>CAVTLA010000001.1:0-550000 GCA_963735465.1 uncultured Alphaproteobacteria bacterium
CGCTTTTCCCCCAAAAAGAAACGCGGGCGCGTGGCAAGGGTTGCAGGTGGGACCAAGAAGAATCGGGACCTCGCTCGCGAGAGACCGCCAGTTGACGCAGAGAAAACAGGCGCGCTTGCGAAACCGAGCGCCTCTCGCCCACGAAGTGAGAGGGTGAGGGGATCGCCAACCACGATGCCTATTCGTGCATCGCACTCCCAGCCGACCGACTTATGTTGAGTGGGGTGCACCCCTGAAATCCCCCTGAATTCCAATTCCAGCTTCTCGATCGTGATGATGCGTTCACGATGTCGCCTGGAGGATAGCAATCATGCGATTGCAGACGTCATCGATGGTCGATCCGGGCGGAAGTACTGTTATCTGGTTTGGGTCCTGTTCCCAGCCGATCCCGTCTCTTCGTCTGCGGTAGCCAAAAATTCGAGGCGCCTCGTCGCCGCAATGAACTCCCCACGTAAGTGTCTCGCGCTCGAAAGCCGCCATGCTTCTTGCGCCGGCGATCTTGTGGAGAAAGGGCTTGGGGAAATTGGCCCGCCCGGGCTGCGGAATGCTGGGATTGCCGTGCGCGATCACTCTTTGAAAGGCCTGGCGAAGACCCGACGTGTCGGAAACCGGAACAATGGACACCGGCTCCATCTCTAGATAGCCGGCGCGGGGCTCCATACGTGCCGTGATCGGCGTATAGACGATGCCCTTCCGTAGATAGCAGTGCCATCGCATTGCCCGTGCCCTCTAGAATTTTGTGATAATCACATCAACACCGAGGCTCTTCGCGCGCGCTGCTGACGCTTCGATCGCCGCCCGCTGAACGGCTGTGCCGCCATCCGCCGGGATCGCCAACTGCAGCGCTCCGCCGCGAATGTCCCGAGGTATGATCTCCTGAAGAAAAGCAAACTGTCAGCGTAATCCCAGAATCCTGCAGGGAAAAAAGTTATGTAAATTTTTCAAGTGAAAGCCATTCTCATTTTTGGCTCCGGGATCAGACCACGATTCCGCATGACTTTGCGAAATGAAATCCCAGACGCGTCACGTGATAGTAGATCAAGCTTAGATTCCAGTTACCAACTTCGAAAAAGTCTATGTCTACACGCCCAATTAGATCGACAGCCTCCAAAATTGAGTGGTCTACCTCGTCGACATCACGATATGTCTGATGCTCGAAGAGTATGTCGAAGTATCCACCTGGTATCTGAATTCGATCTCCTTGCCGATCTCGAGTGGCCAGAGCCGTTCCAAGTGTCCCTCCATCCAGCGCGAGTTTGATCCCGCCAAGACGGCGTACCAGCGCCACGGCTTCTTCTTCGCGTCGGTTCCCGTGCACCAGAACCCATCCTGGGCGGCGAAGGTGATCCGACTACCAGTCGTGTATTCGATGACAGTGCCGGGAGCCGGGCAGCGGAATTCCTGCTGCTCGGCGGCGCGCGCGGCGCTCGATGCGCAGGCGATTGCAAGGTGCAGCACTACGGCGAGACGGACCGCGCGTCGCATGGTTGCCCGAAATCCCTGAGCCCCTGGTCGGAGGGCTTCACCCAACGTAGTCATCCTGGCATATCGCTCAACCATCGCGGGCCGAAATTTGGGCCTTGAAAATCTGTGGGCGATAACCACTTCTTGCGTGTGACGTACGCTTTTACCGTTCGATGTGAACGTAACCCATTGCAGCAGCGTATTTTCTCCGACAGGAGCCTCCCATGACCTCAGACGCCCAGATCTCCGCCAACCGCCGCAACGCCAAGAAAAGCACCGGCCCCAAGACCGCGGCCGGGCTCGCGGTCGCGAGCCGGAACGCGCTGCGGCACGGGCTCACCGCCAAGCAGCTGGTGATCCGCTACGAGGAGGAGGCGGCGGATTTCGTGAGCTTCCACGACGATCTCCGCGCCACGCTGGCGCCGGCCGACGCGGTGGAGGAGCAGCTGGTCGAGCGCATCGTGCTCTGCTCCTGGCGGCTGCGCCGGGTCTGCCGTGCCGAGGCCGGCATCGCCGCGACCGAGACGCGCAACTGGCTGGGCAGCCCGCGCAACGTCGGGAAGCCGCCCGCCGGGCTTGTCTTCGTCGCCGCAGCGGCGGAGATGCTGGCGCTCACGCGCTACGAGCGCTCCATCGAGCGCTCGCTGCACCGCGCCCTCGAGGCGCTGGAGCGGCGGCAGGAGGGGTGGCGCCTGGAGGCGGCGCTCGCGCGCCGGGAGGAGGAGCGCGCGGGGTCGCCGGACAACCCCTTCGACTTTCCCATGCTCGCCTCCAACCCCGATCCCTACCGCAACGCTCGAACCGAGGAGGAGCGCGCCGAGATCACCCGGCGCTTGGAGATCAATCGCAGGGTCTGCCTCGGCCTCCAGAGCGAGGGCTGGTCGACGCAAAAATGATTTTTGCGAAACGAACCCAATTCGCGCGGCAGCGCCGGCTACGGCGCCTCGGACCAGGCCTTGTAGTTCTCCGGCGAGACCTTCGGGAGCTGCTTCACGAAGGCGGTGATCGACCAGATCTCGTCGTCGTTGACCTTGATGCGGCCGAAGCTCGGCATGCCCGTCATGTTGATGCCGTTCTTGATCACCCAGAAGATCTCCGCCGGCGAGAGCTCCTTGGCGACGTCGTTGAGATCGGGGGGATCGGGCTGCAGGCCCTCGGAGAATTTCGCCCAGTCGGCGCCGGGGCCGCCGTGGCAGTTGACGCAGCCGCGCTGGGCGAAGGCCTTGGCGCCGGCCTTCACCAGGGCGGGATCGTCGAGGGGACGCGACGGCGTGAAGATCGCGTGCCGCTCGATGGAGGCGGTGCGGACGTGCAGCAGCGCCCATTTGACCGGCGGCAGATCCGCCTCCGCCGCCGAGACGCTGTAGTAGCCGCCGAAGAAATAGATCCCGGCGCAGATCGCGAGAACGATGCCGAGGGCACCGATGATGGCCAGGAGTTGCATGGGTGTCCTCCCGAGGGGTGCAGCGATCCTAGCCCGAACCGCGCCCCCCGCAAGCCCGGCCTCTGGGAACGCGGGCGTCGACGGAAGAAGTCACAAACGCGATTTTGCGAAACGAACCCAATTCCACCGCCACCCTATTCTCTCGCCGAACGGTTGCCAGATGCCCGTCTCTATGGCATCGTTCGCTGTTTGTTCCAGACGGGAGGATGGAATGCACATTCAGAAGCACATTCGGTTTGGGCGGGTTTGGGGGCGCGTTCTGGCGGCGTCCGCGGCGGTGCTATGGCTCGCTGGCTGTCACCCGCGCATGAGCATGCAGGAGGAGCAATCCATGCTCCGCGGTCTGACCGACACGCATTTCCGCGAGACCACCGTAGTCAAGGATGACAGCCTCGATGTCGTGGCGAGCTTCTCCACGGAGAATGGCCTGGATACCGGAGGAGGGATCCCGGACTTCTTTCATCAGGATGAGTTCTTGCGCGGCTTTATCGACAAGAAAACCGGCCGGCGCCAGTTTCAACTTTATTTCACCGTCTCCTATTCCGGCCCGGAACGGTTCTTCAATGCCGCGACCTACGAGACGCCCAGCGGGCCACAGCAGGCAGTTGTTATCGTCATCAGCCGAAACAGGAGCTGCCAGCGGGTGCAGGGAACGAGCTGGTGCGACCATGCGGAGGATTTGGGGTTCGCGCTCGATGAAAACCTGGTACGCAGCATAGCGAGCCGCTACGGCGACGGTGATCCGCTGAAGCAGGCTTGGCACTACAAGTTCACTTCCCACAGCGGCTATGAAATCGCCGGCATCATCCTTCCCGCCGAGGCCAAGGGTCTGCTGGAGCGCATGGACGCGCACCGGCTGGTGAAATAGGCGCAGCCGTTGTCTCGCGGCCCGCCCCGGCGCTATTCTCCGGCGCCGGCGGCCGCCGGCCTGCGACCCCCTGACGGAGGAAAGATCCCATGAGCGTGTCCTGGCGCGGCGTATATCCGGCGGTGACCACCCAGTTCCGCCCCGACGGCGCCCTCGATCTGGCGGGCACCCAGCGCGGCATCGAGGAGCAGATGAAAGCCGGCGTGCACGGCCTCATCATGCTCGGCACCGTCGGCGAGAACTGCTCGCTGGAGCCCGCCGAGAAGCGCCAGGTGCTGGCGGCTTCCAAGGAAGTGGTGGGCGGCCGCATCCCGGTGCTGTCGGGCGTCGCGGAGAACACCACGGCCCAGGCCGCGGCCTTCGCCCGCGACTGCGAGAAGATCGGCCTCGACGGCCTGATGGTGCTGCCGGCCATGGTCTACAAGTCCGACGAGCGCGAGGCGATCGCGCATTTCCGCGCGGTGGCGGCGGCGAGCGCGCTCCCGATCATGATCTACAACAACCCGCCCGCCTATAACGTCGACGTGACGCCGGAAGGCTTCAAGGAGCTCGCCAGCGAGCGCCGCGTCGATCGCGATCAAGGAGTTCGAGCGAGAACCTCCGCCGCGTCACCGACATCGTGAACCTGACCGGCGACCGCTACATCCTGTTCTCCGGCGTCGACGATCTCGTGCTGGAGAGCATGCTGCTGGGGGCGGTGGGCTGGGTCTCCGGCCTCATCAACGTCTTCCCCCGGGAGTCGATGCGGATGTGGGAGCTGGCGTCGAAGGGCGAGTGGGAGCAGGCGCGGGCGATCTATCGCTGGTTCATGCCGACGCTCCACCTCGATACCTTCCCGAAGCTGGTGCAGTACATCAAGCTCGGCCAGCAGGTCGTGGGCAACGGCAGCGAGATGACCCGCGCGCCGCGCCTCAAGCTCGAAGGCGAGGAGCGCCGCCGCGTCATCCGCCTCTACGAGGAAGCGATCGCGAGCCGGCCGAACTGATGTCCTCCACCACCTTCTTCTGCATCGACGCGCACACCTGCGGCAATCCCGTGCGCGTCGTCGCCGGCGGCGGGCCGGCGCTCGCGGGCAAGACCATGAGCGACTACCGCCAGGATTTCATGGCGCGCTTCGACTGGGTGCGCCATGCCCTGATGTTCGAGCCGCGCGGCCACGACGTGATGTCGGGCTCGGTGCTCTACAAGCCGCTCCGGGACGACTGCGACCTGGGATTCGATCTTCATCGAGACCTCGGGCTGTCTCCCGATGTGCGGCCACGGCACCATCGGCACGGTGACGGTGGCGCTGGAGCAGGGGCTGGCGACGCCGCGCGAGGAGGGCAAGCTCGCCCTCGACGCCCCCGCCGGCAAGGTGGTGGTGGAGTACGTGCGCGACGGCCGCTTCATCGAGAAGGTGCGCCTCTTCAACGTCGCGAGCTTTCTCGAGGCGACGGACGTGGCGATCGACGTGCCGGGCCTCGGGCCGCTCAAGGTCGACGTCGCCTATGGCGGCAACTACTACGCCATCATCGATCCGCAGCCGGGCTACGGCGGGCTCGAGACCCTCTCGGCGGATCAGGTGCTGCGCCTCTCGCCCATCGTGCGCAACCTCATGCGCGAGAAGCTGCAGCCGGTGCATCCGGACAATCCCACCATCAAAGGTGTCAGCCACGTGATGTGGACGGGAAAGCCGCGGGATCCCAAGGCCCATGCGCGCAACGCCGTCTTCTACGGCGACCGCGCCATCGACCGCTCGCCCTGCGGCACCGGCACCTCGGCGCGGATGGCCCAGCTCGCCGCGAAGGGTAAGCTGAAGGTCGGCGACGAGTTCGTCCACGAGAGCATCATCGGCAGCCTCTTCGAGGGCCGCGTCGAAGGCGAGGCCCGCGTCGGCACCAAGCCCGCGATCAATCCCAGCATCGCCGGCTGGGCCCGCGTCACCGGCTTCAACACCATCTTCGTCGACGACCGCGACCCCTACGCCCACGGCTTCCAGGTGGTGTGAGAGAGACGGATATGCCCCCCGACGCGTCCGCCCTCATCGGCGCCGGCGAGCCGCCGGCGGTGGAGCATGTGCACCGCGACGGGAAGGCGCCGGTGCTCGTCACCTGCGACCATGCGAGCCGCGCGGTGCCGCGCTCGCTGGGGAAGCTGGGCCTCGACGACAAGGCGCTCTCCCTTCACATCGGCTGGGACATCGGCGCGGCCGCGGTCTCCCGCGACCTGTCGCGCCTCCTGGACGCGCCGGGGATTCTCACGGGCTATTCGCGCCTGGTGATCGACTGCAACCGCGACCTCGACGATCCCACCTCGATCCCCGCGGTGAGCGACGGCGTCCCGGTGCCGGGAAACCGCGACCTCGGCGCCGCCGAGCGCGCCCGCCGGATCGCGACGCTGTTCCAGCCCTATCACCGTGCGATCGAGCAGGCGATCGACGCTTACATCGCCCGGGGTGTTCACCCGGCGGTGCTCTCGATCCACAGCTTCACGCCCGAGATGAACGGCATGGCACGGCCCTGGCACATCGGCGTGCTCTGGAACCAGGATCCGCGCATCCCCGTGCCGCTGATGGCGGCGCTCCGACGCGAGCACGGTCTTGTGGTCGGCGACAACGAGCCCTATTCCGCCCGGGAGCCCGCCGGCTACACCGTGCGCATCCACGCGGAGAACCGGGGCTTGCCGCACATGGCGGTGGAGATCCGCCAGGACCTGATCGCCGACGCCGCCGGCACGCGGGAATGGGGCGAGCGGCTGGCCCGGGTGCTGACGCCGATCCTCGGAGGATCCCGCTCTCTATCCACGAGAAGCACTACTGACCCCTCGCCAAGCGCCGTGCCCCTCGCCATATAGAGGGAAACCCAGACCGGAGACCGACCGCATGGACGCCAAGACCCAGACCGAGCTCGAAGCCGCCGCCTTCCGCCGCCTGGTGGAGCATCTGCGCGAGCGCACCGATGTGCAGAACATCGATCTCATGAACCTGGCCGGGTTCTGCCGCAACTGCCTCTCGCGCTGGTATCGCGAGGAGGGCGAGAAGCAGGGCGTCGCCATACCGACCCGGCCGCCCGCGAGATCGTCTACGGCATGCCCTACGACCAGTGGAAGGCGAAGTACCAGAAGGAAGCGTCGCCCGAGCAGAAGAAGGCGATGGAGAAGCAGCACAAGCACTGAGCTGCTTGCGCGAGGCTTCGGACGTCTGAGTAGGGTCGCCGCCTCAATTTCGGCGGAGTGGCGGAGGGGATCGATGGCGGCGAAGAAGAGCGGCGGCGAGGTGGCGGCGGAGCGGCTCAAGTCCTTCGTGGAGCGCATCGAGCGGCTCGAGGAAGAGAAGGCCGCCCTCGGCGCCGACATCAAGGAAGTCTATTCCGAGGCCAAGGGCACCGGCTTCGACGTCAAGACCATGCGGGCGGTGATCCGCATCCGCAAGCTGGACCAGGAGGACCTCGACGAGCAGGAGGCACTCCTCGATACCTACAAGCGGGCGCTCGGCATGCTGCCTCAGCGCGGCAAGCGCGCGGCGGACTGATCTCTTAGCCGGCGAAGAACGCGCGCAATTCCTGGAACGTCTCCTCCGGCGCCTCTTCCGCGAGGTAGTGGCCGCAGTCGAGGGGCCGGCCACGGACGTCCTTGGCCCAGCTCCGCCACACCGCCAGCACGTCATAGGCGGTGTCGAGCTGGCCGTTGCGGCCCCAGAGCGCCAGCAGCGGGCAGTCGATGCGGTGCTTGCCGCGGTCCGCCTCGTCGAGGGCGATGTCGATGGTGGCGCCGGCGCGATAGTCCTCGCACATGGCGTGGACGGTGTCGGGATCTCGCACGTGACGCCGGTATTCCGCCAGCGCTTCCGGCGTGAACTGGTGCTCGCCGCGGCGGAAGTAGAAGAGATCGGGATCGGCGGCGATGAGCCGCTCCGGCAGCGGCGCGGGCTGCGCCAGGAAGAACCAGTGGAAGTAGGAGAGCGCGAAGGCCATGTCGGTGCGGCCGAACGCTTCCGCGGTGGGCACGATGTCGAGGACGGCGAGCTTCGACACGCGCTCGGGATGGTCGAGGGCGAGGCGATAGGCGACACGGCCGCCGCGGTCGTGGCCCGCAACCATGAACCGGTCGAAGCCCAACTGCTTCATGACGGCGACCTGGTCCCGCGCCATCGCCCGCTTGGAATAGGGCGCGTGATCCGCCGAGGTGGCGGGCTTGGAGCTGTCGCCGTAGCCGCGCAGGTCCGGCGCCACCACCGTGAACTCCTCGGCGAGGCGCGGCGCCACCAGATGCCACATCACGTGGCTCTGGGGATGGCCGTGCAGCAGCAGGAGCGGCGGCCCGCTGCCGCCCTTGCGCAGGCGGATCTTGGCCTCGCCGGTGTCGATGGTGAGGAGCTCGAACCCGCCGAACATCAGAGCGCCTTCCGGATGCGCTCGGCGATCTCGGCGATGCGCTTGGGGTCGCCGGGCTGGGGCGTCCAGTTGATGGTGAGGTTGTCGTCGCGCCGGCGCGGCAGCACGTGCATGTGGAAGTGAAACACCGACTGCCCGGCGCCCGGACCGTTCGCCTGCAGCAGGTTGACCCCCTCGGGGGTCAGCGCCTCGTTGACGGCGCTCGCGACCTTGATGACCGTCCGCGCCGTCGCCGCGAACGCCTCCGGCGTGATGGCGAAGACGGTGGCGTAATGGGATTTGGGAATGACGAGGCAGTGCCCGTCGTTGCCGGGATTGATGTCCATGAAGGCGAGGGTGTCGGCGTCCTCCAGGAGCTTGAGGCTCGGAATGGCGCCGGCGACGATCTTGCAGAAGACGCAGGTGGGATCGCTGATCATGGCTTCGCTTCCCGGGAGAGACCTGGGGGAGGCGAGCCTAGCGAGCCCGTCGCCGGAGCGCCAGAGTGGGCTTACTCGGCGGCGATGGCGTGGGGCGACGGCGGGGCGGCGAAGGCGGCGAGGAGCTTCTTCTGCTCGAGGGCGGCGGCGGCGAGGCTCGCCTCCTTGATGTGGCCGTAGCCGCGGATCTTCTCCGGGAGCCGCGCCAGCGCCACCGCGACGGCGTGATTGTCCGGCGTGAGCGTCGGCAGCAGCCCCTGCACGAGATCGCGATACTCTCCGGGAAGTGCCCGCTCGCGTTTGCGCTCGGCGGTGTAGCCGAAGGGATCGAGCGCCGTGCCGCGCAGGCCGCGGAGCGTCGCCAGCACCTTGAAGGCCTGCATCATCCAGGGGCCGTAGCTGCGCTTCTTCAGGCGGCCGCTGATGGGATCGCGCTCGGCGAGGAGCGGCGGCGCCAGGTGGAACTCCAGCTTCACGTCGCCCTCGAAGCGCTCGCCGAGGCGCTGGGCGAAGGTGCCGTCGGTATAAAGCCGCGCCACCTCGTACTCGTCCTTGTATGCCATGAGCTTGTAGAGGCCGCGCGCCACCGCCTCGGTGAGTGCGGTCGAGCCGGGCACGCGCTGCTTCTCCGCCGCCTCGACGCCACGTACCGCCTTCAGATACTGGGCGGCATAAGCGGCATTCTGATAGCGCGTCAGGAAGTCGATGCGCCGCGCGATCACCTCGTCGAGGGACTTGGAGAGCCGCTCGGTGCCGGGGTCCGCCGGCGCCGCGATGCGCTCCACCGCGGCACGATCGTGGGCCGCGCGCCGGCCCCAGAGGAAGGCCTGGCGGTTGAACTCGACGGCGACGCCGTTGAGCTCGATCGCCCGGTCGATCGCCTCGCCCGAGAGCGGGATCCAGCCCTTCTGGAACGCGAAGCCGAGGATGAAGAGATTGGCGGCGATGGAATCGCCCAGCAGCGTCTCGGCGATGCGGGTGGCGTCGATGAAGTCCACATTGTCGGCGCCGACGACGTCGGAGATGTCGGCGGCGAGGCGCTTGCCGGGGAAGGCGAGGTCGGGGTTGCGGGTGAAGGCGCCGGTGATGGTCTCGTGGCGGTTCACCACCGCGTGGCTCTCGCCGGTGCGGAGCCGCGACAGCGTCTCGAAGCCGCCGGCGACCGCGATATCGCAGCCCAGCAGCAGAGTCGGCGCCGCCGGCGGAGAGGCGGACCGCATGGAGGTCCTCCGGGCCGCGGCGCCAGACGGATGTGGCTGGTGACCGCGCCGCCCTTCTGGGCGAGACCGGTCATGTCGAGGGTGCTGGCGCCCTTGCCCTCGATGTGGGCCGCCATGCCCAGGAGCGCGCCGATGGTGACGACGCCGGTGCCGCCGACGCCGGTGACGAGAATGCCGTAGGGCCGGTCGAGCGCGGGCACGACGGGTGCCGGCAGTACTGGAAAGACCTTGCCGGAGCCTGCGGGCGCGCTCTTCTTCAGGCTGCCGCCGTGCACGGTGACGAAGCTCGGGCAGAAGCCGTTGACGCAGGAGAAATCCTTGTTGCAGCTGGACTGGTCGATCGTGCGCTTGCGGCCGAGCTCGGTCTCCACCGGCACCACCGAGAGGCAGTTGGAGGCGGTGGAGCAGTCGCCGCAGCCCTCGCAGACCTCCTCGTTGATGAAGACGCGCTTCGGCGGATCGGGATAGCGGCCGCGCTTGCGGCGGCGGCGCTTCTCGGCGGCGCAGGTCTGGTCGTAGACGAGGACGCTGACACCGGAGATTTCCCGCAGCTCGCGCTGGATGCGGTCGAGCTCGTCGCGGTGCTCGATCGTGACGCCGGCGGCAAATCCCGCGTCCATCGGATATTTTTCGGGCTCGTCGCTGACGACGACGATGCGCTCGACGCCCTCGGCGGCGATCTGTCGCGTGATCTGCGGCACGGTGAGGGGACCGTCGACCGGCTGGCCGCCGGTCATGGCGACGGCGTCGTTGAACAGGAGCTTGTAGGTGATGGTGACGCCGGCGGCGACCGCGGCGCGGATCGCCAGAATGCCGGAGTGGTAGTAGGTGCCGTCGCCGAGATTGGCGAAGATATGCGGCGTCTCCGTGAACGGCGCCTGGCCGATCCACGGCACGCCCTCGCCGCCCATCTGGGTGAAGGTATCGGTGTCGCGGTCCATCCAGCCGGCCATGTAATGGCAGCCGATACCGGCGACGGCGCGGCTCCCCTCGGGCACCTTGGTGGAGGTATTGTGCGGGCAGCCGGAGCAGAAATGCGGCGTGCGCTCGATCGCCGGCATGTGGGAGCGGGCCGCGCGCTCCTCCCGATCGAGAAACGCCAGGCGCTCGGCGACGCGAGGATTCGGGTCGAAGCGATCGAGGCGAGCGGCGATGGCGCGCGCCACTTCCGTGGTGGTGAGCTCGCTGGTCTCGCGCAGGAGCGGCTGGCCGCGCTCGTCGGTCTTGCCGATCACCAGCGGCCGGCGGTCGGCGGGAAGGTTGTAGAGCGCGCTCTTCACCTGCTCCTCGAGGATTGGGCGCTTCTCCTCGACGACCAGAATCTCTTCGAGGCCGTCGGCGAATTCGCGCAAACCCTCGGGCTCGAGGGGCCAAGTCAGCGCCACCTTGTAGAGCCGGATGCCGAGACGCCGCGCCTCGGCCTCGTCGATGCCGAGATCGTCGAAGGCCTGGCGCACGTCGAGGTAGGACTTGCCCGTGGTGACAATGCCGAGGCGAGCCGTGGGCGCGTCCAACATCACGCGGTCGAGGCGATTGGCGCGGGCGAAGGCGAGCACTGCCGGCAGCTTGGAAAGGCGGAGCCGCTGCTCCTGCGCCAGGGGCGGATCGGGCCAGCGGATGTTGAGACCGCCGAGTGGCAGCTCGAAGTCCGGGGGTATGACGATCTCGACGCCGTGGGGGTCCACCAGCACGGAGGCGGAGCTGTCCATGGTGTCCGCGAGCGCCTTCAGCCCGACCCAGCAACCGGAGTAACGCGAAAGTGCCCAGCCATAGAGACCGAGATCGAGGATGTCCTGCACCCCCGATGGATTGAGCACGGGAATGGAGGCGTCGATAAAGGCGTATTCCGACTGGTGCGGCAGGGTGGAGGACTTGCTGGCGTGATCGTCACCGGCGAGCAGGAGAACGCCGCCATGGGCGGCGGTGCCGGCGGCATTGCCGTGCTTGAACACGTCGCCGCTGCGGTCGACGCCCGGACCCTTGCCGTACCACATGGCGAAGACGCCGTCGTATTTGGCGCCGGGGAAGAGCCCGACCTGCTGCGTGCCCCAGACCGCTGTCGCGGCGAGATCCTCGTTGAGGCCGGGCTGAAAGCGCAGGTGATGGCGGTCGAGGAAGGGCCGCGCATGCCAGAGCGCCTGGTCGAGGCCACCCAAGGGCGAACCGCGATAGCCGGAGATGAAGCCCGCGGTGTTGAGACCGGCGGCGACGTCGCGCCGGCGCTGCATCATCGGCAGGCGGGCGAGGGCCTGAATTCCGCTGAGGTAGATACGCCCCCGCTCGATCGCGTACTTGTCGTCGAGGGTGACCGCTGCGAGCGCCATGGCCAATCTCCCCTTGGGGCAAATAGGGCCGTAAAGCTGTCCTATGAAGATAATGCGCTGAGATCACTGACTCAATTCGGCTCGCCGCCCCCGGTTCATTTCGCAAGGAACGTGCGCCGATCGCCCGTGACCGGAAGTGAAAGTGTCGTTCGTCGTCGACGGCGCGCAGCTTTTCGCCGTTTGTATTGCAGCGCAAAACGCCGGTGCCGGCGAGACTCGCGCCGAATCCGGGTCCACGTTGCTGTAGGGGACCGCGCGGGATAGGCTGTGCGCGCCTTGAACCGTACCGTCGGAGGACGTTATCCCCGTGTCAGCCGCTCCAAAGCTTCTCCGCGAACCGCCCAACCGCGTGGTCCTCGACGTGCTGCGTCAGCGCTTCGGCGAGCGCTTCTCCACAGCGGCATCGATCTGCGAGCAGCACGGCAAGGACGAATCCTTCCACGCGCCCGCGCCGCCCGACGGCGTGGTGTTCGTGCAGTCGACGGAAGAAGTCGCGGAGATCGTCAAGCTCTGCGCCCAGCACAAGGTGCCGGTGATCGCCTTCGGTACGGGAACCTCCCTCGAGGGCCACGTCGCCGCGCTCCAGGGTGGCATCTGCATCGACGTCTCCCAGATGAACAAGGTGCTGCGAGTCAGCGTCGACGACCTCGACGTGACGGTGCAGCCAGGCGTCACCCGCAAGCAGCTCAACGAATATCTGCGGGATACCGGCCTGTTCTTCCCGATCGATCCCGGCGCCGACGCGTCGCTGGGCGGCATGACGGCGACCCGCGCGTCCGGCACCAACGCCGTGCGCTACGGAACCATGCGGGAGAACGTGCTCTCGCTGACGGCGGTGCTGGCGGATGGGCGAGTGATCCGCACCGCGCACCGTGCCCGGAAGTCGGCGGCGGGCTACGACCTGACGCGGCTCTTCGTGGGCTCCGAGGGCACGCTCGGCGTCATCACCGAGATCACGCTTCGCCTCTACGGGATCCCCGAGCAGATCTCGGCGGCGGTCTGCCCGTTCCCGACCATCAAGGACGCCGTCGATACCACCGTGATGATCATCCAGGCCGGCATTCCCATCGCGCGGGTCGAGCTGCTGGACGCGCTGCAGATGGACGCCGTCAACAAGTACTCCAAGCTCGACTACACCGTGGCGCCGACGCTGCTGTTCGAGTTCCACGGCACCAAGGCGGGCGTCGAGGAGCAGATCCAGATGGTGAAGGAGTTTGCGGCCGAGCACGGCGGCAGCAACTTCCGCTTCGCCTCGTCGATGGAGGAGCGCAACAAGCTCTGGCAGGCTCGCCACGACGGCTACTACGCCGTGCTGGCGCTACGGCCCGGCGGGAAGGGGCTTGCGACCGACGTCTGCGTGCCGATCTCGCGGCTGACCGAGTGCATCACGGAGACGACCGAGGATCTCAGCAAGTGCTCGGTGCCCGCCGCCATCGTCGGCCACGTCGGCGACGGCAACTTCCACATCGCCTTCGTCATCGATCCCGACAGCCCGGCCGAGATGAAGGAGATCACGGCGCTCAACGATCGCCTGGTGCACCGGGCGCTCGCCATGGACGGTACCTGCACCGGCGAGCATGGCGTGGGCTACGGCAAAATGGATTTCCTGCAGGCCGAGCACGGCGAGGCCCTCAGCGTGATGCGCCAGATCAAGAAGGCGCTGGACCCCGACAACATCATGAATCCGGGCAAGATCGTCCGGATGTGAGGTGTCGGGGTCGTCGCCCTATTCCGCGGCGACGCTGAGGCCGATGGGGCGGCCGACGCCGGTGCCCCCGAGGCCGTAATCCCAACATAGGAAACCGCCTCTCCCACCGGTTGAGGGTCTCGCAAGCCCGTGAACGGTCCCGCGACCGCACAGCGGACTTGTCAGCACGACCATGCGCCTGCATTGATGCGCGGGGTCGGTCGGGGAGACGAGGTGGGGGGATGGCGCATCCGGCGCGGGCAGCAACGACGGACCTACACCGCTCGGGGGTGGGCAGCCCTCTGGCGCTGCAGAGAGGCGCCTGATGCCCGGTCAGCCGCACGTTCTGCTCGGTCTCGACCCCATGTGGGTCGCCTGTCTCCTGCTGCTCGCGACCTACGTCCTGATCGTCACCGAGCGGCTCAACCGCTCGATCATCGCGCTGCTCGGCGGCGGCGTGATGATCGTCTCCGGGGTGCTGACCCAGGACGAGGCCATCAGAGGTATCGACTTCAACACGATCGCCCTTCTGACGGGGATGATGGTGCTGGTGTCGATCGCGCGGCGAAGCGGGATGTTCGAATATCTCGCGATTTGGTCGGCCAAACGCGGCCGCGCCGAACCGTGGCGCATGCTGCTGATCCTTTCGGCAACGACGGCCGTGCTCTCGGCATTCCTCGACAACGTCACGACGGTGCTGCTCATCGCGCCGGTGACGCTCTCGGTGACGCGGCGGATGGGAGTACCGCCCTATCCCTTTCTTTTCGCCGAGATACTCGCCTCCAACATCGGCGGCACGGCGACGCTCATTGGCGATCCCCCCAATATCATCATCGGATCGGCGGCGCATCTCACATTCAATGATTTCGTCGTGAACTTGGCACCTGTGATCGTCGTCGTTATGGCGGTGCAAACCGTCATCACCCACTTGATCTGGGGCGGTAAAATGCACGCGACGGCGGAAGCGCGCGCCGCGGTGATGGCGTTGAGCGAGCGGAGTGCGATCACGGATTGGCCGCTGCTGCGCTCTTCACTGCTGGTGATCGCGGCCGTTCTCGTTACCTTCGTCTTCGCCAAGCCTCTTGGTCTCGAGCCCGGGACCATCGCGCTGTTCGGCGCCGCGACGCTCATGCTGTTGCACAACATCGAGCATCACCGAGAGCTCGAAAAGCAGACCGAGAAGGTTACCGCGACATTCGGAGAAGTCGACTGGATCACGATTTTCTTTTTCGTGGGCCTCTTCATCGTGGTGCACGGGCTGGAGGTCACCGGCGTCCTCGCGCTGATGGCGCGCGGGCTGATCGATTTAACGGGAGGCGATTTCGCCCTCACGGCCTACGTGATCCTATGGGCATCGGCGTTCCTCTCGGCAATCGTCGACAATATTCCCTATGTCGCCACCATGATTCCGCTGGTGAAGGCGATGGCGCCCACCTTCGGCGGTGCCGAGCACCTCGTGCCCTTGTGGTGGGCGCTCTCCCTCGGTGCCTGTCTTGGCGGCAATGGCACCTTGATCGGTGCCTCCGCCAATCTCACTGTGGCCGGTATTGCCGAACGTAACGGTATTCATTTCGGCTTCTGGACCTACACGAGATACGCCTTCGGCCTGATGGTGCTTCACGTCGCGATCTGTCACATCTATCTCTGGCTGCGCTACCTGTGACGGAACCCGAGTGGCAGACCATGGGCTCAAGCCGCCCGTCGAAGGCCGGGTCGTAATGGCATTGCGCCTGTCCCGCATCCAGGATTTCCTCCGGCTCGAGGCGGCGGGCGGAGTGATGCTCCTGATCGCTTCCGCCGCCGCGCTGGTCTGGGCGAATTCGCCCGCCGGCCCCGGCTATGCCGAGCTTCTCGACATTCCCGTGGTCGCGCAGGTCGGTACTCTCCGGATCGCCAAGCCGCTGGTGCTGTGGATCAACGATGGATTGATGGCGATCTTCTTCCTGACGGTGGGGCTGGAGATCAAGCGCGAGGTCCTGGAGGGCGAGCTGTCAACTTTGCGGCAGGCGGCGCTTCCCGCCATCGCGGCGGCTGGTGGCATGGCGATGCCGGCGCTGGTCTACACGGCATTCAACTGGGGCAATGCCACCACGCTCTCCGGCTGGGCAATTCCCTCGGCGACCGACATCGCGTTTTCCGTCGGCGTGCTGGCGCTGCTCGGAGACCGGGTTCCGACGTCGTTGAAGGCATTCCTGCTCGCCCTCGCGATCATGGACGATCTCGGCGCCATTGTGATCATCGCCTGTTTCTACACCGACAATCTGTCGCTGATCTCGCTGGCCCTGGCGGCCGTCGGCATTGCGGCGCTGGCGGTGCTCAATCGGGCCGGCGTCTCGCGCCTCGCTCCCTATATCCTGGTGGGCATCCTGGTCTGGGTCTGCGTCCTGAAATCGGGCGTCCACGCCACGCTTGCGGGCGTCGTGCTGGCGCTCGCCATTCCCTCCCGCGTCCTCGGCGAGGAAAGCGGGTCGCCGGCGCGGCGTCTGGAACAGGGTCTGCATCCCTGGGTCACCTACGGGATACTACCGCTCTTCGCCTTCGCGAATGCGGGTGTTTCCATGCACGGTCTCTCGCCGTCGATCCTGCTCGGCCCGGTACCCCTCGGTATCGGTCTCGGCCTGTTCCTCGGCAAACAGGTCGGCGTCATGGCCGCTACGGGTGCCGCTGTCGGACTGGGCGCCGGGCGGTTGCCGGGATCCGCCGGTTGGGTGCAATTCTATGGCGTGTCTCTGCTGACTGGCATCGGCTTCACCATGAGTCTGTTCATCGGCACGCTCGCCTTCAGCGAGGTCGGCTACACCGCCGAGGTCCGCATCGGCGTTCTGGGCGGCTCGCTGCTCTCGGCGGTGGCGGGCTACCTGGTGCTGCGCTTCGCGGCACCTCACGCAAAGGCAGGCGGGGGCACGAAGGAATAGTATTCGCTCTCCAGCAGCCGCGCGAACTCGATGCAGGTGCGGTCGCCATATTGCGGCCCGATGATCTGTACGCCCACCGGCAGGCCGCTGGTGGTGAGGCCGATCGGTGCCACCGTGCTCGGCAGCAGGAACGCGCAGGAATAGCCGGCCCAGAATAGCTGATCGGTGGTCGGCACGCGCTTGCCGTTGACGGAAATGGTGCGCTGATAGCGCTCCCCGGTCTGGTCGTGCGGCACCGCCGCCGAGGCCGCGGCGGGGCAGAGCAGGAGATCGAATTCTTCAAAGTACGCGGCCCATTTGAGCCGCATCCGGTGGCGCTCCTCGTTGAAGCCCAGCCAATCGCGATGCGACATCGTGTTCGCCCGGGTCATCGCCGCGAAGTAGCTCTCGTCGCCGGAATCGAGGGTGCGAAGGATCTCCTGGTTCTTGCGGAAGAGGTCGTCGGATTGTCGGCCGGAGGTGGCCGCCCGCAGCAACTGAACGTACACGCGCTGGGCGCGGGTCGTGTCGATGTCGGGGCGTGCCCGGTCGCTCACCTTCACCTTCTTCTTGGCCAGGAAATCCGCTAGGGCCTGCAGCCGCTCCTGCACCGCGTGATCCACCTCCGAATTCGGGTCGTCCAGCATCACCGCCACCTTGAACTGGCGGAGCGCGGTCTTCTTGGGTGCCGGCAGGGCGAGGCGCCAGGCGGCGCCGTCGATGTCGTCCGCGCCCGCCATCGCGGCAAGGGCGATCCCGAGATCCTCGGCGCCGCGTGCCAAAGGGCCGATCACGGAGATATCGGGGACCGCGACCCGGCCCGGAAGTGCGTGACCGCGCGGCGAGCAGATGCCGTAGGTGGGCTTGTGGCCGTAAACGCCGCAGTAGTGCGCGGGATTGCGGATCGAGGCGCCGATATCGCTGCCGGCCTCGATGCCGGTGAGGCCGGCGGCAAGCGCTGCCGCCGAGCCGCCCGAGGAGCCGCCGGGCGAGCGCGTCACGTCCCAGGGATTGTTGGTGGTGCCATAGATCTCGTTGTAGCTCTGCCAGTCCGCCAGCATCAGCGGCACGTTGGTCTTGCCGAAGAGGGTGACGCCAGCGGCGAGCAGGCGATCGACGGAGAGCGCGTTCTTCTGCGCGACGTTCTCGCGGAGCTCCGGCAGGCCCCAGGTCGTCGGCAGCCCCGCGACATCATAGGACTCCTTGATCGTCATGGGCACGCCATGGAGCGGACCCCAGACCTCGCCCTTGGCAAGGGCACGGTCGGCGGCTCTGGCGCGCTTCCGTGCTGCCGGCAGATCGCTGGCGATTATGGCG
This sequence comes from uncultured Alphaproteobacteria bacterium, assembly GCA_963735465.1. Taxonomy (GTDB): domain Bacteria; phylum Pseudomonadota; class Alphaproteobacteria; order ATCC43930; family CGMCC-115725; genus DASZHJ01. Next base: position 18,008 of record CAVTLA010000001.1, read on the forward strand.
TTGAGCGTTGGATTGTGGCGCTCGACCCGAGCCAGAAAGTGCTCCAGGATTTCGAGGCAGCCGATCTTGCGGCGCTTGAGCGCGCCCGCGAGTTTCTTCGCCGACCAGAAATGAATGTCCTGCATTCGCCTCCCCGTTGTCGCCTAGGTTGATCTGTTTGCCGTCGGCAGGAGCGCCATGGTAGCGGCAGTTCGGACGCTCACCTAGACCGCCGATCGCCGGAATATGTGTCGGCGCCTTGCCAAATGGTGGCCCACACCGCATTTTCCTCTGACCCACCCCATTGGGTAGAGCGGCGTATGGATAGTGCGACCAGCGACATCGACCCGCGGCTCGATCTGCATCTCGGGGACATCACCTCTCTTGCCGTCGACGCGATCGTCAATGCCGCCAAGGCGTCGTTGCTTGGTGGTGGCGGGGTCGATGGCGCAATCCATCGGGCGGCCGGTCCGGAACTGCTGGCGGTGTGCCGGTCGCTCGGCGGCTGTCCCACCGGGGAGGCGCGGCTGACGCGCGGATACAGGCTCCCTGCCCGCTATATCATTCACACGGTAGGGCCGGTCTGGCGGGGCGGCGCATCCGGCGAGGACATATTGCTCGCTGCCTGCTATCGCAACGCCCTGGCGCTGGCGGTGGAGCACGAATGCCGTAGCGTCGCCTTCCCCGCAATCTCGACAGGGATATATGGCTTTCCCGCGGCCCGCGCCGCCGGCATCGCGGTGGCTGCGGTGCGCGGCATCCTGGCTGGCACCGCACTGGAGCGTGTAGTGTTCTGCTGCTTCGATGGCGCAACCCTGGCGCATTATCGCCGGGAACTTGGTCTGCCCGAGTGTTGACCGCGGCTACTCGAGGCGCTTGTCCTCCAGATCCTTGGCGGCCTTTTCGGCGTCGCGCTCGGCCTTGGCGCGTTCGTCCTTGGTGCGGCCGTGGCGAACACGATTGTGCTGGGCGCGCTGTTCCGCCGCGGACCGCTCGCGCCGCTTGCGGAACTGATTGAGGTTCACTATCTCGCCCATGACAGGTCCGGCTCCCCAGTGCTCGGCCGTCCACGAACATGATACCCTATCTTCAGGCGTCTTGCGTAGGGGTTGCAACGCCTGGTCGAAGCCAGCTGTCGAAATTCCCTTTCGGCAGGCTGCGCGGTGGGAGTCCGTGACGGACGCGGCACCGTCCGGCGTTACCTGAGTTCGTCGCGACGAGCAGGGAGTGGGTGTGCGCAAGTCCGCGATTGGCCTGGCGATAGCATTGTTCGTGGCGGTGGCGGCCGTGCTTGTCGCTCCGCGGTTCGCCGATCTCGATCGCTACCGGCCGATCGTGGCGGAGAAGGCATCGGCGGCGCTGGGCCGCCCGGTGACGCTTGCGGGCCCGATCAGCCTTTCCCTGCTGCCAAGCCCCCACCTTACGGCGCGCGACCTCCGCATTGCCAATATTTCCGGCGCGACCACGCCCGATATGGTGCACATACGGGAAGTTGATGCCGCGCTGTCGTTCTGGCCGCTCCTCGCCTTTCAGATCGACGTGACGAGCGCCCGGGTAATTCAGCCGACCATCCTGCTCGAGCGTTCGCCCGATGGCCGGCCGAACTGGTCCTTCCATCTGAACGCCGCGGCGACCGGCTCGCCTGCCGGATCTGTGCCGGCCGCAGAAGGTGCGCCCGCAGCGGCGGCTGGATCCGGCGGCGGCAGTTTCAAGATCGCTCGCCTTGCCGTGGAGGATGGCACCGTCAGCTATCGCGGTGCCGGTGGCCTGGTCGCGGTCGAGCACATTAATCTCGTACTGACGGGTGACGCCATTTCCGGCCCGCTTCATGCGGAAGGCGGCTTTACGACGTTCGGCGCGACGCTGTCGGCCGTGGTCGATCTCGGCCGCTTCGACGGTGGCCAGGTGCCGGTCTCCGTGGCGCTTAAGGCGCCGCAACTGGGCACGGTGGAATTCAATGGGGACGCCACACCGAGCGATGCCACGCCGCATCTCGAGGGGAAGCTCAGCCTCAAGGGTGACGATCTCGGCGCCGTCATGGCGCTTGCCGGCAGTGGCCCGCTGCCGCCGATGCTGGCGAGACCGCTTCAGGTCACGACCGATGTGGCCGCGTCCGGAGACCGGGTCGCGCTCGAACATCTGGTCCTTGAATTGGGAGACATTCACGGCAGCGGTGCACTGCATGTGACGCCCGGCGCGCCGCTGGCAGCGGATCTCAAATTCTCGATGAACACTCTCGATCTCGATCGCTTTCTGGCGGAGCGGGCGGCGGTTGCGGCGGCGCCGGCCAAATCCGCGGGTGGGCGCGACGCGGCAACCGCGGCGTTGCCACGCGAGGCCGGTGCTGTGGCGCCACACTTCACTCTCCCCAAAGGAGTCGCCGCTACGGTCGATCTCGGCGTCGATGCCTTGCAATGGCACCAGGGCGTAATCCGTCAGCTCCGCCTCGAGGGCGTGCTCGCGGACGGCACTCTGTCGATCAGGCGGTTGGGCGCACTGTTGCCGGGAGGCTCCGATATCGCCGTGAGCGGCAGGCTGGACACGGTCGGAGCCTTGCCCCGCTTCGACGGGAGCCTGCTGGCCAGCGCCGATAATTTTCGCGATCTCCTACGCTGGACAGGTGCCGCGGTCGACGGTGTGCCCGCCGACCGCCTGCGGCGCGCGACGCTCTCGGGCAAGATCGCGATCGACGGCGATACGCTGGAGGCAAAATCGATCGACCTCAACTTCGATTCGTCGCATCTGACCGGCGCCGTTACCGCGGCATTGCGCGCTCGCCCGGCGTTCGGTGTGCGCGTTGCCATCGATCAGCTCAATCTCGACCCTTATTTCGGCGGCGATCAGCCCCCCGCCGCGCAGACCCCGCAGGTGCCGGTGCCGGCGGCATCGGGAGCGCTCACGCGAATCACGCCACCCCAGGCGCTGTCGGATGCCCTAGTGAGTTTCGATGCCAATCTCGATGCCGGCGTCGACACGCTCATCTGGCGCAATCAGCCGATTCGCAAGGTCCATCTGCTGGCCACGTTGGAGAACCGCGACCTCACGCTCAGAGAATTCAGCATTGGCGATCTCGGCGCCGCGGCCGGCAAGCTCACCGGCTACCTGCAGGGCATCGGCAGCGCCCAGTCCAAGGCCGACGCGGTCTTCGACATGCATGGACCGGAGCTGGGCAGAGTGCTGCGCCTGGTGGCGCCGGATATCGCCAGCGCGGACAACTTCGGTGCCTTTACCCTCGGTGGCGAGCTGCAGCAGCAAGGTGAGCGTCTTGCCTTGGAGACGGATCTGGAGGCCGCCGGCGGCAAGCTGCATGTCACTGGCGGCGCGCCACAGCCGGGCGCGTGGGACGTCGTCGTCAACCTCGACCATCCCAGCTTCAATCGACTGATGCGGCTGGCGAGCTCGAACTATCGGCCGCAGGGCGGCGAGCTCGGGCCGGTAAAGCTGCATGGCGAGATGGAATGGACGCCGGCGCCGGCGGCGGTAGGGTTCAAAAATCTTGCGGTCGATGTCGGCGGGATGAGCGCCACCGGCGACCTTCGCCTGCGGCTCGCGGGGCGGCCGATGCTGACGGCGAACCTGACGCTGGGCGATGTCGTCATCGACAAGTTCTTCCCCGTGCGCCAGACAGCCTTCCTGGAGGATGCCGCGCCTGGCAACCTCAAGCCCGGCGTCATGCTGGCGCAGGCGGGGTCGCGGCCGGCGGCGTTGCAACACTGGTCGAAGACGCCGTTGGATCTCGATTTTCTCAAACTCTTCGATGCGGACGTGGCCGTCGGCGGTAACAGCCTGGTCTGGGCCAACCTGCGGCTCGGCGAGCCGCAGGTGCGCCTTGCCCTCAAGGACGCGGTGCTCAATATGCCGCAGCTCTCCGGTCGTCTGTTCGGCGGCGCGCTTGCCGCCAATGGCGCGCTGAATGCCTCCGCGCAGCCCAGCCTCGATATCAAGGCGAACCTCACCGGCGCGGATTTCAAGCAGACCCTCGCGGCCTCCGGGACTAGCCGCCTGGAGGGCAGCTTCGATACCCAGGCGGATTTCACCACCGCCGGGGCCAGCCCCTTCGACCTCATCTCGGGATTGAACGGCACGGCGCTGCTCAAGGGTCGCGACGGCACCATCAACGGTATCAACGTGCCGGCGGTGAACCAGCACATCAACCAGATCCGGGGCCTGGGAGATCTCGCGACCCTGTTTCGCGCCGCCACCAGCGGCTCCACGCCGTTCTCGAGCCTCGACGGCACGTTCAAGGTGACCAACGGCGTCGCGGTCAGCAGCGATCTGCATCTGGTCGCGGAGGGCGGCGAGGGGAACGGCACGACGATATTCGACCTGCCTAATTGGACCATGGTCAGCCGGACCGATCTGCATCTGACCGGCGTGCAAGGCTCGCCCCCGATTGGCATCACTCTGAAGGGATCGATGGATCAGCCGAATTGGGATGTCGATTTCAACGCGATCACGCGATCGATCGGAACGCGGGCAATCGAGCGCCTGGCCAATCCGCCGCCGGCGGCGCCGAGCCAAGGTGGTACCGCGCCATCCGCTGGCACCGCCGCGCCGCAGCCGTTGCAGCCACAGGATATCCTGCGCAACCTGCTGAAGCGCTAGAGCGTGTCGCGCGGCAGCTCGCCGCTTCGACAGCAGTCGAGAACGAAGACGCGCAGCGCGCTCGACAGGTTTCCCCGGCGCTCCGCGTCGACGGAGGCTACCAGGCGGTTGAGCGACTGCCCGCGGCGCCGGGCGATCTCCCGCAGGGCCGACCAGAATTCCACTTCGAGCGAGAGGCTGGTGGGGTGACCCTCGATCAGCACCGAGCGCTTCCTGATCGTGCCGGCGCGGCCTGCCATCAGTGGGGTTCCGGCATGCCCCCTGGGCAGACCCAGCGATTGAAGTCCTTGGCGACCTCGACGGTGCCGATGGCGTCGCGCTCGAGGCGCAGGGGCATGGTGATCCTCCGGACAGCAGGTCGCCGGGCCCATACTATGGAGTCGTGGTGTCCTATTTCCAGCACTCCAGGCGGACCGTGTACTTGAGTGCCTGATCGGCGACGGCGGCGGTGGAGATCTCCTTGCCCAGGGGCGCCGCGGCGACGGCGACATTGTGTGATTTGAGAAACGCGCGCGCGTCTTCCGACTTGATGGCGAAGCTGATGTTCTCCGGGATGGCGCCGGTGAGCTGCGCGACCTTCAGCCGATTCAGAGTCGAGACGACGACACCCACCAGATGGCCGCCGCCGTCCAGAAGCGGCCCGCCGCTGTTGCCGGGCTGAACCGGCGCCGATATCTGCATCAGGTGCCGGTCGTCCCGCGGACCGGCGAGCGCGCTGACGATTCCCGTGGTGACCACGGCGTCCGACGTGATCAATCCGGTCAGAGGATATCCGAGCACCACGACATTCTCGCCGAGCCTCGCCGGGCCGTCGCGGAACGCCACCGCTGCCGCCACGCCGTGGGGCAATTGCAGCAATGCCAGATCCCGATCCGGATCAGTGGCCAGGACCTTCACCGGCACCGAGCTTTCGCCTTCGCTGACGCGAACGGTGGCGCAACCCGCGACTACATGATTGTTGGAAACGAGGTGGCCGGAGGTGGTGACGTAGAAGCCGGAGCCGGTAGAGAACAGCCGCGGCCCTCCGCCGGCGGTCGCGGCGCCGGTGCTGCGGCGGCTGCCGGCGGCGGCCTCATCGGGATGAAATCCCTTGGCGGCGCTTTCTGCTTCCGCAACCTGCTTCGGCGCGAGTTTCGTCGAAAGACGCTTCAGCGCGCCCTGGATTTCCTTGCGCTCGCGGACGGGAGTGGCGGGATTCCTGTTGGCGACCGAGTACCAGAAATACGATTCCGGCAGATCCTTCTCTACGCCGATGCCCTGCTCGTAGAGCCGGGCGATGCTCGCCTGTCCGCTTCCATCGCCGCCTTCCGCCGACAGCAGGAACCATCTCGCCGCCTGGCGATCGTTCTTCTTGATGCCGCGGCCGGTCTCATAGGCCGCGCCCAGCGCCAGCTGCGCCAGAGGCAGTCCCTGATGCGCCGCAAGTCGGAACCATTTGAACGCCTCGCGCTCGTTGTGATCGACGCGCAAGTGGAACAGCCCGAGGGCCAGCTGCGCCTGGGGGATGTGCTGGTTCGCTGCCGCCAGATACCATTTCTCCGCCTCGGCATCGCTGCGGGGGACGCCATGGCCCTGCTCGTAGGCAATGCCGAGATTGACCTGAGCGTACCCGTTTCCCTGGTCCGCCGCGCGGCGGTACCATTTCGCCGCCTCAGCTCGATCCTCGGGCACGCCCTTGCCGCGCGCGAAGAGAATGCCCAGAAAGTTTTGACAGCTTGCGTCGCCCTGCTCGGCGGCGGACTTGCAGGCCGCGAGGGCATTCGCGTAATCGCCCTTGTCGTAGGCATCGACCGCGTCGCGCACCCCGGCCCATGCAATGGGCATGGTTGTGACGAGGATGAAAAGTGCTAGCGCCAACTTTCGCATCTCTCCCCTCCCGAGCGATGTCGGCGGAGATGCTACAATGAATGGGTGTTCGCCGCTACTGCGGTTCTAACGCGGGCAGACCCGCGACCGTCGACGGTCCTGGCTCAGGGCAGCCCGAGTTGCCGCATGCGGTTGGCGACGTTGTCCTGGCGGCGCTTTGCGATCTCGATGAATTTCGCCCGCTGGTCGGCGCTGAGGCCCTCCAGAAATGGCAGCAATGCCTTCGCCACGGCGGTCTGGAAGTCGCGGCGATTGTCCGCCACCTGGGCAAAGTCGTGAGCGATCTTGTCCTGGTTGGGCTGCGGCTTCGACAGCTCGTCCCATATCTGAGTGCCAAGCGTTGTGTTCGCATCGCGTAGCGCCATGCCGTGCGTGCGCACGACCTGGACGAATTCGCGGAATGTCTTGCGCTGCTCGGGCGCGAGGTCGAGCTGGTTGGCAAGGGCCTGCAGCGGCGGGTTCGGCCCTCGGCCTCGATCCATGACGGTCTTGGTGTAGACGAGCCCGCCGATGAAAAAGATGTTGAGCGCGAGCGAGAGGGCGAGAATCACCTGCACGAGCCGGCCTGTCTTCCAAGGCTGGCTGGCCGCGCCCTCGATGGGCACGGTCATGTATTCGAACTCCTCGCCGAACTCTGAGAAGAACCCGCTCGGCGGATCGAAGAGCTCCTGGCTGAGCGCCACGTCCTGCCGCGGGCCAAGGAGACTGCTATAGGCGTCGCTGCCGAGGGCGAATCCAATCAGACAGGTGACCAGCAGGCCCGCCGCCATGCTGCCCCACGCTGCGGCGACCCGCCAGGCGGGTGCCCGCCGGATCGGAGGATGGAAGGGCAGGACCTTGGCCCCGCGTCCGTCGACCAGCGCCATCGCCCGGGCCAGGACCGTCTCGGGCATCGGCATCTCGGCGCCACCGCGCCCCAGATCGCCAGCGGCCCGCATGTCCTCGAGACATACGGGGGTACCGGCAAGCCAAGCCTCTACCGGCTCGGCCGCGGTCTCGTCGAGACGCCCCTCCGCGTATGCCGCCTGGAGCAACGGATCGGGGGCCGTGACGGCCTCGCCGCGGGCCGCCGACGCGGCCTCGCGCCAGCGTCGCCAGAGGGCGGGATCTCGTTCAATATCCAAGGGTTCGCTCATGGCTGCACTCCATTAATGATCTAGGCGCCCAGGGCGCGCAACATCCCCGAAAATCCGCGGTCATCGACCCTCCACCGCGAAATGGGCGCGCAGCTTGAGCATGGCTTTGTGATGCGTGCTGCGGACCGTCTGGGGGTCGATGCTCAGGGCCTTGGCCACGTCCGCCACATCCATGTCCCGCTCGTAGAGCAGCGTCAGGACCAGCTGCTGGCGAGGCGACAGTAAATCCTTGGGAAGCTTGAGAGGTTCGTGGTGAACGTCGCTCACCGCCAGCAGCATCTCCGGCACGTCGTCGATCGCCGTGGACGGGGGGCGATGCCGTCGCTGCGCATCCCGGGCCGTACTGCGGGCAACGATGGTGAGCCAGGTCGTGAGCCCGGCTCGAGTGGCGTCATAGGTCTTCAGCAATCGGAAGTCGTCTTTGCAGAGCCGGACGAAGACCTCCTGGACGAGGTCCTCGGCCTCCGCTCCCTCGCGAACGAGCCCACGCACCGCCGCCATGAGGAGACCCGCGTAGCGCCGGACGAACGCATCCCAGGCGCCCTTCTGTCCCGAGATCAGCGCCCTGAGCTCGCTGCCATCCGCCACGCGTGATTTCTCCCACGACATTCTATGCGCTGAGCGCGGCGTCTATCCATGATTGGGGTGCCGATTCCGGTAGGTGCGACCTTCGCACCGCGATCAGCTCAGGTTGGCGAAAAAGTCATTTCCCTTGTCGTCGATAACGATGAACGCCGGGAAATCCTCCACTTCGATGCGCCAGATCGCTTCCATGCCCAGCTCGGGATATTCGACCACCTCGACCTTGCGGATGCAGTCTTGGGCCAGTCGGGCGGCGGGGCCACCGATCGAGCCGAGGTAGAAGCCGCCGTGCTTGCGGCAGGCCTCGCGCACTTCCGCGCCGCGGTTGCCCTTGGCAAGCGTGACGAAACTGCCGCCGGCAGCCATGAGCTGATCGACGTAGGAATCCATCCGGCCCGCGGTGGTGGGACCGAAGGAGCCTGAGGCAAAGCCTTTCGGCGTCTTGGCCGGGCCTGCGTAGTAGATCGGGTGATCCTTGACATACTGGGGCAGGCCCTCGCCGCGCTCAATGCGCTCCTGCAGCTTGGCGTGGGCGCTGTCGCGGGCGACGATCAGCGTCCCCGTCAGCGAGAGCCGCGTCTTGATCGGATACTGCGACAGGGCGCGGCGGATCTCGGCCATCGGACGGCTGAGGTCGATCTTCACGACCGCGCCGCCGAGCGCCGCCTCGTCCACGTCCGGCAGATACGTCGACGGATTGGCCTCGAGCTCCTCGAGGAAAACGCCCTCCGCGGTGATCTTGCCCAGGATCTGCCGGTCCGCCGAGCAGGAGACGCCGAGGCCGATGGGGGCGCTGGCGCCGTGGCGCGGGAGCCGGATGACGCGAACGTCGTGGCAGAAGTACTTGCCACCGAACTGCGCGCCGATTCCCATCTTGCGGGTGAGCTCAAGCACCTCCGCCTCGAAGCCGTGATCGCGGAAGGCCTGGCCGTATTTGTTGCCGGCGCTCGGCAGGGCGTCGAGATACTTGGTGCTCGCGAGCTTCACCGTCTTCAGCGTCAGCTCCGCCGAGGTGCCGCCGATGACGATCGCGAGGTGATAGGGCGGGCACGCCGAGGTCCCGAGAGTGCGGATCTTCTCATCGAGAAACTTGATGAGGGACTTCGGGTTCAGCACCGCCTTGGTCTGCTGAAAGAGGAACGTCTTGTTGGCGGAGCCGCCACCCTTGGAGACGAAGAGGAAATGATATTCATCGCCCTCGTCGGCGTAGAGATCGATCTGCGCCGGCAGGTTGTCGCCGGTGTTGACCTCCTCGTACATCGAGAGCGGCGCCACTTGGCTGTAGCGAAGATTGGTCTCGGTGAAGGTCTTGCGGATGCCGGCAGCCAGCGCCGCCGCGTCGCCGCCACCGGTCCAGATCCGCTCGCCCTTCTTCGCCATCACGATCGAGGTGCCGGTGTCCTGGCACATGGGCAGCACCTTGCCCGCGGCGATATTGGCGTTCTTCAGCAGATCGAAGGCGACGAAGCGGTCGTTGTCGGAGGCCTCGGGGTCGTCGAGGATCTTGCGCAGCTGCGCCAGGTGGCCCGGGCGCAGCAGGTGCTGGCAGTCGATCAGGGCCTCCGCGGCGAGTAATGTCAGCGCTTCCGGCTGCACCTTGACGATGCGCTCGCCCTCGAAGGTCGTCGTCGAGACAAAATCGCCCGACAGCTTGCGGTAGGGCGTGTCGTCCTCGCCCAGGGGAAACATCTCGCGGAAGACGAATTCGCTCATGGGAACCTTCGCAGGAAAGGGGAGGCGCAGCGGAGGATCGGCGATACCTCAACCGCGGCGGTGAAACACCTTTTCTGACGCCCCGTCAAGGCGAGCGCCGACGGAGCCCCTGGTCGGGACACCTGTTCGACGGGGGACGGATGTCCTCGCCGCTATTTTTTTCGGAAGCTGTCGAGAGTGACGACTTCGCCGCTCTTCGATTCCGGCTTGGCCGACTCCGCTGGCACGTCGCTGGTCGGTGGCACGACCGCGGCGGGGACCGTCGGGCTGTCGTCGCTGGTGGCGGTCTGGAACTGCAGGCCGAATTTGACCGACGGGTCGGCGAAGGCGGTGATCGCGGCAAACGGTACCGTCACATGCTCGGGCTTGTTCTGGAAGGTCAGGGTCACGGAGAAGCCTTCCTCGGTGATCTCCAGGTCCCAGAACTGGTGCTCGAGCACGACGGTCATCTCATCGGGATAGCGCTGCTCGAGGTAGTCGGGCACGGCGACGCCGGGGGTGCGGGTTCGGAACGTGATGTAGAAATGGTGTGCTCCCGGCAGGCCTTTGGCGGCCGCCACAAGCAGCGCCTCGCGCACCACGCCGCGCAGCGCCTGCTCCACCATTCTGTCGTAGCGCAGTACGTCCTTCACATTCCCTCGCACCACTGTTCCGGACCCGATTATGGGATCCGGGAGGACGTAATGGAAGTGGGGGGCTTCTGTTGCCCGGTGCCCCCCGAACCGCGCTTGCTTAGAGACTAAGCAGCGAGTGCGATTGAGTTATCGTTCGCACGTCTGAGTGGCCCGATATCGGCGGTACCATGCCGAGCGAAAGGCTACACCTTTACCACGCGCGTCGATCCTGGTTCGCCCCCATGGCACCCCGCCACCGGCGAGGTTTTAGGGAATTGGTGGAGGCGCCGGGTACTGCCCCCGGGTCCGCAACGCTTATGCCGTGCTCCGTTTATCGCCATAGTCGGTTGCCCGACGATCCTCAATATAGGGTTTCCCGGCGGCGGCGCAACCATGCGCCGAGTTCGGGCTTGGAGATGGGCTGGGGGTCCCGTTAGAGTGCCAGCCCATTCGCCGGAAAGGTTTCAGTAGGCATGCCGCTGACACCAGAGCAGCAAGCGGAGATTCAGCGCCTCCGGGCGGAGACGGCCTCGACGCGCCGCGCCACGGTGCCGGCGCTCGAGGAGATCCTCTATGCCGCCGTCCCGCTGCTGGACCACGGGTTCGTACGGGTCATCGACTACATGGGAGACGACGCGGCGGTGGTCCAGGCGGCGCGGGTCTCCTACGGCAAGGGGACCAAGAAAGTCAGCGAGGACCGCGGGCTCATCCACTATCTCATGCGGCACCGCCATACGACGCCGTTCGAGATGTGCGAGATCAAGTATCACGTGAAGCTGCCGATCTTCGTGGCTCGGCAATGGATCCGACACCGGACCGCCAACGTGAACGAGTACTCCGCGCGCTACTCGATCCTGGACAACGAGTTCTATCTACCGGCCCCGGAGCAGATCGCGGCGCAGTCGCGGAGCAATCGCCAGGGCCGCGGCGACACGCTGCCGCCGGAGGATACCGCCCGCGTGCTCGATCTCCTGCGGGAGGATGCGCTCCGCGCCTATCGCGGCTATGCCGATCTCCTGAACGAGGACGAGGCGGGGAATACCGTCGACCCCGCCCGCCAGGGTCTGGCGCGGGAACTCGCCCGCATGAACCTGACGTTGGGATTTTATACCCAGTGGTACTGGAAGACGGACTTGCACAATCTTCTGAACTTCCTGAGCCTGCGCGCCGATCCCCACGCCCAGTACGAGATCCGCGTCTATGCCGACGCCATGATCGATACGCTGGAGCGCTGGGTCCCCATCACCGCGGAGGCCTTCCGGCAATACCGTCTTGGCGGCGCACATCTGTCGGCGAACGGGCTGGCGGTGGTGAAGCGCATGATCGCCGGCGAGAGCGTGTCGCAGGCCGAGAGCGGCATGACCAAGCGCGAATGGACGGAGCTGATGGAGACGCTGGGGCGCGGCGCCTGACGCCGCTGCGCCACCGGATCGCCGCCGCCCTCTACTGAATGACGATCTTCGGCGCCGCCCGCGGGGCGGATCCGGAAAGTTTCGCCCACAGCTGCTCCGCCATCGCCCGGAACACCTTGGCGTGCTCGGTATCGGGCTGAGAGACCACGATGGGCCGGCCCTCGTCTGAGGTCTCGCGGATCGCGATGTCGAGGGGTATCTCGCCGAGGAAATCCACACCGAGTGTCGCGGCCTCGCGCCGGGCGCCTCCATGACTGAAAATTTCGCTACGCTCGCCGCAATGCGGGCAGCGGAAGTAGCTCATGTTCTCGACGATGCCGAGCACCGGCACTTCCACCTTGCGGAACATGTTGAGGCCCTTGCGGGCATCGAGGAGCGCGATGTCCTGGGGCGTCGACACGATGACGGCGCCGGAGAGCGGCACCTGCTGCGCCATGGTGAGCTGGGCATCGCCGGTGCCCGGCGGCAGATCGACCACGAGGATGTCGAGCTCGCCCCAGTTCACGTCGCGCAGCATCTGCTGGATCGCGCTCATCACCATGGGGCCACGCCAGATCATCGGCGTGTCCTCGGGCACCAGGAAGCCCATGGACATGCACTTGATGCCGTAGTTCTGCAGCGGCTCCAGCACCTTGCCGTCGCGCGAGGTGGGCTTGCCGGCGATTCCCATCATGCGCGGCATGGAAGGGCCGTAGATGTCGGCATCGAGGAGGCCGACCTTGAGGCCATTCGCGAGGAATGCGAGCGCCAGATTGACGGCGACGGTGGACTTGCCGACGCCACCCTTGCCGGAGGCGACCGCCATGATCGTCTTGACGCCGGGCACCAGCGCCTTGCCCCCGGCGCCTTGCGCCGCCGGCCCATGGGCGTGTGCGTGGCCGTGAGCCTGTGGGCGCGCCGGCGCCGATTGCCCGGGTTTGCTCTCGGCGGTCAGCACCGCGGTCACCGAGAGCACACCGTCGAGGCGCTCCACGGCCCGCTCGGCGGCCTTGCGCAGGGGCTCGAGCTTGGCGCCGCGCTGTGCCTCGACCTCGATCGCGAAGCCGACGTGGCCTTCGCGCAGCGTCAGACCCGAGATCATTCCGAGGCTGACGATGTCCCGCTGCCGATCGGGATCCATGACCTGACGGAGCGCGGCCAGTACTTGGTCTTGCGTTACCGCGCTCATGCGCGCACACCTCTCGTCCTTGACAATCCGGCGCCGGTCCCGATCATCCCGGTGGCGTCGCGCGGTGCCACCCTTGTGGGACGGGTGTCATATAGGAAATCGCGGACCAATTGCAAAGGCAACGGCCTTTGCGCCAGCAACAGAGAGGCAGCCGAACGATGCCGTGGACTAATCAGGGAGGCGGCGGAGGCGGCGGCGGGGGACCGTGGGGCGGCGGCGGACCCAGCCCCTGGGGGCGTGGGCCGCAGGGTCCCAAGGTCGAGGACATCATCAAGCGCAGCCAGGATCGCCTGCGCGGCTTGCTGCCGGGCGGTTTCGGCGGTGCCACCGGTGCGATCGTCGTGCTGGCGATCATCGTCCTGCTGTGGCTCGCCAGCGGTTTCTACCGCGTCCTGCCCGACGAGGAGGGCATCGTGCTGCGCTTTGGCGCCTTCGAGCGCCGCGCCCTGCCCGGACTCAACTATCATATGCCGTCGCCGATCGAGAGCGTGGAGACGCCGAAGGTCACCCGGGTGAACCGGATCGACGTGGGATATCGTCCCGCCGACCGCGGCCAGACCCGCGTCCCCCAGGTGCCGGAAGAGGCGCTGATGCTCACCGGTGATGAGAACATCGTCGACATCAATTTCTTCGTGCTCTGGCGCATTAAGGAGGCGAAAGACTACCTCTTCAACATCGCCGATCCCGATCAGACCGTGAAGGCAGCGGCGGAAAGCGCGATGCGCGACGTGATCGGCCACACCGACATCGCCCGCGCGCTCGCGCCCGGCCGCGCCGCCATCGAGACGGAAGCGCAGAAGCTGCTACAGGACATGCTGGATAGCTATCACAGCGGCATCGAGGTGACGGAGTTGCGCCTCGAAAAAGTCGACCCACCGCCCCAGGTGATCGATGCGTTCCGCGACGTGCAGAGCGCGAAGATCGACTTCACCCGCCTCCAGAACGAGGCCGATGCCTATCAGAACGACGTGATTCCGCGCGCCCAGGGCGACGCGGCGCGTCTCATCCAGGAGGCGGAGGCCTATAAGCAGCAGGTGGTGAAGCAGGCGGAGGGCGACGCCCAGCGTTTCATCTCGGTCTACAATGCCTACAAGCTGGCGCCCGATGTCACCGCGCGGCGGCTCTACATCGAGACGATGCAGGACGTGCTGAAGAGCTCCAGCAAGATCATCCTCGATCACGGGGCGGCCGCTTCCGGCGTGGTGCCGTATCTGCCGTTGCCGCAGCTCAAGGGAGGCGTGGCCGCTCCGACAGGCGGCGGCGCCGTGCAACCGCCACGGGTCCCTGCGGTGCCAGGGCCGTCGGTGCGGGGGACGCAGCCATGAACACCAGATATCTCATCCCAGCCGGCGCGCTTCTCGTCGTCCTGCTGATCGTCGGTTTGAGCTCGCTCTTCGTCGTGCACCAGACGGAGCAGGCGCTGGTGCTGCAGTTCGGCAAGCCGGTGGGCGGCCCAATCCGCGATCCCGGCCTAAAGTTCAAGCTGCCGCTGGTCCAGAACGTCGTCTTCTACGACAAGCGCATTCTCTATCTTGAGCCGTCGGCCGAGGAAGTGAACGCCGCCGATCAGAAGCGCCTCGTGGTCGACAGCTATGCGCGTTATCTGATCACGGATCCCTTGCAGTTCTACCAGTCCGTCGGCTCGGAGGCGGGGGCGAATGCCCGTCTTGCCTCGATCATCAACAGCACGCTCAGGCAGGTGATCGGCAACGTGCCGCTGGCCTCCGTCGTGGCCGAGCGTCGCGCAGAAGTGATGCACGAGGTGCGGGAGGCCGTGAACGTGCAGGCGAAGGCCTTCGGCATCACGGTCATCGACGTGCGCATCCGGCGCGCGGACTTGCCGGCCGAGAACAGCCAGGCGATCTTCGAGCGCATGAAGACCGAGCGTCAGCGGGAAGCCGCGCAATTCCGCGCCGAGGGCGCCCGCGAGGCCAACAAGATCCGCGCCGGCGCGGATCGTCAGCGGATCGAGACGCTGGCGGAAGCACAGAAGCAGTCGCAGATCCTGCGCGGCGAAGGCGACGCCGAGACTATCCGAATCTTTGCCGACGCCTTCGGCCGCGACAAGGATTTCTTCAGCTTCTATCGCTCACTCGAGGCCTACCGCAGCGCTCTCGCCAACGGCGACACCACCCTGGTGCTGTCGCCGGACAGCGAGTTCTTGCGCTACTTCGGCTCGGCGAACGGGAGCGACACGTCCAAGCATTGATCGCCTGATCACGTCGGCGGCACGCGGTGCAGGACTTTGCCACAGCGCTTGCCCTCGTCTTTGTGATAGAGGGGATTGTACTCGCGCTGTTGCCGGAAGCGATGAAACGAGCCGCCGTACAGTTGATCGCGATCCCGGCATCGGCTCTGCGCGTGGGGGGCCTGGTGGCAGCATGCCTGGGTGTTGCGGCAGTTTGGCTCATTCGGCGTTGAGCCTTACGGCTGGTTTGCCGTCGGACGCCTCCCCAATTATTATAGCGTCCCAGGAGTTCCCCTCACACCCGCGGGAGTAGCTTACTTGACCGCCGTCATCGCCAGCCGGAGCCGTACCCAGAGTGCCCGATCGCCCAGGAGCGGGCATGGCGCCGGATACTGGCTGAAGCGCGTCGCCATCGCCCTGATCGTTGGGGCCGTCATGCAGCTGGCCGGACCGGCCCGCGCGAAGCCGGGCCCCGATGGTTTCGCCGATCTGGCGGCGAAGCTGCTGCCGTCAGTGGTTAATATATCGACCACCCAGACCATCAAGTCGGACAAGGCCGGCCGGCTCCCCGATATGCCGCAGTTTCCGCCGGGGTCGCCCTTGGACGAGCTTTTCAAGGACTTTCTCGACAAAAACCAAAAGAACGCTCATCCCGATGCCGCCCCGCGGCGGGCCACGTCGTTGGGATCGGGATTTGTCATCGATGCCGGCGGGCTCATCGTCACTAACAATCACGTGATCGCCGATGCCGACGAAATTACGGTGATCCTGCAGGATAATACGTCCCTGAAGGCGGAGCTGGTCGGGCGCGATACCAAGGTCGATCTGGCGGTGCTGCGGGTCAAAAGCAGCAAGCCGCTGACCGCGCTCAAGTTTGGCGACAGCGACCAGACCCGGGTCGGGGACTGGGTGCTGGCGATCGGCAATCCCTTCGGCCTCGGCGGCACGGTCACCGCGGGCATCCTCTCGGCGCGGGGGCGCGACATCAACGCCGGCCAGTACGACGACTTCCTGCAGACCGACGCCTCGATCAATCGCGGCAACTCCGGCGGCCCGATGTTCAACATGGCCGGCGAGGTCATCGGCGTGAACACGGCGATCTATTCGCCCTCCGGCGGGTCGATCGGCATCGGTTTCGCCATTCCGTCCAACGAGGTGAAGCCTGTCGTGGAGCAGATCAAGCTCTACGGCCATCCCCGGCGCGGCTGGCTTGGCGTCCGCATCCAGGGCGTCACCGACGAGATCGCCGAGAGCCTCGGCCTCGACAAGCCCCATGGCGCCCTGATTGCCAGCGTCAACGATGGCGGTCCGGCTCAAAAGGCGGGCATCCAGCCCGGCGACGTCGTCCTGAGCTTCGACGGCAAGGATGTGCCCGACGTGCGCCACCTGCCGCGCGTCGTGGCGGAGACGGCGATCGACAAGAGCGTCAAGGTCACGGTGTGGCGCAAGCGCAAGGAAGAGATCGTCGACGTCAAGGTCGGCGAGCTCGACGAGAGCGATCAGCAGGTCGCCAGCACCGGCGACAAGCCGGCGACGCCCCCCGCCGACACGGTGCCGGCGGTGAAGACGCTGGGCATGTCCCTTGCGACCATCACGCCCGATCTGCGCGACAAATTCTCCCTCGCCGACGATGCAGCCGGCGTCGTTGTCACGGACGTGCAGGGCGGCAGCGCGGGCGCCGAGAAGCAGCTGAAGGCGGGCGACATCATCGTCGAAGTGGCGCAGGAAGAGGTCAAGTCGCCGACCCAGGTCGTCGACAAGATCGAAGAGGCGAAAAAGGCCGGCCGCAAGTCGGTCCTTCTGCTGATCGACCGCCAGGGCGAGCTCGGCTGGAAGGCGCTGCGCATCGACGGCAAGGGCTGATCGCCGGCGTCACCCCGGCGGGCGAACGATCTCGCTCGCACGGTAACCCTGCATGTAAAGCAGCGCCGTCAGGTCGGCGTGGTCGATGCGGCAACGCGCCCGAGCCCGCAGCGACGGCTTGGCGTGATATGCCACGCCCAGACCGGCGGCCTCGATCATGGCGAGATCGTTGGCCCCATCCCCGACGGCCAGCGTCTCGCCGAGGTCCAGGCCATGCTCCGACGCCAGCCGCCGTAGGGTGGCGAGTTTGGCCCCCGCGTCCAGGATCGGCTCCCGCACCGTACCCGCCAGTGTCGCGCCAGTGATGACCAGCTCGTTGGCGACATCGATGTCGAAGCCGAGGGTTGATCCGACAGGGCCGGTGAAGCTACGGAAACCGCCGGAGACCAGGGCCGTATAGGCGCCAGCCGCGCGCATGGTCGCGACCAGCTCCATCGCTCCGGGACTGACGCGGATCCGTTGCCGGGCCTCGTCCAGCACGCTGACGGGAACGTCCCGCAGTAGGGCCACGCGCTCCCGAAGCGCGCCGGCGAAGTCGATGTCGCCGTTCATCGCTCGCCGGGTCAGCTCGGCGACCCTTGGCCCGAGGTTCAGCATCTCCGCCAGCTCGTCCAGCATCTCGTTGGCGATGACAGTCGATTCCATGTCGGCGACAAGCAGGCGCCGGCGCCGTCCGGCCCGCGGTTGCGCCGCCAGGTCCAAGGGGGCCGCACCGATCCCAGCTTCGATGGCATCCCGTACGGCGGCCTCTGCGGTGGCGGGGTCGATGCCGTCGAACGGGAGATCGACGGCGATTTCCGCCGCCAGCCAATCGACTGGCGAGACCGATGCTCCCAGCCGCTCCAGAGCCTCGGACGCGAGGCCCAGCGCCACCGGCCAGGGACCGGCGAAACCGGGTCCCACGATCAAGGTGAGCACATTTTCCATCATCCTGTTTTTATCGGCGAGCCCAGGCGCTGGCGCAAGGCGGCATCCGCCGGCCTCCAGGGAGTTGTGCTAGAGAAGCTTCGATGTGCGCTTTCAAGGCTCCGATTGTGCTGGTGGGCGGTCCGACAGCCAGCGGCAAGTCCGCTCTCGCCGTGGCCGTGGCCGAGGAATTTCGCGGCGTCGTCATCAATGCCGATAGCATGCAGATCTACCGCGATCTCAGCATGCTTACCGCGCGGCCGGGAGCGCTCGAGGAGGCCCGCGCGCCGCACCGGCTCTATGGCGTCCTAGATGCTGCGGAGACCTGCTCCGCCGCGCGCTGGCGCGCCCTCGCCGATCGCGAGATCGAGGCGGTGCAGGCTGAGGGCCGGCTGCCGGTGCTGACCGGTGGCACCGGTCTCTATTTTCGAGCTCTGCTGGAGGGCTTGGCGCCGGTGCCGGAGATACCGGCGGAGATTCGCATGGCAGCGCGTGCGCTCTACCAGGAAATCGGGGCTGCCCAATTCCATGCCAGGCTGGCCGAGCAAGATGCCGAGGCGGCGGCACGGCTTCCCGCCAGCGATACTCAGCGCGTCATCCGCGCCTATGAGGTGGTGGTGGCGACCGGCCGATCGCTCAGGGAATGGCAGCGCGCCGGGTCCGCATCGGCGCACCATCCGGCCGCAGCGGTCCTGCTGCTGCCGCCACGGGAGGTGCTCTATCCCGCAATCGACCGCCGGGTGGAGGCGATGGTGGCGGCTGGGGCGGTGGAGGAGGTGCGCCGGCTGCTGGCGCGGAACCTGCCCTCGGATGTTCCGGCGCTGAAGGCGGTGGGCGTCCCCGAGTTCGCGGCCCATGTCCGGGGCCAGTTTACCCTTGCCGATGCCATCGCGGCCTCCCAGCAGGCCACCCGGCGCTACGCCAAGCGTCAGATGACCTGGCTCCGCCACCAGATGCCGCCACCGGAGCGGCTGCCGGCTTTCCGAGTCGCCGCGCAATTTTCGGAAAGTTTGTTACCGGAAATATTTTCATTTATTCGTCAGTTTGTGTTGACCGGCTCCCCCCAAGATCGCTAGTTTGCCCGTTCGCGCGGGACGGAGGCTGGCGGCGAAGCCGTTGCCCCAAAGTGTGGGGCCGCGAACGAACGCCGCGTCCCAAGCGGGAAATACTGTGATTCAAGCTTGAAATTGAGAGGAGAGGTCTCATGTCGGCGACCGCGATGCCCGGTGCGGAAATGATCATCAAGGCTCTGGTGGACCAGGGCGTTGATGTCGTTTTCGGCTATCCCGGGGGCGCGGTATTGCCGATCTACGACGCGCTCTTCAAGCAGAACCAGCTCCGTCACATCCTGGTCCGCCACGAGCAGGCGGCGGTGCATGCCGCCGAAGGCTACGCGCGCTCGACCGGCAAGGTCGGCGCGGTGCTGGTGACCAGCGGGCCCGGCGCCACCAACGCGGTGACCGGCCTCACCGACGCGCTCATGGATTCGATCCCGATCGTCTGTCTCACCGGCCAGGTGCCGACGCATCTGATCGGCAACGACGCGTTCCAGGAAGCGGATACCACGGGCATCACGCGCCCCTGCACCAAGCACAATTACCTCGTCAAAGACGTGAACGATCTCGCGCGGATCCTGCACGAGGCGTTCTACGTGGCGCGGACCGGGCGTCCGGGTCCCGTCGTGGTGGATCTGCCGAAGGACATCCTGCTCGCCATGGGCACGTACACGCCGCCGGCGTCTGTACAGCATAAGACCTACCGGCCGCAGACCACCCCCGATCGCGCCAAGGTCGCCGAGGCGGTAGAGCTGATGGCGAATGCCAAGCGGCCGATCTTCTACGGCGGCGGCGGTCTCATCAATTCCGGCGAGCGCGCCTGCGCGCTCTTCAAGGAGCTGGCGCAGCTCACGGGATTTCCCGTGACGCTCACGCTGATGGGGCTCGGCGCCTATCCGGCCTCCGACAAGCAGGCGCTGGGCATGCTAGGCATGCACGGCACCTACGAGGCCAACCTCGCCATGCATGACTGCGACGTCATGATCAACATCGGCGCGCGCTTCGACGATCGCGTGACCGGGCGCCTCAATGCGTTCTCGCCGGGCTCCAAGAAGATCCACGTCGACATCGACCAGTCCTCGATCAACAAGAACGTGCGGGTTGACCTGCCGATCATCGGCGATGCGGCGGAGACCCTCGCCGAGATGATCAAGATCTGGAAGGCGACGCGGGCGCAGCCCGATGCCAAGGCGCTCGGCGCCTGGTGGAAGCAGATCGAGACCTGGCGGAAGCGGGACTGCCTGCGCTACGAGAAGACCGATCGCGTCATCAAGCCGCAATTCGCCCTTGAGCGCCTCTATGCCGCAACCCGCGATCGCGATGTCTTCGTCACCACGGAAGTGGGGCAACATCAGATGTGGGCGGCGCAGTTCTTCAAGTTCGAGGCGCCGCGCCACTGGATGACCTCGGGCGGGCTCGGCACCATGGGCTATGGGCTGCCTGCGGCGATGGGCGTGCAGATCGCCCATCCCGATGCGCTCGTCATCGACATCGCCGGCGAGGCCTCGATCCTGATGAACATTCAGGAGATGTCGACGGTCATGCAGTACCGGCTGCCGGTGAAGATATTCATCCTCAACAACCAGTACATGGGGATGGTGCGCCAGTGGCAGGAGCTCATGCACGGTGGGCGCTACTCCGAGAGCTATACCGACTCGCTGCCGGACTTCGTCAAGCTCGCGGAGGCGTTTGGCGCGGTGGGCTTGCGGGCAACCAAGCCCAGCGAGGTCGACGGCGTCATCGCGGAGATGCTCAGGGTCAATCGCCCGGTCATCGTCGACGTGGCGGTCGACCAGAAGGAAAACTGCTTCCCGATGATTCCGTCGGGAGCGGCCCATAACGAGATGCTGCTCGGACCCGAGGACAAGGCGGGCGGATCGGTATCGGAAGAAGGCATGGTCCTCGTCTAACGGAGGCCTGCAATTCCCCGATCCCCGTCTCTCAAGTCCAGGGCACGCCCACCAAAGTCCGTGGCGCGCCCGAAGGAGCCCAGCGTGAGCAGCAGCAGTAGCGGAACCAGCACCAGCACCAGCAGCGGTATCGAGCGACACACGATCGCCGTGCTCGTGGACAACGAGCCCGGTGTCCTCGCTCGCGTCATCGGCCTTTTCTCCGGCCGCGGCTACAACATCGAGAGCCTGACGGTAGCCGAGGTGGATCGGCGGCGGGCGCTGTCGCGCATCACCGTCGTCACCTCGGGCACGCCGATGATCATCGAGCAGATCAAGGCCCAGCTTCGTCGCCTGGTCCCGGTCCACGCGGTGCGCGATCTCACCGAGGAGGGTGCCTACGTGGAGCGCGAGCTTGCTCTCATCAAGATGATGGGGTCCGGCGAGAAGCGCATCGAATCGATGCGGCTCGCCGACATCTTCCGCGCCCGGGTGGTCGATGCCACCATCGAGAGCTTCGTCTTCGAGATGACGGGATCAACCGAAAAACTCAATGCTTTCATTAATTTGATGGAGCCGCTGGGGCTCGTCGACGTATCGCGGACCGGCGTGGTCGCGATCTCCCGCGGTACCAGCCGGATCTGATACGCCGCTTCTTCACCGTTCGACACGAAGGGAAATACCATGCGGGTCTATTACGATCGCGATGCCGACGTGAACCTCATCAAGGCCAAGAAGGTCCTGGTGGTCGGTTTCGGCAGCCAGGGTCATGCTCACGCTCTCAACTTGCGCGACAGCGGCGCCAAGGAGGTCCGGGTCGGATTGCGGCCCGGCTCGCCCTCCGCCAAGAAGGCGGAGGCCGCGAAGTTCCAGGTGATGACCCCTGCCGAGGGGGCGAAATGGGCCGACGTCGTGATGGTCCTGACGCCGGACGAGCTGCAGGCGGCGCTCTACACTCACGACCTCAAGCCCAACATGCGGCCCGACACGGCGATCGCCTTCGCCCACGGCCTCAACATCCACTTCAAGCTGGTGGAGCCGCGGCCCGACATGGACGTGTTCATGATCGCCCCGAAAGGCCCCGGCCACACGGTGCGCTCGGAATATCAGCGCGGCGGCGGCGTGCCCTGCCTGGTGGCGGTTGAGCAGAACCCGTCGGGCAATGCGCTCGAGATCGCGCTCTCCTATGCCTCGGCGATCGGCGGCGGGCGGGCCGGCGTCATCGAGACGACGTTCAAGGAAGAATGCGAGACCGATCTCTTCGGCGAGCAGACCGTGCTCTGCGGCGGCCTCACCTCGCTGATCATGGCGGGCTACGAGACGCTGGTGGAAGCCGGCTATGCGCCGGAGATGGCCTATTTCGAATGCCTGCACGAGGTGAAGCTCATCGTCGACCTCATCTATGAGGGCGGCATCGCCAACATGCGGTACTCGATCTCCAATACCGCCGAGTACGGCGACTACACCCGTGGTCCGCGCATCGTCGATGAGCGCACCAAGGCGGAGATGAAGCGGGTGCTGAACGAGATCCAGACCGGACAGTTCGCCAAAGAATGGGTGCTGGAGAATACCGCCGGACAGGCGAGCTTCAAGGCCATGCGGCGCCGCAGCGCCGAGCATCCGATCGAGCAGGTCGGCGAGAAGCTGCGCGCCATGATGCCGTGGATCTCGCAGAACCGCTTGGTCGACAAGACGAAGAACTGACGTCGGGCTTTTTATCTCCGAATACGGGCCGGTCGGACAGCGAATTTCCGACCGGCCGCGCTCCTTCGCGCCCAATCCGGGGCTTGCGGCTCGATCGCGAATCCGGATAGAAGTAAATCGAAATCCTTCCGGCCTTAACCAGCGTTAATGCATTGTTAAGGCTGCTGGACCAGGGTCTATCTGGCTGGGCGAAAAGCCCGGCCGAGGCAAGATGGTCGGTTTCGGATGGTTGGGATCACGGCACAGCAGATGGAAGGCCGGGCGCGGATGCGCCCGCTGGACTTTGCCCGGCCGCGCGGCCTGACTGCGGCTGTCCTGCTTCTCCTCAGGGTTGGGGCGCGACGACTTAGCGGTCCCTGAATGCGCGCACATCGCGATCAGCGTTCAGGGGATCTCAGGATTCACCCGCTTCGTTGCACCCCGCGCCATAGGAGTTGCGCCAATGAGCGCCAGTAATTCAGGGAAGACCGCCGACGCCGAGCGCGTCACGGACCGCGTCATCATTTTCGACACCACCCTGCGCGACGGCGAGCAGTCGCCGGGCGCGTCGATGAATCTCGACGAGAAGATCAGGATCGCCCTCCAACTCGAGGAGATGGGCGTCGACGTGATCGAGGCCGGATTTCCCATCGCCTCGAATGGGGATTTCGAGGCGGTGCGCGAGGTTGCGAGACAGATTAGAGAGTCGACTGTCTGCGGATTGGCGCGGGCCGCGCGCGGGGACATCGATCGCGCGTGGGAGGCGCTTCAGCACGCTTCCCGCGCCCGCATCCACACCTTCATCTCAACCTCCCCGCTGCACATGAAATACAAGCTCCAGATGGAGCCCTCGGCGGTGCATCAGGCCGTCATCGACAGCGTCAGCCACGCCCGCAATCTCTGCGGCGACGTCGAGTGGTCTTGCGAGGATGGCTCGCGGACCGAGCATGATTTCCTTTGTCGCACGGTCGAGAGCGCCATCAAGGCCGGGGCACGCACGATCAACATCCCCGATACCGTCGGCTACGCGATCCCCGATGAATTCGCGGCCCTGATTCGCATGCTCTTCGATCGCGTGCCCAACATCGACAAGGCGGTGATTTCAGTCCATTGCCACAATGACCTCGGCCTGGCGGTAGCGAACTCCCTCGCGGCGGTGGGGGCGGGAGCGCGGCAGGTGGAATGCACCGTGAACGGCCTGGGCGAGCGCGCCGGGAATGCCTCCCTGGAGGAGGTCGTCATGGCGCTCAGGACCCGCCAGGACATCCTGCCCTACGCCACCGGCATCAAGACCGAGCACATCACCCGGGCCTCCCACCTCGTCTCCACCATCACCGGCTTCGTGGTCCAGCCCAACAAGGCCATCGTCGGCGCCAATGCCTTCGCCCATGAGAGCGGCATCCACCAGGACGGCATGCTCAAGCATGCCGGCACCTACGAGATCATGACGCCGGAGTCCGTGGGCCTGAACCGGTCGACCCTGGTCATGGGCAAGCATTCCGGCCGCCACGCCTTCAAGATGAAGCTGCGGGAACTTGGCTTTGAGCTCGGGGACAACGCGGTCAACGACGCGTTCCGCCGCTTCAAGGATCTGGCGGACCGCAAGAAAGAGGTCTTCGACGAGGACATCGTGGCGCTTGTGGACGACGAGGTCCTGCGCGGCCACGATCGCATCAAGTTCGTCTCCCTGCAGGTGGTTGCGGGTTCCCGGGGTCCGCAGACCGCCGAGCTGGAACTCGAGGTCGACGGCGTGGTGACGGGCGCCAAGACCGGCGGCAATGGCCCCGTGGACGCCACCTTCAACGCGATCAAAGCCATCGTGCCGCACACCGCTCGGTTGCAGCTGTTCCAGGTCAATGCGGTGACCGAGGGGACCGACGCCCAGGCCGAGGTGACCGTGCGGCTCGAGGAGAATGGGAAGACGGTGAACGGCCAGGGCGCCGATCCCGATACCCTCGTTGCCTCCGCGCGCGCCTATATCCATGCCCTCAACAAGCTCGTGACCAAGCGGGCGAAGACGGCGCCGGCGGCGATGACGGCGTGACGGGGCCGGGGCGAAAGGACGGCCGAGGCACCGCCAAATTTTCGCTAGCTAGTCGGATTCGCCCCCGGTTTGTTGGTTAATTCTTAGTATTTGGGGTGTAGAACACAGAGGCTCATCCTTCGAACCCTTCGAACAAGGCAGATTGCAGGGCACAATGATCGGAAACTTGCTGGGAATCCTCTCCGCCGATATGGCGATCGACCTCGGTACCGCGAACACCCTCGTCTATGTGAAGGGCCGCGGAATCGTGCTCAACGAGCCGTCCGTGGTCGCGATCGCCAACGTGAAGGGGAAGAAACAGGTACTGGCGGTGGGTGACGAGGCCAAGATGATGCTTGGCCGCACCCCCGGAAACATCCAGGCCATTCGGCCGCTCCGCGACGGCGTCATCGCCGATTTCGAGGTGGCGGAAGAGATGATCAAGCACTTCATCCGCAAGGTGCACAACCGGCGGAGCTTCGCCAGTCCGCAGATCATCGTCTGCGTCCCCTCGGGGTCGACGGCGGTGGAGCGGCGCGCGATCCAGGAATCGGCCGAAAGTGCCGGCGCCAGGCGGGTTTTCCTGATCGAGGAGCCGATGGCGGCCGCGATCGGCGCCGGGCTTCCGGTGACCGAGCCCACCGGCTCCATGGTCGTCGACATCGGCGGCGGCACCACCGAGGTGGCGGTGCTCTCGCTCGGCGGCATCGTCTACTCCCGCTCGGTGCGGGTCGGCGGCGATAAGATGGATGAGGCGATCATCGCCTACATCCGTCGCAACCATAACCTCCTGGTCGGCGAGAGCAGCGCGGAGCGGATCAAGAAGGAGATCGGCTCGGCCTGCATGCCCGCCGACGGCGAAGGCCGCACCATGGAGATCAAGGGCCGCGATCTCATGAACGGCGTGCCGAAGGAGATCATCATCAGCGAGCGCCAGATCGCCGAGAGCCTGGCCGAGCCCGTGGGTGCCATCGTCGAGGCGGTCAAGGTCGCCCTCGAGCACACCGCCCCGGAGCTGGCCGCCGACATCGTCGACAAGGGCATCGTGCTCACCGGCGGCGGCGCGCTCCTGACCAACCTGGACTACGTCCTGCGCCATGCCACCGGCCTGCCGGTCTCCATCGCCGACGACCCGCTATCCTGTGTGGCACTTGGCACCGGGCGTGCCCTGGAGGAGATGAAGACGTTGAAGAACGTCTTGATCAGCATGTATTAACTTATTGCTAGTATGTATCCGTGAGCGCCCCACGGGCGCCGTGGGCCTGCCGGACGGGGGAGATGGGGCGGGGGCTCACGGATAACGCGATAGGCGACGGAGTATAGGGTGCGGGAGCGGTCGGGAAGTGTGTCGCGGCTCGCGCTGCCGATAAGGGCAGCCGCACAACGCGTCGCGCTTCCGTTTCTCATCTTTCTGTCGGTCATGCTGGTGGTCCTCGGCAAGGCCGACATCGTGCTCTTCGACCGCGCGCGCACCAGCGTGGGCGACGCCCTGGCGCCAATCCTCGACGCCGTGGCCCAGCCTCTGGGCACCGTCGCCGCCGGGGTGCGCAAGGCGGAGGACCTGTTCTCCGTCTACGGCGAGAACCAACGCCTCCGGGAAGAGAACCAGCGGCTCCTGCAATGGCAGGAAGTCGCCCGCCGCCTCGAGACCGAGAATGCCGAGCTCAAGGGCCTCCTGCATTTCGAGCCGCAGGACGTGCACGGCTACATCACCGCCCGCGTCATCGCCAATTCCGGCGGCGCCTTCCTGCGCAACGTCCTGGTCGATGTCGGCGCCCGCGAGGGCGTCGAGCGCGGTCAGGCCGCCATCGCCGGCGAGGGCATCGTCGGCCGTGTCGCCGAGGTCGGCGCCCGCGCCGCCCGCGTCCTCCTGGTCACCGACTTGAACTCGCGCATCCCCGTGGTGCTGGAGACCTCCCGCGAGCGTGCCGTGCTTGCGGGCGACAACACGCCGCGGCCGCGCCTCCTCTATCTCGCGGGCAAGGCCACCGTGAAGGTGGGCGACCGCATCGTGACCTCCGGCAGCGGCGGCATCTTCCCGCCGGGCTTGCCCGTCGGCGTCGTCGCCTCCGTGGACAACGGTCTCGTCCATGTCGAGCCCTACGCCGAGCTCTCCCATCTCGAATACGTCCGCATCGTCGACTTCGGCCTCAGCGGTGTCCTGCCCCAGAGCGCGATCCCGATGCCGAAGGCGCCCAAGGGTTCCCGCCGCGCACCGGACGCCGAGACCCCCTGATGATGGGAGCACCCATGAAGCCGGTGCTGTTCCAGCGCGACACGGGACTTTTCAATCGGCTGATGCCGACCGTGACCACCGTCGTCTGCGTCTTCGCGACCGTTGTGCCCGTGCATCTGCCGGGATTTTCCGTGGTGACGCCGGCCTTCGCCCTGATGGCGGTCTACCACTGGTCGATCTATCGGCCGGATCTGCTGCCCTTCGTCACCACCTTCATCGCCGGCCTGCTGCTGGATCTCCTCAACGGCGCGCCGCTCGGCATCTCCTCCCTGGTGCTGCTGCTGGCGCGGGCCCTGGTCCTCAGCCAGCGCGGCGTCTTCGTGGGCCACGGCTTCACCGTGGTCTGGGCCGGCTTCGTCGGCCTCGCCGCCGCCGCCGTCGCCTTCGAGTGGCTGGTCGTCAGCCTCTTCTACGGCATGGTGCTGGATCCGCGGCCGTTCCTGTTCCAGGCGGTACTGACGGTCTCCGTCTATCCCGTGGTAAGCTACCTCCTTGTGCGGGTGCAGCGTGGCCTGCTGATGCGAGCCTGACATGCAGCGGGAAAACAAGCGTACCAAGCTCCTGACCCGGCGCGCCGCGATGATCGGCGGCGCCAAGGTCGGGCTCCTGGGCGCGCTCGCCGCCCGGCTGTATTACCTCCAGGTCATGCAGGCCGACCGCTATTCCATGCTGGCGGACGAGAACCGGATCAATCTCCGGCTGCTGGCGCCGCCGCGCGGCCTGCATCATCGACCGTTTCGGCGTCGCCATGGCCTCCAACCGCCAGAACTACCGGGTGGTGCTGGTGGCGGAGCAGGCCGGCGATCTCGATTCGACCCTCGACGCGGTGGGGGCCCTGATCTCGATCTCCGAGAGCGACCGCCGCCGCGTGCAGCGCGAGATCCGCCGCAAGCACAGCTTCGTGCCGGTGGTGGTGCGCGAGAACCTGACCTGGGACGAGATGGCTCGCATCGAGGTCAACGCGCCGGAGCTGCCGGGCGTCTCGATCGAGCAGGGCCTGACCCGCAACTATCCCCTGGGCGAGATGGCCTCCCACGTCGTCGGATACGTGGCGGCGGTGTCGGAGAAGGAACTCACCGGCGATCCCCTGCTGGAGCTCCCGGATTTCCGCATCGGCAAGAACGGCGTCGAGAAGACCCACGACATGAGCCTGCGCGGCAAGGCCGGCACCAGCCAGGTCGAGGTCAACGCCTTCGGCCGCGTGGTGCGCGAGCTCTCCCGCGACGAGGGAACGCCCGGCGCCGAGGTGACGCTCACCATCGATGCGGGCCTGCAGCAATTCGCTTCCCAGCGCTGCGTCGGCGAGGGCAGCGTTGCCTGCGTCGTCATGGATGCGCCGACCGGCGACGTCCTGGCGATGGTGTCGGTGCCGGGCTATGACCCCGCCGCTTTCGCCGCCGGCCTCACGACGACACTTTGGCGCGAGCTGACGGCAGAATCCGCTCAACCCGCTCAGCAACAAGACGATCAGCGGCGCCTACGCGCCGGGCTCGACCTTCAAGCCCATGGTGGCGCTGGCGGCCCTCGACGCCGGGCTCGCGACGCCGGACAGCCGCGTCTCCTGCCCCGGGCATTTCGACCTCGGCAATACGGTGTTCCATTGCTGGAAGAAGGGCGGGCATGGCTCGCTCGACATGCACGGCGGCATCAAGAATTCCTGCGACGTCTACTTCTACGAGATGGCGCGACGCCTCGGCATCGACCGCATCGCGGCGATGGCGCAGCGTTTCGGCTTCGGCGCCCAGCTCGGCATCGACATGCCGAACGAGCTGCCAGGCCTGATCCCGACCCGGGACTGGAAGTTCGGCCGCTTCGGCATTCCCTGGCAGCCCGGCGAGACCATCAGCTGCGGCATCGGACAGGGCTACATCACGGCGACGCCGCTCCAGCTCGCCACCATGGTCTGCCGTCTCGTCACCAATCGCGCCATCGTGCCGCGCCTGACCCGCGCCGCCGGCATCATGACCGCGGAGCCGGATCCGCTGGCGGCCTCGGACTTCGCGTCTCTCGGCGTTCCCCAGCGCGACATGCAGGTCGTGCTCGACGGCATGAACGCCGTGGTGAACGAACAGGGCGGCACCGCCTACGGCGCCCGCATCAAGGACCCGACCCTCGCCATGGGCGGGAAGTCGGGCACCGCCCAGGTGCGCCACATCACCATCGCCGAGCGCGAGCACGGCCTGGCCAAGATCAAGGATACGCCGTGGAAGGACCGCGACCACGCGCTCTTCGTCTCCTTCGCGCCGGTGAGTTCGCCCCGCTATGTCTGCGCCGTGGTGGTCGAGCACGGCGGCGAGAGCGCCGGCGGCGGCTCTGCCGTGGCGGCGCCGATCTGCGCCGACATCCTGGTGGAGGCGCAGAAGCGCGATCCCGCGCGCCGCGTGCCTGACGGCCGCATCGCCACCGACCGCGCGACGCAGCGCGGATAGGCAGCAGCATGGCCTCCTCATCCCTCGACGTCGGCGGCTCGCCGCGCCTCAGCCTCGCGGAGAAGGTCTGGAACATCAACTGGGGCCTGGTGCTCCTGCTCAGCCTGCTGGCGAGCGTGGGTTTCGCCATGCTCTATTCCGCCGCCAACGGACATTGGGATCCCTGGGCCGGCAAGCAGATCATCCGCTACGTCGTGGCCGTGGTGCTGATGCTGGGCGTGGCCATGGTGGATATCCGGACGTGGTTCCGCGCCGCCTACGTGATCTACGCGATCGCGTTCCTGCTGCTGATCGCGGTGGAGGTGCGGGGCGCCATCGGCATGGGCGCCCAGCGCTGGATCGATCTCGGCGTCATCCAGCTGCAGCCGTCCGAGCTCATGAAGATCGCCGTGGTGCTGGCGCTGGCGCGCTATTTTCACGGCGTCGCCGTCGAGGATATCGGGCGGCCGATGCTGTTGATCCTGCCCGCGATCGGCGTGCTGCTGCCGGCGGGGCTGGTGCTGAAGCAGCCCGATCTCGGCACCGCCATGATGCTGGTGATCGGCGGCGGCATGATCTTCTTCCTGGCGGGCGTGCGGGCCTGGCAGTTCGGCGTTGTCATCGCCGGGGCCGCGGCGGTGATGCCATTCGCCTGGCATCATTTGCGCGACTATCAGAAGAACCGCCTCCTGACCTTCCTCGATCCCGAGAACGACCCGCTGGGCGCCGGCTATCACAGCCTGCAGTCCAAGATCGCCATCGGCTCCGGCGGCACCTTCGGCAAGGGCTTCCTGGAGGGCACCCAGAGCCACTTGAGCTTTCTGCCGGAGAAGCAGACCGACTTCATCTTTACCATGCTGGCGGAGGAGTGGGGCCTGGTGGGCGGCGTAGCACTCCTCGGCCTCTACACCCTGGTCTTCATCTACGGCTATGCCATCGGCTTCCGCAGCCGCAGCCATTTCGGCCGCATGTTGGCGCTGGGAATCACCGTGAATTTTTTCCTCTACGTCTTCATCAACACGGCCATGGTCATGGGCCTCATCCCCGTGGTCGGCGTGCCGCTGCCGCTGGTCTCCTATGGCGGCACCTCGATGCTGACGGTCATGTTCGGCTTCGGCCTGCTGATGAGCGTCTACATTCACCGCGACGCCCGCATCGGCCGCTTCGGCGACGGCGAGGGTTAGGGCGGCTGCAAGGCCGGCCCGTGCGTCCCCTCATCCTGAGCAAGCGGCCCTTTGGGCCGCGCGTCGAAGGACGCACCACTGCCCGCCCAGCCGGGTAACCGGAGCTCCCGGACCCCCGGAATCGCCGGCTCGACATGCCCCCCTTGCCTTGCTATACAGCCGCCTCTCCGCGAGGGGCGCATAGCTCAGTTGGTAGAGCAGCTGACTCTTAATCAGCGGGTCGTAGGTTCGAGCCCTACTGCGCCCACCATCGCTGGGATGTGCATTCGATCAGGCATCTATCCGCCCTAGCCCGCCTTGCCGCCCCGCGGCAGGCCGACGAGCGGGTTCGGTGTCGGCGGGGCGATCCGCCGCAGCGTGTTGGTGTCGTGGTGGTCGAAGCGCGGCGTCTTGCCGCGGACCGCCAGATCCGTGCGCGTCACATAGGTCCAGCTGCCGTCATCGTTTGAAGGTGATGTCGATGCGGTAGTCGTCGGTGCGAAACGCCGCCTTGAGGAAAGTCGTCGAGCAGATCCCGAAGCGGGTATGCCACGCCGCGCCGCCACCGAGATGCGCCCGTCATCCGGCGCCGCCGTTCCCCCCGCCAGCACCCACCTGGCCGCGCGGGATGGCGATGGTCTGCATGATCAGCCCGGTGGCCGAGGCGCGCATCGAAGCTGATCCGCCCGGTGGCGGCGGGATCTTCCGGCGCGGTTCGCGCCGTCTGGCGGCGCTGCCCGTTGAATTTTCCGACCGTTCGAAAATCCTCCAAAGCGTGACCCCGGTCGAGTCGGAGTGAAGTAATATACGTATTAATACTTATACAGTTCATGAATACGCATGTATTCGCGTTACATGATGCTGTTCCAATTAACTAAACGTAAGTACAGAGCATGATAACCGTCGGGTCCTTCATCGAAAGGCTCCCGTCATGCGTCGCCTCACATCCTCGCTGCTGTCAGCTTCCCTGTTTCTTGCGGCAAGCGCCGTCCATCCGGTCCTGGCCCAGGATCCGTCGGCTCCGGCCGGCGCGGGACCGCAGGGCGGACCGCAGATCCACACGCAGACGATCCCTCCGGCTGAAGCCGCCGCCGCTCCCTCGCCCTATACGCTCAAGCTGCAATACACCGGCGAGGCCTGGGACAACGCCGTCGGCGGCCTCCACACGGGCACGCCCTACATGCAGAATATCGACGGGCAGTTTCGAGTGGATACCGGTCGTGCCTTCGGCTGGACGGGCGGGACCTTCTTCGTCGAGGGCTTCTACAACACGTCACGCTCGCTCGGTGAGCAGTACGTCGGCGCCGCGCAGGACCCTAGCGTGATCGACACGCGAGGCGTGTCGCTGTTCCGTCTCTACGAGCTCTACTACGATCAGAATCTCGGCAAGACCGACCTGCTGTTCGGTCTCTACGACACGCAGACGGAGTTCGGCAATACGAAGCCGATGGATATCTTCTTCAACGGCGCCTACGCCTGGACGACGACGCTCGATCACTCCGGCGAAGGCCTGAATGGACCGTCGACTTATCCCAATACATCGTTGGCTTTCCGCGCGACCCAGAAGCTCAACGACCAATGGACCGTCAAGGCCGTGGTGGCCGACGGCATGGCGGACAGCGCCCGCCAGCCGGCGCAGAACCAGTTCCTGTTTCAGAGCAAGTACGGCGCCCTGGGCATCGCCGAGGTCGACTACACGCCGATCCCGCGGACCACGCTCATGGCCGGCTATTGGGGCTACACCGGGAAATTCGATACCCAGAACCAGTTCAACAGTGACGGCTCGATCCATCAGGTTCGCGGCAGCGATGGCGGCTATATCGGCGCCGCGACCCGCCTCTACACCGTCGAGGGCCGGCGCGGCCTCGACGGCTTCGTCAATTTCGGCCTCGCCGACGCCACGGTGAACCAGGTCGATCGCTCGCTGAATTTCGGATTGACCTTCACCGGTCCGCTGGACGTCCGGCCGGACGACAGGCTGGGCGCCGCGGTCAGCATCGCCGGCGCCGGCGGGCCCTACAAGAGCGCGCAGTTCGCCCAGGGCAACGGCGTGCGCGACTACGAAACCAACTTCGAGCTGACCTACCGGGCAAAGATCACCAGCTGGCTGACGGTGCAGCCGGACATCCAGTACTGGGTGAATCCCAACTTCGATCCGATGCTGAAGAACGATCTGTTATTCGGAGTGCATTTCGAGATCGGTCATCTCTTTCATTTGTGAGTGGCTTGCGCAGATAGGTGAAGATCCCATGCGAATCAGAATAGTCATCCTGGCCCTGCTGGCGCTTCTCGCTGCGATCTCGGTCGCCGACGCCCGCGGCGGACGGACCGAGGATTGCCCGGCCGGAAGCACGGACCCGGATTGCAAGCCACCGTCGTGAAAGCGATGTCGCGATCGCCCGATCGTCCCCGTCGTTCGCATCATGCTGAGCTGCCGCGGCCTTAGGATACGGACATTCCGGATATGCCGAGATTTGCGAATTTCAAAATCCTGACCAAGATCCTGGCTCTGTTGGGATTGCTGGCCCTGGTATCGCTGGGGGTGACCGTCTTCGCCACCGGCAAGATGCGATACATCGACGATACCTATGGCGATCTGCTCGACGGACCGGGCCGGGCCAATCTGGCGATCGCGCGCGCCAATCGGAATCTCGTTTATGTCGACCGCTCCATCTATCGCCTTCTGACCGAAGTCACCGAGAAGGGCGACAAGCAGGCGATCCAGGAAATCACCGACTCGTCGCAATTCTTCGACAAGCAGATCGCCAATGCGATCAAGGCGATGCCGTCGAAGGAAGAGCGGATCAAACGCGTGGCGAGCAAGTTCAAGACCGCCATGTCCGGCGTGTGCGCGGAAACGATAAAGCTGGGAAGTTCAACCGGCGACGAAGACAACAAGCGAGCCGCGGCGCATATGCGGGAAAAATGCGACCCGGCCCTGAACGAGGGGATGGACGATATCAGCGCGCTGACGAATGAGATTTTGAAGATCAGCGACACGGCTTCGGACGACGCTCAGGCGGTGACGGGCGCCACGATCAGAAATACCTATATCTCGGTTCTCAGCGGGTTGAGTGTCGTCGCGCTCCTGGCGGTGTTCCTGACGCGTTTCGGCATTTCCAAGCCGCTCCTGCGGATTGTGGGTGTCCTGGCCGAGCTGACCAAGGGCAATTTCGACACTGAAATCGGCGGATCCGATCGCAAGGACGAAGTCGGCGATATCGCGAAAGCCGCCTTGGTCTTCCGCGACCAGGGCCGCGAAACCGCTCGCCTCCGGGCTGAGCAGGAACAGACGAAAGCAAAGGCCGAGCGCGATCGCAAGACCATGATGCTAAGGCTTGCCGACGATTTCGAGAAATCGGTCAAAGGGGTCGTCGAGATCGTGTCGACCGCGGCAACGGAGATGCAGGCGACGGCCCAGGCGCTGGCGGCGACGGCCGAGCAGACCAGCCGGCAGTCGATGGCCGCCTCCTCGGCGTCGGAAGAAACATCCGTCAGCGTTCAAACCGTTGCATCGACGGCGGAGGAATTGACCTCGGCGATCGCCGAGATCAGCAATCAGGTCAATCAATCCACCGTCGTCACGAACAAGGTCTCCGACGACGGTGCGGCGGCGAATATTACAATTCAGACACTTGCAAGCACGGCCAAGAAGATCGGCGAGGTGGTCCATCTGATCCAGTCGATCGCGGCGCAGACCAACCTTCTGGCGCTCAACGCCACGATCGAGGCGGCGCGCGCCGGCGAGGCCGGCCGAGGCTTTGCCGTCGTGGCCTCCGAGGTGAAATCACTCGCCAATCAGACGGCGCAAGCCACCGAGGACATCGAGCGGCAGATCGCGACCATACAATCCGAGACGCAAACGGCGGTCCTGGCCATCGAGGGCATGTGCAGAACGCTGGTCGACGTCAAGTCGACCGCCAGCGCCATCGCCGCCGCGGTCGAGGAGCAATCCGCCGCGACCCAGGAGATCTCGCGCAACGTTCAGCAGGCCGCGCGCGGCACGCAGCAGGTTTCCGGTAACGTCACCTCCGTCACGCTGGCGGCCCAGGAGACCGGAACGACGGCAACGCAGATGCTGGCCTCCGCCTCGGAATTGACCAGGCAATCCGAGATCCTGCGGGATCAGGTCGGCAAATTCCTGTCGGACGTCCGCGCGGCCTAGGCTCGAGCCCAGGGGCCGGATAGAAGCTCCCTTGCCGCCGCGAGTTTGCCCGGCGCCAGGCGGAATTCCCTCTCCCGTCAGATCGTCCCGCCGTGCCTCTCGGCGCTCTCGCCGTGCTGTGACGCTCCTCACAAATGCCTGACGCCGCGGCTCTGTATGATCCCTGCGGCTGTTCAGGCTCGCGCGAAGCTCCGAGATCGAGACAGCGCGAGGCTGACGGCCACTTCTATCCGCCGTCCCATCGAATCAAAGGAGACCCGGCATGAGCGATCCCAACGGCTGCTGCTGCCAGTATTCGACCCCGCCCTGGTGGGTCACCATGGGCTTTGTCCCGCCGACCAACAATGTCGGACAGAGGCCGACCGTGGTCATGCAACCGCCGCCGCCTACCGTCCAGACGAACCCGGGCGGCGGCCTCGGCGGCATAATCGGCGGCGTGAACCCGACCGGCGGCGGCCAGCAGGGCGGCGGCGGCCTCGGCGGCTTGCTGGGGACCGTGGGCACCACCGTCGGCAACGTCGTCGGCGACGTGCTCAATCCCCTCGGCGGCCTGCTGAACCTGCTCTAGGAGACCAAGATGACTGAAGGAACCAAGATCCTGGATATTCTCCAGGTGGCGATCCCCGCCGACACGCCGCTCACGGTCGGGTCGGAAATCAAGGTTCTCGAGCTGCTCGGCATCGTCAAGAATCCGCAATTGATCAAGGCCATGCAGGTGGTGTCGGCGCTGGTGCCGGCGTCCACGCCGGCGACGCTGAAGGGCCTGGTGCAGCTGCTGGGAAGCCTCATGCGCATGAGCACCAAGGCCACCGCCTCGCATCACCAGTCCATCACCTCGATCCTGTCGCAGCTGGATCTGGTGCCGGATACCGCTCTCACCTTCGGCACGTTTCTGTCGGTCTGCCAGACGCTGATCGAGTCCTCCACCCGGAAGCCGCATCACGCCTGAGGCGGCGCGATGAACGCGGGAGCCGCGGCGCGAGTCAGATCGCGCCGTGGTGCTCCTCGGCGAGGACACGAGGTTCTGTTGCATCCGAGGCCCATCGGGGCTTCGCGCAACGCTTGAGACGTTATGCCGCCCGCGCTGGCCGAATCCCGGCCAGCGTCTATGCCAGCCGCCGCTCGGCCTGCCACAGATCGTACCGATCCTGCATCTGGAGATAGAGTTCCGGCGCACCGCCGGTGAGGCGACCGAAGCGCAACGCCATCTCGGCGGTGAGCGCACCCTCGGCCTTGAGCACCGCATAGAGCGACGGGCGCGACACGCGCATACGGCGCGCGGCCTCCGCGATCGGCAGCTTCAAGTGCTCCGTCAGGATCTCCCGCATCAACTCACCGGGATGCGACGGGGGCCGCCGCATGGGGCGACGGACTGGATACTCGGCCATATGAACCTCTTGGGGCGGGCGGCACCTGATACAGGCCGACGTTACTGTTTTGCATTCCCAGAGGATCGAGACCGTCTTCTTGCGGTACTCGGTCCACTCCGGAAAATTCAGTTCAGCTAGGCTCACAAAGAAAACCCCGGGTAGACGAAGGCCCCGCGTATCGTTTCAGCGTCTTTCTCGGTTATGCCGCTGGCGCGCACGGTGTCGTGCCAAGTAGCTTCCACCTGTGCCTTCATGTCACCGACGATCTTCTCGGCCTCGCCGCTGTCGAGCAGAAACCGGGTGTGCTGGGAGAGAATGTTTTTCGCATTGGCGTAGCGTCCCTGATCGCCGCACTCCAGGGCCAGATCCCGGCGCTCTGTGCTCACCGGCACTGACGGTGTCAGGTCATAGGCGGGAGAGAGCTTCCAGCTCTTTTCCTTCGCGATGATCGCGTGGTTGCGCGGGTGATCGTCAATGTTGGAAATCAACGCGTTGAAGCAAACGCGGCGGAATAGTTCGCGGGCGTCTCTTTTGGCGTCCGCGACAATCCGGCGCAGTTCTTCGACCAGAATGACGTAGGACCAGTTTCGCCGCGCTTCCGGCACCTCATCAGAACGCAGAATGGTCAGACTGCTGACCATGCGCGCGCGCGTGTAGCCCTTGGCGATCTTTTCGCGGTCGAACCGTTTGACGAGCAGGACATCCTTGCCGCCGACGGTCTCAATCCGGCTTTCTGCCGTCGCGATCCCGCATTCGCGCGCAAGCCGCAGCATGGCGTGCTCGACGCGCGTGTTGTTCCAGCGGTCGTCTGAGCGGTTGAATTTCGCCACCCACAGGCTGTCGTCGTCTTGCACGACGGCTTTCGGGCGCGCGCCACCCATCGAGGTGCCGAGCAGCATCAGGTCCTGAACCTGCTGCGCCTCGTGGTCAGTTGGAATCTCGTCACTGGCCAGCGCGTCCGCCAGCGCCTGAAGTTTCTCAAGATCGATCGTCTTGTTGAATTTCCGCCGCGGCGCGGGCGGGACGTTGTTCAGGCCAAAGCCAAGCGCGCCGGCCCGGTCGTCGGGTGACTCCAGAAGGTAGTCCAGCTCACCGAGCTGGGTTTTGCCGGCATGTTTCTCAATGACGCGGCGGCCCCAAAAGTCGGGACCAGCGTCACGCAAGGCGCCGAACACGCCGTTCAACCGGACGGTTTCGTATGTCTTTGGCAAGAGTTTGAGTTCGACGGGATCTATCTCAACTGCTTGCGGATTTTCGAGGTAGGAGCGGCCATAGACGAAGCGCCCAAGAGCGTCGCCCCTCGGGTTTTTCGTCAGCACAAACTTGCCCGCTGTTACCGGGGAAACTTGTCCCGGTAGCGTGATGTAGACAAAGCACTCGGTGGCTGAGGGCTTAGAATTCATTGCTGAGGCCTGCGCTCTTGCGGGCGCGCGTCTTCTCTCTGGCGGAGGCAAAGCTCAGTCCTTGCTCGTCCTTGGCGGGGTTCGCGAGGTCGTCCAGCGGTCCCAGCAGATCGTAGACCCACAACAGGGCGGTATAGATGCCCATACCGGTCGAGGCCTTGCCCTTTTCGGCGTCCATGACGGCGCGGCGTCCCGTTCCGATCTTCTCGGCGACTTCCTCAATGGTGTAGTTGCGTCGAATCCGGGCCGTGCGCAGGTTGTCACCCAGACGCTTGAGTGCCTGTTCGACTGGATAGGGGGGAGCCGTCAAAAGCCGATTACGTGCGACCATATTCCCTCAAGAGCACTTTAGGCTGGCTAAAATTCTTTCAAAAGCATATGTGAAGCGGGTAGGATTCGCCAGCATATACTTTTAAGAGCACTTTAACCAGCTTAAGGTTCTTTCAAGAGAACCAAATAAATGGTGGGACGAGGGCGGCATTCAAGGAGGTGGGAGCGGGCACCTCCCCCACCCCCACTATAAATCTTTGAAATTGCTTGGGTTATACGAGGCGGTTTCCGGCGTGCCCGTTGGTTTGACCGGTGCAATGGCGTCGATGGCGATGTCGTCGTCATGATGATGGCGATGATGATCAGCATCAGCATGATCGGCGCCGATCATCGAGATCGGTGCTCGGGGCAGGCCCAGCAGCGGTCCGTCCTTTCGCAATCCCGATCCGGTGTGCAGCTTCGAGGCCGTGCCGCCCGGCGGAATCTCAGCGAGGATCGCTACGAATTCCCCGATCGTGAATTATGGAAGCCGCGCGATGTGATCGCCTTTGACAGCCTCAACCTGCTCCACGGATTGAGGCATGTAAGAGCATGACTAGCGATCAAGGTCCAACTACCAGCTGACTAGTCTTCATACTTCTTGCGCAATGATGGCGCCGTCCCGCTGGTCTGAACGGCTCGCTGAAACGCGCCCCCTCAAATCGCGCCGTGGTGCTCCTCGGCGAAGACGTGGGCGTAGAGGTTGGCGATCCACTGCTTGCCTTCCTGGGTCACGCGCAGATAGCGCAGGCCCTCGGTGATGTAGGGCCGGACCGCTTTCCAGAAGAAGGCGGGGTATGCGGCGCGCAGGTCGCCGGCGTTGCGGTAGCCGAGCTTGTCGCAGGTGCCGGTCTCGGTGAACTCCGCGAAGAGGGCGGGGATCTTACGGATGTAATTGGGATCGGCGAGCTGGCCGATGAGATCGGCGGCGCGCACCAGGCTCGGATAGTCGCCGCGGTTCGAATGCTCGTCGTCCTGGGGCACCGGGAAGCGCGTGTGCTCGATGTTGGCCTCGATCACCATGGTGTCGATCGCCGTCAGGCTGACCTTGCCGAAGCGCTCGCGCACGAAGATCTTGGAGCGGTTCACGTGATAGGGCGTGAGCGAGGCGTCGGTGGCGCCCGCCGGCAGCTCCGTGGTCTCGCCCTTGGCATTCATGACATAGCGGCCGCCGCCGTCGCCGTGGCAGACGCCGCGGACATAGCCGATGTCGTGGCAGAGCAGCGACACCATGAAATGCAGCCAGTCCCGGGGCGTGATCCCGCCCTCGCTGATGTGCTTGCCGCGCAGGATCTCCTGGCCGACCAGGGTCACCATGATGGTGTGATTGACGTCGTGATAGGGCGCGTCGCTGTTGGCGATGTTCTCCAGCGCCACCCGGCCGATGAAGCCGATGATGCCGGGATATCCCGGCTCCAGCAGGCCGTAGACCCGCTGGTACATGGTCTGGAGCTCCTCGACGAAGCTCTCGATGACAAGGGCGGTCGGGTTGAACATGGGTGGCTCCCTCCAGGTTCGGTCGCAAGGTGCGAGAGCATCGCCACGGCGGATGGAGAGTATCATACCAGCGCCGCCGGCGGCGGTCATGGGCGGGACGCCACCATCACTCCCCGGTGAACCGGCCGGGGCGCCCGACCCTCGGGCGTTGCACGATCCGGGCCGATCCACCAAGATCGGCGTCCGCCGATATCAGCGGCCGTCCGACCCTGGAAGGAAACGAAATATGAAACACCACAAGCTTGGCCAGAGCGGCCTCAAGGTCTCGACCTTGTGCCTGGGCACCATGATGTTCGGCGGCGCCACGGACGAGCCGACCTCGCACCGGATCATCGCCAAGGCGCGCGAGCAGGGCGTCAACTTCCTCGACACCGCCGACCAGTACAACAACGGCAAGTCCGAGGAGGTGGTGGGGCGCGGGATCGCCAAAAGCCGCGACGGCTGGGTGCTCGCCACCAAGCTCGCCAATCCCATGGGCCGCGGCGCCAACGAGGCCGGCCTCTCGCGCAAGTGGGTGATGCAGGCGGCGGAAGGCAGCCTCAAGCGCCTCGGCACCGACTACATCGACATCTATTACCTCCACAAGGAGGACCACGGCACGCCGCTGGCGGAGACCGTGCGCGCCATGGGCGACCTCGTGCGCCAGGGCAAGATCCGCTACTTCGGCGTCTCGAACCACCGCTCCTGGCGCGTCGCCGAGATCTGCAATCTCTGCGACGGGCTCGGCATCGACCGGCCGGTGGTGAGCCAGCCCTACTACAACGCCATGAACCGCATGCCGGAGGTGGAGCATCTGCCGGCCTGCGCCTATTACGGCCTGGGCGTGATCGCCTACAGCCCGCTGGCGCGGGGCGTGCTCACGGGCAAGTACTCGCCGGATGCGCCGCCGCCGGCGGAGACCCGCGCCGGGCGCAGCGACCACCGGATGATGCAGACGGAGTGGCGGCCGGAATCCCTGCGCATCGCCCAGCAGCTCAAAAAACATGCAGAAGGGCGGGGGATCACCGCCGGGCAGTTCGCCGTCTCCTGGGTCCTCAACAACAAGCTGGTGACCGGCACCATCGCCGGTCCCCGGACCGAGGCGCAATGGGACGACTATATGGGCGCCCTCGACTATGCCTTCACCGCCGCGGACGAGGCTCTGGTGGACGAGCTCGTGGCCGCGGGGCATCCCTCGACCCCCGGCTACAACGACCCCGCATATCCTCTGGAAGGCCGACGGGCGCGCACGGACGGGTAGCCCGCCGCTAATTTTCGCGATGCCCCCTCCGCCGCCGGGGCTGGTATAGATGTTGCGTCCACGCGACGTAGGGACCGCGTGGGGGATTTCGATCTTGGGGAGATGAGGAACATGCGTCGACTGAAAGTGGCGGCCGCCATCGCGGCGGTGGCGGGGCTGATCGCGACGGCGGTTCCGGCCCAGGCCCTCGATCAGGTGAGCTTCGGCACCGACTGGAAGGCCGAGGCCGAGCATGGCGGCTACTACCAGGCGATCGCCACCGGCATCTACGCCAAGTACGGCCTCGAGGTGACGCTGCGCCAGGGCGGGCCGCAGGTGAATCACGCCCAGCTCCTGGCCGCCGGCCGCCTCGACTTCGACGAGGAGCCCAACGGGTTCATCCCGCTGAACTTCGTCAAGGAATCCGTGCCGATGGTGGTGGTGGCGGCGCTCTTCCAGAAGGACCCGCAGGTGCTGATCGCCCATGCCGGGGTCGGCAACGACAGCCTCGCCGCCCTCAAGGGCAAGCCGATCATGATCGGGTCCGACACGCGGGTCGGATCCTGGCTCTTCCTCAAGTCCAAATTCGGCTACACCGACGACCAGATCCGTCCCTACAATTTCAACACCGCGCCGTTCCTCGCCGACAAGAACGCGGTGCAGCAGGGCTACCTCACCAGCGAGCCGCTGCTGATCGAGAAGGCCGGCGTGAAGCCTGTCGTGTTCCTGATCGCCGATCAGGGCTATTCGAGCTACGCCTCGGTCATCGCCACCTCGCGCAAGCTGGTGCAGGAGAAGCCCGACCTGGTGCAGCGCTTCGTCAACGCCAGCATCGAGGGCTGGTACAGCTATCTCTACGGCGATCCCACGCCCGCGAACGCGCTCATCAAGAAGGACAATCCGGAGCAGAGCGACGAGCTCCTGACCTACGCCATGTCCAAGATCAAGGAATACGGCATCGTCGACAGCGGGGATTCCCTGAAGCTGGGCATCGGCGCCATGACCGACGCGCGCTGGAAGGATTTCTTCGGCGTGATGTCGAAGCAGGGCCTCTACGATGCGAAGCTCGACTACACCAAGGCCTTCACGACGCAGTTCGTGAACAAATCCGTCGGCATCGGCATGAAGAAGTAGGGACGCGGGCGGCGCCCCTCTCATGCCGCCGGCGGGCGCGACGGCCCTCGTCTCCGTCGAGGGCGTGCGCAAGGTCTTCCGCAGCGGGACCGTCGCCCTCGACGGCGTCGATCTCGCGGTGGGCCGGGGCGACTTTCTCAGCATCCTCGGCCCTTCCGGCTGCGGCAAGAGCACGCTCCTGCGGCTGATCGCGGGACTCACGGAACCGACGGCGGGCACGATCCGCGGCATCGACGCTTTGCAGCGGCGCGTCAGCTTCGTCTTCCAGGAGCCGACGCTGATGCCCTGGGCCACGGTCTGGGACAACGTCTACCTGCCGCTGCGGCTCGTGGGCGAGGGGCGGGAAGCCGCCGAGCCGCGCATGGCCGCCACCATCGGCGCCGTCGGCCTCGGAGGATTCGAGCGGGCCTATCCGCGCGAGCTCTCCGGCGGCATGCGGATGCGGGTCTCGATCGCCCGCGCCCTCGTCACCGATCCCGAGCTCCTGCTGCTGGACGAGCCCTTCGCGGCCCTCGACGAGATTACCCGTTTCCGCCTCAACGAGGATCTGCTGCGCCTCTGGGAGGCGAAGCACTGGACCGTGATCTTCGTCACCCACAGCGTCTTCGAATCCGCATTCCTCTCCAGCCGCGTGGTGGTGATGGCGCCGCGGCCCGGCCGCGTGGTCGCCGACGTGCCGGTGGATCTACCCTATCCGCGCGAAGGCGCGCTCCGCACCAGCATGCCCTACGCCGCCTTCTGCCGGGGACTCTCCGAGCGCCTGGCGGGGGCGATGGTGTGAGCGATCGCCTCGATCTCCGGCTCCGCATCGTCGCGCCGGCGGTGATGGGGCTCATCTTCCTCGCCGCCTGGGAAGCCCTCGTCCGCATCGAGGAGCTTCCGCCCTATATCCTGCCGGGCCCGATCCTGGTGCTGGAGACGCTCTGGCGCGACGGTCCGAGCCTTCTGGTCTCGCTCTGGGTCACGGTTCGCATCACGCTCGCCGCGCTGGTCGCCGCGATCGTGGTGGGCGGCGCCATCGCCATTCTCTTCGCCCAGTCGCGTCTCATGGAAGTGAGCCTTCTCCCCTACGCCATCGCGCTGCAGGTGACGCCGGTCGTGGCAATCGCGCCGCTGATCATCATCTGGGTGCAGGATCCTTATCTCTCGACGCTGATCCTCGCCTGGATGGTCGCGTTCTTTCCCATCGTCGCCAATACCACTCTCGGCCTCAACAGTGCCGATCGCAATCTGGTGGCCCTGTTCCGGTTATATGGCGCCACCCGCTGGCAGACACTCCGCTATCTCAGCCTGCCGACGGCATTGCCGAATTTTCTCGCGGGCGTGCGGATCAGCGGCGGGCTGGCATTGATTGGCGCCGTCGTGGCAGAGCTGGTCGCGGGCACCGGCGGCGCCGAGACGGGGCTCGCCTATCGGATCCTGGAAGCGGGATACCGCCTGGAGATCCGGCGCCAGATCGCGGCGCTGGTGCTGCTGGCGCTCACGGGCATGCTGATCTATTTCATTCTCGACCGCCTGTCGCGACTGCTACTCGCCCATTGGCACGAGAGCGCGCTGCCGCCGGAGGAGTGAGCTACTCGCCGGCGAGGCGAAGCGGCGGCACGGTTACGCCGACCGCGCGCTTGGCGCGCTCCAGGCGGTCGAGGAGATGGGTGAGCTCCGCCTGATCGTCCGCATCGAGGGCGGGACCAGGGGCCCGGACCCGAGAACT
The DNA here is from genome assembly GCA_963735465.1 of uncultured Alphaproteobacteria bacterium. Lineage (GTDB taxonomy): Bacteria > Pseudomonadota > Alphaproteobacteria > ATCC43930 > CGMCC-115725 > DASZHJ01. Next base: position 61,305 of record CAVTLA010000001.1, read on the forward strand.
GGCGATGATGCCGCGGCGGCGCAGCGTCTCCTTGCGGAGCGCCAGGCCGAGGCCGAGCTGGTTCTCGTGGCGGATGACCGGCAGATAGGCGTCGAAGAGATCCTCCGCCACCTCGCGCTTGCCGGCGAACCAGAGCTTCACCACCTCCACCAGGGCTTCCGGGAAGGCGAAGCCGGTCATGGCGCCGTCGACGCCGCGGGCGAGCTCCTGCATCAGGTGCTGGCCGCCGTTGCCGACCAGGATGCTGATGCGACGCTTGCGGGCGCCGGTGTCCTCGGCGGCGCGGATCTTCGAGATCTTGCGCAGGCCCGGCGCCTCCTCGTGCTTCATCATCTTGATGGTGGGGAAATCGTTGAAGAGGCGGTTCAGGAGCGTCGGCGAGAAATAGACGTTGGTGGTCTGGGGATAATCCTGCAGCACCACCGGGATCTCCGGCCCCAGCTCCTTGATGACGCCGGCGAAATAGGCATAGATCTGGTCGTCGGTCTTGAGAGCGCCATTGCCGGCCACCATGACGCCGGCGGCGCCCAGGTCCATGGAGAGCCGCGCCAGGTCGCCGGCGATGCCGAAGCCGGCGCTGGTGACGCCGACGATGACGGGCATCGCCGGACCCACGCGCTGGATCACGCGCTTCACGAAGGCCGCGGATTCATCGGGCGTGAGCTTCGGCGCCTCGCCCATGATGCCGAGGATGGTGATGCCGTCGATGCCGCACTCGATGTGAAAGTCCATCAGCCGGTCGGTGGAGGACCAGTCCATGGCGCCGTCGTCGGTGAACGGCGTCGCCGAGATCATGTAGAAGCCGCGCGCGGATTCATCGAGGAGTGCCATGGCATATCCCATGCATAGGAAGGACGTGTGCCCCTACATTGGCAGCCTATGGTTCGGGCTACCCAGGGCGGGGGCGATCCGTATAATCCTTATCCGCAAACGCGCTTTCTGACCAGGGACCTCCGGGAATGACCGATTTCGACCTCGTGATCCGCAACGGCACCGTGGCGACCAGCGCCGACGTCTTCAAGGCGGACGTGGGTGTGACGGCGGGGCGGATCACCGCGCTGGCGGCCTCCCTGGGGCCCGGCAAGCGGGAGATCGACGCCGCGGGCAAGCTGGTGCTGCCCGGTGGCATCGACAGCCACTGCCACATCGCCCAGGTGTCGTCCATGGGGATCGCCACCGCCGACGATTTCCTGAGCGGCTCGCGCTCGGCGGCGGCGGGCGGCAACACCACGCTCATACCCTTCGCCGCCCAGCACAAGGGCCAGTCGCTGCGCAAGGTGGTGGAGGACTACCACCGCGAGGCCGAGGGCAAGGCGATCATCGACTACGCCTTCCATCTCATCATCTCCGATCCGCGGCCCGACGTGCTCGGGCAGGAGCTGCCGGCGCTGATCAAGGACGGGTATACCTCGTTCAAGATCTATCTCACCTACGATGCCCTGAAGCTCAGCGACCGCGAGACGCTGGAAGTGCTGGCGGTGGCGCGGCGCGAGGGCGCGCTGGTCATGGTCCATGCGGAGAACCATGACGTCATCACCTTCCTGACCGAGAAGCTGCTCGCCGCCGGCCACACCGCGCCGAAATTCCACGCGGTGGCGCACGCGGCGATCGCCGAGCGCGAGGCCACCCATCGCGCCATCAGCCTCGCCGAGATCATCGACGTGCCGATCCTCATCGTGCATGTCTCCGGCCGCGAGGCGATCGACCAGATCGCCTGGGCGCGCGGCCGCGGCCTCAAGATCTATGCGGAGACCTGCCCGCAGTATCTGTTCCTCAGCGCCGAGGACCTGGATCAGCCGGGCATGGAGGGTGCCCGCTGCATGTGCAGCCCGCCGCCCCGGGACAAGGCGAACCAGGAGCTGGTCTGGCGCGGATTCGAGACCGGCGTCTTCGACGTCTTCTCCTCGGACCACGCGCCCTATCGCATGGATGCCAGCGGCAAGCTGCATCATGGGCCGAACGCCCACTTCAAGAAGATCGGCAACGGCGTGCCCGGCCTCGAGGTGCGCCTGCCGCTGCTCTTCTCCGAAGGCGTGCGCACGGGACGGATGGACCTCACCAAGTTCGTGGCCCTGAGCTCGACGACGGCGGCCAAGCTCTACGGCCTCTATCCGCGCAAGGGCAGCATCGCGGTGGGCGCCGACGCCGACATCGCGATCTGGGATCCGGAGAAATCCGTCACCATCCGCCAGGCCGACCTGCACGACGCCATGGACTACACGCCCTACGAGGGCCGCAAGGTCACGGGCTGGCCGGTGATCACGCTGTCGCGGGGCGAGGTGGTGTGGGGCGACGGCGAGGTCAAGGGCGCGCCCGGGCGGGGCAAGTTCCTGCCCTGCGAGCTCTCGGCGGCGGCGCGGCCGAGCGGGAATTTTCCCACGAACTTCGATCCGACCACCGGTCGGCTCGTGACGCCGGCGCAGGCGTAGAAAGGTCCCGAAATCAATGGCTCGTCTTCTGAAGGCCGCCGCGGCGCAACTGGGACCGATCGCCCGCGCCGAGACGCGGCGCCAGGTGGTCGACCGTCTGCTGGCGCTGCTGCGCGAGGGTCACAGCAAAGGCGTCACGCTGCTGGTCTATCCGGAGATGGCGCTCACCACCTTCTTCCCGCGCTGGTTCATGAAGGACCAGACCGAAGTGGACGAGTTCTTCGAGACGGAGATGCCGGGCCCGGAGACGCGGCGTCTCTTCGAGGCGGCGGCCTCCCTCGGCGTGGGTTTCTATCTGGGATATTGCGAGAAGGTCGTCGAGGGCGGCGTCACCCATCGCTTCAACACCTCGATCCTGGTGGACCAACGCGGCAAGATCGTCGGCAAGTACCGCAAGGTGCATCTGCCCGGCCACTCCGACTACGAGCCGCAGCGGCCGTGGCAGCATCTGGAGAAGCGCTACTTCGAAGTCGGCGACCTCGGCTTCCCGGTCTGGCGCAGCATGGGCGGCATCATGGGGATGTGCCTCTGCAACGACCGGCGCTGGCCCGAGACCTTCCGCGTCATGGGATTGCAGGGCGTCGAGCTCGTCATGCTCGGCTACAACACCCCGTCGGAGAATGGCGTGGCGCCGGAAGGCGAGAAACTTCGCATGTTCCACAATCACCTGAGCATGCAGGCAGGCGCCTACCAGAACGGCACCTACGTCATCGGCAGCGCCAAGGCCGGGATGGAGGAGGGCGTACCGATGATGGCGGGAAGCTGCATCGTCAATCCCTCCGGCGAGATCGTGGCGCTGGCCAAGACCGAGGGCGACGAGCTCGTCATCGCCGAGCTCGATCTCGACTCCTGCGCGTTCATCAAGAACACGATCTTCAACTTCGCCAAGCACCGCCGCATCGAGCACTATGGCCGCATCACCGCCCAGACCGGCGCGGTGCTGCCGCCGGAATAGGGAAGCACATGGAATTCGATTTCACGACCCTCGATCCCCGCGAGCGCTACAAGCTGCTGATCGGCTCGGTGGTGCCGCGGCCGATCGCCCTGGTGACGACGGTCGACGAGAACGGCGTCACGAATGCCGCCCCCTTCAGCTTCTTCAACTGCTTCAGCCACGATCCGCCGATCCTGATCATCGGCGTTGAGGAGCGCAAGGGCGCCCCCAAGGACACCGTGCGCAACATCCGCGCCACCCGGGAGTTCGTCGTCAACATCGTGAGCGAGGAGATCGCCGAGCGCATGAACATCTGCGCCGTCGACTTTCCCGAGGGCGTGGACGAGCTGGTGCCGGCCAATCTCACGCCGGCGGCCTCGACCGCGGTGAAGCCGCCGCGGATCGCGGAATCGCCCGTGGCGATGGAATGCAAGCTGATGGAGGAGTTGCGCTTCGGCGAGCACGGCAAGCGCTCGATCGTGCTGGGCGAGGTGCTGCGCTTCCACATCCACGACGATGTGCTGGGCCCGCGCAATCACGTGGAGATCGACAAGCTGCAGCCGGTGGCCCGTCTCTCCGGCAACGGCTACGCTCATGTCCACGACCGCTTCGAGCTGAAGCGCATCGACTACGCGACCTGGCTCGCGGCCCAGGGCAAGGCCGCCGCCGATAATGATTAGGAGGCCGGGGTCCAGTCGTTCACCAGCACCTCGAGGTGCCGGACGGTGGGCTCGACGGTGAGGAGGTACTCGGGGTCGCGCGGCAGCACGTTGGTCTTCTCGTAGTTCTCGCCGGCGTACTGCTTGATCGCGTCGACGGAATCCCAGTACGAGATCACCGTGAAGTCGCCGATCCCGCCCTCGACCTTGCGGAACATCTGCGTGCCGCGATTGTTCGGGATCGCCTCGATCTTCTTCACGCCGTTCTCATAGAGGTACTGCGTGTATTCCTCCGCGATGGCGGCGGTGGTCTGGCCGTGCCAGATGCGGGCGATCAGCTTGCGGCTGAGCTTGGCGGAGGCATGGAGGTCGCTCCTGTCGGTGGCGCAGCGCCACCATAGGAGCGGTAGTATCACCAGTCAAGTAGGTTTAGATGGTAAGTCTATGGTGTCGGCAGAAACAGCGTGATGAGCTCCGCGATGCAGACCGGCTTGGCGCCGCCCTCGCGCTCCACCAGCGCCTCGCAGATGACGCGGAGCGCGCCGCCCTCGGCGTCCTCGGCGGCGATCAGCTTGAGGTGGGTGCGGATGCGGCTGCCGCTCGGCACCGGCGCCGGAAAGCGGATGCGGTTCGAGCCGTAGTTGAGCTTGGAGGCGACGCCCTCCACGTCATAGAGGGTGTAGATCATGCCGGGAAGCAGAGACAGCGTGAGGTAGCCGTGGGCGATGGTGCCGCCGAGGGGTGAGTGCCGGGCGCGCTCGGGATCGACGTGGATCCACTGGTGATCGTTGGTGACCTCAGCGAAGCCGTCGATCCGCGCCTGCGGCACCTCGACCCAGTCGCTGGTGCCCAGGCTCTCGCCCACGGCGGCTTTCAAGGCGGCAAGGCTGGCGAACCGTCGCATGGGCAATGTCCTCCGTCGATGCGGTTTCCCCGCATGGTGCCGGAGCGGCCTTGGCGCCGTCCAGCCTCGTGGAATGGCCCTCTTGCCACCGGCGCCATAACCGCGTTTCCTAGCGGCCAGCCAAGAGGAGGAGATTCGCGATGAACGAAGCTGTCATCGTCTCGACGGCGCGCACGCCGATCGGCAAGGCCTTTCGTGGCGCCTTCAACATGACTCATGGCGCCACGCTGGCGGGCCACGTGATCCAGCACGCGGTGGAGCGGGCGAAGATCGATCCCGCCGAGGTCGAGGACGTCGTCATCGGCTGCGGCTTCCCCGAGGGCGTCACCGGCAACAACGTCGCGCGCCTGGCGGCGATCCGCGCCGGGCTTCCGGTGACGGTGGCCGGCGAGACCATCAACCGCTTCTGCAGCTCCGGCCTGATGGCGGTGAGCATCGCGGCGCAGCGGGTGATGGTGGACCGCGTCCCCGTCATGGTCGCGGGCGGCGTCGAATCCATCAGCATGGTGCAGACCACCACCAACATGGCGACGGCGCCGGAAGAGTGGCTGCAGAAGCGCAAGCCCGAGCTCTGGATGCAGATGATCGACACCGCCGAGGTGGTGTCGCGGCGCTATCAGGTGACGCGGGAGAAGCAGGACGAGTTCGCGCTCCTGAGCCAGCAGCGCACCGCGGCGGCGCAGAAGGCGGGCCGCTTCGACGCCGAGATCGTGCCGCTCCCCACCGTCAAGGAGATGACCGACAAGGCGAGCGGCCGCAAATGGACCGAGCCGGTGACGCTGACCCAGGACGAGGGGCCGCGCGCCGACACCACGGCGCAAGGCCTTGCCGGCCTGAAGCCGGTGCGGGACGGCGGGCATGTCACGGCGGGGAACGCGAGCCAGCTTTCCGACGGCGCCTCCGCCTGCGTGGTCATGGACGCGAAGCTCGCGGAGAAGCGCGGGATCGAGCCGCTGGGCATCTATCGCGGGATGGTGGTGACGGGCTGCGAGCCCGACGAGATGGGCATCGGTCCGGTGTTCGCGATCCCAAAGCTGCTGGAGCGCCACGGCCTCCGCATCGGCGACATCGATCTCTGGGAGCTGAACGAAGCCTTCGCGGTGCAATGCCTCTATTGCCGCGACCGCCTCGACATCGATCCCGACAAGTACAACGTCGACGGCGGCGCGATCTCCGTCGGCCACCCCTACGGCATGAGCGGCGCGCGCCTCCTCGGCCACGCCCTCCTCGAGGGCAAGCGCCGCAAGGCGCGCCACGTCGTCGTCACCATGTGCATCGGCGGCGGCATGGGCGCCGCGGGTCTGTTCGAGATCGCGTGAGCGGGATGAGCGCGGATCCCGTTGCGGAGCTGCTCGCCGATCCCCGCTTCAAGGGGCGGCCGATCACCTGGGGCGTGACGCCAGAGAGCTACGATGCGGTCCGGCGCGCCTGGCTCATCCACGTTCACGGCGAGGAGGTGCTGTTCAAGCCGTTCACGGAGGAGACGTTCGGACACGCAGATGGCGATCATGCTCGGCGTCTTCACCGATGATTGCGTCATGGAGCTGGTGCCCACGGGTCAGCGCTGGGAAGGCCACGGGCAGGCGGCCGAGTTCTATCGCGTATTCCTGAGCTCCCTGGAAGGGATGCAGTGGGTCCCCCAGGCGCTGGTCATCGGCCCGCAGGGCGTTCTCGACGTCGTCAACATGACCGGGACCCTGCGCAAGGAATTCGCCGGCCTGACGCAGGTCGGCGCCGAGGTGCGCCTGCAATGGGTGATCTACTTCCCGTGGGCGCCGGACGAGGGGAAGTTCAAGGGCGAAGTGATCTATTCGATCCGCCCGTTGTAGGTAGCCTCCTACAGCCGCCCCGCGATCGTGACGCCGCCGTCGGCGACGATGGACTGTCCCGTGATGAAGCTGCCGGCGGCGGAGGCCAGGAAGACGGCGGCACCGGCGATGTCGACGGGATCGCCGATGCGGCGGAGCGGCGTCGTGCGAAGGGTCTCCGCCAGCAGCTCCTTGTTCTCCCAGAGCGCGCGGGCGAAGTCGGTCTTGACCAGGCCGGGCACGATGCAATTGATGCGGACGTTGTGCTGGCCCCATTCCGTCGCGAGATTGCGCGCCAGCTGCAGGTCCGCCGCCTTGGAGATCGCATAGGTGCCGAGGTTGGCGCTGCCGCGGATGCCGGCGATGCTCGACACCAGGATGATCACGCCGTCCTTCCGCGCCGCCATCTCCGGCAGCACCAGCTTCGCGAGCCACAGGCTGCTCCGCACATTGGTGTTCATCGTGCGATCGTAGGCCTCGTCGGGAATGTCGGTGAGGGGCCCGTAGTAGGGATTGACCGCGGCGTTGCAGACGAGGATGTCGACGGGACCGAAGGCCTCGCGCGTGCGCGCCACCAGGGCCTCGAGCTGCGACTTCTCGCCGACGTGACAGGGGATGCTGATCGCCGTGCCGCCGGCCTTGGTGATGGCGGCGGCAACCTCCTCGCAAGGGCCCGCCTTGCGGCTGGAGATCACCACCTTGGCGCCGTGCGCCGCCAGCTGCTCGGCGATGGCGCGGCCGATGCCCCGCGAGGATCCCGTGACGATCGCCGTCTTGCCGGTGAGGTCGAAGAGAGTCATGTGTCCCCCAGGTAAGGTGCCGCGCCGCCGCGGACTGCTCCGCCGCGCCGCCGCCGATTTTCCGGCCTATCTTAATGAAGAATTCCGCGAGCGGGCGCGAGCAGAAAATTCCGAACGCATTATGTGATTTACACGAGTTTCACATTACGAGACGATCGGCGGGTCCGGCCGCGCGCCGCCGGGGAGGCGAGGCCAGACGATGCAGGCCGTGCACACGATCGATCTGCTCTACTCCGCCTCCGGCTTCGCGGTCGGCATGCTGGTGGGAATGACCGGCGTCGGCGGCGGCTCGCTGATGACGCCGATCCTGATCCTGCTGTTCGGCATCCATCCCGCGACCGCGGTCGGCACCGATCTCCTCTACGCCTCCGTCACCAAGACCGGCGGCACCCTGGCGCACGGCCTCGGCCACCGCATCGACTGGCGCGTGGTGGGGCGCCTGGCGACCGGCAGCGTGCCGATGACCGCGCTGACGCTCTTCGTCCTGTCGCGCTTCGATCTCGCGACATCGGGCGTGCAGACGGTGATCACGACGGTGTTGAGCATCGCGCTCTTCGTGACCGCGACGACGCTGATCTTCCGCAAGAAGATCCTGGCGTTCTACGGCTCTCACGTCGGCGAGCTCGATCCGCGCCGCACGATAAGATTCACCATCGCCATGGGCGCTGTGCTCGGCGTGCTGGTGTCGATCTCCTCGGTGGGCGCCGGCGCGATCGGCGTCACCGGGCTCATCCTGCTCTATCCCCGCATGTCCACCGCGCGGATCGTGGGATCCGACATCGCCCACGCCGTACCGCTGACCTTCGTCGCCGGCATCGGCCACTGGATCATCGGCACGATCGACTGGCACCTCATGGGGTCGCTGCTGGTGGGCTCGCTGCCGGGCATCCTGCTCGGCAGCTATATCGCCGGCCGCGTGCCGGACACCGTGCTGCGCGCGGTGCTCGCCGCCGTTCTCCTCATCGTCGCGGGACAGCTGGTGCTGTAGGCGGAGGCTTGACAGCCGGCGCGGGAACGCGCTATGTCATCGACACTTCGTGGTGATTTGGCCGACCGGCTTGCGACCACGTAAAACCAACCGCTAAAAGGTCGGAGTTCCCATCGGAACCCTGGACCCATTCGCGGGCCAGGGTTTTTTGTTGGCCGCACCGGCGCCTCTGATGGAGACGACCGATGTCCGACACTTCTCCCCTTCCGGAAAACGCCCGCCTCGGCACGCTGCTGGTGCATGGCGGCGGGCTCAGAAGCCAGCATCTCGAGACCAGCGAGGCCATCTACATGACCTCGGGCTATGTCTACGGGAGCGCCGAGGAAGCGGAATCCGCCTTCGCCAACGACGGCTCGCGCTACGTCTATTCGCGCTACGCCAATCCCACCATCACCATGTTCGAGGAGCGCCTGCGTCTCCTCGAAGGCGCCGAGGCGTGCCGCGCCACCGGCAGCGGCATGGCGGCGGTGTTCGCCTCGCTCGCCTGCCTGGTGAAGGCCGGCGACCGCGTGGTGGCCTCCCGCGCGCTCTTCGGCTCCTGCCTCTACATCATCAACACGATCCTGCCGCGCTACGGCGTCGAGACCGAGCTGGTGGACGGCCGGGATCTCGACGCGTGGCGCCGCGCGCTCGCCACGCCCGCCAAGGCGGTCTTCCTGGAGACGCCCTCCAATCCCGACCCTGGAGATCGTCGACCTCAAGGCGGTGGCGCAGCTCGCCCACGACGCCGGCGCGCTCCTCATCGTCGACAACGTGTTCGCCACGCCGCTGCTGCAGAAGCCGCTCGCGCTCGGCGCCGACGTCGTCGTCTATTCCGCCACCAAGCACATCGACGGCCAGGGCCGCAGCCTCGGCGGCGCGGTGCTGGGATCGCGCAAGTTCATCACGGAGCAGCTCTCGCCTTTCTTGCGCCACACCGGGCCGGCGCTCAGCCCGTTCAATGCCTGGCTCCTGGTGAAGGGGCTCGAGACGCTGCCGCTGCGCGTGGCCCAGCATGTGCGGAGCGCCGGCGAGGTCGCCGCCTTCCTCGACCGCCATCCCAAGGTCGAGCGCACCTACTATCCCGGCCTCGAGAGCCATCCGCAGCACCGTCTCGCGCGCCAGCAGATGAGCGGCAGCGGCAACCTCGTCACCTTCGTCGTCGCCGGCGGCAAGGCGGGCGCGTTCAAGTTCCAGAATGCGCTGCGCATCGTGAAGCTCTCCAACAACCTCGGCGACGCCAAGAGCCTCATCACCCACCCCGCCACCACGACGCACCAGCGCCTCAGCGAGGCGGAGAAGCAGACCCTCGGCATCGATCCCGGCCTGGTCCGTCTTTCGGTCGGACTGGAGGACGCGGCGGACCTGATCGAGGATCTCGACCGTGCGCTGAAGGCGGTGTAGTGGGTGATGGCTGGATGAAGATCGTGCGTCCTTCGAGACGCCTGCTTCGCAGGCTCCTCAGGATGAGGCGGTTTTCTTTGTGCCATTTCCGATGGTCCTCATGCTGAGGAGCGGTCCGCAGGACCGCGTCTCGAAGCACGCACGATCTATGTGCAGTCCTCCCTAGCCTGACCCAGGTTGCTTTCGCCGCCCGGCCGCGAAACAATGCTCTCCCCAAGAGCGCGGAGGTTTCCGATGGCGGGGTTCAAATCGCATTACATCCAGGCGAACGGCATTCGCCTCCACTACGTCCGCGAGGGACAGGGAGAGCCGCTGCTGCTGCTGCACGGCTGGCCGGAGTTCTGGTATGCGTGGCGAAAGGTGATTCCCGATCTCGCCCGCGATTTCGACGTCATCGTGCCGGATCTCCGTGGCTTCGGCGACAGCGAGAAGCCGACCACGGGACCCTCCGACCAGGCCGGCGCCGATGTGCACGCGGCGGATATGCTGGCGCTCGTCGACGGGCTTGGGCTTAAGCGCGTCGGCGTCGTCTCCCATGACGTGGGTGCCTATGCGGCACAGAGCATGGCACGGCTGCGGCCGGATCGCCTGAGCGGGTTTTTCTTCTTCAATTGCCCCTATCCCGGGATGGGCGCGCGCGCAGGGGCGCCGGAGCACCTGATCGAGATCTGGTATCAGGCCTTTCACCGGCTGCCGTCTGCCGCGGCGCTGGTCGGCAGTTCCCGAGAGGCGTGCCGGATCTATTTCCGTCACTTCCTCAGCCACTGGGCCCACGATCCCCACGTCTTCGACGAGGATCTGGAGGTCTGGGTCGACAACTTCATGAAGCCGGGCAATCTCCAGGGCGGTTTCAACTGGTACATCAGCGCCTGGAAAGCTCGGCTCGCGATGCTGCGGGGCGAACTCCCAGCGCCGGTGCCGATTGCGGTGCCGACGCGGGTGCTCTGGGGCGAGAGCGATCCCGTTCTCAAGAGCGAGTGGAGCGACCGGATCGGCGACTACTTCAGCAATGCCAGGGTCGGCACCGCGCCGGAAGCCGGCCATTTCGTCCACTACGAGAAGCCGGAGCTCGCGGCCCGCGAGATCCGCGCCTTCTTCAAAGGTCTATAATCGGGAGGAAGCCATGTCGCAGAAGCACGTCGCCGTCATCGGCGCCGGCACCATCGGCGCGAGCTGGGCCGCCTATTTCCTGTCGCGCGGATATTCGGTGACCGCGAGCGATCCCGCGCCCAACGGCGAGGAGTTCCTGCGCCAATACGTCAAGACCGCGTGGATCGCGCTCTCCCGCCTCGGCCTCTCTGCAAATGCGTCGCCGGACCGGATCACCTTCGTGCGCGATCCCGTGGCGGCGCTCGAGGGCGCGAGCTTCGTGCAGGAGAGCGGGCCGGAGCGCGAGGAGATGAAGATCGAGCTCTTCGAGCGTCTCGATCGCGCGCTGCCCCCGGAGGTGATCCTGGCCTCGAGCTCCTCCGGCATCCTCATCAGCCGCATCGCCCAGCGCTGCCGCCATCCCGAGCGCTGCATCATCGGCCATCCCTTCAATCCGCCGCACATGATCCCCCTGGTGGAGGTGGTCGGCGGCGAGAAGACCTCGCCCCAGACGATCGAGCGCGCGCTCGCCTTCTACCGCGAGATCGGCAAGCACCCGATCCACATCCGCAAGGAGGTGCCCGGCCATCTCGTCAACCGCCTGCAGGCGGCGCTCTGGCGCGAGGCGGTCAGCCTGGTGGCGGAGGGCGTCGCCAGCGTCGAGGACGTGGACGCCGGCATCGCCTACGGGCCGGGCCTGCGCTGGGCGATCATGGGGCCGCATCTGACGTTTCATCTCGCCGGCGGTGTCGGCGGCATGCGCCACTTCATGCCGCATCTCGGCGTGCCGCAGTCCCACGACTGGTGGCCGTCGCTGGGCAATCCCGAGATGACGCCGGCGGTGCAGAAGATGATCATCGACGGCGTCGACCAGGAAGCCGCCGGCCGCTCCATCGCCGAGCTTGCCGCGGAACGCGACCGCTGCCTGATCGCGATCCTGGAGGCGCTGAAGGGGGTGAGGCAGGGATAGGGGCTGGGTCGAGGGCGTGCGTCCTTCGACGCGCTCCGCTTGCTCAGGATGAGGGAGATGGGAGAATGCAAAAAGAAAATGTCCTCATCCTGAGCAAGCGGCCCATTGGGCCGCGCGTCGAAGGACGCAACCCGCTAGCCTTCATTCCTGGTGGCGTATTGTTGGGACAATAGCCGCAGAAGCTCATAGTTGCCGGCGATCAACGCTTCCTTCTTCGCCCTGTTCCAGCCCTTGATTTGTCGCTCGGCCGCGATGGCATCCGTGATGCGGTCGAAATCCTGCTGGAAGACAAGGGCCACCGGACGCCGGGTGGAGGTATAGCCGTCAAAATTGCCCGCATTGTGCTGGGCAACGCGATCCTCCAGCGAATTTCGCGTGCTGCCGACGTAGTAGGAGTTATCGGCGCAGCGGAGAATGTAGACGTAGGCGTTCATGGGGAGTGTGGGTAGGGCATCGTGCGTCCTTCGACGCACGGCCCAATGGGCCGCTTGCTCAGGATGAGGAGATGGGGGGATGGCGGAAAGAAAACCTCCCTCATCCTGAGCAAGCGGAGCGCGTCGAAGGACGCGGGATCTTGACCCCGATTATTTCCGTTTCTCCGCGCTCTTGAGCCAGCCGCGGCCGGCTTTGCGGCCGAGGTAGCCGGCTTTCACCCGCTGCTTCAGGAGGGCCGGCGGGCGGAAGCGCTCGCCGTAGGCGTCCTGGAGGATCTCCTGCACCTGGAGGCAGAGGCTGGAGGTGGTGACATCCATCAGCTCGAAGGGGCCGATGGGATGGCCGAGGCCGAGCTTGCAGGCGAGGTCGATGTCCTCGGGCGTCGCCACACCTTCCTCCACCAGCTTGATCGCCTCGATGACGAAGGCGTGCAGCACGCGGTTGACGGCGAAGCCCACGACGTCCTTGACCCGGATCGGCGTTTTGCCGGCGGCGCGGCAGTAGGTCATCGCCCGCTCGATCGCCGCCTCCGACGTGTCGAACTGCGGGATCACCTCCACCAGCTTCATGCGCGATACCGGCGAGAAGTAGTGGGTGCCGAGGAAGTGCGGCCGCCGCGCCGGGCTCAGGTAGGAGGCGAGCACGGAGATCGCGATGCTCGAGGTGTTGCTGGCGATGAGGGCGTCCGGCCGGCAGACGCGGTCGAGGGTGCGGTAGATCTCGGCCTTCACCTTCTCGTCCTCGAACACCGCCTCGGTCACCATGTCTCGGTCGGCGAAGCGGTCGAGGTCTGTCGTGATGGCGATGCGCGCCAGCGCCGCCGGCTTCTCGGCCTCCTGGTAGAAGCCGCGGACGATGCCCTTGTCGAGAATGCCGGCGAGACGGTCGAGGGCCGTGCGGAGCTCCGCCTCGCCGCGGTCCGTCAACAGGACGTCGTAGCCGCCGAGGGCGTAGACGAGGGCGATCTCCGCGCCCATGAGTCCCGCGCCGACCACGCCGACCTTGCCCTTTGCCGCGTCCATCCGCCGCCTCCTCTTGTGTAGGGGCAAAAATTGCAGCATCGGGCGGGACTTGTCCACGGATCCGCGCTTGCGGAACGGCGGGCGGCTGCCCCAAGCTCGGCGCCATGGCAACACGCGGCAAGAACGCTCACCCCTTCGCGCTCGACGGCAAGGTGGCCCTGGTCACCGGCGCCGCCCAGGGCCTCGGCCTCGCCATCGCGACGGCGCTGGCGGTGGCGGGCGCCCAGGTGATCCTGAACGGCCGCGACCGCAGGCGCCTCAGCGCCGCCGCGGCGCAGCTCAAGCGGCGCGGCCTCGCGGCGTCGGCGCTTGCCTTCGACGTCGCCGATCCCAAGGCGGTGGCGGCGGCGTTCCGCCGCCTGGCGAAGAAGTTCGGCGGCCTCGACATCCTCGTCAGCAACGTCGGCATCCGCGACCGCCGGCCGCTCGGCGAGATCTCGCCCATGGAGTTCCGCCGCGTGCTCGACGTCAACTTGACGGCGTCCTTTCATCTCGCCAAGGCGGCGGTCGGGCTGATGGCGCCGCGCGGGGCCGGGCGGATCATCCTGATGACCTCGATCGCCGGTCCCCTCGGCCGCGCCAATGACGCCGCCTATATCGCGGCCAAGGGCGGGCTCGCCGGCTTCGCCCGGGCGCTCGCCTGCGAGTTCGGGCCTGCGGGCATCACCACCAACGCCATCGCGCCCGGTTATTTCGCCACCGAGACCAATGCACCGATGGTGGGCGATCCCGGCGTCAAGGAATTCGTCCGCCGTCGCATTCCGCTGCGCCGCTGGGGCAAGCCCGGGGAGATCGCCGGCGCCGCGGTCTTCCTCGCCTCCGATGCGGCGAGCTACGTCAACGGCCACGTGCTGACCGTGGACGGCGGCCTCAGCACGTCATTCTGATCTCGCCTGCCGCGACGGTTTCCGCTACTTCTTTAAGTAGAAACGATCGCGAATAAAGAGGGTTAATTCCCTCATGCATGGGGAGGCCGTCATGCGGGGCTTGATGATGGATCGGCCGTTGCTGATCCAGCACCTCATCGAATATGCGGGCCAGTGTCACGCCGACACTGAGATCGTCTCGCGTACCAACGAAGGGCCGATCCACCGCTACACCTACGCGGAAGCGGAGCGGCGCTCCAAGCAGCTGGCGAAGGCGCTGCGGCGCCTCGGCGTCGAGGCCGGCGATCGCGTCGGGACCCTGGCGTGGAACGGCTATCGCCACTACGAGCTCTATTTCGGCGTCTCCGGCATCGGTGCCGTCTGCCACACCATCAATCCTCGCCTCTTCGCCGAGCAGCTTCGCTACATCGTTAATCACGCGGAGGACAAGGTCGTCTTCTTCGACCTGAGCTTCGCGCCTCTGGTGGAGAAGCTGGCGGCGGAGTGGAAGCCGGTCCGCCATTTCGTCGCCATGACCGACCGCGCCCACATGCCCGCGATCAATCTTCCCGGCCTCCTCTGCTACGAGGAGCTGCTGGATGTGGAGACGCCGGACATGGACTGGCCGGAGTTCGACGAGAACACCGCCTCATCGCTCTGCTACACCTCGGGCACGACGGGCAATCCCAAGGGCGTGCTCTACACGCACCGCTCCACGGTGCTGCACGCCTTTTCCTGCTGCATGGCGAACAACACGTCGATCGCCATGTGGGATTCGGTCTGCCCCGTCGTTCCGATGTTCCACGTCAATGCCTGGGGCATTCCCTATTCGGCGGCGATGGGCGGGGCGAAGCTGGTGTTTCCCGGCCCCAATCTCGACGGCGCCAGCCTCTATGATCTCTTCCAGGCGGAGCGGGTGACGATCGGCCTCGGCGTGCCGACGGTGTGGCTGGCGCTCCTCAAATATCTCGACGAGGGCAACAGGCGCTTCGACGTCCTGAAGCGCGTGATCGTGGGCGGCTCGGCGCTGCCGCCGGCAATGATCCGGGCCTTCGAGGAGAAGCACGGCGTCCGCGCGATCCAGGGCTGGGGCATGACGGAGATGAGCCCGGTGGGCACGATCTGCACGCTCAAGGCCAAATTCGCGACACTGCCCCGGGAGGCGCAGGAAGCGATCCAGGGCAAGCAGGGCCGCGCCCTCTATGGCGTCGAGATGAAGCTGGTGGACGCCGACGGCGCGGTGCAGCCCCACGACGGCGTCTCCCGCGGCGAGCTTCTGGTGCGCGGGCCCTGGATCATCGGTGCCTATTTTGGGGATGAGGAGGCGACGCGGCAGGCCTTCGACGAGGACGGCTGGTTCCGCACCGGCGACGTCTGCACCATCGACGCCGACGGCTATCTCCAGATCGTCGACCGCCGCAAGGACGTCATCAAGTCAGGCGGCGAGTGGATCAGCTCCATCGACGTGGAGAACGCGGCGGTGGGGCATCCCGACGTGCAGGAGGCGGCGGTCATCGGCCTGCCGCATCCGAAATGGGCGGAGCGGCCGCTGCTGGTGGTGGTGCCGAAGGACGGACGCCGGCCGCAGAAGGAGGAGATCCTGACCTTCCTCAAGGCGCGTCTCGCGAAATGGGCGGTTCCCGATGACATCGCCTTCGTCACGGAGATTCCGCATACCGCCACGGGCAAGATTCTGAAGACGCGCCTGCGCGAGATCTTTCAGGACTACCGGCTGCCGACGGCGTAGGACGCTGGCTGCCAGCCGCCGCCCTACAGCCACCGCCACTGGCCGATGACGCGGCCCTGGATGTACGCCTCGTCGAGGCTGCGCTCGTAGGGCTCGTAGGCCTGATTGTCGGAGGTGATCTTCACCCGCGGCGGATCGGTGTGCGGCAGGAGCTGCACGCGCTTCACCACCAGGCCGAGGCCGTCCCACACCACGAAGATGCCGGGCGGGCTCGGCCGCCGGTCGCCGGTGTCCACCAGCGCGCGCTGGCCCGGCATCAACGTCGGCTCCATGCTGTCGCCGAGCACGGTGATGATGCGCAGCTCCGCCGCCGGCGCGGTGGTGTAGCCGCGGATGATCTCGCTGGGGATCTGCCATTCCGCGACCGCCCGGCTGCCGGCGTCGGTCAAGCCGCTGCCGGCGCCGGCGCGCACGTCGAGCTCCTCGATCCGGAGGGTGGGGGCGCCGGCCTCGGGGCGCGCCGGGCCCGCCAGCGGGCGGTGGCCGCTGCCGTCGACGCCGGCCAGCGCGAAGAGCTCCGCCGCCTCGACGCCCTTGGGCTCGAAGATCGGCACCAGCTTCAGCACGAGGTCGAGGGGCATCAAGGGCTTTTTGAAGCGGTCCTCGTAGTGCTGATAGCTCGAGCCGTGCTCCATGCCGAGCGCCTCCGCGACCTGCCGGATCGACAGGCCGGACCGCTGGCGCAACTGCTTGAGACGGCGCGAGACCGCGGAGACTTCCACCATCGACCCAGTCTGTACGCGAACTCCATGGGCCGCGATACGCTTTTTGTGTTGACTGTCGAACGCTATGAGCGTACGACACCCATGCTCCCGGAGGGCGGCGGGTCCGGGCCAGGGAGTATCTCGGGAGACAGGGTCATGTTCCATGCTGGTGCATACCAAAGTAGGTCGCGCTTGGGCGCGGTAAAGAACAAATCAAGAACACTAATTCCTGGGATACCCCGCCGAACCGTGGCGGTCAATGAAATCGGGATTGATGCGGGGACCGGTTCCCTCAATCGGTGTTCCTTCGTCGCCGCCGAGCACTGGCGATACGGCGGCGGCGAGCCGTTCTGCAATGCGCCGACGGCTCCCGGCTCCGCCTATTGCGTGCGCCATCTCGCCCAGTGCGGGGCGGCGCCGCCGGAGGCGGTGGGCGCGGCGGAGGTGCCGCCGCCGCCGCCGGAGCTGGGCTTCCTGGCGGAAGCCGTGCTGCCGGAGCTCATTCCCGACGACCCCCGGGAGATCCGCTCGCTCCTCGACGTCGAGCCCGTCGGACCCGGCATCGAGGAATGAAGCGGCAGCGGGACGGAGTTCCCAGGGAGGCAGGCATGGCACGGCAGGCACGGAAGCGGGCGGCGGGCGACGGTGCCCTGGCGCCGCCGCCGGAGCGCTGGGCTCGGCACGAGGTGGAGCGTCTGCCGCACGCCATCGCCGACGAGGAAGGCCGGCCGGGGCGGCCGTTCCACGCGCCGGACACGCTGCAGCAGATGGAGCGCCGCCGCACCATCACCGCCGACATGCGCGAGGCCGGCGAGAATTTCCGCGCATTGTTCCGCCTGGCGGCGCTCGATCCCCTGCGGGCGATCGACCTGGAGCAGGTGCCCCAGAGCGTGCGCGAGCTGCACATGAGCGAGCGCCAGGCGGAGGCGCGCAAGCAGGTCTGGCGGGCGCTCAAGGCCCTGGGCGGCATCGCCTCGCCGTCGGGCTCCTGCATCTGGCATGTGGTGGGCGCGGAGTGGTCGGTGAAGGACTGGGCGCTGCGCGAAGGCTGGCGCGGCAAGTCGATGAAGCCGGATACCGCGTCCGGCATATTGGTGGGCGCGCTCGGCGTGCTGCAGGCGCACTATGGACTCTGATCGCGGCTGGCGTGGGCGACGGGGCGGGAGCGGGGATGACGATGGGCGCGGCGGCCGATGCGGGAATGCGCTTCGCCCTCAGGCTCGCCTATCGCGGACTCCTGGTCTGGTGGTTCCTGCGCCGTCCCGACCACGACGGCGCGGTGGTGGCGATCTGGCACGACGGCCGCGTCCTGATGCTGCGCCATTCCTATCGCGCGCGGTTGGGCTGGCCCGGCGGCGGCATCGGGCGCGGCGAGACGCCCCTGGACGCGGCGCGCCGCGAGCTCCGGGAGGAGCTGGGCCTCGAGGTCGCGAGCGGCGACTTCACCGATATCGGCGAGACCGTGGGGCATTGGGAATATCGGCGCGACCGCGTGCGGATCTTCGAGCTCGTGCTGGCGGTGGCGCCGCATCTGCGCCTCGATCGCCGCGAGGTCGTGGGCGCGGAGTTCATGACGCGGGAAGCGGCGCTCGCCGCCGACATCGCGCCCTTCATCCGCGGCTACCTCGAGATGCGGACACCGCCCTGAGCGCGTCCTTCCCGCGCACAAAAAAAGACCCCGCCGAAACGGGCGGGGTCTTCGTCAGGAATGCGAGGGGGGTTAGTGCATCGCACTCCGGGGCGCGGCGCTGGCCATGTGCACCGCCAGGCATTTCTGGAAAGTGGTGGGCTCGGTGCGCGCAAAGATGCGCTGCATCCAGCCCGCATTGCGCGGCGCCTGCGAAGGCGAGACCTGCCGCGTGATCGTGCGCATCGGAGCCTGCTCCGGCTGCACCTGGCGAACGACCGTCCACCGCTCGGCTATTCCCGTCATGACCAATGTTCCTTGCTCGGTGTGAACTCTCTCATTTCCGAAATCAGATCAAAATTCGATGGTTAAGACATCATTTATTTTGCGTTGGATTGCCGCTGTCCTTTTAAAGTCATGGATGCGTTCTTGGTTAAGTAGTTAACCATTCGAGAACTACTTGATTCGGCGATGTAATCGCGAGCCGGCCTGGTAACGTTAAGGGAATTGCGACATCGGCAGAGCAGACATGCGCCGCGATTCCGGCCTGCATGCCGCTGCGCAGTGACGTAGCGCTGATTTGGCGGGAATCCAGGATTTAGGAAACCGTCAATTCGTCGCCGCCATGCTGGCGGGATGGTCCTCGTTTCCCCGCGACCTCGCGACTTCACCGGGTACGGCCGCGTCCTCGCGACGTTGGCGCTGGCGGCGTTTCTCGGCGCCTGCGCCGCGCCGGATCTGCCGCAGCCGGCAGCGCTGCCGCCGCTGCCCGAGCTCGCGCCGGAGAAGGCGCCGAGCTATCAGCAGGTCGGTCTCGCGTCCTGGTACGGGCCCGAGCTCGACCATCGCCGCACCGCCAGCGGCGAGCGCTTCGACATGAACGATCTGACCGCCGCCCATCGCTCGCTGCCCCTCGACACCGTCGTGCGCGTGACCAATCTCCGGAACGGACAGTCCGTCCTGGTGCGCATCAACGACCGCGGCCCCTTCATGCCGGGCCGCGTGATCGACCTCTCCCGCGCCGCCGCCATCGTCATCGACATGAAGCGGGACGGCGTGGCGCCGGTGCGCATCGAGGTCTTCGACGCCGACCAGCGCAAGCGCGCCGGCGAGACCGTCGCCTCGTTCTGAAGCTCCTTACGACCCTGTGAGCGCCCTCACAGGGGCGCGGCACCAACGCGCCTATGTTCTCCGGGAGACCCCGAGGAGACGAGGCGATGGCGATCACCACGATACCTTTTGCGGCGGCGCCGATCCTGGCGGTCCTCGCGACGGTGGCGGTGGGGCAGACGCTGCGCCATCCCACGGAGCCGGAGTGGAACCGCCTGCGCCTGGGCGTCGGGCTGGCCAGCTATGCCGCCGCCGCCGGTGCCGCCTGCGGGATCGATCCCAGCGACGTCAGCGACGGCCTCTCCCGGGCGCTCGAGCGCTATTCCCTGACCAGGTCCCAGCTCGCCGATCTCAACCGCGTCATCGGCGAGGCCTCGGTTGCCGGCACCGTGGCGCCCAGCGTCGAGGATTGCGCCCGCGTGCGCGATGCCGGCGAGCGCGCGCTGCGCCTGATGCGGCCGGTGGAACGGCGCGGCAATCCCAAGCTCACCCTGACGAAACGCGTTTGACGTAGCGCCAGGACCCTAGTTCTGCTTCGGCGTGACCGTCTTGGACGCGGCCGGCGGCGCCGTCGGCGTCACCGTGCCGGAGCTGACCGTGGGCTGCTGCTGTTGCTGCTGCTGCGGGTAGTAGGCGGGCGGATAGTAGCCATATCCGTAACCGTAGTAGGTGGCCGGCGGCGGATAGGGGTAGGGGTAATAGTAGCAGCCGCTCAGCAGGGCCACCGCCATCGCGGCCGCGCTCCACAGCAGGATCTTGCCCATGGCTCTCTCCTCCGCCGGCGATTGAGGCGGCAGTATATCATGGCTGTCCCGACAGCAGGAGCAGCCGCCATGATCGATCACATCTCGATTGCGGTCCGCGATCTCGCGGCCAGCGCCGCCTTCTACGAGCGGGTGCTGGCGACCCTCGGCCTCACGCGCGTGGCGGAGCGCGAGGGGCGGGTGGGATTCGGCAAGGCCTATCCCGAGCTCTGGCTCAATCAGCGCGCGAACCTGCCGCCGCTGCCCGAGGATACCGGCTGCCACTATTGCCTGCGCGCGCGGGACGAGGCGACGGTGCGGGAGTTTCACGCCGCGGCGCTCCGCGCCGGCGGCCGCAGCGACGGCGAGCCCGGCCCGCGCCCGGGCGCGATGACCGGCTACTACGGCGCCTTCATCCGCGATCTCGACGGCAACAAGCTGGAGGCGGCGACCTTCCCGCGCACGCCCTGAGGCGCGCGGGCCTACTTCCGATAGACCACCAGCACCGTGCAGCCGGTCTTCGATCCGGCGACATGCGGCGCGCCGATCGCGCGCAGGCAGTAGTCGCCGGGCTTGTGGGTGCGGTCGTCGTCGGTGAACTCGCCCTCCAGCACCAGGATCTCCTCGAGCTGATCGTGGCTGTGGGAGCCGACGTAGGCGCCGGGATCGATCCGCATCAGCAGCGTGCTGCCGCCGCCATCGGCATCGGCGAGGAGCGGCTTGATCCAGAAGCCCGGCGCATCCGTCCGCTGCCACTCCACCGCGTCCGGCACCAGATGCCGCGAGCCGCTGGCGATGCGCGGCAGGGGTGCTGGGGGTGTGGCGTTGCTGGTCATGGACCTTTGCTCCGGCTGAGATTCCCGTACGCCGGCAACGATCCGACATGGCGGCCGGCTTGGCAAAGGGAATTCGGCTCCCCATGTCGTCTGTTGCCCCCGCGCGTGAGCGGGGCTGGAATTCCCGCACCCCTCGATGGAGCCTGCGAACATGAAAGCAACCCTGGACGGCCACGTGATCGCCGAGAGCAGCGACATCGTCGAGGTCGGCGGCTATCAATATTTCCCCGATGCCACGGTCCGCCTGGAGTGGCTGCAGAAGGCGCCCAAGACCGACTCCGATCTCGAGTGTCCGCACGGCGTGCAGTTCTACGACGTCGTGATCGACGGCGAGCGCCACAAGCGCGCCGCCTGGTCCTACGAGGCGCCGCAGCCGCGCATGGCCCAGGTCGCCCACCGCTTCGGCTTCTGGGAAGACGTCAAGGTCGGGTGAGGGGTGCGGCGCGGCGATAAATGAGGGGCTTGATTCGGCACGTCCCCCGCACATCCTTAAATTGATGGATCCCCTCGCCTGACACCCGGCAGATGGGCAGCCCGCTCGCCTGGAGCGAAACCTTCGCGATCGGCCATCCGGCGCTCGACGCGGATCACCGCCGCCTGATCGACGCCATCAACGAGATCTGCCTTGCCGCCCGAGGCAAGGCGGAGAACCGGCGGTTGGCGCCGCTCCTGGCCGCGTTCCGGCTCGCGAGCGTCGAGCATTTCACCCGCGAGAACGAGGTGCTGCAATCCCTCGGCAAAGTCCCGAGGCAGGACGGGCGCCCGGACAGTCCGCTGCTGCAAGGTCACCTCAAGACGATGAGCGGAACGGCCCTCGACGAGCACATCGCCGAACACGCGGCATCGCTGGCGACGCTGGACGGGATCGTCCGCGCGCCCCGCGCCGGGGCGGCACCCGCCCGCCCGTCCCTGTGCGTGGACCTCAAGGGCTGGTTCCTGGATCACGCGATCAAGTACGACGCGCACCTGAAGGCGATCTTCCAGTCCATGTGAGGCGAGGGCGGCGGCCGATCCGGCGCGCCGCCCACTCACGACGCCGACAGCAGCTCCTCGGTCTGCGCCGGCGTCGTCGTGCGCTCGGAGAGGCCGGTGCGGACCGCGACGCGGCGGTCGAACTGGGCGGCGCGGGCGCGGCTGATGACGGCGTCGATGTCGGCGATCGCGGGCGGGCTGCGCGCGGCGATGTCGCGCAGCAGGATCACCGCTTCCAGGCGATCCTGCAGCCACTCGGGATCGGCGTGGCGCAGGCGCTGGGCCGCGGCGGTGAGGCGCGCCTCCAGATGCGGATCGGCGTAGGGCGCGGCGAAGGTGGCGGCGATGAGGCTGCCCATCGCCTCCTCGCCGGACCGCGCCGAGCCGTGCAGCTGCGCCAGGTCGCGGGAGAAATCCAGGAAGCGCAGGAAGCCGCGCGAGCCGCCGTCGTCGAGGAAGCGGGCGATCCAGCGCTCGACGCGCGTGGCGTCGTGCCGGCGGCGCGGCCGGTGCTCGTAGAGAAAGCGATGGATGTCGTCCTGCTCGATGAAGTCGGCGCCGAGATCGAGGAGCGCCGAGGTGGTGCCGAAGCTCGCGGATACCTTGCGCTGATGCTCGCCGATCATCTGCCCGCGCAGGAAGCTCACCACCATGGGATAGCCGCCGCTGCGCAGCAGGAAGATCGGCTCGTCGGCGAGCAGGATGCCGTGCCAGAGGCGATGCGGAATGGCGCCGGCGATGTCGGGAAAATAGCGGGTGTGGGAGATCGCGTGCAGGCAGCCGAGGCCGGTCAGCACCCGGCGCCAGGCGCCGACGCCGCGGCCGCTGGCGGCATCGGTGAGGCGCCCGTGCAGATCGATGAGCTGCGCCGCCCGCCGCTCGTTCTCCGAGGGGATCTCGATGTCGGTCGTCATGGCTGTCCCACCGTTTGCTTCAGGAGCTGATAGGGCTCGTCGGCGCCCACGCTCGGCTTGCAGATGCTGTAGTGATCGCGGTTCGGCAGATCGGGCACCGGCGTGTCGAAGGGAAACTCCGGCGGATAGAGCACGACGTTCTCGCCCTGGCCGAAGACCGTGAGATCGGAGACCGCGGGGCGCGTATAGCCCATGCGCACGGCGGCCTCGGTCTCGCCGAGAACCCGGCGCAGGAATCCGCTGCCGCTGCCGGCGTCGTCGATGCCCGCAAGCGCCCGGCGCACCACCGCGGGAACCAGCGGGCCGAGGCGGCCGGTCCAGGCCTCCGCCAGCGCCGAGAGCCGATCCTTGCGCGTGCCCCGCGTCGCCGGCGCGAAGCAGATCAGGCGAAGCTGCCGGTACCAGGCGTCGCCGCCGGCGAGCGCCGAGAGCGCCGCCTGCCGCGCCACCGGCGCGCCGAAGCCGTGCGTCACCAGCCAGATCTCCTGATAGGCGAAGGTGGCGGGCCGCGCGCGATCCCCCGGCAGATCGGGATTGGCATAGACGCCGTCGGTCAGCATGCGGCGCAGGAACAGGTAGAGCGCCTGGGCGCTCTCCTCCGCCGGCTGGCGCGGGGCGTCGAATTCGTAGAAGAAGAAATCCCAGCCGCCGAAATCATTGTCGTTCAGCAGGAGCTGCGGAAAGTGCCGCCAGGTCGCGGTCGCCGCGCCGCCGAGCCCGTGCACGAACAGCAGCAGCCGTCCGCTGGGCCGCAGCGACCACCAGGCGCGGGATTTTCCGTCCCACCCGCGCCGCGCCTCGACGCTATGCCGCTGACCTGACCCCATTTCCCTAATTCCCCCGTCGCGGACCGACTTCCCGATCGGCCCTTTTCTTCATGTCCCGTGCGAACGCCAGCCGACAAAGCCAGCGGTGGCATAGGAAACACCTTATTAACGCCGGGTGGAACTGTGGAATTTAACCATTTCGGGGCAATTGTGTGGCAAATGGGACATGGAGGGTCTGACGGCGTCAGATTAGGGAATCCGTCATGGCCGGGCTTGACCCGGCCATCCACGTCTCGCGGCCGCAAGAGAGAAGACGTGGATGGCCGGGTCAAGCCCGGCCATGACGACTTTTGATGGTTCAGATGTGCCACGCTGACTCGTTCTCGTTGCAACGAATCCGGAACCGGACGGCCGCGGGTCAAGCCCGGCCATGACGATGCGAGGGGGAAGAGCCAGCGGGTCTCTCAGGCGCCCGCCAGAAACTCCGCCAGCCGATCGAACGTGCTGGTCCAGCCGCCCTGGTGACCGTCGCGGTTCGCCGTCGTGTCGAAGACTTCCTGGCGGAAGGTCATCGTGGTCTTTCCCGCGCGCTCGGCGAAGGTGATCGTGACCAGCGTCTCCGGCCCGGAGCAGCCGGCCTCGCCGTCCCAGGCGAAGGTGAAGACCAGGCGCTCGGGTGCCACGATCTCGCGATTGACGCCGCCTTGCCAAAGCTCCTCGCCGGTCTCGTCCCGGCGCAGGCAGAGCCGCCACTTGCCGCCGACGCGCCGGTCGTTCTCGTTGTGCGTCGCCGTGAATCCCCGCGGCCCCATCCACTGCCGCGCCTGCGCCGGATCGGTCCAGGCGCGGAACACCGCCTCGCGCGGCGCATCGAAGACGCGGGTGATGACGAGGACACGGTCGGCGGGTGGTGGTGGTCATGACGGGTTTCCTCGGGACTGACTGCATGATGATCTCGCGTCCTTCGACGCGCTTCGCTTGCTCAGGATGAGGAGCATTGGTGATGGCACAAAGAAAACCGCCTCATCCTGAGCAAGCGAAGCGCGTCGAAGGACGCAACGATGCCTCTCCAACTCACAGATGCCGCGTCTCCGTCGGCACGCTGGTCCCAGCGATCGTGCCGTCCATCCTCGTAACCGACGGGCGCCGCCGCCAGTTCCGCGTCCGACGCATCGTCGAGACACGCGAGGTTGACGGCGTAGAAGTCGCCGATGGTGGCGAGGCGGCCGCTGCCGAAGGTCTTCACGCCGCAATGCCGGCAGAAGCGGTGATGGATGACGCGGCCGGCGAACTGGTAATCGCCGAGCTCGGCCTCGCCCTGCAGCAGGCGGAACGCGCCGGCGCCGGCGATGATCTTCCAGAGCCGCGTCTTGCGGCAGATCGAGCAGGTGCACTTGCTGGTGCCGGCCTGGAGATCGGCGTCGACCTCGAAACGCACCGCGCCGCAGTGACAGCTTCCCTGATATGTGCGCGTCATCGCGCCGCCTCTCCGTGCGCGACATGGGCCACGAGGCGATCCAGACTCTGGCCCCAGCCGGCCTCCATGCCCTCGAGCATCCGCGCGGCGATGTCGGCCAGCCCCACCGCGCGCGTGTGCACGGTGAGCTTCGTGCCGCCGCCGTGCTCGGCGAAGGTGACGGTGGTGAGCCCGTCCATGAGCGGCTTGCCGTGCGCGTCCACGGGAATGTTGGTGAAGACCAGGCGCTCCGGCGCCACCACCTCGCGGAAGACGCCGATCATCGGATACTCGGCGCCGTCGGGCGCGCGCATGACGATGCGGAGCGTTCCGCCGACCCGCGCGTCCACCTCGCAGACGGGATTGGTGAATCCCGTGGGGCCCCACCACTGCGCCACGTGCTTGGGATCGGTCCACATCCTGAACACCAGCGCGCGCGGCGCCGCGAAGACGCGGGTGAGGGTGAGCTCGCGCTCCATCGGCGCCTTGGCGTCAGCGTTTGCCGTCATCGGATTCTCCCTTGCTCTGGATCTGCTGCAGATATTCGCCGAGGCGATCGAAGCTCGCTTCCCAGAAGGCGCGGTAGTGCTCGATCCAGAGGGATACCTCGCGCAGCGGCCCGGCCTCCAGCCGGCAGGGCCGCCACTGCGCCGAGCGCCCGCGGGCGATCAGCCCCGCCCGCTCCAGCACCTTCAGGTGCTTGGAGACCGCCGGCAGGCTCATCTCGAACGGCCTCGCCAGCTCCGTCACCGACGTCTCCCCCAGCGCAAGCCGCGCCAGGATCGCCCGCCGCGTGGGATCGGCGAGGGCGGAAAGGGTGGAGGAGAGGTGGTCGGCGGGCATGGGGTATTAATCCATCAGGTTAAGTAACTGGATGGTTTAATACGATGCGAAGGGCGTGCGGTCAAGCGTCATGTGGGGCGGTCTCAATTCTGTAGACGCGAGAATGGCTTGCAGCGCGGTACATCGAGGGCCACCTGCGTTAGCAACAAAGTTCACTTTTTGTTCTTGACCAAACGCGTTTGATCTGGTACATGTTCGGCACACTCACGGCAAAGGGTCCTTTGCGGAAGCGCTGGGCCCTTTCACTTTTGGGAGCCGCGATGGTTATGGGCCAATCCATGCGTAGAGATGGCCTGTGCATGCGCGCTCCGAAGTCGCTATATTATGGGGAGTGGTCATAGCCCAGGGACCAATCTCAGGTCTGTGATCCGGGCCGACGCTATTGACGTAGCGCCGATCCACTTCTGGTGGAGGTAGACGGAATCGGACCGTCCGGACTTCCGTGGGAATGGGGCTCCGGCAAACCTGCTACCCCCGCTAATGCTTTGATTAGGCCCGCTCTTAGCGTTTTTGGAGCGGGCCTTTTCGCTGCACCAGCGCTTTACTATCGCAAATTTGCGATAAGGTGGCAATTGCATTCGGACGAGAATATAGCAAAAAAGCGATTACATGCCGCGACTCCGGTGCTATGATCCGTCCGGCACACGTAGCGGCGGGATTCACGCGTGGCTTGGAACGTTGCGACCGGAGGTTCTGGCGGCTGTAGATGCGGCCGTTGAGATAGTCGGAGCGGCGCGCTATCTCACTGACTTGTCGGACCGCCTATACAAACGATTGCGTGGCAGATGTACTGGGCTGGGCGAAATCATTGTCGAGTTTGATACGGGGCGGAAGACCGCCAAGAGGCGGTCGATTTTCGAGCGTTACCGAATCCTCACCTGTGAGGGCCCCGATCGAGATGAACTTACGCTCCTGCATGGCTTCCAAAAAGCGGGTGGTCCTGACTACGGTCCCGCCTGTCACACTGCGCACAACCGCAAGCGAAGGATAGAGCGAGATGGACGGAGGGCGCCCGACTGCGAATTTCCTTAGCCGAATCACGCGTCTTCTTGAGAAGATGCGTGACAGAAGCTATCGAGATTCCTATGTCGCTTCTCATACGCGTCAATTTCTCGCGCGACAGATGCGGGCGTTTCGTGGAGATAGCTCACAAGCGGACTTCGGGAAAATTTTGGACAAGCCGCAGAGCGTTGTCTCGCGCCTTGAGGACCCAAACTATGGAAAGTGGACGCTGCAATCGCTTTTTGATGTTGCTGCGAAGCTGAACGTCGCCGTTATCATCCGCTTCGTGGATTTTCCAACTTTCCTGACATTTACTGATGATCTGTCCGATGCGGCAACGCGTCCAGAATCGTATGATCGAGATAAGGTGGATCAATTTGCCAGAACTTCAGTGCTGCAACAGCAGGCGATGGTCCTTACGACAGAGCCAACGGAGCCGTACAGCCCAGAAACTATTCCCATCGGCCTATCCGCTGGGTCACAAGTCAACGTATACCCATCGACTGCAATAATGGGCACGGGCGCGAATTTGGCGGCGGCAAATGCCGGTCTTTTTAATTCACTCTTGGCCCTAACGAAGCAAGGGTGGACACCTACTCCTGTACCCAAGGCAAAACAAGTGAACGTACTAACGGGCCTTGGCCTTCAGAATTATCTACCGGGGCGCTTCTACGTTCTCGCCTCTGGCGCCGATCCTGCGATGCAGCCTGAAATCGCCGCCCCCCAGAAAGCTTTCATCGTAGGGCAGCAATGGAAGCTGCCGATGGCTCCCGTGCGAGTCGGGCAGCAAATTCCATGAAAGTAATTTCTGCGTCTCAGGGAGCGGCCGCCCTTCGGATGTCGGCGGATGATTTCACGCCTCCCAACGGTTTCCCGGTGGGTGATCTATCGACAGCGATTATCGCGGCGTATAGATGCCAGCAGGTCGCGCTCGCGCCAATTCCACAGCCGATTCCGCAAATGCCGCTAGCAGTCTTTCAAAATGGGCAGTTCGAAAACGGTGGCGTAAAGTTTACTATTGCGCATCTCGGCATACAGCCGAACGGGATAATGGTTATTGTCTCATCAACCACTGAAAATGCTGATGCGGTGATAGATGATCTCATCACGTTGTTAGATAGGGATTTCGGGTTTCAAATTGCTTCTAATCCACAAGACAGATTTCGCGTGAGCACGCTTGTTGTTCGGTTTGACCGAGACATTTGGAATTGTTCGAGGGATCTAGAACAGATTTGCAGTATCGTTAACCGAGTGGCGCCCCAGCGAACAACTGTTGCCTCACCGTTCGCATTCAGACGGCTCGCTTTCGGACATGATGGGCACGACGCTGTCCAAACTACATTCGAGAATCTGGAATGGAGCGATTTCATTCTAGAGAGAAGGGCGCAGACGCCTTATTCCGAAAATCGATTTTTCTCTAGCGCCCCCCTTTCCACGGCACATCACGTCGCTGTTCTCGAGGAAATTGAACGCCTTTTCCCGTAACTAGGACACCCGCTCTCCTAAACCCGGACACTTAAGGGTAAGAGCGGACACACTAACGCGTTTGACCTTCTATCAACTAGACACGCCCACGATAAAGGGTCCGCCGCGGAAGCGCCGGGCTCTTTCGCTTTTATGGGCACCGCTAACGGTCGTCTGAGATGGGCGCAGGCATCGGATGCCGCGTCTGATCCTTTGCCGACATGTGAATAAGTCCTGCACCAGCGGGTCATGATTAATAATCGGATTGTTCACGTGCCGTACAAGCCTGTTGGCGGGGGGTGCAACGCGCACCAAAGCCAAGCGATGCAAAGCGGGCCGCCGCTCCGCGCCAGCGGCCCGCTTTCAACTACGGAATATCGCCAATCTTACTAAACGCTACCTGCACGGGCTTCCCACCGACCGTTACGGTTTGTAGCTGCCCATTCCCGAAGTTGGGTGGCAGGCTAAAGGCAATCTGAACTTTAGTGCCCGCTGGCACGGGCTGACCTGTCACGAGCGACCCACCCGCAGATGTCAATGTAACGGATCCTGTAAGGTTGGCACCTTGCGGCGCGTAAGAGCCATCATAGATAGCGCCCGTTAGATCGATGCCCAGCACCTTGTTTTTGCCGATGTAGATAGATCCGTGGCCGGTGCCGGCCACGCCTTGGTAACGCATCGCATAGAGCGCACTCATGTTTACCCCCGACAATGGAGAGAAGAATGTGCGTCGCTAAAGACGAAGCAAAGGCGAAGCTTGATCGCCTCATCGAAGGGATTGAGCGATTGGCGATAGTTCTCGAACGTGCCCCGCTGGCCCTGGAGGGAGCCCAGAGAGGTGCATGGGATTCGGGCCGCGCTCTTCAAGCGCTGCCGCGCAGCGAATGAACAGATGGGAGATGACGTCACTGGCTTTGCCGCTCTGGTTTGGGATCGCAATGGCGATCCACGTTCCGCTTACGACACCACACGCAGTCCGATCGGCCCCGCTCCTGTTTCGACTCTGATAGTGGATGCCTTAAATCGGCATTTGCTGTGATGTTGGCGGCTCAAAGAACAAAAGACGGGAAAACACCGTGAGGTTATTTCCCCTTTTCCTTGCCCTTCCCGCTATCCGTCGGTCTGTGTTTTGCCTGAGCGAGATCGGACGCGGCGATCTCTTTTTCCTTCTTGGTAGACTTGGGGTCGCTAAGGACTTTCCCAGCGTCGGACGCAGCCTTTTTCCCTGTCGTCATGGTTATCTCCATTATTCCGAATGGATAGGTATGGAGGCACAGACATGCAACTTTGTCGAGTTGTTTCGCTAAATGTGGACAGGCTGAGATCTCGGAACGCAGCATATTGATCAACTACCCAGTCCTTCTGTCGACGAATACCCGATCGCCGACGCTCCTGTCACACCGCCAGAGCCGCCGCGGTCTGCGCCAATTGAGCGAAACCATCCGCCACCTGCGCCGCGGTTTGCGCGATTTTCTTGAGGCGGATGAGGGTGCCGGAAAGGTCGCTGTTGATCGAGGTCAGCTTCTGCTTGGTAGCCGCGGCCTCGATAGCCTCAAGAAGATGGGGTCAGAGTCGATTTAGGTGTTCCGTCGCTGAGATAAATTGACCCTGCCCCCATTTTTGCTGTGCCATCTGGGAAATGTCGGTCAAATGGCAGCGCAAACTGGCATTGCACTTGGACCAAAAGAAACAAACTGGTCACCACTGTCTTGCAAATGAAATCTGGAACTGATGAGCACATGAAAAAGTCGGGTGCGAGCGAAGGCCAGTCGGCATCGGAACTCATCTCGGAAAAGAATCGTCGAGCTCGGGGACTGGCGCGGGGAAACCCTCGGCAGGATGCGCAAGCTCGTCAAGGAAGCCGACCCGGATGTCGTCGAGGAGTGGAAGTGGCGGGGCACGCCGGTCTGGTCGCACGACGGCATCATCTGCACGGGCGAGTCCTACAAGGCTGTCGTGAAGCTGACCTTCGCCAAGGGCGCGTCCCTGAAGGATCCGGCCCGTCTCTTCAACTCGAGCCTCGACGGCAACGTCCGCCGCGCGATCGACATCCACGAAGGCGAGGAAGTCGATGCGTCCGCCTTCAAGGCGCTCGTTCGCCAGGCGGTCGCCCTCAACAGCTCCGGCAAGCCGAAACCCGCGAAGAAAGCGAAGTCGTAGGTTTTGCGACTGTCTTCGTCTTCCCGTCCCTCAGCCGGCCGCGTGGTTCTGCTCCAGGCTTCGTTCTCATTTTGTTCTTGACCAAACGCGTTTGATCTGATACAAGGTCGACACACTCACGATAAAGGGTCCGCCGCGAAAGCGCCGGGCCCTTTGGCATTTCTGGACGTTCCGCTGATTCGCCGCGGCAGTATCTGAGGAAAGAAGGAAAGAGCTTCGACGAACGCTATCAATTCGGATTGGACGCGATGAAGCGGGCAGGGGTGTTGAAGTGAAGCACCGCGATCTTATTGGGATGCCAACTGAGCAACTCGTCGCACTTTTCGTCGAGGCGTCGATCAAGCAGAGCGGCTATGGCGTCAGTGCCAAAGTGTACAATCGTTTGTATGATGAATTGAAAGGGATATCGGCCATTCTCCGATCCCGTGGCGACGGGGCGCGGCGGATGCTGGCGCCATTGCTTGATCACAAGAACGCGCAGGTTCAACTGAACGCTGTGTATGAGTTGCTCGCCGTGGAGCCGGCCAAGGCGCGCGCGGTGCTGGAGCAGCTTGCACAATGGGCGCCGGGGCCGCAGCGCCTGCGAGCAGGCATGAGTTTGCTCCGTCTCGACCGCGGCGAATATGAGCCAACATAAGTGCGCGTGTTCTCATTTTGTTCTTGACCAAACGCGTTTGATCTGATACAAATCCGGCACACTCACGATAAAGGGTCCGCCGCGAAAGCGCCGGGCCCTTTCGCATTTCCGGGAGCCGCGCCGATGCGGAAGCCGCGTATTCACCTGCTGCCGCGGCAGCGGATGTTCGTCGAGGAGTATCTCGTCGATCTCAACCCCGGCCAGGCGGCGATCCGCGCCGGATACAAGAGCAAGTATCCCAGCGTCTGCGGCGGCGGGCTGCTGCTGCGCCCCGTCATCCGCGATGCCGTCCGCAAGGCCATGGACGAGCGCGTCAAGCGCACGCAGGTCGACGCCGACCGCGTGCTGCGGGAATTCGCGCGCATCGCCTTCGCCGACATCAGGAGCTTCGCCGAGTGGGACAAGAACAAGGGTCTCACCGTCAAGTCGCTGGACCAGCTCTCCGACGACGAGGCCGCGGCGATCGCCGAGGTGAAGGACGGCCCCACCGGCGAGAAGAAGATCAAGCTGCATGACAAACGCAAAGCGCTCGAATCGATCGCGCGGCACCTCGGCCTCTACGGAAAAGTCGCCGACCGCAGCGAAAGCCCCGCCCTCGCCGCGGAGCGCGCCCGCGCCATCATTCGAAGCCGAGTTGCTGCTCTCGCTCGGTCCCGAGAAACTGGATGAGCTGCTGCTGGAGCTGCCCGACGACCAGCTCGCGGCGCTCGCCTACGACTTCCACGTCTGGGGCCGGACGAGCCAGGTGGCGCCGCCCGGCGACTGGCGCGTCTGGCTGCTGCTGGCGGGGCGCGGGTTCGGCAAGACGCGGAGCGGCGCCGAGTGGGTGCGGATGCTGGCGGAGGAGAAGCGCGCCAAGCGCATCGCCCTGGTCGCGCCCACCGCGCAGGATCTGCGCAACGTCATGATCGAGGGTGAGAGCGGCATCCTTGCCATCTCGCATCCCAAATACCGCCCGAGCTTCGAGCCCTCGCGCCTGCGCCTCGAATGGTCCGACGGCGCCGTCGCCTACGGCTTCTCCGCCGACGAGCCGGATCGCCTGCGCGGGCCGCAGCACGATGCGGCCTGGTGCGACGAGGTGGCGGCGTGGCGCCATCCCGAGGCCTGGGACATGATGATGATGGGCCTCCGCCTCGGCAGCGATCCCCGCGTCGTCGCGACGACGACGCCGAAGCCGACGGCGCTGATCCGCCGCCTGGCGAGCGAGACCACTACGGTGGTGACCAAGGGCACGAGCTGGGAGAACAAGGGCAACCTGGCGCCGGCGTTCCTCGCCGAGATCGTCAAGCGCTACGAGGGCACGCGCCTCGGCCGCCAGGAGCTGGAGGCGGAGATCCTCGACGACACGCCGAACGCGCTCTGGACCCGGGAGATGATCGAGCGCGCCCGGGTCGACAGGGTGCCGCCGTTCCTCCGCGTGGTGGTGGCGATCGATCCCGCCGTCACCTCGAGCCGGGAGTCCGACGAGACCGGGATCGTGGTGGCGGCGATCGGCAATGACCGCGTCGCCTATGTGCTGGAGGACGCGTCGGACCGCCATCGCCCGGAGGAATGGGCGAGGCGCGCGATCGCCCTCTATCGCAAGTTCGGCGCCGACCGCGTGGTGGGCGAGACCAACAATGGCGGCGATCTGGTCGAGGCGACGCTGCGCGCGGTGGACCGCGCGGTCAGCTACAAGGGCGTGCGCGCGAGCCGCGGCAAGGTGGTGCGGGCGGAGCCGGTGGCGGCGCTCTACGAGCAGGGCCGCGTCAAGCACCGCGGCGCCTTTCCCACCCTCGAGGACCAGATGTGCGCCTTCACCAGCGACTTCGACCGCGCCCGCGCCGACTATTCGCCGGACCGCGTCGACGCCCTGGTCTGGGCCATCACCGAGCTGATGGTGGCGCCGACGGATACCGGGCTGCTGGAGTATTACGCGGAGCTTTCCCGCGAGAAGAACGAGCCGCAGAGCTAGAAAAGACTGGGTCGATGCCGTGCGTCCTTCGCACTCGGTCGCTTCGCGACCGGCTCAGGACGAGGAGGTTTTTTGCGATCGCCGACCTCTTCACACCCTCCAACGGTCCTCATCCTGAGCCGGCGCGTCAGCGCCGAGTCGAAGGACGCAGGATCTTTCGGCCCACCGCAATTCAGGAAATTCCCATGACTGACGCATCGGCGAAGCCGCTGTCGCCTGGCCTGGTGGCGCGGGTGGCGGCGGGGTTGCGGTATATCGCCGGCGGCGATCCGCCGGACTGGTTCGGGCCGCAGGACCCGATGCCGCCGATGGCGCCGCCTGATATCGCCGGGCGCAGCTTCGACTTCCCCGTCGGCGTCAACCTCCGCATCCAGCCGCGGCCGGACGAGCCCACCAGCTTCGCCGAGCTGCGCGCGCTGGCGGATCGCTACGACCTGCTCCGGCTGGTTCTGGAAACTCGCAAGGACCAGATTTCCAAGTTCGACTGGTCGATCCGCAGGCGCGCCGGCAGCGGCGACATCGACGGCGACGGCGATCCCCGCATCGCCGAGATCGAGGAGCTGCTGCGCTATCCCGACCGCGAGCACGATTTCGGCACCTGGCTCCGCCTGCTGCTGGAAGACCTGCTGGTGATCGACGCGCCGACACTTTATCTGCGCCGCGACGCGGCCGGCGGTCTCTATGCGTTGGAGGTCGTCGACGGCGCCACCATCAAGCGCGTCATCGACGAGCGCGGCCGCACGCCGCTGCCGCCGACCCCGCCTATCAGCAGATCCTGAAGGGGCTGCCGGCGATCGACTACACCACCGACGAGCTCGTCTATCGGCCGCGCAATCCGCGGCCGCACAAGATCTATGGGCTCTCGCCGGTGGAGCAGGTGCTGATGACCGTGAACATCGCGCTCCGCCGCCAGGTGGCGCAGCTCCAGTACTACACCGAGGGCAACGTGCCGGAGGCGATGATCGGCGTGCCCGAGAGCTGGAGCCCGGACCAGATCCGCCAGTTCCAGGACTATTGGGACGCGCTTCTCGAGGGCAACACGGCGGCGCGGCGCCACGCCAAGTTCGTGCCGGGCGGCATGACGCCGACCTTCACCCGCGGTCCGGTGCTGAAAGACGATTACGACGAATGGCTGGCGCGCGTGGTGTGCTTCGCCTTCTCCGTGGCGCCCACGCCGTTCGTGCGCGACAGCAACCGCGCCACCGCCCAGACGACGCAGCAGGCGGCGATGGCGGAAGGGCTCGCGCCGCTGCTGCGCTGGGTGAAGGGCCTCCTCGACGAGGTGATCCACCGGCATCTGGGCTACGCCGATCTGGAATTCGCCTGGGCCGACGGCAAGGACCAGGATCCCGCCGAGCGCGCGCGGATCGACGACACCTACGTGCGCGCCGGCATCAAATCCGTGGACGAGGTCCGCGCCGAGCTCGGCCTCGACGCGGTGGGCTTCGGCAACGCGATCTACACCGGCCAGGGCGCGGTGCCGCTCAGTGAGGTGGGGAAGCAGCCGGCGGCGCCCCCGGCCGTGAAACGCGCGCTCGCGAAATACGGCCCCGATCAGCCGCGCGTGCCGGCGGGAAGCTCCGACGGCGGCCAGTGGTCGGGCGGCGGCGCGGGCGAGAGCGGGGACGAGGGCGGGAGCGGAAGCGGAAGCGATGGCGTCATGATGGCGGCGGCCGACAATGTCGGCACCGTCACCGACGCCGCCGTCGATGCACCCGCGGGCGACCCCGCGGCCAAGCCACCGCCGCCGAAGCAGCGCGGCCTCACGCCCGGCGAGACCGATCTCGCGCGGTCGCTGTTCGGCGATCGCATCCCCTATGGCGACGTGACGATCCACCACGACAAGGCCTATTCATTCCAGCCGGACGACACGACCATGTCGCCTGACGGCAACATCTACTTTCCCCCGAGGAGTCCCGCCTATCGCGACGATTTCGCGACCGGCGGCAGCATCGAGGACCAGGCGCATCTGCTGCACGAGATGACCCATGTGCTGCAGGATCGCGAGGGCATCGATGTGGGAATGGCGCACCTCGCCAACAGCGACTATCGCTACGAGCTGCTGGACGGGAGCGGCAGGCCGAAGACCTTCGACAGCTTCGGCGTGGAGCAGCAGGCGGAGATCGTGCAGGACTACTTCCTGCTGAAGAACGGTCGTGGCCCCAATCTCGGCGATCAGAAGCCCTATTCCGTATCCGACTACGAGAAGGTGCTGGGGATCGGCAAGGGTGGAACCATCAGTGCTCCCGTCGCGCCGGCGAACCGGTTCCCGCCCGAGCCCGGTCACTGAGATCGCGGCGTGGCGGCTGTCACCGGCAACTTGAGTTCCTGTTTTGTTCGGGATATGGTGGAGACCGATAAGTCCTGGATCCACTGTCTCGGCCGCTCCGATGCGCCCCAGCACCTTTCTTCCCGTGGTCGGCCTCCTGATCTGGAGCAGCGTCGCGCCGGCCGCGGCAGAGAGTCCGGAGGAGCGGCATCGATGGCTGATCGCGCTCGAGACGGCGGTCGGCCAGCGCGACTACGACGCCGCTCTGCGCCTGGTCGCGAAAGGGGAGAAAGACGATGCCGCCGCCGCCTCCGCTCTCGGTTTTCTGCTGCTCGGTGGCATCGAGATGATGGCTGCGGAGGCTCATGGGGAGGGGCTCGACGAGATCCGCCGCGATCTCCTGTGGAAGGTGTCGCCGCCCGAGCGGATGCAGATGGGCTTGACGTTCCTTCGTCGAGCCGCGGCGATGGGGTCGTCGACCGCTCTCGGCGACCTGGATCGCAAGTATCGATTTGGCAACAGCAGGCTTGGCTTGCCGAAGGATGTCGAGCTGGCCGACTGCTTCGCGGCGGCCGGGCAGGGGAGGCGGCAAGGTGCCGATTGCATTCGGCTGGAAGCGGATCGCGGGTACCTCTCGTCTCCCGGGCGCGCCATCCCCGGCATCTCGACGTCTCCGATGTTATCCGAGCAGCAGCTGCCGGCGGGCGAAGCGCCGTTCTTTCGCGGCGATCTCAACGGTACCTATGCCGCGCTGCGGCCGCGGGCCGAGACGGGCGACGATGACGCGCAGTATTTCCTGAGCGGCGTGCTGCTCTATGCGGATTATGCGCCGGTCGGCGATCTCTCCGATCCGGAGCGCCATCGCCTCGGGCTCATGTGGCTGCGCAAGTCGGCGGCCGCGGGACGCGCGCAAGCGCTGAACGAGCTCGGGAACTCCTACATGGAAGGCCGCATCGGCCTTCCGGTGGATGCGGAGCTCGGCACCTGCCTGCGCGCGGTGGCGCGTAGCGGTGACAAGCCCGACGACTGCATGCGGATGGAAGCCGCGAAGGGATACGTTCCGACGCCCTGAGCCTAACGGCGAAGCGCGTCCATTTGGCGATCACTGAATTCGACGTCGCTGCACGCTCTCGCGTGCCGGCGCGCATTGCCGTGCCCATTCACCAGACCGAGGACTGACCCATGAAGCTCTACGTCCCCATCGCGAAAGTCGATCAGCAGCAGCGCATGGTCTATGGCTACGCCTCCACCGAGGCGCTGGACAGCCAGGGCGAGGTGGTGCGGAAGGAGGCGCTGGCCGCGGCACTCCCCGACTATCTCCGCTTCGCCAATATCCGCGAGATGCATCAGCCTTCCGCGGTCGGCATCGCCAAGGAGGCGGCGATCGATGCGAAGGGGCTCTGGATCGGCGCCAAGATCGTCGCCGACGACGCCTGGCTCAAGGTGCGCGAGGGCGTCTACAAGGGCTTCTCCATCGGGGGGTTCGTCACCTCCCGGGACAACGCCGATCCCACCGTCATCACCGGCCTCGATCTCGCCGAGATCAGCCTGGTGGACCGCCCGGCCAATCCCGAGGCGGTCATCGAGATCTTCAAGTCGGCGGGAGCCGGCGGCGGCGATGCCCTCGCCAAGGTCGGCGCGCGGCATTCCCGCGTCGACCTCGCCCGCGTCCAGGGCATTCACGACATGGCGGCGGCGTTGGGGGCGAATTGCGCCGGCGCCGGCGCCGATGACGATGCCGCTGCCGACGACGACGGCAAGCAGGCGATGGCCGGCACCTCCCGCATGCTCGCCGACGCGCTGGGCAAGATCGCCGAGCTCGAGACCGCGAACACCGCGCTGGCGCGCCGCCTCGCCGAGCTCGAGCGCAAGCCGGAGCCGGGGAAGGCGGTGCTGCGCACCGTCGACAAATCCGCCGACTATCCCGCCGCCAAGCTCGAGGAGCCGTCAGACACCCTGGCGATGATCCGCCGCGCCTATGAGAACGCCCGGGTGATCGGCCTCAACCGCTGACCCGCTTCCCGCCCCATCCCTCTCGTCCGCCCCGCCTTCGTGCGGGGTTTTTCATGACCCCGCAAGGAGAACCCATGGTCCCCACGTCCGACACTCTCGACCTCATCCGGCAGGCGCAGCAGAACCCGATCGCCGGCCGCGACATGATGGGCAAGGCCTTCACCCAGGCGACCGGCCTGGTCTTCATCGATCTCGAGCCCAGCGCCAAGACGCTCTATCCCGTGATCACGCC
The DNA here is from genome assembly GCA_963735465.1 of uncultured Alphaproteobacteria bacterium. Classification (GTDB taxonomy): domain Bacteria; phylum Pseudomonadota; class Alphaproteobacteria; order ATCC43930; family CGMCC-115725; genus DASZHJ01. The sequence goes on from CAVTLA010000001.1 coordinate 99,042, forward strand.
CTTGCGCAACGCGCTGCCGCGGGTCGCCGGCCGCGGCGGCACCGCCACGAACTGGAAGGCGATCACCGGCATCAACATCAACAACCTGTCGCTCGGCGTCTCGGAAGGCCGGCGCGGCGGCGGCATCGGCACCGCGGTGCAGAGCTTCACCGCCGCCTACAAGGGTTATGGCCTGGAAGATTCCGTGACCTTCGAGGCGGATTACGCGGCGCAGGGCTTCGACAATCTGCGGGAGCGCGCGACCGAGGGCCTCTTGCGCGCGGTGATGATCGGCGAGGAGAAGCTGATCGTCGGCGGCAACCAGAGCCTGGCGCTCGGCACCACGCCGACGCCCACGGTCAGCGACCAGACCACCGGCGGCGCCCTCGGCGCCAACCTGGCTCAGAGCGTGATCTGCGTGGCGTTGAGCTTCGAGGGCTATCTCAACGCCTCGGTCGCCTCGGGCATTCCCACCTCGGTCAATCGCAGCAACGTCGACGGCACCAGCGACAGCTACGGCGGCGGCTCCGGCCGCAAATCCGCCAACGCCACCGTCACCACGGCGAATGACGGGAATTCGACCCACGCGCTCCGCGCCAGCGTCGCGCCGGTGAACGGCGCTTCCGCCTATGCCTGGTTCTGGGGCGCCGCGGGCTCGGAGCTGCTGGGCGCCATCACCACCATCAACTCGGTGCTGATCGCGGCGGCGCCGGCGGGAACCCAGACCGCGGCCTCGCTCCCCGCCGCCGACAACAGCCAGAACGCGCTCGTTTTCGACGGACTCCTGACCCAGATCCAGCTCCCGGGCTCCAACGCCTACATCGCCACCATGCCCACGGGCACGCCCGGCACCGGCACGCCGCTCACCGCCGATGGCGCCGGCGGCATCGTCGAGATCGACCAGGCGCTCAAGTCCTTCTGGGACAACTTCCGCCTGTCGCCGGACCTGCTGCTGGTGAGCTCGCAGGAGCTTCTCAACATCACCCGCAAGGTGATCGCCGGCGGCGCGGCACCGCTCTTCCGCTTCAACCTCGACAACCAGCAGGGCAATCCCGGCGCGGTGACGGCCACCGCCGGCGCCATCGTCGGCAGCTATCTCAACAAGTACACCATGAGCGGCGGGCAGCTGGTGCAGATCATGCTGCATCCGAACGTGCCGCCCGGCACCATCGTCTTCTTCAGCCGGACGATCCCGTACCCGCTCTCCAACGTATCGAACATCCTGCAGATGAAGATGCGGCAGGACTACTACCAGCTCGAATGGCCGATGGTGACGCGGCAGTACCAGTACGGCGTCTACGCCGACGGCGTGCTGCAGAACTACTTCCCGCCCGCCTTCGGCATCATCCGCAACATCGCCAACGGGTGACGCAGAGATAGGTGCCGACGCGACGGCCTGCGGGCCCACGCGTGACGCGCACCGGAGCGGGCGGCGTCCCCCCGCCGCCCGCTCTTCTTTTCCTCTCTCTCTGATGTGCAGGTCATCCCGATGAAGATGAAGGCGCCGGCAGGATGTCGGCAGATCTCCCATGACGGCCGTGCTTACGAGGTCGATTCGGACGGGCTCGTCGAAGTCCCCGAGGCCGCCCGCGGCGAGCTCGAGGCGCACGGCTTCGTCCATGTGGCGGAGCCGCGCCCCCGCGTCCCGCCTCGGCCGCGCAAGGCGAAGGAGTAAGGGCCGATGGCCGCGGGCGATCTCACCAGCCTCGCCAACGTCAAGGCGTGGTTCGCGCCGCCGCTTGCCGCGACGGCGGATGACGCGCTGCTGCAGCGCCTCGTTACGGCGGCGAGCGGGTTCATCCATACCTGGCTCGACCGCGACCTGACGCAGCAAAGCTACAGCGAGACCCGCGACGGGACCGGCGGCACGCGTCTGGCGCTCGCCAACACGCCGGTGACGGCGGTCACGTCGCTGGCGATCGACGGCGTCGCGATCCCGCCGATGCCGGATACCGTCTCGCCGGGCTACGGCTTCAGCGCGACGCAGCTGGTGCTGCGCGGCTTCGCCTTCACCCGCGGCGTCCGCAACATCGCGGTGACCTACACCGCCGGCTACGCGGCGACGCCGCCGGAGGTGGAGCAGGCGTGCATCGAGCTGGTGGCGCTGCGCTATCGCGAGCGCGAGCGCATCGGTCATGTCTCGAAGTCGCTGGGCGGCGAGACCGTGGCCTTCAGCCAGAAGGACATGAGCGACGACATCAAGACCATCCTGTCGCTCTACCGGCGGGTGGCGGCGCCATGATCTCGGGGCAGATCCTCGGCGGCGACGCGATCGCCTCTCGCCTGGCGGAATTGCCCGATGCGGTCCAGCAGGGCCTGGCGCGGGCGGTGACGCGCCTCTCCGTCGATCTCGTCTCGGCGGTGCAGGAGAAGCTGTCCGGCGGAGTGCTGCAAAGCCGGGGCGGCGCGCTCCGGGCCAGCATCGTCGCCGAGATGACGGAAGCGGACGGCGCGGTCGGCGTGACCGTCGGCAGCGATCTCCCCTATGCGGGCTTTCAGGAATACGGCTTCACCGGCGTCGAGACCGTGAGCGCCCATCTGCGCACGATCAAGCAGGCCTTCGGCCGGCCGCTGCGGCGCGGCGAGAGGCAGATCGCCGTGCGCGACTACGCGCGCAAGGTGGACTATCCCGCGCACTCCTTCCTGCGCGCGGCGTTGGCGGAAATGCAGCCGGAAATCGCCGACGTCCTCGATGCGGCGGTGGCGGAGGCGGTCGGCCCATGAACCGAGAGCTCATCTACCAGACGCTGTTTGCCAAACTGTCGGCCGCCGCCGGCTTCGTCACCACGAGCCGGCGGCTCCGGCACTGGAGCGACGTCGCCACGGCGGAGCAGCCGGCGCTGTTCCAGGTGCAGAAGACGGAGAGCGTGCGCCGGGATCCCGGCTTGCCGCCGCGCTGGACGCTGACCGCCGATCTCTTCGTCTACGTCCAGGCGCCCGATGATGCGACCTCGCCGGCGACGGTGATCAATCCGCTGCTGGACGCGATCGAGGCGGCGCTGGCGCCGGGTCCTCTCGACAATCTGCAGACCCTCGGCGGCCTGGTCGCCCATTGCTGGATCGCCGGCAAGGTCGAGACCGACGAGGGCGTGCTGGGCGGTCAGGCGGTGGCGATCGTGCCGATCGAGATATTGGTTCCCTGAAGGAGATCTGATCCCATGGCTCAATACAGCTTCGGCTCCGGCGTGCTGTTCGGCACGCGCACGGACGTCGCCAACTCGACGCCGATCCGCTTCGGCGCGCTGCAGGACGTCGCCATCGACTTCACCTTCACGTTCAAGGAGCTGCACGGGCAGTACCAGTTCCCGCTCGCGGTCGGTCGCGGCACCGGCAAGATCAGCGGCAAGGCGAAGTTCGCCCAGATCAACGGCCTGACGCTGAACTCGCTGTTCTTCGGCCAGTCCCAGGCGACGGGCCAGACCCTGACGTCCCTGACCGAGGCCCAGAGCGTGCCGGCCTCGACGCCCTTCACGGTGAGCGTCGCCAACGCCGCCACCTTCACCGGCGATCTCGGCGCGGTCTACGCCGCGACCGGCCTGCCGCTCACGAAGGTCGCGAGCGCGCCGGTCCAGGGCCAGTATTCGGTCAGCGCCGGCGTCTACACCTTCGCGTCGGCGGATGCGGGGGCGGCGCTGCTGATCTCCTACACCTACACGCAGGCCAGCGCCGGCACCACGGCGACCATCTCCAATCAGCTCCTGGGCTCGGCGCCGAGCTTCCAGGCGAATTTCTACGAGGTCTTCAACGGCAAGCAGGTGAACCTGCAGCTGAACCAGTGCGTGGCCCAGAAGCTCACCCTCAGCACCAAGCAGGAGGATTTCACCATCCCCGAATTCGATTTCATGGCCTTCGCCGACGCCGCCGGCAACATCGGTAAGATCAGCGTGGCGGAGTAGGGGCGGGATGAGCGAGACCAGAGCCATCCGCCTCGCCGGGACGGAGTATGCGGTCCGGCCGCTGACCCTGCGCCAGCTCCGCCTGGTGCTGCCGGCCTTCGCCCGGGCGGCCTCGGTCACCAGCAACGAGGGCGTCGATGCCGCGATCGACATCCTGGCGGCGGCGCTGTCCCGGGATCATCCGGAGGTGACGCGGGACGCGCTCCTCGATGTGGAGGTCAGTCCCCGAGAGCTTGCGGACGCCGTCGGCGCCGTGGCGCAGTTGAGCGGGCTCGTCCCCACGGGGGAAGCCCGGTCGGAGAGCGTCCCGTAGACCCGGAGGAAATCTGGGACGAGATCTACGGCGCGCTCGGCACCGTCTGCGGCTTCACCCCCGCCGAGGTGGACGAGCTCACGCTCTCCGACTACCGCCGATACCAGCGCTATTGGACCGCTCATCCGCCCCTGCATCTGCTGATCGCGGGACTGCTGCGCTACCGCGCGCCGGGTGCGCGGGCCGGAGCATCGCCGAGCAATCTCGGCGAGCTTCTGGCGATGGCAGGGCCGAGCGGCGTGCTGCGGGGCTCTGCGCAATGAGGCAATTCGAGAGGAGGTAATTCATGTCCGATGCCCGCGTCGATGTGTCGTTCGGCGCCTCCACCGCCGAGCTCGAGGCCGGTGCCGCCCGCGCCGCCGCCGCCATCGAGGCGATGTGCGCCTCGGCCATTGCCGCGCTGCAGAACTTGGCTGTCTCCTCCGCGGAGGCCATGGCGAAGCTCAACCAGGCGATGGCGGGAGCGGGTCCATCGGGCGGGAAGAAGGATCCGGCGAAGCAGCAGGCGGATTCCTGGAGAGCCAGCATCGCCGAGATCACCGGCGCGGAATCGGGCTTCGTCAGGAACATCTTCTCCGGCCGTCAGACCCTCTCGCAATCCCTGATCGCCATGGGGCGTCAGGTGGTGGAGAGCGAGATCGCCAACGACCTCAAGTATTACACGACGAAGGTGCTCTACAACCTGCTGGGACTGCAATCGGACAAGATGACGGCGCAGGGCGGATTCCTGGCTCAGCTGATCGCGACGCAGCAGAAGAGCGGCCCTGACGGATCAGGATCTCATACGGCACGCCGTCGGCGAGAATGGGAAGACGTGGAGCCACCCTGGAAGGGAACGCCCTGCGCACGGCGTCGGATCACGAGCGCGGCGGCGACGAGCAGCGCGGCCGAGACGACATCGACGCTCTCCAGCATCACCAAGCACGCCGCCAGCGCCGCGGCCGCTGTCTACGACAGCGTGGCACAGATCCCCTATGTGGGCTGGGTCCTGGCGCCGATCGCCGCCGGCGCCGCTTTCGTGGCGGTGGAGGCCTACGGCGCCCTGATGCCGAGCTTCGACACCGGCGCCTGGAACCTGCCCCACGACATGGTGGCGCAGGTGCACGCCGGCGAATTGGTGATCCCCGCCGGCATCGCCGGCTCGATGCGGGATTTCTTCGCGGGCGGCGGGGCCGATGGCGGCGACGCTAATAACGTCGCGGTCACCTTCAACGTCTCTGCCATGGACGGCGCCAGCGTGCTCTCGACCCTGAAACGCAACCAGGGCGCCCTGATGTCGGTGATCCGCACCGCGGTGCGGAACGGTGCGGCGCTGCCGGCAGGGGCGGTGCGGTAGTTTAGAGAAGCGGCGTCAGTAGATTTTCGTCTCTAACGGATAACGCTGTTTAGGTGGCCGGTAATAAGTGCCCAGAACGTTACGAGAGAGACCACCGCCGTCAGAAATGCAAGACCGATTCTATGATAACGGACCCAAACGATCGATAGGCCTGTAAAGCCGACAAAGGTGATCCATACGGGAATGCAGGAAGCCAGATCGTGCCACCACCGCTCTGACGATTTCTCGTATTCCGAAGATTCGAATCCCATTCCAAGACAAAGCAACGAAAAGCCAAACCAGGCGATACCCGCTATCACAACTAGGGCCGTCGTCCCTATCTGAAGCATCTTTCGATGTCGGGGCCGTTTCTCCGGTGGCGCGGTTCCTGGAGAGCTCATGAATTTCTCTTCGACCTACATCATCGATCTCTGTGGTGGCCGTATCTGCAGATCCTGCAGGGCTGTGTCGCTCGGTTCCTCAAAACCCGATCAACTCCATCAAGCCGTCCGGTCCTTAAGGAAGTATTGCCGAGCCAGCGGGTTTGGCGCTTTCGTCTCGTTTAGCAGGTAGCGGAAAATGTCCAATGCCATCTTCCCCACTCTCGCCGGCCTCGGCTGGAACGTGAAGCGGACGGAGATCTGGAAGACGCGGGTGCAGGAGGCGATCTCCGGCAAGGAGGTTCGGATCGCCGACTGGTCCTTTCCACGCCACCAGTGGGAGCTCACCTACGATTTCCTGCGCAGCGCACCGGCCTATGGCGAGCTGCAGTCGCTGCTGGGCTTCTTCGACCTGCGCCAGGGCGTCTTCGACAGCTTTCTCTACGGCGACGTGGATGACGGCGCGGTCACCGGTCAGCCGATCGGAGCCGGCGATGGCGCGACGACGACGTTCCAGCTCGTGCGCGCCTATGGCGGCTTCGTCGAACCGGTAATCGCGCCCAACACGGTGAGCGCGGTCTATCTCTCCGGCGTCAAGCAGACGAGTGGTTACACCGTCGATCCCGCCAGTGGACAGGTGATCTTTGCGGCGGCACCGGGCCCGAGCGTGCCGGTCAGCGCCGATTTCACCTATTACTTCCGGTGCCGGTTCATGGCGGACAGCATGGATTTCGAGAAGTTCATGAGCCAGCTCTGGCTTGCGAAGTCCGTGAAGTTCGTGAGCCTGAAGTCGAATTGAGGCGGGGCAACGCATGAAACCCGCATCGGCGGCGCTGCGCACTCTCCTGGCCGGCAACGAGTTCACTGTCGCCGACCTCTATACCTTCACGCTCGCGGGCGGCCAGGCCCTGCGCTGGACCAGCTTCGATGCGGATGTGTTCGCCAATGGCATCGCCTTCTCCAGCGGCGCGCGGAGCGGCCCGTTCTTCGATCGCAAGGACAACAAGGCGAAGGCGCATTGGAAGCTCGGCGTCGAGGTGGACACGCTCACCTTCGACGCGATCCCCGGCGCCGCCCTGGTGAACGGTCTGCCGTTCCTGCACGCGTGCCGCCTCGGCGCCTTCGACGGCGCGGAACTGCAGCTCGAGCGCGCCTTCCTGGCGCCGGCGGCGCCGGGCTCGCTGCCGCCGATCGTCGCCTCCGCCGGCACCGTGATCCTCTTCGTCGGCCGCGTCGCCGAGGTGGACCTCGGCCGCTCGCTGGCGACATTCAGCATCAACAGCCACCTGGAGCTGCTGAACCTCCAGCTGCCGCGCAACCTCTTCCAGTCGAGCTGCGTGAACTCGCTCTATGACGCGGCCTGCGGCGTCGACCGGACGAGCTACCGGGTGATCGGAACAGTGGTGGAGGGCGACGGGAACAACGACGCCGGCGGCTTCAACACCGACCTGACGCAAGCCGACGACTGGTTCGACCAGGGCTCGATCACCTTCACCAGCGGCGACAACGACGGCTTCGCCCGGACGGTGAAGACCTATGGGGCCGGCGCGCCGGGCTTCCAGGCGATCGCCACGACCGCGCCCTTTCCCTTCGCGCCGGCGCCGGGCGACACGTTCACGGCGCTGCCCGGCTGCGACAAGACGCTGGGGGCGGGCGGGTGCCCGAAGTTCAACAACGTCGCGCGGTTCAAGGGATTTCCGTTCGTGCCGGTGCCGGAGACGGCGGTGTGACAGGCAGGGACCGTCGATTTCGACTCAGAGGCATTCAATCCTGCTGCCATTTTTTGTGCAGTGCATAGACATCTGCCCAGGTCTCGCGGTCCTTGCTTTGCCAATAGAGGATGTAGTCCTCTACCTGCTCAACGAAACCGACAACAAGACCGCGCAGCATCCGCTTTGCCATTCGCTCATCGAGATCGGCGTTGAATATGCCGATTGCGAGGAATTCGTAGAAATTGAGCTCGCGGTCGATGGCCTGGGCGAGAAGGTCGTTTTCGTTGTCATAATCGAGGATCGTTCGATTGAGGTGTTTGCCACGCGGCAGCTTCGATCGGATTTTTTCCTTGTCTTGAATGCGCCGCTCGTTGGTCATGAGCGTGGTGACGAGATTGATCGTGTGCTGTCTGCGGGAATTGCGCAGCGCAAGCTCGTTGGTGACGATCCAGCCGGTCGCCACCAGCACCGCGCCGGGAAAGGTCGTCACTTGCCAGGTTTGGCCGCTGGCGTGGAAAATGTCGTAGAAATCATAGGCGATGCCGAGGAGAGCGACCAATCCCACCAGGGAGTACAGGCAATACCGAGCCCGGATCTTTATTTTTAACATTCTCAATGGGTTAGCGGATAGTAGAATGACCAATCCAAGGGCGACCCAGAGGAAACTTCTATCCATTGCCATAACCCCCGGCGTCCCTATATTCTGTTCATCCGAAGACGGCGTGTAGACGTTTTATAAGGACTTAGCTGCAAGTCTAATCGCGCAACTCGACAGCGGGAATGGAGGACGATCATGGGTGTGAAGCCAGGTACCTGATCCGCGGAGCCGAAGTAAGTTGATAGCCGAACCCCGCCCAAATCTGTGGAGGCGGGGTTTTTGTTTGGGCGGAATCCGCGCCAGCGCGCCGCGATCTCGGGAAACATGCAAAGCCGGCGATGGGCAGCGTGAATTAGGCTTGCCCACCGCAAGTATGATGTTCTATATTTGTTCTTATGACCGGGAAGGCTCGGCCAGCGGGCTAGAGGAGGTCCGATCAATCCTCGGGAGGCATCTCCTATTTCCGACGCTCCTCCGCTCCACACCCCCATCAAGACGGACGAACCGTCTACAAGCGGTGTGTTTTTTCAGAACATGATACGCGGCGGCATCATTTACGACGTTGAGATGGCGCGGAGATTTGGCGAGATCCTGCTGGAAGCGCACTACAATAAGGACGAGCTTGAGCGACAGCGACCACTGAGTGTCGAAGATAAAGGCGCTTATTGGCGGGTCGAGGGCAGCTGGAACCGTGATCGCAAGATCGAGGGCATGGGCGCGTTCTTCCTCTCGGTGGCCAAGTACGATGCGCGCGTGTTGGACATCGGCGTATGGGGCATCTTCCATACGCCGCCGGAGATCGAGGCGCGTATTAGGGAGCATCTGCGGCAGTTTCCAAATGGCTTGCCCGGCAAGCCCGAAAAGTAAGTAGCGAACCGAGTGACTGCCCTTCCGACCCCGCTTCGACGGGGTTTTTGTTGTCGGAACTACTGAGCTGAATCCCGTCGCTCGGCGTTGCGCGCACCCTCGTGCGCTCACCTGGAGCGAGAACGGCAGAGCATTCCATGACAGATCTCGAATCCCAGCAGCGCGCCGCTGTCGTCGCGGAAGCGCGGACGTGGCTTGGCACGCCCTATCACCACGAGGGGCGGGTGAAGGGTGTGGGCGTCGACTGCCTGCAGCTTCTGGCCGGCGTGTTCTCGGCACCGTCAGTGGGGCTCATCGAGAAGCCGCTTATTCCGCATTATCCCTGGGACTGGCACCTGCATCGCGATGCCGAGCGCTACATGGAGGGGCTCACCCGGTACACGCGCGAGATCGAGGCGCCGCCGCATCCGGGGGACATCGTGCTGTTCCGTTTCGGCCGCTGCTTCAGCCATGGCGGGATCGTCGTGAAATGGCCCACGATCATCCACGCCTATGTCGGCAAGGGCTGCGTGCTGGAGGACGCGCAGGCGGCGCATTGGCTCACCCATGTGGGCGAGACGGGCGCGGAGCAGGGCAAGAAGCGGGCGCACAAGTTCTTCTCCTATTGGGCCGCGCGACCGGCGCACGGAACCTCAACGCACGCGAAGCCGCAGACGCATCAGAAAGAGAAGAGCCACGTCCACGACGAGGTCGACTAGATGGCCTTTCTCTTCGGCAGCAGCGCCAAGATCGCCCAGGCGCAGCAGCAGCCGGCGGTCTCGGGCCTGCAGATCCAGACCTCGTCCCTGGGCAAGGCGGTGCCGCTCGTCTACGGCGCGACGCGGATCGCCGGCAACCTGATCTGGTACGGCGATTTCGCGGCGATCCCGCACCAGGCGGCGCCGCCGTCCTCGGGCAAGGGCGGGGTCTCCGGCGGCGGCGGCAAGGGCGGCAGCGGCGGCAGTGTCAGCTACACCTATCAGACCGGCGTCGCGATCGGCCTCTGCGAGGGGCCGATCGCCGGCGTGGCCACGATCTATGCCAACAAGCAGGTGACGACGCCGGCGGCGCTGGGCTTCTCGGTCTTCGGCGGGGGGTATCCGCAGACGCCCTGGGGCCTGCTCGCCGCGCGGTTTCCCGGCGAGGCGGTGGGGTACACGGGCCTCGCCTACGTGGCATCCGATCCCTATCAGCTCAACGACAGCCCGAGCCTGCCGAACCATAATTTCGAAGTGCTGGGCCGGCTCTACGGCACTGCACCGAACGGCACCGACGCGGATCCCTCCCAGGTCATCGCCGATCTCCTGACCAATCCCGGACTACGGCGCCGGATTTCCGCCGACGCGCCTGGGATCGCTGGCGACGTACCAGGCCTATGCACTTGCCACCGGACTCTGGATCTCGCCGGCCTACACCGACCAGGCCCAGGCCTCCTCGATGCTGGACGACATCGCCAAGAACACCAACAGCGCTTTCGTCTGGTCGAGCGGGCTGCTCACGCTCGTGCCCTATGGCGACGAGGACGTCAGCGCCAACGGGTACAGCTACACGGCGCCGGCGGCGCCGCTCTACGATCTCGGCGACGACGACTTCCTGCCGAACACCGGCGCCACCGGCAGCAGCGGCAGCAACGCCGATCCCGTGTTGGTGACGCGCAAGCGGCCGGCGGACGCGCTCAACGACATCAAGCTCGAGTTCCTGAACCGCGCCAACCAGTACAACACCGAGGTCATGGAGGCCCAGGACCAGGCGACCGTCGACCTCTACGGCCGGCGCGGCGACGGCTCGCGCCAGGCGCATCTCTTCGCCGACGCCGACGCGGCGCAGCTTTCGGCGCAGCTCCAGCTTCAGCGCGAGGCGATCCGCAACACCTATCAGTTCACCCTCGGGCAGCGCTACATCCTGCTCGATCCCATGGACATCGTGACACTGACGGACGACGCACTCGGCCTCGATCGGCAATGGGTGCGCATCACCGAGATCACCGAGGACGACGACGGCAATCTGCAGGTGACCGCCGAGGAATATCTCGCCGGCACCGGCGCCGCGGCGGCCTACAGCTTCCAGACCGGCGCCGGCTTCGCCGCCAACACCAACGCGCCACCGGGCGACACCAACGCGCCGATCGTCTTCGCGGCGCCGGTGGCGCTGGCGGAGAGCGGGCTGGAGATCTGGATCGCGCTCTCCGGCGGCGAGAGCTGGGGCGGCGCCGATGTCTGGGCGTCGTCCGACGGCGATACCTACAAGCAGGTGGCGCACAGCCTGGGCGGCAGCCGCCAGGGCGTGATCACCCGCACGTTGCCGGTGGGGGACGATCCCGACACCGCCGACACGCTGGGGGTGGACCTCACGATGTCCCGCGGCACGCTGCTGTCAGGGACCCAGGCGGACGCCGACGCCTTCAACACGCTCTGCTACGTCGACGGCGAGCTCGTGAGCTATCAGACCGCCGACCTCACCGCGGCGAGCCAGTACGATCTCCGCTATCTCAGGCGCGGCGCCTTCGGGACGCCGGTCACCGAGCATCTCGCCGGCGCGCCCTTCGCGCGCCTCGACGGCTCCATCGTCAAGCTCACCTACAGCGCCGATCAGATCGGGACGGAGCTGTTCCTGAAATTCCCGGCGTTCAACATTTATGGCGGCGGGCTGCAGACCCTGGCGGATGTCGGGGCCTATCAGGTGCTGCTGCCGGCACCGCCGCCGCCGCCCAACGTCGCCAACTTCTCCGCCGCCAACAGCGGCGAGGTGGTGGCGTTCAAGTGGGACGCGGTCGCCGATGGCGCCATCGCCGGCTACGACATCCGGTACGGCGCCCTCGGCGTCACCTCCTGGGATCAGATGTTCCCGCTGACCGAGGTGATGAAGGGCACGGAAATGGCGAATGCCAGCGTGCCGCCCGGTACCTGGACCTTTGCGATCCGGGCGATCGACATCGCCGGCCAGCGCTCGCCGCAGATGGCGGTCGCGGTGCTGCAGGTCGTGAATACCAATCTTCCCATCGCCGCGCTGCCGCAGGCGCCGGCGTGGGGAAACCTGAACGGCTGACATTTCCGAGGAGACGACATCATGCCCGCACCCTTTCAGTGGGGCGCGCTCAGCAGCACCACGACTCTGCTCTCGAGCGAGCTCAACGCCCTCGCCAATTCCGCCGCCAATGTGCTCTCGGCGGCGGGCACGGTCATCGCCGCCACGGCCCATGTCTACGGCTTCGTGGAGTTCATGGCCGGCGGGACCTATACGCCGACGGCGAACGGCTTCATCGAGCTCTGGCTGCTGCAGTCGATCGACGGCACGAATTTCGAGGACGGCTCGGCGACGGTGCCGCCGGCGCGGGTGGCCGATGTGATCATTCCCGTGCGAGCGGGGACCACGATCACGCCGCGGGCCAACGCGGGCCTGCCGCCGATCGTGCTGCCGCCCGGCAGCTACAAGCCGATCGCGCGCAATCAGACCGGCGCGGCGCTGCCGGCCTCCGGCAACCTGATCCGCATCGCCTTCGCCGACGTGCAGTCCTGATGGCGATCCCGCTTCTCGCCCGCAAGCCGAACCGCGTTGCGCCGCCGCTGCTGCGGAACGACGATCTCCTGCGCGGGCTGGCCTTTGCCCTTTTCTGCAACGAGCCCGGGAAGGGGCCGCTCTGGGACGCGGTGCACGGCTTTGCGGTGTCGGCGGGGAGCGCCTCCTCCAAGGTGATGAGTCCCTACGGACTTGCCGCGCATATCGACGGCTCCGGCAATTCGCGCTGGCGGAGCGGCGGCACTCTCGCGCCGCTCGTGACCTCCACCGGCGACGGCACCGGCGACCTCACGCTGATGATGATCATGAACTGCCCGGCCTCGGCGAGCGGCGGCCAGACGCTCGGCGGTCAGTTCGACGTGGGCGGCGTCGGCGGCGGCGCCGGCTTTTTCGCCAACTGGAATGCGAGCTTCGCCAACACCAGCGGCAGCATCGGTTTCGACTGCTTCACGACATCCACCGATGTCGGAATCGTCTGCGCCGGCCAACTCGACGGCGGCTACCACGTGCTGGTGGGCAAGCGCACCGGCAGCAGCCATGCCCTCTGGGTCGACGCGACGAAGCCCGCGCAGACGAGTTTCGGGTCCGGCATCGCCAATATTTCCGGTGGCAACAACAACACGCTCAACATCACCGACGACGCCTTGCAGTCCTTTTCGGTGCCGTTCATGGCGGGCTGGAACCGGGCGCTTGCCGACGCGGAGATCGTCTACGTCTCGCTGCTGGCCTGGGAGGCCTTGGTCGACTACGGCCACCCCGCCCTCAACCCGCTGCCGCTGCCGCCGAGCGCCTGGCGCATCGCCACCCGTCGTCCGCCGAAGCGGCCCTACGTCTGGAGCGACGCGCGACTCCGCAGATAGAGGTCCTCATTTCCAACCCCAGGAGAAATCAGCATGAGCCGCAAGTACAGCGCCGCCGTCTCGGCGGTGAACGTCAGCACCGTTCCCCAGGATCTGTTCGAGATCAAGGCGCCGGCCTCGAAGGTGATCAAGATCCACGAGTGCCGCATCAGCCAGGACGGCTCGGCGGTGAGCTCGCAGGTGCGCGTCCGCGTCTCCAAGCTCACCGCCACCGTCACCGACGGCAGCGGCGGATCGACGCCGGCGGCGGTGCAGTCCGAGGATGGTGACAGCGCCTCGGCCGCCACGGTGAAAGCCAACAGCACGACCCAGGCCACCACCAGCGGCAGCAAGGCGACCTGGCTCTCCGACGCCTTCAACGTGCTGAGCGGCTGGCTCTGGCTGCCGGCGCCGGAGGATCAGCTCGTGCTTTCGCCCAACGATGCCGCTGTCGTGGAAGTGCTGGCGGGAACCCTGGCGAACGCCGACGCCACCCTCGTCTGGGAAGAGATCGGCTGAGGCGGGTGACGCGGCGTGGGCAGCGGGATCTTCAGACGTCAGGTACGGCCGCGGCCGCCACGGCGCACGCTGGCGGCCGCGCTGTTCCCGGGCGCGCCGCCCGCGCCGTCGCCACCGCCGCCGCGCGCGCCGCGGCCGCGATGGTGGCCGCTCCGCCGGGCGGCGCGTCTCCGCCGCGTCACTCGAAAGCACGCGCCGGCGCTCTTCGCCACACCGGCGACTCCGTCAGCGTTGCCGCCGCGGCGGCTGCGCCCGGCGTGGTGGCGCTTCCGTCGGCGCGTCTGGCGGCGGCGGGAGGCGGCCGCGGCGGTCGCCGTCGTCACGGGGGTGCTGCCGCCGATCTCCAGCAGCGGCTTCGTCTCGCATTATTCCGGCGTGCTGGTGCCGGACAGCACGGCGCTCGCCAACGCGGATCTCGGCACCCAGGTCTTCGACACCTTCGTCTGGCGGCCGGCGGCGATGGGGATCTATCGCGCGCCCGGCATCGACCTGGCGAAGGCGGCGCTGGTACGCACCTATGCGACCGTCGTCGCCGTGCTGGGGCCGGGCGCCACCGGCAAGATCGATCCGCAGCTGCAGATCCGCTATTCCCAGAGTGCCGCCCAGGATCCGGCGATGTGGACCGGCGACGGCAATCCCATGTGGGCGGCTGAGCCGTCGACGCAGATGTGGAGCGGACTCTCGCCGTGGCAGAACTGGACCAAGGGGGCGCTGATCACCGGCTTCGTCCAGCATCAGCTGGCGATCGACTTCACCGAGGGACTGCCGATCGTGCAGCAGTTCACGCCGGTCATCGATCAGCCCGCGCTCGCCGACGGGGCGAACAGCGTCACCGTGGCGGCGGGCGGCAGCCGCATCGATTTCGGCAATACGAACTTCCTCGAGCCGCCGGCGGTGACGGCAAGCGTCGTCTCGGTGGCGAGCGGCACCGGCGGTGGCGCTTCGGCGGTCGACATCGACAGCCAGGGCTTCACCGCCCACGTCTTCAGCGCCGACGGCACCGACGCCGGCGGCGTCATCAATTGGTCCGCCCACAACTGAATTGAGGGTCAAGCCATGAGCATGCGACGCATCCTCGCCGCGATGGCGGCGCTCGCCCTGACAGCGGCCGCGGCGGCGGCGCTGATCCCCGCCGCGGTCGGCCCGGTGCAGGCGCAGACGACCTGTCCCGCGCCGCTGCCGCCCGCCAGCAACTTCACCGGCGCCACGGTGACGCAAGGCCAGTTCAAGACCGCGCTCACCAATCTCGTGGCCTATCTCACCTGCGTTCTCGGGCCCGACGGCACGCCGGGAACCGCGAAGAGCCGGCTGGGGCTGGCGACGGTGGCGAGCACCGGCGCCTACGGCGACCTCTCGGCAAAGCCGTCCTTGGCGCCCGGCGGCGACCTCGCGGGCTCCAGCATCGGCGCCGCGACTGTCGCTCGGCTGCAGGGCGTCCCGGTCTCGGCGTCCGCGCCCGGCAACAACCAGGCCCTGATCTATGCCGGCGGCTCCCAGCTCTGGACCCCGACCACCCTCGCCACCGTCGCCACCACCGGCAACTACAACGACCTCATCAACAAACCCGCGGGGTTCTCGCCGTCTGGCGCGGCGGGCGGATCGTTGAGCGGGAGCTATCCGAATCCGGGGATTGCGGGGTCGGGCGTAGTGGCGGGGACATATACGACAAGCGGTGCCGGGGGTGGCGCCAATGGAACTGGCACCACACTTTGCAGTATTTCGGTCCAAGGCGATGGTCGAGTCACGAATGTCGCGCTATGTGACAATCCACCAGGTGGGAGCGGTGGAGGCGGCTAGTACTTAGATCAGCCGAGACTGAGGGTGTAACTGAGAAATCCCTCAAGTGTATATGCCCCTTCACTTGGGTCTGGCGACGGAGTGATGAAGGTGTCGTGTCCTAACGGAACGAGAAACGACAGGGCTTTACCAGGTTGTTCATTCCGCAATCTACTGACTGCCTCCTCGGCCGTCTTTCGGATCTGCTTCCTTTCCGTGAGCGTGAGTGATCGCCGGAAGTGAGCTTCGAGATCTAATTTAATGCGCGAATAGACGCGATTAAGTCGATGCGAGACCCACATATTTTTTTCTGCTGTGAATACAACTCGAAGATCGTGGGAATGCGGGATGACGGCCATAAGGTTCGCTCGAATTGATTTTCGCGTCATACCACGAAGTTCTAGGCGCAAGTACAAGTCAAAATCCTCGAAGCCCCAACCAGCGATAATTTCGTCGTATCCACCTACCTCCTCGAAATTTCGCCGAGCAATAATACAGTCACCAATTAGCTCGCCACGAGGGGCTAGGTCGCCTATATGGAACGAGCCGACAGAAAGGGCGAGCGCTTTCGCCGCGTCGGCGAATTCATCGGACAGCGTTACATCGCAGTCGACAAAAGCCAGAGCGTCGCTCGCAGAACTCCGCGCGCCAATATTTCTCGCCTCAGAGTGGTTGAAGACGGGCCGATCTGTCACGGCAACCACATTCACGTCGGGAAAATTCGCGCGCACCCAATCGCGCGTCCCCTCCGGGCAGTCGTAGTCCACAACAGTCACCGGAAAGCCTGTCGCGACCATCCTCGGCAGCGTCTGCTTCAGGAAGGCGAGGCGGCCCTTACACGTCGTGATGATCGCGATCGAGGTCATGGCGGCGCATTCCGCCAGCGCCGACCTTGGATGTCAACACGCCGGCTCGTCCGGCCCATCGGGAATCGCCCATGCCATACCTTCGTTCCGACATGACGAGCCAGACCGGCTCGGCCTACAAGGCCGCCCTTGACGCGGCGACCGCCGCCCTCGCCGGGGGCGCCGGCAAGCGGCGCAACGTCAACGGCGACGGCCGCGTCAACCAGCTCGGGAGCGCGGTGGCGATCTCCACCGCCTGGCAGTACGTCCTGGATATGTGGGAGGCGGAGGCCGGCGCCGGCGCCAGCGGGGGCTTCGGCCAGGTCGCCGATGCGGGTTTCCCGGCCCAGGTCGGGATCGGCACCGCCGGGCTTGCCACGACAGCCGTGGCGACGATCGCCTTCCGCACCAAGATCGAGAGCCGGTCGGTAACGGACCTGCTGGCGGCGCCCTTTCAGTATCCGGTGGCGGTGCCCGCCCATCCCTTCGCGGCGCTGGGCCTGCTCGCCTATCACGACTGCGGCCAGCCTCTCATGGTGACGCCGGTGCTGCGCTCGGCGGACGCGGCCGACAATTTCTCCACCATGTCCCACGCGCTCACCGGCGCCGCAGCAGCCGCTGCCCTCGGGCGTGCTGACGCAGCTCTGGTGGGACGGCGCCGCCGCGGCGTTTCAGCTCGACACCCTCGCCAATGCCGCCAACGGTCTCTGCCTGGAGATCGGCGTGGCGGTGCCCGCGGGGCTCAGCGCCTGCAACCTCCGCCTCGGCGACGTCCAGCTCGAGGGCGGCCAGGTCGCGACGTATTTCGGCCGGGCGAATTTCGGCGATGAGCTCCAGCGCTGCCAGCGCTTCTACGCCAAGACTTTCCCTCTCGCCACGGCCCCGGCCCAGAGCGCCGGCACCGCCAGCGCCTGGATCGCATCTCAGGGCGTCGGCGCCGCGACGAACCAGAAGGGAAATTTCTGGTCGTTTCCCACGCGCATGATCCGGCCGCCCACGATCGGCGTTCTTCAACCCGTCCGCCGCCAACGCCCAGGCGCGCAATCTCGACACGGCGAGCGATTGCAGTGCCACCGCCGCCGACATCGTGGGGGAGTGGGGCGCCGCCTTCACCACGACGACACCAGCCGGGAGCACCGCTGGCCAGCGCCTCCTCGTCCACATGACCGCCGACGCGCGGCTCTGATCCGACCTTCTCCCCGAGAGCAACTGCCATGTCCCTGCCCGCCGTCGAGTGGAGCGACGATCCCGCCGCCGAGGCGCGTCTCAGCGTGCACGAGGCGGTCTGCGCCGAGCGCTACGCCAACATCCTGACGATGCTCGGCGAGACCTCGCGCCGGGTGAGCCGTCTCGAGGTGATGGTGCTCTATGCCGCCGGCGCCCTGATGATGGGCATGGGCGGACTCATCGTCACGTTGGCGCTGAAGCTCGGGCATCTCTGATCACCGGCGGCGTCTTCCGCCGCCACTGAGTTCCCGCCGCCCGCCGCGCGGGCGGCTTTTCCACGTCCACATGAAGGAGTTCATCCATGGCGCCCGTTCGCTATGTCGTTCTGCGTCTCGGCGAGGCCAGCACCTGGGCGGCCCTCGCGGGGCTGCTCGCCGGCGTTCACCTCACCATCGACCCCGGCCTCTGGCAGCACATCGTCGATGCCGGCATCGCCGTGTCGAGCCTCGCGGGCTTCTTGATCCCGGAAACCAATTGATCATTCCCATCGCAAAAAGGAACTGACTCCATGAACGTATTTCAGCGTGCGTTGTCGACAGTCGAAGGATTTTTCTCCGACGCGGAAGCGGTCGTCGCCGCCTTCTTCTCCAGCCTCGCCCACAGCATCGCCGTGAACGGCGGCCCGGTCCTGGTGGCGGCGGCCCGGAGCGCGGTCGCCGCCGCCGAGTCCGCCGGCGGGGATGCCAACACCAAGCGTGCGGCGGCCGTCGCGGCGGTCGTCAGCACCCTCGAGGCGCAAGGCCTGCCGGTGGTGACCAACGCCGTCAACGGCGCCATCGAGGCGGCGGTGGCGGAGCTGCAGGCGCAGACCGCGGCCGCCGCGACCGCGACGAGCGGCGCCGCGGCGCCGGTGTCCTGATGCCGTCCTGGCTCACCCTGATCTCCGCCGGCCTCAAGCTCCTCGGGCTCGCGGACATCGCCGAGCGCGCGATCGAACGCTGGCAGGCCCGCCAGGACGGCCGCGCCCAGCAACGCGCCGCCGACGTCGAGGCGGAGAACGCGACGCTCCGCGCCGAGATCGCCGCCGACGTCGCTGCTCCCACCACGCCGCGGGACGCCGCGGCCCATCTCACGAAAGGAGACTTCTGATGAAGCCGATCCTGCTGCTCCTGCTGATGCTGTCGGCGTGCACCAACCCCGCCGAGGTGGCGCAGAACGCCTGCCCGCCGATCAAGCCGTATTCTACCGAGGAGCAGCAGCAGGCGGCCGCCGAGCTTCTGAAGCTTCCGCCTGGCTCGATGCTCGGTCAGATGATCGTGGATTACGGCGCTGAGCGGGGACGTCTTCGGGCGTGCAGATCGGTGTCTCCGGGCGGTTGAGGCCTATCGCTCACCCGTCACGCCGCCACTTGATCGAGCAGCCCATGGCGGCGTTCTGCGTCGCCGGGCCTTTCCCGGTGCGGGCGACCTCCACCATGGCGTCGAAGAGCTCGCGCGGCGAGTTCGGCACGCGCTGGAGATGGCGCAGCGCGTGGAGGCGGCCGCGGTAGCGCAACGCAAGTTCGCTGTTGAAGCCGAAGAAGTCCGGCGTGCAGGCGGCGCCGTAGGCGCGGGAAACCTCCTGGGTGCGGTCGATGACGTAGGGGAAGGGGAGGCGGCGCTGCGTCGCCAGGCGGCGCATCTTCTCGAAGGAGTCCTCGGGATAGGCCTCGGTGTCGTTCGGCATGATGGCGATGGCGCCGATGCCGTGGGTGGCGAGCTCGGTCATGTCTCGAACAATGTCGTCCAGGACTGCCTTCACGTAGGGACAGTGGTTGCAGATGAACATGACCAGGGTGCCCTTCGGGCCCCTGACGTCGGCGAGGCGATAGCGCCGCCCGTCGGTTGCCTCGAGATCGAAATCCGGGGCTTTCAGCCCCAGCGCCAATGCCGTCGCCATGGCGGTATCCTCTTGATGCGGGCGGCATTCCCGGCCGTTTCCGCGAAAATCCCCCCGACTATACCCGAACCGTGGCGCGGCGGCCTCGGACCGCCCTGCCACCTCGCCGGATGCCGCGAGTTTTCGTGAAACTCTCGGTGTCTTTGCTGCATTTGGCGCCGTTAACCCGCCATGTCCCGGCCGCGGCAAACCATTCCGAAATATTTCTTAGTCATTCTGCAGCCTTCGCGCTCGACTCCCGGGGCGCGCAGGAGATTCCCATGGACGAGGCCTCACTGACCAGGACCGCGCCGGATCATCCGCCGGCGCCGGCAAAGCCGCCGACCCAGGTGCGGATCGGCACGGTGAGCGCGGTCTCCGGCTTCAAGCTCTCCTGCGTCCTCTTCGACGCGGCGTCCCCCGCCGCCAACGCCGCTGCCTACGAGCGTGCGCATATCGGCGCGCTGGTGAAGGTCGCGACCCCCAGCACGGTGGCCTTCGGCTTCATCGACAGCCTCGCCCTGCAGAATCCCTCCCCCGACGTCCGCGGGCAGAGCTTCGCGCTGGCGGAGGTCGAGCTGCTGGGCGAACTGATGGCGCGCACCCCCGGCGCGCAGCACGTCTTCGCCCGCGGCATTTCCATCTATCCCACTCTCGGCGCCTCGGTCTATCCCGCGACCTCGGCGGATCTCGCGCGCATCTACGCCAAGCCCAACACCTGGACGCTCTCCATCGGCTCGCTCTACCAGGACGCGAACCGCCCCGCCTACCTGATGTCCCAGGAATTCCTCTCCAAGCACTCCGCCATCGTCGGCACGACGGGATCGGGCAAGTCCTGCGCGCTCACGCTGATCCTGCGCTCGCTCCTCGACGCGCATCCCAACGGCCACTGCGTGCTGCTGGATCCGCACGGCGAATACGCCACGGCGCTGCAGGGCCTTGCCGAGCGCATCACGCCGCAGAACCTGCAGCTCCCCTATTGGATGCTGGCCTTCGACGAGATCGTGGAGGTGCTCTGCAGCCGCGATCCCGTGACGCGAAGCCGCGAATCCAACATCCTCAAGGACGCGATCATCGCCGCGAAGCAGAGCTTCCTCGGCGGCGACGAGGGCGAGTTCGTCACCGTCGACACGCCCTCGCCCTATCGCATGAGCAGCGTGGTGCAGCGCATCTCCGACGCGATGGGCCGCCTCGACAAGCCCGACAACACGCTGCCCTATCTGCGCCTCATGCGCACCATCGAGGATCTGCGCCAGGACAAGCGCTACGCCTTCATGTTCGACGACCTGACGGTGCGGGACAGCATGTCCGAGGTGCTCTCGCGTATCCTGCGCGTCCCCGTCAACAACAAGCCGATCGCGATCTTCGATCTCTCGGCGGTGCCGTCGGAGATCGTCAACGTGGTGGTGTCCCTGGTCTGCCGCCTGATCTTCGACTTCGCGCTGTGGAGCGATCGCGACGAGGCGATCCCGCTGCTGCTGGTGGCCGACGAGGCGCACCGCTACATCCCCAGCGACGAGAGCCTGGGCTTCGAGCCGACGCGGCGCGCCATCGCCCGCATCGCCAAGGAAGGCCGCAAATACGGCGTCTCCCTCTGCCTGGTGACCCAGCGCCCGTCGGAAATCTCCGAGTCGATCCTCTCCCAGTGCAGCACCGTCTTCGCGCTCCGCATGAGCAACGAGAAGGACCAGAACTTCGTCCGCCGCACGCTGCCGGAGAGCGCCGCCGGCCTCCTCAACACGCTGCCGACACTGCGTCAGCAGGAGGCGATCGTGGTGGGCGAGGGCGTCGCCCATCCCATGCGCGTGCGCTTCGCCGATCTCGACCCGAAATTCCGCCCGAAGGGCGACGCCACCAACTTCCCCAAGGCCTGGCAGGGCGACGTCCACGGCCGCAAGTTCCTCGACAACATCGTCGACCGCTGGCGCCGCCAGTCGCGGTAGTCGCGTTTCACGCCCGCAAACGACAACGGCCCATCACGTTGATGGGCCGTTCGTTTTTCGATGGTCGGAGTGAGAGGATTTGAACCTCCGGCCCCTGCCTCCCGAAAGCAGTGCTCTACCAGGCTGAGCTACACTCCGGACCGGCCGGGAGCTATAGCGGTTTCGGCCGCCGGCCGCAATGGGGTGAAGCGAGCCTGGCCGACGAAATGAGCGGGCACTGCCGCAACCGCGATCGATTGATATTCGGGAGCTGATTTCGGGGCGCCTGTGGGTGCCCCCTTTTGTCTTCACCATGAACCGTTGAACGGGGCGCGGACGCAGAGCAGTCCGCGCCCTTCTTTTTTGCCCGCGGCGGCCACGTTCGTCGGCACGTGCGTGCCGGCGCCAGGAGAAATCTCATGCACATCGAAGTCCATCGCCTGTGGCCGCGCCGGCCACGGGACGGAAGCCTGCCGCTCGGTTTGAGCTGCGACGACGAGGGGCTGCTCCTCGCCGGCAATTGCCGGCTCATCGCGGCAGCGCTCGCGCCCGATGGCCAAGTATTCTTTCGCGCGCGACCACCGGACGAGATCAACGCGGTACTGAGCGCAGGCTATGGCGCTGCCGTCGATATCTCGGACGGCTACCCCAGAATCGAACGTCTCGCGGGCTATATGAGCCGCGGGGAGTGGACACGCGCCGCTATTGCCGCACTCAATCTTCGCCTCCCGGAGCTTCCTGACCAGGCCGCGGCGCGGCGCGTACTCGAAGCCGATCGGCTCCTCAAGCTTGCCTGGAATTCCGATCTTCATCCGCGCTGGCCCGCGCATTCCGAGGAAGGGCGCGGCGGACGGTTCAGGCCAGGAGATGGTGAAGGAGGTGCCGTACTGCCGGTCGGCTATGAAGAGGATCGACGTACTCGTGATCGAATCGCGCGGGATAAAATTCAGCAAATCGATCCGCTACTTAGGCCCGGCCAGTTGCCCTCACTTGGAGTGCCCGGAGCACCACCCGCAGCCCCGGGGGGCAGTAGAGGAGCGGGCGCTCGCGGCATCAGCGCGGCGGCGAGGGCGGCTGCATGGGCAGCGTTACAGGCCGCGCCAGCACTGATAGAAATGTTACCGTCATATTGGAGCTATCTTCAGGTCTACATACACGGCCCATTCGAACTTTCTGATCTGCGGGCTTCCGATGATTTCCAGTCATTCAAAACGTTCGATGCGTTCAAGAAAAGATTTCCATCCGGCGAAGGATGGGAATGGCATCATCTTGTTGAGCAGACAGAGTCCAACGAAGACAGGTTCGGCGGGGAGCAGATTCATAATACAGACAATGTGATTGCGCTTCCGAAGCTCTGGCATGAGATGATCAGCAATTACTACTCCTCCAACACCAAGCCCGGCGGTCCGACTGTGCGAGAGGTAGTAAGCAAAATGAGCTATGAGGAACAACGGGAATTCGCTCTAAATCTCTTGAGGGAGAGGGGGCTCCTGAAATGAATAAGAAAATGGACCTAGCTACGCTCACCACGAGTGAGCTCGTCGATATGGTCGCAAAACTAGCGGTCGACCGTCACGATGCGATGATCGGCTTTGATCCCAAGACTTATAATCGCCTTGGTGACGTCATTGGCGAGATTGGAAAGGAATTGAAGTCCCGCGGCTTGCAGGATCGACAAGCTTTGCTCCCCCTTTTCAAGCATCCCCATGCGGCGGTCTGGTGCGATGCCGCGAAGGAGATCATGGGATTTGCGCCAGAGCAGGCAATTCCCGTTCTTGAGTTCCTGGCGGGCTGCGATCACTGGCTTTTGGCGGCGAATGCAGCCATGGCACTTAAAATGTATCGGAAAGGAGAGTGGCAGCCGAACTAGACTAGGCGCCGGCTGCGTAAATCTCTGAGGAGCTGGTGCGCAAATCGCTTGGCGTAATAATGCGAAGCATTTCGACAATGGAAGGGATGAGGTCATGGGTAGACCGTTCAAGATCGCCGCCACAGCGCTGCTTCTGCTTATAACCGGTTTGCATTCCGCGACGGCGGCGGACAAAGTGCGCGACTTGGTAGATCGGGGCAATCGCGCCTTCATCGCGGCCTATGCCGCTCATGATTCCGCCAAGATCGCGGCGCTCTACGCGACCGATGCTTCGGCGTTCCCGCCCGGTGCCGAGCGCGCCGATGGGCGGGACGCCATTCGCAAGGTGTGGCAAGGCGCTATGGACGCGGGCGTCACCAACGTGACGGTCCGGACCGTCGATGTGGTGGCGAGCGGCAATCTCGCTTCCGAGACCGGCGAGTACGCCCTCGACGCGCCCGGCAAGGACGGGAAGTCCGTCCATGTCATCGGAAAATATGTCGTGGTCTGGAAGCGGACGAAGGGCGTCTGGCAGCTCTACCGCGACATCTGGAACGACACGCCGCCGCCTTAGCGTCTCAGAATCCCCGCTCCAGGCAGAAGTCGATGACCTCGTCGAGGGCGCGCTTCTCGGCGCAGTCGCGGAAAGGGGCGAGGGCCGCGCGGGCGGCGGCGCCGTAGGAGCGGGCGCGCTCCAGGGTTTCGGCGAGCGCGCCGTGCTTGCGCATGAGCTGGATCGCGTGCTCGAGGTCGCCGTCCTGCTGCTCCAGATCCTCGAGGGTGCGGCGCCAGAAGCCACGCTCCTCGTCGTCGCCGCGGCCGAAGGCCACCACGACCGGCAGCGTGATCTTGCCCTCGCGGAAATCGTCGCCCACGGTCTTGCCGAGCTCGACCTGGCGGGCGGAATAGTCGAGGAGATCGTCGATGAGCTGGAAGGCGATGCCAAGATTGAGGCCGTAGGCCTCGAGCCCTTCCTGCTCCGTGCGCGGACGCTCCGCCAGCACCGCACCGATCCGCGTCGCCGCGGCGAAGAGCTGCGCGGTCTTGGAGCGGATCACCTGGAGATAGGCGGCCTCCGTCGTCTCCGTGTCGTTGGATGTCACAAGCTGCAGCACCTCGCCCTCGGCGATGACCGCCGAGGCATGGGAGAGGATCGCCAGCACCTCCAGCGAGCCGTCGGTCACCATGAGCTGGAAGGCGCGGCTGAAGAGGAAATCCCCCACCAGCACCGAGGGCTTGTTGCCCCAGACCGCGTTGGCGGTGGCGAGACCGCGGCGCAGGTCGCTGGCATCGACGACGTCGTCGTGCAGCAGGGTCGCGGTATGGATGAACTCCACCGCCGCCGCCAGCAGGATGTGGCGGTCGCCGGGATAGCCGCAGAGCCGCGCCGAGGCCAGGGTCAGCATCGGCCGGAGCCGCTTGCCGCCGGCGGCGATGATGTGGCCCGCGAGCTGCGGGATCAGCGCCACCGGGCTCTGCATGCGCTCCAGGATGAGCGCGTTGACGCCGTCGAGATCGTCCTTCACCAGGGCGGTCAGGCGGTCGAGGGACGCCTCTTTGCGTCCCGAGCCGTCTTCGCGCACACTTACCAGTCGTGCCACACCGAGCCCTTTCCCTGAACATCCGCCGCCGCCGGCGATAAATCGCCGATCACCGCGGCTTTCTTGACGCCTTCGCCGCTGCAGGCGAGCATAGTTCGCCCGCCTCCGGGGTCAAGCCTCGGTGGCCCGCGACGTTCCGCCGCTCATGAGGTCTTGCTCGAATGAAGGAGCTGCTGCGCACCAACGATCAAGTCCGCCTCTCCTTCGTGGAGGCGATTCTGGCGGCGGCGGGCATCGAGACCGTGGTGCTGGACCAGCACACCAGCGTGATCGAGGGCAGCATCGGCGCCATCCAGCGCCGGATCATGGTGGCGAACCGCGACCACGCCCGCGCCCGGACGATGCTGGCGGACGCCGGCGTGGAGCTGGCGTGAGCGAGCCGGCGGCCGACATCAGCGAGGGCACGCTCCTCGGCGGCCGCGTGCGCCTGAAGCAGCCGGTGGAGGGCTATCGCGTCGCGATCGACCCCGTCTTCCTGGCGGCGGCGGTGCCGGCGGCAGGGAGCGAGCGCGTGATCGACGTCGGCACCGGCGTCGGCGCGGCGGCGCTCTGCCTCGCCGCGCGCCTGCCCGACGTCCGCGTGACCGGCATCGAGCGCGAGCGCGACCTCGTGCGCCTCGCCACCGACAACGTCGCCCTCAACGACAGGGCGACCCGCGTCCTCATGATGGCGGGCGACTTGCTGACCCCGCCGCCGCGCCTGGAGCCCGGCACCTTCGACCACGCCATGGCGAATCCGCCCTATCTCGCCTCCGGCACCGCGACACCGCCCGCCGACGCCGGCCGCGCCGCCGCCCACGTCGAGAGCGAGGCGGATCTCGCGGCCTGGCTCCGCTTCGCCCTCATGATGCTGCGCTCGAAGGGAAGCCTCACCCTCATCCACCGCGCCGACCGCCTCGACGCGCTCCTCGCGGGGCTCGCGGGCAGGGCCGGCGAGATCGTGGTCTTTCCGCTCTGGCCCGGCGCGGGAAAGCCCGCGAAACGCATCCTGCTCCGCGCCCGCAAGGGCGTCGCGACGCCGCTGCGTCTCGCGCCGGGCCTCGTGCTGCACGAGGCGGACGGGCGATATACGGCGGCGGCGGAGAAAGTGCTGCGGGAAGGGGCGGGGCTGGAGATATAGCCCGCGCTTTGCCCTCGCCGCGCTCTTTCCCTATGCTCCGCCCATGGCCTTCGAGGATCTGAAAATCTGGCTGCAGGAGCGGCTCGGCGGGACGCCGGCGCCGGTCGTGGCGGTGCTGCGGCTGGAGGGCGTGATCGGCGGGCGCGGCCAGCGCGGGATCACGCTGGCGAAGCTCGCCGGCACCATCGAGCGCGCGTTCAAGCTGCGCGGGTTGAAGGCGGTGGCGCTGGCGGTGAATTCGCCGGGCGGCGCGCCGGTGCAGTCGGCGCTGCTCTACCAGCGCATCCGCCAGCTCGCGGCGGAAAAGAAAGTGCCGGTCTTCGCCTTCGCCGAGGACGTGGCGGCGTCCGGCGGCTACTGGCTGCTGCTGGCGGGCGACGAGATCTATGCGGACGCCGCCTCCATCGTGGGCTCGATCGGCGTGGTGAGCTCGGGCTTCGGCTTCGGCGAGGTGCTGAAGCGCTTCGGCATCGAGCGGCGCCTGCACACCGCGGGCCGCGACAAGTCGCTCCTCGATCCCTTCCTCTCCGAGGACCCGCGCGAGGTCGGCCGCCTGGAGCGGCTGCAGCGCGACTTGCACGAGACCTTCAAGGGCCTGGTGACGGAGCGCCGCGGCGCCAAGCTCGCCGCGGACGTGCCGGAAGCTCTTCGAGGGCGAGGTGTTCAGCGGCCGGCGCGCAGTGGAGATCGGCCTCGTCGACGGGCTGGGCGAGCTCCGCGCGGTCATGCGCGAGCGCTTCGGCGAGACGGTGCGCCTGCGCAAGGTCGAGGGTCCGAAGGGCTGGCGCTGGCGGCGCCTTCCGGGGTTCGCGTCGGCGCGGCCGGGGATCGCCGATCTCGGCGAGGAGCTCTGGTCCGCGATCGAGGAGCGGCTCACCTGGAACCGCTTCGGGCTCTGAGCGCCGCCCAATCCAATTCATTCATCGAAGGGGGAGAGCAGCCCATGCAGTTCATGGTGATCGAGCGGTTCAAGAACCGGGACGCCCGCGCGGTCTATCGCCGCTTCCGCGACCAGGGCCGCGGCGCGCCTGACGGGCTCACCTACGTCAGCAGCTGGATCGAGGCGAATTTCGACCGCTGCTTCCAGGTCATGGAATGCGACGACGTCCGCCTGCTGCAGGAGT
Organism: uncultured Alphaproteobacteria bacterium; assembly: GCA_963735465.1. GTDB lineage: Bacteria > Pseudomonadota > Alphaproteobacteria > ATCC43930 > CGMCC-115725 > DASZHJ01. The sequence goes on from CAVTLA010000001.1 coordinate 126,276, forward strand.
GGGTGGCGTTCTGGGGCGACCTCGTCGAGTTCGAGATCGTCCCCGTGACGACCTCGGCGGAGGTGCGGGAGAGCATCGAGAAGCTGTTGTAGAGGGCTGGAAGGGCATCGTGCGTCCTTCGACGCCGTCGCTGCTCAGGATGAGGCTTTCTTGGTGCTCAATCGAGCGAGCCGGTGCGTGCGAGTCGCACGCTGGCACTCCACGCTTGACCCGCTGAGTCCCTCCCTCTTAAACCGGGGGATGCTCGGTTTCAGCCTGTCGAAGCTCGTCGTCCTCGCGGTCATCGTCTGCGGTGTCTGGTATCTCTTCCGGATGCTGGCGGGGCCGCCGCCGCAGAAGAAGAGCGCGCCGCCGCCGCGGCCGCAGGAATCGCCCCGGCGCGCCAAGGCGATCGAGGCCGAGGACATGGTCCGCTGCGCCACCTGCGGCACCTATGTCACGGCCAGCGCACGCTCCTGCGGCCGGGCGGACTGCCCCTACGGGCCCTGAACCCCCCGGCGCCTTGACCCTCTCTCCCCTCGCCAGTATGGTGCGCCGCACTCGTCGGCACCCCTCATTCCGGACAACTCGATGGCGGCAAGCGCCCTTTCCGGGACCAGCTTTCAGGCCCTGATCCTGCGTCTGCAGGAGTATTGGGCGCGCCAGGGCTGCGTGATCCTGCAGCCCTACGACGTCGAGGTCGGCGCCGGCACCCTGCATCCCGCGACGACGCTCCGCGCGCTCGGCCCCAAGCCCTGGCGCGCGGCCTATGTGCAGCCCTCACGCCGCCCCAGCGACGGCCGCTACGGCGAGAATCCGAACCGGCTGCAGCACTATTATCAATTCCAGGTGATCCTGAAGCCGGCGCCGGCCAACAGCCAGGATCTCTATCTCCAGAGCCTGGCGGCCCTCGGCATCGACTTCGCCAACCACGACATCCGCTTCGTCGAGGACGACTGGGAGAATCCCGACCATCGGCGCCTGGGGCCTCGGCTGGGAGGTCTGGCTCGACGGCATGGAGGTGTCGCAGTACACCTACTTCCAGCAGGTCGGCGGCATCGAGTGCGATCCCGTCTCCACCGAGCTCACCTACGGGCTCGAGCGCCTGATCATGTATGTGCAGGGCGTCGAGAACGTCTACGACCTCGACTTCAACGGCGCCGCTCCGCCCAACCGCATCACCTACGGCGACGTCTTCAAGCGCGCGGAGCGCGAATTCTCCGCGCTACAACTTCGAGGCCGCCGACACGGAGATGCTGTTCCGCCACTTCACCGACGCGGAGAAGGAGTGCGAGGCGCTTCTCGCCCGCAACCTGCCGCTTCCCGCCTACGACCAGTGCATCAAGGCGAGCCACCGGTTCAATCTGCTGGACGCCCGCGGCGTCATCTCCGTCACCGAGCGGCAGGCCTACATCGGCCGCGTGCGCACCCTGGCGAAAGCCTGCTGCGAGGGCTGGCTCGCCGGCGAGCTGAGCGCGGGCTGAGCCAATGCCCGAGCTGCTGCTCGAGCTCTTCACCGAAGAGATCCCGGCGCGCATGCAGGTGCGGGCGGCGGAGGATCTGGCGCGGCTTGCCGGCGAGAAGCTTGAAGGCCGCGGGCCTCGTGCCGTCGAAGATCGAGAGCTACGTGACGCCACGCCGCCTCGTGCTGGTGGCGGAGGGCGTGCCGGCGGCCCAGGCGGATGTCAGCGAGGAGCGCCGCGGTCCCCGCGTCGGCGCGCCGCCCCAGGCGGTGGAGGGATTTCTCAAGTCCGCGGGCATCGCGTCTCTCAATGAGTGCGAAGAGCGCGACACCGGCAAGGGCGTCTTCTATTTCGCCATCATCAAGCGCGCCGGCAAGCCCACGGCGGAGGTGCTGCCGGAGCTGCTGCGCGCGGCGATGCTCGATCTCCCCTGGCCGAAATCGATGCGCTTTCCCGCCGCGAGCTTCCGCTGGGTGCGGCCGCTGGTGAGCGTGATCTGCCTCTTCGACGGCAAGGTTTTGCCGCTGCCGCTCGACGGCGTGCCGACCGGCGACACCACGCGCGGCCATCGCTTCCTCTCCAAGGAGCCGTTCGCGGTCCGGGATTTCGCCGATTACCGGAAGAAGCTGCGCGACGCGCGGGTGATGCTGCGGAGCGAGGACCGGCGCCAGGCGATCACGCTGGCGCTCTACGAGAAGGCCGCCGAGGCCCGGCTCACGGTGAAGGACGATCCCGGCCTGCTCGACGAGGTGAGCGGCCTCGTCGAATGGCCCGTCGTGCTCATGGGCGCCATCGATCCCCGGTTCATGCCCCTGCCGCCGGAGGTGCTGACCACCTCCATGCGCGCGCACCAGAAATATTTCGCCTGCCTCGACGCGTCAGGCAAGCTGGCGCCGCGGTTTCTCGTCGTCGCCAACATGGCGGCGGCGGACGGCGGCAAGACCATCGTCGCCGGCAACGAGCGCGTGCTGCGCGCGCGGCTCTCCGACGCCGAGTTCTTCTGGGAGCAGGACCGCAAGGTGCCGCTGTCGTCGCGAGTGCCGAAGCTGAAGGAGCGACGTCTTCTACGCGAAGCTCGGCACCATGGAGGACAAGGTGACGCGCCTCGAGGCGCTCGCCGTCGAGCTCGCGCGCTACGTGCCCGGCGATCACGCCGAGGCGGTGCGCAGGCCGCCTTCCTCGCCAAGGCCGATCTCTCCACCGGCATGGTCGGCGAATTCCCGGAGCTGCAGGGCGTGATGGGCCGCTACTACGCGCTCCACGACGGCGAGGAGCGCGGCGGTCGCCGACGCCATCGCCGAGCATTACTCGCCCCTCGGCCCGAACGACAGCTGCCCGACGGCGCCGGTCAGCGTCGCGCGTGGCGCTCGCGGACAAGATCGACACGCCTGGTCGGATTTCTTCGCCATCGACGAGAAGCCGACCGGGCTCCAAGGATCCCTTCGCGCTGCGCCGCGCCGCGCTCGGCGTCATCCGGCTCATCCTCGAGAACAAGCTGCGCCTGCCGCTCGCCGCCGCCTTCGGACGCGCCTTCGCGCTCTGGCAGCGGGCAGAGGACCGGCGGTCTCAGTAGATCCCACGGGGGATCTCCTCGCGTTCTTCGCCGACCGCCTGAAGGTCCATCTGCGCGAGAAGGGCGTGCGTCACGATTTGATCACGGCGGTATTCACCCTTGGGGGTGAGGATGACCTGGTACGACTCCTTGCGCGCGTCGACGCGCTTCATAAATTCCTCGCCAGCGAGGACGGCGCCAACCTGCTCGTAGCCTATCGGCGCGCCTCCAACATCGTGCGGATCGAGGAAAAGAAGGACGGCGTCGCCTATGAGGGCCCTGTTAACCAATCCCTCCTCCAAATGGTGGAGGAGACGGCGCTGGCGGAGCGCCTCGCCGCCGCCTCGGACAAGGCCCGGGAGGCCTTGAAACACGAGGATTTCGACGCCGCCATGGGGGCGCTGGCCACGCTTCGCGCGCCCGTTGACGAATTTTTTGCTCGCGTGACCGTTAATACTGACAATAAGGAGCTGAGGGTGAACCGCCTCCGGCTCCTCTCGGGGATCCGGGCCACTCTGAATGGCGTGGCCGACTTCTCTCAGATCGAAGGGTAGACGAGCGATGACGAAGTGGGTCTACGGCTTCGGCAACGGCAGCGCCGAGGGGCGCGCCGACATGCGCAACCTCCTGGGCGGCAAGGGCGCCAACCTCGCCGAGATGAGCAATCTCGGCCTGCCGGTGCCGCCGGGCTTCACCATCACGCACCGAGGTCTGCACCTATTACTACGCCAACAAGCAGACCTATCCCAAGGACCTGACGGACCAGGTGAAGGCCGCGCTCGCCGCCCTCGAGAAGGCGGCTCGGCGCCAGGTTCGGCGACGCCGCGAATCCGCTGCTGGTCTCCGTGCGCTCCGGCGCCCGCGCCTCGATGCCGGGCATGATGGACACCGTCCTCAATCTCGGCCTCAACGACAAGACCGTCGAGGGCCTGGCCCAGCGCAGCGGCGACGCGCGCTTCGCCTACGACAGCTACCGCCGCTTCATCCAGATGTACGGCCAGGTGGTGCTCGGCGTCGATCACCATCACTTCGAGGAGCTCCTCGAGAACCACAAGCTCGCCGACGGCAAGACCCTCGACACCGAGCTCACCGCCGAGGACTGGAAGACCGTGGTCACCGGCTACAAGGAGATCGTCGCAGCGCGAGCTCGGCAAGCCCTTCCCGCAGGATCCCGCAGGAGCAGCTCTGGGGCGCGATCGGCGCCGTGTTCGGCTCCTGGATGAACCAGCGCGCCATCACCTATCGCCGCCTGCACGACATCCCCGCCGACTGGGGCACCGCGGTCAACGTCCAGGCGATGGTGTTCGGCAACATGGGCGACGACTGCGCCACCGGCGTCGCCTTCACCCGCAACCCCTCGACCGGCGCCAACGAGTTCTACGGCGAGTATCTGGTCAACGCCCAGGGCGAGGACGTGGTCGCCGGCATCCGCACGCCGCAGCATCTGACCATCGCCGGCAAGCAGGCGCAGAAGTCGACCCTGCCGGCGATGGAAGAGGTGATGCCGAAGGTGTTCGGCGAGCTCGACGCGGTGCGCGCGCAAGCTCGAGACGCACTACCGCGACATGCAGGACATCGAGTTCACGGTGCAGCAGGGCAAGCTCTACATGCTGCAGACCCGCACCGGCAAGCGCACCGCCGCGGCGGCGCTTCGAAGATCGCGGTCGACATGGCGGCCGACGGCGTCATCACCCGCGAGGAGGCGGTGCAGCGCATCGAGCCCGCGTCGCTCGACCAGCTGCTGCATCCGACCCTCGATCCCAAGGCGCCGAAGACCATCCTGGCGCGCGGCCTGCCGGCCTCGCCGGGCGCCGCCTCGGGCGTCAGTCGTGTTCTCCGCCGACGAGGCCGAAGCCCGCGCCGACAAGGGCGAGGCGGTGATCCTGGTCCGCATCGAGACCAGCCCCGAGGACATCCACGGCATGCACGCCGCCAAGGGCATCCTGACGACGCGCGGCGGCATGACCAGCCACGCGGCGGTGGTGGCGCGCGGCATGGGCCGGCCCTGCGTCGCCGGCGCCGGCGATCTCCGCATCGACTACAAGGCCGGCGACCATGCGCGTCGCGCGGCCAGACCGTGAAGGCCGGCGACATCATCACCATCAACGGCTCGACCGGCGAGGTGATGCTGGGCGAGGTGCCGACCATCCAGCCGGAGCTGTCCGGCGATTTCGCGACCCTGATGGGCTGGGCCGACGAGTTCCGCACCATGAGCGTGCGCGCCAACGCCGACACCCCCATCGACGCCCGCACCGCGCGGCGCTTCGGCGCCGAGGGCATCGGCCTCTGCCGCACCGAGCACATGTTCTTCGACGACGAGCGCATCATCGCCGTGCGCGAGATGATCATGGCCGACGACAGCGACGGCCGCCGCAAGGCGCTGGCCAAGATCCTGCCGATGCAGCGCGGCGATTTCGTCGAGCTCTTCCGCATCATGAAGGGGCTGCCGGTGACGATCCGGCTGCTCGATCCGCCGCTGCACGAGTTCCTGCCCAAGACCGACGCCGAGATGCAGGCGGTGGCCACCGCCACCGGCAAGGACCTCTCCGACGATCCGCCAGCGCGCCGTGGCCCTGCACGAGAGCAACCCGATGCTCGGCCATCGCGGCTGCCGCCTCGCCATCACCTCGCCGGAGATCTACGAGATGCAGGCGCGGGCGATCTTCGAGGCCGCCGCCGCCGTGATGAAGGAAACCGGCGAGGCGGTCGAGCCCGAGATCATGATCCCGCTGATCGCCACCAAGAAGGAGCTCGACATCCTCAAGGCGATGATCGACCGCATCGGCGCCGAGGTGATGAAGGAGATCCGAGCGTGACAGTTCCCTACATGGTCGGCACCATGATCGAGCTGCCGCGCGCGGTGCTCGCGCCGGACGAGATCGCCAAGACGGCGGAGTTCTTCAGCTTCGGCACCAACGACCTGACGCAGACCAGCTTCGGCCTCTCCCGCGACGACGCCGGCAGCTTCCTCGGCGAATACCAGAAGCAGGGCATCTTCGAGCACGACCCCTTCGTCACCATCGACCGCGACGGCGTCGGCGAGCTGATGCGGATCGGCGTCGAGCGCGGCCGGCGCAGCCGCAAGGACCTGAAGCTCGGCATCTGCGGCGAGCACGGCGGCGATCCCGCCTCGGTGCGCTTCTGCCACGAGATCGGCCTCGACTACGTCTCGTGCTCGCCCTACCGCGTGCCGATCGCCCGGCTGGCGGCGGCGCAGGCCGCGCTCAGCAAGGAGCGGGCGGATACGACGGCGTGAGATAGGGTCGGGCTGGGGTAGCATGGTGCGTCCTTCAGACGCCCGCTTGCGGGCTCCTCAGCATGAGGCACCGTTATCTTTCTGCCATCGCGAAAATCGCCTCATCCTGAGGAGCGACCGCGAGCGGCGCGTCTCGAAGGACGCACCAGCGCTTATCAGCAACCCTCAGAACTTCGCCCACTCCGGCTTGACCGGCGTCACCCGCACGCCGCCCGCCATCAGCGGTGTTCCGCTGGTGGCCGACGCCTCCACCATCTCCAGCCGCAACAGCGCCAGCGCCATGTCGCCGCTGCCGCAGCGGATCTCGCCGGCGTCCTGATCGCCGAGCATCACCGGACTGCCGGGCGCCGGCAGCGGGCCTTCGACCTTCACCGGCATCAGGCGCTTCTTGATGAGCGCGCGGTACTTGGTGCGGGCGGTCAGCTCCTGGCCGACGTAGCAGCCCTTCTCCCAATCGACGCCGTTGAGCTCGTCGAATCCTGCTTCCAACAGGATCGCCTTCTCCACGGGGAGATCGCGGCTGCCGTCGGGAACGCCCAGGGAGAGGCGCAGGCGGTCGTAGGCGCTGGCATCGGCGCGGGTGAAACCCGCCGTCTCGAGGGCGGCGGTGCCCGACGAGCGCGGCAGCAGCAGCCGCGCGCCGAGAGCAGGGAGACGCGGGTCCGCATAGGCGAAGCCGTCGGCGAATGGCGCCGCCGCGCCGGCGCCGGTGGAGAGACCGAGCCGCGCGATGGCGCCTGGACCGAACGCCGCCGCGACGATGAACCGTTCCGTCGCGCCCGATATCGCCACCTTGGCGCGGAGCTTGTAGATCGTGAGCCGGCGCTGGAGATCGGCGAGGCGCGCCTGCTCGCCTTCCAGGAGCAGCGTCTCGCCCACGTCCACCAGGAAGAAATCGTGCAGGTACTTTCCCTGCGGCGTCAGGAACGCGGCATAGAGCGCGCGCGCCGGCGAGAGCTTGCGGGTGTCGTTGGAGATCAGCCCCTGCAGGAACTCCCGGCGGTCGTCGCCGGCGATCTCCAGCACGCCGCGCGCTTCCAGGATCGTATAGGCGTCGTCACTCATCGCGAGACTTCTCCAGGACATAGCAGCGGGTCACGCTGCCGAAAACAACTGCCAGCCACTGCCGCACGGCAAGCGGCAGGCCGCCGTTGGCGACGAGATAGCCGGTATAGAGCAGCCCCATGGGAAAGCTCTCGCACACCCGCCACCCGGTCCGCTCGAAATGCCCGCGCCACCAGCGCGGGTGGAAATAACCCCACTCCGTCAGCGCGTTGCCGCGCTCGCCGTGGCGCGGCGGGACCAGCGCCTTGCGCCAGGGCGGCCGATGCGCCGGGCCGGGCGTGCCAGCCGTCGCGGCCGGCGCCGCGTCGAGCCGCCGCCAGATATATAGGAAGCCCGCGGGATAATGCGCGAGCGACGTCCAGAGCCGCCAATTGTGGGTCGGCAGCACGTGCACCGCGCGCCCTGCCGGCCGCAGCACCCGGGCGATCTCCCGCTCGAACCGCTCCAGGTCGGGAATGTGCTCCAGGGTCGAGGAGGAGAAGACGACGTCGAAGCTCCCGTCCGGAAACGGAATGTGCTCGCCGTCGTAGTCCACGATCGGAAACTGCCGCGCCTCGCGATAGCCCGAGGAGGGGAGGTCGATGGCCGTGACCCGGAGTCCCGCCGCGGTCAGGATCGCCGCCTGCTGGCCGCTGCCGCCGCCGATCTCCAGGAGATCGCCCGCAAGCCACGGCAGCCGCTCCAGGACGGTGCTCATCTCCGCCCGCCGCAAGCTGTTGATCCACTCGATTTCCGCGGGAGTCACCGGCGCATTCGGCTATGTTCCGGTGGGGATTGTCAACCGGAGCGGGGCGGCTGGCCTCGCATTTTCTACTCCGCCGCGGAACCGCGGCCCGCGGGCGTACCCGGCTTGGCCGCCGCCTGTGGTCGCCCCGGGAGGGCGCCGGCACTTCCTCTCCGGCTGCGCCCGAGCCGGCCGAGATAGAGATAGATCACGGGTGTCGTGTAGAGCGTCAGAATCTGGGACAGCAGCAGGCCGCCGACGATGGTGATGCCGAGGGGCTGACGCAGCTCCGCGCCGACGCCGGTGCCGAAGGCCAGGGGAAGCGCGCCCAGCAGGGCCGCCATTGTCGTCATCATGATCGGGCGGAAGCGGAGCAGGCAGGCCCGGTGGATCGCCTCCTCCGGAGGCAGGCCCTCGGTGCGCTCGGCGTCGAGGGCGAAGTCGATCATCATGATGGCGTTCTTCTTGACGATGCCGATCAGCAGGATGATGCCGATCAGGCCGATGATCGAGAGGTCCTGGCCGAACAGCATCAGGGCGAGGAGCGCGCCGATGCCGGCCGAGGGCAGCGTGGACAGGATCGTGATGGGATGGATGTAGCTCTCGTAGAGCACGCCCAGCACGATATAGACGGCGATGATCGCCGCCGCAATGAGATAGGGCTGCGACTTCAGCGATGCCTCGAACGCCTGCGCCGCGCCCTGGAAGCTGGTGACCAGGCTGGCGGGCTTGCCGAGCTGGCGCTCGGCGGCCTGGGTCGCCGCGACGGCATCGCCGAGGGCGAAGCCGGGCGCCAGGTTGAAGGACACCGTCACCGAGGGGAACAGGCCCTGGTGGTTGATGACGATCGGCGCCACGGACTCCTCGATCGCGGTGAACATGCTCATCGGCACCAGCTGCCCGGTGGTGGTCGAGCGCACATAGAGATGCCGGAACGCGCTCGCATCGAGCTGGAACTTGGGATCGAGCTCGAGGATGACGTGGAACTGGTCGAGCTGCGTCAGGATCGTCCCCACCTGCCGCTGACCGAAGGCGTCGTAGAGCGTGTCGTCGATCGCCTGGGGCGTGATGCCGAGCCGCGAGGCGGTGTCGCGGTCGATCCGCAGCGTGGCCCGCGGGGCCGAGGCCTGGATGTCCGTGGTGACGTCCTGCAGCTGCGGCAGGGATTTCATCTTCTTCTCGAAAATCGGCGCCCAGAGCGCAAGCTCGCCGCTGTCGCCGTCCTGCAGCGTGTACTGGTACTGGGTCTTGCTCGGCCGGCCGCCGACCTGGATGTCCTGGCGCACCTGCATGAAGAGCGCGATCCCATATACCCGCTCCAGCTTCGGCTTCAGCCGGGCGATGATCTGGCCAGCCGACGCGGCGCGCTCCCGCGAGGGCTTGAGGTTGATCATCATCCGGCCCTGGCTCAGCGTCGGGTTCGGGCCGATCCAGTAGTAGACGTTGTCGACGTCGGGATCGGCCATCACCACGTGCCCCAGCTCCTGGATCCGCTCGGACATGGCGGCGAAGGAGATATCGGGCGCGGCCTCGGCGACGCCGATGATCAGGCCGGTATCCTCCTGCGGAAAGAATCCCTTCGGCGTGATCGTGTAGCAGAAGATCGTGGCGGCGACCGTCGCCAGGGTCGCCACCAGCGTGACGAACTGGTGTCGCAGCACCCAGCGCAAGCCGCGGTCGTACAGGGCGAGTGCCGCGTCGAATCCCCGCTCCGACAGCAGATAGAGGCGGCCGCGGCTCGCGACGCGCTGATGCCGCAGGAACCGCGCGCACATCATGGGCGTGACGGTCAGCGCGATGATGCCGGACATGACCACCGCCGCGCCGACCGTCATGGCGAATTCGCGGAACAGGCGGCCGATGACGCCGCTCATGAACAGGACCGGGATGAAGACCGCGACCAGCGAGACGGTCATCGACACGATGGTGAAACCCACCTCGCGCGCGCCTTCCAGCGCGGCCTCCACCGGCGGCTTCCCCGCCTCGATGTGGCGGACGATGTTCTCGATCATCACGATCGCATCGTCGATCACGAAGGTGACCGCGATGGTGAGGCCCATGAGCGACAGATTGTCGATGCTATAGCCCAGCAGATACATGACGCCGAAGGTCGCCATCAGCGACAGCGGGATGGTGACGCCGGGGATCACCGTCGCCCAGAAGTTCCTGAGGAAGAGGAAGATCACCAGCACGACCAGACCGATCGTGATCAGCAGCGTGCGCTGCACGTCCGCGACGGAGGCCTGGATCGTCTGGGTGCGGTCGCCGGCAACCGTCACTTTGATGCTGGGCGGCAGCGACGCGGTGAGCGCGGGCAGGCGATCCTTGATGCGCTGGATCGTCTCGACCACGTTGAAGCCCGGCTGCTTGTGCACGTCGATGATGATGGTGCGCTGGTCCTGCAGCCATGCCGCCTCGCGCACGTCCTCGGCGGCGTCCACCACCGTGCCCAGATCCGAGATCCGGACCGGCGCGCCGTTCTTGTAGGCGACGATCAGCTTCTTGTAGGCCTCGGCATTGAAGATCTGGTCGGTGGCGTCGAGGACGACCGCCCGGTCCGGGCCGTCGAGATTGCCCTTGGGCCCGTTCACCGTCGAGGCGCCGAGGAGGGTGCGGACGTCCTCGAGGCTGAGGCCGATCTGGGCGATCGAGTCCGGATTTATGCGGACGCGGATGGCGGGCTTCTGCTCGCCGTGAAAGTCGACGAGGCCGACGCCGGAGATCTGCGAGATCTGCCGGGCGAGAAATTCATCGGCATAGCGATCGAGCTCGGGCAGCGACTGCGTCGGCGAGGTCAGGGCCAGCGACAGGATGGTGAAGTCGGCGGGATTGACCTTGTGGTAGGTCGGCGGGTCCGGCAGGTTTTTCGGCAGGCTGCCGCCGGCGGCATTGATCGCGGTCTGCACGTCCTGGGCCGCGGCGTCGATATTGCGGCTGAGCTCGAACTGCACGGTGATGGACGTCTCGCCGAGCGAGCTCGACGAGGTCATGGACGTGACGCCGGAGATGTCGGAGAGCGATCGCTCGATCGGGGTCGCGACCGACGCCGCCATCGTCTCGGCGCTGGCGCCCGGCAGCGACGGCCTCGATCTGGATGGTGGGGAAATCGACCTGCGGCAGGGCGGCGACCGGCAGGTACTCGAAGGCCACGGCGCCGACCAGGATCAGGCCCAGCATCAGCAGCGAGGTCGCGATCGGCCGCAGGATGAAGAGCTTGGACAGGCTCATGGGGCGATGACCCGGCCGGTCAGGGAGTGGCGCCGGCGGCCGGGCGGGCCTCGACGCGGGATCCCGGCTGCAGGCGGTATTGGCCGTCGACGACGATGCGGTCGCCGGGCGCGAGGCCGCTGGCGACGATGGCGACGGAGTCGCTCACCAGCGTCGCCGTCACCGGCCGGACCTCCACCGTGTCGTCGTCGGCAATGCGGAACACGAAGGTGCCGCTCTCGGCACGCTGGATCGCCTTCGAGGGAATCACCGTCGCGTCCTTGATCGTCTTCACGCGGACCCGGGCGGTGATGAACTCGCCGGGCCACAGAATGCGGTCGGCATTCTCGAACATCGCCTTGACCTTGATCTGGCCGGTCGCCTGATCGACGTGGCTGTCGACGAACACCAGCTTGCCGCTGGCGAGCAGTCGGTTGGAATCGCGGCTGTAGGCAGCGACCGACGGCGCGCCTTCCGCCATCGCGGCGAGGATGGCGGGCAGATCATCCTGCGACAGCGTGAAGAGCGCCGCGATCGGCTGCATCTGGGTGATCATCACCAGACCCCCGGCATCGGTCGCGTGTACGATGCTGCCGGGATCCACCAGCCGCAGCCCGGCGCGGCCCTCGATCGGCGATTTGATAGTGGTGAAATCGACCTGCAGCTGCGCCATGTCGACCGCGGCCTGATCGGCCTGGACGCTGGCCTCGAGCGTCGCCACCTGCGCCCTCTGGGTATCCAGGTTCTGCTTGGGGGCAAATCCCTTGGCCTCCAGGCTGCTGAAGCGCACCAGATCGAGGCGCGCATTGGCGAGCTGCGCCTCGTCCTTCGCCTTGTTGGCCTGGGCCTGCTTGAGCAGCGCCTGGAACGGTCGTGGATCGATCTGCGCCAGCAGGTCTCCCCGGTGGACCTCCTGCCCTTCTGTAAACGCAACGCTGTCGAGCTGCCCATCCACCCGCACCTTGACGGTGACGGCATTGAGCGGTTGCACGGAGCCGATGCCGGTAAGCCAGATCGGCACATTGCGGCTCTCGGCCCGACCCTCCACCACGGGAATCGCCGGCCCGGCAGTCGCCGCGCGCGCCGCCGTCGAGAACTGCGGCGCAGATGCGGCGCCAGAGAAAGCGAGGCTCCAGCCAGCCACCGTCAATGTGCCAGCCAGCAGGTGCGTCAGGCTCTTCCACTTACGGTACATGCGTTTCCCAATGCTGCGCGGCCGACCGCGATCTCGCAAAGCGAAGTGCAGCACGCTTTTGACCCTTGGAGTCAATGCGGTGGTGGTTAAGCATGTCGGAACGGCGTTGTCGTCCCGTCCCCTCGCCACCGCGGCTGCCTACGTCGCTGATCGCCGCTTCGAGGCCTTGCGCCGACGCCATTCATCCGCCGCGTCACCCATGGTTTTCTCTGTCCCATCCTTGAGCCAGGCCATGAACGGACGGTCGAACCGGAAATCCTGGCCGCATTGCGCCGTGAAGAAGCGGCGGACCTTCTGGGTGTTGCGATAGGTTTTCGTGATCGGCGTGGCGCGGGTTATTCGGTCGCTGTGCCAGTCGAACGCCGCCACGGTGCATCCTCCGAGGTGAGCCTGCCCCCATCGCGCTCGGGGTCCCTTGCCATCTTGCCAAGTCCGGCAGCGGTATCCAAGCCTATCAGGGACTTACGAGGTCGCCCGTCAAAGCCGCCGGGCTTGCGTGCATTGCCGGCACGCCTGTATAAGGCCCCGAAACCCGGCCGCCGCAGGCCGATTCTCGCGAATGAGCCGCCGGAAGTGCGGCTGCGCCGAGGGACATGAATATCCTCTTCGTTACGGCCACGCGGATCGGCGACGCCGTCCTCTCCACCGGGCTGCTCTCCCATCTGATCGAGCGCCATTCCGGCGCCCGCCTCACCATCGCCGCCGGTCCGGTCGCGGCGCCGCTCTTCGAGGGCGTGCCCGGCCTGGAGCGTCTCATCGTCGTCAACAAGAAGCGCTATGGCCGCCACTGGCTGACGCTTTACGGCCGGGTGGCGCTCAGGCGCTGGGATCTCGTGGTGGATCTCCGCGGCTCGGCGCTGGCCTATCTGCTCCTGACGCGGGAGCGGCGCACCACCGCCAAGAGCGATCTCGGCGAGCATCGGGTGCGCGAGCTCGGGCGCCTCCTCGATCTCGATCCGCCGCCGGCGCCCCATCTGTGGACACTTCCCAAGCACGAGGCCGCGGCGGCGGCGCTGATCCCGGCGGGCGGTCCGGTGCTCGCCATCGGTCCCGCCGCCAACTGGCGCGGCAAGACCTGGCGCGCCGAGCGCTTCGCCGAGCTGACGCGGCGTCTCACGGCGCCGGACGGCCTGCTGCCCGGCGCCCGCGTCGCGGTGCTGGCGGGAGAGCACGAGCGCGACCAGGCGGTGCCGGTGCTGGCGGCGATCCCGATCGCGCGGCGCCTCGACCTCGTGGGTCGCACCGATCTCCTCACCGCGGCGGCGGCGCTGCGGCGCACGGTGCTCTTCATCGGCAACGACACCGGCCTCATGCATATCGCGGCGGCGGCGGGCGTGCCCACCGTCGGTCTCTTCGGGCCGAGCCCCGCCGCGCGCTTCGCCCCCTGGGGACCGCGCACCGCGGTGGCGCAGACCGCGGTGCCGCCGGCGCAGCTCACGGCGCACGCGGGTTTCGATCACCGCACCACCGACACGCTGATGGACAGCCTCAGCGTGGAGATGGCGGAGGCGGCGGCGCGCGGCCTCTGGCAGCGGCTGCACGGCGCGGCGGCCTGAGGCGAGCGCGAGTGGCACGCATCGTCATGACCGATGACGGCGTCGAGTTCGACGGCTCGACGCCGGAGCGCGGACCCCTCGGCGGCGCCGAGGCGGCGTTCCTGGCGCTGGCCGAGGCGCTGGCGGCGCGCGGCCACGAGGTCAGGGTCTGCAACAACTGCCCGGCGCCGCTCACCCGCAACGGCGTCTCCTGGACGCCGATCGCCCAGGGCGTGCCGGCGGACTGCGATCTCTATATCGGCAACCGCGGCCATCGCCTGATCGGCCTCGCCCCCCAGGCCCGCGCCCGCGTGTTCTGGCTGCACAATCCCGGCGACTACATCCTGAAGCCGCGCTATCTCTGGCCGCTCTACGTGCATCGGCCGGTACTGGTGTTCTCCGGCGACTACCACGCCTCGACCGTGCCGGGGTGGATCCGGAGCGGCGGGCGCGCCGTCATTCCCTATGGCCTCGACGCCATCTATCGCGCCGCCAAGCCGCGCACCGACACGCCGGCGCCGGTGGCGATCTTCACCTCCAATCCGCTGCGCGGTCTCGACTGGCTCCTCGATCTCTGGGCGCGCCGCATCCGTCCGGCGGTGCCGGGCGCCGAGCTGCATCTCTATACCGGCCCCGAGATCTACGGCGCGGTGGGCGCGCGCAAGGCGGGGCAGATGGCGGCGGTGCTGGCGCGCGCCGACGCGCTGGCGGCGGACGGCGTGCACCGCCATGCGCCGGTGCCGAAGTCGGCGCTGATCGAGCCGCTGCGCCAGGCGCGGGCGATGCTCTATCGCGGCGATGCCGGCGAGACCTTCTGCCTCGCCGTCGCCGAGGCGCAGGCGCTGGGCCTGCCGGCGGTGGTGACCGCGCTGGGCTCGCTGCCGGAGCGGGTCGCCGACGGCGTCACCGGCACGGTCGCCCGCACCGACGACGGCTTCGTCGCGGCGGCGGTGGCGCTCCTCACCGACGACGCGCTCTGGCGCCGCCGGCACCAGGCGGCGATCGCCGGGCAGAAGGGCCTCTCCTGGGCCGAGGTCGCCGCGCGCTTCGCGGCGTTCATCCCGCCGTGACGCGGCTCCTGCAGGCGATGGCGGGCGCGCCCCACGGCGGCGCGGAGATCTTCTTCGTGCGCCTCGCCACGGCGCTGCAGCATGCGGGTCAGGATCAGCGCGTGCTGATCCGGAAGGACCTGCAGCGTGCCGTCGCGCTGCGCTCCGGCGGCGTCGATCCCGTGGAGCTGCCGTTCCGCACCTGGTTCGATTTCAAGACCCGACTCGGATACCGCCGCGCGATTCGCGAGTACCGGCCGGAGGTGGTGCTGACCTGGATGAATCGCGCGACGCAGCTATGCCCACGGGGCAAATTCGTGCATGTTGCCCGTCTGGGAGGCTACTACGATCTCAAATACTACAAGCAGTGCGATCACCTGATCGGCAATACCCGCCACATCGTGGAATATCTGGTGCACAAGGGCTGGTCGAAACGGCGCGCGCATTACCTTCCGAATTTCGTGCCGGTCATGAGCGCGGCGGCGGCGCGACGGTCGAGCTTCGACACTCCCGACGACGTGCCGCTGGCGCTCGCACTGGGGCGGCTGCATCCCAACAAGGGCTTCGACCTGCTGCTGGATGCGCTGGCGCTGACGCGGGACGTCCATCTCTGGATCGCCGGCGACGGGCCGTTGCGCCAGGATCTGGAGCGCCAGGCGCGGGGGCTGCGCATCGCCGACCGCGTGCGCTTCCTGGGCTGGCGCGAGGACACGGCGATGCTGCTGGCGGCGTCGGACATGCTGGTGTCCTCCTCCAATCATGAGCCGCTGGGAAACGTGGTGATCGAGGCCTGGGCCGCCGGCATTCCCGTGGTGGCGACCGCGAGCGTGGGGCCGCGGGCGCTGATCCGCGACGGCGAGACCGGGCTGCTGGTGCCGCTCAACGACGCGGCGGCGCTGGCGGATGCCATGACGCGGCTCGTGGAGAATCCCGATCTCCGCGCCGAGCTTGCCGGCGGCGGCCGCGACGCGCACGCGGCGGAGTTCAGCGAGGACGTGGTGGTGGCCCAGTATCGCGCATTCTTCGAGCTGATCGCCCGCTGATGTGCGGCATCGCCGGCATGATGACCAGCGACGGCCGGCCGCCGTCGCCCAATGTGATGCAGGCGATGGGGGAGGCGCTGGCCCATCGCGGGCCCGATGGCGTCGGGCATTACCGCGTCGGCGACGTCGCGATGATGCAGCGCCGCCTCGCTATCATCGACCTCGTCACCGGCGACCAGCCGCTCTATGAGCCGGAGGGCGCGGCGCTGGTCGCCAACGGCGAGATCTACAACTACGTCGAGCTGCGGGCGGCGATGGACGGCACCGTGTTCTCGACCGCGTCGGACTGCGAGGTGCCGCTCCACCTCTACCGCCGCAAGGGGCTCGAGTTCGCCGACGATCTCCGCGGCATGTACGCGATCGCCTTGCACGATCCCGGCGCGCGGCGCCTGGTGCTGTCCCGCGACCCCTTCGGCATCAAGCCGCTCTACTACGCCGAGACCGCCGAGGGCGTCGCCTTCGCCTCGGAGCCCCGGGCGCTCATCGCCGGCGGCATCGTCGAGGGAACGCCGGTGCCCCAGGCGCGCAACGAGCTGCTGCAGCTGCAGTTCACCACCGGGCGCGAGACCGTCTTCGCCGGCATCCAGCGCCTGTTGCCGGGCGAGACCATCGTGATCTCCCGCGGCCGCATCGTCGAGCGCCGCCGGCGCGCGGCGCTGCCGAACTCCGGGCCGGTCGAGTGCAGCGAGGCGGAGGCGCTCGACGTCTTCGACGGCATCTTCGCCGAGAGCGTGCGCATCCATCAGCGCTCCGACGTCCCCTACGGCATGTTCCTCTCCGGCGGCACGGATTCCGCCGCCGTGCTGGCGATGATGGCGCGCCTCAACGAGCGCCCGGTGCAGGCCTTCACCGTGGGCTTCTCCAACACCGACGTCGCCGACGAGCGCGCCCAGGCCCGCGCCATCGCCAAATCCTTTGGCGCCGAGCACACGGAGATCGAGTTCCGCGAGGCGGATTTCTGGGTGCTGCTGCCGGAGATCGCGGCGGCGATGGACGATCCCGCCGCCGACTATGCGATCCTGCCGACCTTCAAGCTCGCCGCCGCCGCCCGCGCCGCCGGCCTCAAGGTGATCCTCTCGGGCGAGGGCGGCGACGAGCTCTTCGCCGGCTACGGCCGCTATCGCAGCGTGCTCCGGCCGTGGTGGGCGGGCGGCCGCCTGCCGCGCCGGCGCGGCAATCTCGACGGGCTCGGCGTGCTGCGGGACGACCTCACGGGATGGCGCGACGGCATCGCCGCGGCCGAGGCGCGGGAGGCGAAGCGCGACCGCTCGCTGCTGCAGATCGCCCAGGCCGTCGATTGCGCGGACTGGCTGCCGAACGATCTCCTGGGCAAGCTCGACCGCTGCCTGATGGCCCACGGCGTCGAGGGCCGCACGCCCTTCCTCGATCCCCAGGTGGCGGCGCTGGCCTTCCGCCTGCCGGACGACCTCAAGATCCGAAATCGCAAGGGCAAGTGGCTGCTGCGCCGCTGGGTCGCCGAGCACGTCCCGGCGGCGCAGCCATTCGAGAAGAAGCACGGCTTCACCGTGCCGGTGGGCGAGTGGATCCAGCGCCGCGGCGGCACGCTGGGCCCGCTGGTGGCGGCCCAGGCCGGCGTCGCCGAGCTCTGCATTCCCGAGCAGGTGACCCGACTCTTCACCGAGGCCCACGACCGCCGCGCCGGCTTCGCCGCCTGGACGCTTGCTCTTCTACGCCCTCTGGCACCGGCACCATATTTTGCGGCGGCCGCCGGCGGGTGACGTGTTCGCGGCGTTGGGGGAGCGGCGGTAGGGGCGCGCTGGATTGCGATCTAGCGTCCTTCGAGACGGGCGCTTCGCGCCCTCCTCAGGATGAGGCGGTTTTCTTTGTGCCATCCCCAATGATCCTCATGCTGAGGAGCGGTCCGCAGGACCGCGTCTCGAAGCACGCGGGATCAATGTGCAGCTAGTCGACCAGCGACCAGCTCAATTCCTCGCCGGCGAAAAACGGCTTCACGATCTCGCCGCCGGCGCGGATCTCCGTCGGCACGCGCGTCGGCCGATTCACCAGCGTCACGCGCTCCTCGTTGACGGGGAGGCCATAGAAGCGGGGCCGTTGAGCGACGCGAAGGCCTCGAAACGATCCAGCGCGTTCTCCTCGGCGAAGACCTGCGCATAGAGCTCGAGCGCCGTCGGCGCGGTGAAGATGCCGGCGCAGCCGCAGTCGCTCTCCTTGTCCTTGGCGGGATGCGGCGCGGTGTCGGTGCCGAGGAAGAATTTCGCGCTGCCGGAAATGGCGGCGCGGCGCAGCGCCAGGCGGTGCGGCTCGCGCTTCGCAACCGGCAGGCAGTACATGTGCGGCCGCAAGCCGCCGGCGAAGAGGGCGTTGCGGTTGATGACGAGGTGGTGCGCGGTGATGGTGGCGGCGAGGGTGGGGCCGGCGGCCGCCACGAACTCCGCGGCCTCCCTGGTGGTGATGTGCTCCAGCACGATCTTGAGATCGGGGAAGCGTGTCGTCAGCGGCGCCAGCACGCGCTCGATGAACACCGCCTCGCGGTCGAAGATGTCGACGTCGGGATCGGTCACCTCGCCATGGACGAGGAGCGGCATGGCGATCTCGCTCATGCGCTCCAGCACGGGGTAGGTCTTGGAGAGATCGGTCACGCCGTGGGCGGAATTGGTGGTGGCACGGGCGGGATAGAGCTTCACCGCCGCGAACACTTTCTCGGTGTAGCCGCGGGCGATCTCGGCGGCGTCGGCGCCGTCGGTCAGGTAGCAGGTCATCAGCGGCGTGAAGCGGGCGCCCTTCGGCAGCGCCTCGAGGATGCGGCCGCGATAGGCCAAGGCGGCGGCGATCGTGGTTACCGGCGGCACCAGGTTCGGCATCACGATGGCGCGGGCGAACTGCCGGGCGGTGAACGGCAGCACCGCATCCAGCATCGCGCCGTCGCGCAGATGCACGTGCCAGTCGTCCGGCCGGCGCAGGCTCAGGCTTTCCTCGCTCAAACCGAAATGCCCTCCGTTGGTGAAGGCCCGTTGTCGCCGCAAACCGCTGACGAGGCAAGCCCCGGCTGCAGGGCTGGGCCCCCGCGAGCCCCCGTGACGAATGGGGTGCCGGTGCTATATCTTTGGTCGGGTATTTCCGGAGGAGCGCGCATGACCGCCTGTATCGTCGGCTGGGCCCACAGCAAGTTCGGCAAGCACGAGAGCGAGGACATCGAATCCCTGATCACCGGCGTCGCCGCCGAGGCGATCCGCGATGCCGGCTTCGAGCCGGCCGACATCGACGAGATCTTCATCGGCACGATGAACGCCGGCTTCGTGCGCCAGGAATTCCCGTCGTCGCTGGTGCTGCAGACCGATCCGGCGCTGCGCTTCAAGCCGGCGACCCGCGTCGAGAATGCCTGCGCCACCGGCTCGGCGGCGATCCACCAGGGCCTGACCTCCATCGAGGCGCGCCGCGCCCGCAAGGTGCTGGTGGTGGGCGTGGAGAAGATGAGCGAGGTCACGGGACCCGCCGTCGGCGACATCCTGATCCGCGCCTCCTACCTCAAGGAGGAAGGCGCCATCGACGGCGGCTTCGCCGGCGTCTTCGGCCGCATCGCCCAGATGTATTTCCAGCGCTACGGCGACAAGTCCGACGCGCTGGCCCGCATCGCCGCCAAGAACCACAAGAACGGCGCCGTCAATCCCCTGGCGCAGATGCAGAAGGATCTCGGCTACGAATTCTGCCGCGCGGTCTCGGAGAAAAATCCGCTGGTGGCGGGGCCGCTGCGGCGCACGGATTGCTCGCTGGTCTCTGACGGTGCCGCGGCGCTGGTGCTGGCGGACGTGGAGACGTCGCTCACGCTGGACAAGGCAGTGATCTTCCGCGCCACCGAGCATGTGAACGACTTCCTGCCGATCTCCAAGCGCGACATCACCGCCTTCGAGGGACCGGAGCTCGCCTGGAAGCGCGCGCTCGCCAAGGCCGGCGTCGGCCTCGAGGACCTGAGCTTCGCCGAGGTGCATGACTGCTTCACCATCGCCGAGCTGCTGATCTACGAGGCGATGGGCCTGACGCCGCGGGGCGAGGGGGCGCGGGCGATCGAGGAGGGCTGGACCGAGAAGTCCGGCCGCCTGCCGATCAATCCCAGCGGCGGCCTCAAGTCCAAGGGCCACCCCATCGGCGCCACCGGCGTCTCCATGCATGTGCTGGCGGCGATGCAGCTCATGGGCAAGGCCGGCGGCATCCAGGTGCCGGGCGCCGAGCTCGGCGCCGTCTTCAACATGGGCGGCGCCGCAGTCGCGAATTACGTAAGTATTCTTGGAACCGCTGAGATGACCGAGTTTCGCGCATTCCTGTTGCGCGAGGCCGAGGGGAAAGTCAGCGGCAGGATCGAGCGCGTGGACGAGAGCGCGCTGCCGGCGGGCGAGGTCACCGTCGATGTCGAGTATTCGACGCTCAACTACAAGGACGGGCTGATCCTGAACGGGCTTGGTCGTCTCGTGCGGACGTATCCGCATATTCCCGGCGTCGATTTCGCCGGCCGCGTCGCCGCCTCCGCGGTGCCGGAGTACAAGCCCGGCGACGCCGTGCTGCTGACCGGCTGGCGTGTCGGCGAGGTGCAGTGGGGCGGTTACGGCGAGAAGGTGCGGGTGAAGGCCGCGCAGCTGGTGAAGCTGCCGGCGGGCCTCACCGCGAAGCGCGCCATGGCGGTGGGCACCGCGGGCTTCACCGCCATGCTCGCGGTGATGGCGCTGGAAGAGCACGGCCTCAAGCCCGGCGCCGGCGAAGTGCTGGTGACCGGCGCCGCCGGCGGCGTCGGCAGCGTCGCCGTCGCGATCCTGGCGAAGCTCGGCTACGCCGTCGCGGCCTCCACCGGCCGCGCCGAGACCGCCGATTTTCTCAAGGGCCTGGGCGCCGCCACCATTCTCGATCGCGCCAGCCTCGCGAAGCCGCCGCAGCGTCCCCTCGACAGCGAGCGCTGGGCCGGCGCCATCGACGCCGTCGGCAGCACGACGCTTGCGACCGTCCTGACCCAGCTCAAATACAACGCCAGCGTCGCCGCCTGCGGCCTTGCGGGCGGCAACGATCTGCCGACGACGGTGATCCCGTTCCTGCTGCGCGGCGTCAACCTGCTCGGCATCGATTCCGTGATGTGCCCGAAGCCGCGCCGGGAAGCGGCCTGGGCGCGGATTACTCGCGATCTCCCGATGGAGAAGCTCGACGCCCTGACCGAGGTGGCGCCGCTCGAGGCGCTGCCGGATCTCGCCGGGAAGATCCTGAAAGGCGGCATCCGCGGCCGCGTGGTGATCGACGTCCGGACGTGATGCGCGATCACGTAGCAACGCGCGCGAGCCTGGTCTCCCGATAGAGGATGTAAAGGCCGCTCGCGATCACGATGGCGGCGCCGCTCAGGAACACGGCCGTCGGCACGTCGCCCCAGACGAAATAGCCGATGATCCCGACATAGACGAGGGCGGTGTAGTCGAAGGGCGCCACCACGGCGGCGGGAGCCAGGCGAAAGGCGCGGGTGATCGCGAGCTGTGCGCTGCCGCCCATGAGGCCGATCGCCGCCAGCAGCAGCGCGTCGATCGGTGTCGGTGTCACCCATTGGAACGGCAGGGTGAGCGCGCTGGCGATGGTGGTGGTGAGCGTCACGTAGAAGACGATGCTCACGGTGCTCTCGGTCTTGCCGAGGGTGCGCAGGAAGATGAGGGCAAGGGCGTAGAGGAACGTCGAGAACAGCGCGATCCACGAGTTCCAGTCGATGATGCCGGAATCCGGCCGTACCATGATCAGCACGCCAATGAAGCCGACGCTGACCGCGCTCCAGCGGCGGATGCCGACGCGCTCGCCCAGCAGCGGCACCGAGAGCGCGGTGACGAAAAGCGGCGACGCGAAGGCGATACCGAAAACGTCGGCGAGCGGCATGTGGCCGAAGCACCAGAAGAATCCGACCATGGAGACGAGGCCGACAAGAGCGCGGCCGGCCTGGCCCAGCGGCCGGTGCGTGTGGATTGCGGCGCGTCCGCTACGGATGATCGCCGGCAGCAGCGGCACGAAGGCGAAGAGCGAGCGGAAGAACACCAGCTCCATCACGGGATAGGTGGGCGAGAGCCATTTGACCAGGACGTCCTGGGTGCTGAACACCACCACCGCCAGCAGCATGAAGGCGATGCCGCGCCCCATCGTCGCCTCGCTGGCGGGCTCGCGCGCGCGTAAGATCGGCGGGGCGGCGGTCGGAGACGACATGGGATGGTCCGGTGAAAGGCGGTGGAAGCGCCGCCGCGGCGGCCTCGTTCTTAGCTGCGGATTGGCGTCAACGGCAAGTCGGGGGGCAGCGGCGGGTTGGCTCGGAAGGTGTAAAAAACTTTATCTTGATTTCCCAATGAGATATAGGCTATTTCTCAACTAAATCCTGGGTGCAGTGCGGTAATACCCTGATATTCTCACCTGCGCGCAGACGTTGTCGGACGGTAGGACATGCAACGTGAGGTAACGAGGCGCGGAGCTCTGCGGTGGGTCGGCCGGATCGCGGCCGCCACCGGGCTCGCCGTATGGGATCCCCGCAGCCTCGCCGAGGCGGCGACGGCGAAAGCGCCGGCGCGCCGCGTCATCGTCCTCGATCCCGGCCACGGCGGCGTCGATCCCGGCGCCATCGGCATGAGCGGCTCCTACGAGAAGGAGATCGCGCTCGCCACCGCGACCGAGGTGGCGGTCCTGCTGGAGGCGAGCAAGCGCTACCGCGTGCTGCTGACCCGGGACGACGACGAGTTCATCTCCCTCGAGGACCGCGTCGTGCGGGCGCGCCAGGCCCATGGCGATCTCTTCCTCTCGATCCACGCCGACGCGATCCCGAATTCATCCGTGCGCGGCGCCTCCGTCTTCACCCTCTCCGAGCGCGCCTCCGACGCCGAGGCGGCGGCGCTCGCCCAGCGCGAGAACAAGGCGGATCTCATCGCCGGCATCGACCTCTCGCGCCACGCGCCCGAGGTCAGCAACATCCTCCTCGACCTGGCGCGGCGCCAGACCAACAACCTCTCGATCACGCTCGCGCGCAAGCTGGTGGGCGAGCTCGGCCGCCAGGTGCCGCTCCTCACCAACAGCCACCGCTCCGCCGGCTTCGCGGTGCTGAAGGCGCCGGACATTCCCTCGGCGCTGGTGGAGATCGGCTGCCTCTCGAACCGCGAGGAGGAGAAGCTCCTCAACGTCACGGCCTATCAGCGGAAGCTGGCGACCAGCATCTTCCGCTCCGTCAACGACTACTTCGATCAGATGGGATCGGCCTGAGCGGCTAGAACCCGCTCCTGGGGTGCGCCACCACCTTGTCCTTGAGCGCCTTCAGGCGCCCGAAGGCCTCCACCGCCGGCTCCATGTGGATGCGGCGGTCGGCGAAGCCGGCGCTCACTTCCTTCGTCAGCACCAGCTCCAGAGCGTGCAGAACGATCTCCGCCACGTCGATCTGGCCCTGCTCGCAGGCCTGGTCGAAGGCGGCGAGAAGCTTGTCGCTGAGGCGGCGGGGAAACTGGGTCATTCGATGTTCTGACGATGTGGCTGGGCGATTACGTGAGTAGGCACGCTAGCATATCGCCCGTTGCCGAGAACCTAACACGAAGGGCGGAATCCCGGGGAACGCCATGACCACCAATGGCTTAAACCGAGGCCTGCGCGTTAACCATTTCTTGACGCATCCGGAAGTAGTTTTAGCGTGCGGGCTGCGCTCGTCCAGAGCGTACCCCGTAAGTCCTTCGGGCTTTTCCTCCCTGAAACTCGGGCCGCGCGTTCACGTGCGGCCCTTTTTCTTGTGCGCGGAGGACGGCGGGCAGTCCGTCCGCTCTCGGGAAGGATCAGGGAGAGATGGTGCTGCCGCGCAGGATTGAACTGCGGACCTCATCCTTACCAAGGATGCGCTCTACCACTGAGCTACGGCAGCATCGGGCCGGCGTGTGGCGGAGCCAATACACGACGCTTTCCCCCTTGGCAAGGCGCGAGCCGGTCCGGCGCCGAGACCGTTTGCCGGCTGGATCGGGCAGACTGCGTCCCTCGACTCGTCCGCTTCGCGGACGGCTCAGGATGAGGCGGTTTTCTTTGTGCGTCTGACATTCGAACCATCCCCGCGGTCCTCATCCTGAGCCGATCGCGCGGCGATCGAGTCGAAGGACGCAGGATGCCACTGCAGAAAAACGAGCAGCTCTCCCTTGGCGGCGATCACCGTGCATTTGCCGAAAATGCGTGGCGGCTGCTGTCATCGATTCGAATTTCTTTAAGGCGCGAGGCGCAGGCTACACGGGCTCGTCCCGAAAACTTCCGCCATGATTCCGATGCGCCCCACGCGCCTAGTGCTGCTCCTGAGCTTGCTCGTCATCACGGCGTTGCTGGTGGCGACGGGCTGGCTGCTGCCGGAGTTGCCGGCCGGCGAGGGCATCTATGCCTCGGCCGCGGTGACCGTGCTGCTCGGCGGATTGATGATCGGCTCCTACGCGCATTTCCTGAACCTCACGCGCTGGGACACTCTGGGCCTGCGGCCTGGTGCGCGCGTTCCGCGGCCCGCTCTGGCGGGCCTGCTGCTCGCCCTCGTCTGCGGTCTGGCACTGCTCTGGCCGATGCTTAGGTCAAGGGATCCGGTGGTGGCAGCCGGTGCCGGACAGTATCTGCATTTCGACGCCTCCGAGGCCGATGCGGAAGCAGGCGCCGACGACTATTCGCCCGGCATGCGCGTGAAGTTCACCAGCGGCCGGCAGTAGGCGCCGCCGCCGTCCCTTGACCTCATGGCCACCGCCGCCCACCTTGTGGCGGCGATGACCCGGGACACCCAGACTCCAGGCTCCAGCGAGGCAGGCCGGCGCGCCGCGGCCCGGCGCAAAGCTCGACTCGCCGCCGCGCTCCGGGAGAATCTGAAGCGCCGCAAGGCCCAGGCGCGCGAGCGCGACGCGGTGGAGGCGGATGCCCGTTCCACGGATCTGCCAGCGGACAAAAGACCTTAGGACGAAGGCGCCCGCCGCCGCTTGAGCCGGCGCGGCGTTTCGCCTACAACGGCGGCCACCCTCTCTCAACCGCCGCGAGGCCGCACCGATGCCGATCTTGTCCGACCGCTGGATCCGCGAGGCGGCGACCACCCGGGCGATGATCGAGCCGTTCGTGGAGAAGCAGACCCGGGAGGGCGTGATCTCCTACGGGCTCTCGTCCTACGGCTACGACGCCAGGGTCGGCCGGCAGTTCAAGATCTTCACCAACGTCGACAGCGCCGTGGTCGATCCCAAGGCCTTCTCGGACAAGAGCTTCGTCGACCGCGAGGCCGACGTCTGCATCGTGCCGCCGAACAGCTTCGCGCTGGCCACCACGATGGAGTACTTCCGCGTGCCCCGGGACGTGCTGGTGATCTGCCTGGGCAAATCCACCTACGCCCGGTGCGGCATCATCGTTAACGTGACGCCCCTGGAACCGGAATGGGAAGGCCACGTTACCATCGAGATCTCCAACACCACGCCGCTGCCGGCGCGGATCTATGCCGGGGAAGGCATCTGCCAGTTCCTGTTCTTCCAGGGCGAGCAGCCCTGCGAGACCTCCTACGCCGACCGCAAAGGCAAATACATGCGCCAGCGCGGCGTGACGCTGCCGCGCCTGTGACGAATTTCGCCATAATCACCGGCTAGAAAACTCCTGGCCCGGACCTATCGTCTCCCACAGCCGGACCAGAAGGGGACCCCGTTTACCAAATGGACAAGATCCGCATCCGCGGCGGCCGGCCGCTCGAAGGCAAGATCCGGATCGGCGGCGCCAAGAACGCCGCCCTTCCCCTGCTGACGACCTGTCTCCTGACCGACGAGCCGGTGACGCTCACCAACCTGCCGCGCCTCGCGGACATCGACACCATGGCGCACCTCCTGGTGCAGCACGGCGTCTCCGTCACGCTGAGCGGCGCCGAGCATCCCGGCGAGGCCGGGCACCGCATGACCCTCTCGGCCAAGCGCGTCACCTCCACCACCGCGCCCTACGACCTCGTGCGCAAGATGCGCGCCTCGGTCCTGGTGCTGGGGCCGCTGGTGGCGCGGGCGGGCGAGGCGCGGGTGTCGCTGCCCGGCGGCTGCGCCATCGGCACCCGGCCGGTCGACCTCCACATCAAGGGGCTGGAGCGCCTGGGCGCCGACCGTCGACCCTGACCCAGGGCTATATCGAGGCGAAGGCGCCCCAGGGCCTGAAGGGGGCGGAGATGGTATTCCCGACGGTGTCGGTCGGCGCCACCGAGAACCTGCTGATGGCGGCGAGCCTCGCCGACGGCGAGACCACGCTGGTCAACGCGGCGCGCGAGCCTGAGATCGGCGACCTCGCCCGCTGCCTCTCCGCCATGGGCGCCGAGATCGAGGGCGCCGGCACCGACCGCATCCGCATCCGCGGCGTCAAGCGCCTGCACGGCGCCACCCACCGGGTGATCCCCGACCGCATCGAGACCGGCACCTACATGATGGCGGCGGCAATCACCGGCGGCTCCGTCGAGCTCGAAGGCGCCGAGATGGATCAGCTCGCCTCGGTGATCCGGGTGCTCGAGGGCGCCGGCGTCACCGTCGAGAAGACCGCCAACGGCCTGCTGATCGAGCGCAAGAACGGCCGCATCTCCGGCGTCGACGTCATGACCGAGCCGTTTCCCGGCTTTCCCACCGACCTGCAGGCGCAGATGATGGCGCTGATGTCCACCGCCGAGGGCGCCTCGATGATCACCGAGACGATCTTCGAGAACCGCTTCATGCATGTGCCGGAGCTCTGCCGCATGGGCGCCAACATCAACGTGCACGGCGCCTCCGCCATGGTGCGCGGCGTCGCCAAGCTCGCCGGCGCGCCGGTCATGGCGACGGATCTGCGCGCCTCGGTCTCCCTGGTCCTGGCCGGCCTCGCGGCCAGCGGCGAGACCATGGTCAACCGGGTCTATCACCTCGACCGCGGCTACGAGCGGCTGGAGGAGAAGCTCTCCGCCTGCGGCGCCGACATCGAGCGCATCTCCAGCGATGGCTGAGCGCCCGCGGGCGCCCGATGCCCTCCGACTGCTGGCCCGCGACGAGGAGGACCTGGAGATCCTCTCCATGGTGCTGCAGGACGCGCTGATCTCGGTCTCGGAGATGGCGTTCCTGCCCGAGGAGCAGCGCTTCGTCCTGATCGCCAACCGCTTCCGCTGGGAGCCGCCGATGGACGGCCCGCGGAAGAACTTCGAGCGCCGCCATACCGGCCTCAATATCGGCGGCATCGCGGCGGTGCGGCGCCGCGGCTTCAGCCTCGCCGAGCCCGACCGCATCCTGGTCCTGCTGGCGATCCAGCCGGTCCCCGGCGGGCTGCAGCTCGATTTCGCCGGCGGCGCCTCGATCCGCCTGGAGACCGCCGAGATCCTCTGCCACCTGGACGATCTCAGCGAATCCTGGCCCACCAAGTGGCAGCCGCGACATCCCCTGGAGAACTGAGCGCGGCTTAGGCCGCCGCCGCCTTGTGGCAACGGCTCGGGTTGAGGTAGACCCTTACTGCCACGCACGAAGTTCCCTCGAATGCGAGCCGTCGAGGGATCGGTCGGCGGCATCTGTTCTGGTGGAGATCTGATTCCGTGCGCGACAACGAAACGCTGGTTCTGGCGCTGCCCAAGGGACGCATCCTCGGCGAGGTGGTCGCGCTGATGCGGCGCGCCGGCGTCGAGATGGAGCCCGAGTTCGCGAACGACGAGTCGCGCAAGCTGCGGTTCCACACAAATGAGCCCGGTCTCGACGTCGTGCGGGTGCGCAACTTCGACGTCGCGACCTTCGTCGCCCACGGTGCCGCCCATCTCGGGGTTTCCGGCAACGACGTGCTGATGGAGTTCGACTACAACGAGATCTACGCGCCGCTCGACCTCAAGGTCGGGCATTGCCGCCTGATGGTGGCGGCGCCGGCGGAGCTGGTGGGGCGCGACGATCCCACGCGCTGGAGCCGGCTGCGCGTTGCCACGAAATATCCCGAGATCACGCGGCGCCACTTCGCCGCCCGCGGCGTCCAGGCCGAGTGCATCAAGCTCAACGGCGCGCTGGAGCTGGCGCCCCAGCTCGGCCTCTGCCGGCGCATCGTCGACCTCGTGCAGACCGGCGCCACCTTGAAGGCGAACGGCCTGGTGGAGATCGAGCGCATCGCCGACATCACCTCGCGCCTCATCGTCAACCGCGCGGCGCTCAAGACGCGCCCGCTGCAGATCCGCCAGTGGGTCGACCGCTTCCGCGAGGCGGCCGATGCCGCTTAGGCTCGACACCGCGGCGCCCGGCTTCGAGGCCGCCTTTGCGCGGTTCCTCGATGCCAAGCGCGAGACCGGCGCCGATGTCGACGCCGCGGTGAAGGCGATCCTCGCCGACGTCCGCGCCCGGGGCGACGCGGCCGTCATCGAGCTCACGCGCCGTTTCGATCGCCTGGACCTGACCGCCGCCACGATGCGGGTAAGCCAGGCGGAGATCGACGCGGCGGTGGGCCTGTGCTCCCGGGAGACGCTGCAGGCGCTGGATCTCGCGGCCAGGCGCATCGAGGCCTATCACCGCCGCCTGCTGCCCCAGGATCTCGACTATGTCGACGGCGACGGCATCCGCCTCGGCGCCCGCTGGCGGCCGATCGCGGCGGTCGGCATCTACGTGCCGGGCGGCCTTGCCGCATATCCCTCCTCGGTGCTGATGAACGCGGTGCCCGCCGCGGTGGCGGGCGTCGGGCGCGTGGTCATGGTGGTGCCGGCGCCGGACGGCAAGCTCAATCCCCTGGTGCTGGCGGCGGCGAAGCTCGCCGGCGTCGGTGAGATCTATCGCATCGGCGGGGCCCAGGCGGTGGCGGCGCTCGCCTACGGCACCGCCACCATTCCCGCCGTCGACAAGATCGTCGGGCCCGGCAACGCCTATGTGGCGGAGGCGAAGCGCCAGGTCTTCGGCACCGTGGGCATCGACATGATCGCCGGGCCCTCGGAGATCCTGGTGATCGCCGATCGCGACAACGATCCCGCCTGGATCGCCGCCGATCTCCTCTCCCAGGCCGAGCACGACAGCGCGGCGCAGGCGATCCTGATCACCGACGATGGCAAGTTCGCGGAGCAGGTTGCGCGGGCGGTGGAGACGCACCTCAAGACCTTGCCGCGGGCGGCGATCGCCGGCGAGAGCTGGGCGAAACACGGCGCGCTCATCACCGTCGGCGGCTGGGACAAGGCGGTGGCGCTTGCCGACCGGATCGCGCCGGAGCATCTGGAGCTGGCTCTCGACGGCGCGGCGGCCGAGAGCTTGGCGGGCCAAATCCGCAACGCCGGCGCGATCTTCATCGGCCGCCACACGCCGGAGGCGGTGGGGGATTACGTCGGCGGGCCCAACCACGTGCTGCCGACCGCCCGCAGCGCGCGCTTCTCCTCCGGCCTCGGCGTCCAGGATTTCCTGAAGCGCACCTCGATCCTCGGCTGCGGACCGGAGGGATTGCGGGCGATCGGCCCCGCGGCGCTGGCGCTGGCGCGGGCCGAGGGCTTCGATGCCCACGCGCTCTCGATCGCGATCCGCCTCAACCTGCCCGGCGGGTGACGGCGATGGCGAAGGACAGCAAGCGCATCGCCAAGATCGTCCTCGACGAGCACAGCGTGGTGCGGCGCAACGCCGACATCGAGCACGAGCGCGCGGTCGCGATCTTCGATCTCCTGGAGGAGAACCGCTTCGCGCCGGCGGCGGGACATCCCGGCCCCTTCCATCTCGAGATCGGCCTCGAGGAGAACCGCCTCGTCCTGGAGATCCGCTCGACCGCGGAGGAACCGCTGGAGCGCCTGGTGCTGCCCCTGCAGGCCTTCCGCGGCGTCATCCGCGACTACTTCCTGGTCTGCGAGAATTATTACGCCGCCATCCGCACCGCGAGCCCGTCGCGCATCGAGACCCTCGATATGGGCCGGCGCAGCCTGCACAACGAGGGCTCGGAGCTGCTGCGCGAGCGGCTAGCGGAGAAGGTCGAGATCGATCTCGACACCGCCCGCCGGCTCTTCACCCTCATCTGCGTGCTGCACATCCGGGGCTGAGAGGGAATGGCGCGGCTCCCCGGCAGCGTGCTGTTCGCGTGCAACTACAACTCGATCCGCTCGCCGATGGCGGCGGCGCTGCTGCGGCGCCTGCACGCGCGCCGCGTCTTCGTCGACTCCGTCGGCGTGCAGGCACAACCCGTCGACCCCTTCGCCATCGCGGTCATGGAGGAGATGGGCATCGACATCGCCCGCCATCAGTCCAAGACCTTCGAGGAGCTGGAGGATACCTCCTTCGACCTCGTGATCTCGCTCACGCCTCAGGCGCAGCACCGGGCGGTCGAGCTGACGCGGACCATGGCCTGCGAGGTGGAGTTCTGGCCCTCCTTCGATCCCACCGCCGTCGAGGGCAGCCGCCCGGAGATCCTCGCCGCCTACCGCACGCTTCGGGACGCGCTCTGGCAGCAGCTCCGCGACCGCTTCCCCGCCGATCCGACGGGGCAGGTGTAGCCGAGCTCTTCGTCGAATCCCCGATATCGCTCAAGAGACTTGACCCGGAAGGTTCCGCTGATGATGTTTTGAGGGGCCGCACCGGCGGCATTGGGGGGCGGCATGCCCGAACGATCGATGGACGAGGAATGCCAAAGGAAGACCTGATCGAGTTTCCGGGAACGGTCCTGGAGCTGATGCCCAACGCGATGTTCCGAGTGAAGCTCGACAACGACCACCAGGTCCTGGCCCACACCTCCGGCAAGATGCGCAAGAACCGCATCCGGGTCCTCGCCGGCGACCGCGTCAACGTGGAGATGACGCCCTACGACCTGACCAAGGGCCGCATCACCTTCCGCTTCAAGTAGGCCGGGCGGACTGACAGCACCGCTGCGCGGTTCAGGGATCGCTGGCCGAGGTGACGGAGAAATATTCCGCGAATACGCTGGATTGGCTGCGGTGCGTCCTTCGAGACGGCCACTTCGTGGCCTCCTCAGGATGAGGCAATTTTCTTTGTGCCATCACCCACTTACCTCCTCCTGAGGAGCACGCGTTAGCGTGCGTCTCGAAGGACGCACGATGCTCGTGCCATGCGCGCTCGATACTTCCATCTCCGATCTCGAATCGTCGTATGCTCCGGGTTCGCCCATTCGTTCAATTCGCCGCGCCTTCGCTCTCGTCGAGCGCCTTGAAGCTGTCCTCGAGCTGGGGCGAGATCGCGATGTCGAGGCGCTCTCCGGTCGGCAGGCGAGCATTGAACCATTTGTTGTAGAGCGGGATCAGGTCGTGATTGGTGGCGAGATCCCGGAAGGTCCGGTCCACCACCGCCCGCAGCTGCGGCTCGTTCTTGCGGAACATGATGCCGTAGGGCTCGTAGCTCAGGAAATCGCCGACCACCTGGAACTTGTCCCGCGCCTTGAATTGGGCGAGGAGGCCATAGAGCAGGACGTCGTCGGTCGCGAAGCTGTCGGCCTTGCCGTCGGCCAGCATCTGGAACGAGGCGGCGTGATCGGCGGCGGTCAGGATCTTGAGGCCGAGCTTGAGCTTGGCGTCGAGGGCGTGCAGGACCTGCTCGTTGGTCGTGCCCGCGGTGACGACGACCGTCTTCCCGGCGAGATCCCGGGGCTGCACGATCGGCGAGGTTCGGGGAACCATGAGCTTGGTGCCGGCGACATAGATCAGCGGCGAGAAGGCGACTCTGCGGCCGCGCTCGGCGTTGGCGGTGGTCGAGCCGCATTCGAAATCGATCTTGTTCGCGAGTACCGCATCGATGCGCGAGTCCGAGGTGACGGGCACGTACTCGATCTTGAGGTCGGGCTCATCGACCGCCGCGCCGAGCTCGGTGACGATGGCCTCGCAGAGCTCGAGGCTGTAGCCGATTGGGCGGTTTGCCTGGTCCAGGAACGAGAACGGGATCGAGGCCTCGCGATATCCCAGGCGGACGGTATGGGTCTGCTTGATCGCCGCCAGCGTCGGATCGAGGCCCGCCTCGTCGGAACCCTGGCCCCAGGCCGCGATCGGAAAGCCAACGAGCAGCGCGACGCACGCCGCCATCCATCCTCGATTTCCCATCGGGGCGCGCCCCTCAGTGAGTGGACGGGATGGCTTCGCCGGCCGCCAGGCCCTCAGGAACGTGCTCGTCCGGCCCCAGCTCGTGCGTCGCCCGCAACTCGCCCTCCCATTTCGCGACGACGCTGGTGGCGAGCGTGTTGCCGATCACGTTGGTGGCGCTTCGGCCCATGTCGAGGAAGGTGTCGATGCCCATGATCATCAGGAGCCCGGCCTCGGGGATGTTGAACTGGCTGAGCGTCGAGGCGATCACGACCAGGGAGGCGCGCGGCACGCCGGCGACGCCCTTGGAGGTGATCATCAGCGTCGCCAGCATGGCGAGCTGCTGCCCCAGCGACATCTCGATCTGGTAGCTCTGGGCGATGAAGATGCTGGCGAAGGTGCAGTACATCATCGTGCCGTCGAGATTGAACGAATACCCCAGCGGCAGGACGAAGCTGGAGATGCGCGGCGAGGCGCCGAAGCGGTTCAGCCCCTCCAGCGTCTTCGGATAGGCCGCCTCGGAGCTCGCGGTGGAGAAGGCGATCATCAGCGGCTCGCGGATCAATCCGAGAAGCTGGCGATAGCGCGGCCCGATCGCGATGAAGCCGACGGCGACGAGAATGCCCCAGAGAATCATCAGGGCGAGGTAGAAGCCGCCCATGAAGACGATCAGCTTCCAGAGCACGCCGAGGCCGTTCCTGGCGATCGTCGCCGTCACCGCCGCCCAGACCGCGATGGGAGCGAACATCATCACGTAGGAGGTGACCTTGAGCATGATATGGCCGAGGTCGTCGATCAGGGCGAGCATCGGCTTGGAGCGCTCGGGCATCGCGCCCATGGCGACGGCGAAGAAGACCGCGAAGATCACGATCTGCAGGATCTCGTTCTGCGCCATGGCGTCGGCGATCGACGTCGGCACGAGATGAGTGAGGAATTTCTCCAGCGAGAAGGCTGACACGGCGAGGCCCGTCGCCTGGCCCTTGTCAGGCACGGTGCCCGGAAAATTGGCGCCGGGCTGCAGGAGGTTCACCATGACGAGGCCGAGCATCAGCGAGATGAAGGAGGCGCTGACGAACCAGCCCATGGTCTTGGCGAAGATGCGGCCGAGCTTGGCGCCGCCGCCCATATGGGCGATGCCGCCGACCAGGGTCGCGAACACGAGGGGCGCGATGATCATCTTGATCAGGCGCAGGAACAGCATGGCCAGGAGGTTGACGTCCGCGGCGATATCGGCCCGGCTTTCAGGCAGATACTGGTAGATCGCGCTGCCCATGACGACGCCGAGCAGCATGGCGATCAGAATGAATTGAGTGAACCGGTTCCGCATCCTAGCCCCCTTGATGTGCCGCTCCGCCGGCTGTTTGCCGATCGGAGCCCCCCTGTGCCTCCCCCTGCCTTAGCCAGATTCGTGCCAAGGTTGTCCGGCGCCAGTGAAGCAGCGGACCTGCCGCGGAGCAAACCCCCCTTGTTGGCTATGCCGGAGGATGCCATTTTCGCGCCGTCGACTCTTCCCACGGTCTCTGGCTTCGCCACGATGGTCTCCGTCAACATCGCCGCTTCCGGTCTTTCCGGGCCCGGGTCGCCGCCCGCGACGACGCTCGCCCTCCGCCTCGCCTAGTCCGGACCGGTCGGGACACGCCCGCGTGGCCTCGGCCGCCCCCATTCCGCCCTTCGTGCTGGCCTCCGCCTCGCCGCGCCGGCGCGACCTGCTGGCCCAGATCGCCCTCGTCCCCGACATCGTCGATCCCGCCGCGGTCGACGAGACGCCGCGGCCGCGAGAGCTGCCGGCGCCCCACGCGCTGCGCCTGGCGGAGGAAAAGGCGCGGGCTGTAGCCGCGCGCCACCCCGGCGCCTTTGTGCTGGGCGCCGACACCGTGGTCGCCTGCGGCCGGCGCATCCTGCCCAAGGCCCTCGATGCGGAGACCGCGCGGAGGTGCCTCGTCCTGCTGTCCGGGCGGCGCCACCGCGTCCAGGGCGGCATCGCCCTGGTGCGCCCCGACGGCGGCGTGGCGCGGCGGCGCTCGGAATCCATCGTCACCTTCCGCCGCCTGCTGCCGGAGGAGATCGAGGACTACATCGCGTCGGGCGAATGGGAGGGCAAGGCCGGCGGCTACGCGATCCAGGGCGTGGCATCCCGCTTCGTGCGTTTCCTCGCCGGCTCCTATTCCAACGTGGTGGGGCTGCCGCTCTACGAGACCGTGGCGCTGCTGGCGGGGCAGGGATATGCCCCGGCGCGACGGCTGGCCAAGCCGCGATGACGCGGGAGATTCTCATCGCCGCCAGCCCTGGCGAGCTCCGCGCGGCGCTGGTCGAGGACGGCGACCTCATCGATTTCCGCCTGGCCCGCACTGTCGGCGAGAGCCAGGTTGGCGCGATCATCCTCGGCCGCGTGGTGCGCCTGCTGCCGGCGCTGCGGGCGGCGCTGATCGAGATCGGCCTCGATCGTCCGGCCTATCTCAGCGCCGACGACGCGGTGCCCAGGGGCGATCTCGGCTCGCTCACCGAGGGCGCCGAGGCGCTGGTCCAGGTGAAGCGCGACGCCCGCGCCGACAAGGCCGCGGCGGTATCGATGCGCCTGCGCCTCGCGGGGCGCTTTCTGGAATGGACGCCGCTGCGGCCGGGCGTCGCCGTGGACGCGGTGGAGGCGAAGGCGCGCAAGCGTCTCGAGACCGAGCTCGCGGGAGCGCTCCAGGCGGGCGAGGGGATCCGGCTGCTGCCGGGCGCGGCCCACGAGACGCCGGAGGCACTCACCGGAGAGATCGCGGCGCTCCGCGCGCGTTGGGCGACCATATCGGCACGGAGGTCCGAGGCGACGCCGCCAAACTGCCTCGACCGCGCATCGCCCCTGGCGGTGCTCTTGCGCGAACTCGCCGACGAGACCGTCGCACGATTGATTTTCGATGACGCGGCGGTGCTGGCGGAGGCGCGGGCGCTGCTGGCGCGGGAGCGGCCGGAGCTGGACGTGTCCCTCACGCATCATCGCGAGGCGCCGGCGCTTTTCGAGGCGTACGGCATTGCCGACAGGGTCACGGCGCTCGGGGAGCTTCGCGTGATGCTTCCCGGCGGCGGCGCGCTGAGCATCGAGCCCACGGCGGCGGCGATCCTGATCGACGTCGACAGCGGGTCCCTGGCGGAGGAGCGCAGCACCGGCGAGGAAGCCCTGCTGGCGGTGAACATCGAGGCGGCTGTGGAGATCGCGCGGCAGATCCGCTGGCGCGGCCTCGCCGGCGCCATCGTCGTCGACTTCATCACGCTGCGCCGCAGTGCCGCCAAGGCCCGGCTCCTGGCCGCTTTCGACGGGGTGCTCGCCGCGGGCGCCGTTGACGCCCAGCTCCTGGGCTGGACCCGGCTCGGTCACATGGAATTGATCCGGCCGCGCCGGCACGCGCCGCTGCACGAGGTCCTGTTCGAGCGCGGACCGCAGGGCGGCCTGGTGAAGACGGCGCTCACCGTCGCGCTGGAGGCCCTCGCGGCGGCGGAGCGCGCCATCGCGGAGGCGCCGGCGGCGACGCCGGTGCTGCACCTCCATCCCGAGGTGGCGGCGGCGCTGCAGGGCGTGGCGGCGCCGGCCCGGGAGCGTCTCGAGGCCCGGTCGGGGCGGAGCCTCCGAATCCTCGCCGACCCCGCCCGTGCCCGCGACGGCTTCGACATCGGCCCGGCTTAGCGGTATCTAGGAGCCATGAGCGACACGATACCGCCGGAAACGCCGGCCAAGCCCTGTCCGGTCTGCCGCAAGCCGGCGACCGCCAAGCACAAGCCGTTCTGCTCCCAGCGCTGTGCCACCATCGATCTCGCGCGCTGGGTCACCGGGACCTATCGCGTGCCGACCAACGAGACCGCCGAGGACGCGTCGTCGGCGGACGACCGCGACGACACGCCCTAGGATGGCGGCGCCCGCACCGGATCATGTGCGCATCGCGGTGCGCGGCGCGGGACGGCGCTACGGCGCCCTCGACGTGTTCCGCGACGTGAACCTGGAGATCGGCGCGCGGGAGATCGTGGCCATGGTGGGGCCGTCGGGCTGCGGCAAGACCACGCTGCTGCGCTGCATCGATGGCCTCATCCCCCTCAGCAGCGGCGAGATCCTGGTGGACGGCGCCGCCGTCACCGAGCCCCGGCGGGGGATCGCCATGGTGTTCCAGCATTTCGGCCTCTTCCCCTGGAAGACCGTCCACGACAACGTCGCCTATGGCCTCCGCCTCGCCGGCGCATCCCGCGCCGAGATCGCCGAGAAGGTGCCCTATTTCGTCAACCTCGTCGGCCTCCGGGGCTTCGAGCGGTCCTATCCCTATCAGATCTCCGGCGGCATGCAGCAGCGCTGCGGCCTGGCGCGGGCGCTGGCGGTCGAGCCCGATGTCCTGCTGATGGACGAGCCCTTCGCCGCCGTCGACGCCCAGACCCGGGAGATCCTGCAGTTCGAGCTGCTGCGGATCTGGGAGCTGCGCCCCGTCGCCATGCTGTTCGTGACCCACTCGATCGAGGAAGCGGTGCTGATGGGGGACCGCGTCGTGGTGCTGAAGGGCAGGCCCAGCACGGTCTTCGAGACCGTCGCGGTGGACCTGCCGGCGCCGCGGGACCGCGGCACCCTCGGGCTGCCGCGCTTCAACGAGCTGCGCGAGCATGTCTGGAGCACCTTGATGGACGAGGCGCGCCGCGCCGAGTTCGCCCTCACGCCGTGAAGCTCTGCACGCGGAGCGACGGCTGGGTCCTGACCGCGCTCGGCCTGGCGGCGGGGGCGGCGGCCTGGGAGGTGGCCGGGCGCCGCATCGGCGACGCCTTCATGGCGCCGCTCTCCAGCACCCTGGAGCGCCTCGCCGAGCTCGCCCGCAGCGGCGAGCTCTGGTCGGCCCTCGACAGCTCGCTCCTGCTGTTCGCCAGCGGCCTCGCGCTCTCGGTCCTGGTGGGGATCCCCTTCGGGCTGCTGCTGGCGCGGGTGCGGCTGCTGCGGATCGCGCTCGAGAGCTACATCACCGTGCTGAACGCGACGCCGATGGCGGCCCTCATCCCGTTCATCCTCTCCATGATGGGCTTCGGCTTCGCGCCGAAAGTGCTGGTCGTGTTTCTCTTCGCGGTGTTCCCGATCATCTACAACACGGTGGAGGGCGCCCGCAGCATCAAGCCGGAGCTGATCGAGGTGGCGCGCTCCTTCCGCTCCAGCGAGCGGGCGCTCTGGCGCGACGTGCTCTTCCCCTTCGTGCTGCCCTTCGCCCTCAGCGGCGTGCGCCAGGCGATCGGCCGCGCCCTCGTGGGCATGGTGGCGGCGGAGTTCTTCCTGAGCGCCAGCGGCATCGGCCTCCTGATCCAGAACGGGACCCAGAGCTTCGACACGCCGGAGGTCTTCGCCGCCGTGCTGCTCGTCACCCTCCTCGGCGTCGCGCTGATGGAACTCGGCACCGCGCTCGAGCGCCGCTTCGCCGCCTGGCGGAATATCCGGACATGACGGCGGCGCAGAAGGCGGGCGATCCCGGGATCGAGACAGAGCGGCCTGCCGTCTCGCCGCTGCTGATCAAGCTCGTCGCCGGCGCGGTCCTGCTGGCGATCTGGGAGCTGGGCGTGCGGGCCTTCGCGCCGGCCTATGTGGCGCGTCCCAGCGGCGTCGCCGCGGTGTTCTTGCCCGTGATCGCCAGTCCGGAATTCCTCTCCGCCGCCGGCGAAACCCTGGCTGCGGTGGTTGAAGGCCTGCTGATCGCGCTGGTTGCTGGGGGCGCGCTTGGCGTCGCCATGGGACGCTCCTTCGTCGTCGACCGGCTCTTGCGCTATTACGTCTTCGCCCTCTTCGCCATGCCGATGGTGGCGATCCTGCCGCTGATCACGCTCTGGTTCGGCTATACCGGCGGCGCGCGCCTGGCGACCACGGTCTTCGCGGCCTTCTTCTCCATCGCCTTGAGCGCCGCCGACGGCGCGCGGGCGGTGCCGCCGGAGTTTCTCGAGGTCAGCAGATCCTTCCGCACGCCGCGCTGGCGGCTGTGGTTCGACGTGGTGCTGCCGGCGTCCTTGCCCTACCTGCTGGCGGGCGTGCGCCTCGCGGCGGCGCGCGCCCTCATCGGCGCCGTGGTCGCGGAGTTCTTCGTCTCGGTTAACGGCCTCGGCATGTTCATCTTGTTCAACTCCCGCAGCTTCCGCCACAATCAGGCGATGGTGGCGGTCATCGTTCTAGCCGGCTGTGGGATAGGGTTCGAGGCGCTGGTCAACCTGGCGACGCGCCGATACCTTCCCTGGTACCGGCGCGACGAGACGCCGCGATAACCGGCGCCGGCAAGCCAGGAAACGACGGGGAGGAGAACATGAGTTTCTATCGCGGAGGATGGGGGCTGCTGCTGCTCGCGGCGGCGATGCTGAGCGCGGGACCGGTGCTGGCGGAGGACGGCAAGGTCGTGCTGGCGGTGCCGGGCATTCCGCCGGTCTTCGCCGGCGTACTGCCCAACGTCGCGGCGTCGGAAGGCCTCTTCAAGAAATACGGCGTCGACGTCGAGGTGAAGGCGTTCGAGACCGGCGTCGCGGCGGCGCGCGCGGTCGCCGCCGGCCAGATCGATCTCGCGATCTCGCCCACGCCCGTCATCGTCAACATGGTCTCCAACGCCAAGGTCAACCTGGTGGCGATCTACGGCCTCGCCAACCCCGACTGGCTCATCGGCAGCACCGATCCCCAGCACGCGAAATGCACCGACCTCAAGGGCCAGCCGGTGGGCGTCGACGCCGTGGGCGCGGCGCGCTCGGAGGCGCTGAAGGAGATGCTGACGGCGTGCAAGCTGACGCCCGACGACGTGAAGCAGGTGGCCCTCAGCTCCAACATCGCGCCGGCGATGGTGGCGGGGCAGCTCACCTTCGGCGTGCTGCATCTGGACGACGTGCCGCCGATCGAGGGCCAGCTCCACCGCAAGATCACCGTCATCACCACGCTGAAGCAGGTCAACCCCGTCAGCCATTATCTCGTCGTGGTGGCGCGGGCGGACAAGATCAAGGAGAAGCGCGCGGCTTACGTGAAGACGCTCGCGGCGCTGATCGACGCCGGCGCCTTCATGCGCGATCCCGCCAACGCCGATGCGGTGGCGAAGATCGCCGCGCCCGTGACCGGCCACACCCTCGACGACAACAAGCAGTCTCTGAAGGCCTACAACGACCTCGAGCTCTGGCCGAACGGCAGCGACGGGCTCCCACGCGACAAGATCGAAGCCGTGGTGCGAACCCAGGTGGCGATCGGCGGGATCAAGCAGGGCAACGCGCCGGTGAGCTATGACGATTTCGCCGACGGCAGCCTGTGGCAGGACGCGATGAAGCTCGCGAAGAAGAATTGAGGCGGAGCGCAGGATGAGCGAGGGAAGCCGCCTGCATGAGGTGGTGGAGCACTGGATGCCGCGCATCCAGACCGCCGGGATCACCGCGCTGGAGGCGGCGCGCCTCGTCGGCGAGGCCGGCGACTGGTCCCGCTGGTGCGCCACCTGGTCGCGGGAGGGCGAGCGGCAGTTCGCGATCGGCGAGGAGGCGGAGGCGCGCGGCCGCCACATCACCGCCGGCGAGGCGTTCCAGCGCGCGGCGCTTGCCTTTCATTTCGCCCAGTTCATGTTCTTCGAGGATCTGGCGCAGAAGGAGCGCGCCGCGGCGCTGCGGATCGCCGCCTATCGCCGGGCGGCGCCCTATCTGCTGCCGCCGGCGGAGCGGCTGGCGATCGGGTTTCGCGACGGCGAGCTCAGGGGGTATCTGCGGCGGCCGGCGGCGGTGGCGCCCCTCGTCCTCATCGTTCCCGGCTCGGATTCCACCAAGGAGGAATTCGGCAGCCTGGAGGAGCATTTTCTGCGGCGCGGTCTGGCAACATTCAGCCTCGACGGGCCGGGGCAGGGCGAGGGACGGAGCCTCGGGCTCCTCGATCCCGCGGATTGGGCGGCCGTGCTGCGGCGCGGCGGTGGCGGCGCTCGCGGGCCGGCGCGGCCTCAGCGGACGCGTCGGCGTCATGGGCATGGCTTTCGGCGGTCATCTGATCCTGCACGGCGTGCACGCCGTGCCGGAGATCTCGGCGGCGGTGGTGATGAACGGCTTCTACGATTTCGGATCCTTCTGGGACGGGCTGCCCGAGGTCTATCGCGTCAACATGCGCTTCGCCCTCGGCGGCGCCACCGTCGAGGAGACACGGGAGCGCGCCCGGCGCTTCAGCCTCGCGGACGTGCAGCCGCCGCGCTGTCCGCTGCTGGTGGTGCATGGCGGGCGCGACCGCATCTTTCCGCTCGCCGACGCGCGGCGGATCGCCGATGCGGCCGGCGGCCGCGCCGAGTGGTTCGAGTATCCCGACGGCAATCACGTCTGCAACAACCTCGCCTACCGCTACCGGCCGCTGATCGCGGACTGGCTCGCCGAGCGGCTGGGCGGGCGCGTCGTACCCTAAAGCATGATCCGTTCTGGTAAGATCGGATCATGCTTTAGGTTCTTTGGTTTTGTCGCATTTTCTGCGCCGAACCGGCATCCACTTCGGCGGAAAATGCTCTTGGAGACTTCCCCATGGCCGGTGATCCCCGCGTCGAGGCCGCGATCTCCCATTGGGCGCCGCGCTTCATCGCCAACGGCGTTATTTATAGCGATTTCGTCGAGGTGACCGACGGCATCGGGCGCTGGGAAGAGTGGTGCGCCGCGTGGTCGACCCGCGCCCTGGTGCACGAGCGCCTGGGCGAGACGGCGCTCACCGCCGGCCACCGCCTCAGCGCCGGCGAGCATCTGACCCGCGCCGGCGTCTACTACCACTTCGCCAAGTTCCTGTTCGTCGATCGGCCCGAGGAGATGCGCGCGGCCCACCTCAAGTCCGTGATGTGCCGCGGCCGCGCCCTGTCGCTGATCGATCCGCCCGGCGAGCGGGTGGAGATTCCCTACGACGGCCGCACCCTCGCCGGCATCCTGCGCAAGCCCAAGGGCGTGGCGCGGCCGCCCTGCGTGGTGATGGCCATGGGTCTCGATTCCGCGAAGGAGGAGATGGACGCGTATGAAAGCGTGTTCCTGGAGCGCGGCGTGGCGACGCTGGCCTTCGACGGGCCGGGGCAGGGCGAGGCGGAGTACCATTTCCCGATCCGCGGCGACTACGAGGTGCCGGTGCGGGCGGTGGTGGACTGGCTCGAGCGCCGGGCCGACATCGACGCGCGGCATCTCGGACTCTGGGGCGTGAGCCTCGGCGGCTACTACGCGCCGCGCGCCGCCGCCTTCGAGAAGCGGATCAAGGCGGTGATCGCGCTCTCCGGTCCCTACGACTGGGGCGAGATCTGGGATGGGCTGCCGGGCCTGACCCGCGCCGCCTTCCGCGTGCGCAGCCACGTTGCCAGCGACGAGGAGGCGCGGGCGATCGCCCAGACCCTCACCCTCAAGGACGCGGCGCGCCGCATCGAGTGCCCGCTCTACATCGTGGCGGGTCGCCTCGATCGCCTGGTGCCCGCCGGCCATGCGGAGCGCCTCGCCGCCGAGGCCAAGGGCAAGACCACGCTCCTGATGATCGAGGACGGCAACCACGTCGCCAACAACCGCGCCTACCGCTACCGCACCCAGAGCGCGGACTGGATGGCGGAGCGGCTGGGGGATTAGATCAGTCGCGCAGTTTCATGCTGCGCGCAGATCCTTGGCGACCTTGCTCGCACGCTTGAGCCGCGCGGGGGAGATCGAGCGCTGAGCGACCTCCAACTCGTAGTGGCTTTGCAGGTTGAGCCAGAATTCCGACGTCGTACCGAAGGCGATCCCGAGAAGGACGGCAGTCTCGCCGCTGATGCCGCGGCGACCACGGATGATCTCGGTTAGGCGGTTGACGGGAATATCCAGGCGCTCAGCCAGGTTGTTGGCGCTGAGGCCATGCGGCTTCAGGAATTCCTCGCTGAGGATCTCTCCGGGATGAATGGGCGTCTTATCGTTTTTCGTAGCCATGTCTCCGGTCCCGAAGGCTCTTGATCACAACCTAGGTATCCGTATGTCTTACGTCAAGCATAATATCCGGCAATGGGTCAGCCGCCATGCGTCCTTCGAGACGGCCACTTCGTGGCCTCCTCAGGATGAGGCACTTTTCTTTATGCCATCCCAAATTTACCTCATCCTGAGGAGCGGTCCGTAGGACCGCGTCTCGAAGGACGCAGGATGCTTGTGCAAAGCGCGTCGCAAAACAGAGGCCGCCGCTAAACCCTGATAAATCCCTTGGGCGCGTTGTGCAGGCGCTCGACGCCTTTGTCGGTGATGTGCACGAGCTCGCCGGTCTGGACGCCGGCGGTGCCGTCGCGGGTCACCACGTTGGGCTGCACCACCACGGTCATGCCGGGACCGAAGCGAAAGTCCGGCACCGGCCCCGCGGGCCGGCTCTTGGAGCCCAGGATCGGCGGCAGGTAGCCGCCGCCAAAGCCGTGCACGAGGTCGTCGAGGGTGGTGAACTCGCTCTCCTCGATGATGGCGGCGGCCTCGACGACTTCCTGGGCGGTGGTGCCGGGCTTCAGCACGGCGAGGATCGACTGCAAGGCCGCGTCGGCGGCGCGATGCAGCTTCTTGTAGAGCGGGTTCGGATCGACGCCGACGGAGAAGCTGCGCAGGACCTGTCCGGGATAGTCCCAGAACTGGGCGGAAATCTCCGCCATCACGATGTCGCCCTTGGCGATGCGCCGGTTGGAGGGGAACTGGCGCGGCACCGCCAGGTCGGGCGCGTCCATGGAGGTCACGCCGAAATAATGGATGTAGGTACTGCCGCCCCAGGGCACGTAGGCGCGCTCGACGATGTCGGCGAGATCGTGCTCGGTGAGGCCGGGCTTGATCTCGTCCCGGAGCGCCGCGATCGCGTGGTCGCTCATGGCGGCGCCGAGGCGGAGCCAATCCACCTCTTCGCTCGACTTCACCAGGCGGATGCGGGCGTAGGCGGCATTGAGGTCGATGGCGCGGCCGTAGCGGGCGGCGAGGATGTCGTGCTGCGTGTAGGTGAGGGTCCCGATCACGCCGACGCGGCCGACCTTGGCGCCGCGGCGGGCCAGCTCCTCCACCGTGCGGCGGATCGTCGAACTCTCCGC
The DNA here is from genome assembly GCA_963735465.1 of uncultured Alphaproteobacteria bacterium. Classification (GTDB taxonomy): domain Bacteria; phylum Pseudomonadota; class Alphaproteobacteria; order ATCC43930; family CGMCC-115725; genus DASZHJ01. Next base: position 169,299 of record CAVTLA010000001.1, read on the forward strand.
CCCATTCGACCTCCGCATGGGCGAGGCGCTTGGCCAGCGGCACGTGATTGTAATGCTGCACGAAGAGCGCGATGGGGAGGCCCGGCGTCAGCACGCCGATCGCCTCGGCGGTGACCGGCCAGCCGGTCAGCCACGGCACCGCCGAGCCCGCGCGCTGGGCGCCGGCGATCAGGAGATGCTCGATCTTCGCCGCCTCCATGATGCGCTCCATGCCATGGCGGCGGCGCGCCATCTCCTCCTCGGAGAAGCGGGGATACTCGTCGCGATAGAGCGCGCGCAGACGCCCGGGCACCCAGCTCAGATCGCCGGGGCCGACACGCATCGCGGCGGGCTTGGCGGCGGGTTTCGGGGCGCTGGGCTTGGGCGGGGCCTTGCGGCTATCCCGGCCCTTCGGGCTCGGCTTCTTGGGGTTCGCCCGGGCCATGCGGTGGGGGTGACCTGGCATCTGTGTGGTGGGTACCGGAGGACCCGACTTTAGCGGGTCGAGGGCACAGGGTGAAGCAAGGACGCGCCGGAAGCGCCGGATTCCCTACGATTTTCCGCGTCCAGGCAGGCGCGGGCCGCGGATGCTGCGCTGCAGCATGCCACTCTCACGGCGCCGAATGCGCGCTAATACCTTGAGTCCGCCCAATCTCTGGCGGGGCGACCGGCCGCGGACCTGCAATCGATGGTTGCCGGTGCGAAGCCGGTGGTGATGACATCTTCCCAGCGGGGCTGCCTTGTCCTCCCGGGTCAGGTCATTCACTCGAAAGAGGGGAATAAGCAGCCACCCGGGCCGGGGGGTGGACTCCTGGTTCGCTTTCCGTCTATAAGCCCACGCCTTCCCGATGGGCACGCCCAGGTAGCTCAGTTGGTAGAGCACGTGACTGAAAATCACGGTGTCGGTGGTTCAATTCCGCCCCTGGGCACCACCCCTCCGGCCGACAGGCGACCAGCTCGCCGCGGCGTATCGCTATGAGCCGCCGATCAGCGTCCAAAACCGAATGAAATCGGCGGTCCCGACGGCGAAGCTCAAGAGATAGATCGACAGCATCACGAAGATGGCCCACAGCAGCCACTCCACGGTGCGTTGCCGCGGCAGCATGACGAGGAGATGTCTAAACCGGGATGCCATATATGGATACAACGGTGGAGATTGGATTCGGTTCGCGGCCGCGTTGACGTCGCATCGGTACACTCGATCCTCAGCTTCACGAGCGATCAGCACTCCCTCGCATCTTAGCGCGATATTCCGCAAAGCGCCTACCTCCGCGTGCCCCTGATTTTTTAATGACCCACGGATAGGATTCGGTCAGGCGCCGGCGGTCTCCGGACGATATCGCCGGCGCTCGCCCCGCAGTGGCCCCCGCCGCTGCGGGGCCTTTTGCGACCAGGGCTTACCGCGGTCAATTACTGTCAAAGTCCACCATCTCGAGCTCGGATCCAGTGGTTGCCAGCCGTGCCGAGCCCCACGCGCCGGCGACGGATCCAAGGGTGTCGAACTCGAACGTCGCCGCGCCCAAAATCATATTGAGCTCGCGATCATCCTCGGAGAGCGGCAGATAGAGCCGATTGGCGACCAGCTTGACGCCCTTGGTGGTGACGTATCCGCTGCGCAGGAAGCCGGGCCGCCGCGTCTCCACGACTGAGCTGTAGATTTTGCTGATGAATTCGGATCGTGATTTGTCGAAGAGTTCGTCGACGAACTGGCCGGTGTAATTTCTGCCATAGGCGTCAACGAGCGCGGTGCCGATCAGCCGATAGCGGAAACGATCGCGAACGATGTCGATGAGCTGCAGGTGCGGCAGCAGCTTCGGTATTTCGCCGGGATCGATGTCGCGACGGCTGGGCATGGTGCGCCCGCCGCGCTTGGCGCGCCAATATGCCAGCACGCCCCCGAGAATGGGATCGGCGCGGTAGTCATGGTTCATGCGTCACCTCAATAAGGTTCTGCGGTTTTCTGCAGCGCCCTGATGGCAGCAATGACACGCTCCCATTCCTCCACCTCGTCTTCCATCGCGAGCGCGCGGACCTTCCGCATGGACTGCACGGCAAACCTCAAGGCCGCATCTCCGTGAGAGGCGATCAGGTTGCGTGCATTGGCCTCGATCGATTTGGACACGGGGTCACGGTACGCGCCGTGGTGGCAAATTTATACGGCGGTTCGCGGAATCCCCCTGGAATGGGCCGCCCCCTTGTTCTCTGGTTGTTCCCACAAAAAGATGACCCGAACGCACTGGTTCCGACGTCGCGGGAGTGCGGTCGGCGCGTCTTGCCTCACATGATCCGCGGGATCCGTCATTGGCCCGAATTCGGCGGCGCAGTCCCCGGCTCAGGCGCCTTGTCCGCTGTGCCCGGGCTCGCCTTGGTCGCGGGCTTCGGCGGCGATTTGCATGACGTCTTGGCGCCGCTCGTCGGCTTGCCGCCGAAGGCGCAGGGGATGTCGTCCTGGAAGAAATGCGGGATGTCGGTGGTGAAGGTTCGGCGCGCGTCGTCGAAGAAATCCGCGCGCGCCGGCGTCGGCGCCAGCGACGCGAGGGTCAACAGGGCCATCGGGTAGACGAGGCGGAAACGCCGCTGGATCCTGGATGTCATGCTGTCTCTCCCAATTCCCCGGCACGGCCGGGCATTGCGCTACACCTGGCGCACGAAGGGCCGGTGAGCAAGCCCTCGTCCTTTTCCTCTAAACCCGGCCGGCGGTTGCTCTATTTTTGTCCTCAGGGGACCGTGTGGCGGCGCGACTAGCTGCCGTCGACGTCAACCGCCTCGACCTCGGAGGTGGCGGAATCCAACCGCGCCGAGCCCCACGCGCCGGGGAGATGCGTGGTGCCCGCTTCGAACGTCAAGGCGCCGAGGATCATGTTGACCTCGCGGTCATCGTCGGAGAGCGGCATGTACAGCCGGTTCGCGATCAGGCTGACGCTCTTGGTTGTGACGTACTGGCTGCGCACGAAGGCGGGTCGTCGGGTCTGCCAGACGGAAGCAAAGACCTTGGTGATGAAGTTCGACCGTTGCTTGTCGGCGAAGTCCTCGAGGTATTGGCCGGTGAAATCCTTGCCGTAAGCATCGGCAAGCGCGGTGCCGACCAGCCGGTAGCGGAAACGTCCGCCAATGGCATCGATGAGCTGCAGATACGGCAGCAGCTTCGGCATCTCGGTCGGATCGATGTCGCCACGGCTCGGCATCGCACGCCCAGTGCGCTTGTGCTGCCAATAGGCGAGCGCGTCGCCGAGGATGGGATCAGCACGATAGTCGTAGCCCACACCTCAGCCTAGAGAATGATGTTCGCTTTCTCAATAGGTCAAGATGCCGGACCCAGCTCCGGCGGTCCCCCGGGAACCAAACCCGGGAATTGCCGTTTGTTTGGTGCTACTTGCGTTCGTGCCGTGCGTGCCGACGAGAGAGCGTGATCGGATGGACGCTGGGTATTTTCCGATCCTGTCGCCTCCTGTTCGGCTGCTGCAAACTCTGTGACCGACGCGCACGAGCGTCCTCCGCTCGCAAACATCGACATCGCAAGAAAGCGAGACCCGTCATGAAAACCCTCGTCAAGGCATCCGCCGTTGTCCTCAGCCTGGCGCTCGTCGCATCGCTGGCGGCCTGCGTGTCCGATCCCTACAGCCGCAAGAACGGCGTCTCGACGAACACGCAGCCGGTGAACTACGCGCCCAATCCGCCGCCGCCGCCGCAGCCCGAGACCCAGCCGCCGCCGCCGGGCACGACGGTCTATTGGCAGCCCGGCCATTGGGTTTGGACGGGCAGCACATGGACCTGGTCCGCCGGTCACTACGAGCAGCGACCGAACCAGGCCGGGGTCTGGGAACCCGGTCATTGGGAGCAGAGCAGCAACGGCTACTACTGGGTCGAGGGCCGCTGGCAATAGCCGGCCGGTTGTTGGCGCTGCCGGCAGCGAACCGGGCCGATCGACGTTGACGAGTCGTCGGCGCCGATGTTGGATCCCTCCTCTCGGCGGCGGCGCCGACACCCCACCGCTTCGCCGAGGCGGTGGGGCCCACCGCGTTTCGAGGGCCGCGCTCAGGGATGAAGGGACGGGGATGGATCAGTCGGAAATCAGGAAGCGGCTGGCGGACATCGATACCGAGCTCGCGGATCTGCAAGTGCAGCACAGTCACGCCCTCGCCGCCTCCGACGTCGACGAGGAGATCCTGGTGCAGCAGAAGATGAGCGACCTCATTCAGCAGAAAGAGGATCTGCAAGCCAAGCTTTCGTCCTGACGGCCGCCGTCTTGTTGAGCGGCGGCGCTTAGAGGGAGAAACCGGCGGGACGGCAGGACCGCCCGGTCACGGACCCCACCACCAGCCCGGGCCCCAGGGCTCCCAGTCCCAGCTGTCGTCATCCAGGGCCTCGGCGGTGACCTGCTGCTCGTCCGCAATCTGGCGCTGGAAGACCTCCTGGCGATAGCGGTCATAGGCCGCCTGGTTTCCGAGGTAGAGGCAGTTGCAGACCAGCGGGTCCGCGTAGAGATAGACGACGGTGTCGCCCTTGATCTGGCTGAGGAAGCGATGCGCCGGCAGGCCGGCGATCTCCTGCTGGCGCGTCGGGTTTGAGGCCGGCAGCACATTGAATCCCGCCGCCGCCAGCAGATCCTCTTTTTCCGCGACGTGGTCGGACTGGCTGGTGCAGCCGCCGATGATGCTGCCCAGCGCCAACAGAATGAGAATGCCGAGCCTGCCTGCGGTCATGTCTCGTCCTCTGCCTCAGGCGGCGAGCCCCGCCTCGATCGCCTGCAGGAGCCCATCCATATCGACCGGTTTCTGGAACACCGGATGGGAGAGCTCGCCGATCTCTGGCAGATCGGGATAGGCGGTGATGTATATCGTTGGAATGCCGGGGACCCGGGCCCGCATCATGCGGCCGAAGGCGATGCCGTGCAGGCCGCCACGGGGCATGACGACGTCGATCAGGAACAGATCCACCTTGGCGCCCGCGTCCACCTGTCCCAGCGCCTCGAGGCAATCCTGGGCGATGGTCACCTCGTAGCCGCGGCCTTTGAGCCAGCGGGCCATCGAGTAGCGCGTGGCTTCGTCGTCGTCGACGAGAAGAATCGTCTGCACTGTCCGCCTCACCTGACCCGTGTAGCTATGGAGATTGCCAGCCGGACCGTCTTGCGGGCGGCGATCGCCGCGTCCCACTCCGCCGCTGTCGCCCCCAATCCGAGAGTGAGAGTGCGAACATTCTCAGTGGCGCGCTCGGTGACGTCAATTGCTCCCTGGCCACCCGATCCGCGAGCGAAGCCGTCTTGGTACGGAACCGTACTGCGTTAGGGGATGAGATCGGAGGGCAACCAAACCGCCCTGCTGGGGTTATGAGCTTGTTCCTGTCGAGCGGGTGTCCCGCTCCTGAAACTCTGCCCCGCACCGATCCTCCCTCGTGTGCGGGGCTTTTTTGCGCCGACAGGCGGAACGGTCCGGGGCGTGGAAGGGACGTGCGGTTCTATCCCCGGCCGACGCGCTTGAAATACTGCACCTGGCGCTCATGCCGTTCCGCCGCCTCGCGGGTGCGGAAGGTGCCGAGGTTGCGGCGCTTGCCCGTGGCCGGGTTCTTCTTGCGCGAATAGAGGCGGAATCCGCCTGCCTTGAGTTTCCGGATCATGTCGACCTCGCAGCCGATTGCGCGACGGGCGGAAGTGAAACGCGCCGGGGAGGCAGTCGTTGCAACGGTCCGGACGTCTACGGTTGGCCGTAGTATTTCACGTAGGCCTTGCGCCAGTCGTTCTGGATCATGTCGCGCGCCTGCTTCAGGGTGATGCGCTTGGCACACATCTCCACGTGCAGCCTGTTCTCGAGCTTGTCCTTGAGGTGCGCGTTCCAGGGCGACGTGCCATAGGCTTCCGGCCACAGATTTTTCACGTCGTCGGCGCCGCCGAGCTCGCGGGAGATCAGGTGATCGATCTCGCAGGTCTTGCCGTGCGCGTCGGCCACGCAGCGCGGATCGGTGTAGCCGGTGTATCCGTAGGATTGGAAGACCTGGGCCTTCATGGCGTCCGTGACGTGGCGCTCGTCCGCCCCCCATTTGATGGTGCAGATCTTCTGCTGGGTCAGACCCGCGCGGCTGAGGCCGGGCGTCTTGGCGAGATCGGGGACGTCATCCGCCAGGGCCGGGACCGCGATACAGGCGGCGATCGCCACCGCGGCAAGCCCCTGTCGATACAGCATGGCTTTCTCCCCTCGAAGCCGGCACCGGGGAGACAACTGTAAGATTATTTAGTCGTTATGAATACCCTCTTAGGACGTAACTATCGAACGGACATATCTAGAAGCGATGCTATATGCCGTAGAAAAACAATCTTAGTGAGCGGCGATCTTCCTTCAGCGGCCGGCCGCTACATCCCGAGGTCGCCCAGGCCGGGATGATCCGTCGGCCGCGGGCCCGGCGCCGGCCAGTGGAACTTGCGATCCGCCGCCGTGATCGGCACGTCGTTGATGGAGGCGATGCGCCGGCGCATCAGGCCGTGCTCGTTGAATTCCCAGTTCTCGTTGCCGTAGGAGCGGAACCAGTTGTTTGAGTCGTCGTGCCATTCATAGGCGAAGCGCACGGCGATGCGATTGCCGGCGAAGGTCCAGAGCTCCTTGATCAGGCGGTAGTCGAGCTCCCGCACCCATTTGCGGGTGAGGAAGGCCACGATCGCCGGCCGCCCCTGCAGGAACTCGGCGCGGTTGCGCCACAGGCTATCCTCCGTATAGGCGAGGGACACTTTCTCGGGATTGCGGCTGTTCCAGCCGTCCTCGGCGGCGCGCACCTTGACGATGGCGCTCGCCTCGGTGAAAGGCGGCACCGGCGGCCGGGTCTCCGCGGGGCTGGTCATGGAATCTCTCCTCGCCTGGCGTCCGATCTGGGATGCATATAGTCGGGCGCGGCGGAAAAGCGCGGATCAATCCCACGCGAATGGTCACGGCATCACGAAGCCATAGATGCCATTGCCCTGACAGCCCGGCGCCGACGCCGTCACCAGGAAGCGGCCGCGCCGCCGGCCGGCGGTCAGGGAGAAGGCGGCATTCGTGCCGCCCGGCGCGATCGTCACCATGACCGGCGTTCCCGGCGGCTGGCTGTTGAGGGATATGGTGCCGGCGTAGCCGCTGCCGCCGTCGCTGGCGGAGATCATCACTGTGAGCGGCTCGCTGGGCGGCCGGTCCACCTCCACCCAGAGCGTGATCGTGCCGCCTTGCCGGAGCGGCACATCGTTCGCGGAGAAACGCAGGGCGGGAGGCGTGAAATCCACCACCGCGGCGGCTCCGGCGCAGTACCACCGGCATTCGGCGGCGACGAAGAGCTCGTGGGACCAGTAGGGCGTGCCGAACCGGCCATGGACGCCGCTGCCGGCGGCGAAGGCACCTTGGACGGCGGTGCTGGTCCCGTCGGGTTCCGGCGGCGGGCTGAAGGCCGCGGTGATGTCCTGCCCGTCCAGGCTGGCGCGGAAGCCGCCCTTGTAGCTCGCGCTGAAATGAACCTGATACCGCGTCACCGGATCGGCGGCAGGCGCACCGGTGCCCGCCGACCTCGGCGCCGGCGCGACGATCTCGACCGGCGCCGCGCAGGCGGCGAGCGCCAACGCGAAAGCGGCGGCAATAAAGGCTTTTGAGATACTCATTCGACGCCCCTGGCGGCGCCGAGGGCCGCCCGCGCGTCTATCTACCGCGTGCGGGTCCGGCACGGGGAATTTTCGTCGCACGGGCTCGGGTCCGGGCGTGCCCTATCCGCGACGCCCCGCCTCGGCTAGACTACAGGGGCGATCTCGGCCGGAGCCGTCAGCGGTCCTGTCACGGGATAGAGCGCAGCAAATTCGACCGTATCGACTTCGGCTGTTCCGGGCGTCCCGGACCGGGCCTCGCCTTGGCGCGAGTACCGGCGCAACCGGCGCCCGACCAGACACGGAGGAAACGTCGATGGCGATCCAGGTGGTGCGCGAGGCGGTGGGCGTATTTCGCGACGCGCGGTCCTTCGAGACCGCGGCGGATGACTTGCTGATGGCGGGCTTCGACCGCTCGCTCCTGAGCCTGATGGCGAGCGCGGAGACCGTCGAGCGCGAGCTCGGTCCGCTCCGCGGTCCCGCCGAGGAGTCCGCGGACGATCCTCTGGTGCCGCGGAGCGCCTTCGTCGGCAACCGCTCCCGCACCATTCTCCGCGACGCCGTCGCCGCCGGCCTCGGCTACGTGGGCGCGGCTGCCGCTGCCGGCGTCGTGGTCGCGTCCGGCGGCACCATCGCCGCGACGATCGTGGCCGCGGTGGCGCTCGGCGGCGCCGGTGGCGCCCTCGGCCTGGTGTTCGGCCGCGCGATGGAGTCGCGACACGCCCGGCATCTCGCCCAGCAGATCGAGCATGGCGGCATTCTCCTCTGGGTCCGGACGCTGACGCCGGAGTGCGAGGCGCGGGCGACGGCGATCCTGAAGAGCCACGGCGCGATCGGCGTCCACGTGCACGATCTTCCCGCCGCCGCCATGCCGCGCCTGGAGGGCGTGTCTCACGAGCTCGCGTGGATCAACAAGCCGTTCGCCCAGATGTTCGCGGCGGCGCGGCCACCGGCACCCTGAGCCTCGCGCCGCCGACAGGCGACGCCGGCGTGTTCGTTCCTCCCGCCGCGCTCTAGGATGGGCCGCGAGCCCATTCCGATGCGCGAGGCGTGCGATGTGGGAGGAGATCGTGACGGTGATGAAAGGCGCGGCGCGCGGCTGGAGCCGCGACCGCGCGCCCAGCATGGGCGCGGCCGTCGCCTACTACACCGTCTTCTCCATGGCGCCCATCCTGCTGGTGGTGATCGCGGTCGCCGGGATGGTGTTCGGCGAGAAGGCGGCGCAAGGAGCGCTCGTCGGCAACCTCCGCGACGTCATGGGCTCCGAAGGCGCCCAGGCGCTGGAGGCGATGATCAAGAGCGCGTCGGTGGGGAAGGCGGGCCCGATCGCCACGATCGCGGGCATTGCCGCACTGGCGATCGCGTCGACCGCCGTGCTCATGGAGCTGCAGGCGGCTCTCAATGTGGTCTGGAAGGTACGGCCGGAGCCCGGCATCAATCTCTGGCTCCTGGTGAAGCACCGGCTCCTGTGCCTCTCGATTATCCTGGCGAGCGGCGCGCTGCTCGGCATGACGCTCGCCGCGGGCGCCGCCATTCACGCCTTCTCCTACTATCTGAGCGCCTTCGCCGGCGCGCTGCCGCTGATCCTGCACGGCGTGAACATCGCCATCAGCCTCGCCATGACGACGATACTCTTCGGCATGATCTACAAGGTCCTGCCGGACGCGCGCGTGCACTGGCGGGATGTGTGGTTCGGCGCCGCGCTCACCAGCGTGCTCTTCACCGTCGGCAAATACGCGATCGGCCTCTACATCGGCAGCAAGCAGGTGACATCGGTCTATGGCGCCGCCGGCGCGCTGGTGATCGTCCTGCTCTGGGTCTACTACTCGACCCAGATCCTGCTCTTCGGCGCCGAGATCACCAAGGCGCACGCCGAGTGGCGCGCGGGACGCGAAGAGCGGCGGGAGCGGGGAGCGCCGGCGCCGGGCTGAGCGCGGCCGGCTATCTTGCCGCGCTTCTTCAGCCACTCCTGATATTTCGCCAGCGCCGCGTCCTTGGGCGGGTAGGTGCCGACGATGGAGGCGCCGTTGCGCACCTCCTCGATCACGAACTCCTCGAGCTGCTCCTGGGCCGCGGCGTCCGCCGCCACTTCCGCCGCGAGATGGCGCGGGATGACGATGACGCCCTCGCCGTCGCCCACCAGCACGTCGCCGGGAAATACCGCGACACCGCCGCAGGCGATCGGCACGTTGATGTCGACGGCGTGGTGGCGCGCCAGATTGAGCTGCGGCGCCGGCCCGCCGAAATAGATCGGATATCCGAGAGTGGCGATCTCGGGCGAATCCCGCAGGCCGCCGTCGCTGACGAAGCCGGCGACGCCGCGCATCTTGAGGCGCGTCATCAGGATCGAGCCGCCCGAGGCGACGCTGGCGTCCCGGCGGCAGTCGCAGATCAGGACCTGGCCCGGCGGCGCCGTTTCCACCGCCTTGCGCTGGGGATGGCTCGGATCATTGAAGACGCCGAGGTGATCGAGATCCTCGCGGGCGGGAATATAGCGGAGCGTGAAGGCCTCGCCGACCATGAGCTCCGGCCCCTGGGCGAGCGGGCGCACGCCCTGGAGGATGGTGTTGCGCAGGCCGCGCTTGAAGAGCTGAGTCGACAGCGTCGCGACGCTGCATTTCTTCAACAGAGCCTTGATGTCGTCGGTGATGGCGTCCATGGCGTCTCCCTCCGGTCTCCTTGCGTTCTCGGCCGGCATTCCCGGGCACGGCCTGCATGGTAATATGGTAGCATATATGATACTGATCGTGTATGCACGCGGGTCGCCCTGAACGAGGCAACCGAATGAAACGTGGTGCCGGGAGGATGCCTGAAGTCGCCGCCAAGCACGAGACGGGCGTGGAAGCCCCTGTCGTGCCCATGCGGCGCCAGACCATCGCCGTCCAGGTCCGCGCTTTGCTGCGCCGCGATATCATCGCCGGGCGCCTGCTGCCGCGCACGATGCTGTCGGAGCAGGAGCTGTCCCAGCGCTTCGGCGTCTCGCGCACGCCGATCCGCGAGGCGCTGATCAAGCTCGGCGAAGAAAATCTGATCGAGATCTATCCGCAGTACGGCTCCTTCGTGGCGCCGATCAAGCTGCGCGAGGTCTTCGACAGCCAGTTCGTCCGCGAATCCCTGGAATGCTCCGCCATCGAGCGCGCCGTCGAGAAGATCGACGCGGCGCGATCCAAGGCGCTGACTGCGGTGCTGCAGCATCAGCGGGTGCTGCACCGCGCCGGCGACCACGAGGAGTTTTTCCTTGCCGACGAGCGCATGCACGCGCTCATCATGGAAATCGCCGGCCACGCCAACGCCTGGCGGCAGGTCGAGAACGCCAAGGCCCAGATGGACCGCGTGCGCTTTCTCTCCATGCGCAACGTCAGAAAGAAGCCCTCCGTCATCGCCGAGCATACGCTGATCGTCGATCGTCTGGTGCATCGCGATCGCGACGGCGCCGTCGCCGCGATGCGCGATCACCTCAGGGGGCTGTTCCGCTCCATCGAGATCCTGGCGGCGACGGACCCCGGCTATTTCGCCGACGAGACGGGCGGTACCTCCGGCCCGCCGCCGCGCGTGGCGGCCGGCGGGCAGGCCGCCCGCCCCTGATGACATCGTTCGTAGACTGGTGAACGCTTTGCTGAATCAACGTCAACCATCTCTGGGAGGATTTGTGTCATGCATTTGAAACCAACGCGTCGCGCCGTGATGGCAGGGATCGCCGGATCCGCACTCGTCGATGTCAGTGCGTTCGCGCAGGGCGCGCTGAAGCTGCCGACGTCGCCGGTGTCGCTCAACTTCGTCGACGTCGCCGGCAACCTGGCGCTGACGCAAGCGGCGCTGGAAAACTATCGCAAGCTGAAGCCCAACCTGGTCTCCAAGATGACCTACACCAAGGCACCGGCGCCGGAGCTGCCGGGCAAGATCAAGGCGCAGCAGGACGCCGGCCGCGTCGACATCGACGGCGTGCTGACCGGCATCGACGCGCTCTCGGCGGGCGTCGACCAGAAGCTCTGGGTGCATATGCTGCCGGAATACGCCTCGAGCCTGCCGAAGCTCGACGACATCTACCTGCCGGGCGCCAAGAAGATGCAGGCGCTGGCGCAGAACCAGGGCATCTGCATCGTCTTCTGCCAGGCCGGTCCGATCATCGAGTACATGCCCGAGCAAGGTGAAGACGCCGCCGAAGACCGCGGAGGAGCTCCTCGCCTGGGCCAAGGCCAACCCCAACCGCTTCATGTACGCGCGCCCGGCCAATTCCGGTCCCGGCCGCGTCTTCATGATGGGATTGCCCTATCTTCTCGGCGACAAGGATCCGCACGACCCGAAGGCCGGCTGGGACAAGACCTGGGCCTATCTCAAGGAGCTCGGCCAGTACATCGAGTATTATCCCTCCGGCACCGGCGCCGTCATGAAGGAGCTGGGCGAGGGCTCCCGCGACATGATCCCGACGCAGATGGGCTGGGATATCAATCCCCGCGCCCTGGGCGTGGTGCCGAAGGAAGCCGCGGTGGGCACGCTCAAGGGCTTCCACTGGGTGCTCGACGCGCACTATCTCTGCATCCCCAAGGGTCTCGCGCCGGAGAAAGTGGCGGTGATGGTCGATCTCCTGACCTACATGCTATCCCCGGAGGCGCAGGCCATTACCTACGACGCCGGCTATTTCTATCCGGGCCCGGCGGTGAAGAACGTGCCGCTGTCCATGGCGCCGAAGGAGAGTCAGGACGTGATCAAGGAATACGGCCGGCCGGAGTATGAGAAGCTCATCACCGACAATCCGCAGGAGATTCCCCTGCTGCCGGACCAGCTGGTCTACGCCTTCGGCCGCTGGGACCAGGAGATCGGCGGCGCGAAGACAAAGTAGGCAGGAGCGCTCGGTATGATTTCGGCGTCTAGCAGCTTCCGCAAATTGCGGCTCGATCGCGTGAGCCGCGATTTCGGTACTCTCAACGCGCTGAAGGACGTGTCGCTGGAAGTCGGGCGGGGCGAGTTCATCGCCCTGCTCGGCCCCTCCGGCTGCGGCAAGTCCACGGCGCTGAACTGCCTGGCCGGCTTGCTGCCGCTCACCGGCGGCGGCATCTGGCTCGACGACGCGCGGATCGACCGGCTCCGGCCCGAGGGGCGCGGCTTCGGCATGGTGTTCCAGAACTACGCGCTCTTCCCGCATATGAGCGTGCGCAAGAATATCGGCTTCGGCCTGAAGATGCAGGGCCGGCCCAAGGCCGAGATCGACCAGAAGGTGGAGGAGGCGCTGACCCTGGTGCGCCTCACCGCCCAGGGCGCGAAGCTGCCGGGCCAGCTCTCCGGCGGCCAGCAGCAGCGCGTCGCCATCGCCCGCGCCATCGTCATCGAGCCGCCGCTGGTGCTGATGGACGAGCCGCTCTCCAACCTCGACGCCAAGCTCCGCCTGGAGATGCGGGCGGAGATCCGGCGCATTCACGCCCTGGTGGGCTCCACCACCATCTACGTGACCCACGACCAGGACGAGGCGCTGTCGCTGGCCGACCGCATCGTCGTGCTGCGGGACGGCACGGTGCGCCAGGTCGGCACGCCCAGCGATCTCTACTCGCGCCCCGCCCATCCCGACGTGGCGGAATTCATGGGCTATCGCAATCTCGTGCGCTCTCGCGTGGCGATGTCGGGAACCGGCGCCGCCAAGGTCCAGGTCGGCGGCGCCACGCTCTCGGGCGTGCCGGTGGGACCGTTGGGGGAGGGCGAGGCGATCGTCGCGATCCGGCCGGAGGACCTGACGCCGCGGCCCGGCGGCCCGATCGCCGTCACCGTGGCGACGGCGGAATACCGCGGCCGCGACTTCTACGGCACCGCGCACACCGCCGACCGGACGGAGCTGTTCTTCCGCTCCGAGCAGCGCGTGACGCCCGGCGAGACGCTGCAGCTCGGTGCCGACTCCGCGCGGGTGCTGATCTACGGAGAAGCCGCGGCATGACCACGCTCTCCACCAGCGCGCCGCGCCGGGACACGGCGGCGGAGCGGCTGCCGATCCGCCTGGTGCTGGCCCAACGCGGCCTCGACGGCGTGACCCTGCTGGTGCTGCCGGCGGTGCTCTTCATCGTGGCGCTCTTCGTCTATCCCTTCCTCTACGGCCTGGTGCTGTCGCTCGAGCCCAAGACCGGCGACTGGCTCGCCAACTATCGCAAGTTCTTCTCCGAGCCCTTCCTCTACGGCACCATCGCCAAGACCATGTGGCTGGCGCTGCCGTCGACCCTGGTGAACATCCTGCTCGCGGTTCCCGTGGCGATGCGCGTGCGCCTCATGCGCCGCCAGCGCCTGCTGACCACCCTCCTGGTCCTGCCGATCACCCTCGGTACCGTGCTCATCGCCGAGGGCATGCTGAATTATCTGGGTCCGCAAGGCTGGCTCAACCGCAGCCTGATCTTCTTCGGCCTTACCTCGGGGCCGATCCGGCTCGTGCACAATTACTGGGGCGTGTTCCTCTCGCTGGTGGTCTCGGGATTCCCCTTCACCTTCCTGCTGACGCTTTCCTACGTCACCGGCATCGATCCTTCCCTGGAGCAGGCGGCCTCGACCCTCGGCGCCGGCGCTCGGGCACGCTTCTGGAATATCTTCCTGCCGCTGCTGGCGCCGGGCCTCGCCATCACCTTCTGTCTTTCCTTCGTGCAGACCTTCTCGGTCTTTCCGTCGGCGGTGCTGCTGGGCGCGCCCGCCGGTGTGACGCGCGTCATCTCCATCGCGGCCTATCAGGCGGCCTACGAGCAGTACGACTACTCGATGGCCTCTGCGATCGCGATGATCATGGGGTTCTTCCAGCTTCTGGTGGTGGTCCTGGTGCTCTCCGGCCGCGGCCTCTTCTATCGCGGTCCCGCCGGCGGCGGAAAAGGGTAGGGATCATGCGTCGCGACGATCCGATCGGCTCCCGGCTCTGGGCCTTCGCGGTCTGGGCCCTCGTCATCTTCTTCATCATCAATCTCATCGCCATGGTCGCGACCGTGGTGGTGAATTCGTTCGGCACGCGCTGGCTCGGCACCTGGCTGCCGGCGGGCTTCACCACCAAGTGGTATTCCTCCGCCTGGGACGAGTTTCAGCTCGACCAGATCCTGATCGTGACCTTCCAGGTCGTGGGCGCCGTGGTGGTGCTCTCGGGCGCGCTCGGCGTGCCCGCCGCCTACGCCCTGGCGCGGCGCGAGTTCCCCGGCAAGCGGTTCGTGACCTTGCTCTTCCTGCTGCCCCTGCTGGTGCCCCCCATCACCTTCGGCATCCCGCTGGCGACGGTGCTCTACAAGGCCGGCCTCGCCGGCCAGATGTCCGGCGTCATCCTCGCCAACCTCGTGCCGACGGTGCCCTTCGTCATCCTCGTGATGATCCCCTTCATCGAGCAGATCGATCCCCGTGTGGAGGCGGCGGCCCGGGTCTTCGGCGCCGGCACCACGCGTCTCTTCATCTACGTGCTGCTGCCGCTCCTGGCGCCGGGCATGCTGGCGGCGCTGCTGCTGGTGCTGGTGCGCACCATCGCCATGTTCGAGCTCACCTTCTTCACCGCGGGGCCCGACCAGCCAGACCCTGGTCGTGGCGCTCTACTACGCCGTCTACGCGGCGGGCGTGCGGGCAGGGCAGTCGATCGACGCCATGGCCGTCATCTACATGGTGACGACGCTTGGTCTGGCTGCTGATCGCGCTCCGCTTCGTCAACCCGACCCAGCTCGTGACGCGAGCGAAGCGACCGGCGCACTGATTGCGCATGGAATAATGGTGGCTAGCCGCCCTTGACGCCGCCAGCCGTGAGGCCGGTCACGATCTCGCGCTGCACGACCACGGTCAGGATCAAGACCGGCAGGGTCACCAGAAGAGCCGCGGCGGCGAGCGGGCCCCAGGAGATCTGCTCGAAGGTGAGGACGTTGTAGACCGCGACCGGCAAGGTGCGCGTCTCGCGGCCTGCCAGCACCACACCGAAGATGAAATTGTTCCAGGAGAAGATGAAGGCCAGGATCGAGGCCACGACGATGCCGGGCTTGGAGAGCGGCAGCGCCACGTAGCGGAAGGCCTGCCAGAGCGTGCAGCCGTCGATGAGGGCGGCCTCCTCCAGATCGGGATGCAGGCTCTCGAAGAAGCCGATCATCACCCAGACCACGATCGGCACGGTTATCACGAGGTGCGTGATGACCAGGGGCCAGAGCGTGCCGGTCAAGTTGAGCGCGCGGAACAGAATGAAAAGCGGGATCAGGTAGGAGAGGTTGGGAGTGATCCGCGCGATCAGCACCAGCACCGCGATCTTGTAGGCCTTGGCCTTGGCGATGCCGTAGCCGGCGGGGATGCCGACCACGAGGGCGAGGATGGTGGCGCTGCCGGTGACGATGATGCTGTTGAGGAGGTAGCGCGCGAAGGGGCTGGCCTGGAACACCTGGACGAAGTTGGCGAGCGTCGGATGCTCGGGAATGAAGATCGGGGGATAGGCGATGTTCTCGATCTCGGTCTTGAGGGAGAGCGAGAGCATCCAGAGGAAGACCAGGATCGCCGGCGAGACGATCACGACCACCGCGAAAAAGAAGCCGATCTTTCCCAGCACGCGCTTTATCGCCAGCTCCCGCAGGCGCCGGCGCGGCGGTGCCATGAGCGCGGTGGCGGTCACGTGGACCACCGCGTGCGCTGGCGCACGTAGAGGAGCGTGAGCGAGAGCGCGATGATGAGGGCGAAGAACACCACCACGACCGCCGAGGCATAGCCGATGTTGTAGAAGGCGAAGGCCTGCAGGTAGAGGAAGATGTTGATGGTCTCCGACGCGGTGCCGGGGCCGCCCTGACTGATGACGAAAATGATATCGAAGGCTTTGACCGCGTCGATGGTGCGGATGATCGTCGCCACCATCAGGAACGGCAGCACCAGGGGGAAGGTGATGTGGCGGAACATCTGCCAGGATGTGGCGCCGTCGATCTGGGCGGATTCATAGGGCTCGATCGGAAGCGCCGCGAGGCCGCCCAGCACGATCAGCATGACGAGGGGCGTCCACTGCCACGTCTCCACCATGACCAGGCTCGGGATCACGGTGCCGGGGTCGTAGACCCAGAGCTGCGGCGGTAGGCCTACGAGGCTCAGGAGATAGTTGAGCACGCCGAGCTGGGGATGGAACATCATCGTCCAGACCAGACCCACCGCCACCGGCGTCGCCATCATCGGCAGGATGAAGACGCCGCGCAGCAATCCCCGCAGCGGAAACTTGCGATGGAAGATCAGCGCCGCGATGGTGCCGAGGATGAGCGGCAGCACCACCGCCAGCACGGTGTAGTAGAGCGTGCGCACGAGCGCGCTCACGAAACGCTCGTCGGTGACCAGGCCTTCGTAGTTGCCGAGGCCCACGAAGGCGCCGGCTTGCGCCAGCTTCCAGTCGTAGGTGCTCATGAACAGCGTGAAGATCCAGGGGAAAACGATCACCGAGGCGATGATGGTCATCGCCGGCACGAAGAACAGGAAATAGGGCCGGCCGCGATCGGCGCTGGCGCCGCTGGTGAGGCGGCGCCAGAGCGAGCCGGAGCTGGGCGCTCCCGCGGGAGGGTCGGCGAGCGTCGCCCCGCCGCTCATCGCCCCGTCATGCCTTCTCGGTCTTCTCGAGCACCGGCTTGAACGCCTCGGTCGCCTTCTTGAGCTCGGTCGCGGGATCGGCGCCGGTGATCATGTTGGTGAGGCCGATGCCGAAGGTGTCGCGGAACTCCGTCACCGCGACGATGTCGGGCAATCCCGCCCGGGCGATCTTGATCGACCCCGCCATGGCGTCGAGCCATTCCAGCTTCGAGCCCGTGAGCTTGCCGGATTTCCGCACCGCCTCGTAGGCCGAGGCCCGCGGCGGCGCGCCGTACTGGCCCTCGAGGTGGCGCTCGTTCATCATCTTGCCGGTGGCCCACTGCACGTAGAGCCACGCGGCCTCCTGCTTCTTGCTCGACTTGGAGATGCCGACGCCGTCGCCGAAGAGGGCGGAGTGCTGCGCCTTGGGCCCCGGCGGCATCACGCCATATCCCACCTTGCCGACGACATGGGATTTGGCGGGATCCTCGAGCGGCAGCGAGAAGCCGATGCCGTCGAGCCACATGGCGCCTTTGCCCAGGACGAAGCTGGTCTGGCATTCGTTCCAGTTGAAGCCGGCGACGCCGGGCGGGCCGCATTCCTTGTTGAGGGCCTGGTAGATCTTCGCCGCCTCGATCGCCTCCGGCCCGTCGGTGTGCATGGTGAGGTTGGCGTCGATGGGATCGACGCCGTAGCCCAGCACGAAGCTGGTCCAGACCGGCACGTTGGCGTTCTTGAGGCCGCGGGAGAGAAATCCCGCGGTCTGCGTCTTGGGATCGTGAGCTTGCGCGCAACATCCACCATCTCGGTGAAGGATTTCGGATACTGCAGGCCTTTCGCCGCGAACAGCTCCTTGTTGTAGTAGAGGATCCAGTAGTCGAGGTTGATCGGGATGGTGTCGAGCCGGCCGTCCTTCTGGGTCGCGTAGTCGATCGCGCCCTTGGCGAAATCCGGAAAGTCATAGTCCGGCGTTGGTGAGCTTCGGGTCCTTGACGAGGTCGCGCAGGTCGACGAGCCACTTGCCGCGGCCGTAGAGCTGCTTCTGCACGTGGTAGGACACGGTCACGACGTCGAAGCTGGTATTGCCCGAGCTGAACTCGATTGCGACCTTCTGGCGGTGCTGCTGCTCCGGCACCTTCTCCGAGCCGACGCTGATGCCGGTGAGCTCCTCGAACTCCTTCTCGTATTTCTGCCAGAGATCCGCGCGCGGACCCAGGGTGAGGGAGACCTCGAGATGCTCGCCCTTGAAGCGCTTCCAGTCGAAGCCGCTCTGGGCGATCGCCGGCGCGGCGATGACCGAGCCCGATCCCAGCGCCGCGATACCGGCGCCCGCCTTCAGCATGGTCCGGCGCGAGATTTCGGGGCTCTGAGTCTTCCGGTCCTGCATGGCGCTTTCCTCCTGGATTGATCCGCTCTGACGGCGGGCTATGGCGCTAGAGTGCGACGCGTCGGCGGCGCGGTGCAACGGCCAAAACCTACGGCTTGCCGAACTGACATGTCAACGCGTAACATGCTGACCATTCAGAGTGGAGGCCAGCGGCGCGATGAACCTGCGCGAGAAAGCCTACGAGAGTTTCCGGCAGCACCTGCTCAAGAAGAGCTTCCGGCCGGGACAGTTCATCTCTCAGCGCGAGCTGGTGGCGCTCACCGGACTGCCGCTGGGCGCGATCCGCGAGATGATCCCGCGTCTCGAGGCGGACGGACTTATCATCACCATTCCCCAGCGCGGCATGCAGATCGCCACCGTCGATCTCAAGCTGGTGCGTACCGCGTTTCAGCTCCGCGCCATGCTGGAGCGCGAGGCGGTGGCGAATTTCGCCCGAGCCGCCGGCGATAGCGAGATCGCGGCGCTGGTCCGCGTCCATGCCGGCATCCTCCGGCGTGCCGAGCGCGGCGAGGTGGGGAAGCAGCTCCTCGACGAGGCGCAGATGATGGACTGGGGCTTTCACGACGCCATCATCGAGCGCCTGGACAATGAGCTCATCACCGCCATCTATCGCGTCAACAGCCTGCGCGTCCGCCTGATCAAGCTGGAGCAGTCGCTGCTCTCGGCCGATAGCCTGCTGCCGGCGCTGCGCGAGCACGGCGTGATCCTCGCCGCACTGGAGGCGCGCGACGGGGCGGCGGCGGTGGAGGCCATGGACCGCCACATCGCCAGCGCCCGGCTCCGCGCCATGGGAATTGCCGATCGGCCGGAGGCGCCGACTCGACCGGCGGGTGGTCGCGCTCAACGGCGCACGGGGACCGGCTGATGCCCGCGTCACCGTCCCTCCGCGGCGTCTGGTGCGCCGCGCTCACGCCCTTCGACGCGCGCCTCGGCATCGATGCGCGCCGCTCTCGTCCAGCATTGCCGCGGCCTTCTCGACGCGGGCTGCCGCGGCATCAGCCTCTTCGGCACGACAGGCGAGGGCACCGCGCTCAGCGCCGATGAGCGCAGGACGGCGCTCGATGCGGTGGTGGCGGCTGGCGTCACCGGCGATCGCCTGATGCCCTCGGTCGGCTGCACCGACGTGCCGACCACGGTGGCGCTTGGCGCCCACGCGGCGCGGCACGGCGTTGCCGGCCTCCTGGTGCTGCCGCCCTTCTACCTGAAGGACGTGAGCGAGGAGGGCGTCTACCGGCATTTCGCCGCCGTCATCGACGGGCTCGGCGCCGGGGGCGGCAAGGTGCCGCGCCTCTGCCTTTATAATTTCCCGTTCCACACCGGCATCACCTTGCGCCCGGCGCTGGTGCGGCGTCTCGCCGATGCTTTTCCCGGAATCGTCACGGCGGTCAAGGACAGCAGCGCGGACTGGCCGCTCTCCGCCTCCTATCTCGACGCGCTGCCGGATCTCGACATCTTCGTCGGCGACGAGAAGAGCCTGGCGGCGGCGCTCGGCAATGGCGGCGCCGGCGGCATCAGCGGTATGGCGAATGTCATAGCGCCGACACTGGTGGCGTTGTGCAATGGATCCAAGGATGAGAGAGCGCCGCTGCAAGCCGCGGTATCGACGGCGGTCGACGCGGTGGTCGCGCACTCCTTCATTCCCACGGTGAAGGCGGTGCTGGCGGTCCGGCATCAGCGGCCCGACTGGCTGCGCGTGCGGCCGGCTCTCGACGAGGCGCCCCTCGACCGCGGGCGCGCCGTCATCGATCGGTTCAAGACGGCGGGTGTCGCCGCCGGCTAGCTGGAGGCGAGGCCATGCTGCGAGGGATCGATCCGCTGCTCGGCCCCGAGCTGCTGCAGGTGCTGGCGGCGATGGGGCATGGCGACGAGATCGCCATCGTCGACGCCAACTTCCCGGCGGCGAGCTGCGCGCGGCGCCTGGTGCGCCTCGACGGAGTTGCGGCTCCGGCCGCCCTCGGCGCCGTCCTGACATTGCTGCCCCTCGATACCTTCGTGGCCAAACCCGCGGCGGTCATGGCTGTCGTGGGCGATCCCGACGCGGTGCCGCCCACTGTCGCCGAGTTCCGCGCCGTGCTGGTGCGCGCCGCCGGCAAGCCGGTGCCGCTCGAGGTACTCCCGCGCGCGGAGTTCTACGAGCGGGCGCGCCAGGCCTTCGCCATCGTCGCCACCGGCGAGCGGCGCTTCTACGGCAACATCCTCGTGACCAAGGGCGTCGTCGGTCCCGAGGAGTCCCCCTGATGCGGGCGGCACGGCGCTTCGGGGCCGTGACCCTTGGGCCCCTCGGCCTCGGCACCGCTCCCCTCGGCAATCTCTTCACGCCCGTCGATGAGAGCACGGCGAGCGCAGACCGTGCGCCGGGCTTACGAGCTCGGCATCCGCTACATCGACACCGCGCCGCACTACGGCAACGGGCTCAGCGAGCACCGCGTCGGCGACGCGCTCCGGGAATTTCCCCGCGACAGCTTCGTTCTCTCCACCAAGGTCGGCCGCCTGCTGACGGCGGATGTTTCGGCGTCCCGCGACCAGAACGGCTACGTGGGCGGGCTGCCGTTCCGCCAGCGCTTCGACTATTCCTACGATGGCGCGCTCCGCTCCATCGAGGACAGCCTGCAGCGCCTGGGTCTGGCGCGCATCGACATTGCCTTGATCCACGACATCGATGCCTTCACCCACGGGCCGGAGCAGCAGCCGCGGCGCTTCCGCGAAGCGATGACGGGTGCCTTGCCCGCTCTCGACCGGCTGCGCGGCGAGGGCGTGATCGGCGCCGTCGGTCTCGGGGTCAACGACGCCGGCGTCTGCCTCGACGCGCTTCGCCATGGCGGCTTCGACGGATTCCTGGTGGCGGGGCGATACACCCTCATCGATCAGAGCGCGCTCCGGGAGCTGCTGCCGGCCTGCGTGGAGAAGAACGCCGCGATCATCCTCGGCGGGCCCTACAACTCCGGCATCCTGGCGCGGCCGGCGGGATCCTCCGCCACCTACGACTATCGTCCGGCGCCGCCGGCGGTGCGGCACCGCGTCGAGGCGATCGCCGCGGTCTGCGCCGAGCTCGATGTGCCCTTGCAGGCGGCGGCCTTGCAGTTCCCCCTCGGCCATCCCGCCGTCGTCACCGTGCTGCCGGGGGCGCGCAGCCCCGCCGAAGTGACGGCGAACCACGGTTTCGCGGCGCATCCGATCCCGCCGGCATTCTGGCAGGCATTGAAGGACCGCGGCCTGATCGCCGCCGACGCGCCGGTGCCTTGATGCGGATCGACGCGCACCAGCATTTCTGGCGTGTTGCCCGCGGCGACTATGGCTGGCTGACGGCGGATCTCGGGCCGATCCATCGGGATTTCGATCTGCCGGACCTGGCGCCGCTCCTGGCGGCGAGCGGCATCTCCGGCACGGTGCTGGTGCAGGCGGCGCCCACCGAGGCCGAGACGCGGTTCCTGCTGCGGCTCGCGGCGGAGAGCGCGGGCGTCATCGGCGGCGTGGTGGGGTGGGTCGATTTCGAGGCGGCGGATGTCCGCGAACGGCTGGAGCGCCTGGCGGGCAATCCGCTGCTCTGCGGCGTCCGGCCGATGATCCAGGATATCGCCGACACCGACTGGATGCTGGATCGCCGTCTCGACGGAGCCTTCCGCGCCATCATCGATCTCGATCTCCGCTTCGACGCCCTGGTGCAGCCCCGGCACCTGGTCAATCTCCGCCGGCTGCTCGATCGCCATCCCGATCTCAGGACTGTCGTGGATCACGGCGCGAAGCCTGGCATCGCCAGCGGCGCGCGCGAGCCCTGGGCCGCCGACATCCGCGCCCTGGCGCGGGAGACGGCGGCCTGGTGCAAGCTCTCGGGCCTCGCCACCGAGGCGAAGCCCGACTGGACGACGGCGGATCTCGAACCCTATGCCGCTCATCTCCTCGACTGCTTCGGGCCCCACCGCCTGATCTGGGGCAGCGACTGGCCGGTCCTGAACCTGGCCGGCGGCTACGAGCGCTGGTGGTCGGCGACGACCGCGCTGCTGCGCGGATTGCTGCCGGCAGAGCGCGATGCGATCCTCGGCGGCAACGCGGAGCGCTTCTATGGCCTGCAGCATGGCTGATCCGTGTCATGGCGACTCGGAAATGGCACCGGTCTTGCTTGAGTTTTTCTGGACGTCCGAAGAGCACTTTTAGGGAACATGCCGCCACCGGGGATCGGCCACAACCAGGGTCCGCCGCTCGAGATCGGCGCCACCTGGCACCAGCATTGCTGGACCAAGGCCCATCGGCGCGCCTGGAAGACGCCGCCCCGGGAGATCGCGCTCGCCCGCCTCGCCCGCGCCCAGGAACTCGGCATGAGCTATCACGATTACCAGGCGGTGATCCTGGACAAGGGCATCTATCTCTAGGACCGTACGCCTCGTGGCCAAGCGAGCGGGGCAGGAAGCGCGATGAGCGAAGGTCCCAAGGGCCGCTGCCTCGGGCTGATCGGCGGGATCGGCGTCGGCGCCGCGGTTCACTACTACGAGGAGCTGGCGAAAGCCCACGATGCGCGGGGCCGGGCGCTCGACCTCCTGATGATCAACGCGGATATCCGCCGGGTGCTCGGTCACATCGGGGCTGGCGAATCCCTTGGCCTCGCCCGATATCTGGCGGCGTTGATCGGCCGGCTGAAAGCCAGCGGTGCCGAGATCGCCGCGATTGCCGCCGTGGCTCCTCACCTCTGCATGCCCGAGCTACTGAAGATATCGCCGCTGCCGCTGGTGAATCTCCTGGATCTGATCGCCGAGGAGATCCACCGCCACCGCATCCGCCGCGCGGCGCTGTTCGGGACCCGCTTCGTCATCGAATCCGGCTTGTTCGGCCAGCTGCCCGGCGTGGAGCTGGTGCTGCCGCGACCCGAGGAGATCACTTATATCCACGATACCTATCTCCAGGCGGCCGCGAGCGGCCGTGGCACCGAGGCCCAGCACGCGGGATTGTCCGCAATTGCACACACTCTCTGCGAGCGCGATCGGGCCGAGACGATCATCTTCGGCGGGACGGATCTGTCCCTGATCTTCGACGAGACCAATACGGACTTCCCGCATCTCGACTGCTCGGCCTTGCATATTCGCGCACTCACGCGCTCGCTGCTCGACGAGGCGTGATAGGCCGGCGGTAGTTTGACCTGCCGGTGCAGCGCCGCTACCATCCGCCGCTTCCCCTCCCGCCAGCGACAGAGCTTCGGTCGTGACCCCTGCGTTCCGCTTTGATTCCGCGACTCTGCCCCCGGAGTGCCAGGCGCTCCGGGCCGAGGTGCGAACGTTCCTGGCGGAGGCGCGGGCGAGCGGTCTCTGGGCGCCGGCGGGGGATTTCGCCACGCATTTTTCCGCCGAGTTCAGCCGTGCCTTGGGTGAGCGCGGCTGGATCGGCATGACCTGGCCCCGGCGCTACGGCGGGCAGGAGCGCAGCGCGCTGGAGCGCTACGTCGTCACCGAGGAGATGCTGGTGGTGGGGGCGCCGGTGGCGGCCCATTGGATCGCCGACCGCCAGAGCGGACCGCTGCTGCTGCGCTTCGGCAGCGAGGAGCAGCGCCGGGAATTCCTGCCGCGGATCGCCCGCGGCGAGTGCTATTTCTGCATCGGCATGAGCGAGCCGGATTCCGGCTCCGACCTCGCCTCGATCCGCACCCGCGCCGAGCCCGGTGGACGGCGGCTTCCGTCTCAACGGCCGCAAGGTCTGGACCAGCCACGCCCACCGCTCGCACTACGCGATCACGCTCTGCCGCACCGGGCCCGCGGGGGACGACCGGCATCAGGGCCTGTCGCAGCTCATCGTCGACGTGACCGCGCCCGGCGTCACCATCCGCCCGATCCGCAACCTCGCCGGCGATCTCGATTTCACCGAGGTGACCCTCGACGACGTCTTCGTTCCCGCGAGCCGGCTGGTGGGGACGGCGGGGGACGGCTGGAAGCAGGTGACCAGCGAGCTCGCCTTCGAGCGCTCCGGACCCGAGCGCTTCGTCAGCACCTTCCGCGTGCTGGTGGAGTTCGTGCGGCGCATCGACGCCGCCCACATCGATCCCAGGGCGCAGGAGGCGCTCGGCCGCATCGCCGCCCATCTCTGGACGCTCCGGCGCATGTCGCTGTCGATCGCCGGCATGCTGCAGGCCGGCGAGATGCCGAATCTCGAGGCTGCCGTCGTGAAGGACCTCGGCAACAGCCTGGAGCGCGAGATCCCCGAGCTGGTGCGGCTGCTGGCGCCGCGCGGGCATCGGCCGGGCGGCAACGACGCCTTCGAGGCGACGCTGGCGGAGGCGGTGCTGCACGCGCCGTCCTTCACGCTGCGCGGCGGCACGCGGGAAATCCTCCGCGGCATCATCGCCCGCGGGCTCGGCCTCAGATGACCGACACCCTCGTCTACGATACCGCGGCGCGGCTCTTCGCCGATCTCGCGACGGCCGACGTCGTCAATGCCGCCGAGGCGGGCACCTGGCCGACGGCGCTCTGGGACGCGGTCGTGGCGACCGGGTTTCTCGACGTGCTCCATGGCGGCAACGGCGCGCCCGACGGGATCGAGGATGCCGTCGCCGTGCTGCGCGCCGCCGGGCGCTTCCCGGCGCCGATCCCGCTGCCGGAGACCATGCTGGCGCGCTGGCTCGCGGCGCGGGCGGGGCTGACCGTGCCCAACGGGCCGCTGGGCCTGATCGTGGAGACGCCGGATGAGCATTTCGAGCTCGGCCGCGACGGCAAATCCGTGCGCCTCGCCGGTGCCGCCGGCGCGGTGCCCTGGGGACGCACTGCCGCCTCGATGGTGATCTCGACGCGGGC
Organism: uncultured Alphaproteobacteria bacterium; assembly: GCA_963735465.1. Lineage (GTDB taxonomy): Bacteria > Pseudomonadota > Alphaproteobacteria > ATCC43930 > CGMCC-115725 > DASZHJ01. The sequence goes on from CAVTLA010000001.1 coordinate 194,530, forward strand.
CGCGACGGCGGTGCTGATGCCGGCGCTCACCGAGATCTCGCCCGGACGCAATCTCGCGGGCGAGCCGCGGGACACCGTCACCTTCGACATGATCCTGCAGCCCGGCGCCGTCGCGGCGGCACCGGCGGGCGCCGGTGCCGCGACGGCCTTTCGCCTCGGCGCCCTCTTCCGCGCCGCGCAGATGGCGGGGGCGCTGGAGGCGGCCCTGGAGCTTGCCGTCACCTACGCCAATGACCGCGTGCAGTTCGGCCGCCCGATCGGCAAGTTTCAGGCGATCCAGCAGCAGCTCGCACTCGCCGCCGAGCAGGTGGCGGCGGCGGGCGTCGCGGTGGCGTCGGCGGCGAGCTCGGTCCGCGACGGCGACATCGAGTTCGCCGCGGCGGCGGCGAAGCTCCGGGTCGGCGAGGCCGCGGGCAAGGTTTGCGACATCGTGCACCAGGTGCACGGTGCCATCGGCTTCACCCACGAGCATCGCCTGCATCACCTGACCCGCCGCCTCTGGTCCTGGCGCGACGAATTCGGCGTCGAGAGCCAATGGGCCCTCGATCTCGGCCGGCTGGTGATCGCCGAGGGCGCGGACGGTCTCTGGCCCTTCCTGGCGGCGCGCTGACGGCGATGCGGGACCAGAGCGCGCTCGTCCACATCGACGATCCCGAGACGCGGCGGTCCTGGTGGATCGCCACGGCCTCGATGCTGATCATGTTCGTCGGCTGGGGCGCGCCCTATGTGGTGGCGGTGGCGCTGAAGCCGATCGCCGCCGAGCTCGCGGTGCCGCGCTCGATTCCGTCCCTTGCGACCTCGCTCGCCTATATCGGCAGCGGCGTCGGCGGCATCTTCATGGGCTGGTGGGCGGATCGCGTCGGCGCCATGTGGCCGGCGCTCCTCGGTTCCCTCATGGTGGGGCTCGGCGCCATCGTGGCGAGCAGCGGCGGCGTCTGGCAGCTTTATGTCGGCTACGGCGTGATGGTGGGCCTCCTCGGCAATGCCGGCACCTTCGCGCCGCTGATGGCGAACACCAGCCGGTGGTTCGGCCGCCGGCGCGGCACGGCACTGGCCCTGGTGGCAAGCGGCCAGCAGATCGCCGGCACCGTTTGGCCGCCGATCTTCCGCTGGGGTCTCGACTCCATCGGTTGGCGCGCGACGCTGGTGTGGTACGGCATCGCGGCGCTCGCCACCATGCTGCCGCTCTGCGCGCTGCTGCGCCATCGGCCGCCGCCGCAGTCGGCGCGCGCCGCGGCGCACGAGGCGCGCACCAGCGGACCGCCCCTGGGATTGCCGCCCAATCTGGTGCAGGGCCTGCTTTGCGCCGCGATCTTCTGCTGCTGCATCGCCATGGTGCTGCCGATGGCGCATCTGGTGGCGTTCTGCAGCGATCTCGGCTACGCGCCGGCGCGAGGCGCCGAGATGCTGTCGCTGCTGCTGGGCTCGGCGTTCCTGAGCCGGATGCTCTGGGGCCGGCTCTCCGACAAGCTCGGCGGCTTGCGCACCGTCCTCATTGGCACGATAGCCCAGGCGGTTTTCCTGTCCTGCTACATCTTCGTCGACGATCTCGTGCTGCTCTACGTGGTCTCCGCCGCCTTCGGCATCGGCTTCGGCGGCATCATCCCGAGCTATGTGCTGGCGCTGCGCGACCTCTTTCCGGCCTCCGAGGCCGGCTGGCGCATCGGCGCGCTGCTGCTGTTCGGCCTCGGCGGCATGGCGGTGGGCGCCTGGCTCGGCGGCTTCATCTACGACTGGTTCGCGAATTATCAGCCGGCCTTCGCCGTGGGTGTCACCTTCAATCTGGTGACGGTCGTCCTGGTGGCGGGGATGGTGCTGCGCGGCGCGCGCCCGCGAGCGCCGTTGCCGGCAATCGCCTGATCGTTTCCTCCGGAGGAGAACATCCGTGTCCGACACCATCCGCTTCGAGATCGAGGGCGCCATCGCCACCATCACGCTCAACCGGCCGGAGCGGATGAACGCCTTCACCTGGGAGATGATCGATGCCTGGGCCGATGCCCTCGAGGAATGCGGGCGCAACGACGCGGTCGCCGTGGTAATCGTCACCGGCGCCGGCAAGGCCTTCTGCAGCGGCGGCGACATCGCCGACATGAAGCGGCGCGGGACCCAGACGCCCCTGGAGCGGAAGCACGACCTGCAGGCCCATGTGCACCGCATTCCCTTCGCCCTGGAGAAGCTCGACAAGCCCGTCATCACGGCCATCAACGGCGCCGCCACCGGCGCCGGCATGGACCTGGCGCTGATGACCGACCTCCGCATCGCCGGCGAAAGCGCGCGGCTCGGCGAGACCTACGTCAAGGTCGGGCTGGTGCCGGGCGCCGGCGGCGCCTGGCTGCTGCCGCGTCTGGTGGGGGCGGCGAAGGCGCTGGAGCTGTTCTGGACCGGCGATCTCATCGACGCCCGGGAGGCGTTGCGCATCGGCCTGGTCAATCGCGTGGTGCCCGATGCGGAGCTGATGACCGCGACGCGTGCGCTGGCCGAGAAGATCGCCGCGGCGCCGCCGCTTTCCGTGCGCTACATCAAGCGCGCGGTATATCAGGGCCTCGACAGCGATCTTCGCACCGCCCTTGACCTGATCTCCTCGCACTACGCGATCGTCACCGGCTCCGACGATCACCGGGAGGCGGTGGCGGCCTTTCTCGAGAAGCGCACGCCGCGCTTCACCGGCAAATAGGCGGGGGCTACTCCGCCGCTCTGGCCGCGGGGACCACGTCCATCTGGCGGCTTGCGAGGAGGGTCGCGATCAGGCCGCAGCCGGCGGCGAAGGAGAGCCACACGCCGGCCATTGCCTTGTTGCCGGTGGCGTGGATGAGGTAGGTGCTGATCGCCGGGGTGAAGCCGCCGAAGAGGGCGGTGGCGAGGCTGTAGGCGAGGGAGAAGCCGGCGGTGCGGACCTCCACCGGCATGATCTCGGTGAGGCACACCACCATGGCGCCGTTGTAGCTGCCGTAGAGGAAGGAGAGCCAGAGCTCGACGATCATCAGTCGGGCGAAGGACGGCGAGCTCACCAGCCAGGAGAGGCTGGGATAGGCCGTGAAGAGCGCCAGCACGGTGAAGGTGATCAGCAGCGGCCGGCGGCCGATGCGGTCGGAGAGCGCGCCCATGACAGGCAGCCAGAACAGGTTGGAGAGGCCGACGCAGAGCGTCACCACCAGCGTGTCGATGGAACCGAGCTTCAGCACTTCCCGGCCGAAGGTCGGCGTATAGGCGGTGATGAAATAGAACGACACCGTCGTCATCGTCACCATCAGCATGCCGATCAGCACCAGGGACCAGTTGGTCACCATGGAGCGCAGCACCTCCGAGGTGGTGGGGTGGCGCCGGCGGGCGAGGAACTCGTCGGTCTCCTGGAGCGAGCGGCGGATGATGAAGATGAAGGGGATGATCATGCAGCCCACCAGGAACGGGATGCGCCAGCCCCACTGGTTCATCTGCTCCGGCGGCAGGTAGGAGCTCAGGATCACGCCGAGCGCGGCCACGAACACCACGGCGATCTGCTGGCTGCCGGACTGCCAGCTCACGTAGAAGCCCTTGTTGCCGGGTGTCGCGATCTCCGAGAGATAGACCGAGACGCCGCCGAGCTCGACGCCGGCGGAGAAGCCCTGCAGCAGCCGGCCCATCACCACCAGGAGCGGCGCCAGCAGGCCGATGGACTCATACCCCGGCACCAGGGCCAGGGAGAGCGTGCCGATCGACATCAGGGCGAGGGTGAGGAGCAGCCCGGCGCGGCGACCGCGCTGGTCGATATAGGAGCCGAGCACGATCGCGCCCAGGGGCCGCATCAGGAAGCCCGCGCCGAACGTCATCAGCGACAGCATCAGCGAGGCGAACTCGTTCGTCGTGGGAAAGAAGATGCGGCCGATCGCGGCGGCGTAGTAGCCGAAGACGAAGAAGTCGTACATCTCCAGGAAATTGCCGCTGGAGACGCGGATGACGGACCAGATCTTCTCTTTGCGCTCGGCAGGGGTCATCACGGCAGCGTGTCCTTCCCGGGGTCGTCGTGTTTCTTGCTCGGCGTTGCCGCCCTAACTAAGCCCGAAAGCCTCTGCACCGCAAGGTGTTGGCACGGAACGCCGGCGACTCCGCAGGGACCGCCCAAAAGCCGAGCAGAGCTATCGTCAATGGCGGGAAGCGTCGTTCACCGCAGTCCGAAATACGCCCGCCTGAGCGCGTCATTCGCGTGCATCTCCGGCACCGTGCCGGCGAAGCCGATGCGGCCGCCGTCGAGGGTGTAGACGCGGTCGGCGAGCTCCAGGAACTTGACGTTCTGCTCGGCGATCAGCAGCGCCAGGCCCTGCTCGCGGAAGCTGGCGAGGACCTGGATGACTTCTTTCACGAACAGTGGCGACAAGCCGGCCGAGGGCTCGTCCATCACCAGTAGGCGCGGATTGCCGGCGAGCGCCTTGGCGACGCCCAGCATCTTGCGCTGGCCGCCGGAGAGGCTGCTGGCGAGCGCGCGCTTCTTTTCCGCCAGCACGGGGAAGATCTGATAGAGCTCCTCGGCGCGCTGGTTTGCTTCCCGCCCGCTCAGGAACTGCGCGCCGATGCGGATGTTCTCCTCGATGGTGAGGCCGGGAAAGCCCGCGGTCTCGGACATGTAGACCATGCCGAGGCGGACGCGCTTGTCGGTGCGCAGGTGCGTGATCTCGGCGCCGTCGAAGCGTATCGTGCCGCGCCACGCCGGCAGCAGCCCCATCATCACCTTGAGGAGCGTGGTCTTGCCGGCGCCGTTGGCGCCCAGCAGCACCACGGTCTCCCGGCCATGGACCGCGAGGCCGGCGCCCCAGAGCACCTGCACGCGGCCGTAGCCGCTTTCCAGTCCCTCGGCCTCCAGGAGCGGCTCAGGCATGCTCGGCCCCCAGGAATACCTCCACCACCTTGGGATCGCGGACGGCATCGGCGAGCACGCCCTCGAAGATCTCCTTGCCGGCGTTCAGCACGATGACGCGGTCGGTGATCTCCTCGATGAAGCCCATGAGATGCTCCACCACCAGGAGCGCGATGCCCGACGCCGCCAGCTCCTTGAGCCGCGCCGCCACATGCTCCAGCTCCTCCGGATTGAGGCCGGCGGCGAGCTCGTCGACGCAGAGCACGCGCGGGCCCGTGGCAAGGGCGCGCGCGAGGTCGAGCATCTTCTGCTGGGCGCTGTTGAGCTCACCGGCGCGGCGGTCGGCGAGTCCGCCAAGGCCGAGCATCTCCAGGAGCGCCATGCCGTCGACCTTGCCCGCGGGGTTGCGGCCATAGGCGATGGCGACCTCGAGGTTCTCGCGCACGGTGAGGGTCAGGAACGGCTTCGGGATCTGGAAGCTTCTGTTGATGCCGCGATGGACCAGGCGATGGGAGGGCAGCCCGCCGATGGACTGATCCCCCAGATAGACCGCGCCGCCATCGGGCCCGTAGAGGCCGGTGATGACATTGATGCAGGTGGTCTTGCCGGAGCCGTTCGGGCCGACGAGGCCGAGGATCTCGCCGCGATTGAGATGGAAGCTCACGCCGTCGAGGGCGCGGAAGCCGCCGAAGCGCTTCACCAGGTTCTCCACGCGCAGGATCGGCGGCTCAGGGGACATGGATCCCCCAGCGCCGCAGCAGCGAGGCGAGCCCGTTCGGCAGGAACAGCACCAGCCCCATGATCAGGAGCCCGTAGATGAGCTGGAAATACTGCGGCGCGGAGATGCCGATGGCGTTGTAGAAGCCATAAAGGAGAACCACGCCGAGAAGCGGCCCCAGCACCGTCGCGGTGCCGCCGAAGAGCGCGAAGACGATGGCGAAGATGCTGAACTCGCCGGAGAACGCGGTGTCGGCATAGAAGACCGAGATGTACCAGGCATAGACGCCGCCTACGAGACCGGCGATCAGCGCCGAGAGCAGCCAGGCAATGATGCGGCCCTGCACCACGTTGATCCCCGCCATGGCGGCGCTCACGGCGTCCTCGCGGATCGCCTGCAGGGCGAGGCCGAAGCGGGAATTGCGGAGATAGATCACCAGACCCAGCGTGCCGGCGAGAACCGCGAGCGCGGTGCCGTAGGCGAAATCGGGCGCGAAGACGCCGGACAGCGACACGCCGTAGGGGCCGCCGGTGACGCCCTCGAGAGCCGGGTTGGAGACGACCTGCAGCACCGCCAATGCTGCCGCGAGATTGGCGATGGAGAAATAGGCGCCGGAGAGGCGGAAGAGCGGCGTCAGGATCAGGCCCAGCAGCACCGCCGCGGCGCCGGCTGCCGCCAGCGCCAGAAGCGGCGGCGCATGCAGATGCATCACCATCAGCGAGAAGCCGTAGGCGCCGGTGCCGAAGAAACCGACATAGCCGAAGGGCAGATATCCCGTGAAGCCGTAGATGATGTTCACGCCCTGGGCCAGCGCCATGAACACCACGAAGTTGAACAGCAGGAGATGGTTGCTGTAGACGCCCGGCAGGATGGCGAGCGCCGCGATGACCGGCACGAGGATGACGAGGACGTCGCGCACGAACCTAGGCACGGCGCACCTGCCGTCCGAGCAGGCCGCTCGGCCGCAGCAGCAGCACCGCGATCAGCACGAGATAGGGCAGCAGATTGGCCCAGGAGCTGAAGAAGGTCTGCATGAACATGTAGGAGATGCCGTAGAGGACGCCGCCGAGCACGGTGCCGAGCGGATTGCCCAGGGACCCGATGACGATGACCGCGAAGGAGCTGATGGTGACGTCGACGCCCATGGCCGGCGTGACGATGGTCAGCATGAAGGGCGCGAAGACGCCGGCGACGGCGGCAAGCCCGAGGCCGATGCCGAAGGCGATGGCGGAGATGCGGTGCACGTCGATGCCCGTGCTGACGGCTTCCTCCCGGTGCACCATCACCGCGCGCGTCAGGTATCCGAGGCGGGTGCGGTAGAGGTAGATGTAGATGCCAAGGACGGCGACGAGGCTGACGCCGGCGCTGATCACCCAGGTCTTGGGAAAGCTCTGGCCGAGGATGCTCATCGGTCCCACCGCCAGCGCACGGCCGGGGATGGAGCGCTCGCTGGTGCCGAAGGCGATGGTGGCGAGGGCCTCGATCACCTGGGAGAAGCCGAAGAACAGGATGATCGACAGCATCTCCGGATCGCGCGCGGTGAGGAGCCGCGGCACCAGGAGGTAATAGAGCGGGAAGGTCAGCACCGCGAACAGCAGGAAGACGAAGACGACAGCTACCAGCGGCGAGATGCCGGCGCCCTGGAACGCGAAATAGGCGGCGAACGCCCCCAGCATCAGGAAGTCCCCGTGCGCTAGGTTGACGATGCGCATGACGCCGAAGATCAGATTGAGTCCGAGGCCGATCAGGCTGAAGTAGAGGCCATAGATCAGGCCGCCCACCACGGCGTAGGCGACGCCGTCGAGGATCGCGGAGATGTCCATCGGTCCGGGGTGGCGAAAGCTAGAGGGCGGAGGAGAGCGGGCGGCCGGCGCTCGGAGGGTGCCGGCCGCCCACGCGCGGTATCAGGGTGCGGGATAGACCGGCTTTCCGGTCGCGGTCTCGTGCGGGTAGATGCTGACGAACTTCACGCCGTCCTTGCCGTTCGGCACGAGCTGGCCCAGCGGCGTCAGCGAGCCGATCTGCGCCCCCATGGCGTCGATCTCGAAGAGGCCGTCGAGGGTGTGGAACTTGCCGGAGACGTCGGTGAAGGCCTGGCGGATGTCGAGCTGATCGAGGCTCTTGGTCACCGACAGCGCCTTCTCGATCGCAAGCCCGGTGGTGTAGCCCGCCACGGAATTGAATCCGTACTCGATCTTGCCGTCGGCGTAGCGCTTGTTCCACTCGGCGCGGAACTGGGTGATGTTCATGCCGAAGTCCGGCTTGTACTCGAGCTCGGAGGAGGGGACGTAGGTGTAGACGTACTCCAGCCCCTTGGCGCCGACGTTCTTCAGGAGAAGCTCGGTCTCCAGGCCGGGATATATCGCGAACAGCATCTTGAACTTGACGCCGTTGTCCTGGAGGTTGCGGAGGAACGCGATGTCGTTCTGGTCGTAGCCCAGATGCACGACCGCATCGGGCTTCGCCGCCTGCAGCTTGTTGATCGCTACGGTGTAGTTCGAAGTTTCCGTCGGGATGCCCTCGTCGTAGACGAGCTCGACGCCGCTGTTCGCTTCCTTGACGAACTTCCGCACTGCGTTCGCCTGGGTGCCGGTGAAGTCGTTGGTGGCGTAGAGCATGGCGACGCGCTTGATGCCGAGCGCGGGCCCGTCATGGGTGAGGAAGTCCGCCAGGGGCTTCGGCCAGATGGTGGAGACGGGGTCGGCGATCAGCACGATATAGGGATTGTCGGCGGTGAAGAAATTGGCGCCGGTGCCGGTCTGGTCGATCAGCAGCATCTTGTGGTCGCGCGCCAGGGGCACCGCCACCGAGGTCAGCACCGAGCCGGAATCGGCGACGAGCAGGTCCACCTTGTCCTGGGTGATGAGCTGATTATAGAGAGTGGAGGCGGTGGCGGTATTGCTCTGGTCATCGTAGGCGATAAGCTTGATCGGGATCTTCTTGTTGAACGCCTTCACGAACACGCCGCCCTCGGCGTTCTTCTGCTCGATCCAGATCTTGAAGCCCGCATGCACGGGCTGCGATATCCCGGCGAAGCGCCCGGAGGAGGCATAGAGCGTCCCCACCTTGATCTCGGCGGGCGCATCCGCCGCCCGGACGGCGGGCGCCGCGGCGAGCAGCGCCGGCAGCAGGAGGGCGGCGAGATATCTGCGGATCATGGACGTTTCCCCGTGTTTTCTGACCTGAGCGAGCCCGCAATCTAGCGGCGGGCCTCCGGGGGGTCAACGCGAGTGGTGGTGCAGGCAGATACTGCACGGACATCCTGCGTCCTTCGAGACGCGCGCTGACGCGCGCTCCTCAGGATGAGGTTAACAGATGACGGCACAAAGAAAATCGCCTCATCCTGAGGAGCAGCCCGAAGGGCTGCGTCTCGAAGGACGCACGATCGCGATGCCTGCGCCACACCTCAGTACACGCGCTCCTTCGGCGGGATCGAGGCGATCTCGTTCGACAGCGGCTGCAGATGCACCGGCCGGTAGTCGAGGCGGACATGGCCGGCGTCGTCGAGCCAGGAGAGGGTGTGCTTCAGCCAGTTCTCGTCGTCGCGCTTCGGAAAATCTCCCCGTGCGTGGGCGCCGCGGCTTTCTTTCCGGCCGATCGCCGAATGGAGACTGACGCTCGCCTGCGCCAGCATGTTATCGAGCTCCAGCGTCTCGACGAGATCGGTGTTGAAGCTCATCGAGCGGTCAGCGAGACCGATGTCGGTGTGCATCGTCGCGATGATATCGTCGAGCTTCCTCAGGCCCTCGTCCAGCAGCGCGCCGTCGCGAAAGACCGCGCAGTGGCGCTGCATGGTCCGCTGCATCGCCAGGCGGATCGGCCCGGCGGCGGTCTTGCCCTTCGACCATCGGATCCGGTCGAGGCGGGCAATCGCCCGGTCGGTCGCATCCCTGGGTGACGGAGCGTGGCTCTCGCCCGGCCGCAGGGTCGCTTCCACCCGGTGCGCGGCGGCGCGGCCGAACACGACGATGTCCAGGAGCGAGTTGGAGCCGAGCCGGTTGGCGCCGTGAACCGAGACGCAGGCGGCCTCGCCGATCGCCATCAGCCCGCGCACCACCGCTTCCGGGTCGCCGTTCCGCTTGGTCACGACCTCCCCGTGCAGATTGGTCGGCACGCCGCCCATGTTGTAGTGCACGGTCGGCACCACCGGGATCGGATCCCGCGTCACGTCGACATCCGCGAAGATCTTTGCCGTCTCCATGATTCCCGGCAGACGGAGATGCAGGAGCTCCGCGCCGAGGTGCTCCAGGTGGAGCAGGAGGTAATCCTTCTGCGGGCCGCAGCCGCGGCCCTCGTTGATCTCGATCGTCATCGAGCGGCAGACGACGTCGCGCCCAGCCAGGTCCTTGGCGCTGGGCGCATAGCGCTCCATGAAGCGCTCGCCCTTGGAATTGGTGAGAAAGCCGCCCTCGCCGCGGGCGCCTTCGGTGATGAGGCAGCCGGAGCCGTAGATGCCGGTGGGATGGAACTGCGTGAACTCCATGTCCTCGAGCGGCAGCCCGGCGCGGAGCGCCATGGCGTTACCGTCGCCGGTGCAGGTATGGGCGGCGGTGCAGGAGAAGTAGACGCGGCCGTAACCGCCAGTCGCCAGCACCGTGCGATGGGCGCGGAAGCGGTGCAGCGTCCCGTCCTCCATGTTCCAGGCCAGCAGGCCGCGGCAGGCGCCGTCCTCGTCCATCAGCAGGTCGAGCGCCACGTATTCGACGAAGAACTCGGTGCTGTGCTTCAGGCATTGCTGATAGAGCGTGTGCAGGATGGCGTGGCCGGTCCGGTCCGCCGCCGCGCAGGTGCGCTGCGCCATCTTCTTGCCGTACTCGATGGTCTGGCCGCCGAACGGACGCTGATAGATCCGGCCGTCCTCCGTGCGCGAGAAGGGAACGCCGTAATGCTCCAGCTCCAGCACGGCGGGCACCGCCTCCCGGCACATGTATTCGATCGCGTCCTGGTCGCCGAGCCAGTCGGAGCCCTTGACCGTGTCGTACATATGGAAGCGCCAGTTGTCGCCGTCGCCCATGTTGCCGAGGGAGGCCGCCATCCCGCCCTGGGCCGCCACCGTGTGGCTGCGCGTCGGGAAGACCTTGGTGACGCAGGCCGTGGTCAATCCCGACGCCGCCATTCCGAGCGCGGCGCGCAGTCCGGCGCCGCCGGCACCGACGATCACCACGTCATGGCTGTGCTCGATGATCTCGTAGGCTTGTGTCACGACGGCGTTTCCCACGCTTTCCGAGCTTCGTCACATCCCCGGAAATATAGGTAAGGCCGAACCGTCGCCGGCGGTAGCGACTAGTTCAGATGGAGGCCATCACCGGCAGAGATGGCGGGCGCGCCCATTGCCCCGGCGATCCGCGGCCGTGGCATTACGTCGGCCGACGTCGTGGGCTTCCTCCGTCATGTCCGGACTTGCGCGGATCGTCACCGGGATCCAGGTATTCCAGGCCCAGTGGACCGATGGCCGATATCTGGGTCACGTATTCGCCGGATTTCGCCCAGTGGAAGTGCCAGGTATCGCCGGGCAGCACGACGACGCTGCCGGGCGGGTACGCCTTCACCTTGTCGCCGTCGAACTGATCGCCCAGGCCGATGTAGAAGACGCCGGCCATGACCGTGTAGATCCGGTCCTCCGGGTGCCGATGGGGCATCAGCTTCGCGCCGGCGGACGCCTTGACCCGGGTCACGTAGGGGCCGGGCTCCGATGGATCGCCGACGAGCACGGCGAGGCGAACCTCGGGCGGGAAGGCCGGGAACGGCTTCCACTCCACGTCCTCCGGCAATATTGCCCTGAAGACGGATTCATCTGGCTGGTGGGGTCGAGCCATTGCGCTCCTCCTGATCTCGGTGCCGCGTCCGACTCTCATGCCTGTCGGCAAGCGGTGTTTTCGTTACCGGGATCTTACTTTCCCAGAGCGATCTAATGCCGGAATTCCGGAGCCGCCACAGGATTGCCTCACGGGAAGAGCAGGTGGGACCCAAACGCCGCAATCCGCGCCGGGCATCGGACCGCCGCTCGCCGCAATATCAATGTGCGGGGGCTTGTTCGGCAAAACGCTGCAATAGGAACTCGGTTCGCCCGACCTCGGCGTCTGCTCTCCCGCAGGTTTGCATTGTGCGCCCGCGCGCAGGTTGCCCGCTCGCCTTCGAGCGCAATTTGGCGTTGCCCACATCGACTAGGGAGGATCCACCATGAAGATCGTGGTCATCGGCGGTACCGGCCTGATCGGCTCCAAGACTGTCGCCATTCTGCGCCAGGGCGGCCATGAGGTCGTCGCGGCCTCGCCCAATACCGGCGTCAATACCATTACCGGCGACGGCCTCGACGAGGCCATGGCTGGCGCACAAGTGGTGATCGACCTCGCCAATTCGCCGTCATTTGATGACAAGGCGGTGCTGGAGTTCTTCGAGACCTCCGGTCGCAACCTTCTCGCGGCGGAGAACGCGGCGGGCGTCCGGCACCATGTGGCGCTCTCCATCGTCGGAATCGACCGGAGCGACAATGGCTATTTTCGCGCCAAACTCGCCCAGGAGAAACTGATCAAGTCGTCGGGCCTCCCCTACACCATCGTCCGCTCGACGCAGTTCCTGGAATTCCTCCGCGCGATCGCCGATTCCGGCGCGGATCGCAACGCGGTCAGGATTTCGCCCGGCCTGTTCCAGCCCATCGCCGCGGACGACGTTGCCGCCAACGTCGCCGATGTGGCGGTCGCGGCGCCGCGAAACGGCATCGTCGAGATCGCCGGCCCGGAACGGGCACCGTTCAGCGACATCGTCGCCCGCTATCTGAAGGCGGTGGGCGACCCGCGCGAGGTCGTGAGCGACCCCGAGGCCCGCTACTTCGGTGGCCGTGTCGAGGAGCGCTCCCTCGTGCCGCTGGGCGAAGCGCGCCTCGGCCGCATCGGCTTCGACGAATGGTACCGCCGCTCACGGACAAGAGCCTGATCTTGCGTCCGTCAAGGGAGGGGCAGCACACCATCGAGCGCATCCTCTGTTCGACGACCCCATCGGGGAACTGAGGCTTCATGACCTTTCGCGCGGAGATAGTGCGGTGCGAGAGGCGAGTGGATTTCAACTGTTAGGTTGCCAATTCAAGGCTGCCAGACGCCATGCCCGCCGAGAAGCAGAGTACCGATAAAGACGAGCCGACCCGGATGACGGCGCCCGCGACCGGGGAGAGCGTTCCGGTCGGGCACGGACCCGCCGCAGCGTCGGATCACCGGCCTACGCGGAAGCGAAAGTTGTTGCTGTTCGCCATCGGCGTGCTCGTCCTGGCGGCAGTCGCCGCATTCGGCATTCCCTATATCCATCGGACTTCTCAACACCGTCTCGACGGATGACGCCTTCGTGAACGGGCATGTGACGTTCGTAGCGCCTCGCGTCGGAGGCCAGATTGCCCAGGTTCTGGTGGATGACAATAATCGCGTGCACAAGGGAGATCTCATCGCCGAGCTGGACAAGGAGCCGTATCAGGTCGCGGTCTCCCAGAAGCAAGCCGCCGTCGACACGGCGAGCGCGGATCTGCAGGCGGCCACGGCTCTGGCGCGCGGCATCGAAGCGCAGGCCAGCGGAGCGCGCTGGAAACTGCAAAACGCCGTGCAGGATGTCAACAACCAGGTCGCTCTCTTGCATGCCCGGGTTGCCGCCCTGGACAAGAGCAAGGCCGCGTTGGCTTTGGCGCAGGTCGAATTCGATCGCGTGAAGCAGTTGCTCCCGACCGGGTATGCGACCCGTGAGCTCTACGACCAGCGGCAAGCGCAGTTGGCGAGCGCCACCGCCACCGTCACCCAATCCCTGGCCGAAATCTACCAGGTTCGCGCATCCTTGGGTCTGTCGGCGCAGCCCGACAAAGGTGACGATCTCGGCCATGTGCCGCCCGATCTAGATCAGACGTTTTCGACGGTTCTTCAGGCGCAATCCGAGCTGATCCAAAGCGCGGCGCAGCTCGGCGTCGTCCATTCCTACGACCAGAGCCCGAAGCAGATGCTCGCGGAGTTCGAGGCGCAGGGCGACATCGACCGCACCTTCGATCGGCTCGCGGCGGAGGCTCCCGCCGTCAAACAAGCCCAGGCCAAGCTCGAATCCGCCAATCGCGATCTGGTCCAGGCCGAGCTGAACCTTCGTTATTGCGACATCGTCGCCGATATTGACGGCGTCATCACGCGCCGGAACGTCAATCCCGGCGACTACGTGCAAATCGGCCAGAATCTGCTGGCGATCCGCTCGCTGAACGAAATCTGGATCGATGCGAATTTCAAGGAAACGCAGCTACGCGATTTGCGCATCGGCCAGGCGGTCGATCTCGATGTCGACATGTATGGGGGGCGACACGTCTTCAAGGGCCGGATCGCGGGCTTCACCATGGGAACCGGGTCGACGCTGGCGCTGCTGCCGGCACAGAATGCGACAGGAAACTTCATCAAGGTGGTGCAGCGGCTGCCGGTCCGGATTGATCTCGAAGGATACGATCCGGAGGCTGAACCCCTCTTCATCGGTACCTCCGTCGTTCCCTACGTCCATATCAACCAGCCGCCTGCCGGACCTAATGCCGGGAAGTTTCTGCAGGCGCGCATCGTTCCTCAGTTGCAGAGCACCGGTGCGCCCCAGAATCCGTCCGGCACTGCCCAATGACGGTCGCGGCCATCGCTCCCTCCAGATCCCATGCGGCGGGGAGCCCATGGCTGATTGCCGCCATCGTCGTGGTGCCGACGTTCATGGAGGTGCTCGATACCACGATCGCGTTGGTGGCGCTGCGTTACATCGCCGGCGGCCTGTCCGCGACCGTCGATGACGGTGAATGGGTGATTACCAGCTACCTTGCCGCCAACGCCATCATCCTGCCGATCACAGGCTGGCTGATTGCGCATCTCGGCCGACGAAACTACTTCCTGCTGTCGATTGCGGTATTCACCCTCAGTTCCGCGCTGTGCGGCATCGCTGGCAGCCTCGGCCAGCTCATCCTGTTCCGTGTGATTCAGGGTCTGGCCGGTGGCGGCCTGCAGCCCTGCAGTCAGGGCGTGCTGCTGGACTCGTTCCCGCCGGAAAAGCAGGGGGCGGCGATGGCGCTGTTCGGGTTGGCCGCCTTGATCGCGCCCGTCGTCGGACCGACGCTCGGTGGCTGGATAACGGATCAGTACAACTGGCGCTGGGTTTTCTTGATCAATGTGCCAATCGGCCTCCTGGCGCTTGCTGCATGTTATGCCAAGCTCCGCGACCCGGAGTATCTCATCGCCCAGCACCTGGAATTGAAGAAGCAGCCATTCCAGTTCGACTCGATCGGCTTGTCCCTGCTGGTCATCGTGGTGGTCTCCTGGGAAGTGATGCTCAGCAAGGGCCAGGAGTGGGACTGGCTGGGCGATCCGTTCTGGCGTGTGCAGACCTTGGTCGTCTGCTTCGCAGTGGGTCTGGTCGCGCTCGTCTGGTGGGAGCTGCGTCACCGCAGCCCCGTGGTGAATTTCCGGCCGTTGCGCGAGCGTAACTTCGCTGCGTGCTGTATCATCATTTTTTTCGCCTATGCCGCGCTCTATGGCGCCAGCACGTCATTGCCCGCGCTCCTCCAATCCCTGTTTGGATATGATGCACTCAGCGCCGGGCTGGTCATGTCGCCCGGCGGAATATTTGCGCTCGTCGCCATGCCCCTTGTCGGCCGCCTGCTCGGCCGGGGAGCGGATGCGCGGTGGCTGATCGTGGTGGGATTGTTTGCGATGACCGTCGGGAACTATTGGATGTCCCAGATGAACCTGGACATCAGCCCGGGCGAGGTCGTGTGGCCTCGCGTGGTGCTGGTCGCGGGATTGGCCATAAGTTTTGCGCCCGCGAACGTCGCTGCTTACCTCTATACGTCGCCGGCGTTGCGTGGAGCCGCCGTCGGCCTGTTGAGTCTTCTGCGCAACGAGGGAGGCAGCGTCGGGACCTCGTTGGCGCAGACCTTCAACGAGCGGCGTGATCAATTCCACGTCCTTCGGCTCGGCGAGTACCTCGATCCGTTCAACGCAGCTGCGCACTCCTTCATGGGGCTCGCTCAGACGTTCTTCCTTCAGTACACCGCCGATCCCGTCGCGTCGCAGCAGCTAGCCTTGCAGGTGCTCGAAAATCTACGTCAGCAGCAGGCGTCGTCGCTTGCCTACTTCGACAGCTTTTGGATCTTCTCCGCAGTGACGCTCGCGCTCATGTCCCTGGTTCTGATCATGAAGCGTTCGGTGGCTGAGAAGGGCGCTCGCATAGGTGGCGAGTGAGCGGTCGACACTTCATGGCGACGGCGATGTCCGATCGTTCGGTGCATGGGTTTCAGGGACCGCCCTAGATTTGGAGGTTCACGTTGAACGAGAGACTTTCCGCGCGACGTGGTACTCATCTGGAAGTAGACCCGGAGACCGAGACCAGGCCGCCGGGTCCCGAAGGCACGCCGACCCGGGTGCCAGGCAGATCTCGCGAGCTCAGCAAGACGCACCGGCAGCCGAAACGGTCGGCGTTCGAGCGCATCGTTCTGCTCCTTCAAGGCGGCGGGGCGCTTGGGGCTTATCAGGCCGGGGTCTATGAGGCGCTGGCGGAGGCAAACCTCCACCCCGATTGGGTCGCCGGCATCTCGATCGGGGCGATCAACGCCACGATCATCGCCGGCAATCCGCCGGACCGGCGCGTCGACAAGCTGAGGGAGTTCTGGGAGGCCATCACCAAGCCTTGGTTCGACGTTGGCGCCGGCGATCTGGGCGCACTGCTGGCACGCGGAGATTCCGCGCGCGGTTCCGCCAATCAATTTAGCGCCGCCCTGGCTCTCATGAACGGTGCGCCCGGGTTCTTCCGGCCGCGGATCCTGAATCCATGGTTTCATCCCCCTGGCACGGTCGAGGCCACCAGTTACTACGATACGGCGCAGCTCAAGGCGACGCTCGAGTTCAGTGATCGATTTCGACCGGGTGAACGCCGAGGACGGCAAAACCCGTCTCAGTCTCGGCGCGGTCAACGTGCGGAGCGGCAATCTGGTCTATTTCAACTCGCCGAGCCAGGTCATCACGCCGGAGCATGTGATGGCGAGCGGCGCGTTGCCGCCCGGCTTTCCGGCGATCGAGATCGACGGCGAGCATTACTGGGATGGCGGGCTGGTGTCGAATACGCCGCTTCAGTGGATCGCGATGACGCAGCAGCAGCGGCCACCGGACACGCTCGCGTTCCAGGTCGATCTCTGGAGCGCGCGAGGCGAGTTCCCGCGCAACCTTGCCGAGGTGGCGACCCGCCAGAAGGAAATCCAGTACTCCAGCCGAACCCGCGCCTTCACCGATTACTTCAAGCAAGTGGCGAAGCTGCGAAACATGCTCGCTGCGCTCCTTGAGGATCTGCCGGAGGAAATGCGGCAGCGCGAGGAAGTGAAATTCCTGAGCGCGGCCGCGGACCGGCACGCGGCCAACATCGTGCAGCTGATCTATCGGCCAAAGGGCTATGAAGGCGATTCCAAGGACTATGAGTTCTCGCGCCGCTCGATGGAGGAGCACTGGCGGACCGGCTACTACGACGCCGTGCACGCGCTCCGCCATCCGGAGATTTTCGAGCGATCAAGCGACCGGTACGAGACGCTCGCCACCTTCGACTTCAGCCGCGATCGGAGCGATTGAGCTTCTCCGAGCCGCCCGGCCTACCCCAGCGCCGCCTTCACCTTGTCCGGCGAGAGCGGCAGGTCGCGGACGCGGGCGCCGGTGGCGTGCGCCACCGCGTTGGCAATGGCGGCGGATGTCGGTCCTTGCGCGGCCTCGCCGGCCCCCACCCAGGGCTGGCCGGGCCGGTCGATGAGGGCGACATCGACCTCGGGCACCTCGGGGAAGGTGAGGATGGGGTAGCTCTCCCAGTCCCGGCTCAGGATGCGCTTCTGGTCGAAGCGCACCGCTTCCTTGAGGGTCCAGCTGGTGGACTGGATGATGCCGCCCTCCATCTGATTGCGCAGGCCGTCGGGGTTCACGATCTGGCCGGAGTCCGCCGCGGCGGTTGCCTTGACGACGCGGACGGCGCCGCTGCCGCGGTCCACCTCCACCTCGACGACGACGGCGACATAGGTCGCGTGGTTCTTGTAGCGGGCGAAGCCGATGCCGCGGCCCCGCGTGCCCGTCCCCTGGGCGCCCTTCTCCCAGCTGGCGTTCTTCGCCGCCGTCTCGATCACCGCCTTGGCGCGGGGATCGGCGAGATGCTTGAGGCGGAACTCCACGGGATCGGCGTTCGCCGCCTTGGCCAGCTCGTCCATGAAGGATTCGATGGCGAAGACGTTGGCGTAGGCGCCCAGCGTGCGCAACGCCGAGACCCGGATCGGCATCTCCGGAATGAAATGATGGGTGACGCGCTGGCGCGGGAATTCATAGAGCGGAATCGCGTTGCGGTCGCCGCCGCCGGCGGGTTGCGGGATGCCCTCGGGTATCGCCGGCTTCAGGGGATCCGCCAGATACCAGGCCGACAGCAGATTGACGCCGCCCTTGCCGCCGGGCCGCGTGCTGTGGGTGTTGCTCCAGAGCTCGTAGTTCCACTCGCCGATGCGGCCCTCGCCGTCGAGCTGGGCGCGAATGCTCATGGACATCGCCGCGCCATAGGGCTCCCAGGCGAACTCGTCGTCGCGCATCCACTGCACCTTGACCGGCCGGCCGGGCACCGCGCGGGCCAGGAGCGCCGCGTCGAAGGCGACGTCGTCGGCGCCGTTGTGCCCGTAGCAGCCGGATCCCTGCACGTGCGTGACCGTGATGCGGTCGGCGCCGAGGCCGAGCGCCAGCGCCAGATCGCCGCGCAAGGGGAAGACGCCCTGGCTATGGGACCACACCGTGAGCTTGCCGTCGTTGATGTTCCCCACGGCGCAGGACGGGCCGATCGAGGCGTGCGCCTGGTAGGGCCGCGTATAGCGCGCAGCGAGCGTGAGATTGAACCCTGCCGCCGGCGCGTCGGCGGTCTTCTCGGAGATCACGCTGTCGTTGCTCGGCAGCGATTTCAGATAGTCGTAGATCTTATCCGGCGCCGGCAGCGGCGCGCCGCCCTGCCATTTGGCGCTGTCGGCCAGCGCCGTCGCGCGCCGCGATCGCCTGCTCCTCCCGCTCGGTCACCACGCCGAGGAAGCGGCCGTTGCGCACCACCGCCAGCACGCCGGGCATGCCCTTGACCTTGTCGAGATCGACCGAGGCGAGCTCGGCGCCGTAGCTCGGCGGGCGCACCACGCGGCCGAAGGCCATGCCGGGAAGCCGCATGTCCTGGACGTAGGAGGCGCCGCCGGTGAGCTTCGCAGGAATGTCCAGGCGCGGAACGCTCTGGCCGATGATCCTGTACTGCTCGGGCTTCTTGGTCGGCGCCTTGGCGGTGGCCTCGCGTTTGAGCGCGGCCTCCGGCGACAGCACCCAGTAGGCGATGGTCTTGCCGCCGGAGGCGCGGACGGTACCGTCCTCCACCGTGAGGCTCGCGGCATCGGCGCCGAGCTTCTCCGCGGCGAGGCCCAGCAGGATCTGGCGCGCCTCGGCGGCGGCGAAGCGGAGCGCGGTGCCACCGAACTCCATGGACTGGCTGCCGGACGTGAAGCCCTCGTCGGGGGTGCGCGCGGTGTCGCCGGCCACCATGCGGATGCGGGCGAAGCCCACGTCGAGCTCGTCGGCGGCGATCTGCGCCAGCGCCGTCACCGCGCCCTGGCCCAGCTCGACCTTGCCGGTGAAGACGGTGACGGTGCCCTCGGGATCGATGCGGATCCAGGCGTCGAGGCTGCGGTTGGTGTTGAGGCTGCCGGGCAGCTTCGCCGGCGGCGCCGGTTGGGCGAGGGCGCCGTGCGGGAGCAGGCTGAAGGCGACGGTCAGCACGCCGGCGCCGAGGCCGAACTGGCGGCGGGACAGCATCGCGGTCACGACGCCATCTCCTTCGCCGCCTTGTCGATGGCGCGGAGGATGCGGGAGTGCGTGCCGCAGCGACAGAGGTTGCCGGCGAGCGCCGCGCGGATCTCCGCGTTGGTGGGGTGCGGCGTGTGGTCGAGGAGCGCCTTCGCGCTCATCACCATGCCATTGATGCAGTAGCCGCATTGCGCCGCCTGCAGCTCGATGAAGGCCTTCTGCAGGGGATGCGGCTTCTCGACCGTGCCCAGGCCCTCGATGGTGGTGACCTCGTGGCCGGCGACGTCGCTGATCGCGGTGATGCAGGAGCGGATCGGCTCGCCGTCCACCAGCACCGTGCAGGCGCCGCACTGGGCGAGGCCGCAGCCGAACTTGGCGCCGTTCAGCTCGAGGTCGTTCCTGAGCACGTAGAGGAGGGGCGTGTCGGGCGCTGCCGGCACCTGGCGCTTCGTGCCGTTGACGCTGAGCGTGACCGGATCGGCCATGAGTCCTGCTCCCAAGCGGAAGGATCGCGGGCGCTTCAGGGCGCCTCGTGCGGCGACACTAGCATGGGCCGGGCCAGGGGGTTAATCACCGCCTGGTGACAAGCGAGCGTCAGCCGCCGCCGCGCAGCCGGCGGAGCGCCGTCTCGCGGAAGGATTGCAGCTGCTCGGCGCCGTGCACGATCACCTCCTCGAAGGTGAAGCCGCCGGTCCAGAACAGGCCGGCGCCGCTCTCCTGCTCCGTGAGCTTCCGCCCGAGATCGCCCCGCGTGATGAAATTCCGGCGCGAGGCGAGCAGGCGCTGGTCCTTGGCGAGGAAGCGGATGTGATTGCCCTCGATCTCGGCGAACCAGCGGTGGTGGTCGAAGCCGACCGGCGGGATGCGACCGAGCGCCGCACGGAGCGTGAAGCCCCGCGCCTTGGAGAAAATCTCCCGCGTGCGCGAGGGCGTCTCGATATAGCCGGACTTGGAGACGCGGATCAGCTCGGCCGAGACCGTCAGGGGATCGCGCACGTCCTCGAGGAGGTGCGAGCAGAAGCTGAAGTCGAAGAACTTGTCGGGGAACGGCCAGGGCGCGGCGCAGGCGTCGTGCTCGACCCAGGTCTCGGCGCTGAAGCGGGGAGGGTGCTCCGGATCCAGGGCGTCCTGCTGATGCCGGGATTTATAGGGCAGGAGGTCCAGGACATGGGTCGCCAGGTTGAACGGCTGCCACCAGCCGCCGACGTCGAGCACGCGGTCCGCGCCCGCCGCGATCTCGCAGGCCCGAGCTAAATTGCGCGTTAGAATCATGCCGCCACCTTAGCATGGCGGCCACGGAAGACGAGGCGCCGCGGGCCCTCAGGGCCCGCCGGGGCGGAAGAGGCGCTCCAGGAAGCTGCGCTCCCTCGGGGTAAAGGACTGGCCCGTGGTCTCCATCCGGGCGCGGATGACCTCGTCGCGCCAGCCCGTGAGGTCGGCGAGGGTCTGCGCCTCCTGCTCGTAGCGCGCTGGCAGCGCCGCGAAGTACTTGTCGCCGGCGGCGCAGGTCGGCGGACCCTGCCAGGGATGGCGCAGCACGTAGCGGCCCTGGAAATTCTCCCGGTCTTTCGTCTCCAGGAAATTGAGATCCTCGGGGAAATGCCGGGCGTCGTAACGGACATGGAGCCGTGTCACGAAGGCGTCGGAGCCGCCGCCGCGAAAGCCGCGATAGGGCTGGTCGTCGTCGCTGTCGATCCAGCGCGCGCCCAGCTCCACCAGCTCCTTGTTCTTGAGGGGCTCGGCGGCGCAGGGATCGCACCAGCCCATGTCCCAGGCATATTCCAGGAACACCGCCCGCCGGTCCTCGCGCTCCACCGCCCGGTCGAACATGGTGGTGTAGAAGCGGCCGAAGTCGTCCTTCACATAAAGCGGGACATCCATGCCCGTGGGCAGCTTCACCGTGCGGTAGTTCGCGGTCTCGATGCGGCCCTTGCGGGTGAGCGCCAGCACGATCAGGTCCTGAGGGCCGTTGGCGTTCACCGTGCCGAGGCGGATCGGCAGCATGAATTTCTTGGTCTCGTAGCGCACCTGCAGCGGCCGCAGATATCCCGCCTCGATGAGCTTCATGCGTTCCAGGCTCACCTTGGCCACGAAGAAATGCATCTTCTGCTTGATGTAGCTCCCCAGCACCGCCTCGGCGCCGGCGGGGATGCGATAGCCGTTCTCGGTCAGCCACTGGGTGAGACCGTCGCTCTCCGAGGCCGACAGGATCGAGATGTCGTACTCGCCGACCTCGTAGCTCGCCTCGACGGTGACGCCGCGGCTCGCCTTGCGCTCTTTGAGAGTGTCCATCGCTCCACCCAGCGTGGCGGCCGCGTTGGCCATGGCGGCGGGGTAGCGCGGCGTGCAGGGATCCTCGTCGTGATATTCCACCAGCCGCGGCGCGGTGAAGGCGTCGAGGTGGTCGATCGTCTTCATGTCGACGATGCCGATCTGCTTGCGCTGGATGAAGGTCGGCACCGGGACCACCACGGCGAATTCCATGGGATCGCCCTCGTAGTCGCTGGCCATGGTGACGGCGGCCTTGCCGTCGTCCCAGGCCAGCACGACTTTCGATGCCTTGTTGAAGAGCTTGGCATCGGCCTTGGCGACGTAGAAGCCGCAGAAGGCGGCCGCCGGCATGGGAATGGTGGCGAGCTGGGCCGCGATCGCCGTGGCGGCGACGGCGGTCTTGAGGCGGCGAGAAAACTGTCGGGTCATCCCTGGGCTCCCTGCTTGGCCGGCCGCCACTGAAAGCGCTCTGCCGGCATGAGGCGGTCGATGAGGATCGTGAGCGGCGACAGCGCGATGAGGGCGACGTAGAGCGCGGGCCGCATCTGCATGAAGAAGGCGAGCCAGTGCGCCGTGAGTGCCACCGCCAGCGCGAAGAGGAATCGCCCGAGCCGTGCGTTCGGCGTGGTGCGTGGATCCGAGATCATGAAAAAGGCGAAGAGCAGGAGCGAGCCGCTCTCGAGCTGATGCAGCGGGATCGCCAGGGGATCGCCGAGCCACCAGGCCCGCGCCAGCAGCAGCGCCGCGTGGCTGCCGAGGAAGAACAGCGCCACGTCGGTCCGCCGCGACGCCTGCAGCACCATCACGGCGAGGAAAGCGAGGAGCGCCGCGAACCAGATGCTGGCGCCCCACTGTCCCGGCGAGATCCAGATGTGATCGGTGCCGAAAAGCAGCACCACGATGGCGAAGCCGGCGGGGTTCCAGACGTGCTTGCCCTCGAGGCGCAGCGTGAACTTCGAGAGGATGGCGATGGCGCCGGCGGCGGCATGCACCCAGGGCTCGTCCGCCCGCAGCAGCAGGCTGAGGGACAGGCCCGTGATGAGCGGCGAGCGCAGGTCGATGGCGGGGAGGCGCCAGAGCTTCGAGCAGACGGCCTGCGTCAGGAGCGCGCTGGCGACCGCGAGAAAGCTGGGCAGCGGCCTCGCGCCGAGATCGATCCAGCCGATGTTGAGAGCAAGGAGGACGCCGAGCGAGGCGATCTGGAAGTGCCGGGCGTCGCCGAGGAAGGTTCTGATGCCGCGGATGAGTTCGCCGCGGCACGAAACTCCGCTGATCGGCGCCGCGATGTCGTCGGTAAGCGATCTCCGTCTGCGCCAAGCGAGCCTCCCTCCAGAAGCGGAGGGCAGGTTCAACTCCGAGTTGGGCGGAAATCCGGTGATGACTGAGGCGGAATTTGGGCTTTGAGGGTCAGTTATCGATGACGAGCGACGGTGCGTCCTTCGACGCGCTTCGCTTGCTCAGGATGAGGACCATGGGAGATTGCAGCAAGAAAACCTCCTCATCCTGAGCAAGCGACGAAGGGAGCGCGTCGAAGGACGCACGATCCCTACCCCCGCTTCGCCTCCCGCAGCGCGCGCCACATATTCTCGGGGCTCGCGGGCATGTCGATGTGCGTGATCCCGAGCGGCAGCACCGCGTCCGCCACGGCGTTCATGACCGCCGGCAGCGCGCCCACCGTGCCGGCCTCGCCGGCGCCCTTGACGCCCAGGGGATTGTTGCGAGTGGGCACGTCGTGGCTGTGCACCTCGAACATCGGGAAGTCGTCGGCGCGGGGCATGCCGTAGTCCATGAAGGAGCCCGTGAGCATCTGGCCGCTCTCGGGGTCGTGGACGATGCGCTCGAGGAATATCTGGCCGACGCCCTGGGCGATGCCGCCGTGGATCTGGCCCTTGAGCAGCAGCGGATTGATCGCGCGGCCGACGTCGTCGACCACGACGTAGGAGATGAGCTGGGTGACGCCCGTCTCGGGATCGATCTCGACCTCGCAGATATGGCAGCCGTTGGGGAAGGTCGCGCCCTCGGGCGAGGTTACCGCGACGCCCTGCAGGCCCAGCTCCATGCCCCGGGGCATCCGCGCCGGCACGAAGGACGCCTTGGCGATCTCTGTGAGCTCGATGCCGCGATCGGTGCCGGCGACGGTGAAGCGTCCGTCGGTGAACTCGATGTCGAGGGCCGAGGCCTCCAGCAGATGGGCCGCGATCTCCTTGCCCCGGGCGATCACCTTGTTGGCGGCGTGAAAGATCGCGGTGCCGCCGGCCGCCATGGAGCGCGAGCCGAAGGTGCCGCGACCGTGATAGACGAGGTCGGTGTCGCCGTAGAGGATCTTCACCTTGTCCCAGGGGAGGCCCAGGAACTCGGTGGCGAGTTGCCGGAACACGGTCTCGTGGCCCTGTCCGTGGTTGTGGGTGCCCATCAGGAACGTGACGCTGCCGGTGCCGTCGAAGCGGATCTCCGCCGCTTCCTCCATGGGCACGTCGTGCGGGCCGCCGGCGATCTCGATCACGCAAGCCATGCCAATGCCGCGCAGCTTGCCGCCCGCGCGGGCCTCGCGCGGCGTGCCTCGAAGCCCTTCCAGTCGGCGGCCTCCAGGCATTTGTTCATGACCGTCTCGAACTCGCCGCTGTCGTAGGTGTAGACGAGCGCCGTCTTGTAGGGCATCGCCGATGCCGGGATCATGTTGCGCCGGCGCAGCTCCACCTTGTCGATTCCCATGTCGCGGGCGGCGATGTCGATGATGCGCTCGATGCAGTAGGAGGCTTCCGGCCGTCCGGCGCCGCGATAGGGCGAGGTCGGCAGCGTATGGCTGAAGACGCCCGATATCGCCACGTCGAAGGCGGGAATCGTATAGACGCCGGCGAGGCCGCCCATGTTGTTGACCGGCACCAAGGTGCCGTTGAGGGCGAGATAGGCCCCGAGATTGGCTGTGGTGGCGACGCGGAGCGCCAGGAACTTGCCGTCCTTGTCGAGGGCGAGCTCCACATCGCTGATGTTGTCCCGGGCCTGGTCATCGGAGATCAGCCCCTCGCTCCGCTCGGCGATCCACTTCACCGGCCGGTCGATGAGCCGCGATGCCCAGAGCGTCAGGATCAGCTCGGGATAGAGGCTGCCCTTCATCCCGAAGGCGCCGCCGACATCGGGGGAGATCACGCGGAAGCTGGTGGCCGGGAGATTGAAGACCTGGGCGATCTCCTGGCGGATGCCGTGCACCGCCTGCAGCCCCGCGTGGAGCGTGTAGCGATCCTGGCGCCGGTCGTAGGCGCCGAGCGCGGTGCGTCCCTCCATGGAATTGGTGGCGACGCGGGTGATGAGGAAGCGCTCGCGGGCCACGTGATGGGCGCGGGCGAAACCGGCGTCGCTCGCCGCCTTGTCGCCGGCCTTGTGCAGGAAGCAGAGATTGTCCGGCGTCTCCTCCCAGACCACCGCCGCGCCGGGCGCGAGGGTGGCTGACGTGTCGGTGACCGAGGGCAGGATCTCGTAGTCGATCTCGATCAGCTCGGCGGCGTCCTTGGCCTCGTGCAGCGTCTCCGCGACGATGGCGGCAACGGGATCGCCCACGTGCTGGACGCGCCCCACCGCCAGCGCCCGGTAGGGCGGCACGTAGCTGGGGCTGCCGTCGGGACGCTTGCGCGGCACGCGGGAGGCGAAGTTGGTGAAGCCGGCCTTGATGACGTCCTCGCCGGTGAGGACGCAGAGCACGCGCGGCGCCTTGAGCGCCACCGAGGTGTCGATGGCGCGGATGCGCGCGGCGGCGTGGGGCGAGCGCAGCACGTAGAGATGGGCCTGGCGCGGAAGGTTGATGTCGTCCGTATAGCGCCCGAGGCCGCGCAGGAGGTAAAGATCCTCCGTCCGCGGTACGGGATTGCCGAGCCCCAATTCACGCATGCACCCATCTCCGTCACTGCTGCGGCCGGGATCGTGCAACGGCGGCGGGGCGCCTGTCCAGGTGCGGCGACCGCGATGCCGTGCTAGCGGGATGCTCCGATTTTGCGCAGAAAAGCGCCAACGACGGGCTCCCAGACGGGGGAACCCTCGTTGATGAATTGATGACCGTCCTTGCCCGTGGCGGGAGCCGGGAAGAACTCCGCCTGGGGCGCGCTGGCGGCGACGAAGGTGTCGAACATCCGCCGCGCGAGCACCGGACCGAAGAAATGATCGTTCTCGGCGTAGATCCAGAGCGTCGGAACGCGCGTCGTAGCGCCGTACTGCTTGACCGCGTCGACGAGGCGATCGGGGCTGCACACCTCGTCCGGCCGCAGCGAGCCGCGGCCGCCGGCAAAATTGACGACGCCGATCACGCCGTCGAGGTTCCGGCTCGCGCTCGCGAGCGCCGCCCAGCCGCCGGCGGAGTGCCCGATCAGGACGATGCGCTTGGCGTCGACGAAAGGCTGCCGGTCCATGTAGGCGATGACCGCCGCGATGTCCTGGCTGCTGGCGATGCCGGCGTTGAAATAGCCGGGGTTGGCGCAGGAGCCCGCGCTCTCGGCCCAGCCGCCGCCGGTGCCGCCGTATCCCCGGCGCATCGGGACCACCACGACATAGCCCTGCGACACCAGCCATTGGGACGCCGTCCGGTAGGTGGCGTGCATCTGCGCCCGCTGGGCGGCATCCCGCGGCGAGCCGTGGTTGATGATGGCGAGCGGCGAGGGGCGTTCGCCCTCCGGCCGATAGACCGTCGCCTCCAGCAGCAGCGTGCTGCCCCCGAGTTCCCAGGGAATGAGGTAGCGCTGCTCGCGGAATTGCCCGATGGCCGGTCCCTGGGGGCCCGGCTCCGCCGCCCTCGCGGGCGCCGTCGGGAGCGCCAGCAGCGCGAGCAGCAGCCAGGCGGCCCGCCGCATCTGCCGGGGAACGTACATGAAGCCTCGCTACGGGCCGCGATGCCCAACTCGAGCACCGCCAGTCGTATCAAGGACATCCGACGTCATCAAGAAGTGATCGCCAAACTCCGACCCTCCCTCGTTGACAAGGCGCCGAGCCCGCTAGGAATATGCGGCGCGGCGGTGGTGGTCGAACGATAAACTGCGCACCAGCGCGGGACCGCCGCCTGGGAGGACGGGATGCGGAGATTTTCCTTCATCGGGGCAATGCTGGTGCTCGCCGCGCTTCTGGCAACCGGTCCGGCGGTGGCGGAGCCACTGAAGGTGCGGGTCGGCTGGGCGGTGGTGCCGGGCCAGCTCACCGCGATCCTGTTCCTGAAGCCTGACATCCTGAAGCACTACGGCACGTCCTACACCGTCGAGACGGTGAAGTTCCGCGGCAGCGCGCCGCAGATCACCGCGCTCGCGGCGGGCGAACTCGACCTGGCGGCGCTCGCCTTCTCCTCCGTCGGGCTCGCGATCCAGAACGCGCACATGGACGACATCCGCGTCGTCGCCGACCTCTACCAGGACGGCATCGAGGGCTACTACACCAGCGAGTACATGGTGCTCGCCGACGGGCCGATCAAAACCATCGAGGATCTCAAGGACAAGGTGCTGGCGTCCAACGGCATCGGCGGCGCCATCGACATGGCGATGCGGAAGATCCTGCTGGATCACGGTCTCAAGGAGAAGCGCGACTACCGCATCGTCGAGGTGGAATTCCCCAACATGACGGCGGCGCTGAAGCAGAAGAAGGTGGACCTCGCCGGCGAGGTGACGCCATTCTCCATCATCGCCCACAAGGACGGCGCGCTCCGCACGCTCTTCACCTTGAAAGGCGCCATGGGGCCCGGCGCAGACCACGCTGCTGGCGGCGCGCGCGGGGTACATCAGCGAGCATCGCGCCCAGCTCGTGGATTTCTTCGAGGATTGGATCCGCGCCACCCGCTGGTATCTCGACCCGAAGAACCACGCCGAGGCCGTGGACATCCTCGCCGGCTTCACCAAATCGCCGAAATCGGAGTTCGATGACTGGGTCTTCACCAAGAAGGACTACTACCGCGATCCCGACGGCAAGCCGAACCTGGCGGCGCTTGAGAGCAATCTCAAAGTGCAGAAGGAGCTCGGCCTTCTCAATATGGACATCGACATCCAGAAATATACCGACCTCTCCCTGGTCGAGGACGCCGCGAAGCGTCTGAAATAATCGGGATGTCCAGCACCGACATCGCCTTCGAGGCCGTGAGCCACACCTACCGGCCACAGCGCGGCCGGACGGTGCTGGCCCTCGATCGCGTCAGCCTCGAGGTGCGCGAGCGCGAGTTCGTGGCACTGCTGGGACCGTCGGGCTGCGGCAAGAGCACGCTCCTCTATCTCCTGGGCGGCTTCCTGCCGGTGGAGCAAGGACGCATCACCGTCGGCGGCACAGCCGTGAGCGGTCCCGGTGCCGACCGCGGCATCGTCTTCCAGAATTTCGCGCTCTTCCCCTGGAAGACTGTCCGCCAGAACATCCTCTACGGCCTGGAGAAGCAGGGCCTCGCGAAGGCCGAGCGCGAGACGCGCGCCCAGGAGTTCATCGACCTCGTGCATCTCCGGGGGTTCGAGGACAGCTATCCGGCCCAGCTTTCCGGCGGCATGAAGCAGCGCGTCGCGATCGCCCGCACCCTCGCCATCGATCCCGCGATCCTCCTGATGGACGAGCCCTTCGGCGCCCTCGACGCGCAGACCCGCGGCCTCATGCACGAGGAGCTGCTCACGATCATGGAGCGGCGGCCGAAGACCGTGGTCTTCGTCACCCACGACGTGCGCGAGGCGGTCTATCTCGCCGACCGCGTCGCCGTGATGTCGGCGCGGCCCGGCCGCATCAAGGAGATCGTCGCGACAGGCCGGGACGGCCGCGCCGGGCCGGAGATCCAGAAATCCCCGGAGTTCAACGACAGGGTCGAGCACCTCTGGGATTCCGTGCGCCAGGAGGCACTGGTTGCCCAGGCGCAGACGGGCGCCGGCGGGTGAAGACCCTCGCGCGCTACCTGCCGCTCCTCCTGCTGGCACTGATCTGGGAAGCGGCGCCGCGCCTCGATCTCGTCGATCCCGGCGAGCTGCCGCCGCTGAGCGCGGTGGCGGTGGCGTGGTGGGAGCTGCTGCGCTCCGGCGATCTCGTGAGCAATGGTCTTTCCTCCCTGCAGAACCTGGTGGCGGGTCTGGTGCTCGGCGTCGTCGTCGGCGTGGCCCTCGGCGTGCTCATGGCGTCCTATCGCTCTCTCGACGAGCTCGTGCATCCCCTGGTGAAGGCGCTCTACCCGATGCCGAAGTCGGCGCTCATCCCCGTGATGATCCTCTGGCTCGGCCTTGGCAGCGCGTCGAAGATCGCCTCGATCTTCCTCGGCTGCCTGCTGCCGGTGGTGCTGAGCGCCTACAACGGCGCCCGCGGCGTCGACCGCGCGCTGATCTGGTCGGCGCTGGCGGCCGGCGCCGGACGCCGCGCCGTGGTCTGGGAAGTGGTGCTGCCGGCAGCGCTGCCGGAGATCCTCGCCGGCGCGCGGAATGCGCTGGCGCTCTCCTTCATCCTGCTGGTGAGCTCGGAGTTCCTGATCGGCCAGCGCGGCCTCGGGTATCTGATCTCCTTCCTGGGCGAGGGCGGCAACTACGCCGCCATGTTCGCCGGCGTCCTCACGGTGGCGGCGGTGGGGTTCTTCGCCGACCGCCTCTATCTCGTCGCCATGCGAAGGGCGCTCGCATGGCGGGAGTGACGCGCGCCGTCCTCGCACGAGGTTTCCGCCGCAGCCTTCTCATGGTGCTGCTGCTGGTCGCCTGGGACACGGCGGCGGCGCTGCACGTGGTCACCGCCTTCCTGCTGCCGTCGCCGGCGAGCGTGGCGGCGCGCCTCGCCAAGGACATCGTCTCCGGGCAATTGCCCCTGAGCCTGGCGCTCACCCTCTACCGCGCGCTGTTCGGTTTCGTGCTGGCGGGCGCCCTCGGCATCGTGCTCGGCATCCTCATCGCGCGGGTGCGCTTCGCGCGCTGGCTCCTCGATCCCCTGGTCTCCGTGGGATTGCCGATGCCGAAGATCGCCTTCCTGCCGGTCTTCGTGCTCTGGTTCGGGGTCTTCGATGAATCGAAGATCCTGATGGTGACGTTCTCCGCCGTCTTCCCCGTCATCGTCGCGTCCTGGGCTGCCACTGACAGCGTCGACAAGTTCATGCTGTGGTCGGCGCGCGGCCTCGGCGCCGGCGAGAGCGCCCTCCTCTGGGAGGTGGCGCTTCCCGCCGCCTTCCCGGAGATCATGACCGGGCTGCAGGTGGCGCTGCCGATCTCCCTCATCGTCGCCGTCATCGCGGAGATGGCGATGGGCGGCGAGGGGCTCGGCGGCGACATGATGCAGTCCATGCGCTTTGCGGATTCTCC
Organism: uncultured Alphaproteobacteria bacterium; assembly: GCA_963735465.1. Classification (GTDB taxonomy): domain Bacteria; phylum Pseudomonadota; class Alphaproteobacteria; order ATCC43930; family CGMCC-115725; genus DASZHJ01. The sequence continues at coordinate 224,431 of CAVTLA010000001.1, forward strand.
GGGCGTCTTCGCCGGCATCGTCGCCATCGCCGTCGCGGGCTCCGTCCTGGTGAAGGTGATGGAGATCATCCGCCGCCGTGTCCTGGCCTGGCATCCGGAGGCCGAGCGCGCCTAGGGCCGACCGCCGGCCGTGTTTCATCTGTAACCCTATTCCCGAGTGCTGAAATCCTGTGGCAATGCGGGCGCCCCAGGATTTCGGCATGACAGACACAGCCAAACGCCTCCTCGCCGATATCCGAGAACTGGCCCCCGGGATCGCCGCGCGCGCCGCGGAGATCGAAGCCGGGCGCCGGATTCCGCCCGATCTCGTGCAAGCGCTGAAATCGATCGGCATCTTTCGCCTGTTCGTCCCGCAAAGCCATGGCGGGCTGGAGGTCGATCTTCCGACGGCGCTGGAGGTCGTCGCCGCGCTCGGCCGGATCGATGGCTCGGTCGGCTGGACCGCGATGATCGCCAGCACGTCCGCGAATTTCATGCCCTTGCTGCCGCGGGCAACCTACGAGCACCTTTACCGGAATGGCCCGGACGTGATCGTGGCCGGCTCTGGCCAGCCGGGCGGGACGGCCGAGGCGATGGCGGGCGGTTGGCGGGTCAGCGGACGATGGTCGTTCGCCAGCGGCTGTCAGCATGCCGACTGGATGGGTGGGCTCTGTGTCGTAACCGAGGGCGGGAAACCCGTCGCTGGTCCGGCCGGCGCGGGCGGCCCGCCGATGATCCGGGGCTTCGTGCTGTCGGCGCGGGACTGGGAGATCGAGGATACCTGGCATGTCTCCGGGCTGAAAGGTACCGGAAGCCATCACATCGCCATCAAGGACAAGACGATCCCTGCGGAAAACTTCTTCGACATCATCGCCGGCGTGCCCTGCGTGCGGGGACTGCTCTCCCAGGCCGCGATGCAAGTTGCTTCACTTATGCATGCCGCCGTCGCCGTAGGCATGGCCGAGGGCGCCTTGGACGACCTCGTCGCGCTCGCCAATACCGGGCGGCAGCAACTGCGGGCCGCCGCGCCGATGCGGGACTCGGAGATGTTCCAGGGCGAGCTCGGTCGCATTGAAGCCGAGGTCAGGGCGGCGCGGGCGTTTCTCCAGGTCCAGGCGGCCAGCCACTGGCGCCACGCCCTTGCGGGGACGCTGAACGACGAGGCGCTCCTCACCCAGGGCACGCAGGCCGCGGTGTGGATCTCCACTGCCTGTGTTCGCGCCGCCAGCGCGTGCTTCGCGCTCGGCGGCAGCGGCGCGCTCTATGAGACCTCGCCGCTGCAACGGCGGTTGCGCGATCTTCAGGTCGCGGCGCAACACGCTTCCGTGCAGCGGCGGAACTACCCCGCCGCGGGCAAGCTGCTGCTGAGCGGTTCCGTCATCGGCTCGGGAATCGTCGGAGGCTGATGCGCCCCGTGGCAGCCGGCAGGCTCCTCAGCGCCACGCGGTGATGACGTGAGCCTGGATCTTTGAATCGATCGGGCCGGAGCCCAGGCGGTCGGTGATGGCCTGCGTCGCCGCATCGGTCGCGGTTTCCAGCCACGTCTTGTCCCGGGCCTCGATCTCGCTGCGCAGCGGCGTGCCCTGGCAGAATCCGATGGCGGCATCGCGCGGCGACGGCGCGCGCCCGCGCCTCGCCAGCGTCTCGCTGGTGGCGCGGCCGAATCCCGCCCGGCGCAGCGTCTCCGTGATGATGCGGGTGTCGTGGTGGCCGTGCGGCGTGCGGGCCAGGAAGCCCGGCGGGTCCTTCGGAAATAGTCCGGCGACGGTCTGCGTGACGATATCGGCGGCCTCGTTCTCCTCGATGCGGTCCCAGACGCTGAAGATGAAGGGCGCGCCCGGCCGCAGCACCCGCCGCGCCTCGCTGAACGCCTTCGCCTTGTCGGGGAAGAACATGACGCCGAACTGGCAGATGACGGCGTCGAAAGTCGCGTCGCCGAAGGGCAGGGCCTGGGCGTCGACCTGCCGCCAGGTGACGTTCTGCGCGTCCGTCTGCGCCTTCGCGTAGTCGAGCATGGGCTGGTTGAGATCGGTACCCACGACCGCGGCCTCCGGCAGCTTGCTTGCCACGGTCCGCGTGACGATGCCGGTGCCGGCCGCGGTTTCCAGTATGTGCCGCGCCGTCCCCTGCGCCAGCCGCTCCGCCAGATCGTCGGCATAGGGCTGGAAGATGAAGGGTCCGAGGTAGCGATCGTAGAGCGCCGGGATCGATCCCGCGAAGAGCTTGTCGGAGTCCGTCATGGCTGCCTTCCCCGGTGCTGGCGCCCGAAAGCCTACTCCAGCAGCGTTCCCGGCGCGATGCCGGCGTCCTTGCCGGCGAGCTTCGCGCCGCCGTCGAGGCGGCAGCGCAGCACCTCGATGAAGCCGCCCTGGCCGTGCACGGTGAACCCCTCCGCGGTGATCGCCGCCACCTGGCCGAGCTTCAGGCCCTTGACCATGGCGAAGGTGTGCGAGCGTGATCTTGCGGGCGTCGAAGATCTGCAGGCGCTTGCCGCCGGCAGTGGTCCAGGCGCCAGGCTGGGGATTGCAGCCGCGGATGAGATTGTAGATCACATCCACATGCTGCGCCCAGGCGACCCGCGCCTCGGCGTCGCGCACCCAGCCCTCGTAGCTGGCGCCGGCCTGCTCCTGGGCGTGCTCGACCGCCCGGCCGGAGACCACGAGATCCGCCGCTTCGAGGAGCGCCGCCACGCCCTGGGGAAAGATGTGATCGAAATAGATCGAGCCCAGGGTGTCCTCGGGCCCGATGGTGACCCGCTTCTGCAGGATGACGGGTCCCTCGTCGAGGCCGTCCACGGGCCGGAAGATGCTGAGCCCGGTCTCGGGGCGGCCCAGGATGATCGGCCAGTTGATCGAGGACGGGCCGCGATGGGCCGGCAGCAGGGACGGGTGGAACTGGATCGTGCCGTGCTTGGGGATGGTGACGAAGGACTGCGGCACGAATTGCGTCACATAGGCCATGATGCCGATATCGACGGCGAGACCGCGCAGCGCCGCCAGCGCCTCGTCGCTGCCGTAGCGCTGGATCTGGAACACGGGGATGCCGACCTCCTCCGCGCCGGCGCGGAGCGGATCGGGCCGGCTGCCGGGCTTCTCCGGCGCCACGAAGACGCCGGCCACGTCGTCGCCGTGATCGCGGAACGCGTCGAGCGTCGCCTTGCCGAAGGCCTGCTGTCCGATGATCGCTAGTCGCATGGGGTGTTGTCTCCGGTGATCACGCGTTGTCCGCCTTGATCGCCGCCACGACGGCGTCGGTCACCTGGCGCGTGGTTGCCTTGCCGCCGAGGTCGGGCGTGTGCAGCGCGGGATCGGCGGTGACGCGCTCGACGGCGCGCAGCAGGCGGCGGGCGGCATCCTCCTCGCCGAGATGCTCCAGCATCATCGAGGCGGTCCAGAATGTCGCGACGGGATTGGCGATGCCCTTCCCGGTGATGTCGAAGGCGGAGCCGTGGATCGGCTCGAACATCGAGGGGAATTTCCGCTCGGGATTGAGGTTGCCCGTGGGCGCGATGCCGAGGCTGCCCGCCAGCGCCGCGGCGAGGTCGCTGAGAATGTCCGCGTGCAGGTTGGTCGCCACGACGACGTCGATCGTCCTGGGCTTCAGCACCATGCGGGTCGTCATGGCGTCCACCAGCTCCTTGTCCCAGGTGACGTCGGGGAACTCCGCTGCCACCTCGGCGGCGATCTCGTCCCACATCACCATGCCGTGGCGCTGGGCGTTCGACTTGGTGACGACAGTGAGCTTCTTGCGCGGACGCTTCCACGCCAGATCGAAGGCGAAGCGCATGATGCGCTCGACGCCGGTACGGGTGAAGATCGCCGTCTCGGTGGCGACTTCCTCCGGCAGGCCCCGATGCACGCGGCCGCCGTTGCCGGCGTATTCGCCCTCGGAATTCTCGCGCACGATCACCCAGTCGAGATCCTGGGATCCGACGTTGCGCAGCGGTCCCTGGATGCCCGGCAGCAATCGCGTGGGCCGCACGTTCGCGTACTGGTCGAGGCCCTGGCAGATCGGCAGCCTGAGGCCCCAGAGCGTCACGTGATCGGGAATCTGCGGATCGCCCACGGCGCCAAAGAAGATGGCGTCGAATTTCCTGAGCGTCGCCACGCCGTCCTCGGGCATCAGCTTGCCTTGCTCTCGAAAATAATCGGAGCCCCAGGGGAAATGCTGCACCTCGAGGTGGAAACCGCCGTCCCGGCGCTCCAGCGCGGCGAGCGCCTCGAGGCCGGCGGCGATCACTTCCTTGCCGATACCGTCTCCGGGGATGGCGGCAATCTTGTAGCTGCGCATGACACTAATTTCCCTCACAGATTTCGCTGCCGGCGGAGCCATGCACGCGCTCGTGGGCAAGGACCCGCTTGTCGCTGCCGAGCCTGCCCGGCATGATTGCGGTAAGCAAGAGCGGGAGGAGATCATGGTCGACAGGGCGCGCGTAGAACGCATCGCCGAATTCTTCGACAAGCTCGCGCGGACACGCGGCAATCTGCCGCCGCTGCCGCCGGACGTGATGCCCGCGGGCCTCGACGAGGCCTATGCGGCCCAGGAGATCCTGCAGGAGCGCTGGGCGCGCACGCGCGGGACCCCTCGTCGGCTACAAGATCGCGATCACCACCAAGGTGATGCAGGAGCTGATGGGCATCCACGAGCCGGTGCCCGGCGCGATCTTCGAGCGGGTCCTCCACCGCAGCCCCGCCACCATCAACTGCGGCGACTACGTGAACGTCGCCGTCGAATGCGAGATCGGCATGACCTTGGGCGCCGATCTCCCCGACCGCGGCAAGCCCTATGACCACGACAGCGTGGCGGCGGCGGTGGCGTCCTGCCATCCCGCGATCGAGATCATCGAGGATCACAACGCCGAGTACCGCAAGGTGACGGCGGCGGGGCTCGCCGCCAACAACGCCTGGAATGGCGGTGCGGTACTGGGACCGGCGGTGACGGGCTGGCGCCGCCTCGATCTCGCCGCGCTGGCGGGGTCCATGACCATCGAGGGCGTGGAGCAGGGGCGGGGCGTCGGCGCCGATGTGCTGGGCCATCCCCTCAACGCGCTCGCCTGGCTCGCCAACAACCGCATCGCCCGCGGCCGGCCGCTGCGCAAGGGCATGGTGGTGTTGACCGGCAGCATCGTCAGCACGAAGTGGCCGAAGGCCGGCGAGACCGTGGACGTCTCGATCGAGAAGCTGGGAGAGGCGTCGGCGCGCTTCGTGTAGGGCCGCGAGTTCAGTGCAGCCTGCCGGGACGCGCGGGCTCGGCGCGGCGGCTGAGGATCGGGCTTGCCTGGTGATGCACCAGGCGCCAGGTACCCTGCTCCTTCACGAACATGTTGGTGGCGGCGAGCCAGCCGCCGTCCAGTTCCTCTTCGCAGGTGACGATGCCGACCTCGCCGAAGACGAAGGCCTGGTCCTCGTGGCAATTGACGTGGGGCGCGTCGGGATTGCTCAGGATCTGTTGCCAGCTGTCCATGACGGCGGTCCGCCCGCGCAGCAGCGTCCAGCCCGGATGCATGCACAGGACCGGCGTCTCCAGCGCCCAGACCTTGCCCATCGCCTCCACGTCGTGCGTGGTGAAGGCGCGATAGAAATCCAGATTCGCCGACAGCAGGGCGTCGGATTCCGGGTCGCTGGTCATCGGCATGTGCCTGAGCCTCGCTGGGTCGTTGCCGTCCATCATGACCCACCCCGGTGCCTGCCGCAGCAAGTCTGCGACGATTTGCCCGCGGCGGCGGCGATAAGACGTGGACGGAAAGATCTTGTGCCTGAGAATGAGTCGCAATACATTCAGCGTTGCGACTGATTATTAATCCTAGTTTTGGTTAATGGGAGCCGCGCTTGAGACGTGCACTGGGAGTGTGGGCGATCGGGTTGGGCCTGGCGGCGGTGACGTCGCCGGCATGGGCCGCCGATCCTGAATTCACCTTGAATATCAAGGAGCACCGCTTCGAGCCCCCAGAGCTGCAGGTGCCGGCGGGGGTCAAGGTCCGCCTCATCGTCAAGAACCTGGATGCGACGCCGGAGGAATTCGAGAGCACCGAGCTGCACCGGGAGAAGGTCGTCTCCCCCGGGCAGCAGATCCTGGTCATCGTGGGTCCGCTCGATCCCGGGACCTACGGCTTCTTCGGCGACTTTCATCAGGACACGGCGCAGGGAAAGCTGATCGTCAAGTAGCAGGCGCGCGCCGGCAATAACCAGCAAGCTTCCAACGTTCAGACTGCGGGAACTTTCATGATCGCTGTCGCCATCATCGTGTTTCGCGAGGTCCTCGAGGCCTCGCTCATCGTCAGCATCGTGCTGGCCGCCAGCAAGGGCACGCCCGGCCGCGGCCGCTGGATCTCCACCGGCATCGCTCTCGGCACGCTCGGCGCCTGCGTCGTCGCCGGCTTCGCCGCCGAGATCGCCGAGGCGGTGGCGGGAATGGGGCAGGAGGTCTTCAACGCCACCATCCTCTTCGCCGCCGTCGGCATGCTCGGCTGGCACAACGTCTGGATGGGCCGGCACGGCAAGGAAATGGCCATGGAGGCCAAGGCGCTCGGCCGCGACGTGGCGTCCGGCGCGCGGCCGCTCTATGCGCTGGCGATGGTGGTCGGCATCGCGGTGCTGCGGGAAGGCTCCGAGGTCGTGCTCTTCCTCTACGGCCTGGCCGCGGCGGGCGGCGGCGGTCTCATCAACATGCTTGGCGGCGGCGCCATCGGCCTTATCGGCGGCGCGATCGTGGGGGCCGGTCTCTATCTGGGATTATTGCGGATCCCGACCCGTCATCTCTTCGCGGTGACGAGCTGGATGATCCTGCTGCTCGCCGCCGGCCTCGCCTCCCAGGGCGCCGCCTTCCTGACCCAGGCCGACGTGCTGCCGACCCTCGGCAATCAGATCTGGGACACGTCATGGCTTCTCAGCGAGGACAGCGTGCTCGGCCGGGTCCTGCATATCCTCGTCGGCTACGTCGCGCGTCCAGCCGGAATCCAGCTCTTGTTCTGGGCCGCGACGCTGATCGTCCTGCTGACGCTGATGCGCTGGTTCAGCAATGCGCCGGCGCGGACGCTGACGCGGGCGGCCGCCGTCATCATCCTGGCGGCGGTGGGGCTTGGCATCGCGGGGACCGCCCGCGCCGACTTCACCATCCATCCGCCGATCGTCGAGTACAAGGAGTTCGAGATCGAGCACAACGGCTCCTACACCTTCGATCCCGATCCTTCGAAGAAGCACAACGAGACCGGCACGCTGGAGATCGGCTATGGCTTCCTGCCGTGGTGGGGCACCGAGCTGGAGTTCGCGTGGTCGCGCACCTCGAGCGATCCGCCGCGCCGACTCGACGAGATCACCTGGGAGAACACCTTCCAACTCGCCGATCAGGGCGAATACTGGCTCGACCCCGGCATCTTCGCGGAGGTCGGCAAGTCCACCCGCGTCGGCAACACCCATCACCTGGAGATCGGTCCGACCCTGCAGAAGGAATTCGGACCCACCGTCCACGTCCTCAACCTCTTCTTCGAGCACCCCTTCGGTCCCGATAACGACGAGAAGAGCGTCAATTTCAATTACGCCTGGCAGTCGCTCTGGACCGTGACGCGGCAGTTCCAGCCCGGCTTCGAGGTGTTCGGCGACGTGGGTCCGGTGGACCGGGCGCCGGGGATCAGAGACCAGGAGCTCCGCGCCGGTCCGGTCACCTACGGCAAGTTCAGCTTCGGACAGGGCCTCGGCGAGCTGCGATACGGCGTGGGATATCTCCTCGGCCTCACTCACGGCACCGAGAAGGGTGCCCTCAAGTGGAACCTGGAGTGGGAGAAGGTGTTCTGAGGCGAGCCGTTACGGCGACCCCTCGCAGACATCCACCCATTTCGCGCCGACCAGCTCCGCCATGCGCAGGGGATTGATGCGCAGCGCACTGTGCGTCGAGCCGCCGCCGGTCACCACCACGTCATATTTCTTGAGCAAGACGTCGCAATAGATCGGCAGCGGCGTCGCAAGACCGAACGGGCACACGCCACCGACCGGATGCCCGGTAATCGCCGTTGCCTCCTCGGGCGGCAGCATCCTTGCCTTGCCGCCCAACGCCGACTTGACCTTCTTGTTGTCCAGTCGGGCGTCGCCGCAGGCGAGCAGCAGGAGGTTGCGGTCGCCGACCCGGAGCGAGAGCGCCTTGGCGATCTGCGCCGGCTTGACGTTCCACGCCGCCGAGAGCGTCATCGTGTTGCTGCTCTGTCCGAGCTCGACGACGGTAACGTCCGGCGCCTTTTCGGCCATGAACGCACGAACGGACTCGAGACTCATCTGCTTGACCTCCTAATCCAAGATTCGCCAGTTCGTGTTCAGGTCGCGACCATGTTGCGCAGCAGGCCGATGCCCTCGATTTCCACCTCGATGGTGTCGCCCTTCGTGACTCTCTGGGTTTTTCCTGGTGTGCCGGTGAAGATGACGTCGCCGGGCAGCAGCGTCACGTACTTGCTGCAGTAGCTCAGGATCTTGTCGGGCGAGAACACCAGCTCGTTGGTGTTCGACGACTGCCGTACCTCGCCGTTCACCCGCGTCTCGAGCCCGAGGTTGCCGTAGTCGAGGCCGGTCACGATCGCCGGGCCGATGGGACCGAAATTGTCCGATCCCTTGGCGCGGAACCATTGCAGGTCCTCGAGCAGCCATTCGCGGTCGACGAGATCGTTGCAGATGGTGACGCCGAAAACATAGTCCGGCGCCTCCTCAACCGAAACGTTCTTCGCTTTCTTGCCGATGATCAGGGCCAGCTCGCCCTCGAAATGGACATTGGTGGCGTCGTCGGGAAACACGATGTCCTGGCCGTCGGGGATGAGGCTGGTGGGGAACTTGGCGAACACGCCGGGATAGTCCGAGGGGACCGGCCGTCCCGCGGCATTGACGAGGACGCCTTCCGAGCTTTCCACGTGCACGCGATGACTGGCGTAGTTCAGGCCGACCGCAATCACCTTCGACGGCTCGCAGGGCACCAGAAACCTGGTTTGCGACGCGGGATACTCGCGTCCCGTCAAAGTCGGGCCGTTGAAGAGATCACCCCTTAGCGCCTTTACCGTGTCGTTTTCCCAGATTCCGTAGGAGACGGTTCCGCCGTGCTCGAAGCGGACATATTTGGTTACCTCTGCCCTCGGTTTCATGAGTGCCTTCCCGGAGCGGCGAGCGCCCTCGATGTGGAGCCAGGACCGCGTTCCTGGTATAGAAACGCATGGCGTTTCTTATGAACGAAGGCTCGGCCAGGCGTCTTGAACGATCGGGCGGCGGGGCGGCCGCCGACTGGATCCGGACCGCGCCCTCGTGTGGGGGATTCGAGCGGATCGAGGCCTTCTTCGCGGGGCATGCCTTCGATCCGCACCGGCACGATACCTACGCCATCGGCCTCACGCTCCATGGCGTCCAATCCTTCAGATACAGGGGCGCGGCGGAGCACAGCGTGCCTGGCCAGGTGTTCGTGCTGCATCCGGACGAGACCCATGACGGTCATGCCGGAACCGGCGCGGGGTTTCGGTACAGAATCCTCTATGTCGACGCCCGCGCGATTCACGACGCGTTGGGCGAGACGCGCTGCCCGCTTCCCTTCGTGCGCGACGTTGTTTCGACCAATAGACGCCTGACCGCCGCGATCGTCCCCGCGCTCGACGACCTCGACCTGGCATTGGACGAGCTGCACCGCGACCAGATTATTCTCGATCTCGCGGAAGCCCTGGCCGAGGCCGATCCGTCGGTCACGCGACGGAGGTTGTCGGCGCGTCACTGGCGCGCCGTCGGCAAGGCACGCGACTTCCTGGATGCCAATGTGGAGAACGTCGTCGGCTCCACGGAGTTGGAAGCGGTCACGGGATTTTCGCGATATGCGGTGGCGCGGCATTTCCGGGCGTGCCTGGGCACCAGCCCCTACCGATATCTCATCTTGCGCCGCCTCGACCGGGTGCGCTCGCTGATCCGGCAGGGCACATCTTTGGTCGACGCCGCGGGCTCCTGCGGTTTTGCGGATCAAAGTCACATGACCCGCCATTTCAAGAAGGTCTACGGCATGTCGCCGGGTCGATGGGCCGCCGTCAGGGCCAAGGGCTCCGCTTAGGCATCACGGTCGCGGTCTCGCCACTTCCACGACCCCATTGCGGCGGGGTGGAAACTCCAATACCTCTGAGGTACTGAGCGGTGCCATCCGAGCATCCGAACCACGAAGGAGGGTCGTCCGTGATCGTCGAGGAACGTACCTACACGCTGCATCCCGGCAAGACGCCGGAGTATCTTCGCCTCTACCAGAGCGAGGGGATGGCGATCCAGACCAAGATCCTCGGCCACATGGTGGGCTACTTCACCACCGAGATCGGCCCGCTGAACCAGATCGTCCATATGTGGGCCTACGACAATTTCGAGGAGCGCTCGAAGCGCCGCGCCCTGATGCAGGCCGACGAGGGGTGGAAGGCCTATGTGGCGAAGATCCAGCCCTTGATCCGCACCCAGGAGAGCAAGATCCTGGTGCCGACGGCGTTCTCGCCGATCAAGTGATCCGGCACTTCCGTCCGTTGCCTCGAGGTCCGCGATGACCGCTCCGACCCGCGCGCGCACCGGCGCGCAGATTCTCGTGGATCAATTGAAGATCCACGGCGCCGACACCGCCTTCTGCGTGCCCGGCGAGAGCTATCTCGCGGTCCTCGACGCGCTCTACGACGCGAACTCGATCCGCACCATCACCTGCCGCCACGAGAGCGGCGCCACCATGATGGCGGAGGCGCATAGCAAGCTCACCGGCAGGCCCGCCATCGTCATGGTGACGCGGGGACCCGGCGCCACCAACGGCAGCGCCGGCCTCCACATCGCCATGCAGGATTCGACGCCGCTGATCATGCTGATCGGCCAGGTGCAGCGGGACGCCCTCGAGCGCGAGGCGTTCCAGGAGCTCGACTATCGCCGCATGTTCGGCCAGCTCGCCAAATGGGTGGCGGAGATCGACGATCCCAAGCGGATCCCGGAATTCATCAGCCGCGCCTACTACGTCGCGACATCGGGCCGGCCCGGGCCGGTGGTGCTGGCGCTGCCGGAGGACATGCTTCGCGAGCCCGCGGAGGTCCGCGACGCCGAGCCGTGGAAACGGGTCGAGACCGCGCCCTCGGCGATGCAGACATCGGAAGTGATGGACGAGCTCCGCCGCGCCGAGCGGCCGTTCCTGCTGCTGGGCGGCAGCCAGTGGGACGCCGCGGCGGTGAGAGCGATCGAGAGCTTCGCCGCCGCCAACGCGCTCTCCGTCGGCTGCGCCTTCCGGCGCCAGGACCGCTTCGACAACACTCACCCCAGCTATGCGGGCGACGTCGGCATCGGCATCAATCCGAAGCTGGCGAAGCGCGTCCAGGAGGCGGATCTCCTGATCGTGCTCGGCGCGCGCTTGGGCGAGATGACCACCGGCGGCTATACCCTCCTCGACATCCCCACGCCGAGGCAGCGTCTGATCCATATTCATGCGAGCGCCGAGGAGCTGGGCCGCGTCTATCAGCCCGCGATCGCCATCAACGCGACGCCGCGCGCCTTCGCCAAGGCGATCGCGGAGTTGCCTGTCATCGAGAACCCGCGCTGGCGCGCCCGCACCGAGGCGGCGCATGGGGAATTCGCCGCCTGGCAGACGCCGCCGCGCTCGCCCGGCCGCATCCAGATGGGCGAGATCGTGCGCTGGCTCGACCTGAACATGCCCGCGGACACGATCTACACCAACGGCGCCGGCAATTTCGCCACCTGGCTCCATCGCTTCCACCGCTATCGCGGCCTGGGGACCCAGCTCGCGCCCACCAGCGGCTCCATGGGCTACGGCTTTCCGGCGGCCCTCGGCGCCAAGGTGCGCGATCCCGCGCACCCCGTGGTGTGCTTCGCCGGCGACGGCGATTTCCAGATGACCGGGCAGGAGCTCGCCACCGCGGTCCAATACGGCCTCGACGTCATCGTGCTCCTGGTCAACAACGGCATGTACGGCACCATCCGCATGCATCAGGAGCGCCACTACCCCGCGCGCCCCATCGCCACCGATCTCGTCAATCCCGACTTCGCGGCACTGGCGCGCGCCTATGGCGCCCATGGCGAGGTGGTGGAGCGCACCGAGGATTTCGCCGCCGCCTTCACGCGCGCCCGCGCCGCCGGCAAGCCCGCGATCATCGAGATCAAGCTCGATCCCGAGGCGATCACGCCGCGCCAGTCCCTCAGCGAAATCCGCGCCGCGGCGCTCGCCGAGCGGCATTGAGATCGACGGCCTCTCCCGCGGGAGAGGAACGGCAACGAGAAAACCGCGTCACATCGGGAGGACCGCCATGACCCAGTTCAAGAACTACGTGAACGGCGAGTGGGTAGAGAGCACCCAGGTCAATCGCAACGTCAACCCCGCCGATCTCTCCGATGTCGTCGGCGAATATGCCCGGGCCGACCGAGCGCTGGCGGACCGGGCGATCGCGGCGGCCCATGCGGCCTTCCCGAAGTGGTCGATGAGCGGGCTGCAGGAGCGCTATGACATCCTCGACCGCATCGGCACCGAGATTCTCGCGCGCAAGGACGAACTCGGCAAGCTGCTGACGCGGGAGGAGGGGAAGACGATCGCCGAGGGCATCGGCGAGGCGGCCCGCGCCGGCGCCATCTTCAAGTTCTTCGCCGGCGAGGTGCTGCGCTATGGCGGCGAGAAGCTGCCGTCGGTGCGCCCCGGCGTCGAGGTGGAGATGACGCGGGAGCCGCTCGGCGTCGTCGGCCTGATCACGCCCTGGAACTTCCCGATCGCGATCCCCGCCTGGAAGATCGCGCCGGCGCTCGCCTACGGCAATTGCGTGGTGCTGAAGCCGGCGGATCTGGTGCCGGGCTGCGCCTGGGCGCTCGACCGAGATCATCAGCCGCGCGGGACTGCCGCCGGGCGTGTTCAACCTCGTCATGGGGCCGGGCTCCATGGTGGGCGACGCCATCGCCCAGTCGCCACTGGTTCAGGGCGTGAGCTTCACCGGCTCGGTCACGGTTGGCGCCTCGGTCCGGCGCGCGGTGACGGAGCGCGGCGGCCGCATCCAGCTCGAGATGGGCGGCAAGAACCCGCTGGTCGTGCTCGACGACGCCGACCTCGCCACCGCCGTCGGCACCGCCGTCAACGGCGCCTTCTTCTCCACCGGCCAGCGCTGCACCGCGTCGAGCCGCTTCATCGTCACCGCGGGCATCCACGACAAGTTCGTCGATGCGGTGACGGAGCGCCTGAAGAAGCTGGTGGTCGGCAACGGCCTCGATCCCAAGACCGAGATGGGACCGGTGGTGAGCGCGTCGCAGCTCGACCAGGACCAGGCCTATATCAAGATCGCGCGCGACGAGGGCGCCACGCTCAAGCTCGGCGGCGAGCTCCTCAACCGCCCGACCCAGGGCTACTACATGGCGCCGGCGCTCTTCACCGACACCACCAACAAGATGCGCATCAATCGCGAGGAGGTCTTCGGCCCCGTCGCCTCCGTCGTGAAGGTGAAGGATTTCGAGAGCGCGCTCGAGACCGCCAACGACACCGAGTTCGGCCTCTCCGCCGGCATCGTCACCAGCTCGCTCAAATATTCGAGCGCCTTCAAGCGCCGCGCTGAGGCCGGCATGATCATGGTCAACCTGCCCACCGCCGGCGTCGACTATCACGTGCCGTTCGGCGGCCGGAAGGGCTCGAGCTACGGGCCACGGGAGCAGGGCCCCTATGCCCGGGAGTTCTATACGATCGTCAAGACGGCTTACACGTTGCCGATGTAGGGCGCTGGATCGGGCGAGGTGCGTCCTTCGACGCGCTTCGCTTGCTCAGGATGAGGACTTTTCTTTCTGCCGTCCTCAGACCACCTCATCCTGAGCAAGCCCGCATTGCGGGCGCGTCGAAGGACGCACGATGCTGCCGCGGCATCACCCTTGCTTCAAATGCTCGCGCCGCATCCGCTTCAGCACGGCGAGGGCGAGGAACGCCGTCAGGGCGTCGAGGATCGCCACCAGGAAGAAGACGGCGGTCCAGTTGCCGGTGGCTTCCTGCAGCTTCGCCGCCGCCGGTCCGCCGAGGATCGAGCCGACGCCTTGGGCTATGTAGAGGAAGCCGTAGTTCGTCGAGGCGAACTTGGAGCCGAAGGTGTCGGTGAGGGTGGAGGGGAAAAGCGAGAAGATCTCGCCCCAGCCGAAGAACACCAGGCCCGTCATCACCACGAAGACGGCGGGCTTGTCGATGAAGGCGAACATCACGAGGATCGCGATCGCCTCCAGGAAGAAGGCCAGGCCCATGGTGTTCTCGCGGCCGATGTGGTCGGAGACCCAGCCGAAGAACGGCCGCGTCAGGCCGTTGGTCGCCCGCGACAGCGAGAGCGACAGCGGCAGCGCCGCCATGCCGAGCACCAGCGCCTGGCCGACATTGTACTGCTTGGCGAAGGCACCGACGTTCGACACCACCATCAACCCGCCGGTCGACATCATCGTCATCATGATGAAGAGCAGGTAGAAGATCGGGCTCTTCAGCATCTCCGAGGGCGTATAGCCGCGCTTGGTCTGCCGGTCGTCGCGCGCGGCGACCATGCCCGCCGGCGCATATCCTTCCGGCGGCGCGCGGAGCCCCTGCGCCGCGGCAAATCCCACCACCGCCTGGATCACGCCCCAGATCAGCCATGTCTTGGCATAGCCGTAGCTCGGCAGCATGTCGGCGATCGGGAAGGTGGTGAGGATGGCGCCGACGCCGTAGCCGGCGGCGGCCAGGCCCGTCGCGAAGCCGCGGCGATCGGGGAACCAGCGCACCATCAGCCCGATGATGCCGACATAGACGATGCCGGTGCCGAAGCCGCCGATCACGCCGTAGGTGAGGTAGAGCATCCAGACATTGGTCGCGTAGGCGGAGAGGATCCAACTCGCCCCCGACATGACAGCTCCCGTCGAGATCAGCGTGCGGGCGCCGAACCGCTCCACCAGATTGGCCTGCAGCGGTGACAGGAAGGTCTGCATGATCACCAGCAGCGAGAACGCCCACTGCAGCGTCGACAGCGCGACGCCGTACTCCTTCAGTAACGAGCCGGTGAAGAGCGCCCAGGTATATTGCGGGCTCGAGATCGACATCATGACGATGAGCCCGAGCACCAACTGGGCCCAGCGATAGCCTATGCCTTGCGCGGATGTGGCGGCCGAGACGGTCATCGTGAATCCCCCTGATTCCGTGTTTTTGAGAGCGGAATTTTCACCGGCGGTCTTGCACGGCGTGTGCCACCAGGATAGCGACGGCGGCCCCGCATCGCTAGCCGCCGCGTCGCCCTTTTGCCCGTGAAAATTGCCTCTGGAAAAGGCAGTCGGCGCATGCTTTGTTGGCAGTTGTCGCGGGATTACCGGCCTTACCGCAAGCCCGTGCGACGTCTGAGCAATTGGTTGGAGCCTGGGCTTGATGTTCACCACTCGACCGGAGCTGCGCGGCACTTTCGGCATGGTTTCCACGACCCACTGGCTCGCCTCCGCGGCGGCGATGGGCATCCTCGAGCGCGGCGGCAACGCCTTCGATGCCGCGGCGACCGCGGGCTTCGTGCTCCAGGTGGTCGAGCCGCATCTGAACGGCCCCGGCGGCGACGTGCCGATCCTGCTGTGGAACCGCCGGGCGACCCGCGTCGAGGCGATCTGCGGCCAGGGCGTGGCGCCCGCCGGCGCCGACATCGATGCCTTCCGCAGGCTCGGCCTCGATCTCGTGCCGGGGACGGGCCTGCTGCCGGCGGTCGTGCCGGGCTCAGTCGGCGCCTGGCTGAAGCTGCTGCTCGATTACGGCACCATGCGCATCGAGGACGTGCTCAAGCCCGCGATTCACTATGCCGGTGGCGGCCATCCCCTGGTGCCGCGCATCCCCGCCGCGATCGAGAGCGTGCGCGAGCTCTTCGAGACGGAATGGCCGACCTCGGCGGCGATCTATCTGCCGGGCGGCAAGCTGCCCCAGGCGGGCCGGCTCTTCCGCAACCCCGCCATCGCCCAGACCTATACCCGCGTCATCGCCGAGGCCCAGTCGGCGGGCGGCGGTCGCGAGACCCAGATCGAGGCGGCGCGCCACGCCTGGTATGAGGGCTTCGCCGCCGAGGCGATCGACCGCTTCTATCGGACCCAGGAGGTGATGGACACCTCCGGCCGGCGTCACAAAGGCTTCCTCAGCGGCAGCGACATGGCGCGCTGGCGCGCCACCGTCGAGACGCCCGCCACCTACGATTATCACGGCTACACGGTGGCGAAGTGCGGACCCTGGAGCCAGGGCCCGCTGTTCCTGCAGCAGCTCGCGATGCTGAAAGAGATCGACATCGCCGGGATGGATCCACTGGGGCCGGAGTTCGCCCACACCGTCGTCGAGACCGCGAAGCTCGCCTTCGCCGACCGCGAGGCCTGGTACGGCGATCCCGATTTCGTGACTGTGCCGCTGCAGGCGCTGTTGTCCGATGAGTACGCCGCGGCGCGGCGCGCACTCGTCGGCGAGCGCGCCTCCTTCGAGCTGCGGCCGGGCTCGCCCGGTGGTCTCGCGCCGAAGCTGGCCCAGGCGATCCTGGCGCGGCGCGGCGGCCCGACGCTGGCGGCTGCCGGTGTCGGCGAGCCGACCCAGGCCCGTCTCGGCGCTGGCGAGCCCACCACGGCGCGCGATGCCGATCGCCGCGCCACCGCCGGCGACACCTGTCACGTGGATGTGATCGATCGCTGGGGCAACATGGTGGCGGCGACGCCGAGCGGCGGCTGGTTCCAGAGCTCGCCGGCGATCCCCGAGCTGGGATTCAGCATCACCACCCGTGGCCAGATGTTCTGGCTCGAGGAGGGGCTGCCGGCCAGCCTCGCGCCGCTGAAGCGGCCGCGCACCACGCTGACGCCGTCCCTGGTGCTGAAGGACGGCGAGCCCTACATGGCCTTCGGCACGCCCGGCGGCGATCAGCAGGAGCAGTGGCAGATGGCCTTCTTCCTGCGCCATGTCCATCACGGCATGAATCTGCAGGAGGCGATCGACGCGCCGTCCTTCCACACCGAGCACATGCCGAGCTCGTTCTGGCCGCGCGAGGCGAAGCCCGGCGTGGTGGTTCTCGAGGGCCGGACGACACCGGCGACGCAGACGGGCATGCGCGCGCGAGGCCACGCCGTTCAAGTGGGCGAGGACTGGTCCGAGGGCCGGCTCTCCGCCTGCGCCATGGAGCGCACGCCCGATGGCGTCATCCTCAAGGCGGGCGCCAATCCCCGGGGCATGCAGGGCTACGCCGTCGGAAGGTAGTGCCGGCGGCAAGAGCGCGTTCGACGACAACGATCGATCGATGCGTAAAACAGGGAGACGAAGATGGGAATGACGGGAATCAGGGCCTGCGCATGTCTTGCGGCCGTGGCGGGAACCGCGCTGCTTGCGGTACCGGCGTCGGCAGCGAGCCTGAAAGTCAAAGTGGATTCCTTCACCAGCGGGCGGGTGATACCGGCGCAATACGCGTTCTGCGTCATCGCGCCGCAAGGCCATGTCACGCGCGGCGCCGATAAGAATCCCCGCATCTCCTGGTCGAAGGGACCGGCCGGCACCAAGTCCTACGCAATCATCGCGGTGGATCCCGACGTGCCGTCCATCCGGACCGACATGAACCAGGAGGGCAAGACGCTGCCGGCCTCGATGCCGCGTGTCGATTTCTACCACTGGGTCATGGTGGACATTCCCGCCACCGTCACATCCCTGTCGGAAGGCGCCGATTCCGACGCGCCGGTCGTGCACGGCAAGACGCCGGGTCCGACCAAGAACGGCGTGCGGGGTGTCAACGACTACACCAAGGGCTTCGCCAGCAACGAGCAGATGAAGGGCGATTACGGCGGTTACGACGGTCCGTGTCCGCCGTGGAACGACGAGCGCGTTCATCACTACCACTTCGCGGTCTACGCGCTGAGCGCCCCGAGCCTCAATCTCGCCGGCACGTTCGACGGGCCCCAGGCGATCGCGGCCATGAAGGGGCTGGTGCTGGCGAAGGGCGAGGTGGTGGGTGTCTACTCTCTCAACCCCGCGGTCGCGGCGAAACTCCGGAAATAATTCGTCACGGAGACCGTGCCGGGCTTTGTCCGGCACGGGGATTGCTTTATCGGTGCTGCCGAGTGGTCGTGGTTCGAGGGCTTGAGAGATGACCTGGTCGATCGTCGCGCGTGATCCCGCGAGCGGCGCCTTCGGCGTCGCGGTGACGACGAAGTTCTTCGCCGTGGGCGCGCTCTGTCCGCACGCCGGCAGCGGCGTCGGCGCACTCGCGACCCAGGCGCTGATCAATCCCACCTTCGGGCCGCGCGGGCTGCGGCTGCTGCGGGAGGGCGTGCCGGCGGCTGTTATCGTCGAGACGCTGCTGGCCGCCGATCAGGGGCGCGAGACGCGGCAGCTCCACGTGCTCGACGCCGCCGGGCGCAACGCCGCCCATACCGGCCGCGACTGCGTCGGCTGGTGCGGGCATCTGCTGCGCGCGGGTTTTTCCGTCGCCGGCAACATGCTGGCGGGGCCGCGCGTGGTGGAGGATACCGCCACGGCCTATGAGGTGAGCGGCCATCTTCCCTTCGCCGAGCGCCTGATCTCCGCTCTCGATGCGGGCCAGGCCGCCGGCGGCGACAAGCGCGGCAAGCAGTCGGCGGCGCTCAGGATCTACGCCGGCGAGGAATATCCCTGGCTCGACATGCGCGTCGACGACCACGCCGAGCCACTGGTGGAGCTGCGCCGTCTCTACGAGGAGGCGCGGCGGATGTTCCTGACCTTCGCGCGCTTCCTGCCGACGAAGAGCGATCCCTCCGGCATCTACGACCGCGCCACCATCAACGCGGAGCTGGCGCGGGTGCAGGAAGCCATGAAGACGCCGGCGCCCCCATGACCGTCGCCGCCGCCGTCTCCGACACGCGCCCCGCCGCCGCCGCAGAGACGCGGCCGCTCTTGGAGGTGAAAGACCTCCGGACATATTTCGGCGTCGACGGCGGCGAGCTGCGGGCGGTCGACGGTGTCAGCTTCTCGGTGGCGCCCGGCCGCACCCTCGGCATCGTCGGCGAGTTCGGTTGCGGCAAGAGCATGACCGCGCTCTCCATCATGGGCCTGATCCCGCAGCCGCCCGGCCGCATCGCCGGCGGCGAGATCCGCTTTGACGGCGTCGACCTCCTGAAGCTGAAGCCGGCGGAGCTCAGGGAGCGGCGCGGCAACCAGATCTCGATGATCTTCCAGGAGCCGATGACCTCGCTCAATCCCGCCTTCACCGTGGGCGACCAGATCGTCGAGGGCATCCTGCGCCACCGCCCGGTGACGAAGCAGCAGGCGCGGGAGCACGCGATCGAGATGCTGCGCCGGGTGCGCATTCCCTCGCCGGAGCGGCGCATCGACGAATATCCGCACAAGCTCTCCGGCGGCATGCGCCAGCGCGTGATGATCGCCATGGCGCTTGGCCTGCGATCCCAAGCTGCTGATCGCCGACGAGCCGACGACGGCCCTCGACGTCACCATCCAGGCGCAGATCCTGGAGCTGATGCGCCAGCTCCGGGACGAGACCGGCGCCGCGATCCTGATCATCACCCACGACCTCGGCGTCATCGCCGAGATCGCCCATGAGGTGATCGTGATGTACGCGGGGAAGGTGGTGGAGCGCGCCGAGGTCGCCGATCTCTTCCGCGAGCCGCAGCATCCCTACACCATCGGCCTCCTGGGCTCGATCCCGAAGCTCACGGAGGCGCAGCCGCGGCTCACCACCATCGAGGGCATGGTGCCGAACCCGCTGGCGATGCCGGAAGGCTGCCGCTTCCATCCGCGCTGTCCCTTCGCGGTGGAGCAATGCCGCGCGGCGGAGCCGCCGCTCCGGGAGATCAAGCCCGGCCAGTTCGCCGCGTGCTGGCGCGCGCCCCTCGGCGACGGCGGCGCCTGATGGTGCTGGCCCGCAGCAACGGCGCGGCGCCGGAGCCGCTTCTCGAAGTGGATCGGCTGGTGCGGCACTTTGCGGTGCGGCGCGGCTTCTTCGGCCGCCAGGTCGGCGCGGTGAAGGCGGTCGATGACATCAGCTTCACCGTTGGCGCCGGCGAGACGGTGGCGCTGGTGGGGGAGTCCGGCTGCGGCAAGTCCACCACCGGACGGCTGGTGCTGCGCCTCATCGAGCCGAGCTCCGGCACGGTGCGCTTCCGCGGCCGCAACATCTTCGATCTCCCGGCGCACGAGCTCCGGGGATTGCGCGGCGCGATGCAGATCGTGTTCCAGGATCCCTACGCCTCGCTCAATCCGCGCATGACCGTGGGGCAGATCCTGGGCGAGCCGCTGCGGCTGCATCGCCTCGCGGAAGGGCCGGCGCTCCGTGCCCGCGTGGAGGAGCTGCTGGGCCTCGTCGGCCTCGCGCCCCATCACGCGCGGCGATATCCCCATGAGTTCTCCGGCGGCCAGCGCCAGCGCATCGGCATCGCCCGGGCGCTCGCCGTCGAGCCGCAGCTCATCGTCTGCGACGAGCCGGTCTCCGCCCTCGACGTCTCGATCCAGGCTCAGGTCATCAACCTGCTGCAGGATCTGCAGCGCCGCCTCGGCCTCTCCTACATCTTCATCGCCCACGACCTCGCTGTCGTGAAGCACATCGCCGACCGCGTCGCGGTCATGTATCTCGGCAAGATCGTCGAGCTCGCGGACAAGCGCACGCTCTTCACCGCGCCTCGTCATCCCTATACCCAGGCGCTGCTGTCGGCGATCCCGGTGCCGGAGCCGGCCCTGAAGCGCCAGCGCATGCTGCTGCAAGGCGACGTGCCGAGCCCGCTGGCGCCGCCGCCGGGCTGCCGCTTTCAGACCCGCTGCCCTTTCGCCCGGGAGCGCTGCCGCGTCGAGGAGCCGGTCTTCGAGCCGACGGACGTGGGCCACCAGGTGGCCTGCCATTTCTGGCGCGAGATCGAGCTGCCGCCGCAATTGCTGCCGCCGCCGGAGTCCGAGGCCGCAAGCCCGCGCCTCAAGCGGCTGCAAGGCTTTTTCACCAGGGGAGCGGGGGTGTCCGCGGCGCCCTGACGCTCACGGCCGCGTGTGGTGCGGTACGGGCGGGGTTTGCTATGGTCTCGAACAAGGGGAGCGCCCGGCGATCGGGCGCAAAAAAACAGGAGGACGGGATGGCTTGGTTCAGGACGACAGTGATCGCCGGCGCGCTGCTGGCGGCGAGTGCCAGCGCGGGCATGGCCGAGACGACGCTCAAGATCGGGCTCGCGGAGGATCCGGACATCCTCGATCCCACGCTGGGCCGTACTTTCGTCGGCCGCATCGTCTTCGCCTCGCTCTGCGACAAGCTCTTCGACATCACCTCCGACATCAAGATCGTGCCGCAGCTTGCCTCCGCCTATAAGTGGGGCGATGACGGCAAGAGCCTGGTCATCACGCTCCGCTCGGGCGTGGTGTTCCACGATGGCGAACCGATGAATGCCGAGGCGGTCAAATACAGCCTGGAGCGCCACCTGACCTTCCCGGGCTCGACCCGCAAGAGCGAGATCAGCGCGATCCAGAGCATCGACGTCGTCGACGATCACACCGTGAAGCTCAACCTCGCGGCGCCGCTCTCGCCCCTGGTGGCGGCGCTCGCCGACCGTGCCGGCATGATCGTCTCGCCGAAGGCGGCGAAGGAGATGGGCGACAAGTTCGGCACCGCGCCGGTCTGCGCCGGTCCCTTCAAGTTCGTCGAGCGCGTGGCGCAGGATCACATCACCGTCGAGAAGTTCGACAAGTACTGGGACAAGGACAAGATCCACGTCGACAAGATCGTGTTCCAGCCGATCCCGGACAATTCCGTGCGCCTCGCCAATCTGCGCTCGGGCGGCCTCGACTTCATCGAGCGCGTGGCGCCCACCGACCTCGCGCAGATCCGGGGGGACGGCAATCTGGCGCTCGCCTCGATCGGCGAGATCGGCTACCAGGGCATCACGATCAATACCGACAACGGTCCGATGTCGAAGAACCCGCTGGGCCAGGACGCGCGCATCCGCGAAGCGCTCTCGCTGTCGATCGACCGCGAGGCGCTCAATCAAGTGGTGTTCAACGGCGAGTTCATCCCGGGCAACCAGTGGGTGACGCCGGGCACGCCCTATTACGACAAGAATCATCCCGTGCCGAAGCGCGACATCGCGAAGGCGAAGGCGCTTCTCGAAGGAGGCCGGCGTCGAGCACCCGAGCTTCACCCTGATGATTCCCAACAACACCGAGCCGCAGCAGGTCAACCAGGTCATCCAGTCGATGGCGGCGGAAGCCGGCTTCGACATCAAGCTGCAGGCGACGGAATTCGCCTCGTCGCTCAAGCTCTCGACCGATGGCCAGATGCAGGCGTACCAGATCGGCTGGAGCGGCCGGATCGATCCGGACGGCAATCTCTATGCCTTCGTCGCCTGCGGCGCGCCGCTCAACGACGGCCACTACTGCAACGAGACCGTGGATACGGAGCTGAAGGCGGCGCGTGCCGTCGACGAACCCGCCGAGCGGATGAAGCACTACGACAAGGCGGCGGATCAGCTCTTGAAGGATCTGCCGATCATCTACCTCTATCACCGCAAATGGATCTACGCCTACAACAAGAAGGTGACGGGCTTCACGCCCTATCCGGACGGGCTGATCCGGCCGCAGGGATTGATGGTGAAGTGAGGACGAGGCGCATTCCCTCTCCCCGGCGGGGAGAGGGACTTCTCGCGAAGAACCGGCAATGCTGACCTATCTCATCCGCCGCATCCTCATCATCATTCCGACGCTCTTCTTCGTCTCGATCATCATCTTCGGGCTGCAGCAGCTGCTGCCCGGCGATCCCGCGCTGGCGATGGCGGGCGAGGAGCGGGACCCGCAGGTGATCGCGTTCCTCCGCCACAAGTACCACCTCGACGAGCCCTTGCCGGTACGCTACGGCCTCTGGGTCGGCGGCGTGCTGCACGGCGACCTCGGCGAGTCCATCCGCATCAACCAGCCCGTGCTGCAACTCGTGATGCAGAAGCTGCCGGTGACCGCCGAGCTCGCGGGATTGGCGATGCTGTTCGCGCTGCTGATCGGGATTCCCGCCGGCGTGATCTCGGCGGTGAAGAACGGCAGCGTCATCGACTACGCCGCCAATGTCTTCGCGCTCTGGGGCCTGTCGACGCCGAATTTCTGGCTCGGATTTCTGCTCATCATCCTGTTCTCGGTGAAGCTCGGGTGGCTGCCGGCCTCGGGCTTCGTGAGCCCGGCGGAGAATCTGGGGATGAACCTCGCGACCCTGGTCATGCCCGCCTTCGTCCTCGGCAACGCCATCGCCGCCATCATGATGCGGCACACACGGAGCGCCATGCTCCAGGTGCTGGGCGCCGATTACGTGCGCACCGCCCGGGCCAAGGGCCTCGACGAGCGCGTGGTGGTGATCAAGCACGCGCTCCGGAACGCGCTCGTGCCCGTGGTGACCCTGGGCGCCCTGGAGTTCGGTCAGCTTCTCTCCGGCGCGGTGCTGACCGAGCAGGTCTTCACCATCCCCGGCTTCGGCAAGCTCATCGTCGATGCCGTCTTCAACCGCGATTATGCGGTGGTGCAGGGCGTCGTGCTCTGTACCGCCACCGCTTACATCTTGCTGAACCTCCTCGCCGACATCGCCTACTTCCTCGTCAACCCCAGGCTCCGGGCATGACCGCGATCGGGATCGAGACCGCTGCCGCCAAGGCAAGCGAGCCGCCGGACGACCGGCCGTGGCGGCGGGCTCTCCGGCGTCTGCTGCGCCGGCATGGCGCGATGCTGGGTCTCTTCGTGGTGGTGTTCGTGGTGCTGCTGGCGGTGTTCGCGCCGCTGATCGCGCCCTACGGACCGACGGCCACGGACTGGGGCGCGGTGCGCAAGCCGCCGAGTCTCGCCCATTGGTTCGGCACCGACGAGATCGGCCGCGACGTGCTCTCCCGGGTCATCTTCGGCGCCCGCGCCTCGCTGCTGGCGGGCGTGGTCTCCGTCAGCATCTCCATCGCCTGCGGCGTGCCGATCGGCCTCATCTCCGGCTACGTCGGCGGATTCCTCGACGGGCTCCTCATGCGCATCGTCGATGCCATGCTGGCCTGTCCGTTCCTGATCCTGGCGATCGCGCTTGCGGCCTTCCTCGGCCCCAATCTGACCAACGCGATGATCGCCATCGGCATCTCGGCGATGCCGGCCTTCGTGCGACTGGCGCGGGCGCAGACCCTCGCCACCAAGGTCGAGGACTACGTCGAGGCGGCGCGCGCGGTCGGCAATCCGCACTACCGCATCCTGCTGCGCCACATCCTCCCCAACATCCTGGCGCCGATCATGGTGCAGGCGACGCTCGCGATCGCGCTCGCCATCATCGCCGAGGCGAGCCTCTCGTTCCTGGGCCTGGGCCAGCAGCCGCCGGCGCCGAGCTGGGGCAGCATGCTCAACACCGCGAAGAACTTCCTCGACCAGGCGCCGTGGATGGCCTGGTGGCCGGGCCTCGCCATCTTCGTGGTGGTGCTGTCCTTCAACCTGCTGGGGGACGGGCTCCGGGACGCGCTGGATCCCAAGCAGAGATAGGGCGCCGCCGGCAGGGCCGCCCGGCGGATCGTCGGCGCAATGGAATGGCATAAGGCGCAATCACGGCGATGTCGGCGCGCCGGCAGACGCCTATACTCGGTAATCCCGCGGGGACGGGACATCCTATTCGGAGGGCAGATCCCATGGCGACCACGCGAGAAGAGACCGACAGCCTCGGCGTCGTCGAAGTTCCCGCCGACAAGCTGTGGGGCGCGCAGACCCAGCGCTCCCTCGAGCATTTCAGCATCGGCAAGGATCTGATTCCGCGCGAGATGATCTCCGCCTACGCCGTCCTGAAGAAGGCCGCCGCCGCGGCGAACCACGCCGACAAGCGCCTGGACGACAAGCCCTACCGGCTGATCGTCCACGTTTGCGACGAAATCCTCGCCGGCCAGCATCACGACATGTTTCCGCTCCATGTGTGGATGACCGGCAGCGGCACCCAGTTCAACATGAACGTGAACGAGGTGATCTCCAACCGATGCTGCCAGCTCGCGGGCACGCCGCTCGGCAGCAAGGCGCCGGTGCATCCCAACGATCACGTCAACATGGCGCAGTCGTCGAACGACACCTTCCCCTCCGCCATGTACATCGCGGCGGCCGTCAACGTGAAGCAGCGACTGGTTCCCGCGGTGACGGCGCTGCGCGACGCGATCGACGCCAAGGCAGGGGCCTGGAGCGACATCGTCAAGATCGGCCGGACCCACATGCAGGACGCGACGCCCCTGACCTTGGGCCAGGAGTGGTCCGGCTACGTCGGGATGCTGGCGGACGATCTGGAGCGGATCGAGGCGGCCTTGCCGGGCGTCTACCGCCTGGCGCTCGGCGGCACCGCGGTCGGCACCGGCATCAACTCGGCGCCCGGCTTCGCCGAGGCGGCGGCGGCGGAGATCGCCCGGCTCACCGGCCTGCCCTTCGTCACCGCGCCCAACAAGTTCACGGTGCAGGGCGCTCATGACGCGCTGGTCCAGCTCTCCGGCACGCTGCGCACGCTCGCGGTCTCGCTCTACAAGATCGCCAACGACATCCGCTTGATGTCCTGCGGGCCGCGCGCCGGCTTCGCGGAGCTCGACATCCCCGAGAACGAGCCCGGCTCCTCGATCATGCCCGGCAAGGTCAATCCGACCCAGTGCGAGGCGCTGACCATGATCGCCGTGCAGGTGATGGCGAACGACGTCGCGGTGGGATTCGGCGGCGCCGGCGGCTATCTCGAGATGAACGTCTACAAGCCGCTGATCATCTACAACATCGCCCATTCCATCACGATCATGACCGACGGCTGCGTCAACTTCCGGAAGTTCCTGGTCGAGGGCACCAAGCCCAATCTGAAGAAGATCAGGGAATACGTGGACCGCTCCCTGATGCTGGTGACGGCGCTGGCGCCGGTCATCGGCTATGACAAGGCGTCGAAGATCGCGCACCACGCCATGGACAACGACCTCACCCTCAAGGCCGCCGCGCTGCAGCTGGGCTTCGTCACCGAGGCGGAGTTCGATCGCGTCGTCGATCCCAGGAAGATGGTCGCGCCCTATGTGGCGACCGGTGTTTAGGCCGCGATGACGCTGGAGGAGCGGTCCGAGCTCGTCCTCGCCTTTGCCCGCGTCCTCTATGTCAATGGCCAGGCCACCGACCAGGTGCTGAAGGCGGCCGAGAGGCTCGGCGGCAATCTCGGCCTCAGCGTCACTCTCATGCCGCGCTGGGGCGAGCTGCGGCTCCGGGTCCAGGAGGCGGACGCGATGCAGGTCTGCGCGGTGGCGGCGGAGCCCACCGGCGTGGACATGGATCGGGTGGCCGCGGCCATGGGGGCGATCGAGGATCTCGCCGCCGGCGGGCTGACGCCGGCCGCCGCTCTGACGGCGATCGACACGATCGCGCGGAAACCGCCGGCGCCGACCTGGCTCTTCGCGCTCGCGGCCGCCGCGGGAGCGGCGGCGCTGGCGGTGCTCTTCGGCGTGCATCACCTGCCCGCGGCGGCGCTCGTCTTCGCGAGCGCGGCGGCCGGCGCCGTGCTGCGCCGCGGCCTGGCCCGATACAGCGAAAATGTCTTCCTGCAGCCGTTCTGCGCGGCGCTGCTGGCGGGTGTCGTCGGCGGACTCGCAGTCCGCTTCCAGCTCAGCTCGTCCCTGCGCCTGGTCGCGGTCTGCCCCTGCATGGTCCTGGTGCCGGGGCCGCACGTGCTCAACGGGGCGGTCGACCTGGTCAAGGCCCGCATCCATCTCGGCGCCGCCCGCTTGATCTATGCGGGGCTGGTGACCGCGGCGATCTCGATCGGACTGCTGCTGGGCCTGGCTCTCCTCGGCGTCGCCTTGCCGGTGGATCAGCCCGGCAGGGCCGTACCCCTGTGGCAGGACGTGATCGCCGCCGGCGTCGCCGTCGCCGCCTACAGCGTCTTCTTCTCCACGCCGTGGCGGATGCTGCCCTGGCCGGTGGCGGTCGGCATGCTGGCCCATGCCCTGAGGTGGGGGACGATCGTTCTCCTGGGCGCCGGCGCCGCCACCGGCGCCTTCGTTGCCTGCTTCGTCGTCGGCCTGATCCTGACGCCGGTCGCGCGCCGGCGGCGCATGCCGTTCGCGGCCATCGGCTTCGCCTCCGTGGTGTCGATGATCCCCGGCGTCTTCCTGTTCCGGATGACGAGCGGCCTCCTGCAGCTTGCCGAGGGCTCCCGGGCAGACGTTGACCTCATGAGCGCGACCCTCGCCAGCGGCCTTACCGCCACCGCCATCATCCTGGCCATGTGCTTCGGCCTCACCGTGCCGAAGCTCGCCATCGATCACTTCGGGGACCGGGTGCGGCGTGGGAGCGGCCGGGGTTGAGCCGCCGCTATTTCTCCCCTCCCTTGTGACCTCAGCCGCAACGCGGTAAGACGAAGGAGATCAAGGGGGTAACCCCCGGTTTTGGATCTCGGACCACGGGAGCGCAATGACCGATCATAGGGAGAGCCCAGGCGGCCGCGCCTGGGGCCGCCGCTGGTTCCTGCGCGCCGCGACGGCGGGGACGGCGCTGCTGGTTCCCCTGTCCGCGCGCGCCGAGAAGGCGCCGATCGGCGCGGTCGCGGATCTCAGAGGCGAGGCGTTTAGGGAAGTCCGCTCCGAGCGCCGCCAGCTCGCGCCGGCGGCGCCGCTCTTCGTGCACGACCTCGTCGGCACCGGCGCGGGATCTCGGGTCACCCTGAATCTCGGGAAAGATACGGTCGTGCATCTCGGCGAGAACGCGCGGCTCACCATCGATCGCTTCCTCGTCGATGCCGGCGGCGAGATCACGCTGCAGTCCGGGCCGATCCTCTACGACCACCGGGACGGTGCCGGTCCCGACCGGATGCAGATCCGGAGCGCCTTCGGCCAGATCGCCGTGCGCGGCACGCGGTTCTTCGCCGGTCCCAGCGCCGGCGTCTTCGGCGTCTTCGTCGAGCGCGGCAGCGTCGCCGTCACCGGGCCCGGGGCCCGTGTCGTTCTCGAGGCCGGCCAAGGCACCAACATCGCCAGCCCGGGCGCCGATCCGACGCCGCCCGTGCTGTGGAAGCCCCCGCGCATCCAGGCGGCGCTCGACAGCGTCCAGTGACGGCGGACGGTCGCGGCGGCGCCGGGCGAGCTCGGTGATGATCGGCCGCCTGACGACGCGACATGTGCCGGCGGTTCTCGGCGCTCTCGTCGTCGTCGCCTTGATCGCTCTCCTCCTGGTCTCCCCGCGCGGCTGGCTCGAGACCCTGCACGAGCACGGCGTCGATCTCGTCCTCGAGATGGATCAGCAGCTGCACCCGATCGGGAGAAGTCCCCGGCAGGAGCGGGTCGTCGTGGTCGATATCGACGACCGGTCGCTCGAGGCGCTGGGACCGTGGCCGTGGCCGAGGAGCACCATGGCGAGGCTTGTCGACGCCATCGCCCGCGCCACGCCGGCGGTGGCCGCCGTGGATATCCTGTTCGTCGGCGCGGATACGCCTGACGGCGTCAATGTCCTGGCGGACGCCGGCGGGGACATGCCCCTGGTGCTGGGATTCGTGCTCAATCCGGAGCCCCTGGGGAATTTCCAGCGCACGCCCCTGGCGATCCGCGGCACGCCCTCCCTTGGCGGCCTGTGGAGCGCCGCCGGCGCGGTCGGTCCGACCCCGGCCCTGGCGGCGCGCGCCGACGGCATCGGCGCGCTCTCGCTGCCGGCGCACAGTGACGGCGTGATCCGGCAGGCTCCGCTCCTGGTCTCGGTCGACGGAAACATCCTGCCCGGCCTCGCGCTGGAGGCGATCCGGGTGGCGCGCGGAGCGTCCTCATATCTTCTGGAGTCCGATCCGCCGACGCTGGTGACGGCCAGGCTCAGGATTCCCCTGGCGGAGGACGGGCTGTTGCGGCTGCTTCCGGTGCCGTCCCGGGAGCACGCGGCGCGAACCGTCTCCGCCATCGACGTCATCGAGGGCAAAGCCGGCTCGGCGCGGCTGAAGGAAGCCGTGGTTCTCGTCGGCGGTTCCGCGGCGGCGCTCGGGGGATTGCGCTCCACGGCGACGGATCCGCTCACCCCATCGGTCCAGATCCAGGCCGATGCTGTCGAGCAGCTTTCCGCCGGACGGTTTCCCCGCCAGATCTCCCACCCGATGCTCGCGAACTTCCTGCTTTGCTATGCGCTCGGCGCCCTCGCGATCTTCGCCGCAACCAGGCTTGCGCCGCTGGCGGGCGCGCTGGTGGTCGCCGTCGTCATTCTGCTCGCCTGGACGGTCGCAGTTACCGCCTCGGTGCTCGGCGATCGTCTGGTGGACCCGCTCATCCCGTCGATCGCTGCGACCGGCGGCTTCGTCGTCGCTTCCGTCACCTCCTTCGCCGCCGCCTATCGGCGCGAGGTGCTGGTGCGCCGCCGCTTCGAGCAGCGTCTCGCCCCGGCGATCGTGCGGCGCATCATCGAGGACCCCGATCTGGTGAAGCTTCGGGGCGAGCGCCGCGAGATCACCTCGCTCTTCACGGACATCGAGGGCCTGACCGCGATGACGCACCGGGCCGATCCCCAGGAGATGGTGGCGGTTCTCGACACGTATTTCGAGAGGGTGATCGCCATCGTGGTGGCCCATGGCGGCATGGTCGACAAGATCGTGGGCGATGCCGTCCACGCCATCTTCAACGCGCCGCTGGATCTCGCCGACCACCCGCGGCGAGCGATCGAGTGCGCGATCGAGATCCGCGAGTGGACGGAGTCATACCGCGCCCTGCCGGCGCCTTCCACGCTGCAGCTGGGCCGTACCCGAATCGGCATCGAGACCGGTCTCGCCATCGTCGGCGACGTGGGCATCCAATCCCGGCTCGACTACACCGCCTATGGCGACGTGGTGAACGCCGCCGCCCGTCTCGAGGCCGCGAACAAGGAGCTGGGATCGGCGATCTGCGTCGGACCCGCCGCCGCCGC
This sequence comes from uncultured Alphaproteobacteria bacterium, assembly GCA_963735465.1. Lineage (GTDB taxonomy): Bacteria > Pseudomonadota > Alphaproteobacteria > ATCC43930 > CGMCC-115725 > DASZHJ01. The sequence continues at coordinate 254,230 of CAVTLA010000001.1, forward strand.
CCGCTCAGATCCCGCGACGCTGCGTCCGCTCGGCTCGATCGCCGTGCGGGGGCGCGACGACGCGATGGCGGTCTACGAGCCCTGGCCGGTAGATGCGCCGCCCGACTGGCGGGAGCGGTATCTTGCGGCCTTCGCAATGTTCGAGCGCGATCCGGCCCAGGCGGCGATGCTGTTCGCCGCACTCGCCGCGGAGCGCCGGAGCGATCCGGTACCTGATGTCATTGCCCAGCGACGGCGCGCCGCGCCGCGCACGGACGGTCTCTCCTGATGCGAACGCCGCGGACTACTTCCGCCGCGCCGCGCGCTTCGGCTTCTTGGCGCGGCGGCGGACGACGAAGAAATAATAGCCGAGTGCCACCGCCACGGCGGCAACCGCGCCGGCGATCAGGTAGGGTTGGGCGATGCTCTCGGCCTTGAGCACTTCCTTGAAGCGCCGCCCCAGCCAGTAGGCAAGCCCGCCCCAGAAGCCGACCCAGAGCGCGGCGCCCAGCGCGTTGTAGACGACGAAGCGCCACCAGTTCATGCCCATGGTGCCGGCGACGATGCCGTTGAGCTGGCGCAGCACCACGACGAAGCGGGCGAACAGCACCACGGCGCCGCCGTGGCGCTCGAAGAATCCTTCCACCCGCTCGATGTGCTCGTGCTTGATGCCGACCCGGGGACCGTAGCGCAGCACCAGGGGCCGGCCGCCCTTGTAGCCGATGGCATAGCCGATGTTGTCGCCGAGGACGGCGGCGACCCAGCACAGCGCCAGCAGCGTGTAGATGTCGAGCTTGCCGGCCGAGGCGAAGAGGGCGCCGGCGATCATCAGGGATTCGCCGGGGGTCGGCAGGCCGAAGTTCTCCAGGAAGACGCCGAGGAAGACGGCCCAATAGCCGTACTCGCCCACATAGCGCTGCGCTTCCTCGATGAGGCTGTCCCACATCGCCGCGATATGCCCTGGCTCTAGATGCGGTGGGAGTTGGCGAGGCGGAGTGTCACCGCGCGGCGCTCGCCGCCGGCGCCCAGCCGTCGGGGTTCTCGAGGTAGGAGCGCACGGCGGCGTACTGCTCCGGCGTGAAGTAGCCGAGCCCCTGGGCCACCTTCAGCACATCCCAGAAGGTGGCGAGCGCGTGAAGCTGGACGCCTTCCGCCGTCAGGCTGGCGATGCCCTGGGGGAAGATGCCGTAGTTGAAGATGACGAAGGTGTGGCCGATCACGCCGCCGGCCTGGCGGATCGCGCTGATGAAGTTGAGCTTCGAGGTGCCCTCGCTGGCGAGGTCCTCCACCAGCAGCACCCGGGCGCCCTCCGCCATCTCGCCCTCGATCTGGGCGTTGCGGCCGAAGCCCTTCGCCTTCTTGCGGACGTAGAGCATGGGGAGCGACAGGCGCTCGGCGATCCAGGCGGCGAAGGGAATGCCGGCGGTCTCGCCGCCGGCGACCGCGTCCAGGCCTTCGAAGCCCATGCCGCGGGTGATGGTGTCCACCGCCATGTCCATCAGCTTCGCCCGGGCGCGCGGGAACGAGATCAGCCGCCGGCAGTCCACATAGACCGGGCTCAGCCGGCCCGAGGTGAAGGTGAAGGGCTGATCCGGCCGCAGCAGCACCGCCTTGGTTTCCAACAGGATGCGGGCGGTGATCTCGGCGGCATCCGCCGCGGCGGGGCTCGTCGCCTCAGGCATTAAGGGCCTCGTCTCCGGGGAAGGAATGTGGGCGCCGCATTCTTTAAGGCCAAAGCGGGCGCGGGGCAACGGCGGCGAGGAATCGCGGTGATTCCGCCGAATTCCTGCTGCTACGGTGCGGGTCGGACCTGGATCGGGGAGAACTGGCATGGCGGAGCTGGTGCTGACGGCGCGGGAAGGTGGCATCGTCACGGTGACGCTCAACCGCCCGGAAAAGCTCAATGCCCTGGTGAAGGCGATGTGGACCGGGCTCAACGACGCCTTCGCGGCGCTGGAGGCGGACGACACCGTGCGCGCCATCGTGCTGCGGGGTGCCGGCGAGCGCGCCTTCGCGCCCGGCGCCGACATCGGTGAGTTCGAATCGTTGCGCGGCACCGCCGCCCAGGCACGGGAATATGGCCTCCTCATGCACGAGGTGATGCGCCGCATCGGCGAGTGCCGGCACCCGACGGTGGCGCTGATCCAGGGTCTCTGCGTCGGCGGCGGGCTCGAGCTCGCCATGCTCTGCGATGTCAGGATCTGCGGCGCCAGCAGCCGCTTCGGCGTGCCGATCAACCGCATCGGCGTCACCATGGGATATCCGGAGATCGCGGCGCTGATCGCGTTGGTAGGACGCACCGCGGCGTTGGAGATCCTGCTGGAAGGCCGCGTCTTCGATGCCCAGGAGGCAAAGGAGAAGGGGCTCGTCACCCGCATCGTGCCGGACGACCAGGTCGTCGAGGAGGCTTATGCGGCGGCGACGCGCATCGCGACCGGCGCGCCCCTGGTCAACCGCTGGCACAAGAAATTCGCCCGCCGCGTCCTTGATGCCACGCCGATCGCGCCGGCGGAATTCGACGAGGCCTACGCCACCTTCGACACCGCGGACTTCCAGAACGGGTATCGTGCCTTCCTCGCCAAGCGCACGCCGGTCTTCGAGGGGAAGTGAGGGGGTGCGTCCTTCGACGCGCGGCCCAGTGGGCCGCTTGCTCAGGATGAGGTAGATGGGGGATGCCGCAAAGAAAATCGCCTCATCCCGAGCAAGCGAAGCGCGTCGAAGGACGCACAACGCCACTGCAATTTGACCGCGGCCACGCTCGGGATTAGCGTTATTCGATTGGGAGGTATCGGCCATGAGCGATGACGGTGTGCTGACGATCGAGGACGAGGCGGCGCTCAGGGCGCAGTATCCCGAGCGCTCGACGCTGTCGGCGATTAAGGAGCTCGATCACCTTGAGACCCACAGCCGGAATTTCATCGCGCTGTCGCCGTTCCTGGTGATCGGCTCGACGCGGCCGGGGCAGGGCACCGATGTCAGCCCGCGCGGCGATCACCCCGGCTTCGTGCGCGTCCTCGACGACCACACGCTGGCGATCCCGGACCGGCCCGGCAACAACCGCCTCGACACGCTCAGCAACCTGCTGGCGGATGCCGAGGTCGGGCTCATCTTCTTCGTGCCGGGGATCGACGAGACCTTGCGCGTCAACGGCACCGCCTCGCTCTCCAGCGATCCCGCGCTCATGGCGGCCTCGGCGGTCAACGGCAAGCTGCCGCGCATGATGGTGCTGGTGAAGGTGCGGCAGATGTTCTTCCACTGCGGCAAGGCACTGAAGCGCAGCCGCCTTTGGCAGGACGACTACAAGGTCGAGCGCTCGGACTTTCCCTCCCTCGCCCGCGTCATCATCGAGCAGGCGAAGCCCGCTGGCGTCATCATCGAGGAAGCCGAGGCGCGGGTCGAGCGCAGCTACAAGGAAAATCTCTACTAGGGCCGGGTCGCTGATTTCCGGTCTCGAAGACCGCCTCGCGCGATTTCCCCGTCTGGGTCTCGCGCATCTTCCGACGCCGCTGGAGCCGCTGCAGCGGCTGACGGCGCATCTCGGCGGTCCGAGACTGTGGGTGAAGCGCGAGGATTGCACCGGCGTCGGCTTCGGCGGCAACAAGCTCCGCAAGCTCGACTATGTGCTGCGCGAGGCGGTGGACGCCGGCGCCGACACACTGGTCTCTGGCGGTGTCGTCCAATCGAACAGCCAGCGGCAGGTGGCCGCCGCCGCGGCCAAGCTTGGGCTCGCCTGTCATCTCGCCGTCTATCACGGCCGCCTCGCCGCGCCGACGCCGGACTACGAGACGTCCGGCAATGCGCTGCTCAACCGCCTCTTCGGCGCCGAGCTGCATCATGTCGACTGGACCGGGGATCGCAATCGAGCCATCACCGCCCTGGCGGAGACGTTATCTGCGGAAGGTCGCCGGCCCTACGTCGTTCCCTACGGCGTATCCAGCGCCCTCGGCGCCATCGGCTACGCCACGGCGATCGTGGAAATCGCCCGTCAGAGCGCGAGCCTGGGCGTCACGCCCCGGGCGATCGTGCACTGCTCCGGCAGCGCCGGAACCCAGGCGGGCCTTGTCCTGGGCGCGTCCCTGGCGATGCCGACAACTGATATCGTCGGCATCGACATCGACGCCGAGCCGGAGCGGGTTCGCGCCGATGTCCTTCGGTATGGAGCGGCGGCGGCTGATACGCTCGGCGTTGCCTTCGCCGCCGATCGCGTCGAGGTCGTCGCGGGTCACGCGGGCCCCGCTTACGGCATTCCTCATGCCGCCACCGTCGAGGCGATACGCCTGGCGGGCCGGCTCGAGGCCCTGGTTCTCGATCCCGTCTATTCGGCGAAGGGGCTCGCCGGCCTCATCGCCTTGATCCGCGAGGGGCGGTGGACCCCTGACGACGACGTCGTGTTCGTGCACACCGGCGGCGCGCCGGCGCTCTTCGCCTATCAGAAGGCGCTGGACCTGTAGGCGGCCGTCACGCCGCCCGCTACAGCATTCCCTTCAGTCTGAGGAGACCGAGCGCCGCTACCGTGCTGGCGTCCCGGATCACGCCGTCGCGGATCATCGTCTCGACCTCGGCGAGATCGAAGGCGCCCGTGATCATGTCCTGCTCCGTGGGCTCCGGCGCGGCGGCGCCCTGGCGCAGGCCGGTGGCGAGAAACACGTGGGAGCGCGGCGTCGCGAAGCCGTAGGCCAGAAAGAGCGAGCCCGCGTATTCCATGTGCGCCGCCACGATCCCGGTCTCCTCGCGCAGCTCCGCATGGGCCATCGCCAGGGGATCGGCGTCGGGCGCCTGCTCCGAGGCGCCTTGCGGCAGCTCCCAGTAGCGGCCGCCCACGGGATAGCGGAACTGCTCCACCAGATGGAGGCGCCCGGCTTCGACTGCGGCGACGATGACGAAGTCGGATTTCTCGATCACGCCGTAGATGCCCGTCGAGCCGTCCCGCAGCCTGATGCCGTCCTCGCGCAGGCGCATCCAGCGGTTCTCGTAGACGACGCGCGTGCTCGTCGTGACGATGTCGTCCGCCATCGCCTACCCCTTCGCGCCTTGGGGATTGCTCGGAATGTAGCGATAGACCGCCTCGCCGATGGCGACGAGCTGCCCATCCGGGCCCTTCACGTCGCCGGTCGCCATGAAGATCGTCTTGCCGCCGCCCCGGCGCTCGGCGGTGCAGGCCAGGGTGCCGAAGCTGGCCTGGCCCAGAAACGTCGTGGTCATCGACAGCGTCACCGCGCGGCGGAGCGTTCCGGGAACGATGGGATAGACGCCGGTATAGCCGCAGGCGGCGTCGAGGAGCGCCGCCAGCACGCCGCCATGCACCAGGCCGGAGCGGTTCAGGTGATCGTCCTTGAGATCGACCTCGACGCGCACGAAGCCGTCGCGCCACTCGGCGATGCGGAAACCCAGGATCTTGTTGAAGCCGCGGATGGCCTCGTTCGGGTCGCTGTAAGGCGTCGGCTGATCGGGCACCAGTGTCTCCTTTGACATGCGGCCGCGAGAGTGCCGGAGCATGAGGGCGACTGTCCAGCGGGGCCCGCCCCCTGCGTTGACAGGGGGCACCGATCACGCGAGGGTGCGCGCGGTCTTTCTCTCCGGAGCGGAAACCAAATGGCCTCCCATCTTCGCCTCGCCGCAGCCGCTCTGGCGGCGGCGCTTGCCGCCGCGACACCCGCCTCCGCGCAGGTGGTGCACGAGTTGAGCGCCAAATCCTCCGTCCGCGTCGAGGTCACCAAGAACAAGGACGGCGAGGAGGTGGTGATCATGGCGGTGCGCAACGCCCGCCTGGTGCCGTACACGCTCTTCACGGGGGATCATCAGCTGCCGCGACTGGCGACGGTGACCACGGACGTGAAGACGCGGACCGACGCGGAGGGTGTCGATCCCACCTCGATCGTGACGGTGACGGTGGACGATCTCTCCGGCGCCAAGCCCAAGCGCCTCGCCAGCTTCTCGGATCCCGGATCCTCCGGCGAGGTGATCGCCGGCCGCTACTTCGCCAGCACCTTTCCGGGCTGCTGCGATGCGCCGCAGGTGCATCGCGTGCGCTCGCTGGAGACCGGCCACGCGCTCTTCCGCTCCACGGGCTCGGAGGTCATGGGCAGCGCTGCCTGGGCGGAGGCGCCCAATGCCAAGCCGGCGGTGGTGCGCTGGGCCGCCTTCGACGGCACCGTCGAGGGCGACGGCGCGAAGGGCCGGCTCGGCCGCATCGTCTACGGCGGACCCGAGGGGCCGCTCTCCGTCGTCGAGCTGCACGCCACCCTGGCGGAAGACAGCTTCAACGATCTCTGGGAGGACCTCGCTCATAACGCGGTGCTGGTCTGGCTCGATCCCAAGGCGCCGGCGGATTCGGGACCGCCGGGCTCGGGCGATCCGGGCTCGCCGCAATCGATGTGGGTGGCGGACAAGCTCGAGGACGCCAAGCGCTTCGGCGGCTTTCAGCTGGTGCTGATGCTCGACGGCAAGCAGGTGGCGGGGATTCCCGTGATCGCCGACCGCCTGGTGCCGACGCGCGCCACCTTGCCGGACAAAATCACCCTCGTTCCCGCGGCGCGCTAGCGGCGTTTCTCCGCGCGGCGGATCAGGAGGCGCGCGAGCGGCTGCGCGCCTCGTCGAGATCGTGCACCTCGCCGCGGGCCTGGCGCGGGAAGTGCATGGTGATCACCGTGCCGCGCCGGAGCGCGCTGACGATCTCCAGGCGGCCGCCGTGCAGCTCGGTCAGGGTCTTGGCCAGCGGCAGGCCCAATCCCACGCCGTCGTTCTGCCGGCTGAAGGGATTCTCCACCTGGCGGAACGGCTGCAGCGCCAGCGGGATGTCCTGCGGGCGCATGCCGATGCCGGTGTCGGCGACGGTGATGGCGATCTCCTCGCCGGCGGCGCTGGCGGCGACGGTGACCGAGCCGCCGCGCGGCGTGAACTTCACCGCGTTCGACAAAAGGTTCAGCAGGATCTGCCGGAAGCGTACGTGATCGACGAAGAGCAGCGGCAGGTTCTCGGGCACCTCGATGATCATGGCCAGCGCGCCGGCGGTGGCCCGCGCCTGGATGAGGTTGACCGCGCCCTCGATCGCGCGGCGCACCGGCACCAGCACCGGATGCATCTCGAGCTTGCCGGCCTCGATGGTGGACATGTCGAGAATGTCGCCCACCAGCTCCAGGAGATGGCGGCCGGAGCCGTAGATGTCGTCGATGTACTCCCGCTGCTTGGTGCTGAGGGAGCCGGCATAGCCGTCCTTCAGCATCTCGGAGAAGCCGATGACGGCGTTGAGCGGCGTGCGCAGCTCGTGGCTCATGTTGGCGAGGAAGTTGGTCTTGGCGCGGCTCGCGGACTCCGCGTCGTTCTTCGACCGGTTGAGCTCGCGCTCGCGGTTGCTGAGGGTGTCCGCCATGGCGTCGAAAGCCTGGCCGAGGCGGCCGATCTCGGAGCTGCGGTCGGGGAGCGCCGCGCGCACCGACCAGTCGCCGCCGCGCCAGCGGGTCGCCGCCTGCAGCAGCACCCGAAGCGGCCGGCGCAGGAAATGGTCGCCGCCGACCCAGGCCGCGAGCAGCGCCAGCACCAGGCCAGCCACGATGAGGGCGGCGGCCCGGATCGTCGACTGGTTGATGGCGGCGAGGCTCGCCGATTTGTCGATCCCGGCGGTAACGAAGAACTTGCCGGGGAAGAGGGTGGACGGCACGTCGCTGTAGATGCGCGTGACGCCCTTGGGGTCGGCGATCTCGAGGTCGGTGGCGCTGGCTTTCCCGGATGCCGCCGACGATTGCAGCCGCTCGAGCACGCCCGCCGGCAGCCGGGAGCCTACCCAGACCGAATCCGGCGTGCTCGCGATCACGGTGCCGCGGGAATCGATAATGCTGATCGCCATCTCGGCGGGGATCGGCTTCTGCGCCAGGATGGAGGTCAGCCAGTCGAGGTTGAGGGCCGCCACCACCACGCCGGTGACGTTCTTGGCGTCGTCATGCGTGGGAAGCGCGAACTCGACGACCCGGGCGTTGGTCTCGGGCCGGATCTGGTAGTCGCTGATGTCGAAGCGGTCGTTGGCGATCGCCGCGCGGATATTGGGGAGGCCCAATTCGATGGCGTCACTGGCACGCGCCGGGGTGCTGGAGCAGATCAGGCGTCCGGTCAGGTCGAAGGTCGCGAGCCGGTCGTAGTTGGGATACTGGGCATTGAGATTGGCGAGGACCGTGCCGCAGTCACCGGCGTTGGCGCGCTGCAGCTCCGGGAGCTGCGTCAGCGCCGCCAGGAGCTGGCGGGTTCCCTCGACGATGTTGTCCTGCTCGGCGGCGATGAAATGCGCGTAGCGCTGGGTCAGATCCCTGACCTCGGTGATGCGCGCGTGGCGCAGCTCGTATTCGTTGTAGACCTGAATCGCCAGGGCCGGCAGGACGGCGATGGCGACGAGGGCGAGAAGACGACCGAGAAGGCTCATGCGTTTACCTCTGGTGACCGCTCTCTTAGGTTGTGAAAGTTTTTTTGATTCGTCCCTCTCTCGGGGATTGCTGAGTTAACCTATTCTTCTAAAAGTTAAAATCAACTCGACGGGATTTTATATCCCGCCATGCTAGAGTATTCACATGGATCTCTTCGAGAGGAGCCGCGCCGGGCCAATCTCGCCTTGACAGCGCGCGCATAAAGAACAAAAGATGAACATCCTTTCAACTCGGCAGGCGAGCCCGGTGATCAGCCGGGGCGAGGAGCAGGATGCGCGCGGGTCTGAAGCTGTTGCGAGACGAGGTCGCGGTGCTCGCGGGCGAGACGTCCGCCCGGTGGGGCGTGCTGCCCTTCGCCGCGGCCGGGATCGATGCGGGCCTGCCGGGCGGCGGTCTCGTTCGCGGCGTCCTGCATGAGGCCGGCGGCGAGGGTGGTGATGAGGAGGATGGCGCCGTCGCCGCGGCGTTCCTCGCCGGCATCCTGGCGCGGCTGGATCCGGCGCGGCCGGTGCTGTGGTGCCAGGCCGGCGACGATCTCTACGGGCCCGGCCTCGCGACCTGCGGCCTGGCGCCGACGCGGGTCCTGCGCGTGCGCGCCCGGGACGACCGCGGCGTCCTCGAGACCATGGAGGACGCGCTCCGGGTTTCCGCCCTTGCCGCCGTGGTGGGCGAGGTCGGTAGCCTCTCCCTCACCGAGAGCCGGCGGCTGCAGCTGGCGTCGGCGCGTTCCGGCGTCACCGCCTTCGCGCTGCGGCGCTGGCGGCTCGGGACTCAGGCGGCGGCGGAGCGGGCGGCGCCGATCGCGGCGATGACGCGCTGGAAGGTGAGCGCGCTGCCGAGCCGGGCCCGGGACGACGAGCCCGGCATCGGCGTGCCGCTCTGGCAGCTGGAGCTGCTGCGCTGCCGCGGCGGCGTTCCCGCCCAATGGATCGTGGAGGCATGCGATGCGACGGGTCATGTCGCTCTGGCTTCCGGGCTGGCCGATCGAGCGCCAGCGCCGGACCGGCGGCTCCCTCTCCGCGCCGTCGGATAAGCCCGCCGTCGTCGTCGAATGGATCGGCGGCCGCGGTCTGCTGACCGCGGTGGACCCGCGCCTCGCCGCGACCTGGCGCCGGGCATGGCGCTGGCGGACGCCCGCGCCATCGAGCCCGAGATCTCCGTCTTCGCCGCCGATCCCGCCGGCGATCAGGCGGCGCTGGCGCGGCTCGCGGCCTGGTGCGGACGCTACAGCCCCTGGACCGCGCCGGTCGGCAGCGACGGCATCTGGCTCGACTTGACCGGCGCCGCCCATCTCCGCGGCGGCGAGGGCGATCTCGCCCATGAGCTGGTGGCACGCCTCGACCGGCAAGGCATCAAGGCCCGCGCCGCCGTCGCCGACACCGCCGGCGCCGCCTGGGCGGTGGCGCGGGTGGGCGCGCGGCCGGTGACGGTGGTGCCGCCGGGCTCCACGCGGGTGGCGCTGGCCCTGCTGCCGGTGCGCGGCCTGCGGCTGCCGCGCGAGACCGTCGATCTCATGGATCGCCTGGGCCTGCGCCGCATCGGTGATCTCTACAAGCTGCCGCGTCCTTCCGTGGTGGCGCGCTTCGGTCTCGTCGCCGCCGAGCGTCTGGATCAGGCGCTCGGCGCCTTGCCGGAGCCGCTGTCGCCGCTGCCGCCGGAGCCGATCCGCGCCCGCCATTACCGCTTCGCCGAGCCGATCGCGCGGCCGGAGGATCTCACCGTCGCCATCGGCGCGCTGGCGCAGTCGCTCTGCCGTTTTCTCGCGGCGGACGGCGTCGGCGCGCGGCGCCTCAGGCTCGTCTTCTATCGCGTCGACGGCGTGGCGATCACGCTCGAGGCCGGCACCGCCCAGCCGAGCCGCGATCCCCGCCATCTGGCCCGGCTCTTCGTCGAGCGCCTCGACCGCGTCGAGCCCGATCTCGGCATCGAGGACATGCGCCTGGAGGCGCTGGCGGTGGAGCCGCTGGCGGAGCGGCAGACGGCGCTCGCCGGCACGCCCGCCCTTGGCCTCGCCGCGGGCGACGGAGCGCTGGGCGCCCTCGTCGACCAGCTCGAGAACCGCCTCGGCCCGGGATCGGTGACGATCCACCGCCCGCAAGACAGCCACCTGCCCGAGCGCGCGGCGATGCCGGCGCCGGTCTTCGCCAACATCAAGGCCGGCACGCCCTGGTCCGCCGACCGCCCGCGGCCGATCCGCCTGCTGACGCGGCCGGAGCCGGTGGAGGCGATGGCGCCGGTCCCCGACGATCCGCCGCTGCTGTTCCGCTGGCGCCGCCGCCTGCACCGCGTGCGCGTGGCGGACGGGCCCGAGCGCATCCTCGGCGAATGGTGGCGGGCGGATGAGCAAGAAGATCCGCTCCGCGACTATTACCGCGTCGAGGACATGGACGGCCGCCGCTTCTGGCTGTTCCGCTCCGGCCTGCATCGGCCGGGCGCGGAGATCGCGATGCCACCGCGCTGGTTCCTGCATGGGGTCTTCGCATGAGGGGCGGGAAAACCATTGTGCGTCCTTCGACGCGCTTCGCTTGCTCAGGATGAGGAGATTTTCTTTATGCCATTACAAGTGGTCCTCATCCTGAGCAAGCGGAGCGGAGCGCAGCGCGTCGAAGGACGCACCATGGCTCTGCAGCACCCATGACCGACTACGTCGAGCTGCAGGTCACCAGCAATTTCTCCTTCCTGCGCGGCGCCTCCCATCCGGAGGAGCTGGTGGTGCAGGCGGCGGCGCTCGGTCAGGGCGTAATCGCGATCACCGACCGCAACACGCTGGCCGGCATCGTGCAGGCCTACAAGGCGGCGAAGGAACAGGGCAGCCGGGTGATCATCGGCTGCCGTCTCGACCTCGAGGACCGGTCGAGCCTGCTCTGCTACCCCACCGACATCGCCGCCTATGGCCGGCTGTGCCGGCTGCTGACCCATGGCAAGCGCCGCGCCGGTAAGGGCGAGTGCCGCCTCACCTATGCGGATGTGGTGGCCCATGGCGAGGGCCAGATCGTGGTGGCGGTGCCGCCGGAGCGTTTCGACGCGGCGTTTGCCGCTTATCTCGCCGAGCTCGCGCGCGACTTCGGCGGCCACGCCTATCTCGGCGCCCAGCATCTCTATCGCGGCGACGACGCCAAGCGCCTGCATCGCCTGGCACGGCTTGCGGAGCGGAGCGGGCTGAAGCTCGTCGCCCTCAACGACGTGCTCTATCACGTGCCGGAGCGGCGTCCGCTGCAGGATGTCGTGACCTGCATCCGCGAGCGCTGCACCATCGCCGAGGCGGGCCTGCGCCTGATGGCCCATGGGGAGCGGCACCTGAAATCCGCCGACGAGATGACGCGCCTCTTCCGCCGCCATCCCGAGGCGGTGGCGCAGACCGCCGAGATCGCCGGGCACTGCAAATTCGACCTCGGGGATCTCTGCTACGTCTATCCCGACGAATCCGTGGATGGGATGGCGCCCCAGGAGCGGCTGGAGCGGTTGGCGGCGGAAGGGGCGGTGTGGCGCTATCCCGCCGGCGTGCCGGAGAAGATCGCCGCCCAGCTCCGCCGCGAGCTCGATCTCATCGGCGAGCTCAACTACGCGCCTTATTTTCTTACCGTCCATGACATCGTGCAGTTCGCGCGCTCGAAGGAGATCCTCTGCCAGGGCCGTGGCTCGGCGGCGAACTCCAGTGTCTGCTACTGCCTCCGCATCACCGAGGTCGATCCCATGATCACCGACCTGCTGTTCGAGCGCTTCATCAGCACCGAGCGCGACGAGCCGCCCGACATCGACGTCGATTTCGAGCATGAGCGGCGCGAGGAGGTGATCCAGCATATCTATAAGAAATACACGCGCGATCACGCCGCTCTCGCCGCCACGGTGATCTGCTATCGCGCCCGGGCCGCGATCCGCGAGGTCGGCAAGGTCATGGGCCTGACGCCTGACGTGACCGCGCTCATCGCCAACTCGGTCTGGGGCTGGAGCAACGAGCCGGTTCTGGAAAAAGAGATGAAGGCTCTCGGCCTCGATCCCCGGGATCGCACCCTCGGGATCGCGCTCGCCTTGGCGGGGGAGCTCATCGGCTTTCCCCGCCATCTCTCCCAGCATGTGGGCGGCTTCGTCATCACCCGCGGCCGCCTCGACGAGCTGGTGCCGATCGAGAACGCGGCGATGCCCGACCGCACGGTGATCGAGTGGAACAAGGAGGATCTCGAGGCGGTGGGGATGCTCAAGATCGACGTGCTCGGCTTAGGCATGCTGAGCTGCATCCGCCGCGCCTTCGATCTGATCCGGCAGCATCACGGGGTGAGCCTGACGCTCGCCGACGTGCCGAAGGAAGATCCCAGGGTTTACGAAATGCTGCAGCGCGCGGATTCCATCGGCGTGTTCCAGGTGGAGAGCCGCGCGCAGATGAGCATGCTGCCGCGTCTCAAGCCCGAGAAATTCTACGATCTCGTCATCGAGGTCGCGATCGTGCGGCCGGGACCGATCCAGGGCGACATGGTGCATCCGTATCTGCGCCGCCGGGAGGGAAAGGAGGACGTGGAGATTCCCTCCGAGGAGTTGAGGGAAGTCCTGGAGCGGACCCTCGGCGTGCCGCTGTTCCAGGAGCAGGCGATGAAGATCGCCATGGTGGGCGCGGGCTTCAGCGGTGCCGAGGCGGATCGCCTGCGCCGCGCCATGGCGACCTTCAAGCACACCGGCAAAGTCGATTCCTTCCGCGACCAGTTCGTCAACGGCATGATCGCCAACGGCTACAAGCGCGACTTCGCCGAGCGTTGCTTCAAGCAGATCCAGGGCTTCGGCGAATACGGCTTTCCCGAATCCCACGCGGCGAGCTTCGCCCTCCTGGTCTATATCTCCGCCTGGATCAAGTGCCATTACCCCACGGTCTTCGCGGCGGCGCTCCTCAACAGCCAGCCCATGGGCTTCTATGCCCCGGCGCAGATCGTGCGCGACGCCCGCGAGCACGGCGTCGAGATTCGCGGCGTCGACATCAATACCAGCGACTGGGACTGCACGCTGGAGCCCGGCCAGTATGCGGAGACGCCGGCGCTTCGCCTGGGCTTGCGCGAGGTGAAGGGCTTCTCCGAGGACAACGCAAAAGAGCTGGTCAAGGCGCGTGGGTCTGGCTATCGCAGCCCGCTTGATCTGCTGGAACGCTCAGGGCTCGGCAAGGCGGTGCTGGAGCGGCTGGCCGAGGCGGATGCTTTTCGCTCCCTCGATCTCGACCGGCGCCGGGCGCTCTGGTCGGTGAAGGGCATGCGGGAGGATCGGCTGCCGCTCTTCGCGGGCCTCGCGCCCGAGCCGCGCCAGGTCCGCGAGGCCGCGGTGCGGTTGCCGGAGCTGCGCCTCGGCGAGCAGGTGGTGAGCGACTACGCCTTCGTCGGCCTCTCGCTCAAAAGCCATCCGATGGCGCTGCTGCGCGCCGGCTTCGCCCGCGAGGGAGTGGCGCGCGCCGCCGAGCTGGCGACGATCGAGGCGGGCAGCCGCGTCACCGTGGCGGGGCTGGTGCTGGTGCGCCAGCGGCCCGGCAAAGGCAACGTCATCTTCGTCACCCTCGAGGACGAGACTGGCATCGCCAACCTCATCGTCTGGCCCGACGTGTTCCAGCGCTACCGCCGCGAAGTGATGGGATCGACGCTCCTCGCCTGCACCGGTGTCCTTCAGCGCGAGGGCCTCGTCATCCACGTCGTCGCCGACCGCCTCGTCGATCTCTCGCGCGCGTCTGCGCGAGCTCAACGACCCCGAGCCCCTGACGCCGCGAGCGAACGCGACGGAGCTCACGGTGCGGAGCCGGGATTTTCATTGAGGGGAGCGAGGCGGCGCCGACGTCATCGCGCGCGGGGAGGAGCGCCTTCCCGGGCGAGGGCCTGCCGGCGGCGAATGCGCGTCCAGGCGTAATAGAAAATGCCGACGACGATCGCGAGGGCAGCCGCCACCGCGCCCTCATAGGCGCGCACGACGTCCTTCAGGAGATCGACAGAGGACCAGAAGATGATGATGAGAATGTCGAACACCGCAGTCCCCTGTTTCCGGCCGCCGGCGAGGCCAGTCTACAGCAGGCGCCGCATGTCACCGGCAGGCAAGACCGTGCCCAACCTGGGCTCTTGACTCTTCTGGAACAAATAGGGAACATACCCTGGTTCCGGGTGCTCACGCCCCAATAGACCCCAACGGAGGTTCCCATGTCCATTGCCCGCCGGTTCATGCCGCCCCTTGTCGCCACCCTGCTGGTCGCCAGCGCCCTGCCGGCCTTTGCCCAGAGCGCCCGGGCCCCGGCGCCCCGGCGCGACTGGGCCGACCACTACCTGACCCGCGTCGATACGGAGAAGAAGGGGTATATCACCCTCGCCGACGCCGAGCGCTTCGCCACCGCGCAGTTCACGCGCCTCGACCGCAACCACGACGGCATCGTCGATCACACGGAGTTCCTGGCTTCGGCCCAGCGCTCCGTCGAGCGCGCGAATCCCGTGCGCAAGGCGCGGGCGGAGGCCTCTCTCGAGAAGCGCGAGACTCTCTTCCACACTCTCGACCAGGCCGGCGATGGCAAGCTCACCCAGGACGAATATCTCGCCGCCACCCGCCAGCACTTCGCCGAGATCGACACCCAGAAGACCGGCAAGCTCACCGCCGACGACCTCCGCGCCGCCCACCGCGGGCTGTGAGGGGGAGGCGCGCAGGCTCCTTACGTCGTCATGGCCGGGCTTGTCCCGGCCATCCACGAATTTTTCGGTATTAAGACGTGGGTGCCCGGCACAAGGCCGGGCATGACGTTTTGATTATTGCAGCCGAAGGTACACTGCCCGCGAGAAGAATGTTTTCTGCGAAACGAAGCCAATTTCGCGCCGGAAGCGAGGATCAACCCCTGCCGGTCGCGCTACTGCACCCGCGTCTCGTCGGCGCGCTTGCGGGCGTAGTAGGCGCGGGCCTTGGCGCGGCTGCCGCAGACTTCCATCTCGCACCAGCGGCGGCTGTTGTTCTTGGAGAGGTCGAGGAAGAGCCAGCCGCAGTCCCAGCCGCCGCACTGCTTGACGCGGGGCAGCTCCGGCGCGGTCAGCAGCTCCGCCGCCGAGCGCGCGATCGCCCAGAGCATGCGGTCGAGAGCGGGCCGGCTCTCGTCCCAGGCCCACTCGAAGCCGGTCTTGCCCGGAGCGATGCGCGCATGGCCGAGGGCGGCCGCGAGGGTCTCGTTGAGAACGGCGAGGTCGCCGGCATCGGGCTTGCGGTGGTGGGCGAGGGCGGTGAAGCCGCGATGGATCGCCTCCCGCAGCGTGATCGCCCGCCTGCGCACGCCCTCGGCACTGCGCTCATGGCGCTGGGAGTCCCGGGCGAGCGCCTCCGCATGGACGGCGTCGAGGGCGCCGGCGCGGCGGCTCCAGGCCAGCAGCGCCGCGAAATCCGTCAGGTTCTCCGTGTGGTTCTCGGTGCCGCGTCCGTTCGCCGTGTTGGCGAAGTCGAGGCAGAGCCGGCCGCCGATCAGCGGCAGCACCGCCGCCCGCGTCCCGCGGCGCGGGCCCGGTGGGACAGGATAGTGCGGCTCGGGCATGTCACCCCCAACAGTGAATTGACTGGTAAGCCTGATCCTCCTCAAACTCGCGTCCGCTGGCAACCCGCGTCTTCATCGGGAGGTTAACATGCGCATCCCCTGGGCAACCCGCGCCGTCGCCGCCTGACCGCCGATGACGCTCCGGCTTGCCCTTGGCCTCGTGCTGCTGTCGCTGCTGACGGGCTGCGGTCCCGATCCGCGCCAGGTGGAGATCTGCGAGCTGGTGCTGCCGGCGCTCCTCGCGGACGGCGAGACGCCGGGCGACATCGCGGCAAGCGCCGATGTCAGGCACGCGCATTCCATCGTGCTCGCCTTCCGCGCCGGCGGCGTCCCGCACCAGGCGAGCTGCCAGTTCGGCGGCAATCGCGTGAGCCCGGCGCGCCTCAGCCTGCGCCAGATCTTCCTCGACGGCGCGCCGCTTTCCTTCTCCCGCATGGTTTTCATCTGGCGCGCCTACGGGCTGACGCCGCCCGCCGATCTCGTCGACGGCGCGACCACGCCGGCGCCGGCGACGCCCTGGCGCGCCACGGCCTATTTCGTCCAGCAGCTCATCAATGGTCTCACCATCGGCGCCGTGCTGGGGCTGATCGCGGTGGGCTATTCCCTCGTCTACGGCGTCACCGGCACGATCCAGTTCGCCTTCGGCGAGATGTTCATGATCGGCGGGTACCTGATGGCGATCCTGCTGGCGACGCTGGTGGTGCTGGGTCTCGGATTCCTGCCGGCGCTGCTCCTGCTGGCGCTCGCTGGGACCGTCCTGGTGAGCGCCGTCTACGGCTGGAGCATCGACCGCCTGGTCTATCGGCCGCTGCGGTCGGCGGGACCGCTGCCGCCCCTCATCGCCGCCATCGGCCTTTCCATCGCGCTCCGGGAATATGTGCGTCTGGCCCAGGGTGCCGGCAATCGCTGGCTCCCCGATCTCCTGCCGGCGCGCCTGACGCTGTTCGACGGCGACGGATTCGCGGTCAGCCTCGGCGCCGCCCAGGTGGCGATCCTGCTGCTGGCGCTCGGCGTCACGGCGGCGCTCGCCTGGTTCGTGCTGCGGACATCGGCCGGCCGCGCCCAGCGCGCCTGCGCCGACGATCCCGTGATGGCGGCGCTGCTGGGCGTCGATGTCGACCGCACCATCGCCACCACCTTCGCGCTGGGTGCCGTACTGGCGGCGCTCGCGGGACTCGTGGTCGCGCTCTACTACGGCGAGGTCGATCCCTATGTGGGCTATCTCTTCGGCTTCAAGGCGCTGACCGCGGCGCTCCTGGGCGGGTTCGGCTCGATATCGGGCGCGCTGCTGGGCGGGCTGGTGCTCGGCCTCCTCGATGCGTTCTGGTCGGGATATCTCGGCGGCGAATATAAGGACGCCGCGATCTTCTCGCTCCTGATCCTGGTGCTGATCTTCCGGCCTCAGGGTCTGCTGGGCAGCGCCACAAATCCGCGCGATGCCGGCGCTCTTTTACCCGCGCGGTGAGCCGTGCTACCTCTGCGTTCCATGAGCTTCGTCTATCTCGAGCCACCGGCGGAACCGACACCTCTTCGCGCCGCCCTGGTGGCGCATTACCGCGATGACGAGACCGCGGCGGTGGAGCGTACTCTCGCCATCGCCGATCTGCCCGCCGAGACGCTGGACCGCATCGCCGAGCGTGCCCGTGCCCTCGTCGTCGAGGTGCGCCGGCAGCGCCTCGGCAAGGGCGGCCTCGATGCCTTCCTGCACGAGTACGCGCTGTCGTCCCGGGAAGGCGTGGTGCTCATGTGCCTTGCCGAGGCGCTGCTGCGGATTCCCGATTCGGAAACCGTGGACCGCCTGATCCGCGACAAGATCGGCCCGGCCGACTGGTCGCAGCATCTCGGGCGCTCGGAGTCGCTGTTCGTCAACGCCTCCACCTGGGCGCTGATGCTGACCGGACGCCTGGTCAAGACCGAGCCGAGGAGCGCGACCTCGGCGGCGTCCTGAAGCGGCTCGTGGCGCGCTCCGGCGAGCCGGTCGTGCGCCAGGCCGTCACCGCTGCCATGCGCATCCTCGGCCGGCAGTTCGTGATGGGCCGCACCATCGCCGAGGCCCTCGAGCGCGCGCGGCCGGCGGAGAAGGTGGGATACCGCCATTCCTACGACATGCTGGGCGAGGCGGCGCGCACCGCCGCGGACGCCCGGCGCTATTTCGAGAGCTACGAGGCGGCGATCACGGCGCTGGGCACGGCGGTCAATGGCCGCGACGTCTTTTCCGCGCCCGGCATCTCCGTGAAGCTCTCGGCCCTGCACCCGCGCTACGAGGAAGGCGAGCGCGAGCGGGTCCTGAAAGAGCTGATGCCGCCGCTGCTGACCTTGGCGCAGCACGCCAAGGCGCAGGGGATCGGCTTCACCGTCGATGCGGAGGAGTCCGAGCGCCTCGACCTCTCCCTCGATTTCATCGAGCGGCTGGCCCTCGATCCGTCGCTGGCGGGCTGGGACGGTTTCGGCCTCGCGGTGCAGGCCTATCAGAAGCGCGTCCTGCCGCTCATCGACTGCCTCGCCGATCTCGCCGCACGCAGCCGGCGGCGCCTGATGGTGCGCCTGGTCAAGGGCGCCTATTGGGACAGCGAGATCAAGCGCAGCCAGGAGCGCGGCCTCGACAACTATCCCGTCTTCACCCGCAAGGTCGCGACCGACGTCTCCTACATGGCGGCGGCGAAGCGGCTGCTGGCGGACCGCGCCGCCTTCTACCCGCAGTTCGCCACCCACAACGCGCACACCCTCGCGACGATCCTGGAGCTGGCGGGCGATCGCCGGGATTTCGAGTTCCAGCGTCTGCACGGCATGGGCGAGGCGCTCTACGAGCAGGTGGTGGGCGCCGACAAGCTCGACCGGCCCTGCCGCGTCTACGCGCCGGTGGGGAGCCACGAGGATCTCCTGGCCTATCTGGTGCGGCGGCTCCTCGAGAACGGCGCCAACACCTCCTTCGTCAACCGCATCGTCGACGAGAAGGCGCCGATCGACGAGATCATCGCCGACCCCCTGGCGCGACTGCGCCGCCTGCCGCGGAAGCCGCATCCGCGCATCCCGCTGCCGCGCGACCTCTTCGGCACTCAGCGGCGCAACTCACGCGGGCCGGATCTCTCGAGCCGGCGCGAGCTGGCGACGCTGAAGACGGCGCTGGAGGCGGCCGTGCGCGTCGCGCCCAGCGCCGCGCCGATTGTCGGCGGCGTCGAGCTCGCCGGCCACGATCGCGGCATCAGCGATCCCGCCGATCGCCGCCGCACCGTCGGACGCGTCGTCGAGGCAACGACGCAGCAGGTCGATCTTGCCCTGGACCGCGCGTCCCGCGCCAAGGACGAGTGGGATGCGACGCCGGCGATGACGCGGGCCGCCACCCTCGATGCGGCGGCCGATCTCTACGAGGCGCGGCTGCCGGAGCTGGTGGCCCTCATCGTGCGCGAGGGCGGCCGCACCATTCCCGACGCGGTCTCCGAAGTGCGCGAGGCCGTCGATTTCTGCCGCTACTACGCGCTCCGCGCCCGCGCCGATTTCGCGGCGCCGACGCAGCTGCCGGGCCCCACCGGCGAGCGGAACTCCCTGGAGATGCACGGCCGCGGCGTCTTCGCCTGCATCAGCCCCTGGAACTTCCCGCTGGCGATCTTCACCGGCCAGATCACCGCGGCGCTCGCCGCCGGCAATGCGGTCATCGCCAAGCCCGCGGAGCAGACGCCGCTGATCGCCGCCGCCGCGGTGCGGCTCCTGCATCAGGCCGGCGTGCCGGCGGAGGTGCTGCACCTGCTGCCCGGCGACGGCGGCACCGTGGGCGCCCGCCTCGTCGGCGATCCCCGCATCTCCGGCATCGCCTTCACGGGATCCACCGAGACGGCCCGGGGGATCAACCTGTCGCTGGCGCAACGCAACGGGCCGCTGGTGCCGCTCATCGCCGAGACCGGCGGCCAGAACGCCCTGGTGGTGGATTCCTCGGCGCTGCCGGAGCAGGTGGTGCAGGACGTGCTGCTGTCGGCCTTCAACAGCGCCGGCCAGCGCTGCTCGGCGCTGCGCGTGCTGTGTCTGCAGACCGACATCGCCGACCGCGTGATCGCCATGCTCAAGGGCGCCATGGCGGAGCTCAGCATCGGCGATCCCGGTCTTCTGTCCACCGACGTCGGCCCGGTCATCGACGAGGATGCACGCCGCATGTTGCAGCGCCACGCCGAGAAGATGAAGCGCGAGGCCAAGCTGCTCTATGAATGTGCCCTGCCGCGCGGCACCGAGTCCGGCGCCTTCTTTCCGCCGACCGCCTTCGAGATCGATGGCATCGGGCGGTTGGAGCGCGAGGTGTTCGGGCCGATTCTCCACGTCGTGCGCTGGAAGCGCGACCGCTTCGATGAGCTTCTGGATTCCGTCAACGCCACCGGCTACGGCCTGACGCTGGGCATCCACAGCCGCATCGACGAGACCGTGGCGGCGGTGCGTCGCCGCCTCAGGGTCGGCAACGCCTACGTCAACCGCAACATGATCGGCGCCGTGGTCGGCGTGCAGCCCTTCGGCGGCGAGGGGCTCTCGGGCACCGGTCCCAAGGCCGGCGGGCCGCACTACCTCTACCGCTTTGCGTTGGAGCGCACGCTCTCCGTCGACACGACAGCCGCCGGCGGCAACGCCAGCCTGCTGTCGCTGCAGGAGGAAGAGGATCCGGACTGAGCCTCAACCGGGTGGAATGATGCGCTTCAGCGCCTCGAACCAGATAAGCGCTCCCAGCGCCGCCAGCAGGGGGATCGTGAGTTCCGCCGCGGTGGGGCGCGCGAAGTGGAAGAGGCCGGCCATGACCGGCGCATAGAGCGCGAGCAGCAGCGCGCCCAGCGCGATCGAGACCGCGCCCCAGAGCCAACGGTTCGGTCGCGCGAGAGTGGCGAGCAGGGGCCGCTCGGTGGAGCGGTTGGAGAGGATCAAGCCGATGTTGGTGAGCACCAGTGTGCCGAAGGCGAGGGCACGCGTGGTGTCGTCCGGATAGCCGCTCGCGCGGGAGAATATCGCCACGGCGATGACGGCGGCGAGCGCGCCGGCGCCCTGGATGGCGCTGCGCAGCAGCATTGCGCGGCCGAAGAGGTGGCCGTTGGGATCGCGCGGCGGTCGCGTGGGCATGTCCTCCTCGGGAGGCTCCGCCTCGAAGACGATGGAGCAGACGGGGTCGATGATCATCTCCAGGAACACCACGTGGACCGGGAACAGCAGCGGCGGCCATCCCAGCAGGATTGGAATGAGCGCGCTGCCGGCGATCGCCACGTGGACGCCGGTCACATAGGCCATCGCCTTGCGCAGATTGTCGTAGATGCGCCGGCCCAGCAGCATGGTGCTGACGATGGCGGTGAAGTCGTCCTCCAGCAGGACCAGCGACGCCGCTTCCCGCGCCACGTCGGTGCCGCGCCGGCCCATGGCGATGCCGATGTGAGCGGCCTTGAGCGAGGGCGCATCGTTGACGCCGTCCCCGGTCATGGCGACGACCTCTCCGTCGGCCTTGAGCGCCTCCACCAGGCGGAGCTTCTGATCCGGCGCCACCCGGGCGAAGATGGTGGTGGTGCGCGCGCGGTCGGCAACCTCGCGATCGCTCATCCCCGCGAGAGCCGCGCCGGCGACAACCGCGCTCCCGTCGAGGCCGGCCTGCCGGGCGATGGCCGCGGCGGTGAGGGGATGGTCGCCGGTGACCATGACGACGCGGATGCCGGCCGCGCGGCAGCGCGCGATCGCCGCCGGCACCGCCGGCCGCACGGGATCGGCGAGGCCGGTCAGGCCCAGGAAGTCGAAACGGATGTCCCGCGGGCTTGCCGGCCAGTCGGCTCCCTCCCACTCACCGGCGGCGACGCCGAGCACCCGCAAGCCGTCCGCCGCCATCGCCTCCATCGCGGCGCCGACCGTCGACTGTTGCGCCGGGTCGAGCGCGCACAGGCCGGCCACGGCTTCCGGCGCGCCTTTGACGGCGACCACGTGAGTGCCGCTGCCTGGCGCCGCCCAGAGATGGGTCATCGCCGGCAGCTCGGCGCTGAGGCCGTATTCGTGGACGAGGCGCCAGTCGGGTGGAACGCGATCAGCGGGCGTCAGGACGCGGTCGGCCAGCTGATGAAACGCCGTCTCCATGGGGTCGAAGGGCGTCGTCTCGCTGGCGAGAACGGCGTAACGCAGCAGCCGCTGGAATGGCGCAGGAAGCGGACCGCTTGCGCCGGCTCCGATCTCCCGGGTGATGCCACCGGCAGAGAGACGCGCCACCGCCATGCGGTTCTGGGTCAGGGTGCCGGTCTTGTCAGTGCAGAGCACGGTGGCGGCGCCGAGAGTCTCGATCGCCGCCGCGCGCCGCGTGAGCACGCCCTGCTGCGCGATCCGCCACGCGCCCAGCACGAAGAACACCGCGAGCACCACCGGGAATTCCTCCGGCAGCAGCGACATCGCAAGCGTGATTCCCGCCAGCACGCCCGCCAGCCAGTCGCCGCGCAGGATGCCGTAGAGAATCACCAGCGCCAGGCTGAGGGCGACGCCGAGTACCGCCAGCCATCCCACGAGGCGCCTGGTCTCCCGGTGCAGCGGCGTGTCCGCCGTCTCGATCTTGGCGAGGGAGAGCCCAATCTTGCCGATCTCGGAACGCGGCCCGGTGGCGCGCACCTCGGCGATGCCGCGGCCGGAGACGAGCACCGTTCCGGCATAGATCCAGGGCAGCCCATCCCCCGCCGGCGGCGCGGCCGGCGCATCGCGCGCGCCCGCGATCTTGCTCACGGGAACGGACTCGCCGCTAAGCAGCGATTCGTCGGCGGTGAGGTCGTTACAATCGAGGAGGACGGCGTCCGCCGCAACCCGGTCCCCTTCCGCCACTACCAGTATGTCGCCGTTCACGACCTCGCGGCCGGCGATGCGGGTCTCGGCGCCGTCGCGTATCACCAGGGCGCGGGGGCTCGTCAGTTCCGTCAGCGCCGCCAGGGTATGCTCGCTGCGGCTCTCCTGTACGGAGACGAGCACTACGTCGAAGGCGGCGAAGGCCAGCAGCATCAGCGCCTCGCCGAGGTCCCCCAGCACGAGGTAGATCACGCCCGCCGCCAACAGCAGCTGCAGCATCGGCTCGCGCAGCACCTCCGCCATGATGCGCAGGAAGCTGCGCTGCTCCCGTCGGCTGAGTTCGTTCGGGCCGCCCTCGGCCAGCCGGCGGGCGGCTTCGACGCCGGTAAGGCCGCGGAGGCGTGCCGCCGGCAGCGTCATCTGACGGATCGCTTAACCAAGGCCGAAGCTCTCGCGCACGCCGTCGATCACGAACTGGGTGGCGAGCGCCGCCAGCACGATGCCGAGGACGCGGGTGATCACATTGGCGCCGGTGATGCCGAGGAGCCGCGCCACGGTGGCGGCGGCGAGGAGGGCCGGCAGCGTGAGCGCCATCACCACGATGAACGCCGCCAGCACCCAGGCCTGCTCCGCCGGCCCCTTTGCCGCTCCCATCAGCAGGGTGATCGAGGTGAGGGCGCCCGGTCCTGCCAGGAGCGGGATCGCCAGCGGGAACACGGCGACGTCGCGACTGCGCTCCGCCTCCTCCTGCTCCGGGCCGGTGGTGCCGCGAATGCCGGAATGCAGCGCCAGCACCATGTCGGTGGCGAGGAGGAACAGCAGCAGGCCGCCGGCGATGCGGAACGCCGCCAGGGAGATGTCCATCGCCTCCAGGAGGAAGCGGCCGGCGATCGCGAAGATCAGGATGATGGCGGTCGCGATCAGAGTGCCGCGCAGGGCCATGGCGCGCCGGTGCGGCGGCGCCGCGTTGGGCGTCAGCCCCATGAACATGACGGCGGTGCCCAGGGGATCGACGATCACCAGCAGCGTCACGAAGGAATAGAGGAGCTCTCGGGTCATCTCCGGGCAGTCAGGCGCGGCGCTCGATCGTCATCTGCAGCCCGTGCCGCGGCCTGAGCGTGATCAGTCCCACGGGCTCCACGGGGAACCCCTCGACGAGCCTCAATCGATAGCGCTGGCCCAGCATGGCGAGGATGATGAGGGCCTCGGACATGGCGAAGCCGGCGCCGATGCAGATGCGGGGGCCGCCGCCGAAGGGCAGGTAGGCGAAGCGATGGCGCGCCGCGGCCTTTTCCGGCGCGAAGCGCTCGGGGTCGAAGACCTCCGGCCGCTCCCACAGCAGGCGGTGGCGGTGGATGAGCCAGGGCACGATGAAGACCATCGAGCCCTTGGGCACGGGATAGCCCTCGACCTCGTCCTCTTCGAGTGCCTGGCGCGAGATGGTGTGGGCGGGCGGATAGAGCCGCATCGCCTCCTCCAGCACCATGCGCGTGTAGCGGAGCCGCGTCAGATCCTCGAATGTCGGCACGCGGCCGCCGAGCACGCTGTCGAGCTCGGCGTGGAATCCGGCCGCCGCCTCTGGATGCAGCGCCAGGAGATACCAGGTCCAGGTGAGCGCCAGCGCCGTGGTCTCGTGCCCGGCCATGAAGATGGTGACGACCTGATCGCGCACTTCCCGGGCGCTCATGCCGAGGCCGGTCTCGGCATCGCGGGCGGCGAGGAGCCGTGCCAGCAGATCCTGGGCGTTGCTGCCGGGGTCGCGCTGCATCATGCGGGCGATCGCGGCGTCGAAACGGTCGAAGATGTGCGACCACTCGCGGATCCGGGGACGCGGGATCCACGCCGGCATGTCCAGGAGGTCCAGGAGGCCCGGCCGCACCTCCACCTGATAGCGGCCGACGGACTCCTCCACGAGCTCGCGCACCTCCTCGGCGTCGGTGGAGAACATGGCGCGGGCGATGATGGCGAGGGTGAGCCGCATCATCTCCGCCGCCACGTCGAGGCCGGCGCCCGCGGGCAGATCGTCCCAGCGCGCCATTACCGCCGCCGTCGCCTCCCGCATCAGCGGCGCGTAGGACATCAGGCTGCGGTGGTCGAAGGCCGGCGCCATGATGCGGCGCTGCCGCCGCCAGCTCTCGCCGTCGGTGGTCAGCAGCCCCTGGCCGAGGCCGGGCTCCAGCAAACGGCGCGCGATCCGGCTCTTGCCGTAGTTGCCGGCGTTGTCGAGGAGGATGCGCTCGATGCCACTGGGCGCATTCACGATGAGGTAGCGCTGCCAGAGGATGCGGCGTTCGATCACCGGCCGCTCGTAGGCCTCCTCGCCGTAGGTCGCCACCGAGCTGTCCCTGAGCGTGCGCAGGAAGCGCAGCAGCGGCAGACGGCCGCGGAACCGCGGCGGCGCCGCGAGCGGCGGTGCTTCCCCGAGAATGCGATCGACGACGGCCATCAATTCGCCAGCGCGCGCTCGAGGTGATCGAGGCGGTCCTGGCCCCAGAACGGCTCGTCCTCGTAGATGTAGAACGGCGCGCCGAAGACCTTTCGCTCGATCGCTTCCTGGGTGAGCTGCTCGTAGCGCGCCACGGTCTCAGGCGATTTGGCAGAGGCCAGCAGGGTAGCGCCGTCGAAGCCTTGCTCGGCGGCGATCGCCGCGAGGGTCGCTGCATCGGCGATGTCGCGCTCCTCGGCCCAGCAGGCGCGCAGCAGCGCGAAGGCGAGGGGGCCGGGTTTGCCGCCCTGACGCTCGGCCGCGACGATGAGCTGGGAGCAGAGGTCGCTGGCGACGGGATGGAATTTCGGCTTCACCGTGAGGGGAATGCCGACGACTTTGCGCCAACGCTCCAACTCCACCAGGCGATAGGCCTGACGCTGCGGCGCGCGCTTGCCGAGCGGCAGGCCGCCGGAGACCGCGAAGATCTGGCCGTAGTCCACGGGCTTGTAGCGGATCTCGGCGCCGTGGCGCTCCGCCATCGCCTCGAAGCGCTGATGCCCGAGATAGGTCCAGGGCGAGGCCGGCGTGAAGTAGTAGTCGACGAGCTTGCTCATTCCATCATCCTCTGTTGCGCAGCTCCCGCCGCATGATCTTGCCGGTCGTGGTCATCGGCAGCGCCTCCACGAACTCGATCGCGCGGGGATATTCGTGCGCCGCCAGCTTCACCTTGACGAAGTCCTGGATCTCCCGCGCCAGCTCCGGCGTGCCGTGGCGGCCGGGCTTCAGCACCAGGAACGCCTTGACGATCTCGGTGCGGAGCGCGTCGGGCACGCCGATGACGGCGGCGAGCGCCACGTCGGCGTGCTTCATCAGGCAGTTCTCGATCTCGCCGGGCCCGATCCGGTAGCCCGCACTGGTGATGACGTCGTCGGATCGGCCGAGGAACCAGAAATACCCGTCCGCGTCCCGCCGCCCGAGGTCGCCGGTGAGGAGATAGTCGCCGGCGAACTTGCGCCTCGTGGCGGCCGGGTCGTTCCAGTAGCCCAGGAACATCACGGGATCGCCGCGGCGGATGCCGATCTGGCCGTGCTCGCCCGCCGGCAGCACGCGGCCGCTCTCGTCGACGATGGCCACGTCATGGCCGGGAATGGCGCGGCCCATGGAGCCCGGCTTCACCGGGAAGAGCGGCGCGTTGTTGCCGACCACCAGGTTGCACTCGGTCTGGCCATAGAATTCGTTGATGGTGACGCCGAAGGTGGCGCGGCCCCAGTCCAGGAGCTCGTCGCCCAAGGTCTCGCCGCCGCTGGCGACGGTGCGCACGTCGAGATGGGGGCGGGACGCGCCCTCGCTCGCCTGGCGCATCAGCTTGAGGGCGGTGGGCGGCATGAAGGTGTTGCGCACGCCAAATCGCGCCATCAGGTCGAAGGCCTCGTCGGGATCGAACTTGCGGGCACGATAGGCCAGGACGGGAACGCCGTGATGCCAGGCCGGCAGCAGCACGTCGAAGAGGCCGCCGATCCAGGCCCAGTCCGCCGGCGTCCAGAAGAGGTCGCCCGGCTGGGGGAAGAATTCGTGGGGCATCTCCACCCCTGGCAGGTGGCCGAGCAGCACCCGATGGGCATGGAGCGCCCCTTTGGGGTTCCCCGTGGTGCCCGAGGTGTAGATGATGATGGCGGGATCGTCCGCCGCGGTGTCGATTGGGGCGAAGCTGTCTCGGGCGCGGGCGAGCTCGGCACCGAAATCGAGGCTGCCCGTGGGCGCCACGCCGCCCGTGACAAATACGGTCTCCAGATCGGGCAGGCGGTCGCGGATCGGCGCCAGCTTCTCCAGGCCGACCGAGTCGGTGACGAGAGCCCGGGCGCCGCTGTCACCGAGTCGGAACGCCAGGGCCTCCTCGCCGAAGAGGGCGAAGAGCGGCACCGAGACGAGCCCCGCCTTGAATGCGGCGATATGAGCGATCGCGGTCTCCGGCATCTGCGGCAACAGCACCGCGACACGGTCGCCGCGCCGGAGTCCCCGCGCCGCCAGCACATTGGCGAAGCGATTGGCGAGGCCCGCAATCTCGCGGAAAGTGAAGCGCCGCTCGGCATGGCGCTCGTCCAGGAAGACGAGGGCGAGGCGGTCGCCGTATTCCGCCGCCGGGCGGTCGGCGACGTCGACGCCGATGTTGTAGCGCGCCGGTACCTGCCAGCGGAATCCGGCGGCGACCTCGTTGTAGCTCGATCCCCGCGGCAGCATGGTGAGCGCGTCCTCCTCGGCTCCGCCGATGATACCCGGCGTGTTGCGCGAATGGCACGCAGCTCGATAAACCCGCGTGAATCGCCCCATTGCTGCCATATTAGCGGGCTAAACAGCCCACCCTGGCGCGCGACCGGAGGGGCCTTGAGGGGGTGCGAGTCTCCTACTAGGTATGGTATGGTCGCCCGCTGAAGCCTCACGAATTAGCGGTCTTCCATGGCTGGCCATTCCCAGTTCAAGAACATCATGTACCGCAAGGGCGCGCAGGATAAGAAGCGCGCCAAGATCTTCACTAAAATCATTCGTGAGCTCACCACCGCCGCCCGCACCGGTCTTCCCGATCCCAACTCGAACCCGCGCCTGCGCGCCGCCGTCATCTCGGCGAAGCAGGCGAACATGTCGAAGGACACGGTGGATCGCGCGATCCGCCGCGGCGCCGGCGAGGAGGGCGGGGAGAATTACGACGAGGTGCGCTACGAGGGCTACGGTCCCGGCGGCGTCGCCATCATCGCCGAGGCGCTCACCGACAACCGCAATCGCACCGCCAGCGACATCCGCACCGCCTTCACCAAGGCGGGCGGCAATCTCGGCGAGAGCAACAGCGTGAGCTTCCTCTTCGACCGCCTGGGCGAGGTGATCTATCCCGCGAGCGCGGTCTCCACCGACGGGATGTTCGAGGCCGCCGTGGAGGCGGGTGCCGACAATGTCGAGAGCGGGCCCGAGGGCCACGCCGTCACCTGCGCCATGGACGATCTCAACGCGGTGCGCGACGGGCTGGAGAAGCGGTTCGGGCCGGCGCAGTCGGCGAAGCTGGTGTGGCGGCCGAAGACCATGACCCCGGTCTCCGGCGAGGCCGCCAATGACCTGCTGAAGCTCCTCGAGGCGCTCGAGGACAGCGACGACGTGCAGAATGTCTACGCCAATTTCGAGATGGCGGACGACGTGCTGGCGCGGTTGTCCGCTTGAGCCGCGGCATGGCCTCCGGCTCCACGCTCCGCCTCCTCGGCCTCGATCCCGGCTTGCGCCACACCGGCTGGGGCGTGATCGACGTTGCCGGGAACCGACTCACCTATGTGGCCGATGGCGTCGCCGATTCGCGCCAGAGCGATGCGCTCGCCGACCGCCTGGTGGCGCTCTTCCGCCAGATCGGCGCCGTCATCGAGCGTTTCCAGCCCGACGAGGCGGCGGTGGAGGAGAGCTTCGTCAACAAGAACCCGGCCTCGACCCTGAAGCTCGGCGTGGCGCGGGGCGTGGTGCTGCTGGCGCCCGCCGAGCGCGGCCTGCCGGTAACGGAGTACTCCACCAACCTGATCAAGAAATCGGTGGTGGGGGTCGGCCACGCCGACAAGGAGCAGGTGCAGATGATGGTGCGCCGGCTGCTGCCGGGTTGCCTCGCCGAGAATCCCGACGCGGCGGACGCGCTCGCGGCTGCGATCTGCCACGCCCACCACGCCCAGACCCGGCGCGCCTGGACCGCCAGGGTCGCCATGGCCCAGGGGGCCGCGCGATGATCGCGTCGCTCACGGGCAGCGTGGCGCAGGCGACCGGCGACAGCGTCGTTGTGGACGTGAACGGCGTGGGGTATCTCGTATTCGCCTCCGCCCGCACTCTCGGGCGGCTGCCGGCTCGGGGCGAATCCACGCGCCTGCTGATCGAGACCCACGTGCGCGAGGATCATATTCATCTCTACGGTTTCGGCGACGAGAGCGAGCGCGGCTGGTTCCGCCTGCTCACGACCGTGCAGGGCGTCGGCGCCCGGATCGCCCTGGCGGTCCTGAGTACGCTGGCGCCGGAGGCGATCGCCACTGCCGTGATGGCCCAGGACAAGGCGGCGCTGACCCGCGCCGACGGGGTCGGACAGAAGCTCGCCCAGCGCATTGTCATCGAGCTCAAGGACAAGGTGGGCGGCATGGCGCTCGGGCCTGCAGTCGCGCTGTCGGGCAAGGCTGTCCCCGAGGGCGGCATCACCGCAGACGCTGTCTCGGCCCTGGTCAATCTGGGCTATCCCCGCAGCGACGCCTTCAGCGCCGTCGCCGGTGCGGCGCGCACGCTGGGCGGCGAGGCCAAGTTCGACGCGCTCTTCCGCGCCAGCCTCAAGGAGCTGGTGCGATGACCAGCCCGCGGGTGGTGACGCCGGAGCCGCGCGCCGAGGATGCCGGCGAGACCTCGTTCCGCCCCCTGAGCCTCGACGAGTTCGTCGGCCAGCGTCAGACCCGGGAGAACCTCCGCGTCTTCGTGCAGGCGGCGCGCGCCCGAGGCGAGCCTCTCGACCATGTGCTGCTCTACGGGCCTCCGGGTCTCGGCAAGACCACGCTCGCGCAGATCGTGGCGCGGGAGATGGGGGTCGGATTTCACGCGACATCCGGCCCGGTGATCCAGCGCGCCGGCGACCTGGCGGCGCTTCTCACCAACTTGCAGCCCCGGGACGTGCTCTTCATCGACGAGATTCATCGCCTGACGCCGGCGGTAGCGGAGATCCTCTATCCCGCCATGGAGGACTATCAGCTCGACCTCATCATCGGCGAGGGGCCGGCGGCGCGCTCCGTGCGCATCGACCTGCCGCCCTTCACACTGGTGGGCGCCACCACGCGCTCGGGGCTCATCACGAGGCCGCTGCGCGAGCGCTTCGGCATTCCCCTTCGTCTGGTGTTCTACGATGCCGGTGAGCTGGAGCAGATCGTGGTGCGCGGCGCCCGTATCCTCGGCATGTCCCTCGACGCCGGCGGCGGCGCGGAGATCGCGCGGCGCTCCCGCGGCACGCCCCGCGTCGCGGCTCGGCTGCTGCGGCGGGTGCGCGATTTCGCGGCGGTGGCCGGCCTGACGCGCATCGATACCAAGGCGGCGGATCACGCGCTGGGCCGCCTCGAGGTCGACGCCAACGGCCTCGACGCCATGGACCGGCGCTACCTTTTGCTGATCGCCGAGAATTACGGCGGCGGCCCGGTGGGGGCTGAGACCCTGGCGGCGGCGCTCGCCGATCAGCGCGACGTGGTGGAGGAAGTGATCGAGCCCTATCTCATCCAGCAAGGCTTCATCCAACGCACGCCGCGCGGCCGCATGCTGTCCGATGTCGGCTACCGCTATCTGGGCCTGACGCCGCTCCGGCCGCCCATGGCACAGCTCGATCTGCTGGCCGCCGACGCGGACGAGGAGGCGGCATCGTGAGCATCGAGCTGCCGCGCTCCGGCACCTTTCGCGACGGCCTGCATCTCTATCCCGTGCGCATCTATTACGAGGATACGGACGCCGCGGGCCTCGTCTATTACGTCAACTATTTCAAATACGCCGAGCGCGCCCGCACCGAGTTCCTGCGTGTCCTGGGATTCGAGCAGGAGCGCCTGCGCAACGATAGCGGCCTCATCTTCGTGGTGCGCCACGCCACTGCGGATTATCGCCTCGCGGGCCGTCTCGACGACGACCTCACGGTGGCGACGCGGATGACCGGCAGCGGCGCCGCAACCCTCGATCTCGCCCAGGAGATCCGCCGTCAGGAGGCGATCCTGGTGGCGCTCGAATTCCAGATCGCCTGCGTCGGCGCCGGCGGACGGCCGCAGCGGCTGCCGGCGGAGCTGCGGACAGCGCTCGACTCCATTTCCGCCACGGCGGCGGCGAACCGAAACTCTCCCAACCAACCGTCAGGGGTGAACCCTCAGCATGCCCGGTAGTCCCATCGATCAGGTCTCGCTAGGCGGGGCCGTTTCCCACGATCTCTCGATCATCGGCCTGTTCCTCCAGGCCGATATGATCGTCAAGTTCGTGCTGTTCATCCTGCTCGCTGCCTCGTTCTGGTCGTGGGCGGTGATCTTCGACAAGTTCACCAAGCTGCGGCGCCTGAGCCGCGAGGCGGAGAGCTTCGAGGAGAGCTTCTGGTCCGGCGGATCGCTGGACGATCTCTATGACCGCATCGGCGCCCGACCGGTGGATCCGATGTCGGCGGTGTTCGCCGCCGCCATGCGCGAGTGGCGGCGCAGCGCCGCCAAGGGCCTCACCGCCAGCACGACCATGCGCACCAGCCTGCAGCAGCGCATCGAGCGCGTGATGCAGGTGACGGTGGGCCGGGAGATGGAGCGGCTCGAGCGCTTCATGCCGTTCCTGGCCACGGTGGGATCGACGTCGCCCTTCGTCGGGTTGTTCGGCACCGTCTGGGGCATCATGAACTCGTTCCAGTCGATCGCCGCCGCCAAGAACACCAGCCTCGCGGTGGTGGCGCCGGGCATCGCTGAATCCCTGTTCGCCACCGCCTTGGGACTGGTGGCGGCGATCCCCGCGGTGGTCGCCTTCAACAAGTTCTCCACCGACTTCAACCGCTACGCCGGCCGGCTCGACGCCTTCGCCTCGGAATTCTCGGCGATCCTGTCGCGCCAGCTCGACGAGAAGAGCTGATCCATGGCAGCGAGCTTCCTCACTGCTTCCGGGCGCAGCGGCAAGCGCGCCGTCAGCCGCCCGATGTCGGAGATCAACGTGACGCCGCTGGTCGACGTCATGCTGGTGCTGCTGGTGGTCTTCATGGTGACGGCGCCGCTGCTCACCGTCGGCGTGCCCGTGGATCTGCCGCAGACCCAGGCCGCGCCCATCAACGAGCCCAAGGAGCCGCTGGTCATCAGCATCAAGTCCGACGGCAGCATCTTCCTGCAGGAGACGCCGGTCGAAGTGGACCAGATCGTCGCGCGGCTGCAGGCGATCACCAACAACAATTCGGCCGCGAGCATCTACGTGCGCGGCGACCGCGCGGTCAATTATGGCCGCGTGCTCGAGGTGATGGGCCTGGTGAGTGGGGCGGGCTTCAGCAAGGTCGCGCTGATCAGCGAGCAGGCGACCGACCAGAAGAAGTCACCAGCGCGTCCTTGATACCTCATGCGCCGCGGTTTTCTCTTCTCGAGTTTTCTGCACGTCGGCATCGTGCTGGTGGCGTATTTCCACCTCTGGGACTTGGTCTTTCCGGCAAAGCCCATGGAGGACACGCCGATCGTCGTGCAGTTGATCAACGTCGCGCCGGAGACGCGGGCGACCCAGGTCAATCAGACGCCGCCGAAGCCCACGGAGAAGCCCGAGGAGAAGACGGTCGACGCGCCGAAGCAGCCCCCGAAGCCGGAGCCGCCGAAGCCGCCGCCGCCCGCACCGCCGCCGCAGGTGGCGCAGGCGCAACCCGAGCCGCCCAAACCCGAGCCCCCGAAGCCGGAGCCGCCGAAGCCGGAACCGCCGCCGCCACCTCCGCCGCCGGCGCCGGTGCCGGCACCCGCGCCCAAGCCCGAGCCGCCGAAGCCGCAGCCGCCGGCCCCCGCGCCGCCGCCGCCCAAGCCGCCGGTGCCGCAGGAGACCAAGAAGAAGCAGCAGGACGACCAAGCCTTCGACGCGCTCCTCAAGAATCTGGCGAAGCGCAGCGAGTCGCAGCCGGCGGACACGCCGCCCAAGCCGAACGCGCCGACCCAGGTCGCCAAGGCCAGCTCGCAGCCGATCGCGCCGCTGGGCTCGCAGCTCACCACCAACGAGCTCGACCTGGTGAAGCAGCAGATCGAGGCGTGCTGGAACATACCGGCGGGCGCCAAGGACGCCGGGAACCTGCGGCCGGAGTTCCGCGTCTACATGAACCAGGACGGCACCGTCCGCTCGGCGGAGCTGCTCAACAGCGACCGAATGGGCGATCCGTTCTTCCAGGCTGCGGCCGACAGCGCCCGGCGCGCGCTCCTCAACCCCCGCTGCCAGCCGCTCAAGCTGCCGCCGGAGAAATTTGATCAGTGGCAGACCTTCACCATCACCTTCGATCCCAAGGACGTGACATGAAAAAAATGATTCCGTTCGCCTCCGCCTGGATCCGCCTTGTGCTGGTGACCATCCTGCTGGTGCCGCTCGCCGCGACCGCGGCGCGGGCCGAGATCCACATGGACGTCAACCGCGGCAAGATCGAGCCGATGCCGATCGCGATCCCGGCCTTCGGCGCGGCGCAGCCCAATGACCAGCAGGTGGGTCAGGACATTGCGCAGGTGGTGTCGGCGGATCTCGAGCGCTCCGGCCTGTTCCAGCCCCTCGACCGCCGTGCCTTCATTCAGCAGATCAACGACAGCCACACCGCGCCGCGTTTCGGCGACTGGCGGCTGATCAATGCCCAGGCGCTGATCACGGGAGATGTCGAGACGCAGCAGGACGGCCGTCTCAAGGTCGAGTTCCGGCTCTGGGATGTGGTCGCGGGCGAGCAGCTCACCGGCTTCGCCTACACGACGACGGCGCAGAACTGGCGGCGGATCTCGCACATCGTGTCCGATGCGATCTACAAGCGGGTCACCGGCGAGGACGGCTATTTCGATACGCGCATCGTCTACATCTCCGAGAACGGCCCGGCGAACAAGCGCGTGAAGCGCCTCGCCATCATGGACCAGGACGGCGCCAATCACCGCTATCTCACCGATGGCCGTTCGCTGGTGCTGACGCCGCGCTTCTCGCCGACGCAGCAGGAGATCACCTATCTTTCCTATGCCCGCGGCACGCCGCGCGTCTATCTCTTCAACATCGACACCGGCCAGCAGGAAGCGCTCGGTGATTTTCCCGGCATGACCTATGCGCCGCGCTTCTCGCCCGACGGCAACAAGGTGATCATGAGCCTCTCCACGGGAGGCAACAGCGCGATCTACACGATGGATCTGCGCACGCGCCAGGCGGTGCGGCTCACCGACAATTCCGCCATCGACACCTCGCCGTGCTACTCGCCGGACTCCAAGCAGATCGTGTTCAACTCCGATCGCGGCGGCACGCAGCAGCTCTATGTCATGAATGCCGACGGCGGAAACGTGCACCGCATCAGCTTCGGCAGCGGCCGCTACGGCACGCCGGTGTGGTCGCCGCGCGGCGATCTCATCGCCTTCACCAAGATCGACGGCGGTAGTTTTTATATCGGCGTGATGAAACCGGACGGATCCGGCGAGCGTCTCCTCGCCAACGACTTTCTGGTGGAGGCGCCGACCTGGGCGCCCAACGGCCGCGTGCTCATGTATTTCGGTCAGACGCCGACGGGGCCGCGCGGCGATCTCACGCGGCTTTACTCAATTGACCTCACCGGCTACAACAAGCGCGAAGTTATTACCCCCCAAGATGCTTCCGATCCCGCGTGGTCGCCCCTTGGAAGCCCTTGAACCAATGGCAGAAGGCCAGTATAGTCCGGGCCGTTTCGCCGACCGTGGTGCCTGTTCCGCGGCCGACGCGGCCATCGCGAGTGGGGCCTCAGGGGCAACGCTGTCCGAACAATCCAAATCAACTCAATCCCAGATCTTCGAAGGGAGCATAAGATGAATTTTAAGACCTTGAGCCTGGTGGCGGCTCTGTTACTGGTCGCCGGTTGTGCCCAGAAGGCCACCGACACCAGTGGCACCAGCGGCGCGGGCAGCGGCGCGGGGAACTCCTCGGCGGCAAACTCCACGGCTGCTCTGACGACCGCTCTGCAGCAGGTTGGCGATCGTATCTATTTTGCCACCGACAAGAGCGACATCACGCCGGAGTCGCGCCAGATCCTGCAGAAGCAGGCTGACCTCCTGAAGCAGAACCCGTCGGCGACGGTGACCATCGAGGGTCACTGCGACGAGCGTGGTACCCGTGAGTACAACCTGGGCCTGGGCGAGCGTCGCGCAAACGCGGCCAAGCAGGCGCTGGTGGCCCTGGGTATCGCCGCGAGCCGGGTCAATACGATCAGCTACGGCAAGGAGCGTCCGGCGGTGCTCGGTCACAACGAGCAGGCCTGGGCGCAGAATCGCCGCGCGGTGACGGTCATCAACTGACCCCTGCGGGCGTATTCGATCCCGTACTGTGTTGAAGCGCGCCTGCCTTGCCCCGCCCCTGATCGGGCGGGAGCTGGGCAGGCGCCCTTTTTTTGCCCAAAAGCTAGGTCATGGTGGGCAGCTTCAGCATTTGCGGCGTCGCTCGAATAACGGAATTTAGGTAACGGAATCACGACGGTGATGGCACGGGCTAGGCTTGTCGCGGGTCTTTCCGTCCTGGCGCTGCTGGCGCTCGGGACGGGGCTGCGCGCCCAGCAGGGCAATTCCGACGTCCGGCCGCTGTTGGATCGGCTCGATCGCCTCGAGCGGGACGTCAATCTGCTCCAGCGCCAGGTCTATCGCGGCAATAGCGGCTCGGCGCCAGCGCCCGTTCCGAGCGCCGGTACCGGCGACAGCGCGCTCAATGCCGAGCTTCGAATGGGCCGGCTCGAAGACCAGATGCGGACGCTGACCGGCCAGATCGAAGAGAGCAACTACAAGATCGACCAGATCCGCCAGCGCCTCGACACGCTGCAGAGCGACATGGAGCTGCGTCTGAGCCATCTGGAGCATGGCGGCAACACCGCATCGGCGGGAGCCCCATCATCGCCGGCGGCGGTGCCCGATGCCTCGACCCAGCAGAGCCAGGTGACGCAGCGGCCGCCGCCCGTCGCGCCGAGCGACAACAGCAGCGCCGACCAGACCCAGCTCGCAAGCCCGCCCCGTACCCTTGGCCTGCTTCAGGTGCCGCCCGGCCAGAATGCGGCTCCGGTGGTGGCAAACCCGGCGATAGACACCCGCGCCGCCAGCAACGCCGGGCCTGCCGCCGACGCGACGCCGCAGGAGCAGTACAATTTCGCCTTCGGACTGCTGCGTCAGTCCCGCTACGACGAGGCGGCTCAAGCGCTGAAGACCTTCGTGCAGCGCAACTCCAAGGATCCTCTCGCCGGCAATGCGCAGTACTGGCTCGGCGAGACCTATTACGTCCGCAAGGACTACACGAACGCCGCGGCCACCTTCGCCGAGGGCTACGAGAAGTATCCGAAGAACGTGAAGGCGCCGGACAGCCTGCTGAAGCTTGGCATGTCGTTGTCCAACCTCGGGCAGAAGGACAACGCCTGCCGGGCCTTCGGCCGTCTCGATCGCGATTACCCGCAGATGGCCGGCGAGATCAAGGATCGTGCCGGTGCGGAGAAGAAGCGCCTGGGCTGCACGGGGTGACGCTTGGGGATAGCTCCCTCTCCCTTCTGAGCGACGACGAATTCCAGACCCGCCTCGACCGGCTTGGCCCATATGAGGCGCGGCCGCTGCTGGCGATCGCCGTCTCCGGGGGCGGCGACAGCCTAGCCCTCACGCTGCTTGCTGATCGCTGGGCGCGCCGCCGCGGCGGCGGCGTGGTGGCGCTGACGGTCGATCACCGCCTCAGGGCCGCGGCGGCTGATGAGGCGCGGCAAGTTGCCGCGTGGCTCAAGGCGCGCGGCATTCCCCATCGGACCCTGGTTTGGGAGGGGCCGCGGCCCGGCCGCGGCGTGCAGGCGGCGGCGCGGGTTGCCCGATACGGGCTCCTGGAAGGCTGGTGTCGGGACCACGGCTGCCTGCACCTGCTGACCGCCCATCACCAGGAAGATCAGACGGAGACCTTCTGGCTGCGCCTTGCCCGGGGCAGCGGTGTCGATGGCCTCGCCGCCATGTCGAGCGAGACGCCACGGATAGGCTGCCGGATTCTGCGCCCGCTCCTGGATGTGGCGCCGGCGCGGCTGCGGGCGGTATTGGCCGCCGCCGGCCAGGCCTGGATCGAGGATCCCAGCAATGAGAACACCGACTACGCCCGTGTGCGCGTGCGCGGCGGCCGCGCGCTTCTGGCCGCCGAAGGCTTGAGCGGCGAGCGGGTGGCCGCCACCATCGCCCGCCTGGGCCGTGCCCGGGTGGTGCTGGAATCGGCGACGGCGCAGCTGCTGGGACGGGCCGTCCGCCTGCATCCCGCAGGGTTTGCCTGGGTCGATGCCGCGGCGCTCGCGGCGGCGCCTATCGAGCTGGGCCTGCGGGGACTGGCGGCGGTCATCGCAACCATCGGCGGCGAGGACTATCCACCTCGCCTGGCCGGCCTGGAGCGGCTCTACGGCGAGATCGTCGGGACCGGTCTTGGCCGGGGCCGCACCCTCGGCGGCTGTCGAGTCGTGCCTCGCCGCCAAGGGGTGCTCGTGTGCCGCGAGGCCGCGGCGCTGCAGGCGCCGGCGCCTTGTGGCGCAAACGTGATCTGGGACGGGAGATTCCGGGCGATACTCGCGGCGGATGCACCCAAAGGTCTCATGCTGGGGGCGCTCGGCGATGACGGGCGACTGCTGCCGGCGGCGCTGCAGGCGCGGCTTGCCACGCTGCCGGGGCCGGTTCGCGCGGGGTTGCCGGCGGTGCGGCGCGGCCGGCGGCTGGTGGCGGTCCCCGCGCTGGAGCCTGTCCCGGCCCGGCCCGGCGCCACCCGAAATGCGATCATCGGCGCCTGGTTTCGCCCGCTACGTCCGCTTTCTCCCGCAGGCTTTACAGTTGTTTAATTCCAAGCGCATCTTATCTTGAGTTGGTGGCAGCGGCGGTATCCGTCGGTGCGGGGCCAGCCCAAGGTCGGTGCTGCGCTCGTCCGGCATCCGCCATGCCCTTGAAAGGCCTGGATCCGTGAACAGTTTCGGCAAGAATCTCGCGCTTTGGATCATCATCGTCCTGCTGGTGATGCTCCTCTTCAACCTGTTCCAGAACACCACCAACCGCGGCAGCCAGAACACCATCTATTACAGCGAGTTCCTGGATAACGTCGGACGCCATCAGGTCCAGAGCGTTACCATCCAGGGCGGCAGCCAGGGCAGCACCATCTCGGGGACGCTGACCGGCGGCGGGTCGTTCACGACCTACGCGCCGAGCGACCCCAATCTGGTGACCCGGCTCATCGACAATCACGTGCAGATCAAGGCGGCGCCGCTCGGAAGAGAACGTGCCGTCGCTCTTCGGCATGCTGATCTCCTGGTTCCCGGGCCTGCTGCTGATCGGCGTCTGGATCTTCTTCATGCGCCAGATGCAGGGCGGCGGCGGCCGGGCCATGGGCTTCGGCAAGAGCCGCGCGCGCCTCCTCACCGAGAAAGTCGGTCGCGTCACCTTCGACGATGTCGCCGGCATCGACGAGGCCAAGTCCGAGCTCGAGGAGATCGTCGAGTACCTCAAGGACCCGCAGAAGTTCCAGCGCCTGGGCGGCAAGATCCCGAAGGGCGTGCTCCTGGTGGGCCCGCCCGGCACCGGCAAGACCTTGCTGGCGCGCGCCATCGCCGGCGAGGCGAACGTGCCGTTCTTCACCATCTCCGGCTCCGACTTCGTCGAGATGTTCGTCGGCGTCGGCGCCAGCCGCGTGCGCGACATGTTCGAGCAGGGCAAGAAGAACGCGCCCTGCATCATCTTCATCGACGAGATCGACGCGGTCGGCCGCCATCGCGGCGCCGGCCTCGGCGGCGGCAACGACGAGCGCGAGCAGACGCTCAATCAGTTGCTGGTCGAGATGGACGGCTTCGAGGCGAATGAGGGCGTGATCCTGATCGCCGCCACGAACCGGCCCGACGTGCTCGATCCGGCGCTGCTGCGCCCGGGCCGCTTCGACCGCCAGGTGGTGGTACCGAATCCCGACGTCGTCGGTCGCGAGAAGATCCTCAAGGTGCACATGCGCAAGGTGCCGCTGGCATCCGATGTGGATCCCCGCACCATCGCCCGCGGCACGCCCGGCTTCTCCGGCGCCGATCTCGCCAACCTCGTCAACGAGGCGGCGCTGATGGCGGCACGGCGGGGCAAGCGCTCGGTCTCCATGCACGAGTTCGAGCAGGCCAAGGACAAGGTCATGATGGGCGCCGAGCGGCGCTCCATGGTGATGACCGAGGACGAGAAGAAGCTCACCGCCTATCACGAGGGCGGCCACGCGCTCGTCATGCTCTATGCCGAGGGCCACGAGCCCCTGCACAAGGTGACGATCATCCCGCGCGGCCGCGCGCTCGGCATCACCATGTTCCTGCCGGAGCGCGACAAGTACAGCCAGTCGAAGCTGGAGCTTGGCGCCATGATGGCGAGCCTGTTCGGCGGCCGCGTCGCCGAGGAGATGATCTTCGGCTCCGAGAGGGTCACCACCGGCGCCTCGGACGATATCCGCCGTGCCACGAGCCTGGCACGCCGCATGGTCACCGAGTTCGGCTTCTCCGACAAGCTGGGCCCGTTGCGCTACAGCGAGAACGAGGAGGAGGTCTTCCTCGGCCACTCCGTGACCCAGCGCAAGAACATGTCCGACGCGACCGCGAAGCTCATCGACGAGGAGATCCGCCGCATCGTCGAGGAAGGCGAGCACGCCGCGCGCAAGATCCTGACCGAGCACCTGGACGAGTTGCATTCCCTCGCCAAGGGTCTCCTGGAATTCGAGACCCTGAGCGCGGACGAGATCCGGCGGATCATCCGCGGCGAGAAGATCGTGCGCGACACCGGCGGTCCCGCCGAGGAGCCGCGGCCGACGTCCCCGGGCCGGCGCTCCTCCGTGCCGCCCACCGGCAAGGCAGCCGGCGGGTTCGAGCCGGAGCCGCAGCCCGGCGGCTGATCCCGGGTGATGGATATCTCCTGAGTTTCCGAAGCCCCGCCTTTCGCGCGGGGCTTCGGCGTTGTGGCGCGGAACTTCGTGTCGATCAGAGTTAGCGGTTTCTTGACCCGCGCCCGCATAGGCTGCGGTATATATCGGCCCGTGCGGGGACGCATGCGAGGCAGGGAATGACGCGCAAGCTTTTCGGTACCGACGGCATCCGCGGCAAGGCGAACAGCGAGCCGATGACGCCGGAGACGGCGCTCCGCGTCGCCATGGCGGCGGCGCAGCGCCTGCGCCGGGGCGACCATCGCCACCTCGTGGTGATCGGCAAGGACACGCGGCTGTCCGGCTACATGGTGGAGCCCGCGCTGACATCCGGCTTCATCGCCTGCGGCATGGACGTGGTGCTGGTGGGGCCGCTGCCGACGCCGGCGGTGGCGATGCTCACGCGCAGCCTGCGCGCCGATCTCGGCGTCGTCATCTCCGCCTCGCACAATCCCTACGAGGACAACGGCATCAAGCTGTTCGGCGCCGACGGCTACAAGCTCTCCGACGAGATCGAGGCCGAGATCGAGGCGCTGCTGGGCTCGGGTGCGCTGCATCGCGTGGGTCCCGCCGAGCTTGGCCGCGCCAAGCGCCTCGATGACGCCGGCGGCCGCTACATCGAATTCGTCAAGAGCAGCTTCCCCAAGGGGCTGCGGCTCGAGGGTCTCAAGATCGTGATCGATTGCGCCCATGGCGCGGCCTACAAAGTGGCGCCGACGGTGCTCTGGGAGCTCGGCGCCGAGGTGATCCCCCTCGGCGTGGCGCCCGACGGCTTCAACATCAATCATGATTGCGGGAGTACGTCGACATCGGCCATGCGCCACGCGGTGACCGCGCACGGCGCCGATCTCGGCCTTGCCCTCGACGGTGACGCTGACCGCCTGCTGATCGCCGACGAGCGCGGCGAGCTTCTGGACGGCGACCAGC
Source organism: uncultured Alphaproteobacteria bacterium (assembly GCA_963735465.1). Lineage (GTDB taxonomy): Bacteria > Pseudomonadota > Alphaproteobacteria > ATCC43930 > CGMCC-115725 > DASZHJ01. The sequence continues at coordinate 294,872 of CAVTLA010000001.1, forward strand.
TCCTGGGCCTCATCGCCGAGCGCTGGCAGAGCACGGGACGTCTCAAAGGCGGCGCCGTGGTGGCGACGGTCATGTCCAACCTCGGTCTCGAGCGCTACCTGAAGAAGAGCAGCCTGGAGCTGGTGCGTACCACCGTAGGCGACCGCTACGTCGTCGAGGAGATGCGCCGGCGCGGCTGCAATCTTGGCGGCGAGCAGTCCGGCCACATCATCCTCGGCGATCACTCCACCACCGGCGACGGTCTCATTGCGGCGCTCCAGGTTCTGGCCGCGATCGTCGAGCTGGGCGCGCCGGCGAGCCGCGTGTGCCGGGTCTTCGACCCGGTGCCGCAGCGGCTTCTCAATCTCCGCATCGAAGGCGGCGCGCCGCTCGAGAGCAAGGCGGTGAAGAAGGCGATCGCCGCCGGCGAGCAGCGCCTCGGCGAGCGCGGCCGGCTGCTGGTGCGCAAGTCAGGCACCGAGGCCTTGATCCGCATCATGGCGGAAGGCGAGGACGAGACGCTGGTGACGTCCGTGGTGGATGATGTCGCTGCTGCAGTTCGCGCCGCCGCCGGCGCGAGGCCACGGGCCGCCGAATGAACGGACGCGTGCTGATCGTGGCCGGATCGGATTCCGGGGGCGGTGCCGGCATTCAGGCCGACATCAAGACAGTGACTGCGCTCGGCGGCTACGCCGCGACGGCGATCACCGCGCTGACGGCGCAGAACACCCTCGGTGTCTTCGGCGTGATGCGCGTCGAGGCCGCCTTCGTGCGCCAGCAGATCGACGTGGTGCTCGCCGACATCGGCGCCGACTGTATCAAGACCGGCATGCTCGCGAGTGCCGAGGTGATCGAGGCAGTGATGGAAGGCATCTCGGCCCAGGCGTCCGATGTGCCGATCGTCGTCGATCCCATCATGTCCTCCACCAGCGGCACGCAGCTCCTGGACCGCAAAGGCGTCGATACCCTGAAGCGGCTCCTGCTGGTGGCCAGCACCGTGATCACGCCGAACCTGGCCGAGGCGGAAGCGCTGACGGGAATGAACGTGCGCGACATCGACGACATGCACCGCGCCGCAGAGATGCTGCTGACCCTCGGCGCCAAGACCGTGGTGCTCAAGGGCGGCCACCTCGAGAGCGGCGAGGTCAGCGACCTCGTCGTCGACGGGAACGAGAGCTATGTGCTCTCCAGCCCGCGTGTCGCGACGCGCCATACCCACGGCACCGGCTGCACGCTCTCCTCGGCGATCGCCACGGGCATCGCCCAGGGCATGGCGATGCGGCCGGCGATCGAGCGGGCGCGTCGCTATCTCGTCGCCGCCATCGCCGATGCGCCGGGGCTTGGCCAAGGCCACGGCCCCCTCAACCACGCCCACACCATCCGCACCGAGGAGTGGGGAAGCTAAGGCTCCTCCGGCGGCGCGCGGTCAGACGACGCTCAGATCACCGACAGGTAGGATTGCGGCTCGCGCGCCAGGAGGGCCGCGATCCGATGCAGCGCCCGCGTGAGATCCGCGCGTTTCGGCGGCGTGCCGAGGCAGAGCCGCACGGCGTTCGGCGGCGCATTGCGGCCGAGCCAGAAGGCGGTGGCGGGCGTCACGCCCACGCCCTGACGGCGCGCGGCGGACTCGAAATGTGTCGGCGCTCCAGCCCTCGGGCATCCAGAGCAGCAGATGGGGTGCCGCGGGATTGCCGGTCATCCGCGCCTCGCCGAGAATCTGCCGTGCCAGCGACTGCCGCTCGGCGATCTCCACGCGCTTTGCCGCCACCATCCGCTCAGCGGTGCCGTCCTCGATCCAGCGCGTGGCCAGCGCCGCCATCAGCGGCGTCGCCATGTAGACGGTGGCGCGAAGCGCCGCCGCCACACGCTCCAGCGCGCTGCCCGGTGCGTGGACGTAGCCGATGCGGATGCCCGGCGCCATGCTCTTCGAGGTCGAGGTGATGTAGAAGGCGAGCTCCGGCAGCAGCCGCGCGAAGGGCGGCGGGGCGTCGGCGAGCAGGAAGCCGTAGACGTCGTCCTCGATCAGCGCCACGCCATGAGTGCGCGCGATCTCCACCACCGCCTGCCGGCGCTCCATCGACAGCACGGTGGCGGTGGGATTGTGCAGGGTGGGAAGCGCGTAGAGCGCCTTGACGCTGCCGCCGCGGCAGAGCGCGGCGAAGGAGTCCGGGATCAGCCCTTCGGCATCCATCGCCACCGGCGCCAGGCGCAGATTGAGCAGGCTCGCCGCCGAGCGGACGCCGGGATATGTGAGGCTCTCGCACGCCACGGTGTCGCCGGGCTGGGTCACCGCCGACAGCACCGAGGCCACGGCGTTCTGGCCGCTCTGGGTCACCAGCACATGACCGGCGTCGGTGTCGACGCCGCCGCGGGCGATCCAGCGCGCGCCGGCCGAGCGATCCACCAGCCGGCCGGCGTGGGGCTGATACTGCAGCAGCGCCTCGAGATCGTCGCCGCCGGCGATCTCCCGCAGGCTCTTCGCCAGGAGCGCCGCCTCGCCGCTGGTCTGCGGGCGATTGACACTGAGATCGACGAAGTCCGGCGTCGGCGGCTCCGTCATCGCGGCAATGGTTCCAGCGGTGCCGGCGGGACGCACGAAGGTGCCGCGGCCGACCTCGCCGGAGATCAGGCCGCGCCGCTCCGCCTCCGCATAGGCACGGGTGACCGTGCCGACGGTGACCTTCAGATCCCAGGCGAGATCGCGATGGGTGGGCAGCCGCGTCCCTACCGGCAGGCGGCCGGCACGGATATCCGAGGCCAGCGCATCGGCGATCGCGCGATAGAGGGGCCGCCGCTGGGGGCCGAGATCGGGCTGCCAGTTTGTCATGGTGACAAGTTCGGAATTGACGCCTGTATTGTCATCTAGAAGACTGGATACACGATGGATTGTACTCAATCAAGTGCGATCAGAATAGAGACAATCTCTGCCGCTTCGTCGGTGCGATCTCGGAGAAAGTCATGATCAGCCTGGCCCTGGATGTCAGCTTCCGCGACGAGCCCGATCTGCCCGTCCGGGAGTTCGTCGATCTCCTGCATCGGTCCGGCCTGGCGGAGCGGCGGCCGATGCAGGACGCCGACCGCCTGCGCCGCATGCTAGCCCACGCCGACATCCTCCTTTGCGCGCGGGACGAGGACGGGCTTCTCGTCGGCATCTCCCGCGCGCTCACGGATTTCGCCTTCTGCTGCTATCTCGCCGACCTTGCCGTCGATCGCGCGTGGCAGCGCCGGGGCATCGGGCGCGAGCTCATCCGCCGCACGCATCTGCGTGCGGGTCCGGGCGCGTCCCTGTACCTGCTCGCGGGACCGGCGGCCACCGGCTACCACCTCCATATCGGCATGACCAAGGCGGAGAACGCCTTTCTCATGCCGCGCCAGCGCTGACATCAGGAGACTTCAATGCGCATTCCGATTTATCAGGTGGACGCTTTCACCGACAAATTATTCACGGGCAATCCCGCCGCGGTCTGCCCGCTGCGGGAATGGCTGCCCGATGCCGTCATGCAATCGATCGCCGCCGAGAACAATCTTGCGGAGACCGCGTTCTTCGCGCCGGATGGCGAGGGATATCTCCTGCGCTGGTTCACGCCCACCGTCGAGGTGCCGCTCTGCGGTCACGCGACGCTGGCCTCCAGCTATGTCGTGACGGAGATTCTGGAGCCGGGCCGCCGTTCCGTGCCGTTCCGCACCGTGAAGTCAGGCACGCTCACGGTGACGCGCGAGGGCGAGGTGTTTGCGATGGATTTTCCGTCGCGGCCGCCCGCGCGCAATCCCGCCGATGCCCGCGCCGTCGAGGCCCTCGGCCGGACGCCGCGCGAGGCCTTCGATGCCGGACAGGGCCGCCTGCTCGCGGTCTATGAGCATCCGGAGGAGGTGGCGGAGCTCAGGCCCGACCTGGCGGCGATCAAAAAGATCCCCGACAGAAGCGTGCTCGTAACGGCGCCTGGCCGCGACGGTATCGATTTCGTCTCGCGCTACTTCGCGCCCAATCACGGCATCGACGAGGATCCCGTCACCGGCGGGACCCACTGCGTCCTCACCCCCTTCTGGGCCGAGCGGCTTGGCAAGACCAGACTCAGGGCGCGCCAGGTCTCGGCGCGCGGCGGCGAGCTCGGCTGCGAGCTCCGCGGCGACCGCGTCACGCTCTCGGGCCGCGCCAAGCTCTATCTCGAAGGCACGATCACCGTCTGAGTGCCGCAGTTCCAGTCCCAATCCGAGGAAGCGAGAGCCCATGACTCAGCGACGATTTCAGCAAGTGGATGTGTTCACGGAGCGGGCCTATTTCGGCAATGCTCTCGCCGTCGTGCTCGATGGTCACGGTCTGATGCCGGAGCAGATGCAGCGGTTCGCCAATTGGACCAATCTGTCCGAGACCACCTTCGTTCTGCCGCCCAAGGATCCGACGGCGGACTATCACGTGAAGATCTTCACGCCGTCCCGGGAGCTGCCGTTCGCGGGCCATCCCACTCTCGGCACTTGCCATGCGTGGCTGGCCGCTGGCGGCAAGCCCAAGGGCGCCGGCATCGTCCAGGAATGCGGTGTCGGTCTCGTGCAGATCAGACGCGACGGTGACCGGCTCGCCTTCGCCGCGCCGCCTTTGCGCCGGTCCGGGCCTCTCGATCCCGCCGCGCTCGATAGGATCGCCCGCAGTCTCCGCATCCGGCCCGACGACATCCTCGATCACTCCTGGTGCGACAATGGTCCACCCTGGCAGGCTGTCCTGCTGAAATCCGCGCAGCAGGTGCTGGAGGTGACGCCCGAGTCCGGCATCCTCGGCGACATCGATCTGGGCTTGGTCGGCGCCTATCCGGAAGGGCCGCTCGCCTTCGAGGTGCGCGCCTTCTTTCCCGCCGATGGGTCGCTGCGGGAAGATCCCGTCACCGGCAGCCTCAACGCGGCGCTCGGCCAATGGCTCATCGCCAAGGGCCACGCGTCCGCGAAATATCAGGCGGGACAGGGCACGAAGCTTGGCCGCCAGGGACGCATCCACATCGAGAGGGATGGCGAGGGACAGGTCTGGGTCGGCGGCCGGTCCATCGCCTGCATGACGGGCGAGGTGGCTATATGAGCGGTCCTCAGCGCGCGGTGACGTGGCTGCGAAAGGTGAGGGGGTCCTCGATCATGTGCAGCGGCTCCAGGCTGGCGCCGGTGCCGCGGATGGTGACGTCGCCGTAGTTGAAGATGCGGCCCAGGACGGACTGGTCGACGTCGACGCTCTCGACCTTGTCCATGTTCATTTCCACGGTGTGCCGGCGGATCAGTCCGCGCTTGTAGATCACCCGGCGGTCGGTGACCGCAAGCTCGGTGCCGGTGCGGCGCATCCACGCCTTGAGCCAGGAGAAGAAGGCGCCGACCGCACCGATTGCCATCACGGTCTCGGACACCAGCGGCATCTGCGTTGACGCCGACGTCGTCGCCAGGGGCAGCACGGCGCCGATCACAATGACAGCCAGGAAGAAAAACACCGGCAGGTAGATGAACCAGTGCAGCTTGCTCCGATGCAGCAGCTGCTCCCCCGGTTGCAGGACGCGCGTGACATAGCTCATGAGCGAAGCCCTCCTCGGCGGGCGGCATAAGGCCCGGGAGAGAGCCGCGCCGTCAAGCCGGCCGCCTGTGCCTGCCGGCTCCCTTGCGTGCGGCGGCCCCTTGGCTAAGGTGTGGGGCTTTTCTCGGAACGGGCGGACAAACCAGGGAGTGGCCCCTTGAGCAAGACCTACACGATCGCGGCGATCCCCGGCGACGGCATCGGGCGCGAGGTGGTGCCGGAAGGGATGCGCGTGCTGGAGGCGGCGGGGCGCCGCTTCGGCTTCGGCCTCAGGTGGCGCGAGTTCGACTGGAGCTGCGAGCGCTATGCCAAGACCGGCAGCATGATGCCGGCGGACGGGCTCGAGCAGCTGCGGCCCAACGACGCGATCTTCCTGGGCGCGGTGGGCTTCCCCGGCGTCGCCGATCACGTCTCGCTCTGGGGCCTGCTGATCCCGATCCGCCGCGGCTTCAAGCAATACGTCAACCTGCGGCCGATCCGCCTGCTGGCAGGCGTGGACTCGCCGCTGAAGGACCGCAAGCCCGGCGAGATCGACTTCTACGTCGTGCGCGAGAACAACGAGGGCGAATATTCCGAGATCGGCGGCCGGCTCTACGTCGGCACGGATCTGGAAATGGCCATGCAGCAGACCATCTTCACCCGGCGCGGCTGCGACCGCATCATGCGCTTCGCCTTCGATCTCGCGATGAAGCGCAAGAAGCATGTGACGTCGGCAACCAAGTCGAACGGCATCATCCACACCATGCCCTATTGGGACGAGCGCTTCGCCGAGATGGCGAAAGCCTATCCGGGAGTCAAGACCGACCAGTACCACATCGACATCCTGACCGCGCATTTCGTGCGCCACCCGGACTGGTTCGACGTGGTGGTGGGCTCCAATCTGTTCGGCGACATCCTCTCGGACCTGGGGCCGGCGGTGGTGGGCTCGATCGGCATCGCGCCCTCCGCCAACATCAATCCGGAGCGGGAGTGCCCCTCGATGTTCGAGCCGGTGCACGGCTCGGCGCCCGACATCTACGGCAAGGCGATCGCCAATCCCATCGGCCAGATCTGGTCGGCGGCGATGATGTTGGATCATCTCGGCGAGACAAAGGCCGCGGCGGCGATCGAGGCCGCGATTGCCCGGGTACTCGCCGATCCCGAGGCGCCGAAGACGCCGGATCTTGGCGGCAAGGCGACGACCGGCGAGCTCGGCGCTGCCATCGTCGCGGCGCTGGCTTAAGACTCATGACCGATCTCTATTTCGACGACTTCGAGATCGGCCAGCGTTTCATCACCCGCGGTATCACGCTGACCGAGAGCCTGATCATCGACTTCGCCATGAACTACGACCCGCAGCCCTTCCACATCGACGTCGAGGCGGCCAAGGCCAGCAACTACGGCGGCCTGATCGCCAGCGGATTCCAGACCGTGGCGCTGGGATTCCGCATGGTGCTGGAAACCGGCATCTTCCGCGCCTCCAGCATGGGTTCTCCCGGCATGGACGAGCTGCGCTGGCTCAGGCCGGTGCGGCCCGGCGACACGCTCCACAGCGAGCTCGAGGTGGTGGAGAAGCGGCCGTCGAGCTCCAAGCCCGACCGCGGCATCCTCCGGGTCAGGTATCAGATCAAGAACCAGGCCGGCGAGGACGTCATGACCTTCACCTCGATGCACCTGCTGAGGCGAAAAGTGGGGTAGGCAACGATGGTCCTCATCCTGAGCCGACCGCGAAGCGGCCGAGTCGAAGGACGCAGGATGCCTACCGAACCATCATCACTGCACGGATCGGAGGCAGCGCACTTCCTGTCATTGGCACGCGGCGTCTGCTATAAATTTCGCGGCTGAGACAGCGCAGCGGCCGACAATGCCCGTTCTCGCGATCCGACACGCGACCACCTATCTCTATGCCAACCCCGTGGCGCTCGGCGAGCATCGCATGATGCTCCGTCCGCGCGACAGCCACGACCTCAATCTGCTCAACAGCAGCCTGGAGATCACGCCGGAGCCATTCGAGCTCCGCTGGGTGCACGACGTCTTCGGCAATTCGGTGGCGCTCGCGAGGTTTTCCGGACGTACCAAGCGGCTGCACTTCGAGAGCGTGCTCACCTTGGAGCACTTCCCCACGACGGGACCGATCTTCGCCATCGACGACAGCGCCGCCCGCTATCCCTTCTCCTACGACGAGGAGGAGTTGCCGGATCTGCTGCCCTCCATCGAGCAGCAATATCCCGATCCCGAGCGGCAACTAAATCACTGGGCCCGGCGTTTCCTGGATGTCGGTGGCGGCGCGGATACCGTCGCGATGCTGGCGGCCATGACGCACGCGACCAAGCGCGAGTTCACCTATATCCGCCGCGAGAAGATGGGCGTGCAGGAACCGCAGGAAACATTGGCGCTGGGCACCGGCAGCTGCCGCGACTTCGCGGTGCTGATGATGGAGGCGGTGCGCTCCCTCGGTCTCGCCGCGCGCTTCGTCTCCGGCTACCTCTATGTTCCCGACAGCGACCATGAAGGGCATGTGGGCGGCGGCGCCACCCATGCCTGGGTGCAGGTTTATCTGCCCGGCGCCGGCTGGATCGAGTTCGATCCCACCAATGGCATCGTCGGCAACCGCAACCTGATCCGGGTCGCGGTGACGCGGCATCCGCAGCAGGCGGTGCCACTGTCGGGCACCTGGATTGGCTTTCCCACCGACAGCCTGGGCATGACCGTGGAGGTCAGCGTCGTCGACGCCTTCTCCCAGGGCAGCGACAAGAAGAAGAGACGGTGATGCGGATCAAGGTGGGCTACGAGCTCGTCTACGAGTTCGCCGAAGCCGACTCCGATGTTGCTGATGCTCAATGTCCACCCGTCCCGCGCCGGCGATGTGATCGTCCCGGATCCGATCCTGTCCGAGCCCGCGGTTCCCATCACTTATTACCAGGACAGCTTCGGCAACACCTGTGGGCGCATCGTGGCCCCGGCAGGTCGGATCCGGCTCTCGACGGCGGCTGTCGTCAGCGATACCGGCCAGCCCGATGCGGTGGTTACCGATGCGCCGCAGCAGGCGATCGCGGATCTGCCGCACGACAGTCTCGTCTTCCTGCTCGGCAGCCGGTACTGCGAGACCGACCGTCTCTCCGACCGGGCGTGGGCGATGTTCGGCACAACGCCGCCGGGCTGGGCCCGGGTGCAGGCGATCTGCGATTTCGTGCACGGCCACATCACCTTCGGGTATCAGCACGCGCGCTCCACCAAGACGGCGATGGACGTCTTCGACGAGCGTCTGGGCGTCTGCCGCGACTTCGCTCATCTCGCCGTCACGCTCTGCCGCTGCATGAGCATTCCCGCGCGCTACTGCACCGGCTATCTCGGCGACATCGGCGTGCCGCCGGATCCGTCGCCGATGGATTTCAGCGCCTGGTTCGAGGCTTATCTGGGCGGACGCTGGTACACCTTCGACGCCCGCCACAACAAGCCGCGCATCGGCCGCATCCTGGTCGCCCGCGGTCGCGACGCCGCCGACGTCGCCCTCACCACCAGCTTCGGCCCGACCATCCTTGCCGGCTTCAAGGTCGTGAGCGACGAAATCGTCGGCTGAGGGCGCACCCGTGCGCCGTTTGCGCGGCCATTTCCCGCTCATTCTCTGCAATCGCGGCTTGACGACCGGGGACGGTCTCACTAATTTCGCCGGCGGGACACGGCCCCCCAACGGGTCGCATCTATTCTGGAAGGAATAGTTATGAAGCCGCCTGCACGGCCCGCCAATCCTCGATTCTCGTCTGGCCCTTGCGCCAAGCGCCCCGGGTGGTCGCTGGAAGCGCTGAGGGACGCCTGCCTCGGCCGCTCGCATCGTTCCAAGCTCGGCAAGGCCAAACTCAAGGAAGTCATCGACCGCTCCCGCGCCATCCTCGGCATACCCGCGGATTTCCGCATCGGCGTGGTACCCGGGTCCGATACCGGCGCCGTGGAGCTGGCGCTCTGGTCCTTCCTGGGCCAGCGCGGCGTCGATCTCCTGAGCTGGGAAAGCTTCGGCGAGGGCTGGATCACCGATGCGGTGAAGCAGCTCAAGCTCAAGGACGTCCGCTCCGTCCGCGCCGACTACGGCAAGCTGCCGGACCTGGGCCAGGTCGACACCGACCGCGACGTCGTCTTCACCTGGAACGGCACCACCTCGGGCGTGCGCGTTCCAAACGGCGACTGGATCAAGGGCGACCGCCAGGGCCTCACCATCGCCGACGCCACCTCGGCGGCCTTCGCGATGGATCTGCCTTGGGACAAGCTCGATGTCGTCACTTATTCCTGGCAGAAGGTGCTCGGCGGCGAGGCGGCGCACGGCATGCTCGTGCTGAGCCCGCGTGCCGTGGAGCGCGCCCAGAGCTACACGCCGGCCTGGCCGCTGCCGAAGCTCTTCCGCTTGATGTCCAAGGGCAAGTTCAACGAGGCGATCTTTACCGGCGAGACCATCAACACGCCCTCGATGCTCTGCGTCGAGGACGCGATCGACGGCCTCAAATGGGCGGCCGGTGTCGGTGGCCTCAAAGGCCTGATCGGGCGGGCGGAAGCGAATCTGGCGACGCTCGCCGCCTGGGTGGAAAAGACGCCGTGGCTCGATTTCCTGGCGGAGGACGCGCGGACGCGCTCCTGTACCTCGGTCTGCCTCAAGATCGTCGATCCCTGGTTCCAGCGCCTGGACGAGGATGCGCAGCGCGCCGCGGTGAAGCGGCTCGAGGCGCTGCTGGAGGCGGAGGGCGTGGCCTACGACATCGCGGGCCACCGCGACGCGCCGCCCGGCCTCCGGATCTGGACGGGCTCCACGGTGGAGCAGCGCGACGTGGAGGCGCTGCTGCCGTGGCTCGACTGGGCCTATGGCGAAGTTCGCCGCGCCGCCGCGGCCTGACGCCGCGTCCCTTCCTCCGGTCCAGAGAGAGAGCCAATGCCCAAGGTCCTGATTGCGGACGCGCTCAGCCCGCGCGCGGTGGAAATCTTCAAGGCGCGCGGCGTCGAGGTCGACATGAAGGTCGGCCTCGCGCCGGACGAGCTCAAGAAGATCATCGGCGACTATGACGGGCTCGCCGTGCGCTCGGCCACCAAGGTAACGCGGCCGCTGATGGAGCTGGCAACCCGGCTCAAGGTGATCGGCCGCGCCGGCATCGGCGTCGACAATGTCGACGTGCCGGCGGCGACCCAGCGCGGCATCGTGGTGATGAACACGCCCTTCGGCAATTCCATCACCACGGCGGAGCATGCGATCGCCCTCATGTTCGCGCTTGCCCGGGAGATTTCCGCCGCCGATCAGTCGACCCAGGCGGGAAAGTGGGAGAAGTCGCGCTTCATGGGCGTCGAGCTTTTCGGCAAGACCCTTGGCGTCGTCGGCTGCGGCAATATCGGCTCGATCGTCGCCGACCGCGCTCTCGGCCTCAAGATGAAGGTGGCGGCCTATGATCCCTATCTCTCGCCGGAGCGCGCCGTCGCGTTGGGGGTCGAGAAGGTGGAGCTCGACGAGCTCTTTCAGCGCGCGGATTTCATCACTCTGCACACCCCGCTCACGGAGGCGACGCGCAATCTCATCGACGCCAAGGCGATCGCCAAGATGAAGAAGGGCGTGCGCATCATCAATTGCGCCCGCGGCGGCCTCGTGGTCGAGCCGGACCTGAAGGCGGCCCTCGACAGCGGCCAGGTCGCCGGCGCCGCCCTCGACGTCTTTCCGGTGGAACCCGCCAAGGAGAACGCGCTCTTCGGCCATCCCCATGTGGTGGCGACGCCGCATCTGGGCGCCGCCACCAGCGAGGCGCAGGAGAACGTGGCGCTGCAGATCGCCGAGCAGATGTCGGATTTCCTGATGACGGGCGCGGTCGTCAACGCCCTCAACATGCCCTCGCTCACCGCCGAGGAGGCGACCAGGCTCCGGCCCTACATGAAGCTCGCCGAGCAGCTCGGCAGCTTTGCCGGCCAGCTCACGGAGACGCCGCTCAAGGCGGTGGAGATCCGGTACGAGGGCCATGTGGCCGAGCTCAACGTGAAGCCGCTCACCGCCGTCGTGCTGACGGCGCTGCTGTCGCCACAGCTCGCCACCGTCAACATGGTGAACGCGCCGCGTGATCTGCCGCGAGCGCGACATCCGCGTCGAGCGAGACGCGGATGAGCGCCGACGGCGATTTCCACACGCTGATCCGCCTCACCGTCACCACCGAGCGCCGCACGCGCACGGTCGCGGGAACGCTCTTCGGCGGCAGCCGGCCGCGCCTCGTCATGGTGGAGGACGTGCCGATGGAGGCGGAGCTCGGCGCCAATACGCTCTTCGTGCGCAACAAGGACAAGCCCGGCTTCATTGGTAATCTCGGGCGCACCCTGGGCGAGGCGGGAATCAACATCGCCACCTTCCACCTCGGCCGCACCGCCCCGGGCCAGGACGCGATCTGCCTGGTGCAGGTGGATCAGCCCCTGGACGAGCTGGTGCTGGGACAGCTCTGCTCGCTCTCCGACGTGGTGCAGGCGAAACTGCTGCGATTCTAGGTCAGGTGCGTGATTTCCGGGCCTGAATCAGGCGTTTCCGGCGCGTCCGCCGCCGCCGACCTTTTCCGTTTGCCGGCACCGGGGAAACACGATATCTCCGCGCCATGAGCGAGCACCTGCACCCCGCGCTGCTGCCCCTGGGACTGGTCGATCTCCTGCCGCCAGAGGCGGCGGTCGAGGCGAGCGTCGTCGGCCGCATCATGGCGGTGCTGCAGGGTCACGGCTACGAGCGGGTGAAGCCGCCTCTGATGGAGTTCGAGGACAATCTTCTGAGCGGCGCCGGCGCCGCCATGGCGAAAGACACCTTTCGCCTGATGGATCCGATCTCCCAGCGGATGATTGGGCTCAGGGCGGATATGACGACCCAGGTGGCGCGCATCGCGGCGACTCGCCTGGAAAAATCTCCGCGGCCATTGCGGCTCTGTTACGCGGGCCAGGTGCTGCGGGTCAAGGGCAGCCAGCTCCGCCCGGAGCGCCAGGTCGGGCAGACGGGCGCCGAGCTCATCGGTACGGACTCGGTGGCCGCGGACGTCGAGGTGGTGATGCTCGCCGCCGAGGCGCTGCAGACCCTCGGCATCGAGTCGCTGTCGGTTGACCTGACCGTGCCGGCCCTGGTGCCGGCGATCATGCAAGCGCTCGGCCTCGGCGACGAGGTGCGCGAGCGCCTGCGCCGGGCCCTCGATCACAAGGATGCCGCCGCCGTCGCCGCCGTGGGCGGTCGCGCGGCGGAGATGCTGGGCCGGCTCCTCGACAGTGCCGGCGCCGCGTCCTCGGCCCTGGCGGCGCTGCAACCTCTTGAGCTTCCGGCGGCCGCCGCCGAGGAGCGCGTGCGTCTGCAGGACGTGGCGACGCAACTCGCGGCGGCGCTGCCGAGCCTCGCCGTCACCATCGATCCCGTGGAGAACCGCGGCTTCGAGTACGACGCCGGCATCAGCTTCACCTTCTTCGCCCGCGGCGTGCGCGGCGAGCTTGGCCGCGGCGGGCGCTATCGCACGGCGAACGGCGGCGGCGAGCCCGCCACCGGCGTCACGCTCTATACCGACACCGTCCTGCGCGGCCTGCCGCCGCAGCCGGCGCCGCGCCGCCTCTTCGTGCCAGCGGGCGGCGATTCCGCCGTGGGCGCACGGCTCCGGACCGAAGGCTGGGTCACCGTCGCCGGCCTGGCGCCGGTGGCGGACGCGGCGGCCGAGGCCCGGCGCCTCAATTGCGCTCACCGCCTCGAGGGTGAGACTATCATTCCGGTCGGCTAGACCGGATCTCCGAAGGACGTCGCAGATGGCGAATGTGGCTGTGGTCGGCGCCCAGTGGGGCGACGAGGGCAAGGGAAAGATCGTCGATTGGCTCTCCGAGCGCGCCGACGTGGTGGTGCGCTTTCAAGGCGGCCATAACGCCGGCCATACGCTGGTCATCGACGGCGTCACCTACAAGCTGAGCCTGCTGCCCTCCGGCGTCGTGCGCGGCAAGCTCAGCATCATCGGCAACGGCGTGGTGGTGGATCTCTGGGCCCTTCTCGAGGAGATCGCCAAGCTGGCGGCGCTTGGCGTCACCGTGACGCCGGAGACGCTCAAGATCGCCGACAATGCGACGCTGATCCTGCCGCTGCATCGCGATCTCGACGGCATGCGCGAGGACAGCAACACAGCGATCCGCATCGGCACCACGCGGCGCGGCATCGGCCCGGCCTACGAGGACAAGGTGGGCCGGCGCGCGATCCGGCTGTGCGACCTCTCCGATCCCGCGACGCTCGCGGCCAAGGTGGACACGCTGCTGCTGCATCACAACGCGCTCCGCACCGGCATGGGCCGCGATCCCGTCGACCGCGGCGAGCTGCTGGGAGCGCTGACGGAGGTCGCGCCCAAGGTGCTGCCCTATGCGGAGGCGGTGTGGCGCCGCCTCGATGATCTCCGTCGCTCCGGCAAGCGCATCCTCTTCGAGGGTGCCCAGGCAGCGATGCTCGACGTCGATCACGGGACTTATCCCTTTGTCACCTCGTCCAACACCATGGCGGCGCAAGCCTGTATCGGCAGCGGCATCGGCCTCGGCGCGGTGGGATATGTGCTGGGCATCACCAAGGCCTATACGACGCGGGTCGGGCTCGGGCCATTCCCGACCGAGCTCCACGACGAGATCGGCCGCGGTCTTGGCAAGCGCGGCAACGAGTTCGGCACCGTGACCGGGCGGCCGCGGCGCTGCGGCTGGTTCGACGCAGTGATGGTGCGCCAGGCGATCAAGGTCAGCGGCATCAACGGCATCGCCCTCACCAAGCTCGACGTGCTCGACGGCATGAGCGAGATCAAGGTCTGCACCGGCTATCGGATCGGCACCGAGCTGATCGACCATCTGCCGGCCAGCATGGCACGCCAGGCGAAGGTGGAGCCGGTCTATGAGAGTCTCGAAGGCTGGTCGGAATCGACGCGGGGCGCCCGTTCCTGGGCGGATCTGCCGGCGACGGCGATCAAGTACATCCGCCGTGTCGAGGAGCTGATCGAGGCGCCGGTGGCGCTGCTCTCTACCAGCCCGGAGCGCGCCGACACCATCCTGGTGCGCGACCCCTTCGCGGATTAACTAAAAAAGCCTCAGGCGTAGCGCGGCTGGCTGGCGCCTTCGGCGGCCGGCATGTCGGAGGGGCGGTGCTGCAGCGCCGCCGCGATCTCCTGCACCCGTTTCAACGTGATGCCGTGGTGCTGCTCGACGGCCAGGGGGTGATCGGTGGGCTCGAGCTCGACGGTCGGACGCTCGCCGTTGCCACGGAAACGTACGTAGGTCCTGAGGTTGAGCGTCGAGGGATAGATCGAGATGTTGCTGGCGAGCCAGCCGAACCGCGCCGGCTCGCGCTGCAGGGGCTCCTGGTGCCAGAGCTCGAGGGCGCGGCGGAAATTCTCCCGGGAGAGCGATGTCCAGACGCCCCACACGAAGACCTCGGGCCGGCTCAGTACCGGGATCTCCAGGCAGGCGCGGACGAAGAAGTACTGGTCGTCGATGGTGCAGAAATCCGTGTGCAGCTTGGCGCGGCTCTCGCGCTCCGCCTCCGGCAAGCCATCCCAGTGGGAGGGAGCGTCGAGGTCATAGCGCATCGGCAGCGTCTCGTAACGCTTGCCGCAGCACGCGCAGGTCCAGACGTACTGCATGCGGGCCTGGTGTGGCTACCGCCCGCCGGCCGCCAGCTTCTGCTTCGGCTTCTTGGTGAGGTAGTCCTCGACTTCCTCGTCGAGCTCCTCGAGCCGGTTCTGGAAGAAGTGGTCGGCGCCCTTCACCAGGCGGAAATCGATGGTGATGTCCCGCTGATGCATGAGCTTGTTGATGAGCTTCTGCACGGACTCCAGCGGCACCAGGTGATCCTTGTCGCCGTGGATGATGAGGCCCGAGGACGGGCAGGGCGCCAGGAACCCGAAGTCATAGAGGTTCGCCGGCGGCGCCACCGAGATGAAGCCGTCGATCTCCGGCCGGCGCATCAGGAGCTGCATGCCGATCCAGGCGCCGAAGGAGAATCCCGCGATCCAGCAGGCGGCGGCGTTCGGGTTGTAGCTCTGCAGCCAATCGAGGGCCGAGGCGGCATCGGAAAGCTCGCCCTCGCCGCGGGCAAAGCTGCCCTGGCTGCGGCCGACGCCGCGGAAGTTGAAGCGCAGCGCCGAGAAACCCTGGCGCACGAATGCATGGTAGAGGGTGTAGATGACCTTATTGTTCATAGTGCCGCCGTGCTGCGGATGCGGATGCAGCAGCAGGGCGACAGGGGCGTTGGGTTGCTTCGAGTGGTGGTAGCGGCCTTCGAGACGGCCCTCGGGACCGTTGATGATTACCTCAGGCATGGGGTCCGCTGTCTCCTGCCGTCCCGGCAAGTCCCGTGATGTCCCAGTTCCACGCTGGGTCTTTCCGCGCAATATTATGCATTGTCAGCCCGATATACTTGACTACCACAGTCGGAATTTCTAAATAGACCTCGGCGCCATCGTCGCGGAGACCTGCGGCGAACCACTCTCGGAAGGCCCAGCACGGTACCGTCGGCGTGGCCGGCATCATAGCACGAGTGTCTTCCATGCTTTTCAAAAACCTCCGCGACGAAATCGATACCGTCCTCGCCCACGATCCGGCGGCGCGCTCACGACTAGAGGTGGTGTTCTGCTACCCAGGTTTCCACGTCCTATTGTTCTACCGCCTCGCCCACTGGCTTTGGCAGCGTAATTTCCTGCTTCTGGGGCGGTTCGTCTCTCATTTGGGGCGTGTGGCTACCGGGATCGAGATCCACCCTGCCGCGAAAATTGGCCGCAGGCTGTTCATCGACCACGGCATGGGGGTGGTAGTCGGCGAGACCGCGGAAATCGGGGATGATGTTACTCTCTACCAGGGGGTGACACTGGGCGGAACTTCCCTCCACCAGGATAAGCGGCACCCAACCCTGGGCGACGGCGTGATCGTCGGCTCCGGCGCCCAGATCCTTGGCGGCTTCACCGTCGGGCGGGGCGCGCGGGTCGGTGCCAACGCGGTAGTGCTGCAGGAGGTGCCTCCCGGCGCCACCGTTGTGGGCATCCCGGCAAAGCCGGTGGGCGGCCCCAAGCCGATGGAGCGGGCACGGCCCGCCGGCGAGTTCCTGCCCTACGGCACGCCCTGCGACGACATTCCCGACCCGGTGGCGCGCGCCATCACCGGCCTGGCGGAAGAGGTAGCGGTACTGCGGGCCAAGCTTGGAGAGATGGAGCGGCAGCTGGACGGCGTGCATGCGTCGCCGCCGCCGGCACAGGATGAGCCCGCGCGTCGCGCCGGCCGTCCGGTTTGACAGCATAGGAGACTACCGATGAGGCTCAGCACCAAGGGTCGCTACGCCGTGATGGCGATGGTCGATCTCGCCAAGCACGGCACCGGTGAGCCGATCTCGCTCGCGGAGGTCGCCGAGCGCCAGGAGATCTCGCTCTCCTATCTGGAGCAGCTCTTCGCGAAGCTGCGCCTGGGCGGTCTGGTCAAGAGCGTGCGCGGCCCCGGCGGCGGCTATCTGCTGGCCCACGGCGCCGACGAGACCCGGATCTCGGATATCATTCTCGCGGTCGACGAGCCGATCCGCGCCACCCGCTGCTCCCCCGGCGCTCCCGTCGGCTGCCGCGGCAACCAGACCCGATGTCTGACCCACGATCTCTGGGAAGAGCTCGGCAACCAGATCAACCTGTTCCTGAGCTCGGTGACCCTCGCCGACGTGGTGGAGCGCCGCGTGCTCGGCAGCAGCCGCCTGATGTCGTCCGAGCCCGCGCGCGCCGCGCCCACTGCCGCCGTCGCGGCGCAGTAGGCGCCTGCCGCGACGGGACTCCCGCAGATGGCGACCTCCGCCTATCTCGACTGGAATGCCACCGCGCCGGCTCGACCCGAGGCCGCGGCGGCCGTCGCCGAGGCGCTTGCTCTCGGCGGCAATCCCTCCTCGGTGCATCGCGCCGGCCGCGCCGCGCGTCAGCGCGTGGAGCAGGCCCGCGCCCAAGTGGCGGCCCTCGTCGGCGCCAACTCGGCGACCGTGGTGTTCACCAGCGGCGGTACCGAGGCCAATCATCTGGCGCTCGCCGGCGTCGCCGGCCGCCGCGTCCTCGTCTCCGCCATCGAGCATGATTCCGTCCGCGACGCCGTTCCCGGTGCCACCATCATTCCCGTGACCGCGGCAGGCACGGTCGATCTCGCGGCTCTCGACGCGCTGCTGGCGGCGGATCCCCAGCCGGCCCTGGTCTCAGTGATGCTTGCCAACAACGAGACCGGCGTGATCCAGCCGGTGCGGGGGGCGGCCGATATTGCCCACCGTCATGGCGCGATTCTCCATTCCGATGCGATCCAGGCCGCAGGAAAAATCCCGATCGATGTCGCCGAGCTCGGCGTCGATCTCCTCACGATCTCCGCTCACAAGCTCGGTGGACCTCAGGGCGTCGGCGCGCTTGTGGTGATGGAGAGCGTGACTCTCACGGCCCTGCAGCGCGGTGGCGGCCAGGAGCGTGGCCGTCGCGCCGGCACCGAGAATGTGCCGGGAATCGCGGGCTTCGGCGTTGCGGTCGCGATCGCGGCGCGGAACCTCGATGCTGTCGCCGGGATCGCCGCGCTTCGCGACGAGGCGGCCAGACGCATCGCATGCTTCGCGCCGGAAGCGCGGATCTTCGGTGCAGAGGCGCCGCGGCTTTCCAATACCCTCTGCATCGCCATGCCCGGCGTCGCCGCCTCGACTCAGGTGATGGCTCTCGATCTCGCCGGCGTGATGGTGAGCGCGGGCGCGGCCTGCTCCTCCGGTAAGGTGCGGCCGAGCCGGGTGCTGGCGGCCATGGGCGCCAGCGCCGAGGACGCCAGCAATGCCATCCGCATCAGCCTGGGCTGGAGCACGACGCGGGACGAGATCGATCGTCTCGTCGACGCTTGGAGCGCGCTCTATCGGCGGACGCGGGAGCAGGCCGCATGAGCGTGATGCCGAAGCCCGCCACTCTCGCGCGCCCAAACGCGTCGCCGGTCTATCTCGACTATCAGGCGACGACGCCGGTTGACCCGCGCGTGCTCGAGACCATGCTGCCGTGGTTCACCGAGAAGTTTGGCAATCCCGGCTCCATCACCCACGCCTATGGCCGCGAGGCCTTGGCAGCGGTAGAGACGGCGCGGGCGCAGGTGGCGGGTCTCATCGGCGCCGAGGCGCGGGAGATCGTGCTGACCTCGGGCGCCACGGAATCGAACAACCTCGCAGTGAAAGGCGCCGCGCGCTTCCGTCGTGAGGAGCGCGATCACGTGGTCACGCTTGCGACCGAGCACAAATGCGTGCTGGAGAGCGCGCTGGCGCTTGAGCGCGAAGGCTTCCGCGTGACCATCCTGCCGGTCGAGCCCAGCGGCCTCGTCGATCTCGCGACCCTGGAGGCGGCACTCACCGACCGGACCGCGATCGTCTCGGTGATGGCGGCGCACAACGAGACCGGCGTGCTGCAGCCGATCGCCGAGATCGGCGCGCTCTGTCGGGCGCGCGGCATCCTCTTTCACACCGACGCGGCCCAGGCTTTCGGCAAGATTCCCCTCGATGTCGGCGCCATGCACATCGATCTGCTGTCGATCTCCGGTCACAAGATCTACGGTCCCAAGGGCATCGGCGCGCTCTACGTGCGCCGGCGGCCGCGGGCGCGTCTGCAGCCGCTTCTCGACGGCGGCGGGCAGGAGCGGGGCCTGCGCTCCGGCACCCTGCCGACGCCCCTGGTGGTGGGGCTCGGCGCCGCCGCTGACTTGGCCGGCCAGGAGATGGCGGTGGAGGGGCCTCGCCTCGCGGCGCTCCGCGATCGTCTCCTCGCCGGGCTTCGAGCCGAGCTGCCGGGTCTCCGTCTCAACGGCGATCCCGTCCGGCGCCTGCCCGGCAATCTCAACCTCGCCTTTCCTGGCGCCGGCGCCCTGGAGCTGATGGCGGCCTGCCCGGGCCTGGCGCTCTCCACCGGCTCCGCCTGCACGGCGGCGGAAGTGGAGCCCTCCTATGTGCTGCGGGCGATGGGGGTTCCGGAGGCGGTGGCGGGCGCCAGCCTCAG
Organism: uncultured Alphaproteobacteria bacterium; assembly: GCA_963735465.1. Lineage (GTDB taxonomy): Bacteria > Pseudomonadota > Alphaproteobacteria > ATCC43930 > CGMCC-115725 > DASZHJ01. The sequence continues at coordinate 314,372 of CAVTLA010000001.1, forward strand.
GATCGGCCTCGGCCGCTTCAGCACCGATCAAGAGGTTGATTTCGCTATCGATGCCCTGGCGGGCGGAGTGCGGAAAGTGGCGGAAAGCCCGGTGAAAACCGGCTCAGGAGCCGCCATATAGAAGGCTGCCGCGGGGGTTGCGGGTGCGCCCCCCCGGATGTATCAAGGGTTCGCTTTCCAGGAGTTTGCAGACCATGGCTTTGAGGCAGGCAATGTCGCTCACCGACGCCGCGGCGGACCGTATCCGGGCCCTGCTGGCGAAGCGCAACCGGCCGGCGGTGGGCATTCGCATCGGCGTGCGGTCGCGGGGCTGCTCGGGCCTTACCTATACCGTCGAATACGCGGACGAGAAGGGGAAGCTCGACGAGGTCGTGCAGGACAAGGGCGTCACCGTGCTGATCGACCCCAAGGCCAGCATGTTCATCATCGGCACCGAGATGGACTACGTCGAGGACAAGCTGCAGAGCGGCTTCACCTTCACCAATCCGAACGAGAAGGGTCGCTGCGGCTGCGGCGAATCCTTCCACGTCTGACGCCGCGCCTCTCGCGCGGCCCGATCGCACGCACACCCCCATGAAGCTGTTCCAGATCGAGGAGCCCGACGGCTCGCCTTTAGATGTCGGCGACGGGCCCGGCGCCGCTGTCGGCATCGACATCGCCGCCGGCGGCATCGGCCGCGTGGCGATTTCCCTAGGCGGTAATGCGGAGATTCTCCCCGGCACAGACGGCGAGCGCAGCCTCGCAGTGGCGGTGCTCAAGGAATTGCTGCTGGGCCTGCGCAGCCGTGCCGAGAAGCAGCTCTCGCAGCCGGTGACTCACGCGGTGATCGCTGTCGATGCAGGCGAGGGCGCGGGGATCGAGGATGCGGCGGCGGCGGCCGGCCTGGTCGTGCTGCGTATCGTCGATCGGTCAGCCGCGGCGGCGCTCGCCAAGGGCACGGCGCCCGCCGAGGCGGCGGTGCTGGGAGCCGCGATCGCGGCTGAGGATGCGGCGGCGGCGCTCGCGCCGCGGACGTGATCGAGAGCGGGGGCCGAGAGGGGCGGGAACGAAGAAAATGCCGAAGATGATTTTCATCGAGCGTGACGGGACCCGCCGCGAGGTCGATGCCCCGATCGGGCTCTCGGTGCTGGAGATCGCGCACCGCAACAACATCGATCTCGAGGGCGCCTGCGAGGGCTCGCTCGCCTGCTCCACCTGCCACGTCGTCGTCGAGACCGACTGGTACGAGCTTCTGAAGGAGCCGACCGAGGACGAGGAGGACATGCTCGACCTCGCCTTCGGCCTGACGCGCACCTCGCGGCTCGGCTGCCAGATCATCATCACCGAGGAGCTCGACGGACTCACCGTGGCGCTGCCCGCGGGCTCCCGCAACATGATGGCGGGATAGGGCGCCACCATGTCCGTCGCCGCCAACTCCCTTGGTCTCGCCAAGCCGCCCACCGCCACCCGCGTGGTAGTGGCGATGTCCGGCGGCGTCGACAGCTCGGTGACGGCGGCGCTGCTGGCGGAAGCGGGCTATGACGTCGTCGGCATCACGCTGCAGCTCTACGACCACGGCGCCGCCGTCGGCCGCAAGGGCGCCTGCTGCGCCGGACAGGACATCCACGACGCCGCCCGCGTCGCCGAGCGTCTCGACATTCCCCACTACGTGCTCGACTACGAGAGCCGCTTCCGCGCCGCCGTCATCGACGATTTCGCCGAGACCTATGCGCGGGGCGAGACGCCGGTGCCGTGCATCCGCTGCAACGAGCGGGTGAAGTTCCGCGATCTCCTCGATGTGGCGCGCGATCTCGGCGCCGACGCGCTGGCGACCGGCCACTATGCGCGCCGTGTGATGGGCCCCGCCGGACCGGAGCTGCATGCCGCCGCCGACGCCGCGCGCGACCAGAGCTATTTCCTGTTCGCGACCACGCGGGCGCAGCTCGACTATCTCCGGTTCCCCTTGGGTGATCTCAACAAGGACGAAACGCGGGCGCTGGCCGCGCGCTTCGATCTGCCGGTCGCGGCAAAGCCCGACAGTCAAGACATCTGCTTCGTGCCGAGCGGAGATTACGGCGCGCTCCTGGAGAAGCTGCGCCCCGGGGCCGGCGAGCCCGGCGACGTCGTCGATGCCGATGGCCGCATCGTGGGCCGGCATCGCGGTGTCATTCACTACACCGTGGGCCAGCGCAGGGGCCTCGGCATCGCCGCCGATGAGCCGCTCTACGTGCTGCGCCTGGAGCCGGAGACGCGCCGCGTGGTGGTGGGGCCGCGGGCCGCCCTGGGCGAGACCCGCGTCCGCCTCGGCGAGGTGAACTGGCTCGGCGGCGATCGGCCGGGGAGCGGCGGCATGCAAGTCAGCGTGAAGCTCCGTTCCGCCCAGCCGCCGGTTTCGGCGAGGCTTTTCCTCGACGACAAAAGCGGCGGCGACGTTGTTCTCGACACTCCAACTCTCGGCGTGGCGCCCGGCCAGGCCTGTGTCTTCTACGACGGCGCCCGGGTGCTGGGCGGCGGCTGGATCCGGCGGAATGTGGCGCCGATGGCGAGGGTTGCGGAGGCGGTTGGCGTCCCGGCTTGAAGCCCGCGGGCGAGCTTGTCCCGCTTCGCTTGACGGGTCCCGCCCGATCTCCTATATGCCCCCTCTCGGTGGCGGGGTAGCTCAGTTGGTTAGAGCAGGGGAATCATAATCCCAAGGTCGGGGGTTCAAATCCCTCCTCCGCTACCAATTAAATCAGATGGTTAGGCGCTCGCTCCAGCCCAAAGCGCTCGCCCGCTGAGAGGAAGGGCATGCCCAGATATCTCGCGCTGATTGCCATTCTGGTGCCGCTTGTCTTGGCTGCCTGTGCCGGACAGGAAGGGCCGCGGTTTGCGCAGGTGGCGTCTACCATCCCGCCCGTGGCCGCTGACCAGGCGCGCATCTATTTCCTGCGCGACTACGAACCCTATGAGAGCCTTTCAGAGCCGAGGATCTATCTGAACGGAAGCAGCATCGGCGCCTCGATCCCCGGCGGCGTTTTCTACCGCGACGTCGCGCCGGGGCAGTACCTGGTGTCGGTCGATTCCACGGGGATCTATTGGAACCAGTTCAAGACCGTCGATCTCCGAGGCGGTGCGACGGAGTACGTGAAGATCGAGTCCTTAAGGTCCTGGGAGACCGGCCTCGAATACGAGGCGGACACCTTCGTCGTCGCCGTCATGGATGCCGCCGACGGCCGACGCCAAGCCGCCGACCTCAAATACGTCGCGCCTCAGTAAATCCAGGACCGACCCTCACGCCGCCCGTACCGTGCTGAGGAAGTGATCCACCTCGCGCCGCAACGCATCGGACTGGCCGGCCAGCTCGTCGGCGGCGGTCAGCACTGCGGCGGCGGCGGTGCCGGCTTCATCGGCTGCTTTGCTGACGCTCTCGATGTTGGCCGAGACTTCCTGGGTGCCGTTGGCGGCCTGCTGGACGTTGCGGGTGATCTCCTGGGTGGCGGCGGTCTGCTCCTCGACCGCGGCGGCGATGGTGGAGGAAATCTGGTTCACCTCGAGGATGGTCTTCGAGATGCCCTGGATCGCGCTCACCGCCGAGTGCGTCTCGGCCTGGATAGCGCCGATCTGGTCGCGGATGTCGTTGGTGGCCTTGGCGGTCTGGGTTGCCAGCGACTTCACCTCGTTCGCCACCACGGCGAAGCCCTTGCCGGCATCGCCGGCGCGCGCGGCCTCGATCGTGGCATTGAGCGCCAGCAGGTTGGTCTGCGAGGCGATGTCATTGATCAGCTTCATCACCTCGCCGATCTTCTGCACCGCATCCGAGAGGCCGGAGACGCTGGTGTTGGTGCGCTCGCCCTCGTCCGCCGCCTGGCGGGAGACGTTGGCGGCCTGGGTGACCTGCCGGCCGATCTCGGTGATCGAGGCCGAGAGCTCCTCGGCGGCGGCAGCCACGGTCTGCACGTTCGACGTCGCCTCGTTGGCGCCGGAGGCGACGGCCAGGGACTTCTGGCGCGTGCCGTCGGCGGTCGACGAGAGCGAGCGCGCCGCCTGCTGCATCTGTCCGGCCGCACGGGAGAGGATGTCGACGATGCCGCGGATTCGCGCCTCGAAATTGTCGGCGAGGTCGCCGAGGGTCTTGCGCTTGTCGCGCTCGGCCTTCTGGGCCAGCTCCGCCTGCTCGCTCTCGAGCTTGCGCATGGCGGTGGCGTTGTCCTTGAACACCTGCACGGTCTTGCCCATGGCGCCGACCTCGTCGACGCGGGAGGCCTCCGATATGTCGAGGGTGAGGTCGCCGGCGGCGAGGCGTTCCATCTTGGACTTGAGGCTGCCGAGCGCTCCCGTAATGTTGCGGCTCACGAAGAACGCCACGATGGCGAGGGCGGCGAGGATCGCCAGCGTCATCAGGCCGAGGCGCGCGAGAACGCTGTGGTAGTTGGCCTCGATGTCGTCGAGATAGGCGCCGGTGCCAAGCGTCATTTCCCAGGGAAGGAAGGCCTTGACGAACATGACCTTCGGCACCTGCTCGGTCGTGCCAGGCTTCGGATAGTAGTAGTGGACGGTGCCCTCGCCCGCCGCCGACTTGGCGACCTTGATCTGCTCGTCCGTGATCGCGAAGCCGTTCTGGTCCTTCACCCCCAGGCGCTTCTCGCCCTCCTGCTTCGGGTTTGCGCCATGGATCACTGAAATCCCGGCAAAGCTGCTAGCGGTGAAATACCCGTCGCCCTTGTCGTATTTCATTCCATGGATATAGGCCCGCAGCCGGTCCAGCGCCTGCTCTCGCGTGAGCTGGCCCTTCTGGACCTCGCCATCGAGCACCGTCGCCAAGCCGTGCACCGTGTCGACCATCGATCGCAGCATCTGGACCCGGTCGTCGAGCATCCGCTGATGCAGCACCGAGGCCGAGAGCGCGACCGTTGCAGCCAGCGCGATCGTGGCCATGGCGAAGAGAACGGCCAGCTTGACCTTGATGGTAAGGCGGTTGAGAACGGACATATATTTGTTTCTCGAAGGTTGAGGCACGAGGAGATCACACAGCTATAAGGAGAAGGTGCCTAACTTTCCGTGAAGATGCGGATAGGCCGCAAATAGGCCGCCCCGTTTCATGCCCTGCGATGGCGCGGACGCACCGTCCCGGGGAACTAAACCGGGGGTCAAGCGCTTTGGTTGCTATGGGCGGAAGTCTTTCAACGGCGACTGTCGCGCGCCGGATCCAATGAGGGGGAGCGACCATGAACTGGTTACCCGGCTGGCACTCGATATCGGGAGCCGATTGGTGGAGCAATTTCTACTTCTGGATCGGCATATGCAGCCTGATGGTCCTGGGCCTCAGCGAGTTCGTCTCGCACAAATACGCCTTGCGGAAGGACGAACTGGTCGCCGAGCGCGAGGATCACGCTCAGGCCGGGCATGATCGGGAAATCGCGCGGGCGGAACTGGAGACCGCTCGAGCGAACCGGCGCAGCGAGGAATTGAGAGCCGACAATCTGGCGCTGCAGAAAACGGTTCTGCCGCGCCGGCTGGGATCGACGGTAGCCATCACCAGTCCCGGCGAGCCGGAGCTCCCGCCGTTGTCGAGCGTGCAATTTGCCGCTCTGAAGCCCTTCGCTGGGACTCCCGTCGTCATTCAGGTGGTCCCGGATTTCGAGGCCTATATTTTGGCCAGCGACATGCGCATGGTGCTCGCGAGCTCCGGATGGAAGTCGCAGATCATCGACGAGAGCACTTCCCATGTGCCGCCGACCTCGATCGCCGAAGGCGTCACCGTGATCTATCCTCCCGAGAGCCGCTATGCCGATGCTGCCAATGCGCTGGCCGCCGGGTTCGCCAAGGCAGGATTGGTCGGCTCCCTGGGCTTTGCGCCGACGGCGCAGGCCTATCCCGTCACGTCCGACGGAACGCCGGTCTATCCTCCGCCCTATCCACACTTCGATCAGCCACTGGATGCCGTCATCGTGATGGTTGGGATGAAGCCGATGCCATCACCGGCCCTGGATAGTGCCATTCCATAGACGGGCCCTGTGTCGGCCGCCCGTCCCGCCCAGGGGAACCTTTCGATCTGATGGGGACGCGCTTTGGGCGCGCGCACCGCTCAGGCGGCACTGCGACGCGCGGCGGTGGCGACGATTTCTCCGCGATGCGTGCGGAACTGCACCGTCATCTCGTCGAGATGAGCGTTCGATTTGGCGGCGGGCCACGCTTCGCCGCCGTGCTCGAGTTCCTTAGCCAGTTCCGAAAGGCGCAGCAGCCCGAGGATGGCGGCGGCGCTCTTTAGGGAATGCGCCTCGCGCACCAGGGAGGAGTGGTCGCCGCGGTCGATCATCTCATGAATGGCGAGAAGACGCGCTTCGGTATCGCTCAGGAACGTGTCCACGATCTTCCCCAGCGCCTCGGGGCCGACATTTTCCTCCAGCTCCGCGAGGGCCGCTGGATCGAACTCCCGGTCGCCTGATGGGAGCCGGCGCGCCGGCGTGACCTGCGCTGGCGTGGTGGGGGAGTCGGATTGCCGCGACATATGCCGTTCGATGATCTCCGTCAGTCGCGCGGCGGTGATGGGCTTGGTGGCGAAGTCGTTCACGCCGGCTGCGCGAGATTGCTCCGCGTGGTGCTGGAACGCATTTGCCGTGAGCGCGACGATCGGCACAGCAGCTCTGCTGGTCGGCAGGGCGCGGATGGCGCGGGTCGCGCTCAGCCCATCCATCTCCGGCATCATCATGTCCATCAGCACGAGGTCGTACGCGGTCGCCTGCACCGCGTCGACCGCCTCCCGCCCGTTCGCGACGACGTCGACCCGATGGCCCATCCGCTGAATCATGGTGGAGAGCACGAGCTGATTGGTAAGGTTGTCCTCCGCCAGCAGGATGCGTGCGGCGTCCGGCGCCACGGAAGATGCTGCCGGCGCGGCGGTCGGCTGCGCAGCGGTGGGGGCGGCTCGGGCCGCGACGACGGCGCCCTTGATGCCGGCGACGGCCGCGAGTAGGTCAGCCCGTGTCACCGGCTTCTGCAACGCCTCGTCGAATGCCTTTCCTGGCCCGACCATCGCCTCGCGAGAGACGATGGCCGACGTCGCGAGAATCAAGCGTGTGGACGCCAAATCCGGATTCGCGCGAATGGCGTAGGCCAGCGCTTCCCCGGTCATATCGGCCATCCGCTGGTCGATCACGGCGGCGTCGAACGCAGGCGCGCCCGGCGCCGTTGCCGGCGCACCCAGGATGGCGAGAGCGGCCGGGCCGGAGTCGGCGACCGTGACGCGCGCTCCCTCGGCCTCGAGCTGGCGCCGGAAGATCATGGCGCTGATGGGATTGTCGTCGACGACGAGAATCATCCGACCGGCCAGAGTGCGCTCGGCGGCAGGCGTCGCGGCGGGCGCCGTGCCGTCCGCCGCGCGCAGGGAAATCGTGAAGTGGAAGGTGCTGCCGTGGCCGACCTCGCTTTCCACCTCAATGTGGCCGCCCATGAGGCCAACCAGCCGGTTCGAGATGGCGAGGCCCAGCCCCGTGCCGCCGAAGCGCCGCGAGACCGACGTATCGACCTGGGAGAACTCCTGGAAGAGGTGGGCGCGGGCTTCTTCGGGTATGCCGATCCCGAAGTTGCGAACGGCGAAGGTGAGCGACACCCCGTCGTCCGCCGCCGGGGCCGCCCGGCTCATCTCGATCGAGACGCCGCCGCGCTCGGTAAACTTCACGGCGTTGCCGGCGAGATTTATCAACACCTGGCGAATCCGGCCGGGATCGCCGATCAGCGCCGCGGGCACATCCGGCGCGGTAAAGGTCACGATCTCCAGCTGCTTCGCACGGGCGCGAAGAGTCAGCATGTCGGCGACGCCACGCACCATCTCCTCGGGATCGAACGACAACTGCTCCAGCTCGAGCTTGTCGGCCTCCAGCTTGGAGAAATCCAGAATGTCGTTGACGAGATCGAGGAGATATCCGCCGGATGACTGCAGCATATCGACCAGTCGCTGCTGCTCCTCGTCGAGCCTCCCGTCTCGCAACAGGCCCGAGATTCCGATGATGCCGTTGAGCGGGGTGCGGATTTCGTGGCTCATCGTTGCCAGGAAATCCGCCTTGGCGTGGCTGGCGCGCTCAGCCTCTGCCTTTGCGTGCTGGATTTCTTGCTCTGCGGTCTTGGACGCCGTCACATCGATATGCATGACGACGGCGCCGTCTTTCCGATCGCTGGCGAGGGGAGCAACCATGAATCGGTACCAGCGCCGGTTCGGCGCCGCACCGACCGCATAGTAAAGCGCATCGGTCGCGCCGTTTCCGGCAAGCGTGCTCCGCAGGCTATCGACCAGTTGACGTCCCTCGGCCGATTCGATCCCGCCGGCACCGCGGCAGATGTCGATGTAATTCTCGCCGGGCTCCGAGCCGTCGCCGGTGAATGGATTGCGTGTGCCGGACTCACGCCAGGCGCGGTTGACCGCGAGGATGGCGCCCTCCTTGTCGACGAGCGCCACCTTCACCGGCAGAGCATCGAGCAGCGTCGCCTGGCGCTCCGCTAGCCGCTGCAGCGACTGGGCGGCCGCGCGGGACTCCGTGATGTCGGCCAGCGTGCCGGAGGTACCGATGATCGCTCCGCCCTTGCCGCGGATCGCCGATATGTGAGCGTCGAGCCACCGGTAGCTTCCATCGGCAGTACGGCAATGCACCTCCAGATCGCAGCGGTCCCGCTTGCCGGCGACCATGGCACGGAAAATCTCGCGCCCTTGCTCGGCGGCGGCGGGATGCGTGTATTCCGAGAACGGGGTTCCAAGGGCCTGCTCGGCGGCGAATCCCGTGATCCGCGACCAGGAGGGATTGAGGAAGGTCCAGCGGCCCTCGAGATCGGTCTCGAAGACGATCTCGTGCGCTCCCTCCACGACGCGCCGATATTGATCGCTGCGAGTGCGCAAGGCCTCCTCCGCGAACTTCAGGCGTGCGTCGTGGCGGACGGTCCAACCTACCCCGAGGCCGAGCGCGAGCGTCAGCAGCGTCGCTATCAGGATCTCGATCCGCATGTTCTGTTGCACCGGGGTCAGAATGTCGGCTTCCGACAATCCCGCCGCCGCGATCAGCGGCAGATCCCTGACCTTTCTGTAGCTGACGAGACGCTTGACCTGGTCGATCGAGCTGTTGGCGACACCGTGACCTACCGACGCGATCGTCAGCGAATGGAAGAGCGTGCTGTTCGCCACGGATTGGCCGATCTCGTGCCGGCCGCTCGCCGAACGCCCCCGCACGATACCATCGACGCCGATGAGGGATATCATCCCGTGACGGCCAAGACTTCACGAAGTCGTAGAAGGCCGAGAGATAGTCGGGGTTGATCGAGGCAACCACCACGCCAAGGAATGTACCGTCCGTGCCCACGACCTTGCGCGAGAGCTGAATGGTCCACTTCCCGGAGACGCGGCCGAGGACGGGCGCGCTGATGAAGAGCTCGTCCTTGGACGGGTCCAACTGAACGCGGAAATGCTCGCGGTCACTAAGGTCGATGATTGCCGTGGGCTTGCCGAGGCTACTGTCGATCAGCCTGCCGTCTGTATCGACGAGGCTGAGCTGCAGTCCGACATCCCTGAGAAAGCTGGCCTGCTCGGCCCATGCCTGGAGATCGAAAGACCCCGGATCCCGAGCATAAGCCTGCCTGAAATAGAATAGGGCTTCATCGACTGCGCGCACCGTCCGAACGGCATGCTCCTCGACCAATCGAACCGTCACATCGGCGTCATGAAAGGCCTTGGCAAATGCATCCTGCCGCTCGCGGTGAATCTCAAAGGCGACAACGGTCCAAAGCACGAGCACGCCGATCAGTCCCAGCCACAGTGTCCTGTTCCGAATGATCATGCGCAGGTGCTCCGTACGCGTGCGTGGGTCTGGCCCGGCGACGGATGTCACGCTGACTGGCTTCGTCATCTCTGTGTCATCGCTTCTATTGCCGGCGGCTCGCGATTGTCGCGCGAAATATACGCAGCGTAGTTCGTAGAGTTGGAAAACCCGTTAAACCGGCCGCGATGTCATGCGCATGGATCTAGGTGAAATCCCCTATGCGAGGACAGCGACGCGCGCGACACGTCGATGTGAGAGTACGTGCGCATGCACTGGTCGGTATTTCTACGTATCCCCGAATCAATTCACCGTAAACGCCTGTACGGCTTCTATGGCGCACACGTGGCAACGCACTCGCGGTTCGCGAACGCCGCTCGTGCGCCGCGCAATGATCTGATCAAAGGTCGGTATCGCAACGATGGTAGATGAAACTTCCGTCACACCGGAGACCGCGGCGCCAGGTTCCAAGGCGATCGTGTTGCCATCGGTTATGGATCTTCTGGCGACCGATCCTCTGCGGGCGCGTCTTGTGGCTGCTCTCGGAGAGCGCGCTCCGATCATGCTCTCGGCCGGAGATGTGGAGCGCATGTCGACGCCGTGCGCGCAAGTGCTGCTGGCCGCAGCAAGGACGGCGGAGACGGCGGGGGAGGAGGGCGTCGTGGCGGCGGTCCGTGCCCTCACCGAGCTGACGGAGCCCGCCGATCTCGTGAACAGGCTCTGCGCCGATCTTCTCGGCGATGCCGCGATTCCGCCCTCGGACGACGCCACCGTGGTCTGCCTGCGGCGCTCCAGCCGACCCGCCGCCGCCAGGTGGATCAGCCTCCGTTGACCTTCAGCATGTAGCGATAGGGGTCGCTGGTGGTCACCGCGCCACCGGAGACCAGGAGAACCGCGCCCGACACCCAGGCCGCGGCGTCCGAGGCGAAATAAAGCGCGGCGCCAGCCACGTCCTGGGGCTGTCCGACTCGCCGCAGCGGATAGAAGCGGGCGCGCTCGTGACGATCCGCCTCGGTCGCGAGCCACGGCGCGGTGAGCGGTGTCTCCACCACCGCGGGCGCAATGGCATTGACGCGGATCCCGAACTGGCCGAGCTCTATCGCCATGGTCTGCGTGATGTTGTTGATCGCCGCCTTGCACGCGCCATAGATCCCCTCGCCGCCCGGCGCGGCGTAGAGGCTGTCGATCGAGCTCAGGAAGATGATGGATCCGCCGCGCCCGGAGTCCCGCATTGCCCGCGCCGCCGCCTGGGCGCCGAAGACCTGGGCGGTGAGATTGAGGTTCAGCATCGCGCTCCAGCCCGCCTCGGTGACGTCGACCCATTCGCTCATGGCGCCGGGCTCGTCGCTGAAGCCGCCGGCATTGTTGACCCAGACGTCGATGCGCCCGAATTTCGCCACCGCCGCGGCCGCCAGGGCCCGCAACTGCTTTGGGTCGGTGACGTCGGTCGGCTGCACCAGGACGCGCCGTCCCTTGGCCTCGATCTCCTTGGCGACGGTCTCGAGATCGGGGCGATTGCGCGCGCCGAGAACGATGTCTCCGCCGTTCTCCGCATAGGCCAGGGCGATGGCGCGCCCCAGCCCGCGGCTCGCGCCGGTGACGACGCAGATCTTGTCGCGCATCGTGTGCATGGGTGGTCTCCGATCAGGAACGACGGTGTGGCGACTCACGCCATTGCAACGAGAATGCGGCGGTCGCCCTGGTACGGCGCGCGGCCGTGCAGTCCCAGGATGTTGTCGATGACCAGCAGGTCGCCGACCTGCCAGGGGAATTCCACCTTCTCCGCGCGGATGGCCGCGCGCAGCTCGCCCACCATCTCGTCGGATATCGGCGTTCCATCCTCGAATCGAGTGGAGTGGTAACACTCGTCCTCCCGACGCGTCGCCAGCATCGCGGCGCGGGTCGCGGCATCGTGGAGGGAGAGGTGCCAGTAGTAGATCTGGCTGAAGAGCACTTCTTCCCGCGTCTCGGGGTGGTGGATCACCGTTTCGAGCGTTTCCTCCACGTGGAGCGAGCCGTCGGCCCGCCAATGGAAGCTGGCGCCAATCCCGCGGAGGAGCTCCTCGACCTCCGTGCGATCGGTGCTTTCATAGGTGGCGGACCAGGATTTGCTCGAACCCTCGCCGTCGGGAAGGTTCTGGATATAGGTGACGCGCTGCCGGCGGAAGGCGTCGACGGTCCGGGTGTCGAGCCGTGCCAGCACCCGGCGTCCGTCCGCCAGGGGCGTGGCGCCGCCGGTCATCTGCGCCCGGTCGCAATAGAACATGATCGTCCGCGGATAGGCCGCCGAATAGGACTTCTCGTTGTGGGGCAGGATCTCCTCCGCCGGCGGCGCGTCGGTGGAATTGTAGATCTTGTCGTGGACGCGGCCGCGCGGCGCGTCGCCGCCGGTATAGGCCATCAGGGGGGCGGCGGTGATCGCGTTGGCGAGGCGGAGGAAATCCTCCGGGCCGCGCAGCCCGAAGCCGCGCAGCAGCACCGCGCCGTGGCGATGCAGCCGTTGCGTGAGGGATGCCCGCTCGGTCTCGATCCAGTCCGCCAGCGCCATCGCCGAGGCATCGGCCGGCGTCTCCGGCTCCAGCACGCAGGGCAGCGAATGGTCGGCGATGAAGGACTCTTTCATGGGCACTCCCGCTGAGGTTAGGGACGCTGCTCCTGCCGTGCGCGACTGGTCTTGCGAAGGGTCGGCGTGGCAATGTGCCGGACATTGGGAGGTCAATCATGAAAGCTGTCCGCCGTGCCGCCAAGGGGAAAAGCGCCGCCCGTGTTGCTGGAGCCGTCACCAAAGCCGCGAAGCTCGTGCCACCTATTCACCTCCATGTCGAGAATGGCCGGAACATGGGGCCTGTGTTCGAGGCGACGCCGGCGCGGGTCAAGGCGGCGCTGGCCCGCCATCCCCGCCTCAAGGGCAAGGTGAAGGTCACCATCGGCTACGACGGCGACATCTACGCCGAGGCCATGGGGCGCGCTCATGTGCTGTTCGGCTGGAACTTCGATCGGCAGGATCTCGCTCGGAAGGCGCCGAACCTGCGCTGGGTGCATGCCCATGGCGCCGGCGTCAACCACCTGATGCCCCTCGACTGGCTGCCGCCGGGCGCCGTGCTCACCAACAGCCGGGGCGTGCACGGGGCGCGGGCGGATGAATACACCCTGATGGCGATCCTGATGCTGAACAACAATCTGCCGCGCATGATGAACAATCAGCGCGAGGCGCGCTGGGAGCAGCTTTTCAACAGCTCCGTCGTCGGCAAGACCCTGCTGGTGGTCGGCGTCGGCCATGTCGGCGGCGGCGCCGCCACCTGGGCCAGGCGCCTGGGCATGCGTGTTCTCGGCACCCGCCGTACCGGCAAGCCGCATCGGGACGTGCACGAGATGCACAAGCCCGGGGCGCTGGCAATGCTGCTGCCGCGGGCGGATTTCGTGCTGATCACCACGCCCCATACCGCCGATACCCACCACCTGATCGGCAAGCGCGAGCTCGATCTGATGAAGCCCGGCGCCGGCCTCATCAACTACAGCCGCGCCCAGCTCGTGGATTACGGGGCGCTTGCCGAGAAGCTGAAGCGCGGCGAGCTCAGCGCGGTGCTCGACGTCTTCGATCCCGAGCCGCTGCCGGCGTCTTCGCCGCTCTGGGGGCTGCCCAACCTGATCATGACGCCGCACTGCTCCTCCGATGACAGCGACCTCTACACGCCCAAGACCCTCGATCTCGTCTGCCGCAATATCGAGCGCCTGATCGCCGGCAAGCCGCTCCTCAACCAGGTGAGTCCGACCTACCAGTACTGAGATGCCTGGAAGTCGATGGAATTGGGGATTACACGCATTCGGAGAATCGGCTATAAATCCCCTGTTTGTTGAATGGGTGCGCAGTACATGGCCGCGCCGCGCGCGGTGAGGGGAGAATCGGTGGCATGAAGCGACGGCTGAAGAAGACGGTCCGTCAGGCGACCGCCCGCAAGGGCGCGCGGGCGAATTCCCAGGCCGAGAAGCTGATGTCGGTCGCCATGGACCTGTTCTCGCAACGCGATTTTGCCTCGATCACCATCAAGGACATCGCGCGCGCCGCCCGCGTCAATTCGGCGTTGATCTACTACTACTTCAAGAACAAGGAAGATCTGTTCCGCGCGATGATCGAGCACGCCATCCTGCGGGCGTTGGAGAACTATGCGCGGCTGAAGGGGCGGCACTCCAATCCCACCGACCTCATCAACGACTGGTTCGAGAACAACGTCGAGATGTCGGTGCTGATGCGAAAGCTCGTGAAGATCATGATCGACTACTCGCACGGGTCCGTCCGCATGACGTCGGTGGAGACGCTGATCCGGCGATTTTATCGCGAGGAGACGAGCATCCTCTCCAATGGCGTGCGGGAGGGAATCGCGGAGGGCGTCTTCAGGGCCGTCGACCCCGATCGCACCGCGCTCTTCATCTCGGTGCATCTCGACGGCATCATGGTCGCCTCCATGGTGCGGCCGAACTTCAACATCGCGGCGGCCATGGACGAGCTGCGCCGGGTGTTCTGGCAGCGCGTCGGCCGCACCGTCGAGCGCGCCGCCTAGATCGGGCCGGGCGCTTACCACCGGGCGGCCGTTGACGCACCGGCCGGGGTGCCTCACCATTTCCCCGGCGCGACAGCGGCCGAGGACCGGGTATGACATCTGCCGACATGTTCGATCCCGCCCACTACGCCAAGGTGCGGCTGCCGCCGCTCCAGGCGGAGACGCTGCCGGCCTGGTGCTATACCTCGGACGACTTCTATCGGCGGGAAGTCGACCGTCTGTTCAAGCCCAGCTGGAACTTCGTCGGCCGCGCCGACGAGCTGCCCAGTCCCGGCGACTATCTCGCTCTCGACATGTTCGGCGAGGCGATCATGGTCGTGCGCGACAGGGCGGGGACCTTGCGCGCCTTCGCCAACACCTGCCGCCACCGCGGTACCAAGCTGCTCGAGGGGCAGGGGCGATGCACGGCGATCGTCTGCCCCTATCACAGCTGGACCTACGCGCTCTCCGGTGAGCTCATCGCCGCCGCCGGCATGGAGCAGGCGCTGAACTTCGATAAGCGCCGCTACGGCCTGGTGCCGATCCGGCTGGAGACCTGGGACGGCTTCGTCTTCGTGAACTTCGATGCCGCGGCGCCGGGCCTGCGCGAATATCTCGGCGATCTTCCGGAGCGCCTGGCGAGCTACGGCATGGGCGACATGGTCTGCGTTCGCCGCCGGGAATACGACCTCGCCTGCAACTGGAAGCTCTACCTCGAGAACGCGATGGAGGAGTATCACACCCCCACCGTCCACCGCCTCTCCATCGGCGCCCAGGTCACCGTGCGCGAGACGCCCCATGGCGCCTGGGACGGCATGTTCATGCCGTCGGAGAAGACCATCGCGGTGTTGTCGGAGGATATGGCCAGCGCCTTTCCGCCGATCCCCACCCTCGACGCCAAGGCCGCTCGCGGTACCTACTTCGTCGTCGTCTATCCCATGACCTTCTTCGCCTTCACCCAGGACTGCCTCTGGTGGCTGCAGCAGTTTCCCCAGGGGCCGACCCGGACCCGGGTGGTGATCGGCTCCTGCTTCCCGCGCACGACGGTGGCGCGCCCCGACTTTGCCGAGCGCGTGGCGAAATACTACCGACGCTGGGACAAGTCCCTGCCGGAGGACAACGCGATCTCGGAGCGACAGCAGGCCGGCATGGGCTCCTCCTTCGCGCAACCCGGGCGGCTCTCCCATCACGAGCCCCTGGTGCACGGCATCGCCAACTGGATGCTCGACCATGTCGTGGGCTAGGCCGGCCTGCCAATTAAATGTGCATCGGCGCGGTGCCGGTGCGTGCGAGATAGTGCCGGAAATCCGGCGGTTTCTTGACGCCAATCGAAACCGCTTGTTACGGTGAAACGCTGTCGCCGCGACCTGCGGCACTGACGCGCTGGAGGCTTTCATGGGCTCGCCGATCATCTCCGCCGATTCCCATGTGGATTTTCCCACCGACCTCTACACGCAGCGTATTCCCGAGAAGTTCCGCTCGCGCGCGCCGCGGGTGGAGATGCGGGGCAGCGAGAAATACATGTTGGTGGACGGCCGGAAGCCGAAGCGCCTCGATGTCGCCGACTCCCGCCTCACCGACGAGGACCGGGAGCGCGAGTTCCGCGACGGCTCCGACGGCGGCCGCAACATAAAGCTCAGGATCGCCGCCCAGGACCGCGACGGCGTCGGCGCCGAGGTGCTCTATCCCAACGCCCTCGCGCTCTTCAGCTCGCCGGACTACGGCTACCAGATGGCGGTGGCCCAGGCCTACAACGACTGGTCGATCCGGAATTTCGGCGAACATCGCGACCGCTTCGTGCCGGTGGCGATCATTCCCACCGGCGACATCGACGCCGCGGTGAAGGAGACCGAGCGGGCGGCGAAGCTGGGCTACCGCTCCCTCATGATCCCCATCACCATGAAAGACCGGCCCTACAATCATCCGAACTACGAGCGCTTGTGGTCGGTGATCGAGGAGACCGGCCTCGTCCTGGCGCTCCACGCCTTCTCCGGCAGCGAGGACAGCTACCCCGTGGATTGGGGCACCGAGGAAGGGACCGGCGGCGGCCTCGCCTTCATGGCCTTCTGCATGGTGGAAGGGATGAATCCCCTGACCCTGATGATCAGCTCCGGCATGCTGGAGCGCCACCCGCGCCTCAAGTTCGTGATCGTCGAATGCGACGGCGGCTGGCTCGCCTGGCTGCTCTCGGTCCTCGACCAGCAAGTGGTCAAGAAGCACATGTGGATCCGCCCGCAGCTCAAGCTGCTGCCGAGCGAGTACTTCAAGCGCCAGGGTCACGTCACCTTCAGCGACGATCCCGTCGCCCTCAGCAATCTGAAATTCACCGGCGCCGACTATCTTATGTGGGGCAACGACTACCCCCACGACGAAGGCAGCTTCCCGCATTCACGGGAAGTGATCGAGCGGATCTTCCGCGGCTATCCGGACGCGGACAAGCGGAAGATCATCCACGGCAACGCCGCGAAGCTGTATGGGTTTGGGGCGTAGGCTGCGGGACCATCCAGCGTCCTTCGACGCGCTTTGCTTGCTCAGGATGAGGAGATGTTCTTTGCGGCATCTCCCGTCTTCCTGATCCTGAGCAAGCGACCGGAGACCCGGCCAAGCCCGCGCACCGATTTCCAATACGGTCTGTCCTCACCGGCTCGGGCGCCCCACCTCTGGCTCGTTTTTTGCTCTGGAAAGCCCGGACAGCAGGGGAGGTGGGTCATGGATGCGTTCATGCAGGATTGCCTGGAGCTTGCCGCCGAGCGCGTGCGCCGCGGCCAGCTCGACCGGCGGACGTTCCTCGCCGGGCTCGCGGCGCTCGGGATCGGTCCCGTCGCCCTTGGCAGCCGCGAGGCGATGGCCCAGGCGAAGGAGATCGTTCTCGTCAACTGGGGTGGCGACGCGGTCAAGTATTTCGGCAGCGCCTGGGGCGAGCCCTTCACCAAGGACACGGGCATCCCCGTCATCGTCGATGGCACCGGCCCGTCCCTGGGCAAGATCAAGGCAATGGTGGACGCCAAGAAGGTCACCTGGGACGTCTGCGACTCCGGCGGCAGCTCATGCATCCCCATGGGAAAGCAGGGCTACCTCGAGGAGATCGACTATTCCATCATCGACAAGACCAAGGTGCTGCGCCCGCAGTTTGCCTACAAATGGGGCATCGCCAACTACTTCTACAGCTACGTCATCGCCTACGACACCGCCAAGCTCGGCGACAAGCTGCCGAAGACCTGGGCCGACTTCTGGAACCTCAAGGATTTCCCGGGCAAGCGCACCCTGCGCAAGGATCTCGAGGGGATCATGGAGGCGGCGCTGATGGCGGACGGCGTTCCCATCGACAAGATCTATCCCATCGACGTCGACCGTGCCTTCAAGAAGATCAAGGAGATCAAGAACGATACGATCTTCTGGAGCAGTGGAGCGGAGAGCCAGCAGCTGATTCGCGACGGCGAGGTCGTCATGGGCTCGATCTGGAGCACGCGGGTGAACGCGCTTGCCCACGACACCAACGAGCGCATCAGCTGGACCTGGAACCAGGGCATCCTGGCGGATGGCGCCTGGGTGGTGCCGAAGGGAAATCCCGGCGGCAAGGATGCCTTCAAGTTCATCGCCTCGACGCAGATCCCGGAGCGGCAGATCGCGCTGTTCATGGCGTTCGGCAACAGCCCGGCGAACCCGGCGGCGCTCCCGCTGGTGCCGGAGGACAAGAAGCGCTGGAACCCCACCTCCAACGCCGAGGTGCAGCTCCCGATCAACGCGGAGTGGCAAGCCGAGCACCGGGAGAAGCTCAACAACGATCTGCTCGACCTGATCTCGTCGTGAGATCGAGGCGCTGACGGGAAGCCGGGACCGGCTGCCGCGCCGAGACGCCTGTCATGCAGCGGCGCGCCGTCTATTGGCTCCTCATTTCGCCGGCGCTGGCGCTGATCGTCGGTCTCTACATCTTCCCGATCCTGCGGGTTCTCTGGGTCAGCGTCGCCGAGCCCACGCTCGGCCTCCAGAACTACCGCCTGCTGCTCACCAGCACCGCCATTCATCACATCGTCTGGACGACGACGCGGATCTGCCTGCTGACGACTGTCCTGACGATGATCGGCGGCTATGGCGTGGCCTATGCGCTGGTGCACGTGAGCGACCGGCATCGGCAGTGGATGTTCCTCTGCGTCCTGTTGCCGTTCTGGGTCTCGGTGCTGGTGCGCGCCTTCGCCTGGGTGACGCTGCTGCGGCCGAACGGCGTGCTGAACTCGGCGCTGCTGGCGGCCGGCGTCATCAACAGTCCGCTGACGCTGGTGCGCAACGAGTTCGGCGTCGTCGTCGGCATGGTGCACTACATGCTGTCCTACGCCATCCTGCCGCTCTACGCGAACATGCAGGGCATCGACCGCCGCCTCATCGCCGCGGCCCGCGGCCTCGGCGCCGGCCCGTTCATGGCCTATCGCCGTGTCTTCCTGCCTCTCAGCATGCCCGGGATCGTCAGCGCGGCGGTGCTGGTCTTCGTCTTCTCCCTCGGCTTCTACATCACCCCCGCCATCCTCGGTGGCGGCAAGACCGTCATGATCGCCGAGTACATCAGCGCCAACATCCGCGACAATCTGCGCTGGGGCCTCGCCACCATGCTGGCGTCCACCCTGCTGCTGACGGTCTTCGTGACTCTCGGCCTGATGTCCCGGCTGGTGGATGTCCGCAAGCTCTTCGGTGCTACATGAGGCGGCAGCGGGTGGGCTGGCGCTTCGGCATCGTCCTGGCGTTCGCCTGGACGATCCTGCTCTATCTTTTGCTGCCGCTGCTGGTGGTGCTGCCGGTGTCGGTCACCGATCAGCGCTATCTGTCGCTGCCTCAGCATGCCCTTTCGCTGCAGCACTACGAGCACATCTTCACCGGCAATTTCTGGCTGCCCAGCATCGTCCAGAGCCTCTTCGTCGCCACCTGCTCCACTGTCTTCTCGGTAGCGCTGGGCACGCTGGCGGCCTACGGCTGCTGGCGCCTCGCCTCGCGCCTCGCCAGCTTCGTGCGGGCGCTCCTGCTACTGCCGCTGATCGTGCCGTCGATCGTCCATGCGATCGGCTTCTTCCGCATGTGGATCGATCTCGATCTCCTCGACAGCTTCCCTGGCGTCATCCTCGCGCACACCATCACCAGCATCCCCTATGTGGTCATCACCGTATCGGCGTCGCTCGCCAGTCTCGATCTGCGACTGGAGCAGGCGGCGCGCAGCCTGGGCGCGTCGCTGGCTCAGACGCTGCGCATGGTGATCGTCCCCAACATCATGCCGGGCATGCTCTCCGGCGCGGTCTTCGCCTTCGTGCATGCCTGGGACGAGATCGTGGTGCTGCTCTTCATCACCAGCCGTCACGTCTATCTGCTGTCCCGGGCGATCTGGGACGGCGTCAACGAGAACGTCGATCCCACCATCGCCGCGATCGCGACAGTGATGATCCTGCTGACGCTCGGAGGGCTTCTCGCCGGCCGTGCCTGGGATACCCGCCTCGCCGAGCGGAACGGGACTCGCCTCGGCGGCGCCCCCGCCCGACCCTAGACGCGGTCGCGCAGGATCGCGTCGGTCGCCTTCTCGCTGATCATGTAGACGGCGCTGACGATGAAAAGGCCGGGGATGCTTGGGAAGATCGAGGCGTCCACCACCCGCAGCCCGTCGATTCCATGGACGCGGAAATCGCTGTCCACCACCGCGGTCGGATCGTCCGCGCGCCCCATCTTGTTGCTGCAGGAGGCGTGGTGTCCCCAGGCGACGCGGCGGATGAAGTCAGCGATCTCTTCCTTGCTGGTCACGCCGGGTCCGGGCACGATCTCGGTCGGCGATTTCAGGAGGTGGGCGTTGATGCCGCGCGCGAACTCGACGCCGGCGACGACGGCGGCGAGATCCTCGCCCTTGGTGTCGTTGCCCTCCTCGAAATAGCGGAAGTTGATATCCGGCGTGTCGCGGGGGTCGGCGCTGCGCAGCCGAACCTCCCCCGCGGTGTTGGCGGTGTGCCCCTTGAGGATCGCCCAGGCGAAGTGATCCCGCTTGATGATGTCGTGGGAGTAGCCGGGGTAATAGCCCTCGAAGGCACCGGGGAGGCCGAAGATGAAGAGGTCGGGCGCCGGTTTCTCCGGCGACGAGCGGCCGATGAACCCGATGACGACGCCGTTGGTGGCGTAGATTCCGGAAGTGTCCTTCTGCCATTGCGAAAAGGCGGGATCCGGCGGATCTCCCGCCGCCGGCGGCGACAGTTTGCAGTCTTTCAGCAGCGCCAATTCCTTGTCGAACTGGCTGATGACGGTTACCTCGTAGCGGTCCTGCAAATTCCGGCCGACGCCCGGCAGGTCGCGCACCACGGGAATGCCCAGGCGCTGCAGGTCCGCCTGCGGCCCGACACCGGACAGCATCAGGAGCTGCGGGCTGTTGAAGGCGCCGCCGGCGACGATCACTTCCCGGCTAGCCCGCGCGGTCAGGACGCCCCGTGCCGCTTCCGGCCACGGCCGCATCGTCGTCGGCGCGGCGGGGTCCGCGCGATAGGCGTGCGGGTCCGGCAAATATTCGACGCCGACCGCACGCCCGCTCTCGATGAGGACGCGGGTGACGAGGGCACCGCTCAGCACCTGCAGCTTGTCGGGAAACTGCTGGACGGTCTCCTGGATGTAGTCGCGGACGGCGTGCCGCTTGCCGTTGAGCACGGTCATCGGCGTGAGGTAGAGCCCGTCGCGGCGCGCCTGGCCCACGACGCGGCGGTCATTGGGATCGAGGAGATCGTCGAGGACAGCCGCGGCCAGGCCCGGAACGCCGGCCGACTTTGCCGCCGCCAGCACCATCTCGACGATCTGCAGGTCTTTCAGCGCGATGAGCGGATCGGCCTTGGAGGTCGGCAGCCAGCCCTTGTAGCCGTGACCGGAACGGTCGTTGATCTGATCCAGAATCCCGCGGTGATAGGTGCAGCGCTCCAGGCGCTGGAAATAGCCGCGCATCTTCTCGCCGGACCAGGACGGATCGCCCGTCGCGGCCGCGATGCCATCCCAGTCGGAGTCCTCGGGATAGACGAGGATCAGGGCATTGTGCGCGGTGCAGCCGCCGAGCGTGCCGGCGCGGGGGTACCAGATGCCGCCGAGCTCGGGCCGATCCTTGGGGTCCGGCTGGGGCGGCCGATCGTAGTGGCGAACGAAATAATTCCACTGCAGCACCGGATCGTCGGTGGAGTGCGCGTGGAAAGCCGGCACCTGGTAGCTGAGTCCGCCCGCATCGGCGGCGCCGGCCTCGATCAGCAGCACGCTGCAGCCGGCGCGCGCGAGATTCGCCGCCAGCGGACCTCCGCCGGCGCCGGAACCGATGACGATGTATTCCGTATCCGCCATGGCTGATCCGGTCCCCGTCGAATTTTTCTTCGCTACAACCAAAAGTGTAGTAGCGGAGATTATTCTGTCAATTCGACTGAGGGGTGTGAGCTAGTTCATGGGATACGGTTTCAAAGGCGCTAAAATCTCTGCAGCGGAGTCGGTGTGTCTTTTCCGTGTTTTCCGGGAAGGTCCGGAGGATGTTTGCGATCAGCATCATGCGTGACGGCGCGTTCGTGGGCTGCTTGACATTCAACTAGACTGAGAGAAACCTGACCGCGCTCCAGAGCGCGTCGCCAAGCGATCGCGTCACTCAGAGATGGAGCCGCATCCTTGCGCTGCTGCCGCTGGGAACGTTGGGGGAGGACAGCATGAGTGGAAGTCGGCTTCGCAAATGCGCCACCGCGCTGACGGTGATCTCGCTGGCGGGCTTCACCTTGGCGGCGGGAAGCTGCGCCCTGCGTCCGCCATGGTCGGGCGACGTGCTCGACGAGGCGCGCGTCGCGGCCCGACCGGCCGCCAGCTTCCCCGCCGCCGACGAGGACTATTTCCACGACATGGACGGCGCCGTCGCGCTCACGCCGGATGAGGTGCGCGGTCGCAACACGTGGATCGTTTGGACCGGCGGCAACGATCGCTTCTGGGACGTCATCACCAAATCCGCTTTCGGCAACTTCGATCTCCTGAAGATCGTCTCCTCCAACCCCAATCTGAAATACAGCCGCGACAATCGTTTTGCGTATTTCGGTGTCGCCAACGAGCCCTGCTTCGAAAAGCCCACGGGGCCCGACCCCCAGCGATTCGGACTGTGGCTCGATGTCCGCCGGTCGGATTGCCGTCCGGATCCCTTCGCCGATCCCCAGCGCTATCCCGGCGTTGCCGTCGGCGCCCGCGGCAAGACCGTGCCGGTCGGCTCCTATTATGGCGAGCCCACGGGCATCGTGGGCCTGCGCCTCTTTCCCAATCCCGATTTCGACGCCGAGGCGGCGAAGAAATGGGATGCGCAGCGCTACTACAGCGATCCCAGCTACTATCTCGACAAGAGCCTGGTGCGCCCCTACCGCGTCGGCATGTCCTGCGGCTTCTGCCACATCGGCCCCAATCCACTGAAGCCGCCGGCGGATCCCGAGCATCCGAAGTGGGAGAACCTGAGCTCCAACGTCGGCGCGCAGTATTTCTGGATCGACCGCATCTTCAACTGGGCGGCGGACGAGAGCAGCTTCGTCTATCAGCTCGTGCACACCTCGCGGCCCGGCAGCCTCGACACCTCGCTCGTCTCCACCGACAACATCAACAATCCCCGCACGATGAACGCGGTCTATAATCTCTGGCCGCGCCTGGAGGCGGCGAAGCGCTGGGGCCGCGAGACCATCGCCGGCGGTGGTCTCGACAACAGGCAGTTCAACGACGTCGTCCAGAGCGGGCCGCTCACGGAGTTCTTCACGCCGCCGGACACGGTATGGACGCCGCACGTGCTGAAGGACGGCGCGGATTCCGTGGGCGCGCTCGGCGCGCTCAATCGGGTCTATGTCAACATCGGCCTCTTCAGCGAGGAATGGCTGCTGCACTTCAATCCGCTGGTGGGCGGCAAGCCGATCAGCCCGATCGCCATCGCCACCATGCGGAAGAATTCCTCGTACTGGGGCGCCACCGAGGCGCAGACACCGAACATGGCGCTCTTCCTGGTGAAGGCCTCCACGCCGCAGCGCCTCGCCCAAGCGCCCGGCGGCAAGAAATATCTGGGAGCCGATCCCCGCAGCGTCGAGCGCGGCAAGATCGTCTTCGCCGAGACCTGTGCCCGCTGCCATTCCAGCAAGGCGCCGGCGCCGCCCGCCGGCGCCGATCCCGGCGCCTGCGCCGGCAAGGACTATCTTGCCTGCTGGAACCGCTATTGGGACTGGACCAAGACCGCCGCCTTCAAGCATCAGATGCGGAAGATCGTGCTCGCCAAGGATTTCCTCGACGACAACTACCTCTCCAACGATCTTCGCGTGCCGGTGACCTTGCTGCAGACCAACGCCTGCAGTCCGCTCGCCACCAATGCGGTGGCCGGCAACATCTGGGACAACTTCTCCTCCCAGAGCTACAAGGACCTGCCGTCGGTGGGCCAGATCACCGTTTACGATCCCTTCACCGGCGACGCCAAGGCCTATCCGATGCCCGACGGTGGCCGCGGCTATACCCGCGTCCCCTCGCTGATCAGCTTGTGGTCGACGGCGCCGTTCCTGCTCAACAACAGTGTCGGCCCCTTCAGCCCGGATCCCTCCGTCGACAGCCGGATGAAGATCTTCCAGGCCTCGATCGAGCAGATGCTGTGGCCGGAGCGGCGCGCGAAGGATCCCGTGCTCGGCGACAAGATCCCGGGCGTCATCGACCGCACGACGGCGCGGAGCTATCTGCGCATCCCCGCCGGATATCTTCCGGACTACATCCGCGAGCATCTCGGCGAGCTGACGCGGGTCGCGCCCAACGTGTTCCACGAGGACGGCGTGGAGATCGGCCCGATCCCGGCCGGCACGCCGGTGGACCTCATCGCCAACCTGATGCTGCTGCCGGAGACCAGCGACCCCGCGGAGCGGCTGCGGCACCAGAAGAACATCGTCGATCTCCTGGTCAAGCTGACGCACGATCTGAAGGAGCTGCCGCCGAACGCCAGCGACGAGGAGGCGCGCAAGGTCTTCGCCAACCTGACGGGACCCATGCTGGCGTTAAGCAAATGCCCGGACTTCGTGGTGAACCGCGGCCACTATTTCGGCACCGGCCGAATTCCCGGCGAGGCCGGCCTCAGCAACGGGGAAAAACTGTCCCTGATCGCCTTCCTGAAGACGCTCTAGGGAACTACGCTTCGGATTTCCTGTAGCGCAGCAGGCAGGCGTAGTCGCGATAGATCGGCTCCGCGATGAAATCGGCGCCGGCACGGGCGGCGAGCGTCGCCAGATACCTTGAAATCGCCGGGTTCGGGTGCACCTCGAAGAGGTCGAGCCAGCGGCGCAGGAGAATGCGAAACCACGGCGGCAACTGCCGCTGCTCGGAGAAATCCACCACCGCCAAGGTGCCGCCGGGACGCAGCGCATCGACGGCGCGATCGATGGCGCGCTCCCAGCGCGGGATCATCGACAGAGAATAGGAGAAGAGGACGGCATCGAACCGCCGGGCGAGGCCGAAGCTCGCTTCCGGGTCCAGGGTCTCGGCAAGGCCACGGCGCAGCCGGACGCGGTTTTCGAGCCCGCAGCGCGCGATGGTGGCGCGCGCGGTCTTCAGCATCTCCTCGGACGCGTCGATGCCGTAAATCTCGGCGCCGGGATAGCGGCGCGCCAGAGCCACCAGGTTGCGGCCGGTGCCGCAGCCGATCTCGCAGATCGCGTCGCCCGATCGCAGCGCCAGCCCGGCGATCAGGCGGTCGCGGCCCAGCAGGTAGAATTTTCGGCTGAGATCGTAGATATGCCGCTGGTGCCGGTACATCCGGTCCATGCGGGCGCTGGCATCGAGGATCACCGGGACTAGCCCGCGCGGCTGTAGATATGAAATCCGCCGTAGATCGCCGAGCGGTCGCGCCGGAAGAGGGCGGTGGCGAGATCGGACTCCGTGCGCCATCGCGCCAGCAGCTCCGGCGGCAGCGCCGCTTCGAGCGGCGAGGCGCGGCCGGCGGTGCGGAAGATCACCCGGGCCTCGGGCCGCGCCGTGCGGTCGATCTCCTGCCAAAGCTGACGCAATTGCGGCGGCCCCATCCAGTCCTGGGCGTCCAGCAGGACATAACGGTCCATGCTGGCGTCGGCTTCATGGGAAAGGAAGTCGGTGACCGAGGCGAGGCGCGTCTCCACGCGCGCGGCGCGCAAACCCAGGGTCGCGAAGGATTGCGGCTTGAGATAGTCCGGCATCGGCCCCTCGGGTTTGACGCCGTAGCGTCGGCCGAAGGCCTGCCAGGCGAAGTAGTTCTCCTCGAGGGGGAAGTCGCAGGCGAGGCGGCGCAGCCGCTCCATGTAGAGCGTGGCGAGATCGCCGCCGTCGGCGTCGTCGCGCAAGGCGTCGAACTGCGCCGGCGGGATGCCGAGGCTGTAGAGCGCCGCCGGAATGCCGCAGAGCGCCTTCACCGCCCGCGTGGCGAAGATCGGGGCGACCCACTTCGCGAAGAGCTGATGCTGCTCGTCGATCGTGGTCGCCTCCAGCATGCGCTTGGGATCGCCGCCGGTGAGCCGGGCCAGCACATGCAGGAAGCCGATGTAGCGGCCGAGGAGGCCGTGGCGATAGAGCCCATCGGCGAGATAGCTGAGCCGGCGCTTGCCGATGGGCGAGCGCCGCCGCTCCCACCAGGCGCGGGTAGCGTAATCGAGATGCGGGCGCAAATAGCGCCGATAGAGCTCCTCCGCCTCGGGATCGGCGCCGCTGCCGAACAGGCGGAAGAACGTGTCGTGATCCGGCAGGTGCCGCACCGCCGCCAGCTTGAGGCGGGTGAGGGCAAGATGGGCCGGGTTGAGATCCACCGCCACGATCCGGGCGGGATCGGCGAGGAGATAGTTGAGGACGTTGCAGCCGCCGGAGCTGATGGTGAGGAGCCGGCTTTCCGGCTCGATGCGGAGCGCCTCGAGATCGACGACCGGATCCTCCCAGATCTGGTTGTAGACCAGGCGCTGGAACCAGAACGCGAAAAGCCGCTCCAGCAGGCCCTTTCGGCTCGCTGCCTGGTTCTGATAGACCGCGGTCTTGAGAAGCGCTGCCGTCATGTCGCGTTGAGCTCCCTCGCGGCGGTCGCCGCCGTCGCCACCGTCTGCGGTGCGTGAAGATGATCGAGAAACTGCCGCGTCGCGTCGGCCCAGGAGAAGGGGAGCGCATGAGCTCGGCAAGCGTCGGGCGGGATCTTGAGCGCGCCCTCGACGGCCTCGGCGAGGTTCTCGCGCAGGCAGCCCGCGGGACTGTCGCCGATGACATCGAGAGGGCCGGTGACGGGGTAGGCTGCCACCGGCAGACCCGACGCGAGGGCTTCCAGCAGCACGAGACCGAAGGTCTCGGAGCGGCTCGGAAAGACAAAGACATCGGCGGCGGCGTAGTAGGACGCCAGCGTCTCGTCATCCACGTAGCCGGTGTAGCGGGCGTTCGGGTATTTCGCCTGCAGCTTCTTGAGTCGCGGACCGGCGCCGACGACATACTTCGTGCCGGGCAGGTCGAGGTCGAGGAAGGCGTCGATGTTCTTCTCCACCGCGATCCGCCCGGCATAGAGGTAGATCGGCCGAGGCGCGTCGAGAAAGGTCTTGCTGCGCGGGCGGAACAGCTCGCCGTCGACGCCGCGGGACCAGAATCCCAGGTGGTCGAAGCCGCGCCGCTCCAGGCGCTCGATCATGGTTTCGGTCGGCACCATCACCGCCCGGGCCGGGGCGTGGAAGCGGCGGAGCCAGGAATAGGTGACGTCGAGCGTAAAGGGTATCCGGGCATCGAGATATTCCGGAAAGGCCGTGTGGTAGGCGGTCGTGAAGGGAATGCCGTGCTTGAGGCAATGGCGCCGCGCGGCGCTGCCGAGGGGGCCCTCGGTCACGATGTGGACGGCGTCCGGGGAGGCCGCGTCGATGCGGCGCGCCACCTCCCGGCCCGGCAGGATCGCGAGCGGTATCTCCGGGTAGCTGGGGCAGGGGATGCAGCGAAAGCCGTCGGGGGAGATGACGTCGGTGCGATGCCCGAAGACCTGGAGATGCCGGATGGTCTCCTTCAAGGTGCGGACGACGCCATTGACCTGGGGCGACCAGGCGTCGGTGATCAGAAGGATCTTCACCGACGGCTCATGTCAGCGCGGCCGGGCGTCCGTTCCGATGGTCCGACATCCACGAGATCTAGGCGGGCCAACACTGCTCACCGCAAGCTGTTGAGCGATTGGCTGCTTGTTACAGGATGTTAGATGACAGAATGATGACCGGCGGTAGGCGACCGTCGGATTTCGCCCCCGGGGACTGGTCAGCCGGCGCGGGCGGGCAACCCGCGCCGGCTGGCGTCGTTACTTCACCGACGAGAACGATGTCGGCTGCAGAATGGTGTTGGTGATGGAGCGCACGATCGGACCATCGCGCTCGGTCTCCGCGCGCTTGGCGTGCCACTCGGGGTCGTCCTGGAACGACTGCCACTTCTTGTCGCGGTCGCCGAGGGATTCCCATTCCAGGAGATAATAGAGATCGAGATTCAACTCTCCGACCACCACGGTCCAGAAGCCGGCCTGGCGAATGCCGTGCTTCTTCCAGAGATTGATGGTGATGGTCTCGAAGCGCTTGAGCAGCGCCGGCAGGCGGCCGGGCATGCAGTGATAGACGCGCAGCTCGTAGATCATGGCGTTCCTTTTTTGAAGTTGGAGAGCATCGCAGGGAGGCCGGAGGCGATGCGACCGGTACCATCGTAGGTTCTCCGCGCGGGCCGATCAACCGGCGCCCCGTGCTCACGAAATTGCTCTCATGGACGGGACATCGCGCGGGCGCCGTGATAAAATGAGTGCTGTCGGGATGGTGATTTCATGCCTTGCGCCTGCGATCGGCGGTAACCCTCCCGATAGCGTGTTTTCGTTTGTGCGGATGCGAGACGTCCGTCGCGCCGCGCGGCAATTATGGTTAAGGGAGGTCATTCGATGAGAAATCCGATTGCGATCGGTCTGGCGGTGCTCGTCTCCGCTTGCGCGGCACAGACGCCGACCACACCCGCTCCGGAGGAGCTCTCGCAGCTGCAACCGGGAAAGACGACGTATGCGGAGACGGTTGCCGCGCTCGGCACGCCGGTCGGCACCACCGTCGACTTCGACAATACCCGCGGCGCGACCTTCGTCTACCGAATCCCACCGGCGCCGCCGGCGGCGCCCCCGCCGGGCAGCGTGCCGGCGGATACCCTCGCCAATGTGAGCCCGGCCGCAGGCGGCCCAAACGGGATGACCGTGATCGTCCGTTGCAGCTTCAATGACGCTGAGATTCTGATGTCTTGCCGGTCCCAGCAGGTACCCCAGCCGGTCCGGTAGCGCCACAGGCGAGGACGCCTGTCGGTCACCTCACATGAGTGGCATCGCTACCCTGTCTTCACCATGATTTAGGATATTTTTGTCACGTTCATACCTGCGTCCGCAGAGACGGTGGGATGGACATGGTTTCGAAAGACCACCTGCGCCGCTTCGTCCGCTCGCGCGCGGGAAGTAATTTGCTGATATTCCTGTGCTTTTCGGCTGCGCTCGCGGCCGGGATCGGGTACGGCGTCTATCAGTTCAGCGTCAGTGCCTTCACCGCCAGCAAGAGCGAGGAGAAGGTAACCGCCCTCCAGCTGGTGGACGCCTTCGTCACCAACTACTCCGACGTCCGCACCGCCTTCGGCGGCGCCGACGCGCCGGTTCCCGCAACATTCCGCGCCCACTCGATCGAGCTCTTCAACGCGGCGCGCAGCGGCGACAACGTGCTACGCCTGCGCTGGGTCGGACGCACTGGCCGCGAGATCGCCACGCCGCCGGCGGATGGGGAAATGGCGGCCACCATCGAGGGCTTCGCCCAGACACCGAACCCCAAGCCGGTCTCGACCTTTCTCCAGGTGGACGGCCAGCTCGCATTCCGCACCGTCTATCCGTCGATCGCCAGTCAGCAGAGCTGCGTCGACTGCCACAACAAGATCAGCGCCGACAAGCCGCGCTGGCGCCTCAACGACGTCATGGGTGCCTTTTCCATCGACGTTCCCGCGGCGCCGTTCCTGCGCCGGACGATGCAGTACTCGATCGGCCTCGGCGTGATCGTCTTCCTCGCGCTCACGGCCATCGGCGGCGTGATCTCCGTCCTGCATTTCAACCAGATGTCCCATCGCGAGATCGTGGAGGGGCTGCTGCGCCAGAGCGAAGCGCGCTTCCGCGGCTTCGCCGAGGTGGCGTCGGACTGGTTCTGGGAGCAGGACGAGGAGCTGCGCTTCAGCTACCTCTCCGATCCCGTCACGCAATCGGGTCTGGCACCCTCGGCGCATCTCGGCAAGCGGCGCCAGGAAGTCGTCTCTCTCGGCGTTACCGACGAGCAATGGCGCGCGCATCAGGTGGATCTCGATGCCCGCCGGCCATTCCAGAATTTCCGCTTCCAGCGCCGCAACGAGAACGGCCTGATCCGCCACGTCAGCGTCAGCGGCAAGCCTATCTTCGACGCCCAAGGCCGGTTCCGTGGCTATCGCGGCACCGCCCGGGATGTCACCGCCGAGGTCGCGAACGAGCTCGAGCTGGCGCGACGGGTGGATGAGCGCACGGCGGAGCTTCGCACGGCGCAGGAGGAGCTGATCCGCGGCGAGCGCTTGTCGGTGCTGGGGCAGCTCACCGCGACGGTGGCGCACGAGCTGCGCAATCCCCTGAGCGCGATCCGAAATTCCATCTATGCGCTGAAAGAGCTGGTGGCCGCCAAGGGGCTGGTCCTCGATCGGCCGATCACGCGTATTGAGCGCAGCATCGGGCGCTGTGACCGCATCGTCGGCGACCTCCTGGATTTCGCCCGCAGCCGCCAGCTTCAATGCGTGCCCGTCGTCCTCGATCAGTGGCTGGGCGAGGTGATGGATGACCAGAAGATGCCGGAGGGCGTCGGCCTCGCCCACGACTTCGCCGCACCCGGTGTCATCGTATCGATCGATCCCGAGCGCCTCCGCCGCGTCGTGGTGAATCTGGTGGAGAATGCGGTTCAGGCCATGGTCGATGCGGGCAGCGCGAAGCGTGAGCTCGAGGTGGCGACGCGCCAGGCCGGGCAGGAGATCGAGATCGTCGTCGCCGACAGCGGGCCCGGCATCCCCCCGAGCATCCTGCCCAAGATCTTCGAGCCGCTGTTCAGCACCAAGAGCTTCGGCACCGGCCTCGGCCTGCCGACGGTGAAGCAGATCGTCGAGCAGCACGGCGGGCGCATCGAGGTCGCGAGCACGGTCGGCAGCGGCACCCGCGTGGTGGTGCGCCTGCCAATGGCGCAGACCCAGGAGATTGCGGCATGACGCTGCGCGCCCTCATCGTGGACGACGACCGCGACCACGCGGAGAGCGTGGCGGACGTCCTCGACATCAGGGGCTACGCCGTGGAGCTCGCCTACAGCGGCGAGGAGGGTGCCGAGCGCTTTCGCCAGGCCGACTACGACATCGTGCTGATGGACGTGAAGCTGCCGGGGATGAACGGCGTCGAGACATTCTTCGAGTTCCGGAAGATCCGGCCGGACGCCAAGGTCCTGATGATGACCGGCTACAGCGTCGAGGAGCTGGTGGCGCAGGCGGTGGAGAACGGTGCGCTGGGCGTGCTCTACAAGCCCTTCGCGATCGAGCGGCTGCTGGACGTCCTCGATCGCGTGAAGCCGCGCGGCATGGTGCTGGTGGCCGACGACGATCCCGATTTCGCGGGGTCCGTGGTGCCCCTGCTGCAGCAGAGCGGCTACCGCGTCCAGATCGCCTGCGACGGCGAGGCGGCGCTGGCGAAGGCCCAGGCCGGCAGCATCGATTGCCTGATCCTCGACATGCGGCTGCCGCTGCTCTCCGGCCTCGAGGTCTATATGAAGCTCAAGGAGACGGCGCGCACGGTGCCCACGATCTTCGTCACCGGCTTCGCCGAGGAATCCGGCGCGCTTAGCGCGGTGGCGCCCTTCACCAGGGGCCTCCTGATCAAGCCCTTCGATCCCGCCCAGCTCCTGCAGATGATCGAGACGGCGCTGGCACGGAAGGATGCGGTCCGTGAGCGCGCGGACTGATACTCCCGAGGCGGGGACGCGGCGGATCCTGATCGTCGATGACGACACGGACTTCGCGGAATCCCTTGCCGACCTGCTGCGGCCCCCGGGCTACGAGGTCCGTCTGGCCGACAGCCCGGAGACGGCGCTCGCGGCGTTGACCTGGGACGGCCTTGCCGTCGTCATGCTGGACATCCGCCTCGGCACGATTTCCGGTGTCGAGCTTCTCTCGCGCATGAAGGCGGAGCGGCCGGATCTCATCTGCGTGATGATGACCGCCCATGTGGAGACGCAGACGGCGATCACCGCGCTGCGCCACGGCGCCTACGACTATTGCGACAAATCGGACGAGCCCAGCAAGCTGTTCGCGGTGCTGGAGCGCTGCTTCGAGAAGCGGCGGCTGGAGGAGGAGCGGCGCGCCGCCTATGTGGCGCTGCAGCTCGCCAAGGACGAGGCGGAGGCGGCACGGGCCCAGGCCGAGGCGGCGAGCCGGTCGAAGTCCGAGTTTCTCGCCACCATGAGCCACGAGCTCCGCACGCCCCTCAACGCCGTCATTGGATTCTCCCAGGTGATGATGAGCGAGACGCTGGGGCCGATCGGCACGCCGCAGTATCGCGCCTATGCCAAGGACATCTTCGACAGCGGCACTCACCTGCTCGAGATCATCAACGACATCCTCGACCTCTCCAAGGCGGAGGCCGGCAAGCTCGACCTCGACGAGGACTGGACCGACCTTTCCGATGTCGTGCACGCGACCTTCCGCCTGGTCGGTCCGCGGGCGGAGCGCGCCGGAATCCAGCTCGCGATGGCGGCGCCCTCGGAGCTTCCATCGGTCTGGGCGGATGAGCGCAAGCTGAAGCAGATTCTGCTGAACCTGATCTCGAACGCCGTCAAGTTCACTCTGGAGGGCGGCCGGGTCGACGTCATGGTGTCGTTCGACCCGCGCACCGGCTACGTCCTCACTGTCGAGGACAGCGGTATCGGCATCGCGGCGGCGGACCTGCAGCGCATCCTCGAGCCCTTCGTCCAGGTGGAGAACAGCCTGACGCGGCGGCACCAGGGCAGCGGCCTGGGATTGCCGCTCGCGGTCAAGATGACGGAGCTGCATGGCGGCCGCCTCGCCATCACCAGCGATCTCGGTCGCGGCACCCGCGTCCGCCTCACCCTCCCGGCCGATCGTGCGGCAGTCGAGCAGGCGGGGGCGGTGGTTTCGATATAGACGGAACCGTCCTGCGTCCTTCGACGCGCTGCGCTTCGCTCCGCTTGCTCAGGATGAGGAAGGTTGGTGTTGGCGCAAACAAAACCGCCTCATCCTGAGCAAGCGAAGCGCGTCGAAGGACGCACGGCTGCCGATCCGGCGTCGCCAACTACCTTCAGATCGTCGCTTCCACCATCCGTCGGAGCTCCGGCGTCACGTCAGGCATCACGCCGAACCAGGCCTTGAAGGCCGGGCGCGCCTGATTGAGCAGCATGCCGAGGCCGTTCACCGTGGCATTGCCGCGCTGACGCGCCGCGGCCAGCAGCGGCGTCTCCAGGGGGATGTAGACGATATCCGAGACCACCGCCCGCGCCGGCAGGCGGTCGAGGGAGAGGTCGAGGGGCGGCTGGCCCTGCATGCCCTGGCTCGTCGTGTTGACCAGCAAGGCGGCGTCGGCGATCGCGTCGTGGCGCTGCTCCCAGGGCACCGCCTTCACCGGCGCGCCATGCTCCCGCGCCAGCTGCTCGGCGCGGGCGCCCGTGCGGTTGAGGAGCCGGATCTCCTTGGCGCCGCGGTCGGCGAGGCTCGCCACGACGGCCCGGGCGCCGCCGCCGGCACCCAGGACGACCGCCGGCCCGGCGTCGGCGCGCCAGCTCGGCAGGGCCTCGCGCAAGCACTCGATATAGCCGAAGCCGTCATTGTTGAAGCCGTCGAGGGAGCCGTCCTCGGCGACGACGACGGTGTTGATGGCGCCGATGCGACGCGCCATGGGATCGACGCGGTCCACCAGCCGCATCGCCGTCTCCTTGTGCGGGATCGTCGCGTTGCAGCCGGCGAAGCCCAGGGCCGCCAGGCCCTTGAGGGCGTCAGGCAGCCGCTCCGGCGGCACCGGCAGCAGTACATAGGCACCGGAGAGGCCGTATTTCTGGATCCAGAAGCCGTGCACCATCGGCGAGCGAGAGTGCGATACCGGCCAGCCCATGATGCCGGCGAGGCGAAATTTCTGCGGTCCTGCCATGACTGTCTCGTCTCAAGTAGTGCGCGGCCGCCAAGGCGGCGGGCGAGGGGAAGCGGCCGACCGTACACGATGCGGCCGGTCCGCTCCAGAACCTCGCGTGCCCGCGTCTACTTCGGCGTCGCGCCCAGCGCCGGCAGGGTCTGGGTGATCACCTGCTTGCCGTCCTTGACCTCGACCAGATAGCTCTCTCGGTCGATGTCGCCTTTGTCGTCGAAGGCGGTGTCGATCAATATGCCCGGATAGTCCTTGGCCAAAAGCTTGGCGCCGTGCAGCGTCTGGGCGAAGAGCTTGCGGTCGAATTTGCCGATCTTCTCGGTGATGGCCTTCACGATGTAGACGGCGGTGTAGCCCTTGATGCCGTTGTGGTCGGTGTCGAAGCCATAGGCCTTCTTGAACTTGGCCGCGAATTCCTTGACCAGGGGATTGGGGGCGTCGGCGCTGAGGCCGACATGGCCCTTGGTGCCGTTGGCGGCGTCACCGGCGAGCTGGATCACCTTGTTGCTGATCAGCACCGTCTCGCCATAGATCGGCTTCGAGTAGCCCTGCTTCCGAAGCTCGATCAGGAGGCGCGCCGACTCCTCCTCGTTGAGATAGGCAAAGACGCCGTCGGCGCCGGATTTCATCAGCGCCACCGCGACGCTCGAGAAGTCGAGCTGTCCCTGGTCGGTGGAGATGTCGGCCAAGACCTTGATGTTGCGCTTGGCGAGCTCCGGCAGCATGGCGTCGTGGCCGCCCTTGCCGAAGTCGTTGTTGACGTAGACCACGGCGATCGTCTTCAGGCCCGCGCCTCCCGCCAGATACGTAGCCAGCTTCGGCATCGCCGCCGACTGGCTGAGTGAGGTTCGGAACGTGTAGTGGTAGCCCTGCTGGGTGAGCGGCGCCGCCTCGCCGCCCATGATCTGCGGGATCTCCGCCTGATCCACCGCGGCCATGGTCACCATGACGTCGCCGGAGAAGATCGGCCCCAGGATCACATAGGGGTCCTCGTCGATCGCCTTCGCCACCACCGCCTTCGCGGTGCCGGGATTGCTCTGGTTGTCGATATGGGTGAGCGCGATCTTGCGGCCGAGGATGCCACCCGCGGCATTGATCTCCTGGGCCGCCATGTCCGCGCCCTTCTGGAAGTTGGTGCCCGACGGTGCGCCGGGGCCCGAGAGCTCGGCGGTATCGATGATCTTGACCTCTTGCTGGGCCAGCGCCGGCCCCGCAAGGGAAGTCACCACGGCAAATGCGAATAACAGAGACAGACTGCGCTTCATCGTTTCCTCCCGATACGAGCGTCGCGGCGACCAGGTCTCGCCGAACGCCCCCTGATGCGGACCTATTCCGACCCGCGGTTGCGGCAAACTAGCATCGTTTTCAACGCGCGGCGACAGTGCTGCGCGTCTCTTCGTTTACCAAGACGCGACCGCCTATAGCGCCTGCGCCCAGGCCTCGAAAGCCAGGGGCGTCCGCGCCTGGGCCTGCGCCGCCATGCGCACCGGCGCGTTCACCGCCCCATATTCCCGATAGCCCCGCCGCTCCACGATCTCGAAGCAGAAGCGATCCTCGAACGGCTCGGTATAGAGCTGAAAATATTCGCCCCCCGCCGAGCGATCGTAGAGGATGCGAAACCGCCGGAGCTTGTCGACGACGTCCTCCGCCAGCCCATGCTTGGCGGCGAGGTCATCGTAGTAGTTGTCGGGGATGTCGAGGACCGGCATGCCGGCGGCCGCCAGACGCGCGGCGCAGGCGAAGATGTCCGACGTGCTGAGAGCGATGTGGTTGACGCCGGCGCCGCTGTAGACCGAGACGGAGCGGGCGGTGGCGGTGTTGCGGCTCTCCGAGATGTTGAGGGGCAGGCGGATGCTGCCGCAGCGGCTTCTGACCGCGCGGCTCCGCACCATGCCGTAGGGGTCCGGCAGCTCCAGCATGTCGTCGGCCTCGAAGCCGAAGATCGCCTTGTAGAAGAGCAGCCAGCTGTCGAGCTCGCCGCCGGGCAGCGCCAGGGCCACGTGATCGATGCGCTCCAGTCCCGCCGCGCCAGGACCGCCGGCCGCCACGGGATCGAGAACGAAATCCACGTCGTAGATCGTGGCCGCGCCCTCGTGCTGCTCCACCAGGTAGATCAGGCTGCCGTCGGGGGCGCGGACCGCGGGGATCACCAGCTCGTTGGGGCCGACGCGCCCCTCGAAGGGCTGTCCGTGATAGAGCCGCGCCCGGTTGAGAGCTTCCTGCTTGCGATCGACGCCGAAGGCCATGGCGCAGACGGAGGGCCCATGCATGAGAAAAAAGGCGTGGGCGAAGGAGTCGGGCTCGGCGTTGAGGATGAGGTTGATGCTGCCCTGGCGATAGAGCGTCACGTCCTTGGATTTATGGCGGCCGAGCCTGGCGAAGCCCAGCCGCCCAAGCCATCGCTGCAGCCGCGCCTCTGAGTCGCCGTCGACGGCGAATTCCAGGAATTCGAGGCCGCGATAGGCCGGGGCGGGAGGCGGCGAGAAGAGATCGGCGGTCTGGCGGGCGCGGGCGGGTTGGGCACCGGCCTGAGCCAGGCGCTCGCCGGTCTTCTCCTCCAGGTACTGCAGCGAGCGGATGCCGTCGATCGCCGTCCGCCGCGTCGATGCCGAGCGGAAATCGTCGTTGAAGATCTCCAGGGAGAGCGGTCCGCCATAGCCCGCGGCCACGATCGGCGCCAGGAACCCGGCCACGTCGAGTTGGCCCTGGCCGGGAAAGCAGCGGAAGTGCCGGCTCCAGGACAGGAGATCCATCTGGAGGCGCGGCGCGTCGGCAACCTGGACGAAGAAGATGCGCTCGCTGGGAATGCGGCCGAGGTCGCTCAGGTCGTCGTCGATCGCCAGGGTATGGAAGCTGTCGACGATGAGGCCGAGGCTCGGATGATTGGCCGTCTCCACGATGCGCCAGGCGTGCCGGTAGTCCCGCACCGCCCGGCCCCAGGCGAGGGCCTCGTAGCCGAGCTTGATGCCGCGAAGCGCCGCCCGCCCGGCGAGGAGCGCCAGGTCCTCGGCGGCCAGCGCGTCGTCCGCGATCACGTCCGGCGCCACGCTGCTGCAGATCAGCATCATGCTGGCGCCGAGCTCCTGCATGACGTCGAATTTCCTCTCGGCGCGGTCGAGGTTGCGTTGCAGCCGCTCCCGCGGCGCCGCCTCGAAGTCGCGGAACGGCTGGTAGAGCGCGATGGAGAGGCCGAGATCGGCGGCGATCCGGCGCACCTCGTCGGGCCGGCCCGGAAAGTGCAGCAGGTCGTTCTCGAAGATCTCGACGGCGTCGAAGCGCGCGGCGGACGCCGCCTCCAGCTTCTCCAGCAGGGTGCCGCTCAGGGAGACCGTTGCGATGGAACGCAGCATGGGGATCCCCGCCGCTTTTGAGGCTCTCCCGACTATATGACGATATCGCCAGAAAATCAATAAAAGAGATAATCTCCTATAAAACGAATATCCTCGGAATGGACGACCTATTGCCTCGCCGGGCTGGTTCCGACACTGTCGGGGCGAATGGCATTCCCGGGGCAAGCATGCGCGACGGAGGCAACATCGCGGCCGAGCCGGTTTCCACCGTCACGGAGACGATCTACCGGCGCATCCGCCAGGAGATCCTGAGCGGCGCCTTCAAGCCCGGTGGCAAGCTCAAGCTCGACACGCTCAAGAGCCGCTATCAGGTCAGCGTCAATACCCTGCGCGAGACGCTGTCGCGCCTGGTGGCGGACGGGCTGGTGCAGAACGAGGGCCAGCGCGGCTTCACCGTGGTGCCGGCATCGCTCGCCGATCTTCGCGATATCACGGAAGTGCGCCGCATGCTGGAATGCGAGGCGGCGCGCCGCTCCCTGGAGCGCGCCAGCCTCGACTGGGAGTTCGACCCTGGTCGGCGCCTACCACAAGCTGTCCAAGGTGGAGGCGGTGGTGGACGTCGAGGGCGAGAAATACGGCGGGTTGCTGGAGCAGTACAATCGCGAGTTCCACGCCGCTCTCATCGCCGCCTGCGGCTCGCGCTGGCTGATCCAGCTGCACGGCATGATGTACGACCAGAGCCT
This sequence comes from uncultured Alphaproteobacteria bacterium, assembly GCA_963735465.1. Classification (GTDB taxonomy): domain Bacteria; phylum Pseudomonadota; class Alphaproteobacteria; order ATCC43930; family CGMCC-115725; genus DASZHJ01. The sequence goes on from CAVTLA010000001.1 coordinate 351,887, forward strand.
GCGCTACCGCATGCTGGCCTTCCAGGTGAAGGATTTTCCCCGCGAGCAGTCGCGGCGCGAGCATCGCGAGATTCTCGAGGCGGCGCTGGCGCGGGACGCCGAGCGCCTCGTCGCCGTGCTCTCCGCCCACGTCACCAAGGGCGCCGAGCTCTATGTGGACGTGGAGGTGAAGGGGCGCGCGGCGGGCACTGCCGCCCGCCGCCGCCGGCGGTGACCGGCCAGCGCTAGTTGATGGGCCCGCTGAACGGCGGGAGTGTCTTGGTGATCACCTGTTTGCCGTCCTTGACCTCGACCAGGTAGCTCTCGCGGTCGACGTCGCCCTTGTCGTCGTAGGCGGTGTCGACGAGCAGGCCGGGATAGGTCTTCGTCGATAGCCGCGCGCCGCGCAGGGTCTGGGCCAGCAGCTTGCGGTCGAATTTCCCGATCTTCTCGGTGATCGCCTTCACGAGCTGGACGGCGTAGTAGCCCTTGATGCCGTTGTGATCGGTCGTGAAGCCATAGGCCTTCTTGTATTTCTCGGCGAAGGCCCGGATCAGCGGGTTCGGCACCTCGGAGCTCAATCCCACATGGCCGATGGCGCCGTTCGCGGCCTCGCCGGCGAGCTGGATCACCTTCGCGCTCACCAGGACCGTCTCTCCGAACATCGGCTTGTTGTAGCCTTGCTTCTTGAGCTCGATCAGGAGCCGGGCCGTCTCCTCCTCGTTGAGATAGGAGAAGAGCGCGTCGGCGCCTGACTTGATGACCGAGACGGCCACGTTGGAATAGTCGAGCTGACCGAGCTCGGTCGAGATGTTGGCGGCGACCTTGACGTTCTCCTTGGCCAGTGCCGGCAGCAGCACGTCCTGGCTGTCCCGGCCGTAGTCGCTGTTGACCCAGACCAGCGCGAGAGTCTTCACCTTGGCGTCGTGGGCGAGATAGGTCGCCATGACAGGCAGTCCCGCCGCCTGGCTCATGGAGGTGCGGAAGGTGTAGCGATATCCCTGCTTGGTGAGGAGGCCGGCCTCGCCACCCATGATCTGCGGAATCTCCGCCTGGTCGACACCGGCCATCGTGACGACCACGTTGCCGGAGGCGATCGGCCCGATGATCGCATAGGGATCGTCGTCGATGGCCTTGGCGACCACCGATTTTGCGATGCCGGGGTTGCTCTGATCGTCGAGATGGGTGAGCACGATCTTGCGGCCGAGGATGCCGCCCGCGGCATTGATCTCCTGCACTGCGAGATCGGCGCCTTTTTGCCAATTGAGGCCGGAGGGCGCACCGGAGCCGGACAGCTCCATCACGTCGATGATCTTCACGTCCTGCTGTGAAAATGCCGGCGGCGCCGACCCCAGCAGAACAGCCACGGCAAATAGAACTGGCGTGTATTTCATCGCGTTTCCCCCGGTTGCCTGCCTGGCCTCCGCGATGCTCGCGCAGAGGTCGGCATTTCATTGCCGCGGGCGGTCGCGATGCCCGCTTTTGCGGCAGGATAGCATCGAATGCCGGCGTGAGCGAAGATCCCCGCGATTACGCTCCGTCGAATTGCAGGATATTGAGGCCGGCGTTGGTGTCCGTCACGTACATGATCCCGTTCTTGTCCACGTAGCAGTCGCAGGACTGGATCACCTGCGGCCGATTGGGGCGCGGATCCATCATCTTTTCCGGCGCCGGCGGCACGTAGTAGCCGACCTCGCGCGGCTGGAAGGGATTGTCGATATCGTAGGCGCGCACGCCGGCATTGTAGTAGGTGGCGAAGATCAGGCGGGAGCTCTGGAAGGATCCCGGCCGGTTCTCATGCAGATTATGCGGGCCGAAATTTCCGCCCTTGCCGCAGTAGTCGGCCTCGCCGGGGGTCGGGAAAGTGGCAAAGCTCACGGGGTTGCTGGGCTCGCGCACGTCGAACATCCAGATGTGCCGCAGCCCCTGGGTGCAATTGGCGAAATTGGCCTCGTCCGCGACCACGAGCAGATTGCGGTCCGGCAGCGGCAGTGGCGAATGCGTTGCGCCCCCGAAGGGCGGGTCCCAATTGCGATGCGCCAGGAGCTTCGGCGCGGTGGGGTCGGCGACGTCGAGCACGGTGAGACCGCCGTCGCGCCAGGCGCCATAGGCGAGATTTCCCGCGACCACCACGTGATGCAGCGCAAAACGCCGCCCCTCGCGCCAGGTCGGCGTCTCGCCGCCGCCACGCCACATGCCCGGCAGCCACCATTTTCCGGCGATGAAAGGCCGCGTCGGATCCGCCACGTCCACCACCGCCAGAATATGGTCGCTGAAATCGGGGAAGTGCACGGAGACATAGGCGTAGCGCCCGCCGACGTACCAGATGCGATGGGGGCCGATGCCCTCCATGGGGAGGAAGCTGATTTCCCGCGGCTGGTCCGGTTTCGAGATGTCGTAGATGCGCAGGCCGGCGGTGAAATCTCCGGCTCGGCTCTTGAGCTTGTCCGCCGGCGAGGTCCCGAAATATTCCTGCTCCGTCAGGACTTGCATGGTCCATACGCTCGGCAGGTTGGTGGCGAGCAGCAGGTCGTCGTGGGTCTGGAGATGAATGGGCCGCGTGTTCGGCGGACACGGCAGGAAGTTGACGGTCTTGGGATGCTTGGGGTCCCGCACGTCCATCACCGTGATGCCCATGCTGAAGGAATTGCCGATATAGGCGTAGCCCCGATGCACCATGATCTGGACGCCGTCGGCGTGGCCGCCCTGGTCGGAATGACTGATGAATTTGATGTTTCGCGAGGCGTCCGCCTTCATTGCGCTTTCCCTCCACAGCTCGCTTGTTTCGTCTGCGACCGGCTTTGACCTCACGAGCGGGCGGGCGAGGGCCGCTGGTCACGGCTCAACGGAGTGCGGCGCGTGAGTTCGTTCGATGCTACATCATGAATCATTATTCTGGAAAACATAGTGCGGCCGGCCCTATGATCGGTTCAATTCATGCCGGCGCGAGATCGGCCTGACAGGGAGGCCGGTCCTCGGACCGGGAACACGAACCGAGATGAGCGGCCTGCTGCAATTGCTGATCTCCGGCCTGGCCACGGGAGCGATCTACGCTCTGGTGGCGATCGGATTTACGCTGCTGTGGCAGACATCCCAGACCATCAATTTCGCTCAAGGCGAATTCGTCATGCTGCCGGCCTTCTTCGTGCTGGCGGCCATGCGCTTTCTCGACATGAGCTTCTGGCCCGCGCTGCTCGTCGGCTTCGTCCTGTCGCTGTTCCTGCTGGGCTACGTGTTCAAGAAATTCCTGGTCGATCCGCTGCTGCGCCACGGCGTACTGCCCCTGGTGATCGCGACGGTGGGGCTGGCGATCCTCTTCAAGGAATCCGTAAAAAACTACTACAGCGGCGAGGGGCAGCGGTTTCCGGCCCTGGTCTCCGCCGGCACGGTTCATATCGGCGATGCCGTCCTCTCGGTTCAGGATCTTCTCGTGCTCGCCATCGCCATCGGCGCCGTCGTCCTCCTGCAGCTCTTTCTCGGCCGGACCGAGATCGGCCGCTGCATGCAGGCCACCGCCCAGAACCGCGGTGTCGCCTTGATCCTCGGCATCCCAGTCGAGCGGATGATCCTCTACACCTTCCTCCTCAATGCCGCGCTGGTCTTTCTGGCCTCGATCCTGATCAGCCCGATCTATCTGGCGAAATTCGATAACGGCGAGACCCTCGGCCTGGTCGCCTTCACCGCGGCGATCGTCGGCGGCTTCAATCAGGTGCGGGGCGCGATCGCGGGCGGGTTCATCTTCGGCATCGCCGACAATCTCACTGCCGCCTACGTCTCGACCCAGTATCGGACGGCGGTGCCGCTGCTGCTCCTGGTGATCGTCATCCTGTTCCGGCCGCAGGGGCTGCTGGGCCGTCTCGAGGAGCGCACGGCGTGACTGGTGCGCGCTATTGGGGCCTTGCCGCCGGCACCCTCGGTCTGACGGCGGTCGTGGCCCTGCCGAACGCGCTCAAACCCTATGGGATCTATCTCCTGAGCCGCTGGGCCGTCCTCGGCATTGCGGCGATCGGCCTCAATATCACCCTCGGCTACGCCGGCCAGGTGTCCCTGGCCCAGGCGGCATTCGTCGGCATCGGCGCCTATACCTCGGCGATCCTCACCACCCACGGCTGGCCGTTGTGGTCGGCGATGCTGCTGGCGAGCGGGCTGGGCTTCGGCATCGGCTGGGCGCTGGGATATCCCGCGCTTCGCGTGCAGCATCACTACCTCGCGTTCGTCACGCTCGCCTTCAGCACGCTGGCCTTCCTCGTGTTCCGCAACGAAGGCTGGCTCACCGGCGGCGTCTACGGCATCAATCGCATTCCCCGGCCGAGCGTTCTCGGCTGGTCGATGAACAAGCCGCTCCCCTATTTCTATTTTTGCCTGACGATGCTGCTGCTGGTGATGGGCGCTACCTGGTGGATGGTCCGCTCGCCCTGGGGGCGCGCCTTCATCGCGCTTCGGGAGAACACGCGGCGGGCCATGAGCCTCGGTGTCGATACCCGCGCCTATACGCTTCTTGCCTTCGCGATTGGCGCCGCGCTCGGCGGTCTCGCCGGTGCGCTCTATGCGCCTCTGGTGCAGTTCGTCGATCCCTCGTCCTTCACCCTCGCGGCATCCCTCGAGCTGCTGCTGATGGTGGTCGTGGGCGGATCCGGTTACTTCTTCGGACCGCTGGTGGGAGCGATGGTGGCGGTGCTGCTGCCGGAATGGCTCCGGGTCACCCAGGGCCTCTATCTCATGTGCTACGCCGTGTTCGTGATGGGGCTGATGGTGGTCTGCCCGTCGGGCATTCTCGGACTCGTCGACCGCCTGGTGCGGTTCGCGGGGCGCGGCGCGCGCGGCCTGGCACCGCCGCCGGCGCTTGGAAACGAGCCACAGCGATGAGCACGGTCCTGGAGGTCTCCGGTCTGCGCAAGGCCTTCGGCGGGATCAATGCCGTCGACGGCGTTTCGCTCACGGTTGGTGAGGGCGAGATCGTCGGCGTCATCGGGCCCAATGGCAGCGGCAAGTCGACGCTCTTCAATTGCATTTTGGGCCAGCTCAGTCCCAGCGCGGGAAAAGTTCGCCTGGACGAGCGCGACGTCACGGGGATGCGCCCCTGCGATCTCAATCGCCTCGGCGTCAGCCGGACGTTTCAGATGCTGCAGGTATTTCCGCAACTGAGCGTGCGGGAAAACCTCATCCTCGCCGGCCAGGAGCATCGCGGCACCATGCTGACGCGGCTGATGGGCGCCCGCGACGCCGGCCTCACCGACGCCGCCGACCGGATGATCGATTTCTTCCGACTGCAGCGCGTCGCGGAGGAGCTCGCCGGCGAGCTCAGCTACGGGCAGCAGAAGCTGCTCGACGTCGCCATGGCCTTCATGTCGGGGCCGCGTCTGGTGCTGCTCGACGAGCCCGCCGGCGGCGTCAATCTGACCATGCTCTCGAACATGCGCGACCGCCTGCGCGACATCAACCGCGAGCAGAAGGCGACGTTCGTGGTGATCGAGCACAACATGGATTTCGTGATGTCGCTCTGCTCACGCATCATCGTTCTGGCGGAGGGCCGGGTCATCGCCGAGGGCGATCCCGCCGAGGTGCGCCGCAATCCCCAGGTGATCGAGGCTTATCTTGGGCATTGAGGCGGTCCTCGAGCTCGATGGCGTCGTCGCCGGCTACGGCAAGATGACGATCCTCAACGGGACCTCGTTTCGCGTCCGCGGCGGTGCCATCACCACCATCATCGGCCCAAACGGGGCGGGCAAGTCGACGGTATTCAAGACCGTCTTCGGCCTGCTCCGGGTCCGGTCGGGACGCGTGAGCTTTCTCGGACGCGACATCACGAGCATGACGCCACGCCGGCTCCTGGAGCTCGGCATCTGCTACGTGCCGCAAGGCCGAAATATTTTTCCCGAGCTGTCCGTGCGCCACAATCTCGAGCTCGGCGGCGTGGCGCTGGGCTCGCGCCGAGAGTCGCGCGCGCGCACCGAGGCGGCCATGGATCGTTTTCCGATGCTGCGCCGGAAGGCGGATGCCCAGGCCTCGACCTTGAGCGGCGGCGAGCAGAAGCTGCTGGAGATCGCCCGCGGCCTGCTGCTCGATCCCAAGCTGATCCTGATCGACGAGCCGTCGATCGGCCTCTCGCCGATCCTGACCCGTGAAGTGCTGAGCATCGTGCGTGCGCTGCGAAATTCCGGCGTCACCATCCTGATGGTGGAGCAGAACGCGAAGAGCGCCCTCGAGATCTCCGACGAGGGGATCGTCCTGGAGCTGGGTCAGGTGCGGCGCCAGGATGACGCCGGTTCGATCCTGGCGGACCCCCGCATCGGCCATCTCTTCCTCGGCGGCAGTTCCAGCACGGCCGCCGCCTCATAGAAAGGGGCACGGGCATGACACCGCTTCGCATCGCCGTGATCGGTGCCGGCATGATCGGCCGGAAGCACATCGAGGTGGCGCTGGCGGAGCCGCTCTGCAAGCTCGTGGGCATCGCCGATCCCGCGCCTGCCGGCAAGACGCTGGCGGAGAGTGTCGGGGTCCCGTATTTCGCCGACTATGAAGCGATGCTGGAGGCGGCGAAGCCACAGGGCGTGGTGGCGGCGGCACCGAACGCGCTCCATGTCGCGACCGCGCTCGCCTGCATCGCCCGCGGCATGCCGGTGCTGGTGGAGAAGCCCATCGCCGATACGCTGGAGGCGGCGCAGCGGATGGTGGCGGCGGGCGAAAAGGCCGGCATTCCGATTCTCGTCGGCCATCACCGCCGGCACAATCCCATCGTGCGCAAGGCGCGGGAGCTGATCCGCGCCGGCGAGATCGGCCAGCTCGTCGCCGTGGTGGCGCTGGCGGCCTTCCTCAAGCCGGACTCCTATTTCGACCAGACCTGGCGCCGGGAAGCCGGCGGCGGGCCGGTACTGATCAACCTGATCCACGACATCGACTTCCTCCGCTTCATCGCCGGCGAGATCGGGAGCGTGCAGGCCTTCACCTCGAGCGCGGTGCGCGGCTTCGGCGTCGAGGATAGCGCCGCGGTCACGGTGCGTTTTGTCGACGGCGCGCTCGGCACGCTGATGGTGTCGGATACGGCGACGTCGCCCTGGGCCTGGGAGCTGACGTCGGGCGAGAACCCGTACTTTCCCCACCAGTCGGCGGAGAACTGCACGCTCTTCACGGGCACGGCCGGGTCCCTGACCCTGCCGCGGCTGGAGCACTGGCAGTACGACGGCGAGCGCGGCTGGACCGCGCCGCTCACTTGCCGCCGCGTTGAGGTGACGCCCGCCGATCCCTATGTGGAGCAACTCCGGCATTTCTGCCGCGTTATCGAGGGTGTGGAGACGCCCGTGGTGAGCGGCGCCGACGGCCTCGCCACGCTGCGGGCGGCGCTGGCGGTGAAGCAAGCCGCCGAGACCGGGCGGCCCGTCACGCTCGCCTGACGTCCATTCCAAAGCCGTTGTTCGCGCATGCGGGGTCGGCGGCCCTGCGGCTGGTCAACGGCGCCCCGCCATGATCCACTGGCGCGAGACGGCTAGAAATCGGAGGCACCATGGCGGTGATGGCGGGCAAGCGGGCGTTCCTGGAGCTCCTGAAGCAGGAAGGCGTCGACACCATCTTCGGCAATCCCGGCACCACGGAGCTGCCGCTGATGGATGCGCTCGCGGTCGAGCCGAAGATCCGCTATGTGCTGGCGCTGCAGGAAGCAGCCGTCATGGCGATGGCGGACGGCTATGCCCAGGCCTCGGGCCGGCTCACCGTCGTCAACGTGCACGTGACGCCCGGCCTCGGCAATGCCATGGGCATGCTCTATGACGCCCAGAAGGCGGGATCGCCGATCCTGGTCACCGCCGGCCAGCACGACCAGAGCTTCACCGCCACCGAGCCGATCCTCTGGGGCGACCTGCCGCCGATCGCGCGGCCCCTGGTGAAGTGGTCGTCGGAAGTGACGCGCCTGGTGGAGCTGCCGCGGGCGATCCATCGCGCCGCCAAGACCGCCCTGGCGATGCCGACGGGACCGGTGTTCCTGTCGCTGCCCGGCGACGTGCTTACCTCCGAGGCCGATCTCGATCTCGGCAAGCCCACGCGCGTCGCCTCGCGCATGCGCGGCGACGCGGCGGCGATCGAAGAGGCGGCGGAGCTGCTGCTGAAATCCCAGCGGCCGGTGATCATGGCGGGCGATGCCGTGGCCCAGAGCCGCGCCCATCCCGAGCTCGTCAAGCTCGCCGAGCTGCTGGGCGCGCCGGTCTATCCCGAGGGCGTCGCCAGCACCGCGTCGTTCCCCTCTTCCCATCCGCTCTTCAAGGGCGCGCTGACGCGCCTCGCGCCGGTGCTGCGCACGATGCTGGAGAGCCACGATCTCCTGTTCTCCGTCGGTGGCGATCTCTTCACCATGTCGCTGCCGTCGGAAATCGATCCCATGCCGCCGGGCATGCCCATCGTCCACATCGACACCGACCCCTGGGAGCTGGGCAAGAATTATCCTGCCGATGTCGCGATCCTCGGCGATCCCAAGGCGACATTGCAGGATCTGCTCGTCGCGCTGGAGGCACGCATGACCGCGGCGCAGCGCGCGGCGGCCCGGGCGCGCTCGGAGACGACGCGCGCCGCGATCGCGGCCGACCTCGCAAAGCTCAAGGCGAGGGCGAAGGCCGAGGCGGACATGGTGCCGATCCGGCCGCTGGCCCTGATGCATGCCATCGGCGAAACCTTGCCGGCGGAGACCATCGTCTTCGAGGAGGCGCTCTCCTCCAATCCCGGCCTCCGGCAATTTCTCAAGAGCGACGATCCCCAGAGCTTCTTCGGGTTGCGCGGCGGCGGCATCGGCTGGGGATTGCCGGCGGCGATCGGCGCCAAGCTGGCGATGCCCGACCGGCCCGTGGTGGCGCTGATCGGCGACGGCAGCTCGATGTATACGATCCAGGCGCTCTGGACCGCGGCCCACGAGGACATCGCCGTGGTCTTCGTCATCCTCAACAACGCCTCCTACCGCATCCTGAAGCAGCGGATGAACAACATGCGCGGCCACGCAGCGCAAACCGATCTCTACGTCGGCATGGACCTCGTCAATCCCCGCGTCGATTTCGTCGGCCTCGCGCGCTCCCTCGGCGTGGCGGCGGAGCGCGCTACCACGATCGCGGAAGCGACGGCGCTGATCCGGCGCGGACTTGCCGGCAAGTCGCCGCTTCTCATCGACGTCCAGATGGACACGGCGTTCAAGCCGGTCTGATCATGATCAATTCCATTGCCGAAGTAGGAGCGCTGGAAGCGCGGGGCGAGACGCGGCGCACGCCCTGCGGTGCCGGCAGCATGGTCTGGCATATCTGGGGCAAGGGCCAGCCCCTGGTGCTGCTGCATGGCGGCTACGGCTCCTGGACCCATTGGGTGCGCAACATCGAGCCGTTGAGCCGGCATTATCGCGTGCTGGCGGCGGACATACCCGGCCTCGGGGATTCCGACGTGGCCCCCGGCCCCTATACCGCCGACAGCATCGCGGCAATCGTGGCCGAGGGTCTCGCGAGCCTCATCGGTGGCGACGAGGCCGTGCATCTTGCGGGCTTTTCCTTCGGCGGCCTCATCGGCGGCCACGTGGCGGACCGAATGGGCGCCAGGATGAAGAGCCTCGTGCTGATCGGATCCGGCGGCACCGGCATACCCCGCCAGGCGCCGGTGGAGCTGGTCAAATGGCACCTGCGCACCGGCGAGGCGGCCCAGCGCCAGGCGCATCGCGAGAATCTGGCAATCCTCATGATTGCCGATCCCGCCAATATCGACGACTTCGCCGTCGACCTCCAGGTGCGGAATGCCGCCCGCGCCCGCACCAAGAGCCGCCCGCTCTCGCGCAATCCCACGCTCCTGACCGCGCTGCCGCGCATCAAGGCGCGACTGTCAGGCATCTGGGGCGAGCGCGACATCACCGCCCGCGGCATCCTGGAGGACACGCGAAAGCTGCTGCAATCCTTACAGCCGGGGGCGCGCTTCACGGTGATCCCGGGGGCCGGCCACTGGGCGAAGTACGAGGCGCCGGACGCGTTCAACGCCGTGCTGCTCGAGCACTTAGCCTAGCTCTTACGCGAGACCTAACTCTGCCAGTCCATGATTCCCTGGCCGGTGGGACGGGAGGGTTTCACCGCGCCTTGCGGCAGAGCCGGATTGAGTCGCTTGATCTCCGCCGGCGTGAGCGCCGTCAGCCGTCGCGCCTCGGCGAGGAAACGCGTGGACTCTTCCGGCGCGATCAGCCCGTCGGTCAGCGAGCGGAATTTCGTCTCGTACTCCGGCAGGTGCCAGGGATGGCGGCCGTTGAGATGGGCGTCGGCGACGGCCAGCTCCGCCTCGATCGTGCGGCCGTCGGCGAGGGTCACGACGAGGCGGCCACCGAAGGCGCGCTTCGCCGGATCAAGCTCGAGGTAGCGCGCGCTCCAGGCGGGATCCTCGACCGTGCGGATCTTGCGCCAGAGCGTCACGGTCGAGGCGCGGTGGGCGCGCTCGCTGGCGTAGCTGCGCTCGTGATGCCAGGCGCCGTCCTCCAGGGCGACCGCGAGGATGTAGGGGAGGGAGTGGTCGAGGGTCTCGCGGCTGGCATCGGGATCGTATTTCTGCGGGTCGTTGGCGCCGCTGCCGATGACGGCGTGGGTGTGGTGGCTGGTGTGCGCCACGATCTCACGGACCTCGGCGAGGTCGAGGCGGGACCGCAGCTCGATCGCTAGATCGATGAAAGCCTGGGCCTGGTACTCTGCCGAATATGCCTTCGTATAAGTCTCGTGAATCGCCCGCGGATGCTCGCCGGGCGCCGGCAGGTTCACGGTATAGCTGACCTCCGGGCCGCCCAGCATCCACGCGATCACGGATTCCTCGCCCTCGTAGATCGGGCTCGGCGCGCCTTCGCCGCGCATGGCGCGATCGATGCATTCGATGGCGAGCTTGCCGGAGAAGCCCGGCACGAAAGCCTTCCACGAGCTGATCTCACCCTTGCGGGATTGCCGCGTGGAGAAGGCGAGGTGCACGGCTTGATTCACCGCCTGATAAACCACGGGCACCGGCAGATCGAGAAGGCGGCCGAGTCCCACGACGGTCGCGGGGCAGAGGTGCGCGACGTGATCCTTCTTGTGGGGATGCAGTCCGATCGACTTCACCAGGGCCACATGCACCTCGTAGGCCACCGCGATGGCGCGGGCGAGCGCCGCGCCGGTGCGGCCGGTCTGCTGCGCCACCGCGAGCAGGGGTGGAATGGAATCTCCGGGATGAGCGTAGTCGGCGGCAAGGAACGTGTCGTGGAAGTCGAGCTCGCGCACCGCCGTCGCATTGGCCCAGGCCGCCCATTCCGCCGCCACGGTGACGGAGGGGTCGAGGCCGAAGAGGGTGGCGCCGCCGGGACGGCAATTGGCGAGGGCCATGGCGCGGGCGGAGGCCACGGGCTTGCGGTTGATGGCGGCCAGCGCCACCGCCGCATTGTCGACGACGCGGGCGGCCACCAGCTCGGCGGTGTCCGCATCGATCTCGCTCAGCATCGCCAGCTCTGCCAGCTTCCAGGCAAGCTGCTGTTCCCGCGGCAGACGCTCCGCGGAGGGGCGGACCCTGATCTCATGGGCGATCATCGCGGGCGCCTCGCCGCGCGCGCCGCGATGGCGCGGTGACGTGTCAGCAGCGCCTGGGCGCGCTCCACCACGGGCACGTCGATCATCTTGCCGTCGAGGGTGATGGCGCCGATGCCGTCCGACGTCGCCTTCGCGTAGGCGGCGACCACGCGCTCGGCGTGGGACACCTCCTCGGCGGATGGCGAAAATTCCTCGTTGAGGATTGCCACCTGGCTCGGATGGATCACCGACGCGCCGGCGAAGCCGATGCGGCGCGACCGGCGGATGGTGGCGCGGAAGGCGTCGAGGTCCTTGAAGTCGGCGACGGTGCCGAGGAAGCCCAGGGGCAGGATTCCGGCGGCGCGGGCGGCGATGATCATCTGCTGCTTCGGGAAGAACAGGCCCTCGGCCTCCGGCACCATGCCGACGGAGAGCGCGAAATCCTCGGCGCCCAGGGTCATGGCGACGATACGAGGGTGGGCGCGGGCGATGTCCGCCATCTCGAAGAACGCACCGGCGGTCTCCACCATGGCGATGAGGCGCGTGGTGCCCGCCGCCAAGCCGCGCGCCGCCTCCGCCTCGTCGACGACCTCGGCGAGGAGCCGCAGGTGGCTGGCGCTCTCGATCTTCGGCAGCATCAGCGCCAGCACGTGGGGACCCACCGCGGCCGCGATGTCCGGAATGGCCAGCGGCAGAGGCCGATTGATGCGCACGACGATGTCGGCGCCGCCGCACCCGGCGATCTCGGCGGCTTCCGGCACCAGATCGCGGGCGCGCGGCTTCTCCGCCGGTGGGATGCTGTCCTCGAGATCGAGGATGATGGCGTCGGCGCCGCGCTTCGCCGCGCCTTCCACGAACTTGCGCACGATGACCGGCACGAACAGCATCGAGCGCCAGACCGGAAGCTCTCTCGAGTTCGTCATCAGATCACACCCTTGTCCTTGAGCTCGGCGAGGCGCGCCGCATCGATGCCGAGGAGATCGCCGAGGATCTCCTGGTTGTGGGCGCCAAGCGGCGGCCCGAGCCAGTCGAGGCCGCCCGGCGTCTCCGTGAGGCGCGGCACCACGTTGGGCACCGCCACCTCGCCGACGCGATCGTCCTCCACGAAGAGGATATTCTCCCGCGCCTTGTACTGCGGGTCTTGAAAGATCTCGTCAATGGAATAAAGCGGGCCGCAGGGCACCTGATGCGCCTCGCACGTCGCCAGCACCTCGTCTCGCGTCAGGCTCCGGGTCCACTCCGTGACGAAGGCGTCGACCTCCTCGCGCTGGGCCGCGCGCTGCTTCAGCGTGCCGTACTTGCCGGTGCCGGCGACCTCGGGGCGGCCCATGGCCTGGGCCAGGCGCTCGAAGATCTTGTCGGTGGTGCAGGCGATGGCGAGCCAGCGCTCGTCCTTGCTGGGGTAGTGGCTGTGCGGCACGGCGTTGACCGTGCCGGGCCCCATGCGCTGGCGGACGCGGCCAGTGTAGTGGTAGGCGACCGCGAGCTCGTCGAGGATGCGGAAGACCGGCTCGTAGAGGCCGATGTCGATGACCTGGCCCTTGCCGGTGAGGTCGCGGGCGCGCAGCGCCAGCAGCGCGCCATAGGCGCCGTAGATGCCGGTGAGATAGTCGGGAATGGTGGCGGAGCCCGGCGTCACCGGCGGCCGGTCCGGATATCCCGCCAGGAAGGATAGGCCACCGAAGGCGTTGGCGATGCGGCCGAAGCCGGGCCGGTCGCGATAGGGGCCGGTCTGGCCGTAGCCGGTGATGCGCACCATGACGAGGCGCGGATTGAGCGCCGACAGCACGTCCCAGCCGAGGCCCCATTTCTCCAAGGTGCCGGTCTGGAAATTCTCCACCAGCACGTCCATCTCGGCCACCAGCCGCTTCACGATCTCGACGCCCTCGGGCTTGCGGAGATCGAGGGTGATCGATTTCTTGTTGCGCTGCTCGCTGAGATAGATGAGGGAGTCGCCGCTCTTCGACGGCGTGCCGAAGCGGCGGAAGGCGTCGCCGACCCCGGGCAGCTCCACCTTGATCACCTCGGCGCCGAACTCCGCGAGCTGCGTGGTGCAGAACGGTCCGGAGATGAAGCTGGAGAGATCGAGGACACGAATGCCCTGAAGGGGTCGGATGGTCTGCGCGGTCTCCGCCATGCTCGGAAGCTTCCCGTGCCGATGCAACTAAGCGAAGCTAGCTCCCCGCCGCGCCGGGGAGCAAGGGGCTTGGGCTCAAGCCCGATAGCCGCTGATCTGGTTGCCGTCCTCGGGGCGTAGTTGGGCAAACCATGCCACCGACAGGATCGGCAGCATGCCTACGGCGATGAAGACTGGGAGAAAATCCTCGGCGGTGGGTGCCTTGGCGGTGCCGATGAGGAGCGACAGCAGGGTCGCCGCGATGGCGACGCCGAAAGTGATCGAGAGCTGTTGCGCCACGCTGGCGACGCTGCTGCCCGTGCTCATGTTGCTACCGGTGAGATCGGCATAGGCCAGTGAGTTCATGCAGGTGAACTGCAGGGAGCGGAAGAAGCCGAAGATGAGGAGGCCGATGGTGATCAGCCAATGCGGCGTGGTCGCGTGAACAAGACCCAGTGTCATGGTTCCGAGCCCGACCACGAAGGCATTCACCAGCAGCAGCTTGCGGAAGCCGAACTTGCGCAGGATCGGCGGCGCGGTGCTCTTCATCGCCATCGAGCCGATCGCCAACACGAAGGTGAGGCTGCCGGATTGGAAGGCGCTGAGGCCGAACGGGATCTGCAGCATCAGCGGCAGCAGGAACGGCACCGCGCCGAGACCGGTGCGGCAGATCAGCCCGCCCACGACGGCGATGCGGAAGGCGCGGTTGCGGAAGATGGCGAGATCGACGGCGGGGTTCGGCGTGCGGCGGGCATAGAACACATAGGCGGCGAGGCTGAGCGTCGCCACCGCCAGGATCGCGGCCTCGAGGGCGTTGGAGATCAGGTGCCGGCCGGCGTATTCGAGGCCGAGCGCGGTGGAGGCAAGCCCGATGCCGCAGAGCACGAAGCCTGTGAAGTCGAAACGTGTCCGGGTCTCAGCGCGGAAATTCTCGATGAAGCGCGATGCGAGCAGGATGCCGAGCAGACCGATGGGTATGTTGATGTAGAAGATCCAGCGCCACGACGCGTAGGTCGTGAGGAACCCGCCCACCAGCGGTCCGATCGCGGGCCCGATCAGCGCCGGCAGCGTCACGTAGCTCATGGCGGTGACGATCTGGCTCTTGGGAAACGACTTCAGCAGGATGAGCCGACCGACAGGAGTCATCATCGCGCCGCCTAGCCCCTGCAGGATGCGCGTCAGCACCAGCACGGGCAGGGAGGTGGCGAAGCCGCAGAGCGCCGATCCCAAAGTGAAAACCGCGATCGCGCCGCAGAACACGCTCCGCGCGCCATAGCGGTCGGCGACCCAGCCGCTCACGGGAATGAAGACCGCGAGGCTGAGGAGATAGCTGGTGATGGCGACGTTGAGGCGGAGCGGGCTCTCGCCCAGGCTCTCGGCGATCTGCGGGATCGCGGTGGCGAGGATGGTGGAGTCCAGATTCTCCATGAAGAACCCGCAGGCAACCACCAGCGGAATCAGCAGGCGCAGCCGCGGCTCGGCGGCGGTGCGGTACTGTGGCGGCGAAGCGGGTTCGGCGCGGAGCTCGGTCATGCCTTCGGATCGTTGGGCGCCGCCCGCCTGGCGGAGCGCGGCAGGGACATCGCTCTCGCATCGTAGCGGGGCGGGGCGGAAATGGCATGCGTCATCGGCACATCGGGGCTGGGATGCGCTGGCGGCATGGGGCTATTCTGCGACAAATCGACCGGGACGGATGGCGGGCGCGGTCCCCGGCCTCTAGAGTGGCGGCAGGTTTTGGATAAAGGCCGGTGCGTGGTCGGCGTCCGCCACGCGACATAGGCCCTGAAAGCGCGTCTGCCGATGCTCTCCGATCCCCGGCGTATTGCCGTCGGCCTCGCCGGTCTCTGCACTTTCATCAATCTCTATGCGACACAGCCGCTGCTGCCGCTGTTCGCCCGCGACTTCTCCGCGACCGCGGCCCAGGTGAGCCTGACGGTGAGCGCCACCACCTTTGCGGTGGCGCTGGTGGCGCCCTTCATCGGTGTCGTCGCCGACGTCCTCGGGCGCAAGCGCATCATCGCCGGCGCCATGGCTCTCCTGGTGCTGCCGACCATCATGCTGGCCCTCAGCCAGACCCTGACCCAGCTCGTGCTGTGGCGCTTCGTCCAAGGCCTGCTGCTGCCGCCGATCTTCGCCGTCACCGTCGCCTATATCGGCGACGAATGGCCCTCGGACGAGGTGGCGGGCGCCACCGGCGTCTACATCGCCGCCAGCGGGCTCGGCGGCTTCCTGGGCCGTTTCATGTCCGGCATCGTCGCCGATCATCTGGGCTGGCGCGCCGCCTTCTGGACCATCGCCGCCATCACCCTGGTCTCCGCCGCCGTGGTCGCCGTCACCCTGCCGCGGGAACGGCATTTCGTGCGCGCCGAGGGCCTCGGCCACTCGATCCGGCTGATGTTCCGGCACTTCTTCAATCCGCCCATCGTCGCCACCTTCGCGGTGGGCTTCGTGGTGCTGTTCATCTTCGTCGCCACCTTCACCTACGTGAATTTCTACCTGGCGGCGCCGCCCTTCGAGCTCTCGACCTCGGCCCTGGGCGCGATCTTCATCGTCTACCTCTTCGCCGTCGTGATGACGCCGCTGTCGGGCCGGCTGATCCGCCGCATCGGCCGCCGCGCCCTGGTGCTGCGGACCGCTCCGATCTGGTGCCTGGGCCTGCTGATCACCCTGGTCCCATCCCTGCCGGTCATCATCGCCGGGCTTGCCATCGTCTCCGCCTGCGGCTTCGCGGTGCAGACGGCGGCAACCAGCCTGCTGGCCCAGCGCGCCACCGTGGCGCGCTCGTCCGCGGTCGGCCTCTACGTCGCCTTCTATTACATCGGCGGCAGCGCCGGCGCCGCGCTTCCCGCCGCGGTATGGGCGCACGCCGGCTGGCACGGCTGCGTCGCCCTGGTCATCGCCGCCGTCGTCGTCATGACGGCGATGGTCGCCCGATTCTGGCGCGACGAGCGGCCAAGCGCTGCCTGATCCCGCGCCGGCGGTGCTTGCAGCGCGTGCCATCGTCCTCACGACGGTGCCCGCCACATCGCCGATGCCATATCATAACTAACTGAAATACAAAGAATTAACGGGGCTTCGAACGGTTGGTGCCGAGACGCGTGCGAGCCTAGCCGCACGGTGCCGGTTTTTTTCGCGGGCGCGATTGCACGCTGCGCGGTCTCGACACATTATCGATTCCATTGCGCACGTTCCCAATCCCACACAAGAGGAGCTCAAACGATGTTCGCGAAGATCTGGACAGTAGCCATGGCGGCGGCGATTACCGGTGTCCTGGCGCTGCCGGCCCCGTCGGCCTACGCGCAAGCGGCGAAGACCGCGCCGGCGAAGATGAAGTCGATGGTCATGAAGAAGGCGGCGGCGCACCACCATGATTGCTACGACCACGCTTGGCAGTCCCAGGCGATGAAGGACTGTCTCGCCAAGGGCGATATGAAGCCGATGAAGAAGACCTCCTCCAAGAAGATGAAAAAGAAGATGTCGTAACCGGCGACCGTCAGGAAGGCGCGGAGCAGCGGTATCAGGTTCCGCGCCGCTTGGCGCGCGTGGTTGGGGTTGCGGCCAGGGGATCCTCCGGCCAGGGGTGCTTGGGATAGCGGCCGCGCATTTCCGAGCGCACCGCCCGGTAGCCCGCCTTCCAGAATGCGCCCAGATCCCCGGTCACCTGAAGCGGCCGCCCGGCTGGCGACAGCAGGTGCAGGAGCAGCGGCACACGGCCGCCGGCAATGCTCGGCGTCTCCGCTTGCCCGAACATCTCCTGCAGCCTGACCGCCAGCACCGGCACATCGCCAGTACCATAGTCGATCGGGACGCGGGAGCCGCTGGGCACCGTGACGTGAGTCGGCGCCAGCTCGTCCAGGCGCCGCTGGCGGTCCCAGGGCAGCATCGCCTTCAGCGCTGTCCCGAGATCGACCCGGTCGAGCTGGCTCCGGCGCGTGACGCCGTCGAGGAACGGCCCGAGCCAATCCGCCAGATGCGCCGAGAGCCAGGCATCGGACATATCTGGCCAGCCGCTCTCGGCGCCCTCCAGCCGCCGGAGAAACTGGATCCGCTGGCGGAACGCGCCGGCGTCCCGCGTCCACGGCAATACCTCGAGGCCAAGCTCGCCGATCCCCTCGATCAGCGCCGCGCGCACGACCTCCACTGGCGGTTTCGCCAGGGGATCGTCCGCCAGCAGCAGCGCGCCCAGCCGCCGCTGCCGCCGCGCCAGAACCGCCTGCTGCCGGCGGTCCCAGGTGACGAGCTCGGCGGCCTCGATGTGGGTGGCGAAGAGATCCTCGATCTCGCCGCGTCCGATCGGTGCCGCCAGGAAGATGCGGGCGTTCTTTGGATCGCCATCGAGCTCCGCCACCGCCAGGAATTCCTCCGCCGCCAGCGGGTCCGTCGGTGGCAGCAGGGCGCCGGAGCCGCCGGCGAGGCGGAAGCTGCCGGGCGTGCCGGGGCGGCGCTGGGCGATGCGGTCGGGATAGGCCAGGGCGACCACGGATCCCGTCGCCTTCGGATCGACGGTCTCGCCGGCGACACGGAGCTGGCGCCGCCATTGCCGGGCGGCATCCTTGACCTGCTCGATGGCGCCGCGGTCGCTAGCCGCGCCCCGCGGCAGATCCCGGCCCGCGCCGCGCCCCTGCAACAGCTCGACCCGCAGGCGGAGATCGCAATCCCGCTCGCCCGGCCGCGCCTTCACGATGTCGCGCTCGCTCAGCAGCGCCGCGATGTCGGCGGCCAGTGCGCCCTGGCCGCGCTCGCCGGCGCGCACCGCCATATGGGCGAGGCGTGGGTGGGTGCCGAGCACACCGAGCGCGCGGCCGTGAGCGGTGACGCGGCCGTCGTTGTCGATGGCGTCGAGCTCCCGCAGCAGCGTCTGAGCCTGGGTATAGGCCGCGGCGGGCGGCGGATCGAGCCAGGGCAGCACCGCGGGATCGCCGGCGCCCCAGCGCGCGAGCTCGAGGGCCAGCGGCGCCAGATCGGCGTCCACGATCTCCGGCGGCGTGAAGGGTTGCAGCAATCCCTGCTCGTGGGCCGGCCACAGGCGATAGCAGATCCCCGGCTCGAGCCGGCCGGCACGGCCGCGGCGCTGCTCGGCGGCGGCCTGGGATACCCGCAAGGTCATCAGCCGGGTCATGCCGGTACGGGGATCGAAGCGCGGCCGCCGCATCAGGCCGGCGTCGATCACCACGCGGACGCCGTCGATGGTGAGGCTGGTCTCGGCGATCGCCGTCGCCAGCACCACCTTGCGCGTGCCGGCGGCGGCAGGCGCGATCGCAGCGTCCTGGGCGCCCTGCTGCAGATCGCCATAGAGGGGTGTCACGCGGACGTCGGCATCGAGCGACGAGTCCGCGAGCCGGCGCTCGACGCGACGGATCTCCCGCACGCCGGGCAGGAACACCAGCAGGCTGCCGGACTCCTCGGCGAGGGCCCGGCGGATCGCGGCGGCGACGGCATCCTCGAGACGCTCCGGCGGCGGCCGGTCCAGGTGCCGCGTCTCCACCGGGAACATCCGGCCGCGGCTCTCGATCACGGGAGCGTCGCCCAGGAGCCGCGCCACCGGCGCGCCGTCGAGAGTGGCGGACATCACCAGGAGGCGCAGGTCCTCCCGCAACGCACGGCGGGCATCGAGGGTGAGGGCGAGGCCGAGATCGCCGTCGAGGCTGCGCTCGTGGAACTCGTCGAAGATCACCAGGCCGGTGCCGGGGAGCGAGGGATCGTCCTGCAGCATGCGAATCAGCACGCCCTCGGTCACCACCTCGACCCGGGTGCGCGGTCCGACCTTGGTGTCGAGGCGGGTGCGGTAGCCCACGGTCTCGCCCGCGCGCTCTCCCAGCATCGAGGCCATGCGGCGGGCGGCGGCGCGGGCCGCGAGGCGGCGCGGCTCCAGCATCACGATGCGGGCACCGCCGAGCCAGGACGCGCCGAGAAGCGCCAGCGGCACTAGCGTCGTCTTCCCCGCGCCCGGCGGCGCCTCCAGCACGGCGCTGGCCTGCTCGGCGAGAGCCGCTTCGAGTCGCGGCAGCGCCTCCGCGACGGGCAGCCGCGCGCGCCACTCCCTGAGATCGAGCCCTGCCATGTGGCCCGCACCCTAACGAATATCGCGGGGCGCGCAACGGTGGGCGGCTTGTGCATCGCCGTTCGGCGCCTTAGCCTGATGCCATGCTGACTCGTTATCTGCTGATCATTATCGCCGTCCTTACCACGCTGGTGCTGAGCGAACTGCTGTTCGAGTTCTATGACTTCAATAAGCAGCAGGATTGTCTGAGTGCCGGCGGCCGCCGTTGCGGAACGCACATGACGTTGACCCGCTGAGCGGGCCGCCCCGCCTTGACACCCCTGTGACAGACGATTAAAACGTCTGTTCGAAATGGGCCAAGGAGTGTCCTGCGGTGCCGATCCCGCGCGTTGTCACGCGAGGAGGCGCGCAGGCATGACGACTTGCTCCGATAAAGGACCCGCCCGGCCGTGTCGGGTGGAAACAAGTATGAGAACGGCTGCCGCTGCATCGTCGCGTGCCGCGGTCCGTCGCGCATCGCGATCCCCTCGGTAGGAGAGGCTGCATGGCACAGGACGCAAAGAAGACCGCGCTGGTCGTCAGCGCGCATTCCGCGGATTTCGTCTGGCGCGCCGGTGGCGCCATCGCGCTCTATGCCAAGCGCGGCTATCGCGTGGTGGTGGTGTGCCTCTCCTATGGCGAGCGCGGCGAATCGGCCAAGCTCTGGCGCGAGCCCGGCGCCACGCTGCAGCAGGTGAAGGCCGCCCGCCAGGAGGAGGCCGAGCGTGCCGCCGACATCCTCGGCGGAGAGCCCGTGTTCTTCGACATCGGCGACTATCCGCTCCGCGTCAACGAGGCGCATCTCGATCGCCTGGTCGCGCTCTATCGCGAGCTGCAGCCGGAATTCGTGCTGACCCATTCCCTCGAGGATCCCTACAACTTCGACCATCCCGAGGCCGCGCGTTTCGCCCAGGAGGCGCGCATCATTGCCCAGGCCCACGGTCATCCCGGGGGCAAGATCGTGGGTGCGCCGCCCGTCTTCCTGTTCGAGCCGCACCAGACCGAGCAGTGCAATTGGAAGCCCGACGTGCTCCTCGACATCTCCGAGGTCTGGGAGCAGAAGCGGCGCGCCTTCGAATGCATGGCGGCGCAGGAATATCTCTGGGACTACTACACCCGCGTGGCGCTGCAGCGCGGCGTCCAGGCGGCGCGAAATTCCAACATGAAGAACATCAAGCACGCCGAGGGCTATCAGCGGATATTCCCCATGGTGACGGGAGCGTTCGCGTGAGGCTGATGATGGCGCGGAAGCCTGATCGCGCCGAGGAACTGTAGGCATGAGCCGCGGAGACCGCTCGTGATCATCGCCGAGGAAGCCGGGGATACCAAGTCGAGGATCCTGCGCATCGCCGAGCGGCTGTTCGCCGAGCAGGGGTTTGCCGGCGTCTCGCTGCGGCAGCTCACCACCGCGGCGGGCGTCAACCTCGCCGCCGTCAACTATCACTTCGGCTCCAAGGAAGGTCTGCTCACGGCGATCTTCGAGAACCGCTGCAATCCCATGAACGACGAGCGCCTGCATCGTCTCGAGGCCTGCGCCGAGACCGAGGGCGGTCCGCCGCTCCTGGAGCAGATCGTCGCCGCCTTCATCGCGCCGGCGCTCGCCTCCACGAACAACGCCGCCGGCGGTGCCGTCTTCACCCGGCTGCGCGCCACTCTCGCCGCCGAGCAGAACGAGCTCGCGCGGCGCCTGGTCGCGAAGTATTTCGACGCCACCAGCATCCGCTTCGTGGCGGCGCTCGCCCGCGCGCTGCCGCATCTCTCTCATGCCGAGGTGTTCTGGCGCTTCAACTTCCTGCTGGGGACGCTCTATTACACGATGGTGAATCCCGCACGTGTCGAGCACTTGTCAAACGGCCTGTGCGATGCCACCGACGTCGACGCCGTGCTCGCCCAGATGGTGCCGTATGCCGCGGCCGGTCTTCGTGCGCCCGGAATGGGGTCGGCGGCAGGCGGCACCGCCAAACGCTCCGCTCGCAGCAGCAGGGGCGCGCGATGAGCGTCGTGGCCGCAATGCCGCGTCTCGCCGAGCGCGTGGCCAGCGTCGCGCCCTCGGCGACGGTGGAGATGACCGAGCGCGTGCGCCTGGCGCGCGCCGCCGGCCGCGAGATCCTCGGATTGTCCAGCGGCGATCCCAACCTCGAGACCCATCCCGCGATCATCGAGGCGGCGCACCGGGCCATGGTGAGCGGTGACACGCATTATGCTCCGGCAGCGGGAACGCCGGCGCTGCGAGCCGCCATCGCCCGGCGGCTCTCCGCCCGCTCCGGCGTCGCCTACGATGCCGGCGAGATCCTGGTGACGCCGGGCGGAAAATTCGCGGTGTTCGCCGCCTTCATGGCGGCGCTGGGGCCCGGCGACGAGGTGGTGCTGCTGGATCCCTGCTGGGTCAGCTACGGCGCCGCCGTACGCCTGGCGGGTGGCGTGCCCGTGCGGGTTGCCGCCCTCGACACCATCGATGCGGCGCTCATCGCCAAGGCGATCACGGCCAGGACGCGGATGATCGTGGTGAACTCCCCGGTCAATCCGACGGGCAAGGTGCTGGGCCGCGAGGAGCTGAAATCCCTGGTGGCGCTCGCCGAAAAGCACGATCTCTGGCTGGTCTTCGATCAGGTCTATGCGGATCTCTGCTTCGAGCCGAACGGCTTCGCCTATCTGCAGAGCCTGCCCGGCGCCAAGGGTCGCTGCTTCGTCGCCGACAGCCTCTCCAAGACCTACGGCATGACCGGCTGGCGCGTGGGCTATCTCGCGGCGCCGGAGCCGGCGATCAAGGCGGTACTGAAGGTGGTGCAGCACTCGATCTACTGCGTGCCGCCGTTCCTGCAGGCCGGTGCCGAGGCGGCCTTGGGGTTGCCGCAGAGTGTGATCGACGGCTATCGGGAACGGTTCCGTCGCCGGCGCGACCGCGCGGCTGCGGTGATCGACCGGCTGCCGGGGTTCCGCTGCGCGGCGCCGCCGGCGTCCTTCTATCTCTTTCCCAGCATTCCCGGCGACGACCGCGCGACGGCGGCGGAGTGGCTGGAGAAGCTCTCGATCGCGGCCCTGCCGGGGAGCGCCTTCGGCGAACTCGGCCGCGGACATCTGCGCCTGTCGCTCACGGCTCCCGACGAGGTTCTGGAGGAGGCGCTGAAGCGCCTGGAGCGGCACTATCGTGGCTGATGCGGCCGTCGTCTTCGAGGGCGTCGACAAGCACTTCGGCGCCCAGCAGGTGCTGCGCCAGGTATCGCTGACGATCGCGGACGGGGAATGCGTGGCGGTGATCGGTCCCAGTGGCTCCGGCAAGAGCACGCTCATCCGCTGCATCAACGGGTTGGAGCCGATCGGCGCCGGTGCGCTCACGGTTCTGGGCCATTCGGTGGCCGGCCTCGACGCCCGCGGGCTGACGCGGCTGCGCGGCGAGATCGGCATGGTGTTCCAGAGCTTCAATCTCTATCCGCATCTGACGGCGCTGCAGAACATCACCCTGGCGCCGCGCAAGGCCAAGGGACTGCGCGCCGGCGATGCCGAGGCCCTGGCGCGGCGGCTGCTGGAGCGCGTGCGGCTCGCCGACAAGGCCGCGGCATATCCGGCGCAGCTCTCCGGCGGGCAGCAGCAGCGGGTGGCGATTGCCCGGGCGCTGGCCATGGAGCCGCGGCTCATGCTGTTCGACGAGCCCACCTCCGCCCTCGATCCCGAAATGATCCGGGAGGTGCTGGACGTGATCGGCGAGCTGGCGGAGGACGGCATCACCATGGCCATCGTCACTCACGAGATGAATTTCGCCCGCAGCATCGCCGACCGCCTGGTCTTCATGGATCACGGCGCGATCGTGGAGATGGGACCGCCGGCCCAGGTGATGGACGCCCCGCGCGAGGCGCGCACGCGGGATTTCATGGCGCTGATCCGGCACTGAGCCGGACGAGGAAAGGACAGGACGATGAGTTCGAGGTTGGGCCGCTCTGACGGCGGCGCTGGTGGCAATGGTGATGGCCGTGACGGCGGGGTCCGCCTGGGCGGACGGCACGGTCGACGCGATCAAGGCGCGCGGCAAGCTCTTGGCCGGCGTCAAATACGATACGCCGCCTTTCGGCTATCTCGACGAGAAGAACGAGGTGGTGGGCTTCGACGTCGATCTCATGCGCGAGATCGCCAAGGCGCTCGGCGTCGGGATCGAGCTGGTCAAGGTGACCTCGCCGACGCGCATACCGCTCCTGGTCAGCGGCAATGTGGATATCGTCGCGGCGTCGATGACCCACACGCGCGAGCGCGAAGGCACCATCGATTTCAGCATCACCTACTATACCGGCGCCCAGGCGCTGCTGGTGCCGACGGCGAGCGCGATCAAGGGGCTGGGCGACCTCGCCGGCAAGACCGTCGCCGTGCAGCAGGGAACCACTCTCGAGAAGACCCTGGCGCAGCTGGCGCCGGAGGCGAAGGTGCAGCCGTTCCGCGACTACACCACGGCGTGGCTGGCGCTCCGGCAGGGCCGCGCCGACGCCTTCACCGGCAGCTACGACATCTTGCGCGGGTTCACGCGCGAGACCGAGGGCTTCCACATCGTCGGCGACAAGTTCAGCGTCGAGCCCTTCGGCATCGGCATCCGGCACGGCGACTGGCAGATGCGGGACGCGGTCAATGCGGTGCTGCAGGATCTCTGGACCAGCGGCCGCTACCGGCAGATCTACCGCCAATGGTTCCAGCTCGACCCGGACATCGCGATCGAGACCTGGCCGAAAGGCTGAGTCCGCCGTGAGCTACGACTTCGACTGGAGCGTGCTCTGGCGCTACCGCGAGGCGCTGGCGACCGGCTTTGCCGTGACGCTGGCGCTCTCCCTCATCGGACTGGCGGGCGCGCTGGCGCTGGGCCTGGTCGCGGGCACCGCCGGCGCCAGGGGCGGCAAGGCGGCGCGCGGGGTCGCCGGCACCTATGTCGAGATCGCCCGGAACGTGCCGCTGCTGGTGCACATGTATTTCTGGTATCTCGGGTTGACGGCGCTGCGGCTGCCGGCGTTCTGGTGCGGCGTGCTGGCGCTGGCGATCTATTCCGGGGCCTATGTCGCGGAGATCGTGCGGGCGGGCATTCAGAGCGTGCCGGCGGGGCAGAGCGCCGCCGGGCTTGCCTCCGGCCTGTCGCCGCGCCAGACGCTCGTCCATATCGTCTATCCCCAGGCGCTCCGGATCGTGGCACCGTCGCTGGCGGGGCTGCTGTCCCAGCTCATCAAGGATTCCTCTCTCGCCTCCGTCATCTCCGTGGGCGAGCTCACCTTCGCCGCCGGCGCCATCGAGGGCGAGACCTTCCGCACCTTCGAGGCCTATATCGGCGTGACCGTGCTCTATCTCGTGATGGTGACCGCGATCACCCAGGTGACCCTGCGGACGCTGCGCGGACGCGCCGTCGATCCCGCAATGCGCTACTAGGATCCAGCGGTGGATTTCTCCGTGGTGCTGCGCAATCTGCCCTACCTCGCCGCGGGGTTCTGGGTGACGGTGCAGACCTCGGCCCTGGTCATCGTCGGCGGCACGGCGCTGGGGCTGCTGCTCGGCCTCGCGCGGAACGGCCGGGTCCCCGGCCTGCGCCAGGCCGCCTGGCTCTACATCGAGTTCATCCGCGGCACGCCGCTTCTGGTCGTGCTCTTCATCGTCTATTTCGCGGTTCCGCCGGTGATCGGGCATCGCTTCAGCGCCTATCAGGCCGCTGTCATCGGCTTCATCGCATTCATCGGCGCCTACATCGCCGAGGACGTGCGCTCCGGCCTCGGCTCGGTGCCGTCGGGGCAGATCGAGGCGGGGCTCGCCGGCGGCCTGTCGCCGCGCCAGGTGCTGTGGCTGATCGTGCTGCCCCAGGCGGTGCGGCGGATGACCCCCGCGCTCTTCAATCAGTTCGTGCGGCTGGTGAAATTCACCTCGGTCGCCTCGGCGATCGGCGTTACCGAGCTCACGGGCGCCACGCTCGCGGTCAATGCGCGGGAGTTCAAGCCGTTGTCGCTGCTGACCGCGCTGGCGCTCGCCTATTTCGTGGCGGGCTACGGCCTGTCGCTGGTGGGGCGGTGGCTCAATCGGCGCTATGCGATCGAGGGCTGAACGCGGCGCGCGGCCGGGTCAGTGGCGCGCCGCGACCTCGTGGGTCTTCAGCACCTTGTCGGTGGCGGCATCGGCCTCCTCGAGAAGCACGCCGTAGCGCCAAAGCGTCGAGAGATGCTCCAGCACCGCCTTGCAGGTGGGCTCGTCGAGGAGAACGCCGTCGTGCACGGCGTGACGCAGGATCAGCCGCCGGTCGCCGGAGAGATCGACGTCGGCGATCTGGATATCGGGCTCGGCCCGGGCGAGATCGTAGTGGCGGGCAAGCGCGCTGCGGAGCTCGCGATAGCCGCGCTCGTCATGGATCGCGTCCACCACCAGCGCGTCCTGCGTCGCCTCGTCCAGCACCTTGAACAGGCGGAACTGGCGCATCACCCGCGGACTCAGATACTGCAGCACGAAGCTCTCGTCGCGATAGTTGGCCCAGGCGTCGCGCAGCGTGCCATAGGGGTCGCCGTTGCCGGCGATTTCCGGGAACCAGGCGCGGTCCTCCTCGGTCGGCACGGTGCAGATGCGCTTGATGTCCTGCATCATCGCAAATCCCAGCGCATAGGGATTGATGCCGTTGTAGCGGCGGATCGTCGTACTCCGGCTGGAAGATCACGTTGGTATGGGAGTGCATGGCCTCGAGATAGGCGCCGTCGGTGATCAGGGCGCGCTCATGCAGCCGGTTCAGGATCTCGTAGTGCACGAAGGTGGCGCAGCCCTCGTTCATCATCCGCGTCTGCTTCTGCGGATAGAAATACTGGCTGATGTGCCGCACGATCCGCACCAGCTCGCGCTGCCAGCCTTCCAGGCGCGGCGCGCGCTTCTCGAGGAAATAGAGCAGGTTCTCCTCGGGCAGGCCGAGCTGGCGCCGGATCTCGGCGCGCACCTTGGCGGCCTCGGCGTCGTCGGCCGGCGCCCGCTTCGGCACCACGCGCTCCCAGAGGTCGTCGTAAGTGCGCTCGTTGTGCGAGCGGCGATCCTCGGCCCGTCTGCGCTCCTCGCCGAGATTGGCCTTGGCGCGCCGGGCGTAGCGGTGCACGCCGTGGGTCATCAGGGAGTGCGCGGCGTCGAGCGTCTGCTCCACGGCCTCGACGCCCTGGCTCTCCTCGCAGCGGGCGACGAAGTCGCGGGCGAAGGTCAGGTAGTCGAGAATGCCTTCGGCATCCGTCCACTGCCGGAACAGATAGTTGTTCTTGAAGAAATGGTTGTGGCCAAAGGCGGCGTGCGCGATCACCAGGGTCTGCATCGCCATGGAATTCTCTTCCATGATGTAGCTGATGCAGGGGCTCGAATTGATGACGATCTCGTAGGCCAGGCCCTGGAGGCCATGGCGATAGAGCGCGTCCTCGCGGGCGAAGCGCTTGCCGAAGCTCCAATGCCGGTACATGAGCGGCAGGCCGACCGAGGCATAGGCGTCGAGCATCTGCTCCGACGTGATGACCTCGATCTGGTTCGGATAGACGTCGAGGCCGAGATCCTTGAGGGCGATCTCCTGGATCGCGTCGTGGACCTGGCGGATCTTGTCGAAGTCCCACTCGGCGCCCTCGAAAAGCAAACCTTTTCCGGGCGCCAACATGGTCTCGCTCATGCCGCGCGCTCCCTCTGCTTGGAAAACAGCTCATGGAAGACCGGGAAGATCTGCGAGGGATCGGCGACCTTGCGCATGGCGAAATTCTGCTCGGTCTGCGCGATGCCCTCGTAGGTGCGCCAGAGATCGGTCGGCGCGCTGGGATAGCCGTGGCGGAGCGTCGCCTCGGCGCCGACCTCGATGTAGGCGAAGTACTGGCTCACCGGCAGGATCTGCTGCGACATCAGGGAGGCGCAGCGGTCGCTGTCCTCGGTATAGTTGTCGCCGTCGGACGCCTGGGCCGCATAGATGTTCCAGTTGTCGGGATTGTAGCGCGCCTTGCACCACCCGCATCATCTCGTCGAGGGCGGTGGAGACGATGGTGCCGCCGGTCTCGCGGCTGTGGAAGAACGTGTCCTCGTCGACTTCCTGGGCGCTCGAGGTGTGGCGGATGAAGACGATGTCCACGTGCTTGTAGCGGCGCGTCAGAAAGACGTGCAGCAGCATGAAGAAGCGCTTCGCCAGGTCCTTCATCTGCTCGGTCATCGAGCCCGACACGTCCATCAGGCAGAACATGACCGCCTGGGTGTTGGGCTTGGGAATGCGCTCGAAGCGGTTGTAGCGGACGTCGACGGGATCGATGTAGGGAACCCGGCGGCTCTTGCGGACCGCGGCATCGAGTGCCAGCTGGCTCTGCTCAGCCGCCTCGGCGTCGTCCGCGGCGAGCGCGGTGTCGACCTGCGTCTTGAGCGCGGCGATCTCCTGCGGCGTCGGCCGGTTCAGGCTGATGCGTCGGGCGAAGCTGTTGCGCATCGTGCGTTTGACGCTGAGCGCCGAGGGCGAGCCCGCGACCGAATAGCCCGCGCGCACCAGCTGCATCGAATCCTGGTCGTTGATCTTGGTCTTGATGAGATCCGGCAGTTCGAGGTCGTCGAAGAAGAGATTGAGGAACTCCTCCCGTGTCAGCACGAACTCGAAGGAGTCCTGCTCGCCGCCGTCGTCCGGGCTCGCCTTGCCGCCGGCGGCGTCGCCGCCGCTCGGAGGGCGCTTGATGCGGTCGCCAACCACGAACTCCTTGTTGCCGGGCACGACGTAGTCGCGCTTGCCGCCTTGGGACGCCTTGCGCAGGACCGGCTCGTTGATGCGGTGGGACGGGATCGAGACCTTCTCGCCGCTGCCGTTCTGGCCGACCTTGCGTCGCTTGAGCGCCTCGGTCATCGCGTCCTTGATCTCGTGCTTCGCCCGCTCCAGGAAGCGCTGCCGGTTCGGCAGGCTCTTGCCTTTGGGGTTGGGGCGGCGGTCGATGATATTCATGGCGCAAGACTCCGATGTGCTGACGCTATCCGGCCTTGTTCACGCGCATGTACCATTCGACCAGACGGCGCACCTGACGCGGCGTGTAGCCGCGCGACGCCATCCGCTCGACGAAATCATTGTGCTTCTGCTCGGTGTCGGAGTCCTTCTTGGAGCCGAAGCTGATCACCGGCAGCAGATCCTCGACCTGCGAGAACATTCGCTTCTCGATGACTTCGCGAAGCTTCTCGTAGGAGGTCCAGGACGGGTTCTTGCCCGCGTTCTGCGCCCGTGTGCGCAGCGCGAACTTCACCACCTCGTTGCGGAAGTCCTTGGGATTGGCGATGCCCGCGGGCTTCTCGATCTTCGACAGCTCCTGGTTCAGGATCTCGCGGTCCATGAGCTGGCCGGTGTCGGGATCCTTGAAGTCCTGATCCTCGATCCAGGCGTCGGCATAGGCGACGTAGCGGTCGAACAGGTTCTGCCCGTAGTCGCCGTAGGATTCGAGGTAGGCCTTCTGGATCTCGTTGCCGATGAACTCGGCGTAGCGGGGCGCCAGCTCGCCCTTGATGAAGCCCAGGAGCTTCTTCTCGCCTTCCTCGGGGAACTGCTCGCGGCGGACGCCTGCTCGATCACGTACATGAGGTGGACGGGATCGGCGGCGACCTCCTGGGTGTCGAAGTTGAAGGTGTTCGACAGGATCTTGAAGGCAAAACGGGTGGAAATGCCATCCATTCCCTCGTCGACGCCGGCGGCGTCGCGATATTCCTGCACCGTGCGGGCGCGGGGATCGCTGTCCTTGAGGCTCTCGCCGTCATAGGCCCGCATCTTCGAGTAGAGATTGGAGTTCTCGTGCGGCTTCAGGCGCGACAGCACGCAGAACCGCGCCAGCATGTCGAGGGTGCCGGGCGCGCAGGGCGCGGCGGAGAGCTCGCTGCTGCTGAGCAGCTTCTGGTAGATCTTGGCCTCCTCGTTCACGCGCAGGCAGTACGGCACCTTGATCACGCAGATGCGGTCGATGAAGGCCTCGTTGTTGCGGTTGTTCTTGAAGGCCTGCCACTCGGACTCGTTGGAGTGCGCGAGGATGATGCCCTGGAAGGGAATGGCGCCGATGTTCTCGGAGCCGATGTAGTTGTTCTCCTGCGTCGCCGTCAGCAGCGGGATGCAGCATCTTGATCGGCGCCTTGAACATCTCGACGAACTCGAGGATGCCCTGGGTCGTCCGGTTGAGGCCGCCGGAGAAGGAGTAGGCGTCGGCGTCGTTCTGGCTGTAGAACTCGAGCTTGCGGATGTCGACCTTGCCGACCAGGCTGGAGATATCCTGGTTGTTCTCGTCGCCAGGCTCGGTCTTGGCGATGCAGATCTGCCGGAGGCGCGAGGGCAGCAGCTTCACCACGCTGAATTTGTTGAGGTCGCCGCCGAACTCGTCGAGGCGCTTCAGCGCCCACGGCGAGGCGAGGCCGGTGAGGCGGCGCTTCGGGATCTTGTAGCGGCGCTCGAGCACCTCGCCCATGCGCTCGGGATCGAACAGGCCAAGCGGGCTCTCGAAGACCGGGCTCATGTCCTTGCCGGCCTTCAGCACGTAGATCGGCAGTCGCTCCATGATGAGCTTCAGGCGCTCGGCGAGGGACGACTTGCCGCCGCCGACCGGGCCCAGCAGATAGAGGACCTGCTTGCGCTCCTCGAGGCCTTGCGCTGCGTGCCGGAAGAAGCCGACGATCCGCTCGATCGTCTCTTCCATGCCGTAGAAATCCTGGAAGGCGGGGTAGATGCGGATGGTGCGGTTCATGAAGATCCGACCCAGCCGCGTATCCTGGCTGGTGTCGATCATCTGCGGCTCGCCGATCGCCGACAGCATCCGCTCCGCGGCGCTGGCATAGGCCATCGGCTCGCGGGCGCACGACTTGAGATAGTCCTCGAGGGACATCTCGGTTTCCTTCTCGGCGTCGTAGAGACGCGAGAAGAGGCTGAAGAGCTCGTCGTGTGTCGTCATCATCGACCTCGCCGTTCTGGCCCATCCGTGCCAGGCATTAACCTGGCATTAACCGCAAATTTTAAGGCGTCGTGATTAATCCACCCTTAAAAATAAGCGGGAATTTGGACCGAACCTTTCCTTTTGCATACGCGGATTCCCTCACATTTTCCGGGCGGTTGGGGACGGTTATCGTAAAAAGTCGATGCTTTTCGAGCCGCGGATTCCAGGCTGTGGCGCCACTTCACGGCGGCCGGACGGAGCCGGGCGCAACGGACATCAATCTCTGCCGGCGCTGAATCGTTGCATCCCCTGGTACGACGCAAGGATCGTGCCGGGGACGCAAGACGCCGCGGTCTCGTGCGCGCTAACACCTCGCGTGTGCCAGGAAATTCCCGCTCTGGCGTCCGCGCCCGTCTCGGGTTCAGCTCGATGCGCACGATGTCCTCGCGACCGGCAAACCTTGGCACCGTCGCGAGAATTCGGCTGCTGTATCCTTGGCGTGACTTTGCAGGTCTTGCGCCATTGCCGCTGACCGCCCGGAGCCGGTCACTGCCACGAGCGCGTTGCCGGAGGCGCGTGGTGCGCATCGCCGCGAGCAGGTTGCCCTCGTGGCTCGGCTGGCTTGACGGGTACCGCCCATACCGAGGGGCGCGCACGCGACGACCCATCATCACCCCAAACTTGGCCCCCGACCGTCCGGCCAAGGCGCATCGTCCCGACGCGTCACTGCTCAAGTCCAACAGGTGCAGCAGCTCCTGACACAGAATCACGTATCAATCATCATAGCGAAACATGGCTTTCTCAAGATGTTACGGCTGAAAATTGGGATGTCGTGACGACCTGTTGCCGTTGAGTGACAGACGCGCTGGAATTCCAGCATTCGCTCGCCGTGGCCCGCGCGGGGATCCGCATGCCGGTCTCACGCGGAAATCGTCGCTAAATCAACGAGTTGATGGGGGACAGAGGCGATGCCGCATGGTGCCGCGCCCCACGCCGGCGCGAGGCGGAGTCTCTGGTCGCGCCCGCGCGCCGGTTTCATCAGCGCCGGCGAATTTCGCGCGTATTTGTGATCAATACTTAGGCAGGGCCGAATTTTCAGCAGCGACTCGGGGTCGACTCGAATGCGCGGCCATGGATCGGGCTCGCCGATGTCGACGCCGACCTGCTCAGCGCGGCGCCGCGGCGGACTCCCCTGGCGACCATTCCTCGGCGCTGGCGCCGGCGAGTGCTAGGACGCGCTCCTCATCGGCGGCAAGCGCCTTCGCGGTACCGCGGTACACGATGGCGCCATTGTCGAGAACGAAGGCGTGATCCGCGATCTCCAGGCTCATGCGCACGTTCTGCTCCACCAGCAGGACCGAGATCCCTTCAGAGCGCATCTGCGCGATGATCCGGAACACTTCCCGCACGATGAGCGGCGCCAGGCCCTGGGACGGCTCGTCCAGGATCAGCAGCTTCGGATTGATCAGCAGTGCCCGCCCGATCGAGAGCATCTCCTGCTCGCCGCCGGACAATTGGCGGCCGCGGTTCTGCCGCCGCTCCCCCAGGCGCGGGAAGAGCTCGAAGATGCGGGCGATCGTCCACGGCCCCGCGCGCAGGAGCGGCACGCGCAGGTTCTCCTCCACGGTCAGATTCGGGAAGATCCGGCGGCCCTCCGGCACGTAGCCAACGCCGAGGGCGGCGATCCGGAACGGCGGCCAGCGCGTGGTCTCGTGGCCGAAGATGACGGTCTTGCCCTGGCGCGCCGGCGTCAGCCCCATGATGCTCCGGAGCGTCGTCGTCTTGCCGGCGCCGTTGCGGCCGAGGAGGGTGGTGATCTCCCCCTCCGGCACCTCCAGCGCCACGTCGTGCAGGATGTGGCTCTTGCCGTAGTAGGTATGGAGGCCGGCGGCCTCGAGGGCGTTCATGCGGCCTTCCCGAGATAGGCCGCCTGGACCGCTTCGTTGGCGGCGATCTCCGCCGGCGTGCCGGCGGCGAGCAGGCTGCCGTGATCCAGCACCGTGATGCGGTCCGCGAGGTGGAACACCACGCGCATGTCGTGCTCGATGAGCACGATCGTATAGTTGCTGTCCCGATGCAGCCGGCGGATCAGCGCGGTGATCTCGTAGGTTTCCTGGTCGCCCATGCCGGCGGTGGGCTCGTCAAGCAGCAGGAGGCGCGGCTTCAGCGCCAGCGACATCGCGATCTCGGCGGCGCGCTGGTCGCCGTGGGCCAGCTCGCCCGCCAGGCGGCCCGCCTTCGGCGTCAGCGCCGCCAGGGTGAGTACCTCGTCGACGCGGTTGTCGAGGGCGACGGTCTCGGCCCGCGAGAGCCAGGGGCGGAGCCGGTATCCCGAGGCCACCTCCGCCGCGATGCGGATGTTCTCGCGTACCGAGAGCTCCGGGAAGATCTCGGTGATCTGGAAAGTGCGGGCCATCCCGATCTCCACCCGGCGATAGGCGGGAAGCCGCGTCACGTCGCGGCCGTCGAACTGAATCTCGCCGCGGCTTGGCGGGAAGAATCCGCTGATCAGGTTGAAGAAGGTGGTCTTGCCGGCGCCGTTGGGGCCGATCACCGCGTGGAGCTCGCCCGCCGGCACGCTGAGGGAGATGTCGCTCACCGCGACCAGGCTGCCAAAGGTCTTGGTGACGTTGCGGACTTCCAGCAGGTTCACGCCGCCTCCTTTCGCTGGAAGATGCCCAGCACGCCGCGTGGAAAGAACAGCACGATCAGGATGAAGATGATGCCCAGGAAGGACATCCAGTTGTTCGTCATGCTGGAGAGATAATCCTGCAGCACGACGAACACGGCGGCGCCCAGCAGCGGTCCCCAGAACGACCGCATGCCACCCAGCACGGCCATGATGACGATCTCACCCGACTGGTTGTAATCGAGCATGCGCGGATTGGCGAAGTTGTTGAGGAGCGCGTAGAGCGCGCCGGCGAGGCTGATGAAAAAGCAGGAGGTGGTGAAGGCGAGCCAGATATGGCGCTCGGTGGGGATGCCGAGGAAGCGCGCCCGGCGCTCGTTCTCGCGGATTGCCAGGAGCGTATGTCCGAAGGGCGAGCGGAGCAGGAAGGCCATGGCCGCTGCCGAGAGCGCGAAGATGAACAGCACGAAGTAGTAGAAGGCGATGGAGTTCGAGACGATGTCGATCGTCCACGGCCCGAGGGAGAGCGGCGCCCGCTCGAAGCCGCGCAATCCGTCGTCGCCGCCGGTGAGCGAGCTCCACTGGAACGCGATGTAGTAGAAGATTTGTCCGAAGGCGATGGTGCACATCGCGAAATAGACGCCGCGGCGCCTCACGATGAGCGCTCCCAGCAGCGCTCCGCAAGCGGTGCCGAGGATGACGCCGGCGACCAATGCCAGGGGCGTACTGTGGACGGCGTATTTCAGCAGAAGGCCGGCGCCGTAAGCGCCGAGGCCGAAATAGGCGGCGTGACCGAATGAGAGGACGCCGGTGAAGCCGAGCAGGAAGTTCAATGACATTGCGGCGAGGCCGAGCACCAGCACGCGGGCGCCCAGCGCCGTGTAGCCGCCGACATAAGGCATCCAGTAGGGCGCGCCCAGCAGCACCGCCCAGATCGCGGCCAGCTTCAAGTACTGGCGAGCCAGCGCCTGGTCGATCACGACAGTAGGCCTTCCTCGCCGAGGAGACCGCGCGGCCTGACCAGCAGGACTACCGCCATCAAGACGTAGATCACCGCCTCGCTGGCGGAGGGCAAGAAGATGGTCGTGACTCCGGCTGCGACCCCGATCAGCAGTCCGCCGAGCAAGGTTCCGGGCAGGCTGCCTACGCCACCGACGATGATGGCAATGAAGCTTGGCATCAACAGCGGCGCTCCCATGGTCGGCAGCAGGCTCACCTGTCCGCCGGCGAGAACGCCGGCAAATCCCGCCAGGAAGATGCCGAGGCCGAAATTGAAAGTGCGCAGCGTCTTCACGTTGACGCCCAGGGTGGAGACCGTGTCGAGGTCGAGGGTCCCGGCGCGGATGCGCACGCCCATGCGGGAATAGCGCAGGAAAAGGAACAGCGCGCCGACGACGATTACGACCATGGCCACCATGAACACGCGATAGCCCGTGATGAAGAAGAAGTCGGTGCTGAGGGGCTGCGAGAGAAAGGCCGGCACGGTGAAGGGCAGGCCGGTGGCGCCCCACCACCAGCGCGTCCCGTCCTCCAGCACGAAGGCGAGGCCGAAGGTGAGCAGGAGGCTATAGAGCGGATCGCGCCCATAGAGACGCTGGATCATCACTTTCTCGATGATGATCCCGAGCAGGGCCACGATGATCGGCGAGACGAGGAGCGCGCCCCAGAATCCGATGAAGGGCTGCAGTGTGTAGGCGACGTAGCCGCCGAGCGCCAGGAAGCCGCCATGGGCGAAATTGATGACGCCGCTGAGATTGAGGATGAGCGACAATCCCAGCGCCATGAGCACGTAGAACGCGCCGATGATCAATCCGTTCGTGACATTGAAGAGCATCATGGTCATCGGCGAACGCTCCGGTCAGGAAAACCGTAACCGTGGGTGAGGGCGGGCGAGGCGGCGGGGCGCTGCAACGAAGAGGGCCGTGAAAGCCACGGCCCCCTGATTGCACAGCACGTGAGCAGGTCGACCGACGATCAGGCCGGCCACACGACCTTGCAGCCGGTCTCCTCGACGGAGCCCGCGGCCTTTTCTCCCGGTACGACCGTGCGCACCGAGAACATGTTGTCGGGATCGCCGCCCGCCGGCGCCGGATGTGCCTCGCCGGCGAATACCGAGGCCATGAGCTCGTGGTCGCCGGCGCGATAGGAGATCTTGTCCTTCTGTAGCGCCACTTCCGGCGGCAGGGCGAAACCCTGCATCGCGTGGGCGAGCTTGACGCCGTCGACGGTCTTTTCCTGATTGGCGAGAAGAGCGA
The DNA here is from genome assembly GCA_963735465.1 of uncultured Alphaproteobacteria bacterium. GTDB lineage: Bacteria > Pseudomonadota > Alphaproteobacteria > ATCC43930 > CGMCC-115725 > DASZHJ01. Next base: position 387,305 of record CAVTLA010000001.1, read on the forward strand.
AGGTCTGCACCGACACATAGCCGAACCAGTTGCGTGCCGTCGGCGTCTTGCCCGTAGCCTTCTTCGTGTCGGCAACGAACTCCTGTACATGCGGCACTCCCGGCTGGTCCCACCACCACTCCATGGTCCACCAGCCGACCTTCGCCTCGTCCGGCACCGAGCGCAGGGTCTCCAGCTCGAACAGGGTGCCCGCGACCTTCATCTGCTTCTCGAGGCCGAACTGCACGAACTGCTTGAGGCTGTTCGCCTGATCGCCGCCGCCCATGACGTTGATCAGCACGTCCGGCGCATAGGCCTTGGCCTTGATGAGATAGGCGGAATAGTCGGTCGTGCCGAGCGGCGCCAGGGCCGCGTCAAAGGTGCCGCCCGCGGCTTTGAGAATCTTGACGAAGGACTCCTGCACCGAGTGGCCGTAGGCGTAGTCCGGCGTCAGGAAGAACCACTTCTTGCCGAGCTTCTCGATCACGGTCAGGGCGACCGCGTTGGCGCCCATCGTCGTGGTGTTGCAGACGCGGAATACGTTCCACTTGCAACCCGTGCCGGTGATGGGGTCGGTGTGGCCGCCGGAAACGATGTGGAGTTTTTTGAGTTCCGAGGTGACGCCCGCGATGGCGTAGGCGATGCCCGAGTTGACGTCACCGATGATGAGGTCAACCTGGTCGCGCTCGATCAGCTTGCGGGCCTTCTGCACGCCGGTGCCGACGTCGTTGGCGGAGTCCTCAACCAGGAGCTCGGCCGGCCGTCCGAGGATGCCTCCCTTTTTGTTGATGTGCTCGATCGCGAGCTTGGCGCCGTCAAGTTCGCCTTGCGCGACGGCCGCGTAGACGCCGGTGAATGGATCGATCAACCCCAGCTTGACCGGGGTCTCGCCGCGGGCGCTCAGGATAAAGGGTGAGGCTACCTGCAGCGCGCCAGCCGCCATGCTGGCCCTCAGGATCGTGCGGCGCGCGACGGTCCTCGACAATATCGTCTTGCTCATAGGCTTGCCTCCCCAGGCGTGTTGCTGTTTTTCTGGACTGCCGGCATTTTGAGCATGCCAGCTTAGCCATCCAGGCCCGCCGTCTCGAAAAGCGGAAGGCCGTTATTCTATGCCCTGTGGCCGGTCTCCCGTCGAGACGTTTTTGGAACTGTGCGTCAGGTGCCGATCCGCAACGGCTCGACCAGCCCCTTGAGGCAGGCGATCACGCTGAGCGGCGTCAAGCGGCCGGTGCGCGGATTTTCCTCCGACGGCACGCCCTCGATGGTCATGACGAAGCGGGTGCTGTCGGCGTCGATCTCGATGCGGTGCGTGTTGCGCGTGACCGTGGGATCGGCCCAGATCTCCAGAGTGGTCGCATCGGGACCGATGCCCGCGAGCGCCAGCGCGGCGGCGACGTTGACGTTGGCGGGAAAGCCGCGCGCCCCCTCCCGCGCCGTCCCGGCGAAAACACGCAGCGGCGCCGTCAGGCCCGCGACCGAGATTCCGTTCTGCTCAAGATAGGGCGCGCCGGCGAGCCCGCCCGGCGGCTTCCGCGTGATGAGCCGCGCCGAGTGGATCTTTCCCTGGGCGGCGGCGCGCACGGCGTCGAGGCCGAGCAGCGCGCCGCTCGGCACGATGATGCGGGCACCCGTCTTGCGCGCGTCCTCGGCGAGGCTCAGGCGGTCGAGAAGAGCGCCGGCGCTCAGCACCAGCAGGATGCGTCCGGCCGCGACGGCCGGTCCCGTGATCTCGTCGAAGACGGCGGCGGGCACGCACTCGATCACTACCTCCGCCCGCGCCGCCAGCTCGCCGAGCCCGACCACCGGCGCCGCGATGCCTTCCGATGCCAGACGATCGGCCGCGCGGGCGCGATCGCGGGCCGAGATTGCCGCCAGGCGCAGGCCCGGCGGCCCGGCCGCCAGCCAGCGCGCCACCGGTAGCCCGATGGCGCCCAGCCCGCCGATGCCGACGCCCAGCGCGCCGCTACGATCCGATCCCATGCCCGTCGTCCTCCGCCTCGATGGCCCGCCGCAGCATCGCAGCAGGAATTCACATTTGCCAAGCCCGGTGCTTCCGATATCTATGGAGCGGCTGCAATCGGGCGGGGCGGAATGAGCGACTTCGAGGATTTCGTGGGCACCATGCCGGTGGTGGAGCGGCTGCGGTTCGATCCCGCGCCACTCGAGGCCTGGATGCGCGATCACGTCGCCGGATTCCGCGGCCCTCTCGAGGTGGAGCAATTCCGCGGCGGACAGTCGAATCCGACCTACCGCCTGAAGGCGGCGAGTGCCCGCTATGTGCTGCGGCGCAAGCCGCCGGGCAAGCTGCTGCCCTCGGCGCATGCGGTCGATCGCGAGTACCGCGTCATCACCGCGCTGGGCAAGGTCGGTTTCCCCGTGCCGCGGACCTATGCGCTCTGTCTCGACGACACCGTCATCGGTACGGCCTTCTATGTGATGGATTACGTTGAAGGACGCGTGTTCTGGGCGCCGACCCTGGACGAGCTGCCGCGCGCCGAGCGCGCCGCCATCTACGACGCCATGAACGAGACGATCGCGCGCCTCCACGGCTTCGATCCCGCGGCCCTCGGCCTCGCCGACTACGGCAAGCCCGGCAACTACGTCGCCCGGCAGATCGATCGCTGGACGCGGCAATACCGGGCATCCGAGACCGAGAAGATCGAGGCGATGGATCGCCTGATCGAGTGGCTGCCGGGGAACGTGCCGCCGGACGATCGCACCTCGATCGTCCACGGCGACTTCCGCCTCGACAACATGATCTTTCATCCCCGTGAGCCCCGGGTGCTCGCGGTGCTGGATTGGGAGCTCTCGACGCTCGGCAATCCCCTTGGCGATTTCGCTTATCACGCCATGGCCTGGCGGCTGCCGCCGGCGGCCTTTCGCGGCCTCGCCGGCGCGGATCTGGCGGCGCTCGGCATTCCCGACGAGACCGCCTATCGCGCCGCTTATTGCCGCCGCGCCGGACGCCCGAACATCCCGCATTGGGACTTCTACATCGCCTACAACATGTTCCGTCTGGCGGCGATCCTGCAAGGGATCATGGGGCGGGTGCGCGAGGGAACGGCGGCGAGCCTCAAGGCGGCGGATGCCGGCGCCCGCGCCAAGGTTCTGGCGCGGCTCGGCTGGGAGCAGGTGGAGAGCATGCTCCGCAGCTAGCTCCGGAGTTCGAGGGCAAGGCCCGGATAGACCAGCGTGGCGTCGCAGGCGATGCTGGCCGCATGCGGATGATGAAACCCGAGACAGTCGGGATACCGGCGATCGCCGCGGTCGACTGGCGGCAGGTGACGGCGGCGCTCGACGAGCGCGGCTATGCCACCATTCCCGACCTGCTGACGCGGGCGGAGTGCGGGCATCTCGCCGGCCTCTATGACGACGATGCCGCCTTTCGCAGCCGCGTCGTCATGGCGCGCCATGGATATGGCAGCGGCGAGTACAAATACTTCCGCTACCCGCTTCCGCCCGAGGTGGCGGCGTTGCGTCAGGCAATCTATCCGCGGCTGGTGCCGGTGGCGAACCGCTGGCGCACGGCCTTGAGAGAGGTGGGAGCATTTCCGGTCGCCCTCGATGACTTTCTCGCCGAGTGCCATCGCGCCGGACAGCAGCGGCCGACGCCGCTGCTCCTCAAGTATGGACCCGACGACTACAACGCGCTGCACCAGGATCTCTACGGCGATCTCGTCTTTCCCCTGCAGGTGACGGTGCTGTTGAGCGATCCCGGCGCGGATTTCACCGGCGGCGAGTTCCTGCTGGTGGAGCAGCGTCCGCGCATGCAGTCGCGGGCGGAGGTGGTGCCGCTCCGCCAGGGCGAGGCGGTGATCTTTGCGGTGCGGTATCGGCCCCGGCAGGGGACGCGCGGCGTCCATCGGGTCGCCCTGCGCCACGGCGTGAGCCGCATCCGCTCCGGTCGGCGTCTCACCCTCGGCGTCATCTTCCACGACGCGGCGTGACACCCGCGCATCTCTAACTCGGAAGTCACTTGATCACCGTTGCGCGATGCCCTGGACTATCGGGCGCCGGACGCAAATATCACCGGCGAGGCAGCGTTACGGGAGCAGTGTCATGGGCGGAGAAAGCCGCGCCCTCGCGATCGCGGGAATGCTGATGCTGGCGGGATGCGCCGTCGCGCCGCCCACCGGCCCAAGCGTGCTGGCGCTACCGGCGAAGGACAAGACCTTCGCCGATTTCCAGCAGGATGACGCGAGCTGCCGGCAATATGCCTCGGCGCTGACCGGCAATGCGTCGCCGGCGGAGGCGGCGCAGCGGAGCGCGGTCAACAGCGCGGCGGCGGGAACCGTGGTGGGCGCCGCGGCCGGCGCCGCCATCGGTGCGGCGGCGGGCAATCCCGCGCTCGGCGCCGCGGTCGGCGCGGGCAGCGGGCTTCTGGTGGGGAGCGCCGCCGGCGCCGACGCGGCGCAGGTGTCCGGCGCCGAGCTGCAGCGCCGTTACGACATCGGCTATCTCCAATGCATGTCCGCCAAGGGCGAGAGCGTGCCGACCACCCTGGCGTCGGCGCCCTACTACGGTTACCCGTTCTATCCCTATCCCGACTACTACGGGTACTACGGCCCCTATTGGGCGCCTTGGGGATTCGGCACGTCGTTCGTATTCTTTGGTGGCCATCACCACCACTTCAGGCATCACGGCTGATCTTCGACGGTTGATCCGCCGACTCAGCCCGCGCGCACCCGCGTCAGGAACTGCTCGACCTCGCTGCTGAGCTTGTCCGACTGAGCGGCGAGGTCGGATGCGGCCTGATGCACCATGGTGGCGGCCTGGCCGGTCTCGCTGGCGGATCGGGTGACGCCGGTGATGTTCTCCGAGACCTGGTGCGTGCCGGTGGCGGCCTGCTGCACGTTTCGCGCGATGTCGCGTGTGGTGGCGCCTTGCTCCTCCACGGCGGTGGCGACGGCGGTGGAGATCTCGCTGATGCGGCCGATGATGCCGTTGATGGTGACGATGGCATCGACCGCGCCCGTCGTGGCGTCCTGGATCGAGCGGATCTGGCCGCCGATATCCTCGGTCGCCTTGGCGGTCTGCATTGCCAGCGTCTTTACTTCGCTCGCCACCACGGCGAATCCCTTGCCCGCATCGCCGGCACGTGCCGCCTCGATGGTGGCGTTGAGCGCCAGGAGGTTGGTCTGCGCGGCGATGGCGCTGATGAGGGCCGCCACCTCGCCGATGCGCTGAGCGGCCTCCGCGAGGCTCTGGACGGTGGCGCTGGTGCGTTCCGCTTCCGCCACCGCCTGGCTCGCGACGCGGCTCGATTCCGCGACCTGACGGCCGATTTCCGCGGTCGAGCTCGCCAGCTCCTCGGCGGCGGAGGCTACGGTCTGCACATTCTCGGAGGCCTGCGTCGACGCCTCCGCCACGGTCTGGGATTGCTGCGTGGTCTCGTCGGCGGTGGAGACCATCAGGGTCGCCGTGGAGCGCATCTCCTCCGCCGAGGCGGAGACGCTGTGCACCACGTCCTTGACGCTGCTCTCGAAGGATTCCGCGAGCGCCAGCAGGTCGCGCCGGCGCTCCTCGGCGAGGCGCTGGCGCTCGGCCTCCGCCCGCACCTCGGTGTCGCGCGCGGCGAGGCCGTGGTCGCGGAAGACGGTCAGGGCGCCGGCCATGTCGGCGATCTCGTCGCTGCCGCCAGCGGGGATCGCGGCGGCGAGATTGCCGTCGGCGATTTCCGTCATGCTGTGGCGGAGCGCCAGCAGCCGGCCGGCGACGTTGCGGCCGGCATAGAACCAGGCGAGGCCCAGAGCCGCCACCAGGCTCGTGGCCGCGATGGCAACCAGCAGCAGGCGTCCCTGGGCGATCGCCGTGGCGCTGTCGGCGGCGGCGGCGGCGGCGGCGCTCTGCGCGCCCTCGACGAGCTTGCCGACGTTCTGCTCCAGGGTCTGGGCCAGGGCCAGGTTCTGCTGCAGGTTCTTGACGCCGGCGGCGGACGCGTCGAGCTCGGCGAGACGGACGCGGAAGACGCTCTGGTCGCCTTTGCCGAATTTCAGCAGGCCGCCCACCAGCCATTGCAGGGTCTGGCCATTGGCGCTGCCCTTGATCTGGTCGAGCGCCTTGTCGATCTGCGCCGAGGTCTCGTTGAAGCGGTCCTGCACCGGCTGGAGATATTCGCGGGTGGGCGCCGTGGCGGCCTGGCCCAGCAGTCCCAGGGAGAGGTTGACCTCCGCGGCCAGGGTGGTGAGCGCCTGCAGCTCCACGAGGTCGTGACTGCCGAGCTTGGCCGTGCCGGCGGAGGACTGGAGGGTGCGCGACAGGTTCGCGTTCGCGGCATCCACCTGCGGCGTGATGTTCTCGACGAAAAGCCGGTGCGCCGCCCGCAGGCTGTTCTCCATGTTCTCGCGCTGGGTCTTGAGGGCGAGGCGATGCTCCACCGATCCCGCGATGTCGACGAGGTTCTCCTGCAGCTTCTGCGCGGTCTCCCGGAGCGCGACCGCCGCCGCGGCGCTACCGGGTGCCGCGCCCAGGGCGTCGATCAGCGCGTTGAGCTTCTGCAGATGGTCGCCGAGGGTGGCCACCGCGGCGTCGTGAGATTTGTTGTCGGGCGCCGACGCGAGGGCCGGGGCTGTCGCGGTGATCTCCGCGCTCTCCCGGGCCAGGGTCAGGGAGATGGTCATCGCGGGGATATTATGGTCGCTGATGTCGGCGAGGCGGCCGCCGACCCGGTCGTAAGAGACGAAGGCGACCAGGCTGGCGAGAACCGTGAGCGCGGCCACCAGGCCGAAGGCCAGGAACAGGCGCCCCTTGATGCCGAGGCTGCGGCGGCGCCGCGCCACCGGCGCGGGCGGCTCCCCCTCGAGTCCATTACTCATAGATTGCGACCCCGTCATCGCCCGCGCGCCTGGCGTGTCCCCGGGAGCCGCACGATGCTGCCGCACCCTTCGGGATCCGCTGCGCTGGGCGCATGCCCCACTTCCGTGCAGGATGCGAGGTCAAGCCTTAGAATTCCCTTAACGTTGATTTGGGTTTCATCTCATGCAGCTTGCCCGTTTGCTCCGGCCGTTCCGCGACCTGCACCCCGGCGCCCGCCTGACCCTCTGTGCATTCCTGGGCGTGGCGGTCTTCCTGGGTCCGCCGGAAGCCTGGGGACTGGCGATGCGCATCGCCCTCGGCTGGATCGTTGCAGTGGGGATCTGGCTGGCGCTGATCACGGTCGCGGTGGGAAGCGCCAAGCCCGAGCGGATGCGATCGCTGGCGCGCAGGCAGGATGCCAGCCGATGGGTCATTCCCCCGGTCATCGTGGGGGCGGCGGCGGCGAGCCTGGCGGCGGTGATCGGGCTGCTGCAGAAGCAGAGCGGCGAGACCATGGCCATGGAGACGCTGCGGCTTTCCCTGGCCGGCGGCGTGGTGGTGGCGTCCTGGACGCTGATCCACACCGTATTCGCCGTGCACTATGCCCACGGCTTCTACGGCGACGGGCCCGCGCCAGGCCCTGACGACGCCGGCGGCCTGCTGTTTCCCGGCGACGACGCGCTGCCGGATTTCTGGGATTTCTTCTATTTCTCCCTGGTGCTTGGCATGACCTGCCAGGTTTCCGACGTGCAGATCACCGGCAAGCGCATGCGCCGGCTCGCGTCCCTGCACGGCGCGCTGGCGTTCTTCTTCAACACGGTGATCCTGGCGCTCACCATCAATTTCCTGGTGAACGCCCTTTAACTTCCGCGGCGGGAAGCGCGGGGCGGTACCGGCGTAGTCCGGTGCCAGCGAGCCGTCACGCCGGCCGCGGGCAGTCTGGCAATCGCGCAAAATACGCGGGACTTTCAGAGGGATACGCGGGCCATCTTCATGATTTGGTAAGTCGGGCCGCCGAGACTGCACGCAGCAGATTAACCGTGCCCCGCATCGTTTCCGCCCGCTCTTGTCGATCGGCGAGGCGCGGGTTCGAGACCGCGAGGAGGAGATACTCAGATGTCGCAGACCCAGGATTTCGCCACGCGCCGCCCGATCCGCAGCCTTCGAATCACCCGTCCGCTGTTGCTGACGGTGATGCTGGGTCTTGCGGGGTGCACGAGCTCGCAGTGGGCGGGGAGCCAGGCGTCGGGTGCGGATCCCTCGAAGCTGTCGCCGGAGCAGAACGAGGCGACGCTGCTGAAGGTGGCGGACCAGACCCGGGCCGGGGGCGATTTCGGCACGGCGGTGACGCTCTACAAGCGCGCGCACGAGATGGCCAAGGGCGACACGGTGCCGCTGGCGAAGCTGGGCGAGACCCTGGCGCAGATGCAGGCCTATAACGACGCGGCGCAGGCCTACCGCGACGCGCTGGCGATCAGCAAGGACGATCCGGACCTGCACCGCGGCCTTGGCAACGTACTGCTGGCGATGAGCAAGCCGCAGCTGGCCCAGGCGCAGCTGGAAGCGGCGGCGGCGAAGGCCCCGGGCGATGCCCGCATCTACAACGGCCTCGGCGTCGCCTACGACCTCACCGGCCGGCACGACCTGGCCCAGGGCGCCTACCGCAAGGGGCTGGGCCTGGCGCCCGAGCAGCTCAGCCTGCGCAACAACCTCGGCCTCTCCCTGGCGCTCTCCGGCGACTACGTCGGCGGCATCGCCACCTTGAGCGAGGTGGTGACCCAGCCCGGCGCCACCGCGCGCAACCGGCAGAACCTGGCCCTGGTCTATGGCCTCGCCGGCGACAACGTGCATGCCGCCTCGGTGGCGCGCAGCGACCTCGACGAGCAGGCGGTGCGCTCCAACCTCGCCTACTACACCCTCCTGCGCTCGATGGACGACGTCGGCCGCACCGCCGCCATCCTCGGCGCCGACGTGCGCGCGGCCAAGCTCAACGAGCCCGCCGCCCTCGTCAACGACAACGCCGTCGCCGACGCCCCCAAAGCGGCGCCCGTCACCCCCGTCCAGGGACAGCCACTCCAGGGCGCGCAGCCCGCCGCCGCCGCGGAGCTCGCGCCGGGCGCCATCTTCGAGATGCCGCCGATGGCGAAGGCGACGCCGGCCGTACCGGTGACCTCGACTGCGGCGCCTGTCGCATCGCCCAAGGTATCCGCCGTCAAGGCTCCGGCGCCGGTCAAGACGGTTGCCGCGTCCACCCAGCCCGCGCCGCAAGTCGCGGCGCTGCCGCAGCCGTCCGCGCCCGAGGCGCAGCCCGAGCCGGCGAAGGTCGAGGAGCCGGCGCCGCAGCAGGCGTCGGTGACCATGGTCGGCCCGAGCCCGAAGGTCGCGGCGGCTGACGCCGCGGCCGCCACCGAGACCGGCGGTACCGCCCGGCAGCTGGTGGTGCAGATCGCCAGCTTCCAGAGCGAGAGCATCGCCCGCAAGCTCAGCGACGAGCTCACCGCCAAGGGCATGGGCAGTCTTTCCGTCGTGCACGATCACGACAAGGACGGCCACGACTGGTACGCCGTGCGCACCGCCGAGTTCACGTCGCCCCAGGCGGCGGAGAGCGCGGCGCAGAACCTCCGCAGCAACGGCGCCTTCGGCGCCATCGTCCTCCGCGTCGCCGCGCCCCAGCGCGCCGACGACGTGGCGGCCGCCCAGCACGACTAGGCCGCGGCGCGGCGGCCGCGCGAGGCGGGCAGGGGCAACCTCTCGCGCCGCGGGAAATTGGGTTCGTTTCGCAAATTTCATGTTTGCGGTCGTTCCCCCTCGCGACGTCAGCCCGGTCAGTCTGTCGCCAAGCCTCCCGCGCGCTCGCCGGCTCAACCGAACCGGATCCCCCAAATCCCTGCCACTCAAGGTGAACGCTTTTAGCGTTCGATATGGGGTGGCGCTCGCCGGCGATCAAGACCTCCGGCAAGAAAGAGCCGAGGAGATCCGCTCCAAGCTCGCGAGCCTCGACCGCCAGATCGCCCAGAACGAGGGCAACCGCGCGGCGGTGGCGGCGATGGTCACCAAGCTCACGCTCGCGATCCCGCTGCTGCAGCAGCGCGTCGACGCCCGCAAGTCCCTCCTCGACAAGGAGTACGCCCAGCGGCTCCAGTACCTGCAGGAGGCCCAGGATCTGGTGGAGCATCAGCAGGAGCTGCAGGTGCAGAAGGCGCGTCTCGTCGAGGCCGAGGGCGCGCTCGCCTCGCTCCGGGAGCAGCGGCTCCAGGCGGGGGCGGAGTACCGCCGCACCAACCTCGCCGATCTCTCCCAGGCCGAGCAGAAGGCCGCGAGCCTCCAGGAGGAGCTGGTCAAGGCGGAGGAGCACCGCCAGCTCCAGACCCTGATGGCGCCTGTCGATGGCACGGTGCAGCAGCTGGCCGTCCACACGGTGGGCGGCGTGGTGACGCCGGCGCAGCCGCTGCTGATGATCGTGCCCGCCGACAGCCATCTCGAGATCGAGGCGATGGTCTCCAACCGCGACATCGGCTTCATCCACGCCGGCGAGCCCGCAGAGATCAAGATCGACACCTTCAACTTCACGAAATACGGCCTGCTGCACGGGCTGGTTCTCAGCCTCTCCCAGGACGCCATCGTCAGGGACAAGCCCCAGGACAACTCAGAGAGCAGCACCAAGACCCAGGCCGCCCAGAGCGACAGCAGCGAGCCCAAGGGCCAGGAGCTGGTCTACGCCGCCCGCGTCTCCCTCGACCGCACGCAGCATGCAGGTGGAGGACAAGCTGGTGAGCCTGACGCCGGGCATGGCGGTGACGGTGGAGATCAAGACGGGATCGCGGCGGGTGATCGAGTATGTGCTGTCGCCGATCCTGCGGTATCGGCAGGAAGCGATGAGGGAGAGGTGACATGTTGCGCCCAACATCATATGCGGAATACCGAACGCTATGACAGACATGAACTACATCGATTCACCGTCTAATTCATTTATAGCTGTGCAAATCACTTGGCTGCTTGTGCACCCTACGAGCTCCTGCATCAGCAAGGCGAGAACAGAAAGGGGACCGCTTTAATGTACGCATCCCGTCGACAGCGGCTGCTACTCGCCGCAATTAATCGCGCCGATTGCACCGTGCTGATGATACTAGCCCCTCAACTAACCGGACGCGGTCATTTGAACCTAGCAGATTGGGGTGACGATCGCATCCTTGTCATGAATCCTTGTCGGAGCATATGGACTCTCACTCCTGCTTGGTGTGCCTGCATATTCCGTGGTACGTCGAATTCTACCTGATCCGCTGGGATGTCCTAGGCTTGAATGTTCTCGAGCCCCAATCGGTGCGAAAGGGCGCTGATCTTGCAATCACACCCGTCTGCATCTTCAATGTCACCAAGTAGGGGGCCGTAATGCTGAACTATTCTCCTCTCAACGGTTCAGACTACACCTCTTTTCGAGACAACCTCCTAATGAAGGTGGAAGGGGCATCGGTCACTGCCTACTACGATTTGGCTACTCCGCCGAACCCCACCATCGGAATAGGGTTCAATCTCTTCCAGAATCCAACCGTACTTCAAGCCGTTCTCAGCGAGATGGGCTTACCTGAGGATCCACAGGCCGCATATACGGATACGTCGCTTTATTCAGATCAGCAGGCGGCACAGGCCGCGCGCGATGCAGAGCAACAATATCTGACCCGCATCACAACCATCCTCAACACGATCAGGGTAACTCGCAGGGTCTTCAGAATGCGCTGAACGCCGTTATCAGTTCCGGGGACACAATACTTAATTCCCGCCGGCCTCTGTCTTTGGTCCGGGCTTGCGGCGGGCGAGAGCGCGGCCAAGCCGCTTCTCCAGCCGTGCGGTGAAGCGGGGCGTGCCCAGCGGCCGGCCGGTCCGCTCGCCCGCGCGGATCGCCGCGTGCTCCTCGGCGCTCAGGCCACCGCGCAGGAATTCCGCCCAGTCCGGCGCCAGTGCCAGAAGCGGCCGCGCCGCCACGAGATCGTCGTCGCATCCCTCCAGATGCGCCCGCGCGCTCGACCAGCGCCAGTCGCGTGGGCGGCGCGCGAGCCTCGCGCGCACGGGGTTGAGCTCTACGTAGCGCGCGCAGGCGAGGAGATACGGCTCGTCCATCGGAAACGAGGCAAAGCGTCCCTGCCACAGGTAGCCGCGCCAACCCTCGCGAAAGTTCACGTGGCGTGTGTAGCGCCTGTGCGCTTCGCCCAAGGCTGCGCGCAAGCCGTCGGCGTCCGAGGGGACGAGGATCAGATGCACGTGATTGGGCATGAGACAGTAGGCCCAGACCGCGACGCCGGCCGCCTTGCATCCCTCCGCCAGCAGCGCGCGATAGGTCGCGTAGTCATCGTCGGAGAAGAAGACCCGCTGGCGGCGGTTGCCTCGCTGCGTCACGTGATGCGGCAGCCCTGCGGCTACCACTCTTGCCAATCGCGCCATGACGCGACGCTAGCCGGCCACGTCGGGGTGGTCAATTAAGTATTGTGTCCCCATAATTCCTGCCCCATAATTCCCGGCGCGAGGGAACGGGGCGCGTGGTCGTGCTCTAGCGTCCGTCCCCATTCCCCGGATGCAACGCAGCCGTGCCGGGGTATCTCGGCTCGCGCGACTTGCCGGTCGCGGGCGCCGCGGGTCATAGTTTGGGCCTGCTTTCGGGATCAAACCCGCCTTCCGACCCATTCCAGCCGAGGAGGCCGCCGCCGTGATCGATCTCTATTATTGGCCGACGCCCAACGGGCACAAGATCACCATCTTCCTGGAGGAGACCGGGCTTCCCTACAAGATCCTGCCGGTGAACATCGGCACCGGCGAGCAGTTCAAGCCCGACTTCCTGACGATCGCCCCCAACAACCGCATGCCCGCGATCGTCGATCACCAGCCCGCGGACAAGGGCGCGCCGGTGAGCCTCTTCGAGTCCGGCGCGATCCTCCTCTACCTCGCCGAGAAGACCGGCAAGTTCATCGCCGGGGATCTGCGCGGCCGCGCCGAGACGCTGCAGTGGCTGTTCTGGCAGATGGCGGGGCTCGGGCCGATGGCGGGACAGAACCATCACTTCTCCGGGTATGCCCCGGAGAAGATCCCCTACGCGATCGACCGCTACGTGCGCGAGACCAGCCGCCTCTATGCGGTGCTGGACAAGCGGCTGGCGGATCGCGAGTTCATGGCGGGGCCCTATTCGATCGCCGACATGGCGTCATATCCCTGGACCGTCTCCTACGAGCGTCAGGGCCAGAAGCTCGAGGATTTTCCGAACCTGAAGCGCTGGTTCGAAGCGATAAAGGCGCGCCCCGCCGTGGTGCGCGCCTACGAGAAGGCGAAGGGCGTCAACAATCCCAATCCCGGCATCCAGACCGAGGAGCAGCGGCGCATCCTGTTCGGCCAGTCGGCGGCGACGATCCGCCGGTAGGGAAGGCGCGGCGCGGGTGGCGCCCGCGCGGTTTCCTACTTGAAGGTCTCGATCACCTGGACGATGGCCGGCCCGATCAGCACGACGAAGAGGGCCGGGAGAATGAACAGGATCATCGGCACGGTCATGATCGCGGGCAGGCGGGCGGCTTTCTCTTCCGCCCGCATCATGCGCTCGTCGCGGAACTCGCCCGCCAGCACGCGGAGCGAGTGGGCAAGCGGCGTGCCGTAGCGCTCGGTCTGCATCAGCGTATTGATGACGGCGCGGAACGGCGGCAGGTCGACGCGGCGCACCAGGTTGAGCAGCGCCTGGCGGCGGTTCGGCAGGAAGCCCAGCTCGATCGAGGTGAGGCCGAGCTCGTCGGCGAGTTCCGGCGCGGAGCCGCCGAGCTCGCGGGCGACGCGGGTGAGCGCGGCGTCGAGGCTGAGGCCGGCCTCGGCGCAGATCACCAGAAGGTCGAGGCCGTCCGGCAGCTGGCGGCGCAGCTTCTGATAGCGCTTCGAGATGGCGTTGCGGAGCATGATGACAGGCAGGTATCCGCCAAACAGCACGCCGCCGCCGGCCACCAGCAGCGTACTCGTCGTCGAGATCTCGCTGCCGGCGTACGCCAGGAAGAGCAGCGCGCCACCGCCGGCCACGAACGGCAGCACCAGGCGCGCACCGAGGAAGAGAATCAGCTGATCACGCGAGCGCCAGCCGGCCTGGGCGAGCTTGTCGACGGTCTTGCGCGCGTCGTCGCCGCGGGTGAGCTTCAGCTTCTCCACCAGCTGGCGCATGAGGTTGACGGAGGCCTGCTTGGCGGCCTTGTGCTGCTTGTCGCCGGTAAGGATCTCCTGCAGCAGGTGCTGACGGCGCTCCTGATGGCTCTTGAGGCGAGCCGCCATCGGATCGTGCGCCACGAAGGCACGGCCCAGCGCCAGGATGGTGATGAACACGCCGACGCCGCCGACGATGGCGATGCCGCTTTCATCGAAGAATCCCGCGAGCGAGCCGAAGAGGTCGCCGAATATGCCGTGCATGATTGCGATCTCTCTCTAGATGTCGAAGCGAGCCATCTTCTGCATGATGCCGACTCCGAGCGCCATGCTGAAGCCGCCGCCGGCAAGCATCATGTTGCCCATCGACGTGGTGAAGAGCTTTCCGATGTAGTCGGGATTCACGCCGGACAGGATCGCCAGCATGATGAAGGGCAGGGCGCCGATGATCGCGGCGCTGGCGCGTGCCTCCGACGACATCGCCTTGATCTTGAGCCGCATCTGACGGCGGCGGCGCAGGATGACGTCGAGATTTTCCAGCGTCTCGGCGAGATTACCGCCGGTCTCGCGCTGCACCGATAGGCTGACCACCAGGAACTTGATCTCCGGCGTGTCGACGCGCTTGGCGGCGTCCCAGAGAGCCTGATCCATCGACTGGCCGAGCCGCACCTCGTCGGAGACGCGGCGGAACTCGCCGCCGACGGGATCCGGCACCTCCTGCCCGACCACGACGAAAGTCTCGGCAATCGGCAGGCCCGATTTGATGCCGCGCACCATGAGGCCGATCGCCTCCGGGAACATGGCGGTGAACCTCTTCGCCCGACGCTTGCAGGCAAACCCGACCGCCATATGCGGCAGCATCAGGCCGCTCACGAGGCCACCGGGAACGGCAGCGACGAGCGGCAATCCGAAGTACAGCATCGCCGCCAGCACGACGACGGCGGAGATGGCGCAGCCGACCCCGTAGGTGCCGAAGCTGATCGACCAGCCGGTGCGGTAGAGCCGCTGACGCAGCAGCTCCGGACGCGGTAGAAAGTTACCCAGGATCGCGCTGAGGCCGCCGCCCTTTGACTTCTGATCCAGGCGAAGGATCATTTCCGCCGCCTTCTCGTCACCGCCCTTGCCGCGCGCGCGATCGCGCACGCGCTGCATGCGCTTGGTATTTCCCTCGTCGCCGCCGAAGGCGAAGGCAACGGACAGGACGGTGAGGCCGGCTGCGGCCGCGACCACCCAGAGAAGGATTTCGCTGTCCATGGCTAGGCCATTGCCTCCATAAGGGCGCGATCGAGGCCGAAATACTCGGCGCGCGGTGTAAAGCCGGGACGAAGTCCGCTGGATTCGAACCGGCCCTTGAGGCGGCCGTTCGTGTCTTCGCCCTCGTACTTATAGGCGAACAACTCCTGCGTCGTGATGACGTCGCCTTCCATGCCGATCACCTCGGTGATCGAGGTGACGCGGCGGATGCCGTCGCGCATGCGGCTGATCTGCACGATCATGTGCACGGCGGAGGCGATCTGGGTGCGGACCGCGCGGCTCGGCAGGTTGACGCCGGCCATGCCGACCATGTTCTCGAGACGGGTCAGCGCCTCGCGCGGCCGGTTGGCGTGGACCGTGGAGAGCGACCCGTCGTGGCCGGTGTTCATGGCCTGCAACATGTCGAGCGCCTCGGAACTGCGGATCTCACCCAGGATGATGCGGTCGGGGCGCATACGCAGCGTGTTCTTCACGAGATCGCGCATGGTGATCTCGCCCTTGCCCTCGAGGTTGGGCGGGCGTGTCTCCAGTCGCACGACGTGCGGCTGCTGCAGCTGAAGCTCGGCGGCGTCCTCGATGGTGACGATGCGCTCGCCGGAGTCGATCATCTGCGACATCGCGTTGAGCAGCGTGGTCTTGCCCGAGCCGGTACCGCCGGAGATCAGGATGTTGAGGCGCGAGCGCGCGGCGATCTTGAGCACCGTCTCCATCTGCGCCGAGATGTTGTCCTGCTTGGACATCACGTCGAGAGTGATGCCCTTCTTGGAGAATTTACGAATCGAGATCGAGGGGCCGTCGATCGCCAGCGGCGGCACGATGATGTTGACGCGGCTGCCGTCGGGGAGGCGGGCGTCCACCAGCGGCGTCGATTCATCGACGCGGCGTCCGATCATGGTGACGATGCGGGTCGCGATGCTCATGACGTGCGGCGTTGTCGCGGAAGGTGACGTCGGTGAGCTCCAGCTTGCCGCGGCGCTCGACGTAGACCTGCTTGGCGCCGTTGACCATGATGTCGTTGACGGTCTCGTCCGCCAGCAGCGGCTCCAGCGGGCCGAAGCCCAGCATGTCGTTGAGGAGCACGACGACGAGATCGCGCTGCTCGGTGGAATTGAGCTGGATCTTCTGCTCGACCAGGACCTCGGCCACGACGCCGGCGAGCTGGCGGGCAAGCTCCTCGCGCTTGAGCTTGGCCGCGACCTCGGTATCGATGCGCTCCATCACCAGCGGATAGATGCGCGGAATGGCGTCGTCGATGCTGGCGCGGCTGGCGGCGCTGGCCGTGGACGTCCGCGACACCGCCTCTACCTGGGAGCGCTGCTGCGGCCGCGCGCGCGCGGCCTCGACGAGCGACGTCACCAGGAGGGAAACGAGGTCACGGAACTGATTGGGCTGCAGCGCGAGATGGTTCTCGTCGAGCGTCCGCTGCGTGATCTCTTCCACCTGCCGCGCGAGCTCGCTGCGCACCTTGTTCGGAACGCTGCCGAGATCGATGACGGCCTCGATCGCCGGCTGCACCAGGGCGCGGGCGCTCTCCAGGGTGGTGTCGTCGAGCCTGGGCCTGGGCGGCGCCGCCGCCGTCGCCGCCGCCTCCGGGCGCGCCGGAGCGGCCGCGCCGGGGCGACCGCGCTGGGCGTTGATCGCCTGGATGCGTGCCTGGAGGGGATTGTCTGAGCCGCGTCGACTGAACATGACTGTCTACTTCCAGAGGCGACCGAGGAGCGGGAGTCCGCGCGCGCGTTTCTTGCCGCCGGCTTCCCGGCCGGAGAGCCGTTGGGCCAGCGCCAGCATCTCTTCCGCGGCCTTGCTGGTGCGCGCCGCCGCCGGCAGCGCCTTGCCCTCATGCGCCATGGCGACCGCGGCCTTGGGATCGTAGGAGATGAGGTGGTCGATGCCCGCGCCCAGCCCGCGCTCGAACTCGCGCTGGCTGATCTCGCCGCGATGGGGGGCACCCACCTGGCTCGCCACCACGAGAGGCGGCGTGCGGGTTCCCACGCGCTTGGCGAGGTCGATCAGGCGCAAGGTGTCGCGCAGCCCCGGCAGCGACATGTCGGTGATCAGGACCAGCTGGTCCGCGTTCGCCACCAGGTGGCGGCCGCAGTCGTCGAGGCGCCGCGGCAGATCGATCATCAGGCGGTCGAAGTCGTTGCTGAGCGCGTCGAACAGGGGACCCAGCGCATCGGGGTGAAAATGAAACGCCTCGTCGAGGGACTCCTCGCTGGCCAGCACCTTGAGGCGATCGCCGGCGCTCGCCATCGCCGAGGAGAGCAGCAGGTCGTCGATGCGCTCGGGATGCTCCAGCGCCTCGCGCAGGCCGCGGCCCGGCTCCAGATCGAGACTGAGCGCGAGGGTACCGAAATGCAGATCGAGATCCACCAGCGCCGCGCGCTGATGGAATTCGTTGACGAAGTACCAGGCGATCGCCGCGGTAATCGTCGTGGTGCCGATGCCGCCGCGGGCGCCGAGGAAGGCGTAGGCCTGGATGCGCGGCAGCGCCGCGGACGATTCCGAGCCGCGATGGTCGATGACCGCCGCCAAGGCATCGTGCAGCACGTCGCCGGAAACCGGCTTCACGAGGTAGTCGACCACGCCCAGCGACATCAGCGCGCGATAGAGGCTGACGTCGTTGACCGAGCCGATGACCAGCACCTGCGTGGTGCGCGGGCATAGCTGCAGCAGGTCCTCGAGCCCGGTCACGGGATCGTCGCTGTTGGAGATGTCCAGCAGCATCAGATCCGGCGGGGCCGCGGGGTCGATCGCGCGCTGCGCCGAGGCGAGATCGCCCGAGCGCACCTTCGCCTGCAAAGGCCCGAGGTGCGAGACGACACGGTTTACCGTCTCGCGAGTCACCTCGTCGCCTACGCAGGCGAGAAAGTTTATCGCGCCGGGATCCTCGCGTTGTGCTTCGGCGGCATCCGCCATGATTACTGACCCGTGCTGGGACTCGAGCTGCCGCCGGGGGCGATCGGCGCGAAGGTGTAGGTCTGGCCAGCGCTGTTGCCCGGCAACGGCGAGGTCTTGCCGGCGCGGTAACGCTGGATCGCGAGGCTGGTGTAATCGGCCTCGCCCGGGCCGAGATCGCGGCCGACCACGAGATCGCGGGGGTCGGCAACCATCAAACCCAGGTTCGTGATGTTGGAGCAGCCGAAGTTGCTCGACACCGCGTTCTCATGGTCGCCGTTCGACGACTTGGTCCAGTTCGGGCAATCCGGCGGCGTCACCACGTAGCGCTCGACGACCACCAGCAGGGAATTCGCCGGTACGGCGTCGCGCGCCGCGGGCAAGGTCGCGACCGAGTAGCCCTTGCGCGAGAGGTCGCGCACGAGGGCGCCGACGCGGGTGCCCGAGAGCTTGTCCTCGTCCGCGGCCTCCAGGTAGATGGTGTCGTCCGGGCTGACCTCGGCGGTACGCAGGAAGCCGAGCAGGCTATCCCGCTCGCCCTGCGCGATCTGCGCGCTTCCCGACGGGAAGGCGGTCGCGTGGGTGAGACGCTGGAAGTCGACCCGCAACTGGCGCGGCGCCTGCTGGTCCGTCCACTCGTCGGGCGTGGTCGTATTGCAGGCCTGCAGCGTGGCGGAGGCGATCGCGAGGAGAATGATCAGTCGGTTCTTCACGGTGTCACCTCAGCTATTCGAGATCAAAGCCGGCGGGGCCGATCAGACCGGTTCCGCTGCGGCTCGCAGGGGCCGTCCCCTGCTTCAGGAATTGCGGCCGGCTCATGTCGCCGTTCAGGATCTGCCGCTCGTCGTTCGGCGTGACGTAGCCGTCGGTCGGGATCAGCAGGCGGTTGGCGGTCGCGGTCGGGCGCACGATGTAGGGCGTCACGATGATGACGAGCTCGGTCTCGCCGCGCTGGAACGACGTGGAGCGGAAGAGCGTGCCGAGCACCGGCACATCGCCGAGCCAGGGGAACTTGTTGATGTTCTGGTTGATGTTGTTCTGCAGCAATCCGGCGACAGCGAAGCTCTGGCCGCTGGAGAGCTCGATCGTGGTCTCCGCCCGCCGCGTGGTGAGCGCCGGAACCGTGGTGCCGGAGATCTGGATCGAGCCGGTGGTGGAGAGCTCGCTCACCTCGGGCTGGACGTGCAGGTTGATGCGATTACCGGCGGCGATGGTGGCGACGAAGTTCAAGCTGACGCCGAACTTCTTGAAGTCGATCGAGATCGTGTTGTTGCCCTGCGGGACCGGGATCGGGAATTCGCCGCCCGCCAGGAAGCTCGCGGGCTCGCCCGAGAGAGCGCTCAGGTTGGGCTCCGCCAGCACGGTGACGAGGCCCTGGTTCTCCAGCGCGTCCAGCAGCACGTTGACGTCGGTCCGGCCGGCGTTGAAGCCGCCGAAGAGGTTGTCGACCGAGGCCTGGGTGCCCTGAACGGTGCTGCGGGTGTTGAACGCGTTGGCGGCGGTGAGCACGGAATGGCCGGTGGCCGCGCCGATCACGAAGTTACCGATGCCGAAGAAGTTCTCCCAGTTGAACCCGAACTCCTTGGTCACGCTGCGCGACATCTCGGCGATGCGGACGCGGATGTTCACCTGGTTCGGCGCATCCACCTTCATCTTGTTGATGAGCTGCTTGGGATCGGGAACGAAATGCGCGGCGATGCGGCGCACGTCCTCGCCCTCGGAGGCCGAGTAGACGGTGCCCTCGAGCACCAGCGCGTCGTCGACGGTGCTGACGCTGACGGCGCTGCGCGGCAGCATGTCGTGGATCGCCTGCTCCAGCCGCTCGACGTTGTGGCGCACCACGACGTTGGCGTTGACCAGCACCTGATCGTTGTCGCTGACCGCGTAGAGCGTGGTCTCGCCCGCGGCCTTGCCGAAGAGATAGACCAGCGACGGCGACTTCACCTGGACGTCGGCGACGTTCGGATCGGCGACGAACACGCTGGCGGCGGGCTGGTCGAGATGGACCAGACGCCCCTTGTTGACGTCGAGCTGCAGCGTCGAGCTGGCCGGCGTCGTCGTTTTCGGCGCGGCGCCGGCGGGGACGATGGCAGTCGCGGCGATCGCGATTCCCGCGACCAGCGCGAGAACGGGCGACAGCAGCCGCCGGGTCGGAATGACGGGGTTCATCGTGGGCTCCTCGGGAATTCGAAGCTCTCGGCTTTATCGCCGTGGACAACGCTGACCTTCTTGGTGACGCCGTTGCCGCCTGGGGGCGCCAGCATGCTGATCGCGTCGCTGTCCCAGGTGTAGGTGCGGGTGTCGGAGGCGACCTCGGTGGCGCCGTCGCCCGGGGCGAGGCTGCGCAGGCTCAGCGAGAACTTGCCGGACTCGGAGACGACCGAGATGATCTCGGCCTGCTTCGGCGTCACCTCGAGCGTGGCGGTCTTCGCCACCACGACTTCCTTGTTCTGGTCATCGACGCGCTGGTCGACTGCCAGGATGCGAACGTCCGTCAGGACGGTCTCGCTGGCGTAGTGCGCCGGATGGGCGGTGCCATCCTTGGCGGCTTCAAACTCGACGTGGAAAGCGCCGATCAGGTCCACCTTGTCGCCGGGGAACACCAGGCCCGCGAGGCCCGCGCTCGGCGATACGTTGACGGTGACGGCGCGATAGCCCGGCGTGAGCACCGCCGACAGGAAGCCGCGGTCGCCCGGGCGCACGACACGGGTGTCGGTGAGCGGCTCGCCGTCGCTGATGCCGGAGCGCACGACGGCGCCGACGTAATCCTCGAGACGATGCTTGCTCTGGACGACGTAGCTCGCCGCGACGTTCGCTTCCGGCCACATCTGCCAGCGCAGGCTCTCGGGGCGGATGAAAGTGCCGGCGGGCAGGTTGCCCTTGGCGACGAGCACGCTCGGACCCGTCGGCTGCTCGGCGGGCTTTTCCACCACCTGCTGCGCGCGCTGCGCCTCGAGCCACATCCGCCCGATCACAATGGTACTGCCTGACGCGACGAGCGCGATCAGGACGAAGATGATGCGGCGAAGGGACATGATTGACTCCCTGTAGCTCGGCTCAGTTAAAGACGTGGATGGCGGCGAGATAAAATCCGCCGGCGGTGATTGCGACGCCGTAGGGAACGGGCTGCGCGAGACGCGCGCGTCCGCCCGAGACCGCGGGCGGTGCCAGCTCGGCGGGAGCCGCGGGCATCAGTCGGCGCAGCGGCGTGAGCCAGGCCAGCGCGATCACGGCGCCCGCGAAGGCGACGACCATCAGGAACGACGGCGCGAGCCAGGGGCCCGCCCACAGCGTCGTGGCGGCGAGCAGCTTGGCATCGCCTCCGCCCATCACGCGGGTGGCCAGCAGGATGGCGCCCACGACGAGCATCACCGCGCCGGCGGCCAGGCTCCAGAGGCCTTGCGCCAGCGGATGGCCGGTCGCGAACAGCGCGTAGGCGGCGGCGATCGCCGCGGGATAGCGATTCGGGATGAGATACCGCCGCACGTCTGTGTAGGCCGCGCCCAGCAATGCAGCGGCGAAGACGGCGAGCGAGATGAGGTCGATGAATTGAGCGGTCATGTGCACGGATTCTCCGGTGCCACCTGCCGCAGGGAGGAAAGGGACGGCTCCTTCGAGCCGTCCCCCTCCGACGCGGACGGTGCCGCGTCGGCCTTGCGGCCAACGCGGCGAGCGCGGCTTACCCAATGTCAGTCGCGATCGTGTTGTACTTCTTGTTCAGGTTGCTGCCGACGACGGTGAGGCCGGCGATGGTAACAACCGCGATGAGGGCGGCGATGAGGCCGTACTCGATAGCCGTCGCGCCCGAACGATTGTTAAGCAGCTTGCGAATGAACTTAGTCATCTGAAGTGGCTCCTGAGTCTCAGTGGACGACGGGCGCATCCTACTGAGGACCTCACTAACAGAGTCTTAAGTCGGTCGCGGAATTGCCTTTGCGATCAATAATTTGTAAGTGATTTGAAGAACATTCGTCGGTGACTCTCGGCAAAAAAAGGAGGCCGCACCAATGCCTTCCTGCCGTCGCGCTCCAAGAGTTTTTTCGGAGCCGGGAATCAAACGGTCGGGCGCGATGCTCGCGCCCGACCGTTTTATTTTAGCAACGCACCGATGCCGCGATCGCGACTTAGCCAACGTCGGTTGCGATCGTATTGAACTTGGCATTGAGGGTGCTGCCGACGACGGTCAGACCGGCGATGGTCACGACCGCGATGAGGGCGGCAATCAGGCCATACTCGATCGCCGTGGCGCCGGCGCGGTTACGCATCAGATGCTTGAAAAACGCACGCATGGGAGGTCCTCTCTTTTGCGGATCCAACCCACGGAGTTTCGGCTCAAACTCTTAATCGCAAGTAAAATTAGATGGCCGGCAAGTAGTTGATCATATCAAAGCCGAACAAAATCTCCCGAGAACTTTAGTCAAATTCCTGCGGCGCGCCGGCTACTGCACCCGGGCTGGCGGCGGTGCCGCGATGCCTGACCGGCCGTCGACGCCGGCCCGACGGGACTTCGATGCCGGCCAGCGTGGCCCCGGATCCCCCGCGCGAAAGGTTTCGCAGCATCGAGGTTAACGAAATTTGAAGAATCGATAAAACAGAATGGACCGGTCGAGCGGATCATGCGGGACGGCCGAGCGTTGCGACCTGAGCGGAACGGATTCACGGCGTTGATGACGAGTGTGCGATGCAGAATTCTCCGGGATTTCTGTCGCATTCGAGGCATCGCGTGCTACTATCCGCACGCCACTCAGCGGTTCGCGGTCGCAGATTTCGGATCTTGAGTGACCCCACCGATCACCCACCAGTACGTCACATCTCCCATCTCCAGGAGTCCTCTATGAAGGCGTTGATTACGGCATTGGCCCTGCTCTCGTTCGTGGGCGCGTCCACGCTTCCCTTGGCTACCAGCGCGCAGGCCGCGACCACCGACCAGACACACAAGAAGTCGACGAAGAAGCACGTGGCCCACAAGAAAACCACGACGAAGCACGTCGCCCACAAGACGTCGACCAAGAAGCACATCGCCAAGCACAAGACGAAGAAGTCCACTGTGCAGCCGAGCTGATCCGCGGCTCGAATTAGCCAGCCCCCGGGACCCCGTCCCGGGGGCTTTTGTTTGCCGAGGCGGCCTCCGGCGCTGCCGGCCTATTGGGATGGCGCCGACGTCTGCGCCTTCACGCAAGCGTAGGTCGCGCGCATCGGCGTCAATATCGGGCAAACGAGCCACATATCCTGGTCGAGGAGATAGGGCGTGGTGCCGGGCTCGCATTTGGCCTCGGCCACCGCGAGCACCTGCTCTGGTGTCGCGGTTTGCCGGTTGTAGCAGACCCCGATCCGAGTGAAGTCCTCCTTGGGACCCCTGGGCGCCGGCTCCGGCGCCCAGTCGAACGGCTGCAGGCTGTTCGCGCCGCACCCCAGGAGCGGCGCTGTCAGCGTCAGGGCAACGGCGAGGAGAATCGGGCGGCTCAGCATGGGACAGGAGGCTGCCGCATCGGCGCGGCGCGCGCAACCGCCTCAACTTGCCTTGGCCACGGGACGGAGCGCCACCAGCGCCAGGCCCGCCACCACCAGCACCAAGGCCGCCAGCTCCGAGAACTCCAGCGGCTCGCCCAGCAGCAGGGCGCCGGAAAGCGTCCCCACGACGGGAATGGCGAGCGTTCCCATAGCGGAAACACTGCCCGGCAGCAGCTCCACCGCCCTGAACCAGGCCCATTGGGCGAACACAACGGGAAATATCAGCACATAAGCCAGGGACGCGGTGGCGCGGGGGCTCAGTGTCGCGAGATCCGGCATCGCCCCGGTCACCGCCGCCGCCAGCACGATGGGGATGCCGCCGATGACGAACTGCCAGCCGGTCGTCTGCATCGCGGTCAGCGACCAGCGAAAATATTTCATGCCGACCGTGCCGGCGGCCCAGCTCGTCGCCGCCAGCACCATCATGAGAACGCCGGTGGGGGCCGCCAGCACGCGATCCAGGTCCGGCGCCACCAGCACCGCGAGCCCGGCCATGCTGAGGCCCAGGCCCCAGAGCCGCGCCGCTCCGAGCCGCTCCTTCAACACCAGCCAGCCGAAGAGCGTGGCGCAGGCCGGCATGATGTAGGCGATGATGCTGGCGCGGCCCGCCGGCATCAGGCGCAGCCCATAGGCCATCGCGAGCTGCCAGCCGGTCACGTTGAGAAGCGAGACCAGGATCAGCGGCCCGATCTCGCCGCGCGGCAGCCGGATCCGCTCGCCGGCGAGCCGCGCCATCAGCAGCGCTCCGGCGCCGCCCACGGCAACGCAGGTGGTGCGGAAGGCCAGCACCGGCATCTCGTCCAGCACGATCTTCGAGGTCGGCCACGCGGCGCCCCAGGCCAGCGCCAGGCCCGCGAGCAGCACGACGCCGGCGGCCGCCGGGCGCCGCCTCAGCGCCGCCGGAGCCAGACTCACGCGATCGGCTCGAAGGCCTGCTCGGCAAAACGCGCGACGGCGAGGGTGCGGGCGTCGTCGCCGAGGCGGCCGACCAGCTGGACGCCGATCGGCAGTCCGGCCGGACCGCGCGCCGCCGGCACCGTCACGCAGGGGAGGCGCAGCAGCGTCCAGATACGATTGAAGACGGGATCGCCGGTCATATCCAGTCGCGCCGGCGCCTCGCCGGGCGCCGCCGGCACCAGCAGGGCGTCGAATTCGCCGAAGAGCTCGGCGACGCGCTCGCGCGCCTCGGCGGTGGCGCGGCGCATCTCGTCGTAGCTCTCGGCGGTGATGTGCACCGCCTCGCGCAAGGTCTCGGTAGTGCGCGGCGCCAGCACATCCCACCGCTCGGTGCGTTCCCAGGCGAGATTGCGCGCCATCTCGTAGTTCATGTGGGTGAGGTGGGTGTCGACGAGGCGGTCGTAGACGGGAAACGCCGGGCGATCGGCGAGGCTGGCGCCGGCTCGGCCGAGCTGCTCGGCGGCCCGCTCCAGCGCCGCCTGGCCCGCCGGGTCCGCGAGCCCCCACTGGGCGGTGCGGAACAGGCCGATGCGCGGCTTCGGATGCGGCTCCTTCGGCACGAGGCCGGGCCGGTTGCTGAGCGCGCCGATGAAGAGCGCGACATCGCCGACGGTGCGGGCGAAGCCGCCCACGGTGTCGAAGCTTTCGGCGAGCGCCTTGGTGCCGGATATCGCCACGGTGCCGAAGCTCGGCTTGTAGCCGACCGCACCGCAATAGGAGGCTGGGCGGATGATCGAGCCGGCGGTCTGGGTTCCGAAGGCGAGGGGGATCATGCGGTCGCCGACGCCCGCCGCCGAGCCGCTGGAGGAGCCGCCGGGCGTGTGGGCGGGATTGTGCGGGTTCAGCGTCTTTCCCGGCGAGCCGGCGGCGAATTCCGTAGTCACGGTCTTGCCGAGGACGATCGCGCCGGCGGCGCGGGCCAGCGCCACGCAGGCGGCGTCGGCCCGCGGCCGAAAGCCCTCATAGGCCCGCGAGCCGTAGGTGGTCGGCATGTCGGCGGTGTCCATGATGTCCTTGACGCCGATCGGCACGCCGTGGAGCGGCCCGCGCGCCGGGCCCTTGTCCCGCGCCTGGGCCGCCGCGATCGCCTGCTTGGGGTCGAGATGCTGCCAGGCGCGCACCGCCGGCTCGCGCTCGGCGATACGGTCGAGATAGGCGCGCACCAGCGCCTCGGACGTCAGGCTTCCGTTCGCGATCTTCCGGGCGGCGTCGAATGCTGAGAGGCGGGTCAGATCGGCCATGGGACCTCGGGCGGGAAGGCGGGCGACCATTTGAGCAGCAGGGCCGGCTTTCGTCGACTCCCCATGTCGCGGATTTGTCGATACAAGGAGCGTGTCGCGGCAAGCGCGCCGCCGCACCTTATACTAGGAGGGGACTGATCGATGGGGCTTCGGATCTACGGCATGGCGCGCTCGCGCGCGTTCCGCGCACTCTGGGTGGCGGAAGAGCTCGGCATTCCCTACGAGCACATCAAGACGGATATCTCCGAGGCCGGCTGCAAGGCGCCGGATTTCCGGGCGATCAATCCCAACGGCCGCATTCCCGCCATCGACGACGACGGCTTCAAGATCTGGGAATCCATGGCGATCACCCTCTATCTCGCCAAGAAGCACGGCGACAAAGGGCTCTATCCCAAGTCATTGCAGGACGAGGCCAAGCTCTGGCAGTGGGCGCTCTGGGCCACCACCGAGGTGGAGGGCTCGATCAATCTCTGGGGCCTGCACGCCATCGCCCTCAAGCCGGAGAAGCGCGATCCCAAGCAGGCGGAAGAGGCGCTGAAAAAGCTGCAGGCGCCCCTCGCGGTGCTGGACGCGCATCTGAAGGCGCAGCCACATCTCGTCGGCAACGGCTTCACCGTCGCCGACCTCAATACGGCGTCGGTGCTGGTGCGCGCCCTGCAGATGGATTTGAAGGCGATGCCCAGCCTCGATGCTTGGCTGCATCGCTGCTACGACCGGCCGGCGGCCCAGCGAGCGATGAAGCTCAGGGAGCAGGGCTAGCGCGAGGCGATCTCGGAACGCGCCTTCGGCGTCCAGCCCGGGGGCATGAAAAAGACGCGCCAGCGGTCGCCCCAGGATCGCGCCGCCCACGCGTCTTTCAGCATGTGCCAGAACTCGGCGAACACGACGACGAACGGGTTGTACGATCCCGTGGGATGAACGAGGCCATAGCGGATCGGGATCCTGTCGTCCTCGGCGACGTAGGTTCCGAACAGCCGGTCGAATACGATCAGGATGCCGCCGTAGTTGCGGTCGAGGTATTCGTCGTTGCTGGCGTGATGCACGCGATGGGCCGAGGGCGTGTTCAGCACCCATTCGAGCGGGCCGAGCCTGGGGATGAGCGTGCTGTGCAGCCAGAACTGATAGAGCAGGCTGATGCCCAGGAGGCCGAATACCCAGGCGGGATCGAAGCCGATCCACACCAGCGGCAGGAAGAACAGGTAGCTCGCGGAGAGGATCGGCGTCCAGCCCAGGCGATAGGCGGCGGAGAGCGTCAATTCCTCGGGCGAGTGATGCACGCTGTGGGTGCCCCACATGATGCGGATGCGATGGGCGCACCGGTGGTACCAGTAGTACGCGAACTCCTCGAGGAGGAAGAGCGCCACGATCGACCAGACGCTGTCCATGGGGATCGTGTAGATGCGATAGCGCCAGACGAAGAGGGCGAAGATCGCGTAGATCACCACCTGGTTCACGAAGCCGGTGAAATTATGCCCGACGGCGATCAGCAGGGAGACGCCGCTGTCTTTCCAGGGATAGGCGCGGCCCTTGGCGCGCCGGTAGAAGAACGCCTCCAGCGCAATGGCGAGCGCGATCACCGGAAAGAACACCAGCGCCTTGTAGGGACTCTGGAACAGCTCCATGATGGTCTCCCTGGCGCTGGCTAGCTGCCCGCGGGGATCCAGCCCTGGTGCACGAAGAGCGGTGTCAGCTTCTTGGCGATCTCCTTCGCCATGCGCTGGGCATCCGCCTCGGCGTCCGAGCCGGAGATGGCGCTGGTTCCGACGCCGACCGCCGCCGACTCCGCGACCCGTCCGGTGGCGGCGCCGGCGCCCATGGTCTCGGCGGCGCCGGGCTTGCGGCCGCTCTCGGCGACGCCCTCGAAGCTCTCCAAGAGCTTCGCCCCGGCGTCGTTGGCGTCGTAGTAGACCTGCATGTCCGCCTCGACGGTGCTGTGGCCGGCGCCCAGGCCAATGAGATTGCGCCGGGTCCGGTTGCCTTCGTCGATCGACACCATCTGGCCGTCGACGATCAGACGGTTGCCGGGACCGATGGGCTCGCCCGCATAGCCCTGGCGCGCGGGCAGGCCGAGCTTGCGGATCTCTTCCACCAAGATCCGCGAGATCGTGGCGGTGATCCGGCGGCCATCCTCGATCTCCCGCGCCGACGCGGGAGCCGGGCTCACGACGTTCATCAGGCGGGCGCGCAGCCCGCTGTCGAGCTTCACCTCTTCGGGCGTGACGGCGAAGTCGTTCACCACGACCATGTCGGGCCGCGGGAGCAGCGCGCCGGAATAGGTTTGGGTGGACTGAACGTGGGTTGGCGCGCAGGCCGCCGCTCCCAAGAGCACGGCCGTCACGGCAAGACGGCGGCTCGCCGATGTCAGGCGATTTCCCAAAAGCATTGCGATACCCCCTTGCTCCCAAACCATCCGGCCGCGATTCCCGGTCGCCGCCAGCCTCGCTCGCCGAGTGTACAGCCCTCAGTCTGGATATGCCGCAGCGAATTATGCAGTCGTCCAACCCGGGGGGTGGCGGCGGTTGTCGTCGCGGGTCTATGATCCCCCGATGACGTCCACCCTGACCGATCCCGCCACGGCGATCACCGGCTATCACGCCCACGTCTATTATGACGAGGCGAGCCGCCCTGCCGCCGCCGCACTTCGCGATGATCTCGCCCGGCGCTTCAAGGTCATCCTTGGCCGCTGGCGCGACGAGCCGGTGGGGCCGCATCCCCAGGCGATGTACCAGGTTGCATTTCCCGTCGAGGAATTTCCCCGCTTCGTACCGTGGCTGATGCTGAACCGCGGCGATCTCGTGGTTCTCGTGCATCCCCTGACCGGCGACGATTACGTGGATCACGCCCATCACGCGCTCTGGCTCGGCGCCAAGCTGCCGCTGAAGCTGGAGACGCTGCTGCGCGGCAGCACCGTGGTGGTCTGAGACGGGCAGCTTGACGCCGGCGGCACGCCGACCAGATACTGCCGTATTCCAAGGGGAGCCCCGGTAGGGGGCTGAGACACCGCCAGTCCGCGGGAACCCTTAGAACCTGATCCGGATCGTACCGGCGTAGGGACTGGAAGCACTCGACCGAGACTCGGCCGAACCTCAGAACCCAAAGCCCCGGATCTCCCTGTAACTCTGTTCTACGGAGGAGATCGCCAATGCCCGAAGGTACCGCTCAACAAACGCAGTCCTTCAAAGTGTCCACCGGCGCGCTGCCGGCCTCGCGCAAGATCTATGTGCCGGGCGAGCGCCATCCGGATCTCCGCGTTCCCATGCGCGAGATCGAGGTGTCGCCCTCGGCCAACGAGCCGCCGGTGCGCGTCTACGACACGTCCGGCCCCTATACCGATCCCGCGGTCGCCATCGACATCCGCGCCGGCCTGCCGCCGCTCCGGGAATCCTGGATCCGCAGCCGCAGCGACGTCGAGGCGACGTCGGGCAGAGCGGTCAAGCCCGAGGACAACGGCCTCAGGATCGGCGAGGAGAGCCCGGTTCCGATCTTCGATCGCGCCGGGCGGCATCCGCTCAAGGCCAAGGGCGGCGTCGCGGTGACCCAGCTCGCCTATGCAAGACGCGGCGTCGTCACGCCGGAGATGGAGTACATCGCGATCCGCGAGAACCGCGGCCGCAAGCAGCTCAAGGAAGCGGCGGCGCGGGACGGGCAGGATTTCGGCGCGGCGATTCCCGACTACGTCACGCCGGAGTTCGTGCGCGACGAGGTGGCGCGCGGCCGGGCCATCATCCCGGCGAACATCAATCACCCCGAGAGCGAGCCGATGATCATCGGCCGGAACTTCCTGGTGAAGATCAACGCCAATATCGGCAACTCCATCGTGACCTCGTCGGTCGCGGAGGAGGTCGACAAGCTGGTGTGGGCGATCCGCTGGGGCGGCGACACGGTGATGGATCTCTCCACCGGCAAGAACATCCACACCATCCGCGAGTGGATCATCCGCAACTCGCCGGTGCCGATCGGAACCGTGCCGATCTATCAGGCCCTGGAGAAGGTGAACGGCAAGGCCGAGGATCTCACCTTCGAGATCTTCCGCGACACGCTCATCGAGCAGGCGGAGCAGGGCGTCGACTACTTCACCATCCACGCCGGCGTGCGGCTCCCCTTCATTCCCATGACGGCGAAACGGGTCACCGGCATCGTGTCGCGCGGCGGCTCGATCATGGCGAAGTGGTGCCTCGCCCATCACCAGGACAATTTCCTCTATACGCGCTTCGAGGAGATCTGCGAGGTGATGAAGGCCTATGACGTGAGCTTCTCGCTCGGCGACGGCTTGCGGCCGGGCTGCACGGCGGATGCCAACGACGAGGCGCAGTTCGCCGAGCTGAAGGCGCTGGGCGAGCTCACCAAGATCGCCTGGAAGCACGACGTGCAGGTGATGATCGAGGGCCCGGGCCACGTGCCCATGCACAAGGTCAAGGAGAACATGGACCTGCAGCTCGAGCATTGCCAGGAGGCGCCGTTCTATACGCTGGGGCCGCTCGCGACCGACATCGCGCCGGGCTACGACCACATCACCAGCGCGATCGGCGCCGCCATGATCGGCTGGTTCGGCACCGCCATGCTCTGCTACGTGACGCCGAAGGAGCATCTGGGTCTCCCCGACCGCGACGACGTCAAGACCGGCGTCATCACCTACAAGATCGCGGCCCACGCGGCGGACCTCGCCAAGGGGCATCCGGGCGCGCGCGACCGTGATGACGCGCTTTCCCGCGCCCGCTTCGAGTTCCGCTGGCGGGATCAGTTCAACCTCTCCCTCGATCCGGAGACGGCGGAGAAGTTCCACGACCAGACACTTCCCGCCGAGGGCGCCAAGCTCGCGCACTTCTGCTCCATGTGCGGGCCGAAGTTCTGCTCCATGCAGATCTCGCAAGAGGTGCGCGACTACGCCCGCAAGGGCATGGAGGAGCGCTCCGACGCCTTCCGCAAGGAAGGCAGCGAGATCTACAAGGTGCTGGAAGGGCAGGTCGCGGCGACCGACGTGTGAGCCGGCTCTACCCGGATCGGCCCTGGGTCGGGGTCCTCGCCGCCGTCAGGCGAGGACCCCGATGCCTCCTGGCGCAACGCGGCCAGGGCGCCGACGCCGGCAAGTGGGGCTTTGTGGGCGGCCAGCTCGAACTCGGCGAGACCGTGCTCGAATGTGCGGTGCGGGAGCTCCGGGAGGAGACCGGCATCGAGGCAGCACCCGTCCAGGTGCTGACGACATTCGACTACATCGACCGCGACGGCGAGAGCCGCGTGCGCTTTCATTTCACCCTGGTCTGCGTCGTCCTCGACTGGCGCGCGGGGGAGGGCGAGCGGCTGGAGCCTGAGCATCTCACCGGCATCGGCTGGTTCACGCCGGAAGAGGTCGAGGCGAAGGGACTTCCCACCAGCCGTCGCGCCGTCGAGCTGATGCGCCGCGCGTTGGATTTCGCGGGAGGCTGACATGAGCGAGCACAAACCGAGGACCGTCGCCACCGCCAGCGCCGAGATCGGCGAGACGCGCTACGCGACCTCGATCCGCACCGGCACCCACGCGCTCACCGCCGACGAGCCGAAGCCCGATGGCGGTGACGCCGGCCCGTCGCCCTTCGGCCTGGTGCTCTCGGGCCTCGGCGCCTGCACGGCGATCACCTTGCGCATGTATGCGGAGCGCAAGGAATGGCCGCTGAAGGCCGTGCACGTCGACCTCGCCTTCCATTGGGAAGTCGTCGGCGAGGAGCGCCATCCCCATATCGAGCGGACGATTCGGCTCGAGGGGCCCCTCGACGACGCCCAGCGCGCCCGCATCGCCGAGATCGCCGAGAAGACCCCGGTGACGCGCGCCCTCAAGTCCGGCATCGCGATCCGCACGATCCTTACCTAGCCCGCCGCGCCAGCGCCAAACCCAGCCCCGCCGCGATCAGCAAGCCGCCGCTCAGCCGGTTGCGCAGCCGGCCTCGCGTCGCGAGGACTCCGCGCGCGCGCGCCGCCAGCAGCGCCCAGCCGCCGTCCAGCAGCATCGCCACCACCAGGAACGTCAGGGACAGCACGGCGATCTGTCCTTCCGGCGCCGCCGACGCGGAGATGAACTGCGGAAAGAACGCGCCATAGAACAGCAGCGTCTTGGGATTGGAGAGCGAGACCAGGAAACCACGGAGATAGATCTCGCGCACCGATTTCGGCTGCGGACGGGTCCTGGTGAGATCGACCGCCGGCGCCCGCCACTGGGTGATGCCGAGATAGAGGAGATAGGCCACGCCCAGCCAGCGGATCCACTCGAACCAGTAGGCAAGCGTGTCCAGGACCGCCGTCATGCCGAGGGCGGTGATCGCGAGCTGCAGCACCATGGCGGAGCTCGTGCCCGCCACGGTCAAGAGGCCGAAGCGGGTGCCGTAAGCGACGCTGTTCGCCACGATGAGCGCCACGTTGGGGCCGGGGATCAGGATCAAGATCGCGGTGGCGAGAACGAAGGTGAGATAGAGCTGGATGTCGATCAAGGGAACTCTCCTCTCGATGAAATCAACGGCGGCGAACAAACAAAAACCCCGCCAACACGGGGTGGGCGGGGCCTGGGAGCATTGGGATTGTCGAAGCGCTAGCGGGGCGATCCCTGGTCGGATCGTAATCCCTGGGCCAGCGCGCCGACCCCGTGCACACGCAACAGGCCGCCGCCGGATTGACGGCGTTGGCGTTGGAGGCGCGGTGTGGAGCGGCGATCGATCATGAGGTCAGAGTAGAAGCGGCATCGCGCTGGTGTCAATCCAGCTGGATGAGCACCGTGCGTCCTTCGACGCGCGGCCCAAGGGGCCGCTTGCTCAGGATGAGGCGATATTTCTTAGTGCCATCACCAGATGCCCCTCATCCTGAGCAAGCGACCAGAGGGAGCGCGTCGAAGGACGCGGTGTCGGATCTGCAGCGCGTCACCCCTACGCTCACCCCGCCGGCTGCGCCCGCCGGCAGTTCGGGCAGAGGCCGCGGACCTCGATGGTCTGGCGCGTGACGGCGAATCCGAGCGCCGTGGCGCGGCGGGCGACGGCGGCGGTGATCGTGGGGTCGCCGAGCTCCACCGTGGTGTTGCAGCGCTCGCAGATCAGGAACTGGCTCACATGGGGCTCGTCGGGGCGGCTGCAGCCGACATAGGCATTGAGCGACTCGATGCGGTGGATGAGACCCTCGGCGATCAGGAACTCGAGCGCGCGGTAGACCGTGGGGGGTGCCGCGCCCGGATGCCGGCGGCGGAGTGCGTCGAGGACGTCGTAGGCGCCCACCGGCTCATGTCCCTGCCAGACCAGGGCCAGCACTTCCCGGCGCAAATCGGTCAATCGGGTCCCGTGCTTGGCGCACAGCGCCAAGGCGCGGTCGAGGGCGGTGTCGACGCAGCTCTCGTGGTTGTGCCGCGGCGCCACGAAGGCGGGCGGGGTGGAACGTTTGGCGGCGCTGCGAGCCATGGATGCCTCTGGGCTGATCGCTGTTATGATATAACATGTGCATGATATCAGTCATTGTCATCCTCCGGCGGGGCCTGCGGCAGGGGTGGCGCGCCCTCGTGCTCGGGACCGGCGCCGCCCTGGTCGTGGCAACGACCGCCGCCGCCGAGGTGCCGGCGGTGTTGGTCAGCATCAAGCCCATCCATTCCCTGGTGGCGACGGTCATGGCCGGCCTCGGCACGCCGGCTCTCATCGTCGACGGCAACGTCTCCCTGCACGACTACAGTCTCCGTCCGGAGGACACCGAGCGCATCGCCGCGGCGCGCCTGGTGTTCTGGGTTGGGCCGATGCTGGAGACTTTTCTGCAGAAGCCGCTGGTGGACGGGACGCCCCGTGCCGAGGTGGTGCGGCTGGCGGATGCGCCGGGCGTCCAGTTGCTGCAGACGCGCCAGGGCGGCGGCTGGGGCGCCGATGCGGCGGATCAGGACTGGTCCGCCGCCCGTCCCGGCGCCGACGGCCACATCTGGCTGGATCCCGTGAATGCGCGCCGGATCGTCGCGGCGGTGACGGCGGCACTCGCCAGCGCCGATCCCGAGCACGCGCCGCGCTACACTCGCAACGCGGTGGATTTCTATCGTCGCCTCGACGGGCTCGACGCGGCTTTCCGTCCGAAGCTGGCGCCGCTCGCCGGCAAGCCCTTCGTCGTCTTCCACGATGCCTATCAGTATTTCGAGCGGCGCTACACGCTCAAGGCCGTGGGCGCGATCCTCGCCGGGCCCGGGCAGTCCCTGTCGCCCAGCCGGCTGCAGGAGGTGCGTCATCGCATCCGGGTGTCCGACGTGCGGTGCGTCTTCGGCGAGCCGCAGGTTCCGGCGGCGCTGATGAAGAGCATTACCGCGGAGACCACGGTGCGCACCGGCACCCTCGACCCCGAGGGTATCGCTCTCGAGGCCGGACCCGATCTCTACGTCACGCTCATCACGGGAATGGTGGACGAGCTGGGGAAGTGCCTGCTGAAGAGGGATTGAGGGCGCCGCCTGCAACATTTCCCGCCGAAGTGGATGCCGGTTCGGCGTCGGAAATGCGACAAAATCAACGACTACCGCGCGCGGTAGTGATAGCGGCATATCTCGCGATCGAATCCCAACTCGTTGTAGAGACGCAGCGCCGGCGCGTTGCTCTTCACCACCTGCAGCCAGGCGGTGGCCGCCCCTGCCGCCTGTGCCCAGCGCAGCAATTCCACCATGAGGACGCGGGCGAAGCCGCGGCGTCGGGCTGCGGGGTCGGTGATGACGGCATGGAAGCAGACGAGATCCTGCTGGCGGACCGCGATGCCGGCGGCGACCGGCGCGGCACCCGAGCGCAGCAGGGCGAAGGCCGCGGGCTCGCGGATGCCGCCGGCGATGGCGGCGAAGGCGGCGCGCTGGCCCCGGTCGAGCCCGTTCCAGGCGGCGACGGGATCGAGCCAGGCCTCGGTGAGGACGGGAGAGATTTCCAGCCCGGTGCCGGTGGCGGGCAAGGCGTTCGTCAGCGCCATCGCGCGGATGCTGGTCTTGTCGATCTTGCCGTAGCCTCGCGCCGCCAGGACGTCGTCGAGCGTGCCGATGTCCACGGTGCTGGGGAGGCAGAACACCGGCGGGATTTGGCGCGCCTCATAGGCGGCTTCGCAGGCGTCGATCCTGACGGCGAGCGGCCGCTCGCCCGGTGTCAGGGGGGTGATGGAGTTGGCGCGCTTGGTGTAGCCGCGGGCGAAGCGCAGCACCCAGCCGTCGTAAAGCCAGGTCTCGATGGCGGGCCAGGTATCGGCCGCGATCAGGGTGATCCGGCGGGCGAGATCGGGGTCGGTCGCCAAGCGATCCTTTACGCTTGGCTGACGAACGCGAGGTAGTCGGCGCTGATGTCCTTGACCGCGGTGTCGACGAAGCGCTTGCCGTGCTCCGCCGTCGCGAGGGACGGGTCGGAGCCGATGCGGCCATCGGGAAACAGGCGCCGGTAGTCGTCGGCATCGGCAAAGTCGCGCCCGCGGGGGGCGATGGCCGTGATCTCGCGGGTCTTGATCGCCTCGGGACGGGCATAGAACGTGACGGACACCTCGCTCGGCGTGGCGTGGCTGCCTTCGCGGTCCGCGAACAGCTCCCGGGAGAGGCTCTTGACGTTCGGCGTGTCCCACCAGTTCTTCAGCCGGCAGCGCACGACCGGCGCATTGGTGCCGGGGCGCATGGACGCGGTGGCATAGATCTCCGAGAAGGCGGCGGTGACGGTGGCGATATTGCCGCCGTGGCCGTTGATGAAGAAGAACCGCTCGAAGCCGTGACGGGCGAGCGACGTGATGTAGTCGTGGATGACCGCGATCAGGGTCGAGGGGCGGAGCGTCATCGAGCCCGCGAAGCCCAGGTGATGCTGCGCCATGCCGACGTTGATGGTGGGGCCGACCATGGCGCCGGTCTGCTCGCCGACGCCCAGCGCGATCACCTCGGCGCAGATCGCGTCGGTGCCGATCAGGCCGTTGGGCCCGTGCTGCTCGGTGGAGCCGATGGGGATGATGATCCCCTTCGCGCTCTTGAGATAGGTCTCGACCTCTTCCCAGGTCTGCAGGTGAAGGTTCACGGCGATGGCACTCTCTGGCAGGGGATGGGCGTCGGCGCGGGCTCAGCTCGCGAGGGAGCAGCCGCAGACGGGGCAGGTGAGATCGGCCAGGGCGGCGGCGATCTCCCGGTCGCTGAGCGTGCCGGGGAGCTTGGCCTTCGCCTCCGTCAGCAACTCCTGATGGTAGGCGCTGGCGTCCTTGCCGCCACAGCGATTCATGTAGAGGGCATGAGTCTCTGCGTCCATCGGCTGGATCTGGAATGCCGCCGCCGGTTGCGCGGCGAGCAGAAACGCGCCGCTGCCGGCGCCGGCGAGCGCGGTATTGGCAAGGAAGCGACGACGGGACAGGACGCGATCCGTCATGAGGGCCTCGAAAGAGCACGGAGCATTTGGTACCGGCAGACTAGGCGCCGCCCCGGACCTCGTCAACGCGTGCCCGGCCCTGCGGAGATAGGGCTTGTCGCCGGCCCGGCCCCGGTCTACACCGCCGCGCATGAGCGACTGGGCTCCCGCGCGGATCGGCGCTCTCCCCGTGGTGCGCACGGTGGCGGAGCTGCGCCGCATGGTCGATGCCTGGCATCGCGCTGGCGAGACGGTGGCCCTGGTGCCGACCCTGGGGGCATTGCATCGCGGCCACCTCGCCCTGGTGGAGCACGGGCGCCGTGTCGCCAACCGCACCGTCGCCAGCATCTTCGTCAACCCCACCCAGTTCAGCCCGAGCGAGGATTTCGCGCGCTATCCCCGGGACGAGGCCGGCGACGCGGCGAAGCTGTCCGGCGCCAAGTGCGACCTCCTCTATGCGCCCGACGTCGCGGAGATGTATCCCGAAGGTTTCTCCACCACGGTGACCGCGGGCGCCATCGCCGAGGGGCAGGACGGCCGCTCGCGCCCCCACCATTTTCCGGGCGTCGCCACGGTCGTGACCAAACTGCTGCTGCAGGCCCGTGCCGACGTCGCCTGCTTCGGCGAGAAGGATTACCAGCAGCTGCAGGTGGTCCGCCACGCCGCCCGGGACCTCGACATTCCTACCCGGATCGACGGGGTCGCGACCGTGCGCGAGCCCGACGGTCTGGCGCTCTCCTCGCGGAACCTCTATCTGACCCCGGCGGAGCGGGCGATCGCCCCCGCGCTCCATAAAGTACTGTTGCAGGTCGTCGAGCGGATCGAGGGTGGCGCCGCGGATGTCCAGACGGCGACGGCGGAGGGGCTCGCGACGCTGACGCGCGCCGGCTTCGAGCGCATCGATTATCTCGAGGTCGCCGATGCGGAGACCCTGACGCCGCTCGCGGCGGCGGACCGTCCCGGACGCGTCCTGGCGGCGGCCTGGCTCGGCCGCACGCGCCTCATCGACAATGTGGCGCTCGGGGTCCGGCGCGGCGGTTAACCAACTTGCAACACCCACTGCCGATGATGCCGCGCGTGGGGATCCTCGGTTGACAGGACTCCTCGCGTCCGTATGGTGCCGGCGAGCGGTCCACCGCTCTAGCAGGGGATGACAGAGCAAATCATGGTGGCACTGGGGGACCGATTGACCGCGCTGCCGCTCTGCGTCGACCTGGACGGGACCCTCGTGCGCAGCGACACCCTGCACGAGATCTTCCTCTCCGCGTCGGTTCAGCTTCGCCGCCCGTCGGGATTGCGCTCGCTGATGACCAAGGGCCGCGCGGGCCTGAAGCGGCATCTGGCGACCTACGCGACCTTCGATGCGCGGACGCTGCCCTACAATGAAGAGCTGCTGGGCTACCTTCGGGAGCAGAAGGCCGCCGGGCGACGGCTGATCCTGGTGACCGGCGCGGATCAATCGATCGCCGATGCGGTGAACCGGCATCTGCGCCTGTTCGACGACGTGATCGCGTCCGACGGTACGGTCAATCTCACCGGCAGCGCCAAGGCGCGCGAGCTGGTGTCGCGCTTCGGCGAGAAGGGCTTCGACTATGCCGGCAACGGCCGGCCTGACCTCCCGGTCTGGCGCGCGGCGCGGGCGGCGGTTCTGGTCAATACGCCGCGGGGCATCACCGCCGCAGCGACGAAGCTGGCGACGGTGGAGCGGCACTTCGATGCTCGCCCATCCCAGGCGCGGGCGCTGGTCAAGGCCATGCGGCCGTACCAGTGGGTAAAGAACATCCTGGTTTTCGTGCCGCTGCTCACCGCGCACGCCTATACGGATCTCGGCGCCTGGAGCGCGGCCGCGCTGGCATTCCTCGCCTTCTGCGGCATCGCCTCGGCGATCTACCTCATCAATGATCTCGTCGACATCCAGTCTGACCGGCTCCATGCGCGCAAGCGCTTCCGTCCCTTCGCCAGCGGCGCGCTGCCGGTGCCAGCGGGGCTCGGGGCAGCCATGCTGCTGCTGGCCGGGGGCGGCACCCTGGCCTATGCCTCCCATGTGATCTTCGGCATCGCCTGCTACGTCGTTCTCTCGCTCAGCTATTCCGCCCGGCTCAAGGAGCGGCCGCTGGTCGACGTGTTCATATTGGCGGCGCTCTATTCCGTCCGCATGTTCGTCGGCGGTGAGGCGGTGGGCCATCCGGTGTCGCTCTGGCTCCTGGGATTCTCCAGCTTCCTGTTCCTGAGCCTCGCCCTGGTGAAGCGCGTCGAGGAGCTGCGGGAGATCGCCGAGCAAGGCGTGGCCCGCACCGCGCGGCGCGGCTACGTGGTCGAGGATCTCAACCTGCTCACCATCTTCGGCGTCGCCTCGTCCTTCAGCTCGGCGCTGGTTCTCGCGCTCTTCGTGCAGAGCGAGGCGACGGAAGAGCTTTACGCCATGCCGGAGCTGCTCTGGGGCATCGTGCCGCTCATGCTGTTCTGGCAATGCCGTGTCTGGCTCTCGACGTCGCGCGGCCAGATGCATGACGATCCCATTCTCTACGCCGCCTTCGACTGGGTCTCCTGGGCGGTGGCGGCCTGCCTCGTCGCTCTCCTCGTCTCCGCCAAGTGGGCGACCTTCATGGTGCTGTAGTGTCGATGACCGCCACCACTTTCGTCACCATCATGATCAGCGTCATGCTGTCCGCGGTTGCCCAGGCCGCGTTCAAGATCGGCGTCTCCAGCCCCTCGGCGCAGCAGGCGATGTCGAGCGGAGACTGGAAGTCGATCGTCCTGGCGCTCGGCCTGTCGCCCGCGATCATCGCCGGCTTCAGCCTTTACGGCATCGGCACCGTCCTCTGGCTGAGCGCGCTGGCCAAGACGCAGCTCTCCCAGGCCTATCCCTTCGTCAGCCTCGGCTTCCTGCTGACCGCGGCGATCGGGTTCTTCTGGTTCAACGACGCGATGTCGTGGAGCCGGGCCGGCGGAATCGCGCTCGTGATCGCCGGCGTTTGCCTGGTGGCTCGCAGCTAGCACCTCGTCGGCCTTGCGGCGTCCCGCGGTTCGCGCTATAGCGCGCCCATGCTGGATAAACTGAAGGCAAACAACCGTGCCTGGGCGGCGCGGATGGTCTCCTCCGACGCGGGCTTCTTCCGGCGTCTGGAGAGCCAACAGGCTCCCGAATACCTCTGGATCGGCTGCTCCGACAGTCGGGTGCCCGCCAACGAGATCGTCGACCTCGATCCCGGCGAGCTCTTCGTGCATCGCAATGTCGCCAACCTGGCGCCGCCGCAGGATGCCAACTACCTCTCGGTGCTGCAGTTCGCCGTCGACGTGCTGAAGGTCAAGCATGTCATGGTGGTGGGGCACTACGGGTGCGGCGGCGTGAGCGCGGCGGTGGACGGCAAGCGCCGCGGCCTCGTGGATCACTGGCTGCATCCGATCCGCGAGGTCGATCACGAGCATCGTCAGGAGCTCGACCTGATCGCCGATCCGCGCGCGCGGCTCGATCGATTGTGTGAGCTCAACGTGATCCGGCAGGTGCGCAATGTCGCGGCCGATGTCTTCGTGCAGGATGCCTGGGCGCGCGGTCAGCATCTGTCCGTCCACGGTTGGGTCTATTCGCTCGCCAATGGTTTGGTGAAGGACCTGAACGTCACGGCCAGCCGCGCGGGTGAGATTACGCCGCCGCTTTAATGCGCAGGCCGGCCCTGCCGGCGACATCCGCGCCCAGAACTCTGATCAACATCTTGTGCTCATGGCCGATCGAGAGCGCCAGTCCGTTGGCGCGTTTTTTGCTCGGTTGAGAGTCCGCGCGAGCATCGAAGCAATTCGGCGGCAGCACGCGAACACCGTGGCAATTTTGAAACCTCACGAGGGTGTCACACAGATAGAGCGAGCCTTCGCTACATTGCATCCATCAAAATCGAGGATGTCTTGCGAATACTCTTTCGTCTTCTCCCGGCGATAGTCGTCGGCGTTGCCGCGCTGGCCTCGGCGGACGCTTATGCGGGCGCTCCCATCCCGACTGGTGCACCGGCGGTTCCGCCGGCGGGCTTCATCGGCTTCTGCGTTCATCATCTTAGGGACTGCGTCGGAAAGACGCAGGCGCCGGGTCCGGTGGCGATGTCCACGAGCAAGTGGCGGCAGATCGACGAGGTTCAGGGCGACGTCAACGCGAGGATCCGGCCGCGCCGGATGAATCCCCGCGTCTGGGACTACGCCGCCGATGGCTCCGGCGACTGCAACACCTTCGCTCTCACCAAGCGGCGGGAGCTCATCGAGCGGGGATGGCCGAAGGAGGATCTTCTTTTGGTCACAGCGGTCACCGAGCGCGGCGAGGGGCACCTCGTGCTGGTGGCGCACACGGATCAAGGCGACCTCGTGCTCGACAATCGTGTCACTCGGGTCATGGACTGGACCCGGCTGCCGTATCGCTGGATCTCGATCCAGAGTCCGGAGAGTCCGGCGAAGTGGCTGAGCATCGTCCCAAACCTGCGCGCGGAACTCGTCGAGGATCACTCCTAGAGCATTTTCCGCCCGCTAGCGTCGCGCCGGACTCGGCCGCGCCATCGCGAGCACGTCCCGCATCAGGGGCGAGCGCAGCAGAAACGCCAGCACGATGGCGACGAGCACGCTCACGATCCACCACCAGACGATCTCGCGCCCGATCCAGAACAGCACCAGGGATTTCGGAAACGCCTCGGCGCCCTCGCCGACGTGCCAATGAAAAACGGTGGAGATGATCTTGCGGAGCCACGCGCTCCACATCGTGAAGAGGATGCCCGCGACGGTGACGGCCATCAGCGGCCGCAGGCTGGCGTGGCGCCGCGCCAGCTCGATCATCCCCGGCAGCACGAACAGAAAGTAGATGCCGCGATAGTCCACGTTGGGCCCGGCGAAGAAGCAGCCTGCGAGTACCGCCGAGCCCATGACGAGATAGATGGCCTCCGGGCTGGTCCAGTCCTCGGCCACCGTGGCGTGCAGCATGCCGCGGGCGAGGAACGCGGCCACGACGAGCGAGAACGCTACCAACGCTCCCATCAGCATCCCGGCAAAGCGCGGCACCGCCGCGGCCAGCTGGGGATATACCTCGATCAGGCCGAACGGCACGTTCTGAGCAGAGAACTGCTCGGTGAACCAGTCGCCGGTGGGAATGTGGCCGATCGCCAGGCGCAGCTCCGTGGCGTAGCCGATGAAGAAGGCGGCCATGATCACGATCGACAGCACCGCGAGGCCGAGAAACGGCTTCCAGCGCTCCCGCACCGCCAGCAGCATCAGCACCAGCGGGTAGAATTTGAGGAGGCCGCCGAGGAGGAACGCGCCATAGGCCACCACATGGGCCGCGCCGTTCTGGCGATAGATCCAACCCGCGGCCAGCAGCAGCAGGAATATGATGAGGTCGGCGTTGCCGCGCTCGAGGGCATAGACCACCATCGTCGAGGCGGTCGCGGCGCAGAGGATCAGCAGCTCGCCCAGGCTCTGGGGCCGCAGCAGAAATGCCAGCGAGGCGATGAAGAGCAGGTTCAGCACCACGCCGCCAGGGGCGGTGGTGGCGGCCGCTAGCGGCGCCGGCATCAGCAGCAGCCACACCGGCGAATAGATCATCGGCCGGTTCAGTATGTCGCAGGGATTGGACTGGAAGACGTCGATCCCGGCTCGATGGCATTCGGCGGCGGAAAGAATGTCATGGAGATCGACGAAGGGCGGCAGGAACGGCGTGATGCCCCAATAGCGCAGCAGGTGGTCGTAGGCGTCGTGATGGCCGCTGACCCAGAGCGCGCAAACCGCCAGCCAGAGCAGGAAGGCGAAGACAGGCGTCCCCGCGCGATAGAGCCGTTGCGCGCTCGGGCGTTCGACGGAGTTAGCGGCTGCCATGCAGGAACGGCCTTCGCAGAGGGATATTGTCGCGGGCGCCTTATGCCATAACTCGGGAATCCCTGCAAAATTCCCGGGAGAGGGACGGGCTCAGCCCTTGATTGTGGCCCAGGCCGCCAATGCCCGTCGGCGCGCCATGCCGTGCTCGACGATTGGGCAGGGCCATCCCGCCGGCTCAGCCGCCCCGCTGTTTTTCCGGCTTGCTCTTGAACGATCGCGTGGGCACATCGCGGAACAGCGACATATGGGTATGGAGCGCGACCCAGTCGCCGTCCAGTCCCTGGCGCGCGAACACCACCGTCGCGCGGCCGGGCCGGGGATAGGGCTTGCCGTCCTCGGAATAGCCCGTCGAATCGAAGATCCCCATGCCGATGGCGGTAAGCCGGTCTGGCGAGACGATGGCGCGGATGTCCGGACGCCAACGGAACTCGTCGATGTGAGGCCAGACGTTGCGCCACTGCACCGCCTCGGCCTTGTCGCGGCCGGTCATGAAATCCGTGAAGGTCCCGAAGGCGATCATGTCGCTGGCGAAGATCGGCCGGGCGCCCTCGAAGTCGACCGCGCGCACATGCTCGGCGAGGCGCTCGAACCAGCGGCGCACGCGCGCCGCGTCCTCCTCATGGGATGGCGTCACAAGGTCCTCCGTTTCAAGAGACGAGGTCGAGCCCGTCGCGCGGCAACGTGGCGATGCGCGAGCGCCCGATGAAGTGCACGTCGCAGCCGTCGGGGAACAGGCTCCGGAGCGCGGGATCCCGGGCGTCGAGACCGCCGGCGTAGGCGCCGAAGGCCGGCAGCACGATCCGCCTGTCGTCGGCGAGGAAGCAGCGGCCGGTGAGACGGCGGGCGCGGACCCAGAGGCTGGCCTTGGGGTGATAATGGCCGCTCACCTCGCCGGGAGCAGCGTCGGAGGCGGCGAGGTGGCGGAAGGTGAGGGGGCCGCAGGCCAAGGACTCCGCCACCACCCGGCCGCCGACGCCGGCGGGCGGCGCCGGGTCGTGGTTGCCGGCGACCCAGACCCAGTCGTGGCGCGCGATGAGATCGGCGAGGCGGCGCAACTCGTCGTCGCCGAGGCGGCCGGCACCGTCCCCGTCATGGAAGCTGTCGCCGAGGCACAGGATCCGCCGGGGCCGGTAGCGCGCCGCCACCGCCTCCAGGCGGTCGAGGGTGGCGCGGGTGTCGTAGGGCGGCAGCAGCGTGCCGGATCGGGCAAAGCTGCTGCCCTTCTCGAAATGCAGGTCGGCGACCGCCAGCACGCCCTCGGCGGGCCAATAGAGGGCGCCGCTCCCGTCGACGAGGAGGTCGGCACCATTAAATCGTAGCGGCAGATGATCGGACATGGCGATGCCTAACGCATACGCCATTTCCGCCATCCGCTCCAGGCCGCCGCGGCGGCAGGCACCGCCGCGGCGAAGTGCGAAGGCCTATTCGGCGGCGACCCGCTCCTCCGAGTGCGACTCCGTCGCCTCGGTACCATTCGTCCCGCGTCCGGCCGCCTTCTTCTCCGGCTGCAGGGCGGAGAAACTGTCGAAGAGGGCGCGGGTGCTGAGCTCGGCGATCTTGCTGCCCTCGGCGATGTAGTCCTGCATCAGCGAGCGCGCGAATTCCGCCTGGGCCTCCATCGCCTCGTCGATGCTGGTGGAGTGGGCGACCTTGCGGCCGACCTCGATGCCGCGGGTGAGCCGCGATTTGCTGAACTCCATCAGCTCCTCGCTGACCACCCGCCAGCTCTCCATCATCCGGGTCCCGGCGCTGAAGAGCGGCTCCAGGTTGGCCGTGAACTGCGTGGGATCGAATCCGGGAAGGCTCTCCATCCCCATGCCCGAGCGCCGGCCGCGGCTCTCATGGCTTGTCACTTTCGCCATCGCATACTCCCTTTCTTGCGGCCGGACGGCGCAGGTGCACCCGTCAGAGCCGCATCCCTTGATTAACAACTGACATAGTGGCGCCGGGTGCTGACCGCGAGAGGCGCCACGACAAACGCAAGATCGTTTCGCGGCAGCTTCGAAGGTTACGCAGCGTTCAGAGTAGCCGCGGCTGCGTGACCGTTTTCTTGCGGGCGGGCGCGGCTCGCGGCGAAATCTTCGCCGCCGGCGCGGCGTCGCCGGTGGCTTCGGCGATCAGTGCCTGCGCGGCGGTGTCGAGGAGCGTGTCGAGAGCGCTGCCGTAGACTTCCTCGCGGCCGATCTCCAGCAGCACCGGCACCGCCAGCGGCGACACCCGATCGAGGCGACGGTGCGCGATCCGGCCCTTGATCCGCTTCAGCATTTCGGCGAGACGCTTGACGTCGGTGAGACCGGTGGCGGCATCCGCGCGTGTGGCGCGCAGGAGTATGTGATCGGGCTCGTGCTTGCGCAGCACGTCGTAGATGAGATCGGAGCTCACCGTCACCTGCCGGCGGGTTTTGTCGGCGCCGGGAAACGAGCGCTCGATCAGCCCGGCGATCACTGCAACGTTACGAAACGAACGGCGGAGCATCGACGAGTCCGCCATCCACGTCTCGAGGTCATCCCCGAGCATGTCCTCGTCGAGAAGCGCGTCGATCGATTGCGCCGCCTCCAGACTCCAGATCGCCAGCACGTAGTCGGTGGCGACGAATCCCAAGGGCTTGAGGCCGGCGCGCTCCATGCGTTTGGTCAGCAGCATGCCCAGGGTCTGATGCGCGTTGCGGCCCTCGAAGCAGTAGGCGACGAGGTATTCATGCTCGCCCCGAGGAAACGTCTCAACCAGGAGTTCGTCCCGCTCCGGCAATATCGAACGCCACTGTTGCAGCCTGAGCCATTCCTGTACCGAGGGCGGCAGATCGCGCCACTGGCGGGGATCGGCGAGGATCTGCCGCACGCGGCTCGCGAGGTGCGTGGTGAGGGGCAGCCGTCCGCCGGCATAGGCGGGCACCTTGGGCTGGCCGCCGCCGGTGGCGCGGCTCGCCTCCACG
Organism: uncultured Alphaproteobacteria bacterium; assembly: GCA_963735465.1. Classification (GTDB taxonomy): domain Bacteria; phylum Pseudomonadota; class Alphaproteobacteria; order ATCC43930; family CGMCC-115725; genus DASZHJ01. The sequence continues at coordinate 432,187 of CAVTLA010000001.1, forward strand.
AAGGTCTCGCGGATGCCGTGGAAGCGCAGCAGCTCGCCGGAGAAGACGAAGGTATCGCCGGGCAGCAGGCCCTGGGCGAAATACTCCTCCACCTCGCCCAGCACCCGGCCGCGGCCGAGCACCACCTTGAGCATGGGCTGCTCCACGATGGTGCCGATGTTCATGCGATAACGCTGCGCCACCCGCGGCGACAGCACCTGGTAGCGGCCGAGGCTGTCGCGGAACAACCGGCGCCAGCGATCGTAGGCCTGCAAGGCATAGCCGCCGCATTCGACGAAGCGCAGGACGTCGTCGAAATCCTTTCGAGCCAGCGCGGCATAGGGTGACGCGCCCGTGATCTCCGCGAATAGCTCGTCGGCGGTGAAGGGCGCCGCACACGCCATGCCCATCACGTGCTGGGCGAGCACGTCGAGGCCGCCGGGCCGCGGTCGGTCGCCGTCGAGCTCATGGGCACGAAGCGCGGCTACGGCCGCCCGGCACTCCAGCTCCTCGAAGCGGTTGGCAGGCAGCAGGAGTGCCTTGCTCGGCTCGGTGAGGCGATGATTGGCGCGGCCGATGCGCTGGACGAGGCGCGAGACGCCCTTGGGCGCGCCGAGCTGTACCACCAGGTCGATGTCGCCCCAGTCGATGCCGAGATCGAGGGACGAGGTCGCCACTACCGCCCTGAGCTTGCCCTCCGCCATTGCCGCCTCGATCTTGCGCCGCTGCTCGACCGCGAGGCTGCCGTGATGCAGGCCGATCGGCAGGTTCTCCTCATTGAGGCGCCAGAGCGCCTGGAAGGCGAGCTCCGCCTGGGCACGGGTGTTGACGAAGACCAGGGTGGTCCGGTGCTGGCGGATCGCGTCGTAGACCGCGGGGATCGCGTGCATCGCCATGTGCCCCGACCACGGCAGCGGCTCGCCGGTGTCGAGGATGCCGACATCGGGCTCGGCACCGCCGGTGCCTGTTATGCGCATGACCTCGGCGCCGTAGGATAGATAGGCAGCGAGATCGTCGGGCCAGGCGACGGTGGCGGAGAGGCCGATCCGGCGATGGCCCGGCGCCAGCTTGACCAGCCGAGCGAGGCCCAGGGACAGGAGATCGCCGCGCTTGCTGCCGGCGAGCGCGTGCAGCTCGTCGACGATGACGGCCTTGAGGGAGGCGAAGATCTGCGGCGCCTCTTCGTAGGAGAGCAGCAGCGCCAGGGATTCTGGCGTCGTCATCAGCATGTGCGGGGGATCGGCGCGCTGGCGCTCGCGCTTCTTGTGGGGCGTGTCGCCGGTGCGGGTCTCCAGGCGGATCGGGAGATCGAGCTCCTCGATGGGCACCGCGAGGTTGCGGTGGATGTCGACGGCGAGCGCCTTCAGGGGCGAGATGTAGAGGGTGTGGAGGCCGGCGAACGGCGCCTCCGCCAGCTCCACCAGGCTCGGCAGGAAGCCCGCGAGCGTCTTGCCGCCGCCGGTGGGCGCCACCAGCAGCGCCGAGCGCTGCTCGCGCGCCGCCGCCAGCAGGGCGAGCTGGTGCGGATGCGGCGTCCAGCCCCGCCGGTCGAACCAGTCGGCGAAGCGGGGCGGAAGAGGGGGAACCATGGTTGACACTCGAACGTCATGATATCGGGTCTGTCGGCCCGCCTGCCAAGCGCTTATCTCGCTCTCCACCGGTGATGTGCACAACCCTCCCGATCCCGCATCCATTCATGGGCAAACCGCCGCGTCGTGACCGTGCACGGCGCCGCCGCTAGGTCAGCGGTTCCCGCCCGGCTCGATCGCCTGCCCTGGAGCCGGTTCCATTGGCGCGTGGTGGTGGCGCTCGGCATCACCTGGGTGCTGGACGGGCTCGAGGTGACGCTGGCGGGATCGGTGGCGCCGGCGCTCCAGGAGAGCCGGGTCCTGCACCTGAGCGATCTCCAGGTCGGCACCGCCGGCAGCGCCTATGTGGCGGGGGCGGTGCTGGGGGCGCTGGTGTTCGGGCAGCTGGCCGATCGCCTCGGGCGCAAGCGGCTCTTCAGCGTCACTCTGGGCGTCTATCTCGTCTCGGCGCTGCTGACGGCGCTCTCCTGGGATTTCTGGAGCTACGTGGTGTTTCGGGCGCTGACCGGCGCCGGCATTGGCGGCGAGTACAGCGCCATCAACTCGGCGATCCAGGAGCTGATCCCGGCAAGGTTCCGGGGCCGGACCGATCTCGCCATCAACGGCAGCTTCTGGGTCGGTGCCGCCGCGGGGGCGGCGGGCTCTTTGCTGCTCCTCGATCCCGACCGTGCTGCCACCGGAGCTGGGATGGCGCCTGGCCTTCGGCATCGGCGCCGGGCTCGCGCTGGGCATCCTCTATCTCCGCCGGTACCTGCCGGAGAGCCCGCGCTGGCTGATGACCCACGGCCGCGTCCCCGAGGCGGAGACGGTGGTGGACGGGATCGAGGCGGAGGTAATGCGGGAGAGTGGCCAGAATCTGGGACCGCCGCCGGCCGGGATCAGTCTCCGGGCCGGCGGTCCCACGTCGCTCCTGGAGGTGGCGCGGGTGCTGCTGCGGCTTTATCCGCGCCGCACGCTGCTGGGTCTGATCCTGATGGCGGCCCAGGCCTTCTGCTACAACGCGATCTTCTTCACCTACGCGTTGATCCTCACGCGCTTCCAGGGCGTCGCCGGCGGCGATGTCGGGCTCTACATCCTGCCCTTCGCGGTCGGCAATTTTCTGGGGCCGCTGCTGCTGGGGCCGCTCTTCGACACGCTGGGGCGGCGGGCGATGATCGGCGGCACCTATCTGGTGGCGGGGGCGCTGCTCTTCGCCGTGGGCGCGCTCTTCGCGGCGGATCTCCTGACCGCGGCGACCCAGACGCTCGGCTGGACCATCGTCTTCTTCTTCGCCTCGGCGGCGGCGAGCTCCGCCTATCTCACCGTCGGCGAGAGTTTCCCGTTGGAGATCCGTGCTCTCGCCATCGCCGTCTTCTATGCCTTCGGCACGCTTGCCGGCGGGGTCGGCGGCCCCTGGCTCTTCGGCGTCCTCATCGAATCCGGCTCGCGCCTGGCGATCTTCGCGGGATATGCCCTGGGCGCGGTGCTGATGGGGATCGCCGGCATCGCCGAATTTATCCTGGGGATCAACGCCGAGCGCCGGCCCCTGGAGGAAGTGGCGCCGCCGCTCTCCCGCCTTGACTCGTCCGAGCGCGAGAGATGATGAAAGGATGAGCCGGAAAGCGGCCGATCAGCAGGAGGCCCCTATGGAGCGCTATGGCGGCGGGCGGATCGTTGTGGTCGATCACGATCCCCAGTGGCCGGCGATGTTCGAGCGGGAGCGGGCGAGGCTGAGCACGGTCCTCGGAACCATCGTCGTCGCCATCGAGCACGTCGGCAGCACTTCGGTGCCCGGCCTGGCGGCCAAGCCGATCATCGACCTGATGGTTGGCGCGCAGAGCCTGACCGAGGCCCGGTCTCACTGCATCGATCCGCTTCGGGAGTTGGGCTACACCTATCTTCCCGAGTACGAAGCCTGGCTTCCCGGCGAGCTGTTCTTCCGGAAAGGTGTCCCCGGTCCTTGGACCCATCACATCCATCTGATGGAGCCATCCAATCCCGCCTGGGAACGGCGCCTGCTGTTTCGCGACTATTTGCGGGCTCATCCGGAGGCGGCCGATGCCTATGCTGGCCTCAAGCGGGACCTGGCGGCCGCCCACGGCGACGACATCGACGCCTACCGGAACGCGAAGCACGCCTTCGTCGAGGAGACGATCGCAAGAGCGCGCCGGGAGCGGTGACCTGCGGATTTTGCGGTTCTGGGTCCCGGAGCGGTAGCTTGGTGAAATGTCCGGGAAGGAACATCTTTCCGGAAAACCGGGAGCCACATCGAATACCGTGTCAGTGAAGCCGGAAAGCTGGATCAAGCCGGTGCCGGGCGGCCTCTATTGCGAGCCGGCGGATGTCTTCATCGATCCCACGCGCAAGGTCGCGCGGGCGGTGATCACCCATGGACATTCCGATCACGCGCGGCCGGGCCACCAGCGTGTGCTGGCGACGCGGGAGACTTTGGCGCTGATGGAGGCGCGCTACGGCGACGAGGCCGGCGCCGAGCGTCAGGCGCTGGCCTATGGCGAGACGCTGCAACTCGGCGAGGTCAGCCTCAAGCTGGTGCCCGCCGGCCATGTGCTCGGCAGCGCCCAGGTGGTGCTGGAGTATCGCGGTAGCCGCGTCGTCGTCTCCGGCGACTACAAGCGCCGGCGCGATCCCACCTGCGCGGGATTCACGCCGGAGAAATGCGACGTCTTCGTCACCGAGGCGACCTTCGCGCTGCCGGTGTTCCGCCATCCACCCGATCGCGACGAGATCGGCAAGCTGCTGCGCTCGGTGCGGCTCTTTCCCGAGCGCAGCCACGTCGTCGGCGTCTACTCCCTCGGCAAGTGCCAGCGGGTGATCGCGCTGCTGCGGGAGGCGGGCTACGACGAGCCGCTTTACACCCACGGCGCGGTCGAGCCGCTCTGCGCGCTCTACGAGCGCCTCGGCGTGAAGCTCGGCCCGCTCAAGCCGGTTGCCGGAGTGAAGAAGCCGGAGCTCGCGGGCAAGATCGTGCTGGCGCCGCCGGGGTTCGACGACCGCTGGCTCCGGCGCTTCCCGGATCCGCTCACCGCCATGGCGTCGGGTTGGATGCGGGTGCGCCAGCGGGCGAAGCAATGGGGCGTCGAGATGCCCCTGGTGATCTCCGATCACGCGGATTGGGACGAGCTCAATGAGACCCTGGCGGACGTCGGCGCGCCGGAGATCTGGGTGACCCACGGCCGCGAGGAGGCGCTGATCCGCCAGGCGACCCTCGACGGCTTCCGTGCCCGGGCGCTGTCGCTCACGGGCTTCGAGGAGGAGGGGAGCTGAGTCCAGCTCTCCCGCCTGGATGAAACGCTTCGCCGATCTCCTCGACGCTCTCCTTTTTACGCCTCAGCGCCAGGGCAAGCTGCGCCTGCTGGCGGACTACTTCGCCGAGGTGCCGGATCCCGATCGCGGCTGGGCCCTGGCGGCGCTCACGGACAGTCTCAGCTTCGAGGCGGTGAAGGCGGGGCAGATCCGCGCCCTCGTGTCGGGTCGCGTCGATGCCGAGCTTTTCGAGTGGTCCTACGACTTCGTCGGCGATCTCGCGGAGACGGTGTCGCTGATCTGGCCGGTGACGGCGCCGTCGCCCAATGCGATGCCGCGGCTTTCCGAGATTGTCGAGAAGCTGCAGCAGACCACCCGCGCCAAGGCCGGGGCGCTGCTGGAAGGCTGGCTCGACCAGCTCGATCCGACCGGCCGCTGGGCACTCCTGAAGCTGGTGACCGGCGGGCTCCGCGTCGGCGTCTCGGCGCGGCTCGCCAAGACCGCGCTGGCGGAGTGGAGTGCCCAGCCCCTGGAGCGGATCGAGGAGATCTGGCACGGGCTGGAGCCGCCCTATCAGCCGCTCTTCGCCTGGCTCGACGGCCGCGCGGCGGCACCGGAGACCGGCGAGCTTCCCACCTTCATGCCGCTGATGCTGTCGACGCCCCTCGAAGAAACGGAGCTCGAGGACCTCGATCCCCGGGCCTATCTCGCGGAATGGAAGTGGGACGGGATCCGGGTGCAGCTCACCAACCGCGGCGGCGAGCGGCGGCTCTATTCCCGCGCCGCCGACGAGATCGGCGCCGCATTCCCCGAGATCGTGGCGGCGATCCCGGAGGAGGTCACCCTCGACGGCGAGCTGCTGGTGCTGCGCGACGGCGAGGTGGCGCCCTTCAACGACCTGCAGCAGCGCCTCAACCGCAAGCAGGCGACACCGAAGCTGCTGGAGCAGTACCCGGCCTGGGTGCGCCTCTACGACGTGCTGCGCCTCGGCGCCGAGGATCTCCGGCCGCTGCCCATGGCGGAGCGGCGCGGCCGGCTCGAGGAGTGGTATCGCGCGGCGCCCCGCGACCGCCTCGACCTCTCGCCGCTCATTCCCTTCGAGAGCTGGGACGAGCTGAAGGCGCTCCGCGCCGGCGCCCGCGAGCGCGGCATCGAAGGGCTGATGCTGAAGGAGGCCAATTCGCGTTACATCGCGGGCCGCCCCAAGGGTCCGTGGTTCAAGTGGAAGCGCGGCGCGCTCACAGCGGACTGCGTGCTGATGTACGCCCAGCGCGGCCACGGCAAGCGCTCGTCCTTCTATTCCGACTTCACCTTCGGCGCCTGGCGCGAGGACGCGCTGGTGCCGGTGGGGAAGGCCTATTTCGGCTTCACCGACGAGGAGCTGCTGCAGCTCGACCGCTGGGTGCGCGCCCACACGGTGGAGCGCTATGGCCCCGTGCGCGAGGTCGAGCCGGCGCTGGTGCTGGAGGTCGCCTTCGACAGCGTGCACCTCTCGACGCGGCACAAATCGGGCATCGCCATGCGCTTCCCCCGCATCGCCCGCATCCGCTGGGACAAGCCGGCGCGGGAAGCGGACAACGTCGAGAGCCTGGCTAAGCTGGTGGTGTGAGGGAGCTCAGACGAGTCCGAGCGTCTGCTCCAGGGCGCCGCAGAGCATCTGGCCGAGCGTGATATGCATTTCCTGGATGCGGGCGGTGGTGGTGGAAGGCACGAGTACAAGCGGATCCGCGATGCCCTTCAGCGCGCCGCCGTCGCCGCCGGAAAGCGCCGCGGCGCCGAGGCCCACCTCCCGTGCCGCCTCGAGGCCGCGAATGACGTTGCGGCTGCGGCCGGAAGTGCTGATGCCGATCGCGAGATCGCCCTTGCGGCCCAGCGCCCGGACCTGGCGGGCGAAGAGCTCGTCGAAGCCCATGTCGTTGCCGATGGCGGTGAGCGCCGAGCTGTCGGTGGTGAGGGCGATGGCGGCGATCGGCGCCCGGTCCGTCACGTAGCGCACCGCGAGCTCGGTCGCGAGATGCTGGGCGTCGGCGGCGCTGCCGCCATTGCCGAAGAACAGGAGCTTGCCGCCACCCTGGATGGCCGCGGCGGCGGCGCCCACCAGGCTGACGAACGGCGCCTCGCACTGGGCCAGCGTCGCGCGCATCACTCGGGCGTGCTCGTCGAGCTCGGCGCGGAAATATGCGGGGAGATCCATGGGCGCGATCTTCGGCGCGGCCTGCCGGGCTTTCAACCGCTATTTCGCGGGTTAACCATCGCTCGCCGGTCTGGCGCTTGCCTTGGGGCATCGGCTGGGGTACGAGCGCGCTGCGAAGGAGCGGTCCCATGATGGCGAAGCCGGTCCGCCGGCGCGGCCTCATCCTCGACCGCGACGGCGTCATAAATGAGGACACCGGCTATCTCTACCGGGTCGAGGACTGCCGATTCGTCGACGGCATCTTCGACATGGTGGCGGCCTTTGCCGCTCGGGGTTTCGTGACCGTCATCGCCAGCAACCAGTCCGGCATCGGCCGCGGCCTCTACGGCGAGGCCGATTTCGCCCGCCTGATGACCTGGATGCGCTGGGAATTCGCCCGCCGCAAGGTGCCGATCACGGCGGTCTATCACTGTCCCGATCACCCCACCGCCGGGATCGGGCAGTACCGCCGCGCCAATTCCTCGCGGAAGCCGGGGCCCGGCATGCTGCAGCAGGCGGCCTGGGACCTGGATTTCGACCTCAGGAAGTCCTGGACCGTGGGGGACCAGGCGAGCGACGTGGAGGCCGGCCGCGCTGCGGGGGTAGGCACTATCGTCCAGTACGATCCCCTTGCGCCGGAGGTGCGGCGATGCGACGACTTCTGGCTGGTGCCGCGCCTGGCCGCGGTAACGGAACTCCTGGCGAAGCAGGACGAGGAACGGGCGGAGCGATGAAGGGGGATTCGTGAAGGTTCTGGTTACTGGCGGCGCCGGCTTCATCGGCACTTCGGTCGTGCGCCATCTCCTGCGCGACGGTCATGCGATCGTCAATCTCGACAAGCTGACCTATGCCGGCTCCAACCCGCCGCTCGGCGAGCTGGCGCCGCCGGATCGTTACGCGCTGGAGGTGGCGGACGTCGCCGACCGCGCGGCGGTGGAACGGATCTTCCGCCAGCACAAGCCGGAGGCGGTGATGCACCTCGCCGCCGAGACCCACGTCGACCGCTCCATCGACCGGCCGGACGATTTCATCCAGACCAACATGGTCGGCACCTTCGTTCTGCTGGAAGCGGCGCGCGGATATTGGGCGGCGCTGGAAGGCGACGCCAAGGCGCGCTTCCGCTTCCACCACATCTCCACGGACGAGGTGTTCGGATCCCTGGGCACCGACGGGCGCTTCACCGAGGAGACGCCCTACCGGCCCAACAGTCCCTATTCCGCCAGCAAGGCCGGGGCGGATCACCTCGTTCGCGCCTGGCATCAGACTTTCGGCTTCCCGGTGGTGACCACCAACTGCTCCAACAACTACGGGCCGTGGCAGTTTCCGGAGAAGCTGATCCCGCTGATGATCCTCAACGCTCTCGACGGCAAGAAGCTGCCGGTCTACGGCACCGGCGCCAATGTCAGGGATTGGCTTTATGTAGGCGATCACGCGGCGGCGCTGGTGCTGGTGATGCAGCGCGGCCGCCTCGGCGAGACCTACAACGTCGGCGGCGGCGAGGAGCGCAGCAACAACGAGATCGTGCAGCTGCTCTGCACTCTCCTGGACGAGGCGCTGCCGCAGTCGCCGCACCGGCCCCATGCCAAGCTCATCCACTACGTGACCGACCGGCCGGGCCACGATCTCCGCTACGCCATCGATGACAGCAAGCTGCGCGGCGAGTTCGGCTGGAAGCCGAGCGAGAGCCTGGAGAGCGGCCTGCGCAAGACCGTGCGCTGGTTCCTCGACAACCGCGCCTGGTGGGAGCCGATCCGCAGCGGCCTCTATCGCGGCGAGCGGCTGGGCCAGGCGATGCCGGCAAAGGCGAAGCCATGAAGGGCATCATCCTCGCCGGCGGCTCCGGCACGCGGCTCTTTCCGCTGACCCGTGCGATCTCGAAGCAGCTGCTGCCGATCTACGACAAGCCGATGATCTACTACCCGCTCTCCACCCTGATGCTGGGGGGCATGCGGGAGATCCTGATCATCACCACGCCCGGCGACGCGCCGCTCTTCAAGGCGTTGCTGGGCGACGGCGGGCAATGGGGAATCAAGATCGCCTACGCGGTGCAGCCGAAGCCCGAGGGGCTGGCCCAGGCGTTCCTGATCGGCAAGGAGTTCCTGGCGGGCGAGGGGGCGGCGCTGATCCTCGGCGACAACCTTTTCTACGGCGACAGCCTGACGCAGATGCTGGAGCGGGCCCGGGCGCGCAAGAGCGGCGCCACGATCTTCGCCTACCGCGTCAGCGATCCCGACCGCTATGGCATCGTCGAGTTCGACGCCACGGGCAAGGTGCTCTCCCTGGAGGAAAAGCCGACGTCACCGCGCTCGGACTGGGCGGTGACCGGCATCTACTTCTACGGCGACGACATCGTGAAGGTCGCGGGCGCGATCAAGCCCTCGGCGCGCGGCGAGCTGGAGATCACCGACGTCAACAGGGTCTACCTCAAGGCCGGCACTCTCGCGGTGGAGCGTCTCGGCCGCGGCTACGCCTGGTTCGACACCGGGACCCATGATTCCCTGATCGAGGCGGCGGAGTTCGTGCGCACCCTGGAGAAGCGTACGGGGCAGAAGATCGGCTGCGTCGAGGAGGTGGCGTTCCGCCAGGGCTTCATCGACGCGGCGCAGCTCACCAGGCTCGCCAACGAATACCGGAAATCCGAGTACGGCGCCTACCTCGAGCGCCTGGCGCGGGAAGGGCCGGCGGCGTGACGGAGCGCGGCTACGCCGTCGTCGGTCTCGGATACGTCGGCCTGCCGGTTGCGCTGGCCTTCGCGCGGCATTTCAAGCCGGTGACCGGATTCGACGTCTCGTCGGCGCGCATCGCCGAGCTGAAGCGGAGCGCCGATCGCACCAGCGAGGTGACCGAGGCCGATCTCTCCGGCACGTCCCTGATGCTGACCGACGATCCCGCGGCGCTGGCGGCGGCCAGCTTCTTCATCGTGGCGGTGCCGACGCCGATCGACGATCAGCGGCGCCCGGACCTGGACGCGCTCCTCGGCGCCTGCCGCGTGCTCGGCCCGGCGTTGCGGCCCGGGGCGGTGGTGGTCTTCGAATCGACGGTCTATCCCGGCCTGACCCGGGAGATCTGCGGGCCGGCGCTGGCGGAGGCCTCGGGCCTCCGGGCGGGCATCGATTTCAAGCTGGGATATTCGCCCGAGCGCATCAATCCCGGCGACCGCGAGCATCGCCTGGAGACCATCGTCAAGGTGGTGGCGGGGGAGGACGCGGAGACGCTGGAGCGTGTGGCCGCCGCTTACGGCGCGGTGGTGCCGGCGGGCATCCACCGCGCGCCCTCCATCGAGGTGGCGGAGGCCGCCAAGGTGCTGGAGAACACCCAGCGGGACATCAACATCGCGCTCATGAACGAGCTGGCGCTCATCCTCGACCGCCTGGGCCTGCGCACCGCCGACGTGCTGGCGGCGGCGGCGACCAAGTGGAACTTCCTGCGCTTCACGCCGGGGCTTGTGGGCGGCCACTGCATCGGCGTCGATCCCTACTATCTCACCGCCAAGGCGGAGGCGCTGGGCTATCTGCCCCAGGTGATCCTGGCGGGCCGGCGCATCAACGACAGCATGGGAAGCTTTATCGCCCAGCGCCTGGTGAAGCTGCTCACGGAAGCCGACCGTCCGGTGCGCCGGGCGCGGATCGGGATCCTCGGCCTCGCCTTCAAGGAGAACGTGCCGGATCTCCGCAACAGCCGGGTTCCCGACATCGTCGCCGAGCTCAGGGGGTTCGGCATCGAGGCCCTGGTGCACGATCCCCTCGTGGACGCCGCCGAGGCGCGCCGCGAGTACGGCCTCGAGATCGTGGCGGCGGAGGCGCTGCAGCACCTCGACGGCCTGGTGATCGCGGTGCCGCACCGGGCGTTCCTGGACCGGCCGCTCGCCTATTATCTCGCCGCCATCCTGCCCAAGGGGGTGGTGGTGGACGTGAAGTCGGTGCTGGATCCCGCCGCCGTGCCGGCCGGTCTCAGCTACTGGAGCCTGTAAGCACCTCGACGCGGCCGCCGCCGTCGAGCTCCGGCACCAGCCGCTTCAGGATCGCGAGAACCCGGCCGGCGTTGCGGGCGCGGGCGGCTTCGGCGAGCTCGTCGAGACCCTGGGCGAGTGTCGCCGGGGCGAGGCTTCTGGGCTCCGCCAGGCGGATGCTGGGAATGCGCGTCGGCGCCAGCGCTTCGTCGGCGTGGAACAGCTCCTCGTGCAGCTTCTCGCCGGGCCTGAGGCCGATGAACTCGATCTTGACGTCGACGTCGGGCTTGAGGCCGGCGAGGCGGATCATCTGCCGCGCCAGCTCGACGATCTTCACGGGCTCGCCCATGTCGAGGACGAAGATCTTGCCGCGCGCCGCGTCCTCGCCGGCGAGCGCCGCCGATTGCAGCACCAGCTCCACCGCCTCGCGCACGGTCATGAAGAAGCGCGTGATCTCGCGGTCGGTGACCGTGAGCGGCCCGCGCTGGGCGAGCTGACGCTGGAAGAGGGGCACCACCGAGCCGGTGGATCCCAGGACATTGCCGAAGCGCACGGTGACGTAGCGGGTGCCGCCGGGCTCGCGGGCTGCCGCCAGGTCGAGGGACTGGCACGCCATCTCGGCCACGCGCTTGCTGGCGCCCATGACGTTGGTGGGATTGACCGCCTTGTCGGTGGAGATCAGCACCATGGTGCCGACGCCGTGGGCGCGGCAAGCCTCGGCGACGTTGCGGGTGCCCAGCGCGTTGGTGAGCACGCCTTCGATCGGATTGGCCTCGACGATCGGCACGTGCTTGAGGGCGGCGGCATGCAGCACGAGATCGGGCCGCTCGGCGCCGATCACCTCGTCGATGCGCGCGGCCTCGCGCACGTCGCCGATGACGGCGAGGCGCGACAGCGGGCGATGCGTCTCCAGGATCTCGCGGTCGATCGTGTAGAGCGCGTATTCGCTGCTGTCGAGGAGGACGAGGTGCGAGGGACCGAGCGCCGCCACCTGGCGGGTGAGCTCGGCGCCGATGGTGCCGCCGGCGCCGGTCACCAGCACCCGGCGACCGCTGACCAGGCGCTGCATGCTGGCGCGGTCGAGCACCGCTTGCGGCCGGCCCAGCAGATCCTCGATCGCCACCGGCTCGATCCGGGCGCGGCCGTCGCCGTGGGTCTCCTTGAACTCGGTGAGACGCGGCAGCCGCGCCAGCGGGATCGCCAGCCGGTCCGCGGCGTCGAGGAGGCGGCGCACGGTGGCGCCGTCGGCGCCGCGGGTCGCGATGATCAGGCGCTGCGGGCGCTGGCCCCGGCCGTCGAGCCTCTCCACCACCGCCGGCAGCTCGTCGATCATCCCCAGCACCGGCACGCCCGCCACCTCGCGGCCGAGGCGGCCGGCGGTCTCCGTGATCAGGCCCATCACCTCGTAGGGGCTCTCGGGGTCGCGCGCCATCTCGCGGATGAAGCCGTGCGCGCCGTCGCTGACGCCGATCAGCAGTACCGGGATCCCGCCGCCGCGGCGGCGCTCGAGGACGTGGCGGAAACCACGATCCTTGAGAACGCGGTAGGCGAAGCGCGGACCGCCCAGGAGGCCCACCAGCACGAACCAGCAGATGATGAAGGTGGAGCGCGGCATCGCCTCGAGGCGCGTCACCAGGAAGAAGACCAGGAACGAGATCGCGATGACCAGCGTCGCGGCGCGCAGCAGCCCCACCAGGTCCGGCAGCGACGCGAAGCGCCAGATGCCGCGATAGAGGCCGGTGGCGAGAAAGACGCCGGCGGCGATCGCGGCGAATCCCACCGTGTAGCCGATGATGAGATCGATCGGGACCCGCTCGATGATCTCGCCGTAGCGCAGGTACATGGACAGCGGCAGCGCGATCGCCGCCATGATCACGTCATGGGCGAAAGCGCCGAGCGCGCGGCCACGGCGCAGAATGGTCGAGTGTTGCGGGCGGAGGTCCATGGGTTTTGTCGCCGATCTCCGATCGGATGCGGCCGGACCTTACGCAACGCCCGCCGGTCCGGCAACCCGAAAGCGGGATCGGCGGAGGACAGATGGACTTTTGCGGCGGCTCGTGACAAATAGCTTCCAATGAGCGGAATGCGGGCTGAGCCCGCCACAATCCTCACTGACCCCTCGGTCCCGGCCTCGCGACGGACTGCGACATCGCCGCAGGTGACCGTGGGCGTGCCGGTCTATAACGGCGCGGACACTCTGGCCGTTGCGCTGGAGAACATCGCCGCGCAAAGCTTCCGTGAGATCGAGATCGTGATCTCGGACAACGCATCGACCGACCGCAGCGCCGAGATTTGCCGCGACTTCGCCGCGCGCGATCCGCGGGTGCGCTATATCCGGCAGTCGTCCACCATGGTGGCGCCGTACAATTTCGCCTTCCTGCTCAAGGAGGCGCGCGCGCCTTATTTCATGTGGGCGGCGCACGACGACATGCGGGATCTCAATTTCATCGACCGCCTCAAGAGCGCGCTCAACGCCGATTCCGGCGCGACCCTAGCCTTCGGTGACGTGGATCTGATCTTCGATGACCAGGTACAGCGCCTCGACCTCGGTTTTGCCAACAAGGGGCGCACGAGCGTTCGCCGCCTTGCCGACAATGCCTTCAAGGAACTGTTCAACATCTACGGGCTGTGGCGCACCGACGCGCTGCGGCGGGTGGAGTGGCGCCATAACGAGTGGTGGTGGGATACGCCGATGATGATGGCGGCGGCGATGACCGGCGACTTCATCTACGTGCCTGGCGTTTGGTTGCGCTACCGGCGCCATCAGCGGCCGGCCTATCTCGCATTGGAGCGCGCCGGGGCGGGTGGCGCGGGGCACAAGATTGCCTGGCTGGGTCATCGGATCGGGGAAATCCTGGTCGTGCCCTGGCTTGCGGTGCGGAGCGTGAGCCGCGTGGCGGGTCCCGGATGGGGCGTGGCGGCGGGTGTCCTGGCGTCGGCCAAGATCGTGCAGCGGGCGGCGGGGCTGGTGTGGCGGCGGCTGACCAATCCCGATGGCCGGGTCTGATCAATGCGGTACAGGCCGGCGCTGGCAGTGGGGAAGAAAATCATGTGGAATGAGGCGCAGAGTAAATCCGACCCGCCGTCCCATGGCCGCCATCCGACGTTCATATAGGTCGATACGATGTCCAGTGATCCGGTGCAGATCTTCCGAGCTGAGCGCGAGCAGTATATTCGGGAAATGAATTCGGACGACGAGTTCAAGGCCGTTACGCAGGACTGGTTTCTGAGGAGCGTCGCGCACCGGTACAGCTACAACTTCTCCTGGATGGGCCGCCCGATCATCCAATATCCGCAAGACATGATGGCCATGCAGGAGATCATCTGGTCGGTCCGGCCCGATCTGATCATCGAGACCGGCGTCGCCCATGGCGGCTCGCTGATCTACTACTCCTCGCTCATGGAGATGATGGGCATCGCCGGCAAGGTGCTCGGTATCGACATCGACATACGCGCGCACAATCGGAAGGCCATCGTCGAGCACCCCATGGCGACGCGCATCGAGCTGATCGAGGGCTCTTCCGTCGACGACGAAATCGTTGCGCGGGTGCGAGACATCGCCAGCCGGCATCGCCGTATCCTGGTTTGCCTGGACTTCAATCACAGCCACGATCACGTGCTTGAGGAAATGCGAGCCTATGCTCCGCTCGTCACCAAGGACAGCTACCTCGTGGTGTTCGATACCGTGATCGAGGAGATGCCCGCCTGCTGGTTCACCGACCGCCCCTGGGACAAGGGCAACAATCCGAAGACCGCGATGGCGGCGTACCTGGCGAGCACAGATCGCTTCGTCGTCGACAGCGGAATCGATTCAAGGCTGCTCATCAGCGTCGCCCCCGGCGGCTATCTCCGCTGCATCAAGGACTGACGGCGGTCGCTAGACGTCCAGAAGCTCGAACGGCAGCCCGGTGTCGCGCACATACGCGACGATTTCCGCGGCGTAATTCGGGTTCATGATCACCACGGCGCGCACGCCGCGGCGCGCCGCCGCCTCGGCGGACACGATGGGAAGCGCCGTCACCGGTGTGAAATGTCCCTGCTTCTTCGGATTCACGTCGATCAGGCAATCGATCCGCGTGGCGTCGGGATCGACGAGCGAGGCGAAGGTGACGCCCTTGGCCGCGGCTCCCCACAGCGCGACCTTGCTCGACGCCGCCAGCACCGTCAGCCGCTCGGTCCACCTGGCCGCGGTGGCGGCGCTGCCGCCCGCGAACCGTTCCGCCAGCGCGAGATGGGCGAGGGAAGGGGCCCTCTGACCGCGGCCGGCCCCGGCGGGCGTCGCCGAAAGCGGGGTCGGTCGTGCCCTCGACCAGAGATACTGGCCCTCGAATACATGCTCCACCGCCTCGACGACGAAACCTGCGCGCTCGAGGCAGAAGGCCAGCGATCCGGCGGTGAAATAGCTGCAGTGCTCGTAGAAGAAATCCTGCACCACGCGGCCGGCCAAGATCCACTCCACGCACGGCGTCTCAAGGAAAAGCTCCACCGTATTGCCGCCAGGCAGAGCCGCGCGCAGCGATTCGAAGAACGCTACGGGCTCGACGATGTGCTCGATCACGTGGCGCGAGACGACGATGTCGATGGGGGCTTGGATGTCCTTGGCTGCCGCCCGGTCGAAGAAGCGCGCCTGGATTCTCAGCGGCGCCGGCGCGACGCCGCGGAACGACGGATCGAAACCCAGCGCCGCGCCCAGAGGCGCGCGGGCGAGTTTCGCCAGGCGCTCCAGGAAGTAGCCTTGGCCGCACCCTACTTCCAGGATGGTCGGGTGACTGATGCTGGCGGCCGCAGCGAGCACATTCTCCGCCATGCGGTCCACATGGGCGCTGAACATGCCCGAGAGAGTCTGATCGTTCTCGTAGTCGGCGCCATAGGCGACGAGGCCGGCGTCGAAGGCGGCATTGAAGCCGAAACCGCAAGCGCGGCAGAATCGGATCGCGAGGCATCCGGTAACCGCCGCCCGCGCCGCCGCCGCGGAGGCATAGAGCGCGTTCTGGAACACCGGCACCGAGGCGCGGTCGAGGCAGTCCGCGAGATCTGTGCCGCCGCAGACGGGACAAACGGTACGCAGCGGTGGTCTACCCGACATGACGGCTCCTTGGCAGCGTGCGACGCCCATAGGTCATACATTCGCCATCGGCGCAAGATCGGGTTTGCCGCGGCTCGACCCGCCGATATCGACATGCTCGTCCTCGCGGCTCCGATCTGCGAAGGCAATTGCCACATATCTTTGCGACTGCCATTTTCCTGCCCATGAAGATCACGAACGCCTGGGAACTCACCGCGACTGCGCACGCCGTTTCCCGTCCCACACCCCATGGCGTCATCAGCCATCTGCGCGGGATCGAGGCTCGAGGCGGCAGGGCCGAGTTCGACGAGATGAGCGAGGGGCGGCGTCTCGCCGGGCAGACCCTCATCCGCGGATTGGCCTTCGCCCTTTCGGGTGGCGTGTCATTCCTTTTGCTGCCGATCTACACCCGGTTCCTCGTCACCAGCGAGTACGGCGCTCTCGACGTGATCCTCTCGCTCAATCGCGCGCTGGTGATCCCCGCCTCGCTCGGGATCGGGAACGGTCTGGGCCTTGTCCTGCGGGAAGGGCAGCCGGCGGAACAACCGCGCAAAGTAACCTCCGCCCTGCTGGCTCAGGCGACCTGGCTCATCTTGCTGATTTCGGCGCTTGCCGCCGCAGCGCCGCTTGTCGGGCATTCTCTGTTCGGCGCCGAGGAACGTACGACGACGATACGGCTTGGGTTTCTTCTCCTCGCCGCCCAGGTGCTGTTCAACTTCACGGTTGGTGTCGCCAACTGGAAAAGAAGTCCGCGCGGTTCTTTCTGCTGGCGACCGGCTCGGTGGCGGCCTCGGCCGGCGGCAGCGCGCTGTCGGTCACCGCCTTCACGGGCGATGCTGGCGGCGCGGTCACGGGGCTTCTGATCGGTACCGCGCTCTTCGTCCCGCTGGGGTTTGCGCTGGTCCGCCGGCACTTCGCGCTTGAAGTCAGCGTCAAGGACGTGCGCCGCTGCCTCGCGCTGGGTCTTCCCTTCGCCCTCGCCGATGCCGCCGAGCTGGTTTTTCCTTTCGCCCTGCGCCTGGTCCTGCTCGGCGATGGCGATCTCGGCTCCGTCGGCATTTTCGCGGCGGCGAACACCGTCGGCCTCATCATCACCGTCGCCAACTACGCCTTCTCCGGCGCGTGGCTGCCCTTCGCCCTGTCGGCGGACGGACGGCGCCATCGGGTCGAGTGGCCGCGTGTCGTCGGGCTATATGGCCTGGGCCTGATCAGCGTTGCCGCCGCTCTGATTCTTCGTCGCCCCGCTGCTGGTGCAGATCGTCCTTGGCGGCGGCGTCTATGCCCGCGCAATGCCGCTCTTCGCACCGATCGTTCTCGCCTATTGGCTGAAAGCAATGCGCCAAGCGAGCGGCGCGACCCTGATCGCGGACGGACGAAGCTGGGCCTATTCCGCTTTCGGCGCGATCTCGGTCGGATCCGGCGTCCTGCTGGCGTGGCTGCTGATCGGCCGGTACGGACTCGAAGGTGCTGCCTGGGGCATCGTCGGAGGCGAGGTGATCGCCTTCAGCGCGCAGTCGATCCATGCGGCGGGACGGGGCGAAGCGATCTTCCGTCCGCGCGCGGCTTTAGTTATGGCGGGATCCTTCGTGCTGCTGGCCTTGGTGACGGCGTCGCCGATCCATTCCGTCGGAAGCGAGATTGCTCTTCGCATTGCGTATGCGGCTCTGTTCGCTGGCCTGCTCCTGGTCGGCCGTGCGGTGTCGCTTGCCGATCTCGGACACGCGACCCTGCTGCTGCGCAGCCTGTTTCCGGGTCGCTAGCAGCCGGCGATGGATCACCGAGCAACCACTGGCGTTGCCAACCCGCTTCGTAGGAGGGACAATCATGCCCACCGATTAGGGGCGAGCGACCGAATGAACGATGACGACGCATCCGGCTTTCGCTCGACGATGCGCGTCGCGAGGTAGACGCGCCGATGGCATTCATCCTCAGCAAGGTCCTCTGGATCGTCGCCGCGCCGGGCAACTTTCTCCTCATCCTGGTCGTCGCTGGATTGATCACGCTCTGCCTGGGCCGCCGTCGTCTTGGCCTCGTCCTGGCGACCGTCGGCGCTTTGGGGCTCTGCGCCAGCGCTGTTCTGCCCGTCGGCGAGTGGCTGATGACGCCGCTGGAAGACCGTATCGCGGCGCCGTCGCCGATGCCGGAGCGGGTGGACGGCATCATCGTGTTGGGCGGCGGGGTGGATGAGACCGTGAGCGCGGCGCGCCAGCATCCCACGGTCAATCACGCCGCCGACAGGCTGGTCAGCACGGCGATGCTGGCACGGAAATATCCCACCGCGCGGGTCGTCGTGGACGGCGGCAGCTCCAGCCTGATCCCCGGCGGTCCCACCGAGGCGGCGGCGATGGCCGCGTTCCTGATCCAGGAAGGCATCGATCCCGAGCGCATCACCCGCGAGAGCCGGTCCCGCAACACCTACGAGAATGCCGCCTTCGCGTTCGCGCAGGTCAAGCCGCAGCCGGGCGAGACCTGGCTCCTGGTGACATCCGCCTGGCATATGCCCCGCGCGCTGGGATGCTTTCGCAGCGTCGGCTGGCGCGTCACGCCCTATCCCGTCGACTACAAGACCACCGGCCGCTTCTGGACCCGCAACGAGATCCAGCTCGGTCCCCAGATCATGCTGGCGAACCTCGCGGTGAAGGAGTGGATCGGCCTCGTCGTCTACCGGCTGATGGGCCGAACCGACGCGCTGATTCCCGGCTGATCCCGTCCGCTCTCGTCGAGCAGCCGCCGGTAGATTGCCACGGTCTCCATGCCGATCTCGGTGTCGGAGAGATCGGGATCGACCACCCGCCGGCTCGCGGCGCCGAAGCGCCTGCGGAGCGCGGTATCCTCGACGAGCTGCTGGATCGCTTCGGCCAGTGCCGGTGCGTCGTCCACCGGCACCAGGAGCGCATTGACGCCGGGCCTGGCAATCTCCCGGCAGCCGGCGACGTCGGTGGCGACGATCGGCCGTCCGCAAGCGGCGGCCTCCAGCAGGCTCTTGGGCAATCCCTCGTGCAGCGACGGCAGCACCGCGATATGCGCCTCGCGCCAGACCTCGCGGACGTCGCTCACATGGCCGAGCCAGGCGAGGCCGGGCAGGGCAAGCCACCCGCGCACTTCCTCCTCGGGGATCGAGGTCGGGTTCTCGGGATCGGGCGTGCCGGCGATGAGGAGCCGCACCGGCACGCCGCGGGCGAGCAGCAGCCGGTAAGCCTCGATGAGACTGCGCACGCCCTTGTCGGCCAGCAGCCGCGCGACAAACCCCACGGCGACCGGCCGTTCCCCGGGATCAGGCAGCGACAGGTAGTGCCGCGTGTCGATGCCGGAGCCGCGCACCACGACGATGCGCTCGCTGGCGCCCGGCGCCAGCCGCTCCAGCATCTCGCGATGGCCGGCGTTCTGCACCACGATCAGGCTTCGCCGCCGCGTCAGCAGCAGGCGCAGCACCAGCGTGATCGGCAGCCGCATCAGGCGGGCCTTGAGTCCGGTCGCGGCAAAGGCGTATCCGGTGCCGGTAAGGCTGCCCACGATTGCCGGCCGCCACGCCAGCAAGGCGGCGATGCCGCCATAGATCATCGGCTTCAGCGCCACGTGATGCACGATGTCGGGCCGCTCGCGCCGATAGAGCCGATAGATCTCGAGGATGGCGCGGAGCGCCGCCGGGAGTCCGAGATCGCGCCGCCGCCAGGCAAGAGGATGGAGTGTGAAGCCCTCGGCTCGGATGCGATCGCCGTGCGCCTCGACGCGGCAGGCCACCGCCACGTCGAAGCCGGCCGCCCGCGCGGCGCGCGCCATGGGCAGGCGGTGGGACAGGAAGGCCCAGTCCTCGGTCACGAGGTAGATCAGCTTTGGCGCGCCGGGCATCAGGCGCCGTCCGGGGCGGGCGGCTCGTCT
Organism: uncultured Alphaproteobacteria bacterium; assembly: GCA_963735465.1. Classification (GTDB taxonomy): domain Bacteria; phylum Pseudomonadota; class Alphaproteobacteria; order ATCC43930; family CGMCC-115725; genus DASZHJ01. The sequence continues at coordinate 452,064 of CAVTLA010000001.1, forward strand.
CGCGCCAGCGCCACGGCGAGCGCCGCGGTGATCCAGAGCGAGCACTGCCACCACGCCTGCCAGAAGCCGTAGCTCACCAGCGCCACCACCAGCGCGCCGGCCACGAGGGCCATCGCCCGCGCCCGCGGCACCGGCGCAGCGGTCGAGGCCGAGCCGAGACGGCCGAGGAGCCAGAGCACCGCCAGGGTGCAGAGCGCCGCGCCGGGAAGTCCAAGCTCGAGACGCCACTGCAGCACGGCGTTATGGGGATGCAGCGGCATCCAGGGTGCCGCGAGGCGTGCGAGATCCGGCAGGCGCGGATCCCGGATGATATCGCTGCCGCCGGGAAGCGAGCGCGAGGCATCGAGGCCCCAGCCGAGAAGCGGACGCTGCGCGATCTCGTCGATGGCGAAATGCCAGATCGCCAGACGATGGATGATGGAGCCGGAGAGGGAAGGCGCCGCGTCGTGGATGTGCGCGACCATGCCCATGCTGAGAGGAAACGCCGGCAGGATCGCGGCGATGGCGATGAGCGCCGTGCCCAGCACCGCGGCGGTGGCGCGCGGCAGCCGGCGCGCGACGGGCCAGGTCGCGAGGCCCATCAGCAGGCAGAGCATGGCCGCGTGACTGGCGAGGGCGAAGACGACAACAAGGGTTGCCAGCAGGAGCGCCGTCAGCCACGCGGCTTTGTGCTGGCCGGTGATGCCGAGGCTCAGCGGCCAGACCGCCAGCGCCACGGTGGTGGCGCCGCGGTCGAAGCGGGTGAAGCGGTAGAGCCAGCGGGCGATCGCGTTGTCGGCCGGCAGCGGCTGCCAGAGCGCATGGGCGAGGGCGGCGGCGGCCAGCAGCACAAGCGCGATGCAGAAGCCGCAGACGAAGGCGCGCCGCACCTGCTCGCGCTCGGCGTCGTCGAGGCCGAGGGCGGTTGCCACCAGCACCAGCCCGCCGGCGCTGATGGCGAGAAAGCGCAAGCCTTCCTCGAAGCTGTGCCATGGCAGGATCGACCACGCCGCCGAGGCGGCGCCCCAGAGGCCGATGAGGGCCAGCAGTGTCACCAGCGGCCGCGCCACCTGCAGGCGCCAGAGATCCCGATGGCCGCCCATGGCGAGGGCCGTGAGCGCCGCGAGGGGCAGCAGCGGTGCGATGGCCAGCGGCGCCAGCGCGGCGACTGGCGGCATCAGCAGCCCCGCGGCGGCAAGCGCCATCGCGGGTCGCGCCCAGGCGCGCCCGCGTTTCATCGTGCAGTCAGCTCCGGCTGCGACCTGCCGGCATTCGCGACCACGATCCTCGCCATCTTCCGAGACAACCCCTGGCAGTGCCACCGTCGGGCCGCACTTTACAGAGCGCGGCCCGGCTCTGGCCAGCGCTTCCGCCGCGGATTTCCCCCGGTGTGGCGCCTCCGCGGGGCTTGCGTTATGGTCCGCGACGAAGCCGCCGACCGGCGGCGCGAGGTGGCGGAAAGGCTCGAGGCATGTGCGGGATCGTCGGATTCTGGGATCCCCGCGGGAGCGTCGGCACGGAGGCGCTCACCGATCTCGTGCGCGCCATGGCGGACGCGATCGCCCACCGCGGGCCCGACGGCGACGGCGTCTGGGTCGATCCCGCGGCGGGAGTGGCACTCGGCCACCGGCGCCTCGCGATCATCGATCTCTCGGACGCGGCGAGCCAGCCGATGGCGAGCGGCAACGGGCGCTGGCTCGTGACCTACAACGGCGAGATCTACAATCACGCCGATGTCCGCCGCGAGCTCGAGGCGGAAGGCCGGCGCTTCCACACCCAGTCCGACACCGAGGTGATGCTGGAGGCGATCGACGCCTGGGGTATCGAGCGGGCGCTGGGGCGCTTCATCGGGATGTTCGCCATGGCGCTCTGGGATCGCCGCGAGCGCAAGCTCACCCTGATCCGCGACCGCATGGGGGTGAAGCCGCTCTATTACGGCCGCCACAACGGCGTGCTGTTCTTCGGCTCGCAGCCCAAGAGCTTCCGCCTGCATCCGGCATGGCGGCCGGAAATCGACCGCGACGCGATCGCGGCCTGCCTCGCCTTCAACTACATCCCGGCGCCGCTCTCGGTCTGGCGCGGCATCCGCAAACTGCGGCCGGGTCACTTCGTCACCCTCGACGAGAACGGGGAAGGCGAGGAGCAGTGCTACTGGAATCCCCGGGAGGTGGCGCGCGGCGGCGCCGCCCATCGCCTCGGCACCGATGCGGTGGCGGCGGAGGAAGAGCTGCACGCGCTCCTCAACGACGCGGTCAAATGGCGGCTGGTCGCCGACGTCCCTGTCGGCGCATTCCTCTCCGGCGGAATCGACAGCTCGACGGTCGTGGCGCTGATGCAGCGTCACATGAACCGGCCGGCGAAGACCTTCACCATCGGCTTCCGCGAGGGCGGCTACGACGAGGCGCCGGCGGCCCGCGCGGTGGCGCGCCATCTCGGCACCGACCATACCGAGCTTTATCTCGGCCATGGCGATGCCCTCGAGGTGATCCCGACCCTGGCGGATTTCTACGACGAGCCCTTCGCCGACGCCTCGGAGATCCCGACGATGCTGGTCTCGCGCCTGGCGCGCCAATCGGTGACGGTGTCGCTGTCGGGCGACGGCGGCGACGAGGCTTTCGCGGGCTATCCCCGCTATCCCCTGGTGGCGCGCATCGGCGGCATGCTGGGACGCGTGCCGCGCTCGCTCCGCGCCGGCCTCGCGCGCGCCATCACGGCGCTCTCGCCGGCGGGATGGGATCGCGCCTTCGATCTGCTGCCGGAAGGGCGCCGGCCGCGCCTCGCCGGCGACCGCGTGCACAAATTCGCGGGCGTCCTCGACTTCGCCGACTTCGACGATCTGCACCGGCGCATCATCTCGCACTGGCAGGTGCCGCCCACCGCGGCGCGCTACGACGGTATGCCCGGCTTCCCCGAGCTCGACCGCGCCTACGACGCCTCGGTGACGGACCCGATCGATCGCATGCAGCTCGCGGACATGCTGACGTATCTCCCGGACGACATCCTGGTGAAGCTCGACCGCGCCAGCATGTCGGTGGGGCTCGAGGGCCGCGAGCCGCTCCTCGATCATCGCGTCCTGGAATTCGCCGCGCGCCTGCCGCAGCGGCTGCGCATCAACGGCGGCAGCGGCAAATGGCTGCTGCGCCGCGTGCTCGACCGCTATGTCCCGCGCCATCTCGTGGAGCGGCCGAAGATGGGGTTCGGTGTTCCCATCGACGCCTGGCTGCGCGGGCCGCTCCGGGAATGGGCCGAGGATCTCCTGAGCGAGCGCAGCCTCAGGGAGGCGGGCCTCCTCGATCCCGGGCCGATACGCCTGCGCCTGGCGGAGCACCAGTCCGGACGGCGGAATCGCCAGTATTCGCTCTGGGGCGCGCTGATGGTGCAGGCCTGGCACCGGCGCTGGGCCTGACGGGTCCGCCGATCGGGAGCAACGGATGACGCGACGGCAGTGGCGCAGAGGGATGTGGGCGGTGTCGGCGCTGCTGATCGTCGCCGCGGCGGTGCTGCTCGCCATTCCGCTGCCTTCCCGCACCGAGCGCTACAGCGTCTACGACGGCGATACGCTGGAGGTCGCCGACAATTCCTGTCTGCTCACGCATTTCCACCTGCCGTGCTCGGCGCAGCGGCTCCGGCTCTACGGCGTCGACGCCTTCGAGCGGGCGCAGACCTGCCGGGACGCGGACGGCAAGCGCTGGGAATGCGGCTCGGTGGCGACCCGGCGACTGCAGGAACTGGTCGACGCGCCGGACTTCCGCTGCCAGGTCGACAAGGAGTTCGTCGATCGCCACGCCCGCGAGTTCGCGGCCTGCACCGCCAACAACAAGGACGTCGGCGCGACGCTGGTCTCCGAAGGCCTCGCCTTCGCCTATGGCCGGCGCACGCGCTATGTCGCGATCGAGACCGAAGCCAAGGCGGAGCGCCGCGGCGCCTGGGCCGGCAATTTCGTGCGGCCGCAGTATTTCCGGGCGGGCGCGAGGGGGTAGGCTCAGGCCTATGCCGCGGCGCGCGCGCGCCTGTCGAGGATGGTGAGGAGCCCGGCCAGCAATGCGGCGCCGAGCACCACCGCCGACCCCTGGTGCCAGATGGCGAGCACCGCCGCGCCCACCAGACCCGCGTTGAAGAGAAGGATCCAGAGGGTGACGCGGGCGTGGCTGCGGTCGTTGCCGAGAGCGCGCTGGTAGAAATGGCTGCGATGCGCCCGCCAGACCGGCTCCAGCCGCAGCAGGCGCTGGAACAGCGTTATGGTCGCGTCGCCGATATAGTAGAGCGGCAGCAGCAGCGCCGGCGCCCAATAGCCGCGGCCGGCGAGCAGCAGCAGCAGCCAGCCCACGACGAAGCCCAGGGGCACGCTGCCGACGTCGCCGAGGAAGACGCGGGCCGGATGCCAGTTCCACGGCAGGAATCCGAGCGCCGCCGCGGTCAGGGTCACCACCAGCGCCAGGTATCCGCCGGAGGCGACGCCGGTGAGCGCCGCCACGAGGGCGAGGCCGCAGCCGATCGCGATGGTCTCCACGGCGGTGATCCCGTCGATGCCGTCCATGAAGTTGAAGAGATTGAGGAACCACGCCCACAGCAGCACCGTCGCGATCTCGTCGGCCTGCCCGGGCAGCAGGCCCTGGAAGACGTGGCCGCGGTCGGGGAGGGCCTGCAATCCCACGGTGGCGATCAGCAGGTGGATCGCAAGGCGCAGCGCCGCCGGCAGATGGGTCACGTCGTTGAGCCAGGAGAGCGCCGCCAGGGCGAAGCCGAGGCAGCAGATCAGCAGCGTTTCCGGCGGCGAGGCGCCGGAGACGCCGAGCCAGAGCCAGCTGGCCAGCAGCATCGTCACCACGGCGGCGCCGCTGCCCTTGGGCACCGGGCGGTCGTGGGAGGAGCGCGCCACGGGATGGTCGAGGATCAGGCGCCGGCGCAGCCAGCGCATCATCGCCCAGGTGCCGGCCCAGCTGGCGGCCAAGACCAGGGCGGCGAGCAGCAGAAGCGGGAGGGTTCGACCGGCGCTCATGGACGCCCTTATAGCAGAGCCGCCGGCCGAGGGATGCCCCGCCTCACGACCCCAATAATCTCGCGATAGATGAGGCCCTTGGCCGGACATCTACAATTAATTCGAGCCAGTTCACGCTTTTTCAATGACATAGGGGGTAAGACCGCAAGCTTGCTTATCGCTAGCCTGCTAATCATATTGGGCTTTATGTCGCCACCACCGGAACACAGCTTCGGCTTCCTGCTGCACGATATCGCGCGCCTGCTGCGCAAGCGCTACGACCAGCGCGCGCGGACGCTCGGGCTGAGCCGTGCCCAGTGGCAGGTGCTGGCGCATCTGCATCGCCACGAGGGCATCCATCAGCAGGGCCTCGCCGAGATCCTGGAGATCGAGGGCGTGACCCTGGGCCGGCTGGTGCAGCGCCTGGAGGAAGCCGGCTGGGTCGAGCGTCGCTCGGATCCCAGCGATCGCCGCGCGCGCCGGCTCTTCACCACGGCGAAAGTGGCGCCGGTGCTGGAGCGCATGTGGGCGTTGGGTGAGACGACTCGCGAGGAAGCGCTGGCGGGCCTCGGCGACGGCGAGCGCCAGCAGCTGGTAGAGGCACTGCTCAAGGTGCGCGGCAACATCTCGGAGCGCGAGACGCGCGACGTCGCGCGCGCCCGCGTCGTGACGAGCGAGCGTCCGCGGAGGGTGCACCATGGTTAGCAGCCGCAAACGGGGCGGCAGGGGACTGCTGGAGCATCGCGGCTTGCGCGTGGTGCTGCTGGGCCTCGGCCCGCTGGCGCTGGCGGTGGTTGCGGGATATTTCTATCTGACCGGCGGACGCTATGTCTCGACGGACGACGCCTATGTCCGCGCCGACAAGGTGCAGATCAGCAGCGATGTCGCCGGCCGCGTCGTCGAGGTGAGCGTCGGCGACCATCAGAAGATCGCCAAGGGCGATCCGCTGTTCCGCATCGACGACGAGCCGTACAAGATCGCGCTGCTGCGCGCCGAGGCGATGCTGTCCGCCTCCCGCGACGACATCGCGGCGATGAAGGCGAGCTACCACCAGAAAGAGGCGCAGCTTCAGCAGTCCCGCGACACCCTCGAGTACATGCGCAAGGAATCCGACCGCCAGACGCACATGGCGGCACAGATGGCGGCGCCGGTGAGCCAGGCCGAGCAGTGGCGCCACAATTTCGACAACGCGCGCGAGCAGGTCGCCGCGATGCAGCAGGAGCTGGCGCAGACCCTCGCCAATCTCGGCGGGAATGCCGACGTCCGGATCGACGAGCATCCGCGCGTGCGCCAGGCGATGGCCGCGCGCGACCAGGCGGCGCTCGATCTCTCGCACACCCATATCTTCGCGCCGGACGACGGCGTCACCGCCAAGGTCGATCTGCGTCCCGGCCAATGGGTGCAGTCGGGTCAGCCCGCCTTCGCGCTGGTCGAGATCCACCGCCTCTACGTCGAGGCCAATATCAAGGAGACCGACCTCACCTACGTGAAGGCCGGCCAGACCGCCAGCATCGAGGTGGATTCCTATCCGAACCGCCAGTGGCGCGCGGCGGTCAGCAGCCTGAGCCCCGGCACCGGCTCGGAGTTCTCGATCCTGCCGCCGCAGAACGCGACCGGAAACTGGGTCAAGGTGGTGCAGCGGGTACCGGTGCGCCTGATACTGGCGCCGGATGAGGACACCGACGGGCTGCGCGCCGGGATGAGCGTCAATGTCGATATCGACACCCATCACCGGAACCGGCTGCCGGGCCCGATCGCCAGGGCGCTCGCCCGTGTTACCGGCGCAACACCAGACGAGGCCGACGAGCAGCCCTGAGCGCCGCTGCCGCTTCAGATGCCGGCGCGAGGGGATGCGCGGTTGAACCGCGCGAGGCCTTCGGCTAGGGATGCTCGCTGCGGCGGATCGATGCCGCCGGCGCCAACAGGAGTGGCCCCATGGCACTCGAGCCCGAGACCCTGAAGCAGCTCGTCGACACCGTGCGGCGCTTCGTGCGCGAGCGCCTGGTGCCGCTTGAGCACGAGGTCGCCGAGAACGACGCGGTGCCGCCCGAGATCATCGAGGAGATGCGCGCCTGGGTCTCTTCGGCCTCTCGATCCCGCAGGAATACGGCGGCCTCGGCCTCTCCATGAGGAGGAGGTGGCGATCGCCTTCGAGCTCGGCCAGACCTCGCCGGCCTTCCGCTCCGCTCATCGGCACCAATGTCGGCATCGGCAGCCAGGGCATCGTCATGGACGGCACCGAGGAGCAGAAGCGGAAATACCTGCCGCGGCTCGCCACCGGCGAGATCGTCGGCTCCTTCGCGCTGACCGAGCCCGAGCGCCGGCTCCGACGCGGCGAGCCTCACCACCAGCGCGCGGCGCGACGGCGACGACTACGTGCTGAACGGCACCAAGCGCTTCATCACCAACGCCCCCCACGCCGGCCTCTTCACGGTGATGGCGCGCACCGATCCCGCGCAGAAGGGCGCCGCCGGCATCTCGGCCTTCCTGGTCGAGGCGCGACACTGCCCGGCCTCACGCGTCGGCAAGCCCGAGAAGAAGATGGGCCAGCAGGGCGCGCACACCTGCGACGTCATCTTCGAGGACTGCCGCGTGCCGGCCGACGCCATCATCGGCGGCAAGGAGGGCGAGGGCTTCAAGATCGCGATGAAGGTGCTGGACCGCGGCCGCCTGCACATCTCGGCGGTCTGCGTCGGCGTCGCCGAGCGGCTGATCGCGGACAGCGTGCGCCTATGCGCAGGAGCGCGAACAGTTCGGCCAGCCGATCGGCGAGTTCCAGCTGATCCAGGCGATGCTGGCCGACTGCCAGACCGAGGCCTATGCCGCGCGCACGCATGGTGCTGGACGCGGCGCGCCGCAAGGACGCCGGCGAGAACGTCACGATGGAGGCGTCCTGCTGCAAGATATTTCGCCACCGAGATGGTCGGCCGCGTCGCCGACCGCGCGGTGCAGATCTACGGCGGCGCCGGCTACGTCGCCGACTACGGCATCGAGCGCTTCTACCGCGACGTGCGCCTCTTCCGCATCTACGAGGGCACCAGCCAGATCCAGCAGATCGTCATCGCCCGGCACATGCTGCGCTGATCGCTCAGGGCCAGTGCGGGATCGTCCAGATGGCGGCGCCGCTGACCAGCTCCTCGCGGCAGAGGCTCAGTTCCTGCGCCATCGCCTGCTCATGGCGCACCAGGGCTTGCCGCACGTCGCGACAGATCTGACCATGGGACGAGCGGTAGGGATCGGAGACCGGCGCGATCCAGCCTTCGGCGGTCACGTCGCCGCTGGGCGCCGTCGCGGTCCAGGCGAGCCGGGTCTCGCGCACGCCGGTGACGGCTTTCTGGCTGGCGTCCGCCAGCGCCTGGCGCTCGGGCATGCTGAGCCAGCGGCCGATCTCGGCGCCGACGGAGTTGTTGACGAGATCGGCGGGCACGTGGATCTCGCGGCCGGCGCCGACCAGCGGGCCGTTGACGCCGCCGTTGTCGGTGGTGGTCTGCGGCGGCGCCGCGGCGCGAATCTCGCGACCGGCAAATCCCGGCGGCAGCAATCGCCACTCCTGCGCCCATTCCCGTGTCGTGTCGCAAGCCGCGAGCAGCAACGGAGCGGCGAGCACCAGGGCGAGTTTCGCGCGCCGCCGCCGGCTCGGAATTACGCTATCATCGCCCGCATGAGACGCGCTCTCGTCATTCTCGCCGCCGCGGCGCTGTTCGTCTCGGGCGCTCCGGCGCGGGCTCAGTTCTATGATCTCGACGGCGCCTATCGCTGCCTCAAGTCGCCGGATCCCGACTGCGAGAAGGGATTGACCGATCGTCCGCAACTGCCGCCGCCGGCGCCGCCGGCCAAGCCGGTCGGGCCCAGCTTCTCCGACATCATCGCCCATGTGCGGGACAAGACCGCGGGACAGAAAGACATCGACCAGCTTGCCCGCCTCTCCGCCGCGAACGATCCGCGCGCGGTCGAGGTGCTGGCGTGGTGCAAGCTCAACGGCATCGGCACCGCGCGCGATGCGCTGGCGGCCTATCGGCTCTATGGCCAGGCGGCTGGGCTTGGCGTCGTCCATGCGCGCGAGAACCAGATCTCGGTGTTCGAGCGGCAGCTCACCGCGGAGCAGCGCCAGGCGGTGCTGATGAGCGAGAATAAGCCAGGCAAGCCCTAGATAGGGACGGCGCATCGCGATCTCCACTTGCGGTAGGCCCGGTACCTTCTCCCTCACGCGGGAGCGGCCGGATCGGCCTTTCGGACGATCTTCTCACGCAAGGCTTAAAGCGTTTCTTAACCACGCGCCCACCAAGCTCGGCCAGCGGCGGACCAACCCTGAGGACATCCGCTTATGGCAGCAGCTCGACCCATGCTCCGGGATTCCATCGCGGACGCCGAGATTTCGGTCCGCGTGCCGGGAGACCGCGATATCGCCGCGCTCATTGGCCTCATCAACGCCCTTGCGGTCGAGGCACCGCTCCTGTTCGTGACGCCGGTGGATTCCGCCAACGGCCATGCGGACGTGCGGTCATATCTCGCCACGGTGGCCGCCAGCGACAATCAGGCGGTGCTGGTGGCCGAGCGGGCCGGACGGCTGGTGGGAATGGCGACCGCCGCCGGCGGCATCCATCCCGCCAAGCGCGGCGTGGCGGAGATCGGCATCGGCGTGCTGGCGGTGCATCGCGGCCGCGGCGTCGGCCACGCCCTGATGGCGGCGATCGAAGCCTGGGCGCGCGGTTCCCGCATCCATCGCCTGCAGCGGCCGGTGGCCGCGGGCAACGAGGCCGGGATCACGCTCTATAGAGGCGCCGGTTTCGAGATCGAGGGCGTGCTGCGCCGGAGCGTCATGGTCGAGGGCCGCGCCATCGATCAATACATGATGGCAAAGCTGCTCGCCTGAAGCGGTCCGCCCCGAGCGGTTCCCCGGCTTAGGTTTTCGTTAACCATGGACGGCTCAGCATGACGGGGACTCGAACCCCGGAGGGCTCATGCTCGACACCGATTTCATCCGCGGCCGTGCGTCGCACTACCGTCACCTGGCTCGTGGTACGGAGGATCGCAAGACTGTCGAATCGCTGCTGATTCTGGCGGAAGTCTGCGATGTGGAGGCGAATTCTCTCGAGGAGGGGCTGCGGGCTCCCCGGCGCCGTTCCGGACCGGCATGACCCTTTCTTTCCTTCCATCTCCACAGCATTCGAGATAATTTCCCCAGGTCGTCACCTCGACAACCTCCGCGTGGGTTTCGTCATCACGGCGCTGTGATGGATGCCTTTGGAAGAAGGCATGAAACCTGCAAGGGATGCATAAGAAATATGCGGGTGCGGCTTTCTTCAGGGGTCGCAAACCGGGTGGCGTAGGTGGGATTTTCCGAGCGCGAAGCACGTCGCTCTGGAAAGCAACGGGGAGAGTGAGATGGTGGAGGTGTTTCTGATCTGTGGCTTGGCGGCTATTTCCTTCGCTGCCGGCTATGGTCTGCGGTCGCTGCGCTCGCATCGGCATCGTCGCCGCCGCCGCTATTCGTCGATTGCCGGCCTGTTGCGCCGCGCGTCCTGACGCGACGCCGGGGGCGGCTCGATAGTGACCCGCCCAATACCCGCGCACCGCGCGGTTGCATTCTAGGCAGGGTGGCCGATCTGCGGCGCGCCCCGGGACGCATTTAAGCGCATCCCGTCTCGTCGCCGGTTTTCCTGACATCACCTCAAGTCGCCGTTGGCATGCGATCGCATGCACCACGCCGCAGATAATTATTCCGCCGATGATGGTGGCGGATGGTGCCGGATGAGGGGATTGAACCCCCGACCTTCGGTTTACAAAACCGCTGCTCTACCGCTGAGCTAATCCGGCGCCCTGTCGCGGGCCGTGATACTGCGGATACCGGGCCCCCGCAAGCCGGCGGCGCTCAGCGTCCGCCGAAGAGGGCGCGCTGGCGTGCGTGCATCAGCACGGCGGCCAGATCCCAGGGCGCCACCTTGGGCTCGAGCATCAGGGCTTCCGGCGTGAAGAGTGCCATGCCCTGGCCCTCCCGCAGCACCATCGTCGCCACGTCCGCTTCGGTGATCGGCACCTCGAAGAAGGTCATGCGGTCGACGCGCGGCGGCGTCAGCGGCAGGACCACGGTCATCTCGCTGAAGGCGTGGACGTCCCGCGCGGTGAACTCGAGCTCCTCTTTGATCTCGCGGCGCACCGCCGCCTCGGCGTCGGCGTCGGCGGGATCGATGGCGCCGCCGAAGCAGGACCAGTGGCCGGGCAGCATAATGTGCGGGAAGTCGTCCCGGTGCTGCATGAGGTAGCGCCCCTCCGGCGTCACCAGGATCGCCGGCGCCACCCAGCGCCCGGCCTTGGCCGGCGCCGGTGCGCTCACGGCTTGGCTCGCCGGGCCACCTCGTAGAGCGCGATCGCCGCGGCGTTGGAGACGTTGAGGGAGGCGACCGGACCGCCGGTGGGGAGCCGCACCAGGAAATCGCAGCGCTCCCGGGTCAGCCGGCGCAGGCCTTCGCCTTCGGCGCCCAGGACCAAGGCGACGCGGCCGCCGAGATCGAGATCCGCCAGGGGCTGCTCCGCCGTCTCGTCGAGGCCGACGCACCAGAACCCGGTGTCCTTCAGCTTGTCGAGGGCGCGGGCCAGATTGACCACGCGAATGAGCGGCACGCGCTCGAGGGCGCCGGAGGCGGCCTTGGCCAAAGTCCCCGTGATCGGCGGCGTGCCGTGCTCGGGCAGCACCACGGCCCGGGCGCCGAAGGCGGCGGCGGAGCGCATGATGGCGCCGACGTTGTGGGGATCGCTCACCTGGTCCAGCACCACGATCACCACCGGACCGGTGCTCGGCATCGGCGGCAGCTCCGCGAGCGTGTCTTCCAGAAAGGCCGGCTGCAGCGGCTCCGCCTGGAGCGCCAGGCCCTGGTGCACGGCGCCTTCCGGCAGCAGCATCTCCAGGCGGATGCGGTCGAGGATCTCGAGCTTGAGCCCGGCCGCGAGCCCGGCCTCGGCGCCATCGAGGAGCGCCGCCGCCGCGTCCTTGCTCTCGGGAAGCGCCACCAGGCGGCGGCAATGCCGCTTCGGGTTCATCAGCGCCGCCACCACCGCGTGACGGCCATAGACCCAGCTGCCGCCGTCGCGGCGGGGGGCGGCCTGATGCGCGCTGGGCGCGGGGCGGCGCTCGGCGGGCTGCGAGGGCGCGTGGGCGGCTTCGCGCTCGGGGCGGGGGCGATGGGGCGCCGGGCGCCCAGTCTCGGGCGCTCGGCGGCTCGGCCGCGGGGCAGGTCGTCGGGGGCGTGGCATGGGCGCGACTATACCTCGTCAGGCGGTACCGTCCGCAAGCCGCGCCGACGACCCGGCGAAGGGATATGCCTCCGGCCATGCGCCTATAACCGGCAGGGATTGCAGCGAAGGCTGTGGGATGCAGGGGGCGGACGAGAAATCCGGGGGCGCGCCGGAGCCGGTCAGGATCCGACCGGCGGTGCCCGATGACGCTGCCGCCATTTGCCAGATCCACAAGGCGTCGGTCTGCACCCTCTGCGCACCGGCCTATTCTCCGGAAGAGATCGAGGCCTGGGTCGGGCGGGTGAGTCCCGACGACTATCGGCGACTGCTGAGCGAGAGCGACGAAACCCTTTTCGTCGCCGAGCGGGAGCAGGAAGTCGTGGGGTTCTCCGGGCTCCATGGCAACGAGGTCTCCGCCGTCTTCGTCGATCCCGAGCGCGGCCGCGGCGCCGGGGCGCCGCTGCTGGAGATCGTCGAGGAAACGGCGCGGAAAAGGGGCGTCCGGCGCCTGCATCTGGCGTCGACGCTGACCGCATTTCCGTTCTATCTGGCGCACGGCTACGAGGAGCAGGGCCGTGCCAGCATGATCCGCAGCGGCCTGGCGCTGCTGGTCGTTGAAATGACCAAGATTCTTCTGTCGGGCTAAGCCGCTTCCGAGGGCCCTACTCGGTTGACAAACCCCGGCCAGCACCGTAATACGCGCACTCCGCTGCGCCGGGCGGCAAGCGAGATTGGAGGGGTTGCCGAGCGGTCAAAGGCAGCAGACTGTAAATCTGCCGACGGAAGTCTTCGAAGGTTCGAATCCTTCCCCCTCCACCATCGCACAGGGGAACTCTGGAAGGCACGGCGGCGGACGCACGGAGTTGGTGACCGGAACGACGCAGGCGATAGGCGGGTGTAGCTCAATGGTAGAGCTCCAGCCTTCCAAGCTGGCTATGCGGGTTCGATTCCCGTCACCCGCTCCAACGCCGTAACGCATACCGCATAGTCCGAATAGTTCGACCCCACGATGTCAACGAGCGACAGGAAGATTACCCATGGCGAAGGCGAAGTTTGAGCGGAACAAGCCGCACTGCAACATCGGGACGATTGGTCACGTGGACCATGGGAAGACGTCGCTGACGGCGGCGATCACGAAGGTGCTGGCGGAGACGGGTGGGGCGACGTACACGGCCTACGACCAGATCGACAAGGCGCCCGAGGAGCGGGCGCGGGGCATCACGATCTCGACGGCGCATGTGGAGTACGAGACGAAGAACCGGCACTACGCGCACGTGGATTGCCCGGGCCATGCGGACTACGTGAAGAACATGATCACGGGCGCGGCGCAGATGGATGGGGCGATCCTGGTGGTCTCGGCGGCGGACGGGCCGATGCCGCAGACCCGGGAGCACATCCTGCTGGCGCGCCAGGTGGGCGTGCCGGCGATCGTGGTGTTCATGAACAAGGTCGACATGGTGGACGACCCCGAGCTCCTGGACCTGGTCGAGCTCGAGGTGCGGGAGCTTCTCTCCAAGTACCAGTTCCCCGGCGACAAGATCCCGATCGTGCGGGGCTCGGCGCTGATGGCGCTGGAGGACAAGAGCAAGGAGCAGGGCCACGACGCGATCCTGAAGCTGATGGAGGCGGTGGATGCCAGCATCCCGCAGCCCAAGCGCGACAAGGACCGGCCGTTCCTGATGCCGATCGAGGACGTGTTCTCGATCTCGGGCCGCGGCACGGTGGTGACGGGGCGGGTGGAGCGCGGGATCGTGCATGTGGGCGACGAGATCGAGATCGTGGGCTTGAAGGCCACGACCAAGACGGTGGTGACGGGCGTGGAGATGTTCCGCAAGCTGCTGGACCAGGGCGAGGCGGGCGACAACATCGGGGCCCTCCTGCGCGGCACCAAGCGCGAGGAAGTGGAGCGCGGCCAGGTTCTGGCGGCGCCGGGGTCGATCACGCCGCACACCAACTTCAAGTGCGAGGCTTACGTGCTGACCAAGGAGGAGGGCGGCCGTCACACGCCGTTCTTCTCGAACTACCGGCCGCAGTTCTACTTCCGGACCACGGACGTGACGGGCACGATCAAGCTGCCGGAAGGCACCGAGATGGTGATGCCCGGCGACAACATCGCCATGGAGGTGGAGCTGATCGCCCCCATCGCCATGGAGAAGGGCCTGCGCTTCGCCATCCGCGAAGGCGGCAGGACCGTCGGCGCCGGCGTCGTCGCCGATATTATCAAGTAATACGGATGCCTTAGGAGTGTAGCTCAACTGGTAGAGCACCGGTCTCCAAAACCGGGGGTTGGGGGTTCGAGCCCCTCCACTCCTGCCACCGTAACAAAGCCGGTTTGAGCGCTAGCAACAGTGAACCGAGGGCGTTATAGTCGCCGCCTTAAAATCGAACCCCCCGAAAATGGCACGGACCAGCCCCGCAGAATTCCTCCGGCAGGTGCGACAGGAAGTGGCGCGCGTCACTTGGCCGTCGCGCAAGGAGCTGACCATGACCACGGCCATGGTGTTCCTGATGGCGTTCGCGGTCGCCGTGTTCTTCTTCGTGGTGGACGAAGCATTCGCATACGCCGTGCGCTTCGTGCTCGGCTTTGGAGCCTGAGACGATGGCGCAGCGCTGGTACGTGATTCACGTCTACTCCGGCTTCGAGAAGAAGGTGGCGTCCTCGATCCGCGAGCAGTCGGAGCAGAAGGGCCTCGCCGAGCGCTTCGAGGAAGTGCTGGTGCCGACCGAGGAGGTCGTGGAGGTCAAGCGCGGCGCCAAGGTGAGCTCGGAGCGGAAGTTCTTCCCGGGCTATGTCCTGGTGAAGATGGATCTCTCCGACGAGACCTGGCATCTCGTCAAGAACACGCCGAAGGTGACCGGCTTCCTCGGCGGCAAGGGCCGCCCGGTGGCGATCACCGACAGCGAGGCGCAGCGGATCATGCGCCAGGTGCAGGAGGGGATCGAGCGGCCGAAGCCGTCGATCACCTTCGAGGTCGGCGAGCAGGTGCGCGTCTCCGACGGCCCCTTCACCTCCTTCAACGGAGTGGTGGAGGAAGTGGACGAGGAGAAGGCGCGGATCAAAGTGGCGGTCTCCATCTTCGGCCGCGCGACGCCGGTGGAGCTGGAATACTCGCAGGTCGAGAAGCTTTAGTTTTCTGTTTTTCTGCGGGAGGCGTGCCATGCCGTACCGCGGATCCCCGAATAGGAAGGGATTGATATGGCGAAGAAGATAGTGGGCTACATCAAGCTGGAGGTGCCGGCGGGCAAGGCCAACCCGTCGCCGCCGATCGGCCCCGCGCTCGGTCAGCGCGGCCTCAACATCATGGAGTTCTGCAAGGCGTTCAACGCCCAGACCCAGGGTCTGGAGCCGGGCATGCCGATCCCCGTGGTGATCACCGCCTACGGCGACCGCAGCTTCACCTTCATCACCAAGACGCCGCCGGCGAGCTTCTTCCTGAAGAAGGCCGCGGGCGTCGAGAAGGGCTCCCAGACGCCGAGCAAGGGCTTCGTCGGCAAGGTGACGATGAAGCAGATTCGCGAGATCGCGGAGAAGAAGATGAAGGACCTGAACGCCAAGGACATCGAGGGCGCCGCCCGCATGATCGCGGGCTCGGCGCGCTCCATGGGCCTCGAGGTGGTGGAGTAAGCCATGGCCGAGACTGGAAAGCGCTTCAAGAAGGCGAGCGAGGGGATCAATCCCGAGACCTACTATCCGCTCCCCGACGCGGTGAAGATGGTGAAGTCCCGCGCCAAGGCCAAGTTCGACGAGACCATCGAGATCTCGCTGAACCTCAACATCGATCCCCGCAAGTCGGAGCAGAACCTGCGCGGCACGGTGATGCTGCCGAGCGGCACCGGCAAGACGCTCCGGGTCGCGGTCTTCGCCAAGGGCGCGCGCGCCGACGAGGCGAAGGCGGCCGGCGCAGACCTGGTCGGCGCCGAGGACCTTGCAGAAAAGGTCCAGGGGGGCCAAATAGACTTCGATCGCGCAATCGCCACTCCCGACATGATGGCCATCGTGGGCCGGCTCGGCAAAGTGCTGGGCCCCCGCGGGCTGATGCCCAACCCCAAGCTCGGCACCGTGACCGCCAACGTCACCGAGGCGGTCAAGGCCGCCAAGGGCGGCCAGGTCGAGTACCGGACCGAGAAGGCGGGCATCATTCACGCCGGGGTCGGCAAAGCGAGCTTTACCGAGGAGGCGATTGCCGCCAATGTGCGCGCCTTCGTCGGCGCCATCAGCCGCTCCCGTCCCACCGGGATCAAGGGCTCCTTCGTCAAGCGGGCGAGCCTTTCCTCCACCATGGGGCCGGGCGTGAAACTGGATTTGACGACCCTCGGCCAATAGGCCGGAGGCCGTCCTTAAGTGCTTCCGCTGCCTCGTTCTTTCGGGGATGGGTAGCGGTCGGCGGAACGGGATCGGGGTCCCTCGGGACCCGGAGGCCGTTCCGGTCCTGTCCGAGACTGCAGGTGCCGGGTTACCGGCTTAAGGCCTCCTCGGAGGCGCCCGCATGAGACAGGGGTTCTCAGGCCGCACGCGCTCGTCGCGGGCGGACTGGACTTCTGGGACAGGCGAACGGGAGGTGGGCCGCTGTTGGCCCTGCCGCCCTCGTGCAACCGACCCGTTTCCCGACGGCCCTTCCGGGCCCGAGGCGCGGGTCAAGAGTTCGGAGACGAGACCGTGGACCGGACACAAAAAGCGAAGCTGGTCGATACGCTTCACGATGCGCTGTCCGACACCGTATGCGTCGTTGTCACGCACCAGAACGGGATGACCGTCGAGGAAGTGACACAGCTGCGGCGTCAGATGCGTGCCGTGGGCGCCGGCTTCAAGGTGACCAAGAACCGGCTCGCCCGTCGCGCTCTTGCAGGCACGAAATTCGAGCAACTGTCTCCGCTGTTCAAGGGGCCCACCGCGATCGCCTTTTCGCAGGACCCCGTGGCAGCGGCGAAGGTAGCCGTCGAGTTCGCCAATAAGAACGAAAAGCTGGAGATCATCGGGGGCAGCCTCGGTGCTCAACAGCTCGACGCCAAGGGCATCAAAGCCCTCGCTACCCTGCCGTCGCTCGATCAGCTCCGCGCGAAGCTCCTGGGCATGCTGCAGACACCGGCGACACGCATCGCCGCGGTCCTGCAGGCGCCCAATGCCAAGCTCGCGCGGGTGTTCGCTGCCTACGGCAAGACGGGCTGAGGCCGGAGTCGTTGAAAATCTTGTATTTTTCTCCATCCCAGAGGTGCTACAATGGCTGATCTTGCGAAGTTGGTGACAGAGCTCTCGAGCTTGACCGTCCTCGAGGCGGCAGAGCTGTCGAAGATGCTCGAAGAGAAGTGGGGCGTGTCGGCAGCAGCTCCGGTCGCGGTGGCCGCGGCTGGTGCGGGTGGCGGCGGAGCCGCCGCTGAGGCCGCCGCCGAGAAGACGGAGTTCAACGTGATCCTGATGAATTCCGGCGAAAAGAAGATCAACGTAATCAAAGAGGTGCGCGCCATCACGGGTCTTGGCCTCAAGGAGGCGAAGGACCTGGTGGAAGCGGCGCCCAAAGCCGTCAAGGAGGGCGTCAACAAGGACGAGGCCGCGAAGATCAAGAAGCAGCTCGAAGAGGCGGGTGCAACGGTCGACGTTAAATAAGTTGGACCGAGCCAGGCCGCAGGCCAGGGAGCCGGCAATCGCCGTCGCTCCTTCGGCCGGCGGGGTGCTCGAGCCGGGGCGTGCTTTGGGAGCGCGCAGGCCGGCTTTTTGCGTTTGGGCGAGGCGTGGCGAGACGCCTTGACTACGGATCGCGGGTTGCCGCGGTGCGACGGGTACACTGACGAGGAACATCCATGACGAAGTCGTTCACGGGTCGCAAGCGTATTCGCAGGAGCTTCGGACGCATCCCCGAGGTGGCGCCGATGCCCAACCTCATCGAGGTGCAGAAGAGCTCCTACGATCATTTCCTGCAGATGGGCGTGCCGCCGGAAGGCCGGACCAGCGTCGGCCTGCAGGAAGTGTTCAAGTCGGTTTTCCCGATCCGTGATTTCGCCGACCGCGCGCGCCTCGAGTTCGTGCGCTACGAGCTCGAGGAGCCGAAATACGACGTCGAGGAATGCCAGCAGCGCGGCATCACCTTCGCGGCGCCGCTGAAGGTGACGCTGCGCCTGGTCGTCTGGGACGTCGACGAGGAGACCGGCTCGCGCTCGATCCGCGACATCAAGGAGCAGGACGTCTACATGGGCGACATGCCGCTCATGACCAAGAACGGCACCTTCATCATCAACGGCACCGAGCGCGTCATCGTCTCGCAGATGCACCGCTCGCCCGGCGTGTTCTTCGACCACGACAAGGGCAAGACGCATTCGTCGGGCAAGTATCTCTTCGCCGCCCGCGTCATTCCCTATCGCGGCTCCTGGCTCGATTTCGAGTTCGACGCCAAGGACCACGTCTATGTGCGCATCGACCGCCGCCGCAAGCTGCCGGTGACGACGCTGCTGATGGCGCTCGACAGCAAGGCGACGCAGGAGCTGCGCGCCCAGCGCGCCGCCGAGAGCAAGACGCTGCAGCCCTACGAGGCACAGGGCATGTCGAAGGAGGAGATCCTCGCCTCCTTCTACGACAGCATCCTCTACAACCACACCAAGAAGGGCTGGACCGCGCCCTTCGACCCGCAGCGCTATCGCGGCGGCGTCAAGCTCACCGTCGACCTCATCGACGCCAAGACCGGCAAGCCGCGCGCCGAGGCCGGCAGCAAGCTGACCCCGCGCGGCGCCCGCAAGCTCTTCGACGAGGGCCTGCGCGAGATCCAGGTCACCCAGGAGGAGCTGGTCGGCCGCTTCCTCGCCATCGACGTCATCAACGAGGAGACCGGCGAAGTGCTCGCCGAGGCCGGTGACGAGATCACCGAGGCGCTCCTCCTGCAGATCGAGGAGGGCAAGACCAAGAAGCTGCCGGTGCTGGCGATCGACCACGTGGCGGTCGGTCCCTACATGCGCAACACGCTGATGATCGACAAGAACGCCGCCCGCGAGGACGCGCTCATCGACATCTACCGCGTCATGCGCCCGGGCGAGCCGCCGACGCTGGAGACCGCGGAGGCGCTGTTCCAGGGCCTGTTCTTCGACCAGGAGCGGTACGACCTCTCGGCCGTCGGCCGCGTGAAGATGAACTCGCGCCTCAGCCAGACCACCGACGACCAGGTGCGCGTGCTCCGCAAGGAGGACATCCTGGCGATCCTCAAGGTGCTCGTCGAGCTGAAGGACGGGCGCGGCGAGATCGACGACATCGACCATCTCGGCAATCGCCGGGTGCGCTCGGTCGGCGAGCTCATGGAGAACCAGTACCGCGTCGGCCTCCTGCGCATGGAGCGGGCGATCCGCGAGCGCATGAGCTCGGTCGAGATCGACACCGTGATGCCGCACGACCTCATCAACGCCAAGCCGGCGGCGGCGGCGGTGCGGGAGTTCTTCGGCTCCTCGCAGCTCTCGCAGTTCATGGACCAGACCAACCCGCTCTCGGAGATCACCCACAAGCGCCGCCTCTCGGCCCTTGGCCCGGGCGGTCTGACCCGCGAGCGTGCGGGCTTCGAGGTGCGCGACGTGCATCCGACGCATTACGGCCGCATCTGCCCGATCGAGACGCCGGAAGGTCCGAACATCGGCCTGATCAACAGCCTCGCGACTTACGCGCGGGTGAACCAGTACGGCTTCATCGAGAGCCCGTACCGCAAGGTGAAGGAGGGTCACGTCACCGACGAGGTGCTGTATCTCTCGGCGATGGACGAAGGCCGCTACACGATCGCCCAGGCGAACGTGCCGGTCGACGCCAAGAACCACTTCGTCGAGGACCTGATCTCCTGCCGCAAGGGCGGCGAGTTCGTGATGTCGCGTCCCCAGGACATCGAGCTCGTGGACGTGTCGCCCAAGCAGCTGGTGTCGGTGGCGGCGGCGCTCATTCCGTTCCTCGAGAACGATGACGCCAACCGCGCGCTCATGGGCTCGAACATGCAGCGCCAGGCGGTGCCGCTCATCCGCGCCGAGGCGCCTCTCGTGGGCACCGGCATGGAGGAGACGGTGGCGCGGGATTCCGGCGTCACCATCATCGCCCGCCGCTCCGGCGTGATCGATCAGGTCGACGGCATGCGCATCGTCATCCGCGCCACCGAGGAGACGGCGGCGACCGCGTCGGGCGTCGACATCTACAACCTGCTCAAGTTCCAGCGCTCGAACCAGAACACCTGCATCACCCAGCGTCCCCTGGTTCGCGTGGGCGACGTGGTGGCGGCCGGCGACGTGATCGGCGACGGCCCCTCGACCCAGCTCGGCGAGCTGGCGCTGGGCCGCAACGTGCTCTGCGCCTTCATGCCGTGGAACGGCTACAACTTCGAGGATTCGATCCTGATCTCCGAGCGGATCGTGTCCGACGACGTCTTCACCTCGATCCACATCGAGGAATTCGAGGTGATGGCCCGCGACACCAAGCTCGGCCAGGAGGAGATCACCCGCGACATCCCGAACGTCGGCGAGGAAGCGCTCAAGAACCTCGACGAGGCCGGCATCGTCTATATCGGTGCCGAGGTGAAGCCGGGCGACATCCTCGTCGGCAAGGTGACGCCGAAGGGCGAATCGCCGATGACCCCGGAAGAGAAGCTGCTGCGCGCGATCTTCGGCGAGAAGGCGTCCGACGTGCGCGACACCTCGCTCCGCCTGCCGCCGGGCGTTTCCGGCACGGTGGTCGAGGTGCGCGTGTTCTCCCGCCGCGGCGTCGACAAGGACGAGCGCGCCCTCGCCATCGAGCGGGCGGAGATCGAGCGTCTGGCCAAGGACCGCGACGACGAGCGCGCGATCCTCGAGCGCAGCTTCCAGGCGCGGCTCAAGGAGCTGCTCATGGGGCAGACCGCGCACGCCGGCCCCAAGGGCTTCAAGGGCCCGGTGAAGGTGACCGAGCCTGTCCTGGCGGAGTTCACGCCGGGCCAGTGGCGGCACTTCGCGGTCAAGAGCGACGAGCAGCAGGCCGTCATCGAGACGCTGAAGAAGCAGATGGACGAGGCCAACGACGAGCTGCAGAAGCGCTTCGAGAACAAGGTCGAGAAGCTGCAGCGCGGCGACGAGCTGCCGCCCGGCGTCATGAAGATGGTCAAGGTCTTCGTCGCGGTGAAGCGCAAGCTGCAGCCCGGCGACAAGATGGCGGGCCGGCACGGCAACAAGGGCGTGATCTCGCGCATCGTCCCCGGTCGAGGACATGCCGTATCTGGATGACGGCACGCCGGTCGACATCGTGCTCAATCCGCTGGGCGTGCCGAGCCGCATGAACGTCGGTCAGATCCTGGAGACGCATCTCGGCTGGGCCTCGGCGGGCCTCGGCCGCCAGATCGGCGACATGATCGACAAGGTGAAACGCAGCGCCAAGACGCAGGACCTGCGCAAGTTCCTGACTCACGTCTATCCTGACGCCACCGACCGCAAGGACATCGCGGCACTCGAGGACAACGCGCTCCTCGAGCTCAGCGAGAACCTCCGGCACGGCATCCCGATGGCGAGCCCGGTCTTCGACGGCGCCCGCGAGGAGGACATCGTGCAGATGCTGACGGAGGCGGGTCTCGACTCGTCGGGTCAGGTGACGCTGATCGACGGCCGCACCGGCGAGACGTTCGATCGCAAGGTGACGGTCGGCTACATCTACATGCTGAAGCTGCATCACCTCGTGGACGACAAGATCCACGCGCGCTCGATCGGCCCCTACAGCCTGGTCACCCAGCAGCCGCTGGGCGGCAAGGCGCAGTTCGGCGGCCAGCGCTTCGGCGAGATGGAGGTGTGGGCGCTCGAGGCCTACGGCGCCGCCTACACGCTGCAGGAAATGCTGACCGTGAAATCGGACGACGTCTCCGGCCGCACCAAGGTCTACGAGGCGATCGTGCGCGGCGACGACAACTTCGAGGCGGGCATACCGGAATCCTTCAACGTGCTGGTGAAGGAGCTGCGCTCGCTCGGTCTCAACGTCGAGCTGGAGCAGCGCAGCTTCTGAGCTCGGTAGTGCAATCCATGGGCGGGGCGGCGTGTTGCCGTCCCGGCCCGACGGTCCCGGCGACGGGATCGCGAGTTACCTCAGAGAGGGATCGTTCATGAACGAGTTGATGAACATCTTCGGCCAAGTGACGGGGCCGCAGAGCTTCGATCAGATCAAGATCTCGATCGCGAGCCCGGAGCGCATCCGCTCCTGGTCGTTCGGCGAGATCAAGAAGCCGGAGACGATCAACTACCGCACCTTCAAGCCGGAGCGGGACGGGCTGTTCTGCGCCCGCATCTTCGGCCCGATCAAGGACTACGAGTGCTTGTGCGGCAAGTACAAGCGCATGAAGTACCGCGGCATCATCTGCGAGAAGTGCGGCGTCGAGGTGACGCTGTCGAAGGTGCGCCGCGACCGCATGGGCCACATCGAGCTGGCCTCGCCGGTGGCGCATATCTGGTTCCTGAAGTCGCTGCCGAGCCGCATCGGCCTGCTCCTCGACATGACGCTGAAGGATCTCGAGAAGATCCTCTACTTCGAGAGCTACGTCGTGATCGAGCCGGGCCTGACGCCGCTCAAGCTGCACCAGCTCCTCTCCGAGGACGACTTCGTCAAGGCGCAGGAAGAGTACGGCGAGGACACCTTCACCGCGGCGATCGGCGCCGAGGCGCTGCGCACCATGCTGTCCGCGATCAAGCTCCCGGAAGAGCATGAGCGGCTGCGCATCGCGCTCAAGGAGACGACCTCGGAGGCCAAGCGCAAGAAGTTCGTGAAGCGCCTCAAGCTCGTCGAGGCCTTCATCCAGTCGGCGAGCCGGCCGGAGTGGATGATCCTCGAGGTGGTGCCGGTCATTCCGCCGGAGCTGCGCCCGCTGGTGCCGCTCGACGGCGGCCGCTTCGCGACCTCCGACCTCAACGACCTCTACCGCCGCGTCATCAACCGCAACAACCGTTTGAAGCGGCTGATCGAGCTGCGCGCCCCCGACATCATCGTGCGCAACGAGAAGCGCATGCTGCAGGAGGCGGTGGACGCGCTCTTCGACAACGGGCGGCGCGGCCGCGTCATCACCGGCGCCAACAAGCGGCCGCTGAAGTCGCTCTCCGACATGCTCAAGGGCAAGCAGGGCCGGTTCCGCCAGAACCTGCTCGGCAAGCGCGTCGACTACTCCGGCCGCTCGGTGATCGTCGTCGGTCCCGAGCTCAAGCTGCATCAGTGCGGCCTGCCGAAGAAGATGGCGCTCGAGCTCTTCAAGCCCTTCATCTACTCGAAGCTCGAGCTCTACGGCATGGCGAGCACGATCAAGGCCGCCAAGCGCATGGTGGAGAAGGAGCGGCCCGAGGTGTGGGACATCCTCGAGGAGGTGATCCGCGAGCATCCGGTGCTGCTGAACCGCGCGCCGACCCTGCATCGCCTGGGCATCCAGGCCTTCGAGCCGATCCTCATCGAGGGCAAGGCGATCCAGCTGCATCCGCTGGTCTGCACCGCCTTCAACGCCGACTTCGACGGCGACCAGATGGCGGTGCACGTGCCGCTGTCGCTGGAGGCGCAGCTCGAGGCGCGCGTCCTGATGATGTCGACCAACAACATCCTGTCGCCCGCCAACGGCAAGCCGATCATCGTGCCCTCGCAGGACATCGTGCTCGGCCTCTACTACATCACCATGGAGCGCCCGAAGGAGCCGGGCGAGGGCATGGTGTTCGGCGACATGGGCGAGATCGAGCACGCTCTCGACGAGGGCGCGGTGACGCTGCACGCCCGCGTCACCTCGCGGCTCGACACCGTCGACAAGGAGGGCAAGCCGATCGTCGCCCGCGTCACCACGACGCCGGGCCGCATGCTGCTGTCCGAGATCCTGCCGCGCAATCCCAACATCGGCTTCGACCTGATCAATCGCCTTCTCACCAAGAAGGAGATCAGCAACCTCATCGATCAGGTCTATCGCCACTGCGGCCAGAAGGAGACGGTGATCTTCTGCGACCGTCTCATGACGCTGGGCTTCACCCACGCGTGCCGCGCCGGCATCTCCTTCGGCAAGGACGATCTCATCATCCCGCCGGCGAAGATCAAGCTGGTGGCGACCGCCCAGGAGAAGGTGAAGGAGTACGAGCAGCAGTATCTCGACGGCCTGATCACCCAGGGCGAGAAGTACAACAAGGTGGTCGACGTCTGGTCGAGCTGCACCGAGAAGGTCGCCGACGAGATGATGAAGGTCATCAAGGCGATGAAGCCCGGCGAGCCGATCAACTCGGTCTGGATGATGTCCGACTCCGGCGCCCGCGGTTCGGCGGCGCAGATCAAGCAGCTCGCCGGCATGCGCGGCCTGATGGCCAAGCCCTCGGGCGAGATCATCGAGACGCCGATCATCTCGAACTTCAAGGAAGGCCTCACCGTGCTCGAGTACTTCAACTCGACGCACGGCGCGCGCAAGGGCCTCGCCGACACCGCGCTCAAGACCGCGAACTCGGGCTATCTCACGCGGCGTCTCGTCGACGTGGCGCAGGACGCGATCATCACCGAGGAGGATTGCGGCACCACCCGCGGTCTCACCATGCGGGCGGTGGTCGACGGCGGCGAGGTCATCGCGCCGCTCTCCGACCGCATCCTCGGCCGCAGCGCGTCGATCGACGTGGTCGACCCCCTCAGCGGCGATCTGCTGGTCAAGGCCGGCGACCTCATCGACGAGGAAGCGGTCGAGCGCATCGAGCGGTCCGGCATCGACACGGTGCAGATCCGCTCGGTGCTGACCTGCGAGAACCGCATCGGCGTCTGCGGCAAGTGCTACGGGCGCGATCTCGCCCGCGGCACCATGGTCAATATCGGCGAGGCGGTCGGCGTCATCGCCGCCCAGTCGATCGGCGAGCCCGGCACGCAGCTCACCATGCGCACCTTCCACATCGGCGGCGCGGTGCAGCGCGGCGCCGAGGCAGTCCTCGGTCGAGGCGGCGTTCGACGCCGACGGTCCGGATCAAGAACCGCAACGTGGTCATCAACTCGAGCAAGGTGCCCGTGGTGATGGGGCGCAACTGCGAGGTCGTGCTGCTCGACGAGGCGGGCCGCGAGAAGGCGCGGCATCGCGTGCCGTACGGCGCGCGGCTGCTGGCCGACGAAGGCGCCAAGGTGACGAAGGGCCAGAAGCTCGCGGAGTGGGATCCCTACACGATCCCGATCATCACCGAGAAGGACGGCATCGCCCATTACGTCGACCTCATCGAGGGCGTCTCGGTGCGCGAGGTCGTGGACGAGGCGACCGGCATCTCCTCCAAGGTGGTCATCGACTGGAAGCAGCAGCCGCGCGGCAACGATCTGAAGCCGCGCATCACGCTGCGCGACGACAAGCGGCGCGTCCTCACGCTCGCCAACGGGCTGGAGGCTCGCTACTTCATGTCGGTCGACGCCATTCTCTCGGTCGAGAACGGCGCCGAGGTGAAGGCGGGCGACGTCCTCGCGCGTATCCCGCGCGAAGTCGTCCAAGACCCGCGACATCACCGGCGGTCTGCCGCGCGTCGCCGAGCTGTTCGAGGCGCGCAAGCCCAAGGACTTCGCCATCATCAGCGAGAGCGACGGCCGCGTCGAGTTCGGCAAGGACTACAAGACCAAGCGCCGCATCGTCGTGACCCCCGGCCCGGAGAGCGACAAGGAGCCGGTCGAGTACCTGATCCCCAAGGGCAAGCACATCAGCGTGCAGGAGGGCGATTACGTGCTCAAGGGCGACCTGCTGATGGACGGCAACCCGGTGCCGCACGACATCCTGCGCGTGCTCGGCGTCGAGGCGCTCGCCATCATATCTCATCAACGAGATCCAGGAGGTCTATCGCCTCCAGGGCGTGCGCATCAACGACAAGCACATCGAGGTGATCGTTCGCCAGATGCTGCAGAAGGTCGAGATCGAGGAGGCCGGTGACACGCACCTTCCTGGTCGGCGAGCAGATCGATCGCACCGAGTTCGAGGAGGAGAACGCGAAGGTGGATCGCGAGGGCGGCAAGCCCGCCATCGCGCATCCCGGTGCTGCAGGGCATCACCAAGGCGAGCCTGCAGACCAACTCGTTCATCTCGGCGGCCTCGTTCCAGGAGACCACCCGCGTCCTCACGGAAGCGGCGGTGTCCGGCCGCGTCGACGTGCTCTCCGGCCTCAAGGAGAACGTCATCGTCGGCCGTCTCATCCCGGCCGGCACCGGCAGCGTGATGGCGCGGTGGCGTCTCCTCGCTGCCGAGCGCGATCGGGAGCTGGCGGCGATCGCCGCCGCCGAAACCTCGGCGAATGCCCCCGCTCTCGAGGCGGACCAGAAGATCGCCTGACGTCGGGCGTATCGGGACCAAGCGATCACAGGCCAGCCTTCGGGCTGGCCTGTGGCGTTTGGGACCTTCTGCTAAACTGGATCGATGCAGTGCGTCCCTCGACGCGCTCCCGCTGGTCGCTCGCCTGGGATGAGGAGGTTTTCCTGATGCCATCTTCTATCGCCCTCATCCTGAGCAAGCGAAGCGCATCGAAGGATGCGGGATGGACCCGCTAGTCATGACCGGTCACACCAATGGCGGCATCGCAACCGGCCCCGCGCCGCTCACCGAGAACGGCAGGGTGCTGCACCGTGCCGGGCGGCTCGAGGAAGCCGAGCAACTCTATCGCCAGGCCCTGGCGCTCGACCCCGATCACGCCGAGGCGCATCAGCTGCTGGCGGTGCTCGCGGGCCAGCGCGGCAACCTGCCGGGCGCCATCGCCGGATTCCGGCGCACCATCGAGCTGGCGGGCGCGAGCCCGGAGCGCTGCTACAACCTGGCCGAGGCGCACCGGATGGCCGGTGATTTTCCGGCGGCACTTGCCGCCTACAATCAGGCCCTGGCTCTCGATCCCGAATTTCTCGACGCCTACCGCGATTGCGCGGACGCCGCGAAGGAGTCCGCGCAAGCTGCGGAACGAAGCGGCAATCCCGACGCGGCGCAGCGCCTCAACCAGCTCGCCGCGCACTACCTGATCGGCCTCGGCCACGCGCACGCCCGCGCCGATCGGCTGCGCGAGGCGGATCGGGCCTATCGCGAAGCGCTGCCGCTCGCTCCCGACGACGCCGAGCTGCTGAACGCCCTGGGCGTGCTGGCCCACACCGCGTCCCGCGAATTCGATGCCGAGACGCTGCTGCGGCGCGCCGTCGCCCTCGATCCTGCCGTGGCGCGCTATCACAACAATCTGGGCGCCGTCCTGATGGCGCAGATCCGCACCGACGAAGCGGCGGTGGCGTTCCGGCGCGCGCTCGAGCTCGATCCCGCCCTCGAGGACGCCCGAGCCAATCTCGAGGAGCGGCTGCTGATGCAGCTGCATTATCGCGCCGACCTCTGGGCGGAGCACGTGGCCGCCGCGCATCGGGAGTGGGGTGCGATCGCGCTGGCGCGCGCCGGCACCGCGGGTGCGCCGCCGCCCTTCGGCAACTCGCGGGATCCGGCCCGGCGACTGCGGATCGGCTATGTCTCCGGCGATTTTCGCGAGCACGCGGTGCGCTTCTTCCTCGAGCCGCTGCTGGCGCGTCATGATCCCGCCAACGTCGAGGTCTTCGCTTATGCCGGCCTCGAAAAGCCCGACGCCGTCACCGCCCGGCTGCGCGGCCTCGTCGCCCATTGGCGCTCGACGGTGCGTATCGCCGACCGCGACGTGGCGGCCATGATCCGCGAAGACGCCATCGACATCCTGATCGATCTCGCCGGCCATACCGCCGGCAATCGCCTCGGCGTCTTCGCCCTGAAGCCCGCGCCGGTGACGGTGAGCTGGCTCGGATATCCGGCCACGACCGGGCTTCCCAATATGAACTACCGCATTACCGATGCGCTAGCGGATCCCCCGGGCGCGGACGACGCGCTGCACACCGAGCAGCTCTATCGCCTGCCGGACGGCTTCCTCTGCTATCGCGCCGCGGCGGAGGCGCCGCCGGTGTCGGCCCTGCCGGCCCAGGGCCGCGGCTATATCACTTTCGGCTCCTTCAACAATCCCATGAAGACCTCCCGCCACGTGGTGGAGGTCTGGAGCGCCATCCTGGGGGCCGTGCCGGGCTCGCGTCTCCTGCTCAAGGGCATCGGCTTCGCCGACGACGAGCTGGCACGGCGCTTCCTCGCCAATTTCGAGGCGCTGGCGATCGCGCCCGCGCGCATCACGATCATGTCGACCACCAAGGGCCACGACGAGCACCTCCGCCTCTACGGCGAGGTCGACATCGCGCTCGATCCCTTTCCCTATAACGGCACCACCACCACCTGCGACGCGCTCTGGATGGGGGTGCCGGTGGTGGCGCTCCGCGGCGACCGTCACGTCGCGCGGGTCAGCGCCGACCTGCTCTCCCGCGTCGGATTGCCCGAGCTCATCGCCGGGGGCCGCCAGGCCTATATCCAGAACGCGGTTGCGCTGGCGGGCGATCTCGGCCACCTCGCGGCGCTCCGGGCCGGCCTGCGCGAGCGCATGAAGAACTCGGTGCTCTGCGACGAGGCGGGCTTCGCCCACCACTTCGAGGCGGCGCTCCGGGAAATGTGGCGCCGGTGGTGCGCGGCAGGGTGAGCGCGGCTCTTTATCGGCGGACCGCCGATGCCTATAACCTCCGGCATGAACTCGGAGCCGGCCGCCGACGCGGCGTTCGCTGACCTTCTTCGCGAGGGGGTGGCCCATCATGGCGAGGGACGCCTGGCGGAGGCCGAGCGCCTCTATCGCGAGGTGCTCCGGCGCGATCCCGGTCATGGCGAGGCGCTGCACCTCCTGGGACTGATGGCGGGGCAGGCGGGGCGGCCCGACATGGCGCTCGATCTCCTGCGCCGCGCCGCCCAGCGCGCGCCCAACAACGCCAATCTGCACAACAATATCGGCGAGATGCTGCGCCAGCTCGGCCGCTTGCGGG
The DNA here is from genome assembly GCA_963735465.1 of uncultured Alphaproteobacteria bacterium. Taxonomy (GTDB): domain Bacteria; phylum Pseudomonadota; class Alphaproteobacteria; order ATCC43930; family CGMCC-115725; genus DASZHJ01. The sequence goes on from CAVTLA010000001.1 coordinate 481,073, forward strand.
AGGCGATCGACGCCTATCGGCGCGCCATCACCCTCGATCCCAACCACTCCGCGGCCTATGCCAACGGCGCCGACGCCCTGCGCGCGGAGGCCGACCGCGCCCAGGCGCTGGGCCAGGGCAAGGCCGCGCGGGAGATGCGCCTCCTGGCGGCAAAATATCTCTCCGAGCTCGGCCTCACGTATTGGCGCCGTCTGGTCTACGACAAGGCGGAGGCGGCCTACCGCGCGGCGCTGGCGCTCGATCCCCGGAACACGGCGGCGCTGGTCAATCTCGGCGCCGTCCTCACCAGGACGGGCCGGCTCGGCGAGGGGGAGGCGGTGCTCCGGCGGGCGATCGCCCTCGAGCCCAGCAGCGCCGAGGGCCACGCCAATCTCGGCTATCTTCTGCTGGATCGCGGTGCCCGCGAGCTCGGCGTCGCCGCGCTGCGGAAGGCGCGCGGCCTGCGCGGCGCGCTTCCCGGCATCGGCGAAACCTTCGCCAGCAGCGAGCTCTACTATCTTTCCTTCCGCTCCGACGTGACGCCGGCCGGGCTGTTCGCGGCCCATCAGCAATGGGGCCTCGACTACCTGGAGGCCCTTCGACAGGCCGGGCGCGACCTGTCCCCGTCGTTTGGCAATAACCGCGACCCCGAGCGCCGGCTGCGGGTGGGCTACCTCTCGGCGGATATGCGCAAGCACTCCGTCAGCTATTTCTTTGAGCCCCTGCTGGAAGCCCACTCCCCGGCCGAGGTCGAGACTTTCTGCTATGCGGACGTGGGGTTGCCCGATCCGGTGACGCTTCGCCTCCAGGGTCTCGCGCATCAGTGGCGGTCGGTCGTGGGCCTGGACGATGCCGGCATCCAGCGGCAGATCCGCGCCGATGCCATCGACATCCTGGTGGATCTGGGCGGCCATACCGGCGGCAGCCGGCTCACCGCGCTGGCGCCGAAACCGGCGCCGGTCACGGTGACCTGGCTCGGGTACCCTGCCACTACCGGGCTTCCGACGGTGAACTACCGCATCACCGACGGGATCGCCGACCCGCCGGGCGAGGCGGACAGGCTTCATACGGAGACCCTGGTCCGGCTCCCGGACGGCTTCCTCTGCTATCGTCCGGAGGGCGAGGCGCCGGCGACCGTGGCGCCCCTTCCGGCGGCGACGCAGGGCCGGATCACCTTCGGTTCCTTCAACAATCCCGGGAAAATCACCGCTGACACGGTTCGCGCCTGGAGCCGCATCCTGACGGGAGTTCCGGGCTCCCGCATGCTGCTCAAGGGCACCCAATTCGCCGATGCGGGCACCTGCGGCAACTTCCGGGCGCTCTTCGCCGCCGCCGGAATCGGCCCGGAGCGCCTGGAATTCCGGGCCCGGACGACCACGCCGGCGGAGCATCTCGCGATGTACGGCGAGGTCGATATCGGCCTCGACCCCTTTCCCTACAACGGCACCACCACCACATGTGAGGCCTTCTGGATGGGGGTTCCCACGATCACCCTCCGAGGCGACCGCCATGCGGCCCGGGTGGGAGCGAGCCTGCTGACCCAGCTCGGCCTGGAGGAGCTCATCGGCGAGAGCGTCGACGGCTATGTGGCGGCCGCGATCGCCTTGGCCGGGGATCTGGAGCGGCTGGGCGCGCTCCGGGAAGGGCTCCGGGCGCGGCTGACCGGCTCGCCGCTCGGCGACCGGGCGGGCTTCGCCCGCCGCTTCGAGGCGGCGCTCCGGGAGATGTGGCGGCGCTGGTGCGCGACCGCTCCGGCGGGGTGACAGAGGCCCGGGATTGTGGGGGTTTTTAGCCTGGATACGGCTTGACGGGGGTAGGACCCGTCATTAGTATCCGCGCACATTTCGGGGGCTGGCGGTAGTAGGCCATCCTAGACGCAGCCCGATATTCGACGTTGGTGGCCCGGCGCCCTTGTGAGACGGCGCAGTTTCCGTGGGGATCATCCCTGTTGGCCGTGACGGCGGTGCGAAGAGCACGTCGCGCGGCGTTGTCGTTTGAATGAGGTCGCACGCGATGCCGACGATCAATCAGCTCATCCGCAGGCCGCGCCGGCCCCAGGCCGCGCGCAACAAGGTGCCGGCCCTGCAGGCGAGCCCGCAGAAGCGCGGCGTCTGCACGCGCGTCTACATCACGACGCCGAAGAAGCCGAACTCGGCGCTGCGCAAAGTCGCGCGCGTGCGGCTCACCAACGGCTTCGAGGTGACGAGCTACATCCCCGGCATCGGGCACAATCTGCAGGAACACTCGGTGGTCATGATCCGCGGCGGACGCGTGAAGGATCTGCCGGGCGTGCGCTATCACATCATCCGCGGCACGCTCGACACGCAAGGCGTCAAGGATCGTCATCAGCGCCGGTCGAAGTACGGCGCCAAGCGGCCGAAGTAAGGGAAAGAGCGAGCCATGTCGCGTCGACGCGCAGCGATCAAGCGGGAAGTGCTCACGGATGCCAAGTTCGGCGACGCCGTGGTGACCAAGTTCATGAACTGCCTGATGTACCAGGGCAAGAAATCGGTTGCCGAAGGCATCGTCTATGGCGCGTTCGAGCGCATCGCCAAGCGCTCCGGCCAGGATCCGATCCGCATTTTCCACGACGCGCTGACCAACGTGCGGCCGTCGGTGGAAGTGCGCTCGCGCCGCGTCGGCGGCGCCACGTACCAGGTGCCGGTCGAGGTCCGCACGGAGCGCGGCCAGGCGCTGGCCATTCGCTGGCTGATCGGCTCGGCGCGTAGCCGCTCCGAGCACACGATGGAAGAAAGACTTTCGGGGGAACTGCTTGATGCCGCGAACAATCGCGGTACCGCTGTGAAGAAGCGGGAGGACACGCATCGCATGGCCGATGCGAACAAGGCCTTCTCGCACTATCGCTGGTAGGCCGTCCGCAGCGCTGATCCCCGGAGTTTTCCCATGCCTCGCACCACCCCACTCGATCGCTATCGCAACATCGGCATCATGGCCCACATCGATGCCGGCAAGACGACGACGACCGAGCGCGTCCTCTACTACACCGGCCGTACCTATAAGATCGGCGAGGTCCATGAGGGCGCCGCCACCATGGACTGGATGGAGCAGGAGCAGGAGCGCGGCATCACCATCACGTCGGCCGCCACCACCTGCTTCTGGCGCGACCATCGCATCAACATCATCGACACGCCCGGCCACGTCGACTTCACCATCGAGGTCGAGCGGAGCCTGCGCGTGCTGGACGGCGCCGTCACCGTGTTCGACGCGGTCGCCGGCGTGGAGCCGCAGTCCGAGACCGTGTGGCGCCAGGCCGACAAGTACGACGTGCCGCGCATCTGCTTCGTCAACAAGATGGACCGCATCGGCGCCAACTTCGAGCGCTGCGTCGACATGATCCGCGAGCGCCTGGGCGCGGTGCCGCTGGTCTGCCAGCTGCCGATCGGCGTCGAGAGCGATTTCGTCGGCGTCGTCGATCTCATCCAGATGAAGGAACTGCGCTGGACCGACGAGACGCTGGGCGCGGAATTCCAGGTCCTCGACATCTCCGACGAGTACAAGGCCGCGGCGACCGAATACCGCGCCAAGCTGGTCGAGGGTGCGGTGGAGCAGGACGACGCCGCTCTGGAGGCCTATCTCGGCGGCCAGGAGCCCGACGTCGAGACGCTGAAGAAGTGCATCCGCAAGGGCACCATCGGCTACAAGTTCGTGGCCGTGTTCTGCGGCGCGGCGTTCAAGAACAAGGGCGTGCAGCCGCTCCTCGACGCGGTGGTGGATTTCCTGCCGGCGCCGACCGACGTTGCCGCCGTCAACGGCCTCAAGATGGGCAGCGACGAGGTGGTGGTCCGCAAGACCTCCGACGACGAGCCCTTCGCCGGTCTCGCCTTCAAGATCATGACCGACCCGTTCGTGGGCTCGCTCACCTTCCTGCGCGTCTACTCCGGCGTGCTGTCGGCGGGCTCGCAGACGCTGAATTCGGTCAAGGACCAGCGGGAGCGCATCGGCCGCATGCTGCAGATGCATGCGAACCACCGCGAGGACATCAAGGAGGCCCGCGCCGGCGACATCGTGGCGCTGGCGGGTCTCAAGAACACCACCACCGGCGACACGCTCTGCGACCCCGCCAATCCCGTGGTACTGGAGCGGATGGAGTTCCCCGATCCCGTCATCGAGATCGCGGTGGAGCCCAAGACCAAGGCCGACCAGGAGAAGATGGGCCAGGCACTGGCACGGCTGGCGACCGAGGACCCCTCGTTCCGGGTCGCGGTGGATCACGAGAGCGGCCAGACCATCATCAAGGGGATGGGCGAGCTGCATCTCGAGATCATCGTCGATCGTATGAAGCGCGAGTTCAAGGTCGAGGCGAACATCGGCGCGCCCCAGGTGGCCTATCGCGAGACGATCTCGCGCACGGCGGAGATCGACTACACCCACAAGAAGCAGACCGGCGGCTCCGGCCAGTACGCGCGGGTGAAGATCCGTTTCGAGCCGCTGCCTCCGGGTTCGGGCTACGTGTTCGAGAACGACGTGGTGGGCGGTACCGTGCCGAAGGAGTACCTACCCGGCGTCGAGAAGGGCCTCAAGGGCTCGATCGATACCGGCGTGCTGGCGGGCTTCCCGGTGATCGACTTCAAGGCGACGCTCTACGACGGCGCCTATCACGACGTCGATTCCAGCGCGCTCGCCTTCGAGATCGCGTCCCGCGCGGCCTTCAAGGAAGGCATGCAGAAGGCCGGACCGAAGCTGCTGGAGCCGATCATGCGGGTCGAGGTGGTGACGCCGCGCGACTACATGGGCGACGTCATCGGCGATCTGAACAGCCGGCGCGGCCGGATCACCGGCCAGGACCAGCGTGGCAACGCCGAGGTCATCGGCGCCATGGTGCCGCTCGCCAACATGTTCGGCTACGTCAACACGCTGCGCTCCATGAGCCAGGGGCGCGCCCAGTACACGATGCATTTCGATCACTACGAGCAAGTGCCGCAGGCGGTTGCCGACGAAGTCCGCGCCAAGCTGGCGTGAGCTGACGGCACCGGACGAGCGGCGATAGACGAGCAATCGGAGAACGACCCATGGCGAAGGCGAAGTTTGAGCGGAACAAGCCGCACTGCAACATCGGGACGATTGGTCACGTGGACCATGGGAAGACGTCGCTGACGGCGGCGATCACGAAGGTGCTGGCGGAGACGGGTGGGGCGACGTACACGGCCTACGACCAGATCGACAAGGCGCCCGAGGAGCGGGCGCGGGGCATCACGATCTCGACGGCGCATGTGGAGTACGAGACGAAGAACCGGCACTACGCGCACGTGGATTGCCCGGGCCATGCGGACTACGTGAAGAACATGATCACGGGCGCGGCGCAGATGGACGGCGCGATCCTGGTGGTCTCGGCGGCGGACGGGCCGATGCCGCAGACCCGGGAGCACATCCTGCTGGCGCGCCAGGTGGGCGTGCCGGCGATCGTGGTGTTCATGAACAAGGTCGACATGGTGGACGACCCCGAGCTCCTGGACCTGGTGGAGCTCGAGGTGCGGGAGCTTCTCTCCAAGTACCAGTTCCCCGGCGACAAGATCCCGATCGTGCGGGGCTCGGCGCTGATGGCGCTGGAGGACAAGAGCAAGGAGCAGGGCCACGACGCGATCCTGAAGCTGATGGAGGCGGTGGATGCCAGCATCCCGCAGCCCAAGCGCGACAAGGACCGGCCGTTCCTGATGCCGATCGAGGACGTGTTCTCGATCTCGGGCCGCGGCACGGTGGTGACGGGGCGGGTGGAGCGCGGGATCGTGCATGTGGGGGACGAGATCGAGATCGTGGGCTTGAAGGCCACGACCAAGACGGTGGTGACGGGCGTGGAGATGTTCCGCAAGCTGCTGGACCAGGGCGAGGCGGGCGACAACATCGGGGCCCTCCTGCGCGGCACCAAGCGCGAGGAAGTGGAGCGCGGCCAGGTTCTGGCGGCGCCGGGGTCGATCACGCCGCACACCAACTTCAAGTGCGAGGCTTACGTGCTGACCAAGGAGGAGGGCGGCCGTCACACGCCGTTCTTCTCGAACTACCGGCCGCAGTTCTACTTCCGGACCACGGACGTGACGGGGACGATCAAGCTGCCGGAAGGCACCGAGATGGTGATGCCCGGCGACAACATCGCCATGGAGGTGGAGCTGATCGCCCCCATCGCCATGGAGAAGGGCCTGCGCTTCGCCATCCGCGAAGGCGGCAGGACCGTCGGCGCCGGCGTCGTCGCCGATATTATCAAGTAGGAACGGCCTCGGCGCCGTTACGAGAAGGAAAATCCCGCGCAGACGGCGGGGGCCGAATTGGCGGCCCGTCGCGCGCGGAAAACTGGGAACGAGATCATGGCTATCGAAAACCAAAACATCCGCATCCGCCTCCGGGCGTATGATCATCGCGTCCTCGATCAGTCGACGAGCGAGATCGTGAACACCGCGAAGCGGACCGGCGCGCGGGTGCGGGGGCCGATCCCGTTGCCGACCCGGATCGAGCGCTTCACGGTGCTGCGCTCGCCGCACATCGACAAGAAGTCGCGCGAGCAGTTCGAGATCCGTACCCACAAGCGTGTCCTCGACATCATCGATCCGACGCCGCAGACGGTGGACGCGCTGATGAAGCTCGACCTCGCCGCCGGCGTCGACGTCGAGATCAAGCTCTGAGATGGCTCCCATGCGTACCGGTCTCATCGCCCAGAAGCTCGGCATGTCCAGGATCTTCACCGACGAGGGCAGCCACGTGCCCGTCACGGTGCTCAAGGTCGACACCTGCGAGGTCGTCGCCGTGCGCACCGAGGAGAAGGACGGCTACAGCGCCGTCCAGCTCGGTGTCGGCACCCGCCGGGTGAAGAACGTCACCAAGCCCGAGCGCGGCCACTTCGCCAAGGCGAAGGTGGAGCCCAAGCGCAAGCTGGCGGAGTTCCGGGTCTCCAAGGACGCCCTCCTCGAAGTCGGCGTCGAGCTCTCGGTGGAGCACTTCCTCCCGGGCCAGTTCGTCGACGTCGTCGGCACCAGCATCGGCCGCGGCTTCCAGGGCGTCATGAAGCGGCATAATTTCGGCGGCCTGCGCGCCACCCACGGCGTCTCGGTCTCGCACCGCAGCCACGGCTCGACCGGCCAGCGCCAGGATCCCGGCAAGGTCTTCAAGGGCAAGAAGATGGCGGGCCATATGGGCGCGGTCCGCGTCACCCAGCAGAACCTGCAGGTGGTCTCCGTCGACGATGCCGAGGGACTGATCCTGGTGAAGGGCGCGGTGCCCGGCTACGAGGGCAGCTTCGTGCTGGTGAGCGACGCGGCGAAGCGCAAGGCGCCCAAGGGCGCGAAGCTGCCGTTCCCGGCGGCGCTCAAGACCAAGGGATCGGCCCCCGCAGCCGCCGAGGCGGAGAAGGGCGGAGACGAGTGATGAAGGTCCAGGTCAAGAATCTCGACAACAAGGGCGTCGGCGACATCGAGCTCTCCGACGTCGTGTTCGGCGCGCCGGTGCGCAAGGACATCCTCGCCCGCGTCATCAACTGGCAGCTCGCCAAGCGGCGCGCCGGGACGCACAAGACCAAGGGCATCAGCGACATCCAGGGCACCACGAAGAAGCCGTGGCGCCAGAAGGGCACCGGCCGCGCCCGCCAGGGCAGCCTGCGCTCGCCGCAGTTCCGCGGCGGCGCCGTCATCTTCGGCCCGGTCGTGCGCGATCACGGCTTCAGCCTGCAGAAGAAGGTGCGCCGCCTGGGGCTTCGCAGCGCCCTCTCGGTGAAGCAGGCCGAGGGCAAGCTCATCGTCATCGACGAGGCCGCCGTCAAGGCGCCGAAGACCAAGGAGCTGACCGAGCGCTTCAAGAAGCTCGGCTGGGAGTCGGTGCTGATCATCGCCGGTCCCGCGGTGGACGAGGGCTTCGCCCGCGCCGCCCGCAACATTCCGAAGGTGGACGTGCTGCCCCAGCAGGGCGCCAACGTCTACGACATCCTCCGCCGCGACACCCTGGTGCTGACGCGCGCGGCGGTCGAGCATCTGGAGGCGCGCCTGAAATGAGCCGGTTTCGCGTGATTCCCCACAAGGAGATGAAGCTCACCCGCGAGCGCATGTACCAGATCGTGCGCCAGCCGGTGATCACCGAGAAGTCCACCATGGGCTCCGAGCACAACCAGGTGACCTTCCGCGTGCCGCTCGATGCCGACAAGCGCGAGGTGAAGGCGGCGGTCGAAGGCCTGTTCAAGGTCAAGGTCACCGCGGTCAACACCATCCGGGTCAAGGGCAAGACGAAGCGCTTCCGCGGCTTCATCGGCCGGCGCTCCGACACCAAGAAAGCGATCATCACCCTCGCCGAGGGCTCGAAGATCGACGTGACGACGGGGATCTGAGGCGATGGCACTCAAGAGTTTCAAGCCGACGACGCCGTCACAGCGGCAGCTCGTCATCGTCGACCGCAGCGAGCTCTGGAAGGGCGAGCCGGTCAAGGCGCTGACCGAAGGCAAGCGCGAGAAGGGCGGCCGCAACAACCACGGCCGCATCACCGTGCGGTATCGCGGCGGCGGCCACAAGCGGCGCTATCGCATCATCGACTTCAAGCGCACCAAGCACGACATGTCGGCGGAGGTCGTGCGCCTGGAGTACGATCCCAACCGCAGCGGCTTCATCGCCCTCATCAAGTACGAGGACGGCGAGCTCGCCTACATCCTGGCGCCGCAGCGCTTGAAGGCCGGCGACAAGGTGGTGTCCGGCGACAAGGTCGACGTGAAGCCCGGCAACGCCATGCCGATGCGGAACATCCCGGTCGGCACCATCATCCACAACGTCGAGATGAAACCCGGCAAGGGCGGTCAGCTCGCGCGCTCCGCCGGCACCTATTGCCAGCTCGTCGGCCGCGACGCCGGCTACGCGCTGCTGCGTCTCGCCTCGGGCGAGGTGCGCATGGTGCGCGGCGAGTGCATGGCGACCATCGGCGCGGTCTCCAATCCCGACGAGCAGAACATCGTGATCGGCAAGGCCGGCCGCAATCGCTGGCTCGGCCGCCGCCCCTCGGTGCGCGGCGTCGCCATGAACCCGATCGATCATCCCCATGGCGGCGGCGAAGGCCGCACCTCGGGCGGCCGGCATCCGGTCACCCCCTGGGGCAAGGGCACCAAGGGGACGAAGACCCGTCACAACAAATCGACCGACCGCTACATCGTGCGGCGTCGGCGCGCAAAGTAACGGAGAACCGACGTGGCACGCTCAGTCTGGAAAGGCCCGTTCGTCGACGGCTATCTCTTGAAGAAGGCCGAGAAGTCGCGCGGTACCGGCCGCAACGAGATCATCAAGACGTGGTCGCGGCGCTCGACGATCTTCCCGCAGTTCGTCGGCCTCACCTTCGGCGTCTACAACGGGCACAAGTTCATCCCGGTGCTGGTGACCGAGAACATGATCGGCCACAAGCTCGGCGAGTTCTCGCCGACGCGGACCTTCCACGGCCATTCGGCCGACCGCAAGTCCAAGAAGGACGATTAGACCCATGGGCAAGGCCGCCACTCCCCGCAAGCTCGCCGAGACCGAGGCGAAGGCCTATCTGTTCGGCCTCAAGGTCAGCGCGCGCAAGCTCAACCTGGTCGCCGGCTCGATCCGCGGCAAGCGCGCGGCGGCGGCGCTCGCGGAGCTCACCTTCTCGCCCAAGCGCATCGCGCGGGACGTCAAGAAGGTGCTGCAGTCGGCGATCGCCAACGCCGAGAACAATCATCAGCTCGACGTCGACCGCCTCTACGTGAAGGAGGCGAGCGTCGGCCGCGCCTTCGCGCTGAGCCGGTTCCACACCCGCGGCCGCGGGCGCGTCGCGCACATCGACAAGTACTTCAGCAACCTGACCGTCATCGTTCAGCGAACGCGAGGAGGAGAAGGCTTAATGGGCCAGAAGGTCAATCCGATCGGGCTCCGGCTCGGCATCAACCGCACCTGGGACTCGCGCTGGTTCGCAAGCGCGCGATTACGGGACCCTGCTGCACGAGGATCTGCCGCCTGCGGAAGTTCCTGGCCGAGCGGCTGGGGCAGGCGGGCGTCAGCCGCATCGTGATCGAGCGCGCCGCCAAGAAGACGCGGATCACCATCCATTCCGCGCGGCCCGGCGTCGTCATCGGCAAGAAGGGCGCCGACATCGAGAAGCTGCGCGTCGACATCGCCAAGATGACCAAGAGCGAGGTCAGCCTCAACATCATCGAGATCCGCAAGCCCGAGATCGAGGCGAAGCTGATCGCCGACAGCATCGCCCAGCAGCTCGAGCGCCGCGTCGCGTTCCGCCGCGCCATGAAGCGCGCGGTGCAGTCGGCGATGCGGCTCGGCGCGCTGGGCATCCGCATCAACTGCTCGGGCCGCCTGGGCGGCGCCGAGATCGCGCGCCTGGAGTGGTATCGCGAGGGCCGCGTGCCGCTGCACACGCTCCGCGCCGACGTCGATTACGGCACCGGCACCGCCAAGACCACCTACGGCACCTGCGGCGTCAAGGTCTGGGTGTTCCGCGGCGAGGTGATGACGCACGACCCGATGGCGCAGGACAAGCGCCAGGCCGACGCGCAGCCGGCGCGCGCCTGAGGAATGATCAGAAGGTCTTATTGTCATGCTTAGTCCCGCACGCACCAAATACCGCAAGGCCCACAAGGGCCGCATCCACGGCGTCGCCAAGGGTGGCAGCGACCTCAACTTCGGCAATTGCGGCCTGAAGGCGCTGGAGCCCGGCCGCATCACCGCGCGCCAGCTCGAGGCGGCGCGGCGCGCCATCACGCGCCACATCCGCCGCGTCGGCCGCATCTGGATCCGCATCTTTCCGGACGTCCCGGTGTCGCAGAAGCCCGCCGAGGTGCGCATGGGCTCCGGCAAGGGCAATCCGGAGTTCTGGGTGGCCCGCGTGAAGCCCGGCCGCATCATGTTCGAGATGGACGGCGTGCCGGCGCAGATCGCCAACGAGGCGTTCGCGCTCGCCGCGGCGAAGCTGCCGATCGCGACCAAGGTGGTGCGGCGATTGGGCGAGGAGGCGACCCCATGAAGGCCGGCGACGTCAGAGCCAAGAGCAGCGACGAGCTCACGACCGAGCTCGATCAGCTCGCGAAGGAAGTCTTCAACCTGCGTTTTCAGAGGGCCGGCGGCCAGCTCGAGAACACCGCGCGGGTGCGCGAGGTACGGCGCACGATCGCGCGCATCAAGACCGTGCTGGGCGAGCGCCAGCGGACCGCGTCCTAAGGAGTCATTGCGTAATGCCGAAGCGAATTCTCCAGGGTGTGGTCGTCAGCGACGTGCAGAGCAAGACGGTAGTCGTGCGCGTCGAGCGGCGAGTCATGCACCCCGTCTACAAGAAGTTCATCATGCGCTCCAAGAAGTACGCGGCGCATGACGAGGCGAACGCCTACAAGGTCGGCGACGTCGTGCGCATCCAGGAGAGCCGTCCGATCTCCAAGTCCAAGCGCTGGGTGGTGCTCGTGGACGCGGCCGGGAACGACGCGCTCCTCGACCGCGAGCGAGAAGCGGGCGGCGGAGAGATCGACGGCCGGCGACAAGAACGCCGCCGCGCGGCGCCGCGCCCGCAAGGCCGAGACTGCCGCGGCAGCGGCCAAGGAGTAGCGCAGCCATGATTCAGATGCAGACCAATCTCGATGTCGCCGACAATTCCGGCGCGCGCCGGGTGCAGTGCATCAAGGTGCTGGGCGGCTCGAAGCGGAAGTACGCCACCGTCGGCGACGTGATCGTCGTCTCGGTCAAGGAGGCGATCCCGCGCGGCCGCGTGAAGAAGGGCGACGTGCACCAGGCCGTCATCGTGCGCACGGCGAAGGAAATCCGCCGCGCCGATGGCACCGCGATCCGCTTCGACCGCAATGCCGCGGTGCTGATCAGCAAGCAGGGCGAGCCGATCGGCACCCGCATCTTCGGACCGGTGACCCGCGAGCTGCGCGCGCGCAAGTTCATGAAGATCGTTTCGCTTGGCGCCCGAGGTGCTCTGAGCCATGGCGAAGCTGAAGATCAAGAAGGGCGACAAGGTCGTCGTCATCACCGGCCGCGACCGCGGCAAGTCGGGCGAGGTGAAGCGCGTCTTCCCGACCCTGAACCGCGTGCTCGTCGAGGGCGTCAACATGGTGAAGCGGCACACGCGCCCTTCGGCCGGCAACCCCGGCGGCATCGTGGAGAAGGAAGCGTCGATCCACGTCTCCAACGTGGCCTACGTCGATCCCAAGACCGATAAGCCGACCCGCGTCGGCTACAAGACCCTCGCAAGACGGTCGCAAGGTCCGCTTTGCCAAGCGGTCCGGCGAAGTCATCGACGCCTAAGCGAGGAAGCCATGACCCGTCTCAAGGACCATTACGACAAAGTGGTGAAGCCCTCGCTGATGAAGGAGTTCGGCTACGAGAACTCCCTGCAGGTGCCGCGCCTGGACAAGATCGTCATCAACATGGGCGTCGGCGAAGCCGTGCAGGACGTGAAGAAGGTCGACGCCGCCGTGCGCGAGCTCACCGCGATCAGCGGCCAGAAGCCGGTGGTGACGCACGCCAAGAAGTCGATCGCCACGTTCAAGCTGCGCGAGAACCAGCCGATCGGCTGCAAGGTGACGCTGCGCCGCCAGCGCATGTACGAGTTCCTCGACCGGCTGGTGAACATCGCGCTGCCGCGCGTGCGCGACTTCCGCGGCGTCTCGCCGAAGAGCTTCGACGGCCGCGGCAACTACGCGCTGGGCCTCAAGGAGCAGCTGGTGTTCCCGGAGATCAACTACGACCAGGTCGAGGCGACGCGCGGCATGGACATCATCATCGTGACGACGGCGAAGACGGACAAGGAAGCCAAGGCGCTGCTCGCCGGCTTCCAGATGCCGTTCGTCAACTGATCAAAGCGAGGGATACCTCACATGGCGAAAAAGAGTGCTGTCGAAAAGAACAAGAAGCGCGCCGCGTTGGCCAAGCGCTTCACGCCCAAGCGCCGGCGCCTCAAGGCCATCGCCGACGACGTATCGCTGCCGGCGGAGGACCGCTTTGCCGCGCGCCTCAAGCTCGCCGAGATGCCGCGCAATTCCTCGCCGACGCGCTGGCGCAGCCGCTGCGAGCTGAGCGGCCGGCCGCGCGGCGTCTATCGCAAATTCAAGCTGTCGCGCATCGCGCTGCGCGATCTCGCCTCGACGGGTCAGATACCCGGCATGGTCAAGTCGAGCTGGTAAGGGAGACGAGAGTATGTCGATGAGTGATCCTCTCGGGGATATGCTGACCCGGATCCGGAATGCGCAGCGGGCCCACAAGCCCGTCGTCCGGACGCCAGCCTCGAAGATTCGCGCCAACGTGCTCGAGGTGCTGCAGCGCGAGGGCTACATCCGCGGCTACACCCGCGAGAACATCCGCCCGGGCGTCAACGAGCTCTCGATCGAGCTCAAGTACGTCGATGGCGAGCCGGTGATCCGCGAGATCGACCGCGTCTCGACGCCGGGACGCCGCATCTACTCGCGCATCTCCGACCTGCCGCGCATCTACAACGGTCTCGGCATCGCCATCCTGTCGACGCCGCGCGGCGTCATGTCGGACAACGAGGCCCGCGCCGCCAATGTCGGCGGCGAGGTCCTCTGCCGCGTATTCTGAGGAATTCCCCATGTCCCGCGTCGGCAAGCATCCCGTGGTCATCCCGCAAGGCGTCAACATCGACGTCGCGGGCCAGACCGTCACCGCCAAGGGCAAGCTCGGCACCTTGAAGCTCGTGGTCGGCCAGGACGTCGCCGCCGTCGTCAAGGACGGCAAGGTCACCGTGACGCCCAAGGTCGAGACCAAGCGCGCCCGCATGCAGTGGGGCACCGCCCGCGCCCTCATCAACAACATGGTGAAGGGCGTCTCGGAGGGCTATCGGGTCGGGCTCGAGATCAATGGCGTGGGATATCGCGCCGCGGTCCAGGGCAAGTCGCTGAACCTGCAGCTCGGGTTCAGCCACGAGGTGCATTTCCCGATCCCGGAAGGGATCAAGGTCACCTGCGAGAAGCCGACTTCGGTCTCGATCGTCGGCGCCGATCGCCAGCAGGTCGGCGAGATGGCGGCGAAGGTCCGCTCGTACCGCAAGCCCGAGCCCTACAAGGGCAAGGGCATCAAGTACGAGACCGAGACGATCCGCCGCAAAGAAGGCAAGAAGAAGTAACGGGAGCCCGAGAGCGATGAAAAGCAAGTCCAAGGTACTCTTCGCGCGGCGCCGCGGGCGCGTGCGGCATCGCGTGGCGCAGACCGCCAGCGGCCGGCCGCGGCTCTCGGTGTTTCGCTCCTCGATGCACATCTATGCCCAGGTGATCGACGACGTCAGCGGCAAGACGCTGGCGGCGGCCTCCACGGTGGACAAGTCGCTGCGGGAGAACCTCAAGACCGGCGCCAACATCGCGGCGGCCCAGGCGGTCGGCAAGCTGGTGGCCGAGCGCGCGGTCGCCGCCGGCGTCAAGGCCGTCGTGTTCGATCGCGGCGGATACCTGTTTCATGGCCGGGTGAAGGCCCTCGCCGACGCCGCCCGCGAGGGCGGCCTCAACTTCTAGGAAAGGCCGGAAATGGCACCTCCAGAGAACAGCCAGAGGCCGCGCCGAGGACGCGACGGCGAGCGTCAGTCGCGCGACCGCGAGGACAGCGAATTCGTAGAAAAGCTGGTCGGCATCAACCGCGTCGCCAAGGTGGTGAAGGGCGGCCGGCGCTTCGGCTTCGCCGCCATCGTCATCGTCGGGGACAGAAAGGGCCGGGTCGGCTACGGTGCCGGCAAGGCGCGCGAGGTGCCGGAGGCGATCCGCAAGGCGACCGAGCAGGCGCGCCGCAACATGGTGCGCGTGCCGTTGCGCGAGGGCCGTACGCTGCATCACGACATCGTCGGCCACTACGGTGCCGGCGAAGTGATGCTGAAGGCGGCGCCGCAAGGCACCGGCATCATCGCCGGCGGCCCGATGCGCGCGATCTTCGAGGCGCTCGGCGTGCAGGACGTGGTGGCGAAGTCGATCGGCACCTCGAACCCGCACAACATGATCAAGGCGACCTTCCAGGCGCTGACGCGCTCGTCGAGCCCGCGCTCGGTGGCGACCCGCCGCGGCAAGAAGGTGAGCGACATCCTGCGCGGCCGCGAGATGGCCGGCGAGGCCCGGGAGTAACGGCAATGGCGGACAAGGAAAAGAAGCCGGCGGGCGAGGCCAGGAAGAAGGCCGCGGCGTCGGACGCTCCGAAGAAGGAAGCGGCGAAGAAGACCGCGAAGCCCGCGGCCAAGAAGGCGGAGTCCGCCGTCGAGGCGAAGGCGCCGGCACCCGCTCCCAAGGTCGCGGCACCGAAGGCGAAGCCCGCGGCGCCCCCGGCGCCCAAGAAGGTGCCGGAGAAGGCGGTGCGCGTGACGCAGGTCCGCAGCCCGGCCGGGCGCTATGCCTATCAGCGCCAGACGCTGAAGGGGCTGGGCCTCAACAAGATGAACCGCACGCGGGTGCTCGAGGATACGCCCGCGGTCCGCGGCATGATCCTGGCGGTGAAGCATCTGATCCGGGTCGATCCGGTCTGACGGTCAAGGCGCCCTTCGGGGCGCCGGCGACGAGTGGCATGCCCGGCGACGGGCGGAATGATGGTGATGGCGATGAAGCTCAACGAGATCCGCGACAACAAGGGCGCGCACTACAAGTACAAGCGGGTCGGGCGCGGCATCGGCTCCGGCAAGGGCAAGACCAGCGCGCGGGGCGGCAAGGGCCAGACCGCGCGAACCGGCGTGGCGCTCAACGGCTTCGAGGGCGGCCAGACACCGCTCCATCGCCGGTTGCCCAAGCGCGGCTTCCGCCGCACCGCCTTCCAGCACGATTTCCACATCGTGAACCTCGGCCGCTTGCAGCTGGCGATCGAGGCCGGCAAGCTCAGTGCCGACAAGCCCGTGGACGCGCCGGCGCTGGTCGCGGCGGGGGTGCTGCGGCGCAGCGGCGACGGCGTGCGGCTCCTCGCCAAGGGGGAGCTCAAGGTGGCGCTCACCCTCGAGGTGGCGGGCGCCTCCAAGTCCGCCATCGAGGCGGTGGAAAAGCTCGGGGGTAAGGTGGTGGTGAAGCCCGTGGCGTCGCCCAAGAAGGCGAAGCCCGCGGCGGACGCCGCCAAGGCGTGATCTCAGCGGGTCCTCGCGGCCCAGGGATGGAGTAGATGGCTTCAGCCGCCGAACAACTCGCCTCCAGTCTCAATCTCGGCGCCTTTGCCAAGGCGACCGAGCTCAAGAAGCGGATCTGGTTTACGCTGGGCGCATTGGTGATCTACCGGCTCGGGACCTATATCCCGCATGCCCGGCATCGATCCCAGCATCCTGGCGCAGATCTTCAAGACCAACTCCGGCGGCATCCTGGACATGTTCGACATGTTCTCGGGTGGCGCGCTCGGCCGCATGACCATCTTCGCGCTGACGATCATGCCGTACATCTCGGCCTCGATCATCGTGCAGCTCATGACCGCGGTCTCGCCGGCCCTGGAGACGCTGAAGAAGGAAGGCGAGTGCGGGCCGCAAGAAGCTCAATCAGTACACGCGCTACGGCACGGTGGGCCTCGCGGCGGTGCAGGCCTACGGCATCGCGGTCGGCCTGGAGAGCTCCGGCGGGTCGCTCGGATCCCCGGTCATCGATCCCGGGATCTTCTTCCGCATCACCACGATGATCACGCTGACCGGCGGCACCGTGTTCCTGATGTGGCTCGGCGAGCAGATCACCGCGCGCGGCGTCGGCAACGGCATCTCGCTGATCATCTTCACCGGCATCGTCGCCCGCATGCCGAACGCCATGGCGCAACTCCTGGAGCTCGGCCGCACCGGCGCGCTCTCCGCCATCACCATCATCTTCTTCATCCTGCTGGCGGTGGGCGTCATCGCCTTCATCGTCTTCATCGAGCGCGCCCAGCGCCGCATCCTGGTGCAGTATCCCAAGCGCCAGGTCGGCAACAAGATGTTCGGCGGCGAGGCGTCCCACCTGCCGCTGAAGCTCAACAGCTCCGGCGTCATTCCGCCGATCTTCGCCTCCTCGCTGCTGCTGCTGCCGGCGACGGTGGCGAGCTTCAATTCGGGGCAGGGCACCGGCGTGGTGGCCGATATCGCGGCATATCTCGGTCGCGGCCATCCGCTCTACATGGCGCTCTACGCCTTCCTGATCATCTTCTTCTGCTTCTTCTATACCGCGATCGTGTTCAACCCGACCGAGACCGCGGACAATCTGCGCAAGTACGGCGGCTTCGTGCCGGGCATCCGGCCGGGCAAGCAGACCGCCGACTATCTCGACTACGTCCTGACCCGCCTCACGGTGGTGGGCGCCCTCTACCTGGCGGCGGTCTGCCTGCTGCCGGAATACCTGATCTCGGAATTCAACGTGCCGTTCTACTTCGGCGGCACCAGCCTGCTGATCGTCGTCAGCGTCACCATGGACACGGTGGCCCAGATCCACTCGCACCTGCTCGCCCACCAGTACGAGGGCCTGATCAAGAAGTCGAAACTGCGCGGGAGACGCGGGTGAACATCATCCTGCTGGGCCCGCCCGGCGCCGGCAAGGGAACCCAGGCGAAGCGCATCGAGGAGGCGCGCGGCCTGGTGCAGCTCTCCACCGGCGACATGCTGCGGGCCGAGCGCGCCTCCGGCAGCGACCTCGGCCGCCAGGTGCAGGCGATCATGGACGCTGGCCAGCTGGTCTCCGACGACATCATGGTGGCGATGATCGAGAAGCGGATCGATGCCCCCGACTGCGACCGCGGCTTCATCCTCGACGGCTTCCCCCGGACGGTGCCCCAGGCCCAGGCCCTGGACGCGATGCTCACCCGAAAGGGTCGGAAGCTCGATTACGTGATCGAGCTCGCCGTGGACGAGGCCGCCCTGGTGGACCGCATCGCCGGGCGCTTCTCCTGCGCCGATTGCGGCGCCAGCTACCACGACCGCTACAAGCAGCCCAAGGTCGCGGGGGTGTGCGATGCCTGCGGCAGCCACAAGCTGGTCCGGCGCCCGGACGACAACGCCGAGGCGGTGAAGACCCGGCTCGCCGCCTATCGCGCGCAGACCGCGCCGATCCTGCCGTACTACCGGACGCGGGGGATTCTGCGCCGGGTGGACGGGATGGCGGACATCGACGCCGTGACCCGGCAAATTGACGCAATACTAAGGGGTGAGGTTGGGGATGCGAATAGTTGACACACTGTCGATAATTCCTATAATGCGCGCCCTTGGCCCCCCGTGCCGCAATCCGGCCATTGCCTGAAATCCCAGAGCTGTTGAGGAGAAGCGCCCGTGGCGCGTATCGCTGGCGTCAATATTCCCAGTCAGAAGCGAGTCCCGATCGGGCTCACCTATATCCATGGCATCGGCCGCACCTCCGCCGAGAAGATCTGCACCGCGGTGGGGATCGATCCCTCGCGCCGGGTGCATGAGCTTACCGACGACGAGGTGCTCCGCATCCGCGAGTTGATCGACCGCGACTTCCAGGTCGAGGGCGATCTGCGCCGCACGGTGGCGATGAACATCAAGCGGCTGATGGATCTGGGCTGCTACCGCGGCCTCCGCCACCGCAAGGGTCTGCCGGTGCACGGCCAGCGCACCCACACCAACGCCCGTACCCGCAAGGGTCCGGCCCGGCCGATCGCCGGCAAGAAGCCAGTCAAGAAATAGCCGTTCAGGGACGAGGGTTCATCAGATATGGCGACCAAGCCTGCCGCTGCCGCTCCTGCCGCCACGACGCCTGCCGCTGGCGCGGGTCCGGCGCCGCGCCTGCGCCGCCGCGAGCGCAAGAACATCACGTCGGGCGTGGCGCATGTGAACGCCACCTTCAACAACACGATGATCACCATCACCGACGCCCAGGGCAACACCATCGCGTGGTCGTCGGCGGGCACCATGGGCTTCAAGGGCTCGCGCAAGTCGACGCCCTACGCCGCCCAGGTCGCCGCCGAGGATGCCGGCCGCAAGGCCATGGAGCACGGCATGCGTACCCTCGAGATCGAGGTGAAAGGTCCGGGTTCGGGACGGGAGTCGGCGCTTGCGCGCGCTGCAGACGGTCGGTTTCACCGTCACGTCAATTCGCGACGTGACGTCGATTCCGCACAATGGATGCCGGCCGCCGAAGCGGCGGCGGGTTTGACAGGAATTTCGCGACGGTCCGGGGCCGCGCGAGCAGCAACAGCAGGGGCGGAGCCGGTGCGGGTGCCGGCGGACCGCCCGTGCGGCTGCGTGGTGACAGCCGGACAACGCCGCGTCAGATGACATGAGGAACGAGCCGGTGATCCAGAAAAATTGGCAAGCTCTCATCAAGCCGAAGCAGCTCTCGGTCGAGCCGGGCGACGACCCCAAGCGGGCCGCCACCGTGGTCGCCGAGCCGCTGGAGCGCGGCTTCGGGTTGACCCTCGGCAACGCGCTGCGGCGCGTGCTGCTGTCCTCGCTGCAGGGCGCGGCGATCACCTCCATGCAGATGGAGGGGGTGCTGCACGAGTTCTCCTCGATCCCCGGCGTGCTGGAGGATGTCACCGACATCGTCCTCAACGTCAAGGGCATCGGGCTGCGCATGCACGGCGACGGGCCGAAGCGCATGCGCCTCAAGATGCAGGGGCCCGGCGAGGTGCGGGCGTCCGCGATCGAGACCGGCCACGACATCGAGATCATGAATCCCGATCAGCTGATCTGCACCCTCGACAAGGGCGCCAAGATCGCGATCGAGTTCACGGTGGAGATCGGCAAGGGCTATGTGCCGGCGTCCCAGAACCGGCCCGAGGACGCGCCGATCGGGCTCATCCCCGTCGACGCCCTCTTCAGCCCGGTGCGCAAGGTCAGCTACAAGGTGGAGAACACCCGCGTCGGCCAGGTGACCGACTACGACAAGCTCTCCATGCGGATCGAGACCAACGGCGCGGTGACGCCCGAGGATTCCGTGGCGCTCGCCGCCCGCATCCTGCAGGACCAGCTGCAGCTCTTCATCAACTTCGAGGAGCCGCGGGCTGCGGTCGAGGCGGAGACGCCGAGCGAGCTGCCGTTCAACAAGAACCTGCTGCGCAAGGTGGACGAGCTCGAGCTGTCGGTGCGCTCGGCCAACTGCCTCAAGAACGACAACATCGTCTACATCGGCGATCTCGTGCAGAAGACCGAGGCGGAGATGCTGCGCACTCCGAATTTCGGCCGCAAGTCGCTCAACGAGATCAAGGAAGTGCTGGCGCAGATGGGCCTCCATCTCGGCATGGAGATCCCGAACTGGCCGCCGGAGAACATCGAGGAGCTCGCCAAGCGCCTCGAGGAACCGTACTAGGCCGGCAGGGAAGGGGACCAGACCCATGCGCCATCGCGTCGCCGGCCGCAAGCTCGGCCGTACCAGCTCCCACCGCAAGGCCATGTTCGACAACATGGCCCATGCGCTCCTCAAGCACGAGCAGATCACCACCACGCTGCCGAAGGCGAAGGATCTCCGCCGCATCGTGGAAAAGCTCATCACCCTGGGGAAGCGCGGCGGGCTGCATGCGCGCCGCCAGGCGATCGCCTCGCTGCAGGACCCGAAGCTGGTGGAGAAGCTCTTCACCGTCCTGGCCGAGCGCTACAAGGCGCGGGCCGGCGGCTACACCCGCGTGCTCAAGGCGGGCTTCCGTCACGGCGACGCCGCCGCGATGGGAGTGATCGAGCTGGTGGACCGCGACCCCGAGGCCAAGGGCCTGGACTCCGGCCCGGTCGAGACCGCCGAGGGCGAGGCCGCCGCGGCCTGATCCGCGCGACGCGCTTGAGCAACGACAAGGGCGGCCTCCGGGCCGCCTTTTTCTTTTCCGGGGTCTAAGCCGGGTGGTGAGGGGGACAGCCCTCAGGCGACCCGGGATGCCGGACCGCGGGCGTCCTGCCGCACCACGCGATCGGCGGGCAGGCGGACATGGACGGTTGTGCCCTCGCCGGGAGCGCTCATGATCTCGATCAGGCCGCCGTGCATCGCCACCAGCTCCTTGCTGATCGGCAGGCCCAGGCCCGAGCCCCCGTAGCGCTTGGTGTAGGTATCGTCGACCTGGCGGAAGCGCTCGAAGGCGATCTCGATCTCATGCGGTGCCATACCGATGCCGGTATCGGTGACCGAGAGACTGAGCCGCCCGTCCGCCTCGAGTGCGGCGCAGATGCTGACGCTGCCGTGGTCGGGCGTGAACTTGATCGCGTTCGACAGCAGGTTGAGCATGACCTGCCGCAGCCGCGCCTCGTCGCCGCGGATCCCGGGCAACTCCGAGCGGCCGTCAAGAGCGAGCGTGATGTCGCGCGCCACGGCCTGCGGCGACACCGACGACAGGCTGCGGCGCACCAGCGCCGAGAGATCGAAGGTCTGCTCGTTGAGCTCGATCTTGCCGGCCTCGATCCGCGAGATGTCGAGAATATCGTTGATGATGCCCAGGAGGTGCTCGCCGGAGCCCTTGATGTCGGCGGCATAGCTGCCGTAGCGCTTGGGCAGCGTGCCCAAGAGCTGATCGCACATGACTTGCGACAGGCCGATGATGGCATTGAGCGGCGTCCTGAGCTCGTGGCTCATATTCGCCATGAACATCGACTTGGCGTGGCTGGCGCTCTCCGCCTTGGTCTTGCTGTCGGCGAGCTCCTCGTTGGCGGTTGCCAGGTTTGCCTCGTAGTCGGCGCGGCGCCGGATCTGCACACACAAGATGCCGGCATAGCCGAGTAGGATGAACGTCGCGACGCCGCTCAACGTCGCCAGCATCATGGCGTGGCGGTTCGGTGTGGCGAACACCCCGTCCAGGGCAAGTCCCACCGAGACCATCAGGCGATAGCCCTCGACGCTGCGGCGACTGAACAGCCGCTCGACGCCGTCGATCTTGCTGCTGGCGATATAGGTGGCGCTGGGCGCGCCGCTCATCATGGTGAGGAATGGCGTGCCTTCCAGGGAATCGCCCAGCCCTTCCTTGCCGTCCGGCGACATGCGGCCGAAGCGCGCGCGAATGATGCCGTCGGTGCCCGCGAGAACGATGATACCGCCCGGCCCCAGGTCGACATCGCTATGCAAGGTGGTGAGCCGCTCCGGATCCAGGGAGAACACCATCACGCCGGCGAAATTGCCGGCCTTGTCCTCCAGGCGCTTCGATACCTGGATGGTCATGCGCTTCGACACGCGGCCAAGGACCGGCTTGCTGATGAAGATGCCGTAGTGGGGATCGTCGATGTGGATGCGGAAATGCGGCCGGTCCGACAGATCGAGGGGCGGTGGCGCGCGCTCGTGAGTGCTCGCCACGAGCTTGCCGCCGGGGCTCATGAATGAGCCTATGATCGGATTCGGCTCGCGATCGAGGGTGCTCGCCACGAGCTTGCCGTTCGGATCGATGATGGATCCTTGGATCATCGGCGCGGCGAGCTCGGGAATTTCCTGCGCCCATTCCGCGAGATCGAAGCGGCTGCCCTCGATCCGCATGCGCTGCTCCAGCAGATCCATGGTGCCGACGGCGGTGCGCAGGACCTGCCTGACTTGCTCGGCGAAGGCGGCGGAGAGGTTACTCGCTTCGACCCGCGCGCCATCGATCGCGGTGCGGTGCTCGGTGACCGTCGCCAGGACGACGACGGTCCAGAGCAGAATGACGATACCGATGGCGGCCAGCAACGTGCCGTGCATCAGGCGCCGTGCGCGATGGTAGGGATTGCGGCAGGGCTGTACGACCGCCGGCGCCAGGTCGGAGGTATCGTCTGGTCCGGCAGCCGTGGAATCAGGAGACATGGACACCCGTCGTTGCCCGACAATGATCCCCTGAGTCCCTGCGATCGCAGCGACCTCGCCCCCTCTCGAAAGCTAGGGGCGAATTGCTAAATGTCGCCTAATTTGCACGCGAGGGCATACGCCGGCATGCGGGATCGCTGTCGTCGCTCTCAGCTCTGTGCCTCAGCGGGTCGCGCGGGCTCCGCGGCGCCGAGCTTCTGCTCCGCCAGCGCCTGCGCGCCGACATAATCCACCTTGCCGGTGGCGAAGAGCGGCAGCGCTGGAACCACCACCACCGACCGCGGCACCATCAGCTCGCTGATGCCGTGCGTGCGGGCATCCGCCAGCAGTGCCTCAGGCGTGCCGGCGGAATTGTCCGTCAGCAGCACCACCTGCTCGCCCTTGCGGGGATCGGGCAGCGCCAGCGCCGCGTGGCGGAAGTCCGGCCAGAGCCGCGCCGCCTGGGCCTCCACCGCGGTCAGTGACACCATCTCGCCGGCGATCTTGGCGAAACGCTTGGCGCGGCCCTTGATGGTGACGTAGCCCTCGGCGTCGATGGCGACGATGTCGCCGGTGTCGTACCAGCCCTGGGGCGGCGGCTGCAGCATGCCCGGCACGCTCGGCAGGAGATAGCCCAGCATCACGTTGGGGCCGGAGACGGAGAGCCGCCCGCCCTCGTCGATCCCCGCCACCGGCTCCAGCCGCGTCGCGATTCCCGGCAGCAGGCGGCCCACGGTGCCGGCCTTGAAATGCATGGGCGTGTTGGTGGCGATCACGGGCGCGGTCTCGGTGGCGCCATAGCCCTCGAGGATCCTGAGGCCGAAGCGCTCGGTCCAGACCCGCCGCGTCTCGTCGCGCACGCGCTCGGCGCCGGCGAAGACGTAGCGCACGTTGTAGAAGTCATAGGGGTTGCCGGCCCGGGCGTAGCCCGTGAGAAAGGTGTCGGTGCCGAAGAGGATGGTGGCGTTGGTGTCGTAGGCGAGCTCCGGCACGATGCGGTAGTGGAGCGGCGAGGGATAGAGAAAGATCCGGACGCCCGAGATCAGCGGCAGGATGGTGCCGCCGGTGAGGCCGAAGGAATGGAAGATCGGCAGCGCGTTGAAGACGAGGTCGCTCGGGCTGAAGTCGACGCGGGCGCCGATCTGCCGGCAGTTCGCGAGGATGTTCCGGTGGCTCAGCACCACGCCCTTGGGCGTGCCTTCCGAGCCCGAGGTGAAGAGCACCACGGCGGGATCGTCGGGGGAGGGTTTCAGGCGCTTGTGCAGGCCGCGCGTGAACGGCAGCGTCAGGAGCCCGCGCAGCCGTGCCAGCATGCCGATCCCGGCGCGCAGATCCTCGAGATGGATGACGCGGCGGCCGTCGGCTAGGGTGGCGAGGGCGGCGTCGAGGCGGGCGCGCTCGATGAAGCGCCGGGAGGTGACGATGGTGCGGATCTGCGCGCTGACGCAGGCAATCTCCATGTTGTGGGCGCCGGTGGAGTAGTTGAGCATCGCCGGCACGCGCCGGAATGCCTGCAGCGCGAGGAGCGTCGCCACCGTGGCGTTGGCATTGGGCAGCAGCACGCCCACCTGCTCCAGAGGCTGCGTCACCGCGGCAAGGCGGCGACCGATCGCCACGCTGCCTACCAGCAGCCGGCGGTAGGAGAGGGGGCGCCGCTCGACGTCCTCGAGGATGGCGTGGCCGGGCCCGTGAATATCCTCGGCATCGAGCACCGCCTGGAACAACGTTTTTCCGGTGTCCGTGGTCTCGAACATCATCGACGACATGATGTCGTAGAGCCTGAGGCCGATCTGGCGCCGCCGCGCGCGGCCCTTGATGTCAGGAGCGACCTCGATCACCCGCGGCTCCAGCACCGTGATGCTGATGGGCGGGAACCAGCGCAGGCGGAGCTTGCCGCGGAGGCGCGAGAACTTCGTGTACTGCGGTCCGTCCAGGCGCACCGGCAGGATCATCGCCTTCGCCTTGTCGGCGATCATGCCCGGCCCCTCGTAGATCTTCATCAGGGCGCCGGTGACGGTGAGGCGGCCTTCTGGAAAGATCACGCAAGGGCGCCCCTGCTGCACCGCGTGGATCAGGGTCTTGGTGGCGAGCGGCTTCAGGGGATCGATCGGCACCGCGTCGACGAGGCCGAGGAACGGCTTGATCCACCACGCGTTGGCCCGGCTGGTGGCGATGGCGAAGGCCGGCCGCCCCGGCAGGAACGCCGCCAGCAGCAGCCCGTCGATGAAGGAGAGGTGATTGGCGACGATGACGACGCGCGCGCCCGCCTTGGCGACGTTCTCGGTCCCCTTGATCTCGACGCGGTAGACCGAGACGGAGGAGGGCGGCGGCGGCGGTCTTGAGAATGACGCCGGGCACCAGACGCATCACCACGACGGCGGCGCCCGCGTTGGCGATGCCGACGGTGAGGAAGATCTGCGGCACCGTGAGGCCGAGCTTCAGCATGACCGCGCTCACCAGGCCCGACACGACGATGAAGATCGCGTTGACGATGTTGTTGGCGGCGACGACGCGGGAGCGCCGCGCCTCGTCGCTGCGCGCCTGCAGGATCGTATAGAGCGGCACGGTGAAGAGGCCGCCGCACAGCGCGATCATGAAGAGATCGGCTGACAGTCGCCAGCTCTGGGGATGGGAGAGGAACTCCAGGGCGCCGATGAGGGCGCCGTCGCTGCCGAGGACGCGCTCGCTGGCATGGAAGAGGTCGAAGGTGAAGAGCGTCATGCCCAGCGCCCCCAGCGGCGCGAGGCGCGCGCTCACCTCGCCGCGCAGCAGCCGCCCGCACAGCACCGACCCGGTGCCGATGCCGAGGGAGAAGAGCGCCAGGAACAGCGTCTCCACCTCGGCATTGGCGTTGAGGCTGTCCTTGGCGTAGGTGGGGAATTGCGACAGGAACACCGCGCCCACCAGCCAGAACCAGGAGATGCCAATGATCGACAGCTTGAGATCGCGCTGGGCGCCGACGTAGCGCAGGATCCCCATGGTCTCCGCCCAGATGTTGGGATTGATGCGGAGGTCAGGCGCCGCGCGCCGGGCTTTGGGGATGAACAGGCTCGCGACCCAGCCGGAGACCGAGAACAGCAGCAGCAGCGCCGAGACGATCGTAGGGCCGTCGGGTGCCACGATCAGCAGCACGCCGGCGATGGTGCCGATGAGGATGGCGAGGAAGGTCCCGGCCTCGATGAGGGCGTTGCCGCCCATGAGCTCGTCGTTGGCGAGGTGGTCCGGCAGGATGCCGTACTTCACCGGGCCGAAGAAGGTGGCCTGGACGCCGAGCAGGAACAGCACCGCCAGCTCGAAGCCCAGGAACGTCATGCCGTCGAAGGTGAAGCCCACGGCGGCCAGCACCATGACGCCGACTTCCCAGAGCTTGATCAGGCGGATGAGCCGCGACTTCTCGAACTTGTCGGCGAGCTGGCCCGCGGTGGCGGAGAACGGGAAGTAGGGGAGGATGAAGATCGCCGTGGCGATCGCCACCACGATCCGGGTCGTCGTCGGGTCGGTGAAAGCGTGATATGTGGCGATCGTCACCAGCGCCGTCTTCAAGAGGTTGTCGTTCACCGCGCCCAGGAATTGCGTGATGAAGAGCGGCAGCAGGCGGCGGCTCTTCAGAAGGTGCAGCTGGCTCTCGGCCATGGGTGGTTCTCCGGAAGGCGGCGGGATCAGGCGCCGAGCACTCGCCAGCACGCGGCGGCGAGGCTCGGGGCAAGCGACATCATCGGGCCGGGAAGCCGGCCATAGGTCTTGAATGTAGCGGGCTGCAGGATCACGCCCATGACAAGAGCGGTGGCGAGCTCGGGATCGCCGACGGGAATCTCGCCCCGCGCCATGGCGTCCCGCAGCACCTGGCGCACGACGTCCACCGGCGTCGCGGTGCCGGCGTCGAGGCGGCGGAGCGAGTGGTGCTGCACCAGCAGCAGGAACTGGAACAGCACGGGGTCGGCGTCGAAGACCCGGGCGCACTCCTCCACCATCGCCCGCAGCTTCTCCCGGGCGCCCGTCTGCCCGGCGGCGAGGGTCTGGAGGCGCCAGGCGAAGTCGGCGTAGTTGCGCTCGAAGAGGGCCAGGATCAGCTCGTCCTTGCCCCGGTGATGGCGATAGAGCGCACCCTCGGCCACCCCCGCGGCGGTCGCGATGTCGCGGATGGTCGTCTCGGTAACTCCTTGAGATACAAAGAGTTCCATCGCTTTCCGCTCGATCTTTTCCCGGGTCGGGGTGCCGTCGCGCACGAGATTTCCGCTGGTGAGTGAACAGTCACTCACTTATAGAGCCAGCAACAGGCGGCGTCAAGGCCCCGCTGGAAGGGGTCTTGGGCGGCAACCGTCAGTGGTTGACCAGCGCGTCGCAGTTGGTGCGGCCGGCCATCAGGCAATCCTCGATCTCGCCTTCCTTCTTCAGGTGCTGGATCAGGAAGAAGGCGCCCACCGCGATGGCAAGCGCGACGGCGAGGCCGGCGAGGGCGTTGGTCTGGCGCTTGTCGTCATCGCCCATGGCGGCGGCGGTGCCTACAACACCGTGCGGAGGTCCCAGAGCTCGGGAAAGAGACGGAGCTCCAGGAGATGGCGCAGATAGCCCACGCCGGAGGTGCCGCCGGTGCCGGTCTTGAGGCCGATGATGCGCTCGACCGTGGTCACATGGCGGAAGCGCCACTGGCGGAAATAATCCTCGAGGTCCACCAGTTTCTCCGCCAGCTCGTAGAGATCCCAGTGGCGCTGGGTGTCGCGATAGACCGCGGTCCAGGCCGCGGCGACCGAGGCATCCGGACGATAGGGCAGGCTCCAGTCGCGCTCGCGCGCCGCCGCGTCGATGGCGAAGCCCCGGCGCTGCAGCAGCAGGATCGCCTCGTCGTAGAGGCTGGGACTTTCCAGGCTGGCGCGGAGCGCCTCGTGGATGTCCGGCCGGTGCGCGTGGGGCGCCAGGAACGCCCGGTCCTTGTTGCCGAGCGTGAACTCCAGGAGCCGGTACTGATAGGACTGGAATCCCGAGGAGCGGCCGAGGCTGCCGCGGAAATCATTGTACTCGCTGGGCGTCAGGGTCGAGAGCACGTCCCAGGCCTGGATCAGCTGGTTCATCACCCGGCTCACCCGCGCCAGCATCTTGAAGGCGGGGTTGAGGTCGTCCGCCTGCACCCGGGCCAGCGCCGCCCTGAGCTCGTGCAGCGCCAGCTTCATCCAGAGCTCGCTGGTCTGATGCTGGATGATGAACAGCAGCTCGTTGTGATTGTGGGAGCGCGGATGCTGCGCCGTCAGGATCTGGTCGAGATGGAGATAGTCGCCATAGCTCATCTCGCCGGCGAAATCCGCGTGCGCCTGCGCCGCCTCGCGGTGCGCTCCGGCGCCCGGTCCGTGCTGATCGCTCATGGCGAGCCCTCCCTCGGCTGCGCCCGCCCGGACTAGCCGCGGATGCGGTGCAGGGTGGCGATGCTGCCGGTGAGCGGCGTCGACACCCGGGCGGTGTTGTCGTCGATCAGGATGATATCCAGATGCGGGCCGAACTGGCGCGGAATCACCCGGACCTGCTTCTCGAAGATCTCGTAGTCCACATCCTGGTCGAGGCCGAAGGCGGACATGTGGTGTTCGGTGAATTCGCAGTTGCCGACGGTGAAGCCCGGCGCCGGCCCCTCGGCGGACCAGCGGCCGAGGATCGGGTTGGGCGGGTCGCATCCCGCGAGGAGCAGGAGGGCGAAGAGGGCGATGGCGCGGCGGGGGAGTGCGGGCATGGGGCCCCGAGGTTGCGGCCGCTTCCGGGAGAAGCGTGCCGCCACCCTAACATACTCCGGCACCGCGCCGCTGCGGCTCCGGGGGCTTGCCGCTAGACGACCTGACTCACAGACCGATCAGGGCGTCGGCGCCGATGACCAGGCCCAGGGTGATGACGGCGACCGCGACCTCGCCCAGCGCGCCGACGATGAAGGGCCGCGCGCCCTGCTTGCGCATCTCGCGCAGGTCGGTGCGCAGCCCGACCCCGGCGAAGGTGAGGAGGAAGGCCCAGCGCGAGAGGTTGGCGAGGCTGGAGATCTGGTCGCCGCGGAAGAACCCCGCCGTCGCCAGCAGCGAGATCACCAGGAACCCCAGGACGAATTTGGGGAATTTCTGCCAGAGGAAGGCGGCCTTGTTCTCGACCCGCTTGGCCGCGCCCTGGCTCGCCCAGTAGATCGCATAGCCCAGCACCACGAAGCCGATGGTGGCGTTGCGCGCGGTCTTGGCGAGGACCGCGAACTTGCCGGCGGCGTCGGAATAGAGCGCGCCCGCCGCCGTCGCCTCGGCGGTGTTGTCGACGGCAAGCCCGGCCCAGAGGCCGAAGGCATGGTCGCTGAGGCCGAGGCCGTGGCCGATCAGGGGAAAAAGGAAGAGGCTGACGGCGCCCAAGGCCAGGATCGCGGCGATGGCGAGGGAGGCGTCCTCCTCCTCGGCCTCGATCGCGCCCTGGGCCGCGATGATGGCGCTGACGCCGCAGATCGAGGATCCGACCGCCAGCAGGCTGGTGAGCTTGGGCCGGAGCTTGAACACCCGTCCCAGCACGGACATGAACGCGATCGCCACGGCAAGCTCGACCGCCACCAGGACCAGGCTCACGCCGCCGAGCTTGAGGACGTCGCCGAGGAGGAACCGCACGCCGAGCAGCACGATGCCGGCCTTGAGCCAGAACTCGTAGGTGGCGACGCCGGCGCGGAAGATCCTCGGCACCCCCACGGTATTGGCGATGACGAGGCCGAAGAGGATCGCCCACAGCACGTATTCGATGTTGGGAAGCGCCAGCGCATGGGCCTTCCCGTAGGCCGATATGGACTGCTCCGTCAGCTTGCCGAGGTAGCCGATCGCCACCAGCAGCAGGATGCCGGGAATGAGATCGAGGAAGCGCCGCGGCAGCCGCAGATTGCCGGGCTCGGAGAGAACAAAGTCGGTCATGTCGGATGATCCCGGTGCGAGAGGGCGGCGCTACCAGCGGATCGCCGGCAGCAGATCGGCCCAGACGAGGGCGGCAAGAACGAGGGCGGACAGCACCGCCCAGCCGTCGATGCCAAGGATGCGACGAGGAGCTGGCGCGCCGGATGGAGTTGCATCGGTCATGAGAGTTCTCCCACAAGAGAAAGGGACCTGCGGCCGGACCGGGGTTGCTTCGATGCGGCGGTCGCGGGCTCGGCGATGGCGTTGACGGCGGCGCGCACCGCGTGGAGTCCGCGGAAGACCCGATCGTCGAGGGGCTGGAACAGAGCCTCGGAGGCATAGAAGCGAAAGCCGCTGCGCTCGCGCACGGCGATGCCGGCGGTGTGCCGTGCGGTCTCGATGACGAAAGCGTCGGACATGAAACCGATCCTCCCAAGGCAACCGCCAAGGACGGCTGCCGATGCTGACAGTGCGGCACGAAGGGTGACGCCCGCAGGCGTCACGCGCATGGCATGGGACAACAGCATTCGCGGAGGCGGTGGGTCGGAGAGCGATCAGAGATTTGCGGCATCGAAGGTCTCCATGTCTTGGCGACAAGGGCCCACGGATCGCTCCGTGGCGCTTTAGCGTTTGGTCACGCGGCGCAAGCTGCCCGTCAAATTGCCGCGGATCCCAAGTCAGGAGGATCAGCCGTATGACGCGATGATAAATTCACAGTCGCAGGAGTCAATATTAAATAAATTAACAGTAACAATATGTTATATCTAGAGCGCCTGACCCAGCCCGAGTTCCGCCGCTAAACTGGCCTCAGCCGCACTTCCGGGAGGCCCGCACACAGCATGTGGAGCCTGCGCACTCACGCGCTGATAACAGGCGTGCTCTTCGCATTGATGATCGGCATCGCCATCGCCGGCAACGCGCTGGAAGCGGCAGGCGTCATCGCGACGCCGCAGGAGCCGCAGATCTGGGCGATGGTGTTGTTCTTCGGCCTGTTCCTGGCACTCGGCTATTCCGCGATTCCCCTGATGCTGAAGCTCTTCCTCGCCGGACAGAGCAGAATCGGCAACGGCGACCGATCCCTCATCAAGGGCATGGCCGAGCATCAGACCGCGATCGTGCTGGCGTTCTGGGCGCTGATCTCCTGCGGCCTCGTGCTCGCCATCCCCGCGGCGATCTACGACGGCGCCTTCGGACCGGGGCCGCGCAAGGCGATCAATTCCCTTCTCATCGGCAGATCCAAAGGCACGCTGGCGGCGAAGCCGGGCATGTCCGTGGACGAGATCGTGCGCGCCTCCTCGCTGAAGCTCGACCAGGTCACGACACTCGCCGCGCGGGGATTGCCGATCGCCGGCGACGTCGTGTTCGATTTCGAGATTCCCGGCTCCGCGATCCGCTTCGAGCGCTGCCGCTATTATTACGTGACCACCTATAGCGGCGATCGGCAGCGGATCGAGAGCCTGTCGATCGGGATCTCGACGGAGACGATGACTCGCGCCGAGCTCGAGGCGGCCAGTGCGGCGCTTCGCGCGCGTCTCGCGGCGGATGGCTGGCTTGCCGGCCACGAGGAATATCGCACCGAGGAGGACCGCCGGCTGCACGGCGGTGCTGCGCGCGGCCCCGAAGGCCGGCTCTGGCTCAAGGACGAGGTGATCCTCGACCTCCTGGAGAAGCGCATGGACGATGCGGCTCCCGACGACGACGTCGCAAGCGCCGGCGAGTGGATCGAGTATGTCGATCTGAGGGAGCGCAAGGCCTATCCGTGGATCGAGCGCTACGCATTCGCGCCGCCGGCGAAGTAGCCGGCACGCCGCCTCAGAGTGTCGGGCGCTGGGTAAATCCGACCGCGCCGTCGTCCTCGGCGAGGAAGCGCTCCACGCGCTCGACTTTGGAGAGACGGGATCCGCGGCGGCAATCCGCCTCGATCTCCGCCACCACCGCGTCGGCGCCGATCAGCAGGGTCTCCACCGTGCCGTCGCGGCGGTTGCGCACCCAGCCGCGCAGGCCGCGTTTCAATGCATGGCGCTCGACGAAGGCGCGGAAGCCCACGCCTTGCACACGACCGGCAATCACCAGGCGGATCGCGGCCATCGTCGGGGCCTCAGGCGAATTCCAGGATGACCTGATCGACGGCGAGGCTGTCGCCGGCCTTGGCGCGCACCTTGGTGACGGTGGCGTCGCGCTCGGCGCGCAGCACGTTCTCCATCTTCATCGCCTCCACCACCGCCAGCGCCTCGCCGGCCTTGACCTCCTGGCCCTCGCGCACGGCGAGCGAGACCAGCAGTCCCGGCATCGGCGACAGCAGGTTGCGCGACAGGATCGGGCTCGGGCTTCGCCGGCATCGCCGCCAGCAGCTCCGCCGCGCGCGGCGGCAGCACTTTGACCGGGAGCGTGACGCCGCGATAGGTCAGGCGATGGAAGACGCCGTCGCGGTCCACCTGCACGGTGACGGCGTGGCCATCGACCTGACCGCGGAACAGCGCGTTGCCCGGTTGCCACGCGGTCACCACGAGGCAGTTGATACCGCCGTTGGTGACGCGGTAGCCGCCGCCCTCCGCCGCGATGTGGGCGAGATGGGTCGCCTCCTCCAGCATCACGGACCAATCCGCGAGGGGCTGCGCCTCGTGGCCCGCGAGCTGGCCGCCGATCGTGGCCTCGGATTCGGCGACCCGGCGGGCGATGACGACGGCGACGGCGATGAGGCTCGGCAGCGCGTCGGCGGGAAGTGCCATCTCGGCGAAGCCCGCCGGAAATTCCTCGGCGATGAAGTTGGTGGTGAGCCGTCCCTCGGCGAAGCGCTTGCGCTCCAGCAGCGCCGAGAGGAAGCCGATGTTCTGCGCCACGCCGCGGATGTGGAAACCGTCGAGGGCCTCGATGAGATGCGCGCGCGCCGCCTCGCGGGTCGCGCCCGATCCCACGACCTTGGCGATCATGGGATCGTAATAGATGCTGATCTCGGCGCCCTCGTAGACGCCGCTGTCGACGCGAATGCCGTCTCCGCGGGGCTCGGCATAGCGCACCAGCCGCCCGATCGACGGCAGGAAGCCGCGGCGCGGATCCTCGGCGTAGACCCGCGCCTCGATGGCATGGCCTGCAAGGCGGATGTCGCTCTGCTTCAGCGTCAGCTTCTCGCCGGCGGCGATGCGGATCATCCATTCCACGAGGTCGAGGCCGGTCACCAGCTCGGTCACGGGATGCTCGACCTGGAGGCGCGTGTTCATCTCCAGGAAATAGAAGTTGCGGTCGCGGTCGACGATGAACTCCACCGTGCCGGCGGAGCGGTAGTCCACGGCCTTGGCGAGCGCCACCGCCTGGTCGCCCATGGCGGCGCGGGTCTTGGCGTCGAGGGCGGGGCTCGGCGCCTCCTCGATCACCTTCTGGTGCCGGCGCTGGATCGAGCACTCGCGCTCGCCCAGATGGATCACATGGCCGTGGGCGTCGCCCAGCACCTGGATCTCGATGTGGCGCGGCTCCTCGACGTATTTCTCGATGAAGACGCGGTCGTCGGCGAAGCTGGCGCGCGCCTCGTTCTGGGCGGAGCCGAAGCCTTCCTTGAGCTCGGCGTCGGTGCGGGCGATGCGCATGCCCTTGCCGCCGCCGCCGGCGGACGCCTTGATCATCACGGGATAGCCCACCTCGCGGGCGATCTTGCGCGCGGCCTCGGCGTCGGGGATGACGTCGAGATGGCCCGGCACCGTGGTGACGCCGGCCTTGTGGGCGAGCTTCTTCGACTCGATCTTGTCGCCCATGGCGGCGATCGCCTTGGCGCCGGGCCCGATGAAGGCGATCTTGGCTCTCTCCAGCGCCGCCGCGAAGGCGGATTTCTCCGAGAGGAAGCCGTAGCCGGGATGCACCGCCTCGGCGCCGGTCTGGCGGCAGGCCTCGACGATGCGCTCGATCTTGAGATAGCTCTCCGCCGCCGGCGCCGCCCCGATCGCCACCGCCTCATCGGCCATGCGCACATGCAGCGCGTTCGTATCGGCCTCGGAATAGACCGCCACGGTCTTGATGCCCATGCGCCTGGCCGTGCGCATCACCCGGCACGCGATCTCGCCGCGGTTGGCGATCAGGATTTTCTTGAACATGCTTCTTCTCGTTCTTCCCCCGCGCGATCGAAAGGTGTGCGGCGCATGGACAATTCGCGCAGCGCATCGAATTCGCCGCGTATCAGAGCTTCCTTCTTCGCGCGACGCCAGCCCTTAACTTGCCGTTCCCCCGCGATCGCATCCTGGATGCGCTGGAATTCCTGATGGAATACGAGTTGTACCGGCCTGCGGCGTGCGGTGAAGCCGCCGAAATGACCGGTATTATGCTGGGACACTCGGATTTCGAGATCCGTCCGCGTGGTGCCGACGTAGTAGGAGCCATCGCGGCATCTGAGGATGTAGAGGTAAGCGCCGACGCCCTGCATGACTATCGTGCGTGCTTCGAGACGCGCCCTATGGGGCGCTCCTCAGCATGAGGAGGGTTGGTGGATGGCGCAAAGAAAACCTCCTCATCCTGAGGAGGCCGCGGAGCGGCCGTCTCGAAGGACGCAATGGCGGTTCTCCCAGCCTCTATCATCTTGAGAACACAACCCGCGCCCCATGCAGCGCCACCAGCACGCCCCAGGCGAACAGCGGCCAGATCGTCACGGGGTTGTCGGGAGCGAAGCGCAGGTTGGCGCCCAGCAGCACGATCGTCGCCACGAAATAGATCCCGAGATGGATCAGGAAGCGGCGGAGCCGGGCTTGGCGTGGATCGGCCACGGTGCCTCGGCTCAGAGCGGGATGTTGTCGTGCTTCTTCCACGGATTTTCCAGGCGCTTCTCGCGCAGCATGGCGAGGGCGCGGCAGAGGCGGCGGCGGGTCTCGTGCGGCGTGATGACGTCGTCGATGAAGCCGCGCGAGCCCGCGACGAAGGGATTGGCGAATTTCTGCCGATATTCCTCGGTGCGCGCCTCGAGCTTGGCGGGGTCGCCGGCGTCGGCGCGGAAGATGATCTCGACCGCGCCCTTGGGGCCCATGACCGCGATCTCCGCCGAGGGCCAGGCGTAGTTCACGTCGCCGCGCAGATGCTTCGAGCTCATGACGTCGTAGGCGCCGCCATAGGCCTTGCGGGTGATGAGCGTGACCTTGGGCACCGTCGCCTCGGCATAGGCATAGAGCAGCTTGGCGCCGTGCTTGATGATGGCGCCGTATTCCTGGGCGGTGCCGGGCAGGAATCCCGGCACGTCCACGAAGGTGACGATCGGGATGCCGAAGCAGTCGCAGAAGCGCACGAAGCGCGCCGCCTTCCGCGAGCTGTCGATGTCGAGGCAGCCCGCCAGCACCATCGGCTGATTGGCGACGATGCCGACGGGATGGCCCTCCAGGCGCGCGAAGCCGATCAGGATGTTCTTGGCGAAGGTCGGCTGCAGCTCGAAGAACTCGCCCTCGTCGGCGACCTTCTCGATGAGCTCGCGCATGTCGTAGGGCTTGTTGGGATTGGCGGGCACCAGCGTGTCGAGGGAACGCTCCTCCCGGTCGGCGGGGTCCCGGGTCGGCCGCACCGGCGGCCTCTCCCGATTGCTCGCCGGCAGGAATCCGAGAAACCGTCGTAGCTGCAGCAGCGCCTCGACGTCGTTCTCGAAGGCGAGGTCGGCGACGCCGGAGCGCGTCGTATGCGTGACCGCGCCGCCCAGCTCCTCCTGCGTCACCGTCTCGTGGGTCACCGTCTTCACCACGTCGGGGCCGGTGACGAACATGTAGGAGCTGTCCTTCACCATGAAGATGAAGTCGGTCATGGCCGGCGAATAGACCGCGCCGCCGGCGCAGGGTCCCATGATCAGGCGAGATCTGCGGCACCACGCCCGAGGCCAGCACGTTGCGCTGGAACACCTCGGCATAGCCGCGCGAGCGAGGCGACGCCGTCCTGGATGCGGGCGCCGCCGCTGTCGTTGAGGCCGATGACGGGCGCGCCGACCTTCATCGCCTCGTCCATGATCTTGCAGATCTTCTCCGCATGGGCCTCGCTGAGAGCAGCCGCCGAAGACGGTGAAGTCCTGGCTGAAGACGAAGACCAGGCGCCCGTTGACCGTGCCGAAGCCGGTCACCACGCCGTCGCCGGGCACTTTCTGCTCGTCCATGCCGAAGTCGTGGGAGCGGTGCTCGACGAACATGTCCCACTCCTCGAAGGAGCCGGGGTCGAGCAGCAGGTCGATGCGCTCGCGGGCGGTGAGCTTGCCCTTGGCGTGCTGCGCCTCGATGCGGCGCTTGCCGCCGCCCAGCGCCGCCGCGCGGCGCTTCTCCTCAAGCTGGTCCAGGATGTCCTGCATGACGACTCCGCGGCCGCTAACCCTCGGGCCGGAATAGCATCATTGCGGGGAGGGCGCCAGCAACTCGACGAACCGCCGGGCCAGCGCGATATCGATCTTGAGGGCGGTGCGGCGGTGGGTCTGCTCCATGTCCTCGCCCCAGCGTTCGATCTCGAAGCTCGCATCCAGCTCCGCCGCCTGGAAGGCCGCCTCGGCGTCGATCCGCCCTTCCACCAGGGCCAGTGCCACCACCAGGGAGCCGCAGGCGGCGGTGGCGAGATGGAGCGCCGCAAGGCGCGGCGTGTCGTAGGTGGCGACCGCGCGCTCGAAGGCTTTCAGGGTGTCGGTGGGCTGCGCCACCGGGAGCACGCCAATCGTGACCGTCAGCGGCGCATCGAAGCTGAGCGCGGCCCAGTCCACCAGCGGTTGCCAGGTCGCGTGCTGGCGCGCCGCCAGCTCGGGCGGCGTCTCCGCGCGATAGCAGACGAGATCGGTGCCGGCGTAATTCGCCAGCTCCGCCACCACCTCGTCCCGGCGCGGCTCGACGAGATCGAGGGCGATGCTGACGAGACGCGTGAGCGGCAGCGCTCGGGGATTGACGGTCTCGCCCTGCGCCCGCCATTCCTCGGCGATCGCCTCGGCGAGCGCACGGGTCGGCGCCAGCAGCGCCTGCTTCGCCGGCGTGCGCACGGGCTTGTCGTCGAGGTTGACGGTGAAGCCGCCCTCCGCCTCGATCACCGTGGCGTTCTGATAGAAGCGCTTCACGCGGTCAATCCGCGTCGAAGACGCCGCGGCCTTCGGACTCCTCGAAGCCGAAGAAGCGCCAGGTCTCTTTCATGTGCGGCGGCAGGGGCGCGGTGATCTTGAGCACGCTGCCGTTGGGCCGCGGCAGGATCAAGGTACGGGAATGCAGGTGCAGCATGCGCGGCTCCGGCACGCCCTCGGGACGCGCGGCCGCGCCGCCGTACTTGCCGTCGCCGAGGATCGGCGTGCCGAGGACGGCGCAATGG
The DNA here is from genome assembly GCA_963735465.1 of uncultured Alphaproteobacteria bacterium. Taxonomy (GTDB): domain Bacteria; phylum Pseudomonadota; class Alphaproteobacteria; order ATCC43930; family CGMCC-115725; genus DASZHJ01. The sequence goes on from CAVTLA010000001.1 coordinate 517,805, forward strand.
GCGCGGAGCTGGTGGGTGCGGCCGGTGATCGGCATCAGCGCCAGCCAGGCCACCTTGTTGCTGGCGTGGCTCACGGTCTGATAGCGCGTCACCGCCGGCTTCCCCGCATCCTCGTCGGGCACCACGCGCTCGCCCAGGCGGCCCGGCAGCTTGGCCAGCGGCAGGTCCACCTTGCCGTCCCGCGGCTTCGGCAGGCCCACGACCGCCGCCCAGTAGATCTTGCGGGTGGTCTTGCCGCGGAAGGCGGCGGCGAGCTCGGCGGTGGCGCGGGGCGTGCGGCCCAGCACCAGGACGCCGCTGGTGTCCTTGTCCAGGCGATGCACCAGGCGCGGCCGCTCGCTGCTGCCGAAGCGCAGCGCGTCCAGCAGCGCGTCCAGATGCCGCTCGGTGTTGGTGCCGCCCTGCACCGCGAGGCCGTGCGGCTTGTTGAGGGCGATCACCTCGTCGTCGCGATAGAGCACCGCCGCCTGCAGGGCCTTCGCGTCCTCCGCGCTCGGCTCCAGCTCGGTCTCCCGGCGCTGGCGGCCGTCGAGGCTGCCGAAGTCTCCGAGGGGAGGCACCCGGATGGTCTGGCCTTCCTGGATGCGGTCGCTGGCGGAGGCGCGGCGGCCGTCGACCCGGACCTGGCCGGTGCGCAGCAGCTTCTCCAGCCGGCCGTGACTGAGGCCGGGGTAGTGCCGCTTGAACCAGCGGTCCAGGCGGATGTCGGCGTCCTCGCCGCGGACGGCGAGGCTTGCCACGCCGCCGCCGGAGGGTCTCGCCGGGGCCTCGGTTCTCTCGTCGCTCATGGAATGCGCCGCCCTTTCGATGGCGGCGCATCCTACCGGCGGCGGGTGGATTTCTCCACCCGCGTGTCGGTCAGGTCAGGCGTGAAGGGGGCTCAGGTCCAGCGGCCGGGAACCCAGACCCAGCCGCCGGCGGTGTTCTGCGCCCAATGGCCCGGGACCCACTGCGCCGTCGGCTGCGGCCGCTGCACGTAGTGACCGGCAACCCAGACCCAGGTGCCGCCGGTCCAGCTCCAATGGCCGGCTTCCCAGACCACCGTCGATCCCGGAGACGGCGGTATCACCTCCGCCTGGGGCGGCGGCGGCGGTGCAGGCGCCACGGACTCCGCCGGCGGCGGGGGCGGCATGGGATCGCTGGAATGAGGATGCGGCGGCGGCCCGCAGGCGGCCAGGGAGAGCGTAAGAAGTCCGGCGATGGCGAGGCCGCCGCTGCGGGCTTTGCTGTCTGACATGGTAAATCCTCCCGGCGGGCGGAGGCGCCCGCGCTCGATGAACGTCATGGGAGGAAACGGAGACGTCGGGGCACTGTTCCCGTGACCGTTTCCAGGGCCGAGATGGCCCTGGAAGTCACGGGAAAGTCATGACAACCACACCCTCAGGCTCAGCCCCAGTGGCCGGGCACCCAAACCCAGGTGCCGTTCGGCCGCTCGTTCCAGTGTCCGGCGATCCAGTTGGCCTGGCGGTGCGGCCGCTCCACGTAGTGACCGGCGATCCACTCGTAGTCGCGGCCATTCCAGTGCCAGTGGCCGGGGTCCCAGACCAGGATCTCGCGCCGCTCCGGCGGCGGTGGCGGCACGATTTCCTCCCGCACGGGCGGCGGCCGGCGTGGCGCCACGATCTCGACGGTCGCCTGGGGTGGGGGCGGAGGCGGAGCCGCGACGCAGCTCGCCAACAGAAGGGTGGCGAGGGGCGCCGCGAGGAGGCCGCGGCGAAGCCGTTTGATCACGATGGGAGACATCTACGGTGTCCTCTCACTGCCAATGGGCGGGAACCCAGAACCACCGGCCATCGCGGCGTTCTCCCAGAAGGCGACATGCCCTGGAGGGTTGTTCTACGCCCCAGGAGAACGATATCTCCCCGCGCCCTATTCCGGCGCCGGCAAAGCCTCTCGCGCCGCAATTGCCGAAAATGCGCGGCGGAGCGAGGGAGACACGGAAGTGGGGAAGTGGAGCCGCGACCGTCTAGGCGGCGCGCAGACCCAGAAGCGCGGTGTCGACGAGCTGGTCGACGGCGGCGTCGCTGAGCGGCGCGTGGCGCAGCAGCAGGCGGGTGCAGAGCGAGCCGTGCAGCATGTCGCCGACGTCGCTGAGATCGAGGCCGGCGCGCAGCTCGCCCTGGGCGACGCCGCGCTCGATCAGCTGCTGGAGGGCGGCGCGGCGCGGATTGAGATAGCCCTCGACGAAGGCCTTCCGCGTCTCCGGATTGGTCTGCGCCTCGGCGAAGATGCCGGCGATGATCTGGCCGATGCGGCCGCGCAGTGCCCGGGCGAAGCGGCGCATCTGGGTCTTCAGGTCCGCCACCGCCGACTGGGTCTGGGGAAACTGGGCGTACTTGTCGCTGAGCTCGAGGAAGCTCTCGATCGCCAGCGCGCCGCGGTTCGGCCACCAGCGGTAGATCGTGGTCTTGGCGGCGCCGGACCGCTCGGCCACGGCCTCGATGGTGAAGCCGTCGAGGCCGCCTTCCTCCAGCAGCTTGTAGGCGGCGCCGAGGATGGCGCTGCGGGTCTCCTCGCAGCGCGGGCGGCCGGGGCTGCGATGCTCCAGGACGGCTTGCATGTTTTGCGCTCCCTTGCTGCGGAATAGATAGGATACGTAGCGTTGCGTTATGCGCAAGCCAGATCTGCCTTTGAATCCGCCGCCGGATAATTACATACGTTGCGTAGCGTAATTGACCTGTGGGAGGCCGAGATGGGCTGGGCATGCGAACCGAAACTGGAAGATCTGCTGCGTGACCGCACGCTGCAGTTGCTGATGCACCGTGACGGCGTGGACGAGGCCTCGATCCGGGCCCTGGCCGCGCGCACCGTCGAGGCGCTGGACCTGCCGCCCCGCGACCAGACGCCGTGTGCCCTCTGAGGCCGAGGCGGCGATGGGCGTTGCTGCACGACATGGGAATGAGACGATGACTGATCTGGCTCTCTATGACGGAAGTCCGGTGGCGCGGGTTGGCGTCGAGCAAACTCGCCTGCCGCCCGTGACCGTCATCCAGGACTCCAGCGCGATCGGCTGCGCGCCGGCGCCCACGGCGCTCCGCACCCTCGCCATGAGGCTCCGCGCTCGGCGCGCGAAGCCGCAGGCGCTGCCGGTCTACGCCTGGCGCGACGTCGCCGCCGCCTGGCTGCTGATGGCGCTGGCGATCACGGCGGTGGCCGGCTGGCTCACGCTGCATGGGCCGGGAGCGGGCGAGGCACAGGCCCAGGCGATGCTGAACGAGCTCGCGAACACCGCCGACTGAGAGGCGGGGCTCGCCGGAGAGTGACGCTAGGGCGCGGCGACGCCCGCCTTCGGCGGCTCGACGATGTGGAGCGCGCCGTAGATCATGGTGACGGTCTCGCCGTCCTCCGAGAGCGGCGCCAGGAAGCGCTCGTAGTACTGGAACTCCCGCTTGAGCCAGGGCGCGAAGAGCTCCGCCGATCTCGGCAGGCGCTGTTCCACGATGTCGCGATAGGCATCGAAGATCATCTTCCAGTTCGGCCCGTACTCCGCCGGCGTGATCGAGGCGCCGGTATAGTCCCGCATGCTCCAGGCGGAGACCCGCGTGCCGACCAGGCGATAGCGGAAGGCGAGGGGATCGCGGAGCACGTCCACGAGATAGATGAACGGCAGATCCGGCGTGATCTCCTCGGGCTTGATGTCGGCGCGCCGGGGCAGCCGGCCATCCACGCGCTTCCAGAGCCAATAGGCGGCAAGGCGCCGCATCGGCGCGGTGCGAAAGCGATTGGGATCGAAGTCGAGGGTCAGCTGGGTAAACCTCCGACGCAGGTCGGGCGCGCGTCGCCGTCCGCAGCGGCGAGGTCGCGAGCCGGTCCGCTTGCAATCAGTCTTGGCACTGAATGGCTTGGGCGTCCAGGGTTGGAGTTCCGATACCCTGGGCCAGCGGCGCGACGATCTCTTCCCGCCGCAACCGTCAGGCGATCAGCCGCTCCGCCGCGGCGGCGGATATCGCATCCGCCGGTGTGACATCGCTGCCGGCCGACCTCATGCGGCCGACGGGAAGGATCACGGTCGCGGTCGTTCCCACTCCGACTTCGCTTTCGAGGCGCAGGCTTCCGCCGTGCAGCTCCGCCATGACGTTGACGAGGGCGAGGCCTAGGCCGGTGCCTTCGTGCCGGCGGCTCAGGGAGCTGTCGACCTGGACGAAAGGCCGCATGACCCGCGCGAGATGCTCCGCGGCGATGCCGATCCCCGTGTCGGTCACGGCGAAGGCCATTCCCCCGGCATCCACCGAAATCGAGCACTCGACGCGTCCGCCCGGCGGCGTGAATTTGCAGGCGTTCGAGAGAAGGTTGAGGAGCATCTGCTTCAGCACGCGCTCGTCCGCGTAGATGGCGAGATCGCCGGGCGGGATCTTGAGCGCGAGCGACAGGCCGGCGTCGTTGATACGCGGCTGGACGAGGCGGCAGACGGTGCTGACGACCTCGCGCGCATCCACCCAGCGCTCGTCCAAGGTGAGTTTGCCGGCCGCGGCCTTCGACAGGTCGAGGACATCGCCGATGATGCTCAGAAGGTGGCTGCCGCTCGAGTGGATGTCCCGCACGTAGTCCCGGTACTGATCGCTGCCGAGTGGGCCGAACACCTCGCGCAGCATCATCTCGGAAAATCCCAGGATCGCGTTCAGCGGCGTGCGCAGCTCGTGGCTCATCGTCGCCAGGAATTCCGACTTGACGCGATCGGCTGTCTCCGCGGCTTCCTTGGCGGCCTTCATCGCCTCGAAGGCCTCGGCGCGATCCTCCTGGCGCTGGAGCTCGGCCTGGGCGTGGGCGAGGATCGAGTGCTGCTTCCACTGCCGTCCCAGCGCGAAGGCGGCGACTGCGATCGCGCCGGCGCAGCCCAATGCGCCCAGGGACATCAGCCAGGCGATGCTGCGCCAGCTCGCCAGCGCGGCCTCCTCGGTCTTGGTCGTGAGAATGAGCACGGGATAGTTGGTGAGGATATGCGCTGCCTTGATGCGCATCTTTCCGTCGATCGGGCTGAGCTCGCGCAATATTCCCGAGCTGCCGCCGTGCAGCAGACGTACTGAGTTGGAGAAGGCCTTGCCGATCGCGTCGGTCGACGGAACGCGCGCGAGCATGACTCCATCCAGCCGCTGGATCGAGATGCTGCTGCCCTCGCCCAGCGAGATGGCTCGGTAGAAATCCTCGAAATAGCGCAACTGGACGGTGCCGAGCACAAGCCCGAGGAACTCGCCGTTTGCGTCGCTGACGCGGCGCGCCAGGAAGATCGACCATGTGCCCGACCCGTGATTCTGCACCGGCTGGCTGATATAGCTCTTGAGGTTTGGATCCGCCTTCAGGGCCTTGAAGTAGTCGCGTTCGGTGTTGTCGATCTCGGGGACCGGCCATGACCGGGACCAGTTGATCACCTTGCCGTCGCGGTTGACCACGACGACGGCGTCGAGCTGCGGGATGCCGGTGATCCTCTCTTTGAGCGTGGCGTAGACGCTGTGGCTCGACAAATTCCGCTCGAAGGAGGCGGCATCGGTCACGCCTTCCTTTGCGATCCCCCCGGCGACGCTCGAGATGACGAGATCGACGGACTGGAACAGGCGATCAGCCTGCTCCGCCAGAATCAGGCTGAGGTTCTTCTGGTTGCCTTCCTCGGCGAGCAGCGCGCTCTGCCGGAGCTGCGCAATGACCGTGGCACTGGTCGCGAGCAGCACCAGGATGAGAAGCCCCACGCAAGCATAGAGCAGCTTCAGCGGCGCGGGGTGCGGGCTCGGCGCAAGCATGGCGGTCCTGTGGCCAATACGACCGGCCATATGACCATTAATAGGTTAATGAAGAGCTTTTGCGGGCGCGGTGAGCGCTGGGCAGGATGCGATTGATTTCTAGAGGGCGTTCCGCGCGGGCAGCGCCGAGCTCGACGGGGCCCGGGTGAACTGGGGTCTGGAACCCGGCGGCTGCCTCGTCTTCCACGCCCTCACCGTCGGGTCCGAGACCAATGCACGGGTCTGGGAAAACACGGGGCTGCGCATCACGATTTGAGTGGTCAGCGCGTGCTCGGCGGTTCGACTGCGTGGAGCGCGCCATAGATTATGTTGACGGTCTCGCCGTCCTCCGAGAGTGGCGCGAGGAAGCGCTCGTAATACCGGAACTCCCGCTTGAACCAGGGAGCGAAGAGCTCGGCCGCGCTTGGCGCGCGTCGCTCCACGATCTCGCGATAGGCATCGAAGATGATCTTCCACTTCGGTCCATACTCGGCGTCGTTGATCGCGGAACCGGTGTAATCCCGCATGCTCCAGGCCGAGACCCGCGTGCCGACTATGCGATAGCGGAAAGCGAGGGGATCGCGGAGCACGTCCACGAGATAGACGAACGGCAGATCCGGCGTGATCTCCTCGAGCCGGATGTCGGCGCGGCGGGGCATCCGGCCATCCACGAATTTCGAGAGCCAGTAGGCCGCGAGCCGCCGGATCGGCGCCGTCCGGAAGCGATTGGGATCGAAGGCGAGTGTCAGGCTATCGTACCTCTGGCGATGATCAGGCCCGTTCCGTCCGGTTCCGAACCAGTCTTCGCACTGAACGGGTTGGGCGTCCAGGGGTTGGCCAATGCACGGTTCTCGGGAGACAGGGGGGCTGCGCATCACGATTTTGAGCGGAGCATGACCGCCGCCGGCGTCACTCCCGGCGGCGGTCACATCGGCTAGGCGGCGCGGATCAGGCCGAGCTGCGTCAGCGCGGCGACGCCATCATCGAGACCGATCTCCGAGACGATCTTCCCGTTTTCGAGCTTGAGCACAGTCGTGCCGGTGAATCGCATCTTGCGGCCGGTGGCTGGCGGAAGCGCTCCGACGAGGAAATCGCTGAACGCGGGACCGGTGTGGGTGCCGCCGCCTTCCCAGCGACCGACGACGTAGTCGCCTTCGGCGATGAGGTCCGCTGCGCCCCAGAAACTCAGATCCGGGAACGCCGTGCGGAAGCCGGCCATGAACGCCTTGATGTCGTCGCGGCCGCGGCGCGGCTCATGCAATGAATACTGCAAGAGCATGTCGGGCGCCGCCAGCTCATCGACGATCCCGAGGTTGCATCTCTCGCCCCAGAAATCCGTGAACCAGCGGCCGACGATGGCCTTGTTCTCGCTCTCCTTGGACATGATCGATCTCCGTGCCTGTGATTGTGGACAGCGGTCCGCCTCATTTGCTTTCGGAAAGCGGGCCTGATCGATACGTAGAGGGTGCGAGGGTGGCGCGAACTCCGTTTCTTGCCTTGGTATCAAAAGGCGAGCGGCGCTACCGAGTTCGCACGACGCAAGCTCGCTTGCGGCGAGCGATTTGGCCGGGCGATTTAACGTCGCCGACGCGGGATCAGCCTCCGACTCAGCTTCGGAATTCTCCAGAAGCCGGTTCAGCTCGGGACGCAACCCCTCGCCGCGGCGGGCGGCGATGGCGTGCAGAGCGGAGAGAAAAGACATCATCGACCGGACTCCGATTGCATTTTCGGGACGCGCGATCGAGCGGGCATCGACCGGGCAAAGCGGCGTGCAGATTGCGGCGCGGAGCGGGCGCGCCGCACCCCGCTTCTTGCCCTGAAATCCATTTGCTCGCGCGCGAAAGTCGGCCCACCGCCTCTCCCATTGCCCCCGCCGGAGTGGGCGGCAATTTGCCGGCTCGTGCCCCTTGAACACTCTCAGACCTCGCCCCACATCAAACGCAAAAAGCGTTTGTCGAGAATGAAGACGATGAAACCGGAGGGCGAGCTGCCCTGGAGTTGCCGGCAGGAAAGGCCAGAGAAATGGAAGAAAGATGTCTCGAGGCGGCTGGCGTTTCCGCGACTGCAGAAATTGCGAAACGAACCCAATTTGCGTTCAATCGGCATTCGAGCGCCCGGCCCGAACCCCTTAACCCCTCAAGGATTTTTCTTCTGCCTGCAGCTTCTCCCAGTACTCCAGCCGCTTCCTGATCTCGCGCTCGAAGCCGCGGTCGACGGGCTCGTAGAGGATCTGCCGCGGCAGTTCGTCGGGGAAATGGCTCTGGCCGGAGAAGCCGTCGGGTGTGCTGGGGTCGTACTGGTAGCCCTCGCTGTAGCCGAGGCTCTTCATGAGTTTCGTGGGGGCGTTGAGGCTGTGCTTGGGCGGCATCAGCGATCCCGTCTCCTCGGCGAGGCGCTTGCGCCGCGCCGAAGGCGACATAGGCGGCGTTGGATTTGGGCGCGCTGGCGAGATAGAGCACGGCCTGGGCCAGAGCCAGATCGCCTTCCGGCGAGCCCATGCGGTCGTAGGCCTCCCAGGCGGCGATCGCCATGGGCAGCGCCTGGGGATCGGCGAGGCCGATGTCCTCCACCGCCATGCGGGTCACGCGGCGCGCGATGTAGATGGGATGCTCGCCGCCCACCAGCATGCGCGCGAGCCAGTAGAGCGCGGCGTCCACGTCGGAGGCGCGCACGGACTTGTGCAGCGCGCTGATGAGGTTGTAGTGGCCCTCCTGGGACTTGTCGTAGAGCGGCGCCCGGCGCTGCACCGTCGTGGTGACGCCGGCGGCATCCAGCACGGTGTCGCGGGGCAGCACCGCCAGCTCCTCGGCGAGATTGATGAGATAGCGCCCGTCGCCGTCGGCGATGGCGCGCAAGGTGGCGCGGCCGCTCGCGTCGAGGGGCAGCTTGTGGCCGATCGCCGTCTCCGCCCGCGCGATGAGCGTGTCGAGGGCGGCATCGTCCAGGCGGCGCAGCACGAACACCTGGGTCCGCGAGAGGAGCGCGCCGTTGAGTTCGAAGGACGGGTTCTCCGTGGTGGCGCCGATCAGCGTCACCGTGCCGTCCTCGACGTAGGGCAGAAATCCGTCCTGCTGGGCGCGGTTGAAGCGGTGGATCTCGTCGATGAAGAGGAGCGTGCCCTGGCCCGCGACCCGGCGCTTGCGGGCGGCGTCGAACACCTTGCGCAGATCGGCGACGCCGGAGAACACCGCCGACAGCGGCTCGAAATGCATCGAGGTCGCGTCGGCGAGGAGACGCGCGATGGTGGTCTTGCCGCAGCCCGGCGGGCCCCAGAGGATCATCGAGGCGAGGCGCCGCTGCGCCACCATGCGGCCGATGGGCCCGTCGGGCCCGAGGAGGTGATCCTGGCCCACCACCTCGGACAGCTGGCGCGGCCGGAGCTTGTCGGCGAGCGGGCGGGGTGCCTGATCCTCGAAAAGGCTCATCAGTCCCTGACCGTCACCGAGAGGACGCGCTCGCCCCGGCGCACCGCCACGGTCCAGGGCGCGCTGCTCTGCGCCACCACCTGGCGCAGCACCGCGACGCTGGCGAGCGGCTTGGTGTTGAGGCTGACGAGAATGTCGCCTTTCTCGAGACCGAGGCGGCTGGCGATGCTGCCGTCCTTCACCGCCGCCACCGCCACGCCGCGCTGGGCGCTGTCGAGGCCGAGCTCCTCGGCAAAGGCGGGATTGAGGTTGCCGACGGTGGCGCCGGCGAGGGGCTGCCGGCCCTCGAGCACCGCGAGGCTGCGCGGCGGATCCTCCGGCGGCGCGGTCACCGTGGCGGTCGCCGTCTGCTGCTGGCCCTTGCGCCAGAGAGTGAGACGCGCCGGCGCGTTCACCGGCAAGGTCGCCACCCGGAAGCGGAGATCCTCGGGATCGTCCACCTCGTGGCCCTCGATCGCCGTCACGACGTCGCCGCACTTTGACGCCGGCCTCGGCGGCGGGGCTCGCGGGCACCACTTCCTTGACCAGCACGCCCATGGGATGGGGCAGGCCCAGGCCCTGGGCGATCTCGGCGGTGACGGGCTGGCCGGTGGCGCCGAGCCAGGCGCGCACGATCGGGCCGCCGGTGCGGGCGCCGTCCAGCACCGTGCGCACCATCGTGGTGGGGATCGCAAAGCCGATGCCGATGGAGCCGCCGGTGCGGGAAAAGATCGCGGTGTTGATGCCCACCAGCTTGCCGTCGAGGTCCACCAGGGCGCCGCCGGAATTGCCGGGGTTGATGGCGGCGTCGGTCTGGATGAAGGAGCGGAAGTCGCTGATGCCGACGGCGGTGCGGGCGAGACCCGAGACGATGCCGCTGGTCACGGTCTGGCCGACGCCGAAGGGATTGCCGATCGCCAGCACGAGGTCGCCCACCTCGAGGCTGTCGCTGTCGGCCATCTCGAGCGCCGGCATGCGCTCGCCGTGGGTCTCGATCTTGAGGACCGCGAGGTCGGTGCGCTCGTCGGAGCGCAGGAGCTTCGCCTCGAACTCGCGCCGGTCGGCGAGGACCACGGTGATCTCATCCGCGTCCTTGATGACGTGATGGTTGGTCATCACCAGGCCCGCGGAGTCCACGATAACGCCGGAGCCGAGGGAGTTCTGGATGCGGTCCTGGGGCATCCCGAACGGCGCATGATCGCCGAAGAAGCGGCGGAAGATCGGATCGTTGGCGAAGGGCGAGGCATCGCCATGAACGACCCGCCGCGAGAACACGTTGACGACCGCCGGCGCCACCTTCTTGACGATGGGCGCGAAGGAGAGCCGCACGCTGTCGCGGCTCGTCGGCACCGCGCGCGCCGGCGCCTGGGCGACGGCCGGCGCCGCGCCCAGCAGAACCGCCAGGAGCAGGTATGCCAAGCGCTTCATCATGGTGGGGGGAGTCTAAGGGATGCGGCCGGGGCGCGCCAGCAAGGGCATTTCCGGACGGACGGTGCGTCCTTCGACGCGCTCCCCTTCGACAGGCTCAGGGTCGCTTGCTCAGGATGAGGACGATTGAGAGATGGCGCTAAGAAACCGCCTCATCCTGAGCAAGCGGCCCTTTGGGCCGCGCGTCGAAGGACGCGGGATGCTCGTCCGGGCTGCTGGCTCAGTCCTCGAGCCAGTTCCGCTTCTTGCCGAAGCGGGGCGCGGCGGTGTCGGGCATGAGCTGGCAGAGCACGCTGTCGGGGTCGCCGTTCAGCGGGCCGAGCGGGAGCGCGATCAGTCGGAAGCCCGAGGCGCCGGCGCGGGTGGGGAGGCGCTGCAGCTCCTCGATCGGCTCGCAGGCGGAAAGGGCGGCGCGGCCGAGGTCGAGCATCCACTCGGTGGCGTAGGGAGCATAGTCGACGGCGTTCTCCGTATCGGCATTGGTGACGCCGAGACGGGTGACGCGGGCGAGGCTCGGCTCGCTGCGGGGATCCTGGGCGTTGCGCATGAAGGCGATGAGCAGGCTGCCCGGCCAGCGCGCTGCGACCACGTCGCGGTCGAGGGCCTCGGAGGTCGGGAATTCCGCGCCGCCGCGCAGGAAGCGCCAGTAGCCCGGCAGGTCCTTGAGATCGGGAATGGAGGGGCCGGCGGGCGGCTCCGGCAGTTCCGCGGCGGCCGCCATTTCCACGCGCTCGACGACCGGCGCGCGGACGGGCTCCGGCGGTGGCTCTTCGGCTTCCGGTTCCGGTTGCGCCCAGCTCAGGGTCGGCGCCGGGATCGGCTCCGCGGCGACATAAGGCTCGGGTTCGGTAACCGGCTCGGGAGCAGGCTCCGCAAATGCCTCGGGCTCGGCGTATGTCTCGGGCTCGACGAATGTCTCGGGCGAGCTGAATGCCTCGGGCTCGGCGAAGGCCACGGCCTCGACGGGAGCCTCGAGCTCCACCGTCGCCGGCGGCTCGGCGGCGACCTCGGGCTCGGGGATCGGTTCCGGCTCGACGACCGGCGTGGCCTTGGCGACCAGCGGCGCACCCGCCCGCTTCGCGTCGAGGACCGGCGCCGGGGGCGGCGGCGGGAGATGAGTCTCCGCTTCCTCGAACAGGCGATTGGTCAGATCGCCGGCCTTGCGGCCGGCGGAGGACCTGGTGCGGATGGTGATGCCGGTAAGGCTCGCCGGCGGCGCTCGCTCGGAAGCGAGCGCCGAATTGCGCCTGCTCATGACTGCGGCTCCGTCACCACCCGGCAGTTGTCGCCGCCGCAGGTCGCCTCGGTGGTCGGATCGGTCATCAGGCAGGGGCAGGCGGATCCCAGGCGCGCGGGAACCACGGTGCTGAAGTAATGGTCGATGGCGGCGAGGATCAGCTCACGGCCGCTGGTGTTGAGCTTCACCGAGGCGAGCTTCAGCCGCAGATGGCGCTCGCGGTCGAGCGCGATGGAATGGCGCACCGGTCCCTGGGCGTGGAACTGGCGCGGCACCGGGGTGAAAGTGTGCACGGGGCTCGGCACGACCTGGCTCATCACCGGCCGCGGTGCCGGTGCCTGGCTCGTCGCCGGCCTTGGCGCCGACGCCTGAGCCGCCGCCGGCTTGTGCATGGGGAGCTGGGTCATCACGGGCGGAGCCTGGCGCGAGAGCAGAAAGCCCCCGGTCTCGGCGCTGCCCTTGGGGAAAAGCAGGTTGCCGGTCAGCGCCGCGGTCTTGCCGTACCTCATGGGTGGCCCGCCGCGATCGGTGACGGGAACTCCGGCGTGGGGTCATCGTTGGCGGCCGGCGTCTGCTCCATGACCGGCGGCGGGGCGGGAGCGGCCTCCTGCGCCATGGGCGGTGCCTCCGCTGGCGCCGGCTGGTCCTGGGCGCGGGGCTGGTCGCTGTTCAGAAGAGTGCGGTACTCGCCCTTGAGACGGCGGGCGAGATATTCCCAGAGCATCCCGATCTCGCTCGCGGCACGGGCCTCGCCGGGAATTTCCATCACGGTGCGGCCGTCGATCATGCTGGCGGCGAAGGCGGTGCGCTGATGAATGATGGTGGGCGCCAGCGTGCCGTGCTGGGAGAGCGCCATCACCGCTTCCGAGGTGATGCGCGCGCGGGGCGCCGCGCCGTTGATGACGAAGACGAGGGGCTTGTTGTAGCGCTCGATCAGCTCGACGGTGGCGCCGGCGGCGCGCAGATCATGCGGGCTCGGCCGTGCCGGCACGACGACGATGTCGGCGATGCGCACCACCTCGGTGATGGTGGCGGCAATGGCGGGGGGCGTGTCGATGACCAGGAGATTGACGCCGAGAGCTTTCAGACGGCCGATATCCTCGGCCAGGCGATCGGCGCTGGTGCGCGCGAAGAGCGGTGTCTCGGCGACGCGCGCGTTCCACCACTCCGCCAGACTGCCCTGGGGGTCGGTGTCGACGAGGGCCACCGGGCCGAAGCCCTTGAGATCCGCCTCCACCGCGAGGTGGCCGGCGAGGGTGGTCTTGCCCGATCCGCCCTTCTGGGACGACACGGCGATCACGTACATAAGCGCTCTCCTTGAACCGACATCCGCTCCGACGCTGCCGCCTCGAACCGGTCCCCGGGCGGCTATCGAGCTACCCGGTCGTGCGCACCATAAGGGATCCCAAACTCCAATGAACAGAAGTAACGATTGGGATTTTCACCAATTCCAGTCGAGAATATTATTTGGCGCTCAAAATGGTTTACAGAATATTGATATCTTCACTCCAATCGGGGCTAGTTCACTTGGGGTTTTAGACAGTTTGCTTGCGCGCGCTACGGCGTCGGCGGGCGCTGCCGGTCGCGAATCCCTTGGGATATCGGGCCGCGGCGGTGGCGCGGCGCCGCCTCGGTGGTCGGGGCAGCGGGCGCGGATTCCGGTAAGGAATGGCCGCTTCAGCGCTCACTCGTGTGGCCGCGGGATCGCGCGAATACTTTCAATCTGTCCGGCGCCTAGCTCCGGCAGGCGAGGGCGGTGAAGGCCGGCTCGAAGGTGGATTTGAGGGCCGCGTCCAGCTCGGCCATGGAAACCAGGATGCCTTGCTCGGCGAGGGAGGTGACGCCGTGCTCGCGGATGCCGCAGGCGACGATGCCATGGTAGTGAGAGAGGTCGGGATCGAGGTTGAGGGAGACGCCGTGGTAGGTGACCCACTGGCGTATGCGAACGCCAACCGCGGCGATCTTGCTCTCGCGCCCGCCTCCCTGGTCGACCCAGATGCCGACCCGTCCCGCGCGCCGCTCGCCCTTTACGTTGAACAGGGCCAGGGTCGCGATCATCCATTCCTCGAGGGCATTGACGAAGCAGCGCACGTCGCGGCCGCGGCGCTTCAGGTCCAGCATGACGTAGGCCACCCGCTGCCCCGGCCCGTGATAGGTGTACTGGCCGCCCCGGCCGGTGCGGTAGACCGGCAGGGCGCCGGGCTCGAGCAGGTCGCCCGCCTGGGCGCTGGTGCCCGCGGTATAGAGCGGCGGGTGCTCCAGGAGCCAGACCAGCTCGGGCGCGGTGCCGGCGCCGATGGCGGCGACGCGCGCCTCCATCTCCGCCACCGCCGCCTCATAGGCGACCGGCTCGTCGCTCACCCGCCATTCCAGCGTCGTCACCGTTCCGTCCATGATCGTGCCCGGGGCCGTCCTTGGCTTGCTATGATCGCATGGATTTGGTAATCACGCCCGCGACCGGCAACAAGCCTTAACCTTGCCGGTCCCTGCGGTCGTGGCGGAATTGGTAGACGCGCTAGCTTGAGGTGCTAGTGCCCGAAAGGGCTTGGAAGTTCGAGTCTTCTCGACCGCACCAGCCTTCTTTCTAAGCATAGTTGGCAACCTGTCATCGGGACGTGAACTGCCGGATCGTGACCCCATGCCGCCGGCGGTGTAGAACCGATCCCGGTACCGGGCCGGGGAGGACGTTGTCGATGACGGAGGATCTGCGGGAGAGCGCGCTCGAATATCACCGGCTCCCCACGCCGGGGAAGATCGGCATCGTCGCGACCAAGCCTCTCGCCAACCAGCGCGACTTGGCGCTTGCCTATTCGCCGGGAGTTGCGGAAGCCTGCCTGGTCATCGCCGAGACCCCGGCGGAAGCCGCCAGCCTCACCGCCCGCAGCAATCTCGTGGGCGTCATCACCAACGGCACCGCCGTCCTGGGACTGGGCGCCATCGGCCCGCTTGCCTCCAAGCCCGTCATGGAGGGCAAGGCGGTCCTGTTCAAGAAATTCGCCGGTATCGACGTCTTCGACATCGAGATCAACGAGCGCGATCCGCAGAAGCTCGTCGAGATCATCGCGTCGCTCGAGCCCACCTTCGGCGGCATCAACCTGGAAGACATCAAGGCGCCGGAATGCTTCGAGATCGAGGCGAAGCTGCGCGAGCGCATGAAGATTCCGGTGTTCCACGACGACCAGCACGGCACCGCCATCATCGTGGGGGCGGCGATCCTGAACGGCCTGCGCCTGGTGGGCAAATCCCTGGACCAGGTGAAGCTGGTGACCTCGGGCGCCGGCGCCGCCGCCCTCGCGTGCCTCGACCTGTTGGTAGACATGGGCCTCAAGGTCGAGAACACCATCGTCACCGACCGCTACGGCGTGGCCTATCGCGGTCGCAAGGAGGAGATGGACCCGCGCAAGGACCGCTACGTCAAGGACACCAACGCCCGCACCCTCGGCGACGTCATCGACGGCGCCGATGTGTTTCTCGGCCTCTCCGCGCCCGGCGTGCTGAAGCCGGAGATGGTGGCGCGCATGGCGGCGAAGCCGCTGATCCTGGCGCTCGCCAACCCCAATCCGGAGATCCGGCCGGAGGCGGTGAAGGAAGTGCGGCCGGACGCCCTCATCGCCACCGGGCGCACCGACTATCCCAACCAGGTCAACAATGTCCTCTGCTTCCCCTTCATCTTCCGCGGCGCCCTCGACGTCGGCGCCACCGTGATCAACGAGGCGATGAAGCTCGCCTGCGTGCGCGCCCTGGCGGACCTGGCGCTGGCGGAGCCCTCGGACGTAGTGGCGGCCGCCTATGGCGAGGCGACCCTCACCTTCGGTCCGGACTACTTCATTCCCAAGCCCTTCGATCCGCGCCTCATCCTGGAGCTGGCGCCGGCGGTGGCGAAGGCGGCGATGGACAGCGGCGTCGCCACCCGTCCGATCCACGATTTCGAGGCCTATCGCGCCCGCCTGTCGCAGTTCGTCTTCCGCTCGGGCCTGGCGATGAAGCCGGTCTTCGACCATGCGCGGCTGGAGCCGAAGCGGATCGTCTTCGCCGAGGGCGAGGACGAGCGCGTGCTGCGGGCGGTGCAGCAGGTGATCGACGACAAGCTGGCGCGGCCGATCATCATCGCCCGGCGCTCGGTGGTCGAGCGGCGCATCGAGCGCCTCAATCTTCGCCTCAAGCTCGACGACAACGTCGAGCTCTGCGATCCCGAGGACGATCCCCGCTTCGGCAGCTATTGGGCGCTCTATCACGGGATCATGGAGCGGAGCGGCGTCTCGCCGGAGCTCGCGCAGCGCGTGGTGCGCACGCGTCCCACCGTCATCGCCGCCCTGATGGTCCGGCGCGGCGAGGCGGACGCGATGCTATGCGGCGCCATCGGCCAGTATCGCCGGCATCTGCGCCATGTCGTGGATGTGCTGGGCCTGGAGGCGGGCGTCACCTCGCCCGCCGGCCTCAGCGTGCTCATCATGGCCAAGGGCACGTATTTCATTTGCGACACCCAGGTGAAGGACGATCCCAGCGCCGAGGAGGTGGCGGAGATGACGCTGCACGCCGCCGACGCGGTGCGGCATTTCGGCATCGAGCCCAAGGTGGCGCTGCTGTCGCACTCGAATTTCGGCAGCTCCGACGACCGGTCGGCGCGCAAGATGCGGGACGCCCTGGTGCTGATCCGCGAGCGATCGCCGGAACTCGAGGTGGAAGGCGAGATGCACGCCGACGCCGCGCTGGCCGACGACATCCGCCGCCGCATCTTTCCGAACTCGCGCCTGACCGGCTCCGCCAACCTGCTGGTGATGCCGACCTTGGACGCCGCCAACATCACCTTCAACGCGCTCAAGGTGCTGGGCGACGGCCAGCCGATCGGCCCGGTGCTGCTGGGCGTGGCCAGGCCCGCTCACATCGTGACGCCGTCGGTGACCGTGCGCGGCCTTCTCAACATGACCGCAATCGCGGCCTACGACGCCCAGCTCGCGGCGACGGACGCCGCCGGCCCGGCATAGCCGCGATGGCGCCGAGCTCCGCGCCCGGCACAATCGACGACGCTGCCCTGCTGCAGGCGGCGGAAGCGGCCCTGCGGCAGGCCTACGCCAAGTATTCGGGGTTTCGCGTGGGCGCCGCGCTGCTCACCGCGAACGGACGAGTCTTCTCCGGCTGCAACGTCGAGATCATCTCGTTTCCCGTCGGCCAATGCGCCGAGCGCAACGCCATCGCGGCGGCGGTGCTGGGAGAGGGGCCGGCCATGCGCATCGCCCGGCTGGTGGTGGCGGCTGAGTTCCGCGGTGGGGCGGCCGCGTGCTCGCCGTGCGGCGCCTGCCGGCAGGCGATCGTGGAATTCGGCGCCGATGCCGCCGTGCTCTATCGCGACGCCACTGCGGCGCTGATCGTCAAGTCCGCCCGGGACTTGCTGCCGGAGAGCTTCGCCTTCGGCGGCGGGAAGAAACCCTAGCTCCTGACCACGAGACAACGGGCAAAGAGATCGTGCAGCGCCTGCTTGCGCCGCGTGAAGGCCGCGATCACGAAGCCGATGCCGAGGGTGATGGTGGAGACGACCTTCCCGGCCTGGCGCCCGAAGGAGCGCCAGAACCCGATGCGCTCGCCGGCAAGATTGGTCACCTTGATCCTGAGCGCGCGTTTGCCGAACGTCGCCTGGTGTACGCCGCACTCCAGGATCGCGTAGTAGAGCCAGATCACGACGACGCTGAGCGGCTTGACGGCAAAATAGGCGATATCGAGATAGGCGGAGACCGCGTGCTCCATATCTCCGCTGAGCAGGACATAGCCCACGCCGATCCCGAACACGACGGCGGCGAAGACGGCGATGACGATGAGATGGTCGAGAGCGAAGGCGGCCAGGCGCCGCCAGAATCCGGCATAGCGGAGCATCGATGCCGCGCTTGCCGTGTCGCTCATGAGCCGGTCTCCCGCGAGCGCACCGCCCGGGAAGGAGCTTTGCGTCGATCGGACCGCGCGATCGCGGCCCGGAAGCGATCACTATCCCAAGGGAAACGGCGCCGCGCAACCGCGCGGCGCCGCTGGTAGGTCAGATATGGCGATGATGATGGTGGTTGCCGCCCATCATGTCGTCGGCGCTTTTCTTCTGATCGTCGCTGAGCGAGCCGTAGAGCGGCCGGAAGGCGGCGAGGAAGCGCTGAGTGCCCTGGGCCCGCAGCTCCGCGAACTTGGCATGGCTCTCCAGGCGATCGATTGCCGTCGGCTGCGGCGCGTTGGGATCGCGCCGCATCGCGGTCATGGCGTCGTCCATCTGCTTGGCGTTGTCGCGCAAGGCGTCGGCGACCTTGTTCCACTGTGGCGCCTGGGCGTCGGTGATCTTGAGCTCGGCTTTGAGGTAGGCGATCCGGCCCTCGACGTGACGGCCGGGGGTGAAGGCGGCGCGTGAAACCTGGCGCTGGGCCTGGGCGTCGGCGTCGATCGGCGCCAAGGCGACCGCTGTCCCGCCGGCGAGAACGGCGGCGAGAGCGAGGGCGGTGAACGTGCGGCTACGCATGGTATGTGTCTCCTGACTGGGGCTGGACAGGCGCCCGTCTCGAGGGCGCCTATCATGCAATATTCTATGAGGCCCCTGCCTCATCTATCCCCTCGAATACTCGCCGTCTTCGATTACAAAGCAGTAAGCTGGCGCCACGAATTCGCCGTTTATTGCGCTGCAATCGAACCGTAATCGGCGGCCGTCTTTCCGAGGCTCCGGCGATGCGAGTAGACTGCCGGCGGCACGCATCGGAGGCTCCATGGCCAGCAACCGCTATCCCACCCTCGACTTCGACCTCGGGCCCGACATCGACATGCTGCGCGAGAGCGTGCGCGGCTTCTCCGAGGCTCGGATCGCGCCGCTTGCCGCCGAGATCGACCGCACCGATCGTTTCCCGCGCGAGCTCTGGCCGGGAATGGGCGAGCTTGGTTTGCACGGCATCACCGTCGAGGAGGAATACGGGGGTACCGGTCTCGGCTACCTCGCCCATTGCGTCGCCATGGAGGAGGTGAGCCGCGGCTCGGCGTCGGTGGGTCTGTCCTACGGTGCGCACTCGAATCTCTGCGTCAACCAGATCCGCCGCAACGGCAGCGAGGCGCAGAAACGCAAATACCTGCCGAAGCTGGTCTCCGGCGAGCATGTGGGCGCGCTCGCCATGAGCGAGTCCGGCGCCGGCTCCGACGTCGTGGGCATGCGGTTGCGTGCGGAGAAGAAGGGCGACCGCTTTGTGCTCAATGGCAGCAAGATGTGGATCACCAACGGCCCCTACGCGGACACGTTGGTGGTCTATGCCAAGACCGATGCCAACGCGGGGCCGCGCGGCATCACCGCCTTCCTGATCGAGAAGGGCATGAAGGGTTTCACGACGGCGCAGAAGCTGGACAAGCTCGGCATGCGGGGCTCGCCGACCTCCGAGCTGGTGTTCGAGGAGTGCGAGGTGCCGGCGGAGAACGTGCTCGGCAAAGTGAACGAAGGCGTGCGGGTGCTGATGAGCGGCCTCGACTACGAGCGCGCGGTGCTGGCGGCGGGGCCCCTCGGCATCATGCAGGCCTGCCTCGACGTGGTCGTGCCTTATGTCCACGAGCGCAAGCAGTTCGGCCAGCCGATCGGCGAGTTCCAGCTCATGCAGGGCAAGCTCGCGGACATGTACACCACGCTCAACGCGTCCCGGGCCTATGTCTATGCGGTCGGGCGCGCCTGCGACCGCGGGCAGACCACGCGCAAGGACGCCGCTGGCGCCATTCTCTACGCCGCGGAGAAGGCGACCCAGGTCGCCCTCGACGCGATCCAGTGCCTGGGCGGCAACGGCTATATCAACGAGTACCCGACCGGGCGCCTGCTGCGCGACGCCAAGCTCTACGAGATCGGCGCCGGCACCTCGGAGATCCGCCGCATGCTGATCGGCCGCGAGCTGTTCGAGGAGACGACGTAGAGGACGCGACGAGAATTGCCCGGTTCCGGGTTCATGACCGATCTCGGCCAATCGATCTGGCCGCTGCGATCTCGCCGGGAGTAGTATCGGGCACCATTTTGGGGGAGAGAGCATGGCACGACGTTTGATTTCCTCGGGCTCGACCTTCGAGCGGGCCTGGGGCTACAGCCGGGCCGTCGTCGAGGGCGAGTGGATCCTCGTTTCCGGTACCACCGGCTTCGACTACAAGACCATGACCATAGAGGGCGACGCGGCGAGCCAGACGCGCCAGACCTTCAAGAACATCTCGGCGGCGCTGGCGGAGGCCGGGGCCAGCCTTGCGGATGTCGTGCGCGCCAACTACTACGTTCCGAACGTGGCGGACTGGCCGACGATCGCCCCCGTGCTCGGCGAGTTCTTCGGCGATATCCGGCCCGCGGCGACGGCCGTGGTCTGCGATCTCGTCGACCCGCGCATGAAGATCGAGATCGAGGTTACGGCGCGGCGCAAGGCCTAGACGGAACCGACGGAGGAGCGCGGCAGGTCCCATGCTGCTGAGTCAGGAACAGACGATCATCCGCGACACCGCGCGGAGCTTCGCGACGGAGAAGCTCAAGCCGTCGGCGGCGGAGTGGGATCGCACCGGCACCTTTCCGAAGCAGGCGCTGGCGGAGATGGCCCAACTCGGCTTTCTCGGCATGATGGTGCCGGAGGATTATGACGGCGCCGCCGCCGATCACGTCTCCTATGCGCTGGCCTTGGAGGAGATCGCCGCCGGCGACGGCTCGTGTTCCACCATCATGAGCGTGCACAACTCCGTGGGCTGCCTGCCCGTCCTCAAGTTCGGCACCGAGGAGCAGAAGCAGCGCTTCCTGAAGCCGATGGCACGGGGCGAGATGCTGGCGGCGTTCTGCCTGACGGAGCCAGAAGCTGGCTCGGACGCCTCGGGGATCAAGACCCGGGCGCAGAGGCGCGGCAACCGCTTCGTCCTCAACGGCACCAAGCAGTTCATCACGTCGGGCGCCCACGCCAATCTCGCCATCGTCTTTGCGATCACCGATCCCGCGGCGGGCAAGAAAGGCATCAGCGCCTTTCTCGTGCCGACCAACAGCGCCGGCTACAAGGTGGCGAAGCTGGAGGAGAAGCTGGGCCAGCGCGCCTCCGACACGGCGCAGATCGTGTTCGAGGATCTCGAGCTCACCCCCGACCTGATGCTGGGCGAGGAGGGGCAGGGCTACCGGATCGCGTTGGCCAATCTCGAGGGTGGCCGGATCGGCATCGCCGCCCAGTCCGTCGGCATGGCACGGGCGGCCTACGAGGCGGCGCTCGCCTACGCGCGCGAGCGCAAGGCTTTCGGCGTCCCCATCATCGAGCACCAGGCGGTGGCGTTCCGTCTTGCCGACATGGCGACACAGATCGAGGTGGCGCGGCAGATGATGCTGCACGCGGCCGTCCTGCGGGACGCCGGTCAACCCTGCATAAAAGAAGCCTCGATGGCGAAGCTCTTCGCCTCGGAAATGGCCGAGCGCGTCTGCTCCGGCGCGATCCAGACCCTCGGCGGCTACGGCTATCTCGCCGATTTCCCGGTCGAGCGCATCTATCGCGACGTGCGGGTTACGCAGATCTACGAAGGCACCAGCGACATCCAGCGTCTGGTGATCAGCCGGGAGATTGCCCGCGAATGATCCGTGCCATCGATCATCTCGTGCTGTGCGCCGATGATCTCGAGGCGTTGCGGGACGCCTACCGCCGCATGGGCTTCACGCTGACGCCGCCGGCGCAACATCCCTTCGGCACCGCCAACAGCCTGGCGCAGCTGCAGGGAAATTTCCTGGAGCTGCTGGCGGTGGCGGAACCCGCGCAGATTCCAGCGGCAACGCCGGGGCATTTCAGCTTCGGCGCCTTCAACCAGACATTCCTGAAGAGGCATCCGGGCATGTCGATGCTGGTGTTCGCCAGCACGGACGCGCGCCGGGACCAGGCGGAATTCGCCGTCCGCGGCCTCGACACCTACGCGCCCTTCGACTTCTCCCGCAAGGCGAGGCTGCCCGATGGCAGCGAGGTCCTGGTGTCGTTCTCCCTCGCCTTCGTGACCGACAAGCGGATGCCGGACGCCACCTTCTTCACCTGCCAGCAGCACGCCGCGCAATATTTCTGGAAGCCCGAGTACCAGCGTCACGCCAATACCGCCCAGTCCGTGGTCGAGGTCGTGATGATGGCGAACGACCCCGCCGGCCTTGCGGAATTCTTCGGCAAGCTCGTCGAGCCCGAGGCGGTGATGCGGGGCGAAGGCACGCTGACGGTCACGCTCAGGGGCGGTCTCATCCGTGTCCTGGATGCAACGCGGCTCGACGCCCGCTTTCCCGGCCGGCGTCTGCGCGACGTGCTGCGAAAGCCCTATTTCGTCGGCTACAGCGTGAAGGTCGCCGACCTCGCCGCCGCCGAGGCCGTGCTGCGGCAGAATGGTGTCGCCTTCGATCGCGTCGGCGACCGGCTGCAGGTGCCGGTGGAGCAGGCCTTCGGCGCGGTGGTGGAGTTCGCGGCCTAGGACTGAGCCGTGGCGGACTCAGCCCGCCAGCACGGTCAGAAAGAGCTCGCGGTCGATGTTGCCGCCGGACTGGATCACGGCGACGCGCTTCCCTTCCATGCGCCGCTTCTCCTGCAGCAATCCCGCCAGCGCCGCGGCGCCCGCACCTTCGGCGAGATTGTGGGTGTCGGTATAGAGGTGCCGGATGGTGGCGCGGATCTCTTCCTCGCTGACAGTGACGATGCGGTCCGCGCCCTTCAGGATCACGCCCAGCGCGTCCGCATTGGGGATCCGGCAGGCGAGCCCGTCGGCGAGCGTGTCGGCGGAGTTGGTGGAGACGGCTTTGCC
Source organism: uncultured Alphaproteobacteria bacterium (assembly GCA_963735465.1). GTDB lineage: Bacteria > Pseudomonadota > Alphaproteobacteria > ATCC43930 > CGMCC-115725 > DASZHJ01. Next base: position 540,343 of record CAVTLA010000001.1, read on the forward strand.
CGCGGCAAAGGACAGCGCATAGGCCGCCGCCTCCTCCGCCACCACGCCCACGATCCTGGTTTTCAGTCCGAGAGCGTCCCGCGCCGCGATCGTGCCGCAGATGCCGGATCCGAGGCCGATCGGGACATAGACGGTATCGAGATCGGACACCGCCCGGAAGAGCTCCAGCGCATAGCTCGCGACGCCGGCGGCGAGGAGCGGATGGAACGACGGCACCGGGTGCAGGCCGCGATCCCGCCCCAATTCTTGGGCATGCTCGTAGGCGGCCTGGAAATCGTGGCCATGCTCCACCAGCGTGGCGCCGAAGGCGCGCATCGCGGCGTTCTTCTCCCGGCTGTTGCCGTGCGGTACCACGATGGTGGCGGGGATGCCGTTGCGGCGTGCCGCCAGCGCCACGCTCTGGCCGTGATTGCCCCGCGTTGCGGCGATCACGCCACGGATGCCCGGCTCGCGCCGCTTCAGGTCCGCCATATAGACGAGCCCGCCTCGGACCTTGAAGGCGCCTATGGGCGTGTGGTTCTCGTGCTTGATCCAGGTCTCGGCGCCCGTGCGCTCCGCCACCAGCGGCCAGAGGATCGCCGGAGTTGGCGTCATGACGCGATGAACCGTCTCGGCCGCGGAGTCGAGTTCGGCGAGGGTGAGCGCGGGGCTGTTGGGAGGCTGCATACCGCCCATTTCCCTGTTTTTCCCTTGCCGGGTCAAGCGCTCTTGAGCAAGGTGTCCCGCCAGGAAAGCGCCGCCTGCGACTCGCCGGAGAATCCAGCGATGACCGTTCTCAAGTCCGCCGTCGATCCGCGTTCCCAGATCTTCCTCGACAACAAGGCGGCGCTGCGCGCCCAGGTGGACGACCTCGCCCGGCGGGTGGCGGGGATTCGCGACGGCGGCGGCGAGGAGGCGCGCAGGCGCCATCTCGGCCGCGGCAAGCTCCTGCCGCGCGACCGCGTGCGGACGCTGATCGATCCCGGCGCGCCGTTCCTCGAGCTCTCCCAGCTCGCGGGCTACAAGCTCTATGACGACGAGGTGCCGGCGGGCGGCATCATCACCGGCATCGGCTCGGTGATGGGCCGCGAATGCGTGATCATCGCCAACGACGCCACGGTCAAGGGCGGCACCTATTTTCCCATCACGGTGAAGAAGCACCTGCGGGCCCAGGAGATCGCCCGAGAGAACAATCTGCCGTGCATCTATCTCGTCGATTCCGGCGGCGCCAACCTGCCGAGCCAGGACGACGTGTTTCCCGACCGCGATCATTTCGGCCGCATCTTCTACAATCAGGCGACGATGTCGGCGGCGGGCATTCCCCAGATCGCCGTCGTCATGGGCTCCTGCACCGCCGGCGGCGCCTATGTCCCGGCGATGTCCGACGAGAGCATCATCGTCAAGAACCAGGGCACGATCTTCCTGGGCGGGCCGCCCCTGGTCAAAGCGGCGACCGGCGAGGTGGTGACGGCGGAGGAGCTGGGTGGTGCCGACGTGCACAGCCGGGTTTCCGGCGTCACCGACCACTATGCCCTCGACGACGCGCATGCCCTCGGCATCGCCCGCGGCATCGTCGGGCATCTCAACCGGCCGAAGCGCGTCGGCATCGAGCTCGCGGCGCCACGGGAGCCGCTCTACGACGCCGACGAGATCTACGGCATCGTTCCCACGGATACCCGCAAGCCCTACGACGCCCGCGAGGTGATCGCGCGCATGGTGGACGGCAGCGAGTTCGACGAATTCAAGCGCCTTTACGGCGAGACGCTGGTCACCGGCTTCGCACGCCTCTGGGGCTATCCCGTGGGGATCGTCGCCAACAACGGCATCCTCTTCTCCGAGAGCGCGCTCAAGGGCGCACACTTCATCGAGCTCTGCGCCCAGCGCGGAATACCGCTGATCTTCCTGCAGAACATCAGCGGCTTCATGGTCGGCCGCAAATACGAGGCGGGCGGTATCGCCAAGGACGGCGCCAAGATGGTGACGGCGGTGGCCTGCGCCAAGGTGCCGAAATTCACCGTCATCATCGGCGGCAGCTTTGGCGCCGGGAACTACGGCATGTGCGGCCGCGCCTTCGACCCGCGCTTCGTCTTCATGTGGCCGAACGCCCGCATCTCCGTGATGGGGGGCGAGCAGGCGGCGGCGGTGCTGGCGCAGGTGCGCCGCGACAACATCGAGGGCCGCGGCCAGAGCTGGAGCGCCGCCGAGGAGGACGCCTTCAAGGCGCCGATCCGTGCCCAGTACGAGGAGCAGGGACATCCCTACTACGCCAGCGCCCGGCTCTGGGACGACGGCGTCATCGACCCCGCCGAGACGCGGCGGGTGCTGGCGCTGGCGATCTCGGCAAGCCTCAACGCGCCGATCGCCGAGACCCAATTCGGCGTCTTCCGGATGTGAGGAACATGAGCGAGACCCTGACCCTGGTTACGACAGATCCTCGTGGCGTTACGACGGTGACCTTGAACCGTCCCGACGCCCACAACGCCTTTGACGAGAATCTGATCGCGTCTCTTACCGAGACGCTGCACAACCTCGAGGCGGATGCCAGGACGCGTCTCGTCGTCCTCACCGGTGCCGGTCCCACCTTCTCGGCCGGAGGCGATCTCAAGTGGATGCAGCGCTCGGCGGATTATGGTCATGAGGAGAACATGGCCGATGCGGCGGCGCTGGGGCGTCTCATGCAGACCCTCAATACGCTGGGCAAGCCCACCATCGCCCGCGTCCAGGGGCCGGCCTTTGCCGGCGGCGTCGGCCTCGTCGCGTGCTGCGATATCGCGGTGGCCTCGGACCAGGCGGTGTTCAGCGTCTCCGAGACCAGGCTCGGCCTGGTGCCGTCGGTCATCAGTCCCTATCTCGTGCGCGCGATCGGGCCGCGTGCCGCGCGCCGCTACTTCCTCACCGCCGAGAGATTTTCCGCGGCGGAGGCAAAACGCATCGGCCTTGTCCATGAGGTGACGTCGGTTGGCCAACTGGATCTGATGGTGGAGCGACTGGCGGTGGCCCTCCTGGAAGGAGGGCCGGGGGCCCAGGCGCGCGCCAAGCGCCTGATCGAGGAGATCGCGGATCGCCCGATAGAGGATACGCTGATCGCTCTCACGGTGAGCGTCATCGCCGAGGCGCGGGCGTCCTCGGAGGCACGGGAAGGCCTTGCCGCTTATTTCGAGCGGCGGAAGCCGAGCTGGCGGCGCTGACGGTCGTCTCGGTGTTTCGCAAGATCCTGATCGCCAACCGCGGAGAGATCGCCTGCCGCGTGATCCGCACCGCGCGGCGGCTTGGCATCGCGACGGTGGCGGTCTATTCCGAGGCCGATCGCGACGCGCTGCATGTGGCGATGGCGGACGAGGCGGTGGCAATCGGTCCGGCGCCGGCGCGCGAGAGCTATCTCGTGGGCGAGCGCATCCTGGCGGCGGCGCGCGCCACCGGCGCCGAGGCGATCCATCCCGGCTATGGTTTCCTGTCGGAGAACGCGGGTTTCGCCGAGGCCTGCGTCAAGGCGGGCCTCGTCTTCATCGGACCGCCGGCCTCGGCGATCCGCGCCATGGGCGACAAGGCGGCGTCGAAGGCGCTGATGGAGAAGGCGGGCGTGCCCGTGGTGCCCGGTTTTCATGGCGCGGAGCAGGGCGAGAAGAAGCTCGCGGCGGAGGCGGAGCGCATCGGCTTCCCGGTCCTGATCAAGGCGTCGGCCGGCGGCGGTGGCAAGGGGATGCGCATCGTCGAGCGAGCGGCGGATTTCTCCGCGGCGCTCGCTTCTGCCAAGCGCGAGGCGAGCGCCGCCTTCGGCGACGATCGCGTGCTGATCGAGAAATATCTGATCCGCCCGCGCCACATCGAGGTGCAGGTCTTCGCCGATACCCAGGGCAATACCGTCCATCTCTTCGAGCGCGATTGCTCGATCCAGCGCCGCTACCAGAAGGTGGTGGAGGAGGCGCCCGCGATCGGCCTCGATCCCAAGCGGCGTGCCCGGCTCTGCGCCGCCGCCGTCGCCGCTGCCAAGGCCGTGAGCTATGTGGGCGCCGGCACCGTGGAGTTCATCGTCGCCGGCGATCTCTTCGCCTTCATGGAGATGAACACGCGGCTGCAGGTGGAGCATCCCGTCACCGAGGCGATCACCGGCCTCGATCTCGTGGAGTGGCAGCTCAGGGTCGCCGCCGGCGAGACGCTGCCGCTGAGGCAGGACGAGATCGCGACCCGCGGCCATGCCATCGAGGTCCGGCTCTACGCGGAGGATCCCCAGCGGGATTTTCTGCCGGCGACCGGACGTCTCGACACGCTGGCGCCGCCCGCAACCGGACCGCGTCTGCGGATCGACACCGGCGTGCGCCAGGGCGATGCGATCACCATCCACTACGATCCCCTCATCGCCAAGCTCGTGGTCTGGGGCGAGGATCGCGCGGCGGCGGTGCGACAGCTCGCCTCGGCCCTGGCTCGCTACCGCATCGCCGGCCTTATCACCAACCGCGAATTCCTCTATCGCGTCGCCACGCATCCGGCCTACGGCGTCGGCGAGCTCGACACCGGCTTCATCGAGCGCCATCGCGCGGCCTTGCTGCCGGCGGCGCTGCTGGCGTCCGACGCGGTTCTCGCGGCGGCGAGCCTTGCCCGCGTCCTCGATCAATCCACGGAAGCGACATCGCCCGGCGACACTTCCGGCGATCCCTGGTCGCCGTGGCGGCGGCGTGACGGCTGGCGTCTCAACGGCGGCACATATCAGGACATCTCCTGGCGCGACGGCGAGAGCGTGCGCGTCGTGCGCGTGCGCTATGCCGGCACCGACTATCAGCTGGAGATCGCCGAGAAGCGGGTCGAGGCGCGGGCGGCGCGGGAACCCGATGGAGCCATCGGCTTCGTGCTCGACGGCACGCGACGCCGCGCCGACGTGCTGCGTCAGGGCGACACTGTGGTGGTGCTGCTGGACGGGCTCGAGCATCGTCTCCACTACATCGACCCGCTGTCGCCGACGGTGGCGGTGGACGAGACCGGCGGCCGCCTTACGGCACCGATGCCGGGGAAGGTGATCGAGGTCAAGACCGCGGCGGGCCGACGGGTCAGGCGTGGCGAGGCGCTCCTGGTGCTGGAGGCGATGAAGATGGAGCACACGATCGTGGCGCCGGCGGATGGCGTGGTGGAGGACGTGCACTACGCGCCGGGCGATCTCGTGGAGGAGGGGGCGGCGCTCATTGCCTTTGCGGCCAGCGAGCCGGGAGCGGACGATGCGCCTGCCCGCTGAGCTGCGCATGGTGGAAGTCGGTCCGCGTGACGGCCTTCAGAACGAGGCGCGATCGGTTTCGGCCGCGATCAAGATCGCCCTCATCGAGCAGCTCGCGGACGCCGGCCTCGGCGCGGTGGAGGCCGGCTCGTTCGTCTCGCCGAAATGGATTCCGCAGATGGCTGACAGCGCCGCGGTGCTGGCGGGCCTGCGGCGCCGGCCTGGCGTGCGCTATCCCGTGCTGGTGCCGAACCTCAGGGGATTCGAGACCGCCCGCGCCGCCGGCGCCCAGGAAATCGCGATCTTCGCCGCGGCGTCCGAAACCTTCTCGCGCAAGAACACCAATTGCTCGATCGCCGAGGGGTTCGAGCGCTTTGCACCGGTGGCGGATGCGGCGACGCACCACGGCATTGCCATGCGCGGCTACGTCTCCTGCGTCGTCGACTGTCCCTACGAGGGACCGATCGCGCCGTCGGAGGTGGCGGATGTCGCGCGCAGGCTGCTGGATCTCGGTTGCTACGAGATTTCCCTCGGCGAGACCATCGGCACGGCGACGCCCGGGCGCATCGAGACGATGCTGACGGCAGTGGCGGCGGTCGTGCCGCGGGAGAAGCTCGCGGTGCACTTCCACGACACCTACGGCCAGGCGCTGGCGAACCTGATGGCGGCGCTGGAGCAGGGGATCACCGTGGCGGACAGCTCGGTGGCGGGGCTCGGCGGCTGTCCCTATGCCAAGGGCGCCACCGGCAACGTGGCGAGCGAGGACGTGCTCTATCTCCTGAACGGGCTCGGCATCCGTACCGGCGTCGATCTCGAGAAGCTCGCCGCCGCCGGACGGTTCATTTCGCGGGAGCTCGGACGCGAGCCCGCCTCGAAGGTGGCGCGCGCCCTTGCCGCCAAGGCGGCGGCGTGAGAAAAACGACGCGGCAATGACGATTCATCTCATCAAATTGGCGGTCGGCGTCGACGACGTCGCCCATCTGCGCAAGCTGCAGCGTCAGCGCCGCAAGGAGCGCGGCAAGTCGGTGTTCTTCACCCGCAACACGCCGCGGCGGGCCGAGGAGCTGCTGGACGGCGGCTCGATCTATTGGGTCATCAAGGGCTATGTGCGCGCGCGCCAGCTTCTCAGGGGCTTCACCTCGACGGTGAACGAGGACGGGCTGCCGCTCTGCATCGTTCAATACGATATGCGGCTGGTGGCGACGGCGCTGGCGCCGAAGCGGCCGTTTCAGGGCTGGCGCTACTTCGAGGCCAAGGACGCGCCGGCCGACCGGCTGACGTCTGATGCCGACGACGATCTGCCGCCCAAGATGCTGGAAGAGCTGCGCTCGCTGGGCTTGATCTGATCCGGCGGGCGACTGCGGCGGTCAGCCGCAGTTCACGTGAAAATGCACCTTCTTTGATTCGATGCGCTTCGGCGTCAGCACGATGAGCTGCACCCAGCCGGTATAGCTCGTCGTCAGGTCCCATTCGGTGGAGATGGTGCGGTTCGCCTCGACGTCGAAGGTGAGGGTTGCGTCCGTGTGCTTATTGTCGCTTCGCACCCATTGATAGGTGACATAGAGCGGTCCCGTCGCGTGGATGCTGCCGTCGAAGCGGACGCGGGTCGGGTGGCAGGTGCCGGCGAGATTGGGGCTGGAATTCAGGTAGATGCGATCCACCTTGTTGACCGTCTCCAGGGCTCCGGCCGGCAGCGAAACCAGCATCGCCGCCGCCACGATCCATCTCCCGAGATGCGCCATTCCGTCCTCGCTGCTGCGGATGTGTTTCGGCGATGAGGCTAGCATTGCGCGAGACGGTTGCGCTGGGGCATCCGACGGTCCGACGTTCACGCCGGTTATCCACAGGGATTCCCGGAGCAGACTGCTGCAGATGCGAAGAGTGGCAGGTATCAGCGTCGTTGCGGCGGGGATCTCGGCGTATGAAACGCGCTCGGGCATGCGATATTTTCGAGTGAGTCGGTGGCTTATCCGCTGGACAGAACGACGGGATTTTCCTATATGTTGCCCTGGTCGTCCGGTTCGGGCGGCCTCCGTAGATACCATCCGATCGGGACCATCGCCCTCGGCGAAGGTTTTAGGTCGGTTGTTGTTCTCCGGTCTCTGCTCTTTGACATTGTGGATAGTTGGGAAGGGATGTGCAGGCGGTGGTGCAACTGTGCCATCGATGCGCATCTTGGTTTTAAGGAATGTCAATTCCGGATGATTGAGATGCGGTTCGAGTGGCTGGGATTTCTGGGTTGTTTGTCTGCTTTCTTCGGGAGGCGGATGGATGGCTTGGGACTCTAACGTGAGAGTTTGATCCTGGCTCAGAACGAACGCTGGCGGCATGCCTAACACATGCAAGTCGAACGCGTGGAGCAATCCACGAGTGGCGGACGGGTGAGTAACGCGTGGGAACCTGCCCTGGAGTGTGGGATAACCGAGGGAAACTTCGGCTAATACCGCATACGACCTGAGGGTGAAAGATTTATCGCTCTAGGAGGGGCCCGCGTCGGATTAGCTAGTTGGTGGGGTAATGGCCTACCAAGGCAGTGATCCGTAGCTGGTCTGAGAGGATGATCAGCCACACTGGGACTGAGACACGGCCCAGACTCCTACGGGAGGCAGCAGTGGGGAATATTGGACAATGGGGGCAACCCTGATCCAGCAATGCCGCGTGAGTGATGAAGGCCTTAGGGTTGTAAAGCTCTTTCGCGCGCGACGATGATGACGGTAGCGCGAGAAGAAGCCCCGGCTAACTTCGTGCCAGCAGCCGCGGTAATACGAAGGGGGCGAGCGTTGTTCGGAATTACTGGGCGTAAAGGGCGCGCAGGCGGCCGATCAAGTCAGGCGTGAAAGCCCCGGGCTTAACCTGGGAATTGCGCTTGGGACTGGTTGGCTTGAGTTCGGGAGAGGAGAGTGGAATTCCCAGTGTAGAGGTGAAATTCGTAGATATTGGGAAGAACACCGGTGGCGAAGGCGGCTCTCTGGACCGATACTGACGCTGAGGCGCGAAAGCGTGGGGAGCAAACAGGATTAGATACCCTGGTAGTCCACGCTGTAAACGATGTGCGCTAGACGTTGGAGGGCGTAGCCTTCCGGTGTCGCAGCTAACGCTTTAAGCGCACCGCCTGGGGAGTACGGCCGCAAGGTTAAAACTCAAAGGAATTGACGGGGGCCCGCACAAGCGGTGGAGCATGTGGTTCAATTCGACGCAACGCGAAGAACCTTACCAGTCCTTGACATGTCCCGTATGGGGCGGAGAAATCCGTTCCTTCAGTTCGGCTGGCGGGAACACAGGTGCTGCATGGCTGTCGTCAGCTCGTGTCGTGAGATGTTGGGTTAAGTCCCGCAACGAGCGCAACCCTCACCTTCAGTTGCCATCAGGTAGAGCTGGGCACTCTGAAGGAACTGCCGGTGACAAGCCGGAGGAAGGCGGGGATGACGTCAAGTCCTCATGGCCCTTACGGGCTGGGCTACACACGTGCTACAATGGCGGTGACAGAGGGAAGCGAAGGGGCGACCCTTGGCCAATCTCAAAAAGCCGTCTCAGTTCGGATTGTTCTCTGCAACTCGAGAGCATGAAGCTGGAATCGCTAGTAATCGCGGATCAGCATGCCGCGGTGAATACGTTCCCGGGCCTTGTACACACCGCCCGTCACACCATGGGAGTTGGTTTTACCTGAAGGCGGTGCGCCAACCGTAAGGGGGCAGCCGACCACGGTAAGGTCAGCGACTGGGGTGAAGTCGTAACAAGGTAGCCGTAGGGGAACCTGCGGCTGGATCACCTCCTTTCTGGAGCCTGAAGACAGAGGTCGTGGGATCGCCAGATCCCTTGATTGCTTCTTCGGGCTTTCCATCAACGAGGCGGAGTTTGGAGCTGGTGTCTTCGGGCATCGGGTTTGATCTCCGCAACGCGCCACCGCCTACACATCCCTTTCCCGATCGAAGCTGGCAGCTCGCAGCGGATAGCTGTTGTCTGTTGGGTTGCCGGCAGTCAGCGCGGGGCTAGTAGCTCAGCTGGTTAGAGCGCGCGCTTGATAAGCGTGAGGTCGGAGGTTCAAATCCTCCCTGGCCCACCATTTTGCGCCTGCGGCGCAAAATGGTCGCCGCGTCAGGTGCGCTCTTGCGCACCGGGAGCGGCACGGCGCAGAGAAGGGTTCCGACGGCTCGATGCGGCGCTTGCCTGCGCGAGCAGGCAGCTCTCGCGGTTGCTGCGCAACCGCTGTCGCTGCTCAGTATTTTTGAGCGGCTGCGCCGCTCAAAAAACTGGGGGGTGTAGCTCAGTTGGGAGAGCGCCTGCTTTGCAAGCAGGAGGTCATCGGTTCGATCCCGTTCACCTCCACCACCGGTTTTTGCGATAGCAAAATACCGGGCCGCGCCAGGCGCGCCCTTGCGCGCCGAAAGCGGCGGCCTCGCGAGAGCGCCGGTGCGGGACACGGGACGTGCTAGGACGAGCTTTCTGATATTCGATCGGGAAATGACTGAGTTTGCG
>CAVTLA010000001.1:555000-3355000 GCA_963735465.1 uncultured Alphaproteobacteria bacterium
GTGTTGCGCTCGGTCGTGGTAAGGCTGCGCAGATCGCTGAATATCTTCATGGCGTCCAATGTCCTTTGAAGATCAAGGCTCGCGTGATTGGCGCTTATCCCTCAGCGCCAGAGATTGCTCCGGGCGAGGTCGACAATCTCGTCGCCCCTGCCACTCATCACGGCCTTCACCATGTAGAGGGTGAAGGCCTTTGCCATCTCAACGGTGATCGCGGGAGGCCGGCCGAGAGCATCGTCTCTGGCCCTCGTACGGCGCCGCACGTGACACCATGACTTCCGCGCCTCACTTCCGTCGCGGAGACTATTGCTCAAATTCTTCCCCGCTTGCGGATTTGGGGTCTGGCCGGATCCATGTTGAGCGTCGGTGGTTCAGATCGCGGGCCCGAAAAGCGCGAACCCGCGCAAGAAATCCGGGGACACCGCAAATGCGCGGAAGCGGCAGGGGACGTCTTCGTCCAGAGTGGCCGGAAGGGTGCAGCCTCTTTGAATCAGGAGACGAGCAATAAATCAGCCCCCCGCATCTGGCCTGGGCCTTCCGATCGAAACCGATCTGACCGGGTACGAGCTGATCAACACGCCCTTGCTCAACAAGGGAACCGCCTTCACCGAGCTCGAGCGCGACGTCTTTCACCTGCATGGACTGCTGCCGCCACATATCGGCTCGCTGGACGAGCAGGTCGCGCGCCGGCTGAAGGTCTTGCGCGCCTTCGAAACCGATTTTGAGCGCTATGCCTTCCTGCGCGAGCTGCAGGACACCAACGAAACTCTGTTCTACGCCCTCCTCGTTGACAACATCGAGGAATTGCTGCCGCTGGTATATACGCCGACGGTGGGCGAAGGCTGCCAGCGCTTCAGCGAGATCTGGCGCAAGCCGCGCGGCGTGTTCCTGAGCTATCCGAACCAGCATCGCATTCCCGAGATCCTGGCGGATCCGCGTTTCGACAAGGTACGCGTCATTGTCGTGAGCGACGGCGAGCGAATCCTCGGGCTTGGGGATCAAGGTGCCGGCGGGATGGGCATTCCGATCGGCAAACTGTCGCTCTATACCGGCTGCGCTGGCATTCATCCCAGTCAGACTCTGCCGATCCTCCTCGATGTCGGCACCAACAATCAGGAGCGCCTGGCTGATCCGCTCTATGTCGGCTGGCGGCATGAGCGCGTCACCGGCGCCGACTATGATGGTTTCATCGAAACCTTCGTTGCGGCGGTCGCCCGGCGCTGGCCCGATGTTCTTCTCCAGTGGGAAGATTTCGCCGGGATACACGCCAGCCGCCTGCTCGCCCGCTATCGCGATCGGCTCTGCACCTTCAACGACGACATCCAAGGTACCGCCGCGGTGGCGGCCGGGACGCTTCTGGCCGCGATCAACGTCACCGGCGTGGCGCTAACCGAGCAACGCATCGCCGTTCTCGGCGCCGGCTCGGCCGGATGCGGGATCGCCTCCCTCCTGCTGCAGGCGATGATCGATGCCGGCGCCAGCGAGGCCGAAGCGCGCCGTCGCTTCTATCTGGTCGACCGCAATGGGCTGCTCGTCGAGGGCATGGCGGACATTACGCCGGCACAGGTACCTTTCGTGCAGCAGCGGTCGGCGGTTTCCGGCTGGAAACTGCAGAAGTCGAAGGAAATTGGCCTCCTCGATGCCGTGTCGAATGGCAGGCCGACGGTCCTGATCGGTGTTTCAGGTCAGACTGGCGCCTTCACCGAGCCGGTCGTTCGCATCATGGCGCAGCATATTGATCGACCGGTGATTTTCCCGCTCTCCAACCCCACCTCGCGCAGCGAGGCGACGCCGGAGCAGCTGATGGCGTGGACCGACGGACGCGCGCTGATCGGCACCGGCAGCCCTTTTCCGCCGGTTCGATGGAACGGCAAATTGGTGAAGATCGACCAGACCAACAACTCCTACATATTCCCTGGGGTCGGGCTCGGCATCCTCGCTGCCGGCGCGCGGCGCGTAACCGACGCGATGTTTATGGTTGCTGGAAAAGCACTCGCCGCGATGTCTCCGACAGCAAAGGATAAGAACGGAAGCCTTCTGCCGCCGGTGGATCAGCTCAGGTCTGTGTCCAGCGCCGTCGCCAAGGCGGTGGCGCGCCAGGCACAGGTGGATGGTGTCGCGGATCCCTGTGATGCGACCGTCCTGGACAAGCGGGTCGAGGCCTGTATTTGGGTGCCGCGGTACCAGCCTTATCGCAAGAGCGCTTGAGCCGTTCTCAGCTGGTCCTTGCATTCGCTGCGACCGATTGGGCCGATGTCATTGGCATGCGCGAGAACTGTCAAGGTCCTGTCGCCGCGTGTCATCGCGCGCTTCCGCCCGAGATTGATCCCGTCGCGAACGCCAAGGCCGCCGCGGCTGTAAATACGTCGGCGTGGGCATCTCCCAGCGCGGCTTGCGATCGCGTCAGCGCCGTCTCGCTGGTGACGAGCTCGGTGTAGGTACCGAAGCCGTGCCCATAGGCGTCGAGGGCTGCGTCGTAGGCCGTCTGCGCCGCCGCCTGCAGCGCTGTGGCCGATGCGTGCTCGGCAAAGCCCGTCTCCAGCAAGTCGTAGGCGTCCGTCACCTGCTTGACTGCGGTGTTTTTCGCCTGATCCAGCTGATCGCGCGCCGAATTAACGTCCGAGCGGGCAATGCCGACGCGCGCCTCGCGCGCCCCGCCGTCGAACAGAGGCCAGCTGAACTTGAGCAGGATGCTGCCACCCGGCTTGTTGATGGTGTAGTCGCGGCCATCGTTGACGCTGATCGAGCCGATGTTTTGGAAGCCCTGCGCGTCCACTCCGATCGTCGGCTTGTAGTCGGCTCGAGCCTCATCGAGCTTGGCTTGCGCGCCGCGCAGGTGGCCAAGGGCGGCAATGACATCCGGTCGATCAGACAGGGCATTGGTGACGAATTGGTCGGCAGTCTGGTCGGGCGACGGCGGCAAAGGCCTTGCGGAATTGTCCGCAACATTGATCGTCGTGGTCGGTGCAATTCCCATGCTGGCAACCAAGGCATGGAATGCCGAGTGTTCGTCGCCGGTCGTCCGCGCGAGATTGAAGCGGGCTTCCGCCGTCTGGCGCGTGGCCTGCGCTATTTCGACCGTGGTCGCGAAGCCCTGTTTCTGCCGCGTGCGGACAGCGTCCTCGACGATCTCCGCGTTCTTGAGTGCCTCTTTGGCGACGCGCAGCCTGCCGCGGGCGGCGCTCAGCGCGAAGTAATCGCGACTGACGGCAAAGATCAGCTTCTGATGGGCACCGGTGAAGGTGACGTTGGCTGCAAAGGAGTCCGCCCGCGCCGCCGTTGCCGCGTTGGCCCGGCGGCCAAAGTCGAAGAGCAGCCACCTGATCGCCAGAGTCGGCACGAGCTCACGCGTATCGACGGTGAACTGCGCGCTCGGCGCCAGGTTCGCCGGTATCGGGAAGGTGGCGTGCTGATAGCCGGCGACGGCCTCGGCAGAGATCTGCGGCAGATAGGCGCTCTCGACGAGGCCGACGGCGAAGGCTGCCTTCCGGGCTCTTTCCCAGGCATCGCGGGTCTCGGGGTTGCTGCGCTGGGCGAGATCGATCAGCTCGGGCAGGTCATAGGTTCGCGCCGGATCGATGGCGATGGCGCTCTCGCGCGGACTGGACGCGATCTCGACTCTTGTTTCGGTGGCCGTCGTGTCCGCGTCGGCGGCTCTTGCCATGATGGCGGGGAGGCGTTATCAGCCAGGGCGCGGTCGGGGTGGCGGGGGCGAGGTCACTCGAATCGCCCGTGCACGCCGCAAGGAGCAGCAACGCCAGCACCGGCGTCCAGCGCAGCGGATGCGAACTCTCACGGTGCGGCATGCGTCTCGAACCTGCGGATCTGCGAGACCAGGATGTAGTCTCGCCTCCAGGGCGGAACGGGTTTCGGCGCCGGCGGCCGGCGGCAATGCGGCGAGCGCATCGGCGGCAGGCTTCGCCTCCGGCGCCGGCGGGAGTGCTCGACCCTCCGACAGGCAATCGGCGCTGCCGGATAGCCACGCGGCGATGGTCTTGTCCTGCGCGTTCAGGGCTTCCCGGTACGGAGGAATGGGCGGCTGCTCGATGACGACCGCGGATGCCGCCGCGATCCGAGCGAGATCATCGAGCGCATGAGGGAGGATTGCCGTGCCGGCCGGATGGGGCTCCAGCAGGCCGGTCTCGAAGGCTCCGAGGGAGATCAGATTGCGCGCGTTCGCTACGGCGCGCGCCACGGCCAGGCGGTGACCGGAACCCGGTTGCGCGCCGCGGTCGAGCAGGAGGGATCCGAGGGCTCTCAGAGCAGCGGCCAGACCCTTGCGCGCCTGCGTCGCGGCGGAGGTCGGCCAGAGGACGCTGAAAACAAGAGACATCAGGACATTCGCCAGCACGATGCCGACCATGCGGTCGCGCAGGACGGTGAGATCGGTCGAGGGACCATAGCCCTGCAGAACGCCGAGAAAGAAAGCGAGGGCCATCTGCATGCCGGCATAGGCCAGACGCTCGCTGCTGGTCGCCACCCAGGCACACACGGCGGATACCACCGCGATCAGCAGGCTGAGATCGCCGATATCGGTCATCTGCGGCAGCGCATAGACGATGCACAATCCGCCGATCAGCCCGCCGATCAGCGCGCCGCCCAGGCGCAGCGTCAGCTTGTGCAGGGTCTCGCCGAGGGTGCTCTGCGCCACGAAGAAGCAGGTGATCAAGGCGGTCCGAATGCCGGCCCAGTCGGCGCCAGTGTAGATGATGTAGGCCGACACCGCCGCGATCGCGGTCTTGAGCGCGAAGCGTGCGTGGTCGGGATTGGAGAAGGCATCCGGCACGAAGAGCGCGGCTTCATGCTTGGCCGCCTTCCCGGACGAACCGCTCCGGCGCTCCGAGAGGCCGATCGCAAGCCGGTCAAGTGCCCGGCTCATCGCCAGAACGACCGGGCGGTCGACGGGAGTCAGCGTCGCCAAGGACCGCTCGGCAAGGCCATCGGGCGTGGAATAAGGCTTTTCCGGAGCGCCGAGCAGAGCCGCGCGGCAGGCCCCGCAGGCCTCGGCAAGCCCCGTCTGCACCTCGGGAGCAAGGTTGGACGGCAGCAGCGCCGCCATGGAAATGAGTACCTGGAGCGTCTCGATGAGCGAGCTGTCGCCCGCATGGGAGCGCAAATCATGGTCGAGGATCTCGGCGCGTTGACGCAGTTCGGCGAGCTCGAGCACCTCCGTGCTCTCGTGCGTCAGCGGGCGGCCTTCCCGGCGGCGCAATGAGCCGGCGAGGGCATCGAGAAGACGCAGCGACGACTGCCTCACGAGCTGCGTGGGATTCGGTCCCGTCAGCAGGTTGACCAGGACGGTCACGACGACAGGCAGCATCACCACCACCCAGAGCCACAGCAGAAAGCGCGTCAGCGCCTCGAGATTGGGAATGACGTCGATGAGGGTCTGCGTCACCACCAGGATGAAGCCGGCGAGGAAGGCGATCGGCCCGATCGCCATCGTGCGCAGCAGGAACATCCCGAGAAAGGTCGACACCGCCATGAGCGGCAACCGAAGCGCCGGCTCTCCGGCGTCGAGCGCATAGAAGAGCAGGCTGAGAAGGGTCGCGAGCGTTACGCCGATGGCGCCGGCCATGGCGATCCGCAGCGTGATCGCCGCGTCGCCGCGACCCAGGAAAAACACGATATAGGCGGCGTAGGCGGGCTCGGGAATCTGGTAGAGCATGGCCGTCGCCACCACGATCACGCAGCACGTCGCAATACGCGCGGCGGCACCAAGGCGGCCCGGTCGCGGCGCCAGCTCCTCGCGCAGGAAGGCGAAAAACGGCCATTGCCGGCCGTCGACGCTAGCGAGCGCTGTCATGACGCACAACAATCGAGACGGTGGCGCCGATCCGCAAGGCGTCCGGCGGCGGATCATCGAGGAGAACGCGAACCGGGAAACGCTGCGCCACGATCACCCAGTTGAGGGTACGCTGCACCGCGGGCAGCCCCGGCCCTCCCGCGCTGTCGAGCCGCACGCCCCAGCCGATGCTTTCGACGCGCCCCTTCAGGGAGCGCTTGTTGTCGCCCAGGAGCCAAACGGTGGCGGGGTCGCCGATCCGGATCTCCGGCAGCTCGGTCTCGCGAAAATCGCCGACGGCATACCATTTGTCGGTCTTGATCAGGGTGAACACCGGACGGCCGGTGACGGCGTACTCTCCCGCCGCAATCTCGAGGCCGGCGACGAGGCCATCGAAGGGGGCTCTGAGGTCGGTATTCCGCACATCGCGTTCCGCCAGGGCAACCGCGGCCTCGGCGCCGGCGAGCTGCGCCTGCAGGCTCTGGGTGTCGCCGATGGCCTGGCGCGCCTGATCCGCCTGCTGAATCCCCGCCGCAAGTGCCACCTCGGCACTGCGCTTGTTCGTTCGTGCTTCGTCGACTTGCTGCTGCGTAACATAGCCCTTGCTGAGCATTGGCTCGAGGCGGGCCAGCGTGTCGCTCGCCAGCGACAGTTGCGCCCGCGCTCGTCCGATCTGCGTGGTTGCGACGTCGGCGCCGGAGGTCTGCGATGCCACCTGGCGCGTGGTCAGGTCAATCTGCGCGCGCAAGGCCGCCACCTGATCGCGTGCCTGCCGCAAATGGAGCTCGAAAGGCTCGGGATCGATCTGCAGCAGCAGATCGCCCTTCGTCACACGCTGGTTGTCGCGCACATTCAGCGTAACGATGCGACCGCTGACATCGGGCGCGAGACCCGCTCGGTCGGCAAAGAGATAGCCGTCATTGGTCCGCGGCTGCCGGCTGAGCTGCTCGAGCGCATAGGCGCCGATCGCGATGGCGGCAATGATCGACACCACCGCGGCCAGTCGGCCTGCCCAGACCCGCCAGGAGCTCATCTGCGCGCCTCACTTGGCATGCGGGTCAGCCGAGCCACGCCAGCCACACGGCGAACGCGAAGAAGACGGTCAACGCGAGATAGACGAGCAGAGGCGCCGGAAGGGCCTTGTCGATGCCCACGACCGCAAAGACCTGACGAACGAGAACGGCAGCGGCAATTCCCGCCAATACGCAGAGCATCCAGGACGGGAAGAAGGATCCGAGAATGTTTTGCGCGGGCGCATTGCTGCAGCCGGCTAGCCCGATCGGCACAGCACCCGCAGCCGTTCTGGTCCATCGCCGAGCGCTCACGCTTCGTGCAACGCATGCATCCAATTTCTCGCGACCTCCCCTTGCCAGCGGGTTGCCCCGTGACGGCCGGTTTGTGCTCCGCATGCGATGGCTACGCCGGAACCATGCCGCCAGGAGGCTGGGCATTCAAGGCTGCGGACACCCGGAGATCCCAGCGCGATTGCCGAAAACCGCAAGGGAATGCGATCCGAGCAAGAATCGATGGAACTCCGCGGGTCAGGGAATATTCTCCACGATCATCTCCCAGACGTCGTGACCCTTGCCGTGCAGCATGGCTTTGGCGGTGTAGACTCCCATTCCGACCACGGCTTCGGGACGCACGAACGGGGAGGGCGGCATCACGAGCTGCATCGGATTGACCTTCACGTCCAGGAGAGCCGGACCGGGCTGCGCGAGCCAGGCCTCTACCGCTCCCTCCAGCTCGCCCGCCTTCGATACGCTGCGTCCCCAAAGACCCATCGCTTCGGCGACTTTGCCAAAATCCGGGTTCTTCAGGTCGGTGAAGATCGGCTCTATGCCGGCGGACTTTTGCTCGATATCGATGAAGCCGAGCTTGCCGTTGTCAAAGACTACGATTTTGATTGGCAGATTCTCCTGCACCACCGTCAGCAGATCGCCGAGCAGCATGGTGAAGCCACCGTCGCCTGCCATGCAGACGACTTGCCGGCCGGGCTGGCACTTCTGCAATCCGATGGCCGACGGCATCCCGCTCGCCATCGTGCCGTGCAGAAGGCTGCCGATGGTCCGCCGCTTGCCGCCCGTATCGACATGGCGAAGCGTCCAGACCAGCACCGTGCCGTCGTCGATCGCGAACAGCGCATCCTCGGCCGCATGCTTGTTGATGATCTTGGCGAGGTACGACCCGGGAATGGTGCCGTCCGGACTGGACACGGTTTCGGCGTCTGCTGCCGCCCGATCCTTCCGATGACGCTCCAAGTATCTTTGCAGGAAACCCTCGTCGTCATGCTGCGCGAGGCGGGGAAGCAGCGCGTCCAAGGTCGCCTTGATATCGCCGACCGCGCCGATCGTGACCGGGTGCCGGCGGCCGATATGGGTCGGGTCCGCGTCGATCTGGATGATCTTGGCCTTGTCCGGATAGAACTGGCTCCAGGCGAAATCCGCTCCGAGCAGCAGCAGAACCTCGCAGTTGAGGACGGCGTGATAACCCGCGGGCCCGCCAATCATGCCCGTCATGCCCACGTTGTAAGGGTTGTCGTACTCGACGAAGTCCTTGCCGCGCGAGGTGTGAGCCATCGGAGCCTTGAGCCGTGCCGCCGTGGCAACCACTTCATCGTGGGCGCCCTCGCAGCCTGCGCCCGCATAGATCGTGATCGCGTCGCTCCCGTTGAGGATGGCCGCGATCTCGTCGAGATCGGCGTCGGTCGGGCGGACGAGCGGGCGCCGGGTATGGACGGCGTAGGGTGCTTCGTCGTGCGCGGGAGCGTTGGCGACGTCCGCCGGCACGACCAGCACGGCGACGCCGCGTTTCGTCAACGCCGCCTGGCAGGCGGCGACCGTCAGGCGCCGGGCCTGCTCGGGCGTCACGATCATCTCGCAAAAAACGCTGCAGCCCTTGTAGACTTCCTTGAAGTCGACCTCCTGGATCGACTGGAACCCGAGATCCTGCCGCACGATCTGGGTCGCGATCAGGATGACCGGCGCGCGATTGCGGTTGGCCTCGTAGAGCCCATTGATGAAGTGGAGGCTGCCCGGGCCACAGCTACCGGCGCAGGCTGTCAGATTGCCGGTGAACTGCGCCTCGGCGCCGGCCGCGAAGGCGCCGGCCTCCTCGTGCCGCATGTGAACCCAGTCGATCTCGCTGCGGTCGATGGCGTGGGCGATTCTGTTCAGCGTGTCGCCGACGATGCCGTAGCACCTCTTTACGCCGGCCGCCTGTAGTGTCTCGACCAGTAGATCAGCTGCCCGTTTGCTCATTGGGGGAAACCTCACCTATCGCTTGTCAGATCTGTGAATTGGCGGGTCGCATCGCCGATTGCCGGCCGCCGGGCCTGCTCGATGACTCTTGTCATTTGGCCTGCGTGCCCGGCCGCCGCGTTGGGACGGTACTTTCGTGAAAACTTGCTTTGAATGTGGCGATCAAAATATCCCCCAGATGGGGGAGCCAGGGCGGCGGCTCCGGCGAGCCAGGTCCGGAGAAGATGCTCGCTGTCGCTGAGGCCGGGAAGACGGAGTCAATGAAGCAGGGGATGAAGAGACCATGCACATTCGTTGCTCCTTTAGTAGTGGCCTTGCGAAGGCCTCACCTTCCCGCGGAAGACGCTGTAGTTGACGGCAGCGTAGAGCAGCATCAGCGGGAAGACGAAGAGGCCCTCGCCCCAGAACATGAAGGCGAGGCTTGAATGGGGCGCGGCCGCCTCATCGATGGTGATGGCGAAGGGGATCATGTAAGGCCAGAAGGAGATGGCGAGGGTGCCGAAGGCGGCCGCGAAAATGAGGGCGACCATGTAGAAGGGCGCTCCGTCCCGGCGCCGCCGGATGCTGGTGGCGAGGATGGCGGTGGCGATGGCGCCGATCGCCGGAAAGACAAGGAGGTAGGGCCGCTCGAGCCAGCGGTCCATGACCTGAAGATGCGCGGCGAGGGCGTAAACAAAGACGATGAGCAGAAAGCTGAACAACGCGGTCGAGAGGCGCGGGATCTGGCGGTAGGCGACATCGCGGACCTCGCCCTCGCATTTCTTGGCCAGCCAGCAGGCGCCCAGCAGCGAGTAGCCGAGGCAGAGACCGATGCCGCAGAGGATCGCGAAGGGGCTGAGCCATGTGAAGTCGCCGCCGCTGTATTGGCCATTGGCGATCGGAATGCCCTCCACCAGCGCGCCGACGGTCACCCCCTGCATGAAGGCGGCGACCAGGGAGCCACCGGAGAAGCTCAGATCCCATATCCAGCGCAGCCGCTCCGCCTTGGCGCGGAACTCGAAGGCGACGCCGCGCAGGATCAGCCCCGCCAGCATGATGAGAAGCGGCAGATAGAAGGCCGAGAGGAGCGCCGCGTAGACCATCGGAAAGGCGCCCCAGAGCACCACACCGGCAACGATGAGCCAGGTCTCGTTGCCGTCCCAGAGCGGCGCGACCGTACTCAGCATGACCCGCCGCTGGGCTTCGCCCCGGACGCGGCCGAAGAGGATGCCGATACCGAGATCGAAGCCATCGAGGAGCACGTAGAGCAGGGTGCTGACGGCGAGGATCGCGACCCAGAACAGGACCATGGCTATTCTCCCGCAACGGCTTGGGGGGTGGCGGGCGCGATAGGCTCGTTGACGACAGCGAGTGGGCGGTTGGGGATCGCGGCCACCGGCGGCAGCACGAGACGTCCGACGGGACCGATGCGCAGGAGCCGATAGATGTAGAGGATGCCGAAGGCGAAAATGAAGCTGTAGACCAGGCAGAAGATGATCAGGCTGGTCGCGGCTGCCTGCGCCGTGAGGGTCGGCGTCACCGCCTGGGCCGTGCGCAGAAGCCCGTAGACGGTCCAGGGCTGTCGGCCCACCTCGGCCGTGAACCAGCCGGTCAGGATCGCGATGAACGGCAGGGGAAAGGCGAGGAAGATCGACCAGAGCAGCGGGCGGTTGTTCTCGATCCGCCGCGTCCAACTCAAACGGGAGCCGAGCCAGGCGAGCAGCAGCATGAGGAAGCCGCAACCCACCATGATCCGGAAGGCGAAGAAGGGAATCGCCACCGGTGGCCGATCGCCCACCGGGAAATCGGTGAGGCCGATCTCCTTGGAATCGAAGCTCATGCTGCCGATCAGGCTGCCGAGCACGGGAACGTTGATCTCATAGAGGTTTCTCTCGGCAGCGGCGTCGGGCAGCGCGATCAGCACCTCGCTGGCGGGCTGCTCGTCGTGCCAGCGACCCTCGATGGCCGCGAACTTGGCGGGTTGGTAATCGTGCACGTAATCGCCGGTGAGATGGCCGAAGAAGATCTGCGCCGGCACCAGCACCGCCGCGAGGTAGAGGCCCATGCGCAGCATGATCCGGCCCTCGGCGCCGAACTCGCCGCGCAGCAGATACCAGGCACCGGTCGCCGCCACGCAGAAGGCGCCGGTGAGGTAGGAGGCGAGCAGCATGTGCGGGAAGCGCACCCAGACGACGGGGCTGAAGAGGATCTTGAGCCAGTCCACCGGCGCGAAGGCGCCGTTCTCCATGACGAAGCCGGTCGGCACCTGCATCCAGCTGTTGTTGACCATGATCCAGTAGGCCGAGAGCGTGGTGCCGAGGGCCACCATCGCCGTCGAGAACAGGTAGAACCACGGCGGCACGCGGGAGCGGCCGAAGAGCAGGATCCCGAAGAAGCTCGCCTCGAGGAAGAAGGCGGTGAAGGTCTCGTAGGAGAGCAGCGGACCCTGAATCGGGCCGGACATGCGCGCAAGCACGCTCCAGTTGGTGCCGAACTGGAATGCCATCACGATGCCGGAGACCACGCCGAGCCCGAAGGCGACGCCGAAGATCTTGAGCCAGAACTCGAACACCAGCCGATAGGTCGGACGCCCGGTGAAGAGGCGGAGCGCCTCCAGCAGCGTGAGCCAGGCCGCCAGCCCGATGCTGAAAGAGGGGAAGATGATATGGAACGAGATCGTGAATGCGAACTGCAGCCGCGACAGGATGAGTGCCGTCAGGTCCATCGCGATTCCCCCTAGCGCCAGAGATTGGTCCGGGCCAGATCGATGATCTCGTCCCCCCTGCCGCTCATCACCGCCTTCACCATGTAGAGGGTGAAGCCTTTCGCCATCTCGAGGGTGACCGCCGGCGGCATGGCGAGCTCGGTCCGGTTGACGACGGCGTCCACCAGCACCGGCCCGTCATGGGCGAGAGCGGCGGCGATGCCATCGCCCACTTCCGCGGGATCCTCGAGCCGGATGCCCTTGATCCCCACGGCCTCGGCCATGGCGGCGAAATTGGGGTTCTTGAAGCCGGTGCCGAAATCGACGAAACCCGTCGACTTCTGCTCGAGCTCGATGAAGCCCAGCGCGCTGTTGTTGAACACCACGATTTTCGCCGGCAGGCCGAGCTGAACGAGGCTCAGGAAATCGCCCATCAGCATGCTGAAGCCGCCGTCGCCGGCGAGCGCGATCACCTGCCGGTCCGGAAAGGCCTTCTGGGCGCCGATGGCCTGGGCCATGGCATTGGCCATGGAGCCGTGCCAGAAGGAGCCGATCAGCCGCCGCCTGCCGTTCATCGCGAGATAGCGCGCGGCCCACACCGTCGGCAGGCCCACGTCGCAGGTGAAGATCGCATCCGCGGAGGCGCGGTCGCTGACGGCCTTCGCGACCTGCTGCGGATGGATGAGCCTCTTGCCGGGGGTGCCGGTCGCGAGAGCGTCCAGCTCCTTCCGCGCCTTGGCATAGTGCTGCTGTGCCTGAGTGAGATGCGTGGCGTCGCTTTGCTGCTGGAGCAGAGGCAGGAGCGCTGACAGGGTCGCGCGGACGTCGCCGACCACGCCGAGGTCGAGGGATGCGCGCTTGCCCAGCTGCTCGGCACGGAGGTCCACCTGGGCGATGCGGACGCTAGCGCCTTCCGGATAGAACTGGCGATAGGGGAAGTCCGTCCCCAGCATCAGCAGGATGTCGCAATCGAGCATCGCATAGTAGCCGGAGGAGAAGCCGATGAGGCCGGTCATGCCGACGTCGTAGGGATTCTCCCACTCGACATGCTCCTTGCCACGGAGCGCATGCACGATCGGCGCCTTGAGGCGCTCGGCCACGGCCAGGAGCTCCCCATGAGCCCCCTGACATCCGGAGCCGCAGAGGATCGTGGCGCGGCCGCCACCGTTCAGCAGTGCTGCCAGCCGGTCGAGATCGTTCTTCCGGGGCGTCACCACGGGCGCCGCAGGCAGCAGCCCGTCGGGCTTCGGCCCGGCCGCGTTGGGCGCGGGCTGCAGAGCGACGTCGCCGGGGATCACCACCACGGAGACGCCGCGCTTCCCCACCGCCTCTCGGATCGCCACTTCGAGGGTGCGGGGCATCTGGTTGGCGCTCGAAATGAACTCGCAATAGTGGCTGCACTCCTTGAAGAGGCTCTGCGGGTGGGTCTCCTGGAAATAGCCGGCGCCGATCTCGGCCGAGGGGATATGCGCGGCGATGCCCAGCACCGGCACGCGGGACCGATGGCAATCGAACAGGCCATTGATCAGGTGCAGGTTGCCTGGCCCGCAGCTGCCGGCGCAGACGGCGAGGTCACCAGTGAGATGGGCTTCGGCACCGGCCGCGAAGGCGGCGACCTCCTCGTGCCGAACATGAACCCACTCGATCTTTCCGTGCCGGCGGATGGCGTCGGTGATCCCGTTCAAACTATCGCCGACAATGCCGTATATCCGCTTCACGCCGGCGGCAGCGAGAGTTTCCACGAACTGATCGGCGACACTGCGTGCCATCTCGTCTCTCCGTCACAGGGTGCTGAGGTGGCTCTCGCGGCGCATCAGCTGGCGATTTCCCATGCCGCAACCGGGCGCGCGACGATCGGATGGCTTCCGCTGGCCAATTGGATAAAAGCTGTCTGTCTTTCCGACATTGGCGCTGGAGCGGCTTGCGCAGTCTTGCTCGCTCTTGCGATTGTTTTTCCGTCGCATCGAGCCGTGCATCGTTTAGCGCCTGTGTGTCCGGCCGCGGGGCTGGGCCGGTGCTTTCGCGGAAACTTGCTTTGAAAGTACCGATCGAAATACCCCCCAGATGGGGGACACGCCATGTTCATTGACGGAGCCGCGTCGGATCGGTCCGCCCGCTATCCTGTGACCGCCGAGGAGTTTTGTGCGGAGTGAGCCATGTACCGAGAGGATGCTCGATACCGCTGGATTGAACGTCGGTATGCCATCGCGTCAGAGCCCGACGCACTCCACCGATATCCGGGCGCCGGCACCGATCAAGCCCAGGGCGTGCGCGCGCGAAACGACCTGGGCGCGCGTGTCTAGAGCGTCATAGCTTCATCCATCGTCATCGCCGGTCGTGGCGTACCGATGTCCCGAACGCGCCGCGAAAGTACGCTGAGAAAAATTCGCTCGTCAGGCGATGACCTGCGCGAGGGGCGATAGGTCGCTGCCCGTCCCGGAAGCGATTCGGAATCCCAGATGCTGGAAGCGGAGCAATTGCAGCGGATCTTCAGGAACCGAGTTGCCTCACGAGGCAATCGATTGAGGGCATATGAAGGGAGGTGTGGCGGCGAGAGAACCGTTTCTATCGATGAGTGCCGACCAAACCTAGAATTTGAGCGCGTGCCACCGCCTGTATCCGCTTTTCAACCCCGAGCTTGATGAAGATGTGCTTTATGTGCGACTTCACCGTTTCGGGAGCGATGGCAAGGTCCTTCGCAATTTCCTTGTTGGACCGACCCTCAGCGATCAAACCGAGTATGTCGCCTTCGCGCGGGCTCAGCGGCTCAGCAACCGCCGATGTGGGAGCCTGCAGCGGCTCAGACTCGTAACGCGACTTCCAAGCGATACTCAAGTTGGAGACATAGGACACTAGCTCGCGCGGGCCGCCGGATCGCTCCGCCTTGTCCCGGAAGGCTGCAAGCAAGGGTCCGATTTCCTTCCCCTCATCCAAAATGGGCTGATAGATGCCCGCCCGGGCGAATACAGCGACGATATCGCTGAAGGATTCCAACGCCTCGGCGACTTGCTTCGCTCTGAATCTCACGGTCGCCGCGTGCGTCTGGACCCGGAGTGCCGAGTGACGATCGCGGGCGCTCTCGAACTCCTGCCGCAGTCGATCCAGAATTGGGATGGCGTCCCCGAACCGTCCTTCCGCAGAGGCGATATAAGCGCGCCCAAACGCCGCGTAGCGATGGATATCCGACCAGGCGCAATTGGCGGGGGCCGGATAGCTTGCAGCGAGGCGCTCCAATTTCCTAAGACACCCGGCGCCTTCATCGATCCGGCCGTCATTCAAGTATAGCCGCAACTGCTCCAAAACGGCAGCGGCGCTCAAACGTCCCCAGCCACGCGCGGTGCCCTGGTTCTCGGCCAATTCCAGCAAGCTGTGGGCCCACTCCAGATTCGTCCTGTGTACAGCAATTCTCGCCATCACGGAGTAGGCGCTCAACACGCAGTCCAGCATTGCCCCAGCGTTGATGAGCGGCAGGCGGTAGATCAGCAGGGATTCCGCTTCATCCAGCCGACCCTGCTCGTATCGAATGCGAGCGATCAAGCTTGCGGGTAACGCCGCCGCGACTGAGTTCGGGCCGACGTGCTGTTCGGCAAGTCGCAGGGCGTCAAGGTAATAGCGATCTGCCGAGGCAATGCGCAATTGCTGGGATTCTGCCATTCCCTGCAGGCAGCGGTAATAAACTGACGCGAAGACATTCCTCCGATCCTCGTCGATCGAGTAAGGAATCCATGGCGTCGCGTAGAACTCTTTTATATCTCCCCTTTTCAATCGACCAAATCGAAGAACGTTCGAGGCAACATTAGCGGTCCAGGGGTCCGCCGTTTGACCCAGACAATCCTCCGCAATGGATAGCGCTGCTTCGCTGTCATCCTTCAGCGCGAGCGCGACCGAGCGTATCGTATCGAATTCGCATCGAAAGGTTTTCTCATCGTGCGAATTATCTGCGCTACTATCTCGCTCGACTTCACGCACCAACGCGAGTGCCTCGTCATATCGGACGGCGAGCGCCATGCTCCAAGCTATGGCCAGCCCAACCTCGGGCTGGCCACGCATGAGTCCAGTTGGGAAAAGGCGTTGCCAGCCAAGCAAGGTGAAAAGGTCACCTCTCTTGACCAGGGGCATCGCGCAATTCTTGATCCAGCTAAGCGCTCGGACTGAATCGCCCGCCGCGAACGCATGCTGCACGGCTTCCGCCCATAATTCTTGAGCCGCGTACCAGAGGGATGCTCGTTGATGCAGCCCAGGAATTTCGTTGCCAAATTCCGACTCGAGCCTCGAATTCAAATACTCGGAAAGGAGCGGGTGATAGCGATACCATTGGCCTTCCTGATCGAGCGGCACAAGCAGCAGCTGACGTTGCTCGATTGAGCGAAGTAGCTCCTGGCCAGAGTTCGTTCCAGTGACAGCCTCGCACAACGGCGCACAGAGCCGGTCTAGCAACGCGGTGCGGATCATGAACCGAACCATATCGCGCGGCAGCCCATCGAGCATTTCTTCGAGATAAGCGCCGATCGGGCGCTGCGCGCCGGAAAGGTCGCGTACGTACTGCCCGAAATCCTGCTTCAACTGAGTCGAAGTGGACGCCACGACCCTCAGGGCGGCCGGCCAGCCCTCCGTCTTCTCATGCAACAGCCTTACGTCGGAAGGCACCAGAGTGCCCGGTCTCTCAGCCTCAATAAAATGCCGCGTTTCTTGCAGATCAAATCGCAACGCCGGGGCATCGATTTCCAGGAATTTGTTCTGAGCACGCAGTGAGGCCAGAGGGAAGGGCGGTTCTGTTCGGGTAGTCAGCACGACGTGGCAATGTGACGGTGCATGTTTCAAGAAGAACGCTAGCGCCTCATGGATCTCTGAACTGGTGATCCAGTGATAGTCTTCCAGGAACAAGTATAGCTCGTCGTCGACGTCAGCCAGATCATTCACGAGGGTCGACAAAATGGCGCGCGGATTGATGAGGGAACTCTCCCGAATCAGATCGATAGCGCCGGCGCCCACGGCGCTGCAGGCTCGTTGTAGAGCGTGACATAGATAGAAGATAAAAGTCGGCGGCTCGTCGTCGTCGGGATCGATGGTGAGCCACCCGACGAGATTGCCGCTCTGTTGGAGCTCTTGCGACCAGGCCGCGGCCAACGAGGTCTTGCCGAACCCCGCCGGGGCCTTGATCACAGCCAGTCTCTTTCCTGAGAGCTGCGAAACCATGTCCAGGAGCCGTGGACGCGGGATCAGCCCCTGGCACCGCGGCGGAACGAGCTTTGTCGCGAGGAATTGGAGCGGTTTCCCGTCAAGGATAGCGCCCTTGAGAGGGGGTGGCTCGCTGGCGGAGTCCGTTGAAGGTGGCTCTCTCAATGGTGCGTTCCCTGTCGAAGCACCGCTCGATCCCAGTTCGGGCCATTGCGCCTCGATCTCGACTATATAGGATTTTGACGGACGCGGAGAAGTCCGCAGGTCGGTCTCGCCGGTGACGCTTCCCCCTGTTCGATGCTCGGTTTTCCCCCGCTCGCACGTTTACCCGCCGTCTCCTCGCATTCCTACGTCATCCCGCGCATCACCCCCTGCGTCCTCCCCCGCTCAGGGGATCGCGCGGAGCATCGGATTGGACGACTCTCGTTGCGAGCGGAAGCAACGGCGGCGGCCTGGCCGAAGTCCGAAGGAGCAATCTATGGCAACGAAAACGGCACCGGCAGGGAAAGAGCCGAAGCGGCTTCCCGCACCAAATAGCGATTTTTACCAGCTCGCGGATGTCCTGACCGCCGAGGAGAAGACGATCGTCGGGAAGGTACGCGCCTACATGGAGACCAAGGTCCAGCCGATCATCAACAAATACTGGTCCGACGATGCGTTCCCGTTCGAGCTGCTGCCGTCCTTCAAGGAGTTGCAGCTCGGCGGTTTGGGATTCGAGGGCTATGGCTGCGCGGGCGGAAGCCAGAAGCTGTTCGGCTTCGTCGCGATGGAGATGGCGCGTGTGGACGCGTCGATCTGCACCTTCTGGGGTGTACATAGTGGCTTGGCCATGGGATCGATCTACCTCGACGGATCGGAAGAGCAGAAGCAGAAGTGGCTCCCGCCGATGGCGCGCTTCGAGAAGATCGGTTGTTTCGGCCTGACCGAGCCGCTGGTCGGCTCCGGCACGGGCGGCGGGCTTTTGACGACCGCGAAGCGTGAGGGCGACACCTGGGTCCTCAACGGTCAGAAGCGGTGGATCGGCAACGCACCGTGGTGCGACCTGTCGATCATCTGGGCGCGCGATGTCGCCGACAACCAGGTCAAGGGCTTCATCATCGAGAACAAGACCACGCCAGGCTTCGGCGTCGAGAAGATCGAGCGCAAGATCGCGCTCAAAGTCGTTCAGAACGGCCAAATCACGCTGGCGGACGTTCGGGTGCCCGAAGAGAACCGCCTGCAGGGCGGCAACTCATTCCGTGACACGGCCCGCGTGCTGCGGATGACGCGGTACATGGTGGGCTGGGCCTCGACCGGCGTCCAGATGGGCGCGTTCGAGGCCACCCTGAAATATGCCCAGGAGCGATTGCAGTTCGGCAAACCGATCGCCTCGTTCCAGATGGTGCAGGATCTTCTCGCCAAGATGCTCGCCAATATTACGGCGTGCCAGTGCCTGATGCTGCGGCTGGCGCAGATGGATGACGAGGGCAAACTCGCCGATCATCACGCGGCACTGGCGAAGGCGTTTTGCACGGCAAAGTCACGCGAGACCGTCGCCTGGGGTCGCGAGATATTGGGGGGCAACGGCATCGTCGCAGACTACAACGTCGCACGCTTCTTCGCGGACGCCGAGGCACTCTATTCCTACGAAGGCACGTATCAGATGCAGAATCTGATCGTCGGCAAGGCCATCACCGGCCTCGGCGCGTTCGTGTGATACCGGCGGTACGTCATCGCCGACCCGATGGCAAGAGGCCCCCTCCGCTGCATGAAGGAAGGAGTAGCCGTGACGGAAGACAATATCTTTTCCGGATTGAAGGTCGTTGATCTGGCGAGCTTCATCGCCGGCCCCAGTGCCGCTGTCATCCTGTCGGATTTCGGCGCCGACGTCATCAAGGTGGAGCCGCCGACCGGCGATCTCTGGCGCCGTGCCCATAAGCTCCCGCCACAACCGCAGGCCGACGTGCCCTATCAATGGCATCTGGCCAACCGCAACAAGCGCGGCATGACGCTCGATCTGAAGTCTCCGAGCTCGCGGCAAGTGCTCGAGAAGCTCGTCAAGTGGGCCGACGTGCTCATCGTCAACACCCCGCATCCGGCGCGCAAGAAATTGAAGCTCGAATACGACGACGTAGTGCAGTGGAACCCGCGCCTGATCTACGCAGATCTCACGGGCTTCGGCGAAAACGGGCCGGACGCCGATCTCCCGGGCTTCGACATTACGGCCTACTGGGCGCGCAGCGGCCTGTTGTCGATGACGCGCGATGCAGGAGCGCCGCCGACCTGGCCGGTTGCCGGCAGCGGCGACAATGCGACCGCAGTCGGCCTCTACGCGGCCATCCTCACCGCGCTTTATCGGCGTGAGCGGACCGGTCAGGGCGCCTCCGTCACGACCTCGCTGCTCGCTGAAGGTGTCTGGTCCGCCAGCGTGTCGGTCCAGGCGGCGTTGTGCGACGCGACCTTCTTCCCCCTCCACGACCGGAAGAACCCGGCCAACGCAGCATTGAACGTCTACCGGGCCGCCGATGGGACCTGGTTCGTCCTCATCGTCACGCCCGACAAGCTTGCGTCCGTGGCGCACGCGATCGGCCGCACAGATCTCTTGACCGACCCACGCTTCTCCACTCCCACGCAGTTGTTGGCGAACATGCCCCAGCTGATCGAAATTCTCGACGAGGTCTTCGGCGAACAGCCGATGGCGCACTGGCGCGAGGTTTTCAATGGCGTCCATGTCACGTTCGGTGCCGTACGGGGACCGCAAGACGTCATCAACGATGCCCAACTGCGGTCGAATGACATCGTCGTTCCGCTCGAGGGTGTCGGCGGCAAGCTGACCTCGACGATCAGCAGCCCGATGCAGGTGCACGGCGTCGCGAAGGTATCCGCAAAGCGCGCTCCGAGGATCGGCGAGCACAACGAAGAGGTTCTTCAGGAATTGGGATTCAGCGCGGCGGAGATCGATACCTTGCGCGCGAGCGGTGCCGTTCCGAGAGAGCAGGGACGCACGGCGTAGCGCTCCGGGGCCCCAGTGGCTGCGTGGATCGGGCGAACAGAGGATACAAGCAGGTCACCAAGAATGTCCCCACCGTCCCCCATACAGGGGATATCGCCAGCGTGTTTCATCACAGAGATATAGGCGAGGCGAGACCGAAGGAGCTGCCAATCATGTCCTTGAACCAATCCGTGCATCGTGTCGCGATCGTCGGTACCGGAGTGATCGGCGCAAGTTGGGCCGCATACTACCTCTCTCGCGGCTTCGACGTGGTTGCGACTGATCCCGGTCCGCAGTCGGAAGCGAACCTCCGCAAATATGTCGATGATGCGTGGCCATTGCTGACGGAGGTCGGTCTTTGTCCGGGTGCCTCGCGCGATCGGCTGACGTTCAGCCCCGACATGAGTTCGCGCGCTTGCAGAGGCTGACTGGGTGCAGGAAAACGCGCCGGAGCGGCCCGATTTCAAGATCAAGCTGTTCGCGGAGATGGACGAGGTGACGCCGCCGACTTCGATCATCGCGTCGAGCTCCTCCGGAATCACCATGGATGTGATTCAGTCCGGCTGCAAACGACCGGAGCGCTGCGTGATCGGTCACCCGTTCAATCCGCCGCATGTCGTTCCCCTGGTGGAGGTTGTGGGCGGAGCCAAGACCTCGGAAGCCACGATCGAGCGAGCGATGGCGTTCTACGCGGGTATCGGCAAGAAGCCGGTGCGCCTGCACAAGTCGCTTCCGGGCCATGTGGCCAACCGCTTCCAGGCGGCGCTCTACAAGGAAGTGCTCTACCTCGTGCAGCAGGGCGTCCTCAGCGTTGCGGATGCGGACATTGCCGTGTGCTACGGCCCCGGCATTCGCTGGGGCGTGATGGGTCCCAGTCTGCAGTGGCACGTCGGCGGTGGGCAGGGCGGCATCCAGCATTTCATGGAACACCTGATGGACCCGCTCGCCGGAATGATGAAGACGCTCGGCACGCCCGACATCACGCCGCAATTGAAGCAGACCGTCGTCGACGCCGTGCTGCAGGAGGCCGGAGGACGTTCGGTCGAGGAGCTTGCCCGCGAGGAGAACTCCGTTCTCATCGCGTTGCTGAAGCAGCGCGCGGCGGTGGGCAGATGAGCGGCGTCGTGGCCCGAATCTTCTTCCTCGACCTCGGAGCGGGGCGAGTCCTCTCCGCCAAACCCGACGGCTCGGACCTGCGGACGCTGGTGAGCGAGGGCAGAAAGCTGCCGGATGGGCTGGTGGCCGATGTCGCGGCCGGTCATCTCTACTGGACCAACATGGGCAATCCCAAGGCCAATGACGGCTCCCTCTTCCGCTCGGATCTCGATGGCCGGAACATGACGACGATCATTGCGCCGGGTGACACCTTCACGCCGAAGCAGCTGCAGATCGACAAGCCCAATGGCAAGCTCTACTGGTCGGACCGCGAAGGTATGCGCGTGATGCGTGCCAATCTCGACGGCTCAGGGATCGAGACGCTGGTCGATACGAGTCAGGGTGATCCTCGTCCCGGAGCCGATCCAGCCAAGTGGTGCGTGGGCATCGCTATCGATGCGGGCGCGGGCAAGCTCTACTGGACCCAGAAGGGCGGTGACAACGCGGGCGAGGGCCGCATCCGACGCGCGAACCTCGACATACCCAGGGGTCAAACGCCGGCGAACCGCACCGACATCGAGCTGCTTTACGAAAAGCTGCCCGAGCCGATCGACCTCGATCTGGACCTCGAGAGCCGGCTGCTCTACTGGACCGACCGAGGAAATCCGCCGCGCGGCAACACGGTGAATCGTGCGCCTCTGGAGGCGCCGCGGGGTGGGCGTCCGGCGCCCGAGATCGTCTTTTCCAACTTGATGGAAGGGATCGGCCTGGCCCTGGATCCGAAGCACGGCCGCATGTTCATCACCGATTTCGCCGGCTCGGTCTACAGCGCCAACCTCGACGGGTCGGACCAGAAAACCTTGCTCTTTGCACAGGGCAACCTGACGGGAATTGCCTACGTCGAGCTGCCTGCGACTTAGGCCGCGATCGGACTTGCGTAGCCGCCAGCCAAATACGCTTTCAGGAGAGCGCTGATGAGTTCTGCAACCATACGATCTCCTGACACTCGCCAAGCAGGGCCGTTGACCGATGTGCTTCAGAAGAAGCTCGGAAATCCCGAAATCTCACCCAAGTTCGATCTCCACAATGCCGTGGATCAGCTGCTGGCGGATGTCGGTCTGACAGCCGCGGACAGCGGCGGCAAGCTTACTTTCTATGGCCAGGATCCGATCGTCCCAAGCAGCTTCAGGTTTGGCGCCATGGCCGCGGTCGGCCTGGCTGCCAAGACCATAGCGTTGGCAGCGCTCTGGAAATCGCGAACTGGCGAAGGGCAGGACATTCACGTCGATGTCCGGAAAGCTCTCCGGCGCTTCTCTGGTTTCTTCGAGGGCAAATGGGAAACGATCAACGGACGCAGCCCCCTGCTCTTGCCTCGGGACAATCCATTCTTCGAGTTGCCGCTTTTCCGAAGAACCCGCGACGGGCGTCACGTGGTTTCTCTCAACATTTACCCCGGGCTGCAGGCGCGCTCTCTCAATTTCCTGAGGTGCAGTAACAGCACCGAATCCATTGGCAATGCCGTTCTGCAATGGCGTGCTGAGGAGCTAGAGGCAGCCGCGGCGGAGGCTGGGCTTGTCTTTGCGATGGTGCGCACGAACGAGGAGTTTCTCAGCGAGCCCCAGTACACCGAAGTCCTCTCCAGGATGCCGCTGATAACCCTGGAAAAGATCGGAGAGAGCGAGCCGATGCCATTCAAGCGCGGCGCAACGAGCCCGCTGGACGGCATTCGCGCGCTGGGATTGGGGCACGTGATTGCCGGAGCGGGTATCGGCAGAGACCTCGCCTACCACGGCGCCGACGTCCTCAACATCTGGCGGCCCAATGATGCGGAGATCGAGGCCTTTGCCTGGGACGTGCAGGTGGGCATGCGCTCCACGGTGCTGGATGGCTCCAAGGAAGATCGCGCGACGGTCGATCGCCTCCTGAAGACTGCCGACGTGTTCTTCTCGAATCGTCGCCCCGGTTACCTGGAGCGGTATGGCCTGACCGCCGAGGAGCTCATTGAAAAAAAGCCGGGATTGATCCACGCCAAAGTGGTCCTGCACGGCGAACGGGGCCCTTGGTCCAACCGGGTTGGCTTCGATGAGATCGGCGCGGCCGTGTCGGGCGTGTTTTCCATCGAGGGGACACCCACTCAGCCCAAGTCGCCGCCCATCATCCCGATTTGCGACAACGTGGTGGGCTGGCTCGGCACCGTCGGTGTTCTCCAGGCCCTGCGACGGCGCGCCATCGAAGGCGGGAGCTATCGCGTCGTCGTATCCCTGACCAGAACGGTGCTCTGGCTGCTCTCGATGGGCATATTCGACAAGGCCTATGCGCGGGAAACCGCTGACACCACGGACGAGCACAAGTACGTCGCTCCTGATCTCTTCAGCGCCGAAACTCCCTTGGGCACGTATCAAGGCATGACCGACCAGGCAATTTTGTCGCGAACTCCGGGCGTCTTCCGGACCGTGTTGGTCCCACGCGGCTCGAGCAAGCCGGAATGGCTCCCCTAATGTGATTGGTCCGGCGACCCCTGATCGGCATCCGGTTCTCGACCTGGACCATAACCAACTCAATTTAATGGACGTCGTCGCGATGATGAGCGTTCTGGTGGCAAGGACCGCGGATGACATCGCGGCGACGCTCGCGGCATGCGAGTGACTTCCAGCGCGGTCGAACTCCGCGGTGAAGCGTTCGCATCCACGGAGTTCAAGGTGGGTGAGCCATAAATGCACGAGCATCTGGCTTGCCAGGGAACGCGCTGCCGAGGACGGAGGCATTGGCCGCGCCGCCCGCCCACGAGGCGCGGTGGCGTACGGTTCAGCGGCTCGGCGCTGCGGCCACGGCGTTCTGGCAGGGCCGACCGGAGGCGTCTCTGCACCGCGTCGTGGCAAGCGCCAGCAGCAGCGAGGCGGTGACGCAACCCGCGCCGACCCAGCCGAGCGCGGCCGGCGGGGCGTGGGCCAGGGTCGCGGCGCCGACCGCGGCACCCGAGGAGAAGCCGAGGAACATGAAGGATGCGTTGAGCGAGAGGACGACCGGCGCCAAGCTGAGCCCGGCGATGCCGATCAGCCGCGCCTGCTGCGCCGGGAAGAACGCCCACGCCGACACGCCCCACGCCGCGATCGCAACCAGAACCGGTACCAGCGCGGCGGCCGGGGACAGCAGGAGCGCGCTCGCCGACAGGCTCGCGAAGGCGAGCGCGAGCGTCGAGAGGCCGGCGACGATCACCGGCACGGGGCCGTAGCGGTCGTTGAAGCGCCCGCCCGCGGCAAGGCCGATCGCGGCAGCGACACCCCACATGAACAGCACCGCGCCGACATAAGGGCCGGCGATCCCGGTCGCCGAGGCGAGGAAGAGCGCGAGATAAGTGTAGACGGCGTAGGCGCCGGTCGCCCAAAGCAGAGTAACGAGGAGCGCCAGCAGGACGGACGGCCTGCGGGCGACCGCGAGGCGCTCGCGCAGGCCGGCGACCGCCAACCCGCGGCCGACGTCGCGCCGGAGGCCGGCGAGCAGCCCGACCATGGCGATCAGGGCCAGCGCGCCGACGCCGGCGAAGTTCAACCGCCATCCGAAACGGTCGCCAACGAGCGCGCCAAGCGGCACGCCGAGCGCCACCGCCACGGTGGTGCCGCCATTGACGATGGCGAGCGCGGTGCCGCGCCGCGCCGGCTCGAGCAGCGCCCCGGCCAGCGCGTTCGCGTTCGGCACGTAGAGGCCAGCGGCGATGGCGAGGAGAAGGCGGGCTCCCATCAGCGCTGCGTAACCCTGTGCCGACCAGGCGACGAAATTCGCTGCCGCGAAAGCGACCATGGCGGCGATCAGCAGCCGGCGACGGTCGAGGCTACCGGTGAGGGCCGTCAGGATCGGCGAGCTGAGCGCATAGGTCAGCGCAAAGACGGTGACCAGCTGTCCCGCGGCCGCGACGGTGACCCGAAGATCGCGCGCGAGAGCGGGCAGCAAGGGCGCGATCATGAATCCCTCGGTGCCGATGGCGAAAGTGCCGAGGGCCAGCCAATAGAGCGGAACCTGGGAACGGGGCGCGGCGGTGGTCATCGAGACATCCTCTCGCATAAAAATCGTAAGATGGTCGGTCATCTTGACATGAAAGCAAACGAGCTCTTCGGGTTGAGCCGCCGGCGCGGTTCAGACGAGGATTTGCGTGAAGGCCACCGTCACGAAACGGTCGAGGGCGCTCCGGTCCTTCTCGACGCGGGCGCGCAGCAGCGCGCCTTCATAGGCGTCGAGCAGGAAGGCGGCGAGATCGGCCGCGGGGGTCTTCGTCGCGATCGAGCCATCCGCCTGGGCGTCGGCGATGGCGACGGCAATTTCCTGGGACCACGAGGCGTAGAGCGCCGCCAGGCGCTCGCGGATCAGCGGGCTTTGATCGGCGAGCTCGGCGCTGAAATTGCCGAGCAGACAGCCGCGCCCGAAGTCGAGCCCGGCATACATCTCGGTCAGCCCGTCGAAATGCTGGCGCAGCCGCTCCATCGCCGGGACCGATTTGGCGCCAAGCAGGGCGCGTCGCGGATTGCGCCGCCCATAGCGCTCCACGACCTCGGCGCCGAGCGCCTCCTTGCTGGCGAAGTGATTGTAGAAGGAGCCTTTCGGCACGCCCGCCGCGTCCGTGATGTCCTGGACGCCGCTGGCGTTGAATCCCTTCGCCAGCAGGGTCTTCAGCCCCGCCTCGGCGATCTGCTCTCGGACGTTGCGCCTGGTCATAAGTGGACAATATGACCGGTCGTCTTATATGTCAAGGCATAGGTCAAATTGATAGGTGACCGCGGGCTTTTGCCTGTGCGCTCCTCACGCCTTGCGCTCGCGGAAGAGAGTGGCGAGGAAGTCGACGAAGAGGCGGACCTTCGCCGAGAGGTGTCGGTTCTGCTGGTAGACGACGTAGATGCCGTTCTCGAATTCCACGTGACTCACGCGATGGCGCGGGAAAAGGCGGCGGAGCCGCCCCGCCTTCAGCTCCTCCTGCACCGACCAGTCCGGCATCAGCACGATCCCGACACCGGCCAGCGCCGCCGCCCGCAAGGCCGGGCCGTAGTCGGTCTGCAGCGTGCCGGTGACGGGGATCTCCGTCAGCACGCCGGCGGAATCGAGGAAACGCCAGAACGTCCGCCCCATGTTGATGCGATAGGTCAGGCAATTGTGCTCGGAGAGGTCGTTGGGCGAGGTGATCTTGGGGTGTGCGCTCAGATAGTCCGGCGACGCGCAGACGATGCGCTCGCTGGACGCCAGCTTGCGGGCGATCAGGGAAGAATCCTCGAGCTTGCCGATGCGGATGTCGACGTCGACATTGCGCTCGACGAGGTCGATGTCGTGGTTCGACAGCAGCAGATCGACCTTGATCTCGGGATAGCGCCGCAGGAATTCCGGCATCGCCGGCACCACGTGCATGGTGCCGACGAGAATGCGGGAGTGGACGCGGAGCGTGCCGCGCGGCACCCGGTGCAGCTCCGAGACGCTGGTATTGGCCTCGTTGACCTGGTGCAGGATCTGCTCGGCGCGATTGAGGTAGACCTCGCCGGGCTCGGTCAGCGTCAGCTTGCGGCTGGTGCGGTTGAGAAGCCGGGCGCCGAGACTGTCCTCGAGGGCGTTGATCTGGCGCGAGACCGAGGCCGGCGACAGACCGAGCTGGCGACCCGCCGCGGACAGGCTGCCGCTGTGCACGACGCTGACAAACAATTGCATCGCGCGGAATGCGTCCACCAGGAAGGCCTCATCTTTGCGGAAACCGAAAAGATGCTAGTGACGGGAATGTGCTGGGTCAAGGCGCCCGCGGCCGCTACGCTCGCCGCTTTCCCGCCAGCGCCGAGAGGACGCCCGACCGATGAAGCTTTATTACTCCGCCACCTCGCCCTATGTGCGCAAAGTCCACGTGATCGCCCAGGAGGCCGGCGTCGCCGACCGGATCGAGCTGGTCCCGGCCGTGGCGAATGCCTTGCAGCCCAACGCGGAGCTCGCCAAACACAATCCGTTGATGAAGCTGCCGACCCTGGTGACCGACGACGGCCTCGCCCTCTTCGATTCACCGATCATCTCGCAATATCTCGTTTCACTGCCCGGCGGGGCGAAGCTGCTGCCGGCGAGCGGGCCGGCGCGGTGGCGGGCGATGCGGCTGGAAGCGCTCGGCGACGGCATCACCGACGCCGGCATGCTCAGCCGCGGCGAGACGGCGACCCGACCGGAGGACAAGCGCTGGGCCGCCATGGGGGAGGGCCAGCTGCTCAAGGTGCGGCAGGGCCTCGACATGGTGGAGCACAACGCCGGCGAGCTCGACGAGCCCATCAACATCGGCCAGATCTCGCTGGCCTGCGGCATCGGCTGGCTGGAGTTCCGCAGCGTCGGCGTCGATCTCCGCGCCGGTCGGCCGCGGCTCTTCGCCTGGTACGATCGCTTCGCCGCGCGGCCCTCGATGGCGGCGACGGCGCCGAAGGGCTGAGTATTTCTCAGTAAGTGGCGCGGCCGCCGGAGAGGTCGAAGGCGGCGCCGGTGCTGAAGGAGCATTCCTCCGAGGCGAGCCAGGCGATCATCGCCGCGACTTCCTCCGGCTGGCCCGGCCGCCCCATGGGCACCCGCGACACCCAGATCTTCCGCTGCTCCTCCGGCATGTCGTAGAAGAGGTTCTTGGTGGCGATGATCGCCGGCGCCACGCAGTTGACGCGGATCCCCGTGGTCGCCAGCTCCTTCGCCAGCGACTTGGTCAGGGAGTGCACGCCGGCCTTGGCCGCGGAATAGGCGGAGCTGAAGGGATTGCCTTCCTTCCCCGCCACCGATCCCAGATTGACGATCCGGCCGTAGTTCGCCTTCTGCATGTGCGGCACCACCGCGCGGCAGCAGAGGAACGTGCCGGTGAGGTTGATCTCGACGATCTTGCGCCAGAGCTCGGGCGTGAAATCGACGACGGCGGTGCGACGGCTGGTGATGCCAGCGGCGTTGACGAGGATGTCGATGCGGCCGAACTCAGCGATCACCTGCGTGGTCGCGCTCTCGATCGTCGCGAGGTCGGTGACATCGACCTTGATGCCCGTCGTTCGCGCTCGGCCTTCGATCGCCTTGTCGAGAGTGGCGCGGTCGAGGTCCCAGAGCACCACGGTGGCGCCGGACTGCAGCATGCGGTCGGCGACGGCGAGGCCGATGCCGCCGGAGCCGCCGGTGATGACGGCGATGCGTTTGCCGAGATCGATCCGGTTCATGGGGCGATCAGCGCGCGGGGAGATAGGCTACGGCGTCGCCGACCGTCAGCTTGGCGGCGCCGTCGCTCTCGCACCAGACTTCCAGGTGAACCTCGGTCTCGCCGCCGGCGATCTTCTGGATCGCCGTGACCTTGGCGCAGGAGATCACCTTCTGGTCTTCGTAGATCGGCGCGATGTACTTGGTGCGCAGCTTGCCCTTGCGGGTGAAGCCCTCGCCGAAGGTGCCGAGCAGGAGATCGAGGATCCAGTTGGTGGAGATCATGCCGTCGGCGATGATGCCCGGCAGGCCCTGGGCCTTCGCGAACTCGTCGTCATCATGGATGGTGGGCTCGCCCTGGTGCACGCGGCCGTCGTCGGCGGCGACCGTGGGCTGGACATCGACATACCAGCGCATCCGCTCCCGCGTCATCAGCCGCGGCCTTGAGCGCAGCTCGCTGCCGATCTGCAGGTTCTGCACCGTCGCGGCGCTCATGACCGGCCTCCAGCCTGGGTTTTTTCCTGCTTG
Organism: uncultured Alphaproteobacteria bacterium; assembly: GCA_963735465.1. GTDB lineage: Bacteria > Pseudomonadota > Alphaproteobacteria > ATCC43930 > CGMCC-115725 > DASZHJ01. Next base: position 583,662 of record CAVTLA010000001.1, read on the forward strand.
AAGGCCAGGATCACGGTATCGCGATAGGTCACCAGCAGGCGGTTGTCCGCGGCGGCGCGCAGCTCGATCTCGATGTAGACGTAGTCGCGGCCGCGCTTGGTCAGGCGATCGGTGACCTTGCCTTGCACGCGGAACTTCTCGCCGGCGCGCACGGGCTCGTGCCAGGTCGCGTCGTATTCGTAGTGGATGCGCGCGCTGGGACCCGCGCCGCCGGGGCAGTGGTGCCGGTAGAGGCGCAGCTTCTCCAGATGCACCAGGGTCGGCGGCGCCACCTGGCCCTCTACGTGCTGGAAATAATCCTGATGCAGCTCGACGACATGACAGTATTCGCGCACGACGAACCGGCTGAGCGTGTATTCGAGCGGGCCCAGCACGTCGCCACGCTCGAGATCGCTGGTGTATCGACCGAGTGCCACCTATGCTCTCCTCGCTATTCACTCCTCGATAACAGCGAACTCTCGAGGAGGATACCAACGGCGGCTGAGCAGCAGCTTTTCATCGCCTGCAATGCCGCGCGACGCGAGGAGAAGCACATGGGTCGGCTGGCCGAGATCGACCGGGCGCTGAGCGAGGCGGTGGAGACGGGGCGAGTTCCCGGCGTCGTTGCCTTGGCAGCGACGAAGGACGCGCTGATCTACGAGGGCGCATTCGGGGTGCAGAGCCTCGCGAAGCCCGCGCCGATGACACGGGAGTCCATCTTCTGGATCGCGTCCATGACCAAGGCCATCACCGCCACGGCGGCGATGCAGCTGGTCGAGCGCGGCAAGCTCAGCCTCGACCGGCCCGCCGGCGAGATCGTCGCGGGATTGCAGACGCCCCAGGTGCTGGAGGGCTTCGACGCCACCGGCGCGCCGCGGCTGCGGCCGGCGAGGCGGACCGTCACCCTGCGCAATCTGCTGACCCACACCTCGGGCTTCGTCTACGAGACCTGGAACGCCAATCACGCCCGCTACGCCAAGCTGACCGGCCTGCCCGGTCCCAGCAGCGGCGATCTCGGCGCCTTCGCGGCACCCCTGGGGTTCGAGCCCGGCGAGCGCTGGGAATACGGCATCGGCATCGATTGGGTCGGCCGCATGGTGGAGGCGGCGAGCGGCGAGGCCCTCGACGTCTACTTCCGCAAGCACATCTTCGAGCCCTTGGGCATGAAGGACACAACCTATGTCCTGCGCCCGGAGCAGACGGCGCGGCAGGTGAGCGTGCATGCGCGGGGCGCCGGCGATGCCCTTACGCCCATCGAGCGCCAGGTGCCGCGGGAGTGGGAGTTCTTTCCCGGCGGCGGGGCGCTTTATTCCACCGGCGGCGATTACCTGAGCTTCCTGCGCATGCTGCTCAACCGGGGGAAGGCCGGCGGCGCCGTAGTGCTGCGGCCGGAGACGGTGGCGCTCATGGGCGAGAACCACATGGGCGCGCTCACGGTTCAGCCGCTCCGCACCGTCAATCCGCAGTTCTCCAACGACGCCGAGTTCTTTCCGGGCATGGCGAAGAAATGGGGGCTGAGCTTTCTCATCAACACGGAGGATGCGCCCAGCGGACGTAGCGCCGGCAGCTTGGCATGGGCCGGCCTCGGCAACACCTATTTCTGGTTGGACTCGAAGCACGGTGTCGCCGGCGTGCTGCTGACGCAGATCCTGCCCTTCGCGGATCCCGCGGTCATGGAGCTGTTCGAGGCTTTCGAGACCGCGATCTACCGCGCTCTTCCCTAGCCGACGGCCGCATTGCGCCAGGGTAACGACCGGACGCCGGTCGTTGCATTGGATAAAAGCATGCTTTGCAGAAGCCGGCCAAAGATCGCGGCGTGCCGGCGGTATTATCGATCCACGCGCTGAACGCGCGGGAAGAACAAGCTCGGGGGAGGATCGATGATGACGCGGGGCCTGCGGAGCCGATTCTGTCTTTGCGCCGCGGTTGCGGCAGTGGTTCTGGCGCTGCCGGCCGCGGCGGCGATCGCCGACGATCCCGGCACCGTCGTGGTGGCGTCCTTCGGCAGCCCTTGGCAGGAAGCTCTCGAGAAGGCCATGGCCCCGTTCGAGTCCGAGCACAACGTGAAGATCCGCTACACCGCCGGCAGCTCCGCGGACAATGTCGCCCGCGCCGTCGCCGCCCGCACCCGGCCCGAGGTCGATGTCGTCATGGGCGAGGAGATGACCTTCGGCCTCGGCCGCCAGGAAGGCATCTTCGAGAAGCTCGATCCGGCCAAGGTGCCGAACCTCAAGGCGATCGTGCCCGAGGCCCGCGCCTTCGGCGAGGAGGGCGTCGGCGTCATCATGCAGGCGATCGGCATGTTCTATCGCACCGACGTCTTCGAGAAGAATAAGTGGGCGCCGCCCACCTCCTGGTCCGACCTGCTGGACAAGCGCTACTGCCACCGCGTCGACTTCAACGATCCCAATGTCTCCTACGGCTACTACGTGCTGATGATGCTGGGTGGCGGCAAGCCCGACGACGTGCCCGCCGGCATCAAGCGCCTGGTGGCCTATCGCGACTGCGTCGACACCCTCGATCCCTCCGCCGCCAAGACGGTGGAGAAGACGCAGCTGGGCGAGTACGACGTGGGCGTCCTCACCCATTACCTCGTCATGAACCTCGCCCAGCGCGGGGTGCCCGTGCGCTTCTTCAATCCCAAGGAGGGCTCGGTGCTGCAGTTCACGACGGCGGCGGTGACCAAGAACGCGCCGCATCCCGATCTCGCCCAGGCCGTGGTCAACGAGATCCTGTCGGTGCGCGTCCAGCAACAGCTCGTCGAGCAGTTCAACGTCAGCCCGGTCAATCCCGGCGCGCCGATCTCGCCGGAGCTGATCGCGGCGGGAGCTCCCGATCCGAAGAATCTCGCCGCGGGCGGCTATGTCGGCGTCGACGCACCCGCCATCCTGCCGAAGCGCAAGCAGTACATCCAGGACGCCGTCCGGGCGATGGCGCAATGAGGCTCCCGGGCAAGGTCGCGATCGTCACCGGCGCCGCGTCCGGCCTCGGCGCGGCGACGGCGCGCCGCTTCGGCCGCGAGGGCGCCAAGGTCGTGGTGGCGGATCTCCTCGAGGCGGAAAGCGCCGAGGTGGTCAAGACGATCACCGCCGCCGGCGGCGAGGCGGAATTCATGCGCCTCGATGTCACCAGCGAGTCCAATTGGAAGGACGTGGTGGATCGCACCGTCGCCCGCTTCGGACCGCTCACCATCCAGGTCAACAACGCGGGGATCGCCGGCAGCGGCGTCACCGACACCCTGGACACGCCGATGTGGGAGAAGCTGATGGCGGTGAACGCGACCGGCGTCTTCCTCGGCATGAAATTCGCGATCCCCGTCATGCGCGCCGCCGGCGGCGGCTCGATCGTCAACATCTCGTCGGTCTCCGGCAATATCGGCCAGACCCGCATACACATCGGCTACAACGCCGCCAAGGGCGCGGTGCGGATCATGTCGAAGTCAGCCGCCGTGCAGTTCGGCAAGGACCGCGTCCGCGTCAACACCGTGCATCCCGGCATGATGCCGCGCATGCGCTCGGCGAGCGGACAGCCCGACGCGACGGCGAAGGCGCGGCGCGACACCGTGCCGCTGGGTCGTCCGGCGGAATCCGATGAGGTCGCCAACGCCGTGCTGTTCCTGGCCTCCGACGAGGCGTCCTACATTACCGGCGCCGAGCTGCACGTCGACGGCGGCTGGCTCGCGGCATAGAAACGCGCAAGCAACGCAAGAAATATATCGGGAGGGAATACGATGACCGCAGGATCGATCTCACGCCGCCTTGCGCTCGGCTTTGCCGCGGCGCTGTTGGCGGGCACACCGGCACGCGCCGCCGACCCCAGCACGGTCGTGGTCGCGTCCTTCGGCAGCCTCTGGCAGGAGGCGCTGGAGAAGGCGCTGGCGCCCTTCGAGGCGGAAAAGAACGTGAAGATCCGCTACACCGCCGGCAGCTCCGCCGACAACGTCGCCCGCGCCATCGCCGCCCGGAATCATCCCGACGTCGATGTCGTCATGGGCGAGGAGATGACTTTCGGCCAGGGTCATCAGGAAGGCATCTGGGCGAAGCTCGACCCCGCCGTGGTGACCAATCTTGCGGACGTGGTGCCCCAGGCCAAGATGGGGGACGGCGAGGGCGTCGGCGTCATCATGCAGGCGATCGGCCTCTTCTATCGCACGGACTATTTCCAGAAGAACAACTGGCAGCCGCCGACCTCGTGGGACGATCTCGCCGACAAGAAATACTGCCATCGCATCGGCGTCGGCGATCCCAACGTCTCCTTCAGCTACTACGCCTTCATGATGCTGGGCGGCGGCAAGCCCGACGATTTCTCCGCCGGCGTGAAGCGCCTCGCCGCGATCCGCGACTGCTTCGACACCCTCGATCCCTCGGCGGGCAAGACGCTGGAGAAGATCGAGCTCGGCGAATACGACATCGGCGTGATGGCGCATCAGCTCATCATTACTCAGGCCAAGAAGGGCGTGCCGGTGCGCTACGTCCGGCCGAAGGAAGGCTCGATCCTGCAATTCACCACGGCGGCGGTGACCAAGAACGCCCCGAGCCCGGCGCTGGCCCAGGCGGTCGTCAACGAGATGCTGTCGCCGCGGGTGCAGAAGGTGCTGATGGAGCAGTTCAACGTGAGCCCGGCCAATTCCACGCTGCCGGTGCCGCCGGAGCTGATCGCCGCCGGCTCGCCCGATCCCAAGAACATGAGCAATTACATCCCCATCGACGCCGCCGCGATCCTGCCGAAGCGGCGGCAATACATCCAGGAAGCGATCCGCACCATGTCGCAATAGGCCCGGGGCACTTTTGTTCTATCGAGGAGAGAGGCGGTCGGGACTTCCTTGCGGAGCCCGCCCGAAGGATGCGCTGAGGAGGACATCATAGCCGCACGCTCGACGGAGATCGTCATGGACCCACCGGAGTCCGCCGCGCCGCCCGCGCCGGCGGACTATCTCTGCCTGTCCGGCGTCTCCAAAGCCTATGGGCCGCTGACGGTGGTGCGCGACGTGTCGCTCGCTGTTGCGAAGGGCGAGATCCTGACCATCCTCGGCCCCTCCGGCTGCGGCAAGACCACGACCCTCAAGATCATGGCGGGCATTCTGCCGCTGGATCGCGGCTCCGTGCGGATCGACGGCCGCGCGGTGGACCATCTCTCCAGCCACGACCGCGGCACCGCCATGGTGTTCCAGAACTACGCCCTCTTCCCGCATCTCACGGTCTGGCAGAACGTCGCCTTCGGGCTCCGCATGCGCCGGCTGCCGAAGATGGAGATTGCCCAGGCGGTGGACGACATGCTGGACCGGGTGCGGCTCACGGATTTCCGCGCGCGCTATCCCAAGGAACTCTCCGGCGGCCAGCAGCAGCGGGTGGCGCTCGCCCGCGCCCTCATCATCAAGCCCAAGGTGCTGCTGCTGGACGAGCCCTTCAGCAGCCTCGACTCCAAGCTCCGCAAGCAGCTCCGGGACGAGTTCCTGGAGATCCACCGCAGCTTCAACATCACCTCCGTGTTCGTGACCCACGACCTCGAGGAGGCCTTCGCGCTTTCGGACAAGGTGGCGGTGATGAACGGCGGCGTGATGGAGCAGTTCGGGGCGCCGACCCAGATCTTCTCCAGCCCGGCGTCCCGCTTCGTCGCCGATTTCGTCGGTCACCGGAACCTGCTGGAGGGCCGCGTCGCCGTTGCCACCGACGGCACTGCGGTGCTGACCGTGCAGGGCCTGGCGGTGCAGATCGCCGCCGCGGCACCCGGCCCGGCCACGGTCTCGATCCCTGTCCATCGCTTGCGCATCGCCCGCGGTCCGATCGCCGCCACTAACTGCTTCGCCGCCGCCGTGAGCAAGGTGTCCTATCTCGGGCCGTTCGTGCAGATCACCGTCGCCATCGAAGGCATCTCCTTCGAGAGCCACCAGCCCTCGGCGCCGGATATCGAGGCGCTGCGACCGGGCGATCGTGTCTATGCCGCCTGGAACCGGGCCGACGGCATCGTCATTCCATCGGGCCGGGATTGAGCCCGATGCCGCTCCGCTTCCGCCACGCCGCCCCCTGGCTCCTCGCCCTGCCGCTGCTGGCGTTTCTCGCGGTCATGTTCGTGCTGCCGGTGGGCCGCATGATGCTGCTTGCCATCACGCCCGATCCCGGCGGCTCGTTTCCCACCCTCTCGCGCTTCGCCGAGATCGTGGAGGACGCCTATTTCCGCAGCCTTACATTCCGCACCCTGCGGATCAGCCTCATGACCACGGTCGTCAGCCTGGTGATGGCCTATCCCGTGGCGCTGTTGATGCGCGGCCTCACCTCCCGCTGGCAGTCGGTGCTGGTGCTGATCATGATCTCGCCTCTGCTGACCAGCGTCGTGGTGCGCACATTGGCCTGGGTCGTGCTGCTGTCGCGCCAGGGCATCCTCAACCAGGCGCTGAAGGGTCTGGGCCTGCCGCCGCTACAACTTATGTATAGCGAGACCGGCGTGGTGATCGGCCTCACCCATGTCTTCTTCGGCTACATGGTGGTGTCGCTGCTGACGGTGCTGCGCGGGATCGACGACAACCTCTACACCGCCGCGAGCAACCTGGGCGCCAGCCGGCGGCGCATGTTCACGGAGATCACGCTGCCTCTTAGCTTCCCCGGCGTGCTGGCGGGGAGCCTGCTGGTCTTCACCCTCAGCGCCAGCGCCTATGCGACGCCCTCGCTGCTCGGCGGCTCCCGCGCCAGCGTGCTGGCGGTGGAGACCTATAACCTCGCCATCGTGAACCTGGCCTGGGGCGACGCGGCGGCGGTGGCGACAGTGCTGTTTCTCATGATCGCCCTCACCGTCTGGATCGCCACCTGGGCGATGGAAGGCGGCCGGCGCAAGGTGATCTTCCAATGACACCCACGGGGATCGGCCGGCTCCTGCTCTGGATCTGGACCGTCATCGTCTCGACCTTCATCCTCGGCCCGCTGCTGGTGCTGGCGGCGATCTCCCTCACGTCCGAGAATTACGTGAGCCTGCCCTATCGCGGCATCAGCCTGCGCTGGTACCTGGATTTCCTGCATCGGCCGGAATTTCTCGCCGCCGCCCGCAACAGCATCGTCCTGGCGGGGGAGGCGACGCTTACCAGCGTGGTGCTGGGGACGCTGGCGGCAATCGCGGTGACCCGGTATCGCTTTCCCGGCCGCACCCTGGTGAACCTGATCTGCAACGCGCCGCTGTTCACGCCTCTGGTCATGAGCGGCCTCGCGATCCTGATCTTCTTCAGCACCTTCAATGTCGGCGGCCCGGCGATGCGGCTCTTTGTCGGCCACGTCGCCCTCACGGTGCCCTATATCATTCGCATGGTCTCCGCGGGCATGACCGGCTTCGACTGGAACCAGGAGGTGGCCGCCCGCAACCTCGGCGCCTCGGCGCCCCGGGCCTTCGTCGAGATCATCCTGCCGCAGATCCTGCCTGGCGTGATCGCCGGTGGCCTCTTCGCCCTGATCGTCTCCTTCGACGACGTGGGCATGTCGATCTTCCTCGCCGGCGCCAATTACACGACCTTGCCGGTGGAGCTCTTCGCCTTTGCCTCCTATGACCTGACGCCCATGGTGGCGGCGGTCTCGGTGGCGATGATCGTGGTGTCAGCCGTCAGCGTGCTGCTGATCGAATGGTGGTTCGGCGTGCAGCAGGTGCTGAGCGGCACCGAGCGCGGTGGCGACGCACGGACGGTGCAAGCGGCGCCGGCGGGATGAGGGGCAGGGCATGCGTCAGCGGGTGATCCACGTCGGGATCGGCGTCTTCGGCATGCGCTGGTGCCGGGAATTCCTGAAGCTCAATGCGGACGACGGCACCATCGAGGTGGTCGCGCTGGTGGATCTCGATCCCCAGGCCCTGGACCGCGGCGCCACGGCGCTGGGGCTGCCGCCGGAGCGCTGCTTCACCGATCCCGCCCGCGCCTTCGCCGAGGTCGAGGCCGATTTCTGCACCGTCGTCGTGCCGCCGCGCCATCACGAGGCGGTCGTCGACCTCGCCATCGCCCACGGCCTCGACATCCTTTGCGAGAAGCCCCTGGCGGACACCATGGCGGCCTCGCTGCGCATCGCCCGCAAGGTCAAGGCCGCCGGCCGCAAGATGGCGGTGACCATGAGCCACCGCTTCGACCAGGACAAGACCACGCTCCGGCATATCGTCGGCTCCGGCCACCTGGGCAAGGTGAACGCGATCGGCTGCCGGTTCCAGGCGGACATGCGCCAGCGCATGGCCTGGAGCTCGCTCTTCCGACACGAGATGGCGGATCCCCTGATGATCGAGGGCGCGGTCCACCAGCTCGACATCGTCGCCGATCTCGCGGGCGCGCCCTGCGACACCGTGTTCGCCAGCACCTGGAAACCGGCCTGGGCGGAGTATGCGGGCGACACCGACGCCGCCATCGTCATGGTTTTCGAGAACGGCGTCCGCGCCACCTACGAAGGCTCGTGCTCGAACGCCGTCGGCCTCAACAGCTTCTACCAGGAATATTTCCGCGTCGACTGCGAGCTCGGCACCGTCGTCCTGAACCATCGGGAGATCGAGGTTTTCACCCGCCAGGACATCTGGAAGCAGCAGCACCGCGAGGGCCAGGGGCCAGCGGGTGGCGCTGCTGACACGGCCAAAATGGATCAACACCTGGCTGGTGGAGCAGTTCGCCCAGTGGCTCGCCGGCGGTCCGGAGATGGCGACCAACGCCGAGGCGATGCTGGCGTCCTCGGCCATCGTCTTCGGCGCGATCGAGAGCCAGCGCCAGGGCGCCGCCCTCAAGCTCGGGGATTACCTCGCGGCCTTCGGCTGACCGCCGAAGGCGCCGTCGGCGGTGAGCGCGGCGATCTCCGCCTCGTCGAAGCCAAGCTCCAGGAGAATCTCCTCGGTGTGCGCGCCCAGCGCCGGCGGCGGGTGCCGGACCGAGGCGGGCGTCGCCGACATCGCGAAAGGCGGCGCCACGGATTTGATCCGGCGGTCGCCCATCGGGATTTCGAAGATGCCGTCGGTTGCTGCCAGCTGCTCGCTGTCCGCGGCCTCGCCGACGTTGTTGACCTTGGCGACGTTGACGCGGGCGCGGCCCAGGCGCTCGACGACCTCCTGGCTGGAGAGCGCGCCGGTGACGCCGCTCAGGATCTCCACCAGCCGCTCCCGATGCTGGCGGCGGTCGGTGTCTCGGCGGAATTCCGGCAGGTCGAGCGTCGCCGCGTCGAGGGCGCTGGCGCAGCGCTGCCACATGTCGTCGGTGGGCGCCACGATCACCACGCTGCCGTCGGCGGTGGCGAAAAGCTGATTGGGCACGCTCAGATGATTGGCGGTGCCCATGGGCTGGCGGATTTTTCCGTCGAGCCAGTACTCCGTATAGAAATAGCTCATGAGATGGGCGGAGCCGCGCAGCAGCGAGGTCTCCACCACCTGACCCTCGCCGGTCCGCTCCCGGTGCAGCAGTGCCGCCAGGATGGCGGTGGCGGCGCCCAGCCCCGCATGCAGGTCGATCGCCGCCGTGCCGCAGCGCACCGGCGGGCGGTCGGGCTCGCCGGTGATGCTCATGAGGCCGCTGTGGGCCTGGAGCGCGATGTCGTTGGCGCCGTGATGGGCGAGGGGGCCGCGGTCGCCATAGGCCCAGAACTCGCAGAAGATCACCCGCGGGTTGACCTTGCGCAGGTGCTCGTAGTCGAGGCCCCAGCGCTGCATGGCGCCAGGGCGGAAGTTGTGCATGACCACGTCGCAGGCGGTCGCCATCCGCAGCGCCGTCGTCCGCGCCGAGGCGCGGCCGAGATCCAGGGTCATGCTGCGCTTGTTGCGGTTGAAGGCGAGGTAGGAGGGGCTGGCGCCGTCGAGCGTCGCGCGCCCGCCGGCGCTCACGCCGAAGAAGCGCGCGCTGTCGCCGGTATCGGGCTCCTCGATCTTGAGCACGTCGGCGCCGAGATCGCCCAGGATCTGGGTCGCTGCCGGCCCGGCGAAGACGCGCGTGAAGTCGAGAACGCGGATGCCATCGAGGACGCCGGCCACGAGACCTTCCCAATGCGAAATTCAGGACGCCGCCGGGCTCGGCAGCGCGCGGGAACGGTACCGGCGGGGGAAAAGCGCGGGAATATTCGTTCGATGAGCAGCATCTTTGCGGGCTGCGATAAGGTGATGCGCGGGTTAACCGGAGGCCCGGCTGCTTGCGCGGGATCGCCCGGCTTGCGTATGCTGGTGCGCTCTTCTTCCGGAGGGACCATGGGACAGGCCAAGCCACGCGCGGTGCTGATCGTGCCCGCCAACAACACCACGGCGGAGCCGGAGATGACGGCGCTCGCGCCGGAGCTGGCGCCCTTCGCCGTGGCACGGGTGCCGGTGCCGTCGGAAGGCGTCACGGTCGAGAATATGCCGGCCTACGCCCGGAGCACCCTTGAGGTGGTGGAGGAGTTCCAGCCGCTGCACCCCCGCCTCGTGGTGCATGGCTGCACCGCGGCGGGATTTCTCTCCGGCGCCAAGGGCGTGGCGGAGATCACCGCGGCGCTCCGGAAGCAGACCGGCGCCATCGTCACCAGCACGGCGGCGGCGATGATCGAGGTGTTGCGCCACGAGGGCGTCAGCGAGACCGCCGTCGCGACGCCCTATCTGACGCCGGTCAATGACGGCCTCAAGGCGTATCTCGCCGGCGCCGGCATCGACGTCGAAGTGCTGAACAGCCTGTTCTGCCCCGACGTGGACTCCCTCGGTCGCGTCACCGAGGAAGAGGTGCTGGATCTGGCGCTCCGCACGGCGACGCCGCGCAGCAAGGCGCTCTTCATCGCCTGCTCGCAGCTTCCGACCCGAGGAGTCCTGGAGGAACTGCGCCAGCGGCTCGGCATTCCCGTCTGGTCGTCGATCAGCGCCACCGCCTGGGCGGCGTCCCGCGCCGCCGCGGCGCCGGAACGCGCGGCCGAATGACGATCAGCGCATCCCGAAGAGGCGCGGCAGGCCCAGGGTGATCTCCGGAAAGATCACCGCCAGCGCTAGGCCGACCAGCAGGAAGACGTTGTAGATCAGGCTCGGCCGCATGGTGGCGGCAGCGGGCGCCTCGCCGATGGCGCAGGCGACGTAATAGCCGATGCCCACCGGCGGCATGAACACGCCGATCCCGATCGCCATCACCAGGAGTATGCCGTACTGCAGGGGATCGATCCCCATGCGCGCCGCCACCGGCAGCAGGATCGGCGCGGCGATGAGGATGGCGGGGAAGCCTTCGAGGACGAAGCCGATCACCACCAGCGCCGCCATGCTGAGGAACAGGAAGGCGAGGGGGTTGTCGAGGGCGGCGAAGGCCGAGGCCAAGGTGCGGCCGAGCCCGTCGATCACGATCGCTTGCGACAGCAGGTTCGCGGTGCCGATCATGAACAGCACCATACCCGCCATCAGCGTCGCGTCGCGCAAGCCTGTCCAGGCGTGGCGGAGACCGATGGAGTGGTAGAGGAAACCGGCGGCGAGGACGCCGTAGACCACGGCGAAGGAGGATGCCTCCGTCGGCGAGGCTATGCCGCCGACGATGCCGCCGATCACGATAAGCGGCACGAGCAGGGCGGGCACCGCTCGAGGGATGCTGCCGAGCGCGCGGCGGGCGTTGAATGCCGGTCCGCGCGGAAAGTTGTGGCTGCGGCTTCGGAGGATGATGCCGGCTGCCAGCGTCACCGCCAGCAGTGCGGCGGGGATCACGCCAGCGACGAAGAGCGCGCCCACGGACAAGGTCGTGATCGAGCCCAGGATCAGCAGCGCCACCGACGGTGGCACTACCTCGCCCATGGCCGCCGCCGCCGCCAGCACGGCCACGGATTCCGGCGGCGGATATCCCCGCGCCCGGAGCGGTCCGCGCATGATGCCGCCGACGGTGGCCATGTCCGCGCCCTTGGAGCCGCTCATGCCGGAGACGATGTACATCGCCACCACCTCCGCCAGCAGCAGCCCGCCGCGCCAATGGCCGATCCACTCCTCCACCATGTCGATGAGTCGCGCCGCCATGCCCGTGACGTCCATGAGCGCGCCGGCGATCATGAAGAAGGGGATCGACAGCAGAACGAAGCTGCCGATGCCCGCCTGATAGGCGGCGGGGACGACCACCATCGGCGCCAGGCCGGTCATCAGAAAGAAGAGGATGCCGCCGAGGGCGAGGACGATGGCGATCGGCGCTCCCGCCGCGAAGGCAATGATCAGGAGCGGCGCGACGGGAATCATCGGATCGAGAGCGCCGTCGCCGCCGACATAGTGCAGGCGAAGCGCGAGAGCGAACGCGGCGACGCTGGCGGCGCCGGCAAAGCCGAGCAAGGCGCCCTGCAGGCTCAGGCGCAGCAGCTTCTCGGCGCTGAAGAGGATCATCAGCGCGAGGCCGATACCGAGCCAGACGGCGACGTAGCCGCCGCTGATGTCCAGCACCGGCAGGGATTGCGCGAGGTGAGAGCGGAAGAACGGCGGGAAGGCGAAAAGCGAGACGGCCGAGACCGCGATCACCGTCCAGAGGCCGGTGGCCTCCACCGCGTCCCGCGCTTGGCCCCGCAGGAGGTCGACGAGGGCGGTATACGCCATGCCGGAGCCGCGGCGGTAATAGGCCGCGGCGCCCAGGAATGTGATGATGGCGAGGCAGATTGTGGAGAGATCCGGTGCCCAATCGATGCCGGAATTGAAGGCGTAGCGGCCGACCGTGTTGACGAAAGTGACGGCGAGATCGGTGCCGAGGGCGGCGACCACAACGATTTCCGTTCCGAGCGCGAGGGCCGCCGGGATTCCGCTGCGCTCGAGAATGCCCGCCACCGGCGGCTCAGGCTGGACCCAGCTCGCGGATCGCCTGGTCGATGAGGTCCTTGCCGATCGAGGCCTCGAACTGCTGATAGACCGGCCTCGTCGCCGCGATGAACTTCTCCCGCTCCGCCGGCGTGAGGTCGTTGGCCTGCATCGTCGTCTTGATCTTCTCCACCGCGGCCTTGGTGGTTTCCGGCTGCGTCTTCCACTCCCAGTCCATCGCCGTCTTCATGGCCTGCTGGGCCATGCCCTTCTCCTCCGCCGACATCCCGTCCCAGAGCGCCTTGTTCATGGCGACGCCGAAGAGATCCATGATATGGGCGGTGGTGGAGAAGTACTTGCTGACCTCATAGAGCTTGAGGTTGACAATATCGACCGAGGAGTTCTCGACGCCGTCGACGGTGTGCTGCTGCAGGGCCAGGTACATTTCCGCGGAATCGAGGCCGACAGGATTGGCGCCGAGGATCTGGAAGGTCTTGAGGAACACCGGACTCGAGATCACGCGGATCTTCATCCCCGCGAGGTCGGCGGGCGTCTGCACCGGGCGCAGGTTGTTCGCCATCTGCCGCGGCCCCATGATCAACCAGCCCAGCAGCGTGAAGCCGACGTCGCCGGCAAAGCCCGCCATGCGGGCACCGAAGGGGCCGTCGAGGGCGGCGCGCAAGCGATCCTGGGAATCCACCAGGAATGGCAGGCTGAAGACGTCCATCTGGCGCGCGAAGCCCGCGAACCAGGCCGGCACCGCGATCGCCATGGAGAGGGTCCCGAGCTGCACCGACGTCAGCATGTCCTTGATGCTGCCGAGCTGGGAATTCGCGTAGATGTCGATCTTGAACTTGTTGCCGCTGAGCTTGGCGAACTCGTCGGCGAACATCTGGACCGCCCGGCCGTAGGTAGAGTCCGGGGGCACCGGCGTGCCGAAGCGGAGCGTGCGCGCGGCCTGGGCGCGGGCGATGGCGGGCGCACCCAGCACGCCCACCGCAAGGGATGCCTGGAGGAGACGTCGCCGCGGAATTCCCTGATGTCGGCTGCGCGATGACCACGTCTGCATGACGGCATCCCCCCTGATTAGATTTTCTGGCTCCGCTGCCGCCGACGTCTCGAGCCGTGGGCCTTCCGGCGCGGAGTGGATTCGATTGTCGCCCATCCCAGCCGAAGCGCAAAGCCTGCGTATTGCATGAAATTGCATTGCGTGCGGCGCAAGGATGTGGCGTGCGTCTCGCAATTTCATGCAATACCCCGCGGTTGGACTGCCGGACTGTCGAACCCGGACGAGAAGCGACGCCACAGCGGAATACCGCGTGACGATACGCGCCGGCATCGCAGGACGCGGTGCCGAGAACAGCTCCGAGGGGGAAAGCCGATGTTCTACGACTGGATGTCGAATCTGGATCGGCGGGAGCGGCGTGCCATGGGGGCCTGCTTCGGCGGCTGGTCCCTCGATGCGCTCGATGTCCAGGTCTACAGCTATCTCATTCCGACGCTGATGGTGGTGTGGGGCATCACCGCACCGCAAGCGGGCATGCTCGGGACCGTCGCCCTGGTGCTCTCGGCCTTCGGCGGCTGGTTCGCCGGCGCCCTGAGCGACCGCTTCGGCCGGGTGCGGGTGCTTCAGGTCACCATCGCCTGGTTCGCGGTCTTCACCTTCCTCAGCGGCTTCACCAACTCCTTCAATCAGCTCTTCATCTGCCGTGCGATGCAGGGTATCGGCTTCGGCGGCGAGTGGGCCTGCGGCTCGGTGCTGATCGGCGAGATCGTCCGCGCCCAGTTCCGCGGCCGCGCCGTCGGCTATGTCCAGAGCGGCTGGGCCGTCGGCTGGTGCAGTGCCGCGATCCTCTACACCATCATGTTCTCGATCCTGCCACCGGAATGGGCGTGGCGGGCGATGTTCTGGATCGGCATCCTGCCGGCGATCCTGGTGTTCTACGTCCGCCGCTTCGTGGAGGAACCCGAGATCTTTCGCGCGTCGGGAGTGCGGTCGGGATCGCCCTTCGCCATCTTCCGCCGCGACCTGCTGCCGACAACGTTCCTGACGGCGCTGCTGGGTACCGGACTCCAGGGCGGGAACTACGCGCTGATCGTGTGGCTGCCGACCTTCCTCAAGACCACCCGCGGTCTCTCGGTGCTCAACACCGGCACCTACACGATCGTCTTCACCATCGGCGCCTTCGTCGGCTTCATCACCTGCTCGCATTTCGCCGACGCGTTCGGGCGGCGCACGGCCTTCGCGTTCTTCTCGGTCTGCGCGGCGTTGCTCTGCGTCGCCTATACGGCGCTTCCCATCAGCAACGATTTCATGCTGCTGCTGAGCTTCCCCCTGGGCTTCTGCGCCCATGCGGCGATTTGCCAGATGGGCCCGTTCATGACCGAGCTGTTTCCCACCAGCGTGCGCGCCACCGGGCAAGGCTTCGCCTATAACGCAGGGCGCGGCATCGGCGCGATCTTTCCCTTGCTGGTGGGCTATCTCGCGACGGTGATGCCGCTCGGCTACGCGATCAGCATCTTCGCGATGGCCGGTTTCTCGCTGGTGGTGGTGGCGGCCCTGCTGCTGCCGGAGACGAAGGGCCGCGTGCTTCTCGCCTGAAGCAGGGTCAGGGAAGCGGCGGCGGTTTCACGCCGAGAATCCGCTCGAACCGCTCGACGTAGCGCGGCCAGGCCTCGGGATTGACCAGGCGCGGCGGCACCGCGCCGGCGAAGATATCGATCCACTGCGCCGCGGTGGCGGCTGCCAGGTCGTACAAGGATTCCTCGGTCATGCCCGCCGTGTGCGGCGTCGCCAGGACCGTGTCGAAGGCGAGGAGCGGGTGGTCGGATTGCGGCGGTTCCTGCAGGAAGACGTCGAGGCCGGCGCCGGCGATCCGGCGCTCCCTGAGCGCCTGCGCCAGATCGTCCTCCCGATGGATGCCGCCCCGCGCGGTGCTGATGAAGTAGGCGGTAGGGCTTCATCAGGGCAAACTGGGCCGACCCCAGCATTCCCATGGTCTCGGCGTTGCGCGGGCAGTGCACCGACACGAAGTCCGAGCGCCGCATCAGCTCGTCGAGCTCGACCTTGGTGCCACCGCGGTCCGCGATCTGCTCCTTGGTCAGGTAAGGGTCATAGGCCAGCACGGTCATGCCAAAGAGCAGCCGGCAGAGCTCCGCGGTGCGGGTGCCGATCTGCCCGATGCCGACGAGTCCCACCGTCTTGCCTCTGATGTCATTGCCCATGAATTTCCAGCGGTCAGTCACGTTCTCCCGCCGCAGCGCGCGGTCGGCGAGGCTGATCTTCTTGGAGAGTGCCAGGATGAATCCCAGGGCGTGCTCGGCGACCGCCTCCTTGTTGAAGCCGGACTGGTTGCAGACGATGACACCCGCCGCGGTGCAGGCATCGACGTCCACCATGTCATAGCCGGCGCCGCTGGAGCAGATCGCCAGCAGGCTCGGGCAACGCTGCAGCAGCGCCGCGTTGCCGAACCAGGGCTCGGAGAGCTCGCCGCGCGGCTGGATCTGATAGCCGTGGGCGCGGGCGATCTCCGGCCATGTCTCCGCCTCGGGTGCCTTGTAACGCAGGCGCACCAGGTCGATCTCCGGCCGGGCGACCAACGTCTTCTCGGCGATGGGATCGAACAGCTTCTCGAAATAGACGAGGCGCTTGATGTTGGGAAGACCTGCCTTGGGCGCCATGTGCCGATCCGTCCTTTACGCGAAGCCGTAGAGCTCTGCGGCGTTATCTACCAGGATCCGCTGCCGCACGGCGGCATCCGGCGCCCAGGTCCCCAGGAGATCCAGGAGATCGCCGTCGTCGGGCATGTAGTCCGGAAGCGTCGTATGCGGCCAGTCGGTACCCCAGATGCAGCGCTCCGGCGCATGCTTGATGAACCGCTTCGCCAACGGCTCGACGTCGGCGTAGGGGTGGCCGGTCAGCGACGCGCGGTAGCCGCAGAGCTTCACCCAGCAGCGACCGGACTCCAGCAGCCTGAGCATGCCGACGAAATCGGGATCATCGGGATCGGTGTTGGCGAGCATGCCGCCCATGTGGTCGAAGACCACGGGCACCGGCAGGCGCGCGACCACCGGCAGCAACTCGCTCCAGAGGTTCCGCGGCACATACATCTCGATATGCCAGCCGAACTCGGCGATCTCTTTGGCGACGCCAGGCAGATGCTCCAGGGTGGGGCCGCCCTTGACCGTCGTGATGAAGCGCGTGCCGCGGATGCCGGCGTCGAACAGCCGGCGCACCTCCTGCCGGCTGGTGCCCTGCTCGATCATGCCGATGCCGCGCGCGCGGTGCTGGCCGAAATCGGCGACCGCCGCCACCGTGCGGGTGTTGTCGCAGCCGTAGACGCTGGCCTGGACCACCACCATGCGCTCCAGACCAAGGGTTCCGGCCATTTTGAGATAGGCGGGCTCGAGCGCGTTGGGCGGTGTATAGCCGCGATCGGCGGTGTAGGGATAGCGCGCCGGCGGCCCGAAGATATGCATGTGGCAATCGCAGGCGCGGGGTGGCGCCGCGAGGCGCGGCCGCTTCGTCTCAGCGCGAGGTCCCTGGCACATCTCCATGCGGCGAACTCCTCTGCGAGCGGCATCACCCTCAGGGACATTCGACAAGATCGGAGGTCGATGCTTGTACGAAATTGCAAACGCCATGACGTCGTGACGACGAAGGCCGATCCCGGGGCCATAGTCGGGCTCGGCATCCCTATCGTGCGCGGGTTCGACGCTATTGCTGCGGGCCGGTGCCAATCCGCGGAGGCGCGCGCGCGGTGGAAATCATGGTTTCGCCGCTGGCGCAGGCCGCAGCCCGCGCCTCGCCGTTGGCGATGAGGAGATTGCGCAGTTCGCCGGCCTCGTCCCGGGCATACCAGCCCATCAGAGGTCCCGAGCGCTCGTGGGAGGCGGTGATCTTCAGCAGGAGAGCCGCGGTGGCACCATTGTAGTGCCCAAGGTCCATGTAGAGATCGTCCGACAGCGCAAGCTTGTTGTAGCCGGTGAAGACCGTGGCACCTCCGGCTGTCTCGACGACATCGGCGACCGCATCGGCGACCGCATGGTAGTCGAAATGCGCGAGCAGGTTCTGGTTGAGCGGTGCAACGAGAACCTGAACCGACCGACCGTCGGCTTTCAGCCTTCTGACGATCCGGTGGAACCCGTCCATGTTGGCGTGATATACAGCGGGATCGACGGGATCCGGCGCATAGCACGCGCGCTGTATCGGCGGTATGCCGCGCCGGACCTCGCGATCGCTGACGAGCTCGGGCTTTTGCAGGACGGGCGCCGGCTGCAGCGCCGCCGTCAGCTGCACGATCGCCGTCTTGAGCACGATCTTCGGCGGGACGAGCAGGAAGGGAAGATAGAACTCCCATTTGCTGGTCTGGGATACGTAGTAGTGCTCCCGCAGGAAAAGCCCCTGATCGAGCGGCTTCGAGAGCATCATCTGCGCGTCGACCACCAGCACCACATCCTTGAACCCGCACCTCGGCATCAGCCAGCCAAGCTTCTGCTCTATCCCGCCGAAGCTGTCGGCCTGGACGCTGTAATTGAAATATCGTTCCTCGAAATCGTCCGCCATGTCCCGCTCGCTGAATTGGAGGCTGCGGGAATTGCCGAACAGGATGCCGCGGTACTCGCCGCAATGCTCGGCGATGTACTTGGTCTTGGCATATCGATAGCTCCGCTCGACATTCGCTTGGGAAAAGGCGAAGAGATTGAAGACACTGTAGGGGTCCACGACGACGCAGGCAGCCATGTACAGCAGGAGAATGGCCGCGCAGCCCCCCAGCAGCGCCAGCGCGTAGCCTTGATCGTTGCGCCATCTAGCCATGCCGGCGCCCTAGAACTGAAAATAGATGAATGAACTGATGCCGCTGCTGGCGATGATGGCCCACCCGCCCGCCATTGCCACGACGGCGGCCCAGCGCAGGTCGGGCTGCCATTGGGCCATCCACATGCGCCGGCTCTGGCCGCCGTCCTTGAGCGAGGGGAATGCCGATCCCATGAGCTCGCGGACATTGGGCATCAGCAGCGCGATGCTGAGCAGGATCGGCAGCAGCGCCAACTCGCGCATACCCATCCGCGGCTGCGACAGGGCATCGACACCGGCAGCGTCCAGCGTGCCGATGCCGTGCAGGCCGATCATGCCCTCGATGACGGAGAAGGCCGCCGCCAATGTCGGCGCGCGGAAGAACACCCATGCGAGCACGACGACGACGAAGGTGAACAGCCAGGACAGTCCCGCCGCCACGGGCCGAGGCAGCGACGGCAGGGTCAGGCGCGGCGTCACGAATTGCCGCCACGCGTGATTGATCACCAGGCAGAGACCATGCAGCGTGCCCCAGACGATGTAGGTCCAGCCCGCGCCGTGCCAGATGCCGCCGATCAGCATGGTCAGGAACAGATTGACGTAGCGCCGGGGCTCGCCCTTCCGGTTGCCGCCCAGGGAGATATAGACGTAGTCGCGGAGGAACCGCGACAGCGTCATGTGCCATCGGCGCCAGAAGTCGATGATCGACGTGGCCTTGTAGGGAGAGTCGAAATTCACCGGCAGCCGTAGTCCGAACATCTCGCCGAGTCCGATGGCCATGTCCGAATAGCCGGAGAAGTCGAAATAGAGCTGCATCGTGTAGGCGAGCGCGCCGCTCCATCCGCAGACGAGATTGATCGCATTTCCCTCCGCGCTCGCGGCGAAGAGGCCGTCCGCGAGCGGCGAGATGTTGTCGGCGAGGACGGTCTTCTTGAACAGGCCGAACAGGAAGATCGTCAGTCCCACCGCCAGGGCGTGCCACGAGAACCGTCCGAAATTCGGCGACTTGAACTGGCCGAACATCTCGCTGTGATGGACGATCGGGCCGGCGATCAGCTGCGGAAAGAACATCACGAACAGAAAGAATCGCGACAGCTTGAATTCGCCCACCAGGCCTTTTTCCGCATCCATCAGGAACGCGATCTTCTGGAAGGTGAAAAAAGAAATGCCGAGTGGCAGGATGATGTCCTTGAACTCCGAGAGAATGCGCGGATCGTTCGTGAGGTTCTCCGCGAGAAAGTACGTATATTTGAAATAGCCGAGCACGCTGAGATTGAGAATTATTCCCAGATTTCGGACGGCCTTCCTGAACTTCAGATGCTGGCCGCAGAGATAGGCGCCGAACGCCGCATTGATCAGCAGCAGGCACACGAGCACCAGCAGATAGAACGGACTCCATGAGCCGTAAAAAACCATGGACGCCGCTATCAGGTAGTAGAGCCCGTAGCGCTGATTTATGGATCCGAAAAAATAGAATCCGATGACCGCCAGCGGCAGGAAAAGGAAGATGAACTGATATGAATTGAAGAGCATGCGGCGGCGGGTCGGCGGATCGCGTTGCCGTCAGCCTTTCGCTCCGAATTTGAACGACAGGATTCCGGCGATGGAGGCATGCCAGAGGACAGCGAGTGCGCCGGCGGCGGTGCCGTCAGCGTGAGTTCCACCGATGATGATCATGCATGCCCCGCCGGTCGCCGCTTCTGACATGAGCCGACCCTTGCTCAATCATCGGTCTTGCCACAGCGGTCGATTTAAACGCATGCTCTGGAATATCGGTGTGTCAATTATATCCTAGTAATGTCGCGGTGCCGAGGGCACTTGCGCCGCAGGCGCTGCTTATAACTGTCCATATGTGGCTGCGAGAGCCGCAGGATCGTCATCGCATGGTGAGGCAGGAATGGTATCGCGCAGCAACACAGACCACTTCGACGACGTGAGGCCGGCGACAGGGGATGCCGAGGCGCGGCCTCGGAACGTCTGGAAGCCGTCGCGCGCCATGAACGGCGTTCGGGCGGCCCTGAAGGATCCCATGCCGCTGCGATTTTCAGTGCTGCGCTGGCTTGACCGGAGATTGGACTTCCTGGGCTATCGGGCGAAGCTGGACTACGACGTGATCGAGCGTCCGCACTACGGACATTGCCTGTTGCAGGGGGCGATGTTGGCCCGCTCGCTCGGCCATCGTCGCATTTCCGCGATCGAGTTCGGCGTGGCCGGCGGCAATGGGCTCGTTGCTTTGGAGCATCATGCGGAGCGGGTGCGCAAGGAGACCGGGGTCGAAGTCCTCACCTATGGCTTCGATACCGGGAGCGGCATGCCGCCACCGGTCGACTACCGCGACCTGCCCTATCTGTGGCAGGCCGGCTACTTCGCGATGGACCCGGGCAAGCTGAAGTCGAGATTGCGATCCTCGAAACTCATGCTCGGCCCCGTCGAGGAAACGATCCAGAACTTCTGTGTGCAGGAGAATCCGCCGCCGATCGGATTCATCTCGTTCGATCTGGATTACTATTCCTCGACCATGGCTGCGTTCAAGATTCTCGCGGCGGAAGGCAGGTATCTTCTGCCGCGTATCGCTTGTTACTTCGACGACATGGTCGGCGACATCGACTGGGCCTACAATGATTTTACCGGCGAGCTCCTGGCCATCAAGGAGTTCAACGCAGCCAACGAAGACGTAAAGCTGGCGCCGGTGCAAGGGCTCCGCTTCTACGGGAGCCGGCTGCCGCGCGCCTGGCACGAGCAGATTTTCGTCGCCCATCTGTTCAGGCATCCGGAATATTGCCGGCCGATCTCCGAAGTGAGGGAGTTGCCGCTCGCGGCGGAGTAGGATCGCGGCGCCTCGCGATATCTCGGAGTTGGCCACGCGTCCCCGGGGTGGGGGCGATTGTCGGATGACCCCCCTTGGCCACAGCCTGCTCACCCCTGCCAGAGGGGATGACGCCTAGAATCTTCGTCACCGATCCCTCTCACCGTCCCTCGCCTCCGACGGGGCTTCGGGGTTCGCGTGAGCCGCAACGGGCGCGTGACGCCGCCTAAGCGGGGCAATTCCACGATATCGTGTGTCGGCCTGGAGCCGGTCGGGAGAGTGTAGGCTGCTTGTCGATCCGATATGCTGCTTGCGAAAGAGATCGAATGAAGCGTGGTTTCTCCCTGGTGTATCCGGCCGCCGTGGTCGGCACCGCGGTTGCTATTCTGTCGCTGTCGATGCTCGGTCTGTGGGGACTGAATCATTTCGGCCTGCGGCCGCCGCCGCAGTTTTCCAACAATCTCTGCCTGGATCAGAAGCTGGACTGGCTGCGCGCCCATCCCCAGGAGGCGCCGACGGTGCTTGCCGTGGGATCATCGGTAACCTGGCGCAATTTCGATGCCGGGGCGGTGCAGGAGGCCGCAGGGGGCCGGGCGGTGGCGCTGAATGCGGCATTCTGCGGGCTGAGAATGAACCAGACCGCCTTCACCGCCGGCTATTTTTTGGCGCGCATGTCCAGCGTCCGGGACGTGCTCACCATCGTGGCGCCATTGGATCTCGCGGAATGCTCGACCCATGACGCGAAGGTATTCGAGCCGGCCGACGTCGACGACTACATCTATCGCCGCAGCTGGAGATATCTCTATTACCTGAAGTACTTCGATCCCATCATCCTCGCGAAGAACGTTTGGATCATCCACGACCAGAAAAACGGCGAGATGCCGCTCGATGTCGCGATTTTCGATCGCTATGGCGGTGGTCCTCTCGATACGTCAGTCAGCCGCGAGACCCTCGTCTACGGCGAGCTTCCCAGCGCCGATCCCCAATGCCTGTCGGCGCTGCATGAGCTCGCCCTGCGGCTCACGGCAAGCGGACGGCGGCTGGTCGTGGTCATGGAGCCCATGAGCCCGGACTGGATCCGGCAGTACGATCCCGAGGGAACGGGGATGAAGCAGCTCGCCGCCGAAGTGGCCGGCGCCCTGGCGGGGTCCTCGGCGTCCCTGTGGGTTCCCGGCACCACCGATCTGCCGCTGCACGCAGACGCTTTCATCGATGCGATACATCTGCGCTGGTCGGCGGCGCGGGTATTCTCGCGGGCGATCGTCGGCGCCACCGGCCTCGGCCAGGATTCCTTGAGCGAGCTCAAATCGACATGCTGTTCAATTCCGCCACATTCATAGTCGGCTTCCTCCCGATCTGCCTGATCGGCTTCTATCTGCTGGGCTCCGTCGGCCGCCCGCAGCTGGCCCTCGCGTGGCTCACGGGCATGTCCCTGGTGTTCTATGGCTGGTGGAACGTCAGTTTCGTGCCGCTGCTGCTGGGATCGATCGGCTTCAATTTTCTGCTGGGACGCCGACTGGCCCGGCAAAAATCGAGAGGCGTCCTGGTGCTAGGCGTGACCGTGAACCTCCTGCTGCTCGGCATTTTCAAATATACCGGCTTTCTCGGCCACGTCGTCGCCGAGGCGGTGGGCTCGGGCTGGGAGCCGCCGCACCTGCTGCTGCCGCTGGCGATCTCCTTTTTCACCTTTCAGCAGATCGCGTTCCTGGCGGACATCTACGGCGGCGTCGCCGGCGAGCCGCGGCTGCTGCACTATTCCCTGTTCATCACCTTCTTTCCGCACCTGATCGCGGGGCCGATTACCCATCACGGGGAGATGCTGCCCCAGTTCGCGGAGTCACGGATCTTCAAGCCGCGCGTCGACTTCCTGTCGCTGGGATTGACGGTTTTCGTCATCGGGCTCTTCAAGAAGGTCATCATCGCCGATGGCATCGCGATCTTCTCCACGCCGGTATTCGCCGCGGTGGCGGGCGGAACCGCGCCCAGTTTTCTCGAGGCGTGGGGTGCGGCGCTCTCCTACGCGATGCAGATCTATTTCGACTTCTCCGGCTATTCCGACATGGCGATCGGCCTCGGCCTGCTGTTCGGCATCAGCCTGCCGCTCAATTTTGCCTCGCCCTACAAGGCGCCGAGCATCATCGATTTCTGGCGGTCCTGGCACATCACGCTGACCCGCTTCCTCACTGCCTACATCTTCAATCCGATGGCGCTGGCGCTGACACGCCGGCGGATGGCGGCGGGGAGGGCCGTGATCCAACGGGGCCGCACGACTTTCGCGGCTTTTCTCGTGGTGCTTGCCCTGCCCACCCTGACGACGATGTTTCTCTCCGGCATCTGGCACGGAGCGGGATGGCAGTTCATCATCTTCGGCCTCCTGCACGGTGCTTTCCTGACGGTCAACCACGGCTGGCGCATCCTGAAGGCGCATTTGAAATGGGCGGACGCGAGCGTGCCGTCCCTGCGTTATGGCGCGAACGTGCTACTGACTTTCATTTGCGCCACTGTCGCCCTGGTCTTCTTCCGCTCTCAGGACGTTGCCACCGCCCTGAGGATGGTGGCGGGGATGATCGGATGGAACGGCGTCGTCATCCCGCCTGAACTCGCGGAGCTTCCGATCATCCACGAGCTGACGCAGGTGTTGGGCGTTGCGGTCGGTGACCTCGACCTGTTCTGGGTCCGCGAGCTGCCCTGGCTCATCGTCCTGTTCTGGATCGTCTGGTTCATGCCGAACGTGGAGCAATGGATGCGCCACTACCAGACGTCTCTCGGGCCCAAACTGCGGTCAATCTGGTACGACGGCAGCTTCCTCGCCGACACGCCCTTGGCGGCGTGGCATCCGACCATCGCCTGCGGCTGCATCGTCAGCGTGATCGGGCTTTATGCTCTGCTGAAAGCCTTCTCCAACGCGCCGACGGAGTTTCTGTACTTTCAGTTCTAGCCGCGGATGGCCAGGGCGACGGCGGACTGCCTATTTTTCCGACGCGACCGCGGTGGCCTCGGGTGCCAACGGCTTGGAGATCTCCACCGCCTCGGCAAGCGTCGCCGTCCGGCCGGGCAATGGGATCGATGGGAACCGGTCGCGCATGCGATTTATCGGCCGCTCGAAGAAGTGCCAGGACAGGGAGGCGAGGGCGATGGTGAGCGCGCCCAGCGCCAGCGACCGCACATAGGGATTGGTGTTCGCGGGCAAGACCGGTGCCAGCAGGCGGATCGTAAAATAGTG
The DNA here is from genome assembly GCA_963735465.1 of uncultured Alphaproteobacteria bacterium. Classification (GTDB taxonomy): domain Bacteria; phylum Pseudomonadota; class Alphaproteobacteria; order ATCC43930; family CGMCC-115725; genus DASZHJ01. Next base: position 608,154 of record CAVTLA010000001.1, read on the forward strand.
AATGACGTACATGCCGTAGGAGATGCGCCCGATGTAGCGCAAAGCCGGGTTGGAGAGCACCGATCCAAGAGCACCCTTGAAGCCCTGGCTGGCGCCGGCAACGAGCCAGCAGAGGAAGGGCAGAAGGAATGTGGGCGAGAACGCGTTGTCCGCCACCGACACCACGTCGGATCGAAACATCAGGAACGCGATCTCGACGCCGATAAGGCCGACCAGTAACATCGCCCGTCGCGGAAAGGCCGACGGTGCCAGGGCGAGCAAGGCGCCCGCCGCAAGGCAGTCCATCACGCCGGTCAGCATGGTGTTGACGTAAACCTCGTGGGTCAGCGACGTCGCGATGAACCGGTAGGCCGGGGCGAGGGCAATCAGCATCCAGCAGATGACGATCAGCGTCCGGCGGCTCAGGAACAGGACCGCGAAGGGCCACAAGAGATAGAACTGCTCTTCCGCCGCCAGCGACCAGAAGTGTCCGCCGGGACCCCAGCGCGATTGTGTCACCACGCAGAAGTTCATGATCTGGAAGGCGTAACAGGGCCAGTGCCGGTCGACATCCGCGCTGACTGCCAGCAGGCCGATCACCACCAGATAGTAGATCGGCATGAGCCGGAGGGCGCGGCGCCGATAGAATTGGCCGATATATGCGGAGGTGGGATCGCCCTGCCGGAGTATGCCCGTGATCAGGAAGCCACTCAGGACGAAGAAAAGGAAGAGGCCGGTGCCTCCAACCGGAAAATGCTGACTGAAGTAATTCGTCGTATAAAAATGATGCAGCATGACGGCGCAAACGGCGAATGCCCGCAAGGCATCGAGTTGCCCCATGCGCGCGGAATGTTGCACCTATGCCTCTCGCCTTCGGATTTCGGAGAAACTGTAGCGGCGGTTGGTCGACATCGCACCAGTCATGCCGTGCGGCATCATGCCCCTGCCGGCTCGGCTAATGAACTCCCGGGCGAACCGGTTCGCTGTGATCGATTTCATTGATCACAAATAGGACACGGGAGTCGGAGCGGACTTTGCGTCCAAATCTGTTGAGCCAGATCGAGCCACGCGGTGCCGGCCTGTGACAAGCTGGTGCTCGGAGGTGGCGAGGGATCGGGAGCATGTCATCACGCGTTATATGCGGGATGTTGGAATTTCGTGTACGCGGCGGCGGGCCTGAACTTTCCGATATTTTAACGTGATGTATTCGAGCAACAGAATGAACGCGCCGGCTCCTGGGATCGATCCCTTGGTGGACCCCGCGCCACGGCCCCTCTGGTCCGTGATGATTCCCGTCTACAATTGCGCTGGCTATTTGCGGGAAACGCTGCTGAGCGTGCTCTGCCAGGATCCCGGCGCCGAGCGCATGCAGATCGAAGTCATCGACAACTGCTCCACCGCGGATGATCCGGAAGCGGTGGTGCGCGAGATCGGCGGCGGGCGGGTCGGATTTTACCGTCAGCCGCGCAATGTCGGCGCGATCGAGAACTTCAACACCTGCATCCGCAGGGCGCGCGGCGAATGGATCCATGTTCTGCATGGCGACGACACCGTGCGGCCCGGCCTCTATGAGCGGGCGGAGCAGGGCATCATCGCTCATCCTTCCGTCGGTGCCGTGGCCTGCCGGGTCATCCACATGGATGAGGAGGGCCACTGGCTCAGCCTGCCGGCGCTCGAGAGTCGGGCGCCGGGCATGCTCGGAAACGAGTTCGTCGAGAAACTTCTGCTGGATCAATGTCTTTACTTCGTGGGGATGATCGTTCGCCGCGCGACCTATGAACAGTTGGGCGGCTTTCGTCCGGACCTCGTGCACTGCGCGGATTGGGACATGTGGAAACGCATCGCTCTGCACCAGCCGATCTTCTACGACCCGGAGCCGCTGGCGTGTTATCGCGTGCACGCGGGACAGGACACCGGCCGCCTGGTGAAGACCGGCGAGAACGTGGTGGATGAAAGGCGCTCGATCCAGATTTCCTGCGGCGACGTGTCGCGGGAAAGAGTGGAACGACTGCGACGGGACGCCATGAAGGCGGCCGCCGTTCGCGCGATCCGTCGGGCACGAATTCTATGGGCGAACGGAAATCACGGGATTGCGCTGCGCCAGATTCGCGAGGCGACACGGTGCAGCCTGGCACCTGGAGTGCTGGCGCGCCTGGCATACCTGTTCGCCTGGATGGCGGCGCGGGGATGAGATCACGCAATGATGAGCGCGTTGACTTGCGATTACGTGCGCCAGAGGTCGAGTAGCGCGCAATATGCATCCGGATCACGGGCCGTGAAGCGAGCCCGCGATAGGCGCCTGCGAGGGGACGTTGCCTGACTAGCTATTGCCAAAGGGCCACTACATGACGGCACCCAATCTCGCGTCACAGAAGGCCGGCGCCGCCGGTTCATTCGGGCGATCGTCGATCGCACGGGGACGGGCTGTCGGAGCGACGGATTTCGGAAAGCTTGAAGATGATCTGGTTCTGCCGCCCGCCTTGCGGCCCTCCCGCTACTTCCGGGTACTGAAGCGGGAGATCAAGCGCCAGTACAAGCAGCGGGTCACCGATCCACGCAGCATTCAGGCTTATCTCGAGGCGAGCACGGTTCGGAAGCTGCAGATCGGTGTCGGCGCAAATGTGAGGAGGGGGTGGCTGAACACCGACATAAACCCCATCAACCCGGACATCGTATTCATGGACGCGACGGCCCGGATGCCGTTCGACGACGATGTCTTCGACTATTTATTTTGCGAGCACATGATCGAGCACATTCCCTATCCCACCGGTCGGGCAATGCTGGCGGAATGCCTGCGCGTCCTCAAGCCCGGCGGCAGGATCCGGGTCTGTACGCCGGACCTGGCGAAAATCATCCGGCTCTATGGCAGCGCGAAGACGCCAACCGAGGATGCCTACGTGACGTGGTCGATCCAGGAATTCATCCCTGAAGCCGATGGAATCGACCCGGCGTTCACGATCAACAACTTCGTGCGCAATTGGGGCCATCAGTTCATCTATAACGAGGCGATCATGGAGCGGGCGCTTCTGCATGCCGGGTTCACCGACATCGTCCAGCGCGAGCTCGGCGCCAGCGATCACGCGGCCTTTCAGGGCCTGGAAAACGACAACCGCTTGCCGCCTGGATTCCTGGAACTGGAATCCATGACTTTCGAGGCGGCCAAGCCAATCTAGCTTCTGCGCAACAGGGCCAGGGCTCCCGTCAGAATTCGCCGCTCGAAGACGAGAACGCATCCACCCAGCACCGCCGCTCCGGCAGGGAGCTCGATCCACCAGAATTCGTCGAATTGGCGGGGCAGGGCCGCTATTCCGAGCGCGACCGCGGCGGAGCAGAGAATGGGTGCTGTTATGATCGGCAATATCGGGTGCCATCCGATGCCGATTCGCCGACGGGCGCGGATGGTCAGGAAGAATATGGCGAACTCCGCCGCCAGCGTCGTGGCGACCGCGCCCCACGGACCATAGACGGGAATCACCACCAGGTTCAGGGCAAGATTTGCCAGTCCGACCGGCGCGGTCATCCATAGCTGGAGCTTCTGAAAGCCCCAGGTCAGCAGGGGCATGCCGAGGCCCGTGTTGAGAAAAACCAGGCCGATGTTCAGGCAGAGCCATTCGAAGTAGCGGCCGGCATCGGCGTACTCCGGGCCGTACATCAGGACCACGACGTGCCGGCCGCAGGCCCAGGCCAGTGCCGCCATGGGCAGACCCATCCACGCCAGTAGGGTGGCGAACTCGCTGGCGATCCGTGCGGCGTCGTGCGGCACCCTCTGGGCCCGGGTCAGGACCGGGAAGTAGGCATTCCACATGGCGCCGCTGATCACCGCCGAGACCAGCATCAGCTTGTAGGCGGTGCTGTAGAGCCCGACCGCCGCGTCGCCCTGGCTGAAGCCGAGGATGATGGCGTCGCAATTGTAGTAGAGCAGGATCGCGCCCTGCGACAGGGCGAACGGCCAGGAGTCCGTCAGCAGCTGTCGTGCTCCGGCAAGCGACGGGCGCAGCTGCCGCAGCCGCAGGAAGCCCTGATTCCGCAGATACCAGAAATTGTAGGCGATGCCGGCCAGCGAGAACGGAACCGTGAAGATGACGTAGACGAAGACGTCGTCCGGGCTGCGCACGAGCGCGATCAGGGCCGGGACCTGCGCGGCGTTGACGACGAGATTAGCGATGGATGGGCCAACCATGCGCTCATGGGCCTGCAGCACCCAGCGGACGTCGCAGGCCGCGATCAGGAGGCTGACGCTCTGGAGCAGCAACAGGATGCTGATTTCCGGTCCGCGAAGATCGAGGCCGGCAATGACCAATACGACGACATAGGCGGCGAGCGCGAACAGGATCTGCAGGGTGAGGACGACAGAGGTCAGGTGCGCCGCATCTCCCGGATTCCTGGCAACGGCTCGCTGACCCACCATCTGCAGACCCGGACTGGCGAACAATCCGAGATACGCCAGCACCGCGGCGCTCCAGCCCACCTGTCCGATGGCGATTGGTCCCAGCACGCGTCGGCTGTAGGCGCTGGTGAAGAGGCCGATCAGCAGAATGAGCGCACTACCGGTGCTCATCACCAGAAAGTTCGCCGCGATCCGCCGCCGATTATGCGGTTCCGGAGCGATCTGCGACGTACCCGCCGATGGGGTGTCGATGCTTTTGACGCTGGTATCTGCCACGACTACGGCTGGCGCCGCCGAGCGGTCGGGGGGCGTTGGGCACGCGCGTCGTCGGAGGTGCACCTTATCGCGATAGTTGCTATCGGTCTTGGCGCAATATTAGGCACGGCTGCCTCTGCGATTGGCGCTGACGGGTGAGCGTGTGGGCCCCGTCGAAGCAGTATGCGGGAGACTGGTGAATTGCGAGTGTTTTTGTGAAGGCAGTACCGTGTCGCGCTGGAGACATGCTCGGATATCCCAGCCAATAGGCTCGAAATTGTCACGCGTCTCACAACCCATAGGTCGCTAGCCTCGAACATCTTTTACCGTCGCCGAGGCAGCGAAGCTGATGATCATCGTCGATGAGGCCTTGAAGCGCCGTCAACGAGACGGCCGGCCCATTGTCGTTGCCTTGGTGGGCGCGGGTTTCATGGGACGAGGAATTGCGCTGCAGATCATGACGGTCACGACCGGCATGCGGCTGGCTGTGATTGTCAGTCGCAATCTCGAGCTGGCGAAGCGCGCGTGTCTGGAAGCGGGTGAGCCGGCGCCTCGCGAAGTCACGACCGCGCGCGAGCTCAAGGCCGCCATGGACGACGGCGTCACCGCCATCACCGATGACTGGGAGATTGTATGCCGCGCGGACGGTATCGACGCCGTCATCGAAGTGACCGGTTCTCTCGACTATGCTGCGGCCGTGGTGTGCGCCGCGATCGAGAATCGCAAGCACGTCATCCTGATGAACGCCGAGCTCGACGGGACGATCGGTCCGCTGCTGAAGCGTCGTGCGGATGCGAAGGGGGTCGTTTACACGAATTCCGACGGCGACCAGCCCGGCGTCATCATGAACCTCTACCGCTTCGTGCGCGGTATCGGCGTTCGCCCGGTGCTGTGCGGCAGCATCAAGGGATTGCACGATCCCTATCGCAATCCGACCACGCAGATCGCCTTTGCGAAGCGCTGGGGTCAGAAGCCCCATATGGTCGCCTCCTTCGCCGATGGCACGAAGATCTCGTTCGAGCAGGCCCTGGTAGCGAACGCCACCGGCATGCGGGTCGCCCGCCGCGGAATGACCGGCCCGACGGTGGAGGCCGGAACTCCCGTCGAGAAAGCGGCTGAGCTCCTGCCGACCAAGGAATTCATGCACACGGCGGGAATCATCGATTACGTCGTCGGCGCATCGCCGGGGCCCGGCGTCTTCGTGCTGGGCACCATCGAGCAGCCGCAGCAGCGGCACTACCTTGCGCTCTACAAGCTGGGCGACGGGCCGCTCTATTGCTTCACCACGCCCTACCATCTTTGTCATTTTGAAGTACCGAACTCCGTGGCTCGTGCCGTGTTGTTCGGAGACGCCGTTATTGCGCCGGCGGGAGCGCCGCAAGTCGAGGTGGTGGCAACCGCGAAATGCGATCTCACGGCCGGCAACGTGATCGACGACATGGGCTACTACATGACCTACGGGCAATGCGAGAACGCGGACGTGACGCACCGGGACCGCCTGCTGCCCATGGGCCTCGCCGCCGGGTGCCGGCTGCTGCGTGACATTCGGAAGGATCAGGTGTTGACCTACGACGACGTGGAATTGCCGCCAGGGCGGCTGATCGACAGGTTGCGCGCGGAGCAGGAAGAGCTGTTCTTCGGCACGAGCTGGAATTCGGCCGCTTCGCGGGCTTCGGCCCCCGCGCTGCAATTGGGCTGACGCGCCATGAAGGTGGTCATTCTCGCCGGCGGCTTCGGGACGCGGATCAGCGAGGAAAGCGCCGTGCGGCCCAAGCCGCTGGTGGAGATCGGCGGCCGGCCGATCCTGTGGCACATCATGAAGATCTATTCGGCACATGGCCTGAACGACTTCGTCATCTGCGGCGGCTACAAGTCCGCGATGATCAAGTCGTATTTCCGCGACTACATGATGGCCTGCTCGGACGTGACCTTCGATCTGAAGAACGACCGGATCCAGGTCCATGACAGCACGGTGGAGCCCTGGAACGTGACGCTGGTTGACACCGGGGAGAACACGATGACCGGCGGCCGCCTGAAGCGCGTCCGCGATTATATCGGCAGCGAGACGTTCTGCCTGACCTACGGCGACGGCGTCGCCGATCTCGACGTTCGCGCGCTGATCGATTTCCACCGTCACTCAAAGGCGCTGGCGACGGTCACTGCCGTCGCGCCGCCTGGGCGCTTCGGCGTGCTTTCGATCGACAGCGATGCCCGTGTCGACGCCTTTCGCGAGAAGTCCAACAAGGATGTCGGCTACATCAACGGCGGCTTTTTCGTCCTGGAGCCGAAGGTGCACGACTATATCGCCGGCGACGAGACGATATGGGAGCGCGAGCCGCTGGAGCAGCTGGCGCGCGAAGGCAAGCTGGCGGCTTATCGGCACCGCGGCTATTGGCAGAATATGGATACGTTGCGCGACAAGCACGTGCTTGAAGATCTTTGGCAGAATGGAGACGCACCATGGAAAATCTGGTAGCCCCCGCGCAGGTGGGCGCCCGGGTGCGCGGCGCGGATAAGAGCGGCAAGGCGCGGGTTCTGGTGACCGGCGCCGATGGGTACATCGGCTGCATAATGGCGAACCGCCTCATGGAGCGCGGCTACCAGGTCGACGGCCTCGACACCGGCTTCTATCAGGCTGGCTGGCTTTATCACGACGGGCGCGATCGGCCCGGCCTGGTGTGCCGGGATGTCCGGCGCATCACCGTCGACGATCTCGCGGGTTACGACGCCGTTGTTCATCTGGCCGAGCTGTCGAACGACCCGCTTTGCGAGTTCGACGAGACCTCGACTTATGACGTCAATTACCAAGGTTCCGTGACGCTGGCGGAGAAGGCGAAGGCGGCCGGTGTGCGGCAATTCGTCTACGCGTCGTCCTGCAGCATCTATGGAGCAGCGGCGGACGAGGAAAAGACGGAGCTGTCGGCGGTCAACCCGCAGACCGCCTACGCCCGCTGCAAGGTTCTGGTCGAGCAGGCGGTGTCGGCACTCGCCGACAAGACGTTCGCCCCGACATTCCTGCGGAACGCGACCGCCTTCGGCGCCTCGCCGCGGATGCGCTTCGATATCGTGCTGAACAATCTTGCCGGCCTCGCCTGGACGACCAATTGCATCCGGATGACCAGCGACGGCACGCCGTGGCGGCCTCTGGTGCACGTGCAGGACATCTGCGACGCGGCTGGCGCCAGTCTGGACGCGCCGGTGGAAGCCGTCGCCAACGAGATCTTCAACGTGGGCGACGACGGTCAGAACTATCGTATCCGCGAGATCGTCGAAGCCGTCGGGAAGACGTTTCCGGGCTGCTCCGTCGAGATCGGAAACAGCCGTGGCGACAACCGCAGCTATCGTGTCTCGTTCAAGAAGATCCGCGAGCACCTGCCCGGTTTTCGGTGCCGATGGAACGTGGAAAGCGGAGCCCGGCAGCTTCGCCAGGTCTTCGAGCAGATCGGCATGACCGAGCAAATCTTCACGGCGCCTCCGTTCACGCGGTTGCAGCAGCTAAAGCATCTTCTGACGACGCAACAGATCGACGCCAATCTCTATTGGCAGTCTCGTGATATTTCGTGAGACGAACCCCTCGCGCCTATTTCACCGAGATCCAGAATTGCAGCGACTACCGCGGCTTCCTCGCGCAAGCATGATGTGAGCGGGAATTCAGCAATCATCACCTGCGGGCGGGCAAATATAACGATCGGATTTTGACGATGAGATTTGAAGGAGAGCACGTCATATGAATGCCAGGACCTGCCGCTTTTGCAGCGCGGATCTCGAGCATACCTTCGCTGATCTTGGAATGTCGCCGTTCGCGAACTCCAATCTCGAGCCGGCGCAGCTCAACCAGATGGAGCGGTTCTATCCCTTGCACGCCTATGTCTGCCAACACTGCTTCCTGGTGCAGGTGGAGGAATTCGAGAATCCGGCGGAGATCTTCACGGAATATGCCTATCTCTCGTCCTATTCCAAGTCATGGGTGCAGCACGCCAAGACCTACGTCGAGATGATCGTTGAGCGCCTGAAGCTGGGCCGGCAGAGCCGGGTCGTCGAGATCGCCAGCAATGACGGTTATCTGCTGCAGTTTTTCGTGGGCAAGGGAATCCCGGCGCTGGGAATCGAGCCGGCGGCCAATGTCGCGGCGGTGGCGCAGCGGAAGGAGGTTCCCACCCTGGTAAAGTTCTTCGGCACCGAGACGGCGAAGGGTCTGGTTGCCGAAGGCATGCAGGCTGATCTCATCATCGGCAACAATGTGCTGGCCCATGTGCCCGGCCTGAACGACTTCGTGCAGGGGCTGAAGACTTTGCTGGGTCCGAGAGGCGTCGTGACCATGGAATTTCCGCATCTGCTGCGGCTCATGGATGAGCAGCAGTTCGACACGATCTATCACGAGCACTTCTCGTATTTCTCGCTGCTGACGGTGAACCAGGTCTTTGCGCGCCATGGGCTCGTGATCTTCGATATCGATGAATTGTCCACTCACGGTGGCTCGCTCCGGATCTATGCGCGGCACGCCGAGGACGACGCCAGGCCCGTGGGGCCGAAAGTAACGAGCCTCTTAAAGCGAGAGACTTCGAGCGGACTTGGCGGTCTTACGCCCTACCTGTCCTTCGCCCAGGCGGTGCGGGCGAGCAAGCGGGGGCTGCTGCGCTTCCTCATCGATGCCAAAGAGCGGGGCAAGACCGTCGTCGGCTACGGCGCCCCCGCCAAGGGCAACACGCTGCTGAATTATTGCGGCGTCCGCTCGGATTTCATCGACTATGTCGTCGACCGCAGCCCATACAAGCAGGGCCGCTTCCTGCCGGGCACGCACATTGCCATCCATCACCCCGACCGGATCGCCGAAACGAAACCGGACTATCTGCTGCTGCTGCCGTGGAATCTCCGGGAAGAGATCATGGGGCAGATGGCCTTCGTGCGGGAGTGGGGCTGCCGGTTCGTAACGCCGGTGCCGGAGGTTCGGATTCATCCCTGATGCGCCGAGGCGGGCCGAGTTCCTCCGCAAGGAGGAGACGAAACCGGCTCATGCCCTAAAGGGTCTCGCGCAATGATTTTAGAGCACTGGTCCGTTGTCACGGGAAGGTTGCGCATGACGTCGGCGGGAAGAGGTAGATAGTATTTTAGATAAATGCCGTTCATCCGCCGATGGCGTGGGTGCAGCGGCATTTGGTGCGTCAGTCGGTTGAAAGCCGCGGCAAAGAGGAGCGGCGGCGGATGGAAGTGCGGAGGCGGTCTGATCGCATGTCCTTTGAAACTACATCCGCTTTCGGCCGGGCCATGATCTCCATCCTGCCGCGAAAGAGGGAGACGGGCGGCTCGGCAGTCGATACCCGTGTTCTTGTCGGGGTCCTCTGCGTCGTCGCGCTCGCCTTTGCGCTCACGATGACGACCCTGAGCCGAGACAACTTCTGGATCGACGAGCTGTCGTCGCTCTATTTCTCCGACCCCAGCAAGTCGCTGCGGACGCTGGCGCTGTCGGTCTGGCCCATCGAGTCAAATCCGCCGCTTTATTACTTCTATCTGTACGTCTGGCGGCTCCTTGTGCCCTCTGCGGACGAGAGCTCGATCCGGGCCGCCAGCCTCATTCCCGCGGTGCTCGCCTGCCTCTCCCCATTGGTCTACTCGTCGCGGGTGATGGCCTACAGGCGGCGGATCGCGGTCGCGCTGCTGATGTCCTGCTCCTATGGGGTGCTTTACTACGCGACCGAGGCGCGGGGGTACGCGCTGCTGCTGTTCTTCTCGATAAACGTGACTTTTCTGTTCCTCTCGGCGATGCATAGCCTGCGGTTCGACGAGGGGAGCCTGCGGAGGCGGCTCGCGCTTCTGGGCGTCTTCTCGGTCGGCGCGGCGTGGACACACTTCTTCGGCATCCTGCTGGCGGCTTCGGTGTTTTCCGTGCTGTTGCTGGCGGCGATCGGCCTGCGCCGGAACATCGTGCTCGTCGGCGTCGTGGGTCTGCTGACGGGAGCGGCGGCGGTTCTCTGGCCGGTGCTGCAATTCAGCTACATCCACGAGATCGCCACCGGCTATTGGTGGGCAGCCTTTCCCTGGGGCAACGTCGTGCTGGAGGCGAAGAGCTTCGCGTTCATGACCTTCGGCTACAAATGGTCGATCATTCTCATCGTCGGCCTGACGGTGCCGGCCCTGATCTATACCGCCGGCAAGCGGATCTCGAACAAGGAGCTGCTCCTTCTCGCGATCGCTGCGTTTGCCCTGCTGTTTGCGGCTCTGTCGCTCTATGTGCCGCTTTTCTTTTCGCGATACTTCCTGGTTCTCCTGCCGGCGATCTATATCCTCGTCGCCGAGGCGATCGGCGACGCCACCGGCCAACTCTTCGCGAGGCCGGCACCGGTCTATGTCGGCCTCCTTCTGGGCTTCGCCGTCGCGCTTTCCGTCTCCTGGCCGATATTCGTGCGGGGAGATCGGGAGGATTGGCGTCAGCCGGCGCTGGTGGTCAACAGCATGGCCGCTTGTGCGGGAGCCTCGATATTCATCGTGGCGGGAGCTCCCGACGACGGCGACCCCACCTTTCTCTACGGACACTACCTGAATCCGCAGATGAACATCCGCCTGATCCCGATCCAGTCCGCCGCCGCCATCGAGCCGACCGAGTGGAATGCCGTCGATAGCATGGCCTGCCCGGTCAAGATCTGGGGCGGGCATATCGACGGTCCGCAGATGCAGGAGCTGATGGCGCAGTTCCGGACATTCGCGCCGAACTACAGTGTCGAGCCGTTTCGAAAGAGTTTCCTGCTCGTGGCTCGAAATACCGGCGGCCTCACCGATCCCGCGCAGTGATCGAGGGCCTTTCCGGGCTCGGCGTCGCCGCCTGAACCTCGCGGATGATGGGCAGCAGAACATCGATCGCGGGCGTGGTCTCCACCGATGAGACCGTCGCCGTCTGATCGCTGAGGAGGCGTGGCAGCCGTTTGACGACCACGCGCATGCCCGGCATGAAGCGAGCGATATCGGCGCAGAGGATCTCGCCCGCGGCCTTTGCCATCGCGTATTCCGTCAGGTCGCGCGGCCGCCGCTCGACGGCGATGGAGGAGGGATAGAAGACCGACAGGCCTGCGGTCGAGCAGGGCGCCAGGGCGGCGCAGAGGTCGTGGAAGCCCGCGACGTAAACCGCCAGGAAATCGCGGAGCGCCGCAGCCTCGAAGAGTCCGGTCTTGCGTCGGAATATCTGGCTGGTGGCGAAGTAATAGACCTGCGTCGGGTGGTCCGGCAGCACCGCCAGCTGCGGCGCCGCCGGCAGTGTCGCGTCGTAGGGCAGGGTCTCGCATCGGGCACCCGTCTCGGCAATCTCGCGCCGGACCGCCTCGGCGTCCGCCGCACCCCTGGCATAGGTGATGGTGGGATGGCCACCGCCGGCTGCGATGAGCTTCGCGGTCAGCTCGCCCAGGCCGCGTGATCCGCCGACGATCAAGACCCGCTGGCCGGCGAATTCGCCGGGCGACACGTGGGCGGCTGCCGCGGCGAAGCTCATCTGCCGTACCGGCGGGTGGCGCAGGAAGGCCTCGGCGGTGCCGGCCAGGCCGCGGCCCTCCACCTGCATGCGCACCAGCCGGAACCGCGGGTCTATCTCGGTGACGTGATAGTCGATGTTGGGCGCATCGGGGACCGGGACGAAATCGACCGCGAGCGTGCCGAAAATCGAATGCAGCCCCGGGCATTCCATGCCGACGAGATAGGAGAGGGCGGCGAGGCCGAGGAGGCGGGGTGGCTGGATCCAGGCCGCGGCCGCCGGGAAGGCCTCTGCGACCCCGTGCGCCGTCGCTGCGCCCCGTACGAGCCCGTGCCTGCCTGGCATATCCCCCAGATCGAGCTCGAGGGGCTGACGGCGCTCCTGCAGGGTCTGGGCGCCACCCCTGTGGGACTGTTTCGCGTCCGCCCGCGCCGGAAGGTCAGCAAAGGCGATGCGCAGCGTCGCCAGCGTCGTTCCGTCGATTTCCACGCGCAGGCTGGCCTCGTCGGCGGTGCGTCGGAGGAGGCGGATAGACGGCGTGTCGCCCACGTAGACCGGCTTCATGAAGCGCGCCTGAAGCGCACGGGGATCGGGCAGGAGCGATCCCTGCCGCGCCATCGCATCAAGGCACCAGAGAACGAGATGTATCCCGTGCACCACCGCTGCGCCGGCCTGGGTGCGCCGCGCTGCGACGGGATCCATGTGCATGGGATTGCGGTCGCCGGAGAGATCCGCGAACCGCTCCTGATCCGCAATGGAGAAGGTCCGGATTGCGAGGACGGCCGGCCGATCGCCACGTGCCGGATCCGTGGAAGGGGAGGGGGTTGGCCGCACCCTTATGCTGTCGGCGTCAGAAGGCGCCGGTGCGCCGGGTAACGACGATCACGGTCCGACAGAGGATGGAGAGGTCGAGGGCGAAGGACCAGTCGTTGGCGTACTGCTGATCGTAGAAGACCCGCCGCCGGTAATCGACGCGGTTGCGCCCGCTGACCTGCCAGACGCCGGTCATTCCCGGCCGGCAGGCGCAGTAGCTCTGGAACCCCTTGCCGTAGCGCTCGATTTCCTCGGCGACGATCGGCCGGGGGCCGACCAGAACTCATTTGGCCGGTAAGCACATTGAACAGCTGCGGCAGCTCATCGAGGCTGCTGACGCGCAGGAAACGTCCGATCCGCGTGATCCGCGGGTCCGCCTTGAGCTTGAAGTCGTCGCTCCACTCCTGCCGGGCCGCCGGGTCGGACAGCAGCACATCGGCCAGCGCCTGTTCGGCATTGGGGACCATGGACCGAAATTTCCAGCATCGGAACGAACCGCCGTCGGGGCTGACGCGCCGGTGGCCAAACAGGGCAGGGCCGCCGTCCAACCGCACCAGCGCCGCGATGATCAGCATCAGCGGCGCCATAAAAACGATAAGGAGGATGCCCACTGCGAGATCGAACAGACGCTTCCGACGACGGAATTTCGGCGGTTTCGTCGTTGCCGCCGGTTCGTCGACGGCAGGGAAATCGCTCTCAATCATATGCGGTCGCCAAGCCGTCTCATCGGCGGCGAGCCATGACATGAGAGCAAAATCCACTTCCGAATTCTTGCCTCTGAATGTTTTCAGCGGAGCCATTCGGTTGCCTGCGTGGGGACTCATCACGACGAGTTGTGCGACCCGCACCGACGCTCTCGACCATATCTCAGCCGAAGTTGCAGTTTATAGTGTTCAACCATCCGAACACAGGGATGTCACATCCGGCATCCGGCAACGGCGGACAATGCTCTCGAGAGTGCATTTTGCGCCCGCTGTTGCGGCAGTTGCGGTCTTCTGTGCCCATCGACAGTGCAGCAGCCGTCAGGTACTGCGACTGGACTTCTGAAATTCCGTCGACGCTCAAATGCGAATCCCGATATCGCGGCGGTCAAAATGGCGCGCAAAGAAAGTATCTGATGCATGAAATTGTGCCGGGACGAAATCGTTCCTGCGATAGCGAATGCCGAGCCGCGTCAGAAGATCGCAGCCGCCTCGACCCTGCCGGTGACCGGCGACATCACAGATTTGTCTCAGTCAGCGCCGCGCGGGCCTGACAAAATGGTCGCGGCAGGTAAACCCGTCGGGAGTCTGTGCGGACGCTCAACCTGCGGATGACTTGAGCCCGGGTTGGCATAACTAGGTTGCCACGAGGGTTCGCAAATCCCGCGAGGCTGGCGGCCGCTGGTACCGGCGCCGCGGCAACTGAACGGAATGACGGAAAAGAGGATTGCCATGATATCGATGTTTTCCCGATCGCGATTGATTCTGGGAGCGTTTCTGTTGGGGTTGTCTGTTGTGCTGTCCGCATGCGGCACCGGGCCAAGCGCGCCGCCCGATACCTCGCAGCCGATCCGTGGGCCCCTGACGCTGCAGTCCGGCGATCGGGTGCGCGTCAACGTGTGGGGGCAGGATCAAATCAGTGGCGAATATCTCGTCGAGCGCGACGGCACGATTGCGCTTCCGCTGGTCGGCCGGGTCCCCGTGACAAATCGTACGCCGCATGAGGCGGAGGCGTCGGTTGCCGAGCGGCTGCGCGACGGGTATGTCATCGATCCCAAAGTGACGATGGACGTGATTCAGTTCCGGCCGATCTATGTGGTTGGCGAGGTGACGCATCCCGGCGCCTACGACTACGCTAGCAACATCAACGTCATAAATGCCGTGGCGATGGCCGGCGGATTCACCACTCGAGCCAAGAAGGACAGCATTACGGTGGTGCGCGGCGCCGAGCCCAACCGGAAGACGTTCACCGCGTCGGACAATACGCAGCTGCTACCCGGCGACGTCGTCACGGTGCCTGAGCGGTTCTTCTAGGCGTCGATTGCCCGGCACGAATGGCGGCGGTCCACCGCGAGCGGCGACCGCCGAGAGCGCGCCAGGGTGCGAGGCGAGCCACAGAATTGACATCTCGCCGCGATTGACTCCGCGAGTCACCTCGGCCGAAATCGACGGCGCTTCGGGTAGTGGGTGATTGAGAATGCGAGCAGAAGTACCGGCCCGCCGATCCTGGCAGCGGCGGGGTGTCGATTTCGCCGCGCCGGCGGCCGGCTCCCTCGGCTCGTCGATACCGCGCCGTGCATTCATGCTTGGCGCTGCCGGCACTTTGGCGAGCGGTCTCGCGATCGGTCCGATGGCGCCGTCCGCTCGATCGGCTCCGACTGGTTTCGCGCCACCGGGCTATCGCCTGGTGTTCGGCGACGACTTCAATAACGGTGACGTATCCCGTATCAACGAGAACGCCGTCGGCGGGAAGCCGGGCGCGCCCGCCTGGCGCAGCCGCTACCGTCACGACCGGTTCACGATCATCAACGGGGAAAAGCAGATCTACGTCGATCCCGCCTTCCCGGGAACCGCGGGTCATGCGCTGGGCGTGCAGCCCTTCAGCATCGAGAACGGGATGTTGACGATCTCCGCGAATCCCGCCGATCCCGTCCGGGTCCGGCCGTTCGTCAACAACATTGCCTACACCTCGGGCTGTATCACCACGGAGCTGACATTCTGGCAGACCTATGGCTACTACGAGATGCAAGCCAAGCTGCCGCTCGGCAAAGGGTACTTTCCGGCGTTCTGGCTTCTGCCGAAGCGGGTGGCCTGGCCGCCGGAGATCGACGTGTTCGAGGCGTCGGGCGTTCGTCCCGACAAAGTCCACATGGGCGTGATCGCGCCGGACAAGCAGACCGCGGACACCTGGATCAACGGCGTGGTCAACATCGGCGACGGATTCCATGCCTACGGCATCGAATGGACCAAGGAGAACATCGTCTGGTCCCTGGACGGAAAAGAAGTCTGGCGGCGGCCGAACTCGGTCAACGAGGATATGTATGTGCTGGCGAATCTGGCGATTGGGAATCAGGATCCCAATTTCATCCCGAACCCCGACGCCAGCACGCCATTTCCCGGCCGCTTCGAGATCGACTACGTCCGTGTTTATGCCCGCGGTTGAGTGCGATCGGGAAGCCGCGACGCGGACGATGAGCAGCTAGAAATTTGCCGCGGGGGGCGAGGCTGCATGGATTTTACGTCGCCGACATTCCTGCTGTTCGTACTGGGCTCCGCCCTGTTGTTCCATCTGTTCGAGCATCCGCTCTATCGCCGGCTTGTCGTGGCGGCCGCAAGTCTGCTGTTCGTCGCGAGCTATGTGAGCGAAATGCGCCAGGTGGTTCCGCTCGCCGCCTTCGTGCTGCTCGGGTACGTCATGATAGAGCTGGTTCGCCGGCGCCCTTCCGGCACCAGCCTCGCCATCGGCCTCGTCGCGGTTGTCGCTTCCTTCGTATATCTCAAGCGCTTTTCATTCATCGATGCGCTGCCCGGCCTGCCATTTCCTTATCTCGTGATAGGGCTGTCCTACATCCTGTTCCGCGTTCTGCACCTGATCGTGGACGCTCGATCGGCCGGATGGTCCGCGCCGATCAATCCGCTGTCTTTCTTCAACTACACCTGCGGATTCCTGAGCTTCGTATCGGGTCCGATCCAGCGCTTTCAGGATTTCGCCGCGGGCGAGGCGGTGGCGTCGCGGCGCCTGGATCAGGATCTGGTATTTCGCAGCTTCTCGCGCGTGGTGACCGGCTTCATCAAGGTCTCGGTCCTGTCGGCGACCGCCGACTATCTCTTCGAAAAATTGTCGGGGAGGCTGCTGGACGATGTGGCTCCGCTGCATGGCACGGTCTACGGCGCCTGCTACGCAGCCGCCGCCGTCGCCTACACGATCTACCTCTACTACAATTTCGCCGGCTACATGGACATCGTCATCGGCGCCGGCTGGCTCTTCAATCAGAACCTGCCGGAGAATTTCAATCATCCGTTCGCCGCCAGAAACTTTCTCGACTTCTGGGGGCGCTGGCATATGACGCTGTCGGACTGGTTCAGGACCTACTTGTTCCTGCCGCTGATGAAGGCGCTTGCGACCAGGTTTGAATCACCCGCGATCCAGCCGCTGCTCGGCGTGGTGTCGTTTTTTGTGACATTTCTGATCATGGGGATGTGGCACGGCACGACGAGCGTATTCCTCGTTTACGGACTCCTCATGGGAGCCGGCGCCAGCCTCAACAAATGCTGGCAGCTGCTCATGACCGGCCGGCTGGGCAAACGGGGATACAAGGCCCTCGGCGGAAATCCGCTGTATGTCTACGCCTGCCGGGGCCTGACTTTTGCATATTTCGCGCTGGCATTGACCTGCCTCTGGGTGGACATCGAGGGACTTGGCGACATCCTGCGCGGGCTCGGAGCATTCGGATGCGTCGTATTTCCGCTGGCGATCGCCGGGGTGGCGGCGGTCGCCTTCGCCGCTTGGGATTTCGTCCTTGCCCGGATCCGCCGCGGCGGCCGGGCGGTTGGTGCGCTCGGCAGCGGATTCGTGCTGCGCAACGCGGCACTGGCTGGACGCATCCTGATCATCCTGGTCGTGGCGTCGTTCTTCCACAAGTCGCCGGAATTCGTCTACAAGGCCTTCTGATGTGAGCGCGATAGTCAAGCAATGCCTCGTCGTCCTGGCGTTCTTCGTCGCCCTTCATGCCGCGGTCCTCGCGGTGACGATGCTGATCTATCCGTTTCCCAAGCAGTCCGGCGGCCTCGACACCTCGGCAGCTCCCAACACCATATTCACGACGGAGCCGAAATACGTGTTCCTGGATCGCGCGCCATTGCGATCGGAAGGACAGAAGCTGATCCTTCTCGGGGCGTCCAATGTCGTGGCCGGGTTCAAGCTCAGGGAATTGCAGCCGCTGCTGCCCGACATGGTCGTTCACAACCTGGCGATCGGTGGGAGCAACGTCACCGAAATGCACGAGGTCGTCTCGCTGATCCGCGAGGAGCAGACGGCGACGGCGAGCCAGCACACGATCTATGTCATCGGCATATGGTACGGGATGTTCGTCGAGAACGAGATGCACTGGAACACGCCCGACCGTCACGCCGGCGACACCGATATCGATATCGAGCGGTATCGGTACGGGTTCTACCGGCGCACGGCCGAGGGCCCGGTTCCGGTGCTGCCGACCAGATTTCTCGACTATGGCGTCATCGCGATTCAGCCCTACCTCGCGCTCGACCGCTTCGTGCGCGATGCCTCCGACCTGCTCTCCAACCGGCCGCGCCCGCTGACGGACCAGGAGCGTAACGCCATGGTGCTGACAGAAGAGCAGAGAAGCCGTCTGATGGCGACCTGGACCAGATATATGGGTAGGCCGGGACCGGTGGCCGACCAGCAATTTGACGAGCTGGAACGTACCGTCGGCGACATCCTGGCCGGCGGCTCGAGGGTCATACTTGTGACCTTGCCGCTGCCGAAATGGCATGAGGAGAGCTCTCCCTATGAGCAGAGCTACCTGGAGAAGCGGGATCGGATGATCGGTCGCTTGTCCGGCCGGCCCGGCGTCTCAATTCTGTCCCTGGACGATCTCGACGCCGATGCGGATTTTCAGGACGAGGTTCATCCGAAGCCCAGCGTCAGCCATCTCTGGTCCGAACGCCTGGCGAGTTTCATTTCATCCCACGGCCCGGCGTCAGCCAGTTCGATGCCGTAGCTGATAGCAGGTCGCGACGTTCCCGCAATCCATCCGACGATGAGGACGAGTGAATATGGAAGAGGCCCAGGTATACGAGAAATTGACCGGAATTTTCACCGATGTGTTCGGTGACGACGATCTGAAGCTCACTCCGCAATTGACGGCCGATGACGTGGACGAGTGGGACAGCCTGACCCATATCCGGCTGGTCATCTCCGTGGAGAAGGCGTTCGGCGTAAAATTCTCGGCCTCGGAGATCGGCGCGCTCAAGAACGTCGGAGAGTTCGTCCAATTGATCAATTCCAAGCTGTGAGCAGGCCGTGTCGCGATGAGTGCCGAGGAGTGATCCGAGCATGAGCGCCAACCTCTATGCCAGCCTGTGCTGGCTCCCCAAGCCGCCGACCGACTTCGCCGCCCAATGCCGGGCGGCGACGCAGCAGGACGAGAACCTGGGCCGTCGACTGCAGGCATTGGCGTCGCACGCGCTCGACGAAAATCAGCTGAACCATCTGGCAAGGGCGATCGGACTCGCCCGCAAGGCTGGTCGCTCGCTGGCGCCGCTGGTGCCCTTCCGTCTCGGCATCATCAGCAATGCCACGTCGCATTTCCTGGTTCCTACCCTGGTCGCCACCGCGGCACGCCACGGCGTCGCTCTCGAATGCGTCGAGGCGGAATTCGGTCAGCTCATGCAGGAGGCGCTGACGCCGTCCTCCTCCATCAACCGCGCGAAGCCCGACGCGGTGCTGCTGGCGGTCGACTATCGCGGGTTGCCGCTCCACGTCTCTCTGGGGGATGCGGAAGGAGCGCGACAGACCGTGGCGGCCGCTCTCGGTCAGATCGAGACGATCCGCGCCGGCATCCGGGCGAATAGCGGCGCCATCTGCATCGTTCAGACCGTGGCGCGGCCGCCGGAAACGCTGTTCGGTCATATGGACGCGACGGTGCCCGGGACGCTGCGGACGCTGATCGACGATTTCAACCGCGGTCTCGCCGAGAGCGTCGCTGGCACCGAGGACCTTGTGCTTGACGTGGCCGGGCTGGCGGAAACCGTGGGGCTGGCGAACTGGCATGATGCCACCTTGTGGAATCTCGCCAAGCTGCCGTTCGCCGCCGACTACCTTCCGCTTTATGTCGATCACGTCTGCCGTCTGATCGCCGCGCTGCGGGGCAAGAGCCGCCGGTGCCTCGTGCTGGATCTCGACAACACGCTCTGGGGCGGTGTCATCGGCGACGACGGGCTCGACGGCATCGTGATCGCGCAAGGTGATGCCACCGGCGAGGCTCATCTCGACGTGCAGAAAGTGGCACTGGCGCTACGTGGGCGCGGCATCGTGCTGGCGGTATCGTCGAAGAACACCGACGAGGTCGCGCGACAGCCGTTTCAGAAACATCCAGAGATGCTGCTGCGGGAGGAGCATTTCGCGGTCTTTCAGGCGAACTGGTCCGACAAGGCGACCAACATCAAGGCGATTGCGGAGGAGCTGTCTCTGGGCTTGGAGTCCCTGGTCTTCCTCGATGACAATCCGGCCGAGCGTGCGATCGTGCGCCAGACCCTGCCGCAGGTCGCCGTCCCCGAGCTGCCTACCGACGCAGCGTTATTCGCCCGCGTTCTGCTGGCGAGCGGATATTTCGAGGCCATCACGTTCTCCGAGGAGGATCGTAAGCGCGCCGGGTTCTACCAGGACAACGCGCGGCGCGTGGCGTTGCAGAAGCAGGTCGCGGATATCGACGCATATCTGGCGTCCCTCGACATGGTGATGACGGTGCAGCCGTTCGACGAAACCGGCCGCGCCCGCATCACCCAGCTGATCAACAAATCGAACCAGTTCAACCTGACGACCCGCCGCTATACGGAAGCCGACGTGGCGAAGCTTGAGCACGACCCCGAGTGTCTCACGCTGCAGATCCGGCTCACCGACACGTTCGGGGATAACGGCATGATCTGCGTCGTGATCTGCCGCCGGACCGATCGGCAATGGGATATCGACACCTGGCTGATGAGCTGCCGCGTTCTTGGGCGAAGGGTGGAAAACGCCGTGGTCCAGGAGCTGGTGGCGATGGCGCGGCGCCGGGGCGTCGAGCGGATCGTCGGCACCTACCGCCCGACCGAGCGCAACCGACTGGTCGAGGATCACTACAAGAAGCTGGGTTTCGCCTTTGTCGACGGTCAGGACGGGGGCGCGACCACGTGGGAGCTCGACGTCGCCTCGGCTCCCCAGGAAGCGCTGCCGATGACGATAAAGCATCGGGGATTCGAGGCAGCGGAAGTCGGAGCTTGAGCCCCGGGACGACCGATCATGTTTCGGGCCCGCGGCTCGTCTGGAGCGGGCGGGTGGTCGCAAAATTGACACGCCGGATAACTGTACGGGCGCCACAAAAATTTGCCATGCTGCAATGCAACATGCGGGAACGTCGGCAATGCCGCGAGGGTTCCAGAGGTTAAAACAGGCAGCATTTGAATCTCGGCGGACGTCGCCGTGGAATGGACACGAGGCATTGCTGCCTCTGGCGCGTACGCTCAGGAGTGGAGATTAGTCCGGGCCAACTTGCCCGAACATAAGGGTGGACACGTGGCTGTAGAGATCATCAGGGCTGACGATATCGAGCGGAGGCGGGTCGGCCGCGGCCCGTTGCCGCCCGATGTGATCGAGGTCCGGCCGCTTCCGCCGCCGCTGATGCCGCCGCACACGCGCAGCGTCTCGCTGTCCGATCTTACGCGCTCGCTATGGCGCAGGCGGCGCCTGATCCTGGCGATCGTCCTGCCATTGATGATCGTGACCCTCGTCATCGTGGAGCAGATGCCGAAGAGCTTCACCGCGGAAGGCTCGATGGTGATTGGCGCGCGCAAGTTCATGATCCCGGAGCTGCAGGCGCTCACCATGCCGACTGGCGACGCCGCGATCGTCCGCAGCGAGGTCGCGGTGTTGCGCTCTCGCACGCTGCTGCAGACGGTGGCGAAGCAGCTTCGGCTCGACCAGGTGCCCGAGTTCAATCCGAGCCTGCGGCCCGCCGACGACAGCTGGTTCGACCGCCTCGATCCGCGCATCTACATCAATCGCCTCTTTGAGCAGGAACCGACGCGCGTTCCCGATCAGAGCGAGATTCTCGCAGCGCAGATCGAGAACATGCTCAATCAGCGTCTCGAGGTCGGCAACGACCCCAGAGACTACGTGATCACGATCCACTATCGCAGTCTGGATCCCGTGCTCAGCGCGAAGATCGTCAACCAGCTGATGGCGGACTATCTCGAGCAGTATCGGCAGGCGGAGATCGCCGCTACCTCCGGAGCGAACTCGTCCCTGAACGGGCGCGCGGTGGAGCTTCGCCGCGACGTCGAGGAGGCGGACGCCAAGGTCCAGGCCTACTCCGAGAAGCACAAGCTGCTGGACACCCGTCTGGGCAGCGTGAGCTCGCAGCAGCTCAATGATCTCAACACGCAGCTCAGCCAGGCGCGCTCCGACCGCGCCGCCGCCGAGGCGCGCTATGCCCAGGCGATAGCCCTCCAGCGCGGCGGCGGAAACAGCTCGACGAACTCCGACGTGCTGGCCTCCGCCCTTATCCAGAACCTGCGCGCCAAGGAGGCCGATCTCGCCGCCCAGGTGCATGACATAGCCACGCGTCTCGGTCCCAATCATCCGGATCGGCAAAGCCTGGAACGGCAGCTCGCCGACATCCAGCGCAGCATCTCCGTCGAGATCGGCAAGGTCGTGTCGTCGCTCAAGGGCGAGATCGACGTGGCGCGGTCGCGCGAGGCAACCCTCAATCAGAAGATGGCGCAGATCGAGGGAGTCGCGCGGGAGAGCGCCGATTACCAGTCTCAGCTGCAGCGTCTCAAGGATGACGCGGACGGCAAGCGAAAAGTCTACAACGAGTTTCTGCTGAGGCTGGCGCAGACGGCGAAGCCCGACGATCAGCAGCCGGCGGATGCCCGGATCATCGCCAATGCGGTCGCGCCGATCGTCGCCTCCAATCCGCGCGTGTTCCAGATCGTCCTGCTCGTCGGCGTGGCGGGTACGCTCGCCAGCTTTGCGGGCGTGCTGCTGCACGCGGAGCTCGATCACGGCTACGACAATCTCGGAGAGGTCCGCGCAACCACGGGAGCCATCGGCTTTGCCTCGGTGCCGTTGGTGCCGCGCCGGCGCCGGCGAAAACTCTGGCATCGCTACGTCATCGATCATCCGCACTCGGCGTTCGCGGAAACCTTGCGGGGATTCCGTGCCCGGCTTCAGGCCACGGCGCGGTACCGGCCGGTGAAGACCGTGCTGATCACCTCGGCCGAGGTGGGTGAGGGGAAGACCAGTATCGCGCTCGCCTTCTCCCGCCTCACCGCGCGGGATGGCCACCGCGTTCTCCTGGTCGAGTGCGACTTGCGCCGGCCATCGCTGGGCAAGGTCCTGTCGCCGTCCTTGGCGGCTGAATTCTCCAATGTTCTGATGGGCCAGACGCCGTGGCGCGAGAGCGTGCGCATCGACCAGGTGAGCGGACTGCACTATCTCGCCTGCGACGGCGCGGTGCGGAACGTGTCGCAGATTCTAGAGGGCGAGATGCTGCCGCGGATCCTGCAGGAGGCGGGCGACGAATACGATTTCATCGTCATCGATTCTCCGCCGGTGATGCGGGTACCGGACGCCATTCTGTTGGCGCATCAGGTCGACATTGTCGGCGTCGTGGTGCACTGGAAGCAGACCAGGCGCCGGGAGGTTGCCGAGGCGCTGCGGCGGCTCGATATGCACGGCGACAAGGTATGCGGGCTGATACTCAACAAGGTGATGGACGAGTATTCCAGCGACGCCTACCGCGGATACGGTCCCTGAGCGCCTATGCTTCTATCCGCTGGAAGAAATAGAAGTCGGCAAACGATGTCTCGTCCGGCAGGGCGGGATCGTACGGGTATTTGTTCCGCAATCTCGTGACCTGCCACCGGTTCGGCTCGTTGCGCTCCACCCAGCCGGCGAACTCGCGGTGCCGGACATGGGGTGATTCCGTCGGCTGCGCCACATTGCTGGAATAGACGATCACGAACCGGCTGGCGTTCGCGAATAGCGAGCGCATGTAAGAATTGAACACGCGGTCTTCCACCAGGTGGTAGATCACGTCGAGGGAAAGGGCTAGATCGAAGCGGCCGAGATCGGCCGGTGCGTCTTCGGCGAGAACGAAGCGCTTGGTCGCATCCGAGGCAAACCGATCCCTGCATATCTTGATCGATGCGGGCGATACGTCGACGCCGACGTAGGAGGGATAGTTCGCGAGCGTGAGCTGGGCGCCGTCGCCGCAGCCGAATTCGATGACGGAACGGATGCCGTTGCGATCGACGAATTCATTGAGCGTCTCCGCCTTGAACTGCGCCAGCCGTCCGTAGGACCCGGAACCGGAGGTGCCGCCTTCGACGTATCGGCGTTCCCAATAAGCCGATGAGTTGCGAAAGCGCCATCTACTCAACAACCGCCCCACCAGCGAAGAGTGCGCGACGGCGCGCGCCGTCGGCCCGATCATCGGCGTTCTCGCGAGCAACGAGATCAGTCGTTCACGTCCGTTCGTCTGCGTCGCGTTCATCCGGTCACCACGATGTCAGGAGTTTTCACCGTCACTGCCTCCGACTATAACGATCGGCTGCGTCGAACTGCCGAAAATTGCATGCAATTCTATCCGTCGATCGAACGCCGGATGTTATCTTGGTGGCGGATACACAGATGAGCCTCCGACTCACAGCGCTGAAGTCCGTTCCGTGGACCGCCACCACGACGGTATCGAACGTGGTCACCAGGTTCATCGTGACCTTGGCGGCGGCGCACACGCTTGATCCCTTCGATCTCGGTCTCTACGCCATCGTCAATCTGGTGCTGGGATTCGCCTACCTGATCGCCGATGCCGGATTCGCGCAGGGCATCATCTCGAAACAGGACGCCCGTCCGGAGCAGCTCTCCAGCCTTTACTGGGCCAGCGCGCTGTTTGGAGCCGCGATCTGCATCGCTGTCTGTTTTTTGTCACCGGTGCTGGCGGCGGTCTATGGACAGCCGCGGCTTCTGGGGATGCTGCTGCTGACCGCCTTGAATTTCGCGGTGGCTCCGATCGGGCAGATCTATCAGGCGTTGCTGCAGAAAAATCTTCGCTTTTCGGTGCTTGGGCGGATCGAGCTCCTGGTCAATGTATCGAGCGCGCTGGCGGCGATCGCCATGCTCTACGGTGGGCTGGGCGTGTTCTCGCTGCTCATCTCCCAGATACTGGCCGCGGCCCTCCGCAGCCTGCTTCTTCGATTCGCGGGACGCGGCCTGCTGCAAGTCCGGATGCGTCTCAGCTACGCGGAGATCCGGCATTTCGTTCATTTCGGCATGTTCCAGATCGGCGATCGCGCGATCAACTATCTCGGCAGCCGCCTGGATCAGCTCCTGATCGGCTCGCTGCTGGGGCCGGCGGCACTTGGCTACTACAATATGGCGTGGATGCTGGTCGTAGACCCCGTCTACCGCATCAACCCCATCATCACGTCTGTGGCTTTCCCGGTCTTCGCGCAACGGCAGAGCGACGCGAGGGCGCTCCGCCACGGGTTCCTCGTCGTTACCAAATTGCTCACGACCGCCAATGCGCCGCTGTTGCTTGGATTCGCGGCCATCGCTCCCGGCGCGGTGCCCCTCCTGCTAGGCGCGCAGTGGACGCCGGCGGTGCCGCTGGTGGAGCTGCTGTCGATCATTGCTATCGCGCGCACGGTCAACAATCCGGTCGGATCGCTCGTGCTCGCGGTCGGCCGCGCCGACAAATCGTTCTATTGGACGGTCGGTCAATTCGCCGTGCAGGTGCCCATTTACACGGTGCTGCTGATGCGCGGCGGCCTGGTGCCGGCGACGCTGTTTCTTTGCGTGGTCAACTGGTCCGCCGTGTTCCTGGTCTACGTCTACCTGCTGCGGCCGATCCTCGGATCGATCTTCGTCCGCTACGCGCGGGCGTTCCTGCCTCCTATCGGCTTGGCGGTCGGGATGGCAATCCTGGTCCGCATGCTCTCGATGTTGGCCATCGCGTCTCCGGCTGCCTTGCTCATTGCCCAGATCGCGTTCGGCGCTATTATTTATTGCGGCTTGACGTTCTGGCTGCGCCGCGAAGACGTTCAGGAATTCGCCGGGCTGGTTGCTACACGCACGTGATGTATTTTTTTGCCGCGGAGAGTCGTGGAAGTGCATTCTAGTATCGCGCGTTCGACACGATGACTCCTTCCGCGCGCGGCACGCAGCTCATTTCGGTTCTGATCCCGACCGTCAGGCGGGTGATCTACAGGATATCCCGCTCGGCCGAGCGGATGCCGCTGGTCTCCGTGGTGATTCCGACCTTCAATCGTGCGCATTGCATCGGCCGCGCCATTGCGAGCGTGGCGGAGCAGAGCTATCCATCGCTTGAGATCATCGTCATCGACGACGGATCCACCGACGGCACGGTGGAGCGGATCCGAGCCATAGAATGCTCGCGTTCATTGAAATTGATCGAGACATCTCGCAATCAGGGTGCGGCGGCTGCGCGCAATCTCGGCATCGTCGCAGCACAGGGTGAGTACGTCGCGTTCCTCGATAGCGACGACGCATGGCACCGCCGCAAGGTCGAGCGACAGGTGAGACTGCTGCAGAAGCGCGGATCGGCGTTCGGTGCCTGCTATACGGGAATTGCGACCTATGACCAGCGGGGGCGGCTGAAGGGCGTCAGCCGGGCGACCGAGGAGGGCGACATTCACCGGGCGCTGCTCACCCACAACCTCGTGGGGTCGACCTCCTGCGCGCTGGCGCGGCGGGAGCTGCTGATGGAGGTCGGCGGATTCACGCCGGAGCTGCGCTCCTGCCAGGATTGGGATCTCTGGATACGTCTCGCGGAGCGCACGAAATTCGCCTGCGCGCCGGAGTTCCTGACGATACTGCATGTGGAGCCGCTGGGCCGCATCACGTCGAGCGGCCGAGGCAGGTTGTCCGGGCATCTCTACGTCTATCGCACGCATCTCGAGCCGTCGATCAAGGCGCAAACCATCGATCCCGGCATCTTCCGGACGCTGCTGGGTGAGATATTCATGCAGATGGGCCGGCCTGGCTATGCGGCGCGACTGTTCTACCTCAACTGGCGCGACAAAAGGCGCTCGTTCAAGCGATTGATATTTTTCGTATTGGCCCGTCTTCACTTCGGCGCGACGCGTTATTTCCAGACGGTAGAGCTGCTGTCGCGCCTGGAGCGCTTCGTCCGGCCGACGCCGGTTCGCGTGCCCGTCGATGCCAACCGGCCGCCGGAGATTTCATACGACGAGTTGCTGGCCGCGCGTCGGGGTCCCCGGCGCATCGCGATCCTGCTCGACAGCTTTCCGCAGATTTCCCAGACCTTCATCAATAACCAGATCCTGTCGCTGCTGGACCTGGGCATCGAGGTGACGATCCTGTCGTTTGGTCGCGGGGCGGCGACCAATACGCACGCGTCGACGGAGCGAATCATGGAGCAGGCGGATATCGTCTATCTCGACGTGCCGCGCCGACGTTCTCGCCGGGTGCTGGATTTGGCGATGCTGGCAGCGCATCCGTTGATCGCGCTCCGGATCCTGCGCCGGGCCTTCGACGCCGGTGACATTCCCGGGCCGTATGACTTCGTGAAGCTGGCCACGGCCGAAGCTGGTCTTGCGGGCCGTCGACGGGACTTCGACTTCGTGTTCTGTCACTTCGGGCCGAATGGAACCTTCGGCGTCCGCATGCGGGATGCGGGTATCGTCGACGGGAGCATGATCACGTTTTTCCATGGTTATGATTTTTCCCTGCGTTCCCACGCGCGGCGATCGTACCGGCGCCTGTTCGAGCGCGGCGAGGCGTTCGTCGCCAATTCGAACTACACGCGAGGGCGCATCGTGGAGCTCGGATGTCCGACAGAGCGCACCGTCACAGTTCCCGTCGGTCTGTTCTCCGATTTCTTTTCGTTCCGCGAGCGCACCGCGGCGCCGGGACGCCCGGTCCGCTTCCTCACCATCGGCCGCCTGGTGGAAAAGAAAGGCCATGCGATCGCGATTCATGCATTCCGCCGGCTGCGGGATGCGGGCGTGGCAGCGACCTATGCGATCGTCGGTGAAGGGCCCATGCGGCGCGAGCTGGAGCAGCTCATCGCGTCGCTCGATCTCGGTGCCGCGATTACGCTTCTGGGATCGCGCACCCAGGAGGACGTGCAGGGGCTAGCGGAGAATTCCGATATCTTTGTTCTCGCGAGCACATCGAGCGTCGATGGCGATGCGGAGGGGCAAGGGCTGGTGCTGCAGGAGGCGCAGGCGATGGGCCTGCCCGTCGTCGCCACCAATCACAACGGCTTCCCGGAGGGCCTGCTCGACGGTGTGAGCGGGGTCCTGGTGCCGGAGCGCGACAGCGCCGGCCTCGCCGCGGTCATGATCGCGCTGGCGCGGAGCCCGGATCGGTGGGCACGTATGGGACGTGCCGGCGCCGCTTTCGTGCGGGACCGGTTCGACCAGCCGCGATTGACGGAGAACCTGCTGACTTTGTTGATCCCTCATGAGCGCAAGGACGGCAGGCGGCTCCGTGTCGTACGCCCGGAGCCGCGGCAGCTCGTCCTCGACTGCCGGCAGGTCTGCTGAGTCCGGCGGCGGTCCGGTGCGTCTGACGCCCGCCCTTGTGGCGGGTGGAGAAATCGATCCAATATGGCCCGACTGAGGGCTTCCATGCCGGAAGGCGGTCGGGGGATCGGTATGCGGCGCTGCTTTGGCTGTTGCGCGGCGCGGATTTTTGCGAGCGACGCCGCGTGACGACGCTCGAATTTGCCTGGAGATGGCTCAGCGACAACAGCGACGCCCTCGGGGTCTTGGTGGCGCTCGTCGCGTCCGTGCTGGCTTTCGCCGGGTTGTGGCTCGCCGCCCGGGCGCTGCGGCGGCAGGCCGGTGCCCAGGACATCGCGACCTATCTCGACATCAGGCATCGCCTAGCGGAGGCGGTGCGAGCCGTGCGCCGGGCTGGATCGACGGATGCCGAGCTCGGCGAGCTTCTCGATCTCCTTGAGGCGATCTGCGGGCTCCACAAGAGCAGGCGACTGGACAGGGCGACACGGAACGCCCTCAAAGGCGATCTCGTCGGTGCTATCCACGCGATCGAGGTAACGGCCAGCGCCAAGGAGCGGATGTCAGCGGCCTTGAGCCCCGCGTCACCCTTCGTCGCGCTCAAATGGTTTCACCGGAAACACCAGGCCGAGATCGCACGCCGCGCGGTGGCACCGTGAGCCGGGGGCTGGCGATGCGCTCGCTGGGCATGACGAACCGTGCTAGCGTCGGACATCGTCGCCGGGAGCGCAGGACTGCCGCGTGAAGCCCGCCAAATTTGCATATCACGCACCCAATTCCCTCGACGAGGCGCTTTCGCTCCTGAAACGCTACGCCGGCGAGGCGCGGGTGCTGGCGGGCGGCCAAAGCCTCATCCCCATGATGAACTTCCGCCTCGCCAGCCCGCCCGCGCTCGTCGATCTCAATCGGATGCCGGGCCTCGACTACATCCGGCAGGAGAGCGGGGTGGTACGGGTCGGGGCGATGACCCGTCAGCGGGCTCTCGAGTTCTCCGATCTCGTCGGCGAGCAGCTTCCTCTGCTGCGCGAGGCCATCAAGCTGGTAGGGCATCTCCCGACGCGGTCCCGCGGCACCATCGGCGGCTCCCTCGCCCACGCGGATCCCGCGGCGGAATTGCCGATGATGCTCCAGGTGCTGGACGGCGAGGTGATGGCGCGGGGGCCGGACGGCGAGCGCGTCATCAAGGCCGCTGATTTCTTCCGCTCGATCCTCACGACCGCGCTGGCGCCGGAGGAGATCCTGACCGAGGTGCGCCTCCCCGCGATGCCGGCGAACGCCGGCTATGCCGTGGAGGAGTTCGCCCGCCGGCACGGCGACTTCGCCATCGCCGCGGTCGCCGCCGTGATCCTGCGGCAAGGGGATCGCTGCGTGACGGCCCGCCTCGCCACTGCCGGAACCGGCCCGGTGCCCCTGCGTTTGCGGGCCGCCGAGGCCATCCTCGAGAGCAAAGGCCTTGGCGAGGCCGCCGTGGAAGAGGCCGCCGCGGCCGCCGCAAGCTCGGTCGAGCCGATGACGGACCAGAACGGATCGGCGGAGTTTCGCCGGCACTTGACCCGTGTGCTCGCCGGCCGTGCGGTGCGGCGCGCGGCTGCCGGCAACGGAAGGACGCTCTGATGTCCGATCGCATCGATATTCGATTGACCGTCAATGGCGAGAAACACGAAGGCCGGGCAGAGCCGCGCATGCTGCTGGTGGATTTCCTGCGCGAGGATCTGGGCTTGACCGGAACTCACGCGGGTTGCGAGCACGGCATATGCGGCGCCTGCACCATCCTGTTCAACGGCGAAGCGGCGCGGTCCTGCATCATGCTGGCGGTGCAGGCGGACGGCGCCGAGATCCGCACTGTCGAGGGCTTGGCAGAGGCGGGGACGCTGCATCCCCTGCAGCAGGCGTTTCACGAGGAGCACGGGCTGCAGTGCGGCTTCTGTACGCCGGGCATGCTCATCATCGCCCTCGATTTCCTGCGCACCAATCCCTCGCCGACGGAGGATGAGATCCGCGAGGGAATGTCCGCGGCGATCTGCCGATGTACGGGCTATCGCAATATCGTGCGGGCGGTCATGTCCGCCGCCGCCAGGATGCGAGCTGCCGCCGAGGCAAAGACATGACGGCGCACCGTCCCGGTCGCTTCGTCGGGCAATCCATCTTGCGGCGGGAGGATCAGCGGCTCCTCACCGGCCAGGGCCAGTACGTGGCGGATCTGGTCTTCCCCCGCATGCTCCACGTGGCCTTCGTGCGCAGTTCGGTGGCGCACGCCCGCATCCGGTCGGTGGACACGTCCGCCGCCGCCGCCGCGCCCAGCGTTACCCTGGTGATGAGCGGCGCCGAGCTTCTGAAGCTGCTGCCGCCGGTGCCGGATACCCAGCTCTCGCTGCCGGCCAAGTGGAAGACCGACGTGCGCCACAAGCTGCACAATCCGCAGCAGCCGCTCCTTGCCACCGACAAGGTGCGTCACGTCGGCGAGGCGATCGCCGTGGTGGTGGCGGAGAGCCGCTACGCCGCCGAGGACGCGGCCGAGCTCGTCACGGTCGACCTGGAGACGCTGCCGGCCGTCATCGACGCAGAGCAGGCGGTACGGCCGGGTGGAACCCTCGTCCATGAGCAGCTGCGCACCAACGTCATCGGCGAGTTCGCCATCGACAAGGGCGACATCGAGGCCGCTCTGGCCCGCGCGCCGCACACGCTGCGGCGGCGGTTCTATCATCACCGCTACAGCGGCGTGCCCATGGAATGCCGGGGCGTGGTCGGCGTCTACGATGCGCGCACGGAGTCCGTGACGATCTGGTCCTCGACCCAGGTGGTGCACTGGGTGCGCCGGGAGGCCGCCGGGATTCTCGAGCTGCCGGAGGGGCGGGTGCGCTGTGTCGCGCCCGACGTCGGCGGCGGCTTCGGCGTCAAGGGCCATGTCTATCCCGAGGATCTCCTGATCCCGTTCCTCGCCCGTCGGATCGGCCGGCCGGTGCGCTGGATCGAGGACCGCCACGAGCATCTCATGTGCTCCACCCATTCCCGCGACCAGACCCACGAGATGGAGGTGGGATTCGACAATGACGGCCTGATCCTCGGCGTGCGCGATCATTTCATCGCCGACTGCGGCGCCTGGAATCCGATCGGCATCGGCGTGGTCTACAACAGCGCGGTCCACCTGACCGGGCCCTACAAGGTGGATCACCTCGCGGTCTCGGCGCGGGTCGCCTCCACCAACAAGGTGCCGAACGCGCCCTATCGCGGCGCCGGGCGGCCGGAGGCGAGCTTCGCCATGGAGCGCACCATCGATCTCATCGCCAATGCCGTCGGGATTGGAGCCGGCGGAGGTGCGCCGCCGCAACATGATCCCCGGCGACGCGATGCCTTATTCCATCGGCCTTCCCTATCGCGACGGCGAGCCCATCGTCTACGACAGCGGCGATTTTCCCGCCGGGCTGGAGAAGGCGCTGGCGGCGGTCGGCGGCGTCGAGGCGTTCCGGCGGCGGCAGCGGGAAGCACGAGGCAAAGGCCGCCATCTCGGCCTCGGCATCGGCTGCTACACCGAGGGAACCGGCGTCGGGCCCTTCGAAGGCGCCTCCGTGCGCGTCGAGCCCAACGGCAAGATCCATGTCGCCGGCGGCGCCTGCGCGCAAGGCCAGGGCATGGAGACGATCTTCGCCCAGATCGTCGCCGATGCCTGGCAGGTGAAACCCGACGACGTCACCGTCCAGCTTGCCGACACCTCGGGCATCGCCATCGGCTTCGGCACCATGGCGAGCCGCAGCACGGTCACGCTCTCGGGCGCCCTGCACTACGCCAGCGAGAAGTTGCGCAAGAAGGTGCTGTCGATCGCCGCGCAGATGCTGGAATGCGCCGTCGTGGACGTGGAATTGCGCGACGGCGGTGTCGGCATCGTCGGCGTGCCGGAGCGGCGGGTGTCGCTGGCGCAGGTGGCGCGGGCATCGCGGCCGGGCTGGGATCACGGACGGCCTGCCGGCATGGATCCCGGCCTCGAGGAGACCCACTACTTCGAGCCGCAGACGGTGACCTGGACCAACGCCACCCACGCCGCCATCGTCGAGGTCGATATCGAGACCGGCCGGGTCAAGATCGAGAAATACGCCATCGCCCACGACTGCGGCGTGGTGGTCAATCCGATGCTGCTGGAGGGCCAAATCATCGGCGGCGCCGCCCAGGGGATCGGTGGCATCCTCCTGGAAGGCTTCGTCTATGACGCGGAAGGTCAGCTCCTGACGGGGTCCCTGATGGACTACCTGCTGCCCACCGCCAGCGACATTCCGGACATGGAGCTGATCCATCTGGAATCCCCGTCGCCGCTCAATCCCCTCGGCGTCAAAGGCGTGGGCGAGGGCGGTGCCATCGCACCGCCATCGGCGATCGCCAATGCGATCTGCGACGCGCTCTCGCCGTTCGGCGTCGAGTTCAACCAGACGCCGATCACGCCGGAGCAGATCGTCCGCGCGGCGAAGCGGATCTAGTTCGAAGGAGAGTTCACATGCCCGTCGCCCGCCATCCGCGTCCGCCCGAGCTGCAGGGCATGCCGCTCGAGGAGATCGAGCAGAAATACGTGGCGCGATTCCGCGATCGCAAGGCCGACTGGAACGCCTTCGAGGACGCCCGCCACGACGGCTTCCGCCGGGCGCAGCACCGCTTCATCGGCGCCGGCGGCTCCGGCAAGCACGGCGATCCCAACGTGATCCCGCCCAGAGGCTTCACCCTCAGCATCATGTTCGTGCCGCCGGGCCAGGGCAACGCGGCGCACACCCACGAGGTCGAGGAAATCTTCTTCGTCCTGCAGGGCCATCTCACCGCCTTCATCGAGGATGAGACCGGCAAGCGCATCGATATCGTGCTGGGACCCTGGGAGTGCATCGCCTGCCCGCCGGGCGTGATCCATGGCTACGTCAACGACAGCCTGGAGCCGGTCTACTTCCAGGTCATGCTCGGCCGCGCCAGGCCGGAGACCATGGGCTATGCGGAAGAGAAACTCTTCCGCGCCCGCAACGACCATCTGGGAACGCCGTAGCCAGGGGAGAGTCTCTGGTTTTTCTCAGTCGCCCTCGCTGATGACCGACGGCGCCGTCGCCGGGGCTGAGAACTCCACCGCGAAGCAGATCGCGGCCACCAGCACATAGCCCAGCGACACTCCCGGGGACGCGGCGAATCCCAGCGCCTCGCCGTGGATCAGGCCGAAGAACGAGAGCACCGCGCCGGCGAGCGCATAGATCCCGGCCCAGCGGAACTTGCGGTCGATGAGGAAGGCGGCGATGGCGCCGAGGATGAGGCCGGCGAGGATCGCGCCGCCGCCCAGGAGTTGCATGCCGCGATAGACCACGCCGACGCCCATGAGCTTGGCCATGCCGAGCTGCCCCGCCGAGGTGCCGGCGGCGGCGAGCGCGCCGTCGACCTGGGTCTGCGCCCAGGCGGCGATGTTGGGGATCATCGCCAGCATCACCGCCGGCGCGTGGGACGCAGGCGTGGTCTGGAAGGCCTGGGCGCCGATGACGAGGCCGATGTAGAGCAGGATCGGCAGGATGGCGGCGAGGGGCACCACCGCCAGCAGGAGCGCGGTGAGGCCGAGGAAGCAGACGACGGCGATGACGACGCCGGTCGCCAGGGAATAGCCGATGCGGCCGCCGACGGCTTTCCAGCCGGGGTGGCCGATATAGACAGCGGGCGGGAACGGGCTGCCGAGGAGGGAGCCGACGACCGCTCCGACGCCGTCGGCGAGCAGGATCTGCCGCAGGCTGTAGCTGTCGCCGGCGGCGGCGGCGCTCTCCACGTTGTTCATGCCCTCGGTGAAGTTGTAGACGCCGAGGGGTATGGCAGTGACGAGGAGCGGACCGATGTCGGCGAGGCCTGCCAGGACATCGCTGCTCGGCATCGGCAGGCGCAGGCCGAATTGGCCGAACGACGCCACGACCGCCGCGGGCTGCATGTAGTCGCTGACATGCGCCGCGCTGGCGAGCCAGCCGATCGCGGTGCCGATCGCCACCGCGACCAGGCCGCCGGGCAGGCCGTAGGGCAGGCGCACGTTGGCGGTCCAGCTGATGAGGATGATCGCCAGCGACACGAAGGAGATCCAGGGCACTTCCCAGCTCTGGAAGCCCGGCCGCATGGAGATGAAGGCGATGGAGATGCCGGCGAGGGTCCCCAGCATCGCGGCCCGCGGCGTGTACTTCCGGATCGTCGGCCCGACGAAGGCGCCCGCCAGAACGATGATGCCGATGATGAAGCACCAGGCGAGCCCGGCGCGCCACGCCAGCAGCGGGTCCTTCGTCTTGAGGTAGATCGGCAGCATGATCAGGAAGACGACGATGAACATGTGCGGCACGCTCGGCCCGTAGGGCATCGCGGTGACGCTGTCGCGCCGCTCCTTCTTCGAGAGCTGGATCGCGAGAAAGGCGTAGAACAGATTTCCGAGCGGCAGCGCGATGCCGAGAGCCGGCAGAATCCGGCCGTAGACCACGCCATCGGGCAGCTGCACCACGCCGAGGCAGAGGCCGGTGAGCACAATCAGATTGAGGACGATGTTGGTGAAGAGGCCGAAGAAGGCGTTCCAGTCCCCCGGCACCCACCACCGCACGGCATAATCAGCCGTTCCCGTCGCTGTCGTCGCCGTCATGCTTCGTCCCCTCGTTTGACCTCGGCCCCCGCCGCACGCCCGTCGTTACGTATCCAGACTCTCCAGCAGCTGACGCGAGCCGCCGACCCAGCCGAAGATGCCGCCCTGCGCCTTCACCATCGCCAGCGCCTGGGTGTGAAATTCCGGGAAATACGAGGCGCAGCAATCCTCGAGGACCAGGCAGTCGTAGCCGCGGTCGTTCGCCTCGCGCACCGTGGTGCTGACGCACACCTCCGTGGTGACGCCGCAGACCAATAGCTGCTTGATGCCGCGATTGCGCAGCAGCGCCTCGAGATCGGTGGCGTAGAAGGCGCCCTTGCCGGGCTTGTCCACGACCGGCTCATCCGCCGCCGGACGCAGCTCCTCGATGATGTCGTGGCCCTTCTCGCCGTGCACGAGGATGCGGCCCATCGGGCCCATGTCGCCGATGCCGATCTTGAGATGCCCGCGGCGCTTTCTTCGCCGGCGGCAGGTCCGAGAGATCGCGCCGATGACCCTCGCGGGTGTGGATGACGAAGATGCCGGCCTTGCGCGCCGCTGCCAGCACCGTGGCGATCGGGCCGATGGCGCGGCGAAGCTGGGATACGTCGTTGCCCAGCACGGCGCCGAAGCCGCCGGGCTCGACGAAATCCCGTTGCATGTCGATGATGACGAGCGCGGCGGTGGCCGGCTCGAACTCGAAGGGATAGGGCTCAGCCGCTACTTCTGGCATGGGCAGCCTCCGTCGGAAGGATCAGGCCGGCGCCGCGACCGCGAGAATCTGCGTCTCGCTCTCTCGCACACGATGCAATAGTCAGGCCAGACTGGGGATCGGTGCGCTCACCACGCCGGCTTCCTCCAGGGCATGGGCGACCCGTAGCGCCTGAGTCTCGCGCCAGGGCGCGGCGATGATCTGCACGCCGATCGGCAACGGGCCGAGACCGTGCACGGGCACCGCGACCACCGGCAGGCCGATGAACGAGATCGCCTGCGTGAAGAGCCCGAGGTTCGGTCGCATGGCGACCTCGGCGCCGCCGATTCTGATCGTCTCCTGGCCGATGAGCGGCGCCGGGCAGGGCGTGGCCGGCGCCAGGATGATGTCCGCGGTCTCGAAGAGCTCCAGCACGCGGGCGCGGTACCAGCGCCGGAAGCGCTGCGCCTGGATCACCCACGCGGCGGGGATGAGCGCGCCCGCCAGCAGCCGGTCCCGGGTCCCGGGATCGAAATCCCCCGCGCGCCCGCGCAGGTCGGGCAGATGCAGATTGGCGCCTTCCGATGCCGAGATCACGAAGGCGGCGGCACGGGCGCGCGCGGCCTCCGGCAGCACGACTTCCCGCGTGGCACCAAGGGCGCCCGCCACCTTCGCCAACGCCTGCTGCGCCTGCTCCGTGTCCGATGGCGCGAAGTATCCGCCGGCCACGGCGATGCGAAGGCCTTCGGCGCCGTGCTTGAGCTCGGGCATCGCGGCTTCGACGGCGCCGTCGCGGCAGATGGGATCGCGAGGATCGGGCCCCTGCATCGCGTCGTAGCAGGCCGCGAGATCGCCGACGGAGCGCGCGAAGGGGCCGATGTGATCGAGGCTCGCCACGAACGCCCGGGTGCCGGCGCGGCTCAGGCGGCCGTAGGTGGGCTTCAGGCCGAAGATGCCGCAGAGGGATGCCGGCACGCGGATCGAGCCGTTGGTGTCGGAGCCCAGGGTGAGAGGCACCAGCCCGCCGGCGACGGCCGCCGCCGAGCCGCCGGAGGAGCCGCCGGCGACGCGCTTGAGATCATGGGGATTGTGGGCCGGCCCGTAGTGGGCGTTCTCGGTGGTGAAGCCGTAGGCGTACTCGTCCATGTTGAGGGCGCCCACCAGCACGGCGCCGGCCTCGCGCAGCCGGGTGACCGCGGTGGCATCGGTCGTCGCCGGCGGATTCTCGGCGTCGATCTTGGAGCCGGCGATGGTGGTGACGCCGCTGATGTCGAAGAGGTTCTTCACCGCCACGGGCACGCCGGCGAGAGGACCGGGATCCTCGCCGCGGGCGCGCCGGGCGTCCACCGCCCGGGCCTCGGCGATCGCCCGCTGCGCCGTCACCTTGGTGAAGGCGTTGAGCTTGGGATCGAGGGCGGCGATGCGGCCGAGGGACTGCTCGGTGATCTCAACCGCGTTGGCGCGGCCGGCGCGGACGGCAGCGGCGATCTCGAGCGCGGTCGCCCCGGCGCCGATCATGGCCGGAACACCGTCGCCGGCTCTTCCTCGTCCGCCAGCGGGAATTCCATCACCAGCCGGGCGAGGCCCGCGATCCGCTCCGTGTTGGCGATCACGCCCGGCCTATGGGCGGGCGCGAGAGGGAGGCCGATGAAATCCGACGCGGCGGTCACGTAAGCGGCAACATCGAAGCGGTCGTCCATTGCGGTCTCCCGTGCTCCCTGTCGTTCCCTAGGACCCGACGCCGGCCAGCGCCTCGGCGGCGGGGCGGCTCTCCGTGCGCTCGGCAAAATGGCATGCCACGGCGCGCCTGTCGCCCCAGGAAACCAGATCCGGCATCGCCTCGCCACAGCGCGCGACGCCCTTGGGACAGCGGCCATAGAAGCGGCAGACATTGGGATCGGGATCGACGGGGCTGCGCGGCTCGCCCGGCAGCGCGATATGCGGCCGACGCTCCGTGGCGTCCAGCACCGGGATCGCCGCGATCAGCGCCGCCGTATAGGGATGCGCCGGCGCCGCGAAGACCTCGGCGGTGGGCCCAGCCTCCACGATCTTGCCGGAATACATCACGATGACGCGGTCGCAGAGCAGGCGCACCACGTTGAGGTCGTGGCTGACGAAGACGTAGCTGAGGCCGAGACGTTGCTTCAGATCGTCCAGGAGCCGCAGGATCAGCACCTGCACGGAGACGTCGAGGGCGGAGGTCGGCTCGTCCAGGATGAGAAGGCGCGGCTCGACGGCGATCGCCCGGGCGATGCCGACGCGGGCCTTCTGGCCGCCGGAAAGCTGATGGGGGAAGCGCCCGAGCAGCTCGGGCGCGAGGCCGCAGAGATGCGCGAGCTCCGCCACCCTCGCCCCTAGCTTCGCGCCATCGAGGCTTCGAAGGCGGCGCAGCGGATCGGCGATGGCGGCAAAGGCGGTGAAACGGGGATTGAGGGAGTCCGTCGGATCCTGGAACACCATCTGGATCCGCGCCCGCTCCGGCGCGCGGCCGAACTGTCGCGCGGGAACCCCGCCGATCTCGCGCCCTTCGAACACGATGCGCCCGTCGGTCGGATCGATCAGGCGCGCGATCACTCGGGCGAGAGTGGATTTGCCGCAGCCGGATTCTCCCACCAGTCCCAGCGTCTCGCCTTCCGCCACGGTAAAGCTCACGCCGTCGACCGCATGCACTTCCGATCGCGTCTTGCTGGGCCGCCACCACGAGCCCTGCGCGCCCTTCACGGGGAAGCGGCGGGAGAGGTCGCGGACGTCGAGGAGCGCGGTCATAGGGGGTGGTGGCAGGCGACCATGTGGCGGGCCACGATGTCGCGGCGCGGGAGATCGCGCTCGCAGTTGTCGTCGTACCGGTCGCAACGGGCGCTGAAGCGGCAGGGCGGCAGGTCGCTCCGGCGCAGATCCGGCAGTCCGCCCGAAATCGTCGCCATCCCTCGCAGGCTGCCCGTCGGCCGCGGCGTGGCGGCGATCAGTCTCCGCGTATAGGGATGCCGCGGTCGGGCCAGCAGCTCGGCGGTGGTCGCGCATTCCACCACGTGGCCCGCGTGCATGACGGCGATGCGGTCGGCGTGCTCGGAAGCCAGCGCCAGATCGTGGGTGATGAGGAGCGTCGCCATCTCCTGGGAGCGCGCGAGCTCGCCGATCAAATCCATGATGACAGCCTGCGTCGTGACGTCGAGGCCGGTGGTGATCTCGTCGGCGACGAGCAGCGACGGCGTGCAGGCCAACGCCATGGCAATCATGACCCGCTGGCACATGCCGCCTGACAGTTCAAAGGGATAGGCCCGGGCGCGGCGCTCGGGGTCGGGGATCTTGACCTGGGCCAGAAGCTCGATCGCGCGCGCCTTTGCCTGCGCTGGCAGCATGTTGGCGTGCCGCAGCAGGACGTCCGTGAGCTGCCGGCCGACGGCGCGGATCGGATTGAGGGCGGTGCGCGGGTTCTGGAAGATCATCGCGAGCTCGCGCCCGCGCATGTCCTGGAGATCGCGCTCCTCGGCCGTCAGGAGGTCGAGACCGCCGAACTCGATGCGCCCCGCTGCGATGCGGGCGGCGGGGTCGAGGATGCCCATGATGGCAAAGGCGGTGACGGACTTCCCGGAGCCGCTCTCGCCCACCAGAGCCAGGGTCTCGCCGCGCCCGATCTCGAAGCCGACGCGGTCGAGAGCCCAGACGGTTCCCGAGCGCGTGCGGAATTCCACCGAGAGATCGGCGACCGTGAGGAGCGGGATCATGTCCGCTTCCGGGGGTCGACGATGTCGCGGAGCCCGTCCCCCAATAGATTGAAGCAGAAGACCGCGGCCATCAGGACCAGGCCGGGGAAAAGCGCCACCCACCATTCGCCCGAGACGATGAAGCTGGCGCCTTCCGCCACCATGATGCCCCACTCGGCCGTCGGCGGCCGGACGCCGAGGCCGATGAAGGAGAGACCCGCGGCGTTCAGGATTGCGTAGCCGAGGGTGAGAGAGATCTGCACCATCATGATCGGCATGATGTTGGGCAGGATCTGGCCCAGAAGGATGCGCGCCTCGCCGTTGCCGGAGCACCGCGCCGCTTCCACGAAGCCGGCATCGCGGCGGATGTTCGCTTCGGCGCGGGCGACCCGGGCGTAGATCGGCAGGTTGATGATCGCCGTGGCGTAGACGATGTTGGTGACGGAATTGCCGAGCGCCGCGACGATCCCCATCGCCAGCACGAAGAGCGGAAACGCCATGATGGTGTCGACGACCCGGCCCACGATGCGGTCGGACCAGCCGCCGAAGTAGCCGGCGGCGAGGCCCATCAGCGTTCCCAAGGCGAAGGCGAGCACGACGGAGGCGATGGCGATGCCGAAATCGAGGCGCGTCGCCACCACGATGCGGCTCAGGATGTCGCGGCCGAGCTGATCAGTGCCGAACCAGTGGCTGGCGTTCGGCGGATGCAGCGCCTGGGCGGTATCGCTGGCGAGGGGATCGTGAGGCGCGATGCCAGGTCCTACGAGAGCGATCACCGCCAGCAGCAGGAAGAAGGCCGCCGCGCCGGCGGTCACGGGATTCTCCCGCAACACGTAGCGCGCATGTCTCCAGAGCTCGCTCACGCCGTCACGCCGATGCGGGGATCGAGCACGCCATAGAGGAGGTCGATCGCGAGGTTGAGGGCGATGTAGAGGAGCGCCATGGTCAGCACGAAGCCCTGTACGGGCGCGTAGTCGGACGCGATCAGGGCCTCCACCGCGTAGGAGCCGATGCCGGGCCAGGCGAAGACCTTCTCCACCAGCACATTCGCCCCCAGCAGGAAGGAGAACACCATGCCGAGGATGGTGACGACGGGCAGGATGGCATTGCCGAGGGCGTAGACGCCGACGATGCGGCTGCGGGTCAGGCCGGTGGCGCGCGCGGTGCGCACGAAGTCGCTGGAGAGGGCGGCGATCATCGAGGCCCGGGTCATGCGGGCGAGGGGTGCCAGCGAGAAGATGCCGAGGGTGAGCGCGGGCAATAGGAGCTGCGCGAAG
Organism: uncultured Alphaproteobacteria bacterium; assembly: GCA_963735465.1. Classification (GTDB taxonomy): domain Bacteria; phylum Pseudomonadota; class Alphaproteobacteria; order ATCC43930; family CGMCC-115725; genus DASZHJ01. Next base: position 648,577 of record CAVTLA010000001.1, read on the forward strand.
GCGGCGCGGAAGGTCTCGAGATCGCCCACCAGCAGGCTGTCGATGAGATAGAATCCGGTGCGCGTGGGTGGCGGGGAGTCGAAGACGTCGAGGCGGCCCAGCGGCGCCGGCGCCCAGCCCGCGAGATAGTAGAAGACATAGACCAGCAGCAGCCCGGTGAAGAAGGTCGGCAGCGACACGCCGGCGGTGGAAATGATGCGGCAGAGGTGATCGATCCAGGATCCGGGCCGGGTCGCGGCGAAGATGCCCAGCGGCATGGCGACCGCCACCGCGATGGCGAGACCGAGGAGGGTGAGCTCGGCGGACGCCGGCAGCCGCGTCAGCAGCTCGGTCAGTACCGGCTGGCCCGTCGTGAGAGAGGTGCCGAGATCGCCGTGAACGAGGCCGTTGAGGTAGTCCACGAACTGCGCCGGCAGGCTGCGGTCGAGGCCGAGCTTGTGGCGGATCTCGTCGATCGCCTGGGCGGTTGCCGCCGGACCCGCGAAATAGACCGCGGGGTCGCCCGGCAACGCGCGGGTGAGCAGGAAGGTGACGACGATCACCCCGGCCACGCTCGGGAGCGCGGTGAGGAGGCGGCGGAGGATGAGATGAACCATCGTCCCGCCCGTGCCGCGCTTACGTCTTCGCGAGCTGACGGTAGTCGAGCTGGCGATGGAACCAGTAGCGATAGCCGGTCACGTTCTTCTGCATGGCCACGTTCAGGTAGGGCTGGAACAGCGGCATGCGTGGCACGTCGTCGATGGCGATCTTGATGAAGCCTTCCACCTCGGTGTCATAGGCCTTGGGATCGGTCTCGAACTTCGCCGCGTCGATCAGCTTGTCCATGGCGGGATTCTGATAGGACATGGTGTTGAAGATCGAATTCTGGCCGTGATAGGTCCAGAAGAAGAAATAGTCCGGAAAATTGAGCCAGCCGCCGAAGACGTTGGTGATCATTGGCAGCGTCTTCTTGGAGAATTCGGCGCGCCAGTTGGCGCCGGGAATCTTGTTGATCGTGGTCTTGATGCCGACCTGGGCCAGGCTCTCCTGCAGGAGCACGCAGAGCGGCTCGTTGGTGACGGCGGCGCTCAGATCGAAGGAGAGCGTGGTCTCGAACCCGTCGGGATATCCGGCCTCGGCGAGGAGCTGCCTCGATTTCGTGAGATCCGTGTTGTACGGAAACTTCCGCGGCCATTCCGGCGTGGTGACATCGGCGCTGCCGCCGAAGAGGGGCCGGCCGCGGCCATAGATCGCGACATCCATGATCTTCTGGTAGGGAATGGCGTAGGCGACCGCCTGGCGCACCTTGACGTTGTCGAACGGCTTGATCTTCACGTTCATGCCGATGTACTGCAGCGCGTTCTCGATCGGCGTGCCGATGACGGTAAGCTTCTTGTCCGCCGCCATCTCGGCCACGTCCTTCGGCGGCAGATCGACGGAGATGTCGGCGTCGCCGCGCTCGATCAACGCCCGCCGGTTGCCCGCCGACGGCACCATGCGCCAGATCACGCGCTGGATCTTCGGCAGCGGCCCGGACTTCCACCCGTCGTGGCGGACGTAGATCAGCTCCTGTCCGGGCGTGTATTTGTCGATCTTGTAGGCGCCGCCGCCCGCGGCGTTGTTCTTCAGCCACTCCATCGCCCAGGGATCCTCGGCGGTCGCGTGCTGCTTCGCGAGCCCGGAGTTGATCACCACGGGCACGGGGACCGCGAGGTCCGGCATGGTGAGCTTGTCCTTGCGCAGGAAATCGATGCGGAAGGTATGGTCATCGACCGCGACGAACTGCTCCGGCTTCTCCATCGAGCCGGCCTTGAACTGGAAGGTCGGGAAGCCGCCGACGGCGACAGCGCGCTCGAAAGACCATTTCACGTCCTTGGCCGTCACCGGCGTGCCGTCGTGGAAGACGGCGTCCTTGCGCAGCTTGAGGGTGACGGACATGTCGCGGAGGTCCCATTCCTCGGCCAGCTCGGGTGCGAGCTTCTTGTCGTCGTAGTGCTCGTTGCCGTTCTCGTCCGTCCTGACGCCGAAGCTCAGGAGACGGTCGTAGATATTCCAGGAGGCCTCGTAGCCGCCCCGGTTGGTGCCGACGCCGTGAATATCGAGATTGTTGGGGCCGCCCTCGGAGAGCGTGAGCAGCGTATCCTTGCGGCTCTGGGCCAGGGCCGGGGCGGCGGCGCCCGATGCGGCCGCCAAGGCACTACCGGTGGCGAGCGCCGTCGTTGCCTTCAGGAAATCCCGTCGCCGCATCTTCCCCTCCGCAGAAGCCCGGTTCGACCGTTGCAACCCATGTGCCATGCGGCGGGCACGACAGGCGGAGGGGACCGCCCTAGTCCTGGTCAAGAATTGCGCAGAACCGGCGGTGAGAGGACAAATCGGCGGCAACATTTTGGAAACTGCGGCGCTCCCGTCGACCTTGCGTCTTTGGCCCGGGTTCTGCACAAGAAAGCCCCGTGGCCACCGCTTGGAGCCGATCTGGATGACGTTTGCCCTGGATCTCCCGTCGCTGCGTCAGCGCTATGTCTCGGGCACGCTGACACCGGCAGGGCTGATGGAAGCGCTGGACGAGCGGCTGGTGGCGTCGGATGCCCAGGCGGTGTGGATCCATCGCCTGCCGGCGGACCGCCTCCGTCTCGATGCCGAGACTCTTGAGCGGCGGGCGCGGGAGATCGGCATCGAGAAGCTCCCGCTCTACGGCGTGCCGTTCGCGGTCAAGGACAACATCGACGTGGCGGGCCTGCCGACGACGGCAGCATGCCCCGCCTTCGCCTACCGGCCGACGCGCTCCGCCACCGTGGTGGAGAAGCTGCTGGCTGCCGGCGCGCTCCTGGTGGGGAAAACCAATCTCGATCAGTTCGCGACGGGATTGACCGGCGTGCGCTCGCCCCATGGCGTGCCGCGCAATCCCTTCGATCCCGCCTTCGTGCCCGGGGGCTCCAGCTCCGGCTCGGCGGTGGCGGTGGCGGCGGGTCTGGTCTCCTTCGCCCTCGGCACCGACACCGCCGGCTCCGGCCGCGTGCCGGCGGCCTTCAACAACGTGGTGGGGCTCAAGCCGACGCGCGGACTGATTAGCGCCGCCGGGGTCGTGCCGGCGTGCCGCTCCCTCGATTGCGTCTCCCTCTTCGCGCTGACGGTCTCCGACGCCGTGGCGGTGCTGGCCCTCGCAGCCGACGTCGACGCGGAGGACCCGCTCTCGCGCCCGCCGCCGGCGGGCTTCCGCGCCCGGCTGCCGGTGCCGCCGGCGCGCTTCGTCTTCGGCGTGCCGCGCCCCACCGATCTGAAATTCTTCGGCAATGCCGAGGCGGCGCGCCTCTATGCCGAGGCGATGGCGCGGCTGGAGAGCCTCGGCGGCGAGCGTCGCGAGATCGACTACACGCCGTTTGCCGAGGCCGCCGATTTCCTCTACGGCGGTCCCTGGCTCGCGGAGCGGGCGTCGTCCCTGGGCGGTTTTCTTACCCAGCGGCCGCAGGAGGTTCTCCCGGTCATCCGCGAGATCCTCGCCGGCGCCGGGCGCTATTCCGCCGCGGATACCTTCGTGGCTCAGCACCGGCTGGCGGGGATCCGGCACCGGACGAGCGCGATTTGGCGCGAGATCGATTGCTTGGCGCTGCCGACGGCCGGCACCATCTATCGCGTCGACGAGGTCGAGGGCGATCCGATCGCGCTCAACGCCAATCTCGGCTACTACACGAACTTCGTGAACCTCCTCGATCTCTCTGCGATCGCGGTGCCCTCGGGATTCCAGAAGGATGGTCTCCCCGCCGGTATCACCTTGGTGGCGCCGGCCTGGCATGACGGGTTCATCGCCGGTATCGCGGCGGCATTTCATCGCGCCACCGGCCTGCTCCTGGGAGCATCCAAGACACCGCAGCCGTCATCGCCGGCGACCGAGCCTGCCGATTTTCCCTACGTGTCGCTCGCAGTGGTGGGCGCCCATCTCTCCGGCGAGCCGCTCAACGCCGAGCTGACGGCCCTGGGAGCGCGCCTGCGCCGCGCCTGCCGGACAGCGCCGCGCTACGGTCTCTTCGCGCTGCCGGACGGCAAGCGGCCGGGACTGGTGCGCGAGGCCAGCGGCGGCGCCGCGATCGAGGTCGAGGTCTGGGACGTGCCGGCGGCGGCGCTCGGCGGCTTCATCGCCGGCATCGCGCCGCCTCTCGGCATCGGCACGATCGAGCTGGAGGACGGCTCGGCGACCAAGGGCTTCCTCTGCGAGGGCCACGGGATCGCCGGCGCCCTCGACATCTCCGGCCATGGCGGCTGGCGGGCCTATCGCCGCTCGCTGCGCTAGACCAGCGATACCAACAGGAGACGGCTGTGTACGAGATCAACATTCCCGAGGTCGTGGCGGAGGTCACGGCGGCATTCCGGCGCTACGAGCAGGCGCTCGTCGGCAACGACGTCGCCGTCCTCACGGAGCTGTTCTGGAACTCGCCGCAGACGCTCCGCTTCGGCATCACGGAGAATCTGTACGGTTTTCGGGAGATCTGCGAATTCCGCGGCGCGCGCTCGCCGGTGGGGCTTGCCCGCCAGCTCCGCAATACCGTCATCACCACCTACGGCCGCGATTTTGCCACCGCCAACACCGAATTCCAGCGCGACCACGTGCCGCGTGCCGGACGTCAGAGCCACACCTGGCTGCGCCTGCCGGAAGGCTGGCGCATCGTCGCGGCCCACGTCAGCTACATGGACGTGAAGACGTAGCTAGGGAATTGTCTCCGCGGGAAGAGCAAGACAGTGGGCGGCGATCGCGCCTGATCTGGTGAGCCACAGCTCCTGGCGGTGCGACGCGATGTGCCGGAGCGCGCGCCTGAGATGGCGCAGGCGGTAGGGTTGGCCGACGATGTAGGGATGCAGCGCCACGCCCATCACCAGGGGCATGCGCGCGGCCTGCTCCCGCATCTCATCGAAGTTGTCGATGATCATGTCCGCGAACGGCTTCGCGTCCATGCGGCGCGCGACGATGGCTGGAATGTCGTTGAGCTCCTGCGGATAGGGGACCGCCAGGATCCGGCCCTTGCGGGTGCGCAGCCAGATCGGCTGATCGTCCATGCACCAGTCGAGGACGTAGGTGTAGCCGTGCTCGTGCAGGAGATCCGGCGTGACCGCGCTCTCGGAGATCCAGGGACCGAGCCAGCCGCGGGGTGGCGTGCCTTCCGCCGCGGCGATCCCTGCAGTGGCCTCGGCGATGAGTGCCGCCTCGCCGGATTCCGGCAACTCGCCCTGGCGCTCCGCATTGGTGCGGCCGTGGCCCACGATTTCGTCGCCACGCCTTCGGAAGGCATCGATCACTTCCGGGCAGTGGTCATAGATGGTGGAGTTCGCCAGCACCGAGCAGGGCAGCTCCAGCTCGTCCAGGAGCTCCAGCAGGCGCCAGACGCCGACGCGGTTGCCGTATTCCCGCCAGGCGAAATTCAGCACGTCCGGATGCGGACCGCCGGGCGCCAGCTCGGCGCCGAGCCCCTCGCCGAAGGCGAAATGCTCGAGGTTGATGGCGAGATAGACGGCGAGGCCGCGGCCAATTGGCCATGAATAGGATCGACGCCGCGTGATCGGCAAATAGTCGTGGCGGTGGTGATGCGGCAGTGGGGCGATCATGTCGGCTCCCGCGCTCCTCTGTTCCGGCGGCGCAGTTCGCGCCGAGAGGAGCCTAAGCGGACGGGAGACGGAAGGGGAAGCAAAACGGCAGGAACTATGCGATCGATTGGGTGACCAGCCAGCCATTGAGCAGCACCAGCATCGCCGTCACGGACGCGGCGAGCCGCAGCATCCATGGGGTGGTGGGCATGGACCGCATCAGATCGTGGTCCCGCAGCAGGATCACCATGGGAACCAGCACGAAGGGGAGCGCCACGCCGATCACCACCTGGCTCGCTACCAGCAACGTGTCGATGGCGCCGCCGCCGGTGACGGCGGGTATGATCAGAGCCGGTACCAGGGCGAGGCCGCGGGTCGCCGCGGCGCGGAGCAGGGGATTGAGGCGGAGGCCGAGGAAGCCTTCGGCGACGATCTGACCCGCCATGGTGCCAGTCATCGTGGCGCTCTGACCGGCGGCGAGGAGCGCCACGGCGAAGAGCGGCGCTGCCAGCGTGCTGCCCAGCACGGGGTCGATCAGCTTGTAGGCGTCCTCGATGCCGGTGATGGCCTGGCCGCCGCCATGGAAGGCCGCGCCGGCCACGATCAGGATTGCCGCATTGACGAGACAGGCAAGCGCCAGGGCGGCTCCGGAATCGATGGCGAGCAGGCGCGCGACGCGGGATCTGGCGATGCCTCTGGCGCTCGCCGCTCGCGTCTGTGCGAGCTTCGAATGCAGGTAGAGGTTATGCGGCATGATGGTGGCGCCGAGGATGCCGAGAGAAATGTAGAGCATCCCGGGATCCCGCACGATGTCGGCGCTCGGGACCAGTCCGCGCAAAACCTCGGTGCCATTCGGCCGCGCGATGCCGATCTGGGCGGCGAAGCAGCCGGCGACGACGATGACGAGGGCGGTGATCACGCGCTCCGGCAGCCCGCCGAGGCGCTGGGGCGCCGCCAGCAGGGCGAAGGTCATCGCGGAGCTCGCGAGCATGCCGGCCTCGATGGAGATTCCCAGCAGCAGCTTGAGCGCGAGGCCGGCGCCCAGCAGCTCCGCCAGGTCCGTCGCCACCATGGCGATCTCAGACACCAGCCAGAGGAAGTGGGTGGTCGGCCGGGAGAAGCGATCCCGCATCAGGGTCGCGAGGTCGGTGCCGGTTGCCAGGGTAAGGCGAATCGCCAGCAGCTGCAGGAAAGCCGCGGCGAGACTGGCGCAGACCACGACGGAGAGGAGGGCAAAGCCATAGCGCGACCCGGCGTCCAGGTCCGTGGCCCAGTTGCCGGGATCCATGTAGCCGACGGCGACCAGGATGCCGGGTCCGAACAGGCGCCATCCAGCGCCCGCACCGTGCCGAGCCGAACCTCTAATCCTTTGAAATGACGCGGCAATAGCCGTCACGAGTGTCTCCTATCCATCATCGGAATATATGTGAGAATAGTTCTCATTTGCATATCGGGTTCTGCCGGTCAGCCATGCGAATGAGCGCCGCCTCCGGCTTGCGGAGGATCGAATCACACGCATTTAATGCGAAATCTGAATTTAACCTTTTGCGCGCGATAACAGAGGGCTAGACCGGTCGTTTATGGGAGCATCGGCAGAATTCGCCTGACTGCAGAATCCAATTTCTGATTTTCACCCGTCCAGGCGCAAGGGGCGGCGAGCCGGGATCCGGCTCGAGGGGCCGCGGGAGGTGGTCGTTGAGTCTAAGGCATGCCATCCGTACCAGCGGCCATCTTGCGTGGATCGGCGGCCTTCTCGTCGTCTTGACGCTGGCAGGAGCGGCATTCTCGATCTGGAAGCTCCGCGAGGAGGCGACCCAGGAGGCCGGCGGCTATCTCCGCAGCATGGGTCTGGTGCTGGCGGAACAGACCTCGCGATCCTTCCAGGCAGTGGATCTCGTGCTCACGGAGATCCAGAGCATGGTCACCGCCGACGGCATCGAGACCCCGGCGGAATTTCGCGCCCGCTTCGTCGGACCAGACGTGCATGGCCTGCTGCGGCAGCGCCGCCAGGCGCTCACTCAGGCCGACGCCATCGCGATCCTCGATGCCGACGGCAGGCTGCTGAATTATTCCCGTCAGTGGCCGGTTCCCGATCTCGATTTCTCGGATCGCGAGGCCTATCAGCTTCTGCGCGACGCAACGGGTCCCGGTCCGTTCGTCAGCGCGTCGGTCGTGAACCGATCGACGGGTACACCGACGATCTACGTCGCGCGGCGCATCAGTGCCTCCGACGGGACGCTCCTCGGCGTGGTCCAGGTTGCCCTCAATGTCGATCAATTCGGCGAGTTCTATCGCGTGATCTCGCTGCGGGAGGGAACCGCCATCGTGCTCCTGCGCAGCGATGGCGCATTGCTGACGAGAGTTCCCGCGGCGACCGCAGGCGAACGCTCCACGATCGGCGGAACCGCGAATTTCGCCACTCTCCTGCGCAGGGCGGACGATCCCCACGCCGAACCGATCCGGATCACCAGCATTTTTGACGGCAAGGTGCGGCTGGTCTCGGCACATGCGGTGCGTGGCTATCCCACGCTCATCGCAACGTCCATCAGCGAGCACGCGGCCCTCGCGGGCTGGCGGCGTCAGGCCATCGGCATCGCGATCGCCGCGGCTGGAGCCGCGCTGGCGTTCGCGGCGCTATTCATCACGGTGGTTCGGCAGGTGCGGCGCCTGGAACGGTCTGAGACGGCGCTCGCCCACAACAACACGGAGCTGCTGGGCACCCGCGAGCGCTTGGAGGCGCAAGCCGCGGCGTTGATCGACCTGGCTGAACGTCTCAAGACCAGCCAGTCGCAGCTCAGCAGCAAGTCCGAGGTTCTCGAGGCGACGCTCGAGAACATGGACCAGGGCATCCTGATGATCGGCCCGGACCGCATGGTCCAGGTCTGCAACCGGCGCGCCACGGAACTCCTGGGCCTGCCGGCGGACATGATGAGTTCGCATCCGAGCTTCGACGACGTCATTCGCTGGCAGTGGGAGTCCGGGGAATTCGAGGGAGCGGGGTCCGAGTTCCAGGATTTCGTCAAGTCGGGCGGGATACCCAACATCTTCGCCACCTATGATCGGATCCGCCCGAACGGCATGGTCCTCGAGGTGCGGACGGTGCCGCTGGCGGGTGGCGGCGCGGTGCGCACCTTCACGGATATCACCGCCCGCAAGCAGGCGGAGGAGGAGGCGGTCCGCGCCCAGCAGGCGGCGGAGATGGCGGACCGGTCGAAAAGCGTGTTTCTCGCCAACATGAGCCACGAGCTCCGTACGCCGCTCAATGCCGTCATCGGCTTCTCCGAGATTATCCGCGACGCGCGTTTCGGGCCGATCGGCGCCAAGTATCGGGAATATGCCGGCCATATCTATGCCTCCGGCCGCCATCTCCTCACCCTGATCTCGGACGTCCTCGACCTCTCGAAGATCGAGGCGCGCCGCGTCGAGCTGCATGAGACGACGATCTCCATCGACGATCTTCTGAAAGAATGCGAGCGCTTCATCGCGGAGCGGGCACAGGAGCAGGGGCTTCGTCTGACCCGCGTCGTCGCGCCGGAAGTTCCCTCGCTCTTCGTCGATCCCCTGAGATTGAAGCAGGTGATCATCAACCTGCTGTCCAATGCGGTGAAATTCACGCCGCGAGGCGGCGGCGTCTCCATCGCGGTCCAGGTCGCGGCCGACGGCGGCGTCGAGATCGTGATCGCCGATACCGGCATCGGCATGCGGCCGGAGGAAATCCCGGCGGCGCTCGAGCCCTTCCGCCAGCTCGACAACGCGTTCACGCGACGGCACGAGGGCACCGGCCTCGGACTAGCGCTCGCCAGCCAGCTCACCACGCTGCATGGCGGCACGCTCCGGATCGAAAGCGCCCCGGCCGCGGGTACGAAGGTTACGCTCTGGCTGCCCGCGGAGCGGACGATCCGCGCCGTGCAGGCGCGGGCCTGAGGGCCCGGATCCGGGTCAGCCGTCCGCGGCGGGCGCCGTCGGGAGCGCCCGTGGCAGGTCCGCCAGCCAGCGCCGGACCGCGGCCGGATCTTCCATCCATCGGGAGGCGAGATCCGAGGTGCGGGGACCAACCTGTATCGCAATTCCGCCGGCGGCAGTGACGGCTTTGAAGCCGTCCTCGTCGGTCTTGTCGTCGCCGATGAAGATCGGCCGCCGGCCCTGAAACGGTGCTCTCGTCATGAAGGCGGCGACGGCCGTCGCCTTGCTAATCCCTCGCGGCCTGATCTCGACGACGCAGCGGCCGCGAATGATCTCGAGCTCCTCATCGAGCGTGCCCAGGTTCTCCACGATCCAGTCGCGGAGCTTGCCCGAATGGGTGTGGGCGCGCCGATAGTGGATGGCGAGGCTCAACCCCTTGTCCTCGATCTCGACGCCGGCGACGGCGGTGACAGGGGTGAGACGGCGCCGCAGGGGGGAAAGATCGATCGCGGCAGCGGCGATGACGGGATCGTCCGCGGCGTATCTCATCTGCGCCCCGTGCTGTCCCGCCGCCGGCATGCGCAGCGGCGCCAGCAGGCGATCGATATTCTCGATCGCGCGGCCGCTGATGAGAGCGACGGCGCCGCCCAGGCGATCCCGAGCGGTGGCGAGATCGCCGGCGAGGGAAGGCGGTACCACGACGTCATCCGGTCCTGGGGCGATATCGAGAAGGGTACCGTCGATATCGAGAAACAGCGCCCAGCCGTCTGGCGCTTGGGATGGCGCAAGAAGATCTCCGCCGGGACCCATCGAGGCTTTCTGCATCGCTTCACCGACACTCGCTGCCGCCTGCGGGACGAGCGGTCCCTCAAGCGCTGGAGAAGCTAATCAGAGACGAAAGCGGCTGCAACCCCGCCTGGGGCGATGTCACAACGGCAGCGGCGATCGATCAGGTCAGCTCTTGGCGGCCAGATCCGGCATCACCGCGGGTTCGCGCGATGGCCCGGCGCTGATGGTGCGCGTGCTTGGGCGGCGCGGGCGATAGCGTTCCATCATGCGCGCGACCGCCGGGCCCACATCGGGGCGAGCCAGGGAGAGCGCGATATTGGCCTCGAGGAATCCGAGACGGTCACCGCAGTCGAACCGCTGGCCTTCGAAGACGTAGCCGGTAAGAGGGCAGCCATTGATCATCTGCGCGATCGCGTCGGTGAGCTGAATCTCGTTGCCGGCTCCGGGCTGCAGGCGCTCCAGATGGGCGAAAATCTCGGGCTGCAGGATGTAGCGGCCGACCACGGCCAGCGTCGAGGGCGCGTCCGCCGCCGCCGGCTTCTCGACCAGTCCGCGCGCCTCGACGGTGCGGCCGTGGCGCGCGCTGGCGTCGAGGATGCCGTAGCGGCTCACCTCGGAGCGCGGCACGTCCATGACCGCGACCATGTTGCCGCCGGTATGTGCGTGCGCATCCAGCATTTGCTGCAGGCAGGGACGCTTGGTGAAGATCAGATCGTCGGCGAGCAGGACTGCAAACGGCTCGTCGCCGATCATGTTCCGCGCGCACCAGACGGCGTGGCCCAGGCCCAGCGGCTGCTGCTGGCGCGTGAACGTCAGCTGGCCCGGTTCCGGCATCCAATGGCGAATGGATTCCATCACCGCCGACTTGTTGCGCTCCACCAAGACATGGCTGAGCTCGTAGTTCACGTCGAAATGGTCCTCGATCACCGTCTTGCCGCGGGCGGTGACGAAGATGAACTCCTCGATGCCGGCGCTGCGGGCTTCCTCCAGGGCGTACTGGATGAGGGGCGTGTCGACGATCGGCACCATCTCCTTGGGCATCGCCTTGGTCGCGGGGAGCAACCGTGTGCCCATCCCGGCGACCGGGAAAACCGCCTTGCGCACGTGCTTCGCCATCGATCTGCCTCCGTTGAACCTGCCGGGTCGCCGCGTCGCGCCAAAACGGTCGGCGCGGCGGTATAGAACGCCTGCTGCCCGCTATGGTCTCTTGCGCTGCAGCATGGACCCAGTGAGCATTTTTGTTCCAGTGCTTATTTCTCGGCGGGTGCCGGGGTCGGCCGAGCGAACGTCCCAGAAGCCGTTGTGACAATGTTGAGAATATCCGGTTTTCCATCGCTGATTACTTGCCTCTGAAAGGCCTGCGGCCGAATCTCGCAGGGCCGACTCCCGTCATCGTCGGCGCTGCGTTGCAGCACGAAAATTTGATCGACGTGGGGGGACTGCCCGGTTGCGGGTGAGCGCCTCCGGGAGCACAGCGAGGAGACGGGATGGCTGCCGCGATCTGCTTCGCCTTTGGCGCGCTGTTTCTGCTGCTGGCGGCGCATCCCTTCGTCACCTACCCGCTGAGTCTGCGGCTGCTCCGTCGCGGTCGATCCCGGCCGGCCGCGGCCGGCGCCGGCGATCCGCCGGCCGCGCCGAGCTTCACGATCTGCGTCTGCGCCTACAACGAGGAAGCCGTGATCGAGCGCAAGGTCCGCAACATGCTGGAGCTGCGGCGCCGAAGCGGCACGGTCGAAATCCTTGTCTATGTCGATGCGGCGACAGATCGGACTGCAAGCCTGCTGGAGCCGTTCCGGGACGATATCACGGTCATCGTCTCGCCGCGGCGTCTGGGCAAGACGCACGGCATGAATCTGCTGGCCGAGCGCGCGACCGGCGATATCTTCGTCTTCACCGATGCCAATGTGATGATCGGCGAGGACTCCCTGGGAGCGCTGGCCGACGCGTTCCGGGATCCCGCTGTCGGCTGCGTCTGCGGACACCTCGTCTATACCAACGAGGCGGGAACGCCGACCTCCGAGGTGGGCTCGGTCTATTGGCGGCTGGAAGAGCGGATCAAGAAGCTCGAGAGCGACGAGGGCGCCGCCATGGGCGCGGACGGCTCGCTCTTCGCGGTGCGGCACCAGCTGCACCGGCCGATTCCGCCCAATCTGATCGACGACATGTTCCTGTCGCTGAGCGTGCTCTGCGAGGGATTCCGCGTGGTGCGCTCGGAGGGCGCGATCGCCTATGAGGAATCCGTGACGGCAAGCAGCGAGGAATTCCGCCGCAAGATCCGCATCGCCTGCCAGGCCTTCAACGTGCATCGTCATCTCTGGCCCAGCCTGCAGCGGCTGTCACCGCGCATCGTCTACATGTACATCTCGCACAAGCTGTTGCGCTGGCTCTCGATCTACAATCTGGCGCTGGCCGGGTTGCTGGCGGCAGCCGGGTTGCTGCTGCTGGGAATGCCGCTGCCGGCGGTCCTGGTCGCGGCGGGCGCGGGGGCGGTTCTGCTGTGGCAGGGCCACGCCTGGCAGATCACGCCACTGGCGCAGATCGGCGAAATCCTGGTGGCACTTCTGGGGGCCGGAATCGGAGTTGCCGAATCCGTCCGCGGCAAGCAATACCAGACCTGGACGCCGGCTGCCTCGATCCGCCGACTCTCACAGGATTAGCCTGATATTGCAGGCATTTATCTTCGGCGGTTAGCTTCGTGACAATCCGGGGCCGGGAAAGCAAGCCTTAATATTATTGGCACAGTGTGACCTTGTAATGCGCCTCCGCCAAGCGGCGGGTGTATTATCAACGGTCGGACTCGTCATTGTGGCGTGCTAGTCAGAGGTCCTCGGGGACGTGAGAAGCAATAACGCAGCGGACGATCAGGCCCCGATGCTGAGCGGTGGGCCGGCGTCACCGGCCGTCTCGCCGAGCAAGGGATCGGTGATCGATCTGCCGGGCCGGACGAAGCGCGGCAGACTGAAGATTCATGTGCACTGGGGTTTGCTGTTTGCCGTCGGTGCAAGCCTCGCTCTATGGCTCATAATCTGGGGCTGCGTCCGCTTCTTCCTCTGACGGACACGAGAGCGGCATCTCCCTCGCCGATCAATAGGCGCCGCTTCCGCGCGTGACCACGACGACGGTTCGACACAGCAGAGACAGATCGAGGAAGAACGACCAGCTGGTCGCGTACTGCTGGTCATAGAGCACCCGCCGGCGATAGTCGACGCGGTTGCGCCCACTCACTTGCCAAATTCCCGTCATGCCGGGCCGGCAGGCGCAATAGTATTGGTAGGCCTCGCCGTAGCGCGCGACTTCCGCGGCGACGATGGGGCGCGGCCCGATCAGACTCATCTCGCCTGCGATCACGTTGAACAGCTGGGGCAGCTCATCGAGGCTGCTCACGCGAAGAAATCGGCCGATGGTCGTGATCCGCGGGTCGTCCCGGAGCTTGAAGTCGCGGTCCCACTCGGCGCGAGCCGCCGGGTCCGTCCGCAGGAGGTCCGCCAATACCTCGTCGGCATTCAGCACCATGGTGCGGAACTTCCAGCACGGAAACGACCGCCCGTCCGCGCCCAGGCGCCGGTGACCGAACAGGGCCGGCCCTCCATCCAGCTTCACCAGTGCGGCGATCAGCGCCATGAACGGCGCTAGCGCGACGATGAGCATGCTGCCCATCACGAGGTCGAACAGCCGCTTGCGCCGGCGCAGTTTTGGGAGCTTCCCCGCCGCGGATTGCGCAGCGGCCGCCGACAGGCCGCCATCCAGCAACCGCGGATTCCATCCGCCAACCCGGGTTGCCGCGGCGAAAGATATCTCGGCCTTGGGATCGTGCCTCGTGATGCGTTTCAGCGAAGCCATGTGCAGCCCGTCTGTTTCCTTGCTGGAGTGGAGCGCGCGACTCATCAGCTGATTCGACCCTATCGCAATCGCAGATGCGAGATACAGAGTCCGTTTGGTGCAACACAATGATGTCACATGAGATGAATGCAATTCAGTTCAGAAGCCAATGTAGGTCGTGGCCAGTTCCCAATCGTGCTCAAGAGTGAATCAGTTTGCGTTCCGATTGTGCAGTGCACGTGACTGCACTGTTACCAAGAAATACTATTATCGGTGATTTTATCTATTTCGTAAGCCGCGAATCGGCGGTTGAATGTGCCTCAGATGTCCGACATGCCACGTCTCCCCATCTGCGGGGGAAAACGCCGCCGCCATTTTTGAAATCGCCGCGGCGGAAATCGGTTCCATGGAAGGTGATCTGACGTATCAATCACACGGGGGGGGGGGGCGGAAGCTCATCTCAGTTTAGGACGCGTCCCATGTCATGGATCTCCCCGGCCAATCAACGTCACAGAATTGTCCCCCGCGCTCCGCCGGACGCTCGCAATATTGAGGTGCGGCACTACCGGCAGTCGCGCCTGGACCACCGCCGCTTTCGCGCGGCGCTGATGATGAAGAGGTGAATCGACATGTCACTTTCCGCCAGTTCCCGAAAAGTCGCCTTCGGCGTTCTCTTCGCTTTCCTCAGCCTGCTCGCGGCGTGCGGTGGTTCTGGCGAGTCCGATCCCGCGCTGGCTGTCCGCGGCCCGCTCACGCTGCAACCGGGCGACCGCGTGCGCCTCACCGTGTGGGGGCAGGATCAGATGACCGGCGAGTATCTCGTCGAGCGTGACGGCATGATCGCGGTGCCGCTGGCGGGTCGTGTCTCGGTGGTGAACTTGACACCTCCCGACGCGGAAAAGGCCGTCGCTCATCGCCTTCGCGGCGGATTGGTCGTCGATCCCAAGGTCACCGTCGACGTGGTGCAGTTCCGCCCGATCTACGTGGTCGGCGAGGTCACCCATCCCGGCGCCTATGACTACGTCAGCAACATCAACGTCATCAACGCGGTGGCGCTGGCGGGAGGGTTTACCTATCGCGCGCGCAAAGGCGACTTCATTCTGGTGCGCGGGATCCAACCCAACCAGAAGGAATACACCGTGTCCGACTTGACGCCTCTCATGCCCGGCGACGTGATCACGGTAAGAGAGCGCTATTTCTGATTGTCCGGCCGGGCGGCGGCAGCGCCGTCGCGCGCCGCCATATAAACGGCGGTGGTGCGTAGCGCGATCTCGCGCCAACTGGGAATGATCGAAACCAGGGCGTCGATCTCCCGGGAGAAATGCCGCCGCGTCGCCGGCTCGCGGATCAGGCGGGTCATCGCGGCGCTGAGCGCATCGGGATCGCCTGGGGGCACCAGGAATCCGTGCCGCCCGTCCTCGAGAAGCTCCGCGAAGCCGCCGATGCCGGAGGCGATGATCGGTCGGGCGCCGCGCAAGCCGGTCATCAGCACGCCGCTCATGTCGATTTCCCGATAGGGAAAGACAAGCGCGTCGGCGCGGGCAAGAAGGGTCATCAGCTCGCTGTCCTCGACGAAGCGGAAATCGAAGGTCACGCGGTCGCCAAGGTCGGCCGCCGCCGAGACCAGCGGCGCCACGTCCATATAGGGCTTGCCCACGACGTCCACCCGGCATCGCGCCCGATCCTCCGCCGTCATCCGGCGCACCGCCTCGATGACGAGGTCGACTCCCTTGTAGGGCTTGATCTTGCCGAACAGCAGAAAGCGGACGGTCCCATCGCCGCGATCCACCGGGGGCGGCGGCGGCGCGCTATCGTCGTCGTGCAGAAAGCCGTGCGCGACCTTGGCGAGACGGTCGGCGGGAACCCCGTAGTCGGCCAGCCGCTGGCGACCCTGCTCCGTGTGCACGATCACGCGATCGAAGCGGGTCAGGATCGACGTCGCGCCGAGCGTCTGCAGTATCGATCCGGGATTGGCGTTGAACGGCCGCGAGTCGTGGGCGGTCAGCACCAGCGGCGCGATCCGGCGCAGGCGGCCGATGAAGGCACGGTCGATGATCGGCAGCGGCAGCCACTGGAAGTGAATGACGTCGGGCGGATCCCGCCGCAGCGCCGCCAGCAGCCGAGACATGGAGCGGGCATGGAGCGCGCCCTTGGCCAGCTTTGCCAGACTGCCCGGCCACCGCGCCACGTTCCATCGGAGCAGCTCGGGATAGAAGATCTGTTGCAGATCGTCGATCCCGCTTGCCGCGTCGTCGGGCGCGAGCGCCTTGCCGTAGAATCTGACGGAGTGACCGATGGCTCCGAGCGCCGCCGCGAGCTTGGCGTCGTAGGGCGCCGTGAAGAGCGAGGGATCGACGAGCGCGACCTTGAGCGGCTGCGCCGCCATGGCATCGGCGGCCACGAGCGTCAGGTGCGGCTTGGATTTGGTGAGTGGCATGAGCGTGGTGCTGTCGCCGTTCTCGGGGACGGTCAATGCGGCGGGCTGACGCCGTAGCGGATCATCGTCTCGAAGGTCCGGCCGCCGGTGCGCTGGATCGCATAGGTCGTCCTTTTGGCGGGACCGGCGAGGTGCAGCGCGGAGACCGTGCGAAAGGGGGCATAGGGCTCGCAGAACGCACCGGCGTCGTCATTCCACATCGGCACGCCGCGATCGCAGATCCAGTTCGAGTTCGCCGGCAGGATCGCCGCGTCGAGATGCCGCTGATAGATCGCCTGGTTGAGCGCAAACTGGTCGTGCGGCGTGAGGCGGCCCGTGCGCTCGATCGCGGCACGATAGCAGCTCGCCCAGGCGTCCCAGTGCGGCGCGTCCCGGGCGATGGCGAAGATCCCGGCGTTGAGATGCGGGCGGCTGAGGAGCCATGCGCCGCGGGCCGGGCCATAACCCAGGACGAAATGCTTTGCCGTCCACAGGAACAGCCAGAGCTGAAACCGGTAGGCGCTTTCGGCCTCGTGCGCGATGGCCATGCCCTTCGCCGCGGCACCCTTGATCATGTCGAGGATGGCGTCCGGCGATTGCAGCCATACATCGGAATCGATCCAGAGATAGACGTCGAAGCCGGGCAGATATTCCGGCAGGAATGGGCGCACCAGGAACGCAAGCTGGAGCGGATTGGCCTGCTCCGGCGGCAGGTCGAAATGCAGTCGCGGCGTCAGGATCCGATCGGTGTAGGTGCGGAGCCAGTCGATCTGATCCGGCGCGAGGCCGAGATCGAAGCAGGCGAGCTCCAGCGGCGGCAGTCCCGGCTGCTGCTGCAGTGATAGGACCATGTCGCGCAGCAGCGGAAAATAATTGGCGTCGGCGGAAGTCACCGCGACGATTCTGGTCGTCACGCGGATGCCTCGCTGGAAGTGGCTGGAAGTCGCACCGCGAGATGAGAGGGGCGGGCGCGATCAAGCACAAGCATCAAAATTCGTGGATCACATAAATGTCACGACACTCAGATTGACACCGTCGGTTACCGCGGCGCGGAATCCGGCACTGGCCTCCCGGCTTGCGAGGCTTAGCGCGCGGAACAGATTTGCCACGCGCCCCACCTCCTCAAGTCACTAGATAATGGACCGATGACGCCGCGCATCTCCGTACTCATGCCCGTCTACAACGGCGGCGCATATCTCGAGACCGCGATCGCCAGCGTTCTGGCGCAGAGCTTCGCGGATTTCGAGCTGCTGGTGGTGGACGACGGGTCGACGGATCGCTCGCGCGAGATCGTCGCTGAGCTCGCCGTCGCCGATCCCCGGTTGCGGCTGCTGCGAAAGACGAATTCCGGCATCAGCGAGACGCTCAATCTGGGGCTGGCGGAGGCGCGGGGAGAGTGGATCGCCCGCCTCGATGCCGACGACGCGATGCTGCCGCGACGTCTGGAGCGTCAGCTGGCGTTTCTCGAGGCGAACCCGGACGTCGTCGCCGCCGGGTCCTACTACGACCTCATCAACGAAGCGGGAGAGCGCCGCATTACCCGGTATCCGCTGCCCCGCAGCCGAGAGGAGCTGGCGCGCTATCTTGAGGCGCGCGAGCTCCTCACCTTCACCCACCCCACCATGACCTATCGGCGCGACCTCGCGCTGGCTCTCGGTGGTTACCGTCGCGACCTCGAGCCTTGCGAGGACGCCGATCTCTTCGCGCGCATGCTGGCATCGGGCGGCACGATCCTCATTCAGCCCGAGATACTTACACTCTATCGCGTGCACGGGGCGTCGATCTCCCGTCATAAGACGAGGGAGATGTTTCGCAAGCTGCGCTACGTCTTTCATAATTTCTACGGCGCCCGCGACGGCATTCCGCCGATTACCTATGAGCAGTTCCTGGCCTATCGCCGGCGGCTGCCGGCGGCGACGCGGCTCCGCGCCGGGTGCGACTACCTTTCCGAGGTGCTCTATCGCAGCTCCACCGCCTCCCTGGTCAGCGGGCGGCCGGTGCAGGCGGGACTGTCGCTGGCGGGGGCCGCCGCGCTCAGGCCGATGAAGGCGATCAGGCGGGGGCTGCGCAATCTTCCGGGCCGGTCCGCGGGAGCGCCGACGGGATGAATTCCGATCAGCGGAAGTCCGAGTTAGACGCCAATGGCATCCACGGCGGCAGGATCTGAGGCGTGGCGCATTCCGTACGGCTGGCGCCATCCCAGGTCGACTATCTGAATCTGGTCCGCGCGGGCGCGGCGCAGATCGTGCTGGTCGGCCACGCCTCCCACTACTATCTCAGTACGCCCCTGCTGGAATTCGGGATGGCTCGAGACGCTGGGCGTCCTGATATTCTTCCTGCTCTCAGGCTTTCTGATCTGCACCAGCGTGCTGCAGAAGTGGGAGCGCGCGGATTACCGTTTCGAGCATTTCGTCATCGACCGGTTTTGCCGGATCTTCTCCGCCTATGTGCCGGCGCTGATCTTCGTGGCGGCGGCGGACGCGACGGTTCGCGGCTTTTCCAACTATCCCTTCGGCGACAGCTATACCCCCGGCACCTGGATCGGGAACCTGGCGATGCTGCAGGATTATCCGGTGTTTCAGGTGCTGCGGCGCTTGGGTATGGGGGAGGCGTCCTGGTTCGTCCGGCCGTTCGGCTCGGGGCGGCCCTTCTGGACCGTCGCCATCGAATGGTGGATCTATCTGTTCTTCGGCTATCTCGCCTTCTTCACGCTGCGGGGCCGGCCGCCGACCGTGCGGAGCCTGCTGGTGCTGGGCGTCCTCGGCGTGGTGCCGATCTACAATGCGATGGGCGGCGTCGGAGACTGCCTCAGCTTCGTCTGGGCGCTCGGTGCCGGCGTTGCGTGGCTCTGGCATCGGCTTTGCCACTGGACCGAGGCACGCGGCGCCGTCATGCGCAGCGGCCGGCTGACAGGGTTGTGCGCCGTCGGGATCCTGGTCTCGGTGGTGATGCTGGCAGGGCGGCTCTTCGCCACCGACTTCCGCATCTACGATCTGCAATTCGCGATCTTTGCCGGTGGCATCCTGTTCGGCTTGCTGTTTTTACTCGGCTTCGCGCCCTTCGCTTTGCCGGGACGGATCCGGCGCGCGATCGATTTCTTGGCCGACTACAGCTATTCGCTCTATCTCATCCACTTCACGATCCTGATCTTCTGCGCATTGCGCTATCCCGGCGAGGCTGCGTACGATCCCGCGAAGTTCGGGGGCGTGCTGCTGGGCGCCAATCTCTGCGCCCTGATCTTCTGGTTCCTTTTCGAGCGGCACTATCATGCCCTCGCGCGGAGTGCGAAGGCCGCCTTCGACCGGCGGCGGCCCGGGGCGATCGTACGGGGGACGAAACCGCGCCCCACCGCCGGCTAGTATACCTGGCCTTGCTCGGCGTCCTGCCAGTCTTCGGCGGCCGTCCAGGTGTCGAGGCGGGGAGGTCCGCTCTGGAACACGACGAGCGCCAGCATCAGCGCCTGCAATCTGGCATCCAGCAGATTGCCGCCGAGCAGCAGATAGTTGAGGAGTATGGCGGCGCTCAGCCAATACGAGCGCGCGCCGGCAAAGAGGCTATAGCCGATGAATACCACGAACGGGATCGTGCCGACGGCGCCGTATTCGAAGAACAGCTTGCCCCAGGTCGGATCGTGCACCTCGTATTCGAGCGCATTGAAAAACGGCTCGATCGCGCCGGGGCCGAGGCCGAACAGCGTGGTCTGCACATGGGGAAAGATGAAATCCTCGAACAGATAGAACGGCGACAGAAAGCGGGCAAAGGCGCTCGAGCGATCCGAGCCGAACTCGCTGACGCGATCGAAGAGGGAGGTCAGGTGCAGGGAGTTGGCGCAGACCGCCAGGGCGAGCGCGCCGGCCACCGACATCAGCACCAGCCGACCGTGCCCCTTATGGATCAACAGGGCCGGCACGAAGACCGCGAACAGGATCAGACCGGTGCCGGAATACGCCAGGACGAGGCCGACGCCGAGAACGGCCAGGCGCCAGGTCGGCCGGAAGAACGCCAACTCCGCGATGATCGCGAGCGACATCAGCTGCGAGAAGCTGGACGGCTCGACTAGAAAGAAGCCGTTGCTCTTGTTGAGGTTCTCCGCCCCCGGCACGGGGATGACGTAGTTGAAGCCGTGGCTCAGGATGGCCTCGGGCAGGGTGTCGTCGAAAGTGAACAGGGTGGGCCCCTGTATCGCGAATTGCCCAACGAACTGGCAGATGCCGGCCACGGCAATGAAAAAGGCCAGACGCCGAAAGATCAGCAGCGTCGCGGGAAACATCGTGTCGGAGTCCCGCAGCATGAAGATGAACGACGTGTAGAGCGTGATCAGCAGCATGAAGGAGGCCGGCGATATGCGTCCGCCGGTGCCCAGCATGGCCGAGATCAGCATGCAGGCGATGGCAAGGCAGAAGAGGCCCATCCGAGCGGGGCTTACCCGCAGCTCCCCCATGACCACCAAAATGGCCACGCTCACGAGAGTGACCACCACGGTGAGCGAGAGCTCGCGTTGTCCGAAAGTCAGAGCGAAGCGGGGCAGAATGAGCGCAGCGACCAGGATTGTGCCGATCAAGGCCGGCGCCACGCCGCCAGGACGGGCCGCCGATGCTTCCTGCCGCAAATATGTCACGTGGGAGCCGGAGGCCTCGTACATGGAGATCCAGTTTGTCGGTGATGCCCGTTCTATGTAGTAGCAAGCACAGGTCCGGTGCAAGGTCGTGTGTGACATCCGGTTGGCACAGGCGTGACCAATACTGGCGCCTGTACCGACATCACTACACCCAAATAATGGCCAGTCAGGCATCGTCGCGGAAAGATCACGGGGCGTTCGGCACCGGTGCGGATAAGGTTGTGCCCCGTGACGTCCAATCGCCGATTCCAGCGATTTCTCCCACAAAACGAGTTGAACACTTGGCTGTAGAAGTCATCAGAAGCGACGACAGCGAGCGCCGCCGGATTACTCGTGGTCCGATGCTGCCCGACGTGATCGAGGCGCGGCCGATAGCGGCGCCGCTGATGGCGCCGCCGCCACGCGCGGTCACGCTGTCCGATCTGGTGCGCACGCTGTGGCGCCGCCGCAAGCTGATCGCCGCGATCGTCTTTCCCCTGATGATTGCGACGCTGATCATCGCAAAGCAGATCGCGCCGACCTACACGGCCGAGGGCGCGCTGGTGATCGCGTCGCGCAAGTTCATGATTCCCGAGCTTGAGACCGTGACGATGCCAACCGGCGATATGGCCATCGTGCGCAGCGAGATATCGGTATTGCGCTCGCGAATTCTGCTCAAGAACGTGTCTGACAAGCTGCATCTCGATGCGGTTCCGGAATTCAATCCGACGCTGCGCGGACCCGACGACAGCTGGCTGACGCTCCTCGATCCACGCATCTACATCAACCGGATGTTCGCGCAAACGCCCACCAGCACCCCGGACGAATCCTTGCTGGTCGCGGCGGCGATCGAGGATACCCTCAATCGCAATCTCGAGGTTGGCAACGATAGCCGGGACTACGTGGTGACACTGCACTATCGCGGCCTCGATCCCGTGCTCAGCGCGAACATCGTCAACACGCTGATGTCGGAATATCTCCGGCAATATGCGCAGTCCAAGCTGGCCGCGACGGTGGGCGCGAATTCATCGCTCGACCGCCGCGCGCTGGAGCTGCGCCATGACGTGGAAGACGCCGATGCGAAGATGCAGGACTATTCCACCAAGAACGGCCTGCTGGAAACCCGCCTGGGGAGCATCAGCTCGCAGCAGCTGAACGATCTCAACACACAACTCAGCCAGGCCCGCTCCGACCGGGCCGCCTCCGAGGCGCGCTATGCCCAGGCGGTCGGCCTACAGCGCAATGGTGGCAGCAGCGCCAGCAGCTCCGACGTGTTGGCGTCGCCGCTGATCCAGCAGCTGCGTGCCAAGGAAGCGCAGCTCGCGGCCGAGCAGAACGATATGGCGACCCGTCTCGGTCCCAATCATCCGGATCGGCAGAGTGCCGAGCGGCAGCTCAACGACATCCGCCGCAGCATTTCCGTCGAGGTGGGCAAGGTCGTTTCCTCGATCCGCGGCGACGTCGACGTTGCCCGCTCGCGCGAGCAGTCGCTGACCCAGAAGATCGGGCAATTGGAGGGCACCGCGCGGGCCAGCTCCGACGCCCAGGCGCAGCTTCAGCGCCTCAAGGACGATGCCGACGGCAAGCGGAAGATCTATAACGAATTCCTGCTCCGGATCGCGCAGACGGCCAAGCCGGACGATCAGCAGCAGGCGGATGCCCGCGTGATCTCCAGCGCCGTGGCGCCGATCTGGCCATCCAATCCGCGCATCTTCCAGATCGTCCTGCTGGCGGGCATCGTGGGGACGCTCGCCAGCTGCGCCGGAATCCTGCTCCATGCGGAACTCGACCACGGTTACGAAAACCTCGGCGATTTCCGCCTGGCTACCGGCCGCGTCGGCTTTGCCGCCGTGCCGTTCGTGCGGCGTCGCGGCCGGCGGCGGATCTGGCATCGCTATGTGATCGACCATCCGCATTCGGCGTTTGCGGAGACCCTGCGTGGCTTTCGCGCCCGTCTGCAGGCGATCGCGCGGTACCGGCCGGCCAAGACGATACTGATCACTTCCGCCGAAGTCGGCGAAGGCAAGTCCAGCATTGCGCTTGCCTTCTCCCGTCTGACGGCAAGGGACGGTCAGCGCGTTCTGCTGATCGAATGCGATCTGCGTCAGCCGACGCTGGGAGGCGACCTCACGCCGTCCAGCGTGTCGGATTTCTCCGATGTCCTCGCCGGGCAGGTGCCCTGGCGGGATGGTGTGCGCATCGATCAGGCGAGCGGCCTGCACTATCTCGTCACCGAGCGGAGCCTCGGCAACGTGTCGCAGATCCTAGAAGGCGAGGGGCTGAGCCGGATCCTTCGGGAAGCCGCCGACGATTACGACTTCGTCGTTGTTGACTCGCCTCCCGTGATGCGGGTACCGGACGCCATCCTCTTGTCGCATCAGGTTGACATCGTCGGGTTGGTCGTCTGCTGGAAACGGACCCGGCGGCGCGAGGTGGCGGAGGCGCTGCGCCGGCTCGACATGCATGGAGATAAGGTTTTCGGGCTGATTCTCAACAAGGTTGCGGCGGACTACGTCTCGGATGACACGTTCCGAGGCTACGGCAACTGATCGGTGCGCGGAGTGATCGCCGTAGTATCGATAGATCCGTGCGCATGCGCGCGATGATCGGGGATGCGGCCATATGTCACCAGTCCCATTTATGACGCTGCGAGCCCCGAAAGTGCTGGGGTACGGTTGCGTTGAGAGACTGTTAGCCGGGTGCGCCGATGTCGGAGTCCAATATTCGTGAAGGCGACAGGGCGAGTGGCGCTGAGGCTCCGCATATTTCCATCATCATCTCAACTCGGAACCGGGCGCCGGCGCTGGCGCGCTGTCTCGAGACTGTCAGGCTGATCCGGGCGGAGACGCCCTGGGAACTGGTCGTCGTTGACAATGGATCGACCGACGATACCGCGGAGACCTTGCGTGGTTTCGCCCAGCGCTCCCGGGTGCGCATGCAGATCGCAAACGAGCCGGTTGCCGGGCTTTCTCGCGCCCGAAACGCGGGTGCCCAGGCCGCCCGCGGCGATATCCTGATCTTCACGGATGACGATTGCTATATTCAGCCGGATTTCGTCGACCAGTATCGGCGGATCTTTCAAGATCCGATGCTTGGTTTTGCCGGTGGCCGCATTCTGCTGCATGACCGCGACGACTATCCGCTCACCATCAACGAGTCTGATCAGGAGATGCGCTTTCCGGCCGGGCGGCCGATTGCCTGCGGCATCATACAGGGAGCCAACATGGCGTTCCGCCGCAAGGCGGTGGAGCGTGCCGGCGGCTTCGATACACGGCTGGGCTCGGGAACCGCGTTCCCCGCCGAGGATTGGGACATGATCACCAGGGTCGGCGTGCAGGGCTGGTCCGGCGGCTATTTTCCGGGGCCGACCGTGGCGCATCATCACGGGCGCAAGCCGCGCGACGCGAAGAATCTGATCCGCGTCTACAACATCGGCTCGGGCGCGGTCTATCTGAAGCTGCTCACGAACCCCGCCACGCGGCGGATGTATTGGCCGCATCTGTTGCGACGCATTTTGGGTGATATGAAGTTCCACCAGGTCAAGGTGATGCAGCAGATCTATGGCGCGTTCCTGTTCTTTCGGGCAAATCGCAACCATCTGAGCAGCAAGCCGCCCCAGGCGGCTGCCGCCGAAGCGTCGGGATCCTACTCGCGTCGCTGGTAGGTCCGAGGTGGGATCCTAGGTCCGCGCGACCCATTTCAGAATATGCGTCCCCGCGAGGCAAAGCTCGCCGGCTTGGTTCACGATCTCCACTTTCGAGCGGCTCCGTCCGGCAGCGCTGTCGATTTCCTCGACTGTGTAGCGGGCGGTGAGGGTGTCGTCGATGAAGACCGGCTGCAGGAAACGGATCTTGTCGTAGCCCAGCGACACCGGTACGCCCTTGGCGCCGCGCTCCACCGAGCGCCGCGAGATCATCGAGGACGTGGTGGAGAGCAGCCCCATGATCAGCGCGCCGTGGGCGATGCGGCGACCGAAGGCTGTCGTACGGGCGTATTCCTCGTTCACGTGAATGGGGTCGAAATCGCCGGAGAGTTCCGCGAACGTCAGAAGATCCGCCTCGCCGATGGTTTTGGAGAATTCGGCGTGCTCACCGATCTCCAGGCACGTGTCGATCGCCATCCCTAAGCTCCGATTCCGAAGAACGTCAGCACTTCCTCCACCTGGCCTTCCAGCATCGCGCGGCCATCGACGGTGCGGCACCCGCAGCTTCGGGCATGGCGGATGAACGGCGTCGGCTCCGGCTTCATGATGACGTCGATCACCAGGAGACTGGGATCGAGGGAGCCGAGCTCCGCCGGCATGCCGTCACCGGCGGTCATGCCGATGGGCGTCGCGTTGATGAGGACGTCATGGCCTTTGGCATCGGCGGCTCCCGCCGAGATCCGCCGGCCGGGATAGGCGGCGGCGACGCGGGCCGCGAGTGCCGCGGCCTTGCCGGTATCGACATCGGAGATGGTGATCCCGGCGGCGCCGGCATCCGCCATGGCGACGGCGACGGCGCTTCCGGCGCCGCCTGCACCGATCAGCATGACGCTCCTGCCCTCCAGGACATGGCCGTCCTCGCTGAGGGTGCGCGTGAGGCCGCGGCCGTCGAACATGTCGCCGGACCAGGTGCCGTCCTTCTCGCGGCGCATGGCGTTGATGGCGCCCACCTTCTCGCCGGTCGGCAGCACCCGGTCCACGAAGGGCAGGACGCGGGACTTGTACGGCACGGTGATGATGATGCCGTCGAGATTGCCGATCTGCTTGATGCCGCGCACGGTCGTATCGAACTGCTCCGGCGGCACGTGCATGGGCACCAGGAGCGCGTTCAGCCCGGCCGCATGAAAGCGCGGTGTATACGTCTGCGGCGAGCGCACCTGGGTGATGGGGTGCCCGATGATGCCGTAGAGACGCGTTGCGCCATCGACGAAGGGAGAGACGGGCTTCGTGCTCATTGGGCTGCCTCCGGGAGCGTATCGAGGCGGGCGAGCCGCGGTGACGTGACCCGCTTGGGCTTGGCCGCGATGTCCCGCGCCAGGTCCATGGGGTCGGGCCGGAACAGGCGGGGATCCATCTTCCTGAGATCGCGGGAAACCGCGGGCCGGAAGCCCATCTGGGCGAGCACGTCGCGCTCGACGTCGATGTCGGGCGCGATCTCGATCAGCTCCAGCCCGTCCTTTACCAGGCGGAATACCGCGCGCTCGGTGACATACAGCACGCGCTGCCCGCGCTCGCGGCCGAAGCGGCCGCTGTAGGTGATCTGCTCCACCGCCTTGACGAGCTTCTGCTGCTTGCCGGCGGTGAAGGTGCCGCTGAAGATCACGGAGCCGGCATTCTGGCTGATGTTGATGAAGCCGCCGGGACCGACCAGGCGCCGGCCGAACCGGCTGACGTTGACGTTCCCCTCCGCATCCACCTCGGCGAAGGAGAGGAAGGCGAGATCGAGGCCGCCGCCATCGTAGAAATCGAACTGATAGGGCTGGTCGATCATCGCCGCATAGTTTCTTGATGCGCCGGCCTCGTTGCCCGACGCGGGCGCGCCGCCGATCAGGCCCTGCTCGTTGGTGAGCCAGACCGCGTCGAGAAAGCCTTCCTCGGCGGCGACATTGGCGATGCCGGTGGAGATGCCGGAGCCGAGATTGCAGATGGCGCCGGGAAACAGCTCCAGCGCCGCGCGCCGCGCGATCACCTTGCGGGCATCCTGCGGCAGCACCGGCACGTCCGTCAGCGGAATGCGCAGCTCGCCGGCGTAGGAGGGGCTGTAGTCCGTGAGGTAGGTCTGGCGCTGCTCCGGCACCACTACGACGAGATCGACGAGGATGCCGGGGATCTTCACCTGCTTCGGCGGCAGGGTCCCGCGCTTGGCCATGCGCTTCACCTGCACCATGACGATGCCGCCGCAGCGCCGAGCCGCCTGGGCCTCGGAGATCATCTCGCCGAAGACCGCCTCCTGCTCCATGGTGATGTTGCCGTCCTCGTCGGCGGTGGTGCCGCGCAGCAGCGCCACGTCGATCTGGAACGGCTTGTAGAGCAGCTGCTCGCGCCCATCGATGGTGATGAGCTCGACCAGATCCTCCTTGGCGCTCGGGCTCTGCCGTCCGCCGCCGAGGCGCGGATCGACGAAGGTGTGCAGTCCCGTTTCGGTGATGAGGCCGGGACGACCGGCGGCGATCTCCCGGGTGAGCTGGGAGAGCGCGCCCTGCGGCAGCGTATAGGCCTCGACCTTGTCGGCGAGCGCCAGCTCCGCCAGCTTCGGCGAATTGACGAGGGTGCCGCACACTACCCGCTTCAGCATGCCTTCATGGGCGAAATGCCCGGCGCCCAGGGTCTTGTCGTCGCCGAGGCCAACGGGATGCACCGACGTGAGGTCGCGCGGCGTGCCCTCGGCCAGGAACCGACGCTCCAGAGCCGCCATCAGCTCCTCCGGCACCGCATGGCCGCCGCCGGAGCCGCCGATCAGAATGGTGTCGCCGGATTGAATGAGCTGAACTGCCGCATCGGCCGTCACGCGTCGCACTCTGTCCTCCGTCCGTCGTTCAGAATTCGCCGGGGAAATGGCAGGCCACCAGATGCCCGTCGCTCGCCGCCGCCAAGGGCGGCGGGATCTCCGCGCAGACCGGTTTGGCGATCGGGCAGCGGGTGCGGAAGCGGCAACCCGAGGGCGGATCCACCGCGCTCGGCGGCTCGCCGGTCAATTGCAGATGCTGGCGCCGCCGCTCCACCGTGGCATCGGGGATCGGCACCGCCGAGATGAGGTGGCGCGTATAGGGATGCAGCGGCGCCGCGAAGAGCTCGTCGGCGGGCGCCACTTCCATTATCTTGCCGAGATAGAGCACGACGATGCGATCGGAGATGTGGCGCACCACCGCGAGATCGTGGGCGATGAAGAGGTAGGTGAGGGCGAAGCGTTCCTGCAGATCGACCAGCAGGTTGATGATCTGCGCCTGGATGTTGACGTCGAGGGCGGAGATCGGCTCGTCCGCGATGATGAAATCCGGGCGCACGGCCAGTGCGCGGGCGATGGAGATGCGCTGCCGCTGGCCGCCGGAGAATTCGTGGGGATAGCGGCCGGCGGATTTCGGGTTGAGTCCCACCACGTTCAGGATCTCGTCGATCCCCGCCCGCGCCTCGGCGGCGTTCTTCGCCAGGCCGTGGAAGCGCATGGGCTCGCTGAGGATCTCACCCACGGTCATGCGCGGATTGAGGGAGGAGTAGGGATCCTGGAAGACCATCTGCATGCGGCGCCGGAGCGGCCGGATCTCCGCCGGCTTGGCGTGGCTGATGTCGTGGCCGGCGAAGACGATCGAGCCCGCGGTCGGCTCGAAAATGCGAATGAGAACGCGGGCGAGGGTGGATTTGCCGCAGCCGGATTCGCCGACAAGGCCGACGGTCTCGCCTTGCGCCACGTCGAGATCGACGCCGTCGACCGCGTGCACCACCCGATGGGGCTCGAAGAAGCCCGCGCCGGGAAGGGCGAAGTGCTTGGTGAGGCCGCGTACCTCCAGGAGCCGCTGTCCGCGCGCCAGCACCGACGTTTGGCTCTGCTCGAAGCGTGCGGGTGCAGCCGCCGTTTTCGCGGTGCTGCCGGCCTCGGGTAGGGTCAGGGTCGTGCCGGCTTGCGTCACCCAGCAACGCGCGCGCCGCGCCGGCGCCACGGTCTCGAGGTTCGGATGCTCCCGGCATTTCTCGACCCGGAACGGGCAGCGCTCGGCGAAGCGGCAGCCGGCGACGTGGTTGAGCGGATCCGGCGGCGTGCCCTCGATGGTCGTGAGCCGCTTGCTGCCGGGGGCATGGCGATCGAGGCGCGGGACCGCGTTGATCAGCGCCCAGGTGTAGGGATGCTTGGGGTTCGCGAGGATCTCCTCGGTCGGGCCTTCCTCCACCACCTCGCCGGCGTACATCACGACGACGCGGCTGCAGACATTGGCGATGACGCCCAGGTCATGGCTGATCAGCACGATGGCGGTGCCGAAATCCCGATTGAGCTCCCGCAGCAGCTCCAGGATCTGCGCCTGGATGGTGACGTCGAGGGCGGTGGTCGGCTCGTCGGCGATGAGGAGGGCGGGCTCGTTGCTCATGCCCATGGCCAGCACCACGCGCTGGCGCATGCCGCCGGAGAACTGATGCGGATAGCTGCGGATGGCGCGCTCGGGAGCGGTGATGCCCATGCGGCCCAGGAGCTTGATCGAGCGCCGGGTCGCCTCGCCGAGATCGTAGCCGCCGTGCGTCACCATGGTCTCGACCAGCTGCCGCGCCAGACGGAGGACCGGATTGAGCGAGGTCATGGGGTTCTGGAACACCATGGCGACATCGCCGCCGCGGAACGCCTGCAGCTCTCCGGGAGTCATCGCCAGGACGTCGCGGCCTTGGAATTTGATCTCGCCGGCGACGATGCGGCTGGGTTCCTCCAGGAGACGCATGAGAGAGAGGGCGGTGACGCTCTTGCCGGAGCCGGACTCGCCGACGATGCCCAGAGTCTCGCCCGATGCCACCGCGAAGCTCACGCCGTCGACGGCGCGCACGATGCCTTCGTCGGTGAAGAACTGTGTCTTGAGGCCGCGCACTTCCAGGACGGGCGTGCTCGAGCCGTTCGCCTTGGCGGCGCGCTCGGGCTTGGCGGAGATCTCGTTCATGTCAGCGCCGCCGGGACTTCGGGTCAAGCCAGTCGCGGATGCCATCGCCCAGGAAATTGAACCCGAGCACGATGGTGAGGATGGCGAAGCCCGGGAAGGACGCCACCCACCACTGCGCCACCAGTTCGCGCCCCTCGGCGACCATCGATCCCCATTCCGCCGTCGGCGGCACCACGCCGAGGCCGAGGAAGGAGAGGCCGGCGAAGGTGATGATGGCGTTGCCGATGTCGAGGGTGGTGAGCACCACCAGCGGCCCCACCGCGTTGGGAATGATGTGGCGGATCAGGATGCGCGCGGGACTGAAGCCCACCACCATCGCCGCCTCGACGTATTCCTGGGAGCGTTGCACCAGTACCAGGCCGCGGGCGAGGCGGGCGAATTTCGGCCACCACACCACCAGCATGGCGATGATCGTGTTGGTGGTGCCGATGCCCAGCGCCGCCGCGATGGCGAGGGCCAGGATGATCGGCGGGAAGCAGAGCACGAGATCGGTCGCCCGCATGATGAGCTCCTCGATCTTGCCGCCGGCGAAGGCGGCGATGCCGCCGATCAAGGTGCCGGCGATCGCGCTCACCACCACCACCACGAAGCCGGTAAGCAGCGAGATCTGCGCGCCGTAGAGAAGCCGCGTGAAGACGTCGCGGCCCAGCGCGTCGGTGCCGAGCCAATGGGCGAGCGAGGGCGGCTGCAGGCGGATGGTGACGTCGACCGCGTTGGGGCCATAGGGCGAGATCACCGGCGCCAGCACCGCGATCAGCACCCAGGCGAGGACGATCGCCAGACCCAGGCTCGCGAGACCATAACGCCGCCACCAGCGCCGCGCGGGCGAGAGCGGCGGCGCCACCGGCCGGTCCGGCATCGCTTCGTTGCTCTCGAGAGCGGTCATCGCACCACCCGCGGATCGAGGAGGGCGTAGCTGATGTCGATCAGGAGATTGATCACCAGATAGGTCACGGCCACGATCAACGTGATCCCCATGATCGCCGGGAAGTCGAGGGCGGCGGCGCTGCGGAAGGTGTAGCGGCCGAGGCCGGGCCAGGAGAAGATCGTCTCCGTCATGACCGCCCCCGTCAGCAGATTGGCATAGGCGAGGCCGCCCAGGGTCACCACGGGGATGAGCGCGTTCGGCAGCACGTGGCCGATCACGATGCGGCGCTCCTTCAACCCCTTGGCGCGCGCCATCCGGACGTAGTCCTGCTGCATGCTCTCGAGCATGCTGGCCCGCGTCGTCCTTGTGATAAGGCCGATCGTGGTCGCCGCCAGCACCACCGATGGCAGCACGAGATGGGCAAGCGCGTCGCCGAAGCCGCTCCAGTCGCCGGCCAGCAGGGTGTCGACGAGATAGAGACCGGTGACCGTGTCCGGCGGCAGCGCGATGGGATCGAGGCGCCCGGGGCCGGGCGCGATCTGCAGCCCGCCATAGAAGACGGCAAGAGCGATGAAGGCGAGCCAGAAGGTGGGGGAGGAGACGCCGATCAGCGAGACGAGGCGCGCCACGTGGTCGACCCAGCTGTCGCGGCGGACCGCTGCCATGATGCCGAGGGGAATGCCCACGAAGATCGTCAGCAGGAAGCCCAGGGTTGCGAGCTCGATCGTGGCGGGCGCGTATTGCGCGATGTCGTCCAGCACCGGGCGTTGCGTCGCGATGGAGAGGCCGAGATCGCCGTTGAGCAGTCCCTTCAGGAAGACGAAATACCTTTCCCACAGCGGCAGATCGAGGCCGTAGCGATGTCGCCACTCCGCCACGAACTGCTTGTTGGACGCGGCGATGTCGCCGAGCTGGGCGAGCACGGGATCGCCCGGCACGGTGTTCGCGATCAGGAAAATGACGAGCGTCGCCAGGATCGCCATGACGATCGACGTGCCGAGCCGCGAGACGACGTAGCGGAGCATATTAGCCCGCGACCACCCTCTCCCCCGCTATCGCGGCGGAGAGGGGCAAGAAGGTCCGCAGTAACAGGAGATTCTTCAGCATCGCCTCCCGAATTCGTTCTTATTTTAGATCGTTCTAAATTTTCCGTGACGCACTGTCAATTCCTGACTAGGATCGCGGAAAATCGTCATAACGGCGGCAGCTTACGCTGGTGCGGCCGCCAGGGATACGCCCCCGAGATGACACACGCCGAGCTCGCCGACACCACCGATCGGCACCGCCTGATGCGCGAGACCGCACGCGCCTTCGCCGAGCGCGAGATTCGCCCGATCGCCGCCGAGCTCGACGAGAGCGAGGGCTTCCCGTCGGAGCTTTACAACGCGATGGCCGGGCTCGGCATGTTCGGCATCACCGTGCCGGAGGCGCTGGGCGGCGCCGGCGCCGATGCTGTCTCCTACGCCCTCGTCATGGAAGAGCTGTCCCGGGGCTATGCCTCCGTCGCCGATCAGTGCGGTCTCGTGGAGCTGGTGGGGACCTTGCTGGCGGAGCACGGCACGCCCGCGCAGCATGAGCGCTACCTGACGCCGCTGCTGCGGGCGGAACGCCGCTGCGCCTACGCCATCACCGAGGCGGAAGCGGGCTCGGACGTCTCCGGCATCAGGACCACCGCGATCGAGACGGCGGCGGGCTGGCGGCTCACCGGCGGCAAGCTCTGGATCCACAACGCGCCGGTGGCGGATTTTGCCGTGGTGCTGGCGCGGACGGCGCCGGACCAGGGCAAGCGCGGCATGAGCATCTTCCTGGTGGACCGCGACCGGCCGGGCTATCGCGTCGGGCGCCGGGAGCACAAGATGGGGCAGCGCGCCTCGCAAGTGGGAGCGTTGCACTTCGACGATATCGCATTGCGGAAGGATGCGCTGCTCGGGCCGCTCAATCGCGGCTTCCACATGATGATGAGTGTCCTCGACAAGGGCCGCATCGGCATCGCCGCCCTGGCGGTCGGCATCCTGCAGGCGGGTCTCGACGCCTCGATCGACTATGCCAAGCAGCGCCGGCAGTTCGGCCAGGCGATCGCGGAGTTCCAGGCGGTGCAGTGGATGATCGCGGACATGGCGAAGGATACCCACGCCGCTCGCCTCATGGTGCTGGACGCGGCGGAGCGCCTCGACCGCGGCGAGCGCGCCACCACCCAGTGCTCCATGGCGAAGTGCTTCGCCGCCGATGCCGCGGTTCTCCATGCGGCGAACGCCGTGCAGATCCACGGCGGGATGGGATATATTCGCGGCATGGAAGTGGAGCGCCTCCATCGCGATGCCAAGATCACCCAGATCTATGAAGGCACCAACCAGATTCAGCGCATGATCGTCGCGCGGCAGCTTCTGGCATGATCGGCAGCGTCGGCCGCGAGAAGACCGCGCGACCGCGGGCGCTGGTCACCGGCGGCCGCCGCGGCATCGGCCGCGCCATCGCCTGGGCTTTCGCCGATACCGGCTATGACGTGATTGTCAACGATCTCGTCCAGGATTCCGCTACCGCGGAGACGCTGGCGGGGATCGCCGCCCGTGGCGTGCGGGGTGCCTTCGTCCTCGGCAATATCGCTGACGTGGAGCGGCACGGCGAGCTGGTGCAGCGGATCTTCGACGCCTTCGGAGGGGTGGAGGTGCTGGTCAACAACGCCGGCATCTCCGTGAAGAAGCGCCAGGACATGCTTGACGTGCCGCCGGAGAGTTTCGATGCCCTCGTCGACACCAACCTGCGCGGGCCGTTCTTCCTGACCCAGGCCATCGCCCGCCGTTGGATCGCCGGCTCGCCGCCGCGCCATCGCCGCTCGATCATCAACATCGCCTCGGTCAACAGCCGGATCGTCGCCATCGATCGCTCGGAGTATTGCATCGCCAAGACCGGCGTTTCCATGATGACCGAGCTCTATGCCGTCCGCCTGGCGGAAGCTGGCGTCGGCGTCTTCGAAATCCGGCCGGGCATCATCCGCACCGACATGACCGCCGTGGTCAAGGACCGCTATGACCGGCTGATCGAAGCGGGCGTCTCGCCGGTGCGGCGCTGGGGCGAGCCCGAGGAGATCGGCAAGGTGGCAGCGGCGCTTGCCCGCGGCGAATTTCATTTCAGCACTGGAAGCGTCATCCATGTCGACGGCGGGATGCACATCCACCGCGTCTGAGGCGGCGTCAGCGCGAGCTGCCGCGCCGTCTCGGCGGTCCGCTCGAACTCTCGCACCACCAGGCTCGGCTGCAGCACCACCTCCCGGCGCGGCGCCTCCATGTCGGCCATGCGGTCGAGGAGCAGCTGCGCCGCGGCCTCGCCGATCTGGGTCGACTGCACCGCGACTGTCGTGAGCGCCGGCGTCCAGAGCGCCGCCTCCTGCAGATCGTCATATCCGACGACGGCGAAATCCCGGCCCGGCTCCTGTCCGACCTGGCGCAGGCCAAGCATGACGCCGAAGGCGATGACGTCGTTGAAGCAGACGGCGGCGGTCGGGGGCTTGCGCGGGGTCAGCAGCTTCTTGATCGTGTCGAAGCCGAAATTGCGCGTCGGCGGTCCCGGCTGCATCAGCGCCGCGTCCATGGCGATCTCGTAGGCGGCGAGCGCCTGGAGATAGCCCTCCCGGCGCTCGATGCCGGTGGAAGTCCGCTGGGAGCCGCCGATGAAGGCGATCCGGCGATGACCGAGGGACACGAGATGCTCCGTCGCCAGGAACATGCCGCGGCGATGGTCGTTGCCGGCATAGTCGAGGCCGGAGCCCGGCAGGTTGCGCGAGATCAGCACGCAGGGCATGCCGAGCTTCCGAAGGCGGCTCAACGTCGCCGGCTCGCTCCCTTGCACCGGGCAGACGACGAGGCCGTCGGCATTGTACTCGCGCATGGTCTCGACGAATTCGTCCTGGCGCGCGGGATCCTCATTGGCGTTGCTGAGGAAGACGGTGCGGCCCACCTTGGTGAGGGCGCGCTCGATGGCGGCGGTGAGCTCGGCGAAGTAGGGGTTCACCAGCTCGTTCATGGAGACGCCGACGGTGTGGGTGCGCTGGGTGCGCAGGCTCGCGGCGCCGCGGTTGTAGACGTAGCCGAGCTCCCGCACGGATTCGAGGACGCGCTTGCGCGTGGTGTCCGCCACCAGCGGGCTCTTGCGCAGCACCAGGGAGACGGTGGCGGGGGAGACGCTGGCATGCTCCGCGAGATCGCGCAGCGTGAGGCGCGCCGGCTGAGCCCTGAGCTTGCGGCGCGAGGTCTTCATCGCACCGGCGCCATCGATGCAACAGGATAAGGGGAGGGCACCATGACCGACGCCTTGGGATTCACCGTCGCCGGCGGCATCGCCGAGATCACGCTCAATCGTCCGGAGAAGCTCAACGCGGTCACTCCCGAGATGGCGGCGGCGATCGAGCGCCATTGCGCCGAACTCGATCGCGACGACGCCGTGCACGTGCTGCTGCTGCGAGGCGCCGGCGATCGCGCGTTCTCCGCCGGCAGCGATCTCAACTCTTTAGCGGAATATTCCTCGGCGTGGAAGTTCCGCAACCGGTCGGAATACGCGGCCTCCGTGCGCGGTGTCCGCAAACCGGTGGTGGCCGCGCTCAAGGGCTGGGTCCTCGGCGGCGGCTGCGAGATGGCGCTCGCCGCCGATATCCGGGTCGCCGGCAACAGCACCCGCTGCGGCTTTCCCGAGGTGAAGCGCGGCTGGGTCGGCGGCGGCGGCGCCTCGCAGATGCTGCCGCGGATGGTGGGATATGGGCAGGCGATGCGGTTGCTGCTGACCGGCGACCCCATCGAGGCGGAGGAGGCGCATCGCCTGGGCCTGATCGACATCCTCGTGGAGGACGCGGAGGTGGAGGCGCGGGCACGGGCGATCTGCACGCAGCTCGCCGGCTACAGTCCGGTCGCGGTGCAGGCGGTGAAGGCCTCGGTGCGCATGTCCGTCATGGCGCCTCTCGACGCCGGGCTCCGCTACGAGAACGAGATGAACACGCTTTGCTTCTCAGCCGGCGACCACATGGAAGGCATCCGCGCCTTCCAGCAGAAACGGCAGGCGGAGTTCAAAAAGTGACGATGCGAAGGACCGTAAAGTCCTTCGCGTCGTCATGGCCGTGCTTGTCACGGCCATCCACGTCTCGAACGCGAAAATTCGTGGATGGCCGGGTCAAGCCCGGCCATGACGTAAAACAAGCCAGACCTCAGACGCCGGTCACCCCATACATGTCGAGCTGCCAGCCTGCCGCGGTCAGCGGGAACTTGCCCAGGCTCTTGTAGACGCCGATCTGGTAGACGGGCTGGAACAGGATGAAGTGGTTGGCCTGGTCCACCACGCGCTTCTGCCATTCGATCCAGAGCTCGGCCTGTTTCTTGGGATCGCTCTCCTCCGCGGCGCTGTGCACGAGCTTCACGACGTCGTCGGGAGGCGTCCAATGCACGCGCTTGGCGACGCGCTCGACTACTGCCGCCGCCCAGAGCAGGTTCTCCGCCGCCGGCGGGTTCCAGAAAGTGAGGACGCCGCCCTGCGACTTGCCCGTCGTGAAAGTGGTGCGCAGGTTCACCTGGTCCATGGGATTGAGCTTGGCCTTGATGCCGACCCGCGCCAGGTCCGCCTGGATCTTCTGGCCCAGGAGCTGATAGGTGACGCCCGCGACGGCGGCGTTGCCGTAGGCGATCTCGAACTCGAAGCCGTCGGGGAGTCCAGCCTTGGCCAGCAGCTCCTTCGACTTCGCGAGATCCTCGCGGAAGCCGATCTGGCGCGCCACCTGCTCGGTCGAGCCGCTGACGCCGATCGGCAGGAAGTGCGCCGGGCGCACGGCGGCGCCGCCCAGCAGGGAGTTCTTGATGCCGTCGTAATCGATGGCATAGCCGATCGCCTGGCGCGCTTCCTTGACCGCCAGCGCCTTGTTGAACTCCGGCTCCTGGGTCAGCGCCATGTAGACGAAATCGAGGCTGGTGAGGGACTCGAGCCGGACGTCCTTGTCACCCTTCAAGGTGGCGACCTGCTCGGGAATGAGGTTGAAGGCGGCATCGACGTCGCCGCGGCGCAGCGCCAGCAATTGCGCCGCGCTGTCGCTCATGTGGCGGATGACGATGCGCTCGAAGGGCGGCGTCCCCTGCCAGTAGTTGGGATTGCGCACCAACTGGATCTGGGCGTTCCGCTCCCACTGGGTGATGCGATAGGGGCCGGTGCCGGCGGAGTTGCCGTTGAGCCAGGTGGTGGCCTTGTCCTCGTCCTTGGCATTGGCCGACGCGGTGCCGCCGTGCTGCTCCATCACCTTGCGCTCCAGCACCACGAACTCCGGCGCCGCGATGATGGTGAGGAGGGGCTCGTTGGGCGCCTTGAGGACGATGTCGAGAGTATGGGGATCGACGATGTCGACGTGATCCACATTGGCGATGTACTGGGACGGCTGGTCCTTGAGGTTGATGACGCGGTCGAAGGACCACTTCACGTCCTCGATCGTCATGGCGGCGCCGCTCGCGAATTTGACGCCGTCGCGCAGCGTGAACCGCCAGCCCTTGCCGTCGGGCGTGCGGGCCCATTTGGTCGCCAGCGCCGGCTTTACATCGATGTAGTCGCCGGGAGTCATTGTGACGAGGGTGTCGTAGGCCGCCGCCACCGTCATCGGCGAGGTGTATTGAGCGAGCCGCGCCGGATCGAGGGTGATGGTGTCGCTGATGTCGATGCCGATCACCAGGGTGCTCTTCTTGGCCTGGGCCAGCACCCGGTTGGGAAGCCCGGCGGCAATCGCCACGCCACCGATGCCGAGCGCCTTCACGAGGTCGCGCCGGCTCATCCAAGCGAATTCCTGAGTCATCATTTCCTCCCGATCTTGCGGTTCGTTGGCCGGCGCCGCTTCCGTGGTCACGCGACCGTGGTGGACACCGTTTTGTGGTTCCGACTACATGCACGGGGACTGCGCCCGTCCATGCCCGGTGCGGCAACTCTAGCCGCCGTTTAGATCGATTTAAAGTGGATTGTAGGGAAGGACGATCGCGCGTTCCGCGCGGGCCTCGGTATTGGGAGTTCGGTGATCAGGCTCGGCGGGCATCCACCGGGAGCGGAGAGAGCCTTGCCGCTCCCACGATCGCAGGACGCGGCGGCCGATGCCGCGAGAGGTAGCTATCTCAGGAGGTACGGGACTTGCGCCGCGTGGCGACAAAGGCATTCTTGGCCGTTTCCCGCTCGGCGGCTTCCTTGGCGAGGCGGAGCTCCCGCAGGCGCGCCACCTTCGAGGCCTCGGCGATCCGCTCCTTGTCGCGCTCTTTCAGAACTTCCTCGTTCTGCTTCTTGCCTTTTTCCCACAGCGCCTGCGCCGCGCGCCGCGCCTGGATGTCACGCTCCTCGTTTCGCATGTCAACTCCTTGGCTCCGCCGTCGTGGCTGCTAGTAGCCTTCGCGCTCCATGCGCTTGCGCAGCGCCTTGCGATGACGGCGCACGGCCTCGGCCTTCTCCCGGACCCGGCGCTCGGACGGCTTCTCATAGGAGCGCCGACGCTTCATTTCTCGGAAGGTGCCCTCGCGCTGCATCTTCTTCTTGAGGATGCGCAGCGCGCCGTTGACGTCATTGTCGCGAACAAAAACTTGCATCAGATCGCCTGTCTGAATGTGGAAACCGAGTGAGCTGGCCGCGCCGCTCTCGAGCGCCGCAGCGTCTGGTCTTGCCGATCAGCGTGATGTGCTCCGGATCGTGACGATGACCGCGGGCTAGCGCGCCGGGGATCGCAACGAAATTTGGATAGCCGGCAGAGAACAGCGCCTAATCGGGCGGAAACCGCAATCACGCTGAATCGCGCTTTGCCCCGGTATTATGAGTGCTATCGGGCACTTCCGCAAGCGAGCGTCCTGGGCGGTCCGCCAAAAGAAAACGGGGCAGCCGAGGCTGCCCCGTCGAAGTCAAACCTAGGCGCTCTTGAGATTGACCGCCGAGGTCTTGCCTTGCTGGCCGCGCTCAACGTCGAAGCTGAGCTTCTGGCCTTCCTGAAGATGGCCGATCCCAGACTGCTCCACCGCCGAGATGTGGACGAAGACGTCCTTGGAGCCGTCGTCCGGCTGAATGAAGCCGTAACCCTTTGTGGGATTGAACCATTTCACAGTGCCGATGGACATTTAGTGTCCCTTTCCATACGAGAAAACGCCGCGGCGCGAGTGCACCACGGGCCAAAACTGCAGATTGGATGGGACCGGGTCGGGCTAACGAGAGCGGAGACGAGGCCGACCCAAAGAGGATTGACGAAGGGGAATGTGGCGTCGGGGAGGTCGGTTGTCAACCTTGGCGGAACAAATAGTTAACCCGCTATTAGGAGTGATCCCGCGCGCTCGCGACCCGACGCCTATCCTTTGACGCCGCCCATGGTCAGCCCGGCGCTCATGTAGCGGCGGAAGACATAGTAGATCGCCAGCGGCGGCAGCGCGAAGACGATGGAGGCCGCCATCAAATAGTTCCAGGGCGCTTCGTCGCTGTTGAGAAATTTTCCCAAGGTGACCGGCACCGTGATGGTCTGGTCCGAGGACAGCAGCAGGAACGCGTAGAGATACTCGTTCCACGCCAGCAGAAGGGCGTAGGTGCCCACTGCCACCAGCGCCGGTGCCATCAGCGGCAGATAGATCCGGAAGAAGATCTGCGGCGGCGAGGCGCCGTCGATGCGTGCGGCCTCGTCGAGCTCGCGCGGGATGCTGGCGCCATACTGCTGGAAGATGAAGATCGCGTAGGGCGTGGCGAAGGTGACCTCCACCGCGATCACCGACCAGGGATTATCCGCCAAGCCATAGCTCTTCATGATGCGATAGAAGGGGATCGCCAGGAAGGACATCGGTATCACGTAGGTCAGCAGCGCCGTGTTGCTGACGATCCAGCCCATGGGAATTCGCAGACGCCCGATCGAGAAGCTGGTAAGCGCGCCGATGAAGAGGGTGAGGAGAGCCACCGCCACGCCGATGAAGAGGCTGTTGCCCATCTGGCGCCAGAAGTGCTCGAGATACCAGTAGCCTTCGCGGAACACTGCTATGAAGCTGTCGACGGTGGGCTTCGGCGGCCAGACGTTGGAGGCGAAGACGTCCTCTTTCTCCTGCACGGCCACCAGGACCATGTTGTAGAGCGGCAGCAACGTCCAGATCAGGACGACGAGGCCAACGAACCCGGCGCCGACGTCGCCGGCCCGGCGCCGCAGCAGCGCGCGGCCCGCGGTCACAGCTGCACCTCGCCCTTGGAGAGGCGGCGCATGAGGATGATGACGAGAGGGATCAGCAGCGGCAGGGCGGAGATGACGGCCGCCATGCCCATGCCGGGATCGCCGAGCTCGAAGGCGTCGCGGATGCCGAGCGTCGCCAGCACATGGGTCTGCAGCGCCGGGCCGCCGCCGCTCACGAAATGCACGGAGTTGAAATCGCCCAGCGTCCAGATCGTGGAGAGGAGCGTGCAGACGGTATAGAGGCTGGCCATCAGCGGGAACGTCACGTGGAGGAAGCTGCGCAGGCCGGTGGCGCCATCCACTTCCGCGGCCTCGTAGAGCTCCTTCGGGATCGACATCCGCCCGGCCAGCAGGATGATCGTCCAGAACGGCATCCACTTCCAGATATAGGCCACGATGACCGAGCCCATGGCGAGGTCGGGACGGTCGAGCCAGGGCGGCCCGTCCATCTGGAAGAGATCCCAGAGCGCGTTGTTGATCAGACCCCACTGACCGTTCAGCATCCAGTGGAACGAGATAAAGGTGGGGATCGCCGGCACCGCCCAGGGCAGCACGAAGATCAGCAGCAGTCCCTTGACCCAGAGCTGCGGCCGCATGAAGAAGCCCGACAGCAGCAGCGCCAGGAACAGCTTCAGGTTCACGCCGACGGCGAGATAGATCAGCGTGTTGACGACGGTCTCGGCGTAGATGGGATCGGCGAAGAGGGCGCGGTAGCTCGCGGGATTGCTGCCGAGCCAGAGGCCGTAGGCGACGGGATAGAGTACGAAGGCGAGGAACACCGCCGCATAGGGCAGCAGGAACGCGACGGCCCAGAGAAATTCCGAGCCCTTCAAGCCGCCGCGCCACGCCGCGCTGCCGCGCCGTGCGGTGATCCCGCGCGACGCGGCGAGTGCGGAGGTGCGATCCGTCAGCGCCATTATTGGGCGGGCACTGGATACTTCGCGAAGTCGGCCTTGATCTGCTCCAACGCGACGTCGACGGCCTTTTCCGGCGTCATGCCGCCGGTCATCACGTTGGCCTCGGCCTTGCCCCAGACTTGCTCCGCGTTGACGTCGGCGTAAGCCGGGTTGAAGGCCTGGAACCACGGCATGGTGGGCCCGTCGAGCTCCTGATGCGTGACGACGGAGCGATGGGGATCCTTGGGGTCGGTCCAGAACGGATCCTCTTTCGCCATCGACGGCATCACCGGCAGCCAGCGGCCGCGCGCCGCCACCAGGTAGCTGTCGAGCACCTTCGGCTGGATCAGGTATTTGAGGAAATCCTTGGCGCCGTCCACATTCTTGGCGCCCTTGGGCACGAAGGCGAGCTTGACCGAGACCAGGCTGGTTGTCGGCTTGCCGTCCGGTCCGGCGGGGCCCGACTGGGTCACGATCTCATTCATGTACTGCTCGGTCTTCTCCATCTGCGCCACCGGGATGGAGATCGTGGCATTGGGCGTCATCACGATCTGCTTCGCATAGAAGGCGCTGTTGTTGTCGGGATCGCCCCAGTTGATGGCGCCCGGCGGCACGAAGCCCTCCTTGAAGGGCTTGGTGAGCTTGGTGATCGCCTTGATCGCGGCCTCGCGCACCTTGGGATCGTCGGCGTGCAGCTTGCCATCAGGCGTCACCAGGCCGCCGCCGCCATAGGCGACGATGAACTGATTGACCAGATAGGTGCTGTCGCTGTCCTTGGTCGCCAGCGAGTAGCCGAGGCCGAAGATGCGCTGACCCTTGTCGCGCAGCTTCTTCTGCACGCCCTCGAAGAAGTCGAAATAGGCCTCCCAGGTCTTGGGGATGTCCTCCATCTTGTAGCCGGCGGCCTCGATCAGCGGCTTCCAGACGAAGTAATGCAGTGCCTGCTGCTTCAGCGGCACGCCGAAGAAGCTGCGCTTCTTGGTGACGTTGTCGTAGAGATTGGCGGCGGTCAGTGCGGTCTGGCTGTACTGCGCTTTCTGCGTCGCGACGACGTCGCTGACGTCGACGATCTTGTCGTTCCAGGTGTTCTGTCCCAGCAGCAGGAAGTCGCCGTTGTCGACGTAGCAGAGATCGGGCACCTCGCCAGTTGTAATGGCGGAGACGATCTTCGCCGGCAGGTCGGAGCCGTTGTAGAAGGTGAGATCGATCTTGTTGCCGCTCTGCTTCTCCCAGGCCGCGACCACGTCCTTCATGGCCTGGTCCTCGGCGGGATAGAAGCCTTGATTCCACCAGACGGTGACGGTCTGCCCCGCGGCAGTCGCGGGCGCCGGCTGGCCGAGGAGGCCGATTCCGACGAGACAGGCGGCGACCGCAAGGGGACGCCAGGACAGACATTTCATCTCGCTCGTTCCTCCCGATATGGTGCCGCTCATTCAAGCACTTGGCGGCGCGTCTGACGTGTTTAAGCGGCGGTGATTCAGCCGTCAAATCCGGCACAAGTCAATGACGGATCGTCGCGCGCGGTAGTGCTCCGCCCGCTTCCGGTGTGTGCAATTTTGAGCGGCGATCGGCGGTGCTACATGATGCCGATGCGATCGAAGATCGCCTGCGTCTTCTCACCCTGCTCGATCATCCGGCGCACGTCCGCCTCGCCGTCCACCTTGGCGAGGGCGAGGCGCACGATGTCGGTGGCGCGATCGTGCGGGATCACCAGCACCCCGTCGATGTCGCCGACGATGACATCGCCGGGACGCACCTGGGCGCCGTTCTCGAACTCGATCGCGCAGCGGAAGTCGACGACGCGGCCGCGCAGGCGCTGATCCTGGGCGTAGGAGCCGTGCGAGAACACGGGGAAGCCGAGCTGCAGGATCTCGCGGGTGTCGCGATGAAAGCCGTCGAGGACGACGCCGTTGGCACCAAGGGCGCGCGCCCGCGTGCTCATCAACCCGCCCCAGAGCGCGTAGCGCGGCGAGGCGCCGGTGCAGATGTAGATCTCGCCGGGCTTGAGTTCGTCGAGGGCGCGGAACATCAGGCCGAAGGCGTCGGCCTTGCCGGTGTGGCCGATGGTCTCGCCGCAGCAGTCGGCTTCCAGCACGGGCATGGCGCGGCCGGCGATCACCATGTCCGGCGACAGGGCGCGGATCGCC
This sequence comes from uncultured Alphaproteobacteria bacterium, assembly GCA_963735465.1. Lineage (GTDB taxonomy): Bacteria > Pseudomonadota > Alphaproteobacteria > ATCC43930 > CGMCC-115725 > DASZHJ01. The sequence continues at coordinate 691,362 of CAVTLA010000001.1, forward strand.
GGCGGCAGGAACTGGCGAGTGAGGCCCTCCTGGTCCATGACGTCGCCGATCACGGCGGTGAAGAGTCGCTGGCGGATGCTGGTGAAAAGGTCGGTGTCGTCGCTCATCGGGCATTCCTCCGCTTTCCGGCTGCTTATTCTTCGCGCAAGGTTAGGCGGATCCGGACCGGCTTGCCAGGACTGCCTAGTGTTTCATCACTTGAGGGAACATACTGGGCGCGCCGTGGAACGCTCAACCGGGCTGGCCGTTGAATTGAGCGCCCACGCAAGACCTTAGGCCGCCACTCCCGGCTCTGGCGTGTGGATTGCAGGGGGTGGTCCAGACATCGCCGCGAGGGGAGCGCGCAACTGCCGGTGAGCGAGGCCAGGGCAAGGCGAGAGGCACCGGGGTCGGCATTCGACGAGATGCGCGGCCCCGACGGCGTCCACAGCAAATACGAGCCGATCCGCCAGTGGCTGGAGCAGACCCCGGCGGAGACGGTGGCGCTGAAACGCAGCGAGGCGGAGCTTCTGTTCCGCCGGATCGGCATCACCTTCGCCGTCTACAGCGAGGGCGGCGATCCCGAGCGGCTGATCCCCTTCGACATCATCCCACGTGTCCTCGACGCCCAGGAGTGGGCGTTCCTCGAGCGTGGCCTGACCCAGCGCGTCAAGGCGCTGAACGCCTTCCTGCGCGACATCTATCACGACCGGGAAATCCTGCGCGCCGGCAAGGTGCCGGAGCTTCTGGTCCTCCACAACGAGGGCTTCCGGGCGGAGATGCAGGGCTTCGATCCGCCGCGCAACGTCTATGCCCATATTTCCGGCATCGATCTCGTGCGCACGGGTCCTGACGATTTCTTCGTGCTGGAGGACAATTGCCGCACGCCCTCGGGGGTCTCCTACATGCTGGAGAACCGCGAGGCGATGATGCGGCTCTTCCCCGAGCTCTGCGCGCAGCATCGCCTGGCGCCGGTCTCGCGCTACCCCGAGGAGCTGCTGGAGACGCTGAAGTCGGTGGCTCCCGCGAACTGCCCCGGCGATCCCGTGGTGGTTCTGCTGACGCCGGGCTCCTACAACAGCGCCTATTACGAGCATTCCTTCCTCGCCGATGAGATGGGGATCGAGATCGTCGAAGGCGCCGATCTCTTCGCCGACGATAACGTGATCTACATGCGGACGACCGAAGGGCCGCGGCGCGTCGACGTGATCTACCGCCGCATCGACGATGACTTCCTCGATCCCCTGGCGTTCCGCCCGGACTCCATCGTGGGCACCGCCGGGCTCCTCAACGCCTATCGTGCCGGCAACGTCAGCCTGGCCAACGCCGTCGGCACCGGCGTCGCCGACGACAAGGCGATCTATCCGCACGTTCCCGCCATGATCCGGTTCTATCTCGGCGAGGAGCCGGTGCTGAAAAACGTACCGACCTACAGCTGCAGCCGGCGCGACGAGCTCGGCTACGTCCTCGATCATCTGCACGAGCTCGTGGTCAAGGAAGCCCGCGGCTCCGGCGGCTACGGCATGCTGGTGGGACCCCAGGCCAGCAAGTCCGAGCTGGAGGCCTTCCGCGACAAGCTCAGGGCGCGGCCCGACGACTACATCGCCCAGCCCACCCTCTCGCTCTCGACCTGTCCGACCTTCGTCGAGAGCGGCGTGGCACCCCGGCACGTCGATCTCCGGCCCTTCGTCCTCGCGGGGAAGGAGATCCGCATCGTGCCGGGCGGCCTTACCCGCGTGGCGCTCCGCTCCGGCTCCCTGGTGGTGAATTCGAGCCAGGGCGGCGGGACCAAGGATACCTGGGTGCTGGAGGGATGACGCGGACATGCTGAGCCGCACCGCCGACAGCCTCTATTGGCTCGCGCGCTATGTGGAGCGCGCGGAGAACATCTCGCGGGCGGTGCTGGTCGGTCACTGGATGGCGAGCATGGCGCGCTCGCTGGGCAATCCCGGCAACGAGTGGGATTCGACACTGATCGCCTGCGGCTGCGACGTGGGCTATCGTGCGAAGCACGGCGAGGTGACGCCGAACGCGGTCGTGGACTACCTCGTGCGCGATCCCGAGAACCCCTCCAGCATTCTCTCCTGCATCGAGATCGCGCGCCGCAACGGGCGCGCGGTGCGGACCGCGCTCACCGTCGACATGTGGAACGCCCTCAACGAGACCTGGCTCAAGGCGCGGCCGCGGCTGGCGGCGACGCTCGCGCCGGAGGAGGTGACCGAGGTGCTGGAGTGGGTGAAGGACCGCTCGCAGCTCTTCAACGGCGCCTACGCCAATACCATGCTGCGCAACGACGCCTATTACTTCACCCGGCTCGGGACATATCTGGAGCGTGCCGACAACACCGCGCGCATCCTTGACGTGAAGTATCACGTCCTGCTGCCGCGGGACGAAGGCGTCGGCGGCGCCCTCGATTATTACCAGTGGCAGGCGATGCTTCGCTCCGTGTCGGGCCTCAGGAGCTATCACTGGGTCTATCACGAGCGCCTGAAGCCGTGGCTGATCGCCGAGCTGCTGATGCTGCGGCCGGAAATGCCCCGGTCCCTGGTGCGCTGCTACGACGAGATCACCCGCTTTCTCGATCTCCTCGCCGATGCCTACAACGGCAAGCGCGGCGAATGCCATCGGCTGGCGGGCGAGGTGCATGCGCGGCTGCGCTACGGCCGCATCCAGGACGTGTTCCAGTCCGGGCTGCACGAGTTCCTGGAAGATTTCCTCACCCGGACGACGAAGCTCGGTGAAGAGATCAGCGCGCTCTATCTGATGTAGGCCTGTCCCTCATGCGATTGCGCGTCCGCCACCAGACCACCTACCGGTACGAGAGGCCGGTGCCCTATTCGATCCAGACTCTGCGCGTGAGCCCGCGGCCCTACGACGGGCTGGCGATCATCCGCTGGTCCGTGCGTGGCGAGGGACGGCGCGAGCTGCCATCTCTCATCGACGGCTTCGGCAACCTCACCCACTGCCACACCATCACCTATCCCCACACCGAGATGACCTTGCTGGTGGAAGGGGAGGTGGAGACGACCGATACCGTCGGTGTGGCCCGCGGCACCGTGGAGACGTTGCCGCCGGGGTACTTCCTGCGCAGGACGGAATTGACGGCGCCGCATCCGGCGATCGCTGCATTGGCGGGGGATGCCATGCGCGAGCCCACGCCGTTGGCGCGCCTGCATCGCCTCATGGGCGTGCTGCGCGACGCCATGGAGTATCAGGCCGGCGTCACCGACACCCAGACTCCGGCGGCGGAGGCGCTGCAGCATGGCGCCGGCGTCTGCCAGGATCATGCCCACGTCTTTATTGCGGCCGCGCGCATCATGGAGATCCCCGCGCGCTACGTCGGCGGCTATCTCTGGGTGGGCGAGGAGGAGCGCGACGACGACGCCAGCCACGCCTGGGCCGAGGCCTATGTCACCGATCTCGGCTGGGTCGGGTTCGACCCCTCGAATCGGATCTGTCCGACCCCGTCCTATATTCGCGCCAGCGTCGGTCTCGACTACTGGTCAGCCGCTCCGGTCCGTGGCATACGCAGGGGCGGCTCCGCGGAGACCATGGCGGTCAAGGTGACCGTCGGCAGCGGAGAGCAGTGACCGCGGCTTTGGTCCCAAGGGTCGGTTATGACGTATTGCGTAGGCCTCGCTCTGCGGGACGGTCTCGTCCTGATGTCGGACACCCGCACCAATGCGGGCGTCGACAACATCGCGACCTTTTCCAAGATGCACGTCTTCGAGCAGCCGGGAGAGCGGCTGATCGTGCTGCTGACCTCGGGCAATCTCGCGGTGACCCAGGCGGTGGTGAGCCTGCTGCGGGAAGCGATCGCGGCGGGCGGAGAGGCGGACTCGCTGATGACGACGCCGACGCTGTTTCGCGCGGCGCAGCTCGTGGGCGAAGCGATCCGCCGGGTCTTCCACACCGACGGCGAGGCGCTCAAGGAGCAAGACGTGCCTTTCGAGGTCTCGATCCTCCTGGGCGGGCAGATCAAGGGCGGCGAGATGTCGCTGTTCCAGGTCTATGCCGCCGGCAACTTCATCGAGGCCACCGCGGACACGCCATTCCTCCAGGCCGGCGAGCACAAATACGGCAAGCCGATCCTCGATCGCGCCGCGCGCCAGGACATGGATCTCTACGACGGCGTCAAGCTGGCGATGATCTCCATGGACTCGACCCTGCGCAGCAATCTCACCGTGGGCATGCCGATCGATCTCCTGATCTATCGCAGGGGCACCCAGAAGATCGAGCTGCGCCGGCGGCTCGATCAGAACGACGCGTATTTTTCCATGGTCCGCAATCGCTGGTCCCAGGCCCTGGTGGACGCCTACCAGGTGCTGCCGCGGCCGGACTGGAAGAATTGACGCGCCTGCTTCGGCCGGCCGTGACGTCCTAGACCGCGAGGGTGCCGGTGGATTTCATCTTCATGATGACGCGCGCCGATCGCACCATCGTCGATTGCCTCGATGTCTTCGATGAGGTGGTCGATCTCGGCCTCCGCCATATCGGCTTCAAGGATGTGGGCGTGTCACCCGACGTGCAGCAGGCGCTTCATCGCCGGATCAAGGACGCCGGCGCCACCAGCTATCTCGAGGTGGTGACCCTCACGCCGGAAACAGCGCGGCAGTCCGCGCTGGCGGCGCGGCGCCTTGGCGTCGATCGCCTGCTGGGCGGCGCCGATCCCGCGGCGATCCTCGAGGTCATCGCCGGCAGCGGCATCGACTACTATCCCTTCGTCGGGCTCCCGCACGGTCATCCCACGGCGCTCTCCGGCTCGGCCGAGGACATCGCCCGGGATTGCTGCCGCGCCGATGACCTCGGGTGCGCCGGCGTAGATTTGCTCGCGTTCCGCGCGGACGGGGCGAGCCCGACGGACCTCGTCCGCGCCGCCCGGGCAGCGCTGCGCGGCCGGCTGGTTGTAGCGGGGTCGATTTCATCGCCCGATCAAGTCGCCGAGCTCGCCGCTCTCGGCGTCGACGCCTTCACCGTCGGGACCGCACTGTTCGAGGCACGTTTTGCGCCCGGCAAGCCCGCGCTCCGGCAGCAGCTCGCCGAGGTCATCGCCGCCGCCGCGTGAGCGCTCCGGCGATGACGGCTCTTTGCAAGCAGGAAGCGGTCGTGTCAATCTTGCGGCGACGTTGGGGACGGAAGCAGGAGCTGGGATGACCGCGCTGAGGCAGGTAGGGACGGCGGCAGATCTCGAATGGCAGCTGCGCTGCGATCTCGCGGCGGCCTTTCGTGTCCATGCTCGCCTCGGCATGAACGAGCACATCGGCAATCACCACAGCCTGATGCTCTCGGGCGCGGAAACCCAATTCCTGATCAATCCGCGCGGCCTGCTGTTCCAGGAAGTCACCGCCAGCAATCTCATCGTCTGCGATCTCGACGGCAAGGTTGTGCGCGGCAAGGGCGAGCTGCGCAAGGTCGCGTTCCACATCCATGCCCGCATCCATCTCATGCATCCTCAGGCCGCCTGCGTGATGCACGTCCATCCGCCCAATCTCACCGCTCTCGCGCTGATGGAGAACGGGCGGATGGAGCTCTCCCATCACAATGATCTCGTCCTCAACGACCGCATCGTCTACGACGATGTGGCGCACGGACCCGTGCTCGACAACGACGAGGGTGATCGGATCGCCCGCATCATGGGCGACAAGACCATCATGGTGATGGCGAACCACGGCGTGACCGTCGTCGGTCCCACCGTGCAGGACGCCTTCGACGAGCTCTACATGGCCGAGCGCACCTGCATGTACCAGCTCACCGCCCGCATGGCGGGTGGAACCCTGCGCCGCCAGCCGGACCAGCTCCGCCACCACTACCGCGGCGCCTGGGGCGACAAGTTCGACGCGCGGCTGCACCTCGACGCCTGGCGCCGGGTTCTCGATCGCGAGGAACCCGACTACGCGACCTGACGACGGCGATCGCCGCCAATTCCCTTCATCAATCGATTAGCGAGGCCTCTATCCCCATGACCGGGACGCGCATCACGACGACGGTGGATTTCGAGAAAAACGGATTGCAGACCGGATTCCTGCGACTGCCGCACTCCGTGCACGAATCAGCCTATGGCTGGATCCCGATCCCCGTGGTCTGCATCAAGAACGGCAAGGGACCGACCGTACTGCTGAACTCCGGCAATCACGGCGACGAATACGAGGGCCAGGTGACGCTGATGAAGCTGATCCGCGAGCTCAAGCCGGCGCAGATCCGCGGCCGCATCATCTTCCTGCCGGCGGCGAATTTTCCCGCCGCCATCGCCGGACGGCGGACCTCGCCGATCGACGGCGGCAATCTCAACCGCTCGTTCCCCGGCGACGCCAACGGGACGCCCACCAAGGTGATCGCCCATTACATCGACAGCGTGATCCTGCCGCTCTGCAACTACGCCTTCGACCTGCACTCCGGCGGCAGCTCGCTGATGTACGTGCCGAGCGCGCTCGGCACCATCGTGAAGGGCGAGACCAAGCGCAACGCGAAGACGCTGGAGATGCTGAAGGTGTTTGGCGCGCCGATCGGCTATGTGTCGACGCGCGCATCGCAGTCCATGGGCGCCGACCAGACCCTCAGCGCCTCGGCGGCCCGCCAGGGCGTCTACACGCTGGCGACCGAGATGGGCGGTTCCGGCACGGTCACGCCCACGGCGCTCAAGATCGCCGGCGACGGCGTGCGGCGCCTCCTGAAGCATCTCGGCGTGGCACCCGGCCTCAAGGTCGGTTCGCCGCCGCCGACGCGGCTGATGGAGATCGCCGGTCCGGATTATTTCGTCTACACGCCCGAGGCCGGCGTCTTCGAGCCGCTGGTCGAGCTCGGCGACACCATCAAGAAGGGTCAGCCCGCCGCCGCCATCCACTTCTCCCACACGCCATGGCGGAAGCCCGAGATCGCCCGCTTCGAGCGCGATGGCGTCGTGCTGTGCAAGCGCATCCCCGGCCGCACCGAGCGCGGCGACTGCCTGTTCCATCTGGGAACGGACTACCGGGCCTGAGGGAGGGGCGCTTGCCGGTCGCGTCGCCGTCAGGCGGCGGCGACCATCAGACGCTCGGACGGTAGGCGGATGCGCACGGTCGTTCCGGCGCCCGGCACGCTCTCGATGTCCAGGCGGCCGCCGTGCAGTTCCACCAGCGCCTTGGCCAAGGGCAGGCCAAGGCCCGTGCCGACGAAGCGGCGGTTTTGCGGCCCCTCGATCTGGCGGAAGGGCTCGAGAGCGATGGCTATGTCCGCTGCCTTCATGCCAATCCCGGTATCTTCCACCGCAATGACCACCACATCCGTCTCGATCGCGGCGGAGACGCTCATGCGGCCGCCCGCCGGCGTGAATTTCACCGCGTTCGACATGAGGTTGAGCAGGATCTGCTGGAAGCGAAGCTGATCGGCGCGAATATGCGGCAGCCCGCCGGAAACATCGATCGACATCGTGACATCAGCGGCCTTGGCCATCGCATCGACGATGCGCCGGCATGTCTCGACCGTCTCGCCGATCGACATGATCTCCTCGCGTAGCTCCAGGCGGCCGCCCTCGATCTTGGAGATGTCCAGGATGTCGTTGATGATGTTCTGCAGATGTCGGCCGGATTCGCTTATGTCGCTGCCATAGTCCCTGTAGCGGGCGTCGAGCGGGCCCAGCACCGCGTCGCGAATCATCTCGGAAAAGCCGATGATGGCGTTCAGCGGCGTGCGCAGCTCGTGGCTCATGTTGGCCAGGAAGTCCGACTTGGCTTTGCTCGCCTGGGCGAGGCCGGCCTCGATCTGCTTCCGCTCGGTGATGTCGCGAACGGCGTTGGAGACCAGAATACCGCCTTCGGTCTTGAGGGCGGCGAGGCTGACTTCGATCGGGAACTCGCCGCCGTCCTTGCCGACACCGTCGAGATCGATCATGCAGCCCCGCGGCGCCGCCGACGGGTCGGCCACGAAGGCGGAGAGCTGCGCCAGATATTTTTGCCGACTCCGCTCTGGCATCAGCGTCTCGATGGGCTGTCCCAGGAGCTCCGTGCGTCGGTAGCCGAACAGGTCTTCCGCTCGGGCGTTGATCAGCGCGACGCGGTGCTGCTCGTCGACAATGACGATGGCGTCCGCCGCCGACTCCAGGAGGCCGCGGAATTTCCCCTCGCTGACCCGCAGGGTTTCGTTCAAGCGCCTGATATCGGCACTGGTGGCTCGCATCGCCGCAACGACCATCACCACGGTGACGGCGCCAACGCCGAAGAGACCGGTCTGGTAAATCGGCAGGTACGAGACTTCCCAGGAGAAGGTGAAGAGCCAGGCCGAGAGGATGGACAGGACGAGGGCCAGGAATCCGGCCGCCGATCCGCAGAGGAACGTTGCCAGGATCACCGCCGGAAAGAACGTGACGTAGGGCAGGGCCGCGATCCATGGGATCAGCGTCAGCCGCAAGGCGGTCGCGCCGGCGACGATGAGGCCCGCGATCAGGTAGGCGGTCAGCGATCCGGCAAGGAAACGTGGATGATCGATATGAAGCTTCGTGGCGTGGATCACCGGCCAACTCTTGTCGAAGGAACTGCAACCGATAAGGCGAGCGGCAGACGGTTCGGCGATGGTTGGCACGGACATATTTGCATATGGTTAAGATCCAAGCCGCGCGGAGGCCGCTCTATTCGCCGGTGGCGCGATATTGCTGTGCGGACTTTCGGCTTAGGCGCGGGTTCCGTCCTTTCTGGCCAGTCGGTGAGGCAGGATGGGGCTCCGGGACTGCCCGCGAGAGCATTGACGCAACGACGGTGAGATCGCAGCAATCCGCGAAAAGCGATCCGCGCATCTGCCATTTATTCAGGGGGCAGCATGGAGGGTGCACATGTCGCAACCCGAGCGGTTTGATATCCTGATTCTGGGCAGCGGCGGCGGCGGCAAACTGCTTGCCTGGCACATGGCGCGATCGGGGCGACGGACCGCCGTGGTCGAGCGGCGATGGATCGGTGGGGCCTGCCCCAATATCGCCTGCCTCCCCAGCAAGAATGAGATCTGGAGCGCGGAGATCGCGCATCTGACACGCCACGCCCTCGAGCGCGGGACGTTGACGGGGTCCGTGGCGGTCGACATGGGGGCGGTTCGCCGGCGCAAGCGTGAGATGGTCGCGGACCTCGTTGCCGCGCATGTGCAGAAGTACGAGGCGAGCGGTGCCGAGCTGATCATGGGATCCGGGCGCTTCGTGGCGCCGAAGACGCTCGAGGTCAGTCTCAATGACGGCGGAACGCGCCTGCTCACGGGCGACAAGGTGTTTCTCAACCTGGGAACCCACGCCACGATTCCGGCAATTCCCGGCCTGGAAGCCACGCACCCCCTCACCCATGTGGAGGCGCTCGAGCTCGACTACCTGCCGTCCCACCTGATCGTGCTTGGCGGCGGATATGTCGGCCTCGAACTGGCGCAGGCCTATGGCCGCTTCGGCAGCCGCGTGACGATCATCGAGCCCGGGCGCCAGCTCATGGCCCGCGAGGATCGCGACGTGGCGGAGGAGATGCAGAAGATCCTCGGCGCCGAAGGCATAGAGATCCTGCTGGCGGCCGAGCCTCTCCGCGTGGTCGGGCGATCGGGAGAAGAGGTCCGCCTCACCCTGCGCGCGGACTCCCGCGAGCGGACCATCGAGGGCAGCGACATACTGGTTGCGACGGGGCGCACGCCGAACACCGCCGGGATCGGCCTGGAGAAGACCGGTGTCGAGCTGGACGCGCGCGGCTACATTGCCGTCGACGAGCGGCTGCAGACCCGCGCCGCCGATATCTGGGCCCTCGGCGAAAGCGCCGGCAGCCCGCAGTTCACGCACGTCTCCGAGGACGATTTTCGCATCGTCGTGGACGCGCTCGCTGGCGGCAGGCGCACCACGCGCGATCGGCTCGTTCCCTACTGCATGTTCACCGACCCGCCGCTCGCCCGTGTCGGGCTGAGCGAAGGCGAGGCGCAGCGTCAGGGCGTCAAGGTGCGTGTCGCGCGGCTGCCGACGGGGTCGGTGCTGCGGACGCAGACCAACGGCCGGACGCAGGGCTTCATGAAGGCTCTTGTCGATGGCAGCGATGACCGCATCCTCGGCTTCACGATGATCGGTGCCGAAGCCGGCGAGGTCATGGCGGCGGTGCAGATGGCGATCCTGGCAAAACTGCCGTATCAGACGCTCCGCGATGACGCCATATTCGCGCATCCGACGATGGCGGAGGGGCTGGGCTCGCTCTTCTCGAACGTGCCGCCGCGATCCCCGTGATTGACTGCGCAACAAGTCCGCGCAGTCGGCCCTACTTCGCTTCAGGATCGGGCAGCGGGAAGGGCGCGGGGTCCAGAAAACGATCGACCGCGTTGCGGATCAGCCGCGAGATGTTGTTGCGATAATCGTTGTGGGCGAGGCTGGCGACGAAGGCGATCGAGCCCGTCGACAGCACGGCGCCGCCGCCAGGCGTCTCGAAGAAGACGATGTCGGCCTTGATGCGGGCGTTGAGCGTGCCGTCGGCGCCGCGGGCGTTCGACAGGATCTCCTCGTTCACCAGGAGGAAGGCGTTGGAGTGGTCCTCCGAGGAGGCCACCACCAGCCCATGGGGCGGCGAGCCCAGCGCGGCGTCGTAGCAGTCGATCTCCAGCCCTGCGGCGCCGTCGCCCCAGGCGCCGAAGTCGCCGATGATCTCCTCCTCGATGCCGGCGAAGAGGAAGGCCGCGCGCTTGTCGCGGGATGCCGCGGTCCGGCGATAGTGGCTGGAGGCGTCGAAGCCCTGGGCGATGAAGCCGATGCCCAGGAGAGCGTTGGGCGGCCAGCCGATGCGGCGCCAGAGGCCGCCGTATTCGCCGGTCGCGTGATAGTACTGGCCGGGACTCTCGGCCCAGGCACGGGTCCCGTCCTCCGAGCGGCGCATCTCGATCATGCCGGGATGGGCGGGATCGAAGGTGACGCGCCAATAGAAGCCATTGCCGCCCATGTACATGAAGCGACCGCCGGCGCCGAGGAAGCTCTCGATCGCCTGCAGCATCTCCAGGGAGTGATATTCCGGATGACTGCCGGAGATGACCAACCGGTATGAGGAGAGCAGCGCGAGCCCACGCTCATGCAGCTCGTGATCGCTGATGACGTCGTAGGGAATGCCCTGCGCCTCGAGCCAGTCGATAAGGCAGAGGTCCATGGAGAAATTCCAGAACCGTCCGGTCGGCCGCATGTTGAAAAGCGGCCGCCGCGAGGAGACATGGGCCACGCCGAAGCCGTCGCGATGGACGTCGTAGGTGGAGCTGCCGAATTCCGGATGCTCCGCCAGCAGCACGTCGGTCATGTCGACGGTCGGCAGCGCGCCCATGGAAAGCTCGAAGGGGCCCGGCGACATGCGGCGGCGGTAGTTTGAATAGGCGAGATACGTCGCCGTGGAAGCCAGCACCGCGAGCTTGGCGCCGGGTTTGCCAGGCTTCGGCGTCACCACGAATCCCACGTAGAAGGCCGGCCCCGAGGTCCGCAGCTTCACCGCGTAGATGCCGCTCCTGAGATCTTCCGGCAGGCGGAATTCCAGGCTCGGCTGCCACTTCGCGTCGTAGAGGTCGTCGCCGTGGAAATGGATCGCGCCGTAATGGCTGGGATCCCGGCGCCAGTCCTGCACCGAGCCGTCCCAGCGCGCGCCGGTCACCGCGCGCTTCGGCGCGTTGACGATGCGGCCATGGAGTCCGTGCGGCGAGCGGTCCTCGATCCTGACCGTGCTGATCCCGCGGGAGAAATCCCACTCCGCCGCCAGGGTCTCCGAGCGCAGGCGCGGCGCCTCGATCTTGCCGTCGAAGTGATCGGCGGTGCAGCCGTTCGCGGCCGGCGTCGCGGCGAGGAGGAGCGGCCCCTCGGCGCGGGCGCCGCCGCCGATGCGACCGCTCGCCGAGGCGGCGGTATCGGCGTGAAAGCCCGGCACAGGCGTGCTGCTGATCTCGGCGGCGCCGGTGGCGGGATCATAGCGTGCCTCGATGCGCGACCACGCCCGCGCGCGGAGCGGCCGTCTGGTGCCAATCGTCTCGCCGGCGACTTCCAGGGCCGCGGCACCAGTCCCGTCGAGAATGAGCCGCACCGATCCCAGGGAGACCAGCGTCGCCACGGCGCGGCCCGGCAGCGTCGGCCAGACCAGCAGAGAGAGGGAGATCGCCTCGAGCCGCGGCACGTTTTCGACGATGGCGTAGGAACCGATCGGCGTCGGCTGCACGCCGCCCTCGTGCTCGCCGTCGATGCTGGTGGAGACGCGCTCCTCTTTCACCCCCGGGCCCTTCGGCCCGGTCTCGCCGCAGATGAGGCGCACCAGCTCCGCGCGATAGCGCCGCACCGGATCGAGCACGCTCACCCGCACCGTCACGAGATCGCCGGGCCGCGCGTAGAGCGCGTCGAGATATCCGACGGCGCCTGGAGTTCTTCATGGGAGGTCGAGCTCGCGGCCGGTGAGCATGTGCCAACGGCGGCGGAACGCCGCCCATTCGCCGGCTTCCAGGCTGGCAAATATCTCGTCGGTGAAGAGGCGCGGCGGCTTGTGATCGGGCAGGCGCTCGCCCAGCACCCAGCGCCCGGGCTCGATCGACACCAGGATCAGGTTCTGGCAGTTCTCGGCGCGATGCATGACGTCGAGGAGGGCCTGCAGCTCGCCACTGTGACGGCCGAAGGGACGGGCGCGAAACTCCGCCGCGAGGTCGAGGCGGTCGGGATCGATGGCGGGCGTTGTCATGCGGCCTCGAAACTCGCGCCGACGCTGCGCGCGGCCTCGCCGATGTCGCGCCAGGTTGTGGCGTCGATCTCGATACCCTCCACGCTGCGCTTGGCGCGGGCGATGCGCTCGGGCTCGCCGGGAACCAGGACAGGGAAATCGGGATCGGCGGGCTGGGTTGCCTTCATGTAGGCCACCATGGCATCCACCTCCCGCTCCAGGAAGGCGCGGTCGGCGAGGCGCTCGGGATCGATCACCACCATCAGCATGCTGTTGAGGATGCCGCGGTCGCGGGAATTCTCTGGCTGCATGGTGCCGGCACCCACCACGGCGCCGGCGAGGAGCTCGGCGATCAAGGCCAGACCATACCCTTTGTGCTCGCCGAACGGCAGCACGGCGCCGACAGGAGGCTCGTAGATGACAGCGGGATCGGTGGTGGGAGCGCCGTCGGCGGCGATGAGCGCTCCTGATATCATCGGCTTGCCCTCGTTGTAGGCAACCCGAACCTTGCCGAGTGCGACCCTGCTGGTCGCCATGTCGAGGATCACCGGTGGTGTTTTCGCCGTGCCGGGCACCGCAATGCAGACGGGGTTGGTGCCGAGACGGCCCTCGCGCCCGAGGAACGGCGCGACGCGGGGTGCGCCGGAATTGACGTTGACGAAATGCACGGAGACCAGCCCCTCGGTGGCGGCGATCTCGCCGTAGGTGCCGACCCGGCCGATATGATGGGAGCTGCGCAGCCCGTGAACGGCGACGCCATGGCGCCGGGCGGCGCCCACGGCCCATCGCATGGCATCGCGGGCGATCACTTGGCCATAGCCGTTGCGTCCGTCCCAGACCGAGAATGTCGCGCTCTCGCTGACGATCTCGGGCCGCTGGTTTGGAATCAGCGTGCCGGCTTTCAAGTTCCGCACGTAATGCGGGATCATCCCCACGCCATGACTGTCGTGTCCGGCGAGGTTGGCGCCGACCAGATGATCGGCGACCACCTCGGCCTCGCCGGCATGGCTGCCGGTGGCACGCAAGAGGTCGCTGGTGAGGCGGCGCAGCCGCTGATGATCAATCCGCATGACGCGAGAGTGTCGTTGCGCCGGATGCTGCGTCAAGCGCTCCGTGTCGGGATATCCGGACCGGGGGGCTTGGCACGGAGCGTGCTTTGGGGAAAGCTGGAGAAATGCCGATGAAGTGCCGCGGGCGAGTCAGATTTTCCAGGGATGTCTGGGCGCAGGAACAGCGCCGGACCGGACGCGCGCGATGAGCGCGCCGGCGAGGTCTGCCGTCTCCGCCTCGATGCCGGCGATCAACGGCCTGGGGCTGCCCGACGGTTTCGCTGCCGCACTCGCCAGCCGCTTTCGCCTTCACCGCTTGCCGGACGCCATCGATCCCGCGTCTGAGGTGCTGGTCGCGTTCGGTCTTCCCGTCGATGCGGCGCTGCTCGATCGCCTGCCCGCCGTGAAGCTGGTGGCCAGTTTCGGCGCCGGCTACGACAACATCGATGTGGCGACCCTCGCCCGACGCGGCATCATGCTGGCGAACACGCCGGGTCTCACCGATGCCTGCGTCGCCGATCTCGCCATCGGCCTGTTGATCGCGACGCAGCGGCGCATGGTGGCGGCGGATCGCCATCTCCGGGCCGGGCGCTGGCTCCAGGCGCGCTTCCCCTTGGCGCGGCGTTTCAGCGGACGCCGCCTCGGCATCTTCGGCCTTGGCCGCATCGGGGTGGCGATCGCCCGACGCGCGGCGGGATTCGATCTCGAGATCGCCTATCACAATCGCCACGCGCGGCCGGAGCTGCCGTACCGCTATTTCGATGATCTGGAGGCGCTCGCCGCCTGGAGCGACTATCTCGTGGTGGCCTGTCCGGCGACGGCGGAGACGCGGCACCGCGTCGATGCCGGCGTGCTGCGGGCGCTGGGAGCCGAGGGCATCGTCGTCAATATCGCCCGCGGCGCCATCATCGACGAGGCGGCGCTGATCGCGGCGCTCGAGACGGGAACCATCGCCGGCGCCGGCCTCGACGTCTTCGAGCGCGAGCCCGAGGTTCCCGCGGCGCTTCCTGCCATGGACAATGTCGTGCTGACGCCGCATATCGGCGGCGGGTCTCAGGAGACCTGGGACGACTGCTACGCGGCCGTTATTGCCAACATCGAGAGCTTCTTGCAAACCGGGCGTCCGAACACGCCCGTCAACCTGACGAGGTCGTCATGAGCTCGCTGTCCAATCAGCGCGTCGCCTATTTCAACGGAGAGTATGTTCCCGAGCGCGACGTCGTCGTGCCTTTCCGCGACCGCAGCTGGACCCGCGGCGACGGTGTCTTCGACATGACGCGGTCCTTCAACGGCCGCAGCTTCAAGATGAAGGAGCATGTGGAGCGTCTCTACCGCTCGCTCAAATATCTCCGGATCGATCCCGGCCTCACGCCGGCGGAGATGGTCGATATCAGCGAGGAGGTGCTGAACCGCAACCGGCATCTTCTGGGCCACGGCGACGACTACTGGATCGGCCAGCGCATCAGCCGCGGCGTCGACGCCGTGGGCGACGAGGGCTGGGATCATACCGGTCCCAACATCGTGGTGGAGTGCCAGCCGCTGCCGCTCAAGAAGCGCGCCACGCTCTATCGCGACGGCATGCGGGTGATTGTGCCGGCGACGCGCCGGGTGGCGCCCAGCATGCTGAGCCCGCGCGCCAAGATGCATCAGTATCTCAACCTCACCATCGCCGACATGGAGGCGAAGGCGGTGGATCCCGAGGCGTGGTCGGTGCTGCTGGACGAGAACGGCAATCTCGCCGAGGGCACCGGCAGCAATATCTTCCTGGTGCGTAATGGCGAGATCGCGACACCGCACGAGCGCTACGTGCTGCCAGGCGTGAGCCGCGCCACCGCCCTCGATCTCGCGCGTGAACTGGGCATTCCCGCCCGCGAGGCCGATCTCGATCTCTACGATGCGTCCACCGCCGACGAGATCTTCATCACCTCCACCAGCCTCTGCATCTGCCCGGTCTCCAAATTCAACGGCCAGCAGGTGGGCGACGGCAAGGTGCCGGGTCCGATCACCAAGCGTCTCATCGATGCCTATGTCGCTTTCGTCGACTGCGACTTCGTCGGGCAGTATCTGCGCCATCTGGCGTGAAGCAACCAAGCCAATAAACGGGGGTTACGGGTCATGGAAACAAGGAATTGGGTGCGGCTGGGGATTCTTGCCGGCGTCATGGGCTTCGCGGGCCCGGCGCTGGCGGCGCCCTTCGCCTGCCCGAAGAAGGGCGGAGATATGGTGTTTGCCGGCGAGGCGAAGATCAACAGTCTCGACCAGTACGCGTCCAACACGATCTCGACGCGCAATGTGGCGATGAACATCTTCGAGGCGCTGCTCACCCGCGACGAGACGAATAAGCCGATCCCCGATGTCGCCGAGTCCTTCACCGAGAGCGCGGACGGGCTCGTCTATACTTTCAAGCTGCGGCAGGGGGTCAAGTTCCACAACGGCAAGGACATGACCAGCGAGGACGTGATGGCGTCCTTCGACCGCTATTCCAAGGTCGGTCTCGAGCGCAGCATGCTCGTGAACGTGGACAAGTGGGAGGCGCCGGACAAATTCACCTTCGTCATCCGCATGAAGAAGGCGCAGCCGACCTTCATCGAGGATTTGAGCTCCTTCAGCGTTCCCATCGTCATCATCCCGTCGGAGCAGAAGGATGCGCCGGCGATGCGCCTGGAGCCGATCGGCACCGGACCGTTCCAATTCGTGGAATTCGTCGCCGACAGCCACGTGAAGCTCAAGCGCTTCGACGGCTATAAGCCGCACGCTGACTTCGAGGACCGCACCGGCTTTGGCGGCTACAAGGTCGCCTGCGTCGACACTGTGACCTACCGCATCGTGACCGAGCCCGGCGCCCGCGTTGCCGGATTGGAGACCGGCGAGCTCATGGGCGTCGAGGATCTGCCGACAAAATCCCAGGCGGAGCTCAAGACCAAGAAGGAGATCACGCTGCTGCCGCTCGAGAACTGGTGGGTGCACATCGCGCTCCCCAACACCTCCTTCCCGCCCACCGACAATCTCCAGGTGCGCAAGGCGATCCAGGCGGCGCTCGACATGGACGAGATCATGGATGCCGCGACCGACGGCGCCTACAAACTCAATGTCGGCTTCCAATATCCCGGCCGCTCGACCTACACCGATGCCGGCAAGGAGACCTACAACCAGAAGAATCCCGAGCTCGCCAAGAAGCTTCTGGCGGAGGCCGGCTACAAGGGTCAGGAGCTGATCCTGATGACCAACAAGGACTACACCAGCATGTACAATGCAGCGCTGGTGATGTCGGAGCAGCTGAAGGCCGTCGGCATGAACGTAAAGGTCGACGTCGTCGACTGGCCGACCTCGGTGCAGCGGCAGGAGAAGGAGTTCACCGGCTGGAACTTCTTCTTCACCGGCTACGGGACCCAGCCCGCGCTCGGGCCGCTGGCGACGATGAAGTTCTTCGTGCCACCGATCAACGCCTACAAGGCACAGCCCGGCAAGGAGGATCCTGATCTCATGGCCGACTACAACGACATGATCAGCCTGGCCGACCCCGCGGCACGGCAGGCGGCCTTCGTGAAAATGCAGAGGACGATCCTGGAGCGCGTCTACGCGATACCCTTCGGCTCTCTTACCAAGGTGCAGGGCGTGCGCTCCAACGTGAAGAACTTCAAGCCGTTCCGCATTCCGCGCTTCGCCAACGTCTGGATCGACAAGTAGCAGCAGAGGAGTAGGGCGAGGTTGGGTCGAGTTATTCTTAGTCGGATCGCCGGAGCCATTCCGGTCGTTCTGCTGGTCACCCTCATCACCTTCGGGCTGATGCGGCTGATTCCCGGCGATCCGACGGCGGCCCTCACCGGTTTGAGCGGGACGCCCCAGGAGCGCGAGCAGCTCCGCAAGGATCTCGGCCTGGATCAGCCCTACTACGTGCAGCTGGTGAAATGGTACGCCGACCTCGCGCGGGGCGATCTCGGCCGCTCCATCCTGCTCGGCCAGAGCGTCACCAAGGCGACCTTCGAGCGGCTGCCGATCTCGCTCGCCCTCAGCGCCTATGCGCTGGTTCTGACCCTGCTGCTGGGGCTCGGCAGCGGAATTCTCTCGGCCCTGCGGCAGAACACCTGGGTCGATCAGGCGGCGATGATCTTCGCCATGCTCGGCATCTCCCTGCCGAACTTCTGGCTCGGGCTGATGATGATCGTGCTGTTCTCGGTGCATCTGGGCTGGCTGCCCACCGGCGGCTACATCGCCTTCACCGCGGATCCCCTGGGGTGGCTGCGCACCACGACGATGCCGGCGATCTCCCTGGCCCTGCTGCAGGTCGGTCTCCTCGCGCGCATCACGCGGTCCACCATGCTGGAGGTACTGCGTCAGGATTATGTGCGAACCGCGCGGGCGAAAGGGCTGCCGAACTATCTCGTCGTGGGCAAGCACGCGCTCGCCAACACCATGATCCCCGTGGTGACCGTGGTCGGCATCATCGTGAGCCTCCTCATCTCGGGCTCCGTGGTGACGGAGACGGTGTTCTCGATCCCCGGCGTCGGCCAGTTGCTGACCTCGGCGATCCTCAACCGGGACTATCCGATGATCCAGGGCGGGCTGCTGTTCGTGACCCTGGTGCTGGTGGGCATCAACATCGTCGTGGACATCGCCTATGCCTGGCTCGATCCGCGCGTGAGGTACGACCGTGGCTGACGACGTCGCGAGCCTCGGTGCCATCGTCTCGAAGCCCACCGAGGTCCGGCATTCCTCGGCGCGGTGGGACACGCTGCGCCGCCTGCTGCGGCACCGCTCGTTCCGGACCGGCCTCGTCCTCGCCGCCATCATCGTGCTGGCCGCCGCCTTCGTGCCCATGATCAGCGGTGCCGATCCCAACAAGCTCTCCATGCGCACGCGCTTCGTGCCGCCAGGCGCCGCCTACCTCTTCGGCACCGACAATTTCGGCCGCAGCCAGCTTTCCCGCATCGTCTACGGCGCGCGCCTCTCGCTGATGATCGGGACCTGGGTGGTGGTGCTGAATGCGATTTTCGGCACCTTGCTCGGCGCGCTCGCGGGGTACTTCCGCCGGCTCGACAATCCCCTGATGCGGTTCAACGACGCCCTCATGGCGTTCCCCGCAATTTTGCTGGCGATCAGCGTCACCGCGGTGCTGGGCCGCTCGATCCCCAACGTCATCCTGGCCCTCAGCATCGTCTACATCCCGCGCACCGCCCGCATCGTGCGCGCCTCGGTGCTGGTGATCCGGCAAATGGAGTTCGTCCAGGCGGCGGTGGCGGCGGGGGCGGGGCACTGGCGCATCCTGCGGCGCCACATCCTGCCGAACTCCATGGCGCCGCTGATCGTGCAGCTCAGCTTCCTTTTCGCGTACGCGGTGTTGGCGGAGGCGACGCTGAGCTTCCTCGGCCTCGGCGCCGAGCCGCCGACGCCGACCTGGGGCAACATCATGGCCGAGGGCCGCCAGTATATGCGCGAGGCGCCGTGGATCATCGCCATCCCCGGCGGCGCGCTGGCGATGACGGTGCTGGCGCTCAACCTGCTGGGCGACGGGCTCCGGGACGTGCTGGACCCCCGTCTCAAGATCCAGCAGTGACGCTGCTCTCGGTTCGCGATCTCCGGGTGCTCTTCGGCACCGAGCGCGGCGACATCGCCGCCGTCGATACCGTCAGCTTCGACATCGCCGAGGGCGAGGTGCTCGGCATCGTCGGCGAGTCCGGCAGCGGCAAGAGCGTGACCGCGCTTTCCATCATGGGTCTGCTGCCGAAGCCGCCGGCGCGGGTGGCATCGGGATCGATCTGGTTCGAGGGCGAGAACATCCTGACCTACAGCGAGCGCGAGATGCGCGGGCTGCGGGGGCCCGGGATCGGCATGATCTTCCAGGAGCCAATGACTTCTCTGAACCCGGTCTTCACCATCGGCGACCAGCTCATGGAGACCGTGCGCGTCCATGAGCGCGTGGGCCCGAAGGCGCAGCGCGCCCGCGCCGTCGAGATGCTGGCCAAGGTCGGCATCGCGGCGCCGGAGCGGCGCCTTGCCGATTATCCGCATCAGCTTTCCGGCGGCATGCGTCAGCGCGTGATGATCGCCATCGCCCTCGCCTGCCATCCCAAGCTGCTGATCGCCGACGAGCCCACCACCGCCCTCGACGTCACCATCCAGCAGCAGATCCTCGAGCTCCTGCTGGATCTCCGGGACGAGTTCCGCATGGGCATCATGATGATCACCCACAACATGGGGGTGGTGGCGGAGATCGCCGACCGCGTGATCGTCATGTACGCGGGAAAGATCGTCGAGCGCGCGGCAGTCAACGAGCTCTTCGAGCATCCGTCACACCCCTATACGCGCGGACTCCTGGACAGCATTCCCTCCCTCACCGACGACCGCGAGCGGTTGAAGA
This sequence comes from uncultured Alphaproteobacteria bacterium, assembly GCA_963735465.1. Classification (GTDB taxonomy): domain Bacteria; phylum Pseudomonadota; class Alphaproteobacteria; order ATCC43930; family CGMCC-115725; genus DASZHJ01. Next base: position 711,386 of record CAVTLA010000001.1, read on the forward strand.
CGATCCCCGGCACGCTCCCCAATCCCGCCGCGGTCCCGCCAGGCTGCCGCTTCGAGCCGCGTTGCGCCTGGCGGATCCAAGCCTGCGCCGCCGCAGTGCCGCCGCTCGCCGATGTCGGCGCCGGTCACGACAGCGCCTGCATCCGCTACCGGGAGCTCGCCGGCGGATGACGCCGCTATTGCGCGTCGAGGGCCTGACCAAGCATTTCGCCGTGGGTCACGGCGCCATCTTCGGCCGCGCCCTGGGGAGTCTGCGGGCGGTGGACGACGTCGACTTCGAGGTGGCGGCAGGCGAGACCCTGGGGCTGGTGGGAGAATCCGGCTGCGGCAAGTCCACGGTCGGCCGCATGCTGCTCCGCCTGATCGAGCCGACGTCCGGCCGGATCATCTTCGAAGGCGACGATCTCCTGGCCCTCAAGTCCGACGCGCTGCGGGCGCGCCGACGCCACCTGCAGATCATCTTCCAGGATCCCTACGGCGCCCTCAATCCCCGCATGACCGTCGAGGACATCATCAAGGAGCCGATCGAGATCCACGGCACCCTCGACGGCCCGGCGGCCAGCCGGCGCGTCGCCGAGCTCCTCGATCGCGTCGGGCTCGCCGCCGAGCATGGCCGCCGCTATCCTCACGAGTTCTCTGGCGGCCAGCGCCAGCGCATCGGCATCGCCCGCGCGCTCGCGCTCAATCCGCGCTTCATCGTCTGCGACGAGCCGGTCTCCGCCCTCGACGTCTCGATCCAGGCGCAGATCGTCAACCTGCTGCAGGATCTCCAGGACGAGATGGGACTGGCCTACCTCTTCATCGCCCACGATCTCGGCGTGGTGAAGCATATCTCCGACCGCGTCGCGGTGATGTATCTCGGCAAGATCGTGGAGATCGCCGACAAGCACGCGCTCTACGCCGATCCCCTGCACCCCTACACGCAAGCCCTGATCGCGGCGGTGCCGGAAGCAAAGCCCCGCAGTGGTCGGCGGAAGGCGGCGATTTCAGGCGAGATCCCCAGCGCCCTCAATCCGCCGCCGGGCTGCCGCTTCCACACCCGCTGCCCGCATGTGATGCCGATCTGCCGCGAGGTCGAGCCCGCCGTCACCCAGCCGAAGCCCGGCCATCACGTCGCCTGTCACCTATTCCCGGCGGCGGACGTCTGAATCGTCAAGCCGCCGGCAGCTCGCCCTCGGAGCGCAGCATGCGAAGGCTCGCCTTCAGCGCCGCCGCTGTCGCGTCGATGTCGTCGGTGCCGTGAGCCGCCGACGTGAAGCCGCTCAGCCGTCCGTTGACGTCGACACCGTTCGCCAGCAGCGCGAGGCGCATCAGCCGCGCGAGGCCTGGCGGATTGGACAGGATCTCGCGGTAGCCGACGGTCATCGGGTCGAAACGCAGGGGATCGATCGGCCGGCGCTGGGGGTTGAGGAAGATATGGAAGCCGCTGAAGGTGCCGTGGACGGCCCAGGGCACACGCTCCTGCGCCAGCACCTCGTTGAGGCGGTCCCGCAGTGCCGCCGCGGTGGCGTTGGCGCGCTGACAGGCGTCCGTGCTGCCCACCAGCTCCAGGGCGGCGATGCCCGCCGCCGCCGAGAGCGGATTCGCGTTGTAGGTGCCGGGATGGGAGATCTTCTCGCGCTTCCGGCGCTCCGCCGCGTCGAAGTCGAGCTCGTCCAGGATGTCGCGCCGGCCGCAGACGGCGCCGCCGGGCAGGCCGCCGGCCAGGATCTTGGCGAGCGCGGTCAGGTCCGGCGTGACGCCGAACTCGGCCTGGGCGCCGCCGGGGGACACTCGGAATCCGGTGATCACTTCGTCGAAGATGAGGAGGATGCCGCGCTTCTGCGTCTCTTCACGAAGGATTGACAGGAAGGCGGGCGCGAGCGGCGCGGCACCGAAGCTGGCGCCGGTCGGCTCCAGGATGACGCAGGCGATGTCGTCGCGGCTCTCGAAGGTCTGCTTGAGCGCCGCCGCGTCGCCGGGCGGCAGCAGGATCACGTTCTCGGCGATCCCCTGGATGACACCGATGGTCGGCGTGCCGTCGAAGTGGTTGGCATGGCCCGAGGTCATGTGGTCGTGCCAGCCGTGGAAGTTGGTGAGGAAGCGGACAAACTTCGGCTTCCCCGTCGCCGCCCGGGACAGGCGTACTGCCATCAGCGTCGCCTCGGTGCCGGAATTGGTGAAGCGCACCCGCTCGGCCGAGGGAACCAACCTGCGTACCAGCCCGGCCCAGCGCACCTCTCGCGCGTGATTGGCGCCGAAATGCGTTCCTTGCTCCAATGCGGCATGGGTGGCGGCCATGACGCTCGGGTGATTGTGGCCGAGGATCAGCGAGCCGTGGCCGCCGAAGTAATCGATGTACTCGTTGCCGTCCACGTCCCACTTGCGCGAGCCCTTGGCATGATCGACGTAGATGCCGTAGGGCTTGAGATAGCGCGCGTCATGGGCAATGCCGCTCGGCAGCAGTTCCTGCGCCTCGGCGGCGAGGCGCTCGGAACGCGGCGTGCGCTCCCGGTAGGCGGCGACGATCTTGGAATTGGTGGGGCCGGCATCGGGCATGACAGCAATACCGCTCTATAGGTTGCATGTGGCGGAAATTTGACATAGGAGGCGCGGCACGTCCATTCCGCAGCCCCGCGACCTCTTGACTTGGCCACTTGGCGCCGCCACATCCGGGTTCCATAATTATCACGAGCGCCGTCCGAGGCGGCGATGGATCGTCAGTACGCGTGGCGAGTTTAGGGTAGGAAAGCCGGGCCGCAGAAGCGGCTCATCAGGAGGCGATCGTGATCTCGACGGTTGCGGAGTGCGCGGCAGGCGCGGATAGGGCGTCTTGGGCCGAGCGCATGCGGCTCGTGCGCAGGGCCAGCGAGGCGCTGGCGGCGGTTCTCAGTCCGGAGGACCAGACCGTCCAGTCCATGCCGGACGCCAGTCCGACGAAGTGGCATCTCGCCCACACCACATGGTTCTTCGAGACCTTTCTGCTGACACCCTTTCTGGCGAATTGGCGGGTCCACGATCCCGCCTACGGCCATCTCTTCAATTCCTATTACGAGGCGGTGGGCCCGCGCCATCCGCGGCCGCAGCGCGGCCTGCTGTCTCGGCCGGGCGTCGCCGAGATCGTGGCTTACCGGAACGCGGTGACCGCCGGCATGCTCGACCTCATCGAACATGCCGGCGACGAGCAATGGTCCATGATTTCTCCCCTGATCGAGCTGGGGTTCAACCACGAGGAGCAGCATCAGGAACTCATCCTGATGGACATCAAGCACGCCCTCTCGGTGAATCCCCTGAAGCCCGTCTATCGCTCGCGCGCCGGGACGGCGACCCTGCGGCCGGTGGCGTCGCCTGCTGGCTGGATCGACTTCGCCGGCGGTCTTGCGGAGATCGGCCACGCCGGCAACGGCTTTGCCTTCGATAACGAGGGCCCACGCCACAAGGTGTGGCTGGAGCCGTTCCGCCTCGCCTCGCGCCCGGTGACCTGCGGCGAGTATCTCGCCTTCATCGAGGACGCAGGATATCGCCGGGCGGAGTTCTGGCTCTCCGACGGCTGGGCGACGGTGCAGAGCCAGGGCTGGCAGGCGCCACAATACTGGGACCGGCAGCCGGATCGCACGTGGTCGATTTTCACCTTGGCGGGCCAGATGGCGCTCGATCCTGAGGAGCCCGTCTGCCACGTGAGCTTCTACGAGGCGGACGCCTATGCGCGCTGGGCCGGCAAGCGGCTTCCCACCGAGGCCGAGTGGGAGATCGCCGCCGCGACGGTGCCGCTCGCCGGCAATCTCGCTGATACCGGTCGACTGCATCCGCGGCCGGCGCCCGGCGGCAATGGCGCGCTGCAGCAGATGATCGGCGACGTCTGGGAATGGACGGCGAGCTCCTATTCGCCCTATCGCGGCTTCCGCGCGGCGGCTGGCGCGGTCGGCGAGTACAACGGCAAGTTCATGAGCGGACAGATGGTGCTGCGCGGCGGCGCCGCGGTGACGCCGCCGGGGCATGTCCGCATCACCTATCGGAATTTTTTCCCACCACCGGCACGCTGGGCATTCAGCGGCATTCGACTTGCGGAGGATACATGATGCGCGACGGCAATCTGGCCGCATTCGTCGATCTGGCGCCGGTGGAAGAGACCTTCCAGGACGCCGCCCTCTCCGGTCTCGCTCGGGCGGAGAAGGCAATCCCTTGCCGCTTCCTCTATGACCGGCGCGGCTCGGCGCTCTTCGAGGCGATCTGCGAGCTGCCTGAGTACTACGTCACCCGCACGGAGATGGCGATCCTGCGCGAGCGGGCCGGTGCCATCGCGGAGCGCGTGGGACCGCGCGCCCAGCTCGTGGAGTTCGGCAGTGGCGCCAGCCGCAAGGTGCGCCTGCTGCTCGACGCGCTCAGGGACCTCGTCGCCTACGTGCCGATCGACATCTCCAAGGCCTTCCTGCGCCAGGCCGCTTCCGGCGTCGCGGCGGATTTTCCCGACGTCGAGGTGAGCGCGATCTGCGCCGACTACAGCGAGCCCCGGCACCTGCCGATGCTGCCGGTGCTGCGCGGCGGTCGGCGCGTAGGATTCTTCCCGGGCTCTACCATCGGCAACCTGATGCCCGACGAGGCGGTCTCGTTCCTGAGTGGCTGCGGCGAGGCGCTGGGGCCGGGGAGCGGCATGATCGTCGGCGTCGACCTGAAGAAGGATCCGCAACTCCTGCATGACGCCTACAATGATTCCTCCGGCGTTACCGCCGAGTTCATCCTCAATATCCTCGATCGCATGAACCGAGAGCTCGGCGCCGACTTCGATCGCTCGCGGTTCGCCTACGATGCATTCTACAATACCGAGGCCGGCCGGATCGAGATCTACATCCGCAGCACCATGGCGCAGATCGTCACCGTGGCCCGCCGTCCGATCGCGTTCACCGCCGGCGAGCGCGTGCATGTGGAGTATTCGTACAAATACACGATCGAGGAATTCGGCGAGCTCGCGGCGCGCGCGGGCTATCGTGCGGTGGACTGCTGGACCGACGACAACAGGCTCTTCAGCGTCCACTACCTGCAGGTAAGCTGACCGCTCGGGTCTCCGCCGCGATTAACGAGCTGTTTACCATCGCCTGCCTTTGATGCCCGATCCCTGGCTGCCTTCGGCCGGGGATCGAGCAGGAATGCAGGCGGTGAAGATTTCTGGCGCTACCTCGATCGTCGGGCAACCGGTGGCGTCATCGCCGGATGCCGCTGCCTCTCCGGCAGATCGAGGTTCCGACGCGGCCTCGGAAATTTCCTTCCCTGCGGCGATCCAGTACCACAGGGCCGGGCGCCTGAAGGAAGCGGCCGAGCTTTATCGCGAAGTTCTGCGCCGCGATCCCGATCACCTTCAGACTCTGATGCTGCTGGGATTGATCGAGGCCGCCGGCGTCGATCTCGATGCCGCGGAAACGCGGTTTACGCGCTACATCGCCCTGGTTCCGGGAGATCCGCTGGCGCTCCATAATCTAGGCAAGTTGCACCAGGACCGTGGCGACGACCGGTCGGCGGTCGGGTTGTTCGAGCGCGCGCTGGCGAGCCGGACTGACTTCGCGCCCACGTTCAACGATCTCGGCGTGTCGCTGCACCGGCTGCGCCGACACGACGCGGCGCTCGCGGCGCTCGATCGCGCCGTCGCCGTCGATCCCCATTACGCGGTGGCGTGGAGCAATCGCAGCCTCGTGCTGTCAGAACTGGATCGCGCGCCGGAAGCGGCATCGTCGTTCCGCCGTTGCCTCACGCTGCAACCGGAGTCTGCGGCGACGTGGTGTCATCTGGCGGCCGCTTGCTACAAGAGCGACGATCTCCCGGCGGCGGAGGAAGCGTGCCGGCGGGCACTGGCGCTCGATCCCGGTCACGGGGACGCCCGCCTTCAGCTGGCTCAGACCCTCGATCGGGCGCATCGACCCGAGGAGGCCGAGCGGGAAGGGATCGAATGGGCTCGCCGGAGGGGCACGGTGGTGAAGCCTTGCACGGGAAGTCGCGCCGAAGCGACCGTCCTGCTGATCGCGGGCTCCCGGCAATGCAACGTGCCCGTGGAGTACCTGTTCGGGGCCGACCGCTTCGCCACGATCACGGTGCATCTCCTGCCACCGGGAGAGCCGGGCGCCGACGACTTGCTCCACCTCGACCGGCTCCCGCCGTTCGATCTCGCCTTCAATGCCATCGGCGACGCGGACAAGGGGGGTGCGCTCCTCGAGCAGGCGGCGGTGCTCTGCCGCGACCTCGATCGGCCGCTGCTCAATCCCATGAACCGGATCGGGCCGACCAGGCGCGAGCTGTTGCCGGCCCTCCTCGCGGGGATACCCGGCCTCGTCGTTCCCGACACCCGGCGTCTGACGCGCGGCGAGCTGGCGGCGCTTGCGGATGCCGCTGGTCCCCTGGACCGGCCCTGGCTGATCCGCCCGACCGGCTCCCACGGTGGCGACGATCTCCGTCGCATCGAGCGCCGGGAAGAGATCGCCGACTACCTGCGCGGCGTGCCGCAGGAGGAATTCTATCTGACGCCCTTCTGGGACTTCCAGAGCCCGGACGGGCTTCATCGCAAATACCGCTTTATCTTCGTGGACCGCGAGGTGTTCTCCTATCACCTGGCGATCTCCGATCACTGGCTCATCCACTATTGGCGCGCCGATATGGGAGCGGCCGACTGGATGAAGCGCGAGGAGGAGGCCTTCCTGAGGGACCACCGATCGGCGTTTCCGGCGCCGCTTGGAGACGCCGTCCGCGAGGTGGCGCGCCGGCTCGATCTGGACTATGGCGGCATGGACTGTGCTCTCACCGCCGATGGCCGCGTGCTGGTGTTCGAGGCGAACGCCACCATGCTCATCCACCTCAACGAATCCCGTGACGAGTTCCCGTACAAGCACCGGTACGTGCCGCGCATCGCCGACGCGGTGAGCCGGATGGTGGCGCGCCGGCTCGAAGGCTGAGCCGCCGCGGACACGCCAGGGCATGCCGACGGCTCTGGCGTGATTCGACGGCTCGCGCGAGCATTGGAATTTCGGACGATTTATGCACTCAATTCGCGCATCGCTGTTGTGCCCGCTCAAATCTTGAGCATCAAGCCGGGTGCCCAGATGCCGTGAGCATAGTTGGCATAACGATGCGACATTCTCGTTCGTCACTCGCGTCAGGCGCTTATCGCGTCTGGCACAGGCCTTGCGTTGCTCTCTGCGGTTAAAACATGACGTTGGGGCAAGGAGGCATTGCATGCGAGGGATCAGCGAGCGGATATCGGCATTGGCGATCGCCGGCGCGATCGCCGGCGCGTCACTCTTCGGGGGAGCGGCGCAAGCGCAGGACACCATCAAGGTGGGCGTGCTGCATTCTCTTTCGGGTACGATGGCGATCAGCGAGACCACACTGAAGGACACTGTCCTGATGATGGTCGATGACATCAACAAGAAGGGCGGCCTGCTCGGCAAGAAGGTGGAGGCGGTCGTCGTCGATCCCGCGTCCAACTGGCCGCTCTTCGCGGAAAAGGCTCGCGAGCTCATCCAGAAGGACAAGGTAGCGGTGGTGTTCGGCTGCTGGACATCGGTCAGCCGCAAGTCGGTGCTGCCGGTGTTCGAGGAGCTGAACGGCCTGCTGTTCTACCCGGTCCAGTATGAGGGCGAGGAAAGCTCGAACAACGTCTTCTATACCGGCGCGGCGCCGAACCAGCAGGCGATCCCGGCGGTCGAGTACCTCATGAGCAAGGAAGGCGGCGACGTGAAGCGCTGGGTGCTGGAAGGTACCGACTACGTCTATCCGCGCACCACCAACAAGATCCTCGAGGCGTTCCTGAAGTCGAAGGGCGTCGCGGCGGCTGACATCAAGATCAACTACACGCCGTTCGGCTTCTCCGACTGGCAGACCGAGGTCGCGGCGATCAAGGCGTTCTCGGCGGCGGGCAAGAAGACCGCGGTCGTGTCTACCGTGAACGGCGATGCCAACGTGCCGTTCTACAAGGAGCTCGCCAACCAGGGCATCAAGGCCTCCGATACGCCGGTGGTCGCCTTCTCGGTCGGCGAGGAAGAACTCGCGGGCATCGATACCAAGAACCTGGTCGGCCATCTCGCCGCCTGGAACTACTTCGAGTCCGTGAAGAACCCGACGAACGAAGCGTTCATCAAGCAGTGGCACACCTTCATCAAGAACGACAAGCGCACCACGAATGATCCGATGGAGGCGACCTACATCGGCTTCAAGATGTGGACGCAAGCGGTGTCGCAGGCCGGCACCACCGACGTCGATGCGGTGCGGCAGGCGATGTACGGCCAGAAGGTGAAGGCACCCTCCGGCTTCACCGCGATCATGAACACCAACCATCACCTCTCGAAGCCGGTGATGATCGGTGAGATCCGCCCGGACGGTCAGTTCGACGTGGTCTGGAAGACCAAGAACGCCATCAAGGCCGACGCCTGGAGCCCCTTCCTCGCGGAGGACAAGGGCAAGATCGCCGATTGGACCTTCCCCTGGGTGTGCGGGAACTGCACGACGCCGAAGTATAAGGCGCTGGAGTAGGGTGAGACGGCATGGACCCGGCCTGGCAGCAGGCCGGGTCCAGCCGAGTTTTCTGAAAACCTCTTCTGCGTTGACGCGGGTTGTCGCAGGGGGCATCAGGCGCGACATCATGGTCCGGCTTCGGAGTCTGGTCTTCGCTCTGCTGACGCTGATCGCGTTGCCGCAGAGCGTGCTTGCCGCGGAGATCGCGGACCTCGTCGATCAGCTTGGCTCGGACGATTTCGACGCGAAGGCGCAGGCAATAACCGCGCTCGGCGCGTCCGGCGATCCCCGCGCCGTGCAGATCCTGCGGGCCCTGAGCAACGGCTCGCTCTACACCGTGAAGACCGATGCGTCGGCGGACAGCACGTCGTCCGACGCGACCGGATCGGATACGACTGGATCCGACACGACCTCCTCCGATACGTCTTCGTCCGATAGCTCCGATGCCGCCACGCCGGACACCAGCAGCAGCGATGCGATGGCCTCCGCCGGCACGCAAAAGCCGGCTCAGCTGGTGATCGCGGAGCAGCAGGGCGACAACTGCGACACCTTCGGCCTCCTGGACGGCAAGAAGCTCGGCACCGTCGCCTGCGACACCCTCGACAAGGTCGTCATCAACAACCGCCTGCGCGGCGTGATCGATGCCGCTCTCAGCAGCCTCACGCTGTTCAGCAACCAGCGCGGCGATCGGCTCAGCGCCGCCCAGGAAGCGCTGCGGCATCCGGCGCCGGGGCGGACGGAGACGCTGCAGAAGGCGCTCGCAACCGAGAAGGACGGCGAGGTGCGCCAGGTGCTCGGCCGCGCGGTGGCGGCGGCGCAGCTCTCCAGCAGCGACAAGCGGACCCAGCTTGCGGCTATCGCGACGCTCGCCGACACCAGCGATCCCGACATCTACAACCTGCTGAACGAGCAGCGCAACATCGCCGACCTTGATCCCGAGGTGAAGGGCGCTCTCGACCGGGCGATCGCGGGCATCGCCGGGCGACTGCGGCTGATCGGCGTCGCCGCCACTCTCTTCGAGGGTGTGAGCCTGGGCAGCGTGCTGCTGCTGGCCGCGATCGGGCTCGCCATCACCTTCGGGGTGATGGGGGTCATCAACATGGCCCACGGCGAGATGATCATGCTCGGCGCCTACAGCGCCTTCGTGGTGCAGGAGGCGTTCCGGTCCTTCTTGCCGCCGAGCTGGTTCGACGCCTATCTGATCGCGGCGGTGCCGGTCGCCTTCGTGGTTGCCGGCGCGGTCGGCGTGGTGCTGGAGCGCACGGTGATCCGCTTTCTCTATAGCCGGCCTCTGGAGACCATGTTGGCGACCTGGGGCGTGAGCCTGATCCTGCAGCAGCTCGTGCGCAGCATTTTCGGCGCGCCGAACCGACAGGTCTCCAATCCAACCTGGATGACCGGCGGCATCGATCTCATCGGCGGCTTCACCGTCACCTGGAACCGGCTGGTGATCATCATCTTCTGCTTCGTGGTGCTGGGCGCGCTGGCCTTGCTGCTGCGCCGCACCAGCTTCGGCCTGCACATGCGCGCGGTAACCCAGAACCGCGACATGGCGGCGGTCATGGGCATCCCGACCGCGCGGGTCGATGCGCTGACCTTCGGCCTCGGCTCGGGCATCGCCGGCATCGCCGGGGTGGCGCTCTCCCAGATCGGCAACGTCAGCCCCAACCTAGGCACCATCTACATCGTCGACAGCTTCCTGGTGGTCGTCTTCGGCGGCGTCGGCAATCTCATGGGGACGCTGGTCGGTGCGATGTCCCTGGGGATCGTGAACAAGATCCTCGAGCCGGTGGCCGGCGCCGTGCTGGGCAAGGTGGCGGTGCTCGTGGTGATCATCCTCTTCATTCAGAAGCGGCCCCGCGGCCTCTTCGCGCTCCGCGGCCGGGCGGCGGAGAATTGACGGGCATGACGGGCATCGCCGGCCTCCTCGATCGCCGCGGCTGGGCGGGATTCCTGCTGGTCGGCGTGGTGCTGGTGGCGGTCCTGCCGCTGCTCAACACGCTGCCGGCGCCGGGTTCGGCGCTGCGGCTGCCGGACTACCTCGTGCCGCTCTTCGGCAAATACGCCTGCTATGCGCTGCTGGCGCTCAGCCTCGACCTGGTCTGGGGCTATGCCGGCATCCTCAGCCTCGGCCATGGCGCCTTCTTCGCGCTCGGCGGCTATGCGATGGGCATGTATCTCATGCGCCAGATCGGCACCCGCGGCGTCTACGGCAACCCCGTGCTGCCGGATTTCATGGTGTTCCTGAACTGGCAGGAGTTGCCGTGGTACTGGCACGGCTTCGATCATTTCGCCTTCGCCGCGCTGATGGTGCTGCTGGTGCCGGGTGTCCTCGCCTTCGCCTTCGGCTGGTTCGCTTTCCGCTCCCGGGTCACCGGCGTCTATCTTTCCATCATCACCCAGGCGTTGACCTACGCCCTGCTGCTCGCCTTCTTCCGCAACGACATGGGCTTCGGCGGCAACAACGGCCTCACGGATTTCAAGGACGTGCTGGGCTTCGAGATCCAGGCCTCGGCGACAAGGCGCGGGCTCTACATCGTCTCGGTGATCGCGCTGGGTCTCGGGTTCCTGCTCTGCCGCTGGATCGTCACGTCCAAGCTCGGGCGTCTGCTGCTGGCACTGCGGGACGCCGAGAACCGGGTGCGCTTCCTGGGCTACCGGGTGGAGAATGCCAAGCTCCTGGTGTTCACCCTCTCGGCGGTGCTGGCGGGCATCGCCGGAGCGCTCTACGTACCCCAGGTCGGCATCATCAATCCCAGCGAATTCTCGCCGGCGAACTCGATCGAGATCGCGATCTGGGTCGCGGTCGGCGGCCGCGGCAATCTGGTAGGAGCGCTGGTGGGGGCGGTGCTGGTCAATGTCGCCAAGACCTATTTCACCGGCGCCGCGCCCGAGTTCTGGCTTTTCATCCTGGGCGCGATGTTCGTGCTGGTGACGCTGTTCTTCCCAAAGGGGTTGACCGGGCTTCTCGGCCAGTGGCGGAGCCGGCGGCGGAGCCACGCGGCGCGGCCCGTGGAGGCCGCCGGTGACTGAGACCTTGACCCCGCGGCCCCGGCGGCCAGCGGCGCGCGCCCGCCGCCGTGAGCCGCCGGCGCCCGCCGCCGACACACATCTCTATCTCGACGGCGTCACCGTCAGCTTCGACGGCTTCAAGGCGCTGAACGAGCTCTCCCTCGTCATCAACAAGGGCGAGCTGCGCACGATCATCGGCCCGAACGGCGCCGGCAAGACCACCATGATGGACGTCATCACCGGCAAGACCCGGCCCGACAAGGGCGAGGTCTTCTTCGACGGCAAATACGATCTCACGCGTCTCGACGAGGCCGCCATCGCCACCCTCGGTATCGGCCGAAAGTTCCAGCGGCCGACGGTGTTCCAGAACCTCACCGTCTTCGACAACCTCGAGCTGGCGCTGAAGAGCGCACGCGGCGCCTGGCGGGTGCTGTTCGCCGAGACGACGCGGCATCAGCGCCAGTCGGTGGAGCACACGCTCGCGACCGTCGGCCTCTCCGATCGCGCGACGACCGTCGCCGGCACCCTCAGCCACGGCCAGAAGCAGTGGCTGGAGATCGGCATGCTGCTGATGCAGGACGCCCAGCTCCTGCTGCTGGACGAGCCGGTGGCGGGCATGACCGATCACGAGACCGAGGCGACGGCGTCCTTGCTGCTGTCGATCGCGGGGGAGCGCACGGTGGTGGTGGTGGAGCACGACATGGAGTTCGTGCGCCGTCTGGGTGCCCGCATCACCGTGCTGCACGAGGGCTCGGTGCTGGCCGAGGGATCCCTCGATCACGTGCAGAGCAATCCCGAAGTCATCGAAGTCTATCTGGGGCGCTGAGCCATGCTGTCGGTGGAAGCCCTCAACCTCTACTACGGCGCCAGCCACACGCTGCGCGACGTCAGCATCACCGTGGAGACCGGCAAGATCACCTGCCTCCTCGGCCGCAACGGCGTCGGCAAGACCAGCCTGCTGCGGGCGATCTTCGGCCTCAATCCGATCGCCAGCGGGTCGGTCATGTGGCTCGGCCACAACGTCGCCAACCTCAAGCCCTACGAGCGCGCGCGCCTCGGCATGTCCCTGGTGCCCCAGGGTCGCGAGATCTTCCCGCATCTGAGCGTGCGGGAGAATCTCGAGACCGGTTTCGCGCCGCTCCCCCGCCACGACCGCAAGATCTCCGACGATATCTTCGAGCTGTTCCCGGTTCTCAGGGACATGCAGCACCGCCGCGGCGGCGACCTCTCCGGCGGGCAGCAGCAGCAGCTGGCGATCGCGCGCGCATTGGTGATGCGGCCGAAGCTGCTGATCCTCGACGAGCCGACCGAGGGGATCCAGCCCTCCATCATCAAGGACATCGAGCGGGTGATCCGGCTCCTCGCCATGATGGGGGAGATGGGTATCCTGCTGGTGGAGCAGTACTTCGAATTCGCGCGCACGCTGGCCGATACCTACGCCGTGATGGACCGCGGCGAGGTCGTGCTCGCCGGCCGCGCCGACGAGATGGTGGAGACCGAGGTTCGGCGGTATCTTACCGTCTGACGTGAGAGACGATGCCGCCCTCGCCACCGACCTCCGCACGCTCGACGACCGGCTCGAGCGGTGCCGTGGCGTGGCCGAGCTGCGTCTTGTCACGGATGGAGCCGGCGGCGCCCGGGTGGCGCGCCTCTTCCAGCGGACACCCTGCCGCGTCCTGTTTCCGCGCAGCGAGCCCGGCGAGCCCCTTGGCGTGGTCCTGCTCACCACCTCGGGCGGCCTCACCGGCGGCGATCGCCTGGACATCACCGTCGAGGCCGGCGACGGAGCGTGCGTCACTGCTACCACCCAGGCGGCGGAAAAGATCTATCGGGCAACCGGCCGGGATGCCCGCATCGATATCGGCATCACCGCGCGAGCCGGAAGCTGGCTCGAATGGCTGCCCCAGGAGACCATCCTCTTCGACGGCGCGCGCTTGGTGCGGCGAACCTCCGTGGAGGTGGCGCCCGGCGCCCGATTTCTCGGCTGCGAGCTCGCGGTCTTCGGCCGTTCTGCCCACGGCGAGCGCTTCCTGCATGGCCGGCTGCATGACGCGTGGCGCGATCTCGCGCGGCTGGCTGCCTGGTCTGGGTCGATGCCCTCCATCTGGAGGGCGACGTCGGAGCGGCGCTCGCTCATCCCGCCGGCTTCGACGGCGCGGGCGCCGGCGCCACGGTGATCTACGCGGCCGACGACGCCGGCGAGCAGCTTGGCAATGCCCGCGGCCTGCTGGAAACTGCCGGCAGCCGTTGCGGGGTCACCGTCGTGAACGGCATTCTGCTCGCACGCTTCCTGGCGCGGGAGGCGGCGGAGGTGCGGGCGGACGTGATGGCGTATTGCGCCGGGCTGCGGGCGGTAGTGGCGGGGCTGCCGCGCCGGCTGCCGCGCGTCTGGCTTACGTGACGGCAAGGGGAGGCACATGAATCTGACGCCGAGGGAAAAGGACAAGCTGCTGGTGGCGATGGCCGCCAATGTCGCGCGGCGGCGGCTCGAGCGCGGCGTGAAGCTCAATCATCCGGAGGCGATCGCCCTCATCACCGATTTCGTGGTGGAAGGCGCCCGCGACGGAAAGAGCGTCGCCGAGCTGATGCGGGATGGCGCTGAGGTGATCAAGCGCGATCAGGTGATGGAGGGGATCGCCGAGATGATCCACGACATCCAGGTCGAGGCGACCTTTCCCGACGGCACCAAGCTCGTCACCGTCCATCAACCCATCCGCTGAGGACCTCCATGATTCCCGGCGAGATCATCACCAAGGACGGCACCCTCACCCTCAACGAGGGACGCGCCACGCTCAGCCTGGAGGTCGCCAATACCGGCGACCGGCCGATCCAGGTCGGGAGCCACTATCATTTCTACGAGACCAACACCGCGCTCGCCTTCGATCGCGAGAAGGCGCGCGGCATGCGTCTCGACATTCCAGCGGGAACCGCGGTGCGTTTCGAGCCCGGCCAGAAACGGTCGGTCAATCTCGTCGCCTATGCGGGCGCGCGGGTGATCTACGGCTTCAATGCCAAAGTGAACGGCAAGCTCTGAGGGGACCATGGCGTACAAGATCCCGCGCGGCGTCTATGCCGACATGTTCGGCCCCACGGTGGGGGACAAGGTCCGTCTCGCCGATACCGAGCTCTTCATCGAAGTGGAGGCGGACCGCACCACCTATGGCGAGGAAGTGAAGTTCGGCGGCGGCAAGGTGATCCGCGACGGCATGGGGCAGGGGCAGCGGAGCCGGGCGCGAGGGCGCCGTCGACACCGTCATCACCAACGCGCTCATCCTCGACCACTGGGGCATCGTCAAGGCCGACATCGGCCTCAAGGACGGCCGCATCGCCGCCATCGGCAAGGCCGGCAATCCCGACGTGCAGCCCGGCGTTGACATCGTGATCGGCCCCGGCACCGAGGCGATCGCGGGCGAAGGCAAGATCGTCACCGCGGGGGGCATCGACGCCCACATCCATTTCATCTGCCCGCAGCAGATCGAGGAGGCGCTCTATAGCGGCGTCACCACCATGTTCGGCGGCGGCACCGGGCCGGCCACCGGCACCAAGGCCACCACCTGCACGCCGGGCCCCTGGCACATGGCGCGGATGCTGCAGGCCGCCGAGGCCTTTCCGATGAACCTGGGCTTCTGGGGCAAGGGCAATGCGGCGCTGCCCAAGGGGCTCGTCGAGCAGGTCAATGCCGGCGCCTGCGGCCTCAAGCTGCACGAGGATTGGGGCACCACGCCGGCGGCTATCGACAATTGCCTCGCGGTCGCCGACGACCTCGACGTGCAGGTGCTGATCCACACCGACACCCTCAACGAGTCCGGCTTCGTCGAGGACAGCGTCGGGGCCTTCAAGGGCCGGACCATCCACGCCCTCCACACTGAAGGCGCCGGCGGCGGACATGCGCCCGACATCATCAAGGTCTGCGGCGAGGCGAACGTGCTGCCGTCCTCCACCAACCCGACGCGGCCTTACACGGTCAACACTCTCGACGAGCATCTGGACATGCTCATGGTGTGCCACCACCTCGATCCCAAGATCTCCGAGGACGTAGCCTTCGCCGAGAGCCGCATCCGCCGCGAGACCATCGCCGCCGAGGACATCCTCCACGACCTCGGCGCCTTCTCCATGATCGCCTCCGACAGCCAGGCGATGGGCCGGGTCGGCGAGGTGATCATCCGGACCTGGCAGACCGCCGACAAGATGAAGCGCCAGCGCGGCCGCCTGCCGGAGGAGAAAGGCGACAACGACAATTTCCGCTGCAAGCGCTACATCGCGAAATACACCCTCAATCCCGCCATCGCCCAGGGCGTCTCCAGGCATGTGGGGTCCGTCGAGGTCGGCAAGCTCGCCGATCTCGTGCTGTGGACGCCGGCGTTCTTCGGCGTGAAGCCGGACATGGTGCTGAAATGCGGCTCGATCGCCGCCGCCAGCATGGGCGATCCCAACGCGTCGATCCCGACGCCGCAACCCATGCACTACCGCCCGATGTTCGCGAGCTTCGGTCGGAACAACATCGAGAGCTCCGTGCTGTTCCTGTCCCGTGCCGGCGTCGAGGCCGACGTGCCGCGGAAGCTCGGCCTCTCCCGGCCGGTGGTGGCGGTGGAGAATTGCCGCGGCGGCATCTCGAAGGCGAGCATGGTGCACAACGGCGCCTTGCCGAAGATGGAAGTCGATGCCGAGACCTACGAGGTGCGCGCCGACGGCGTGCTGCTGACCTGCGAGCCCGCTACGGTGCTGCCGATGGCGCAGCGCTACTTCCTCTTCTGATGGACCGCGTCGCCGACATCGCCGCCGCCGGAAGCTGGCCCGCGAGCGCCGAGCGGGACCGCATCCGACTCGGCTATGACGATCGCCACCGCCGGCGCCTGGTGCTGCGGGCCGCCGGCGGCACTGAGCTGCTCCTGGATCTCCCGCACGCGCGGCTGCTGCGGGATGGCGACGGTCTCAAGCTGGAAAGCGGCGGCTATGTCCGGGTCGAGGCGCTGCCGGAGCCGCTTCTGGAAATCCGCGCCCGCACACCCCGGGACCTGATCCGGCTCGCCTGGCATCTCGGCAACCGCCATCTGCCGACCGAGCTCGGTCCCGACCGCATCTGCATCCGCCGGGATCACGTCATCGAGGAGATGATCGTTCGGCTCGGCGGGACGGTCCGCGAGATCGAGGCGCCCTTCAACCCGGAGACCGGCGCCTATCACACGCCTGCGGTGTCCAACGGCCACCATCATGATCACGACCACGATCATGGCCACGGCCATCATCACCACGATCACGGGAAGGGTGGGGGATGACGGAGTCCGCGACCCTCCTGCGGCTGATGGCCTGGTTCTCGCCCGCCTATCCCATCGGCGGCTTCAGTTACAGCCACGGGATCGAATATGCGGTGGAGGCGGGGCTGGTGCGCGACCGCGCGAGCCTCGTCGACTGGGTCGCCTGGATCCTGCGTGCGGGCGCCGGCCGGGTCGACGCCCTGCTGTTCCGCGCGGTCTACGAGGCCGCCGACGATGCCGAGCGCGTCGATGAGCTGGCGGAGCTCGCGGCGGCCTTCCGCTCCACCGCCGAGACCGCGCTCGAAAGCGCCCAGCAAGGCGCGGCGTTTCTCGCCACCACCCGCCAGGCGTGGCCATCGCCGCGCCTCGACGGGTTCGCCGGACGCCGGGGCAAGCGCCCGGTCGCGCTGCCGGTGGTGGCGGCTCTGGCGTCTGTCGATGCGGCACCGTTGCCCCTCGCGCTCGCGGCATATCTCCACGCCTTGAGCGCCAATCTGATTTCCGCCGGCGTGCGGCTGATCCCCCTCGGCCAGACCGACGGGCAGCGTGCGGTGGCGGCGCTGACGCCCGTCGTCGAGGAGGCCGTCGCCGCGGCGCTCGCGGCTCCCCTTGACGAGATCGGCGCGCCGCCTTCATGGTGGACTGGACGTCGCTCCGGCACGAAACCCAATACACGAGGCTTTTCCGCTCATGACATCCTCGCTCCACGGTCCTTTCCGCGTCGGCGTCGGCGGCCCCGTCGGCTCCGGTAAGACCGCGCTCGTCGACCGCCTCTGCAAGCACATGCGCGACCGCTATCGCGTCGCCGTCGTGACCAACGACATCTACACGCGGGAGGACGCGGAGTTCCTCACCCGCTCCGGCGCGCTGGCACCGGAGCGCATCATGGGGGTGGAGACCGGCGGCTGCCCGCACACCGCCATCCGCGAGGATGCGTCCATCAACCTTGCCGCCGTCGCCGAGATGACCGAGCGCTTCGGGGATCTGGAGATCATCTTCATCGAGTCCGGCGGCGACAATCTGGCGGCGACGTTCAGCCCGGAGCTCGCGGACATCACGCTCTACGTCATCGACGTGGCGGCGGGGGACAAGATCCCGCGCAAGGGCGGGCCGGGCATCACGCGCTCGGAT
Source organism: uncultured Alphaproteobacteria bacterium (assembly GCA_963735465.1). Taxonomy (GTDB): domain Bacteria; phylum Pseudomonadota; class Alphaproteobacteria; order ATCC43930; family CGMCC-115725; genus DASZHJ01. Next base: position 729,255 of record CAVTLA010000001.1, read on the forward strand.
CTCCTCATCATCAACAAAATCGACCTGGCGCCTCTGGTCGGGGCGAGCCTCGAGGTGATGGACCGGGACGCTCGCAAGATGCGCGGCGAGCGGCCGTTCATCTTCACCAACCTCAAGGCGCTCCAGGGCGTCGCCGAGATCGCCCTATTCATCGTCAAGGCCGGCGGGCTGCCGGTCGACGCGGAAGAGCCGGCGGCGGCGATCGGCGCCCGGTAACGGGAAATCGAGTTTCCCTCTCGGCCGTCTGTGCTAAGTGAGACAGCTGGAACCGCGAACCCAGGTGTCTGATGAAACTCGAGGACATGCCTGTCGGCACCATCGACTGGTCGGAGGTGCCGGCGGCCGAGCATCCCGGAGAGACGGGAACCGTCACCACGCGGGCGCGCCAGCTCGGCGATACGCAGATCCGCCTGGTGGACTATAGCGCCGGCTACGTGGCCGACCACTGGTGCGCCAAGGGCCATATCATCTTTGTCGCCGAGGGCGATCTCGTCATCGAGCATCAGGACGGCAGCCGCTATCCCCTGGCCGCGGGGACGAGTTACCACGTCGCCGACAACGACGGTTCGCCGCACCGGGTGATTTGCGAGGGTGGCGCCACCGTCTTCATCGTGGATTGAGAGAACGGAGACGCCCATGAGCCCTATCGATCTTCGCTCCGACACCGTGACGCTGCCGTCGCCCGCCATGCGCCAGGCCATGGCGGAGGCGCCGGTCGGCGACGATCAGTACGGCGAGGATCCCTCGGTCAATCGCCTGCAGGCGCGGATCGCCGAGCTTTTGGGCAAGGAAGCGTCGCTCTTCGTGCCGAGCGGCACGATGGCGAACCAGATCGCCCTCAAGCTCCTGACCCGTCCCGGCGATGAGGTCGTGGTCGGCGACGAGGCGCATATCGTCTGGCATGAATCCGGCGCGGCGGCGGCGAACTCAGGTGTGCAGTTCACCGTGGTCGGCCGCGGGGGCCTCTTCACCGCCGCCGATTTCAGGGCTGCCTACAAGGCACCGGGCCATGTGGTCTTTCCACCGACCACCCTGGTCGCGATCGAGAACACCCACAATCGCGGCGGCGGCGTGGTCTTCCCGCAAGGGGAGGCGGTGGCGGTCTGCGAGGCGGCGCGCGCGCTGGGCGTCGCCAGCTATCTCGACGGCGCGCGGCTTTTCAACGCCGCGGCGGCGAGTGGCGCGCATCTGGCCGATCTCGCGCGGCCCTTCGATCTCGTCGGCGTCGCGCTCTCCAAGGGATTGGGCTGTCCGGTCGGCAGCCTGATCGCCGGCCGTGCCGCGGATATCGTCCGCGGCGTGCGGGCCCGGCGCATGTTCGGCGGCGCCATGCGCCAGTCGGGCATCCTCGCCGCCGCGGGCCTTTACGCTCTCGATCACCACCTCGCGCGGTTGCCGGAGGACCACGCCAACGCGCGCCTCATCGCCGAGCGCGTAAGCGGCGTCCGCGGCGTCTCTCTCGATCTTGCGACCGTGCAGAGCAACATCGTGATCTTCCGTCTCGATGAGGGGGCGCCCGATGCGGCGACGGTGGTCGCGCGCGCCAAGGCGGAGGGCGTGCTGGTCTCGGCCTTCGCGGCCCGGACGGTGCGCGCGGTCACTCACCTCAACGTGACGGAGGCGCAGTGCCGGCGTGCCGGCGAGATCATCGCCGCCGCCGCCGAAAAGCGGTGATCGTCACGCTGCCGGGGATATGCGCGTCTTGCATTCGGCGCTGCCCTGTGATTCAAATTTATTTGCATCTCTCAAACTCGCTCGCTGACCCTTTCCGCCGTATTTCCAACTTGAGGTTGCCATGACCGAGCGCCGTCCCTGGTACACGGTTCTCTATCTGCAGGTGCTGATCGCAATCGCGATCGGCATTTTCGTCGGTCATTTCTTTCCGCAGACCGGCACGCAGATGAAGCCGCTGGGCGACGCCTTCGTGAACCTGATCCGGATGATGATCGCGCCGGTGATCTTCTGCACGGTGGTGCACGGCATCGCCTCGATGAGCGATCTCTCCAAGGTCGGCCGCGTCGGCGTCAAGGCGCTGTTCTATTTCGAGGCGGTCTCCACGGTGGCGCTCGCACTCGGCCTCCTGGTCGGCGAGCTCGTGCATCCCGGCAGCGGCTTCAACATCGATCCCTCGACCATCGACCCCAAGTCGGTTGCGGTCTACGCGACGAAGGCGAAGGAGGAGAGCATCGTCGCCCACCTCATGGCGATCATTCCCAGCACCTTCTTCGATGCTTTCGACAAGGGCGACCTGCTGCAGGTCCTGCTGGTCGCGATCCTCACGGGCTTCGCGACCTCGCGTCTGGGCGAGGTCGGGAAAAAAGTCACGGTGGCCATCGACGTCGCCGGCAAGGTCTTCTTCCGCATCATCGGCATGATCGTCCGCGTGGCGCCGATCGGCGCCTTCGGCGCCATGGCCTTCACCATCGGCGCTTATGGCCTGGGCTCGCTGGTGAACCTGGGCATGCTGATCCTCACCTTCTACCTCACCAGCATTCTGTTCGTGGTGGTGGTGCTCGGCACGATTGCCTATTTCTTCGGATTCTCCATCTTCCGCTTCCTCGCCTACATCAAGGACGAGCTGCTGATCGTGCTCGGCACCAGCTCCTCCGAGACGGTGCTGCCGCACATGATCCAGAAGATGGTGCGGCTCGGTGCCTCGAGCTCGGTGGTGGGGCTGGTCATTCCCACCGGCTACAGCTTCAATCTCGACGGCACGAACATCTACATGACGCTGGCGACGCTGTTCCTCGCCCAGGCCACCAACACCCACCTCACCCTCGGCCAGGAGCTTGGCATCCTCGTGATCGCCATGATCACCTCGAAAGGCGCCTCGGGCGTCACCGGCGCCGGATTCATCACCCTGGCGGCGACCCTCGCCATCGTGCCGGACATTCCGATCCAGTCGCTCGCCATCCTCGTCGGCATCGACAAGTTCATGAGCGAATGCCGGGCGCTCACCAACCTCGTCGGCAACGGCGTCGCCACCATCGTGGTCAGCCGCTGGGAGGGCGAGCTCGACCGCGATCGGCTCCACGAGGCGATGGCGCATCCGATCGCCTTCGGCGAGGCGCTCGAGAATCAACCCGTATAGCAACTGGACGACGCTGCCGTGACCAAACTTTTCCTCCGGCTCGATCTCGGCGGCACCGCCCGTCTCGGACCGGGGAAGGTGCGGCTCCTGGAGACGATCGAGGCGCTGGGCTCGATTAGCGCCGCCGGCCGCGCCATGAAGATGTCCTACCGGCGGGCCTGGCTGCTGGTGGACGAGCTCAATGGCTACTTCCGCACGCCCGTCGTGACGACGACCCTGGGTGGGGCGGGCGGCGGTCGTGCCAAGGTTACGGCGCTCGGGCACTCCGTGATCGAGGCCTACCGCGACATCGAGGGCGATGCGGAAAAGCTGCTGCGCAAGCACGCCAAGGTTCTCGCGCTGGCACCGTCGCGCCCGCGACCGAAGAGCGCCGCGGTCCGGCGGCGTGGACCGGCTACTCCGGCCGGAAGCTGAAGCCCTGCTTCTCGAAGAACGGCCGCGCCGCGTCGGATTCCAGGAAGGCGAGGAAGGCCGCGGCGGCGGGGTCGCCGCTGCCGGCGATCAGCGCCGCGGGGTAGGTCACCGGCGGATGGGAATCCGCCGGAAAGACGGCGACGCGCTTGACGCCGGGATCGCTGACGGCGTCGCTGGCATAGACGATGCCGAGCGGCGCCTCGCGGCGCGACACGAGCAGCAGCGCCGCGCGCACGTCCTCGGCCGGCGCGACCTTGTCGCTCACCGAGGACCAGACGCCGAGCTTTTCCAGGGCCGCCTTGCCGTACTTGCCCGCCGGCACCGCGCCGGGATCGCCCATGGCGAGCCGGCCGTCGCCCAGGATCTTTGCCAGGGGAAATCCGGGCGCGATCTCGACGGTGACGGTGCTGTCGGCGGGCGCCACCAGCACCAGCCGGTTGCCCAGCAGATTGAGACGGCTCTCGGTCCTGATCAGGTTGCGCTTCTGCAGGTAGTCCATCCAATCGAGATCCGCCGAGATGAAGATGTCGGCGGGGGCGCCGTTCTCGATCTGCTTGGCGAGGGTGGAGCTGGCGGCATAGGAGATCGCGATCTTGTTCTCCGCCTTCCGCGGATAGTTGGCCGCGGCGTCGTCGAGAGCGTTCCTGAGGCTGGCGGCGGCGAAGATGAGGATGTCCTTGGCGCTGGCGGTCCGCGGTAGGAGCAGCTGCGGCGCGACGCAGAGGACGACGAGCGCGAGCGTCCTCAGGAGAGGCGCGAGTCCGCGGTGCTGAGTTCGGAGAAATGCCATGGGGGAGCCGATCCATCCGTCGTTACGCTGTATCTACCCGAATATACCGGCACCCTGCATAGGGTGAAAGCCCGCCGCTGGCGCGGTTGCCCGTCGATGCCGGCGTCCTCGTTTCGCATGCCGCACTACCCGTTAACGATCTATTTGCGAGATAATCCCTGAATAAGTGTAGGTGGGCCTCGATAACGTCAATTCGGTAGCCTCTGGCAGGCACAATTACACCTGATCTTTACGGACGCTCGGCTATCCACCTCCCGGGTCTTTCGGGGGACGACCATGCTCAATCGCCTTTCTGCCAATGCCTTGCTCAAGGCGGTCATCGCGACGATGGCGGCCATCGTCGTGTTCATGCTGGCGACGACCGCATGGCAGTCCTGGCAGCGGGTCGGCACGACAAGCCGGATCGCCGGTGTCGTGGAGGTCTCCGGGCTCGCCTTCAAGGCGATGCACAATCTGCGGACCGATCGCTCGTCGACGGTGCGGAGCCTGAACGCCGCCGACACCATCAGCCCCGACCTGGAGAAATATCTCAAGGCGATCCGAGGCGCCGAGATGCCGGCGATGCGGTCCGCCGCCGAGCTGCTGGTGTCCATGGAATTCACCGACAAGACGACGCTGCTACCCGAGTTCCAGCAACTGCTCACCAAGCTTACCGCGATCGAGGGCGAGTCCTGGGAGGCGATCCATAAGCCGAAGGCCGCCCGACGCGAGCAGCTCGCCAAGGAGTACAACGATACCGAGACGGCGATGCTGGCGAGCCTCGAGCGTCTGTCCGCGCGGCTCTTCGCCGACATCAAGCAGAAGGATCCGTATATCGACCAGATGATGGAGATGAAGCAGCTCGCCTGGTTCGTGCGCAATGCCGGCGGCGAGGCTTCCCTCCTGATCTCGACCGGGCTCGCGGCGGGACATCTGCTGCCGGACGCACGCCAGAAGTATGCGGGGTTCGTCGGCAGCACCCAGATGGCGTGGACCGCGCTCGCGGATGCGGCATTCGGAACGCAGCTGCCGGCCAATCTCGCCGAGGGCATGTCGGCGGCGAAGAAGGCGTTTTTCGACGCCGACTACGTCGCCACCCGCGACAAGCTGTTCAATGCGCTGCTGGCCGGCGAGCCCGCGGGCATGACCGCCGATCAGTGGACTCCCTATACCGTTGGCCGCCTCGCCAGCATTCTTGCGGTCGCAGAAGGCGCGCTCGACGCAGCCAAGCTGCATGCGCACGACGAGCGCGCCGCCGCGGAGCGCGATCTTGCCGTGCAATTGGTGTTCCTGGCCGGGGCGCTCGCGCTCGCGGCGGGCGCCATCCTCGCCGTGACCCGGCGCGTGATCAATCCGCTGCGCTCGATCCGCGACGCCATGCTGAAGCTGGCGGGCGGCGACCTGACCGCGGAGGCGCCTTTCGCCGATCGTCACGACGAGATCGGCGCCCTCGCCGGCGCTCTCGGCACCTTCAAGCAGAACGCCGTCGAGAAGGCGCGGATCGAGGAGGAGCAGCGCGGCCGCCATGCGCAGGCGGCGGCGCGGCAGCAGGCGATCGAGAGTCACATCAGCACCTTCGAGGGGCAGATGGGCAAGGCCCTGGAGGCGCTGAGCGGCGCTTCCAGCGAAATGCGCAAGACATCGGACGGATTGTCCATGACGTCCGAGCAGACCAACGATCAGGTGAAGATGGCCGCGACGGCGTCCTCGGAAGCGTCGGCCAATGTGCAGACCGTGGCGTCCGCCTCGGAGCAGCTCAGCGCGTCGATCGCCGAGATCAGCCGGCAGGTCGCCCACGCCGCGACCATCGCCAGCCGCGCCGTGGAGGAGACGCAGCAGACCGATAGCACCGTTCAGGGCCTGGCGGAATCCGCCGGACGCATCGGCGAGGTGGTGAAGCTCATCAGCGACATCGCGGGCCAGACCAATCTGCTGGCGCTCAACGCCACCATCGAGGCGGCGCGGGCGGGCGAGGCGGGGAAGGGCTTCGCGGTCGTGGCCTCCGAGGTCAAATCCCTCGCCAATCAGACCGCGAAGGCGACCGAGGAAATCTCCGCGCAGATCTCGGCGGTGCAGAACGTGACCAAGGACGCGGTCGACGCGATCAAGCGCATCGGCGGCACCATCGGCGAGGTCAGCACCGTCGCGACGTCGATCGCCTCGGCGGTCGAGGAGCAGGGGGCGGCGACCCAGGAGATCACCCGCAACACCCAGGAGGCGGCGCGCCGCACCAGGGACGTCTCCGAGAACATCTCCGGCGTCACCGACGGCGCCGACGCCACGGGAGCCGCGGCTGATGGCGTCAAGTCGGCGGCGGAGGCGCTCAATTCCCAGACCGAGCGCCTGCGCGACCAGGTCCGGGATTTCCTCGGCAAGATCCGCGCCGCCTGACGCCGGCGCGGAGCTCCTACTCCGCGATCACGTCGCCGGAGCCGCCGAACTCCTTCGGGAAGTCCTTCAGCTTGGGAAGGCCGTCCCGCATGGGCAGCACCGTCTCGGCGTAGTTGACGTGCACGCCGGGAGTGAAGGTGAGGGTCGGCAGCGTCGCGGCGAAGACGTCCACGAGGCCGAGCGGGGGATGATTGGCCATCAGGTGGCCGCCGCACTTCTTGCAGTATTTGCGCTCGCTCATCGGAGTCTTCGTGTAGGTGGCCACATTCTCGGCGCCCGAGGTGACCCGCACGGCCTCCGGCTTCCACAGGCTGAAGGCGTTCACCGGTCCGCCGGACCAGGAGCGGCAGGAGCGGCAATGGCAATAGCCCATGGCCGCCGGCGATCCCTCGACCTGCATCGTGACCGCGCCGCAAAAGCAGCTTCCAACGTGAGTCATGGCTTTTCCTTCGATCTAGTGGTCATTGAGCGCCGGCGCGCAAAAGGGCGTTTCTACGTCCCCTCGCGCGCGCTCAGTGGCGATAGGGCCGCAGACTAGTCCGAGCCTGGCCCAGTCCCTATCCAATTCGCGACCGGGCTGTCCCGTGGTCGCCGTTTCTCGAGCTCTCCGCGTACCCGAAATCCGGCCTCAGACGAACAGCAGATCGCTCTCGAAGCCCAGGAGATGCCGGCCGACGGTCTCGAAATGGGAGCGGCGGCCCTGCACCTGCTGCGCCACGGTGTGAATGTCGCGGAAGCGCCGCTCGAAGGGATTCCGATTGAAGATCGCGGTCGCGCCGGCGGCGTGATAAGCGGTGTCGGCCACTTTGAGCGCCTCGTGGATGGCGTGGGTGGAGGCGAGGCGGATCGCCATCCGCTGATCGAGGCTGAGCTGGTGCGAGCGCTGCACGGCGTCCCAGATCTCGCCGAGGGTTCCCAGCACATACATGCGGGCGCAGCGCAGCCGCGCCTCGGACTCGCCTACCTCCGACTGCACGACGGCGTTGTCGCGCAGCTTGCTCTTGTAGCCGCGGGGCGATTTCTCCAGCGTCAATTCCACGAAGGAGTCCAGCAGGCTCCGCGCCAGGCCGAGGGCGACGCAGGCGAAGCCGCAGGAATAGAGGCTGTTGGTGGGCATACAATAGAGTGCGCCCGTCTCCCGCCGCTCGGCCGGATCGTCCCGGCTGAGGGTGAAGGCGTCGGGCACGAAGAGGTCTTTCACGCCATAGGCATCGCTCGCCGTGCCGCGCAGGCCGATGACGTGCCAGATGTCGGTCATCGGCGCTTCGGCGGCCGGGAACAGCATGGTGCGCACGACTGGCCCGCCGGAGGCACTGAGGCGCGGCTTGCCGTCGGACTCGATGATCGGGCAATGGGCGCCGAGCCAGCTCGCGTGCCGGCCGCCGCTGGCGAAGGACCAGTTGCCGGTGACGCGGTAGCCGCCCGGTGCCACGACGGCGCTGCTGGGGCCGGGACCCCAGGCGAGCACCGTGCCGGGATCGCGGCCGTACATCTCCCGCCCGGACTCGATCGGGAGGTAGGCCGCCACCATGGAGCAGACCGTATTCTGACAGAGGCACCAGGCGGTGCTGGCGTCCGCCTTGGCGATCGCCTCGATCACCCGGACGAAGGTGGGGGGATCGAGCTCCGCGCCGCCGAGGGAGCGCGGCAGGAGCATGCGAAAGAGTCCGGCGTCCCTCATCGCCGCGCGCAGCGCCGCCGGAAGCCGCCGCTCCCGCTCGATCTCGTCCGCCGCCGCGGCGACCTGCGGCGCCAGCGTCTCGGCGCGACCGAGATAATCGATCACGGCATCCGACATCCCGTCATGCTCGAGGGGCGGGGGCGCCATCGTCTAGCCGTCGGCCCTGAGGCGGCGGTAGCTAGTTGCCATTCGGCATCGACCAGGTCCAGGCATCACGGCCCGGCACGTAGTTGCGGTTGGTCTGATCCGGGTTTCGGTTCACCAGCGGTCGGGCATAGAGCGGATGCCGCATGCTGCGCACCTCGTGCTCGATGGTGAACAGCACCTTGCCGCTGTCGAGATCGACGATGTTCTCGAACCGGTACTGGTGCTGGTCGCTCTCCTCGGTGATCAGCCCCTGCTTCTTGAGGCACTCGTGCGGGCCGGAGAAGTCCGCCACGTAGACCTGGATGTGGTGGCCGTCGTAGGCCGGCAGCGCGTCGTCGGTCTCGCGAAACACCAGATCCTGTCCCATGCCGACCGGGACCCGCGCGCGGCGTCCCTCGCCGTCGTCGAGGGCTTCCGCGGGCGTGTCCAGGGTCTCGCGATAGAAACGGGCGATTCCGGTGGCGGTCTTCGGCGGCACCTCGAACTCGACATAGGGGATGCCCAGGTTGATGCGGCCGAACCGCTCCTCCGGTCCGTAGCAGCGCAGCCGATTGCCCCAGGGCGAGACCACGTCGATGAAGGCATTGTGCTCGCGGAATGCGAATTGCGTGCCTTCGAGACGCTTGGCGACCGCCCCCAGCCGCCCGGCCAGGGCACCCAGATCCGGCACCACGATGCCGGCATGGCCGCGCAGCACCTGGGGCGCGCCGGTCGGCAGGTGGAACTGGCTGCGCCCGGCATTTATCCACATGTTGTCGGTGCTGGTCATGAGGTAGGGATCGCGCGTCAGCCCGAGGCCGCTCACATAGAAGAGCGTGGCCACCGTCTGGTCGGGGATCTGCACATTGATGTGTTCCAGCGCCACGACGTTGCCGAGATCTTCGGTGGCGCGCTCGAAGTGCTGGTCCATCCGTATTTCCTTCTGCTGCGCTGACCGAGTTGCCTTTCGGCGCGGCGGCGACGGTTCAGAGCCCGTCGTTTGACCAAGTCGCCATCTATTTGAGCGCGTCTCGCAGCCGGGAGCAACAGGGGTGAGCCGGACCGCGGGACAGGTGCCCCATTTCCTCCACGACCGCCGCTGGAGCGCTCGGAGAGTTGCCCAGCCGCGCACATCGCGCCGGTCCGGCACTTTGCGGGCGGCCGCTGCGTAAATCAAAGTCCCGATATATTTCATTATATTGTGCGGCTGTCTTGCGCATTTGCTTTAGCACGCCCCGTCGCCCCGGCAGGCCATTGGGAGACCGGCGGCATTGGGCGCCTCGGATGTTCTGCGGGATACAATCTGGCGGTCGGCCCTATACTTGCTTTATCGAAACGGCGGGAATAATCCGCATGGGGGGTGCGTTGGGTTCACGGGCCTTTGTTTCCAGGCCGCGCCGCGCGTGCAGGGGCTCTCGCGGTGGTGGCGCTGCGGGTTGGGGTGGGACACCATTTGCCGTCCAGCGAGCGCTGCCCAAGGTGCCGTGCACCGCTTCCTGGTCAACCCTATGTACCTCGCGGGAAAATGCTTGTATCACGTCGTTCGTGAACAGCCGCGGGGGGAGGCCCGGGTTGGTGGCTGCGGGGCGCGCGCATTCAGGGGCGGGGCGCGGCCGATTGGGAAATCGTCGGATCATCGGGAATAGAGATCTCGGAATGAAGTTGCATGCCCAGCGATAGGAAGCCGTCCTGGCCGCCGTTTCCGGTTGCCATCGTCGGCATGTCCTGTCGACTGCCGGGCGCGAACGACATCGGGCAATTCTGGGAATTGCTGAGGTCCGGCCGCGATGCGGTGAGCGAGGTCCCGCGGGATCGGTGGGATGTCGACTGGTACTTCCATCCCGATCCGACCCGCCCAGGACGCGTCTATACGCGGGCCGGCGGCTTCCTCGACAACATCGACCGCTTCGACGCGGATTTCTTCGGGATCTCCCCGCGCGAGGCGCGGCAGATGGATCCCCAGCAGCGCATTCTCCTGGAGCTGGCCTGGGAGGCGCTGGAGCACGCGGATATCGTGCCCGGCCGCCTCGCGGGCTCCGACACCGGGGTCTTCATCGGCATCTCCAACGAGGACTACGGCATCCTGCAGCGGAATGCCGCCGAGACGATCACCGATCCCTATGGCGCCTCCGGCTCGGCGCTGGCCGTGGCGGCGAACCGGATCTCCTACGTGCTGGATCTGCACGGACCGAGCCTCGCCATGGATACCGCGTGCTCGTCCGCTCTGGTGGCGGTCCATGGCGCCTGTCACAGCCTGTGGCGCGGCGAGAGCTCGCTGGCGATCGCCGGCGGCATCAACATTCTCCTGGCGCCGGAAACCCACGGCGCCTTTTGCAAGGCGGCGATGCTCTCGCCCACCGGTCGTTGCCGGGCCTTCGCCGCCGAAGCCGACGGTTATGTGCGCTCGGAAGGTGGCGGCGTCGTCATCCTGAAGCCGCTCGCGGACGCGCTCGCCGACGGCAATACGGTGCATGCCGTCATCCTCGGCGCCGGCGTCAATTCCGATGGCCGCACCAAGGGCATCGCGCTCCCCAATCCCGTGGCCCAGGAGCAGCTCCTGCGCCAGGTCTATCGCAGCGCCGGCATCGATCCCGCCGACGTCTCCTATGTCGAGGCCCACGGCACCGGCACCAGCGCCGGCGACCGCGTGGAATGCACCGCGCTCGGCCGCGTCTTCGGCGCGACGCGCCGCGCCGGCGATCCCTGCCTCATCGGCTCGGTGAAGACCAATATCGGCCACCTGGAGCCCGCCTCGGGCATCGCCGGCCTCCTGAAGGCGACGCTGACCTTGAGCCATCGCGAGATTCCGCCGTCGCTGCACGCCGGCAATCTCAATCCGAAGATTCCCTTCGACGAGATCAACCTCTCCGTCGTGCGCGAGCTGACGCCGCTGCCGCAGCGCGCGGAGCCGTTGCTGATGGGGGTGAATTCCTTCGGCTTCGGCGGCACCAACGCTCACCTGGTGCTGCAGAGCTACACGCCCGAGGCGGCGGCGCCCGCCACGGAGCCCGCATCGGATGACAGCATCTCGATGCTGATGCTGTCGGCCCGCAGCGAAGGCGCGCTCAAGGCCCTGGCGGAGCGCTATGCGAAGCGCCTGCGCGAGCCGAGCCCGGTGTCGCTGGCCACGATCTGCCAGGCGATCGCGACCCGCCGCAGCCATCATTCGCTCCGCATCGCCACCTTCGGCGAGAGCCGCGAAGAGGTGGCCGGACGGCTCGAGGCTTTCGCCGCCGGACATCCGGCGCAGATGCTGGCCCAGGGCGAGGCCGGCTATCAGCCCTCGCGCCTCGCCTTCGTCTTCTCCGGCAACGGCTCGCAGTGGCTCGGCATGGGGCGCGATCTCCTCGCGCGCGAGCCCGACTTCGCGGCATGCGTCGCCGGCATCGATGCCGTCCTGCAGCCTCTCGTCGGCTGGTCCGTCGTGGAGGCGCTCCGCGGCGACGCACCGGCGGGCGCGTTCGACAAGACCGAGTTCGCCCAGCCGGCGCTCTTCGCGCTGCAGGTCGGTCTGGTAGATCTGCTGCGCCGCCGCGGCGTCGTCGCCGAGGCGATGCTCGGCCACAGCGTCGGCGAGGTCGCCGCCGCCCATGTCGCGGGCGCGCTCACCCTGGAGCAGGCGTGCCTGGTGGTGGCGCGGCGCAGCCAGGCCCAGGGCCGGACCGCCGGCGCCGGCAAGATGGCGGCCGTCGGCCTCACCGAGGAGCAGGCGCTGGAGGCGATCGCGCCCTACGGCGACGCGCTGGAGATTTCCGCGATCAACAGCCCGGCCTCGGTGACCGTCTCCGGTGACGCGACGGCGCTCGCGGGATTGGCGGAGGCGCTCGAGGCCAGGGGCGTCTTCGTGCGTCTCCTCGGGCTCGACTACGCCTTCCACAGCAAGGCCATGGCGCCGCTCCAGGACGAGGTCATGGCGGCCTTCGCCGGGCTCACGCCGGTGACCGGCGCCCACAGCTTCATCTCCACCGTGACCGGCGCCGAGCGCGACGGTGCCAGCCTGGATGCGGCCTACTGGTGGGGCAACATCCGCCAGCCCGTGCGCTTCGCCCAGGCGGTGCAGCACCTCGCCGCCGACGGCATCGATGTGTTCCTCGAGATCGGTCCGCATCCCGTGCTCTCGGGATATCTCCGCGAATGCCTGCAGGGCGCCGACCGCACGATCCTCGGATCGCTCCGTCGCAGCGAGCCGGAGCGCGAGGCGATGTGGTTCGCGGCGGCGCGCTGCTATGCGGCGGGCGTGAGCCTCAACCTCGCGGTGCTCTATCCCGGAGACACCACGCCCGTGCCGCTGGCGGCCTATCCCTGGCAGCGCGAGCGCTACTGGTTCGAATCCGGCGAGCGCATGGCGCTGCCGAAACTCAGCAAGCGCTTCCATCCGCTGCTGGGATATCGGCTCCCCACCGCGGACATGACCTGGCAGAACAACGTCGATATCGCGACGGCGCCCTACCTCCGCGACCACGTGGTCGGCGGCAGCATCGTGTTTCCCGGTGCGGGCTACATCGAGATGGCGATCGCCGCGGCGGCGGCTCACTTCGCCACCAACACGGTCGAGATCGAAGGGCTGGAGATCCATCGGCCGCTGGTGTTCGGCGAGAAGTCCGGACAATGGCTGGAACTTGCCATCGACGAGGACAACACCTTCCGCATTCTCAATCAGCAGAAGGCGGGTTCCTTGGCGCCGTCCCTGGTCGCCGGACGGCTGGGCGCCCTGACGGACGCGCCGCGGCCGGCGCCGCTGGCGCTCGACGCGCTGAAGACCCACCTCCCTCTGCACGTGAGCGCCGAGGAGCACCTGGCGCGCTGCGCGGCGCACGGCCTCGCCTATGGTCCGACCTTCCAGGGCCTGCGGGAGATCTGGGCCAGCGACGGCGAAGCGCTCGGGCGCATCGAGGCGCCGGCCGGGATCGCGACGGAGCTCGCTGCCTACCACATCCATCCGGCGGTGCTGGACGCCTGCGTACAGACCGCCGCCGGCGCGCTGCAGACGGCGGAGCGGGAGGGCGACCGCTCCACTTTCGTCCCCGTTCGGATCGAGCGGTTCCGGTTCCTCGGCGACGGCCGCGCCATCGCCTGGTGCCACGCCCAGGTCGTGCGCGCCGACCGCTCGGGCGTCACCGTCGACTTCACGCTTGTGGACGCCGATGGCGCGGCGATCGCCGTGGTGCAGGGACTGCGCCTCCGACGCATCGAGCTGATGCGCGCGAACGAGATCCCGACCTATCACTGGGGCACCGAGGTGCAGCTCAGCCGCTGGACCGCCGGCGGCAGCGCCGATCTGCCGGGACCGGCGGAGTGCGCGGCGGCGCTGGTCTCCGAGACCGCGCGGCTGATGCGGGCGCTCCATATGGAGGATCTCCGCGGCACCTTGGAGCCGGCGCTTGACCGGCTCGCGGCGGCCTATGCCGAGCGGGCGTTGCGGGTGCTGGGCGCGGGCCCGGCACCCTTTGCCGCGCGCGGCTTGATCCAGCAGGCTCGTCTGGCGCCGGAGCACGAGGCCTATCTGAGCGCCCTGCTGTCGCTCCTCGAGCGCCGTGGCGCGGCGACGCGCAGGGGCGACGAATGGCAGCTGCGTGCCGACATGTCCGGCGAAGACCCGCAGGTGCTGTGGCGCCGTCTGGTGGCCGAGTATCCCGATCACCTCGCCAGCCTCGAACTGGCGGGACGCTGCGGCGAGCGTCTGGAGGCGATCCTCCGCGGCGAGGCCGACGCAGAAGCGCTGCTGTTCTCCGAGCGCGACTTCAATGCCGGCGAGCAGTTCGAGGACTCCGATCCCTTCGTCCGCATCGGCAACGAGATCGCCGCCGGCGTGATGCGTCATATCCGCGAGCGCGTCGCCGCCGGTCGCGCCCTGCGCATTCTGCAGATCGGCGGCGGCACCGGCGGGCTCGCCGCCGCCCTGCTGCCGGTGCTGCCGGCGGAACGGGTCGAGTACGTCTTCACCGATCCCCGCGAAGCGGCGGTGACGCGGGCGGAAGGCCGGTTCGTGGAGTATCCCTTCGTCCGCTACGCCACCCTCGACCTCGATCAGGATCCGGACGGGCAGGGCTTCGCGGCGGGGCAGTTCGATGTGATCGTGGCGGCGGGCGCGATGCATGAATGCGCGGATCTCAGCCGCGCCCTTGCCCGCGCGCGCGAACTGCTGCGGCCGGGCGGGTTGCTGCTGCTGGTGGAGCCGAAGCCGAGCGACTTCCTGGAATTCGTCTTCGGCATGCGCCGGCGCTGGTGGTCCTTCGCCGATCTCGATGTGCGCGCGGAGACCCCGCTGCTGCCGCCGGCGCAGTGGGAGTCGGCGCTCCGGGCGGCGGCGTTCGTGGAGACCGCCGTACTGCCCGGCGACGCGGCGCCGGTCGCCGTGATCCTTGCCCGCGCTCCTGCGGGCAATGGGCATTCCCGGACCGAGCCCACAAGCGAGCCGCGGACATTCGTGCTGATCACGCGGGCCGCCGAGCCCGAGCGCGGCATCCCCGCGGCTCTGATCGGGCGCCGGCTGGCGGCGCTCGGCCATCGGCTGCTGACGGTCTCGGAGGCGCCCGACTTCGAGCGCCTCAACGGAACCGGCTTCCGGGCCCCGCTCGATGCCGCCGACGGGCACGGACGCCTGGCCCGCGCGCTCAAGGAAGTCGCCGACGGGCCTCTGGAGATCGTCTATCTCCGCGGGCTGCGCGAGAGCGCCGGGGCCGATCCGCTGATGGCGCAGGATCGAGGCAGCCTGGGTCTGCTGCGGCTCTGTCAGGCGCTGGTCGAGGCCGGAACTCAGCGGCGGCACCAATCTCTGGGTTGCCACCAACGGCGCCATGACGTCTCCCGTGCGGCCGGAGCTTCGCGATCCCGCTCAGGCGCCGATCTGGGGCGTCGCCCGCACGCTGCGGAACGAGCGCCCGGATATGACGATCCGGCTGATCGACATCGACCTTGAAGACGGACCCGATGTCGTCACGACCTTGCTGCTGGGCGAGCTCCTGCATCCAACGGACGAGGACGAGATCATCCTGCGCGGAACGGCGCGCCACGTGCATCGGCTGCGCCGCGGTCCGCCGCCCGCGGCGGCTCCGGCAACGACGGCATCCGCGGGATACCGCCTTGAGCTGGCGCCCAACAGCCGCCAGGACGGGCTGGTCTTGAAGCCGATGGAGGTGCCGCGTCCCAAGGCTGGCGAGGTGAGCGTGCGGGTCAAGGCTGGCGGCCTCAACTTCCGCGACGTGCTGCAGCGGATCGGGCTGCTGCCGGAAGAGGCCTTCGAAGGCGGCTATGCCGGCGCCACGCTTGGCATGGAGTTCGCCGGCGAGGTGCTGGCGGTCGGATCGGGCGTGACCGCCTGGAAGGCCGGCGATGCCGTCTTCGGCTTCGCGCCGGGGGCGTTCCGCTCGCACTTGCGGCTGCCCGCCGACAGCCTGTTCGCCAAGCCCGCGACGATCGGGTTCGAGGCGGCGGCCACCCTGCCGGTCGCCATGCTGACGGCCTACTACTCCCTGCATTATCAGGCGCGGCTGCAGCGCGGCGAGCGCGTGCTCATCCACGGCGCGGCGGGCGGCGTCGGCCTGGCGGCGATTCAATATGCGCAGCATATAGGCGCGGAAATCTTCGCCTCCGCGGGGACGCCGGCGAAACGTGATTTCCTGCGCCGGCTCGGCGTGCAGAACATCGTCAACTCGCGCTCCCTGGCGTTTGCCGACGAGGTCCGCCGTATCACCGGCGGCGAGGGCGTCGATGTCGTCCTGAATTCGCTCGCCGGCGAGGCACTGCACAAGGGCGTCGGGCTGCTGCGGCCCTACGGCCGCTTCATCGAGCTCGGCAAGCGCGATTTCTGGGCCAATACGAAGCTCGGGCTGCAGCCGTTCCGCAACAACATCCAGTTCTCGGGCGTCGACGTCGACCGGCTGCTGGTCGACCGGCCGGCGCTGGTCGGGACACTGCTGCGGGAGCTCACGGCGTTGATCGCCGAAGGCGTGTTCCACCCGTTGCCGCAGCGGACCTTCCCGGTGACGCGGGCGGCGGAGGCGTTCCGTCACCTGCAGCAGTCCCGTCACATCGGCAAGGTGGTGCTGAGCTTCGATGCCACGCCGGAGGTCCCGGTGGAGACACCGGCCGGCAGCTTCGCCGTCGGGGCCGATGCGACATACCTCATTACTGGCGGTCGCGGCGGCTTCGGTCTCGCCACGGCCGAATGGCTCGCGGCCAAAGGCGCCCGTCACCTCGTGCTGATCGGACGCAGCGCGGAGACCAAGCCCGAGTCGGAAGCGGCGCTCGGCCGCCTGCGCGCCGAGGGCGTCACCGTGCGCGAGGCGGCCCTCGACGTCGCGGATGGCGTGGCGCTAGGGGCGCTCCTCGACGAGGTCAAGCGCGAGATGCCGCCTCTGCGCGGCGTCGTGCACTGCGCCGCCGTCATTGACGATGCGGCGATCGCCAACCTGTCGGCGGAACGGTTCCTCGCCGTGCTGCGGCCGAAGCTGCTGGGCGCCTGGCATCTCGATCGCCTGACGCGCGACCTGCCCCTCGACTTCTTCGTGCTCTATTCATCCGCCGCGACACTGCTGGGAAATCTCGGCCAGGCCAACTACGTCGCCGCCAATCTCTATCTCGAGGCGCTGGCAAAGCAGCGGCGCGCGGCCGGGCTGCCGGGCCTGGCGATGCTGTGGGGCGCCATCGGCGGCGTCGGCCATCTGGCCCGGCACGCGGATGTCGCCAAGACCATGACGGAGCGCCTCGGCGTGAAACTGCTGGCGCCGGCCGAGGGACTGGAGCGCATGGGCCAGGCGATCGTCGCCGGCGTCGGCCATCTGGCGGTTGCCGACCTCGACTGGGCGAAGCTGATGAATCTTCCGCAGCTCGCGAAGTCTCCGAAATTCGCGGCGGTGCGGCCGGACGTCAGCGCCGCCGCCGGCGAATCGAGCCGGAGCGCCGAGGAATTTCGCGCGCTGCTGGCCTCGATGGCGGCGGGGCAGCGTTTCGGTTACGTGCAGCAGATCGTGATCAAGCAGATCGCCACGGTGCTGCGGGTGCCCCCCAGCAAGCTGCACCCGAATCAGGCGCTCCTGGATCTCGGTATCGATTCGCTGATGGTGGTGGAGTTGCAGCTTGGATTCGAGCAGCAGCTCGGCATTTCGGTCTCGCCCGTCGAGCTGATGGAAATCACTTCCGTCGCGCAGCTGGTGCGGCACATCGCGAGCAAGCTTGGCGTCGAGTCGGCAGTGCCGGCTGTCGATACCGGGGCACCCGGGAGTGCCGTAACGATTGACACATTGCCGCTGGACGTGCTGGATGGCGCTGGAAGCCAGATGCTCGCGCGAGATCGGGGGGACAGGGCGGCGGTGCGAGTAACATGACAAATATGCGAGACATGGTTGCGTGCCTGACGCCCGAGCAACGGAGCGAGCTGGCGCGTCAACTCATGCGTGACAGCGCCGAGACGGCGAGCGTGAAGGCGTCCGGGGCGGTGCCGAAGTCCCACTATCGGCTGGACCACCATCCGCTCTGGCTGGGCGTGCTCAAGTCCGGCGAGAGCACGGGCTTTAAGGATCCTTACTTCCGCTCCCACGAGGGCATCGCTCGCGACACCACCGTGATCGGCGGGCGCGAACTCATCAATTTCTCGAACTACAATTACCTCGGCCTCTCCGGTCATCCGACCGTGCAGGCGGCGGCGATCGAGGCGGTGCAGCGATACGGCACGTCGGTCTCGGCGAGTCGCATGGTCGGCGGCGAGCGGCCCTTCCATGGCGAGCTCGAGCGGCAGCTTGCCGATCTCCACGGTGTCGAGGACTCCCTGGTCTTCGTCAGCGGCTATGGCACCAACGTCACCACCATCGCGCAGCTCTTCGGCCCCAAGGATCTCATCCTCCATGATGCGCTGATCCACAACAGCGTCATCATGGGATCGATCCTGTCGGGCGCACGGCGCATGCCGTTCCGGCACAATGACTGGGAGCAGGTGGACGATTTCCTGCGCCAGCATCGCCGCGACTATGAGCGCGTGCTGATCGTCGTCGAGGGCATCTACAGCATGGACGGGGATTTTCCCGACCTGCCGGCCTTCGTCGAGATCCGCAACCGGCACAAGGTATTCCTGATGGTCGATGAGGCCCATTCGCTGGGCGTCATGGGCAAGCACGGCCATGGCATCCGGGAGCATTTCGGTCTGTCCGGCGAGGACGTCGACATCTGGATGGGGACGCTCAGCAAGGCGCTGGCGAGCTGCGGCGGATATGTCGCGGGCTCCTTCGCGCTGACCAGCATCCTGCGCTATACGGCACCGGGCTTCGTCTTCAGCGTCGGCCAGTCGCCCTCGAATGCCGCCGCGGCGCTCGCGGCGCTCGCGGTGATGGCATCGGAGCCGGAGCGGGTGCAGCAGCTGCAGCAGCGCGGCCGCTATTTCCTCGATCTCGCGCGCAAGCGCGGTCTGCCCGTCGGTCTCAGCCAGGGCTATTCCGTGGTGCCGCTCATCGTCGGCGACTCGCCGCGCTGCATCAAGCTGACCGAGGCCCTGTTCCGCCGCGGCATCCACGTGCAGCCGATCCTCTATCCCGCTGTCGACGAGCGGTCGGTCCGGCTGCGCTTCTTCCTCACCTGCACCCACAGCGAGGCGCAGCTCAGCGACGCGATCACGGTCATCGCCGAGGAGTGGCGCGCCGTTCGCGACGGCTGACCCGGAGGCGATGGCGATGGCCGCCGCCGCGCTCCCCTGGTGGCTGCCGCTGTCGCTGCTGGCCTGGGCGGTCCAGATGGTCGTGTTCCACGGCGTGGGGCTGACCTTCGAGTGGTTCGATCGCCACTCCAGATTTCGAAAATTCCGAGTCCGTGACGTCGAGCGCCGCAGCTATCGCCAGCTGCTGCCGCGGGTCCTCTTCAATCAGTGCGTCATTCTGCTGCCGTGCATGCTGGCCTGTGAGTTCTCCGGGCTTGCCTACGTGGGTACACCCCATCTCGGCGCCGCGCGGTTCGTGATCGATCTCCTACTGATGGCGGTCGGCCACGACATCGTGCAATACGCCGTCCATCGCGGCCTGCTGCACAACAGACGCTTCCTCTGGCTGCGTCATCGCGTGCATCACTCCACCGACGCAGCCCGGAGCATCAGCGCCTGCTTCATGAGCCCGGTCGATTTCTTCCTCGAGATCGTCCTGCCCTATCTCCTGCCGCTGGTCCTGATCGGCGGGGCCGGATCCGACATGCTGTTTCATCTGGCGATACCGGGACTCGGGGCGATCGGCGGGCTCTACGAGCATTCGGGCTACGATTTCTCGAAGGCGCTGGGCCGTGCCTCCGCGTCGCCGCGGTCCTGGATCCAGTCGATGCTGGCGCGGATCCCGCCGTCCCTCGTCAGCAGCCATGCCCATGGCGAGCACCATCGGGTCGGGAATGTCAGCTTCAGCGACGGCTTCGGCAGCCCGGGCATCTGCGACGCGGTGTTCGGCACGCGATGGGATTACGCGAGCCGGCACCCGGCCGCGCGGCCGCGTCCCGCGGCGCCGCTTTAGGGTAGCGTCAGCGACGATTAACTGCGGCTAAATAGCTGAAAAAGCTGCCGAACCGTCGGCAAACTTTTTCTTTACCACTCCCCGCGCAATGTGTCGGCAACGTTTTGGGGAGTTCGGCCGACGTGTTTCCACAAACGCACATCAGGATGAAATGGGGGCTTCCCTCCGGGTTGCCGGCCGCGGGAAGTGTCACCTCACCCGGCGGCAGCGCCGCCTGTATCGCGCGGCGGGCCGGCGGCCTGCCGGCGACCGAGGCGCAGGACTGACGTATGTCGACGCACCTGTCCAGGGCTCGGCACGAGCGAGCGCACATCGTCGATGCCGGACTGCATGAGCGCGAGAACGCAGGGCGTCGGTCGGAATCCAGCGTAACAGGCGGTTGCGAGCTGACGATCTTGATGCCGTGCCTCAACGAGGCAAGGACGCTTGCGCGGTGCATCGGCAGGGCGCGCGCTTTCCTGGCGCGCAGCGGCCTCCAGGGCGAGATCCTGGTCGCGGATAATGGCAGCACCGATGGGTCGCAGGCGATCGCCCATGCGAACGGGGCGTGCGTGGTCGATGTGCGCTCGCCGGGCTATGGCAATGCGCTGCTCGGCGGTATACGCGCCGCGTCGGGCAGGTACATCATCATGGGCGACAGCGACGACAGCTACGATTTCGGCTCGCTCGAGCCCTTCGTCGAGAAGCTGCGCGCCGGCTACCAGCTTGTCATGGGCAATCGCTTCAGCGGCGGTATTCGTCCTGGCGCGATGCCGGCGCTCCACCGCTATCTCGGCAACCCCGTGCTGACCACGATCGGCCGAATCTTCTTCCGCAGCCCCTGCGGCGATTTCCACTGTGGCCTGCGCGGACTCGATCGTGAGGCGATCCTCGGGCTCGACCTGCAGGCACCCGGCATGGAGTTCGCGAGCGAGATGGTGGTCAAGGCCACCACGCATGGGCTCAAGATCGCGGAAGTCCCAACCACGCTTTCCCCGGATGGGCGCGACCGGCCGCCGCACTTGCGAAGCTGGAGCGACGGCTGGCGACATCTCCGCTTCCTGCTGGTGTTCAGCCCGCGATGGCTGTTTCTCTATCCTGGCATCGCGATGTTTCTCGCGGGGGCTCTGGCGACACTATGTTTGCTGCCGGGTCCCCGAACCATCGCCGGCGTGACGTTCGACGTGCACACCTTGCTCTATGCATCGCTTGCGCTCGTAGTCGGGTTCCAGTCAGTGCTGTTCTGGGTGTTCGCGACGATCTATGGCACGCGCGAGGGCATGGTGCCGCCCGATCCATGGTTGCGCTCGCTGATCATGGTTGCCACCCTTGAGCGGGCTCTCAAGGTGGCTGCTGCCCTGCTTCTCCTCGGTTTCGCGCTCGGTATCTATGCGCTGGGCTCCTGGAATGCCGGCGGTTTCGGCATGCTCCGACCGAGCGAGACCATGCGTCTGGTCATCCCCTCCAGCAGCGCCATTCTGCTCGCCTTCGAGATCGCAAACGGCGCGTTCTTTGTCAGCATTCTCGAAATCCGCGCCACCCGCCCGACGCAGGAAACAGCCTCGGAACTCGACACGCGCTACTCGGAAGTCCCCTGTGAGGTGGACCACCGCGCCTTCCCGGCCATAAGCGCTTGGCACCGGGACCGGGCCTGGCGGCAATCACAATGCCGTTGCTGCTGAGGATCCTGGCCGGCCTCCCGCACGGTTTTTCCGGAATGCTCTGGTCGGCCGAGCGGGCGTTGCGCCGCCTCGCCGTGCATCCCATTCTCGCGCCGGCGTCGGTGGGCATCGTCGTTCTCGCGATCTGCGTGATGGATGCCGCTCTTTTTGGGATGCCGCGTCCCGGTGTGCATGACGAGTTTAGTTACCTATTGGGGGCGGATACCTTCGCGCATGGGCGGCTGAGCAATCCGCCGCATCCGATGTGGCGCTACCTGGAGGAGTTTCACGTCCTCGAGCACCCGACCCGGGCCTCGAAGTACCCGGCGGGCATGGCGCTTGTCCTGGCTTTCGGGATCGCCGTCTTCGGCCATCCCATCGTCGGCGTCTGGCTGGTGAGCGCCCTGGCCTGCGCCACCACGGTCTGGGCGCTGCGCGCGCTGGTTCCGGCCTATTGGGCATGGCTCGGCGGCATGTTGCTGGCGCTGCATCCGATCATGCACCTCTGGAGCACGAACTACTGGGGCGGCAGCCTCGCGGTCCTCGGTGGCGCGTTGGCGCTCGGGGCCTTCTTGCGACTGCGGGAGCATGTGCGCCCGCGGAGCGCCCTGCTCTTCGGGTTCGGCCTCGCCCTCCTCGCCGTCGCGCGCCCTTTCGAGGGTGCCGTCCTGGGCGCGATGCTTGGAATTGCGCTTGCGGTGGCGAGCCTTGGCCCGCGCGGCGTGCCGTTGAGCGAAGCGGTATTGCGGCTATGGCTGCCGATTGGCGGCTGCCTCGCCGTCGCAGGCCTCGGCATTGGGTATTACGATGCCGTCGTCGCGGGAAATCCGTGGCTGCTGCCCTATGTGGCGTACACGGCCCAGCACGATTCGACGCCGTTGTTCCTGTGGCAGTCCTTACCGAAAGCACCTTCGTACGACTATGAGATCTTCCGGCAAATGGCCGACTGGGAATACCAGCAATATGCAGAGGCGCAGACAGCCGTCGGCTTCTTGAGCAAGTCCGCCTCGAGGATTCTGAGCCTCCTTAGTCGGCTGCTCCTGCCTCAGGGCATCCTCGTCATCTCGCTGCTCGTTTTACCCGCTACGCTTGCTCGGAGCGGGGTGGGACGGCTGCTGGCCGTCATGACCGTCATTTTTCTGGCAGTGCTCTGCAGCGAAACATACTTTCAACTGCACTACGCCGCTCCGTTCTTTCCGGTCATGTTCGCGCTGCTGATCTTGTGTCTGAGGCGTCTCAGCGTCGCGCGCTTCGGGCAGCAGCGTCTGGGCCGTCTCGGGGTGCGGCTGGGCTTCGTCATCGCGCTGCTGGTGGTGCCGTTCGCTCGACCGGCACCAGAGGATACGGCTGCGCAGAAGGTTGCACGCGAAGCGATCGCTGCCGAGCTGGAGCAATTGCCCGGCAAGCATCTGGTCATCGTCCGCTATGCGTCCCATCACAATCCGCATTTCGACTGGGTCCACAATGGCGCGGACATCGATGCTTCGCCGATCGTCTGGGCGCACGATCGCGGCGACGGGGACCGGGAACTCGTGGATTACTTCAGAGACCGCACGGTCTGGATCCTCGATGCCGATCGGGAATCGCCCGCGCCCATATTGGCGCGCTCGATTTGTCGCGATCGCGCGGAGGCTGCAGACGCGATCGCGGACCTCAAATTGCGTTCAGATCGAATATGGTGCCCGCTGGCGGCCGAGCATCGACTGAATTTGCCATGAGTGGCTTGTTTCCGAAGGATGGATTGCGGTGATGGTCGAGCAGCTTGCGGATCTCCCGCCGCAGGGACGCCACCCAGTTCGGGTCCTGCGCATAGATGCGCTCGGGCAGGTCGAGGAAATGCCTGACGTCGCGCCGGGTACGGACCGGCAAGCGTTCGCGTTAACGGAGCCTCAGCCGAGCGGCTTTTCGTAGAGGCGATAGGTCTTGTAGACCCGTCCGCCGGCGCGCTGGCACAGCGCCATCGAGCGTACATTGTCCTCGATCACCCAGGACAGCTCCAGCCAGTCGATGCCGCTGGCCCGGCCGGTGCGGATTGTCTCCGCCAGCATCCACGACAGGAGCGCCGGGCTTACCATGGAGTTGCGATGGGACTTTCTCACGCCGGCAAGCAGGACCCGGCCTGATTTGAATGGACGGCGATGCAGCCGCCACAACAGCTTCGCCCAACCGAAGGGAAACAGCCGGCCGCGGAGATCGGCGATGGCCTCGTTGAGGTTGGGCAGGGTGATGAAGATCCCTTCCAGTTTTCCGTCGACTTCGCCGAGCAGAACGTAACGGGGATCGATGATCGGCTTCACCATCTCGATCAGCGTCTTGACCTCGCGCGCGGTCACCGGCACGAAGCCCCAATTGTCGCTCCAGGCGTCGTTGTAGATGTCGATCGCAAGCCGCATCTCCTCGTCGAAGCGGCGCATGTCGATCGGGCGGACACGGAAGCGTCCATCCGCCTTCAGCCGGCTCGTGACCCGAGCGAGCCGATCGACCTCCCGGATATCCGTGCCGTCCATGTCGAAGAGCAGCGCATGGAGGTCCTTGGCCTTGCCGTAGCCCGCCGCCTCGAGGCGCGCCGGGTAGTAGCGCGGCGTATAGACCATCCCCACGACGGGAGGCGTGTCGAAGCCGGCGACGAGGACACCGATCTCGTCGTTGATCGAGAGGCTTTCGGGTCCGAGGATGCGGGACATGCCGCGCGCCTTGGCCCAGGTCTCGGCGGTGCCGAGGAGAGCCTGGAACACGGCGGGATCGTCGATCGCCTCCAGGAAGCCGAAATGGCCGGTGGCGTCGTGATGGGTGTCCAGGTGGAGGCGGTTGATCTGGGCGCTGATGCGCCCGACCGGCGCAGCACCCCGCCACGCCAGCCAGAAGCACGCCTCGCCGTGATCGAAGAACGGGTTGCCGCGGCGGTCGAGCAGCTTGCGGACCTCGCGCCGCAGCGGCGCCACCCAGCTCGGGTCCCGCGCATAGATGCGGTCGGGCAGATCCATGAATTGCCGGAAGTCCCGCCGGGTACGGACCTCGGTGACACGGATGTCGTTTTTCATTCGTAGCGGCGGATGCTCACGTCGACGATGCCGAGGATGGGATCCGCGAGGACGGTCGGCAATGCCGCCAGGATGCGGACCCCGGCGTAGAGCAGGAACGGGAAGGCGATCACCGGGCGGCCCTGTCCCAACCGGCGGCGGATGATCCCCGCGGCGCGCTCGGGCGTCGTCTGCAGCGGCTTGGGTCCGGTGACGTGGCCCGCGAGGGGCGTGTCCACGAAGCCGGGGAACACCACGGACACTTCGACCCCCTCCGGACGCAGCCAGGTGCCGAGAGCCTCGCCGTAGGCCCTCAGGGCGGCCTTGCTGGCGCAATAGGCGGGGGAGTAGGGCAGGCCGCGAAATGCGGCGAGGGAGCTCATCAGGGCAAGCTGGCCGCGCCGGCGCCGGCGCATGGCGGGGATGAGGGGGTGCAGGGTGTTGCACACGCCGCCGAAGTTGATGCCCATCATGCGATGGACATCCGCCAGGGACTCGCCGCTGCCGTCACCCGGAAGGCCGCCGGTGATGCCGGCGTTGGCGATCGCGAGATCGATGGGGCGACGCTGCTCGGCGCCAGCCACCCAAGCCGCCACCGCCGCCGCGTCGGTAATGTCCAGAGTGATGCTCTCGACCTCGGCGCCGGCGGAGCGGCAGGCGCCCGCGACGGCGGCCAGCCGCTCGGCGTTGCGTCCGGTGAGGGCCAGCGTCACGCCGGGGCGGGCATAGGCGCGGGCGAGTGCCGCGCCGATACCGCCGCTCGCGCCGGTGATGAGGATCGAGCCGGGATCTTTCATGTCATGGGGATACCGGATGTGGCGCGCTCGGCCAAGGTGCTGGCGGCCAGAAATTGCAGTGCAGCGTCGCCGGCACGCTCCGGCTATAACACCGGCACGAGGTGCCGAGGGGGCGCGGAGGGCATGAGCCGGTGAACATGATCGTCCAATGGGGCGCGGGGGCCTGGTGGCTCGCGGCCGCGGCGATCTATCTCGGCACGCTCCTGATGCCGATCCGCCGGCCGCCGGTGTCGGGACCGGCCGGCCTCCCCGCCGTCTCCGTGCTGGTGCCGGTGAAAGGCATCGACGCCGAGTTCGCAGACAATCTCGAGGCGTTCTTCGGACAGGTCTATCCCGTCCTCGAGCTGATCTTCACCGTCGCCGACGCGGGCGATCCCGCGATCCCCCTGGTGGAGCGGGCGATCGCAGCGCATCCCCGGATCGCCGCGCGGCTCATCGTCGGCGACGTCAGGGTCTCCGCCAATCCCAAGGTCAACAATCTCGTCAACGCCGAGCGCGCGGCGCGCCATCCGCTGCTGCTGATCAGCGCCGCCAACATCGCCGTCGCCCCGGACATGCTGGCGCGCATGGTGCCGCTGCTGACGCCGGAGGTCGGTCTCCTCTCGGCGGTGCCGGTGGCGGTGCGGCCGACGAATTTCGTGGGCGAGGTGGAGACCGCGCTCTGGAACGGCCATGCGGCGCGCTGGTACTACGCGGCGGCCGCCGTGGGCGCGGGCGCCGGCCTCGGTGCCGCCCTGCTGATGCGCCGCGACGACCTCGCCCGCATCGGCGGCATGGCGGCGCTGGGCGACGGCTTCTGCGACGACGCGGAGCTGGCGACGCGAATCGAGGCGCTCGGGCTGCGGATCGT
The DNA here is from genome assembly GCA_963735465.1 of uncultured Alphaproteobacteria bacterium. GTDB lineage: Bacteria > Pseudomonadota > Alphaproteobacteria > ATCC43930 > CGMCC-115725 > DASZHJ01. The sequence continues at coordinate 755,511 of CAVTLA010000001.1, forward strand.
GGTGGCGCCGGAGCCGGCCTACCATCCCGTCGGCCGGCGGCGCTTCCACGACCTCTGGGAGCGCCACCTGCGCTGGCAGTGCTGCCTGCGTTACCACAGCCTGCCTGCGTTCCTGGCGGTGCCCTGCTTCGGCATCATCGCGGCGACGGTTACCGGCACGGTCTTCTGGGCGCCTCTCCTGGGGGAGTGGACGCCGGCGGCGGCGCTGGCCTTCGTGGCGGCCTGGCTGGCGGCCGAGGCTCTCTACCACCGGCGCCAGGGCTGGCGCCTCACTTGGCGCTCGCCCGCGGCCTGGCTGATGCGGGAAGCGGTGCTGGCGGTGCTCTGGCTGCGGGCGGTCACCGCCCGCACGCTGGTTTGGCGCGGCAGCCGCATCGATGTTAGGGTCGCCGCGCCGGCCCGTCCCACCGGCCGATGATGCGTTGAGGTGGCGGACGGCATGCTGCATTTCCTGGCCGAGGTCGATCACGCGGCGCTGCTTCTGGCGCTGGCGGGGCATTGCGCGCTCGGCGCCTCGATCACCTGGCTGGTGGTCCAGCATCTTCGGTACCGGGACGCGGCGATGGCCGAGGAGGCGCGGCTGCTGAGCCAGCCGCTGCCCCCCGAGGGGGCCCTGCCGCATGTCCTGGTGCAGATCCCCACCTTCAACGAGGGCAGTCTGATCCGCCGCGCCGTCGCCGCCGTGGGCGAGCTCGACTGGCCGCGGGACCGGCTCCACGTCCAGGTCGCCGACGACAGCACCGACGGCAGCACCGCCGCGGCGGCGGAGGCGCTGGAGGCCCTGCGCGGGCGCGGGATCGATGCCCTGCTGCTGCACCGGACCAATCGGGCCGGGTTCAAGGCGGGGGCCCTGGGCGAGGGCCTGAAGGTCTCGGCCCAGGAATTCGTGGCGATCTTCGACGCCGACTACGTGCCGCCGCGGGACTTCCTGCGGCGCGCCATGCGGCCGCTGATCGCCGATCCCAGGCTCGCCCTGGCGCAGGCGCGCTGCGACTACCTCAACGGCGATGCCAATGCGATGACCTACGCGCAGCAGCGCATCCTGGACGCGCATTTCGGTGTCGAGCAGGCGACCAGAAGTTGGACGAAGCGAGTTCTGCCGTTCAACGGCACCTGCGGCATCTTCCGCCGCCAGGCGATCGACGAGGCCGGCGGCTGGCGCGGCGACACCCTGGCGGAGGATCTCGACCTCAGCTACCGCATCCAGCTCCTGGGCTGGCAGGCGCGCTACCTGGTGACGGTCGCGGTGCCGGGGGAGCTGCCGGAGAACCGAGCGACCTGGGCAACCCAACAGCATCGCTGGAACAAAGGCTTCGCCGAGGTTGCTCGCAAATTACTTCCGTCGGTCTGGCGGTCGCGGCTCACTTTCGGCCAGAAGCTGGCGGCGACCATTCATCTCGGCGGCTGCGCCTTCGGCGCCCTGGTGGCGGTGGCGGTGGTGAGCGGGTTCATCGACTTCACCATCGGGATCGGCCCGACGCCCCTGGCCGTCGCGCTGCTGACCCTGGCGATCGTGCAAGGGGTGGGTGTGGCCATCGCGATGATGCTGCTGGGCCAGAAGCTGATCCGCGGCGCCGACATGCTGACCGAGGCGCGGCGAATTCCCGGGGTGATCGCGATCTTTCTCTACGGCGCGATGGCCAGCATTCGCGGCGTGCTCGAGGTCCTCGGCGGCCGCGCCACCGGCTTCGTGCGCACGCCCAAGAAGGGCGCCGAGCTGGCTGGCGACGAGCAGGCGAGGGGGGCACCCTGAACGCGGAACCGGGGATCAAGCGCCACGCCGTCGTCTTCCTCGCGAACGACCGCTACTACGCCTGGGCGGTCACCTTTCTGGAGAGCATCCGCGAGTACAACGCGGGGCAGCTGCTCTACTGCATTCCCTACGACGCCGATGTCACCCGGATCCGCTCGCTCCGTGGCGCCTTCGGGTTCGAGATGGTGGACGTCGACTTCAGCCAGCTCGACGCCTTTGCCGACCGCCTGTTCCCGACCCGGCCGCCCAATCGCGCCAACCTGCGCAAGTATGCGGCCTTGATGCTGGACTGCGACGAGGTCGCCTACTTCGACATCGACATGGTGCTGCTGGTGGATCCCCAGCGCTTCTTCGGCTTCGTGCGGCCCGGCATCCTCGACCTGGTCTATCTCTCCACCAGCCCCGATTTCGTCTACCGCCGTGACCGCATGGCGCTGGCGCGGGAGCGCTTCCCCAACATGCAGCTGATCTCCGCCGGGGCCTTCATTACCTCGCGACAGGCGCTGTCGGTGCAGGGGATCATCGATACCGTGGAATCCAATCGCGACCTCTACCTGGAGCTGCGCCGGGAGGAGGGGCTGTTCGATCAGCCCGTGCTCAACTTCGCTCTCGACCGCGCCGGCAAGCGCTGCCAGCACATCAGCGACTGCGACCCGACGCTGGCCGGCCTCGCGTCCTTCCGCAATCCGCACATCGCCTTCGACGGCGACCGGCTCCTGGATCTCCGGAACGGCCGGGAGGTGGCGGCGGTGCACTGGGCAGGGGCGGTGAAGCGGGGCCTGGAGGTGCTGGATCCCCGGCTCTGGCCCCTGGGGCGCCTCAGGTCCGGATTCCATCGCCGGGGCAAGCGCCGGGTCGCCGCCGCCCTGGCGGTCTAGCGCCGCCCTGGCGCCGGGTCAGGATCGTTGACAGTGGCGGGGTGCTGCTCAAGTATCCCCGAAACCGGCCGGGGCCGGAAAAACCACGACTCGGATAGGCGATTTTCATGCGTTCTCGGGTGCCGAGAGGGACCGCGGCGAACGGCGCGGGCGCGGAGCATGCGCTCACTGGCGGACCCGTGCGGCTGTTCGAGAGCGATTTCCTCGAATGGTTCACCCGGACCAATCTGGTGACGCTGGTGCTGTTCTGGGGCGCGCTCTCGGCGGCGCTCCTCACCCTGGGATTCCGCTGGGGTCAGTTCACCTGGGGCGAGGGGGCGCTGATCGCGCTCGCCGCGGCCGCGTCCTGGACGCTCTTCGAGTATCTCATGCACCGCTTTCTCTTCCACATCGACCGCTTCATCCCGGCGGCCGCGCCGCTGGCCTATCTCGCGCACGGCTGTCACCACGACGATCCCGCCGATGCCGGACGCGACATCATGCCGCTGGTGATGTCGGTGCCGGTGCTGTCGGCGCTCCTGGGCATCGGAGTGCTGGTGGCGGGTCCGGCGTTCGCCTAGCGTGTTCTTCGGCGTCTTCTGCCTCTGCTACCTCGCCTACGACATCGCGCACTACGGCTCGCATCAATGGCGGCCGCGCGGGCGGCTCGCGACATATCTCAAGCGCCACCACCTCGCCCATCACTACGCCGCCGCCGACCGCAACTACGGCGTCTCCTCGCCGCTCTGGGACTGGGTCTTCGGGACGATGCGAGTCGGGCGCCGCCATGGATGACGGCCGCTTCCATCGCGAGCGGCGGGCGGCAATCCTGCGCGAGCAGCCGGCGGTGAAGCAGTTGTTCGGGCCTTGTCCGCAGACGGCCTGGCTCGCCGGCGTCGTCGTCGTGGGGCAGTTCGCGCTGGCCGCCGCCGTGGCGCAGCAGCCCTGGTGGGTCGCGGTCATCGCCGCCATCGGCGTCGGCGCTTTCGCCCAGCACTACCTCAACGTCGTCATCCACGAGGCGTCGCACAATCTCGTCGTCCGCGGCACGCCGCTCAACAAGACGGTGGGGATCCTGGCCAACCTGCCGGGCGTGGTGCCGAGCGCCATCGGGTTCCGCTATTACCATCTCCTGCATCATCGGTTCCTCGGGTATCGCGGCCTCGACGCCGACGTGCCGATGCCCTGGGAAGTGCGCCTGGTGGGGCGGAGCCGCCTCGGCAAGATCTTCTGGATCCTGGCGCAACCCTTCACCTACTCGCTGCTGCATCCCCTGCAGGTGACGCGGCGCATCCCCTTCGACGGCTGGCTCGCCGCCAACATCGTGCTGGTGCTGAGCGCGACCGTCGCGGTCGCATTCGGGCTCGGCTGGATGGCGCTCCTCTACCTGGCGCTCTCGGCCTACTTCGCTGTGGGTCCGCATCCCACCGGCGCGCATATCCTGCAGGAGCACATCGTCTTCGAGGGCGCCTACGAGACCGCGTCCTACTACGGGCCGGTGAACGCCATCTCCATCAACCATGGGCTTCATCTGGAGCATCACGATTTCCCGAACGTGCCGGGGCCGCGCCTTGGCGAGCTCAAGCGCCTGGCGCCGCGGCACTACGACGACCGCTTCCACCACCGGTCGCGCCTGGTGACGCTGTGGACATTCGTCATGGATAGGCGGATCGCCCTCGACAGCCGCGCCATCCGTACCGACGCGGCACCGGTCGACGCCTAGGCGACGTCTGCCGGTCTGCGCCGATCTGTCCATCAGGCGCCCCCAGGGCGGCGCAGGAGGCCGCCTCTTTCGGCGCAGGCTGAGGCTCGCCGACAGCAGCAATGCGATGCCCACGACCGCCGGCGTTCCCGCGACGACATAGTAGACGGCGGCGAGGGACGGCGTGCTCGTGACCAGGGAGTGCGTCACCACGAAGAGGCCGTGCCAGAAGGCGACAGCGGCGGCGATACCGAGGACGTGAAAGACGCCGGATGAGCGGTGATAGTGGAACCGCAGCAGCACGCCGAGCGCGAAGGTGACGTAGCTCAGGCACAGGAGCGGCATCAGGATCCGCTTGTGGCCCTCGGCGATCCACTGGCCGTAGTCGGCGGGGTTCATGCGCACTTCGGGGGGCGGGTTCAGGAGGCTGTCGATTCGCTCCTCGAAGTAGCCGCGCCATTGCCGGGTTTTCGGCGTATCTCCCGACACCTGCAGGGGTACCGCGAGATCGTCGAAGTTGATCGGTGTCACCTTCTCGTCGGGGTCGTGGCGCACGATGTAGGAGCCATGCTCCAGAAGGATGACCCGTTGGGGCTCGGGCTTGGCGTCCTGGGTCACGAAGCGGCCACGGTCGGCGAAGATGTAGGTGAGGGAGCCGGCCGTCCGGGCATCGAGTACCGTCACCCCCTCGATCGCGTCGCTGGCGATACGCTTGTGGAACGAGAGCGACAGGTTGGGGGCGATCGTCTGCAGATAGCCCTCGTAGAGGACGTTGGCGGTGAGGTTGTAATAGCCGGCGTTGTAGCGGATATCCTCGAAGATCCGGAACGAGATCGGCAGCAGATAGAGCGACATCAGGGCGGTGAAGAGCATGCCCACCGCGCCCGCCGCGAGCGCCGGCATGGCGAGGGCGCGGTTGGTGAGGCCGGCGTTCCGCAGCGACAGTATCTCGTTGTGCCGGATCCACTCGTGATAGGCGAAGATCACCGCGATGGTGACGGTCAGGGGGACGTCCAGGTAGAGCTGCATGGGGAGGAGCGTCGCCAGGGCCAGGGAGAACCGCCCCAGCGGCATCGCGCCCTGGGCCATGAGCTGAAAGAGCCGCGATGTCGTCACCAGCATCACCACGACGGTGAAGACGAGGGTCACCATTCCCGCATATGCCAATAGGCGCAGGAACATATGGCGCTGCATCAGCGTCATGTCGGCCCCGACTCGGCGCCCGGCTGTCGCCCGCGCATTGATCCCCACTCCCGAAGCTACGCGAAGAGGCTGGAGTGGCCCCCCGCCCCGAACCCGATTATTCTGCATTATAGGGTTGACCGAAAGCTTATCCATGGCGGTCGTTGGGGGCAGTCTGCCAGGGTGGGCCACGGCAACGTCGACGAGGGGTTTAGCGCATGATCCGGCTCGCGCCAGCGAGTAACCGCGCCAGCCGGCCGGCGCGACCGGTGATCTGGTTCGAGGTCGAGGACTTCCTCGAGCATTTCGACCGCGCGCCGAAGCCGACCGGCATCCAACGGGTGCAGATGGAGATCTTCTCCGTCCTGAACGAGGCGCATGGGAGCGCTGGTGAGATCCGCTTCTGTCGTCTCAACCGCTTCACCCAGCGCTTCCAAACGGTGGATTTCAGCCTCCTCCTGAAGACATTCGATCACCCGCCCCTCAGATACGCGGCGCCGAACCTGGTGCCGATCCGCAATCGGTGGCTGTCCCGGCTGCTCAACGAGCGCGAGAAGTTCCGCAGCACCCGACACCAATTCTATCTGCGCGTGATCCGGCGCTTCCCTTGGCTGCAGCGGGTCGGGTTGCCGTTCGCGCCGGTGCTGCTGTCGCGCGCGCCTTTCAATGCTGGAGATATCCTGGTCTGCCTCGGCACATCCTGGTGGAACATCTATTATTTCGATCGTCTCGCACGCGTGAAGCGCGCGCTCGGTCTGCGCCTCGCGGTTCTGGTGCACGACGCGATTCCGGTCACCGATCCGGAGTGGATGACCACGGATTCTGCTGTGGTCTTCCGGCACTGGATCCTGGGCGTGCTGGAGCACGCCGACCTCGTGCTCACGGTGTCGAATTATTCGCGCTCGGCGCTGGCCGGCTATGCGAAGGGGCAGGGTATGGCGGTCCCGCCGAGCGAGATCATTCCGCTTGGGACCGGCTTTCGCGTGCTGGGCGCCGCGACGGCGGGTGGCGAGGTGCGCGCGCGGTTTCCGTCGAGCTACGTTCTCTTCGTCTCCACGCTCGAGCCCCGCAAGAACCATCGGCTGCTGGTGCGCCTGTGGCGGCGCCTCATCGAGCGCCACGGCGCGGCCAAGGTGCCTACCTTGGTATTCATCGGACAGCGCGGATGGATGGTTGAGGGATTGCTGGCGGATCTGGCGGAGAGCCGCTACCTCGATGGCAAGATCATCCTGCAGTCCGGGCTTTCCGACGCCGAGCTCAAGGAGATCTACCGGCATTGCCTGTTCAGCGTCTATCCCAGCGTTCTCGAGGGCTTCGGTCTCCCGGTCGCGGAGAGCCTCGAGCAGGGCAAGCTCTGCGTGGCATCGCGGCGCGCCGCCATACCGGAGGTCGGCGGTGATCTCGTCGACTACATCGACCCTGACGATGAGGTTGGAACGCTCGCGGCGCTCGAGCGCGCCATCTTCGACGACGCCTATCGCCATGCCCGCGAGGCGCGGATCCGAGCGGAATACCGACCCACAAGCTGGGCGGCGTGCGTCGGGGTGCTAATGGCGAGCCTGGATCGGCTCGGCGAGAGCAACACGGCCGTACGCACCCTGGTGCCGGCGACTGGACGGCGATCCCTGCCGATCGGTGGAACTCCATCGTGACGGATAGCCCGCGCCGCGGGCCCGATGCGTCGCCCCTGAAGCGGCAGCTGCGGCTCCTGCAGTTGGCTGGCGGCTCCCGGCCGCAGCTCGAGCGCGGAGGCGAGGTCGCGGCTCTTGAGCCGCCGACGGTCCTCGGGCGCGGCGTCGCTGACGGGGCTGCCCAAGTTCTCTTCCTGGCAACCCGGGATTTACCCGCGCAGGAACTGGCCGGTGCGCTCCCCGCGGACGAGCGGTCACGATGGGAACGTCTTACCAATGCGGCGGTGGCTCAACGGTTCGTTGCCGGCCGCTGGCTGCTGCGCTGCGCATTGGCGGCGGTGATCGGGGGCCGGCCGGACGAATTCGCCCTGCAGTATGGCGAGCATGGCAAGCCCACTCTGGCGGCGCCGCCGGTTGGCGGGCTTGCCTTCAACCTCTCCCATAGCGGCGACCTCGCGGCGCTCGCTGTGGTGCGCGACGGCCGGGTTGGCATCGACGTCGAGAGAGCGCGGCCGCTCTCGGACGCGCCCCGCCTGGCGCAGCGGATTCTGACCGTGAATGAGGTGGCGCACTATGAGAGCCTGCCAGCCGAAAAGCGGCTGCCGACCTTGATCGCGGCCTGGGCCCGCAAGGAGGCGGTGCTGAAGGCACTGGGGACGGGGATCTCGGGCTCGCCGAGCTCAGTTGCGGTGTCCCTGGACCCGGGACTGGAGGGCCGGGATTTCGTCGCGGTGGCGTCGAGCGCCGTGCCGGAGCGGTGGTCGGTGCGGGTGCTGGCGATGCCGCCGGGGTTTCAGGGCGCCCTCGCGCTGGAAAAACCTGGCTGCCCCGTCCTTGTCTGGCAGGCCTTCCCGGTCACGCCAGATCGCTGACGCCCGCCCTCAACCCCTGGCGCAGCCGCGCGATATCGGCGTCCACCATCTCCTGAACCATTTCCTCGAGGGTGATCTCGGGAACCCAGCCCAGCTGCTCGCGCGCCCTGGTGGCGTCGCCCTGGAGAAAATCGACCTCGGCGGGCCGCAGGAAGCTCGCATCGACGGAGATGTGCTCCTCCGCATTCAGGCCGACATGGGCGAAGGCCATGCGGCAGAATTCCAGGACGCTGGTGGCGCGGCCGGTGGCGACGACGTAATCGCTGGCCTCCACCTGCTGCAGCATCATCCACATGGCGCGGACGTAGTCGCGGGCGTGGCCCCAGTCGCGCTTGGCGTGGAGATTGCCGAGCACCAGCTTGTCCTGCAGGCCGAGCTTGATCCTGGCGACACCGTCGGTGATCTTGCGGGTGACGAACTCGATGCCGCGCAATGGCGACTCGTGATTGAAGAGGATGCCGCAGCTTGCGAAGAGGTGGAAGCTCTCCCGGTAGTTCACCGTCATCCAGTGGGCATAGAGCTTGGCCACCGCATAGGGCGAGCGCGGATAGAACGAGGTTTTCTCGTTCTGCTGCGGCTCCTGGGCCAGCCCGTACATCTCCGAGGACGACGCCTGGTAGAAGCGGGCCTCCGGGGCTTCCAGCCGGACCGCCTCCAGGACGTTCGCCGCTCCGAGGCCGGTCACGGCGCCGGTCAGCAGCGGCTGGTGCCAGGAGGTCTTCACGAAGGACTGGGCGGCGAGGTTATAGACCTCGTCGGGGCGGATCTTGCGAACGAGGCGCTGGAGGCTGGAGAGATCGATGAGATTGCCGTCGACCAAGTTGACGTCGCCGGCGATGCCGAGCCACTTCAGGCGGGCGTCCATGTTCTCCGGCAGGCTGCTCCGGCGCACGAGGCCGAAAACCTCGTAGCCCTTGCCCAGGAGAAACTGGGCGAGGTAGGCGCCGTCCTGGCCGGTTACGCCGGTGATGAATGCGCGCTTCATGAGGGGCGTCCTCTAAACGATTTCGATTTCGGGGAAGGGGAAGATCATCTTCCCGCCCCGCATGATGTGCTCTTGCTCGCGCTGCAGGATGCCGTCCTTGAAGTGCCAGGGCAGCACCAGGAAGTAGTCCGGCTTCATCCGGCGGGCCTCCTGCTCGGAGATGATGGGAATCTTCGAGCCCGGGGTGAAGGAGCCGAACTTGTCCGCGTTGACCTCGGCGATGGCCGGGATCTGCTTCTCCGTGAAGCCGCAGAACTGCAGGACCACGTTTCCCTTGGTCGAGGCGCCGTAGCCCAGCACGGTCTTGCCGTCGGCGACGAGCGCGTCCACCAGCCGCACCAGATCGTCGCGATGGCGGTAGACCCGCTCCTCGAAATCGCGAAAGGGACGCGGCGTGCCGAGCCCCATGCGGTCTTCCTGCTCCAGCATCCAGTCGATGACGGCGTCGTTGCGCCGCATCTGGTTCTGGCGCTTGGTCGCGGTGACCGCGAAGCTGCCGCCGTTGACCGCGTTCATCTGGACGTCGACGATCCGGAGATCGGCGCGATCGAGAATGTCGCGCACGACGCCCAGGGAATAGTACTCGAGATGCTCGTGGCAGATGGTGTCGTAGGAGCAGATCCGCAGCATCGAGGGCATGTAGCTCTGCTCGAAATGCCAGATGCCGTCGTCGGCCAGCACCTCGGCCACCTGCGCGCGCGAACTCCACGGGATCCTCGAGGTCGTAGAACATCGCGATCGAGGTGACGATCTTCGCGGGCTTGAGGCCGGCGCGGCGATAGGCGTCGGCCGAGAAGAAATCGGGGACCAGCATGATCTCGGGCGGGTAGTACTTCTCGAACTTGCGTCCGGTCGGATCGAAACCGACGCGGTTGGCGCCCGCGGTCGCATAGGCCTTGAGGGATGTGGCGTCGTTGCTGCCGATATCGAGCACGGTGTCGCCGGCGCCAAGGCCGGCAAGGGCCTCGAGGTGATGGATCTTGTTGGTGAGGTGGCGGACCATGCTCTGGTTGAGCCCGGAGCGATAGCCGTAGTTCTCGCCATACATCTCCCCGGCATCGAACGAGCCCGCCAGCTGCAGGAGCCCGCTGTCCGGACACCAGACCAGCTCGAGCGGGCCCGGGGTCACCTCGGCGTCCCTCTCCTTGGGAAAGACGCCGGTGAGGCACTGGCGCCCGAGATTGAGCACGGAGACGAGATTCGAGCTGCCGCTGACGCGGCATTTGGTGATGGGGCGGTAGCTAACCTTCGCGGTCAATGTCATGGTCCCCGAAATGCATGCTCGTTCAACACCGACGAACGGGCCTCGCGCAATGGCACAAACGACGCATCCCGGTTCCCGCGGCCGCGAACGTCCGTCGTTGCTTGGCCATTGGAATTATGCCATAGAGCTTGAATATCAATGATAAAGGCGTTGCGCTTTCTAGTCGATGCGAGCCCTCTTTGTCCAGCCCGCGAGAAGGATCGACGCCGATCGCCAAGCGAGCGCTATTCGGCAGAGAAGGTAGCATGGCTCCGGAGGGGCAATTGGCGTCGCTCGAGCAGCATTGCCGCGAGCTCGAGGCACAATGCGCCCGGATGCGGGAGCGGATCCAGGCAATGGATCGTGCGGCCTCCGACGCCGGAGTCGAGGGCAAGCGGCAGCTGCAGGCTCAGATCGATCTGCTGCAGGCCATGCTCGTCGAGATCAGCCGGCGCGCGAGTGAGCCCCAGCGAGGTGCTGGGACGGGATGGAGCCTACGCCGATTGATGAAATCTTTTTTAGGCCCTCCTAAGGAAGATCCAGAGATCCGACGGACAGTGGAGGAACTGCGCCGTCTCGCGCAAACACTGATCTCCAGCACTTCACGTTGACCTCGTCGTTCGGCAGGCGCGAGTCATGATCGAGATCATTGCCGACGTGCGCTGCTTGCAAGACGCCGGCTATCGCACCCGGGGCGTGGGGCATCTTACGCGTACGCTCCTGCGCCGGGCCGCGGAGTTCGCACCTGACTCGATCGTGCTCGTGGGCATCGTCGATCCCCGGATGGAGCCGCTGTCGCCCGCCGACAATGCCTTGTTCGCACGGACAATGAGCGTGGATACGGCTGCCGTCCCCGCTCGCGGCGCTATCTTCGTGCAGCCCTCGCCGATGACACACCCGCAGCACCCGCTACTGCGCGTGACGCGGGCGCGGCGCCTGCTCAGAGCGACGGTTGTCTACGACTTCATTCCGTTCGATGTGCCGGCGCACTATCTGCCCACGACGCTGGACCGCATCGCCTATCATACGGCGCTGTTCGCGCTCAGCGGCGGCGATCTGTTCTTTCCGATCTCCCGCTATACGGCGGGACGATTGATGGCGATTTCCGGGGTACCGGAAAGCCGCGTCTTCACCATCGGCGCTCCGATTCGGGACGAGCTGATCACGGCGTCTCGGGAAACCGCTCCCGGAGACGCGATTCCGCATGGGGGAGTGCCTTATTTCCTGGTGGTGGCGGGCGATGACTGGCGAAAGAACGTTGAATGCGCCATCGCCGGCTACGGCGCATTGATGGAAACCCCGGAACCGGCGCCGATGCTGGTGATTGTCGGCCCCTATTCGCCGCAGCGCCAGGCGGCGCTCACGGCCATGGTGCCGGAGCCCCGGCGAGCCCGAATTCTGTTCCGCAACGGGCTCACCGACGGCGAGGTGGCGTCGCTCTACTGCGGGGCACTCGCGACGATCTGCCCGTCCCGTATCGAGGGCTTTTCCCTGCCGGTTGTTGAGGCGCTCTCCTGCGGTTCGCCGGTCTTCGCCGCCGACTGCGCGGCGCAGGTCGAGCTTGTCCCGGATCCGGAAGCGCTGTTTGGGCCCGATGACTCCGCGCGCCTCGCGATCCTCATGACGAAGCTGCTCAATGATCCGGGGTTCCGTCCCGCACTTCTGGAGCGCCAACGCGGCGTTGCGCTGGCTTTCGCCGAGCGCGCGGTGGCGGAGAGATTCTGGACGCCCATCTATCGGGAATATAGGGGCGGAGCCCTCGCCGGCCCCTCGATCCGCCGGAACGCGCGCCCGCGTCTCGCCTTCGTCACGCCTTACCCGCCGGATACCTCGGGTGTCGCGGACTACACCGCGCGCTCTCTCGTGGATCTGCGGGAGCATGCGGAGATTGATCTCTACACGGATGCGCGAGAGCCGCGTCTGCAGGCGGGAGTGAAGTTGGCCGGTCCGATCTCGTCGTTTCCCTATCTCAGCCGGTCCTACGACGCCGTCGTTTCGGTGGTCGGGAATTCGGACTTTCATACGCGCATCATCGAATACGTGCGCGACTTTGGCGGCGCCTGCATCGAGCACGACAATCGCCTGGCCGATTTCTATCGCTATGTGCGCGGGTTCGAGACCTTTGCGCGGATGGCGCGCGGACCCATGGGCCGGCGCGTCACACGCTCGCGGGCCGAGGCGGGTCTGCTGCGCCCGGAGGTTTTCAAGACGCTCTTTTTCGACGAGATCGTCAGGTCCGCCCAGCCCTTCATCGTGCATTCCCGGGGGATCCAGAGAAATGTGAGGAAGCAGTATGGGGTGGAGGCTCAGTACCTGCCGTTCTGCCCCTACCGAGAATTTCCGGACGCCGAGCTCAGCGAGACGAGCCGGGCGGCGGCGCGGGCGCGCCTTGGCATCGGCCGCGACACCATCGCGATCGCGACCTTTGGCGGGCCCCATTTCTCGAAATGCGACGTCGAGTGCATCGAGGCTGTCGCCCTGCTTCGGGCCCGCCGCATCGATGCGGAGATTTCATTCGTGGGGACGCCCACCCCTCATATCGACCATCTGCGCCGTGTCGTCCGCAAATTGCGGCTGGAGCCATTCGTCCATTTCATGGACCAGCATGTGCCGGAGGGGACTTATCGGGACCACCTCATCGCTTCCGATATCGCCATCCAGCTGCGGACGCACGGGCTCGGAGGCCTGTCCGGGGCGCTTCTGGACGCGATCGCGTGTGGCCTGCCTGCGGTGGCGAACGTCGATCTCGCCGACGCCATGGAGTCGCCGAGCTATGTGAGCCGGGTTCCCGACGAGATAACCGCCCGCGCCGTGGCCGAGGCAGTTGCCGAACTCGTGTCCACCGGGCGACATCGCCTGCGCGTCAGCGCGGAGCGCATCGCCTATACCGAGCGCCATTCCTTCAGGCGATATGCGAGGGAGCTCATGGCGGTCCTCGGTCTCGAGGCGAACTCGCGCGAGGGGAGCAAGCTCGCGCGAGGGGATGGCGGCGTGAGTATCTGGCGCGTGTTTTCCTGGCTGCTGACAGAGTTGCCGAACGCAGGCATCTACGGATGGTGACGAGATGCAGGGTACATCCCGATGCTACGAATAGAACGAAGGTGAGTCTCGCTCGAACGCGCGTCGGTATTCGGCGACTGAATTCGCTATTTGTCGACCGCTGAGCGTTTGCAACTGCTGCAGCAGGAGCTGAAGCCCTCGGTTGATATCGATGAGATTCGAAAGCCGATCCTCGTGCTTGAGCAGAACCTCCGCGGCAAAATCGGGAAGGGCGAAGAGAGAAAGGATTGCCGCCAGCTTGCAGAGCTTGAGTGGCGGATAAGCCTGTGTCAGTTGGCTATTGTGAGGTGCAGCAAGGTCCCGCAAGTAGAGGGCGTCGCCCTGCAGCGGTCGCCCACCTAGAGTCTGTGCTGGGATGGTGATTGCATATGGAAAGGGAAGCGCCGACGCCGAGTATTTTCTCGTCGTCAACGCGAAGAGATCGAAGCCCTTCGAGCGCAGATATCGGTCGACGTTGTGGAAGGTGTGATCCGTAGGCGAGTCCGATCCGTAATAGTTCACCTCGACCCCAACGCCGAGCACCCTGGCATCGGAGTAAACTTGGTCGAGGGACTTGAGAATTTCAAAATCCGGTCCGTCCACGTCGATCTTGATGAAATCGACGTCGTCGGTGCCGAGCTCTCGCAGGAAATCCGGCAGGTAGACCTGGCTTTACGGGATCCGCGAGCTCGGTCTTGTGCCACAGGTTCATTCTTGTCTTCTCGGCGGTCGTCATGCGATCGGCGGCCGCAGCCTTGAATTTCAAGCTTGCAGCAATGCTCAGCCGGTCCCAAGGATTGTACGTCCAGAACGAGTGGGCCGGATTCTCGCTTGGATCCTTAGCGCCCCTCACGAACGCCGGGACGTACATGACATTTTTGAGTGTCTCCGCCTTCTCCAGTCGGTCGCATTCCTCCAGATTGGGGTCGAATGCCAATGCCCGCAGGTTGCGGCCGAACAGACGCCAAGCGACGTCAATGCCGCCGCTGCATCCGACGTCCAGCAATGTGAAGGGGGTTTCACCAAGCGCATCCGCCACATAGCGCGCGAATGCCGAGTTCCGGCAATAATGTCTCCATTACATGCTCTTAGCGCTCATCTTCCACCTTGGCAAGCCTTCGTGCCGGCCAATGTGCGCAGGGATCGAAGCTGGGTTTGTACCCGCCAGGCGCATGCGCCAGCGCGACTCGGACAGCCGGCGTTACGCAGCAGAAACAACTTGGCGTAAGGCCGATTAGGAGACCGAAGCTCGCTGCGCTTGCAGGTTCAAACCACGAGCGAACCGACGACGCCTTGCCTTTAGGTACCTCGCGTGGCAGTTTCCTCGCAAATCCAGTTTCCTTTGCAAGAGGAAGCGTTGGGTTCTGAACGCGGAAACCATAGGCACACTCGACATCTTTTTCCGAATTCGTGTATTGATCCGCAGGGATGGACGAATTTCTGGCTGCGACGGTCGTATCAGTCATCGCAACGAGGGGGGCATGCAGCGCGAAGTTAAAGGTATTTCGGTCATAGGTCTCGGGAAGCTCGGTGCGCCCCTAGCAGCCGTCATGGCGAGCAAGGGATTCTCGGTACTCGGTGTCGATCTCAATGAGAAATTTGTTGCGCAGTTGAACGCCAGCCAAGCCCCGGTCCACGAGCCCGGATTGCAGCAATTGATCGATGCCTCCCGTGAGCGTCTGCGCGGCACCATGGATATCGCCGAGGCGATCCTTTACAGCGAACTGACTTTCATCATCGTCCCGACCCCCAGCAATGAGCAGGGTGTATTCACCAACAAGCATGTCCTATCGGCGATCACCTCCGTGGGCGAAGCGTTGCGCGCAAAGCCGGGGTATCACGTCGTCAATATCACCAGCACGGTCATGCCGGGGTCGACCGACGGTGAGCTGCGCGACGCGCTCGAGCGGTCGTCGGGACGCCGAGTCGGCCGCGACGTGGGGCTTTGCTACAATCCCGAATTCATCGCTCTCGGGACCGTAATCCGTGACATGCTCCGGCCGGACGCCATCTTGATCGGCGAGTCCGATACTCGGGCCGGTGACGTACTCGAGCATGTATATCGGCGCGTCTGTGGCGAGCTCACTCCGATCGGACGAATGAGCCTGATCAATGCGGAGCTGACAAAGATTGCGGTCAACACCTTCGTTACTACGAAGATCTCTTATGCCAACATGCTCGCGGATCTCTGTGAGCGGCTTCCTGGAGCGGACGTCGATGTAGTTACGGGGGCACTCGGCCTCGACAGCCGCATCGGCAGCAAGTATCTGAAGGGCGCGCTTGGATATGGCGGGCCCTGCTTTCCGCGTGACAATGCGGCATTCAGCGCGTTGGCGCGCCGTGTCGGTGCGCGCGCGGATCTAGCCGAGGCGACAGATCAGATCAACACCTATCAAGTCGACCGCCTTGCGCAGCCTCGTGAAGGAGAATATCGAAAGCGGCGGCAGGGTCGGCATACTCGGGCTTTCCTACAAGCCCGACACCAGCGTGATCGAGGAGAGTCAAGGGGTGGCCCTGGCGAAGCGACTCGCCGACGACGGCTATCGCGTGACAATATATGATCCGCAGGCTCTCGGGAGCGCCACCGCTGTGCTGCGCGATGCCGTAACGCCGTCGCACACGCTGGAAGGCTGCGTGCGTCAAGCCGATCTCGTGATCGTGACAACAGCTTGGCCCGAGTTCCGGGATCTGCCTTTGTCCGCGCTTGAGAGCCGAACCGAGAAGCTCGCGATTGTTGATTGCTGGCGCATTTTGGATCCGCGGAAATACGAGACCCTCGTCAAGCTGATCTATCCAGGGAAGGGTCCCGTCGATGAGCGGTCACCAAAGGTGGACGACATTGTGACCAATGCGGCAGGTGGGTGACCGCTGCGAGTAAATCCAAGAGCGCCTCGCGTGCGGGGGCGCATTGTTCCGGCGAGATCCCGCAGAGCGCAGTATCGAACATGCTCGGCTTCCCTCTGGGCAGTTCGTGCGGAATTCCGCGGTGCGTAGCAGCCCACATCCGCGTATTGGTCCGCGGTTTGTTCGCGCCCTCCCGCAGCGGCAATGACCGAGGAGCAAGCCTGCGGAAATTCGCCGCTGCGCTATCCGTGATCCAACATCAGACGGACCGGCGATCGGATTGTAGACGGCGGCAGGAGTTTGGACGAGGTGCGGGAGTATGATCTCGACGATACTGTACGGGCGCAACGACAGCCACGGATATAACCTTCACAAGCGGGTAGCCATCAGCCTGAATTGCATCGCGCACGTTTTGGACGACCCGAACGATGAGATAATCTTCGTCGACTACAATACTCCGGATGATATGCCGACGTTCGTCGAGGCGATTTCAGGATACACTGACGGACAAGGCAAAATCGATTATTCGGGTATTGCGCGTCCGTTCCAGAGTTCACGAGAAATTCCGGAACAGAACGCATCTGAATGCCCTGGAGCCGATCTCCCGGAATGTTGCATTGCGTAGATCAAATCCAGCTAACCGTTGGATACTGTCGACCAACACCGACATGATATTCATCCCCGGAAGCGGGCGCGGCTCTCTCTCGCGCATCGCCGCCGAACTGGAAGATGGATTCTATCATACGCCGCGCTTCGAGCTTCCGGAGTGCCTTGGGAATCGTTCAATCGGCTCGATGCTGGGAAAATTGTCGACAATGTCCGACATTGGGGCGTGCGGTTCCATCTCAACGATGTCGTTTATATGAATGATACCGTCATCTATGCGGCCCCGGCGATTTCCAACTCGCGCTGCGAGACGACGCATTCGCAATCAATGGCTTCGATGAAGGAATGATAGTCGGCTGGCACGTCGATTCAAATTTCGCGAAGCGGATGAAGCTTCACCGCGGCGAAGTGAAATCCGTATTCCCGATGGTCCAGGGGTATCACTGCGATCATACCCGGCAGGCCACGTTGATGCATCGACGGAACAGGATCGAGAACGATCTGGGCCGGTTTTTTTATCGCGTCGATCGGCCAGATCTGCCGGAACAGAGGGACGGCTGGGGTCTCGGCAATGAGAAGCGTGTCGAGGAGATATCGCTCCGAGCCGCCTCCGCGTCACAAGTTTATGTGGCGGCCCTCGAGAAAATTCTCCCCGTCGGCGCCAAGTCCTACTCCGAGTTGTATTATACAACCGATCGATACGATGATCTCAGTTACGATCCGGAGCACGTGCTGCCATTTCTCTGCGATCTGTTCTCACCGGCTCCTCGGCACTGGAACGTATCTTATGCCGGCTGCAGGAACCGCACCTTCGCGCTCTTTTGCGGGGTCTATGAGGCGATGGGGTTCACCGGACGCGTGATCGTCCCGGAAACTTTCACTTGGCTCGACAGTGCCTCGTTTCAGGCGAGCAACGTCGATCGCAAGCCCTTGAGCGAATGGTTGAAGTGCGGCGACCAGTTCATCTTCGAATTCGGGCTGGGCTCGGCGGACCAGGGAAGGCGAGAGAAATCGGACACGGCAGAGAGCCTGCCCAACGCCGTGAGGCTCATCGTCGATCATCAACGCCTCATTGCGACCAAGGGGGTGTTCGAGTTCATGCTGCAGTCCGAGCGCTCGCGCATGAAGATCGAAGAAGAGCGTCCGCAGCCGAAGAGGGTTTTCGCGGTCAATGTCATCCATAATGAATTCGACGGGCTGATCCACAGGAACCTGAACTTCACCCACACGCCTTACAGTTCAAGAGTGCGGCATGGGTATATTCTAAGAAAAACCGCGGAAGCGCCTGGTCGCCGTTCCCGCGTCCAGAAAGTGGCCAAGTGGCTCCACAATCTCAACAACTCCCTCCTTTCCCCGTTGATTGATTGAGGTATGCCCCGCTGATGGGTTGGTTTGGTGGCCGTGGAACCGGCCCATCTTATTGACGGATATAAACGGTTTGCCTTAAGCAGGGCGACGGGCGAGGCGTGTGGCGAGAGAACGGCAGTCTATGAGCGTGGATATCCCTGTACGGCAGGTAGCGCGGCACCATGAGCGGCGCCGCTGGTATCGCTCGGCGCTTCAGATATCGGGAGCGAGCCTACTTTGGCTTCTCTGGCGGAAGCGGCAGGTGATGCTTGCGTCCACGTGGCTGGAACTGAAGAAACGCTACTCTGGCTCAATCCTGGGCCAGCTTTGGGTGGTTCTTCAGCCGGTCTTATTCTTCTCCGTCTATCTCTTCGTTTACCTCCTGATCTTCAAGATAGTAGCGCCAGGAAAGAGTAGCCTCGATTACGTGCTCTACATATTTTGCGGGCTGGTCCCTTTCACTGCCTTCATGGAGGTGTTTTCCGGGAGCTGCACGGTAATAAAACAGAACGCCGCGATGATCCGGAAATCCGCGATTTGCTGATTGACTTGATCCCCTTTCGGACGGTCTGCATGGCCATGGTGCCTCAGGCGGCCGGTTTTGGGATCGTGTTGATCCTTGCCATCGTCAGCAGCCGTAAGGCGAGTTGGCACCTGCTGTGGTTTCCAATCGTGTTGGTGCTTCAGATCCTGATGTTCACCGGTTTGGCCCTGTTCATGAGCTCGCTGGGAATCGTCATTCCCGATCTCGGCTATATGTCCGGCGTCATCTCGATTGCTCTCATGCAGGTCTCACCGATTGCTTATACGCTCGACATGTTGCCGCATGGGGCGGCTGTTCTCGTCACGTATTCGAATGTCCGCTCACTCCAATGATGGAGATGTTTCGCGCGAGCATCGTCGACGGGAGATTTCCCGATCCGATCCTCGCCGTGATCTATGTCGCGACCAGCCTCGGCATCTTCATGTTCGGCAACGCCGCCTTCGCTCGCTTCAAGGATCTGATGGACGACTATGTCTGACGTCGCCATCCGCCTTCGTGGTGCGGCCAAGGCGTACCGGCTGTACACGAGCTCGTGGCACAGGGCCTTTGGCATCTTCAATGTCCGCCTGGGACCGCTGGGTGCCTATAAGGAGCATCTCGCTCTCGGCAACGTTGACCTCGAGATTTGCGCGGGGAACGTATCGGAATCATTGGACGTAACGGATCTGGCAAGAGCACCCTTCTCAAGCTGATCAGCGGCACCACCACGCCCACTGCGGGTTCGGTAGAGGTGAATGGCAATGTCCACGTCCTGATGAACCTGGGAACGGGATTTCACCCGGACTTTACTGGTCGCGAGAACGCTTACGCCTATCTCGCGCATATGGGAATGGAGGGGCAGCAGGCCGACGAACTCGTCGCGGAGCTCGCGAGCTTTGCGGAGATCGGACAATATTTTGATCAACCGCTGGCAACATATTCCGCCGGCATGGCGATGCGGCTGATGTTCGCGGCTTCGACCGTCATCAAGCCGGACCTCCTGCTGCTCGATGAAGTGCTCGGCGTCGGCGATGCGTACTTCGTGCACAAGAGTTTCAACCGCCTGCGCGAGCTGTGCACGCGCGAGGGCACGACGCTTATATTGGTGACGCACAGCCCCCATATGGCGGCGGAGATTTGTAATCGCCTCATCTGGATTGATGGAGGACGCGTCATGATGGATGGGGATCCCATCGGCGTCATCAACGCCTATGAGGCTTCAGTTCGCGATCAGGAGGAACAGCGTCTCCGACAGGTCAACGAGCACACGGCGCGGTCGGGCAAGTTGCTGGGCCGGCCCGCATCGGGGTCGCTCGAGCACGCACGCGCCCCCTCCGGTCCGGGCGCAAGTGCCGTTGCGGATGGTGTTAGAACCTCGGGAAGGCTGCTGAATGGCAAGGGCGGCGAACCCTCATGTTGTCCGCGCAAATGCAAACGGTCGCGGATCAGGTGCCGCGCGGTCGGCTCTACATCGGCGGCATCCGGCTTCTCTCCGGCAATCGGGAGCTGGCGGAGCTGGATCTTGCGGCACCGGAACGGAATGCCTATGCCGAGACCGTGGATGACCGAAGTACCGGCGATTGGGGGCCTATCATGCCGCATGAGGGGCGGGCGGCTCGCCAGTACATGCGCTACGGATCGGTCTTCCACCGGCTGCCCTTCCACATCAGCAACCCCGCTCTGGATATTGCCGATCCAGCGCTTTGCGCAGAGTTGGAATACTGGTCTGATACTCCGGAGCAGCTAAGCCTTTCAATTTTCGGTGCGCGCGGTGACATCCGGACCTTCGGTACGCTGGATCTCGCGCGCGCGGCGGAATGGGCGCAAACGCGGGTACCGCTGTCGGTCGGCGCGGCGGTCGAGGCCGACGACAGCGCTCGCTATGGCACGCGTCGGATCGAGATCACCGGCTTCGCGATTTACAACGGGGCTGATCGGGAGACCTCGTTTTTTGGCGTGGGCGAGACCTTGCGGGTCCGTATCGATTATCGCGTCAACGATCCCACCGTGGACGAGTGTCCGAGCTTCGTCGTCGGCTTTCATAAGGATGGACTGCATAGTGTGACGCGCTGGTGGGCGGAGGGTTTCGGGTTTCCGGTGCCAAGAGTTCGGAAGGGCACTTGGACGCCATTGCCTCGCCACTGCTTCTGGGACCTGGTCGTTACACGGTGACGCTGGCGGTGTTCCAGCAGGGCTACATCGCTGCATCGGGCACGAGGAAGTATTTACGATGAATGAGCATCTCTACGATATGCACTCGCGCGCACGTCAGATTGAGATCCCCAGTCGCGATGCAAACCCTCGTTACTATGACTACGTCTTTCAGCATCCGGCACGTTGGGTCCGCGACGACGTGGAGGAGGAGCTGTCCTCTTCGTTGGTGAAAAGGTTGTCGCGGATAGCCGTATCTACGTGAAACGGTGAGGGTGAGGACGTGTCAGTGCTCACTGAGTGACGGACAAGGCAGGGGTGTTGAGTGGATGTTAATGCGCTCTGCTGAGAGCTCGATCTGAGATCGGGAAATGGTGACAGGCGCGGAAGCAAAGCCAACTGTTCAAACGCAGATACTGCGCGGGCAACTGCCCATTGTTCTGGACCTCGGCATGCTATCCGCAATTCCAGTGGTCCAGGCCATCATCAACGATAGCTGGCTGTATTCGACACTGGGTTGGCTCGACCCCTGGTACTACCTCGGATATGGACTGAACTATCTGGATCCGACCTACCTCAATGACTACTACAAGGTCTCCCGGGTGCCGTGGATCCTGGTGGAGTTCGTCACACGGAGTTCTGCTCTCCCCCGTCGCTGCCAGCTGGATCCTGCAGATCGGCACTCTCGCGTTGGGAAGCGCTGGTCTCTACCTCCTGTTCAGCCGCACTCTCGGACGCTCCGCTGCCTTTGTCGGCGCCGCCGTCTTTGCTGCGTTTCCGTTCGCCCATGCCTCCGGTGGTGCCGATTATCAAAATGCCCTGGCGGGCCCGCTATATGCGCTGACCTGGTGGCTGGCGATACGCTGCGCCGATATTGGGGGGCCCAGGAGGCAGCTGTTCTGCGTTGGAGTGACCGCCGCCCTTACCCTTCATTCAAGTGTCGTCTTTGCAAGCCTAATTCCAGTGTTGGTGGGGCATTATGCCTTCACCTACCGGGATAGGTACAAGACGTGGCCGTCGATACTCTGGACGGTCGTTCCGCTGGTCATCGGCGGCGTCGCGATCACGCTATTGTTCTGCGTCATCAACGCGCTCATTGGGCGAGATTTTTTCTTTTTCATGCGTCAATTCGATCTCGCCACGTCGTTCGTTCTCGATACCTCGCATCAGAAGTCGTGGTGGCATCCATGGTCAAGCGGCTGGTTCTGGACGGCGCAGTATTTGGGACCGCTTGCAGCCGCGCTTCTGATCGCGCCGGTCACGCTAATCGCGGCATGGGCGCAAAGGCCGAAATACGATCAGATCGCGATGTACTCGAGTGGGTACATCGCTGCGGCGCTGCTCTGGATCTTCTGGCAGAACTTCAAGGGCAGACGTCTTTGGACTGGTTCTACTTCACCTACCCTCTGGTTTTTCCGTTCATTGGCGCGATCGCTGCGGATTTTGCCTTCTGGGCGCCGATGGAAAGGCCGCTGGGTATCATTCCCAAGCTCGCAATCTGCGCGATTTTGGTAGGCGCCCTCGCTTGTTTCGACGGCGTCATTCATGGGCTTCAGTTTCTCCCTCAGAGGCCGCTCGTTCAGGCCACTGTCTTTGGTTTGATTTATGGGGCCATAGTCGCGCTGACATTTCCCCGCGCGCTACGCCTCTGGGGAGGGCTTGCCGCCCTTTCGATTTGCTTCGGCATTCTCAATGATCAGTCCCGGTCAATATTCGCTGGCGACATGCTCATTGGCTCGCGCCGCCGAGGACGCGGTGGACGGCGCCCACCGCTACTTACGCGCAGAGAGAAAATCGCATGGTCTCGATTTCGCCCAGGTCTTCATGTGGGCTGATAAGAATGAATTCATCGCGATTTCGCCATGCGAGGGCGGATCGCTCGTACTCGCGAACTTCGAGTCGAGCCTGACATCGACCGGCTTTAGCTATCTAGAGCCGCCCTGGGGGGAGCCGAGAATGGAAGCCATAAGCTCTCAGCGCCCTGGAGAAGATGAGCGCTCAAGGACCCGCGGTCTTGTGGTCTATGTTACGAGCAAAATCGGGCGGATCGTGTTGACCAGCTGATGGAGCGATTTGCGGAGATCGGCGGCGTGCTCGGCGCCAAGGAGTTCCATTTGATGGACGTCGGATCGCTGCGCATCCCGATCTACATGTTTGTGGTCAGCAAGGGCAAGCAATCATGACCGCGAGCCACACCGCGCCAACCTACAGCCTGATCATCCCCGTCTTCAATGAAGAGCAGGTTCTTCCGCTGCTGTTCGATCGCCTTCGCCCGGTCATGGATCGCTGGCCGGGACTTTTGGAGGTGGATCTCGTAAACGACGGCAGCGTGGACCGCAGTGCGACCATTCTACTGGAGCGAGCACGAGACGATCCCTCGGCTCCGCGTCATCAACCTGAGCCGCAATTTCGGCCATCAGATTGCCATTACCGCAGGTATGACGGCGGCGCGGGGGGATGCCACGGTGATCCTCGATGCCGATCTGCAAGATCCGCCGGAACTTATCGACACCATGGTCGAGCGCTGGCGCGACGGAAGTGACGTCGTATATGCTACCAGGATCGACCGCGAGGGTGAAACCACCTTCAAGCGAGCAACGGCGCGTGCCTTCTATCGCCTGCTCAACTGGGCTACCGACATTGCGATTCCGCAGGATACTGGCGATTTCCGATTGGTGAGTTGGCGAGCGCGCGAGGCGTTCCTACGAATGCCCGAATGCGATCGCTTCGTGCGTGGCATGTTCGCGTGGATCGGGTTTCGGCAATGCGGCGTGGAGTATTCTCGCCCACCCCGTGCCGCCGGCGCGACAAAATACCCCTCGGCCAAGATGATCCGGCTCGCCTTCAACGGGATTATCTCATTTTCCGACATGCCGCTGCGGGTAATCGTGTATCTGGGATTCCTCATCACTTCGCTGAGCGCAATTGGCTCCCTCGTCATCGTGTTAGCCTGGGTATTGGGGGCGGACTTTGTTCAGGGCTGGACGTCGCTGTTCCTGGTGCAGGTATTTACAACGGGCATCAATCTCATAGTTGTCGGGGCCGTCGGACTCTACGTCGGGCGCGTTCACAACCAAGTCGAGAATCGACCACTCTATTTGATTGAATCCGAGTATCCGCCACCCTCCGTCCGTACGATCGAATCCACTCCGCCTCGTGAGCTGATTGCCGACCAATGAAACTCGAGGAGCGGGGGAGAGAGCAGGGATCCAAGGTATCGCAAAGGCGATCGCGTTGGGCGACAGAGGCCTACCCCGACTATGGATCGGACGTTATCCAGTCCATAGGCTTTTCCGGATTGGAGCAGGATTTTTTCACCAAGGGCAAGGCCGATGTCTTGCTGAGGCTGCTGCCGCGGCTCGGATATCCCCTGCGCGGCACGAGGGCACTCGATATAGGCTGCGGTATGGGCCTCATTCACCGCCACCTCGCCGGGTCCGGCCTGCAGATCACGGGGATCGACATCTCGGAGGAAGCGATTGCGCAGGCCCGCGCGTCAAACCCTTTGGTGACCTATTTGCACTACGATGAAGCCGGGCTGCCGTACCCCGACGAGAGTTTCGACGTGGCCTGGACGATCTGCGTGATACACCACGTGCCTCCGCCGGACCGGTTGCGGTTCATCGCGGAGGCACGCCGGGTCCTGCGGAAGGGCGGAGCCCTGTTCGTCATCGAGCATAATCCCTGGAACCCGCTGACCCGGCTCGCGGTCAGCCGTTGCGCGTTCGATCACGACGCGGTGCTCATCAACGCACAGCGGCTGCGAAAGCTTCTGGCCGGAGGCGGTCTTCGGAGTCTCGAGCAGCAGTTCATATTCTTCACGCCGTTCTCAGCGCCCATAGTCCGGAGGATCGAGTCCCATTTGGGTGCGCTCCCATTGGGAGCGCAGTATGTTTCGGTCGCGCGGAGGACGGAATAGAGATCGGTGGCAGGGAACAGATACATTCAGATCCACGGGTAAATCATGATTGACGGCCTTTCGCGCTTCGACGTGTTTCTGACCTCCGAGGCTCAGAGGATAAATGCAGCACGGCAGGACCATCTTGCCACTCTCGGACTTGCAATTTCTGGCCGGCGCGTCCTGGAAGTGGGGGCGGGTATCGGCTTGCACACGGCGTTCTTCGAGGAGCGGAAGTGTGATGTTTTGAGCACGGACGGCAGCGCCGTCAACCTTGCGGAGATAAGGCGCCGGTCCCCCGGCAGGAAAACAGCGCTGCTCGATCTGGACGACCCCGGCGATATCACGCGGCTGGGTAGGTTCGATCTCGTTTACTGCTATGGCACTCTGTACCATCTCAGCGACCCTGATGGAGCGCTTGGGCGGCTGGCTACCGTTTGCACCGGTCAGATACTACTGGAGACCATCGTCGCTCTAGGCAATTACCCCGAACTGCATAGGGTCGTCGACCCGCCGGCAGACAATCAGGGGATTCATGGAAGCGGATGCCGGCCCACACAACTCTGGGTTATGGACGCGCTGAAACGTCACTTCGGGCACGCTTACACAAGTGTCAGCCAGCCAGATCATCCAGAATTCGAGCCGGACTGGACCTTGACGCGAAGCTTCGGGAACATGCGTGCGATCTTTGTCGGTTCTAAAACCGAACTTTCTCTTCCGATGCTTACGGAGACGCTTCCCATGAAGCAAGTGAGATAGTGCAACGGCCGGGCGCTGGCTATGGGTTCGCCAAATCAATGTTGGTCGCTCCTTAGACACCATCGGGGCTATCGCGTTCGATATCGCGACGGAAGAGTTTCAGCATTCATCAATTTCCCATTCTGGTACTTCAAAGAAGCGTGGTGCAAGAAATATGGCATCTGCCCAGCTGAGCACCGCGGCGTTACGGGAATGGTAGTGGCATTCGAAAATTCCATGCAAGCCGTAGCCGAGCGAATTCAAATAACTGCCTATGTCCCAAAATTGTGGTTGTGCTGCGTATAGAGGGCGGAATACCACCTCAGTGACGACGAGCGAGATGGCACCGCGACGTAGCATGCCCTCTGCGCCTTTCAGTGCGGATAACTCGGCACCCTGAATATCCATCTTTAAGATATCGAGGGTGTCAATATCGTGGAGTTGACAGAAATGATCTACGGTGATGAGGTCAATCGACTTTGTAGCGAGGGTCGATGCATAGCCCTCCCAGTATTTCTGCTCGCCTATCTTCAATAGAGAATGGGTACCGTCGTGAGAATTTATATTTAACGTGCTCTCACCGACCGTATCGGCTAGGCCCAACTTTGAAAGCTTTACGCGCTCGCCATAGGAAGTGAGGAGCGCCGCTGCTTTTTCAAAATTGTCACTTTCCGGCTCAAAGCCATACACCCGACAATTCGGAAATGCCTCTAGGTATTCCTGGGAGGAGTGGCCGAGATGCACGCCGACATCCATGATCGTGAGGCGTGTTTGCGAGTCAAAAATGCGCTTCTGTGCAGTGAGAAGGGCGTCAACGTGTGGGCCTGGTGTGTCCCGCTGATCGGCTTCTGTCGCGAGGCCGCCGTTCGTCACATCTCGGGTCCTTCGGAGCCATCGGAACATTAGTTGAGCGCGCCTTTGCAGTTGCTATCGGTATCCTGTCAGATTGCCGCAACTCACCCGTCGGTCTGGCCTAGAAAGTCCAAGGCCGCCCGCGGTGCGTGGCCACGATGTTGGAGGACAGCCTCATTTCTTGCTGTCGAAACGGCAGCGGCTGTCCGGTCTCGTCGTCAATGGCAAAGATCTTATAGCTCGCGGCTTCCAGCAGCGTCAGCAACCCGGCGGTCGATCCCTGCTGGTTCCGAAGCGCCGAGTTCTAAGGCCTCGACGAAAATCAACGGCTTGAACCTCTCTAGCGAACGGGAGGCTCCGGCGAGCGCCCGGATCTCGGCACCCTCCAGGTCGAGCTTGATGACGTCCAACCTTTCCAATTCCAACTCGTTGGCGATCTGATCGACGGTCGTCACAGTGACCTGAACCGCCGCTGCCGCCACGACGCTCGGATAGGCGAAGTCGCCGAGCGTGTTTTGTCCGGAGTGTCGTTCCTCGGCCAACAGCAGCCGCAAGGTGCCGCGGTGCTCCGCCAGGGCCTGTTCCACCACATCGACATTGTGGGCGCTGTTGAGGTGAAGATTAGTACGCAGATGCACGAGCTCCCGCGGACTGGGCTCAACCGCGATGACGCGGCCATCCAAACCGACCTTCGCCGACGCAAAGAGAGTATAGATACCCTCATTGGCGCCAGCGTCCAGGAAGACCATGCCCGGCCGTAGGATGCGGTCGAGCAGGGCAAATTCGTTAGGCTCCACGCGGCCTTCGGTCAGCAGGCCCAGGCTCAGATCATGACCAAGACGAAGATCCAGCCTGGTGCCGCCGTGCCAGGGCATGCGAATGGTGCCCTGGAGGCCACGTTCTCTGGCGGCTTGCCACAGCGCATGTCGCACATGCACGGCGATATCCGGGCTCTGAATGAAATCCCCGAAGTGCCAGTGCGGTACCGGATTTAGGGGGGCAAGCTCCACCATAGACTGAGCAACCGCCAGGAGCATCTCGTCCGGCAGCCTCGCAAATACCCCCTTCACGGCTTCCGGTACCGTCCTCACGGCCGTCCCCTGGCCCGCCGGCAGCCGGTCGTAGCGCCGGAAGACGATGGCGCTGCTGGGATCGGCGGGCTGGAGGCTATTTTGCGACCCCACGCGACCGTTGGCGTTGGCCACGCAGCCGGCCGCCGGTTCGACCCTAATCACGCCCACAGGTGCTTGCACCGTCGTCCGCTTTGGGCCGCGAGCCAGGAGGCGCTTCAAGCTGGCGAACATTATGTGTCGTTTTTCGTCAAGCTTGCTTCCACAGTACTAAAAACGCGCCGCATGCGAATCTGAGCAGTCATTTTTGGTCCCACCTATGACGAAACCCGATCGTCTCGTAAGGCAGATACTGCAAAAGGGCAACTGTCCTGCGAACGAAGCGGTCCTGAGCGGGTTGTTAAACGGTCGACGTATCAATCTCGAATCGTATTGGTGTTGGGATCGGCAGGTCATCGGCCGGGCCAGTGAGAGGAACCGCGCGGATTATCTCTTGGTACATGGGTGGACCTATGCGACTTTGCACGCCGTCGGTGCCGCGCTTTCGCGTGCGGCAGGTGTTGCCCATCGGCGAGTGAATTTGTCCGAGTTTTTTCTTTTGATGATCAACGAATACTTCAGCTCTAGCTTCCACAAATGATATCCGTAGTCCTGTATGGTCGGAATGACAGTTACGGATACAATCTACATAAACGTGCGGCCATCAGCCTGAATTGTACTGCAGCGGTGCTCGACGGAGCAGACGACGAGATAATTTTCGTCGATTACAACTCACCCGATAGCATGCCAACATTCGTCGAGGCTATCCGAGACACGTTGACGTCCAAGGCGAAGTGGCTCATCCGAGTTCTGAGGTGCGACAGGCGCACCATGAGCGCTTCAGGAAGACCACCCACCTTGCGTGCCTGGAACCGGTATCCCGGAATGTTGCTCTGCGGAGATCCAATCCGTCCAATCGGTGGATCCTTCGACCAATACCGACGCGGTCGTTGTTCGGATGTCACCCGCTCCCTGACAGCGATCGCTGCCGAGTTCGATGACGGCTTCTACCAGCTACCCCGATTCGAAATTCCGGAGAGCCTACCTGTCGGGTTCGATCATCGGTTTCCTTCACAAGACCACCGTTGGAACGCGCGCGTTGGATGGCTTTCACTCATCTCGAGATGAGCCGAGTGGCTATTGGGTGTATGGGTCTTATTTCAAGCTGCCCAGCGGTTCCTATCGCCTGACGATCGACTGCGTGGCGTCGAACGCACGAACCGGTGCCGAGTTCGCCGTCATTGTGGACGCGATCATTGGTCCATCCAATCGTCGGGCGATTCGGGCGTTCTCTGCAAATGACCTGGCTAAGGGACCTGTTGATGTTCGCTTCTAGGTACCTCCGCGATTGAGCTCGGAGGGACGCACGGAGAAGACGTTCGAAGTCCGCTTGCAGCATATGGGAGGCGCGGACCTTCACCTTCGAGATGTGATCTTGACCAATATGGGCGGCGCCCCAACTTCCGGACTCATGTGGACGGTTAAGAATGCCGCGTACTCGATCCTGAAGCCGGTCACGGTCCCGCATGACGAGCCATAGAACCGAACGTTCATGCCGTTGTAATTCGCCAGGAATTTGGGAACTCAGCGACTTCGCAGTTTAGAACTAATTTTACCTTTAATTGCGTAGAGACTCAATTTTGCCCCTCACGTTAATGATGGGGAACACGGTACTTCTTCGGCGGGAACAAGAGGTGCCTTGCCGCTTACTATGGCAGGAGCAATCACACCTCGTTGTCGCGAAGCAAAGAGGGGCCGAACATGCATGGAGCGTCAGCGCTAATCTCGGTGTTCGCAGTCCTATTGCTGGTCAATGTGTTCGCGTATGTGCGAAGACTGTGACTGCTGTTGATCTGGGGGCCTCGGGGTTCTGCTAGGGGTCGCGGGCAACGCGGTCGCCATCTCTTTGGTTTTCGACATCCATCCTGAAATCGATCGGCTGACCGTCGTTGCGTTACTGCAGCGCCTTCAGCAGCGACAGGTTCGCCGCCCGCGCCGCCGCCGCCAGCCCGCGATAGGGAACATCCGCCACCGAGACGAATCCCACGTGGCCGTTCTCGCCGTCGAGGGTGCGGCCGGTGAGGGGCTCGTCGGTGTACATGAACCAGTGAGCGCCGACGAAGTCGGGGTTGCGCAGCACCGATTTGAGATAGGTGTCGTAGGCGGCGCCCGCGCTGGTCCTCCACGGTCACGGTGAAGAGCCCGGGCCAGAACATGCCGCGGTCGGCGGAGCCGAAGTGGAACTCGCCGATCAGGGCCGGCTTGCCGAGGGCGTGGAACGGTGTCCACTCGTCGCCCGCGAGTCCGTCCTCGTAGATGTTGAAGCTCACGACGTCGCAGTATCGGGCGCAGGCGGCGACCGCCTCCGGTGTCCGCCACTGGAAACGGCTGCCGAGGTAGAGGTGGTGCGGGTCATGGCGCCGGACGGCTTCCGACACGGTGCGGAAATAGGCTTCCGCGAAGAGCGTGGTGAGGGCCTGGAGATCGGCGACGACGGTGGGCTTCTGCAGGTCCTCCGGAGAGAGCGTGAAGCCCGCACGGCCGATCGCATCGGCGCTGTCCGCCCGGCAAGGCCCAGGCGGCGGCGAGCGCCGCGCCGTCGCCATGCCTCTGCTCCAGCAGGCGGAGGAACGCCTGCTTCGCCGGGCTTTCCGGGCCGAGCGCCAGAGTGGCGATCGCCAGGCTGTAGTGCCGCTTGCTGTCCGTAGGCTTGTCGTAGGTCCAGTGCAGCTCGTTGTCGACGAAATAGCCCACGAGAAAGGGGTCGTCGCGGTATCTCTGCGCGGCGTCCGCCACCGCGGTGTCGACGGCCGCGACGAACCTTGGATCGAAGGGATCCGGCATCGGCGTCCACCAGTCCGAGACGCCGCTGCCGAGATGGGCGAAATCGCCCGTTGGATTGATAGGAACCGTGAACGGCATCTGGTCGCGCGCGACCAGGTGCGGGTCGCTCCAGTTGCCGATGGTGTTGAACCCCCAGCCGCGCAGCCGCGCAATCGCGTTACGCTCCCAGGCATCGACGTAATCCCGCCCGTACTTGCGCTCGAGGTTGGCGGCATAGAAGTCGAAATACTGCCCCTTGTCGAAACGGCGCCCGGCCTGTCCCGCCCGTGTTCCCCGCGGGTCCTCGCTGCCGTAGTGCGCGGCGAGCGGCGCACCCGGCGCCGGCAGGCTTTCGAACATGAACTTGCGGCCGCTCACATAGGTGCCGCCCACGTCGCTCCGCACGACATCGACCCCCAGCGAGAAGAAGCCGTGGCCCTCCGGCGTCACCAGCCACCAGCGTCCGTCCCGCCGCTCCGTGCGGAAGAAGCCGGTAGCCGTGAAGGCGGGAAGACCCAGCAGGCCGCCGAAGCGATCGACCGCGGGCAGATCGGCGAGCGACGTCTGGAGCTCCTGCGCCTCCTGCCGGCCGCGGGCGCGGATGTCGTCGGCCGACGCCACCTTCTCCGGCCACTCGCTCCGCGTATATTGGCCGAAGGCATCGACGATCCCGTCATAGGCGCTGCGGCCCGGCTCCGCGCCGGCAATCGCGACGGGATCGCCGATGATCAGGGTGCGCGTCGTCTCCGGATGGGGGACGATGAGGCGGATGGCGCCGATGCGGCTGCGGTCGATGGCGCCGTGGGATCCCGCGATGACCGTGGCGGGCTGCTCGAGATCGGGCGGGCTGACCAGCGGACCCGCCACCATCCCCATGCTCATGCTGTCGAGCTCCTGGAGCGGCAGCACCAGGGCCGTCACCTGATGCGGCAGGATGCGGGCGCCGCCGGCACGCGAGCGGCGGCCCGTTGTCGCGCCGGCGCTCCTCGTCGACGCGAATGACGAGGTCCACCGGCGTCTCCTCGGGGTTCTCCACGGGCACCACCAGCATCTCGGCACCGGACAGATCCCAGGGACGCGATCCCGGCCGCAGGATCACCTGCGGCCAGTCGGCGACACCAAAGGCCACCCGCGCCGCCGGGCCTTCCTGATTGAGGGGCCGGCCGGCGGCGACGTCGAGCTGTGCGTTCTCGGTGGTGACGCTCGTGTCCGCGGACGGAGCCGTCAGGCGGAGGAGGGGAGGGGGCGCATTGTCCGCTGCGGCAGCGACCGGTGCGTCCGCCACCGCCAGGGCGCCTACGGCGATCGCCAGCAGGAGAACCCGCATGGCGGCGCTACCGCTCCCCCGCGATTTATGATGAAAATTGGTCGGCACCGCCTGCTCTCGTCGTGGTTCCTGCGTCGCCCGTCGTGCCCGGCGTCCCGCAACCGGGTGTTGCGCTCGTGTTCCTCGCCGAAGATCCCCGGATGATAAATCATGCGAGCACGCGATTACTACAGCGTGACAGCCGTCGCCGCTTGCGAGGGATTGCTTTTTTCGGTGGGTGGTTGCCGGTGATCAAAAAGCAGGCGGAGGACCGATCCGGATCGCGCGCACCGGTGATCGCGAGCTCAAGCAGCCCTCCGATGACGCATCCGGGATGCGGGCACTCAGTAGCCGCCGGTGACCTTGCTCGCGCGAACCTTCTCCACGAAATGATCCCACGCTCGGACCGACCCATATTTTGGTGGGACTTCCTCGGACCGGCAGGTCGGCAGGCACTCGATCGTCGAGTCGTGGTTGGGGCCGGTGAAGAGCGCGATCGAGAGCCGACGAGCCGACCGGCTCAAATCTCGTGGCGGGTTCACCACGCGATGCACGTTGGACTTCCAACGGCCGTTGGTCCAACGAGCCAACAGCTCTCCCGCATTGATGACGAAGGCGCGGGGAACCGGCGCGACGTCGATCCACCCGCCGTCGGGGAGTTGGACCTGCAATCCGCCGGGAGCATCGTCCTGGCGCAGGATCGTAAAGCCCAGATAGTCAACATGGGCGCCGGAACGAACCTGCCCGGATAGCGGCGCGGGCTTTTGATCGGGATAATCGACGAGCGCCAACTGCGTGGTCATCCGCGCATAGTACGGGACGAAGAAATCCTCCGGCAGGTCGAGGGCCAGTGCTCCGATGCGCATGAGCGTGTGAGCGAGCGCATAGACGTGATCGAAGTAGGTCTCGACAAGCGCGTGCAGCCGGGGCGGCTCCGTGGGCCAGAGATTGGGCCGAAAAATCTGCTTATCGAGCTCATTGCTCGGTCCCGTACGCTCCCAGTCGATATAGTTGAACGTTATCTTCTCGCAATAATCGGGTGGTGTCGGAGGCGCATTCGCGTCGAGAGTGCGCGCGAGCCCTTCGGTTCCGAGTCCGGCATATCCCTGTGTATCCGTGTCTCCAGGCTGGATGCAGCGCTGCTTCGCTTCGAGTGGCTGATCGAAGAAGCGCTGCGCCTCGACGTGCAGATCCTCGATCAGCGCCTCCGGCACCGAATGACCGACGATGGTTGCGAAACCGATCGTCTCGAATGCGTTGCCCCATTGCTTGGCAATCTCTCTTCGAGACGTCTGGTCGCCGGATAGAAACGGAGCGATGTCTATTTGGGGAATGGTCATCAGCGTTCTCTCCTCGACGCCCTGCGCCAGCTGTACCTTCCGGCGACACGGCATTTCTCGCCGGCGCGCCACAGCCCTATTTCGGAACCTGCCGATGCATTAATTCTGCAATCGGCGTGCCACGATATAAGCCGCGCAAACGAGCCAATTCCCGTTTCCAGTCCCGCTTCAAACTCGACTATGTGCATGCCACGCAAACAGCTTGCAGATTAATTATGCAAGGTCTTCGCTGAGAATCCGCGAACGGATTGCGGCCGGATGGTCGACTTTGCCGAGATCGGTGGCGAGACAAACATGAAGCAGCGGAGAACAGAGTTTGCCGAGCATCCGCATCGAAACGGGCCAATTCGATAGGAAATTCCGGCGAGTGCCAGGGCGAGATGATCGCTGCCGGGGCAGAGCAAACAAGACGCGCGCAGGAAATCAAGCGAGTGTTCCAGGCGACCGAGACTGCCCGCACTCATCGTGCTGGCATGCAAATTGCGTTTCTAATCGTGCAATTAAAT
Organism: uncultured Alphaproteobacteria bacterium; assembly: GCA_963735465.1. GTDB lineage: Bacteria > Pseudomonadota > Alphaproteobacteria > ATCC43930 > CGMCC-115725 > DASZHJ01. The sequence goes on from CAVTLA010000001.1 coordinate 788,818, forward strand.
TGCGTGACCAGCGAATTGGTTGTGAAAGCGACAGGACAGGATAACGCTGTCGTCGGCGGACGCGGGCTGGGCCAGCCAGCGGTGACGAGAACAGAGGAGGTCGACCGATGCTGCGTTCCAAGGCGTTCCTCGGAGGAATGTTGCTGCTCGCCTGGTTGCTTGTGGATGTGACGTCTGTTCCTGACGCGCGTGCGGAAGACGCGCCGAAATGCGAGCCGGGAAAACTGGCCGCCAAGTATCCCGGCTTGGCAAACAAGAAGATCCTCGTCGGAGAGGACGGCGAAAGCCCTCCTTACAGCATGCGTGATCCTGGAAATTTCGATGAGATCATCGGGGTGGATGCAGATCTGATTCACTCGGTGTTCAAGTGTGTCGGCGCGGAATTCGAGTTCAAGGTCGGTGCCTGGTCCGGCCTGCTGCCCGCCGTCATCGCGGGCCAGACCGACGCCATGTGGTTTCTCTACTACACGGCCGAGCGCGCCAAGCAGGTCGACTTCGTCGTCTTCATGAAGGCCGGGACCGGGGCTCTCGTGAAGAAAGGCAATCCCAAGAACATCAGGAGCATGGAAGACACCTGCGGGACGACCGCGACGGCCGGCTTGGGCACCGTGGAAGAAGCCGCGTTCCGTGAGCAAAGCGGCAAATGCCAGGCCGCCGGGAAGGCCGCGATCAATATTCTCACTTATCCGGATATTCCGTCCGGCACGCGGCTCATCCAGAATGATCGCGCCGACATCATGATGAGCGATTTGGCGCTGGTCGACAAACTCGCCTTCGACAATCCCGCTGTGTTCGAGCGAGGTTTCAAGATCGTCAGCGACTTCAAGATCGGCGTGGCGGTCAAGAAGGGCAACGAGGACCTCTTGAAGGCCATTTATGACGCGATGCGGGTTCTTCAGGACAATGGCACCGAAAAGCAGATCCTGGAGACCTACAAGATCGATCCCTCGCTGATGGAGCCGGTGGCCGTTTTCAGGCAATAGGGCCTGCGGCTCGTAGGCAACATGGTGCGCGCGCTCGATCTCGGCATCTTTCTTCCCAACGCCAAGGGCGGCGCGATCATGGCGGACGCATCGCCGCCGCAGTACATGCCGAGCTGGGAGCTCAACCGGCTTAACTCGGTGATCGCCGAGGCCGCAGGCTTCGACTTCCTGCTGTCGATGGTCAAGTGGCGGGGCTTCGGCGGCACGACCAGCCACTGGGACTATTCCCTGGAATCCTTCACCCTGATGGCGGCGGTGGCCGCGGCGACGGAGCGCATCCGGCTCTACGCTTCCGTCGCCATTCCGACCATCCATCCCGCCGTCATTGCCAAGATGGCGGCGACCATCGACGACATCAGCAAGGGCCGGTTCGGCGTTAACATCGTCAGCGGCTGGAACAAGCTCGAATACGAGCAGATGGGCCTCTGGCGGGGCGACGAGTATTTCAAGTACCGCTACGAATTCGCGACCGAGTACCTCGACGTCCTGCGCAAGCTCTGGGGCACCGGCCGCGTCTCCCACAAGGGCCGGTTCTTCGACCTCGAGGACTGCAAGTCCCTGCCGATGCCGTCCCGGCAGCTGCCGATCATCTGTGCCGGCCAGTCGGAGCGCGGGCTGCGGTTCACGGCCCAGCACGCGGACTACAGCTTCCTCGGCGGCCAGGACGATACGCTGGCGGATCTCGGACGGCTCAATGCCAGGCTGCAGGGGGTGGCGGCGGAATACGGGCGGGAGGTCGGCGCCTACGTCCTCCTGACCGTCATCGCCGAGGAGACCGACGAGGCCGCCATGGCCAAGCGGGATTTCTTCATCGAGCACAGCGACAAGGCGGCGATGCAGGAATGGGCGCGGGTTGCCGGCATGGACTTCTCCCGGGCAACCTACAAGGATTTGGCGGTCCAGACCTACATGGCGATCCCCTACGTGGCCGGGTCCTACCAGACCGTGGCGGACTATCTCGACGGTCTGGCGGAGCAGGGGCTAGCGGGCGTCTGCTTCATCTTCCCCGACTACGAGCGGGATCTGCAGCGGCTGATCGACAATGTCCTGCCGCGGCTCCGGCATCCGAAGCCGCGGAAGATCGCGGCGGAATGAGGGATTTCGGCCTCCGCTACGCTGTCGGGCGCCGCGGCGGCTACCACGACAGCCACCGCGTCGTCAGAGCTTTGATGGCGGGCGTCAAGCGGGTGCGCGTATAGGCGTCGGCGGCCATTTTGAACGCCTCCGCCTGTGTCGGGTAGGTATGGATCACCCGCGCGAGGGCACGCAGGCCGATCCCCGAGGTGATCGCCAGGGAGAGACCGTTGATCATCTCGCCGGCATGACGCGCCACCACGGTGGCACCCAGGATCCGGTCGGTGCCGTCCTTCACGTGTATCTTCACGAAGCCCTCTTCTTCTCCGTCGGTCACCGCGCGGTCGACGTCATGCATGAGGACCGTGAAGGTCTTCACGGGTATGCCTCTCTCCCGTGCCTCTCGCACGTAGAGACCGACATGGGCGATCTCCGGGTCCGTGTAGGTGCACCAGGGGATCGTCAGGGCACTCAACCTTCTGCGCCCGAGGAACAGCGCGTTCTGCACCACGATGCGCGCCGACGCGTCGGCGGTGTGGGTGAATTTATGCTCCAGGCAGACGTCGCCGGCGGCGTAGATCCGCGGGTTTGACGTCTGCAGGAAGTCGTTGACGAGTACGCCGGTCCGGGTGTCGTACCGGACACCGGCGGCCTCCAGATCCATGCCGTCGACATTGGGGGCCCGGCCGATGCCGGCCAGGATCTCGTCCACCGAGACGCTGGTCCTGTTGTCGTCGCTGATGAGATCGACGATCTTCGCGCGGCCGTCCGTCCGGACCGACACGACTTCGGTGTTGAGATGGATCTCGACACCATCGCGGGCCAGGGAGTCCGAAAGAATCTGCGCGGCATCCCGCTCTTCTTTCGGCAGGAACATCGGGTCGTCCTGGGCGATGATGACGTGGGATCCCAATCGGCAGAAAGCCTGGGCCGCTTCGCAGCCCAGCGGCCCGCCGCCGATGACCATCAGGCGGGCCGGGCATTCGATCAGATCGAAGAGATTTTCGTTGGTCAGATACCCGGCCTCCGCGAGCCCCGGGATCGAGGGCGTCAGCGGCCGAGCCCCGGTCGCAATGAGCGCTTTTTTGAAGGTCAGGGTCTGTCCCGCTACCGTGACGGCGCGCGGCCCGGCAAAGCGTGCCGCGCCGAAAAAAACGTCGATGCCCGCTTCGCTCAGGCGCCGCGCTGAATCGGCGCGGCTGATGCGCGTCCGAATGCGCCGCATCCGCTCCATCACCCGGGGAAAATCAATGCCGATGCTGCGCGGCGGCTCAGCGCCAAAGGTCTCGGCGTAGCGCATCTCCGCATAGACGCGGGACGTCCGGATGATCGCCTTGGAGGGGACGCACCCCATATTGAGGCAATCGCCGCCGATGAGGCTGCGCTCGACGAGGGCGACTTTCGCGCCCAAGGCAGCCGCGGCACGGGCGGCGACGAGCCCGGCGGGACCCGCGCCGATGACGACAAGATTGTAGTTGGTCCTCGGGATCGGGTTCTGCCAATCGGGCGGGCGGATATTGCCCAGCAGCGCCGGATCCTCGGCGACGGAGGTGAATTCCGGCGGCAATTCATCGTTGGGCATGGAGCACCTTGCGAAGACCGCATCGCGACAGCCAGCCACCCGTGAAGCCGGCTCGATGCAATCCGGCTCGGATATAGGGGCAATCCCGCATCAGCTTCCAGATCAGCCCTGTGCGGTGGTTCTCGATCATCAGCACGACGATGCCTTGATCGAGGCCGAAATAGCCCTCGGAAACCCAGCCGGCCGAACCGTTGCCGACCACCGTGGGATTGAAGCCGCTCGGCAATCGGGAGCCGCGAACGATCTCCGGGTAACGCGCGCAGAAATGGCGCAGCGCCGACAGAGTAACCTGTGGTGCGAAGGGCAGCGAGGCGAGCGTCGCCGCCGGCGCGATCGTTCCATCGTCGGGACCGTAGGGTACGCCGCGAGCGGCGTAGCCGAAGCAAAGGCGCTCGCGGCTATCCTTGCCGAGTGCCGGGTATCCCGGTCCTTCGCCCGCCGAGATGCCCCAGCAATCCTCACCGTAGCCGTCGAAGCCATGGGGATTGCGGTAGGCGTATTCGCGCTGGACCTGGATCGCGTGCCGGCTGTTCTCGAAATAGTCGCTGCGCTTCTCGCGCATGAACCGATCACGGACGCCCCGGAGATCGAGCCAGGCGTGGGAGAACTGGTGAACGAAGAGCGGTCCCGCATAGAGAAGATCGCGGTCGTAGATATTCTCCCACTGATAGGTCAGGGTCCACGCGGCAAAGCTGTCTTCCGGCAGAGGATGCGTCGGTGAGGCCAGGCCCAGAACATAAAGAATGGTCGCCTCGTTGTAGCCATCCCAGCCATAGTGCAGAAATCCGCTGTCGGGCTTCCATCCCTGCCGCGCCGTCACCTGGCCACCCTGCGCCCACCGCCAATCCACGCGGCGATAGATCGCATCGGCGAGTTCGCGAATCTCCTTTTCATCTGGCGCATCGTCACTGAAGTAGACGCCTGCCGTCAGCACGCCGGCGAGCAGCAGCGTGGTGTCGATCAGCGACAGCTCCGATTGCCAGACCCGCCGGCCGTCGTGCATGTCGAGAAAATGGTAGAAGAAGCCCTTGTAGCCGAGGGCCTGGGGTTGCTCGCCCTGCGGACCGCTCCAGAAGAAGCGCAGGGTCGTGAGCGTGCGCGCCGCCGCGTCCGCGCGCGTCATCCAGCCGCGCTCTACTCCCACCACATAGCAGGAGAGCGCGAAGCCCACCACGGCGATGCTGGCGGGGGCGCCGGTGCGGCTGGTGTCGGCCACCAGTCCGTTCTCGGGATTGAATTGCTCCAGGAAATACCCGAACGCCGCGCGCTGGAACCGATCCAGCAATCCCTCATCAGATTCAGCGGGCAGTTCAGACGCCATCGCCCGCCGCAAATTGAAAGGTGACGGCCGCCACCGAGAGCGGGGGCAAGACGACATCGACACTGAGGACGCCGCCCTGGAAATCGAACGGCTGCGCCTCGGATTCGCAACGCGACACGATATTGAGCTCCGCCACGATCGCGGCGCTCAGATATTCTGGCGATCCCATCTCCTCCCAGCGCCGCTTGGCATTGGCGTGATCGGAATCGATCCGCCGGATCGTGGCCTCGGTCGGAGACTGCACGCCGGCGAGCGTCATCTTGACCGTCTCGACGGCGATCGTGTGACGCGGCAGGGCGTAGTTGGTGAGAAGCACGGTCGTCGATCGCGCACCTCGAACGACCCAGGCATCGACGGTGGGATGGATTCCCTCGACCGGCAGCAGCTCGGTCCCGAGATGGTGCAGCACTTCGAAGGCGCGATAGGCCGGCTTCGCGATGCCGTGGATATTGAGCAACCCGAAGCCACCGTGAAACGGCACGGACGGAAAGTAATTCTCCTCGAAGAGGTCCGAGAAGGTCCAATAGCTGTAACCCTGCACGAGCCCGTTCGCCTCCATGATCGTCTTGACGATGAAGGCGGCGGCATAGGGCTCGTCATGCAGGGGATCGCGCGGATTGGAGGATGTGCACCATTCCGTGTAATAGACCGGCCGGTCCCCGGCCTGCCGGCGCACCTCACGCGTCTGGTCGCGCAGCACGCTGCGGCGGCTTTTCGAGAGCTGTGCCTCGGTGTCGTCGCCGGGTTGCCCGAACGCGTCGGTAGGGTAGTGGTGCGTGCTGATGAAATCGGCCGGAAGCTGATTCTTCACGCAGAACCCAATGAAGTCGTCGATCCACGCGTTTGCCGCGGTGGCCGGTCCTCCGACCTTCAGCTCGCCGTCGACCGATTTGATCGCTTCGGCGGTGTAGCGGTAGAGCTTGAAGTACTCGTCCTGCCGCCCGCTGCCAAAGGCGTCGAGGTTCGGCTCGTTCCAGACTTCGAAGAACCATTCGCGGACTTCCGCCAGCCCGTAGCGCTCGACCCAGTGGGCAACGAGCTTGCGGATCAACGTCGCCCAGTGCGCGTAATCCTTGGGTGGCGAGACGTTGGCGGCATAGTGAAAGACCGTCTGGCCACCCGATGCCAACGTCGTCGGCATGAAGCTGAGCTCGACGAACGGCCGCATGCCGATGGATAGCAGGAAGTCGAAGATCTGATCGGCATTGAAGAAAGAATAGAAAAGCGTCTCTCCCTCGGAGATCAGCGTGCCGACGTCGTCGCAGAGCAGGCCATGGAAGCGCACATGCCGGAAACCGAGCTCGTCATGGGCGCGCCGCATCTGCTCCCGCCAGTCCGCCCGCAGCGCCATGGGCGCGTGGCCGCTGCCGACGGTATGCTCCCAGAAATGCGGCAGGCTCACCACCGGGCCGCCGCCGTCGCACCTGAAAATAGCCGCCATGGTCTATGCCCTCGGGTTGGACGCAGGGGGCTGTCTGGGTGCGAGGCCTCCGGAGACGCCCGACCGCCAATCAGCTCACGCACGTAGGGCTGCCTCCGGCAGCTGGGAACGCCCCAAGCATAGGCCGCCCGGGCGTCGCGCCGGGAGGTTCGGAAACTACTCAGGCCTTCTCCGCGACGCGCCCCTCTGGCATGGCACAGGTCTTGCGGATATCGTATCTCGCAGGAACCGGCGCGTCCGGTGCCGGCGCGGGAAAAGGGAGCAGGGGTCCCACCATGAACGAGATGACGAAAATTGCACCGCTGGTGCCGAATTCAACCAGCGCCCGCGACCGCGCCTTCGTGCTCCATCCCATGACCAATCTCGTCGTCCACGAGGCGGAAGGGCCGCTGGTCCTCGCCAAGGGCGACGGCGTCTACGTGATCGACGACCAGGGCAATCGCTTCATCGAGGGCGTCTCGGGCCTCTGGTCGGTGACCCTGGGCTTCCACAACGAGCGCCTGGCCCAGGCGGCCTACCGGCAGATGATGGAGCTGCCGAGCTATCACATGTTCCGCTTCAAGAGCCATCCCCAGGGGATCGATCTGGCGGAGCGGCTGATCAAGCTGTCGCCGGTCCCGATGTCCAAGGTGTTCTTCGCCAATTCCGGCTCCGAGGCGAACGATTCCGCGATCAAGCTCGTCTGGTACTACAACAACGCCCTCGGGCGCCGCGCCAAGAAGAAGATCATCGGGCGGCGCGGCGGCTATCACGGCGTCACCATCGCCAGCGGCAGCCTCACGGGCCTGCAGCGCAATCACACGGATTTCGACCTACCGATCGACCGGTTCCTCCATACGGACTGCCCGCACTACTGGCGCTACGCCGAGGCGGGGGAGAGCGAGGAGGATTTTGCCACCCGGATGGCGGACAATCTGGAGAAGCTGATCCTGGCGGAGGGCGCGGATACCGTCGCCGCCTTCATCGCCGAGCCGGTCATGGGCTCCGGCGGCATCATCGTTCCGCCCCGCACCTATTTCGAGAAGATCCAGGCGGTGCTGAAGCGCCACGACGTGCTCTTCATCGCCGACGAGGTGATCTGCGGATTCGGCCGCACCGGCGCCATGTTCGGCTGCCAGGTCTTCGGGCTGAAGCCCGACATCATCACCATGGCGAAGGGACTGTCGTCGGGCTATCTGCCGATCTCGGCCGTGCTGATCTCGCAACCGATCTATGACGCCTGCCTGCAGGAGAGCGGCAAGCTCGGCGTCTTCGGCCACGGCTTCACCTATTCCGGCCATCCCGTCTGCTCCGCGGTCGCGAACGAGACGCTCAAGATCTACGAGGAGATCGACATCGTCGGCAAGGTGCGCGCGGTAGGGCCGATCCTGCAGGAAGGCTTCCGGAGCTTCGCCGGGCATCCCCTCGTCGGCGAGGCCCGCGGCATCGGCCTGATGTCGGGGCTGGAGCTGGTCAAGAACAAGGCGACGAAGGAGTCCTTCGCGCCGGAGCTCAATGTCGGCCTCTTCATCGAGCGCCGCTGCCAGGAGCACGGCGTCATTCTGCGCAGCCTCGGCGACGCGCTCACCGCCGCGCCGCCGCTCACCATCGAGCCCAAGGAAGTCGAGGAGATCATCCGGGTGGTCGGCGTCGCTCTCGACGAGACCCTCGATCACGCGAAGCGGGAGGGCTGGCTCTAAAGCCGGCCCTTACCAGCGCTGATGCCGAGCACCGATCATGACCGAAACAGGTGACACGGTCGTCGTTATCGGTCGGACCGGCCAACTCGCGATCGAGCTGGAGCGGGCTGACTGGCCGGCCAATGTCCGCGTGGCATTTCTGGGTCGCGAGACTGTCGATCTGACTCGGCCGGAGGATATCCGGAGGCTCACCGCGAGGCGCCCGAGAGTAATCGTCAATGCCGCGGCGTTCACCGCGGTCGATGCGGCGGAATTGGTGTCTGACCTTGCCTACGCCGTCAATCGCGACGGACCCGCCGCGCTCGCCGATGTGTGCAGGGACAGCGGAGGCGCCCTTGTCCATCTGTCGACCGACTATGTTTTCGATGGCGCTCTGGATCGAGCCTATCGGGAGGATGATCCCATCAACCCGCTTTCGGTCTACGGTGCCAGCAAGGCCGCTGGCGAGAGCGAGGTCCGTGGGCGGCTTGAGCGGCATGTCATCCTGCGGACGGCCTGGGTTTACAGTCCGGTGGGCCGCAACTTCGTGCGCACCATGTTGCGGCTCGGATCCGAGCGCGAGCGTCTCAGCATCGTGGATGACCAGCACGGCTGTCCCACGGCGGCGGCCGATCTGGCGCGCGCCGTTGTTGAGATCACCATGGCGGTTCTCGGCGGCGCGGATCGCTTCGGCACTTTCCATTTTTGCGGCCAGGGAGAGACGACGTGGTACGGCTTTGCCAGAGAAATCTTCGAGGCGGCGCGACAGCGGGGCATGAAGACGCCGAGCGAGGTGATCCCAATTACGACTGAGGCATATCCGACGCCGGCGCGCCGACCGCTTAATTCCGTGCTCGACTGCGCGAAGATCCGGCAGAGCTATGGGATCGTGCCGCGGCCCTGGCGGGAAGCGCTGTCTGACTGCCTCGATCAGCTCTGCAGCGCCGGTTCGGCACAACAATGACCCATTCAAGAGTTGAGCATGGCTTTCCGATCCTCGCCGAGACGCCAGGCCGGTTCGTCGTGTCCCTTCCCTCGGTTCAAGTGCTGTAAGAGGCGGCAGAGATGAAGTTCGCTCCCTTCAAGCTATTTCGAGACGCCGTCATCGTGGATTTCGAGCCCGTGCTGGATGAGCGCGGTTTCTTTTCCCGCAGCTTCTGCCGCAACGAATTTCAGGCACAGGGCCTTCCCGCCGATATCGTCCAAAGCAGCGTGTCCTTCAGCCAACGGCGTGGCACCTTGCGCGGGATGCATTTTCAACGACCGCCGAGCCGCGAGGGAAAGCTGATCCGCTGCACCCGCGGCGCCGTTTTCGATGTCGCACTCGATCTGCGGCCGGACTCGCCCACGTTCCTCCGGTGGGAGGCCGTCGAGCTTACATCGGACAATCATCGGGCCGTCTACCTCCCGCCGGGTTTCGCCCATGGAATGCAGACGTTGGCGGACGAGACCGAGTTGCTGTATCTGATGACGGATTTCTACGCGCCGGAATTGTCGGCAGGGGTGCGCTGGAATGACCCGGCTTTCGGCATCGTTTGGCCGATCCCGGCGCCAATCCTCTCCGAGAGAGACGCGGTCTATCCCGATTTCGGCCCCAAGACGCAGCCGAGATGGCCCGCGTACTCGTAACCGGCGCCAGCGGGTTCGTCGGGTGGCAAGTTGCCCCACTCCCAGCAGAATCGCTCACTCATTCCTTTCAGACCTATTGATTCGTGCATGGCTCACATCACCAGCGCCACCGGCCGCACCGGCGAGGCGGTGCCGCCGCGCATCTTGAGCGGCAGGGCGATGAACAGGAATTCCTTGCCGACGAGCTGCTCCAGATTGCAGAGCTGCTGCACCATGCAGATGCCGGCCTTGAGCCAGATGTCATGGGTCGGCCACCACCATTCGTCGGGATCGTCCATGCCGATGAGGTCGGTGGCGAAGAGGGTGATCTTGCGGTCGACCAGCCACTGGGCGGCGTCGGTCGGCACATAGGGCCGGTCGCTGACGAAGCCGGGCTTCTGCCAGTCCTTGTCGACGCCGGTCCAGCACATGGTGGCCACGCCCGGTCCGACCTTGCGGCCGGTCTTCGCCTCGGCGGCCTCGAAATCCGCGATGGTGATGGGCTCGCCGTTCTTCTTGTGGGTGAAGTCCAGGAGATGGCCGGGCAGGATCAGCTGCTCCAGCGGCACCTTGTCGACGGTCAGACCGTCCTCGTCGAAATGCCGGGGGACGTCGAGATGGGTCCCGCAATGCTCCGGCATCAGGATCATCTTGCCTTCCATCGCCAGCTTGCCGCTGGTGATCTTGCGCAGATGGTCGAAGGTCTCGAGCGGCCAGAAGGAGCAGTGGCTGGCGCCGAGATTGGGCATGTCGTTGTAATACTCGTGCCCGAGATCGACGATCTCCTTGAAATATTTCGTCATCACGTTGTTTCCTTCCCCTGGATGCGGCGCCACGGCGCACTCGCCGGATCGATCTGACTCTCTGCCGAGGGTGCAACCCCTATGCCAGTGCCGGCGCGCCGGGCACGGCATGAGGCTCGTCTGCTGCACGGCTCGCGGCAGAGCCGCCAGTGGCGACGCGCTGATCTCATATGCCCTCTGATTGAGCAGAGGCTTCGAATCTGAGCAGTCGACGTGTGGGCTCCCGGATTTTCACTGCGCGGTTAAACCGAGGTTGGTGCCGTGGCTGGTCTCCAACCATGGCATGCAACTTGCTTTCGTAACACGCAAATAGCCCGCATCCATGCCGCGCCGATTGGGCGGCGGCGTCGCGATGGCGGATCAAACCGTCACGTTCTCGTGACTGTTGCGGCAAACCGCCGGGCGGGCACGTGAGAGAGGCACAGCAGAAAGAGGAGGGCGAAGCGATGAGTCGGTTGGAATTCTGGGGGGCGGCCGTATCGGCCGCGGTGCTGGCGGTAGTGGTGGCGGCGATGCCGGGCACGGCGGCGGCCGAGGGCGCCAAGTGCGAGCCGGCGAAGCTGGCGGAGAAATATCCGGGCATTGCCAAGAAGACGGTCCTGATCGGCGCCGACGGCGAAAGCCCGCCCTACAGCATGCGGGACCCCAAGGACTTCAACAACATCATCGGGGTGGACGCCGATCTCACCAAGGCGGCGTTCAAGTGCATCGGCGCGAAATTCGAGTTCAAGCTCGGCGGCTGGTCGGGCCTGCTGCCGGCGGTCATTGCCGGCCAGGCCGACGCCATGTGGGACAATCTCTATTACACCGCCAAGCGCGCCGAGCAGGTCGACTACGTCCTCTACATGAACGCAGGCACCGGCGCCCTGGTGAAGAAGGGCAATCCCAAGAAGATCGGCGGCATGGACGACGTCTGCGGGCTCACGGCGACGGCGGGCCTCGGCACCGTCGAGGAAGCCGCGTTCCGCGACCAGAGCGCCAAGTGCGTGGCGGCGGGCAAGGCGGCGGTCAACATCCTCACCTACCCCGACATTCCCGCAGGGACCCGGCTCATCCAGAACGACCGTGCCGACATCCTCCTGAGCGACCTCGCCATGGTCGATCAGCTCGCGGCCGACAATCCCACGGGATTCGAGCGCGGCTTCAAGGTGATCAGCGACTTCAAGATTGGCGTCGCCATGAAGAAGGGCAACGAGGATCTCCTGAAGGCGATCGCCGACGCGATGGAAGTGCTCCAGGCCGACGGCACGCAGAAGAAGATCTTCGAGGCCTACAAGGTGGATCCCGCGCTGATCGTGCCGACCAAGATCCAGCGATGACCGGGGCGCGGCGAGCCGTGCTCGCCGCCGCACCGCCGAGGCAGTATCGGGGCGAGGACCACGCACGATGAGAAAGTCCTGGTGGCGTCCTCGCCCTGCTGCTCTGCGCCTGCCTGTGGGAGCTGGGGCACGGCGTGCCCGGCATCGCGCAGACCGCACCGGGCGCCGCGACGCTCAACCAGCTCGCCAGCGGCGGGCTGGCGGTGAAGACCGAGCCGCCGGGCTGGTATGCGGAGCTCCTCTACTACTTCACCCTGCCGTTCCTGATCCAGGGCGCCTGGCTCGCGGTCCAGATCTCCGTCCTCGCCATGATCGGCGGCATGTTCCTGGGGCTGGGGCTGGCCTTGATGCGCCTCTCGACCTATGCGCCGGTGCGGGGCTTCGCCTGGGTTTACATCTGGTTCGTCCGCGGCACGCCGCAGCTCCTGCAGCTGGTGTTCCTCTACGACGCCCTGCCGGGTATCGGGATCCGCCTCGATACCTTCTCCACCGCGGTCATCGGCTTCGCTCTCAACGAGGCGGCCTTCAGCGCGGAGATCCTGCGCGGCGGTATCCTGTCGGTGAACCGCAACCAGTCGATCGCCGCCGCCTCCCTCGGCATGGGGCCGATGCTCACCATGCGGCGGATCGTGCTGCCCCAGGCCATGCGCGCGATCCTGCCGGGCATGGCCAACGACACCATCAGCATGATCAAGGGCACCTCGATCGCCTCGGTCATCTTCGTCAACGAGCTCACCTTCCGCAGCCAGCAGATCGTCGGGCAGAACTTCAAGTTCTTCACCGTCTTCGCGGCGGCGGGCGCGATCTATCTCGTGCTGACCAGCGCGATCTCCCTGCTGCAGGGGCTGCTGGAGCGCCGCTACAATCCCGACGCCGATCGGCGCCCGGCATTCGCCTCCGGCTTCGGACGCTTCCTCGGCTTCCGGCTGGGAACCGCGCCCGCGGGCGCGCCCTCGCTGGTGGAGACGCCCGCGCCGCTGGTGCCGGCGGTGGCGCCGGCCGCAGCGGCTCCGGAGACCATCGATCTCTCCGTCTGGCGCCGGCAGATGCAGACCGCCAACGCCGAGCGCGCCGATACCGGCGACGAGCCTTTCGTCGCCTGCACGAATGTCTGGAAATCCTACGACAAGCGCGAGGTGCTGCGCTCCCTGGACCTCACGGTGAAGCGCGGCGAGGTCGTGACCGTCATCGGTCCCAGCGGCTCGGGCAAGAGCACGCTGCTGCGCCTGGTCAATCACCTCGAGAGCCTGGATTGGGGCGAGATCACCGTCGACGGCAAGTACGTGGGCTACGAGAAGAAGAACAACAAGCTGCGGCCGATCGGCGACCTGGCCAAGGCGCGCGCCAACGCCCGCATCGGCATGGTGTTCCAGCATTTCAACCTGTTCAGCCACTTCACCGCGCTCGAGAACGTGATGGAGGCGCCGATCCGGGTCTACGGCGAGAAGCCGGCGGAGGCGCGCAAGCTCGCGGCCAGCCTGCTGGCGAGCGTCGGCCTGGGCCAGCACATGGACCACCTGCCGCACCGCCTCTCCGGCGGCCAGCAGCAGCGGGTGGCGATCGCCCGGGCGCTCGCAATCTCGCCGCGACTGATGCTGTTCGACGAGCCGACCTCGGCCCTCGACCCCGAGCTCGTTGGCGAGGTACTGGCGGTGATCAGGCGTCTTGCCGAGACCGGCATGACCATGATCGTGGTCACCCACGAGATCCGCTTCGCCCGGGAAGTGGCCGACCGCGTCGTCTTCATGGACGAGGGCCGCATCGTCGAGGACGGCGCGCCCGCCGATATTCTCGATTTCCCCAAGCAGGAGCGCACCCAGCGCTTCCTCCGGATGGTGGCGCGGGAGCAGGATGCGGTGAATGTCTAGGAACGCCTTCCGGTCAGAATGTCGGCGGCGTGTTGATCCAGATCACGCGGCAGCGGCGCTTGCCCTTGGCGCGATAGAGATGCGGCTGGTCGGAACGGAAGAAGAAGCTGTCGCCGGTCTTGACCACATAGGTCCGGCGATTGACCACCAGCTCGAGCTGTCCTTCCAGGACGTAGCCGACTTCCTCGCCGTGGTGCTCGAACGGCCCGCAGAATTTGCGTCCCGCGGGCAGATTGATCAGCAGACCCTCCAGGAGCCTGGTATCGGCGAAGGGAACGAGGCTCTCCGCCGAGCTGCCATCGCCCTCCACCGCCTCGATGCGGGCATGGGTGGGCCGGCTGGAGGGACCGTAGACGACGGCATCGAGATTGTCGGGCTCGGTGAGCAGAGCCGAGACGCTGGTATCGAGAGCGTGGCACAGGCGGTGCAAGGTGCTGAGGGAGGGTGTCACAACATCGTTCTCGACCCGCGACAGCAGGCTGACCGAGCAGCCCGCGGCATGGGCGAGATCGTTGAGCGTCATCCGCTTGACCCGCCGCAGGTAGCGCACGCGTTTCCCGACCGCCGGCCGATCCTCGGTCGATTTCGCCTTGCCGCGTCGGGCGGCGCGCGCTGATGCGGATTTCTTCGGTGCCGATCGGCCCATGTTGTCGCGGGATGTCTGCGGTTGACGGTGGCGGGATGTATACTGATGGCGTCGGCGCAACTCAACAGGAGATCGGCGTCGAAACTGGGCGCCGAGCACCCGCGGAGTTGCCATGACCACAACAGGACCGGCACGGGACTTCATCGGCTACGGCGCCGATCCGCCGCATCCGCGCTGGCCGAACGGCGCGCGCATCGCCATCAACATCAATCTCAACTACGAGGCGGGCGGCGAAAGCTCGATCCTCGACGGCGATGCCGCCTCCGAGGCGATGCTGACCGATATCGGCGTGCAACCCTATCCAGGCCTGCGCAGCCCGCTTGCGGAATCCATCTTCGAATATGGCAGCCGCAGCGGCGTCTGGCGGCTCCTGCGCATCTTCGAGCGCTTCGACATCAAGGTGAGCGTGCTTGGCGTGGTGCGCGCGCTGGAGCGCAATCCCGAGGTGACAAAGGCTTTCGTCGCCGCCGGCCATGAGATCGTCAGCCACGGCTACCGCTGGATCGATTATCACAAAGTGGACGAGGCGACCGAGCGCGAGCACATTCGCCTGGCCGTCGCCGGCATCGAGACGCTGACGGGAAGCCGGCCGGTGGGGTGGATGACCGGCCGTCCCGGTCCCAACACCCGGCGGCTGCTGGTGGAGTACGGCGGCTTCCTCTATGACCGCGACGCCCTCAACGACGAGCTGCCCTATTGGGTCGAAGTCGGCGGGAAGCAGCCATCTCGTCGTGCCCTATTCCTACGAGACCAACGACAATCGCTTCGACCAGAACCGGGGCTTCAGCACCGCCGACGAATTCTTCTGCTATCACCGGGACTGCTTCGATCTCCTCTACGAGGAGGGACTCCAGCGGCCGAAGCTGATGTCGATCGGACTCCACGATCGCCTGATCGGGCGGCCGGGCCGGGCGGTAGGATTGATCCGGTTCCTGGAGCATGCGCTGTCGGCGTCCCGGCGTCTGGTTCTGCCGCGGCGTCGACGTGGCCGAGCACTGGCGGCAGAACTTTCCGGCGCCGGGATGAGCGCGCTCCCTGGCATGGCGATTGCTTGATTTTGCGCGCCATGCAAACGGGTTCCCTGCGCCTTTCCGTCGATGTCGGCGGCACCTTCACCGACCTCGTGGTGGATGACGGTGCCGGTCTGCTGCGGGTGTATAAGTCGCCGACGACGAGCCCGGATCCCATCGACGGCATCGTCGATGTCGTGACCCTGGCGGCGGCGGATCGCGGCTGGCCCCTGGCGCGGTTCCTCGCCGCGACCGAGGTCTTCATCCACAGCACCACCCGGGCGATCAATGCCGTGGTGACCGGCAACATCGGCCGGACCGCGCTGCTGACGACATCGGGTCATCCGGACATCCTGCTGATCCGCGAGGGCGGCCGCACCGATCCCTTCAACTATCGAATCCCTTATCCCGAGCCCTATATCCCGCGCTCGCTCACCTTCGAGGTGCCGGAGCGGATCGGCGCCGACGGTGGGATCGTGCGGGCCCTCGATGAGGCGGCGGTCCTGGACATCGTCGAGCGGCTGATGGCGGCGCGGGTCGAGGCGGTCGCGGTCTGCCTCCTCTGGTCGATCGTCAATCCCGTCCACGAGCTCGCGGTCGGTGCGCTTCTGGCAACACACCTGCCGGGCATCCCCGTCACGCTCTCCCATCGCCTCAACCCCTCGCTTCGGGAATACCGGCGCGCCTCCGCCTGCTGCATCGACGCGTCCCTGAAGCCGGTCATGAGCGCCTATCTCCGGTCGCTCAAGACCCGGCTGCGGGAGGCCGGGCTCGCCGGCCAGATGTTCGCGGTTACCTCCCAGGGCGGCGTCGCCGACATCGACGAGCTCGCGGACCGGCCGATACTGTCTCTCAACTCCGGCCCCGCCATGGCCCCCGTCGCCGGGCGTCACTATGCGGCGGAGGAGGGATCGCAAGCGGCGATCGTCACCGATGCCGGCGGGACCACCTACGACGTCAGCCTCGTCCTCAACGGCGTCATTCCCTGGACTCGCGAGACCTGGATCGGTCCGGTCTACCAGGGACACATGACCGGCTTCCCTTCGGTGGACGTGAAGAGCATCGGTGCCGGCGGCGGCAGCATCGCCTATGTGGATGCGGGCGGCCTGCTGCATGTGGGGCCGGAAAGCGCGGGCTCGACGCCCGGGCCGGTCTGCTATGGCCGCGGCGGCACGCGCCCGACGGTCACCGACGCCGCCCTGGTGCTGGGCTACATCGATCCCGAGTACTTCCTCGGCGGCCGCATGGAGCTGGCGATCGACGCCGCGCGCACGGCGATCGAAGTCGAGATCGCCGGGAAGCTCGGTCTCGGCGTCGACGACGCCGCGCTCTCGATCCTCGATCTCGCCACCGAGAGCATGATCAACGCGATCGAGGAGATCACCGTCAAGCAGGGGATCGATCCCGAGACCACGGTCATGATCGGCGGCGGCGGTGCGGCGGGCCTCAACGCGGTTGCCATCGCCCGCCGCCTAAAGTGTCAGAAGCTGATCTTCCCGAATGTGGGCGCGGTGCTGAGCGCGGCCGGTGCGGTGATGTCGGAGCTGCGCGCCGAGTTCGCCCATACCGAATTCATGCGCGCGAGCCATTTCGACGCGGCCCGCGCCAACGCGATCTTGGCGAAGCTGGGCGCGGAGGCGAGGGAGTTCTACGCGCGGTCGGAGGCCCGGCGGGACATCGCCATCGATTTCTCCATCGAGGGCCGCTACCCGAGCCAGGTCTGGGAGGTCGAGGTGCCGCTCCGGGCGCCGGAGTTCGGCGGCGACGGCGATGCCGCGCAGCTCGTGCAGGATTTCCATGCCCGGCATCGGGAGCTCTTCAGCTTTTCCGACGATGCCGACGAGATCGAGATCGTCGGCTGGCGCGCGGTGGCGCGGTCCAGCCTCGGCGACCGGCGCGACGGCTACCGGATGGCGTCGGCGGGTGGGGAGGGTGCGGCCCGGTCGCGGCGAATGGCGTTCCGCGAGACCGGCCGCATCGTGGCACCTGCCTATCAGCTCGATGCGCTCGAGCCCGGGGTTCCCGTCGACGGTCCCGCCATCGTGGAATCGAGCTTCACGACGGTGGTGATCCATCCGGGGGCGCGGGCGGAGCGGCGGCGCGACGGCCAGCTCGTCGTCGATCCCGGGTGACGGAGGGGGAGCGGACCATGGAAGACGCGCGTCCCCGGCTCGATGGGGTCAAGCTCGCGATCATGCAGAAACGGTTCGAGGGCGTGACGCGGAAGATGGCGAATACGCTCCTGCGCACGGCGCGCTCCGGCGTCATCAACACCGCCCGCGACTTCTCCTGCGCCCTGGTGACGGCGGACTGCGACCTGCTCACGGCCGCGGACAGCTATCCCATCCACGTGCTCCGCGGCGCCGATCTCATGGCGAAGGCGATGCTGCAGTTCCATCCCGACGTGAAGCCCGGCGACGCGTTCCTGCACAACTCGCCCTATCACGGCAACACCCACGCCGCGGACCACACGATCCTGGTGCCGGTCTTCGACAATGGCGGCGTGCACCGCTTCACGGTGCTGGCCAAGGCGCACCAGGCCGACTGTGGCAATTCCCTGCCGACCACCTACATGGGCACCGCCCGGGACGTCTATCAGGAGGGCGCCCTCA
The DNA here is from genome assembly GCA_963735465.1 of uncultured Alphaproteobacteria bacterium. Classification (GTDB taxonomy): domain Bacteria; phylum Pseudomonadota; class Alphaproteobacteria; order ATCC43930; family CGMCC-115725; genus DASZHJ01. The sequence continues at coordinate 806,743 of CAVTLA010000001.1, forward strand.
TCTTTCCGGCAGTACGCGTGCAGGAGAACTACGCCGACAATATCGATTTCATCAACATGTGCATGATGCGGATCCGGGTGCCGCAGCAGTGGCGGGGCGACTACCTCGCCATGGTCGGTGCCGCTCGCATCGGCGAGCGCGAGATCCGGCGCATGGGGGAGGAGCTGGGCTGGTCCACGGTCTGCGCCCATGCGGACCAGTGGTTCGAGTTCAGCGAGCGCCGCATGGTGGAGGCGATCCGCGCCATGCGCAGCGGCCGCGCCCGCATGACCTGCACCCATGATCCCCTGCCGGGCACGCCGGCTGGCGGCATCCCCGCGACGGCTGATGTCACGGTGGACAGCGCGGCGGCCCTCATCACCGTCGATATGACCGACAACATCGACGTGCTGCCGGTGGGCGTGAACCTGAGCGAGGCCTGCGCGCGGACGTCGGCCATGGTGGGCGTCTTCAACAGCCTGCCGCAGACCGTGCCGGCGAATGCCGGCAGCTTCCGGCGGGTCGAGGTGCGGCTCCGGGAGAACTGCGTCGTCGGCATTCCCCGTCACCCTACCTGCACCTCGGTCGCGACCACGAATCTCGCCGACCGCGTCACCAGCGCGGTGCAGCGGGCGATGGCGGAAATCGATCCCGACGCCGGCATGGCGGAGGGCGGCGCCGGCATTCCGCCGGCCTCCGGCGTGATCTCGGGCCGGGACCCGCGCCACGGCGACGGGCTCTTCGTCAACGAGGTGATCCTCGCCGCCGGCGGCGGCCCCGGCACCTTCTGCAACGACGGCTGGCTCTCCCTCTTCACCATGGGGAACGCCGGCATGCCCTTCTACGACAGCGTCGAGGTGGACGAGCTGCACCACCCCATCCGCATCGAGACGCGCCGGATCGTGCCGGACAGCGAGGGCGCCGGCTTCTATCGCGGCGCGCCGGGCATCCTCACCGAGTTCCGGCCGGTGGATTGCGACATCGAGATCGGCTTCGTGAGCGACGGCACGGTCAACCCGGCCCTCGGCGTCGCGGGCGGGCAGGCGGCACTGCCGGCGCGGCAATCGCTGAACGCCGATTCCGGCGAGGTCACGCCGCTCGGCACCAGCGAGCAGGTGATCATCCGCCGGGATCAGACGATCGTCTCCTATTCCAACGGCGGCGGCGGCTTCGGCGATCCCATGCGGCGCGATCCCCAGCGGGTGGCGCGGGACGTGCGGGAGGGATGGATCTCGCCGGAGCGGGCCGCCGACGTCTATCGCGTCGCGGTAACGCCGGCGGGCGCGGTGGACGACGCCGCGACGACGCGGCTCCGCGCCGCGGCCGCAGGCACCACAAGCCCATAAGGATCGATCCCATGGCAGGCAAGAACGTCCTCATCACCGGCAGCGCCATCGGCATCGGCCGCGCGACGGCGCTCGCCTTCGGCCGGGCGGGGTATACCGTGATCGGCACCGATATCCTCGATCAGGAGGGCGAAGCGGTGGCGGCGGAGATCCGCGGCGAGGGCGGCAGCGCCGAGTTCCATCATCTCGACGTGACGAGCACGCCCCGGGCCAACGAGGTCGTCGCTGACGCCGAGAAGCGCTATGGCGCCTTCGACGTCGTCGTCGCCAATGCCGGCATCGCCCACCGGGTCCCGTTCTCGGAGATGACCGATGCCGCCTGGGACCTCACCTTCGACATCGATCTCAAAGGCATCCTGCGGGTGGTGCGGGCGGCGGTGCCGGGCATGCGCGCCCGCAAGAGCGGCGCCATCGTCGCCATCGCCTCCACCATGGGCCATGTCTACGGCTGGCGCGAGCACGCGCATTATTCCGCGGCGAAGGCCGGCGTGGTCGGCTTCGTGCGCGGCCTGGCGACGGAGCTGGCGCCCGCGGCATCCGCGCCAACGCCGTGGCGCCGGGCCTGATCCGGACCGCCCAGACGCTCTCGGAGCGGCATTCCCTGGGCGATGCCGGGCTGAAGGAGGCGGCGGACTACATTCCGCTGGGACGCGTCGGCGATCCCTCCGATATCGCCGATGTCGTATTGTTCCTGGCTTCGCCGGCGGCACGCTACATCACCGGCCAGGCGATCGTGGTCGACGGCGGCATCCAGGTCGGCCGGCACTGAGAGCTGAGAGGGAGGTCCCCATGCACGAGATTCGCATCGATCGCAGCAAGCCGCTCATCAAGGAACCGAAGGTCGGCCACAACCGCTTCCATCCCGACATCGAGCCTGTGATCGAAGTGGGCGAGGGCGAGGAAGTCGTCATCGAGACCCGGGATTCCCTCGACGGCCAGCTCACGCCGGACAAGACGGCGGCGGATTTCCCGAAGCTCGACGTCATGGCGGTGCATCCCCTGACCGGTCCCGTCTACGTCAAGGGCGCCAGGCCCGGCGACGCCCTCGAGGTGGAGTTCCTCGAGGTCATGCCCCAGCCGGTGGCCTGGAGCGCCTGCATCCCCGGCCTCGGGTTCCTGCGCGACGTCATGGATACGCCGTTCCTGGTGCACTGGAAGATCAGCCACGGCTGGGCGACGTCGGAGCAGATCCCCGGCGTCCGCATTCCCGGCGCGCCCTTCATGGGCGTCTCGGGCGTGGCGCCCTCGGCGGCGAAGCTGAAGGCCTGGACCGAGGCGGAGCAGCGCGCCCTCGACAAGGGCGGCTTCGTGCTGCCGCCCGATCCCGCCGGCGCGGTTCCCGGCGGCGCCTGCGGCCTGCATGGGCTCCGCACCAATCCACCGCGGGAGAACGGCGGCAATTTCGACGTGAAGCAGCTGACGCGGGGATCGAAGCTGTTCCTGCCGGTCTTCAAGGAAGGCGCGCTGTTCTCCACCGGCGACGCGCATTTCGCCCAGGGCGACGGCGAGGTCTCCGTCACCGCGGTGGAGATGGGGGCGACCGTGGCGGTGCGCTTCAAGATCCACAAGGGCCTGGCGGCCTCGCGCAAGTTCACGGCGCCGGTCTTCAGCCATCAGCGCTACTTCACCGATCCCGAGATCGGCATGCCCCAGCGCTTTCTGGGCGTGATGGGCTTCTCCAACACGCCGGAGGGCGAGTGCGAGCCCGAGAACCTGACGCTCGCCTGCCGGAACGCGGTCCTGAACATGATCGAGCTGCTGCAGGAGCGCGGTTTCACCCGCGAGCAGGCCTACGTCATCTGCAGCGTCGCCGTCGACCTCCGGGTCAGCAGCGTGGTCAACGTGCCCACCTACTGCGTCTCGGCGCTGCTGCCGGAGGCGATCTTCTCGGGCGACTGAGGCGTGGACAAAATTCGCGGCCGCCCGGCTGAGGCTGCTCCGCCGTCGCGACGACCGAGGGCCGTGTCTGCCAATATGCGTGCAAGGCCGCGAGCGATGGTCGGTCTCGCCATTGGATGACGTCCCGCGTCTCGGCGTAGTCGAGCGCGCAGATCGCGGCCACGTCCATGATGGAGAAGCAGCCCGGCCAGAAACCCTTGGCCGTCGCTTGCTCGTCAAGCCAGTCCAGGCATGAGTTCAGCCGCGTCTCCTGGCGCGCCATATATCGGGATGAGTCGCCCTTTATGCCCTCGGACCGAAAGTGGCGCACGTTGACCACCGTGTCCGCGAATGCGTCGATGGTTCCCAGAATCATGAGATCATGCCAATGGGCATCGGGCCTTGTCGCCCGATCGGCGAGCGGGGAGTCGCCGGTGGCGCGCGGCGTCGGATATCGGTCGAGCAGGAATTCGATGATGAGATCCGAGCCAAAGAGAAGCTCCTGCCCGTCTCTGAGCACTGGTAGCGCGAGTGTGGGGTTCAAGCCCCGGAGTTCCTCGATTGGACGGATGCCCGGCCGAATGTCTTCATCATAGGTCAGCCCCTTCTCGTGCAAAATCATCCGCACCTTGCGTGCAAACAGCGAGCCAGCACCGCCGAAAACCAGGGTTCTCATGATTTTCCTCGCCCGTCGGCATAGATTGATTCGTTCTCGTCCGTCGCGGCAATGTTCCTGGCAACGAGGGCCTGGAGCCGCCAGAGGCTGCGGTCGCGAATCCCCAGCGCATCCAGATGAACGATCGTCTCGTAGAGGTACTCCGCGCAGGAACCCCAGACACCGACGGCCTTGGCTATCGCGGCGGCGGATTCCTCGAGCGGAATCTCGCCGACATAGGATTGGCCCCGTGGATTCGCGGTGAAAGTCAGCGCGCGTATCCAGCCCGTGTCCGTGTAGACCGTCACCCAGCGGGGATGGTGGTTGATCGGCTTTACGCCGATCTCACGACGCCAGAGCGTCCCCAGGCTTTGCGATATCCCGTCGGATGACAATCTGTAAGCCACACCGCGGCACTGACCGCCGCGCTCCAGGGCCATCATCAAGCCGGGATTGTCTGGCGTTCCCCTCCAGCGCGTGGTTTTCAAGCAGAACGAACGATGCCAGCCCCGGACAACGCCCAGTCGGCGTTCAATATGAGCAAAGGCCGGCTTCCAGATGAGAGAGCCGTATGCGAAGACCCAGATATCGTCGATATCGGGGGCCCGCGACAGAGTCTCGGCTATCGACGCTTCGTACTCCTCGTCCGTCAGATAGCTCAAGCCCTGAGCCATTCCACAGTCACGGCCATCGCCCTTGAGGCGGGTGCAGAGCGCGGGAGTAAGGCTCAGTTCCATGTCCGTAGAGGATCTGTCAGAATTTTCATGGTGCGTCGCATGTGAGACCGTCCGGCGAACCTCGCTGAGAAGTTCAGGCCATGGTCAATCGGCCAGCTGCTGCAGACCCCGAGTGGCTGTCGACAGCGGTGTGCGGGTTCTCAAATTGCGACAGCCCAGGGAGGGCGGCTCGAGCGGCGACGCCCAGCCTGGATTCGGAATGGGTCTGAATGCGGGCGCGTCCGAGGGCCGGCCAACTCAGATCCTGAGCGGAGATCGCGGAGACTGGAACCGGCCACTTGATACCGACAAGAATATCATCATAGCGAAACCCGTCATAGAGCTCCGGGTGGTAACGCTCGCTCATGAAGTATTCCACGATGACGTCGTCGGTCAGCGACTGGAATCCCTGGGCGCATCCCGCGGGAACATAGACGGCGTCCAGCGTATCCGCCTCAAGCACCGTCGAATACCAGCGGCCGTACGTTGCCGATCCCGGCCGTACATCCGCAATGACTTCGAAGATTCTGCCCTGGCAGCAGCGCACCACCTTGGCGTCCGGATACGGATCTCGCTGATAGTGCATGCCGCGGATCGTGCCTCGCGCCAAGGTATGCGAGAGGTTTGCCTGCACGATATCGAAATGAATTCCCTGCTCCCTGAAGGTGTCCACGCACCAACTTCGCGCGAAGAAGCCGCGATGATCGGGCTGCGCCGCCAGATGGATCCGATAGGCGCCCGCCACAGGTAACCTTTCAAATTTCATCTCGATGCATCCCTCGTTGATGCTTGCGCATGTCTTCCGATGCACCATGCCGATGGCATGTACGAGTCCGGTCAAAAATTGTGGCGTTTTTTTGTGCTCGAGCGACCGGTGGCGGTGACATTTCAAGTCGTGGCGAGTTTCTGAAGTTTGCCAATTGCCCACCTGTTTGCGCGCTGCAACCGGCGGGAATCGCGCTCTGGATTTTAATAGGGCGCCCTGTTCCCGAACGTGCATCTCCTGTTCTGGGATTTCCGTGACAAATAGTGGGGCACGAGCATGAGCGTTCGAGCCGGCCTCACATGCCGGCTGTAGGGTCCACGAGTGACGCTAAAGAACGTCGATCAGCTCGAAGACGTCGGGATCGGTGCTAGTGAAGAGCAGCACGTTTCCTTCCGGGGTCTTCTCGTAGACGCGCTTCTCCTTGCCCTCGGTCACCAGGGCAGGACGGCCGGGGCTCTTGAGGAAGGCTTCCATGTCCTCCCGGGTCTCCCAGGTGGCGATGCTGTAGCCCTTGAGCGGATCCTTGGCGGAGAAATAGATCTCCCGGGAGACGAAGCCCTTCGCCTTCCGCGCCAGCTCGGTGTTCTTCTTCAGGAGGCGGATGGCGCGCTCGCGCTGCTCGGGGTTGACCATGTGCAGGTTGATCATCGTGACCATGGAGGCCTCTCCATCGAGTGAATGCCGCCGGCTCAGCCCGCCGCGGCCTGTGTCCTGAGCTGCAGGGCGCGGGGAACCACGTCCCGGGCGAAGGCCGTGAGCACCTCGCCGACGTCCTGTCCCGGCACGGTGTGGGGCCTGATCGTCAGATGGGTGATCCGCGGCCCCAGCCCCCGCGCGAGCTGCCGGGCGCAGCGCTCGGGATTGCCGGCGAGCACCATGGATTCCACGACCTCCCGCGGCATCAGGGCCGCGGCGGCGCCGGCCTGGGACTTGCCGCGGTCGGGGCTCTTGGCGATGTCAGTGAAGGCGTCCGGCAGCTTGACGCCGATCGCCTCCAGATATTCCCAGTGCGGGTATTGCGCGAGGACGCGCGAGGCGACGCGCTTGCGCATCACGGCGAAGGCCGCCTCGTCGTCATCGGCGATGCAGGCTTCGACGCGCAGGCCGATATCCACGGCGGATGCCGGCCGTCCCGCCTTCGCCATGCCCTCGTCGAGCTGCTTCACGTAGAAATCGAAGGCGGCGGGGTTGAGAGTGTTGGCGATGAGCACGCCATCGGCGATCTGGCCGGCGAGCTTCGCGATCTGGGCGCCGTGGGTCGCGAAATAAATGGGAATGCGATCCTGCACCGGCTTGATCGCGAGCTTCGCCCCGGCAAGGGAGATGACCTTGCCCTGGCTCGAGACTTCCTTGCCCTCCAGCAGGGGGCGGATCATCTCCACCGCTTCCCGCATCGCCGCCACCGGCAGCTTGCGCTCGATGCCGAGCTCCGGCAGTCCCTGGCCGCCGATACCGAGGCCGAGGATGGCGCGGCCGCCCGTGAGCTCGTCAAGGGTCGCGAGCGAGCTCGCCAGCATCGAGGGATGACGGGAGTAGGGGTCGGCCACGCCCGGCCCCAGCAGGATCCGGCTGGTCTTGGCGGCGATGGCGGCAAGGCCGATGAAGCACTCCGTGGCGAAGCGCAGGTCGGTGTACCAGAGGCACCGGTAGCCCAGCTCCTCGCTGAGCCGCCCCAGCTCCGCCAGCTTCGCGATCGGATATTCCGCGTTGAGAAGAACGCTGGTGACGGGCTGCGGCACTGGTGTTGCTCCGCTCGTCGCCGCCTAGCCGCCGCCCTTCTTCTCCGCCATCTCGGGTGCGCCGCCGATCACCCAATCCTCCTTGGCGACATTCTCGAAGATCACATGCACGCCGGAGCGGGTCGATCCGCCGATGCGGACGAGCGCGTCGGTGACGGCCTCGGCGATCGCACGCTTCTTCTCCACCGAGCGGCCTTGGTAGAAGGCGATGCGGACAACGGGCATGAGAGATCCTTTCCTTTGATTGCGCGTCGAGAGTAGCCGGCGGGTCCGGCCCCGCAACAATAGTTTTGCTAGGCCCGGCGGCCCCAGGCGGGCTATTGCCGCGGCGTCGCGATCAATGGCGGTGGCAGGACGCCCAGTGGCCGGGCTGCAGCTCGCGCAGCGCCGGAGCCTCCACCCGGCACCGCTCCATCGCGTAAGGGCAGCGCGTGTGGAAATGGCATCCCGAGGGCGGATTGACCGGGCTCGGCACGTCGCCGGTGAGCACGACGCGCGTGTCGCGCTTGCCCCTGGGGTCGGGGATCGGCACCGCCGACAGCAGCGCCTCGGTGTAGGGATGCAACGGCTGGCTGAACAGCGAGCGCTTGTCCGCGAGCTCGACGATCCGGCCCAGATACATGACCGCCACCCGGTGGGCGATGTGCTGCACCACCGCCAGATCATGGGCGATGAAGAGATAGGCGAGCCCGTATTCCTCCTGCACGTCCATCATCAGGTTGATCACCTGGGCCTGGATCGAGACATCGAGGGCGGAGACCGGCTCGTCGCCGACGATCAGCTTGGGCTGCACCGCCAGCGCCCGCGCGATGCCGATGCGCTGACGCTGCCCGCCGGAAAAGGCGTGGGGAAACTCCGCCATCTGATCCGGACGCAATCCCACGCGCCGGAACAGCGCCGCCACCCGCTCGAGCCTCTGGGATCCATGGGCGATGTCGTGCACCGCCAGAGGCTCGGCCACGATCTGTCCCGCCGACATGCGGGGATTGAGGGAGGAGAACGGGTCCTGGAAGATCATCTGCATCTCCCGGCGCAGCGGCCTGAGCTCGCTCCGGCCGAGATGGGTGATGTCGCGGCCGTCGAGCTTGATCGTCCCGCTCGTGGGCTCCACCAGCTTCAGCACCGCCTTGCCCGCGGTAGATTTGCCGCACCCGCTTTCGCCCACCAGGCCCAGGGTCTCGCCGCGGTAGACGTCGAATGAGATGCCGTCGACCGCGTGCACCTTCGCCGCCACGCGCGACGTCAGGCCCTGGCGGATCGGGAAATACTTCCTGAGGTCGCGGACCTCCAGGATCGGCGTGACGCTCATGGGGCGGCACGCGCCACGCGGTCGGAATGCCAGCAGGTCGCGAAATGGCCCGGCGACTTTTCCTCGAGCGGCGGATACTCCCGGCGGCAGATCTCGGTGGCGAAGGGGCATCTCGGCGAGAAGGCGCAGCCCGGCGGCAGCTTGCTCAGCGGCGGCACGGTGCCTTCGATCTCGGAGAGCCGATGGCGACCGATATCCGCGGTGACCGACAGGTCGAGGCGCGGGATCGAGCGCAGCAGACCCTGGGTATAAGGATGGAGCGGGGTGGCGAAGAGCGCGTCCACCGGCGCTTCCTCGACCTTCCGGCCGGCGTACATGACCACGACGCGGTCGGCGTTCTCGGCGATGACGCCCATGTCGTGCGTGATCAGGACGATCGCGGTGCCGAGCCGTTCCTGCAGCTCCGTCATGAGAGTGAGGATCTGCGCCTGGATCGTCACGTCGAGGGCGGTCGTCGGCTCGTCCGCCAGCAACACCTTCGGGTTGCACGAGAGCGCCATCGCGATCATGACGCGCTGGCGCATGCCGCCGGACATCTGGTGCGGAAAGTCGCCGAGGCGCCGCTCGGCTTCGGAGATGCGGACCATGCGGAGCATCTCCACGGTCTTGTCGAGGGCGGCGCGATGACCGAGGCCCTGGTGCAGGGTGATCGCCTCGCTGATCTGGCGTCCGACGGTGACGACGGGATTGAGCGAGGTCATCGGCTCCTGGAAGATCATCGAGATGTCGTTGCCGCGGATCTTCCGCATCTCTGCCTCGCTGAGGGCGAGGAGATCGCGTCCCTCCAGGCGGATCGCACCGCCCACGATCCGGCCGGGCGGATCCGGCACCAGCCGCAGGATCGAGAGCGCGGTCATGCTTTTCCCGCAGCCGGATTCGCCGACGACACCCAGCGTCTCGCCCGGTTTGAGCGTGCAGGAGAAGCCATCGACCGCGCGCACGGTGCCGTCGCGCAGCAGGAAGTGCGTTTGCAGGTCGACAATTTCCAGCACGGGCCGCGCGGTATCGATGCCGCTTTCCTGTTTCGCGCGAACGGTCGGCGGCGCTGCAGATATCGCGGTCATCCCGTGACGACCGTAACATCGTCATCGACCGAAGGTCCATCGGAAGCAACGCTTGCCGCCGATCTCATGCGATGCCGAAAGCGCGGCTTGGGCAAGCTCCGTCGGGAAAACTATCATTGAAGCAGCGGACCCCACGACCTACGCTGCAGGAGAGGGCATGGCGGATCGCCGGACTGCCGAGACAAGAACACAAGCGGGCATTCGTCTCGGCATCCCCTAAGTGATCTGCAGGGAGGCGAAGACTATGCTTACGAGAAGAAGGTTGCTGCGCGCCGCGGCGGTCGGCGCCGCCGGCGGGTTGCTGGTGCCGCGCGCCGGCTTTGCCCAGGGCGCGCCCGCGGCGATCAAGCGCGGCGGCACGCTCAGGATCGCCATCTTCGCCGACCCGCTGTCCTTCGATCCCCACATCACCGGCAATCTGCAGGGCCGTGCCGCCACGCGGGCGATCCATGACACGCTGTTCCGAGTGGACGCCCAGGGGCGCGTGGCGCCGGGCCTCGTTGAATCCTGGGAACAGCCGGACGACAAGACCTTCGTCCTGAAGCTGCGCGCCAACCTGAAGTTCCACGACGGCACGGCGCTCGATGCGGCGGCGGTCAAATACAACATCGACCGTATCCGCGATCCCAAGGTCGCCGCCAGCGGCGGCATCCGGCAGGGCGAGATCACGACACTCGACACGGTCGAGGTCGTCGATGCCGGCACCGTCAAGCTGACGCTCAAATCGCCCTTCGCGGCATTCCTGTTTCCATTCACCGACGTCACTGGCTGCATCGGCTCGCCAGCGGTGTTCGAGAAGTATGGCGTCGACTACGGCCTGCACGCATCCGGTGCTGGGCCCTTCAAGCTGGTGGAATACGCCAAGGACAACAGCACGGTGCTGGAGCGGAACCCGGACTACTGGGACAGCGGGAAGCCGTATCTCGATCGTGTCGTCTTGCGGCCGATCCCGATTGACAGCACGCGGCTGGCGGAGCTGCGCTCCGGCGGCGTCGATATCGCCGAGGCGCTGCCGCTCCAGGACATCTCCCGCCTGCGCGAGGCGAAGGAAATCGTGGTCTCCGAGAAGGTGGGATACCGCTGGGAATATTTCGGCTTCAATCTGGCCGACGCCTATCCCGGCCATGCCAAGAAATTCCGCCAGGCCTTCCAGTGGGCGATCGACCGCGAGGCGCTGCATCAGGTGGCGTATTTCGGCACCGGGTCCATCGGCTATGACGGCATCATGCCCGGCAGCCCGTTCCACGATCCCAACTACAAGCCATTCACCCGCGACATGGACAAGGCGAAGCGGCTCATCGATGAATCCGGCCTCTCGCAGCCCATCGTCCTGCAGGCGCCGCTGCAGCCCGATCCCGTGAAGCAGCGCGCGGGCCAGGTGTTTCAGGCGAATGCCGCCGAGCTCGGCGTCAAGGTGGAGATCGAGCAGGTGGATTCAGCCGGCTATCGCAGCGCGCTCAATACGGGCAAGCTGCCGGTGGATCTCTTCGGCTGGTGGGGCTACCGTCCGGATCCCGACCAGTATCTCGGCATCCTCCTGCAATCCACCGGCTCCTACGCCAAGTACAATTCCTATGCGAATCCCAAGATGGACGAGCTGATCATGGCAGAGCGGGGTGCGCGCTCGGAGGCGGATCGGCGGACGGCGTTCCGGCGGATCTCCGATCTCATGAACGACGATGCCGCCTATGTGCCTTGGCACTACGGCTCCGACTTCAAGGGGCTCACGCCGAAGGTGAGGGGATTCGTGCATAGCCAGGATGCGATCATCGCGTTTCAGGACATTTACCTGGAGGGCTGACGCATCTCCCTGCGGCACTGATGGCGAGATACATCCTCCATCGCCTGCTGGCGGCGATCCCGGTCCTGCTGCTGACCAGCATCATCGTGTTCCTGCTGATGCGCATGCTGCCCGGCGATCCCGTGCTGATGATCATCGGCCAGGCGCAGACGGACGTGAGCGCCGAGGTGACCGAGCGCATGCGGCAGGAATACGGTCTCAACCAGCCGCTCTACATGCAATACCTGGCCTGGCTCTGGAAGCTGCTGTCGGGGGATCTCGGCCGCTCCATCATCAGCCGGCAGCCCGCCCTCGACATCCTGCTGCCGCGCATCCTGCCGACGGCGCAGATCAGCATCACCGCCTGGATCCTGGCGATGCTGATCAGCCTGCCCGTCGGCATCATCAGCGCGGCGGAGCAGGGCTCCTGGAAGGACTGGCTCGGCACCATCGGCTCCCTGGTGGGGGCGGCGATGCCGTACTTCCTCACCGGCGGCGTGCTGATCTATTTCGTGGCGCTCCGCTGGCACTGGCTGCCCGCCTCGGGCTACGTCTCGCCCTTCGTCGATCCCGTGCGCAGCGTCCAAAGCACGATATTGCCGGCGCTGACGCTCACGCTGTGGCTCGCCGCCACCATCACCCGGCAGACCCGTGCCAGCTTCATCGACGTGCTGCAGCACGCCTATATCCGGACCGCCCGCGCCAAGGGCTTGAGCGAGACCAAGGTGATCGTCTGGCACGCCCTCAAGAACGCCATGCTGCCGGTGGTGACGGTGCTGGGCATCCAGCTGGGATCGCTGTTCAGCGGCGCCGTCATCACCGAGACGATCTTCGCCGTTCCCGGCGTCGGGCGCCTGATGGTGGACGGCATCCTCAGCCGCGATTACCCGATGGTGCAGGCGGTGGTGCTGTTCCTGACCCTGGTCGTGGTGCTGGCCAATCTCCTGGTCGACATCACCTATGGGATCCTCGATCCCCGCAGCCGGCGGGCCTGAGGCGCTCATGTATCCCAGCGCCGCCGAAAAGACCCTGCCGCGCTCCATCAAGCAGCCCCTGCACACGCGGCTGGGCAAGACCCTGCGTCACCTCGTTCGACATCGGCTCGCCATGGTCGGGCTGGCCCTCGTGGTCGCCCAGGTCCTCCTGGCGCTCCTCGCGCCGTTGCTCGCGCCTTACGCGCCGAGCGCCATCGACTATCGCGCCATGCTGCACGGGCCCACCACCGTGCATCTCCTGGGCACGGACGATCTCGGCCGCGATATCGTGAGCCGCCTCATCTACGGCGCCCGCGTTTCCATGGGCGTGAGCGTCGGCGCGGTCTTCGTCGCGATCGCCGCCGGCGTGCCCCTGGGGCTGGTCACGGGCTATGTCGGCGGCGTCCTCGACGAGGCGCTGATGCGGCTCCTCGACAGCGTGATGGCGCTGCCGGCCCTGGTGCTGGCGCTCACCATCGCGACGGTGCTGGGGCACGGGCTCTTCAACGGCATGATCGCCATCGCCGTGGTGCTGGTGCCGATCTTCACCCGCATCGTGCGCGGGCAGGTGCTCTCGGTGAAGCACAACGACTATGTGCAGGCGGCCCATGCCGTGGGCGTGCCGATCCACCTCGTCCTCTTTCGCCACATCCTGCCCAACGTGATCAATCCCGTGATCGTGCAGGGCGCGCTGGCGATCGGCTTTGCCATCATCATCGAATCCAGCTTGAGCTTCATCGGCCTCGGCGCCCAGCCGCCGACGCCGACCTGGGGCTCGATGGTGCAGATCGGCTTTCAGTACCTGGAGACCGCGCCCTGGTTCGTGCTGGCGCCGGCAACGATGATCTTCCTGGCGGTCCTCGGCTTCAACATGCTGGGCGACGGGCTGCGCGACCTCCTCGACCCGATGTCGCGCTCCCGGCGCTAGGCCTTGGCCTTTTTCAGCGGGCGCGCCGGCGCCGGTACCCCTCCGGCCGTGCTCGTCAGCTCGAACTGCTCCAGGACCCAGGCGCGGAAGGCCTGCACCTCGTCGCCGGTGTTGCGGTCGGACGTGACGAGGTAGAAGCCCTTGGGCGTGCGCACGGTGGCGTCGAGGGGGCGCACCAGCTTTCCCTTCTCCAGGAGGTCGTCGGTCAGCAGCGCCCAGCCCAGAGCGATGCCCTGTCCTTCCGAGGCCGCCTGCATCAGCAGCGGATGGCTGTTGATCCGGAGGTTGCGGCGACCGTCGTATCCCTTGACGTCTTGGTCGGCGAACCAGATCGGCCAATCCATCAGGCCGGGCCGGTCGTCGTCGATGGAGAGCAGAGTCTCGTGCAGGAGCTGCTCGACGCGGGTCAGGCGCGGCCGCCGGCGCAGATACTCGGGGCTGCACACGGGAAAGACCTCGCCCTCGCGGATGAGGGTGGTGCGGAACCCCGGCCAGTGGCCGAGCCCATAGGCGATGCCGACATCGACCTGGTCGGCGATGGTGTCGAAGCCGCGATCGGACGCCACCACGTGCACGTCGATCTCGGGATGCAGCGCCCGGAACCGCGGCAGACGCGGCACCAGCCAGAACGTCGCCACGGCGAAGGTGGCGCCGATCTCGATCCGCGTTGTGCGTTTGGCGGCGCGCAGCTCCGCGGTGGTTTCGGCCACCTGCTCGAAGGAGGTCATGACCGAGCGATGCAGCCGGGCGCCGTCCCGCGTCAGCTCCAGCCCCCGGTGCAGCCGGTTGAAGAGAACGAGGCCAAGCTCGCGCTCGAGCGCGCGCACCTGCTGGCTCACCGCCGCTTGGGTCACATCAAGCTCGCGCGCCGCGAGGGTGAAGCTGCGGCAGCGGGCGGCCGCCTCGAACATCAGCAGCGACGACAGCCGGGGGAGGCGTTTCAGGAAGCCGGTCATCGGCTCGCGCGTCACCATGGAGGAGGGGCGGGGCCCACAAACTCGCCTGAAAAACTGTATATTTCGCGGCGGACCGAGTCCAGGCGGTGGGGCTTTTCGTACGAAGCCCTTCCTGGCCATCGACCCCGAGCAAATCTTTCATTGCAGCATCGGGCGGGCAGGGATTGACTGGCTAGGCAGGGTGCGTCCTTCGACGCGCTTCGCTTGCTCAGGATGAGGAGATTTTCTTTCCGCCATCCTCGATGTCCCTCATCCTGAGCAAGCGACCGTAGGGAGCGCGTCGAAGGACGCACGGGCCCTCCTGCCGTCCTGAAGGAGAAGATGCGTGCTGCGACTGGGATATAAGGCGTCGGCCGAGCAGTTCGGGCCGCGCGAGCTTTTGGACTTCGCCTGCCTTGCCGAAAAGCTGGGATTCGAGTCCGTCTTCATCAGCGATCACTTCCAGCCCTGGCGCCACACCGGCGGTCATGCGCCTTCGGCGCTGGCGTGGCTGGGGGCGCTTGGCGCCAGCACCTCTGATATCGTCATGGGCACCAGCGTGCTGACGCCGACCTTCCGGTATCACCCGTCCATGGTGGCCCAGGTCTTCGGCACCTTGGGCACGCTGTTTCCAGGTCGCGTCATCCTCGGCGTCGGCTCCGGCGAATCCCTGAACGAGACCCCGTCGACGGCGATGCAGTGGCCGGAGATGAAGGAGCGTTTCGCGCGGCTGCGGGAGGCGGTGGCGCTGATCCGAAAGCTCTGGACCGAGGACCGTCTGACCTTCGAGGGCGAGTACTACCGCACCAAGGACGCGACGATCTATGACCGGCCGGAGAAGATGGTTCCCATCTATATCGCTGCCGCCGGTCCCATGGTGGCGAAATACACCGGCCGCGTCGCCGACGGCTTCATCTGCACCAGCGGCAAGTCGCGGAGCCTCTACACGGAGACCCTGCTGCCGAACGTCGAGGCCGGACTGGAGGCCGCCAAGCGCCCGAAGGACGGGATCGACCGGATGATCGAGATGAAAGTCTCCTTCGACACCGATCTGCAGCGCGCCAGGGAAGATACGCGGTATTGGGCGGCGCTCGCGCTCTCGCCGGAGGAAAAGACCGGGGTCGAGGATCCCGTGCAGATGGAGAAGCTGGCCGACGCCCTGCCGGTGGAGCGCGCCGCCAGCCGCTGGATCGTCTCCACCGACGCCGACGAGCACGTGGAGAAGATCGGCGAATACGTCGCCATGGGCTTCCGCCACCTGGTGTTCCACGCGCCGGGACCGGACCAGGCGCGGTTTCTCAAGCTCTACGCCGAGCACGTCCTGCCGAGGCTGCGCGCGCGCTTCGGCTGAGGCCTTCGGCCGACGGCGAACTCCTTTCGCGACTGACGATCGCGCTTCCGATCCATTGGGACGAGGCCGTTCTCCCTGACGGCGCCGTGCAGCCAGTCCGCGCGCCGAAAAATCCGGTTGCGATGTTTAGTTAATTGGGATTTACTAAACTGAACAATCGATGCCTCGCCCGTTGCCGAATGGCAGAAGCGGGTCATGAGCGGCCGTGCTCGACACGGCCAGGGTTGGCCAGAACGACGTGTTGCGCTCCGGCCGACCGGAAAAAGCAACCGAGGGAGAGAACGCATGAGATGGCTTAGGACTGTTGCGGCGACAGTTGCGGTTTGCGGCATCTTCGCCCTCGCGCCGGTCAATCCGGCGCTGGCCCAGGGAAAATCACTGACGCTGTGCTGGGCCGCCTGGGACCCGGCGAACGCCTTGGTGGAGCTCTCCAAGGACTTCACCGCCAAGTCCGGCATCGAGATGAAGTACGAGTTCGTGCCCTGGACCAGCTATGCCGACCGGTTCCTGAACGAGCTCAACACCAAGAGCAAGCTCTGCGACCTCATCATCGGCGACAGCCAGTGGATCGGCGGCGCCGCCGAGAACGGCCACTACGTCAAGCTCAACGACTTCTTCGACAAGAACGGCATCAAGATGGCCGACTTCATGCCGGCGACGGTGCTGGGCTATTCCGAATGGCCGAAGAACACGCCGAACTACTGGGCGCTGCCGGCGATGGGCGACGCGGTCGGCTGGACCTATCGCAAGGATTGGTTCTCCAAGCCCGAGCTGCAGGCGGAGTTCAAGAAGAAGTACAATCGCGATCTGGGCCCGCCCAAGACCTGGGACGAGCTGAAGCAGGTGGCGGAATTCTTCCAGGGCCGCGAAATCAACGGCAAGAAGGTGTACGGCGCGGCGATCTTCACCGAGCGCGGCTCGGAGGGCATCACCATGGGCGTCACCAACGCCATGTACACCTTCGGCTTCAAGTACGACGACCCCAAGAAGCCCTATCAGATGGAAGGTTTCGTCAATTCGCCGGGGGCGGTGGAGGGCCTGGAGTTCTACAAGGCGCTCTACAAGTGCTGCACGCCGCCGGGCTACACCAACGCCTACATGCAGGAAGGCCTCGACGCCTTCAAGTCGGGCCAGGTGGCGATGCAGATGAACTGGTTCGCCTTCTTCCCCGGCCTCTACAAGGATCCCGATGTCGGCGGCGACAAGATCGGCTTCTTCGTCAATCCCAGCGAGAAGATCGCCGCGACCCAGCTCGGCGGCCAGGGCATCTCCGTCGTTTCCTATTCCGACAAGCGGGACGACGCCCTCAGCTACATGAAATGGTTCGCGCAGCCGGACGTCCAGAAGAAATGGTGGGCGCTGGGCGGCTACTCCTGCGCCAAGTCGGTGCTGCAGGATCCGGACTTTCCCAAGAGCGCGCCGTTCGCCGGCGACTTCCTGAAGTCGATGGACATGGTCATCGATTTCTGGGCGGAGCCGAGCTACGCCGAGCTTCTGCTCGACATGCAGAAGCGCGTCCACGACTACGTCGTCGCCGACAAGGGCACGGCGAAGGAGGCCCTCGATCTCCTGATCAAGGATTGGCAGAAAGTCTTCAAGGAAGAAGGCAAGTACTGACCGCGTCCGGCGCCCCTGCGCGGCCGATCGCCGCGCGGGGGACCGGTCCGGTTTTGACACCTCATGCCCTCGCACTCAAAGTAATCGTCCGATGAGCGACATGGCGGCAAAAACGTCCCTGGCGCGCCGCGCCGTCGATGCGACGCCGGCGAGCGTCGCGCGGCGGATCCGCGGCCTCTCCGACCGCGCGATCGCCTGGCTCTTCATCTCGCCGACCATCGTCCTGTTGCTGGCAATCAACATCTTTCCGCTGATCTGGACGATCCAGCTCTCCTTCACCAACTACCGCGCCAACCGGCCCAACGCTCTGGTCAAGGGTATCGGGCTCGATAATTACAGCGACATCCTCACCGACCCCGACATCTGGGCCGGCATGCAGGTCACCGCCCGCTTCGTCATCGCGACCATCCTGATCGAGACGGTGCTGGGCTTCGCGCTCGCCTATCTCATCGACCGCAAGTTCCGCGGGCATGGTTTCTGGACCACGGTCATCCTCATTCCGATGATGCTGTCGCCGGCGGTGGTGGGCAATTTCTGGACCTTCCTCTATCAGCCCCAGATCGGCCTCTTCAATTATCTCGTGGAGTTCTTTACGGGCATTCCGCCCTCGGACTACTCCATGATCGGCAATGTCAGCCTGGCGCCGTGGTCCATCGTCATAGTCGACGCCTGGATGTGGACGCCCTACGTCATGCTGATCTGTCTCGCCGGCCTGCGCTCGATCCCGAACGACATCTACGAGGCGGCGGAGATCGATCGCGCCTCGCCCTGGCGGCAGTTCTGGTCGATCACTCTGCCGATGGCGCTGCCCTTCATCATGCTGGCGGTGCTGTTCCGCGGCATCGAGAATTTCAAGATGTTCGACATGGTCAACCTCCTGACCAACGGCGGTCCGGGATCCACCACCGAGCTTGCCTCGATCACGCTCAAGCGCGAGGCCTTCGAGAAATGGCGGACCGGCTATTCCTCTGCCTTCGCCATCATTCTCTTCTGCACCATCTTCGGCCTCGCCAACATCTACGTGAAGGCCCTCAACCGGGTGAAGCAGCGATGAGCGGCATCACCACGGCCCATTCCGTCGTCCAGCCGACACCGCTTGCCCGGCGCATCGCGGGAACGCTGGTCGTCGTCTACGCGCTGGTCTCGATGCTGCCGCTGCTGTGGATCTTCCTCACCGGCTTCAAGACACCGCCGGATTCCATCGCCTATCCGCCGAAGATTCTCTTCTCGCCGTCCCTCGAAGGCTACGTCAACCTCTTCACCACGCGCTCCCGCCAGACGCCGGAGTACGTCGCGAGCCTGCCGCCGGCGGAGACTTGGTACGACCGCCTGGTGCGCTCGCGCAATATGGTGATCGCTGGTCCGTCGAAATACGTGCCGCGCTACGTCAATTCCCTGGTGATCGGCTTCGGCTCGACGTTCCTCGCGGTCTTCCTCGGCACCATCGCCGCCTACGGCTTCTCGCGCTTCCGGGTGCCGCTCAAGGACGATCTCCTGTTCTTCATCCTCTCGACCCGGATGATGCCGCCGATCGCCGTCGCCATCCCGATCTATCTCATGTATCGCGAGCTCGGCCTCACCGACACCAAGCTCGGCATGATCCTGCTCTATACCGCGGTCAACCTCTCGCTCTCGGTCTGGCTCCTCAAGGGCTTCATGGACGAGATCCCGCGGGAGTACGAGGAGGCCGCGATGATCGACGGTTACACGCGCCTGCAGGCCTTCCGAAAAGTCGTGCTGCCCCAGGCGGCGACCGGCATCGCCGCCACCGCGATCTTCTGCCTCATCTTCTCCTGGAACGAATATGCCTTCGCGGTGCTGCTGACCTCTGGCGAGGCGCAGACCACGCCGCCCTTCATCCCCTTCATCATCGGCGAGGGCGGGCAGGATTGGCCGGCGGTGGCCGCCGGCACCACGCTCTTCCTGGTGCCGATCGTCGTCTTCACCATCCTGCTGCGCAAGCTGCTGCTGCGCGGTATCACCTTCGGCGCGGTCCGGCGATGAGCGCGCCCGCCCGGACCGGACTCCGCCGCCTCCTGCGCCGCGGCCCCTGGGAGAGCCTGGCGACGGCGCTGATCGCCGCCGGCGTGGTCATGCTGGTGCAGCCGCTGTCGCTTACCCTCTACACCTACTCCCTCGTGACGATCCTCACGGGCACGGTCATGTTCATGATCGTCAGCAAGTTTCCGGACTGACACCATGGCCGAGATCCGCGTGGAAAATCTGCACAAGGCTTTCGGCGATTTCGTCGCCGTCCGGGATTCCACCTTCACCATCGGGAACGGGGAATTCTTCTGCCTGCTCGGCCCCTCCGGCTGCGGCAAGACCACGACCCTGCGCATGATCGCCGGCCTGGAGCTGCCGTCCTCCGGCCGCATCCTCCTCGGCGGTGACGACATCACCGCCAAGCGCGCCGCCGAGCGCGACATCGCCTTCGTATTCCAGCTCTTCGCCCTCTATCCGCACATGACCGTGCGCGCCAACATCGGCTTTCCCCTGAAATGCCAGGGCATGAGCCGCGCCGAGATTCGGGCCGGCGTCGATGCCGCGGCGCGCGTCCTCCGCATCGAGCATCTGCTCGACCGGCGTGTCTCCGGCCTCGCTTCCGGCGACCGTCAGCGCGTGGCGCTCGGTCGCTCGATCGTGCGGCGTCCGAAGGCGTTCCTGATGGACGAGCCGCTCGGCGCCCTCGACGCCGAGTTCCGCCATGTCATGACCGGCGAGCTGCGCGCGCTGCACAACCGCCTGGGCGCCACCACGGTCTACGTCACCCACGACCAGCTCGAGGCGATGAGCCTCGGCGACAAGATCGCCATCATGAACCACGGGCTGGTGGAGCAGCTCGGCACGCCACGCGAGATCTACGAGCGGCCGGCCTCGCTCTTCGTCGCCGATTTCGTGGGCTCGCCGCCGATGAATTTCCTGGGCTTCCGTGGCAGCCTCGGCGCCGGCGCGCGCACGGTGCGGCTTGGCGACGCCGCCGTCGCCGTGCCGCAGCTTCGCGAGAGCCTCGACGAGCGCGATCTGTTCCTCGGCGTCCGGCCGGAAGACATCCGCCTCAGGGACAGCGGCGCCATCGCTGGCGAGGTCTTCGGCGCGGAATACCTGGGCACGACGCAGATCGTGACCGTGACGACGCCGCACGGCACCGTCCGGGCGCGCCTCTCCGCTGACGTCGCCGTGCGCCGCGGGGAGCATGTCGGGCTTGATTTCCGGCCGGAGAAGCTGTCGCTCTTCGACAAGGCGACCGGACGGGCGGTGCGGACGGCGCTCACCGAGGAAGGCGCCGCCCATGGCTGACATCGTCCTCGCCGGCGTTACCAAGCGCTTCGGCGATATCACCGCCGTCGCCGATCTTTCCTTCGCCCTCGCCGACGGCGAGTTCATGGTGCTGCTGGGGCCCACGGGTGCCGGCAAGACGACCACGCTGCGCCTGGTGGCCGGGCTGGAGCGGCCGGACGCCGGGCGGATCACCATCGCCGACCGCGATGCCACCGCGCTGCCGCCCGCCGAGCGCAACGTCACCTTCGTCTTCCAGCAGTTCTCGCTCTATCCGCATCTGTCGGTCTACGACAACCTGGCCTTTCCCCTGCGCTCGCCCATGCGCCGGATTCCGGAGCCCGAGATCAAGCAGAAAGTCGGCGAGGTTGCCGACCTCCTGCGCCTCGGCACCAAGCTCGGCAACCGCGCCACCCAGCTGTCCGGCGGCGAGATGCAGCGGGTCGCCATCGGCCGTGCCCTGGTGCGCCAGCCCTCGGTGGCGCTGATGGACGAGCCGCTCTCCTCCCTCGACGCCAAGCTGCGCGCCGATCTCCGCTTGGAGCTGAAGCGCATCCAGCAGGATCTCGGCGCCACCATGCTCTACGTCACCCACGACCAGGTCGAGGCGATGACCATGGCGACCCGCATCGGCGTCATCGAGCGCGGCCGCCTGGTCCAGCTGGCGACGCCGCGGGAGATCTACGAGAACCCCAGCAACATCTACGTCGCCGCCCGGCTCGGACAGCCCGGCATCAACCTGGTGCCGC
Source organism: uncultured Alphaproteobacteria bacterium (assembly GCA_963735465.1). Taxonomy (GTDB): domain Bacteria; phylum Pseudomonadota; class Alphaproteobacteria; order ATCC43930; family CGMCC-115725; genus DASZHJ01. The sequence continues at coordinate 827,808 of CAVTLA010000001.1, forward strand.
GGGATCTCTTTCCCCTGGTGGCGACACCGCCTGCCGTCGCCACGATCGGCGCCCGCACCGAGCATCTCCGCATCGTGCGCTCGGCGAAGGCGGCGCATGGCCGCGTCACCTGGATCGAGCACCTCGGCGATCGCAATCACCTGCACATCAAGATCGGCGGCAGCGACGTCGTGACCCTGGCCGATCCCGATGCCGCGCTCGGCGTCGGCGACGATGTGGCGATCGAGCTGGTGCGTCCGCTCTATTTCGACAAGGACGGCAATCGTGTCACCGCCTGATCTCTCATACCGGGGTCGCCCATGAAATTCGACCGCGCCATGAATCAACGCCTGATCGCGGCCCTGGCCACCGCCGTGATCGGCCACGCCGACGAGCTGAGCGATCTCGATCGTGCCATCGGCGACGGCGATCACGGCCTCAACATGAAGCGCGGCTTCGAGACGGTGCTGGCAGATCTCGACCACCTCACCAGCCTGCCGCTGCCCGACGTCCTCCAGGGGCTCGGAATGCACCTCGTCATGAAGGTGGGCGGCGCCTCGGGGCCGCTCTACGGCACTCTCTTCATGGCGCTCGGCAAGGAGATGCCCGCGGAGCCCGGCCTGGACGACGCGGCGCGAGCGCTCGCGACTGCCATCGCCGCCGTCAAGGCGCGGGGCAAGTCCGAGGTCGGACAGAAAACCATGCTCGACGTGCTGGCGCCCGCGCAGGCAGTCCTCGCTGAGGGCGGCCCGAACCTGTCCCGCCGTCTGCGGGAAACCGCGGACCGTGCCGCTGAGGCGACGGGGCCGATGAAAGCGGTCCGCGGACGTGCCTCGTTTCTGGGCGATCGCAGCATCGGCCATATCGACCCCGGCGCCCGCTCGAGCGCCCTGATGATCGCTGCGGTCGCCGAGATCCTGGGAGCGGCGGCATGACCCGCAATGTCGGCATTGTCATCGTCTCGCACTCGCCCGAGGTGGCGAAGGGCACCGCCGACATGGTGCGCCAGATGGTGGGCGCCGAGGTGCCGCTCGCCTGGTGCGGCGGGTCGCCGGATGGCGGTCTCGGCTCCAACGTGGAGGCGATCATGGCGGCGATTGGCCGCGCCTGGTCCGAGAAAGGCGTTGCTATCCTGGTCGATCTCGGCGGCGCGGAGACCAACAGCGAGATGGCGATCGAGATGCTGCCGGAAGCCCGGCGCTCGCGGGTGATGGTCTGCAACGCGCCGATCGTCGAGGGCGCGGTCATCGCCGCGACCGAGGCCTCGGGCGGCGCCTCGTTGGAGCAGGTGCGGCGCACCGCCGAGGAGCTGTCGCCGATTTGAGGGCCGGGGGACGGAAACATGAGAGCAGGAGCGAGATAGCGAGATATGTCGAATACGGTCGTTGAAGGGTCGGTCTTTCTGTCGCACGCCATCGGGCTGCACGCGCGTCCCTCCGTGAAGCTGACCAAGCTTGCCAAGATGTTCGTCTCCCACATCGAGCTCGCCGCGGCGGAGGTGGGTCCGTGGATCGATGCCAAGAGCATCGTCAAGGTCATGGGCGCCAAGGTGCCGCAGAATGCGACCCTGCGCTTTCGCGCCAAGGGCCCCGACGCGGCGGAGGCGGTGCGCTCCCTGATCCACCTGGTGGAGCGGGACTTCAGCGAGGATTTGCCCAATGGCGTCGTCGCGTGAGCTGAAGGGACAGCCCGCGGCGCCGGGCATCGCCCTCGGGCCGCTGGTCCGCCTGGGCGGGGTCGTCGGCGGCCGGCGATCCACCGGGGACGCGGCGACGGAGCGGCGCGCCCTGGAGACGGCCATAGCGGCGTCGATCGGCGATCTCGAGGCGCTGCAGGCCCGCGCCGGTCCCGGCGACGGCAGCGTCATGCTGGGTTTCCAGATCGCCATGCTCGAGGACCACAGCCTGCGGGCGCCAGCCCTGGCGGCGATCTCCACCGGCGTGGTTGCCGAGGCGGCCTGGACCGCCGCCCTTGCGGAGCAGATCGACGATTACGAGGCGGCGGCGGACGAGTACTTCCGCGCTCGCGCCAGCGATCTCCGCGACCTGCGCGACCGCGTGCTCCGCCACCTCTCCGGCGCGGCGCGCAGCAGTCTGCGGCCCGACGGCGCCGTGTTTCTCGCGGACGACATCGCGCCCTCGGTGTTCCTGGAGACCGATTGGAGTGCCGGCGGCGGGCTCGCCCTCACCGGCGGCAGCCCGTCCAGCCACGTCGCTATCCTGGCGCGGGCGCGGGGCATCCCCATGGTGGTGGGGCTCGACGGCGCGTCCTTCGATGGCCACAGCGAGATCCTGATCGACGGCGGCCTGGGTGTCGCCATCCTCAGCCCCAATGCCAGCGAGCGCCGCGCGGCCGAGAGCCGGCGTCAGGCGGAAGCGGCGCGGGCGAAGCGCGAGGCGGCGGGGCTCGGCGCTCCCGCCGCCACCGCCGACGGCGTGCCCATCGCGGTCATGATCAATATCTCCGATCCCGCCGAGCTCATGGCGCTCGATGCCGCTCATTGCGACGGCATCGGCCTGGTGCGCACGGAATTCCTCTGCCGCTCACGCGGGGCGGTCTTCGACGAGGCGGGACAGTTCGAGGCCTATCGCCGGATCATCGCCTGGGCCGCCGGCCGGCCGGTGACCATCCGGACCCTCGACGCCGGCGGCGACAAGCCGATCGCCGGCTTCACCATCGACGGCGAGTCCAATCCGTTCCTGGGCGTGCGCGGCATTCGCCTCTCGCTGGCGCGGCCCGAGGCGCTGCTGGTGCAGTTGCGGGCATTGGCGCGGGCCGCGGCCCTGGGACCGCTCAAAATCATGCTGCCGATGGTTACGGTGCCGCGCGAGCTCGAGGACGCCGCGCGCCTCCTCGATACCGCCGTGGCCGAGGTGACGGCGCGCGGCGAGCCCGCAAGTCGTCCGCCGCTCGGCATAATGGTGGAGGTGCCAGCGGCCGCCCTCGACATTGCGAGCTTCCCGGCTGCGTTCTTCTCGATCGGCAGCAACGATCTGACCCAGTATGTGACCGCCAGCTCCCGCGACAACGGCGCGGTGGCGGCGCTGAGCGATCCCCGCAACCCCGCGGTCCTGCGCCTCATCGCCGAGGTCGCGCGTCACGGCGCCGCCGCCGGCATCGAGGTCAGCCTCTGCGGCGATGCCGGCGGCGATCCCGCGGTCATTCCTGCCCTGCTGGCCGCCGGGTTGCGGACACTCTCGGTGACGCCCTCGGCGTTGGCGCGGACCAAGGTCGCCATTGCCGCGTATCGGATCGGGGCGGGCCATGGCTGAGAACGACCGTCAGGCCGCCGCGTCCTCCAGCGAGGCCGTGGCCGATTACAAGCGGATCCTCCAGCGCGTGCTGGAGAACCGCCCGTCGGGCACGCGCCAGCGTCTTGCCGCGGCGCTGGAGAAGAACCGCAGCTTCATCTCCCAGATCACCAATCCCAGCTATGCGGTGCCGATCCCGGCAATCCATCTCGACACCATTTTCGAGATCTGCCACTTCCCGCCGGAGGAAAAAAAGCATTTCCTGGAGGCCTATCAGCGGGCCCATGCGCGGCGCCTGAAGCTGGTCAAGGACACAAGGCGCCTGCGCAGCCACACGATCTATCTGCCGGATCTCGGCGATGCCACGCGCAATGCCGAGCTGGAGAAGCTGGTGGCGAAATTCATCAGCGACCTCATTCGACTGATCTGACGACGCCGATGTCGGCCCCTCCCGCGAACGGGAGAGAAGGTCTTGCAGGAGGAAACGATGAAGAAGCTGATCAACACGGCCGATACCGTGCTCGCCGAGAGCCTCGACGGCTTCGCGGCGGCCCATTCAGACATCGTGGCGCTCGGCGTGGAACGAAAGTTCGTGCGCCGCGCGGCGCCGCGCCGGGGCAAGGTGGCGCTGATCTCCGGCGGCGGCAGCGGCCATGAGCCGCTGCATGCGGGATTCGTGGGCGTGGGCATGCTGGACGCCGCTTGTCCCGGACAGGTCTTCACCTCGCCGACGCCGGATCAGATGATCGCCGCCGCCGCGGCGGTGGACGGCGGTGCGGGCATCCTCCTGATCGTCAAGAACTACGAAGGGGATGTGATGAATTTCGAGATGGCACGGGAGATGACCGGTGGCGCGGTCGCGACCATCGTGACCGACGACGACGTCTCGGTGGAGACCTCGACCTATTCCATCGGGCGCCGCGGCGTTGCCGGGACCCTCATCGTGGAGAAGATGGTGGGGGCCGCGGCGGAGACGGGGGCGGATCTGGCGGCGCTCAAATCTCTCGGTGACCGGGTCAACGGCGTAACGCGATCCATGGGCGTCGCCTTGACGAGCTGCACGGTGCCTGCCGCCGGCAAGCCCACCTTCACCCTCGGCGAGGACGAGATGGAGATGGGTGTCGGCATCCACGGCGAGCCGGGCCGCCGCCGGGTTAAGCTCGCCTCGGCGAATGCCATCGCCGAGGAGATGGTGGGTGCCATTCTCGGCGATCTCGACACCGACAAGGGCGAGGCGCTGCTGCTGATCAACGGCTTCGGCGGAACCCCTGCCATGGAGCTCTATCTCATGTATAATGCCGCTCGCGTACTCGTCGAGCGGCGCGGCATCAAGGTGACGCGCTCTCTGGTCGGCAGCTACGTTACCTCGCTCGAGATGGCCGGCTGCTCGATCACCGTGAGCCTGCTCGACGACGAGCGCCGAAGCCTCTGGGATGCGCCGGTCAACACGGCCGCGCTCCGCTGGGGGCAATGAAGTCCGATAAATCGGATTCACCACGGGGAGGACGCCATGACACGGACGCTTTTCACCAACGTCACGATTCTGGACGGCGCCACCAATTCACCATTTCCCGGCCAGGTGCTGATCGAGGGCAATCGCATTGCGGCGGTTGCCCGAGCCGGTGAGAACGTAGCCGCCGATGGCGCGGAGCGGATCGACGGCGGCGGCGCGACGCTGATGCCGGGTCTCGTCGAAGCGCACTGCCACATCAGCTTCGCGAACACCTCCGATCTGCAGTCCCTTGGCGACATTCCGCCGGAGGAACACACGCTCCTCGCCATGAAGCATGCCAAGCTGATGCTCGACCAGGGCTTCACCAGCATCAACAGCGCGGCGGCGGCGAAGCCGCGCCTCGACGTCGTCATCCGCAACGCCATCAACGCCGGCGATATTCCCGGACCCCGCATGCTGGCGGCGACGCCGGAGATGACGGTGTCCGGCGGCCTCGGCGACGTGCGGTTGTGGCATCTACATCGCGAGACTTTCGCCATCGTCTGCGACGGTGCCGACGAATTCCGCCGCGTCGCCCGCGAGATGTGCCGGGAGGGCGTCGATACCCTGAAGATCAACCCCTCCGGCGACGAGTTCGTGCCCTGGGCGCGGGCGCAGCAGACGGTGATGAACGAGGACGAAGTCGCCGCCGTCTGCGAAGTGGCGCATCAACGCGGCAAGCGCGTCGCCGCGCATGCCCGCTCGGCGGAATCCGTCAAGATGTGCCTGCGCCACGGCGTCGAGATGATCTTCCACGCGACCTTCGCCGACGCCGAGGCGATCGACCAGCTCGAGGCAGCGAAGGACCGCGTTTTCGTGGTGCCGACCATCGGCATCACCTACTCGACCCTCCACGAGGCGGGCCAATGGGGCATCACGCCGGAGGTCGGCGAGCAGCTCGGCCTCAAGCGCGAGCTTGAATCCGCCATGAAGGTGATGCCCGAGTTGAAGCGCCGCGGCGTCCGGGTGCTGCCCGGCGGTGACTACGGCTTCGCCTGGAACCCGGTCGGGCGCAATGCCCGCGACCTCGTGCATTTCGCCAACCTCCTGGGATTCACCCCGTCGGAAGCGATCACATCGGCCACCAAGCTCGGCGGCGAGATCATGATGCGGGGCGGGGAGCTGGGCCAGGTGAAGGCGGGATATCTCGCCGATCTCATCCTCGTCGACGGCAACCCACTCGCCGACCTCGCCCTGCTGCAGGACCGCAACCGGCTGCTGGCGATCGTGAAGGATGGCCAGTTCCACAAGCGGCCCCAGGCCAGCCGCCGGTTCGCCGAGGTCGCGGCAGAATAGGGCGGGGCGCGCCGCCCCTCAGGGCTAACCGCCCGTGGGATGCCGTAATCACAGCAACCTTGATTAAATCGCCGCAATGCGTGAACGAAATGGAGCGCTGATAGTTCTCTAGTTGTCTTGCCGTGAGCATTTCGGGGCGGCGGATTCATTCGCGCGGAGAGGTTTACTCTCTCTCCGTCGAGCGGTGTCTATGCGTCCGGCTCAGAGGCTCGACCTCAGATCTTTTGGCGATTGCGGAGAACAGCGATGGCAGCGGCGACGACACCCGCCCGATCCACCCGAAACCCGGCGGAATCGCCGAATGAGCGTCCCATGGACGAGCTCTGCATCAACACCATCCGCACGCTCTCCATGGATGCGGTCGAGCAGGCGAAGTCCGGCCATCCCGGCACGCCCATGGCGTTGGCGCCGGTGGCCTATACGCTGTGGCAGCGCTTCCTGCGCTTCGATCCCGCGGATCCGATCTGGCCGAACCGCGACCGCTTCGTGCTGTCCAACGGGCACGCGTCGATGCTGCTCTATTCCCTGCTGCATCTGGCCGAGGTCACATCGGTCAACGCCGAGTACGAGCGGCTGGGCGAGCCCGCCGTCACTCTCGACGACATCAAGAAGTTCCGTCAGATCGACAGCAAGTGCCCGGGCCATCCGGAATATCACCTGACCTCCGGCGTCGAGACCACGACCGGGCCGCTTGGCCAGGGCTGCGCCACCAGCGTCGGCATGGCGATCGCCGGCCGCTGGCTGGCTCAGCACTTCAACCGGCCGGACTTCACGGTCTTCGATTACGACGTCTTCACCATGTGCGGCGACGGCGACATGATGGAGGGCGTCACCAGCGAGGCCGCCTCCCTGGCCGGGCACCTGATGCTGGGCAACCTCTGCTGGATCTACGACAACAACCGCATCACCATCGAGGGCAGCACCGAGCTCGCCTTCAGCGACGATGTCGCCGCGCGCTTCCTGGCTTACGGCTGGAACGTGCGGCGGGTGGGCGATGCCAACGATACCGGCCGCATCGCGGAAGCAATCGAGGCCTTCCGGCGCACCAGGGATGTCCCCACCCTGATCCTCGTGGAGAGCCACATCGCCTACGGTGCTCCCCACAAGCACGATACCAGCGCCGCCCACGGCGAGCCCCTCGGCGAGGAGGAGGTGCGTCTGGCCAAGCGCAGCTATGGCTGGCCCGAGGACGCGAAGTTCCTGGTGCCGGAGGGCGTGCGCGGGCATTTCCGCGCCGGCATCGGCCAGCGCGGCCGGCAGCTCCGCGCCGCCTGGCTGGACCGGATCGAGGCCTATCGCGGGAAATATCCCGATCTCGCCAGCCAGATCGAGCGCATGCAGAGGCGCGAGTTGCCCGACGGCTGGGATGCGCATCTCCCGAGCTTTCCCGCCGATCCCAAGGGGATCGCGAGCCGGGACTCCTCCGCCAAGGTGCAGAACGCCATCGCCGAGCACTATCCCTGGCTCATCGGCGGCGCGGCCGACCTCGCGCCCTCGACGAAGACGCGCCTCACCTTCGAGGCCGCCGGAGATTTCGAGGCTGGCAAGTACGGCGGCCGCAATCTCCACTTCGGCATTCGCGAGCACGCCATGGGGGCGGCGGTGAACGGGCTCGCGCTCTCCAAGATCCGCGCCTACGGCTCGACGTTCCTGACCTTCTCCGACTACATGAAGCCGCCGATCCGCCTCGGCGCGTTGATGGAGCTGCCGACCATCAGCATCTTCACCCATGATTCCATCGGCTTGGGCGAGGACGGCCCGACGCATCAGCCGGTGGAGCAGCTCCTGGCGCTACGAGCCATTCCGGGCCTGATCACGCTACGTCCCGCCGACGCCAACGAGGTGGTGGAGGCGTGGCGCGTCATCATCGCCCTCAAGCACCAGCCCGCCTGCCTGGTGCTGACGCGGCAGCCACTCCCGACCTTCGATCGCGGGCGCTACGCGTCCGCTGCCGGGGTCGGCCGCGGTGCCTATATCATGGCCGATGCGGAGCGCGGCAGGCCGGCGGTCATCCTTATGGGCACCGGCAGCGAGGTCTCGATCTGCGTCGCCGTCTACGAAACCCTCAAGAAGGAGGGGATCGCGGCCCGGGTCGTCAGCATGCCATCCTGGGAATTGTTCGAGAAGCAGGACCGCGCCTATCGCGACAGTGTCTTTCCGCCCGACGTCACCGCCCGGGTCTCCGTCGAGGAAGGCTCCGTCATCGGCTGGGATCGCTATGTCGGCAGCACCGGTGCCGCGATCGGCATGCATACCTTCGGCTCTTCGGCGCCGATCAAGGACCTGCTGAAGAAGTTCGGCTTCACGCCTGAGAAAGTGCTCGCCGCCGCCAAGGACCAGATCGCCAAATCCAGGAGCAAGACCGCATGAATCCCCTGAAGCAGCTCGAGACCGCCGGCCAGTCGCCCTGGCTGGACTATATGAAGCGCGGCCTGATCGAGACCGGTGAGCTGCGCACCCTCATCGAGCGCGACGGGCTGAAGGGTGTCACGTCCAATCCCTCGATCTTCGAGAAGGCGATCGGCGAGAGCGACGAGTACGCCGACGCCCTGAAGAAATTCCAGGCCGCGGGCGATCACGGCATCTCCGCCATCTACGAGCACCTGGCGATGACCGATATCCGTGCCGCTGCCGACGCGCTGCGCCCCGTCTACGACCGGACGAAAGGCGTCGACGGCTACATCAGCCTGGAATGCTCGCCCTACCTCGCCAACGACACCGAGGCCACGGTGGAGGAGGCGCTGCGCCTCTGGACGGCGGTGGAGCGTCCCAACCTGATGGTGAAGGTGCCGGCGACGCCGGCGGGCATCCCCGCGATCGAGCGCCTGATCGCCAAGGGCCTGAACATCAACATCACCCTGCTGTTCTCCGTCGCCGTCTACGAGCAGGTGGTCGAGGCCTATCTGTCGGGGCTGGCGGAACTGGCGAAGTCCGGCGGCGACGTCTCCAAGACCGGCAGCGTCGCCAGCTTCTTCGTCAGCCGCATCGATAGCGCCGTCGACAAGCATCTGGACAAGCTCGCCGACAAGCGCGTGGCGGAACGGTTCCGCGGCAAGGTCGCGATCGCCAATGCCAAGGTCGCTTATGACCGCTACAAGGCACTGTTCTCCGGCCCACGCTGGGATCTCCTGGCGTCATCGGGAGCCAAGACGCAACGCCTGCTCTGGGCCTCCACCAGCACCAAGAACCCGGCCTACAAGGACACGATGTATGTGGAGGCGCTGGTCGGCCGCGACACCGTCGACACCATTCCGCCGGCGACCATGGACGCCTTCCGCGACCACGGCGAGGTAATGCCCGACGCCATCGAGCGGGACGTGGCGGGCGCGCGCAAGCTGCTGGCGGAGCTGGAGCAGCAGGGTATCTCCCTGAAGCAGATCACGGACGAGCTGGTCGCCGACGGCGTGCGGCAGTTCGCGGACTCCTTCGACAAGCTCCTGGGCGCCGTCGCGCGTCGCCGCAGCACCGTCCTTGGCGGCGACCGTCCTGGCCTGCAGATCAGCCCAGGCACGCCGGAGATGAAGACCGCCATCGACGGCGAGATGGAGGCGTGGCGCAAGGACGGTCGCATTCGGCGGCTCTGGTCCGGCGACAAGTCCCTGTGGACCGGCACGGACGAGGACAAATGGCTGGGTTGGCTCTCGATACTGGAGCGGGAGCTCGCCGATGTCGGCACGCTCGGCGCCTTCGCTGAGGAGGTGAAGCGGCGTGGTTTCAGCGATGTCGTCCTCCTGGGCATGGGTGGATCGAGCCTCGGCCCGGAGGTGCTGGCGGAGACCTTCGGGCGGCTGGCCGGCTGGCCGCGCTTCCACATGCTCGACAGCACCGATCCCGCCCAGATCAAGACACTGGAAGAGGCGGTCGATCTCGGCACGTCGCTGTTCATCGTCTCCTCGAAATCCGGCAGCACGCTGGAGCCCAACATCTTCATGGAGTATTTCCTCGACCGCGTCGGCGCGGTCCGAGGCAAGGACAAGGCCGGCGAGAGCTTCGTCGCGGTGACCGATCCCGGCTCGTCCCTGGAGCGGCGCGCCAAGGAATTGCGCTTCGCCCACGTCTTCCACGGCGTGCCCTCGATCGGCGGGCGCTATTCCGTGCTGTCGAAGTTCGGCCTGGTGCCGGCGGCGGCGATGGGTCTCGACGTCAAGCGTCTCATCGAGACGGCGCGGCAGATGGCGCGCGCCTGCGGCCCCGACGTGCCGCCGGCGGAGAATCCCGGCGTCCAGCTCGGCGTCGCCATGGGCGTCGCCGCCAAGCGGTTCGGCCGCGACAAGGTGACGATCATTGCCTCGCCCGGCATCGCCGATCTCGGCGCCTGGCTGGAGCAGCTGCTGGCGGAGAGCACGGGCAAGCACGGCCACGGGCTGATCCCGCTCACCGACGAGCCGCTGGCCCCGCCCGAGCGCTACGGCAACGACCGGTTCTTCGCCTACCTCGAGCTGGAGGGACGGGGCGATCCGTCCCAGCGCGGGGCCGTCGCGGCCCTGGAGCAGGCAGGCCATCCGGTGGCGCGGATCGCGGTCAAGGACGTCTGGCACATCGGTCAGGAGTTCTTCCGCTGGGAAATCGCCACCGCCGTCGCCGGCGCCATCATCGGCATCAATCCCTTCGATCAGCCGGACGTGGAGGCGAGCAAGGTCAAGACCAGCGCGCTGACCAAGGAATATGAGACGTCGCACCGCCTGCCAAAGGAGGAGCCGGTATTCCGCGACAATGGCGTGTCGCTCTTCGCCGATCCTCGCAACGCAGCCGAGCTCGGACGGCACAACACATTGTCCGCCTATCTCAAGAGCCATTTCGGCCGCGTCCGTGCCGGCGATTACGTGGCGTTGCTGGCGTATATCGAGCGCGATGACGCGACCACGGAAGTTCTGACCGCGACGCGGGCGCGGATCCGCGACAGGACCAAGGCCGCCACCTGCGTCGGCTTCGGGCCGCGGTTCCAGCATTCGACCGGACAGGCCTACAAGGGCGGGCCGAATTCCGGCGTCTTCCTGCAGATCACCTGCGACGATCCCGCCGACATCGACGTGCCAGGTCACTCCTACACGTTCGGCGTGGTGAAGGCAGCGCAGGCGCGGGGCGATCTGGACGTGCTTGTGGAGCGCGGCCGGCGCGCGCTTCGCGTTCACCTCGGGGACGTCGACGCTGGCCTCGCCACGCTGGCGCGGGCGGTGGATGAAGCGCTGAGATAGCTGGTTTCGACAGGGAGAAAAGCAAATGCAGATCGGTGTGATCGGCCTCGGGCGCATGGGGGGCAACATCTCGCGGCGCCTGATGAAGGCGGGGCACAAATGCGTGGTGTTCGACGCCAACGTCGAGCCGCGGGCGGCGCTCGCCAAGGACGGCGCCACTGCTGTCGCCTCGCTGGCGGAGGTGGTGAAGGCGCTGGGCGAGAAACCGCGCGCCGTCTGGGTGATGCTGCCCGCGGGCGCCGTCACCGAAGAGACGGTGGAGAAGCTCGGCGGCCTGATGGAGCGCGGCGACATCGTCATCGACGGCGGCAACTCCTTCTACAAGGACGATATCCGACGCGCCAAGAAGCTCGACGAGAAAGGCATCCGCTACGTCGATTGCGGCACCTCCGGCGGCATCTGGGGCATCGAGCGCGGCTATTGCATGATGATCGGCGGGCCCAAGGACGCCGTGGATCATCTCGACCCCATCTTCTCCGCGCTGGCGCCGGGCCTCGGCGATATCCCGCGCACCCCGGGACGGGAAGCCCACGACTCCCGGGCCGAGCGCGGCTACATCCACGCCGGCCCCAGCGGCGCCGGGCATTTCGTCAAGATGGTGCACAACGGCATCGAGTACGGGCTGATGCAGGCCTATGCGGAGGGCTTCGACATCCTGCGCAACAAGGCCTCGAAGGATCTGCCCGAGGGCGAGCGCTTCACGCTCAACATGCCGGACATCGCCGAGGTCTGGCGGCGGGGCAGCGTAATCTCCTCCTGGCTTCTCGATCTCAGCGCCGCCGCGCTGGCCAAGGACCCCCAGCTCGCGGCCTTCTCGGGCTTCGTCCAGGATTCCGGCGAGGGCCGCTGGACTATCGAGGCGGCGATCGAGGAGGCGGTTCCCGTGGAAGTGCTCTCCTCGGCGCTCTATGCCCGCTTCCGCTCGCGCCAGGAGCACACCTTCGGTGAAAAGATGCTATCGGCCATGCGCTTCGGCTTTGGCGGCCATGTCGAGGGTGGCAAGCCTGCCGCGCCGCCGAAGATCGGCGGCTCCCAGGGACCGCGGAGCGGTTGAACGACGCCCGTGCCTGACACTCCGCCGATACGGGTCCCGTCGACGGCGCATCGCGTCGACGTGCCGGCGCGCCGCCAGCCGAAACCCGCCGATCCCTGCGCCCTGGTGATCTTCGGGGCCGGCGGCGACCTGACCAAGCGCCTGGTGGTGCCGGCCCTCTACAACCTCTCCCGCACCGGCCTGCTGCCGGAGCATTTCGCCCTGATCGGCGTGGATCTGGCGGAGGGCACTGACGACAGTTGGCGCGAACATCTTCTTGCCATGCTGAAAAGCTTCGTCGGGAACGCCGGGTCCGAGTTCGACGTCGAGGCGATCGACGACAAGGCGTGGCAGCGGCTCGCGGAGAAGATGTCCTATCTCCAGGGAGATCTCACCAAGCCGGCGCTTTACGAGAAGCTGCGCGACAAGCTTGGCGAGGTCGACTCTGCTTACGGTACGCGGGGCAACGTCATCTTCTATCTCGCCGTTGCCGACCGTTTCTTCGGATCGGTGGTAGAGGAGCTCGGCAAGGCAAAGCTGGCCGACCAGCATGAAGATCAGTCAGGCAAGCGCAAGTTCTGGCGCCGCGTCGTGATCGAGAAGCCGTTCGGCCACAGCCTGGACTCCGCGCGGGAGCTCAATGCGCGCATCCTCCGCACGCTCAGGGAAGACCAGATCTTCCGCATCGACCATTTCCTGGGCAAGGACACGGTCCAGAGCATCATGGCGTTCCGCTTCGCCAACGGCCTCTTCGAGCCGATCTGGAACCGGGACCGCATCGATCACGTGCAGATCACGGCGGCGGAGACGGTGGGGGTGGAGCAGCGCGGCAAGTTCTACGAGATGACCGGCGCGCTCCGGGACATGGTGCCGAACCATGTCTTCACCCTGCTGTCGATGGTGGCAATGGAGCCGCCGACGGGCTTCGACGCGGCGGCGGTCCGCGCCAAGAAGGCGGAGGTGCTCGCCGCCATCCCCGCCGTCAAGCCGGCGCAGGCAGTGCGCGGCCAGTACGGCGCCGGAACCGTCTCGGGAAAGCCTGCGAAACCCTATCGGGAAGAGCCGCACGTGGCGCCGGACTCGAACGTGGAAACCTTTGTCGCGATGCGGCTGGAGATCGACAATTGGCGCTGGGCCGGCGTGCCCTTCTATATCCGCACCGGCAAGCATATGTCCCGGCGGATGACGGAGATCGCCATCCGCTTCAAGCAGGCGCCTTATGCGGCCTTCCAGGACACACCGGTGGACGCGCTCCGACCGAACTGGCTGGTGCTGCGCATCGCGCCCGACGAGGGCATCTCCCTGCAGTTCGAGGTCAAGCGGCGCGGGCCGGTGATGGATCTCGCCGCGGTGAAGATGGATTTCCGCTATGACGACTGGTTCCCGAAAGAGCCCAACGTCGGATACGAGACGCTGATCTACGATGTCATGACCGGCGACCCCACGCTGTTCATGCGCGCCGACATGGTGGAGGAGGCCTGGCGCATCGTGCAGCCCGTGCTCGACGACTGGGCGGCCAAGAAGGCCGCGTTGCCCAACTATGACTCCGGCAGCGATGGGCCGGAGGCCGCCGAGGACCTGCTGGCGCGGGACAGGCGGGAGTGGCGGCCGGTCAATCGACCGCCGGAGCGCACGCCATGAGTGGGCGGCGGAAGATCCGCCTCGTGCTGGCGGACGTGGACGGCACGCTGGTGACCCAGGAGAAGATCCTGACGGACGGCGCCCAGGCGGCGGCACGGGACCTGCAGCGTGCCGGCATCGCGCTTGCCATCACCAGCGGCCGGCCGCCCCGGGGCATGAGCATGCTGATCGAGCCTCTGGCCCTGAGGACCGCCGTCGCCGGGTTCAACGGCGGCGTATTGGTCAACCCCGACCTCTCTGTCATCGAGCGCCGCGCCCTCGATCCCGCGACCGCGCGGCAGGCCTTGTCGCTGATTCTCGACCGCAAGCTCGACGCCTGGGTCTATACGGAGAGCGAGTGGCTGATCCGCGATCCCAAGGCCGCGCATGTCGCGCGCGAGGCCTGGACGGTGAAATTCGACGCCCAGGTCGTGCCGGCGTTCACCGACGCGCATCTGGCACAGGCAGTGAAGATCGTCGGCATCTCCGACGATCTGGACCTCGTCGCTGAGTGCGAGAAGACGGCGCAGCGCACGCTTGGCGACAGGGCGAGCGCCGCCCGCTCGCAGCCCTATTATCTCGACGTCACCCATCCCCTGGCCAACAAGGGCGAGGTCGTCGCATCGCTTTCCCGCCGCCTGAATATTCCGCCCGCCGAGATCGCCACCATGGGAGACATGCCGAACGACGTCCTCATGTTCCGCAAGAGCGGCTTCTCCATCGCCATGGGCAATTCCAGCGCCGAGGTGAAGGCCCAGGCGAGCGCGGTCACCGACACAAACGAGAACGAGGGTTTCGCCAAGGCGGTGCGGACGCTGATTCTGGGCCAGGACGGTCCATGAGCGCCCCTCGACGGACCTGGACTGCCGCCCTTCCGCACACCCTCACGGGGCCGGTCATCCTCGTGGTCATGGGCGTGTCCGGCTCCGGCAAGACCACCGTCTCGGTTCTGCTGGCGGCCGCCCTCGGCTGCCAGTTCCAGGAAGGCGACGACCTGCATCCGCGCGAGAACGTGGAGAAGATGCACAGCGGGACGCCGCTCACCGATGAGGATCGGCTGCCCTGGCTGCGCCGGATCGCGGCGGAGATCGACGGCTGGCGCGCGCGGGGCGAGTCCGGCGTGCTGACCTGCTCGGCCCTCAAGCGGTCCTACCGCGACATCATCATCGGCGATCGCCCGGACGTGACGCTGGTCTATCTCCGGGGATCCCAGGACCTCATCCGCCGGCGCATGGCGGCGCGGCACGAGCATTTCATGCCCATGGCGCTCCTCGACAGCCAGTTCGCGACCCTGCAGGAGCCGACGCCCGAGGAGCACGCCCTCACCGTCGACGTCGGCGGCCGGCCCGCCGAGATCGTCGATGAGATCGTGCGCCAGTTGGAGGAGCGGCAATGACCTCAGAGCCGAAGCTGAAGATCCTGGCCGACCCCGCTTCCCTGTCACGGCGGATCGCGGAATGGATGCTGGAGGTGGCGACGGCGACGGAGGGGCGCGTCGCGGTCTCGCTCTCGGGTGGGTCGACGCCGCGCCTCCTTTATCAGGACCTGGCGGCGCCGCCCTACCGCGACGCCTTCCCCTGGCCTCGCGTCCACTGGTTCTGGGGCGACGAGCGCTTCGTGCCGCCCGATGACGCGCTCAGCAACTACCGCATGGTGCGGGAGGCGATGCTGTCGCGGGCGCCGATCCCCGCCGCGAACATCCATCCGGTTCCGACCGAGGGCCTCGATCCCGAAGCGTCGGCAGCCGCCTACGAGCGCGAGCTCAAATCCTTCTACGGCGCCGAGCGCCTCGATCCGGCGCGGCCGCTCTTCGACGTGACCCTGCTGGGCCTGGGGGAGGACGGGCACACGGCCTCGCTGTTCCCCGGCACCACCGTCCTCGCGGAGCGCGCCCGCTGGGTCGCCGCCGTCGTCGGCGCCAAATCCGAGGCCCGGATCACGCTCACCTATCCCGCCCTCGAGAGCAGCCGGCACGCGGCCTTCCTGGTCGCGGGCGACGGCAAGCAGGCCATGCTCAGCCGGCTCCTGCGCGGCGACGAGCGCCTGCCGGCGGCACGCCTCCATCCGACCGGGACTCTGTGGATCTTCGCCGACGTGGCGGCGGCGGGACGGGCGTCCTCATGACGACATCGTCGTCGTCGCGGGACGGGCCGAAGCGCGCTGCGGCGGCGCGGGCCGTGGCGGAGGTCGAGGACGGCATGGTGCTGGGTCTCGGCACGGGATCGACGGCGAGCTTCGCGCTGGAGGCCCTGGCGGCGCGGGTGGCGAAGGGTCTGCGTGTCGTCGGCATTCCCACCTCCGAGAAGACCGCGGCGCTGGCGCGCCATCTCGGCGTGGCGCTGACGGATTTCGCCGCCCATCGCCGCATCGACCTGACCATCGACGGGGCCGACCAGGTCGAGCGCGGCACGCTCGTCCTCATCAAGGGCCTCGGCGGCGCGCTGCTGCGGGAGAAGATCGTGGCGAGCGCCAGCCGGCGGATGATCGTCGTCGTCGACGAGACGAAGCTGGTGGACCGCCTGGGCGGGGAGACGCCGCTGCCGGTGGAGATCGTGGCCTTCGGCTGGCAGACCGTGCTCGATCGCCTTGAGGAGATCGGCTGCGCGCCGCGCCTGCGCCTCGCCGGGGAGAAGCCATTCATGACAGACGGCGGCAACTACATCGCCGATTGCGTTTTCTCCGGAATATCCGATGCGGCGACGCTGGAAGCCCAGCTGTCTTCCGTGACCGGCGTCGTCGAGAGCGGCCTCTTCGTCGGCCTCGCGTCCCAGGTCGTCGTCGGGCGTGCCGGCGGCGCGGATGTGATCGACGCGGTCGCAGAGCGATGAGCAGGGTTTCCCTCGTCATCTCCGATGTGGACGGAACTCTTGTTACCACCGACAAGGTCCTGACCGAGCGCAGCTGCGCCGCGGTGGCGCGTCTCCACAGCGCCGGCATCGGTTTTTCCATTGTCAGCAGCCGGCCGCCCTTCGGCCTCCGCATGCTGGCGGAACCGCTCGGGATCCGGTTGCCGATGGGCGCCTATAACGGGGGCGCGCTGGTGGCGCCCGACCTCGCGATCCTGGAGCAGCGATTGCTGCCGTCGGACGTCGTGGGGGAAACGATCACCATCCTGCGGTCCTTCGGCGCGGATATCTGGGTCTTCGCCGGCGATCGCTGGCTGGCGAGCGACGGCGAAGGCGCCTACGTCGATCGGGAGATACGTACGATCCGCGTTCAGCCGACCCTGGTCGAACGCCTCGAGGAGCATCTCGACGGCGTGGCGAAGATCGTCGGAGTCAGCGCCGATTTCGAGCGGCTGACCGCTTGCGCGCCGGTCGCGCGGCGGGCGCTCGGAGACCGCGCGGTGGTCGCCCGCTCGCAGGCCTATTATCTCGACATCACTCCGGCGGGAACCGACAAAGGCGTCTTCGTGACCGGGCTCATGACGCGCCTCAATGTTCCCGCCAGCGACATCATCACCATCGGCGACATGGAGAACGACGTGCCCATGTTCCGGCGGAGCGGTTTCAGCATCGCGATGGGGAATGCGACACCGGAGGTGGCGCGTCTTGCCACCGCCGTCACCCTCTCGAACGACGCGGACGGTTTTGCCGCCGCGGTGGAGGACATCATCCTTCCCCGTGCCCGCGGCGGCGGCTGAGGCATCATGCCCTTCGAGAATCCCGCACCCGGCTGGCCGGGCATTTCCGGACGGTGGACTTCCAGCGCCAAGAGCGGCGTCGGCGCCGCGATCACGGCGCGGAGCCGCGTGTGGTTCACCCTCAGCCACGGCATCCTGAACGAGGTCTACTTTCCCCGCATCGATCATGCCTGTACCCGGGACTTCGGCTTCATCGTCACCGACGGGCGGAGCTTCTTTTCCGAGGAGAAGCGCGACACCAAGAGCGTCATCCGCCCGATCGCCGACGGTGTGCCCGGCTTCGTCATCAGCAGCACCTGCATCCAGGGCCGCTATCGCCTCGACAAGTTGGTACTGTCGGATCCCCAGCGCGATGTGGTGCTGCAGCGGATCGAATTTCACGCGCTGACCGGCACGGCACAGGACTATCACCTCTATGGGCTCCTGTCGCCGCATCTCGTCAACAAGGGCGCCGGCAACACCGGATGGGTCGACAGCTACAAGGGCGTGCCGATGCTGTTCGCCGAGGGCAGCGGCTCCGCGCTCGCCGTCGGCTGCTCGGTTCCGTTCCTCGCCCGCGCCGCCGGCTTCGTCGGCACATCGGACGGCTGGCAGGATCTGTCGCGGCATTTCGAGCTGAGCTGGACCTACGATCACGCCCGCGACGGGAATGTGGCGCTGGTGGGCGAGATCGATCTTCGCGCCGGCGGCGGCAGTGCCGTTCTCGCGCTTGGCTTCGGACAGTCCGCGGCGGAGGCGGCGCTGCGCGTGCGCTCCAGCCTCAGCGACGACTTCGAGATGGTGGTCGCGGACTACGCCGGCGGCTGGCGCGCCTGGCAGGACTCGCTCCTGCCGCTCGATCCCGCGCCGCGTCCGGGAGGCCAGAACACTTATCGGATCAGCACCTCGGTGCTGCGGACCCACGAGGCGAATTCCTTCGCCGGCGGCTATATCGCCAGCCTCTCGATCCCCTGGGGCTTCGCCAAGGGCGACGAGGATCTCGGGGGATATCATCTGGTCTGGCCGCGAGATCTCGTGGAGACCGCCGGCGGGCTGCTGGCGATCGGGGCCAGGGACGAGGTGCGCCAGATCATCCGCTATCTGCAGGCTATCCAGGAGCATGACGGCCACTGGCCGCAGAACTGCTGGCTCGACGGCACGCCCTATTGGAACGGCGTCCAGATGGACGAATGCGCGTTTCCCATTCTTCTCGTCGACCTCGCCTGGCGTGACGGCAGCCTCCCGGAAGCGGAACTGCGCGGCCTCTGGCGGATGGTGCATCGCGCGGCGGGATATATCCTGCGGAACGGACCCGTCACCGGCCAGGACCGCTGGGAGGAGGACGGCGGATATTCGCCCTTCACCCTGGCGGTGGAGATCGCGGCGCTGCTCGCCGCCGCGGATCTTGCCGACAAGATGGGCGAGCCGGAGGCGGCGTCCTATCTCCGTGAGACCGCCGACACCTGGAACAGCCAGATCGAGCGCTGGATCTACGCCACCGGCACGTCGCTGGCGCGGGAGGTGGGCGTGGACGGCTACTACGTCCGCATCGCACCGCCCGAGACCGCCGATGCGGCGTCACCCCTCGACGGCTTCGTGCCGATCAAGAACCGGCCGCCTCAGGACGCCAGTCAGCGGGCGGCGTTGATGGTGAGTCCCGACGCGCTCGCCCTCGTCCGGTTCGGCTTGCGCGGGCCGGACGATCCGCGCGTCCGCAACACGGTCAGGGTCATCGACGCGCTGCTCAAGGCCGATCTGCCGGCTGGGCCGTGCTGGCGGCGCTACAACGGCGATGGCTATGGCGAGCACGAGGACGGTGCCCCTTTCAATGGCACCGGCATCGGACGGCCGTGGCCGCTGCTCACCGGCGAGCGCGCGCATTATGAGCTGGCGGCCGGTAATCGCGCCGGCGCGGAAACGCTGCTCGCCGCTCTCGAAGGCTTCGGCAGCGACGGCCATCTCATTCCGGAGCAGGTCTGGGACGCGCCGGACATTCCCGAGCGCGAGCTTTTCACCGGGCGGCCTTCGGGCTCGGCAATGCCCCTGGTCTGGGCCCATGCGGAGCACGTCAAGCTGCTGCGCTCTCTCGCCGACGGCGACGTCTTCGACATGCCGCCGCAGCCGCGCCAGCGCTATCAGATCGACAGCGTGGGCACGCGCCACTGCGCGTGGCGCTCCAACAACAAATGCCGCGATATGAAGGCGGGTCTGATCGTGAGGATCGAGCTGCCGGCCGTTGCCTTCGTCCACTGGAGCGCGGACGGCTGGCAATCGGTTCGAGATACACCGACGCGGGACACCGGCTTTGGCGTCCACGTCGCCGACCTGGACACGGTGGGGATTCCGCCCGGCGGCTCGGTCGACTTTACCATGCGCTGGGCGGCCGACAGCCGCTGGGAGGGCAGGGATTATCACATTGCCATCACCTGACTTGCGCGATCGCGTCCCAACATTCACCCTTGTCGCCACCGCGCGTTCGTCGTACAGCCGGGTTGCCTAGAAAGGGCGCCACCAGCTTTTTGCCACCCGCCAGACCTCCTCACATCTCGGCTCCATCGATATAGATCATGCCTGCAAGCGTTCTGGTGACCGGCGGCGCCGGCTATATCGGCAGCCATGCCTGCAAGGCACTGGCGCGGGCCGGATATCGTCCGGTGACCTACGACAGCCTCGAGCTGGGCCATCGCGAGGCCGTGCGGTGGGGGCCTCTGGTGGAAGCGGATCTCGCCGACGGCGCGCGTCTTGCCGATACGCTGAAGCGGTTCGACATCGCGGCCGTCATGCACTTCGCGGGTCTGATCTCGGTCGGCGAGTCCGTGACAAATCCCGGCCGCTATTTCCGCAGCAACGTGATGAACACGCTGGTGCTGCTGGAGGCGATGCAGGCCCAGGGGCTCGGCCGCATTGTGTTCTCGTCCACCGCCGCGGTCTATGGGCTGCCGGACATGCAGCTGATCCCGGAGGACGCGGCCCAGCGGCCGGTCAATCCCTACGGGGAGAGCAAGCTGATGGTGGAGCGGATGCTGCAGTGGTACGGCTCGGCGCATGGGTTCACCCATGCGACGCTGCGCTACTTCAACGCCGCCGGCGCCGACCCCGAGGGGGAGATCGGCGAGGACCACCAGCCGGAGACCCATCTGATACCTCTGGTCCTGGAGGCGGCGCTGGGCAACCGGGCGCAGATCGACGTCTTCGGTACCGACTACGCCACCCCTGACGGGACGGCGATCCGGGACTTCATCCACGTGCAGGACCTGGCGGAGGCCCATGTGAAGGCGCTGGACCGCCTCCTGGGGGGTGGGCTCAGTCTCACTCTCAACCTGGGTACCGGGGTAGGCCACACCGTGCGCGAGGTGATTGCGGCGGCGGAGCGGATCACCGGGCACCGCATTCCCCGGCGCGAGGGCCCCCGGCGCCCTGGCGACCCGCCGGTGCTGGTGGCGGACGCCTCGCGCGCCCGGGACGTCCTGGGCTGGACCCCCGGCCTCTCCGACCTCGACACCATCATCAGGACCGCCTGGGCCTGGCATACGCGCAAGAAGGCTTGAGGGCCCGCCCGGCTAATTGCCTTTGACGAGCTCGATGCGGCGGTTCCGGGCGCGGCCCTCTGAGGTGCCGTTGTCGCCGATCGGCTTGTTCGGGCCCAATCCCTCGACGCTCAGGCGCTCCCGCGGAATTCCCGCTGCCGCCAACGCGTCCGCCACGGCGGTGGCCCGGTCTTCCGAGAGCTTGAGATTGAAATCCTGCTGCCCGATGTCGTCGGTGTGGCCCTCGATGGTGAGGCGCAGCGCCGGATCGTCGTGCAGCAGCTTCGCGACTGGTGCCAGCGCCAGACGCGCCTCGGGCTTCAATGTCGCCTTGTTGAAATCGAAATCGACGTAGAGCGTGGCCCGGCCTTCTTTTTCCAGAGCCGTTTTGAGGGCGTCCACGCTGGGCGGCTTGGCGCCAAGCTGAAACGACTTCTCCTCGATGACGCCGACGTCGATCTGGCTCTCCTGGCTGTGCACGCTGATCCAGACCGTCTGGTCGCCGGTGTCCAGGATCGCCACGGTCGTACGCGGCTCCGTGTAGAGGATGCTGGCGCCAAGCGCCTCCAGGGCCTGGCGATAGTTCTCGTGGACCTCCACGTCGCTGTTCTCCTGGGCGCCGACCTTGACCGTGTAGGTCACCGCGTACTTGGCGCCTTCCGCCATCACGCCGTAGGTGTCATCGCCATCCTGCACCATGAAGCCGAGCTGGGCCGAGCTCGATTTCTCCGGCGCCGCGGAGACGTAGTTCGGCATGTGGCCCAGCAGGCGGTAGTCGTTGCCCGAGGGCGCGGCGAGAGTCGGCTTGAACGGCTGCTTCTCCACGACGACGATGTCGATCTCGCTGCCCTGGCTCCAGACCGCAATCCACGTCTCCTGCTCGCCCTGGCGGATCCGGGCGGAGGTACTGCGGTCCTCGGCGAAGAGTATCTCCGCGCCGAGCTTACCGAGCTGGCTGCGGTAGGTGGATTGGATCTCGCCGTCGCCGAGCGCCCGCGCGCCGTCCGCGAGGGCATAGCGCTGGGTGCAGGTGCGACCAAGGATTGTGAGGGTCTCGGCGTCGTCGTCCTTCTTGATGGTGAAGTCGATGCCGTCGAATTCCTCGCGCTCGGGCTCCTCGGACGCGATGTAGTTGGGAAGATAACTCATCGGCGGGCAATCGGAAGCGGCGAGGGCGGCTGGCGTACCGGCGAGCCATAGACCGGCTGCAAGCACCGGCAGCCCAAGGGCGGCGGGACCGCGCGGGTGCGACCGCGGGATCGCAGCGCTCTGCCGGCACCGTCGGTTCTCCATGGCGGGGAGCGTGCGAAGGTTCGCTCGCACCTGTCAAGAACGGCGGGATTTCCGCGACGTCAGGTCGCGGCGGGGACCATCGCCGCGAGCAGGGCGCCGGCGTCCGGCATCGTTTCCAGGCCCAGCACCAGCTCGGCGACGCGCTCGACCTGAGGCGGCGCCAAGGTGCCGCCGGCGAGCTTGCGGAATTTCGCCACCACGTCGGCCTCGCTGGCGAAGCTGAGCTCGCTGCCGCGCGGCGCCTCCACCGTCTCCTCGAGAACGGTGCCGTCGATGAGCTGCACCTCGACCCGGACCATGTGGCGGAAGTTGGAGCCGCGCGCGGTGATGGCGGGGTCGTGCAGGACCTCGACTTTCTCCGCGAGCGCCATGCGCCTGGCATCGGCCACCACGGCCTCGGAGAACTGGTCGACGAAGACGTCGCCTTCCAGCAGCAGCGTCGCGACGCAGAAGGGCAGGTTCAGCTGCGCCGAGGTGAGACCTTCCGGCCGATATTTCCAGCCGACGTGGTCCACCGTCGCTTGCGACCCCCGCACCACGATCTTGCGGACATCCGTGGCGCCGAACGGCCGGCGCTGCTGCATGGTCCGGATCGCGTCCAGCGTGGTGTGGTTGCTGCCGACGCAGGAATAGAACTTGAGGGAGATCCGCATTGTCTCGAAGCGGCTGCCGAGATCCCGGGTCAGCGCCGTTCGGTCGAAGCGATCCTGCGAGCGCGAGAAGGTCGTGCAGAAGCCGCCGTACTCGCTCTCGAAGACGTCGGCGATGCCGGTGAAGCCGCGCTCGGCGAGGAGCGCACCATAAAGTCCGCTCTGGGCGGCGCGGCCGGCGTGCATGCGCTTCACCATGGCGCCGTACTGCGCCGCCATCAGCCCGGCCGCCTGAGTCCCCGCGATGCCCAGGGCATGGACGGTCTTGTCGGCGGAGAGGCGCAGCGCCGCGGCGGCGCCCGCCGCGGCGGAGAACACGCCGACGGTGGCGCCGGAATGCCAACCTTGGCCGATGTGCTCCGGACCCATGCACATGCCTACGCGGGGACCGATCTCGTATCCCGCGACGGCCGACGCCAGGAGGTCGCGGCCAGTCATGCCCGGTCGGATCTCGGCGATGGCGAGGATTGGCGGCAGGGTCACGGCGCCCACGTGGAGCACACCCTGGCGGTGCACGTCGTCAAGCTCGAAGCTCTGCACCAGCGTGCCGTTGACGAGGGCGGCATGGGGCGCCGAGAGTCGCTGGGTGGTGCCCCAGACTGCGGCACCGCTGGACGTGTCGATGGCCGCCAAGGTCTCCCGCAGGATGCGGGACCACGGCAATGCCGTGCCGAAGATCGCGCAGCCCAGGGCGTCCAGCATCAGCAGCTTGATGCGCTGGCGCACCTCGGTGGGAATGCGCTCGAAGGTCAGCCCGGAGATGAAACCGGCGATGCCGCGGGTGAAGGTGTTGTCCGGTCGTTCCGTGGTGTCCATCAGCTTCCCGGGCGATTGGCGATCTCAGGCACGAAGGCATCCTGCCAGGTCGCCGGCTCGGTCTTGAGGGTGCCGACGCGATGCATGAAGTTCGCGAACTCCATCACGCCCTCGGGCGTGGCGGTGAAATGCGTGTCGGGGTCTTCGAGGATGCGCAGGATGTCGTCCTCGGACGATTTCACCGCCGCCATCTCGTTGTAAATCCGAGCCGCCGCGCGCTTGTCCTGGGCGATCCGCCGCGTCGCCTCGTCCACCGCCGCGATGAAGGCGGCGCAGAGCTTGCGGTTCTTCTCGTAGAAGGCGCGGGTGGTGTGGGCCATGATGACCGTCGTCTTGCCCAGCACCTCCACCGAGTTGAACACGCGGTGGATGTTGGGATGATCGAGCTCGAGATAGGAGAAAGGCGGCGACGCCACATGAGCGTCGATCTCCGTCTTGCCTGAGATCAGCGCCGCCGTCGCCTCGGGATAGGGCATGCCCACCGTGAGGGGATCGAGCTTGGCATAGTTCGCGTCGCCGAACTCCTTCGCCACCACCATCTGCAGGATCACCGCCGCGAAGGAGGTCTTGATGCCCGGGAGCGCGATCTTGTCGGCGGCGGTGAAATCTCCGAGCGTCTTGATGGCGGGCTTGTTGGTGTTGAGATAGAGCGAGCCCGCGCCCACTGCCGCGAGGCCGATCACTTCCAGTCGGGAATTCCCCTTGGCCTTGGACCAGAGAGTGAGATAGCCGGGCACGCCCAGCGCCGCAATATCGAGTGCGCCCGCGAGCATGGCGTCGTTGATGTTGTTGCCGCCGTCGATGACGGGCCAGCTCACCTTGATGTCGCCGAGGCCCGCCTGCTGCGCCGCCTGCTCCAGGAGCCGGTCGTGCTGCATGATGTAGAGCGGCAAGTAATGAATGCCGTAGCCTTTGGAAATTCTGATCTCGGTGGTGTCCGCCTGGGCGCCCGCGGTGAGCGCGATGGCCGCGCTCAGCATGGCCGCGCCGAGAGAGATCAGTCGCATGGGCAGTCCTCCCGCAATCCGCATTCTCGCCGGTTCTCGTCGTGGCGTTCTTCCGACAGTATGGATCGCCTTCGCGGGCGCGGCAAACCTGCTCCGGCCTTGACCGTGCCCCCGCCGGTCACGGAAGCTCGCAGAATGATTTCAAAACCCAGCGAGGAGCATGTCATGGATTCCTACGACGTCGGCCTGAAGATCCGCACCAAGGTGCTGGGGGAGGCGCATGTTAAGAAATCGCTGGCCGACGTGGATGACTTCAACCATGACTTGCAGCAGATCGTCACCGGCTTTGCCTGGGGGCAGATCTGGTCGCGACCGGGCTTGTCGCTGCGGGACCGCAGCCTGATCAATCTTGCGATGCTGACCGCCCTCAACAAGCCGCGGGAGTTCCAACATCACCTGATCGGCGCCCTCAACAACGGCTGCACCAAGGAGGAGATCCGCGAAGTGCTCTTGCAGGCGGGCGTCTACTGCGGCTTTCCCGCGGCAATCGAGAGTTTCCGCAGCGCTCGGGAGGTGTTCAAGGAGCGCGACAAGCACGGCTGACGTCGCCGACGGTCCACATCGGTGCTGTCTCGAATGTGACCACGGGACCGGCGCGCGAGGCGATTTTGCGTTTGACAGCTTTGGATGTGGAGTTTAGCGGTAAAACACCGCTAAACTCGCAAGAGAGTTGGGGGGAAGACATGCGCGAAACCCGGATCGATGCGTTCCTGCGAGGCGCTTCCTGGCGCCGGAAGCTATTGGCCTGCGTGCTCGTCACCGCGGGAATGCTGGGCGCCACCGGCCAGACGGCCTGGGCGGAAGAGCGGGTCAAGATCTCCGTCTTCGAGGGCACCTTCGTCAACCTCCCGGTCTACGTGGCGCAAGAGCTGCATCTCTTCGAGAAGCATGGGATCAAGGCCGAGCTGATCTACAGCAAGGGCATTCAGGTCACCAACGTCATGATCAGTGGCGCCGCCGATTTCGGCGCCTTTGCGGTGGAGCACGCGATCCTCGTCGCGAGCAAGGGACAGGACGTCCGCCTCCTGGTGCTCAACCAGACGCGGCCGCCGTTCGCCATCGTGGTTCGCAACGACGTGCCGACGCCCAATGCGGACGCGCCGTTCCCGGCCATGCTGAAGGATCTCAAGGGCCTCAAGATCAGCATCAGCTCCGTGGGCGCCAGCAGCGACATGTCCCTGCGCTTCCTGCTGTCGATGGCGGGCCTCGACCCGCAGACTGACGTGAAGCTGATCCCCACCGGCGATCCCGCCAGCCAGGTCGCCAGCCTCAAGAACGGCGTCGTCGATGCCATGATCGGCATTGAGCCGGCGCAGACCGAGGCGGTGCTCGGCCTCAAGGTGGGCAAATCGATCCTCGATATCGAGAAGGGCGAGGGACCCGCCGCCTTCCGCGACTACGCGTACAACGCCGTGTTCACCCGCCAGTCGTACTTGGACGCCCATCCCGAGAACGCCCGCGCGGTGGTCGCCTCCGTCGTCGAGGCCGAGGCGCTGATCGCCGATCCCGCCCACATCGACGATGTCATGAAGGCGGTCGCCGTCAACATGCGGGGCCTCGATCAGGGATTGCTGCGGGAATACGTCGAAGCCTACCGCGCGATCTGGCAGCCGGTGGCGACGCGCAAGGGCATCGAGAATGTCAATTCAGTGCTGATCGGCGCGAAGCAGATCACCGAGCCCGTTCCGTTCGACAAGCTGGTCGCCAAGGATTTCATGCCGACCGAATTCCTGGCGAAAAAGCCGCAGTGAGCGGCGAGCCCGGCGCGCGATGACGAGTTCGGCCGAGGCGGAGACGAGCGGGAAGGTCGGTGCCGAACCGGCCTCGCCGCTGCGGCCGGTGGTATTGGCGCGCACGGGTCTGGTCGTGGGTTTCCTGTTGATCTGGCAGGGCGTGGTGTCCACCGGGCTCGTGGACGTGTTCTGGATCAGCAGCCCCCTCCTGGTCGCTCAGGAGCTCTGGCACCTCGTGACCAGCGGCCAGCTCGTCACCGACGTCGCCATGACCATCTTCGAGGCGCTGATCGCCTTCGTGATTTCCTCGATCCTGGGCATCGCCAGCGGGCTGCTGCTGGCGCGCTCGCCGTTCTGGGACGAGGTGATGGCGCCGATCATCGTGGTGCTTAACAGCCTGCCGCGCATCGCGCTGGCGCCCCTCATCATCCTCTGGTTCGGCATCGGCATCGCGGCTAAGGTGGTGACCGCCTTCACGCTGATCTATTTCATCCTGCTGGTGAACACGCTGAGCGGTGCCAAGAACGTCGACAACGACATTCTCACCATTGCCCGGCTGATGGGCGCGTCCCGGCGTGATCTCCTCTGGAAGGTGACGCTGCCCTCGGCGCTGCCGTGGATCTTCGCCGGCCTCAATCTGGGCCTGACCTATTCGCTGCTGGGGGTGATCGTTGCCGAGATCCTGGCCTCCAACCAAGGCCTCGGCTACCTCATCGAGAGCAGCGCCTCCAGCTTCAACACCGCCGGGGTCTTCGCCGGGCTGGTGACCCTGGCAGTGGTGGCGTGGATTTTCAGCACGGTCATGTCCCAGGTCGAGGCGCGCCTCCTGCGCTGGAAGCCGTCCCTGACCAGCACCTGAGCCATGGCCGCGCCTGCAACACCGAAGATCAAGCTCGCCGACGTCAGCATCCTATTCCGGCCGAGCGGCCGGCCCCAGGTGCTGGCGGTCAAGGACGTCTCCCTCGAGGTGCCGGAGGGATCGATCGTCTCCATCGTCGGGCCGTCCGGCTGCGGCAAGTCGACGGCGCTCAATCTGGTCTCCGGCCTGATGGCTCCGAGCAGCGGCATCGTCGAGGTCGACAACAAGCGCGTCACCGGCATCCGCCACGACGTCGGCTACATGTTCGCCCGCGACGGCATGATGCCCTGGCGGACGGCGGCGGAGAACGTGGAGTTCGGCCTGGAGATCCGCGGTGTCGCGAACCGCCGCGAGGTGGCCCGCGACTGGCTGCGCCGGGTCGGCCTCGAGAAGTTCGAGACCCATTACCGCCACGAACTCTCCCAGGGCATGCGCCAGCGTGTCGCCGTGGCGCGCACCTTCGCGATCGAGCCCAACGTGCTGCTCATGGACGAGCCTTTCGGTGCCCTCGACAGCCAGACGCGGCTCCTGCTGCAGGAACTGTTCCTTTCGGTCTGGGAGAGCACGCGCAAGACCGTGCTGTTCGTGACCCACGACCTGCACGAGGCGATCTTTCTCTCCGACGTGGTGGTGGTCTTCACCAACCGGCCGGGCCGGGTCAAATCGATTATTCCCATCGATCTGCCGCGGCCGCGCCTGCCGCCGGCGGACCTTGCGACGGCCTCGGAATTCCGCGACATCTATGCCCGCATCTGGAGCGACCTGAAGGACGAGGTCCGCGTCTTCGACTGAGCGCGGGCAAGCGCGGTCTGCAGAAGCGCCTTGCGTCCTTCGACGCGCTTCGCTTGCTCAGGATGAGGGCGTTTGAGCATGGCAAAGAGAAAGCTCCTCATCCTGAGCAAGCGACCGCAGGGAGCGCGTCGAAGGACGCAATGCCATCTGGTCCAACGCTTTCGGGACCTGGATTGCTGATGAAGCTTTGGCGGAGCGCCCAATGACGAAGCCCACAGTCGCCGAGACGCTCGCGGATCGCATTGTCGCCGTGCGGGTGGCGACGCTACCGGATCCAGTCCTGCGGATGGTGGAGGATCTGGTGCTCGACATCGCCGGTCTCTGCCTCGCCGCACGGCACACTGACTACATCAAGTCGGTGATCGCGAGTGCCACGGGCGCCGGCGGCGCCACCGCCGTGGGCCACGAGCGCGGGTTCGACTGTACGACCGCTGCGCTGATCAACGGCACCGCCGCCCATGGCGAGGATTTCGACGATACCTTCGAGGGCGGCCCGGTGCATGCTGGCGCCGTGGTGGTGCCGGCTGTGCTGGCGGCGGCGGAAGAGTTCGGCCGCGATGGCGCCGCGGCTCTGCGCGGGATCGCCATCGGCGCCGAGACGATCTGCCGCCTGAGCCTGGTGACACCCAGGCTGGTGCACAAGGCGGGGTTTCATCCCACCAGCGTGCTCGGCACCATGGCCGCCGCCGCGGCGGTGGGGGCGACCCTCGATCTCGATCGCCGGCAGCTCGTCCATGCCCTCGGCATCGCCGGCAGCATGGCGGGCGGCATCATCGAATATCTTGCCGACGGTGCCTGGACCAAGCGCCTGCATCCGGGCTGGGCGGCGCAGTGCGGCATCCGGGCGGCTCTTCTCGCCCGCAACGGCTTCGTCGGGCCGCTGAGCGTGTTCGAGGGCACCCACGGCCTCTTCAACGGCTTCGCCCATACCACCCACGGCGACTACGGCAAGCTCGTCGACGATTTCGGCACGCGCTGGGTCGCGGCGACGCTCGCCTTCAAGCCCTTCGCCTGCGGCACCATGACTCATCCCTATATCGACTGCGCCATCCGCCTGGCCGGCCGCGGCATCACTGCCGAGTCAATCGCCGAGATCGTCTGCGAGGTCGCGGAGGGAACGGTGCATCGGCTCTGGGAGCCCCTGGCGCTGAAGCAGGTGCCGCCCAACGCCTATGCCGCGAAGTTCAGCACGCCCTTCTGCATCGCGGCAGGCTTCGTGCTCGGCGATGCCGGCCTTGCGGCCTTCACCGAGGAGACCGCCCGCGACCCGCGCCTGCGCGCGCTGGCGGCAAAGGTGCGCTACGTCGTCGATATCAACAATCCCTATCCCGCCGGCTATACCGGCCACATCCGCGCGACACTTCGCGATGGGCGGGTGATCGAGGAGCACCAGCCGCATCTGCGCGGCGGCGCCCAGGAGCCGCTGTCGCGTGCGGCGATCGAGCAGAAATTCCTCGCCAATGCCGCGTTCGGCGGCTGGGCCCGGGGCAAGGCGGAGGCGGCGCGTGCCGCGTTGCGCGGCATCTTCGACGGGCCGATCGATCTGACCATGCTGCGCGGGTGAACGCAGGTCGAGGGCGTTACTGCCTGATCACGCGATAGATCTGGAAGAAGCTGCCGCGTGCCGCAAGCTGGAGCGATGGCAGATCCAGGTCCGGGGCATGGTCGAAGTCGACACGCAGGACATAGTCGAAATTGTTCGGCCAGCCGCCGAAGTAAGGCAGCTCTCCCAGCAGGTTGGGAACTGCATTGAACGACGGCGGCAGGTTCGTGGCCGCGCTTTTCATCAGCATGTCCGTCGTCAGAGGCACGGCCACCGTCTGAAACAGGCCGTCATTGCGCGGATTCGGCTGTATCGCCGCCCAGCCCGTGAACATGTAGGGGATGAAGGCGGCGCGATCGATGACCGCAAGAGCCGGCATATGCCAGAACGTCTGCTCCCAACGTCGGGCGACGGCTGGTGGAACGCCGTCGATCTCGACCGCCGCGTCGGGCATCGGCCGCTCCTGAACGGCGAGCAGACGCGCGCCCGGAGCTATCACTCGACTGGCGGCGCGGAATTCGGCAAAGCGCCGATCATGGTCGCGCCAGGATTCCGATACCGACCAGACCCTCGCGCCGAAAAGCGCCACCGCCGCGATGGCGAAGACCGTGATGGCGCGTCGCCTGACCGGCTCCACCCGGGTGCTGGCGATGATCACGAAGGGCAACGCAATGGGCAGGCGCATATCCGCGTTCCAGCTTCCGCTCAGCCAGTTCGGCATCAGAACCGCCGCCACCATCATCACCGCGAGAGGCAGCCGCATATCCGGCGCGAAGTCTCAGAAAGCGATCCCGCAAGCTGAAGAGCAAAAAACCGGCACACAGGATCAGCAGCAAGCCATCGAGCAAAACCGGCGCTACGCCGAACGTCACGGGTGCCACGGCGGCAAGGAGTTTTTCCACGAGGGAGCCGTACGAAATCAGGTTGGGCCCGCCATTCTTCACGCTCGCGGCCCAGAGCAGGAGCGCCGGAATGAATTGCAGGCCGAGCCCGCACCAGGAAGCGAGGGCGGAGAACGACAGCCCTCGGGCGTCGATGCGGCGGCCAAGCTCGTAGGACATGACGCTCAGGCCGTACATGCCGAAGGAAAACAGATGGAGGACGAGGAGAGCGCTGGCGACGGCGGCAAACACGATCAGGCGGGGAACGATGGGCCAGCGCGCGGTGGCGATCCAGGCGCTGAAGCTCAGCAGGAACATGCCCAGCCCGAACAGGAAGTTCAGGAAGCCCCAGAACAATGCCATGTTGTAGATGAACAGCAGGGCGCACATCGGCCAGAGCGAGAGACGTCCGTGCAATGCGTAGTGCAGCGTGGCCGTGCCGGCGACAAGGGCGAGCAAGGTCAGCGCGATGAAGACACGCCCGGCCACTTCCAGGGGCATGATCTGCGTCAGAGCCGGGACCACGAGATCGATGGCGAGGTTGGGCAGGAGCCGCCACTGGACGAGGTAGTTGCTGGTGAGTTCGGGAATCCGCCCGCCCTGGAACAGGATCCACATGCGCGCAAGATGATTCGGGTAATCCACCAGCGGCGGCACGTCCGCCCACAGCAGCGGCGACAGCGCGGTGGCTATCAGCATGAGGCAGGCGATATGGCGGAGAGATACTGCGGCCTCGATGATCGTACGGAGCGTCGCGGCTGGCGGTGGCAGTGTTGCGGGCGCCGTCATCCCGTCACGCCGGTGCAAAAGACATGAAACATCTGGAATCTCCGCGGCGCCAAGCGGTCCGCGCTCACGCGTGAGGCCGCCCGCCACGGTTGCCGATCTTCGTGAAGAGAGGGTTAAGAGATCGTTCCGGCCGGCTGCGAGGGTCGCACGGCGGCCTAATCTGCGGTCCAGATTTTGGTGATGGGCTGCTCGTCGGCGCTATGGGCGAGGGGTGGCAGGCCATACAAGGCTTGGAGAGTCCGCAGGAGGGAGAAGTGATTGATCTCGTCGTGGTAGAGCCCGGGCTTCACATGGGCGCCGTAGATGATCGTGGGGATGTGGTTGTCGTCGGTATTGTCGTCCTCGTCGAAGGTGACGATGAGCAGGCTGTTGTGATCCCGGCACCAGTCGGCATAGGCGCTGAGGTGCCGCAGCAGCCAGGTATCGCCGTCCCGCGTCGATCCGTCATGCATGTCGTCGTCGTTGTCCGGCACCACGAAGCTGACCGTCGGCAAGGTCGTGAAGTCGCGCGGGAAGCGGGAGAAATCCCGGCCGAGGTCGCGGGTTTCCTTGAACGACTCCCAGGGATTGTGCTTCCGCGGCGACCCTGATTCCGCGAAGCCGAGGAAGGTCCGATTGACGTGCGCGAGCTGGCCGGCGAGGGTGGGCTCGTCCAGGGCATAGTAGTTGTCGTCGTGCACGTTCTGGGTCGATCCCGTGAGCAAGGCGAAGTAGTTGGGCTCGCTGGGGTGCTCGACAGCGTAGGAGTTGACGAACAGCGCGCCGCGCCGTGCCAGCTCCTGTAGAAAGGGTGCGTCGTTGCCGCTGATGATATCGGCGTAGGAGCGGTTCTCCATCACGACGATGACCACGTGATCCGGCGCCGGCAGCGCCGGCACCGCGGCCGATGTGGTGAACGGGGACATTCCACACATCACCGCGACCGCAGTGGCGATGCCGATGACAATGTGCCGACGCATGTCCTGACCTCGAAATAGCAGCACGGTCCGCAGCCCTGTCCGACCCCCTTGCGGGGCGGTCGATCGAGCGGCGATGATAACATCCCTCCGGCGCTCATCGGCTGCGCAATAAGCGCGCATCCGTGCTAGAGGATCGCTGCTGGGAATGCCCGAATGAAGAAGAGGAAGCGATGGCCAAACGCGTGCTTGCCGCCCGGATCATGCATGAGACCAACACCTTCAGCCGCGTGCTCACGGACATGGCCGCGTTCCGGCGCCGGGACTTTCATCTCGAGAACGAGATCCCCTCTGCCTATCGCGGCACCCGCTCCGCCTTCGGCGCCACCTTCGAGGCGGCGGACAAGTTCGGCTGGACCGTCGTTCATCCCGTCTCCGCCAGCGCCAACCCCTCGGGGCTGGTCACCGCCGAGGCCTTCGACGAGCTCTCGCGCCTGGTGCTGGAGGCGGCGCGCCGGCAAGGCCCGATCGACGGTGCGCTGCTCCACCTCCATGGCGCCATGGTGGTGGAGGGGCATGAGGACGGGGAGGGCGAGCTGCTGCGGCGGCTCCGGGGCGCGATCGGGCCGGAGGCGCCCGTTGTCGTGACCCTGGACCTGCACGCCAACGTGACGGAGGTGATGGCGGCCCATGCGAGCGCGCTCATCGCCTTTCGCACGTATCCCCACATCGACCAGTACGAGCGCGCCTGGCAGGGGGCGGAGCTGCTGGAGCGCGCCATGCGCGGCGAGATCCGGCCCCGGACGGTGCTCGCACGCCGCCCCACGATCTACGGCTTCAATCACGGCCGCACCCAGAGCGGGCCGATGGTGGAGGCGCTGGCGCGCGCCGAGGCGGTGGAGCGGCGGGGCGAGGCCCTGGTCGTCAGCGTCTGCGCCGGGTTCTCCCGCGCCGACATCCGCGACGTCGGGCCGACCGTGACGGTCACCACCGACGGCGCCAGCCCACGCGGCCAGGCGGTCGCGGAAGAGCTCATGGACTTCGCCTGGGAGACCCGGGAGATCAACACCGCGAAGCTGCTGCCGGTCGCCGAGGTGGTGGAGCTGGCGCGCCAGGGCAAGCCCGGCGACAAGCCCCTGGTGATCGCGGATTACACCGACAATCCCGGCGGCGGGGGCTACGGCGACGCCACGGTACTCCTGAAGGCGATGGTGGCGGCGGAGCTGCCAAGTGTCGCCTTCCATGCGATCTACGATCCCCAGGCGGTGCAGGACGGCATCAGGGCGGGGATCGGCGCCCGGACCACCCTGACCCTTGGCGGCAAGACCGATCCCCGCATGGGCGGTGGCCCGCTCACTCTCGAGGGCGAGGTCACCTGCATCACCACCGGCAAGTTCGTGGCCTATGGGCCCATGGGCGGCGGGGTGGCGCGGGACTACGGTCCGTCCCTGGTTTTCCGGGTCGGCGGCATCGACGTCGTCCTCATCACCAACAACGGCCAGGCCAACGATCTCGGCCAGCTCACCTCCCTCGGCATCGACCCCACGCGCTACCGGACCGTGGCGGTCAAGTCGATGCACCATTTCCGCGCCGCCTTCGAGCCGATCGCGCGGCAGGTCGTGCTGGTGGATACCGGCGCGCTCTGCTCGGAGATCTATACGGAGGAGCTTTTCACCAAGGTGAGGCGGCCGATCCACCCCCTCGACCCCATCCGCTGACAGCTCCGAAGGCGTCTTCATGCGAGCACGCATCCGCGGCACCGAGATCTTCTTCGACATCGAGGGGGCGGCGCTGGTCCCGGACGGGCCGCGCATGCGGGAGCGGCCGGTCGCCTTCATCATTCATGGCGGGCCTGGCGGCGATCACAGCGGCTTCAAGCCGGTGCTGTCGCCCCTCGCCGAGGGGATGCAGCTCGTCTACTTCGATCATCGCGGCCAGGGGCGCTCGGCGCGAGGCGATCCGGCCACATATACCCTCGATGAGAATGTCGAGGACATGGAAGCGCTGCGGCTGCATCTGGGCCCGGGCCCTGTTGTCAGCGTCGGCACCTCCTATGGCGGCATGGTGGCGATGGCTCATGCGGCGCGCTATCCCGCGTCGGTCTCGCACCTCATCCTCGTGGTGACCGCCGCCCATGGCGGCTTCATCGCCCGCGCCCGGAAGATCGTGCGGGAGCGCGGCACGCCGGAACAGCAGCGGGTCTGCGAGGCGCTGTGGCGTGGCGACTTCAAGGACGTGGCAGAGCTGCGCCACTACTACGCGGTGATGGGACCGCTCTACAGCCGCCGCTACGATCCCGCGCTGGCGGCGCCGGGCCTGCAGAGGACGATCCATTCGCCGGACGCGATCAACCGCGCCTTCGGCGGGTTCCTGCGGACTTTCGATCTCCGGCCGGAGCTCGGCCGCATCACGGCGCCGACCCTGCTCATCGCCGGCCGGCACGACTGGATCTGCCCGCCGGAGTTCTCTGAGGAGATCGCCGGTCTCATTCCGGGCTCGGAGTTCCGCATCTTCGAGGAGAGCAGCCACTCCGTACGCGTCGACGAGCCCCAGGCGCTGCTCCAGGCCATCGCGGAGTTCGTCCACCGCCTGCGCTGAGAAAACCTCAGTGCACCACCAGGTGCACCAGCCAGAGCGAGATCGCCGGAACGTAGGTCACCAGCATCAGCACCGCGAACATCACACCGTAGAACGGCCAGATCGTCCGCATGACCTGCTCCATCGTCACCTTGCCGACGGCGCAGCCCACGAACAGGATCGAACCGACCGGCGGGTGGCAGAGGCCGATGCCGAGGTTCAGCATCATGATCATGCCGAAATGCACGGGATCGACGCCAAAGTTCATCACCACCGGTAGCAGGATCGGCGTGCAGATCAGGATCGAGGGCGCCATGTCCATGAGGCAGCCCAGCACCAGCAGCATTACGTTGATGAGCATGAGGATGACGTATTTGTCGTGAGACACCGTCAGGAACGCCGCGGTGATCTTCGCCGGCATCTGCATCAGCGCCATGATGTAGCCGAGGCTGGCGGCCATCGCGATCAAGGTCATCACCATCGCGACCGTGCGGAGCGTGCGGTGGATCAGAGTCGGGAGATCACTCCAGCGATAGTCGCGGTAGATGAACATGGTGACGAAGAAGGCCCAGAGGCAGGCGACCGCGCCGGCCTCGATGGCGGTGAAGACGCCGCCGAGGATGCCGCCGAGGATAATGATCAGCGTGATCAGGCCCCAGAAAGCATCGAGGGCGATGCGTGCCGCCTGGCGCAGCGGCACGGCTTCGCCGCGGGGGTGGCCGTCCCGATAGGCCAGCACGATCACCAGGAGGATGAGCGAGGCACCTAGCAGCAGGCCGGGCACGACGCCGGCCATGAACAGGCTGATGACGGAAATGGTCCCGCCGGTGGCCAGGGAATAGATCACCGCGTTGTGGCTCGGCGGCACCAGGAGCGCCTGCACCGAGGCGGTGATGGTGACGTTGGTGGCGAAGACGCGGGGATAGCCGCTCTTCTCCATCTGCGGGATCATGACGGAGCCGATCGCGGAGGTATCCGCCACGGCGGAGCCGGAGATGCCGCTGAGGAAGGTGGTGGCAATGACGTTCACCACCGAGAGACCGCCGCGGATGCGGATAAATCCCACCAGGACGTTGGCGAAGGCGACCAGCCGCCCGGCCATGCCGCCCTCCGCCATGATGGCGCCGGCCAGTACGAAGAATGGGATGGTCAGCATGGCGAATTTGCTGACGCCGCTGGAGATCTGCAGCATGACCGCTTCCAGCGGAATGTTGATCCACCAGGCGCCGGCGAGGGCCGCCAGGCCGAGGGAATAGGCGATCGGCACGCCGAGAGCGAAGCACAGGAACAGGGTCCCGAGCGGTATCAGAATATCCATGCAGGCGATCTCCGCGGCGATGCCGGGCGTCGAGGGACGGGGAGGATGGGGTTCAATGCATTCCCGGCGTCTGCCGGGTCGGCGGTCCGATCACGATGCGCTCGATGACGAACAGCAGGGTGATGAAGCCGCCGATGGGAATGGGGAGATATGTGGCACCGACTGAGAGGAAGGGAAACTCCGCGATCGACTGGTGCCAGGTGGTCTCCACCAGGCGCATACCCCAGACCACCATGAAGACGCTGATGAGGGCTACCAGCAGCTCGGCGACGAGATCGATGATGCGCTGTCCCAACTCCGGCAGCAGCGAGACGAGAACCCTGACCCGCATGTGGAGCGCGCTGCGATAGCAGGCGGCGGCGCCGATGAAGGTGAGCACGATCGCCAGCAGGATCGCCATCGGCTCCGGCCAGGACGCGGCGCTGTTGAGGACGTAGCGGGTGAAGACGCTCCAGGGGATGACCGCCGAGATCAGCACCAGCGCCGTCCCCGCCACGATCACGCAGAGCAGGTAGAGCTTGTCCATCAACTCGCGAAAGCCCATCGACAGTCCTTCCTTCGATGACCCCAGTGAGGTCAAGACGATGCCGGCTCGGCCGCTGACGGGCCGAGCCGGTCTCGATTGCGGCGGCTGCCGCCGGAGGTCCGGCGGCGCCCGGTCAGGTCACCGCCTGAATGCGCTTGATGAGATCGGCGTATTTGGCGCCGTACTTGTCCCAGACCGGCTTGACCGCATCCTGGAACGGCTTCTTGTCCGCGATCTGGTCGACCTCGATGTTGGCGGCCTTCATCTTGTCGAGGGCCTCCTTCTCCTTGGCGAGCCAGAGCGTGCGCTCTTCCATCTGCGCCTCGCGGGAGAGCTTGGTGACGAGGGACTGATCGTCCTTGGAGAGCGAGTCCCAGGTTGGCCGGGAGAAGATCAGGATCTCCGGCACGATGAGATGCTCGGTCATCGTGTAGAACTTCGCCACCTGATAGTGGTTGTCGAAGACGTAGCTCGGCAGGTTGTTCTCCGCGCCGTCGACCACGCCGGTCTGCAGCGCACTGAACACCTGGTCGTAGCCCATGGCGACACCGTTGCCGCCGAGCGCGTTCATCATGTCGACGAACATGGGATTGCCGATCACGCGGATCTTGAGGCCCTTCAGATCCGCGATGCTCTTGATGGCGTGCTTGGTGTCGTACATGCTCCGCGAGCCCGCATCCATCCAGCAGAGGCCCACGAGATGGGTCTGCGGATTGTTGGTGACCTTGCCGAGCAGCTCCTGCCCGATCGGGCCGTCGATCACCTTCTCCATGTGAGCGGTGTCACGGAAGAGGAAGGGCAGGTTGAAGACGTTGAGATCGTCCACGACGGGACCTAACGCGCCGACGCTGACGCGGCCGATCTGGATGGCGCCGATCTGCGCCTGCTCGATCGCCTCCTTCTCGCCGCCGAGCTGCATCGAGGCGTACATCTGGACGCTGAGGCGGCCGTTGGTGGCGGCCTCCAGCTTCTTTCCCATGCTCTCGACGGCGGTGACCGTCGGGTAGCCTTCGGGATGCACGTCCGAGGCCTTGAACACCATCTTGCTCTGCGCGGACGCCAAGCGCGGAGCGCCGAGCCCGCCAACGCTGATCGCGGCAGCCGCCGCACCCAGCTTCAGCACATCACGCCGTTTCATTCGTCTCTCTCCCTATGATGATTGGTTTGGTATCAGCGCAGGCCGCCGCGCCGCCTGGAGACGGGTTCGCAGACCGACCATGAATGTGTGCAGACAGAGAGCCCTGGCATCCCAACTGGGTGCGATCGGGCTCCTGCGGGCAAGGCATGCTCCAAGCGGTTTCGTCCCATAATTGACCGTTGCGAGCGGTCTGTTGTCGTTGTTAACTTGTACGATAAGCATACATCAGACGAGGTTTTCTCTGTCAAGCGAAACCGGGTCGTCCAGCCTGCTGCGTCCTCTGGCACCGACGCGCAATCGGACCACCGAGGTGACGGATCGGCTGCGGGCGGAGATCGCCAGCGGCCGGCTGGTGCCTGGGGCACGGCTACCGACGGAGCTCAAGATGCAGGCGGTCATGGGCGTGAGCCGCACGGTAGTGCGCGAGGCCGTGGCGGCGCTCCGCGCCCAGGGCCTGGTGGTGACCCGTCAGGGCCTGGGCGCATTCGTCGCTGGCGAGGGACAGCCGCGCCCGTTCCGCATCGATCCCGGCGGACTGAAGTCGATCGCCGCGGTGCTGGACGTGATGGAGCTGCGGATGGCGGTCGAGGTCGAGACCGCCGGCCTCGCGGCGGAGCGTGCCACGCCGGCACGGCTGCGGGCGATTGAGGACGCGCTCGCCGCCGCCGAGGCGGCGGTCGGGCGCGACGAGGCGGCCGTCGGCGAGGATTTCCTATTGCACCGGGCGATCGCCGAGGCGACCGGCAACGGGCAGTTCAAGCAGTTCCTGGAATTTCTCGGTCGCTTCATCATTCCGCGCCGAAGCATATGGGTCGAGCCCGGCCTGCCCGCCGCGCGCCGCGCCTATCTCGACGCGATCCAGAATGAGCATCGCGCGATCGCCGCCGCCATCGCCGCACAGGACGGCGCGGCAGCCCGCGCCGCCATGCGCCGCCACCTCGTCAACGGGCGCGAGCGCTATCGGCGATTGATGGGCGGCGAGACCTGAGGGCCATCCTCGGAGGCGGCGCTCTACGCCTTGCCGCGATCGAGGGCGTCGCCCGCCGCGGCGATGCCGTTCAGATAGACTTCCCAGACGTGCAGGTTGATCTCGCAAGCTTTGACGACGGCGTCTTCCATGCCGTACTGCTCCGCGAAATCACCGACCGCCTGCCAGCCCATGTTCGAATGCACGATATCGGCTTCCTCGTGCAGCTCGAAGAAGTCGAGCTGCTCATCGGTCAATCCGAACAGCCGGCGCCAGCGGTCGCGCTCGAGGCCGAACCAGCCGCGATCGTGGATCGGGCCGGTGCCGTAGCCCGGCACGTTGATGCGCTCGGCGCAGGTGTTGGCGACGATGCCTTCGAGCCAGTGGCGATTGCTCATCAGCCCTTCCCAAGCGGCCCAGGCGATCTGGGTCGAAGGCAGCGGCGGTGCCGCGCGGATCTCTTCCAGCGACAGGCCGATGTGAGTGCCAAGCTCCTCGATGATCTGCCAATGCGCCTTGCCGCCACCATGCTCGTGATCGGCGATCACTTCTTCGGTGCAGGCCCGAATGATCCTGAGCCGC
Source organism: uncultured Alphaproteobacteria bacterium (assembly GCA_963735465.1). Taxonomy (GTDB): domain Bacteria; phylum Pseudomonadota; class Alphaproteobacteria; order ATCC43930; family CGMCC-115725; genus DASZHJ01. The sequence continues at coordinate 867,190 of CAVTLA010000001.1, forward strand.
GTCTCCCAGTCCGTGCAGTTGGTGGCAACGCGCAGCTTCAGGACCGAATTGCGCTGGCGCGTGTTGAGCCGGTGCTGCTTCACGAAGGTGCGCGCGCGCCCCGGCGTCATCTCCTCACGGAAGTAGCGCACGCGATTGCAGAACTCGGTGACGACGGCGTCCAGGCGACGCAGCACGGCTTCCTTGCTCATTCCGGACCCTTGCGATGAATAGCGGGACAGGCGCGGGACGGGAATGTCCCGGCTCGATCGGCCGGATTATCCCGGCCCGCGCCTCATACCGCAAAGACGATCGGTCGATGGCTCGGATAAGGCGGGCTTATCGAGATCGGGAGGCGCGTTTGGGATTGCGGGAGGACTTTGCGGCCGCCGACTTGGGCAGCCGGATACGCAGCAGGCGCGCCGCGTTGCCGCCGAGAATTGCGGCTTTCTCCGCGCGGCTGAGGCCGCCGGCGCTCATCACATGTCCCACCGGATCGGGATCCGCCATGTCATAGGGATAATCGCTGCCGAGCAGCACGTGATCGGAGCCGTATTGCTGCACGAGATATTCGAGCTGATGATCGGTGAATACGACGGTATCGAAATAGAGTTTCTTGAGATAGCTGGTAGGCGCTTTCTTTATGAGGCGCCGGCAGTCCGAGCGCGCGCCGTGCGCGTGATCCATGCGGCCGGAATAGGCCGGCAGGAAGCCGCCGCCATGGGCGATGCACAGCTTCAGGCGCGGATAGGCATCGAGCACGCCGCCGAAGATCAGGTGACTCACCGCCACGGTGGAGGCGAGCGGATTGCCGATCACGTTGATGAAGTAATGGTCGTTGAGGCGCTGACCATCGGTGTAGCCGCTCGGATGCATGAAGAGGAGAATCCCGAGCTCCTGGGCCTTGGCGAAGAACGGGCGGAAGCGCTCGCTCGACAGCTCCTCGCCGGCGACGTCGGTGCAGATCTCGACGCCGCGCAGGTTAAGTTCCTTAACCATCCGCTCAAGCTCGGTCACCGCCATGTCCGGCGATTGCAGCGGCACCGTGCCGAGCCCGACGAAGCGGTCGGGATTGCCGGCGACGATCTCGGCGATCCGGTCGTTGATCTGGCGCGAGGTCTGCCGCCCAAGCTCCGGCTCGACCCAGTAATAATACTGGGACGGCGCCGGCGAGATGGCCTGGATGTCGATGCCGAGCTTGTCCATCTCGGCAAGCCGCGTCGCCACCGAGGTGATCTTGCTGCGGATGGTCTGCCCCTGCTTTTGATTCACCTCCCGGGTCGCCGCGTTGGCGAATTTCACCAGCGCATCGGTTTCCGGATGAAACACCGGCTTCACCAACTCGTCGGCCTCGGGGGTGAGAACGTGACAGTGGATGTCGATGGTGGCGGTGCGGGCCGAGCCCCGACGGGATTTTGCCTTGAGCATCGGGCCGCCGGCACGCGCCGGGTTGCAGGTGTAGAACATCGTCAATTTCCTCCTCGTGCGAAAGAGAGTGCCATCGGTCGGAGCGGTCGAGCTGAAGTCAGAAGACTCCGAGGTGCTGGTGCAGATCGACGCCGTCACGCCGGAGATCGGCGGCGCTGGTATTTACGGCAACGCGGCCGCTGTTGAGGATCACGATATCGTCGGCGATGTCGAAGACCAGCTTGGCGTTCTGCTCCACCAGGACGATCGAAAGACCGCGCTCCCTCAGGGTCCGGATCGTCGCCATGACGTCGGCGACGATCTGCGGCGCCAGCCCCTCGGAGGGCTCGTCCATCAGCAGCACGCGGGGATTCGTCATCAGCGCCCGCGCGATCGCCAGCATCTGCTGCTCGCCGCCGGAGAGATATCCCGCCGTCTGCTCCCGTCGCTCGTAGAGGCGCGGGAAGGTCTCGAATACGGTCGCGAGCGTCCAGGCCACGGCGGTTTCCACCCGGGGTCGGCGTGCCACCACGCCCAGGTTCTCCCGCACCGTGAGCGAGCGGAAGACGCGGCGCCCCTGGGGCACCAGGGCCATGCCGAGGGCGGCGATCGCCTCCGGCGCCGCGCCCGATACCGTCGCGCCGAAGAACTCCACCGCGCCATGGCGCGGCGCCAGCAGCCCGACGGCGACGCTCATGCAAGTCGACTTGCCGGCGCCGTTGCGGCCGAGGAGGCCGAGCAGCGTGCCCTCCCGCAGGCGGAACGATACCGACTGCAGCACGTGGCTGTCGCCGTAGAAGGCGTCGACGTCGCGCAGCGCCAGGGCGTCAGTCGCCAAGATAGACCTCCCGGGTGCGCGGATGGCTCACCACCTCGGCGCGCGTGCCCTCGACGATGACCTGGCCGAAATGCAGGAGGGTAATGCGGTCGGCGAACTCGAGGGCCACGTCCATGTCATGCTCGATCATGACGACGGTGACGTCGCGCGGTATGCCCTGCAGGAGGCGCTGCACATCCCGCCGCTCATCGGCGGAGAGGCCGGCGAAGGGCTCGTCGAGGAGTAGCACCCGGGGGTTCTGCGCCAGCGCCATGGCGATTTCCACCCGCCGCCGCTCGCCATACGAGGTTTCCGAGAGCGGCCGATCGGCGATGCCCTCCAGGCCGACGCTGGCGAGGGCTTCGCGCGCCCGGCGGATCAGGTCCTGCTGGCCGTCGAGGCGGACGAACGGGTTCCAGCGCAGGGGCATGAGGCCGAGGAGCGCCAGGATGACGTTCCGCAGCAGCGTATCGCGCGGGAAGAGCGTGATGATCTGATATGTCCGGGCAAGCCCGAGATGGGCGCGCGCCCGGTTCGGCAGGCGCGTGATATCGCGCCCTCGAAGATGGATGGAGCCGCGATCCGACCTGAGCTCGCCGGCGATCAGATTGAAGAGGGTGGTCTTGCCGGCTCCGTTCGGGCCGATGATCAAGCGGCGCTCCCCGGCCTCGACGGCGAGGCTCACGTCGGCGGTGACGCGTAGTCCCCCGAAGGAGCGGGACAGGCCGCGCAGCTCCAGGGCGGTCATTGATGGCCCCGCGGCTTGCCGGCGAAGGGGAGCGGGGCGGCACGGGACGCGATCTCGCGCCCGGCCCAGCGCCAGAGCCGCACCGTGCCGGGCACCAGGCCTTCCGGCATGAAGATGATGATGGCGACGAAGATCGCGCCCAGCACCAGGTTCCAGCGCTCGATGTAGGCGCTGGCGACGTTCTTCATCACGACCACCAGGGCGGCGCCGGCGATCGGGCCCAGCAGCGTCCCGGTGCCGCCGGAGATCACCATCAGCAGCGTCTCGGCCGAGGCGGTGAGCGCCAGTACCTGCGGGCTGACGAACTGGTTGTAGTAACAGTAGAGCAGGCCGGCGACACCGCTCCAGAAGCCCGAGAACAGGAAGGCCAGGAAGCGGATGCGCCAGACGTCGTATCCCAGCGCGCTCATCCGCCGCGGCTGGTCCCGCGTTCCCAGCAGGCTGGCGCCGAAGGGAGAGCGGACGAAGACAGCCATCGATCCGACGGCGGCGAGGAAGAGAAGGAGGGTGAGGAGGTAGAAAGCAGCGGGCTTCGTCAGAGGAATGCCGAAGGGCATGGGCCGCGCGTCCAGCCGGATGCCGTTGTCGCCGTTGGTGAGGCTGATCCAACGGTAGGCGATGCCCCAGAGAATCTGCCCCAGCGCCAGGGTGATCATCAGGAACCCGATGCCGGTGGCGCGCAGCGCCAGCACCGCGAAGACCGCGGCAACGGCCACGGTCATGGCGAGCGCGCCGACGGCGCCCAGAAGCTGTCCCGCGCCCGCCGCCACCAGCCACGCCAGGCTGTAGCTCGAGACGCCGAAGAGGCCGGCCTGGCCCAGGGAGACCAGACCGGCATACCCCACGAGGACGTTGAGGCCGAGGGCGAAGATCCCGTAGATCAGGATCTGGCTCGCGATGTTGACGTAGTAGTTGCTGGCGAGCCAGAGCGGCAGCGTCGCCAGCGCGATGACTGCAAGCGCGATGGCCACGCGAGACGTCATGGTACCTGCCGTCCGAACAATCCCTGCGGCCGCAGCACCAGGACCAGCAGCATGGGAAGGAACAGGATGATGTAGGCGAGCTGCGGGAAGAACGCCTGTCCGAAGTTATAGAGAAAGCCGATGATGAAGCTGCCGACGAAGGCGCCCGCGAGGCTGCCGGTACCGCCGAGGATCACCACGATGAGGGCGAGGGGCAGCATGTCGGCGTCGAGGCCAGGATAGACCGAGAGGATGGGAGCGCCGATCATTCCGGCGAATCCCGCGAGCCCCGCGCCGAGGGAGAAGCTCAGCGTGAAGAGCCGCGAGACGCGGATCCCCATCACCCGCGCGATCGGCGCATCGTCGACGCCGGCGCGGATCATGGCGCCGAGGCGCGTGCGCTCCAGCATGATCCAGAGCCCGGCCGCCACCGCCACCGAGATCAGCACCACCGCCAGCCGGTAGGCGGGGAAGACGATGTTGAGGATCGGCACCGTGCCGCGCAGCGCCGTCGGCGCTTCCGGCGAGATGGGATCGCCGGTCCATATCATCAGGCAGACGTCGGCGATGATGAAGGAGAGACCGAGAGTCAGCAGGACCTGGGCCAGTTCGCGTCCGGCGAGGCGGCGCAACAGGAGACGCTCCACGAGGCCGCCGATGACAGCCATGACCAGGCTGCTTGCCAGCGCCGCCAGCCAGAAATCGACGCCGGCGCGCAGGAAACTCACGCCGATATAGGCCCCCAGCATGAAGAACGAACCGTGGGTCAGGTTCGGGATCCGCATCAGCCCGAAGATCAGGGAGAAGCCGGAGGAGAGCAGGAACAGCAGGCTGCCCAGCGCGACGCTGTTCACCGCCAGGATCAACTCTCTCATGCCCGCCGTCTTCTCGCTCGCATGGAGCCGGCAATCGGCCGGCGCCGATTACAGCTTGGCCGGTGCCGTATCCCGCGAATAGACCGGCGCCGCCAGGTATTTCTGCTCGTCGTAGGTCCAGAACTGGCTCACTTTCGGATACGTCTTGAGGATGGTGTTGACGAGCTTGCCGTCCTTGCGCTCGAGCCGGCGGATGAAGACGTTGCCGACCACGTTGCCGAAGTGGTCGAAGGCGAGCTGTCCGCGCGGCGTATCCTCGAGAGAGACCGCCTTGAGGGCGTCGATCAGTTTCTGCTTGTTGTCGGTGGCGCCGCCGGTCTTGGCGAGCGCCGCCTCGATGCACATGCCGTTGATGTAGCAGCCCGCCGCGTAGCCGCCGGGAAGGTTTTCGGTGTCGCGCACCATGATCTCGACAAAGCGCTTGTTGCTGGGCGTGTCGAGAGTGCTCGAATAGAAGCTAGCGGAGATCGAGCCCACCGCCTCGTCGCCGAGACTCTTCAGGAGCGCGTCGTCAAGGGCGGTCCAGCCGCCGAGCACGGGGTATTTGCCCTTGAGGCCGACATCGGCGTACTGACGCAGGAACTTCACGGGGTTCGAGCCGGCGAAGCCGGTGGCGACGCCGTCGACGTCCTGGATCTGGGCGAGATAGGGCGTGTAGTCCGCGGTGACCAGCGGCGGCCAGAGGCGCTGCATGACCTTGCCGCCATCGTCCTCGAAGACGCGCTGAAAGCCGCCCATCTGCTCGTAGCCGAAAGCGAAATCCTCGCTGATGGTAGCGACGCGCTTCAGCTTCATCTCCTTGGCGGCGTAGTCGCCGAGCGCGTGGCAGCATTGGGAGGAGGAGGCCGAGGCGCGGATCAGCCAGGGATTGGATTTGCGCTGGGTCATGTCGTCGGCGGCGGCGATGCTCAGCAGCGGCACCTTCGCCTGCACGATGTAGTCGCTGATCGCCAGCAGCTCGAAGGCGGCGAGGGGGCCGACCACGAAATCGACGTTGTCGCGCTCGACCAGTTCCTGGGCCTTGGTCTTGGCACCGGCAGGATTGCCGCCGGTATCGGCGGAGATCAGCTCCACTTTGCGGCCGGCGAGGGTATTGCCCTTGTCCTTCAGAAAGGCGGTGAGGCCCTGCTCCATCTGGATGCCGCCCTGGGCGAGGGGGCCGGTCTTGACCGTGAGCAGGCCGATGCGCGCGGGCCCGCTTTGCGCCAGGGCCGGAGCTGCCGGCAAGGTGGCGAGAGCCGTGGTGGCCAGCAGGAATGTACGACGGTCGAGCTTCCCGGACATTGAAGCCTCCTCCCTGTGCATCTCTCTTGCGGCGAGAGACGATTGTCGCGGCGACGATCGGCTGCCGCCTTTGATCATTTGCTAATGATGATGGGCAGCACGCGCGGGCGCGTCCACAGAAAAATGCCCGGTGCCGCGGGGACAAGGGATAGACTTGCCCCGATGGCCCCGGCGACGTGCCGGAAGCCGCCGCCGCCGCTCGGTTGACCCCCGAGCTTATCAGATGATAAAATAGGCGGAGCGCTCCAGTATCGAGCCACCGCCGCGGGAGGAGACCGGACGCCTATGAAGCTCGGCTATTTCACCATGCCGCTTCATCCGCCGACGCGCAATTATACCGAGACCCTGAAGGAGGATCGCGACGCGATCCTGCTGGCGGAGAAGCTGGGGTATGTCGAGGCCTTCGTCGGCGAGCACGTCACCGACCTCGCCGAGAGCATCACTTCCTCGCTGATGTTCCTCGCCAGCCTCGCCCATGACACCACCCGCATCAAGCTGGGCAGCGGTACGGTCAACATGCCGAACAGCCATCCTGCGGCGATCGCGTCCCAGGTCGCCATGCTCGACCACATCCTGGAGGGGCGGTTCCTGTTCGGCATCAGCCCGGGCGGGCTGCGCTCGGATGCCGAGGTGTTCGGCAATCTCGATGCGGACCGCACCGCAATGTTCGTCGAATCCATCGACATGGTGCTGAAGATCTGGTCGTCGCCGCCGCCCTACAATCTCGAGGGCAAGTTCTGGAAGGTCACGACCGCGCGCACCCTGGATCTGGAGATCGGCCAGGGTGTGCTGGTGAAGCCCTATCAGCGGCCGCACCCGCCCATCGTGGTGACGGTGACGGCGCCCTTCTCCAAGGGCGTCGTGAGCGCCGCCGAGCGCGGCTGGACGCCGATTTCGGCCAACTTCCTGCAGCCCGTCTGGGTCGCCTCCCACTGGCCGATGTACGAGAAAGGCTGCCAGAACGTGGGCCGTCCGGCGCTTCGCAGCGACTGGCGCGTCGCCAAGAGCATCTTCGTCGCCGACGACGAGGCCACCGCCCAGCGCTATGCCAAGGGGCCCGACAGCCCCTACCGCTTCTACTTCCGCAACCTCGTGCGCAAGCTTGTCGGCAACGGCAAGCCCGAGCTCTTCAAGCACGACCGCGCGATGCCGGATTCCGCGATCACCCTCGACTACGTCCTCGACTCTCTTGTGATCTGTGGCACGGTCGACAGCGTGGTCGACCAGCTCCTGGCGTTCCGCGAGGTAACCGGGGATTTCGGAACCCTGATCTACGCCGGCCACGACTGGGCCGACGCGAAGCTCGCCCGCCGCTCCATGGAGCTGATGGCCAGTGAGGTGATGCCGCGCCTCAACAAGGCGATTGGGGTCGCCGCCGCCGCGCAGTAGGAAGAGGTGGTCCGTCCGATGGAGGGCGCGAGGACGGAGCTTCGCGACGGCATGGCGATCGACTGGGATCAGCCGATCACGGTGGATGACGGCCTCGTGCTGCGCGCCGACATTTTCCGGCCGCCCAGGGAAGGGCGTTTTCCAGTCCTGTTGACCTATGGGCCCTACGCCAAGGGCCTTGCCTTCCAGGAGGGATATCCCGGCGCCTGGACGCGGATGGCGGCGCAGCATCCCGATGTCACCGCCGGCTCCAGCAACAAGTACCAGAACTGGGAAGTCGTCGATCCCGAGAAGTGGGTGCCGGACGGCTATGTCTGCGTCCGCGTGGACTCCCGGGGCTGCGGGCGCTCGCCGGGCCGTATCGATCATTTCTCGCCGCGGGAGACCCGCGACTTCTACCTCTGCATCGAATGGGCGGGCGTCCAGGCCTGGAGCAACGGCAAGGTCGGCCTCAGCGGCGTCTCCTACTACGGCATCAACCAGTGGCAAGTGGCGTCCCTGCAGCCGCCGCGCCTGGCGGCGATGTGCATCTGGGAAGGTGCCGCGGACTGGTACCGTGACATGACCCATCATGGCGGCATCGTCTCCGCCTTCTGGGCCAACTGGTACGACATGCAGGTGAAAACCGTGCAGCATGGGCTCGGCGAGCGCGGACCCAGGAGTCGGGTGACCGACGATCTCGTCTGCGGACCGGAGACGCTTTCCGACACCGAGCTTGCGGCCAACCGCTGCGATTTCGGTGCCGAGATCCGGGCGCATCCTCTGGACGACGACTATCACCGCGCCCGCTCGCCAGACTGGTCGCGGGTGACGGTGCCGTTCCTCTCGGCGGCGAACTGGGGCGGCCAGGGCCTGCATCCCCGCGGCAATTTCGAGGGCTTTATGCGCGCGGCGTCGCCGCGGAAATGGCTCGAGGCCCATGGCCTCGAGCACTGGACGCATTTCTATACGGACTACGGGGTCCGCCTGCAGAAGCGCTTCTTCGGTCATTTCCTCAGGGGTGACGACACCGGCTGGGAGGCGGAGCCGCCGGTGCGGCTCCAGGTGCGCCACCTCGACGGTTTTGTCGAGCGCATGGAGCGGGAATGGCCGCTGGCGCGGACGCGCTGGACCCGGTTCTACCTCGACGCCGAGGCGCTGGCCCTCGTGCTCGATCCCCCAGGGCAAAACGCCGTCTTCGCCTATGACGCGCTGGGCGACGGCTTGACCTTTCTCTCGGCGCCGCTGGAGCGCGAGACCGAGATCACGGGACCGTCGGCGGCGCGCCTCTTCCTCTCGTCGATGACCGCGGATGCCGACGTCTTCCTGGTGCTGCGCGCCTTCGCGGCAGACGGGAGCGAAGTGGTCTTCCAGGGCGCGATCGATCCCCATACGCCAATCGGGCAGGGCTGGCTGCGCGCGTCGCACCGGAAGCTCGACCCCGATCTCAGCCGGGAGTACCGACCCTATCACAGCCACGACGAGCGCTGGCCGTTGCGATCCGGCGAAGCCGTGCCGCTGGAGGTGGAGATCTGGCCGACCTCAGTCGTGCTGCCCGCTGGGTATCGCATCGGTCTCACCGTGCGGGGCCGGGACTACGAGCATCCCGTCTCCGGCGGCCGGCTCTCCAACTTCAAGAACGAGCTCCGGGGTTGCGGCCCGTTCCTCCACGACGATCCCCAGGACCGTCCGAGCGAGATCTTCGGCGCGACGAACCGCCTTCATTTCGGCCCCGGCCGGGAAGCCTACCTGCTGCTGCCGATCATTCCGCCGGATGTAGCCCCGTGACCTCCCCTGAGACCGGCATTGACGCTGGGGCAGCGATCTCCTATCGATCGCCGGACGTTGTCAGCGTTCTCGCGCGTCCCGGAGCCCCGCCGTTGCCTCTCCCCAAGCGCCGCCTCGCGGCCACGCCCAAGCCCAAGCGGAAGCCGCCCAAGACGCGGCGGCGGAAGCGCCTCGCCGCCGCCGACCGCGAGCGGCAGATCCTGATCGGCGCCATCCGCTATTTCGCCGAGGTCGGCTTCAACGGCCAGACACGCCAGCTCGCCGAGCGCCTCGGCATCACCCAGCCGCTGCTCTACCGCTATTTTCCCACCAAGCGCGATCTGATCGAGCGCGTCTTCGGCGAGGTGTTCCTGAAGCGGATCGATTCCAGCTGGGGCGCGCTGCTCACCGACCGGTCGCGCCCCCTGGAGGAACGGCTCTTCGAGTTCTACCAGCGCTACTCCCACGCCACCTACACCTACGAGTGGATCCGCATCTACATGTTCTCGGCGCTGATGGGCAATGACATCAACCGCCGCTACATCAGGATCGTCGAGGAGACGATCCTGAAACCGATCTGCATGGAGCTTCGCCACGCCACCGGGCTTCCGGACCCCGATCGTGCCCCCATCAGTGAGCTTGAGCTCGAGCATGTCTGGGTCATGCACGGCGGCCTCTTCTACTACGCCGTGCGCAAATACATCTATCACAGCCGGGTCGCCGGCGATTTCCCGGCGGTCGTGCGGCGGTCGGTCGCCGCCCTGATCGAGGGGATCAAGGCGGTGGGTATCGAGACGAACGGGAGAGCGGCGCGATGAAGATCGGCGTGGTCGGTGTCGGCATCATGGGATCGGCAATCGCGCGCAATCTGCTGAAGGCGGGATCGACCGTTATCGCCTATGACATCGACGCCGGCCGCGTCGTCGAGGCTGGCGCCGCCGCCGCGGGCTCCGCCGCGGAGGTCGCCGCCGAGGCCGAGGTGATCCTCACCAGCCTGCCGAGCGAGGCGGCGCTCGATGCGACAGTGTCGGAGATCAGGAAGCGGCCCCGCGCCGGCCTGGTGGTGGCGGAGCTCAGCACCCTGCCGATCCCGGCGAAGCTCCGTGCCCGGGATGCGCTCGCCGCCGCCGGCATCCCGCTTCTTGATTGCCCCCTCAGCGGCACCGGTGCCCAGGCCGTGACCGGCGATCTCGCGGTCTACGCCTCCGGCGAGCGCGCTGCCTACGACCGTGCGCTGCCGGTATTTCCGCAGTTCTCCCGCATCAGCCACTACCTCGGCGAGTTCGGCAACGGCAGCAAGATGAAGTTCGTCGCCAACCTGCTGGTGGCGATCAACAACGTCGCCACCGCCGAGGCGATGGTGCTCGGCATGAAGGCAGGTCTCGACGCCGAGGTGATCGCGAAGGTGATCGCCAGCGGCGCCGGCAATTCGCGGGTGTTCGAGCTGCGCGCGCCCCTCATGGTGGCCAACCGGTACGAGCCGCCGAGCATGAAGATCGACATCTGGCAGAAGGACATGGCGATCATTGGCGCCTATGCCGCCAGCCTCGGCGTGACCGTCCCGCTCTTCACCGCGACCGTGCCGGTCTATAACGCGGCGGTGGAGCAGAAGCTCGGCGGCCAGGATACCGCGGCGGTCTGCGCGGTGCTGGAGGGGATGGCCGGGCTGGAGCGCTAGGCGGGATCGCCGGTATCGGCGACGAGGCCGGCGGCCTTGATGCCCGCCACCGCGCAGATCTCGTCGTTGACCGAGGTATCGCCGCTGATCCCCACCGCGCCGACGATCTCGCCGCCGCCGTCGCGGATCAGCACGCCACCCGGCACCGGCACCATGCGGCCCTCGGCGAGACCGGAGAGGGCGGCGAAAAAGCCCGGCGCGTTCTGGGCGCGGCGCGCCAGCTCGCGGCCGCCGAAGCCCATGCCCAGCGCGCCCCAGGCCTTGCCCGTGGCGATCTCCGGACGCAGCAGGCTCGAATTGTCCTCGCGCTTCAGTGCGACGAGATGCCCGCCGGCGTCGAGCACCGCGACCGTGAGCGGCGCGAAATTTCGGGCGCGTCCATCGGCCAGCGCCGTGTCCACGATCGTCGATGCCGCCGCGAGAGTGAGCTTCGCCATGCCGTCCTCAGGGTGATGAACGTCGGCGATTAGGGCAGGGGCTCGCGATGGCTGTCAACCGTCCGAGGGTGCGCGCTCAGGCCAGCCGCTCGTACTCCTGGCGAACGGCGTCCTCGATCAGATCTTCCGCCGCCTCGTCCCAGCTGGTGGCGCCGCAGTGGTCGCAGATACCCATGGGTATGGTGACCCGGCAGACCAGGCGGCCCTTGTCGGTGATCTGATGGAAGGTGAGCTCCTGCGTGCGCCTGCTGACAGAACCCTGCTTGCAGACGCAGCAGCCTTCCGCGTTTCCGATACGTGACATTGTTATCGTGTGATGGCCGTCCATTCGAAGGCCATCTTGCCTCGTGTCCGTCTTGCAAATCTGTGACGTTCTTCACAGCCGCCGTGACTTTCAGGGGGAGGGGCTCCGCACCGCCTCGGTTGACAGGTGGCGGGTGGCGAAATAAATTATCAGATGATAAATATATCCGATGAGAAAATCGGATGGTGGAAATGGATGCATTGAGCCCATCCCAGGTGCCGGATTTCGGCGGTGCGGCAGCGGACGCAGCCTGCCTGCGGCAGGCGCTGCGCCGTTTTGCTACTGGCGTTACCATTGTCACGACTTGTCGGGACGACGGCGTGCCGCTCGGCCTTACCGTCAATTCCTTCGGCTCTGTCTCCCTCGACCCACCGCTGGTGCTCTGGAATCTCTCCCGCGCGTCGCCCAACCTGGAGACGTTCCAGAACGCGGAGCATTTCGCGATCAACCTGCTGAGCCACCATCAGCTGGAGCTGGCCCGGCGCTTTGCTGCGCCGCACACTGACCGCTTCGCGAGTTCTGCCTGGCACGGCGGGCTGGGCGGCGCGCCCGTCATCGACGGGTCCGCCGCGGTCTTCGAGTGCAGCCGCTTCGCCGAATATCCCGGCGGCGATCACGTGATTTTCCTGGGCCGTGTCGACCGGCTGACCACTGCCGATCATACGCCGCTGGTCTTCTTCGATGGCGGCTTCTGCGCCGCGCCGGAAGTCTCCCGCTAGTTTTTGGGCAGCACGATCACCTTGGACGCGAGCTTCCGGCGGGCCAGCTCGAAGCCCTCGATCGCGTCGTCCAGGGAGACCCGATGGGTGATCATCGGCCGGATCATCGGCCCCTTTTCCGCCAGAAGCCGCACCACCCGCTCCCAGATGGCGCGCGACGCGCGGTGAGTCCCGCGCAGCTGCTGCTGGTTGCGCACCATGGCCGTCACATCGACGATGACGGGAGCGGGATGAATGCCCGCCACGACGAGCACGCCGCCCTTGCGGAGGAGAGCGAGGCCCTGGGTCAGCGTGGCGGCGATGCCGACCGCCTCGAAGACGACGTCGAAGCCGGCGCCGTTATGGCGGATGAGCTGGCTCTCCAGTGGCTCCGTGGCGGTGTCGAGGCCGCGGTCGAAGCCCAGGGACCGCAGGCACTCGATCCGCGGTCCGTCGTCCCGGCCGACCACGACGATCTCCCGGGCGCCGGCCTCGCGCGCCATGATGGCGATGGCTTGGCCGATGGTGCCGGGGCCCAAGATCAGGACGCGGTCGCCAGGCGCCACGCCGCCGACTTCGACGGCCCGGGCGCCTACCGTCAGCGGCTCCGTCAGGGCCGCCAGCTCGTCGTCGACGTCGTCGGGCAGCGGCACGCAATTTTGCGCCGGCGCCAGCACCAGGGGTGCTAAGGCGCCGGGCATGGTCATGCCGAGGCCGACGCGATTGGCGCACTGGTCGGGATCGCCGGCGCGGCAGGCCGGGCACTTGCCGCAGACGACCGACGGCAGCACGGTGACGCGCGCGCCGAGGGCGATCCCGCGCACGGCGCTGCCGACCGCCTCGATGCGGCCGGCGAACTCATGGCCGAGCGTCAGCGGCATCGCCTTGGCCACGAACTCGTAGCCGCCGGTCCATTCGCAGACGTGGAGATCGCTGCCGCAGATGCCGGTGGCGCCGACCTCGATCAGCACCTGGTCCGGGCCCGGCGCCGGGGGCGGCGCGATCTCCCGCAGCTCGACGCCGAATGCGGGCCGGGTCTTCTGCAGCGCCTTCATGGTAAATCTCCGAGCCGCGGAAATCGGCGCTAGTGTAGGGGGCAGGGTACCGAAGCGCCAGCCGGCCCATGAGACAGGAGCGCCGATGAGTTTGACGGGAAGCGCCTGCCTCGCGATCTGGAACGACGTCGAGCCGGCGCGCGAGGCCGAGTACAATCTCTGGCATACGAGCGAGCATGTGCCGGAGCGCTGCGGCGTTCCCGGCGTCCTCGAGGCCCGGCGCTACGTCGCTCCCGCCAGGGATCATCACCGCTATTTCACGCTCTACGATCTCCGCGACCTCGAGGTTCTCGCGAGCCCGACCTATCGCGATCTCGTGCAGAGGCCGACGCCGTGGTCGGCGGCGATGCGCCCGGTGTTCCGAAATTTCCTTCGCGAGCCCTGCGAGATACTAGCCACTGGCGGCGCCGGCATCGGCGCGGCCGCCGCGACCTTCCGCTTCGGTCTGGGGGAGCCGCTCTCGGCCGAGTCGGCGCGCCGGCTCGTCGCGGATCTGTACAAGGGCCTGACGGCGTGCGCCATCTTTCTCGGCGCCGTGACGGCGGCCGACGCGCATCCGCTGGGAGGCGGTGTCGCTGCGGAGGTGCCCGCTGGCGGCTCACGCTATCTGCTCGTCGTCGAGGCCACTACTCGCGCGGCGCTTGAGACGGAGCAGGTCGGGATCTCCCGCACCGTCACGGGCGACCTCTCGGCGACGGGCGTTACCGCGGAGATTTACGATCTTGCCTTCGTGGTGCGGCATCCCGGCTCTGGGCCGCGAGCAACGGGCTAGGTGGCCGTCATGCGCATCCTTGTTCTCGGCGGAACGGGCTCCATCGGCGGTCCCGTCGTGCGCGAGCTGGTGAGACGCCGGCACGAGGTCGTTGCCCTCGCACGTTCGGAGACATCGGCGCGACGAATGGCAGAGCTCGGCGCGACGGCGATGGCGGGCGACATCCGGACGCCTGGGGCCTGGGTGTCAGGCCTTGCCGGCATCAACGCGGTGGTTCATGCGGCGGTGGATTTCGCCGACGACATGGGGCCGGTGGAAAATCATCTTCTCGATGCGCTGCTGCCCGCGCTCGCGGGCCTGCCGCGGAGGCCGAGGTTCGTCTACACCGGCGGCTGTTGGCTCTATGGCGCGACCGGCGATGCGGTGGCGACCGAGGAAACGCCGTTCGATCCCCTGCCGGCCTTCGCCTGGATGATCCCGAACCTGCGGCGGGTGCTGAGCAGCGGCGAGGTTCACGGCATCGTCATTCACCCCGCCATGGTCTACGAGGGCGACGGCGGCGTCTTCGCGCGCTTCGCGGCCGATGCGAGCGAACGCAATGCGGTTCGCGTGGTCGGCAGCGAGGCCATCCGCTGGTCGCTGGTGCATCGCGAGGATCTGGCCGCGCTCTATGCGCTGGCGGTGGAGCGCGGCCATCCGGGGACGAGCTACAACGGCGTTGCCGTGGACGGATTTCCTGTCGGGAAGATCGCCCGGGCCTTCGCGCGGCGGTATGGAACACGAAGTGCCATTCCCGAGATCGTCGCGGTGGAAGAAATCGTCGCCGAGCGCGGCGAATGGGTGCGGGGCTATGCGCTCGATCAGCAGCTCAGCGGCGCCAGGGCCCGGCGCGAGCTGGGATGGACGCCGAGCCATCTCGATGCCGAGGAGGAAATCAGAAACATTCCCTAACGCGGGCTCAATCCAGGTCCACCAGTACCGGCTGGTGGTCCGAGGCGGCGGTCTTGCCGTCGACCTCGATACGCCGCAAGCGGTGCGCGAGATCGTCGGTGAGGAATACGAAGTCCCGGCAATTGGCGCCCTTCGGCCATTGATCGGCGTCGTAGATGCCGCAGGTAGGCGCATGGGGCCGGCAGGGATGCAGAATGCTCCAGGCATCGCGGAAGGCCGGTGTCCCGCCGTCGAAAGGTGCCAACATTCGGACATGGTCCGGCCAGCCTGGCTCGAAATTGAAATCGCCGCAGACCAGAGTCGAAGCCGGGCGTGGGACCGTGCGATAGGTTCCTTCGGAAGTGTCCGGCGCCTCGGGCGCCGCGGCGCGGGCGGCTGCTTCCGCATGGAGATCGCGAATGCGCTCCACCTGCGCCATCCGGTGCGCCGCGGAATAGAATTCGAGGTGGGTGGTGATAACGCGGAGCGGACCGAAGGGGGCGGCGATCACGGTCTCCAGCGCCTGGCGCTGCATGTTGCGCCCGCCGGGATCCGCCGGCCGCGGCAGCAGATGCGGGAGCACCTGCAGCACCGGCAGGCGCGACAGCACCATGTTGCCGAAGAGCTGGCGCTTGCCGCCGGACGTCCCGAAATCGACCGCCGGGCGGAAGATCGGCGTATAGGCGGGCAGCAGCTCCGCGATGATCGCCGGCTGGTCGGCGCCGACGCCGCCGTCTAGAGCCGGAAAGTTCACCGCGATTTCCTGGAAGCAGAAGACGTCGGCATCACTGAGCCGCAGCGCGGTATCGACGATGCGGCGGAAATCGACCGCGCCGTCCACGCCCTTGCCGTACTGGATGTTCCAGGTGATGAGCTTCACGAAGATAGCCTCCAGCGCGGCTTACGCGTCCCTCGGCG
Source organism: uncultured Alphaproteobacteria bacterium (assembly GCA_963735465.1). Classification (GTDB taxonomy): domain Bacteria; phylum Pseudomonadota; class Alphaproteobacteria; order ATCC43930; family CGMCC-115725; genus DASZHJ01. Next base: position 883,129 of record CAVTLA010000001.1, read on the forward strand.
CGCGGATCCAGCCTCCCGCAAACTCAGAGAAGTCTCAAGTCCTCGAGCTCGCGACGCAGCGCCGCCGGTGTCGTGAAGTGGATGCCGTGAATGCCGAGGGCGGTCGCCGCCGCGGCATTCCGGGGATTGTCATCGATGAAGACCGCGGTGGCGGGGTCGATACCGAAGCGATCCAGCAGCATCTGGTAGATTCGGGGATCCGGCTTGATCAAGCCGACCTCACCGGAGACGAGGATGCCGCGGAACCACTGCAGGAAGTCGAAGCGCTCGAGTGCCGGCGGGAACGTCTCGTGGGACCAGTTGGTAAGGGCATAGAGCGGCACGCCGCGCGCGCGGAGCGCGTCGAGGAGGGCGACGGAGCCGGCGATCGGTCCCTTCAACGTCTCGTGGAAGCGGGCGGGGTAGGCATCGATCAGATGCGCCTTGTCCGTATGTTTCGATCGGAGGAGAGCGGTGCCTTCGGCGAAGCTGCGCCCGGCGTCCTGGGCGGCGTTCCACTCCGAGGTCAGCACCGTGGCGAGGAAATCCTCCATCGCCGCCTCGTCGCCATCGAACATGGTGCGATAGAGGTGGCGCGGGTTCCAGTCGATCAGCACGCCGCCGAGATCGAACACGACGGTAGTCCGGCGCGGCTGCACGGGGTCGGGCCTCTCTGGTCCGAAAGCGGGGTTGGCTGGAGATGCGTCGGGACGATAGCGGTCTTCGTCCGCATTTGCCAAGATGGGAGCTGGCCTCGGGAGGCGGTGCGTCCATGCCCATGCGCCTCGGCATCAACCCGGCAATCTGGTCGAACGACGATCTGCCCGAGCTCGGCGGCGCGACGGCCCTGGAGACCTGCCTCGCCGAGGCCAAAAGCGCGGGCTACGACGGAATCGAGCTCGGCCACAAGTTTCCGAGGCAGAGCGCGCAGCTGCGCCCGATCCTGGAGCGGTTCGAGCTGACGCTGATCTCCGGCTCGTATAGCGCCCGCCTTTTGGAGCGCTCCGCCAGCGCGGAGATCCGCTCGGTGGAGGCGCATATGACGCTCCTCACCGAGATGGGGTGCAAGGTCATGATATTCGCCGAGACCACTGGCAGCGTCGCCGGCAACCGCGCCTGGCCGCTCTCCCGGCGCCCGCGGATCGCCGAGGCGGGTTGGGCGGGATTTACCGAGCGGCTCACGGTGCTCGGCGATCATCTGACGCGGCACGGGCTCCGCATGGCTTATCACCCGCACATGGGCACCGTGATCGAGACCGAGGCGGAGATCGATCGGCTCCTGTCCATGACCGGCGAGAGCGTCGGCCTGCTGCTGGACACCGGTCATCTCACCTATGCCGGCGCCGATCCCGCCGCCGTCGCGCGCCGGCACATCGGGCGGATCTGCCACCTGCACTGCAGGGACGTGCGGCTGCCCGTACTGGCGGAGATGCGGCGCAAGCGCGGCAGCTTCCTCGATGCGGTGCTGGCTGGCATCTTCACCGTGCCGGGCGATGGCGGCGTGGCGTTTCCGCCGGTGCTGGAGGCGGTGAAGGCAGCGGGCCATGACGGCTGGCTCGTGGTGGCGGCGGAGCAGGATCCGGCCAAGGCGCGTCCGCTCACCCTCGCCCGCAAGGGGTACACCTATCTCGACGCCGCCGCCCGCCGAGCCGGGGCAATCTAGGTTTGCGCCTTAGCTCTCGACGAAGCCGCCGAGCACGTCGATGTCGCGACGGTCGCCTTCATAGGATCGGGCGATGCGCTCGTAGAGACGGGCCACGCCCTCGAACATTTCGGCGCCCCGGGAGCGGTCGCCGAGGAAGGCCGCGACCTCCTCCATCTCCGCCACCCAGCGATAGGCCTTGGGATACATGCGCGGGACCGAGCGATCGAGCCATGCCTTGAGCACCGGCTGACTGTCGGCGAGCTCGCGCTTGAGGGTGTCCGCGACACCGGCTTGCGTTGCGCCCAGCATCATGGCGGTGCCGAGCGCGGTCAGCCCCTTGGTGAGGGAGCCGTAGGCCATCTTGAGGGCGGACGCGGTACCGATGTCGCCCTCCATCACGCGGGTGTCGAGGCCGCACTGACTGAGCTCGGCGAAGCGCGCGGCTGCCGGACCGGCGGCATAAAAGCGCGGACCCGTACCGCCGGCTTGCGGCGGGCTGCCGATGATGCCGGCGTCGACGAAGGGACAGCCGCTCGACCGCAGCGCTCCCGCGACCTCGACGACGGTGGCGGGGCTGACGGCGTTGCAATCGACATAAACCGGCTTGGCGCGGCCGGCGGCAAGTGCCGGAGCAAGCCTGCGGGCCAACGCCACCGCCTCGGCGGGTGGCACGATCGAAAGCACGAACTGAGCGTCTGCGACCAGGGTCGCGTCACTGTCCACCGCGATCAGGCCGTAGCGCTTGGCGCGCTCCGCGCTCTTGGCGCTGCGGCCCGCAAGGGACGTGCGGACTTCCGCTCCTCCCTCGCGCAGGCGACCCCCGACGGCAGCGCCCATCTCGCCGGGCGCGATCACGACCACGATGGGACTCACGATCTCATGCTCCCCGAAGGCTTGGATCAACCACAGGGCAGTTTACACAGCCTCGCCGCCGTTGAGGTTGCGAAATTGCCACGGTCCCGATTTCCATGCCATCGTTCGCCGGTCACGATCCGAGGAGCAGCCGTGGCGACACGTCGAGACGCCGGGGCGTCAGTGCGCGGGCTGCGCCATCTCGCGCTCCGGACCCGCGACCTGGAGGTGACAAAGCGCTTCTACATCGATGTGCTGGGTTTGGAGGAGGCATTCGAGCATCCCGGCATGATTTTTCTGGCAAGTCCGGGCGGCGGCGATCTGCTTAATTTTGTGGCGACGCGCCGCAAAGTGGCGGCTGCGGCGGGCGGTCTGGATCACTTCGGATTTCACGTGCCGACGGCGCGATGGCGGATACTCTTGGCTCGCTTGCGCCGTGCCGGCATCGCCATCCGCAGCCGGCGCGCCAGCTCGGCGGTCTATATCCGCGATCCCAACGGCTACACCGTCGAGCTCTACCGCGATTGAGAGGTCAGGCGGCCTTGCGGTCGCCGAACGCCTCGTCGCTGGCGCGGAGCGCCCGCGCCGCGGTCTCGATCTTCCGGCGCGGCGCGGGATCCTCGATTTCCGTCAGCATGGGCAGCATCGGCCCCATGTCGGCGATGCCGGCCAGCGTCACCGCGGTGTGGAGCGCACGGATGGGGGAATACCCGTCGCGCAGATCCTCCAGCGGCATGAACCGGGATTGAATTTCTGCCGCCTTGGCGTCGTCCTTTTCCCTGAGGGCCGCCAGCAATGCCAGCGACAGTCGCGGCGCCACGCAGACCGAGCCCGAAGTGAAGCTCACCAACCCGAATTTACGAAGGTGAACCGGCGCCGGCCGCTCGCCGATGCCGCTCACGACATTCTCGGGGCTCACATGCTCGAGGATCGCCGAGAGATAGGCATCGGGCTCCGGATCCTTGCGGACGACGCCGTACTTCACCGCGCAGATCGCGCCGTCCCGCAGCAGGGCACCCGCGTCGGCGGGCTCGAGGTAATTGTCGGACTTGATGTAGGCGATGACCGGCTTGCCGTAGCGCTCGGCGATCTTGCGGATGCCGATCGCGGCGCCCGCCGACGTGCTCGGGAAGCCCAGGGGCAGCACCATGGCGGTGGGGTAGGCGAGGCCGCGCAGGATCTGCACCTGATCCATCGCCTTGCCGTATTCCGGACCGACGGAGGGGATGACCCAGGTATCGGCGCCGGCGAGGGCAGCCAGCTGGCGCACCGCCGCCTCGAAGTCGGAGACCCCCAGGTTGTAGAAATTGGCATTGCCGCCGTACATGAGGGTGCGGATGCCGCCCGCCTCCATGTAGCGGATGAGGGCCCGGTTCTGGCCCTCGTCGAGGGAGAAATCGGCCTGGCGTGCGATCGGCGGGACCGCCAGCACCGAGCGCTCGAAATCCGCCTTGGTCACGGGGGTGGTCTTCATGGTAGCCCTCGCTGTCGCCGGTTGAAACGCGGCCGGCACTCTACTGCGATCCGATCGGGCCGTCATCTGCGGCCTGGTAGTAACCGCCGGTAACCAAAAGAGAAGGCCATGGTAAGGATCCTGCTGACTCATACCCCCCATATGCTCGCGAACTACTACGGGCCCCGTGCGCTGGCGGCGCTGCGCGAGCTGGGGGATGTGCGCCTCAACCCGGGCGACGCGGTGCTCGATACGGAGGCACTGGCCGCGGCCGCCGAGGGGTGCGACATCGTCATCGCCGACCGGCAGACCCCCGGGGAGGGGCGCCTCTTCGACCGAACTCCGAACCTCGTGGCGTTCCTGCGCTGCGCCGTCGACATCAGAAACATCGACGTGCCGGCGGCGAGCCGACACGGCATCCTCGTGACCCAGGCAACACCGGGGTTCATCCCGTCGGTGGCGGAACTCGCGGTGGGATTCATGATCGATCTCGCCCGCCGCGTGCCGGAAGCGGTTGAGGAATATCGTGCGGGCGGTGAGGCAACAGTGCATATGGGCCGCCAGCTCAAGGGCTCGGTCCTCGGAATTCTGGGCTATGGCGTGATCGGCCAGTATCTGGCGCGCCTCGGTGTGGCGCTCGGTATGACCGTGCTGGTCTCGGACCCCCATCGCGGATCCGAGGACCCCGCTGTCCGCCAGACCTCGACGGAGGCCGTGCTCGCGGAGTCCGATTTCGTCGTCTGTCTCGCGGTGGCGAACGAGCGGACGGAGAATCTCATGAACGCCGCCGCCTTCGCGCGCATGAAGCCGTCGGCCTATTTCATCAATCTCTCGCGCGGCAACCTGGTGGATGAGGCGGCACTGGAGCAGGCGCTCGACGAGCGCCGCATCGCCGGCGCCGCCATGGATGTGGGCCGCGCCCTGGATCAGAAGCCGTCGCTCCACCTCGCGAGCCGAGCGGACGTCGTTGCCACCCCGCATGTCGGTGGCCTCACGCCCCAGGCGGTGGAGCATCAGGCCTTCGACACCGTAAACCAGGCGCGGGATCTCATCGCTCGCCGCGTTCCGCCGGGCGCGGTCAATGTCGCCCAGGCGACCCGCCTGTCGCGCCTCGGGATAAATCTGCCGGAGAGCACGTGACCATGACTCTGCCACGGCTCGTGGCGCCCAAGGGTACCTGCGACACCCACATGCATTTCTACGACAGGAGATTTCCGACAGCACCGACGGCGCAGATCACGCCGTCCGATGCGACGGTGGAGATGTACCGAGAGATGGCGACGCGCCTCGGCATCGAGCGCACCGTCGTCGTGCAGCCCTCGACCTACGGCATGGACAACAGGTGCACGATCGAGAGCATCGCGAAGCTGGGTCTCGACCGGGCGCGAGGTGTTGCCGTCGTTGATACGGATGTGAGCGATGCCGAGCTCGAGCAGCTCACCGCCGGCGGCATGCGCGGCATCCGCTTCTTCGCGCTTCCCGGCGGCGCGCTGCCTTGGGAGAAATTCGACCGGCTGGCGGCGCGCATCCAAGACGTGGGCTGGCATGTGCAGCTCCAGCTCGATGGCCGCCTGTTGCCGGAGCGCGAGGCGCAGATCCGCCGCTGGCCCGGCCGCATCGTGATCGACCACCAGGGTAAGTTCCTGGAGCCCGTGGCGCTGGATCATCCGGCGATGCTGTCGTTCTTGCGGCTTCTGGAAACGGGCCGCGTCTGGGTCAAGCTGTCGGCGCCCTACGAGACCTCGAAGGTGGGTCCGCCGTTCTATGATGACGTCGGGCAGATCGCGAAGGCGTTGGTCAAGGCGGCGCCGGAACGCATGATGTGGGCGACCAACTGGCCGCATCCGGGCCGGGACCCAAGGCCCGACGACACCGTGCTGCTGGACATGCTGCTGGACTGGGCGCCGTACGCCGCCGTACGCCAGCGCATCCTCGTGGACAATCCCGCCGAGGTCTACGGGTTCTAGGATCGTCCGCCGTCGACGCTCAGGATCTGCCCGGTGACCCAGGGCGACAGATCGGAGACGAAGAACAGGACGGCCTTGGCGATGTCGTCGGCACTGCCGAGGCGTCGCAGATGCAGGGAATCCACCAGGCGCTTCTGCCCCTCGGAGCCGTAGGCCTCCCACTGCTTCTCGGTGGAGGGATTCGACCGCACGAGGCCCGGCGCCACGTTGTTGACGGTGATGCCGAAGGCGCCGAGCTCTTGGGCGAGCTGGCGCGTGAGGCCGATCTGCGCCGCCTTCGCCGAGGCATAGGCCTGGATGCCCGTGAGGCTGGTCCTGAGGCCGGCGCCGCTGGAGATGTTGACGATGCGGCCGTAACGCCGAGCCTTCATGACGGGCACCGCCGCCTGGATGCAGTTGAAGGCGCCGGTGACGTTGACGTCGAAGATCGCCTGCCACTGCGGGCCGGTGATCTCCTCGATCGGGCGGCCGACCTGGCCCAGCACGCCGCCGGCGTCGTTGACGAGGATGTCGAGACGGCCGGCCGTGCCCTGGGCTGCTTGAACGAAGGCCTGCACCGCCGCCCTGTCGGTGACGTCGAGGCGCCGCACGTGGCAACGCTCGCCGCAGAGCTTGCGCGTCTCCTCGAGCTCGTCCTCCAGCACGTCGCCACCCCAGACGGTGGCGCCGGCATCGGCCAGCAGTTTGGCGATGGCGCGGCCGAAGCCGTGCGCGGCACCGGTGACGACGGCGGTCTGGCCGGCAAGAGAAAGGGTGACAGCGCTCATGCCGGCACCATTTCCGCCAGGAGATCGAGGCTCGCCCAGTCCTGCCCGCGCTTGCCGTCCTCGATCTCGCGGATGAGGGCGATGGTGCGGGCGGTGATGGGGGCCTTGAGGCCATGGCGCTCGGCCGCCTGCACGATCGGCCCCAGCTGGTGCTCGGCCTCTGTCTTCCGCTTGCGCACGGCGAGATCGCGCCAGATGCCGCTGTGGGATTTCGCGGAGCCGCGGTTATGCACGACAAGCGCCTCCAGCGACCTGCGTGCCGCATCGGCGCTGGCGCCCGGTGCGAAAGCGGCGGGATCGAAGCCGTCGAACGGTTCCGGCTTGATGCCGGCCGCCGTCGCCACGCGCAGGACTTCCTGGGGCAGCGCCACGAACAAGGCGCGATGGCGTTCCGACGCGAGGCAGTCCGCGATCGAGGCGTCGGTGAGGGCGGTCGCGAACAGCATCGCGCCATACGCGAGCTTCGCCCAGAGATAGCCCCAGATGTTGGCGGTGAGTACGGCGCGGTCATCGAATTCCAAAAACAGGCGGTGCAGCGCCTCGATGCGCGGCGTCCGGCGTCCGTCGATCTCGCCCACCACCACGGCGGCGCGTCCCCCATATAGGATGACGCCCGGCGAGATGTAGTCGGCGCCGAAATTGACGAAGGCGCCCACTGTCCGTGCCTCGCCGACGATATCGGCGATGACAAGCTCGTTGAGGCCATTTTGCACCGAGACGATAAAGCTGCTCTCGGCGAGATGCGGCTTGATCGCCCGCGCGGCCTCGGCGGTGTCCTGGGCCTTCACGCACAAAAGCACGGTATCGTAGCGGCCCGTCACCTGGCCTGGAGTCTGCGCCGGTACCGCGACCTTGAACTCCCTGACCGGACCGGTGATCGCGAGCCCGTCATGGTTGATCGCCGACACGTGATCCTCGGCACGATCGACCATCACTATGTTGTGGCCGGCGCGCCGGAGATGGGCGCCAATCGTGCCGCCGATCGCTCCCGCGCCCCAGATCAGGATCGTCGCTTCGCTCATGCCCATGTCCCCAGGATTATCTGCCGGAACCCTAGAGCCGGGCTTGGCGTTGATCAACGGCTGACGGCGTGGATTCCGCTGATATAGTCCGGCTCATGACCTCGGTCGCGTCGCTGTTCGACCTCCGGAGCCGCGTGGTGATCGTCACCGGCGGCGCGGTCGGTATTGGCGCGGTCTATTCCGAGCGTCTGGTCGAGGCCGGCGCGCGGGTGGTGGTTGCTGACGTCGCGGCGGCGGAATCCCAGCGGCTCGTGGCGCGCCTTTCCAACGGCGGAGAGGCGCTGTCGGCGCCGACTGACATCTCCGACCCCGGCGCCGTGGAGCGGCTCGTCCAGGCAACCCTCGATCGCTTCGGCCGCATCGACGGGCTGGTCAACAATGCCTCGTTGATGAGCACGCTGCCGCGCCGCTCCTGGCTCGAGATCCCCATAGAGGAATGGGATCGCGTGATGGCGGTCAATCTGCGGGGGCTCTTTCTATGTTGCCGTGCCGTGGTGCCGGCGATGCGGCGCGCCGGCATGGGCCGGATCGTCAACATCGCCTCGACGCGCGTCTTCGAGGGCACGCCGAACCGGCTGCACTACACGACGTCGAAGGCGGGGGTGGTGGGATTCACCCGGGCGCTCGCCCGCGAGGTCGGCGCTGACAACATCACCGTGAACTGCGTGGCGCCGGGTCGCACTCTCAGCGAGACGCAGATTGCAACGTCTGCCGCGGGATATCTCGCCGACGACTACGACGAGGCCCGCGCCATCGCTCGGCCCCAGGTGCCGGACGATCTCGTGGGCGCCGTCCTGTTCCTGCTGTCGGGGGCCAGCGCCTTCATTACCGGCCAGACCCTGGTGGTCGACGGCGGCAAGACCATGCATTAGGCATACGGCACCGGACGGCCGACCCCTGCATAAGTCAACCTTATGGCGCCCATCGGTGGTTTGCTTTGGCGGGCGGCGCCCACGCTTGCTAGGATGCCGCAACGCTGACGGCCAGGAAATGGACGGCAAAATGCCACGTATAACAGGGAGGTACTCATGAACCGCATGACCAGCCTGAGGGGTGCCAGCGCCCTGCTTCTTGCCAGCCTGCTGCTGGCAGTACCCAAATTGTCCCAGGCCGCCGACGAGCCCTACAAGATCCCCGTCATTCTCCCACTTACCGGGCAAGCGTCGTTCCTCGGCAAGGAGGAGCAGGTCGCGCTCCAGATCCATGAGAAGCTCGCCAACCGTACCGGCGGCATCCTGAACCGGCCGCTGCAGTATGTCTTCTACGACGATCAATCGAGCCCGCAGGTGGCGGTGCAGCTGGTCAAGCAGGTGAGTGCTGACAAGCCCGCGGTGATCATGGGCTCGTCCCTGGTGTCGGTGTGCAGCGCGATGGCGCCGCTGATGAGCAGCGGTCCGGTTCAATACTGCTTCTCGCCGGGCATTCATCCGACGGCCGGCAGCTATGTCTTCAGCTCCAGCGTCTCGACCCACGATCTGCAGAAGGCGCTGTTCCGCTACTTCAGGGAGAAGGGTTGGAAGCGGATCGCCATCATGACGTCGAGCGATGCGACCGGCCAGGACGCCGAGCGCGGCATTGACGAGACGATCAATCTGCCGGAGTACAAGGATGCCGGCCTCATGCTGGTCGAGCGCGCCCACTTCAACACGACCGACATCAGTGTCGCCGCCCAGATCGAGAAGGTGAAGGCGGCGGACCCCCAGGCTTTCATCGCCTGGAGTACGGGGACGCCCATCGCCACCATCTTCAAGGGCATCGTGCAGGCGGGTCTCGACGTGCCGACCGCGACCACGGACGGCAACATGACCTATGCGCAGATGACGAACTACGCGGACTTCCTGCCGAAGCAACTCTACATTCCCGCCGGCGAGTGGCCGCCGCACGATGCGCGCGTGAAGCTCGACCCCGCCGTCGTCAAGGCGCAGCAGGAGTTCTATGCCGAGTTCAAGGCGGCCAACGTCGAGCCCGACGTCGCGGCATCCCTGGCCTGGGGCCCGGCGGTGGTGGTGACAGAGGCTCTGCGCAAGATCGGCCCCGGCGCCACCGCGACGCAGCTTCGCGATCAAATCGCCGCAACCAAGGGCTTTCCCGGCATCGACGGCTTCTGGGACTTCACAGCGTCCCCGCAACGCGGACTCGACGACAGCAACGCGGTGGTCACGCGCTGGGATCCCGTCAAGCGGCTCTGGGTCGTTCTGAGCCAGCCCGGTGGCATGCCGCTGAAATAGCGATCGAACCTCAGCGGCAAAGGGCAGTACGTGGACGCAGCCGTACAAATCATCATCGGCGGCCTGCTGCAGGGTAGCCTGTTCGCCGTGGTGGCGCTGGGATTCTCTCTCGTCTTCCGGATGACCGGCGTCATCAACCTGTCCCAGGGCGCGTTCTGCGTGCTGGGCGCGCTGCTTGCCTATACCTTCCAAAGCACTCTCGGATTGCCGATCTATGTCGCGGTGCCGGCGGCGGTGCTGGGGGCGGGGATCTTCGGTCTCGCCATCGGCTTCGCGGCTTTCGTGCCGGCGCTGTCGCGGCTCCCCAACAGCAGCATGCTGATGCTGACGGCGGGCCTTCTTACGTTCACCCAGGGCGTCATGCTCGTGCATTGGGGCGGCGATCCCTACACGCTGCGGCCGTTCTCCGGCGAGGCGCCGGCGCGGCTCTTCGGGGTGCGGGTGCCGACCCAGGGCTTCTGGATCGCCGGCATGGCGATCATCATCATCGTCTCGTTCTGGTATCTCTTCGCGCGCACGACCATCGGCAAGGCACTCCAGGCCTGCGCCGAGAATCCGACGGCGGCGCGGCTGATGGGCATCGACGTTGAGCGCATGGCTCTGGCGAGCTTCGTGCTCGCCGCCATGATCGGCGCGCTCGGCGGCATCATGGTGGCACCGATCCTGGCGCTGCAGTTCGACACCAGCCAGCTCTTCACCATCTCCGGCTTCATCGCGGTTGCGATCGGCGGCATGGGGTCCTTCGTCGGCGCCGTCGTGGGAGGGCTGGTGCTGGGCGTCGCCGAGCAGCTTGCCGCCGGATACATCTCGGCGCTCTTCAGCAACGCGCTTGCCCTCGGCCTCCTGCTGGTGACGCTGCTCTGGAAGCCGAGCGGCCTCTTCGCCTTCGGGCGTACGCGGCGCACCGACGTTCGCGAGGAGCAGCGCATCCATCCCGCGATCGTGCGCTTGCGTGGGCGCGGCGCTGTCATTGGCGGTGCGCTGGCATTGGCGGCGGCGCTGGCGCTGCCCCTTATCGTGAGCGATCCCGGGCTCATGAGCTCTATCGTCATCACGGCGATCCTCTTCATCGGCGTGCTCGGCCTCGACGTGCTCATGGGCTTCGCCGGACAGGTGAGTCTCGGGCAGGGCGGCTTCATGGCGATCGGCGGCTATGTGGCGGCGGTCCTCGCCACGACCTATGGCTGGCCGCCGCTGCTCGGCATCGCGCTTGGCTGCGTCGCCTCGCTGATCTGCGCGCTGCTGTTGTCGCTGGCCACCATGCAGCTGCGCGGCCACTACCTTGCGCTGGCCACGCTTGCCTTCGGCCTCGTCGTCGACTCCCTGGATGTGGGCATGATGCAGACGACGGGTGGTCCCTCGGGTCTGGTGGGCATCCCCTCGCTCGAGGTGGCCGGCTTCGCCTTCGATACCGACCGGTCCATGTACTACCTGGTGGTCGGCATCATCGTGGTGCTGGTGCTGATGCTGCTGGGCGGCATGCGCAGCGGCTTCGGTCGCTCGTTGATGGCGATCCGCGCCGACCGGCTGGCGGCGGGCGCTCTTGGCATCAACGTGGCGCGCCTCAAGGTCGGCGCCTTCGCGATCTCAGCCGTGCTCGCGTCGCTTGCCGGCAGTCTCTATGCCTTCTACTTCCACTACCTATCGCCGGACATGGTCGGGACCCAGCGCTCCTTCGAGATGATCACCATGCTGGTGATCGGCGGCGAGGGCACGCTGGTGGGATCGATCTTCGGCGTGGCCCTTCTCACCCTGTTGCCGACGCTGGTGCAGTCCCTGGCGCTCTACAAGATCCTGGCGGAGGGCGCGCTGCTGGTGCTGGCGTTCAGCTTCCTGCCCGAGGGCATCTTCGGCGGCCTGGCGCGGCTGCCGGCCTGGCTCGCCGAGCGGCGGGCACGGCAGGCAATGCCGCCGCGACTCGCCGCCCGCAAGGAGGCACCATGACCGATCTCGCACTGGAGACGACGGGGCTGGTGCGCGCTTTCGGCGGGCTGAAGGCCGTCGATGGCGTTTCCATCTCCGTGCCGGTGGGCAGCCTCACCGCCCTCATCGGTCCCAACGGCTCCGGCAAGACCACGCTGTTCAATCTCATCACCAATCTCTACCGGCCCGATGCCGGCGAGGTGCGCCTCTTCGGCGAGCCCGTCGCGAACGTCGCCGATTGGCAGGTGGCGGCGCGCGGCCTCGTGCGCACCTTCCAGACCGCGCGGGTCTTTCCGGGCATGACGGCGTTCGAGAACGTGCTGGCGGGGGCGCATCTCTGGCAGCGCTCGGCGCCGCTCTCCCAGATGCTGTGGCTCGGCCGCGCGCGGCGCGAGGAGCGGGCGCTCGCCGAGCGGGCGGACGCGATGCTGGAGCTGGCGGGCCTCGCCGCCTTCCGCGACACGGCGGCCACCGATCTGCCCATGGGCGTGCAAAAGCTCCTCGAGGTGATCCGGGCGCTGATGGCGCGCCCGCGCCTGCTGCTGCTGGACGAGCCCGCCGCCGGGCTCAACGACGGCGAGACCGCGGAGCTGGCGACGCTCCTTCGCGCGGTCCGCGACAGCGGCGTCACGCTGCTGGTGGTCGAGCACAACATGTCGCTCGTGATGGGTGTCGCGGACGAGATCATCGTGCTCGACGCCGGCACCGTGATCGCCCGCGGCACGCCGGCGGAGATCCAGCGCAATCCGCGCGTCATCGAGGCCTATATCGGCCAGACCGAGGGGACCGCCTGATGCTGGAGCTGCGCAGCGTCACCGCGGGGTACGGCAGGCAGCCGGTCGTGCACGGCGTCAGCCTCACCCTCAAGCCCGGCGAGATCGTGGCGCTGGTGGGCGCCAACGGCGCCGGCAAGTCGACGCTGGTGAAGACCATCTCCGGGCTGCTCCGCCCCCATGAGGGCGAGATTCTGCTCGAGGGCCGGCGCATCGAACGGCTGTCGCCGCGCGCCCGGGTGCTGGGCGGCATCGCCCATGTCCCCGAGGGCCGCCAGGTCTTCGCCGGCCTCACCATCGCCGACAACTTGCGGATGGGTGCCTACAGCCGCCTCGGCGAGCTGTCCGCTGCGGGGCTCGAAGCGCGGCTGCAGGAAGTCTGCCAGAGCTTGCCGGTCCTGCTGCAGCGCCTCGACGAGCCCGCGGGAAATCTTTCGGGCGGACAGCAGCAGATGCTGGCGATCGCGCGCGGCCTGATGTCGAAGCCGCGCATCCTGCTCCTGGACGAGCCGTCCCTCGGTCTCTCGCCGGTGCTGGTCACGGAGATCTTCCGTCTGATCGAGCGCCTGCGGGATCAGGGGCTGTCGATCCTGCTTTCGGAGCAGAACGCGCGCCTGAGCCTCGCCATCGCCGACCGCGGCTGCGTGATCGAGAAAGGCCGTCTGACCCTCGAGGGCGCCGGACGCGAGCTTCTCGACAATCCCGAGGTGGCCGAACGCTATCTCGGCGTCGGCACGGCGGTCAGCGGCTTCGGCGAGCAGCGCCAGCGGCAGATGGTTGCGGGCCTGAGGCAGCTCTTCGCGTCCTGAGATGGGGCCCGGCTTGCCATCGAGTGGGCCCTGGCGCCACACTGCCCCGCTGCGTGACCGGCATCGGAAGGCGTAATGGAACTCCGTCAGCTCAGATACTTCGTCACCGCCATCGAGGCGGGCACCCTCACCAAGGCGGCGGAGATTCTGTCGGTGGCGCAACCCGCGGTGAGCCAGCAGATCCTCAAGCTCGAGGAGGAGCTGGGCGAGCAGCTGCTGATGCGCCATTCCCGCGGCGTGGAGCCGACGGAGGCAGGCGCGCGCCTGCTGAGTCACGCGGCGGCGATCCTGCGTCAGCTCGACGCCGCCCGCGAGGACCTGAATGAGCTCAAGGGCGAGCCGGCGGGTGAAGTCCGCATCGGCATGCCGCGCAGTATCACCGAGCTCATCGGCGTCAGCCTCTTCGAGGAATGCGGGCGGCGGTTGCCCAAGGTCGGCGTCACCATGATCGAGCGCCTGAGCGAGGGGCTGAACGAGCTGCTGGCGGACGGGCGCCTCGATCTCGCGTTCTCGTACAATCCCGAGCAGCTCGCGGCGAGCGCCTACGAGCCGTTGGTGCAGCTCGATCTCTCCCTGGTGGCGCCCAAGGACGTGCCGCTGCCCGCCTCGTCGGAGGGAACGATACCGTTCGCCATGGCGGCGAAGCTGCCGCTGATCATGCCGACGCTGCCGCACGGGCTCAGGGTTCTGGCGGAGGAGACCGCGGCCGCGGCCGGCCTTGCTCTGAACATCGCGCATCAGATCGATTCCGTGTCCTTGATCGCCGAGATGGTGATCGCGAACCTCGGCTGCACCATCCACCCGATCGGCGCTTTCCGCCGCGCCGTTGCCGGCGGCATGGTAGTGTGCCGTCGCATCGTCGATCCGCCGCTGTCGCGCACGCTCTACCTCTGCTACTCGCGCCGGCGTCCGTTGTCCCGGGCGCAGCTGGCGGTGCGCGAGCTCATGCGCGGCATGATCGAGCGGATGGGCGCGGATGGCGCGTTCATCGATCCCGTCGCCAGCGATCTCGACCGTGGCCGGTCGGGCCAGCTGTCGGGCGCGCTGCCGTAGCGGCGCGGGGGCGACGATGACCGGCTTCGACAATCCCCGCGACCACTGGAACTCCCGCTTCTCCGGCGAGGACTACCACTTCGGCCGGGCGCCCAACCGGTTCCTGGCGGAGCATCGCGCACTGCTGCCGCGAGCGGGCCGGGCGCTCGCGGTGGCGGATGGAGAAGGCCGGAATGGCGTCTGGCTGGCGGAGCAGGGGCTCGATGTGCTCTCGCTCGATTTCTCGCCGGTGGCCCTCGCGAAGGCGCGGCGCCTTGCCAGGGAAAGAAAGGTGGCGCTGCGGACCGAGGAGATGGACGTCGGCGCCTGGCCCTGGCCGCAATCTGCCTTCGACGTGGTGGCTGCGATCTTCATCCAATTCGCGGGGCCGGAGCTGCGGGAGCGGATCTTCGCCGGCATCAAGCGCGCGCTGCGTCCCGGCGGCCTGCTGCTGCTGCAGGGCTATCGGCCGAAGCAGCTGGAGTACGGCACCGGCGGGCCGCCGCTGGTGGAGAACCTCTATACGGAGGAACTCCTGCGCGCCGCCTTCGCCGATCTCGAGGTGATCGAGCTCCGGAGCCACGACGACGCGATCCAGGAAGGCAGCGGCCACGACGGCATGTCTGCCCTCATCGACCTGGTGGCGCGCAAGGCCTGAGACGCCGCCTCGCGCGCTCCCGAAGGTACGTAAAAGCGCCTAGGGACAAGTTCTTACGGACTCTTCCTGATTTATGCGTCTGCACCGCCCGCTACATTCCCTCTTGTCGAGACGTGAAAACGCTCGAAACCGGAGGGTAAGATGGCAACGGCAAACCTCACTTCGACACTGGATCGCACGGGCTGGAGCCTCAAAGCCACCACTCGCGGCCATACCGTCCGGGACCTCAAGGCCGATTGGGGGCGTTGGAGCGCCGGCGAGCGTACCGCCGTATTCGCGATCGCTGCGGTCTGGGTGGCGGCGATCTTCGCCTTCGCCACGATGACCGGCGTCTGAAGCGAAGGCGGAAGGGTTCCGGCCATGGCTCCCTCCGTCATCCGCGCGCTCCGGGCCATCAAGCGATACAACGCGCGGCCGGAGCAGATCGACCAGGCCATCCTGGCGGCGATCAACGTGACGCTCTGCCTCACCTCCGGCGGCGACGACCGCGTCTCCGAGGGCTTCAACAACGACATCGCCGCGAACGGCACCGGCTTTCACACCGTCTACGTCTGAGGTTGACGCCGGCGCAGCATTACATCTCGTTAAGAACTCCTCGCCGGTTGAGTCCTAAAGCGAGATTTAACACTTATTCGATAATTTCCCCCTGTTCCATGAGCAGTTTCGCGTTACAGCGGGGAGGCTGTCATGCGGTTCCGCGAAATTCGAATCAACACCAGGATCTACGCCGGGTTCGGCGCCGTCATCGCGCTGGCGGCGGTGCTTGCTATTCTCGGCGTGTCGCAGCTGATCAGCGTGAGCGGCCAGTTCGGCCGCCTGGTCCGCGTATCCGACAATGCCGGGCGCAGCCTCGACGTCGATCGCCTCGCTGACTCGCTGCGGCGATTGGGGCTGAAATACCAGGTGGACGGCGACGACGCGGCGGCGAAGGAATTCGCCGACGCCAGCGCGCGGGCGACCAGCCTCCTCGATGAAGTCGCCAGGCAGGCGACATCCGATGAGCAGCGCCGCGCCCTGAGCGCCGCGGCCGAGGCGATTGGCGCGGTCCGGCAGGACTTCGAGAAGCTGACCCAGAACGGCAATCAATTGAAGGCGGACAAGGCCAAGCTGCTGATCGATGGCGAGGCGCTGGGCAAGGCGGTGGATCAGCTCACGACCGCGGCGCGCGGCACCCTCGATCAGGACCTGGAGGGTCGGTCGCAGGACGTGGAGGCGGCGATCTTGGCGGTGCGCGCGGCGAACTGGCAGTTCCTCGCCACCCGGGATCCAAAGGGACTTGTCGGATTCAAGCTCAATGTCGGCAAAGCCACGCTTACGTTGACGGCGCTGGGCCGGCTGCCAGCGGCGGAAAAGATCAAGCCGAGCCTCGCTCCCGTCACTGCGGCGCTCGTCGCCTATGCAAAGGGTTTCGACGACTTCGCCGCTCGGCTGCTGGAAGCCGACAAGCTCTACGGCGATGTCATGCAGGCGAAGCTTGATAAGGTCGGCGAACTGAGCGAGGCGGTGCGACGTTCTCTCACCGCTGACATGGAAGGCACCAAGACCGGCACCGATCGCACCATCGGCACCACGATCGTGCTGCAGGCCGTCCTGGCGAGCGTCGGTCTGCTGCTTGGCGCCGTCTTCGCCGTCATCATCGCGCGGGGCATCACGTCGCCCCTCGGCGGCATGACCGCTGCCATGACCCAGCTCGCTGCCGGCGACAAGTCCGTCGAGATTCCTGCCCGCGACAACAAGGACGAGCTCGGGGAGATGGCGAAAGCCGTGGAGGTCTTCAAGCGCAGCATGGTCGAGGCGGACCGCCTGGCTGCCGAGCAGCGGACCGCGCAGGAGAGGCGGGAGCGCCGGCGCGAGACGATCGAGCAGCACATCGGCGCCTTCGATCAATCGGTGGGTCGTCTGCTTCAGGCCCTCTCCTCTTCCTCGGGTGAGATGCGGACCACCGCCGAGACCATGTCGAAGACCGCGACGGAGGCAACCCGGCAGATCAGCGCCGTTACCAATGCCTCACATCAGGCCTCCGCCAACGTGGAGACCGCCGCATCCGCCACCGAGGAGATGGCGGCATCGGTCGAGGAGATCAGCCGCCAGGTTTCGGAGTCCGCCCGGATCGGCGTCGAGGCGGTCGAGGGCGCCGCGCGCACCAACGCCACGGTCCAGGGCCTGTCCGACTCCGCGCAGAAGATCGGCGAGGTCGTGCAGCTCATTCAGGACATCGCCGCGCAGACAAACCTGTTGGCGCTGAACGCGACAATCGAGGCGGCGCGCGCTGGCGAGGCGGGCAAGGGCTTTGCCGTGGTGGCCTCCGAAGTGAAGGCGCTGGCCAGTCAGACCGCCAAGGCGACCGAGGACATCGCCAGCCAGATCAGGGCCATCCAGGGCTCCACCAAGGATGCGGTCGAGGCCATCACGGGGATCGACAGCACCATCGGCCGTATCAGCGAGATCTCGACGGCGATCGCGGGCGCCATCGATGAGCAGCAAGCGGCGACAAAGGAGATCACCCGCAGCACCCGGGACGCGGCGCTGGGGACGAGTGAGGTCTCGCGCGATATCGCCAGCGTCAACCAGGCGGCGACCGAGACCGGCACGGCGGCGTCCCAGGTTCTCGCCGCCTCGACCGAGCTTGGCCGTCAGGCGGAGAGCTTGCGTGTCGAGGTCGATCAGTTCCTGGCGAAGATCAGGGCGGCCTAGAGCGCGTTCCGACTAGATTGAATCGGAACGCGCTCTAGGCTTGTTGGTTTTGTCGCATTTTCTACGCCGAACCGGCGTCCACTTCGGCGGAAAATGCTCTAATCGAGCGTGACGTCGTGGCGCGGACGGCCCCAGTTGCGGGCCGCGGCCGTCACCCGCTCCAGATCCTCCTCCAGCATCAGCTCGTCCCGGATCAGCGGCTGGGCCGCGGCGCGGATCGCCGCCACATAGGCGTCGGCGCTGGGATAGCGCTCGCGGATCGAGGGGCGGGGATCGCCGGTGATCCGGCGCTCGGCGGCGGTCTCCGCAAAGGGCAGGGTGCTGCCGACGAAGGTATGCATGGCGCCGTGGCCGAAGCCGCGGGCGCGCAGGTTCCACCCCGTATAGGTCGCGAGCGGCGCCCCCACCATGGGCGCGCGTACGCCGGCAACGTCGTTGCCGTCGGCATCCACCGCCGGCACCAGCACGGCGTAGCTCTTGCCGGGCACCATGTCGGGCGGCTCCTTGCTCAGAATACCGCGCTCGAAATCCGGTCCGAAATCGAGGAGCGGCAGGTCGCTCGGACCGCTCGGCGTCATCACGCCGGGCAGCCGCGGGAAACCCTCGCGCCATTCCTCCATGGCGACGAGCGTGCCGTCGGCGCGGCGGGGAATGCGGCTCGGCGGCGGCGGCGTGCCGTCGGTCGCCCAGCGGTCCATCGCGTCCAGGAGTGCGCGGAACAGCATCGAGGTCGAGACCACGTTGATCACGTTCTGGCAGACGCCGCGGCCGGGCTTCTTGAGGTTGGGATCCGCGAAGTGCTGCGAGCTCGCCCAGAGATAGACGCGCACATTTTCCGGCTGCCCGAGATCGTTGCCGCTTGTGTCGGTGTGGACGAGAGAGCCGCGGCGCTGCCAGTACTCGGTCGCGGTCTGGCTGTGCATGACCAGGGGATCGGTCTCCGGCCGCTTCAGGATGGCGTCGCGCTTGCCCGTGAGGTGGTCCGTCGACATAGCGTAGGAGAACGGGAAACGGTCGGCGGCGTTGAAGTGATCCTCGTACTGCTGCCCCGCCGGCGAGACGCCGCTGGCGAAGCGGTGGTTCAGCCACATCAGGCCGCCCCCGGCCACATGGGGCAGCACGCCGTCGAAGACGCGCCGGCCGGCGGCGTCGGCATTGAATCCGAGATGCACGAAATCACGGATACACCGCCCGGTCTGGGAGCGGCCCCAGGCATAGGCCTTCTCGATGCGGGCGCCGCCCTCGGTCAGGGGATTGGGCGCGCCGGCGGCGTCGCGCTCGCCGTATTTGAGGAAGCTCGCGAAATCCCGCACGGCGACGTGGCCGAGACCGAGCACCAGCGGGTCCCGCCCGGTATAGACAAGCTCGTAGATCCAGCCGGGCTCGAAGCCGGCGGGAATATGGATATGCGTGTCGGAGGAAACGAGGGCCTGCTCGGCGCCCTGATTGTCGAGGCCGAGGCCGCCCTCGACGCGGGCGAAGCACCACTGGTCCGGCGCGATGGGTTGGCGAGGATCCTCCGGATAGCGCCGACGGGTCAGGGTCGCCTCACGGGTATCCAGCGAAACCGTGGGATGGCTGCGCGTCGAGACGCGGCTCGAGAGCGGAAGGGTGGTGATGCCCGCCTGGTCGGCGATGTACTCGACCCGGACGAGGCCGGTGATGGGCCTGCCGCGCTCGGTCGCTAGCGGCAAATCGAGCAGCATCCGTCCGTCGCCCGGCAGCAGATCGCCCTGCCAGGCGATCCAGGCGATCGCGTAGCCCCGGCGCATGAGAAAGCCGTTGCCGGCATGGTCGAGGGTGCGGGGGTCGTTGCTTCCCGGCGCGTCGTTGAAGAATTGCAGGGCGCGCACGTTCCCGCGATTGCCGTAGTCGAGGAACAGCCGGCGGTTGCCTCGAGCCATGTCCTTGGGCTTCAGGATCAAAATGTCGGCGGCAAAGCGCACGCGCCCCTCGGCGTCGACAGCCGCCTTGTCGAGATCGGTGATGCCGGCCTGAGCGGCCGCCCGGGGATCGACGGCGAAATGCGCGCGGCCCGCCAGCCGCTCGTACGGGCCCACGGCGCCGAAGGAATGGTCCTGCGCGAAGGAGCCGCGCTCGCTGATCCTGATCTCGATGAGGTTGGTCATGTCCGTCCGTGCCGGGAAGGGTGGGTGGAACGCAGGCGACTACGCTGCCAGATCAAGAGCAAGTGGGCGAGCCCATTGAGAGTTTCTGCGCTCGGCGGTGCGGGCGCCGCCGGCCAAATTGGGTTCGTTTCGCAAAATCAGGTTTTGCACGGGTCGCCCGTCCTCCGGCCTGCCTTCGCCAGTCGGACGCATCTTGCGTACAGATGGGGTGCCGCCCACCGGCGTTCAAGGGGCGGCGATCTCAGGCCGCCCGGAAGACGAGACCTTCCCAGCCCTGATAGGCGACGTAGAGGCCGACGAGGATGATGAGGGCGCTCGACAGGTAAGGTGCCCGGCGCGCCACTGTGCCGAACCACGCGACGTGCGCGGCGGCGTGTCGTGCGCCGAGGGCTGCCATCGTCCCGACCGTCACCAGCGTGATCGCCAGCCCGATCGAAAAGCACAGCACGAGCACGGCGCCGAGAGGGATCTGCTTGAGCTGGAGGCAGAGCAGCAGGACCGTGACCGACGCCGGGCAGGGGATCAGGCCGCCGGTCAGGCCGAAGACGATGATCTGGCCGGTGGTCGCCTTGCGATCGGCGAAGGTGCGGCGGATGTCGCTCGCATGGGCCAGCTCATGGGCATCCCGGTAGCTGCCCGACGACACGTCGAGGCCATGCGGCTCCTCGTGCGGGTGATCGTGGTCGTGATCGTGGTGGTGATGATGCCCATGAGCGTGCGCGCCGGCGCGGGTCCGTGCGGGCCGCCGATCCCGCCAGGTGCGCCACAGCATCCAGAGCGCGATGGCGATGATCACGGCGGCGGACAGGATTTGAAAGTAGGGCTCGATGCTTTCGGTATCGACGCCCTGCCAGAGATACATGCCACCGAGCGCGATGGCCCAGACCACGATCGTGTGGGATAGGGTCGCGGCGAGGCCCAGCAGGACGGCCTGTGCGACGGTGCCGTGGATCGCCACGATGAAGGCCGCCATCATCGTCTTCGAATGGCCGGGCTCCAGCCCATGCAGTGCGCCCAGAAGGATCGCGCTGGGAATGAAAAGCCAGGCGTGGGCCGCGCCCTGCTGCAGGAGGTCGGCGAAGGATGGCATCGGCGGCGCTCAGAAGTATTTGGTGATTTCCTTGAACTCGTCGATCGGCCGCCGCTGCTCCCGCGGCAGCGCTCCGACCGCCTCCTCGAGGCAATGATCCAGATGATCCTGGATCAGGGTCTTCTTGGCCTGGCCGACGGCTTTCTCCACGGCGTGGAGCTGCTGGGCGATGTCGAGGCAGGAGCGGCCGCCCTCGATCATCTCGACGACGCTGCGAAGGTGCCCGGCGGCCCGCTTGAGGCGCTTGGCGATCTCGGGATGGGTCTGGTGGCGGTGGATGTCGGTCATGGGCAAATGCTATCCTCCTGGAGAGGATATGGCAATCGATGTCTCCGCCGGCGCGCGGGAACCGTCGTGCTTAACGCCGGCTTAACGATGCCGACCGCACCTTATATAGACGTGCGGGTTAGGGGTGCCGGGGCCGCCACTGCCACATCGGCGGTCGGCTTTGTGCTATAAGGGCGCCGCTTTGCGCCCGGCCTGCCGGTCGGGTTCGGGGCGATGGCCCCAGTTGATATGGGAGACGTAACGGTGAAGGCAGCACTCGTGTGTGGCGCCGGTGGGTTCATCGGCAATCATCTCGTCAGCCGGCTCAAGCGCGAAGGCTTCTGGGTGCGCGGTGCCGATCTCAAGTTCCCGCAATTCTCGGCGACCGAGGCTGACGATTTCGTCGTCGGCGACCTCCGAGACCAGACAGTCTGCGATCGCGTGGTCGACCGCCGCTTCGACGAGGTCTACCAGCTCGCCGCCGACATGGGCGGCGCCGGCTACATCTTCATCGGCAACAACGACGCCGACATCATGCAGAATTCGGCGCTGATCAACCTGAACATGATCGAGACCTGCTACCGCCGGAACATCAAGCGCGTGTTCTATTCGTCCTCGGCTTGCATGTACCCCGAGCACAATCAGCGCGATCCCAACAATCCCAAGACGTCCGAGGATTCCGCCTATCCCGGCGGCGCCCGACAGCGAGTACGGCTGGGAGAAGCTGTTCAGCGAGCGGCTCTACCTCGCCTATAACCGCACCAAGGGGATGGAGACGCGGGTCGCGCGGTTCCACAACATCTTCGGCCCCCTCGGCACCTGGAAGGACGGCAAGGAGAAGGCGCCGGCGGCGCTCTGCCGCAAGATCGCGTCCACGCCCAACGGCGGCGAGATCGAGATCTGGGGCGACGGCGAGCAGACGCGCTCCTTCCTCTTCGTCGACGAATGCCTCGAGGGCGTTCTCCGGCTGACTCGGTCGGGCTTCGCCGGGCCGGTCAACATCGGCTCCGAGGAGATGGTGACCATCAACCAGCTCGCCCAGATGATCATGTCGATCGCCGGCAAGAAGGTCGCCATCAACCACATCCCCGGCCCGCTCGGCGTGCGCGGGCGCAATTCCGACAACAAGCTGATCCAGGAAAAGCTCGGCTGGGAGCCGAGCGAGCCGCTGGTGAAGGGGCTCGAGAAGACCTATGCCTGGATCGCCCAGCAGGTCGAGCGCGACCGCGGCGCCAACGTCCGGAAGTAAATCCTCGATCTCAGATTCTTTGATTTTGGCGCATTTTCTACGCCGAACCGGCATCCACTTCGGCGGAAAATGCTTTACCCGATGTGGCGCGCGCACCACGTGCGCCACATCGTGCGATAGGCCGCCTCGACGTCGCGGGCGAAGCGCGGCGCGTCCATCAGCGGCGAACTCCTCATGCGCTCGCGCAGGCCGAGCCTGAGCTCGCTCAACGCGGCGACATCGCGCGCCAGCTCGACGGCGGTCGCGATATAGGACTCCGTGTCGGTGGCAGCGAGCCGCTCGAGACCGACCCGGGTGAGCAGGCTCAATCCCACCCGCGCCGCATGGCGGTCGCCGGTCAGCGTCACGACAGGCACGCCCATCCACAGCGCCTCGCAGGTGGTGGTGGTGCCGTTGTAGGGGAAGGGGTCGAGGCCGATGTCGATCTCCCGATAGAGGCGGAGATGCTCGGCGACGCCGGGTATGAGCGGACGCAAATCGATCCGCTCCGCGGCGACGCCCAGCGCCGCAAAGCGATCGGTCATGCGCTGGCGCAGGACGGTATCGGCGAAGATCCAGCCCTTGAGCAGCAGCCGCGCACCGGGCAGCGCCTTTAGAATGCGCGCCCAGGTCTCGATCACGGCGGGCGTCACCTTGGCGAGATTGTTGAAGGAGCCGAAGGTGACCGCGCCCTTGGCGATAGCCGGCGTCGGAGTCGGCGCCGGCGCATCGGCGGGCGGGCGGTAGCAGAGAAACCCCTGGGGGAGACGCACCAGTGTCTCGGTGTGGAGGCTGTCTGTCGCGCCTGGCGGATCGGCGATGGCGTCGGTGAAACGGTAGTCGACGGTGGCGAGGCCCGTGGTGGCGGGATATCCGAGCCATGTCGCGGTGACCGGCGCCGGCCGCACGGCGAAGGCGGCGATGCGGGTGCGGCTGGTGTGCCCCGCGAGATCCACCAGGATATCGATGCGATCCTCCCGCACGTGGCGCCGCAGCTCCGCGTCGCTCATGCCCGCGGTGAAGCGCCAGTGCGTGGTCAGGGATTTGAAGCGCTCGGTCACCGCGTCGGGATGGGCGACCTCCGCATAGCCGAAGGTCTCGACCGCGCCGGGATCGTGGTTCGCCAGCAGGGATTCCAGGAAATAGGTGATGGAGTGCTGACGCAGGTCCGGCGAGACGTAGCCGACACGCAGCACGCGGACGGGATCGGGATCGTTGGCGAAGACCGGTTCCGGCTCGGCCTGCCGCGCGATCAGCGCCGCGCCCCAGTCCCGGTGCGCCCGGAAGACCTCCTCGCCGCTGACCTCGGCGCGGTAGTTGAGCACCATCAGCTTGTTGCTGGAGAGGGCGTAGATCGCCTCGGGATGATCGGGATCGAGCTCGAGGGCGCGCCGGAACGATGCCTCCGCGTCCTCGGTCTGGCCAAACTCCTTGAGCAGGCTCGCGAGATTGTTGTGGGCATGGGTGAGGCCGGGATCGAGCGCCACCGCCTTGCGGTACAGCGGCTCCGCCTCGGTGAGGCGTCCGATCTGCACCAGGAGATCTCCGTAGTGACAGGGGATCGCCGCATTCTCCGGGTCGAGGCGGAGCGCTTCGCGAAAGGCCGGCTCTGCCTTGGCGCTGAAGCGGGCGCCCGTGTAGAGGACGCCGACCTTGTCGAGCTGCTCCGCTGCCCGCTGCCGCCATTGGCGCGCGGCCTCGGCGTCGCCCGCCGCCTTCGCCGCCGCTTCCTGAGCTACCGCGGCCGAGCCTTCCCGTGCTTCGATGAAATCCGCGCCCAGGGCGATCGCGCGGGCGAAGGCGTCGTGGGCGCCCTCGGGATCGCCGGTCCGGCGCCGGGCCTCGGCTAGATTGTAGTGCAGCTCCGCATTGTCGGGCGCCCGGGCCAGCGCCTTGCTGAAATGCGCCGCGGCGTCGGCGAAGCGGCCGCTCTGGCCGGCGAGCACGCCGAGAAGCTGCAGCGCCGCGGGATTGCCGGCGTCGCGGCGCAGCACCTCGCGATAAAGCCGCTCGGCCTCCCGCAGCCGGCCCGCCCGGTGATGCGCCTGCGCCTCCGCGAGCCGCTGTGCGAGGCGCGCGGCGCGGGCGTCGGCCGGCATTGCGGGACCCTGAGGATCAGCCCTCGATCTTGTGCGGGATCTCGCGGACGGTGTTGGTGAGCACGCCGATGCCCTCAACCTCGGCCTCCACGACATCGCCGCCCTTCAGAAGTCCGGGCGGGGTCATGGCGAACCCGACGCCGCTGGGCGTGCCCGTGGCGATGACGTCGCCGGGCTCCAGGGTCATGCCGAGGGAGAGGGATTCGATGATGGCCGGAAGATCGAAGATCATCATCTTGGTGTTCGAGTTCTGGCGCTCCTCGCCGTTGACCCTGAGCTTGATGTTGAGGGCCTGGGGGTTCTTGAGCAGGCTGGCGTGAACGATATGGGGACCCATCGGGCAGGAGCCATCCAGGCCCTTGCCCTTGAACCACTGATCGTGACGGCGCTGCAGGTCGCGGCCGGTCACGTCGTTGATGATGGTGTAGCCGAAGATGTGGGAGAGCGCGCGGTCCTTCGGGATGTTCTTGCCGCGCTTGCCGATGATCACGCCGAGCTCGACCTCGTAGTCGAGCTTCTGGGTCACCTCGGTGTCGTAGGGAATGTCGTCGCCCGGACCGATGATCGCGGTCATGGGCTTGGTGAAGAACTGCGGGAACTCCGGCACCTTGATGTCGGCGCCGCGGGCGCGATAGCCCTCCGCGACGTGCTCCAGATAGTTCCGCCCGACGCAGAACACGTTCTTGCGCGGGTTGGGGATCGGCGCGAGCAGCTTGACGTCGGCGAGGGCCACGATCTTGGCCGGGTCCGGCCGCTCCGCCGCCGCGCGCACCGCCTTCAATCCGGCCTCGCCCGCCAGCACCACGTCGAGGGCGGTCGTCGCATTGTCGAGGCCGGGGATGCCTTGGCCAAGGTCGAGCACCCGGCCGCCATCGAGCAGGAGCCCTGCTGAGGTCTTGTTGCCCCGGCGGAATGTCACGAATTTCATGGCGGTGCTCCTGTTCTGTGCGATGGCGGAAATGAAGGCCGAGGCCGGTCTCTCGATATCCCCGGCATTATCCGCCGAGGCGCGCCGAGCGTAAAGACCGGCCCGCGCCGAAGGTCCCTGGCGCCGCCGCCGGAAAGCGGCATAGGATTATGGAAATAACGATACGTACAGGGAGGACGCGCACGATGACCAAGGTATCTCTGCGAGCAGTCCGTACGCGTCTCGTCCTGTCGGCGCTGCTGCTGGGCTTGGCATGGCTGCCGGCGGCGGCCCAGGAGCCGATCCGGATCGGCTTCGGCATGGCCCTCACCGGCGGCCTCGCCGCCAACGGCAAGGCCGCCCTGGTGGCGATGCAGGTCTGGGAGGCCGACACCAACGCCAAGGGCGGGCTGCTCGGCCGGCCGGTGAAGCTGGTCTTCTACGACGACCAGAGCAACCCCGCCACGGTTCCCGGCATCTACACCAAGCTTCTCGACGTGGAGAAGGTCGACCTGGTGGTGGGCGGCTATGCCACCAACATGCTGGCGCCCGCGATGCCGGTCATCATCCAGCACAACAAGGTCTTCATCGGGCTCCTCGGCCTCGCGGTGAACACGGAGTTCAAATACAGCCGCTATTTCTCGATGACGCCGACCGGCGGAATGGATCCGAAGACGTCGATCTCCAAGGGCTTCTTCGACGTGGCCATGGCGCAGAGCCCGAAGCCGCAGACCATCGCCATCGCCGCCGCCGACGCCGAGTTCTCCCGCAACGCCGCCGACGGCGCGCGGGAGAATGCCAAGGCGGCGGGGCTCAAGGTGGTCTACGACAAGAGCTATCCGCCGACCACGACGGACTACACGCCGATCGTGCGGGCGATCCAGGCCACCAACGCGGACGTCGTGTTCGTGGGCTCCTATCCGCCGGACAGCGTCGGCATGGTGCGGGCGGCGAACGAGGTCGGCCTCAAGGCGAAGGTGTTCGGCGGCGGCATGGTCGGGCTGCAGGCGACGGTCATCAAGGCGCAGCTCGGTCCGATGCTGAACGGCATCCTCAACTACGACTTCTGGCTGCCGGTGCCGAAGATGCAATTCACCGGCGTCAACGAGGTGATCAAGAGCTACCAGGCCAAGGCCTCGGGCCAAGGCGTCGATCCCTTCGGCTACTACATGGCGCCCTGGGGCTATGGCTACCTGCAGGTGCTGGCGCAGGCGGTGACGGCCACCAAGAGCCTCGACGACGGCGTGCTCGCCGAATACATCCGCCAGAGCACCTTCAAGACCGTCGTCGGCGACGTGAAGTTCGGTCCGAACGGCGAATGGGCCGAGCCCCGCGTGATCTCGATCCAGTTCCACGACATCAAGGGGAACGACGCGGAGCAGTTCCGCGAGATGAACACGCAGACGGTGCTGTGGCCGGAGGGATATGCGTCGGGGAAGCTGCGTCTATCCCTATAGCGATGTGAAGAAGTGAAGTGGGAGCGTTTCCTCACGTTGCGCAAGCATCGCGCGTCCTTCGAGACGCGCGCTGCGCGCGCTCCTCAGGATGAGGTAAATGGAGGATGGCGCTAAGAAAATCTCCTCATCCTGAGGAGCCTGCGAAGCAGGCGTCTCGAAGGACGCGCGACCGCCGATCCAGCGTCAGAGCCCCAGATAGAACTTCCGGATGAGATCGTTGTTGTTCAGCTCCTCGGCGGAGCGGCCTTCGAAGGCGATCTTGCCGTGGACGATGACGTAGCCGCGGTCGGCGATGCGGATCGCCTGGGTGAAATTCTGCTCCGCCATCAGCACGGTGAGCTGGTAGCTGTCCTTGAGCATCTTGATGGTCTCGATGGTGCGCCGGACCAGGACCGGCGCCAGCCCCACGGAGGGCTCGTCCACCAGCAGGATCTTCGGCGCCAGCATGAGGGCGCGGGCGAGCGCCAGCATCTGCTGCTCGCCGCCGCTCATGCTGCCCGCCAGCTGCGACCGGCGCTCGCGGAGCCGCGAGAAGGTCTCGTAGCAGAATTCCAGGTTGCGCGTGATCTCCCGCCGCGCGGCGGGGCGGAAGGCGCCGAGGAGAAGGTTCTCTTCCACCGTGAGGCGCGGGAAGAGACGGCGGCCCTCGGGCACCAAGGCGATGCCGAGATCGACGATCTCCTCGGTGGTGCGGCCCACCAGCTCGTGCCGCTCGCCGTCGATCTCGGCGACGATGCTGCCGGCGCTCGGCCGCACCATGCCCATCACGCATTTCATCAGCGTGCTCTTGCCGTTCCCGTTGGTGCCGAGGAGCGCCACGGTCTCGCCGGGATTGACCGCGAGGGAGATGTCCTCCAGCACGCGGACGGCGCCGTAGGCGGCGTGAACGCCTGACAGGAGGAGGCTACTCGCCAAGATAGGCTCGCTCCACCTCGGGGTTGCGGATCACGTCCTCCGGCAGCCCGTCGGCGATCTTGCGTCCCGCCACCAGCACGACCAGGCGCTGGGAGAAGCTCATCACCGCGCGCATGATGTGCTCGATCATGATGATGCCGATGCCGCCCTCGTTGAGGCGGCGCAGCAGCGCCAGGATATCATCCACCTCGTTGTGGGAGAGCCCGGCCATCGCCTCGTCGGCGATGAGGAGCTTCGGCTCCGCCGCCATGGCGCGGGCAAGCTCGAGCTTGCGCATCTCCACCTGGCTGAGGTCGCGGGGCAGTCGCGTCGCCTTGGCGGCGAGACCGATGAGGCCGAGCAGCTCCGCGATCCGCACATCGATCTCCGCCGGCGAGAGCCGCCGTCCGTGGCGCGCGTTCACGGTGTAGAGCAGGGGAACGCGGAGATTGTCGGCCACGGTGAGGCTGCGGAACGGCCGCGGCAGCTGAAAGCTGCGGGCCATGCCGAGGCGGGTGCGTTGATGGGCGGCGAGCCCGTCCATGACCTGGCCCTCGAAGCGGACGCTGCCGCTCTCGTTCCTGAGCGTGCCGCAGAGGCAGTTGACGAGGGTGCTCTTGCCGGAGCCGTTGGGGCCGATCAGTCCCAGGCGCTCGCCAGGCGCCACCGACAGACCGACGGCGTCGAGGGCGACGAAGCCGCCGAAGCGCTTGCCGAGATCGACGACCTCGAGGAGGGGTGTGGTCATCGGGCCCGCCGCCTGAACAGGCCGACGACGCCATTCGGCGCCGCGATCACGAAGATGATGAGCAGCAGTCCCACGATCAGCAGGTTGATCTCCGGATGGCCGCCGAAGACGTTGCTGACGGTGGCGGCCTGCTGGATCGATCCCAGAAGCAGGGCGCCGATGATGGGGCCGGCCCAGCTGGTCATGCCGCCCACCAGGGGCATGGCGATGCTGTTCACGGCATAGGCGAGGCTGAAGCCGGAGGCGGGATCGAGATAGGTCACGTAATAGGGGAGCGGCGCACCGGCCATGCCCATGAGGGCGCCGCTGAGCGTGGTGGCGACCAGCTTCAGGCGCAGGGTCGGGACGCCCGAGGCTTCCGCCGCCGCCTCGTCGTCGCGGATGGTGGCGAAGCCGACGCCGAGGCGGGAGCGCTCGATCTTGCGGGCGATGGACACCGCCACCACCGACAGAAAGAGCATCACCAAGAAAAGGTATTGCACATAGCTGCCGAGGACCGGCACCACCATCGGCCGGATGGTGTAGGCGCCGCGGGAGCCGCCGACGAAGTCCCAGTTGGTGATCAGGGTCTGCACGACCACCGCCAGCGCCAGGGTCGCGATGGCGAAGAAGACGCCGCGCAAGCGCAGCGTCAGATAGCCCATGCCGAATCCGACGACGCCGGAGACCACGCCGCCTGCCAGCACCAGGACCGGGATCGGCACCGCCACGAGCTTGCCCAGCGCCACCGAGGTGTAGGCGCCGAGCGCGAAGAAGGCCGCGCTGCCGAAGTTCACGTAGCCGGTATAGCCGCCGAGGATGTTCCAGGCGGTGGCGAGGACGACGTATTGCAGGACCACGTAGCCCGCGAAGAACAGATACTCGTTCCCGAACAGGCGCAGGATCTCGAAGACCAGCGCGCCGACCGCCAGGGCCATGAGAAAGAAGGTGCGGGATCTCACGCGTCTATCGTCCGAGGAGGCCGGCGGGGCGGAAGGCGAGGGTGAGGAGCAGGAAGCCGAAGGCCACCGCCGGAGACCAGGATGGGCCGTAGAAAGTCGAGGTGATGCTTTCCACCACGCCGAGGAGCATCGCCCCCAGGAGGGTCCCGGGAAAGCTCCCCATGCCGCCCAGCACGCAGATCGCGAAGACCCGGCCGATGTAGTCGCGGCCCATGGAGGGCTCGACGGGCTGGATCACGATGAGAAGGGCGCCGGCGATGGAGGCGGTGGCGATGGAGAGCGCGAAGGCCACCCGCTTGATCCGGATCGGATCCGCCGCCATCAGGCGGAGCGCCTCGGCGTCCTGGGAGACCGCCGCGATGGCGCGGCCGATGAAGGTGCGAGAGACGTAGAGCTGCAGCCCGCACAGCAGCAGCAGGGAGACCAGGAACGGCACCAGCATCCGGAACGGCAGGTCGACGAATCCCAGATGCAGGCTCGGGCCAATATAGGGTGCCTGGACGAAGCGGTAGTCGACGCCGAAGACGAGGACGAGGCCCACCTCGGTCACGAACAGCAGCCCGAAGAAGAAAGCGAGGCCGCGCAGGGATTCCTGCCCGCGCCGCTCGAAGGCGAGGTGATAGATCCGGTAGACCGCCGAGCCCAGTGCATAAAAAACCGGCAGCATCACCACGCTGGCGATGATCGGATCCATGCCCAGGGCGCCATTGAGCAGGAAGGCCGAATAGGAGCCCAGCATGATGAAGGCGGGATGGGCGATATTGACGATGTCGAGCATCCCGAAAGAGATCGAGACTCCGACAGTCACCACCGCATAGAAGCCGCCGAGCAGAAGCCCGGAGACCAGCGCGTTGATCAGGAGATCAACCGGGAAATCCACCCGCGGGCTCCCCGGAACCGAGTTGTGCTGGCGTCGTCATGCCCCTCCCTCTTCATTCTGTCCGGGCGCTTCAATCGCCCCGGTTCGAGCATGGGGACGGCGCCAGATCGGCGCCAAGTCCCGCAATATCCGGACAATATCATGAAACCCGGTGCTGCCAGCCCCGCGCCGGCGGGTAGCGCCGGTGGTGCGGAAAGCCAGTCTTTGGGATCGCCGGGTTCATGAATTCGTCGGCGACTCGGAAGCGACATCGATCCGTCACGCAAGTGAAAGATTTGAGTCGCCGGGGCAGCGTTAACGTCCCTCCCGCGGCGATGACCGGCACCCAGAAACCGGCCGCCGCAGACCGCCATCACGGGGAGAGATCTCATGCGCTCGCGCTCAACCGTCGTTTCCGTCACCGCCCTGGCCGCGGCTCTTGCCGCTCTCGCGCCGCTTCCGGCATCCGCCACCGCCGCCGATTGTCCCAATGGCGGTGTCGTCCGCTTCGGCGTCGAGCCCTATGAGGCCAATGCCAAGCTGACGCCGATCTACGATCACATCGGCCAGCTCATCGCCAAGAAGCTCGATTGCGAAGTGAAGATGCAGGTCACCACCAACTACAACGCCGAGATCGAGGCGATGCGCAGCGGCAAGCTGGAACTGGGCGAGTTCGGCCCGCTGGGCTACGTGCTGGCGCATCAGGTCGCCAAGGCCGAGGCGGTCGCCACCATGGGCGCCAAGGACGGCAAGGCCGAGACTTACACCGCCAGCATCGTCACCTGGCCGGGCTCGCCGGTGAAGGAGATCAAGGATCTGGTCGGGCATTCCTTCGCCTTCTCGGATCCGGCCTCGACCTCGGGCCATCTCTACCCCGCCTTCGCCATGCGCAAGAACAACATCGACCCCGACAAGGACGTGAAGGGCTTCTACGCCGGCAGCCACGGCGCTTCCTTCGAAGCGCTCCGCAATCACAAGGTGGATGCGGGCGAGCTCAACAGCCAGGAGATCGTCTCCGCGACCATCGCCGGCTCCTATAAAGATGGTGACTACATCACGCTTTGGCGCTCCGACGCGATCCCGATCGATCCCATCGCCGTCCGCGGCGACCTGCCGGAGGGCTTCAAGAAGCGCGTGACCGAGATCCTGCAAAACCTGGATCTCACCGAGCTCTCCGCTGACGATCTCAAGATCATCGGCACCAGCGGCGCTCGTTTCGTGGTCGCCAAGGACAGCGATTACAACATCGTGCGCGATCTCGTGGAGACCCTTCACATCGATCTTGCCAAGCTGGATTGAGCGGTAGCGATCGCAGGACGGAGCCGGCCATGCTCGAGGTCACCCATCTCTCGAAGCGGTATCCCACGGGCAGGGTCGCGCTCCGCCAGGCGAGCCTCAAGGTCGAGGCCGGCGAGCTCGTCATCGTCCTCGGCAGCAACGGCAGCGGCAAGTCGACGCTGCTGCGCTGCATCGTCCGCCTGATCGATCCCACGGAGGGCTCGATCAAGGTGGACGACCGCGATCTCGCCCGGCTCAACGGCCGGGCGCTGCGGCGGGCGCGGACGGCGCTGGGGATGATCTCCCAGCACGCCAACCTCGTGCGCCGGCGCAGCGTGCTGGCCAATGTCGCCTGCGGGGCCCTCGGACGCTGCAACGGGCTGCGAAGCCGGTTCGGCGTACTGCCCCAGGAGGAGCTGGATTTCGCCCGGCGCTGCCTGGCGGAGGTAGCGCTGGAGGACCAGGCGGAGCAGCGGGCCGGCACGCTCTCCGGTGGCCAGGCCCAGCGCTGCGCCATCGCCCGGGCGCTCGCCCAGCGTCCCCGCGTGCTGCTGGCGGATGAGCCGGTGGCGAGCCTCGACCCCGAGGCGGCCGAGGACATCATGCGCCTCCTGCGCCGTCTCGCCACCGAGGACAATCTTGCGGTGATCTGCGTGCTGCATCAGCCCGAGCTCGCCTATCGCTACGCCGACCGCATCATCGGCATCCGCGACGGCGCGATCCAGTTCGATCTGCCGGCGGCCCAGGTCGCCTCGGGTGGGGCGGTCTCCAGCCTCTATTCCGGCAAGGCCGCGTGAGGCCGCAGGTGGTCAGCGCCGACATCGCCCGCCCTGCCGCCCGCGCCCGGACCGAGAGCTCCGGCCGCCGCGCCCTCAAGTTCCTCATCGTCTTCGTCATCGCGGTGGTCTTCGCCCAGTCGCTGATCGTGGTGGAGGTCAAGCCCCAGGACTTCATCACCGGCATCCACGGCATGGCGGACATCCTGCGCCGCGCGTCGCCGCCCGATGTCAGCAAGATCGGCACCGTCCTCTGGCCGGCGCTGGAGACCATCGACATCGCGCTCTTCGGCACCGTCGCCGGCATCATCATGGCGCTGCCGCTCTCGGTGCTTGCCGCCGCCAACGTGACGCCGGCACGGCCGCTCTACTACGCGGCGCGCGGCATCATCGCCTTCGCCCGCGCGGTGCCGGATCTGGTCTGGGCGCTGCTCTTCGTCACCGCCGTCGGCCTCGGGCCGTTCCCGGGCGGCTGCGCCGTCGCCGTGCATTCCATCGGCATGCTCGGCCGCCTGTTCTCCGAGGTGATCGAGGATATGGACATGGGACCGGTGGAGGCGCTGACCCTCACCGGTGCTGGCCGTCTGCAGGTCTTCACCCATGCGGTAGTGCCGTCGGTGGCGCCCTCGCTCCTGGGCATCGGTCTTTATCGCTTCGACGAGAACCTGCGCTCGTCCTTGGTGCTGGGCTTCGTCGGCGCCGGCGGCCTGGGATTCCAGCTTCTCACCGCCATGAACCTGTTCCAGTACCGGGAAGTCTCCCTGCTGCTCCTGGTCACCTTCGTCCTGGTGATGGCCGCCGAGCGCGGCTCCGCGGCGCTCCGCCGCCTGGTGCTCTGAGGGCCGGCAGATGGCGCTCTCGACCGAGGATCGCCGGCGCTCCCTGGGCGTGCTCGCGAAGGCGGCGCCCGAGGAGCTGGAGCGGCTGTGGGAAACGCTGGCTCTGGGCCCCACCTACCGCCATCTGCGCGCGCCGGAGAGCGGCCTCGTCATGCTGCGGGGCCGGGTGAGCGGGACCGGGGCGCCCTTCAACATGGGCGAGATGACGGTGACGCGCTGCTCGGTGGTGCTGGCGAACGGCACCATCGGCCACGGCTATGTCGGCGGCACCGACACGCGCCACGCGGAGATCGTGGCGCTCTGCGACGCGCTGCTGCAGGGCGAGGCACATCGCACCGAGATCGAGCGCGGCGTCATCGCGCCTCTCGTGGCCGCCCGGGACGCGGCGCGCCAGCGCACCGCCGCCCGCACCGCGGCGACAAAGGTCGAGTTCTTCACCGTGGCGCGGGAGGCCGGCCCATGACATCGCTCGCAGTGACCGCCGATCCGACGCCGGGCTTCGACGATCCCGTGCACGACGCGCAGCGCGTCTTCCGCCGTCTGCTGGAGGCCTTCGCCCATCCCGGCCGCGTCGTAATGCTGCCGCCGGTGCTGGCGCCGCCGGCACCCCTCGGTCCCGGCACCGCGGCCCTGGCGCTCACTCTTGTGGATCACGGGACGCCGCTCTGGCTCGACGCCACCCTCGACACCGAGGCCGTCCGCGGCTTCCTCCGCTTCCACTGCGGCGCGCCCTTCGTGGAAACGCCTGATGGTGCGGCCTTCGCCTTGGTCGGTGCCGCCGATGCCGTCGATCTCGCGCGCTTCGCGATCGGCGAGCCCGAGGCGCCCGAGCGTTCCAGCACTGTCATCCTTCAGGTGCCGGGCTTCGCCTACAGCGAGCGCGTGCGCCTCAGCGGCCCCGGTATCGAGACCCAGACGTCGCTCCGCGTCGATGGGATCGCCGCCGGCTTCTGGCAGCAGTGGCGCCGCAACGCCCAGCTCTATCCCTGCGGCGTCGACGTGGTGTTCGCCGCGCCCGAGGCGATCGCCGTGCTGCCGCGCACGGTGCGCGTGGAGGTCTGAGATGTACGTCGCGGTAAAGGGCGGCGAGCGCGCCATCGCCAATGCCGAGCGCCTGGTGGCGGAGGAGCGCCGGGGCGATCCCGCGGTGCCCGAGCTCAGCCTCGCCCAGATCGGCGAGCAGCTCACCCTTGCGGTCGACCGCGTGATGACCGAGGGCGCGCTCTACGACCGCGTGCTGGCGGCGCTGGCGATCAAGCAGGCGCGGGGCGATCTCATCGAGGCGATCTTCCTGCTGCGCGCCTATCGCACCACCTTGCCGCGCCTGGGCGATGCGTTGCCGGTGGATACCGCCGGGATGCACCTGGAGCGGCGCATCTCTGCCACCTTTAAGGACGTGCCCGGCGGACAGATGCTGGGGCCGACCTTCGATTACACGCACCGCCTGCTGGACTTCGATCTCGCCCGCGAAACTGGTTCGCGTGCACCGGCGGAAACGGCGCCCGCACCGACGGATGCCGGCGTGCCCAGGGTCGCCGATCTCCTCGGTGGCGAGGGGCTGATCGAACCGGCGCCGGATTCGACGAGCACGGCGGTGCCCGACCTCACCCAGGCGCCGCTCAGGTTTCCCGCGTCCCGCGAGCTTCGGCTGCAGAACCTGGCGCGCGGCGACGAGGGATTTCTCCTGGCGCTGGGCTATTCGACCCAGCGCGGTTACGGCAGCACACATCCCTTCGTCGGAGAGATCCGCATGGGGACCGTGAGCGTGGAATACATTCCGCCCGAGCTGGGATTTGCCATCGAGATCGCCGAGATCACCGTCACCGAATGCGACATGGTGAACCAGTTCAGGGGCTCCGCCGAGGCGCCCCCCGAATTCACTCGCGGCTACGGCCTCGTCTTTGGCATGAGCGAGCGCAAGGCCATGGCCATGGCGCTGGTGGATCGCGCACTCCGCGCCCGGGAGCTGGGCGAGGAAAGCGGCGCACCGGCGCAGGACCAGGAGTTCGTGCTCTCCCATAGTGACAACGTGGAGGCGTCCGGCTTCGTGCAGCACCTGAAGCTGCCGCACTACGTCGACTTCCAGTCGGAGCTGAACATGGTGCGCGCGATGCGCGCCGAGTGGGAGGCCGCTCGCCGCCGTCCGGTCACGGAGGCGGCGGAGTGATGGGCGCGGAATCCGGGAGCCGCCTGCCGTCGCGGCCATTCAACTTCGCCTATCTCGACGAGCAGACCAAGAAGATGATCCGTCGCGCCATCCTGAAGGCGGTGGCGATTCCGGGTCATCAGGTGCCCTTCGCCGGCCGCGAGATGCCGTTGCCCTATGGCTGGGGCACCGGCGGCATCCAGGTGACGGCGGCGATCCTCGGCGCCGACGATGTCCTCAAGGTAATCGACCAGGGCGCCGACGACACCACCAATGCCGTCAATATCCGCCGCCTCTTCGCGAAGACCGCCGACGTCAGGACCACGACCCGCACCGCCGAGGCGACCGTCATCCAGAGCCGCCACCGCGTACCCGAGACGCCCCTCGTCGAAGGCCAGATCATGGTGTTCCAGGTGCCGATACCCGAGCCCCTGCGCTGGCTGGAGCCCAGGGAGAGCGAGACCTTGAAGCTGCATGCGCTGGGGGATTACGGCCTCATGCAGGTGCATCTCTACGAGGACGTCGCGACCCATGGCCGCATCGCCAAGGCCTATGACTATCCGGCGATGGTGCACGGGCGCTATCTCGCGAGCCCGTCGCCGATCCCGAAATTCGACAATCCCAAGCTCGATCGCAATCCGGCGCTGCTGCTGTTCGGCGCCGGCCGCGAGAAGCGCATCTACGCGATCCCGCCTTACACCGATGTGAAGAGCCTCGATTTCGAGGACCATCCCTTCACGGTGGAGCGCTGGGACCGTCCCTGCGCCCTCTGCGGTGCCCGCGACAGCTTCCTCGACGAGGTCGTCACCGACGATGCGGGCGGCCGGATGTTCGTCTGCTCCGACAGCGAGTACTGCGAGACGCGCCGCGACCGTGCCTCCGAGGCCGCCGATGACTGACGAGCCGCTGCTGCGGGCCGCCGGCGTCAGCAAGGCCTTCGATCGGCTGATGGCGTGCCAGGACGTCTCTCTCGAGCTGTGGCCGGGCGAGGTGCTGGGCATCGTCGGCGAATCCGGCTCCGGCAAGACCACGCTGCTGCGCTGTCTCGCCGGCGAGCTGGTGCCGAGTGCCGGCACCGTGGAGTTCCGCACTCTCGAGACCGGCTTCGAGGACGTGCACCGCATGGGCGAGGCGCGCCGCCGGTTCCTGATGCGGACGCAATGGGGCGTGGTGCATCAGAACCCGCGGGACGGTCTTCGCATGGGCGTGAGCGCCGGCGGCAATGTGGGCGAGCGGCTGATGGCGGGCGGTGCGCGCCACTACGGCCGCATCCGGGCCGAGGCGGTGGCGTGGCTCGACCGCGTCGAGCTCGACCGCGGCCGGATCGACGAGCTGCCGACGCTGTTC
The DNA here is from genome assembly GCA_963735465.1 of uncultured Alphaproteobacteria bacterium. Lineage (GTDB taxonomy): Bacteria > Pseudomonadota > Alphaproteobacteria > ATCC43930 > CGMCC-115725 > DASZHJ01. The sequence goes on from CAVTLA010000001.1 coordinate 919,936, forward strand.
TCCGGCGGCATGCAGCAGCGGCTGCAGATCGCCCGCATCCTCGTGAGCAAGCCGCGCCTGGTGTTTCTGGATGAGCCCACCGGCGGCCTCGACGTCTCCGTGCAGGCGAAGCTCCTCGATCTGCTGCGGCGGCTGGCGCGGAACCTCGGCCTCGCGGTCGTCATCGTGACCCACGATCTCGGCGTCGCGCGCCTGCTCACCGACCGCCTGATGGTGATGCGCCGCGGCCGGGTGGTGGAGGAGGGGCTCACCGACCAGGTGCTGGACGATCCCCACGACGCCTATACCCAGCTCCTGGTCTCCTCGGTGATCGGAGCCTGAGCATGGAAGCGATCCGGCTGGAGCAGCTCAGCAAGGGTTTCACGCTTCATCTTCGCGGCGGCGTTGACCTGCAGGTGCTGCGGACTCTGAGCCTCACTGTCGCGGCCGGCGAATGCGTGGTGCTGCACGGTGCCTCCGGCGCGGGCAAGAGCACTGTGCTGCGCTGCCTCTACGGCAACTATCGCCCCGATGCGGGCCGCGTCCTCGTGCGCAGCGGCGACCGGCTCGTCGACCTCGGCGCCGCCTCGCCGCGGGAGATCCTGGCGCTCCGGCGCTCGACGCTGGGCTATGTGAGCCAGTTCCTCCGCGTGGTGCCGCGCGTGCCGGCCCTGGAATTGGTCATGGAGCCGCTGCTGGAGCGGGACGTCGGCCTCCTCGAGGCTCGGGAGCGAGGGGCGGCGATCCTCGATCGCCTCGGCATTCCCGCCCGCCTCTGGGACCTGCCGCCGGCGACCTTCTCCGGCGGCGAGCAGCAGCGCGTCAACATCGCCCGCGGGCTGGTGGCGGAGCGGCCGATCCTGCTGCTGGACGAGCCCACCGCCTCTCTCGATGCCGTCAACCGGGCGGCCGTCGTGGCGCTGATCCGCGAGGCGAAGGCGCGAGGGACGACTGTCGTGGGTGTATTTCACGATCGGGAAGTGCGGGAGGCCGTCGCCGATCGCGTGCTCGGCCTCGAAGCCTTGGAGGCGGCGGCATGATAGTGGAGTTCGTTTTCGACAACGCGGTGGTGGTGCTGCCGGACCGGCTGCTGCGCGGGCACGTCGTGTGCCGCGGCGGCGACATCGCCGAGATCGGCGAGGGCCGGACGCAGGCGCCGGGCGCGCTCGATCTCGGCGGCGATTATCTCCTGCCGGGCCTGGTGGAGCTGCATACCGACAATCTCGAGCGCCACGTGGCGCCGCGGCCGAAGGTGCGCTGGCCCATGGACGCGGCGCTCCTCGCTCACGATGCCCAGATCGCCGCCGCCGGCATCACCACCGTGCTCGATGCCCTCGCCATCGTCGATCGCGGCGACAGCCCCGTGCGCGGCGACATGCTGCCGGATGCGGCGGCGGCGATCGGTAGCGCCGCGGCGGCGGACCTGCTGCGCGCCGATCATTTCATCCATCTGCGCTGCGAGGTTGGCTTCGAGGGGGTGGTGGAGAGCTGCGAGCACCTGCTCAGGGATCCGCTGGTGCGGCTGGTGTCGCTGATGGACCACACGCCCGGGCAGCGGCAGTTCACCAGCATCGACCAGTACTACACCTACTATCAGGGCAAGTTCGGCTACTCCGACGCGGAGATGACTGATCTGATCGAGCGTCGGCAGGCGGATCAGCAGCTCTATGCCGATCCGCACCGACAGCGGCTGGCGGCGATCTGTCGAGACCGCGGCATGCCGCTCGCCAGCCACGACGACGCAACGGAGGCCCATGTGGCGGAGGCGCTTGGCCTCGGCATGACCCTGGCGGAATTTCCCACCACCGTCGCCGCGGCGGATATCGCCCATGGCCGAGGCATGGCGGTGATCATGGGGGCGCCCAACGTGGTGCGCGGCGGCTCCCATTCCGGCAACGTGTCGGCGCGAGACCTCGCGGCGGAGGGTACGCTGGATATTTTGTCGTCGGATTATGTTCCCGCCAGCCTTCTGCATGCCGCCTTCCTGCTCCACGACAAGCACGGCATCCACCTGCCGGAGGCGGTCGCCATGATTTCGTCGACACCCGCCCGGGCGCTTGGCTTCGAGGATCGTGGCGAGATCGCCGTCGGCAAGCGCGCCGATCTCGTGCGTGCGCGGCGGGCCGGCGAATTGCCGGTCGTGCGCCAGGTCTGGCGCATCGGGGAACGAATTGTGTAAAATCGCCATGCTTCCGGAAACCCAGGGACGTGACGCCATGACGCCAGTCGACGAGATCTACGCGCTCTACGAGGGGCGGGGCGGCAGCCTCTATGGCGGCGAGCAGGTGACCCAGCTCGACCATGCCCTGCAATGCGCGGCCTCCGCCGAGGCGGAGGGGGCGCCATCGGCGCTGATCGCGGCGGCGCTGCTGCATGATGTCGGCCATCTCATCCACACCCTGGGCCCGGAGCCCGCGGAGCACGGCGTCGACGACCGCCATCAGGTCGGCGGCGCCCAGTGGCTGCAACGCTGGTTCGGCGCCGAGGTCACGGAGCCGATCCGGATGCATGTGGATGCCAAGCGCTATCTCTGCGCGGTGGAGCCCGGCTACTTCGAGATGCTCTCCCGCGCCTCGGTCTGGAGCCTGCAGCTTCAGGGCGGCCGGTTCGATGCCGAGGGTGCGGCCGCTTTCATCCAGGCGCCTCACGCCGCCGAGGCGGTGCGGGTCCGGCGCTGGGACGAGGCCGCGAAAGTGCCGGAGCTCAAAACACCGGATCTCCAGCACTACCGGCGCCATCTCGAGGCGTGCCTGCGCGGCTGAGACCGCATGGCGGCAACTCCACGCTACGCCCTCTACGTCGCGCCACGGCCGGAGACGGCGCTGGCGCGGTTCGGCGCCCGCTGGCTCGGCTGGGATCTCGATCGCGGTCAAGTCATCGACACACCGGATATCGCCGGGCTTTCTCCGGCTCTCCACGACGCCGTCACCGCGGAGCCGCGCCGCTACGGCTTCCATGCCACGCTGAAGGCGCCGTTTCGCCTCGCCGAGGGCGCGACCGAGGGAGATCTGATCGGCGTGGCCGCCGCCTTCGCGGCGGAGCGCGCGCCATTGACGGCGGCGCCCCTGCGTTTCGGGCCGCTCGCCGGCTTCCTCGCCTTCACGCCCGGCGAGTGGTCGCCGAAGCTGCATGATCTCGCCGCCGATGGCGTGGCGGCGCTGGACACGTTGCGCGCGCCGCTCACCGGGGCGGAGCTGGCGAAGCGCCGCCGCGCCGGGCTGAGCGCCGCCCAGGAGACGCTGCTGGCGCGCTGGGGCTACCCCTACGTGATGGGAGAATTCCGCTTCCACATGACCCTGACAGGTCACCTCGAGAGCGAGACCCGGACCCTGGTCCGTGACGCCTTGCAGCCGAAGGTTCATCCTCTACTCGGGGAGCCCCTGGTCGTCGACGATCTCGCGCTCTGCGTGGAGCCTTTGCCGATGGCGGGCTTTCGCGTGCTTCGCCGCTTCCCGCTCGGCCGCAGACCCTGAGCTTTCCGCCGCGCAAAAAAAAGGCCGCTGCGCTTCGAGGGGAGGCAGCGGCCTTCAGTCGCGGGGACATTCAACTCGGAACTGCTGGCAACGTGGAGCCGAGGCGAGTTGACGGGAGTTACCCTAGTGTGGCGCCGTGACGCAGCGATGACATCTCCGTGGCACGACGAAGATGCCGTCGGTGACGGGTCGGCCGATGGCTCGACTGAAACGAAAGCGTCACCGAACTGACACGCTGGCGTCCCCAAGGAACGTTAATCCAACCGGGGTGACCGCCGACGTCCTCGCCACCCAAGCCTCCCGGGCGCCTGCCAGGCGTGCCGGAGAACGGCGGGCGCGCCTCCTCAAGCCGTGGATTCTGCTGGCGCCGGCGCTCGCCTGCCTCGGCGCCTTCACGTATTGGCCGGTGGTGTCGGTGGCGGTGGATTCCCTGTTCGCCCGGCGCCTGGGCGACAAGACCGCGGCTTTCGTCGGGCTCGGCAATTATGGGCGCCTCTTCACCGACGGGAAGTTCGCCGCCGCGGCGCTCAACAACCTGCTCTATGCGGTGGGCACGGTGGTGCCCTCGATCGTGCTGGCGCTGGCCTTCGCCCTGCTGCTGAAGCAATCCAATGTCTTCAACCGGGCGATCCGGGCGCTGCTGTTCTTTCCCACCATGGTGCCGCTGATCGCGGCGGCGGCGCTCTGGACCTTCCTGTTCCTGCCGACCCTCGGCCTCATCGACTACTACCTCGGCCGCCTGTTGCCGATCTCCATCAACTGGCTCGGCGATCCCGACAGCGCGCTCTGGGCGATCACCTTGGTGACGGTGTGGAAGAACGCCGGCTATTACATGCTGTTCTACCTGGCGGCGCTGCAGTCGATGCCGGAAGAGCTGATCGAGGCGGCGATCCTCGACGGCGCCGGCCCGTGGCAGCGCTTCCGCCACGTCATCCTGCCGCTGCTCGGGCCGACCACGGCCTTCGTCGGCGTGATCGCCTTCGCCCAGGCGATCACGACCGTCGACCATGTGATCGTGATGACGCACGGCGGCCCGAACGAGGCCACGACGCTGCTGCTGTTCTACATCTTCCAGACCGCGACCGAGGTGCACGATCCCGGCAAGGCCGCCGCCGCCACCGTGGTGACCCTCGCCATCCTGCTGGCGGTCTCGCTCCTCGGCATCCGCAGCCTCGACCGGCGAGGCCACTATGCGAGCTAGCATCTCGCCGCTCGCGGCATGTCTTGGCGCCGTCGCCGCCGGCATCGCACTCGTGTGGTCGACGCCGTTTCTCTGGATGCTGGTGGCGTCGTTCCGCGCCGACACCTATGGCGCCCTCGATCTCGCCTCGCTGATACCGAGCTGGCCGCCCTCCCTGGAGAACTTCCGCGCCGCCTGGGACAGCGGCGACTTTCCGCTCTACTACGCCAACACGCTGATCGTGGTGTGCGGCACCCTCGCGGTGCAGCTCATCACCATCAGCCTCGCCGGCTACGCCTTCGCGCGCCTGGATTTCCCCGGCCGCGAGACCCTGTTTTACCTGTTCCTGCTGCAGCTCATGATCGTGCCGCCGGTGCTGATCGTGCCGAACCTGCGCACGGTCATCTCCCTCGGCATCAACGATTCCCTGCTCGGCGTGATGGCGCCCTATTTCGCCTCCGCCTTCGGCACCTTCCTGATGCGCCAGACCTTCAAGTCCTTGCCGCGGGATTTCGAGGACGCGGCGGTCATCGACGGCGCCTCGCTGGTCCAGGTGCTGCGCTACGTGCTGCTGCCTCTCGCCAGGCCGGCGCTGGCGGCCTTCGCGATCGTGAGCGTGGTCGCCCATTGGAACGAGTTCCTGTGGCCGCTGATCGTCATCAACTCGCCGAGCCACCGGACCCTGACCCTCGGCCTCGCGAGCGTCGTGGGCGGCGCCGAAGGTGCCGCGGAATGGGGGCTGATCGCGGCGGCGACCTTGATCGTGAGCGCGCCGCTGCTGGTGGCCTTCGTGCTGTTCGAGCGGCGGATCGTCAACAGTTTCGTCTTCTCCGGTATCAAATGAAGGGGATCATCATGAGCATGCGAACGGGTTTGCGCGCCACCGGCGTGGCGCTGGCGATGCTGCTGGCGAGCGGCGGGCTTGCCGGAGCCAAGACCAGCATCGATTTCTACTTTCCGGTCCCGGTCCAGGGCGCGCTCGCCAAGGAGATGGGGCGCCTGGTCAAGGCCTTCAACGACGCCCACCCCGACATCGAAGTGGTGGCGGCCTATACCGGCAGCTACGACGACACGCGCCTCAAGGCGCAGGCCGCTTTCGACTCCGGCAAGCCGCCGGCGGTGGCGCTGATGTCGGCCAATTTCGTCCAGGAGTTCGTGATCGCCGACGAGATCGAGCCGATCAGCGATCTGCTGGCGGCGCACGGGCAGAATCCCACGGCTTTCCTCGATGATTTCTGGCCGGCGCTCCGGGCCAACGCGAGCGCCAAGGGGAAGCTCTACGCGATCCCCTACCAGAACTCGACGCCGATCCTCTACATCAACGCCGACCACTTCAAGGAAGCGGGTCTCGATCCTGATCATCCGCCGGCGACCTGGGCCGAGTTCCTGGCGGCGGCGCAGAAGCTGACCAAGCGGGACGGGGACAAGATCACCCGCTACGGCTTCGAGATGCCCGGCAGCTATGACTATCTCGGCTGGCTGACCCAGGCCTTCACCATGTCGAACGGCGGCATGTTCTTCAACCCCTACAATCCCGGCGAGGTCTATTACGACCAGCCCTCGACCCGTGGCGCGGTGCAGTTCTTGGGCGACCTCGTCTTCAAGCACAAGGTGATGCCGCAAGGCGCCACCGATCCCAACCAGGTGTCCGCGGATTTCTTCGCCGGCCGTGCCTCGATGGTGATGCTCTCCACGGGATCGCTCACCTTCATCCGCAACGGCGCCAAGTTTCCGTACAACGTCGGCTTCGTGCCGCGCAACCAGCGCAACGCGGCGCCGATCGGCGGCGGCTCGATGATCGTGTTCAAGAACCTGCCGGCGGAGCAGAAGGAAGCCGCCTGGACCTTCATCTCCTACATGACCTCGGCGGAGACGCTGGGAGACTGGAGCCGGGTCACCGGCTACTTCGCGCCGCGCAAGAGCTCCTACGATCTGCCCGAGATGAAGGCCTTCATCGAGCAGCATCCCGATGCCCTCACCGCGATAAAGCAGCTGGAATACGCGCAACCCTGGCTCTCCACCTACAACGTCGTCGCCGTTCGCAAGGCGATGGAGGACGAGGTGCAGGCGGTCCTCTCGGGCAAGAAGCAGGCGGCGGAAGCCGTCCGCGACGCCCAGAAGAACGCCGACGAGATCATGAAGCCGTACCAGGAAAAAATGGTGCAGCTGGGCGCGCTCTGAGGCCGGGACGGCCTATATCCAAATGGGGCGCCGCGGCGGTCTGCCGCGGCGCCCCGATATTTCCAGGGAATGACCGATGATCATCGTGCAAATCAGCGACCTCCACGTCCGCCCGCCGGGCACGCTCGCCTATGGCCGCGTGCCCACCAACGACATGCTGCGCGCCGCCATCCGCCAGATCGCGGAGATGGAGCCGCGTCCGGACGTGGTGATCGCGACCGGCGATCTCGTTCACACCGGGGCGCCGGCGGAGTATGAGATGCTGCATCATCTCCTGGCCGGTATCGATGTGCCGGTCTATCTCGTGCCCGGCAACCACGACCATCGCGAGAACTTCGCCGCCGTTTTCGCCGACCACGACTACCTGCCCAAGCGCGGCTTCCAGCATTACGTGATCGACAAGTATCCCGTCCGCCTCGTCGGTCTCGATACCGTGATTCCCGGCTCCGGCGGCGGCACGCTCTGCGCCGAGCGGCTGGCCTGGCTCGAGGACGTGCTGACATCGGGCCGCGAGCGTCCGACGGTCGTGTTCATGCATCATCCGCCGTTCCGCACCGGCATCGACCACATGGACGTGATCGGCCTCGCCGCCGGCGACGCCTTCGGCGCGATCATCGAGCGTCATCCGCAGGTTGAGCGGGTGCTTTGCGGGCATCTGCATCGGGCGATCCAGGTGCGCTGGCGCGGCACACTTGCCGCCACCGCGCCCAGCACGGCGCATCAGGTGGCTCTGGATCTGCGCCCTGGCGTCGACGGCGTCTTCGCCCTGGAGCCGCCGGGGTTCCAGGTCCATGTCTGGCACCCCGGCGCCGGGATCATCTCCCACACCGTGGCCGTCGGCCGCTTCGACGGGCCTTATCCCTTCATCGAGCCCCGGGAAGACGCGCTGGAACTGACCACCCACGCCAAGTAGTAAACCTTCGGCCTTGCCGCCGATGCCGAAGGTGATCTAATCCGGACTCCGATATCGGGAGGACGGAAGATGGCACGTTCGACGCCGGCACGAGCGACGGACCTGGAGGCGGCGACGGCGTGGACCGCCGAGCGGCCTGCGGTCGGCTCGGACTATCACCGGGACGCGGCGCCATTCTCCCGTTTCTGGCAGGCGGGATCGGAGCTTCTGGCGGGACTGCCGCCGAAACCGCAACGCAGCGCCGCGGAGGCCGCCGCCGCCGGCGTCGTCCTGCGGATCGGGCGGGAGACCCGGGAACAGTTCCTCGCCGCCCACGTGGCGGCCGTCTATCGCGTGCTCACGAGAGATCACGCGGATTTCGTCCGCGTGGAAAAGCTCATCTACGACGCCGCCCGCCTTCTGCCGGGCCTGACGCCGGCGCCGGAGCAGGTCGCGGCGGAGAGTGCCTTGCCTCAGCGCGACAAGGACGGCATCGAGATCGATCAGGGCATCTTCCTGTCGCGCGTGCTGGCGCATCCGGCGTCGGGCGCCCATCTCTGCCACGCCATGCTGCTGCCGCGGCCCGAAGCGCTGGAGCGGCTGGCGGAATTCCGCGAGCGCAGCATCCTTGACCTCGGGGCCGCTGTCATCGAGCGGCGGGGCAAGGCCTCCGTGGTCACGCTCCGCAATCCCCGCTTCCTCAACGCCGAGGACGAGACCACGATCGATGCGGCGGAGACGGCGGTCGATCTCGCGATCCTCGATCCCGCTACCGAGATCGCGGTGCTGCGCGGCGATGTGGTGGAGCATCCGAAATACCGCGGCCGGCGCCTGTTCTCCGCCGGGATCAACCTCACGCACCTCTATCACGGCAAGATCTCCTACGTCTGGTACCTGAAGCGCGACATGGGCGTGGTCAACAAGATATTCCGCGGTGTGGCGCGGCCGGATGCGAGCCCGGACGAGCTCGAGGGCGGCACGCTGGAGAAGCCGTGGGTGGCCGCGGTGGATACTTTCGCCATCGGCGGCGGCTGCCAGTACCTGCTGGCAATGGACTATGTCGTCGCCGGCAGCGATGCCTACATGACGCTCCCTGCGCGGAAGGAGGGCATCATCCCCGGCGCCGCCAACCTGCGGCTCACCCGCTTCACCGGCGCCCGCATCGCGCGGCAGGCGATCATGTACGGCCGCCGCCTCGACTGCGACAGCCCGGAGGGCCGCCTCATCTGCGACGAGATCGCGCCGCCGGAGGCCATGGACGCGGCGATCAACGGGGTGGTGGACGGCTTCACCAGCTCCGGCGTGGTGAGTGCCGCCGGCAATCGCCGGGCGTTCCGCGTGGCGGAGGAGCCGCTCGATCTCTTCCGCCGCTACATGGCGGTCTATGCCCGGGAGCAGGCCTACTGCCACTTCAGCCCGGCGCTCATCGCCAATCTCGAGCGCAACTGGAACGCGCAGCAGCGCAAGGCCTGAGCGCGCTGCCGGTTCTGCGCCGGCGCGGCCCATCGTTGCTCCTTGACGGCTGGGCCGCGCCCCGCAATGAAGGCGCTGCCGGAATTTCCGCGAGCACTTTCCCATGCGAAACGAGAGCGACTGGACGCCGTCGAAATTCATCCTTCGCGGCGACCGCCTCGTCGCCTCGCGAGATCCCGACGAAGTAAGCCTGGGATCCCGGTTCATCGGCGACATCCAGGGAGCGGTCTACCAGCGACTGATCACCGCCCATGCCAAGGGCCGCCTCGCGGATCTCGGCTGCGGCAAATGCCCGCTCTACCTCGTCTACAAGCCGCTGGTGACCGAGGCGATCTGCGTCGACTGGCCCGGCTCCCTGCACACGAGCCCGTTCCTCGATCTCGCCGCCGACCTGAACGAGCCGCTGAAGCTCGAGACCGCGGCCTTCGACACCGTCTTGATGACCGATGTCCTCGAGCACATCCGCAATCCCGCCGCCCTCATGGCGGAGATCGCGCGGATCCTGCGGCCGGAGGGACGGCTGCTGCTGACGGTGCCGTTCCTCTACTGGATCCACGAGCAGCCCTACGACTATTTCCGCTACACGCGCTACGCGCTCACCGAGTTCTGCCGGACCGCGGGCCTGGAGGTGATCGAGCTCGCCGAGTATGGCGGGGCACCGGAGGTCCTGCTGGATATCGTCGGCAAGCAGCTGGCGCGGAGCGACCGGCTGGCGGAGATCTATTCGCCGCTGGCGAGCTGGCTGGTGGCGCGCCGTTTCGCCAAGCGGATCTCGCGGAATACGCAAGACAAGTTTCCGCTCGGCTACAGCCTCGTCGCCTCGAAGCGCGGAATGTAATTCAGTCCTTGGGACGGAGATCGACGATCCGCTTGGCCTTGCCGAGGGAGCGTTCGATCGTGCCGGGTGGCGAGGTGTCCACGGCGACGGTGACGCCGATCAGCGCCTTGATCGCGTGGGCGAGGTCGCGATTGCAGGCGGTGCGGCCCTGCTCATCCGCGCTGCCGGCACGCGCCTCGACGCGGACGATCATGGTATCGAGACGCGACACGCGTCCGAGCTCGATCTGGAAGTGGGGTGCCAGGCGAGGGTCCGCCAGTATCAGCTCCTCGATCTGGGTCGGGAAGACGTTGACGCCGCGCAGGATGATCATGTCGTCGGACCGGCCCGTGATCTTCTCGATGCGCCGCATGGAGCGCGCGGTGCCCGGCAGAAGGCGCGTCAGGTCCCGGGTCCGGTAGCGGATCACCGGCATCGCCTCCTTGGTGAGGGAGGTCAGCACCAGCTCGCCGCGCTCGCCGTCCGGCAGCACCGCGCCCGTCACGGGATCGACGATCTCGGGATAGAAGTGATCCTCCCAGACGTGGAGGCCGTCCTTGCTCTCGACGCATTCGCTGGCGACGCCCGGACCGATCACCTCGGAGAGGCCGTAGAGATCGATGGCGTGCATGTCGAAGGCCTGCTCGATCTCCGCCCGCATCGAGTTGGTCCAGGGCTCGGCGCCGAAGACGCCGATCTTCAGGGAGGAGCGGCGGGGATCCAGGTTCTGGGCACGGAATTCGTCCAGGATCGCCAGCATGTAGCTGGGCGTCACCATGATGATCTCGGGCTCGAAATCGACGATCAGCCGGACCTGGCGCTCGGTCATGCCGCCGGAGACCGGGATCACCGTGCAGCCCAGCCGCTCGGCGCCGTAGTGGGAGCCGAGGCCGCCGGTGAAGAGGCCGTAACCATAGGCCACGTGCACCTTCATGCCGGGCCGGCCGCCGCAGGCACGGAGGCTGCGCGCCATGACGTCGGACCAGGTCTCGATATCGCCGGCGGTATAGCCCACCACCGTGGGCTTGCCGGTGGTGCCGGAAGAGGCGTGGATGCGGACCACCTTCTCCCGCGGCACCGCGAACATGCCGAAGGGATAGTTCGCGCGCAGATCCGCCTTGGTGGTGAAAGGAAAGCGCCTGATGTCCGAGAGATCCTTCAGGTCGTCCGGATGCGCGCCGGCGGCGTCGAAGGCGCGGCGGTAATGCGGGACGTTCTCATAGACGTGATGGAGTGACCATCGCAGCCGCTGCAGCTGCAGCGTCGAGATTGCGTCCCTGGACGCGATCTCGATGGGATCGAGCTCGTGAGGACGTGGCGCCTGGCCCACGCTCTTGCCGCCGATCTCGGACATTCGCGTCCTCCCGTCGAGGCGGTTGTCTCCGCCTCATCCTGGGCATTCTAGACCGCTTCGGTTGCGGGAAGTCCAGATCAAGTCTGGTAGCGCACCTCGGTCATCATTCCAGCTTCCATGTGGTAGAGATTGTGGCAATGGAAGGCCCAGCGACCGGGATTGCCGGCATCGAAGGCGACGGTGACGGTCTGCATGGGCGGCACCAGCACGGTGTCCCGGAGCGCGCCCGCGAAGCGCTTGCCGTCGATCGCCACGACCTGGAAGCTGTGCCCGTGCAGATGCATGGGGTGGGCCATCATGGACATGTTGTGGAGGTTCAGCTCCACCCGCTCGCCTGATCTCACCATCAGCGGATCGCGCTGGTCGTAGGTCTTGCCGTTGATGGTCCAGATGTATTGCGCCATATCGCCGGCGAGATGAACCTCGTGCGTGCGATCCGCCTTCCGCGGCGCGAGGGGCTCGACGGCGACGAGTCTGCGCTCGAGGCCAAGGTCCAGCACCGGCGCCGGCTTGGCCGCCAGCGCCGCCAGGCGCGCGATCTTGGCGCCTGGAGTGGCGAGGACGATGCCGGTGCGCTCCCGCTCGCCTTCCCGCAGCGCCAGGATTGGATAAACACCGCCGCCACCTGGAAGCCGCAGGCGGATATCGAGGCGCTGGGCCGTCGTCATGCCAAAGCGTGATCCCGCCACCGGTCGCACCGGACAGCCATCGACGGCGATCAGCTCGCCTTTGAGCTGGCCGAGATCGACGTGGAAATTGGTGGCGGAGGCGGCATTGATGACGCGCAGGCGGATCCTGCCGCCGGCCTCGGCGCGGATGACGTCGGGATCGGCGATGGTGCGGTCGTTGGCGAGGTAGGCGTCATAGTCGACGTCGTTGAGATCGGGCTTGGCGCCCATCGGCATGCCGGCGGTCTTTCCCATGCCGCTCATCCCGGACATTCCCGACATGCCGGAACTGCCCATGCTCATGCCGGCCATGCCGCCGCCCTTGCGCAGGCCCGCCGCGATCTCCTCCGCCGGCTTGAAGCTGAAGTCCGCCAGCATCACCACCACTTCCTGCTCGTCGCGCCGGCGATCCGCGGGATCGGCGATAATGAGCGGCGCGAACATCAGCTGCTCCTGATAGCCCACGTGCGGGTGCATCCAATAGGTGCCGCCGCGCGTCAGGGGGAAGTCGTAGTCGTAGGAGGCGCCGGGGGCGATCGGCGGCTGCGACAGCTCGGGCACGCCGTCCTGGTTGGAGGGCGGCGTCAGGCCATGCCAATGCACCGTCGTGGCCGTGTCGAGGTTGTTGACGAGGCGGACGCGGAAGTCGGCGCCGACGACGGTCTCGATGCCCGGCTTGCCGTTCTTCTGCAGGATGCCGAGAAGATAGCCCGGCCGTCCGTTGACCTCGATGGTGCGGTGATCGACCGTGAGCGCGGTGACGGCCTCGGTCTGCGCCAAGCTTGGGCCGACCCTGTACGCGACCGCCGCGGCGCCAAGCCCCGCCAGTACGCCCCGACGCGACAGGAGGAGATTGCTCATCCGGGTCTCCCAGGTTCGAGAGTTCTTGTCAGAGCCGCACGCGGCCGAGCCGCAGTGCATTGCCGATCACCAGCACCGAGCTCACGCTCATGGCGCCGCTGGCGATCATGGGGTTGAGCAGCAGGCCGGTAAAGGGGAACAGCACCCCGGCGGCGATCGGCACCGCCAGCGCGTTGAAGACGAAGGCGAAGAACAGGTTCTGCCGGATGTTGCCCATGGTGGCCCGGCTCAGGCGCCGCGCCCGCAGGATGCCCCGGAGATCGCCCTTGATGAGGGTGACCGCCGCGCTCTCCATCGCCACGTCGGCACCGGTGCCCATGGCGATGCCGACCTCCGCCTGGGCCAGCGCCGGCGCGTCGTTGATGCCGTCGCCGGCCATGGCGACCTTGTGGCCTCCGTCCTGGAACTTCTTCACCGCCGCCGCCTTCTGGTCCGGCAGCACCTCCGCCACCACCTCGTCGATGCCGAGCTTGCGGCCCACGGCCTCCGCCGTGGTCCTGCTGTCGCCGGTCAGCATGACCACGCGAAGGCCCTCGGCGCGGAGCTCGGCGATGGCCGCGGCGGCGCTTTCCTTGATGGGATCGGCGACCGCCACCAGTCCGGCGGTCCTGCCGTCCACTGCCACCAGCATCACGGTCTGCCCCTCATGGCGGAGCGCGTCGGCGCGGGCGGGGAGATCGCCGGGCTCGACGCCGAGGGCGCGGAGGAGGGCGAGATTGCCGACCGCGATCCGCTTGCCGTCCACCGTGCCGGTCACGCCCTTGCCGGTCAGGGAACGGAATTCCGTCGCGGGCGAGAGCGCGAGGCCTCGGCCTTCCGCGCCCTTGGTGATGGCGGCGGCGAGGGGATGCTCGCTGCCGCGCTCCAGGCTCGCCACCAGGCGCAGCAGCTCGTTCTCATCGATGCCGGCAACTGTCGTGACGCCCATGAGCTTTGGCTTGCCCTCGGTCAGGGTGCCGGTCTTGTCCACGACAAGCGTGTCGATCTTCTCCATGAGCTCCAGCGCCTCGGCGTTCTTCACCAGCACGCCCGCCCGCGCGCCGCGCCCGGTGCTCACCATGATCGACATCGGCGTGGCGAGGCCGAGGGCGCAGGGACAGGCGATGATCAGCACCGCCACCGCGTTCAGGATCGCGAAGGCCATCGCCGGCGCCGGTCCGTAGACCGACCACACGAGGAAGGCGAGGAGCGCCGCGGTGATCACGCCGGGCACGAAGAAGAACGACACGTGGTCCGCGAGGCTCTGGATCGGCGCCCGCGAGCGTTGCGCCTGGGCCACCATGGCGACGATCTGCGCCAGCATCGTCTCCGCGCCGACGCGCTCGGCGAGCATCACCAGGCTCCCCGTCGTGTTGAGGGTGGCGCCCGTCACCTTGTCGCCGGTCGCTTTCTCCACCGGCACCGGCTCGCCCGATATCATGGACTCGTCGACCGCGCTCGACCCCTCCAGCACGATGCCGTCCACCGGGATCTTCTCGCCGGGCCGCACCCGTAGCCGGTCGCCCTTCTTGACCTGCTCGAGCGGGATGTCTTCCTCGATGCCGTCGTCGCGCAGGATGCGGGCGAGCTTGGGCGCGAGATCGAGGAGCGCGCGGATGGCGCTGTTGGTGCGCGAGCGCGCCCTGAGCTCCATCACCTGTCCCAGCAGCACCAGGGTGGTGATGACCGCCGCCGCCTCGAAATAGACCTCGACGCCTCCATCGGCGGAGCGGAACGAGGCCGGGAAAATGCCCGGCAGCAGCGTGGCGATGATGCTGTAGACATAAGCGACGCCGGTGCCCATGGCGATGAGCGTGAACATGTTCGGGCTGCGATTCACCACCGAGGCCCAGCCGCGCTCGAAGAACGGCCAGCCGCCCCAGAGCACGACGGGCGTCGCCAGCGCCAGCTGCAGCCAGTCGCTGAAATGCCCCGCCATGCTCATGACGAGGAGGGGAACGGAGAGCACGACGCCGACCCAGAAGCGTCGCGTCATCGAGGCGAGCTCCGGATTCTCCACGTCCTCGGTGCTCGGCGTCATCGGCTCCAGCGCCATGCCACAGATGGGGCAGCTCCCGGCCTCGTTGCGCACGACCTGGGGATGCATCGGGCAGGTCCAGAGAGTGCCGGCCGGGGCCGCCGCCGGCGGTGCCTCGGTCTTGGTCAGAAAGCGCTGAGGTTCCGCCTTGAACTTCTCGAGACACCGGGCGCCGCAGAAGAAGTAATCATGGCCGGCGTGCTCGTGCCGGTATTTCGCGGTGGCGGGATTAACGGACATGCCGCAGACGGGATCGCGAGCGGCCGTGATGGTGTCGCCGGAGCCGTGGTCGTGATGAGCGTGCGCGTGACCGTGTCCGCCATGGTCGGTCTTCGGATCGGTGACGGTCATCTCTGCTCCTGGGGCGCGGCAGGCGGTCGGTGCGCAATTCTGCCCGACATGCCGTCTGCGATGTAGTCAGCAAATATCCGATGACAAGCGGGCTGCAAAACCTTCCCGCGCGAGAAGGTTCATTATTTGCAGACCGGGGCGCCGATGCTTCCGAATGTCCCGGGAAGACGCTCAGGCATTCTCCCGTACCACGTTTCGGCCGCAGATATAGCCCCAGGTGAGGCAGGGGCCGATGGTGGTGCCGGCGCCCACCGCCTTGGTTCCGATCGGGTTCGCCATGGCGATGCCGGCGCAGTAGAGGCCGCCGATCAGGCTGCCGTCGGCACGCAGCACCTGGCCGCGCTCGTTGGTGCGCGGTCCTCCCTTGGTGCCGATGATCGCGCGGTGATAGGGAGCCGCGTAGAACGGCGCCTTGGCGATGGTGCCCAGCGCGCCGTTCCCGTTCGGCCGCGCGGGATCGCCGGTATAGAACATCTCCCAGGCGGTCTCGCCGCGATTGAAGTCGCGGTCCTTGCCGTCGCGGACGAAGCCGTTGAAGCGCTCGACGGTCGCCTGCAGCGTCGCCGGATCCAGGTCGATGGCGCGTGCCAGCTCGGTGAGGCTTTGGGATTTGCGCAGCCAGCCCAAATCGCGGCGCGCGAACCACATGGTCACGGGATTCTGTGCCGCATACTCTGCGTCGAAGATGCGCCAGCACGGGAGATGGATCGGCTCGGCGGTGACGGGATCGCGGGTATCGAGCGTCACGCCGACATTGGGGTCACCCTCGTTGACGAAGCGCTTGCCGTGCCGGTTCACCAGCAGGCAGTGGGGGCTGTAGAGCTCGTTGAGGGGCAGGCCGTGGCGCTCCCCTTCATAGGTCGTCACGGTGCAGGCGTAGATGTTGGCCTGGTCCATGCGCGCGAGCTCGGCGCCGACATCAGCCGCCATCCGGTGACCGTCGCCCGTATTGCACCGAGGGCTGCCGATCAGCCCGACCTCGCCGGGAAAATGCCGCGCGCGCAGGACCGGATCCCAGTCGAAGCCGCCGGTGGCGAGCACCACCCCTTTCAAGGCGCGGACGCGGATGGGCTGCGTGGCGGCGCGCGCCTCGACGCCGATGATCCGGCCGCCGTCCGCGTCCGTCACCAGCCGCTCCGCCGCGGTGCCGATCATGATCTCGCAGCCGCGGTCCAGGCAGCCGCGCAGCAGGCCCGTGACGAGCGCGTTGCCCATGCCGACGCGCCGGGTCAGCAGGCGGTAGAACAGCACGGGCGCCATCGCCAGCAGAGTGCGCACGGGCTTGCTGACGATGGAGCCGACGATGAGGTCGCGATAGGTGAAGATCTGCGGCAAGGTCGAGGAGCGGATCCGGTCGCGCCAGATGCCGAGGATGTTGCGGCTGATCGGGAGCGGCGAGACCATGCGTCCGCTGAGCTTGCCGCCGGGCGCCTCGACGTAGAGGTCGGGGTGGTGCACCAGCTCGAACCTGAGCGGCGTGTTGTCCTCGATGAACCTGAGCGCGTCCGGCGCCTGCTCGGCGAAGGCCTGCCAAAGCGCGTCCTCATCTTCCTGCCAGCCCTCCGGCGCGGTGGCACGGAGATATGTGAGCGCCTCCTGGGGCGTATCGCTCATGCCCGCTGCGAGCATGTGATGATTGGCCGGGATCCAGGTGCCGGCGCCGGACATGGCGGAGGTGCCACCCAGCACCGACGCCTTTTCCATCACGACGACCCGCGCGCCGGCGGTGGCGGCGGAGAGTGCCGCGGACAGCGCCGCGGCGCCGGAGCCGACCACCACGACGTCGGTCTCCCGATCCCATTCCTGTGCGGCGCTCATTCAGGTGCTTGCTGTTCCGTTCTCGCGCACGTCCTGCTTCCGCTGCCCAGCGGAATACGCTGCTCCCCCAAGGCTACCTCCGCGGCAGACCCGGGATCAATCCGCCAGGCGGAACTGGATGGGGACTTCTGCGGTGGCGTCGACCGGCTCGCCGCCGCGCGAGGCCGGAACGAAGCGCCATTTCTGGACCGCGGCCACGGCGGCATCGTCGAGGTCGCGGTGGCCGCTGCTGGCGAGTACCAGGACCTGGGTCGCCAGGCCCGCGCGAGAGACGTCGACCCGCAGCGTCACGTTGCCCTGAATGCCGCGCCGCATCGCCTCGGCCGGATAGGCCGGCTTCCCGTTGCCGGCCGCGCCGCTCAGGGCGCGGGGCGGGATGAGCGGAAGCGCCGCACTCTGCTGCGGAGGCTCGGCGGCTGCCGGCGCCGTCTGGCTCGGCTGCGCGGCCGGCGCCGCAGCGGACGCCGGCCGGTCGTGGGCAGCGCTGGTGGACGCCAGCGGCGCTTTCGCGACCGGGGGACGCGGCCGTTGCGGGGGTGGTGGCGGCACGGGCTCCGGGAGCGCCGGCGCCGCGGCGGTGGGCTCGATCGCCGCCAGCTCCGGCGGCGGTGGCGGCGCGGGTGCTTCCTCGGCCGCCGCCGGCGGGCTGGTATCGGCAGGGGGCGCCGCTGTTGCCGTCTCGGACGCGGGAGCGGGAGCCGGCGCCCGTACGAGCGTCACGGAGATGGGCACGGATTCCGCGGCAGGCGGGCTTCCCATCAGCAGGATCAGCGCACCCAGCGCCGCGTGGAGTGCGGCAGAGATGGCGGCGGTCCGGCCGAGAGGGGTTCGAAGAAAAAACGTGACCGGCGCATCGGCCTGGACGGCCGGGCGATCCTCCAGGGGGACGGCGGACAATCGGATCGCACGCCTGTCGGCGACGCCTGCCATCCCGCCGGAGATGACGCGGAAACGTCGCCGCGCGGGCTCGGCAAGTGGCGCGTGCGATGTTCCTCCCTGGATGGCCATCGTCGGGAAGCATAGCACCGGGAGTTCGCGACAAGGAAGCCGGGCGCCGAACTTTCCTCGGTGGTATCCGTCGCCGCCGCGTGGCCGCGCTCCGGTAGATAAGGTAGTGACCCCAGGCGAGCGAGCGTCTTCGCAATTGCGAAATGGCGGAGGCGTGGCCGGTGCTGAACCGTCACGGGAACGGCGGCATGATTTGCCGCTTTATTTCTCCGTCCTTGGCGTCGGAGTGCGCCTACAATCGAGGCGACATCAACTGGGGAATCCCAGGACATAAACGGGAGGACGCCATGACGAAAGTCGATATGTCCCTGAGCCTGAACGTGCCGGCGGAGAAGATCTGGAACCTGATCGGCGGCTTCGATGCGCTCGCGCGCTGGCATCCCGCGATCGCCCGCTGCGAGTCCGTCAACGAGGGCGGCAAGATGCGCCGCAAGCTGTCTCTCACCGGCGGTGGCGAGATCGTCGAGGAGCTGGAGCGGCACGACGACAGGGAGCACGCCTACAGCTATCGGATCGTCACCAGCCCCCTGCCGATCACCGGCTATCATTCCGAGCTGAGCGTCGCGGACCAGGGGTCGGGCGGCTGCACCGTGCGCTGGTCCAGCACCTTCGAGCCGGCGGCGGGCGCGGAGCAGAATGCCACCACCGCCATTCGCGGTGTCTATCAAGCGGGCTTCGACAGCCTCAAGGGATTGTTCGGCGGCTGACGCCGGCGCCGAGCCTATCCCGGCAGCATCCGGTCTTCGAGCTCGGCCGCGACGCGCTCGCAAATCGCGGCCAGCTCCCGGAGCTCGTCCACGATGGCGGGCTCCTGGGCAAGCTCCGCACTCTGCCGCAGCCGCGCGGCCTCTTCGCGCAAATAGTCCGCATATTCCACGATTGCCTCCCGGTCGGAGGAGAGCCGTGAAACTATAGCACACTGCACCATGACAGGGTCGTGGCAGGAATGAGGCCGCATTCTCCGGCAATCGCGATGACGATGGGATCCGCGTGTCGCACATGACGACGGAGGGCGTCCTCGACCGGTCGATCGCGACGCTGCTGGGACTGGCGATCGGCGATGCGCTGGGCGCGCCCGCGGAAGGCTGTCCGCGGGACAGTTACCCACGTGTGCGCGACTTCGCGTCGGGCGGCACCTACGATCTTCGCGCCGGCGAATGGACCGACGATACGGCGATGGCCATCTGCCTGGCGGACTCCCTGCTGGCGCGCGGCGGCGTGGACGAGCGCGATCTGCTGGCGCGCTTTCTCCGCTGGTACCGGCTGGGGGAGAATTCGAGCGGCGGTCGCGCGGTCGGCATCAGCGAGAAGACCCGGCAGACCCTGGAGATCTTCGAGCGGACCGGCCGCCTCGACGCCGCCCGGGAGGTCGAGAATGCCGGCAACGGCTGCATCATGCGCCTGGCGCCGGTCGCGATCTTTTATCGGCAGTCACCGGACGCGGCGCGAAGCGCGGCGGCGCGGCAGGCGCTGGCGACCCACGGGGCGGATGAGGCGGTGGCGGCCACGAGGCTCCTGGCGGACATGCTGGTGGCGGCGCTGGGCGGCGGCTGCGTTGCCGCCGTCGTCGCGGCCGGCGCCGCCGCGACGCATCCGGCCCTGGCGGCGATCGCGCGGGGCGACTATCGATCGAGGGAGAGGGCGGCGATCTCCTCGGCGCCTCGGGCGCTCGATACGCTGGAAGCCGCGCTCTGGTGCCTTTGGCGTGCCGACGGTTTCGAGGCGGCGGTGACCGAGGCGGTCGATCTCGGGGGCGATACCGACACGATCGCGGCCGTCACCGGGCAGCTTGCCGGCGCGGTCTTCGGCACTGCATCAATTCCCCGGCGGTGGATCGATGGGCTCCACGGCGCCGACCGCCTCGCCGGCCTCGCCCGGGAGTTGCATGCGCGGGCGCCTGACGCGACGATGTCAAATCTGTGATGCCCACGAAGCAGGCTGTTTTCGGCAGTGGGACAGCGGCGGCAATTGCCGTTGATCTCGCGGTATTCGCCGCAGCCCAGCGGTGCGCGTCATCAGCCATCTCTCGACAATGCCGCTTATTTCGCCAATTTAGAATGACTGCAATTGACTCGCGCTCCGCGAGACCCATACTATGGAAAGTCGTACCAGCGCTGGGACGGCACCGTTCGTGGAGGACGCCATGCAGTGGAAAAAGCCCCGTGTTGTTGAGATCGCGGTCGGTCTGGAAATCAATTCCTACGCCTGCGCTGCCGTAAAATAATCGGCAACGCCGCCGGCGCTTGCGACGGGTAGGCGACAATGCGTGTCGTCGTGCTCGGCGCGGCCGCCGGTGGTGGATTTCCCCAGTGGAATTCCAACGCGCCAGCATGCCGGTTGGCACGGTCGGGTGATACAACGGCAAAGCCGCGAACGCAGGCGTCCATCGCCGTGTCCGCAAACAATCGAAACTGGTTCCTTCTGAACGCCGCGCCGGATCTGGCCGCGCAGCTTCTGGCGACGCCCGCGCTTTGGCCCGGCGAGGGGTTGCGCTCCTCGCCGATTTCGGGCGTCGTCGTCACTGGCGGCGACGTGGATGCGGTGGCCGGCCTGCTCACGTTGCGCGAGCGCCATCCCTTCGCGCTCTATGCGACCTCTGATGTGCTGACGGTGCTGCGGGACAACTCGATCTTCCGAGTGCTCGCGCCGGACTGCGTGGAACGGCGGACGCTGCCGCTGAACGAGACGATGGCTTTGACGGGGCCGAAAGGAAGCGACAGCGGATTGGCGCTCACGGCTTTTACCGTGCCGGGGAAGGTGGCGCTATGGCTCGAGGCCGACGGGCGCGATCCCGGCGTGGTGGAAGGTGGGCACACGATCGGACTGGAGATAAGCGAACCGCGTAGCGGCGCGCGCTTCTGCTTCATCCCCGGCTGCGCGGCGATGACGCCGGCATTGCGGGCGCGCCTGCGCGGCGCGCCGATGGCGTTCTTCGACGGCACGCTCTGGCGCGACGACGAGATGATCCGCATGGGTGTCGGTGCCAAGACGGGAAAGCGCATGGGCCACATGAGCATGTCCGGCGAGGAGGGCGCGATCGCCGCCTTCCGCGATCTCGGCGTTGGGCGCAAGGTGTTCATCCACATCAACAACACCAACCCCGTCCTGCTCGAGGACTCTTCGGAGCGGGCCGAGGCCGAGGCCGCCGGCTGGACGATCGCCCATGATGGGATGGAGCTGACGCTGTGACTGCCCTGATGACCCCGGAGCAACTGGAGGCGGCGCTACGGCAGATCGGCGCCGAGCGCTACCACAATCTGCACCCGTTCCACCGGATGCTGCACGGCGGGAAGCTGACCAAGGGCCAGGTCCAGGCCTGGGCCCTCAACCGCTACTGCTATCAGAGCGCCATTCCGCGCAAGGACGCCTCGCTCATCGCCCGGACCGAGGATCCCGAGCTGCGCCGCGTCTGGCGCCAGCGCCTGGTGGATCACGACGGCGAGCGGCCGGGCGAGGGCGGCGTGGCGCGCTGGCTGGCGCTCACCGACGGTCTCGGCCTTGACCGCGCTTACGTGATCTCGATGCGGGGCGCGCTGCCGGCGACCAAGTTCGCCGTCGAGGCCTATGTGCGCTTCGTGCGCGAGCGCAGCCTGCTGGAGGCGATCGCCTCCTCGCTCACCGAGCTGTTCTCGCCGGCGATCATCAGCGAGCGCGTCTCGGGCATGCTGGAGAACTACGCCTTCATCAGCCGGGAGACGCTGGCCTATTTCAACGCCCGCATCTCCCAGGCGCCGCGGGACGCCGATTTCGCCCTCGACTACGTGAGGCGCGAGGCGCGCACGCCGGAGCAGCAGCAGGCGGTGCTGGCGGCGCTGGAGTTCAAGTGCGGCGTGCTCTGGGCGCAGCTCGACGCGCTCTATCACGCGTATGTGGCGCCCGCGCTTGTGCCGCCGGGCGCGTTCCGTCTCGACGGCCCGCCGTCGTGAGCGGCGCCGCGACGCCGCGCATCGACGCCGCCGCGGTCCCGCGGCTGAAGCCCCATGTGCGCTTGCAGTTCAGCGAAGCGCGCGGGCAGTGGATCGTGCAGGCGCCGGAGCGGGTGCTGATGCCCGACGAGACGGCGCTCAGCATCCTCAAGCTTTGCGACGGCACCGCCAATGTGGGCGCGATCGCCGAGACCCTGGCGCGGGAATACGCCGCGCCCCGGGACGTCGTCGAGGTCGACGTGCTGGAGATGCTGCAGGATCTCGCGGACAAGGGGATCATCGTCGATGCCCGAGCTTGACGCTCCCCTGGCGCTGCTGGCGGAGGTGACGCACCGCTGCCCGCTGCAGTGCCCCTATTGCTCCAATCCCCTGGAGCTGGAGCGGGGAAGCCAGGAGCTCGACACCGGGACCTGGAAGCGCGTGCTCGGCGAGGCGGCGGCGCTCGGTGTCCTGCAGGTGCATTTCTCCGGTGGCGAGCCCCTGGCGCGGCGCGATCTCGAGGATCTCGTCCGCCACGCGGTGGGAAAGGGACTCTACACCAATCTCATCACCTCGGCCGTGACGCTCACCGCCGAGCGTCTCGAGCGCCTGGTGGCGGCGGGGATCGATCATGTGCAGATCAGCTTCCAGGACGTGGAGGATACCGCCGGCGATCGGGTCGCCGGATTTGCCGGCGCGCAGCGCCTGAAGCGCGAGGCGGCGGCGCGGGTGCGCGCGGCGGGACTTCCCCTCACCGTGAATGCCGTCGTTCACCGCCAGAACCTGGCCCGGCTTCCCGACATGATCGACCACGCGGTGGCGATGGGGGCCGGCCGGCTGGAAGTGGCCCATGTGCAGTACTACGGCTGGGCGCTCGCCAATCGCGAGGCGCTGCTGCCGACCCGGGCCCAGCTTGACGAGGCCACCCTGATCGTTGAGGCGGCTCGCGAGCGGCTGCGCGGCCGGCTCGTCATCGACTACGTCGTGCCGGACTATCACGCGGCGCTGCCGAAGGCCTGCATGGGTGGCTGGGGCCGGCGTTTCCTGAACATCACGCCATCGGGCAAGGCGCTGCCGTGCCATGCCGCCGAGACCTTGCCGGGTCTGTCGTTTCCCTCCGTGCGCGACACCAGCCTCGCCGATATCTGGCGGGAGTCCGAGGCGTTCAATTTCTTCCGCGGCACCGACTGGATGGTCGAGCCCTGCCGCACCTGCGACCGGCGCGAGGTCGACTGGGGCGGTTGCCGCTGCCAGGCCTATGCGCTCACCGGCAACGCCGCGGTCGCCGATCCCGTCTGCGCGCTGTCCCCCGATCGCGCGGTCCTGGAAGCGGCGGTACGCGCGAGCGAGTCCGCTCCACCGCCCTTCCACTACCGCCGGATCGGCGGCGAGCCCGCATCGGCCGGGCGTTCCGCGCCGACGACCGCCACGAGCTAGGCGGATGCGGCTCGCGGCCCCGCTGGTCGCTCTCCTGCTCGGCTTGGCGGCGCAAGGCGTGGCCGTCTGCGCCGCAACCCCGCTGCGGATGGTGCAGATCGCGCCGGGCGTCTATGTCCACGGCGGCGTCAACGAGGACGCGAGCCCGGGCAATGACGACGCCATCGCGAATATCGGCTTCATCGTCGGCGACGCCGCCGTCATGGTGATCGATCCCGGCGGTAGCGCCACGGAGGGGCAGTCCCTGCGCGAGGCCGTGCTCGCCGCCACCGATCGGCCGATCCGCTACGTCGTCATGACCCACGTCCATCCCGATCACATCTTCGGCGCCGTGGCCTTCAAAGTGGACAATCCCGAGTTCATCGGTCACGCGAAACTGCCGGGCGCTTTGGCGCAGCGCGGCGACTACTACGTCCGTACGTTGCATCGGGCCCTTGGCGACAAGGCCGACGGCAGCGAGATCGTACCGCCGACGCGGCTCGTGTCGACCACGCTCGACATCGACCTCGGCGATCGCATCGTCGAGATCGAGGCCCACGGCCCGGCGCATACGGACAATGACCTGACCCTGCTGGATCGTCGCACTCAGACCCTGTGGCTCGCCGACCTGCTGTTCGTCGACCGCATCCCCGTCATCGACGGCAGCGCGGTCGGATGGGTGCGTGAGCTGGAGGAACTGGAGAAGGTGCCGGCGCAGCGGGCGGTGCCGGGGCACGGGCCTGTTAAAGTCGACTGGCCCGCCGGCGCCGCGCCGGAGATGCGCTATCTCAAGGCGGTGATCGCCGATACCAGGACGGCGATCAAGGAAGGCATCGACATCGGCGACGCCTGGCATCATGTTGCCATGCAGGAGCGCGGCCGATGGCTGCTGTTCGAGGACTATCATCCCCGGAACGTCACCGCCGCCTATAAGGAGCTGGAGTGGGAATGAGCCGCTCCGCCCGGAGGAAACGAGCATGAGCAAGCCGTTATTGGCGCTGGCTTTGGCCGTGGCGACCCTCGCGGGAATGCCCGCGCCCGCCACGGCGGAAGTGGACGAGGCGACGCGGGCCGCACGATGGGCGGATCTCAGGGCGCAGATCTTCGGCGATCGGGCGGTGCAGGACGGTAGCGATCTCGTCTCGATCGAAGCGCCGGACCGCGCGGCGGATGCGGCGCTCGTTCCGGTGGCGATCCGCTTCGCGGGTGCACTCCGTGGCCAGGTGAAGCAGGTCTATCTCGTCATCGACGACAATCCGTCTCCGCTTGCCGGCCGCTTCGTCTTCGGTCCCTCGGCGGATCCCAACGAGATCGCGACGCGCATCCGGGTCGACGACTACACCTATCTGCACGCCGTCGCCGAGACCAGGGACGGCAAGCTCTACGGCACCGCCCACTTCATCAAGGCGGCGGGCGGTTGCTCGGCGCCCGCGGGCAAGGATCAGGACCTGGCATTGCGGCGGTTGGGTCAGCTCAAGATGTCGCTCCGCGGCCAGCCCCATCTCGGCGAGCCCATGGAGGCGCATCTGCTGGTGAGCCATCCCAACAGCTCCGGCATGCAGATGGATCAGGTGACCCGGAACTTCATCCCGGCGAATTTCGTGCGCGCGATCAGCGTCACCTATAACGGCGCCACGGTGCTCCAGATGGAATCCGATATCTCCATCAGCGAGGATCCCAGCGTGACCTTCGAGTTCGTGCCCACGGCCGACAGCGCCGAGCTCAAGGTGAACGTCGAGGACAGCAGCAACCGTCACTTCGAAGGCAGCTGGCCGGTCAAGCTCAAGCCGGGGACCTAGGCTCGTCTTATCGGAAGCACGTCAAGTTCGCCTCCGCCTGGGCCTCGCGCAGGCGCTCCAGCACCGCCTTCAGTTCCGGCGGATCGCGGAAAAGGCCGACCCGGCCGCCGACGCCGCCGCCGATCTGCAGGCTGAGGGCGGTCTCCGCCGTCTCATAGTCGCTATAGGGGAGCGCCCCCGCGATGCTGTCGATGGCGCAGGAGCACTGGAAGAGTGCCTCCCGGGTATTGCCGTTCGCGGCCATGCAGCCCAGCACATAGTCCGCTCGCGCCGACGTCGGATAGTCGTTCCGGCTCGGCGGCGGCGACGTCGCCGCACCGACGATCGACGGCAGCGCCGCGATCGCAACGGCAACGGTCAGTCTTATGGCGATCCCGGTGGGGCGCATGGTCCTTCTCCGCTGGCGCAGGGCTTCTCGCTGCCGAATGTCATGCTGTCCTTGAGGCGCGGCGCGCCGCCGTCGGCGCCGGGGGTGGTGGCCTCGATCTCATAGATGCTGCCGGGCACCGCGGCGGAGACGAGGAAGCGGTAGCGTTTCTCCGGGACGCCGGGGAAGGCGGCGAGGTTCGGGTCGTCCTTGAAGGGAAGGAGGATGATCTCCGTCGCCGCCACCGTCGCGCCATCGCGCTGGATCTCCACCGGCTTCACTTGCGCGCGGTCCACCAAAGCCTGGCGTATGCGGTTGCGGAAGTAGGTCGCGGCGCCGCCGGTAGTCTGGTTCATCTCCTCGACGTCGTGCTCCAGGAAGAACATGAGCACGGGATTCCCGTTGAAGCCGATCAGGGGTGGGAACGGCATGTGCCGCTCGCCGGAGAGGAAGTCCACCCAGACGTCCTTCTTGCCGTCGTCGCGCGGCCGCACGTCGAGATCGACGCGGTCGGAATAGGGGGCGCTCGGGTCGGCGGCGGGTGATGTCGACTCCCGCCGGAAGCGATATTCGAGCCGCTCCGGATGCTGGATGGACTTGAGATGGTCGGTCTCGAAGAGCGCAACCTGCGCGGGGCTGAGCGGCCGGTCGTCCTGGGCCGATGCCGTCGTTCCCGTGCCTAGGATCGGCAGGCAGGCGATCAACGCGATCCGCCAGCCACGTCCTCTGCGTCCGCCCGTCATATTCCCGCCTCCCATGATTCGCTCCGGCGCTCGGTATTTCACGCCACCCCGCCCGGCGGGTGTGTCGAGAAATTGCCGGCATTTGCAGCCCCTTGCGACAAGGCCGCCGGATTTTCCGCAGACAGGCTATTGTATCGGCGCTGGCGGGTAAACCCGTGCCATATACCAATCCGAAACCCTTTGCGTCACAGCATGGGGTGCAACCGATGCGTTGGCGCCGCGTTTCGCAGTGGGGAGCGCCGGCGTTCGACAGTCCGGGGGCCAACGCAAGGAGTGAGGACCACCGATGGTTCACCTTGTTCTGACGGTCTGCATGATGGCGTGGCAGGCACATTGTTCCGATGAGCGCCCGATCCTCGAGGACATGAGCATGATGGCCTGCATGGTCGAAGGCCAGCAGGTGGCCGCGGAGTGGGTATCCGAGCACCCGAAGTGGATGCTGGCGCGCTGGCGCTGCGAGCAGAACGTCCCCCGGGAATTCCCGACCTAGCTCCGTCCCGTTTGGGCCGCTCCCTTGGGGTCGGCGCCGACAATGGTTGTCAGCGCGCCCTGCGGTCGGGCATGCTCGTCCGGCAATGACGGAAAAATGGCCGGTTTCGGAAGCGCTTGGACTTCGCCGCCTGCTGGAGCGCGCGGGCGCCTCAACCTATCGGGTCAGGGTTCGTAACCTGCTGCTGCCCTGCAGCATCGGCATCTACGACTACGAGCGGCTGCGCACCCAGCGCGTGCGCATCAATGTCGAGCTCGACATCGCCGATCCCGGCTCGTTCTCCAGCGAGGACTTCGAGAACGTCCTCAACTACGAGACCATTATCGAGGGGGTCCGCTCGATCGTCGGCGCCGGCCACATCGAGCTGGTGGAGACCCTGGCGGAGCGGGTGGCCGCTCTCTGCCTGGAGGACGATCGCTCCATCAGCGTCAACGTCGCCGTGGAGAAGCTCGACGTCTACAGCGACGCCGAGAGCGTCGGCGTCTCAATCGTGCGCCGCCGGGACCGGGCTCTGGCGCCATGATCGTCGTGAAGATCGGCGGCAGCCTGGGCAAGGCGGACGCCTTGCGGTCCTGGCTGGCAGCGCTTGCCCGCGGCAGGGGGCGGGTGGTCGTGGTGCCCGGCGGCGGCGCCTTCGCGGACGGCGTGCGCGAGGAGCAGCGGCGCCTGGGATTTTCCGATCGCGCGGCCCATCGCATGGCGCTCCTGGCGATGGAGCAGTACGCGCTGGTCCTGGCGGATCTGCAGCCCGTGCTGGTGCCCTGCGCGACCACCGACGAGATGAGGGAAGCGCTCCGGCGCGAAGCGGTTCCCGTGTGGCTGCCGTCGATGATGGCGCTCGCCGATCCCGCCATCGCCGAGAGCTGGGACGTCACCTCCGATAGCCTGGCGGCATGGCTCGCCGGCCGGATCCACGCCCGGCGTCTCGTGCTGATGAAATCGATGCCGGCACCCGCGGCGCTGGTGCCGCAAGTCTTGGCCGATCTCGGCGCTGTCGATCGCGCATTCCCGGAATTCCTTGCCGCTGCCGACGTCGCCTTGGAGTGGGTCGGTCCAGGCGATGAGGACCGCCTCGCTCGCCTGATCGCGGCCTAGGGATCGCGCCCGTGCCACCTCCTTATGCCGGCACACGCTCCCGCCTCGGCTGGGCCGTCACCGGTTCCGGTCATTTCTTCGAGGAGAGCCTCGCGCTCATCGGCGATCTCCCCAATGTCGACCTCTTCGTGAGCAAGGCTGCGGCGGAAGTGATCCGCATGTACAAGTCGCGCCTGCCCGCCGACATCCGCATCTTTCGCGATACTACGGCCTCGGCGGCGCCCGTCGGCCTTTTCTACGAAGGCGTCTATCACACGCTGGTGGTGGCGCCCGCCACGTCGAACACGGTGGCGAAATTCGTCTATGGCATCTCCGACACCCTCGCCACCAACGTCTTCGCCCAGGCCGGCAAGTGCCGCGTGCCCAGCATCGTCTTCGCTTGCGATACCGCGCCGGAGCTCGAGACGAAAGCGCCGGGTGGGATCGTCAAGGTGTGGCCGCGGCGGGTGGATCTGGAGAATGTGGAGAAGCTCAAGGGCTTCGATGGCACGACGGTGGTTGAATCCCTCTCCGGACTTTCCGAGGCGATCGCGGCGCGGCTCACATGCCTGAGCGCATCCTCTTCCTGACCGGCCATCTCGCCGAGCGCCGGCTGCGCAAGGTGCTGGCGGAGATGAGCCCGGCGGAGTTCGACTGGGACGTCCGGGATATCGGCATCCAGGTCGCGGCGCTGATGACCGCCGATCTCATCCGCCGCCGACTGCCGCGAGAGGAGCTGAACGCCGATCGCGTGCTGGTGCCGGGCTATTGCGCCGGCGATCTCGCGGCTCTCGCGGCGGATCTCGGCAAGCCCGTGGCCCGCGGCCCGGAGGACCTGCACGACATTCCCGCCCATTTCGGCCGTGATCGCCTCGGCGTCGATCTGAGCCAACATGACGTCCGCATCTTCGCGGAGATCGTCGATGCCCCCAACATGACGCTGCCGCAGATCCTGCAGCAGGCGCGGAACTTCGCGCGGGAGGGCGCCGATGTCATCGACCTCGGCTGCCTGCCGGGCGTGCCCTTCGGGCATCTCGAGGAGTCCGTCGTCGCGCTGCACGAGGTCGGATTTTCCGTCAGCGTCGATTCCGCCGATACCGAGGAGCTGCGCCGCGGCGGGCGCGCCGGCGCCGATTTCATTTTCAGCCTCAGCGAGGCGACGTTGTCTCTCGCCGACGAGATGGCGGCGGTTCCCGTGCTCATTCCCGCGGCGCCCGGCGATCTTGACACCCTGTGCCGCGCCGCGGAGACGCTGGGCAAGGCGGGAAAGCCCTGCATCCTCGATCCCATCCTCGACCCTATTCCCTTCGGCTTCGCGGCGTCCCTGGCGCGCTATGCGGAGCTGCGCCGGCGGTTGCCGACGGCCCGCATCCTCATGGGCATCGGCAACCTGACGGAGCTGACGGAGGCGGATACGTCGGGCATCAACGCCACCTTGTTCGGGATCATCGCCGAGCTCGGCATCACCGAAGTCCTGGCGGTGCAGAAGAGTCCCCATTGCCGGACCGC
The DNA here is from genome assembly GCA_963735465.1 of uncultured Alphaproteobacteria bacterium. Lineage (GTDB taxonomy): Bacteria > Pseudomonadota > Alphaproteobacteria > ATCC43930 > CGMCC-115725 > DASZHJ01. Next base: position 949,311 of record CAVTLA010000001.1, read on the forward strand.
GATCCGCGAGGCGGACCTGGCGCGGCGGATCATGCACGCCGCCAAGTCGCTCGGGCGCCTGCCGGTGGGCATCGACGGTGGCCTTCTGTGCCTGCGCGATCGCAAGCCGTTCTCGGTGACGCCGGCGGAGATCGCCGAGACCGCGGCGGGAATCCGCGACGGGAACTTCCGCATCGAGGTGGCCGAGGACGGCATCCACGTCTATAACCGGGACGGCCACCACGTCGCGCGGAACGCTCTCGAGCTTTATCCCAAGCTCGGCGTGGCCGAGGACGGGGCCCATGCCTTCTATCTCGGAGCGGAGCTGATGAAGGCGCAGCTGGCCTTCGATCTCGGCAAGCGCTACGTGCAGGACGAGCCCTTGGACTGGGGCGTCGCGATGAAACGCGCGCCCTCGGACCGCTCGGCTCACCGCGCCGCCGGACCGACATTGCAAGAGCGCAAGGCACGGCGGCGCAGCGAGAAGCCCCGGTGATCCGCGAGAGCATCATCACCACGATCTCGGCGACGGGCGAGCCGCACATCGCGCCCATGGGCGTGATCTGGCGCGACGACGTGCCGATCCTGGCGCCGTTCCGTCCGTCGCGGACTCTCGACAATCTGCGGGAGCACCCCTTCGCGGTGATCAGCCACACCGAGGACGTCCGCGTCTTCGCGGGGTGCCTGACAGGGCGACGCGACTGGCCCGTGCGGCCGGCGACGACCGTGGGCGGCGTCGTCATCGAGGGCGCGCATTTCCATCAGGAGCTGGCGGTGAGCGAGGTCGAGGAAGATCCGACGCGCCCGCGCTTTCGCTGCCGGGTCGTCCACGAGGCGGTGCACGGACCGTTCCGCGGCTTCAACCGCGCCCAGGCCGCGGTCATCGAGGCGGCGATCCTGATCAGCCGCCTGGAGATGCTGCCGATGGACAAGATCGAGCGCGAGATGGCCTATCTCGCGATCGCCGTCGAGAAGACCGCGGGTCCGCGGGAGCAGGAGGCGTGGGGTTGGCTGGCGGCGCGCTTCGACGAATATCGGGCAGGAGCGACATGAGCAGGTTTCTTGCCAGCGTGCGGTCCGCGGATGAGGCCGACGTCGCATTGGCCGGCGGCGCGGACATCATCGACGCGAAGGAGCCGGCGATGGGTGCGTTGGGCGCGGTCGCGCCGGCGGCGCTCCGCGACATCGCGGCGCGTGTCGCCGGCCGTCTTCCCGTAAGCGCCACCATCGGCGACCTGGAGCTGCGGCCGGACGCCGTCCGCGCGGCGGTGGAGGCGACCGCGCGCAACGGCGCCGACGTCGTCAAGATCGGCCTGTTCGCCGGCGACCTCGACGGCACGCTGGCGGCGCTGCGGCCGATGACGGAAGGAGGCGTTCGGATCGTCGCCGTGCTGTTCGGAGATCGCGCGCTTGATCTTTCCGATATTTCGAGACGCTGCGCCGCGGCTGGCTTCTTCGGGGTGATGATCGATACCGCCGACAAAACGGCGGGGCCGCTGACCGCGCACCTCGCCATATCCGAGCTCGCGGCGTTCGTGGCACGCGCGCGGGATCTGGGGCTTGTCAGCGGGCTCGCGGGGTCGCTGCGCCTTGCCGATATCGCCGAGCTGGCGTCGCTCGGCGCCGACTATCTGGGCTTTCGATCGGCACTGACCACCGGCGGACGGCACGGCGATATCGATCTCGGCGCGGTGCGCGCGGTCCGTCAGGCCCTCGACCGCTCCGACGCCAGGAGCAGCGCCACCGCAACCGCCGGCGCGATGTCGGCGGCGATGGCGCCGCGGCCGGGCGTCGCCACGGCGACCGCGCTCTCGAAACCGCGATAGGGCCGGTCGAAGCGCCGCGCGATGTCAGCGGCGATGAAGCGGCCGGTGCCGGCGCCGACGATCGGTGCTTCCGGCGCGAGATCGACCGCCGACAGCACCCAGTCCACCGCCGCCTCGATCTGGCCGATCTGACGCCGGACGAAAGTCTCGGCGAGGCGGCGCCAGGCCGCGTCGGAAGCAGCCGCCGCATCCATCCCGATCATTCGCGCGAGACGGGCCCGGCTTTGCGCCAGCGTCTTGCCGCGGCCATCGGCGGCGGGGTGGAGATCGGCGCCGTCCGGCAGCGTGCCGGCGAGACGGTGAACGTCGGCCGCCGTGGCGAAATACTCCGCCATCACGGCCACGTCGCGTCCGGCGAAGGGAATGCTCGGCGCGATCGCCGCCAGCGGCGTGCGGACGATGCCGGTGTAGACGAGCTCGCGGGTGGCGAGGCGCTCGGCGTCCGTGCGACCCTGCGCCGCGATGCCGCCGGCGATGAAGGGAACCACGTCCGTCGTCGTGCTGCCGATGTCGAGGAGGAGGCCGTCGCCCAGCGCGAGAGCAAGACACCGCGCTGTCGCGTGCCAGTTCGCGGAGCCGATGCGGTCCGGTGCCGCCGTCGCGGCGTCGACGGGAAGGAATCCACCGCCGGTCTCATAAACCGCGATCCGATCCCGGGAAACGAATTCCGCGAGAAGATCGAGGATCGCCGCGACGCCGCTGGCGCGATCGGGGAAGAGGTCGGCCAGCTCGCCGGTCATGGTCACCGCGTGAAGGTCGGCATCGGGAAGCCCGCCGAGGCCCACGGTGATCGCGCTGCGAAGCTGGTCGAGGCCCTGCCAGAGCGCGCACGGCACTTGCCGGGCGGCGACGATGCGAGCGTCCTCGGCAAGCGCCAGCTTCAGATGCGCGCCGCCGATATCCCAGCCGAGGATGCGCATCGTCATGGGGCGCCCACCGAGATTTTGACGGCGCGCGGCTCGATCGGCTGGATCAGGGACGACAGCGGCTCATCAAGGAGGCGCAGCACCAGAGATGCGGGATTGAGACCGATGCTCTCGCGCAGACCCAAATAGGAGCTGGTGAGCCGCGGATTGATCTCGAGGACCACCGGCTCCTCGGAGGTGGCGATCAGATCGACGCCCACATAGCCCCAGAGATCCGGCAATGCCTCGGCAATCGCGTCGGCGATGGGCGTCAGCGCCGGCCGCATCTTCTCCGCCCCGCCGACCCAGCCGCCGCGGTAGGAAAAGCCTTTCCCGTCACGGTGGATGACCTGAGTGTTGCAGGCGAGGATCCAGGCGCGGCCGCGCTGCGCCAGCATGCTGACACTGATGGGAATGCCCGGCACGAAGGGTTGTATCACCGCGGTCTCGTCGCCGTTCTCGCGGCGCCAGCGGTGCAGATCCTTCGTGGCCGCAAGATAGAACGCTCCATCGCCACCGGCGCCGTGATCCGGCTTGACCACCCAGCCCGTCGCGGATGGCGGCGGATCGTTCGAGGCGTGCTGGGGATGGGTCGGCACGACGGCTATGCCGTGCCGTGCCAGATGCCGGGACGTGGCGAGCTTGCTGCCGGCGACCCTGACAACACCGGAGGGACAGCCAAGGACTTTCCGTTGCCGTTGCTCCGCCCTTTCCGTCAATGCGGCGAGGATACCGTCCGTCTCCGGCGCGATCGGCCAGATCGCGTCGCTTGCGGACAGGATCTCGTCCCAGATCGGGTGGATCTGATCGGCGGACGCGACCGAGTGGCAGCGAACCCGTCGCGGCCACCCTGTCGATGTCGCCGCGTCGATGGCGATCTCTATGTCAACTCCGGGGATATCGGCGAGGTCGGCGACCAGCCGGCGCAGCATGGCCTCCCCCTCGGGGCGGCAATGGGCGAGCGCCGGCCTTTCCAGCGTCCCACCCCCCGTCGCATACTCCAGCGCGAAAATCCGCAAGCGTGTGATCCCCAGGCATGAGCTCGTTTCTCATCATACCAGTTCTCGATCTCAAGCACGGTCAGGTCGTGCGGGCACGGGCCGGCGACCGCGCGAACTATCACCCCATCGTCTCGCCATTGTCGCGCAGCAGCGGCGCGGGCGATGTCCTCCGCGGCCTCCGCACGCTGGCGCCGTTTCGCACCGTCTATATCGCCGACCTCGACGCTATCTCGGGGGAGGGGGATCATCGAGCCGTCCTTGGCGAGCTGGCGACGGAGTTTCCCGCGGTTCAGTTCTGGCTCGACGGCGGATTTGCATCGCCGATCGCGGCCAGTGCCGCGGCGGGCTCCGGACTCGTCCCTGTCGTCGGTACCGAGACCCTCGCCACCGCCGATGACCTGATGGCGATCCGCGCGAGCCTCGGCGATGCGGGCTTCGTTCTGTCGCTGGATTATCGTGGCGCGGAATTCCTGGGGCCGCCCGAGATCGAGGAACGCGCCGAGCTATGGCCCGATCGCGTAATCTTGATGACGCTGGATCGGGTGGGCACCGGAGGAGGCCCGGATCTCGCGGCTCTGGGCCGGCTGGTTCGGCAAGGAAAAGGGCGGGCGGTCTTCGCCGCCGGAGGCGTGCGGGGCGAGGGAGACATCGCCGACCTGGTCGCCGCGGGCATTGCCGGTGCCCTGGTGGCGACCGCGCTTCATGACGGCCGGCTTACTGCCACCGCCCTGGCAACGCTCTATCGGTAAAGCGCCTCGGAAGAGGGGCCCGAAAATTGGGAACCCTCTTCCGGGCAATGGTCAGGCGGCGAAGGGATGCTTCGCCTTGTCGGCCTGCTCGAGGACTTCGCGCGCCGTCGGCTTGCCGGCAACCGCCCGCTGGATCGACAGCTTCGTGGCCTCGTAGTTGTACTGCTGGATCTTCTTGTTGTCCTCGGCCTGCCAGTGAATGAACACGCCGACGCAGATGAAGAGGTCATCGGCCTCCTCGACGGGAATGGTGCCGTCCTTCACGCAGTCCGCGACCGCCTTGGCGACGCCGTACTGCGCGGGGCCGAACATCTGTACGGCCTGCTTCGCGCCCTTGATGGTCACTTTGTTGAACATGACGGTGTTCGGCTTGGTCGCCAAGTTCGGCGCGATCACCGCCAGCAGGCCGTTCACGCCCTCGCGCTGGCTGGTCAGAGTCCGGCAGAACGTCTCCTCGGCCGGCGAGCCGCGCGGACCGATGATGAGATCGATGTGCGCCACCTCGTTGCCGTCACCGACCAGAGCCTCGCCCACACAGACCTTCGTGATTTTTGCCATCGCCTTCCTCCTTATTGTTTGATCTTGCTAGTTCACCCGGCTGCGGCGAGAGCAGGCCTTCGACGGCATCACCCGATTTCGCGGGCCGGATGCGGGAGCATATCGCCGAGTCCGGAGGCAAGCAAGGAGGCGACCGTGAGATCGGCGGAGCTGCCGGGGTTGAGGCCACGCTCCTTGAGGCTGCGATCGAAGGCGAGAAGCGCGGGAAAGCCCGCGTTTTCGCCGTCCGGGAGAGAGCCGCGCAGGCGCTCCGCTTCCGCTCTCACCCCTTCGGCCACTGACATACCAAACTTGCGCGCGATGTGGCTGTCCGGGAAGCCCGCGAGAAAGTCGAGAAAGACGAGGGTCGTGGTCCAGGTGGGCGACTGCCCCGAGCGGCGGCTTGCCCCAATGCGCGGAATGCCGATCGCGAATACGTCCGCATAGTCGGTGACGTATTGCCGGGCGATGCGGTCCCGATCCGCGGCGAGGCGCATTGCCTCCAGCAATGTCACAGTGGGGTCCGTCCCAACATCCTGCTGGTCGGACCGTCCCAACCCGCCGGGATTGGCGCGGCGGATGGCCGCGAAGGCGTCGACGGCGTCCGCCACGGTGAGCCGGCTGAGAACCATCGCGAGACGGGGACGGAGCGCGCCCGTGCCGGCCTCGGCGGCGGCCAGCAGAGGTGCCGCGAGGAGAATGATGCCGAGATTGGTGTTGGTGGGCACCGCCGCCCAGCTTGCCTCCACCGCGGCGCGGATGCGGGCGCCGACGGGACGGCCGGGCGTCGAGAGCGGTCCGGCGGCGGCATCGGCGCTGGCGAGAAAGTCCGGCACGGTCATGCCGTGACCGTCGCCGTGCGTGTGGACGTTGCCGGGCTTCAGCGCCTCGAGCTCGGCGCGACAGGCGCGCAGGAAGGCGTGACGGAGGGTGTCCGCGGGAATGATCGGCGGCGTTTCAGACGGCGAGGACATGGCGCGCGATCCCGTCGGCGATGTCGACGTCGGCGACGCCCTGCAATCCCCGCCAGGCGGGCATCGAGTTGACCTCGAGGACGCTGATGCCACGCCGCCCGTCCTCGATGAGGTCGACGCCGCAATAGCTGGCGCCGACCGCTTGGGCCGCGGCCACCGCGAGTTCGGCGAGCCGGCCCTCGCAGGGCACCCGCTCGCAGGTCCCGCCGCGGGCGACGTTGGTGACCCAGCTCTTGCCCCGGCGCATCATCGCGGCAACCGCCGTGTCACCCACGACGAAGACGCGAAAGTCGCGCCACTCGCTGGCGTGGCCGACATACCGCTGCAGGTAGAGCACGCCGCCGAGCGGGGCGTCGCCGGGATCCGGCAGGGGATCGCCCGCCGCGATCCGCCGCAGCCCGCGCCCCTGGGCGCCGAACAGCGGCTTGGCGACGACGTCGGCTGCCTGCATCGCGCGCCAGGAGGCGGCGGTGTCGCCGTCCTCGGAGACCAGCGTCTCCGGCGTCGGGATCCCGGCCTTGTGCAGGAGGAAGCTGGTCATCGACTTGTCGACGCAGCGCTCGATGGCGCGGGCGTCGTTGACGACGGGGACGCCGAGCTCGCGAAGCGCATGGAGCAGCGACAGGCGGAACGTCACCTGCTCGAAGCTGCCGCTGGGAATATTGCGGACGAAGGCGACATCGGGCGTGTCGCCGCCGAAGCCGGGGATCTCGATGCCGGAGCCGCCGGCGCCCAGGCGGAACCGGCAGCGCCGCAGGGACTCAACCGTTACCTCTGCGCCGTGCCGGCGGCAGGCGGCGACGAGGCGCCGGCAGTGCCAGTCGGGATCGTCGGCGAAGATGACGAGGCGTGTCGTCACGCGATGCCGAAGGATCGGGCGAGGAGGGCCGGATCGATGCGGCCGCGGCGGAAGCACCGGCCGGTCTCGAGCGCGGTCACCTCCACCATGCCGGGACTGAACAGCATCGGATCGATCTTGTAGAAGTCGCCGCCGGCGGCCGCGAAGATCTCGGCGAAGGGATGGCCGTAGTCGCGGCTGGCGCTCGAGGGCAGCGCGTCGGCGAGAGCCTCGGCATCCTTTTCCGGTCCGGTGACGAAGAGCGCCACCCTGGCGCCATAGAGGACGGCGTCGTTGGTGCGTCCCATCGCTGTCATGAACTTCGGCGCCGGCGGCGGCAGCGGCGCCGTGCCGAAGCCATCGATGACGTGGGCCAGCGGGAACTTGAGCTCGTGCGCCTTGTGGATCGCCACTTCGAGAGAGCGCGCGACGATCTGCACGGCGCCGGCGATGCTGGTGGTCGGCGTCAGGATGAAGGCAAGGCGTTCCGGCGCCAGCTTGCAGGTCTCGGCGACGCGGGCGATAAGCGCGTCGGGCGGCATGCGGTCCACCTCCAGCACGAAGATCGCGTGTTCGGCGTCGTCGCGGTAGCCGAGCTCGGCGAAGAGCGGCTCCTTGCGGGCGAGGGCGCGCCCGGGTCCCGATGCCATGGCGAAGAACTTGCCTTCCTGCAGCTGCCAGCCGGCGTACTGGCTGCCGAGGCAGGCGATCACCGGGTCCGCCGTGTAGACACCGACCGTGGTTGCCGAGATCGCATCGGCGGCGGCAGGCGTCAGCATGACCCGGCCGAGGCCGCCGAGGCAGATCTCGGCGATGACGCGCCCGGCTTCCAGACCGCCTGATGTGGCGATGCCGGCATCGATGAGGGTGGCGCCGGCGGCGCTGGTGGAGACCTTCAGGCGCAACGTCGCCGCGTTCGCCACCAGCGCGTCGAGCAGCGGCTTGGCGCCGCGATTGACGCTGAGAGTAGAGGCGGGATCGGGGACGCTCATGGGAATGCCTCAGGCAGTCTCCGGGTGAAGCTCGGGCAGGCGGCGCAGCAGATCATCGCAACGCCGGCGTCCCTGGTCGCGCGCGCGGGCGAGGTCGGGGCCGGTGGAAAGGACAGTGCAGACGGGATCGCCCGGGGCGAAGCGGGTTCCAGACGGGGAAATATCGGCGACCCAGGGCTCCCACGCCAGATCCGTCGGCACCGATCGCGCCCGATCCGTGTAAAGGATCGTCGCGGCGCGCACCGGTCGCGCGTCGCTTCCGATCGCCGGCGGCAACTCGCCGCGGACGGAGCGGCAATGCATGTCCCAGAGCCACGGTGGCCCGTCGTCGAAGATATCGATGGTCGAGCCGGGGCGCGGGTTGATCTCCAGGATCGTGAGGTCGTCGCCATCCACGAGCATGTCGAGGCTGTTGAGGCCGACGAGGCCGAAGGCGCCGGCGAGAGCCGCGCAGGCATCCTCGATCCATTTGGCCCGGCGCCGGGTGACACTGACCGGCCCGGCACATCCGCCGTAACGAAAGAGCTGGCCTGGGGTGGCGTCGGTCCATTGGGCGCTGCGGCCGATCACCCGTGCGCCGCGGCCGTCAGCCACGAAGAGCGCCGACATCGGGCTGCCGGCGGCGACTGCCTGGTAGTAGTGCTCGGGATCGGCGGTCTCCGCGTCGAGCTCTGCCACGCTAATGTGAGTCCCGCCGGCCCCGCCGCGCTGCTTGCGGAGCCACGTGCCACGCGGACCCGGCACCGGAGCGATCGCGGGGTGCGGAAGACCGAGCCGCTGGAGTGTCGCGGCGAAGCCATAGGGCTCCTTCACCGCAGCGACGGTCTCCGGCGCGTTGCCGATCACCGGCGCCAGCATTGCGAGTTCGTGCAGCAGGCCGGGCGCGGTCTCGAAGCCCGGGCCACAGACGATGCCGTCGATGCGACCGGAGATCTCGCGCGCGAGGATTTTCGCCGCCTCGGGGGCGACGCCGTCAGAGAGATTGCCCGGCAGGCGGAGCCACGGGCCCAGCGCCCGCGTGTCGACGTCGCCGAAGAAATCCGCGACGATCACCTCGGCGCCGGCACGCCGCACCGCGGCGGCGAGACCGCGGCCGGAAAGAGCGGCGACGAGGATCGGCATCGGGCTGCTCAGGCGGTGGCGACCAGCTCGCGCGCCAGGGCGTAGGCGTCGCGGAAGTCGAGGAACGCCGCCTTCTCCGCCCCGTGCAAGCGTTTCAGCAGCCCATGCTGCACGCGGAACTTGATATTGCCGATGGCGAGGGCGCCGACGCCCAGGGCCCCGCCGGCAAGAGGCGCGCCGTCGGCCTTGGCCGCGACACCCTCGATCCCGGCGGGCGGCACGGCATTGATGTCGGCGGCGACTTTCAGGCGCTTGGCGAATTTCAAATCTTCACCGGAAAGTACCTGCACGCCGGCGCGGGCGGACACCATCACCACATCGGCGTCGGCGAGAGCCGCGCGGCGGCCGGCCTCGGTGCTGCCGTCTCCCACGGCGAAGGGCTTGCCGAAGCGCTTGGTGAATTCCGCGGCCTTCTTGGGGACGATGTCGGTCTGGTCGTGACCGATCAAGGTCACATGAGCGCCGGCTTCCGCGGCGATGATGCCGACGACGCCCGCCACCACGCCCTTGGCGCCGTAGACCGCGACCTTGGCGCCCTCGAGGCTGCTGCCGAGCTTCTTCAGATGCTTCTCCGCCACCGCCACCATGGCGGCGGCGGTGGTGAAGGCGCCGGAGGGATCGATGAAGACGGAGACCTGGAACGGCGGGAACATCACCTTCTTCGCCGCCGCGCCCATGTCGAGCGCCACCATCGCGTCACGACCGCCGATGAACAGCACCGTCTTCGCCGCGTCCTGGGGCGCCCGGGAGAACATGGCGTCCTGGGTCAGCGCCGCGATCTCCACGAGATCGATGCCGGTATAGCCGGCCACCGCGAAGCCGGCGTCGCAGGCCATGTTGACGTCGAACGGACTCATGTTCCGCAGCGGCGTCAGGAAATGCAGGATCCTCGGCTTTTCCATGTCTCCTCACCTCGGCGCTTTGCGCCGCAAGGGTTCCGGTTCCGTGCGCGCTCTGTCGGGAACGGTCTGCGCCCGCCGGATCTCTGCGCCGCGATTGCGACCCGCGCAGACCTGAAACGACAGCCCGTCGTCTCCGCCAAAGCGCCGCGCGAGATCGTCGCGCAATGCCCGTGCCGGGTCCGCGCCGGCGACCAGCGCGAAGCCGGTGGGTCCCCAGGAGCTTTGACCGATTCCGGCGAAGCCGGCGCCCGAGAGCCATGCCAGAGCCTTGGCGACGCGAGGGCTGGCGTAGCGGCCGCCCTGGGCCGGCGCGAAGTGATCGCCGACGCGGGCGTTGATCTCGCCGAGGCTTTCCGCCACGGCATCGAAATCCGCCTCGGCGAGGCCGGGCAACAGGCGGAGGAGCGTCAGCCGGCAGAGCCGGGCCGACGCCTCGCCGGGGAAATTTGGCAGATCGCGGAACGCGGCGCTCTCGGCGGCGCCGGAGAGGCCGCGATGGGTGTCGTCGGAGATCAGGACGATGCGCCAGGCCGATGGAAACTCCAGGCGGGCGACGACGGGGGCGGGGGCGTCGCCAGTGCCTCTGCCGCCGTCCACCAGGAAGCCGCCGCTCTCGAAGGCGCCGATGCCGATGCCCGAGCGTGCGCCGCGCTCCACCACGGGCGCCAGGGCGCGCGCGGAAACCGGTTCTCCCGCCAGGGCCGCCACGGCGGCGGCGATGGCGAGGCCAAGCTGGGTTCCGGATCCCAGCCCCACGTGCTCGGGGATCGTCTCGTGCAGCGCGAGATCGAGGGGACCGAGTGCCTGAAATCGCCGTCCGAGCGACGCGAGGATATGCGCCGCCCGCTCCGCCGACGCGGGCTCGACGCGAGGCGCGCGCCCCCGCGCCAGGGTGAGGCGCGTGCCGATGCCGTCGAGGGCGAGGCCGAGGCTGCCGAACCGCCGTCCGAGATCGCCGTTGAGATCGAGGAATCCCAGATGCAGCCGCGCCGGTGCTAAGACATCGACGGCGTCGCACGGGCCTTGCATCTGCTCCAGCGTTGGCGTTGCCATCGCGTTACGATAAACTAAACGCGCGGCGGAAACAAAGTCGCCGCCAAGCGCTCGGGAGGCAGCGATGAACGAAGCGAAGCAGCGCGAGCGTGTCTATGCGGAAGACGAGATCAAGGCGCGGTTGAGCCGGGATCTGCCGCACTGGTGGTACGAGAACGGCTGGATCCGCCGCAAGTACAAGACGCATGGCTGGAAGGGCACCTTGATGGTGATCAACGCGGTGGGTCACCTGGCCGAGGCCGCGTGGCATCATCCTGACATCACCGCTTCCTATGCCTGGGTCGAGATCCGCCTGATGAACCACGCGGCGAAGGGCGTCACCGACAAGGACTTCGAGCTGGCGAGGAAGATCGAGGAATTCGTCGCGTGGCGGCCCGGCGAGGGCAGCGCCCTCGAGGGGACGCCGAGCGAGGATCAGCGCTTCGCTTATATCAAATACGACAAGCCGGGTTGAACGGAGGGCGCGCCGATGCGCGTGCGGCGATGAGCGGCGAGGCCGTCACGTGCCCGTTCTGCGGGCTGGCCTGCGACGATCTCGTGACGTCGGCTGATGGCGTCGACACCCGCGGCTGCGCCCGCGCCGCCGCCGGCTTCGCCCGCGGCGACGCGCCGACGCGGTCCCATGCCGTCAATGGCGCGCCCGCCGACTTCGCGACAGCGTCAGCGGCGGCGGCGGCGATCCTGCGGACGTCGAGGGCCCCGCTCTTTCACGGCCTCACCGGCGAACAGCATGGGGTGCGGGCGATATTGGCGCTGGCCGAGCGCGTGGGCGGGACGGTCGATCATATCGCCTCCGCTGGCGTGCTGGCGAACCTCGGCGTCGCGCGGGCGTCGGGCTGGGTGACCGCGACCTTCGCCGAGGTCGCCAACCGCGCCGATTTCATCCTGCTGGTGGGCTCCGACCCCGAACGGAATTTCCCGCGCTTTCACGACCGCCTGCTGCGCAATCCGACCCCGCTCTATCGCGCGGCGCCGCCGACCGTCGCCTATATCGGCACCGGGGCTCTGGCGCCGGCGGCGGCGCCAGCCTCGCTGCACGCCATCGTGAGCGAGGCAGAGATGTTGCCGGCGGTGGCGGCGCTGAGCGTTCTCGTCCATGCGCGGCAACCGCGCGCATCCGCGCTCCCCGGCGACCGGCTCGCCGCGATCGCCGCGGGACTGCAGAATGCGCGCTATGGCGTCATCGCCTGGGAGGTCTCCCGGCTGGATCCGACGACGGCGGAGCTGGTGGTCGAATATCTCGCGGACATGCTGCGCCATCTCAACGCAACGACACGCTGCGTCGGCTTGCCGATGGGTGGCAGCGGGAATGGACTGGGAGCAACGCAGGCCGCGCTCTGGCAAACGGGCTGGCCGCTGCGCGTCAGCTTCGCCGACGGCGCGCCGCGCCACGATCCCTGGCAGCACGACGCTCAGCGCATCCTGGCGGCAGGGGAGGCGGACGCGCTCGTGTGGAGCTCGGCACTGACCGCGGAGCCGCCGCCGGCGACCAAGGCGCCGGTCATCGCGCTCGTTGCCGACGATGTCGAGCTCGCGGCGCCGGCCGCCGTCGAGATCCGCCTCGGCATTCCGGCGGTTCACCACGGCGGCGAGATCGTGCGCGCCGACGGCGTCATCACCTTGCCGCTGCGGGCGGCGCGGCCGCAGGCCCGGCCGGGCCTCGCCGAGGCGGCGCAGGCGATCCTCGCCGCGTTGGAGGCGGTGCCATGATGCGGCGTCTCACCGGCGGCCGCATCGTCGATCCCACGCAGACGCCCAGCGAGCGTCAGGGCGACATCTGGATCGACGGCGATCGCATCGTCTCCGCACCCGCCGATGGCGGGAAGTCCGCGGCTGTCGACGACATCTCGGGCAAGCTGGTGATGGCGGGCGCCATCGACATCCACAGCCACATCGCCGGCGGCAAGGTCAATCTGGGGCGGCTGCTGTCGGCGGCGGATCATCGGGAGAACGTGGAGCTGGCTGAGGGCGGCGGCCTGCGCGGCGGCACCGGTCTCGCGACGCCCACGACCTTCACCACGGGATACCGCTATGCCGCCATGGGATACACCGCCGCCTTCGAGCCGGCGATGGTGGCGGCGAACGCGCGGGCGACCCATGTGGAGATGGCGGACGTGCCGATCCTCGACAAGGGCGCCTACGTCATGCTCGGCAATGACGACTTCCTGCTGCGGCGTCTGGCCGACGGTGCGACCCAAGGCGAGATCAACGACTACGTCGCCTGGATGATCCAGGCAACTGCCGCCCACGCGGTCAAGGTGGTCAACCCCGGCGGCATCAACGCCTTCAAGTTCAACGGCCGCTCCCTCGGTATCGACGATCCCACGCCCCATCACGGTGTCACGCCACGGGCGATCATCCGAACCCTGGCGCGGGCGGTGCACGAGCTCGGCGTGCCGCATCCGCTTCATGTCCACTGCAACAACCTGGGCATCCCCGGCAACGTCGACACCACTCTGGCGACGATCGAGGCAGCGGAAGGCTTGCCGATCCATCTCACCCACGTGCAGTTCCACAGCTATGGCACCGAGGGCAAGCGCAAGTTCTCCTCGGCGGCGGCGCGCATCGCGGAGGCCGTGAACGCCAATGCGAATGTCAGCGTCGATGTAGGTCAGATCGTCTTCGGCTCGACGATGACGGAGTCCGGCGATACCCAGGCGCAGTTCCGCAATCGCACCCATGCCTCGCCGAAGAAATGGCTGAGCATGGACATCGAATGCGATGCCGGCTGCGGCCTGGTGCCGTTCCGGTACCGCGACAAGAATTTCGTCAACGCGATGCAATGGGCGATCGGCCTCGAGCTGTTCCTGCTGATCGGCGACCCCTGGCGCGTGTTCCTGACCACCGATCACCCGAACGGCGGTCCCTTCGCCAGCTATCCGCAGCTGGTGCGGTTGCTGATGGAGCGGAGCTATCGCGAGGAGTGCCTGGCGCAGATCAATGCCTCGGCGCGCAAGCTGAGCGTACTCGGCGGAATTTCGCGCGAATACACCTTGAGCGAGATCGCGGCGATGACGCGGGCGGCGCCGGCGCGCAGTCTCGGCCTCGCCGATCGCGGCCACCTGGCCCCGGGCGCCCGGGCGGACATCGTGATCTATCAGCCCGGCACCGACATCGAGGCGATGTTCCGCCGGCCTCTGCAAGTCTTCAAAGGCGGCCTCGAGGTGGCGCGCGCCGGCAAGATCCGCTCGGTTCCGCCGGGCGCCACCCAGGTCGTCCGTCCCGGCTACGACCGGCAGATCGAGGGCCGGCTCCGCCGCTTCTTCGACGACCACATGACCGTGAGCTTCGGCAATTTTCCGCTTGGCGACGGCGAGATTGCGGAAGCGGGCGGCCGCGTCGAGGAGCATCCCTGCGCGGGCGGAGGGCGGCCATGATCCTCGACGGCGTCGAGATCGAGGACACTTTCGCCGAGGCCTTCGGCATGCGGGCGACGCGCCTCGTCGTCACCGCCGACAGCGCGCGCTGGGCCCGCGTTGCCGGCGAGACGGCGACGGGCTTCGCGACCTCGGTGATCGGCTGCGGCCTCGAGGCGGCGATCGAGCGGGATCTGCCGGCGACGGAGACACCGGACGGGCGGCCTGGCATCAGCATCCTGATCTTCGCGATGAACCGCGAGGCCCTTGCCAAGGCGGTGCGCAACCGCGTCGGCCAATGCGTTCTCACCTGCCCGGGAACCGCGTGCTACGCCGGCCTCGACGAGGGAGATCCCGTACCGCTCGGCCGTTCGCTCAGCTATTTCGGCGACGGCTATCAGGCGGCAAAGCGCCTCGACGGGCGGCGCTATTGGCGCATCCCGGTGATGGACGGCGAGTTCCTCTGCGAGGATACGGTCGGCCAGACCAAGGCGGTGGGCGGCGGAAATTTTCTCATCCTCGGCCGCACCCGACCGGCAGTGCTCGCCGCCGCCGAGCGGGCGATCGTGGAGATGCGCAAGGTGGTGGGGGTAATCATGCCGTTCCCCGGCGGCATCGTGCGCTCGGGCTCCAAGGTAGGCTCGAAGTACAAGGGGCTCATCGCCTCCACCAACGACGCCTATTGCCCGACCCTTAAGGGCGTCGCCAAGACCGCGCTGCCGCCGGAGGCGGATGCCGTGCTGGAGATCGTCATCGACGGTCTAACGGACGCGGCGGTGGGGAGTGCGATGGTATGCGGCATCCGCGCCGCCTGTGCGGGCAGCGCGGGTGGGCTGCTGCGCATTTCCGCCGGCAATTACGGCGGCAAGCTCGGCGCTTTCCACTATCACCTGCGAAAGCTCCTCGCATGATCCGGCTGGTGTTGAAAAGTCGGCCGCCATTTCGCCTCTCTCTCCAGGGCCTCACGCCGGAGCGGCTGGCGGGGCTCGGCGAGGCCGAGATCGCGCGCCAGCCCCTGCAGCAAGGCAATCGGCGCGGGGCGCTCGGCGACTGCTTCACCGTCAGCGTCAGCGGATCGGACGAGAGGGTCGTTATCGCCGGCAGCGGCGACCGCCTGGACGACGTCGGCGGCGGCATGACCCGTGGCGAGCTCGTCGTCGAGGGCGAGGTTGGTGCGCGCGCCGGCATCGCCATGAGCGGCGGTCGTCTTGTCGTTCAGGGATCGGCGGGGCCCGGTGCGGCAACGGCCATGAGCGGCGGCGAGCTGCGCATCGCCGGCGCTGCGGGCGATCAGCTCGGCGGCGCGCTGCCGGGGGAGCGCAACGGCATGAGCGGTGGAATGGTGATCGTCGCGGGATCCGCCGGCGATGGCGTCGGCGACCGCCTGCGGCGCGGCCTGATCGTCGTCACCGGCGCGGTCGGCTCCCGCTGCGGTGCACGCATGTCGGCAGGAACCATCGTCGTTGGCGGTCATCTGGGCCGCTTCCCTGGTGCTGCAATGCGGCGAGGCAGCATCCTCGCCCTCGGCGACAGCGAGGATCTGCTGCCGGGCTTCGGTGAATCCGGAATCCATGATCTGGTATTTCAGCGGCTGGTCGCTCGCGTGCTCGTGAGAAACCAGCTTCCCGAGCTGGCGGCACGGCTGCAGCCGCTGCGCCGATGGCAGGGCGATCTCGCCCTCGGCGGCAAGGGCGAGATTTTCACCGTGCCCTGAAATGCTGTCGAGCACTGCCCACAAATTTCTACGCGAGCAAGTTCGTCTGAAAGTGTGGGCAACCCAGACCTCGGGAAAAACGCCCGATGTGCCGGGGAAAAAAGGAGATAATCGTCGGGCAATTTTTGGACAATGCTTGTCGCGCATTGTGAAAAGGGTTTAACATTGCACTGATCGGTGGAGGGAATGCCTCTAACCCGACGGCAAACTCTCTCACGATAAACAGCGCGTCGCCTCACCCGCGAGGCAGGCGTCAAACAGAGTTCGGACACTGCGGCGAGAAACGCCGACGTGCTCCGGCATAGAGGGAGGGAATGCACGCCATGAAACTCTCGGTCTTTGCACTCGCTCTGTCGTCGGTGATCGCCATCTCGGCGGGAACCGCGACGGCGAATGACGAGCTTCTCAAGCTGCAGAAGGACCCCAATCAGTGGGTCATGCCGACTGGCGACTACGCCAACCAGCGGTACAGCACGCTCACGCAGATCACCAAGGACAACGTCAAGAATATCCGCCCGGTCTGGACCTTCTCCACCGGCGTGCTGCGCGGCCATGAGGGCGCGCCCCTGGTGATCGGCAACGTGATGTACGTCCACACGCCGTTCCCCAACTATGTCTACGCCCTCGATCTGAACAACAGCGGGCGCATCATCTGGAAGTACGAGCCGAAGCAGGATCCCTCGGTTATCCCTGTGATGTGCTGCGACACCGTCAATCGCGGCGTCGCCTACGCCGACGGCAAGATCTTCCTGAATCAGGCCGACGCTCATGTCGTCGCGCTCGATGCCAAGACCGGCAAGGAAGTCTGGCGCGTCCAGAACGGCGATCCGAAGAAGGGCGAGACGATGACGTCCGCGCCCATGATCGTCAAAGACAAGGTCATCGTCGGGATCAGCGGCGGCGAGTTCGGCGTGCAGGGCCGCATCACCGCCTACAACATCGCCGACGGCAAGATGGTGTGGAACGCCTTTTCGGTCGGCCCGGACGACCAGATCAAGTTCGACGCCAACACGATGTCGATGGGTAAGCCGGTCGGCAAGGACTCCTCGCTTACCACCTGGCAAGGCGACCAGTGGAAGATCGGCGGCGGTGCCACCTGGGGCTGGTACTCCTACGATCCGCAGCTGAACCTGATCTACTACGGGTCGGGCAATCCGAGCACCTGGAACCCGGTGCAGCGGCCGGGCGACAACAAGTGGTCGATGACGATCTTCGCGCGCAATCCCGACACCGGCGTGGCGAAGTGGGTCTATCAGATGACGCCGCACGACGAGTGGGACTATGACGGGATCAACGAGATGATCCTCGCCGACATCCCCGTGAACGGCCAGACGGTGAAGGCACTCGTGCACTTCGACCGCAATGGCTTCGGCTACACCCTCGATCGCACGAACGGCAAGCTGCTCGTTGCCCAGAAGTTTGATCCGAAGGTGAACTGGGCGACCCACGTCGACATGACGACGGGCCGGCCCGAAGTGGTGAAGCAGTTCAGCACCAACGCCGGCGGCGAGGACCACAACAGCAAGGGCATCTGCCCGGCGGCGCTGGGCTCGAAAGACCAGCAGCCGGCGGCCTATTCGCCCAAGACGCATGTGTTCTACGTGCCCACCAACCACGTCTGCATGGACTACGAGCCGTTCAAGGTCTCGTACTCCGCCGGACAGCCCTACGTCGGTGCGACGCTGTCGATGTTCCCGCCCGCGGGCGAGCAGAACCTCGGCAACTTCATCGCGTGGGATGCCGGGGCGGGCAAGATCCTGTGGTCGGATCCGGAGCCCTTCTCGGTGTGGTCGGGCGCGCTGGCGACCGCGGGCGACGTGGTGTTCTACGGCACGCTCGAGGGCTACCTGAAGGCGGTCGATCCCGCGACGGGCAAGGAGCTCTATCGCTTCAAGACGCCGTCGGGGATCATCGGCAACGTCATGACCTACATGCACGGCGGCAAGCAGTACATCGCCGTGCTCTCCGGCGTCGGCGGCTGGGCCGGCATCGGCATGGCGGCGGGACTCAGCAAGGACACCGACGGGCTCGGTGCGGTGGGTGCCTACAAGGCGCTCTCCAACTACACGCAGCTCGGCGGCGTGCTCACGGTGTTCGCGCTGCCATAGTGTCAGGACCTCCCTGAAGACCTCATGACCGGCATCCTGGATTATCCCAGGATGCCGGTTTCTTTCGCCGAGACACATCCATGACCGGGGCATGCCGCGGAGGGGCGGCGTTGCCTTGCCAAACCAGGAGAACCGCATGCGATCGAAGGAATGCCGCCTTGTGCGCGGCTTCGCCTCGCTCGTCGTCGTCGTATCCCTCACGCTGACATTGGGACTCTCCCTCGCTCGCGTAAGCGAGGCGCAGAACGCCGCCGGCGACAAACCCTATACCGTCAAGAACGGCAAGGTGGACAAGGCGACCTACAACGGCTGGCGCCGCTATACCGAATCCTGCCTCAGATGCCACGGGCCCGACGGCGCCGGCAGCTCCTATGCGCCAAGCATGGTGGATTCCCTGAAGCAGATGACCGAGGACCAGTTCAAGGAAGTCGTCGTCAACGGCCGCAAGAACGTATCCACGTCGGCGGAGAACGTGATGCCGGCCTTCGGCGAAGTGGAGGACGTCATGCTCTATCTCGACGACATCTACGGCTATCTGAAGGCACGATCGGACGGCGTGGTCGGGCGCGGCCGCCCGGAACGCCTGGATGAGAATAGAGGTTCGTTGACCCGATGGATCCCATGTTGGACGCGCCGGCTGGGTTCGCATCGCGGCTGCGTGGATGCGCCGTGTTGCGCGTCGCGCTGTCGCCGCGCGGCTCATGCCCAGGCGCCCGGCGAGATCCTCGACCACACGGAGCTGCGGATCTGCGCCGATCCCAACAATCTTCCGTTCTCCAACGAGGCCGGCGAGGGGTTCGAGAACAAGGTGGCGCAAGTCATCGGCGACGAGCTCAAGCTGCCGGTGAGCTATGTGTTCTTTCCCACAGGTCGTAGGCTTCGTGCGCAATACGCTCCGGGCGCACACCTGCGATCTCCTCATGGGCACCGCGGCGGGCGACGACATCGTGCAGACGACGACGCCTTACTATTACTCGTCCTATGTCGCGGTCTATCTCGCCGATAAGGGCTTCACCTTCACCGGCTTCGATGATCCCAAGCTCAAGACGATGCACATCGGCATCATCAGCGCGACGCCGCCGTCGGATCTGCTGGTGCGCCACGACCTCATGAGTATCGCGCGGCCCTACGCGCTGATGGTCGATACCCGTTTCGAATCGCCGACGCATCAGATGATCGAGGATATCGAGAAGGGCGAGATCGATGTTGGGCTGCTCTGGGGGCCGATCGCCGGCTATTACGCCAAGCGGCAGAGCCGCCCGCTCAATTTCGCGGTGCTGCAGAACGAGCCCGGCGCGCCGCGCATGGACTACCACATCACCATGGGCGTCCGGGTCAACGAGCCCGAGTGGCGCCGCAAGATCAACGCCGCGATCCAGAAGCGACAGCCGGATATCACCAAGATCCTGAAGGAATACGGCGTGCCGCTCCTCGACGAGCAGGGGCGGCTGATGGCGCAGCCCTGAGTCGTCGATGCCTGCCGTCCTTGCGCTTTTCCTCCTCCTGTTGGTTCCCGTCGCGGCAATCGCAGCGGATCCGCCATCGGTCGAGCCCGAGGGCTACCGGCTCGACAACTACCTGTCGCCGCCGCCGCTCACCATCGCGGGCAGACCCGCCCTCAATACGAGGGAGACGCAGAAGATCTGGGAGGTCCGCGAAGCGGTCTTCGTCGATGTCCTCACCGTACCGCGCCGGCCCGAGGGATTGCCTGTCAGCGCCGTCTGGGCGCCGCAGCCGCGGCTCGACATTCCCGGCAGCGTGTGGCTCCCCGACGTGGGACGCGGCGCCCTCAGCAGCGAGCGCGAGGCCTGGTTCCGCGCGCAGCTGGCGCGGGTCACTGGCGGCGATCCGGCGGTCGTGCTGGTCTTCTATTGTCGGGCCAATTGCTGGATGAGCTGGAACGCCACCAAGCGGGCCCTCGAATGGGGCTATGTCAACGCGCAATGGTATCGCGACGGCACCGACGGCTGGCAGGCGGCGGGTTTTCCCGTCGCCAAGGCGGAGCCGCCGGAGGACATGCCCAACTGACGCGGCCGCCTCAGAGACGGCTCTGGATCGCCTGGGCGTAGCGCCCAAGACGGGCCTCCAGGCGGACCGGCGCCTCGCAGGCGTAGCGCATGGTCCGCTGGGTGTTCTCGAAGGCCTGGGTCACGAAGGCGACGCGCTGCTCGAGGTCGGTGCGCTTTGCCGCGTCGTCGCCCGCCGCGCCGGCTGCCGGCAGGCCGCGCAGCTCCTCCGAGGCACGGGATGCGATGTCCGCGAGCTCGTGCTGGCGCCGGCCGAGATCCTTGAGCCGCGCGATGAGATCGGACCGCTCCTGGTTCGTCTCGGCAAGAACGCCCGCGAAGGCGAGGGTGAGGAGGCGCCGCTTGTCCTCGACGGCAAGAGCGTCGGCGAAGGCGGAGATCGCGGCCACGCCCGTCTCCGCGGAGACGTTCCGCGGCGCGATCTGCGCCACCAGCTCGGCCACCCGCGGCTCCGCCGTCCAGTCGCCGGCGCTGTCGAGAGGCGGCCCGGTCCACAGCGAGCCTGCGCCAAGCGTCGGCATCAGCCGCTGCTGGCACGGCCAGTCCGCATCGTCCCGCGGCGCGGCCGGTGCGGGGCAGGCAGTCATCGCGGTGGCGAGGCACGCCAGGATCGCCGCCGCGTAGCGCAGGGTTACTTCGCGAGCTTGCATTGGGTTTCCGGCTGGTCGATGCCGAGAGTATCCAACTCGGAATACTGGTGCAGGAAACCCGGCTGCGGCGAGACCGAGACCAGGGAATCCGAATCCGCCAGGAGGATCGGCTGGCGGAGCTGCCCGTCCCAAGGCCGGAAGCTCAGCTTGACGCCCTTGAAGGCGGCGAGCTCGAACTTGTCGCTGCGGATGTACTGGACGATCGCGTCCTGGTCGGCGGCGGGCGCCCGGGTCGCCGCCTCGCCGACGGCGCGCACCGCCATCCAGGCCGCATAGTCGCGCTCGGTCATCCAGCGTCCCGTCTGGCGCTTGAAGCGGTTCTGCAGCTGGGTCGCGCCCCACTGCTCGAAGGGCCGCGCCCAGGCGACGGGCATCAGGCCCTGGGTTCCCGCCACCGGGCGCGGATCGGTGCCGCGAAACGGCAGGTCGGCGCCGAATTCGCCTTCCTCGTCAGCCACCACCAGGACATCGTAGGAGATGCCCTGGGTGAAGCGCGCCACCTCGGCGCTGATGGCGAAGTGGCCGGTGTCGGTGCGGCGGGCGCCGGGATTGAAGGTCCAGGGCTTGGTCTCCACCAGCTTGGCGCCGAATTTCCTGATCGCGCGCTCCATGGCGGCGGCATAGGCCTTGTCGGCCTCCGACGGTCCCGGCACCAGCAGGATGTTCCGCCAGCGCTTCAGCACGAGATACTGCACGAGGGCGTCGGCGAGCATGGCGCGGCTGGGAATGAGATGGAGGACGTTCGCCCGGCAGGCGGTGCCGCGCAGCTCGTCCTCTCGGGCGGAGACGTTGAGCAGCACCGTGCCCTTCGCCTCCGGCAGATCGGCGACGGCGAGCAACGCCGCTGCCGGCAGATCCACGATGACGGAGCGGTGGCCGTCCTGGACCAGCTTGCGGAAGGCGCCGGCGATGTCGCCGTCCTCGGGCACCAGGGCCTCGTCGAGAACGAAATTCTGCCCGGTGAAGCGGCCGGTGGTGTTGTTGTCATCGATGGCGATGCGCGCGCCGGCGACGCCCTCGTCGGCGGGCGGCACGTCGAGATAGGAATGCGGCATGCGCACCGTCACATGCTGGCCAAGGTAGCCGATGCGGACGGTGACGGCGGGCTTGCCGCCCGCGGGTGGCGCCGTGGCCGGCGTCTCGTCCGCCAGCGCGCTGCCCGCGAAGGCAAGCACGGCGACCAGGACCAGACCGTACTGAAAGAAGCGTCGTCCGATGAAATCCGTCATTCCGCACCGCCGCGTCGTCCGACCAGGCCGCGGGCGGGGTCGTAGCCCCAGACCGCGAGCCCCATGAAGACTGCGAGGGATCCCAGCACCACCGCCGTCGCGACCCAGGAGATGCTGCCGTAGAGCGCGAAGCGGACGAGCTCCACGGCGTGAGTGAAGGGATTGAGCTCGCAGATGTACCAGAGCCAGAGATTGGCCTCCTTGACGCGCCAGAGCGGATAGAGCGCCGAGGAGGCGAAGAACATCGGGAAGATCACGAAATTCATCACGCCGGCGAAGTTCTCGAGCTGGCGGATGGTGGAGGAGAGCAGCAGGCCGAAGGCGCCCAGCATCAGGCCGGAGAGGAAGAGCGCCGGCAGGACCGTGAGATAGCCGTACCAGGGCGCTTGCACCTCCCAGATGAGCGCGATCGCCAGGAAGGCGTAGACCTGCAGAATCGAGACCACGACCGAGGCCAGCAGCTTCGAGGCCAGGAGGAACCAGCGGGGCAGCGGGCTGGTGAGCAGGACCCGCATGCTTCCCATCTCGCGGTCGTAGACCATCGACAGCGAGCTCTGCATGCCGTTGAAGAGCTGCACCATCACCGCCAGGCCCGGCACGACATAGACTTCGTAGGGGATATAGGTCTCATAGGGCGGCACGATGGAGATGCCGAGGGTGAAGCGGAACCCGGCGGCGAAGATGCCGAGCCAGACCAGCGGCCGCACCAGGGCGGAGAAGAACCGCCCGCGCTGGCCGAGGAAGCGCAGCCACTCGCGCCACACGATCCCCTGCAGGCAGCGGAAGTAGTGAAAGAGGCTCGGTCGCCAGCGGGTGGCGGGTTCCGTTGCGCGGGTGACGGCGATGTCGGTCATGGCGCCTTGTCCCCTCGCCGCACCAGCGCATCGAAGGCTTCGCGGATGGTGGCGACGCCACAGGAGGCGACCACTTCCGAAACCGGTCCGTGGGCCAGGACGCGGCCGAGATGAAGCACGATCACATGAGCGTCCTTGCCCACCTCGTCGATGAGATGGGTTGCCCACAAGGCCGCCAGACCCTGCTCGCGGCAGAGCCGGCGGACGTGATCGAGGAGGAATTGCCGGCTCTCGATGTCGAGGCCGACCGTGGGCTCGTCCAGCAGCAGCAGCTTCGGGTCGTGCAGCAGGGCGCGGGCGATCTCGACCCGCCGCCGCTGGCCGCCGCTCAGCCGCCGCGCCTTGTCGCGCCGGCGGCTGCCGAGATCCACGCGCTCCAGCTCCGTCGCGATGCGGGCCTCGACAGTGGCGCGGGGCATGCCATGGAGGGCGCCGTGATAGCGCAGGTTCTGCTCGATCGAAAGGTCGAGATCGAGTGTCGGCTGCTGGAAGACGATGCCCATGCGGGAGAGGACGGTGGCGGGATCGTCGTCGATCGCCGCGCCGAAGACGCGGATGGAGCCGGTCCGATGGGCGTAGAGCCGGGTCACCAGGGAGAAGAGCGTGCTCTTGCCGGCGCCGTTGAGGCCCAGCAGCACGGTGAATTCGCCGCTGCGCAAGGAGAGGGAGACGTCCTTTAGGGCGGGTCGGGCCCCATAGGAGTGGCTCAGCCCGGCGATGTCGAGCGCGCCCGCCGCCGCCGAGACCTCGACGCCGCCAGCCGTTCCTCCCATCGCCGCCGTCAGGCGGATCTCTTTTTCGCGCTCAACCACCGAGCTCATGAGCCCAAGGCCCTTTCGCCCACGCGCATGCAGCTTTCCGCCATCATTATAATTGCTTGAGCAAGCAGCGCTACCAATGTGAAAATGCGCGCACACGGGCGCTGCGACGCAATCGGGAGCGCGGGCCTCGGGAGGGCGCATGAAGATTGGCCGCCGCGGCGCGCTGGCACTGCTGGCGGGCGCCGCCGCCGCAACCGGTCCGCTCGGGCGTGCCGCCTGTGCGCCACTCGCGGATGGCGCGCCCTCGGTCCGTCTCGGCATTCTGCAGTTCGGCAGTGTCGCCTGGCAGCTCGACGTCGTCCGCCGGCACGACCTCGAGCGCGCGGAAGGTGTGCGCATCGATGTGGTCTCGCTCGCCTCCAACCAGGCGACCCTGGTGGCGCTCCAGGCGGGCGCGGTGGATGTCATCGTCTCCGATCTGCTCTGGGTCGCGCGCCAGCGGGCCGCCGGCGCCGACTGGGGCTTCCTCCCGTATTCGAGCGCGCTCGGCGCCGTGGAGGTGCCGGCGGCGTCGCCGATCCGGTCCTTCGAGCAGCTCGCCGATCGCCGCCTCGGCATCGCCGGGACCCCCCTCGACAAGAGCTGGCTCCTGCTGCGTCTGCTGGCGCGCCGGCGCCTGGGGCGCGATCTCGACGAGACCGTCGACAAGGTGTTCGGCGCGCCCCCGCTCCTCAGCGAGGAGCTGGCGGCCGGGCGCATCGATGCCGCGCTCACCTATTGGCAGTTTGCCGCGCGCCTGGAGGCCCGCGGCATGCGGCGCCTGATCGGCATGAGCGAGGCGATGCGCGAGCTCGGGATCGCCGAGCCGGTGCCGCTGGTCGGCTACGTGCTCTCGGAGCGGTGGGCGAGGGAGCACACGCCGGCATGCAGCGCCTTCCTGCGTGCGTTCCGGCACGCGGAGGCGATCCTGCTGCGCTCCGACGAGGAATGGCAGACCATCGCGGCGATGACGGGGGCGGAGAGTCCGGCGGAACTTGGCCGGCTCCGCGATGCCTTCCGCGAGGGCGCGCCCCGCCATCCCGATCCCGCGCTGCGGCCGGCCGCGGCGGCGCTCTATGCACTTTTCGCTGACATCGGCGGCGAGGCGCTCGTCGGGCCGAGCCGCACGCTGCCGGAAGGAACTTTCCTTGACGGCATCGACTCCTGATCGCGGGATGGCGGCATCGGCGCGGTCGGCGGCGCTCGGCGGGATTTCCGGCTTTCTCCTGCGCCTGGCCTCCCTCGCGGTGCTGATCGCGGTGTGGGAGATCGCCGGCCGCATCGCCGGCTCGCGGCTGCTGCCGACGGCGGCGACCGTCGCGGCAACTTTCTGGGAGGAGCTGCTGCACGGCGACCTCCTGCATCAGCTCGGTATCACCTTGGCGCGGGTGCTCGTGGCCTTCGTCGTCGCCATGAGCGCCGGCACGGTGCTGGGGCTCGCGATGGGGCGCTGGCGCAGCCTCGACATCGCCTTCGACGGATGGGTGGTGCTGCTGCTGAACCTGCCGGCCCTCGTCATCGCCATCCTCGCCTATGTCTGGTTCGGCCTGACCGAGGCGGCGGCGGTGGGCGCGGTCGCCCTCAACAAGCTTCCGCTGGTGGCGATGACCATGCGCGAAGGGGCTCGATCCCTCGATCGCGACTACGCGGAGATGGCGGCGGTGTTCCGTCTCGGCCCGTGGCGGCGCCTGCGCCATGTGGTGGGGCCGCAGCTCGTGCCGTTTCTTCTGGTCTCCGCGCGGTCGGGACTGTCCCTGGTGTGGAAGATCGTGCTGGTGGTGGAGCTGCTCGGTCGCAGCAACGGGATCGGCTTCAAGCTGCAGCTCTACTTCCAGCTCTTCGATGTCCCCCGCATCCTCGCCTATGCCCTGGCATTCGCCGGGGTGGTGCAACTCATCGAATGGGGCATCCTGCAGCCGCTGGAACGCCGCGCCGGAGCGTGGCGGCGGTGATCGACCGGCTCGACGTCGACGTCGCCGAAAAGCAGTTCGTCCGGGCGGACGGCAGCCGGCTGACGGTCTTGCGGGATGTAGCCTTCCATCTGGCGGGAGGCGACTTCGCGGTGCTGTTCGGCCCGTCTGGATGCGGCAAGACCACGCTCCTCAATATCGTCGCCGGTCTCGACACGCATTTCGCCGGCTCGGTGCGGCTCGCCGGCAAGCCACCCGCTGACCTGCGGGTGGGATACGTGTTTCAGGAGCCGCGCCTGCTGCCCTGGCGCTCGGTGTCCGACAACGTGGCGCTGGTGCAGCCTCCGGGCCCCGAGCGGGTTTCCGTCTCGCTGCTTCTCGACCGCGTCGGCCTTGCGGGGTTTCACGATGTGTTCCCGGCGCAGCTCTCCGTCGGCATGGCGCGGCGCGTGGCGATCGCGCGCGCCTTTGCCGTCGAGCCGGAGCTGCTGCTGATGGACGAGCCCTTCGTCTCCCTGGACGAGGCGACGGCGGTGCGGATGCGGGCCCAGCTCGTCGAGCTCTGGCAATCGCGTCCGACCCGGGTGCTGTTCGTCACCCACAATCTGCGGGAAGCGGTCGAGCTCGGAGACCGAATTCTATTGCTGTCGGCGGCGCCCGGCCGATTGCTGGCGGAGATCGCGGTGCCACTGCCGCGTGAGCACCGCTCCGATGGCGCGGCGGTCGAGCGCGTCTCCCGGGAGATCGCCGCGGCGTACTTGCCGCCGGCGGCGATCAGCAACGACCCCTGAGGGCTACTTCTGCGTCGTGAGATAGGCGATGACGTTCTGCCGGTCCTGTTCGCTCTTCAGGCCGATGAAGATCATCTTCGTGCCGGGGACAAGGCCGCGCGGGTTGGTGAGATAGGTGTCGAGGGTCGCGGCGTCCCAGGTCTTGTCCGCCTTCTTCATGGCGTCGGAGTAGGCGAAATCCGGCGCGCCCGCCGAATGCCGGCCGACCACGCCGTGCAGGCTGGGGCCGATCTTGTTCTTGCCGGGGTCGGTGGTATGACAGACGGCGCAGGTCTTCTTGAAGACGGCCTCTCCAGCCTGCGCGTCGCCGTCGGCATGAGCCAGCTCGATCGAGCCCGCGGCGATCAGGACGCCGGCGATCGCGAAGCCGAAGGGCGCGAGGCTTTTCATGGTCTTTGAGATCATTTTCTCACCGTTGGTTTTGCCCGCTCGGCCCGGAGGATTGCCGAGTTCTCGACGTCGCGCAAGCATCCTCGCGCGCCTCCGCCGGCGCGTCGTTGCGTCATTTTAGGTCGTCTTGCCTCAACCGGCCTGGCGGATGCCGCGCCAGACCTCGACCGCCTGCCAGGTCTCGGCGATGTCGTGGACCCGCAGGATCTGCACGCCCTGATCGAGGGCGCCGAGCTCCGCCGCGAGCGAGCCCGCGAGGCGGTCCTTGGGCGGCTCGCCGCGGCTCACCGTGGACGAGATGAAGGACTTCCGCGACGCGCCCAGCAGGATGGGGCAGCCGGTGAGCTGCAGCAGAGATAGATGGGCCAGGATCTGCAGATTGTGGCGCAGCCGCTTGCCGAAACCGATGCCGGGATCCACCGCGATGCGGGAGCGCGGGATGCCGGCGGCGACGCATGCCTCGATCCGCGCCTCGAGATAGTCCAGCACATCGAGAGGCGCGCAGGCATAGACGGGGTCGTCCTGCATCGTCCCCGGCTCGCCCAGCATATGCATGAGGACGACGGGGGCGTGCGTCTCCGCCGCCACCGCGAGGCTGCGCGGGTCGGCGGTGAGGGCGGTCACGTCGTTGATGATGCGAGCACCGGCGGCGAGGGCCGCGCGCATCGTCGTCGCGTTCCGCGTGTCGACGGAGATTGGCGCACCGGCGTTGGCGAGCTCGCGGATGACCGGCTCGATGCGGCGGATTTCCTCGGGGGGCTCCACGGGCTGGGAGCCGGGGCGGGTGGACTCGCCGCCGATGTCGAGGATGTCGGCGCCCGCCGCCAACGCCGCCTTGCCGTAGGCGACCGCGGCGGCGGCGTCGAGATGATCGCCGCCGTCGGAGAAGCTGTCGGGCGTGACGTTCAAGATCGCCATGATGCGGGGCCGGGAGAAGTCCATTCCGGCCCAGCTCGCCCGCGGCGCCGCCAGAGCCTTCAGCAAGGCGTCGAAGCGCGCGCCCCAGCCGTGGGACACCGCCCAGCTTCGGGCATCGGCGATCGAGGCGACGGCGCCCACCATGCCGGCCTCGGACCCGGTATCGCGGATCACGACTTCGACCTCCGAGAAGGCAAGCAGGCCTCCCCCGGCGAGCGGCTCCGCTCGCGCGTCCGTGATCGCCGTCCGGGCCGCGGGACCGGAGATCGCGGTGAGCGGCCGCAGCCAGAATGTTGCTGTCGGACCCTGTCCGGCGAGGGCTGCCGCGAGGCGGTCGAGTGCGGGGTCGGGCACGCCGGTTCCTTGGGTTCCCATGAGCGGATAGGCGGGAGAGTAGGCGGCGCCAAAATCCGCCGCAATGGCGCTCGTCCGGCCCCAGGGAGGCGGGGTTTCGCGGCCCTGCCGCCGGGAGTAGTCTTCCGGGGCGAACAGAGCGAGGTGGTGCGATGGACACCTTCGTCGGGATCATTCTGATCTGCCTCAATTCCGTGGTCCCGGAGGCGTGCACGGAGGAGACGGCGGTCGATGTCATGTCGAAGGACGTCGATTCCGAGCTCGGCTGTCTGTCCGGATGGCAGGAGGTGATCGGACGTTCGTCCCTGCGCGAGGGCGTCGGCACGACGTCCTATGTCAGGACCATCTGCCGGCGGGTGCGTTCGGGGGCAGCGGATGGCAAGTGGGATGCGAACTGAACGTGCGCGGGCCACGGCGATCGCTTGGCCGATCGCGATGCTTTTCGTGGTCCTCGCCGGCGCCGCCGCGGCTTCGGCCGCGGACCTCACAGAGAAGCAAGTCACCGAGGCCCTGATGCAGGCGACGCCCGGTCATCCCGCCGATTTCTCCGGCCGGAATCTTGCCGGGCTCGATCTCAGCGGGCTGGATTTCTCCGGCGCCCGGCTCGCTCATGCGGATCTCACGGCCGCTGATCTCTCCGACGCCAATCTCTCCGCCAGCGATCTCAGAGGCGCGCGCCTCGATCTCGCGGTGGTGCTGCGGGCCAAATTCGACGACGCCGATCTCTCCGAGGCGAGCCTGGTGCGGATGGCCGTTTCGTCGGGCATGGAAGCGCGGGCCTCCGAGGCGCCGAGCTTCGCCCGCGCCAACCTCACCGGCGCGCGGATCTTCGCCCGCCTGAGCTTCGTGGATCTCCGCCAGGCGCGGATGAGCCATGCCCATCTCGACGTGGATGCGCGGACGCCGAAGATCATGAGCTTGACGCGCATGGATCTCACCGACAGCAATCTCTCCGGTGCCGATCTCACCGGTGCGGATCTGCGAATGGCCGTTCTGAGCTTTGCCGATCTCACGGGTGCCAATCTCTCCGATGCGAACCTCGAGGGGGCGGATCTGACTGGCGCAAATCTGGCGGAGGCCAATCTCACCGGCGCGCGTCTCGAGGGGGCGATGCTGGAGAACGTTCGCGGGCGGACGCTGGCGATCGGGCTGGAGCGCGCAGAAAACCGTGACAAGACGGTCCGGTAGGGCCCGCTGGGGAGCGGTCGTGGCGCTGGGCGCGATCTGCCTGGGCACGCCGATGGCCCGCGCGGCGAGCACCGTCGATGTCGGGCTCGTGCTTGCCGTCGACGTCTCGGGATCGGTGAGCGAGGATCGTTACCGTCTGCAGATGAGCGGCATTGCCGCGGCATTCGAGGATCGTTCCGTGCAGGACGCCATTCTTTCCGGCCCACGCCGGTCGCTGGCCATCACTCTCGTGCAGTGGTCCGACAAGCCCCAGGTGTCGGTGCCCTGGACGGTGATCGCCAGCGCCGGGGACGCGGCCGCCTTCGCCGCCAAGGTCCGCATCGCGCCGCGCCTGGCGTCGCAATTCACCTGCATGTCCCGCATGCTGCGATTCGTCGCTGACAAGGTGCTGACGCGGATGCCGGTCAAGTCCGACCGCACCGTGGTCGACGTCTCCGGCGACGGCCACGACAACTGCAACCCGCAGGTACCCGTCGATGCCGTCCGCGACGAGCTCGTAGCCGGCGTGGTCACCATCAACGGCCTGCCGATCCTGGAAGGCGACGAGGCCTCGATCCTCGCGCCCTGGTATCGAGACCATGTGATCGGCGGCGCCGGGGCGTTCCTGCTGCCGGCGGCGGGCTTCAAGGATTTCGGCCGCGCCATCCGCCAGAAGTTCATCACCGAGGTCAGCTCGATCGCTCCCTAGGGAGATCATGGAGGCAAGGATGCGTCACTGGATGCTGTCAGCGGGGCTAATCGCCGCGATGCTTGTGCCGGTCTGCGCGATCGCCGACGAGGCGACTGTGCCGCAGCCGCTGCCGAAAAGTGCCAAGGAGCGGCTCAGCGACAAGGCCTCGGACGAGCAGCGGGTCAACAATTGCCGCGTCCCGCTGGATCGGCGCGGGACGACACCGCGCCCGGACTGCCCACCGGACATGGCGGCGGAGCCGCCCACGTCAGATACGGCGGCCGTCCCGCGCTAGAAGCCGGGCCCGTCATCGGCTAGTCTGTTCTCGGCGCCAAGCAGACCCGCTCGCCAAGAGCGCGGATAAGAAGCAGATGGAGGAAACCAGGATGACGGGTTGCCGGAATCCGGGCCTGATCGCGGGCCTGACCTGTGCCACGATGCTCGCGCTGATCGCCCAGAGCTCCGCCGCCGACCGCCTGCGCTTCTGGAACCTCACCACGGTCACGATCCAGGAGCTCTACATGGCGCCGGTGGGCACGACTCAGTGGGGCGGCAATCAGTGCAAGAACGACCGCGACGGCACCGTCGATGCCGACGAGCGTCTCACCCTCACCGGCGTCACGCCTGGCCATTACGACGTGAAGATCAAGGACAAGAAGGGACGGATGTGCACGGTCTCCAACGTGGAGGTGGTGACGGGGCGGCCCTACGCGTTCTCGATCTCCGACAAAGATCTCAGGAACTGCAGCAAATGATCGCGTCGCATCGGTTCCTGGTGTCGGCGATGGCCTTGCTGCCGTGGGTCGTGTCGTCCGCGGCCGCGGACACCATCCTGGTCTCGAACGAGAAGGGAAACACCATCACGGTGCTCGATGGCGCTACCTTGGCAGTGATCAAGACCGTGCCGGTGGGACAGCGGCCGCGCGGGATCGTCCTATCGAAGGACAAGAGCGTCCTCTACATCTGCGCCAGCGACGACGACGACATCAACGTCCTCGATCTCAACAGCTATACCCTGAAGGAGCCGCTGCCGAGCGGGCCCGATCCCGAGACCTTCGCGCTCCATCCGGACGGTCTGCACCTCTACGTCTCCAACGAGGACGACAGTCTGGTCTCGATCGTGGACATCAAGCAGCGCCAGGTCGTTGGCGAAATTCCCGTCGGCGTCGAGCCCGAGGGGATGGGGATCAGCCCCGACGGCCGCTGGATCGTCAACACGTCCGAGACCACCAGCATGGCGCATTTCATCGACAATGAGACGCATCAGGTGGTGGCGAACGTGCTCGTGGACAGCCGTCCCCGCCACGCGGAGTGGACCGCCGATGGCGCCCAGGTCTGGGTCTCCGCCGAGGTCGGCGGCACCGTCAGCGTGATCGACGCGGCAAAGCGGGCGGTGATCAAGAAGATCACCTTCGAGATTCCCGGCGTGCCCAATGAATCGATCCAGCCCGTGGGCATCGTGCTGACCAGGGATCGCAAATTCGCCTTCGTGGCATTGGGCCCGGCCAATCGCGTCGCCGTCATCGACGCCCAGACCTTCGAGGTGAAGCGCTATCTCCTGGTCGGGCAGCGGGTCTGGAACCTCGCCTTCAACGCGGACGAGAGCCGGCTCTACACGACCAACGGCATCAGCAACGATATCTCCGTCATCGACGTGCCCGCGCAGAAGGTGATCAAGTCCATTCCGGTCGGCGATCAGCCCTGGGGCGTGGTGGTGCGCCCCTGATCTAGCGCGGCAGCTTCAGGCCGATCACGGTGTCGAGGCCCGTGGCGTCCTTCAGGATCGCATTGCCGAAATCCGCTTCCGTCGCCGTCGCGTTGGTCAGATCAGCACCGGTGAGGTCCGCGCCGGAGAGATCGGCGCCGGCGAGATTGGCGCCAGAGAAATTAGCTTTCGTGAGATCGGCAAAGCTGAGGAGCGCGCGGCCAAGGTCGGCGCCGGCGAAATTGGCACCAGCCAGCTTCGCGCCGGACAGCTCCGTCCGCATCAGCCCCATGGACTGGTTCTTCATATCCGCGCCCATCATCGCGTGGCTGAAATCGGCGCCGGTGAGGTCGAAGCGGCTGAAGCGCGCGATGATGCGCGCGCCGGAGAAATTCGCGCCCTTGAAAGTGGGGGCATCCGGCAGCGAGATCTCCAGCCCCGGGGAGACGACGAGGCCCTGCAGGCTGGCGCCGGAGAGATTGGCGCCGGTGAAATCCGCCCGCATGATCCAGGCGAGGTTGAGGGTGGCGCCGGAGAGATCGGCGCCGCGAAGGTCGGCGCCCACGAGCTTCGCGCCGTAGAGGTTGGCGCCGGCCAGCTTCGCCTGCTTGAAATTGAGGTTGCTGAGATCGAGCTGCTCCAGGGATTTGCCGGAGAGATCGGGCGCGGTGCCGGCGGGCGCCGAGGCGACGATCGCGCGCACCTGGTCCGCGCTGAGATCCGCCCCGAAGGACGGCGCGGCCGCCATCAGCAGGCAGCAGGCCGCCAATGCCAGGATCCTCGACATCGCCATCCTCCCGCGATATCGCCCGCTTGGAACGATGCCCGCATTCTAGCACATGTCGTTCAGCCCGGTGACCCCGGCACGGGACGGTAGTGATAGCCGTCACAGCTCCATGGCACGGCAATTGCTACGACGTCGCAAGACCTGCGACCGCCGGCGACCGCCGGGAACCAGTCAACCACAGGCATCAGGGATGAACGCCGGGGACGGAGGCCAGATTTAAACGAGGTCCGTCCATATATGATGACACTAGTACTCGTCGTTTGCCTGTCCGCGACTCCCAATGTCTGCAAGGAAGAGCGGCCGATCGTGGAGGCCATGAGCCCGATGGGCTGCATGGTCCAGGGGCAGCAGATCGCCGCCGAGTGGGTGGAAGAGCATCCCAAGTGGCAGCTTTCCGAGTTCCGTTGCCAGACCGGCCAGCGCGAGAAGGCCGCCTAGCTTCCTGCCGAAAAACTTGCCCACGATGGGCAAGTTGGCGGCAGATCGCCCTCAGGCCGTGAGCGGCGCCTCGACGCGGTAGCCGTACTCCGCCGCCAACTCGCCGAGCCATTCCCACAGCGCCAAGGCATAACTGCGGGCGACGTAGAGGTCGATGCCCGGAGTCTCATCGACGGCATGCAACAGCACGCCGAACTGGGCCAAGAGCCCCTGGGCGCAGGCGCCGACCGGGAATTTGCTCCGATGCAGATCGAGGGCGCAGCCCTTCGCCAACAGATCCAGAGTTCGCGGGCCGGACAGGCGCAGTACCGTACGGCTATGGCTGAGATCGGCGACGGCGGCGAGGCCGCCGCCAAGAGCGCCCGTGAGGACCGCGGCGAGATCGCGTCCGGCCCGCTCGGGCTCCACCGCGAGCCAGCGCTCGGGGCCGATTGAGAGTAGCGTCGTCGCGCCGGCGAGGACGCTCGTATCCGCCGCAGTCGGGAGTCGCGCGCCGCCGAGGACACCGTTCGCCGCCGACCGCGCCACCGCGGACTGCGTCGGCCATGTCGCGATCTGCACGATCGCCAGGGGCCGGCGCTCGCGCAGCACGACGCCCGGTCCCGCCGCCGCGCCGAAGCTGCCGATGTGGTATCCCGCCGCCAGGGCGGAGACGCGGGTCTCGCCGTCAGGCATGGAGCCGCTCTCCCTTGGGATCGAGAAAAACCGGATCGGTGACGCGGACCGCGACAATCTCGTTCCGGAGCGGGAAGGCGGCGTGCAGGATCGTGCCCTTGCGCTCCAGGCCGCCGGACAGCAGCGCGAGCGCGATCGAGTGTCCGAGGTTGGGGCTGAAGGCGGTGGAGGTGACGTGGCCGAGCATCTTGACCGGTGCCGCCGCCGCCGGACCTTCCACGAGCTGCGCGCCGCTGCGAATTCTCTGCGTGACGTCGACGGGCACGAGCCCGACCAGGCGCAGCCGGCTGGCTTCCGTCAGGGCCGGGCGCGTCAGCGACCGTCGGCCAATGCAGTCCTTCTTGCCGCTGACCAGCCGGCCCAGCCCGAGATCCTCCGCGGTCGTGTTCCCGTTGAGCTCGGCGCCGGCCACATGGCCCTTCTCGATCCGCATCACGCCCATCGCCTCGGTGCCGTAGGCGGTGATGCCGTCGGGGGCGCCGGCGGCGAGGAGCGCTTCCCAGACCGCGGCGCCCTGATCCGCCGGCACGTTGATCTCGTAGGCGAGCTCGCCGGAGAAGCTGATGCGGAAGATCCGCGCCTTGACGCCGGCGACGGCGATCTCGCGCGCGCCCATGTGCGGCAGGCTCGCGTTTCCGACGTCGACGCCCGCCGTGACGCGCTCCAGCACCGCTCTGCTTTTGGGACCGGCGAGCGCCATGGCGGCCCACTGATCCGTCACCGACGTGACATTGGCTCGAAGCTCCGGCCACACTGCCTGGAGATAGAACTCGAGATGCTGCAGAACCTTCGCTGCATTGGCGGTGGTGGTAGTCATGACATAGCGCTGCTCGCCGAGGCGCGAGGTGGTGCCGTCGTCGAAGACCATACCGTCCTCGCGCAGCATCAGCCCATAGCGCGCGCGGCCGATGGCGAGAGTCTTCCAGTTGTTGACGTAGACGCGGTCGAGAAACTCCGCGGCGTCGGGACCTTCGATCTCGATCTTGCCGAGGGTGGAGACGTCGACGAGGCCGACGCCGTTCCGCACTGCTCTTGTCTCGCGCTTGATGGCGTCATTGAGGCTCTCGCCGGCACGGGGATAAGTGCTGGGCCGCAGCCACAACCCGGCCTCGACCCAGACCGTGCCGTGGGCCTGATGCCAGGCGTGCATCGGCGAGCGCCGGATCGGCTCGAAATGCAGCCCGGTCTCCCGCGCCGCCAGGTTGCCGAGGGTGAAGGGCGTGTAGGGTGGGCGGAAGGTGGTGGTGCCCACCGCCGGTATCTCAGCGTTTCGCAGCCCGGCCAGGATCGCGAGTCCGTTGACGTTGCTGGTCTTGCCCTGGTCGGTACCCATGCCGAGGGTGGTGTAGCGCTTGAGGTGCTCGACCGAGACGAAGCCCTCCCGCGTCGCCAGCTCGAGATCTCCCGTGACGACATCGTTCTGCAGGTCGACGAAACGCTTGCCGCGGCCTGTGGTCGCCGGCAGGACGCCCATCGATTGCACTTGCTGCCGCGGCCACTCCGGCGCCGGTGGCGCGGTGCCGCTGCCAAAGCCCGCATCCCGAGCCGCCTCGGCGCCAGCGCACAGGCCTTCGGCCACGCCGTCGGCGAGGGAAAAGTTGCCGCGGGCGCCGCCGACGGAGCGCGTCCGCTGCTTCGCCTGGCCCGGCACGAAGCCCGCGATCGCCTCGTCGTAGGCGATCTTGCCGCCGGATTGGGAATGCAGATGCACCGTCGGATTCCAGCCGCCGGAAACGCAGACGAGGTCGCAGTCGATCGCTTGCGTGGAATTCGATTTGCCGGCAACTGGCACCACCGTCGCCCGCGTGACCTGACGCCCGCCCTTGACGCCGGCGATCGTGCTGCCGGGGAGGCAGAGGATGCCCGCCGCCTGCACCTGCCGGGCCGGCTCGCTGGTCGCGACATCCCGCGCATCCACGACGGCGGCGACCGCGATGCCGGCGCGATGCAGGTCGAGGGCGGTGGCGTAGGCGCTGTCGTTGTTGGTGGCGACGACCGCGCGCCGGCCCGGAGCGACCGCGTATTCGTTGACATACGCGCGTGCCGCCGACGCCAGCATGATGTTGGGCCGGTCGTTGTCGGCGAAGATCAGCGGCCGCTCGATCGCGCCGGTCGCGAGCACGACTTCCTTGGCGCGCACCAGCCACAGCACTTGGCGTGCACCATGGATCGGCGGCGTCGCGAGGTGGTCACCGGTGCGTTCGACGACGGCGACGAGATTGTGATCGTAGTAGCCGACGGCGGTCGCGCGTTGGAGGAGACGGGTCTCCGGCTGCGAGCCGAGCTCGGTCAGTGTTGCCGTCAGCCACGCGGACGCGGGGATATCCGCCAGCGCCGCCTGCTCGCGCCGGAGCGAGCCGCCGAGCTCGGGCCGCTCGTCCACCAGCAGAACTCGGGCGCCGGTTCGCCCGGCGGCGAGCGCCGCGGCGAGACCCGCCGGGCCGCCGCCGACGACGAGAACGTCGCAGTGGGCGTTGCGCTTCTCGTAGGCGTCCGGATCGGATTCA
Source organism: uncultured Alphaproteobacteria bacterium (assembly GCA_963735465.1). GTDB lineage: Bacteria > Pseudomonadota > Alphaproteobacteria > ATCC43930 > CGMCC-115725 > DASZHJ01. Next base: position 985,260 of record CAVTLA010000001.1, read on the forward strand.
GCCGGCGCGCGCCCGAGGCCGGCGGCGCGACGGATGAAATGCTCGTAGAAGTGCCAGCCCGGCGGCCCCATGAAGGTCTTGTAGTAGAAGCCGGCGGGGATCAGCGGCGCCGCCAGGGAGGCGACGGCGCCGAGGTCGAAGGCGAGGGAGGGCCAGCGGTTCTGGCTCTCGGCGGCGAGACCGTCGAAGAGCTCGATCATGGTGGCCCGCGTATTGGGTTCGGCGCGATCGCCGCCGCGCAGGCGCACCAGCGCGTTCGGCTCCTCCGGCCCGGCGGTGTAGATGCCGCGCGGGCGGTGGTACTTGAAGCTGCGGCCGACGAGACGGACGCCGTTCGCCAGCAGCGCCGAGGCCAGGGTATCGCCGGCGTGGCCGGAGTGGGACACACCGTCGAAGGTGAAGGCGAGCTTCCGGCCGCGGTCGATGAGCCCGCCGGTGGCGAGGCGGAAGGGTTGGGTGGTCATCTCGACCCGCTCTCCGGCGGATGCGCGAGTGGCGATGCCGCGGGAACCGCCGATGTGATCTCGTGCGTCAGGGTATCGCGCAGCACCTTGATCCAGGCGCGGCAGCCGGCGTGATGGTGCCAGTACTCGAGGTGGGCGCCGCGAGGGTTGTCGCGGAGATAGACGTAGGCGAACCACTCCTCGTCCGATGCCGTCACGGGATCGCTCGGGCGCTTCACCGCGGCGTCGCCGCCATAGGTGAATTCGCTGTGGCCGCGCGGTCCGCACCAGGGGCAGGGGATCAGCAGCACCGGCGTCTCTCCTCAGTGCGCGCCGGGGAACGGCCCGGCGCCTCTCTCGTCGATGATGGTGCCGCGCTGAAAGCGGTCGAGGGAGAAGGCGGCGTTGAGCTCGTGGGGCCGGTCCTGGGCGATGGTATAGGCGAAGACCCAGCCGGAGCCCGGCGTCGCCTTGAATCCGCCGTAGCACCAGCCGCCGTCGATATAGAGTCCGTCGATGGGCGTCTTGCCGATGATCGGGCTGCCGTCCATGGTCATGTCCATGATGCCGCCCCAGTGGCGCATCAGCCGGAGCCGGCTGAAGGTGGGAAACAGCGCCAGAAGCGCGGTGGTGAAGAGCTCGATCGCCGGCAGGTTCCCGCGCTGAGCGTAGCTGTTGTAGAAGTCGAGATCGCCACCGAATACCAGCTCGCCCTTGTCGGATTGGCTGACGTAGACGTGGGCGGCGCCCGACGTCACGACGGTGTCGAGCACGGGCTTCAGGGGCTCGCTCACCGCCGCCTGCAGCAGATGGCTCTCGATGGGGAGCCGCAGCCCCGCCATCGCCGCGACGTGGCCGGAATGGCCGGCGACGGCGATGCCGATCTTCTTTGCCGCGATCGCGCCGCGGGTGGTCTCGACGCCGGTGACGCGCCCGCCCTCGCGCCGGATGCCGGTCACCTCGCAATTCTGGATGATATCGACGCCGAGCCGGTCGGCGGCGCGGGCGAGGCCCCAGGCGACCGCGTCGTGCCGTGCCGTGCCGCCGCGCTTCTGCAAGAGGCCGCCGGCGATCGGAAACCGCGCGCGCTCGGAGAAATCCAGCAGCGGCACCATCTTCTTCACCTCGTCCCGGGACAGCATCTCCGCGTCGATGCCGTTGAGGCGCATGGCGTTGCCGCGGCGGGAAAAGGCGTCAAGCTGGGCATCGGAATGCAGCAGGTTGAGCACGCCGCGCTGGGAGAACATGACGTTGTAGTTCAGATCCCGGGAAAGGCCTTCCCAGAGCTTCAGGGAGTGCTCGTAGAAGTGCTGGTTGGCGTCCAGCAGGTAGTTCGAGCGTACGATGGTCGTGTTGCGCCCGGTATTGCCGCCGCCCAGCCAGCCTTTCTCCAGCACCGCGACGTTGGTGATGCCGTGCAGCTTGGCGAGGTAGTAGGCGGTGGCGAGCCCATGACCACCGCCGCCGATGACGATGACGTCATAGGACCGCTTGGGCTCGGGATCGCGCCAGGCGCGGGACCAAGCCTGATGCCGGCTCAGCGCGTTCCGCGCCAGGCTGAAGATCGAATAATGCGACATGCTGGGTGGGAGTTGCCGCCTGCGTTCGCTGCACGATAGCCGGGGTGACCCGTGGTTGCCACGCAAAATCCTCATTACCGCCTATGCGAGATAGCGGAAGAGCCCCACCCGATTGTGGCGAACGAGGCCGCCGGCCGGGCCATCGCTCTGTCGCGTCGGCCGAAACGGTCCGATATCATGCGGGCTTTCCCGCAGCGGGGAACCGCATGACGAACTTTGCCGTGTATCCGAGCTTGCGCGACCGCACGGTGCTGATCACCGGCGGCGCCTCCGGCATCGGCGCCAGCATGGTCGAGCATTTCGCCGATCAGGGCGCCCGGGTCGGCTTCATCGACCTCGACACGTCGGCCGCCGGGAAGCTGCTGGGCCAGCTCGGGCCGCGGGCCGCGCGGTGCCACTTCGCCGCCGCCGATCTGCGGGACATCGCGGCGCTGCGCCTCGCCATCGACGAGGTGCGCGTGACGCTCGGCGGTCCGATAACGGTCCTGGTCAACAACGCCGCCCGCGACGACCGGCATGGTATCGACCAGGTGACGCCGGAATACTGGGACGAGCGGATGGCGACCAATCTGCGGCACCAGTTCTTCGCCGCCAAGGCAGTCAAGGACGAGATGATCGCCAATGGCGGCGGCGCCATCGTCAACATGAGCTCGATCAGCTTCCTGCTCGGGCAGGGCGGCATGCCCGCCTATCTCACCGCCAAGTCCGCGGTCATCGGGCTGACCCGGGCGCTCGCCCGGGATCTCGGCCCACACATGATCCGGGTGAACGCCGTGCTGCCGGGCTGGATCATGACCGAGCGGCAGGTCGAGCTGTGGCTGACACCGGAGTCGGAATCGGAGATGCTGCGGGGGCAGTGTATTCCGGCGAAACTCTATCCGCCCGATATCGCCCGCATGGTCCTGTGGCTGGCGGCGGACGATAGCCGTATGGTGACGGCGCAGAATTTCGTGGTGGACGGCGGCTGGACCTGACGCGACAGCGGCAGGCGATAAGGGGGAAATCGACGTGAGCGGGACTATCGAGCGCACACCTTACGGCCAGCTTGCCGACGGCACCGCCGTCGAGCGCTACAGCCTGACCAATCGGCATGGCATGTCGGCCGATATCATCACCTATGGCGGAATACTCGCCGCGCTGCACGTGCCGGATTGGCTGGGTCGTCGGGACAACGTGGTGCTGGGCTTCGCCGGCCTCGCGGACTATGTGGAGGACACCGCCAGCTTCGGGGCGATCACCGGCCGCTTCGCCAACCGGATCGCCGGTGCGCGCTTCTCCCTTGACGGGGTGGAGTACCGGCTCGCCTGCAACAGCCCGCCGAATGCAATTCACGGCGGCATCCGTAGGTTCGGCAAGGTGGTGTGGGCGGCGGCGCCCGAGCCCGCCGAGGACGGCGTTGCCCTGGCGCTTCGTTACGTCAGCGCCGACGGCGAGGAAGGCTATCCGGGAAAGCTGTCGGCGGAGGTCCGATATACGCTCACCGCCGACAACACCCTGCGGCTCGACTACACCGCGACCACGGACAAGCCGACGGTGCTCAACCTCACCAACCACGCCTACTTCAACCTGAGCGGCGAGGGCTCGGGCGATGTATACGGGCACGAGGTGATGATCGCCGCCGACGCCTTCACGCCCGTCGATGCCGCGCTGATCCCGACCGGCGAAATCCGCCCGGTGGACGGAACTCCCCTCGACTTCCGTCTTCCGAAGCTCATCGGCACCGACCTCCGCGCCGACTACGAGCAGATCATGCAGGTGCGGGGCTTCGATCAGACCTACGTGCTGCCCCAGGAGCCGTCGGACGGGCCGCGGCTCGCCGCCTGCGTGCGCGATCCCGGCAGCGGACGTGTCATGGAGGTGTTCACCACCGAGCCCGGGATCCAGTTCTATACCGGGAACTCCCTCAACGGCCGGCATCGCGGTGCGAGGGGCCGAGCCTATCGCCAGGGCGACGGGTTCTGCCTGGAGACGCAGCACTTCCCCGACTCGCCGAACCAGCCGAATTTTCCCAGCACGGTGCTGCGGCCCGGCCAGACCTTCCGCTCGCGTACGGAGTATCGATTCCTGATCGATCGCTGAGTTAGGGCACGGCGATGCCGAGGGTCACGCCGTAGGGCGGCAGGGCGAGTATCGGGCCGCTCGGCCGCGTCACGAAAGGAAGATTCGCGGCGACGCTAAATTTGGGCAAACCCGCAATCGGGATCTCGACCCCGTCGGCCGCCAGGTTGAAGATCGCGATGATCGCGTCCGCGCCGCTGCCGCGCTGGAACGCCAGCAGCGGATCCGGCAGCGGCAGCAAGGCGATATCGCCGTCGATCGACGCCAGATGCCGCTTGCGCCAGGCGAGCATGCCGCGATAGGCGGCGAGAGTGGACCTTGTGTCTTTCGTTTGGAGATCCACCGCAAGGCCATCGTGAGCGGGCGCGAGGGGCAGCCAGGTCTCTGCCGCGCGGGAGAATCCGAGGTTCGGTGCGCCGGCGGTCCACGGCATCGGCGTGCGCGCGCCGTCGCGTCCGTGATAGGCGGGATAGAAACGCAGGCCGAAGGGATCGCGCATCCTCTCGCGGGGTATGTCGGCGTTGGGGAGACCGAGCTCCTCGCCCTGGAAGAGGCAGGCGCTGCCGGGCAGGCACAGCAGGAGCGCCATCTGCAAGACGGCGAAGGCCACGGCTTCCACGCCGGTCGGATTCCACCGTGAGGCGACGCGGGCGACGTCGTGATTGCTGAAGGACCAGCAGGGCCAGGTGCCCCGGCTGTGGTCGATGGCCTCGGTCAGCATCTGCCGGAACCCCGCCGCACCGAACGGCGCCTTCGCCACTCCGAGCGTATAGGCCATGTGCAGCCGGGTACCGCCGGTCATGGCGGCGACGCGCCGGGAGGCGCCGGGCTCGCTCGAGAGCTCGCCGATCGTCGTCGCCTCGGGGAATCGGTTCATGAACCACCGGATGCCGGTCATCAGGCGATCGGTGTCGGCGTGGGACATGTCGTGGGGATGCTGTTGCATCCGGAAGGGGTTCACCGGCGCCTGGGCCGGCGCCACGCCAGCGACGGGATTATCGCGCAGGTCGGGATCGTGCAGCATGAAATCGACGGCATCGAAGCGGAAGCCGTCGACGCCGCGGCCGAGCCAGAATTCGGCGGTGGCGAAATGCTCCGCCAGCACCGCGTCCTCGCGCAGGTTGAGCTTCGGCTGGCTGAGCAGGAAGTGGTGGAGATAATACTGCCGCCGCACCGGATCCCAGCGCCAGGCGCTGCCGCCGAAGACGGAGAGCCAATTGTTCGGCGGCGATCCGTCGGGGCGCGCGTCGGCCCAGACGTACCAGCCGGCCTTGGGATTGTCCCGGGAGCTGCGGCTTTCCTGGAACCAGGCGTGCTCCGACGAGGTGTGGCTCCAGACCTGATCGATGAGGACGCGAAGCCCGAGGTGGTGAGCGCGGGCGACGACGCGGTCGAAATCCGCGTCGGTCCCGAACAGGGGATCGACGGCGCGATAGTCCGCCACGTCGTAGCCGTAATCGTGCTGGGGCGAGGGATAGAACGGCGAGATCCAGATCGCGTCGACGCCGAGATCGGCGATATGCCCGAGCCGCGCCAGCAGGCCCGGAAGATCGCCGGTGCCGTCGTCATTGCCATCGAAGAAGCTCGGGAGATAGACCTGATAGATCGTGGCCCCTCGCCACCACTCGCGTCCCTGCATCTCCTCTCGCGCTCCGACGTGGCTGCACCGCCGGCGGCGGCCCAGGTCACTCGGTCCCGCGCGCCGTCACCATCAACTACAATAGGCTCATGCCGCCAGTGCCTCCGCTACGGCGGTGCGGTGGGCGGTGTCAAGTTTGGGGTCGCCGACCCAGTCGGCTCCGTGACCGAAAGCCCGATCAGCGCGCCAGGACGTGATGGGCGACAACAAATGCCGCGGCGGCGAATACCAGGATAAACCCCAGGGCGTAGCCGCTCGCTCGCGCGGCGCTGTCCTGTCGAGCGGGCATCGCTGTCGCGGCGACTCGGGCCTTTCGGGAATAGCGTTTGCCGCTGCCATCGAATCGGTCGTGCATAAGGCCGCCCCTGCATCAATCGCCCGCGCGCATGCCATCGGCATCGTGCCTCGGACGTTGGCCGGGCGATGAGCTAAACGGCTCCGGGGGCCTGCGGGTTCCCCTGGGGCGAGACAATAGGGACCGGCGCTCCCGCTGCCAGTCCCTGCCACCGCCCGGTGCGCCCGTGGGCCCTGGTATCCGGCTTCGGTGCGACCCGCCGGTTCCTGGGCAATATCGATAAATGTGAGGCGCTTAGATGATCCTTAACCATGCGCGGGCCACAACTACACGTTCTGCGACGAGAGTCAGGTAGCCACATCATGAAGGTGTCTGAGAAAGCGACGTTCGCCTCGCTGCAGGGCCGGGCCAAGGAGTTGCTCGCCCTCGCGCCCGACCCGTCGGACAGCGCGCGCTCGGCGCTGGCGTCCGGCCTCTACGATCTGGCCCGGGCCAGTGCCGATCTCAGCCCCGACGAGCGGAACATGGCGGTGAACGTCGTCATGGAGATCATCAAGCGTGCCCCCGCCGGCGTCCGTCAGCAGTTGTCTGAGCGGCTGGCCCGGGATCCCCAGGCGCCCAAGGTCCTGGTCTTGGCTCTGGCGCACGACCAGATCGCCATCGCCTTCCCCGTGCTGAGCGAGAGCAGCGTGCTGGACGAAGCCGATCTTCTCGACATCATCCGGCAGAGCCCGCTGGAGCACCGGCTGGGCACGCTGCAGCGGGAGTCGGTTCCGGCGTCGGTTTCCTCGGCGGTCGTTGAAACCCGCGACGCGATGTCGATGCGCTGGCTGGTGGAGAACCCCGGCGCGACTATCTCCCGCGATGCCATGGAAGTGCTCGTCGAAGCCTCCCGCGCCGAGCCTGAATTGCAGAAGCCGCTGGTCAGTCGCGTCGATCTGCCGAAGGATCTCGCGACCAAGATGCAGGAGTTCGTTCCCGAGGATCTGCGTCAGCAGCTCGTCGACCAGCATCACATCGCGACGTCGCCGAGCGGCAAGAGCGCTGCCGGAGCGGCGACAGGCGGAACCTCGCCGGAATGGGCGCTGTCGCTGGCGCTGGAGATGCGTGCGGCCGGCGCCCTTACCATCGAATTCCTGCTGAAGACGCTTCGTGACGGCAAAGTCGGACATTTCGATGAATTGTTCGCGCGCTACAGCCGGATTTCGTCGGCGGCCGCGCGCCAGATATTGAGCTCGCCCACGGGCGAGTCCCTCGCCATCGCGCTGAAGGCGCAGGGCGTGGACAAGAGCACCTTCGCGACCCTCTTTCTCCTGAGCCGCAAGGCGCGCGATCCCGCCAGCATGTCGTCGTCGACGCTGGCGCGGGCGACGGAGAGCTTCGAGAAGCTGAAAGTGGACGAGGCGAAGAAGCGCCTCGCCGCGCTGCAGGCCGCCTATCCCGAGGACCCGGCCCCCACATAATCGGCCTCGCCCGGATGCCGGCCGGCATGGCGCCGGCTCAGCGTGTCCTTGACCGCGACGCGACCAGGCCGCGCGCCCGGGCGTGAATCCACGGCCGCTTGGCGCCGTCAGCGGTCTGGAAGGCGGCGATCTCGCTGCCGTGCTGCAATGTCTGCCCGATCTCATCCAGCCCCTCCAGCAGCGCCGCCCGGCGCGCCGGCGGAATTGCGAAGGGTATGCTGCGGCCTTGGGGCGTCTCGACGACACAACGCTTGAGGTCGACCGACAGCGTGGGATCGTTGGTGGCTGCGAGGTGGTCCAAGAGCGCCCGCACCTCGCGCTCGGGCAGGATCACCGGCAGCAGGCCGTTCTTGAACGCGTTCTCGAAGAAGATGTCGCCGAAGCTCGGCGCGATCACGCAGCGGATGCCGAAGCGCAGCAGCGCCCAGACCGCGCCTTCCCGCGAGCTGCCGCAGCCGAAGTTCGCGCCGGCCACCAGGACGCGGCTGTCGCGAAAAGGCGGGCGATTGAGAACGAAATCCGGATTTTCCTTGCCGTCGGCGCCGTAGCGCGAGCGGCCGAAGAGCCCGCCGCCGAGATCGGCGGTAAGGGAGCGCAGATAAGTCGCGGGGATGATCGCGTCGGTGTCGATGTTCTCCTGCCGGAAGCTGGCGGCGATGCCTTTGACGGCGGTGAACTTCTCCATGGCGGCCGGATCCCTTTCAGACCGCGAGCTTGCGGACGTCGGCGATGGCGCCGCTGACGGCGGCGGCGGCGGCGCTGGCGGGGCTCGCGAGATGGGTGCGGCTGCCCGGCCCCTGCCGGCCCTCGAAATTGCGGTTCGAGGTGGCGACGCAGCGCTTGCCCGGCGGCACCTGATCGTCGTTGATGGCGACGCACATGGAGCAGCCGGCCTCGCGCCACTCGAAGCCTGCGTCCTTGAAGATCCGGTCGAGGCCGAGAGATTCGGCGGCCTGCTTCACCTGGGCGGAGCCGGGGACGACCAGGGCGCGCACGCCCGGTGCCACCTTGCGCCCGCGCGCCACCTTCGCCGCCGCCTCGAGATCGGAAATCCGGCTGTTGGTGCAGGAGCCGATGAAGACCACGTCGATGGGAATGCCCTCGAGCTTCTGGCCCGGCTGCAGGTCCAGATAGGCGAGGGAGCGCTCCATGGCGGTGCGGCGGCTGGCGTCGGGCGCGGCGGCGGGATCGGGGATGCGACCGTCGACGCCCACCACGTCCTGGGGCGTGGTGCCCCAGGTGATCTGGGGCGCGATGTCGGCGCCGTCGATCGCGATCTCCCGGTCAAATTTGGCGCCGGGATCGCCGGGGAGACTGCGCCAATGGGCGAGGGCGTCGTCCCAGTCCCGCCCCGTCGGCACGAAAGGCCTGCCGGCGAGATATTGATAGGTCGCATCGTCGGGGGCGATAAAGCCGGCACGGGCGCCGAGCTCGATCGACATGTTGCAGATGGTCTGCCGCCCTTCGACCGGCATGGCGCGGATGGCGGCGCCGGCATATTCCACCGCGAAACCACGTCCGGCCGAGATGCCCGCCTGGCCGATGAGGTAGAGGATGAGGTCCTTGGGATAGACGTGGGCGCCGAGCGCGCCGTCGAAGCTCACGCGCATGCGCTTGGGCCGGCGCTGCACGATCGACTGGGTCGCCAGCACGTGCTCGACCTCGCTGGTGCCGATGCCCCAGGCATAGGCGCCGACGCCGCCGGACGTCGCGGTATGGCTGTCGCCGCAGACCAGGGTGGCGCCCGGCAGCGCGATGCCGAGCTCCGGCGCCACGATGTGCACGATCCCCTGCCAGGGATGATCGACGTCGATAAGCTCGATCCCGTGCGCGGCGCAATTGCCGCGCATGAGATGGACGAACTCGCGGCCGCCCTCATAGGTCTCGCCGGTGCGGCCGGGGGCGGTGGAGACGACGTGATCGATCGTGGCGTAGGTGAGCTCGGGATTGCGCGTCTTGCGGCCGTCGCGGTCGAGGTTGGCGAAGGCCTGGGCGCAGGTCGTCTCCTGGATCACATGCCGGTCGACGTGCAGGAGGAAGACGTCGTCGCCGAGCTCGGCGATGACGTGCTGATTCCACACCTTGTCGAAGAAACTGTCCTGCATCGGCGGATCGCCGGATCTGCTCAATTGTAGGCGTTCGGGTCCGGAACGGGCCCGAGATCGCCGACGCTACGCGCAAGGCATTCCGGCGGAATAGTAGGAAATTGCAGCCGGGCAGCGCGTTACGGGAAGGCTGTCAGGGGTGTATCCGCCCGCTACACTTCAACCCGCAGCGGACGAGAGGCGGGAGATGAAAGTCAGGGACCAGGTTGTGGTGGTGACGGGCGGTGCCGGCGGGATCGGCCGCGCCCTGGTGGAGCGCTTTCATCGCGAGGGGGCCAAGACCGTCGTCGTCGCCGATCTCGATGGGGCGGGGGCGGAAGCCGTCGCGCATGGCGTCGGCGGCGCCGGCTTCGCTTGCGATGTTGCGGTGGAGATCGATGTCATCCGTCTGATCGAGGAGACCGAGCGGCGGTTCGGTCCGATCGCATTGTTCTGCTCCAATGCCGGCATCGCCACCTTCGAGACGCCGGGAGCCACCGTCGCCGCGACATCCAACGAGAAGTGGGAGCGGAGCTGGGCGGTGAACGTCATGGCTCATGTCTACGCCGCCCGGGCATTGCTGCCGCGGATGATCCCGCGCGGCGGCGGCTATTTCCTGCACACGGTCTCCGCTGCCGGGCTGCTGTCCCAGATCGGCGGCGCGGTCTATGCGACCACCAAGCACGCCGCGGTGGGCTTCGCCGAGGCTCTCGCCATCACCCATCGCGACGACGGCATCCGCGTCTCGATCCTCTGTCCCCAAGGCGTCGACACCGCGATGCTGCGCTCGATCCCGGGCTCCTCGGCGGAGGTCGACGGCGTGCTGACGCCGGAGGAAGTGGCATCAGCCGCGATCGCTGGCCTCGAGCGCGAGAGCTTTCTCATCCTGCCGCATCCGCAGGTGCAGGCGTATATGCAGAACAAGACGCAGAACTACGACCGCTGGCTCGGCGGCATGGCGAAGCTGCGGCGGACGCTGGCCGGCAAGGCAGCGCCGACGCCGTAGGCCGGTCAGGAAGCCTGCGTCCGTCCGGACTTTCGGGTCGTCGCCCAGACGATCCCGGCGCCGCAGAGCTGCGCGATCCCGCCGATCAGCATGGCGGCTCGAAAGCCCGCGGAGCCGTCGTGCGGCAGCGCATAGACCATTCCCAGGAGGGCGACGCCGAGGGTCGCTCCGGTCATGCGGGCGACGTTGACCAGCGCCGCGGCGGATCCCGATCGTGCGGCGTCGACAGAGCCCACGGCGATCGCCAGCAGCGGCCCCGTGCACAGGCCCATGCCGAGGCCGGCGAGAACCAGCCCTGCCTCCGCCAGCATGAGGGGGTTTCCCGCGTTCGTGGCGGACAGCGTGAGCAGGCCGCAGCCCATGATCGCGGCGCCGCCCGCGGTCATGGTGCACGGTCCGAAGCGTTGCGTCAGGCGGCCGGACCGTGGCGAGACGAAGAAGAACACCAGCGCGGCCGGCATCAGAGCGAGCCCCGCCTGCGCCGGTCCCAGCGAGCCCGAGGATTGCCAGCCCAGCGGCAGCAGGAAGATCATGCCGTAGATGCCAAAAGTCATTGTCGCGGTGGCCACGATCGAGCCGGTGAATGCCCCGTTGCGGAACAAGTCGAGGGGAACCAGCGCGCCCGGACCGGCCTGGTGCTCCACCAGAAGAAAGAGCGGCAACCCGATCGCGGACAGCGCCAGGGCATAGATCCAGATGCTGCCGCCGTCGCGGCCGGCAATCGCCGCGAAAGCGGTGCCGCCGAGCACGATCGCGCCCAGGACCTGGCCGCCGAGGTCGAAATGACGGCCCTGAGGATGGGCGGATTCCGCGACGGCGATCCCGGCCAGCAGGAATGTCGCCGCGCCCAATGGCACGATCAGGAAGAACACGCTGCTCCAGCCGAATTGCTCGATCAGGAACCCGCCGATACTGGGGCCGATCGCATAGGCGAGGCCGTTGCAGCTAGCCCAGATGCCGAGGACGCGCCCGCGCGACGCCGGGTCCGGCCAGACCACGCGGATGATCGCGAGGGATGACGGCAGCAGCAGCGCGGCGCCGACGCCGGTGAGGGCCCGGCCGGCGATCAGCACGCCGATGCCGGGCGCGAACGCGCAGATCACCGACGCGACCGTCATCACCGCCGCGCCCAGCATGAATGCGAGCCGTCGCCCGTAAAGGTCGGCAATCAATCCGCCGCTCAGCAGTAGCACCGCGTAGACGAGGTTGTAGGAATTGAGCACCCATTGCAGCGGCGCGACCGACGCGTGGAAGGTCAGGGCGATCGGCTGCATCGCCAGGTTGACCACTGACGTGTCGACCTGAGCGATCATCACGCCCAAGCACATCGCCAACAGGATGAGGGTACGCCCGCCGCTGTCTACCGGGACGTCAATCGCTCCGACGGCCAGCGGGCCAATATCGTGTCGTCGCATGCGGCGCCTCCTGATCGCGGCAATCTCCGCGTCGAGGAGAAGGGTAGGGAGCTGCTGCTGACAGCGTCTTGTCAGGAGCCTAATCTTGCCCTACCCGCTTTTGAGAGAGCAGCCATGCGCAGAGCAGATCGGCTTTTCGAGCTCATCCAGTTTCTCCGCACCGCGCCTGGCCCGGTCACCGCGGCGACCTTGGCGGCGGAGCTCGAGATCACCGTCAGGACGGTCTACCGCGATGTGGCCGCGCTGCAGGCCCGCCGCGTGCCGATCGAGGGCGCGCCGGGCCTGGGCTATGTCCTGAAGCGCGGATTCGATTTGCCGCCGCTGATGTTCACCGCAGACGAGATCGAGGCGATCGCGGTCGGGACGCGGCTGCTCCACCGCACCGGCGACGCCGGACTCATGGAGGCGGCGGAAAGCGTACTGTCGAAGATAACCGTGGCGCTGCCGGAGGCGATGCGCGCTTTTCTCACGGCGCCGCCCTTCTACGTCTCGGGCCGGGGAGTGCCGTCGCCGCCGGTTGCCGACCTTTCGACGATCCGTGTCGCGATCCGGAACGAGCACAAGCTGCGCATCGCCTATGCCGACGAGCGAAGCAATCGCACCCACCGGACGGTCTGGCCGATCGCCGTCGCCTATTATGTGGAAGCGACGCTGGTCAGCGCATGGTGCGAGCTCAGAAACGACTTTCGTCACTTCCGAGCCGACAGAATCCTCTCCCTCGACGTGCTGGACGAGCGTTTCCCGGTGAGTGGACGCGCCCTGATGTCCCAGTGGCTCGAGCGGTTCGGAGGCAAGGAAGAGGGCGACACGCGCTCGGTGGTCAGCTAACTGCCGCCGTGCTGGTTTCCCGGCGCCGGACCAGAAGCACCGTCGAAAATAGAGACATATCAATAGGCTCCGCTCCGGCGGGGCCTCATTTTGCCGCAATCCCCCGCATTTTTCGCCGCATTCCCCTCCTATATCCACCGTTCAACCTCGATAGGAGGTACCCCGTGTTCAATCGCTGGAATGGTGCAAGCTCGTCGACGCCGATACCGGTCGTCGTGCTGTGTCTCGGCGTCTTTCTGGCGGCCGTGTTTCTTCTCGCATCACACTGACAACCAGCGGTCGATGCCATCAGCCCCGCCCTCGTCGGCGGGGCTTTTTTTATGCGCGGCAGCCGCTGGCTGCCCTTCGTGGATGTTTATCGAACTAAGTGCACGGTTCCAACGCCCTCATTTCGCCTGACGCTTGAAGCCGCAACAGGCCTCGATTGGCCGCGTGACCGTCCCAACCCCCTCATTTCGTCAGATGGCGGAGCAGTCAGACAGTTCGCGGGCACTGTTCCTCTGAAGGTTTCGGGGAGGCATATGTCGTTGCTGCGATCCCTTTATCGGGGAGAAACAATACGCCCTGCGCGCTCATTAGCGCCGCCGATAGTAGTGCCGTTGGGCTTTCGCTCGGTTCCCGCATATCGCCATAGAACACCACCGCCTCCTCTTGGACTCCGAGATGTCCAAAAACAACCAGCTACACATTTCGCATTGCCGAATATTGCGACCTGACGGGCCGGTTAACAACGTCGAGGCGGCCAGGTCCAGCCGGTATTTTATCAACGAGAGGCCCGCCGAGTTCAATTCAAGCTGCCATTGTAAAAGCTGGGTCTCAGCCGGCGCCAATCGAGCATGCTGAAGAGCCGCATGCATGCCGCCTTCCACGTTGACGCGATCAATCTCTGGTATGGACCGTCCCGCAATCGAAGCAGCGACAAAATTGTAAATGCGCTCGCGCTGATTTCGAAGGTCGTCCAAGCATTGATTTGCAACATCCGGCGAGGCAGCTGCAGCTCTCCTAAGCTCCTCGCATTCGCCGTCGTTGATAATGCTTGCTGCCAGAGCCCAAGCGAGAACATCCCCATAAGAATTCAGACGCTCAACGTCGCGAGCCTTGGTGGTTCCGCCTGCGGTGTTTAGGAAGTCGAGGACGCAATCGCCTCCTAAAAATCGAACGGGCCATTCACGCATCGTTTGCAAAGACCGGGATGCCGGCCAGAAGCAGGCATCCGATCAACGAACTTCCGACATCCAAATAGCGCACTGGCCGCTCCCTTTGCCGGCACTCCCATCCGCGACGAATGCGGAACCATCCTCGTGGGACCATCTAACACCCCGCATTTTTCTGCACAGTCATTTTTCTGTTTGCGTTCCTAGGCAAACGGCGCTACCTAACCTGAATTATAACAATAAGGGGTTATAAATGACAATCCAGGACGCTGCCGACCTCCCTTTGACAAAAACCTTCAATTTCAACGGCCAAGCCATTCGATACGGGATCATTGGAGATGGCCCTCCGGTGGTTTTCGTGCACGGCACACCCTTCAACTCAGCGATTTGGCGTCGAATCATTCCCTATTTCGCGGACCGCCGGCGCGTCTACTTCTACGACCTGCTGGGCTATGGACAGTCTGAGATGAAAACTGGGCAGGACGTCTCGCTCGGCATACAAGACAAGGTTCTTGCCGCTTTGCTGGAGCACTGGGGGCTCGATGCGCCGGACGTCGTCGGTCATGACTTTGGAGGCGCCACGCTGCTGCGCGCCCATTTGCTCGGTAAACGAAATTACCGATCGCTAACTCTTATCGACCCTGTGGCACTTACGCATAGGGGGACATCTTTGATCCGCCATGCCCGCCAACATGAAGCTGTTTTTGCTGGCCTGCCGGCCTACGTGCATGAAGCGATTGTTCCAGCATATATCGCGGGCGGAGTGCACAAGCCTTTGCGTCCCGAGATCATGTCCCTCTATGCAAAGCCGTGGTTTGGGGAAGTAGGCCAAGCCGCTTTTTATCGTCAGGTGGCTCAGATGGACGAGCGCTACACGGATGAAGTGGAGTTCTGACTATCACAGCATTCGCTGTCCGGTGACGATACTGTGGGGCAAAGAGGACAAATGGATTTCTGTCGAGAATGCGCCAAAGCTCGCAGCAAAAATTCCAGGTTCGACTCTTAGGATCGTTCCCGGCGCCGGTCATGTCGTTCAGGAGGATGCGCCTGAGGCAATTGTAGCGGCGCTCCTCAACTTTCTTCCCAGCATTGGGTGACGGCGCTGCCGGAGCGAGGCAGCGACCTCTCCTCCCCACTTCGTTGCCAGACGCCGCGTTTCCGTGGGGCATTGTGGGAGCGTTAGGCGAACGAAGCCTCCTGATCAAGACCGAGGCATAACGCACCCGCGATTTCAGATACTTAGGGAAGCGGTGGCTGGGGGACGTGGATTCGAACCACGATAAGCAGAGTCAGAGTCTGCTGTCCTACCGTTAGACGATCCCCCAAGCGCGAGGGCTGGGTAAATAGCATAGGGCCGGCCCTATTGGGTAGGTGGTTCGGTCCCTTGGCGGGTCAACCCGGTCTGGGGAGGGCTTGGCGGCCGGGCAGGGGGAGTTCGCCCCTCGCTCCTTTTGAGGTGGGGCTAGGGGCTATTACCGGTTGCGGATCCTGGGCTAAAGTCGGCCTCGGCATGGCGTTTGCGTGGCCCGATGGGGCCGGCCGCTGCCGGCAGGAGGACCCGTTGGAGCGCGCCGCCGAGACCCCGTTCGAGACCGGGATTTCTGTGATTCCGCAAGGAATTACAGCGAATGCCGACGTCCGGGAGACCTTCGCGGCGATCGATCTCGGCACCAACAATTGCCGCCTCCTGGTGGCCCGGCGGTCGGGGCGGGGCTTCCGGATCATCGATGCCTTCTCCCGCATCGTCCGGCTTGGCGAGGGGCTGGCCCAGAGCAACCGGCTCTCGGACGCCGCCATGGACCGCACCCTGGAAGCCCTGACGGTCTGCGCCGGCAAGATGGCCCGGCGCAAGGTGACCCTCTCGCGCTCGGTCGGGACCGAGGCTTGCCGGCGGGCCCTGAACTGCGACCAGTTCCTGGAGCGGGTGCGGAGCGAGACCGGCATCCCCATCGAGATCATCTCCAGCCATGAGGAGGCGCGGCTGGTGGTGGCGGGCTGCGCGCCGCTCCTCGACCGCCGCACGCCCTTCGCCATCGTCTTCGATATCGGCGGCGGCTCGACGGAGCTGGTCTGGCTGCGCCTGCCGCGCAACCCGCGCCACCCGCCCCAGGTCCTCGACTACGTCTCGCTGCCCCATGGCGTCGTGACCCTCAGCGACCGCTACGACGGCCGCGCGGTCACCGAGGACGTCTATGCCGCCATGCTCGGCGAGGTTCGCGCGGCGCTGGCGGGCTTCGAGGCGCGCCACCACATCGCGCGCCGCATCGAGCGCCGGCAGGTGCAGATGCTCGGCAGCTCCGGCACTGTCACCACGCTCGCCGGCATCCACCTCAACCTGCCGCGCTACACCCGCTCGGCGGTGGACGGCACCTCCCTCAGCTTCGAGCAGGTGGAGACCGTCTCCCGGCGGCTCCTCGACATGGACTATGACGCCCGCGTGGCACATCCCTGCATCGGCGGCGAGCGTGCCGATCTCGTGCTGGCGGGCTGCGCGATCCTGGCGGCGATCTGCACGCTCTGGCCGGTGGGCCGCGTCGGCGTCGCCGACCGCGGCCTGCGCGAGGGCATCCTGCACGCCCTGCTCGCGGGGCGCTGATCTCCGGTCATGCGTGGCAGTTCCGGGCGCGGAGGCGGACGCAAGCGCAGCGGCGCCCCCACGCGGTCCCGCACCCCCGCCGAGCGCGTCAAGAACACCGGCCGGCGCACGGCGTCCTCGATCCAGTGGCTGCACCGCCAGCTCAACGATCCCTACGTCACCGAGGCGCGGCGCCTCGGCTATCGCTCGCGCGCGGCCTTCAAGCTGCTCGAGCTCGACGACCGCCTGCGCCTCCTGAAGCCCGGCACCCGCGTCGTCGATCTCGGCGCGGCGCCCGGCGGCTGGACCCAGGTGGCTGTGGCGCGGGTCGGCGCCAGGGGCCGGGTGGTCGGCATCGACATCCTGGAGATGGATCCCATTCCCGGTGCGACCCTGCTGCATCTGGATTTCCTCGCAGCCTCGGCGCCGGACGCGATCAAGGCGGCGCTCGGCGGCGCCGCCGATGTCGTGCTCTCGGACATGGCGGCGCCCGCCACCGGCCACGCCACCACCGATCACCTGCGCATCGTGGCCCTGGCGGAGGCCGCCTACGACTTCGCGCGCAGCATCCTCGCGCCCGGCGGCAGCTTCATCGCCAAGGTGTTCCAGGGCGGCACCGAGCGCGAGCTGCTGCAGCTCCTCAAGCGCGATTTCGAGAGCGTGCGCCACGTGAAGCCGCCGGCGAGCCGATCCGAATCGGCGGAGGTCTATGTGGTGGCGCTGGGCTTCCGCACGCCGCCGGCCACTGGCGCCGTTCCTTAGCCACGCTCCCGGAAGGGTCTTTTCGCCGCTTGCAAAGGGTTGATGCGGAAGCCCGATTCCGATGGTTTCCGGCGGGCTTCAGCCTTGCGGCGGGTGCGCCTCTGCCGCGCGCGGCAAGCGCCTTCCCTTGCAGACGTCATTGTGTATAGTGCGGCGCCAACCCAATGCGGGAGGCAGCATGGAATTCCGTCAGGCCCTTACTTTTGACGACGTGCTGCTGGTGCCCGGCGCCTCGTCCGTCCTTCCCACCGAAACCGATACCAAAACCAGGCTCACCCGCGAGGTGAATCTGGGCATTCCCTTGATCTCCGCCGCCATGGATACGGTGACGGAAAGCGCGCTGGCGATCGCCATGGCCCAGGCCGGCGGGCTCGGCGTCATCCACCGCAACATGCCGATCGAGCGCCAGGCCGACGAGGTCCGCAAGGTCAAGAAGTTCGAGGCCGGCATGGTGGTGAACCCCGTCACCATCGCCCCCGATGCGACGCTGGCCGACGCGCTGCAGCTGATGGCGGAGCATCGGATCTCCGGCATTCCCGTGGTGCAGCAGGGCAGCAAGAAGCTGGTCGGCATCGTCACCAACCGCGACGTGCGCTTCGCCACCGATCCCAAGCAGCCGATCTCCGAGCTCATGACCAAGGAGAAGCTGGTCACCGTCCGCGAGACGGTGGATCGCGCCGAGGCGCGGCGCCTCCTGCATCAGCACCGCATCGAGAAGCTGATCGTGGTGGACGACCGGTACCGCTGCATCGGCCTCATCACCGTCAAGGACATCGAGAAGGCGCAGCGCTTTCCCTTCGCCTGCAAGGACGAGCAGGGGCGGCTGCGCGCCGCGGCGGCGACCGGCACCGGCAGCGACGGCGTGCAGCGCGCCGAGGCGCTGTTCGACGCCGGCTGCGACGTGCTCGTCGTCGACACCGCTCACGGCCATTCCTCGCGTGTCTTCGAAGCGGTGCGCAAGGTGCGCCGGCTCTCCAACTACACCCAGATCATCGCCGGCAATGTCGCGACCGCCGAGGGCGCCCGCGCCCTCATCGAGGCCGGCGCCGACGCGGTGAAGGTCGGCATCGGCCCGGGCTCGATCTGCACCACCCGCGTGGTGGCGGGCGTCGGCATGCCGCAGCTCACCGCGATCCTCGACACGGTGGAGGAGTGCCGCAAGAGCGAGGTGCCCGTCATCGCCGACGGCGGCATCAAGTTCTCCGGCGATCTCGCCAAGGCGATCGCCGCCGGCGCCGACTGCGCCATGCTGGGCTCGCTCTTCGCCGGCACCGACGAGGCGCCGGGCGAGGTATTCCTCTACCAGGGCCGCACCTATAAATCCTATCGCGGCATGGGCTCGGTGGGCGCCATGGCCCGGGGCTCCGCCGACCGCTATTTCCAGGAGGAAGTCTCCAGCACCCTGAAGCTGGTGCCGGAGGGCGTCGAGGGCCGCGTGCCGCACAAGGGGCCGGTCGGCAACATCGTGCACCAGCTCATCGGCGGCTTGCGCGCGGCCATGGGCTATACCGGCAATCGCACCGTCCCGGAGATGCAGCGCAATTGCCGCTTCGTCCGCATCACCGCCTCGGGCCTGCGCGAGAGCCACGTGCACGACATCGCCATCACCCGCGAGGCGCCGAACTACCGGCAGGAGATATGAGTAGTCAGCTCCCAGTTCGATGACTCCCGGCGCGCAGGTGGCGGCGGCGATCCAGCTCCTCGACCATATCGACCACGGACGCGCCCCCGCCGACGACATCGTTGCCAGCTATTTCCGCCGCCACCGCTTCGCCGGATCGGGCGACCGCGGCGCGATCTCGCGCCACATCTACGCCGTGCTGCGCCACCGCGCCGCTCTCGACTGGTGGCTGGCGCGGGCCGGCAACGGTCTCCCCGCCGACGCGCGCCGGCGCACGCTCACCGCCCTGGTGCTGGCGGAGGGCTGGTCGATCGAGACCGTGGAGAAGGCCTGCGACGGCGACCGCTTCCGCCCGGAGCCACTGGCGCGGGAGGAGATGCGACTGCTCCAGGCCCTCGACGGCCACAACCTCGGCCATCCCGCCATGCCGCCGCCGGTGCGCGGGAATTTCCCGGAGTGGCTGGCACCCTATCTCGAGCGCGCCTTCGCCGGCGAGGTCGCGCGGGAGATGGCGGCCCTCAACACCGAGGCGCCCCTCGATCTCCGCGTCAATCGCCTGAAGGCGGATCGCGAGACCGCCATCGCGGCGCTGAAGGAGGCCAGCATCACCGCGGAGCCGACGCCGTGGTCGCCGCTCGGCCTGCGCGTGCGCGAGCGCATTCCGCTCTCCACCCTCGTCGCCTTCAAGGACGGCCTCATCGAGGTGCAGGACGAGGGCTCGCAGGTGGCGGCGCTGCTGGCCGATGCGCGGCCGGGGATGCGCGTCGCCGATTTCTGCGCCGGCGCCGGCGGCAAGACCTTGGCGCTCGCGGCCGCAATGGGAAACCGCGGCCATCTCGTGGCCTCCGACGTCTCGGCGCTGCGGCTGGAGCGCGCGACCCAGCGCCTGCGCCGGGCCGGCGCCAGCATCGTCCAGCGCGTGCCCCTCACCAGCCATCGGGACAAGTGGGTGAAGCGGCATCTGGCCACGTTCGATCGCGTCTTCGTCGACGCGCCGTGCACCGGCATCGGCACCTGGCGGCGCAATCCCGACGCGAAATGGCGCCTCACGCCCACGGACGTGACCGAGCTGGTGGCGCTCCAGGCGGAGATCCTCGACAGCGCCCAGCGCCTGGTGAAGCACGGCGGGCGGCTGATCTACGCCACCTGCTCGCTCCTGCGCGAGGAGAACGAGGAGCAGGCGGAGAACTTCCTGGCGACGCATCCGGACTTCGACCTGGTTCCGATCGCCGAGGTCTGGGAAAGCGCGATCGGCGGCAAATGCCCCGGCGGCGAGAAGACCCTGCGCCTGACGCCGGCACGCCACGGCACCGACGGCTTCTTCGTCGCGGTGATGCAGCGCAAGCCGAAACCTCCGGAGGCCAAGAAACCCGCCGAGGCGGAAGAATTCGTCGACGAGGCCGTGGAATGCTGAACCCTCGCGCGCTCCTCGCGGCGCTCTGCATGGTGGCCGCGACGGGAGTGGCGAATGCTGAGAGCATGACCGTGCCGGTGGATTACCAGGACCGCCAGATCGAGCTCGCCGGCAGCTTCGACAAGCCGGCGGGGCCGGGGCGGTTTCCCGCCGTGGTGCTGCTGCACGGCTGCGGCGGCAACGACACCTACGCGAAGCACCGCTCGGAAGTCTGGGGCGAGCTGCTGCATCAGCAGGGGTATGCCACCCTCATCATCGACAGCTTCCGGGCGCGCGGCTACACCAACGTCTGCAACAACGCCGCCCTGATGCCGTTTCGCGAGCGCGCCAAGGACATCTATGCCTCGGCATATGTGCTGGCAGCGCGGCCCGATGTGCGGCCGGACCGCATCGCGGCGATGGGCTTCTCTCACGGCGGCGGTACCGTGCTCGATGCCGCCGTTGCCTGGGATGATCTCACGCCCTGGCGCGAGCGGCTCGCCACCCGCGGCAAGCTGGTGGCGTTGGTGGGATTCTATCCTGGCTGCCGCGAGACCATCATGGAGGATTTCCAGCTGCCGGTGCTGATCCTCGTGGGCGATGCCGACGACTGGACGCCCGCCAGCAATTGCCTGAAGCGCACCGGCGGCTCGGCGCCCGGCGTGCCGGCGCTCCGCCTCAAAGTCTATCCCGGCGCCTTCCACGACTTCGACGTCGACGGGCCAGCGCACATCGTGATCAACCACCGCCTCGCCTACGATCCTGCTGCGACCCAGGACGCGCGCGTCGAGGTCGTGACTTTCCTCAAGCAATATCATGAACTGACGATGGCCCCCATGACCGACCGCGTCCTCATCCTCGATTTCGGCAGCCAGGTGACCCAGCTCATCGCGCGCCGCCTGCGCGAGATCGGCGTCTACTGCGAGATCCATCCCTTCAACAAGGTGACGGAGGCGACGCTCAAAGCCTATGGGCCGAAGGCGATCATCCTCTCCGGCGGGCCGGCCTCGCTGACGCAAGCGGATTCGCCCCGCGCCCCCAAGGAAGTCTTCACCGCCGGCGTCCCCGTGATGGGCATCTGCTACGGCTTCCAGGCCATGTGCCAGCAATTGGGCGGCGAGGTGCAGAGCAGCGATCATCAGGAATTCGGCCGCGCCTATGTGGAGGTGACCGGCGACAGCGTGCTCTGGGACGGCGTCTGGAAGAAGGGCGAGCGGCAGCAGGTCTGGATGAGCCACGGCGACCGCGTGGTGCGGCTGCCCGGCGGGCTTCCGCTCGGTCGGCGTCAGCGAGGGCGCGCCCTATGCGATGATCGCCGACGACGCGCGCCGCTTCTACGGCACGCTCTTCCATCCCGAGGTCGTGCACACGCCGCACGGCACGGAGCTTCTGCGCAACTTCGCCCGCAAGGTGGCGGGCTGCAGCGGCGACTGGACCATGGCGGCGTTCCGCCAGCAGGCGATCGCGAGGATCCGCGAGCAGGTCGGGAAGGGACGGGTGATCTGCGGCCTCTCCGGCGGCGTCGACAGCTCGGTGGCGGCGGTGCTGATCCACGAGGCGATCGGCGACCAGCTCACCTGCATCTTCATCGACCACGGCCTCCTGCGCCAGGACGAGGCGAAGGAGGTGGAGGAGGTCTTCCGCCACCACTACAACATCCCCCTGGTGGCGCGGGACGCGAGTGCTCTCTTCCTCGGCCGCCTCGAGGGCGTCGCCGATCCCGGAGCAGAAGCGCAAGATCATCGGCGGCACCTTCATCGACGTCTTCGACGAGGAGGCGAAGAAGCTCGGCGGCGCCGATTTCCTGGCGCAAGGCACGCTCTATCCCGACGTGATCGAATCCGTGTCGCCCACCGGCGGCCCCTCCGTCACCATCAAGTCGCACCACAACGTGGGCGGCCTCCCGGCGCGCATGAAGCTCAAGCTGGTCGAGCCGCTCCGCGAGCTCTTCAAGGACGAGGTCCGTGCCTTGGGCCGCGAGCTCGGCCTCCCCGAGCGCCTCGTCGGCCGCCACCCGTTCCCCGGCCCCGGCCTCGCCATCCGCTGCCCCGGCGGCATCACCAAGGAGAAGCTCGCGATCCTCAAGAAGGCCGACGCGGTCTACCTCGAGGAGATCCGCAACGCCGGCCTCTACGACGCGATCTGGCAGGCCTTCGCCGTGCTGCTCCCGGTGCGCACCGTCGGCGTGATGGGCGACGCGAGATCCTACGATTTCGTCTGCGCCCTCCGCGCCGTCACCAGCACCGACGGCATGACCGCCGACAGCTACCCCTTCGACCACGCCTTCATCGCCGGCGTCGCCACCCGCATCATCAACGAGGTCCGCGGCATCAACCGCGTGGTCTATGACGTGACGTCGAAACCGCCGGGGACGATCGAGTGGGAGTGAGGAGCATGATTCTGGATACTGTGGGATATCTTGGCGTCCCGTCATGTCCTGTATAGGACACCGTAAATGTTCAGAGAGCTGCCGAGATGAGGGCGGCTGCGACAAACGCCTTCTGCATCCTGAGTGTCCTTTACGCGCTACGTTTGTTGACGTGTGCGGGTTTCAATATTCCGGGTGAGGAACGGACGGTCGCGGGGCCAGGTCGTCGTTCCACGCTATTTGCCGCGCCCCGCGGCTTGAAGAATCAGGTCGCTGATCTCTTGCGGATGCGAGATGAGCGACAAATGGCTTGCCTTCACTTCGATCGTGGTCGCTCCCATGCGTTTGGCCATGAAGCGCTCGAGATCGGGATTGATGGTCCGGTCTTCCGTCGAAACCGCATAGAAGCTCGGCTTCGAACGCCAAGCGGCGTTCCGGACTTTGCCGGTCAAAAGGGCCCGATGAAACGGCTGCTGGACCGCATAGAGCACGCGCGCACGGGCCGTGGGCAGATCGCCGGCGAAATCGCGCAGGAACGCGGCCTCGGTCAGTCGTCCCTCGTCACCGTCAAAGACGATGCCCGCCGAAGCAGGCGGCGTCGGAAACTTCCCGGCCAGCGCCGCATAATCCTCTCCCGCGTCCGGGGCTCGTGCGGCGACGTAAACAAGGGCCGAGACCTTTGGATCGACGCCGACCTCCGTCACAATCATGCCCGAGAAGGAATGCCCTACCAGCACGGTCGGCCCGTCCTGCTGGGCCAGCACGCGTTGGGTTTCCGCGACCGCATCATCCAGCGTCGTCAGCGGATTCTGCACGGACGTCGCATTCAGCCCCGCTGCCTGTAAGCGCGCGATCACCTCCGACCAGCATGATCCGTCCGCGAAGAGCCCGTGGACCAGAACGATGTTGCGAGCCCCAGGACGGCTTTCTGCGCGCGCCAAGTGCGGCAGCAGCGCGCCCGTGGCCCCGACCGCAAGCGCGGCGGACGTGAACATACGACGACTCATCATGGCCATGTTTCCTGCGTCAATGATTCACTGGTTCGCGGCTTTCCGCAGCACAGTCTGAAGATTTTCGTCGAGTTTCCGAGCAACAATATCGACTCTGTCGTCGGCAAACTGTCCGAAGGTCGAAGCCGGGCGATCGTACTCAAATGCAACTTCGCCCTCGGGACTTTCCCGAAGTAGGACGCGTATGGGTGCGTAAAGTCCAGCCGAGACCTTATGTCGAGTCATCTGCGACGCGGTCAGCGGATTGCCAATGTCATATTGAATGGCCCGCCGCTCCAACCCCGCAATTGCCAGAAGCGCGCCGTGGTTCCGGTTTCCAAAGATCGAAAGAGTGGCCGCAGCCTCAAGTTCTTGTCGTGCCCGATCAATCAGGCCGAGACGGAGCAGCGTCCAGAAGCCGTCGTCGAGACGCGGAACAAGCGCCTCGAGGGCTTCTTTTACCGCAGCGAAGGTGTTGCCTGATCGGATTGTGACGTGTTCGACAGTTACTTTTTCCACGGACGTGTTACCGCTGACCATTGGAGTACCTTTCGTCGCTTAGATCGTGAGGGAGGCCGAGGCGTTCCTTATTCCTGAGAGCGAGCGTCGGGCTCCCGGCACGAAGGCGCCGGGAGCCCTATCGTCACTCAGCGAGCGCGGCCTCTTCAATTACCGCAGCGACTTCCTTCGCATGGACGACGAGGGAGGCATGGCTGCCAGCGACCTCCGTCGTCTGGGCATGCATCCTGGCTGCGAACATCTTCTGGGCCTCGGGTGCGAGCACCTTGTCCTTCGTGCTGATCACATAGAACGTCGGTTTGTCGCGCCAAGCCGCCGTATCGACGGGAGTCTCGAACGCGGTGTGGTTTAACGGAAGCTGGGAGTTTGCCAAGGATTCGGCGATCTCAGGAGGAAGGTCAGCCGCGACCGCCGAAGGAAATACCTTGGGATCGATGTAGAGGTTCCCCTTTTCGTCAGGATGAATCGCCGCGGTGCCTTCGGTTGCCGGACCGCTCGCGGCTAAGGTCGCCAGAGATTGTCCCACCTCGGGCGCGAACGCGGAGACGTAGACGAGCGCCGAGACCTTGGGATCGTCACCTGCTTGCGTGATGACCACGCCGCCCCAGGAGTGCCCAACGAGAATGGTATTGCCGTCTTGCTTCGCGAGCGCCTGTTTGGTGGCGTCGACGTCCGCGGCGAGGGAGGTGAGCGGATTTTCGACGAGCGTTACGTTGTAGCCCTTCTTCGTGAGGATATCGGCAACGGGCTTCCAACTCGTCTGGTCGACGAAAGCGCCATGGACGAGCACGATATTGTGAGCCGCCCCCTTGGGCAGTTGAGCCGATTGGGCGGGGGCGGCAACTGTTGCTCCGGCCATGAGGAAGGTGGCGGCTGAGAGTAGAAGATGTCGCATTGATTGCTCCGGTTGGGATGACGGACGACGCGGGTCCGGGGAATGGGCAGGGGTTTCGGCAAAGTCGCGCTTCTTCCATCTGCCGTTTTGCGAAATGGTTTGCCGCGCGACGTGTTGGCTCGCGTTCGGATGAAATAGTCCCAGGCGTTCTCGGACGTTAGGGCCCAATCGTCCGAATATTGTGTCTGATCGTCCGGAGGATTAGCATCAGGAGCATGGACATCCTCGCTGAAGTGCTCGATCGCGTTCGCCTTGGCGGGACCCTGCTGTTCCACTTCGAGCTCGGCCATCCCTGGAGTTTGGCGTTGCCAGCGCGCCCCTATGCGCTGTTCCATTATCTCAGTCGCGGCGCGGCTACCCTCGCGCTCGAACAGGGACGAGAGCTCCCCATGACCAAGGGCGACTTTGTTGTCGTCACACGTGGCGAGCCCCATGTGATTTACTCGGATCGCCAGACGAAGCCGCTCCGGATTCTGGACCTCGATCGCTCCCCCGGACATCTTAGCTCGGTTCGTCACGGAGGCAGTGCGGAGCCGCTCTCGAAGATGATCTGCGGCTATTTTGCTCTTTCGCAGCCCTCGCGCGGCAGCCTGTTGGAATTACTTCCGCCCGTGCTTCTCCTGAACCCGACGGCGGACCGTGATTGGCTCGGATTGATTCTGGAGCGCATGGCGAGCGAGTCGGCGCTTGAGCGTCCCGGCCAACGCGTCGCGCTTTCGCGACTGACGGAAGTGCTGTTCGTCGAGGTGCTGCGAAGCTGGATCAAGTCACTCCGTCCCGGAGAAGGCGGATGGCTGGGGGCGATGGCGGACCCGCATATTGGACCGGCGCTTCAGTTGATCCACGAACGACCGGATCGGCCCTGGACCCTTGACGACCTTGGGCACCGCGTGGGGCTCGGTCGCTCGGCGTTTTCGGCTCGCTTCACCAAGCTCGTCGGCCAGTCCATGTACCGTTATCTGATCGCACGCCGGATGTCGGAGGCTGCGTTTCTGCTCGAAACAAGCGACGACGGGATTGCACGGATTGCGACCCGTGTCGGCTACGAGACCGTGGCCGCGTTTTCGAAGCTGTTCCATCGACATCACGGCCTATCGCCCGGCCGTTACCGAGCGGCTCGGCGCTCTGACGGCGGCCGAACGCAAGGGGACGTTCTGGAAGCAGAAGTCGCCGATTGATCTCAACCAAGCTGATGTCCACGCCGTGCTTCTGGTCTGGGCGGTCGTTTCGAAATTACCGCCACTGACGATGACGGTTTTTTTCTGCGACGATCCGATCGCGTGCCTCGCTGTCAGGGCTTCACGAACCGATAGGCGAAGCGATCGGTCTTGCCCTTGATCGAGGGATCGAACACCTTGATCGAGTGCGGATCGTCCTTGTTGGCGAGCACAGTGCTTTCCGCGTCCAGTACGAAGCCGGCCGCCTCCACCTCCTCGCGGACGGACGCGGGGTCGATCCGATGCAGCGACCGGGCGTCGCTCGTGCCTGCCCCTGCGGCGGCGGCGTGATCGACGATGATGTAGGAGCCACCGGGCTTCAGCCGCTCGTAGACGGCTCGATTGAAGTCGGCCGCCGTCGCGCCCTTGTCCTGGATCAGCGCGGTGTGGAGATCATGGTAGAACAGGTGCAGCCATAGGACATCTGCTGGTTCCGTAACCTCCGACAGCGCCACGAGCTCCGCCGAGACGGCTTCGACGTTCTCTCGGCCCGGCTCCTTCGCAAGCGTCCGCATGCGGCCGACCGGATCGTTCTTGAAGTGGGCGACTTCGGCCGGCACGAAGCTGTAGATCCGACCTTCGCGCCCCACGATGTCGGAGAAGAGACGCGTCCAGTCGCCGTCGCCTGGGTAAACGTCGATGACAGTGGAGCCGGCATCTATGCGTGCGAACCGGATCAACTCGGATTGCTTGGATTGGTCGTACATCGGAATCTCCCTTACGGTTATGCATTCGACGAGCGGGCGGCGTGCGAGGGGGCAATCCACGGCTGATCTACCGTCTACCCCGAGCCGATGGCTGCAGAGGGCCAGCGCTACGCAGGCCCGGACGCGTCCTGCGACGCCCGGGCAAGTGCTTGCGTGTCGACGTACTCCCGGATGCTCGTCAGTCTGCCGTCCCGGACCGCGATGGCGAAGATCCAGTCATCCTCGAACGGCTTGTTCGTGGCTTTGACCTTCCCCCTGGCGAAGCCGACGACCAGGACCCGGTCTCCCTGCGCTACGAACTCCCGCGGTTCCGTGGACGTTTCCATCGACTTGGAGGCCGTCTCAAGCAAATCCGCCAGCCCCGCGTGTCCGCGATACGTCCCGGCCAGCGGCCAGTCCTTACCCGGGATGATCCACTCGATGTCCTCGGCGACCAGCGCCAGCAGCGCCTCCCTGTCGCCGCGGCCGATCGCGGCGAAAAAGTCCTTCACGGTCTGGATGTTCTTTTCAATGCTCATGGGAATTTCTCCATTTCGCACGGATCGGATCGCGCTCGATCCGATGCTGCGATGTGGGTGAAAAGGGAATATCCCCTGGGGCGTCCAATCCTCGGCCATCAGGACGAAGGGATCGGCGAACGCGGCGTCCGGTGCGTCGATCAAACGGCGAGCGCGATGTCCGGCGACTTGTCCCGACACGAACTGGGGGTCGTCGATGCGCGCTACTTCTCGAACAAACGTCGGTTTTGGGGGTGTTCATCCTGAATCCCTCTGAAACGGCGACTAATTCGCGGACTCACAATGCGCGCGGCTCAAGTTTTTCTTACCGAACGATCCGGCGGACGAAGTGCAATTCAACAGCGGATAGAGGGCCGCCGAGCTGTTGCATCGCACCGCCGTCCGCGAGAGAGCCGAGGTCGAGCGCGACCAAGCCAGTCGAATTGATAAGTTCGACCACGAGCGCCTTGGCATCGCGATCGTCTCCTGACACGAACAGTACGGTCTTCGGCTTCTGTGGCGAGAAATCCTGTATCCAAGCCATCGGCATATTACTGATCGACTTCACCAGCCTGGCCCCGGACGCCATTGCGGCGACTGTCTCGCTCGACGTGCGGCCCTCCAACGCGGCAACCGATCTCGCTACGCCGGCAGCGCTGATGTCCGGTTTCTCGCCCATGTGGGCGTTCGTCCCGTCGACGAGTATGCGGCCGCGCCAGTCGATTCCCTTGAGCGCCTTCGGCGCATCCGCCCAATTCGTGGCGAGGATCACCACATCGCATTCCGCAGCTTCCTGCGTGGATCCTGCGCTGGCGGCCGGACCCAGATCGGCGACGAGCCCCGCCAACGCCTCCGGTCCCCGCGAACTGGACAGGACGACCTCGTGGCCTGCACCGATCAAATGACGACCGATGGTCGTAGCCATGCGACCAGCGCCGATGAACCCAACTTTCATGACCGTTTCTCCCCGATCAACGATGACTTAAGCAGCCGCGGCCGATCGCGGCGAGGAAGTCCTTCACGGTCTGCACGTTCTTATCTGTGCTCATAGGAATTTCCTCCATCTCGGCCGCACCGGATCGCGCCGCGTCCCTGCCGGTGGGACGTCGTGTTCATCAGTCGAACTTGACCAGGTGCTGAAAGATCAGCCGACCCCAAGTGTTTCCGCGCGCCTGCACAAGCAGCCCGCCTTCCGAAAGCCCGCCAAGTTTGATCGGGGCGAAACCGAGATCTTCCGCAAGCGCACCAATCTCATCTGCGGCACGGTCATCGTCGCTCGCCAGGAAAACGACTTGCTTGCCCCCATGTTCCGCCGGATCCTGGTCAAGGGTGGCAGCGAGCAAATGGTTGAAGCCCTTGACCAGTTTTGCACCGGTGAAGGCCTTCGCGACGAACTTGGAAGAAGGCTGTCCTCCCAGTTTCTCAGGGGGCACGCCGTAGGCATTGGTCACATCGACGATGGTCTTCCCCTTCCAGGTGGGCAGCGCCTTCGCGACATCTGGGTGCGACTCGAAATGGACAGCCAAAAAGACGATGTCCGCCTTGACCGCTTCCGCCAGTGTTTTGGGAACGATCGTGGGTCCGATCACGGCGGCATCGGCTGCAAAGCTTTTCGGGTCGCGCGTGGTTGCAACGGATACTTCGATGCCGTTGCGGGCAAACGCCTTGGCGAGAGCGTGGCCGATCTTGCCGAAGCCGATGATTGCATAGCTCATAATGCTTCTCCGATCTTGTGTTAACGCCGGGGTCAGACCTGCGCCATGCCGCCATCGACGGCGAGATCCACGCCGGTGATGATAAGAACTTTCATCGGAGGCAAGGAACGTGACTGCAGCCGCGATTTCCTCCGGCTTGCCTCTGCGACCCATCGGGATCTGTGAGGCGAACTGGGCGACCGCTTGCTCGACTTGCTCAGGGGTAAGGCCCGTCGTCGTCTCCAAGGCCGGGGTATCGATTGGTCCGGGGCTCATCGCAATTCACGCGGATTTGCGGTCTTTCAGCTCCAGTGTCCAAGCGCGCGCGAAGTTGCGCACAGCCGCCTTACTCGCGGCGTAGGCGCTAAACCCTGGGAGCCCCAACACGTTCGAGACCGAAGAGGTCAGGATAATCGAACCGCCGTCTTTGAAGAGGGGAAGGGCCTTCTGCACCGTAAAGAACAGCCCCTTCACGTTCACATCGAAGGTCTGGTCAAAATGGGCCTCAGTAGCGACCGCGAGCGGTGCGATTGTCCCCGCGCCCGCGTTCGCGAAGAGAATGTCGATGTGACCGTGTTTCTCTTTCACGACGGCATAGAGCCGGTCCAGATCTTCCAGGCGCGACACGTCGCCCACGACCGTCGTAACGTTTCTCTTGATGAAGGCCGCGGCTTCCTTCAGCTCCTTCTCTCGTCGCCCGGTGATCACGACGTGCGCGCCTTCTTCCACGAAGCGCTTGGCTGTGGCCAACCCAATCCCGCTGCTTCCGCCCGTGATGACTGCGATCTTACCTTCGAGCTTTTTCATGATCTTTTATCCTTCGTTGTGTGTGGGCCAGGCATGGGACCGCGCCGGGGTCAGAGTTGCGCCAGGCCGCCGTCGACGGCGACCTCGCTGGCGGTCATGAAGCTGCTGTCGTCCGACGCGAGAAAGGCAGCCGCCGCCCCGACCTCCGCCGGATCGCCCATGTGCTGGAGCGCAGTCATCGAGCCGTAGGCCTTCAGGCCCTCCTCGCCCAGCGCTGCCTTCGCGAGTTCGGTCGCCACCGCCCCGGGCGACAGCACGTTTACCCGGATGCCGGTGCCCTTCAGGTCCTCCGCCCAGGTCCGCGCGAGGTTGCGCACGGCCGCCTTGCTCGCGCTGTAGGCGGTGAACGCCGGGGCGCCCGTGGTGCCGGCGCTCGATCCGGTCAGGATGATCGAACCGCCCTTGCCCATCAGGGGCAGCGCCTTCTGGACCGTGAAGATCGTACCCTTCACATTGGTGTCGAAGGTTTCATCAATGTGCTTGGCGGTGATCTCGCCGAGCTTAAGCTGGCTTCCCACCCCGGCATTGGCGAAGACGATGTCGAGGGTTCCGCGCTCGGCCTTCACCGCCGCGTAGAGTCGGTCGAGGTCGGCCTCATCGGAGACCGAGCCCTTCACCGCGCGGGCATTGGGCCCGAGCTCGGCCACGGCGGCGTCGAGCGCTTCCTGCCGGCGGCCGAAGATGAAGACGAAGGCGCCCTCCTCGATGAAGCGCTTTGCCGCGGCGAGGCCGATGCCGGTAGCCCCACCGGTGATCACGGCGGTCTTTCCCTTCAGTCTGGTCATGACGTGTATCCTTCGTTTTCGCCGTCTCAAGTCTTTGGCTACGGGGATTCCCGAGAGCCTCCACATAGGTCTGCCGGCGTCCGGCGATCAGTGCGGAATCGCGCACATCGGTGGTGCAAAATCGATCCGGCTAGGCCACTGTCCGCGGCAACGATCACGCGTAATGCGGCTCAGCGTGCTAGAACGGGGCGGAGGAGCGCACCCGCGTGGTGCGAGGTTGCACCATGATCGACTGGGATGACGTTCGCTATTTTCTGGCCGTGGCGCGCGGAGGCTCGGTGCGGGCTGCCGCCGCGCAGCTCGGGGTGAATCACGCGACCGTGCTGCGACGCATCGCCCAGCTCGAGGAGCGCCTCGGGGCGCAGATGTTCGAAAAGCTGCCTTCGGGCTACCGCCTGACGGCTGCGGGCGACGAGGTCCTCGAGCTCGCGAACCAGATGGAAGCGTCGTCGCACCAGCTGGAGACGCGCGTCTTCGGTCGCGACCAGAGCGTGCGCGGGCTTCTGCGGGTGACGCTGGCACCGCCCCTCGCGACACACCTGCTCATGCCGGACTTCGCCGACTTCGCGCGTCTGCATCCGGACATCGAGATGGAAATCTTGTCGTCCGGCGAGCTGGCAAATCTGACCAACCGAGAGGCCGACGTCGCGATCCGCGTCGTCTACGACCGCAAAACCCTGCCGCTCAATCTTCACGGCCTGAAGGGACCGGAGCTGTTCGGCGGCGTCTACATGTCCCGCGATCGACTGGCCGCATGGCGTGCGGGCGCGCCTGATCCCATCCGGTGGATTGTCATAAGCAGTCATGGAATCCCGGACTGGGCCCGCGAGGGTGAAGTTCGCACCACGGGGGTTCCGTTCAGGACGACGGACGGCGAGGCGCAGATCGTTGCAGTACGGCAAGGGCTCGGGATGACGACACTGCCGTGCTTCGTCGGAGATGCCGACCCCCTACTGGTGAGGGTGCCGGACACCGACCTGCACATGCACGGAACGCTCTGGATTCTCACACAGGGGGAGACACGCAAGACGAAGCGCGTGCGGCTCTTCACGGAGTTCGTATCCCGCAGGCTCGCCGCGTACGCACCGCTTCTCGCGGGGCTGTCCTTATCGCGCGACTGACGCGCGGCAGGTCGCCGGCGACGCTTGCCGTAATCCGGTCGGAAGCCGAGCTGCGATCGCTTGAAGCGGCATCGTTCAATCCGCGAATGGTGCGCCGTATCGCAACCGGCGCCAGGGCCACACTACTGACTACTGACGGCGACGGACTTCACCATCGCTGACGGTCTTTTTGGCAGGCTGGAGACGCCGCTTTTGCGGAGAACTCCGAGGAAAATAGACCAACCTATATCGATAGTCTTTGAAACCGAGCAAATCGCGGATCGCCGAAATTCTCCTTTGAATTCAAGAGCGAGAATTTCTGGCGGATCCAGGATACGGTTCTTCGTCGTCAGCGGAAAGATTTGCCTCGATGGATCAATGCGTTATGATGCTTCAGAACAATCGAGTTGGAGTAGAGGCTGACGCCTACCGCATGTTCTAAATCCAGTCCCGGAGGGGCCACGCCGCGTAGATCATGGGATTTGGGGTATTCATCCATCGATCTGACTCGATCTACGATGACAGCCCGGCTGAGCGATATCAATTTCCTAGTCAATATTTGCATCGCGTTGAAGCTTGCGTCGGCGATTGGGTGATCTACTACGAACCGAGCAAAGTCGCTGAAACGCGAGGCTACTTTGCGATTGCAAAGGTTCAGCAAATTATTCCTGACCCCGGTGCTCCGAAGATGTATCTCGCTCTTATTGAACCGGGAAGCTATCTCGATTTTGCCAATCCAGTTCCTTTCAACGAACCGACCGGACCGGTAGAGCGCGGCGTCCTGAATGAGCAAGGACGAATTTCCGGGCGTGCACAGTCGGCAGTCCGCCCGATCTCTGCTGAGGATTTCAATAGGATAATCGAGCTGGGTTTCACTGAAAAAGCTCCGTTGTTGCCGCGGCGTGATGACGATATTCCCTCGTTCGAGCTTGATGAGGAGCAGACACCTTTTACGTTTGACCAGCAGCGTGACCGTATAAGTTTCACGGTATCGAGGATCTTGCGAGATCGAGTTTTCCGTCGAATTGTGCTGCGCGCCTACGATGAGCGTTGCGCAATCACCGGGCTAAAGCTCCTCAATGGAATGGGGCGCGCCGAAGTCGCGGCAGCCCACATACGACCCGTGGAGGCGAATGGGCCAGACATTATCAGCAATGGGGTAGCTCTTTCGGGCACCGCACATTGGATGTTTGATCGCGGTCTTATCAGCTTGGCGGACGATCTGGAGATATTGATCTCGCGCCACTCGAACGATCTGAGCGGAGTGCGATCGATAATCAACAAGACTGGTCGTGCGCTTCCACCGCGGCGGATATCCGATCGACCGCATCCGCACTTTCTAAAGTGGCATCGCGAGAATTGTTTCAAGCAATAGACGAGATCGGGTCGCGGCGTGAGTTGACAGCCATACTCATCGGGGTCGCAGGGCGGCCTAAAAGAGGGGTACCAGTGGAAGTAGGAAATAGCCATGCCGCGCCGTTCAACGCGGCAGCGAGACTCCGGAGTTTCCGCCATGCCGGTCGCGGTATTCGCTATTTGCTCCGTCACGAGCACAATGCCTGGCTTCATGGGATTGCCACGATCGCGGTGATCGGCCTCGGCGTGGGGCTGCATGTCAGCGCGGCCGACTGGCGCTGGCTCATCGTCGCAATTGCGATGGTGCTGGCAGCGGAGGCATTGAACACGGCGTTCGAGCGTCTCTGCGACCTGGTCTCGCCCAGTCCGAATGAGCTGGTCAGGATAGCCAAAGACGTTTCAGCTGGGGCGGTTCTCGTGCTTGCCGTCGGAGCGGCGCTCATCGGCTTGATCACTTTCGCGCCTTACATACTCACCGCGTAAGCCATATGTCAGCGTGCTATAGCCCGCAAATCGGTGGTCGGCTCTGCGCCCATGTGACCCGTGATGTCTATTAGCCTCGATATATGACAAGGAAACTTGACATCCAAGCTCGTCGATGACAAGTTTGCTTGTCTCCCCACCGCGCGGACCGCTACGCCCATGCCCAGTCGCCGACAAGTCGCGTTTATCAGTTCCGTTGCCGTCGCCGTCATCGGAGCCATCGTCATCTGGTTCGGCGCGGCTGTCGTCATACGGGCCATTTTCGGCCCCGATGTGCCGGCCGCGGCGCCCTGGTTGGCGCTGGCCAAACTCGCGAGCCTGGCATGGGCGGCGGGGATCGGGTGGATGGTCTCCTGGCGCCGGCTGGACGAGATGGCCCAGGAGGCCCGCAAGGTTTCCTGGCTCATCGGATCCACCGGGGCCATCATGCTGACCGCGCCGATCATGCTGCTCTGGCTGCTGAACGGAGGCGCGTTCCTCGCTCAGCTTGCCGGGGACCGCGGCACGCCCGGCGCTTACTTCGCCATGGGATGGATCGGACTTGTCGTCGCCCAGCTGCTTGGCTCGTTGATCGCGTCGGCCGTATGGCGGGCGAGGATGCGCTAGCGGCGTCTGTCCCTTGAAAAACCGCCTGAGGACGTTGCGGGCCGAGCGCGGCTGGAGTCAGGCAGAGCTGGCCGAGCGGCTCGACGTCTCGCGCCAGACCGTCAATTCCATCGAGACCGGCAAGTACGACCCCAGCCTGCCGCTCGCCTTCAAGATCGCACGCCTCTTTGGCCGGCCGATCGAGGCCATCTTCCAAGACCGGTGAGGGGCATGCCGGCAGGAGCTTGCGAGGAGATCCGCAACGCCGGCCTCGAATTTTGTGCACTACGTTGGCGAGTGTGATCGGCGCCGTCGGTTTCCCGTAACATGCCTCACATGCGCCGATATTATATCGCTGACGGAAGGCGATGATGATATTGGACGTCAACGCCG
This sequence comes from uncultured Alphaproteobacteria bacterium, assembly GCA_963735465.1. Lineage (GTDB taxonomy): Bacteria > Pseudomonadota > Alphaproteobacteria > ATCC43930 > CGMCC-115725 > DASZHJ01. Next base: position 1,019,971 of record CAVTLA010000001.1, read on the forward strand.
CTGGCCGGAACACGATCGGACCAGGGTCGCTTCAGTCTCCTCCAGTCAGCACGGACTCATGATTCGTCTCGATAACATCAGCAAGCAGCACGGCCATCATATCTTGTTCGTCGACGCGTCGATGGGCATTCAGAAGGGGGAGAAGGTGGGACTTGTCGGGCCGAATGGCGCCGGCAAGACGACGCTTTTCCGGATGATCGCCGGCGAGGACCGGCCCGACGACGGCCAGGTCACGATCGATGCCGGGATGACCATCGGCTATTTCAGCCAGGATGTCGGCGAGATGTCGGGGCAGAGCGCGGTCGCGGCGGTGATGGATGGCGTCGGGCCGGTGAGCGCGCTGGCCATCGAAATGGCGGCGCTCGAAGCCGCGATGGTCGATCCGGATCAGGCCGGCGACATGGACGCCATCGTCGAGCGCTATGGCGAGGTGCAGGGGCGCTTCCAGGAGCTCGATGGCTATGCGCTGGAGGCGCGGGCGCGCGAGGTGCTCGCGGGCCTGAGCTTCAGCCAGGAACGAATGGACGGCGATGTCGGCCTGCTCTCCGGCGGCTGGAAGATGCGCGTGGCGCTCGCCCGCATCCTGCTGATGCGGCCCGATGGCATGTTGCTGGACGAGCCGAGCAATCATCTCGATCTCGAAAGCCTGATCTGGCTGGAGGATTTCCTTAGGGGCTATGACGGCGCGTTGCTGATGACGTCCCATGACCGCGAGTTCATGAACCGCATCATCGGCAAGGTCGTGGAGATCGACGGTGGCTCGCTCACGACCTATTCGGGCAATTACGATTTCTACGAGCAGCAGCGCGCGCTGGGCGAGGCGCAGCGCCAGGCGCAATTCGACCGCCAGCAGGCGATGCTCGCCAAGGAGATCAAGTTCATCGAGCGCTTCAAGGCGCGTGCCTCTCACGCGGCGCAGGTCCAGAGCCGCGTGAAGAAGCTGGACAAGATCGAACGGGTGGAACCGCCCCGCCGTCGCCAATCCCTCCAGTTTGAATTCCGCACCCCGCCGCGCTCGGGCGACGACGTGGCGAGCTTCAGGAACGTTCACAAGGGCTATGGCAGCCAGCCGATCTACGCGGGGCTCGATTTCCGGGTGCGTCGCCAGGAACGCTGGTGCGTCCTCGGCGCCAACGGCGCGGGGAAATCCACGCTGCTGAAGCTGGCGGTCGGCGCGACCGGGCTGGACCAGGGCACGGTGCCGGACCAAGGCACTGTGACGATCGGCAGCAGCGTGAGGATGGGCTATTTCGCCCAGCACTCCATGGACCTGCTGGACGGCGATGATACGGTTTTTGAGTCGCTGGACGAGTCATTCCCGCAAGCCGGACAGGGGGCGCTGCGCTCGCTGGCCGGTTGCTTCGGCTTTTCCGGCGACGATGTCGAGAAGCCCTGCCGTGTGCTGTCCGGCGGCGAGAAGGCGCGTCTGGTCATGGCCAAGATGCTGTTCGACCCGCCGAACTTCCTGGTTCTCGACGAGCCGACGAACCATCTGGACATGGCCACGAAGGAGATGCTGGTGACGGCGCTGGCGGAATTCGAGGGCACCATGCTGTTCGTTTCCCACGACCGCCGCTTCCTGGCCGCGCTCTCGAACCGCGTGCTGGAACTGACGCCCGACGGCGTTCATCAGTTCGGCGGCGGCTACACCGAGTATGTGGCACGGACGGGCCATGAGGCGCCGGGTCTTCACCCCGGCGGTGGAGTATCTTGACGGCGGCGGTGCGGTGTTCGTGACCGCTGGCCTTAATGGAGTCCGTCGTCGGTCCCAATCAGAGTAGTGGGCTTGTTGCGCCCGCGACCCCAGCGCGGCGTCACTTCTAGAGCGTGTCCCGATTCGATTGAAGCGGGACACGCTCTAGATTCGTCGATTTGGTCGCATTTTCTGCGCCGAACCGGCGTCCACTTCGGCGGAAAATGCTCTAATTGCACGAAACCCATCCAGCGCCATCGTTGTTGAGCTGCCGGGCAGCCACGCTATCCAAGCCTCCAATGCCAGGGCCGACCTGATAGAGCAAGATAGAGCAAGCGGCGAGCCGCCAATCAGGGCTAAAACCTCGGTTTCATCTTATGCAAGCACAGGAGTGCGATGTGTCTACGCGAGCCAAACCGAGCATCGTTTTCTGCCATGGCATTTGGGCTGATGGCTCATGCTTCAGCAAGTTGATCCCGGCATTGCAAGCGGACGGGCACGAGGTGATCGCGGTTCAATATGGCCTGGACTCGTTCGAGGAGGATGTGGCGACGGTGAAGCGCACGCTCAACCGTGTCGGCAGCCCGGTCCTCCTCGTCGGTCATTCCTATGGCGGCGCCACCATCACGGCCGCGGGCGTCGATAAGCGCGTGGTCGGCCTGGTCTACGTCGCAGCGGTCGCCCCGGACGCCGGCGAGACCGTGCAGGACCAGCTCGACAAGTATCCGTCGGATATCTTCTCTCGCGTCGAGGTCGCGGATGGGCGCGCCTGGATGCTTCCGAACGGCACCGAGTTCTTCGCCGGAGACCTTTCCGAGGAAGAGCAGAAGCTCGTCTGGGCCACCCATTATGCGCCCGTCTTCGATCTGTTCCATCAGCAGAAGCTCAGCGCCGACAACATCGCGTGGAAGTCGAAGCCGAGCTGGTACGTACTTGCCACGCAAGACCACACCGTGCACCCCGATCTCCAGCGCTGGGTCTCCAAGCGCATGGGAGCGACTGTCACCGAGGTGGCAAGCAGCCACGTGCCGATGCTTTCCCAGCCCGATGTCGTCATCGGCGTAATCCGCAAGGCCGCGGCCGCTGTTCAAAACGGCTGACGACCGCGGATATTTGCGGAGTGGAAGTGAGAGAGATCGTCGCGAAGCGGTCTCTCTCGCCCATGCGAGAAACGGTGCACGGCGCACGTGCCGGCGCCGTGAACCGGCGCATCAGCAGCTCAAGAGATCAGTCGGACATCTGGGAGCATACGGCCCGGACGCACCCGCGCAGCCAGCGATGGGCGGGGTCGGCGTCCACCCGTGGATGCCACAGCAGTGAAACCGTGATTTTCGGCGTGGGGACGGGAAGGGGAAAACTGTGCATGCCCGTGCGCAGGTTTCCGGTATGCCGCTCGGGAACGCTGGCGATCAGGTCGGAGCGACGTGCCAGAGCCAACGCCGTCGCAAAACCGCTGACGATCGTCACGATCTTCCGCTCGAGGGCGAGCGCTCTCAAGCCCTCATCAATGGGCACCTTATCGACATCATGCCACGAGTCGAGGACGTGCCGACCAGCCGCATAGCGGGACGGGGTGATCTTGCCTTTGCTCAGAGGGTGGCCCGCTCGCACGACGCCGACGAAGCGGTCTCGGAATAACGCCTGGGTACGCACCTCGGGATTGGTCCCTTTCTTCACCACGCCGGTCTCCAGGTCGACGATCCCATCGCGAAGCGGCGAGCTGTCTCTCTCCAGCTTCGGCAGAAAGCGAAGGCGTACGCCGGACGCTTCCTCGCTGACGCGGGCAACGAGGTCGGCTCCGAAATTCTCCACGAAACCGTCGCTGGTCCGCAGCGTGAAGGTTCTGACGAGCTGCTTGAGATCGAGCTTTTCGGCGGGGCGCAGAACTGCCTCTCCGTCCTGCACGAGCTGACCGACCCGGTCACGGAGCTCGAGCGCGCGGGGCGTGGGAACCAGACCGCGCCCGGCCCTGACCAGCAGCGGATCACCCGTCGCCGCCCGCAACCGCGACAGCGCGCGGCTCATAGCCGACGGGCTGAGCCGCAACCGCTGCGCTGCGCGCGCAACGCTGCCCTCAAGGAGCAGGACATCGAGCGTGACGAGCAGGTTGAGATCGGGGCGCGACATGAGTCGACCTTAGCACGGTTCGATGAAGATATGGCGCCAAACGCACGAATAACCTGCAAATGATGCGTGTTCCGCCTTATCTGAGACGAGGCTATGTCTTACAGCGAGATGGAACAAACCCGAGGAAGAGACATGACCAGAGACTCGCTGGAAGCATTCGTCGACGGGAGCAGGCTCGCATGGGGGCCCCTGACCTCCGAGCTGGTCGTCAACTGCCGCGCCCGCATCGAAGAACTCGTGCAGGCGCCCGCCTCGGAGGGGTGGCTGGCGGAGCTGCAGAAAGACCGTCCCGAAAGCAGGGAGCTCTACCGCGATCCCACGCACGGGTTCGTGCTCCTGGCCCACGCGGAGCCCAAGGGGCGCTACTGGCCGCCGCACGACCATGGCCGCGGGTGGGTGATCTACGCGGTCCAGCAAGGGGAGGTGGAGGTCGGAACCTATGCCCGCCTGCACGATCTGGATGGGCGGGCGAGGCTTGTCCGAAGGGACGTGTACCGGGTTCGCCCGGGCGAGGCCAAGGTCTACCTGCCTGGAGACATCCATGACGTGCGGTGCGTGTCGGACTCCGTGCTCTATTACCGCTTCACGGATCGCGATCTGAAGCAGGAGGAGCAGAAGGGACATCCGGTGACGCGATACGTCGAGCGGCACGGTGTCTGGACCCTAGGCACTGCATGATTAGACCGTCGCTCAGGCTGCGGGGCCGCCACTCTTCGGGGGCTCCACGCCCCGTCCCGTTGCACTAGTGCGGGGCGTCAACCGCGTCGTCTACGACGTGACGTCGAAGCCGTCGGGGACGATCGAGTGGGAGCGAGGGGTCCCGCAAATTCGCGCAAGCATGAACAAATGGCAGCAATATCGCGAGGGCAAAGCCTGGGGGCTGAGTGGGCATTGTGTTTCCAGAGCACAGGTATTCTGACGAGCGGAGAATATCAGATCCGAATTGGAGTGGTTCATGACCCAAGTACAAGTCGGGCAGAAGACCTATCAGATGCCGCCGCAGGACGGCATCACCGTCGCGCACTTTCTCACCGTCGCCGACATCGAGCGATCGCTTCGATTTTACGAAACGGTCTTCGGCAGTGCCATTCTGAGCAGAGGCGATAGCAAGGGCGCGCCGGGTTACATCCAGATCGCGAACACGTGGCTCATCGTCAACGTCGGGGGTGGTCCGACACCCGACAAACCATCGGTAACACTCAGCGTCCCCGCCGACCCCGATTCGGTCAACAGCTTCATGAATATCCGCGTTTCAGATATCCAGGCCTGCTATGAACTATGGCGAAGCCGCGGAGCCGTGTTCATCACGGAGCCGAAGGCCAAGTACGGCGAGACGCGCTGCTACATTCGCGATCCCGATGGTTATATTATAGAAGTTGGGCAAAGCAAGCCGGGCGTGGCTTACGGCTAAATGGTACGACACATGAGAGCATCTGTGGTGACTGCGTGCACTCCGGCGACGTGAGGTCTCGCTTATGAAGTCCGAGAGGGATGGTATCAACCCGGCGGCCAAGCCAAGCGGAACAGGTTGCGTCGAATGCTTGGCTCAGGGCGGATGGTGGTTGCATCTTCGCAGATGCGCCGAATGCGGTCACATCGGCTGCTGCGATGGCTCACCAAATCAGCATGCATCGAAACATAGCGCCGCTGCGGGACACCCGATCATCACGAGCTTCGAGCCGGGCGAGCAGTGGTTTTACGACTATCGTACTGACGAATCCTTCACCGGTCCGGAACTTCATGCTCCTCATGCGCATCCGTTGGATCAACCGGTGCCGGGACCGGTCGGAGCGGTGCCTTCAAACTGGCAGACGCTGCTTCACGAATAGGGGGCGGTCCGGCTGAGAATCCGGCCGGTTACAGATAGCGCTGTCGCAGCTGGAGGCGGCTGTGGCGGGCAGATTCAAATCATCCGCTGGCTCGCAGTCGCAGCGATAGGCAATCAGGGGGCGGCGGTAGCGTCATGACAAACGACATCAGCGACGGGGTCATTCTCGCGGCGCGTCTTTTTCTCGCGGCGCTCTTTCTGATCTTCGGCTGGAGAAAGCTGAGGGACTATTCGGGCACGGTAAGTCAGATGGTGCAGGATGGCCTTCCGACGCCGGCGCTGGCTGCTGGCGTCGCGATCTTCATGGAGCTTCCAGTTGCGTTCGCGGTTGCTGTCGGCGCGTTCACGCGTCCTTTGGCGGTACTCATGGTTTTTTACACGCTGGGAACGTCGCTTATCGAGCATCGCTACTGGACCGTGACGGGCGCGGATTGGCTCGCCAGCATGGAGGGCTTTTATAAAAACCTCAGCATTGTGGGAGGCTTCTTGCTGTTGTCCATTACTGGTGCGGGAAAATATTCGATCGATGTGTTGTGCGGCATCGCCGCGCCATGACGAAGGAGACATCGAATGAGATGGACCCTGATGGATTTGCTGTTCGATGGTGTCGGGTGGACCGACCTCGCGATCACCCTGAGCCGGATCGCGGTTGGGGCATTCTTCATGCTGTCGGGATATCGCAAGCTGTTCAACGCAGAGCGCCACCGTTCAATCGTCGATGAACTCAAGGCGCTCGGCGTTCCAGCGGTGGGGTTCAATCAATGGTGGGTGCCGTTGGTCGAGTTCACCGCCGGCGGCGCCGTCCTTGTCGGGCTCTTGGCGCCGCTCGCCGCGCTTGGCCTGCTTGTCATCATCCTCGTCGCCATCGCCACGTCCGGACGGCAGCGAATCAAACTCTACAAGCCGATCGATCACGCGGATCGCATCGACGATTGGCTCTATTTACCGGAGACGCTTTACGCTTTCATGTTGATCATCGTCGTCTCGGCCGGCGCCGGGCCGTACAGCCTCGATGCCCTGATCCTGGGTCTGATGAATAAGCACGTCGCGTGACATCGGGTCGCCCAACGTCTACTTCTTCGCGGGCGCAAGCACCACGGCAGCCTCGGTCGTCAGCAGCCGGAACGTGAAGGTCTCCTGGAAGTAGAGTTCGACGCTCGTCTTGGAGTGGCTCAAGTAGCCGATGGAGAGGTCCTGTCCGATGTCCAGTTCGAAATCACCACCGCGGGTCGAAAGGACGAAACCGCCTTCGATGGCCGGGGCCCAGACGATCTCTCCGTCGACAAGGCGGTGAATGTGTTGAAGGACCGGATACCCTTCGTCGCTCCCCCCGCTGACGGCCGTGTACGCGTCTGCGCCCAGCAAGAGAGTGTAGGGGCCATTGACGCCGGCGAGGCGTAGCTGGCTCACCGCCTGTGCGACCGCACCCGGATAACCCCTGACATTGGAAGGAAGCGTCAGGGGCGGATTGCTGCTTCCTCGACGGACGCCCTGGATCCCCGCCGCGGCGTACCCGTCGAAGACCGAGCGGTCTTCGGCAAAAGCGATTTTGCGCGCCGCTTCCTTGACCGCCGACCAGTCTGAATCCGTCGCGCCGCGTTCCACGTCGTCGATCGCCTGACGCGTGAGCTCAAACGGAACGCGCAATTCGACGAGCGCTTTCGCCTCGCGCTGTGCGGCCTGGATCCCGTCCCCAGGCGCCTGGATCGGTAGAAGGTGACCGGTCCCTACGGCCGAGAGCTCGAGGCCCTTCGGGCCCTGTACATCGACCACCCGGCGCGCCGCCAGGTGGCGCTTGAGGGTACGGGACGCCTCCTCCTCGATTTGAGCCCAGGCCTTTTCGGAGATAGGGGCGAGTTCCCGATGGAGATTATTCATGTCCTGCCTCTTTTTTCAGAGAACCAATACCGAGTGAGCCGTCGGACGGAGACTGCCGCGATCTGGACGTGTCCTCGGCCTCGGGCTCTTTCGAGGCCGGGCCGGCAGTCGATGGGGCCGCTTCCCCCGTCGCGACATTCTCCAGATACGTCGCCGACGGCACAAAGAACAGCGTGCCAGTCACGGCACGGCTGAAGTCGAGCAGCCGGTCATAGTTGCCCGGCGGCCGGCCGACGAACATATTCTCGAGCATCTGCTCGATCCTGCGCGGGGACCGGGCGTAGCCGATGAAATAGGTGCCGAATTCGCCCTTCCCGGCGTCGCCGAACGGCATGTTGTCGCGCAGAATCTCCAATTGCTCGCCGTTCTCGATGATCGTCGTCAAGGCGTTGTGGGCCGAGGTTGGCTTGACCGCATCGTCCAGCTCGATGTCGGAAAGCTTTTGCCTGCCGATGATTCTCTCCTGCTCCGCGACGGGAAGCTCGTTCCATCGCGTCAGATCATGCAGATATTTTTGCACGATCACGTAGCTTCCGCCCGCGAAGGCGGCGTCCTCGTCGCCGATGACGGTGGCGTTGACGGCCGCCTGATCCGTTGGGTTCTCCGTCCCGTCGACGAAGCCGATCAAGTCACGAGCATCGAAGTAGCTGAAGCCGTGCACTTCGTCCGCGGCGGAAACGGCGCCGCGGAGCCGCGACATGATCTGTGTCGCCAGCTCGAAGCACAGATCCATCCGGGCGGAGCGGATGTGAAAGAGGATGTCGCCAGGCGTTGCGACGGCGTGATGCTGGCCGCGGATCTCGCGGAATGGATGCAATTCCTTCGGTTTCGGTGTCCCGAAGAGCCGGTCCCATGCGTCGGATCCGACCGCCAGGCAACATGACAGTTTGGCCTCGTTGTCGCGGAAGCCCACCGCGCGCAGAAGAGCGGCGAGATCGCCGCACAACGTCCGCACGGCGGCTGCATTTTCCTCCTCGGAGTTCACGGTCACGACGAGAAAAATGGCGGCGCGCGTGAGCGGCGCGACGACCGGCTGCGGAATCGCGGATGGCACGCGCTGCTCCCTACTGATCTGCTGGGAAGCTGTTTATCACGCGGCTTCCGAAGAGTAAATTTGCAGATCGATCCCGCTGGGGGCTATCGCCCCGCGAACCAGAGCTTGGGATCGGCTGCCCGCACGCGGGCTTCCGGCAATCCCAGTTCCCGGCGGACGATGTTGGTGCCCTCGACCAGGGCCACGCATTTATAGAACGCGATCCGCCGCGACAGGCCTTCGCGACCGAAGCCGCAGTCGGTGCTGATGACGAGCTGCTCCTTGGGGATGTATTCCAGCGCCTTGCGGATCAGCGCCGCCACGTGCTCCGCGGGCTCCACCACCGTGTTGCAGTGGTTGACGACACCGATGCCGATCTTCTTGTCGGTCTTGATGTGCTTGAAGAGGTGCAGGTCCTGGCCGTCGGAGCTCGCGCATTCGAGGGTCAGGACGTCGCAGTCGAGCCGCAGCAGGTGCGGGAGCGCACGCTCGTAGCTCGGCACTTTCCAGTGCACGCGCTGCTGGTTCGGATTGCCCCAGCAGGTGTGCACCCAGATCTCCGCCTTGACGCCGGTGAGCTGGCGGTTGAAGGCCTCGGTCATGAACTCGAGATCGGCGTCGGTGCAGTCCGGCTGCTGGGCGCGGCCGTGATGCGGGGGCTCCTCCACCTGAATGAGGGGGCAGCCGGCGGCAGCCATGTCGCGGAACTCCGCGTTCATGATGTCGCAGAGGTCGAGGATCATCGCCTTGTCGTCGGCGTAGAACTCGTTCCATAGCATCGAGGCGAGGGCAGGGGCGCAGATGGCGCCGAACTTCACCGGCCGGTCCGACAGGCGCTGGGCCACCTGCCAGAGCGCCGCGTATTCAAGCGGCCCGCGCGCCAGCTTCTCGCGCACCACGCCCGGCTGATAGGCCTCCTGCACCTCCCATAATATCTTTCCGGGGCGGAGCCCATGGCGCGACATCCAGCCGCGCGAGGTATCGCGATGGCCGCTGACGCCGCCGAGGCGCTCGATCGGATAGAAGAACCAGGACTTGCCGCCGACGGTCAGATCGAAGCGGCTGTCGCCGTCGGTCACGATGTCGAGCCCGGCGGCTTCCTGCTCGGCGATGATGCTCGCGACCGCATCCAGATACTGCTCGCGGAACAGGGAATCGCCGAGCGCGGACTTGAAGGATCGCCCGGCGAGGCTGCGGTCGAACCAGTGCGGCCGCGGGTAGGAGCCGGTGACGGTCGTCGGCAGGATCATGTCGCGCGTGACGGTGAGCACGGGGCGCCTCCGGAGGTTGCGGACGAGTGAGTGTGCGGTGGTAGCCGCCGGAGATCAATCCGCGCCGGCGCCTCACCCCTCCTCGGTCTTCACCTCCAGCTTGCTGGCGCCGTAATAGCCGTAGACGTCGTGCAGCAGCGTCAGCAGCTCCTCCGCCAGGGCGGCGTCGCTGGTGCTGTCGGCGAGGTAGGTCTTGGAATAGTTCGGCGCGCGGCCGGGATCGGCGTAGCCGGCGGCGCGCAGTCGGGCGACGCGCTCCGATGTCAGCACCGCCGCCAGCGCCGGCCAGCTGTCGGTCGACTGCGCCTCGCAATAGAAGCCGTTCGGCTCCGTCTGCGTCTCGCACTGCAGGTAGCCCAGGCCCACGTCGAAGACGACGAAGACCCGGCGGTGCATGTTGACGCGGAGACGCTGGATCTCGGCCGTGACCCTGGGCCCGTAGAGATCGATGAGATCCGCCACCGTGCTGTCGGGACCCAGCTTGCGCTTGGGCTCGCCGCCCTTCCGCCGATAGGCGCAGGCATGCACCGCGGAGACCGCCATTGACGGCGCATCGTTGATGATGCCCGCCAGGTTCTGGGACGGCCCGTTCCGCGGCGGACAGGGCTCGCTGGCGATCGATTTGGTCTCGACCTCCAGGTTCTGGGTGTCGGCGCCATAGGCCTGGGACAGGGTGGCCGCGATCCTGTCGGCGATCTCCTTGACGGAAATGTCGGGGCCGAAGGTATGAACGTAATTGCCGAAGGCCGGGTCGAGCGTCCAGCCCATGGTTGCCAGGCGGCCGATGCGCTCCGGCGTCAGCACGCGCTCCAGGGAGACCTGCATCAGGGCGCCGGCCGCCTCGCAGCGCAGGGAGCGGTCGCTCATGCGCCGGCACTGGACGTATTTGTTGCCGTCCCAGACTGTGGCGAGGTTGTCCCGGCCGGGGCGATCGAGGACCCTGATCGTCGTGATCGCGGCTTCCACCTTGTCGCCGCCGGTTTCCGCCAGGGCAGGGGCGGTGATCATCGCGACCGTCACCGCCATCTGCGCCGCTTGCCGCAATCTCCCGATCATCATGGCCTCCGCAATGTGCTACGCGTTCGTGAAGGGACTCAGGTATGTTCTCTGTTTGTTCCATAAAGTCACCAGCTTGGCTAGAGGTCAAGCTGGATCTTGTTGCGGCGGACCTGGGGCGCTGTAACCGGCTGGGAGGGCTGTGCCCGTGAGGTTCCCAGGCAAGTTGATGCGGCCGGTGGACCCTGATATTTTCTACATTGCATAGAGCACTTTTGACGTCGGGGGATGGCATGGGTTTTCAGCTTTGGCCGGGCCGGGCGTTCGCCGCGGCCCTTCTCCTGTTGAGCACGGCTTGCACGACGGTCACGGTGACGCCCCAGGCGGCGAACCCGCCGCCGCCCTCGCAAACCTATAAGAACGTGGTCCTCGCGACGGTCGATGCGAAGGACCCCAGCTACGCCTATGTCAGCGGCTTCTTCCGCGAGGGGTTCGTCAGGCGGCTGCGCGAGCTGAAGGCGTTCGAGTCCGTGAGCGACAGCGCGGCCACGCCATCACCGCCGCCGCTCACGGCGGATACGCTTGTCGTTGCGGCGACGCTCACCGAGGTGGACAAGGGGGATATGGCGCTCCGCCTTTTCATCGGCATGGGAGCCGGGCGCGAGCGCGTGGCGGCGACGGTGACCGCGAAGGCCAGCGACGGCGGCGCCCTCGGCGGCTTCGAGGTGCGCAAGGCCTATTCGGGCGGCGCGGGTATGGGCGGCGGAAGCTTCATCGACATTGAAGGCCTCGAGACCCAGCTCGGCGAGCAGGCGGCCCAGTCCCTCCTCGATTGGACGCAAGGGAAGCTCAAGGCGACGCCGAATTGAACGGGTGGACGGCGATCCGACCGATGGTGGCGCCCTCCAGCGTTGCTGCCGGCATCGTCACCGACGCGACGTCAGATCTGCCACGCTCGCGTCGATGATTTCCTGTGCGAGAGCGCCGTCGACAGCGCGCGCAAGCACGATGGCGCCGACCATTTCGGCAAGGGTCGCTATCGCCTTCATGCGCTTCGCCGCTTTTGACCGCCCCGGGTGCATCTCTGCCACGGTCTCGATGAACGCCACTATTCCGTCCATGAAGACGGTGCGCACCGACTGCTTCTGACGACCGGCTTCCGACGCCAGCGCGGCGATCACGCACCCCGTTCCGCGCGCGTCGCGGTGCGCTTTGGACACGTAGTTCTTGACCAAGGCGGTGAGGGGATCGCCGCGCGAGGTGCGGGCGCGCTCCCGCACCTTCTCCATCGTCTGCACAAGGCCGTGACTACAGGCCTGGGCGGCCAGATCGTCCTTCGATTTGAATTGGGCGTAGAACCCACCATGAGTAAGGCCGGCACCCTTCATGATGTCGGCCACGCTGGCGCCGTCGAGCCCGTTCTCGCGATAGAGCCGGCTGGCGACATCGATAACGCGCCGGTGGTTTTCCTCGGCCTGTTTCCTGGTGACTTTCATGGCGGCGATCCCCGCATCACGGTCTCTTGATCGATCATATGGTTGCCGACGCATATCGGCAAGATATATGGGTGTCATCATATAAATATGCTCGTTCCCGGAGATGGAGAGAGGCATGAAAATCCAAAGCTCGGTCGCGTTCGTCACCGGCGCGAGCCGTCGGCTTGGCCTGGCCTTCGCCTTCGCTGCTCTTGCAATCGGGTCGGCTGTGGCGGCTCCGGCGCCCTATAAGGAGCCGCTGGATGCGCGGACCCTGGGCACGATCAGGTCGGAATTCGGCACGCTCATGGAGCTGGCGAACCGGCACGACCTCGCGGCTCTGCATGGGATGTTCTGGCAATCCCCGTCGGTGCTGCTGGTCGCCAAGAGCGCAACTCCCTCGGAGGGCAACTGGGCCGGATTCTGGGGCAACGACGCAGTCGATCAGAAGCTGCACGATATCGCTTCGTCGGGACCAGTCGTGCTCGCACCCGACTTCTCGAAGCTCAGGGTCGTCGGGCTGACCCACGACCTGGCGGAATCCTACGCGCCCCTCAATATTACCGTGTCCTACGCGGGACAGGACGGGACGCCGAAGCCGTTCCTGCTGATCATCGATTGGATCCGGGTCCGGAAGGACTGGAAGATCGCCTCCGAGATCATCCTGCCGGTTCCGCCGGCGCCGGTGGTCAAGGAGTAGCACCGACGCCAACCGTCAAATTGGGCGTGTGAGCTTATCCAGCGTGATCGGCAGGTCGCGCACGCGCTTCCCCGTCGCGTGGTAGATCGCGTTGGCGATCGCCGCGGCGACGCCGATGATGCCGATCTCGCCGACGCCCTTGATGCCGAGCGGGTTGATCTTGTCGTCGGGCTCGTCGACGAAGATCACGTCGATGTCGTGCACGTCGGCGTTGACGGGCACGTGGTACTCGGCGATGTCGGCGTTCATGATTCGGCCGAACTTGTGGTCGAACACGGTCTCCTCGTGCAGCGCCATGCCGATGCCCCAGACCACGCTGCCCATGATCTGGCTGCGCGCGGTCTTGGTGTTGAGGATGCGGCCCGCGGCGACCGCGCTGACGACGCGCGTCACGCGGATGACGCCGAGCTGCTCGTCGACCTTCACCTCGGCGAAAACCGCCGAATGGACGTTGCGGGCGTGCTTGTCGTCCTGCGGGGGCGAGTAGGTCTTCTCCTCCTCGATGCGGTCGACCGCGCCGTTCCGCATCGCTTCGGCGATCGAGACCGCGCGGCTCGGGTCGCGCTTGCTCGCGATGGTACCGTCCGCGAGCGTCACGTCCTCCAGCCTGGCTCCCGCCAGGGGCGAGCTCGGCATTTCCTTCGCGAGCCGCAGCAGCTCCTTGCGCACCGCCTCGCTGGCGACGCCGATCGCGCTGGCCACCGAGGCCGCCGTCCAGGATCCGCCCTCGACCGGCGAGTTCGGCAGGGTGGAATCGCCGAGCTTCACGCTCACGTTCTCCAGCGGCAATCCCAGCATGTCGGCGGCGACCTGCGCCATGATCGTATAGGTGCCGGTGCCGATGTCCGACGTGGCGCAGGAGATCTCGGCGTGTCCGTTGGCGGTCAGCACGATGCGGACGGCCATGGGCACCTCAAGCGCCTCCCAGATGCCGGTCGCCATGCCCCAGCCGACGAGGTCGCCGCCGTCGCGCATGGACCGCGGCTCGGCCTTGCGCTTGCTCCAGCCGAAGCCCTCGGCGCCCTGACGGTAGCATTCGAGGAGCTGCTTGCTGCTGTAGGGAACGTCGCCATTCTGCTCGCGATCGGAATAGGTCCGGCGGCGCAGCTCCAGGGGATCGAGCTTGAGTGCGACCGCAAGCTCGTCCATCGCACATTCGAGGCCGTAGACGCCGGTCGCGGCGCCGGGCGCCCGCATGTCGCAAGGTGTGGCGACATCCAGCTTCGCGAGCCGGTGGGTATATTTAGCGGCGGCGCTCTTGTAGAGCGCGCCGGACCAGATCGTATCTTTTCGCGCATAGTCCTCGAATTGCGAGGTCATCGCGATCGCCTCGTGGGTGATCCCATCGAGCGTGCCGTCGGCTTTGGCGCCGAGGGCGATGTGCTGGATCGTCGCCGCTCGATAGCCCAGCGAATACATCTGCTGCCGGGTCAGCACGAGGCGTGTCGAGCGCCGCAACGCGCGGGCCGCCAGAACGGCGAGCGCCACATTATATTGCGGCCTGAGCCCGCTGCCAAAGGCGCCACCGGTGAAAGGCGACATCACGCGCACGTCCTCGGATTCCATGTTGAAGACGCCGCAGAGATAGCGCTGCACGTTCTGCACGCCCTGGGTCTTGTCGTAGACGGTGAGCCTGCCGCCGCCCTCCCAGACCACGGTCGAGGCATAGGGCTCCATGGGATTGTGATGCTCAATGGGCGAGAAGTACTCGGCCTCATGGCGGATCGCCGCCGCCGCAATGGCTTTCTCCGCCTCGCCGCGGGGCTTCGACGGCATCAAGGCGAAGGTGTCGAGCCCCAAGGCGACGGCCTTGTCGCGCTGGGGATGGAGGTCGGTGGCGTGCGCCTGCTTTTCGTACTCGACGCGGACCAGCGTGGCGGCGAAACGGGCGATCTCCCATTCCTCGGCGAGCACCAGCGCGACCGGCTGGCCGTTGAACAGGATCGTGGCGTCATAAAGCGGCCGGAACGGCGAGCCGTCCGGCGCCACGTCGTCCTTGTGTGCCTTGTCATTGTCCGCCATGGGCGGCCGGTTCTCATGAGTGAGCACCTCGATCACGCCGGCGACGCGGAGCGCCTCGCTGGTGTCGACGCGCCGGATGCGGCCCTTGGCGATCGTGGAGGTGACCAGGCTGCCATAGGCGAGGCCGGGAACGTTGAACTCGCCGGCGTATTTCGCAGCACCAGTGACTTTGGCACGGCCGTCGACGCGGGAGGTGGGGGTGCCGATGTAGGGTGCCATGATCGTCACCGGACCTTCTTGTCGGATTGGGATTGCGGCGTGGCGCGGGCGGCCTGGGTCAGCGTGCGGATGACGGCGCGCCGGGCGAGGTCGATCTTGAACGCATTGTGGGCAAAGCCCCGGGCGTCCCGCAGCAGCACCTCCGCCGCCCGCGTGAACGCGGCTTCTCCGGCGGGCTGGCCGCGCAGTGCCGCTTCCGCCGCGGGATTGCGCCACGGCTTGTGCGCCACGCCGCCGAGGGCCAGGCGGGCCTCCTTGATGGTCCCCCCATCGAGCTCGACCGCCGCCGCGACGGAGACGAGGGCGAAGGCGTAGGACAGGCGATCGCGGATCTTCAGATAGCTGTAGTTCGCGGCGAAGCCCCGGGCTGGAAGCTCGACGGCGGTGACGATCTCATGTGGGCCGAGGTTGGTGTCGCGCTCCGGCGTGGCGCCGGGCAGGCGGTGGAAGTCCGCGAAGGGGATGGCGCGCTCGCCCTCTGGTCCCATGACATGGACGGTGGCGTCGAGGGCCGCCAGCGCCACGCACATATCCGAGGGATGGGTCGCGATGCAGGGTCGCTCGTGCCGAGGATGCCATGTCCTCGGTTGATGCCGTCGATGGCGGAGCAGCCGCAGCCGGGCTCGCGCTTGTTGCAGGGCGTCGCCGTGTCATAGAAGTAGGCACAGCGCGTCCGCTGCAGCAAGTTGCCGCCGGTCGACGCCATGTTGCGGAGCTGCTGGGAAGCGCCCGCCTGGATCGCGCTCGCCAGCAGCGGATAGCGCCGCTCGATGAGGGGGTGATAGGAGAGGTCGCTGTTCGGCACGAGGGCGCCGATGCGGATGCCGCCGCCGGGGATTTCCTCCACTTTCCGGAGCGGCAGGCGCGAGATGTCGATCAGCCGGGACGGGCGCTCGACGTTCTCCTTCATCAGGTCGATCAGGTTGGTGCCGCCGGCGATGAATTTCGCCGTGGGATCGGCGGCAATCTGGCGTACCGCGTCGGCGACGTCGGTGGCCCGGGCGTACTGGAAGTTGATCACGGCTTGCCCCCCATCGCGCCCATGGCTTGCTGGATCGCGGCGACGATGTTGGGGTAGGCCGCACAGCGGCAGATGTTGCCGCTCATGAGCTCGCGGATCTCATCCGCGGTCCTGGCCTTGCCCTCGGCGAGCAGGCCCGCGGCGGAACAGAGCTGTCCGGGAGTACAGTAGCCGCATTGAAAGGCGTCGTGGTCGATGAAGGCCTGCTGGAGCGGGTGCAGGGCATCTCCGGTCGCCAGGCCCTCGACGGTCATGATCTCGGCGCCGTCCTTCATCACCGCCAGCGTCAGGCAGGAATTGACCCGCCGCCCGTCCACCAGGACCGTGCAGGCGCCGCACTGGCCGTGATCGCAGCCTTTCTTGGTGCCGGTGAGGTCGAGCCGGTCGCGCAACGTGTCGAGGAGGGTCGTCCAGGGCGCGATCTCAAGCCGCCGCTCGACCCCGTTCACGATCAGCGTGACGGGAATCTTCTCCGGTGCCGGGATGGTTTTTCCGGTCTGCCGCCCCGTGGTCCTCGTTCGCGCCATCTGCACTCTCCGCCTGCATCGAGGAATCTTTAAGTCTTTTCGCATGCTCCGAGTTGCCTGTGCCCAAGTGGGCTTGCCACGTTTTGCCGTCGCTTGCGTGCTTCGCGGGATCGAGTCAAAAGTCCCTGTGGCGCGGAGCCATTGTCGGCCGCCGTGCATCGCACCAACTGGAGCCTGGGATGTCCGATCTGTCCGCCTTTCCCATCACCCGACGCTGGCCGGCCAAGCATCCCGACCGCCTGCAGCTCTATTCGCTGCCGACGCCGAACGGCGTCAAGGTGTCCATCATGCTGGAGGAGATCGGGTTGCCCTACGAGCCGCATACGATCGATATCGGCAAGAACGAGACCTGGACGCCGGAATTCCTGTCGCTGAACCCGAACGGTAAGATCCCGGCGATTATCGATCCCGATGGTCCCGGCGGTGTGCCGATCGGTTTCTTTGAATCCGGCGCGATCCTGCTCTATCTCGGAGAGAAGACCGGCAAGCTGCTGCCGTCCGATCCGGCGCGGCGCTATGAGACGATCCAGTGGGTATTCTTCCAGATGGCGTCGGTGGGGCCGATGTTCGGTCAGGTCGGCTATTTCTACAAGTTCGCGGGCAAGGAGATCGCCGACAAGCGGCCGCTGGAGCGCTATCGCGACGAATCGAAACGCCTGCTTGGCGTCCTCGAGACGCGCCTCGACGGCCGGCGCTGGATCATGGGTGACGACTACACCATCGCCGACATCTCGCTCCTCGGCTGGGTGCGCAATCTCGTCGGCTTCTATGGCGCGCGGGATCTCGTCGAGTTCGATGCGCTGAGGCGGGTTCCGGCCTGGCTCGAGCGTGGCCTGGCGCGGCCCGCGGTGCAGCGCGGGCTGGAGATACCGAAGCGGCCCTGACGCGGCGGCGCAGCTACTTCGGCTCCTGCGGCTCCGGCACCGCGGTGTCGCGCTCCCAGCCCTCGTTCTCCAGCTTGATGTGCTGGATCGCCACCGCCGTCGCGTTGGCGTCGAGGTCGGGGAGGGCCTGAAACTCCGACACCCAGCAGCGGAAGATCTTGTAGGCGAGGATGAGCTGGCCGGCCTCGTTGTAGATCTCGAGAGTGATGTCCTTGCGAAAGTCGGCGAGCGCCACCTCGGCGCCGAGACCGGCGCCGAGCTGCCAGACTTTATTGGCCCAGTCCTCGAAGGCGGGATCGTGGGTGATGCCGCGCTCCAGGGTGATAGGCTCGAACTCGGTACGGCCCGGCGATTTCCGGCTGCTGGAGGGATCGCCGCCCTCGCGGTGCAGGATCACCTCGGTGCGGCGGATCAGCGGACTGATCTTGCTGATGCCGGCCACGTACTTGTTGTCCCATTTCACTCGGAACTTGAAATTCTTGTACGGATCGTGCCGGTTCGCGTTCACGATGAATTCAGCCATCGGCCACCTCTGATGGTTAATCCCATGTCACCCAGCTGTGCTCCAAAGGGAGATAAAGAGTTGCAACACCCTCTTTGATAGTGTGTCGCATCTATTTTTCACCGCAACTTAACGCCTGTCGCGCCATTCTCGCCGCCGGACGCGCACCGCTCGGGCAGTTGAATGCAAGGCTTGCACAACAACAGCATGACGGATCTTCTGCCGCCGGACTGTGACCGGCGTCTCCGTCAGCTATACGATTATTGGCGCGCAATCACGCCCGGCGACAGCGAGTTGCCGGGACGTCAGCACTTCGACCCGCTCGATATTCCCGCGCTGCTGCCGTGGGTCTGGTTGCTCGATGTGCACCGCGATCCCCTGCGCTTCAGGTACCGGGTGACCGGCACCGAGCACCGTCGCGTTTCCGGACGCGACGCCACCGGTCAGTGGATGCACGAGCTGCACCCGAATTTCGCCAGCTTCGAGAGCTATCCGGAGTTCGTCGCCGCGGTGGAGAGCCGTGATATCCGCTATCGCCGGGGACGCCCGGTATTCCCGATCGTCAACGACGTCCGGGAGACCGAGCGGCTGCTGCTGCCGCTCGCCCGCAACGGCTTCGAGGTCGATATGCTGCTGGCGATCACGATCTATCTTCGCCGCTCCGGCGAGGATTGAGCGCGTCTGGCGGCCTCTCTTCAATCCGGGCCCGGTTTCTGGCACTCTCCCCCTGTCTGCAAGCGGCAGGGAGGTTGCCATGGCCACCTATATCGCGCTCTGCAAGTATACCGCCGACGGCATAAAATCGCTCAAGGAAGCCCCCAAGCGCCTCGACAAGGCGAAGGCGTTGGCGCGCAAGCTCGGTGGCGAGATGAAGGCGCTCTATCTCACCATGGGGTCCTACGACGTGGTCGCCGTCTACGATCTGCCCGATGACGACGCGGCGGCGACTTTCGCTCTGATCATCGGTCGCACCGGCGCGGTCTCCACCGTCACCCTCCGCGCGTTCCCCGAGACCGACTACCGGCGCCTGGTCAGAGCACTGGGCTGAAGTCGCCTTGCCGTCGCCGTGCCGTGCGGCGCTTTCGCCGCGCGATCGGCGTTGACGACAGGCGAGCGCGCTGCTGCGCCGCATCAATTGGCTCAAAAGCCGCGAAATCATCGTCGGCTCGCCACAAATTAGTCACTCTTGGCCCCGATCCTGAGAGGGTGGATGAAACGCAGGAGGGACCGATGCAGAAGTGGAAGATCGACGTGGTCGAGCCGAGCATCGACGACCTCCTCGGCGACGAGATCATGATCCCGGTCATGCGCAGCGCCGGCCTCAGCGCCGACGAGCTGCGGGTCCAGATCCGGCGGGTGGCCTGCGGGTTGAAGCATCGGCAGCGCGGCGGCGAGAGTGATGTCTGCTGCCGGGCGCATTGAGGCGCCCCGGTCTACGCCAGGGGCGTTGACCTGATCTAGAAGCGAATGCGGATGCCGCCGAACACGGAGATCGGCGGCGCAGGCCCCACAAACCTGTTATCGACGCCAGGACCATTGGTGGTCGCCCCCACAGGAACGCCGGGTGCTCCCACGCCCGTGGGATCGCCGAAGGATCCGAACGTCGAGTAATGCGAGTCGAACGCATTCTGAATATTCGCGAAAATCTCGAAGTTCTTCGTGAACGTATACGAGCTGTGGATATTCACCACTTCGTAACCCGGTAGCTTCGGGTTCTGATTCGATTCATCTCCGCGCAGATACTGGTCGCTGAAATAGGTGAAGACGGCGCCTACGGTCCAGTGCGGCGTCACGTGATAGTCGGCGCCGACCTTGAGCTGATGCTCGGGAATGCCGGGCAGGTGGTCGCCGGGCGCCACGCTGATATTCCCGCTGGCATCGGCGAAGGGATTGCTGGGCGACGCGATCGTGAGCGGCGACTGGAAGGTCGCATCCACCAGGCTGTAGGTGCCATAGATCGACCAGTTGTCATCCGTATAGGACAGCGCGGTCTCGATCCCCTGGCGGCGCGTGGCGCCGATATTCTGGAAGAAGCCGGTGCTGATCGAGGTGGCGATGCCGTAGATGTCGTCGTCGAGGTCAGTCCGGAAGAGTCCGGCGTTCCATCGGAAGCGGCCCGGCAGCAGGTCGGGCAGGGTGAAGCCGCCGCGCAATCCGCCCTCATAGGTGTGCGAGACGACCTGCCGCAAGGTCGGTGGATCGGAGGCGAGGGAGGATGGAAGGACGCAGGGTTGTGCTGGGTTGGAGCACTCTATCTCGCTCGGGGTCGGCGCCCGATTGCCCTCGGAGTACCCGGCATAGGCGGTCAGGTTCGGGAGGACCTTGTAGGTGGCGCCGATCGCCGGATTGAACCGGCTGTACCGATTGCTGCCGGTAAGATCCGAGCCGAGGTGATCGGTCAGGTCGATCTGGGCGATGTTGTAGCGCCCGCTGGCCGTGATCGCGAGGGCCGGCGTCACGTTGAAGGTGTCGGTAAGGAAGATACCGTAGTAGTTGGTCGTCGCGCTCAGATTGACCGGCGTCGGATTGAAGCCGGAGCCCTCGGCGGTGGAGGCGAAGAAGCCGGAGGGCACGACCTGGAGCGCACTGTTGATCGTGCCGATCTCCGTGGCGGACTGGAAGTCGGTGTCGGCGTGATCGATGCTGCCGCCCAGCACGAAGTTGTTCTCGTGCCCGTAGATATCGCCGGTATAGGTCGTCTGCAGCGACCCGCCGAGGCCGACGGCGCGGATGGTCTCGCTGTCGTTCTGCCCCGGTGTCAGCGCGCCGCCGTTGGAGACATCGGGGATGCCGACGCCGTTGGCGCCGACGACCGGCGTCGTCGCGTCCGATTGGCACAGCAGGCCGTTCGGCGGATCGCAGGCGGTGAAGTCGGTGGTATCGCCGTTGGAGACCGTCTGGTGGAATTCGCGGCGGTAAACGTTGCCCTGGAACGACAGCGCGTCGGTCGCCTGGAACGAGCCGTTCATCGTCACGAAATAGAGCTCGTTGAAATTGTTCTGCGGCGTGGTGAAGTCGAGAGTGCGGTCCACCGCCAGCGTCTGCACGGGCGTCGTACCCTGGCCGAACAGGCGGTTGTTCGCGCCGGTGAAGTTGATGTCGAGGGAGAGGCGATCGTTGCGCGCTGCCACGTCCGCATAGACCTGCTTCAGATTGTCCGGCGAGAACTGCCGCCAGCCGTCGGAATCGAAATATCGGCCGGCGATATAGGCGGCGAAGTTCCCCGCCTGGGCGCCGTACTGCATCGTGGCGCTGCGTTGGCCGAAGGAGCCGCCGGCGAGCTCGCTCTCGAAGCCCTGATAGGTGAACCCGTTCTTCATGGTGACGACGGCGGCGCCGCCGAGGGCATTGAGGCCGTAGACCGGGTTCGAGCTGACGATATCGATGCGATCGATCGCGACGTCGGGAATGAGATCCCAGTTGACGGCGTCGCCAAACGCCTCGTTGACGCGAACGCCGTTCTGGTAGACCGCCAGGCCCTGGGGCGTTCCCGTCACCGGCGAGGCCTCGAAGCCGCGGTAGAGGATGTCCGGCTGAAAGGCGTCGACGAGATTGTCGTTCGTGCTGACGCCGCCGGTCCGGTCCTTGAGGCTGTTGATCAGGCTCGGCGTGCCCTCTCGGGTCAGGTCGGAATGAGTGAGGCTCTGGACATTGGCCGGCACCTTGTCGCGGTCGATACCGGTGCCCGGGAGGGGCGTGGTGCCGATCACCTCGACCGCCGGCAGCGTGGTGGCGGGCTCGTCGGCGGGAGGAGGTGTCTGCGCTGCTGCCGCGCCAACCAGGGCCGCGGACACCGTCAATGCGGCCAGCCAAATTCGCGGCAACCCCGCCATCCTCCCCCCGGTCGCTGTTCTCGCGCGTCGCTTCTTGTCGGCTATTACGCCGTGAATCGGCGCGCTTGGCTACGCCCGGATGGTTGATGAGGACGCCTAATCTCCGAGCGCCGCCTCGATGGTGGGGGCGGGGAGCGCCGCCGGCTGGCTGATCGGCAGGACCAGCACGACCTTGAGGCCCGGTCTCACGTGGCCCGGCCGACTCTCCTCCAGCCGCACCGAGCCGTCGTGCAGGCGCGCCACCGCGCGCACCAGGCTCAATCCCAGCCCGTTGCCGGGCGTGCTGCGGCTTCCTTCCAGGCGCACGAAGCGGTCGAAGACGGCGTCGCGCTGATCTGGCGGCACGCCGGGACCGGAGTCCGCGACTTCGATCCGCGCCCAGTCGCCGTCCTTCCGGGCGGTCAGGGAGACGCCGCCCTCCGGCGTGTACTTGAGGGCGTTGTCCAGGAGGTTGGCGATCGCCTGAGAGAGCAGGTGCCGGTCGCCGCGCACGTGGATGCCGGTGTCGAGGTCGACGGTGAGGGTCAGGCCCTTCTCGTCGGCCACCGGCTCGTAGAGCTCGGCGACGGAGCGGGCGATCTCTTCCAGGCCGACCACCGCGAGCCCCTCGCGCCGCGAGCCGGCCTCGGCCTCGGCAATGCTGAGGAGCGCGTTGAAGGTGCCGAGGAGCGTGTCCGCCTCGGTGATGGTCTGGCGCAGCGCCTCGCCGTAACGCGTGGCGTCCGGCTTCTCCAGCAGCGTCACCTCGAGGCGGGCGCGCAATCGCGCGAGCGGCGTCCGCAGGTCGTGGGCGATGTTGTCGGTGACCTGGCGCATCCCCGCCATCAGCCGCTCGATCTGGTCCAGCATGGCGTTCAGGTTGGTGGCGAGCTGGTCGAACTCGTCGCCGGAGCCGGTGAGGGGCACGCGCTGGGCCAGGTCGCCGTGGATGATGCGCTCGCTGGTGCGGTTCACCGCGTCGACGCGCCGAAGCATGTTGTGCGTCATGAACAGGCCGCCGACGACGCCCAGCCCAAGGGTCAGGACCGAGGCCCAGGAGAGGGTTCGCAGCATGCTGGCGCGGAAGAGGATGGCGTTCTGGAGATCGCGCCCGATCAGGAGGTGATAGCCGCCGGGCAGCTCGAAGGTGGTGGCGCGGGCGGGATGGCGCTCGACGACGCCCTTGCTCTTCACCTCGATCGGGAAGCTGACCCAGCCCGGCCGGATCTCCGTCGCTTCCGGCCATTGCGAGAGGTTGCCGGCGATGGGGCGATAGGCGGCATTGGTGATGAGATAGAGCGTCTCGTCGCTGTGGTGGTCGCCGACGCTGCGCTCGGCGATGATCTGCACCAGGCCGGTGAGGCCGCGCTGCTCGTACTGCTCCGAGAGGCCGGTCAGCTCCGCGTCGAGGGTGGCCTCGGTCTGGCGCTCGATGAGGTCGGCGGTGGAGAAGTAGATGAACGCCAGCAGCGACAGCACCGAGGTCGCGAACAGCGCCAGATAGAGCGCCGCCAGGCGGAACGCGTTGGTGCGCAGGAGCCGGGGCAGCGAGCGCTGCATCGCCATCACTCGCGCCCGCGCAGGACGTAGCCGGCGCCGCGCACGGTCTGCAGCAGGGGATGGGAGAAACCCTTGTCGATCCGCTGCCGGAGCCGGCTGATGTGAACGTCGATAACGTTGGTCTGGGGATCGAAATGATAGTCCCAGACATTCTCCAGCAGCATCGTCCGCGTCACCACCTGGCCGGCATGGCGCATGAGGTACTCGAGCAGGCGGAATTCCCGTGGCAGCAGTTCCAGGACCTGGCCGCCCCGCCGCACCGTGCGCGCCAGCAGATCCATCTCGAGGTCCTCGACCTTGAGCTTGGTGTTCGCCGTCGGCGTGCCGCCCCGGCGCAGCAGCGCCTCCAGCCGCGCCAGCAGCTCCGAGAAGGCGAAGGGCTTCACAAGGTAGTCGTCGCCCCCGGCGCGCAGGCCCTTCACGCGGTCGTCCACCGCGCCCAGCGCGCTCAGGATCAGGGCGGGAGTGCGGACCTCGGCAAGCCTGAGGGCGCCGATCACGGAGAGCCCGTCCATGCCCGGAAGCATGCGGTCGACGATCAGGGCGTCGTAGGAGGCCGATGTGGCGAGGAACAGTCCCTCGCGTCCATCGGGGGCGTGGTCGACCACATAGCCGCTCTCGCCCAATCCCTTGACGAGATAGGCGGCGGCCTCGCGATCGTCTTCGATGACCAGAACCTTCATGGGCGCCCAGTGGTCCGCTGCCGCGACGGGAGACCGCCCGTTGGCTAGTCCGAACCCCTGAACATCTGGTTTGGCGGCCCGGCTCGCACAATGCTGGCGGCCGCTGGTTCGGCGTTGCGACCATAACACCGGGATCGCCGCCGCGAACAGCGGACGCCGGTGGACAGAGCAGGCGGGAAAAAAGACGGCGCCGCCGGACGGGGTTCCGGCGGCGCCGCAGGGGACAGCTCAGGTCAGAGTGACGGCGAGGGCCACCAGCCAACCGACCGCGAGGACGAGACCGGTCTCCCGGTCGATCCAGGGCCAGGCTGGGGAACGGCTGACGGCGCTGCGCTGAGTGCACATCGGGGGAACTCCCTGAGCTGAGGAGCGGACACTAGCATAAGAACAAAGAGTGAACAAGAGATTTCTCAGAAGCAGCGCAGCGCCCGAATGGCATTGGGAGATGTGGGAATTTGATGCGGCCTTCGCGCTCATCTGAGACCATCGCAGCGCGATGAACGAAGGACAGAAAAAATACTGGTCGCCGTCGGGCCCCGGCGGGGCGCTGCGGGTGGAGCGCCATTTCGGCGACCGGGAAGTCCGCTGCTTCGAGGAGCGCTGGCCGCATCTCCATGGGATGTTCGCCGATATCGTGGCGCGCCACGGCGACGACGAGGCGATCGTGGGAGACGGCCGGCGCCTGACCTATCTGGCCCTGGACCGGCTGGTGGCCAACGCCGCCGGCAATCTGGCCCGGCGCGGCATTGCCCGGGGTGACCGGGTGGCGCTGCTCCTCGGCAACTGCCCGGAATTCGCGATCTTCCTGCTGGCTTGCGCGCGCCTCGGCGTCATCGCCGTGCCGCTGGGAATTCGCCAGCCGGGACCCGAGCTCGAATATCTTCTCACCGACAGCGCGGCGGCGGCGCTGGTCTTTGAGGCGGAGCTCGCCGCCAACCTGCCACCGGCGGATGCGGTACCGGCGCTGCGATTGCGGTTCGCGATGGGCGGCGAGAGCGCCGGCGCCGAGCCGGTTGAGGCGCTGCTGACGGAAGCAACGCCCCCGCCCATGCCCGATATCGGCGAGGAGGACACCGCCGTCATCCTCTACACCTCGGGCACCACGGGGCGGCCCAAGGGGGCATTGCTGACTCATCTCGGTATCGCCCATTCCGTCCTCGCCTTCGCCCGCTGCCTGGGCCTCCGGGCCGGCGAGCGGACGATCCTCGCGGTGCCCGCCTCCCACGTGACGGGGCTGATCGCCATCCTCCTGGCGGTGATCGGTGTCGGCGGCACCAATATCCTGATGCGCGCCTTCAAGGCGCGGGAGTTCCTGGAGCTCGCCGAGCGGGAGCGCCTCACCTACACGCTGATGGTGCCCGCGCAGTACATCCTCTGTCTGATGGACCCGGAGTTCGTGCGCTTCGATCTCCGGTCGTGGCGGATCGGCGGGTTCGGCGGCGCGCCGATGCCGGCGGCGACCATCGAGGCGCTGGCCCAGCGCCTGCCGCGCCTCACGCTCATCAACGCCTACGGCGCCACCGAGACCACGTCGCCGACGACGATCATGCCGCCGGGCGAGAACAACACGCATCTCGACAGCATCGGCCAGGTGGTGCCGCACGGCGACATGCGCGTGGTGGACGCGGACGGCAGGCCGCTGCCGCCGGGCAGCACCGGCGAGATCTGGATCAAGGGGCCGATGGTGGTGCCGGGATATTGGGGCAAGCCCGAGGCGACATCCGCGGGCTTCGTCGACGGATATTGGCGCTCCGGCGACGTGGGCTCGATCGATGCCGAGGGCTTCGTGCGGCTCTTCGACCGCGTCAAGGACATGATCAACCGCGCCGGCTACAAGGTCTACAGCGCCGAGGTCGAGAACGTCATGAGCTATCACCCCGGCGTGCTCGAATGCGCCGTGGTGGGGCGGCCGGATCCGGTGCTGGGGGAGCGGGTGCAGGCTTTCGTGGTGCCGCGCGACGGCGCCGTCACCGCCGAAGCGATCCGCGCCTTCTGCGCCGAGCGCATGGCCGACTACAAGGTGCCGGAAACGATCGAGCTCACCAGCGAGCCGCTGCCGCGCAACGCCAACGGCAAGGTGCAGAAGGCGCTGCTGCGGGAGCGGGTGAGGGGAACGAGGAGCTAGGCGGCGCGCTCGCCGGCGAGCGGCACGCGGTGGCTGCGTTCCCAATCCACCATGTAGTCGCGGGTGAGCGGCACCGCGTCGATCGACTTTGAGAGCTGCATCTGGAACACCAGATGACCCTGCTGGCGGAACGCCATCTCAGAGCCCGCGAGGTAGAACTCCCACATCCGGCAGAAGCGCTCGTCGTAGAGGGTGCGGATGCGCTCGCGGTTGGCGTTGAAGCGCTGGCGCCACGCCTTCAGGGTCTCCGCGTAGTGCAGGCGCAGGATCTCGATGTCGGTGATCCAGAGCTTGGTGCGCTCCGCCACCGGCACCACCTCCGACAGCGCCGGCGAATAGCCGCCGGGGAAGATGTATTTTCGCAGCCAGGGATTGGTGGCGCCCGGCCCGTCCATGCGGCCGATCGAGTGCAGAAGCGCCACGCCGTCGGGCTCCAGCAGGTCCCTGACGCGATCGAAGAAGGTGGCGTACTGCGGGACGCCTACATGCTCGAACATGCCGACCGAAACGATGCGGTCGTAGCTGCCCTGGTGGATCCGGTAGTCGCAGAGTTCGAAGCGCACACGGTCCGCGAGGCCGGCGGCTTCGGCCCGACCCTGGGCCACCTTGAGCTGCTCCGTGGAGAGGGTAAGGCCGGTCACCTCGACGTCGCACTCGCTGGCGAGATAGAGCGCCATGCCGCCCCAGCCGGAGCCGATGTCCAGTACTTTCTGCCCCGGGCGCAGCAGCAGCTTGGCCGCGATATGGCGCTTCTTGTTCGCCTGCGCCTCCTCGATGGCGATGCCGGGGGTCGGGAAATAAGCGCAGGAATACTGCCGGTCGGCGTCGAGGAAGAGGTCGTAGAGCGTGTCGGAGAGATCGTAGTGATGCGCCACGTTGCGATGCGCGCGGTGGATTGGGTTGTATTGCTGCAGATAGCGGAAGGCGCGGGAGAAGCTATCATGGAGCCGGGTGATGCCATCGGGGGGCACCAGGTTCATGTTCTCGCCGACTAGGTTCAGGAAGTCGTAGATCGAGGCGTTCTCGATGGTGAGGGTTCCGTTCATGAACGCCTCTCCGGCGTAAAGCCCTGGATTGATGAACAACTTCCAGTGGAGAGCGGGATCATGCAACCGGATTGTCATCTCCGGCCCAGGGCTTTCGCCATACGTATGCACCGCGCCGCGGGCATCGATGACCGTCAATGCGCCCCGCCGAATGAGATGGCGGAATGTGAGCGATGCCAACATTGCGTCCTCCCGAGCTGCCAGTACCTCGTAAGACCCGTTTACTATTGGACAATACCGGAGCATGCACAAGGGTTGCGCGCGCGTGCCAGTCCCGCAAAAAATAGGGGCTCAGGCCGGGCCGGGCGGTGCGATAGCGTACAGGCCGCGCAAACAGCGTAGGGGTCTACAGCATCTCCAGGGCGGTCCGGCGCTTCGGCGACGGGAAGGCGCGATCGAGGGCGTGAAGTTCCTCGGCGGTGAGCTCAAGATCGAGGGCGGCGCGATTCTCGCGGACATGGTCGGGGTGCGCGGCCTTGGGGATCACCACCACCCCCTCCTGGTGCAGCAGCCAGGCCAGGGCCACCTGGGACGGCGCGACGCCGCGGTGGGTCGCCACCTGCTTGAGGGCGCGTTTGGTCAGCAGGCCGCCCTGATCCAAGGGCGAATAGGCCATGACGGGCATGCCGCGCTTGCGGCACCAGGGCAGCAAATCCCATTCGACGCCGCGGCGGGCGAGATTGTAGAGCACCTGGTTGGTGGCGAGGGTGCCGCCGCCCGGCAGCTTGGACCAGGCCTCCAGGTCGGGGGTGTCGAAGTTGCTGACGCCGTGGTGCCGGATCTTGCCGGCCCGGTGCAGGTGCTCGAACCCCGCCAGCGTCTCTTCAAACGGCACCTGGCCGATCCAGTGCAGGAGATAGAGGTCGAGATGGTCGGTCTTCAGACGCTGCAGGCTGCGCTCGCAGGCGGCCACGACGTCCTTGCGGTTGGCGTTGTGGGGATAGACTTTGCTGACCAGGAACACGTCGCTTCGCCGGCCGGCGATCGCCTTGCCCACCAGTTCCTCGGCACCGCCCTCGCCGTACATTTCCGCGGTGTCGATCAGGGTCATGCCGAGATCGATGCCCAGGCGCAGGGCCTTCACGATCTCGGCCCCGGACGAACCCGCCTCGCCCATGCGCCAAGTGCCTAGACCCAGCGCCGGGATAGGCGCACCGGAAGGAAGGTGCAGGTAGCGCATATGATCAATTCCAAGTTGCGGGCGCAGTCGAATTCTGCCGCGATGGCATGCCCGGGCGCCAGTGCTCTTTCTTCTGCCATCCGGATTGTGATCGACGTTAACCTTCGGATGGAGATCAATCTTCCGAGCAAGGGGAGGGACCCATGAGTGGACAAAGTGCCGCGGATCCGGCGTTCGCCGTCGCGCCGGGATGGATCAACGTGGTGGAGACCCGGACCGGGCGGTTTACCGCCAATCTCCTCGACGGCCGGCATCGCCTGACCGCGGACGAGCCGGTGGCCTCAGGCGGCGACGACCGCGGGCCCGGACCCTACGAGCTGCTGCTGATGGCGCTCGGCGCCTGCAAGACGATGACCGTCCGCCTTTATGCCCAGCGCAAGCAATGGCCCCTGGACCGCGTCTACGTGCGGCTGCGGCATTCCCGCATTCATGCCGAGGACTGCGCGGACTGCGAGACGAAGGAGGGGATGCTCGACCGCATCGAATGCGTCGTGCAGCTGGAGGGTGCGCTGGATGCGGAGCAGCGCGCACGGCTCCTCGACATCTCCACCAAGTGCCCGGTGCACCGGACGCTGACGTCGGAGATCTCGATCGAGTCCCGGCTGCAGGAAGGCTAGGCCGGCGCCGTCGTGCCTCAGGTCTTGGCGGGCGCCTCGGCCTCGGCGGTATCCTCGCCGGCGTCCGCCTCGGCCTGAGCAGCGGCGTCGCGCAAGGCGGCTTCCTGGGCGAGCTTGAGGGGATCGACGCCCTTGCTCTGCATCTCCGCCTCTTCGGGCGATTGCGCCACGTTGATGGTGATGGTGACGGAGACTTCCGGATGCAGCACGACCCGCTGCTTATAGAGGCCGAGGGTCTTGATCGCCTTCTCCTGCACGACCTGGCCGCGCACGATGGTGAAGCCCGCCTCGGTCACGCCCTGGGCGATGTCGCGGGCGGTGACGGAGCCGTAGAGCTGTCCGCTCTCGCCGGCCTGGCGGATGATGACGACGGAGAGGCCCTCGAGCTTCTGGGCCACCTGCTCGGCCTCGCCCTTGCGCGACAGGTTCTGCGCCTCGAGCTGGGCGCGCTGCTTCTCGAAATAGGCGAGGTTGTCCTTGGTGGCGCGCAGCGCCTTCTTCTGCGGCAGCAGGAAGTTGCGCGCGAAGCCCGGCTTCACATCAACCACCTGGCCCATCTGGCCGAGCTTCTCGACCCGCTCCAGCAGGATCACTTGAACCATGGGTCAGTCTCCCTTAGCGGAGTGCGTAGGGCAGCAGGCCCAGGAAACGGGCGCGCTTGATCGCCTGCGCCAGCTCGCGCTGCTTCTTGGCCGAGACCGCGGTAATGCGACTCGGCACGATCTTGCCGCGCTCGGACACGAAGCGCTGTAGCAGCTTCACGTCCTTGTAGTCGATTTTCGGCGCATGCGGGCCGGAGAACGGGCAGGACTTCCGACGCCGGAAGAACGGACGTCGCGCCCCGCCGGCGCCAGCACCGCCGCGGCCACCCTCGCGGCCGCCCTCTCGACCGCCGTCGCGGCCACCGTCTCTGCGATCGTCGCTCATGCCTCACCTCCAACCACGGGCGCCGGGGCCTCGCTCTCGCGCGGCTCGCGATCACCGCCGCCGCCGTAGCGGTCACCACCGCCGCCGTAGCTGCGGCGGCCACGATCGCGCTCCTCGCCACGGGCGCGCGCCTGCATCATCACCGACGGCACGCTCTCCAGCGCCTCGACGCGCACGGTCAGGTAGCGCAGCACATCCTCGTTGATGCGCATGGTGCGCTCCATCTCGCTGATCGCCGGCCCGGTGCCCTCGATGTTGAGGAGGACGTAGTGGCCCTTGCGGTTCTTCTTGATGCGATAGGAGATGTTGCGCAGACCCCAATACTCGCGGTTGGCAACCGTGCCGCCGTGATCCTGGATGATCTGGGTAAATCCGTCGGCCAGCGCTTCCACCTGAGCGGCGGAAATGTCCTGGCGCGCAATGAAGACAGTCTCGTAGAACGACATCGTGTCGATCTCCTTCTGGATGTTTGCGGTCCGGAGCTGGCCGATACCCGGCACGAGCCGCCCGGACCTAGCCGGAACGCGCCCGGCAAGGAGGCGGCGCACTATACACGAAGGTCTTTCGGGTGCAAGCGCTTGAACTCGGCCCGCCGCAGTGCCGACTTTCGCCTTGGGATCGGGGCACATGGCGGGATAGGGAGCGGGCGCGGGAGATGACGCGGGCGGCGATATTTCCGGGGCAGGGATCGCAGGCCGTCGGCATGGGGCAGGAGCTTGCCGCCGCGTTTCCGATCGCCCGCCACACCTTCGAGGAAGTGGACGAGGCGCTGCGGCAGCGGCTCTCCAAGGTGATGTTCGAGGGCCCCGAGAGCGATCTCACTTTGACGGAAAATGCGCAGCCGGCCCTGATGGCGGTGAGCCTCGCGGTGATGCGCGTCCTCGGCCAGGAAGGCGGCTTCGATCTGCCGCGCCACGCCGCCTTCGTCGCCGGACATTCGCTGGGCGAATATTCGGCGCTCTGCGCCGCCGGGACTTTCGCGATCGGCGACGCGGCGCGGCTCCTGAAGCTGCGCGGCCAGGCGATGCAGCGTGCGGTGCCCGTGGGCGACGGCGCCATGGCGGCACTTCTGGGCCTGGAGATCGACGTCGCGCGCGAGGTGGCGGAAGCCGCCCGCCAGGGCGAGGTCTGCGATACCGCCAACGACAACGGGCCCGGCCAGGTCGTGGTGAGCGGCAGCACCGCGGCGGTGGAGCGGGCGGTGAAGATCGCCGCCGAGCGCGGCGCCCGGCGCGCGATCATGCTGCCGGTGAGCGCCCCCTTCCATTGCGCGCTGATGAAGCCCGCGGCGCTGGAGATGGCGGAGGCGCTGGCCGCGGTGGCGATGTCGGCTCCGGCGGTGCCTCTCATCGCCAACGTCACCGCCGGGCCCGCCGAGGATCCCGACACCATCCGCCGCCTGCTGGTGCAGCAGGTGACCGACCTCGTGCGCTGGCGTGAAAGCGTCCTATATATGAAGTCCGAGGGTGTCCACACCGTGGTCGAGCTGGGCGCCGGCCGCGTGCTGTCAGGGCTGGTCAAGCGCATCGATCGCGAGATCACCCTCTTCTCGGTAGGGACCCCTGCCGAGATCGAGGCGTTCCTCAAGTCGATCTGAACAAGGACTCGGCGATGTTCGATCTCAGCGGCAAGGCTGCGCTGGTGACCGGCGCCTCCGGCGGTATCGGCGGCGCCATCGCGCGGGCGCTGCATCGCCAGGGCGCTGCGGTGCTGCTGACGGGCACCCGCCAGGCGGCGCTCGAGGCGCTGGCCGGCGAGCTCGGCGAGCGGGCCCATGTTTTCGTCGCCGACCTTGCCGACCCGCCCGCCGCCGACGCCGCGGTCAAGAAGGCCGATGAGGTGCTGGGAAAGCTCGATATCCTCGTCAACAACGCGGGTTTCACCCGGGACGGCCTGACGCTGCGCATGAAGGACGAGGACTGGCAGAAGGTGCTGGATGTCAACCTGAGCGCCGGCTTCCGCCTGGCGCGGGCGGCAATGCGCGGAATGATGCGCCGGCGGGCCGGGCGGATCATCGGCATCACCTCCATCGTGGGCGTCACCGGCAATCCCGGCCAGGCGAACTACGCCGCCTCCAAGGCCGGCATGATCGGCATGTCCAAGGCGATGGCCGCTGAGGTCGCCTCCCGCGGCATCACCGTCAACTGCGTGGCGCCGGGCTTCATCGTCTCGCCGATGACCGATGCGCTGACTCCGGAGCAGCGCGAGCGGATCACCGCCGCCATTCCCATGTCGCGCATCGGCGCGCCCGAGGAAGTGGCGGCGGGCGTGGTTTTCCTCGCCAGCGACGAGGCCGCTTATATCACCGGGCAAACCCTTCATGTGAATGGCGGAATGGCGATGATCTAGGCGGCGGCGGTGACATTCCTCGGACCCCTCCGACGGCTCGCCGCGCCAATTGGCAAATGGCCAGGAACTATGTTATGTGACGGCACCTTCGGCGGGGGGTCGCCGCCGCGCGGCCTTCGGACCTGCGCGCGGCCGACAGAGGAGAGCCGAAGCGAGCTGTCCCACCAGCGCATATCAATCCAGCTGTCGAGGTAAACGTTATGAGCGATGTCGCCGAACGAGTTAAGAAAATCGTCGTCGAGCACCTTGGTGTCGACGAATCCAAGGTGACTGACAATGCGAGCTTCATCGACGATCTCGGGGCGGACAGCCTCGACACGGTCGAGCTTGTCATGGCGTTCGAGGAGGAGTTCGGCTGCGAAATTCCGGACGATGCCGCCGAGAAGATCGTGACGGTGAAGGACGCGATCACCTTCATCGACGCGCACAGCTGACGCGGATGGGAGCGCGGCTCGCTGGCTGCGCGCTCCGTCGCCAGCGCAGCAGGTACGGATTGGCATGAGACGGGTTGTCGTCACCGGCTTGGGCATGGTCACTCCGCTCGGATGCGGAGTGGAGGTCACGTGGCGCCGGCTGCTCGAAGGGCAGTCCGGCATCCGTGCGATCCAGGATTTCGACGTCTCCGATCTGCCGGCGAAGATCGCGGCCCAGGTGCCGCGCGGGGAGACTTCCTCGGGGCTCTTCAACGCCGACGAGTGGGTGCCGCCGAAAGAGCAGCGCAAGATGGACGAGTTCATCGTCTTTGCGCTGACGGCGGCGACCCAGGCGGTGGAGGATTCCGGCTGGAAGCCCGAGGACGCGGAGAACCGCGAGCGCACCGGCGTGATGATCGGCTCCGGCATCGGCGGGCTGCCGGGCATCATGGAGGGCGCCATCACGCTCCATGAGCGCGGGCCGCGGCGCATCTCGCCGTTCTTCATTCCCTCGAACCTGATCAACCTCGCCTCGGGCCATACCTCGATCAAGTACGGCTTCTCCGGCCCCAATCATGCCGTGGTGACGGCGTGCTCCACGGGCGCCCATGCGATCGGCGACGCGGCGCGCCTGATCATGTGGGACGACGCCGACGTCATGGTCGCCGGCGGCGCCGAGGCGGCGGTGTGCCGACTCGGGATCGCCGGCTTCGCCTCGGCGCGGGCGCTCTCCACCGCCTACAACGACGATCCGCCCAAGGCCTCGCGGCCCTGGGACAAGGACCGCGACGGCTTCGTCATGGGCGAGGGCGCCGGCATCGTGGTGCTGGAGGAGCTCGAGCATGCCAAGGCGCGCGGCGCCAAGATCTACGCCGAGGTCATCGGCTACGGCATGTCCGGCGATGCGCACCACATCACCGCGCCCGCCGAGGACGGCAACGGGGCTTTCCGCGCCATGCGCAACGCGCTCAAGCGCGCCGGCCTTACGCCCGACAACATCGACTACATCAATGCCCACGGTACCTCCACCTTCGCCGACGAGATCGAGCTCGGCGCGGTGAAGCGGCTGTTCGGCGAGCACGCGTACAAGCTCTCGATGTCCTCCACCAAATCGGCGATCGGCCACCTGCTCGGCGCCGCCGGCAGCGTCGAGGCGATCTTCTCGATCCTGGCGCTGCGCGACGGCATCGTCCCGCCGACGCTCAATCTCGACAACCCGTCGCCGGGCTGCGACCTCGACCTGGTGCCGCACCGCGCCAAGGAGCGGCCGGTGCGCTATGCGCTGTCGAACTCCTTCGGCTTTGGCGGCACCAACGCCTCCCTCGTCTTTGCCCGCGTGAGCTAGGGCCGGTACGATGGCCTGGCCGTCACGGGCCCGGATCGTTCCAGCGCTTCTGCTCCTGGCGGCCTCGTTCGCAAGCCTCGTGCTGTGGGTTTGGTGCGACTGGACGAGTCCCGGTCCGCTGCCGGAGACCACCACGATCGTGGTGCCGAAGGGCGGCGTGATCGATATCACCCTTGCTCTCAAGCGCCGCGGCGTCATTTCCCACAATTGGGTCTTCCTGCTGGGGATCGTGACGACGGGCGAGTCCGGTCGCCTCAAGGCCGGCGAATACGAATTCGCCGCCGCGATCACGCCCGGCGGCGTCGCCGAGCTGCTGGCGAGCGGCAAGACGGTGCGGCATAAATTCACTGTTCCAGAAGGCCTCACCAGCGCCGAGATCGTGGCGGTCATCAACGGGCTGCCGGCGCTCGACGGCGCCATCGACAAGCCGCCGCCCGAGGGCAGCCTGCTGCCGCAGACGTATTTTTATTCGCTCGGCGACAAGCGCTCGGCGGTGATCGAGCGCATGGAGCGCTCGATGACCAGGACGCTGGCGGAGGTCTGGAGCGGGCGCGGCGCCAACCTGCCGCTGGCGACACCCGCGGAGGCGCTGACCTTGGCCTCGATCGTGGAGAAGGAGACCGGCCGCGACGACGAGCGCCCTCATGTCGCCGGCGTCTTTCTCAATCGCCTGCGCCTCGGCATCCGCCTGCAGGCGGACCCGACGGTGGCCTATGCGCTGACCCACGGCCGTGCCGCTCTCGATCGTCCCCTCGGGCACGAGGATCTCAGCATCGAATCTCCCTACAACACCTATCTGATGAAGGGGTTGCCGCCGACGCCGATCAGCAATCCCGGTCTCGCCGCCTTGAAGGCGGTGATGCACCCGCAGTCGTCGGAGGATCTCTATTTCGTGGCCATCGGCGATGGCACCGGTCGGCACGTCTTTGCCAAGACCTTGGCGGAGCACAATGAGCACGTGGCCGAGCTGCGGCGCGCGCAGACCCAGGGGACGCCACCGGCGCCGACCGGCACCACCGCGCGTCCCTAGTCGCCTATCTCCGACGGCGCGGGCGCAGGATCCAATCGCCGAGACGCGGCGGCAGCGCCGCCACCAGCCAGGTGGCGAACGCCAGCGGCCACGGGAAGGCGATGCGCGGCCGGTCCGCCGCGAGGCCGCGGGCGATGATCCCGGCGGCGCGCTCGGCAGTCATCAGGAATGGTTTCGGGAAACGATCGCCCGCCGTCATCGGCGTCGCGATGAAGCCGGGGCAGATCACCGATACCCGCAGGCCGGCGGCGGCGTAGGCGCCGCGCCAGGCCTCGCCCAGGGACTTCACCGCGGCTTTGGAGGCGCTATAGGCGGGCGCGTCTGGAATTCCCCGATATGCCGCGAGCGAGCTCATGAGGGCGAGCTGGCCGTCCCCGCGCGCCGCCATCCGCTCGAGAGCGGGATAGGCGGTATTGAGGAGACCATCGAGATTGACGGCGAAGATCGTGCGGGCGAGCGCTTCGCCCTCCTGCATGCCGCCGATGCCGGCATTGGCGATCACGAGGTCGAGGGGCTGGGCGGCGTCCGCCGCCAGGATCCACTCTCGCACGCCGGCGCGATCGGTGACGTCGAGGACAGCCGTCGCGACCTCGGAGCCCCGCGCGCGGCAATCGGCGGCGATCCCATCGAGTTCGAGCGGCATCGCGACCACCGAGGCTCAGGCGCACGCCGGCGGCAGCATAATGGCGCGCTAGCGCCGCGCCGATGCCGCTGGAGGCCCCGGTGAGCAGGATGTGGCGCGGCGCGGACATGGCGGGAACCGTTGTTGGCGGCAGCGCTCAAGGCTATAACCCTCAGCACGCTGGCGGTCGAGGGATCGCCGCCGTGATCGGCCTCCAGAGGGTTTCTTGCCAAGCTCCGCCGCCGCCGCCACTGCCGCGCCCAAGCCAGGTGCCGTCGCCAGCATGACGGGATTCGCGCGCATCGAGGGCGAGGCGGAGGGGCTCGCCTGGGCCTGGGAGATCAAGAGCGTCAACGGCAAGGCCCTCGATCTCCGGCTGCGTCTGCCGCCCGGCTTCGACGCGCTCGAGCTGCCGCTGCGGGCGCTGCTGAACGAGCGGCTCCGCCGCGGCTCGATCACCGCCAATCTCGGCATCATCCGCGCCGCCAGCGGCGCGAACCTGCGCGTCAATCGCGCCGCCCTCGAGCAGGTGCTGGCGCTCGCCCGCGAGCTGCAGCATTCCATCGGCGCGACGCCACCCAGCACCGACGGGCTCCTCGCCCTCAAGGGCGTGCTGGAGAGCGGCGAGGACGAAGTCCCCGACGCGGCGCTGCGGGCCCGGCGCGAGGCGGCGCTGCTCGCGGGCTGCCGCCGCGCCATCGACGATCTCATGGGCATGCGCCGGGCCGAGGGCGCACGGCTCGCTGACGTACTGCGTGAGCGCCTCGACGAGATCGCGGGGCTGGTGGCGCAGGCGGAGCGCACCGCCGCCGTGCAGCCCGATGCGGTGCGGGCGCGGCTGCGTGCCCTCGTCGACGCGCTCCGGGATGCGGCGCCGACGATCGCCGAGGAGCGCTTCGCCCAGGAAGCAGCACTGCTCGTCGCCAAGGCCGACGTGCGCGAGGAGCTGGACCGGCTGCACGCCCACATCGCCGCCGCCCGCGAGCTGCTGGCGGAAGGCGCCGTGATCGGCCGGCGCCTGGACTTCCTCTGCCAGGAATTCAATCGCGAGGCCAACACGCTCTGCTCGAAATCGGCGGACGTGGACCTGACGCGTATCGGCCTCGGGCTCAAGGTCGCGATCGAGCAGCTGCGCGAGCAAGTGCAGAATATCGAATAGGCGTGCAGCGATGAGCTCGACCGAGATCGGACGCCGTGGCCTGCTGCTGGTGCTCTCCTCGCCCTCCGGCGCCGGCAAGACCACGATCACGCGGCTCCTGGTCGAGCGCGAGCCCGAGCTCGGCATCTCCATCTCCGCCACCACGCGCAAGCCGCGGGCGGGCGAGACCGACGGGCAGCACTATCATTTTGTCGCCGCCAAGCGTTTCGACGAGATGGTGGCGAAGGACGAGTTGCTGGAGCATGCCACCGTCTTCGGCCACCGCTACGGCACGCCGCGCGCGCCGGTGGAGGCGGTGCTGCAGTCCGGCCGCGACATCGTCAGCGACATCGACTGGCAAGGGACGCAGCAGCTCAAGCAGACCGTGCGGAACGATCTGGTGGCGGTCTTCATTTTGCCGCCCAGCACGGCGGCCCTCGAGGACCGGCTGCGGCGGCGCGCCCAGGACAGCGACGAGGTGGTGGCGCAGCGGATGGCGAAATCCGCCGACGAGATGAGCCACTGGCCGGAATACGACTACGTCATCGTCAACCACGACCTCGAGACCAGCGTGCGCCAGGTGCAGGCGATCCTCACCGCCGAGCGCCGGCGCCGGGAGCGCCAGGTCGGGCTCGCCGAGTTCGTCAATCACCTTCGTCGCGGCCGCTAGGCGGGCCGAGACATCGCTTCCAGCGCCCGTGCCAGGGCGCAGAATTCCTGGACGCTCAACTCCTCCGCCCGCGCCGTGGCGGCGATCCCGGTGGCGGCGAGCAGCGGCTCCGGCGGGATCCCCAGCGTGCGCAGGCTCTGGCGCAGCATCTTGCGGCGCTGACCGAAGGCGGCGGCGGTCGTGCGCTCGAGATCCTCGCGCCGGCAGGGTGCCAGCGGCTCGGAGCGTGCCACGATCCGCACCAGGGACGAGGTGACTTTGGGCGCCGGCACGAAGGCGGTCGGCGCGATGTCGAAGAGCGGCGTCACCTCGGCGACCCACTGCACCAGCACCGAGAGCCGGCCATAGTCCTTCGTGCGCGGCTTGGCGGTGAGGCGCCGCGCCACTTCCTTCTGGAACATGAGCGTGAGGCTCTCGTAGGCGGAGAGAGTCGGCAGCCAGCGCAGCAGCAGGGCCGTGGCGACGTTGTACGGAAGATTGGCGACGATGCGGCGCGGCGGCGGTACCAGGGAGGCTGGATCGATCTCCAGCGCGTCGCCGGCGACGACGGTCAGCCGATCGGGATAGACGGCGGCCAGCTCGCCCAGAGCCGCGACGCAGCGGTCGTCACGCTCGATGGCGGTGACGCGAGCGGCGCCGGCCGCAAGGAGAGCGCGGGTGAGGCCGCCGGGGCCCGGTCCGATCTCGATCACGTTGATGCCGTCGAGCGCGCCCGCGGACCGGGCGATGCGGGCGATCAGGTTGAGATCGAGAAGGAAGTTCTGGCCGAGGGATTTGCGGGCGCCGAGGTTGTGCCGCCGGATCACCTCCCGCAGCGCCGGCAATGCAGGTGCCGCCGCGGGCATCGCCGGTGGAATCAGGCGACGGAGCGCCGCGCCGCGCGCCGCTCGGCCATCTCGCCGGCGAGCTGCAGGGCCGCCAGCAGGCTCTCCGGGTTCGCGATGCCCTTGCCCGCGATGTCGCAGGCGGTGCCGTGATCCGGTGATGTGCGGATGAAGGGCAATCCCAGGGTGACATTGACCCCGCGATCGAAGTCGATGGTCTTGAGCGGGATCAGCGCCTGGTCGTGATACATGCAGAGCGCCGCGTCGTAGCGCGCGCGGGCGGCGGCGTGGAACATGGTATCGGCGGGGTAGGGACCGCCGACGGAATAGCCCTCGGCACGGAGCGTCTCGATGGCGGGAATGACGATCTCGATCTCCTCCCGGCCCATCGCTCCGTTCTCGCCGGCATGGGGATTGAGCCCGGCGACCGCGAGCCGCGGCCGGGCGATGCCGAAGTCGCTGGTCAGCGCGCGGGCGGTGATGCGGCCGGCGGTGACGATCGCCTCCCGGGTCAGCCGCTGCACCGCGTCCTTGAGGGCGACGTGCACGGTCACCGGCACCACCCTGAGCTCCGGGCAGGCCAGCATCATGATCGCCTTGACGTCGTTGCCGGCGAGCTCCTCCAGGAACTCGGTATGGCCGGGGTGACGGAACCCGGCGGCGTAGAGCGTTTCCTTCTGGATCGGATTGGTCACCACGGCGGCGGCGCGGCCGGCGCGCACCAGCTCGACCGCGGCGACGATGGCGCCGGTGACCGCGCGGGCGTTGGCGGGGTCCGGACGACCCATCAGGACAGGGTGGGCGATCCGCCGCGGCAGCACCCCCAGCGCGTCGCCGAAGCACTGCGCGGCTTCCTCTGGCCCGGCCACGGCATGCATCGGCACGTCCCAGCCCAGCGTGGTGGCCAGGCGCGACAGCCGGTCGGGATCGTCGATGGCGAAAAACGGCGGCACGCCCTCGCCGCGGCGCAACCATGCCTTGAGAGTGATCTCCCCACCAATCCCCGCCGGCTCCCCCATGGTGAGGGCGATCGGAGCGATCATACGCGCATATCCACGTAGGCGGCGCGGCGGAGGTCCCGAAGATAGCGGCGGGCAAGCGTGTCGAGACGCTGACGCATCAGCGAGTCCTGCACCTGCTCCCGCTTCGCGATCGGCGACGGCGGCTCCTTGCGCTCGCAGACCATCATCACGCCGACGCCATCCTTCAGCACCATGGGTTTGCTGGCTTCGGCAATTTTCAGCGCCTCGATGGCGGGGCGAAGCTCCGCCGGGATGCTGCCGACCTTCACGTCGCGGAGCTCGCCGGAAAGCTGCGGCGATATCTGCTGGCCCATCTTCAACATCTCGCCGCAGCTTTTGGCGGTGTCGGTCACCTGCTGAGCGGCGGCGAGCGCACGCTGGCGATCGGCGTCGGTGGCGGTGGGGGCGAGCGGAAATGCCACCCGCGTCATCGTGATCGTCACGTCGTTGGGCGACGGCTGACCCAGCACCCGGCGGTCGGCGAGATAGACCAGATAGAAGCCGCCGGGGCCGCGCACGGGCGGCGCCAGCTGCCCCGGCTGCATGTGATCCACCGCTTGCTGCACTTCCGGCGGCAGCTCGTTCGGCAGCACCCAGCCGAGATCGCCGCCCACCGCGGCGGTCGCGGCCTGGGAGAATTGCTGCGCCACGGCCGCGAAACTGGCGCCGTTGCGGATCTGCTCCACCAGACGGTCGGCGAGACTCTTCACCTCCGGCTCCTGGGTCGGATTGTCGACGGAGAGGAATATTTCTCCGACCCGGCTCTGCGGCTGACCGATGCTGTCTTTGATGTGGGCCATGGTCTCGTTGATTTCCTCGTCCGAGACGCTCACGTTCGGAGCGAGGCGCCCGTCCACCAGCTTGCCCCAGGCGAGGGTGGCGGTGATCTGGCTTACCAACGTCGAGCGGGGAATGGCGCGCGCGGTCAGGAGCTGGTCAAGCGCGCCCTTCGGCATGTTGTTCTGCTGTTCCAGCCGCTCGAACGCGCGGTTTATTTCGTCGTCCTTGATCGCGACGTTGAAGCGCTTCGCCTCCTGCATCTCCAGACGCTCGTCGATGAGGGCCCGCAGCACCTGGGGCGTCACACGCTGGCGTACCTGCGGCGTGTCGGGAAGCTGGGAGGACAGCATCACCAGCCTGATGCGCGCGTCGAGGTCGTTGACCGAGATAACGTCGTCGTTCACGACAGCGGCGATCCGCGTCTCCTGAGCGGCGGCGGTGCCGGCCGTCAATGCCAGCAGCAACAGACTGATAACGATGCGAACCATCGACCTTCCAATGGAAATAGGGGGCCCACCCTGCGGCCGCCCTCGAATACCCCCTGTCAGACTACCACCGCTCAAGCGCCCCTGTCGCGCCCGCCGTCCCAGGGGGGCGCCGTGAGTGGCCTAGAGGGCATTCGCGTACCCGTTGGTGGTGGAGAAGTTCCCGAAGCTGCCGAAGGTGCCGGTGCTGCCGGAGGTTCCGGTGGAGTAGGCCGGCAAGTTGACATCCCCGAGGTTCTTGAAGACGACGGTGAAGAGCAGCGTACTGCCGGGGTGGATATCGCCGACGTTGGTGCCGGAATAGAGGTACGATGTCCGGAAGGCCAAGCACTCGTCATGATACGTTATGGCGATGCCGGAATTGACGGTCTGAGTGACGCCGGTCGAGATCGGGACGCCGTTGCTGTTCAGGATGCTGGCGCTGCCGAGGTCGCGGGTACCGAGGACCGACAGCGTCCAGTAGCGCGTGAGATCCATTCCCAGCGTCGCCGAGATCTGCTTGCGCTGCTCCAGGTCGGGCACCAGGGGGTCGAAAGCGATCGACAGGAAGTTGAGGCCGACACGGAAGCTTGGCGGACCGGCCGCCACGCCCACCTCCTGGCTCCGCGACGTCAGATACTGCGAATCCAGGCGGAAGCGATAGATCAGATCGAGGAACGGCGCCGGCGTCACCACGACGCGTCCGACCACGTCCGAGCGCTGGCTGTCGACGCCGGATCCCACCGGGTAAGGCCCGTTCTTCTGGAAGCGATAGCTCTCGCCGATCAGGAACTGGCTGCTGCCGCCGCTGTCGCCATAGAAGGCGCCTTGCAGGCCGTAGTCGACGCGTTGACCGGAATCGACCCGGTCGTAGCCCGGAAAGCGGTTCGGAACGAACAGGCTGGTCTCGTCGAACTGGAAGGCGGGACTGTCCTCCGCCGGTATCTTGGCAGGATTGCCGCCGTTGGTACTGGTGACGAGGGCGGCGATCGGCTCGATCGTCTGGGTGTAGCCGTCGCCTCGCCTGATCCAGGGATAGCGCCAGAGAAGTTCGGCCTGCGGATAGACGCGGCCGGTGGTCTGGGAGGCGGACGGCGACTGGCCGGGTGCCAGCACGACGTTCTGGGAGTCATAGGCGTCGCCGCGCAAATTGGCGCTGAAGGTGAAGCGGTCGCCGATCAGCCCATTGAGCGGAATGCCCCAGCCGGCGCCGGTGGAGAGGCGTCGGATCTGGACCCCCGAGTTCGCCGGCGTGAACAGGTTCTCGACGTTGCTGGTCGCG
This sequence comes from uncultured Alphaproteobacteria bacterium, assembly GCA_963735465.1. Lineage (GTDB taxonomy): Bacteria > Pseudomonadota > Alphaproteobacteria > ATCC43930 > CGMCC-115725 > DASZHJ01. Next base: position 1,062,036 of record CAVTLA010000001.1, read on the forward strand.
TTCCAGCGTCCGCCCCATTCGTCGGGATGGCCGACCCAATTGTAGGTGGCGACCGGCAGGACGACTGGTTGCGTGGTGTCGCCGATGCCGAAGCGCAAGCTCTGAAACGCGTAGTTGTCGACCAGCCCGTAGCTGCGGTCGTCGAAGGCTTCGACATTGCCGCGGCTGATCAGGAACGCCTGGCTGCCGCCGAACTTGAAGCGCTGAAGGTAGGTCTGGTCCGTGGTCCGGTTGACATCGAAGCTCGTGCGCCACGTATCGTCGAGATTGAATATTCCGCTGCTCGACACATGGCCCCGGAACGAATCCACCGGAGTGATCGCGTTCCCGAGACTGTCCTCCCGGTTGGTGTAGGCGACGCTGCCGGCGGTGCGGAACGTGCCGCTGCCGAAGGCCTGACGGTATTCGCCGGCCATGATGGCGCCGGCGTCGGTGGTCACCATCGGCGCGAAGGTCGCGTCCTTGTCCGGACCGATGGCCCAGAAATAGGGCGTCGTCACATGAGCGCCCAGCGTCGAGGAGTAGCCCGCGGTCGGCGCGAGGAATCCGCTCTGCCGCTTCACCGACGGATCGGGCATGGAGAAATAGGGCGTCCAGAACACCGGGATGCCGGCGACGTCCATGCTCGCGTCGCGGTACTCGATGACCTGAGCTTCCTTGTCGTGCACGACCTTCTCGGCTTTGATCTGCCAGAGTGGCGGCCGAGTGGGGTCCGTCGCGCAGAGGTCGCAGGGAGAGTAGACCCCGCGCCGGATCTCGGTTCGGTTGCCCTCGACCCGGCGCGCCGTGTTGCCGGCCATCCGCGAGCGATCGGACAGCAGCGCGCGGACGTTCTTGATGAACCCCTCGCGCATGTCGTCGTGCAGTTCGACGAAATCGGCGAAGGTCACGTCGCCCGTCGGCTCCAGCAGGCTCACATGGCCGGTGGCGGTGACGGTGTCGGTCTTCTGGTTGTAGGTGACATTGTCGGCAAGGAGGATCTGGTCCTTCTGCGACAGCTGGACGTGCCCGGTGGCGACGACGAGACCTAGGTCGTTGTCGTATTGCACCTCGTCGGCGACGAAAAGAACCGGCTGGTTGGTAACCAGAGGAGGTTTTTCAGCGGCCGCCGCTTCGGCGCCGGGAGCGCCGAGGAACATGATCGCCAGAATGGCGAAGGCGGTGGCAAGACAGCGCATATGGCGTCAGCCATCCTCGAGATGCAGCAGCAGGCTTGCGCCCAGGAGCCAGCTCACGCCGGCGGGCGTCCAGGCGGCCAAGGTCACCGGGATCGTCGACGACAGGCCAAGGGCGAATACCACGTCGGACAGAAGGTACAGCGCGAAGCCGCTGGCGACGCCAGCCGTGATCATGAGCGTGGTGCCGCCGCGCCGCTGCATGCGCAGGCTGAATGTCGCCGCGATCAGCACCATGGCCGCCAGCAGGAACGGCCGCGCCAGCAGGACGTCGTAGTAGAGCCGATGCCGTTGGGTGGAGAAGCCGGACTCATCCAGCAGCCGGATGAAGCCCGGCAGCTCCCAGAACGACATCGTCTCCGGCGAGGCAAAGCTCTCCTCGATCTTGCGCGGCGTCATGTTGGTCTCGACGGAGGCCTCGGCGAAAGGCTGCTGGGCGTGGCCGGGTTCCCATCGCGTGCCGCTGGTGATCAGCCAGCGGCCGTCCTCCAGCTGCGCCTGCTTGGCGTCGATGCGGCCGATCAGGCGATCGGATTTGTCGAAGAACAGCACCAGCACGTCCTCGAGCGTGATGCCGCCGGGGGCCAGGCGCTCGGCGTGGATCACCGAGGGCAGGCCCTGGCTGTCGCTCTGGCGCAGCCAGAGGCCGGAGCGGGACAGCGAGAGCTGATCGTTGTTGCCGCGCAGCACCCGGCCTTCGAGCTTCTCGTAGCTGAGCTGCATGGCCGAGGCGATCGGGCTGAAGACCCCGACCATCACCACGCCGATCGCCAGCGCCATCGCGACCGCGGGCGCCAGGAACTGCCACACCGAGACGCCGGCGGCCCGCGCCACCACCAGCTCGTTGCTGCGCGTCATTCGCCAGAACGCCATCATGCCGCCGAACAGGATGGCGAACGGCATGATCTGCTGGGCCATGTACGGCTGCTTCAGAACCGCCATTTCCAGCAGCACAAGGAGGGTGGCGCCGGGGTGGTTGCCGCCGCGGCGGATGAGCTCGACGTAGTCCAGCAGGAAGACGATGACAGCCATCGCGGCGAAGACGCCGAAGCACCAGACCAGAAACTGCCGGGCGATATAGACAGCGAGTGTGCGCCAGGATGGCATCTTTGGCGCTCCTAGGCGCTCGCCGGCGAGGCAAGACGCGGCAGCCAGGGCCAGCGTCCCTCGCGCATCAGCAGCCAGGCGCCGGCGGCGATCGGCAGCAGCATGTCGAGATAGAGGAGCGGCACCGCCGCCATGTTGTGGGAGGCCAGGTTCTTGCAGCCGAGATCGATGATCTGGAACAGCACCGCGCACACGATCGCCGCCAGGATGCGGCGGCCCTGGCCGCGGCGGTTGAAATCGCCCGGCAGCAGGCAGACGAGCGGAATGAGCGCGAACACGATGGCGGCGAAGGGCGCCAGCAGGCGCAGGTGCAGCTCGAGCGTAAGGCCGGTTCCGAAGGCGCGCACGGACGCCTCGTCGTTGTCGAACAGGAGCTCGTGGAGATACCGCTCATCGGGCTGGCGCTGACGGGCGGCCACCACTTCCTTGTTGTTCTGCAGGTCGAGGGTGTAGCGCTCGAAGCTCAGCACCGCGAGCTTGCCGCCGTCCTCGTCGAACTGCTGGCGGCTGCCGTTCGCCATCAGCACGCGGGGCCCGTCCGGCGTATCCACCAGCGCGCCCTGCTCGGCGAAGAGGGTCACCGGACGCTTGGGGTCGCGGGTGTCGTGGATGATGAGGCCGCCGAGCTCGCCGCGACGGTCGCGGCTGCGCACATAGACCGTCAGCCGGTCGGAGAGCGTGTTGAACACCCCCTCCTGGATCAGCGCCGAGGCGAAATGGTTGCGGATCTCGAATTGCAGATCCTTGAATTCGCGATTCGCCGCCGGCAGGACATAGGTCGAGAGCACCAGCAGGATCACGGCGCCGATGCCCGCCAGGGTGAGGGCCGGGCGGGCGAGCGTCGTCTGGCTCAATCCGGCGGCACGCATCACGATCAGCTCGCTCTCGGAGATCAGGCGATTGTAGCTGAAGAGGATCGAGAGGAAGATCGCGATCGGCAGCACGATCTCGATGAAGCGGGGAAAGATCAGCATCGCCAGCTCGACAAAGAGACCGATCGAGAGCCCGCGATTGACCAGGAGATCAATGAGGCGCAGCGACTGCACCAGCCACACCGCCGCGCTGAAGACCAGCGTGAGCGCGAAAGTGAGCACCAACGTTTCCTTCAGCACGTAGCGCGACAGGCTTTTCATGGGGCCGGATTATAGGTGCGCAAATCCGCGGCAGCCTAGCGCCAATTGCGCCGCTCCGCCGATTGAGGCAGGGTCGGGCGTCATTCACACCCGTGGGTTCCCGGCCGCCGCCGCCGGAAGTTGGAGCTTGCCGCATCCCATGAGCGCCGGGACATCCGCCGCCGCGCCCGCCGTCCCGGGCTTGTTGAGCGCCGGCCGGTTCTGGGCACTGTTTCTCGGCCTGCTGGCCCTGGCGGCGCTGCCGGTGCTGTTGGCGGCGCTGCCGCCGCTGTTCGACTACCCCAACCATCTGGCGCGGATGTATCTGCTCATCCACGTGCCGGAATCGGCGGCGTTGCAGCGCTATTACGAGATCCGTTGGCAGGCGCTGCCGAACCTCGCCATGGACCTCCTGGTGCCGCCGCTTGCCCGCCTCGTGCCCCTGGACTGGGCCGGACGCGCCTTCATCCTCCTCGCCCTGGGCCTGCTGGCCGCCGGCAGCGCGCTGCTACACCGGGCGGCGACCGGGCGATGGACGATCTGGCCGCTCTTCGCCTTCCTCTTTCTCTATAGCCGAGTCCTGCTTTGGGGGTTTCTCAACTACCTCCTCGGGGTGGGGCTCGCCCTGGTTGGGCTGGCGGCCTGGATCTGGCTGGAGCGCCGGAACCGGGTGCTTCGCCTGGCGGTTTCCACCGGGTTTGCCCTGGCGCTCTTCTTCTGCCACCTGATGGCGTGGGCGATCTACGGTGTGCTGGTTGCGGGCTACGAGCTCGGGCAGTCGCGGAGTGGCGGGCGGTGGCTGCCGCGCGAGGCCCTGGGACGCCTCGTCATGGCGGGGCTGCCGTTCCTGCCGACGCTGGCGATCCTGTTGCTGGCCGGCGAGGGGGGCGCGCTCGGCGGCATCCACTACGGGCGGTTCGTGCGCAAGCTCGACCTCACCTTCAGCGTCTTCGACAACTACCACCGCGCTGTCGACGTCGCGTGCTTCGCCGCCCTGGTGCTGGCGGCGGCCTATGCCTATGCGCGGCGCCATCTCGTGCTGGCACCGGCGCTGCGCTGGCCGCTCCTGCTGCTGACGGCGGCCTTCGTGCTGGCGCCGACCCAGCTGATGACGGCGTCCGCGGTCGATCATCGCATGCCGCTGGCGATCGCCGTGGTGCTGGCGGCGGCGACGACGGCGCCGGCGCTTCGCCCGCGCGCCGTGGCGATGATCGCGGCGGCGGGACTGGCCCTCTTCGGACTGCGCATGGGCCTGGTGGGCGCGCAATGGGAGCGCGCGCAATCCACCTACGCTCGCGACCTCGCGATCCTCGATCAGGTGCCCCAGGGGGGCCGGCTGGCGGTGGCGTTTCCCGCCAGCGCCATCGCCTCCGATCCGACGCCGACGACGCATCTGCCGACCCTGGCGGCGATGCGCCGGGAGGCGTTCGTGCCGACGCTCTTCGCCTTTCGCGGCCAGCAGCCGCTGGCGTTCACGCCGGAGGCGCAGCGGCTCGCCGACCGGACCGAGCCGAGCGCGCTCTGGCGCGCGCTGACCGGCGAGGGCGAGGCAGCGCCCGGGGTCATCGAGGCGCTGCGGGACTTCGATGCCGTCGTGATGCTGGACCGGCACTCCTTCGCCGTGCCGGCCAATGTTCTGCTGAAGCCGGTGGCGGTCGAGCCGGATTTTGCGCTCTATCGCATTGAGCGCTGAGACGGCCGGCGGGGGGAGCGCTTGACGTCGTGGTGGGGGGCGGCTAGAGCGTGGGGGGCGAGAGTGGACAGCGTCAGGGACGGGCCGCGCGCCCCGCCTCGTGGCAAACCTTGCTCGCGCGGTCCAGCCTTTGATTCCATACCTCATCCCCGACCCGATCGACCTCGCCAACCTTGCTGCCGTATGGGCTGCCGGGCTGCTGCTCTTCCTGTGGGGTCGGGCGCTGCTGCTGGGGCGGGGTACGCCGGAGCTCCAGACGCTCGCGGGCTGGGGCGGTTTCGTCATCGTCCTCACGGTCTGGGGCGTCTTTCGCCTGGGGCCCCTGTGGTGGCCGGTGCCGGCGATCGAGGCGGTGGCGCTGCTGACCTTGGCGGTGCCGCGGCTGCGGCCGCGCCGAGCCGACTGGGTGGCGCTCTTTCGCATCACCGTGCTGGCGCTGCCGCTCTGGCTGATCATGCTGACGGCGCGCCCGTCGCAGCCGGATACCTTCCTCAACCTGCTGCCGAACGCCGCCTATCTCCACGATTACGCCAGGCTGCCCACGGACGCAGGGCCGCCGAGCCATTCCTATCTGCCCGGAGCGCCCTACGACCTGCAGCTCTGGGCCTATCTGGCGGGGCTCGCGCTGCCGGATCTGCCAGCCTCGGCCATGGCGCACATCAATGTGCTGCTGCACCTGCTGTTCGGCCTTCTGCTGGCACGGGTGGTGCAATTCTCCGGCCGGGAGGACACGGTGGCGCCAAGCTGGGGCGCGACCGCCTTCGGTCTCCTGCTGGCGATCGGGCTCAATCCCGGCTTCGTGCCGCGCATCTACTTCGCCTCCTACAGCGAGGCCTCGGTCGCGGTGTGCCTGGGGGCGGCGGGCTGGCTCGCGGCGAAGAGCCTCGGCGGCATCGCGGCGGAGGAGCGGCCCTGGCACGATCTGGGCGCGCTCGCCCTGGTGCTGGCGGCCCTCGTCAACATCAAGCAGGAGGCGATTGCCTTCGTCGCCGCCCTGGCGCTCGGCGTCGGCGTTCTCGCGCTCACCGGCCGCCGCGGCACGCGACTGCGCGCGCTGGCGTTTCACATCCCGGCGTTCCTGCCGGCAGCGGCGCTCTATCTGCTCTGGCGCTGGTTCGTGCTCGTCAGTTTCCGAGAGGGCGAGCTCAAGCTTTTGCCGCCGGACCAGTGGAGATGGGAGGTGCTGCCTCAGGTATTCCGCCGGATCGGCGAGATCGTGATGGGGAAGGGCGTGTTCTTCGCGCTCCTGGCGCTCGCCGTCGTGCTGCTGGTGCATCGCCTGATGCGGCGCGGCCTCGACCAGCCGACGCGCCTCCTGGCGCTGCTGGCTTTTGTCTTTCTCGGCTACAACACCTTCCTGCTCTTCACCTACGTGGCGCATTTCTCGCCGGAGATGAGCGCCGACGCGCATTCCTTCTTCCGCTACAACACCCATCTCTCCCTGCTGCTGGTGATCGCGCTCACCGCCTTCGCGCGCTATACGATCAGCGAGCGGGGCAGGATACCCGGACCCTCGCGCCGCCGGGTCGCCGCGGCGGCGGCGGTGCTGGTCGCGACACTGGCGCCGGTGCTCTTCGTCAAGCGCCTGCGCTTCGATCTGGTGATGCCGCAGCCGCTGGTCCGCGCGCTCGGCACCGATACCGCCGAGCGGCTGCAGCCGGGCGATCATCTTGCCCTCGTACTGCCCGGTGACAACGGAAGCGTCGCCACCATGCTGGAGAGCGTGCTGCGCTATGAGGCGCCGCGCTGGCCGACCCTCGAACTTTCCGTCCGCGACACCTTCGACGGCACGACGCTCGCGGATCTCGCATCGTCAGGCGCCACCAAAGCGCTGATCACCTGCACCCCCGAGGGCGTCGAGGGTCTGCCGGCGGGCCAGCCGGTGCTGCTGCAGCGGCAGGACGACCACTGGCGAGTTCTGCAGGCGTGGCGCTATCCCCAATGGGACGGGGCGCGCTGGAGCCCGATCCTGGCGGCGAAGCCGCTCTGTCGTTGACGATGTCGTAACAAGATGCGACTAGGGATAGGCGCGAGACGACCGTTTCCGATGCAGTGAGGCCGGTTAGGAGTGACGGAACCGTTGGATAAGCCGCAGACGCCGCCTGCTTGGCCGGCGCCGCCGATATCTGGCGTCGGCGCGCCGGAGCTCGCCCTGGTGATCCCCACCCTCAATGAGAGCGACAATATCGCGCCGCTCCTGGATCTCCTGCAATCCGCACTCGCGAGCACCAGCTGGGAAGTGATCTTCGTCGACGATGATTCGACGGACGGCACCCGCGACGTGATCCGCAGCCGGGCGCAGGACGATCCCCGGGTGCGCTGCATCCACCGCATCGGCCGGCGCGGCTTGTCGTCGGCCTGCATCGAGGGCGCGCTGGCCAGCGCCGCCCCCTATATCGCCGTCATGGACGCCGATCTCCAGCACGACGAGCGCCTGCTGCCGGATATGCTGAAAACCCTCAAGACGGAGCCGCTCGACATCGTGGTAGGCAGCCGCTACGTGGCGGGCGGCGGCTTCGGCGAATGGAGCAGCACGCGCGTGCGCATGAGCGGCCTCGCCACCCGCCTCAGCCGCTATATTCTCAAGGCCGACGTCGCGGACTCCATGAGCGGCTTCTTCATGATCCGCCGCGAGGCCTTCGATCGCGCGGTGCGCAATCTGTCGGGGATCGGATTCAAGATCCTGATGGACCTCTTCGCCTCGGCGCCGACGCCCTTGCGCTTCCGGGAGCTGCCCTACGAGTTTCGCAAGCGGACCCACGGCGAGAGCAAGCTCGACAGCCTCGCGGTCTGGGAATACGTGATGCTGATCGGCGACAAGATGGTCGGCCGCTTCATCCCGGTGCGCTTCCTCTCCTTTGCCCTGGTAGGCGGTGTCGGCGTCGTGGTGCAGCTGATGGTGCTGGAGCTCGCGCGCTCGGCCCTGGGGCTGCAGTTCGGGGCGGCGCAGGCGGTGGCGATCGTCGTGGCCATGGTCGGCAATTTCGTTCTCAACAACCTGCTGACCTATCGCGATCTGCGCCTCAGGGGCTGGGAGGTTCTGCGCGGCCTGGTGTCGTTCTGCCTGGTCTGCTCCGTGGGCGCGGTCGCCAACTGGGGCGCCGCCACGCTGCTGTTCGAGCAGATGCAGGTTCCCTGGTGGCTCGCCAGCGCCGCCGGGGCGCTGGTGGGCGCCGTCTGGAACTACGCCATCAGCGGCGTCACCACCTGGCGGCGCCGCGTCAAGGGTTGACCCGTCCCCGTTCCTCCCGGTTGGATAGCAACCGGCTCTCGCCAATGCCCCACCGAATCATCTACGATGCGCCGCCAGTAAAACGGGGAGAGGCGTCATGAAGATCGCGTTTGCGGATCTGCGGGTTCCAAAAGCCGGCACGCTCGTGGTGGGCGTGCTGGAAGACAAGAAATTGACGCCGACCGCGGCCGCCCTCGATCGCGAGAGCAATGGCGCCATCGTCCAGGCCATCTCCGCCAGCCGCTTCACCGGCCGCAAGGAAGAGACGCTGTCGATGCCGGCGCCGCGCGGCCTGTTCTTTGACCGGATCGTGCTACTGGGGCTGGGCAAGCCCGCCGGTCTCAACGCGCAGCAGATGCGGCGTCTCGGCGGCGTGATCGTGCCGGTGCTGAATGCCCTCGGCGCCACCTCTGCGGCGGTGGCGATGGACAAGATACCCGGCGTGCGCCTCGACGGCGGCGAGGCGGCGGCGAACCTGGCTCATGGCGCGGTGTTGCGCTCCTACCGGTTCGACAAGTATCGCACCCGCCTGAAGCCGGAGCAGAAGCCGAGCCTCGGAGAGCTGACGGTGCTGACGGCGTCCTCCGCCAGCGCGCGGCGCGCCTATATGCCGCTCGAGAAGATCGGCGAGGGCATCTTCTTCACCCGGGACCTGGTTTCCGAGCCCGCGAATATCCTCTATCCCGAGACCCTGGCGCGCCAGGCCAAGACGCTGGAGGCGCTCGGCGTCAAGGTCGAGGTCCTCGACGAGAAGGCGATGAAGAAGCTCGGCATGGGCGCGCTGCTCGGCGTCGGGCAGGGCAGCAGCAAGCCGCCGCGCCTCGTCGTCATGCAGTACCGCGGCAATGCCCGCGCCAAGGACAAGGCGCCGGTCGCCTTCATCGGCAAGGGCGTCACCTTCGACACCGGCGGCATTTCCCTGAAGCCCGCCCAGGGCATGGAAGACATGAAATGGGACATGGGCGGCGCCGGCGTGGTGATCGGCCTGATGAAGGCGCTCGCCGGCCGCAAGGCCAAGGTGAATGCGGTGGGCCTCGTGGGATTGGTCGAGAACATGCCCGACGGCAACGCGCAGCGGCCGGGCGACATCGTGACGACCATGTCCGGCCAGACCGTCGAGGTGCTGAACACCGACGCGGAGGGGCGCCTCGTGCTGGCGGACGTGCTCTGGTACTGCCAGGACCGCTTCAAGCCGCAGTTCATGGTCAACCTGGCGACCCTTACCGGCGCCATCATCGTGGCGCTCGGCAGCGAATACGCCGGGCTCTTCGGCAACAACGACCAGCTCGCCGACCGTCTGACCGCGGCCGGCACGGCGGTGGAGGAGCGGCTCTGGCGCCTGCCGCTGTCGGATGCCTATGACCGCCAGATCGACAGCGACGCCGCCGACATGAAAAACATCAGCGGCGGCCGCGACGCCGGCAGTATCACCGCCGCGCAATTCATCCAGCGCTTCGTCAACAAAGTGCCCTGGGCGCATCTGGACATCGCCGGTACCACCTGGTCCAAGAAGGACGCGCCGCTGGTGCCGAAGGGCGCCACCGCCTTCGGCGTGCGCCTGCTGAACGAGCTGGTGGAGAAGCACTACGAGGGCCGCTGAGTCCGCCGCCGCTATGGCCGAGATCGGGTTCTATCACCTGCTGAGCCTGCCGCTGGAGCGGGCGCTGCCGCGTCTCCTGGAGCGCGCTCTTACCGACGGTCATCGGATTCTGGTGCGGGCGGGCTCCGCCGAGCGCGTCGGCTACCTCGACGGTCTCCTCTGGACCTACAACGACGCGAGCTTCCTGCCCCACGGCAGCCAGCATGACGGCAATGCGGCGCGCCAGCCGGTCTTCCTCACCGCCGGCGACGAGAACCCCAACGGCGCCACCATGCTGGTGCTGGTGGACGGCGCCGAAGCCGCGGGGATCGACGGCTTCGCCCGCTGCTGCGACATGTTCGACGGCAACGACCCCGCGGCGGTGGAGGCGGCGCGCCGGCGCTGGTCCGCCGCGAAGGCCGCCGGCCACGGCCTCACCTACTGGGAACAGACCGCCTCCGGCTGGCAGAAGCGCGGCCAATAGGCCGTCAGAGCGCCGTCCGATTAGATTGAATCGGACGGCGCTCTAATTTGTCGATTTTGTCGCATTTCCTGCGCCGAACCGGTATCCACTTCGGCGGAAAATACTCTAACGCGACATTGCCAGCCCGAGTCGAGGCCGCTATAACCGCGCCCTGCTTGCCGTGCTTTCCAGGGAGGCCCTCATGGCCATCGAGCGAACCTTTTCGATCATCAAGCCCGACGCGACGCGCCGGAATCTGACCGGCAAGATCAATGCCCGCTTCGAGGAGAAGGGCCTGCGCATCGTGGCCCAGAAGCGTTTGCAGCTCTCCAAGGCGGCGGCGGAGGAATTCTACGGCGTGCACCGGGAGCGGCCGTTCTTCGCCGACCTCGTCAAGTTCATGATCTCCGGACCCGTCGTGGTCCAGGTGCTCGAGGGCGAGAACGCGGTGGCGCTCAACCGCGAGATCATGGGAGCGACCGACCCCAAGAAGGCCGCTGCCGGGACCATTCGCAAGGATTTCGCGGAATCCATCGAGGCCAATTCCGTGCACGGCTCGGACTCGCCCGAGAATGCCCGCACGGAAATCGCGTTCTTCTTCTCCGGAACCGAGATCTGCCCCTGAGGGGCGGCGGAGGCGGCCTAGAGCGTTAGGAGCCGCAGCGCGACCAGAATGAGGATAATTCCCGCGATCGACCACTTCAGCAGCCGCGTGAAGCCGATCCACATCTCGCGGTGGCGCTCGAGTTCCTGATCGATGGCCATTCTCCAGACTCCCCTATAACCGACGTTTTTTGACACCTACACCGCTTGCGCCGGGGTTGGCAAGAGATGCCTCCGATCACCCCGGCGGGTTGAGCATTACCGTAGGCAGCGCCGCGCCCGACACGCCGTCGATCTCGACGCGGTCGCCGATCACGCGCACCCGGCCTTCGCCGATCCAGCGCAGCGCCAGGGGATAAGCCTGGTGCTCCGCCGCCAGCACGCGCTGGGCGAGGCGGTCGGCGTCGTCGCCGGGCAGCACCGGCACCGCCGCTTGCACGATGATGGGCCCGTCGTCCATCGCCGGCCGCACGAAATGCACGGTGCAGCCGGTGAAGCGCGCGCCCGCCGCCAGCACCCGCTCGTGGCTGTGCAGGCCCTTGAAGGCCGGCAGCAGGGACGGGTGGATGTTGATGAGTCGGTCGCGCCAGCCCTCGACGAAGCCTTCGCCGAGAATGCGCATGAAGCCCGCGAGACAGACGAGCTCGATCCCGGCTTCCGCGAGCGCGCTGTCGATCGCGGCATCGAAGCTGGCGCGGTCGGGAAATCCTTTGTGCGGGATCGCGCGGGTCGCGATGCCGGCGGCCTTCGCCCGCTCGAGGCCGGCGGCCGCCGGGTCGTTGGAGATCACCAGGCGGATCTCGGCGGGAAACTCCCGGTGGCCGCAGGCGTCGATCAGTGCCTGCAGGTTCGAGCCGCGGCCGGAGATCAGCACCGCGACCTTCAGCCGGGCCACGCGGTCTCCGTGTGGATGAGGATCGTGCCCGTGCCGTCCTTGGGCCGCGGCACGACGCGGCCGATGCGATGCACGGTCTCGCCGGCCTCGACGAAGGCGCGCTCGACGTCGGCGGCACGCGCGCTCTCCACGATCGCCACCATGCCAAGGCCGCAGTTGAAGACGCGGCCGAGCTCGCCGCGGGCGATGCCGCCGGTTTCGGCCAGCCAGCGGAACACCGGCGGCAGCGTCCAGGAGCGCGCGTCGATCTCGACGCTGAGATCGTCAGGGATCACCCGCGGGATGTTCTCGACGAGGCCGCCGCCAGTGATGTGGGCGAGGGCGCGCACGCCGCCGCCGGCGATCGCCGCGAGGCAGCTTTTGACGTAGAGCCGCGTCGGCACCAGCAGCGCCTCGCCGAGGCTCTTGCCCGGCGCGAACGGGGCAGGGGCGGCGTAGCCGAGGCCGCTGCGCTCGACGACGCGGCGCACCAGCGAGAAGCCGTTGGAATGGAGGCCGCTGGAAGCGAGGCCGAGGACTATATCGCCGGCCTGCACCTGGCGCCCGTCGACCACGCGGTCGCGCTCCACCGCGCCCACGGCGAATCCCGCGAGGTCGTAGTCGCCGTTGGCGTACATGCCCGGCATCTCCGCGGTCTCGCCGCCGATGAGGGCGCAGCCGGTGGCGCGGCACGCGTCGGCCACCCCCGCGAGGATGGTGCGCGCGGCAGTGACGTCGAGCTTGCCGGTGGCGAAGTAGTCGAGGAAGAACAGCGGCTCGGCGCCCTGCACCACCAGATCGTTGACGCACATGGCGACGAGATCGATGCCGACGGTATCGTGGCGGCCGCTCTCGATGGCGATCTTGAGCTTGGTGCCGACGCCATCGGTGGTGGCGACCAGCAGCGGGTCCTTGTAGCCGGCCGCCTTGAGGTCGAAGAGAGCGCCAAACCCGCCCAGCCCCGCATTGCTGCCGGCGCGGGCGGTTGATTTGGCGAGCGGCTTCAGCGCCTCGACGAGCGCCGCGCCGGCATCGATGTCGACGCCGGCCTCGCGGTACTGGTCACGGTGATTCTGGCTCCTTATGGCATCCTCGCCCAATGTAAGGTATGACCACGCGAGGGGAGCGCGATCCGCAGGTTCCGCGCGAACATACTGTATCCGAGGCGGTTTGCAATGATGCTGAGGCGTGGCTTCCTGCTCGCGGCGGCGGGTTTTTTGCTGACCTTCGCGGCGCATGCCCAGAGCCGGCTGCCCTCGCTTTATACCGTCTCCAACGTGGCGGTCGATGCCACCGCGCAGAGCGCAACGCAGGCACGCGACATCGCCCGCGCCGAGGGCGAGCGGCGGGGATTCCGCATGCTCCTGGAGCGGCTCACCCTCAAGGAGGATTGGGGCCGCCTGCCGAAGGTGAACGACGGCGATCTTCTGGAGCTGGTGCAGGACTTCGAGGTCGTGAGCGAGCGCAGCTCGACGGTGCGCTACCTCGCCGCTCTCACCTTCCGGTTTCGCCCCGAGCCCGTGCGTCGCCTGCTGCGGGATCAGGGTATTCCCTTCACGGAGACGCGCAGCAAGCCCCTGGTGGTCCTGCCGGTGCTGACCGTGGGCGCCCAGAGCCTGTTGTGGGACGATCCCAATCCGTGGCGCGCCGCCTGGGCAAAGCTGGCCCTTGCCGAGGGGCTGGTGCCCATGCAGGTGCCGCTCGCCGAGCTCGCCGACGTCCAGGCGATCAATGCCGCTCAGGCGATCAAGGGCGACAAGGGCGCGCTGGCGGAGATCGGGCGGCGCTACGGCAATGCCGATGTCCTGGCGACGCAGGCGGTGTTGTCCGGTAGCGGCGACCAGCGGGCGCTGCAGATCACCACGGCGCGCTATGGTGCAGGGTTCTCCGACCAGACCTGGGTCGGCTCCATCACGTCAACGTCCGGCGAGAGCGATGACGATTTTTACGCTCGCGCCGCCGCCTCGGTGGTCACCGATGTGACCGAGGCCTGGAAGAAGGCGACGCTATCGCGCTCCGGCGACACCGCGAGCCTGGTGGTCACGGTGCCGGTGACCGGTCTCAAGGACTGGGTTGTCGTGCGCGAGCGGCTGCAGAGCATCCCCGCGATCCAGCGCGCCACGCTGCTGTCGCTGAGTCCGACCGACGCCCGCGTCGAGATACGCTATGTCGGCGATCCCGCGCAGCTGCAGCTCGTGCTGTCGCAGCGCGACCTCGCGCTGGCGCAGGGCGTTCCCGACTGGACGCTCACCGCCAAGGGCGGGGCCGCGCAGTAGCGGCGCCGGATCGGGGACGTGAACCTTCCAAATTTCATCACCCTGGCGCGGCTCCTCTCGGTGCCGGTCGCCGTGTGGCTGATCCTGGTCGGTGAATTCGCCGCCGCATTCTGGGTGTTCGTCGCCGCCGGGGTCTCCGACGCCCTCGACGGCTTCATCGCCAAGCGGTTCGATCAGCGCACCCGGCTCGGCGCGCTCCTCGATCCGATCGCTGACAAGAGCCTGCTGGTCGCCGTCTACGTTACACTCGGCATCGCCGGGGAGCTGCCGGCTTGGCTGGTGATCCTGGTGGTGTTCCGCGATTTCCTCATCATCGGCGGCTACCTGCTTGCCCATGCGATGGCGCACGCGATGCGCTCGGAGCCGCTGATCATCAGCAAGCTCAACACGGTGTTCCAGATCGCGCTCGCCGCCGCGACATTGGCGCGTCTCGGCCTCCGTCTCGACGCCGGCATGTGGATGAAGACCCTGGTCTACATCGTCGCCGCGACCACGGTGATGTCGGGCGCGGGATATCTCGTGCGCTGGACCCGGGCGCTCGCCGGAATGGAGCAGCCCTCGTGACGACGGCGCAACGCGGCACCGCCTTCTGGCTCGCGGGATTCGCGATCTTCTTCCTGCTGCTCTGGCTGCTCAGTCCGATCCTGCTGCCGTTCGTCGCCGGCTTCGCGATCGCGTATTTCCTCGATCCCCTGTCGGAGCGGCTGATCCGCCTCAAGGTGCCACGCGGCCTCGCGAGCCTGATCGTGCTGCTGCTGTTCCTGCTGGTGCTGGTGCTGATCTTCCTGCTGCTGGTGCCGATCCTGCAGGCCCAGGTGCTGGAGCTCGTCACCAACCTGCCGCAGCTCATCGCCGCGGCGCGCCGCGAGGCCGAGGCCCTGCTGCAGATGGTGCAGGAGCGGCTGCCGCCGGAGGATCTGGTGAAGCTGCGCGACGCCATCGGCGGCAAGGTCGCCGACGTCTTCGCCTGGTTCGGCGGCGTGCTCCGCGACATCCTGACCCGCGGCGTGGCGCTCGCCAATCTGCTCTCCCTGGTGTTCGTGACGCCGGTCGTGGCGTTCTTCCTGCTGCGCGACTGGAGCCGCATCGTCGCCCGCATCGACAGCTGGCTGCCGCGTGCTCATGCGGAGACGATCCGCGCCCAGGCGAGGATCATCGACGCGACGTTGGCGGGCTTCCTGCGCGGCCAGCTCAGCGTCTGCGCGGTGCTCGCCATTTACTACGCGCTGGGCCTCTCGCTCCTCGGCCTCAATTTCGGCCTGGTCATCGGCCTGCTGATCGGGCTTCTCGCCTTCATTCCCTATATCGGCGGCATCTTCGGCTTCGCGCTCTCCATGCTGCTGGCGCTCACGGAGTTCCGGGACTGGCACAACATTCTCTACATCGTGCTGCTGTTCGTTGCCGGCTGGACGCTCGAGAGCTATGTGCTGACGCCGAAGCTGGTGGGCGAGCGCGTGCATCTCCATCCCGTGTGGGTGATCTTCGCGCTGCTCGCCTTCGGCTCGCTGTTCGGGATTCTGGGTGTTCTTCTTGCCGTGCCGCTGGCGGCGATCATCGGGGTGCTCGTGCGCTTCGGCCTCTCGCGCTATCTCGCCAGCGGGTTCTACGATCCGGCCGGAACCGGGCGCGGGCCCGGCCCGCGATGACCCAGCTCGCCTTCGACCTCGGCCAGCGACCGGCCCTGGGGGAGGCGGATTTCCTGGTGGCGCCCTGCAATCAGCAGGCGATCCACTGGCTCGATCGCTGGCCGGGCTGGCCGGCGCCGGCGCTCACGGTCCACGGCCCCGGCGGCTGCGGCAAGACGCATCTGGCGCGGGTCTTCGCGGCGCGGAGCGGCGCGCCGGTCATCGCCGCGGCGGAGCTCGCCACCGACCTGGTGCCGGCGCAGCTCGGTGCCGCCCGCGCCGCGGTCGTCGATGACGCGGACCGCGCCGGTGCCGAGGCGCTGCTCCATCTCTATAACGTCATCGCCGAGCGGCAGGGGTACCTGCTGCTGACGGCGCAGACGCCGCCCGCGCGCTGGCCCGGTCTGCTGCCCGACCTGCGCTCGCGCCTGGCGGCGGCGCCGGCGGTGGCCGTCGAGGCGCCGGATGAGGCCCTGCTGGCGGCGCTTCTCGTCAAGCTGTTTGCGGATCGTCAAATCGCGGTCGGCGAGGACGTGCCGTTGTTCCTGTCGCGGCATATCGAGCGCAGCTTCGCGGCGGCCCGCCACGCGGTGGCGGAGCTCGACGCCGCGGCGCTCCGGGAGAAGCGCGGGATTACCATCCCGCTCGCCCGCACAGTCCTTGGCCTCAGGGCGTCCGAAACAGGCTGAGCCGAGTGGCGCCGCGCCGCAGGCTCGACCAGGGAGTCGAGACAGCGAAGCCGGCGATGGCGGCCGGAGGAAATCCAGAGGCGGTCGGCGGCGGCTTGCGGCCCGACAGCGCCAGCACCAGCTCGTGCAGGCCCGGGTTATGGCCCACCAGCAGGATGGTGCGTGCCGCCGGATCCGTGCGGCGCAGACAATGCAGAAGGGTCTCGATCGGTGCCAGGTAGAGCTCGTCCTCGACGTCGGCCTCCGGCACAGGCAATTGATTTGCAATGAGAATTTCCATCGTCTCCCGGGTCCGGCAGGCCGGGGAGCAGAGCGCATGATCGGCGATCAGGTCGGCCTCGCGCAGATGGGCGGCGAGAGCCTCGACGGCCGCGCGGCCCTCCGGCGAGAGCGGTCGCTCGCGATCGCCGCCATCGGCTGGCGGCGCGCCCGCTGCGCCGTGGCGCACCAGCAGCAACCGGCGCTCGCCTGTGCCGTCGAAACCTGCCATAACATCTTCATAAATGCGCGCTACACTCTGCGCAACTCGTTGTAAAATAGCGAGATTAACGCCGCCGGAGAATCCAAGTGGCGCAACCGCAACCTGCCGCCCAATCCTCGATCGACCTGCACTCCGAAGCGCGCTTCATCAATCGCGAGCTCTCGTGGCTTGCGTTCAATGAGCGCGTGATCGGCGAGGCCGAGAATGCCGGCCAGCCGCTGCTCGAGCGGTTGCGATTTCTGTCGATCTCCGCCAGCAACCTCGACGAATTCTACATGGTCCGCGTCGCGGGCCTCAAAGGGCAGGTGCTCGCCGGCGTGGCGACACCGAGCCAGGATGGGCTGACGCCGGCACAGCAGCTCGCCGCGATCAACCAGCGCGCCCGGAAGCTGATGCTGGACCAGCAGGAGATCTGGCGCAGCCTGCGCCAGCAGCTGCGCGAGGCGGACTTCTCCGTGATCGCGCCGCAGGATCTCTCCGCCGAGGACCGCGTCTGGGTCGAGACGGCTTTCATGGCGCACGTCTTCCCCGTGCTGACGCCGCTTGCCATCGATCCAGCGCATCCCTTCCCCTTCATCGCCAATCGCGGCATCGGCCTGGCGCTTCAGCTCACGCGTCCGGGCGACGGCAAGCGCATGCAGGCGCTGCTGCTGCTGCCGGGCGCCGTCGGCCGCTTCCTCCGCTTGCCCGGCACGCCCGTGCGCTTCCTGCCCCTGGAGCAGGTGGTGACCCTGTTCCTCGATCGGCTCTTCCCGGGATTCACGGTGGCGGGGCAGGGCATGTTCCGCATCGTGCGCGACAGCGAGATGGAGATCGAGGAAGAGGCCGAGGATCTCGTGCGCCTGTTCGAGAGCGCGCTCAAGCGCCGGCGCCGCGGCAACGTGATCTGGCTCGCGGTCGACGCCGGGATGCCGGAAGATCTCCAGCGCTTCCTGTCGGAGAACCTCGACGTCTCACCGGACGACGTATTTCTGCTCGATGGGCTGATCGGGCTTTCGGACACCCGCCAGCTCATCGTCGGCGAGCGGCCCGACCTGCTGTTCAAACCCTATCATCCGCGCTTCCCCGAGCGCGTCCGGGACTTCGGCGGCGATTGCTTCGCGGCGATCCGCCAGAAGGACATCATCGTCCATCATCCCTACGAGAGCTTCGACGTGGTGGTGCAGTTCGCGCTGCAGGCCGCGCGCGATCCCGCGGTCGTGGCGATCAAGCAGACGCTCTACCGCACCAGCGACAACAGCCCGATCGTGCGCGCCCTGGTCGAGGCGGCGGAAGCCGGCAAGACCGTGACCGCTCTCATCGAGCTCAAGGCGCGTTTCGACGAGGAGGCGAACATCCGCTGGGCGCGCGATCTCGAGCGCGCTGGCGTGCAGGTCGTCTACGGCTTCATCGAGCTCAAGACCCACGCCAAGGTCTCGCTGGTGGTGCGCCGCGAGGGCGGCGATCTCCGCTCCTACGTCCACTTCGGCACCGGCAACTATCACCCGGACACCGCCAAGGTCTATACCGACCTCTCGTTCTTCACTTGCGATCCCGCGCTCTGCCGCGACGCCGCGCGGCTCTTCAATTACATGACGGGCTATGCGACGCCCGCCAGCCTGGAGAAGATCGCCTTCGCGCCGGTCAATCTCCGGAAGCGGCTGATCGAGCTGATCGAGGCGGAGACGGAGCACGCGCGCGCCGGCCGGCCGGGGCAGATCTGGGCCAAGATGAATTCCCTGGTCGATCCCGCCATCATCGATCTGCTCTATCGCGCGTCCCAGGCCGGCGTCGAGATCGACCTGGTGGTGCGCGGCATCTGCTGCCTGCGGCCCGGCGTGCCCGGCCTCTCCGACAACATCCGGGTCAAGAGCATCATCGGGCGCTTCCTCGAGCACGGCCGCATCGTCTGCTTCGGCAACGGCCAGCGGCTACCGTCGCCCCAGGCCAAGGTGTTCATCAGCTCCGCCGACTGGATGCCGCGCAACTTCGACTGGCGCGTCGAATCCCTGGTGCCGATCGAGAACGAGACGGTGCATCGCCAGGTGCTCGACGAGATCATGGTCTCCAATCTGCGCGACACGGCTCAGAGCTGGCGCCTCGATGCCAGCGGCGCCTATATCCGCGAGCCCGCGAGCGTCGGTGCGTTCAGCGCGCATACCTATTTCATGACCAATCCCAGCCTGTCCGGCCGTGGCCGGGCGCTGCGCCGGCCGCGGCCGCGGACCATCGTCGATCGGGCCACGCCGCCGGAGTAGGGGATGCCGGTACGGGGAACGGCACGCCGCACGGGACGAAAGAGCCCGATCGGCGTCATCGACATCGGCTCGAACTCGATCCGCCTCGTCGTCTACGACGGGCTCGCCCGGGCATTGCTGCCGCTCTACAACGAGAAGGTGCTGTGCGGCCTCGGCCGCGAGCTCGGCGAGACCGGCCGGCTGAACCCGGAGGGCGTGCGCTCGGCGTTCCTGCATCTCGACCGCTTCGTCGCGCTGGCGCGCGCCAGCGGCGTGCGGCGTCTCGATGCGCTGGCGACGGCGGCGGTGCGCGACGCCACCGACGGGCCGGCTTTCACCCGGGAGGTTCAGCGCCGCACCGGCGTCGCGGTGAAGATTCTCTCCGGTGACCAGGAAGGACGGTTCTCCGCCCTCGGCGTCATCGCCGGCATACCCGACGCGAAGGGCGTTATGGGAGACCTCGGCGGCGGCAGCGTCGAGCTGGTGCCGGTGCGCCGGGAGCGCGCCGGGCGTGGCGCCACCTTGCCGATCGGTCCCTTCCGCCTCGCGACTCTGGCGGGCGACGAGCGCCGCCTCGCCGCCGCGATCGATCGCCATGTGAACTCGCTCCGCTGGCTCAAGCATCGGCGCGGCGAGACCTTCTACGCCGTCGGCGGCGCGTGGCGCGCCTTGGCGCGCATCCACATGGAGCAGACCCGCTATCCCCTGCACGTGATCCAGGCCTATTCGCTGTCGCGGCGCGATGCGGAGGATTTCCTGGGCCTGGTGGCGCGGTTGTCGCGCCGCTCCCTGGAGCAGATCACCACGGTTTCCCGCAAGCGGCTGGAAGTGGTGCCGGTGGCGGCGGAGGTGCTGCTGCGGATCCTCGCGGTGATGGAGCCCAAGCACGTCGTGTTCTCGGCGCTGGGCCTGCGCGAGGGCCACCTCTACAACCTCCTGCCGGAGCGCGAGCGTCAGCAGGATCCGCTGCTGGAGGCCTGCGCCGCGATCGCCGCCAACCATCCGCGCTTCAACGCCGATGGCACGGAGATCGAGGCGTGGCTGCGGCCGATCTATCCCCGCGGCGACCCCTATCGTCATCTGCGCTACGCGGCAGCGCTCCTGGGCGACATCGCCTGGGACGACCATCCGGACTATCGCGCCGAGCAGGCATTCCGCAGGGTGCTCTACATGCCGGCGGCGGGGCTGGATCACCAGGAGCGCGCCTTCCTGGCGACGGCGCTCCATGCCCGCTACGGCGGCCCCGACGGCGGCGTGCGCGAGATCGTGCGGCGGCTGATCGACGACCGTTCCGCCGAGGAAGCCCGCACCACGGGCTCGGCGCTGCGCCTGGCGTTCAGCCTCTCCGGCGGCGTGCCCGGCCTGCTGCGCCGCGCCAAGCTCACGGTCGAGCGCGGGGCGCTGGTGCTGCGCGCGCCGGCGAGCGGCCCGCTGCAGGCCGGTGAATCCGTGGAGCGGCGGCTGGCGGCGCTCGCCCGCGCCCTCGGCCTGGAGCCGAAGCTCCGCCGCGGAACCGGACGCGGCAAGCGCTGACGCGCTGTCTCAGGCCTTGTCGTCGAGGCGGACGAGGCGGATCTGATTGGTCCCGGCGGTGAGCGCCAGGCGACCGTGCTTGAGGTCGATCGCGTCCGACCCGAAGAGCTCGCGCCGCCAGCCCGACAGCGCCGGCACGTCGGCCTGATCATTGGCGGCGATCAGCTCGAGATCATCCGCATTCGCCACCAGCTTCTGCGCCACGCCGTGCTCCTCGCAGCGCAGCTTCAGCAGCACGCGCAGGAGATCCACCAGGGGGCCGATGCCGGCCGGCAGGTCGCGCCGCGGCGGCGCCTCGGGATGCGAGCTTTCCGGCAGCGCGAGGGCGTGCTTCACCACGTCAAGCACCTCGATGCCGAGCTTGCCGTCGACGAAGCCCTTGCCCATGCCGCGGGTCCGCGCGAGGTCGGCGGCGTTGCTGGGCGCGTGGGACGCGATCTCCAGGAGCTGCTCGTCCCGGAGAACGCGGTTGCGCGGCAGGTTGCGCTGCTGGGCCGCGATCTCGCGCCAGGCCGCCAGCTCGCGCAGCAAGGCGAGCGTACGCCGGTTGCTGCCGCGCAGCTTGAAGCGGCGCCAGGACTCCCGGGGATCCACCGTATAAGTGGCGGGATCGGTCAGGACCCGGATCTCCTCGTCGAGCCAGGAGGCGCGGTCGTTGCGCTTGAGGCGGCTTTCCAGCTTCTCGTAGACCGTGCGCAAGGGCACCACGTCGGTGAGGGCGTAGTGGATCTGCCGGTCGGTCAGCGGCCGATGCGACCAGTCGGTGAAGCGGGCGGACTTGTCGATGCGGGCGCCCGCCAGCTTGCCCGCCAGGGTCTCGTAGCTGGCGGATTCCCCGAAGCCGCAGACCATCGCCGCGACCTGGGTGTCGAAGAGGGGGGCCGGCACCGCGCCCATCAGCTTGTGGAAGATCTCGATGTCCTGGCGGGCGGCATGGAACACCTTGAGTACGCGGGTGTTGGCCATGAGCGCGAAGAGCGGCGCCAGGTCGATGCCGGGCGCCAGGGGGTCGATCGCCACCGCGTCCTTGGGGCCGGCGACCTGGACCAGGCAGAGCTCGGGCCAATAGGTGCGGTCCCGCATGAACTCGGTGTCGACGGTGACGAACTCCGCGGTGGCCTGTTGCGTGCAGAACTCGGCCAGCGCGCCGGTGTCGGTGATGAGGGTCATGGGGTCGCTGCTATACACTCAAAGCGCGCCGCAAGGAAGGCGGCCGGCGATGCCGGGCGCGCTTGACAAACCGCGGATTTCCGTGCGTTCTCCCGCCTCGCCCGAACCCAGACTAGCGGATCACGACGCCGATGCACGCCTATCGCACCCACACCTGCGGCGCGCTGCGCCTCGTCGATGCCGGCAAGACGGCACGGCTTTCCGGCTGGGTTCACCGCAAGCGGGATCACGGGCAGCTCCTGTTCCTGGACCTGCGCGACCACTACGGCATCACCCAGTGCGTGATCGACGTGTCGAGTCCGCTGTTCAAGCAGGCGGACGGGCTGAAGCTCGAGAGCACGGTCACGGTGACCGGCAGCGTCGTCAAGCGCTCGGCCGAGACCATCAACCCGAAGCTGTCGACCGGCGAGATCGAGGTAAAGGTAGCCGAGCTCACGCTCCTCTCGGAGGCGCTGCCGCTGCCGTTCCCGGTCAATGCCGAGGCCGAATATCCCGAGGAGATGCGCCTCAAGTACCGCTTCCTCGACCTGCGCCGGGAGGGCGTGCACGCCAACATCGTGCTGCGCTCGCGCGTCATCGCGTCGATCCGGCGGCGCATGATCGAGCAGGGCTTCACCGAGTTCCAGACGCCGATCCTGACCGCGAGCTCGCCCGAAGGCGCCCGCGACTACCTGGTGCCGAGCCGCATCCATCCCGGCGAGTTCTACGCGCTGCCCCAGGCGCCGCAGCAGTTCAAGCAGCTGCTGATGGTGGCGGGCTTCGACCGCTACTTCCAGATCGCGCCCTGCTTCCGGGACGAGGCGAGCCGGGCCGACCGCTCGCCGGGCGAGTTCTATCAGCTCGATCTCGAGATGTCGTTCGTGACCCAGGAGGACGTCTTCGCGGCGGTGGCGCCGGTGCTGGCGGGCGTGTTCGAGGAATTCGGCAACGGCCGCAAGGTCACGAAGCCGCCGTTCCCGCAGATCGCCTATGACGACTCGATGCTCAAGTACGGCACCGACAAGCCGGATCTGCGCAATCCCATCGTGATGAGCGACATTGCGGAGGTCTTCCACGGCTCCGGCTTCGCTGTTTTCTCCAATGCGCTGGAGAAGGGCTCAGTGGTGCGCGCGATCCCCGCGCCCGGCGCGGCGGCGCGGCCGCGCAGCTTCTTCGACAAGCTCAACGACTGGGCCCGGGGCGAGGGCGCACCGGGCCTCGGCTATATCGTCTTCGCCGAGGGGGCCGCGAAGGGGCCGATCGCCAAATTCCTGGATCCGCCGCGCCTGGATCGCCTGCGGCAGCTGGCGGGCGTGGGCGACGGCGACGCGGTGTTCTTCGTCTGCGACAAGCCCGACGCCGCGGCGAAGCTCGCCGGCGCCGCCCGCACCCGCATCGGGCGCGAGCTCGGTCTCATCGCCGAGGGCGAGTACCAATTCTGCTGGATCGTCGATTTCCCGATGTACGAGCGGGACGAGGAAACCGGCAAGATCGTCTTCAGCCACAACCCCTTCTCCATGCCCCAGGGCGGGCTCGAGGCGCTCCTCACCAAGGATCCGCTCACCATCAAGGCGTTCCAGTACGACATCGTCTGCAACGGCGTGGAGCTGTCCTCCGGCGCGATCCGCAATCACTTGCCGGAGATCATGTACAAGGCGTTCGAGATCGCGGGATATCCGGCCTCCGAGGTGGAGGCGCGCTTCGGCGGCATGCTCAACGCCTTCAAGTACGGCGCGCCGCCCCATGGCGGCTCGGCGCCCGGCATCGACCGCATCGTGATGCTGCTGGCCGATACCCCCAACATCCGCGAGATCGTCGCCTTCCCGATGAATCAGCAGGCCCAGGATCTGCTGATGCAGGCCCCGGCGCCGGTGACCCCGGAGCGCCTCAAGGAGCTGCATATCCGGGTGGTTATGCCGCCGCCCAGCAAGGAGAAGCCGGCGTAGGAGTGGGCGGCGCTAAGAAGCATCGAGGATCTGCCTGACGAACGTCTCGCGCAATTTCGCGAGCTCGCCTGTCGTCTCCATCTCGCGCAGCACCGCCGCGACCTTGTCCGCGAGATCCCGGTGTCGCTCATGCAGATAGTGATAGATGTAGATCCTCTCGAGAGGCGGCGTGAGCGGTTGGATGCGCGACGCCAAGCCCATCTTCTTGACCGCGACGCTGCCGCTGAAAAGATCCGTCACCAGGAGATCGAAGCGATCGGCGTCCAGCATGCGGATCAGACTGTCGAGGTTGTTCACGGCCACGACTCGGCGCATGTTCTTGGTGCCGGCCTCGGATGAGCCGACGCCGCGGACAATGCCGATGCTGTAGTCCTTGATCGACGCCCAGCCGCGCACCTCGAAGTGGAGCGAGGTTGTGAATGCCGCGGGCTCGATATAGTTGATCGGTGGTGAGACCTGCACCAAGGACGGGTATTCCAGCTCGAGACCTGCGATCCTCTGGACTTCACCGTCGAGGAGGCCAGCACTGCTGAGCGCGAGCGCCCGTCTGCTCGGCACGTCGACGAACTCGACCGCGATGCCCAGCCGGCGATAGACCAGCGTCAAGATCTCGCCGCCGACGATTTGATCCGGAAATTCCGCCAACCGCGCCAAGCGAAACGCCGGCTGCGGCTGCGCAGCTGCCGGCTGCAGCTGTGCCAGCAGCGCCGCCAGGATCGACCGTCGTGTCATGCGCCGCATCGCATGCCTCGGCTGATTGTCGGGCCCGGGCGACCAAATGGAATGTCGGCGGCCGCGCTGCGCTGCAGGCGAGTGGTGGCCATCACGCTTGGCTGCCCTAGCCTATTGACCTAGTATAGCAGTCCGGCGCCTTTGCAACCTAAAGACGCAAGAGGCGACCATTCGCAGGGGCGCATCGGACTCGCCACATCGTCGGGACCGGGGCTGCCGCAGAAAAGTTGCGCGTCGCGACGATGTGGTGTCGACACATGGACTCACGTCAGGGCGCCCCAGAATCGGCTCGCGGAAACCCGCATCGCGCGGAAGGCGGCCACCGTGCTGGCTGGTTCGCGGCCGTCGGCCGGAAGGCGCGATCGATGCCCTTCGCAGGTTTGCGCAGTGGCATCGGGCTGCGGCTCCTGGCAAGCGTCCTGCTGTTCAGCTCCATCGTCACCTTGGCGCTTACGCTGCTGCAGCTCTATCTCGATTACCGCCATGATGTCGGGATCATCGAGGGCCGTCTCGACGAGATTCAGCAGAGCTATCTCGGCAGTCTCGGCGAAGGCCTATGGAACCTCGATCGGAGCCAACTCGAGCTGCAGCTCCACGGGATCCTCCGCCTGCCGGACATCAGCGCGGCCGAGATTCGCGAGACCGATACCAGCTCGAATCCGCTGCGTGTGGCCGCCGGCCAGCGGGGAACGCATTCGGTAATCGCGCGCGAGTTCCCGATCGTCTATGCCGTCCAGGGCACCGAACAGCCGATCGGCACGCTCTACGTCGAGGCGACGCTTACCGGCGTTTACCGCGCGCTCACGGACAAGGCGCTGGTCATCCTGGTCAGCCAAGGCGCGAAGACCCTCCTCGTCTCGCTATTCACCCTTTTCATCTTCTATCATCTGATCACCCGGCATCTCGCTGCAATCGGCGAGTTCGTGGGCAGATACGACTTCCGCCATCCGTTGCCTCCACTCAGCCTGCAGCGTCGCGTGCCCGCGAAAGCTGACGAGCTGGATCAGGTGGTCGTGGCTTTGAACGCCATGCGCATGAGCCTGCAGCGCGCCTACGACGATCTGCGCGAGACCAATGCGCAGCTCGAGCGCGACATGGTGGCTCGCTGGCGGGCGGAAGATGCGCTACGCGAGAGCGAGCAGCGCTTTCGCGACTACGCCGAAACCGCCTCAGACTGGTATTGGGAGACCGGTTCGGACCACCGCTTTACCCGCGTCTCGGATCGCCTCGCCACCTTCCACATCGATCCGGCAGGTCGGATCGGCATGCGGCGGCAGGACTTCGCCACCGACGTCGAGGAAGAGCCGGAGAAGTGGCGCGAGCTGAACGCAGTACTTGAGGCTCGTCAGCCGTTTCGGGGTTTCACCTACCGGACGGCGCGCAGGGACGGGTCGCCCGTCTACATTCTGACGAGCGGAAAGCCGGTATTCGACGGGGAGGGCCGCTTTCTCGGCTATCGCGGCGTCAGCAGCGACGTGACCGAGCGCACCGTGGCCGAGGCGCGGGTGCGCGAGTTCTCCCTGGCGGCCGAGCAGAGCCCGGCCGGCATCGCGATCGCCGATGCGGAGGCGCAGATCATCTACGCCAACAAGGTCTTCAGCGAGATCACCGGGCTTGGCACGACCGCCGTGCGCACGCCGCTCTCGCGCATCCTGCCGGAGACCGCCTGGGGCCGTCTCGCCATGACCGCGCGGCAGGGGGGCGTCGCGCGCCTCGAGGTATCGGCGCGGCGTGCATCGGCCGAAGGCTTCTCGGCAACCGCTTCGGTCGCGGCGATTCGCGGCGCGGACGGCGACGTCAGCCGCTTCATTCTCACCCTGGAGGACAACTCCGAATGGAAAGCGCGGGAACGCGAGCGCGATGAGCTGCAGGCACGCTTGCAGCAGTCGGCCAAGATGGAGGCGATCGGACGGCTCGCCGGCGGCATCGCGCATGACTTCAACAACCTGCTCGGTGCCATGCTCGGCTTCGCGCATTTCCTTTCGGAGGACCTGCCGGCAGGATCGCAGCCGCACCAGTTTGCCCGTCGAATCCTGCATGTCTGCCAGCGCGGAAAGGACCTGGTGGAGCAGCTGCTCGCTTTCGCACGCGCGCAAGATATCGAGCAGCGGGTTCTCGATCTCACGGCCATGGTCGAATCCTGCGGCGATCTGCTGAGGGCGTCGCTGCCGTCCTCGACAACGATAGCCATGAACGCCGGTGCCGCGCGCCTGTCGGTGCGCGGCAATGAAGGGCAGCTGCATCAGCTTTTGCTCAATCTCTGCCTCAATGCGAACGACGCGCTTGATGGGATGCCTGGCACCATCGCCATTTCGCTCTCTCGCGTGCTGGCCGACGATACGTCGCTGGGTGACCCCAGTCGCTTCGCGGCCGGCCACATCGAGCCCGGTCGCGACTACGCGCGCCTGACCGTCACCGACACCGGAGGCGGCATGGATCCGCCCACGCTGGCGCGGATTTTCGAGCCCTTCTTCACCACCAAGGAGCGCGGCCGCGGCACCGGGTTGGGCCTCGCGATGGTACACGGTACTGTCGCCTCCTATGGCGGAGCGTTAGCCGTCGAGAGCACGCCGGGCGTCGGTTCGACCTTTGCCGTCTGCCTTCCGTTGGCGAGCGGGGAGCCGCACGCAGAGATGCCGCTCGCGCCAGTGACCGCCGAAATCCGCGGGCACGAGCGAATCCTCGTCGTTGATGACGAGCCGGACCTCGCGGATATGCTGGCGATCGGCCTGGAGCGCCTTGGCTATGAGGTCGTGAGCTTGACCGATCCGCGTGAAGCGCTGGCGACAGTCAGAGACGACCCGACGGCATGGGATGTCGTCGTCGCAGACCAGGTAATGCCTCGCCTCAGGGGAACGGCGCTGATCGCCGAGCTGAAGGCGCTGCGGCCGGAGATCTGGACGATCCTCTGCACCGGGTTCTACGACGATACCGCTGACATCGTCGCGCGCGAGCAGGGTGCCGATGCGGTGCTGCGCAAGCCCATCGAGTTGCAGGAACTGGCACACGCAATTCGCCTTCTCATCGAGCGGCGCAAGGAGGCGGTGCGAGGGTGATCTTGGCGGCGGTTCCGGGCTTGCCGCTGCTCTCAGATGAATCCGGTTCTCGCCGCGATCGATGCCGCCTCGGATCGGTTGCGGGCGCGGATTTTGCGAAGGATCTGGCGGACATGTAGCTTCACCGTCACCTCCGCAATGCCAAGATCCCGGGCGATTTCCTTGTTCGATGCGCCCGACGCCAGATGGACGAGCACTTGCTGCTCGCGCGGCGTCAGCATCTCGACTATGGCTCGATCCGGGGGCCGGCCTGCCAGAGTGTCCGGCAGCGCTGCCGAGCGTTGCAGCACCTCCGTCGGCAGGAAGGTGCCGCCGGCGATGATGACCGCCACCGCCGCCGAGAACAGCTCTGACGACAGCGTCTTTGGCAGGAAGCCGCGTGCGCCCACATCGACCGCGCGCTTGACGTCGTTGGAATGCGCCGAGCCCGACATCAGCACGATCGGCGATTCCGGAAATGCCAGTGCAACGTCGCGAACGGTCTCGCCGCCGCCCATGCCGGGCATGCGCAGGTCAAGCAGGATGAGTTTGAACGCGCTGGACTGCGTGTCGCGCAAGCTCAGCAGATCCGAGAGCGTGCCAACCTCCACTACGTCGACGCCAGGGATGAGTCGCTCCAGCCGCAGGCGCACGGCCTCGCGATAAAGGGGATGGTCGTCGGCGATCAGAGCACGCATCGGCCGCCCCGTGGAACAGCTGTGCCTAAGCATGCCACAAATAATGCGCGAGGCGCTAACCGCGAACTCCCGCAAAGCGTGTTGTAGCCAGAGTTTCCCCTATATCGGCTAGAGCGTGCACCGGTTAGCTTGAATCGGAACACGCTCTAGATTCGTTGGTTTTGTCGCATTTTCTGCGTCAACCGGCATCCACCTCGGCGGAAAATGCTTTAGTGGCTGAAGATTTTTCGGATCGCCAGCGCGATCTGCTCGGCCTCGACCGGCTTCAAGAAGAAGGCATCGAGCGCGAGGTTCTGGGTCGAATGCGTCGCCCCGCCGTCGTCGTAACCGGTACACAGGATCACCCTGAGGCCTCGGCGTATGGCCCGCATCTGCTTGATCAGCTCGACACCCTTCATCCCAGGCATGATCTGGTCGCTCACGACCACGTCCCATGCTTCCGGACTTTCTCGGAAGGCGGAGAGAGCCTCGACGGGATCGTTCATGGCGGCGACCTCGTAGCCCAAGCGCTCGAGACCGATCGACAACATGTCCGTGACGTCCACGTCGTCGTCGATGACCAGCAGTCGCTCCTTGCCCCGGAGCTCGGCGGCGTCGATACGGCGCTTGTCCGGCTCGCCTTCTACCGCGCCGTCGTGGAGCGGCAGGTAGACCGAGAACGTGGCACCGTGACCGAAGCTGCTGTCGACGGTCACGACACCCTCGTAGGAGCTGACGATGCCGTGCACGACCGCGAGGCCGAGCCCGGTGCCGCGGCCGCGCTCCTTGGTCGTGAAGAAGGGCTCGAAGATGCGTGGCAAGGTGTCGGGAGGGATACCTGTTCCGGTGTCGGTGACCTCGATCCGAGCGTAAGGCCGGTCCTCGGCCACGCTGCCCATGACCAATCGATGCGGCTCCGCGGAGCTGCCGCCGGCAGTTTGCCTGGGCAGGACGCTACGCCCGGCGACGCCCGGCGGGAGATAGGTGATGCGGACGGCGATCGCGCCGGGCTTGTCGCTCAGCGCGTCATGGGCGTTGATGCAGAGATTGACGATCACCTGGGTGATCTGCCCTTCGTTGGCGTGGATCGGCATTGGCACGTTCAACACGTCGAACGAAAGACGCGTTGACACCGGAAGCACGCCACCCACGAGGTCGCGGATTCCGCGCGCCAGCAATCGCAGATCGAGGGCCCGACGCTCGACATTCTGCGCCCGAGCAAAGGCGAGGATCTGCGCCACCAACGACTTGCCGCGCTCTCCCGCGCTGAGGATCCGTCGCACGAATTGGTGCGGCTGCGAGCCCGCGACGAGATCCTGCTCCAGGAACCGCGCGAATCCCATCATGGCACCGAGCAGATTGTTGAAGTCGTGCGCGATGCCGCCAGCCAGCTGGCCGATCGCCTCGAGCTTGCTGGTCTGCTGCAGCTGCGCCTGCAGCTGATCTCGCTCGCGCTGCGCGGCGTTGCGTCGGGTGACGTCCTGAATGATGGCGATGATGCCGCCGTCTGGGAGTCGGCCTCTCTCGATCTCCAGCTCGCGCCGGTTCGAGCCGACCGTTACCGCCATCTGGTGCGCGTCCTGCTTCCCTTCCAGGGCCTCGCACGGACGCGGGAAGGCGACCGATGCCAGGCCGCGAGACCGCTCGTGCGGCGCGTCGGCAGCGCTCTTGCCGGCCATCTCCAGCGCCGCCCGGTTGGCGTAGATCACGCGCCCGTCCTCGCGCTCGACGTAGATGCCGTCCGCGCTGCGGTCGAGAGCGGCAAGTGCCTCCCGATAGCGGCTCGTCACCAGCACCAGCGAAATGAGGTCCGCCATCGAGCGTGCGAAATTCATCTCCTGCACTGTCCACCGGCGTATGCGGCCGGTGACCGAGAAGCCCAGCACGCCGCGGAATCGACCGCCCACGTAGATCGGAACTCCCATGATCGAACGGATGTCGAGCGAATGCAGATAGGCCCGCACCTCGACGACCCGCGGGTCGACCGCAACGTCCTCGACGGCCAGAACGCGGTCTCGATCGAGCTGGGCGGCCAGCTTCGAGACAGCCAGGGCGCTCTGGGCATCCGTGGGCTTGGGAGCGGTCGCCGAGCTGCCCCAGCGATCGATGCGCTCGACGTAGTTCTCATCGAGGTCGACGTCGTAGACGGCGGTCCACTCGACGCCGAGCGTCTTGCCGGCGATCTCGGTGAGGCCGTGGATCGCCTCGAGGAGCGGACGCTCGAACAGCCAGTTGCCGCCGACGGCATCAAACAGCGCGCGCTGATGCCGCAGGGGGACTGCCTCGCTCTGAGCAAGCGAGCGCTCCAACGCGCGGCGCTCGTCCGCCCTCAGCACGAGAGAGCCCAGCACGAGCACCGTGGTCGGGACCATCAATGCCACTTCCGGTGCGCCACGGGAGATCACGCTGACTGCGAGTGTCAAGCTGGGCAGCGCCACCGCCGCACCCAGCACGGCGAAGCCCGCGATCAGCCCGAGCATCAGCAGGTGCCAGTGACGGAGTGACCCGGCGGCGCAGCGGGACCAGGGGCGGTAGGCCAGGCTGCCGGCATAGGCAAGGACGATGGTGGCAATGCCCGCCGGCGCCGCGATCCCCCCAAGCCACCATCGATATGCCGCGGCGATCGCACTCGTCAGGAGACCGCTGAAAGGTCCGCCGAAAGCGACTGAGAGGACCACCATGGCGCTGCGGGAGTCGAGCAGAACGCCCGGCTCGGGGGTCAACGGCATCATCATCGAGATGAGCGCCATGCAGCCGAAGAAGAGCCCCTCCACGCTCTCTCGGATTGCGCGGTGAAAGCCCGAGATCATTGGCCTTATCCGCGTATAGCCGAGCATCGCCAGGACCAGCGTCGCGACGTTCTGCGCAAAGTCGAACAGCAGCCTGAGCGACGTAGCCGTCATGACCGGAGGGCCTTGGGGTTGAGTGGTTCCGCCCCCGGGGCGGAGTAGCCGACCGACGGAGGCTAGACCGGCCCCTGACCGGCAGGTGGGTTCAGAGGTATGGAGTACCCTGATCGGAGGTATGGGGTGGGCGGGGTGAGCCGATATGCGTTTGGCCCCGTGCCCCTATCCTTGCGACCACTTCATTGTCGGATCCGCACGGCATAGGGTCTGTGCCATGGCAAAGAAAGTGCCCGCCACCATTGTCGTCATCGATGACGACGCCGATTACCTGGCGTTCCTGACCGCGCTCCTTCGTCGTGCGGGATATTGCTGCCAGGGGTTCAGCCGTGCGCGAGCGGCACTGGAGTTCGTCCGAACCAATCCCGTGGTGCTGGTGGTAACCGATATCTTCATGCCGGAGACTGATGGAATCGAGGTTCTCGGTCAGATTCAACGCGAGAGCCCGGGCACAGCGGTGATTGCCTTGAGCGGTGCCAACCAGCAGTACCGGCGCATATATTTGGGATTGATGCAGGCACTGGGTACGATCTGCGAACTCACCAAGCCCATCGATCCCGAAGGACTTCTCACCGCCGTCGCGTCCTGTCTGCGACATGCCGAAAAGAGCTAGGTCGCCGCGCCAATCTTCCACTTTCGGACGTCGCCGGCGAATTTCAGCGGAGAAACTCAAGGCATCGGTCGCCGATATTACGGCCTGAACTTAGTGTCGAGTGGCAGGAATTCGGGGTAATAACCTGACTCCACAGAATTTTCATTGCGCGGAGTCGCGGCTTCCCTCATGATTCGCGCGCGAGTCGCGTGTCGCATCGGCGGGAGCGGCGGGGATGGGGCGGTACCTTGTTATACTGATGCCGATCCTGCTGTCGGGCTGCGGGTTGCCGATCGCCGTCACCATCGGCTCCTATGCCGCCGACGGCGCCAGCTACATCGCGACCGGAAAATCCGTTACTGACCATGGCCTTACCGCTGTCACCGGGCGTGACTGCGCGCTGCTGCGGCCGATCCTGAAGAGCAAGCCGATCTGCGAGGATCAGCCGATGGCGCGGGAAGGCCCGCCGCCGGCACCGATCCAGGTCGGACAGAACGCAACCGTGAATCCGGAGTTTGCGCCGGCCCTGACCACAGCCTTCGCACGAGCCGGCGCGCAGCGCTATCTCGTGCTCGGCAGCTTTTCCGAGCGGGCCCATGCCCGGCAATTCGCCGCCGGTGTCAGCACCAAGGTCGCGGTAGTGGACGCCAACGTGAAGGGCAAGACGGTGCACCGGGTGGTCGCAGGACCGCTCAGCGACCGGGAAGTCGCAAGCCTGCGCAGCCGCCTCCGCGGTCGTGCGCAGCCGGCGGCCTGGGAGATCGGGCCGGTGATGGTGGCCTCGGCCCGGTGAGTTTCAGCCGCTGACGGTGAGGCGCGGCAGGCGGCGGCGTTTTTCCTGGTACATGGCCATGTCGGCCTGATGCAGCAGGGCTTCCTCGGTCTCGCTGCCGTCATAGGCAACAAGGCCGAAGCTGGCGCTGAGCGGGAGCGTCCGGCCGTCAACGGACAGCGCGAGCCGCTCGACGGTGCGCTGCAACGCCTCGGCCTTGCGGGCGGCGCCGGTAAGCGTGGCGCCGGCTAGAAGAAAGCCGAACTCGTCACCGCCCAATCGCCCGACCGCATCGGTCCGTCGGACCTGGCGGATCAGGCTGGCCGACAGGTCCCGCAGGACGCGGTTGCCGGCATCATGGCCGAGGCGGTCGTTGATCGCCTTGAATCCATCGAGATCGCACATCATCACCACACCGGGGCGTCCGCCGCTCCGCGCCGCATCGAGGGCCCGGCTGAGCTGCGCCAGGAAGCCGCGCCGGTTGAGGAGCCGCGTCAGCTCGTCGGTGACCGCGAGACCCTCGAGCTGGGCGAGGCGCGCCCTCAGCTCGACGATGCACTCCTGCGCCGCCGCCAGGTTCTCCAGCGTCCAGGCCAGCAGCAGGCGTTGCAGCTCGGCGTCGGCGCCGGCCTCTACGCCGGGGGCCGGCGGAACCGGCCAAGAATGTGCTGTCGATTGCATAGCCGTCTCTCCGAGGGGGCGAGAATTCGCCCGCGGCCACACTCAAGCAATCGTTATGCCATTGTCTAACTGTTTGTAATATATCAATTTCTACAAACTGTATACGGCACTTCGTGCCGAGCTAGTACGGGGTGGGCGCGAAGCTGCCGGGTCAATCCGGTGGGCTAGGCGACCCGGTCCCCGGGCAGGCGGCCGGCGAAAAACGCGTCGAGATTGTCGAGGGCGCGGAAACCCATGGCCTCCCGGGTCTCCCGCGTGGCGCTGCCGAGGTGAGGCAGCAGGAAGGTATTGGGCAGGGTGGGGTAGTCCGAATGGAGGTTCGGCTCGCCATCGAAGACATCGAGGCCGGCGGCGGCCAGGCGACCCGATCGGAGGGCGGCGATGAAATCATCGTCCTTGACGACGCCGCCCCGGGCCGTGTTCACGACGATGGCCCCGGGCGGCAGCAGCGCGATCCGCGCGGCATCGATGAAATGCCGCGTCTGGGAGGTCAGCGGCGCGTGGATCGAGAGGATGTCGGAGACCGGCAGCAGCGCCTCCGGCGTGGCATGGAACTGGGCACCGGCTTCGAGCTCGGGGCTGAGCCGGGTGCGGTTGTGATAGTGGATCTTCATGCCGAAGGCGCGCGCCCGGATGGCGACCGCGCGTCCGATCCGTCCCATGCCGAGGATGCCCAGGCGCTTGCCGCCGACGTCGACGCCGAGCATGTGAGTCGGCGCCCAGCCGCGCCAGGCGCGGTCGCGGATCAGCCGCTCGCCTTCGCCGGCTCGGCGCGCTGCTCCTAAAATCAGCAGCAGCGCGATGTCGGCGGTGGCGTCGGTCAGCACGTCCGGCGTGTTGGTGACGGCGATGCCGCGAGCGCGGGCGGCGGGCAGGTCGATGTGCTCGAAGCCGACCGAGAATGTGGCGAGAATACGCACGCTGTCCGGCAGCGCCGCGATGACGCCGGCGTCGATCCGATCGGTCGTCGTGCACAGAATGCCGGCGCACCCCCGGGCCGCGCGGATCAGCCCCGACGCGTCATAGGCCGTGTCCGTCGGGTTGAGGCGCGCGCGATAGTCGCGGCTTGCGCGGGTTTCCACCGCCTCGGGAAGCCTGCGGGTGATCAGCAAATCCGGCTGTGATGTCATGCGGGGAAGTGGTCGGGGCTGCGGAGGGGGATGGAGGCTTGCGGCGGCGCCAATACTACCGTATCGGTCGGTGCCATGACATACTGCAGCCGCTCCAAAGTGAGGATTGCTTGCATTTTCTCGGAATGCGCTCGATGACGCGCTCGCTCGCCCGAGCGTTCGGTTTTGCGGTCGGAATCACCGCGACCGTGGTTCAACCAGTCCTGGCGGCGGAGATTTCGCCGCACCGGGCGCTCTATACCATGAGCCTCGACACCGCCAAGCCCGGCAGCGGCGTGGTGAACGCGACCGGTGCCATGGTCTACGAGTGGGGCGAGACCTGCGACGGCTGGACGGTGCAGCAACGGTTTCGGCTGCGCCTGATGTACGAGGATTCCGATCCGGTCGAGCTCAGCTCGACGCTGGTCTCCTGGGAATCGAAAGACGGGCTGCGCTACCGCTTCAACGAGCGGCGCCTGAAGAACGGCGAGGCTGACGAGGAAGTGAAGGGCGAGGCGAAGCTTGACGGGCCGGGCAAGGGCGGCAAGGCGGAGTTCACGCGGCCTGAAACCACCACGCTGACGCTGGCGCCCAACGTGCTGTTCCCCACCGCCCATACGATCCTGCTCATCAACAGCGCGGCCGCCGGCGAGAGTTTCATCTCGCGCAATGTGTTCGACGGCGCGACCCTCGACAACGCCGGCCAGATCACCGCGGTGATGGGAGCCGCGATCGATCCCGCGTCGGCGAAGGACAAGGAGACGGCGAAGAGCCCGTTGCTGCAGCGGCCGTCATGGCGCGTGCGGCTCGCTTTCTTCCCCGCCGACACCAAGTCCGACGAGCCCGATTACGAGCTTGGCATGCGTCTTTACGACAACGGCGTATCCACCGACATGGCGCTCGACTACTCCGACTACGTGATCCGCGCCAAGCTCGACGAGATCGAGGCGCTGCCCAAGCCGAACTGCTGACCGGTCATGGCTTCCGCTCCGGCGCCGCGCTGGCGCCGAAGAGGTCGGGCGGGTCGGCGTGATCGGGATCGGTCAGATGGTCGCTGCCGATGCCGATCAGGCGGAAGCTGGTTCCGTCGGCCGCCTCGCGCAGCAACGATGCGCCGATCTCGTAGAGCACCTCCGCCCGTTGCGTCGGATCGCCCAGCGCCCGGCTTCGCGTCAAGGTTCGAAAATTGCTGGTCTTCAGTTTGAGCGTGACGCCAACGGCGGCGTAGCCGTTGGCCGCCAGACGCCGGGCGAGCTGGTGGGCGAGGGGCCGCAGCTCCTCGGCGAGCGCGTCCGGCGCCGCTAGATCGCGCTCGAAGGTGGTCTCGACGGAGATGCTCTTGGTCGGCGCGTCCGGCACCACCTCGCGCTCGTCCTCGCCGCGGGCGAAGCGGTAGAGGCGCCGCCCGATGGCGCCGTAGCGGGCCAGGAGATCGCGCTCGGGCCGCTCGCGCAGCTCGCCGATGGTGATGATGCCGTCCCGCGCCAGGCGCTGCTGCAGTGCTGCGCCCACGCCCCACAGCAATTCCACCGGCCGCGGCGCCAGGAATTCGAGCGCCTCGCCCTGACCGATGACGGCGAAGCCCCGGGGCTTGTCGAGATCGGAGGCGAGCTTCGCCAGGAACTTGTTGTAGGCGAGACCGATCGAGACGGTGACGCCGATCTCGCGCTCGATCCGTCGGGCGAGGAGCGCCAGGGTGCGCGCCGGCGGACCGCCGTGCAGGCGCTCGGTGCCGGAGAGATCCAGGA
The DNA here is from genome assembly GCA_963735465.1 of uncultured Alphaproteobacteria bacterium. Taxonomy (GTDB): domain Bacteria; phylum Pseudomonadota; class Alphaproteobacteria; order ATCC43930; family CGMCC-115725; genus DASZHJ01. The sequence continues at coordinate 1,098,038 of CAVTLA010000001.1, forward strand.
ACGCCTCGTCGATGGAGAGCGGCTGCACCAGGGGCGTGGTGGTCTCCATGAGCTCGCGCACCTCGCGGCCGACGGCGCGGTACTTCGCCATGTCCGGCCGTACCACCACCGCCTCGGGGCAGGCCTTCAGCGCCTTGAACATCGGCATCGCCGAGCGGATGCCGCTCATGCGCGCCACGTAGCAGCAGGCCAGCACCACGCCGCGCTGTCCGCCGCCGACGATCACCGGCCGATCCATCAGGGCGGGATTGTCACGCTTCTCGATGGTGGCATAGAACGCGTCGCAATCGATGTGGGCGAGGCTGAGCTGGGCCAGATTCGGATGGCTCTTGAGCCGGGGCGAGCCGCAGTCCGCGCAGCGCCGCTCGGTTGGCGGGTCTGCCGTCAGCGCGCCGCAATCCCGGCAGAGGGTGGTCATGGCGTCTCGTCCGCGCCCCAGAGCCAGGCGGCGCCGCGCACGCCGCTGGCATCGCCGTGGCGCGGCGGCACCAGCCGCGTCGCGACTTCGTCGGAGAAGACATACCTCCCCCAAAGGAGTGGGGTCGTCCGATAGATCCGCTGGATCTGGCCGAGCCCGCCGCCAACCACGATCACATGGGGATCGATCAGGTTGATGACCGTGGCCAGCGCGCGGGCCAGCCGGTCCTCGTAGCGCCGCATGGTGGCGTCGGCCGCGCTGTCGCCGGATTCGGCGCGGGCGGCGATATCGGGGGCACCCAGGGCCTCGCCGGTGGCTTCCCGGTGGTCGCGGGCGAGCGCCGGTCCGGAGAGGAATGTCTCTATGCAGCCTCGCTTGCCGCAGTAGCAGAGGGCGCCCGGCCGTTCCGCGTCCCGCGGCCAGGGCAGCGGCGAGTGCCCCCACTCGCCGGCAATGGCATTCGGCCCGGCGAGGAGCCGGCCATGGGCGACCACGCCGCCGCCGACCCCCGTCCCGAGAATGGCGCCGAAGACGATGGCGGCGCCGCTGCCGGCGCCATCACTGGCCTCGGACAGCGCGAAGCAGTCCGCGTCGTTGGCGAGGCGCACCGTCCGGCCGAGCGCGGCGCCGAGGTCGCGGTCGAGGGCGTGGCCGATCAGGCAGGTAGAATTGGCGTTCTTGATTAACCCACTCATGGGTGAAATAGCCCCGGGGATGCCCACCCCGACCGAGGCGCCGGCGGCGCCGATCTGGCCTTCCAGCCCGAGAACCAGGTCACGCACTGCCGCCACAATCGCGGCGTAATCTCCCGCGGGCGTGGGAATTCGCCGTCGCGCCAGGACCCCGCCACCCTGGTCGAGTGCCGCCGCCTCGATCTTGGTGCCGCCGAGGTCGACTCCGATCCGGATTTTCCGCGGGCTCATGAATAGATCAAAAATCCCAAAAATATGCCGGGTGTGGCGCGAAAGTTACGAAATCTTAAGGTAAACCTTGCTAGGTGTGAAAAGGGATAGCGTGTCTCAGGCAGTCAGGGGCCGGGTATTCTTTGATGGTCTCCAGATCGGTTGAGTCGGGGGCGGCCGGCGCGAGCAGCCGCGGCAGTCGTGGAGGTTCAGAATATCCGATGACCAAGCGGGTTCTCATCGTCGAGGACAACGACCTCAACATGAAGCTTTTCCATGACCTGCTGGAGGCGCATGGTTACGACACTCTGCAGACCAAGGACGGCATGGAGGCGTTGAAGCTGGCGCGCCAGCATCACCCGGACCTGATCCTCATGGACATCCAGCTGCCGGAGGTTTCCGGCCTCGAAGTCACCAAGTGGATCAAAGAGGATGACGACCTCAAGGCGATCCCGATCATCGCGGTGACCGCCTTCGCCATGAAGGGCGACGAGGAGAAGATCCGCGAGGGAGGCTGCGAGGCCTACATCGCCAAGCCGATCTCGGTGGCGAACTTCCTGCAGACGGTCGAGCGCTTTCTGAGCTGAGGTCGCGCCGATGTCAGCACGTGTGCTTGTGGTCGACGATGTCGAGGTGAACGTCAAGCTCCTCGAGGCGAAGCTCACGAGCGAATATTTCAACGTCATCACCGCCTACGACGGCGCCACGGGCCTGGATCTGGCCCGGCGCGAGCGGCCGGACATCGTCCTGTTGGACGTGATGATGCCGCACATGGACGGGTTCGAGGTCTGCCGCCGGCTGAAGGCGGATCCCGTGACCTCGGACATTCCCGTCGTGATGGTGACCGCGCTCTCCGATGCCGCCGACAGAGTGCGCGGCCTGGAAGCCGGTGCCGACGACTTCCTCACCAAGCCGGTGAACGACGTGGCGCTGTTCGCGCGCGTGCGATCCCTGGTGCGACTCAAGCGAATGACCGACGAATGGCGCCTGCGCGAGGAGACCTATGGCCGCCTGGCCGCTCTCGCCGACAGCCAGGCGAAGACGGCGCACGACACCCGGCCCGCCAATGTAGTGGTTCTGGAAGATCGGCCGCTCAGCGCCCAGCGCATTCTCGACACCCTCGCAAATGAGAACGTCCGCCACGCCGCGCGCACCTCCGAGGTGCTCGCGCAGTCGCCGATGGAGGTCGAGCTCTTCGTGCTCGCGCTGTCGGAGGAGGAGGATACCCTACGCATGGTGGCGGATCTGCGCGCCGCCGAGGCGACCCGCGCCATTCCGATCCTGCTGATCGGCGAGGACGACGAGTTGCCGCGTCTCGCCAAGGGCCTCGATCTCGGCGCCACCGACTATCTTCTGCGGCCGATCGACCGCAACGAGCTGATCGCGCGGGTGCGCACCCAGGTGCGCCGCAAGCGCCTGCAGGAGCGCCTGCGCGACACCTATCAGCGCAGCCTCTCCATGGCGCTCACCGATCCCCTGACCGGCCTCTACAATCGCCGCTATCTCGGCGCGCATCTGGAAGGCCTGATGACGCGCGCCAATGCGGGCGCCGCCGGGCCGTCGCTGCTGGTGATCGACGTCGACCGCTTCAAGGTGATCAACGACACCTACGGCCACGCCGCCGGCGACGCGGTGCTCTGCGAGATCGCCCAGTGCGCGACCCGGCATCTGCGCGCCTTCGATCTGGTGGCACGCTACGGCGGCGAGGAGTTCGTCGTGGTGATGCCGGAGACCACGCTCGCGGTGGCGACCGCGGTGGCCGAGCGCCTTCGTCACGCCGTGGGCGACGAGCCCGTGGTGACGCCGGATTTTCCGGCCGGCATCCCCGTCACCGTCAGCATCGGCGTTGCCGCCACCCTCGATGGCGACATCGATACCTCGGCCGCGTTGATGAAGCGCGCCGACGACGCGCTCTACGCGGCCAAGCGCCTGGGCCGCAATCGCGTTGTGGCGAGCCCCGGCATCGCCGAGCCCGGCTCGCCGCCGATCCTGAAAGTGGTGTGCTGAAAAGGCTGCGGCGCCGGCAGCCGGCGGAAGGCGCGCCCGCTACTTGATCTTGCCTTCCTTGAACACGACGTGCTTGCGCGCGATCGGGTCGTATTTCTTCAGCGCCATCTTCTCGGTCTTGGTGCGCGGGTTCTTGCGCGTGACGTAGAAGAAGCCGGTGTCGGCGCTGCTCACGAGCTTGATCAGGACGCTGCTGGTCTTTGCCATGGGAAATGCCCTGGGAAAAGCGGTAATGCCGCTGAATTGAGATGCGGGACAATAGCTTGGTTCCGGCCCAAGTCAAGGCTGGGCCGCCGGGAACGCCCTTGCGGTGCCGTAACTCCCTGGGCTCTCATCAGGAGATCGTTCCGCGACCCCCAGGGAGACCGCGATGGCATCGTCCCATGACGTCCACGCCGAGGATATCGAGTACCGGCGCCGGGACGGCAAGCCGCTCCTGGCGCGCCTCTACCGGCCCCAGGGGGCGGGGCCGTTTCCCGGCGTGGTGGAGGTCCATGGCGGTGCCTGGACGATGAATGACCGGTTCGCGAACGTGGCGATCCATCAGGCGCTGGCCGCCAGCGGGGCCGTGGTCCTGGCGGTGGATTTCCGCATGCCGCCCGAGGCCGGCTACCCCGCCGGCATCGCCGACATCAACCTGACGGTGCGCTGGCTCAAGGCGCGGGCGGGAGGACTCGGGATGCGGCCGGACCGCGTCGGCGGCCTCGGCACCTCCAGCGGCGGGCACCAGATCATGCTGAGCGCGCTCCGCCCGCGGGATCCGCGCTACGCGGCGCTGCCCCTGGTGGAAGCGCCCGATGTGGATGCCAGCCTCGCCTTCGTCGTCGTGTGCTGGTCGATCGTCGATCCCCTGGCGCGCTATCGGATGGTGCGGGAGAAGGGGGTCGAGCGGCTGATCCAGGCCCATCACGCCTACTGGCCCTCGGAAGCGGCGATGGCGGAAGGCAATCCGCAGCTCATTCTGGAGCGCGGCGAGGCAACGGATCTGCCGCCGGCGCTGATGCTCCAGGGCACCAACGACGACAACGTGACGCCCGACATGGCCGATCGCTTCGTCGCCGCCTATCGCAAGGCCGGCGGCCGCATCGACCTCACCAAGTTCGACGGCGAGCCCCACGCCTTCATCGCCAAGGACCCGGCATCGCCCGCTTCCCGGCGCGCCCTCGACCTCATCACCGCCTTCGTGCAGCAAAACGCGTAACAGCGGCCGCCGGCGCCGGCACACTTCGGTCCGGACCGGAGCATCGCCCACATCGCGCGTGCTACTTCCGTCGTCACTCAGGATCGAACCGATGGAGGATGCCGTGCTCACCGATTGGATTTCGCCTGCAACTCTCGCCGCGCTCAACGAGGGGTTCGTCGTCGCGATCATGCTCGAGGCCAAGGAGGGCCAGTCGGAGGCCGTTGCCGAGATCGCGCGGGTGCTGGCCGCCGCCTCGATGACGGAGCCCGGGGTCAAGCTGTTCCTGCCCTACCGATCTCCGACCAACAAGTCGCTGTTCTTCATCTTCGAGCTCTACGTCAACGAGGCCGGGTGGGCGGCTCATGAGGCCACGGATCACTTCAAGGCCGGCATCAAGGAGCTCCTGCCGCGGCTCTCTCGGCGCGAGCGCGTGCCCTTCATCCCGTTTCTGGCGCCCTGAGTCCTCGTCGCCATACCGGCCCTTGAGTGGCGCGCCCAGGGATGGATAATGGGGCAGCAGCCCTTGCCGCCCAAAAACCCAGGACCGGAGGAAGCAGCATGCCGAAAATCCGCCACATCGCCCTCGCGACACAGGACCCCGTCAAGACCGCGGAGTTTTACAAGCAGGCCTTCGGCTTCAAGGAGGTCGGGCGCACCGGCAGCCCCGACAATCCCAAGTCGATCGCCTGGGGCTTCTATCTGAGCGACGGCACGCTGAACCTCGCGATCCTCAAGTTCCAGAATGTCGACCAGCTCGGCCGCGGCCTCGACTATGTCGGCGTCCATCACTTCGGCGTGCTCGTCGACGATCTCGACGAGTACAGCGAGAAGCTCGAGGAGCTCGGCGCGCCCTGCTTCATGAAGCAGGATCCCAGCGCCAACAACTCCTTCTTCGAGACCAAGTTCCGCGGTCCTGACGGTGTCGTGTTCGACGTCTCCGAGCATCCCTGGGTGGGCTCGGCGCCGGCCGATGTTGGCGAAGTGAGGGTCAAGGAGACCGAGCCGGCGAAGTAGGGAACTCAGCTACCCAGCACGGCGGCAGCAGCGGCAACGCCGGCGCCCGGCGTCACCTTGCGGCCGAGGTCGACGAGGCCGCGCTCAAGATAATGCAGATCCGCCAGGATGTCGGCGGCATCGCAATATCCCATGGTCCCGATCCGGATCACCTTGCCCTGGAGACGGTTGCGCGCGCCGGCGATCACCGTGTGATAGTGCTGGTAGAGGTGGCGCACGAGGGCGCCGCCCTCGAGGGTCTCCGGCATCGCGAAGACCTGGACGCTGCTGGAGAGCAGGGGCGAGCGCGTGAAGACCGACAGGCCGAGGGCGGTTCCGCCCGCGCGGAGTGCGGCTCCCAGTCGGCGATGACGCTCGAAGACCTGAGGCAAGCCCTCGGCGTGGATCATCTCCAGGGCGACACGCAGGCCCGAGATCAGCGCGATCGGCGGCGTGAAGGCGGTCTCGTCCTTGTCCGCCGACTGCTTCGCCTTGCGGAAATCCCAGAAGAAGCGCGGACCGCGATCGCCGCGATTGACCACATCCCAGGCCTTGGCGCTGAGGCTGGCGAGGCCGACGCCGGGCGGGCACATCAGCGCCTTCTGGGAGGCTGTCACGACGATGTCGAGATGCCAGTCGTCCTGGCGCAGCTCCATGGCGCCGAGGCCGCTGACGCTGTCCACCACCAGCAGCGTGGGGCGATCCTTGACGGCGTTGCCGATCGCGGCCAGATCCGCCACCACGCCGGTGGAGCTCTCGTTGTGAGTGACGAAGACCGCGCGATAGTCGGTCTTGCGCACGCGCTCGGCGATGACGTCGGCGTCGGGAGCCTGGCCCCACTCGACGTCGACGGTGTCGACCACGGCGCCGAAAGATTCGCAGATCGCCTTGAAGCGCTCGCCAAACTGTCCGTTGATGACCACCAGCACCCGCTCGCCGGGAGCGACGATGTTGGCGATCGCGGCTTCCATCACGCCGGTGCCGGAGGCGGCAAACGGCAGCACGTCGCCGGCGGTGCCGAACAGCGGCTTCGCCAGCTTCAGCACCGTGCCCAGGGTGGCGTGGAACTCGGGCCCGCGATGATTGACCACGGGCTCGGCAATGGCTTGCCGCACGCGCTCCGGCACCGGGGATGGGCCGGGGATGCGCAGGCGATACTTGGCGGGGCGGGGCGGCTCGTTGCTCATGAGGCGAAAGTCCGGATCGTGAATGCGCCAGTTCAGAGGCGGCAACATACCGGCGGCTCACCGCCGCAACCAGCGCCAATCCGGCAGCGCAGCCGTGCAGAGGATTGCGTCAGGCAGCCGATGCTGCGGCCGCGAGATCGGCGAGCGCCGACCAGCTTCCTTGTGAGATGAAATGCGCGCAGGCCCAGGCAAGCCAGCCCTTACGGCGCCATTCCAAAATCGCGCTGTCGGGCAGCGCCGCGAAACGGTCGCGATCGATGATGTGGAAGCCGGTCACGGTCAGCCTTTCCCCTGCCGCGAGCGTGATCGACGCCTCGTTGGGCACCAGCAGGCCGCGTTCGCCGAGGTCGGTCACGAATTCGCGGGTGGCGAGGTGGTCGCGCTGGAACGCCGTGCAGAACTGCAGGGCGTTCTGGGTGAGCTCGGTCGGCCTGCCGCCGGCGAAGAGCGGCCGGGTGCCGTTGTCCTCGAGCGCGCCCGAGGCTTCGTCGATGCAGAGGGTGTAGCGCTGATGATCCTCGCTCTCATGAAAGATGAAGGGGTAGCGCCGGACATAGGCGGGGAGATACGATCCGACGCGCCAGTCGTCCCTGGCATCCACGAAAAGATTCGTGTTCGGCCGCACCCCCAGCACCGCGAGCGCCGCCGACTGCGGCGCCGGCGCGAAGACGATGGGATAGTGCCGCGCCGCCGTCTCGAACTCGCCGCCGTTCAGCAGCACCGCGTGGGTCCCGCGGGCGAAGCTGTAGCCGATCTGCGCTTTCAGGGATTTGCCGCCGTGCTGCGTCGCATCGACCGGGCTGAGGGAGCGGTAGAAGAGCGGAAGCTGCGGCGCGGCCCCCGCGGGCTGGGCCTCCGTGGCCGGGCCCGATCCGCTCACGCCGCTGCGTCCAGGTTTTCCGGTCTTTGCCATGTCGGCCGCCTCTCTGAGCTGCTTCTAGTATCGACAGATGACGTTGAGCAAGGCCTGGCGCTTCTCCCGTGTCACCACGCGGATCGCGCGCTCGATCGCAGCCGGCAGCTCCGACGGCAGCTCCACCCGCTCGCCGTATCCGCCGCTTGCCTGCGCCACCATCTCGTAGGCGGGGCTCGGCGAGAGGTCGGAGAGGAGCCGGCCGTCGTCCTCGGCGGCGGCGCCTTGGCCATACATCGAGAGCGTGGCCCGGCGCACCGCGCCGTAGCGCTCGTTGTTGAAGACCACGGTCAATATCGGCAGCTCGTATTTCGCCGCGGTCCAATGGGAGGCGGTGGGATTGGCGAAGACATAGGCGCCATCGCCGACCGTCGCCACGACGATGCGGTCGCGGGCGGCGAGCTGGGCGCCAAGCGCCGCGCCGACGCTCCAGCCGAGGCCGCCGGCCGGGCTCAGGCCGAAATAGCTGCCGGGCTCGTCGCGCACGCAATGCTCCAGCAGCAGCGGATACTCGTTGATGACGATCGCATCCGGGGGAAGCGCTTCGCCGAGGCACCGGCTCAGCCACTCCGGCGTTATGACGGCGGCGTCGCCGGCCGCCGTGCCCTCGGCGGCCCAGGCCCGGCGAATCTCCCGGGCGCGCGCCGCGAGACGCCGCCGCCGCGCCGCGATCTTGGCATCCTCGGCGGAGGTGAGGCGGCCGAGCGCCTGATCCAGCGCCGATAGCGTCGACGGTAGATCGGCGGCGATGGCGAGATCGTTGCGATAGCTTCGCATGGGATAGCGGGCGAAGGCGGGATCAGCGCCGAGGTGCGCGACCGGGCAATCCGCCGGCGGATGCTCCCGCGACGGGATCCAGGGCACGTCGTTCTCGACGACGATGACGAGATCGGCATCTCCGATGAGTGGAGCCGGCTGGAAGCCCTGGTGCATCGGGTGGGTCCAGGGCAGGCACATGTAGCGCGGATTCATGGCGACAACGGGCAGCGCGAAGCGCTCCGCAAGATGCGCGAGGCCGGTGACCGCGGCGGCGGTCTTGCCGCTCGCACCAGCGATCACAAGCGGCCGCTCCGCCTGATGGATCATTCGCGCCAGCGTGTCGACGGCAGCGGGATCGGGGCGCGGCGCAGCCGGCACGCCGCGAGGAACCGGTCGACGCGTCTGGAACGCATCGTCACCGCCCAGAACTTCCCGCGGCAGCGTCAGATAGGCAGGGCCGCGCGGCTCAGCCAGCATCAGCTCCATCGCGCGCGCGACGGCATCGACGACCTGCTCCGGCGTGCGCAGCTCGTATTCCCATTTCACGAACTCGCGCACCAGGCTCGCCTGGTCGAACATCTCCTGGGCCCAGTGGATGTGAAGGCTGCGCGTACCGTGAGCGTCGACCTCGGTGATCGGCGTGCGGCCCGCCAGCAGCAGGATCGGCACGTGATCGCGGGCGGCGTCGATGAGGGCGTTGAGCGTGTTGCCGGTGCCGACGCTGACATGGACCATCACCGCCTGCGGCACGCCGGTGACGAGGTAGACGCCGTGAGCCATCGAGACTGCCGTGTTCTCGTGCGGCACGACGAAAGGACGCGGCACCGTCGTTCCGGACTTCTGGGCGCGGGCGAAGGCCTCCACGATCGGCGGGAAATCGGTGCCGGGATTGCAGAAGAAGAATTCGACACCGTGCGCCGTCAGCGCGCGCAGGAGGAAATCCGCGGCGGTGGCGGGACGAGGCTCGGGAGAAGCGCTGGGGGAGGTGGCCATGGGCGCGGTGTTTCCTGCAGCTTGCGGCGGAGCGATTTCCCCTGAGACTAGCGGCGGGGACCGGCCCCTCCAAGCGGGATCGAAATGCCGCCTCGCCTGGGGGCGCCGGGGCCCCTATGATCGCCGCCGTCTCAACTCTGCGGCGGAGAATCCATGCGTATTCTGGTCCTGGGCGCGGGCGCGATCGGCGGCTATTTCGGCGGGCGGCTGGCGGAAGCCGGCGCCGACGTCACCTTCCTGGTGCGGCCGGCGCGCCAGCAGGTGCTGCGGGCGCAGGGGCTGGTGGTGAAGAGCCCGGCGGGCGACATCCAGCGGCCGGTGGAGACTGTCCTCGCCGAGGAAATTCGCGGTGCTTATGACGTGGTGCTGCTCACCGCCAAGGCCTATGACCTCGCGGCGGCGATCGATGCCATAGCACCGGCGATGGGGCCAAAGAGCGCGGTGCTGCCGCTGCTCAACGGGCTCCTCCACATCGACGCGCTCTCGGCGCGGTTCGGCCAGGAGCGGGTGCTGGGCGGCGCCTGCTACATCGGCGCGGCGCTCTCGCCGGAAGGTCATGTGAAGCACAACGGCCAGCTCGCGGTTCTGACATTCGGCGAGCTCGCGGGCGGCCTGTCGTCGCGCACGGCGGCGATATCGGCGGAATTTGGCAAGGCCAGCTTTAAGACTGTCGCCGCCGAGGACATCCTGCAGGTCATGTGGGAGAAGTTCGTGATGCTGTCGACCCTCGCTGCCATGACGACGCTGACCCACGCCCATGTGGGCGAGATCCTGGCGGCGGCGGAGGGCGAGCGCACGATGCTGGCGATGCTCGCGGAGGCCGAGGCGGTAGCGGCGGCGGGCGGCCATCCTGTGGGATCGGAGGCGGCGCAGCGCACGCGGAAGATGCTGACCGACCGCGGATCGGCCTTCACCGCCTCCATGCGTCACGACATGGAGGGCGGGCGCCCGACCGAGAGCGATCACATCATCGGCGACATGATCCGCCGCGCCGGCGCCGCCAAGGTGCCGACGCCGCTGCTGCAGATGGCGCTCTGCAATCTCCAGGTCTACGAGGCCAGGCGCGCGAAGCAGTAACTCAGGCACCTCCGCGCCGCCGCGGCGGCACCCACCGCCAGAGCAGCAGCACGTAGACGAAGACCACGACGTAGCCCACGGCGAAGACCCAGAGCGGCAGCGGCCAGTAGAGCAGGCGATTGATCCACGTCGCGATCATCGGCGGCGCGGTCGAGGTCTGCTGCGCCTCGATCGCGCTCTGCCAGATCGTGAGAAAGCAGGCGCGGCCCGAGATCGCCTGGAGCGCCACGACGAAAAGCGAGGCGAGGTGGACGAGGCGCCACCAGAATTCTCGCACGAAGCGCCAGCCGCGCCACGCGCCCAGCGGCACCGCCACCATGCCGAAGATATTGAAGACGGCGACGCCGAGATGGACGGCGAGCACGACGGTGGCGAGCGTTTCCGGCGTCACGATTGGATCAGTTTTGGAACGGCTGCGTGGCGGCACATCGTCGGCACGGGAAAGATCCGGTCACCATTTCGCCGGAGAGTAGCGAGAGATCGCGCGGCGCGCCATCGGGCAGGGAGCGTCCGCAAAATGTCCCGCGGAGGTCAGACTCCTTCCCCTTTCGATCGATGCTTGCGAGCGCACAGGCGGCTTAGATTTTTCCCATGTGGCGGGCGCCGGGATGACATCCGTTTGAAATTCCCGGTTTCCCGCGAACGGCAGGGGTAAGGCGCTTTTTTTCGCGCGTTGCGCGGAACCGTCTTGCCGCCGTTGGATTTGATGGACGTCGAACCCCAAACAGCTCCCGAGAGGAGAACATCATGAATCGCTTGTTCGCGTCGACGCTGGTGGTCGCGGCGCTCGGTCTTGGCGCCAATGCGATGGCGGCATCTCCCACGCCCACCGGCATGAGCTATCCCGTGTGCGACCGCACGCACACTGACTCCTGCCTGCAGCTTGGCCAGAACGCGCAATTGGACCGGCAGCTCAACCAGTCCTACCCGAGCTGCGCGAAGGTCAAGGGCAAGGAACAGAAGGCGGCCTGCATCAACGGGGCTGTCGCCAAGAGCTGAGGCGGGTGCGGTCGGGCGTCGTCCTCGAGGGCGGCGCCCGGCCTCCCAAGCCGGCCTGACGGGGCCGTGGCCGCATGATCGCCGGCGTTAACCATTCCCTGTTGACCGTTATCTTCCCGTTAACGGACTCCCCATCATTTTTATCAAAGATCGGAAACGGCGCGATGTGAGCGCCCCATGCCGCGGGCGCAGCTGCGCCCGGGCGCGGGCTCATCTGCGGGAGCTGGATTGAGATGGCGGCACGGCACGGCATGTACATGGTGACGCGCGGGATCTTCCAGTACGTGGAAGGCGGCGACCTCGCGCGCTTCGTCGGATATCCCAGCGCCGATTTCGGCGTGCTCGATTATCTCGTGCTCAATCATCTCGCCATCATCGTGCGCGGCGATGCCGTGGGTTTCGACATCTCCGTCAACGCCCAGGATTTCGACGCCAAGAACATCGCCGCGGTCGCCGACTATCTTGCGCGCACGCCCGCCCTGGTGCAGGTGCGCATGCGGCTCTTCCTCGGCGGCTGGCTCACGGAGACATTTCTCGACGTCGAGGACGCGGTCGCGCGGCTGCGCATGATCGGCGACGGTGCGCTGCGGTCGCCCGCGTCACGCCTGCGTCTGGTCGCGCGGGATCCGGACGAGACCTGCGTGGGAACCGAGGGGCTTCTCTCGCTCTGGAAATCCCACGACGGCCGGTTCTCGTCGGAGTTCCTGGACGACGCCCTCGGCCAGGGCGTGCTCGATCGCACCTTCGTGGTGGAGCCGTCGCCGCGCGACGGCTGGCTGGTGCGCTACATGGGCAGCGGCATTGCCACCTTCGACAACTGGCAGAAGGTCGGGCGACCGCTGGCGACAAATGAAACCGACCGCGCCTATACGCAGTGGGTCGCCGGCCATTACGAGAGCGCGATGGCCGGCGGCGGCGGCCGTTACGACCACGTCGACGCCATCATCTCCACCACCAACCGGCAGCCGACGCGGGTGCGCTATCGCCGGCGCCTGCTGCCCTTCGTGAGCCTGAAGGGCAAGCCGCTGGTGGTGGGCTACAGCGCCCTAAGCAGCGATCTCGCGCTTCCGCTCTGAGGCCTCGGCCGCGCGCTTCTCCTCGGTCTCGGCAACGAACCCCTGCAAGCCTTCCACGAGCTGCGCCGGCGTCATCCAGAACAGCGACGCCTGGAAGTGCTCGTGCAGCGGACAGCCGACCCAGACGAAGCCGGTCTCCTGATTTTTCATCCCGTAGGAGAGCCGCGCCTTCTCCACCATGTAGTCCTCCACCAGGCTGGTGGAGAGGGGAGGATTCCACTCGTTGTAGGCCCAGGCACGCACGACCCGGGGCGCTATCGCGGAGAGGTTCACCTTGCGGACGTTGGGATGGTGCCAGCCACCCACCGACATGACGAAGCGGCCGGTGATGGCGCGGGGCGCGATGCCGCTGGAGCAGATCTGCTCGAAGGGACCGGCGCGGGTGGGGTCGTCGTAGAACAGGCTGAGGTCCATGAAGGCGTCATGCATGGAGCGGCCGGGAGGCAGATCGTAGAGCCGGCAGGCGCGGGCGAGCACGACCTCGCCGCTGTCGCGGTTCTCGCCGCGCAGCCAGAACGCCTGATGGCGAGTCATATCATTGTATTCAGGGGACACGCTCGGCATGAGCGGATTCCAGCTGTCGCGATTTCGTCTGTTGACGTCCAGCAGTTCGTCGAAGTCCGTGGAGATCGACAGCAGCACATCCCGCTCGGCCGCAAACCGATCCGCGGCAAGAAAGAAGTCGGCGAGCAGCCCTCGCGGCTCCCGCTTGACGTAAACCTGCTCCGGCAAACGCATCTAGGCCTCCTCGGTTAACCTCTGCTTAAGGTTACCCCCGGATTGTGCCCGCTGCATTGACCGATGTTGATGACTTTTACCCTATTATCGGGTTTGGATTTACCAAGACTTCGCGCCCAAACTGCGAATCGGTCGCAAAAAACCCGTTTCACTAGTGTAATTCTAGGTCCGCCTCTCTTTCTGAGGAAGTGGGCCCGACTCTCCTCCGCCCGCACCGGTGCGCCTTAAAAAGAACATGGAGAGGATGCCGGCTGTCGGCAGCGCCGCCGCCTCGCGTCACGACCGATTCGTGCCGGGTGGTGTAGATTTGCCGGACGGAGACGATAGGCGACTCGAGGAGAGGTGCATTCATGCGACTGTTCTTTGCTGCTGCGGCGGGCTCGCTGGTGCTCGCGCTGGGCGCGGGCTCCGCTTTCGCTCAGGCGGGCCAGCAGCCCGCGCTCAACCTGCCGCCGGGCATCTCCTTTCCCATGTGCGACGGCACGCACAGCGACCAATGCCTGCAGCTCGGCCAGAACAGCGATCTCGATCGCCGCGTCGATCAGCTCTATCCGCAGTGCGCCAAGCTGGGCGATCCCCGGCGCAAGGGCGCTTGCGTCAACGCGGCGATGGCCAAGCGCTGACGGGCGGTGATAGACACGGCGGCGCCGAGAGGCACGCGCCGCGATCTGCCAGGGGAATGCTGACGCGGCTTTTGGAGGGGCCCGTTGAAACTGCCGGAGACACGCTACGCCCGCAGCGGCGATGTGCACATCGCCTACCAGGTTCTAGGCGATGGGCCGCTGGATCTCGTTTTCGTCCCAGGCTTCGTCTCCAACCTGGAGCATCACTGGGAGGATCCCGGCTTTTCCCACCTCCTGCATCGCCTGGCTTCGTTCTGCCGCCTGATCCAGTTCGACAAGCGCGGCACCGGCCTTTCCGATCATGTGCCGGTGCGCGATCTCCCGAGCCTTGAGGCGCGCATGGACGACGTGCGCGCCGTGCTCGATGCGGTCGGATCGAAGCGCGCGGCGCTGCTCGGCTGCTCCGAGGGCGGACCGCTGGCGATGCTGTTCGCGGCCACATATCCCGAGCGGACCCGCGCCCTGGTGCTCTACGGCGCCTACGCGCATTTCCATTCCTGGGTGATGCCGCCGGAGCGCCTGGAGGAGTTCATCACCCGCGCCGAGACGGTCTGGGGCCGCGGCGACCTCCTGATTAATTTCGCGCCGGGCATGCGGCAGAACGAACGCTTCCGGGACTGGTGGGCCCGCTTCGAGCGGTTGGGCGCGAGCCCCGCGGCGGCGATCGCGCTGGCGCGCATGAACGCGGACATCGACGTGCGGCGCGTGCTGCCCACCATCCGCGTGCCGACGCTGGTACTGCACCGCACCGGCGACGTCCGCGTCAACGTCGCCGCCGGCCGCTACCTCGCGCAGTCCATCGACGGCGCCAAATACGTCGAGCTGACGGGCAGCGATCACCTGATCTGGGTCGGTGATGTCGATCGGATCGTCGACGAGATCGAGGGGTTTCTCACCGGCGGCCATGGCGCCTCCGCGGCGGTCGCGGCGGCAGAGCGCGTGCTGGCGACCGTGCTGATCGCCGAAGTGGTGGCGAGCGGTACCGTCGAGGCGGATGATCGAGCCTGGCTCGCGCGGCTCGATCACTATCGCGGCCGGGCCGCCGCAGCGGTCGAGCGCCATCGCGGCCGGCTGATCGAGGGCCTGCGCAGCGACGGATCTCTCCTCGCCACCTTCGACGGGCCCGGCCGCGCCATCCGCTGCGCGATGGAAATCGCCGAGGCGGCGGGAGCTCTCGATCTCGCCGTGCGCTCGGGCGTTCATACGGGCGAGGTGCAGCGCATCGGCGGCATCGGCCCGATGGCCCGCGTCGGCGGCGTGGCGCTGCAGACGGCCCAGCGCATCGCGGCGGTGGCGCGCCCGGGCGAGGTGCTGCTATCGGCCACCGTGCGGGATCTGGTCGCGGGATCCGGCCTGCGCTTCCGACCGCGGCGTGAGGGTCCCGGCCTCAAGTCGCCGGGCGGCGGCGACTTCCCGCTGTTTGCCCCGGAGCGCGAGCCCGCGGCGGCGACCGCCCCGTCGACGCCCGTCGCGGCGGCAGGCAAGGAACCGGGCTATGCCGAGCTCAGCCTTCGGGAGCGCCAAGTGCTGGGCCTGGTGGCGCGCGGGCTCAGCAATTCCGCTATCGCCTCGGAGCTCGTCCTCAGCGAGCACACGGTGAAGCGCCACGTCGGCAACATCCTGACCAAGCTCGACCTCCCCACTCGTGCCGCCGCCGCGGCCCTCGCCGCCCGGGTCGGCCTCACCTAGTTCCCATGGCCCGTTCGGGCAGGCACGCCGATGGCCCGGTCAGGCGAAGCGGCACGGTGCGGTCGCGCCTAGACTCCGGCCCTCGATGCTTCATCTGGGGAGGGCCGTCATGGCACAGCCGAACGAGGACAAGCTCAATCAATTCGTGGGTCGCATGCTCGGCGACATGGGAGCGGCGCTGGGGGCGGCGCTGGTGCTGCTGGGGGACCGCCTCGGCCTCTACAAGGCGATGGCGGAGGCCGGGCCGCTCAATCCCGGCGAGCTCGCCCAGCGCACCGGCACGGCGGAGCGCTATGTGCGCGAGTGGCTCTCGGCCCAGGCGGCGGCGGGTTACGTCGAGTACGATGCCGCGGATGGGCGCTTCTCTCTGACGCCGGAGCAGGCCGCGGTCTTCGCCGACGAGCAGGGGCCGGCTTTCCTCGCCGGCTTCTACGACATCATCGCGGCGGCGGTGCGGGATGAGCCCAAGATCAGCGAGGCGTTCCGCACCGGCAAGGGCGTCGGCTGGCACGAGCATCACGGCTGCCTCTTCCGCGGCACCGAGCGCTTCTTCCGCACCAGCTACAACCACCATCTCGTGAACGAGTGGCTGCCGGCCCTGGAGGGCGTCACGGCGAAGCTGGAGCGTGGCGCTCGCGTCGCCGATATCGGCTGCGGCCACGGGGCCTCCACGGTTCTGATGGCGAAGGCCTTTCCGAATTCCCGCTTCCACGGCTTCGACTATCACCTGCCCTCGATCGAGCGGGCGCGGGAGGCGGCCCAGGCGGCCGGCGTCGCCGAGCGCTGCACCTTCGAGGTGGCGCCCGCCAAGGCCTATCCCGGCAGCGGCTACGACGTGGTCGCGTTCTTCGATTGCCTGCACGACATGGGCGATCCCGTGGGTGCCGCCCGGCACGTGCGCGAGACGCTGGCGCCCGACGGCACCTGGATGATCGTCGAGCCCTTCGCCAACGATCACCTGCACGAGAACCTCAACCCGGTCGGCCGCGTCTACTATGCCGCCTCCACGATGATCTGCACGCCGGCGTCGCTGAGCCAGGAGGTCGGCCTCGGCCTCGGCGCCCAGGCCGGCGAAGCGCGCCTCGCCGACGTGGTGAAGCAGGGCGGCTTCGCCCGCTTCCGCCGCGCCACGGCGACGCCGTTCAACCTGGTGCTGGAGGCCAGACCCTGAGCGGGGAGGATATAAACGGGGACCGGCGGCGGCTGGCTCCGGGCGCTGGTGGCCCGCTATAGTTCGGGACACCTACGTCCGGAGATTCCCTGATGCCGTTGTTCCTGAAGCGCGCCCGTACCGCGACATTGGACATTGCCTACGAGGAGAGCGGTCCCGCCGACGGTCCGCCGGTGTTCCTCATGCACGGCTTTCCCGACGACGTCCGCACCTGGGACGGCGTGGCGCCGCCGTTGGCCGCAGCGGGATACCGCGTCCTGGTGCCCTATCTCCGCGGTTACGGCCCGACGCGCTTTCTGGATCCGGCGACGCCGCGGTCCGGTCAGCAGGCGGCGCTCGGGCAGGACCTGCTGGCGCTCATGGATGTTCTCGGCATCGCCCGCGCGTCGCTCGTCGGCTATGACTGGGGCGGACGCGCCTGCTGCGTCCTCGCCGCGCTCTGGCCGGAGCGGGTGCGCTGCCTGGTCTCGGTCAACGGCTACAACATCCAGGACATCGCGCGCGCCAACCGGCCGCAATCGGCGCTGCATGAATATCGGTACTGGTACCAGTGGTACTTCCACACCGAGCGCGGCCGCGCCGGGCTCGAGGCGAACCGGCGCGACATCTGCAGGCTGCTTTGGGAATTGTGGTCGCCGAACTGGAAATTCGACGTCGCGGCCTTCGAGCGCACCGCCGTGGCCTTCGACAATCCTGACTTCGTCGAGGTATCGGTGCAATCCTATCGCCATCGCTACGGCGCGGCGCCCGGCGATCCCGCGCTGACGGAACTGGAGGCGCGGCTCGCGGCCCTGCCTCGCATCGCCGCGCCCACGATCGTGCTGCACGGCGCCTGCGACGGCGTGGTGCCGCCGGAAGACAGCGAAGGGCACGCGCGCTTCTTCTCCGGCCCGTATCGGCGCTCGGTGATTCCCGTGGCCGGACACTTCCTGCCGCGCGAGACGCCGGAGCCGGTGGTATCCGCGGTGCTCGAGCTGATGGCGGCGCCAAACGGTGCCTGAGCGGCGGATCTGATCAAACAAGTCGCAGACTGATCCTAAGGCGGGCATCAAACCCGCAGCGGACACGCGACTCCGCATCGACCACTGCCCGTTGCCGCGCTACATTTCCCTCTACGATGGAACAGTCGGTCCAGGCGCCGGACAAGGACGCGCCGCTTCGCTACGACATACGGCTTCTCGGTCGTATCCTCGGCGAGACCGTGCGCGCCCAGGAAGGCGACGAGGTCTTCGAGACCATCGAGCGCATCCGCCAGACCGCGCTCCGCTTCCACCGGGATACCGACGATACCGCGCGCGGGGAGTTGCGCGCCATCATCAGCGAGCTGCCCGACGACCGGGCGATCCGCATCATCCGCGCCTTCGGCTATTTCTCGCACCTCGCCAACATCGCCGAGGATCAGCATCACATCCGGCGCAGCCGGGCATACGCGATGGCGAGCGCGGCGCCACGGGAAGGCACCATGGCCTACGCCCTGGCCCACGCCCGCGACTATCGCCTGCCGCGAGCGAGGCTGCAGGCCTTCTTCACGTCCGCTCTGTGCAGCCCGGTCCTGACGGCGCATCCGACGGAGATCCGCCGGCAGAGCTCGATCGACCGCGAGATGGAGATCGCGAAGCTGCTGGACGAGCGCGACCGTGTGCAGTTCACGCCGGAGGAGCTGACGGCGAACCGGCGGGCGCTGCGCCGCGCCGTGCTGACGCTGTGGCAGACCAGCATTCTCCGCGGCACGCGCCTCGCCGTCCTCGACGAGGTCGCGAACGGTCTCACCTATTACGGCTACACGTTTCTCCGCGAGCTGCCGCGCTTCTATGCCGACCTCGAGGATCAGCTCGCGGCGACCGATCCTGCGTGGGAAAATCTGGACGTGCCGTCCTTCCTGCGCATCGGCAGCTGGATCGGCGGCGACCGCGACGGCAATCCCTTCGTGACCGCCGACGTTCTCCGCCAGGCCTTGCGCATGCAGAGCGAGCGGGCCTTCCGGTTCTATCTCAAGGAAATCCATCGCCTTGGCCGGGAGCTCTCTCTCGACGGGCGCATGGTGCGGGTTTCGGATGCCCTGCTCGAGATGGCGGAGGGGTCCCCTGACCGATCGCCGCGGCGCCGGAACGAGCCTTACCGGCGGGCCATCTCCGGTATCCAGGCGCGCCTGGCCGAGGCGGCCCGCGCGCTCGGCGGCATGGAGGCGACCCGCCCCGTCGCCGGCGAGGCCTACGGGGATCCGGCGGAATTCCTGGCCGACCTGAATATTCTTTCCAGCTCCCTGGTCGAGAATGGCTCCGTTGGTCTTGCCCGCGGCCGATTGCGCCTGCTGCGCCGCGCCGTCGATGTCTTTGGCTTCCATCTGGCGCCGGTCGACCTGCGCCAGAATTCCGACGTGCACGAGCGCGTGATCGCCGAGCTCCTCGCCGCTGTGGGCGTGAGCGCGGACTATCGGGCGCTGGGCGAGGCGGAGCGCGTCGCGTTGCTGATGGCGGAGATCCGCTCGCCAAGACCGCTGGTGTCGATGCATCTCTCCTATTCCGATGAGACGGCGGCGGAGCTCGCCATTCTCCGTGTCGCGGCGGAAGGTCACCGGCTCTACGGCAAGGCGTCGGTCCCGCACTACGTCATCTCGAAGGCGGATGGCGCTTCGGACATTCTCGAGGTGGCGGTGCTGCTGAAGGAAGTGGGACTGCTGCATCCGCGCGAGGCGCGATTGGATGTGGATATCGTGCCGCTGTTCGAGACGATCGGCGATCTCCAGCGCTGTGGCGGCGTCATGGAGACCGTGTTCTCGCAGCCGGAATATCGCCGTCTGCTGGCTTCCCGCGGCGACGTGCAGGAGGTCATGCTGGGATATTCCGACAGCAACAAGGACGGCGGCTACCTGACGTCGAGCTGGGAGCTCTACAAGGCGGAGCTGGCGCTGATCGAGACCTATGGGCGCCACGAAATCGGGCTGCGGCTCTTTCACGGCCGTGGCGGCTCCGTCGGCCGCGGCGGCGGGCCCAGCTACCAGGCGATCCTGGCGCAGCCCGCCGGCGCGATGCAGGGCGCGATCCGCATCACCGAGCAGGGCGAGGTGATTGCGGCGAAATACTCCAATGCCGAGGTCGGCCGGCGCAACCTCGAGACCTTGGCCGCGGCGACGCTGGAGGCGACGCTCCTGGACGGGCAACGGCCCGAGCCTCATGGGGAATATCTGGCGACGATGGACGCGCTCTCGGCCGCGGCCTATCGGGAGTACCGCCATCTCGTCTACGAGACCGAGGGGTTCGAGCGCTATTTCCGCGAGGCGACGGTCATCGGCGAGATCGCCAATCTCAACATCGGCAGCCGGCCGGCGTCACGCACGGGGTCGCGCCGCATCGAGGATCTGCGGGCCATCCCCTGGGTCTTCAGCTGGTCCCAGTGCCGCCTGATGCTGCCGGGCTGGTACGGCTTCGGATCAGCGGTCGGGAAATGGCTGAGCGATCATCCCGTCAATGGCATGGCGACCCTCAAGGCCATGTATCAGGACTGGCCGTTCTTCACCACCATGCTCTCGAACATGGACATGGTGCTCGCCAAGAGCGACATCGCGATCGCATCCCGCTACGCGGAGCTGGTCTCGGATGAGACGCTCCGCGCGGAAATCTTCGGCCGGCTCCGCGAGGAGTGGATCGCCTCCATACAGGCATTGCTGGAGATAACCGGACAGCGGGCGCTGCTGGAGCGGAATCCGCTGCTGGCGCGCTCCATCCGCAATCGCTTCCCCTATATCGATCCGCTCAATCACGTGCAGATCGAGCTGCTGCGGCGCCATCGCGGCGGCGCCAGCGACGATAGCGTCGTGCTCGGGATTCATCTCTCGATCAACGGAATCGCCGCCGGCCTGCGCAACAGCGGCTAGCATGTCCGGCGGTCAGCGCGCCGGGGCCTGCGTCCAGCCCGGGCGATGGGCGGCGGGGTCGGTTGCGTGGCCGGCATCCTTCGACCCGGGCTTGGTGGACCAGATCGGGCTGCCGGCGTGCCGCGCCGCCGGCGGCAAGGTGATCGCCCGCGACTGGACCTCGGAGCTGGAATCGCGCAACAGCGAGAAGCCGAAGTAAGTGCCCGCCACCATCATGAGGACGGTGACCACCGCAAGCACGCGGTCGACCAGCCTGATCCAACGTCGCGGCGCCGTCGCAGCATTCGGTCGTCGGGCGGGCTCGACCATGACCGGCTCCGGTGTCCGCGCCGCGGCGAGCAGGGCATCGAGCTCGGTCGGTGGCATCTCCACCATCGGCTCCGAGGCGCCGTAGCGCGGCTGCTGGGCGGCGACAGCGGCGATGGAGAAGGATTTCCGGCTCAGCACGTCCTCGATCAGGTTGCCGAGGGAATTCGCCACCACGGTCTCGTGGGGATTGTGATGCTCCTCGGAGGCGCGGTGCTCGTGATCGCCGAGCGCAAGCGGCTCCGCGACCGGCAGCTCGGCCACCGGCGGCTCCCCTGCCGCTGGCGGGTCCACCGGCACATCGTGGTGCGGCTCCGGGGGCAGATCCTGCGTCGCCAGCAACTGCGCCGGCAGTTCCGGGAACGGCTCCGGCGGCAGCGCCGCGTGGCCAGGAAAAGTCGGCGGCGCGACCGGCGTCAACGCCTCGATCATGCTGTCCGGCGCCGGCGCCTGCGTGCGCTGACGCAGCTCGGTCAACAGTGTCTTCAGCTCCGCCAGGCCCTCGGTCCACAGGGCCGCTGGCGGCTCGGCAGGCGCCGCGGGCGCGGGCTCTTGCATCCGCGCGGCCGCGATCTCGACGGGAGCGGGCGCCACGATCGGCTCCGGCGCCGGCGTCACGCGCCGGGTCGACGCACGTCGGGTTGTCGCTGGCGCCGGCAGCTTCACGCCGATCGCCGGCGCGGCGGGCGGCTTGACCGTCGGCAGATCCCGCTGTGGCTGCGGTGCCGGCGGCAGTGCCTCCGCTGTCGGCTCGGGTGGTGCCGGCTCGTCGGCTGCGGGCGGAACGGGGGGCTCTACTGCGGCGGCTACGGGCATCGGCGCCGGTGGCAGCACCTCGGTGATCGCCTCCGGCGGCGCCGGCTCAGGCGGCGGCACCGTGTCGCTGGAAAGATCGATGACGGGTTCCGCCAGCACCGGCATCTCGGCGACGGCTTCGGGCTGCGGCTCCGCGACGGCAGCCATCTCGACGGCCGGCGTCTCGACTGGCGTCTCGTGCGGCGGCTCCGCGACGGCGGCGACGTCCTTCGTCAGCGGCGCGGCATCCGGCGCGGGCGCGATGTCGGCGGACGCGGCGAAGAGATCGGCGCTCGGCGCATCGACCGTCGGTTCCGGCGCCAGCGCCTCGACATACAGTTCCGGTACGACCTCTGCGACGGGCTCGGCGACGACCTCCGCGGAGGGCGCGTCGGCCACCGATGCCGGTGCGATCGGCAGCGCCTCGACGACTGGCTCCGGTGTCGCGATGACCACGGGCTCGATGCCGATCTCCGCCGATGGCGCATCGGCCACCGGTGCCGGCGCGACCGATAGCGCCTCGACGACCGGATCCAGCGCCGCGATAACCACGGTCTCGATGACGACCTCCGCGGACGGCGCGTCGATCGCTGGCTCCGGCGGTACCATCAGCTCGTCGACGAGCGGCTCCGGCTGCGGCATTGCCTCGGCGAGGACCGCGGGCTCGGCAACCGGCATGTCCAGGAACAGTGCCGGCATCGGCTCCGGCGTCACCTCGGCGGCGGCCACGAGCTCGACGGCGGGCGTCGCCGCTGGTGGGTCGAGGGACGACGGCGGGATTATCTCGACTTCGGCGACCGGGTCCGGTGCGGGCTCGGCTGCCGGCGTGCGCTCGGCGGCGATCTCGGCGACGGGCGCCAGCTCCGGTTGCTCGAGGGCAGGCGGCGGCACGGCGTCGAACGCCTCGGCCTCGGCAACCGGTTCCGGCGTCGGCAGCTCGGCCGGCGGCGCGAAGTCGGCGGCGATCTCGATGATCGGCGTCGCCGCTGGGGCATCGAGAGGCGCTGTCGTCGCGGGCTCGTGTGCCTCGCCCTCGGTGAAGAGCGGCGGCGGTATCAGCGACGTGGACGGCGCCGGCTCGGCAACCGGCGCGGCGAGCGCCTCGGTCTCGGCGAAGAGTGGCGGCGGGATCAGCGGCTCCGCCGGTCCTTCGATGGCCCCGGTGATGCGGGACCGCACGGGCTCCGGCGCCGCGGAGGCTGCCGGCTGCATCGCCTCCAGGAGCGACGCCGGCGGTGGCGGCTCGTGCTGCCCGTCCGCGGAGATCGGCGGTTCCGCTTCCTCCTCCGGACCGCCTGACGTGATCAGCGCCTGCAGCGCGGCAATCTGCTCCTGCAGCGCCTTCGGCGACAGGTCGGTTTTCGCGCGCGCCTGGGGCTGCGGCTTGTGCGGCGTCGGCGCGGTGCCGCGCTTGGCGAGCAGCGGTTCGGACGGTGCCTCCGGCTTCGGTTCCGGACGGTCGAAGGTCCAGTAGTCCGGCCGGAAGCTCGAGCCCGTCGCGGCGCCCTTCCTGAAGAGCAAGCCGTCGCTGGTGTGAGTGTCGGACTCGCCGGCGTCCGCCATGCCGCGGTCGGCACTCGGCAGAGGATCCGCGAGCCCGACCAGCGGCAACGCCGCCTTGGCGCGGCTCCGCGCCCGGATCATCACCGAGCTGAGGTCGCCGGCGGGAGCGGGCGCGTGCGGGCTCAGCAGCTCCGGCTGCAGCTTCGCTCGCTTCCTGCTAACGGCCATCAACGGCTCCGAGGCGAACGACTCCGGGGTAGCTTGATTTCGGCCTTGCGACCGCGCGGCGCGGGCTCGGCGGGCGGCGTGCCGAGCTCGGCGTCGAAGGACCAGTAGGACGGCCGGAAGCTGGCGGCGGTGGCGGCACCCTTGCGGTAGAGCATGTTCTCCACCGAGGAGGCGGCCTTGGTGGTGCCGGTCATGCGGGCGGCGCGCTCGGCGGTCGCGCGCTTGCCGCGAGGTTTCTTGACCGGGGGCCGCTTGGTCTCCAGCAACGCTCCGGGACGATCGATCGGTACCGCGTCGAGCTTGCTGGCGGGCGGCGCGCCGGGCGCGACCGGCGCCTCCGAGCGCGTCTTGGCGCGCTCCTTGATGTTGACCAGGAGCTGCTCCGCATCGACCGGGCGATCGAGGCGCAGGATCGACCGCGAGCCATTGTCGTCGATGCGGCTGCCGCCGCGGGCGCCGACGATGTCGGCCAGCATCTTCACTCGCTTCTGTGCAGCAGGCATCGCGGCCTCGTCATTCCCGTAGAGAGCTTCGATCATCGCGCCGGGGCCCGAGCTGGTGGCTCGAACGAAGGTGCCGCGACAAGCGGTGAAGTGTGCCATGCAGGTAATAACAGAAGGTAGCTGATTTGCCCGCGAAACGCGTGGAATACCTAGCAATTTCGCGGCTTTGGGGCCAACCGGCGAGTGCCGGGGCGTGCCCGCGGCGGTGGGGTCGGCGCCAAGCGCCTGGGAAACGCGTCTTTGCGCGACCGGCGGGCGGTACCGGGACAGGGTCCCTCTGACGGGCCACGCAGACCCAGCCAGCCGGCCGCCTCGGGATTGTGAGCTTTTTCGGCAGCAGATCCGGGGGTGCCTGCCCGGCGGACGCGTCCAACTTCGATAAAATCCCGCCCATCGGGGGCAGCGACCTATTGCTCCGGTATGCCCTCGGCGGCGCGCCATTCCTTGATCAGCGTCCGCCGGCGCCGGGGGTAACGCTCGGCGGTCGCCGCCAGCGTCCCGATGCGGTCGGTGCGAAAATGCCGATACCCCACCCGCAGCTCGCACCAGGCGGCGAGCACGCGCACCCGGTCGAAGAAGCCGATCGCGATCGGCCAGACCACGCGCTCGCTGGACTTGCCGGTGCGATCGCGATAGCCGATCCGGATCTTATGCTCGCGCCGGATCGCCGCCCGCAGTGGCGCCAGATCGACGCCGTCGGGCGCGATCGGATCCCCGGGACCGGCGAGCAGGCCGGCGGCATCGGCGGCCTCGCGCAGGTCGCCCGGCAGCACCGCCCTGATCTTCGCCAGGGCGTTCTCCGCCGCGGCGGCGAGCGCCGGATCCGCGCGCTGCGCCACCCAGCGCGATCCCAGAACCAGGGTCTCGATCTCGTCATCGGAGAACATCAGCGGCGGCAGCAGGAAGCCGGGCCGGAGGACATATCCCACGCCGGCCTCGCCCTCGATGTCGGCGCCCTCCTCGATCAGGCTCTGGATGTCGCGATAGATCGTGCGGAGCGACACGCCGAGCTCCTCGGCGAGGCGCGCGCCAGCGACCGGCCGCCGGTGGCGGCGCAGTGCCTGCACGAGATCGAGCAGCCGTCGGGACCGGGACATAGTGACAGATATTGGCAGCAGAGAAGGATGGCGTCGAGGGCGGGAACGTCTGCTGCTGACAGAAACTGACAGCATGGCCCGTTACGATCGCCGCCGATTGCCAATTGCAGGAGACCAGATATGCCCGAGCTGAATTTCGTCCTTCTCTACGTCGAGAGCCCCGCCGCCAGCGCCGCCTTCTATGCCGATCTGCTGGGCCGGCCACCCGTTGAGTCGTCGCCGACATTCGCGATGTTCGCGATGGACTCCGGCCTGATGCTGGGCCTGTGGTCGCGCCGCACCGTGGCGCCCGCGGCATCGGCAACGGGATGCGGCGGCGAGGCCGCCTTCGCCGTGGCGGACGCCGAGGCCGTCCGCGCGCTGCACGGCGAGTGGAGCCGGCGCGGGCTGACGGTTGCCCAGGCGCCGACCCAGATGGATTTCGGCTACACCTTCGTGGCCCTCGATCCCGACGGCCATCGCCTCCGCGTCTTCGCGCCGGCAGCGCCATGAGCGGCAATTGGATCGCCGTCGCCTCGGCGGAGCACGTCCGCCGGGGCCTGCAGGCGGGCTTCATGCAGGTCTGTCACGGCAAGATGGCGCCGCTGCGCCGCGTCCAGCCCGGCGACCGCGTCGCCTACTACTCGCCCACATCGGAGTTCCGCGGCCGCGACCGTCGCCAGGCATTCACGGCGATGGGAGTGGTGGCGCCGGGCGAGCCCTACGCCGTCGACATGGGCGGCGGATTTTGCCCGTTTCGTCGCGACGTCGCTTGGCTCGGCGGTCATGACGCGCCGATCCAGCCGCTTCTCGACCGGCTCGAGTTCTCCGCCGGCACGCGAAACTGGGGGTATTGCCTGCGTCAGGGGCTCGTGGCGATCAGCGATCACGACCTCAAACTGATCGCCGGCGCGATGGGCATCGCGCTGCCCTAGGCGGCGCGGCTTAGAAGTCTGTCGGGTCCGCCAGCCGAAGGCGCGCCTGTCCGGCCGCTTTCTCCCGGATATCCAGGAGAATCCGCAGCAGCACGCCGGCGATGGCGAGAAGCGCCACCGCCGCCGCCGCCATCCCCACGTCCGCGCCGTTCGACGTGAAGTTCATGAGCCAGAACACGAAGAGTGCGACGACGACGAGAGCCGCCGCGGAGACGAGCAGGCCGGCATAGCTGCCGCGGCTGAGGCTGAATGACGGCGATGGAGAGTGGGAACGATCGATCATCTGCCGCATCACTCAACTCCCGCCGGATATCGAATCACCGTCCATACGGTTGAAGTGTGAACCGGATGGGTCTAGCGATCAAGCTTTTGGGGAGTTTCCGTCAGCGTCCGTCCACCTGCGCTAAGGCTCCGAGTGGCCGCGCCACCCGTAGCCTTGACGTAGGGTGGCGTCCCCACGGGGATTCGAACCCCGGTTTGCGCCGTGAGAGGGCGCCGTCCTGGGCCTCTAGACGATGGGGACCCTGCACAGGGGTGTCTATCTAACGGCTCGGGTCCCCGGGATCAAGGGCCGGGTAGGCCCTCAGCGCATGACGATGCGCAGCATCTGGATCGCGGTGATGCCGAGGCCGATGCCGAAGGCGAGCTGCACCGCCAGGATCACGTCGGCGAAACGGCCCTTCTTGCGCGTGGGCGGCGGGGGCGGATCGTCCTTATGCTTGTGCTCGAAGTCGCGCTGCTCGCGGAAAGCCTTTACCTCGTCCTGGACCTTGAGCTTGCGGACGACGGCCTCGGCGTTGTGCTCGTCGAGGGGGGTGGCGCGATAGACGGTGACCTGGCTGAACTCGCCGTTGGAGTTCTGCTGCACCGACATGACGCGGACGCCGGAAGGTCCCGCGCGTGCCGCCCATCAGTGATTTGGCGACCGCGATCGCCATGTCCTTCTCGTCGGCGACGCTGTCGAGCATCCAGCGGCCGCCGGAGTAGCGCTGGATCTCGTATGTCCGTGTGGCGCCGCCCACGCTGTTACTCGGCGGGACTGACATGCTGCTCCTCCAGCGCGCGCCAGTTCACCGCACCCAGCAATGTGGAGATGCGGCCGCTCTCGTCCGCGAGCGGCATCATGATGCTGCGATAGAGCACCGAGCTGCCGCCGTGCCGTCCGACGCCGCCGCGCGTCACCGGAACGTGGCGCTCCACGATCTCGCGCCAGTGGCGGCTGGTCAGCGTCAGCACGGTCTCGTCGGGGCATTCGGCGACCAGGGTGCCGGACGATGGCGGGCCGCCCGCGGCGTGCAGCGCGGAGCCCACATAGGTGAAGCGCGGGCCGGCCGGGTCCAGGACGTCGATCATGTAGACGTGCTCGGCGTCGGCGCCGACGTCGGCAACGGTGATGTCGCTCGCGTGCGGCAGCGGATCGTCTTTCCGCGCCCGGCGCCACAGCTCCAGCATGCGCAGCACGAGTCGCTTTTCGGGAGCTGGGTTCGGCAAGCGACGTCCTTCCTCTGTCTGCCGCGGCCGGCATGCCGGGATATGTCGTCATCCCGCCGCCCGACAGCGCTGAATTCCCTATCTTTTCATGGTTGCGGTTAATGAACGATTTCGCGGGCCGAGCACCCGGTTCGATTCCGAATCGACCGATGGAGACAGGCATCCCAGGGCACTATCTGTGAGTGCCCAAGGCCCTCAGATCACTCGCTATTGGGGCGATGCGCCGCGGTGCCGCCGCTTCGACGGGAATGACGCGGACGACGATCGCGGTGCCCGGCGGCTAGTCCCGGAAATTGACGAACTGGAGCGGCTGCTCGAGCTTGAGGCCGCGGATATGGGCAATGGCCGCCTGGAGATCGTCGCGCTTCTTGCCGGAGATCCGCAGCTCGTCGCCCTGGATCGCGGCCTGCACCTTGAGCTTGCTGTCCTTGAGCCCCTGCACGAGCTTCTTGGCCAGCTCGCGGTCGATGCCCTGGCGGAGCGTCGCGGTCTGGCGCAGCGAGTTGCCGGAGGCTTTCTCGGGCTCCTTGAATTCGAGGGCGCCGGCCTCGACCTTGCGCCGCGTCAGGTGGCCCTTCAAGAGCTCGTGCATCTGCTTCAGCTTGAGGGCGTCGTCGGCGAGGATGGTGAGCACGGCTTCCTCGCGCTTCACCGAGGACTGGCTGCCCTTGAAGTCGAAGCGCTGGCCGATCTCGCGGGTGACGCCGGCAAGGGCGTTGTCGACTTCCTCCATTTCGACGCGCGAGACGATGTCGAAGCTCGGCATGGCTGTTCTCCCGATCCACTCAACGGCGCTTATAGCGCCTCGCCCGGCAGGCTGTCACCGCCGGCTCAACCGGCGGCGGGCTCCTCGCCCATGCCGCGCACGCGGAGCAGCACTGCCGCGGAGATCAGCGGCAGCACCGCGATGGCGAGGAAGCACGGGGCATAGCCGCCGAGCATCGGTACCATCTCGCTGAACCCCGCCGGCGCCACCACGTAGCCGAGGAAGGTGAGGAGGGTGGCGCCGGAGGTCACCTCGCTGACGCGGCCCTCCGGGGCGAGGCGCGCGACCTCGGCGAGGAAGACGCCGTTCCAGCTCACGCCGACGAAGCCGATGACGGCGCTCACCAGCAGCACCAGCACCCAAGGTAGATCGAGGCTTAGGGCCGCCGCCAGCACCGACGCCAGGCTGGAGCCGAGGCCGAGCAGAATGAGGGTGCGGACCGCCGAGCCCAGGCGGTCCGCCAGGAACCCCATGAGGATCCGCGCCACCATGCCGACCGCCTGCAGCACCGCGAAGGCGGTGCCGGCGGCGGCGAGGCTCATGCCGAGGGAGGTGGTGAGATAGGTGTCGTAAAAGCTGAAGAGGCAGCCTTGCACGCAGGCAAAGCTGAATCCGGTGCCGGAGAGCCAGCGCAGCGAGCGCCGGGACGCGATGACGCGGAAGGGCAGCACCACCGCGCGGAGCGAGAACAGCTCGATGATGACCGGCCGGCCGCTCGACCGGCGCTCGACGTCGATGGTGGTGCGCCAGGGCTCCACCAGCACGGAGGACGCCGCCGATATCACCGCGGTCGCCACCAGGGCCCAGCGCCAGCCCCAAAGCACCGCGATCGCCGGCAGCATGAGCCCGGCGGCGGCGCTGCCAAGCGGAGCGCCGGCCTGCTTGATCGAGAAGATCAGAGCGCGACGATCGCGCGGCGCGTGGCGCATCAGGATGTCGCTGCCGGCAGGCGGCGCCGGTCCGTAGGCGACCCCCATCAGCAGCGCCGCGACCGACATCGCGGCCCAGGATCCGCTGAGCGCCAGCAGGACCGCCACGGCGCCCAGCACGCCGCCGACCTGGAGGACGCGCACGGCGCCCCAGCGTCCCAGCAGCACATGGCCGCTGGCGAGAAACCAGAGGGTACCGAGCGAGATCAGTGCCGACAGATAGCCGATCCGCTCCGGCGTCACGCCGCCGGCGTCGGTGAGCGTTGGCCCCAGCACTGGCATCGACTGGCCGAGAAAGGCGCTGGCGACCTGCATGCCCAACGTCACGTTGAGCGCCAGCAGCCACATGGGCGCGCGCCTCATCGGCTCAGGTCACCCACTGAAAGCCATCGACGACGAATTCCTGGCCGGTGATGAAGAGCGGATCCGCTGTGGCGAGAAAGGCGACGACCTGAGCCACATCCTCCGGGCCGCCGGTGCGCCCGAGCGCGATGCCCCGCGCGAGCTCGCTCTCCCGCGCCTCGATCATGGCGGCGGTAAGCTCGGTCTTGATGACGCCGGGACAGATGGCGTTGATCGCGATGGTCGGGCCCAGCTCCTTCGCCAGCGCGCGGGTCATGCCGAGGATGCCGGCCTTGGCGGCGGCATAGGCGAACCTGCTCACCGCGCTGGTGACGCCGCCGGTGAAGGCGTTGAGGGAGGACATGCTGACGATACGGCCGCCGCCGGCCGCCAGCATGATCGGCGCCACCGCCTGGATGTAGTTGAAGCAGCTCTTGAGATTGACCGCGATGGTCTGGTCGAACTCGGCCTCGGTGATGTCCAGGATCCCCTTGGGCATCGCGCGGCCGGCATCGTTGAGGAGGAAATCGATCCGGCCCCATTCGACTTTGACCGCCGCCGCGATTTCTTGCGCGCGCCCGTGCCGGGTCACGTCGGCCTCCAGCGTCAGGGCGCGGCGGTCCAGCGCGCGGATCTCCCCGGCGGTGCGGTCCATCTCCGGCCGCAGGAGATCGACGAGGGCGATATCGAAGCCGCGCCGGGCCAGCTCGAGGGCGCAGCCGCGTCCGATGCCACGGGCGCCGCCCGTGATGATCGCCGTCCTGTTCATGGATCGCCTCCAGAGAATTGCGCGGAAGGGTGCGCGGCGGGTCAGTTGACCATGGGAAAGCCGGTCAAGCCAACGCCTGTTGCGGCGTGGGACGGGGCCAATGGTGCCGAGTTGTCTCGGCCGGCCAAGCGTGGTGTCATGGTCCGCGGGCCGTGCTGCCGGATGCGGATCACGGCCTGTCGGAGGCGATGTGATCGACACGCAACTAGGCATACTCGGGGAGGATTTCGCGCTGCTGCTGCTGCTCGGGCTCGGGCAGAGCGCGATCGAGCGGTGGCTCGCCTCCTGGAGCCGGACGGCGCGCCAGGTCGCGAGCGGCTGCTGGTTCGGTCTCGTCGCCGCGGTCGCGATCCTGATGGCGGTGCGGGTGGCGCCGGGAATCCTGATGGATGTCCGTGGCGTGGCGGTGATGGGAGCGAGCGCCTTGATCGGCCCGCTGGCCGGCGCCATCGCCGCCGTGGTGGCAAGCGCCGTCCGCTACTGGATCGGCGGTTTCGGCGTGCTCCCCGGCAACGGCACCGCCATCACGGTGGCGATCGCGGGATATCTGCTGGCGCGCTGGCGCCGGGCCGATACCGGCGTGCTGTGGCCGGCGGCACTCGGATTCATCGGCGGCGCGCTCCAGGTCGCCTGGGTGCTGGCGATGCCGCCAGAAATCGCCGAAACCTTGCTGCGCACCCGCGCGCCGCTGCTGCTGGCGTCGTTCTCGCTGGGCTTCGTTCTGCTGTCGGTGGTGGTGGGACGCGAGCGCGAGCGCACCGAGCGCGAGCGCCGGCTGGCGGCGATCCTGGACTGGACCCCGCTTTTCATCGGCCTCCTGGATCCCAAAGGGCGCATCCTGCAGGTGAATCGCGCAGGGCTCGAGTTCATGGAGCGGGACGACGTCGGAGGGCGCGGCCAATTCTTCTGGGAGGGCGCGCGCTGCGGCGCCGATCCCGCCGCCGCCGACCGCCTGCACGAGGCGGTGCGGCGCGCCGCCGGCGGCGTCACCGCGCGCTTCGAGGCGGAGCTTGCGGGCGTCGGCGAACGCTGCCGGCTGTTCGAGTTCCAGCTCTATCCCATTCGCGACCGGGCGGGCCAGGTCGTGATGCTGCTGCCGGAAGGCCGCGACATCACCGAGCAACGCGCCGCCGAGGCGCGCCTGAGGGAGACCGAGGTCTCGCTCCGGCAGGCGCAGAAGATGGAGGCGGTCGGCCAGCTCACCGGCGGCATCGCCCACGACTTCAACAACATTCTCGCGATCGTGAGCGGCAATCTCGATCTGACGCGCCGCCATTCCCTTCCGGATGAGGTGCGCCGCCTGGTCGACGCCGCGCGCCGCGCGGTGACGCGCGCGGCCACCTTGACGCGATACCTGCTGGCATTCTCCCGCAAGCAGCAACTGCGGCCGGCGGCGGTGTCGACGAACACGATCGTGGCGGATACGGCGGCGATGCTGCGGCGTATTCTCGGCGACCGTATCCTGGTGCGCACCGATCTCGCCGACGATCTGCGCCTGGGCTACTACGACGCGCATCAGCTGGAATCGGCGCTGTTGAACCTCGCGATCAACGCGAGGGACGCCATGCCCGAGGGCGGCACGCTCACCATCGCCACCGGCAATGCCCGATCCAAGCCCGGCTTCACCGGCGACGCCGTGCGCGGCGACCATGTGCGCATCACGGTGCACGACACCGGTACCGGCATGTCGCCGGACGTGCTGCGCCGCGCGGTCGAGCCATTCTTCACCACCAAGCCGGTGGGCAGCGGCAGCGGTCTCGGCCTCAGCATGGTCTATGGCTTCGCCCAGCAGTCCGGCGGCCACATCGAGCTCGACAGCGCCCTCGGCGAGGGCACGACCGTGACCCTCTATCTGCCGGCGACCGAGGGTTTCGAGACCGAGGATATCGTCGCCCACCTCGCAACGCCGGCGGTTTGACGGCGATGCCGGTGCGAAGTCCGTGATGCGCCGGCTCTGGATGATCGCCGCCGGGCTCAACGGCCTCGCCGCGGTGGGGGTGGGAGCGCTGGCGCAGCATCTCTGGGCCGGAGATCCAAATCGGACGATGCTGGCAGCGATCGCGGTGCGTTATGGCCTGCCGCACGCAGCGGTGCTTCTTGCCCTGGTGGCCCTGCCGGCGCCAACCGCGGCAACCCGCCTTTTCGCCGTGGCGGGCGGCAGCATCGCGCTTGGGGTGACGCTGTTCTGCGGCAGCCTCTACGGCCTCGCCGCTGGCGCCGGCTCCTGGCTCGGCGCGGCGACGCCGGTCGGCGGCACCCTGATGATCCTGGGCTGGCTGCTGCTGATCATCTACGCGGTGGCGGACCGCGACAGGGGCTAGGCCGATCTCACGAAAACAGCCGGTCCGGCAGGACCTCGGCCGGTTTGAGGCCTGTTGCCAGGATGTCGGCGGGGATCGCCTCGCCCATCGCCAGCGCGGCGGCGATCCGTCCCATGGCGGGCGACGTCATGATCCCGTAGCCGCCCTGGCCCGCGAGCCAGATGTAGCCAGGCGCCTCCGGCACCGGTCCCGCGACGGGAACGCGGTCGCGCACGAAGCTGCGGAGCCCCGCCCATTTGCGCACGATGCGCGTCACCTCGATCGCCGCGATCGCCTGCAGCCGCTCCACCGCCTCGGCGATATCGATCTCGTCCGGCTGCGCGTCCATCGGCACCGATGGCGTCTCGTCCATGGGCGAGACCAGGATGCGTCCGGATTCCGGCTTGAAATAGACGACCTCGCGGAAGTCGTCGACCATTGGCCAGGCCCGCGCATCCGTGCCAGCGGGGGCGTCGACGAGGAACGCCGTACGGCGCTTCGGCGTCAGGCCGATCGGCCGCGCGCCGGCGAGCTTCGCCACATCATCCGCCCAGGCGCCGGCGGCGTTGATGACGATGGGCGCGGAGAAGGTGCCGGCGCTGGTGGTGGCGGTCCAGACGCCGTCGCCATGGTTGAGCGCCTGCACCTCGGCGCGGGTGACGAGGGTCCCGCCGCGCGCGCGCAGTCCCCGGAGATAGCCCTGGTGGATCGCGTTCACGTCCATGTCCGTCGACGTCGGCTCGTAGAGCGCGGCGCCGATCGCTTCCGGGCGGAGCATGGGGCAGAGGGCCAGCGTCTCCTCGCGGTCGATCGCGCGGATGGTGGCGACGGTGCGCCGCGTCTCTTCCAGCACCTTCTGCAGCCGCGCCTCTTGGCCCGGCGGCGCCACGATCATGGAGCCGCGGGGATGCAGCAGCGGCGTCGCGCTGAAGCCATCGGGCGGGTCGCGGTAGAAACCGCCGCTCGCCTTGGTCAGGAGACGCACCGCCGCCGGTCCGTAATTCTCCGTATAGAGCGCCGCCGAGCGCCCGGTGGTGTGGTAGCCCGGCACGTCCTCGCGCTCCAGGAGCTGCACGCTGCCGCGCTCGGCGAGGAAGTAGCCGGCGGCGGCGCCGGCGATGCCGCCACCAATGATCAGGAAATCGGTTGTCATGGAGACCCTCGCGTTGACCGGCCCTCACGCATCGTAAAGGCGATCCGGCAGCAGGTGGGCGGGCGTGAGACCGCGCGCGGTCAGCTCCGCCGGAAGCTCGTCGCCGGTGGCGAGCGCCGTGGCGACCCGTCCCATGGCGGCCGAGGTCTGGATGCCGTAGCCGCCCTGGCCCGCGAGCCAGACGAAGCCGGGCGCTTCCGGCGCATGGCCCACGACCGGCGTCTTGTCGCGCACGAAGCTGCGCAGGCCCGCCCAGCGCCGGACCACGCGTCCGACCCTGAGCGTCGTGCGCAGCTCCAGCCGCTCCGCCGCCTCGGCGACGTCCAGCTCCTCCGGCTGCACGTCGCAGGGCGGCATCGGCGTCTCGTCCGCCGGCGAGACCAGCAGGTGTCCCGCCTCCGGGCGGAAATAGAGCGTTTCGTCGACGTCGATCACCATCGGCCATGTGCGCGCGACGGTGCCGGCGGGCAGCTCGATGGTGAAGGCGGTGCGGCGCTTCGGCACCAGCCCCACCGGCCGGACACCGGCAAGCCTTGCGATCTCGTCGGCCCAGGCGCCGGCGGCGTTGATCACGATCGGCGCGCTGAATCGGCCCGCGCGGGTCGCGACCTCCCACATGCCGTTGCGCCGGGCCAGCTCCGTCACCTCGGCGCTGGTCACGATCTCGCCGCCGCGGGCGCGCACGCCTCTGAGGTAGCCCTGGTGGATGGCATGCACGTCCATGTCCATCGCATCGGGTTCGTGGAACCCGAAAGTGAGCCAGTCCGGACGCAGCACCGGACAGAGCGCGATCGCTTCGGCGGGCGTGAGAGAGCGGACGGCGGGGGCGAGGCGCTGCGCCTCTGCGAGCGCCGTACCGAAACGCTCGCCGGCGGCGGCGGGGGCCGCGATCATCGCGCCCCGAGGCGTCAGCAGGGGATGCTCGGCAAAGCCCGGCGGCGGCGTGCGGAAGAACGGGCCGCTGGCGATGGTGAGCGCGCGGATCGCGGCGTTGCCGTAGGTCTCGGTGTAGAGCGCCGCGGAGCGGCCGGTCGAATGGTATCCAGGCGTGTCCTCGCGCTCGAGGATCACGACGCGCCCGCGCTCGGAGAGGAAGTACCCTGCGGAGGCACCGGCAATGCCGCCACCCAGGATCAGGAAATCGATCGTCACGGCATCACTTGTGTTGCACCGGCGGCACCTTGATGCCGGCCTCGCGATAATATTTGAGCGCACCCGGGTGCAGCTGCGCGCCGAGCACGGCGAGCCAGTCGGGCGTCACCGCCTGCCAGACCGGCGAGTTTTCCGCCAGCGTGGCCCGGCCGGTCCAGAACGCCTTGGTGATGCGGAAGGCCTCGCTCTCGCTCATGTGGCGGGTGGTGTAGACGCCGGCCGGCAGCGCCACCGTCGCCACGTCCTCGTCGATGCCGGGATAGGTTCCCTTGGGGATCGTCATCGCGATGGTGGTGCCGTCGCTCGCCAGCAGCTGCTTCTGCTGATCGGGCGCGAGCGACAGCAGCTGGAGTGGGACCTCGCCGGCGAGCGACTTGAGCGCGCCGATGGGGTAGGCACCGGAGACGGCGAAGCCGATCACCTGCTTGTTCTTGAGCGCCGCGGGCGCACCTGCGCTGTCGATGTCGATGAGCTGCAGGCGGTTCTCGAGGCCGAGGGTCTTGATCAGCGCGGCGGTCTGGCGCTCGCCGAAGCTGCCCCGGGCGCCGGGGACGAACGGCCGTCCGGCAAGATCGGCGAAGCTCTTGACCTGGGCGTCCTGCCGCACGACCCAATGCATGGTCTGGAACGGGATCGGGAACAGGGCGCGGATGTCCTGATAGCGCGGGTTCTTGCCATAGGGCTTGTCGCCCCGGCGGGCTTCCGCGATCACGTTCGGCGGCGCGGTGAAGAGGGAGCGGCCGCGGTCGCGCGCGGCGTCGATCACGTTCTGGACCGAGCCCTGGCTCTCCTCGACCAGAATTCCCGGCGCGCCACTCCCGGGACGGTTGAGCGTGGCGGCGAATTCCATCGCCAGGGCGTGATTGGGATTGTCGCCCTTGCCGGCGCGGAGCGTCACCTGCGGATCGGCCGCCGAGGCCGCCGCGCACGTCATCCCAAATAAGAGCGAAACCGCGAGCGCTGTCCCGATGCGCCTGCTCATATATCCCACCGCGCGTCCCCTATCGACCAACCTCTGCCGTCCCGGCACCGCCGACCCATGCCTCGCCAGCATGGAGATCGGCACGTCCTGAGACGAATTTCTACAAGATGCGGACCACCTTCGCTGCTGATCAGCGGCCTTGCGGCGCCTGCGAACGCCCGAAAGCGATCCCCGTGCGGGCGCGTATACTGCCGGTAGCGGCGGTGCCGCCGCAAGTCCGACGATGACCGCGGCGATCGCCGTGGTCATGCGCCGACGCCCTGTGCCACACTCGCGACTGCCCCGTCCGATGCCCGCCGAGGTCCCGATGACTACGCTCCTCTTCACTCACCCCGCCTGCATTGCCCACGATCCCGGCGAGTTCCACCCGGAATCACCGGACCGGCTGCGGGCGGTGCTGGCGGCGCTCGATGCCGGTGAGTTCGCGTCGCTCGAGCGGCGGGAAGCGCCGCGGGCCGACATCGAGGACATTGCCCGAGTGCATCCCCGGGAGTTCGTCGAGGCCCTGCTCGCCGCCGTACCGGCGGAGGGTTACGTCGGCATCGACCCCGACACCATCCTCTCGCCGGCCTCCGGCGAGGCGGCGCTGCGGGCGGCAGGGGCGGTCTGCGCCGCGGTGGACGCGGTGGTGGGTGGCGAGGCCGCCAACGCGTTTTGCGCGGTGCGTCCGCCCGGCCATCATGCTGAGCCGGATCGGGCGATGGGCTTCTGCCTCTTCAACAGCGTCGCCGTCGGCGCCGCGCGCGCGCGCGCGGTGCACGGGCTGGAGCGTGTGGCGGTGGTGGATTTCGACGTGCATCACGGAAACGGGACCCAGGCGGCCTTCGAGACCGACCCGACCCTGTTCTATGCCTCGACACATCAATCGCCGCTCTACCCGGGCACCGGCGCGAGCAGCGAGCACGGTGTCGGCAACATCGTCAACGCGCCGCTGGCTCCCATGGCGGGATCGGCGGAGTTCCGCCGTGCCATGGACGCAGTGATCCTGCCGGCGCTGGAGGAGTTCCGCCCGAGCCTCATCATCGTCTCCGCCGGCTTCGACGCCCATCGCCGCGATCCTCTGGCCCAGCTCATGCTGGTGGAGGACGACTATGCCTGGGTCACCGACCGGCTCGCCGATTGCGCCCGGCGCCACGCCGAGGGCCGACTCGTCTCGTCGCTGGAAGGGGGCTACGACCTCACGGCCCTGGCCGCGAGCGCCGCGGCCCATGTGCGGGCTCTGATGGCGACATAGGGCTTTTCCATCGGACCGGAGGCGGGTTCGGCGCGGAAAACGCCACAAAATCGACGAAAATGAGGGCATGACGCGATCCGGTGGAATTCGGTCATGCCGCAACCGGCCCTTGCCCCTGCGGCGTCGCGCCCATAAAGTGGCGCGCAAATTTGGGAGGGGTCTTGGCCGAGACGAAACTGCCGCCCGACATCGTCAAGATGAGCTTCGAGGAGGCGCTTGCCGAACTCGAGCAGATCGTGCGCCGGCTCGAGGGCGGCGCCGGCAAGCTGGACGAGGCGATTCAATCCTACGAGCGCGGCGCGCTGCTGAAGCGCCACTGCGAGGCGAAGCTGCGCGAGGCGCAGGCGCGGGTGGACAAGGTCGTCATGGCGGCGGACGGCAGCCTGAAGACGGAGCCGGCCGCCCTTGACTGAACAATTCTGGCCGCAGGGCACGCCGTTTTCGACGGCGCTCGCCGATGCGGCGAAGCTCACCGACGAAACCCTCGATCGACTTCTGCCGGTTCCGCCCGGGCTGGAGGCGCGCGTCATCGAGGCGATGCGCTATGCGGCGATCGCGCCGGGCAAGCGGCTGCGGCCGTTCCTGGTGCTGGCGAGCGCGCGTCTCTTCGGCGTCTCGCAACGCAGTGCCTTGCAGGTGGCGGCCGCAATCGAGCTCGTGCACTCCTATTCCCTCGTGCACGACGATCTGCCGGCGATGGACAACAGCGACCTCCGGCGCGGACGGGCCACGGCCCACAAGGCTTTCGACGAGGCGACCGCGGTGCTGGCGGGCGACGGCCTTCTGACGCGTGCCTTCGAGGTGCTGTCGGAGTCCGACACCCACGGCGATCCCGGCGTGCGCTGCGAGCTCGTGCGCACGCTGGCCCAGGCCGCCGGCGCCAGCGGCATGGTGGGCGGCCAGATGATCGATCTCATCGCCGAGAACCGCACTCTCGACATCGGCTCCATCACGCGGCTGCAGCGGCTGAAGACCGGGGCGCTCATCGCCTTCTCCTGTGAAGCCGGCGCCATTTTGGGCAAGGGCTCGCCGGAGGTGCGCTCGGCGCTGCGCGGCTATGCCCACGATCTCGGCCTTGCCTTCCAGATCGCCGACGATCTCCTCGATGTGGAAGGCAGCGCCGGCGAGACCGGCAAACCGGTGGGACAGGACGCGGTGGCGGGGAAGGCGACCTTCGTCTCCATCCTCGGCGTCGAGCGCGCGCGCGATCAGGCCGATGCCCTCGTGCGCCAAGCCGTTGCTCACCTTGATTTGTTCGAGGATAGAGCCGACCTTCTG
Source organism: uncultured Alphaproteobacteria bacterium (assembly GCA_963735465.1). Classification (GTDB taxonomy): domain Bacteria; phylum Pseudomonadota; class Alphaproteobacteria; order ATCC43930; family CGMCC-115725; genus DASZHJ01. The sequence continues at coordinate 1,136,382 of CAVTLA010000001.1, forward strand.
CGCCAGGCCGCGCGCTTCGTGGTCGAGCGTCGGACCTGAGGAGGACGCCTATCGTGGATGGCGAAAAGAGCGGCCCGAGAATCTCCAACCGGACGCCGTTGCTGGACCGGATCGTTGTGCCTGCGGATCTGCGCCGGCTTCCTGAGGGTGATCTGAAGCAGGTGGCTGAGGAGCTGCGGCGGGATCTGATCGAACTCGGTCTCGGTGACGGGCGGGCATCTGGGGGCGGGGCTTGGGGTGGTGGAGCTGACGGTGGCGCTGCACTACGTGTTCGAGACGCCGAAGGACCGGCTGATCTGGGACGTGGGCCACCAGGCCTATCCGCACAAGATCCTGACCGGGCAGGCGGGACCGGATGCGGACGCCTGCGCCAGGGCGGGGGGCTTTCGGGCTTCACGCGGCGGGCGGAGAGCGAGTACGACCCCTTCGGCGCCGCCCACAGCTCGACCTCGATCTCGGCGGGGCTGGGGATGGCGGTGGGGCGCGACCTCAAGGGCGGCGGGAACACGGTGATCGCGGTGATCGGCGACGGCGCGATGAGCGCGGGCATGGCCTATGAGGCGATGAACAACGCGGGCTCGATGGACGCGCGGCTGATCGTGATCCTGAACGACAACGACATGTCGATCGCGCCCCCGGTGGGCGCGATGAGCGCCTACCTGTCGCGGCTCCTGTCGTCCAAGCCGTATAGAAGCCTGCGGCACCTGGCGCGGGAGCTGGCGAAGCGCTTCCCCCGGCCGCTGGAGCAGGCGGCCAAGCGCGCGGAGGAATACGCCCGCGGCTTCGTCACCGGCGGCACGCTCTTCGAGGAGCTGGGGTTCTACTACGTGGGCCCGATCGACGGCCACAACCTCGATCACCTGCTGCCCGTCCTCAAGAACGTGCGGGAGAGCCCGGAGCGGGGCCCGGTGCTGATCCACGTGGTGACCCAGAAGGGGCATGGCTACCCGCCGGCGGAAGCGGCGGCGGACAAGTACCATGGCGTCGTCAAGTTCGACGTGGCGACGGGCGCCCAGGCGAAGGGGAAGGGCGGACCGCCCTCCTATACCGGGGTCTTCGCCAAGGCGCTGATCGCCGAGGCGGAGCGGGATGAGCGCATCGTGGCGATCACGGCGGCGATGCCGTCGGGGACCGGCCTCGACAAGTTCGCGGAGAAGTTCCCGAGCCGCTGCTTCGACGTGGGCATCGCCGAGCAGCACGCGGTGACGTTTGCGGCGGGGCTGGCGTGCGAGGGCCTGAAGCCCTTTGCCGCGATCTACTCGACCTTCCTGCAGCGGGGCTACGACCAGGTGGTGCACGACGTGGCGATCCAGCGCCTGCCGGTGCGGTTCGCGCTGGACCGGGCGGGGCTGGTGGGCTCGGATGGGGCGACCCACGCGGGGTCGTTCGATCTGGCCTATCTCGGCTGCCTGCCGGAGTTTGTGATCATGGCGGCGGCGGACGAGGCCGAGCTCATGCACATGGTGGCAACCCAAGCCCAGATCGACGACCGGCCCTCGGCGGTGAGATACCCGCGCGGCGAGGGGACCGGGGTGGCGCTTCCCGAGCGCGGTGCAGCCGCTGCCGATCGGGCGCGGGCGGATCGTGCGGGAGGGCAGCACGATCGCGCTCCTGAGCCTGGGGACCCGGCTCGCCGAGTGCCTGAAGGCGGCGGAGGAGCTCCAGGGCTACGGGCTCTCCACGACGGTGGCGGACGCGCGGTTCATGAAGCCTCTGGATACCGACCTCATCGAGCGGCTGGCGCGGGAGCACGAGGTGCTGATCACCATCGAGGAGGGCTCGATCGGCGGCTTCGGATCCCATGTGCTGAACCACCTCGCCGGCGCCGGGATGCTGGACCAGGGGCTCAAGGTCAGGCCGATGGCGCTCCCCGACCGCTTCCTCGACCACGACGCGCCGGCCCTGCAGTACGACGAGGCCCGCCTCAACGCCAAGCACATCGTCCACACCGCCCTTACCGCGCTGGGCCGGACGCAAGGGGAGCATTCCGTACGCGCATGATGCACCGTCGCTCAGTACTTCGGGTTCTCGCAACGACGCTGGCCGTCGCTGCCGCGCCGACGCTTGCGCGCGCCGAGACCGCGCCCGCCACCGCCACCATCAGCGCCTATTACGACACGCTGATCGCGGTGATGAAGGACGCAACCAAGCTCGGCCTCAAGGGGCGCTACGAGAAGCTCGACCCCGCCGTCCGCCGCGCCTTCAACCTGCCGCTGATGACTCGGCTGGCGGTGGGGCCCGACTGGCAGAAGCTCAGCCCCGACGTCCAGCAGCACCTCGTCGCCGCCTTCTCTGACATGAGCGTCGCCACCTACGCGGCGCGCTTCGACGGCTATGCGGGCGAGCACTTCGAGGTCGATCCGAAGCCGGCGCCGACCACCGGCGGCGTCATCGTCAATACCAAGCTGATCCAGACCAACGGCGATCCGCCCGTGCAGCTCAATTACCTCATGCGCGAGAGCGATGCCGGCTGGCAGATCGTCGATGTCTTCCTGCAGGGCACCATCAGCGAGCTGGCGACGCGCCGGTCGGAGTTCTCCGCCGTCCTGCGTCGCGACGGGCCCGAGGCGCTGGTTCAGCTCATCCAGCACCGCGCAGAAGACCTGAAGAAGCCGGCATGAGCCGGCTCCGTTTCCGGCGTCGCCGCGTCCGCGGCTCGATGCGCCCGGCCTGAAAGAAAAAAAGCCCTCGCGGCACGCCGCGAGGGCTTCAAGCATCGATGCCGATCGACCTACTGCTTCTTCGGGCTCGGATCGGTGTAGAGGTCCTCATCTTCGACCGGGCCCGGCTCGCCGTGGCGGAGCTCCGCCGCCCGGTGCTGGCGCCACAGGCTGCGCAGCTGGGCGTAGAGATCGATGGCGTTCTTCTGGATCTCGTCGAAGCTCTCGATATTGCGCGCGCGCTCGTCGATGCCTTGAGCGAGCCAGCGATAGACTCCGGTGAAGCGGTTGCCGTTCTGGGCGGCGACGTAGCCCCAGGGATCCATGTAGGCGTCCACCACGATGCCGGCGGCGTCGCGGGGATTCGACGGCCCCATGATAGGCAGCACGAGATAAGGCCCGTCCGGCACGCCCCAGACGTAGAGCGTCTGGCCGAAATCTCCGGACTGCTTCTCGAGTTCGATCTGCGAGCTCGCGAGATCCCAGAGTCCGCCGACGCCGAAGGTGGTGTTGAAGAGGAAGCGGGCGAAGGTCGTGTCGGCGCGCTTGAACTCGCCCTGCAGGCTGTCGTTGATGAAGATCACGGGCTCGTTGAGATTGTCGAGGAAGTTCCGCATGCGGTCGCGCGCATAGGACGGCACCACCGTGCGATAGCCGATGGCGACCGGCTTGATCAGAATGCGGTCCATGAACAGGTTGAAGTCGAGAATCTTGCAATTCATCGGCTCAAGGGGATCGTTGGTGCGCTCGAAGTCGGCGCGCGCAACGGGATCGCTCGGCGGCGTCGCACAGGCCGATACCGTCAGCATCAAACCGATCAAGGCACCAACCTTGAGCCACTGGAGTTTGCTCAGCACGACTTCCGTCTCTCTTTCAGCCACACGGCCCAGGTTGGAAACGCGACACACAGGAGCGCCGCATGGTTGACAATGCGGCAGCCGAATGCAACAGCATTTTCGATACTTAGCTCATTCCCCCGCCGAGCCGGCCAACGGCGTTGCGCCGAAGCCACACCCAAAGCATAGCATGACCGAAGACTTATTAAAAATTCTTACCGTCTTGTTCGAATTGGGCGCTCTTCTGGGTTGCTTCTACCTGTTTTTTGCCGTGCGAGTCGCCCGCCGCTTCATGCGGCAGCCGCGTCCCAGCGCTCCGGTCCAGCCGCCCGTCAGCGTGCTGAAGCCGCTGTGCGGCGTGGATCCTGGCCTCTATGAGAACCTGCTTTCCTTCGCGAACCAGGACTATCCCGACTTCGAACTGATCTGCGGCGTGCAGAACCCCGCCGATCCCGCCATCGCCGTGGTTGAGCGCCTCCGGCGCGACCGGCCGGAGGTGCCCATCGCGCTCGTCGTCGAGACGCGCGAGCAGGTGCGCAACCTCAAAGTCGCCAATCTCATGAACATGCTGCCGAGCGCCCGCCACGACCGGCTGGTGATGGTGGACAGCGACATGCGGGCAACGTCGGATTTCCTGGCCACCGTCGTGGCACCCCTGGAGGATCCGGCCGTGGGCCTGGTGACGTCGCTCTATCGCGGCCGGACGGCGGATGACCGGCCGTGGTCGATGCTGGGCGCCCAGTACATAAATCACGCGTTCCTACCGGAGGCGATGCTGGGGGAGAGCCTGTTTCCAGGGCAGGGGTGTTTCGGCGCCAGCATTGCCATGACTCGCGCCACATTGGACGCGATCGGCGGGTTGGCGCCGGTGGCGGATTCGCTCGCCGACGACAATGCCTTGGGTGCCGCGGTGCGCCGGCTGGGCAAGCGCGTGGTGGTATCCACACTGGTCATCGATGACTGGATCGGCGAGATCTCTCTCGTCGGACTGTTCCATCACGAGCTGCGCTGGGCGCTGACCATCCGCGGAGTGGCGCCCTGGGGATATCTAGGTTCCGTCGTAACACATCCCCTGGTGCTCGCCCTTCTGGCGGCGGTCGCCGGCGGTCTGCAGCCAATCCCCCTTACGGTGCTTGCGGTTGCATTGTTGGGGCGCTTTGCTATGGTGCGGTCCATCGATCGCGCGCTTGGGCTGGTGACCACCCCGTTGTGGCGAATTCCGGGGCGCGACCTATTGTCGTTCGCGGTGTTTCTCACCAGCTATTGCACTCGAACCGTGGCCTGGCGCGATCATCACTTTCACCTCGATCGCCGCGGCCACCTGACCGTCGATGGAGATCCTGCGGCATGAAGACGCTGTTCCTGCATCCCCCGTCCTTCGAAGGCTTCGACGGCGGCGCCGGCTCGCGCTATCAGGCCAAGCGCGAGATCCGATCTTTCTGGTATCCGACCTGGCTGGCCCAGCCGGCAGCCCTGGTGCCCGGCAGCAAGCTCATCGACGCGCCGGCGGCCGGGATCCCGCTGTCGGACGTGCTGCCGCTCGCCAAGGACTATGACCTCGTGGTGATGCACACCTCGACGCCGTCCTTCTCGGCGGACGCCAAGATGGCGGCGGCGCTCAAGGACGTGAACCCGAACATCAAGGTGGGCTTCGTCGGCGCCAAGGTCGCGGTGCAGCCGGACGAGAGCCTCAAGCAGGCGCCTGCCATCGATTTCGTCGGCCGCAACGAGTTCGACTTCACCATCAAGGAGATCGCCGAGGGGCGCTCGCTCGCCTCGGTGGACGGCGTCAGCTATCGCAACGACGAGGGCGTGATCGTCCACAACGCCGAGCGCGCGATACTCGAGAACATGGACAAGCTGCCGTTCGTCAGCGAGGTCTACAAGCGCGACCTCCACATCGAGGACTACTTCATCGGTTACCTGAAGCATCCCTACGTCTCGTTCTATACCGGGCGCGGATGCAAGTCGCGCTGCACCTTCTGCCTCTGGCCGCAGACCGTCGGCGGCCATCGCTATCGCACGCGCAGCGTCGGCCACGTGGTCGACGAGGTGAAGTACATCGTGAAGAATTTTCCCCAGGTGAAGGAGATCTTCTTCGACGACGACACCTTCACCGACGATCTGCCGCGCGCCGAGGCGGTGGCTCGCGAGCTCGGCAAGCTCGGCGTCACCTGGTCGTGCAACGCGAAGGCGAATGTGCCGCGCGAGACCCTGAAGGTCCTCCGCGACAACGGCCTGCGCCTGCTTCTGGTCGGCTACGAGACCGGCAATCAGCAGATTCTCTACAACATCAAGAAGGGCATGCGCATCGACGTCGCGCGCAAGTTCACCAAGGACTGCCACGAGCTCGGCATCACCATCCATGGCACCTTCATCCTGGGGCTTCCCGGCGAGTCCAAGGAGACGATCCAGGAGACGATCAAGTTCGCCACCGAGATCAATCCGCATACCATCCAGGTGTCGCTGGCGGCGCCCTATCCCGGCACCTTCCTCTACAACCAGGCGGTAGAGAACAAGTGGCTCGACGCCGACCACGCCGAGCTCGTCGACGAGCACGGCATTCAGATCGCGCCGCTGCACTACCCGCATCTGTCCCATGAGGAAATCTTCGACAGCGTCGAGACGTTCTATCGGCGCTTCTATTTCCGCGCCGGCAAGATCGCCTCGATCGTCGGCGAGATGGTGATGAGCCCGGAGATGATGGTGCGCCGGCTGCGCGAGGGCGTGGAATTCTTCCGCTTCCTGCGCGAGCGGGAGGCCCACTGAGGCATCACGTCGCCTCGCACCTCGCGATCGACCTGACGTCGAGAGGGAAGCGCGCTCCGTCGCGCCCGTTCCCATGATCCGCATCGGCCTCGCGCTCGCCCTTCTCGGGCTGGTCGGTGCCACCGCGCTGGTGCTCTATCAGGGTGCCGGCCCCGTGCTGGCGACATTCGCGAGCGCCGGCTGGGGACTGCTGTGGGTGGCGCTCTTCCATGTGATCCCCATGCTGGCGAATGCGCGAGCCTGGCAGGTGCTGATCCCCGGTGCCGCCCAGCCGTCCTTCGCCTTCTTCGCCTGGATGGTCTGGGTTCGCGAAGCCGTGAACTCGATGCTTCCCGTCGCCCGCATCGGCGGGGAGGTGGCCGGTGCCTGGCTCCTGATCGGCCGCGGCGTGCGCCGGCGCTCGGCGGTGGCGACGCTGGTCGTCGACATGACGATGTCGCTGGTCTCGCAGGTCGCCTTCACGCTCATCGGCATCGGGCTGCTGCTGAACCGCAACGGCGAGCGGTCCTTTGCCGGACATCTGGCGTTTGGCCTGCTGGTGGCATTGCCCGTGCTGGCCGCGTTCGGAATGGTGCAGCGCATCGGCATCTTCGGCCTCTTCGCGCGCGTCTTCCGCGTCGTCTTCGGCGAGCGCTTCGACCGGCTGGTGGGCGGCGCCAAGCCGCTCGACCGCGCTGTGCACGTGATCTACCGGCGGCCCCGTCGCATCATCCTCAGCGGGCTCTGGCAGCTCGTGGGGTGGCTCATCAGCGGCGGCGAGGCCTGGATCGCGCTCTACTATCTCGGCCATCCCGTCAGTGTCACCGACGCCATCATGTTGACGGCGCTGATCGAGGCCGCCAGCAGCAGCGCATTCCTGGTGCCCGGCGCGCTCGGCGTCCAGGAGGGGAGCTTCCTGGTGCTGGGGCACGTGCTGGGGTTGACGCCCGAGGTATCCCTGGCGCTGGCCCTGGTGCGGCGCGCACGGGACGTGCTGGTCTACGGGCCGGCGCTGGCGCTGTGGCAGCTCGGCGAGGGCCGCCGCCTCATCGGTCGTCGGGCGGCCTGACCGGCCCCATCAGCGCCGGCAGCACGAAGAACGTGCAGAAGAGCGTGTAGCCGAGCGCGATCGTCAGCAGCACGCCCATCTTGGACGTGCCGAGATGGCGCGACAACGCCAGGCTGCCGAAGGCGGTGGCGGTGGTGAGGGCGCTGAACAGCACAGCCCGGGCGGTACCGGACTGCAGCGGCTGGCCGCGGCCGGCGCGCCAGTTCATCACGAAATAGATGTCGAAGGCGACGCCGACGCCGAGCAGCAGCGGCAGCGCGATGATGTTGGCGAAATTGAGCGGGAGATCGGCGAGGACGCTGGTCGCCACGGTGAGAAGCCCCGCGAGGATGAGCGGCGCCAGCACCAGCGCCACGTCGCGCACGCGGCGCAGCACCAGCGCCAGCAGCAAGGCGATGGCGAAAAGTGCGAAGATGCCGGCGGTGCGGAACGCGCCGACGATGGTGAGCGCCGATTCCTGGATCGAGATCGGCGCGCCGGTGGCGTTCGGGGCGATCTTCCGCACCGCCGAGACGAAATCCCGCAGCACCTCGTTGTCGCGGGCGTCGCCCTTGGGATAGACCTCGATCCGCAAGCGCCCGTCCGCGGTCACCCAGTCGCGCTTCAGGTCCGCGGGCAGCGACTCCAGCGTCACCGGCCCGGCGGAGAGCGCCATGCGCATCTCGTTGAGGCGGGCATTGAGCCCGCCGACGAGGTTGCTGCGCAGCGTCGGCAAGGCATCGGCGCCGCGCGCCGCGGCCTTGGCGAGGACCTCCGCCAGATGCGCCACCGACGGCAGCGGGTTCTTGGCGGCGGCGCGGCCGACCGTCTCGGCCGCATGCTTCAGCGCCGCCAGCTCCTCGTCCGGGGTGGGCGGCGGCTTCGTCGCGGGCGGCGACAGGGTCGGGCCGAGGAGCGTGGCTGCATCGGTGATGATCGCCAGCTTCTCCTGCTGATCGTCCGGGATGAAGGTCATGATCGTCAGGCTGTGGGAGACCTCCGGAAGCTGATCGAGCTGGTCCACCAGCCTGGTCGCGTCCGCCGGCGAAGCCGCCATGACGTCGATGGTGTTGGGGGTGGTGTTGGGATCCTTCATCAGGTCGAACAGAGTCTCGACCGACTCGGTGCGGGGGTCCTTGAGGTTGAGCGGGTTGAAATCGAAGGTGAGGCGCGGCACCAGAGCCACGCCGACCAGCGCCACCGCCAGCGCCACCAGCCCCACCGTACGCCGGCGCTCGACCAGGAAGCGATCGACCGCCGCGAGGCGGTGGAACCCGACCGCCCGCCGCTCGCCGCGGGGCCGGATCAGCACCAGGAGAGCCGGCAGCACGGTCAGGTTGAGGGCGAGGGCGATCAGCATGCCGACGCCGGAGATCAATCCGAGGTCGGACACGCCGGTATAGGCCGTAGGAACGAAGGAGAAGAAGCCGACCGCCGTGGTGGTGGCGGCGACCGCGAGCGGCGCGCCGATGCTGCGGGCGGTGCGGCGCAGCGCCTCGGAGAGGTCGTCGATGTCGAAGCGCTCGGAGCGGTAGCGGACGCTGAACTGGATGCTGAAATCGACGGCGATGCCGATGAAGAGCACCGCGAACGCCACCGAGATCAGGTTGAGGGAGTGCACCGCCATCGCCGCGAAGGCCGCGGTCATCACCAGGCCCATGGCGAGGGTGATGAGGATCGGCACCACCAGGCGCACCGATCGGAGCGCCAGGAACAGCAGGAGGCAGATGAGGATGAAGGCGAGGCTGGTGGAGAATCCGGCACCCTCGGTGACGCTGCCGAACTCCTCGTCGCCGAGCGGAATCGGCCCGGTGAGGCGGACCCGCACGCCGCGGTCGGGCGTGAGATGCAGCTCCAGCGCGGCCTGCCGGATCGCGGCACTCGCGGCACCCCCGGGCTCGAGAGCGGAATAATCGAGGACCGGCTGCACCAGGAGGAAGCGCCGGAGCTCCTGCGGGCTGGGCTTGCGCCCGGTCAGCAGCGTCTGCCACGAGAGCGGGTGGTATTTGCCCGCCAGCGACGCGTCCACGGTATCGGCGAAGACGGCGAAGGGATGGTCGAGCTCGGCGCCCTTGGTCTCGCCGAGCTCGATGCCTTGGGCCGCGAGGTCGAGGGCGTCGAAGAGCCCGCGCAGGCTCGGATCCGCCGCCAGCGTGCCGATCAGGGGCTGTGCCGCGACGAGCTGGTCGGCGAAGTCCTGCACTTCCTCCTTGGGCAGCAGCAGGATGCCGTTCCGCTTGAAGAAGTCGCTGCCGTCCGGCCGGTCGATGGTGCGGAAATGCAGCACGTCGCCTCTGAGGCGGGCGTCGAGCGCCGCCGCCGCGTCCTCGGACTCGTCGGGCGTTTCGCCATCGATGACCACGGCGATCAGATTGTCGAACTGCGGGAAGTCGCGGTCGAACGCCATCTCGCGCTGGCGCCACGGCAGGTTGGGATCCAGGAGCTTGTCGACGTCGGTGTCGATGCTGAGGTTGGTGCCGGCGTAGTAGCCGGCGACGCCGGTGAGGGCGACGCCGATGAGCGCGACCGCGAGAGCGAATCGCCGCGAGAGATCCACGATCAGGTGGATGATGTCGAGGATCACTGCGTCATCCTTCCGGCTAGGTCTCTCTGTAGACCAGCAGGATGATGCCCACCAGCACGAAGGCGATCGGCCAGACCCAGGCGGCGACCCGGCTGATCGGCGGCTCGAGCCGGAGCTCGAGCCAGCGCGCCCATCCCGCGGTAATGCCCGCGAGCGCCAGGGGTACGTGGGTGATCTCGATCAGCAGCTGATCCTTGATGTTGGAGAGCGCATGCTGATGCGTCAGAAGCAGGCCACCGCCCAAGGCGCACAGCAGCGGGAACACCAGCTTCGCGCGCGGCGCGCGGATCTTTCCGGTCCGCACGCACCATTCGAAGATGCCGAATCCGGCGATCAGGACCACGAAGACCCGGTGCTGCGCCACCTCCGGATCCTTGAAGCTGTCGATGAGCCCGACCTGGCCGAGCGGCCATACCTCCGGATCGGACCGGAAGAGGAGGAACACCGCGAGGCCGACGAAGAGCAGAGGCCAATGTCGCGCCCAGGGCGTCAGCCCGGATCGCTCACCGAGCGCCAGCAACCCGATCAGCAGCACCGCGATGCCGGCCCAGTGGTGGTTGTATTCCGACCACGCGATGTCCTCGGCATCCCGCGGCGGCGGCACGCCGGAGCCGAGCACGAAGGCGATCGGCAGGCTCTTGTGCGTCTTCGCCGCCTCGTCTCGGGCGATCTCGATCTGATAGGCGATGAGCTGGGTGCGGTCGGGGCTGGTGAGCCGCGGCCACTGCGGCGTCAAGCGCTCAACCACTTCCGACCAGCTCGCGCGATCCGCCGTGAGATCGGCAGCCGGCGGCTGCGAGGTGAGGGAGGCGGCGGCGAACAGCACCGTGAGGCCGATCCCGAGCTCCACCTCGGCGAAGCGGCGCAGGCGCAGGATCGGCGTCGAGGGATCCCGGCGCAGGCGCTCGACCAGAAGAAAGTTCATGCCGCCCAGCAGCAGGAGCGCGCAGAGCAGCGCCACCTTGGTCGCCACCATGACGCCGTAGGCGGTGCCATAGACCGCGTCCCAGGAGCCGATGTAGATCACCGACATGACGATGCCGCCCGCCAGCAGCGCCGCCACCGCCGCCATCGACATCTGGGAGAAGCGCTTGCCGATGCGGCGCCAGGCGCTGCCGTCGTGGCTGCCGGCGAGCGCCAGCAGGAAATAGGGAATGCCGCCGATCCATACCGCGGCGCCGGCCATGTGCAGGATGTCGGCGATGGCCAGCGGCACGCGGTCGTCGAGGCGCGCCATCGCATGGCTGGTGGTGGATTGCGCCACCATCACCAGCACCGCCAGCGCGGCGAGCGCCACCGAGATCCCCGACCCGAAGGGAACGCGGACCGCCCAGGCGATGGCCAGGCCCGCCGCCGCAAGTACCAGACCGGCGATCGCGAAATTCGCGCCCAGCGCCTCGCGCGCCGTGAGATCGACGGTGCCGATCAGGACCGCGCACTGCATTGCGACGAAGGCGAGCTCGGTCACGGCAAAGGCGATCGCGCTCCACAGCAGGAAGTATTGGGCGCGCTCGTTGACCCGTCTGCCCTCCACGCCGAGCGCCCCGCTCATGGGGTGTGCCAGCAGCAGCAGGAAGGCGATGCCGCCGACGGTGAAGGACTGCGTCACCAGCACGAGCCCGCGCAGGATCACGCTCAGGAAGCCGAAAAGATCGATGAGCGTGCTCATCGCGCTCAGGGGGCGACGGTGAAGGGAATGTCGCCGCGCGTGATGTGGCCGTCGAGAGCGAGCACCTGCCAGCGCAGGCGGTAGCTGCCGGGTGCGATGCCGTCGATCCGCGCCGTCAGGATGTCGGTCGGTGAGTTCTTGCCGATCGCGATCGGGCTCTCCTTGCCGCTGGCGTCGAGGAGGACGAGGCGGGAGCGGGAGCGGTCGATCCGGCTGTTGAAGCGCAGCTTGACATCGATGGGCACGTGCATGACCGCGTCCACCTGCGGCGTCGTCTCGACGACGATGGCGTGGGCGTGTGCGGGAAGCGGGGTGATCGCGGCCCAGGCGAGAATGGCGAAGACCGCGAGGCGACGGGGGAGAAGTGCTGACATGGGCGCCCTTTATTGGGGAGCCATCGGTCGGACGCAAGGATAAACCGGCTGCTCCGCCATGACAGGTTGCCGCCGCCGATTCACGCGAGGAACGCCCTGGCGCCGGCTCAGAACCTGTAGCCGGTGCGGACGCCGATGTTGGTGAGGCCGTTGTTGTGGTCGGCGATCCCCGCATTCGAGAGATGATCGAGCATGATCGAGATGCCGATCGCCGGTGTGACGCGGTAGCCGAACTCGGCGCTTTCCCGGAAGAGGGCGCGGGAACCCAGCAGCTTGCGCTCCGACGGGCCCGAGTTGAGATACCCGTCATGCACGCCACCGCCGAGGCTGCCGGCGACGAAGAAGGCGTCTCCGGAGCCGAGCCAGCTTCGCCAGAAATCGTAGTCCCAGGTCAGGCCGATATAGCCGTAACTGGTATTGCCGGCGGAATTGACGGAGCCGCCGATGTGCGGCCGCGGCGCGCCCATCCACGAGAGGAATCCGGGCGAGGTGAAGAGCAGTTCGCCGTTGAAATCGGTGCCGCTCTCAACGTGATGGCCGAGGAAGCCGATGTCGTGCGCGAGGACACCGAACTTGCCTTCGTCGATCCAGTCCGGGCCGGCCGCGGCGGCGCTGCCGGCAACGAGGCAGCCGAGCACGGCGGCCAGGACGGGGAATGTACGTAGAGAACCGATTGAAGCCACCGTTCGCAGCCGTACTGAAGGAGCTGGCTTGCAACCTTCCCCCATATCCGCCGGACGTTCAAGTATCCCCATGGAATCGCGCGATAAATGTTACACATCTGGCGGTTTCTATGATTTGGGATCGTGTCTCTCCCATCACCTCATGACAAGATTATAGCGGATTGACATACCTCAGGGCCGACACCGGACGACCTTGGGGGCCCGGACGGGATGCGCGCTCCGCGCCGACCTCGTGCATTTCTCCGGCCCTGAGCGCAGCGGCGACAATCACCAATTTGATTGGAGGCCCTGGACAATGCACCAATTCCTGGTAGCGTTTCCGCGACGGAACCGGGAGCTCCTTGGGCGTGTACAACGAACTGATGCAGCGCGGCTGGCGAGGCCTCCTGCTGCTCATGCTGGTCCTGATTGCAATGCCTGTCGCGCGCGCCGCCGACGAGCCGCCGATCATCCAGAAAGTCCTGACGCGCGACTACGATGTGCAGGCGGATGGACGCTATGCCGTCACCATCCACAGCGAGCTGCGCGCGACCAACAACTCCGCGGCGGCGGACATCGGTCAGATTCCGCTCGGCTACAGCGACTCAATGCAGGATCTCGAGATCATCGAGGCCTATACGCTCAAGTCGAGTGGCAAGAAACTGGCGGTCAACACCGCCAACATTCTTCCTCAGCTGCAGCCTGGCACGCCGCAGCTGCGGATGTTCGACGACTACCGGCAGAAGGTGATCGTCTTTCCGGATCTCTCCGGCGGCGACACGGTCGTCTGGACCGCGCGCTGGCGTCAGAAGCATCCGACCTTCCCCGGTCAATTCGTCACCGACGGCTACTTTCAGCGCACTTTCGCGTACGAGAAAGTGGAGATCACCGTGCGCGCGCCAAAGGCGATGGCGCTGAGGGCGGAGACGCATGGGCTCGAGTTCGAGCAGCGGACGACGGGCGACAAGACAATCTACCGCTGGCGCTATGCGGCTCCGAATGCCCTCGTGGAGGATACGGCGGCGCTCTCGCCTTATGACCGTCTGCCGAGATATTTCATTTCGAGCTTCGCCAGCTACGAACAGCTCGCGCACGCCTACCTCGCGCTCGCCGCGGAAAAAATACAGGTCACGCCCAAGGTCAAGGCCCTCGCCGAGGAGATCACCGCCGGCGTCACCCAGCGCCGACAGCAGGCGCAGAGGATCTACAATTGGGTGGCCGGTCGCGTGCGTTATGTCAGCATCGCGCTCGGGAACGGCGGGCTGGTGCCGCACGATGCCGATACGATCCTTGCCAACGGCTACGGCGACTGCAAGGACCATACGGTCATCCTGGCGGCGTTGCTGAAGGCCAAGGGGATCGACAGCGAGATCGTCATGGTCAATTTCGGCAACAGCTACACGCTCTCCGAGGTGCCGACGCTGGCGCAACTCAATCACGCGATCACCTGGCTGCCGGAATTCGACCTCTATGTCGATGCGACGTCCGGCGTCGGGCCCTTCGGAACCCTGCCGATCGAGGAGTACGGGAAGCCGGTGGTGCACGCCGTGGCAACCGGCAAGGCGCAGCGGGCGATCCCCATCCTGCCACCGGGGGTAGCTTCGGTGACGGCGCGGACCGTGGCGCGGATCATGCCGGATGGCAAGATCACGGGCACCAGCGTCACCTCCGCCTCGGGGCCCATGGGGCTGTCGCTGCGCGCCTATGCCTTCGCGATCATGTCCTATGGACCGGAGCGTGCCGCGAAGGCGCAGCTGACGGCGGCTTCGGAGGAAGGGACCGGCAGCTTCGAGGTGACGACACCGACGCTGCTGCCGCAGGACTACAGCGTCAGCGGGCATTTCGAGATTGCGTCGCGCGCGGGCATCGTCGCCGGCGAAAGCTTCCGTCCACCGATCGGTCTTGAGCTGCTGACACGGCCCGGCGACGTATTCATGGGGCCGCTCGCGGTCGCCAATCTCGCCGACAGCGAGAGCACGCCCTGCTTCAGTGGCCGCGAGACCGAGGAATTGTCGCTCGAACTGCCCGACGGGAAGCGGGTCGCGCAGCTCCCGAAGGACACGCGGATCGACAACGAGCACATCCACTATCAGACGCACTGGGCGGCGACGAACCGACTCGTCACCGTCCGCCGCGAGTTCACCTTCGCGATCGACAAGTCCCTCTGCACGGGAGCGACACGCGCCGCGGCAGCGGCGGCGCTCAAGCAGATCCGCGAGGAGCAGCATGCGCAGATCGCTCTGACGGGCCAATGAAAGGGCGGAGGAGGATGCGGCGATTTGCCGGAGCGCTGGCGCTGGTTCTCGTCATCGGGCTGGGCGGCTGCGCCGGCGGCGTTCCCGGCGATATCACGGCAGGTGCCAAGGCGCAGCAGCGCGGCGACTACGCCGAGGCTATCCGGCGCTATACCCTGGTGCTCCAATCTCCCGGCCTAGCCCCGAAGACGCGCGTCATGGTGCTCGATGGGCGCAGTGTTGCCTATATTCAGGCAGGCGACCGCGACAAGGCGATCGCCGACGCCGAGGAGGCGATTCGACTCAGCCCCGACAATGCCTATGCCTACAACAATCGAGGTGCCGCCTATCTCGGGAAAGGCCAATACGATCTGGCAATCGTCGACCTGACGGTCTCGCTCCAGCTCTCGCCCGACGATCCCACCGTTCGCCTGAACCGAGGGGATGCCTATTTCTTCAAGGGGCAATACGATCCCGCGCTCGCCGACTACGACGAGATCATCCACCACAAGCCGGATTCCGCGATCGGGCATGAACGCCGCGCTACAGTGCTCCAGCGCCGGCAGGATTATGACCAGGCGATCGCCGAATTCAGCCGCGCGCTCGAACTTCAGCATGACCTGCTCCCGGCGCTCAGCGGCCGCGGGGTTGCCTATTCGCACCAGGCGCAGGTCGAGAAGGCGATGGCGGATTTTGGCAACGCTATCCGCTTGAAATCGGATTACGTGGTCGCCTACGAGAACCGCGCGGTCTACGAGTTTGCCTTGGGCCGGTTCGACAAGTCGGCGGACGATTTCGAGCATGTCATCAAGCTCAGGCCCGCGAGTTCCTCGGCCGTCGTGCTCCTCCACGTCGCGCATGGCAGGCTGGGCCAGGACGACAAGACGGAGTACGAGCGCAACGTCGCAGCGCTGAACCAGAGCACGGGGCCCGACCTGATCGCCGCCTTCTATCTCGGGCAAGTGTCCATCGATCAGCTGCAGCGGTTCGCCGAGCAGGGCGATCAGGCGGCACAGGCGGCCCGCGGCTGCCTCGTCGCCTTCCACATTGGCGAGTACGAGCTGCTGCGCAAGGCCGAAGGCGCGGCGCGACCTCCCCTGGAGAAGGCCGCCGCAGGATGCGTCGGTGGCTCGCTCGAGGGCTTCCTGGCCTCGGCGGAGCTGCGGCGCATCTCGCGGTGACGTGTAGCGGGCTCCTCCATGCCGGTGCTTGCGGGCGGCATGGGGTTGCGGAAGACTGGTGCCGGAGGAGAACCTGCTCATGACCAACCGCTCGCCGATCTGGCCCGCCAAGCTCGACCATATCCGCCTCGACAGCGCCGATCCCACGTCTCTGGCCCGCTTCTACGGCGACACGCTGGGGCTGGCGGCCCGGCCGCTGCCGGACGGTACCGTTGCCCTGGAGGGCCACCAGCGCACCGTCCTCGCCGGCAAGGGCGAGCCGGGAACCCAACCGCTGAGCGCGTTTCGCCTGGATAACTCGCGCCAGCTCGGCGATGTCAGGGATTGGCTGCGCGGCCGCGGCGTGCCGATCCTGCCGTCGCCGACGGCGCTCTTCCGCGACGACGCTATCGCCGTGCGCGATCCCGACGGACGGCTTGCGGTGTTCGGGCTGCGGCACGAGAGCGCGACGCCCGCCGCCGGCGTTGGCGCCGCGGCGAGAATGCCGGGCCGCCTGCAGCACGTGGTCGTGGCGTCATCCCGGCTCCCGGAGATGATGCGCTTCTACGAGGACGTCCTGGGATTCGTACCCTCGGACTACGTCCGCGAAGGCGACGAGCGGACGGTCGCCTTCTATCGCACCGATTCGGAGCACCACAGCTTCGCGGTGTTCCGCGCGCCGGAGTCCCGGCCCGACCATCACTCCTACGAGACCAGCTGCTGGAACGACATCCGGGATTGGGCCGACCACATGGCGGGCCTGCGGATAAAGCTCTGGTGGGGGCCCGGCCGGCACGGGCCCGGCAACAACCTCTTCTTCATGATCCACGACCCCCAGGGCTACCTGATCGAGCTCTCGGCGGAGATCGAGGTGGTGCCCGATGAGATCACCGGCCGCTTCTGGCCCCACGAGGAGCGCACGCTCAATCTCTGGGGTCCGGGATTCATGCGGAGCTGAGTCTCTCCGCTAGAATCCACCGCCCGGCAGCACCCAGACTTCCGTCTTCTGCGGCAGCATCGAGCGCGTCAGGGCGATGCGGCGCGCGTCCAACGTATGGACATCGTACGTGTCGCGGATCCGCGCGACAAAGCGATCCAGGATCGGCGGGCCGAAATAGTGCATGGGGATCACCACCGCCGGGTGGATCGCCGCGATCACCTCCATCATGTCAGGCTGGCTGAGGGTGTAGGCGCCGTCGATCGGCGTCAGCAGCACGTCGATCTGGCCCAGCGCCGCCAGATGCTCCGGCGTCAGCGTGTGATGGAGATGGCCGAGATGGGCGATGCAGAGGTCGCCGGTATTGAAGATGAAGATCGAGTTGCCGCCGAACTCGGTGCCGCCGCCGCCATCGCGGATGTTGGTGTTGACGTTGCGGATGCGCACGTCGCCGAATTTCACGTCGTAGTGCGGCGGACCCTCGCCGGTGTCCCAGCCGCGCAGCACCAGCTTGATGCCGGGATCGATATTGTCCGTGTAGTGGGTGGAATGGGCGTGGTTCATGGTGACGACGTCGGGCGCCGCCGCCGGCCGGAGATAGCCGTTGTAGTCCGTGACGATGGTGACGCCGCCGGGGCTCTCGATGAGGAAGCTGGCGTGGCCGAGGAAGGTGAGGCCCACTTCCGCCTCCTCGGCGGCAAGGGACGGACCGAAGGCGGCGGGAACCAGGAGCGGGTTCGCCCGCGCCACCACCTCGGAGCAGGCACCGTCGGCATAGGCGGGCGCCAGCGGCAACAAGGGCAGCAGCGCCAAGGCGGTGGCAAGCCAGCGGCCCAGCCGGGCAAGAACGGGGGCGAGGTCCACGGGGTCCCTTATCTGCTGCACTGCAACAGACGAAGTATGCACCGCTCATCGCAGCGGGAAAAGCGGTCGCTGGATCCGGTTCCGCCGGAGGCCGCGGCGAGGGTCGCCGGCAGCACCGCCCGCTGGACGCCGATGATCGGCGACCCCCGGGCTGACACGGCCGTCTAGGTGTTTTCCGATCCTATCGTCGCCGATGTCGCCGACACTATGGTGCCCCCGTCAATACTTCATCGTTTCTCGCTTGGAGAAAGTAACGGCCGCAGCTCACCCGAGCTGCTCCTGATCCTGATGATCGCGGATCCCGTTGCCCAAGCAGACATTCTCAGGAGTTTTCAAATCATGAACTATCGAAACGCAGTCAAAGCGTCTCTCGTCCTCACCGGTTCCGTCCTGCTCGCGGGCTGCTCGAACTGGTCCTTCAATCCGTCCATGCACGGCAACCCCGACACCTCGGTCTGGACGCATCCGGAAATCCAGCAGGCGGCTTCTCAGGGCGGCGGAGATTTCAACCACGCCATCGCCCATGACTATGCGGAGTACGCCAACTATCTCGCCGGCCTTCCGCAGGGTGTCTGGGTGGACAGCGATTATTTCTCGCGTAAAGGCCTGGAGTCCGCGAGCGGCGAGGTCGTGATGCCCGAGAACAACTCAAACTGGGCCATTCCGCTCGAAACGCCCCTCAGGCTCCGCACCCAGATGGCGGAGGGCCGGGGCCGACTCATGACCGCCCTCGATGGCGGCGGACGCGAGCGCTACCCCGTGCTCGCGGCACGCGCGCAGGCCCGGTACGACTGCTGGCTGGAGCGCACGGAAAAGGATTGGCAGACCAACTTCAACGGCACCTGCCACCAGGAGTTCGTTGCCTCCCTCGACGAGCTGGAACGGAACCTCCACGGCGTTGCAGCTGCCCCGCCTCCCGCCCAGGCGATCCCGGCGCGCCAATTCAACGTGTATTTCGATTTCGATCGCTCCGATCTGACGGCGCAGGCGCACCAGATCGTCGATCAGGCGAAGACCAGCATGGGACCGGATAAGTCGGTCCGCGTCGTGCTGATCGGCAAGGCCGATCTCGCCGGCACCGATCCCTACAATCTCGCGCTCTCGCATCGCCGCGCCGACACCGTGCGGAGCGTTCTGACGGAAGCGGGCGTGCAGGCCAGCCAGATCGATGAGCGCTGGGTGGGCGAGCGCGAGCCGCCGGTGCCGACCGGCGAGGGCGTTCGCGAGCCTCGCAATCGCGTGGTCGAGATAACCTTGAACTGAGCTGGCTGGGACAATTTCCTCTCGATCCCACACGCGATGACATGCGGTGGGGTCGAGAGGAGCGGTGGGCGATTACGCCGGATGGCCGAATTCGCTGTCGGATTCGCATTATTGCCATTGCAGACGTGACCCCTCCGCACCACCTAGAGTGATGCAGCAAGCCATTATTGCAGCAGTTATTTGACCCGGCCGAGCCATAGGCTCACTGGCCAACGGCGGGCGTTCGCGTCGCCGCAGGAGACTTTCATGAAATTTCATCCCTTGCACGACCGCGTGGTGATTCGCCGCGTCGGGGCGGAAGAGAAGAGTGCCGGCGGCATCATCATTCCCGACACGGTTAAGGAAAAACCGGCGGAGGGCGAGGTCGTCGCGGTGGGCCCCGGCGCCCGCTCCGAGAGCGGGGTGGTTTACGCGCCGGCCGTCAAGGTCGGCGACCGCGTGCTGTTCGGCAAGTGGTCGGGGAGCGAGATCAAGCTTGATGGCGAGGAACTCCTCATCATGCCCGAATCGGATCTGCTGGGCGTGATCGAGACGAAGCCCGCCGCACGTAAAGCCGCATAGGGAGCGAACATCATGGCAGCCAAGGACGTAAGGTTTCATGCCGACGCACGCGATCGCATGCTGCGCGGCATCGACATTCTCGCCAATACCGTCAAGGTGACGCTGGGCCCCAAGGGCCGCAACGTCGTCCTCGACAAGTCGTATGGCGCGCCTCGGATCACCAAGGACGGCGTCACCGTCGCCAAGGAGATCGAGCTCTCGGACAAGTTCGAGAACATGGGCGCCCAGATGGTGAAGGAGGTCGCCACCCAGACCAGTGACCTCGCCGGCGACGGCACCACGACGGCCACCGTTCTGGCCCAGGCGATCGTTCGCGAGGGCGCCAAGGCGGTTGCCGCCGGCATGAACCCGATGGATCTCAAGCGCGGCATCGACCTCGCCGTCGCGGCGGTTGTCGAGGATGTGAAGAAGCGCTCCAAGAAAGTCTCGACGAATTCCGAGATCGCCCAGGTCGGCACCATCTCCGCCAACGGCGACCGCGAGATCGGCGAGATGATCGCCAAGGCGATGCAGCGTGTCGGTAATGAGGGCGTGATCACGGTCGAGGAGGCGAAAAGCCTGGAGACCGAGCTCGACGTCGTCGAGGGCATGCAGTTCGACCGCGGCTACCTCTCGCCGTATTTCGTCACCAATGCCGAGAAGATGCTGGTGGAGCTCGAGGATCCCTATGTTTTGCTCCATGACAAGAAGCTGCCGGGCCTGCAGGCGATGCTCCCCTTGCTCGAGGCCGTGGTGCAGAGCGGCAAGCCGCTGCTGATCGTCGCCGAGGACATCGAAGGCGAGGCGCTCGCCACCCTCGTCGTCAACAAGCTGCGCGGCGGCCTCAAGGTCGCGGCGGTGAAGGCTCCGGGCTTCGGCGATCGCCGCAAGGAGATGCTGGAAGACCTCGCCATCCTCACCGGCGGCCAGGTCGTCAGCGAGGACCTGGGCATCAAGTTCGAGAACGTCACCCTGGACATGCTCGGCCGGGCCAAGAAGATCCGGATCGACAAGGAAAGCACGACGATCATCGACGGGTCGGGCAAGAAGAAAAGCATCGAGGCACGGATCGGCCAGATCAAGGCGCAGCTCGAGGAGACCACCTCGGACTACGACAAGGAAAAGCTGCAGGAGCGTCTCGCCAAGCTGGCGGGCGGCGTGGCGATCATCCGCGTCGGCGGTGCGACCGAGGTCGAGGTGAAGGAGCGCAAGGACCGCGTTGACGACGCGATGCATGCGACCCGCGCGGCAGTCGAGGAGGGCGTGGTCGCCGGCGGCGGCGTGGCGCTCCTCTACGGCATCAAGGCGATCGTCAAGCTCAGGGTCGACAACGACGACCAGAAGGTCGGCATCGACATCGTCCGCCGCGCGCTTCAGGCACCGGTGCGGCAGATCGTCGATAACGCCGGTGGCGACGGCTCCGTCATCGTCGGCAAGCTTCTGGAGAAGGGCGAGGCCAACTATGGCTACGACGCCCAGACCGGCAGCTACACCGACATGGTCAAGGCCGGCATCATCGATCCCACCAAGGTCGTGCGCCTGGCATTGCAGGGCGCCGCGTCCGTGGCCGGTCTCCTCATCACCACGGAAGTGATGGTGGCGGACAAGGCCAGCAGGACGGCGACGCCGCAGATGCCCGATGGCGGCATGGGTGGCATGGGCGGGATGGATTTCTAGAGCCGTCTCCACCGAGGCGGAAAATGGCACAAGAAAATATATTCGGAGCGCGATTTGTGATCGTTGGGATCGCGCTCCGAATCTCCCCGGCAGAGGCGAATATCACTGCAAGGAGCCCGCCATGATCGTCCGACTGAAGATCGAGGACACCGACGAGGGCCTGCGAGCGACGCTCTGGACCCAGAACGATCCAAGCGAAGCCGAGAGCAGGAGCTCGCAGGAGTTCCTGGTCGAGAGCAAGGCAGCGGCCAGGACAAAGGCCCGCGATCTGGCCCGCCAGCATGGCCTGAAGACTTTCCGGGTGCTCGACAGAGCCGCGGACTGACGGACCGTCAAGCGGCGGCGATCACCAGGCGAACCAGATCCGGCAGCGAGGCGGCGCCGGTCTTCTGCATGACTCCCGCCCGATGGTTCTCCACCGTGCGCTGGCTGATGCCGAGGCGTGCCGCGATCTCCTTGTTGGCGTGGCCGGCGATCACGAGATCCATGATCGTATGCTCGCGCTCGGTCAGGCCGGCGATGCGCGTCACCGCCGCCTGGCGCCGGGTGGAGCGCTCCGTCGAATCATAGACGGATTTCTGGGCGCGATCGATGCTGGCAAGCAGGGCGTCGTGGTGGATCGGCTTCTCGATGAAATCCACCGCGCCGGCCTTCATTGCCTGCACCGCCATCCGGATGTCGCCCTGGCCGGTGATCATGATCGCCGGCAGCCGGTGGTTGTCCGCGCGCAGGCGCGCCAGCACGTCGAAGCCGCTCATGGCGGGCATGTGGGCGTCGAGGAGCAGGCAGCCCATGCGGTCGGCGCGATAAGCATCGAGAAACGCCGCGCCGCCCTCGAATGTCTCGACCCGTTTGCCGGCGGCCTGCAGCAAATCGCGGGTGGCACCGCGCACGTCGTCGTCGTCATCGACCACGAAGACGGTGAGCGGCTCCGCGAGGACAGTGGTTTCGGTCGCCGGCCGTGCCGTCGATTTGGCGGACGCCGCCGCTTCCGGCACGATAAGAAGACTCTGGATCAGGCGCGTCAGCTCTTCCGCCTTCACGGGCTTGTTGAGCTGGATGCAGCCCTGCTGGGCGATCTCGCGCAGGGTCTGGCTGGAGATGTCACCGGTCAGGATGATGACGGGGATCTCCCGATGCAGCGTCGCCCGAAGCGCGGCGACGACCTGCAGGCCATTCAGCCCGCCCGGGAGATTGTAGTCCGCCACGACCACGTCCGGCCGGATCGCGCCCCGCACCACCAGCGTCAGCGCTCCCTTGCCATCGGCGGCTACCGCCGTGCGGTGGCCGTCGCTCTTGAACAGGAGGTCGAGCATCTCGCGGACGGACGGATCATCCTCGATGACGAGGATCGCGCCGCTGTGGCCGGCAAAGCCCTGGCCATCGGCCGAGCGAATTGCAACGGTCTGGCCCTCGGCGGCTTCGCCAAGCGGCACCTCGATGGCGAAGACGGAGCCCTTGCCGGGCCGTGAGCGGACGTGGACGGTGTGGCTCAGGAGGTCGCCGAGGCGCTGCACGATGGCGAGACCGAGGCCGAGACCGCGACCGCGCTCGCGCGCGGGATTGTCGAGCTGGTGAAACTCCTCGAAGATCGTCTGCAGCTGCTCCTCGGGGATGCCGATGCCGGTATCCCAGACCTCGATCCGCAGCTTGTCGCCGCGCCGCCGGCACCCCAGCATGATCTTGCCCGCTGCGGTGTACTTCACCGCATTCGAGAGCAGATTGCGGATCATCTGCTGCAGCAGCCGTGGATCGCTCCGCACGACCAGTCCGCAGCGGACCACGTGCCAGCCGAGCCCGCTCGCCTCCGTCTGATAGGAGAACTCGTTCTTCATCTGCTCGAGCAGAGCGCCGATGCTGAAATCCGCCGTCTCCGGATGAACGATCCCGGCCTCCAGCTGATTGATGTCGAGGAGCGTGTTCAGCATCCCGGATATCGCACCGAGGGTCTCGTCCAGTTTCGCCACCAGCTTCAAGGTGGCGGGATCGGTGATCTTCCGCACGAGGACGCCGTGCAGCAGGCTGATGGTCTGCAAGGGCTGCCGCAAATCGTGGCTGGCGGCGGCGAGAAAGCGGGACTTGGCGAGATTCGCCCGCTCGGCCTGGCGCTTGGCGATGGCCAGCGCCGTCTCGACGCCCTTGCGCTCGGTGATATCGTCGATGGTCAGCAGGATTTGCCGCCTTGCCAGGGGCTCGCCGCGAATTTCCCGGGCGTTCATCAGCAGCGATCGCCGGCCCAGCATCGGCAGCTCCACCTCGATTTCATAATCGTGCACGCCGGTCTCGCCCGCGCGCAGCCGATCGAGGAAGCCGCGGAGCGCCGGCACGTCGAGGTGCCGGCCGTTGATTGCCGCGACCTCCCGGCCGACGGTCTCTCCGGGCTCGGCCGAAAAGGTGCGATAGAAGGACCGGCTGGCGGAGATGACGCGAAGCTCGTCGTCGAGCACGACCAGGGGCACGGGAACCGTATCGACGATGCTGTTGGAATATCCCCAGGCTTCCTGGATCTTCCGTTCCGCCGCCTTGGTCTCGGAGATATTGGCGAGGGTGATGACCACGCCCTCGATCCGATCGTCCAGAGTGCGGTAGGGCAGGATCCGGCGCATGTACCAAGCGCCCGTATCGGTCTCGATCTCGCGGCCGACGGGCGTGATGCCGGTGAGCGCCGCCTGGGCCTCGATCAGGAGATCGCTGTCATTGGAGCGTCGCGCGAGATCGGCGAGGGGACGGCCGGTATCCGAGGCGATCATGTTGAAGAGCGACTTTGGCCGCCGGCGTGAAGAAGCGGATGTGCAGCTTGCTGTCCAGGAAGATCGTCGCCACGTCGGCGCTGTTCAGGATATTCTGCAGGTCGTTCGACGTGCCGCGTAGCTGGCCGATCGTCTCCTGGAGCTGGCTGTTGAGGGCGGTCAGCTCCTCGTTGAGGGACTGCAGCTCCTCCTTCGAGGTTTCCAGCTCCTCGTTGGTGGACTGATACTCCTCGTTCACCGACATCGCTTCCTCGTTGATCTCCTGGAACTCCTCGTTCGAGATCTCGAGGTTGCGGATGGCGGCCTGCAGATCCTTCCGGGTGGCGTCCAGCTCCTGCTCCAGCTCGGCAATCCGCGAGCCGTCGGTGGCAGGCTCGGCGGCGGCTCTGGGCTGCTTCGTGGTCCTGGGCTGGTCGGTGAAGCTGACCAGGAGCAGATCCTCGCCGTCGTTTTGCACCGGCCGCACGTCGATGCTCACCGTGACCGATTGGCCGTCGCGGTCCACCTGTGCGTCGGTGCTCGTCGTGTGCTCATGGGTTCGTTTGGTCTGCTGGATGGCCAGCATGAGCTTGTTGCGCAGCCCCTCGCGCGCCATGGCCACCAGATCGCGGCTCGCCGCGCCCGCGGCGACGCGCAGGTAGCGGTCGGTCGGTCCGAAGAAAAACAGGCCTTCGTGCTTGCGGTTGATCAGCACCGAGGCGGGCGCATAGGTCTCGAGCAGCAGACGCTGGGCGATTTCCTCCGAGCCGCCCTGCTGAAGGGCCGGCGCGCGCACGATACGCGGCCAGACCGGCCGTCGGCTTTCGCCGCCCACGATGGGGAAGTCCACCTCGCCGGGCCGGCTGCGTTCGGCGTGCCGGTAGATCCGGTGCTCTTCCGAGAACGGCTCGAACCAATCGGTGTGGCTGCCCACCGTCTCCGCGGTCCCGAGAAAGAGAACGCCGCCCTCGCGCAAGGCGAAATGAAACAGCGAGAGCACCTTCTCCTGCACTTCCGGCCGCAGATAGATCAGAAGATTCCGGCAGGAGACGAGATCGAGGCGCGAGAACGGCACGTCCGCCAGCACGTCCTGCAGCGTGAAGACGACGCTCTCGCGGAGCGCCGGGGCCACGCGATAGCTCTCGCCCTCCTTGACGAAGAAGCGGGCTAGCCGCTGTGGCGTCATCTCCGCCTGGATCGAGTCCGGGTAGAGGCCGTTACGGGCAAAGGTCACCGCGTCCGCCTCGATGTCGGAGGCGAAGACCTGCAGCCGGATGCCTTGCTTGGCCGTGGCAATCTCATCGAGGAGCACCATGGCAATGGAATAGGCCTCCTCGCCGGTGCTGCAGGCGGGGACCCAGACGCGCAGCGTGCGATCGGGGGCTCGATGGCGAACGAGGTCGGGAGCGACTTTCTCCGCCAGCAGCTCGAAGGCCTTGGGGTCGCGAAAAAAGCTGGTGACGTGGATGAGCAGATCCTTGGCGAGCAGCTCGCGCTCCCGGGGATCCGACCGGAGCAGGTCCAGATAGCGCTCGGTGTCGGCCGTGGCGGTCAATGCCATCCGCCGCTCCAGACGGCGGAGCAGCGTGCTCGGCTTGTAGAAGCCGAATTTATGCGGGGATTGCGCGCTCAGGAGATCGATGATCTGCGCCAGCGCGTCGCTCGCCTGGTCGGGCGGCACCGAGCCCTTGGTGCCGGCTTTCAGCTGCAGCTGGCGGCCGCGCGCGGCGAGCGCTTCCGGGATCTCCGACACCGTCAGGACGAGATCCGCCGCACCGGTCGAAATGGCGCTGCGTGGCATGCCGTCAAAGGCGGCCTCCGCCGGGTCCTGCACGACGATCAGTCCGCCTTTTTCCTTGATCGCCTTCAGGCCGACCGTCCCGTCGGCACCGGTCCCGGACAGGACCACGCACACCGCCAGCCGGCCGCACTCCTCGGCCAGCGAGCGCAGAAAGAAATCGAAGGGCATGCGTGCCCCCCGCCGCTCCCGAGGGGGCGACAGATGGAGCGCGCCCTTGCGGATCGAGAGATCGCTCTGGGGCGGAATGACGTAGACGTGGTTGCGCTCGACCAACATGGCGTCCGCTGCCTGCACCACCGTCATCGCCGTGTGGCCGCGCAGCAGATCCACCATCATGCTCTCGTGGGTGGGATCGAGGTGCTGGACCAGGATAAAGGCCATGCCGCCGTCGGCGGGGAGCGCGTCGAGGAGCTTGCCGACCGCTTCGAGGCCGCCGGCGGAGGCGCCGAGACCGACGACCGGGAAGTCGTTGCGCGGCGGCAGCACGATCTCTTTCGGTTTATTCGGCGATGCACGACGGCTCGCTCGCGGCCGAGTGGCACCGGCCTGCCGCGGGCGGTTTCGTGTGGCCATGTCGTGCCTGCTTTCCTGCTCTCGTACCCCAGGTCGGGCAGCAAGAATGTTTGAGGTTACCATGGATACCTAGGCCGCGGTGTGGCCGCAGGTTTGTGGGTTAGTGTCCTGGCAAAGCACGATCTTCCGGGGCGGCATAGGGATAGAAACGCCCCCGCCTCGGAGGGGGAAGAACCGAGGCGGGGGTATTGCGGGAAGGGCCAAGGGGGGCTTGGGGGTCCCTTTCCGTACTCCGTGTGAGACTGACCCTGTCGGGTCGCCGGCGATAGGCTCGGAAAATACTCAGGGCGACGGCGCGGGCCCCGGCCGCCGGAACCCCGGCAGGCTGTGCCGGCTGAGCCCGCGACGATGCTGAGTACATTCCGATGCTATCGCGTCGTGGGCGAGCCGCTAGGGTGCGGTCTGACGCTGCGTGGCTTCTGCTCTGCCCGAGCGCCGACAGATACCGAGAGCCGCCATCCCGGCGCTCGAGGACAACACGCAACAGAAGGCTTCCCGACGATGAAAATCATCGACCGAACCACTTACGTCCTGGCGACCGCGGCGATCCTGGCGGCCGTCGTATTCGCGCAGGTGCCACCCGCCCAGGCCGCCGGACAGCCGGCGCAGCTCGCGTCGACCGACGCGTCCAAGGCCGCGCACGCGTCCGTCGACCGCGTCGAGGCGCGCATCGCGGACCTTCACAAGAAGCTCCACATCACCGCCGCCCAGACCTCCGAGTGGAACAGCTTTGCCGGCGTGATGCGGGACAATGCGAAGACGATCAGGGACACTCTCGCGGACAAGCCCAACGCGGCGACCATGAGCGCCGTCGACGATCTCAATGCCTATCAGGATCTCGCCAAGGCTCATGTGGATGGTCTCTCGAAGCTGATCCCGGCTTTCCAGACGCTCTACCTCACCATGTCGGACAGCCAGAAGAAGACCGCCGACGCTATGTTCGCCCCGCATCAGCACGGCAGCAAGTAGCCTTTGATCAGCGTGAATTCTCGCGCCGATCACGCCCCATCATCGGGGCCTGCCCCACAACAAGAAGAGGAGCGGCATCATGAACAATCCTATGAGCCGACACAGCCGATCCCATAAGAACAGCCACGCCCTCGTTGCGGCCCTCGCGCTTGCCGCGGTGATCGGCCTGGCCTCAGGGCCAGTGCTGGCGGACAACGACCATCGCGGTCGCGACGATCAGCATCGGTCGTACGACCGCGACGACCATCACAACTACGGTGGCTCGCGCGCCTACGACTACTATGGCAGCCGCGGATACGTCTACGCGCCGCCGGCGGTGGTCTACGCGCCCTACGCGCCGCCCGCGATCGACTTCGTGTTCCCGATCCACATCCGCTGAGCCCAGAGAGAGGCCGCGTCAAAAGGCGCGGCCTTCTCGCCGGAACGTTCGTCGCATCGGAGAGGTCGCATGGAAGCTTTGCTGATCTCGCTTGCCGTCGCTACCGTGTCGTTCTTCACCGGCTATCAAATCCGTGGCGCGATCGTCAGCAGGCGCCGCTGGCGCCGGAGTTTCTGATGTGGGGCACCGCGCTGCTGCTGCTCTTCCTGGTCCCGCCGCTGGCCGGCGAGGCCGTGCTGTCTCCGGACATGCCGCGCTTTCAATTCGAGCAGGAGGCGCAGCAGCACTGCCCCGCCGACTCCGTCGTCTGGGTGGTGGAGAGCCGCGGAAGCTATAACGCGAGCGACGAGCGCTGGTACGGGCGGACGAGCAACGGGGCCTATGCCTGCCTCAAGGACGCCGTGAAGGCCGGCTTTCGCGCCAATCTCGCCGCACGCTAGGGCGACGGCCTATCGTGCCGACGGCGGGGACGTGGTCGACGAGCGAAAGCTTGTGGCGCCGCTGTCGCCGCCCGGCGTTCTCTTGTTGTCGACGCCGAGGAACACCGTGGCTGTCAGGGCCATCGTCAGGACCAGGAGCCATGCCAGCGCGGAGACGCTCACCCGGCCGCGGCCCGCCTCCTTCTGCCGATCCGGCGCGATGACGCGCGCCCCGTGCGGCAGCAGCTCGATCAGGCTGGCGGCGATCACGGGAATGTCGGATCGCGCCCACAATCCCCGCGGCAATCGGTCGATCAGGCGGTTCAGCGTCGATGCGGCGGCGTCCTTCGGCATGGCGGCCAATCGCGCCGCTTCCTCCCAGGGCTCGATCTCGAGCCGTGCCAGCGCCGAGACGACGCTGAGCATCATGCCGTTTCCTTCCTCGCCGATGGGCGCGTACAGGAACGTGTTGAACTCGGAATTGAGCAGGGTGTAGGGCCCGCGCAGAGTCATGTCGATCGCCATTTCGTAAATAATTCTCTATCGGACAGATGGGGTGTAGTTCGAGAATTGCTGCGAATATTTGCGGTCAATTCTTGATTTAGCGACCTTGAGTTCCCATTTGTTACATACGCCGGGCTAACCGAGCCCGTTCGCGACGGTACTATTGCCGTCACGGCCTCGGCGGCAAGGGAGCGACATCATGCGATACCTTCTGCTCGCCGCCGAGAAGGGCGATGCCGACGCCCAATTCAATCTCGGCGTCTTCTACGACAGCCGTGTCGACGACAATAACAAGCCGGCTGCGAGCAACCGCGCCGAAGCAATCAAGTGGCTGCTGCGGGCGGCGCAACAGGGCTTGCCGCGGGCGCAGACCCGGCTTGCCGAGCTCTACGCGGACGAGCGCGATGCGACGGCGGATTGCGTGAAGGCGGGCGCCTGGTTTCTGCTCGCTGCTGCCGGCCACAGCGGCGCGCTTCGCGCCGAGGCTCAGTCGGGGTTCGAGCGCGTCTCGGCCCGGATGACTCACGCCCAGATCGTCAAGTCCAGGCGCCTCGCCGGCGGCTGGAAGCCGAGGCGCTCGGCCACCGCCACCGCGGCGTAACGCCCAACCCGGTGCAGATATCAGTCCTGATCCGAATGCGGCGGTATGCTGGCTTTGCGGATCGCCGGCGCCAGGTAACGGATGATCCTGGCGATGATTTCCTGTCGCTCGGACGTATCGGCTCGCGGCAGCATCCTGTTCCAGGACAGGAGCTGGGCGTGGTCGAACTGTGCTGCCGTCACCTGCAAGAAGGTAGGCCAGAGAACCGTCTCAGACATATCGTGGCACCTGTTCTGTTGCCCGTGTGAAGAGCGGTGGCGCCATCTTTGCAACCCGGCGCTCCATCGATCGAACAATAGTCGCATTTGCCCGCGGCGCCAGATTCGGAAACTACTCAATATCTCGATTACCTCATGCGCCTGCACATTATCGTCCGCGATCGGCATTTTGCGGTCGTAATCATCTCCGCGCAGCGCCACATAAGAGATAGCGCCTGTCTCTCCGCAACAAGTCGCTCCGCGTTCGCTGCAGCGCGTCGAGCCGGGCCTCGTTGAACCCGTTGGTCGGAGGTGCGGCATGAAGCGACTCTCAGTGTTCGTGGTGGCGGCCCTGGTCGGAGCGGCGCTGCCCGTTGGCGTCGCCCGGTCCCAGAGCTCGCCCATCGCGGTCTCCACCGGTGCTCCCGGCGCGACCACCGTCGTCACGGACTTCAGCGATCGCACCTTGGAGATGCTCGAGGACAAGGCGCTGACGCGGGCCGGGCGGGAACGCAGTTTCCGCTCCGTTCTGGAGGCCGATTTTGATTTTCAGACCATTTCCCGCTTCGTGCTCGGCCGTTATTGGCAGACCGCGAGCGAGCCGGAGCGACAGGCGTTTTCCGCCGTCTTCAAGGATTACGTCGTGCAGTCGTACTCGTCGCTGTTCGACGGCTTCGGCGTCAAGCACCTCAGGGTGACGGGCGAGCGCGCGGAAGGCACGATGACGACGATCGTACGCACGGATGTGACTCGCAGCAACAGCACGACATCGACCAAGGTCGACTGGCGCGTGCTCAAATTAGGCGACGGCTACAAGATCATCGAAGTGATCGTGGAAGGCGTGAGCGTCTCGATGGCGCAGCGCCAAGAAGTCGCCTCGATCATGGACCGCAACGGCCAGCAGATCGCCGACCTCATCGCGCAGATCCACGAGAAGACCGCCAGGACCGGCGCGCCGCAGTAATCCGGCCCATCGACTGAGTAGATTCCAGGGCTGTCGGCCCGCCGGTGTTGCCCCGATAGTGTGATCGGATCCTCGGATCCGCCGTCATCCGTATCGGCCCTTCACACTGCTTTTTCTCGGGGAGACCATGCCATGAGTATCGGCGTCATTCTGCTTATCGTCCTGATCCTGTTCATGGTCGGCGCCTTGCCGACCTGGCCGCACAGCGTGAACTGGGGCTACTTCCCGAGCGGCGGGCTGGGCATTGTCCTCCTCATCGTCGTCGTGCTGGTGGTAACGGGCCGCATCTGATCCGGCTCAGTCGCCGATCATTTCCACGGGCGCCGGCGTCGATTGAAACGCCGAGCGCACCGCCGCGCTCAGGTCCCGCCTGAGGCCGCGGCGAGAGTCGCCGGCTGCACCGCGCGGCGCACGGTCTCGCGGTAGAGGATGTAGAGGCCGCTCGCCACCACCACGGCGGTGCCCAGCAGCACCACCCGCGTCGGCACCTCGCCCCACATGAAGAAGCCGAAGCCGATCGCCCAGATCATCGTCGTGTAGTTGAAGGGCGCCAGCACCGCGGCGGGCGCCAGGCGGAAGGCCTGCGTCCAGAGGAACTGTCCGAGGCCGGAGGCGAGGCCGATGGCGGCGAGCCCCATCGCGCCGCCCCAGCTCGGCGTCACCCAGCCGAACGGCAGCAGCAGCGTGCTGAGGACCGTCGTGCCGAGCGCCTGATAGGTGCAGAGCGTGACCGAGCGCTCGGTCAGGCTCATGCGGCGGAGCGCGATGGTGACGGAGGCGCCGACCCCGGCGTTGACCAGCGCCAGCAGCGCCGCGATCGAGAGCACGCCGGCGCCCGGCCGCACCATGATGAGCACGCCGACGAAACCCACGAGCACCGCGCCCCAGCGATGCCGCCCGACCTTCTCGCCCAGCACCGGGATCGACAGCAGCGTCAGGAACAGCGGCGAGGAGAAGGTGATCGCCACCGCATCGGCGAGCGGCATCAGGTGGAAGGCGATGTAGATCGAGATCATGGAGATGAATTGAAGCGCGCTGCGCCCGGCATGCTCCAGGGGCCGATGCGTCTTCAGCACGGCGATCCCGCCGTGCCGCGTCACCAGGCCGAGAGAGAAGAGCAGGGCGAAGCTGCTGCGGAAGAACACGACATCCGTAACCGGATAAGTCTCCTCCTCGTATTTCACGAGGGCGTTCACCACCGCGAAGACGAAGACCGCGGCGATCATGTAGAGGATGCCGGTCCGAAGCTCGTCCCGTGTCGGCACCGGCATGATGACTCTGGTCATTTTTTCTGCGGCGCCCGGCAAGCAAGAAGGAGGCAATTGTAGCAGGACTTTCCGGCGAACGCCGCCGACGATCGGGGAATTCCCGCATTGCTGCCCTGCGAGTATCGCGTCGCGCGGTTAGGCGCGGGTTAAGACGGCGACTGTCGCCTCGGCCTTGCCAGATTTCGGTGTCCAGTGTCTGCTCGCGGGAGCCGATCTCGCAGGAGCGAAATGACCATGACCGCCGCCAGACCCACGCTGCAGACGCTTGCCGCCGACCTCGCCGCCGGCCGGACCACCAGCCGCGATCTCGTGGAGGCGGCGCTTGCCCGGATCGCCGATCCCGCCGGCGAGGGCAAGCGCGCCTTCGTCAAGGTCTATGCCGATACGGCCCGCGCGGCGGCGGAGGCCCAGGACGGGCTGCGCGCCGCCGGCTACGTGGCCTCGCCGCTGGCGGGAATTCCCGTCTCGATCAAGGATCTCTTCGACGTCGCCGGCGAGCGCACTCTGGCGGGGTCCAAGGCGCTCGACGATGCGCCGCCCGCCAAGGCCGATGCCCCGATCGTGGCGCGGCTCCGGGCGGCGGGCGCGGTGCTGATGGGGCGCACCAACATGACGGAGTTCGCCTTCTCCGGCGTCGGCATCAATCCGCATTACGGCACTCCCGGCAACCCCTGGAGCCGCGCCCACATCCCCGGCGGCTCCTCGTCCGGCGCGCCGATCTCGGTGGCGGACGGCATGGCGGCGGTGGCGATCGGCACCGATACCGGCGGCTCCGTGCGCATCCCGGCGTCGCTCTGCGGTCTCGTCGGGCTGAAGCCGACGCAGTATCGAGTTCCCCGCGACGGCGCCACGCCTCTCTCCACGACCTTGGACTCCATCGGCCCGATCGGCATCAGCGTCGCCTGCTGCGCCCTCACCGACGCGGTCATGGCCGGCGAGCCGGCGGTGGTGCCCCCGATGCGGCCGGCGGAGACGCTCCGCCTCGGCATTCCCCAGACCGTGGTGCTGGACGATCTCGAGGCGCCTGTGGCGGCGGCTTTCGAGCGCGCGGTCGCCACGCTCGCCGGTGCCGGCGCCCGCATCGTCAAGCTCCCGCTCAAGGCGCTGGGCGACTATG
Source organism: uncultured Alphaproteobacteria bacterium (assembly GCA_963735465.1). Classification (GTDB taxonomy): domain Bacteria; phylum Pseudomonadota; class Alphaproteobacteria; order ATCC43930; family CGMCC-115725; genus DASZHJ01. The sequence continues at coordinate 1,169,159 of CAVTLA010000001.1, forward strand.
CTGCCATCAACGCCAAAGGCGGCTTTTCGCCGTGCGAGGCCTACGCCTGGCATGAGGATCTCCTGGCACGCCGCGGCCGGGACTATGACCCGCGCGTTCGCGTCCGCATCGAGCGCGGACGGGAGATGACCGCGGTCGACTACATCCGTCTCCTCGGCCAGCGCGCCGATCTCATCGCCCGCGTCGATCGCGAGGCGGCCGATGTCGACGCGCTTTTGATGCCGACCCTGGCGCTGACCGCGCCCCCCATCGCCGCCTTCGCCAAGGACGAGGACTTCTGGCGGTTAAATTCCAAAATCCTGCGCAATCCCGCCCTGATCAATTTCCTCGACCGCTGCGCTCTCACGCTGCCCATCCAGCCCGCGGGCGAGGCGCCGGTGGGACTGTCGATCGTGGGCCGCCACGGCGACGACCGCCATCTCCTCGCCATGGCCTTGGGTGTCGAGGCGCTGATGGAGCAGATGCGAGGGCGGTAGACCCGGAGCGGGCGCGAGCCTGTCTCCCTATCCTGGCGGCCTGCGACGCCGGCTATTTCAATCCGCCGAGTCCCTCTGCGCAGGTACAGGCGCGCTAGCATCGACGTCGAGCTCGTCCGCAATCCCGGGCCGGCTGATCTCCGGGTGCGGGATGTCCTGGGTCAGCGGCAGCAGACCTATCCCGGCGCCGATCGGCCGCCGCCGGGCTGACCGGGTTCCAACTGAGAATTAGAAGAGATCCAGTTCGCGCCGCACGCAGGGCGACGGCGCCGCCGCGGTCAGCGATACCGCTCTAGATCCACCGGCCGGGCAGGGGGCAGCATGCGCTGCAGCTTGTTCAGGATATCTCCCAGCGATCCGCCACCCGCCAGGATCTGCGGGCCGCTGACGATCGCATAGAGACCGTGCCGGCTGGCGCCGGGGGCGAATTTTGCCACGGTGTAGAGTGGGCGTTCCTGGGTATGACGGAACACCGAGAAGAATGCCGCGCCCTCGTGCTGGTCGATGGCGTAGTCGCGCCATTCGCCCCGCATGACCTGGCGGCTGTAGAGGGAGAGCAGTTGATTGAGCTCCGGGCGGCTGAAGAAGACGGTCCTGGCTTTACGCCGGTGATCATGCAGGCGGAACAGCGTTGCCATCGCCGTTCCCGCCTATGCTTCCGCTTCGCCTGCGCTCATGAAAATAGTGTTAACGATTTCTTCTGGCGCGTCCAGTCCCGGCCGGTCGCGCGACATGATTTTTTTGGCACCAATGTTCGAATCGCAGCAAGTAAAAACAAAGCGTTGCCGGGGTACGCGGTTGCCGTGGACACAGTTCTGCCTCTTTGCCGGGAATCCGGGGGCCTGTTTGCCTCTTTGGAGGTGAGTCGCTATGGTAGCGACCATTTTGGGACCGGGGTGCTTGAGTGAGCGACGTTTTCCAGGAAGTCGATGATGATGTCCGCCGCGACAGTCTGCTGCGGCTGTGGAAGCGATATCAGTACCATGCGGTGGCGCTCGCGGTGGTCATCGTCGCCGTGACCGGCGCGGTGAGCTATTGGCGGTATCACGATCTGCAGCAGCGCGAGGCCGAGGGCGTGCGGTATGCCGCCGCTCTCGATCAGGCGCGGGCGGGCAAATATGCCGAGGCGGCGGACGCGCTGATCACCCTCGCCAACGATGCCCACTCCGGTCGCGCCGTGCTGGCGCGATTCGAGGCGGCGGCGCTGCGGGCGCGCGCCAATGACGAGGCGGCGGCGGTCACGCTCTACGACGCCATCGCCAAGGACAGCACCGTCGATCCGCTCTACCGCGACCTGGCGACGGTGCTGTGGGGCCTGCAGGCCCTCGACACGACGGACGCGCAGCCCATCATCGATCGCGTGGCGCCGATCACGCAGGCGGCCAATCCCTGGCACACCTCGGCGATCGAGGTGACGGCGATCGCCCACCTCAAGGCCGGCGACCGCGCCGCGGCGCGTGCCGACTATCAGCGCCTCTCGGACGATCTCACGGCGCCCCAGGGCATGCGTGCGCGGGCGGCCGAGATGGTCTCGGCGCTGGCGGCCTGAGACGGAGCGGCGGATCATGCGACGGCTTCTCGGACTGGCGGCGGCAATCGCCGCGCTGACGCTCGTGGGTTGCGACACCATCGACGACCTGATCTCCGGCGATCCCAAGACGCCGCTGCCGGGCAAGCGCATCTCGGTGCTGAACCTGGCGAGCCAACTGCAACCGGATCCCACGATCAAGGACGTGCAGGTGCGCCTGCCGCGCCCGGTGGTGAACGCCGATTGGCCGGAGGCGGGGGGTTATCCCGCCCACGCCATGCAGCACCTGGCTCTCGGCGACGACGTGCAGCGGCTTTGGAAGCACAGCGTCGGCGACGGCGATTCCCGCGCCGGCCAGGTGATGGCCTCGCCTGTCATCTCCAATGGCCGCGTCTTCACCATGGACGCGGAGACCGTGGTGACCGCCCTCGACGCCAAGACCGGCAGCCGGATCTGGCGCTTCGATCCGCAGCCGGAGGAGGCGCGCAACGGCGCCTTCGGCGGCGGCGTCGCGGCGCTCGGCGATCGCGTCTACGTCACCACGGGCTATGCCGAGGCGCTGGCCCTCGACGCGGCGACGGGCAAGGTGATCTGGCGCCACCCCATGCCGGCGCCCATGCATTCGCCACCCACGGTGGCGGACGGCCGCGTCTTCGCGGTGACGGTGGAGAATCAGCTCGAGGTGATGGCGGCCGACGACGGCCACGTTATCTGGAGCCACAGCGGCCTGCCGGAGACCGCCGGCCTGCTCGGCGGCGCCAGTCCGGCGGTCGAGGGCGACATCGTCGCCGTGGCCTATTCCTCCGGCGAGATCTTCGCGCTCCGCACCGAGAACGGCCGCGTCCTCTGGAGCGACAATCTCGCCAGCGCCCGCAGCCTCGACGCGATGGCGGCGCTGGCTGACATCCGCGGCCGGCCGATCATCGACCACGGCATGGTGTTCGCCATCAGCCACAGCGGACGCATGGTGGCGATCGATCTGCGCACCGGCGACCGCGTGTGGGAGCAGGACATCGGCGGCTCCTACAGTCCCTGGGTCGCCGGCGACTATATCTACGTCCTCACCAACGACAGCTCGCTGGTGTGTCTCACGCGCCGCGACGGCCGCATCAAATGGGTCCTCGACCTGCCGCGCTACGACGACGAGAAGAAGAAGAAGGGCGCGCTGGAGTGGACCGGGCCGCTGCTGGCGGGGGATCGCCTCATCGTGCTGGCCTCCGACGGCGAGGCGGTGTCGGTCTCGCCCTATACCGGCGAGGCGATGGGCCGCATCGAATTCTCCGACGGCAGCTTCATCGCGCCGGTGCTTGCCGACAACACCCTCTATATCCTGACCCAGGACGCCGACCTCATCGCCTATCGCTAGGCGAGAGCGGCGGCCCCAGTTTCCGAGCGCGTCATGACCGCAACGGTGGCCATCGTCGGCCGTCCCAACGTGGGGAAGTCGACCCTATTCAACCGCCTCGTCGGGCGGCGTCTGGCGCTGGTCGACGATCAGCCCGGCGTGACGCGCGACTGGCGCGAGGGCGCGGCGAGCCTGGGCGATCTGCGCTTCCGCGTGCTGGACACCGCCGGCCTCGACGACGCCGAGGCGGAGACGCTGACCGCGCGCATGCAGAAGCAGACCGAGCAGGCCCTCGAGCAGGCGGACGCGGTGCTGTTTCTCGTCGACGCCCGCGCCGGCGTCACGCCCCTCGATCGGCACTTCGCGGACTGGCTGCGCCGGCGTGGGCGGCCGACGGTGCTGGTGGCGAACAAGACCGAGGGCAAGACCGAGGCCGGCACTCTCGATGCCTATTCTCTCGGTCTCGGCGATCCCATTCCGATCTCCGCCGAGCACAACGAGGGGATGTCGGATCTCTACGATGCGCTGCGGCCGTTCATCGATCGCGCCGACAGCGAGGCCGGGGAGGCGCCGGACCCGGCGAAGCCGCTGCAGCTCGCCGTGGTCGGGCGGCCCAACGTGGGCAAGTCGACCCTGGTCAACCGCCTCATCGGCAGGGAGCGCCTGCTCACCAGCGCCGAGGCCGGCACGACCCGGGACGCCATCGCGGTGGAGTGGCAGTGGAAGGGGAGGCCGGTGCGCCTCGTCGACACCGCGGGCCTGCGCAAGCGGCCCAAGGTCGAGGGCAAGCTGGAGAAGCTCTCGGTCAACGATACGCTGCGCGCGATCCGCTTCGCCGAGGTGGTGGTGCTGGTGCTCGACGCCGAGGTGATGCTGGAGCGCCAGGACCTCACCATCGCGCGCCTGGTGGAGGAGGAGGGGCGCGCCCTCATCATCGCCGCCAATAAATGGGACCTGGTGGAGGACAAGCCGAAGGCGCTGGAGAAGCTGCGCGACCGCCTGCAGATCTCGCTGCCGCAGATGCAGGGCCTCGCGGTGGTGACGCTCTCGGCCCGCACCGGGCGCGGCATCGACAAGCTGCTGCCGGCCGTCTTCGCCGCCCAGGAGGCCTGGAACCGCCACATCCCCACGCCGGTGCTGAATCGCTGGCTCGACGTGGCGCAGTCACGCCATCCGCCCCCGCTGGTGAACGGGCGCCGGCTCAAGATCCGCTACATGACCCAGGCCAACACGCGCCCGCCCACCTTCGCGCTCTTCGCGTCCCGGCCCAGCGAGCTGCCGGATTCCTACCGCAGCTATCTCGTCAACCTCATGCGCGAGGAGTTCGACCTGCCGGGGGTGCCGATCCGCATGATGCTGCGCGGCGGCAAGAACCCTTACGCGGACAAGGAGTGAGTTGCCTCCGGTTCCTCGTGCCCGGAGATATTCCGCGGCGGGCGGAACCCGCCGCGGATTCAGAAGGTGCGGATCTCAGGCCCGGCTGCGCATGCCGGCGAAGATCAGGCCGCCGCCGGCGAGGACCGCGATGACGGCGGCATAGGGCGGCACGTAGTAGTCCGTCTCCTTGTCCCGTGTCGCGGTGAGCGAGCCGATCTTCGCCACCTGCTCCTCGTGGTGCACGGGAATGACCTGGATGATGAGCGCGATGATGCCGATGACCACCAGGGCCATTCCGACGAGTGCCATCCAGCGCATATGAATTCCTTCCGCTGCGGAGCAGCTTGCTGAGTGTAGGGGAGGACTGGGCGGCGCGAGCCGAAAAGTAGCGGCGCGCCCAAACTTGTCCTCCCTCAACGCGAGAGGCGGGCAATCGTTGCAGGTCTTAAAAAGATCTCAGGGCGCCCTGAGAATCTGGCCGTTCTGCGTCGAGCCGGCTTCCGCCAGGGTCACGAAAATCTCCGCGGCGCTGTCCGGTGCGGGGAGCTTCGTGCGCTCCTCGCCGGGAAAGCCCTGGCGGCGGAGCGCGGTTGCCATGACGCCGGGATCCACCAGGTTCGCCGTCGCCTTTGTGCTCGCGAGCTCGCCGGCGTAGATGCGCACCATCGCCTCGAGCGCCGCCTTGCTGACGGCATAGGCGCCCCAGTAGGGCTGGAGATCGCGGGCGGCGGCGCAGGTGACGAAGATCGCGCGGCCGGATTCGGAGACACGCAGGAGAGGATCGAGGGAGCGGATGAGGCGCCAGTTGGCGGTCACGTTGAGCGCCATCACCTCGTCCCATCCCTTGGGCTCGAAATGCCCCATCGGCGAGAGGCGGCCCAGCACGCCTGCGTTGCCGACGAGGACGTCGAGGCGGCCGAAGCGCTGATGGATCGCCGCTCCCATCTGGTCGATCTTGTCGAAGTCCCGGAGATCGAGGGGGAGGAGGGTTGCGGGCGTGCCGCCGGCGGCGCGGATCTCGTCGTCGAGCTCTTCCAGCCCGCCTTGCGTCCGTGCCACGAGAATGAGATGCGCGCCTTCGGCGGCGAAGCGCCGGGCCAGCGCCGCGCCGAGGCCGCGGGAGGCGCCGGTGACGAGCGCGACGCGGCCCTTTAGCCGCGAGCCGCCGGCCGTCATCGCCCTACGCGTTTTCGGCGAGCAGCGAGAGCTGGATCGAGACCTTGCCGGCTTCGTGATCGGTGAGCGGGATCGGGTAGTCGCCGGTGAAGCAGGCGTCGCAGAACTTGCGGCGCCGCGGGGTCGCGGGCCGGCTCGCCCATGGCGCGGTAGAGCCCGTCGATCGAGATGAAGGCGAGAGCTGTCGGCGCCGATGAAGCGGCCCATGGCGTGGACGTCGTAGCGCGCCGCCAGAAGCTGGTCGCGCTCCGGCGTGGCGATGCCGTAGAAGCAGGAATGGGTGGTGGGCGGGCTGGAGATGCGCATGTGCACCTCGCGGGCGCCGGCGCTGCGGATCATCTCCACGATCTTGGTGGAGGTGGTGCCGCGCACGATCGAGTCATCCACCAGCACCACGCGCTTGCCCTCGAGGCTGGCGCGGTTGGCGTTGTGCTTCAGCTTCACGCCGAGATGGCGGATCTGATCGGTCGGCTCGATGAAGGTGCGGCCGACGTAGTGATTGCGGATGATGCCGAGCTCGAAGGGCAGCTTGGATTCCTGGGCGTAGCCGATCGCCGCCGGCACGCCGGAATCCGGCACCGGGATGACGATGTCGGCATCGATGCCGCTCTCGCGGGCGAGCTCGGCGCCGATGCGCTTCCTCGCTTCGTAGACGCTGGTGCCCTCGACGATGCTGTCGGGCCGGGCAAAATAGATGTGCTCGAAGATGCAGAAGCGCTTGCGGCCCTTGGTGAACGGCTTGGCGGAGTGCAGGCCCAGCGCATCGGCGGTGACGAGCTCGCCGGGCTCGATGTCGCGCACGAACTCGGCGCCGATGATGTCGAGGGCGCAGGTCTCCGACGACACGATCCAGGCGTCGCCGAGCTGGCCCAGCACCAGCGGCCGCACGCCCAGGGGGTCGCGCACGCCGATGAGGCCGCTTTGCGTCAGCGCGCCGAGGGAGTAGGCGCCCTCCACCTGGCGCAGCGCCTCCACCATCCGGTCCTCGACGGTGTCCTTCAGGCTGGTGGCGATGAGGTGGACGATCACCTCGGTGTCGCTGGTGGACTGGAACAGGCTGCCGCGGCGCACGAGCTGCCGGCGCAGGTGATAGGAATTGGTGAGGTTGCCGTTGTGGCAGATCGCCAGGCCGCCGAACTCGAAGTCGGCGAAGAGCGGCTGCACGTTGCGCATCGCCACCTCGCCGGTGGTCGCATAGCGGACATGGCCCAGGGCGGAGTGGCCCACCATGCTCGCCATCACCTCCTTGGAGGCGAAGATGTCGCCGACGTGGCCCATTCCGCGGTGTGCGTGGAACTGCTCGCCGTCGAAGGCGACGATGCCCGCCGCCTCCTGCCCGCGGTGCTGCAGGGCATGGAGGCCGAGCGCTACGAGAGCCGCCGCCTCGGGATGGCCGAAGACGCCGAAGACGCCGCACTCTTCCCGCAAATGATCATCGTCATAGGGGTGGGTGGTCAGCATCGCGGCCGCCTCACGTAGGTCAGGGGGATGGCAGGGTGCGTTCCCCGCGTCTTTGAGATAGGGGCGCCCCGCTCGATTTGGGAGGCCCACCGTCACGGTTTCTACACATATTCCGGCCGGTTCGCCAGCCACGCGACAACTCATTGAGTATTCTGCTGGAAGAGACGGTTAAGATCCCGCCTCTGATCCTCGTTGTAGCCTTTCTGGCCGGCGGAGTCGGGGGCCGGGGCCGGGGTTCCCGAATGCGGCAGCAGGAGCGCCCGGGTGGCATCATCCGCCTGGTGCGCCTGCTCCATCTTGCGCTGAGCCTCGGAGGCGGTCGATTCGACTTTCGTGCGCATGGACGCCGGCACCAGGGCGCGGAGCGCGTTGGCGCCGCTCGCCAGCAGGGGCACCGTGCGGGCCTGGCGAATCCACTCGGGCCGGTTCGCCTCCGGGAGCGCCCAGGTGACGCCGAGATAAAGGAGACAGGCGATGACGGCGCCGCGCACCAGACCGAAGAGCAGGCCGAGGGTGCGGTCGATCGCCGAGAGCGAGCTCTCCTTGACCCGGCGCGAGATCGCCGAGGTCAGCAGCGACAGCACGATCAGCACGACGATGAAGACGGCGGCGCCGGCGGCGATGTCGGCGACCATGCCCTTGGGCAGGAGCCGCTCGGCGAAGGGCTGCACGTAGGGCAGCGAGTAGAGCGTCGCCAGTCCGGCGCCGGCCCAGGCGGCGACGGACAGCGCCTCCTTGACGAAGCCGCGGGCGAAGGCGAACAGGCCCGACAGCACGACGACGAGGATGACGATGATGTCGAACGGGTTCATGTCGTCATTTTCTCACTGCGCATAATTCCAGCCCACGAAATTCAGCAAGCATCCCTACCTCGGCGCGCTTCGGCGCGGTGCGGCGCGGGCCGGCGTCACCTCGAAGCGGGCGACGAGATCGTCGAGGCGGGAAATCTCCTGGATCGCCAGCGTGCTTTCCGCCGGGCGGCCGGATCTGGCGCCGGAGCGGCGCGGCATCCAGGCGGAGGCGAAGCCGAGCTTGCCGGCCTCCTTGAGCCGGGCGTCCGCCTGGGCCACCGGCCGCACCTCGCCGGAGAGGCCGATCTCGCCGAAGACCACGGTCTGCGCCGGCACCGCCTGCTGCGTCGCCGCCGAGATCAGCGCCGCCGCCACCGCGAGATCGGCGGCGGGCTCGGCGATCCGCAATCCGCCGGCGACGTTGAGATAGATGTCGTTGGCGCCCAGCGTCAGGCCGCAGCGCGCGTCCAGCACCGCGAGGATCATGGCGAGGCGGTTGCTGTCCCAGCCGACCACGGCGCGCCGCGGCGTGCCGAGCGGCGAGGGCGCCACCAGGGCCTGGATCTCCACCAGCACCGGTCGCGTCCCTTCCATACCCGCGAAGACGGCGGAGCCGCTGACCTCGCCGTGGCGCTCCGCCAGGAACAGCGCCGAGGGATTCGGCACCTCGGCAAGGCCGCGGTCGGTCATCTCGAAGACGCCGATCTCGTCCGTGGGGCCGTAGCGGTTCTTCACCGCGCGGAGGATGCGGAACTGATGGCCGCGATCGCCCTCGAAGTAGAGGACGGTATCCACCATGTGCTCGAGCACGCGGGGACCGGCGATGGTGCCTTCCTTGGTGACGTGGCCCACCAGGATCAGCGAGAATCCCCGCTCCTTGGCGAGGCGGATCAGCTCATGGGCCGAGGCCCGCACCTGGCTCACGGTGCCGGGCGCGCTGTCGAGGCCGTCGACGTGCAGCGTCTGGATCGAATCCACCACCACCACATCAGGCGCGTCGCGGCGGTCGAGGGAGCCCGCGATGTCGCGGACCGCCGTCGCCGCCGCCAGCTGCACCGGCGCCTGGGCCACGCCGAGGCGCAGCGCCCGGAGCCGCACCTGATCGAGGGATTCCTCGCCGGAGATATAGGCGCAGGTGACGGGCGCGCCGCCGCCTTTGCGCAGGCCCAGCGCCGCCACCGCCTGCAGCAGCAGGGTCGACTTGCCGATGCCGGGATCGCCGCCCACCAGCAGGGCCGAGCCCGGCACCAACCCGCCGCCGCACACGCGGTCGAATTCCTGGATGCCGCTGACGCGCCGGGGCGGCGGATCGCTGGTGCCGGAGAGGCCAACGAACTCGACCTTGCGCCCCTTGCCGCCGCCGAGGCCGCGCGGCGACGTCGCGCGCGTTTCCTCCTCCACCAGGCTGTTCCAGCCGCCGCAGGACTCGCAGCGGCCGGCCCACTTGGGATAGGAGGCGCCGCATTGCTGGCAGACGAAGAGGGTCTGCGCGCGTGCCATCAGACGATATCCTTGCTTGATCCGCGCAACCGCTCAGCCCTTGTTGCCGATTTTGGCGGCCATATCGCCGATGCCCTTGGCCATCGAGACGAACTCGCTCGGCATCATGACGATCGTCATGGTGTTCTGCTCGGCACCCACCTCGGTGATCATCTGCATGCGCCGGAGCTCGAGACCCGCCGGGTTCTGCATAATCACCTCCGCGGCCTTGCGCAACTGCTCCGCGGCGTCGAGTTCCGCCTCGGCCTTGATCAGCCGCGCCCGCTTCTCGCGGAGCGCCTCGGCTTCCTGCGCCATCGCCCGCTGCATCGTCGGCGGGATCTCGACGTTCTTCATCTGCACGCGCTCGACCTTGACGCCCCAGGGCTCGGTGACGCCGTCGATGGACATCTGCATCACGCCGGAGATGGTGTCCTGGGCCTTGAGGATCTCGTCAAGGCTGTGCTGGCCCAGAACGGTGCGCAGCGTGGTCAGGGACACCTGCACGACCGCATTGGCGATGCCTCGAACCTGCATCACCGCATGCTCGGGGTTGACGATCCGATACCAGATCACCGCGCTGACCTTGATCGGCACGTTGTCCCGGGTGATGCCCTCCTGCTCCTCGACCGCCGCCGTCACCGTCCGCAGGTCCAACTTGGTCTGCCATTCCACCAGCAGCCAGACGACGTAGATTCCCGGACCGGCGGTGCGGCTGTACCTGCCCAGGCGGAAGACCACGGCCCGCTCGTACTGATTGGCGATGCGCAGGCTGCCGAGCACGACGATGACGGCGAGGACGACGACAAGCGTCAAGACCGGGTGCGATGCGAGAAGCTCGAGGACGAACATGCTGATGCTTCCTTTCGGCCACTCAGATGTTCACGACGCCCGCACCTCCATCTGGATCGGCCCCACGGCGCGGCCGTGGATGAACTGCTCCACATAGGGATTGCCGGAGCGGTCGATCTCGGCGGTGGGGCCGGACCAGATGATGCGGCCCTTGTGGATCATGGCGATGCGGTCGGCGATCTTGCGCGCGCTCGCCATGTCGTGAGTGATCGACATCGCGGTGGCGCCGAGCTTGCGCACGCAGGCGATGATGAGATCGTTGATGATGTCGCCCATGATCGGATCGAGGCCGGTGGTGGGCTCGTCGAAGATGATGATCTCGGGCTCGACGCAGATCGCCCGCGCCAGCGCCACGCGCTTCTGCATGCCGCCGGAAAGCTCGGCCGGGCGCAGCTCGCCGACTTCGGGGCCGAGCCCCACCGACGCCAGCTTCTCCAGCGCGATCTTCTTGGCTTCGCGACGGTCCGTGCCGCGGCCCTGGATCAGGCCGAAGGCGACGTTCTCCCAGACCGGTAGCGAATCGAAGAGGGCGGCACCCTGGAACAGCATGCCGAATTTCCGCATCACCCGCTCGCGCTCCCGCGCGGAGCGGCCCACCATCTCCTCGCCGTCGATCTTGATCGAGCCGCCGTCGGGCTGCAGCAGGCCGAGGATGCATTTCGCCAGCACCGACTTGCCGCTGCCGGAGCCGCCGATGACGACCACGCTCTCGCCGACGCCGATGTCGAGATCGAGGCCGTCCAAGACCACCTTGCGGCCGAACGACTTCTTCAGGCCGCGGACGGCGATCTTGGGACTCGTCGGCGTGGTCTGGCGGTTCATCGTCCCACGAACAGCAGCGCAGTGAGGATGTAGTCGAGGAGCAGGATCAGGATCGAGGCCGACACCACCGCATAGGTGGTGGCGGCGCCCACGCCCTGGGCACCGCCCCGGGAGTGATAGCCGAAGTAGCAGCCCATCAAAGCCACGACGAATCCGAAGACGCTCGCCTTGACCAGCCCCGCGCCCACGTCGTTGGTCTGGATGAAGTCGGCGGTGCGCTGGATATAGGAGGCGGGATTGAAGCGCAGGCGATAGGTGCTGACGAGAAAGCCTCCGAAGACGCCGATGATGTCGGCGACCAGCACCAGCGCCGGCAGCGTGAGCGTGCCCGCCAGCAGCCGCGGCACCACCAGATACTTGTACGGGTTGGTGGAGAGGGTGGTGAGGGCGTCGATCTGGTCGGTGACCCGCATGGTGCCGAGCTCGGCGGCGATCGCCGCGCCGATGCGCCCCGCCACCATGAGGCCGGCGATGACAGGACCCAGCTCGCGCGTCACCGACAGCACGACCACCGTGGGCACCGCGCTCTCGGCGGCGAAATTGGCGAAGCCGGTGTAGGTCTGCAGGGCCAGGACCATGCCGGTGAAGAGAGCGGTCAGCCCCACCACCGGCAGCGAGTAATAGCCGATGTCCACCATCTGCCGCAGGATTAGCCGCGGATAGATCGGCGGCCGAAAGCAATGGCTCACCGCCCTGAGGGTGAAAATCGCCATCCGTCCGCTCGCCGCGAGGCCGTCGAGGAAAACGGCACCGATCGAGGACAGGAAACGCAGCAGCGACACCATGCCTCAGCCGCCGAGGTAGCTGCGCCGGTAGCGCCGGCCCAGCGTCGTCAGCACTTCGTAGCCGATCGTGCCCGCGCGCTCGCCCACCACATCGGGAGTGTTGGTGGCATCGATGAGATCGACGAACGTGCCCGGCTGCAGCAAAGCGGGATCGACTCCGGTCACGTCGAGAGTCATGAGGTCCATGGAGATCGGGCCCACGGCGGGAACCTGTCGACCGCCGATGCCCGCCATCGCCCGACCACTCGCGGAGCGGAACCAGCCGTCGGCGTAACCGACCGCGACGGTTGCAATTCTGCCCCCACGATCCATGCGGTGGCGCGCACCATATCCAACGGTCTCCGCCCTGTCAACGTCACGCACCTGCACGATTTTTCCTTTGACGCGAACGACTTGCGACATCGGATTGGGGCTGCCGGGAAGCGGATTTATGCCGTAGAGAGCGGCGCCCGGGCGCACCATGTCGAAGTGATAATCGGGGCCCAGGAAGATGCCTGAGGAGGCGGCGAGGCTCGCCGGCGCCGCCGTCAGCTTGCGCCGGGCCGCCAGGAACAGGCGCCGCTGCTCCGCGTTCTTCGGGTGCTTGGTGTCCTCGGCGACGGCGAGATGGGTGATGATGGCGCGGAGCGCCACGCCCGCCAGCCGGTTCGGCTCGCCGGTGAGGGTGGCGATCTCCACGCGCGAAAGGCCGAGGCGCGACATGCCGGTGTCGAGGTGCAGGATCGCCGGCGGCCGCGCGCGGAGCGGCAGGCTGAGCTGATGCCAGGCGTCGAGTTGCGCCAGGTCGTTCAGCACCGGGATCAAGCGTGCCTGCAGGAAATCCCGCTCGCTCTTCGGCAGCAGGCCGTTCAGCACCGCGATCTCCTGGGTCTTGAGCACGGAGCGGAGCGCCAGGCCCTCGTCCAGAGTGGCGACGAAGAAGGTCTTGCAGCCCGCCGCCGCCAGCGCTTTGCCGACCTGCGCCGCGCCCAACCCGTAGCCATCGGCCTTGACCACGGCGGCGCACTGCACCGACTTGCCGACCCTTGCCTGGAGCGAGCGCCAGTTCTTCGCGATCGCCTCGAGGTCGATCTCCAGCAGCGCGCTCGCGCGCTCGACGGCTGCGGGAGCCTTCGGCTTCGCTTTGGACGCGGCGGCGGGTCGTTTGGCGGGCATGGTGGAACTGGGATGCGGGGAGGGGTGCGAGGGAAGCGGCAGTCTAAAGCATCCCGGCGAAATCAGCGAGGGTCCAGGCGTTTGCCCAGGCGAATCGACGTCGGCTGATCGAAGCCCGCATGGGTCTCGCGGCCGATCTCGCGATATCCGAGCGCCGCAAAGAACCGGAGATTCCCCGGCAGCGCGATGCGCACGCCCAGGGTCACTGCGGCGGCGCCGAGATCGCGGGCGTGCCGCTCCACATGGGTGACGAGGCCGGCGGCAATGCCCTGGCCGCGGTGCTCCGGCAATGTCGAGAGGCGGCCGAGGTAGAGGTCGCCGCCGCGCCTCGTATAGAGGACGGCGCCGACGAGGGCGTCGTTGCGCTCCGCTACCGCGATCCAGTGATCTGCGAAGGCGGCGGCGATGCTATCGGCGGTTTCTGAGAGCGCGCCGGATTCCGGCTTGAGCCTGCCGCGGTATTCGGCGAAGGCGGCGTGGATGAGCGCGGCGATCGCGGCGCTTTCTTCGGGCCGGGCAAGACGGATCGAGATATCCGGCAAGCCTGCCTCAGAGATTGTGCTCGGGCAGCCGGGAGTCGCTGATGTAGTTCTCGAACCGCGTGGTCTCGCCGTTGAAGCGCAGCGTCGCCTTGCCGATGGGGCCGTGGCGCTGCTTGGCCACCATGACGTCGGCGAGGCCGTAGACCTGCTCGCAGCGCTCCTTCCAGCGATCGTGGCGGTCGCCGAACTTCTCCACGCTCTCCTCGGGCCGCTGCGTAGGCTCCGCGCGAGCGAGGTAATATTCCTCGCGGAAGACGAACATCACGACGTCGGCGTCCTGCTCGATGGAGCCGGACTTCTCTGAGGTCCGACAGCTGCGGCCGTTTGTCCTCGCGCGCTTCCACCGCGCGGGAGAGCTGGGAGAGCGCCAGCACGGGAACGTCGAGCTCCTTCGCCAGCGCCTTCAGCCCGCGGGTGATTTCGGAGATCTCCTGCACGCGGTTCTCGCCCGCGGTGCCTTCGCCCGACCCCCGCAGGAGCTGCAGGTAGTCGATGATGAGCATGTCGAGACCGCGCTGACGCTGCAGCCGGCGTGCCCGGGTGCGAAGCGCGGTGATGCTGAGGGCGGGCGTGTCGTCGATAAAGAGCGGCACGTTGGCGAGCTCGTGGCTCGCGAAGACGAACTTGTCGAAATCCTCCTGCTTCACCTCGCCGCGGCGGATGTGGTGGGAGGGAACGCCGGAAGCCTCGGAGAGGATGCGCGTGGCGAGCTGCTCGCTGGACATTTCCAGGGAGAAGAAGCCCACCATGGCGCCGTCCTCGGCCTTCTTGCGGCCGTCGGCGGCCTTGCCCGCCTTGAAGTGGCGGGCGGCGTGGAAGGCGATGTTGGTAGCAAGCGCCGTCTTGCCCATGGAGGGGCGGCCGGCGAGGATGATGAGGTCCGAGGAGTGCAGCCCGCCCAGCAGCTTGTCGAGATCGGTGAAGCCGGTGGCGACGCCTGTGGTGCGGCCGTTGCGCTTGAAGGCGGCCTCCGCCATCAGGATCGCGTCGGTCAGCGCCTCGTCGAAGGGCCGGAAGCCGCCTTCGTACTGGCCTGTCGTGGCGAGATCGAAGAGCCGCTTCTCCGCGAACTCGATCTGCAGCCGAGCGTCGCGCTCGAGATCATGGGCGAAGGCCTCGTTGACGACATCCTCGCCGAGAGTAATGAGCTGCCGGCGGAGATAAAGGTCATGGATCGTATGGCCGTAGTCGGCGGCGTTGATGATGGTGACGACAGAGGCCGCCAGCCGCGCCAGGTACTGCGCGCCGCCGATCTCCTGCAGCGCGCCGTCCTGGTCGAACAGGTTCTTCAGCGTGACGGGATTGGCGATCTGGCCTTTCTCCATCAGCTTGCCGATGGCCTCGAAGATCCGCCCGTGCACGCCCTCGGCGAAATGCTCGCCGCGCAGGAACTCGGCGACGCGATGAAAGGCCTGGTTGTTGACGAGGATCGCGCCGAGAAGTGCCTGCTCCGCCTCCACATTGTGCGGCGGCGTGCGGTACGGCGTCTCGCCGCCGTCGCGGAGCGGAGTGACGTTGGTGGATCTGATCTGCTCGGCCATCGTCACGGACTTGTAGCACTGCGACTCGACGCCGCGCCATCGCGGATTTGATGCACAGGCTGTGGATCACGCGTACAGAAGTCAGTTGGCTGACCGCAGCGCGATCGTGCGTCCTTCGACGCGCTCGCTCCGCTCACTTGCTCAGGATGAGGGAGATAGGAGATGGCACAAGGAAAAGCGCCTCATCCTGAGCAAGCGAAGCGCGTCGAAGGACGCACGCTGTTGTCCAGCGCTTATTCCGCCGCCGGACTCCGGCTCGCCGTCGTGTTGCGCGTGAGCTGCTCCTGCATCGCTTTCACTTCCTGGCGTGCGATGGAGCGCAGATGCACTTCGTCAGGGCCGTCGGCGAATTGCAGGATGCGGCCGTAGGTCCAGAAGTCCGCGATCGGAGTGTCCTGGGTCAGGCCCTTGGCGCCGAAGGTCTGCATGGCGCGGTTCGCGACCGCCAGCAGCAGGCGGGGCACCGCCACCTTGATCAGCGCCACTTCCTTGCGCGCGGCCTTGTTGCCGTGCTTGTCCATGAGCCAGGCGGCCTTCAGCACCAGGAGCCGCGCCTGCTCGATCTCGATGCGTGAGAGCGCGATCCAGTCCTGCACCGCGCCATGCTCGTGCAGCAGCTTGCCGAAGGTGCGGCGCTGCAGCGAGCGCTGGATCATCAGCTCGAGCGACATCTCGGCGCCGCCGATGGCGCGCATGCAGTGATGGATGCGGCCGGGACCGAGACGCGCTTGCGCGAGCGCGAAGCCGCCGCCTTCCTCGCCGAGGAGATTGTCGAGGGGGACGCGCACGTTCTCGAAGGTGATCTCGCAGTGGCCTTCCGGCGCCTCGTGATGCATCACGGGCGGGTTGCGCACCACGGTGACGCCCGGTGTCTTCATGGGGATCAGCACCATGCTCTGCCGGCGGTGCGCTTCCGTACGGTCGGGGCTGGTCTGGCCCATGAGGATCATGATCTCGGTGCGGGGATCGGCGGCGTTGGTGATGAACCATTTGCGGCCGTTGATCACCCACTCGTTGCCCTCGCGCTTGATCGAGGTGCGGATGTTGGTGGCGTCGGACGACCCCACCTCCGGCTCGGTCATGGCGAAGGAGGACCGGATTTTTCCGTCGAGGAGCGGCTTCAGCCACTTCTCCTTCTGCGCCGGCGAGGCCGCGAGGTGGAGGAGCTCCATGTTGCCCGTGTCGGGCGCGCTGCAATTGAAGACCTCGGACGACCACTGGATGCGCCCCATGATCTCGGCGCAGGGGGCGTAGTCTAGGTTCGACATCTGGGTTCCGGGCTCGTCGGGCTTGAGGCCGGGCAGGAACAGGTTCCAGAGCCCCTTGGCCCGGGCCTTCGCCTTGAGGTCGTCGAGGAAGGGGGGCGGGAAGACGTGGTCGTGCTCGACGATCCTGGCGTAGTCGGCCTCGCGGGGCGACCACGTGCTCGGCGATGAAGGACTTGACCTCCGCCTGCATCCGCTTCGACTTTTCCGAGAATTCGAAGTCCATGACTCTCTCCCGTCTTTTGTGCGTCGCTCCCGGCCGGCACGATGCGGCAAGGACGGCCCCATGTCCACGAGCCGGCGAGGGTTATTAGCAGTCTGTTAAGGCGCAAAATCCGCCCGCGCCGGCGTTTTTTTCCCTAGCCAGCCCTTGATCGGGCGGATAGGTTGACGACCTATTGGGTACCGAATTGGTACGAATTGTCGCAGGCACCCCTAAGCCCATGATCATCCTCAGCAAGCTTGCCGATTACGGCGTCATCGTCGCCGCGGAGCTGGCCTCCGAGCCGGAGCGGCGGATGAATGCCGGGACCCTGGCGGCGGCGACCCTGCTGCCCCAGACCACCGTTGCCAAGGTGTTAAAGAGCCTCGCCCATGCCGGCATCGTCGCCGGCTCCCGGGGCGCTGCCGGCGGCTATCGCCTGGCGCGCCCGGCCTCGACGGTGTCGGTGGCGGAGGTGGTGGCGGCGATCGATGGTGCCATCGGCATCACCCAATGCACCTCTCATCCCGCCGCTTCCCGGGCCGTCACCTGCGACCGCACCCACTTCTGCCCGACGCGGCCCCATTGGCAGCGCATCAACAACGCGGTCGCCGCCGCCCTCGGCGCCGTCACCCTCGCCGACATGGTTGCCGAAAGGTTACGCGCGCCGCGGCGTCCCGCCCTTCGAGCTGGAGATCCCGTCACCCTATGAGCGCAGAAATGGAAGCCCTGCGGGCGGTCACCGCCGAGGGCTACAAATACGGCTTCGTCACCGACATCGAGAGCGAGCAGCGCGCCGCCCGGTCTCAACGAGGAGACCGTTGCCTATATCTCCGCCAAGAAGGGCGAGCCCCAGTGGCTCCTGGACTGGCGGCTGGAGGCCTATCGCCACTGGCTGAAGATGACGCCGCCGGATTGGGCGCGGCTCAAGATCGCGCCGATCGACTATCAGGGGGCGACGTACTATTCAGCGCCGAAGCAGAAGACCGGGCCCGCAATCCCTCGACGAGGTCGATCCGGAGCTGCTGAAGACCTATGCGAAGCTCGGCATTCCCCTTCATGAGCGCGCGGCGCTGGCGGGCGTCGCTGTCGATGCCGTCTTCGACAGCGTCTCCGTCGCCACCACCTTCAAGGAGACGCTGGGCGAGCTCGGCATCATCTTCTGCTCCTTCGGCGAGGCGGTGCGCGAGCATCCCGATCTCGTGCGCAAATACCTGGGCTCGGTGGTGCCGCAGGGCGACAATTTCTTCGCCGCGCTCAATTCCGCGGTCTTCAGCGACGGCTCCTTCGCCTATATCCCGCCGGGCGTGCGCTGCCCGATGGAGCTGTCGACCTATTTCCGCATCAATGCCGCGAAAGTCCGGCCAGTTCGAGCGCACGCTGCTGATCGCCGACAAGGGCGCCTATGTGAGCTATCTCGAGGGCTGCACCGCGCCGCAGCGCGACGAGAACCAGCTCCATGCCGCCGTGGTCGAGCTGATCGCGCTGGAGGATGCGCAGATCAAGTACTCGACGGTGCAGAACTGGTATCCCGGCGACGCCGAGGGCAAGGGCGGCATCTACAACTTCGTCACCAAGCGCGGCGCCTGCCGCGGCGCCAACTCGAAGATTTCCTGGACCCAGGTCGAGACCGGCTCGGCGATCACCTGGAAGTATCCGAGCTGCATCCTCGAGGGCGACAACTCCGTGGGCGAGTTCTACTCGGTCGCCATCACCAACAACATGCAGCAGGCCGATACCGGCACCAAGATGATCCATCTCGGGCGCAACACGCGCTCGCACCATCATCTCCAAGGGGATCTCGGCGGGCCGCGGCCAGAACACCTATCGCGGCCAGGTCAAGGTGCAGCCCAAGGCGGAGAACGCCCGCAACTACACCCAGTGCGACTCGCTGCTGATCGGCAAGAAGTGCGGCGCCCACACCGTGCCCTATATCGAGGTGCGCAACCCCTCGGCGCGGGTCGAGCACGAGGCGACGACCTCGAAGATCAGCGACGACCAGATGTTCTATTGCCGCCAGCGCGGCCTCAGCCAGGAGGACGCGCTCTCTCTCATCGTCAACGGCTTCTGCAAGGAAGTGCTGAAGGAGCTGCCGATGGAATTCGCGGTCGAGGCGCAGAAGCTCCTGGCCGTCAGCCTCGAAGGCAGCGTCGGCTAGCGGCGAAATTACGAAACGAACCCAATTGGGCAGAGTGGATATGTTGGAAATCAAGAACTTGCACGCGCGTGTCACCGGCGGGAAAGAGATCCTCAAGGGAGTCGATCTCACCGTGAAGGCCGGCGAGGTGCACGCCATCATGGGCCCGAACGGCTCCGGCAAGAGCACGCTCGCGGGCGTGCTGGCGGGGAAGCCCGGCTATGAGGTGACGGCGGGCGAGGTGCTCTATCAGGGCCGCGACCTTCTCGGCCTGGCACCGGACGAGCGCGCCCGGGAAGGCATCTTCCTGGCCTTCCAGTACCCGGTCGAGATCCCCGGCGTGAACAACATGTATTTCCTGCGCGCCGCGCTCAACGCGGTGCGTCGGCAGCGCGGCGAGAGCGATCTCGATGCGGGCCAGTTCCTGAAGGCGGTGCGCGCCAAGCTCAAGCTCCTCGATATCGGCGAGGATCTGCTGCAGCGCGCGGTCAACGTGGGCTTCTCCGGCGGCGAGAAGAAGCGCAACGAGATCTTCCAGATGGCGATGCTGGAGCCGAAGCTCGCGATCCTCGACGAGACCGACAGCGGCCTCGACATCGACGCGCTCCGCGTGGTCTCCACCGGCGTCAACAAGCTGCGCGATCCCCAGCGCGCCATCGTGCTGATCACGCACTATCAGCGGCTCCTCGACTACATCGAGCCCGACCGCGTCCATGTGCTGAGCGAAGGCAAGATCCTCGCGTCGGGCGACAAGAGCCTCGCCGCCGAGCTGGAGAAGCGCGGCTACGCCCACCTCGGCAGCGCCGCTTGAGATCATGACCGTCGTCAAGACTGAAGCCGCTCCCTATCTCGAGGCGTTCCGCCAGCGCTCCGCCGCAGACGAGCCGCGCTGGCTCGCTGAGCGCCGTCGCGCGGCCCTCGACCGCTTCGCGGAGCTGGGTTTCCCCACGCGCCGGGACGAGCTCTGGCGCTTCACCAACCTGACGCCGCTGACCCGGAGCGTGTTTCCGCCGGCGACCGTGGCGGCACCTCCTGTCGATGCTGTGGCGCTCGCGCCCTATCTGCTGGAGGGCGCAGGGCATCGGATCGTCCTGGTGAACGGCCGCTTCGTGCCGGCGCTATCGGAGATCGGCGGGCTGCCGAAGGGCGCGTGGCTGGGCTCGACAGCGGCGGCGCTGGCCACCCATCCGGAGTGGGTGCGTGCCGCCATCGAGGAGAGCGACGTCGTGGGGGCGCAGCCTCTGGCGTCCCTGAACGGCGCATTCTTCGCCGATGGCTTCGTGCTGGCGTTGGAGCCGGGCGTCGCCCTCGAGGCACCGATCGAGATCATCCATCTCGCCCACGGCAATGCGCCTCAGGCTTTCCATCTCCGCAACGCGATCGTCGCCGGCGATGGCAGCCGCGCGACGGTCGTGGAGACTTATGCCGGCGCCGGCATCGGCTGGACCAACACGGTGACGCGGGTCGCGGTGGGCGAGGGCGCGCACCTCGCTTACGTGAAGATCCAGGCGGAGGGAAACGGCGCGATCCACACGGCGCTGACGCGCGGGTATGTGGCGGCGAAGGCGCGCTACGAGAATTTCACACTGACGACGGGCGCGCGGCTCTCTCGCGGCGATAGCCTGGTCTCGCTAACCGGCGAAGGCGCGCACCTCAATCTCAGCGGCACCTATCTGCTGCGGCGGGAGCAGGAGGCGACCACCGCCACCTTCGTCGAACACGCGGCACTCGGCGGCGAGACCCGGGAAGTCTTCAAGGGCGTGGTGGACGACCGCGCCCACGGCGTCTTCCTCGGCAAGATCGCGGTCCGGCCCGGCGCCGACCAGACCGACGCCCATCAGCTCAACCGCAATCTGCTGCTGAGCCCGCGGGCGGCCGTCGACACCAAACCCGAGCTCGAGATCCTTGCCGACGACGTCAAGTGCAGCCACGGCGCCACCGTCGGCGATCTCGACGAGACGGCGCTCTTCTATCTGTGCTCGCGCGGACTTCCCATGGATGTCGCGCGGCGCATGCTGATCGAGGCCTTTGCGGTGGATGCCATCGAGACCGCGGTCGCGGAGCCTGTTCTCCGCTCCCATCTGCGGCGGCATCTCGACACCTGGCTGGAAAAGCGCGGGAGCTAACCTCATGTCGATCGTGTCAAATCTCCGTCCGGCGGTAGAACGCGCTCTCGACAGTCGCGCGGTCCGCCGCGACTTCCCGATCTTCGAGCGCAATCCCGGCCTCGTGTTCCTGGATTCCGGCGCCAGCGCCCAGAAGCCGAACGCCGTCATCGACGGCGTCGCCGAGTTCTATCGTACCGACTATGCCAACGTGCATCGCGGCGTCTATCGCCTGAGCGCGATCTCCACCGACCGCTACGAGCGCGCGCGGGAGACCGTGCGGCGCTTCCTCAATGCCGCCGATCCCAGCGAGATCGTCTTCGTGCGCGGCACCACCGAGGCGATCAACCTGGTGGCCCAGAGCTGGGGCGGCGCGTTCTTCAAGCCCGGCGACGAGGTGGTGCTGAGCGAGCTCGAGCATCATTCCAACATCGTGCCCTGGCAGCTCATCCGTGAGCGCACCGGCATCAAGATCCTGGCGGCGCCGATCGACGCCACCGGCGGCCTCGACCTTGCCGCCTTCGAGCGGCTGCTGAGCCCGCGCACCAAGCTGGTGGCGATCACCCACCTCAGCAACGTCACCGGCCATATCGTGCCGGTGGAGACCGTGATCCGTCTCGCCCACGGCGTCGGCGCCAAGGTGCTGCTGGACGGCGCCCAGGCGGCGCCGCGGCTGCCGGTGGACGTGCGCGCCCTCGACGTCGACTTCTATGTCTTCTCTGGCCACAAGGCCTATGGACCCACCGGCATCGGCGCTCTCTACGGCAAGCGCGCGCTCCTTGACGCCATGCCGCCCTACCAGGGCGGCGGCACCATGATCCGCACGGTGACTTTCGCGGAGACCACCTTTCTCGATCCGCCGCAGCGCTTCGAGGCGGGGACGCCCGACATCTCCGGCGCCATCGGCCTCGGCATCGCCCTCGAATATATCGAGAGCCTCGGCCGCGAGGCGGTGCGCGAGCACGAGGAGACCCTCACCGGCATCGCGGTGCGCCGGCTTGCCGCCCTCGACGGCGTCAGCGTCGTGGCCGCCGGCCAGCGCCAGCTCGGCGTGGTCTCCTTCGCGGTGGAGGGCATTCATCCCCACGACCTCGCCACAATTCTCGACCAGAACAAGGTCGCGGTGCGCGCCGGCCATCACTGCGCGCAGCCGCTGATGGAGCGGCTGGGCGTGGGAGCCACGACCCGCGCCTCCTTCGGCGTCTACAACGATGAAAGCGACGTGGATGCCTTGGTCGCCGCCGTCGAGGCGGGACAGAAGATGTTCGCGCGCTAGGGAACGGCCACATGGACCTTCGCGATCTCTACCAGGACATCATCCTGGATCACGGGCGCCATCCCCGAAACTTCCACGGGATGGAGCATCCCAGCCATTTCGCCCAGGGGCACAACCCGCTCTGCGGCGACAAGGTCACCGTCTTCCTGAAGCTCGACGGCGAGCGTATCGCCGACGTCAGCTTCGAGGGGCGGGGCTGCGCGATCTCCACCGCGTCGGCGTCGCTGATGACCGAGATCCTCAAGGGGAAGACGCTGGCGGAGGCGGAATCGCTCTTCAAAGCCTTCCACGCCAACGTGACGACCGGGGAGCCGATGCAGACTACGCCAGAGCTCGAGGAGGATGCGGAGCGCCTGGCGCCGCTTGCCGGCGTAAAGGCCTATCCGGCCCGGGTCAAATGCGCGACGCTGCCCTGGCACGCCTTCGAGGCGGCGCTGAAGAACGGCGCGACCGGCGCGGTCGTCAAGACGGAGTAGGGGCGGTGGCTTCGATTTCCGACGACGGCAAGGATCTCTTCGACTTCATGCCCGGCACGGCGGCCGCGGCGGACGACGACGTCGAGCGGCCGGAGCCCGATGCGGGCGATCCCGCCCTGCAGGCGCGGGTCCTGGAGGCTCTGAAGACCGTCCGCGATCCCGAGATTCCCGTCAATCTCGTGGACCTCGGCCTGATCTACGAGCTGATGGTCCGGCGCGATGGCACCGTCTATATCGAGATGACGCTTACAACTCCGGCGTGTCCGGTCGCGGGCTCCCTGCCGGGTCAGGTGCGGCAGGCAGTGGCAGACGTCGACGGTGTCAGCGACGTTCGCGTCAAGTTGGTCTGGACTCCGTCCTGGACCCGCGACCGCATGAGCGAAGAGGCAAAGCTGGAGCTGGGGCTTCTTTAAGGCCTGCAATGTCAGCAATCCTTTCGTAATTTCATCGGCGTATCGTCGGCCCCCCGAACCAGCTCGCGGGCTTCGCCTTGAACCTGCCGATGCCACCCTCGAGCCCTGCCCCTGAGGCGCCGCCGCGGCGGCGCTTTCGCGATCATCTCATGATCGCGGTGGCGGTCTGCGTGCTGCCCATCGTCCTGGTGGCGGTGATCGCCATCAGCCTCCTGGCGGCCGTAGAGCGCCAGAACGGCCGGGTTCAGATCATGGCCACCGGCCATGCCACCGCCGGGGTTGTGGAGCAACAGCTGCGCGGCGGCATCGCCGATCTCCGCACCCTCGCGGACCTCTTTCCGGCCGCCAACGGCGATCTCCGTCGCTTTTTCGACGAGTGCAAGGCAATTGCCGAGAGGAACGACGGGTGGATCCTGTTCTCGCATGCCTCGGGCGAGGTGATCTTCGACACGCGGCAGCAGTTGGGCTCGGCGCCCTCGGACTATGAGGACAAGACCAGCTTCGCCCAGGTGGTGGCGACCAAGGAGATCGTCGTCACCAACCTGTTCCTGGGCGGCACTGATCATCTGCCGCAATTCTCGATCCATTTCCCGATCGCCGACCGTGAGAAGGTCCGCTACATCCTCACGCTCTCCTATCCCGCCGCCATGCTGGCGGAGAAGCTCGCGGCCCAGCGCCTTCCCGGCGGCTGGCCGATCAGCATCGCCGATCGCGACCGCGTGGTCGTGGCGACGACGGCCTTCGGTGTCGCCGTAGGGCAGCGTCTCCCGGCCGCCTTGCCGCGTCTGGCGCCGGAGCAGAAGGAGGGGCTCGCAGCCGCCGTCGACGACGAGGGAGCGCCGATGTATCTCGCGGCGGTCCGCTCCGGCGCGTCGGGCTGGGAGACCACCGTCGGCGTGCCCCAGGCGGTCGTTGATGCGCCGATCGGGGCGGCGCTGCAGCTCGTGCTCGGCGGTGGCGCGATCGTGCTGCTGACGGGGATCGTGATGGCCTTCGTGGCCGGCCGCCGGCTGTCGCGGGCGTTGGGGACGCTCTCGGCGTCCGCCGTCGGTCTTGTCGACATGAAACCGGTGATCCCCGTGGTGTCGCCGGTCCGCGAGGTCAACGACCTCGCCATCGCCTTGTCGCTCGCCGGCGAGCGTCTCAGCGAAAACGACCGCGGCCTCAGAGGGGTTGAGGAGCACTTGGCGCGCGCCCAGATCGTGGCGGCGGTCGGCAGCTTCGAGCATGACTTCGCCAGCAGCAGAACCGAGTGGACGGACACGTGCTACGCCATCTTCGGGCAGTCGCCGGTGACGTTCACACCCTCCGCCATGAGCTTCCTGGCCGCCGTGCATACAGAGGATCGGACCGCGGGGCGGCAATTGCTCGCGCGGCTGCGCCAGGGCCGCGAGCACGTCGGCGCCGATCTGCGCATCGTCCGTCCCACCGGCGAGGTGCGTACGGTCCATATCGCGATCGAGATGCTGCGCGATCCCGAGCACGGGCCGATGGGATATATCGGCACCTGCCACGACATCACCGATCGATGCCGCCTGGAGGCGTGGCGGCACGAGCGCGACGCCGAGCTCCATCAATACCGAAAATTGGAGGCGGTCGATGCGCTGCTGGGCGGCATCGCCGGTGACATCGGCACGGCGGTGACGCCGGTGATTTCGCTCACGCGAACCGTGCGCAACGCGCTGCCGCCGGGGAGCTCCGAGCGCGATCAGCTCGAAGTCGTCATCGATGCCGGCACGCGGATCCGCGATCTCGTGAAACGAATTGCCGCGCTGGGCCGCCGGGGCACTGGCGGTCACGTCACGGTCGACGTGGTGCAACTCGTCCGCGATGCCTTGCGCGTCCTGCGCGCGACCTTGCCGGCCCACATCGTGATCGAATGCGAAATCGGCAGCGTCGCCCCGATCTCCGGCGATCCCGCGCAGCTGCAGCAGATGATCGCAAGTTTGGTCACCAACGCAGCGCAGGCGATCGGCGACGAGGGCGGCACGATCCTGGTGAGCCTCGACGTCCGCAAGGGGCAGGGACGCAGCCAGCGGCGGCTGGTGCTGTCGATTACCGATACCGGGCGAGGCATGGACGAGGCCACGCGACGGCGCATCTTCGAGCCGTTCTTCGCCAGCGGGAATTCCGGCAAGGGCAGCGGACTGGGCCTGCCCTTCGTGCACGGCATCGTCGCCGGCCATAAGGCCAGCATCGAGGTGGCCAGCGAGGTCGGCCGCGGCAGCCGGTTCGAGATCGCTTTCCCGATCGTGGATTCGGCACTGGTCGTGTCCGAACACTGAGCGGTGCGGCGGCCGCCCGCCGCTTGACTCCGTCAATTATTTCTATATAACTGGAAATATGGAAAAGGCAATCGTTCTAGCGTCCCTGGGAGCGCTGGCCCAGGAGACCCGTCTCGACATCTTTCGACTGCTGGTCCAGGCCGGAGGCGCGGGCGTAGCGGCGGGCGAGATCGGCGATCGGCTGGGTCTGGCGCTCCCGACGCTCTCGTTCCATCTGGCGCAGCTCAAGCACGCCGGCCTGTTACTGGCGCGGCGCCAGGGGCGCTCCATCATTTACGCCGCCAACTATGACGCCATGAGCGGACTTCTGGCGTATCTCACAGAGAACTGCTGCTGTGGCGGCGATACCGCGGCCTGCGCCGCCGTCGAGGCGGCCCCATCATCCCCCCGACCTTCCCAAACCCAACCCTCCCAAGAAGGAGCATTCCCCCATGAAGCGCCTGCACGTGCACGTCGCCGTTGACGATTTGGACAAGTCCATCGGCTTTTACGCCACGCTGTTCGGAACCGACCCCAGCGTCCGACATGGCGATTACGCCAAGTGGATGCTCGAGGACCCCCGGGTGAACTTCGCGATCTCGGCCCGCGGGGCGGCGCCGGGCGTCGATCATCTCGGCATCCAGGTGCAGGACGAGGCGGAGCTCGCCGCCGTCGCCGGACGCCTAAAGGCCGCCGAGCAGCCGATCCTGCAGCAGCAGGGCACCACCTGCTGCTATGCCCGCTCCGACAAGGCCTGGGCGATGGATCCCCAGGGCATCGCCTGGGAGACCTTCCTGACCCATGGCCAGAGTACGGTCTATGGCGAGGACGGAGTGATGACCCAGTTGAAAGCGGCGGGCGCCTGCTGCGCGCCGGGAGACGTGGCCGTCGAGCCGGTCGCCGCGGCGGGCAAGGGCTGCGGCAGTGCGGCCTAGGCTGTAGGCGGCCGGCTGGGAGGTGTTGAAAGGGGGCGGCCGGGCGCCGGATCCGCTCCGGCCTTGCCAAATGGCCCCTGAACCCTTATCTAAGCGCCCTTAAACCTCACGCGGGGATGCGGCTGCTCCCGTCTCGATAGGGATGGGCGAGGTGGCACGCTCCGGTGTCGGTCGAAAGACCGATAGCCCCCGCGGCGGCTCAACCGGAAAAAGGAATCGTTCCGATGGCTATGCCAACCTTTACCATGCGCCAGCTTCTGGAAGCGGGCGTTCACTTCGGACACCACACCCGGCGCTGGAACCCCAAGATGGGCGCGTACATCTTCGGGGTGCGCAATGGCGTCCACATCATCGATCTCGAACAGACCGTCCCGAACCTCTATCGCGCCCTGCAGGCAGTGCGGGACGTGGCGGCGGGCGGCGGGCGCGTGCTCTTCGTCGGCACCAAGCGTCAGGCGCAGGAGCCGCTTACCGATGCAGCGAAGCGCTGCGGCCAGTACTACGTGAATCACCGCTGGCTTGGCGGCATGCTCACCAACTTCAAGACCATCTCCCAGTCGATCAAGCGGCTGAAAGAGCTCGACGAGCGGATCGGGCAGCCGGAATCCGGCCTGACCAAGCGCGAGCTCCTGGAACTGACCCGCGATCGCGACAAGCTCGAGCGGGCGCTCGGCGGCATCAAGGACATGGGCGGCTTGCCGGACATTCTGTTCGTCATCGACACCAACAAGGAAGCGATCGCCGTCAAGGAGGCGAACACGCTGAAGATCCCGGTGGTGGCGATCCTCGACAGTAATTCCTCGCCCGATGGCATCGCGTATCCGATTCCCGGCAACGACGACGCCATGCGCGCCATCAATCTCTATTGCGACATGATGGCTCAGGCGGTGCTCGACGGACTGCAGGCGGAGCTGGCCAGCACAGGCGCCGATGTCGGCGCACAGGCGGCACCGCCAGTAGACCTGCCGCCGGAGGAGATCCCGGCCGAGCCCGCGCCCGAGGCTCGTCCCGAAGCCTGACCTCGTGCGGGCGGCCGTCGCGCCGCCTCGCATGACCACACTTCTCGATCGGAGAGAGACAGAGCCATGGCCGAGATTACCGCCGCGCTGGTGAAGGAGCTGCGCGAGAAGACCGGCGCCGGCATGATGGATTGCAAGCGCGCGCTCGGTGAGACGTCGGGCGATCTGGAGCAGGCATCGGACTGGCTGCGCAAGAAGGGTCTGGCGGCGGCCGCCAAGAAGGCTGGCCGCGTCGCCGCCGAAGGCCTGGTGGGCGTCGCCACCGAGGGCTCCGTCGGCGCCGTGGTGGAGATCAACAGCGAGACCGACTTCGTCGCGCGCAACGAGGCGTTCCAGAGCTTTGTCGCGACCGTGACCAAGCTTGCGCTCGCCAAGGGCGACGACATCGAGGCGCTGAAGGGCGTGGCCTATCCCGGCACCGGCCGGACCGTGGGCGAGGAGCTCACTCACCTCATCGCCACCATCGGCGAGAATATGGCGCTGCGCCGCGCCAGCCGGATTCAGGTATCGAAGGGCGTCGTGGCGGCTTATGTCCACAACGCGCTGGCGGCCGGCATCGGCAAGATCGGCGTCGTCGTCGGCCTGGAATTCGCCGGAGATCCGGCGCGCCTCGCTGCGTTCGGCCGGCAGCTCGCCATGCACGTTGCCGCGGCACATCCGCAGTATCTCGATATCGCCTCGGTGGACAAGACCGCGGTGGAGCGCGAGCGCGAGATCCTGCGCGACCAGGCGCGCCAGAGCGGCAAGCCCGAGGCCATCATCGAGAAGATGGTGGAGGGGCGGCTGCGCAAGTTCTACGAGGAGACCGTGCTCGTCGAGCAGATCTATGTCATCGACGGCGAAAGCCGCGTCGGCAAGGTGGTGGAGGCGGCCGGCAAAGAGGCGGGCGCTCCGATCAAGGTCACGGGCTTCGTCCGCTTCGCGCTCGGCGAGGGCATCGACAAGAAGGAGACCGACTTCGCCGCCGAAGTCGCGGCGCAGTTGAAGGCCTGAGCCACTCCGCCGTGACGCCATCGCGCTCCAATGCCGGGCTTGGGGCGCAAGACGTATGCCTAGCTTTGATGTATCATCCGGCAGCCTGATTCCCCGGGACCGAGTCGGATCTGATCCCCTAAGCCATGGCAGCGGAACTCAAATACCGGCGCGTCCTGCTGAAGATCTCCGGCGAGGCCCTGATGGGCGAGCGGGAGTACGGGCAGGATCCGAGCGTCGTCGCGCGCATCGCCGCCGAAGTGCAGGACGTGCATCGACTCGGCGTCGAGGTCTGTCTGGTGATCGGCGGGGGAAATATCTTCCGCGGCCTCGCCGGCGCGGCGAGCGGCATCGAGCGGGCGACCGCGGACTACATGGGCATGCTTGCCACCGTCATCAATTCCCTGGCGATGCAGAGCGCGTTGGAGCGGCTCGGAGTCGCGACTCGCGTGCTCTCGGCGATCAGCATGCAGGCGGTGTGCGAGCCCTACATCCGCCGTCGCGCCATCCGCCACATGGAAAAGGGCCGGGTGGTAATTTTCGGCGCTGGCACCGGCAATCCCTTCTTCACCACTGATACGGCCGCCGCGCTGCGCGCCTCGGAGATGGGGTGCAATGCGCTGCTCAAGGGCACCAAAGTGGATGGCGTCTATTCCGCCGATCCGAAGAAGGTCGGGAACGCCGAGCGCTATGAGCGGCTGACCTATCTCGACGTGCTGTCGCGCGACCTGCAGGTGATGGACGCGGCGGCGATCTCGCTGGCGCGCGAGAACCGCATTCCGATCCTGGTGTTTTCCATTCAGGATACCGGCGGCTTTGCCGAGGTGGTGAGCGGACGTGGCCGGTTCACCATCATCACGGAGGGGAGCTGAAACTGTGAGCGAGGATGTGCTGATAGCCGATCTGCGCCGCCGTATGGAAGGGGCGCTCGAGGTCCTGCGCAAGGAATTCGCCGGGCTGCGCACCGGCCGCGCGTCGCCGAGCCTGCTGGATCCAGTGAGCGTCAACGCTTACGGCACATCCATGCCGCTGAACCAGGTCGGCACCGTGAGCGCGCCGGAGCCGCGGATGCTGGTGGTGCAGGTCTGGGACCGCGGCCTGTCCAAGGCGGTGGACACCGCCATCCGCGAGGCCGGGCTCGGGCTCAATCCTCAGAGCGAGGGACAGGTGATCCGGGTCCCGATCCCGCCCTTGAGCGAGGAGCGGCGCCGGGAGCTCACGAAGGTGGCGCACAAATATTCCGAGCAGGCTCGGGTCTCCGTGCGCAACGTGCGCCGTGACGGTCTCGAGGGTCTGAAGAAGCGCGAGAAGGATCGCGACATCAACCAGGACCAGCACCGCAAGCTCGACAAGGACGTGCAGATGCTGACCGACGACACCATCAAGAAGATCGACGAAACCCTCGCGCAGAAGGAGAAGGAAATCCTTCACGTGTAATCGCGATGGAAACTCCCGCCTCCTTGTCGCCGTCACCGCCGCCGCCGGCCCACGTCGCCATCATCATGGACGGCAACGGGCGTTGGGCGAAGGCCCGCAGCCTGCCGCGGGTGGCGGGCCATCGCCGCGGCGCCGAAGCCGCGCGCCGCGCGGTCGAGGCGGCGGTGGAACTCGGCGTCTCCTACCTCACCCTCTTCGGCTTCTCCTCGGAGAACTGGAAGCGGCCCGCGGACGAGGTGGGCGACCTTATGACGCTGCTGCGTCATTACCTGCGCGGCGAAGTGGCCGATCTCCATCGCAACAATGTCCGTGTGCGGGTGATCGGTGATCGCGAGCGTCTCGCCCCTGACATCGTAACACTGATCGACAACACCGAGGCGCTCACCGCCCAGAACACCCGGCTGCAGCTCTCGATCGCGCTCTCCTATGGCGGCCGCGCGGAGATCACCGGCGCGGCGCGGCGGATCGCCACCAAAGTCCGTGCCGGCACCCTCGATCCCGCTCAGATCGACGAGGCCTGTTTTGCCAGCCACCTTCTCACCGTGGGTATGCCCGATCCCGATCTCGTCATCCGCACCAGCGGCGAGCAACGCCTCAGCAACTTTCTGCTGTGGCAGACGGCCTATTCCGAATTCATCTTCATCGAGACGCTGTGGCCGGATTTCACCAAAGCCGATTTCGAGCGTGCTCTGGACGAGTATCGTGGCCGTGAGCGCCGCTATGGCGCCTCCGTTGGGCACCGCTAGGTCCGGCGATCTCCGGCTTCGGTTGATTTCTGCCGCGGCGCTTGGCCCGGTGGTTGTTGCCGCCGCCTGGGTGGGGGCGCCGTTCCTGTCGGTGCTGGCCGTCGCGGCGGCGGCACTGATGGGGTGGGAGTGGAGCCGTCTGATCGATGGCGGCCGGTTCGATCGCGTCGGGCAATTGCTGGTGGGAGCGGAGGTCCTGGGCGTGGGCGCCGCCGCCCTCGGCTGGTTCGCGCCGGCGCTGGCGCTGTTGTGCGCGGCGGCGGTTGCGGCGGTGCTGGTCCAGCGCGCGCGTGGCCATGCGGCGCCCTCATGGGCCGGATTCGGGGTGCTATGGATCGGGCTTCCATCGGTCGCCCTGCTGTGGCTCGCCGCAGATCCCGGGACCGGCCGCGCCACCGTGCTATGGCTCTTCGCTCTGGTGTGGGCGACGGATAGTGCCGCCTATTTCGTCGGGCGGGGCGTCGGGGGCCCGCGGATCGCCCCCAGCTGGAGCCCGCGCAAGACGTGGTCCGGTGCCCTCGGCGGACTGGCAGCGGCTGGAGTGGTCGGTGTACTGACGGCTCAAATCCTCGGGATTTCAGCGCTTTCGCCGCTGGTCTGGATCTCGCTCCTAGTTTCGGTCGCCTCGCAGCTCGGCGACCTCGGCGAGTCCCTTGCCAAGCGCCGGTTCGGGGTCAAGGACGCCAGCGGGCTCATCCCAGGTCATGGCGGATTTCTCGACCGGCTCGATGGTATGCTGGCGGCGCTTGCGGCCGTTGCCGTGCTGGCTCTCGTCGCCGGAATGAGCCCGGTTGCCTGGGGATGAGAGATGGACGGGATCCGATGAAGCGGTTCATAATTTTGACAAATACAATGTGGATTTTGCTGTTAGTGTTGCGCCCGCGCGCAGTGGCCTGGAAGGAGGCATAGCGACCCATGGCTTGGCTCACCGGCAGCCTCGGCTACATCGTGCCATTCCTGGCCGTGCTCACCGTGCTCGTCTTCGTCCACGAGCTGGGTCACTACCTCGCCGCCCGGCGCAATGGCGTCAAGGTCGAGATCTTCTCCATCGGCTTCGGCCCCGAGCTGTTCGGCTGGAACGACCGAGCTGGCACCCGATGGAAGTTGAGCGTCATTCCCCTGGGCGGCTACATCAAGATGTTCGGCGATGTCGACGCCGCCTCGATGCCGAGCGGCGCGGTGGCCGAGATGAGCGCGGAGGAGCGGGCGGTATCG
The DNA here is from genome assembly GCA_963735465.1 of uncultured Alphaproteobacteria bacterium. Lineage (GTDB taxonomy): Bacteria > Pseudomonadota > Alphaproteobacteria > ATCC43930 > CGMCC-115725 > DASZHJ01. The sequence continues at coordinate 1,200,951 of CAVTLA010000001.1, forward strand.
TTCCATCACAAGCGGCTTCTCCAGCGCGTCGAGATCGTGGCGGCGGGGCCGATCGCCAATTTCGTTTTCGCGATGGTAGTGCTGTCAGGGCTCTTCATGACCATCGGTCAGCCGGTCACTCCGACCGATGTCGGCGAAGTGCTGCCGGGGAGCGCCGCGGAGCGGGCTGGCATTCAACCCCACGACGTCATCCTGGCCGTCAATGGCACCAGGATCGAGCGTTTCGAGGACATTCAGCAGATCGTCGCCCTCAACGAAGGCACGCCATTGCAGATCCTGGTCCGGCGCGGCGACCGCGACCTGGAGCTCAACGCGACGCCCGTGGTGCAGGAAGAGAAGGACATCTTCGGCAACGTGCACCGCATTGGCCGGCTCGGCATCTCGCGCAAGGGAACGGAAAAGGGAACCGAGTTCGTACGGCGCGATCCCGCGAGCGCAATCTGGCGCTCGGTCACCGAAACCTGGAACCTGTCGGCGGGCACGCTGACCGCGGTGAGCCAGATGGTGACGGGAGCCCGTACGACCGACGAGCTCGGCGGCCCAATCCGGATCGCCCAGATGTCGGGGAAGGTCGCCCAGGGCGGTTTCAGCAGCCTGATCTGGTTCATGGCCGTTCTGTCGATCAATCTCGGCCTGATAAACCTGTTCCCGATTCCTGTGCTGGATGGCGGTCATCTGCTGTTCTACGCGGCGGAAGCAATTCGCGGCCGGCCTCTGGGCCAGCGCGCGCAGGAATACGGGTTCCGCGTCGGGCTCGCGCTGGTGCTGACCTTGATGGTATTTGCCACCTGGAATGACCTCGTCCATGTGGGGGTATTCGCGTTTCTCAAGGGGCTGGTGACCTGACGGTCACGAGGCAATTACGAAGGCGGGGGAAGACGTTGCGGCGAGGTCTGGTTGAGGTAGTGCTGCGCGTTGCGGCGGCAGCAGTGGTGGTCGTCGTGGCCGCCGCGCAGACGCCGTTGCCGCCTGCAACGAGCCCGGCGCCTGGATCGGGGCCGCGGGTGACCGCACCGCCGGACTCGCCGGCTCAGGCGCCGGTGCCGACCGGCGGCACGGTGCACGAGGTCAGGATCGAAGGCACGGAGCGCATCGAGCCGGAAACCGTGCGCTCCTATCTTCTGGTGCAGCCGGGCGATCCCTTCGACAACGACCGCGTGGACAGCTCGCTCAAGGCGCTGTTCGCCACCGGTCTTTTCGCCGACGTGTCCATCCGCCGCGACGGCGACGCGCTGGTGGTGCATGTGGTCGAGAACCCCATCATCAACCGCATCGCCTTCGAGGGAAATCGCAAGCTGTCGGATTCGCAGCTGCTGGCGGAAGTGCAGTTGAAGCCGCGGGTGGTCTTTACGAGAACCAAAGTTCAGTCCGACGTGAAGCGCGTCCTCGATCTCTACCGGCGCAACGGACGCTTCGCCGCGACCGTCGATCCCAAGGTCATCCAACTGCCGCAGAATCGCGTCGATCTCGTGTTCGAGATCGACGAGGGAGCCACGACCGGCATCAAGAGCATCAACTTCGTCGGCAATCGCGAGTTCAGCATCAGCCGCCTCAAGGAGGTGGTCGGCACGCGGGAATCTCGCTGGTACCGCTTCTTCAGCACCGCCGATATCTACGATCCCGATCGTCTCACCTATGATCGCGAGCTGCTGCGGAAATTCTATCTGTCGGAAGGCTACGCGGATTTCCGCGTCATCTCGGCGGTTGCCGAGCTCTCGCCGGCGCGTGACGGCTTCTACATCACCTTCACGATCGAGGAAGGCGAGCGCTACAAATTCGGCAAGGTCGACCTCGTCAACCAGCTCAAGGACGTCAATCCCGACACCTTGCGGCCGGTGATCACCTTCAAGGAGGGCGATCGCTACAACGCCGATCAGGTCGAGAACAGCATCAACCGATTGACGGATGCTCTCGGCAATCGCGGGTTTGCCTTCGTCGATATCCAGCCGAGGGTCAACAAGCATACCGATACGCGCACCATCGACATAACCTTCGACATCAAGGAGGGGCCGCGCGTCTACGTCGAGCGCATCAATATCTCGGGCAACCTCCGCACCCTCGACAAGGTAATCCGGCGAGAGTTCCGCCTCGTCGAGGGCGACGCGTTCAACACGGCCAAGCTGCGTCGATCCGAGCAGCGCATCAAGAACCTCGGCTTCTTCAAGAAGGTCGAGGTCACCAACGATCCCGGCAGCGCGCCGGACAAGACGATCATCAACGTCAACCTCGAGGAGCAGTCGACCGGTGAATTCTCGGTCGGCGTCGGGTTCTCGACCACGGATGGGCCACTGGCCGACATCTCGATCCGAGAGCGGAATCTCCTCGGCCGCGGCCAGGATTTGCGCCTGGGCTTCACTATCGCCCAGCGCGTTCAGCAGCTCGATTTCAGCTTTACCGAGCCATATTTTCTCGATCGCAACATGGCGGCCGGTATCGATCTGTTCGAGATTCAACGCAACCAGCAGACCGAGTCCCAGTTCGACCAGTTCTCCGTGGGCGGCTCGCTTCGCGTCGGATACCAGATCACCGAACCCTTGCGGCAGACGCTCAAATACACGCTGCGCAAGGATCAGATCACGGATGTCGCGACCACCGCGTCCACCTTCATTCAGAAAGAGGCCGGCAGCCGAAATACCTCGTCCGTCGGCCAGGTCCTTCTGTTTGATCGCCGCGACAACCGGCAGGATCCGACCGAAGGATATTTCGCCCAGCTTGGCAACGATCTCGCCGGTCTCGGCGGCAACGTGCGCTACATCCGCAGCACATTGGGTGGCGGCTATTTCTACCCCGTGGCCCCGCAATGGGTGGTGAGCGTGACGGGCGAGACCGGTTACATTCACGGCCTCGACGATACCGTGCGGATCGAGGACCGGTTCTTCGTCGGCGGCGACAATCTCCGGGGCTTCGCCACCGGCGGCATCGGTCCGCGTGACATCTCGACCGGCGACGCGCTCGGCGGAAATGCCTATTATACGGGCTCGGTATCGCTCGGCTTCCCGCTCGGCCTGCCGCAGGAACTGGGTCTCACGGCTCGTGCTTTTAGTGATTTCGGCAGCCTGTTCCAGAGCGACGATCATGGCCCGACCGTCGTCGATTCGCATACGATCCGGGTCTCGGCTGGCGTTGGCGTTTCCTGGCAGTCGCCCGTCGGTCCGGTAAAGCTGGATCTGGCGGTGCCGGTGAAGCGCGAAAGCTTCGACAAGCGCGAGCTATTCCGGGTCGGTTTCGGAACGAGGTTCTAAATGTCGCGCTGGTTGGGTCGGATTGCTGCGGTGCTGCTGGCGCTGTCTATTGGCGCTATCGATGCGGCGCCGACGGCCGCCCAGGCGGCATCCGGTCCGCCGCCGACCCTGGCCCTCGTCATGGTCGACATGCAGCAGCTGATCTATGGCTCGAAGGCCGCCAAGGGCATCCAGAGCCAGATGGAGCAGCATCGGCAGGCCTTCTCTAAGGAGGTGGCCCAGCAGGAGGATCAACTGCAGAAGGCGCGCGGCGATCTCGAGCGCCAGCGCAGCGTGACGCCGCCAAATCAGCTGGAGGCGAAGGGCCGCGAGTACCAGCAGAAGGTGGAAGCGCTGGACCGCAACGTGCAGGCCAAGCAGCAGGCCTTGCAGCAGGTCTACAACGAGGCCATGAGCAAGGTGGAGTCGGCTGCCCTGCAGGTGGTGGCTGAAGTGGCGGCGACCCATCAAGCCAACATCGTGGTCCAGAAGGCGGCGGTGATCTTCAGCAAGGATGGCTTCGATATCACCGCGGAAGCCATGCAGAAACTCGATGAGCGGTTGCCCGCCGTCGCCGTAAATCAACCCAAGCCCGTCGATGTCAGCAAGGCGAAGCCCGCAACCTCGGCACCCGTGCAGTCGCAGTCGCGTCAACCGCCGCCGATCCAGCCGCCCCCGCAGGCCGCGCCGCCCCCGCAGCTCAACCTGCAGCTCCAGCCGGGGTTCCAGGACCAGCCACCGCCGAAGAATTGATGCCATGGCCGATCCCCGCTTCTTCACGGTGGCCGGACCGTTGAGCCTGAGGGCACTGGCCGAGCGCACCGGCGCCGAGATCGGCGCCGGCGCGGATCCCGGTCGCATGTTCCGCGACGTGGCCTCGCTGGAGAGCGCGGGGCCCGATGACGTCGCCTTTCTCGACAATCGGAAATATCTGCCCGCCTTCGAGGCAACCCGGGCCGGCGCGGTCTTCGTGCAGCCGTCCCTGGCTTCCCGCGCGCCCAGGAGCAGCGTGGCGTTGCTCACCGAGCAGCCTTATCGCGCCTATGCGCTGGCGGCGCAGGCTTTCTATCCCGCGCCGAGGGCCGAGCCCGGCATCCATCCAAGCGCGGTGATCCACCCCAGCGCCGGTCTGGGGGAAGGTGCCGCCGTGGCCGCTCACGTCGTGATCGATGCCGGCGTGGAGATCGGGAAGCATTGCCGCATCGATGCCGGGAGCGTCATCGGCCGGGGTTCGGTGCTGGGTGACGATGTGCGGATCGGCACCGGCGTCAGCGTCAGCCACGCCATCATCGGCTCGCGGGTCACCCTCTATCCGGGCGTGCGGATCGGCCAGGACGGGTTCGGATTTGCCCCCGGCCCGACCGGGGTGGTGAAGGTGCCCCAACTCGGCCGCGTCGTTATTGAGGACGATGTGGAGGTCGGTGCCAACTCCACCATCGATCGCGGCGCGGGACCCGATACGGTTATCGGCGCCGGCACCATGATTGATAATCTCGTGCAGATCGGGCACAACGTCCAAATAGGGCGTGGCTGCATCCTTGTCTCGCAGGTCGGCATTTCCGGCAGCACGAAGCTCGGTGATCATGTGATGATAGGCGGTCAAGGCGGCCTGGCCGGGCATCTCGTCATCGGCAGCGGGGCTCGGATCGCGGCACAGAGCGGCGTGATGCGGGACGTCCCCGCCGGGGCGACCGTATCCGGCGCGCCGGCGGTGCCCCTCAAGGAGCATTTCCGTCAGATCGCGGTGTTGCAGCGCTTGGCGAAAAGCAAGGGCGAATGATCATGGAAGCGAGCGAGTGGCCCGCGGTCGTGGCCGAGATCGATATCCTGCGGATCATGGAACTGATCCCGCATCGCTACCCCATGCTGATGATCGACAAGGTGATCGACGTCGTTGCCGGCGAAAGCGCGATCGGCGTGAAGAACGTTTCGATCAACGAGCATTTTTTCCAGGGCCATTTCCCCAAGCGCCCGGTGATGCCTGGCGTTCTCATCATCGAGGCGATGGCGCAGACCGCCGCGGTTCTGGTGGTGCATACGCTCGGCCCTGATTCCATGGGCAAGCTGGTCTACTTCATGAGCGTCGACAGCGCGCGCTTCCGCCGGCCCGTGGTGCCCGGCGACACGCTCATGGTACACGTGATGCGCCAGCGCCATCGCGGCAACGTCTGGAAATTCGAGGCCCAGGCGAAGGTCGATGGAAAGCTCTGCGCCGAGGCTGTCTACGCCGCCATGATCATGGACGACTGAGTCGTCCCGATGACCAAAATCCATCCGACGACGATCGTCGAGCCCGGCGCCAGGCTCGCGGAAAGCGTATCGATTGGCCCCTATTGCATCGTGGGGCCGGAGGTCGAGCTGCAGGACGGCGTCGAGATCCTGTCCCACGTGGTAATCGCCGGCCGCACCGCGATCGGCGCGGGCACGCGGATCTTTCCCTTCGCCTCGATCGGCCACGCGCCGCAGGACCTCAAGTACAAGGGCGAGGCGTCGCGCCTCGAGATCGGCCGTGACAACGTCATACGTGAGCATGTCACGATGAACCCCGGCACCAGCGGCGGCGGCATGCTGACGAGGATCGGCGACAATTGCCTGTTCATGGTAGGCGCTCATGTTGCCCACGACTGCCGGATCGGCGACGGCGTCATTATGGTGAACAATGCGACGCTCGCCGGGCACGTGGTCATCGGCGACTATGCCGTCCTCGGCGGCCTCTCGGCGGTGCATCAGTTCGTGCGCATCGGCAAGCACGCGATGATCGGCGGCATCACCGGCGTCGAGCGCGACGTCATCCCCTACGGCCAGGCCGTCGGCGACCGCGCGCGGCTGGTGGGACTCAACATCGTGGGCCTGCAGCGGCGCGGCTTCTCCCGCGAGCAGATCCAGGGACTGCGCACCGCCTACCAGATGCTGTTCAGCGAGGGCGGCACTCTCGCCGAGCGGGTCGACGAGGTGGCGCGGCAATATCCCGACGTCGAGCCCGTGAGCGACATCGTGGGCTTCATCCGCGCGGACTCCCCGCGCGGCCTCTGCCGGCCGCAAGGCGCCAATGGCAGCTAGGGCCACGCTCGGCATCCTCGCCGGAGCGGGCGAGCTGCCGCTGCGTGTGATCGACGCCTGTCGTGCCGGCGGCCAGCCGGTCTTCGTCCTGGCATTCGCGGGCGAGGCGGATCCCGCCCGATTCGACGGCGTGCCCCATGCGAGCGTGCGACTGGGCGCCGCGGCGGACTCTTTGAGGCTGTTGCGCGAGAACGGCGTCGAGGAGCTCGTCTTCGCTGGCCGCGTGCGGCGGCCGTCCCTGGCGGCATTGCGGCCCGACTGGCGTGCGGCCAAGCTCTTCGCCCGCATCGGACTCCGGGCCCTTGGCGACAACGGCCTCCTGAGCGCGATCATCGGAGAATTGGAGACAGAGGGCTTCCGTGTGGTCGGCGTCGACGATCTTCTGGCGCCACTCCTGGCCCCGGAAGGCGCTCTCGGCCGGATCACGCCGGACGAGGCTGCTCTCGTCGACGTCGCTCGCGGCCTCGAGGTCGCGCGGGCCCTGGGCGGCGTGGACGTCGGCCAGTCCGTGGTGGTGCAGCAGGGCATCGTGCTCGGCGTCGAGGCCGCGGAAGGGACCGATGCGCTGCTGGAGCGGGTCGCCGGACTGCGTCTTGACGGGCCTGGCGGGGTCCTGGTCAAGATCGCCAAGCCCGGCCAGGAGCGCCGAGCGGATCTGCCGGTCATGGGAGTGGCGACGGTAGCCGCCTGTGCCTCGGCCGGCCTCCGGGGCATCGCCGTCGAGGCCGGCTCCGCCCTCGTCATCGACCGCGCCGAGACCGTTGCCGCCGCCGATCGCGCCGGCTTGTTCGTGCTGGGCATCAAATCGCCATGAACGCCATAACCGCCGCCTCGGCTCCGCTCATCTTTCTCATCGCCGGCGAGCCATCCGGCGACGCGTTGGGGGCGCGCCTGATGGAAGCGCTGCGCGAGCGGACCCATGGCGCGGTACGGTTTGCCGGCGTCGGCGGCGAGGCGATGGCGGCAGCCGGGCTGGAGAGCCTGGTGCCGATCGAGGACCTCGCGGTGATGGGCGTTGCCGAGGTGCTGCCGCGGGCGCGCCGGATCTTTCGTCGCGTCCGCGAGACGGTGGCGGCGGTCCGCAAGCTCAGGCCCGACGCGGTCGTCAGCATCGACAGCTCCGGCTTTACCTGGCGGGTGGCCCAGCGCCTGCGCCGGCGCGGCGATCCCGTGCTGCTGGTCCACTATGTCGCTCCCATGGTCTGGGCCTGGCGCGCGGGGCGAGCGCGACGCATGGCGCGGTGGTACGACCACCTGATGACGCTGCTGCCCTTCGAGCCGCCCTATTTCGAGGCGGCCGGCCTCTCCTGCAGTTATGTCGGCCATCCCGTGATCGAGAGCGGCGCCGACCGCGGCGACGGCGCCGCCTTCCGTGCCCGCCATCGCATCGATCCCGACGCCACCGTGATCGCCGTGCTGCCGGGCAGCCGGCGGGGCGAGGTGCATCGGCTGCTGCCGGTGTTCCGCGCCACCATCGAGCGCCTGCGTCACCGCTATCCCGACCTCACCGTGGTCATCCCCACCGTGCGCACGGTGATGGACGAGATCGCGACAGCCGTCAAAGAATGGCCGGTGCCGGCCATCGTCGTGCGCGGCGCCCAGGCGAAATACGACGCCCTGGCGGCAAGCGCCGTCGCGCTTGCGGCCTCGGGCACGGTGACCCTGGAGGTAGCGCTCGCCGGCGTTCCCATGGTGGTGGCCTATCGCGTCAACACGCTGACCCACGGGCTGCTGCGGCGCCTGGTCAAGGTCAAGTACGCAACCTTGCTGAACATCATTCTGGATCGGCCGGCAATTCCGGAATTGCTGCAGAAAGACTGCACGCCGGAGCGCCTGACCCTGGCGCTGGCCCGCCTCATCGACGATCGCCCGGCGCGGGAGCGTCAGCTCGAGGCCTGTCGCGAGGGCCTTGCCATGCTCGGGCGCGGCGACGTCTCGCCGGGTCTGCGCGCCGCCGACCAGGTGCTGGCATTGATCGCCGACCGCCAGCGCGGCTCGGCTGGGATGACCGCCGCGAACGCTCTGCCGCAGCCCGCGTACTAGGTCCGCAAGATCGGGCAATCCCTCGATTTGCGTCGCGCCGCGGGGCGACCTAAGTTTTAATCGACCCTGGGAATGGAATGGGAGAGCGAGACATGGACACCGCCAGTGCTACCGGTCGGATCGACGGCCGCATGCTGCACACGATGATCCGGGTGTTCAATCTGGAGAAGTCCGTCGATTTCTACACGCGGCTCCTCGGCATGAAGCTGCTGCGCAAGCGCGAGGTGCCAGATGGCAAATACACGCTTGCCTTCGTCGGCTATGGCGACGAGGACACCAGCTCGGTGATCGAGCTCACCTATAACTGGGACCAGAAGGAGCCATACGCGCTCGGCTCCGCTTTTGGTCATCTCGCGATCGGCGTGCCCGACGTCTACAAGACCTGCGAGGTCCTGGGCAAGGCCGGCGTCAAGATCCCGCGCGCGCCCGGACCGGTGAAGTTCGGCAGCACCATTATCGCCTTCGTCGAGGATCCCGACGGCTACAAGATCGAGCTGATCCAGCGGAGCTGAGCTCACGCCCATGAGCGGCGTGGCCCTGGTCGTGGAAGAGCGCGGCGCGCTCGGTCGCGTTGCCACGATCATCGTCGACAATCCGGGCAAGCTCAACATCCTCGATCCCGCGCGCATGTCGGCGCTCGAGGCTGCGCTTGAGGAGCTTGTCGCGGATGAGCGGCTGCGCGTTCTCGTCTTGCGCGGGGCCGGGGACAAGGCCTTCATCGGCGGCGCCGATATCCGCGTGATGGCGACGCTCGATACCGGCGGCGCCCGCGACTTCATCACCGCCCTGCATCGAGTCTGCGATGGCATCCGCCGCCTGCCGGTGCCGGTCATCGCCCGCATCGAGGGCTATGCGCTGGGTGCCGGCCTCGAGGTCGCGGCGTCCTGCGACATGCGCGTCGCCGCCGAAGGCGCGAGGTTCGGCATGCCCGAGGTGAGGGTCGGCATCCCCTCCGTCATCGAGGCGGCGCTGCTGCCGCAGCTCATCGGCTGGGGGCGGACCCGACGGCTGATCTATACCGGCGAGATCATCAACAGCGCCGAGGCCGAGCGATGGGGCCTGGTGGAGCTCGTGGTGGCGAAACCGGCCCTCGATGCCGCGGTGGCGGGCTGGGTGGACGCGATCCTTGCCGCGGGACCGCAGGCGATCCGCTTGCAGAAGGCGCTGATCCGGGAATGGGAGGAGTTGCCGACCGGCACCGCCGTGCGCCGCGGCATCGAGGCCTTCGCCGCGGCTTACGAAGGCGACGAGCCGCGGCAGCGCATGGGGGAATTCCTCGCCCGCGGGCGAGGGAGCAGCGGCGGGCCGGCATGAAAAAGGCCCGGCGGAATCTGCGTCGGGCCTTTCGCATTGTCGCCGATGGAGACTATGTTCGCTTGGTGACCGGCACGTAGGGACGGCGGGTGTAGCCGGTGTAGAGCTGGCGCGGCCGGCCGATCTTCTGGCTCGGATCCTCGATCATCTCGTTCCACTGCGCGACCCAGCCGACGGTGCGGGCGATCGCGAACAGCACAGTGAACATCGACGTCGGGAACCCCATCGCCCGCAGGATGATGCCCGAGTAGAAGTCGACGTTCGGGTAGAGCTTCTTGTCGACGAAATACTCGTCGTGGAGCGCGATGCGCTCCAGCTCCATCGCGAGATCGAGGAGCGGCTCGTCGCGGATGCCGAGCTCGTCAAGCACCTCGTGGCAGCTCTTGCGCAGCACCGCCGCGCGCGGATCGTAGTTCTTGTAGACGCGGTGGCCGAAGCCCATCAGGCGGAAGCTGTCGTCCTTGTCCTTGGCGCGCTTGATGAACTCGGGGATCCGCTTCTTGTCGCCGATCTCCTGCAGCATCTTCAGGACGGCCTCGTTGGCTCCGCCGTGGGCGGGACCCCAGAGCGAGGCGATGCCGGCGGCGATACAGGCGAACGGATTGGCGCCCGACGAGCCCGCAAGCCGCACGGTCGAGGTCGAGGCGTTCTGCTCGTGGTCGGCGTGCAGGATGAAGATGCGATCCATGGCGCGCGACAGCACGGGGTTCACCGTATAGGGCTCGCACGGCACCGCGAACAGCATGTGCAGGAAGTTCTGGGCGTAGTTCAGGTGGTTCTGCGGGAAGACGAAGGGCTGGCCGACCGAATACTTGTAGGCCATGGCGGCGATCGTCGGCATCTTGGCGATCAGGCGATGCGAGGCGACGAGGCGCTGCTGCGGGTCGGAGATGTCCGTGCTGTCGTGATAGAAGGCGGAGAGCGCGCCCACCACGCCGCACATGACCGCCATCGGGTGCGCGTCGCGGCGGAAGCCGCGGAAGAAGGTGGTGAGCTGCTCATGCACCATGGTGTGCATGGTGATGTCGCGCTCGAACTTCTTCTTCTGCTCGGCGGTCGGCAGCTCGCCTTTGGTGAGGAGGTAGGCCACTTCCATGAAGTCGCTGTTCTCCGCCAGCTCCTCGATGGGATAGCCGCGATAGAGCAGCTCGCCGACGTCGCCGTCGATATAGGTGATCTTTGATTCGCACGAGCCCGTCGCGGTGTAGCCGGGGTCGTAGGTGAAGTGATCGGTCTCCGCGTAGAGCTTGCGGATGTCGATCACCTTGGGGCCGATCGTGCCCGGCAGCAGCGGCAGGACGACCTGCTTGCCCGTGCTGTTGTCGATCAGGGTGACGTTCTCGTTCGTCTTGGCGGCGGGTTTGGCAGCGGCGGCACCGGAACTCTGTGCGGTCATGGGTGCGATCCCTGGCTTGGATGTTTGTGCAGTGCAATAGAAGGCGAGCGGAGCATAGGACCGACTGAGGTCCGAATCAAATGCCTGTGGGGGCCTTGGCGGCTTGGAGCGCATCGGCGATCCGCGCCAGCGCCGCCTCCCGGCCAAGTACCGCCATTACCTCGAAGATCGGGGGCGACATGGTGCTTCCGGCAAGCGCCGCACGCAGGGGTTGGGCCAGCGCACCCAGCTTGACGCCCGCGGCATCCGCCGCCTGGCGCACGATTTCCTCGAGCGCGGCGGCCTCCCACGTCGCCGCCTGGAGGCGGGGCGTCAACTCCGTCAGCAGCCGCTTCGCATCCGCGGTGAGCAGGGCCGCGGCCTTGGCGTCGATCGGGATCGGCCGCTGCTCGGCGTAGAAGCGCGCATTGTCCGCGAGCTCCACCAGCGTCTTGGCGCGCGGCTTCAGCCCGGGCATGGCGGCGGCGAGACGCGTCCGCTCGGCAGGCTGGAGCGGGCGGCCGAGGGCGGTCTCGATGCGCGGCGCGATCAGGGATACGAGCCGCGTGTCATCGGCCTCGCGGATGTAATGACCGTTCAGGTTTGCGAGCTTCACGAAATCGAAGCGCGCCGCGGAACGGCCGACCGCGTCGATGTCGAACCACTCGATCGCCTGCGCGGTGGAGATGATCTCGGCGTCGCCGTGGCCCCAGCCGAGACGCAGGAGATAATTGCGGAGCGCTTCCGGCAGATAGCCCATGTCGCGATAGGCCTCGACGCCCAGCGCGCCGTGGCGCTTGGAAAGTTTGGCGCCATCCGGTCCGTGGATCAGCGGCACGTGGGCGAAAGCCGGCTCCGCCCAGTCGAGGGCGCGGTAGATCTGCGTCTGCCGGAAGGCGTTGGTGAGATGGTCGTCGCCGCGGATCACGTGGGTGATGCCCATGTCGTGATCGTCGACGACGACGGAGAAATTGTAGGTCGGCGTGCCGTCGCTGCGCAGGATGATGAGGTCGTCGAGCTGGGCATTGGCAACCACCACGCGGCCCTGCACGCGATCCTCGATCACGGTCTCTCCATCCAGCTCCGCCTTGAGACGGATAACTGGCGGCACGTTGGGCGGCACGTCGCTGGAGCTGCGGTCGCGCCAGGTGCCGTCATAGCGCACCGGGCGGCCCTCCTTGCGCGCCTTCTCCCGCATCGCCTCCAGCTCCACCGGCGTGCAGTAGCAGTGATAGGCGCGGCCCTGGGTTAGCAGCCCGCGGGCGACCTCCGCATGGCGAGCCATGCGCGCAGACTGCATGACGATCTCGCCGTCCCAGTCCAGCTCCAGCCATTTGAGGCCGTCGATGATGGCGTCCACCGCCGCCTGAGTGGAACGGGCGCGGTCGGTGTCCTCGATCCGCAGCAGGAATTTGCCGCCGTGATGCTTGGCGAACAGCCAATTGAAGAGGGCGGTGCGCGCCCCGCCGATGTGCAGGAAGCCGGTGGGTGAGGGGGCGAAGCGGACGACGACGCTCATCGGTGCGGGCGGCTGGACCATAGGAGGGGAAAAAGCGCAGCGGTCTTTAGCACATAAGGGGTTGCGGCGTCATGAAGGAGACCCGCCACCGGCACCCGATTGCAGCGAATTTCCATCGCTTACTCGCCCGCGCGACGGTTGGGTCGGAACCGGTTCCCCGCTACAGTCGCGGGCATGGAGGGGAAGGCGGAGACAGCATCTTTGGCACTGGAGATGGCGCCGGCGGGGCGCCTTGCCAACCCCATTGCCATGCTGAGGAAGGCCCTCGAAGCCGAGCGGGACCGCTGGTTCCTCTGGCTGCCGCTCTTCCTCGGCAGTGGGATCGGGCTCTATTTCACCCTCACCGTGGAGCCGCCCCTATGGCTGGGTCTCGCAGTGGCGCCTCTGGCGCTGGCCGCAACACTTGTCGCACGGCGCCTCCAGCGCTTCACCCTGCCGGCGATCGCCATCGCGGCGATGGCGGTGGGTTTCGCCGCCGGGGAGATCGAGACCTGGATGGTCGCAGCGCCCGTCCTGGAGCGCCGCGTAGGTCCCGTGCCGGTCGAGGGCCGGGTGGTCGAGGCGGAACCCTTGCCGGCGGGCCGGCGCATCCTGGTCGAGCCCACGCGGATCGGCCGCCTCGCCGCCGACCAGCTTCCGGCCCGCGTCCGCATCAAGCTGCGCGACAACGAGGGCGCGCCGCTGCCCGGCGAAGGAATTGCCGTGCGCGCCGTGCTGTTGCCGCCGCCGTCGCCGGCGATGCCCGGCGCCTACGACTTTCAGCGCCGGGCTTTCTTCGACCGCCTCGGCGCCGTCGGCTACGCCGTGGGTGAGGCGCACGAGCTTCCAGGCGAACCACCCTCCGCCTGGCGCACCCGCCTCGCCGCGCTCCGCGCCGGGATGACCCGGCGGATCCAGGCGGCGCTGCCCGGCCGCGCCGGCGCCATCGCTGCGGCGATCATCACCGGCGAGACCCACGCCATACCGGAAGTCGATGCCCAGGCCTTTCGCGACGCAGGCCTCGCTCACATCCTGGTCATCGCCGGGCTCCACATGGGGATGGTGGCGGGGATCGCCTTCTTCACGATCCGCCTCGCACTGGCGCTGGTGCCGTTCCTGGCGCTCCGCCTCAACACGAAGAAATGGGCGGCGAGCAGCGCGCTCCTCATCACTTTCATCTATCTCCTGCTCTCGGGCATCACGGTGTCGTCCCGGCGCTCCTTCGTGATGACGGCGCTGGTGCTGCTGGCGGTCCTGATCGACAGGCTCAGCGTGTCCGCTCGCGCGCTCGCCTGGGCCGCGCTCATCATCATGCTCTGGAGCCCTTTCGCGGTGGTGGGGCCGAGCTTCCAGATGTCCTTCGCGGCGGTGGGCGGCCTCGTCGCGTTCTATGAGGCTTTTCGCGAGCCGATGTCCGGCTGGTACCGGGATGCGGGCCGGGTGCGGCGATGGGGTTTGCACGTTCTTGCCGGCGTCTTCACCACGCTGGTCACCACCATCGCCACCACGCCCTTCACCGTCTTCCACTTCAACCGGTTTCCCATCTACTCCGTGGTGGCGAACGTGGTGGCGGTGCCGATCACGGGATTCTGGGTCATGCCATGGGCGATCGTCTCCTGCGTGCTGATGCCATTCGGCGGCGAGGAGATCGCGCTGGTGCCGATGGGCTGGGGCATCACGATCATCGCGGAGGTGGCGCGCGCGGTGACGTCGTGGCCGGGTGCCGCGCTCACGCTGCCGTCGATGCCGGTCTGGGGGCTGATGGTGCTGAGCCTCGGCGGATTCTGGCTCTGCGTCTGGCGCGGAAGATGGCGACTGCTGGGGCTGGCGCCGATTGCCGCTGGCTATCTCACGCTGCTGCTGCCGCGCCCGCCGGATGTGCTCGTGGACAGCGAATCCCGCGTCATGGCGGTGCGCGGCGCCGACGGATCCTACCTCGCCTCCACAGCGTCGCGCGCGGGCCTCGCGGAGGAGACCTGGACGCGGCGGTCCGCGGCGGTGGCCGGGCCGCCATGGCCTCGCAGCGGTGCCAGTCCCGACGGCTCCCTTACCTGCGACGCACAAGCCTGCATCTATCGCGCCCAAGGCCGCGTGGTGGCGCTGGATCGTGGGCAGGGCGCGCTGGCGGAGGACTGCGGACAGGTGGATCTGATCGTGACGCCGGTGCCGGCACGGGGCGCTTGCCGGGAGACGCCCGTCATCGATCGTTTCGATACCTGGCGGAACGGCAGCTATGCCATCTGGCTTGGTCCGGGAGCGATGCAGATCGAGAGCGTGCGCGACTGGCGTGGCCAGCGGCCGTGGGTGCCGGCGCGGCCCGGTCGCGGCGCGTCCGCCAACAGCACCGCGGCAACTTTGGCAACCGATCCTGCGCCTTGACGCGGCTAGCGTAGACAATCCGGCCGGCGGGAGAGCTTCCTGCTCTCAGTCGGCAGCGGCGCTCGCGGCTTGCATCGGCGCGATGAACGGCGTGATCACTGCCGTCGCCCGATTCACGTAGTCCGACTTCTCGCCGACGGGCGCCACGTAGTGGAGCGCCTCCCGCATGTCTTCGAGGGAGGCGGCGCGAGCGATCATCCACGCCGCGAGATACTGTGACGCCAGGCAGCCACCGGCGGTTGCCACGTTGCCGTGCGCGACGAAGGGCGCATCGAGCACCTTCACCCCGGCCTCGATGACCCAGGGCTTCGTCGTCAGGTCGGTGCAGGCGGGAAGGTCGCCGACCAGCCCCAGTTTCGCCAGCAGCAGCGTGCCGGAGCATTGCGCGCCCACGAGCTGCCGGGATGGATCGAGCTTGATCCGCGAGAGCAAGGCAGCGTCCGCCGCGATCTCCCGGGTCCTGATGCCGCTGCCGATGATGACGGCATCGGCTTCGGCGGCAAACTCCAGGGGCTGCTGGCGCTGAACCGTGACGCCGTTCATGGAAGTGACTGCAGCGGAGGGCGCGGTGATGTGCGCCTTCCAACCTTTTCCCTTGAGACGGTTGAGGATCGAGGCCGCGATGAAGGAATCGAGCTCGTTGAAGCCGTCGAAGGTGAGAACCGCGACCTGCACGGATGTGCCTCCTCGAATGCTGGCCGTTGCCTTTATGCCAAGTCGCTAATAGCGCCGCAACAGGCCCACCAGGCGTCCTTGCACCTTGACCCGGTCGGGGCCGAAGATGCGGGTCTCATAGGTCTTGTTGGCGGGCTCCAGGGCGATCGAGGCGCCGCGCCGGCGCAGACGCTTCAGGGTCACCTCGGCGTCGTCGATGAGCGCCACCACGATGCTGCCGTTCTCGGCGGTGTCGCAGCGCTGGACCACCACGGTGTCGCCGTCGAAGATGCCGGCGTCGATCATGCTGTCGCCGGCGACCTCTAGGGCGTAGTGCTCGCCGTTGCCCAGCAGGCTCGCGGGGATGCCGACGGTGGTGGATTGGTCGCGCAGCGCCTCGATGGGCGTGCCGGCGGCAATCCGGCCGTAGAGAGGAAGCTGCACCGCCTCGCCACTCATGGGGACAGGCGCGCCCGACAGCGCCGCCTTGAAGTCGCCGCGGATCACGGTGGGGGAGAAGCGGCCGCGCTCCACCGGCTTCGGAGCGGCGATTGCGGTTTCCTCCGGCAGCTTCACCACCTCGAGGGCACGGGCGCGATGGGCCAGCCGCTTGATGAAGCCGCGCTCCTCCAGCCCGCTGATCAGGCGGTGGATGCCCGACTTGGACTTGAGGCTGAGCGCCTCCTTCATCTCCTCGAACGAGGGCGAGATGCCACTCTCCGCGAGTCGGCGATTGATGAAGAGCAGGAGCTCGTGCTGTTTCCTGGTGAGCATCTGATTCATTTCCCCACTGCTGTCCGACGCTGCGTCCGCTGCCGTAACACCGCGGCGGCGATCGGAACAAAACAACAACCTTGGCGCGTGTTCTAGTTTAGTTCTTGTGGGTCGTCAAGCCTCAATGCACAAGGTTTTGCGCGTTGAACGTGTTCCGAGCTAGGTGGCGCGGAGCCGATTGCCCATCAGCAGCAGCGTCGTCGTCTGTGTGAGGAGTGCCGCGCCGATCGCCGCGGAGAAGCCGGCGCCGATGCCATAGCGGGGCAGGACCGGCTCCAGAGCCGCGAAGAACGCGGCGAAGGAGAAGAGGCCAAGCAGGAGTCCGCGCAGGACGCTGACGGCGGCGATCCGGTCCTGGGTGCGATGGGCGAAGACCGCGAGCACGGCCGCGAAAAGCGGGAAGGTTGCCAGCAACCCGCTGACCCGGGGGCCGAGCAGCGGCGCCGCGGTCGTCAGCGCCAGCACGACCGCCGTGGCGGCGAGCATGCGCGAGGGAAGGTCCCAGCGCGGTGGCGCCGCGGTCACCGGCGCGCCGCTCCAGCGCGGCATCAATCTGAGCGCCACCACGAGCGTCGCCAGCACGCCGGGCAGCAGCAGGAGTGGCGGCAGCGCAAGTTCGTGCACGAGGGTCCCGGCGACTGCGAATGCGATCGATCCCGAGAGGAAGGACTGCGGCCAGGCGTAGAAGCGCGCGCACCAGCCGTAACCGAGGCAGAATGCCGCCTCCGCCGCCAGGCCTTCGAGGGAGCCCAGGGCCGCCCCGGCGGCAAAGTCGGACCCGCGGTCGAGGGCGATGAAGAAGGCAACGGGTCCGGAGGTGAGGGGAAGCCCGACGAGCCAGCCGCCCACCGCCTGTCCCCAGCGTCGACCGACCAGGGTCGCGGCCGCGATCAGCACCGGTGTCACCACCAGCTTCAGAACCAGGGTTTCCATGAGGCCGCTCGCTCCGGGATGCCCAGCCTATCAGAGCGCCAGCAATCCGCCTCCCAGCGGAAGGATGGTGACGCGCTCGCCCGCCTTGGCGGCGGGAGCATGGGGAGGGCGGATGACGAGGCAGTCCGCACGGGCGAGGAGCGACATCATGGAGCTGTCCTGCTTCTCGAACGGCCTTGCCTCGAGGTCGCCGTCGGCGGTGTGCGTGAGGGTGGCGCGAAGGTAATCCTCGCGGCGGTCGTTCTCCGGCAGCGCGATACCGAGCCGCGCCGTCAGCGGCGGCGCGGCGACGGGATCGAGGCCCGAGAGGCGCTCGATGGCGGGCTTAAGGAAGATGAGGGCGCAGACCAAGGTGGAGACGGGATTGCCGGGTAATCCCACCATGGCGGCGTCGCGATAGCGGCCGACCATGAGCGGCTTCCCCGGCCGCATGGCGATCTTCCAGAAGTCGAGCTCGAGCCCTTCCGCGCCGAGCGCGTCCTTGACCAGATCGTGCTCGCCCACGGAGGCGCCACCGGTGGTGACCAGAAGGTCGGCGCCCCGGGCGCCCTCCGCCGCGGCCTGAAGGGCGCCCCGCGTGTCGCCGGCGATGCCGAGCTGCAGGGGCACCGCGCCGCACGCGGTCACGAAGGCGCCGAGGGCGAGGCTGTTGGAGCTTACGATCTGATTGGGGCCGATGGGGTCGCCGGGCATGACGATCTCGTCGCCGGTGGAGAGGATCGCCACCTGGGGCCGCCGGTGCACCATGAGCCACGGCCGGTCCATGCCGGCGGCGAGGCCGATGTCGCGGGCGGTGAGGCGGCGTCCGGCGCGGAGCCCGACGGCGCCCGCGGTGAAGTCCAGGCCGGTGGGCCGGACGAACCGGCCGGAGGGGGCACCTTCCCGGACCACGACGACGTCGCCGTCGCGCTCGGTATCCTCCTGGATGACGATGGCGTCGGTGCCGGCGGGCAGCGGCGCTCCGGTGAAGATGCGCACGGCCTCTCCAGGCCCCACCGCCGCGTCATAGGACTTTCCAGCGGGCGCCGCGCCCACGACCTTGAGCCGGGCCGGCACGCGCGCCACGTCGGCGGCCCGGACGGCATAGCCGTCCATGGCGGAGAGGGCGGCGGGCGGCTGGGTGCGGCGGGCAACGACGTCCTCCGCCAGCACGCGACCGAAGGCATCGGGAAGCGCCACCTGCTCCGGGGCCAGAGGTTTCACCAGCTTCAGGAGCCGAGTGCGTGCTTCCTCTACCGAGATCACGGCTTTGCCTCGTAAGTTCCCGACTTGCCACCGGATTTATGCAGCAAGCGGAGGTCGGTGATGGTCATGCCGCGATCGACCGCCTTCACCATGTCATAGACTGTGAGGGCAGCCACGGAAGCCGCTGTCAGCGCTTCCATTTCGACGCCTGTCCGCCCTGTGACCTTGCAGGTCGCGGTGATGTCGATGGCGTTCCGGGCCGGGTCCGGCGTCAGTTCCACCGTGACGGAGCTCAGCGCCAAGGGATGGCACAGCGGTATCAGGTCCGGTGTCCGCTTTGCCCCCATGATGCCGGCGAGGCGGGCCACCGACAGGACGTCGCCCTTCTTCACGCCGCCCTTGAGGATCAGTGCCAAAGTCTCTTTGCTCATGAGGATCGTGGCGCCGGCGGTGGCGATCCGCTCGGTCTCCGGCTTTCCTGATACGTCCACCATGACGGCGCGGCCCTCGGCATCGAAATGGGTGAGGGCACTCATGCGCGGATCCGGGCGTCGCTGGCCGGGGCGAGCAGCGCCCGCGTCGCCGCAGCCACGTCCGCCTGGCGCATCAGGGATTCGCCGACGAGGAAGCAGCGCGCGCCGATCTTGGCCATGCGGGCGAGGTCCGTCGGCGTGTGCAGGCCGCTCTCGCTCACCAGCATCCGGCCCGACGGCATCTTGCGGGAAAGTTCTTCTGTCGTCGCAAGATCAACCTTCAAGGTCTTGAGGTTCCGATTATTAATTCCGATGAGCTGAGTCCTTAGTTTAAGTGCCCGATCGAGCTCTTCGCCGTTGTGCACCTCCGCCAGCACGTCCATGCCGAGGTCGCGGGCGATGCCTTCCAGTTCCGCGGCCTGGCCGTCTTCCAGGGCGGCCAGGATCAGCAGCACACAGTCGGCCCCCATCGCCCGGCTTTCCACGATCTGATACGGCTCCAGCATGAAGTCCTTGCGCAGCACCGGCAGGCTGGCGGCCTCGCGGGCGGCGACCAGATACTCTGGCCTGCCCTGGAAATAGGGTGTGTCGGTCAGGATGGAGAGGCAGCTGGCGCCGCCGCTCGCATAGGCCCGGGCGAGGGCCGCGGGATCGAAATCGGCACGGATCAGGCCGGCGCTCGGACTCGCCTTCTTGATCTCGGCGATGAGGCCGTAGCGGCCCTCGGCCATGGCGCGCTGGAGGGCGTCGGCAAAGCCGCGCGGAGCCGGGGCGGCGCGTGCCGCGCGCTCGACGTCCGCAAGCGGGTGGGACTTCTTGGCCTCGGCTACTTCAATGCGCTTGGCGGCGCAGATCTCCTGCAGCACGTCGCTCATGTGGCCGCCGCTACGGTTTCGTTGGTGATGGCGACGAGGCCGCGCAACGCCGCCAGGGCTCCTCCGGTGTCGATGGAGCCTGCGGCAATACCGATGCCATCCCGGAGGTCTCTCGCCTTGCCGGCGACGGTCAGCGCCGCGGCGCTGTTGAGGAGCACGATGTCGCGGAGCGGCCCCTTCTCGCCCTCGAGAAGGGCTCGCATGCGGTCGGCATTGCCGGCGGGATCGGCGCCGCGCAGCGCCTCCCGGGAAACGCGCGGCAGACCGACGTCCTCGGGCGTCACCTCGAAGCTCGTCACCTTGCCGTCCCTCAGCTCGGCCACGACCGTGGTGCCTGTCGTCGTGATCTCGTCCATGCCCTCGCCGTGGACCACCCAGGCACGCTCGCTGCCGAGCTTGCCCAGCACCTCCGCCAGGGGCCGCACCCATTCCGGCGCGAAGACGCCGAGGAGCTGCCGCCTGGCGCCGGCGGGGTTGGAGAGCGGCCCCAGCAGATTGAAGAGCGTGCGGGTCCCGAGTTCGACGCGGGTCGGTCCCACGTGCCGCATGGCGCCGTGGTGGCGTGGCGCCATCAGGAAGCCGATCTTCGCCTCCCAGATCGCGCGCCGGACCAGGGACATGTCGGCGTCGATGTTGACGCCGAGGGCGGCCAGCACGTCCGCCGAGCCGGACTTCGACGAGAGGTTGCGGTTGCCGTGCTTCGCCACCGGCACGCCCGCCCCGGCGACGACGAGAGCAGTCGCGGTGGAGATGTTGAAGCTGCCGGATCCGTCGCCGCCGGTGCCACAGGTGTCGATCGCATCGGGCGGCGCGTCGATGGTGAGCGCCTTCGCACGCATGGCGCGGGCGGCGCCGGTGATCTCCTCCACGGTCTCGCCGCGCACGCGCAGCGCCATCAGGAAGCCGCCCATCTGGGAGGGTGTCACATTGCCCGACATCATCGCGTCGAAGGCGCCGGACGCCTCCGCCTCGGTGAGGCGCTGACTCAGGGCGACCTTAGCGATGAGCGCCTTGAAGTCGCTGGTATCGATGGTCATGCAAGGCCGGTCATGCCGCGATCGGTGCGCGCTGCGCGAGCTTCAGAAAGTTGGCGAGGAGCGCATGACCGGCCTCCGACGCGATGCTCTCGGGATGGAACTGCACGCCGTGATACGGCAGCTCCCGATGCATCATGCCCATGATCAGGCCGTCGTCGGTCTCGGCGTTGATATGGAAGCAATCCGGCAGGCTCTGTCGCTCCACCACCAGGGAGTGATAGCGCGTCGCCGCGATGACGGGGCCGCGGTTCAGGCCCTGGAAGACGCCGGTGCCATCATGGCGGATCTGGCTCAGCTTGCCGTGCATGGGCACGGGAGCCCGCACCACGCGACCACCGAAGGCCTGGCCGATGGCCTGGTGGCCGAGGCAGACGCCCAGCACGGGAAGGTCGCCGGCCCGGCGCATCAGCTCCAGGCAGATGCCCGCGTGGTCGGGATCGCTGGGCCCGGGCGAAATGACAACTCCCTCGGGCTTCATCGCCAGCACCTGCTCGACGCTGAGGGCGTCGTTGCGCCACACCTGCACCTCGGCCCCGAGCTCTCCCAGGTAGTGCCAGAGGTTGTAGGTGAAGCTGTCGTAGTTATCGATGAGCAGGAACATGGGCGATTTTCCCGGGAGGCGGTCGCGACCGGAAATTTATATCAGGTCGGCAGGGCCGGGGAAAACGGGGCTGTGGACCCAGCCGGGTCCAAACCGGCCGCAGCGGATTGCTAGCTCGTAACCCCTTGAGCTACCGCCTGCTTGAAACATTCTCTCAGACCTACCAGTTTACTGTAAGGTTGATCCTGGAAACCCCAGCACTGTGGGTCGGCGGGCGGTGGAGGCGGCTTTGGCGCTTCTCACCGAGCATGGTTACCAATTCTTTGCTGCTACGGCCCATCATTCGGTCGCGGAGGAAATAGGTCATGAATATCGGTTCGGTGGCGGAAGCGACGGGGCTTCCGGCGAAGACGATCCGCTATTACGAGAGCATCGGCCTCGTCGGTCCCGCCGAGCGATCGACCGGCAACTACCGGCTTTACGGCGATCGCGAGGTGATGATGTTGCGCTTCATCGAGCGGGCGCGCCGCCTCGGCTTCTCTCTGAAGGAGGTAAAGGAGCTGCTGGCGCTGTGGCACGATCGCCAGCGCGCGAGCGCCGACGTCCGCCGGCTGGCAGAAGCGCAGATGCGGCGGCTCGACGAGCGGCTGGCCGAACTCGGCGAGATGCGGCGCAGCCTCGAGCATCTGGTCGCGCGCTGTCATGGCGATCACCGGCCGGACTGCCCGATTCTCGAGGAGCTTGCGCATGAGAGAATCGAGTAGCTAGACTGCGGATGGCCGACGATCGCATGGATCAAAAGCTCCACGATTTTTACGCACTTCTGCACCGCCGCGACCGGGCGGCGCCGGTGCCTGATGTGCGCCCGCCACCGGCGCCGCGGCGCTTCGGACTGATGATGGCCGTGGCGGCCGCGGTTGCCGTCATCGCCATCGCGGTCTGGCTTTTTGCGCCGTTCGGCAAGGCGACGATCGCGAGCTCGACGGTGGAGCTGCGCCGCGACCCCCTGCCGAGCGTCGCCTCGGTGGCGCTGCCACCGGTCAAGCCCGCGGTGATGGAAGCACCGCAAATTCCGATGCCAGCGCCGACGCCAACGCCTGTGCAGACCGCTGTCGTGGTTCCGCCGCCGCAGGAAGCGCTGGTGCGGCCCCTCAAGCCGGAGGCGCCCAGGCCAGAAGCGCCGACGGTGCCGGCCTGGATCCGCTACGCCGTGCCGGCGCCGCCCAAGGACGCGCGGCCGCGGATTGCCATCGTGATCGACGATCTCGGCCTCGACCGCCGCCGCACCGAGCGCGCGATCGCGCTGCCGGGGCCGCTGACGCTCTCGTTCCTGGCCTACGCCGGCGACCTACCTCGGCAAGCGGAGGCGGCGCATCGCGGCGGCCACGAGCTGATGCTTCATGTGCCCATGGAGCCCGTCGGCAAGGTGCTGGATACCGGCCCGAACGAGCTCGATGTCGGGCTGAGCCAAGAAGAGCTGCTGCAGCGGCTGCGCTGGGATCTCGGCCGCTTCGACGGCTATGTCGGGATCAACAACCACATGGGAAGCAAGTTCACCTCCGACAGCGCGAGCATGCGGCCGGTGATGGAGGAGTTGCATCGCCGCGGCCTGCTGTTCCTCAATTCCCGCACCATCGGCAGCACCACCGGCATCGATCTCGCCCGGGAGCTGGGCGTGCCGCACGCCGGCCGCGACGTCTTCCTCGACAACGACGTCACCACCACGGCGATCTCCGCGCAGTTCGTCGAGCTGGAGCGCATCGCCAAGCGCAACGGCAGCGCTATCGCCATCGGCCATCCCCACGACCAGACCATGGATGTGTTGCAGAAGTGGCTGGACGAGGCGCCAGGTCGCGGCTTCGTGCTGGTGCCCGTCAGCACGATCGTCAGAGAGCGAGGCGGCGTCACCGGATGATCGGAGATCCGCGCGGCTAACTCTTCGCGAACTTGACCGCTTCCTCGGCGGCACGGACCAGGGCGCGGGCCTTGTCGAGCGCTTCCTGGTATTCGGTGGCGGGGTCGCTGTCGGCAACCACGCCGACACCGGCCTGGATGATCACCTTGCCGTCCTTGACGATCGCCGTGCGCAGCACGATGCAGGTGTCCATGCTGCCGTCGCCGGCGAAATAGCCGGCGGCGCCGCCGTAGAGATTGCGCCGCTCGCTCTCCAGCTCGTCGATGATCTCCATGGCGCGCACCTTGGGCGCGCCGGACAGCGTACCGGCGGGAAATCCCGCGATCAGCGCGTCGAGCGCGCTGTAGCGCGGATCGAGCTTGCCCTCGACGTGCGAGCAGATGTGCATGACATGGCTGTAGCGCTCGATGGTGAACTGCTCGGTCACCTTCACCGTGCCGATGCGTGCCACGCGGCCGACGTCGTTGCGCGCGAGGTCCACGAGCATCAGGTGCTCGGCGCGCTCCTTGGGATCGGCCAGCAGCTCCTCGGCGAGCTTCTTGTCCTCCTCGGGAGTGGCGCCGCGCCGCCGGGTCCCGGCGAGAGGACGGATGTTGACGGTGCCATCCCGGCTGCGCACCAGGATCTCCGGGCTCGACCCCACCACCGCGAAATTGCCGTAGTCGAGAAAGAACAGGAACGGCGACGGGTTGAGCCGGCGGAGCGCGCGATAGAGCGCGAAGGGCGGCAGGCGGAACGGCAATGCGAAGCGCATCGACGGCACCACCTGAAAGATCTCGCCGGCGCGGATGTATTCCTTCGCCGTCTCGACCATGCCCATGAATTGGTCGCGCGACATGTTGCCCTTGGGCACCGGCAGCTCGGCGATCGCGTCGGGCGCCTCGCGCCGGTAGGGCAGGCTGCGGTCGAAATCCGCCAACACCTCGGCGAGACGCTCGCGCGCCAGGTCATAGGCACCGCGCGCGCTGGTCTCCCGGTCCGGCCAGACCGGCGTCACCAGGGTGACGCGATCCTCCAGGCTGTCGAAGATGCAGACGACAGTCGGGCGCAGGAAAAGACCGTCGGGAATCTGCAGCGTGTCCGTGTTGGCGTCGGGGAGCCGCTCCATCAGCCCGACCATGTTGTAGCCGATATAGCCGAAGAGCCCGCAGGCCATCGGCGGCAAGGGCGCCGGCGTCTCGACGCGGCACTCGGCGATCAGCGCCTTGAGGGAGGCGAGGGGATCCATCGCCTCCGCCTCGAAGGCATTCGGGTCGGAGCGCGCGCGGCGGTTCACCTCGGCCCGGCTCTTGTGGCAGCGCCAGATCAGATCGGGCTTGAGGCCGATGATCGAATAGCGCCCGCGCACCGAGCCGCCTTCGACGAACTCCAGGAGGAAGCTGTTCGGTCGCCCGTCGGCGAGCTTCAGCATCGCCGAGACCGGCGTCTCGAGGTCCGCCACCAAGGTCGTCCAGACCAGCACGGGCTTCCGCGTGGCGTGGGCCGTGACGAAGTCGTCGAAGGCGGGAAGGGCTTGCATGGATCTACCTAGAACGCGCGATCGACCTTGGTCTGGTCGACCGAGACGGCGAAGCGCTGGCGCAATCCGCGCTCGAATTCGACCAGCAGGTCCGCCTGCATCGCGCCGTTGAGCTGACGCTGCAGCTGCTGCACCTGCGCCTCGGCCGCGGCGGGATCGGCGGCGATGATGTCCGTGAGCTGCGCGACATAGACGCCGTCACCGGACTCGCCGCTGGCGGCCTGGCGCGGCTTGAGGTCGAAGAGCTTGCCGACCAGCGCAACCGGCAAGCCGGCGTCCTGGGTCGAGTGCTCGAGTTTGGGCGTGGTGGTGACGGTGAGCTTCTGCTGCGCCGCGACGTCCTTGAGCGGGCTGCCGCCGTTCACCGCATCGAGGATCTCCTTGGCGCGTTTGGCCACCGCCGCCATGCGCTGGTCGCGCTGCCAGGCCTTGAGGGCCTGATCCCGCACCTCGGCGAGCGGCCGCACGGCGGCCGGCGTCACCTTGTCGACGCGCACGACATAGAGCCCGCCGTCCTGGGTCTCGGTGACGCCACTCACCTGGCCCTGATCGGTGCCGAAGGCAGTCGCCAGAATGTCGCTCGCGGGCTGCGGCACGGCGACCGCACCGCCGTCGATGGTGTGACCCGCCTGATCCGTGTCGGCAACCTTGGCGAGGGTCAGGCCGACGTCGCCGGCGACCTTGTCGAGATCGGCGCCGCCGGCAAGCGCGTCATCCACCTTGTTGGTGAGACGGCTCATCTGGTCTTCCGCCTGATCGCGGGCGATCTCGTTGGCGATCCGCGCCTTCACGGCGTCGAACGTCTCCGTCTTCGCCGGCTCGATCGAGAGCACGTGGACGATGTGCCATCCGAACGGACTCTTGATGGGATCGCTGATGCCGTCCTGGGGCAGCTTGAACGCGATGTCTGCCACTTCGTCCGGGAGATCGCTCTGCGCCACGGTGCCGACATCGATGGCGCCGGTCGGGAGCTTCGCCACGTCCTTGGCGACGACGGCGAAGGTGCGGCCGCCCTTGAGCGCCGCCTCAGCCTGATCCGCCGTCGCCTGATCGGAGACCAGGATCTGCTCGAGGTGGCGCCGCTCCGGCGTCTTGAATTCTTCGATGCGCTTTTGATACTCCGCGCTCACCTCGTCGGCGGACGGCTTGATGCCTTTGGCGAGGTCGTCGAGGGTCAGGGATGCAACAGTGAAGCTCCTGAGCTCGGGGGCGCGGAACTGCTCCGGATGCTTGTCGTGGAACTCCGTGAGCTCCGCCTCGCTGGGCTCGCCCACGTCGGTCACGGAGGCGAAGGGGATGAAGACGGTGTCGGCGACCCGCTTCTCCGCGCGGATGCGATAGAGCGCGTCGACCAGCGGCTTCGGCGCCGTGCCGCCGGCACCCACGGCCTCGATGAGAGCGCTGCGCACGAGGTCGTTGTGCACGCGCGCTTCGTATTGCTGCGGGGTGAGGCGGTTCTGGGCCAGGATCGCCTGATAGCGGCCGGGATCGAATTGCCCGCCGGCATTCTTGAACATCTGGTTGGCCATGATGAAATCGCGCACACCCTGATCGCCCACCGCGAGCTTCAGACGGTCGGTTTCCAGATTGATCAGAGTGTCGTTGACCAGGGCGTCCAACTGCTGGTCGACGATGCCGAGCTGCTTCGCCTGCTGCACATCGAAATTTCCGCCGAACACGCCGCGCAGGCGGCTGATCTCGGCGCGGACCTCCTGGTTGAGCTGCTCGGCGCTGATCTTGGTGCCGCCGACGGTCGCCACCGTCGTGTCGACGGTGGTCTTCAACAGCACGTCGCCGATGCCCCAGACGCCGAAGGTCACGATCAGCAGAGCAAAGAGGATCTTGACGACGAGAGAGGCGGCTTTCGACCGGATGAACTGCAGCATGGGGGTAGTGCTCTCGCGCGGGGGTGCAAACGATGGGTTAAGGGATCCACCGCACCATGACCCTCGACAGGGTCAAAAAGCCGGCAGCCAGCCCCGAGGCGGCCGGATGATAGTGAGCGGTCACCCCCCTCGCAACTCAAGAAAGCGGGGCGGAGCGGGCCAGGTAGGGCGAGCCGACGCCCCATATCTACCCCTATCTGCGCGCCCGGGCCATATGGTAGAGCGAGTCCTATGCGAAAGCTGATCGCCGGCAACTGGAAGATGAATGGCCTCAAGGCCGACGGGCTGGCGCTCGCCCGCGCCCTGGTGCTGCGGGCGGCGGCGGGTGATCCGCCGGAATGCGAGTTGGCGGTCTGCCCGCCGGCGACGCTGCTGGCGGCGGTGGGAGAGACCCTGCGCGGCAGCGGCATCGCCCTCGGCGGCCAGGACTGCCACTCGGAGCCCAGCGGCGCCCATACCGGCGACATCGCGGCCCTCATGCTCAAGGACGCCGGGTGCACCTACGTGATCGTCGGCCATTCCGAGCGGCGGAACAATCACGGCGAGAGCGACGAGCAGGTGCACGCCAAGACGGCGGCGGCGCGGAGCGCGGGTCTGGTCCCCATCCTCTGCATCGGCGAGACGCTCGCGGAGCGAGATGGCGGCGAGACCCTGGGGGTGGTGGACCGTCAGCTCGCGGGGTCGCTGCCCGACGGGCTCAAGGCCGAGCAGATCGTCCTTGCCTACGAGCCGGTCTGGGCGATCGGCACCGGCCGCACGCCGACCACGGACGAGGTCGCGGCGGTGCACGCGCGCATCCGGAAGATGCTGAAGGAGCGGGTCAAGGGCGGCGCCGGCACGCGCATCCTCTATGGCGGCTCGGTGAAGCCGGCGAACGCGCGGGAACTCCTGGCAGTCGCCAACGTGGACGGCGCGCTGGTCGGCGGCGCCAGCCTTAACGCGGTCGATTTCTGGGCAATCGCGCAGAATTGCCCCTGACAGATGCCAGATGACAGGGCCCGGCGGAGCGATTAAACCTCTCATCCCCGGTTCCCGACCCCCTAAATCCCAGGCCCCATGCAGACCGTCCTTCTCGTCATCCACCTGCTGATTGCCGTGGCGCTCGTCGGCAGCGTCCTGCTGCAGAAGAGTGAGGGCGGCGCGCTCGGCATGGGCGGCGGCGGCATGTCCGGCTTCATGACCGGCCGCTCGACCGCGAATCTGCTGACGCGGACGACGGCGATCCTGGCGGCGCTGTTCTTCGCCACCAGCGTGACCCTGGTCCTGCTCGCGACCCATCGCGGGACCACACGCTCGCTCCTCGACGTCCCCGCCACCTCCGGCCCGGTCGTCCCGGTGCCGTCGCTCCCGACCCCTGGCGAGCCCGCCGCACCGGCGCCCGCCGCGCCGGCGGCCCCCGCCGAGCCCAGCGCACCCGCGGCGAAGTAGCGGCCGCTTCTAGTGGAATTTTGGAGTCGCGCGCGCCCCGGTCTTCCGGGCCGCCGTGTCGGTATCCTGCTGGCCGCCGGAGCACGGGTACGGGGCCGCGGAAATCCGCGGCTTCCCATCGATGCGGGGGAGGGGCGCTCGAAATGCATGGGCCAGTCGTTGTGCCCACCCCCCGGTCTCCTATAAGCTGAAAGCCCATGACGCGGTTCATCTTCATTACCGGCGGCGTGGTTTCCTCTTTGGGGAAGGGACTGTCGGCGGCGGCCCTCGGCGCGCTCCTGCAAGCGCGTGGATTCCGGGTACGGTTGCGCAAGTTCGACCCTTATCTCAACGTCGATCCCGGGACGATGAGTCCCTATCAGCACGGTGAGGTCTACGTCACCGACGACGGGGCGGAGACCGATCTGGATCTCGGCCACTACGAGCGCTACACCGGCGTCGCCACACGGCGCAGCGACAGCGTCACCACCGGCCGCATATATTCCTCGGTCATCGCCCGGGAGCGTCGGGGCGAGTATCTCGGCGCCACCGTGCAGGTGATCCCCCACGTTACCGACGCGATCAAGGAGTTCATCCAGGCCGACCTCGGCGGCGAGGACTTCGTGCTGTGCGAGATCGGGGGCACCGTCGGCGACATCGAGAGCCTGCCGTTCCTGGAAGCGATCCGCCAGATCGGCAACGAGCTCGGCCGCGAGCGCGTGCTCTATGTGCATCTGACCCTGGTGCCGTGGATCCCCTCGGCGGGCGAGCTCAAGACCAAGCCGACGCAGCATTCCGTGAAGGAGCTGCTGGGCCTCGGCATCCAGCCCGACATCCTGCTCTGCCGCTGCGACCGACCGATCCCGGAAGGCGCGCGCAAGAAGATCGCGCTGTTCTGCAATCTCCGGGAATCCCGCGTCATTCCCGCCCTCGACGTCGACACCATCTACGACGTGCCGAACGCCTATCACGCCGAGGGCTTCGATCGCGAGGTCTGCGATCACTTCGGCATCAAGGCGTCGGGGCCCGATCTGACGCGGTGGGAGACAATCGTCTCGCGCATCCGCAAGCCCGAGGGCGAGGTCAACATCGCCATCGTCGGCAAGTACACGCATCTCAAGGACAGCTACAAGTCGCTGGCGGAAGCGCTGACCCACGGCGGCATCGCAAACAACATGCGGGTCAACCTCGACTGGATCGACAGCGAGATCTTCGAGCGCGAGGACACGGTCCAGCATCTCGAAGGCGTGCACGGCATACTCGTTCCCGGCGGCTTCGGCGAGCGCGGCGCCGAGGGCAAGATCCAGGCGGCGCGCTTCGCCCGCGAGCGGTCGGTGCCGTATTTCGGCATCTGCTTCGGCATGCAGATGGCGGTGATCGAAGCGGCGCGCAATCTCGCCGATCTCCCCGGCGCGGGCTCCACGGAGTTCGGCCCGTGCCAGGATCCCGTCATCGGCCTGATGACGGAGTGGATGCGCGGCAACACGCTGGAGAAGCGCCAGGCCAACGGCGACATGGGCGGCACCATGCGGCTGGGCGCCTACGAGGCGGTGCTGGCGCGTGGCAGCCGGGTATCGGAGATC
This sequence comes from uncultured Alphaproteobacteria bacterium, assembly GCA_963735465.1. Lineage (GTDB taxonomy): Bacteria > Pseudomonadota > Alphaproteobacteria > ATCC43930 > CGMCC-115725 > DASZHJ01. Next base: position 1,230,623 of record CAVTLA010000001.1, read on the forward strand.
TATGGCGGCGCCGCCAGCATCAGCGAGCGCCACCGCCACCGCTACGAGGTGAACATCAACTACAAGGATCGCCTGGAGGCGGTGGGCCTGCGCTTCTCCGGCATGTCGCCGGACGGCGAGCTGCCGGAGATCGTAGAGATCCCCGAGCATCCCTGGTTCGTGGGCGTGCAGTACCACCCGGAGCTCAAGTCGAAGCCCTTTGAGCCGCATCCGCTGTTCACGGATTTCATCCGCGCCGCCCGGGACCAGTCGCGCCTGGTCTAGCCGACTTAAACCGCCGGACCGTGCCGCCGCGCCAGGGACATCCACTGGTGTGCCGCCGCCCGGAGCGCATGGGGCGTGGCGCGCGCGCCGAGCTTGTTCCGCATGTCCTGGAGAAAGCCGCGCAGGTAGTCGGCGTCGACGTGATCGCGCTTCATGAGGACGTGGATCATCGGATCGGCGAAGACCTCGTCCAAGCTGGGCTCAACACTGAAGCGCCTCATCTGTCCCTCCTGCCTTCTGCAAGCTTCCTTGCAAGTGCAGACGTAATCCTCCCCGAGCGCCGCCGGTGTGACCAACATCACCCTGGCCGGGAATTTTTGCAGTGCCGGTGGCGGGTCGTATCCTATTGCAGACATTGACAAGTCGCTGTCATCGGCGATTGAATTCGGCGCCGAGACCGCGCACAAGAGACCGAAGATCCGTCCTCCGACGAGGTTGCCATGGCCGATCGCCCTCATCTTCTGGTCGCCACCCCCTGCTACGGCGGAGTGGTCACCACCACCTACGCCAACTCGCTCCTGAAGCTGCAGGCGGCGTGCCGGGCGCGCAATGTCGATTTCGAGTGGCTGCTGCTGGGAGGCGACGCCCTCATCACCCGCGCCCGCGCCGACCTGGTGGCGCATTTCCTCGACCGGCCGACGGCGAGCCACATGCTCTTCGTCGACGCCGACATCGGCTTCGAGCCGGAGCAGGCGTTCCGCCTGATGGACTTCGACGCCGAGATGACGGCCGCGGCATATCCCACCAAGCAGATCGACTGGGCGCGCACGCGCGACGTCATCGCCGCCAATCATCCGCAGCCGGCCCAGGCGTCCCTCGGCTACGTCTTCGAGTTCGAGAACCCCGCCATGATCGTGGCGCGCGACGGCTTCGCCAAGGTGCGCTATGCCGGCACCGGCTTCCTGATGATCCGCCGCGCGGCGATCGAGAAGCTCTGCGCGGCCCATCCCGAGCTCAAGTACCAGCACGTCAACACGCCCGGCGATCCCCTCCGCAACAGTCCCAACCGCTTCGCGCTCTTCGAGTGCCTGATCGACGCCAACACCGGCGTCTACCTCTCGGAGGACTTCGCCTTCTGCCGGCGCTGGGAGGCGCTCGGCGGCGAGCTCTGGGTCGACGTCCAGAGCAAGCTCACCCACACCGGTCCTTTCACCTTCGTCGGCGACTTCTCGACCCAGTTCGGCCCCGCCGCCACGAGCTGACGGCCTCGCTCAGGCGAAGCGCGGCCGGAGCTTCGCCCGCTGCTTCCAGAAGCTCCGGGCGGCGGCGGCTACGAAGATCGCGGCCGCCATCGCCAGCACGATCCACGATGGCCTGACGCCCGCCATCAGCGAGAGGTTGGCCGGCAGCACGCGGAGCGGATCGACGCCATGCAGCGCCCAGAAATATCCGGCTTCACCCAGCGCGGTCAGAAGGCTCGCCACGAGGCCGAGGACTCCCACCTGCCAGACCGGCACGCGGTTCTTCTGCATCCAGGCCAGCACCCGATAACCCATCAGCCAGAGCAGGCAGCCGCCCATGATGGTGGGCTCCCAGACGTCGAGCTTCGACTGCATGAAGTAGTGGATCACCGCCAGCACGCCGATGAGATAGACGAGACGGTGGAGCTGCTGCCAGCGCGGCCCGAGGCGGCGGATCATCGCGTCGGTGGATGTGGCCGCCAGCGCCGCCAGCATCAGCACCGCCGAGAAGCCGATGGTGAGGTAGATCCGCAGCACGATCTCGGACGCCACCTTCTCCAGATCGAATTTCTGGTCGGCGATGTAGAGGGAGAGATGGGTGCAGGCGTAGGCGAAGGCGCCGACGCCGAGCATGCGCCGGACCAGGACCAGGCGGGGCCATTGCAGGATCTGTCGTGCCGGCGTCACCGCCAGGGTGATGAAGATGAGCCGGATGGTCCACAAGCCGATCTCGTGGATCGCCTCCATCAGCGGCCGCGCCGCGAAGTCGCCCTGGCGCAGGACGAGTCCGCCCGCCGCCCACAGTCCCGGCAGGAACAGCGCGACGAACGCCGTCAGTTTCAGCGGCGACACCCGGCCGCTGTAATCGCGCCAAGGAAGGATCATGGCTTTCCGCTTCGTGCTGACCGCGGGACCCACGGCACTCATCGGCGCGATCCTAGCAAAGTTCGTTCCACCGCCAAGGGGCTGACAACGCCCCTCACATCGGCGGCTTCACCCCGTCCTTTTCCGCCGTCACGCGGGCGGCCGAGAGGCTGCCGTCGGGCTTCTTGAGGGCAAACACGAAGACCGCCGCGCCGGGCTTCAGCAGGCCGGTGTCGCCCGGCACATAGGTCACGATCGGCGTGTCCGGGCCGACGATGACGTCGGACTCGCTGCTCTTGTAAGTGACTTTGAGGATCTGGCCCGCCGGTGCGGCGGTGATGCCGGAGACGGTGGCGTTGGTCATCAGGCTGTCCGGCACCAGGTCCCAGGGGAACTGACCCTCGCCGGTGCCGCGCTGCGCCTCGAGAAAGATATGCACCTCCACCGCATGGAGCTTGCCGTCGGTGCCCTTGACCGAGGTGGAGGCGATGTAGTCGCCGGCCTTGATGTCGGAGAGGCTGCGCTTGGCCACGCCGACGACGACGAAATTCGGGGCCAGGGCGATCGGCACGTCCTGGCCCTCGCGGGATTTGACCATCAGGGTCTGGCCGTCGAGCTTCTCCACCGTGCCGCGGACGCGGGTGGGCACTCCGTCCGGCGGCGCGGTCTGGGCGAGGGCGGGAACCGCTGCGACGGAGACCAGGACGGCGGCTAGAAGCGAGTGCATGCGCATGGGAAGTTCTCCCCTGTGAGTGAGCGGCGATGGGTGGGGCTTCTATGCAGCGCCCCCGCGCAGCCCGCCCGTCACAACCCCGTGGCCCGCCGTCACGTCTGCGTGACACCGCGAGCCAGGGTTTCCAAAGGCTTGTCGCCCGCACCGCACTCTCCTCTGGCCGCCATGCCCGGTTCCCTGTAAGCAGTCGCCCATGACCCAGCCCCGCACCGTTTCCATCGGCAACATCGCCGTCGGCAACGACAAGCCCCTGGCCCTGATCGCCGGCCCCTGCGTCCTGGAAAGCCGCGCCCATGCCCTGGAGATGAGCCACGCCCTGGTGGAGCTCACCGGCCGGCTCGGCATCGGCCTCATCTACAAGACCTCCTTCGACAAGGCGAACCGAACGTCCCTCGACGGCGCTCGCGGCCTTGGTTTGGAGGCGAGCCTGCCGATCCTGGCGGAGGTGCGGGAAAAATACGGCTGCCCCGTCCTCACCGACGTGCACGAGCCCGACCAGTGCGCCCTCGTCGCCGAGGCGGTGGACGTGCTGCAGATCCCCGCCTTCCTCTGCCGGCAGACCGACCTGCTGGTGGCGGCGGCGAAGACCGGCCGCGCCGTCAACATCAAGAAGGGGCAGTTCCTGGCGCCCTGGGACATGAAGAACGTGGCCCGCAAGGTGGCGGAAGCCGGCAACTGGAACGTGCTGCTCTGCGAGCGCGGCGTCAGCTTCGGCTACAACACCCTCGTCAACGACATGCGGGCATTGCCGATCCTGGCGGAGACCGGCTTCCCCGTGGTCTTCGACGCGACGCACTCCGTGCAGCAGCCCGGCGGCAAGGGCACGTCGACGGGCGGCCAGCGCGAGTTCGTGCCGGTGCTGGCCCGCGCCGCGGTCGCGGTGGGCGTCGCCGCCCTCTTCATGGAGACGCACCAGGACCCCGACCGCGCGCCCTCCGACGGCCCCAACATGGTGAAGCTGAAAGAGCTGCCGGCGCTGCTGGAGACCCTCATGGAATTCGACCGCCTCGCGAAGGCGCGGCCGATCTCGTTGGATCACTAGCATGCGTCCTTCGACGCGCGGGCCAGAGGCCCGCTTGCTCAGGATGAGGAACTTTTCTTTGTGCGAGAAAAAATCCACCTCATCCTGAGCAAGCGAAGCGCGTCGAAGGACGCGTGGACCGCGATGCCACCCACTCCTTGAATTGATCAGCCAGGGAAGCAGCACATGACCGCCATCACCGACATCACCGGCCGCGAGATCCTGGACAGCCGTGGCAATCCCACCGTCGAGGTGGATGTGACGCTCTCCACCGGCACCGTCGGCCGCGCGGCGGTGCCGTCGGGCGCCTCCACCGGCGCTCATGAGGCGGTGGAGCTGCGCGACGGCGACAAGAAGCGCTATGGCGGCAAGGGCGTGCGCAAGGCGGTGGACGCCGTCAACGGCGAGATCTTCGATGCGCTCTCGGGCTTCGACGCCGAGGATCAGCTCGGCATCGACCGCGCCCTCATCGCCCTCGACGGCACCGCCAACAAGGCGCGCCTCGGCGCCAACGCGATGCTGGGCGTGTCGCTGGCGGCGGCGAAGGCGGCGGCGATCGAGGCGGGCGTGCCGCTTTATCGCTACGTCGGCGGCGTCTTCGCGCGCACGCTTCCGGTGCCGCTGATGAACATCGTCAACGGCGGCGTCCACGCCGACAATCCCATCGACTTCCAGGAATTCATGATCGTGCCGGTGTCGGCGCCGAGCCTCGCCGAGGCGGTGCGCATGGGCGCCGAGGTGTTCCAGACCCTGAAGCAGCAGCTCAAGGACGCCGGCCACAACACCAATGTGGGCGACGAGGGCGGCTTCGCGCCGAACCTCGCGTCGGCCGACGCGGCGCTGGGGTTCGTCACCAAGGCGATCGAGGCGGCGGGATACGTGCCCGGCGAGGACATCGGCCTCGCCCTCGATCCCGCCTCCACCGAATTCTTCGAGAAGGGGAAGTACGTGCTGAAAGGCGAGGGGAAGACCCTCGACGCCGGCGGCATGGTCAAGGTCTACGAGGATCTCTGCAAGCGCTATCCCATCCTCTCCATCGAGGACGGCATGGCGGAGGATGATTTCGAGGGCTGGGCCCACATCACCAGGACGCTGGGCAACAAGGTGCAGCTCGTCGGCGACGATCTCTTCGTCACCAACACCAAGCGCCTCAGCAAAGGCATCGCCGAGGGTCTCGGCAACGCGATCCTGGTGAAGGTGAACCAGATCGGCACGCTCTCCGAGACGCTGGAGACCGTGGAGATGGCCCAGCACGCGAGCTTCGGCGTGGTGATGTCGCACCGTTCCGGCGAGACCGAGGACAGCACCATCGCCGACCTCGCCGTCGCCACCAACTGCGGCCAGATCAAGACGGGGTCGCTGGCCCGCTCCGACCGCACGGCGAAATACAACCAGCTCATCCGCATCGAGGAAGAGCTGGGCGCGGCGGCGAAATATCTGGGCCGGAGTGTGTTCCGGCGGTAGGGCGGGGCGGCGGCCGGGGTGCCGCACTTTACATTTTGCAACGCGACTTTTTTCCGCGGGGGGTGAGCCTCCTCCGGACGGGTCAAATTGGGTTCGTTTCGCAGAAAATGTGTTTGCGCGCGAGGGTCGGCGCCGTTGCTGACTCGGGTCGTGTCGCGGATGCAGTGACTGCGTAGTCCGTAGAGACAAGACGATCATCCCTCTTTCTACCAATGCGGCGGGGCATAGCGGCTCGGCCGCGCCGTTGAAGCGAACGCAACGCGCGTACAGATGGGGATGGCGGCGGCTGCAGTCAAGGCAGGGTCAACCGACCCGACGAAGTTCGAAAAATCCTCTTCTATAAACCAGACAAAGCTCGCCGAGCGCCGAACGAGGCGCCTCGTGCCCGACGATTGCTGTCGGTTCTTCCGTTATTGAGTGCGCGGTGGTATCGAGGATAGGGATCGAAAGTCGATGACCTGTTCGTCGCTTTCGATTAGCGGGCGGTGTGGCGGTGGCGGGCTTTACTTCTCGTGCACCTGAAGCAAATAGAGGGTGTGGGCATCTGCGGTGTGGATCCTGTCGACCTGCATGCCGACCTTGATTTGATCGAATGTTCCCGAGGCGGCATTGACCACGATCTTGCAGTGCGCCTCGATCTTGTAGGTGCGAATTGTCCCGTTGGGCTCTTTATACTGAATGGTATTGGTCACCGGGTCCACGGATGTGATGAGTGCTCCCACTTGACTGGGGGGCGGAGAAGGAGCGCCGCCATTGGTCGTGGGCGTTAGGCGCTGCGCATAGCCGGGGCCGCCCTGGCCGGCCAAACTCTGCGACGCGCAAAGCAGCGCCAGTCCAAAAACCGCGATCCAGATTTTGTTCCCCATTTGGCGCCCCCCTTTTCAGCAACCTTTCAAAAAGCTTACAGTAACTTTAGGTCCAATTGGCGCACGCTAGGGATTGGCTGTAAAGCCGCAATCCCCACGACGTTTCACACGCGTCCAGGGGAGGGATCACATGAGCCTGCTGATCAAGGATGCGACCGTGCTCACCGTGGACGGGAAGCGCACGATCCACGAGCCCGGCGCGGTCTACGTCGAGGGTAAGCGCATCGTCGATGTCGGACCGTCCGATGCCGTTCTCGCGCGCCGTCCCCGGGCGGATCGGGTGATCGACGGGCGCGGCAAGGTGGTGGCGCCGGGCTTCGTCAACATTCACTCACACGTCGGATACACCGTCTTTCGCGGCCGCTCCGAGGATGCGGGATTCAAGGCGCCGACCGGGCTCTATTTTCCGATGTCGACGGTGATCACGCCCCGGGAGCGGGCGGATATCGGCTCGCTCAATTATGTGGAGCTGCTGCGCAGCGGCTGCACCACGGTCATGGAGCTGGAGGAGGACGTGGAGGGGCTGGCGCCCTTCGTCGAGAAGCTCGGCGTGCGGAGCGCCATGGGCGAGATGATCGGGGATGCCGATCCCGACCGCATGGTGAAGGGCGAGTTCGTCTTCGATGCGACGGCGAATGCCGCGCAGCTCGAGCGCGCCCGCGGCTTCGCCGAGCGCTGGCACGGCAGCGCCGACGGCCGCATCACCGCCATCATGGCGCCGAACATGACCATCAGCTCGTCGCGGGAGCAGCTCAGGGCGGTGCGCGCCATCGCCGACAGGATGGGGCTCCGCCTCACCATCCATCTGGGCTGGAGCAGCTTCGAATACGAGGTCGCGCGCAAGCTGCACGGCGCCAGCCCCTTCGAGGTGGCGCGGGACAACGGCCTCCTCGGATCCGACGTGGTGGCGACCCATTGCTACGTCATCGGCGAGAGCGACATCGACATCCTCGCGGAGACGGGAGCCCATGTGGCACATTGCCCGCTGATGAACGCATTCCGCGGCCTGATCGCGCCGGTGAACGCGTTCCGCCGGCGCGGCATCAATGTGGCGCTCGGCATCGACAACATGTTCGCCGATTATTTCGACGTGCTGCGGGCGGCCGTCGTCTGCGCGCGGATCAAGACCGAGGATCCGGTGGCGCTGCTCTCGACGGACGTGCTCGAGATGGCGACCATGGGTGGTGCCCGGGCGATGGGCATGGAGAAGGAGATCGGCTCGCTCGAGCCGGGCAAGCGCGCGGATCTCATCATGCTCGACTTCGAGGCGCTGGGATTGCAGCCGGTGCTCGATCCCGTGCAGAACCTCGTCTATCACGCCCACGCGCGGGACGTGGAGCTGGCGATGGTGGACGGACACGTGCTGGTGGACGGCGGCGGCCTCACCACGGTCGACCGCGACGGCGTCATCGATGCGGCGAAACGCGCGTCCAAGGCGGCCTGGAGCCGCTTCGAGGCGAAGTACGGCGGCCCGATCGCGGCCGCCTGATCGCGCCGGCGTCAGCGGGCCGAGGCACAGGCCCGCGTTTGCCAGTGGAGAACATGGCTTGTGGGAGGTGACCGTGCGCTTTATCCGATCTTTCCTGTGCGCCAGCGCGGCGCTCGCGGTCTGGTGCATCGCTCCGGCTATCGCCGCCGATCAGATCGCGCCAGCCTATCGAATGACAAAAGCCATCGCTCTCGGCGGCGGTGAGCGTTGGGACTATGTCGTGTTCGACCCCTCGGCCAAGCGCGTCTATGTCGCCCACGGCGATCACGTGACCGTCGTCGACGAGAGGACTGACGACGTCATCGGACAGATCGGCCCGTTCCCCGGAGGGACGCATGGGATCGCGGTCTCGACCGAGACGAACGAGGGTTATACCGATGATGGCAAGGCGGGCACCGCGACGGCGTTTGACCTGAGCTCCCTCAAACCGCTGAAGCAGATCTCCGCCGCGACGGACGCCGACGGAATTCTCTACGAGCCCGTGAGCCGGCACATTTACGTGATCAATGGCGACAGCGGCTCCCTGACCGTCATCGATCCCCGGACGAATGCGCCGATCGCGACGATAAATGTGGGAGCGGGGCTGGAAGCCGGTGTCGTGGACGGCCGTGGAACGCTCTTTGTCGACGGCGCCGAGAAGCATGAGATCGTCAGGATCGATGCTGCCACCAACACCGTCGCGGCCCATTGGGCGATGCCCGATTGCCGGCGGCCGCATGGCCTGGCGATCGACGTCGAGACGCGGCGCCTCTTTGCGACCTGCGCCAACAATGTCCTCGTCGTGGTGGATGCCGACACCGGCGCCAACATCGCGGCCCTGCGGATCGGCAGCGGCAGCGATGGCGCCGCCTTCGATCCCGTCCGCAAGCTGATCTTCAGCTCCAACGGCGAGGGGACGCTCAGCGTGATCCGGGAGCGGGATGCACAGACATTCGTCGCCGCCGACGCGATCCAGACGGCGCCGGGGGCGAGAACCATGGCGATCGACCCCGAGACCGGCCGACTCTTTCTCGTGACCGCCGACGTCGCAAAGGTGGATCCGCCGGCGACACCGGGCGGACGACCGCGCATTACCTACGTCGCCAATTCACTGAAGCTGCTCTATTTCGACCCCATGGATTGACGGACGAGCCCGGCGCGGATCGTCCGAGAGGCTCGATCCCGTGCCGCCGCTTTTCGGGATCATCCTCCGGCCCGCGCGATCGCGGCCATGATGAGATCGGCGGCTTCGGTGGCGCCGGCCCAGCGGGCGATCTTCACCCATTTGCCGTGCTCCAGATCCTTGTAGTGGGAAAAGAAGTGGCCGATCTGCTGGCGCAGGATGAGCGGCAGGTCCTCGTAGGAGCCGACGTTGGTGTAGAAGGGGTGGAGGGCATCGACCGGCACGGCGATGATCTTCTCGTCCGGCCCGGCCTCGTCCTCCATCAAGAGCGCGCCGACCGGCCGGCATCGTACGACGGCGCCGGGCACCACGGTGACGGGCCCGACGATCAGCACGTCGATGGGGTCGCCGTCCTCCGCCAGGGTGTGCGGCACGAAGCCGTAGTTGCCGGGATAGAACATCGCCGTATGCAGGAAGCGATCGACGAAGACCGCGCCGGATTCCTTGTCCAGCTCGTACTTCACCGGCTCGCCGCCTTGCGGGATCTCGACGATCACGTTGACGTCCTGGGGCGGGTTGCGGCCGATCGGGATCTTGGCGACGTCCATTGGTTTGCCTTTCCGGTCTCTTCGCCAGCGGCTGTCTCGGCGCATTAGGTACAGCGGCGGATCGGCGGCCTCAAGCATCGGATGCGCGCGGCGGCCGCATATCAACGGCATGCACGCTCGACAGTCGAGGGCTGTTCCCGCCGGCGCACCCCTGCGGTTGGGAAGAAACAATGTTTCCTCTCCTGCGCAACCACCGTCCGACAAAACCGTTTGATGGCCATGAAGTGCTCACGACAAGGCTGCCTCAACGACGCCCGCTGGGCGCCGTTGTTGCATGTGCCGATCGACGGCGAGGATACCGAGGCCCTGACCGCTCTGGTGCGGCTGCCGCTGTGCCAGGCGCATTTCGACAGCGTGCAGGCGGCGGTGCTGCTGGACGATGGATCGCGGGCGACACCGCGAGCGACGCTGGAGCTGCAGGCGGCGGGGCGCGGTCTGGTCGCCGATTTCGATCGGACCTGGATCACGCCGGTCGCCGTCGACAGCCCGGACTACGCCCCCGCGTGAGCCCCGACAGCCGATCAATGCAAATGCCGAGGAGATCGTGATGGATCACAAAGTCGAGCGCGTGAAAACCAAGGCGCATGAGATCTGGGAGCGCGAGGGCCGGCCGGACGGGCGCCACGACGAGCATTGGCGCCAAGCCGAGGCCGAGGTGGACGCCGAGAGCGGCGGCTCCGGCCCGAACGAAGGCGAGGGCAGCCAGACCGGCGCCGCCGCCTACAACAAAGGCACGCGCAAGTTCGCCGAGAGCGGCCAGGTGGAGAAGAAGGCCCGGGAGGCCGCCGACGCCGTGAGCGGCGCCGAAGGCAAGACTCTCCGCGAGGCCGAGACGGCAGGAAAGAGCCGCAGCCGTGGCGAGGATCCCGACGTCAAGCGCTGAGCGCTGCGGGCGGACGCGTGGTGGCAGCCGTCGCTCCGATGAGGCATTGATTTCGGTCCGATTGCCCCGAAAGTAGCGGCGCCGTGCCATGGGGCAGCCCGTCTGTCCTATCCTTACCGTCGCCGATTTTGGTGCATACTCCGGCCCTCAAATATCTTTGGGGCGCGCTGGTGGCTGCACGAGGCCGACTTGTGTACGAATCCGGGCAATGGGAGGTCGACCTCGGCCAGCGGGAGCTGCGCGCGCGCGGAATTCCCATTCCCCTCGGAGGGCGTGCCTTCGAGATCATCGAGGCGCTGGTGCAATCGGCGGGCGAACTTGTTTCCAAGGACGATCTCATGGGCCGGGTGTGGCCGGGCGTCGTCGTCGAGGAGAACACGCTCCAGGTCCACATCTCCGCGATCCGAAAGGCGCTGGGCTCCGATCGCGGCCTGCTGCGGACTGCATCCGGTCACGGCTATCGCCTGCTCGGCGCGTGGATCGCCAAGCCGCGAGGCGTGCCGCCGGATCCCGTCGATCTCGTTCCGGTACCGGTGGCCGCTCCGGCCGCTGTGGGCAATCTCCCGGTCGCGACCTCGGATCTGATCGGCCGCGAGACCGCCGTGCAGCATCTGCTGGATCTCGTCTCCGCCTATCGCGTCGTCACCCTTGCCGGGCCCGGCGGGATCGGCAAGACCCGGTTGGCGCTGGAGCTGGCGCATGGCCTCGCTCCGGTTTTTCGCGGCGAGCGCTGGTTCATCGAGCTGGGCTCGCTGACGGATCCCGATCTCGTGCCGTCGGCTGCCGCCGGTGTTCTCGGCCTGGAGCTGGGCGGCGATCTCATATCTCCCATGTCCATCGCCCGGGCGCTCGGCGGCCGGCAGGCTCTTCTCGTGCTCGACAGCTGCGAGCACGTGATCGATGCCGCGGCCGAGCTCGCGGAAACCATCGTGCGGATGTGTCCGCACGCATCGATCCTCGCCACCAGCCGCGAGCTCCTGCGCATCGACGGCGAATACACCTATCGCGTTCCCGCCCTCGACGTTCCGTCCCACGACACCCACGGGCCGCAGGAAGTGATCGAGCACAGCGCGGTGCAGCTTCTCATCGCCCGGACGAAGGCGCTGCTCTCGGATTTCTCGCCGCGGCCGGCCGATCTGGCGACGATCGGGGCGATCTGCCGGCGTCTCGACGGCATCCCCCTTGCCATCGAGCTGGCGGCGGCGCGCGCCGCGACCCTCGGGCTGGAGCCGGTGCTGGCGCGCCTCGACGAGCGCTTCGCCCTGCTGACCGGCGGCCGCCGGACCGCGCTGCCGCGGCACAAGACGCTGCGCGCCACCCTCGACTGGAGCTATGAGCTGCTGCCGGAGGCGGAGCGGCGCCTGCTTCGCTTCCTCGCCGTCTTCGCCGCCGGATTCACCCTGGAGGCCGCCGCCGCCGTCATGAGCGACGCCGGCAATTCCGCGCCGGCGATCATGGAAGGCATCGCCAATCTCGTCGCCAAGTCGATGGTGGCCCTCGACGGCAATGGGGCGGCCAGCCGCTGGCGGCTTCTCGAGACGACGCGGGCCTATGGGCTGGAGAAGCTGGCGGAGAGCGGGGAGAGCGAGCAGGCGCTGCGCCGCCACGCGGAGTTCTTCCGCGATCTGGTGGCGACGACGTCGCAGACGCCGCCGACGCCGGAGAACCTGGCGCGCTATGGCCGGGAAATCGACAACGTGCGCGTGGCTCTCGACTGGGCCTTCTCGCCGTCGGGCGACCCCGCGATCGGCCGGACGCTGACGGTGGCCTATGTGCCGGTGTGGTTCCATCTGGAGCTCATGGTGGAATGCCGCGAGCGCACCGAGCGCGCCCTCGACAGCGTCGACAGCGAGGCAGGGCTCGACGACCCGCTCCGGATGCAGCTGAACATCGCGCTTGGCGTCGCGCTCACCTTCACCATGGGATCGGTCGAGCGGACGAAGCTGGTCTCGGGCAAGGCGCTCGATATCGCCGAGAGCCTGGATGACGTGGACGCCCAGCTGCGGACCCTCTGGTGTCTCTGCGCCCTCTATTGGGACATCGGCGAGACCCGCGCGTCGCAGATCACCGCGGAGCGCTTCACCCGCGTCGCGCGACGCACCGGCGACGCGGCCGTGGTGCTGGTCGGCGAGCGGCTCGTCGGCACCACGCTGCAGACCGGAGGACGGCAGATCGAGGCGCGGCGCTGCTTCGAGCGGGTGCTCGATCTCTACGTCGGGCCCGGCGACCGGCGGCATACGATCTGGTTCCAGTACGACCAGCGCGTGCTGGCCCGGGCGATGCTGGCCCGCGTGCTCTGGCTGCAGGGTTTCGTGGACCAGGCCAGGGACCAGGCCCAGGCCAGCCTGGCGGAGGCGCAGGCCGCCGGCCACGTGTCGTCGGGCTTCTATGCCCTGGTCTATGCCGTGTTCCCGATCGCGGCGATGACCGGCGATTTCGTCGGCGCCGAGCGGGCGGTGGCGATGCTGCTCGATCTCGCGACGCGGCACAACGCGACCTACTGGCGGAATGTCGGGCGCTGCCTGGAAGCAAAGCTGCTGATCATGCGCGGCGAGCACGGGGCGGGCGCGATCCTGCTCCGCGCCGCCCTCGACACCTGCAACGGAACCGGCTGGACCATGAGCGCGCCGGAATTCCTGGGCGTGCTCGCGGGAGCCCGGACGGCGCTGGGAGAGCATGGCGACGCCCTGACGTTGATCGACGAGGCCCTGGCCCGGGCGGATGACGGCGGCGAGCGCTGGTACTTCCCCGAGCTTCTGCGCATCAAGGGCGAGCTGCTGCTCCACGGCGCCGACGATCGGTCCCTGGCGGCGGCGGAGGCCTGCCTCGGGCGGGCGATCGATGTCGCCGGGGAGCAGGGCGCCTTGTTCTGGGAGTTGCGCGCCGTCCTCAGCCTCGCGCGCCTGCGCATGCGGCAGGACCGCGCCGAGGAAGCGCGGGAGCTCCTGGCGCCGGTCTACGCGCGCTTCGGCGAGGGTTTCGAGACCGCGGACCTGCGCGCGGCGCGGGAGCTGTTGCAGGAGTGAGATCTCATCTCGGCAACAGCGCCACCCCGATCACCGCGGGGTGGAACCAGAAGATCACGCCCGCATAGAGGACGAGGCCGACGGCGACCACGACGACGTCGTTGCGCCAGCCCGCGGGCGCCACCGGATCGGGCAGGCCGCGGCGCTTCATGGAGATGCGGGCGGTGACGCCCCAGGCGAGGAAGGCCGCGAACAGCAGGATCGAGCCGAGATCGCCCCGCACCAGAAGATGCGCGAAGGCCCAGGTCTTCACCGCCGTGATCATGGGATGCCTCACCGCGGCCTTGATGTGCGAGGGAATATAGGTCGCGGCCAGCAGGACCATCGCCACCAGCATCAGCAGGAAGGTGATGTGCCGCGTCCAGGCCGGCGGCTGCCACACCGCGATCATGCCGGCGGCGCGATAGTCGCCGTAGCCGTAGATCAGCAGCCCGAGTCCGATCAGAGACAGCAGCGCATACAAAATCTTGTACGGCCGCTCGCCCAGCCGCGCGAGGACGCCGGCGCGGGCGCCTCGGCACATGGTGAAGACATGCACGCCGAGAAAGACGACGAGACCGAGAATGAGGATCGTCACGTTCAGCTCCCGCATCGATGAAGCCCGAGGGCACGATGCCAGATCATAGCCGCGTATGCACGGCCGTCATACACAGGCATGTGCTCCGGCACAGATCACATTCCGGGCAACACGCATCTCTTATCAAGTTGGTAATGCTGATGCATATATAACCGACGCACGCACATTCGGAATCCTCCCTCACGGTGACGGTTCGGCCGTCGCGCGTAAGCTTGCAGCGCCGCTGGGAGCCGCGATGGAGCGGAGTTTGTCGCGACGCTTTTTCGGGACTCTTCCGTGGAGCCGGTTCGTTCCGGCCATGATCCTGATGCTGGGCGTCGGATTGTTCGTGCTCGCGGAGATGAAGTCGCGAGCCACGGATCGCATCAATGTGCAGAACACCCTCGAGCTTCGCGCCGACTGGCGCGCGATGGACTACGCATCGAAGATCGCAACCCTGGTCGAGCCGGTCGACGCGCTCGCGCTCCTGATATCCTCGCGGATCGCTTCCGGAGCCGCTTTCGGCGCCGAGGATTTTCGCCGCTTCGCTCGCGACGTGCGCGGTACGAACCCGGTCGCGCGCCTGACCTGGTCGCCCAGGGTCAAGGGCGGAGACCGTGCCGAATTCGAGGAGGCAGCGCGGCGGAGCGGAGCTGTGGACTATGTGATCCGGACACCTGACGGGGACAATCCCTTGACGGGGGTTCCCGCCCCGCAACAGGAGGCATATGTGCCCGTTCTCTTCGAGGCCAACTTCAGCGGCCTGCGGGCGGTGTTCGGCTACGATATTCTGGGCAATCCCGTCCGGCGCGCGGCGGCGGAGCGAGCCCGGGACGAAGGCCGCTCGGTCTCGACACCGCCGTTCCGGCCGATCGGCGCCGCGGAGGTAGGACCCTATTTCACGGTTTTCCTTCCCGTCTATCGCGGCGACGGGGCGCCGCTGACAGTGGACGAGCGCCGCGAGCGGCTGCTCGGCTTCGTCACCGGAACCTATCTCCTGCGCGCGGTGATGGAATTCGCGATCCGCGATACGCCCACGATGATCGAGAAGCTCAGCCTTTTCATCGACCATGCGGACGTCGTCCCTTCCGATATTCCCCTGGTGGTCTTCGATCCCGACAGCGGGAGCGTGGAGGTCGGTCATGACCAGCTCGGCGATCCCCTGGCCGACGGGCTGCGCCTGATCCGACGCTTTGAGGCCATGGGGCATCCGCGGACCATGGTCTTCGACTTCTCGCCGGAAGTCCTGAGCAGCCTCCAGGCCGCGTCCTGGACGGACCTGATACTCGGCATGACCCTGATGCTGTCGATCGCCGTCTACATCGCCATCGAGCAGCACCGTCGCAAGACCGTGGAAGCCGTGGTCGCCGCGCGGACGCGGGACCTCGCCGACATCAACGAGGAGCTTCGGCGCGAAAACGAGGGGCGTCGGATCGCCCAGGCCGACCTGCTGCGCACCGGCGACCAGCTGCAGGTGATGATCGACGAAGAGCGGCGGACCGCGCAGCAGCTTTCCGCCGTGGTCAATAACGCCGTGGACGGGCTCATCAACATCGGCGAGCGCGGCGTGATCGAGGCCTTCAATCCCGCGTGCGAGCGCATATTCGGCTATGCCGCCGCGGAGGTGATCGGCCACAACATCAGAATGCTGATGCCGGAGCCCTATCACAGCGCCCATGACGGCTATATCGACCGATACCTCACTACCGGCGAGGCGCAGATCATCGGTACCACGGGACGGGAGGTCCGCGCGAAGCGCAAGGACGGCTCCACCTTCCCGATGGATCTGGCGATCGGCGCATTCACGCTCGCAGACGGCCGGCACTTCTGCGGCATCATCCGGGATATCACCGAGCGTCAGGCCGCTCAGGCTGAACTGCTGCGCACCGGCGATCAGCTCAAGGCGATGGCCGACGAAGCTCGCCAATCCGCGCTGCTCCTCTCCGCGGTGGTGGACAATGCCGTGGACGGGCTCATCAACATCGGCGAGCTCGGCGTGATCGAGGCCTTCAATCCCGCGTGCGAGCGCATGTTCGGCTACGCCGCCGCGGAGGTGATCGGCCAGAACATCAAGATGCTGATGCCGGAGCCCTATCACAGCGCCCACGACGGCTATATCGACCGATACCTCACTACCGGCGAGGCGCAGATCATCGGCACCACGGGCCGGGAGGTCCGCGCGAAGCGCAAGGACGGGTCGACATTCCCGATGGATCTGGCGATCGGCGCCTTCACGCTGGCCGACGGCCGGCATTTCTGCGGCATCATCCGGGATATCACCGAGCGCCGGAAGGGCGAGGAGACGATGGAGCTGCTGGCGGCGATCGTCGCGTCCTCCGACGACGCGATCCTGAGCAAGACCACCGAGGGCATCATCACCTCGTGGAACGTCGGCGCCGAGCGGCTGTTTGGCTACAGCGCCCGGGAGGCCATCGGCCGGCACATCAGCCTGATCATCTCTCCCGATCGGCTGCAGGAGGAAGTGAGCATCATCGAGCAGATCATGGCGGGGATATCGATCGAGCATTACGAGACCGTCCGGATCCACAAGGACGGGCATGAGGTCTGCATCTCCGCGTCGATATCGCCGATCCGCGATAAGGCCGGACACATCGTCGGCGCCGCGAAGGTCGCCCGCGACATCGCGGTACGCAAGCGCCATGAGGCCGAACTGGCACGCCAGGTCCATGCGCTGGAGCGCAGCAACAAGGAGTTGGATGATTTCGCCTATATCGCCTCCCACGACCTGAAGGAGCCGCTGCGCGGTCTCTTCAACAACGCGAAATTTCTGCACGAGGATTACGCGGACAAGCTCGACCAGGACGGCGTCAACCGCCTCGCGCGTCTGCGCTACCTGTGCCAGCGCATGGAGCAGCTCATCAACGACCTCCTGTATTTCTCCCGCCTCGGACGCCAGGACCTGGCGGTGCAGCCGACCGATCTCAACGCCGTCATCCGCGATATCGAGGCGATGAGCGAGACCACGTTGCAAGGAGTGCAATGCCAGCATCGTCATCCCCGCAGCCGCTGCCGCAGATATCCTGCGACAAGACCCGCATCACCGAGGTGTTCCGGAACCTCATTACCAATGCCGTCAAATACAACGAGAACGAGGTGAGGCGCATCGAGGTCGGATATCTCGATGAGGTGGCGACGAAGGAGGGCAACGAGCGGCAGGTCTTCTACGTCAAGGACAATGGCATCGGCATCGCCGAGGAGTTCCACGAGGAAATCTTCCGCATCTTCAAGCGGCTCAATGCCGAGGACGATGACAAGAAGGGAACCGGCGTCGGCCTGACCTTCGTGCGCAAGATCGTCGAGCGGCACGGCGGTCGGATCTGGCTCGAACTCCGAACCGGGAAAAGGCACCACCTTCTATTTCAACATCCACCAGGGAGCGGCGTATGAGCGAGCGGCCTGACCTGCGCAACCATCCTGCTGGTCGAGGACAGCGTCGACGACTACGACGCGGCGATCCGTAGCTTCAAGGCGGCGCATTTCGACAACCCGATCAAGTGGTGCAAGACCGGCAAGGAGGCGCTGGACTACCTCAAGCGCGCAGGCGCCTACGCGGATGCGTCCACTGGTGCGAATCCGGCCCTGGTTCTCCTGGATCTGAACATGCCGGGCCTCGACGGCAGAAAGGTGCTGGCGACGGTAAAGCAGGATCCCACGCTGAAGCAGATACCCATCGTCATCCTCACCACCTCCAGCGACGAGCGGGATGTGACGGAGTGCTACAAGCTGGGGGCCAGCACCTACATCCAGAAGCCGGTGGATTTTGACGGCCTCATCGCGGCGGTCCGCCGCATCAAGGACTATTGGTTCGGCATCGCATTGCTGCCGGGACCATGAGCATGGAGGGGAAGCTGCATATTCTCGCGATCGACGACAGTGTCGACGATCGCACGTTCTACCGCCGGGTTCTCGCGGAGGCCTTCGGCGAGCGGCTGCAGTTCGCGGAGGAAGCCGACGGCGAAAGCGGTCTTGCCGCGATCGCGAAGGCCGAGCCGACCTGCGTCCTCCTGGACTATTCGCTGCCGGGACAGAATGGCGTCGAGGTCTTGAAGCGCATCCGTGTCCGCAATCCGCATCTGGCGGTGATCCTGCTGACCGGCTATGGCAACGAGGCCATCGCCGTGCGGGCGATGAAGGAGGGGGCGCAGGACTACATCACAAAGGGGGCGATCACCGCGGAGACGCTGAGCCACGTCGTCCGCGCCGCGATCGAGACCAGCGCGCTGCGACGGCGCGTCAGCGAGCAGCGCGCCGCGCTGGAGGTCTTCACGCAGGCTCTCGCGCATGATTTGAAGGAGCCGGTACGCACCGTCAATTCCTTCGCGAAGATGATCTGCAGCGGCGAGGTGGAGAGCGAGGATCGTGAGGAGCTCACCCGCCACATCCGCGATGCCGGCGAGCGCATGTCTCTCCTCATCGACTCCGTATTCTCGTACACGCAGCTCGACGGCCAGGGAAAGCCCCGGCACGAGATCGTCGGCCTCGGCGAGGCGGTGGCCGCCGCGGAGGTGAATCTCGCGGCGCTGTTCCGCGATCGCGGCACGGTCGTCCGCGCGGATGGCTTGCCGGATGTCATGGGAAGCCGCATCCAGATCATCCAGGTCTTGCAGAATCTGATGTCGAACAGCGTCAGGCACAGCCCCGGACCGGTGTGCATCAGCATAGATGCCGCGCGCGAGGGCGCGTTCCAGCGTGTCTTCGTGCGGGACGACGGGCCCGGCATCGAGGCCGAGCACCAGATCCAGATCTTCGAGCCGTTCCGCCGTCTCAATCGCGACAACGATCATTGCGGCCTCGGGCTCACGATCTGCCAGAAGATCGTCGAAGCCCATGGCGGCAAGATCGGCTGCCAATCGGAGATCGGCCGGGGCGCCAGCTTCTTCTTCACGCTGCCCGCCGCGGGCGCCCGCGCGGACGCCGGTGCCGGGAAATCAAGCGGGGTGCCGGAAGCAGCCTTGGCCGCCGGGGCGCGCAAGGCGGTCGTGGGGGATAAGGTCGCCAACGTGCTTCTGGTGGACGATCGCGAGGACGATATCCTGTTCGCGCGCACCTTCGTCACCGGCAAGGTCGGCATGACCTGCAACCTTCTTGTCGCCCATGACGGCAAGGAGGGCCTGGCCACCCTGCGCGAGCGGATCGCGGCGGATGACCCCATCGACCTCATCCTCCTCGACATCAACATGCCCGTGATGAATGGTTTCGAGATGCTCGAAGCCATGCGAAAGGATGCCGCGCTCGACGGAATTCCCGTGGTGATGTGCTCGGGCTCGACGCGGGAGAAGGACATGGAGCGGTCCCGCAAGCTCGGGGCCATCGGCTATCTCGCCAAGCCCGTGCGCTTCGAGCATTTGCAGCCCGTCATCGCGCAATCGACCCGCGTCCGTCTGGCCCAGAACGGCGCCGGACGACCTCTACTGCTCCGCGTCGCCTGATGCCCGGAGCCTGATTTGCTTCCGAAGCGGCCGCCTTCCCGATAGGATTCCCGGCATCCGCAGCCGCCGAGGCAAACCCGCCCGTGACCGACCTAGCTCCTTCCGTCGCCGCCCTTGCCTGGAACGCGCTCGGCGGTGCATCCGCGACCCTTGCGGCTCTCGATTTCGCCGGCGAGGGAAACCTGCCGTCGGCCTATGAGGTGACCGCCGTCGCCAGCGCCACTGTCGCGGCGGCGGCTCTCTCCGTGGCGGAACTCGTCGGTTGCCGGACGGGGAAACTGCCGCCCGTGATCGTCGATCGGCGGCTGGCGTCTCTCTGGTACGGCTGGTCGATCCAGCCGGTCGGCTGGAAGCTGCCGCCGTCCTCCGATCCCATCATCGGCGACTATCCCACCGCCGACGGCTGGATCCGCCTGCATACCAACGCGCCGCATCACCACGCGGCGGCTGTGCATGTGCTCGGGTGCGGCGGCAGCCGGGAGGCGGTCGCGCGCGCGGTGGCGGAGCGGCGGGCGGAGGAGCTGGAAGCGGCTGTCGTCGCCAGCGGCGGCTGCGCCGCCGAGATGCGCACGGAGGCGGCATGGTCCGCGCATCCCCAGGGCAAGGCCGTAGCCGCCGAGCCCCTCGTTCATATGGCCGGCATGGCGGACGTCGGGCGCGCGGAGTGGGAGATCGCGCCCGCGCAGCCGCTCGCGGGCATTCGTGTGCTCGACCTGACGCGCGTGCTGGCCGGCCCCACCGCCAGCCGATTCCTCGCCGGCTTCGGCGCGGAGGTGCTGCGCATCGATCCGCCCGGCTGGGATGAGCCGGGGCTGGTTCCGGAAGTAACGCTGGGCAAGCGCTGCGCGCGGCTCGATCTCCGCAGTCCCGACGGGCGCGCCCGCTTCGAGCGCCTGTTGTCGCAGGCCCATGTCTTTCTCAACGGCTATCGCCCGGGCGCGCTCGACGGCCTCGGCTATGGCGCCGCGGCGCGCCGCGCGCTCTCGCCGGGCCTCGTCGACGTCTGCCTCAGCGCCTATGGCTGGACCGGTCCCTGGGCCGGCCGGCGCGGGTTCGACAGCCTCTTGCAGATGAGCGCCGGTATCGCCGACACGGGGATGCGATGGCAGAAGACCGACCGGCCGTTTCCGCTCCCGGTCCAGGCCCTCGACCACGCCACCGGCTATCTCATGGCCGCCGCCGCCGTGCGCGGGCTGACGCGGCGCCTCGCCGGCGGGCAGGGCACCGAGGCGCGCCTCTCGCTCGCGCGCACCGCGCGGCTGCTGGTGGATCAGGGGCGGGCCGAGCGGCTTTCCGCCTTCGCCGCCGAGACCCCGGACGACCTGTCGCCGGAGGTCGAGGCAACCCAATGGGGTCCCGCGCGCCGGCTGCGTCCGCCGGTCAGCATCGCGGGAAGCCCGATGCGCTGGTCGCGCCCGGCGTCCGCGTTGGGCACCGCGCGCGCTGCCTGGTAGCGCCGGCCGTTGGCGGATGGACCCGGAGGGGCTGTCTCGTGCGTGCCGTAAGCGTCATGTAAGCTGCCCCGGCGAGACTGGTGGATTGCCTGGCGGCGCGGAGATCCCAGTGCGGCTGCTGACCATCGAGGACGAGCGCGAGCTGGCGGAGCTGATCGCCGGGGCGTTCGGACGTGCCGGCTTCGCCGTCGATGTCGCCGCCTCCCTGGCCGAGGCCGAGGAGGCGATAGCCGTCATGACCTATGACTCCATCATCCTCGACCTCTCGCTTCGGGACGGCGACGGCCTCACGCTGCTGCGCAAGTACCGTGGACGGGGAGCGTCGGTGCCGATCCTGATCCTGACCGCGCGGGACGGACTCGATGACCGCGTCATCGGCCTCGACGCGGGTGCAGACGACTATGTCCTGAAGCCCTTCCATATGCCGGAGCTGATCTCCCGGATCCGCGCGCTGCTGCGCCGGCCGAACGCGGCGCTGGGGATGCGGCTCGAGGCCGGCAATCTCCTCTTCGAGACCGAGCATCGGCAGGTGACGGCAGCGGATCGCGTGCTTCGCCTGTCGGTGCGCGAGCTGGCGCTGCTGGAGATCCTGCTGCGGCGGGTCGGTCGCGTGGTGACGCGCGAGGCAATCGAGAGCAGCCTCTATAGCTTCGAGGCCGAGCTCGGCTCCAACGCGATCGAGGTGCTCGTGCATCGGCTGCGCCGGAAATTGGAGGAGGCCGAGGCGACGGTGCAGATCCACACGTTGCGCGGTGTGGGATATCTGCTGGCGGACGGGCCGTGACCGCGGCGTCGCGCGACGGCGCGGCGGACGCGGGCCGACCGTGGTCCTTGCAGGTCCGGCTCGCTTGGCGCCTCGCCGCGGTGATGCTCGTCGCGGTGGCGCTCACGGGTGTCGCCGTAGGCTGGCGTGCGATCGTGGCCGTGAACTCGCTCGAGGATTCAGCACTGCAGGCGCAGGCTCGCGACGTCGGCCGCTATCTCTCGGTCGCAGCTGACGGCACGGCGCGTCTCGCTCTGCCGCCCGACCTCGACGCCGCCTACCGCTATTCCCGCGGCGACGACCTCTACGTCGTGCTCGATGCCGCCGGCAAGGTCATCGCCGCCTCGAGCGCCGAGGCGCCGGATCTGATCACGCCGTTCCTGCCGATCGGACAGGGGCTCTTCCGCACCGGGCCCGGTCGCGAGTTCTACGGCCTGGTGACGGCGGAGGGTCCGCTACGCGTCGTCGTGGCCCAGGGTGCCCATCACCGCGACGTGCTGGTGGACAGTTTGATGCAGGAATTTTTCGTTGCCGGGCTGTGGCTGCTGGCGCTCATCGGCGCCGCAGCGGTGACGGTGGGTGTGCTGACGCTGCGGCGCGGATTGCGCCCGCTGAATTCCGCGTCCCTGGCGGCGGTGGCGATTGGGCCGGAGCGGCCGAGCCAGCGTGTCCCCCTTGGCGGGCTCCCCCGCGAGGTGCGACCGCTGGTGTTGGCGATCAATGGTGCTGTCGACCGACTGGCGAAGGCGCTGGACGCGCAGCGGCGCTTCACCGCCGATGCCGCCCATGAGCTGCGCACGCCGCTGGCGGTGCTGACCGCGCGGCTGGACATGCTCACCGGCGAAGGCGTCGGGCCCATGCGCGGCGACGTCGATCGCATGAACCGGCTGGTGGAGCAGCTCCTGAAGATTGCCCGCCTCGAGGGGCTGCCCCTCGACGTCTCCCAGAGCGTCGATCTCCGCGACGTCGCCGTCGAGGCGATCAGCCTGCTGGCGCCGCTGGCGATCCGGCGGGGGATCGAGCTCGTCCTGGCAGAGCAGTCGCGCTCCGTCGCCGTGCGCGGCAATCGCCCGGCACTGGTGGCGGCGCTGGTCAATCTCGTCGAGAATGCGATGGCGCAATCGCCGGCCGGTGCCGCTGTCGAGGTCGAGATCTCCGCCAACGGGACGATCAGTGTGCTCGATCGCGGGCCAGGCGTGCCCGAGCCTGAGCGCGAGCCGATTTTCCATCGCTTCCGGCGCGGCCGCGCCGATGGCTCATCCGGCGCGGGTCTCGGTCTGGCGATCGTCAGCGAGATCGCGGCCGCGCATCGCGGCTCCGTGACGGTCGGCGCGCGGCCGGGCGGCGGCGCCGTCTTCCTGCTGCGCCTGGGCAGTGGCGAGGCCGCCTGACTTCCGACGCTTGCGCCCGGTGATCATGGCGAGCACGAGGTTCTCGCCATGGGACCGGCTGGAGATGACGACGCCGAGGATGTGGAAGCCGATCAGGGGCAGCAGAAGGTGCGCGGCCCGGTGATGCAGGTGGCTGACCCAGGCGACGCCGAAGAACGCATCCGTCTCCGAGAGCCAGCCGCTCACGGCGGTGACCAGGAGGAGCGCGAGCAGCACCGCGATCATGGCGCCGCCGGCTGGGTTATGGCCGATGTGGCGTCGCGCGCGGCCCGCTCCGATATCGCCGACGTATTGCAGGAACCTCCGCGGCGAGGGGACGAAATCCCGGAAGCGCGCGTGTTTCGAGCCGACGAATCCCCAGCTGATACGCGCCAGCACGAGACCGAGCACGACGTAGCCGGCGGTGTCGTGCACGAGGCGGTCCTCGTCGGTGAGGAAGGCGAGGGTGACCAGGCCGACCGTGCTCCAATGGAAGATCCGGACGAACGGATCCCAGACCGTGATCCATCCGCTGCGGTCGCGAACAGCCGGCTCGGTCATGGGCGCCTACTCTCTCGTCACGATCGCGCCGGTGCCGGCATCGATCTCGAGCTCGAAACGCTTTCCCGCCTTGTCGAATCCCTTGGCCTCATAGCAACCGTTGTGCAGTTCAAGCCCGCGGATCTTGACGTAGCCCTGATCCGTCAGCTTCTTCTCGATCTCACTCTTGGGCAGCGGTTTGCCCGCGCTCGAGCAGGATTCCTCGGCGAAGGCCGTGCTGGAAAAGAGCATTGCGATCGCCGCAGCCGAGATCACCATCCGATACATGGGGCAACTCCTGTTGTCGTGGGAGCCCGCAGTCTGGTCGGTCTGGCTTACGGTGAACTTACAGGTGGCGCCGCCGCCTGAATGCCGTCGCATGAGTTTTTCGCACGGTTCAGCCGGTTGTATTGACCCCGTCGCCGCGACGTGATTCGCTCGCCCCCCTTGCGGATAATGCGGCGGAATGCATAGGGGGAAACATGGATCGGAATTGGACGCGGCGCTCGGTGCTGTCGGCGGCGACCGGGCTGGCGCTGGCGGGCGGCACGCGCCTGGCGCGGGCGGCGGACGCGCCGGTGGAGCTTCGCATCATCGACGTCGCCGGCAACCTGGCGCTGACGCGGGTGGCGATCGAGCGCTTCGCCAAGGAGAACCCCGGCGTGGTCTCCAGCCTCAACTTCAGCCGCGCGCCGTCGCCGGAGCTGCCGGCGAAGCTCAAGGCGGAGCAGGCGGCGGGGCGGGTCGACATCGATCTCGTGCTGACCGGGCCGGGCGCGCTCTCCGACGGCATCCAGCAGGGGCTCTGGATCGAGCTGCTGCCGGCGCATCGCGACGTGCTGCCGGATCTCGACGCCATCTTCCATCCCCAGGCGAAGATGATGCAGGAGAATTTCGGCAAGGGGCAGGGGATCGCGGTGGCCTATTCGCCCTCGGGCCCGGTGTTCGAATACGCGCCCGAGCGCGTGAAGGATCCGCCGAAGACGATCGCGGCGCTCCTCGCCTGGGTGAAGGCGCATCCCAACCGCTTCTTCTACGCGCGGCCGGCGAACTCCGGCCCGGGCTGGACCTGGCTCATGGGTCTCCCCTATCTCCTCGGCGACAAGGACCCGCAGGATCCCGTCAACGGCTGGGAGAAGACCTGGGCCTATCTCAAGGAGCTCGACGACGGCATCGAGTACTACCCGAGCGGCACCGCCGGCACGATGAAGGAGCTGGGGGAGGGATCGCGAGACATGATCGTCTCCACCATCGGCTGGGACATCAATCCCCGCGTCCTCGGCGTGGTGCCGAAGGAAGTCGACGTCTTCGTGCTCGAGGGCACGCACTGGGTGCCCGACACGCAGTTCATGTGCATCCCCAAGGGTGTCTCCGACGCCAAGGTGGCGGCGCTCCTCAAGCTCATGAGCTACATGCTGCAGCCGCCCCAGCAGGCCGGCACCTACGACCAGGGCTATTTCTATCCCGGCCCCGTGGTGAAGAACGTGCCGCTCACCATGGCGCCGGCGGAGAGCCAGGCCACGATCAAGGAATTCGGCCGGCCCTTCTACGACGACCTCATCGCCAAGCTTCCGGCGGAGAAACCGCTCCCGCCCGCCAAGCTGGTGGCGGCGTTCCAGCGCTGGGACGAGCAGATCGGCGGCAAGAAGACGAAGTAGGGCGGAACAGCGGCGTGCAGAGCGGGCGTGCGTCCTTCGACGCGCTCGCTTACGCTCGCTTGCTCAGGATGAGGCGGATTTCTTGTTGGCATCCCCAATCCACCTCATCCTGAGCAAGCGGGCCTCTGGCCCGCGCGTCGAAGGACGCAATTTGCTTCTCCAGCGGACGCGTCGCCGCCGCAAACTTGCCACCCTGTTTTTGCTGCAGTGCGAATCAACCGTATTGACGCTGTGACTCACAGTGTGATTCCCTGCGAATCGATGTTCGTCGTCGATGAAATACGCCGCCGCGCGCGGGCGATCACCGGACCGGTGCTGGCGATCAGCCTGGTCTGCTATTTCGCCTATCACCTCTTCGTCGGGGATCGCGGCCTGATCGCGTGGCTGCACCTGACGCAGCAGCTCCGCGACGGCAAGGCGACGCTCGCGGCCCTCGACAGCGAGCGCCGCGCGCTCGACCACCGCGTCGGGCTGCTGCGGCCCGATCACCTCGACCCGGACATGCTCGACGAGCGCGCCCGCGCCGTCCTGAACCTTGCCGGACCCGACGAGGTCGTGATCCAGAAGGACGCCGGCCCGAAGCCCTAGGCGGTTGTCGCGTGCTCCGGTCATGCGATCGTGACCGCTGTCTCCGGCCATTCCTCCATACTTAAGAAACCTGACCTTGCGGTCGCCGACCGGCCGTCAAGCTGGCGATTCAGGCCGATTAACTTAAATTGAGTTCATTGTTATTTTGCTTTGCAAAACAAGATTTTGCCGCCCGCTGGGGGTTGCAATCGGGATTTCCCGGGAGCATGTTACCGCCATACCGGCCGAACGGCCGGCGGTCGATCCGGGAGAGATGCCGATGGCGATTGCCAAGCGCAAGGTAAGGCCCCTGAAGCCCGAGGAGCTGGCGGTCGAGCCGGCGCTGCTGCTCAAGCTCTATCGCGACATGCTGCTGATCCGCCGCTTCGAGGAGAAGGCGGGACAGATGTACGGCATGGGCCTGATCGGCGGCTTCTGCCACCTCTATATCGGCGAGGAAGCGGTCGTGGTGGGCGTGCAGTCCGCCCTCGAGCTGGGGGACACCGTCATCACCTCCTACCGCGACCACGGCCACATGCTGGCGACCGGCATGGATCCCAAGGGCGTCATGGCGGAGCTCACCGGGCGCCGGGGCGGCTACTCCCGGGGCAAAGGCGGCTCCATGCACATGTTCAGCCGGGAGAAGAATTTCTTCGGCGGCCACGGAATCGTCGCGGCCCAGGTGCCGATCGGCACCGGCCTCGCCTTCGCCCACCGCTACCGCAGCAACAACCGCATCTCCATCACCTATCTCGGCGACGGCGCCATGAACCAGGGCCAGGTCTACGAGAGCCTCAACATGGCGGCGCTCTGGAAGCTGCCGGTGATCTACGTCATCGAGAACAACAAGTACGGCATGGGCACCTCGGTCTCCCGCAGCTCCGCCTCGGTGGACCTGTTCAGCCGCGGCGAGCCGTTCCAGATCCCCGGCCACCAGGTCGACGGCATGAACGTCGTCGCCGTGCGCCAGGCGGCCCAGGAGGCGGTGGCCTACGTCCGCTCCGGCAAGGGGCCCTATATCCTGGAGATGCAGACCTACCGCTATCGCGGCCACTCCATGTCCGACCCGGCGAAGTACCGGAGCAAGGACGAGGTGACGCGGATGCGCTCGGAGCACGATCCCATCGACCAGGTGCGCCAGCGCATCCTCGACGGCGGCGTCGCCGACGAGAACCAGCTCAAGGCGATCGACAAGGAGATCAAGGACCTCATCACCGCGGCGGCCGATTTCGCCCAGGAGAGCCCGGAGCCCGATCCCAGCGAGCTCTGGACCGACGTGCTGGCGGAGGCCTGAGGGAAGTGGCCTGGATCGGCGGCGTGCGTCCTTCGAGACGCCCGCTGCGCGGGCTCCTCAGGATGAGGCGATTTTCTCAATGCCACAAACAATCCACCTCATGCTGAGGAGCGGTCCGCGGGACCGCGTCTTGAAGCGCGCGCGATCGACGTGCGGCTTCGAGAAAGCGCACTGAAGACACCGAGGAAACGCAGATGGCAACCGACGTATTGATGCCGGCGCTCTCGCCCACGATGACCGAGGGCAAGATCGCGAAGTGGCACAAGAAGGTAGGGGACTCCGTCAAGGCCGGCGACGTGCTGGCGGAGATCGAGACCGACAAGGCGACCATGGAAGTGGAGGCGGTGGACGAGGGCGTCCTCGCCAAGATCGTCGTGCCCGAGGGCACCGATCATGTCCAGGTGAACGCGCCCATCGCCATCATCGCCGGCGAGGGCGAGAGCGTGCAGGACGCGGCCGGCGCCGCGAGCGCGCGCCCGGCGCCGACACCCGCGGCGCCAGCTCCTCCCGCGCCGGCCGCTCCGGGACCGGCGCAAGTGGCGGCGCCCGCGGTGCATGCGGCACCCGCTGCCGCCGCCGTCGAGCCCGAATGGACCGGCGCCACCACCAACGTCACCGTGCGCGAGGCGCTGCGGGACGCCATGGCCGAGGAGATGCGCCGGGACGAGACCGTCTTCCTCATGGGCGAGGAGGTGGCGGAGTATCAGGGCGCCTACAAGGTGAGCCAGGGGTTGCTGGAGGAATTCACCGCGCGCCGCGTCATCGACACGCCGATCTCCGAGCACGGCTTCGCCGGCCTCGGCGTCGGCGCCGCCTATGCGGGGCTCCGGCCCATCGTCGAGTTCATGACCTTCAACTTCGCCATGCAGGCGATGGACCAGCTCATCAATTCCGCGGTCAAGACGCGCTACATGTCCGGCGGCCAGATGAGCTGCCCGATCGTGTTCCGTGGCCCCAACGGCGCCGCGTCGCGCGTCGCGGCGCAGCACTCCCAGGATTACTCGAGCTGGTACGCCCATGTGCCCGGCCTCAAGGTGGTGT
Source organism: uncultured Alphaproteobacteria bacterium (assembly GCA_963735465.1). Lineage (GTDB taxonomy): Bacteria > Pseudomonadota > Alphaproteobacteria > ATCC43930 > CGMCC-115725 > DASZHJ01. The sequence goes on from CAVTLA010000001.1 coordinate 1,258,817, forward strand.
CGCCCTACAGTGCCGCCGACGCCAAGGGCCTGCTCAAATCGGCGATCCGCGATCCCAACCCCGTCATCTTCCTGGAGAACGAGCTCCTCTACGGCCATACCTCGCCGGTGCCGGTGAATGACGACTGGATCGTGCCGTTGGGCAAGGCGCGGATCGTGCGCGCCGGCGATCACGTGACTGTCGTGGCGCACTCCCGCATGGTGGAAGTCGCCATGGCCGCCGCCGAGGCGCTGGCGGGCGAGGGCATCTCGGCGGAAGTGATCGATCTCCGCACGCTCCGGCCCCTCGACACCGAGACCATCGTCGCCTCCGTCAAGAAGACCAATCGCATCGTCTCCGTGGAGGAAGGCTGGCCCTTTGCCGGCATCGGCTCGGAGATCGCGGCGCAGATGATGGAGCAGGCCTTCGACTGGCTCGACGCGCCGGTGGCGCGGGTCTGTGGCAAGGACGTGCCGCTGCCCTATGCCGCCAATCTCGAGCGCCTGGCGCTGCCCCAGGTCGCCGACGTCGTCGCCGCCGCCAAAGCCGTCTCCTACCGCTGAGCTGGCGGCTGACCGAGACCAAGAAACCAGGGGAAGACCGATGCCCATCGAGATCCTGATGCCCGCGCTCTCGCCCACCATGACCGAGGGCAATCTCGCCAAGTGGCACAAGAAAGTCGGCGACACCGTCAAGGCCGGCGACGTCGTGGCGGAGATCGAGACCGACAAGGCCACCATGGAAGTGGAGGCGGTGGACGAGGGCGTCATCGGCGAGATCGTGGTGCCCGAGGGCGCCCAGGGGGTGCAGGTGAACGCGGTCATCGCGCGGCTGCTGGAGGAGGGCGAGGACGCCTCCGCCCTGAAGACCGCGCCGAAGCCCGCCGTGAAGCCCACGCCTGCCGCTGCCGCTCCGCCAAGCCCGGCGCCCGCTGCGGCACCGAAGCCCGCAACTCCCGCGCCTCAGGCGGCTGCGCCGGCACCGCAACCCGCGCCGAAACCGGCGTCAGTCGCCGCGGCCCCGGCAGCCGCAACCAACGGCCACGATCGCTCTCTCGCCAGCCCGCTCGCGCGTCGCATGGCGACGCAGGCCGGCCTCGACATCGGCCGCATCACCGGCTCCGGCCCGCACGGCCGTGTCGTGAAGGCGGATGTGGAGGCGGCGCTGAAAGGCGGCGCCCCCGCCGCCCGCGCTCCGGCGCCGGCCGCGCGTCCCGGTGCGGCGCCCCAGCCGGTCATGGCGCCGAGCCCGGGCATGGCCCAGGTGGCGGCGCTGGCGGGGAACGCGCCCTATACGCCGATCCCTCACACCAACATGCGGCGCACCATCGCCCGGCGCTTGACCGAGGTGCAGCAGACCATCCCGGTCTTCTATCTCACCATGGACTGCGAGATCGACGCGCTCCTGAAGGCGCGCGCCGACGTCAACGCCCAGGCGGAGACCAAGATCTCCGTCAACGACTTCGTCATCAAGGCGGTGGCGCTGGCGCTCAAGAAGGTGCCGGCGGTGAACGCCTCCTGGAGCGACGAGGCGGTCCTGCGCTGGAACAGCGTCGACGTCTCCGTCGCGGTCGCCCTCGAGGACGGCCTCATCACGCCGATCATCCGCAACGCCGACCAGAAGGGCCTGGCGCAGATCTCCGCCGAGATGAAGGATCTGGCGACGCGCGCCAAGGCCAACAAGCTTAAGCTCGAGGAGTTCCAGGGCGGCACCTTCTCGATCTCGAACCTGGGCATGTTCGGGGTCAGCGAGTTCACCGCGGTCATCAACCCGCCGCAAAGCTGCATCCTGGCGGTGGCGGCCGGCGAGCAGCGGGCGGTGGTGAAGAACGGCGCGCTCGCCGTCGCCACGGTCATGAGCTGCACGCATCTCCTGCGACCACCGCGTGGTCGACGGCGCGACCGCCGCGCAATTCATGGGCGCCTTCCGCAAATACATAGAAGCACCCGTTACCATGCTGCTCTAGGCGGCATACATAGGGGCGGGGGTAGGAGACTCAATTGGCCGAACAATCCTTCGATATCGTCATCGTCGGCGGCGGGCCGGGCGGCTATGTGGCGGCGATCCGCGCGGCGCAGCTCGGCATGAAGGCCGCGGTCGTGGAGCGCGAGAACCTCGGCGGCATCTGCCTCAACTGGGGCTGCATTCCCACCAAGGCGCTGCTGCGGACCTCGGAGATCAATCATCTCCTGCAGCATCTCGGCGATTACGGCTTCAGCGCCAAGGAAATCAGCTTCGACTTCAAGAAGATCATCGAGCGCTCGCGCAAGGTGGCGAAGCAGCTCTCGAATGGCGTCGGGTTCCTGATGCGCAAGCACAAGATCACCGTCTTCGACGGCCACGGCACGCTGATGGGCGGCGGCAAGCTTTCTGTCGCCAAGGACGGCAAGCCGGTCGCCGACCTCGTCGCCAAGAACATCATCCTCGCCACCGGCGCCCGCGCCCGCGCGCTGCCGGGCCTGGAGCCCGACGGCAAGCTGATCTGGACCTACCGGGAGGCGATGGTGCCCGAGCGCCTGCCGAAATCGCTCCTGGTGGTCGGCTCCGGCGCGATCGGCATCGAGTTCGCGAGCTTCTACCGCAACCTCGGCGCCGAGGTGACGGTCGTCGAGGTGCTGCCGCGCATCCTGCCGGTGGAGGACGAGGAGATCTCCGCCTTCGCCCGCAAATCCTTCGAGAAGCAGGGCATGAAGATCCACGTCGGCACCACGGTGAAGGCGCTGAAGAAAGGCGCCGACAGCGTGACCGCGACCCTCGAAGCCGGCGGCAAGACCACCGAGGTCACCGCCGAGCGCGTCATCCTCGCCGTCGGCATCGTCGGCAACGTCGAGAACATCGGCCTGGAGAAGACCAAGGTGAAGGTCGACCGCACCCATGTGGTGATCGACCAGTGGTGCGCCACCGGCGAGCCCGGCGTCTACGCCATCGGCGATCTCGTCGGTCCGCCCTGGCTTGCCCACAAGGCGATGCACGAGGGCGTGCTCTGCGTCGAGCGCATTGCCGGCCTCAACGCCGTGCAGCCCCTCAACGTCCGGAACGTGCCCGGCTGCACCTATTGCCGCCCGCAGGTGGCGAGCGTCGGGCTGACCGAGGCGGCGGCGAAGGCGGCGGGCCACGAGGTCCGCGTCGGCCATTTCCCCTACATCGGCAACGGCAAGGCCATCGCCATGGGCGAGCCCGAGGGCATGGTGAAGACCGTCTTCGACGCCAAGACCGGCGAGCTCCTGGGCGCGCATATGATCGGCGCCGAGGTGACCGAGCTCATCCAGGGCTACACCATCGCCCGTACGCTCGAGACCACCGAGCACGAGCTCAAGGAGACCATCTTCCCGCATCCCACCCTCTCGGAGATGATGCACGAGGCGGTGCTTGACGCTTACGGGCAGGTTCTCCACATCTAAGCCATGAGCGACACGCCTCTCCGCCATCCCGAGAAGGCGCACCGGCCGGACAACCCGATTCCGCGCAAGCCGGACTGGATCCGCGTCAAGGCGCCGGTCTCGCCGGAATACCACGAGACGCGCCTCCTCATGCGCGAGCTCAAGCTCAATACGGTCTGCGAGGAGGCGGCCTGCCCCAACATCGGCGAGTGCTGGAAGCAGAAGCACGCGACGGTGATGATCCTCGGCAGCGTCTGCACCCGCGCCTGCACCTTCTGCAACGTGGCGACCGGGCGGCCGGACCAGCTCGATCCCCACGAGCCCGAGCATGTGGCGGAAGCGGCGGCGAAGCTCGGCCTCGCCCATATCGTGGTGACCTCGGTCGACCGCGACGATCTCGACGACGGCGGCGCCTCGCAGTTCGTGCGGGTGATCGAGGAGATCCGCAAGCGCACGCCCGACACCACCATCGAGGTGCTGACGCCGGACTTCCTGCACAAGGACGGCGCCATCGAGAAGGTGGTGGCGGCGAAGCCCGACGTCTTCAACCACAATCTCGAGACCGTGCCGCGGCTCTATGCCGAGGTGCGGCCCGGCGCGCGGTATTTCCAGTCGCTGCGCCTCCTCGACCAGGTGAAGCGCCAGGATCCCACCATGTTCACCAAGTCGGGGCTGATGGTGGGTCTCGGCGAGGAGAAGGCGGAGGTGCTGCAGGTGATGGACGACCTGCGCGCGGCCCAGGTGGATTTCCTCACCATCGGCCAATACCTGCAGCCGACGCCGAAGCACCACGCGCTCGTGCGTTTCTGGACGCCCGACGAGTTCGAGGGCCTGAAGCGCATGGCGCTCGGCAAGGGCTTCCTGATGGTCTCGGCCTCGCCGCTGACGCGCTCCTCCTATTTCGCGGGCGACGATTTCGCGAAGCTCCGGGCCGCGCGCACGGCGCAGCTCGCCGCCACCGCCTGATCCCGGCGGCGATGCCGACCCACGCCGAGCAGCGTCGGCTCCCCTACAGCGCGAAGCAGCTCTTCGATCTCGTCGCCGACGTCGAGCGCTATCCCGAGTTCCTGCCCTGGTGCGTCGGCGCCCGCATCCGCGAGCGCACGCGAGAAGCTGCTGGTGGCCGATCTCCTGATCGGCTTCCGCATGGTGCGCGAGCGCTTCACGTCGCGCGTCGTGCTCAGCCCCTACGACCGCATCGACGTCGCCTACAGCGAGGGCCCGTTCCGCTACCTCACCAACCACTGGGTGTTCCTGCCGCAGCCCGACGGCGGCTGCCTCATCGACTTCTTCGTCGATTTCGAATTCCGCTCGCGCCTTCTCCAGAAGGTGATCGAGATGCTCTTCAACGAGGCGGTGAAGCGCATGGTCTCCGCCTTCGAGACCCGCGCCCGCCAGCTCTACGGCACGCCGACGGTGGCGGAACAGGCGGCGAAGCCGGCTTAGCGCACCTTCTCCCCACTTCGTGGCGGAGAGGGTAAAATTGACTCAGCCGGCTCTCTCCAGCACCCATCTCGTATCCACCACCTGCGCGTACTCGCCGTTCATGTTGGCGAGCGCCAGCGCATGCACGTCCTCGGCCGTGAACAGGCGGCCGTCCAAGGTCCGCTTGTCGACGGCGAAGCAGCCGTCGCTCACCAGGAGGATCTCGAAGCCGAGATTGCCGCCCATGCGCACGGTGGCTTCCACGGAGTTGTTGGTGAGGACGCCGGTAACCACCAGGAGCGTGTGGCCGGCGCGGGTGCAGACGCGCCTCCAGATCGGTGCCGACGAAGGCGCTGTTGACGCGCTTGGGAACGACGGTCTCGCCTGACAGCGGCGCCACCTCGTCCTTGAAGTCGTTGCCGGGCTGGCCCGGGCGATAGGCGGACTGCGGCTCCCGGGAATCGTGGCGCACGTGGTAGATCGGCCGGCCGCTGGCGCGCCAGCGCGCGAGGAGCATCGCCACGTTGTGCTCGGCGCCGGGATTGTTGCGCGGGCCCCAATAGGGCGCGTCGATCGCCTTCTGGAGATCGATGACGACGAGATGCCGCGGAAGCGGGGAGGGCGTCAGGCGCGGGGCATCGGTGCCTCGGGCGAGATAGTGCCGGGGCGTGGCGCCAAGCGCGCGGCGGAACATGGCGGTGAAGGCGCTGGCGCTGGCATATCCCAGCTGCTCCGACACCAGCGCCACCGGCTCGCCCTTGGCAAGCCGGCTCACGGCGTCGGCGAGACGCACCTGCTGGCGCCATTGGGTGAAGCCCATGCCGGTCTCGCGCTGGAAGAGCCGCGCGAGGGTGCGGGCGCTGGCGCCGACGCGCTCGGCCCAATCGTCGAGCGTGTCGGGCGCGGCGGGATCGTCGAGGAGGGCGCGGCAGAGCGCCACGAGACGCGCGTCCGTCGGCAGGGGGATGCGCAGCGGCACCGTCGTCACCCGGCGCAGCTCCTCCAGGATGAGCGCCATCACCAGGCCGGCGCCGCCGCCCTCGTCGTAATCCACGGGCTCCTCCACCGCGCGCAGGATGAGGGCGCGCAGCAGCGGCGTCACCTCGATCACCGTGCACTCCCCGAGGCTCGCCGGCGCCGCGGTGGGATCGATGTAGAGCGTTCGCATGGCGACGCGGCCGCTCATGCGGATCTCGTGCTCCATCCCCGCCGGCATCCAGACCGCGCGCTGGGGCGGCACGATCCAGGCGCCCTTGGCCGTCGTCACCCGCATGACGCCGGCGACGGCGTAGACGAGCTGGGCCCGGGCATGGCTGTGCGGGCAGGATGATGTGGCCGCTGGCGAAAATCCTTCGGCATCGCCGCCACCGGGCGGGGAACGTGCTGATAATCCTCGGGATTCGTGCTGCGGGAGGGCATGGGCGGGCGTGTCCGAATCGCGATGATAACTGTCAGGACAGTGTGGACCCGCCAGCCCTATCCTGTCCACTCCAGAGGTGCGGGGAGAGCGAGCCATGGCCAGCGGCAATCAGCGGATCGTGCGGTTCATCAACGTGGCGCACGCCCTCGATCATCTCGTGATGCTGATCTTCCCGACCGCCGTCCTCGGCATGGGCGCCACCTTCGGCACTTCATACGGCGAGCTGCTGGCGCTGTCGCTCGGCGGCTTCATCGCCTTCGGCGCGGGCTCGCTGCCGGCGGGTTGGCTCGGCGATCTCTGGAGCCGGCGCAACATGCTGGCGGTGTTCTTCATCGGCGTGGGCGGCGCCACCATGCTGACGGCGCTCGCCAGCTCGCGACTGATGCTGGCGATCTCGCTCACCGTGGTGGGCGCCTTCGCCGCGATCTATCACCCCGTGGGAACGGCGATGCTGACGGCCCACGCCGAGGGCAAGCTCGGCCGCACCATCGGCGTCAACGGCGTCTGGGGCAATCTCGGCGTCGCCTTCGCGGCGCTGGTCACCGGCGCCATCACCCAGTGGATCGGCTGGCGCTGGGCCTTCGTGGTGCCGGGCGCCGTGGCGATCGCCATCGGCATCGCGTTCCTGATCATGGTGCCGGACGAGCGCAACACCCAGAAGGTGGTGAAGCGCGCTGCGGCGCCGCTGCCGCGGAACGTGGTGATCCACGCCTTCGCGGTGCTGGTCCTGGTGACGATGGCGGGCAGCGTGGTCTTCAACGCCACCACCATCGCCATGCCCAAGGTCTTCGACGAGCGCCTGCCGCTGCTGGCGAGCACGCCGTTCCGCGTCGGCGCCCTCGTCTTCATCGTCTACGTCATCGGCGCCATGGCGCAGCTCATCGTCGGCCACTTCGTCGACCGCTATCCGCTCCGCACCGTGTTCCTGCCGCTGTCCCTCATCCAGGCGCCGTGCCTGCTGCTGGCGGTCTGGGCCCAGGAATGGGCGATGCTGGCGTTGGCGGTCGGCATGATGTTCGGCATCTTCGGCCAGGTCACCATCAACGACGCCATGGTGGCGCGCTACACCAACCAGGAATGGCGCGCCCGCGCCTACGCCTTCCGCTACGTGGTCTCGTTTGCCGCCAGCGCCTGCGGCGTGCCCCTGGTGGCGCTCCTGCACGACCGCACCGGCGGCTTCGCGCTCACCTTCGCGGTGCTGGCGTGCTTCGGCGCCCTGGTCTTCGTCGGCGCGCTGCTGTTCCCACACCGGCCGGAAGAGCTCGAGGTGCTGCCGGCACGGGTGCAGGCGGCGGAGTAGGCCCGCTCCGTCAGCGCTTCTGCGGCCGCCACCGCCCAAACGGCACCACCTTGTTCTCGACGTCGTGGCCGATGTCGGCGCGGCCGAGGTAGGGGATGCCGGAGGCCTCGCACCAGTGGCGCGCGATGGTCTCCTCGTCCTGGCCGAACTCGGGCGTGTTTGATGTGATGACGCTGCAGCGGCCGAGGCGGATGCCGGCGACGCGGCGGATCGCGGGGTTGCTGGTGATGTGCCAGAGCGCGCGGTCGATCCGGTACATGTCCTCGCCGACTTCCTCCAGCATCAGCACGTGGCCGGAAAGATCCGGCTGCAGCGGCGTGCCGATGAGGTGGCTGAGGATGGTGATGTTGAAGGCGGCGGTGGGGGCGGCGGTCACCGATGGCTCCAGGGTCGACGTGTCGCCCTCCACCAGGAATTTGAGCCCGCGCGTCACCGCCGCGGCGCCGTTCCGGCGCGGGATTTCCGACGGCATCGGCCCGTGGGCGATCCTGGTGAAGCCGGCGCCGTAGAGCGCGGCCAGGATCGTCCCGATGTCGCTGTAGCCGAGATAGGTTTTCTGCCGCGCCGCGGCGTTGAGCGCCGGCAGCACGCGCTCGACGATCCGGTTCGAGCCGTAGCCGCCGCGGACGAACCAGACCGCGTCGATGGCAGGATCGTTGGCGATCTCGATCAGCGCCGTCGCCCGCTCCTCGTCGGCGCCGGCAAAATGGCCGGCGCTGAGATAGCACTGGGGATGGAAGCGGAGCGTTGGCGGGCGCTCGGGATAGAGGTTGGCGGCGAGCTCCGTCACCGCCGCGGCGATATCGGGCTCGATGCGCGCGGCGGGGGCGACGACGCCGATGGTGATCCCGCCTTGGCCCATGAAATTCCTGCCCAAACCGCTTGTCCCAACAATCGCCGGACTATAGCTTCCGGCGATGGAGCGAGACAGGCCCTATTTCTTCTGCGGCATCGGCGGCAGCGGCATGCTGCCTCTGGCCCTCATCGTGCAGGCCGGGGGTTCCAAAGTCAGCGGCTCCGACCGCGCTTTGGACCAGGGCCGGACGGCGCCGAAATTCGACTTTCTGCGGGGACGCGGCATCGCGCTCTTCCCCCAGGACGGCAGCGGCGTCGACCGGCCGGACCTCGTCGTCGTGACCTCGGCGGCGGTGGAGAGCACGATCCCGGACGTGCAGGCGGCGCGGCGAATCGGCGCCGAGCTCATCACCCGCGCCCAGCTGCTGGCGGAGCTGTTCAACGCCGCGCCCACGGGCATCGGCGTCGCCGGCACCAGCGGCAAGTCCACCACCACGGGCATGATCGGCTGGATCCTGCATCGCTGCGGCCGCGATCCCACGATCATGAACGGCGCGGTGATGAAGAATTTCGTGACGCCGGACGTGCCCTTCGCCAGCGCCCTGGTCGGCGGCGAGACCTTCGTCAGCGAGGTGGACGAGAGCGACGGCTCCATCGCGCACTACGTGCCGCGCATCGCCGTCCTCAACAACGTCGCCGTCGATCACAAGTCACTGGACGAGCTGCGGGTCCTGTTCGCCGATTTCGTCGCCAAGGCGGAGATCGCCGTCCTCAACCTCGACAATGCCGAGACGGCCGGCGCTGGCGGCGGCACGGACCTCCGGCCTGACGATCACCTATAGCCTCAGCGATGAGCGCGCCGACCTCGTCGCGGGCGACGTCGCGCCGGCGCCCGACGGGATCGCGTTCGTGGTCGCGGAGCGCGCCACCGGCACCACGCTGCGTGCGCGGCTCGCCGTGCCCGGGCGGCACAACGTGTCCAATGCGCTGGCGGCATTGGCGGCGGCGCGGGCATGCGGAATTTCGCTGGCTGATGCGGCGGACGCGATCGCGGGCTTTCGCGGCGTCCGCCGGCGGCTGGAGCTGGTGGGCACCGGCAACGGCATCACCGTCATCGACGATTTCGCCCACAACCCCGACAAGATCGCTGCCACTCTCGAGACCCTGCACGACTTCCCCGGCCGGCTGCTGGTGATGTTCCAGCCGCACGGCTTCGGGCCGCTGCGGCAGATGAAGGACGCCTTCATCGACGGCTTCGCGCGCCATCTCCGCGAGGACGACGTGCTGGTGATGCCCGATCCCGTCTATTTCGGCGGCACCGTCGACCGCAGCGTCACCAGCCGCGACATCATTGCCGGCGTGACGGCGCGCGGGCGCACGGCCTTTGGTTTTGCGGACCGCGCCGCCTGCGGCGACAAGCTGGTGGAGATCGCCCGGCCCGGCGACCGTATCGTGGTGATGGGCGCCCGCGACGACACGCTGACGCAGTTTGCGGGGGAGTTGCTTGTGAGGCTTGGACGGAAACCATCGTGAAGCCGATGGAAGATCGGCACATGCGGACTCATTCTTAGTTCGTCATGCCCGGCCTTGTGCCGGGCATCCACGTCTTGGAAGCGAAAATTCGTGGATGGCCGGGTCAAGCCCGGCCATGACGGCAATAAAGTACCTGGTGATTTGCGCTGGGAACTGCTGCTCAGACGCGTCTGTAGAGATAAACCCCATCCCCGCGCTCCGTGCGAACGAGGCGGCCCTTGTCCATGAGGTAATGCAGATGCGCGAGCGCCTCGCCGACGGCGAAGCCGATCTGGTGGGCGTCGAGGGGGCGGCGGAACAGCACCGGCAGGACTTCGGCGGCGGTGCGGGGCTCGGCGCAGGCGGCTTCGAGCTCGGCGAGGCGGGCGTCGTGATGGGCGGCGAGCTGGTCGATGCGCAGGTGCAGGCCGTGGAAGGGCAGGCCGTGGGACGGCAGCACCAGGGATGTTGCGGGGATCTCGCGCTTGAGCTTTTCCAGGGACGACAGGTAGAGGCCGAGGGGCTCGGCCTCGGGCTCCTGGGGCCAGAGGCTCACATTTGGCGAGATCTTCGGCAGTACCTGGTCGCCGGCGATGAGGAGATCGAGCTCGGCGCAATAGAGGCAGGCATGCTCCGGCGCGTGGCCACGGCCGATCACCACGCGCCACTGCCGGCCGCCGATGGCGAAGCTCTGGCCGTCGCTCAGGCGATGGAAGGCGTGGGGGATCGCGGTGACGCGGCTGCGATAGGAATTGCCGCGGCTGGCGAGGATGTCGCGCGTGGCCGCGTCCAAGCCGGTGCGGGCATAGAATTTCGTCGAGTTCGCGGTGAAGGCATCCGACGTGTCGAGACTCAGCATGCGCGCGAAGAGCCATTCGGTCTCCGTGCACCAGAGCGGCACGCTCAGCGTCTCCGTGAGCCAGCCCGCGAGGCCCATGTGGTCGGGGTGGAAGTGGGTGACGATGACGCGCCTGATCGGCTTGCCGCCGAGCTCCGCCGCAAAGATGCGCCGCCAGAGATCCTGGGTCTCCACCGTGTTGAGGCCGCTGTCGACGATGCTCCAGCCGTCGCCGTCGTCGAGGAGCCACAGGTTGATGTGGTCGAGGGCGAAGGGCAGCGGCATGCGCAGCCAGCGGACGCCGGGCGCCACCTCGGTGAGGGTGGCGGGCGCCGGCGGGGCGGCGTGGGGAAAGCTGAGGGCGGCGGTGCCGCCGTCAGGGGGACTCATCCGACGAGATATCCGACGCGCGCGATCAGACGCGCTCGAAGATGGCGGCGATGCCCTGGCCGACGCCGATGCACATGGAGGCAAGCGCGTAGCGCGCGTTCCGCCGGTGCAGCTCGCGGATCGCCGTGAGCGCCAGGCGGGCGCCGGACGCGCCGAGAGGATGTCCCACGGCGATGGCGCCGCCGTTCGGGTTCACGCGGGCGTCGTCCTCCGGCAGCTCCAGCAGCTTGAGGCAGCCCAGCACCTGGGTCGCGAAAGCCTCGTTGATCTCGATGACGTCCATATCCCTGAGGCTGAGGCCGGCGCGGGCGAGCGCCTTCTTCGCCGCCGGCACGGGCCCCAGGCCCATGACGCGGGGCTCGACGCCGGCGATCGCCGCCGAGACCAGGCGCGCCATCGGTGCCTTGCCGGCGCGCTCGCCGGCGGCGCGGCTGCCGATGATGAGAGCGCCGGCGCCGTCGTTGATGCCGGACGCATTGCCCGCCGTCACCACGCCGTTGGGGAAGAGCGGCTTCAGCTCCTGCAGCCGCTCCAGCGTGGTGTTGGCGCGCGGATGCTCGTCGAGAGCCACCGAGATCTCCGTGCCCTTCTTGGCGCCGGGCACCGACACCGGCTGGATCTCCGCATCGAAGAATCCCGCGGCCTTGGCGGCGGCGTATTTCTGCTGCGAGCCGACGGCGAAGCGGTCGGAGGATTCCCGCGTGATCCCGATGTCGCGGCTCACGTTGTCGGCGGTCTCCGGCATGGTGTCCTGGCCGAAGCTCTTGCCGATCTTCGGGTTCGGGAAGCGCGCGCCGATCGTTGAATCGAACATGCGGAAATCGCGGGAGTAGGCGCTGTCGCTCTTCGCCATCACGAAGGGGGCGCGGCTCATGCTCTCGACGCCGCCGGCGACGAAGACCTCGCCCTGGCCGGCGCCGACGGCGCGGGCGGCATCGCAGATCGCGGCGAGGCCGCTGCCGCAGAGCCGGTTCACCGTGAGGCCGCCGATCGAGGTCGGCAGCCCCGCCAGCAGCGCCGCGTGGCGCGCCACGTTGCGCGCGTCCTCGCCGGCCTGATTGGTGCAGCCCATGACGGAATCCTCGTACTCCTCGGGCTTGAAGGGATTGCGCGCCACCAGCGCCTTGATCACGCCGGCGAGGAGGTCGTCCGGCCGCATCGGCGCGAGGGCGCCGGCGTGACGGCCGAAGGGCGAGCGGAGTCCGTCGTAGACGAAGGCATCGGTCATGGCGTCAGCGTCCTTTGTAGCTGGGCTTGCGCTTCTCGATGAAGGCCTTGATGCCTTCCTTGGAATCCTCAGTGGAGAACAGCAGCTCGAAGGCGCGGCGCTCCAGCATCAACCCGGTCTCCAGGGAGGCATCCTGGCCGGCGTTGACGGCCTCCTTGATGAGGGCCACGGAGATCGGCGGCATGCCGGCGATGGTGCTGGCGATCTTGAGGGCAGCGTCCTGTACCTCGGCGTCGGGCACCACCTCGGCGACGATGCCCATGTCGTAGGCTTCCCGCGCCGAGACCGGCTTTCCCGTCAGCACCATCTTCATGGTCTTGTACTTGCCGGCCGCGCGGGTCAGGCGCTGGGTCCCGCCGGCGCCGGGCATGATGCCGACGCGGATCTCGGGCTGGCCGAGCTGGGCGCTCTCGCCGGCGATGATGATGTCGCAGTGCATGGCGAGCTCCATGCCGCCGCCCAGAGCGTAGCCGTTGATGGCGGCGATGATCGGCTTGTGGCACTGGGTGATCGAGCGCCAGAGCAGATGCTGCCGGCGCAGCAGGTGATCCACCGAGGAGAAATGCACCATCTCCTTGAGATCGGCGCCGGCGGCGAAGGCCTTGTCGTTGCCGGTGAGGACAATGGCGCGGACGCTGTCGTCGGCGGTGAGGGCCGTGAACTGCTCCGACAGCAGCTTCCTGAGCGCGCCGTTGAGGGCGTTGAGCTGCTCCGGCCGATTGAGCCGCAGCAGCGCCACCCCGTCGCTCGGCCGTTCCAGCAGAACCTCGGTCATGGGATTTCCTCCGGAGCCTACCTTGGCGGTGAGATTGACCGCCGGGGTAGGAGAATGCAAGAGTGCGCAGCAACCATCCTAACCCCGTGATTTCCCCCGTAAACAGGGCACATTGATGCGCGATTTCCATCGACCGAACCGCTCGCTCGCGGTGGCCGGCGAAGCCATGGTGGCGACGTCCCATCCCCAGGCGGCGCTGGCCGCGATCGACGTGCTGCGGAGCGGCGGCAACGCCGTCGACGCCGCGCTCGCGGCGGTGGCGCTCCTCTGCGTGGTCGAGCCCGCGATGACCGGCATCGGCGGCGACTGCTTCGTCCTCTATTCGCCCAAGGCGGGGCTGCCCATCGCCTACAACGGATCCGGCCGCGCGCCCAAGGCCGCCACTCTCGACTGGTACCGGGAGCGCAAATTCACGGAGTTGCCGATCCAGACGCCGCATTCCGTCACCGTGCCCGGCGCGATCGAGGCCTGGTTCCGCCTGTCAGGGGATCACGGCACCAAGGAGATGGCGGAGCTGCTGCAGCCGGCGATCCGGGCGGCAGAGGAGGGGATGCTGCCGACGCCCCGCGTCGCCTTCGACTGGGAAGTGGCGGTCGAGAAGCTGATGCGCGATCCCGTGAGCCGCGGAATTTTTCTGCCCGGCGACCGCGCGCCCGGGATCGGCGACCGCTTCCGCCAGCCGCTGCTGGCGGCGACCCTGCGCGCCATCGCGAAGAAGGGACCGGAGGCGTTCTACCAGGGCGCGGTTGCCGCCGACATCGTGGCGCGGCTGCGCGAGCTCGGCGGCCTCCACACCGAGGAGGATTTCGCCTCCCATCGCGGCGACTACGTGACGCCGATCTCCGCGAGCTATCGCGGCTACGACGTCTGGGAATGCCCGCCCAATGGCCAGGGCCTGGCGGCGCTGATGATCATGCGGATTCTCGAGGGCTATGATCTCGCGGCGACGACGCTCGGCGAGGCGGACCGGACGCACATCCTGGCGGAGGCGACCAAGGCGAGTTTCCGCGCCCGGGACGCGTTCTTCGGCGATCCCGCGTCGATGCGCCGGCCGGTGGACGAATTTCTTTCCGACGACTGGAGCGCATGGGCACGGGGCAAGATCCGCCTCGACCGCGCCTCCGACGCGGCGGTGTGGGACGAGCCCGAGCACAAGGACACGACCTACCTCTGCATCGTCGATCGCGACCGCAACGCGGTCTCCTTCATCAACTCGGTGTTCCACGATTTCGGCAGCGCCATCACCGGGCCGAAGTCGGGAGTCCTGCTGCACAGCCGCGGTCATATGTTCCGCACCATTCCCGGCCATCCCAATGCGATCGGGCCGGCGAAGCGGCCGCTCCACACCATCATCCCGGCGATGGTGAGCAAGAACGGCCGCGCGGTGATGCCGTTCGGCGTCATGGGCGGGAACTACCAGGCGACCGGCCACGCCGCCTTCCTGTCACGCATCTTCGATCAGGGCTATGACCTTCAGCAGGCGGCGGACGCGCCGCGCAGCTTCGCCTTCGGCGGCAAGCTGCAGCTCGAGCATACTTTCGATGCGACGACCGTCGCCGAGCTCGAGCGCCGCGGCCACGAGATCGAATACCTGCAGAAGCCCCACGGCGGTTGCCAGGCGGTCTGGATCGACCACGAGCGCGGCGTGCTGCTGGCCGCGTCCGAGCCGCGCAAGGACGGGGTGGCGTTGGGGTACTGAGTTTATTGGCACGGAGGTGCGGAGGTCGTCTTTTTGCGTCATGGCCGGGCTTGACCCGGCCATCCACGAATTTTCGGATTGAAGGCGTGGATGGCCGGGTCAAGCCCGGCCATGATGGAATGAGAAGTGTCCTCCATGCCTCCGTGGTGAATCCCAGCTAAGATCAAAGCAAACCGGGGAGGGACCTCACATGATCACCATCGACCTCAAGGGCAAGACGGCATTGGTCACCGGCGGCGCTTCCGGCATCGGGCTCGCCACGGTGGAGATGTTCGCCCGCGCCGGCGCCACCGTGGCCATCAATCATCTCGCCGAGGATCCCCGCGGCGCCCAGGAGATCAAGCGGCTGGAGGCGGCGGGTCATCGCGTGATCGCGGCACCGGGCAGCGTCTCCAAGCCCGGCGATGCCGAGCACATGGTGAGCACCGCCGTCGACAAGCTCGGCCGCCTCGACTACCTCGTCAACAACGCCGGCACCGCCGGTCCCGGCACCACCGAGCCGATCGATCTCGCGCGTTTGGACGCCATGACCGAGGAGTTCTGGAGCAGCATCCTCAACACCAACCTGATCGGCCCGTTCCGCTGCAGCAAGGCGGCGATGCCGGCGCTGAAGGCGTCCCACGGCGCGATCTGCAACACGGCCTCGGTCGCCGGCCTCGGCAACATCGGCAGCAGCATCGCCTATGGCGCCAGCAAGGCGGCGCTCATCAACCTCACCATCGCGCTGGCGCGCGTGCTGGCGCCGGAAGGGCGCGTCAACGCCGTGGCGCCGGGTCTGGTGGCCTCGCCCTGGACCAAGGAATGGCCGGCGGAGCGCCGCGCCGCCTATACCGACCGCACCATGCTGCGCCGCGCATCGACGCCCCAGGAGATCGCCGAGGTGATCTTCTTCCTCTGCACCGGCACCACCATGGTGACCGGCCAGACCATCGCGGTGGACGGCGGGCGGCTGTAGAGTTTCCTCTCAAGAGAGCACACCCATGCGCAACCTCACGATCAACGGCGAGCGGCTCTGGCGGTCGCTGATGGAGATGGCGGAGATCGGCGCCACCGAGAAGGGCGGCGTCTGCCGCCTGGCGCTTACCGACCTCGACAAGAAGGGGCGAGACCTCTTCATCCGCTGGTGCAAGGACGCCGGCTGCGCCGTGACGGTGGATCGCATGGGCAACATCTTCGCGCGCCGGCCGGGCAAGAATCCGAAGCTGCCGCCGGTCATGTCGGGGAGCCATCTCGATACCCAGCCCACCGGCGGCAAGTTCGACGGCGTCTACGGCGTGCTCGCGGGGCTCGAGGTGGTGCGCACCCTCAACGACCTCGGCTACGAGACCGAGGCGCCCGTCGAGATCGTGGTCTGGACCAACGAGGAAGGCTCGCGCTTCTCCCCGCCCATGGTGGGCTCCGGCGTCTTCGCCGGCGTCTTCGATCTCAACTACGGGCTGGAGCGGCCGGACAACGTTACCGGCGTGACCATGGGTGCTGAGCTCGATCGCATCGGTTTTGCCGGGCCGGAGCCGGTGGGCGGCCGCAAGGTCGCGGCATATTTCGAGGCGCATATCGAGCAGGGACCGATCCTCGAGGATCAGCACAAGCCGATCGGCGTGGTGACCGGCGCCCAGGGCCAGCGCTGGTACGAGATCACTGTCATCGGCCAGGAAGCTCACGCGGGGCCGACGCCGATGCCGAAGCGTAAGGACGCGCTGGTGGGGGCCGCGCGCATGATCGACGCGGTCAATCGCATCGGCCTCGCCCATCCGCCCTATGCCTGCGCCACCGTGGGCTTCGCCCAGGTGAGTCCGAACTCGCGCAACACGATTCCGGGCCGGGTGTTCTTCACCGTGGATTTCCGCCATCCCGACAACGACACGCTGACGGTGATGGACAAGGAATTGCGCGCCGCCTGTGGCGAGATCGCCAAGGCGATCGGTCTCGAGCTCGACCTCAAGGAGTTCTGGTATTTCCCGCCGACGCCTTTCGACACGGCCTGCGTCGAGAGCGTGCGCGGCGCGACGCAGGCGCTGGGCTATCCCCACATGGACATCATCAGCGGCGCCGGCCACGACGCTGTCTACATGGCGCGGGTCGCCCCCACCGCCATGATCTTCGTGCCCTGCGTCGGCGGCATCAGCCACAACGAGATCGAGGATGCCAAGCCCGAGGATCTCGCCATGGGCTGCGCGGTGCTGCTGAACGCGGTGCTGGAGCGCGCCAACGCCGGCGGCGAATCCGGCCGCTGAGGCGCCGGCAAAGCCCGCATCTTTTCTGGGGCTTTGCCAAGATATCTCAGGCATTTGACGTCTTGGACGCTGCGGCATCGAGGCCATATACAAGGGCGCCGCTTTTCGGTATTTGAGCGGGCCCTTCCTCCCCCGGAGCCGCCTCCGACGTGACCAGCAGCCTCGCACTGAAGCATGGGTTTTCCTTCGCGGATCTCTACGCCCGCGACGGGCTGGCACGCATCGACGCAACCTTCGTCGCCCATCTCGCTGATGGCGACGCGGAGCTGCACAACCGTCTGGTGAGCGCACGGCGGGATCCCGCCGCGCTGGAAGCGAAGGCGCATTCCCAGCTCCTGATCGATCTGGCCCCTCATCTCGAGGATTTCGTCGCCGGTCTCTTCGGCATCGCTGCGGAAGTGCGGGCGCTGCAAGGACGGCACCGCGATCTGGCGCCGCTCTACACCGTGAAGCGCCTCTTCGTGCAGCGCCGCGCGGTGAAGGGTGTCACGCCGGAGCAGGCGGCGGTCCTCGACGGTCCGGCGCTGGCGGCGGAGCTTGCGGCGCTCATGGGCGAGGCGCTGACCGAGAAGAGCTATGCCCGCCACGTCGCGGGCTGGATGGAGCGGGAGGCGGAGAGTGCCGCCGCTCTCGATCTTGCGGCGCGCTACGGCGCCTGGGCGACGCTCTCGCCGGCGGGGCGGGCGACGCACAAAGCCGGCGTGCTCTTCAAGGTGCCGCACAAGGTCGATCCCGTGCATCTCGTGCCGGTGGAGACCGTGGTGGAGCATGGCGTCACCATGCTGCGCCTGCCGCCGGAGCATTGGCGCGCTCGCGAGGGCTTCAAGCTCACCGATCCCGGCATGGATCTGACCGGCGGCGCTCGATCACGCCAACTACTGCATCTGGTGCCACAACCAGGGCAAGGACAGCTGCTCCCACGGCCTCAAAGACCGCAAGACCGGCGCCTTCCAGAAGAGCCAGTTCGGCGTGACCCTCGCGGGCTGCCCGCTCGAGGAGAAGATCTCCGAGCTCAACATGGTGAAGGCGGAAGGCTACAGCGTCGGCGCTCTCGCCATCGTCGCCATCGACAATCCCATGATGGCCGCCACCGGCCACCGCATCTGCAACGACTGCATGAAGGCCTGCATCTACCAGAAGCAGGAGCCGGTCGACATCCCGCAGATCGAGACCCGGAACCTCAAGGACGTGCTGGACCTGCCCTGGGGCTTCGAGATCTATGGGCTGCTGACGCGCTGGAACCCGCTCGACATCCATCGCCCGCTGCCGAAGCCGGCGAGCGGCTACAAGGTGCTGGTGGTGGGGCTGGGGCCGGCGGGATTCACGCTGGCGCACCACCTCATGAACGACGGCCACACGGTGGTCGGCATCGACGGGCTCAAGATCGAGCCGCTGGACGCGGAGGTCTCCGGCATCGACGCGCGCGGCAAGCGGCACGCGTTCCGTCCGATCCGCGACATCGACGAGCTCAGGGAGTCCCTCGACGAGCGGGCGATGGCGGGCTTCGGCGGCGTCGCCGAGTACGGCATCACCGTGCGCTGGGACAAGAACTTCCTGAAGCTCATCCGCCTGCTGCTGGAGCGGCGGCGCGGAGTTCACCATGTACGGCGGCGTCCGCTTCGGCGGCACGCTGACGGTGGAGAGCGCGTTCGGTCTGGGCTTCGACCACATCGCGCTCTGCGCCGGCGCCGGCAAGCCGACCGTCATCGCGATGAAGAACGGGCTCGCCCGCGGCGTCCGCCAGGCCTCGGATTTCCTGATGGCGCTGCAGCTCACCGGCGCCGCCAAGGCGGACAGCCTCGCCAATCTGCAGGTGCGTCTCCCCGTGGTGGTGATCGGCGGCGGCCTCACCGCCATCGACACCGCGACGGAGTCGCTCGCCTACTACATCGTGCAGGTCGAGAAGTTCCTGGCGCGCTACGAGGCGCTGGTGGCGGAGCGCGGCGACCGCGGCGGTGCAGGCGGGCTGGAACGACGAGGACCGCGAGCTCGCCGACGAGTTCGTCGAGCACGGGACGCTGCTGCGCGCGGAGCGCGCGGCGGCGGCGCGCGAGGGCCGCGCGCCGCGCTTCATCGATCTCCTCAACAAGTGGGGCGGCGTCACCATCGCCTATCGCCGGCGCCTCATCGACGCGCCCAGCTACACTCTCAATCACGAGGAGGTCGCCAAGGCGATGGAGGAGGGCATCCGCTTCGCCGAAGGCCTGACGCCCGAGGAGGTGGTGATCGACGATCTCGGCGCGGCCCAGGCGCTGATCCTCTCCCGCGGGCGGCGAGCGGCTGACCTTGCCGGCGCGCACCATCCTGGTGGCGGCGGGAACGCAGCCCAATACGGTGCTGCAGCGCGAGGATCCGGGTCACATCACCATCGACGGCCGCTACTTCCAGGCGGTGGACGAGGCGGGCCAGCCGGTGCAGCCGGAGCGCGTGGCAAAGCCGGCGGAAGTCCGCGTGCTCACGAGCATCACGCCCGACGGCCGCGCCATCAGCTTCTTCGGCGACCTGCATCCGTCCTTCGCCGGCAACGTCGTGAAGGCGATGGGCGAGCGCCAAGCACGGCTATCCCGTGGTGAGCCGCGCTGCTGGCGCGCGCGCGCCGCCATGTCGCCGACGCCGGCGGAGCTGGTGGCGCGCCTCGACGACGAGCTCCGCGCCACCGTGCACGCGGTCAACCGCCTGACCCCCACCATCGTCGAGGTGGTGGTGCGGGCGCCGATGGCGGCCCGCGCCTTCGAGCCTGGCCAGTTCTATCGCCTGCAGAACTACGAGGCGCTCGCCGCCCGGGCGGAAGGAACGACCCTCGCCATGGAGGGCCTGGCCCTCACCGGCGCCTGGGTCGATCGCGATCGCGGGCTGCTCTCCACCATCGTGCTGGAGATGGGCGGCTCGTCCGATCTCTGCACGCTGCTGTCACCCGGCGAGCCGGTGATCCTCATGGGACCGACGGGCACGGCGACTGAGCTCCCGGCGAACGAGACCGTGCTGCTCGTGGGCGGCGGTCTCGGCAATGCGGTGCTGTTCTCGATCGGCCAGGGCCTGCGCGCCGCGGGCTCCCGCGTTCTCTACTTCGCCGGCTACAAGAAGATGATCGACCGCTACAAGGTCGAGGAGATCGAGAAGGCCGCCGACGTCGTGGTCTGGTGCTGCGACGAGACGCCCGGCTTCCAGCCGACCCGGCCCCAGGACCGTGCCATCAGTCGCCAACATCGTCGAGGCGATCCTGGCCTATGGCGAGGGCAAGCTCGGGCCGGCGGCGATCACGCTCGGCGACGTCGACCGCATCGTCGCCATCGGCTCCGACGGCATGATGGCGGCGGTGGCGCGCACGCGCCACGGCGTGCTGGCGCCGCACCTGAAGCCCGGCCATCGCGCCATCGCGTCGATCAACTCGCCGATGCAATGCATGATGAAGGAGATCTGCGCCCAGTGCCTCCAGGTGCACCGGGACCCCAAGACCGGCGAGGAGACGGTGGTGTTCTCCTGCTTCAACCAGGACCAGGAGCTCGACCGCGTCGACTTCACCAACCTCCGCACCCGCCTCGGCCAGAACGAGGTGCAGGAGAAGCTGACGCGGCTCTGGATCGACCGCTGCCTCAAGACCCTCGGCCATCGGAGCGCCGCGGCGGCGGAGTAGGGTGCGCGGCTAGACAGTGGCCCGCCGCTTCGCATAGGCCCGCCGGGCGCGCTCACGATTGCCGCAAATCTCGCTGGAGCACCATTGGCGGGAATGGTTCGGGCTCTCGTCGACGAAGAACCAGCCGCATCCCTCCGCCTGGCAGCAGCCGATGCGGGCGGCATCCTCCGAGGCCAGGAGCGCCGTCAGCGACCACAGCACCGGCCACAGCGGCTCCGCCAGGGAGGCGCCCGGCAGGTCGTGCACGTAACCGGCGCGGGATTTGATCAGGCGTGGCTGCGGCGGCAAGGCCGCGAGCCGGCGATTGACGGATGTCAGCGGCACGCGCTTGCCTCGGCGGAGCGCTTCCGAGGCGTCCCAGATCTCCGTGCGGAGGCGGTGCGCCTCCTCGATGATGTCGGCCGCCGCCGCGGGTCTTCGCCTCGCCGCGGCCCGGAGCCGCGCGACCGCCGATGCCGGCAGAGTGCCGCGCATCCCGCTCCACCGCAGCAGCGTGGCGTAGTCGGGCACCAGCTCCTGGGGCGCCACCGAGGTCCGCCAGTCCATGGTGTTGGCGAAGTCCAGGCAGACGCGGCCGCCGAAGAATTGCGCCAGGGCGCGCTCGGCGTCGGTTGACATCGGGCTCATCGCGATCTAATGGTCATGACCATGAGAACAGCATACCTCACCGCGGCGCCCTTCACCAGGGCGGGGTTACGCCGGGGCTTCGTGGCAGCGCTCCCCTTCATCGTCAGCAACGGGGTCGGCGGGATCGTCATGGGCGTGGCCTATCGGGGGCTGGGGCTGGATTTTGCCGCGGCTGTCCTCTTCAGCTTGCTGGTTTATTCGGGGACGGCGCAAGCGGTGACTCTTGGACTCTGGGCGGCGTCGCCGCCGATCGCCGCCATGGTGATCGCCTGCCTCGCCACCAACGCCCGCTATCTCGTGATGGGAGCGCATCTGCGCCAGATGTTCTCCGACCTGCCGGGCCGCGTGATGCTGCCGGTGCTGGCATTGCTGGCGGACGCGTCCTGGCTGATGACGGTGGCGGAGGCGGAGCGGGGACGCCGCGACGCGGGATATCTCCTCGGCTGCAGCATTCCCATGGCGATCGGCTGGATCGGCGGCACGGCGCTCGGATATGCCGTGCCGCTCAATCCGCACGGACCGCTCGCGGTGGCGGCGGCGTTTCTGCCGCTGGCTTTCATCGTCGTGCTGCTGCCGACGCAGTGGCGGGGACGGCGGAGCCTGCTGCCTTGGGCGGTATCGGCTGTCGTGGGCATCGTGACGGCGAGCATGCTCGCGCCGAGCTGGGCGATGCTGTGCGGCGGCGGCGCGGGGACGCTGGTGAGCGCGCTCCGCGGCGACGATGCCTGATCCGCGGATCCTCGCCGTCATCCTCGCCGTCGGCGCGGCCAGCTACGCGATGCGGGCCGGCGGCTTCGTCGCGGCGGGCGTCATGCCGCAGGACGGGCTGCTGCCGCGGCTCCTGCGCCTGGCGCCGGGCAATCTCTTCGCCGCCTTCGCGGCGGCCGGCGTGTTGCAAGGCGGCTGGCCCAGCCTCGCCGGCTGCCTCGGCGCCGTCGCCATGATGGCGGCGACGAAACGGGAATGGGCCGCTTTGGGCGCGGGCTTCGCCGCGGCGGCGCTGGCATCGGCGCTGCCCTGAGCGCTTGCGGCTATTTCGGCAGATGCGCGAGCGGAAGCGGCGAGGCCGCCTTCACCGTGCGGATGGCGAAGTTGCTGCGGATGTCCTTCACCATCGGCAGCTTGAGGATGCGGCCCAGCAGCAGCTCCTCGTAGCGCTTGAGGTCGGGCACCGCGACCTCCACCAGGAAGTCCGCCTCGCCTGAGACGAGATGGCAGGCCACCACTTCCGGCATCTTGCGCAACGCCTCCTGGATCGCGGTGGCGTTGGCGTCGCGATGGCCGTCCACCTTCATCTCCATGAAGACGGTGAGGCCGAGACCGATCTGCTCCCGGTCGAGAGACGCACGATAGCCGGCGATGACGCCGTCCTTCTCCAGCCGCTTCAGCCGGCGCAGGCAGGGCGAGGGCGAGAGGCCCACCCGATCCGCCAGCTCCACATTGCTCAGCCGCCCGTCCGCCTGCAGCGCTTCGAGCATCCGGCGGTCGATGGCGTCCAGATCGAGTGTTGGCATGTTCTGCCTCATGGATTGATATATTTAGCACGAACTGCCAAATAGTGGACTTTTCAGGGCGTATTCGCAAGGACATGCTCCAGCCTGCCGCCGGATACTGCCGCCCTGAGCAAAGGCAGCGGGAGGATGGCGATGGGCGTTCTGGCGGCGCTGACGACTGTCATCATCTGGGGCGCGGGCTTCGTGCTGACGCGCCTCGCCGTGACGACCACCCTCACGCCCTACGATCTTGCGTTCCTCCGCTTCGCCATCCCCAGCCTCGTGCTGCTGCCGGTGCTGCTGCGCCGGGGCCTGGCGATCCGCCGCATCGGCGTTCTCCGCAGCCTGATGATGGTGGCCGGCGCCGGCGTGCCGTTCTTTCTCGTCGGCACCGTCGGCATGGAATTCGCGCCCGCGGCCCATGCGGGCGCGCTGATGCCGGGCACCATGCCGCTCTTCGTGGCGGCACTCGCGGCGCTCGTCGACCGCGAGCGCTTCAGCGCCGATCGCCTCGCCGGATATCTCGCCATCGCGCTGGGGGCCGCGGCGATTGGCGGCGGCGATCTGCTGGCGGAGGTCGGGCAGACCTGGAAGGGCGATCTCTTGTTCCTGGCGGCGGCGGCGATGTGGGCGGGCTATACGCTGGCGTTCCGGCGCGCCGGCATCGGCGCCTGGCACGCGGCGGCCCTCATCAATGTCTATTCACTGCTGGCCTTCGCGCCCGCCTATCTGACGATGCTCGGGCCGCGCCTGCTCACGGCGCCTCCGCGGGAGGTCGTGGTGCAGATGCTGGTGCAGGGGCTGCTGAGCGGCCTGGTGGCGATGCTCGCCTACGGGATTGCCGTCGTGCGTCTCGGTGCCGCCACCGCCGCGGCCTTCGGCTCCCTGGCGCCGGTCATCACCGCGCTGATCGCGCTGCCCATGCTGGGGGAGATGCCGAACGGCGCCGAGGCGATCGGCATCGCCGCGGTGAGCGTCGGCGTGGTGCTGGCGAGCGGCGTCGCCAGCCGACTGCGCATCCGATCCTTAACGCCTCACTTGAGCTGATCGGCAACCTTGTCGATGCCCGATTTGCCGCAGGCCTCGTCCTTCTCGCCGCCGGGAGAGCCGGAGACGCCGACGGCGCCGATCACCTCGGCGCCGGCCTTGATCGGCAGGCCGCCTGCCAGCGCGATGATCCCCGGCAGCGTCGCCTGGGCCTGGCGCGGCGGCTCGGAGATATGGCTGGCGAATTCCGCGGAGGAGATGCCGAAAGTGCGGGCGGTATAGGCCTTGCGCCGGCTGTTCTCGACAGTGTGTGGGTTGGAGCCGTCGTCGCGGAGAAAGACCAAGATTTCGCCGGCGCGGTCGAGCACGGTGACGGAGACGTGGAAGCCGTTGCCGCGGCAGGTGGCGAGCGCCGTCTCGGCGATTGTCGTGGCGAGGTCGAGGGACAGGTTCTTGTCCATGCGCACGCCGGCGGCATGGGCCGGTGGCGGAGAGCGCGAGCGCGATGGCAATACCGGCAAGCGTCGTGATTTTCGACGGCATGATTTTTCCTCCCTGAAAGCACGCGAGCAGAGCTTAGCGCGTTTCGCGGGATCGACTGGTCACATCGGGTTGATGGATTGGCAAGCCGAGGTGCGTCCTTCGACGCGCGGGCCAAAGGCCCGCTTGCTCAGGATGAGGAGGATGGGAGATGGCGCAGGAAAAGCGCCTCATCCTGAGCAAGCGAGCGGAGCGAACGCGTCGAAGGACGCAGGATGCCTTTGCCGCCGGTATCAAGCCGTGCTCGCCCCATAGTAGAGCGTCACCGTGTGCTTCGCCTCGGCGAAGAAGAGCCAGCGCTCGACCAGGACGCCGAGAGTACCGAGGATGGCGGCGGTGAGGGCGACGCCGATGGCGGCGATGCCGGTGAAGGCGAGGTTGGTGAGGGTGAGGGCGAAGGGGGCGACGAAGCCG
Source organism: uncultured Alphaproteobacteria bacterium (assembly GCA_963735465.1). Classification (GTDB taxonomy): domain Bacteria; phylum Pseudomonadota; class Alphaproteobacteria; order ATCC43930; family CGMCC-115725; genus DASZHJ01. The sequence goes on from CAVTLA010000001.1 coordinate 1,283,487, forward strand.
ATGCCGATGGCGATCCGCCGCAGCTTCGCCGCGTGCTTGCGGGCGACCCGGTATCCCATCTCCTTCATGAGATAATTCTCACTGGTGTGCGGTGCCTCGAAGAGACGGACCTTGCCGAGCGACCCGAGGCCGGTCGCGCTCTCGGCGGTGCTGCGGCTCGCCGAGCCGTCGATGAAGCGCCAGTAGGCGACCTTCAGTGCCAGCGCGACGGGGATCGAGCCCAGCGCCGCGACCATGCTGATGAGGGGATCGAGGGCGAAGACTTGCGTCAGCGCGGCCAGCCACAGCGCGCCGGTCATGGCGGCGAGCGCCAGATAGTTCGGCAGCACCCAGAAGTTGCTCCAGCGCTGGATCGGCTTCAGGGACTGGTAGATGAAGGCGGTGCAGCCGACGGTGACGGCGGCGGCAAGGGCGGCGACGAGGCCGAAGATCGCCCAGATCCCCTCGGTGCTGCCGACGATCACCCAGCCCACGGCGAAGAGCAGCGCCGGCACGTATGTCACGACCGACGCCACGCCCTCGCGGGAGAGCCAGGACGTCCGCCATTGCGAGAAGGCGCGCCAGGCGCGCTCGGGATGGCCGAGATGGAAGGTGGAGGAGAGCAATCCCGCGGTCACGCTGACGAGGGCGAGCGCCAGCGCCGCCGCGCCGAAGCCGCGGTCCGCCGGCAGCATCGCCGCCGCGGAGAGCACGCCGAGCCAGGCCAGGAGGCCGTAGCCCGCGCCGGAGAAGGTGGTGAAGAAGATGACGGAGAGCGCGGGATGCATGGGATCAGTCGGAGAGCAGCCGGTCGATCCAGGCGAGGAAGCCGCCGCTGCCCGCGGGCACCGCCGGCGCGAGCTCGGCGGGCGCTGACGCACCGCCCGCCCGTCGCGGCCGCGGCGGCAGATACTTGTTGGTGGGCGCGTAGCCCATTTCCGGCATCAGGTCGTAGCCGCCGCGCTCGCGCACCAGCGTCGAGACCTCGGAGCCGGGATCGCCGAGATCGCCGAAATGCCGCGCCGAGACCGGGCAGGTGGCGACGCAGGCGGGCACGCGGTCGCGCTCGTCGAGGGTCTCGTTGTAGATCTTGTCGATGCAGAGCGTGCATTTCTTCATCACGCCGGCGTCGGAATCGATATTCGCGGGCGCCGTAGGGACAGGCCCAGGAGCAGAGCTTGCAGCCGATGCAGAGCTCCTCGTTCACCAGCACGATGCCGTCCTCGGCGCGCTTGTAGCTGGCGCCGGTCGGACAGACCGTGACGCAGGCGGGCTCGGCGCAGTGCAGGCAGGAGCGCGGGAAGTGCACGGTGCGGCTGGCCGCCCCCTCGCCGGCCTCGAAGGTGTGCACGCGGTTGAACCAGACGCCGAGAGGATCGGCGCCATAGGGATCGAGATCGGTGAGCGGCGCCGCGATGCCGCCGCTGTTCCATTCCTTGCAGTTGACGGCGCAGGCGTGACAGCCGACGCAGATGTCGAGATCGATGACGAGGCCGAGACGCCGGGCTCCGAGCTCGCGAGGAAGGCTGGTCATGGCGCACCAGCGCGTGGACGGAAGCGCGCGCCGTAGCGCAGCACCGGGACCCGCTCGCGAAGGGGGGGCGTTTCAAGCGCGGGAAACGCAGGATCGCTGTGGGCGTCGGCCGCGGACGCCTTGGCGATGGAGACGCGCAGGTCGTACCAGGCCGCCTGTCCGGTCACGGGATCGGCGTTGGCGTAGCGATAGCCGCCGCGCTCCGGCAGCAGCTCGCCGATGAGATGATTGACCAGGAATCCCTTCGTCGCCTCATGGACCTTGGGATCGAGGTTCCAGGCGCCCTTGCGCTTGCCGATGGCGTTCCAGGTCCAGACGGTGTTGGGATTGACGCCTTCCATCAGCTTCGCCGGCACGGTGATGCGGCCATGCCGGCTGGTCACCACGACCCAATCGCCGTCGGCGATGCCGTGCGCCTCGGCGGTGGCGCGATGGATGAAGAGGCAGTTCTCGCCGTGGATCTGCCGGAGCCAGGCGTTCTGCGAGCCCCAGCTGTGATACATCGCCATCGGCCGCTGGGTGATGGCGTGGAGCGGGAAATCGCTCTCCACGCCCGCGTCCGCTTCCTCGAACGGCGCGTACCAGATCGGCAGCGGGATCGAAATATGTGGCGACGCGCTCACGATGCTCCGGCGGCGGCTGCACGGGCCCGTGCCCCTGCGCCGCGAGGCGGAAGCGCTGCAGCGTCTCGCTGTAGAGCTCGAGCACGATGGGCTCGGCGTGGTCGAGGAAGCCCATGGCGACCGCCCAGTCGAGATAGGCGCGGTTGGCGAACTTGAAATAGCGCGCCTCCGCCGGGATCTCGCTGCGCCAGAAGCATTGATGCTCGATGTAGCGCTCGAGCTGGCGCGGGTTGACCGCGCCCAGCCCCTCGCTCTTGCCGTCGGCGCCGCGCCAGCCCGCGAGCGGACCGAGGCCGGGACGGCGCTCGTGGTTCACGATGTAGTCGGGATAGAAACCGGGATATTTCGGCGCGCCGTCGGATGTCACGAAGCCCGGCAGCTTGAGCCGGGCGCCGAGGTCGATCAGCACGTCCTGGAACGGCCGCACGTCGCGGTCCGGCGGCAGCACCGGCTGGCGGATCGCGTCGGCGGCGCTGTCGGCGTTGGTGATCGGGCGGTCGAGCAGCGAGATGCAGTCGTAGCGCTCGAGATAGGTCGTGTCCGGCAGCACGAGGTCGGCGTAGGCCACCATCTCGGAGTAGTAGGCGTCGGAATAGATGATGTGGGGAATTCTGTAGTCGCCGGTGGCGGGATCGCGGTCGGTGAGCATCTGCATGGTGCCCGCGGTGTTCATCGCGGAGTTCCAGCTCATGTTCGCCATGTAAAGGAAGAGCGTGTCGATCGGGTAGGGATCGCCCTTCCAGGCGTTGGCGATCACGAGATGCAGGAGACCGTGGATGGCGAGCGGCGCCTCCCAGGAGAATGCCTTGTCGAGGCGGAGCGCCTTGCCGTCGGCATCCACAAGCAAATCCTCGGGCGTGCGCGGAAATCCGAGTGGCGGCCCCGCGAGGGGCGTGTTCGGCGGCGCCGGCCGCGCCGGCTTGATGCCGGGCGGCACGGGCTTCGGATAGGGCGGCTCGTAGCGGAAGCTGCCGGGCGTGTCGACGGCGCCCAGCAGCATCTGCAGCAGGTGCAACGCGCGGCAGGTGTGGAAGCCATTGGAATGGGCCGAGATGCCGCGCATGGCGTGCATGCTGACGGGGCGGCCGATCATGCTGGCGTGGTGGCGGCCGTTGGCGTCGACCCAGGGCTGGTCCAGCACGATCGCCTCGCTGAACGCCACCTGCGCCACTTCGGCGGCGATGCGCTTGATGGTGGCGGCCTCGATGCCGGTCTCCGCGGCGACGGCATCGGGCGCGTAGCGCGGGTCGAGATAGCGCGTCGCCATCAGCTCGAAAGCCGGCATCGCGCGCCGGCCGTCCGACAGCCTGCGCTCCCCCGTCAGCGCCGGCAGCGCTTCGGCGTCGCCGGCGCCGACAAGGCGCCCGCGCTTCCGATCCCAGACCAGGGCCTTGCCGTCGGCGCCGCGGGCGAACATGCCGTGGTCGGCGGCGCCGTCGTCGTCGATCACCAGCCACGGCGCGTTGGTGTAACGGGCGAGAAAATCCGCATCGACCTTGCCGGCCCGCAGCAGCTCGTGGACGAGCGCGAGGACGAAGAGCCCGTCGGTGCCGGGGCGGACGCCGATCCATTCGTCGGCGATCGCGGAATAACCCGTGCGCACGGGATTGATCGACACCACCTTGGCGCCGCGGGTCTTGAGCTTGCCGAGGCCGATCTTGATCGGATTGGAATCGTGATCCTCGGCGACGCCGAAGAGTAGGAAATATTTCGTGTGATGCCAGTCGGGCTCGCCGAATTCCCAGAACGCGCCGCCGATGGAATAGAGCCCGGCCGCCGCCATGTTGACGGAGCAGAAGCCGCCGTGGGCGGCGTAGTTCACCGTGCCGAACTGCGTCGCCCACCAGCCGGTCAGCGCCTGGGACTGGTCGCGGCCGGTGAAGAAGGCGAGCTTCTTGGGATCGCTGGCGCGGATCGCGCCGAGCCAGCCGACCGCGGTGTCGAGCGCCTCGGCCCATTCGATCTCGCGGAACTCGCCGCTGCCGCGCGGGCCGACGCGCAGCAGCGGCTTCTTCAGCCGCGCCGGCGAATAGTGCTGCATGATCCCCGCCGAGCCCTTGGCGCAGAGCACGCCGCGGTTCACCGGATGGTCGCGATTGCCCTCGATGTAGCGGATGCCGCCGTCCTTCAGATGCACCTTGATGCCGCAGCGGCAGGCGCACATGTAGCAGGTCGTGTATTTGACCTCGTCGGCGATCGGCTCGCTCGGGGGACGACGGGATCGCGCGCGGGGACGACGCTCTTCGGCATGAACTTCCTTGAAGGCTGCGTTCGTCTAGAGGGCGAGCGGCGACCAACCGGTGGACGTCAGGGCTTCCAGGGGGCGGAAGCGGGTCTTGTACGCCATCTTGCGGCTCTCGGCGATCCAGTAGCCGAGATAGACGTAGGGCAGCGCGCGCCGCCGGGCTTCGTCGATGAGGCCGAGGATCATCCGCGTGCCCGGGCTGCGCCGGGCTTCGTCGGGATCGAAGAAGCTGTAGACCGCCGAGAGCCCGTCATCGAGGACGTCGACGAGGCAGGCACAGACCAGGCGGTTGTCGGTGCGGCGCAGCTCCAGGAGGCCGGTGGAGACCGGGCTGTCCTCCACCATGGCGCGGTAGTCGCCGTAGGTCATCGACGCCATGTCGCTCTCGGCGTGGCGCGAGCGCTGATAGCGCGCGAAGAGCCGGTACTGCTCGATGGTGGCCCGCGCCGGCGCGATGCCGGGGACCAGGTCGCGGTTGCGGCTGATGATACGGTGCAGGGAGCGGGTGGGCGAGAACGCCCTCACCGCGACCCGCACGGGGACGCAGGCGGAGCAGCCGACGCAGGCTGGGCGGTAGGCCAGATGGTGGCTGCGGCGGAAGCCGGCGCGGGAGAGCTCGCTGTAGAAGCTCGCCGACTCGCGCCCGCCGATCTCGGTGATGAGCTTGCGCTCGGTGCGCCCCTCCACGTAGGGGCAGGGCAGTGCTGCGGTGCGAAAAAACGGGCGCAATGCCGAGGCCGCCGCGGGCAAGCCCATCCCTGAACGCCGCCCGATGCTGGCGCCGTTGCCTTCCGGCATATCCTCCTCGACCTTCACGCGCATTGCGCCATCCCCACCGACGCGGGCGCCATTAACAATATTACATAATTATGCGCGCAGGAGGCGGCTCTGCGCCAGCCTCAATCCGGTTTCAAGAACGCCGCCCGAGGCGACCGGCGGATTACCAATGTTCCCGCCAGCAGGTCGTGCAAGGTGCGGCGCCGGCGATTGAACAGCGCGACCAGCAGGATCAGGGAGCAGGTCGGCGGGGTGGTTATGTAAAACACCGCCGTTTGCACGAGGGCCTGCAGATAATGCGGCCGCTCACCGGTCCAGCTGCGGACCTCGATGCCGCAGATCCGCATGCCCAGCGTCGCCGATCGGGGTCCGCCGATCAGCAGCGAGTGATAGGCGAGCGGGGTCAGGCCGAACAGCACCCAGAGCGGCGACAGCAGCCCCAGGCTGGCGACGGTGAGGGTGGCCAGCAGGATCCAGAGCAGGACCAGCAGCATGCCGATGAAGATCAGATCGATGCCGTAGGCGAAGACCCGGCGCCAGAGCACGCCCTCGTAATACTCCGGCGCGGCGAAGGGTTCCGGCGGATCGCCGGCCCAGGCGCGCAAATCCGTATCCGCGGGAATGGACACCGGCAGAGCCTCGCTAGGAAAAATCGCAGGTCATGCCGCCTCGGCGAGGCGCTTGCGCATGAAGTAATGTTTGTGCTCCGGCGGGCAGTCGAGGGTCGCGAAAATCTCGTAGCCCAGCTTCTGGTAGAAACCGGGCGCCTGAAAGCTGAAGGTATCCAGCCAAACCGAGTGGCAGCCGCGCCGTAGCGCCTCGCTTTCCGCCTTGGTCATCAAGGCGCGCCCGACGCCACGGCGGCGCAGGGAATCGGCGACCCAGAGGTTGTGGACGAAGAGCCAGCCGCCATAGCCGATGCCATCGAGTCCGGCGGCGATCCGGCCGGCGGCGTCGCGCACGATGACGGCGATGCGCTTGACCGGGTGGCCGGGCCATTTCTCCTCGTTAAAATCGTCGAGCGCCTGATCGATGAAGATGCGGTCGGCGCGCGACGGCGCCTCCTCGACCGAGAGGCGAAATCCGTCGGGAATGGTCATGCGCCGGAGTATGCCCCGGCGACGCTACCCGTTGGAAGGGGGAGTCTGGTTGGGCGTGGCCTGGCTCGCGCTCGGCAGCTTCTGATGCAGCAGCACGATGCTGATGCGCCGGTTGCGCGGCGAGCGGGGATCGCTGGGATCGAGGAGATCGCGCTCGGCCATGCCGACCACCTTGTCGACGCGGTCGACGGGCACGCCGTCGTTGAGGAGCTCGCGACGGCTGGCATTGGCGCGGTCGGCGGACAGCTCCCAATTGCCGTAGTTGCGCCCGAAAGCATAGGGCGTGGCGTCGGTATGCCCGGTGATCGAGACCTTGTTGGGGAGCTTCTGGACGACCTGGGCCACCAGCGCCATCAGCTTCTGCCCGCTGTCATCCATCTGGGCCGAGCCCAGCGCGAACATCGCGCGCTTGTCCTGGTCGACGATCTGGATGCGCAAGCCCTCGGGCGTGCGATCGATGATGAGATTGTCCGAGAGGTTCTTGAGCTCGGGCACGTCCTGGATCGCCTGGCGAAGCGCGAACTCCGCGGCGGCGAACTGCTTATCTTCCTTCGCGGCCAGACGCTGCTGCAGCTCGGCCTCGGTGATCTGCTCGATCGGCTTCTCGGTGGTGAGATTGTTGGCCACGCCGGCGGTGCCGCCCTCGTCGTCGGTGGTCTTGGAGGGGGCGCCGTTCTGGCTGCCCTCGTCCCCGTCGGCGGGCTGGCGCATGCTCTCCACGGACGGCGCGAGGTTCGGTCGCGAGGAGCTTGTGCTCTGGGCGCCCACGGGGCCCATGCTGATGCCGCCGAGCACGCCGCCGGCGCCGCTGATCGACTTGGACGCGATGCTGGGATCGAAGTAATCGGCAATGCCGCGCTTCTGCACGTCGGTGGTGACGTTCAGGAGCCACAGCAGCAGGAAGAACGCCATCATCGCGGTGACGAAATCCGCGTAGGCGACTTTCCAGGCGCCGCCGTGATGGGGAGCGGCGCCGCCCTTCTTGATTTTCTTGATGATGACGGGAGCGCTGTTGCCACCTTTCGCCATTCGGTGCGCTCCTTAAGTCGCCGCCGACGGCAGGCTTTCGACTGCGGTCTCGACCTCGTAGAAGGTCGGCCGCACGTCCGAGGTGAGCGCCTTGCGGGCGAACTCCACGGCGACCGAGGGCGCATAGCCCTGCATGTAGGCGAGGATCGCCGCCTTGATGCAGAGGTAATAGCGCACCTCCGCGTCGGCGCGGCCCTTGATGGCGGCGGAGATCGGCCCGACGAAGCCGTAGGACAGCAGCACGCCGAGGAAGGTGCCGACGAGCGCGCCGCCGATGAGGTGGCCCAATACCGCCGGCGGCTCGGTGATCGAGCCCATGGTGTGGATGACGCCCAGCACCGCCGCGACGATGCCGAGAGCGGGCAACGCGTCGGAGGTTTGCGCGATCGCGTGCGAGATGTCCTCATGCTCGTGGTGATGGGTCTCGATCTCCTCGTCCATCAGCGTCTCCATCTCGTGATGGTTGTCGGTGCCGAGGGTGAGGAGACGCAGATAGTCGCAGAGGAAGACGAGAGCATGATGGTTCGCATAGAACAGCGGGAAGCGCTGGAAGAGGGAGCTGTCCTCCGGCTTCTCCACGTGCTGCTCGAGGGCGAGGGCGCCCTTGGTCTTGGCGAGCTTGAAGACGGAGTAGAGCAGGCTCAGCAATTCGAGATAGGCGTTCTTGTCGTACTTCTCGCCCTTGAGAAGACCGCTCACCGCGCCGCCCGCGGCCTTCAGAACCACCAGGCGGTTCGAGATGACGAAGGCGCCGGCCGCCGCGCCCGCGATGATCATGAACTCGAAGGGCTGCCAGAGCACGCCCAGGTGCCCGCCGTTCAGCATGTAGCCGCCGATCACGCTCATGAGGACGATGCCGGAACCGATCAGCAGAAACATGGCGTGGTGCGCAGCCCCTGATGTTAGAAGCGGAGCACGGTGCATCAAGTGCGTTAACATCTCGTTTAGTCACTCTATCCAGGCGTTTAGGCAGCGCCTCCGGCTGGTGCCCCGCATCGAGCTGGGATATGAGGGGAACCAGATCCGGTCGCCGAGGAAGGGATCGCCCACATAATGTTGGTTGATTCAAACGCCTTCCGTACAACCCTGGGGCATTTCGCGAGTGGGATCGCCGTCGCGGCTACCCGGGACCCCCAGGGCAAGCCATTGGGGGTGACCGTAAACTCCGTCACGTCGGTCTCCCTGGACCCGCCGCTGGTGCTGTTCTGCCTCGAGCGTGCGGCGAAGAGTCACGGGATATTTACGACCAGCGGCTGTTTTTCCCTCTCGGTGCTGGCGGAGGGCCAGCAGCACCTCTCCCGCGGCTTTGCCGCCTCGCCGGAGCGGCACTGGGACGAGATCGAGCCTGAGGTTCGGGCCAGCGGTGCCCCCATCATCAAGGGCGCCTTGGCGTGGATCGACTGCACGACCGAGGCGATCCACCCCGCCGGCGACCACGACATCCTGGTGGGCCGGGTGGTGGCCCTGGGCCACGCCCGCCACGGGCGGCCGCTGCTCTATTGGCGCGGCCGCTATCGTCATCTCGACGAGGGCGACTGAGCCGCGGCGCCGGCTTCAGGAATCGTCGTCGAGGGCGGTGCTGGAGAGCAGGCGGGTTGGATAGCCGGCCTTGGTCATCGCCGCGATGAGTTCGCTTACATGGGCGCGGTTGCGGGTCTCCACGACGGCATCGAGTTCGGCGCGCTTTACCGGCACGTCTTGAAAGAGTCGCTGGTGATAGATCTCGACGATGTTGGCGCCCGCGTCCCCGATGACGCGCGTCAGCCGAGCGAGCGTGCCGGGCTGATCGGTGATCTCCGCCCTGAGCCGCACCAGCCGCCCGGTGCGCACCAGACCTCGCATGAGGATCGAAGACAGCAGACGCGCATCGATGTTGCCGCCGCTGACGACGAGGCCCACGCGCTTGCGGCGGAACTGTTTCGCGTTGGCGAGGAGCACAGCCAGACCGATGGCACCGGCGCCCTCCACCACCAGGCGCTGGCTCTCGATGAAGGCCGTCACCGCCCGCTCCACCGCGTCCTCGTCCACGACGAGGATGTCGTCCACCAGCGCCCTGGTGATTGCCGTGGTGATGCGGCCCGGCTCCTTGACGGCGATCCCTTCGGCGAGCGTCTCGCCGCCCTCGGGCTTGGGGCCACGGCCGAGCGCGTGGCGCATGGAGGCATAGCCCGCGACTTCGACACCGATCACGGCGATGCCGGGCTTCATCGCCTTCACCGCCACCGCTATCCCCGAGATGAGCCCGCCGCCGCCGATCGGCACCAGCAGCACGTCGAGGTCGGGCACGTCCGTCAGCATCTCCAGGCCGCAGGTGCCCTGGCCCGCGATCAGCAGCGGATCGTCGTAGGGATGCACGAAGGTGAGCCGCTTGGCGGTGGCGATCTCCAGCGCGGCTTTGCGCGCCTCGGCGATGCCGGCACCCGACAGCACCACCTTGGCGCCGAGGCTCTCGGTCCGCGTCACCTTGTTGAAGGGCGTGCCCTCGGGCATCACGATGGTGACGGGAATGCCGAGGCGGCGCGCATGATAGGCCACGCCCTGGGCATGATTGCCGGCGGACATGGCGATGACGCCCGCCTTGCGCTCGGCGCGCCCCAGGCTCGCGAGCTTCACGACGGCGCCGCGCTCCTTGAAGGAGCCGGTGGGATGCAGCGTCTCCAGCTTGAGGAAGACGGTGCTGCCCGTCAGCGCCGACAGCGCCGGACTTGCGATCGTCGGCGTGCGCGCGACCGATCCCACGAGCAGATTGGCCGCCGCCCGCACATCCTCGGGACCGACGGGCAACCGGCGCCGTCTCGCCGTCATGCTTGATCTCGGCGCTGCCGCGCCGTCCATGCTTGATCTCGGCGCTGCCGCGCCGTCATGGCGGAGTCAGCGTCTCGACGGAGACGGGCTTCTGGCCGTCGACCGCCATCATGTAGCCGTCGCGCCACGGTCGCATGAGGTCGCTGTAGTTCGGGGACAGTGGATTGCCGGACTGGCCCGGCACCACCATGAAATGCGCGGCGGCGGGGTCCGCCATGTCCACCACCATGCGCAGGCCCGGTCCCAGCACGTCCTGGTAAGGCGCCGCTCCATTCCGGATTTCCATGTCGCCGCGGTTGACGGTGTCGCTGCCGCCGTCGGCGGGAATCGAGAGCTGGAAGAGGCGGCGCAGGCCCCAGACCCCCTCCAGCAGGCGATGGTGGAAGGCCGCCGGGTGGGCGCGGCCCCAACGCCATTCGTCCATATCGCTGCCGTAGGTGTGGGTGAGCTCGTCGAGGGCGCGGTTGAGCGCGTTGGCGAGCTGCTCCGAGCACACCTCGACCACGACAGTGGTTTGGTCGTCGCACCGTTCGGCGTGATTGGTGAGGATGTCCTCGATCACCTGTGGATGCAGGCCCCAATAATCCTCGAAGGCGGGGCCGAGCTGGTTCGCCAGGAGCACGCGGTTGAGCTCCCGCAGCCAGGCGGTGAAGATCAGCGGCTCGACCTTGTCCTTGTCCATGCGCCGGTCCCAGGCCCTGAGCCGCTCCACCGCCGCGCGCGCCTGCGGCGTCGCGGCCGGCATATCCAGCATCAGCGGCAAGAGGCGGTCCGCCATGGTGGAGAAGATGTCGTGCTGGATCGCCGCCGAGGTTTCCGTCGATTGCGGCTGGCGATCGAGAAGGGCGGTGATGCGCTGGGCGCGGTAGGGCGTATCCCAGTCGCGCCCGAGGAAGTAGGGATAGCTGTCCGGGACGATCTTGTTGTTGGCGGTGACGATGCGGCCGGAGGGCGGATCCACCATCTTCGGCAGCTCGTCGAAGGGCACGAAGCCGGTCCAGTCGTACTCCCCCGTCCAGCCCGGCATCGGCAGCCAGCCATCGCCCTTGGCGCGGATCGGCACACGCGCCGGCGACGCGAAGGCGATGTGGCCGTCGACATCGGCGTAGACGATGTTCTGCTCCGGCGCGTCGAATTTCGCCAGCGCGCGGTAGAACGACTGCCAGTCCGTGGCCCGGTTCATCTCCCAGAACGCCTGCGGCGTCCGATCGCCGTCCATGAGATATGTGGCCTGGAGGGCGAGGAGATAGCCCGGCTCCTTCGTCGGCGTCGGGAAATCCGCGAGGTCGGAGACGACCGGCCCGTGCCGCGTCTCGCGCACGGTCAGCTCCACGGCATCGGCGCCGCGCACGCGGATCGTCTCCTTGCGAGTCAGAAACGGCCGCGAGCCATCCGGCGTCAGGTACTTGCCGGCATCCTCGGGATCGGTCTTCTCGATGAAGAGATCGGAGACGTCGCTGCCGGTATTGGTGAAGCCCCAGGCGATCCGCTCGTTCTGTCCGATGATCACGACCGGCGAGCCGGCGATGGTGCCGCCGGTGATGGTGTGATCCGGCGTGACGATGCGGGCCAGATACCAGAACCCCGGCGCCATCAATCCGAGATGCGGATCGTTGGCGAGAACGGGTTTGCCGGAGACGGTGTGGCTGCCGTCTACCACCCAGTTGTTGGAGGCGCGCACGGGATCCTCGATCACCGGCATCTGGGCGAGCAGGCGATCGAGAGGCAGCGCGCGATAGATCGACGCGAGATCGCCCAGCACCACCGGCCCGTCCTTGGGATATGCTGGATAGAGGATCGTCAGATCCTCGGGCTTGGCGGCGACACGGGCATGCAGGATCTCGGAGCGATAATTGCCGGCGAGCGACCAGGCCATGAGCTTGCCGGCGATCAGGCTGTCCGCCGGCCGCCAGGGCTCCGGCTCCGCGCGCAGCAGGTAGTATTCGAGGGGAAGCGCTGTGCGCCGATCCCCGATATAGGCGTTGACCCCCGCGGCATAGGCCGTCAGCCCCGCCTGAACTTCCGGTGGCAGGACCTCGAACTGTCGCTCGGCGGCGCGGGCAAGGCCGAGGGTGCGCATCATGCGGTCGGCGTCGACAGTGGTGGCGCCGAACCACTCCGACAGCCGGCCAGCGCCGTAGCGGCGGCGGGCGTCCATCTGAAAGAGCCGGTCCTCCGCATGGGCGTAGCCCAGGGCGAAGGCGGCGTCGGCATCGCTGCGCGCGACGATCGTGGGAACGCCGACGGCGTCGCGGCTGATCCGCACCGGTGAGGGCAACCCCTGCACCTCGCGGATCTGCTCCGCCCGGGGCAGGGAGGTGCGCAGCCACAGCAGCCCGGAGAGCGCCGCGACCAGCGGGATCAGCAGCAGGAACACGGCAATGCGCCGGCGCATTCCGCGCTCCTTCCCCGGTCCCTGCCCGCGATCAGCCCAGGTTCAAGATGATGGTCTTCTTCTGGGTGAAGTGCTCGAGCATGGATTCGAGGGACGCCTCCTTGCCGAGGCCGGATTGCTTGACGCCGCCGTAGGACATGTTCGCCTGCACCACAAGGTTCTGGTTCACCTGGACGAGCCCCGCCTCCAGGCGATGGCTGGCGTCGAGGGCGGTCTTGAGGTCGCGCGTCCAGATCGTCGCGGCCAGGCCGTAGACGCTGTCGTTCGCCTGGGCAAGGGCATCCTCGTAATCCCTGAATTTGATGATGCAGGTAACGGGACCGAAGATCTCCTCGCGGCAGAGCCGGTTGTCGTTGGCGACGCCGGTGAAGATCACCGGCTGCACGTAGTAGCCCTGGCCGAGCCGGCTGTCTGCCGGCATCTTGGAGCAGCGCAGCGCCACCGCGCCCGCGGTCTCCTCGCCGAGCTTGATGTAGGACTTCACCTTGTCGAACTGCTGCTTGGAGATGATGGTGCCGATGTCGGTCTGCTCGTCGAGAGGATCGCCCATCTTCATGGCGTCGACCTTGCCCTTGAGCTTGTCGACGAAGGCGTCGTGGATCGACTCATGGACGAAGATGCGGCTCGCCGCGGTGCAGCTCTGGCCCTGGCGGGTGAAACGCATGCCGATGACGGCGCCCGCCACCGCCTTGTCGACGTCGGCGTCGCCCATGACGATCATCGGGCTCTTGCCGCCCAGCTCCAGCGTCACCGGGATCAGCTTCTGGGACGCCATCTTATAGACGAGCTTGCCGGTCTCCACGGAGCCGGTGAAGGTCACCTTGCCCACGTCCTTGTGCTCGACCAGCGGCGCGCCGCAGCCGGGCCCGTCGCCGGAGAGGATGTTCAGCACGCCTTGCGGCAGCACCTGGTTCATGATCTGGCAGGCGCGCAGCACCGCGAAGGGCGCCTCCTCGGCGGACTTCACCACCACGGAGTTGCCGGCCACCAGCGCCGGCGCGATCTTGAGCGCCATCAGCAGCAACGGCACGTTCCAGGGGATGATGGCACCGACGACGCCGATCGGCTGGCGCAGCGTGATGGTGAGGCTGTCGGTCTTGAATGGCACGCTCTCGCCCTTGAGCTCGGAGCCGAGGCCGCCATAGAAGGTGAGGATATCGGCGAAGACGCCGGCCTCGACCCGGCTCTCGGTGCGGATCGCCTTGCCGGTTTCGAGGGTGATGAGTTTCGCCAGCTCCTCCACGTGATCGCTGAGGATGCGGCCGCATTCGGCGATGAGGCGGCCGCGCTCCCGCGCCAGCATCTTGCCCCAGGCCTTCTGCGCCTTCGCCGCCGCCTTCACCGCCGCATCCACGTCCCTGGCATCGCCGTCGGCGGCCTCGCCGATCTGCTCCTGAGTGGCGGGATTGACGATCGCGAAGGTGCGGCCGGTGACCGATGGCACCATGCCGCCGTCGATCAGCATCTTGCCGGACATCTCGCGGGCGAGCTTTATGGGATCGAGGACGGGTTGCAGACGGTTCTGAAGCATGCGGATTACCTCCCACTCGTCGGGGCGACGGGCCGCGCTTGAGGAGCGCGGAGCCCCGCTCGGATCGGAGTCTTATACACGTCCCCCGCATCGCCGCCAGCCCCTTGCGCGCGACGGATATGGGGGGTGACGGCGGCCCCACGGTCACGTCATTGTGCAAGGCTGCGGCGGCGGGGCTACAACCGAAACTTGTCGTTGCATCGGAGAGCCGGAACGCCGCCGGGGAGGGAACCGTGGCCGCCAACGAGCTGCTCAAGACCGCCTTGCCCGGCGTCATCATCGGCTGCGTGATCTACGCCCTCGGCGCGTTCCTGGGACCGATCCTCGGACCCGGCTGGCAGGACGTCATCCAAGGCCTTTCCTTCTTCATCGGCTTGATCAGCATGCTGGTCCTGGTGCTGCACCGCCGCCATCGGGATGCCGCCGGCAAGAAGCCGTGATTCCTCAGCCGAGACCGAGCTCGCCGAGGATGCGGGCGCGGTCCTGATCCAGGGCGGGCGCCGGCTGCCGCGTCGGCGGATCGGCGAAGGCGGAGAGCTTGAGCGGGTTGCCGGAGAGCTTGAGCGGCCCGGCCTTCGGATCCTCAACCGTGACGAGCATGTTGCGCGCCGCCACCTGGGGATGCGCCAGCGCCTGCTCGATATTATTGATGGGGCCGCAGGGAATGCCGCCCTGGCCGATGAGGGCAATCCAGTCGGCGGTGGACTTGGTCGTCAGCTCCTTCTCGATCTCCGCCTTGAGCCTCGCCTGGTTGCGGTTGCGGAGATCGTTGGTCCGGTAGTCCGCGTGCTCCGCCAGATCCTTGCGGCCGAGCACGGCGCAGAGCTTCTGGTAGAGCCCGTCGTTGCCGGCGGCGATGATCATGCTGCCGTCCGATGTCGCGAAGGCCTCGAAGGGCGTGATCGTGGGATGGCGCGCGCCCAGCGGGACCGGGAATCTGGCCGGTCACGGTGTAGCGCATGACGGCGTTCTCCAGCAGCGCCAGCTGGCAGTCGAACATGGCGATATCGACCTTGGTGGTCTCGCCGGTGCGCTCCCGATGCAGCAGCGCCGACTGCACGGCGACCGCCGTGTAGAGGCCGGCGCCGATATCGCCGATGGACATGCCGATGCGCACCGGCGGCCGGCCGGGCTCGCCGGTGATGCTCATGATCCCGCCCAGGCCCTGGACCACCATGTCGTAGGCGGGATCCCTCGAGTTGGGACCGGTATGCCCGAAGCCCGAGGCCGAGGCGTAGATCAGCTTGGGATAGCGCGGATGCAGCGTCTCCCAACCGTAGCCCAGCTTCTCCATGGTGCCGGGCCGGAAGTTCTCCACCACGACGTCGGCCTTGCCCAGCAGCGTCTCGAACACCTTGCGGTCGCCGTCGGCCTTGAGATCGAGGGCGATCGATTCCTTGCCGCGGTTCACCGAGGCGAAATATGTCGAGACGCCGTTCTTGAACGGTCCGTACTCCCGGGCGTCGTCGCCCTTGCCGGGAGGCTCGACCTTGATCACCCGCGCGCCCAGCTCCGCCATCAGGAAGGTGCAGTAGGGGCCCGCGAGGATGCGCGAGAGGTCGACGACGGTAAAGCCGGAGAGCGGCCCGGATGCGGCCATGAGGTCACCTGGATCGGAGGATCGGATCGTTGCTCGTCCTACCTAGCCCACGGATCGGAGGGAGGGCAATCGGCAACGGTTGGCTGCACAGCGTTGGTGCGTCCTTCGACGCGCGGCCCAAAGGGCTGCTTGCTCAGGATGGGGACCATCGTTGAGGGCACAAAGAAAAACGCCTCATCCTGAGCAAGCGAAGCGCGTCGAAGGACGCACGATAGCTCTCCATCCACGCAGACTTGATCACCAGCGCGGATTTGCGGGATGGTGCGGCGTCGCTCTCACGAGGGAATAGCCGATGTCGATGTCGAGCCGCCGCCTCTCCTGCCTGGGCCCGCACGGGTTCCATCGCATGACCTACTATGAGTGGGCGGGGCCGGCGGGAGCACCGACGGTGCTCTGCGTCCACGGACTCACCCGGAACGGGCGCGACTTCGACGATCTCGCCGAGGACCTGTCGCGGCATTTCCGCGTCGTCTGTCCGGACGTGGTGGGCCGCGGCAAGAGCGACTGGCTCATGCACGGCGAAGATTACACCTATCCGCTCTATCTCGCCGACATGACGGCTCTCATCGCGCGCCTCGACGTAGAGGAGCTGCTCTGGGTCGGAACCTCCATGGGCGGCCTCGTCGGCCTGCTGCTGGCGGCCGTGTCGGGGAACCCCATCAAGCGGCTGGTGATCAACGACGTCGGTCCGCTGATCGCCAAGGAGGGGATCGCACGGATCGCCGAGTTCGTCGGCAAGGACCCCAGCTTTCCGGATCTGGAGGCTCTCGAGGCCTATCTCCGGATCGCGTCCGCCAGTTTCGGCGAGCTCACCGACGAGCAGTGGCGCCACATGGCGACCCACGCGGCGCGTCGCGGGCCCGATGGCAAGCTCGGCCTCGCCTACGATCCCAAGATTGGCGACGCCTTTCGCACGCTGCCGGCGGCGGATGTCGACCTCTGGCCGCAGTGGGACAGCATCACCTGTCCCGCCCTGGTGCTGCGCGGGGCGGAATCCGATCTGCTGCGGGCCGCCGATGCCAAGGCGATGACGGAGCGCGGGCCACGGGCGAGGCTGATCGAATATCCCGGCATCGGCCACGCGCCGTCGCTCCGGACCGGCGACCAGATCGCGGCGGTGCGCGACTTCCTGCTGGGCTGAGACAAGTGACGGAAGGCACGACCGCCTATCTCGCGGCGGAGGGATTCGTCGACGACCTCGCGAGCGAGCTGGGCGAGGTCAGCGCCGCCTACGGACGGCTCCTGCTGGCGCCGGGACCGCCGCGGCCCGCGGCCTGGGCGGAGAACGTCTGGCTCGATCCCCAGGTGATCCCGATCGCGTCGGTCGGGGATGCCGCGAAGAAGCTGCGCGCGATCCAGCGCAACTGGGCGCTCTATTCCCACGCCCATCATCGCCGCGCCGCGCTCATCGCGGAGAAGCTGCCGAAGGTCTCGGCGAAGCCGCTGGTATTTCCGGCGCCGGCGCCGACGGCGCCGCTGGGATCCTGGACGCTCCTCGACGCCGAATACGGTGCTGGCGGCGGCGCGCTGCACCAGCCCGTTCCCGAACGGCGCCGTGAGCTTCGTCGAGGACCGCGCGGCGCCGCCGAGCCGCGCCTATCTCAAGCTCTGGGAGGCGCTGACCATCCTGGGCGAGCATCCCCAACCCGGCGCTCTCTGCCTCGACCTCGGCAGCAGCCCCGGCGGCTGGACCTGGGTGCTGGCGAAACTGGGCGCCCGCGTCGTCAGCCTCGACAAGGCGCCCCTCGAACCGCGCATCGTCGGGATGCCCGGCGTCGAGTTTCGCCGCATGAGCGCCTTCGCCCTCGATCCCCGGGAGCTGGGACCGGTCGACTGGCTGTTCTCCGACGTGGTCTGCTATCCGAAGCGCCTACTGGTCCTGATCGAACGCTGGCTCGCCGCCGGCACCTGCCGGCGATTCGTCTGCACGGTGAAGTTCCAGGGCGCCACCGACCACGAGACGGCGCAGCGGCTCGCGGCCATACCCGGTGCGCGATTGCTCCATCTTTACCATAACAAACACGAGCTTACCTGGATGAAGGTGGCATAATCGGGGCGCGGGGACGAAATCGCGCTCCGCGCCGTTATATCAGGGTCATGGACTCCCGCGTCGCCTACCTGCCGGCCCCCCTGGAGGGCGTCGAGTTGAAGTTGCCTCAATTTGAGGAGCGACTTCCGTGGGTTGGCGGCGATCTCCAAACCATGCGGAATTTCCTCCGCCGGCGTCCGGTGGACTTATCTCCCTTTGGGGTGGAGCGGGTGGTGCTGCCCCTGGACGGGGAGTGCGGCGACCGCGCCCTGGGCTCGCTCCACCGTCCCATCGAGGCCAAGGCCGGGCGCCCCCTGGTGGCGCTGATCCACGGCCTCAACGGCTGCGAGGACAGCCACTACATGCGGGCGACCGCCGTCCATCTCCTGCGCGCGGGGTTTCCCGTGGTCCGCCTCAACCTGCGCGGTGCCGGACCGTCGCGGGCGCTGTGCCGCGCCGCGCTATCACGCCGGGCGCAGCGAGGATCTCGGCCGCGCGCTCTCGGCCCTGCCGCCCGCATCTCGTCGCCAACGGCCTCGTCGCCGTCGGCTACTCGCTGGGCGGCAATCTGCTGCTGAAGCATCTCGGCGAGATCGAGGCGCGGACGCCGCTGCTCGCCGCCGCCGCGGTCTCGGCGCCGATCGATCTCACGGCGACGGCGCACCGCATCATGGCGCCGCGCAATGCCTTCTATCACTGGTATTTCCTGCGCGAATGCCAGGCGGATGTCGCCACGTCCGAGGGTGCCACGGAGGAGGAGCGACGCGTCTCGGCGGCGGCGCGCAGTCTCTGGGAATTCGACGAGCGCGTAACCGCGCCGCGCAACGGCTTCGCCGGCGCGGCCGACTACTACGCGCGGGCCTCGGCGCGAAAGTTTCTCGACGGGATCGCGGTGCCGACCCTGCTGATCCACGCCGACGACGATCCCATCGTGCCGTCGGATCCCTATCGCGAGCATCGCTGGCACCGCAACCGCCGCCTCGTTCCGGTGGTGCAGCGCAAGGGCGGTCATGTCGGCTTCCACGACCGTCGCGGCGGCACCTGGCACGACCGCGCGATCCAGACTTTCCTGG
Source organism: uncultured Alphaproteobacteria bacterium (assembly GCA_963735465.1). Classification (GTDB taxonomy): domain Bacteria; phylum Pseudomonadota; class Alphaproteobacteria; order ATCC43930; family CGMCC-115725; genus DASZHJ01. The sequence goes on from CAVTLA010000001.1 coordinate 1,302,207, forward strand.
AGCGGGCGCTCAGCCTTTCCTGAGGCGCCGCGCCGCATCGACGGCGCTGTAGGTGAGCATGCCGTCGGCGCCGGCGCGCTTCATGGCGATCAGGCTTTCCAGGATCACGCCGTCGTCGAGCCAGCCCTTCTCGATGGCCGCCTGCAGCATCGCGTACTCGCCGCTCACCTGATAGGCGAAGGTCGGCACGCCGAAGCGCTCCTTCACCCGGCGCACGATGTCGAGATAGGGCATGGCGGGCTTCACCATCACCATGTCGGCGCCCTCGGCGAGATCGAGCGCCACCTCGCGCAGCGCCTCGTCGGTGTTGGCGGGATCCATCTGATAGGTGCGCTTGTCCGCCTTGCCGAGATTGGATTTCGATCCCAGCGCGTCGCGGAAGGGCCCGTAGAAGCCGGACGCGTACTTCGCCGCATAGGACATGATCTTGACGCGCTCGTATCCCGCGCCGTCGAGGGCGTCGCGGATGGCGCCGACACGTCCGTCCATCATGTCCGAGGGGGCGATGATGTCGCAGCCGGCTTCCGCCTGCACCAGGGCCTGGCGCGTCAGGATCTCCACCGTCTCGTCGTTGGCGACGTCGCCGTCGCGCAGGACGCCGTCGTGGCCGTGGGTGGTGAAGGGATCGAGGGCGACGTCGCAGAGCACGCCGAGATCGGGATGGGCGGCCTTCACCGCGCGGGCGGCCCGGCAGACGATGTTCTCGGGATTGGTCGCTTCCCTGCCGTCGGGCGCCTTGAGGTCGAGGGGCGTCACCGGAAAGAGCGCGATGCAGGGAATGCCCAGGGACTTCGCCTCGCCGGCGGCGTCGACGAGGGCGGCAACGGAGAGCCGGTCCACATGGGGCATGGAGGCCACGGGGGTCCGCGCCGCCGGCGCATCGTGGACGAAGACCGGCCAGATGAAATCCGCCGCCGTCAGCGTGGTCTCCGACACCATGCGCCGGGTCCAGTCGTCGCGCCGGTTGCGGCGCAGGCGGATGCGGGGATAGGCGCCAAGGGGCCGCGCGGGGGATCGGGACAAGGGGCTCACCGGCTGCAATGAATGGGGGGATCATAAGAGTCACCCCCGGCCATGACAATGCGGCCGAAGGTCCCGCGCCAGGGGCATTGCAGCCCCGCGAGCGGGATGTTGTGGCGCCCGGCGCAAGGCGCCACAATGCCGGCAACCGGATTTCACGGGAATCAAGAGGGAGTCGCTCATGTCCTTGCCCACCCTGACGCTCCGCAGCGGCGTGTTCCTGGCGCCTTTCCACCCCGTCGGCGAGGATCCGACGCTGGCGATTCATCGCGACCTCGAGCTCATGGAGTGGCTCGACAAGCTCGGCTACGAGGAAGCCTGGATCGGCGAGCATCATTCAGCGGGCTACGAGATCATCGCCTCGCCCGAATTGTTCATCGCCGCCGCCGCCGAGCGCACCAAGCGCATCCGTCTCGGCACCGGCGTGGTGTCGCTCCCCTATCACAACCCGCTGATGGTGGCGGACCGCATCGTGCAGCTCGACCACCAGACCAGGGGCCGCGTCATGTTCGGCGTCGGGCCGGGCCTTCTGACGTCCGATGCGATGATGCTGGGGATCGATCCCGCGACCCAGCGCGACAAGATGGCCCAGGGGCTCGATCTCATCCTGCGTCTCTTCCGCGGCGAGACCGTCACCGAGAAAACCGACTGGTACAACCTCACGAACGCGCGGCTGCAGATCCTGCCGTTCACCCGGCCGCATCCCGAGGTCGCCGTCGCCAGCATGATCACGCCCTCGGGCGGCCGCGCCGCGGGCAAGTACGGGCTCGGCATGCTCTGCGTCGCCGCCACCATGCCCGGCGCCTTCGACGCGCTCGGCACCAACTGGAAGGTCGCCCAGGACGTCGCCGCCGAGCACGGCCGCACCATGGATCCCAACGTGCTGCGCCTCGTCGGTCCCATGCATATCGCCGAGACGCGGGAGCAGGCGCGCACCAACGTGCGCTTCGGGATGCAGAAGTACCTCGACTACTACAAGGCCATCGAGCCCAGCCGGTTCATCAACCTGGAGGGCGTCGACGCGGTCGAGGGCATGATCAAGCGCGGCGTGGTGATCGGCACGCCCGACGATGCCATCGCCGAGATCGAGCGGCTGCAGACCAAGCAGGGCGAGTTCGGCTGCTTCCTGCAGCTCGCCCACAACTGGGCGGACTGGGAAGCCACCAAGAAATCCTACGAGCTCTATGCCCGCTACGTGGTGCCGCATTTCCGCAAGGCAAACGAGGGCCGCAGCGCCTCGATGGCCTGGGCTTTCGATCACCGGAAGGAATTCGTCGACCTGCGCCAGAACGCGGCCCAGAAGATGATCGACACTCACGAAGCCGAGCAGGCCGCCAAGCGAAAGGCCAAGGGGCGGGCGGCGGAGTAGAGGCGGGCGGGCTGGACCGGCGTCGTGCGTCCTTCGACTCATCGCCCTCCAGGCGATGGCTCAGGATGAGGCGTTTTTCTTCATGCCGCACACAATGTCCCTCATCCTGAGCCGGTCGCGGAGCGGCCGAGTCGAAGGACGCACGATGGTCCCGCAGGCGGAGAGGAGCTGATGGATTTCGATCTCTCCGAGGAGCAGCGCGCGATCCGCGAGACGGCGCGGGACTTCGCGGATCGCGAGTTCCGGCCTCATGCCGCCGAATGGGACGAGAAGGAGATCTTTCCGGTCGAGGCGCTGCGCCAGGCGGCGGCGCTGGGGTTCGGCGGCATCTACGTCAAGGAGGATGTGGGCGGCTCCGCGCTCTCGCGCCTCGACGCGGCGCTGATCTTCGAGGAGCTGTCCACCGGCTGCGTCTCCACCTCGGCCTACATGTCGATCCATAACATGGCGGCGTGGATGATCGACCGCTTCGGCAACGGCGAGCAGCGCCAGCGCTTTCTGCCCAAGCTCGCGACGATGGAGCATTTCGCGAGCTATTGCCTGACCGAGCCCGGCGCCGGGTCCGACGCCGCCGCGCTCAAGTCGAAGGCGGTGCGGGACGGCGACCACTACGTCATCGACGGCGCCAAGGCGTTCATATCGGGCGGCCCCGGGAGCCACGTCTTCGTCTGCATGCTGCGGACCGGCGGCGCCGGGCCCAAGGGCATTTCCACCATCGTGGTGGAGAAGGGGACACCCGGTCTCTCCTTCGGCAAGAAGGAGAAGAAGCTGGGCTGGAACAGCCAGCCCACCGCGATGGTGATCTTCGAGAACTGCCGGGTGCCGGTGGCCAACCGCCTGGGCGAGGAGGGCGACGGCTTCAAGATCGCGATGATGGGGCTGGACGGCGGCCGCATCAACATCGCCGCCTGCTCGCTGGGCGGCGCGCGCATCTGTCTCGAGGCGGCGCGCGACTACCTGAACGTGCGCGAGCAGTTCGGCCGAAAGCTCGCGGAATTCCAGGCGCTGCAGTTCAAGCTCGCGGACATGGCGACCGATCTCGACGCGGCGCGCCTGATGGTGCATCGCGCCGCGGCCAGCCTGGACGCCGGCCACCCCGAGGCGACGCTGCACTGCGCCATGGCGAAGCGCTTCGCCACCGACGTGGGCTTCCGCGTCTGCAACGAGGCGCTGCAGCTGCACGGCGGCTACGGCTACCTCAAGGAATTCCCCATCGAGCGCAATCTGCGCGACGTGCGCGTGCACCAGATCCTGGAAGGCACCAACGAGATCATGCGCCTCATCATCGCGCGGCGGCTGCTCGGCAAGTAGGCGCAGCACATTCTCCCCATCCGGTACCCATGACAGACACAGAAATCCTGCTCGAGCGGCGCGACGGCCTGGGTATCGTCACCCTCAACCGGCCGAAGGCGCTCAACACGCTGAGCCTGGGCATGTACCGCACCCTCGATCCCCGGCTGGTGGCGTGGGGAACCGATCCCGGCGTGCGCGCGATCGTCGTGCGCGGTGCTGGCGACAAGGCGTTCTGCGCCGGCGGCGACGTGCGCGCGATCTACGAGGCGCGCCAGCATCCGCAAGGCGAGAGCGGCGACTACAAGGCGGATTTCTTCCGGGAGGAATACTGGCTGATCGAGCGGGTGCACCGCTTCCCCAAGCCCTACATCGCCCTCATCGACGGCATCACCATGGGCGGCGGCATGGGCGTCTCGGTGAACGGCTGGCGCCGGGTCGCGAGCGAGCGGACGCTCTGCGCCATGCCGGAGGTGCACATCGGCCTCTTCCCCGACGTCGGCGCCACGCGCTATCTCAATCTCTGCCCCGGCAAGACCGGCATGTATCTCGCCTTGACGGGAGCCCGCATCAAGGCGGCGGACGTTCTCTACTGCGGCCTCGCGACCCACTACGTGCCGCACGACCAGATCGAGGCGCTGACCGCCGCCTTGGGCTCGCTGTCCTGGCGCGCGGGCGAGGAGCGGGCGCAGGTGGACGAGCTCCTCCAGCGCTTCCATCGCGATCCCGGACCGGCGTCCCTGGCGGCGCTGCGTCCGGCGATCGACCGCTGCTTCGCCGGCACCAGCGTGGCGGCGATCCTGGATGCGCTGAGCCGGGAGGGCACGGATTGGGCGCGGGACACCCGCGCCACCATCGAGCGCGCCTCGCCGATCAGCCTCGCCGTCACCTTCCACCAGATGAAACTGGGCGAGGCCGGCATGGACATCGAGGGTGCGTTGGCGCTGGAATACCGCATGACCCAGCACGTGATGGCGGCTCATGATTTCTACGAGGGCATCCGGGCGGTGCTGGTGGACAAGGATCAGAAGCCGCGCTGGGAGCATGCCTCGCTGGCGGACGTGAGCGAGGCGGAGGTGGCGGGCTATTTCCGGAGCCTGGGCGAGCGCGAGCTCGTCTTCAAATAACAGATCGGGAGGACGTCATGAGCAACATCGCCTTCATCGGCCTCGGCAACATGGGCGGGCCGATGGCCGCCAATCTCGTCAAGGCCGGCCATCGCGTGCTGGGCTTCGACCGGGTGCCGGCGGCGCTGGATGCGCTGGCGAAGGCCGGCGGCAGCGTCGCGCCGAGCGCGGCCGCCGCCATGACCGAGGCCGAGTTCGTCATCACCATGCTGCCGGCCGGGCCGCAGGTGCGCGAGGTCTATACCGGCGAGGGCGGGGTGCTGGCCGCGACGAAGAAGGGCGCGCAGCTCATCGACTGCTCCACCATCGACGTCGAGACCGCGCGCGCGGTGAGCGAGGCCGCGGTGGGGCGAGGCTTCGACATGCTGGACGCGCCGGTGTCTGGCGGCGTCGGCGGTGCCGCGGCGGGGACGCTGACCTTCATGGTTGGCGGCAGCGCCGGCGGATTCGAGCGCGCGCGGCCGATCCTGGAGAAGATGGGCAAGACCATCGTCCACGCCGGCCCCGCGGGCAACGGCCAGGCCGCCAAGATCTGCAACAACATGATCCTCGGCATCTCCATGGTCGCGGTCTGCGAGGGGTTCCAGCTGGCGCAGAAGCTCGGGCTCGACACCCAGAAGCTGTTCGACATCAGCTCGAAATCGTCCGGCCAGTGCTGGGCGATGACGAACTACTGCCCGGCGCCGGGGCCGGTGCCGGCGGCGCCCTCGAACCGCGACTACCAGCCCGGCTTTACCGCCGACATGATGCTGAAGGACCTCAAGCTGGCCCAGCAGGCGGCACAGGCGAGCGGTGCCGCAACACCGCTGGGCGCGGAGGCCGCGGCGCTCTTTCAACTGTTGGTCGGGAGCGGACTCGGGCGGAAAGATTTCTCGGTGATGTTCCAGTTCCTAAGCGGCCAGCGCACAGGTTGAGCAGCGGCGAGCGTGACGTGCGTGGCGATTCCAGTCCGTGTTGTGGCGTCGTGGATAAGTCGCGGAAATCCCATAGGTTTCATTAGGCCGGAAATATTTTCGCCAACTGTGTCTCGCTTACGGACGGTTAACCAATGTGTATGTAAACTGACCCCACTTAGCCGCAGATCTCGGGGGCTCTATGGAAACCGCCTATCTCGATGTGATCGCACTCGTTGAGCGCTTGCATCGCCAATTTCTTGAAGTCGTGAAGCTCGAGCTGGACAATTCCGGCGTCCACGACATCAACAACGTGCAGGCGATGATCCTGTTCAACATCGGCGACCTCGAAATGACGGTCGGCGAGTTGACCCTGCGCGGCTGCTATCTCGGTTCCAACGTCTCCTACAACGTGAAGAAGATGGTGGAGGCCGGCTACATCCAGCAGGAGCGCTCGCTGCACGATCGCCGCTCCGTGCGCGTGAAGCTGACCGACAAGGGTCAGGAGCTGCGCAAGAAGATCACCGGCATGCATCAGCGCCACATCGCCGCCCTGCAGAAGGGCCCGATCGGTCGTGAGGACCTCGTCGCCGTGCACGGCACGCTCCGCCGACTCGACCGCTTCTGGACCCAGCTCGTCGAGCTCGGCCCCCGCGCCCTGCAGATCTCTCCCGCCGCCTGAGCGCGGCACCGACCTAACTCAATTTCTCCGCACGTGTTAAGGTGCGCCCTCCCCGAGGGCGCACCTTAATGCGTTGCATTGTCCCATCCGAGCGGTTGGCGCCATGAGCGGCTCGGAAGAGGTTCTCGCGGTTCCGGCGGCCGCGCCGCGCGGGATCTGGCGATGGCTGGGGCCGGGCCTGATCACCGGCGCCTCCGACGACGATCCCAGCGGCATCGCGACATATTCCCAGGTCGGCGCCCAGTTCGGCTACGGCATGAGCTGGGTGATGCTGTTCAGCTGGCCGCTGATGGCGGCGATCCAGGAAGTCTGCGGCCGCATCGGTCGGGTCACCGGCGAGGGCATCGCCGGCAATATCCGGCGGTATTATCCGCCGTGGCTGCTGCGCTCGGCGGTGACGCTGCTGCTGATCGCCAACGTGATCAATCTCGGCGCCGACCTCGGCGCCATGGGCGACGCGGTGCGGCTTGTCGCGGGCGTCGGACCGCGACTCCTCTACGTGGCGCTCTTCGGCGCGCTCTGCGTGCTGCTCGAAGTGTTCATGCAGTACCGGCGCTATGTGAACGTCCTGAAGTGGACGACGGTCACGCTCTTTGCCTACGTCGTCACCGCGCTGGCGGTCGACGTGCCCTGGCTCCAGGTGCTGCGCAGCACGCTGCTGCCGTCGCTCTCGCTGGAGACCAAATATGTCGTCTCCATCGTCGCCGTGCTCGGCACCACCATCAGCCCCTATCTCTTCTTCTGGCAGTCCTCGGAGGAGGCGGAGGACGAGCGCGAGGATCCGGCGGCCAGTCCGCTCCTGGAGGCGCCGCAACAGGCGACGGGTGAGATCCACCGCATCAGGATCGACACCTATCTCGGCATGGGCTTCTCGAACCTGATCGCGCTCTTCATCATCATCACGACAGCGGCGACCCTGAACGCCCACGGAATCACCGACATCGGCACCTCCGCCCAGGCCGCCGAGGCGCTGCGGCCGATCGCCGGCGAGTTCGCCTTCCTCATCTTTGCCCTCGGCATCATCGGCACCGGCCTGCTGGCGGTGCCGGTGCTGGCGGGATCGGCGGCCTATGCGGTCGGCGAGGCGCTGGAATGGCCGATCGGCCTGGCCCGGCTTCCCAAGGAGGCGCGCGCCTTCTACGGCACCATCGCATTTGCCACCGCGGTCGGCGTCGCCATGAACATGATCGACATCGATCCCATCAAGGCGCTGTTCTGGTCGGCGGTGCTCAACGGCGTCATTGCCGTGCCCCTGATGGCGCTGACCATGGTGATGGCGATGACGAGGCGGGTCATGGGCGATTTCATCCTGCCGTGGCCGCTCGTGTTCATGGGCTGGCTCGCGACCGCTGTGATGACGGTCGTCGTCGTTGCGATGTTCGCGACCTGGAATCAGTAGCGGGCGAGGGGACGATGGCACGCAGCCGCCTGCGCGATCTCGGCATCCAGGTCGGTCGCCTGGAACCCGGACCGCTCAATGCGATCACCGATGTCGCCGGCGTCGAGGTCGGCTATGCCACGGTGGTGGCGGATACGCCGGCGGTGGTGCGCACCGGCGTCACCGGGATCTGGCCGGGCGGCCGCGACATCTGGACCCGCCCGGTCTTCGCCGGCATCCATTCCTTCAACGGCAACGGCGAGATGACCGGCGCGCTCTGGATCGCGGAGCAGGGGCTGCTGACGACGCCGATCGCCATCACCAACACCCACAGCGTGGGCCTGGTGCGCGATGCCATCGGCGCCTATGGCGCACGGCTCGGGGTGGCGACGCCGTGGATGCTGCCGGTGGCGGCGGAAACCTTCGACGGTACGCTGAGCGACGCCGCGAGCCTGCCGGTCACCATGGAGCATGCGTTTTCGGCCCTGAAGAGCGCCGCCGGTGGCGCCATCGCCGAGGGCAATGTCGGCGGCGGCACCGGCATGATCTGCCACGAATTCAAGGGCGGCACCGGCACCGCCTCGCGGACGGTGACGGAGGCGGGGCAGCGCTGGACCGTCGGCGCCCTGGTGCAGGCGAACTACGGGCAGCGCGAGATGCTGCGGGTCGACGGAGTGCCCGTGGGCGAGGCCATCGGCGTCGATGCCGTGCCCTCGCCACGCCGGCCGCGAGTGGAGACGGGATCGATCATCGTCGTCCTCGCCACCGACGCGCCGCTGCTCCCGATCCAGTGCCAGCGTCTCGCCCGGCGCGCCACCACGGGCCTCGCCTGGGTCGGCGGCGTCGGCGCCAATTCCAGCGGCGACATCTTCATCGCTTTCAGCACCGCGAACAGGATCGATCCCGCGGCGCCCACCAGTGCCGTCACCATGGTCTCGCCGGAGGCGATGACGGCGCTGTTCGGGGCCGCCGCCGAAGCGACGGAGGAGGCGATCCTCAACGCCCTCTGCAAGGCCGAGACGACGGTCGGGCGTGCGCGGCAACACCGCCCATGCTCTGCCGCTCGATCGCCTGCAGGAGGTGATGCGCTCTTACAAGCGCCTCTGACTAGAACGCCGCGATGCCCGTCTGCGCGCGGCCCAGGATGAGGGCGTGGATGTCGTGGGTGCCCTCGTAGGTGTTCACGGTCTCCAGGTTCATCGCGTGGCGGATCACGTGATACTCGTCGACGATGCCGTTGGCGCCGTGCATGTCCCGGGCCATGCGGGCGATGTCCAGGGACTTGCCGCAGGAATTCCGCTTCAGCATGGAGATCGCCTCCGGCGTCGCCTTGTCCTGGTCCTTGAGGCGGCCGAGGCGCAGGCAGGCGTGGATGCCGAGGGTGATCTCGGTCTGCATGTCCGCGAGCTTCTTCTGGATCAGCTGGTTGGCGGCGAGCGGCTTGCCGAAGGCGCTGCGGGAGAGCGTGTAGTCGCGGGAGGCGTGCCAGCAGAATTCGGCGGCGCCGAGCGCGCCCCAGGCGATGCCGTAGCGCGCGTTGTTGAGGCAGGAGAACGGGCCCTTGAGGCCGCTCACCTTGGGCAGCAGGTTCTCCTCGGGCACGAAGACGTCGTCCATGACGATCTCGCCGGTGACCGAGGCGCGGAGCGAGAACTTGCCCTCGATCTTCGGCGCCGAGAGGCCCTTCATGCCCTTCTCCAGGATGAAGCCCCGGACCACGCCGTCCTCTGTTTTCGCCCAGACCACGAAGACGTCGGCGATCGGCGAATTGCTGATCCACATCTTCGCGCCCTTGAGGAGGTAGCCGCCGTCCACCTTGCGGGCGCGGCTCTTCATGCCGCCGGCGTCGGAGCCGTGGTCGGGCTCGGTCAGGCCGAAGCAGCCGACCCATTCGCCGGTCGCGAGCTTGGGCAGGTACTTCTTGCGGTGCGCCTCGGTGCCGAAGGCGTAGATCGGGTACATGACCAGGCTCGACTGCACGCTCATCGCCGAGCGGTAGCCGCTGTCGACGCGCTCCACCTCCCGCGCCACCAGCCCGTAGCAGACGTAATTGACGCCGGCGCAGCCGTAGCCGTGGATGGTCGAGCCGAGGAAGCCCAGGGCGCCCATCTCGTTCATGATCTCGCGGTCGAAATGTCTCGTCGCGGAACGCGCGCTGGACGCGGGGCAGCAGCTTCTCCTGGGCGTAGGCCCGGGCGCTGTCGCGCACCAGGCGCTCGTCCTCGCTGAGCTCCGCCTCGAGGTCGAGCGGATCCTGCCAGTCGAAGCTCGCCTTCGCCGATGGTGTCGGGGCGTCGCTGCGGACGGCGGAGGTGGTCATGTCGGGGGTCCTCGGTCTCGGGTGGCGGGCAGGGTGGTTAAGGGAGCGGGCCGTTCGTTCCGCTCGCACGGCCCGTCTTAGAGCGAAACGCCGCCTGCGGCAACCGGCGGCTCAAGGTCCATGCTGCGGCGCGGCACATACGGCGAGAAGCGTCGCTTTCGTTCGACCGGCGTTCTATCCTGAAGATTAGGGCGCGACTTCGGGGGGACGGCGTGGCCGGGCGCGGCGAGGTTATCTTCGAGTTCCGGCACAACGGGGCCTACGTCAAGGTCTCCGCCGTCGATGTCGCCTCCGGTACCGAAGTTTCCATCGTCGGCGATCCCGCGGCGGGCGAGGCCGCCCTCAGGCGTCTCGCGCTGCGGAAGCTCGACTACGTCCTCGCCAAGAACAAGGGAACGTGACGCGCACCCACCGCGACGTTCCGCTGCAATCGTCCCGTCACATTCGCCTTGCAGCACTTTTGCCGGGCGCCTAAAGTCCGCGCCGCCCGTCCCAAGACAAATATGCGGGGGACATCGCAGACGGGCGAATGGGGACGAATGCGCCACAGGCTGCCGAGCTCGACCGGATCTTTCCGAGAGCACCGTCGACATCTCGCCGCCGCGGCCGCGCGCGCATTCCGCGGCAAATAGTTGGCGATGGAATATTTTCTTCAGCAGCTCATCAACGGCCTGACACTTGGCTCGATCTACGGGCTGATCGCGATCGGCTACACGATGGTGTACGGCATCATCGGGATGATCAACTTCGCCCATGGCGAGATCTACATGATCGGCGCCTTCATCTCGATCATCGCCTTTCTTGCCCTGGACGCGGTCGGCGTGAGCTTCGTGCCGCTGCAGCTCATGGTCGTGCTGCTGGTGGCGATGTTCTTCACCGCGGTCTATGGCTGGACCCTGGAGCGCATCGCCTATCGTCCGCTGCGCGGCTCGACGCGCCTCGCGCCGCTGATCTCGGCGATCGGCATCTCGGTCTTTCTGCAGAACTACGTGCAGCTCCTGCAGGGCGCGCGGGTGAAGCCGCTGCAGCCGGTAGTGCAGGGCGGCATCGAGCTGATGACCAGCTCCGAGGACTTCACCGTGCAGATCACCTATCTGCAGATCTTCATCATCGTGCTGACGGTGGCGCTGATGGTGGGGTTCAACGCGATGATCTCGCGCACGTCCCTCGGCCGATCCCAGCGCGCCTGCGAGCAGGACATGACGATGGCGGCGCTGCTGGGCGTCAACGTCGATCGCACGATCTCTCTCACTTTCGTGATGGGCGCGGCCCTGGCGGCGGTCGCCGGCATGATGGTGACGCTCTACTACGGCGTCATCGACTTCTATATCGGCTTTCTTGCCGGCGTTAAGGCCTTCACCGCCGCGGTGCTGGGCGGCGTGGGATCTCTGCCGGGCGCCATGCTCGGCGGCATGCTCATCGGCCTCATCGAGGCGTTCTGGTCCGGCTATTTCACCGTCGAGTACAAGGACGTGTCCGTGTTCATGATTCTGGTCCTCGTGCTGATCTTCCGGCCCACCGGCCTGCTGGGCAGGCCCGAGGTGGAGAAGGTCTGATGGCGATGACGGAGACAAGGGAGAGCTCGCGCGTCGACCTGCCGGCGCTCGTCAAGAACGCGGCCCTCGCCGCGCTTGTGACGCTGGCGCTGACATTTCCTCTGATTGGCCTGCAGACCGTCGATCAGGGCGCGAACGCGCTCAGCATCCATACACGCTTCGACTGGGTCGCCTACAGCGTGATCGCGGTCTTCATCGGCCGGCTCGCCATCGGCTATTGGCTCGCAGTGCGCCGCCGGCGGGCAACGGTGGTGACGGCGCCGAGCGCGTTGAGCGGGCTTGCGGCGACCGTATCGCGCTATTCGGTGCCGATCGGCGGGGTCGGCTTCCTGTTCGCGGCGACGTTTCCCTTCATGCCGTTCTCCTCCGCCTATCTCGTCGATTTCGGCACCAACGTGCTGATCTACGTGATGCTGGGCTGGGGGCTCAATGTGGTGGTCGGGCTGGCCGGGCTTCTCGACCTCGGCTACGTCGCGTTCTACGCGGTCGGCGCCTATTCCTTCGCCCTTTTTGCCCAGTGGTTTCACCTGACTTTCTGGGAGGCGCTGCCGATCTCCGGCATTCTTGCCGCCAGCTTCGGCATCGTTCTGGGTTTTCCGGTGCTCCGACTGCGCGGCGACTATCTCGCGATCGTGACTCTTGGCTTCGGCGAGATCATTCGCATCATTCTCACCAACTGGAGCGATGTCACCGGCGGCCCCAACGGCATCAATGGCATCCCGCGACCGTCCTTCTTTGGCATGCCGTTCCTCAAACCCGATGCCGCGCCCGAGGGCGTCACCACCGTCAGCCAATTCCTCGGCATCGAGTTCGATCCGCTGCAGCGCGTCATATTCCTCTACTACGTGATTCTGATCCTCGCGGTGATCACCAACGCCTTCACCCTGCGCCTGCGAAAGCTGCCGATCGGGAGAGCTTGGGAGGCGTTGCGCGAGGATGAGATCGCCTGCCGGGCGCTCGGCCTCAATCCCCGCAACATCAAGCTCTCCGCGTTCGCCATCGGCGCGATGCTGGGAGGCTTTGCCGGGTCCTTCTTCGCAACGCGTCTCGGGTTTCATCAGCCCCGAGAGTTTCACGTTTCAGGAATCGGCGATCGTGCTGGCGATCGTCGTCCTGGGCGGCATGGGCAGTCAGCTCGGCGTGGTGCTGGCGGCCTTGATCCTGGTGATGCTGAATGAATTCGGCCGATGGTTTGCGGGAATACCGCTGCTGGAGGATGTAGGCCGGTTCCGCTTGCTGATCTTCGGCATGGCGATGGTCGCGATCATGATCTGGCGGCCGCGCGGCCTGCTGGCCCATCGCGAGCCCTCGATCCGGCTGCACGGCAAAGACGGTCCCAAGCCGGCAACGGGGGCGGCGGAATGAGTGAGAACGCGCCGCTCCTGGAGGTCGAGCACCTCACCATGCGCTTCGGCGGTCTGGTCGCCATCGGCGATCTCTCCTTCACCGCGCGGCGCGACGAGATCACCGCCATCATCGGTCCCAACGGCGCCGGCAAGACCACGGTCTTCAACTGCCTCACCGGCTTCTACAAGCCAAGCTCCGGCCGGCTCACGCTGCATCATCCGGAGGGCCAGGACTATCTGCTGGAGCGGATGGACGGCTTCCGCATCCCGCGCCATGCGGGCGTCGCGCGCACCTTTCAGAACATCCGGCTCTTCGCGGGCATGACGGTGCTGGAGAACCTGGTGGTGGCGCAGCACAACAAGCTCATGCGGGCGAGCGCCTTCTCGATCGCCGGCCTCATCGGATTGCCGCGCTATCGCCACGCCGAGGCGGCGGCCGTGGAGCGCGGCAGGTACTGGCTCGAGAAGGTGGGCCTCACGGCGCTGGCGGACCGGTCGGCGGGCGAGCTGCCCTATGGCGCCCAGCGGCGCCTGGAGATCGCGCGCGCCATGTGCATCGACCCGACGATCCTCTGCCTCGACGAGCCCGCCGCCGGACTCAATCCCACGGAATCCGGCGAGCTCAACCAGCTCCTGCTGGCGATCCGCACCGAGCAGAAGATCGGCATCCTGCTCATCGAGCACGACATGAGCGTGGTGATGAACATCTCCGACCACATCATCGTGCTCGACTACGGCCGCAAGATCGCCGACGGCGATCCCACGGCGGTGCGCAACGACCCCGCCGTCATCCGGGCATATCTCGGCGAGGAGGAGACCGACGTGCTGCCGCCGGAGGTGGCTGAGGATGTCGGCATGCCTGCCGCGCCGCTCTCGCCGCCGGGAGCCTGAGCATGCTGTCGATATCAGGCGTCCATACCTTCTACGGCAACATCGAGGCGCTCAAAGGCGTCGATCTCGAGGTCGCCGAGGGCGAGATCGTGACGCTCGATCGGCGCCAACGGCGCCGGCAAGTCGACGCTGCTGATGACGATCTGCGGCCGGCCGCGGCCGCGCCAGGGCCGCGTCGTCTTCGAGGGCCGCGACATCACCAGCGCCGCCACCTTCGAGATCGTGCGGCTGGGCATCTCTCAGGCGCCGGAGGGGCGCCGCATCTTTCCGCGCATGTCGGTGCTGGAAAACCTGCAGATGGGGGCGATCGTCGCCGATCCCACCTATTTCGCGGCGGATCTCGAGCGCGTCTTCACCCTGTTCCCGATCCTGAAGCAGCGCCAGACGCAGCGCGGCGGCACGCTCTCCGGCGGCGAGCAGCAGATGCTGGCGATCGGCCGCGCGCTGATGAGCCGGCCGCGGCTCCTGCTGCTGGACGAGCCGTCCCTGGGACTGGCGCCGCTGATCGTCAAGCAGATCTTCGAGGTGATCCGCGAGATCAACGAGCAGCAGAAGGTGACCGTGTTCCTGGTGGAGCAGAACGCGTTCCACGCGCTGCGCCTCGCGCACCGCGGCTACGTCATGCAGACCGGGCGCATCACACTGAGCGGCAGCGGGCAGGACCTTCTCGCCAACCGCGAGGTACGCGCGGCATATCTCGAGGGAGGGCATCATTGATGGAAGAGGCGGTCAATCCCACCTTCCTCGACGCCATCGCCGACATCCTCGGCAACGACCTCGGTGTCTTCATCGGCCTCACCGTCATCCTGTTCGGCGGCGCCGCCTGCCTCAGCGGCCAGGCGCTCGCCCAGACCTGGCGGCCGATCTGGCAGACGGTGCCCTATACGCTGCTGCTGGCGGTCGGCAGCCGGTTCCTGAGCTTTGCGCTCTTCGACGGCGAGCTGCTGTCGATCTCGGGATATGTCATCGATTGGTTCACGCTGCTGCTGCTGGCCTTGCTGACGTTCCGGATCACCCAGGCGCGGCGCATGGTGTCGCAGTATCCCTGGCTCTACGAGCGCGCGGGTGTGTTCGGCTGGAGGGTCAAGTCATCGTGAGGAGCGGCGTGAATCGGTTCCGACGGCTCTTACCGCCGTCCCCGGGTCATGCTAGATTTTTGCCCAATGCTGCCAAGGCGGCATGGACAGAAAAATCCCCGGTCCTGCCGGGGTAGGTCCACAACAACTGGGGAGCGAAAGAGAGATGAAACGGATAGCAACAGCCTTGCTCGCAGCGGGGGCCGTCCTGGCCCTCGGCGCGGGCAACGCCAAGGCGCAGGACGAGATCGTGGTCGCCACCGTCGGCCCGATCACCGGCCAGTACGCGTCCTTCGGCGAGCAGATGAAGCGAGGCGCCGAGCTCGCGGTGGCTGACATCAACGCCAAGGGCGGCGTGCTCGGCAAGAAGCTGAAGCTCATCGTCGGCGACGACGCCTGCGATCCCAAGCAGGCGGTCGCGGTCGCCAATCAGCTGGTCGGCCAAAAGGTCGTGTTCGTCGCCGGGCATTTCTGCTCGGGCTCGTCGATCCCGGCCTCGTCGGTCTACAACGAGAACGGCATCCTGCAGATGACGCCGGCCTCGACCAACCCGGCGCTGACGGAAGATGCCGCGACCAAGGGCTGGAACAACGTGTTCCGCACCTGCGGCCGCGACGATATCCAAGGCACCGTCGCCGGTGATTATCTCGTGGCGCACTACAAGGGCAAGAAGGTCGCGATCCTTCAGGATAAGTCGGCCTACGGCAAAGGCCTCGCCGACGAGACCAAGAAGGAGATGAACAAGAAGGGCCTCAAGGAGGCGATGTACGAGGCGATCACCGCCGGCGACAAGGACTTCTCCGCCATCATCAGCAAGATGAAGCAGGCGGGCATCAACGCGATCTACTTCGGCGGCTATCACACCGAGGCGGGCCTCATGGTGCGCCAGGCGCAGGAGCAGGGTCTGAAGGCCCAGTTCATCTCCGGCGACGCGCTGGTCACCGACGAGTTCTGGAAGATCACCGGCAAGGCCGGCGAGGGCGTGCTGATGACTTTCCCGCCGGACCCGCGCGACCTCGCGTCGGCGAAGTCCGTGGTGGCGGAGTTCAAGAAGCAGAACTACGACCCCGAGGGCTACACGCTCTACACCTACGCGGCCCTGCAGGTGTTCGCGGAGGCGGCGACCCAGGCGAAGTCGCTCAAGGTGGGCGATCTCTCCAAGACGCTGCATGCCGGCAAGTACAGCACGGTGATCGGGCCGATCGCCTTCGACAAGAAGGGCGACGTGCAGAATCCGGCTTACGTGTTCTTCGTCTGGCACGACGGCAAGTACGTCGAGCAGAAGAAGAGCTGATCGCTCCAGCCTAGGTACCGACTGCGGCCCCCGCGACGTCTCGTCGCGGGGGTTTTTCTTTGTTCGGGGCGAGCCGATGTCGTTGACCGGGCTGGGAGCGCTCGCTAGCGTTCCCGTCGAGGCCGTGCGCGCCCGCCACGGGCGCCGATGATGCGGAGAGAGACCAGGCGTGCTGCGCAATCCCTTCGATGACAATTCGGCCGCGATGCGGGGAAAGGTGCTCGGCATCTATGCCGCGCTCGTCGCAGCCAACGTGGCGGCCTGGGCCTGGGCGCTGATCGCGTTTCACGACTATCCCGTGCTGCTCGGCACGGCGTTCCTGGCCTACAGCTTCGGCCTGCGCCACGCGGTCGATGCCGACCACATCGCCGCCATCGACAACGTGACGCGCAAGCTGATGCAGGAGGGCAAGCGGCCGGTCGGCGGCGGGCTTCTTCTTCTCGCTCGGGCATTCCACCGTCGTCGTGCTGGCGTCGGTCGGCATCGCCGTGACCGCGCGGCCTGCTGCAGAACCGTTTCGCGGCTTTCAAGGAAGTCGGCGGCATCATCGGCACCTGCGTCTCGGCGCTTCTTCCTGCTCGCCATCGCCGCTGACGAACCTGGTCATCCTGGGCGGCGTCTATCGCACCTTCCAGCGCGTGCAGGCGCGGCGGGCGCTACGTCAGGACGAGCGATCTCGACGCGCTGCTGGCGCAGGCGCGGCCTGCTCGGCGCGCCTCTTCCGGCCGCTGTTCCGGCTGATCGCGCCGGAGCTGGCACATGTATCCGCTGGGTTTTCTCTTCGGCCTCGGCTTCGACACCGCGACCGAGATCGGGCTGCTCGGCATCTCGGCGGCCGAGGCGTCCAAGGGCCTGCCGATCTGGTCGATCCTGGTTTTCCCGGCGCTCTTCACCGCCGGCATGTCGCTGGTCGACACCACCGACAGCATGCTGATGCTCGGCGCCTACGGCTGGGCCTTCGTCAAGCCGATCCGCAAGCTCTACTACAACATGACCATCACCGCTGGTCTCGGTGCTGGTGGCGCTGATCGTCGGCGGCATCGAGGCGCTGGGGCTGATCGCCGACCAGCTCGAGCTGCAGGGCGGGTTCTGGGAGCGCGATCGGCGCGCTCAACGACAATTTCGGCACGCTCGGCTATCTCATCATCGGCGTCTTCGCCGTGAGCTGGCTGGTCTCGGTCGCGGTCTACCGGCTCAAGGGCTACGACCTCATCGAGACGCCGCGAGCGCCGTAACCCGCTATTTCTTGGCGGCCCGCCGCCCGCCGGCGCGGCCGCCGCCACGCCCGAGGCCGATCTTCTTCGCGAACGCCGAGCGCTGCTCGGCATAGTTGGGCGCCACCATCGGATAGTCCGAGGGCAGGCCCCATTTCGCGCGATAGGCATCGGGCGTCAGGTCGTAGGTCGAGCGCAGATGCCGCTTCAGCATCTTGAGCTTCTTGCCGTCTTCCAGGCAGATCAGATAGTCCGGCGTGATCGACTTGCGGATCGGAACCGCGGGCTTGAGCGCGCTGCTCTCGCCGCCATCCTGCTTGTGATCGAGGGTGCGCAGGGAAGCGTAGATCGAGGCAATGAAGTCCGGGAGCTGCGCGGTCGGCAAATTGTTGTTGCTGACGTAGGCGGCGACGACATCTGTGGTCATGCGCAGCAAATGCTCTTCGGTAATTTTATCGGCTATCTGCTCGGCCATTACCCCGCCCCTTCAAGTCAATCCCCGCCCTTTTACGTAAAGCTATGCAGCTAGCATTGTTCTTGTCAATGAAACATCAGAATGACCGCAATAATAGATGCGCGGAGGCCGGGATTTTCCGACTTAGGCGCTCTCGAATAGAGTAGCCGCGCCCCCGAGCCCAAGTCCCGCGCCGGGATCCGGTTCCGTATGGCCGCCGGAGCCATGGCACGCGAGCGGTGGTGGCATGCTCGCGCGGGGCCCCGAGATTTGGTAGAGTCGTGCCCCGTACCCTTCTGCTGTCCAGGCGCCATGGCTGAGATGATCGCGATCGCCGCCGACCACGGTGGCTTTGATCTGAAGACACTCCTGATCCCGGAAATCGCGGCTCTCGGCTTCGAGGTGCTGGATCTCGGCACCAAGGGGCCGGAATCCGTGGACTATCCGGATTTCGCCCAGAAGCTGGCGCTGGCTATCGAGGCGGGGCAGGTGGCGCGGGGTGTTCTTATCTGCGGCACTGGCATCGGCATCTCGATCGCCGCCAACCGCCATCGCGGGGTGCGCGCCGCGGTGTGCCACGATGCCACCACGGCCCGCCTCGCGCGCCAGCACAATGACGCCAACGTCCTGGCGTTGGGCGCTCGCGTGCTCGGCACCGAGGTCGCAAAGGAATGCCTGAAGATATTTCTCAGCACCGAATTCGAGGGCGGGCGCCATTCCCGGCGCATCGCCAAGATGTCGTGACCGCCTTGCTTCGCCTTTAACCACCGGATAGCAGATGCCTCTGAACAACTCCCACGCCAAGTCCGCCGTCGACGACGGCTTCTTCACCGCCGGCGTCGCCGACAGCGATCCCGAGCTCAACTCGGCGCTCCGCAAGGAACTCGGCCGCCAGCGTGAGCAGATCGAGCTGATCGCGTCGGAGAACATCGTCTCCCGCGCGGTGCTGGAGGCCCAGGGCTCGGTGCTGACCAACAAATACGCCGAGGGCTATCCCGGCCGGCGCTATTACGGCGGCTGCGAGTTCGTCGACATCGCCGAGGAGCTCGCCATCGACCGCGCCAAGCGGCTCTTCGAGTGCGGCTTCGCCAACGTCCAGCCGCACTCGGGCTCGCAAGCCAATCAGGGCGTGCTGCTGGCATTGCTGAAGCCCGGCGACACCATCCTCGGCATGTCGCTGGCCGCCGGCGGTCATCTGACCCATGGCGCGCCGCCCAATCTCTCGGGCAAATGGTTCCGCGCGGTGCAGTACGGCGTGCGGCGCCAGGATGCGCTCATCGATCTCGACGAGGTCGAGCGCGTGGCCCAGGCCGAGAAGCCGAAGCTGATCATCGCCGGCGGCTCGGCCTATCCCCGCACCATCGACTTCAAGCGCTTCCGCGAGATCGCCGATGCCGTCGGCGCCTATCTTCATGGTGGACATGGCGCATTTCGCCGGGCTGGTGGCGGGCGGCGTGTTCCCGAGCCCGCTGCCCCACGCCCATGTGGTGACGACCACGACCCACAAGACGCTGCGCGGCCCGCGCGGCGGCATGATCCTCACCAACGACGAGGCGATCGGCAAGAAGATCAACAGCGCGATGTTCCCGGGCCTGCAGGGCGGGCCGCTGATGCATGTGATCGCCGCCAAGGCGGTGTGCTTCGGCGAGGCGCTCCGGCCGGAGTTCAAGGCCTATGCCCGGGCCGTCGTCGACAACGCCCGCACGCTGGCGGCGACCCTGGCGGAGCGCGGCCTCGCCATCGTCTCCGGCGGCACGGATTCGCATCTGCTGCTGGTGGATCTGCGACCCAAGAACGTGACCGGGCGTGTCGCCGAGCAGGCGCTGGAGCGCGCCGGCATCACCTGCAACAAGAACGGCATTCCCTTCGATCCCGAGAAGCCCACGATCACCTCGGGCATCCGGCTCGGCAGCCCGGCGGCGACGACACGCGGCTTCGGCCAGGCGGAATTCCGCCAGGTCGGCGAGCTCATCGCCGAGGTGCTGGACGGGCTGCAGGCGAGCGGGGAAGCGGGGAACGCCGCGGTGGAGACGACGGTGCGGGGCAAGGTGGAGGCGCTCTGCAGGCGCTTCCCGGTCTATCAGGGGCTCTAGGCAAGGCCGGCAGGGGCAAGAACAACAAGATCAGGAGGAGAGGAGCATGCGCTGTCCGTTCTGCGGCTGCGAGGATACCCAGGTGAAGGATTCGCGCCCGACGGAGGACCGCGCGGCGATCCGGCGCCGACGCTTCTGTCCCAATTGCGCGGCGCGCTTTACGACGTTCGAGCGCGTGCAGCTCCGCGAGCTCACCGTGGTCAAGAAGAACGCCCAGCGCGAGCCCTTCGACCGCGACAAGCTCGCGCGCTCGATCCACATCTCGCTCCGCAAGCGGCCGGTCGAGCCCGATCGCATCGAGCGCGTCATCAACTCCATCGTGCGACAGCTCGAGAGCTCCGGCGAGACCGAGGTTCCCAGCGACATGATCGGCGAGCTGGTGATGGAATCCCTCGCCAGTCTCGACCAGGTCGCCTATGTGCGCTTCGCCTCGGTCTATCGCAATTTCCGCGAGGCGAAGGACTTCGGCGAGTTCGTCGGCCGGATCGGCGTCGACGGCGAGTAGCATGTCCGATCACGCTCATATGCGGGCGGCGCTCGATCTCGCCCGCCGCGGCCTCGGCTCGGTCTGGCCCAACCCCACCGTCGGCTGCGTCCTGGTCAAGGACGGCGTCGTGGTCGGGCGCGGCTGGACGCAGCCCGGCGGCCGGCCCCATGGCGAGACCGAGGCGCTGGCGCGTGCCGGCGCCGCGGCCCGCGGCGCCACCGCCTATGTGAGCCTGGAACCGTGCTGCCACTGGGGCAAGACGCCGCCCTGCACCGACGCGCTGATCGCAGCCGGCGTCGCCCGCGTGGTGGTGCCGGTGGAGGATCCCGATCCCCGCGTCTCCGGCCGCGGCGTGGCACGCCTCAAGGACGCCGGCATCGAGGTCGACTGTCGGCGTCGAGGCGGACGCGGCGGCGGCGCTCAACGAAGGTTTCTTCCGGCGGATCCGCGACGGCCGGCCGCTGGTCACGCTGAAGCTGGCCTCGACCCTGGACGGGCGCATCGCCACGGCGCAAGGCGAGAGCCGCTGGATCACCGGCGAGCGGGCGCGGGAGCGGGCGCATCTGCTGCGCGCGCGCCACGACGCCGTGATGGTCGGCAGCAATACGGTGCGGACCGACGATCCCGAGCTCACCTGCCGCCTGCCGGGTCTCGCCGACCGCTCGCCGGTGCGCATCGTCGTCGACGGGCGGCTCCGCGTGCCGCTGACCGCGAAGGTGGTAGTCCAGGCCACGCGCGTGCCGACCTGGTTCGTGACTCTCAAAGGCGACGCGCCGGAGCGCCACCGCGCATTTCGGGATTGCGGCGTCGAGCTTATCGAGGTGCACGCCGACGGCGAGACCGTGAACCTCGCCGAGGCGATGCGGGCGCTGGGCAAGCGCGGGATCACCCGCGTGCTGGTGGAAGGCGGCGCCACGCTGGCGGCGGCGCTGCTGCGCGCCGATCTCGTCGATCACCTCGACTGGTTCCGGGCGCCGCGTCTCATCGGCGGCGACGGAATTCCGGCAGTGACCGCCTTCGGCATCGAGACGATCGCCGCCATGCCCCGCTTCCACCGCGTCGCGGTCGAGCCACTGGGCGAGGATCTATTGGAAAGCTTCCACCGGCCGGCGTGACGCGGCGACAAGGGACTCCGCCATGGACGAGCTCGAGCAACTCAGGCAGTGGCGGCTCCCCTTCGCGGAGACCCTGGGCATCCGGTTTCTGACTGCGTCGCGCGACCGCGTCAGCGCGGAAATGACGGTGCGCGAGGCGCTCTGCACCCACGCGTCCACCGTGCATGGTGGCGCCATCATGGCCTTCGCCGACACGCTCGGCGCCGCCGGGACCGTGCTCAACCTGCCGCCGGGGGCGGGCACGACCACCATAGAGTCGAAGACCAACTTCCTCGCGCCGGCGCCTCTCGGCACCAGGCTGATCGGCGAGACCACGCCAGTGCATCGCGGCCGCCGCACCCAGGTCTGGCAGACGCGGGTGACAACGGGAGAGGGGCGTGCCGTCGCCCTCGTCACCCAGACCCAGATGGTTCTGGAGCCGAAGTGACCGACGGTTGCGTCCCGCGCGGCGCCGGGATGCGGCCGGGGCCGGTTGTCCCGATGACGGCGAGGGCTTAGGGTACGGCCGTCATGTTTACGGGCATCATCACGGATCTGGGCCGCGTGCGGACGGTGCTGCCGGGCGCCGATACCGCCTATGAGATCGGCACCGCCTACGACACCGCCACCATCGCGCTGGGTGCGTCCATCGCCTGCTCCGGCGTTTGCCTGACGGCGATCGCCACCGGTGCCGACTGGTTCCGCGTCCAGGTCTCGGCGGAGACGAAGGCCCGGTCTACGGTGGGAAGCTGGCGCGTCGGCACGGCGGTCAATCTGGAGCGCTCGCTGCGCCTCGGCGACGAGCTCGGCGGACATATGGTCGCAGGCCACGTCGACGGCATGGGACGGCTGGTGGAGCGGCGCGAGGAGGGCGGCTCGGTCCGCATGGTCTTCGAGGCCCCGAAAGCCCTGGCGCCCGGCATCGCCTCCAAGGGGTCGGTGGCGGTGGACGGCATCTCGCTTACGGTTAACGAGGTGACGGCGACGCGCTTCGGCGTCAATATCATTCCCCATACGCAGGCCGTGACGACGCTGGGTGGGCTCCAGCCGGGCGATCCCGTCAATCTCGAGATCGACCTCATCGCCCGCTACGTCGCGCGTCTGATGGGAAAGGGGATGGCATGAGCTTCATCGAGGTGACCTCGCCGATCGCGGAGATCATCGAGGAGGCGCGCAACGGCCGCATGTTCATCCTGGTCGATGACGAGCAGCGGGAGAACGAGGGCGACCTCGTCATCCCAGCCCAGATGGCGACGCCCGACGTGATCAATTTCATGGCCAAGCACGGCCGCGGCCTGATCTGCCTGGCGCTGACCCGCGAACGGGTCGAGCAGCTGCAGATCCCGCTGATGCCGCAGCTGAACGCCTCGCGGCTCTCCACCGCCTTCACGGTGTCGATCGAGGCGCGGGAGGGCGTGACCACCGGCATCTCCGCCCCCGACCGCGCCCGCACCGTCGCCGCCGCGATCGATCCGACCAAGGGGCCGAGCGACATCGTGACGCCCGGCCATATCTTTCCGCTGATGGCGCGGGACGGCGGCGTGCTGGTGCGCACCGGCCATACCGAGGCGGCGGTGGACATCGCGCGTCTCGCCGGCCTCAACCCGTCCGGCGTCATCTGCGAGATCATGAACGACGACGGCACCATGGCGCGCCGGGACGATCTCATCGCCTTCGCGCAGCTTCATGGCCTCAAGGTCGCCACCATCGCCGACCTCATCGCCTATCGCCGGCGCCACGACCGCATCGTCGAGCGCAAGCTGGAGACCGAATTCGAGAGCGACTACGGCGGCACCTTCCACATGATCGTCTACGTCAACGACGTCACCTATGCGGAGCACATCGCCTTGGTGAAAGGCGACGTGACGACGCCGGAGCCGGTGCTGGTGCGCATGCACGCGCTCAATGTGCTCGACGACGTCCTGGGCTCGAAGGCGCGCGGCCGCGGCGGCATCCTGCAGGCCTCCCTGGAGATGATCTCCCGCGCCGGCCGCGGCGTCGCCGTGCTGATCCGCGAGCCGACGCCGACGGCGCTCTCCGATCGCGTGCGGCGGCTGATGTCGCAGAACTCCGAGCGGGTGCCGGCGCTGCGCGACTACGGCATCGGCGCCCAGATCCTGCTCGATCTCGGCGTGCGCGACATGATCCTGCTCTCGAATACCCAGCGCACCATCGTCGGTCTCGAGGGCTACGGTCTGACCGTGATCGAGCAGCGGCCGATTCAAGGTACCGGAGGCAATTGATGGCGGCCAAGCCGCACATCATGATCGTCGAGGCGCGGTACTATCCGCACATCTCCGACGAGCTGCTGAAGGGAGCGCTGGCGGCGCTGGAGGCGGCGGGGGCCACCCATGAGCGCTTCACCGTGCCCGGCGCCTTCGAGATTCCGGCGGCGATCCGCTATGCGACCGAGGCCGCGGCGCGCGGCGCCGGCAACGCCGGCTTCGACGGGTTCCTCGCGCTCGGCTGCGTCATCCGCGGCGAGACCACGCACTACGATTATGTCTGCGGCGAGAGCGCCCGCGGGCTGCAGGATCTCGCTCTCGCGCACAAGCTCGCCATCGGCTTCGGCATCCTGACGGTCGAGAACGAGGCGCAGGCTCTGGCGCGGGCGCGCGTCGATCGCAAGAACAAGGGCGGCGAGGCGGCCCGGGCCTGCCTCGCCATGATCGAGCTCAAGCAACACTTCGGCCTGGAGCGGACATGACCGATCCGGGCCAAAGGCCGAGAGAGTGGCGGTCAGCGCCGGCCGGCGCGGCGCTGGCGCGGCTCTCCGCCGTGCAGGCGCTCTATCAGATCGAGCTCACCAGCGCCGAGCCCAAGGCCGTGGTGACGGAATTCGCCACTCATCGCCTGGGACAGGAGATCGACGGCGACCGCTATGCGGACGCCGATCGCGCGTTCTTCGGCGATCTCGTGGGCGGCGCCAGCGCGCGGCGCGCCGACGTCGACGGCGCGATCTCGCGCGGCGCTGCCGGCGGATTGGCCGCTGCGCGCGCCTGGAGGCGGTGCTGCGCGCGATCCTGCGCGCCGGCACCTACGAGCTCCTGGCGCGCGCCGACGTGCCGGGGCCGGTCATCATCAACGAATACGTCGAGATCGCCCACGCCTTCTACGAGGGCAAGGAGCCGGGCATGGTGAACGGCGTGCTCGATCGTGTCGCCCGCACATTGCGGCCGGAGGAGGGTCTTGCCCGGAATCCCCGCGATGGCGATCCCCAGCCTCGGTGAGTTCGAGCGCATCGCGCGCTTCTTCGCGCCGCTCGCCGCGCCGGAGGCTCTCGGGCTGCTCGACGACGTCGCGCTGATCCCGGGTCCCGCCGGCACGCAGTACGTTCTCAAGACCGACGCCATCGTCGAGGGCATTCATTTCCTTCCCGACGATCCGCCGGAACAGGTGGCGCAGAAGCTGCTGCGGGTGAACCTCTCGGATCTCGCCGCCAAGGGTGCCGAGCCGGTGGGCTATCTTCTGACGACGGCGCTGCCGCAAACACGGGACGAGGCCTGGCTCGAGCGCTTCGCCACCGGGCTGGCGCTCGACCAGAAGGAGTTCGGCATCGGACTCATGGGCGGCGATTCCGTGGCGACGACGGGGCCGGTGACCCTCTCGGTGGCGGCGATCGGCCGTGTCGCGGCGGGGAAGGCGGTGCTGCGCAGCGGCGCGCGGGCGGGCGACGCGATCTTCGTCTCGGGAACACTGGGCGATGGCGCCCTCGGCCTGAAGGCGATCCGGAACGAGCTGCCGCGCCTCGACGCGGCGGCGCGGGATTTCCTCGCCGACCGCTACCGGCTGCCGCGGCCGCGCCTCGGGCTCGGCCGCCGCCTGGTGGGGCTCGCCAACGCGATGATGGATATCTCCGATGGGCTGGTCGCCGACCTCGGCCATATCTGCAAGGCCTCCCACGTGAGCGCGGTCGTCGAGGCGGAGCTGGTGCCGCTGTCGCCGGCGGCCCGGGCAGCGATCGCGGCCGAGCCCAAGCTGCTGGCGGCGGCGCTCGCCGTCGGCGACGATTACGAGCTGCTGCTGACGGCGTCGCCCGACGCGGCGGCGGCGGTGCTGCAGGCGGGGCAGGCGGCGGGCGTCGCGGTCACGCGGGTCGGCCGCATCGAGGCGGGGGCCGGCGTCCGGGTCGTCGATGGAAGAGGGGCGGCGATCCCGCTTGCCGACGGGGGCTATCGCCATTTCTAGAGTGCGCGCCCTTGGCGCTCTCCTGATCCTGCTGGCGGGTGCCCTCACGACTCCCCTCGTCCAGGTCAGGGCTCAGGAGCACGGCGAAGAAGCCGAGCCGTCCGGCAAGCCGGATCCCAAGGCGCCGCCGAAGATCCAGCCGGCGCCGGGCGCGCCGTCCTATGTGACGGTCCCTCTCTTCGTCATCCCCGTCATCGAGGGCGGGGCGGTGACGCGCCAGGTATCGGTCGGCGTGGCGATGGAACTGGTGAAGGGAAAGACCCTGGAGGATATCAAGCCCAAGGAGACGGTTCTGATCGATGCCTTCTTCCGGGAGCTCTATGGCCTCTTCGGCCAGCGCGCGAGCGCCGAGCGCATCGCCCAGCCCCCGATCGTCAAGGCGCGGCTGCAGCGGGTCGCCGACCGGATCCTGGGCGCCGGCGTGGTGAAGCAGGTGCTGATTCTCCAGCTCTTCGAGCGGCCGAAGGCGGGCTGAGGGCCGGTTTTCGCCCTCGCGGTTGCCAGGGCGTTGGTCTTCTGGCATGTTCGGCCGCCTTTCGTCCCGGGGGGACCCAGGGACATGCTCATCGAATTCAGAGGATTAAGACCATGAACCTGGGCTATTGGCTCATCGTGGCGAGCGGCCTGCTCGCGGTGGCTTACGGCATCTTCACGGCGCTGTCCGTGATGAAGGCCGACGCCGGAACCGCTCGGATGCAGGAGATCGCCGCCGCCATCCAGGAGGGCGCGAACGCCTACCTCAACCGGCAGTACCGGACGATCGCGCTCGCGGGCGTGGTGGTTCTGATCATCCTGACGGCAACGCTGGGCTGGCGCGTCGGCCTGGGGTTCCTGATCGGCGCCGTGCTCTCGGGCGCCGCGGGATATATCGGCATGTACGTCTCCGTCCGCGCCAATGTCCGCACCGCCCAGGCGGCGCGCGGCGGCCTCGGCGCCGGGCTGGCGCTCGCCTTCCGCGCCGGCGCCATCACCGGCATGCTGGTGGTCGGCCTCGGGCTGCTGGGCGTCTCCTGCTACTACGCCTTTCTGCGGGCCTCATTGCCGGCGGGCGACGTGCGGCCCATCCTGGAGGCGCTGGTCGGCCTCTCCTTCGGGGCATCGCTGATCTCCATCTTCGCGCGGCTCGGCGGCGGCATCTTCACCAAGGGCGCGGACGTCGGCGCCGACCTCGTCGGCAAGGTCGAGGCTGGGATTCCCGAAGATGATCCGCGCAACCCCGCCGTCATCGCCGACAACGTTGGCGACAACGTCGGCGATTGCGCCGGCATGGCAGCCGATCTCTTCGAGACCTATGCGGTGACCGTGGTCGCCACCATGCTGCTGGCGGCGATCTTCTTCGACGGCGCCGCCCGCGACACCATGATGCTGCTGCCGCTGGCGATCGGCGCGGTTTGCATCGTCGCCTCCATCATCGGCACCTATTTCGTCCGGCTTGGCCCCAGCCAGAGCATCATGGGGGCGCTCTACAAGGGCCTGATCGTTGCCGGCGTCATCTCGGCTGTGGCCATCGCCGGCGTGATCTCCCAGCTCGTCGGCTTCGGCGGCACGATCACCATGGTGAGCAAGGTGACGTTGACCGGCGCCAATCTCTTCGAGTGCGCGCTGGTCGGCCTCGGCGTAACCGGTCTCCTGGTCTGGATCACCGAGTACTACACCTCGACGGAATATCGCCCGGTGCGCAGCATCGCCCAGGCCTCCGTCACCGGCCACGGCACCAACGTCATCCAGGGCCTCGCGGTCTCGATGGAAGCGACCGCGGCGCCCGTCGTGGTGATCTGCGCCGGCATCATCGTGGCCTATCTGGTGGCCGGCCTCTTCGGCATCGCGGTCGCGGCGACCACGATGCTGGCGCTTGCCGGCATGGTGGTGGCGCTCGACGCCTACGGCCCCGTCACCGACAACGCCGGCGGCATCGCCGAGATGGCGGATCTGCCGAAGGACGTGCGCAAGATCACCGACGCGCTCGACGCCGTCGGCAACACCACCAAGGCGGTGACCAAGGGCTACGCGATCGGCTCGGCGGGCCTCGCCTCGCTGGTGCTGTTCGCCGCCTACACCAACGATCTCCACTACTACTTCCCGAACACCGTCGTCGATTTCCAGCTGCAGAGCCCCTACGTCGTGGTCGGCCTGCTGATCGGCGGCCTGCTGCCCTATCTCTTCGGGGCGATGGGCATGACCGCGGTCGGCCGGGCGGCGGGCTCGGTCGTGATCGAGGTGCGCCGCCAGTTCAAGGAGATCAAGGGCATCATGGAAGGGACGGGCAAGCCGGACTACGGCCGCGCCGTCGACCTTCTCACCAAGGCGGCGATCAAGGAGATGGTGATCCCATCCCTGCTGCCGGTGCTGGCGCCTGTCGTGCTCTATGTCGTGATCTGGGCGATCGGCGGCCGGGGTGCTGCCTTCAGCGCGGTGGGCGCCATGCTGCTCGGCACCATCGTCACCGGTCTCTTCGTCGCGATCTCCATGACCTCAGGCGGCGGCGCCTGGGACAACGCGAAGAAGTACATCGAGGAAGGCCACCACGGCGGCAAGGGCTCGGATGCCCACAAGGCCGCCGTCACCGGCGACACGGTCGGCGATCCCTACAAGGACACTGCCGGTCCCGCGGTCAACCCGATGATCAAGATCACCAACATCGTGGCGATCCTGCTGCTGGCGATCCTGGCGGCGCTGGCGTAGCGATCGAAAAGGCAAGACGGTCGGGATGCGCGGGCGTCCCGACCGCTCCGCTCAATTGGCGTTCACGGACCGTTACCGTTATTCCCACCGCCGCCGTGGCCGGCACTGGCGCTCCCGCTCCCGGGATTAAAGCGACCGAAATTGCCGAGGAGCTGCTCGATGAAGGAGAGTTCCTTGCCCGGCGCCGGCGTGGTGCGGGCCACGGGCTGAATGGTCTGGCTGTCGTTCATGCCAACCTTGCGCACGTCGGTCACCACGCCGTCCTTGTCGAAGGTGATGACCAGGACCTGCTGATCGATGATCTCGGGCCTGAAGAAGGCAAGCTCCTTGGATTTCGCGCTGATATAATACCAGACGTTGGGATCGAAGCTGGCGACGGTCGAGGGCGAGCCGATGAGACGGGTGACCGTCGCCCGGTCGGTGGTGCCGGGCTGGATCTCGCTGATCGCGTTAGGCGGCGGCAGATTGCCGCGCTGGTCGATGGTGGCCTGGCAGGCGCCCAGGGCGGCGGCGATGCTACCCGCGGCGAGCGTCAGGGTACAACTACGAGGCAGGCGTATCATGGTTCCCGTCTATTCCCGGCGGCGCGCCGCGCGCAGACCCCCAACCGGTCATCCCGGCGCGGACCTTGCACCGTTGGCCGAGAGACTGTCAATCGGCTCCGGGCGGCGCGGGCCGGCAAGGTAGGACGATGGTATTGGCTTCCTTCTTCGGATTGCGGGCGCGCCGCGAGCGCGCGGCGGTTGAGATCGTCTATGCCGGGATCGTCGGGCAGGCGCGGGCGCCGCTGTTGTTCGCCGCCCTGGACGTGCCGGACACCCTGGACGGCCGCTTCGAGTCCGTGGCGCTGCATGCCTTTCTCGTGCTGAACCGCCTCAAGGCCGACCGGCCGGCCAGCGCCGAGTTTGCTCAGGCGCTGTTCGACACCATGTTTGCCGACATGGATCGCTCGCTGCGGGAGATGGGGGTGGCGGACCTCGGGGTCGGCCGTCGCGTCAAAGCCATGGCCGAGGCGCTGATGGGCCGCGTGCGCGCCTATGAGCAGGGGCTGGAGCAGGGCGAGGCGGCGCTGGAGTCGGCGCTTCGCCGGAACCTCTACGGCACTGTGCCGGCCCCGGGCCCCGGCGAGGCGGCCGTCGCGGCGGTGGCGCGCTATGTTCGCCGTCAGCGGACCGCCCTGGCGGCACAGCCCATTGCCCAGCTCCTGGCGGGCAAGCTCGAATTCGCCACGGCCGAGACGGCGGCGGCATGAAAGCTTCCCGTATTCCCGCCGGCCCGGAATTCTCCCGCCGCGTCGAGCTGGCGCGGCTGGGGGCCCTGGAGGCCGTCTATCCCCTCACGGCTGACGCCGCGGAGCGGGAGGCCCTGGCGCGGCGCTTCGACCTCCTGTCCCTGGACCGGCTGGAGGCGGATGTGCGGCTGCATCGCCTTTCCGGTGAGATCGTCCAGGTCCGTGGCGAGCTCGTCGCCGAGGTCGTTCAGGCCTGTGTCGTCAGCCTGGAGCCGGTCAGCGACAGCATCCGGGAGTTGTTTACCCTGCTTTATGGCCCGGTGGAGCCCGAGAGCGACGTCCTGATCGACCTCGACACCGAGATCGTGGAGCCTTTCGACGGCACCGCCATCGACATCGGCGAGGCGGTGGCCCAGCAGCTGGCCCTGGCGCTGGATCCCTATCCCCGCGCCGCCGGGGCCAGCCTGGACGGGGTCGTCGGTGCGCCGGATCCCGCCGGGGAGGGGCCGCCGAAGGGTTAACGGGGTTATGAGGTTGCCATTAAGGCGGAATTTGGCTACTTACCAGCGGCCCTCCGGGGCCTTCCCTCAAAGTGTGAGTCGTACCCATGGCCGTCCCGAAGAAGAAGACTTCCAAGTCGCGCCGCAATATGCGCCGCGCCCATCATGCACTGAAGCCCGGCACCTATGCCGAGTGCCCGAATTGCGGTGAGCTGAAGCGCCCGCACCACCTCTGCGCCGCCTGCGGTCACTATGATGGCCGCGAGGTTGTCGCCGTGGCGGCGGAGAGCGCGTAAGGTCCGAACTCAGGGAGTTCCCACGCCTGTGGCCGAGGGGATGGTCATCGCGCTCGATGCCATGGGCGGCGATCATGCGCCGGAGATGGTGGTGCGCGGCGCGCATATCGCGCTGAAGCGGTTCCCCAAGGTGCAGTTCCAGCTGTTCGGCGACGAGGCCCGCATCCGACCGCTGCTGGCCAAGTACAAGCGGCTCGCCGAGCGCACCACGATCCATCACACGGACGAGTCCATCAGCGGCGACGCGAAGCCGTCCCAGGCGCTCCGCGGCGGCCGGCGCTCCAGCATGCGCCTCGCGATCGACGCGGTCGCCGACCGCCGGGCGGACTGCGTGGTGTCCGCCGGCAATACCGGCGCGCTGATGGCGATGGCGAAGTTCGTCTTCAAGACCGTGCCGGGCATCGACCGGCCGGCGATCGCCGGCTATTTCCCGACGCGGCGCGGCGAGAGCGTGATGCTCGACCTCGGCGCCAACGTCGAGTGCGACGCGGACAACCTGGTGCAGTTCGCGCTGCTCGGCGACGTCTTCGCGCGCACGGTGCTGGGCCTCGCCCAGCCGGTGGTGGGGCTGCTGAACGTCGGCTCCGAGGAGCTCAAGGGCAGCGACGCCCTGCGCGAGGCGGCGGCGCGCTTGCGCGAAACCTTCTCGCCGCTCAGCTTCTATGGCTTCATCGAGGGCGACGACATCGCGGCGGGTACGGTGGACGTGGTGGTCACCGACGGCTTCACCGGCAACGTCGCGCTGAAGACCGCGGAGGGCACGGTCAAGCTCTGCGTCGATTATTTCCGCTCGGCGTTCCGCTACTCCTTCCTCGGACGCATCGGCTATCTCTTCGCCCGCGGCGCGCTGGCCAAGCTGCGCGAGCGGCTCGATCCCCGCCGCTACAATGGCGCGGTCTTTCTGGGGCTGCAGGGCATCGCTGTAAAGAGCCATGGCGGCGCCGACCCGCTGGGCTTCGCCAATGCGATCGCCGTCGCCGTCGACATGAAGGCGAATGGCTTTCTCGACAGGATCCACGATGAGCTGGCGCGGCTCCACGCCCACGGCAGCTCGGCGGAGAAGCCCCATTCCGCCACGGTCTGACATCCGCCTCCGCTCCGAGATCGTCGGCTGCGGCGGCTATCTTCCGGAAAAGATCGTCACCAACGCCGAGCTCGCCGAGCGTCTCGATACCTCGGACGAGTGGATCGTCCAGCGCACCGGCATCCGCCAGCGCCACGTGGCGGCGGTGGGGGAGCTGACCTCCGATCTCGCCATCGCGGCGTCCCGGACGGCGCTCCGCGCGGCGGGGATGGCGGGAAGCGATCTCGATCTCATCGTGCTGGCGACGGCGACGCCCGATCACACTTTCCCCGCCACCGCCACCAAGGTGCAGGCCGAGCTCGGCATGCGGCAGGGCGCCGCCTTCGACGTGCAGGCGGTCTGCACCGGCTTCATCTATGCGCTCGCCACCGCCGACGGCCTCATCCGCACGGGCCAGGCGCGCACGGCGCTGGTGATCGGCGCCGAGACCTTCTCGCGCATCCTCGACTGGAAGGACCGCAATACCTGCGTGCTGTTCGGCGACGGCGCGGGCGCGGTGGTGCTGCGCGGCGTGCCGCTGGAAGGCGATCCCAAAACGGCGCGCGGTATCCTTTCCACGCACCTGCATTCCGACGGCGCCCACTACAACCTGCTTTACGTGGATGGCGGCCCCTCCACCACGGGCACCTCGGGCTTCCTGCGCATGGAGGGGCGGGAGGTGTTCCGCCACGCGGTGCAGCGCCTCGCCGAGGTCGTGGACGAGGCGCTGGAGGCTAACGGCTTCACCGGCGCGGACCTCGACTGGCTGGTGCCGCACCAGGCCAACCGCCGCATCATCGAGAGCATGGGGAAGAAGCTGGGCTTGCCTCTGGAGAAGGTGGTCATCACCATCGACCGCCACGCCAACACGTCAGCCGCCTCGGTGCCCCTGGCGCTCGCCCAGGCGGCGGGCGACGGCCGCATCAAGCGCGGACACCTGGTCCTGCTGGAGGCCATGGGCGGCGGCCTGACCTGGGGCGCCAGCCTGGTCCGCTGGTAGCGGCGGAATGCCGCCCGCTACTTCAACAACTTTTCCCAACTTGCTGTAATTGACGGATTTTCCCGTCCGAGTTAAAGTGTCTTATCAACGATAAGACGGGGAGAACGGGAATGGCCGGCCAGACCGTGACGCGGGCGCAGCTCAGTGAGGCCGTCTACCAGGAGGTCGGCCTCTCGCGAAATGAGTCGGCGATGCTGGTGGAGACCGTCCTCAATGAGATGGCCCACGCGCTCGCCCGCGGCGAGATCGTCAAGATCTCCTCCTTCGGCAGCTTCACGGTTCGCAAGAAAGGCAAGCGGGTAGGGCGCAATCCTAAGACGGGAATGGAAGTCCCGATCCAGCCCCGCCGGGTGCTGGTGTTCCGCGCCTCCCATGTCCTCAAGGACCAGATCAACGCCGCGCTCAGCGGCTCGCCCGCCCCCAAGACCGCCGCCGAGTAGCCGGCGATGGCCGGTCTCTTCGATCCGTTGGCCAACCGGCGGCAGCCGAAATCCGCCGCGGCCTTCCGCACCATCAGCGAGGTGGCCCAGGAGCTGGCGGTGCCCCAGCACGTGCTGCGCTTCTGGGAATCGAAATTCGCGCAGATCCGGCCGATGAAGCGGGGCGGCGGACGCCGCTACTACCGGCCGGAAGACGTGCTGCTGCTGCGCCGGATCCGGCAGTGCCTCTATGATGACGGCTACACCATCAAGGGCGTGCAGCGGCTGCTGCGCGAAGGCGCACTCAAGGGCGCGGAAGCGGTGGAGATGGAGATCTCCGAGCCGGAGCCGCCGGAGCCCCAGCCGGCCCTGGCGCGAGGCTCCACCAAGACGGTGCTGCGCGAGCTGCGCCGGGAGCTGGTGGAGCTCCGCGACATCCTGCGCAAGGCGCAGCCGTAAGTTTCCGACGTTGTCCGATAGGCGTTCTGGCGGCTTGAACCCGCCGGGGCCGGTCCCTATAGTCCCTCCCCCGGTCGGGCATTAGCGCAGCCTGGTAGCGCACCAGCATGGGGTGCTGGGGGTCGTCAGTTCGAATCTGACATGCCCGACCAATTTCTCCCCGATGCCGTTTCGAGAGCCGCGTGTCCGCCTCAGGCGACGCCTTCGCGCAGCGCCGGGGGCGGGTCGCAGCGGGGAGAAAAGCCGCGGCCGACCGGCGCCATTACCGCACCCTCGCGGCGGATTGCCTCGCAACAGCAACAGCCAACCCTTCGTCCGCTATCCCTCGTGGGGTGTGTGGTCGACGTCGCGAAGGAGGATGCCGTCGGTGATGGTGATCTCGCGCCGGGGATTCCAGAGCACGATGTCGGCGAAGCCGGATCGCCCGCTTTGATCCGACAACAGAAAAGAAGTTTGTCATGCTCGAGGAGTTGCGACCGGCGGTCCGGCCTCGAAGCCGCTCGAGATTCATGGGCCAGACGACGCCTTGACTCGTTCGGTTTGAGGGCCGGGAGCGGCGAGCATATCTGCATGAGAAATCGTCGTTTTTGCTTCCGGCGCAAGGGGCGCACATGCGTGAGAGCGATGCCGGCTTGGACTTCGCTGCGTGATGTATTGTGCACCGCCATACGAGAACACCGACGGCGGCACCAGATCACGTGACCGATTTGTAATTCAGATAACGCTGGCTCAGCGCTGCTTTTGCGCGTAATGGTAGCCGTTCAACAAATACAATTCAGTGGAAGAGGCAATTCTTTCATCTGGACTCGCCTCTTCCAACTGGAGCCAAACAGAGGAGGAGCCCGAGATGACCACGAACAGATTTGCGTCTGTCACTCGACGTCGGTTCCTGAGAGGAACCGGCCTCACGCTTGCCGCCGCCGGTTCGGCGCCATTGATCTCAGCACCGTTCGTGTCGCGCGCCATGGCCGACACCAAGACGCTGTCGATTGTGCAATGGAGTCACTTCGTCCCCGAATACGACAAATGGTTCGACAACTTCGCCAAGGACTGGGGCGAGAAGAACAAGATTTCGGTCACGGTCGACCACATCCCCGTACAGGACGTCGCCGCGCGCGCGGCCGCCGAGGTGTCGGCCGGATCGGGGCATGATCTGTTCGGTTGGAACGGCGCCGGTGGCGCGCATCTGTACCGCAAGTTCCTCATCGATGTCGGCGATCTCGTCAAATCCGTCGAGAAAAAATACGGCAAGGTCAGCACCATCGGCCGCCAGCTTGGCTACAATCAGGACGACGAAACCTGGTCTGCCTTTCCCGATTTTTACATCAATTTCCCGGGCATGTACCGCAAGAGCATGTGGGACGAGATCGGGATGAAGCCCGACACATGGGACAATCTGCGGATCGGCGGCGCCAAGCTGAAAGCGAAAGGCAACCCGGTGGGGATTTCGCTCGGTCACAGCAACGATCCGAACACGACGTGGCGCGGCCTGTTGTGGAGCTATGGCGCTTCCATTCAAGACGAGCAAGGCAAGAAAATCGTCCTTAACAGCAAAGAGACGGTCGAAGCGGTCAAGTACGTCGCCGCTCTCTACAAGGAAGCGATGACGTCGGACGTGCTGTCGTGGAACGACGCCAGTAACAACCAGTACATCGATTCGGGGGTGAGCTCGTACATCATCAATCCGATCTCGGCGTATCGAACCGCCCAGAAGCTCAACAAGAAGGTGGCCGACGACATTTTCGTCATGAAGCCGCCGAAAGGTCCGGTGCGCCAGATAATGGGCGGTGCTTCGGAATTCTACGGCATCTGGAAGTTTGCCAAGAACAAGGACGCGGCGCTCGAGTTCCTCAAGCACTACGCCGATAACTGGCCCGAGGCCTTCAAGGCGAGCGAAGGGTACAACAATCCGTGCTTTGCCAATCTCGTGCCCAAGCCGATGCCGATCCTGTCGAACGATCCGACGTCGAATCCATCCGACAAGCTGGTAATCCTGCAGGATTCAGACCAGTGGTCCGCCATCCCCGGCTATCCGGGGCCGGCGTGGCCCGCCACCGACGAAATCTACAATAACTTCACCATCCCCGACATGATGGCGAAGACGGCAACGGGTTCGATGAGCGCCGAAGATTCGGTCAAATGGGCCACGCAACAATGCGAGGCCGTATTCAAGAAGTGGATCGGAAAGGCCTAATCGCCGGCGACCGGACCGCGTGCGCTCTCGCGCGGTCCGGCTCCTGCCGGCGCTCTGGGACGCCGGCTAAATGGCGCAGACGCGAGTGATGCGCCGCCGAGAGATTTGGCGGGGCGCACGCATTACGTCGAATTCTGGGAGGTTCAATGGCTGCGGTATTGACCAGGGATATCATCAAGAAATTCGGTGAAGTTCCCGCCGTGAACGGCATTAGTCTGACGGTGCCGGACGGAGAGTTCATGGTGCTGCTCGGGCCGTCGGGCTGCGGCAAGACGACGTTCCTCCGCGTCATCTGCGGGCTCGAAAAGCAGACGAGCGGCGACCTTTTGATCGGCGGCGATGTCGTCAACGATATCCCGCCGCGCGCCCGCGGAGTGGCGATGATGTTTCAGAGCTATGGCCTCTATCCGCATTATACGGTGCGCAAGAATATCGCCTTTCCGCTGCGGACGCAGCGCGTTGCGAATGTCGAGGTTGAAAGGAAAGTCGAGTGGGCGTCGCAACTGCTCGGCATTGGGCACCTTCTCGATCGGCGGCCGCGTCAGCTCTCCGGCGGCGAACGTCAGCGTGTTGCGCTGGCGCGCGCGCTGGTGCGCGAACCGACAGCACTGCTGCTTGACGAGCCGCTTTCGAATCTCGACGCCAAATTACGCGCCTCGGCGCGCCTGGAGATCAAGCAGTTCCAGCAGCGGGTCGGCGTAACCACCATTTATGTGACGCACGATCAGGTCGAGGCGATGGGCATGGGCGACCGCATTGCCGTCATCGACCATGGGCGGGTGCGTCAGGTGGGAACGCCGGCCGAGATCTACGACGACCCCGCCGACCGCTTCGTCGCGACCTTTGTCGGCACGCCGCCGATGAACATCGTCGAGTGCAACGGCGGGTGTCTCGGATTTCGTCCGGAAAACTTCCTGCCCAAGGATATGATCGACGACGGTGCCTTCACCGAATTTTCGTTCCGCGTCGATCGTTCCGAATATCTCGGCTCCGAGCGGATCGTCTACGGCGCGATCGAAGGCGTCGATCCAAACCAGGTGATTACGGCGAAACTGCCGCCCGCGCATGTCGCCGAGGAGAGCATCAGGCCCGGCGAGTGGCATCCCTTTGCCGTGCGCAACAGTGCGCTGCGCCATTTCGACAAAGATGGCAAGCGGATCGATCATCACTGAAACGAGTTTTCACCCATGGTCGCAATCACCAAATCATGGCCAAAACCGGCCTCGCATTTTCGGTTCATCCTGGATCGGCGCGACGTGCTCGGCGCGATCTTCGCCGCACCGGCCATCCTTTACGTGCTGCTGCTGGTTGGCGTGCCATTTTTGCTCGCGGTGTATTACTCGGTCAGCGCCTACACCATCTACGATCCGTCGTGGCGCTTCGTCGGCTTGGACAACTTCGAGCAGATCGTGGAGAACCCGGTCTTTCTCCAAACGCTGGGGAACACCTTCATCTTCACATTCGGGTCGCAGTTCCTCGGCCTGATCCTCGGCAAGTTCGGCGCATTGTTGCTGTTGCGGCCATTCCCCGGTCGCAAGATCGTCAGGGCGCTGATCATATTGCCCTGGGCGGTGCCGGTCGCGCTTGCCACGGTCGCCTGGCAGTGGATGTTCGATTCACTCTATAGCGTCATCAACTGGACGCTGATCGCGCTCGACATCATCGACCGTTCGCAAGCGCCAAATTGGCTCGGCACCCCCGGGCTGGCGATGCTGTCCGTGATCGTGGTCAATGCTTGGCGTTTCTTCCCGTTTGCGATCGTAATCTTCCTTGCCGGCATCACCGCGATCCCGCAGGACGTGATCGACGCGGCGACGGTCGACGGTGCCGGTTTCTGGCGCCGCAACTATCAGATCATCGTGCCGATGATCCTGCCGATCGTGGCCATCGGTCTGATTTTCGGTATCGTGTTCACGTTTACCGATCTTTCCATCGTCTTTCTGATGACCATGGGAGGTCCGGTGGGTGCGACCTCGGTGTTGGGCTTTGAGGGTTTCCAGGTCGGAATCATTTCCGGCGACGTGTCCCATGGCGCCGCCATCTCGCTGTTCATGCTGCCGGTGCTGTTCATCGTGGTGATCTTTATGCTGCGCTTCATCCGGCGGCGGGAGATCTGACATGCAGCGCGTCATCGCCAAAGGTTTCAGGGAGGTCTCGTTCTATGGCGCGGTCGCATTCTTCGTCATTCTTTCCACGTTCCCATTCTATTGGATGGTGATCACCTCATTCAAAACCAATAGCGATCTCTACAGCGTCACCAATATCCCCTTCTGGTTCAACGACCCACCGACCCTCGAGCATTTCAGCTATCTGTTCCGTGAGACCTTGTTCACGACTTGGCTGCTGAATTCGCTGATCATCGGCGTCTGCGTGGTCGTGATCACGCTCGTCACCGCGCTGCCGGCCGCCTACAGCCTGGCGCGGATGACCGGCCGCAATGGCGAGACCTTGGGGATCGGAATTTTCCTGACCTACCTGGTGCCGCCGACGCTCCTGTTTCTGCCGCTGGCGCGGATCGTTGCCGATCTCGGGCTGCAGAATTCGATGTGGTCGCTGGTGCTAATCTACCCGACTTTCACGATCCCGTTCTGCACCTGGCTATTGATGGGATTCTTCAAGGCGCTGCCGCCCGAGATCGAAGAGGCGGCGATCGTTGACGGCTGCAGCCTGTTCGGTGCCTTCGTCAAGATGGCCCTCCCGCTCTCGCTGCCGGGGATTCTGACGGTGGTGATCTTCACGTTCACCTTGACCTTGCAGGAATTTGTCTACGCGTTGACCTTCATTTCCTCGTCGGCGCAAAAGCCGATCACGCTTGGTGTGGCGACCGACCTCATTCGCGGTGACATCTTCTACTGGGGCGAGATCATGGCCGGGGCATTGATCGCCAGCATCCCGGTAGCGATCGCCTATAATTTCTTCCTCGATCGCTTCATCTCCGGCATCACCGGCGGCGCCGTCAAATAGCGGTAGGATTGGCTGGGACGCCCGGAGTCCAATCCGGGAAATGGCGGAACCAAAATCCACCGCGGTACCGCTCCGCCGCGTCTCCTCAGACGACCCCCTCGGGCAGCGCCGAGGGCAGGCGCGCCTGGGCCGCCGGCGGCAGGTCGCAGCGCAGGAACCGGCCGCGGCCGACCGGCGCCACCACTTTTCCCTCCTCGCAGATCACCTCGCCGCGCGACAGCACCAGCACCGGCCACCCCTTCACCTTCTGCCCCTCATAGGGCGTGTAGTCGACGTCGTGATGGAGGATCTCATTCGTGATGGTGACCTCGCGCTTGGGGTCCCAGAGCACGATGTCGGCGTCGCTGCCGATGGCGATGGTGCCCTTGCGCGGATAGAGCCCGTAAAGCCGAGCCGGCTCTGTCGCGGTGAGGGAGACGAAGCGGGTGATGTCGAGGCGGCCTTCGCTGACGCCGCCGGAGAACAGGAGCGGCATCCGCGTCTCGATGCCCGGCACGCCGTTGGGGATGTTGCGGAACGAGGCCTGCGACCCTTTCAGCATCTTGCCCTGGGGATCGTTGTAGCGAGTCGGCGAATGATCCGAGGACAGCACCTGGAAGACGCCATTGCGCAGCCCCTCCCAGACCGCGGCCTGGTTCGCCTTGTCCCGGGGCGGCGGGCTGCAGACGCATTTGGCGCCCTCGAAGCCGGGCTTCGCCATGTCGTCCTCGGTGAGGAAGAGATACTGCGGGCAGGTCTCCGCGTAGATCCGGATGCCGCGGCCCTGGGCCCAGCGGATCTGGTCGATGGCCTCGCGGCCGGAGACGTGGACGAGGAGGATCGGCACGCCGACGATCTCCGCCAGGCTGATGGCGCGATGCGTCGCCTCGCGCTCCACCGGCATCGGCCGCGAGGTGCCGTGATATTTGGGCGCTGTCTTGCCGGCGGCCTCGAGCCGATCGGTCAGCCAGTTGATGACGTCGCTGTTCTCCGCATGCACCATCACCATGGCGCCCTCTCGGCGCGCGAGCGCCAGCACATCCAGGATCTGCCGGTCGTCGAGCTTCAGATCCTCGTAGGTCATGTAGATCTTGAAGGCGGTGCAGCCGTCGCGGATCAGCGCCGGCAGTTCCTGGCCGAGCACCTGCTCGGTCGGGTCGGAGATGATGAGATGGAAGGCGTAGTCGATGATCGCCTTGCCTTCGGCGCGCCGGTGATAGTCCTCGACCGCGGCGCGCAGCGACTGTCCCTTGAGCTGCGCCGCGAAGGGAATGATCGTCGTGGTGCCGCCGCAGGCCGCCGAGATCGAGCCGCTGCGGAAGTCGTCGGCGCAGACGGCGCCGGTGGCCGAGGGCTGGTCGATGTGGCAATGGGCGTCGACGCCACCCGGCAGCACCAGCCGGTCGGTGGCGTCGATGTCGCGCGTCTCCCTCAGGCAGATGCTCGGCGATGGCGACGATGCGGCCGCCGACGACGCCGATATCGGCGCGATAGACATCCGCCGCGGTCGCGATGGTGCCGTTGCGGATGACGAGATCGTAGTCGGCCATTTCTCCTTCTCCCTGAAGCTAGATCTCCGCGGCGACCGGACCCGGAAACAGATCGAGACGGCGCTGATCGAAGTAGGGGAGCCGTCGCCGCGTCTCGGTGATCTCGTCGAGATCGATGTCCGCCAGGACGACACCCGGCCCCGCGTCGCCCGGCCGCCGGCCGACGATCTCGCCGGTGGCGGAGACGATGCAGCTCTCGCCGAAATTCTCCACCACGCTGTTGCCCACGAATTCCCGCCCGATCTTGTTGGCGGAGATCACCACGACCCCGTTCTCCCGCGCATGGGTCCTGAGCTCGCCGAGGAAGAAATCGACGCTGTCGCCGCCCTCGCCGGCGATCGGCACCGCCACGATCTCGGATCCCAGCGCCCGCAGCTCCCGCCAGCATTCGGGAAAGCGGCGATCGTAGCAGATGAGACAGCCGAGGCGGAGGCCGCCGAGATCGAAGACGCCGAGATCGCCGCCGGGCGTGAAGTGCTTGCTTTCATCGGGGCTCGGCGGCGGATCGGCGCTCACCGGCAGGTGCAACTTGCGGATGCCCGGCCGCTGGCCGCGCCGGCCGTGGGCGTCAAGGCGCGCGCCGTCGCGTCCGAGGACGACGACGCTGTTGTAGTAGCGGCCGCTCTCGCCGTCGCGCTCGTAGAACGGCAGGACGAGGGCGATGTTCTGCTGGCGGCAGAGCCGCGAAAAGAGCGCGACGAGACCGCCGTCCACGGTCTCCGCCAGGTGCCGGTAGGCCTCGGGCTCCTCGCTGCAGAAGAACGGCACCGTCGCCAGCTCCGGCAGGAGTGCCAGTTCGGCGCCGAGGCGCGCCGCCTCGCGGACATAGGCGGCCGCGGTCTCGCGGTTGGCGATGGGATCCGCGCCGCATCCCGGGAGCTGGATGGCGGCGACGCGCCACGGCCGGCTCATCCGCGTCTAGACCCGCGAGCTTTGCCGGTAGTAGGGCACGTGGGCCTCCGCGTCGTAGTACTTGTCGTAGAACGCCTTCACGTGCGGGAGGACCGCCTTGGAGAGCCGGCGCCGCTCCTGCTCCTCGGTGCTGAGCGGCCGCTTCAGCAGCTCCGACAATTGCCGGAGCGCATCCTCGCGGTCGATCCGGGTGAAGCGGCCGTCCTGATAGAGGATCTCGCCCGCCACCATCACGGTCTGGACGCCCTCGACCTTGGCGCGCTGGAGGACGGCGTCGAGCACCGGCATCTCCTGGTCGAGATAGGGGTAGCTGATCTGCTTCCAGTCGATCAGCACGATGTCGGCGGCCTTGCCGACCTCGAGGGATCCGATGCGGGCGCCATAGGGCGTGGTCTTGGCGCCGCCCGAGGTCGCCATGCGGAAGACCTGGGCCATGGTGGGAACGCGGTCGTCCATGCCGGGCTCGCGATGGGCGCGCAGCACCATGCGCATCTCCTGCAGCATGTCGCGGTCGTCGTTGATGCCGGCCTCGTCGAGGCCGATCGCGGTGTTGATGCCCTTGGCCTCGAAGCGGTTGAGGGGCGCCACGCCGCTGCGCAGGCGGAAATTGGAACTGCAGTTGTGGCAGATGTTGGTGCCGGTCGCGGCGATCTTCTCGAGATCGCCCTCCGAGAGCCAGACGCCGTGGCCCAACGTCATCTTCGGCCCCAGCAGGCCGAAGCGCTCGATGTAATCGACCGCCGTGCCGGCGCCGCGGCGCTTGGCGTATTCC
This sequence comes from uncultured Alphaproteobacteria bacterium, assembly GCA_963735465.1. Taxonomy (GTDB): domain Bacteria; phylum Pseudomonadota; class Alphaproteobacteria; order ATCC43930; family CGMCC-115725; genus DASZHJ01. The sequence continues at coordinate 1,344,000 of CAVTLA010000001.1, forward strand.
TTCTGATAGGCGGTCTCCACGAGATGCATGTGGAGCGGCGCACCGTACTTCTCGGAGCAGCCGGCGAGCATGTCCAGCGCGTCGTCGGAGCACCAGTGCAGGTTCGCCGGCGCCAGCTGCACCTTGACGCGCTCCTTGCTGTGATGGCGCCCGTGCAGATGCTCGAAGAGCTCGATCGCGTCCTTGGCGCCGAGCTGGAAGCGATCGAAATGCTTCGCCAGCAAGGGGCGCACGTCGTCGGGCACGCGCTTCAGGAAATCCGCATTCGGCTCGTAGACGAGGTGATTCTGGTCGCGCAGCGCGAAGCAGTAGGAGACGCGCATGCCGATATCTTCATAGGCTCGGATCACGGACTCCGAGCGCTCCTCCACCTGGGGCAGCTTGCCGGCCATCCAGCCGTGGATGTGCTGCACCGTGGTGATGCCCGAGGAGATCATCTCGAAGGCGGAGTAGAGCGTGTCGAGGTAGAGGTCGAGCTCGCGGCTGACCAGGCGGGTGGCGAACCACAGCTCCAGCGGCATGTCCGGCGAGCCGAGCTGCACCGGCGTCAAGCCCACGTGGTGGTGCCCGTTGACGAAGCCCGGCAGCAGCACCTGCTCGCCGGATCCCACGACGGGAGCATCGGGATTGGCGCGGCTCAATTCCGCGAAGCTGCCGATGGCGGCGACGACCCCGTCGCGCTGCAGCACCGCGCCGTCGTCGATCTGCTCCCACTGGTGGCGATCGAGGGCCCGGGTGATGACGTGCTTGCCGCGGATGATGGATGTGGACACTGCCTGCTCCCTTCAATGTCGGCCGTCAGCGCGGGACGGCCGCGGTTTCTTGCTCACACCCGCGAGTTCTGGCGATAGTAGGGCACGTGGGCGTTGGCGTCATGATACCCGTCGTAGAACGCCTTTACGTGGGGGAATACCGCCTTCGCGAGCCGCTGGCGGTCGCGCTCGTCGTCGCTGAGCGGACGCTTGTAGATGTCGGCAATCTGCCGCAAGGCAGCGTCGCGGTCGACGCGGGTGAACTTGCCGTCGCGATAGACGATCTCGCCGCCGACGATCACCGTCTTCACCCCCGCCATCTTGGCGCGCTGGATCACCGCATCGAGGAGGGGCATCTCCTCGTCCAGATAGGGATAGCTGATCTGCTTCCAGTCCAGCAGCACCATGTCGGCGGCCTTGCCGACTTCCAGCGTGCCGATGCTGGTGCCGTAGGGCGTGGTCCGGGCGCCGCCGCTGGTGGCCATGCGAAAGACCTGGGCGCTGGTGGGAACACGATCGTCCATGCCGGGTTCGCGGTGGGCGCGCAGCACCAGGCGCATCTCCTGCAGCATGTCCTGATCGTCGTTGATGCCGACGTCGTCGAGACCGATGGCGGTGTTGATGCCGCGCGCCTCGAGCCGGTTGAGGGGCAGCACGCCGCTGCGCAGGCGGAAGTTGGAGCTGCAATTGTGGCAGACGCTGGTGCCTGACGCCGCGAGCTTGTCGAGATCGCTTTCCGTGAGCCAGACCGCGTGCCCGAGCGTCAGCTTGGAACCGAGGAGGCCGAAACGCTCGATCGCGTCCACCGCCGTGCCGCCGCCGTATCGCCGGGCGAATTCCTTTTGATACGGCGTCTCGACGAGGTGCAGGTGGATGGGAACGCCGTATTTCTCCGACCGGTCGGCGATCATCGCCAGGCCCTCATCGGAGCACCACTGCAGATTCGACGGCGCGAGCTGGATCCTGACCCGCTCCTTGCCGGCGTGCTTCGAATGCAGATGCTCGAAGAGCGCGACGGTCTCCTTGGCCGGCATCTGGAATCCGGTGAAGTATTTGGCGAGGAGGGGGCGGACGTCCGCCGGCACGCGCTTCAGGAACTCGTCATTGGCCTCGTAGACGAGATGGTTCTGCTCCCGGAGCGCATAGCAGTAGGACACCCGCATGCCGATGTCCTCGTAAGCCTTGATGATGGACTCGGCCTCTGCCTCCGTCTGGCTGACATCGCCGGGGGTCCAGCCGTGCAGGTGCTGGGCCGTGGTGGTGCCTGACGCCAGCATCTCGAAGTTGGAATATAGAGTGTCGTAATAGGGAATCCGGTCGCGCATGGCGATGCTGCTGGCGAACCAGAGCTCGAGCGTCGTGTCGGAGATGCCGAGCTGCACCGGCGACATGCCGATGTGATGGTGCGCATTGACGAAGCCCGGCAACACCACCTGCTCGCCTGACCCCACCACGGGCACGCCGGGGTTGGCGCGGCTCAGCTCGGCGAAACTGCCGACGGCGGCGATGATCCCGTCGCGCTGGAGCACGGCGCCGTCGTCGATCTGCTCCCAGCGATGGCGGTCGAGGGCGCGGGTGATGACGTATTTGCCGCGCACGATCGAGGAGGTGGCGCCGCGACCGCTCATGCCATCACCTCCGTCATTCCGCGGCAGCCATGCTCTCCTGCTCGGCGAATGCCCGGTCCACCTCGTCCTGCAGGAGCTTGGTCAGCTCGACCCGGAGTGCCAGGGAGGCCGGCGAGGTCAGGTCGCGCGGCCGTGGCATGTCGATGGGCACGATGGCCTTGATGCGGCCGGGACGGGAGGTGAACACCACCACGCGATCCGCGAGCGCGATCGCCTCGTCGATGTGATGGGTGACGAAGAGCACGGACGCGTTGCTGGCCTTCCAGACGTCGAGAAGGAAGCCCTGCATCTTCGCCCGGGTCTGCACGTCGAGGGCGGCGAAGGGCTCGTCCATCAGCAGCACTTCCGGCTGCATGGCCAGCGAGCGGGCCACCGCCACGCGCTGGCGCATGCCTCCGGAGAGCTCGTCCGGGCGCTTGTCGAAGGCATCCGACAAGCCCACCTTCGTCAGCACCTGGCGCGCCACTTCCATGCGCTTCGCCGCCGGCATGTTGCGGATCGAGAGGCCGAAGCTCACGTTCTGCCAGACCGTGAGCCACGGGAAGAGCGAGGCCTCCTGGAAGATCAGGCTGCGCTCGGGCGCCGGTCCCTCGATGATCTGGCCGCCCGCGTACATCTCGCCCGAGGTCGGCGTCTCCAGCCCCGCGATGAGATAGAGGAGGGTGCTCTTGCCGCAGCCGGAGGGGCCAAGCAGGACCACGAACTCGCCGGCGGCGATATCGAGATCGATCTCGCGCAATGCCTCATGAGCGCGCTCGGTCCCGGCGGCCCAGACCTTGCCGACGCCGCGGCAGGTCACCGCGTCCTTGGAGCGGACGGGATTCCGGAGATCAGCCACCGCCCAGGGACCCCTGACCCTTGGGCAGCCAGTAGAGGACGCGCCGCTGCAGCATCCGCAGCGCGAAGTCGAAGGTGAATCCGAGGAGGCCGATGAGGACGATGGTGAAGAAGACGAGGCCGGGGTTGAAGGTGTTGCGGGCCATGGAGATGATCTGGCCGAGGCCGTAGCCGACGCCGGTCGCCTCCGCCACCAGCACCACCATCCAGGCGCCGAAGAGATTGAGGCGCAGCACCACCAGCAGGCCCGGCAGGATCGCCGGCAGGATCACGCGGGTATAGATCTGCCACTTGGTGGCACCCATGGTGCGGGCAACGTTGATGTAGTTGCGGTTGACGGAATCGATCTGGGTGATGGTGGCGAGCGTCATCGTGAAAAAGAGCGCGATGAACACCATGAAGATGGCGGGGCCGTTGCCGATCCCGAACAGGAAGATCGCCACCGGCAGCCAGGCCACCGGCGACACCGGCGCCAGCAGGGTGACGGTGGGCAGGGTGAGCTTCTCGAAGAGCGCGTTGTAGCGGATCAGGATGCCGAGGCAGAGGCTGGTGAGGGCGGCGATGGTGAGGCCGACCAGCACGCGCAGGGTCGAGGAAACCATGGTGATGACGACCGCCATGGTCGGGCTCGGCCCGGAATTCGGATCGACGCCGATCTCCCAGCGCTTCGCCGTGTTGAAGTTCTTTGCCTGGTCGGCGAAGTTGCCGAGAAAGATATGGGGCGGCGGCAGCAGCCGCTGATCGGCGACGCCGATATACCAGAGAAACTCCCAGATCCCCGCGAAGAAGCCGATGGAGACCATCGCCCAGCCGATCTTCGGTCCATGCCGGGCGATGATCTCCAGGACGCGACGCGAGAAGGTGGGTGCCGCCTTCGGACCGAAGGCGGCCACCCCCTCGCCACGCATCTTGATGCCGACTGCCGCCATGCGGATCAGGCCGACTTGTACTTGAGCTTGCTGTAGATGTCCGGCACCTCGGCGATCGCCTGCTCGAGGAAGCTCCAGTCGATGGCGTCGCGGCCGGGCTTCTTCTTGATGTAGCCCATGGCCATCACGGATTCGACGCGGTTCAGGATGAACTCCTCCTGGGCGCGCTGATCGACCTTGGCCGGCTGGGCCTCGGCGCCGATGCGGGCGTTCTCCAGCGAGGTCTTGTAGTAGGTGCCCACCAGCGTCTCCGTGAGCAGCTTCTCGCGGTCGGTCTCGAACATGTACTGGGCCTTGAGCATCCCCTTGATGAGCGCCTTCACGCTCTTGGGATCCTTCTCGATCAGCCGCGTGCTCGCAGCCAGGACGCAGTCGGTGTATTGCGGCCCGTATATGTCGACGCCGTTGGAGAGCAGGACGGATCCCTTGACGTCGCTGAGGAGCGCCGAGCCATAAGGCTCGATCGTCGAGGCGATATCGATGGCGCCGGCCTTGAACGCCGCCACCATCTCGCCCATGGAATCCATGTAGCGCACGGTGACGTCCTTATAGGCGACGCCGTTCTTCTTCAGCCAGTCATAGGGCAGTACCTCTAGTGTGTCGTTCTGGAACGTGCCGAGGGTCTTGCCCTTGAGCTTCTCGGGCTTGTCGAGGCCGGGCTGCGCCACGATGTAGACGCCCTGCACGCCGCCGCCGCCGACGATCTTCACCGGCGCGCCGGCATCGTAGAGCGCCATGAAGTTCGTGTAGGGCAGCACGCTGACATCGACCTGGCCCGAGCCGAAGAAGGTGATCTGGTCGGCGAAGGTCGGCGTGTTGACGAATTCGAGAGTGAGGCCGTCCTCCTGCGCGAGCTGCTTTGCCTGGGTGATGAAGAAGGCGGCGTTGCAGAAGCCGTTGCCATGCGTGCCCTTCACCGAGGTCGCCGCATGGGCGCCGCCGGCGAAGCCCATCATGCCCGCGGGGAGCGCCACCGCGATGGTGCCCGCCGCGCTCGATTTCAGGAATGATCTGCGATTCAAATCGGGCCCCTTGGCGCTGGTCAGGCCGCGATTGCCATGATGATCACACATAGAGCACCTCCTCTGGTGTTTCCCAGTCGCTCGCGTCATGGCGGTCGCTGACAACGGTCGACGCACCGCGCGGCACGTCACGACCTGCAACAGACATGCCAGTTGCGACGGACGCGTCGGGATCGGCACGATCCTTGCGATGACGCGTGTGGAACGGATGCGCGATCGCGGCGCACCAGAGAGCGCCGAGCGCCGCCAGCCTGAGAAAGGGAATGCAGGAATTCCATCACTTTAAGCGGCGGCAGCGCGTGTGCGACGGGCGCGAGCTGCGGGATTCCGGTGTGCGGGCGGTTGCGCGCGATGGCGCCGCGATCGCGGACGCCGCGGAATTCGAGGGCACGCAGCGGGCTTGCGAGCCTTGGCAAGCTTGGTTGGGCGCGCGGCTTTTCTGTATACATAACGACCAACTGTATACAGAATGCCCAGGATTCAATCATGGCGTCGCAAGCGGGGAGTGCCGCGCGCCAGCGGATCAATGGATAGAGGGAGAATATTGAGTGGCGTCGATACCAAGTAAGCGCAGCGCGGCGGAGCGCTCGACGATCGATTCCGGCCGGCTCGGCGTCTGGGCAGGGTTGTCCGGCGATCCCATTGCCGATGCCGTGCAGGAGGCGATCTGCGAGGGCCGGCTTCCGGCGGGAACGCGCCTCGGCGAGGAGGAGCTCTGCCGCATCTTCGGCGTGAGCCGCACTCTGGTGCGCCAGGCGCTGCAGCGCCTGGGCTTCGCGGGTCTCGTGATCCTGCGGCCCAACCGCAGCGCCTCGGTGGCGTCACCCACCCTGGACGACACCGCCTCCGCCTATGCGGCGCGGCGCCTCATCGAGGCTGACATCATCGCCGAGGCGACGCGGCACTGCACCGCCAACGACATCCGGACATTGCGCGGCCATCTGAAGGCGCAAGCGGAGGCCCAGGCGCGCGGCCAGCGCAGCCAGATGCTGCGCCTCCTCGGCGAATTCCACCTGATCATCGCCGGCATCGGCGGCAACGCCATCCTTGGCGATTTCGTGCGCCAGCTCGTGCCGCGCACTACGCTGAGCCTCGCCCTCTTCGAGCGGCGCGACCTGCCGTCCTGCGCCCTCGACGAGCATCGCCTCCTCATCGACCTCATGGCGAAGGGCGATGCCAAGGCGGCGGCCCAGGCCATGCGCCGCCATCTCTCCAGCGATTTCGGGCGCCTGGCGGTGAAGCCGGACGGCGAGCCCGTGGTCGACCTCGCGGCGGCGCTGCGCCTGCCCGGAAACGCCACGTGACCGCCCTCCTGGTCATCAACGGGAATACGACTCAGGCGATCACCGATCGCGTGGCGGCGGTCGCCCGGTCCGTTGCCACGCCGGGCACCACGATCAGGGCGGTGACGGCGGAGAGCGGACCGCGGGTCATCTCGACGCGGACGGAGAACCTGCTGGGTGCGCACAACGTGCTGTCCCTGGCGGCACGCCATCACGGTGGCTGCAATGCCGCCGTCATTGCGGTGGCGAGCGACACCGGCCTGCGCGCCGTGCGCGAGGCCTTGCCCATTCCCGTCACCGGCATTACCGAGGCGGCGCTGCTCACCGCCTGCGCGCTGGGCGACGGCTTCGGCTATCTCGCCATCGGCCGGCGCGGCGCGGGGATGTATCGGGAGGTGATCGCCGGCTACGGCCTCGCCGCGCGCATGGCCGCCTTCAAGGCGATCGATCTGCCGCCGGAGGCATTCTTGACGCCATCGGACGCGGCGGAGCCCATTCTGATGGCTATCTCCGAACTCGCGGAGGCGGGCGCCGATGCGGCTATCCTCGGCGGCGCCGCCTTCGCCGGGCTCGGCCGGCAGATTCAGGACCGATCGCCGATCCCGATCGTCGACGGCGTCGCCTGCGCGGTGCGTCTCGCCGAGACGCTGGCGGCGCTGGCGCTGCCGAAGCCCCGGACCGGCGGCTATGGCGCCCTACCGGCCCGGGAATTGATCGACGTCGATCCCGTGATCGCGGCACTGTTCAAGCCCAGGGAATGACCTCGTCACGTCAATCGGAGAGAGCCAGATGAGCAAGACCGCCGTGAAGAAGCATTTGCGCCTGACCCACGAGGGCGCCTTGATGATCATCGATGCCGCGGTGGCGGAGGCCGCCGCCATGGGAGTGCCGCAATGCATCGCGGTGGTAGATGATGGCGGCAACCTCCTGGCCTTCGTGCGCATGGACGGCGCCAAGTTCCTCAGCACGGATTCCGCGACGCGCAAGGCGATCTCGGCGGTGTCGAGCCGCGCGCCCACCGGCGGCATGTCGGCGGAGGTGGATATAAAGCTGGCGATCGCCACCTCGGGCAAGCTACTCAATCTCAAGGGCGGCGTGCCCATCATCGTCGACGGCATGGTGATCGGCGGCATCGGCGTCGGCTCCGGCACCGGCGACCAGGATCTCGAAGTGGCGAAGGCCGGCCTTGCCGTCATCGAGGACGCGGCGCTCTAGCATGGCCGGCACCTACGACCGCGATCTCGTGGGGTATGGCGCCCACCCGCCGGATCCCAAATGGCCCGGCGGTGCCCGGATCGCGATCAACTTCGTGATGAACTACGAGGAGGGCTCGGAGCCGTCGATCCAGGACGGGGAGGGCTTCACCGAGACCGGGCTCACGGAATCCCATGGCGCCGACACCGGCGTCAAAGGCCGCGACCTCGCCGGCGAGGGCATGTTCGCCTATGGCAGCCGCGTCGGGTTCTGGCGCCTGATGCGGCTCTTCGCCGAGCGCGAGCTGCCGCTCACGGTGTTCGGCTGCGCCCTGGCGCTGGAGCGCAATCCCGCGGCGGCCCAGGCAATACGCGACGCCGACCTCGACGTCTGCTGCCACGGCTGGCGCTGGGTGAAGCACTACCTCCTCTCCGAGGAGCAGGAGCGCGAGCACATCCGCCTCGCCATCGCCTCGCTGCGGAAGACCGTGGGAGCGCGGCCCCTCGGCTGGTACTGCCGCTATGGACCCAGCGTGAATACGCGCCGCCTCGTCGTCGACGAGGGCGGCTTCCTCTACGATTCCGACGCTTACGACGACGAGCTGCCGTATTGGAAGACGGTGGACGGCAAGCCGCATCTCGTCATCCCCTATTCCCTGGTGAACAACGACGGAAAGTTCGCGAGCGGCACCTTCGGCTCCGCGAACGACTATTTCCAGTTCCACAAGGACGCCTTCGACATGCTGTACCGGGAGGGTCGCAGCCATCCGAAGATGATGTCGGTGGGCCTGCACATGCGCCTCATCGGCCATCCCGCCAGGGCGGCGGGGCTGGAGCGCTTTCTCGACTACATCACCGAGTTTGAGGGCGTCTGGATCACGCGGCGCCTCGACATCGCGCGGCACTGGCGGAGCGTGCACCCCGCCCCGGCGACGGGGTGATGGCGTCCCCGACCGACGGCGGCAGGGATTTTCTCGGCTATGGCGGCAAGGCGCCGTCGGTCCGCTGGCCCGGCGACGCCCGCGTCGCGGTTTCACTCGTCGTCAACATCGAGGAAGGCGCCGAGCTCGCCGTCAGCCGGGGCGACGCGCGGAACGAGCGCGTCTACGACATCGTCGAGGAAGTCGTGGGCGCGCCCGATCTCTGCATGGAATCCCATTTCGAATACGGATCCCGCGCTGGTTGGTGGCGGATCATGGGAGAATTCGAGCGCCATGGCGTTGCCGCGACGATGAACGCCTGCGGGCGCGCGATCGAGCTCTCGCCCTGGATGGCGCGGGATGCGGTGGCGCGCGGCCACGAGATGTCCTGCCATGGCTGGCGCTGGGAGCGCCACGCCGGCATGGCGGAGGCCGAGGAGCGGGAAATCATCGAGCGGGCGGCGCGGGCGATCGAGACCGCGTGCGGCGAGCGGCCGGTGGGATTTCACACGAGATCCTCCGCCTCGCCGCAGACACGGCGCCTCCTCGTGGAGGACGGCGGCTTCCTCTACGACAGCAACAGCTACAACGACGACATGCCCTATGTGGTCGAGGTCGGCGGTCGCGATCACCTCGTGCTGCCCTACGCCTTCGACACCAACGACATGCGCTTCCACAACGGCGGCGGATTCGTCCTTGGGGAGGATTTCGCGCGCTACTGCATCGCGGCTTTCGATCGGCTCTGGGAGGAGGGCACCACGGCGCCACGGATGATGACAGTGGGGCTGCACCTGCGGATCATCGGCCGGCCCGGCCGCATCGGCGGACTGGCGGCGTTCCTCGATCACGTCAGGAGCAAGGGCGGCGCCTGGATCGCCCGCCGGGATCAGATCGCGCGGCACTGGCGGAGAGCCGTCGGCCTGCCGCAGTGGCGGCCGTCTGCCAGGTTACAGAATGGCGTCAGTCGGGGATAAGAGCGGCGGACTCAGCCCGCGCGCTTCGCCACCGCGCGGCCGGCGGCGGTGAGCCGGCAGACCAGCCAGTCCGGCTTCATGGGATTGTTGAACCACGGCGCCGCCCAGCCCTGGTCGATGCAGGCCTGGATGGTGCGCGGGCTGACGCGCTGGCCCTGCTCGTCGAAGAGGGGCAGCTTGCCACCGGGCTGATTGAGGCCGCGGGCGAGATAGTGCCGCTGCATGATGCTCGGCGGATGCAGGAGCCGCGTCCCCGGCAGCATGCGCGCGTCGTCAAGCCCGCGCGCGAGCTCCGAGGGCTCGCGACGCTGCTTGGGATCCGGCGTGCCCACTGGCGGCATCGGGTGTCGCGCCTGTTCTTCGTTGGGGACGTGAAAGGTACTGAGCTTTGGAGCGGCGAACAAGAGCGGACATAGGCACGCCCTATCGGTTTACGCCCCGAGGTTGCGGCGGCACCTGCGAAATGGCAGGCTAAGGACTGGAGATTCCTGGGAAACCATCATGAACGCACGTTCCGCGAAACTGGCCATGCTGTTCGCGAACTTCGGCCACGTGCTGACGCACATGCTGATGCTGCTCTATCCCACCGTGGTGCTGGCGCTGGAGGGGAGCTACGGCCTCACCTACGGCGAGCTGCTGGCGCTCTCCATGCCCGGCTACGTGCTCTTCGGCGTCGCCGCCCTGCCGGCGGGCTGGCTCAGCGACCGCTGGAGCCCCGAGCACATGATGGTGATCTTCTTCCTCGGCAGCGGCGTCGCGGCGATCCTCACGGGCTTCGCCAACGGACCGGTCGGGCTCACCGTCGGCCTCGGCTTCATCGGCCTCTTCTGCGCCATCTATCATCCCGTGGGCGTGTCGTGGCTGGTGCGGAACGCGGAGAACCGCGGCCGCGCCCTCGGCTGGAACGGCATCTTCGGCAGCATCGGCGCGGGCATCGCCTCCTTCGTCGCGGGAACGCTCACCGATCTCGCGACCTGGCGCGCCGCCTTCATCGTGCCGGGAATCGTCACCGTGCTGGGCGGAATCGCCCTGGCGATCCTCGTGCGCGGCCGGCATGTGGTGGCCCTCAAGACCGACCTGCGCCCCCAGGCGGAGCCGCATCGCGCCGACGTGCGCCGCGCCTTCATCGTACTGTCCGTCACCATGCTGCTGTCGGGACTGATCTGGCAGATGCTGACGGTGGCGCTGCCGAAGCTGTTCGATGTCCGGCTCGCCGGCCTCACCAACGGCGGCGTGATGGGGACCGGCGGCTTCGTGAGCCTGGTCTTCATGTCGAGCGCGGCGGTGCAGATCGTCGGCGGCTGGCTCGCCGACCGCTATTCCCTGCGGCTGGTCTACGTCCTCGCCTGGGCGGCGCAGATCCCGGTGCTGCTGTTTGCGGTGCGCATGGTGGAGCTGCCGCTCCTAGCCACCATGATCCTGCTGTTCTCCCTCGACGTGATGACGACACCGGCGGAGAACAGCCTCCTGGTGCGCTACACGCCCGGGCGCTGGCGCGCCACCGCCTTCGGCGCCAAGTATCTCCTGGCCCTCGGCGTCTCCGCGCTCGGAGTGCCGCTGGTGGGCGTGCTCTTCGACGCGTCCGGCGATTTCGTCTCGCTGTTCCTGATCCTCGCCGCCGCTGCCGCCGCCATCACCGTCGCCGCCCTGTTCTTGCCGAGGGAAGAAGCGCGCGCCGCGGCTTCCGCCGCGGTGCCGGCGGAATGAGTTTCATGATCCGCGATCCCGACATGAACCCGATCGACGTCTCGAACCGCGTCTGAGCGCGGCGTCTACCGCTCGAACTCGACGTTGCCGCAGACGCCGATCGCCTGGCCGGAGACGTGGAGCGCGGCGGGCGATGCCAGGAACATCGCCATATCAGCGATCTCCACTTCCTCGATCATGCTGCGCATCGAGACGTATTGCAGACCATCCGCGAGATAGGCTTCCGGCGTGATGCCGAGGGCCGCCGACTTAGCCTTGACGATGCGCCGATTGCGGGCGTTGTTCATGAAGCCCGGCAGGATCGTGTTGACGCGGATGCCGTGCGGCCCGACTTCCCGCGCCAGGGTCTCGGTGAAGCCCATGACCGCGTGCTTGGAGACGGCGTAGGGCAGGCGGAGCGGCAGTCCGGTCTTGCCGCTGGTGGAGGAGATGTTGACGATGGAGCCGCCGCCGGCGCGCTTCATCTCGGGGATCGCAAGCCGCGCGCAATAGAACTGGCCGCTCAGATTGACCGCGATGGTGCGGTCCCAGTCTGCCGGCAGGACGTCCTCGGCCGCGGCGGTGGGGCCGGAAATGCCGGCGTTGTTGATCAGGACATCGAGGCCGCCGAGAGCGGGGAGAGCGGTCGCGAAGAGCCGCTCGACGGCGCTGGCGTCGCCGACATCCGCCAGCATCGCGCCGATGTCAGGCGCCATCCTGCGCAGCTCCGCGAGTGCCGCCTCGTCGACGTCGCAGACGAAGACCCGGGCGCCGTGCTCCCGGAACCGCGTCGCGATGCGCCGGCCGATCCCGGCGCCGCCGGCGGTGACGAGGACGCGGAGCCCGTCGACGGAGGTGTCCATCAGCGCTTTGTCGCCTTCATCAGGGCCTGGTCGAGATCGGCGAGGATGTCGTCGGCGGTCTCCAGGCCGATCGAGAGCCGCACCACGTCGGGCCCGGCGCCGGCGACCTCCCGCTGCTCCTCGGTCAATTGCCGATGCGTCGTCGAGGCCGGATGGATGACGAGAGATCGGGTGTCGCCGAGATTGGCGAGATGGGAGAGCAGCTCGACATTCTCCACCAGCGTCACGCCCGCGTCGTAGCCGCCCTTGACGCCAAAGGTGAAGACCGAGCCCGCGCCCTTCGGGAGATATTTCTTCGCGAGCGCGTGATAGGGGCTCGACTTGAGGCCGGCGTAGGAGACCCAGGAGACCGCCGGATGGCCCTCGAGAAATTCCGCGACCGCCTGGGCATTCTTGACGTGGCGCTCCATCCGGAGCGGCAGCGTCTCGATGCCGGTGATGGTGAGGAAGGCGTTCATCGGCGCCATGGTGGGACCGAGATCGCGCAGGCCCAGCGCGTGACCCGCCACCGTATAGGCGAGATCGCCGAAGGTCTCGTGGAAGCGGAGGCCATGGTAGGCGGGCTCCGGCTCGGTCATGCTCTTGAACTTGTCGTTCTGCGCCCAGTCGAACTTGCCGGAATCCACCACCACGCCGCCCATCGCCTGGCCGTGGCCGGAGAGGAACTTGGTGGTGGAGTGGATGACGATGTCGGCGCCCCATTCGATCGGGCGGCTGAGATAGGGAGAGGCCAGGGTGTTGTCGACGATCAGCAGCACGCCCGCCTCGTGGGCGATCTTCGCCACCGCTTCCAGATCCACCACGACGCCGCCGGGATTGGCGAGGGTCTCGATGAAGATGGCGCGGCATTTCGGCGTCAGGGCGCGGCGGAAGTTCTCGGGATCGTCGGGATCGACGAAGTGCACGTTCCAGTCGAATTTCTTGAAGCTGCGGCCGAATTGGGTGATCGAGCCGCCATAGAGCTTGCGGGATGCCAGGAATTCGGCGCCGGGATCCATGAAGAGGAAGAAGGCCAGGAGCTGCGCCGCGTGGCCGGACGCGCAGGCGATGGCGCCGCGGCCGCCCTCGAGGCTCGCCACGCGCTCCTCCAGCACCGACACGGTGGGATTGGTGAGGCGCGAGTAGATGTAGCCGTAGGTCTGCAGATTGAAGAGCGAGGCCGCGTGGTCGACGTCGTCGAAGACATAGGCGGTGGTCTGGTAGATCGGCGTGCTCCGCGCACCGGTCGTCGGATCCGGCGCGGCTCCGGCGTGAATGGCCAGCGTCTCGAAGCCGGGGCGATTGGGTCTTTCTACCATTGCGCGTTCTCCATTTGAAAATTCCTGCCCACTGATGTACCCCCGTGTGCAGTGGCGACGCCGATTTCTTAGAGCAAAAGGCAACGCCCGCCTAGCTTACGCAGATTTAATGCGTGGGATCACGCCGCGTCATCGAATTCACGCATGATAAGTCGCGCCTATCAGGCATAATGGCCGCACCTCCGGCCGCGTCGAGACCACACCATGAGTAGCCGGCAGATTCAGCAATCCACGTCCACTGTCACGCGCCGGCCGCGTTCGCTGCGCCGCCAGGTCTCGGAGTTTGCCGAGGCGGCGGGGCTCTGGAGCATCCTGGCGCTGTTCGGTTGCTTGCCGGTGGATTGGGCCTCGGCCCTGGGTGGGCGCGTCGGTCGTTTCTTCGGGCCGCATCTGGGACTGTCCCGTCGCGCTTTGAAAAATCTTCAGCGCGCATTTCCCGAGAACGACGCCCGCGAGAACCGCCGCATCCTGCGCGGGATGTGGGACAATCTCGGTCGGGCCTTCGCGGAATATCCGCATCTCGCCTGGATCTGCGCCGCGGAATCCGGCCGTGTAGAGATTGTCAACGGCGAGGCGGTGGCCGAGCTGATGGGCGACGGAAAGCCGGGTATTGTCTTCGGCGGCCACTTCGCCAATTGGGAAGTAGGACCCTCGACGATCCATCGTCTGATGGGGACGTCGCTGCTGTCGGTCTACCGTGCCGCCAACAACCGATGGACGGAGCGTGTGTTCCGTCACCTGCTGCGCTCGCGCCGCACCGTCGCGAAGGGCAAGCAGGGCGGACGCGAGCTCGTCGCCCATCTCAATCACGGCGGCCACATCGCCATGCTGGTGGACCAGAAGCTCAACGACGGCATCGCCGTGCCGTTCTTCGGCCGTGACGCCATGACCGCGCCCGCCGTGGCGCGCCTGGGATTGCGCTACGGCTGCCCGATCCTCCCGATCCGGGTCGAGCGCCTCGAGGGCGCGCGGTTCCGGTTCACCGTCCTGCCCCGCGTCGAGGTGACCGACACCGGCAATACCACCGCCGATGTGCTGGCGATCATGACGAAGATCAACGGCGTGCTGGAAACCTGGGTGCGCGCGCGGCCCGAGCATTGGCTCTGGCTGCATCGGCGCTGGGCGGACTGAGCCCGAGGATCAGGCCCGCTTCTGCCGCTTGCTGCTGATGATGCCGGTGTTGACGCCGCTCCAGGCGAGCTCGCCGTGGAGGCGGGAATACTCGATCTTGGGACAGCGGTTCATCACCACCTTGAGGCCGGCGGCCTCGGCCTTGGCGGCGGCCTCGTCGTTGCGCACGCCGAGCTGCATCCACACCACCTTGGCGCCGATCCTGATGGCGTCGTCGACGATCGGCCCAGCCGCCGCCGGATTGCGGAACACGTCGACCATGTCGATTTTGTCCGGGATCTCCGTCAGCGCGCCGTAGACCTTCTCGCCGAGGATGGTCTCGCCGAGCGCCGTGGGGTTGACGGGGATGACGCGGAAGCCCTTGCCCTGCAGGTATTTCATCACGAAGTAGCTGGGCCGGTTCCAGTGCGGGCTCGCGCCCACCATGGCGATGACGCGCACGCCGCCCAGGATCTCGCGGAGATAGGCGTCGTCGTAGCGGTCGTGGTTCACGCCGGTGCTCACCGATTGCGCCATTCCGGCGCGCGCTTCTCGAGGAAGGCGTCGATGCCTTCCTCGGCGTCCCGCGCCAGCATGTTGCGGGTCATCACCTCGCTCGCATAGGCGTAGGCGTCCGCCAGGCCGAGCTCCTCCTGGCGGTAGAACGCCTCCTTGCCGATCTTGAGGACCAGCGGCGACTTGCCCAGGATCTGGCGGGCGAGGGCGGTCACTTCGCCATCGAGCTCGGCCACCGGGACGGCGCGATTGACGAGGCCGGCCTGCTTCGCTTCCGCGGCGGAAATGAGATCGCCGGTCAGCAGCATCTCCATCGCCTGCTTGCGGCCGACGGCGCGGGAGAGCGCCACCATGGGCGTCGAGCAGAAGAGCCCGATGTTGACGCCGGGGGTCGCGAAGCGCGCCGCCTCCGAGGCCACCGCGAGATCGCAGGTGGCGACGAGCTGGCAGCCGGCGGCCGTGGCGACGCCGTGGACGCGGGCGATGACCGGCTTCGGCAGGTTGACGATGCTCTGCATCAGCCGCGAGCATTGCTGGAACACGTGCTCATAGTGTTGCCGGCTGGGATTGGCGCGCAGCTCCCGCAGATCGTGGCCGGAGCAGAAGACGGGACCGGCACCGGCGATCACCACGACCTTGACGGTGTCGTCTCCGGCGATCGCGTCCAGGGCCGACTGCAGCTCGGACATCAGCTCCAGGGACAGCGCGTTGCGCTGCGCCGGCCGGTTGAGGGTGAGCCAGGCGATGCCGCCGTCGTCGCGACGCAGCAGCACCGGCTCCGTCGCAACCGTCGTCGCCGTCGCTTTGGCGCTCACCGAGGCCTCCCTTGTCGCCCAATCCCGCATATGGCCGCGCGCGAGCCACATCTCAACCCTTTCGCGCCCGCGGTTCAAGCATGGCCTGATCCGCCTGTCTTGGGCATGATGAGCGCGACACGGTTAAGAGGATGGCGCCTCGATGTCCCGCATCACCATCGACGAATTCAAGGCGATCATGAAGGAGAGCCTGCCCTTCGCCGGGATGATGGGGGCGGAGGTGGTGGAGCTCTCCGAGGGCAAGGCGGTGTTCCGGCTGCCCTATCGCGCGGATTGGCTGCGTCCGGGCGGCACCATCAGCGGGCCCATGCTGATGGGGCTGGCGGATCTCGCGATGTATGCGGTGGTGCTGTCGGCGGTGGGACGGGTCGAACTCGCGGTTACCACCAACCTCAACATCAATTTCCTCCGCAAGCCCGCGGCGGTCGACGTGATCGCCGAGGCCCGCATGCTCAAGCTCGGCAAGCGCCTGGCGGTGGGGGAGGTGCAGCTCTTCAGCGAGGGTGATCCCGACATGGTCGCCCATGTGACCGCCACCTATTCGATCCCGCCGGTCTAATTCACGGTATCCAGATACCGCAATAGCTAAGTTGTTGTTTGGGCGGTATCTATTTGTGTTGACCCCCACGCTTTAATGGGCATACTGCGCGGCCTCCAGCGGAAGAAGCCCGATGCCCATGAAGACCTACACCTTGAAGCCGGCGGACCTCGACAAGAAGTGGCTGCTGATCGACGCCAACGGCGTGGTTCTCGGCCGTCTTGCGGCCGTCATTGCCGACCGTCTGCGCGGCAAGCACAAGCCGACCTACACGGCGAATATGGACTGCGGCGATCACGTGGTGGTGGTCAATGCCGAGAAGGTGAAGCTCACCGGCAACAAGGCCAAGGACAGCATGTTCCGCTGGTACACCGGCCATCCCGGCGGCCTCAAGGAGCGCAGCAAGGGCGCGATCCTGACCGGCCGGCACCCGGAGCGGGTGATCATGAAGGCGGTGGAGCGGATGGTGCCGCGCGGCCCCCTGGGCCGGCGCGTGATGGGCCATCTGCGGGTCTATGCGGGCCCGAGCCATCCCCATGAGGCCCAGAGCCCGACGACGCTCGACGTCGCCGGGATGAACAGCAAGAACAAGAGGGCGTAACATGGCCGATCTGCAGCAATCCCTCGGCACCCTGCGCCAGGCGCTCTCCGACGCGAAGCCCGGCGAGCCCGTGGCGGCGGAGGACGTGAAGCCGAAGCTCGACGCCCAGGGCCGCGCCTACGCCACCGGCAAGCGCAAGAACGCGGTGGCCCGGGTCTGGCTCAAGCCGGGCTCCGGCAAGATCACCATCAACGACCGCGACAGCCCGGTTTATTTCGCGCGGCCGGTGCTGCGCATGATGATTAACCAGCCTTTCGCGGTGACCAACCGGGTCGGCCAGTACGACATCGTCTGCACGGTGAACGGCGGCGGGCTCTCGGGCCAGGCCGGCGCGCTCCGCCACGGCATCAGCAAGGCGCTCACCTATTACGAGCCAGGCCTCCGGCCGGCGCTGAAGTCGAACGGCTTCCTCACCCGCGACAGCCGCGTCGTCGAGCGTAAGAAGTACGGCCGCGCCAAGGCGCGACGTAGCTTCCAGTTCTCGAAGCGCTAAACCGCAACGACCTTCTCGTGATAATGAAAGGGCGTCCCGCGGGGCGCCCTTTCTGCTTTTGCGCCCCTTCGTGATGAGGAGAGACGACATGGCTTCGGACTATCGGGTACGGATCGCCATCCTGGGTGCCAGCGGCTACACCGGTGCGGAGCTGCTGCGCCTCCTGGCCGAGCACCCCCACGCGGAGATCGTGGCCCTCACCGCCGACCGCCAGGCGGGGAAGGCGATCGGGACCGTGTTTCCCCATCTCGCCATCCGCAAGCTCCCCAAGCTCGTGGCGATCGCCGAGGTCGACTGGTCCAAGGTGGACCTCGTCTTCGCCTGCCTGCCCCATGCCACGACTCAGGAGGTGGTGAAGACGCTACCGACCCATCTCAAGGTGGTGGATCTCTCCGCCGACTTCCGGCTCGCCGATCCCAAGGCTTACGCCGAGTGGTACGGCCACGAGCATCATGCGCTGGAGCTGCAGAAGGAAGCCGTCTACGGCCTCACGGAAATCTGGCGCGCCGCCATCGCCAACGCGCGGCTGATCGCGGTGCCTGGCTGCTACCCTACCGGCGCGCAGCTCCCCCTGGTGCCCCTGGTGAAGCAGGCGGTGATCGATGCCGACGACATCGTGATCGACGCCAAGTCCGGCGTCACCGGCGCCGGCCGCGGCGCCAAGGAGTCGAGCCTCTTCGCCGAGGTCTCCGAGGGCATCAACGCCTATGGCGTCGCGAGCCATCGCCACATGCCGGAGATCGAGCAGGGCCTCAGCGTCGCCGCCGGCCGGCCTATCAACGTCAGCTTCACGCCGCATCTCATGCCGATGAACCGCGGCATCCTCTCCACCATCTATGTCCGCTACGCCAAGGGCGCGACCTTGGCCGATCTCCGGCGGGTGCTGGAGCAGGCCTATGCGGACGAGCCCTTCGTCCATGTGCTGCCGGAGGGCATGCTGCCCTCGACCCATCACGTGCGCGGCTCCAACCTCTGCCTCATCGGTCTCTCCAAGGACCGGCTCTCCGGCCGCGCCATCCTGGTCTCGGCGATCGACAACCTCGTCAAGGGCGCCTCGGGCCAGGCGGTGCAGAACATGAATGTGCTGATGGGATTCCCGGAGATCGCGGGCCTGCGCCAGGAGCCGCTCTTCCCCTGAGCGACTTCATCCTGCCGTTCCGCGGCCGGCTTCCCGTCATCGCCGGCGATGCCTTCGTGGCGCCCAACGCCACGCTCGTCGGCGATGTCGAGATCGGCGCCCGCGCCAACATCTGGTACGCCTGCGTGCTGCGCGGCGATCTCGCGCCGATTCGCGTCGGCGCCGGCACCAACGTGCAGGACGGCACGGTCATCCATGTCTCCAGCCGCGACAACGGCGGCACCTGGATCGGCGATCACGTCACCATCGGGCATCTGGCGCTGATCCACGCCTGCCGCCTCGAGGATCGCTGCTTCGTCGGCATGAAGGCATGCGTCATGGACGGCGCCGTCGTGGAGACGGGCGCCTGGGTCGCCGCGGGCGCCATCGTGACGCCGGGCAAGCGTGTCAAGTCCGGCGAGCTCTGGGCGGGCATGCCGGCGCGTCTCCTCCGCCCGGTCACGGCGGAGGAGCAACACACCATCGAGACGCTGCCGCTCCGCTACGCCGAGCTCGCGGACGAGCATCGGCGCTAGCGAAGGCGGGGAACGCTTCACGGCCGCTCGAACGGCTCCCAGAACGGCCGGCCGATCTGATCCCGCGTCAAACCGATGTCCCGGAGAGCGTGATCATCGAGCTCGGCAAGATGACGCCGGTCGCGCGCGCGGGTGTAGTAGGCGCAGAACAGCGACCAGAGCGAGCGCTCGGGCGCGCGCAGATCGGGCGCGGCGCGGGTGGCCTGCGTCTTGCGCGGCCGCTCCAGCACGACGACATTGGATTGGGTCTCGAATGAGCTCGTCATATTGCGTCTCCGGTTCTGTCCCGAAGGCGCCACCCGCCGCGCCGGACCCCAGAAATGCGAAAGGCCCCGGCGCGGTTGGCGGGGCCTTCGAAGTGGTCTGCCTGCTACACGGACTCAGCGCGCGCGACACCTCTTCGGCCCCGAAAGATCTTGCTTTCGGTTCCAACAGACGAAGGTGGTGGCGAGATGAATCATGTTCATGGCGAGGGAAACTTAGAGATCGCGATGTTCCCTGTCAACGACGGCATTGTCTCGGTGCAAATCTCCGTCCTAAAGCCCATAGCGGCGATGTCGCTGCTGGTAGGAGCGGATCGCGCGCAGGAAATCGATCTTGCGGAACGCCGGCCAATAGACGTCGGAAAAATAGAACTCGCTGTAGACACTCTGCCAGAGCAGGAAGCCAGAGAGCCGCGCCTCGCCGCTGGTGCGGACGATCAGATCGGGATCCGGCAGGTCGGCGGAATAGAGGTAGCAACCGATGGCGTCGGTCGAGATCGCCTCGATCGCCCGGTCGAGCGTGTCGCCCATCTCCAGCCGCGCGGAGAGCAAGGCCCGAACGGCATCGGCGATCTCGTCGCGACCGCCGTAGGCGAGGGCGATTGTCAGGCAGAGGCCGCGATAATGCGCGCTCGCCGCTTCCGCCGCGCGGATCGCCTGGACCAACGGGACTGGAAGCCCGGCGGTTCGACCGACGACGCGCACGCGCACCTGATGGCGTCCGTCGCGTGCCGCCTGCGCCAGTCGTTGCAGCTTGCCCTCGATCGCGCCGAGGATGTCGCAAACTTCGCCGGGCGCGCGGCGCAGGTTATCGGTCGAGAAGGCCCAGAGGGTCACTGCGTGGATGCCGAGTTCTTCGCACCAATCCAGCAACTCATCCAGCTTGTCCGCGCCGCGATCGTAGATGGCGCGGGCGTCGCTGATCCGATGGAGCTCGCCGTAGCGGCGATTGCCGTCGAGAATAATGCCGACATGACGCGGCATCGCGCTATGGCTGAGCTCGCGCTGGAGTCGCCATTCGTATGCGCGATAGATCGCGCGCAGGAGCCAGCCCAGCGCGGGAACGCGGGCATCCAGATGCACGATGACGCGGGAGACGAACATCGCGCCCTCGGGGCTACGGAGGCAAACCTATTCGACCAGGGATCGCGCCGCCGCCCGGAGGCGCCACTCTGCGGATACGCGGAGCCTCGCCTTCCAAAGTGTCGGAATTTAGGCGGCGTCGGCTTCAGCTGGCCTTCACCTGCACGTAGGATCCCGGCGCGTCCTCGATCGGCTTGAGCTTGCCGTCGCCGGGCTTGCGCGCGGGAACCGTGCCGCCGGCGTAGTCGGCGATCCACTTCTCCCAGGAGGGCCACCACGAGCCCGGATTCTGCTTGGCGGTGGAGAGCCAGTCGTCGGGGCTCGGCGGAGTTCTTGGCGTTGTCCCAGTGACCGTACTTGACCTTGCCGGGCGGGTTGACGACGCCGGCGATGTGGCCGGAGGCGGCGAGGATGAACTTGACCGGTCCCTTGTATATCTGCGTCGCGGAATAGGTCGACTTCCACGGCGCGATGTGATCCTCCCGCGTCGACAGCAGGAAGCTCGGCGTGTCGACGATGCGAGAGATCGATCGGCACGCCCGCCAGCGTGATGCCGCCGGGCACCACCAGCTTGTTCTCCTGGTACATGTTGCGGAGATAGAAGCTGTGCATCGCCGCCGGCATGCGCGTCGAATCCGAGTTCCAGTACAGGAGATCGAACGGGAACGGCTCCTTGCCCAGGAGATAGTTGTTCACCACGAAGGACCAGATCAGGTCGTTGGCGCGCAGCATGTTGAAGGTGTTCGCCATGTCCGAGCCTTCGAGATAGCCATGCTCGCTCATGCGCTTCTCGAGGAAATGCAGCTGCTCCTCGTCGATGAAGACCGAGAGCTCTCCGGCCTCCTTGAAATCGACGAGGGCCACGAAGTAGGTCGCGCTCTTGATGCGGTCGTCGCCCTTCGCCTTCATGTAGGCGAGGGTCGAGGCCAAGAGCGTGCCGCCGAGGCAATAGCCGATGACGTTGGCCTCGCGCTCGCCGGTCGCCTTCTCCATCGCGTCGAGGCAGTCGAGCGAGTCCCTCGCGCATGTAGTCCTCGAAGGTCTTGCGGGCGAGATGCTCGTCGGGATTGACCCAGGAGACCACGAATACCGTGTGGCCCTGCCCGACGGCCCATTTGATGAATGAATTCTCCGGCCGCAGATCGAGGATGTAGAACTTGTTGATCCACGGCGGGATGATCAGCAGCGGGCGCCGCTTCACCGTCTCGGTGGTGGGCTCGTATTGGATGAGCTGGATGAGGTCGTTCTGGTAGACGACCTTGCCGGGCGTCACCGCGATGTTGACGCCGACCTTGAACTTGTCGAGGTCGGTCATCTTGATCATCAGGCGGCCCTTGCCGCGCTCGAGATCCTCGCAGCAGGTTGTCGAGGCCCTTCACCAGGTTCTCGCCGCCGCTTTCGATCGTGGCGCGCAGCACCTCGGGATTGGTCATCACGAAATTCGAGGGCGCCATCGCGTCGACGAATTGCCGCGTATAGAAGTCGACCTTCTTCGCGGTCTTGTCGTCGAGACCGTCCACCTCCTTCACCGTCGACTGCATCCAGCGCGCGGTGAGGAGGTAGCTCTGCTTGATGTAGTCGAAGACCGCGTTCTCGGTCCAGGCGCTGTCCTTGAAGCGCCGGTCGCCGGCGGGGGTCTCGATGACGGTCTCCCCGGCGCCGCCCATGAGGCGCTGGGTGGTGGTCTGCCAGAGTTTGAGATAGTCCTGCCAGAGCGAGAGCTGCGCCTGCACCAGACGGCCGGGATCCGCCATCAGGCGCTGGGTCATCTCCATGAAGGCCTGGCCGAGGCTGAACGGCGAGGCCATGTCGACGCCGTCCGACTGCTGGCGCTGCAGGAACTCCAGCACCAGGCGCTGGCTGCGCTCGGCGATCTCCGCGAAGTCGCGTGCGAGTTGCACGGGATCGGGGATGTGGATGTCGGGATTTCCCGGCTCTTGACCGCGCTTACCCGGTCCCGAACTATCGGTCATACGAAGCCTTCCGCTGCCCTCGGAGGAATCTTGGTGACGCGGCCCGCCCGATTGAATACACCGATCTCATACACCGGCGGCAACCCCCGCGGCAGGCCCTTTATTCGACGTGCGAGGCATATGTGGGGTGCCGCGGAGCCTCGACCAAGGGGCCGGGTGTGGCGACAGGGGCGGTTGAGGGAAGCTTTAGGGCAATGATGCAAGTGCGAAGGACCAGGGCGGAGCGCCGTCGGCCGCAGCGCGCGACTGGCGTTGCGCTGGGCCTGTTGCTGAGCCTCGGCGCGTGCTCCTACGTGCCCAACTGGGCCAGCCCGATCGAATGGTACCGCGGCGCCACCGGCGCCTCGAAGAACGACGATACCGGCCCCGAGCGCAACCAGAAGAACCTCGAGGAAGGCAGCAAGGAAGCCTATCCCAACCTCGCCTCGGTGCCGACGGTGCCCACCAACGCACTCAGCGCCGCGGAGCGGGAGAAGCTCCGGCGCAGCCTGGCTGGCGACCGCGAGAACGCCCAGTATCTGGAGAACAGCGACCAGTTCGCGCCGGTTCCGCCCAAGGTGCCGGTGATCTCGGCGGTGCCCCGGACCACCGAGCCGGCCGCCAGCGCGGCGGCGCCTCCAGCACCGCCGGCGGCCGCCGCGGAGCCGGGGCCACCGGCGCCGCCTGCTACCGCGGACGCCGTGCCCGCACCGGGATCAACGACGGAGGGTGCGCCACCGCCGGTGGAGAGCGCGGCGGTTCCCGCGGTCCCGGCAGCCGGCGCCGCCGGCACCACCGCTACGCAGCCGTCGGTCGCCACGGCACCTGCCACCCCGCCACCCGCCGCCACAGCGGCCGAGAAGCCCGCTCGCACCAGCGAAGCGCCGCCGGCGGAATCGCCGATCGCCACCCCCGCCGTGGGCAGCCTGCCGGAAGGCGAGACGCCGCGGGAGCCGCCTCCGGCGCCGGCGGGCATCCCGACGGCGAGCGCACCGCCACCCGCGCCGGCGCCAGCTCCCGCCGCCGCCACCTCGCCGCGTGTGGCGCCGGCAGGCACCGTGCGCTCGGCCGCCACGCCGCCGGTGCTGGCGGCCGTGCCGCCGGCGAAGACGAATCTCGCCACCGTGGCTTTCGAGCCCAACACGACCAAAGTCGCGGACGCCAGCACCGAGCAGCTGCGCGAGGCGGTGCGGGCTCGCCAGCGGAACGGCGGCGGCACCTTGCATGTGGTTGCCTTCACCGAGCTCGGCCCGGGACGCGACCTCGCGACTCGCTCGATCGCCGGGTTCAATCTGGCTCTCGATCGCGCGCGCGCCGTCGGCGTGGCCTTGACGCAGCTCGGCGTGCCCGCGACCTCGGTCTCGATTGGCGCCGGCCCGCCGCCGGCGGATCGGCAGCCGGGAACCGCAGATATCTCGCTGGAAAATTGAGCGCGCCGGACGGCTGCTCGCCACCCGGCCACAAAACAGTCGAAACCGGGCCGGTGCGGGGGTACAACAAGCGCCGCGCCGCGACCGCGGCGCAGTGCATCGCGAGTCGGCCGTGAAAGCGCCCCTCAACATCGCCATCGCCGGACTCGGCACCGTGGGATCCGGCACGCTGCAGCTGCTGCACCGCAACGCAGAGCTGCTGGCCGGCCGCGGCGGCCGTCACCTTCAGGTGTGCGCGGTTTCCGCCCGCGACCGGCGCCGGGAGCGTGGCGTCGATCTTGCCGCGATGCGCTGGTATGACGATCCCGTGGCACTGGCGGCCGATGCTAAGGCCGATGTCGTGGTGGAGCTCATCGGCGGCGGCGAGGGCGTGGCGCTCGACGTCGTGCGCACCGCGCTCGCGCGCGGCAAGCACGTGGTGACCGCGAACAAGGCGCTGATGGCGCGGCACGGCACCGAGCTCGCGAAGCTCGCCGAGGAGAAGGGCGTGGCCCTTGCCTTCGAGGCGGCGGTGGCCGGCGGCATCCCGATCCTCAAGTCGCTGCGCGAGGGGCTCGCCGCCAATCACGTGGCGCGGGTCTACGGCATCCTGAACGGCACCTCGAATTTCATTCTCACCACGATGCGCGAGAGCGGGCGCAGCTTCGCCGCGGTGCTGGCGGAGGCGCAGAAGCGGGGATACGCCGAGGCGGATCCGAGCTTCGACATCGACGGCGTCGATGCCGCCCACAAGCTCGCGATCCTGACCGCGGTCGCCTTCGGCACGTCGGTCGATATCGCCGGCGTCTACGTCGAGGGCATCCGTCACATTTCCGACCTCGACATCGAGTATGCGGAGGAGCTCGGATTTCGCATCAAGCTCCTGGGCCTCGCGCGCCCGACCGAGCACGGGATCGAGCAGCGCGTGCATCCCTGCATGGTGCCGCGCTCGACGCCGATCGCCCATGTGGAGGGCGTCTTCAACGCCATCATGGTGGAAGGGCGATTTCTGCGGCCGCATCATGCTCGAGGGACGCGGCGCCGGCGCCGAGCCGACGGCGTCCGCCGTCGTGGCGGATCTCCTCGACATCGCCAACGGCCGCTGGTCGCCGAGCTTCGCGGTCGCGGCCTCGGCGCTCCGCGCGCTGCCGGCCTCGCCGATGGACCGGCACCGCGGCGCCTACTATGTTCGGCTGATGGTGGTGGACCGGCCCGGCGTCATCGCCGACGTGGCGGCCGCGCTCCGCGACCAGCAAGTCTCCATGGAGGCGATGATCCAGCGCAGCCGGTCGCCGGGCGAGGCGGTTCCGGTCGTGCTGACGACCCACGATACCGAGGAAGCGGCCATGCAGAAGGCGCTGCGCCATATCGGCGGGTTGCCGACCGTGGTGGAGCCGCCGCGCATGATCCGCATCGAGACACTCTGACACGGAAACACCGGGAGGCAGCATGACCGACGTGGCATGGACCGATCGCAATCTGGCGCTGGAGGCGGTGCGCGTGACCGAGGCCGCGGCGCTCTCCGCCTCGCGGCTGATGGGGCGCGGCGACGAGAAGGCGGCGGACCAGGCCGCCGTCGACGCCATGCGCACCGCGCTCAACGGCCTCGCCATCGAGGGCACCGTCGTCATCGGCGAGGGCGAGCGCGACGAGGCGCCGATGCTCTTCATCGGCGAGAAGGTCGGCACCGGTCACGGGCCCAAGATCGACATCGCCCTCGATCCGCTCGAGGGCACCACCATCACCGCCAAGGGCGGGCCCAACGCGCTGGCTGTCATCGCCATGGCGGAGCACGGCGGCTTCCTCAACGCGCCCGACGTCTACATGGACAAGATCGCCATCGGCGCCGGCTTCGGCGAAGTGGTGGATCTCGACGAGACGCCCGCCACGAACCTCAAGAATCTCGCCAAGGCGAAGCACGCGGAGGTCGCCGATCTCGTGGTCTGCATCCTCGACCGGCCGCGCCACGCCGAGCTCATCGCCAAGGTGCGCGAGGCCGGCGCCCGCATCATGCTGATCTCGGACGGCGACGTCAGCGGCGTGATCTCCACCTCGCGCCCGGCGAGCGGCATCGACATGTACGTGGGATCCGGCGGCGCGCCCGAAGGCGTGCTGGCCGCGGCGGCGCTGCGCTGCATCGGCGGCCACATGCAGGGCCGCCTGATCTTCCGCAACGACGACGAGCGCGGCCGCGCGCAAGCGCATCGGCATCACCGACTTCAATCGCAAATACGGTCTTCTCGATCTGGCCAAGGGCGACGTGATGTTCGCGGCGACCGGCGTCACCAGCGGCAGCATGCTGCAGGGCGTGCGTCTCTTCCCCGGCGGCGCCGTCACCCATTCCATGGTGATGCGCTCCCACAGCGGCACCGTCCGCCTTATCGAGGCGCAGCACAACTTCAAGCGCAAGACGCACTACGAGGCGTACGTGCGGTAGCAGTCGATGGAGGGTGGCGTTCCGGCGGCTCCCGCGTTTCTCGGCGTCGAGCGGTCGCTCTGCGGCCGGCGCTGGCGGCAGCGCGCGGGGGACGATCGCGCCGGCCTGACCTTGGCCCAGCGCCTGGGCATACCGGAGATTCTCGGCCGCGTGCTGGCGGCGCGGGGGATCGAGGCGGAGGGCGCCGAGCGCTTCCTCAATCCGACGCTCCGCGACCAGTTGCCGGATCCCAGCGCCTTCATCGACATGGACCGCGCCATCGAGCGCCTGGTGCGCGCGGTGACATCGGGCGAGCTGATCGCGATCTTCGGCGACTACGACGTGGACGGCGCCACCTCGGCGGCGCTGCTGCGGCGGTTTCTCTCCGCCGTGGGCGGCCGCGTCGTCGTCTACGTGCCGGACCGCATGAAGGAAGGCTACGGCCCCAACGCGCCGGCGCTGCTGAGGCTGAAATCCGAAGGTGTCGTCGGTGGCGGTGACGACGGATTGCGGCATCACCGCCCACGGGCCGCTCGCCGCCGCCGCGGATGCCGGCCTCGACGTCGTCGTGATCGACCATCACATGGGCGAGCCGGAGATACCGCGCGCGGTCGCCGTGGTGGATCCGAACCGGCTCGACGAGACGAGCCCGCACGGGATGCTGGCGGCGGTGGGCGTCGCCTTCCTGCTGGCGGTCGGACTCAATCGCGCGCTGCGCCAGCAGGGCTGGTACGCGACCCGGGACGAGCCGGACCTGACGCGGCTCCTGGATCTGGTGGCGCTCGGCACCATCTGCGACGTGGTGCCCTTGACCGGGGTCAATCGTGCCCTGGTGGCGCAGGGCCTCAAGGTCATGCGTAGCCTCGGCAACACCGGGATCGCGGCGCTGGCGGAAGTGGCTGGCGTCGGCGAGCGTCTCGACGCCTATCACGCGGGCTTCATCCTCGGACCGCGGGTCAATGCCGGCGGTCGCGTCGGCTGTGCCGATGCCGGCACGCGTCTCCTCTCCACCGACGACGCGAGCGAGGCGCGGACGCTGGCGCAGTCGCTGCATCAATGGAACGCCGAGCGCCGCGAGATCGAGGCCCGCGTGCTGGAGGAGGCGATCGCCGCGGTGGAGGCCTGCGACCCGGCGCTGCCGATCGCCTTCGTCGCCGGCGAGAACTGGCATCCCGGCGTCATCGGCATCGTCGCCGGCCGCCTCAAGGAGCGCTACAACCGCCCGGCCTGCGTGGTGGCGCTGGCGGATGGCATCGGCAAGGGCTCGGGCCGGTCGGTGGCGGGCTTTGCGCTGGGGCCGGCGGTCATCGCCGCGCGGCAGGCGGGGCTGCTGGTCAACGGCGGCGGCCATGCCATGGCGGCGGGCTTCACCGTGACGGCGGCGAAGCTGGACGCATTCCGGGATTTCCTCGCCGAGCGCGTGGCGCTGGCGGCGGGGCCGGGCGGCCTCACGCCGGAGCTGGGCCTCGACGGCATGCTGATGCCGGCGGCGGCGACGCCTGAGTTCGTGACGCTGCTGGAGCGCCTGGCGCCCTTCGGCGCCGGGAATGCCGAGCCGCGCTTCGCCTTCCCGGGCATGCGGGTGATGCGCGCCGACGTGGTGGGGAATGCCCATGTGCGCCTCATCCTCGGCGAGGCCGCGAGCCCGCAGCGCCTCAAGGCGATCGCCTTCCGCTGCCTCGACAGCGATCTCGGCCGCGCGCTCCTCAATGGGCGAGGGCAGGGGTTCCATCTCGCGGGGCATCTCCGCGCCGACACCTGGCAGGGCCGGAACGACGTCCAGCTCCTGATCGACGACGCGGCGCCGGCCTGAACCCGCCCCGCTTGCTTTCTCCCCGGCGCCCCTTTAGACCCTTGGCGCTGGCCACGCCAGACGCCTCGTCCCCATCGTCTAGAGGCCTAGGACATCGCCCTTTCACGGCGGTAACGCGGGTTCGAATCCCGCTGGGGACGCCACCCTGCGCCAAGGCTTTGGGTGACGCAGCCACCTGGAGACTTGGCGTAGGTGGACCGGCGCCACGGTAGTCCCGCAAGGCTACGCAACCAGGCTCGCCACCTTCCCCACGATCTCGATCAGCGCGCCGATCGCCTTCAAGGCGGTGGCGATGTCGGTGATGTCGTCCAGCGCGTCCTTCACCTTGGCGATGCCGTCGCTCAGCGCCGCTTCATTCGCCACCAGCCTGTCCCTGATGTCGGCGAGGTTCTGGTTTTCGAGAGCCAGGATCGCGTGCTGCACCGCCAGGAGCGTCTGGGCCGATTTTTGCTTGGTCGCGTCGTCGGCGTCCTCGAGGTCCGATGTCCATTCGAAGGACAGCATCTCCGTGCGCACGTCCCGCAGCTGGTCGAGCGTCGCCGCGTGAATTTGTTCGGGCGTCAACATGATCTGCCTCCGCGTTGGGGTTTGCGTGTCATGTCTTGGTGACCTTCAGGGATTGCACCAGGGACGCGACTTCGGAGACGTCGCTGATGAGGAGCGTGAGATTGGCGGAGCCGCCGCTCTCGGTGAGCGCGATGAAGGATTGCCGCAGATTGTCCGATGCCTGGGCCGCCGCCTGCACCGCCTCGAGGGCGGTCTGCCGCTGCAGGCTCGCGAGGCGCCGCTGGTCCCAGTCGCCGGGCAAGGGTCCGGGCTCCACGAAGGGCCGGACGATGCTCTCGGCGTCCGTGCTGGCGAGCCTCGTCTTCATATCGGCTTCCATGCCCTTGGCAATCGCCGCCAGCGCGGCCCGCTGCAGATCGATCTCGCTGGCGATCGTCTTCGCCCGCGCTTCCAGCTCGTGCTTGAGGGCGAGCGACCGAAAGGCGCCGACGGCGATGGGCACCGCCGTCTGCACCAGGGTGTCGACGGCGACGCCCTCGAAGTTCGCATTGGCGATCGAGGGACGCAGAATTCCCAGTTGATCCACGATGCCCTTGGCGCTGTCGCCCAGCGCGCTGTCGCCGCTGGCGTCCGCGAGGAAACCGAGGGTAACGAAATAGCTGCGCAGCAGCTGGCTGTGCCGCTTCAGATCCGCGAAGACCTGCACCCGGGCGGCGAGCTGCTTGTCGCTCTGCGCCAGGGCATCGATGCGCGATTTCCTGTCGGTGATGCCGCCGCGGGCCGTGGCGAGGATCAGGCTGTCGGTCTTCACGGTCTCGGCGAAGGCGGCGTCGAGGAGCGGCGGCGTGCTGTCCGCCAGCGTGGCGCCGGCCTTGGCGAATTCGGCGAACTGGTTGGTGGTCTGGGAGGGCGAGGCGCAGGCCGCGAGGGCTGTCATCAGCGAGACGATCGCTGCCGTCTGGAACGCTCGCCGCATTGCATCCTCCCCGGGGATCGGTCTTCGACGCTATCTCCCGTGCATGATATCGGCGCGATCGGGCCCGCCCCTGTGAGCCACATCACAAATGCGGGCTGCCTGCAACGAAACTGTCACAGGTTTCTCACTCAGCTGTCATTGGAGACGTGTAATCTGCCCCAATGGGTGGAAGCGCCGGAAGGGCATACGCTCTATACTTAACGCTGCCTTCCATGGTGCAGACATGATCACAATCACGGCGCGTTCGGATCGCCGATACGTCTTTGTGGCGGTGCTGCTGCTGGGTCTTGCCCCCGGCGCCGCGTCGGCCGCGACCCTCATCACGGCAGATGAAGCGGCGCTGGCCAACACCAGGGTTGCCGCCAACACCGACCGTCAGGCCTTCAGCGGTCCCGCGATCGAGCAGATCTCGCCGGCGCCCGGCGCGACGGTGACGTCGCCGTTCCGCCTGCAGATCAAGTTCACGCCCCGCGGCGAGGTGCCGATCGAGATGGGAACGGCGACGCTGATCTACGCCAAGGCGCCGCTCCAGGACCTGACGGACAGGGTCGAGGACTACATGACCGCGGCGGGGATCGACATTCCCGCGGTGGAGGTGCCGCCCGGGGAACACTGGCTGCGCGTGCGGATCTCCGATCAGCACCTGCATTGGACGACGACGTGGATCAAGGTCACGGTCGTCAAGCAAAGCGCCGACGCCACTCCGAGGAACGCGCCTTAGTGGCGTCGGCGCAATAGATCAGCCGCCTAGCGTCAGAAGTCTGGCACCAGCGTAAGCTGCGGCACCAGCACCTTTCCTTTCGTCTCCGGTCCGATCAGCAGCGCAAAGACGAAGATCAGCGCCGCGCCCGATGTGGAGATCAGCATCGGAATCGCGAAGCCGAGCGGCTGGCTGGCGGCGAGGAGGGCCAGCACGGGTCCGGTGAATCCCGCCCAGATCGCCCCCTGGTGATAGCAGAAGCCCGCCGCGGTCGCGCGCACCTCGGTCGGGAATCGCTCGGAAAGATAGCTCGGATTCTGCCCGTAGATCGCGCCCAGGAACGCGCCCTGCAGGATGTAGGTGCCGACGATCACCACATACGAGGCGGAGAAGAGATAGAACGGCGTGACGAACAGGCCGATCGCCGCCGGGATGATCATGGCCCAGCGCCGTCCGTGCCGGTCGGCGATCCAGCCCCAGAAGCCGCTGGCGAAGAACGCGACCAGGTTGGCGAAGGCGATCGGCATGGCCGTGGTCGCGGCATCGAAGTGCAGATCCTTCTGCAGATGCGTGGCGAACATGCCATAGACCGAGTAGTAGACGACGAAGCTGCTGGCCATCCACAGGCAGGCGGTGAGCGTGTTCGGCAGCATCCGCAGGCGGAAGATGTCGAGGAGTGGCGTGCGGAATTCCTGCTGCTGTTCGCGCTGCAGTCGCCGGTTCTCGACCCAGACCTCCGGCTCCTTGACGTAGACGCGGATCCAGACCACCGCGAGCGCCGGCAGGATGCCGAGCATCAGCAGGCCGCGCCAGCCGATGGCGTCGTAGAGCAGGCCGTAGGCCGCGCTGGACAGCAGGAATCCGAGGCTCCACGAGCCCTGCAGCACACCGCTCATGAAGCCGCGGGAACGTGCCGGCCAGGATTCCATCGCCAGTGCGGCGCCGGCAGGCCACTCCGCGCCCATGCCGATCCCGAGCAGCGCGCGGAAGATGAAGAGGAGAAGGAAGCTCGGCGCCAGGCCGGCGGCGAAGTTGCAGATCGAATACCAGAGGATCGAGACCATCAGCGGCTTCTTGCGGCCGATGCGATCGGCGAGCCATCCGGATCCGACGGCGCCGACCAGTCGTAGCCAGAGGGTGATGGTGAAGACCGCGGTCACGGCGAGGAGAGGAACGCCGAAGGACTGGGCGATCGGCACCATGATCAGCAGGAAGATCGTGAAGTCGAAGGCGTCCAGGGTCCAGCCCAGCCAGGCCGCCACCCATGCCAGCCATTGATCCTTTGTCGGCTCTTTCCACCAGGGAACCTGGCGGGCCAATTCCACGGACATCGACATTTGTTTTTCCTCCCTTGGCTTGGTGTTGTTTCGTCCTCCTGACCTGAAAAAACACGCTTATGGCGACGCCCAGGGGCGCGCCACGGCGGTGACGGTGAAACCGATGTACTCGCTATTGTCCTGCTTGCCCATGGCGCGGCTACGGTGCCGCGGCGATGGAGCGGTGAAGCAGAACATCAGCATCCGCCCCGTTGGCGCCGATTGGCAACTAAATTAATTGAGAGAGGGCGCGACCGATCGGAACCTGGCCGAGCGGCGCCCGCTCGACTTTAGCGTGTCACTCAGTCAGGCCTGATCTCATCAGGCGCATGAGCGGGCGCAGGCTTGGGGCTTCCTCGATCGCCCAGATCGCCGCGATCCGCTCGTCGACGTGGGCCGTGCCGCCGCCGCTGGCGGCGTTGTCGCGGAACTTGTCCTCGAGGTCACGGTCGCTGAGCGGGCGCTGGGCGCTGCCGCGGGCATGGTCGACGCGGACCGTCTCGCTGCGGCCGTCGCGGGTCTCGACGGTGACCGCGGCGGCGCCGTCGGGCATGGCGGGATCGAGCCCGGCGCGAACCCTGCCGCGGAGCATCGTCAGCATCGGGTCCGTGACGGTGGCGGGCCCGAACTCCGCCACGCCGGCGCGGCCGCGGGCGAGCGCCACGGCGGCGCTGTGGTGGATGCTGATGCGCGCGTCGCGCTCCGTCGCCACCGCCCGATCGCCGCGATCGAGAAGAAGCTGACTCCCGCGCACCGTGACCGCGGCGACGTCGGCGGCGGTAACGCCGAGCCGCTCGCGCAGCGCCAGGCAGGCGTCGATCACGGCATGAAAGACGATGCCGCAGGGATAGGGCTTGTAGCTGTTTGAGCGGAGCTCCCAGCGCTCGCCGAGTCCGTCGCGGATCTCCTCGAGAGCAAGCGTGCCGCCTCGGGACTGCGCCCAGCCGAGCGGACCCTCCAGCGCCGCCGGCGCCGCGGTGTAGCCTTGCCTCGCCAGCAAGGCGGCGAAGATCCCGTTGCGGGCGGCGTTGCCCACGCCGACGCTCTTCGCCGCGCTCGGGAGGTTCTCGACGACGCCCGCGGACTGGCTGGCGGCGAGGCCGAGCGCCATCCCGATCTGTGCCGCCGGAAGCCCCAGGAGCTTGGCCGCCGCCGCCGCGGAGCCGAAGACGCCGGCCGTCGCCGTGATGTGGGAGCCGCGCGCGTAATGCGAGGGCGATACCGCATTGCCGATGCGGCATTCCACCTCGACGCCGAGAATGAAGGCGTGGAGCGCGGCCGCGCCCGGAATCTGCCGTTCCTCCGCCAGCGCCAGGACGGGCGGCGCCACCGGTGCCGTCGGATGGATGACGGTCCGCAGATGCGTGTCGTCGTATTCAAGGTGATTGCCGGCGATGCAGTTGATGAAGGACGCCGCCATCGCGTCCAACGTCTCGCCGCGGCCGATCAGCGTCAGGCCGCCGGGGCCGCTGAACGGCGCCAGCACCGCGACCGCCGCGTCCACCATCGGGTCCCGCGCGCTGCCGAGGGTGGTGCCGATGAAGTTGAGGAGCGCGCGCTTCGCCTCGTGGCGGAGCCCGCCGTCGATATCCTCCCAGCGGCTCTCGGCGACGAAACGCCCGAGCGTCTCGCCGACGAACTCTCCGGCCGCGGACGGCACCGGCGGCGGCCCGCGCTTACGCTTTGCCCGCCGGGACCTTGCCTTCTTTCACCAGCACTTCGTGGGCGGCCTTGAAGGCGTCGAGGCCGGCGGGGATGCCGCAATAGGCGGTCGCGTGCAGCAGCACGGCCTTGATCTCGTCCACGGTCACGCCGTTGGTGAGCGCGCCCTTGACGTGGAGCTTGATCTCCGGCGCGCGGTTGAGCGCGGTCAGCATCGCGAGATTGATCAGGCTGCGGGTCTTGCGATCGAGGGTCGGATCGCCCCACGCCCAGCCCCAGGCCCAGCTCGTGGTGGCGCGCTGGAAGGCCATCATGAAGTCGTCGGCCTTGGCGAGCGACGCATCGACATACTCGGCGCCGAGCACCGCGCGGCGGATCGGCAGACCTTTGTCGTAGAGGGCTTTGTCTTCGGACACGGGGGCTGATCCCTATTTTTGAGTTGAAACGGCGGGAACCCTATTTCACGAAACGCCACCCTCGTCCAGCCCCCGGTGCCGCGGCGCTACCGAGCTCATGTGGATTGCGGTTCCGCATCCGGCGGCCAGGGGAGGGCGTTCACCGGCTCGAGCGCGGCCTCGATATCGCGCGCGACGGCGAGATGCGCGGGATTGTCAGCGCTGAACCGTTCCTCGGTCGCGATCATCAGCAGGCCGCCGTTCGGCACCCGCTCGCTGATCGCCGTGCGGGGAGGGGTGATCATGGGGGCGAAACGAGGGGAGATGTAGGTCATCCAGGCGAGGCCGAAAAATGGCCGTCTCAACCTGTGCAATTTCTCGCCCTCCGGCATTCCCCAGTGGGAGGCGCCGCACCAGGTGGCGTCCCACGTTGAGGCAATCGCCAATACGGCAGCCTTGAAGACATGGAAGTTGATGAACGCGGCATTCTCCGCATTGAGGGGCGCAGTATTGAACGAGGCGCTGTTGATAAAGTAATTTGCGACCGCGTAGCTGCCAGCATGAACCGTTACGTCGATCAAGCGTGGAATCCGTTTGAGTGCGGTGGCGGCGCCCATCCAGTATCCGCCCGACGGCGTTGGGTCGCCGTCGTCCGCGCGGCTCACACCTTGCGCGATCAGATTTGCGATCTCTGCGACGCTCAGATCTTTCAGCGGCGTCGCTTCCTCGGTTCCGGCAAAGAGCCAGGGAGCAAAAACGGGATCGATCTGCGAAAGCGCTTCGAGCATTTTGAGGTAGCGCACGGTCAATGCCCCCGGGCTTTCCTTCCGGGGGCCCCAATAGCTGTGGACCGTATAACGGGTAGTCAGGTCGTTTGTCATGGCATCGGAGCGTATCTGACTGTTATCTCGATCTTTTCCTTCAGGAAGAGTGCGCGTACATAGTCGGCGACCTTCTCCTCGGCGAAATACCAGACTACCGTTCGTGGTCCCGCTGCTTCTACCTGCCTGTCGGCCTGATCCAGAATTTTCCACTCCACTCCTTGCCAGGGGAAGAAAGTGCCCTTCTCAAGCATCTCAAGATAGCCCGGACCCTTTGCCTCGATCATCGTTCCGTCGCTGTGACGGCAGTCGTCGAAAAACACGTCCCTTTCATCCTGGGAATTCCACAGCTTCACTGCGAGACCGGGCGGCAGCGGATTGTCGGGATTAACGAGCCGACTGATGAAAGCTTGGTAGGCGACTGCTTCTTCCGACTTGCCTCCCGGCTTATCTGGCCCAGGATCCGGGCACAGTTTTGGCTCGTTGCGCGTCGCGTCGGCCGCGCCTGTCTGAAGCCGTGATCCGATCTCGGCGCCTGCGATTGCACCAGTAGCAGCGCCAACCGCTGCTCCCACCGCGTCGGGATCATCGCCGGGACGCTGTGCGGGGGCAGCGCTGGAGGCAAGGCCGGCGGCCGCGTCCGGATCCAGCATGACGCTGCCGTCGAGCTTGCGTCCGACGATACGGCCATCGCTGTCGCGAAAAACGCCGTCCGCATCAGGGTGCGCGAAGAAAATTCGCTCGCCATTCTGAAATAGCGAGAGGGAACCCTCGCCGTCGTCGTAGCGGTAACTGAGATCCGGGTGGCCCGGCAGCGTGCCTGCCGAAAGCTGGCTTCGATTGGTCGGAAAGAAAAGCACGCCAAGAAAAGCAGTGGCGGCAAGCATTCCGCTGCCGAGTATCCCCAGTGCCGCGAGCGTGGCCTCGCTGACACTCCCGAACACCGATCCCGCGATGGTATCGGCGGCAGCGACCGATCCGACGACAGTGCCGAGGGTCGAGGTTGTGCCGCTCGCACCTCCGTCTGTCCATAGGCCGTCATCGTCGCGCCGCTCGGCAGGATTGAAGCCGGCTTTCAACAGCGCGGAAGCGATGGCAAGGCGGCGCAACGCAGGGTCGTCGATGCAGCCAAGCGGAATTTTGAGGCCGAGGCGCCGAGCCTTCTCAACGCCCCCTGCTTCGACAGCTTTGCCCAGGCGCTGGCAGGCGGCTGCGAAAATTGGGTTCGTTTCGTAATTTTCGTCTTCGAAGGCGAAGCGCAGGAGGCGCGTGGGGTCGCCGAGGCCAACGCAGACGTAGCCGACCGGTGATCGTCGCGCGAAGATCCGGTTGGGGCTGAGCTGATTTGCTTCCTCGTCGATCGCGACGCCGGGCCAAGGTTGCGTTGATGCTTTCCGCATCTTCGGAGTGCAGATGCCGCTCATGGAGACCCTGGAAGCAATTTCATGCGTGAAGTTGCTTGATAGAACAAAACATGAACTATGTCAAGGAAAATCCGCGGTTCCGAGGCTTCGGCGGTGGTCCTCGCGGCAATCCAACAGCTTCCATCGAGTGCCCGGGTGCGCTCGCCCGCGCGGCATGCGATACTGGGATCAGACAGGAGTTCCCGATGAAGACACCGAGCAAATCCAGCGCCCGCGTCCGTTCCAACCGCCGCAAGGCCAAGCGTCAGGCGAAGCGCCGGCGCCAGCGCGCGCGGGCATCCTAGGCAGCCGACGGCTGCCTATTCAGCTTCCGAGATGTCAGGAGATGCGGCGATGTCGGCGTTCTGCCGATGCCGGCCGCTGTGGCTGAGCGTGAGCGCCGATGCGGCGCCGCTCAGACCGTGATGTCGAGAAGGGAGGACGAGCTGCTGCCGTTGCCCGGGGTCTGACCGGTCGACGGCGTGCCCGAGGTGGTGGCGGAGACGACCGTGCCGTTGGGATCGGTCACCGTCGTCGTCGTCGTGCTGTCCGTATTGGTGGTGACGGTCGGCGTGTCGTTGCCGAGGCTGTGCTGCGAGCCCGTGTCGCTGGCGTCGGGTTTCGGCGGCGGGACGTAGGCGGCGGGGCTGATCGTGCTGATGCTACTGCTCATGCGCAAGCTCTCCTCATCGAGGCTCCCAGGCCCATCCTCGGCCTCGACATTTAAGATTTGATTAAGAATTCGGGTCGGCGGAAATGCGCTATCCAACAACGTAATCAGTATCTTACATGTCAGATGGGGTGTCCGCAGCCGATCACGGCGCCCGTGATCCCCGATCTCCCGGCGACCTGCTATCCTGCGGCCCGCCACGGTGCCATCGAGGACAGCCCGCAGTGCCTGCCGACCTCACGACCGCCGTGCCGCCCGCCGCCAGGAAGCGAACAAGGCGCCGTCTCGCCTGTTCCATCCTCGCGCTGTTCGTCCTCCCCATCCTCGTGAGTGCCTGCATGTCCACCCGAGAGAGCGGCGTTCCCTGGTTCGAACAGCGCCGGGACGCCACTGGTCTGGCGCCGGATCCCGCGACGACGCCGGAAGCGGTGATCCAGGTCTATGCGGCTCGCGCCGTCGCCTGGCGCGCCGCCTTCGCCGTCCACACCTGGATCGCGGTGAAGCCCACGGGGGCGCCGCGCTTCACGCGCTACGAGGTGATCGGCTTCGGCGTCTCCGAGGGCGCGCCGGCGGTGCGCGTCGACCGCACCGGTCCCGACAACTATTGGTTCGGCGCGCATCCCGATCTCATCCTCGATCGCCGCGGGCCCGAGGTCGATGCGCTGATCGAGAAGGTGCGCGCCGCGGTCGCGGCCTACCCCTATCCCCACGAGTACCGCGCCTGGCCCGGCCCCAACAGCAACACCTTCACCGCCTATGTCGCCCGCGCCGTGCCAGAGCTTCGCCTCAACCTGCCGTCGATCGCCATCGGCCGGGACTACCTGCCCGGTGGCTCCGTCTTCGGCGCCGCGCCGAGCGGGACCGGGTATCAGGTGTCGCTGCTGGGGATGGCAGGCCTGCTGGCGGCCCTCGACGAGGGGATCGAGGCCAATTTCCTCGGCCTCAACATCGGCATCGATTTCAAGCGCCCGGCGCTCAAGCTGCCGGGGATCGGCCGGGTCGGCACCGCGCAGCGATAGGTGTCCGCGTCAGGGCGGCCGGTTGAAGTGCGCGAACGCCGTCAGCAGCAGGCGGATCAGCTCGTCGTGCAGGCCGTGCCAGGAATAGGCGTCGTACTGGGGCAGGCGTGCCACGAAGATGCGGTAGAATTCCTGCTGCTCCGCCTCGGGCGCCAGCCAGACCTTGCGCACGCGCAGCAGCAGTTCCTGCGCGAACTCCCGGTCGCCGAGCGTGCCGTATTCCGGAAAGCCCCGGCGGATGGCGGCGAACTTGGCGGCGTCGGCGGCCGACCAGGTGATCTGCTGGGCGCGTGCCGCCGGGGTCACGAGCAGGAAGAAAGCGGCGAGGAGGAGACGTCGGGGCAGCATCGGGGGATCTCGCGGATCGGAGGCGGCGCGTCTGCGCATACCGCCTGCCGCCGGGGATTACAATAGTCCGCTCCATTCGATGCGGCGAAGGGCGGACGTTAACCTCCGCTTCACCATACTTGGCTAGCGTCGAGGCCCGCATCTCCGGAGCCTGTCCCAGATGGCGAATCAAATTCAGCTCGTCGTGGCCACGCCCTGCTTCGGCGGGCAGGTCAACAGCATCTACTGCACGTCGCTGCTGAAGCTGCAGAGCGCGCTGCGCGCCCACGGCGGCATCAAGTTCAAGCTGGAGATGCAGCAGAACGACGCCCTCATCACCCGGGCGCGGGCCAATCTGGTGGCGGCGTTCCTGGACGATCCCGAGGCCACCCATCTTCTCTTCATCGACGCCGACATCGGCTTCCAGCCCGAGCAGGTGCTGCGCCTGATCGCCAGCGGCGCCGACGTCTGCGCCGCGATCTATCCCATCAAGCGCATCGACTGGGAGAAGGTCCGCCTGACCCTCGAGGCCGGCCGGCCGGATCCCGGCGCCGCCGCCCTGCACTATGTGCTCGAGGTGGAGGACCCCAACCACATCGCGACCCGCGGCGAGTTCGCGCGCGTGCGCGGCGCCGGCACCGGGTTCCTGATGATCCAGCGCCACGTGCTGGAGAAGATGTGCGCGCAGTACCAGTCGCTGCGGTTCCGCGCCGACCACAACTATCGCGACGCGCTCGCCGACAGCCCGAACCGGGTGGCGCTCTTCGAGTGCATGATCGATCCCGTCACCGGCGCCTATCTCAGCGAGGACTTCAGCTTCTGCCGGCGCTGGACCGACATGGGCGGCGAGATCTGGGCCGACCTGAAGAGCCAGCTCGACCACGTCGGCCCCACGACCTACGAGGGGAACCTGGCGACGCAGTTCGTGGCGGCCTAGGGAAGCTTTATCGGCGCAGCCGGCCGCGGCAGCCGTTCAGGAACAGGGCGACCGTATCCCTGGGCCAGCTCTCGAGCTCCGCCGGCGTCAACGGTGTGCCGAGGCCGAGGGCGCGGCGCTGGGGCAGGGCCACCACCATCTGCAGGAACTGCGCGGCGGCGAAGGTGGCGTTCTCCAGGGCCAGATGACCGGCGTGGGTCTCGCCCTCGAGGAGCGCGCCGATGCGCCGCACGGCCTCGCGGCTGCCGCCCTGCTCGGTCACGACAGTCGCAAGCTCCGGGAAGCGCGTCGCTTCCGCCAGGATGAGGCGGTGGAGCGCCAGGGCCTGGGGCGTGAGAGCGGCGCGAAGAATGATCTGCGCGAGCCGCGTCAGGATTTCCTCCAGGGTGCCGCCCGCGAAGAGGCCGGCGTCGCCGCCGGGACGCAGGCGCTCGACCACGCGGTGCACCACGGCGCCGAAAAGCTCGGCCTTGTCGTGGAAGCGGCTGTAGAAGGTGCGCTTGGAGATGCGGGCGCGGCGCGCGATCGCCTCGATACTGGTGACGCCGTAGCCGTCGGTCAGGAAGAGATCGGTCGCGACGTCGAGAATCTTCTCGCCGAGCTGCTCCGCCTCGGCGCGGGACGGGCGGCCGCCGCGTCGCGGGGCCGCCCGTTTTCTCGTTCCTTTCGGCTGTGCGGCGTCCGGCACGTCCCTATCGACCGTAGTATTCCTGCGAATAGCGCGGCGCATAATAGCCCGGCGGCGGCGCATAGTAGCCCGGAGGCGGCGCATAATAGCCTGGCGGCGGGGCGTAGTAGGCGGGTGTCGGCGGCGGATAGTAGCCCGGCGGCGGCGCGTAATAGGCCGGGGCGCGGAACGGCGCGGTTGCGATGGCGACCGGCAGGGTCAGCAGGGTGGCGGCGCCGACGACAGCCGCGGCCCCAAGTCCAAAGATCAGGCCGCCATGAAAATGGCGGTCATGGGCCGAGGCCGACGACAGCGGCGCGGCGACGAGAGCAACGGCAACGGCGGCACTCACCACGGCGGCTCGATAGTTGAACATGGTGCCCTCCTTGGGCTGACCGGTGCGGCAGGTTCAGCGCACCATATCTCATCATAGGCACGTTCTTCGTAGAAACGCCACGGTGTCGTATCATTTAAATCTTATGCAGGGTCAGGGGATACCTCGACCTGATGCCGCCTATAGCAGGAGGCCCAGCCCCACCGGCCGGCCAGCGGGAGATTGTTCATGTTCAAAGCCTTGCGCCTCGTTCCTGTGGTCCTTCTGGCGATCTGCCTGCCCGGACTCAGCCCCGCGGCGCGCGCCGACGACCACCACGACTTTCACGGCCGCGACTACCACCACCTGGACCATCGGGAGGTCGTCGTCTGGCACGGCGGCCGTTGGGTCCACGATTGGCATGATGGCCGCTACGGCTGGTGGTGGTTCGCGGGCGGCGGCTGGTACTTCTACCCCGAGCCGATCTACCCCTATCCCACATACATTCCGCCGGCGGTCGTCGTGCAGCAGCCGCCTCCCAGCCCGGCGGGGCTGCCGCCGGCACAGTTCTGGTACTACTGCGACAGCCCCCAGGGCTATTACCCCTATGTCGCCTCCTGCAATATCGCGTGGCGGCAGGTCGCGGCGACGCCCGCACCGCAGGCGCCGCCAGCTCCGTCCTCATCAGCGCCGCCACCGCCGCCACCGCCGGGTCCCTCCGACGGTACCGTCAGCCCGGGAGCGCCGCCCAACTGATCCCATCGGGAATCGCTCGGCGATCCTATTCGGTGCTGCACTCGGCGGCGGGGTCGCTCCACGCCATGGGAAAGCCGCGGATCGTCCATTCCTCGGCCCAGGTAAATCCCTGCATGGCTTCGCCGCAGACGTCCTCAATGAGGATGTCGGCGTCGGCGGGCGAGAGAACGCCGAGGTCGAGGTCGAGGGTGTGAGTTTCCGGCGCGATCCGGAAATCGACGATCGCGCGATCGTCCTTCAGGCGGGTGGCGAGGGCACGCAGGTTCTGGATGTCGGTGGCGGCCCGTGCCGAGCCGAGCGGCAGCATCAGCAGGAGCACGGCGAGGGTGGCTGACCGCGGCGGGCTCAACTCGGAGGCCCGTCGTGGAGCGCCTGCAGCACGCCGGGCTTGCCCGCCGCCCAACCCGCCGCATCCTTTCCGGTGAAATCCCGCTTGCCGGCATCGGCGCCCCCCTTGAGGAGCTGGCGCACGACCGCCACCTGGCCGCGGCCGGATGCCATCATCAGCGGCGTGATGCCCTGCTTGTTCTCCTCGTTGACCGGCGCGTTCGCGGTCAACAGCAGTCCCACGATCTCGGTGTTGCCGCGGTCCGCCGCCCAGTGCAGCGGCGTATTGCCGAGCTTGTCGCGGAACTTCACGTTGGCGCCGTGATCGAGCAGCAGCTTCGCGATCGCGGGATTGCCGAGCATGGCGGCATAGATGAGCGCGGTGCGGCCTTCCTTGTCGGCCGTGTCCGGTGGATCGCGGGACGCCAGACGGTTCTGGACTTCCTCGAACTTGTTCTGCGCGGCGGCGGTAGGCAGCGCGTCGGAGTTGTCCCCGAACTGGAATCCGCCGCCGCCGAGCGGGAGCGGGATCACCTGCGCCAGCGACGGCGTGATCATCGATCCCGCCACCAGCGCCGCAATCATCATCCCCCCGACGAAACGACGTGCCATTCAAGCCTCCTGTTGTGCCGGCATCGTAGCATTTCCAGTGGCGTGGCGACGCCTTGCGGCCATTTTCTGGGAAAAGGTCAAAAGTGCCCCTAGGGGCTTTTCCCTACGAGGTTTCTCGTACTTTCCGGCGCCACCCGCCGTCGCAGATTATTGGCAGCAATGCCGGTGAACATCCACCCGGCGCAATGTCACGCAAGGTGAGGGTTGCCATGTCCGAGGTCGTATCACTCCGCAAATACAGCGCCCCCGGGCGCGCCCCGGTCGTCCTCGTCATCGACGACGACTTCGCCGCCCGTCAGGCGCTCTCCGCCAGCCTCGAGGATCGCGGTATCGACGCGGTCATGGCGCGGAGCGGCCGTCAGGCGTTGGCGGCACTGCGTCGGACCGTGCCCGATCTGGTGCTGATGGATGTGGCGCTGCCGGAGGAAGACGCCCGGGAGGCGATGCGTCAGATCCGCCGGGAGCGGCCGTGGCTCCCGATCATGGCGATGTCGAGCAGTGGCGCCATCGACAGCAGCGAGATTTTCGCCCGGATGCCGAAGCTCGGCGCCGATGGCGTGATCGCCAGGCCCTTCGACGATGACCGCCTCTTTGAGGCGGTCCTGGATCTGCTCCCGTCCGCCCCGGATGGAGCGCCGCTCGCGGTCGCGAGCTGAGCCGGTCGGCGTCGCCTGAGCGGACGAGGTGTCCTGCTAGGAAGCCGTTCCGTTCCTGACCTTCAACTCTGGCGCGCTCTCAGGGGCCGAGAGCGGGGTGCGCGAGGTCTCTCCCTGCAGCGTGAAGCGGAACACCGTTCCCCCGCCGGGACGGGCCTCGGCGTTGATCGTGCCGCCGTGCGCCTCGACGATGGATTGGCAGGTCGAGAGGCCTAGACCCAGACCGTTCGCCTTGGTGGAGACGAAGGGTGCGAAGAGGTGCCGGCGGACCTCCTCGTGCAGACCCTCGCCGCTGTCCGCGATGGCGATCTCCACGATGCCCGCTCCGCGCAGAGCCGTGGAGACCAGAAGCTCGCGCCGCTCGCTGTCCGCCATCGCCTCGATGGCATTCCGCATCAGGTGCACCAGCACCTGCTGGATCTGGGCTCGATCGACCGCCACCATCCGGGCCGCCGGATCGAGATTGATGCGCAGGCTGACGTCCCCGGGCTTCGCGCCCGTCATGGCCAATGTCCGGGCGTCGTCGATCATCGCGGGCAGGCTCACCGGCGTCTGCTGCGTCTCGCGCTTGCCGATATAGTCCCGCAGCCGCTGGACCACTTCGCCGGCACGGATGGTCTGCTGCCCGGCTTTCTCCAGCATCTCGGGGACCCGCGCTGCGCCGCCGGGGGAGTCGGCCTCCAGCATGGTCCGGGCGATATGGAGGTAGTTCATGGTGGCGGTCAGCGGCTGATTGATCTCGTGAGCCAGCATCGCCCCGAGCTGGCCCATCGCCGTCAGCCGCGAGGCGCGAACGAGATCCCGCTGCAGCTCGCGCAGTCGGATTTCGGCTGCGTGCCGGGTGCTGGTCTCGCGGCGCAGGGTCTCGAACGCCAGGCTGAGGTCGGCAGTCTGAGCCTGGACGCGATCCTCGAGCCGCTGATTGAGGCCGGCGAGATCGGCCTCCGCCGCGCGCCGGCGGCGGATCTCGACGGACATGAAATAGAGCACGATGCAGAGCGATAGGCCGCTGACGCCGGTCGTGGCGACGATGGCGAATTGGGCCAGCCTGCCGTTGCCGATGGCCGCCTCGCGCCGGCCACGATAAAGCTGACGCTCCTGGTCGTTGATCGCGTCGAGCTCGCCGATGATTTGCCCTGTCAGCACGGCCATTCGTTCGATCTGCGCGTTGAAGAGCGGCGAGCTGAATACTCCCGGTGCGGATGGCCGTGTGACGGCGGCGATGATCGCCATCGTTTCAGCGATCCGCGGCCGAATGTCATCGAGCCGCTGCCGCGGCTCCGGATAGCCGGAAGTAAGGCGGTGCAGTTGTTCCAGGTCTTCGAGTGTTGCGGCCGACGTGGCCTGATAAAGCTCGAGATCGCGCGGCTCGCCCCGGCGCTGGTAGTCGCGCGCCGTCAGCTCCGAGCGGTACAGCTCCAGCGCCAATCGGTCGGCGACGATATCGATCGATTGCGTGTGGTCCAGAGCGTCGTCGCTATCGATCAGGGCGCGCAAGGCTTGATTGGCCAGGACGCTGGCACCAAGGAACAGCAAGACCGCAGCTGCGAAGAGGACATACCGCGCACGGTCTCCGGACCATTTCGTGGTCCATTTTTCCGGTTGTCCGGCTGGTGGCATGGGGCCGGCGGTCCTTCTTGTTGCCGATCCTCCTGTGAGGAACGGCGCCAGATGCCATCATTCAGCTTTTCCCCGGGAGTTGCATTGAGATGGATCAATTTCGCTGATGCCGGATCCGGACGGCGGTGGAGATGAAAAAGCCCCGCTCGCGAGGCGAGCGGGGCTGGCGATTGCGCTGTATCTCTGACGCGGCCGCCTTATTGCACGCGGTGATAGTGAGTGGATCCCGGCACCATTTGGTAAATGGCGGCAGTCGTGGATGCGCTCTGCGCGGGGCCGGAATCATTCACCCAATGGTATGCGTCGGATCCGGGAACGAAAGCGGCGGTGGACGGCGTCGACGGAGCCGGCCGGTTCCAGTTCGGCGGATATCCATCGGGTGCGGGCGCCGCGAAGGATTGCTGGGCCGACGCCGCGGACGCGCCGATCGCGATCGCGCCCGTGGCCGCGATGGCAAGGCCCGCCAGTCTGAAATAACGTCGAATGCCGATCATCATGAGTTCCTCTCGAATGTGGATGTGAGCGTGTTCCCCGGGTCCCTCGAATCCACGTAGGCCGGTGGGGAAGCCTTTCGTGCCCGCGTGAGTGTTCACGTCTCTTCACATCGACGCGAGACGACCGGGTGTTTCGCCGGAATGGCGAGGCTGCTTGCGCGGGAGGCGGCGTCACGGTTTCATTGCCGCCGGCAACTCAGGGAGCACACCCTCATGACCGACCCCGCATCCGGACGCGGCCTGCTGCTC
Organism: uncultured Alphaproteobacteria bacterium; assembly: GCA_963735465.1. Taxonomy (GTDB): domain Bacteria; phylum Pseudomonadota; class Alphaproteobacteria; order ATCC43930; family CGMCC-115725; genus DASZHJ01. The sequence goes on from CAVTLA010000001.1 coordinate 1,388,474, forward strand.
GTGATGACCGACGTCGATCCCGCCTGCGAAAGCGAGTTCAACCGTTGGTACCAGGAGGAGCACATCCGCGAGCGGCTCTCCATTCCGGGCTTCCTGCGCGCGCGGCGCTTCGTCGCCGTGGAAGGCAAGCCGAAGTACCTGGCGCTCTACGACCTGCGCGGCCCCGAGGTATTGCAGAGCGAGGCATACCTCCGGCGGCGCAACGAGGGCGCCACCGAATGGACGCAGCGCATGGAAGCGCAGTTCAAGGGATTCGTGCGGAACGTCTACGTCGAGATTTCCGACGACGAGGCGCAGCCGCTCTGAGCCCGGCGCCGGATGCGGCATTCTCGGTGGCCGCAATCGCCACGGGCAAATCCACCCAATCCCTGCGACTGTAAACACACGGTTAACGGTTTCGGTGCATAAGTCATGAACAGGTAGCGCCCGCAAGGGTGTTGCGGCTTCCGAACACCTGCCACGGCATCGGACTCTCGGGGGTTCATGGGATACGCCAGGCGAAAAGAGCGACCGGTCGAGCAGAGCGAAGAGATAGCGGAGCTCGATCAGATCGCCCGTCTCCACGCCGCAGTCGGACAGTGCCGCCGCAAGGCGACGACTGATTCGCGCACGGCCAAGCTGTTCGCGGCAGGTCTCCCGAAGATGGCGCAGAAGCTGGTGGAGGAAGCCGCCGAGGTCGCGATCGAGGCGGTGCGCGGCCAGCGCGCGAAAGTGCGGGACGAGAGCGCCGACCTTCTCTATCACCTCGTGGTGCTCTGGACCGCCCTCAATATCCCGCCGGACGAAGTCTGGGGCGAGATGAAGCGGCGCGAGGAAATGATGGGCATCGCCGAAAAGGTGCCGAAGCGCCTCCAGGGCGTCTGATCACTGCTCCCGTCTGAGAGGATTGACGGTCAGGCTTGGGCCGCCGGCGACCGGATGTGCTCGGGCCGCACGCCCAGACCGATGACGCGGGCGGGCAGGCGGCGCAGCCGGGGGAAGCGGGCCATCAGCCGGAGCACCAGCGGGATCGAGAGCTGCCTCGAGTGCTCCAGCACGCGACTGACCACCCGCTTCTGCACAATCACCTGCATGCGCTGCGTCACCACGGTCGGGAACCAGCGCCGCCGCTGCACCCGGTGCAGATCGTCGACGGTGGCGCGCCGCTCGCGCAGGGGCACCGCCAGGAAATTCGCCGCCGCGACCGCATCCTGAACCGCCAGATTGATGCCGACGCCGCCAACCGGCGACATGGCGTGGGCGGCGTCGCCGATGCACAGGAGGCCGGGCCTGTACCACTGGCGCAGCCGGTCGACCTTGACCGTCAGGAGCTTGATGGCGTTCCAGTCGTCGAGCACGTGAACGCGCTCGCGGGCGAAGGGCGCCATCCGCGCGACGCCGTCACGGAACGCCGCCAGGCCCCGTCGCTGCAGCTCGGGCAGGGACCCCTTGGCGATCACGTAGCCGCACTGCCAGTAGTCGCCGCGGTTGATCATGATGAAGATGCGGCCGGCGTCGAAGCGCCCCACGATGTCGCCGGGGTCGTCGGCGGCGCGCGCCAGGCGAAACCATAGAACGTCCATCGGCGCGCCGATGTCCTGCACGGCGAGGCCGGCGCGCTCGCGCACCACGGAGCCGCGCCCGTCGGCGCCGACGACGAGATCGGCGCGCACCTCGAGGGGGCCCGCCGGCGTGGCGGCGCGCAGCCCGGTCACGCGCCCCCCGTCCTCGATGAGGCCGGTCACCTCCGCCTCGGTCTTCAGCGTGAAGCCAGGAAAGCGCCGGCCGCGATCGGCGAGGAAGCTCAGAAAATCCCATTGCGGAATGAGGGCGACGAAGCGGCAGCGCACCGGCAGGTGGCTGAAATCGGCCATCGGGATCGACGCGTCGCCGATCTGGGCATTGATCGCCGACACCTTCTGGTGCGGCAGCCGCAGGAATTCCTCCAGCAGGCCGAGCTCGTGCATGAGCTCGAGGGTGGAGGGGTGGATGGTGTCGCCGCGGAAGTCGCGGAGGAAATCCGCGTGCTTCTCCAGGACGACGACGTCGACGCCGGCGCGGGCCAGCAGGAACCCCAGCATCATGCCGGCGGGGCCGCCGCCGGCGATCGCACAGCGTACCGTCAGGCTCTCTGCCGTCATGATCCCCCCGGCCGTGTCTCCCGCGAAGCTATCACCGTGCCAACGGCGATGTCCAAAGCTCGGACCGCGGCTACAGCAGGCTTTGCCAGATGCGCGCGAAGAATTCGTGCATGCGGCCCCACAGCGGCCGGTCGCGCCACGCCTCGAGGGTGATCTGGCCGGCGTCCTTCAGGTCGTCCTGGAACATCGCCTCGAGCTGGGCGGCGGTGTCGCGGCCGAGAATGATGGCGTCGACCTCGTTGTTGAAGAGCACGCTGCGGTGATCGAAGTTGGACGAGCCGACCTCGGACCAGACGCCATCGATGACCGTGGTCTTGGAGTGCAGGATCGAGCCCTGTCGCTCGTAGATCCGCACGCCGGCCTCCAGCAGATCCGAGTAGCTCGCGTGCCCGGCCTCGAGGGCGAGATCGGAATCGCTCTCGCCAGGCAGCAGCAGCCGCACGTCGACGCCGCGGCGCGCGGCCGCGATCAGATCCTTGCGCTCGTCGTGAGTGGGCACGAAGTAGCCAGTGGTCAGCCAGACCCGGCTCTCGGCGTTGCGGATCGCAGTGAGCAGCGCGACGTAATACTCCGGGACCGGCTGGTCGGGGCCGCTGCCGAAAACCTGGATGACCTCGGTGCCGGCGGGGTCGAGCTTTGGAAAGAAGCCGGCATCCCCCAGAACCACGCCGCCCTGCTTCTGCCAGGTGTCGAGGAAGAGGTGCTGCAGCTGCGCCACGATCGGGCCCTCGACCTCCACGTCGGTGTCCCGCCAATAGAGGGTCGTGGTCTCGCGCTTGGCGGTCTCGCCGGCATAGAAGCGCTGCGTCGGCGGGTTCATGTACACCTTGCTCAGGTTGACGCCGCCCACGAAAGCGGCGCGGCCATCGACGATGAGGATCTTGCGATGATCGCGGTCGTTGATCTCGGTCGGCGATCCGCCGTCGAGCGGGCTGGCGGGATGGAAGTCGACGAAATGTACGCCCGCCGCCTTCAGCCTGTCGAAGAGCTCCGTCGGCGTGTCGTCGGAGCCGATGCTGTCGTAGATCACGTCCACCTCGACGCCGCGCCGCACCGTGTCGGCGAGCAGGTCGCTCAGACGAGCGCCGTTGTCCTCGATGTCGTCGAAGATGAAGTACTCGAGATTGATACTGGTCCTGGCCGAGCGCATGGCGGCGAACATCGCCGGGATTGTTGCCTTGCCATCCCGCAGCAGCGTGACCTTGTTGCCGGCCACCAGCGGGGCATCGTCGACCGCCGCCTCGAGGGCGAGATGACGCTCCAGGACGGTGGCGTTCTCGGAGTCCTGCTGCAGCTTCGTGAGGATGGCCTTGCTCTGCCGGTCGCTGAGCGGGCCTTTGGCGCCGACCATATTGGGAGCGGCGGAGGTCGTCGCGGCCTGATCGACGAGAGCATCCACATCCGGCGGCGTGGCGCAGGCCGACAGCAGCAGCAGTACCAGGGCGCCGCCGGCAAATGTCACGGGCCGGCCACCGCGGGGATCGATCGCCATGGGGTAACAACGCCCGGGCGATCGATTCCGCTGTGACAAATTGCTTTTAACGTCGCCCGCTCAACGGCGCGCGGCCAGCCACTCCAGCATGATCCGGTTGAAAGCCTCCGGACGCTCCACATTGGGGAAGTGGCGGGCGTCGGCGATCTCCTCGTAGCGGGCGCCGGGAACCAGGCCGGCCAGGCGCTTGTTCTCGGCGGGCGGTGTGCCGGGATCGGCGGCGCCGCAGACCACCAGCGTCGGCAGCTTCACGCCGGGCAGCTTCGGCACGAAGTCGAAATTCTGGATCGCCGCGGCGCAGCCGAGGAAACCCTGAGGGCTCGTGGCGGCGACGGTGTCGCGGAGCTGCTTCCAGCGCGCGGGCTTGCTGGGCTTGAAGGCGTCGGTGAACCAGCGGTCCATGGTGCCGTCGGCGATCCCCGCCAGGGAATTGGCCTGCCTGACCGCGGCGGTGCGCGGCGCCCAGGCGGTCTTCGCGTCCGGCAGCGTCGCCGGCAGGGTGTCGCAGAGCATGGCGGACTTGGCCTTGGCGGCGTGCTCGGTGATGAAGGCCTGGCCCAGCATGCCGCCGATGGAGAGGCCGACGAAATGCACGCGGTCGAGGCCGAGGATCTCAATCGCGGCGGCCACGTCGCCCGCCAGCATGCTCATGGTGTAGTCGCCGGGCACGGGATCGCTGCCACCGTGGCCGCGCATGTCCAGGCGCAGCACGCGGTAGCCGGCGGCGAGGAGGGGCGGCAACTGTTCCGCCCACATGCCGCTGTCGGAGGCGAGGGAGTGGGTAAAGCACACCACGGGCCCGGTCTCCGGGCCAGTCAGGTCGCAATAGAGACGGCGTCCGTCTAGGGGCAGCAGCATGGGGCGGTTCCTCCCGGGTTACGCGTGGACCAGAAGATAGTAGAGCACATAGAGCCAGCTGAAAAAGCCGTCGATGATGGTCCAGAGTACGCTGTGGGTCCGCGACCAGGCGATGGCGATGGCAAGCGCATTGCCGAAGCCGATGCCGTAGGTGAAGCTCGCGCGATAGTAATAGCCGCCCATGTCCATCTCTCCTGCGATCTACCGAAGGTTCGCCGCGAGCTTAGTCGATTGCGCGGGGTTTGGCGCGGCCGTCGACCCGATCCGATTGCCCCGGCGCGGCGGAGCATGCTAAGGCACGACGCGGCGCGCAGAGGGATCGACAGGGAATGAGCGGAGCGGCGGTGGAGCGTGACGCGACGGGGCCCGTGCCGCCGCCACCGGTCAGTCTGGGCATGCTGTTCGGCTCTTTCCTGCAGATCACGCTCTCCGGTTTCGGCGGCACGCTGCCTTGGGCCCATCGCGTTCTCGTGGACGACCGGCGCTGGCTTACCCAGCGCGAATTCGTCGATGCCCTCAGCCTCTGCCAGTTCCTGCCCGGCCCCAACGTGGTGAACCTCTCCATCGTCGTGGGGCAGCGTTTCCGCGGTGTCGCCGGCGCGATCTCGGCCTTCGCCGGGCTGGTGGGGGCGCCGTTCCTGATCGTGCTGGCCCTCGGCATGCTCTACGGACGCTATGGTCACGCGCCGGTCATCGATCGGGCGCTGGCCGGCGTCTCCGCCTCGGCCTCGGGGCTGGTCTGGGCGATGGGGCTGCAGATGGCGCGGAACTTCGCGCGGATTCCCCGCGCCCTGCTGTTCACCGCCCTGGGGTTCGTCGCCGTCGGCGTCATGCAATGGCCGATCCTGCCGGTGATCCTGGTGCTGACACCCCTCAGTATCGCGGCGGCGTGGTGGCGCCGATGAAGGAGACGGTCTCGCTCTGGGCGATCGCGCTCCTCTTCAGCTCGCTCTCCCTGGTGGCGGTGGGCGGCGCCAATGTCGTGGTGCCGGAGATGCACCGCCAGGCGGTCGATGTCGGGCACTGGATGACCGACACGGAATTCGCCAGCCTCTATGCCATCGTGCGCGCGGCGCCCGGCCCCAACATGCTGATCTCGACCCTGATCGGCTGGAAGGCGGCGGGGCTCTGGGGCGCCATCGTCGCCACCGCGGCGATGTGCGTACCCTCCTGCCTGCTGACCTACGGCGTGACCCGCGTCTGGCAGCGGTACCAGCACACCCGCTGGCGCGCCACGGTGGAAGCCGGGCTGGCGCCGGTGACGGTGGGCCTGGTGCTGGCGAGTGCCTTCGTGCTGACGCGGGCGGCGGACGCGGACTGGCGCGCGGTGATCGTTACCGTCGTCACCGCGGCGGTGGCGCTGGGCACCCGCTTCAACGCGCTCTGGGTGCTGGCTGCGGCGGGCGTGCTGGGCGCCGCCGGTTTGCTTTAGGCGATCGCCGCGCGATCGATAAGAGCGCGGCAGTCAACGCCCGCCGGCAAGGTGCCCAGCGCCGCCGGCGCGCCGCTCTCCAGGCGGGTCGCGCAGAAGGCATCGGCGAGAGCCGGGGGTGCGTGGCGGATCAGCAGCGCCGCCTGCAGGCCGAGGGCGATGCGCCCCACCAGGCGGCGCGCCAGCCCTTCCTCCGCCGTGGCGGCTCCGGCAAGCTCGCTCTCGAGTGTTGCGAGGAACCCGTCGAACGCCGGGTTGCCGCCTTTGGCGCGAGCTAGCTCGGCGCGAAGCTGGTCGATGGCCTCGGGTGAGCGCCCCATCACCCGCCGCACGTCGAGGGCGATCACGTTCGCCGAACCCTCCCAGACGGAATTCACGGGAGCCTCGCGGTAGAGGCGCGGCATGATGCTCTCCTCGACGTAGCCGTTGCCGCCGAGCACCTCCAGCGCCTCCAGCACCACCGACGGCGCCCGCTTGCAGGTCCAGTACTTCGCCACCGGCGTCAGCAGCCGCGCCAGCAGTGCCTCCGCCGGATCGCTCCCGCGGTCGTAGGCGGCGGCGAGGCGGAGCGCGAGGGCGGTGGCGGCCTCGCTTTCGAGCGCCAGATCAGCCAGCAGGTTCGCCATCACGGGCTGATCCACCAGCTTGCGCTGGAAGGCGGTGCGGTGGCTGGCGTGATGGATCGCCTGGGTCACGGCCTGACGGATGAGGCCGGCGGAGCCGATCGCGCAGTCGAGGCGCGTCAGGTTACTCATCTCGATAATGATGGGAATGCCGCGGCCTTCCTCGCCGATGAGCCAGCCCCAGGCGTCGACGAGCTCCACCTCGGAGGACGCGTTGGAGCGGTTGCCGAGCTTCTCCTTGAGGCGCTGCAGCCGCAGCCCGTTCCGCGCGCCATCAGGCGTCCAGCGCGGCACCAGGAAGCAGCTCGGCCCTTTCGGCGCCTGGGCCAGCATCAGGAAGGCGTCGCACATGGGCGCTGAGAGAAACCACTTGTGGCCGGTGATCCGGTAGACGCGGCCGCCATCGGCGCTTGGCACCGCCTGGGTGATGTTGGCGCGGAGGTCGGAGCCGCCCTGCTTCTCCGTCATACCCATGCCGACGAGGGCACCGGTTTTCTCGCCGGCGGGCCGGAAGCGCCGGTCGTATTGCCGGGAGAAGATCCGCGGCAGCCACTCTGCGGCGAGCGCCGCGTCGCGGCGCAGCGTCGGCACGGATCCATAGGTCATCGCGACCGGGCAATAGGCGCCGCTCTCGATCTGCGTCAGCATGAAGGTGCCGGCGGCGCGGGCAACGTGAGCGCCGGGCTTGGGATCGGACCAGGGCGAGGCGTGCAGGCCATGCCGCACGGCGAGCGTCATCATCTCGTGCCAGGCCGGGTGGAACTCGATCTCGTCGCGGCGATTGCCGAAGCGGTCGAAGGCGTGGAGCTCCGGCGGGTGCCGGTTGGCGGCGAAGCCCTGCTCGATGGTCTCGGCGCGCCCGAGCTCGGCGCCCAGCGCGTCGAGCGCGGTCTCCGCCCAGGCGGCGCCCTCGCGGCGGACGGCCTCCCGGAGCGCGCGGTCGCCGGTGAAGAGATTGTAGTTCGCCAGCGGCGGCGGCTGGTTCAGGACCTCAGGGGCCGTTGCGCCTGACATGGCGGGCGAGGGGTCGGCGGGCATCGTCGCTCCTCCCGATCGTGCGGACGGGGAACCGTGGCTCCCAGCCTAGCACGAGGCATGGGGCCGCTCAGCCGCCGACGGTACGCTCGGAGGGGAACTGGACCCTGACCGTGGTGCCGTGGTGCGGCGCGCTGTCGATCCAGAGCTCGCCGCCGTGCAGCTCGATCATCGCCTTGGCGATCGGCAATCCAAGGCCGGTGCCGGCGTAGCGCCGGCTGAGGCGGTTGTCCACCTGGCCGAACGGGGTCAGCGCCACCTGGATGTCGGCGCTGGACATGCCGATGCCGCTGTCGACGACTGATATCGCGAGGCAGCCGTCGCGGCCGATCTGTCCGGTGATCGCGACGCGGCCACGGTCGGGGGTGAATTTCACCGCATTGGATATCAGGTTCAGCAGGATCTGCCGCAGCATGCGCTCGCTGCCCAGCAGATGCAGCGGCGAGGCGCTGGCGTTGACGGTGACCGCAATGTTCTTTTCCGTCGCCATCGGCGCGACCAGCCGCAGGACATTGTGCAGGATCTCCGAGACGTCCACATCGGCCTCGTGGTCGAGCACCGCGCCGCCGGCCTCGATCTTCGAGATGTCGAGGATGTCGCTGATGATGCTGAGAAGATGCGTGCCGCTGTCCTGGATGTCGCGGGCATAGTCGCGATAGCGCTCGCCGCGGTCGGGGCCCAGGGATTGCAGATGGATGATCTCGGAGAAGCCGATGATGGCGTTGAGCGGCGTGCGCAGCTCATGACTCATGTTGGCGAGGAACGCCGACTTGGAGCGATTGGCGCGCTCGGCCTCCTCGCGGGCGACGACGAGGTGCTCGGTAAGCCGCTTCAGCGCATGGCGCGAGGCGCCGAGCTTACGGATGACCGCCTGGGAGTAGATGATCAGGGGAACGCCGATGGCGATGCTCACGATGGCGGCGGTGCTCGCCACCGAGACCGCGATCCCCGATGCGGGCACCCCGTAGAGCAGCGTCCACACGACGAGGCTGAGGACGAGGGAGCCAATGACCGTCAGCACCGACAGCGCCAGCACGGCGACCGCCATGCCGACCCGGCCGATGAGGCGGGTCAGGGCGCCGATGCTCAGCCAGCCGGCGCGACGCGGGTGCAGCTCCCGGCGGCGCTCGACGATCGGCGTCGCTGATGTCAGGGCCGTCTCGGCCATGTCTCTCTGTCTCCCGGCGCATGCGATGCATCCAGCGGGAGATTTTTGGTAGCATTTTGGTAACTAATTCATTAACGCAACCGGAAATCAGCCGCGCCCGCGGTCGGCGCTGAGCGGGCCGGCTCCGAACACCGCCACGTACAGCATGCCGCCCATGATGGCGAGATGCAGGTAGAACGCCGTCATCTGCTCGGCATAATGCGAACTGTCCGCACTCCAGAACCCATGGAAGATCACCGCAAGCACTCCGGTGTAGACGAAGAAAGCGGCGCCGGCCCAGCGCGCGCGCAGGCCGAGTACCAACATCGCGCCGCCGCCGACCTCCAGCGCCGCGGCCGCCCAGGCGAGGACCAGCGCATAGGGCAGGTGGTGGCTCTCGATGTTGCCGACGGTTCGCTCGATACCGCCGAGCTTGCGGATGCCGGACGTGAGAAAGATGGCGGCCAGGAGCACCCGGCCGACCAGCAGAACCCAGGATCTGATCTCGAACATGCGTGGCTTGCTCTCCGAAAATGTTGACGTCGGATGTCGACGGATTGTAGCGCAGACGCCGGGGAGCAGGGACGGATCCTCGCATCGGCGCGGAAATATGGTATAGGCTGGCCGAAACTCACCCCAGGCAAAGCGCTGGCCGTCCGCTCCCCCCATGACCACCGGGAAATTCCCTAACACCGCGCCGACGCCCGACGCCTCACGACCGAGCGCTACTTTTCGTCCCGCCATGGTCGTGACGCCGAGCTTCGCCGTGCCCGCGGCGGCTCCGCCGCCCGTCGCCGCGGCGCCCGCGCCGCCGCCGGAGACAGCTTCCGAGCTGCTGGCCCGCCTCCGACGCTGCCATGCGGATGGCCGCGTCGCCATCGACTTCGACATGAAGCGCCTGATGCACATGGACAGCCCCGTGAGCTTCGAGGCGGAGAGCAACCAGTGGGTCTATGGGCTGCTCGCGCTCACGGCGGCGCTTTGGTACGTCTTCGGCTACAAGATCGGTCTTGCCACGGCGGCGATCAGCCTCTCGCTCTATCTCTCGCTCGGCAAGGTCTACCTGCGGCGCCGCATCGCGCGCCGCGTGCGCGGCCGGGCGCTGGACGATGAGGCGCAGTGGCGCAAGCTCTGGGATTTCGGCGGCGTCACCCTGCAGGAAACGAAGCCAGGCGGCGCTGGCGCCCGGTGTGTCGCGCCCGGGGACAACTGGATGGAATTCGTCCGCCGGCTGAGCCAGGAATGAGCGTGTCGGAGAGCGGCGATGTCCAAACATCATCATCGCACTCCCGATCGCCAAGCAGGCGGACGCCCAGGAGCTTTATCTCTATGAGCACGCGCTTGCCGCGCTGCGGCGGGTGGGGTGCGACGAGGTGCACGTGCTCTATAGCGCGCTCCACGGACGTGAGTCCGTCATCGACGCGGGTCTGGCCTCGCTCCTGAGCTTTGATCGTTACAAGTACGCGGTCTGCGGCGTGCCGTTCCGGGAGAAATGGAACCTCTCGATCGTTCGCGACCCCGCGCGGGAGCAGGCGCTCTATGACCGTCTCGTCGAAAAGCCGAGATACGTCGTGTGCCACTTCGAGAGCCGCGAGTTTCGGTTCAAATGGGAGATGCAAGCGTCGCCCGATCTGCAGGCAAGCGATCGGGTCTTCGACTGGATCACGATTCTCGAGCGGGCGGAGATGCTGATGCTGATGCTGATCGACAGCTGCTTCGCGAATCTCGTGGAGCAGCTCAATCTTCCCGTCAGGAAGCTGTTCATCTGGCGCTCGCCGGGGGCTTTTTCTCCGGTGCCGATCAACGACTGGAGCTTTCTGCGGTGAGTCGCCGCCCCCGCTGACACGGATTGTGGCGAGGCCGCCATAATCCGAATCGAGATCTCTCGATTCGCGACATCAACTCAGCGATGACACGCCATCGCGGCGATGTCGGGCGCAAAAGTTTCTGATATAAGGCGCCGGTCACACTCAATGGCGAGGACGCACATGAGTAGCAAGAGTGCACTGTTCGTCCTGGCGGTCGGCGCATCCCTCGTGCTCTCCGCCTGCGGCGATACGACGGAGGATCGTGCGGTGAGCGGCGCCGGCATCGGCGCTGCGGGTGGCGCGGTGGTGGGTGCGGTGACAGGCATCGGCCCGGTCGGCGGCGCGCTCATCGGCGCGGCGGTCGGCGGCGCCGCGGGCGCGCTCACGGATTCGAGCCAGGTCAATCTGGGCAAGCCGGCCTGGCGCAGCGGGTCGCCGTCGGGCTCGACCGCCGCCGCTCCGCCACCGCCGCCACCGCCGTCGTCCAACCAGCCGCAGGTCGCCAGCGTCGCTCCGACCACCACGTCCTACGATCTGACGACGGTTCGGAACATCCAGGCCGGGCTGCAGCGCCTGGGCTACGACCCCGGACCCGCGGACGGCAACTTCGGGCCGCGGACGGACACTGCCATCCGCCGCTACCAGCAGGACAACAACCTGCCTGTGGACGGTGCGCCGACGGTCTCCCTCTGGGAGCAGATTCGCGGGCGGATCAACGGCTGACGTCCCGGGTCGCGGGCTCGGAACTGGACGCCGACGCGGCTTCAAGGCCGCGTCGATGTCCGGCGAGGGGATGTTTTGCCGACTCAGTGACTAATACTTAATAGAAAAGGCGTTCAATGAAGGTTGGCAGCGGCGGTGACGCCGCTGGTCTGCCATCGTTGGCGTCGTGCTGATCAGTCCCGTGGCATCCGGAGCGTTTCCGGTCAAGCTGGACTGATGGGCTTGCTGTGCAACCGGTTGGAGCCGAGCGTGCAAGGCAAGGTCTGCGTCATCACGGGTGCGACCTCCGGCATCGGCCTCGCCGCGGCGAAGGCGCTGGCGGCCCAAGGTGCTGGCCTCGCCCTGGTCGGCCGCGACCGGGCACGGGGCGACGCGGTACTCGAGCAGCTGCGGCGGCAGACCCCGGGACTGCGGGCCGCCATGCACTACGCCGACCTCTCGAACCTGGACGAGGTGCGGCGCTTGGCCCAGGAACTGCTGGCGGCATACCCTCGCATCGACGTCCTGGTCAACAATGCCGGCGCGCTGTTCGAGCGCCGCCAGGTGACCCCGGACGGCCTCGAGCGCACCTTTGCGCTTAACCACATGGCCTATTTCCTGCTGACCAACCTGCTCCGGGATCGTCTCATCGCGTCGGCGCCTGCCCGCGTCATCAACGTGGCGTCCCGCGCCCATGACGACGCGATGATGGACTTCACCGACCTCAACCTCGAGCGCGACTACCGCGGCTGGACCGCCTATCGCCGCTCGAAGCTCGCCAACCTGCTCTTCACGCGGGAATTGGCGCGGCGTCTGCAAGGCACCGGCGTCACCGTCAATTGCCTGCACCCGGGCTTCGTCGCCAGCCGTTTCGGCGACAACACCAGCGGCCTCTACCGCACCGGCTTGGGCATTGCCAAGCGGCTGTTCGCGATCCGCCCGGAGAGCGGCGCCAAGACCGTCGTCTATCTCGCCAGCGCGCTCGAGGTGGAAGGCGAGAGCGGCGGCTACTTTGCCCGCTCGGCGCCGGCGAAGCCGTCCCGGGAGGCTCAGGACGACGCGGCCGCCCGCCGGCTCTGGGAGCGCAGCGCCGAGATCGCGCGCATCGCCGTCTAGCCGGCTACAGCACGCCCGGGATCAGGGCGGCGACCTCGCGGCGATAGCGCGGGTAGTCCTCGGGAAAGGCAGCGCCGAGCCAGCTCTCCTCGATACGCAGCTTGTGCCAGAACGAGCCTGCCATCAGGGCCAATGCCACGACGCCGCGCCACTCGTCCATCGTCACCACTGATCCCGCGAGCGCCAGCAGGATCCCGGTATAGATGGGATGCCGCACCCAGCCGTAGGGGCCGGTGCGGATGAGCCGGTGATCCTCCTTGAGGGTGACGGTGCCGCTCCAATAGCCCGCGAGGTGGCGCCGAGCCCAGATCGCGAAGCCGAGGCCGGCGGCGACCAGAACGGCACCGAGCCAGAACTGCGGCACGGACCGCGGCAGGATCAGCCGGTCCAGCCATGCCGGCGGCAGGCTCGGGACCGACAACAGAAAGCCGCCGAGCAGCAAGGGGATGACATAGCTCATGCGCGAGCGCATGGACTCCCGGCGGCGCGCGGGCTTCACGCCGCGGGAGGCAATGATCCAATAGGCGAGCCACCCCAGCCACATCGCCGGAATCAGGCCTTTATAGATTGCCATCACGGCGCCGGCGCTCCGCCCGCTATTGCGCCGCCGGCACGGCGGCGAGCTCGGCGGCTTCCGGATCGTAGAAGCCGCCGGATTGCCGCTGCCAGAGCCGGGCATAGGCGCCGTCCGCGGCCAGAAGCTCGGCGTGGGTGCCTTCCTCCACGACACGGCCGTGATCCAGCACCACGAGGCGGTCCATGCGCGCGATGGTGGAGAGGCGGTGCGCGATGGCGATCACTGTGCGCCCGCGCATGAGGCCGTCGAGCTGCTCCTGGATCGCCGCCTCGACCTCGGAATCGAGCGCCGAGGTCGCCTCGTCCAGAACCAGGATCGGCGCGTCCTTCAGGATCACGCGCGCCAGCGCGATGCGCTGGCGCTGGCCGCCGGACAGCTTCACGCCGCGCTCGCCCACATGGGCGTCGAAGCCGCGGCGGCCCTGCCAGTCCTCCAGCGTCTCGATGAACTCGAGGGCATGGGCGCGGGCGGCGGCGTCGCGCACTTCCGCCTCGCTGGCGCTCGGGCCGGCCATAGGCGATGTTCTCGCGGATCGAGCGATGCAGCAATGAGGTGTCCTGGGTCACCATGGCGATATGGGCGCGCAGGCTCTCCTGGGTGACGCCGGCGATGTCCTGACCGTCGATCAGGATGCGGCCGGCCTCGATCTCGTAGAAGCGCAGCAGCAGGTTGACCAGGGTGGATTTGCCGGCGCCGGAGCGGCCGACGAGGCCGACCCGCTCGCCGGGCGCGATGGCGAGGTTGATGCCGTGCAGCACGCCGCGCGCCGTGCCGTAGCCGAAGCGCAGATCCTCGAAGCGCACCTCGCCGCGCTCGACGTGGAGCGCGGGTGCGTCGAGGCGGTCCGGCATCTGGCGCGGCACGGCGATCGAGCGCATGCCGTCCTGCACGGTGCCGACGTTCTCGAAGATCGACGTCACGTTCTGCGCCACCCAGCCGGCGATGTTGGAGATCTGCCAGGTCAGCGGCAGCGCCATGGCGACCGTGCCCAGGGCGATGCGGCCGTCGGTCCAGAGCCAGATCGCCACTACGCCCGTGCTCACCACCATGGTGGCATTGAGGGTCGTGAGGGTGAAGCCGAAGAGGGTGATGAGGCGGAGCTGGCGCCGGAACGCGCGCGTGTGCTCGTCGACGGCGGCGCGCACGAAGGCGTCCTCGTCGCTGGGCCGGGCGAAAAGCTTCACGGTCAGGATATTGGTGTAGCTGTCGACGACGCGGCCGGTGAGGGCGGAGCGCACTTCCGACATCCGCCGGGAGCGGTCGCGCATGCGCGGCACGAAGGCGCGGAGCAGCACGGCGTAGCCCACGAACCACAGCAGCACCGGCACTGCCAGACGGATGTCGTTCGAGGCCATCAGCGCGATGGCGCCGCCGCCGTAGACCAGGATGTACCAGACCGCGTTGGTGCCGGCGACGACGCTCTCCCGCAGCGACGGGCCGGTCTGCATGATGCGGTTGGCGATGCGGCCGGCGAAGTCGTTCTGGAAGAAGGTCCAGCTCTGGCGCACCACGTGCCAGTGGCTCTGCCATCGGATCAGGTTGGTGAGGCCGGGCGCGATCGCCTGGTTGGTGATCACCGCCTGGACCAGCAGGGCCATTGGCCGCAACAGCAGCACCACCGCCGCCATGCCCAGGAGCTGCGGCGCGGCGTCGTGCAGCAGGCTCGCCGGCGCATGGGTGGAGACCAGCGTCACCACCCGGCCGATGAAGAGCGGGATCGTCGTGTCCAGCATCGCCACGATGAAGCCGGCGACGAAGAGCGCCACCACCAGCGGGCTGGCCTGGCGCGCATAGTGCCAGTAGAACGCCGCGAGCCCGGCGGGCGGCGGCGCTTCCGGCGGTAAAGCCGTCGGCTCGAGCAGGCCCTCGAAGAAACGAAACACGCCCATGTCTTATGCTCGCACCACTGATGGCTTCAAATTTCGGACGCCTATCGGCGCCGGCGGACGCCGACGGGAACGACCTCGCAGGTATTGGGCTGGCGGCGGCCAATGGCTACGCCGGCTCAGGGCGCGGAAACTAGCATAAAGCGGAGTGGCGGACGGAAGAAGAATCGGCCGCTGGCCGAGTCGTTTACTTCTCGGCCTGATCCATTGAATCCAGGAGGTTGCCGGCGGCGACGCCGATGGGATCGCCGGGCGCGATTGTTGCGGCTCGTTGCAGCCACGCGCGGGCAGCCGGCTTGTCGCCCTGCGCCAGAGCGCTCCGGCCGGCACGGAGGAAGAGATCCGCCGCGCCGGGACCGTCGCCGGCACGCTGGGCCGCTTCCGCCTCGATGCCGAGGGCACGGGAAAGGCCGCGGTAGTCGAGGGTATCCTGGCGGAGTCGCGCCGCGCGGTCGGCCTCCAGCCGAGCGCGACTCGCATCGGAGCGCCGCAGCGCCAAGCGCGCCGCCAATTCGGCGGCATCCGCCTGGAGCGAGGGTGCGGACTGCTGGCGAATCGCCTCCGCCGCTCGGGCGAGGCCGGCCTCGTCGCCGCGCTCGTCGGCCATGACCCCGCGCAGAAACATGGCGCGCGCGGCGGCTTCCGTGTCGTTGCTGGCGTCGACGCGGGCCGCCATCGCATCCGCCTCGGCGGCGGCGCCGGTCCGGTAGAGCGCGGTCGCTTCCGCCAGCAGGAGCGCCGGAAAGGGTTGAACCCCGCGACGCTCCAGCTCGAGCCGGGTCGCGCGGGCATCGGTGAGAGCGCGGTCGGGGAGCCCGGCGCGCAGCTCCGCGACGGAGAGGTTGTAGCCGAGTTCGCCGATCGCCTTGAGGTCGTCCCGGGCCTGGGCACGGGTGAGTGCAATCCGGTACTGCGCCACCGCCTCGTCGGGATGCTCCAGCTCGTAGGCGAGACGGCCGGCGTTGGTCTCCCGCTGCAGCGTCTCGTCCGGCGCCGTCGCGGACTTCGGCGGCGCCGACCCGCCGCAGCTCGCGAGCAGGAGCGCCAGCAGCAGCGAAGGCCAATATCTCACGGGCGGATTTCCGTGGAGGGCAGGGGGGCGGCCGGATTTGGCGGCGGACCGCTGCCACCCAGCAACCATGAGCCGCGCAGCTGGGCGAGGAGCAGTTCCAGCTGATGCGCGGTCTGCTGCAGCTGGGTGACGAGAGCGGGCAGGTTTTCCGTTCCGCCTTCGAGGTTGTGTACGATCTGCGGCGTTCCCTGGGTGGCGCGGGCGAGGTCGCGCATGGCGCCTTGCAGCGTCGCCAGGGTGTCGTCGGTCCGGTGCAGGAGAGCGGGCACGCCGCCGTCCCGGGCGTTCAGCGACACCGTCAGCTCGTTGACGTTGCGCAGGACGGCTTGGAACTGGGAAATGATCTGGCCGAGGTTGGCCACGGCGTCATGAGCCGCGCCGACGGTATCGTCGAGCTGGTGCGCCAGGGTGTCGTCGGTCAGGAGATGGCCGACATTGCCTTCGCCCTTCTGCACGCGGTCCATCAGCTCCGCCAGGGAGTGGGCGGCGCGGCCGGCGTCGTCCAGTATCGGAAACACCTTCTCGCGGACCTGATCCACCATGGCGCCGATGTTCTCCGTGGGCGCCCGCTCGGTGACCGCCTGGACTACCGCGTACTTCCAGTCGAGAGGATCTCCGCTGCCGCGGCTGATGTCGACGAAGGCGGCGCCGGCGACGCCGAAGCGGCGGCGGATCACCGCTTCGCTGTCGCGGCGGATGAAGGCCTGGGCCTGATCGTCGATCTCCGCCTCGGCGAACATCTGCTGATTGGGATTGATGACGATCCGCCGCACGACGCCGGCATGCGTGCCGAGCACCTCCACGTCGGCACCGACCGAGAGGCCGGCGACACCCGCCTCCGGCAGCACGATGCGGAGCGTCGAGACGGTGCGGAACCAGTCGCGCAGCACGCCCGCCTGCAGGGTAAAGCCGAGGAATGCCAGGACCGTCACCACCACCAGGAGGCCCACCCATTCGTCGGCATGGCGCAGGCGAATCATGCGGCCCGCCTCGCCGGCAGCAGGCCCTTCTCACCGAGCCGCAGGCGATGGTCGGCGGGAAAGGAGTGGTCGTGCCAGACGACGTTGCTGCGCGTCAGCCAGATCGCGGCGGCCCCGGCGCTCCGTGCGGTCGCGATCGCATTGAGAAGCGGCGTCACCAGGTCGAGGAACCGCCCCTGGGTCGGGCTCTCCAGCAGCAGTAGCGTCGGCTCGCCCAGGAAGGCGCGCACGCAGGCGGCGCGGGCGAGATCGCTCGGTGACAGCTCGGACGGGCGGCCCAGCGGCAGGCCGGGCAGGCCAAAGGCGCAGGCGAGGCGCGTGGCGTCGGCTTGCAGCGCCGCCCGATCACGGCGGGTATGATGGAGCTGCGGCAGGAGAATGTTGGTGACGACATCGGCGAAGCCGATCCAGTTGCCGACGGCGAAGACCCGGCCGATCCGGCCGCGGAGCGCGGCGGCGTAGTGGTGCGGCATCGCCGGCCACTCCCGGCCGAGAAATCGTGCCGAGCCCTCGGCCAGGGGAACCAGGCCGCTGCAGAGATCGGCGAGCCAGGTCGCGCGGTCGGGATCGGGTGCCTCCACGAGGGCGAGCTCGCCGGGCATCAGCCGCAGCGTCACCGGAGGTGGCGCCGGCGCGCCGGGCTCCGCCACCGACCGGGCCGCGGCGAGATCGAGAACAGGCGTCAGCTCGACCATGGTCCTCAGACCGCCAAGCTCAGGGTGACACTGGCGAGCAGCAGCGCCAGGACGCCGCGGACGAAACCCAGGGGCAGCAGGCGCGCGGCGTCGTCCCAGGGCCGTGCCATGAAGCCGGTGAGGCACGCGGTCAGCGCCACCAGCAGGCCGATCGCGACCATCTTCGCCGGAAATACCGCGAAGTCCGCCGCCTGCATCGCCAACAGGACGCGATCGAGGAAGGACCAGAGCGAGGTGTGGACCGCGCCGAGCAGGCTGCCAGCGACGAAGCCGGTGACCAGCGCCGCCAGCACGAACATGACACCGAGGGTGAAGGAGGCGAGGGCGAAGGCGCAGGCGCGCGGCAGCAGCAGGAGCTGGAACGGATCCAGGCCCTGGGCGGCAAGGGCGTGGACCTGGCCGCCGATCTGCAGCGCGCCGATCTCCGAGACCGCGACGACGCCACTGCGGCCGAGCAGGATCAGGCCCACCAGCACCGGTGCCACCTCGCGCACCAGGACGGTGACGAGGACCGTGCCGATGAGATCCTCCTGCCCCGCCTCGCCAAGCCAGTAGAGCGCCTGATAGACCATGGCGAGGCCGATGAGTGCCGCGGTGACGAGGACGGTGGAGAGGCCGCCGCCGACCGCCTGGCGCAAGGCGCGGCGGAACTCGGCGCGCACGGTGCGCCGCCACGTGGAGGGACGCAGCGCCTCGCGAACGACGCCGAAGGCGAGGGACGCCAGCATCAGGATGAAATAGCTGCGCCGCCGCGCGGCGCGCCCGAGCGCCGCCAGGAAGCGACGGTGCCGGCGACGGTGCACCGCGCCCGCGGCCGAGCGCGCATCCCAGGGCATCTCGCTCATAGGCGGGCCGCCAGCACGAAGGTCTGCGCCGCGCCCACCCGCGGCAGGTAGAAGCTGCCGCGCGGCCGGAACAGGAAATCCTGGCGCAGGCGGTGATAGGCGGCTTCCGTCGCCTGCACGGTTCCCGGCAGCGCCGAATCCGCCATCGCGCTGGCGGTCTGCACCGCATCGCCCCAGAGATTGAACACGCGCGGCTCGCTGCCCACCACGCTGCCGATGGCGACGCCGCAATCGATGCCGATGCGGAAGCCCTGCGGCCGGTCGGTCTCCTCGAAGAGGGCGATGCAGTGATCGCGCACCGCGAGCGCCACGTCGGCGATCTGCGCCGCGGCCGTGGTATCGCCGGCAGCGAAGCCGGCGGCGGCCACCACCGCGTGGCCGACGATCTTGAGATAGGGAATGTTGTGCCGCGTCGCGATCTCCTGCAGCCCGCACGCGATCTCGTGGGAGAGGCAGCGCTCCTCCGCCGAGCGGCGCGCCGCCAGCGCCATCGTGTCGGTGAAGTGGAGCGCCATGACCGCGACGCCGGAATAGACCTCGGCCTCGATCGTCGCGGCGTCGATGTCGCGGGACCTGAGCTCGGCGGAGAAGCTGCGGGTGCCGTCGCGGATGGCGGCGGCGGCGACCGTCGCACGCGCCGGTTCGCCGACGACGGCGGCGACGGATGCCTCCGCCAGGCGCAAGGCCACCATGTTGGCGCTGGCGCGGACGAAGTCGCGGCTGTCGGCGGCGTGCGGCGCATCCTCCAGCCAGATGACGCCGACCACCTGCGTCTCGCGCCGCACCGGCACCGCCAGCAGGGCGTGGGTTCCCAGCGGCGCCATCATCACCCGGTGCAGCTCCGACGTCCGCCGGTCGTTGGCCGCGTCGGCGATCTCCATCTCCCCGCCGGTCAGGATCTGGGCGAAGAACTGCGGCAGCTCGTCCCGATGCAGCTCCAGCCCATCGATATGGCCGCCGGTGTCGTGGTCGAAGCTGTCCTCACAGCGCAGCGTGCGCCCGCCCGACGTCAGCCGCCACAAGCTCGCGCGGCGGGCGCCGGTGACGTCGGCCAGGGTCTCGGTCAGGCCGCGCGGCGGCTCGCGGCGCGTCGGGTCGGTGAGGCTGGGATCGGAGGCGAGCGCCGCGAAGGCCGCGCTCTGGCGGCTGATGGCCTGTTGGCGCTCGAGCAGGAGCCGCGCGCCGCGGTCGGCGCGCAGGCCTTGCCGCATCAGCAGGAGGGCCAGGAGCGCCGCCACCACGACGATCACCAGGGACATCGCCAGGGCCTTGCGGCTGCTGCTGGCGACGAAGCCGACGAAGTCGTTTTCGGGCACCACGATCATCAGCGACCAGTCGCGGCCGCCACTCTTCAGCGGCGCCACGGCGCTGATGTAGCGTTGGCCGTCCACCTCGATCACGCGCCGGCCGTAGCCGTCGACGCGGAAGCGGTCGTAAGCGTGAGTGAGCGCCGTGTCGGAAAGCTCGTCGACGCGGGCGGTGGCGAGCTCGCCCTTGGTCTCGCGCAGCATCTCGCGACCGACCGGCGCGGCGATAAGATGGCCGGTGTCGTCGATGATAACGGCTCGGCCGCTCTTGCCGATCTCGAGGGTGGACAGGAATTTCGAGAGAGCGTCGAGGGTGATGTCGGCACCGAAGACATAGGGACGGCCTTCCGCCAGGGGATAGCGAGCGGCGACGGTGATGCCGGGCTGGCGGCTGGTGAAGAAGACGTAGACGCCGGTCCAGAAGAGGTCGTCGGTGGCCAGCGCGCCCATGTACCAGGGCCGCGTCCGCGGGTCGTAATCGTCGTCAGGGGTCTCCTCGCGGCCGATCTCCTTGCCCGCGGCGTCGTGATGCAGCCACACGACGCTGCGCGGGCCCGGTGCATTGCGGATCAGCTTGATGTCGAGTCCCCCGGCGCCGCCGCGCCGAAACATGGTGTAATTGCCGTCGCCGTCGGCGAAGCTGAGATTGTCGATCTGAGGGATCTCCCGCAGCAGGCTGGCGGCGAAGCCCTCCACCATCCCGATGCGGTCGCCGACGGGATTGTTCCGCACGGTATCGCGAGCGATGCGCACCGCGCGCGCGGGCGGATCGAGGTAGGCGGAGACGGCGAGCTCGATGCGGTTCTCCAAGGTCGCCAGCAGATCGTTCGACAGCGCGAGGGCGCCGTCACGGTTGGCGCGATCGGCGTAGAGCGCGATGCCGAGGATCGTCGCGATCATCAGCACCACGCCGCCGATCGGGATCCCGATGCGCAGGGCGGCGCGGCGGCGGCGGCGGCGCTCGTCCAGGGGATCCGCGCCGATGTCGACGACCTGGCCGCTGACGCTCATGATGCGGTTCCCTGCCGAGTGCGGTAAGCATCCCAGACTAGCAGCCTCGTTGGCACAAAGCTGCGGCCCGGCGACGGGGTCGGTCGATATCACGCCGATGACTTGCGCCGCGCCGCCGAAGCGCTATTTTTCTGCATCGAATTCGCAACGGTGAGGGGAACCTATGACGATCACGCTCTACGAGCTTGCCGGTGCCGAGGCGGATCGCCGTTTCAGCCCGTATTGCTGGCGCTCGCGGCTGGCGCTGGCGCACAAGGACCTCGCCGTCGAGACGCTGCCGTGGCGCTTCACCGAGAAGGAGCGGCTGAAGGCGACCGGCCAGGGCCGGGTTCCCGTCATCATCGACAATGACAAGTGGATCGCCGATTCCTGGGCGATCGCCAACTATCTCGAGGATACCTATTCCGATCGCCCCTCGCTGTTCGGCGGTCCGGGCGGGCGGGCGCTCGCGAGCTTCTTCAACAATTGGGTCGATGCGATCCTGCAGCCGATCGCGGTGCGTCTCGTGGTGCGCGACATCTGGGAGCACGTGGACGAGCGCGATAAGGCGTATTTCCGCAAGAGCCGGGAGGATCGGTTCGGCATGACCCTGGAGCAGGTGCAGGCGGATCGCGACCAGCGCGTCGAGCAGCTCCGCCAGGCCTTGCAGCCGGCGCGGATGACGCTGCAGCGCCAGATGTTCCTCGGCGGCGAGGCGCCGCTCTATCCCGACTACATTCTCGCGGGCATGTTCCTGTGGACCCGCGGGATCAGTCCGTTCTCGCTGCTGGAGCCCGCGGATCCCATCGCCGCCTGGCGCGAGCGCATGCTCGATCTCTATGGCGGGATCGCGCGCCGGGCGAAGGGGTATCCAGTTTAGCGTCTCGGCGGATAAGGGGTGCGCATCGCCGATGCGCACATGAACGGCTGGCCGCGTCGATGACGCGGCCAGCCGATCTCATACAGACGATTACTGAAACAACTTCAGAGCGTTGAACGCCGTCTCGATGACACCCCAGGCGAGCGGGATGCCGACGAAGCCCCAGGCTAGCACGAGCTTGAGGCCGTTGTTGTGCGCGTGGTGTTGCATGACTGCTTCCTCGATCCCGGGCTAGAGGGCCGCTTCGGCGGCCTCGTCGGCGGACATATGATGCTTCTGGTCGACCGCCTGAATGTAGTAGTTGCAGATGAACCCGATCACCAGCAGCCCCGCCATCACGTACATGGTGACGTTGTAGGCGTCGGCCTTGGCGACGCCATGGTCGATGTTGTACTGGCGGATGTAGTTGACCAGCACCGGCCCGAAGATGCCGGCCATCGACCATGCGGTGATCAGCATCCCGTGGATGGCACCGACGTAGCGGGTGCCGAACATGTCCCGAAGATAGGCCGGCACGGTGGCGAAGCCGCCGCCGTACATGCTGATGATGACCAGGAAGCACAGCACGAACAGCGTCACGTTGCCCGCGGCGCCGGTCTGCGGGACCATCGCATAGAGCAGGATGCCGAGGGCGAAGAATACGAAGTAGGTGTACTTTCGCCCGATCACGTCCGACGTCGAGGCCCAGAAGAACCGGCCGGCCATGTTGAACAGGCTCATCAGTCCGACGAAGCCGGCGGCCGCCACCGGCGTCACGCGGCCCGGGAACATTTCCTGGCTCATCGCCGAGGCCTGGCCCAGCACGCCGATGCCGGCGGTGACATTGAGACACAACACCCACCAGATCAGCCAGAATTGCGGCGTCTTCAGAGCTTGATAGACATAGACGTTCTGGTTGGTGATCAGCTTCTTCGGCTGCGCCGGCGCGACATAACCCTCAGGCTTCCAGCCCGGCGCGGGCACCCGGACGATGGTCGATCCCACCATCATGAAAACCGCGTAGATCAGCCCCAGCCCGACGAAGGTCTCGGCGACGCCGATGTGAGTCGGCGACGAGAATTTCGCCATCAGCCAGACGGAGAGCGGCGAGGCGATGAAGGCGCCGCCGCCGAATCCCATGATCGCCATGCCCGTCGCCATGCCCGGCCGATCCGGGAACCATTTGATCAAGGTCGAGACCGGCGAGATGTAGCCGATGCCGAGGCCGAAGCCGCCAAGCACGCCGTAGCCGAGATAGACGATCCAGATGCTGTGCACCCACACGCCAATGGCGGACACGAGGAAGCCACCGCCCCAGCACAGCGCGGCGGCGAACATTGCCTTGCGCGGTCCGCCTTCCTCCACCCACCGACCGAGCACGGCGGCGGAAGCGCCCAGGAAGAAGATGGCGATGCTGAAGATCCAGCCGAGCTCGGTGAGCTTCCAGTCATCGGGCGTCGATTGTGTTATCCCGAGAAGCTTGGTCATCGGCAGGTTGAACACGCTGAACGCGTAAGCCTGTCCGATGCAGAGATGCACACAGAGCGCCGCCGGCGGGATCAGCCACCGGCTGTAGCCCGGGGGTGCGACCGTGTGCTGCCTGTCGAGAAATGAGAAGAGCGCCATGTGCATAAGCTCCCGTCTTCGTTGGTCCGTCCCTATGCTTCGCCGCCGGATTGACTGTCCGGTCGATCGGTCCTTCGCAGGTTCAGGGTATATCCACCGTAGTTAACGGCAGGTAACTGACCGTCCCCCCTTTTGGAATTGAGGCATAAAAAAAGCATTTGATCAATTCGCGATAGCATGCGGCCGGCGTGATTCTACGCGCGATCAAGGTAATGGCACTCGGGATCCTGCCCATTCGCCGCGCAAAGCGGGGCTCGACTCGGAAATCAGGTGGCGAGGCGGTCCTCGAGCCACTGCCGCAGCTGCGGTGTCAGCGGCTTCGCCTTGTGGGTGGCGTCGTCCATCAGCACCATGACGGACTCGGCGGTGGCGGTGCAGACCTCGCCCTTGAAGATGCCCTGGCCGACGCGGAAGGAGCTGCGGCCGATGGCGAGGACGCGGGTCCCGATGTCGACCTGGCCGGGATAGAAGAGCTCGGCGCGAAAATCGAGCTCCAGGCGCACGACGACGAAGTTGGCGCCGGGTCCCGCCAGCTGCAGCTTCTCGTCGTAGAGGAAGCTCACGCGGCCGGTCTCGCAGAACGTCGCGAAGACTGCGTTGTTGACGTGGCCCTGGCGGTCGGTGTCGCCGTAGCGCAGCTTGTCGTGGGTCCAGATCCCATAGGATCCGCGCTCGGTCGCGGGCGCCTGAGGCCGCTCGGCCGCGTCGGTCATTGCCGCGATCTCCTGACGCCTATTCCGCCGCCGCCTTGCGCGGCGTCTCGATCGCGATGCCGCCGGCGAAGAGCCCGTCGATCTCGCTCTCGGTGTAGCCGGCCTCGGCGAGGACGTCCCGGGTCGAGGAGCCGAACACCGGCGGCGTCGAGCGCACGCTCGCCGGCGTGCGCGAGAGCTTCACGGGATTGCCGATGCCCTGATAGGCGCCGTGCTCCACCACCATGCCGCGGTGGCGCGTGTGCGGATGGTTGACCACGTCGGGCACGTCGAGCACGGGCCCGCAGGGCACGCCCTTCTCCAGCAGCGTCATCGCGAGCTGCTCGCCGTCGATCGAGGCAAGTCCCGCCTCGAGCTCCTCGCGCAGCGCCGCGCGATTGACCACGCGGTCGCCGTTGGTGCGGAAGCGCGGATCCTGCACCAGCTCCGGCCGGCCGATCTCGGCGCAGAAGCGCTGGAACTGCCGGTCGTTGCCGACGGCGACGAAGATGCGCTTTGTCTTCGTGCGGAACTGGTCGTAGGGGCTGACGTTCGGGTGCTGGTTGCCGGTGCGCTTCGGCGCCTGCTTCGAGAGGAACCAGTTGATCGTGTAGGGATGCAGCAGCGCCACCGCGCTGTCGTAGAGCGCGACCTCGACGAACTGTCCGCGGCCGGAGCGCGCGCGCTCCTGCAGCGCCAGCAGGATCGCGATGGTGGAGTTCATGCCGGTGGCGAGATCGACCACGGGCACGCCGACGCGGACCGGCGCGCCCTCGGGCTCGCCGTTGAGGCTCATGAGACCCGCCATCGCCTGCACCACCGCGTCGTAGCCGGGATATCCGCCAAGCGGCCCGTCGGCGCCGAAGCCGGAGACGCGGCAATGGATGAGACGAGGGAAGCGCTGCTTCAGCACCTCCTCGTAGCCCATGCCCCATTTCTCCAGGGTGCCGGTCTTGAAGTTCTCCACCAGCACGTCGGCGCTCTCCAAAAGGCGCAGCACGACGTCGCGGCCCTCGGGCTTGGAGAGATCGAGGGCGACGCCGCGCTTGTTGCGGTTGATGCCGATGAAGTAGGAGGCGGCGTCGCCCTGGAACGGCGGGCCCCAGGTGCGGGTCTCGTCGCCTTGGGGCGGCTCGATCTTGATCACCTCGGCGCCGTGGTCGGCGAGCATCTGGGTGCAGTAGGGGCCGCCCAGCACGCGGCTGAGGTCGATCACCTTGATGCCGGCGAGGGCGCCGGTATTGGTCTGCTGGCTCATGGTTCTTCCGTCAGGCTGCGGCGGTGGGAGTGGCGCTCTCGGCCGTGAGGCCGAAGACACGGGCGGCGAATTGGGGATAGAGCGTCTGCAGCTCCGGCGCAATGCTCCGGCGCAGCAGGTCGAGGGTCTCGGGTTTGGGCGCCGGCGTCACCGGAACCGCGGCGGGACGGTCGAACTCGAAGCCGGTGTTGTCCAGCACTTCCTCGACGGTGTGACCGGGATGCACGCTCTCGAGACGAAAGCGGCCGCGCGCCTTGTCGAAGGCGAAATGGCAGAGCGGCGTCACCAGCGCCACCGGCCCGCCGCGGCGATAGACGTTGGGCGGGCTGACGCCGGGGGCGCTGACGAAATCCACCTTGGGCACCAGGGTGCGGCGCGAATGCTCGGTGCGGAACAGGATGACGCGCGGCACGACGAAATAGAGGTAGGCCGAGCCGAAAGAGCCGGGGAAGCGCGCCTTCGGATGGGCGTAGTCGCCGACCGCCACCAGGTTGATGTTGCCCTCGCCGTCGATCTGCGCGCCCGAGAGAAAGAACACGTCGATGCGGCCCTGGCCCGCGGCGTCGAAGAGCTCGCGGCCGCCGTCGGTGAAGAGATTGTGCTTCGGGCTCTGCTGCAGCGAGATGTGCGGCCGTCCGCCGCCGAGACGCTGGGCCAGGAACGCCGCCGCGGCGGGGATCGGCGAGTTGGCGCCGACCGCCACATGCTTCGCGCCCGAGATCAGGCGCAGCACCACGTCGATCAGGATTTCCTCGGAGACGGGTTCCTTGGCGAGGCTCATGTCTCAGGCCGCGCGGCGCTGGAAGACATGGCGCTCGAGGTAGGTGCGGAAACCCTCCTCGGTGGCGGCGAGGCGCATGTATTCCTGGATGTGGGCGCTGTCCTCGGGATAGCGCGAGCCGAATTTGAGGGGCCAGGCACCTTTCGGCGCCACCGCTACCGCCTCGACATAGAAGGCGGGGATCGTGGCGCCCGCGAGAATCTCGTCCTCCAGGAGATTGCCGTCGCGGATCTCCTCCACGGTGACGACGCTCCGAGCCGACGCGTGCGCCATGGTGAAGAGCTCGCGGCGCCGGCCGACCCAGACATTGCCATGCCGGTCCGCGAAAGGTGCGTGAAAGAGCGCCACGTCGGGCCGGATCGCCGGGACGATCAGGATCGGATCGTTCTCGCCGAGGGGATTGTCGATCACCATCCAGTCCGGCCGCACCTTCAGGAGATCGGAGCCGATGACGCCGCGGAGCGGCAGGAACGGTACGCCCTTCTCCGACGCCTGCAATGCGGCGTGAAGTGCGGGACATGTGGCGTCCTTGATCGGTAGCGTGCCGGCTTTCGCCGCGGCGGCGAAGCGCGGGCCTGGGCCGAGCTCGCCCATGGCCACCGCCGAGGTCTCGATTTCCGCCAACGCGCCGGCGCCGATCAGGAGATCCGCCTGCAGCGACGACGTCGGCAGGGTGAGCAGGCGAAGACCGGAGACGCCGCGGCGGATGAGGGCGCGGGTCGCCTCCATGGCGACGCCGCCGTAGTCCGGCGGCACGACCACCGTCATGCCATCCTCGATGATGGCGGCGGCAGCCTCCAGCGGGCGCAACATCTCGGTCACGGCGTCACTCCTCCACCAACCCTCGCGGACCCGGGAAGGGTAAGCATCCGGACCGGGCCCGGCAAGGGCAAGGCCTGCCCACGAGACCGTTGCGCTTGGCGGCGGTCGGGCCCTACCGTGGCAGCCGCTACGGGACGGAAACCATCAAAGGACGGGCTCTCCTCATGCTGAGCGAAACCAGCGGCGATTTCTTGACCCTGCACGAGCTGGTCAAGGGAGCGCGCGAGCGGCTGCCGAAAAATATCTGGGACTACATGATCGGCGCCGCCGACACCGAGACCACGATGCGGCGCAACCGTCTCGCGATCGACTCCCTGGCGTTCCGGCCACGCGTGCTGCGCGACGTCTCCAAGGTGGACGCTGGGGGCAGCTTCTTCGGCAAGCCGCTGCGCATTCCCGTGGCGCTGGCGCCGGTAGGCTCCCTTGAATCTTTCGATCCCGCTGGAGGGGCCGCCGTGGTGAAGGCGGCAAGCGCCTTCGGCGTGCCGATGATCCTGAGCTCGGTGTCAAAGCCGGGCCTGGAAGCCACCGCCGCCGCGGCGCCGGAGGGGCGGCGCATCTTCCAGCTCTATGTGCGCGGCGACGACGCCTTCGTCGACGATTACGCCCGGCGCGCCATCGCCGCCGGCTACGACGCCTTCTGCCTCACCGTCGATACCGCGATCTACAGCCGCCGGGAGCGCGACATCTCCACCCGCTTCGCCAAGCCATGGCGGCGCGACGTCGTCGGCATGGACTATCAGGCGGCGCTGAGCTGGACCCAGGTGAAGCGCTTCAAGGACAAATACGACATTCCCCTCATCCTCAAGGGCATCGCCACCGCCGAGGACGCCGCCATCGCCGTGGAGCACGGCGTGGAGAGCATCTATGTGTCGAACCACGGCGGCCGTCAGCTCGACCAGGGCCGGGGCGCCCTCGACGTGCTGCCGGAGGTGGTGGCGGCGGTGAAGGGACGGGCGCAGGTGATCGTCGACGGCGGATTCTGCCGCGGCACCGATGTGATCAAGGCGATCGCGCTGGGCGCCGATCTCGTGGCGGTGGGCCGGCTCTACCTCTATGGCCTCGGCGCCGCCGGACAGACCGGCGTCACGCGCGTGCTCGAGCTTCTGGAGACGGAGATCCGCACGTCCATGGGCCTGCTGGGCGTCGACAGCTTCGCGCGTCTCGACAAATCCTATCTGCATCCGGCGCCGCCGGTGCGCGAGGCGCATGTCCACAGCGCCTTCCCGCTGATCGCCGAAGGATACTGAGCGCAGCTCGCGGGGGCGGAGGGTGGCAGGGCGGCGGCTTTCCGACATCGTCATCGGCCTGAACGCGGTGGTGATCGCGGTCACATCGGGCGAGCCGCGTGTCCTCACCGTGCGCCGTGTCACGCATTCGCTGGGGCGGGCGCGCAAAAGCAAATCCGCCGGTGTCGAGGCCATCGAGGCGCTGCCCTTCGGCCCCTTCGATCCCGAGGGACATCGCACCCTGGAGCTGGGCCTGCGCGCCTGGGTCGGCGAGCAGACCGATCTTCGCCTGGGATATGTAGAGCAGCTCTACACCTTCGCCGATCTCGGCCGGGAGGGCGGCGTCTCCGACGGTGCCGGGGCGCGCGTCGTGTCGATCGGCTATCTGGCCCTGGTGCGGGAAGCGAAGCCGGCGGGAAAAGGCGAGGCCCAGTGGCTGGACTGGTATCGCTACTTTCCCTGGGAGGACTGGCGCCGAGGCCGTCCGGCTGTCATCGCCGAGACCATCGCGCCGGCGCTCGCCGCCTGGGCGCAGTCGGCCCGCGATGCGGAGGAGCGCCGCCGGCGCGACGAGCGCATCCGCACCAGCTTCGGCCAGGCGCCGGCGCGCTGGGACGAGGAGCGGGTGCTCGAGCGCTACGAGCTCCTCTACGAGGCCAATCTGGTCGCCGAGGCCCGCCGCGACCGCGGTCTGGCGCCGGCGGCGGATGCGGTCACGCCCGGTCAGTCCATGGCCTTCGATCACCGGCGCATCCTCGCCACCGCCATGAGCCGGCTCCGCGGCAAGCTCAAGTACCGGCCGGTGGTGTTCGAGCTGCTGCCGCCGGCCTTCACGCTGCTGCGGCTGCAGCAGACCGTGGAGGCGCTCGCGGGCATGGGCGTGCACAAGCAGAACTTCCGCCGCCTGGTGGAGCAGGGCGGTCTCGTCGAGGGGATCGGCGAGTGGGAGCGCGGCACCGGCGGCCGTCCGGCGGAGAAATTCCGCTTCCGCCGCGAGGTCCTGGTGGAGCGCCCGGCGCCGGGCATGCGCCTGCCGGTGACGAGGCGGGCGGCGCGATAGCCACTTGACTTCCAGTTATGCTCATCCCCAGCATTATGGGTACGGCATCGCCCGTGTTTTTTTACCCCAGAAATGCTCAAGGAGAGCATATATGGTTATCGCGACAGCCGAGGCTCTGGACCGCGAAGCCGATCCCTTCACCGGCCGGCTCGGAGAGATCTACGAGAAGGTGAGGCGGGTGATCCCGCCGCTGGAATGGCCGTTCTTCGCCGCCGGACGTGGCGGCGATCGACGAGTTGAAGCGACAGCGCCACGCCATCGTGCTGGCGCACAACTACCAGACGCCCGAGATCTATCACGGCGTCGCCGATATCGTCGGGGATTCCCTGGCGCTGGCGCGGGCGGCGGTGCGGACCGATGCCGAGGTGATCGTGCTCGCGGGCGTTCACTTCATGGCGGAGACCGCGAAGCTCCTCAATCCCGGGAAGACCGTGCTGATCCCCGATCTCGCCGCCGGCTGCTCGCTCGCGGCCTCCATCTCCGGTGCCGACGTGCGTCTGCTGCGCCAGCGCTATCCCGGCGTGCCCGTGGTCACCTACGTCAACACCTCGGCGGAGGTGAAGGCGGAATCCGACATCTGCTGCACCTCGGGCAATGCGCTGGAGGTCGTGGAGAGCCTGGGCGTTCCGCGGGTGATCTTCCTGCCGGACGAATATCTCGCCCTCAACGTGGCGAAGCAGACATCGGTCGAAATCATCGCCTGGAAGGGGCATTGCGAGGTGCACGAGCGCTTCACCGCCGCCGACATCCGCGCCTTCCGCGACGGCCATCCCGGCGTCGTCGTGCTGGCGCATCCGGAATGCCCGCCGGAGGTGATCGCCGCGGCCGACTTCGCGGGCTCGACCGCTGGGATGAGCGACTACGTCGCGACGCGGAAGCCAAAGCGCGTCGTGATGGTGACGGAATGCTCCATGAGCGACAATCTTGCCGCCGAGCATCCCGACGTCGACTTCGTGCGGCCGTGCAATCTCTGCCCGCACATGAAGCGGATCACGCTGCCGAAGATCCGCCGCGCGCTGGAGACGATGCGCCACGAGGTGACGATCGATCCCGCGGTGGCCGCTCGCGCGCGGCAAGCGGTGGAGCGCATGCTGACCGTTGGTCGGCGATAACGGAGGAAGACATGGAACGGGAAATCGCGCCGGTGCCGGCGCTGCTGATCGAGCCCATCGTGCGGGCGGCGCTGGTGGAGGATCTCGGTCGCGCCGGAGATCTCACCACGGATACGATCGTGCCGGTGGAGGCGGTGGCGCGGGGAACTCTCGATGCACGCAAGCCCGGCATCGTCGCCGGCCTCGACGTGGCGCGGATGGCGTTCCACCTGCTCGATCCCGCGATCGCCTTCGAGATTTCCCGTGCCGACGGCAGCGCCATCGGCGCGGGCGAGAGCATCGCCGGCGTGAGCGGCAAGGCGCGGGCGCTGTTGACGGCCGAGCGTGTCGCCCTCAACTTTCTGTGCCATCTCTCCGGCGTCGCCACGGCGACGCGCGCCATCGTCGATGCGGTGGCGGGATATCCCGCGCGCATCTGCTGCACCCGCAAGACCACGCCGGGGCTGCGCGCCCTGGAGAAATACGCGGTGCGGGTCGGCGGCGGCGTCAATCACCGCTTCGGCCTCGACGACGGCGTGCTGCTCAAGGACAACCACATCGCCGTCGCCGGCGGCATTCGCGCCGCGGTGGAACGTGCGCGCGGCGCGCTCGGTCACATGGTGAAGATCGAAGTGGAAGTGGACAGCCTCGCCCAGATCGACGAGGCGCTTGCCGCCCGGGCGGACGCGATCCTCCTGGACAACATGTCGTCAGCCGAGATGCGCGAGGCGGTGGCGATCATCGACCACCGCGCCGTGGTGGAGGCGTCCGGCAGCATCACCCGGGAGACCGCGCCCGCCATCGCCGCCGCCGGTGTCGACATGATCTCCGCCGGCTGGATCACCCACAGCGCCCCCATCCTCGATATCGGCCTGGATTTCGAGGGCGCGCTGGGCGGGCGAGGGCGCTGACGTGATCGACGCCTTCAATCCTCCGACGGTCTGGCAACCCTTCGGCGCCTTCTCCATGGGTGTGGTCCAGGGCGACGGGAGGATCGTGCATCTGAAAGGGCAGGTGGCTCTCGATCGTGAGGGCCGCATCGTCGGCAAGGGCGACATGCGGGTTCAGGCGCGTCAGGTGCTGGAGAATATCGCCGAGGTGCTGGCGGCGGTGGGCGGACGCATGGAAGACGTGCTGTCACTGACGCAGTACGTCACCGACATCGGGACCTTCGCCGGCGTCGGCGATATCAGGCGCGAGTTCTTCCGCGAGCCCTATCCCGTCACCACGACGGTGCAGGTGGCGGCGCTCTTCGATCCCGATCTCGTCATCGAGATATCAGCTATCGCGGAGATTCCGCGGGAGCGTTTTTGGCGGAGAGGGTAATCGAAAGCTCTACGGATAGACCACACGCGTGGAGATCGACGCGCCCTGGTCCGGAAGTGTGAAGCTCGCGGCCTTGAAGCTCGGGGCCGAGAGAAACGGCTTCGCGTTGTCGGAGAAGAAGTAGCCTTCCTCCGGAAGGCCGATTGCGGTCCGGTCGAACTCCACGTTGCCGTTCTCGTCGTGGAAGCCGTTGATGGCATAGGTGCCCGGCGGCAGATCGAGCTTGAAGACCACCTTTCCGGAATGCGCGGGCTGGACCAGATCGTGCTCGGTCGTCGAATGGCTCGGCCATTCCGCCGGCGAGGCAAAAATCGACAGTCGGATATTGCCGCTGTCGTTGCGGACGTTCTCGACTGTAATCGTGAGCGTGGCGGCCTCGGCGGGAAGCGCGATGGCGAGCAGCAGCAGCGCCAGGGCGAGCGGCCGCATCATGCGCCCACGGCGTCCAGCAGCAGCTCCAGCGCGCGCCGTGTGGCGGCGCCGCGCACGGCGGCGCGATCGCCGGGGAAGACGTGACGCTCGGTCAGCGCCGCGCGGCCCTTCCTGACGATGCCGAGATAGACCAGGCCCACGGGCTTGGTGGGCGTGGCGCCGCCGGGGCCGGCGATCCCGGTGATGGAGACCGCGAGGTCGACGGGCGCATGGGCGAGGGCGCCCTCGGCCATCGCCGCGGCGACCTCGGCGCTGACGGCGCCATGTCTCTCGATGAGGTCGGCGGGGACGCCCACGAGCTCATTCTTGGCGGCGTTCGAGTAGGTGACGAAGCCGCGCTCCACCACGTCGGACGATCCCGCGATATCCGTCAGCGCCGCCGCGACCATGCCGCCGGTGCAGGACTCCGCCGTGGCGAGCGTCAGGTGTGCCCTACGGCAAGCGTCCAGGACCGCCATGGCGAGAGACCGAATATCCTTGTTCATGAGTCTATTGCCCTATGAATCTCAAACCCAGAGCGAGGACGATGGTTGCATAAACCGCGGCGGCAACATCGTCGATCATGACTCCGAATCCATTGTGGATTTTTCGATCCAGCACCCGCACCGGCCAGGGCTTCAGGATATCGAAGATGCGAAACAGCACGAAGCCCGCCAGGTAAGCTACTGGTATTCTCGGTGCAATCGCCAGGACCAGAGCCTGTCCCACCACCTCGTCGATGACGATGCAGCCGGGGTCGGCGATCCCGAGGTCTTGCGACACTTTCTGGGCGGCCCAGCATCCGACCGCGAAGAGCAGGAACGAGAGCGTCAGCAGCCATATGGGACCGCCGATGCCGGCGACAATCCACGCCAGGATCACCCCCACCAGGGAACCCCAGGTGCCGGGTGCTTTCGGCAGCAGGCCGGCACCGCCGGCCGTCGCGATGAAGGTCGCGGGATCCCGCAGGCGGAGCCCGAGCGGCCGCGCCATCCCGATCTCCTAGAGCGGCAGGCGGATGGTGGCCACCGCCTGGGCCGCGATGCCTTCCTCGCGGCCGGTGAAGCCCAGCTTCTCCGTCGTGGTCGCCTTGACGCTGACGCGGTCGCGGGCGAGGCCCAGGATCTCGGCGATGCGTGCCACCATCGCGTCCCGATGCGGCGACACCTTCGGGCGCTCGCAGATCAGCGTCACATCCACATGGGCGATGCGGCCGCCGCGCGCGCCGACCATCTCGGCGGCATGGCGGAGGAAGCGGTCGGAGGCGGCGCCGCGCCAGCGCGCGTCGCTCGGCGGGAAATGCAGGCCAATGTCGCCGGCGCCCAATGCGCCCAGGATCGCGTCGGTGATCGCGTGCAGGCCCACGTCCGCATCGGAGTGGCCCACCAGCGAGCGGTCGTGCGGCACCTTGAGGCCGCAGAGCCAGACGTGGTCGCCGGGACCGAGGGGATGCACGTCGAAGCCCTGGCCGGTCCTGATGTCGCCGAGACCGGCGGCGAGCGCGCGCTCGGCGCGGGCGAAATCCTCTGGTGTCGTCACCTTGAAATTCTCCTCGCTGCCGGCGACCAGCCGCACCGGGATGCCGGCGCGCTCGGCCACCGCGGCGTCGTCGGAAAGCTGCAGGCCCGCGGCGGCGCGATGCGCCTCCAGGATCGGGCGGAAGCGGAAGGTCTGCGGCGTCTGGGCGCGCCAGAGCTCGCGCCGATCCACGGTCTCGACGATGGCGCCGCCGCTGCCGCGCTTGATGGTGTCGGAGACGGGGAGCGCCGGGATCGCGCCGGCGCCGTCGTCGAGCGCCGCCAGCACGCGGTCGATCAGCGCCGGAGCGACGAAGGGGCGGGCGCCGTCGTGGATCGCCACCGCCGTCGGGTCGAGCTCCACCAGGCTCTCGAGGCCGAGGCGCACGGAATCCTGCCGCTCGGCGCCGCCGATCGCCGGCGGCAGCAGGTCGAGGCCCTCGGCGGCGGCCTCATAGAGCGCGCGGTCGTCGCCGTGGATCACCGCGCGCACCGCCGATATCGCGGGATGCGCCGACAAGCGCGCGAAGCGTGTGGCGCAGCAGGGGCGCGCCGGCGAGCGGCAGGTATTGCTTGGGAAGCGGCCCGCCGATCCGGCTGCCGCGTCCCGCGGCCACCACCAGCGCAATGCATGAATTCATCGCCGCACGCTAATGCATGGTTGCATCGATTGCCAGGACGCGGGGAGCACTTATAGTCGCGCCCATGACTCTGAGCCTGGTCTATGGCGTGCTGGCCTTGGCGGCGCTGCTTCCGGCGGCGGCGCTGCGCCTGCGCGCGCGGGACAGCCGCGACGGCGCGTTCTGGGCCGGTCTCGCCCTCGCCATCGCCGGGCCGGCGATCTGGGCCGTGGCGCAGCTCGGCGGGACCTGGAACACGGGCTTTGCCATGTCGCTCTGGCTGACCATCGCCGTCACCACGGCGCTCTTCGCCGCCGTGGCATTGATGACCCGGCAGGGCTGGCGCCTCACACCGCTCCTGGTGCCCTACCTCATACTGCTGGGAGCCGTCGCCCTGATCTGGCAGCACGCGCCGGAGCGGCCCATCGAGGGCGCGATCCCGGCGGGCTGGATCGGCGCGCATATCGTGCTCGCGCTTGCTACCTACGGGCTTCTAACGCTTGCGGCGGTCTCCGGCGCGGCGGTGTTCCTGCAGGAGCGCGCCCTCAAGGCGAAGCGGCCGACGGCGCTCACCCGCCGTCTGCCGGCGGTCGCGGAGAGCGAAGGCCTGCAGCTGCGACTGCTGGCGGCGAGCGAGTTCGTGCTTGCTCTCGGCCTGATGAGCGGCATGGCGGCGGAGTATTTCGTCAGCGGACATCTGCTGGTGTTCGACCACAAGACAACGCTGTCGCTGGCGGCTTTCGTGGCCATCGCGGCCCTTTTGCTGGCGCACCGCTTCAGCGGCGTGCGCGGCCAGCGTGCGGCCCGTGGCGTCCTCGTGGCCTATCTGCTGCTGACGCTCGCCTACCCCGGTGTCAAATTCGTGACGGACGTCCTGCTGGGGTAAGTCAAAAAGGCTCCGATTCGGATCATGTTGCACTGCGCAAAAATCAGGGTATGATGGCTGTCTAAGTTTTAAGCAAATTCCTGAGTTGCGCACAAAATGAGCATTCAGATCGGTCCCATTCGGCTGGACGACCCCGTGATCCTGGCGCCGATGTCGGGGGTCACGGATCTGCCATTCCGCCGAGTGGTGAAGGAGCATGGCGCCGGTCTGGTGGTCTCGGAGATGATCGCCAGCCAGGCGATGATCCGCGCCTCGCGGCAATCCCTGAAGATGGCCGAGAATTGCCCGGAAGAGCAGCCGATGGCGGTGCAGCTCGCGGGCTGCGAGCCCGAGGTGATGGCGGAGGCGGCTCGGCTCAACGAGGACCGCGGCGCCGCGATCATCGACATCAATTTCGGCTGCCCCGTGAAGAAGGTGGTGAACGGCCACGCGGGCTCGGCGCTGATGCGCGACGAGCTGCACGCGGCGCGCATCCTGGAGGCGACGGTCAAGGCGGTGAAGCTGCCGGTGACCTTGAAGATGCGCACGGGCTGGGACGACGCCAATCGCAACGCGCCCAATCTCGCCCGCATCGCGGAAGCCTGCGGCATCCGCATGGTCACCATCCACGGCCGCACGCGCTGCCAGTTCTACGAGGGCCGCGCCGACTGGGCGTTCGTGCGCGACGTGAAGGACGCGGTGGGAATCCCCGTGCTGGTCAACGGCGACATCACCAGCATCGAGGAGGTCGACACGGCACTCACGCAATCGGGCGCCGACGGCGTGATGGTCGGCCGCGGCGCCTACGGGCGGCCGTGGTTTCTCTCGCAAGTCATCAGCTATCTCCGCACCGGCGAGCGCGCGGCGGATCCGCCGCTGCACCGGCAGCTGGCGATCGTGCTTAGGCATTACGAGGCCATTCTCAGTCACTACGGCATTGCCACCGGCCTGCGCATGGCGCGCAAGCACCTGGGCTGGTACTCCCGCGGCCTGCACGGCGCGGCGGAATTCCGCGGCGAGATCAATCGCCAGGACGATCCCCAGCGAGTGATGTCGATGCTGCGCGCGTTCTATGAGCCGCAAATTGAAAGGCAGGCAGCCTGAGATGCCGTTGACCCTCCAATCCGCCGCACCCGATCCCGTGCCGCGGCGGGTCGGCTTCGATGCCGGTGCCATACTCGCCGCCTTGCCGGATCCGGTGCTGGTGGTCGGCAAGGGCGACGTCATCCAGTACGTCAACGCCGCCGCCGAGCAGTTCTTCGACATCAGCATCTCGGCTTTGGTGGGCACGTCCCTTGCCGAATTCCTGCCCGCCGACAGC
The DNA here is from genome assembly GCA_963735465.1 of uncultured Alphaproteobacteria bacterium. Lineage (GTDB taxonomy): Bacteria > Pseudomonadota > Alphaproteobacteria > ATCC43930 > CGMCC-115725 > DASZHJ01. The sequence continues at coordinate 1,424,637 of CAVTLA010000001.1, forward strand.
CCGCTTTTTGCGCTCATGATTGCGGTGCGCCGCAGCGGACACAGCATATCGGAATATGGCGTCACGCTCGAGACCCCGCGGCTGGGCGCCCATGTGCTGACCATCCAGGTGACGCCCCTCAGCGAGCCCGGCGAGCGCCTGGTGGTGACGCTGCAGGAGCGGTCGATGGCGCACAAGATCGACCGCCAGCTCACGCACCGCAACGCCGCGCGCTCGGTGACGGGCATGGCGGCGATGCTGGCGCACGAGGTGAAGAATCCGCTGTCGGGCATCCGCGGCGCGGCGCAGCTCCTGGAAGAGAATCTGGGACCGAACGACCGCGAGCTGACCCGGCTGATCTGCGACGAGGCGGACCGGATCGTGGCCCTGGTGAACCGGATGGAGGTGTTCTCCGACCGCCGTCCGCTGGATCGCGGTCCTGTGAACATCCACGAGGTTCTCGATCGGGTGCGGCTGGTGGCGCAGTCCGGATTTGCCCGTCACGTCCGCTTCATCGAGGGCTACGATCCCTCGCTGCCGCCGGTGCTGGGCAACCGGGACGCTCTCATCCAGGTGTTCCTGAACCTGGTGAAAAACGCCGCCGAGGCGGTGCCGGCCCAGGGCGGCGAGATCCAGGTCGCGACCTCCTATCAGCACGGCGTGCGCCTCGCGGTAGCCGGGACCGAGACCCGCCTGCATCTGCCTCTTTTGGTCACCGTCACCGACAACGGCGAGGGCATACCCGAGGATTTGCGGCCCCATCTCTTCGATCCCTTCGTCAGCACCAAGCATCACGGAACTGGCCTCGGTCTTGCATTGGTGGCGAAGGTAATTGACGACCACGGCGGGGTCATCGAGTTCGATAGCCAGCCGCGGCGAACGGTGTTCCGGGTATGCCTGCCGATGGCGAGCGTGGAGAACGGGTGATGACGACGGGCGCGACCATTCTGGTCGCCGACGATGACCGAGCGATTCGAACGGTGCTTGGCCAGGCCCTGGGGCGGCTCGGGTACGAGGTGAAGAGCACCGCCAATGCGGCGACGCTCTGGCGCTGGGTCGAGGACGGCGAGGGCGATCTCGTCATCACCGACGTGGTGATGCCCGACGAGAACGGACTCGATCTGCTGCCGCGCATCAAGAAGGCGCGGCCGGAATTGCGCGTCATCGTTATGAGCGCGCAGAACACGCTGCTGACCGCGGTCAAGGCGACCGAGCGCGGCGCCTTCGAATATCTGCCGAAGCCCTTCGATCTCCGCGAGCTCGTGAGCACCGTGCAGCGCGCGCTGACGGCGCGCGTCGCGCTCAACGGCGCCGCGCATCACGAGCAGGATCTGGAGGAGGGCAACCTGCCGCTGATCGGCCGGTCGCCCGCCATGCAGGATATCTACCGCGTCCTGGCGCGCCTCATGGGCACCGATCTCACGGTGATGATCTCCGGCGAGAGCGGCACCGGCAAGGAGCTGGTGGCGCGCGCGCTCCACGACTACGGCAAGCGCCGCGCCGGGCCCTTCGTCGCCATCAACATGGCGGCGATCCCGCGCGAGCTGATCGAGAGCGAGCTCTTCGGCCACGAGCGCGGCGCCTTCACCGGCGCCACCCAGCGCAATGCCGGCCGCTTCGAGCAGGCCCAGAGCGGCACGCTCTTCCTCGACGAGATCGGCGACATGCCGCCCGACGCCCAGACGCGGCTCCTCCGGGTGCTGCAGCAGGGCGAGTACACGACCGTGGGCGGCCGCACGCCGATTCGGGCGGATGTCCGGATCATCGCCGCGACCCACCGGGATCTCCGCCTGCTGATCCGCCAGGGCATGTTCCGCGAGGATCTGTTCTATCGCCTCAACGTCGTGCCGATTCGCCTGCCGCCGCTCCGGGAGCGGACCGAGGACGTCCCGGCGCTGGTCCGCCATTTCTTCTCCCTGGCCCATTCCGAGGGCCTGCCGATGAAGAGCGTCGACGCCGCGGCGATGGATCGCCTCAAGGCCTACCGCTGGCCCGGTAACGTGCGCGAGCTCGAGAATCTGGTACGGCGCCTGGCCGCGCTCTACGCCCAGGAGGAAATCGGCCTCGATGCGGTGGCCTCCGAGCTGTCGGAGGTAGCCGCACCCGCGACCGCCGAGGCTCCGGCGGGAGAGAGCCTGAGTGCCGCCGCCGAGCGACACCTGCGCGACTATTTCGAGGGGCATAAGGGCGGCTTGCCGCCGACCGGCCTCTACGACCGCGTCCTCAGGGAAGTGGAACGGCCGCTGATCTCCCTCTCTCTCGGCGCCACGCGCGGCAATCAGGTCAAGGCGGCGCTGCTTCTTGGCCTCAATCGCAACACGCTGCGCAAGAAGATCCGGGAATTGGACATTGAAGTCACCCGTGGCCTAAAATAGTCCTCTCCGCCGGGGGCTTTCGCCGGCACTTCTCGAGGACGGAATGAGCCTGTCGCGACAGGTTCTCACATGGGCCAGTCGGGTCGGGCTCGGGCGCAAGCTCGCGGTGGCGCTTGCGGTCGCGGCGCTGGCCTCGGGTGTCTGCACCTACGCCGCCCTCGTGGGCTGGCCGCCGTTCGCCACCAGCCCGAACGCGGTCCTCTTCTTTCTGAACCTGAACCTGGTGCTGTTGCTGGCGCTCGGCGCCGTCATCGCCAAGCGCCTGGTGCAGGTGTGGGCGGAGCGGCGCCGCGGCCACGCGGGATCGCGCCTTCACGTGCGGCTGGTGGTGCTGTTCAGCCTGATCGCGGTGACGCCCACCATCATCGTCGCCGTCTTCTCCTATCTCTTCTTTACCTTCGGCGTGCAGTCCTGGTTCAGCGAGCGGGTGCGCACGGCGCTCTCGGAATCTCTCGCCGTGGCCGAGGCCTATCTGCACGAGCATCAGCAGGTGATCCGCGGCGACGTCCTGATGATGGCGTCCGACCTCAATCACGATGCCGCCACGCTCTCGGTCGATCCGCAGAAGCTCAATCAGGTGCTGGGCGCGCAGGCGGCGCTGCGGTCCCTCACCGAGGCGGTGGTCTTCGACAGCCGCGGCCGCGTGCTGGCGCGCAGCGGCTTCAGCTACACGCTGATGCTGGATCCGGTGCCGGACTGGGCGCTGCAGCAGGCGAACCAGGGCGACGTCGCGATTCTCACCAGCGGCAACGACGACCGCGTCCGAGCCCTGGTGCGTCTCGACCGCTTCCAGGACACCTATCTCTACGTCGGCCGCTTCGTCGAGCCGCTGGTGCTCAATCACATGGAGCAGACTCAGCGCGCGGTGACCCAGTACGAGACCCTGGAAGGGCAGAGGTCGGACTACCAGATCACCTTCGCGCTGATCTTCCTGGTGGTGGCGCTGCTGTTCCTCTTGTCCTCGGTGTGGGTGGGACTGACCTTCGCCACCAAGCTGGCGCGCCCGATCTCGGCGCTCTCGGCGGCGGCTGAGCGGGTGCGCGCCGGCGACCTTGCGGCGCGGGTCTCCGAGGGCGAGGGCGACGAGGAGCTCAGCGTGCTCTCCCGCGCCTTCAACCGCATGACGATGCAGATCGAGACGCAGCAGCGCGAGCTCATCGAGGCGAACAGTCAGCTCGACGAGCGCCGTCGCTTCACCGAGGCGGTGCTGTCGGGTGTCTCCGCCGGCGTCATCGGCGTGGATCGCGAGGGTCGCATCAATCTGCCGAACCGTTCGGCGGCGGTATTGCTGGACGTCGATCTCGACCGCCACATCGGCGAAGAGCTCTCCCGCGTGGTGCCGGAGATGGCGCCGCTCTTCGCCGAGGCGGCGCGCCGGCCCGACCGGCTGGTGCAGGCGCAGATCGAGGTCCCTCGCAAGGGGCGCTCCTATACGCTCCACGTGCGCATCGCCGCCGAGCATGCTGGCATCGAGAACCAGGGCTACGTCGTCACCTTCGACGACGTGACCGAGCTGCTGTCGGCCCAGCGCAAGGCGGCCTGGGCCGACGTCGCCCGCCGCATCGCCCACGAGATCAAGAATCCGCTGACGCCGATCCAGCTTTCCGCCGAACGGTTGAAGCGGAAGTACCTGAAGGAAATCAAAAGCGATCCCGACATCTTCCAGATCTGCACCGATACCATCATCCGCCACGTCGGCGACATCGGTCGCATGGTGGACGAGTTCTCGTCCTTCGCGCGGATGCCGGCGGCGATGATCAAGACCGAGGATCTGCTCGAGATCACGCGCCAGGCCGTATTCCTGCAGCGCACCGCGGCGGCGGACATTCGCTTTGAGACCGTACTTCCGCAGCATCCCGTGCTAGTCTCCTGCGATGCGCGGCAGGTGAGCCAGGCGCTGGTCAATCTCCTGAAGAATGCCGTGGAGTCGATCCAGGGACGTGACGGCAACGTGCCGTCCGGGCATATTCGGGTGAGCCTGGTGGAGACGCCCGAGCGCGTCACCCTGGCGATCGAGGACAACGGCCGCGGCCTGCCGCGCGAAGGACGCGAGCGGCTGACCGAGCCTTACGTCACGACGCGCGCCAAAGGCACCGGCCTTGGCCTCGCGATCGTCAAGAAGGTCATGGAAGAGCACGGAGGAGAGCTGGTTCTGGAGGATCGCGAAGGTGGTGGCGCACGAGTGACGCTCAGCTTCCCCGCCAGCGAGGCGCGCGGCGCGCCGGAGCGCGCGGCGGTCGAGCCCGTGGACGCGTGAAGGCTTCCCATGGCCCATGACATCCTCGTCGTCGATGACGAAGCCGATATTCGGATGCTGATATCCGGCGTGCTCGAGGACGAGGGGTACGAGACCCGCCAGGCCGCCAACAGCGCGGAGGCGCTCGCCGCCGTTCGCGCCCGGCTGCCCTCGGTGATCATTCTCGACATCTGGCTGCAGGGCAGCGAGCTCGACGGCATCGAGATCCTGAAGCTGGTGCGCCAGGAGGCGCCGAACCTGCCGGTGGTCATGATCAGCGGCCACGGCACCATCGAGACCGCCGTCGCGGCGATCAAGATCGGCGCCCAGGATTTCATCGAGAAGCCCTTCAAGTCGGACCGTCTGCTGCTGATCATCGAGCGCGTGATCGAGTGGGCGCGCATGCGGCGCGAGAACGAGGAGCTGCGCCTGCGCGCCGGCGGCGACGACGAGCTGATCGGCACCTCCCACGCCATCGGGCATCTGCGCCAGCAGGTGGAGAAGGTGGCGCCTACCGGCAGCCGCGTGGTGATCACCGGCGCGCCCGGTGCCGGCAAGGAAGTGGTGGCGCGCCTGCTGCATCGCCGCTCCCGCCGGGCGCGCGGCCCCTTCGTGGTGGTGAATTGCGCCACGCTGCGGCCCGAGCGCCTGGAGATCGAGCTCTTCGGCTGCGAGGCCGGCATCGAGGCACCGGATGCGCCGCGCAAGATCGGCACCTTCGAGGAGGCCCATGGCGGCACGCTGTTCCTCGACGAGGTCGGCGACATGCCCTTGGAGACCCAGAGCAAGATCGTGCGGGGGCTCCAGGAGCAGACCTTCGAGCGCGTCGGCGGCAGCCGGGTGACGGTCGACGTGCGGGTGATCGCCTCCACCAACCGGGACCTCGAGGCGGAGATCACCGCCGGACGATTCCGCGAGGATCTCTATTATCGATTGGCCGTTGTGCCGATCCATGTGCCGGCGCTCATGCAGCGTCGCGAGGACATTCCCATGCTGGCGCGCCACTTCATGCAGCGCGCGGCGGATGCCTCGCGCCTGCCGCCGCGGGAGATCGGCGACGACGCGATGGCGACGCTCCAAGCCTACGACTGGCCCGGCAACGTGCGCCAGCTCCGCAATGTCATCGATTGGCTGCTGATCATGGCGCCGGGCGACGCCCGCGAGCCGATCCGCGCCGACATGCTGCCGGCGGAAATCGGCTCCGACGCGCCGGCGGTGGTGCGCTGGGACAAGAGCGGCGAGATCATGAGCCTGCCGCTGCGCGATGCCCGCGAGGTGTTCGAGCGCGAGTATCTCATCGCCCAGGTGACGCGCTTCGGCGGCAACATCTCGCGCACCGCCGCCTTCATCGGCATGGAGCGCTCGGCGCTCCATCGCAAGCTCAAATCGCTCGGCCTCGTCAACGGCGAGCGGGCGGCGAAGCTCGGCGCCTGAGCCGGGCAGGATTTCGGGAGACGGAAAAGTGTCGCGCATTGCCTACGTCAACGGCCAGTACGTGCCGCATCGTGCCGCCACGGTCCATATCGAGGATCGGGGATATCAATTCTCCGACGGGGTGTACGAGGTGATCACCGTCGACAACGCCACGCTGGTGGACGAGGGGCTGCATCTGAAGCGGCTCGACCGGTCGCTGGACGAGCTGCGCATCGCCCGGCCGATGCCCGAGCGCGCCCTCAAGACCGTCATCCGCGAGGTGATCCGCCGCAACCGCGTGCGGGACGGGATCATCTACATCCAGATGACCCGTGGCGTGGCGCCGCGCGACCACGCCTTCCCCAAGAATGCCACCACCCAGGTGGTGATGACTTCGCGTCGCGCGAAGCTCGCCAGTCCTCAGGCGCTGGCCGAGGGCATCCGCGTCATCACCATTCCGGATCTGCGCTGGGCGCGCTGCGACATCAAGTCGGTGTCGCTGCTCCCCAACATCCTCGGCAAGCAGCAGGCGCGCGAGGCCGGCGCCTACGAGGCCTGGCAGGTGGATCGGGATGGCAACGTGACCGAGGGCACCTCCACCAACGCCTGGATCATTACCGGCGGCGGAGAGGTGGTGACGCGCGCCGCGACCAACTCGATCCTCAACGGCGTCACGCGTCTCGGCATCATCAGCCTGATCGAGCAGGCCGGGCTGCGGTTCGTCGAGCGGCCTTTCAGCGTCGCCGAGGCGAAGCAGGCGCGCGAGGCGTTCATCAGCAGCGCTACCTCCTACGTGATGCCCGTGGTGCGGATCGACGATACCGTCGTGGGCGACGGCAAGCCCGGCGAATTCGCCCGCAAGCTGCGGGACGTCTACGTCAGATACGCCAGCCACGGTGGACGGGACGCGTGACGACGCGGCCCCGGGCGCTGCTCTTCGACTGGGACAATACGCTCGTCGACAGCTGGCTGGTGATTCACGACGCGCTCGTGGTCACCTTCACCGCCATGGGGCATGAGCCCTGGACGCTGGCGGAAACCAAGGAGCGCGTTCGCCTTTCGCTGCGGGAAGCTTTCCCACGCCTCTTCGGCGACCGCTGGGACGAGGCCCGCAAGCTCTATCTCGATGCCTTCGCCGCGATCCATCTGGAACGGCTGACCACGCTTCCCGGCGCGGACACGCTGGTGGCGTCCCTGGCGGCGCAGGGTTACTACCTGGCGGTGGTCAGCAACAAGACCGGACGCCTCCTGAGACGGGAGGTGGAACACCTCGGATGGGAGCCGCACTTCAAGCGCGTGGTGGGTGCGGGCGACGCCGCCGCCGACAAGCCAGACCCGGCTCCGGTGCGCCTGGCGCTGGAGGGCAGCGGCATCCCGCCGGCGGCGGCCTGGTTCGTCGGAGATACCGATCTGGACGTCCTGTGCGCGGTCGCGGCGGGCTGCACGCCGGTACTGCTGGGCACGCAGGAAGAGGTAGCGGCTGTCATCGCCAAGTCACCGTCAGTGTTGCATTTTTTGGACTGTCCGGCACTTCAGGCCGGGCTTGGGGACTTGTGATTTCCGTTCGGCGCCCAATCTTGTTATGAGTTGCCGGGGGGCTGGGCGATGTCCGCCCGCTACCCGTCGGCGTCATCGGGCCAATCTCTGGCTCCAAAAACTCTGAATAAGGGATTCCACCCCATGTCCACAGAAAAGGCACAAAACGTTCAAGACGTGTTCCTGAACTATGTGCGCAAGAACAAGACCCCGGTCACGGTGTTCTTGGTAAACGGCGTGAAGCTGCAAGGCATCATCACCTGGTTCGACAATTTCTGCGTGCTGCTGCGCCGGGACGCCCATTCCCAGCTCGTCTACAAGCACGCGATCTCCACGGTGATGCCGGCGCAGCCGGTGCAGCTGTTCGAGCCGGACAAAGAGGGTGAACAACCCTAACTCAATGACGTCGACGCACACGGCTGAATCGACCTCGTCGGCGGCGTCCTCCGGCCGCGCCCTCGTCATCCATCCGATGTCCAAGCGCCCGCCGAAAGAACGGCGCGAGGACGGCCGATCCCCCGAGGCGCGCCTGGAGGAGGCGGTATCGCTTGCCGCCGCCATCGAGCTGCGCGTGGTGCACGCGGCGCTGATACCGCTCAATCAGCCGCGGCCCGCGACCCTGATCGGCAGCGGCAACGTCGAGGCGCTGGGCGCCGTCATCAAGGAGAACGAGATCGGCATCGCCGTGGTGGACGCCACGGTGAGCCCGGTGCAGCAGCGCAATCTCGAGAAGGCATGGCAGTGCAAGGTCATCGACCGCACCGGCCTGATCCTGGAGATCTTCGGCGCCCGCGCCCGCACTCATGAGGGCAGGCTCCAGGTCGAGCTCGCCTCGCTCACCTATCAGCGCTCGCGCCTGGTGCGATCCTGGACCCATCTGGAGCGCCAGCGCGGCGGCTTCGGCTTCCTCGGCGGCCCCGGCGAGAGCCAGCTCGAGATCGACCGCCGCCTGATCGGCGAGCGCATCAGCCGCATCAAGAAGGACCTGGAAGACACCAAGCGCACCCGCGCGCTGCATCGCGGCGCGCGTAAGCGCGTGCCTTATCCGGTGGTGGCGCTGGTGGGCTACACGAACGCCGGCAAGTCGACGCTGTTCAACCGTCTCACGCGCTCCGCCGTGCGCGCCGAGGATCTGCTCTTCGCCACCCTCGATCCGACGCTCCGGCGCCTGACGCTGCCCTCGGGCCATCCGGCGATCCTCTCGGACACGGTCGGATTCATCTCCGATCTCCCGCACCAGCTGGTGGCGGCGTTCCGCGCCACGCTGGAGGAAGTGACCGAGGCGGATCTCGTGGTGCACGTCCGCGACATCCATCATCCCGATACCGAGGCGCAGCGCTCGGACGTGCAGACCGTCCTGACCGAGCTTGGCCTCGGCGCCCAGGTGGAGCACGGGCTCATCGAGGCCCTCAACAAGATCGACCTCCTGGAGCCAGCAACCCGCGAGAGCCTGCTGAACCAGGTCCGGCGCAACCAGGATGTGGTGCCGCTCTCGGCGGTGACCGGCGAGGGCTGCGACGAGCTTCTCGCGCTCTTCGACGAGCGTCTCGACGGCGGGCGCCAGCTGGTGGATCTCGACGTGCCGCTCACCGACGGCGCCGGCATCGCCTGGCTCTACAGTCACGGCGACGTCGTGAGCCGCCGCGACGACGAGACCAGCGCGCATATGTCGGTTCGCCTGGACGAGGCCGATCTCGGCCGCTTCCGCAGCCGCCAGACCCTGAACTGACGCGGATGCAACCGGATCTAGCCCGCGTCGAGGCGGCGATCCGCGAGATCGCGGCGGCGGAGATCATGCCGCGGTTCCGCAATCTGGCGTCCGGCGACATGCATGAGAAGCAGCCGGGCCAGCTCGTCACCATCGCCGACACCGAGGCGGAGCGGCGGCTGACGCCGCTGCTCATGGATCTGCTGCCAGGATCTGTCGTGGTCGGCGAGGAGGGTGTCGCCGAGGATCCCTCGCGCCTCGCCTGGGTCGCCGGCGAGGCGCCGGTCTGGCTGGTGGATCCCGTCGACGGCACGCAGAATTTCGCCGAGGGCAAATCAGTCTTCGCCACCATGGTGGCTCTGCTGCGCCAGGGACGCGCCGTCGCCTCCTGGATCTTCGATCCCGTCACCGGCCGCATGGCGACGGCGGAGCAGGGGGCCGGGGCATATCTCGACGGCGGCCGGCTCCGGATCGCGGCGCCCCTGCCGCTCGATCGCATGCGTGGCCGCCTCACCGGCAAGACCGCAAAGCGGCTGCACGGCAAGGTGGGGCCGGCGCTGTATCTGCGCTGTGCCGGCCACGAATACGTGGCGCTCGCCCGCGGCGACGCGAATTTCGGCCTGTTCCGGCGGCTCTATCCCTGGGATCACGCGCCGGGCGAGCTGATGTTTCGCGAGGCCGGCGGCTTTTCCGCGCGCCTCGACGGCAGTGCCTACGATCCCGCCGAGATCGAGGCCAGCCTCCTGGTGGCGCCGGATCGCGAGAGCTGGGAGGCGCTCCGGGCGCTGATCGAGGAGTACGCGCCCTGAGATCTGCGCGCGGGGTTGCCTCGCGCGCCGAAGCCGCTAGCATACCGTTCACAGATATTCGGAGGATCGCGATGAAACTGGCATTCCTGGGCCTGGGCGTGATGGGTTACCCGATGGCCGGTCACCTCAAGAAGAACGGCCACGACGTCACCGTCTATAACCGGACCTCCGCAAAGGCGAAGGCCTGGGCCGCGGAATACGGCGGCGGCTTCAAGGAGACCCCGGCGGAAGCCGCCGCGGGCGCCGACATCGTCCTCATGTGCGTCGGCAACGACGACGACGTTCGCGACGTCGCCAATGGTCCCAAGGGTGCCTTCGCCGGCATGAAGAAGGGCGCCATCCTGGTCGACCACACCACCGCCTCGGCAGAAGTGGCGCGGGAGATCTACGAGGCCGCCAAGGCCAAGGGCCTACTGTTTCTGGACGCGCCGGTCTCCGGCGGCCAGGCCGGCGCCCAGAACGGCAAGCTCACGGTGATGGTGGGCGGCGATCTCGAGCCGTTCAAGATCGCCGAGCCCGTGATGGCGCATTATGGCCGCGCGGTCACCCTGATGGGGCCGGCCGGCAGCGGCCAGCTCACCAAGATGGTGAACCAGATCTGCATCGCCGGCCTCGTGCAGGCGCTCTCCGAGGGCCTCAATTTCGCGACCCGCGCCGGGCTCGACGGCAAGATGGTGATCGACGTCATCTCCAAAGGCGCGGCGCAGTCCTGGCAGATGGAGAACCGCGGCACCACCATGCTCGACGGCAAGTTCGAGTTCGGATTCGCCGTCAACTGGATGCGCAAGGATCTCGGCATCTGCTTCGCCGAGGCGCGGCGCAACGGCGCGGCGCTGCCGGTATCGGCGCTGGTGGATCAGTTCTACGCCCGGGTCCAGGAGCGGGGCGGCGGACGCTGGGACACCTCGGCGCTGATCCACCTCCTGCAGAAGGCCTGAGCCTCACCGCTCATAGATGTAGGCGACCTCTCGATAGGGACCGGCCAGCGTTGCGATCGGGGTCAGCCCCGCGAAATCCGCCGCGGTGATGTCAGGCGAATAGCCTTCGCTCCAGTGCCGGACGAAGATGAAGATCCCGTGCGCGTCGGGATTCCGGATCTCGCTCAGTGGATGGCGATCAAGATAGAGGCGGTCGTGGCCGAGATAATAGGCGACGTCGGGGTGATCCGTGTAGACCACCTTGCCGTCCCAGTCGATGGGCAGGTCCGGCAGCAGCGCCAGATCGCTGGCGGGGATCCGGGTGTTGTTGTTGTAGATCCAGACGATGCCGTGGCCGAGCCAGTGGAGCTGCAGCAGCACCGCCAGCGACAGCGCCGTCGCGACGCTGTTGGTCCGAGCGGCACGAACGGTTTCCGACAGCCTTGCGAACAGCCGATCCAGCCCCGCGCCGGCGACCAGGATGTAGATCGGGTAGGCGAAGACGAAATAGCGGACGTAGCCGGCGCTGCCGAAGGCGCCGAGGCTCCACATCGCCGACATCACGATGAAATAGGTGACGCCCATGACGGCGCAGACCACCAGCATCGGAGGAAAGTCGCGCGGGCGGCGCAGCATGCGGAAGGCGCCCACGGCGAAGGCGACGGCCAGGACGGTGTCGAACGCCAGGAATGTCAGCAGATATTCCAAGGGCTCGCCATGCCCGTAGAGGCCGAGGGCGGTGGGATAGCCGTTGCTCAGGATGAAGAGCGGACTGCCGGTTTGGATGAAGCCGGCGAGATTCCAGAGCGCGGTCGGCAGGGCGAAGACGGTGCCTCGCAGTAGCGCGACGGCGATCCCGTTGTGTCGACGGTCCCATAGGGGCTCGATCATCGCGGCGAGCGCGAAGACGCTGACGCAGAAGATGCCGTCGGTCCGCGCCAGCACGACGAGGCCGAAGCAGAGCGAGGCCGCGAGCATGCGCCGGCGGTGCCAGAGCCAGAGCGCCAGCGCCACGATGAACGCCGCGGAAGGCTCGGTGTTGGCGGAGATCGAGCTGCGGAACCCGACGAAGGTGAAGGCACAGATGACCGCCAGCAGCAGGATCGTCTGCCGCTGTCGGAAGATATCCCGCGCCACGATCAGAACGAGCCAGGCGCTTGCGGTCCACAGCAGGGAATTCGCGATCTGAGTGGCCACCAGCGCCGGCATGGTGCTGGGCAGCAGCTGGTAGAGGAGGGCGAAGAAGAACGTGTAGAGCGGCTTCGCCCAGACCGGAATGCCGTAGGCGAGGCTTCCGGGCAGATCCGCGAAGACGGACTGGGCGAAGATCACGTGATTGAAAGGGTCGTGCTCCCAGTCCCGATCGAATTCCCCGAGTATGCAGATCAGGCGCGCCGCCAGCCCGGCGGCGAGAATCAGCGCCGCCCCGGCATCGATGGTGCTGCGCTCAATGGGTTTGATGGCTGCGCTGACGCTCATCCGCGGTCCCTCAGAAATAGAACCGCAGCAGATACCAAAGCGCCTTGACGCCGTCGCGCCAGCTGATCTTCTTGCCTTCGGCGTAAGTACGACCGTAGTAACTGATGCCCATTTCGTAGATGCGCCACTTGCGCGCACGCGCGATCTGCGCGCTGATCTGCACCTCGAAGCCGAAGTCCTCGCAGGTGATGCGCAGGCTCTGCATGACCTCGCGGGAGAACATCTTGTAGCAAACCTCGATGTCGGTCAGGAGCTGGTTGTAGAGGATGTTGAAGGTCAACGAGAGCAGGCGGTTGGCGAGATAGTGATGGAAGTAGAGCGACCGGTGCGGCCGGCCGAAGAAGCGCGAGCCGTAGACGACGTCCGCCACCTTGCGCACGGCGATCAGGCGATACATCTCCGCCCAGTCGTTCGGGTCGTATTCGAGATCCGCATCCTGGATGACGATCACGTCGCCGGTGGCGGCCGCCATCGCCGTTTGCATGGCGCCGCCCTTGCCGCGGTTTTTCCGGTGATGAAATATCATGACGTAAATCTTGCCGGCGGTGGCGTCGGTGACCGGCAGCAGCTCGACGCTGCCGTCGTCGCGGATCTTCATGCCGGAGCACGGGCCAGCGGCGCCGCCGAAGCTGCGATCGAGAAATTCGCCGGTCCCGTCCGAGGAGTTGTCGTCGACGATGACGATTTCCTTCTCCACATGCGGAATGGCGCGTGTCGCGGCCAGGACGATCTGCGCGATGGTGCCGATCTCGTTGTAGGCGGCGATCAGGACGGAGAGCTTCACGGGTCGCCTATTCCTCCGCCTTCACGTGCTGCCACTCGGCTTCCATCTCGTCGAGGCCCGCGGCCCTCGGCGTTTTTCCGCCGGCGGCAAGCCGCTCCTCGACGCGGCGGAAGCGGCGCTCGAACTTGCGGCTGGCGCCGCGCAGCGCCTGCTCCGGGTCGAGCTTCAGATGCCGTGCCAGGTTGACGACCGAGAAGAGGAGATCGCCGAGCTCGTCCTCGAGACGGGTCGGCGCGGCGCCTGCCGCGATCTCCCGGCGCAGCTCGCCGATCTCCTCGTCGATCTTGCCGAAGATCGGCGCCGCTTCCGCCCAGTCGAACCCGACGCGGGCCGCGCGCTTCTGCAGTTTCTCCGCCCGGGTCAGGGCGGGGAGGGCAACTCCCACCCCATCGAGGGCGCTCTCAGGACGGCCTTCCGCCGCTGCCGCGGCGCGGCGCTCGGCGGCTTTCTGCTCCTCCCAGGCCTGGGTCTGCGCCGCCGCGCCCTCGATCTTGGCGTCGGCGAATACGTGGGGATGGCGCCGGATCATCTTCTCGGAGATAGCGCGTGCGACACCGTCGAAATCGAAATGTCCGGCTTCCTCCGCCATCCGTGCGTGGAAGACCACTTGCAGCAGGAGGTCGCCCAGCTCGTCCCGGAGCGCCGCGATGTCGCCGCGTTCGGCGGCCTCGGCGACTTCATAGGCTTCCTCGATCGTATAGGGCGCGATGGTGGCGAAGCTCTGCTCGAGATCCCACGGGCAGCCGCCGTCGGGATCGCGCAGCCGCGCCATGACGTCGAGAAGGCGACGTAGATCTGGGGAATTTTGCATAAGGGAGACACCTGAAGCGAGAATGCGACCGCCGCGCGCCGGGAAATGCCCAACCTCCCGGAATAACGCCACATTTACATGGCTTCTACCACGTCGCGATAGCCCAACCTACGGGAGTAGCCGATGAGACTGCCCACCGACAACTATGGTCGCGCCGCGATCATCTTTCATTGGACAGTGGCGACGCTGATCCTCGTCGCGCTGGTACTGGCCTGGGTGATGCCGGAGCGGCTCGAGCCCGGCCGCGATACGGTGCTGGCGCTGCATAAGTCCGTGGGAATGATAGTCCTGCTGCTCGCCGCTCTCCGGCTCGTGTGGCGGCATGGCAATCCAGTGCAGGCGGCAACGGGGCTGACGCCCCTGGAGGCACGGCTCTCCACCCTCGTTCACGTCCTGCTCTACGTCATCATGATCGCCATCCCCGTCACGGGATATCTCTTCAGCTCCGCCAGCGGCCAGAGCCTGAACTTCCTCGGGCTCGAGACCTTTCCGTCACCTCTGGCGACCAATCGGGCCTTCTCCCGACCGATGGAATTTCTGCACAAGACCGGGCAATGGGCGGTCTATGGCGTGGTCGGCTTGCATGCCCTGGCCGCTCTCTATCATTATTTCGTCAAGCGCGACGGCGTCCTGCAGCGCATGCTGCCGCTGGTGGGAAGGGGGCGGGCCGGAACGGACTGATCCCGGTTCCCTCGGCTTCCCATGACCGGAAAGGAGAGGGAGCATGGCATCCAGCGAGACGTTGACCGGCGGCTGTCTCTGCGGAGATATCCGCTACCGCGTGACCGGTGAGGCCACCCACACCAACATCTGCCACTGCACCCAGTGCCAGCGCCAGACCGGCAGTTTGATCGGCGCCTTCTTCACCTATCCGCTCGATCGTTTCGAGATTCTGCAGGGCAAGCCCACTGCGTATCGCGCCTCGGATTTCGCCGCGCGGGAGTTCTGTGCGCGTTGCGGCTCGACGCTGTTCTGGCGCGCCGACGGTGCCGACGAGATCGACTGCTTCCTCGGCACGCTCGATCAACCCGATCGCATGCCGAGGCCGGCCGATCAGCTCTGGACCCGGCATCGCGTGCCCTGGTTCCCGGAACAGCCGGAGATCAAGGCGTACAATGGCAGCCGACAGGAGAAATGAAGGACAATGAGCACTGGCAACGAGGCGATTCACACCGGCGGCTGTCTTTGCGGCGCCATCCGCTATCGCGTCAGCGGGCCGCCGCTGCGCGCCATGATCTGCCACTGCGGCCAATGCCGCCGCCAGACCGGCAGCGCGCTGCCCACCGTCATCGCCTGGCCCAGGGACAAGTTCGCGATCACCAAGGGCGAGCCCGCCGGCATCCGGCTCTCGGACTTCGCCACGCGCCAGTTCTGCCGCGACTGCGGCACGCCGCTGTTCTGGAACCGCGACAACGGCGGCCACATGACGGTGTTCCTCGGCAGCCTCGATGACGCCGAGGCGATGCCGAAGCCGGTGGAGCAATACTGGACGGGGCGGCGCATTCCCTGGCTGCCGGAGATGCCGGAGATCAAGGGTTTCGAGGGGGATCACGTCTAGCGGCTATGTCGCTGCCGGCTGCCAGAAGGTGATGCAGACGCCGCCGGGATCCAGTACCGCGAACTCGTCGGCGCTCCAGGGCTTGCGTGTCAGCGGACCGTTGGGATGCACGATGCCGTGGGCGCGGCAGCGGTCATAGAACGCCTGCAGACCGCCGTCGATCCTGACCCGGAAGGCGCTCCATTCGCGGACCACCGGTATGTCGCAGCGGAACAGGATGACCGGCGCGCCGTCGCGAACCACCGAGGCCTGGGCCACGGGATCGCCATCGCGCCACTGCTCGGTGAAGCCGAGCTTCTCGACATAGAACCGCACGGCCTCGTCGACGTCGCGTGCTGGCATCTGCGCGGTGATGGAGCCAAAGGTCGTGCTGTCGCTCATGGACGCGCCTGCGTTCGGAGTTGATGGCGGACCTTACGGTCGCCGCCGCCGGGGCGTCTGGCAAGCGTCGTCGGAGGTCGGAGGCGAGGGTGTCTTGATCCCAGGCGTCACGCGCATCCATGATCACAAAAGTCGCATAATGTATATTATGGGAAATAATGCGGATGACTCGATGCCACCGGCCACTCTTGTCTCTCAGGTCTCGATCACCAGCCCGTCGTACGCCGGCTCCACCCCGGCCGGCAGCTCGCGGCTGAGCATCGCGTAATCGAGCTGGCGGTCCATGTGCGTCAGGACCGCGCGGCGCGGTTTGACGCGCGCGATCCACTCGAGCGTCTGCGCCAGATGGCTGTGGGTCGGATGCGGGTCACGGCGATAGCAGTCGACGATCCAGGTCTCCACCCCCTCCAGCGCGGCAAAGCCCGCCTCGTCCAGCTTCACCACATCGGTGGAATATGCGAAGCGCCCGAAGCGGAAGCCCAGGCTCTTGGTGAAGCCATGCTCCTGAAGGAAGGCCGTCACGGGGATGCCCGCCGCCTCGAAGGCGCCGGCGATCTCATGGGGCACCAGCGACGGCTTGTAGAAGAAAGCGCCTGCCGCCGGATCCTGCGGTCGGAAGATGTAGGAGAACCGCTCCCGAAGCTCGGCCATGGTGGCCGCCGAGGCGTAGATCGGCAGGGAGTGGCCGGTGGCCCGATTGACCGCCCGCACTTCGTCGATGCCGTGGCAGTGATCCGCATGGGCGTGGGTGAACAAGAGAGCGTCGAGCTTGCTGACGCCGGCGTCCAGGAGCTGCGCGCGCATGTCTGGCGAGGCATCCACGAGCACGGTGGCGCCGCGGTCCTGCACCAGGATCGAGGCGCGCCGACGGCGGTTCCGTGGATTGGCGGGATCGCAGTCACCCCAGTCATTGCCGATATAGGGAACGCCCGGCGACGGGCCGCAGCCGAGGATCGTCACCTTCATGCCGCGGCGACTCCGGCCTTGGCGAAGAGCCGATGGAAATTGGCGGTTGTGGCCTCGGACAATTCCTCCACGCTTGAGCCCTTTATGCGCGCAACCTCGCTTGCCGTATGAACGATATAGGCGGGCTCATTGGGCTTGCCGCGCAGCGGCACCGGCGCCAGGTAGGGCGCGTCGGTCTCCACCAGGATGCGGTCCAGAGGCAGGTCGCGGACGATCTCCCGCAGCGCGCCGGCGTTCTTGAAGGTGACGATACCCGAGAGCGAGATGTAAAAGCCGAATTCGAGTGCTTTCTCAGCCAATTCCCGGCCTGTGCTGAAACAATGGATAACGCCGGTTAGCGGACCTTTCTCAACTTCTTCCTGAAGTATCCGGATGGTGTCGGGATCGGCATCCCGGGTGTGGACGATGAGCGGCAGGCCGGTGGCGCGGGCAGCCGCGGCGTGAGCGCGGAAGACTTCCGCCTGCCGGTCCCGCGGACTGTGCTCGTAGTAGAAATCAAGGCCGGTCTCGCCGATGCCGATCACCTTGGGATGGCTTGCCAGCTCGGCGAGCCGCGTCGCCGCCGTATCCGGCTCGGCGGCGGCCTCGTGGGGATGGATGCCGACGGAGCACCAGATGTCGGAATCGCTTTCGGCGATCTCCCGCACCGACGGAAATTCGGTGATTTTGGTGGAGATCGTCAGCATCGTCCCCACCCCGGCCGCCCGCGCCCGCGCGATCATGGCGTCGCGCTCCGGCCCGGCCGCGAGGTAGTCCAGGTGGCAGTGGCTGTCGACCAGCATCAGGCCGGCTCCGTCTCCACGATGCGCGGAAACACGCCCTCGGGCTTCGGCAGCTTGGTGCCGGGCTTGAGCGGCGTGGCAAGAGCGGCGAAGTTTCGCGCATTGGCGGGTATGGCGAGCTGATCCAGGAGCTTCGCGGTCGCCGCCGGCACCACGGGCTGCGCCAGGATCGCCAAATGGCGAATCACCTCGGCGAGAACGTAGAGCACCGTCTTCATGCGCACGGGATCGGTTTTGCGCAGCGTCCAGGGCGCGTGGGTATCCACATATCGGTTGGCATCGGCCACTACCGCCCATTGGGTTTCCAGCGCGCGATGGAAGGCCTGCTCCGCGTAGTCGCCGCGCAGGCGCGCGAGCAGGCCGCGTGCCGCGTCCAGCATCGCCGTGTCGGCGGCGGTGAACTCGCCAGCGTCCGGCACTTCCGCGCCGGCGTTCTTGTTGATGAAGCTCAGCACGCGCTGCGCCAGATTGCCGAAATCATTGGCGAGATCGCCGTTGGTGCGGCTCACCACCGCGCGATGGGAGAAATCGCCGTCGCTGCCGAACGGCAGTTCGCGCAGCATGAAATAGCGCACGGCATCGACGCCGTATTCCTGCACCAGCTTCTGCGGCGGAATGAAGTTGCCGAGAGACTTCGACATCTTCTGGCCTTCCACCGTCCACCAACCGTGGGCGAAGACGCGCTTCGGCGGCGCGAGGCCAGCGGCCGCGAGGAACGCCGGCCAGTAGACCGCGTGAAAGCGCACGATGTCCTTGCCGACCATGTGCAGATCGGCGGGCCAGAAAGTCTTGAACTCCACGCTCGCGGTATCGGGATATCCCACCGCGGTGATGTAGTTGGTAAGCGCGTCGAGCCAGACGTACATGACGTGCTTGGGATCGTCCGGGACCGGCACGCCCCAGGTGAAGCTGGTGCGGGAGATCGAGAGATCGCGCAGGCCGCTCTTGACGAAGCTCACGACCTCGTTGCGCCGGGCCTGGGGCGCGATGAAGCCGGGATTGCGCTCGTACCACTCCAGGAGCCAATCCTGCCAGTCCGAAAGCCGGAAGAAATAGCTCGGCTCCTCCACCCACTCCACCTCGGCGCCCGAGGGCGCGCGCTTCTTGCCGTCGGGGCCGGTGGTGAGCTCCTCCTCGCCGTAGAAGGCCTCGTCCCGCACGGCGTACCAGCCGTCGTACTTCCCGAGGTAGATGTTGTCCTGGCCCTTCGGCGACTTGTTGCTGGCGATGGCGCGCCAGATCGCCTGGGACGCCTGGATGTGCCGCGGCTCCGTGGTGCGGATGAAATCGTCGTTGCTGATGTTCATCAGCTGGGACATGTCGCGGAAATTCTGCGACACGCGGTCGCAGAATGCCTGCGGGTCGACGCCGGCGGCGCGCGCGGACTTGTCCACCTTCTGGCCATGCTCGTCGGTGCCGGTGAGGAATTTCACCCGCCGCCCGTCAAGCCGCATGAAGCGCGCCAGCACGTCGCACGCCACCGTCGTGTAGGCGTGGCCGATGTGCGGCGCGTCGTTCACGTAATAGATCGGCGTCGTGAGATAGTAAGGCTCGCCGGACATTGGAACTCCTGCTACGCGCCCGCGTGCCGGGTCGCTCAGCGCGCGGCCTCTTCGAGCGCGAAAAAGGCGTTCAACACGACCTGCTTGCGGTCGAGGTTGACGGCATCCGCCTGGGCGAAGAGGTGGGTGATCTTGTCCCATACCTCCACCCAGCGATCAAGACCGCGGCGGCTCAAGACACGGGCGAGCGGGCTCTCGCCATCCGCGCGTGTGCCTGCCTGCGCCGCCGACGCGATGGCGCGGGCGAGCGTCGCCGGCATCAGCTCGGTGAAGACGCGGTAACCATCATCATTGCCCCAGCGCGCGACCTTGTCGGCGAAGGCGTGGAGCGCGACGCCGTCGAGCTCCGGCAGCCGGGCCAGGAGCTGGAGCAGATCGCGGTGAGTCCTAAGGCCGCCCTGCTCCACCAGCTCCAGCGCGTGGCCGATGCTACCGCAGGCGAGATCCACCAGCGCGTCGCGATCGCGCGGCGCCAGATCCGGCCGATAGCGGCCGATGAGCTCGGCGACGGTCGGATCCGGCAGCGGCCGCAGCGCCAGGCGCCGGCAGCGCGAGCGGATCGTCGGCAGCAGCCGGCCGGGATTGTCGCTGACGAGGATCAGGATCGCCCGCGCCGGCGGCTCCTCCAGAATCTTGAGAAGCGCGTTGGCGGCGTTCCGGTTCATCTCGTCGGCGGTGTCGATGACGACGATGCGCCAGCCGCCTTCGGCGGGCGTCAGGCGCAGGAAGGCGGCGATGGCCCTGGTGTCCTCCACCACGATCTCGCTGCGCTGGCGCTTGCGCTTGGGATCGATGCCGCGCTCGATGGTGAGGAGATCGGCATGGCCGGCGCTGGCGACGCGGCGGAACACGGGATGGTCCGGCGCGACCGCGAGGGACGTGGGCGCCGCGGGGGCGAAGAGCCCGCCCGTCCCCTGCTCCGCCGCCTGGGTCAGCAGGAAGCGCGCGAAGCGGAAAGCGAGCGTGGCCTTGCCGATGCCGTGCGGGCCGGTGAGGAGCAGCCCCTGAGGCAACCGGTTCGCCTGGAAGGCTTGGAGGAGCGTGGCTTCCGCAGAATCATGGCCGATGAGCGCGGGCTGCTCGCGCGGCGGCGGGACAACGACCTCGGTCGCGTCGCCACTGTCCTCGTCCACGCCGTCGATATCGTCGTCGCTGTCAGCCATGGCGTCAGTCTGCCGCCTGAAGGCTCAGACTGCGACTCCCAAGCGTCCGTGGACGACGGCGCGGATTGCAGCCTGCACCGCCGCCACGTCGCCGACGCGTCGATGACGGCGCAGCGCTGGGGATCGCCGCGGGCGATGTCCAGGAAGCCCTGGCGCAGGCGCCGATGGAACTCCGGGTCCATGCGCTCGAAGCGGGTCTCGGCGCCCGGCCGGGTCGCTGCTCGGGAAAGTCCAGTTTCCACAGGGAGATCGAGGATAAAACTAAGGTCAGGTTTGAAGTCGCCGGCGATCAGGTGGTGCAGGCTCTTGAGCGCGTCCTGGGGCAGGCCGCGGCCGTAGCCCTGATAGGCCAGGGTCGAATCCGCGAATCGGTCGGAGACCACCCACTCGCCACGCTCCAGGGCCGGCCAGATCGTCTCCACGAGATGGGTGCGACGTGCCGCCACCATCAGCAGCGCCTCGGACTCCGCGTCCCAGCGCTGTGGCAGTCCTTCCACCAGAAGCTTGCGGATCTCCTCGGCGCCGGGCGCACCGCCGGGCTCGCGCGTCCGGATCGGCCGGAGACCGGCCTTGCGCAAGCCATCGACCAGCAGGCCAGCCTGGGTTGATTTGCCGGCGCCTTCGCCGCCCTCGAGCGTGATGAAGCGTCCGCGCGTCAGCGTTTGCCCCATACCAGATAGCCCGCGGCGGCCGCGATGCGGCCCATGGGCCCGAGCTTGTCGACGGGCTGTGCCGCCACCAGGGGCACGTCCACGGGATCGATGCCGTCGGCGGTGATGACCAGCTTGCCGACCGGCTGGCCCTTGGCGACGGGGGCGTGGACCGGGCCGTCGTAATGCACGGTCGCCTTCATGCTGCGCCGGGCCGCCTTGGGCAGCGTCACCAGGACATCCTGGGACGCGGTCACCGGCACCTTGGGCTCGGCGCCGAGCCAGACATCCGCCTGGTCGAGAGTGTCGCCGGCTTTCACCAGGCGATAGTCGCTGAACTCGCGGAACGCCCATTCGAGCAGCCGCTCACCCTCGGTGGAGCGGGATTTCATCGTGGGCAGGCCGGCCAGCACCATGATGATGCGCCGCCCGTCGCGGATCGCCGAGGCGGTGAGGCAATATCCCGCTTCCTCGGTGTGGCCGGTCTTCATGCCGTCGGCGCCGAGATCCTTGTAGAGCAGCGGATTGCGATTGCCCTGCTTGATGCCGTTGTAGGTGAAGTCCTTCTCGGAGTCGTAGTGGTAGTACTCCGGGAAATCGGCGATGAGGCGGCGCGCGAGTGTCGAGAGATCCCGCGCCGTCATGTACTCGTCAGGATCGGGCAGGCCATCCACATTGGTGAAATGACTGTCCTTGAGGCCGAGCTCCTTCGCCTTCTCGTTCATCTGCTCGACGAAAGCGGCCTCGCTGCCGGCGATGCCTTCCGCCAGCACGATGCAGGCGTCGTTGCCGGACTGCACGATCAGGCCGCGCACGAGATCCTCGACCTTCACGCGGCCGCCGAGCGGCACGAACATCTTGGAGCCCTGGGTGCGCCAGGCCTTCTCGCTCACCGGCAGCATGTCCTCGAGGGAGAGCTTACCCTTCTTGAGCGCGTCATAGACCATGTAGGCGGTCATGATCTTGCTCATGGACGCCGGCGGCATGCGCTGGTCCGAGCCCTTGTCGAGCATGACGGCACCAGTCTCATAGTCGAGGATGATGGCGTTGCGCGCCTGGGTATCGATGCCCGATGCCGCCCGCGCCGAAACGCCCGGTAACAACAGCGCACCCGACACGATCAGCGCCAGAACCAGCCTGCCCGCAGAAATCATCAGATCCATCCTCCCGTGTCCGCCGATGCCGCGGCGGCGGCGCCACACCGGCGCCCTTGAGCACAACTCGTTGACCAGCATATCGCAAGGATGGTTAACGCCGGCTTTACCATTGCATGCACCGCGCGGTATCGGTTCAGTCCACCACGATGCGGGCGTCGCCGAAGCCGGTCGCGAGAACCCTGGCGAGCAGACGATCCGCCTCCTCCACGCTCGTCACCGGTCCGAGACGTACCCGGTAGAGGTTGGCACCATTGACGCGCACGGTGGTGATCTGCACGACGCCGAGCTCGTCGATGCGCTGCTTCACCCGGCGGGCATTGTCCGACTGGGCGAAGGCGCCGGCCTGAATATAGATCTGCGCGTTGGGCTTGGCGGGTCCGACCGTCACTTTCTCCGGCAGCGGCGGTTCCGGGATCTCGGCCGCGGTGTGGGGCGCGGCGGCGACCTGCACCGGGCTGATGGCCCCTTGATTGGCGGCCGCGCGGCTCCCCGCCAGCGGCGTCAGCGTTTCGGCGTCGACGGCGGTGCGCGGTGCCGCCTGCACCAGTTCCACCGGTCCGCCTGGCGATTCTTCACCGTTTCTCCGGGCCGCCGCCTGGGCCTGCATGGTCTCGGCGGTCAGCACGCGCACCCGCACCTTGGCGGTGCCCTGGCGCTCGAAGCCCAGGAGTTGCGCGCCGCGCCGGGAGACGTCGATGATGCGCCCGCGCGCGAAGGGGCCGCGGTCATTGACGCGCAGCTCGATCGAGCGGCCGGTCTCGAGGTTGGTGACCTCGACGATGCTGGGCAGCGGCAGGGTGTGATGGGCGGCGGTGAGGCCGTTGAGGTCGAACACCTCGCCGTTGGCGGTGTACTTGCCGTGGAACTGCTCGCCGTACCAGGACGCGATGCCGGTCTCGTCGTAGCTGAGATCGATGTGGGGGTAGTACCAGACGCCGTCGATCTGATAGGGCTTGCCGACCTTGTAGATGCCGAGCCCTACGCCGGGCGCGGCGCCTGTCGTGATCGGCTGATTCTGACCGAAGAAGGAGCAGGCCGCCAACAGGGCCGCCGCCGCCAAAGTGGCGGTCATGCGGAATCGCAGAAAGAGCGTCACGATCTGGTAGTTCCTGGTCCACCGGCGCGTATTAGTGGTGAAACCTTACCGTCATTCCAGGGCGTCGGCAAGATAGCCCACGGCTGCGGCGAAGTAGCTCGAGTTGTTCCAGCGCAGGACCGCGCGAAAATTATCATAGATCAGCAGGGCGGTTCCGCCGGGGCCAGAGGGCAGGATTAAAGATGCGTCGCGGGCAGCCGGCGGCAAGTCGCCGCCGCCGATCTGGCGCACGCCGAGGCGCTGCCACTCGCTGACCGGCTTGCGGATGTCCTTGCCGGCGAGGCTCGTGTCGAAATTCGCGGGCAGCTGCACCCGCCGGCCCCATCCTTCGTCGCCGTGCCATCCGAGCCGCGCCAGATAATTCGCGATCGAGGCGAAGACGTCCTCGCGGCGGTGCCAGATGTCGCGACGGCCGTCGTCCCGATAGCTCACGGCGTATTGCAGATAGCTCGACGGCATGAATTGGCTCTGCCCCATGGCGCCGGCCCAGGATCCCATCATCTCCTCGGGCTTGATGTAGCCCTGATCGACGATCTTGATCGCGGCGATGAGCTCGCGGCGGAAGAACGCGCTGCGCCTGCCGTCATAGGCCAGTGTCGCGAGCGAGGAGATGATGGGGAAATCGCCGGTGACCCGGCCGAAATCGGTCTCGATGCCCCAGAGCGCCACGATGTATTTCGGCTGCACGCCATAGCGGCGTCCGACCTCCTCGAGAAGCGGACGGTTCTCCGCCAACCGGTCGCGGCCATTCTTGATCCGCCCCTGGGAGACCACGCGCTCGATGTACTGGTCGAAGGTGAGCGTCGTTTCCGGCTGGCGCTGGTCGAGCTCCAGCACGCGATCGATGGGATGCGCGTCCTTGAGGGCGCGGTCCACCGATTGCGGGCGCATGCCCTGTCCGATCGCCTCCTGACGGACGCCGGCCAGCCACGTTTTGAAATCCTTGTCGGCGGCGCGTACCGGTGCCGTCACGACGAGCGCCGAGAGCAGCAGCATCACGCTCACGCTGCGGCGGCGAAGCAGCCTACTCAACCCGTGTCACTCCTCGAAATTCGTGGCGCGGCTCACGACCAACCGCCGCGCGACCCTCTCATCGCACGGGTGACGGGCTGAACGCAACGAGGCCGCGGTCCGCGCTCGAATTCAGCCGAGTCGGCCTTCCAGTGCCTGAAGGTAAAGCCTGCGCACGGAGGCGGCGTCGAGGGGCACGGGATTCGTCGGCGCCGTCGGGTCGACAACGGAGTCCGCGATCATGATGTCGAGCTTGCCCTCGTCCACCTTCAACTCGGCGAGCGTGTTGGGAATGCCGATGGCGCGCCGGAGCTCCAGGACCCAGTCGAGCACGCCGTCGAAATTCGGCTTCGCGAGGCCAAGGAAGCGCCCGAGATGGGACATCTTGTCGGCGATGGCGGCGCGGTTGAACACCATCACATAGGGCATGACCACCGCGTTCAGGAGGCCGTGGTGCAGATCGTAGTGCGCGCCGAGGGGATGGGAGAGCGAATGGATGGCGCCCAGGCCTTTCTGAAACGCGGTCGCGCCCAGGGTTGCCGCCGCCATCATGTTGCCGCGCGCGTCGATGTTCTTGCCGTCCCGGGTGGCGACCGGCAGCCAGTCGCGGATGAGCCGCATGCCCTCGAGGGCGACGCCGTCGGCGATGGGATGATAGGCCGGAACGCAGAACGCCTCGAAGGCATGCGCCAGCGCATCCATGCCGGTGGCCGCGGTGATGTGCGACGGCAATCCCACCGTGAGCTCGGGATCCTCGATCACGGTCACGGGCATGATGCGGGGATGGAAGATCAAGCGCTTCTTGTGCCGGACCTCGTCCCCCACCACGGAGACGCGGCCGACCTCGGAGCCGGTGCCCGATGTCGTCGGCACCGCCACGCTGGGCGCGATGCCCGCGGGATCCGCCCGGGTCCAGTTGTCGCCGACGTCCTCGAAATCCCACATGTGGCGCGTCTGACCGGAGAGGAACGCGATCACCTTCCCCGCGTCGAGGGCGCTGCCGCCGCCGAAGGCGATGACGCCGTCATGCTTGCCCTCGCGATAGACCCGGAGGCCGTCGTCGATGTTCTTCTCGACCGGGTTCGGCTTGATGCTGCTGAAAGTCGCGGTGGGTATTCCCGCCGCCTCGTTGGCGCTGACCGCGCTCGCCACCATCGGCAGCTTCGCCAGGCCGGGATCGGTCACCAGCAGCGGCCGCTTGATGCCGGCGCCCTTGAGGATGGCAGGCAGTTCACGGACGCGGCCGGGACCGAATTTCACCGCAGTCGGGTAATTCCAATTGCCTTGAAGCATGCAGCGAACCTTCAGGTCTGGAGGCGGAGGTGAAAGGATTTCGGCCGGGTCAGGTGCTGATAGCCCAGCACCGAGAGCGAGACGCCGCGGCCGGAGTGCTTGACGCCGGTCCAGGCGAGCGCGGGATCGAGATAGTCGCAGCGGTTCATGAAGCAGGTGCCGGTGGCGATCCCGTCGCCGATGCGGATCGCCGCCTCGGGATCGCCGGTCCAGATCGCCGCGGTGAGCCCGTAGGGGCTGTCGTTCATCAGTCGGATCGCCTCCTCGTCGGAGCCGACCTTCATGATGCCGACGACCGGCCCGAAGCTCTCCTCGGTCATCACGCGCATCTTGTGGCTGACATTCACCAGGATCTGCGGCGCGAGGTAGGGCGTGCCGGCGCGGCTTGCGGGGAACTCCTTGGG
Organism: uncultured Alphaproteobacteria bacterium; assembly: GCA_963735465.1. GTDB lineage: Bacteria > Pseudomonadota > Alphaproteobacteria > ATCC43930 > CGMCC-115725 > DASZHJ01. The sequence continues at coordinate 1,450,707 of CAVTLA010000001.1, forward strand.
ATCGATCAGCGCGCGGGCGCCCTGCCCGATCGCCTCCTTGGCTTGATCGCGCACGAAGTCGGCGGCGCTCGCCCGCACCATCGGTCCGAGCGTCGTCTCGGCGTTCATGGGATCGCCGAGTACGTATTTGCGCGTGAGCGCGACGGCGCCCTCGACAAAACGGTCGTACACTTTCGCATCGACGTAGATGCGCTCGATGCCGCAGCAGGACTGGCCCGAGTTGAAGAAGGCGCCGTCCACCAGGTTCTCGATGGCGTGGTCGAGATTGGCGTCGGCGCGGACGTAGCCGGGATCCTTGCCGCCGAGCTCGAGGCCGATGCCGATGAAGCGTCCCGCCGCCGCCTTCTCTACCGCCTCGCCGCCGGGCACCGAGCCCGTGAAGGCGACGTAGTCGATATCGGGGCTCTCGATCAGGCGCGCCGTGGCGTCATGGCTCAGATGCAGGAACTGGAACAGGCCCGCCGGCAATCCCGCACTCGTGGCGGCTTCCACCATGCGCTCGGCTGCGAGCGGCGTCTGATGAGAATGCTTGAGAATGACGGTATTGCCCGCCATCAGCGCCGGCACGATCGCGTTGACGGCGGTCAGCAGCGGATAGTTCCAGGGCGCCACCACGAGAACGATGCCGAGAGGCGTCGGCCGGATGAAGCGGCGGAACCCCGGCTTCGGCCCGACATCGAGATCGGCGAGCGCCTCCGGTGCCGCCGCGATCATGAACCGCGCGCGCTCCTCGAAGCCGCCGACCTCGTTCGGGGTGTAGCGGATCGGGCGGCCCATCTGAGCCGTGATCTCGCGGCCGATCTCGGGCTTGCGCGCGACGAAGGCGTCGACGAGGCGCGTGATCTGGCGGGCGCGCTCGGCCACGGAAAGCGCGGCCCAGTCGCGCTGCGCCGATTTCGCGCGCGCGACCGCGGCGGCGACGTCAGTCTCACTGGCGAGCGGCCGCTCCACGTAGACGGAACCGTCGATGGGGCTGACGGTCTTGAGGGTGGCGCTCATCAGATGATCTCGAAGTAGCGGGCCAGTTCCCAGTCGGTGACGTGCTTGCGGAACTCGCGCTCTTCCCACTCCCGCGTCGCGGCGTAGTGGTCGACGAACTCGTCGCCGAAGAGGGCGCGTCCCGCCTTCGACGCCTTGAGCCGCTGCGCCGCCTCCCAGAGCGTGGTCGGCAGCCCGAACTCGGGATTGGGCGGCAGCTCGTAGGCGTTGCCGGTGACGCGCTCGGTGGGCTCGATCTTGTTCTCGATGCCCCAGAGGCCGCTGCCCAGCGCGGCCGCGAGCGCGATGTAGGGGTTCGCGTCGGCGGCGCCGATGCGGTACTCGACGCGCTGGGACGAGGGCGAGCCCGGGATGACGCGGAGCGCGGTGGTGCGGTTCTCCACGCCCCAGGTCGCCGTGGTCGGCGCCCAGTAGCCGGGAACGAGGCGCGAGTAGGAGTTGACCGTGGCGGCGATCATGCCGAGGAGCTCCGGCATCAGCCTCTGCTGCCCGCCGAGGAAATGCCGCATGGTCTCGCTCATGTGGTGCGGCGCTTTCTCGTCGTAGAAGGCGGAGCCGCCGTCTTTCTGGCGCAGCGAGACGTGGATGTGCCCGCTCTGGCCCGGCCACTGGTTCGACCACTTCGCCATGAAGGTCGCCATCAGGCCGCGCCGCTGCGCCATGACCTTGGCGAAGGTCTTGAACAGCACCGCCTTGTCGGCGGCGCAGAGCGCGTCGTCGACGGCGATCGCCGCCTCGATGACGCCGGCGCCGGTCTCGGTGTGCAAGCCCTCGATCGCCATGTCCATCTTCTGGCAGACGTCGAGAAGCTCGTGGTAGAGCTCGGCCAGCACGGAGCTGCGCAGAACGGAATAGCCGAAATATCCTGGCGTGATGCTCTTGAGATTGCGGTAGCCCTTCTCGCGGACGCTGTGGGGCGTCTCCTCGAAGAGGAAGAACTCGTACTCGAAGGCGGAGGAGACTGCGAAGCCCATGTCTTCCGCCCGCTTCAGGACGCGGCGAAGCGTGCCGCGCGGGCAGATCGCCTCGGCGGGCGGCGCCATCTCGCAGAGGAAGAACGGCAGGTCATTCTCGAAGGGAATGAGGCGCGCGCTCTCCGGCACCACGCGGAGCGGCGCGTCGGGATAGGCGGTGTGCCAGCCCGTGTACTTCACGTTGTCGTAGAGCTGGTCGTTGCTGTCCCAGCCGACGATCACGTCGCAGAAGCCGAAGCCCTTGTCGAGGGCGGACAGGAACTTGGCGCGGTTGACGTACTTGCCGCGGAGAATGCCGTCGATGTCGGTGAACCCCAATTTGATGTAGGGAACGTCGCGGCTCTCGACGAGCTTTCGAGCCTCGGCCTGGCTGCGGATGCGAATGGGTTCTTCGGTTTTCACGGTTGGGCTCCCCTGACCACCCTGGTTTAACCCGGCAGTCGGAAGATGGCCAGGGGCTCAGCGGCAGGCGTCGCCGACACGCTTGTATTCACCGGGATTGTCGAGGTGGGTCTGGCGGGCATTGCGCTCCGCCATCGCGTCGTCGATCGCGGTCTGGAATACCTGGCGCAGCGGCGCCACCAGCCGCATCTTGTTGGCCGCCTCCTCGGAAGCTGGGATCGGGAGCTCCGGCGGCATCCCCGCGATCGCGGCCTCGAGAACGCGCTTCAGGCGCGGCGCGTATTCCCGGAACACCTCGTCGTCGATCGCCTTGTGCTTGCGCTCGTGAACCAGCACCGCGTCATAAGGGCAGGTGCCGGGCTTGCGATCCCGCACCACATAGATCCGCCGCGGGCTGAGGATCACCCGGACCGTCACCCGCTCGATCCACTGGCAGAGGCCCGCAGGGGATTCCTGCGCCATGACCGCCGCCTCGATGCCGTACTGCAGCTCCATCCGGTAGAGGCCCATGGTGCGGCCGTCGTGATAGGCCTTGCCCGAGAGTTCCTGCAGACGCGGCTGGGTCAGCGAATTGTCGACGACGGCCTCCGGCAACCGGAGCAGCAGCGTGACCTCGGGCTTGGAGGCAGGACAGACCCGCGCCGTCGCCGCCCGTGCGGAGAGCGGGCTGAGCAGGACGAAGAGAGCCAAGGTGCAGAGCGATGCTTTCACGGCGGCCGAGGCAAGGGCACAAGGGAGCCCGTTCTCGTTCTAAGACCGGCACCTCATGGTGTCCGCTCGCGGCCAGGAGGGCAATAGGGATCGCTGGGGCCTAATCGTGACGTGGCGACCGATGCGCCGCCGCCTCCCCCTCACCGTCCGCCACCACTTCCCGCACCAGCGCCCGCGCGTCCCGACGCAGTTTTCGCAGTCGCGGGAGGTCGTATTCGAAAGCGTGGCCTGCCAGCGCCATGTCCACGGTCTCGCCGTCTCGGGACAGCGGCAGGATCAGACGCCGTGTCAGCTTGGGAGAGGCATCGCCGCGCACCGTGAAAATATTCTCGGAATAGATCGGGCGCCGCGTCGTCACCATCTGCAGATAGAGGCGGGTTACGAAACTCGGCGTGCTCCGACTGCCCGGGCAGCACGTCGTCTATGAACAATCCCGTTGGATCGCGCCCGAAGGCATCGACGAAGCGCATGCCCACGCGGCGATAGCGGAAGCGGATGCGGTCCTCGTCGCGACAGACGTCGAGCATCATCACCATGGGCCACAGCCGGCCGGGAATGTCTCCGGCATCGACATCGGACCGGCCAGGCATCAGCCGCGTGCCCTTCTTCGCCCGCCAGATCTCGTAGAGCGCGCGCAGGTCGTCGTTCGGGATCGACAGATGGCCGAGGTATTGCGGATCCATTTCCAGTGCTCCGAGCCGGCGTGGCTTCCGCGCGGCGATGACCCCGCGCGCGGCATGGTTTCCCATACTTGGAAGGCGGCGCTTATATGGCCTATCTACCGGGGGCGACATCACTATTTTGTCAGGCCTCGTATGCGGTTCTAAGAACTGGAGGAGAGCCGGCATGGTCTTGCGGCATCGCGGTAATTCTTCGCCTCGACTTGGGCGGGCGGGCGCAATTTACCGTCGGAATCACTGCCACCCGCGACATGAAGGGAATGGCATGATCACGCTTTTCGCCGGCCGGTTGCCCGTCGGCAGCTTCGGAGCGAGCATCCTTTAGCGATTGGGCGCTATTCTCGCCCGCCGGGATTGCCCGGTCGGGGGCTTTCGCCTGATACCCGAGCCTCCTGAGGTTCCCCAAAGCTACGGGATTGCGTCGACACCGGCCATGGCACCGCAACTGCGGGATATCACGCTCCGGACACCCGATCGCAGCGAGGTTGGCCTCGGCGCGACCGGAGTTCGGATCGACCCCGGTGAGCGCCGGGATGCCGCCGGGACGACCGGCGGGCGCATCGATCCCGTGGACCGTCCGGACGCCACCCGCGTGCGCCCGACGATCAAGGTGCGGCATTGGGCGGTGGCGGCAGCCGTGCTGCTCCACGTCGTCGCGATCATCCTCTGTCTGCTCGATTGGAATGGGATCTTCGCCCGCGCCTTTGCGCCGCAGCCGGTCGCCATTCCCGTCGCTCTCATCATCGAGACCCCGCCGGAACCGCCAAAACCGCCACCCCCACCTCCACCGCCGCCGCCTCCGCCCCCGACACCGGATCCGACGCCGCAGCCGGTGACACCGCGCATGTCGGGCGCCGACGAGAAGACGGCCGCTGTCGCCGACAAGCCCGAGCCGGCTCCTCCGACGCCAAAAGAACAGGTCGAGGCGCAGAAGCCGAAGCGTCCGAGCACGGGACCATCCAGCGAGAAGGAGCCGCCGGCGCCGGCCGCCGACGCGAAGGCGATCGGCCGTCAGGCCGCGATCGCGCCGCCGGCCCGAACGGAGGCGCCGAAGGGCGATATTTTTCACTCGATCCGCCTGCCGTCGAGCCCGGGCGGACGGGAGCAGCGCGATCAGGCCGGCGACGCCTACCTGAACCAGCTCCGCGACCTGGTCGAGCGCAACCGCGTCTACCCGCCGACCTCGGCCTTCCCCGGCGGCGGCGAGCGGGTGGCTGTCTACAGCATCCTGGTGGATCCCGCGGGGAACCTGACGGCTCTTACTCTGCTTCAGTCCTCGGGATCGCTGCTCCTCGACGAGGCGGCCGGCCGCATGCTCCGCGCCAGCGCACCGTTCCCCCCGCTGCCGTCTTCCTATCCACAGATGCGGACGCTCATCACCGTGGAGATCCCGATGTTCCCCAATCGCGGCTGACGGGGCCGTCAGAACTGCCGGTTGCGACCGTTGATGCCCGCCATCCCTATGCAGAAGGCGATCGGCAGCCGACCGTTCCCAAATATGACATGGAGCAGGCTCGGCCTGGCCGCATTAAGGTGCTCGCCTCAAGAGCCATGAGTGATGTAGGACGGGGCGGGGGGTGGGGTCATCCGCCCCCGCGCCACAGTTGTATTGGGGCAGCAGACGAGGACTAATGCCAATCCGGAAGGAGCCTAACTTGAACGTCCCGCCGACGGGCTCTCCCCAGCCGGAGACGCCGTCGCCCGGGGAGGCGAATCCGACGCCGACCAACCCGCTTCCGGAATCACCGGCGGCCGCGCCGTCGTCGACGGCTTCACCGGCAAAGCCGCCAATACGGCGCATCATCCCGATCCCCACGCGGAAACGCGAGATGCGGGTGCCGCCGCCGAAGTCGAGGCCGGCCGGCGGGCTGCGCCCCGTTGCCGCCAGCACGAAGCCGACGGCGACCATCACGCGCCTCACGGACGCGACGCCCATTGCCGAGCCGCCACCGGCGCCGCCGAAATATCGTTCGATCCACCTCGCGACCACCCAATCACTGGGCGGCCGCACCGAACCGCCCCACGACGTTGTCCGTGCACGGCCACCATCGGTGCCGGCAATCTGGGAGCGGCCGGCGCCGGCGCGAAAATCGCCGTGGGCGCGGCCGCTCGATCCGATGTCGGACCCGGCCGCCGCGCCAGCCACGCCGACCGCGCTCGCGCCACCGCCGCCGCATGACGTGCAGCCCGCGGCATCCGCGCGGCCGGCGCAATCGCTTGCGGATCTCCCTCCGGTCAGCGCGTCGGACTGGGTGCAGAAGGTGGGCGAGAGCGCGCGCAAGCTGGATGTCGTCGTGGTGTTTCACAGCATCGCGCATTCCGGCTCCGATGCGTTTCAGTTCGCGTTCCGCACCATGATGCAGGAGGTGCTGCCGCAGCTCGGCCGGCCCTATATCGCCTATCGCTTCTCCCTGGACGCCGAGCCCACCTTCGTCATGGAGATGGCGGAATGCCTCGGCCTGCCGGCGAACAGCGCGGTGACCGGCGCCGGCATTCTCTGGAGCGGTCCGCGGCGCCGGCTGTCGCTGATCGGCGATCGTGCATTCCAATCGCGGTCCGCCTTTTCGCGGTTCCTGCAGGAGACGCTGGCCCTGCAGCACGCGCGTCTCCCGAGCGGAGCGCTGTCCATCGCCGATGTCCCAGCCGCCCCGGCGCCGCGCGCGCGGCCGCAACCCGCGGCTACGGCGGCGGCGGCACCGCCGAAATCCGCGGCACGACGACGGCTCACGGCCGCTGCCCTGATGCTCGTGGGAACCTTGGTCGCGGTGGCGCTGCTCGCAAGCACCGTGATCGACTGGCGGCCAACGCCGCCGCTCTCTCAGGGACCGGTCGTGCCAACCGCGCAACCCGCGGTCGCTCCCGATGCGCCGCAGGCGTCGCAACCCGCGCCGCCCCCTCGCCCGCCGCAGAAATCGCCAGCGCAGCAGCCTCGCCGTAAATCCTGATTTTCCGGCGGGCCCGTTCGCGAATTTCGAAAATGTGCGCCACCGCGCCGCACGCGCTCGACAGCAACCAGATAATAGATCGCATTTACCGTGACAGTTTGATTTCCGTTGCGGCTCTCGCGCGGAAATAACTCAATTGTCGAGTCATGCGAGTCTGACGATGATGCGTCGCTCACGGGGGGTCCGTGCGCCAGCGCGCATCTAATCAGTAGAGCCGGTTTTGCAGCATCAATCAGAGAACTCACCCGCCGCTCGGGTGCCGCGCCGGGACGTTGTCCGCCGTCGCACACTCTCACTTTCGCTCTTCCCGTTTTGCGCCGCCGCGCTGTCGATCTCCCTGACGGCCTGCAAGTTGCCGCCGGCCAATCAGCCGATCGCCACCTCGACGCCGCCGACGTCGCAGGCGATGCCGGCGCCGGCCGACGCACCGGCGACCCCGCCGGATACTAGCGAAGCGCGTCCCGCCAGCACACCTCGGCTCTATCCCGGAACCGGCGTCTTCATCCGGGCGCAACCGCTCGCGGCGCAGGGTCGGCCGGAGACGGCGGAAGGCGACATCACTCTCAATTTCGTCGATGCCGATGTGCACGACGTCGTCCGCTCGGTCCTGGGCGACGTGCTGCATCTGAACTACGCCTTCGATCCCAAGCTGCAAGGCAACGTGACCGTGCAGACCAGCCGTCCGCTGCGCCGCGACGACGTGCTGCCGACCCTCGAGCAGGTTCTCAGGCTGAGCGGGATGGCGATCGTCCAGAGCGACAGCGTTTACCGCGTGGTACCGATCGAGGAGGCCGTGCGCAGCGGCTCGGTGACGCCCAGCGCGGTGCCGGCGCGCGGCACGACCGCGAATGCCGCCTTCAGTACCCAGATCGTGCCGCTGCGCTACGTCTCCGCCGCCGAGGTGCAGCGCATGCTGCAGCCCTTTGTGCCCAAGGGCGGACGCATCGACGCCGACGCGAGCCGCAATCTGCTCATCGTCTCCGGCACCGGTCAGGATCTCACGGCGATCACCGATCTCATCAACACCTTCGACGTCGACTGGCTCTCGGGCATGTCGCTCGGGATATTTCCGCTGCAGAACGGCACGCCAAAGGGTGTCGCCTCCGAGCTCGAGACCATCTTTGCCGCCGGCAGCGGCGCGCCGCTCGCGGGCCTGCTGCGCTTCGTGCCCCTGGAGCGCATCAACTCGGTCCTGGTGATCTCGCCCCAGCCCGCCTATCTCGACCGCGTCCGCACCTGGATCGCGCGCCTCGACCAGGACGACGAGAACACGCCACGGATTTACGAGTATCACGTCCAGAACAGCCGTGCCGCCGACCTCGCGAAGGTGCTGTCGCAGCTGCTGTCGTCGGGGCGGGTCAGCACGGTCGACGCGCAGACGGCGCCGGGCACCGCGCCGGCACAGCTCGGCGGCGGCCTGCCGTCTCTCGGTTCCGGCCTCCCCTCGGCGACACCGTCGAGCGGCGGGATTGGTTCCGCCACGGTCACGCCGACGCCCTCGGCCTCGCCAGCGGCGCCGCAGCAGCAGGCTGGATATGCCTCGGCGGGCAATCCGCAGGCCGACACCAGCGGCGGCGGCAATCTACCCGCGATCGCGCAGCCGGAATTCGCCGGTGCGGGCGCCAGCAGCTCGGGCGGATCGAGCAACGACGCTGCCCTGCCCCAGGCGAAAGTCGTCGCGGACGAGAAGAACAACGCCCTGGTGATCTTCGCCAAGCCGCGGGACTACCGGATGATCGAAGATACCGTCCGCAAGCTCGACGTTGTGCCCCTGCAGGTGCTGATCGAGGCCACGATCGCCGAGGTGACGCTCAACGACAATCTGCAATACGGCGTCGAGTGGTTCCTCCAGGGGAGCCACAACCTGTTCAATCTCTCGGCGGACCCTACCGGCGCGGTCAACCTGGTCAACAATGGCTTCAATTACGTCTTTTCGGCCGGCAACGCCAAGGTGGTGCTGAACGCGCTGTCGTCGATCACCAACGTCAACGTGATCTCCTCGCCGCAGCTCCTGGTCCTCGATCATCACGTCGCGACCTTGCAGGTCGGCGATCAGGTTCCGGTTCCGGTACAGCAGTCCGAGAGCACGCTGACCGCGGGCGCGCCGGTCATCAACACCATCGCCTACGTCGATACCGGCGTCATTCTCCGGGTATCGCCGCGGGTCAACACCAACGGCCTCATCACCCTCGACATCACCCAGCAGGTGAGCCAGGCCAGCACCACGACGACCTCCACCCTCAACGCGCCCACGATCTCCCAGCGGCGCGTCGACAGCACGATCACGGTCCAGGATGGACAGTCGATCGCTCTCGGCGGCCTCATCACCGACAACAAGACGCGGGGCAAGGACAGCATCCCCATCCTCGGCGATATCCCTGTGGTCGGGAATCTCTTCGGGACCACCAAGAACTCGGCGGTGCGGACGGAGTTGCTGATCCTGCTGGCGCCGCGGATCGTCCACAACGCCTATGAGGCGCGCTCCGTCACCGAGGAGCTGCGCAACCGCCTGCATGCCCTGGCCCCGCTGGGTCCGCAGATCAGATAGCGCCGCCCGGCGGGGATCCGCCGTCGCGGCGCGGCGCGAGCGCGGCTTCGCGCTCCTGGTGGTGATCTGGGTGCTGGCGCTGCTGGCGGTGCTCGCCACCGGCTTTGCCGCCGACACCCGCGGGGAAGCGCGCCAGGCCCGCAATCTCCTGGAGAACGCCCGCGCCCAGGCCATGGCGGAAGCCGGCGTGGCCCTCGCGGTGACGGGTCTCCTCGATCCCAATCCCCTGACGCAATGGCTCGCCGACGGCACCGCCCGGGACCTGCCCTTCGACGGCGGACGCCTGCACATCACGGTTCAGGACGAAGGCGGCAAGGTCAACCTGAATGCCGCCGCGCCGGAGCTTCTCTCGGGCCTGCTGGCCGCCGCGGGATTGCCCGGCGAGGCGCGGAACTCGCTGCTGGATGCCATTGTCGAGCGCCGCCGCGCGGCGGGCGACGCCACGATCGGCATGGACAGCAACGCGGTCTTGGCGGCACCGGAATCCGGCCCGGCGTTCGAGTCGATCGACGAAATCCGCGCCCTCCCAGGCGTGACGCGCGCGACCTTCGACGCGATCGCGCCGTACATCACCGTCTTCTCCCGGGTGTCGCGGGTCAATCCTCTGACGGCACCGCGCACGGTGCTGCTGTCACTACCGAACGTGAACCCGCAGGAGGTTCAGGCGGTGCTCGCCGCCCGGGCGGCGATCGCGGCGGGCCAGATCTCGGTGCCGATCCCGTTCCTCACCGGCACCGACCGCTATACCGTCCGCACGGCGTCCCGGGCGACGACGATAACAGTGGCCGCCGCCACCGGGAGCGGCGCGGTCTTCGTCCGCCAGGCACTGCTGTTCCTGACGGGAAAGCCGGATCATCCCTATGAATTCCTGGACTGGCGTCAGGTCGTCGCGGCCGCCGGCTAACGTCGCCGGCCGGCTACTCGGTGCGGTCCTCGTGCAGCTTCAGCTCCGTCTGCGCCGCTCCGTTGCTCACCACCACGCGGTCCGCTGTGATTGCCTGCACGGTCCAGCCGCCGACCTGCTGGCCTTCCCGGGCGCGGGTGAGGCTCGGCGACTTGTCCTGGCGGATCAGGGCCACGCGACCGTCCCGGGAGATCACCACACCGGCGAGCGTCAGGGACGACATCGCCGCCGACGCCGGCCGCGCGATGGCCGCGGGACGACGGGTGACGGAAAACAGCGGACGCGCCGTCACTTCGTCATAGCTCGCGAGGGGCGGCATCACGAAGGGTCCGTCTTCGGCGGCGGCCGCCGATATGGCCGCAGCGGCCGTCGGCTCGCCGGTGCGGGCCATGACCGGCTCGTCGGTCAATTCCCGATAGACGACGACGGCGCAGGTCATGCATGCCACGAGGAGTACGGCGAAGCCGGCAAGATGCAGCGCTGACCAGCCCCGGATCAGCGTCGGTGCGGGGCGCCGAGAGGTGATGGTCGACGGCGGCAGCGGGCGCCGGTCCGGCGGAACATCGACGGAAATCTCCACCGGGGATTTCGCCGGTGCCGATCGCCGTGGCGCGGGCGGCTGCTGGCGGGGCGGTGCCGCGACGCTTCGGCGCGATCGGATGTTGCTGAGATCGAAGACCATGCCGGGATAACGCTTTCGCTATTTGGCGCTGGAGAGATAGCCGTAGACGTCGAAGCGCACGTCCAGGATCGGATCCGCGTCGGGGTTCTCGGCGCGGCGCTCCATCGCGCGGACGCGCAGATTGAGATTGTCGATGAAGAGATAGGGCGACGACGCCTCGAGCTCATAGAGCACGCGCTGCACCGCGCCCAGGGTCGAGGCCATCTGCCCGCGCACGGTGACGCGTCGCATCTTGCCGTCATCCTCCGGCGGCAGAACTTGCGTGCTCTTGAGCTCGCCGCGGGCTGCCTCGACGGCGGAGCGCAGCCTGCCCTGCAGCTGCGCCGCCACCAGCGTATCGTTGCTGCCGGCGAAGAACCCGTCCCTGGCGCCCTGGCGCTGCTGGACCTGCGCCAGCTCGGCCTGCAGCGGCGCCAGCTTCGCTCCGACGCCGCGATAGCGCTGCAGCAGCGCCGTCATCTGGTCGATCGATTGCGTGGTCTGGGCGTAGTCGTCGATCAGCGGCCGCACCGCGACCACATAGACGAGGAGGACAAGCGCCGCGAGGAGGGCCAGCGCGAGGCCCCGGCTCGCCAGCGGCGGCAGAGCGGTCTTCATTTTCCCGCCCCCGGCGTCAAGGTTGCGGCGATGCTGAACTGCTCGCGGTTGCTCTTCGTGTCCTGGGTCACCGGAGAGCGGAATGCCGCGTTGGAGAAATGCCGGGACTGGTCGAGCCGGGCGATTAGGTCCGAGGCGGAGGCCGCCGCCCCCGTCATCTGCACGTCCGTGCCGCTGAGCTGCAGATCCGTGAGCCAGGTGTCGTCGCCGAGAGCGTCGGTCAGGAAATAGAGCACGGCGGAATCCGTGGCGCTCTGCTGCTTGCGCGTGAGCAGAGCATGGCCGTCCTGGATCTGGTCCTCGATCTGGCGCTGCAGCCGCATCGCGGCGTCGGCCTGCTGCTTTGCCGCCGCGAGCTGCTCCGTCAGCGCCTCCGCCGCGCCGTGGGCGCGCTGGAGGGGCACCAGGAGCGCCGCCGCGGCGAGGGCGATGGTGGCAGCGGCAAGTCCGGCGAAGACCAGCCGGGTCAGCTTTTGCGTCCGTGACAGCCGCGCTCCCCAGAGCAGGTCATGGGGGCCGCGCGGACCGGAGGCGACCTCGATGCTGTCCGGCTTGAGTCCGATGCGCTCGGCGAGCTGGCGCAGCTCCTCGACTATAGCGCGCGGCACCACGGTCAGCTCGACCGAGAGACGGCGGCCACCGGAATCGCGGGCGAGGTTGCGATGGGCGAAGTAGGCCTCGCTGCTCTTGAAGGGTGTCTGCCGGTCGAGCTCGAAGGTGAGCACCTCCGACAGATTCTTCTCGGCGGCCAGCGGCAGGCTCGCGACGGTGCGCAGCGCCCGGTCCGGCGCCAGGCGGATGGCGATGTGGGCGGCGCGCCGGTGCCAGTCCTGCACGATGCCGCGGATCGCGACGGACTCCGACGGGGCTGTCGCCGAGGCCGCAAATCGCGCCAGCAATTCCCGGCGGCTGCCGGCCTCGTAGATCAGCTCCAGCGGCCCGGCAGCCGGAGCGGCCAGCACCAGCCTCCCGTCCATGTCGTCCAGCATCCGGCGCAGCCGCGACGGCACCAGGGCCTTGAGCTCCCCACCCCACCAACGCAGGCCGGTGGAAAGAGCGGCGCCCAGAGATCGCGCGACATCACGCATGAGAAACAACCCGACGGCAAAGCGCTGGCAGACGGGTCACCGTAACAATCCTAGATGACGCGACGGTGACGCCAGCGCGCCGCAACATTCCAATCCCTCAGCGGGCCGCCGCGGCGGTCTCGGCGAGGCGCGGCGCCACGATCAGCTCCGGCCCCTGCCGCCCGTCGGCGAAGGCGATGCGGAGCCGGACCAGGCCCGGCAGTGCCGTCGCGTCCTGCCAGCGGTCATGCCAGGCCGGCGTCTCTCCATCTGCCAGCGCGCCGAAGTAGGAGAGGTCGATCGCGGCGACACCATCGAGGAGCACACTGCCGCCGCCACCGGGAGGTCCGGACTCCCGGCCCGCGGTCTGCACCGCTTCCCAGCGGACGAGCAGGTGCCGCTCCTCCACGCCGACGCGGAGCCAGTGGAATCCGCCGTGGGCGAGATAGGCCGGCGGCAAGGTGACGAACTCGAGGCGGTCCGGCGCGCCGTCGAAGGCGACGGTCGGCTGGCTGTCGGAACCTTGCATCGGCAACGGCTGTGCTCCGGCGAGCTGCTGACGCAGGAACCCCTCCGCGAGCGCCAGGCTGGAGGCCCGCTCGATGGTGTCGGTGCCCAGCGCCACCGCCCGGTTGCCGAAGCGCAACCCGCCGAACAGGAAGACCGACAGCAGCGCGAAGAGCGTCAGCGCCACCACGGCCTCGACCAGGGTGAACCCGGCCGATGGCGAGGGCCGCGAATTATTGCGCAAGCTGCGGTCCAAGGCGAAGACTCCGCAGGGAGACGGAACGGTCCTGGCGGCCCTCGTGCCAAGTTACGGTGACGCGGACGTCGTAGGGCACCGCATAGAGGGCCGAGGTGTCGGCGGCGATGTGCTCGGTGGTGCGGCGCACCGCCGTGGTGATCCGGAAGGGATCGCGATCGGTGGTTCGCTCCTCTCCGTCGTGCATCGGCACGCTTTGCCCGAGTTCCTCCAGCGCCGATTGGGCTGCGAGCACCGCCGAAACCTCGTCGCTGGACCGGTGGCTGCTCTCAAGGCCGCCGGTCAGCACCTGCAGCAGCAGAACCATCAGCACCGCCGTGATGGTGAAGCCGACGAGGATCTCCAGCAGCGTGAAGCCCCCGGAGTTACTGCGTCGCGAGCGTCGCGGACTCCCCGACCGAGATGCGCCCGCTGAGCCAGTCCACGAATACATCCGAGTGCCTTTCTCCCTGGATCAGGGTCACGTGACCGCCGGTCGAGCTGCCATCGGGAAAGAACCTGATGTCGCCGGTCTCGCCGTCGATGCGCTCGCCCGCTGTGGTCAGCAGCGCCAGGCGGATGCCCTTCGGCACCGTGCGGGCGCCGCGCGCGCCGCTCCAGCGGAGGACGCCGTGGGCGACGTCCACCAGCAGCGCCTCGGAACGATCCTGCGTCATGGCGAGGCTACGGGTCTGGCGCAGCGCCGCGGCGACCTCGCGCACCGTGGCCTTGAACTCCGCCCGGTCGCGGCCGCCGCTCAGGAGCGGCGGCACCAGCGCCGTCGCCAGAGCCAGGATGGCGAGCACCACCACCAGCTCGATGAGGGTGAAGCCGCGCTCTTCCATCCCGCCTCACCAATTACCGATGGCGGGCTTGTCCGCAGCGGTGCCGGTGGGCGCCTCTGGGCCCACGGAATAAAGATCGTATTCGCCGTGCTCGCCCGGGAAGCGATAGACGTAGGGATGTCCCCAGGGATCCGCCGGCGCGTTTTTCTGCTTGATGTAGGGGCCGGCCCAGCGGTCGGCGCCGGGCGGCGCCTGCACCAGGGCCTGCAGCCCTTCCTGCTGCAGGGGATAGCGCGACATGTCGAGGCGATAGAGGTCGAGGGCGGCGCCGATGTTCTGGATCTCGATCTTCGCCGCGTCGACCTTGGCGCGGCCGAGGTATTTCAGCACCTGGGGCGAGACCAAGGCCACGATGAGGGCGAGGATGGCGAGCACCACCAGCAGTTCCACCAGGGTGAAGCCGGCGTCGCGCCGCGCGGCGGAGGCTGTGGGCTTAGTGGTATCGATCGACAAATTCTCTCCTCGCATGACGGTTTGGCTCATGTCGCAAGCTCGTAGACGCTCAGCACGGCGGTCAGGATCGAGCCGATCACCACGGCCACCACGACGCCGAGCGCGATGGTGATGCCGGGCACCAGGAGCGCCAGCATCCGCTCGACGCTCCGCCGCCCTTCCTGCTCGTAGATCTCGGCGACCTTGAGGAGCATCTCCTCGAGGCGGGCGGTTTCCTCGCCGACCCGGATGAGCTGGATCGCGAGCGGCGGCGCGATGCCGGTCTGCGCCAGGGGATCGGCGATCCCCTTTCCTTCCTTGACCCGCTCGGCGACGCCGGCGAGGGCCTCGGCGACGGCCGCATTGCCCACCGCCTCCCGCGAGATGGCGAGCGCCGCCAGCGCCGGCACGCCGTTTTTCAGGAGCGTGCCGAGGGTGCGGCAGATGCGGGCGATCTCGACCTTGGTCACGAGATCGCCCAGCAGGGGCAGCCGGAGGACCCGCCGATCCCAGAGGCGGCGGCGGGTCGGGCTGCGGGCTTCACGGATCGCGAAGATGACCATCGCGGCGAGCGCCAGCAGGATCGCCCACCAATAGGCCTGGAGGCCGTGCGAGATCGCCAGGACCGCGGTAGCAGAGAATGGGAGGGTGGCGCCGGCCTGCTCGAACAGCGGCTCGAAGCGCGGCACCACGAAGCCGAAGAGGATGCCGACCGAGCCCAATCCCGTCAGCAGCACGATGAGGGGATAGATCAGCGCCGAGCGGATCTGCTCGCGGGCCGCGTCAGCCCTCTCCAGAAACTCGCCGAGATGCCGGAGCGTGGTGTCGAGAGAGCCGCCGGCTTCGCCGGCCCGCACCATGCCGATATAGAATTTCGGGAACATGTCGGCCTGGGCCGCCATCGCATCGGCGAGGGAGCTGCCGCCGCGGACCTTGTCGAGGATGCGCCGCAGCCGGTCGCGGTCCCGCGGCCGCGCCACCACCTTCTCGGCAACCTCAAGCGCGCGATCGAGGGCGAGGCCGGCGTGGAGCAGCGTGGCAAGCTGCTGGGTCAGGAGCGCGAAGTCCCGCGCCGGCGGCGCGCCCCGGCGCTTGATCTCGAAGGCGAGCACGCGGGAGAGCAGCGACTTCCCCGTCGTGTCGGCGCGGATCGGGACGTGGCCGAGCCCGTGCAGGTACTCGATGACGGCGGACTGGCTCTCTGCCTCGATCTCACCGGCGACGGCCTCGCCGGCGGCGTTCACGGCCTCAAAGTGAAAGGTCGGCATGATCAGACATCGCGGGTGACGCGGAAGACTTCCTCGATCGACGTCACGCCCGCGCGCGCCTTGGCGACGCCGTCCTCGTACATGGAACGCATTCCCTCCTGGAGTGCCACGCGATGCAGCTCGCCGGATTCCGCGTGCTTGAGGACGAGGCGGCGGATCGTATCCGACATGGTCAGCAGCTCCATCACGGCGACGCGGCCGGAGTAGCCGGTGCCGCTGCAGAGCTCGCATCCCCGGGGGCGATAGAACCGCGCCGGCCGCCCGTCGGCGGCGGGTTGGAGACGGAGTTGCGCCGCGAGCTCCGGCAGCACGTCGTAGCCCTCGCGGCAGGCCGGGCAGAGCCGGCGCACCAGGCGCTGCGCCAGCACGCCGGTGATGGTGGACGTGACGAGATAGTCGTCGACGCCCATGTCGAGGAGCCGCGTCACCGTGGCGGCGGCGCTGTTGGTGTGCAGGGTCGAGAGCACGAGGTGGCCGGTGAGCGCCGCCTGGATTGCGATCTGCGCGGTCTCGAGATCGCGGATCTCGCCGATCATGATGATGTCAGGGTCCTGGCGCAGGATAGAACGCAGGACCTGGGCGAAGCTGAGGCCGATCTGCGGCTTGATCTGCACCTGGTTGACGCCCTCGAGCTGGTACTCGATGGGGTCCTCGACGGTGAAGAGCTTCTTCTCCGGTGAATTGAGGCGCAGCAGGCTGGTGTAGAGCGTCGTGGTCTTGCCGCTGCCGGTGGGCCCGGTCACCAGCAGAATGCCCTGGGGCCGCTCCAATACGCCGAGGAAGGGCGGCAGGGTCTGTGCGCTGAAGCCGAGATCGCCGAGATCCTCCACCAGGCTGGTGCGGTCGAGGATGCGCATGACCACGCTCTCGCCGTGCAACGTCGGCACGCTGGAGACGCGGAGATCGTAGTCGCGGCCCTGGATCGCGGTGCGGATGCGGCCGTCCTGGGGCAGCCGGCGCTCGGCGATGTTGAGCTTCGCCATGATCTTGACGCGGGAGATGATCGCCGCCCGCAGCCGCGCCGGCGGCGACGCCGCGTCGTGGAGCATGCCGTCGATGCGGTAGCGGACGGCGAGCCGGCTCTGGAACGGCTCGATGTGGATGTCGGAGGCGCGCTGCTCGATGGCGCGGGTGATCAGCTGGCTGACGAGGCGGATCACCGGGCCTTCGCTGGCGAGGTCGCGGAGGCGATCGACATCCTCCAGCAGATCCTCGTCGCTGCCCTCGGCCACGGTCTCGGGCGGCTTGGCCGCCTCGGCGCGCTCGCTGTCGAAGAGGCGCGCTTGCGCCGCCTCCAGCTCCGAAGGGAGCGCGATCTGCCGCAGCACCGGCCGCCCCGCCGCCATCTCCAGAGCCTGGGCCGCGTAGCTGTCCAGCGGATCGGTCATGGCCACGACGATGCCGTCGGTGGTCTCCGCCAGCGGCAGCACGCCGACCTGGCGCAGGAACTTCCGGCTGATCTTGTCCTCAAGGATGATGGCGTCGGGATAATCCGGGAGCGTGACCAGGGGCAATCCCAGCTCTAGCGCCAGCGCCTCCACCACGTCGCGCTCGCTGACCAGGCCGAGCTTGATCAGCAGGGTCTCCAGCCGCTCCGCGCTTGCCGCGCGCAGACGCAGCGCGCGGTCGGCGGCGGGCTGGTCGAGCTTTCCGGTATCGACCAGGCGCTCGATCAAGGATTGCTCGAAGGCCCCGCGGTCGATTCCATTCCCCAGCATTGTCAATCCAGTTCCCACCCGCGGCGGGCCGACGCTAGCACCGGTTTTTGAAGCTTCTGTGACGGTCGGCCGTGGCAACTGCTCACTAGTTGAGCGGGCCGTAGAGCCAGACGAGCCAGATGCCGAGGCAGAGGCCGGGCCCGAAGGGAATACGCCGGTCGAGGGCCACGCCACCGCGTCGCCACCCCTCCAGCAGCACCCAGCCCAGGGTCGCCATGCACGCCAGCAGCAGCACGCTCGGCAGCCCCTGCCACGCGACCCAGGCGCCTCCCGCCCCCAACAGCTTGGCGTCGCCGAGGCCGAGCCCGTCGCGGTGGCGCAGGCGGCGGTAGATCTCCCGCGTCCCCGCCAGCACCGCGACACCGGCGCCGGCGCCGATGAGGCGGGCCATCAGGTCATCGGGGGATTCGAGAACGGCAACGGCGAGGCCAACGATGGCGAGCGGCAGCGTCAGCGCGTCGGGCAGCAGCCCTTCGCGGATGTCGATGGCCGCCAGGGCCAGCAGGCACCAGGCAAGGCCGCAGCTGATCCAGAGATCCGCTCCCGCCGTGGCGCTCGCCGCCCAGGCCGCCAGGACCAGGGCAGCGATCTCGATCGCGGGATAGAAGCCGCTGACGGTGCCGCCGCAATGCCGGCAGCGCCGGCCGGCGGCAATCCAGCTCGCGATCGGCACGAGATCGCCGGCACCGAGCGTGTGGCGGCAGGCGTCGCAGCTCGAGCGGCCCCAGAGGGCGCTGCGTCCGTCTGTCGAGCGGGTGACGAGGGTGCCGACGAAGCTGCCGGCAAAGGGCGCCGCGGCCACCGGCAGGAGCCAATAGGGCATCCGGCCTTGTTAGCCGCCAAGCATGACGGCGGCGTGACAGCGCTTGCGCGAAGGGCGCGAACCTAGTCGCTATAGGGCAGCCGGTCGGCGCCGGGATAGGCCTGCTGCATCTGGCGCAGGACCGTGTCGGCGGCGTAGTCCGAGGGGCCGGGCGCGTGCAGGAGGGCGATCTCGATGCTGGCGTGGGCCTGGAGCCAGGGCGGCGTGCCGGAGTGATTGCACTCGGCGAAGGAGTGCGAGTAGTCGGCGGCAAAGCCGCCGAGGGAATGCCTTGCGTCGGTCTGATAGGAGGACTGGAACGGGCCGCAGGGCGTCGCGGTGTTGTAGGCCGTGCCGGGATGGGTGTTCACCTCCGCCTGCCGGTCGGTAAGGCGGAAGCCTTCGTAGCCCGCCGATTTCGCCAGCAGCGCCGCGCGCCAGATCGCGAGATCGGACGCCTGCTGCAGCGCCGCCGCGGTGCTGCGCTCCGCCTCGGGACCCGCCGCCGCGATGTGACGGGGCCCCTGATAGGTGATGGCGTAGCGCTGCTCGCCCAGCGGCTTCTCGGAATAGCCGTAGTCGTGGCTGGAATCGATCGGCGCCAGCAACGGCGGACTGGTCTCGAGCTGACAGGCCGCCAGCAGCGACGCCGCCGCGAGAGCGACGGCAAAGCCGCGGAATTGAGCTCGGGGGACCAGCCGCATCGACGTCGCCTCCACAGAGCGCGAGAGGGTCGGACTGCCCTACCCTCTACCCGAAATCCGATGGTAAGGCCAAGGCGGCTGTCGCCGCCCGCGCTACTTGCCGGCGGCGATCGCCACCGCCGCGTCGGCCTTGCCGCCGGTCCCGGCCTCCAGGCGCTTCAGCGCCTTGGCAACGTAGTTGTCGCGCCGGCCGGCACCGCCGAGCTTGTGCAGCCGCTCCGCCATCCGCGCCACGCGATCCACCGATACCTGAATCTCTTTGTCTTTCGCCTTGAACTTCGGCATGAGGTCTCCCCTTTGTCAGCGAGTGCGGCAGAGCCCGTAGCACGGGCGGTCGGCCAGGGAAAGAGGGCCTAGCTGAAGACCTTCTTCAGGAGATCGGTGGTGCGCGCGGCGGGGTTGGTGCGGATCGAGGCCTCCTCCACGGCGAGATAGTGAAAGAGCCCGTCGAGGGCCTTCCCCACCGTGAAATCCGTGAGGTCGAAGCCCTGGACCTCCTGTCCCGCCATGGGGATCGCCGCGGCCTTGGCCTGGGTCGCCTTGAAGGCGCTGACGGCGCCCACGCTCGACAGCTCCTTGTCCACGATCGGATGGAACGACGTGGTGAGCGACGCCGAGGTCGTGCGCTTGAAATACTGCGTCGCCGAATCCTGCGGGCCGTTCAGGATCCCTCGGGCGTCGTCGATGGACATCTTCGAGGCGGCGTCGGTGAAGATGCCCAGCGCCTTCGGCGCCGCCTGCTCCGCCGCCCGGTTCATCTTGACCTGGAGATCGTCGAGGGTGCCGCTGGCGCCCACCGCCTTGAGCGGCCCCTCGATCTTCTGCAGCGGCTCCGGCAGCGGGATGCGGATCGCGGGATCGCCGTTGTAGCCGTCGGTCTTGCCGACCCGTCCCACGACCCGCTGCGAGGCGACCTTGAGCGCATCCTTGAGGCCGGACCCGATCTCGCCCTGGCTCAGGCTCGCGCCGGACCCGGAGGTCGCGCCCGGCTTGGTGACGCCCGCGCCGCTCGGCGGCTGATTGAGGAGGTTGCGCCCCTGATCCAGCAGGTTCTGGGCCGCCGCGCCGACGGGAACGGCGGCGAGGAGCGCCGAGAGCAGCGCGCGCCTTGAGGTCCGATCCATCGCCATCGCGCGCTCCCGCATTGATTGAGGTCCGGCACCGAACCTGACATACGCCCTAAGCGTGGCAGGGAGCAATCCCGTGGCAACAGCCGCTTTGCCGCCCGCCGCCCACTCTGCTAAGCCATCGAATTGGTGAAATGGATGGGTGGCCGAGTGGTTTAAGGCACCGGTCTTGAAAACCGGCGTGCCCGCAAGGGTACCGTGAGTTCGAATCTCACCCCATCCGCCAACGATCTGGGTTTCCGTGCGCTGCTGCTGGCAGCGAATTGAACCGCTCCTATAAGGAAACGGACTGCTCCAGACGAATTGCCCGCGCCTCGCACCATTCAGCGAGTTCCAGCAATCGGGTCCGTTGCGGCTCTTCCATGGCTTGCGCATCGCGACGCGCCCGGAATGCGATGTCGCGCCACTTCCGGATCACTCGATCCAGGCCCCCTTCCTCTCTCGACACAGCGCGAGACTGGACCTTGGCCTCGGGCGTCTCGAAGCCGGTCACGTCATCGTCGGCGAGGCTTCTGACATGGCGGAACGGAAAGAACGCCGACACGGCGGGCACAGCGGCTACCAGCGCTGCTGCGATCAAAATGCCGGCCGAAAATGTTCGCGACATCACCCGTCTTCTTGGAACTGTGATCCCGTCCCCAATCCTGGGGCAATCTTATATCCGCAACGCCTTGATACGGGCAAGAAAAGCCACGCTCGCCACCCACCGTACTGCAAGGGAGGCGGCCGTCCCTCGCCTCGTCGCGCCCGGCGGCTCTCGAGCAAAGGCGAATATGATGCGACTTCGGCGACGTGGGGTTGCCGGAGCCGTCGGCATCGCTATCTAGCATTCACTGCTCGAACCTGGGCGGCCGCTCACAAAGGAAATCCCCATGGCAAAGCGATGGCTGATGCTCTTCGTCGGCTCCGCCCTGGGGCTGATCGCCGTGGTCTATTTCCTGCTCTGGGCATTCAACGGGTTCCATGGCCTCGGGCTCGATCTCGATGCCACCCTCGCCTTGACGCTCGGCACCATCGGGACCGCGGCGCTGGGCGTCGCCTTGATGGCGCTGGTCTTCTACAGCGACCGGAGCGGGCAGGATCAGGACGTTCACGACATCCACGACGCCGGCCAAAAGCCGGAATAAGCCACCGGGCGCGGGCGGCCTCCCGCATTGAACCGATCGGCGCTTGGGACCATCATGAGGCGACCCACAGCGCGATAGCCCTGAGATGAGCAAAGCCTTCACCAAGGAAACCGACGTCGAGGAGGATCTGCCGGACGAGCCGCAGCCGCTCCCCTCGGGCGTCAAGAACTACATCACGCCCCAGGGCGCCCAGCGCCTCCGGGACGAGCTGCAGCAGCTACTGCGCGTCGAGCGGCCCAAGGTGGTGGAGGTCGTCCATTGGGCCGCCGGCAATGGCGACCGCTCGGAGAATGGCGACTACATCTACGGCAAGAAGCGTCTCCGGGAGATCGACCGGCGGCTCCGCTTTCTCACCAAGCGCCTGGAGGTGGCGGAGATCGTCGATCCCGCCCAGCAGAAGAACCGCGAGCAGGTGTTCTTCGGCGCCACCGTCACCTACGCCAATGAAGACGGCGCGGAGAACACCATCCGCATCGTCGGCGTCGACGAGGCGGATCTGGAGCGCGGCCAGGTGAGCTGGGTATCGCCGATCGCCAAGGCGCTGATGCGGGCACGCACCGGCGATATGGTGGAGCTGCGCACGCCCGGCGGCGTGGAGGCGATCGAGGTGGTGGCGATCCGCTACGAGCAGTGACAGCCCAGGGCGGGCTCTACATCTCCACGCCGTCAGCGCGATAGAAGCGGGTCTCGATCAGGAAATAATCGACGCGCTCGCCGCCCTCGCTCATCGGCAGGATGACATTCTCGATCACGCCGACCTTGTCGTGCCAGAACATCGGCGGGCCCTTGCGCCAGCTCGGGATGCCCGAATCCAAGACCTCGCGATAGCGCACGAGATAGGTCGGATGCTTGGCCCAGGGATGGCATTCGTCGAGCCACTGCCCCTTGAGGGCCCGTCCCAGCACCTGCTCCACCCGCGTCCCCAACAGGCGATAGCGCAGGCGGAATTCGGGCTCGTGCTGGATATCCAGCATCCAGAGATGGCTGAGCAGCTGCGGCACCGCGATCGGGTCGAATCGGCGGCGCAGCGGCGTGCGGATGCCGGGCTCGTGGAGGGTCACCCAGTAGCGATAAAGCTGCGCCAGTCCAGGATGCCAGGCGGAGGTATCAATGGAGAGCGCTGATTGAGCCGCAGCCATGGGATGGATGTCGTCGGGGACCACGCGCGTTCCTTGCCGGGAGGGGGAGTTTGGGAGTGTTGCCGCCGCGTCCTAGCAGCGGCTTTCACCGTGATCGCGGCGCCCGCGTCACGAAGATTCACGCAACCATATAGTGTGATCGATCGTAATGAAAACCGACGGATAGCGAAGAGAAGGTAAAACCTATAGTTGTGTCGGCGACACCACCCAGGCGTCGATGTCTAGGTCGGCCGATGCCGCGGCTCCTCCGGGCCGACGCTGGTCGCAGAAACGACAGATCTGCCCGGCAAAACGCGGCACTCATGGGATCAGCCCCTCTCTACCGCCGCCCCATTCTGGAACGACGCCTACCGTTCCCGTTCACCCTTCGGGCTTCTGCTGACCCTTGGTCTAGAGAAATCGGGACCGAGCGATAGTATCGCTAGTTGAGGCCGCCATGGGAAGCCCCTGCAAACACGATCGTCCACAATAGAGCGCCACAACCCGCCGCGGAATTGGCGGCAGGTCGGCTAAAACCCCCGACGCTTCCGCTTGGACCCTGGCGCTGCCGCCGGTATCGTGGGGAGCAATCAGGGAGGGGACCCAGCCATGGCACGCGCGCTCCGCGGTCGACCGGCACGGCACGCCCTGCTCGCAGCGCTCGTGCTGGCGGGCGCTCTGGGCCTGGAGAGCCGCCCGAGCCTCGCCCAGATCAACGATCCCGCGGGCGGCAGCACGCCGGGCATCGAGCTCGGCGCCTACAATCTCGGTCCCGTCGTCGAATTCGGCGTCGCCAGCTGGTACGGCGGGCGGCGCGTGCGCGGCCGCGCCACCGCCAACGGCGAGCGCTTCAACGAGGAGGCGCTGACCGCGGCGCATCCGTCTCTTCCCTTCGACACCCGCGTGCGGGTCACCAACATCGCCAATGGGCGCAGCGTGGTCGTGCGCATCAACGATCGCAATGCCACCTACACCGGACGCGTCATCGACCTGTCGCGGCGCGCCGCCGAGATCCTCGGCATCCGCGACGCCGGCACCGCCATGGTAGCCCTCGATCCATTACGGCCCGGGGACATCGTGCCGCGCACGGCGGTGACGCCCTCCGCCATCTGGAACCGGCCGCAGCCGGACTCCTGACGCTCGCGCCCCCTTGATCCTGACGCCGATCCCGCCGGAGCTCCTGCCGGAAATTCTGACGCGATTTGCGAATTCGCTCGCAGATACGCGGACGCGGGAAATCTTTGAGACGATCGCCGCCGCCTCCTCCGAGCGCGCCCAAGGCGACGTGGCCGAGGCCCATCGCCGGCAGGCGCTCCATCTCGCCCGAGAGTTCGGCATGGCCGTGACCGAGGGAACGCCTGCCGTCGGCTTCAGCTGGGATGGCGCATCGCTCCACGCCGACACCGAGGCCTATGTGCTCCTGCACGAGGTCGCGCATTTCCAGCTCTCGGCGCCCGCGCGGCGGAGCGTGATCGACTTCGGTCTCGGCGCCGGGCCCGATACCGGCGAGCGCGCCGCCGCCGAGCGTGCGGCGGTTCTGTTCGGGGTGGCGCGGGAGCGCGAGGAGGCCATGGCCTCGCTCCTCGGCATTCTCTGGGAAGTGTCCCTCGGCCATCCCGCCCTGGCGTCGTTCCTGGACCAGAACTGGCTCGAGGGCGCGGACGCCCCGGCGGCGGCGCGGCATTTTACGGCTGTGCTGGACGCGCTGACGAAGGACGGGTTCGTCGGGCTCGATGGCCGTCCGACGACACGCCTGCGCGCGGTGCCCGACGCCCTACTCCTTGACCGCGCGGGTTAAGCCGGAGACCTGGGTTCGACGATCGGTTACCGCAGAACAATTCCAGTTGCCTCGTCGAAGAGGTGAACCGAGCCGGGCTTCGGCGTGAGCTGGATCGTCTCGCCGGGGCGGAATGCGTGCCGCTCCTCGAAGACGACGCATACCTGGGCCCCCGCGAGCTCGCCGTAGACGAAGGTGTCGGCGCCGGTCGGTTCCACAACCGAGACCTTGAGCGCGACGCTGTCCGCCGTGACACCCTGAACCAGCATCAGATGCTCGGGCCGGATGCCGAACACCACCGCCTGACCTTCCTTGCCGGCGACTCCCGCCGGCAGCGGCAGCCGAGTGCCGTCCTCGGCCGTGACCGAGGCGGCGCCGTTGCGGTGCAGCTTGCCCTTGACGACGTTCATGGCGGGCGACCCGATGAAACCGGCGACGAAGAGATTGTTCGGACGATCGTAGAGCTCGAGCGGCGATCCCATCTGCTCGACGCGGCCGTCATGCATCACGACGATACGATCCGCCATGGTCATGGCCTCGACCTGATCGTGAGTGACGTAGACCGAGGTGGTGCGCAGCCGCTGGTGCAGCGCCTTGATCTCCGTGCGCATCTGCACGCGCAACTTGGCATCGAGATTGGAGAGCGGCTCGTCGAACAGGAACACCTGGGGATCGCGCACGATGGCGCGCCCCATCGCCACGCGCTGGCGCTGGCCGCCGGAGAGCTGGCGCGGATAGCGGTCGAGCAGGACCTTGAGGCCCAGTATGTCCGCCGCCTCGTTGACGCGCTTGTCGATGGTGGCCTGATCCGCCTTCCTGAGCTTCATGCTGAAGGCCATGTTGTCGCGCACGGTCATGTGCGGATAGAGCGCGTAGTTCTGGAACACCATGGCGATGTCCCGGTCCTTGGGCGGCAGGTTGTTGACGACGGTGCCGCCGATGGCAATCTCGCCCGACGTGATGTGCTCCAGCCCCGCCACCATGCGCAGCAAGGTCGACTTGCCGCAGCCGGACGGTCCCACCAGGACCACGAACTCCTCGTCGCCGATCGCGACGTCGATGCCGTGGATGACATCCACCGGCCCGAACGACTTCTTCACTCCGCGGATATCGACCGCCGCCATAGAGAGCCTCCCGCCTCAGTCCCGTTGCGCCGGATCGCCTTAGGTGAACGCCCGCCTGTATTCCGCCGAGAGTGGATACCGGTTCCGCGTCGAAAATACGACAAGAACGGCCGGCCCGGAGGCATCCGGCAACGCCTCCCCGCGATAGCCGTCAGTGCGACTCCCGCGCCACCACTGCGCCGCTCTTGCCGACCAGGAAATCGAGGTCGGCGCCCTGATGCGCCTGCAGCACGTGATCGACATAGAGGCGAGCGTAGCCGCGCTCGTAGCTGCTGGCAGGCGGCTTCCACGCGTCGCGGCGGCGCTTGAGCTCCGCCTCGGGCACGTCGAGATTGAGGCTCCGCTTCTCGACATCGAGCTCCACGGGATCGCCGTTCTTCACCAAAGCCAGCGTGCCGCCGACGGCGGCTTCCGGCGACACATGCAACACCACGGTGCCGTAGGCGGTGCCGCTCATGCGCGCGTCGGAGATGCGCACCATGTCGGTGATGCCTTTCTGCAGCACCTTCTTGGGCAGTGGCATGTTGCCGACCTCGGGGAAGCCCGGATATCCCCTGGGCCCCGCCCCCTTCATCACCATGACCATGGTCTCGTCCGCATCCACGGTATCGATCCGCTCGTGGAAATCCTCGATGTTCTCGAAGACCAGCGCCTTGCCGCGATGCTTCATCAGCGCCGGCGTCGCCGCCGACGGCTTGATGACGGCGCCATCGGGGCATAAATTGCCGCGCAGCACCGCGATGCCCGCCTTCTCCTTCACCGGCGTTCCGAAGGCCGCGACCACCTCGCGGTCGTAGCACGGCGCCTCCTCGGTGTTCTCGCCCATGGTCTTGCCGTTGACGGTGAGCGCGTCCTTGTGGACGAGCTTGCCGAGCTCGCGGATGACGGCCGGCAGGCCGCCCGCATAGAAAAAATCCTCCATCAGGAACTTGCCCGACGGCATGAGGTTGACGAGCAAGGGTATGTCGTGGCCGAGCCGATCGAAGTCGCTGAGCTCGAGCTTGACGCCGATGCGGCCGGCGAGCGCCAGCAGGTGCACCACGGCATTGGTCGAGCCGCCGATCGCCGCGTTGACGCGGATCGCGTTCTCGAAGGCCTTGCGGGTCAGGATCTTCGACATGCGGAGATCCTCGCGCACCATCTCGACGATGCGGCGGCCCGCCATGTGCGCCAGCACGTAGCGGCGGGAATCGACGGCGGGGATCGCGGCATTGGCGGGCAGGCCCATGCCGAGGGCCTCCACCATGCTCGCCATCGTGGAGGCGGTTCCCATGGTCATGCAGTGGCCGGCGGAGCGCGACATGCAGGCCTCGGCGTCCATGAAATCCGCGAGCGTCATTGTGCCGGCGCGGACCTCCTCGCTCATCGACCACACGCTGGTGCCGGAGCCGATATCCTGGCCGCGGAACTTGCCATTCAGCATCGGTCCGCCGGAGACGCCGAGGGTCGGCAGATCGCAGCTCGCCGCGCCCATCAGCAGCGCCGGCGTGGTCTTGTCGCAGCCCATCAGCAGCACGACGCCGTCCATCGGGTTGGCGCGGATGGATTCCTCCACGTCCATGCTGACGAGATTGCGGAACAGCATGGTGGTGGGACGCATCAGCGTCTCGCCCAGGCTCATGACCGGAAATTCCAGGGGAAAGCCGCCGGCCTCGTAGACGCCGCGCTTCACGTACTCGGCGATGCGGCGGAAGTGGGCGTTGCAGGGGGTGAGCTCGGACCAGGTGTTGCAGATGCCGATCACCGGCCGCCCGTCGAACAGGTGGTGCGGCAACCCCTGGTTCTTCATCCAGGAGCGATGGGTGAAGCCGTCTCGATCCGCCTTGCCGAACCATTCGGCGCTGCGGAACTTCGCTCGACTGCGGGCGTCCTCGGGCATTGCCCCTCCTCGCTGCGGTCCGGCTCCCCGGATTGACACCGGTCCAGACCCTTGTTTCCAATGCGCGCATCATAGCGGCGCCGTGTCCGCCCATGAAGCCACTCATTTCCGGTCACAAAGGACGAGAAAAATGAACCAGATCGATCTCAAGAACCGAGCCGCTGTCGTGACCGGCGGGGCCCGCGGCATCGGCTTCGCCATCGCGGAGCGCCTCACCCAGGCGGGCGCCAAGGTGGCGCTGTGGGATCTCGAAGGCGCTCCGGCGAGCGCCACCCGGCTCGCGGGCGGGATCGGTGTCGCGATGGACGTGACCAAGGCGGATTCCGTGGCGGCGGCGCTGGCGGAGACCGAGCGGCGGATCGGGGCAATCGACGTCCTCGTGGCGAGCGCAGGTATCACCGGCCCCAATGCCACCGTGGCGGACTATCCCGTGGAGGCGTGGCGAACGGTGATCGATATCGATCTGACGGGCGTCTTTCTCTGCAATCGGGCGGTGGTCCCAGGCATGGCGACGCGGAATTACGGGCGGATCGTGAACATCGCCTCCGTCGCCGGCAAGGAGGGCAACCCCAACGCCGCCGCCTACTCCGCCGCCAAGGCCGGGGTGATCGCCCTCACGAAGTCCCTCGGCAAGGAGCTCGCCGGCACCGGCGTCCGGGTCAATGCAGTGGCGCCCGCCGTCATCAAGACGGAGATGCTGGCGCAGATGACCGAGCAGCATATCCAGTACATGCTCTCGAAGATCCCGATGGGGCGCTTCGGCACCGTGGAGGAGGTGGCGGCTCTCGTCGCTTGGCTCGCTTCGGAGGATTGCTCCTTCAGCACCGGTGCTGTCTTCGACATTTCCGGCGGGCGCGCCACCTACTGAGCAGCGTAGATCTCCGTCGATAGCTAGCGAGGAGGTTGCGAAGCGGCGCCCATTTGCTGCTCTGCTCAAATTATGGGCAAAAGAATCGAGCTGTTACCCTGCAATATTGTGCCGGTTTTAGAGAGCGTTAATCCTAATCGGGAATCTTGGTGCAAACCGGAGTTGTCATGGCCGAGCCCGAACGCGTCGTCGCCTTGTCGAAGCAGGTCGCCAAGATCGTCGACGAAAAGATCACCCTCATCAATCGCATCACCAGCGAGACGCGGATCCTTGCGCTGAACGCGCTGATCGAGGCGTCGCGCGCCGGTGACGCCGGCCGCGGCTTCGGCGTGGTGGCGACGGAAGTGAAGGCGATCTCCGAGCGCATCACCGGGATCGCCGGCGAGCTCTCCACGGAGCTCGCGGGCTCGATCGGCGAGCTCACGGATCTCGGCGAGCTGATGGTGCAGCAGATGCGCGGCCAGCGCCTGTCGGACCTCGCCCTCAACATGATCGAGATCATCGACCGGAACCTCTACGAGCGCTCCTGCGACGTACGCTGGTGGGCGACCGATGGCGCGGTGGTGGCGGCGGTGGCGGGCCAGGACGCGGCGGCAGTGTCCTTCGCGTCCCAGCGCCTCGGCGTGATCCTCAACAGCTACACCGTCTATCTCGACCTCTGGATCGCCGACGCCAGCGGCCGCGTCGTCGCCAACGGCCGGCCCGAGCGCTTCCGCTCCGTCGTCGGCTCCAGCGTCTCCGATCAGCAGTGGTTCCAGCAGGCGATGATGACGCGCTCCGGCGACGACTATGTCGCCGACGACGTCACCTCCTCGCGCCTCCTCGACAACGCCCAGGTCGCGATCTACTCCACCGCGATCCGCCGCGACGGCGCCGCCAGCGGCGCGCCGATCGGCGTCCTCGGCATCTTCTTCGACTGGCAGCCCCAGGCGGCCGCCGTCGTCAAGGGCGTGCGGCTGACCTCCGACGAGGCCGACCGGACGCGCTGCCTCCTCGTCGACGCCAAGCATCGCGTCATCGCGTCCTCCGACGGGCGCGGCGTTCTCAGCGAAAGCTTTCCCCTGGAGACCCGCGGACAGCCCACCAACTATTACTCGGGCCAGGATGGCGCCATGGTGGGATACGCGCTCACCCCCGGCTACGAGACCTACAAGGGTCTCGGCTGGTACGGCGTCATCACCCAGAGGCCACCCGCGCGGTAGCCGCTGGCGCGCCTGCGTAGTTAGGTGGGCGCGAAATCTGCTAGAAGCATGGGCCAGCCCCATGCGCACGCCCTCCCATCCTCACCAGGAGACGGTCCAGCTGTCGGCGCGGACGCGCTACTTCGCCTATGGCGGCAACATCATCGCGCCGGACATGGCGGTGCGCTGCCCCGATGCGCGGGAGATCGGCGTCGCGACCCTTCCCGGCTGGCGCTTCTCGATCATGGGGCGCGGCTACGCCACCATCCTTCCGGATCCCGACGCCATGACGCTGGGTGTGCTCTGGTCGATCACGCCGCGCTGCCAGCAGGTGCTCGATGATTTCGAGGACATCGGCGGCGGCCTCTATCACCACGCCACCCTGGAGATCGAGGGCGCCCCTGCCCTCGTCTACCTCGCCAGCGACACCGGGCCCGGCGAGGCACGGACCGGCTATCTCGCGGCGATCATCGCCGAGGCCGAGGCACGCGGCTTTCCCGCCGACTATATGGCGTACCTCCGCCGCTGGCTCAGCCCCGCCTGAGCGCCGCCGCGGCCTGCGCGAGGGCGCTGATGCGGGCCCAGTCCCGCTCGGCCACCGCCGCCGCCGGCACCATCCAGCTCCCGCCCACCATCGGCACGTTCGGCAGGCTGAGATAGGCGTGGGCGGTTTCCGCGGTGATGCCGCCGGTGGGACAGAAGGCGATGCCGCGAAAGACCGGCGCGAAGGCGGCGAGCGTCGTGGGGCCGCCGAGGGAGGATGCCGGGAAGAACTTCAGGAACGAGCAGCCGAGCGAACGCGCCTGCATCACCTCGGATGCGGTGGCGACGCCCGGCAGATAGGGCACGTCGCTGGCCAGCCCCGCCGCCACCAGCTCCGGCGTGAAACCGGGACTCACCAGGAAGCGGGCCCCCGCCTCAACCGCCTGCGTCACGTCTGCGGGCCGCAGCAGGGTACCGGCGCCGACCACGGCCTCGGGCACCTCGCGGACGATCGCGGCGATGGCTGCCGTCGCCGCCGCGGTGCGGAACGTGACTTCCATCAGCTTCAGCCCGCCGCGAACCAGGGCGCTCGCCAAGGGGACCGCGTCCTCGACGCGCTCGATCGCCAGGACCGGCAGCACCGCGGTGCGCTCGAATATCGCGTGCATGGCATCCTCCGCGTTGCGCCTTGACGAGCCGAGACCGGCGCCGGCAAGAGTAATCGAATGGCGCTTGCCGACCAAGAGGTGAACCCGTGATCAGAGTGGCATCCGTCGGCGAATGCATGCTGGAACTCACCCATCGCGACGCCGTGTCGCTGGCCCTGGGCTTTGGCGGCGATACCCTCAACACCGCGCTCTATCTCGCGCGCTGCGCGGGTGCGGCGGGCCTGGCGGTGGATTACGTGACGGCTCTCGGCACCGATCCCATGAGCGGGTCGATGGTGGCGGCGTGGCAGGCGGAGGGCATCGGCACCGATCGCGTGGCCCGTCTCGCCGACCGGTTGCCCGGCCTCTATCTCATCCGTACCGGCGACTCGGGCGAGCGGCGGTTCTTCTATTGGCGGGGCGAGGCGGCGGTGCGGGCGCTCTTCCGCGGGCCGGAGAGCGAGCACCTGCTGGCGGCGCTGCCGGGCTACGACGCGATCTATTTCTCCGGCATCACCCTGGCGGTGCTGGCACCCAAGGCGCGCAAGCGCTTTCGCGCCGCGCTCGGTGAGGCCCGGGCGGACGGGCGGCAGGTCGTCTTCGACAGCAACTTCCGCCCCACGCTCTGGCCTGATCGCGGCGAGGCGCATCGGGTCTTCGCCGAGTTCCTGGCGACCGTCACCCTGGCACTGCCGACCTTCGAGGACGAGCAGGCGCTCTTCGGCGATGTCGATCCCGAGGCCACGGCACGGCGCTATCGGGCCGCCGGTGTCGGCGAGGTGGTGGTGAAGCATGGCGGCCAGGGTTGTCTCGTGCTGGTGGGCGAGACGTCCCGCTCCGTTCCGGTTCCCGCTCCCGTGGCGCCGGTCGATACGACGGCTGCCGGCGATTCCTTCAATGCCGGCTATCTTGCGGCGCGACTTCTGGGAGCCGATCCCATCCGCGCCGCCGGCGCCGGCCACGGACTTGCCGGCGCCGTCATCCGTCATCAGGGTGCGATCATCCCCCGCGCCGCCACCCCAACCCTCAGGGAACTCCTATGACCAAGCCAGAGATCGCCGTTCTCGGCACCGGGCTGATGGGGGGCCCGATGGCCGCCAATCTCCTGAAGGCCGGCTTTGCCGTGACCGCGTGGAACCGAACCCTGGCCAAGGCCGAGGCGCTGGCGCCGCTCGGCGCCAAGGTGGCGCCCTTCGCCGCCGCGGCGGCGAAGGGCGCCGACATCGTCATCACCATGCTGGAGAACGGCTCGGTGGTGGAGGATGTCCTCTTCGGCGACGGCGGAGTTGCCGCGGCCCTGCGGCGCGGCGGCCTCGTCATCGACATGAGCTCGATCGAGCCGAGCCGGGCGCGCGACCATGCGGCCCGGCTGGAGAAGCTCGGCATCGGCTATCTCGACGCGCCCGTGAGCGGCGGCACCGGCGGCGCGCGGGATGCGACGCTGGCGATCATGGCAGGCGGCAGCGCCGCCGATTTCGAGCGGGCGACGTCGGTGTTCCGGGCGATGGGACGACCGACCCATGTGGGGCCGGCGGGGTCGGGCCAGCTGGCCAAGCTCTGCAACCAGACCATCGTCTCCGTCACCGTGAGCGTCGTCGCCGAGGCGCTGCTGCTGGC
Organism: uncultured Alphaproteobacteria bacterium; assembly: GCA_963735465.1. GTDB lineage: Bacteria > Pseudomonadota > Alphaproteobacteria > ATCC43930 > CGMCC-115725 > DASZHJ01. The sequence goes on from CAVTLA010000001.1 coordinate 1,482,675, forward strand.
GGCGGCGGGTGGCGCCGATCCCGCGGCGGTGCGCCAGGCCATGAGCGGCGGCTATGCCGACAGCAAGGTGCTGCAGGTTCAAGGACAGCAGATGCTGGACCGCAACTTCCTGCCGCGCGGACCGGCGCGGATGGTGCTCAAGGACAGCAAGAACATCCTCGATACCGCCCGCGAGCTCGGCCTCACGATGCCGATGGCGACATGCGCCAGCGACCTCTTCAACGGCCTCGCCGCCCACGGCGGCACCAACTACGACCACACCGCGATATTGCTGGAGCTCGAGCGCATGAATCCCGGCAAGCGCGTCGGCACCAAGCCGGATCAGCTGCCCAGCTGATCACACCACGGGGGTGAGCAGCGGCTTGCCCGCGAAGTGGGCCTTGAGGTTGTCCACCACGAGCTGACCCATCGCGGCACGGATCTCGTCGGTGGCGCTGCCCTGATGCGGCTGCAGCACCACGTTCGACATCGTCAGCAGCTCCTCCGGCACCTTGGGCTCGGCGGCGAAGACGTCGAGGGCGGCGGCGCCCAGCGTGCCGTCCTTCAGCGCCTTGACCAGGGCCACCTCGTCGACGACGGAGCCGCGGGAGATGTTGATGAGGGTGCCTTCGGGTCCCAGTGCCTGCAGCACCTCGGCGGTGACGAGATGCTTCGTCTCCGGCCCGCCCGGCACGATCAGCATGAGGTAGTCGACATCAGCGGCCATTTTCTTGATGTCGCTGTAATAGGCGTAGGGCACCTGGGAATTCTTGTGGCGGCCGTAGTAGACGACCTTGATGCCGAAGGCCTCGGCGCGCTTGGCGACCGCCTGGCCGATGCGGCCGAGGCCGGCGATGCCGAGGGTGCGGCCGCCCACGTGCTGGCAAAGGTGATAATTGCCCTTGAGCCATTTACCCTCGCGCACGAAGCGGTCGGCTTGGGGAATCTGCCGCGCCGCTGACAGCAGCAGCACCATGCCGAGGTCCGCGACGCATTCTGTCAGCACGTCGGGCGTGTTGGTGACGGTGATCTTGCGCTCCTTGGCGGCCTTGAGATCGATGGCATCCACGCCGACGCCGAAGCATGCGATGATCTCGGTCTTCGGCAGGGCATCCATCAGCTCGGCCTTGGCGCCGACCGCCCCCATGGTGGAGATGGCGCGCACGCGGTCGCGGACGTCCCGGAGCAGCGCGCCCTGGTCCTTGGCTTCGTACAGCCGATGGACCGTATAGGCCTCGTCCAGCTGCTTCATGGTTCCGTCATAGAGCGAGCAGGCGAGCAGAATCTCCGGCTTCATGGCATTTCCTCTCCAATGATTGCGGCCAAGATTGCAGAGGCGGTCGGCCGCAGTCAAACGAAGCCTGCTGCCCACTTTCCGGGCGTTGCGCAAAGCACCGCCGTAGCCGAATATCGCGGGAATTCCGGCCAATGGCACCCGGCGATGGAGACAAGGCATGGCACGCTCATTACCCCAGCAGCGCTCGAACATGGATCCGGCGTGGCAGGCGCGGGTCGATTTGGCGGCGGCGTTCCGGGTCGCGGCGCGCTATGGTTACCACGAGGGGATTTGCAATCACTTCAGCCTCGCGGTGCCCGGCGAGACTGATCGCTTCCTCCTCAATCCCTGGGGCAAGCACTGGTCGGAGATCCGCGCCAGCGATCTCGTGGTGGTGAATTCCGCCGGCGAGCTGATCTCCGGCAGCGAGCCGCCGGAGCCCACCGCCTTCTACATCCATTCCCGCATCCACCACGGCAATCCCAAGGCGAGCTGCGTGCTGCACACCCACATGCCGCACGCGACGGCGCTCACCCTGATTCAGAACGGCCGCCTGGAATGGATCGGGCAGACCGCGATCCGCTTCTACGGGCAGGTCGCCTACTACGACGACTACAACGGGCTGGTGCTCGATGACACCGAGGGCGATCGCATCTGCGGCGCGCTCGGCGACAAGCGCATCCTGTTCCTCGCCAATCACGGCGTGATCGTCGTCGGCGAGACCGTCGCCCGCGCCTTCGACGATCTCTACTACCTCGAGCGCGCCTGCCAGCTCCAGGTGCTGGCGATGCAGACCGGGCGACCGCTGCGGCAGATCAGCAAGGAATCCCTGGAGCACACGGTGCAACAGCGCAAGCGCGACGTCGGCGCCGTGCCGCTGCACCTCGCCGCCCTGAAGCGGATGCTGGATCGCACCGAGCCCGACTACGCCGAGTAGGCGCGCCGCGCACGTTTTCCGTCTCCAGGCGCCTAGCGACCGCGGAGCTTAGGATCGAGGGCGTCGCGGAGCGCGTCGCCGAACAGGCTGATGCCGAACACCGTGAGCGCGATGGCGAGGCCTGGAAAGATCGCGATCCATGGCGCCGTCGAGGCGTATTCCTCGGCGCCCCCCTGCAGCATCAGGCCCCACGCCGGCGTCGGCTCCTGCACGCCGAGGCCGAGGTAGGAGAGTGACGCCTCCGCCAGGATCGCCTGGCCGACGAAGGCGGTGATCACGATCAAGAACGGAGCCATGACGTTGGGGATCATGTGGCGCAGGATGATTCGCCAGTGGCCGAAGCCGCAGGCGCGCGCCGCGTCGACATAGGGCACCTCGCGGATCGCCAGCGCGCTCGAGCGCACCACCCGCGCGCAGCGCGGAATCAACGGGATGGTGATGGCGATGATCACGTTGTGCACGCCGGTGCCGAAGATCGAAACCACCGCGAGAGCGAGGATGATCAGCGGAAACGCCATGATCACGTCAAGGATGCGCTGGAAAATGAGATCGATGCGGCCGCCGAAATAGGCGCTGCCGACGCCAAGCACCAGGCCCGCGAAGCCGCCGACGAAAGCGCAGGTAAATCCGACGATCATCGCGGTCTGGGCGCCGAACAAGATACGCGAGAGCAGGTCGCGGCCGAACTGATCGGTGCCCAGCCAGTGCGCCCAGCTCGGCGCCTCGGTCATGGCGCCGAAATCGTTGGAGGTGGGGTCGTAGGGCGCAAGCCAGGGGGCGGCGACGGCGGCGAGCGCCATCAGCAGCACCAGGATCATGCCGAAGGTGCCGAGCAGCTCGCTCACGCAGAACCCCAGCACGTGCTGCAGCAAGGTGCGCCGGAGGTCCCGCCCGTCGTCGGCGACAGCGGAAGCGGTGTCAATGGGTGCGGCGCTGGACATCGGCGGGAACTCCGGTCAGGCGAAGCGGATGCGCGGATCGAGCCACGCATAGAGGAGATCGACGAGCAGATTGGTGACCACGAACACCACCACCACCAGCATCACCAGCGCTTGGGTCAGCGTGTAGTCCTGATTCTGGACCGAGAGCACGAAGAGGCGCCCGATGCCGTTCAGATTGAACACCTGCTCGGTCACCACGAGACCGCCGATCAGGAACGCGAACTCGATGCCGATCAGGGTGACGACGGGCAGCAGGGCGTTCTTGAGCGCGTGCCGGTTGATGACGATCCGGTCGAGGAGGCCCTTGGCGCGGGCGGTGCGGATGTAGTCCTCGCGCATGACCTCGAGCATCGCCGAGCGCGTCATGCGCATGGTGACGGCGGAATACCGGTATCCGACGGTCACCGCCGGCCAGAACGCCATGGAGAGATTGCGGATCGGATCCTTCCAGAGCGGGACATAGTCGATCGGCGGCATCCAGGGCGCGCCGGAGACGAAGTTGGTGATGTCCAGAATGGCGATCAGCACGACGATGCCGAGCCAGAAGGACGGCGTGGCGATGCCGGCGATCGCCACCGTGCGGACGACCACGTCGATCCAGGTATTCTGCTTCAACGCCGAGATGGTGCCGAGAGGAATGGCGAAGGCGATTGCCACCACAGTCGCCAGCAGCGCGACCTCGATGGAGATCGGCAGCCGCACGGCGATCTCATAGGAGACCGGCTTGCCGGTCCACATGGAGACGCCGAAATCGACGCGGAAGATGCCAGTCGCGAAGTCGAGAAACTGTACGATCATCGGACGGTCGAGGCCGAGCTCGGCGTGGCAGACGGCGACGGAATGCGGGTCGAAAGTGCCGCCGCCCGACGCGAGCCGCACCACGCAGATGTCGCCGGGAATGAGGCGCATCAGCACGAAGACGAGGGCCGCGGCTCCGAGCAGCGTCGGGATCGCCAGCAGCAGCCGGTGCACTATGTATCGGTACATCACGCCATCCGATGCGGAAAACCGGCGCGGATGCCCGCCCGCTCTCGCGAACGGGCATCCGCGGCCGCGTCGCTACTTATCCAGCCAAACGTTCGCGAGATCCTGGTTGATGTAGTGGCTCGGGCTGATCTTCCAGCCCTTGACGTAGGACCGGTAGGGAATGACCCGGTACCACCACGGCGTCATGATCATGTGCGTCTCGGTGTCGAGCACGTAGGTCTCGAAGTCGCGCATCTCGGACCGCACTTTCTTGAGATCGGTCTCGTGCAGCATCTTCTGATACATGTCGATCTCTTTCTGGTCCTCGTAATTCCCGTAGTTCTCCGTATAGACCGTGTGCGGCAGGAACTTGCCGACGTCCAGCAGGGGATTGACGACGCCCTGGCAGTTGAAGTCGAGGGTCACGTCGAAGTCGTTATTCCGGAGCGCCTCGAAGAACGGCCCGGTCGGCAGCACCCTCTGCGTCACCTTGAGCCCGATCTTGCTCCATTCGTCGATCAGCCAGGTCGCGACGTACTTGTAGGGCTGGTCGACGTTGCGGTTCAGAAGCACGAAGGTGATCCCTTCTGCTCCCGCCTCCTTGAGGAGCCGCTTGGCCTCGGCCCGCGACTTGTCGATGTCGGGCCAGAACCCGGCGATCTTCTCGAGCTCGGCCTTGGTCGCCGCCAGCGGCGAGCCCGGGAAGACGATGCCGCCGACGGTGTTCACGTTGGCGATCTTCGAGAGCGCCGGCGCGTCGTGCCAAGCGTCGATGGCGAGCGCGAGGGCGCGGCGCACGCGGGCGTCATCGAACGGCTTCTTCTTGTGGTTCGGCGTCACCAGGTTGCCGCAGTTCCAGTCGCTCTTCTGCACGGTGATCTTGTCGCCGAGCTCCTTCTCGAGCTGATCCACCGCCGAGGGCGGCAGGCCGCGGAACTCCATCGCCGCGCGGTCGGCGCGGATGGCGTCGACGCGCACCGCCTGCTTGGCGGCGAAGATGCCGAGGAAGCCGTCGAGATAGGGCTCTCCCTTGTGATAGTAGTCGGGGTTGCGCACGCCCTTGATCGACTGGCCGGCCTCATAGCCGTCGAACTTGAACGGCCCGGAGCCCATGATGTTCTTCTCGTACCAGTGCGGGTCCTTGTCGAGGATCTCTTTCTTGTAGATCCAGGCATAGGGATCGGCGAGCGCCGGCAGAAAGGCGGTGGTCGCGTATTTGAGCCGGAAGACCACCGTGGTGGGATCGGTCGCCTCGACTTTGTCAACCATGACGAAGTAGCTCTCGCGGGCGCTGGAGACGCCCTCCGGCGGATGCACGATCTCCTGCCAGCTCGCGGCCACGTCGGCGGCGGTGAGCGGTGATCCGTCATGGAACTTCACGCCCTGGCGGATCTTGAAGGTATAGATCAGGCCGTCGTCGGCCGGTTTCGGCATCGAGGTGCAGAGATCGCAGACGAAGTCCGTGGTCGAGGACGGGTTGTCGGGATTGGCGCGGATCAGCACGCTGTAGAAGGGCGCCGCCGCGTGCACGGTGGCGTAAGTGGTCTCGCGATGGCCGTCGAAGCTCGGCGGTGCGTCCGCCGGGATCATGTAGGTGAGGATGCCGCCACGTTTTGGCGTCTCGCCAGCTCCCGCGGGCGCCGCCGCGATCGCCGTCGCGGCGATGACTCCCAGGCCGGCTGCCAGTAGCTGCTTTACCGTATTCATCGCCCAAGCCTCCCATCGTTTGTTATGGATTGACGCGACAGCTCCCTAAGGGACTTCGTGGCAGGCCACCCGGTGGCCTGGCCGCACCTCCCGCACTTCCGGTCGCGCTTGCTTGCAGCGCTCCACCGCGATCGGGCACCGCGGATGGAACACGCATCCGGACGGCGGGTTGATCGGACTCGGCACCTCGCCCACCGCTGGCCGAAACACGCGGCTCGCCTCGACGCTCGGGTCGGGCACGGGTACCGCGGCCAGCAGCGCTTGGGTGTAGGGGTGCAGGGGGTTGTCGAATAGCTCGTCGCCGTCGGCCAGCTCGACGATGCGGCCGAGATACATGACCGCGACGCGCTGACAGAGGTGGCGCACCACCGACAGGTCATGCGCAATGAAGAGATAGGTGAGTCCGAAGCGCTCGCGCAGGTCCTCGAGCAGATTGACGACCTGTGCCTGAATCGAGACATCGAGGGCCGAGACCGCCTCGTCGCAGACGATGAATTCCGGTTCGAGCGCCAGCGCTCGCGCGATTCCCACGCGCTGGCGCTGCCCGCCGGACATCTCGTGCGGATAGCGGTCGGCGAATCTGGGATTCAAGCCGCAGACCGCGAGCAGCTCGCGCACCCGCGCCGCGCGCTTGGCCGCGTCGGGCTCCACGCCGTGCACCTTCATCGGCTCTGCGATGATGTCGCCGACCTTCATGCGCGGATTGAGCGAGCTGTAGGGATCCTGAAAGATGACCTGGATCCGCCGCCGCATCGCCATCAGTTCCTTGCGCGGGAGCCGGGCCAGATCGACGCCGTCGTAGAGAATCTCGCCCGCGGTCGGATGCTCGAGGCGCAGGATGCAGCGCCCCGTGGTGGTCTTGCCGCAGCCGCTTTCGCCCACCAGTCCCAGGGTCTCGCCGCGGCGGATGGTGAAGTCAACGCCATCGACGGCCCTGACCTCGCCGACCCGGCGGCGGCGCACGATACCCTCGGTGACCGGGAAGTGCATGCTGAGACCCTTCACCTCGAGAAGCGGCGAGGCATCGGGGGTGAGGGCCGTCATGCTGCCGCTCCCGCGAGGCCGACGAGCTCGCGGCTGCGGAAGCAGGCGGCGAGATGCCCCGCCTCCTGCGTCGGCTCCAGCGGCGGCCGGGCCTTGGCGCAGGCATCGATCGCAAAGCGACAACGCGGCCGGAAGGCGCAACCGGCGTCGAGCCGGCTCAGATCCGGCGGCTGTCCCTCGACGGGATCGAGGCGCGCCTGACGCGGACGGTCGAGCCGCGGCACCGAGCGCAGCAGCGCCACCGTGTAGGGGTGCGCCGGCCGGTGGTAGACCGCCTCCGCCAGGCCGCTCTCGACGATGCGGCCAGCGTACATCACGTTGACCCGGTTGGCGTAGCGCGCGACCACGCCGAGATTATGGGTGATGATGATGAGCGCGACGTTGAGCCGCCGCGTCAACTCGCGCATGAGCTCGAGGATCTGCGCCTGGATCGTCACGTCGAGGGCGGTGGTCGGCTCGTCCGCGATGATGAGCTTGGGATCGCAAGAGAGTGCGATCGCGATCATCACCCGCTGGCGCATGCCGCCCGAGAGCTGGTGCGGATACTGCTTCAGGCGACGCAGCGGATCGGCGATGCCCACGAGCCCCAGGAGCTCGACGGCGCGCATCTCCGCGGTCGTCCGATCGGCGCCGCGGTGCTGCTCGATCGCCTCGGTGATCTGCCGGCCGATCGTAAGGACGGGATTGAGCGAAGTCATCGGCTCCTGGAAGATCATGCCGATGTCGCCGCCCCTGATCCGGCGCATCTCCTCGTCCGTGGCGCGCATGAGGTCGTGCCCGGCGAACAGGATTTGTCCGTCGGTGATATGCCCGGGTGGGCTCGGGATCAGGCGCAGGATCGACATCGCGCCGACGGATTTGCCGGAACCGCTCTCGCCGACGATCGCGACCGTCTCGCCCTGGTCGACCGTGTAGGACACGCCATCGACCGCGCGCACGGTGATGTCACCGGCGCGAAATACCGTACACAGTCCCCGCACATCCAGCAGCGGCGACACGGCTCCTCCCAGACGCTCTCCCAGACCGCTCTTTTGCAGGCGATCATTTATTGGAAATCATTATGAAGCAGCACGGGGCACGGCGCAAATCATGATCGTGCCGGGGCCTGGGGATGCGGGCTCCCAGCCGATGCGGCTGAGGGGATTCCGGGGATTTGGAGGCTGAAGCCGGCCAATCCGGGCTTGCCAACAGGGCGATAGCTGGGCCAGCGGAAGGCTTCGTCGAAATCTTTCTATTCGATCTCGTGCGCGGCGAGGAAGCGCGGATTGGCCTCGCGCAGCTTCTGCACGGTGAGCGCTTGAAGCAGCGCATGCACCCGCTCGCGCGCGGTGCCCGCCGCGTCGAATTTCCCAGAACGGATGTCCTCGGCGAGACGCGCGAGATGGCGGGAATCCTCGATGCCGTAGAGCTCCACCAGCACGCGGTGTATCGGAGCCAGCGCCACCTCTCCCGCCGCCGCCTCACGGGCGGCGATGGCGCGGCAGCGCTCGATCATCGCGAGGATGAGCGCGCGCTCTTCCGGCGCCACGCTATCGACCTTCGCCGCCCATTCGTCGGCGAGCGCCGCCAGCTCCGGTCCCGTCGGCAGGTCGCGCATCAATCGCCTCGCTCGGAAAGCTCGATCAGGCGCAGCAGCTCGAACTCGCATTCCGCCGGCCGCCGGCCGGTGAGCGCGAGATCGAGGGAGCGCTCGCCGCCTTTGCGCAGGCGCTCGCGCTGCTGCAACGCCAGGATCAGCCAGCGCAGGCTTGCCATCAACTCGTAGTAGCGAACGCGGTCGGGATCGACGGGGCGACCGCCGGTGCTCTCGTAGGCGCGGTAGAACACATCGCGCCCGGCGATGCCGCCGACCTCACGCTCGATTGCGCCGAAGCGCCAGGACTTGCAGCAGAGCCAGCCAATATCCTCATGGGGATCGCCCCAGTCGGCGAATTCCCAGTCGAGGATCGCGGAGATGCCGGTCTCGGTCGCGAGATAATTGCCGGTTCGGAAATCGCCATGGCAGAGCACGATCTCGGCGGGTGCGGGCTTTTGCTGGGCTAACCAACGGAGAGCCCATTCCGCCACGGGATGGGGATCGTCGAATTCGTCGAGCCAGCGCCGATAGAGCGCGAGGCGCAGCGTAGCCGGATCCACCGGTGGGCTCCCTAGAAATGCCAGATCCGGCCGCGGCGGCGTGATGCGATGGATATGAGCAAGCTGCCGGCCCAGCTCCGCCGCCAGCGCGTCGCGCTTGCCGTCCCACGTCGCATTCCGCGCCAGAGCGGCGCCAGCGGCGATGCCGGGCATCCAGCGCATCAGGAAGAACGGCCTGCCAAGGACGGCGGTGTCGTCGCAGCAGGAGAGCGGCTCCGGCACCTTGACGTCGCTGGCATGGGCGGCGCGGAGCAGTGCGAATTCCTCGGCACGACTGCGGCTCGCCGCCAGATGGGTCGGCGCGTCCGCGCGCAGAACGAGGCGATGTGTGCCGGCAAGCCGGCCGCCCCGGCAACTGGCGTCGACCCGCCAGCCTTCCTGCACCGAGCCGCCGGACAGCTTCGCCGCACTCTCGACCTCGACGCCGTCGGCGCCGCTGGCGGAGGCGATGTAGGCGGCGAGCGCCTGGCGCGCCGTCGGGGATGTCAGCACGATTACTTCCCGGAACTCTTCGCCTGGGCGCGCAGCTCGAATTTCTGGATCTTGCCGGTGGAGGTCTTGGGTAGCGGTCCGAACACCACCGTCCGCGGCACCTTGAAATGGGCGAGATGATCCCGGCACCAGGCGATGAGGCCGGCGGCATCGATGCTATCAGCCACCTTCAGGGTGACGAAGGCGCAGGGCGTCTCGCCCCACTTCTCGTCCGGCCGCGCCACCACGGCCGCCTCCAGCACGCCGGGATGGCGGTAGAGCACCTCCTCCACTTCCAGCGACGAGATGTTCTCGCCACCGGAAATGATGATGTCCTTGGCGCGATCCTTGATCTCCACATAGCCGTCGCCGTGCATCACCGCGAGGTCGCCGGTGTGGAACCAGCCGCCGGCGAAAGCCTCGTCGGTGGCCTGCGGGGTTCTTGAGATAGCCCTTCATCACGGTATTTCCGCGCAGCACCAGCTCGCCGATGGTCGCACCGTCCGCCGGCACGTCGGCGAGCGACGCGTCCACCACGCGCGCGCCGTCGAGGGTCACCGTGCGCACGCCCTGGCGCGCCATCATCGCCGCCTTCTCCGGCAGCGGGAGATCGCCCCATTCCTCCTGCCACGCACAGAGCGTCGACGGCCCGTAGGATTCTGTGAGGCCGTAGAGATGGGTCACCCTGAAACCCATCCGCTCCATGGCGGCGATGATCGCCGAGGGCGGCGCGGCGCCGCCGGTCGCGACCTCGACGGTGTGATCGAAGCGCCGCTGCACGCTCGAGGGCGCGTTCACCAGCAGGTTGAGCACGATCGGCGCGCCGCAGAGGTGGGTGACGCGATGCTCGGCGATGAAAGGGAAGATCAGCTTGGGATCGATGCGCCGCAGGCAGACGTGGGTCCCCGCCACCGCCGTCACCGCCCAGGTATAGGTCCAGCCGCTGCAATGGAACATCGGCAGGGTCCAGAGATAGACCGACTGGGGCGTCAAGCCGAAGGAGATGACGTTGCCGATCGCGTTCAGGTAGGCGCCACGGTGATGATAGACGACGCCCTTGGGATTTCCCGTCGTGCCCGAGGTGTAGCTGAGGGCGATCGCCTGCCATTCGTCGCCGGGCGGCCGCCAGGGCGCCGCGGGATCGCCTGACGCGAGGAAGGCCTCGTAGTCCATCTCGCCCAGGAGTTCGCCGCCCTCACCCAGGGGATCGTCGATGTCGATGACCAGGGGGCGGCGCGCCACCTGCCCCAGCGCCGCGCGGACGGTCGGCGAGAACTCCCGGTCGGTGATCAGAACCCTGGCGTTGCCGTGATCCAGGATGAAGGCAATGGAGGCCGCGTCGAGCCGGTAGTTGAGGGCGTTGAGCACGCCGCCCATCATCGCGATGCCGTAGTGCGCCTCGAGGAGCGCGGGCACATTGGGCGCCATCACGGAGACGGTATCGCCCGATCCGATGCCGCGTCGGCGCAGCGCATCGGCAAGCCGGCGGCAGCGTTGATAGAACTCCCGGTAGGTGTAACTCCGTGCGCCATGAATGACTGCGGTCTTGTCGGGATAGACCGCCGCCGCGCGGGCCAGGAATGACAGCGGCGTCAGCGCGGCGAAATTGGCGGCGTTCCGCGCCAGGAACGGCGCGTCGTAGATCGGATGCGAAGGGGCCGTCACCGTGGAGTCTCTCCCATCGGCGCATGTTTGCCACCGGGTCCAGTCCCGTCAAGCACGCCGGCAAATCCCCTGTCGGCGCGGGCGCGCCGTGCTAAACTGCCCGCCGGCGCTTCCGGGAGGTTTCGCATGCGCATCGACATCGTCTCCGACGTGATCTGCCCCTGGTGCTTCATCGGCAAGCGCCGCCTCGCGGCCGCCTTGGCGCAGCGGCCGGAGGTGGAGGCGGAAATCCTCTGGCATCCCTTCCAGCTCAACCCGGACATGCCGCCGGAAGGCATGGCGCGGGAGCGCTACATCGCGGCGAAGTTCGGCGGCCCGGATCACGCCCGACGCATCTACCAGACCGTGACCGACGTCGGTGCGGCCGTCGGCATCCCCTTCCACTTCGAGCGCATCGCGGTCACGCCCAATACGCGGGACGCCCACCGCCTGATCCGCTATGCCGGCACCGAGGCAGGCGCCGAGCCGGTGGTGGAGGCGCTCTTCAACGCCTATTTCATCGAGGGCCGCAACATCGGCGACCGCACCGCGCTCGCCGACATTGCCGAGGTCGCCGGTCTCGAGCGCGCGGCGGTGACGCGCTACCTGGAGAGCGACGAGGCGGCGGAAGACGTTCTCGCCGAGGACATGAGCGCGCGGCGCATCGGCATCAACGCCGTACCCTGCTTCATCTTCGAGCGCAAATACGTGGTGTCCGGGGCACAGGAGCCGGAGTTCTTCTATCCGCTCTTCGACCTCCTGCAGAACGAGCAGGCGACCGGCGCGCCGGCGTCGGAGAGCATAGCGGCGAAATAGCCGCTAGCGCCGCGCCCGGGCCGCGGTCTCCCGCGGCGCCGGTGCCGGTACTGGCGGCGACGGCTTGGCGGCGATATCCGCCAGCTTTTCCAGGAGACGCCGCACGCCCACGAGGCGCTCCTTCGCGTCGTCCCAGCTCCGGGTCACCACCAGCCGCTGATCGGTGCGGAGCTTCGCGGTGCCGACCTGGGCCTGCAGGAACTCCACCAGCCCCAGGGGATTGGCGAAGCGGTTCTGGCGGAAGCTGATGAGCGCGCCCTTGGGCCCCGCCTCCACCTTCTCGATGCCCGCCACGCGGCAGAGCCGCTTGATCGCGATGATGTCGAGGAGGTTCTGCACCTCCGCCGGCAGCGCACCGAAACGGTCCACCAGTTCGGCGGCGAAGGCGTCGATCTCCCGCGCATCCACCAGGGCCGCAAGGCGGCGGTAGAGGCCGAGGCGGACGTTGAGGTCGGCGACATAGGCCTCGGGGATCAGCACGGGCATGCCGATGGTGATCTGCGGCGTCCAGTCCTCCGGCGCTTCGCCGAAGCCATCGGTGCCGGTGCGGGCGGAGGCCACCGCCTCCTCCAGCAAATGCTGGTAGAGCTCGACGCCGACCTCGCGGATGTGGCCGGACTGCTCCTCGCCCAGGAGATTGCCGGCGCCGCGGATGTCCATGTCGTGGCTCGCCAGCGTAAAGCCGGCACCCAGCGTGTCGAGAGTTTGCATCACCTCCAGGCGGCGCTGGGCGGTGGCGCTCAGGTGCTTGCCCGCCGGCAGGGTCAGATAGGCGTAGGCGCGGAGCTTGCCGCGCCCGACGCGGCCGCGGAGCTGATAGAGCTGGGCCAGGCCGAACATGTCGGAGCGATGCACCACGAGCGTGTTGGCGCGGGGAATGTCGAGGCCGGATTCAACGATGTTGGTGGAGAGCAGCACATCAAAGGCACCGTCGTCGAAGGCGCTCATGACGTCCTCCAGCGCCGTGGACGCCATGCGGCCGTGGGCCATGCCGAGCTTGATCTCCGGCACCAGGCGCTTCAGCTCCTGGCCGACCTCCTCGAGATCGCTGATGTGCGGCGCCACATAGAAGATCTGCCCGCCGCGATGATGCTCGCGCAGGATCGCCTCGCGCACCACCACGGGATCGTAGGGCATGATGAAGCTGCGCACAGCAAGCCGGTCCACCGGCGGCGTCGCGATGACGCTCATCTCCTTTACGCCGGCAAGTGCCATCTGCAAGGTGCGCGGGATCGGCGTCGCCGTCAGCGTCAGCACATGGACGTTGGCGCGAAGCTGCTTCAGGCGCTCCTTCTGCGCCACCCCGAAATGCTGCTCCTCGTCGATGACGAGAAGGCCCAGATGCTTGAAGGCGATGCCCTTGCCGAGGAGCGCGTGGGTCCCGATCACGATGTCGATGCGGCCCTCGGTGATCTCCTTCTTGACGTTGGCCGCGTCCCGCGGCGCCACCATGCGCGAGAGCTGACCGATGCGCACGGGCAGCCCAGCGAAGCGCTGGGTGAAAGTACGGTAGTGCTGGCGCGCGAGCAGCGTGGTCGGCACCACGACGGCGACCTGGGTCCCCTGCATCGCCGCGATGAAGGCGGCGCGCAGCGCCACCTCGGTCTTGCCGAAGCCGACGTCGCCGCAGATCAGTCGGTCCATGGGACGGCCCGATGCCATGTCCGTCAGCGTATCGGCGATGGCGCGGAGCTGGTCGTCGGTCTCCGGATAGGGGAAGCGGGCGGCGAATTCCTCGTAGAGGCCTTCCGGCGCCGGCATTGTCTCGCCCTGGCGCAGCTGGCGCTCGGCGGCGACGGCGATGAGCTGTCCCGCGATCTCCTTGATGCGCTCCTTGACCCGCGCCTTGCGTGATTGCCAGGCGACGCCGCCGAGGCGATCGAGCACGACCTCGGTGCCCTCGGAGCCGTAGCGCGAGAGCACCTCGATGTTCTCCACGGGGACGAAGAGCTTGTCGTCGCCGGCATAGACGATGCGCAGGCAGTCGTGCGGCGCGCCGGCGACGTCGAGGGTGACGAGGCCGTCATAGCGGCCGATGCCGTGGTCGACGTGGACGACGAGATCTCCCGGCGCCAGGGTCGAGACCTCGGTGATGAACTGCTCGACGTTGGTGCGCCGCCGCGACGGCCGCGAGAGCCGGTCGCCGAGGATGTCCTGCTCCGTGACCAGCGCGAAGTCCGGCGTGGCGTAGCCGGTCTCCAGACCCAGCACCAGCAGCCCCACGCTCGCGGCCGGCAGCGCCGCCAGCTCCGCCCAGTGCTGCACCGTGTGCAGGTCAGTGAGGTGCTTCTCGTTCAGGAGCGTCTTCAGGCGGTCCGCCGAGCCGGCGCTATAGGCGGCGACCGCCGCGCGGCGCCCCGCCTTCTGCTCCTCCAGGACCGCGTCGCGCACCGCCTCGAACAGGTTGAGCTTGGGGTTGGCCCGGGCCTCGGCGAAATCGCGCCCGCGCCGGCCGCCGGCGTCGTAGGTGAGCGCCGCTTCCGGCGGCGCAGCGAAGGGCGTGACCTGGACCACGCGACGCTCGTCGAGGCGGTCGTTCCATTCCTTATCGGCGAGGAACAGCTGGTCCGGCGAGACCGGTCGGTAGATCGGCGCGCCGATCTGGTTCTTGCTATGCCGGTCATGCAGGAAGGATTGCCGCGCCGCGTAGAAATCGGCGACGGCGGCGAGACGGTCGGCGCGCACCTCCTCGATCTGATAGTCGAGGCTTACCGCCGCGCCCGGCAGGTAGTCGAAGATCGTCTCGAGGGTCTCGTAATAGAGCGGCAGCCAATGCTCCATGCCGGCGTAGCGCTGGCCGGCGCTGACGGCGGCATAGAGCGGGTCGTTGTCGGACGCGTTGCCGAACTGCTCGCGGAAACGGCCGCGGAAACGCTGGATGACCGGCGGGTCCAGCAGCACCTCGCTGACGGGCTTCAGGCTGATCTGCGGCAGGGTGCCGGTGGTGCGCTGGGTCAGGGCATCGAAGCGTCGGATGCTCTCGAGGGCGTCGCCGAAGAAATCGAGGCGCAACGGCTCCGGCGCGCCCGCCGGGAAGACGTCGACGATGCCGCCGCGCACGGCGAACTCGCCGGCTTCGCGCACGGTCTCGCTGCGCTGATAGCCGTTCTGGTGCAGATAGGAGATCAGCCGGTCGGTCGGGATGCGCCCGCCCACACCCAGCACCAGGGAACGGCCGGCGAAGAGGTTGCGCGGCGGCACCCGCTGCACCAGGGCATTGACGGTCGTGAGCACGATGCACCGCGTGTCTCCACCTGCGTCCGCGAGCCGGGTCAGGCAGTCGATGCGGCGGCTGATGATCTCGTTGTTGGGCGATACGCGGTCGTAGGGCAGGCAGTCCCAGGCCGGCAAGGTCAGCACCGGCAGGTCCGGCTGGAAGAAGGCGAGCGCCGCCGCCATCCGCGCCATGCGGCCGTCGTCGCGGCAGACATGGAGAAGAGTGCCCGCCACGCCGCGCGCGACGAGATCGCCGAGGACAGCGGCATCGTGCCCCTCCGGCGCGCCGGCGAGGGTGATCCGGCCGTCCGGACGTTGTGGACCGGCGACGAAGGCGTCGAGAGCGGTCACGCAGGCCTCGGCAGGTATTTGAACGCCAGCAGCATCCGCAGCACGTCGCTGTCCTGGGCGGCATCCGGCTCGGCGCGGCCGGCGATCCAGTCGAAGAGATCCGCGTCCTCGAATTCCAGCATGGCCTCGTAGCGATCCACTTGCGCCGGTGTCAATTCCGCGAGATGCCGCTCGGCGAAGGAGCCCAGCAGGAGGTCGGCCTCCTTGGTGCCGCGATGCCAGCTCCGGAACAACAGCCGCTTGCGGCGCGTATCCAACCCCTCACCCATCCTTCACTCGCCCCGGCCGGGGCTATAAAGTCCCCGGCACCTGAAACCGGCGGGAGATGCCCCGCCACACCTTGGATTGCAACCGCCCCGCGTGCGCCCGCAGATCCTCTTCCCACTCTTCGCCGCGGTCACCAGCCTGCCGGGCGTGGGACCGCGCTTCGGCAAGCTGATCGAGCGGCTGTGCGGCCCCCATGTGGCGGACCTGCTCTGGCACCGGCCGTCGGCGCTCGTTGACCGCAGTTTCCGGCCCAAGGTGGCGGAGGCTCCGGCCGGCGTCATCGCCACCCTCACCGTGACCGTGGACGCGCATCTGCCGCCGCACCACCCGCGCCAGCCTTACCGCGTGCGGTGCCGCGATGAGACCGGCTTTCTCCACCTCGTGTTCTTCCACGTCAAGGGCGATTACCTCGAACGCCTGCTTCCGGTGGGAGCGGTCCGAGTGGTGAGCGGCAAGGTCGAGCATTTCAACAATCAGGTCCAGATCACCCACCCCGACTATGTCGTCGATGTCGCCGAGGCCGAGCGGCTGCCGACGGTAGAGCCGATCTACCCGCTGACCGGCGGCTTGCCGATGCGGACGCTGCAGAAATCCATCGCCGCCGCCGTCGAGCGGGCGCCGGTTCTGCCGGAATGGGCCGACGCGACACTGGTGGAGCGGCGGCAGTGGCCGGCGTGGCGCGAGGCCGTGGCCATGCTCCACGCGCCGGCCACCGATGCGGATCTGCTGCCCTCGACGCCGGCGCGGCAGCGCCTGGCCTACGACGAGCTCCTGGCCAATCAGCTCGCGGTAGCCCTGGTACGCGATCACAGCAAGCGACTCCCCGGCCGCGCCCTCAAGGCCGAGGGCCTGTTGCGGGAGAAGGCGATCGCGGCGCTGCCCTACCAGCTCACCCACTCCCAGCGCGAGGCCCTGGCGGAGATCGGCGGCGACATGGCCTCGCCGCACCGGATGCTGCGCCTGCTGCAGGGCGACGTCGGCAGCGGCAAGACCGTGGTCGCCCTCATCGCCATGCTCGACGCGGTGGAAGCCGGCGTGCAGGCGGCGCTGATGGCGCCGACGGAGATCCTGGCGCGCCAGCACGGCGCGACGCTGAGCGCGCTGGCGAAGCCGGCGGGCGTCGAGGTGGCGCTGCTCACGGGGCGCGAGAAGGGCAAGGCGCGCGAGACGCTGCTGGCGGCGATCCGCTCCGGCGCCGCGCCGATCGTGGTGGGAACCCACGCACTGTTCCAGGACGACGTGGCGTTTCGCGATCTCGGCTTCGTCGTCATCGACGAGCAGCATCGCTTCGGCGTGGAGCAGCGCTCGACCCTCACCAACAAAGGCCGGGCCGTCGATCTCCTGGCGATGACGGCGACGCCGATCCCGCGCACCCTGATGCTGGCGGCCTATGGCGACATGGATCACTCGCGCCTGATGGAGAAGCCCGCGGGCCGCAAGCCGGTGACGACGCGGACGGTGCCGGTCGCGCGCCTGGACGAGGTGGTGGCGGGCGTCGACCGCGCGCTGGCCGGCGGCGCCAAGGTCTATTGGATCTGTCCCGTCATCGACGAGTCCGAGGAGGGCGATCTCGCCGCCGCGTCCGAGCGCGAGATGTATCTGAAAGATCGCTTCGGGCCGCGGGTCGGTCTCATTCACGGCCGCATGAAAGGCGCCGAGAAGGATCGCCTCATGGAGTCCTTCGCCCATGGCGCGTCGATCTCCTTGTCGCCACCACGGTCATCGAGGTCGGCGTCGACGTGCCCGACGCGACGGTGATGGTGATCGAGCACGCCGAGCGCTTCGGCCTGGCGCAGCTGCACCAGCTGCGCGGCCGCATCGGCCGCGGCGACAAGCCCTCCGCCTGCATCCTGCTGTACGCTCAGCCCCTGGGCGAGACGGCGAAGCAACGCCTCGCCATCCTGCGCGAGACCGACGACGGCTTCCGCATCGCCGAGGAGGATCTGAAGCTGCGCGGCGCCGGCGAGGTGCTGGGCACGCGGCAGAGCGGGTTGCCGGAATTCCGCCTCGCCGATCTCGCCGCCCATGAGGAGCTGGTGGCCGTCGCCCGGGACGACGCGCGGCTCATCCTCCACCGCGACCCCGAGCTCGCGAGTCCGCGGGGCGCGGCGCTGCGCACGCTTCTCTACCTCTTCGAGCGCGACGCCGCCGTCAAATACCTGCGCTCAGGCTGAGCCGGCGGTCGCGGGACCGTGATGGGCATGACTATTTCGTCATGAGCGGGACGACCTCCGCCGACCTAGATTCAGGGAATGGCGATGGAGGCCATGATGGCGAGATACCTCGGCGGATTGACGGCAATTGCCGTGATTGTGGCGGGCTTGGCGTTGCCCGCGGCGGCGCGGGACTTCGGCGGCCAAGGCTCGTTCGGCGGCCGGGTGCCGCAGTTTTCCGGTGGCCGCCCCGACGCGCATTTTTTCGTGGGACGGCCCAACGAGCATTTCTTGCGGGACCAGCGGCCGATATTTCTCGATCGCCGCCGCCACATCTTCGTGTCGCCCCGCGTCGTGACCTTTGACCGTTTCGGGCGCCCCTTCTATCCCTACTGGGCCTGGCCCTATTGGGCCGATGTCCCGCCCGGGTGGCTCTATGGTCCAACTCAGGTCGCGGCGAGCGGGCCCGTCGATACCGGCGACACGGTGACGCCGACGGCATCAAGGAACTGCCGCCAGTTCCGCACGACAATGATCATCGAGGGTCGCAGCGAGCCCGTTCAGGGCCGGGCCTGCCAGTGGCTCGACGGCAGCTGGCACGCCGTGCCCTGACGGACGTTATTTCTTCTCGATCTCGCCGTTCTTGCGGCGGTCCGGCGGCGTCACGATGCCGCCTGAGATCACCAGCTTGATGCCCTCCTCCACCGTCATGGAGAGGGTGATGACGTCCTGGCGCGAGACGTAGAGCAGGAATCCGGAGGTCGGATTCGGCGTAGTCGGCACGTAGACGCCGATGGCGTCCGGCGGCGTCAGATCCTTGATCTCGCCTTCGGGCCGTGTGGTGACGAAGGCCACGGTCCAGCTGTCGCGGCGCGGATATTCCACCAGCACCACTTCGCGAAAGGTGTCGGACTGCTTCGCCAGCACCGTCTCGAAGATCTGCTTCACCGCGCCATAGACGCCGCGGATGACAGGCATCCGGCCCATGATCCGCTCGCCCACGCGAACGAAGAAGCGACCGAGCACATTGGCCGCCAGCGCGCCGATCAGGGTCAGCGCCGCCACCGCCACCACCAGCCCGATGCCGGGCACGTGGAACGGCAGGTAGTTCTCGGGGTTGTATTCAGCGGGAACCAGCGCGCTCACCGCACGATCGACGCCGTGGATGAAGGCCCAGGCGAGATAGAGCGTGAGGGCGATCGGCCCGGTGATCAGGATGCCGGCGATGAAATAGTTGCGGAGATGATCGCGCAGACGCGGGCGAAACGGCGGCGGGACGTTCGTCATCTTGCCTGAATACGCGAGAATTGAAGCGCGCTCATCACCTGGATTTGATCCTGTGCCATTGCCCGTATCGCGTAGCCTCGGTAATTCGCGCTTTCGGGTACTGTTTCCGCGGCGCCGAGGTCACTTGTGCCACATCCCGGGGGCCCGTCGATAGTCGCGCAACGGGAGCAGCGGCGGTCCGCTTCCACCGGCGGTGACAGCATTGTCAGTATCGCTCGCGCCGGCGAGCGTGGATGATCTGAATTCTTCCAACATCGGACGCGCGGGAGGACCCTTCCTTTGGACGATGCAGTGTTGCGCGACAGGATGGCGACGCGGCGACGGCACCGGCCGCACTCTAGTGAGGAAGCCGCCCGCCCGCCAGCCGCCACCGTCCGCCCTCGCCTCGCCGGTCTGGCGACCGCCGTGCCGGGCCACATCCTGCGCCAGCCGGAGGTCGCCGCCCGCGCGCGCGTCCTGTTCGCCGACATGGGCGAGAGCGCCCTGCAGCGCCTGATGCCGGTGTTCCAGAACGCCGGCATCGACCGGCGCTTCTCCTGCGTGCCGATCGACTGGTACACGGCGCCGCACGGCTGGCGCGACCGCAATGCGCTCTACGTCGAGCATGCGAGCGAGCTGCTGGAGCGGGCGGCGCGCGACTGCCTGGCCGAGGCCGGCGTGAGGCCCAAGGAAATCGACGCGGTGGTGGCGGTCTCCAGCACCGGGATCGCGACGCCGAGCCTCGATGCCATCGTGATGAACCGCCTGGGCATGCGCCCGGATGTGCGGCGCCTGCCGATCTTCGGCCTGGGCTGCGCCGGTGGCGTCCTCGGCCTGGCGCGCGCCGCGGACGTCGTGCGCGTTGATCCCGGCGCCAAGGTCCTGCTGCTGGTGGTGGAGCTCTGCGGCCTCGCGTTTCGCAAGGACGACCGCTCCAAGAGCGGTTTCATCAGCACTGCGCTCTTCGGCGACGGCGCCGCCGCGGCGCTGATCTGTGGCGTCGGCGACGGTCCCGCCTTCGGCGCCGGCGGCGAACATACCTGGCCGGACACGCTCGAGGTCACGGGCTGGGACGTGGAGGACGACGGGCTTCGCGCCCTGCTCTCCGCCGACATCCCCATGCTGGCGCGCGGCGAGACGCGGAGCGTCACCACGGAGTTCCTGGCGCGCCACGGCCTCGATCTCTCGGCGATCGAGCATTTCATCTGTCATCCCGGCGGCACCAAGGTGCTGACCGCCATCGAGGAGGCGCTCGGGCTCGGCGAGGGTGCCCTCGCGCTGAGCCGCGGCGTGCTGCGCGACTTCGGCAACATGTCTGGGGTGACTGTCCTCTTCGTCCTCGACCGCGCGCTGCGCGACGGTGCCACCGGCCGCATGCTGCTGAGCACCCTCGGTCCCGGCTTCACCGCCGCATTCCAGCTTCTGGAGGCGTCATGAACACGGTCGCGCTGGTCGTGGTGTCCCTGGTGGCGCTCCAGCGCCTGGGCGAGATCGTGCATGCGGGGCGCAACACCCGCGCACTCCTGGCCTCCGGCGGCTTCGAGGTCGGGCGCAGCCACTATCCCCTGATCGTCGCCATGCACGCGGCCTGGCTCCTCGCCATCTTGGCGACGGTGCCGCCGGATCGCGCGGTGTCGGTGCCGCTCCTTATGCTCTATGGCGTGGTGCAAGTGGTGCGGCTCTGGGTGATGGCGAATCTGGGTCGCTATTGGACCACCCGGGTCATCGCCATGCCCGGCGTGCCCCGGGTGCGCCGCGGTCCCTACCGGTACATCCGGCACCCGAACTACACGATCGTGGTGGTGGAGATCGCGCTGCTGCCGATGGTGTTCGGCGACTGGCAGGTGGCGCTGCTGTTCTCGGCCCTCAACGCGGCACTGCTGACGTGGCGGATCTCGGTGGAAAACAAGGTACTTGCCGCCAGACCCTGAACTTCCAGTAAAACTTTAAGATCAGCTCGCGCCGGTTCCGCCTGCGGACCGGAGCCGGCCCGGCGCTCACCATCCCTTAACCACTCTCCCCTAGGCTCCGGCTGGCATTTCCGAGATTCCGGTCGAGGTTGCCGCTCCCGATGCCCGCGCCCTCCCATCCCCTGCCGCCCGGCGGCGCCATCGATCCCGCGGTGACCCGCGGCATCCGCCAGGCGAGCGCCGCGACCCAGGTGGATTTCGGCTTCCTGCTGGCGACGGCGACCCAGGAGAGCGGCCTCAAGGCCGACGCCAAGTCCAGCACCGGCACGGCCACCGGCCTCTTCCAGTTCATCGACAGCACCTGGCTGCAGATGGTGCAGCGGTTCGGGGCCAAGTACGGCATCGGCGATCTCGCGCAGCAGATCTCAGTGGATGACAGCGGCCGCGCCCGCGTCGCCGATGCCGGCACCCGCCAGAAGATCCTCGACCTTCGCAAGGATCCGGCACTCTCCGCCTCGCTCGCGGCGGAATACGCCAAGACCAACAAGAGCGAGGTCGAGCGCGCGCTCGGCCGTCCCGCCGGCAGCACCGATCTCTACATGGCGCATTTCCTCGGCGCCGGTGGCGCCACCGAGTTCCTGAAGGCGATCCAGCACAACGGCAACGCCGTCGCGGCGGATCTCCTGCCGGAGGCGGCCGCCAGCAATCGCGGCGTCTTCTATGACAGCGGCACCGGCGCGCCGCGCACGGTGGCGGAAATCTACCGCAGCTTCGCCGATCAGCTGGCGAAGAACACCCAGGCCGCGGGTGCCGCCACCGCTGGCGATGCCGTCACGGGAACGGCCCTGCCCACGGGCAGAGGCTTCAAGGCTTTCCTGACCCAGGTCGGCCTCGGCGGCGGCCTCCTCACCGACCCGCTCCGCTCGATGCTGGATGCGCTCGCGGCGTCGGCGCTCAAGCTGCTGCGGGGCGACCGCGCGGACGCATCCGCTGCGGCGTCCCCGCTCCCGCTGGCCACGCCGGCCAGCGGCGCGCCGCTCCAGCCGACCGCCCGCCGGCACCGCGAGTCGCGCGACATCTGACCCGCCTCCGTGATCCCAGGGCCAAGCGACTCCAAGGAGCTCCCTCGGGTTGCACAACATCTCCCGATTACCGCCAAAGGCGATTATATTGGTAACCAATCAATAGCCGGGGGAACGCTGTGACGACTGAGATGCGGCAGGTGCTGCTGGATCATGGCGAATTGCGCCAGGCCATTGATGCCGCCGTGGGGCCAGCGGACGAGAAAGTACCGGAGGGGAGAATCAGCGCCGCGAGCCTGAGCGCCGACGGCCTGCAGGTGACGCTCGCCGTCGTCGACAGCGCGACCCAGGAAACGCGCAGCGTCGTCCTTTCGGCCAACCGCGTCGCAGCGGCGCTCATCAAGTTCTGCATGCGCCGCAAGATTCCGCTGCCGCGCGGCGCCTCGAAATACCTCTTCGTGTCCGGCGACACGCTCGGCATCCGCGTCGTCCTGAAGATGGAGAGCGTGACGCAAGGCAAGGGCTGAGCCCGTCCCTGCCCTGGCGCGTTGACCACCCCCGGCCTTCCGCCTATTGTCCGCCACTCTCGACGCCCGGCCACCTCTTCCAGGCCGCAGCGCGGGCGAGCCCGTAGCTCAGCCGGTAGAGCACTTGACTTTTAATCAAGGGGTCATGGGTTCGAATCCCATCGGGCTCACCAGCATCGCAATGCACTAGGCCGCCGTCAGGGCACCGCCACTTTCGCCGTCGCTTGCGCGCTGGAAATCGGCCCCACGCCGGCGGCCACCAACCGCGCGCACGCCTCCGCATTCGCCGTCGGGCACCAGAGGTCGAAGGGGCCGAGGCGGCCGCTGTTGGAATAGTGCGACCACACCGTCTTGAAGGCGGGGTCCTGCTCGAACCAGGTCAGCAGGTTCACCTGGAAGGTCTCGAGGCTCCAGCACGGCTCGATCGATCGATCGTCGCACCGGTCAACCAGCACGACGCTGGGGCGCCAGCGCGCCAGGTCCTCGGCCACCGCCGTGCGCGTCCAGCGGCCGAGCTCCAGCATGCGCTGATCGCGGCCGTCGACGTGGCCGTCCCGGGCCATGTCCTGCTCGGCCTGGAGCACCGCCGCCAGCATCCAGAGATGGGGAAAGCGCGAGCCCCAGACCAGGCCGTGGTCCAGCACCGACTTGAACAGGAAGCCCGTGCCGGGCGTCAGCTCATAGATGGTGGTGCCGACCGGGAGGCCGGCGGTGACGGCGAGGCCGGTCGCGTTGCGGGGATCGCTGCCGGCGATCGCCGCCTTCGCGCCGTCCTGGGGATAGTAGATGATCGTGGCGACGACCGCAGCGACCAGTCCCAGCGCCGTGCCGAGCGCCGGGCGCGGCAGGATGCGATCGCGGCTGGTCCAGCGCAGCAGCAGGTCCACCACCATGATGCCGAGGGCGATATTGAGAAACGCCAGGCCCGGCAGGAACTGATACTCGAAGTGCTTGAGCTGGACGACATATGCAACGGTCGCAGCGCCGCCCGCGACCAGGAACACGCTGGCCAGTCCGCGATGGCGCAGCCACGGCCGCAGCATCGCCCAGAGCGCGAACATGCCGAGGATCTTCAGCAGGCGCAGCGGCTCGATCATGTTGCGGAGCGGCACGCGGGCATAGTCGAGATAGGCCGAGGCCAACGGCATGATCTTGAAGATGTAGTCCGGCGCGAAGGCCAGGATCGCGGCGGCGTAGGCGAATTCCCCCAGCACCAGGGCCAGGAGCTCCGGCCGGATCAGGCGGCGGAATCCCACATGCCACAGCAGCAGGCTCTCCACCGCGATCACGACAAGAAACTGATAGGGCTTGAGGGCGAAGCCCACCGCGGCGAGGAGGCCGGCGATGACAGCCTCGCGCACCGGTACGGGGATGCCGTCCATGCGCTGGCCCACCATCACCAGATAGGGCAGACCCAGCAGGATGAGGATGTGCTCGCGCTGGCCGATGCTGGGCCAGGCGTAGACGACGGTGGCGTAGAGCAGCACCACCGCAAGCCACAGGGGAAACGCGCGGGGCGCCTCGGGATCGGAGCGGCGCGCCAGGACGGCGCACCAGCCGATGTTGCACGCCGCAATGACAGCGAGACAGGATTCCAATACCGGCTGCGGCGATAGGTGAAGTGCGCGCCCGATCGCGACGGGGATGATGGAGATCCAGAAGATGAGCGGCGGATTGCCCTCGACGATATTCCTGATGTCGATGTGGGCGCCGTCCAGCATGCGGCCCGCGGCGTAGAAGTACCAGGACTGGTCGCCCCAGATCGGCTGCACGAGAAAGCCGGCCACCGACATTCCCAACACGACCCCGCCGAGGAGCGGCAGGGAAATCGGCGTCACGAGGGTGTTCAGGATATTGCGCAGCGACATCCGGGAATCTTGCGGTCGACGCGGCCACGCCTGCCGCGTTCATTCCCGGGCAGACTAATCGGCTGGCAGTATAGGCGGCGTGATCGTTTTGGGTCGCGAGCTCGCGGCGTCCGTCGGCGTGCCGCTTACGGCATGATGCGCCAGACCATGGTGTTGTCGTCGCGGCAATCCGCCGCGGAGCCATAGCCGTCGAGGGCGACCACGACCGGGCCCTCGATCCGGCGCGCGGCGGTGCGGGCCTCGATGCAGGTTTGCTTGTCCAGACGGGGCAGTGTCACTGCCACCTCGGCGGGATATTTCATGACGTTCACCTGGAACGCACGGTCATCCAGGTTGCGGGCGATGGCGAGCTCGACGCGGTCGTCCGCCCGGGTCCAGGGCAGCGCGTGCAGGTCCGCCGCCGCCGCCTTGAGCTCGTACCGGATGCGCTGCGCCGGCGATTGCAGCGCGAGGGACGTCTCATAGCCGGCGGCCAGCACCAGCCACATCGCCGCCAGCACCCGCAATGTGCGGGGCAGACGGGTCAGGCTGCCGCGCGCACCCTCCAGCAGGGAGAGCTGCAGCGGCGCGTCGGCGGAAAGGGTCATCGACATCGGCTGTCCTTGGATGCGGCTCACGGGACAGGAAGCCTAGCGAGTTCGGCTTAATCAAATGAAAATAACTTCGAGTATTTTAAAAGTATTAGTCTAAAATTATACTTAATATTAATTCGTTGTTTCTGTGTTTTGGACGAAATATCTCTGATCTACTTGCGATCACGAGAGGATGCGGGATGCCTGACGGGCCATTGCGACGGCTTGCCGCCCGCCGGGAGAGCGATATGCTGGGGTCCCAGTTCGCCTCAGCTCCGACCCGAAGGAAGCTGCCCATGCACTACCGGATCGCTTTCACGCTTGCCGCATTGCTGCTCGGTCTGGGCGCCGCGGCGCCCGGCCCTGCCGCGAGTACCGCAAAACCAGCGCCGGCGCAGGAAGCCTGGCAGACCGTGTGCTATTACGTCTACGAGCCCATGTTCACCGATCGTGGCTGGCAGCTCGTCTATGCCAAGCGCTGCATCAATCACCTGGCCTTGGCGCCCGATGCCGTGAGACTTGGCAACACGGCGGCGTGACGGCGGCGCCAGCGGCGGTTTCCGCGTTGTGCGGTTGCTGTGAGGCGGTGTAGATTCCATACAACCAATCGTGGTGCTTAGCTTTAGCGGGGGAAATACGGTGAAACGAGCAATCTTGCTGGCGGCCATGCTCGGCCTTGCCGCGTGCGACACGATTTTCGCCAGCTTCAAGCCGGCGGCGACCTCCGACCTCCAGGTCGGCAAGACCACCTACGACCAGGCGGTCAGCCAGCTGGGCAAGCCCACGGATGAGATGGCGCTGCCGGACGGCCGCAAGCAGGTGACCTACGTGTACCAGGTGCAAGGCCAGTCGGTGCAGGCACCGACCTCCCGTGGCGGCGTGACGGTCGCTCACGCCGGTCCTGGCCCATCGGCCGTCGGCAACAGTGCCTTCCAGTTGGTGTTCGACCCCAGCGGGGTGCTGCAGTCCTACACCTGGACGTCGCGCTAGGCGCTTTTCGGGAACTCCGGGAACCGCCCGCGCGGCAACTTTCACAGCTTACCGGTGCAGACCGGTCCAGCGCTCCGGCCTGTAGAGATCGTCCATGTGGCGCAGGCGGCGCGACAGCACGCGCATGACGGCAATGGCGAAGCTCGGGATGCGCTCCACCAGCGAGAAGAAGCGGCGCTCGTCGATCTCCACCACCTCTGCCATGGTCAGCGCGTAGACGGTGGCGCTTCTCGGCATGTGCTGCTCGACGAGGCCCATCTCGCCGACGATGCCGCCGGTCTGGACATCCTCATAGACGACGTTGCCGCTCTTGATCCTGAGCGCGCCGCTCTTGACGATGTAGAGCGACTGCGCGCTGTCGCCTTCCTTGAACAGCACCTCGCCGGGCTGCAAGGTGCGGGTGCTGCGCGCATCGTGCAGGAGATCCAAAGGATCCAGGGCTGGTTGCCGCACGACAGAGATGTCCGCCGTCGCCGTGGAAGGTGTGCCCGGTGCGGCTCCTTCCGTCGGCGCTACCTCGCCGGACGCGGGCGCGGCCGCCGCGGCATCCTGCGCGCCGGCGCGGTGCTCGGTGATCTCGATCCCGATGTAGCTGTCGCGCCGCCAGCCGACGATGCCGATGAATTCTCCCAGCGGCTCGATGATCAGCGTCACCGCCTGCTTCACCTGCACCGGGTGCGCGAGCATCACCTTGGCGCCGGAGGGAGAGAGATTGAGGACGCGGCAATCGAAGCGGCCGTCCGGTGTCTCCAGCCGGCCCAGCCAGAACGCCCGCTTGCGCGGGTGCCGCCGGCGATCCGGCCGGTTCTTGTCCGTGACGACGTAGCTGCCGACTTCGTCCTTGATCACGACGCCCTTGCCCGACAATCAGAATCCGTGGAAATCACGCGTTGCGCTGAAGGATAGCCGCCGGGGGCCGAATGCGCCTACCCCGAATGCGCGCGTAGGTCTCTCCAAACAGCTTAGTCGGGTTGCGGAGAGCGCGCAGAGCCAGATCGGCCAGCCTCATTTTTCACACAAATTCTTTAATCGCGCGGGCGGAAAAACCGCGGAAAACCGCCGAAGCCGGCGCGACGAATTCGCAGATGATTAACGCCGCCTTAGCCATGTCGGGCGCAAGGTGGTGGTGTCGCGTTTTGTTGCCACTCCAAACCCGGTAAGAGCCGATGATCGAAATCCGGAACGAGCAGGCGCTCAGGGATCGGCGCACACGGGCGGACCGCGTATGGTTGCCCTTCCTGCGCCCGGAGACTCACACCTTCCCCGCTTTCGTGGAACGTGGAACAAGCGGCGGCGTTCGCAAGCCGGTGCCGAAGAGCCCGGAGGAAATCCGCGCGGATCATCTGGTGATCGCCGTTCTCGCCGGCATCGTGATCGGCCTGATCGGCGCCTGCGCCTACGGCGCCTTTTTCATGCAGAAGGATGAGTGGGCGTTCGATCGGCCCGAGGCGAAGTTGGCGCCGCCACAGCCGCATCGCTCTCCGTATCTTCGCTAGGGCACGAAACCCGGCCCGGCTCCGGCCGCATCAAGACTGACGCGGCTCTAGCGCGAGCCCAGGCGATCGCGGCGGCGGTTCTCCGCGAGCTCGTCCATGCGAGCGCCGGAATCCACGCGGGAGAAATCGTCGGAAAGCCAGCGCGCCTCCGCGCTGCGGCCCACCTCCACCCAGCCTTTGCGGCGGTAGCACATGGGCAACAGCAGCGGCGCACCGAACGCGAAGCCCAGCCACACCAGCACGCCGAGAATGTCGTTGGCATCCTCGATGCCGAGCAACGAGTCCGGCATCACCATCAGCAGCAGATCGGTCACCGAGAGCACGAGCGCCTCCACCGGCGCCTGCTTGCGCCAGAAAAAGGCCGGACCGAACAACAGCGCCCAGAGCGCCGACGCCCCGCTCACACTCTCCGTGCGCTTGAGGTAGAGCGAGCGAAAGCTGCGCGGCTCGAAATATTCTGTCAGCGTCATGGGGCGGCCAGGTCGTTGCGCGCGGAAGTAGAGCATGGCGCGGCCTAACAATTCGTGAGACCTCGCGCGGTCGACGGCGCGCCGGCGTTCGGAAATCGTTAACCACGCGCCCGCAATGCTCGCGGCCGGGCCAGCTCAGCGGGGACGGCGGCCTGCCGCCACCTGCGCCGACGATTTCGCGTCCAATTCTGATATCTCCAATGTCATGGACATTTTTTCGATTGTAGACAGCTAGTTAGGAGTTGCCCCCCATACTGCCCGAGCCACTTTGGAGAGAGGCAGTCATGATGATTTTGCTACGCGGCTTTAGCGACGCGCGGCGCGCGGCGACGGCGATCGAATACAGCCTGATCGCCGGCTTGATCGCCCTCGCCATTCTGGGCTCCATCACCACGCTGGGCACGACGCTCAACTCGTACTTCAACAAGGTTGGCACCGACATTCCCAGCTAGTCGAGACATCAGCGGCGCAGAGTACGGGCGCGGCACGCCATGTGCCGCGCCCCTCTTGTTTTGCGCGGGGAACACGTCATAACAGGGGGCCAACCCGCAAAGGTCCCGCCCCTATGCGCCGTATTATCTCTCTCGCCCTTGTGATCGCCATTGGCGGCTGCACCCAGGCCGTGCCGCATCATGAGCTGCAGGCCATGCCGACGGCCGACGGCATCAAATACGACCAGGACGTTCCCGCCTGCGTAACTCTCTCGCCCAGGGAGCGGCTCGCATGGCGCGTGCTGCAGGGCGCGGCGATCGGCGTGAGCTTCGGCGCCGGCATCGGCGCCATCGCCGGCGGCTATGTCGCCGCCGGAAACACCCTGCCCGCCCTCTGGCAAGGCGCCGCGGCGGGCGCCGGCGCGGGCGCGCTGGCCGGCGGTGTCGATGGCTACCGGGATCTCGAGAAGCCCACCGATGACTGCGCGCCGGATGCCGGCACGCCCACCGCGAAGCAAACGGACTAGAAAACCC
This sequence comes from uncultured Alphaproteobacteria bacterium, assembly GCA_963735465.1. Taxonomy (GTDB): domain Bacteria; phylum Pseudomonadota; class Alphaproteobacteria; order ATCC43930; family CGMCC-115725; genus DASZHJ01. Next base: position 1,511,665 of record CAVTLA010000001.1, read on the forward strand.
GGACCGTCTACTGCGCCGCGATGCCGGCGGACGCGGGCTGCGGACGCGCGATCTTGGCGCCAGGCCAGAGGTCGCCGCGGCTCCGCACGTATTGCGCCGGATAGCTGGCGCTCGCGCCCAGCGCTTCCGCCGCGTGCCAGACCCAGCGCGGATCGTCGAGAAAGGCACGCGCCATCGCGACGATGTCGGCATCGCCTGAGGCAATGATCTGCTCGGCCTGGTGGGGATCGGCGATCAACCCCACCGCCCGCGTCACCATGCCAGTCTCGCGCCGGATGCGCTGCGCCAAGGGCACCTGATAGCCGGGGCCGATCGGCACCGCCGCCTTGAACGAGATTCCGCCGCTGGAAACGCAAACGTAGTCGACGCCGAGCGCCTTCAGCTCGCGGGCGAACGCCACGGCATCCTCGACGGTGAGGCCGCCCTCCATCCAGTCGCTGCCGGTGATGCGCGCGCCCAGGGGCTTGTCGCCGGGCCACGCCTTGCGCATCGCCTCGATCACCTCGAGCGGGAAGCGCATGCGCTTCTCGCGGCTGCCGCCATAGGCGTCGGTGCGGCGGTTGGAGATCGGCGATAGGAATTGATGGATCAGATATCCGTGAGCGCCATGCGCCTCGACGACGTCGATCCCCAGCCGCGCGGCGCGTTTCGTGGCGGCGACAAAGGCATCGCGGATGCGCGCGAGATCGCCGACGGTGGCTTCCTTCGGGGTGTGCCAGTTCTCCGCCATGGGAATCGCCGACGCCGACACGGTCTCCCAGGGATCCTGCTCCGGCGACAGGGGGCCGCCGCCCTCCCAGGGCCGCTGTGCCGACGCCTTGCGGCCGGCGTGGGCGAGCTGAATGCCGATCGGCGTATTGCCCCAGCGTCGGCACAGCGCCAATGCGCGGCCGAGCGCGTACTCGGCATTGTCGGAATAGAGGCCGAGGCAGCCATGCGTGATGCGGCCGATCCGTTCCACCGCCGTGGCCTCGAGCATCAGAACACCCGCGCCCGACAGCGCGAGGTTTCCAAGATGCTGCAGATGCCAATCGCTGGCCGCGCCGTCGTCGGCGCTGTACTGGCACATCGGCGCGATGGCGGTACGATTGGGGAAGGTGACGCCGCGCAAGGTAATCGGCGCAAAGAGCTTGGATGACATCGGGGGGCTCGCTGAAATCCGTGGCGACTGGACCCCACTCTAGAGATGCCAGGACGCCCTCGGCAATTGCCGGCTCGGTATCGTAGCCATGTGGGAATGAGACCGGGGCCCCGCCTGCGGCTTTGGAGGGAAAACTCGCAGGCGGGGTGAAGACCCAGGAAGGTCTCCGTCCGCGAAGGGGGTTCGACGGACGGGGCGGACGAGCCGCCTGCTGCATTAGGTCGGAGTTGCGCAGCAGGCTCAAATTAAATGATTGTAATGTGTTAGGCTGATTTCTTGCGTCCGCGCGAGGTGATCTGGCGTCCACGGACGCGGCGGCTATACTGATGTTTCTACCAAGTCAGGGGGAAGCCATGGCGACATCGCTGATGGATCGGCGCGCGGCGGCGGTGGCGGCGGCGGTCGCCGATGTCAGGAACCTGGAAGCCCGGCATGGCGTCGGCCGCGCGGCTCTCGACGAGATCAAGCGCGTGATGATCGGCCTCGCCTCCCAAGCCGAGCTGTTTCCCCTCGAGCACTTCCCCATCCCGCCAGGCGAGCACGCCGCGGTCTATCGTCTGTCGGAAGATCTCGATCGGCGCTTCGCGCTCTACGCCTCCGTCGGGGCGCCGGGGAAAGCACAGCCGCCGCACAACCATACGACATGGGCGGTGATCTCGGGCGTGCGCGGCGACGAGCACAATGTGTTCTACGACCGCATCGACAATCGCGACACGCCCGGCATCGGCCAGCTCCGCAGATCCAGCGAGCTGACGGTGCGGCGCGGCAACGCCTGCGCCCTGATGCCCGACGACTTCCACACCATCGAGGTCACCGGCGAGCAGTCGGCGCTTCACCTGCACATGTACGGCATGAGCCTGGAGAACCTGCCGGAGCGCATCACCTTCGCGACGTCGGAGGGCGGCGCCTATCGCATCTTTCCCGCCAATGCGGGGATCGCGGCGCCCCTGGTGCCGGCGCGCGAGGTCAAGGCAATGATCCGGGACGGCGGCGAGCTGGCGCTCCTGGACGTGCGCGAGGAAGGTATCTTCGCCCAGAAATCATCTTCTCTTCGCGGCCGCCCTGCCCCTCAGCCGCCTCGAGCTCGGCCTCGATGCCCTGGTGCCGCGCCGCGCGACGCGCATCGTGCTGATGGACGACAACGACGGCCTCGCCCATCGCGCGGCGGCACTGATGACGCGCCTCGGGTACCGCAACCTCGCGGTGCTCGATGGCGGCATCAAGGCCTGGAAGGCGGCGGGCTACGAGCTTTTCTCCGGCGTGCACGTGCCAAGCAAGGCGTTCGGCGAGTTCATCGAGCACAAGCAGCACACGCCCAACCTTTCGGCCCAGGAACTCAAGGCCAAGCTCGACGCCGGCGAGAATCTCGTCATCCTCGACAGCCGGCCGATGGATGAATACCGCGCCATGAGCATTCCGGGTGGCATCGATTGTCCCGGCGCGGAGCTGGTGCGCTCCGTCCACGATGTCGCGGACTCTCCCGACACGCTGGTCGTGGTGAATTGCGCCGGCCGCACGCGCAGCATCATCGGCGCGCAATCCCTCATCAACGCGGGCATCCCGAACCAGGTGGTGGCGCTCCGCAACGGGACGATGGGCTGGCACCTCGCCGGCCTCACGGTGGAACGCAATGCCGGCCGCCGGCCGCCGGGACCGACGCCGCAAGGCCTCGCCAAGGCGCGCACCGCCGCCGAGCGGGTCGCCGCCCGCGCCGGTGTCCGCGTCATCGATCGCGCGACCCTGGCGCGCTTCCGGGCGGAGAGCGACCGCCGCAGCCTCTATCTCCTCGACGTGCGGAGCCCCGAGGAATACACCGCCGGCCATCTGCCGGGCACGCGCTCCGCGCCCGGGGGCCAGCTCGTGCAGGCGACCGACGCCTATGTCGGCACGCTGAACGCCCGCCTCGTCCTGGTGGATGACGACGGCGTGCGCGCGCTGATGACCGCGTCCTGGCTGCTGCAGCTCGGCTGGGACGAGATCTACGTGCTGGCGAATGCGCTGGCGGGCGCGACGCTCGAGGCGGGCCCGGAGCCGCGCGAGATTCTTGCCGCGGAGAGCGCCGCGGCAGCGACGACTGCGCCAGCGGAGCTGAAGGCGCTCCTCGATCGCGCCGGCACCCTGGTGCTCGACTTCGCCACCAGCCTGCGGTACCGCGACGCGCATATCCCCGGCGCCTGGTTCGCAATCCGCTCGCGGCTGCAGGCGACGCTGCCGACGCTGCCGTGGCACGAGCGCATCGTGACGACGTCGCCGGACGGCGTGCTGGCGAAGCTTGCCGCGCTTGACCTGACAGCACTAACGAAAGCGCCGGTGCAGGCACTTGCCGGCGGCACCGCCGCCTGGCGCGCGGCCGGATTTCCGGTGCTCCCGGGCGCGGAGCAGATGGCGAACCCGGCCGAGGACGTCTGGTACCGCCCCTACGATCGCGCGCGGGACCAGGAGGCGGCGATGAAGGAATACCTGACCTGGGAGGTCGATCTCGTGCGCCAGATCGAGCGCGACGGCGATACCCGCTTCCGCATCCTGGTCTGAGTTCCTCCGAGCAAGCTAGGGTTGGTGCCTACCTGACGCGGCGGTAGACCTCGCCCTCCTTGGCCGGCAGGGTGGCGAGGCCTTTGACGAAATTCGCCACCGCCTCCGGCGCGCCGGTCAGAATCTTGGGATCGTCGGCGCTGTCCGACGGCGATTTCAGCAGCTCGATCCCGCTTTTGGCGGCGAGCGCATCGGTGGGACGGGGATCGGGATCGAGGGCGACGATGCGGTCGATCGCGTCGCCCTTGCGGATCACGCGAAACAGAAGCTGCCAATAGAGATCGGCGTCCCACTCGTCGAGGCGGAGCTGCACCGCGTAGAGATCGGCGCCGACCGGCACGGCGCGGAACCGACCGGGCCCGTCCTTGGGGTTGGTGGGGTTGGTGAAGGCATAGTCGCTGGTGCCGGGCACGGCGGCGACCTTGTAGCGGTTGGTCGAGGTGACGTAGATGCCCTCGAGACCGGGAACGGCGACGGCGGCCTCGGGCTTGAACACTTCCCCACGGGTCTCGAAGCAGCCCGCGAGCAGCATCAGCGCCGCCAGCGCGGCGGTGAGCCGCGCGGCCAGCTTTACAGTCGTCATCTCATCGGCCGGTGAATTGCGGCTTGCGCTTCTCCATGAAGGCGCGGCGGCCTTCGATGTAGTCGGCGCTCGCGAAGCACTCCGCCACGAGGCGCTCGGAGGTACCGATATCGCGGTCCGCGGTGTCCTTCAGCAGCTCGGCGACGGTACGCTTCACCGCGGCGACGGTGAGGGGCGCGTTGCCCGCGATGGTGGTCGCGTAGTCCTCGACGAAGGTCTCGAGCTCGCCCGCCGGCACCACCTGGTTGACGAGGCCCATGAGATGGGCCTGCTGGGCGGTGAACTGCTTGGCGGTGAAGAACAGCTCCTTCGAATTCGCCGCCCCCACCAGGTCCATCAGCCTGCGGATACCCTTGTGCCCGTAGCCGAGGCCGAGCTTCGCCGCGGGAATGCCGAATTTCGAGGTATCGGAGCAGATGCGCAGATCGCAGCAGGTGATCACGCCGACACCGCCGCCGATGCAGTAGCCCTGGATCTGGGCAATGGTCGGCTTGGGGAAGGTATGGAGCCTGGTCTGGAAGGTCTCGGTGGTCTTGTTGTAGACCTTCACCGCTTCCTCGCTGGCGCGCTCGCTCTCGAACTTCGAGATGTCGGCGCCGGAGACGAAGGCCTTGCCGCCGGCGCCTGACAGTACCACCACGCGGATCGCGGGATCGGTGGCGAAATCGTCGAGGATCTCGGTGCCGGCCTGCCACATCTCGAGCGAGACGGCGTTGTGGCGCTCGGGGTTGTTGAAGATCATGCGGCCGATGGCGCCGTCCTTGCGCATCAGCATCTTGTCGGTGGCCATTCTCTGCTCCGTTGCTGCTCGGACGTGGATCAGACCACGCCCTGCTCTTTGAAAGTCTTAATCTCGGAAGCGCCGTAGCCGAGCTCGCCCAGGATCTCGTCGGTGTGTTGCCCGGCGCTCGGCGGCTCGACAACGAGATGGCTCGGCGTCCGGCTCAGCTTCATCGGCTGGTTCTGCAAATCGATCGGGCCGCGCAAGCTCGTCTCCAGCCGCTCCACCATCCCCAGGTGCTTCACCTGGGGATCGGCGAACACCTCATTCATGGCATAGATCGGACCGCTCGGCACGCCGATCCTGTTGAAGCGCTCGATCCAGTCGGCACTCGTGCGTGTGCGCACGATCTCGGCGATCTCCTTGTTGAGGGCGTCGCGGTTCTTCGAGCGGTCCTTGCCGGTGGCGTAGGCCGCGTTCTTCAGGAACTGCGGCGCCTCTACAGCCTCGCAGAAGCGCTCCCAGATATGGCCGCCGGCGGCGGCGATGTTGATGTGGCCGTCCTTGGTTTGGAAAACGCCGGTGGGAATGCTGGTGGGGTGATTGTTGCCGGCCTGGGGCGGCACCTCGTGATCCACCAGCCAGCGCGCCGCCTGGAAATCCAGCATGAAGAGCTGGGCCTGCAGCAGCGAGGTCTGCACCCACTGCCCTTCCCCGGAGACCTCGCGCTCCAGCAGCGCCACCAGGATGCCCATGGCGCAGAAGATGCCGGCCGTGAGATCGGCGATCGGGATGCCGACGCGCACAGGGCCCTGCCCCGGCAGGCCCGTGATCGACATCAGCCCGCCCATGCCCTGGGCCACCTGGTCGAAGCCGGGGCGGTCGCCGTAAGGTCCGTCCTGGCCGAAGCCGGAGATCGAGCCATAGACCAGGCGCGGGTTCACTTTCTTCATCGTCTCGTAGTCGATGCCGAGGCGGTGCTTCACGTCGGGGCGGTAATTCTCCACCAGCACGTCCGCCCGCTTGACCAGACGGGTCAGGATTTCCACCCCCGCGGGCTTCTTGAGGTCGAGGGTCATGCTGCGCTTGTTGCGGTGCAGGTTCATGAAATCGGAGCCGTCCCGCGGGCCCCCCATGCCTTCGCCGCCGGTATCCGGCATCTCCACCTTGATGACATCGGCGCCCCAGTCCGCCAGCTGGCGCACGCAGGTGGGCCCGGCGCGCACCCGCGTGAGATCGATCACGGTGAAGCGCTTCAACGCATCGGACGCGGGATGAAAGGCCATTAACCCTCCTTGTTGATCCGTGGGCCGGCAGCCGCCACACCAACCCTGCCCGCCCCCGTAAGTCGCGGGAATATCATTCAGCCATTTGACGGCAGCGGCAAGCCGGCACGTGGCAGGCGGTTGGCGATGGCGATGACGGCGAAAGTGATCACCAGCATGGTGAGACCAACCACGGCGATGGCGCCGGGGTCGCCGGTCTCGTTGAGGTCGTAGATCAGCACCGACAGCACCTTGGTGTCGGCCGTGAACAGCAGGATCGCGGCGGAGAGCTCGCGGATCGCCGCGGCGAATACCAGGCACCAGGTGGAGACCACCACGCTCCGCAACAGCGGTGCGGTGATGTCCCGCAGCATGCGCAGCCGGCCGGCGCCGAGGATGCGGCCCGCCTCTTCCAGCTCGACATTGAGGCCGCGGAAGGCGGCCTGGAACTGCTGGTAGCCGATCGGCAGCTCGATGGTCAGAAACGCGATGAACAGGATGGCGAGCGTCCCATAGAGCACGAAGGGCGGATGGGTATAGGCGAAGAACAGGCCGACGCCGAGGACGATGCTGGGAATGGCGATCGGCACCGTCGCCAGGAACCCAAGCCAGCGCCAGAACGGCAGCGCCCGGCGCGAGACCACATAAGCGATGACGAGGGTGAGGAGCGTGCCGGCGGTCGCCGTGGTGACGCCAAGAACCAGGCTGTTCCACAGCGAGATCTTGGTGGCGGACAGCTCGCGAAAGACAAAGAGAACGTTGCGCAGGGTGAAATTGCCTGGCGAGAGCGAGATCGTGAGCGTGCGCGAGAACGCGCTCAGCACCAGGGCCAGGTAGGGCAGCACCACCGCGATCGTCACGATAGCGGCGGCAAAGGCGAAGGCCAGCGCCTTCCAGCGCCCCAGGCGCACCAGGTCGACCCGCCCGCCCTTGCCGCCTACCACCGTGAAACCGCGCCGCCCCAGCAAACGCCGCTGCACCTGCAGCAGCGCGATGGTGACCACCAGGAGCGGCACCGCCGCCGCCGCCGCGAGACCGGGCTGCGGCGGGAACTGGAACAGGGTCCAGATCTTGGTCGTGATGGTCTGCAGGTTGGCCGGCAGCGCGATGATCGCCGGCGCGCCGAAATTGTTCATCGCTTCCAGGAACACGACCAGCGTGCCCGCCAGCAACGCCGGCAGCGCCAACGGCAGCGTCACCTTGAGCGTGGTGCGCAGACGCCGGGCGCCCAGCATCGAGGAGGCCTCCTCGAGCTCCGCGGGAATACGCTCGAGGCCGTTGGCCAGCAGGATGAAGATATAGGGGAAGGTATAGGTCACGAGCACGAAGATCAGCCCGGCCACGCTGTAGACGTTGAAGAGGTGGGCGTTGCGCGGCATCTCGAGCAGCAGCCGATAAGCCTCGTTGAGCAGGCCGCTGTTGGGCGCCGCGAGGATCTCCCAGGCGACCGCGCCGAGGAACGGCGGCGTCACGAAGGACGCCATCACCAGCAGCCGGACCGCGCCTTTCCATGGCAGGTCGGTGCGCGCCACCAGCCAGGCGAGCGGCGCCGCCACGATGGCGCTGGCGACCGCCACGGCGAAGGCGACGCCGAGGCTGAGCAGCAGGGGCCGCAGCATCTCGGGATCGGCCACCAGCGCCACGAAGTTGGCGAGCGTCGCGTGCCCGTCGGCGTCCACCAGGCTCATGCGGACAAGCCATCCCATGGGGAGCACGATCAGCGCCGCGAGCAGGATCGCGGCGCCGGCCAGCACAGGCAGGGCCAGCTCGAAGCGCTTCGCTCTCCGCGAGATCATCACCTCCGCCGCTCAGCCGCCGAAGAGCTGGCGGTAGTGTGCCTTGATCTCGGTCGACTTGGCTTCGACGGCATTGGCGTCCTCAGGCCACAGCTTCAGCGCGCTCAGCGGCACGTGGTCGGCGCGGTCCTTGACGCCCTTGTGCAGGGACCGCGTGCCGCCCTTGTCCACCATCACCTGCTGCACGGCTTGCGAGAACAGGAAGGCGTAGAAAAGCCGGCCCGCGTTGGGATGCGGCGCATCCTTGAGGAGCGCTGTCGGCGAGGTGATCATTGGCACGCCCTCGGTGGGATAGACGATCTTGATGGGATTGCCCTGGTCGATGAGGGCGTAGATGAAGTACTCCGAGCCGTCCACCATGACCTCGCGCTCGCCGGCGGCGGTCTTACGTGGCGGCTCCAGGGCCGATTGCACCTGCATCACGTCCTGCTTGGCCAGTGCTTCGAAATAGGGCCACCCGCCCAGCGCGGTCAGCGTCTCGTAGGTCGCGGTCATGATGGTGCCGCTGTAGTTCGGGCTCGCCTTCACCAGGTTGCCCTTCCACTTGGGATCGAGCAGATCCTTGAAGCTCTTGGGCGCGTCCGCCTCCTTGACGAGTTGGGTGTTGTAGGCGATCGGGCTCAGCGTCACGCGCCAGGCGGCATAGGCGCCGTCGGGATCGAAAGCGCTGGACGGATAGCTCTCCGCCATCTCCGGCGACAGGAACGGCTGCAGCATCCCGTGCTGCTTCCAGTAGATGAAATGCGCGGCGTCGGAGCTGTTCACGACGTCGACGCTGTGGATGTTGGTGGCGTACTCCTGGCCGATGCGCTGAAACACCCGCTCGGATCCCGTGCGCTCCACCTGCACGGAGATGCCGGGATATTGCTCCTGGAACGTCTTCGAGAGGTTTTCGGCGAGCACCAGCTCCACCGAAGTGTAGAACACGACTTTCCCCTCTGATGTCGCGGCCTTGACCATCTCGGGTGTGATCGCGATCGGTGTCGGCACGGCGGCCGCCGCGTCGACCGCGACAGCCAATGCCGCCATCGCGGCCACGCTCAGTCCCAATATCCTCGTCCGCATCGCCTCCTCCTCCGATTTTTTCGCTGTTTTAGATTTTCCCGTCACCGCGGCAGGGCGCGGCATGACGCCGGCGGAAGCTCGACCATGACCTCCCGGCCGGCGGCTATGTCGAGTTCCCGCGGCGCCACCACGCGAATGGACGTATCACCAGGCAGGCGCACGAGATAGTCCCGGTTCGGGCCGAGATATACGTGACGCTCGACCTTCCCGCGCACGCGGTTAACCCCCTCGCCACCCGCCATCGCGGAGAGACGGATCTCATTCGGCCGGATCGAGACCGCCGTATCGCCGGTCGCCGCCGGCTCGCCCTGCCCGCAGCGAATGTCGATGCCGCCGCAGCGCACCACATTGCCGCCGAGATGCGGTCCCCGGAGGATGTTGGTGCCGCCGATGAAGCGGGCGACGAATTCGGTGGCGGGCTTCTCGTAGATCTCGGTTGGCGAGCCTGCCTGCTCGATGCGGCCCTCGCGCATGACCACGATGCGGTCGGCGGCGGTCATCGCCTCCTGCTGATCGTGAGTGACGTAGACTGTCGTGTAGCGATATTCGTCATGCAGGCGGCGCAGCTCGAAGCGCATCTCCTCCCGCAGATTGGCATCGAGGTTGGAGAGCGGCTCGTCCAGCAGCAGCGTCTCCGGTTTCACCACCAGCGCGCGGGCCAACGCCACCCGCTGCTGCTGCCCGCCGGAAAGCTCGGCTGGATAGCGCTCCGCATAGCGGGCCATTTGCGTCACCGCCAGGATCTCCTGCACCCGGCGCGCGATCTCGTCCCGGGCGAGCTTGCGCACGACAAGGCCGTAGCCGACGTTCTCGGCGATCGTCATGTGCGGCCAGAGCGCGTAGCTTTGGAAGATCATGGACATGTTCCGGCGCTCCGGCGGCACCACCGCGCCCGGCGCCGAGACCCGCTCGCCGGCGACCCGGATCTCGCCGCCATCGGGCTCCACGAAACCGGCGATCAGGCGCAGGGTCGTGGTCTTGCCGCAGCCCGAGGGACCCAGCAGGCAGATCAGGCTGCCGTGCGCCACCGTGAGGTCGATGCCATCCACCACCGCCAGCGGGCCATAGCGCTTCACCAATCCCTTGAGCTCGACCGCCGCCATCGCCCTCGCCTGCCCGCTTCCGTCGCCGCGCCCGCTCTCCGGTCCGCCCCGCGGCGAGCGCAAGTGTGGTCAATTCTCGAAAGCCTGACAAGCAGATGACGCGATGTTGAGCGTGCGATCACTATCTGCGCACGCACCCATGCCTTCGGCGCCACCCTTACGGCATATAGGCGCCGCCGTTCACGTGGATGGTCTGGCCGGTGATGAAGCGACCCTGCGGCCCCGCGAGAAGGCGCACCATGGCGGCAACCTCCTCGGGATGGCCGCGGCGTCCGACGAGGGGCGGGTTGTGGCGATGGACCGCGGGCAAATTGGCCGCCGGCGCGCGCACGGTGTCGATGAGGCCGGGGACCACGCAATTGACCGTGATACCCGCCGGCGACAGCTCCATGGCGAGCCCCTTGGTGAGCCCCGCAAGGCCCGCCTTTCCGGCCACCACGTGGACGCGCTCCGCGGCGCCGCTGTGGCCGGTCATCCCGCCGATGTTGACGACGGCCGCCCCGTCGCTCGACTTCAGATACGGAAGCGCCGCCTGGCAGCAGAGGAATGCGCCCTCGAGGATGAGGGAGACGACGGACCGGAATTCCGCCAGCTCCATCGCCTCCAGGCTGCGCTCGCCGCGCACGGCGGCATTGTTGATCAGGATGTCGAGGCGGCCGAAACGCTTGACGGCGGCCTCCACCATGGCGCGGACGGCGGTCGGATCGGTGACGTCCGCCAGCACCACCATGGCCTTGCCGCCACGCCCCTCGATCTCCCGGGCAACAGCTTCCGCCTCCTCCCGCGCGCGCACGGCATTGACCACGACGGCGGCGCCAGCGTCGGCCAGATCCAACGCCATGGCACGGCCGATGTTGCGCGAGGCGCCGGTGACGAGGGCCACGCGGCCGGCAAGTTCCTTTGAATTCGGCACCGATCATCTCCCTTTGAGCGCGGGGAGCATGCCAGGACGCCCTCGGGTTTGGCAACCAGTGGGGCGAGCGGGAGGACTCAGATCTTCGCCAGGATCGCCTTCTTGATCTCCTTGATGCGCGCCTCGTCGCGCCGGTAGAAAATCCATTGCTTGATCCGCTTCGGCCGGACCAGCCCGGCCTGGACCAGGATCCGCATATGCTCGCTCACCGTCGGCTGGCTGACGCCGAGCTTCTCGGCGATGAGAACGCCGCAGACGCCGTCGCGGACGAGGTCGCCGTCGACCTGTGGCCGGAAATGCGCGCGGGGATCGCGCAGCCATTCCAGGATCTGCAGACGCCGGTCGTTGGCGAGTGCCCTTACGGCATGAACGATAGTCATATTGCCAATTAGCCAATAAACGAATTACTGTCAACCCCGCTACCCGGACGCGACAATGAAGGGAGACGGTCATGGACGGCAGAGAGGTCAATCGGGATACGATTCTGGCGACCGAGCGGCGGATCGCACCGCATATCCGGCGCACCCCCGTCATCAGCGTGGCGGGCGCCGATTTCGGCATCAAGGCCGGCTCCCTCGCCCTGAAGCTCGAGCTGATGCAGCATTCGGGCTCGTTCAAGGCGCGCGGCGCCTTCGCCAATCTGCTGATGCGCGAGGTGCCGGCGGCCGGCGTCGTCGCGGCCTCGGGCGGCAACCACGGCGTGGCGGTCGCCTATGCGGCGATGAAGCGCGGCGTTCCCGCCAAGATCTTCATTCCCACCATCTGCTCGCCGGCCAAGATACAGCGCATCCGCGACTATGGCGCAGAGCTCGTGGTGGCGGGCGATCGCTACGCGGATGCGCTGGCGGCGAGCGAGGAATGGGTCGCGCGCTCGGGCGCGCTCCCGGTGCACGCCTTCGATCAGGCGGAGACGCTGATGGGCCAGGGCACGATCGGCCATGAGCTCGAGGAGCAACTGCCCCAGCTCGAGACCCTGCTGGTCGCCGTCGGCGGCGGCGGGCTCATCGGCGGCATTGCCGCCTGGTACGGCGGGCGGGTGCGCGTGATCGGCGTCGAGCCGGAGGCGGCGCCGACCTTGACGCGGGCGCTCGCCGCCGGAAGGCCGGTCGACGCGGAAGCGGGCGGGATCGCCGCCGACTCCCTGGCTCCGCGGCGCGTCGGCGAGCGCGGCTTTCCGATCGCGCAACGATTTGTCGATCGTGTCGTCCTGGTGACCGACGACGCCATCCGCCAGGCGCAGGAGACGCTGTGGGAGGTCCTGCGCGTGGTCGCCGAGCCCGGCGGTGCCGCGCCGATGGCGGCGCTGCTCTCCGGCCGCTATCTGCCGGAGGCCGGCGAGCGCGTCGGCGTTCTCGTCTGTGGGGGAAATACCGTGGCGGTCGACTTCAATCGATAGAACCAGGGGCAGCCACGGTACTCTCCATCGACAGCGGAGGCTCGGAGTTGGTAGTCTCCGCGACTCGAATTCAAATCGTCATCTCTCGGAGGGAAACCATATGACCATCAAGCGGATCAAGGTTGGCGCTCGGATGAGCCAGGCCGTCATCCACGGCGACACCGTCTACCTGGCCGGCCAGGTGGCCGACAATGCCAAGGACGACGTGGCGGGCCAGACGAAGCAGATCCTCTCCAAGATCGAGGGCCTGCTCGCGGAAGCCGGCAGCGACAAGTCGAAGCTGCTCTCGGCGACGATCTGGCTCACGGACATGCGCGGCTTCGACGACATGAACAAGGTCTGGGACGGCTGGGTGTCGCCCGGCAACACTCCCGGCCGCGCCTGCGTCGAGGCGAAACTGGCGCGGGCCGACCTGCTGGTGGAGATCGGCATCATCGCGGCGCGCTGAGCGCCGCACCGCCTGCGGCAAGCCGGCGGGGGTTCAGGAGAGGATCAGCGCGACCGCACAGAGGACGCCGCCGGCCACCAGCACGGTCCAGCCGGCGTGGCCGGAGAGCCGATCGGTCCAATGGGTGGCCTGTGGCCTCCGGGCAGTGCGGTCGTCGCGGTTCATCGGTCTCGACTCAGCTCATTTCTGTGTGTCGGCACGGAATGCCGGCCGCGGTCCCTCCGGGAGCGCTACCTCGTCATAGGTAGGCTCCGGGCGCCGCATCCCCGCGTTGTCGCGCTCTGTTTATTTCCGCGGCGCGGGCGCCGGGGCGCCGTCGGCCTTGGCGAGCTGGGCGAAGCGCTGGGTCAGCCGTGTCGTCACCCGGGGGCTGACGAAGTGGCTGACCTCGCCGCCGAGCTGGCCGATCTCCTTGACGAAGCGCGAGGATATGAACTGATAGCGGTCGGTCGCCATCAGGAAGACGGTCTCGACATCGGGGTTGAGGCGGCTGTTCATGCCGGCCATCTGGAACTCGTACTCGAAATCGGAGACCGCGCGCAGCCCGCGGATGATGATGCTGGCCCCGACCGAGACCGCGAAATGCATGAGGAGCGTCGAAAACGGCTGCACGGTGATGCGCCCGCGCAGCGACGCGTCGCCGATATGGCCGATTTCCTCGGTGACGATCGCCACCCGCTCGTCGGTGGAGAACAGCGGCCCCTTGCCGGCGTTCTGCGCCACGCCGACCACCAGGCGATCCACCACCCGCGCCGCGCGAGTAATGATGTCGATGTGGCCGTTGGTGACGGGATCGAAGGTGCCGGGATAGACGCCGACGCGCTCTTTGCTCATGCGGGTTCCCCACTGTCGGCGGCGTCGCTGCCGCCCTGCGGTGTCTCGCCGTTGCCGCCGTTGGCGGCTTCCTCGCCAGTCTCGCCGAGACGCGCGACCGAGACCACGCGCTCGCCCTCGCCGGGCTTGAAGACGACCACGCCCTGGGTGCGCCGGCGCGCGATGCGGATGTCGTTGACCGGCATCCGGATCACCGTGCCGCCGTTGCTGACCAGCATCACCTGGTCGCGGTGCTGCACCGGGAAGACCGCCACGATGGCGTCGTTGCGGCGGGAGAGATCCATGTTCTCGATGCCCTGCCCGCCCCGGCCGGTGATGCGATAGTCGTAGGCCGAGGTGCGTACGCCGAAGCCCTTCTCGGTGATCGAGAGCAGGAACTCCTCACGCTTGGCCAGATCCTCGAACACGTCCTCGCCGATGGTGCCCTCGGTCTCTGCCTCGCCCTCGGGCTCGGCAACGACGACCGCCGCCGCCACGTCGCTCTCCGCCCCCATCGACCGCCGGCGCTTGCTGGCGAGGCGTAGATACCCGTCGCGGGTCTCCGACGAGATCTCCTCGTGGCGGAGGATCGTCATGGAGATCACGCTGTCGCTCTCGCCGAGCTTGATTCCGCGCACGCCGACGGAAGCGCGGCCGGTGAAAATGCGGACGTCCTCCACCGGGAAGCGGATGGCCTTGCCCTTCAAGGTCGCCAGCAGAACGTCGTCGTTGGCGGTGCAGGTCGCCACGGCGATCAGGCGGTCGCCGGCGTCCTCGCCCTCGAACTTCATCGCCATCTTGCCGTTCGCCATCACATTGCCGAAGTCGGAGAGCGCGTTGCGCCGGACATTGCCCTTGGCGGTGGCGAACATCACGGTGTAGTTGCTCCAGCTCGCCTCGTCCTCCGGCAGCGGCAGCACGGTGGAGATGTTCTCTCCCGGCGCCAAATTCGGAAGGATGTTGACCATCGCCTTGCCACGCGCCTGAGGCGTGCCCTCGGGCAGGCGATAGACCTTGAGCTTGTAGACGCGGCCGGCGCCGGTGAAGAACAGCATCGAGGCATGGGTCGAGGCCACGAACACCTGGCTGACGAAATCCTCCTCGCGGATCGACATGCCCGCGCGCCCGCGGCCGCCGCGGCGCTGGGCGCGATATGTCGAGAGCGGCACGCGCTTGATGTAGCCACCGTGGCTGACGGTGACCACCATGTCCTCGCGCTGGATCAGATCCTCGATGTCGGTCTCGAACTCGACGTCCTCGATGGCGGTGCGGCGCGGCGTGGCGAACTGCGCCTTCATCGACACCAGCTCCTCGCGCAGCAGCTCCAGGAGCCGGGTGCGCGAGCCGAGGATCTCGAGATAGCCCGTGATCTCCTTGATGAGCCCGGTGATCTCCTCCTCGATCTTCTCGCGCTCGAGGCCGGTGAGGCGCTGCAGGCGCAGCTCGAGGATCGCCTTCGCCTGATCGTCCGACAGCCGATAGGTAGCGCCGTCCGGCTGGCTTCCGCCGCGGCCCTTCTCCTCCACCCGCTCGATCAGCGCCTTGACGCTGGCGAGAGGCCAGGCGCGCGAGCGCAGGCCCTCGCGCGCCTCGTTCGGATCCCTGGCGCGACGGATGAGGTCGATGATGGCGTCGATGTTGGCGACGGCGAGGGCCAGCCCCAGCAAGATATGCGCACGGGCGCGGGCCTTGTTGAGCAGGAAGGCGGTGCGCCGGGTGATCACCACCTCGCGGAATTCGATGAACGCGGAGATGACCTGCTTCAGGTTCATCATCTCCGGCCGTCCGCCGCGGAGCGCCAGCATGTTGACGCCGAAGCTGGTCTGCAGCGGCGTGTAGCGGTAGAGCTGATTCAGCACGATCTCCGACATCGCATCGCGCTTGAGCTCGATCACCACGCGGACGCCGTCGCGGTCGGACTCGTCGCGCAGGTCGGAGATGCCGTCGATCAGCTTGTCGTTCACGACCTCGGCGATGCGCTCCACCATGCGCGCCTTGTTAACCTGGTACGGCACCTCCGTGATGATGATCGCCTCGCGATCCCGGCGAAGCTCCTCCACATGGGTCTTGCCCCGCATCACCACCGGGCCACGCCCGGTGTGATAGGCGGCGCGGATGCCGTTGCGGCCGAGGATGATGCCGCCGGTCGGAAAATCCGGGCCCGGGATCAGCTCGATCAGCTCGTCGATGGTAATGTCGGGGTTGGCGATATAGGCGCAGCAGGCGTCGATCACCTCGCCCAGATTGTGGGTCGGGATGTTCGTCGCCATGCCTACGGCGATGCCGCTGGCGCCATTGACCAGCAGGTTTGGGAAGCGCGCCGGCAGAACCATCGGCTCCTGGTTCTCGCCGTCGTAATTGGGCTGGAAGTCGACGGTATCCTTGTCGAGATCGTCGAGCAGAGAGTCCGCGGCGCGGCTCAGGCGCGCCTCGGTATAGCGCATGGCCGCCGGCGGATCGCCGTCCATGGAGCCGAAATTGCCCTGGCCGTCGATCAGCGGCAGGCGCATGGCGAAGTCCTGCGCCATGCGCACCATGGCGTCGTAGACCGCGACATCGCCATGGGGATGGTACTTGCCGATGACGTCGCCGACCACGCGGGCGGACTTGCGGAAGCTCCGGTTCCAGTCGAAGCCGTTCTCCTTCATGGCATGGAGAATGCGGCGATGCACCGGCTTCAGCCCGTCCCGCACATCCGGGAGCGCACGGGCCACGATCACGCTCATGGCGTAATCGAGGTAGGAGCGTTTCATCTCCTCCTCGATCGTCACCGGGGCGATGTCGAGCGGCGCAGGCGCTGGCGGATCGGTGGCCAAATCGGGGTCCGGGAAAACCTTGTGAAAACGAGAAGCGCCGGCACATCGGGCCGGCGTTCATGACCGGCTCAGACTATCCAATTTCGCCCCTGCAAACAATGTTTCCAGCCCCGCCCTCAAACGCTTCAAACGGGCCGGAACCGGCGACTCCGAGATGGCAAAAATACCCCGTGATATAAACTACTTACCCGGCCGTTATGACCTGAATTCTAGATATGTTTCACGGCGCCACCACAACCCCGGCCGCGGCCGGTTTCGCCACGGTGCAATAACGCCGGAAAACTCATCGGCCGCTTGTCGAGTCGGCGTGCCAATGCCACCCTCCCGCTACCCGATAGCTGCGCGAGGTGACGCATGAGCCTGGATTTGATCGTCCGCAACGCCCGCCTCGCCACGTCGCCCGCCGGACCACCCCTGGACATCGGCGTTCGGGGCGGCCGCGTCGTCGCTCTGGAGCCGGGACTTGCGGGCGAGGCCGCGACCTATGACGCGGCGGGCCGTCTCGCCTGTGGCGGCCTGATCGAGACTCATATCCACCTCGACAAGTCTCGCCTCGTCGACCGCTGCGCGCCGACCGAGGGCCTTGAGGTCAATCCCGTGAAGAGCCTCCTGCCTCTGAAGCCCACCTTCACCGTGGAGGACGTCCGCGCCCGGGCGGCGCGCACCCTGGAGGAGTGCATCCTCAACGGCACCAACCGCATGCGCACCCAGGTCGAGGTCGACCCTGGTATCGGCATGCGCGGCTTCGATGCCGTCCACTCCCTCATCGCCGACTATGCCTGGGCGATCGACGTGGAGATCTGCGTCTTTCCCCAGGAGGAACTCATCAACCGGCCCGGCACGGAGCCGCTGCTGGTGGAGGCGCTGAAGCGGGGCGTGAAGGCGCTTGGTGCCGCGCCGCGCTACGACAGCGATCCCAATGGCCAGATCCGCCGGATCTTCGAGCTCGCCCGGGACTACGACGTCGACATCGACATGCATCTCGACGTCGGCCCCACCGCCGACGACATGTACATCCACCTCGTCTGCGAGCTCACGGAGGAATACAAGCTCGGCGGCCGCGTCGTCGCCGGACACATGGCGAAACTGTCGCTGCTGCCACCGGCACGACTGGCGGACATGGCCCGGCGCCTCCACGACGTCGGGATCGCGGTCACCGTGCTGCCGGCGACCGACCTCTATCTCATGGGGCGCGACCAGGATCACAGCGTGCGGCGCGGCGTGGCGGACGCCAATTTCCTGGTGGAGCACGGCGTCAACTGCTCGCTCTCCTCCAACAACATCCTCAATCCCGCCACGCCCTATGGCGACTGCAACCTCATTCGCATGGCGAACATGCACGCAAACCTGCTGCAGGTGGGCCATCCCCTGCGTCTCCGGGAATGCTTCGCCATGCTGACGGAGCGCTCGGCGCGGCTCCTCAACCTCGACGACTACGGCATCGCCATCGGCAAGCCCGCCGACATCGTCGTCATCGACGCCCAGACGCCGGAGCAGGCGATATCGGAGATCCGCCCGGTGCTGGCTGCGTTCAAGGGCGGCCGGCGGACGGTCGTGCGCCATCCGCCGGAACTGCTCCGCCCGAACTGACCCCCGCCTACTTGAGCGGCGAGAACGCGGTCTCCTTGATCCGCAGCGTCACCACGAAGGTGATGACGGCGGCGGCGATGAGGTAATAGGCCGGCGCCAGATTGCTGCCGGTCACCTTGATGAGCCAGGTGGCGATGAACGGCGCGAAGCCGCCGAAGATCGCCACCGCGATGTTGTAGCCGATCGAGAGGGCCGTGTAGCGCACCCGGGTCGGGAAGATCTCGGAGTAGGTCGCCGGGCACGGTCCAGAGAAGAACGACAGGAACAGGATCATGGTGAGCTGTGCCAGCAGCGCCAGCGTGGCGCTCCCCGAGGACGCCATCATGAACAGCGGATACGACAGCACGATGTAGCCGCCCGACGACAGCAGCAGCAGCGGCTTGCGGCCGATGCGGTCGGAGAGCGCGCCCCAGATCGGGATCAGCACCACGAATACGCTGAGGCAGGTGACGCCGATCCAAAGCGCCGAGGTCGGCGGCAGCTTCGCCACCGAGATGATGTAGCTCGTCATGTAGACGATCGGGATGTAGTAGGCGACCGTGTTGTGCAAGGTCAGGCCGAAGACCGTCAGCGTCTCCTTGGGGTACTTGGTCACGGCCTCGATGAACGGCGCCGCCGAGACCTGGCCGCGTGCCTCGATGTCGGTGTATTTCGGTGTGTCGTCGAGCCGCCAGCGCAGATAGGCGCCGAGCCCCGCCACGATGATGCCGAGGAGAAAGGGAACGCGCCAACCCCAGGCGACGAGGTCGTCATGGCTGAGCGCGTTGGTAAGGATCGCCGCGCTGAGCGAGCCCAGCAGGAACCCGCCGCCGACGCTCACCTGCTGCCAGGAGCCGATGAAGCCGCGCTTTCCCTCCGGCGCGAACTCCACGAGATAGGCCGTCGAGCCGCCCCACTCGCCGCCGGCGGACAGGCCCTGCAGCAGGCGGATGACGACCAGCAGCAAGGGTGCGAGAACGCCGACCTGGGCGTAGGTCGGCAGCAGGCCGAGGCCCAGGGTCGAGAACCCCATGAGGAAGATCACGGCGCTGAGCGCCTTGCGGCGGCCGAACCGGTCGCCGTAGATCCCGAACACGATGGAGCCTACGGGCCGCATCACGAAGCCCACGCCGAAGACCGCGAAGGTCAGCAGCAGCCCCGCGAGGGGATCGCTCGACGGAAAGAAAAGTTGCGAGATCGTCGAGACGAAATAGCCGTAGACGCCGAAATCGTACCATTCGAGAACATTGCCGATCACGCCGGCCACGATCGCCTTGCGGCGTTGGCCTTCGACTCCGGCAACAAGCGTAGCTGCTGTCATGGTGATGCTCCCCTCAGCTGGGCTCGCGCGCGGTGTTGCCGCGTCGGGCCACCCCCCGTTTCGACCTCCCCAGCGGCCCGGAACGGGCCCTGGGGCGGTCTCCAATAGGCTAGCGGCCTGCAAGACGGGGGCCAACTCCCTTGTTTCAGCGGACGTAATTGGCCGTTGGCAGTTCTCTCGATACGTGCGCCAGGCGACGCTCGCATCCCTTGAATGCCCGCCGCCGCCGGCGCTGAATGAGCACAGGGAATAACGAGGGGACTGCGATGGCTGATGCTGACTCCGGGAGCGACGTCGTGGTGGTCGGCTGCGGCATCGCCGGGCTTTCGGCGGGTGTGGCGGCGCTGCAGGCCGGCGCTGAGGTCACCATCCTGGAGCGGGCTCCCCAGGATGAGCGCGGCGGCAACACCCGCTGGACGGAATCCCTGTTGCGCATGAAGAGCGAGAGCGCGGTCTCCGATGACTTCGAGGCGCATTTCATGGCTAATGCGGGCCACCATCTCGACCCCGGCCTGGTGAACGAGACCGCGCGCGACTATTCGGAATGGCCGGCCATCGTGAAGACCCTGGGCTTCACCGATCCCGAGCTGGTGGCGGGCTTCGCCGCCGCCGCCGGTCCCACGATCGCCTGGCTCAAGGGCTTTGGCGTCCGCTTCGACTTCCTGCCGACCTATTTCATCACCAGCTCGTCCCCGCGCATGGCGCCGGTGGGCGGCGGCCTCGCCCTGGTGGAGGCGCTGGCGACCTACGCGGAAACTCATGGAGCCCGCATCCGCTACGAAACCACGGCGCGGGATCTTCTGCGCGACGACAGCGGAAAAATCCTTGGAGTTCGCGCGGTCGATCGCGCCGGCCGCACTCACACTGTCCGGGCACCCAACGTCGTCCTGGCATCGGGCGGCTTCGAGGGCAATCCGGAGATGCTGTCGCGCTACCTCGGTCCCCGCGCGCGCTACATCCGCCCGGTCGCCCGCGGCGGCTACTACAACAAGGGCGAGGGCATCCGCATGGCTCTGGCGGCGGGCGCCGCGCCCTGCGGCGATTACGGCGCCTTCCACGCCGAGCCGATCGATCCCCGCTCCGGCGCCACGGAGCCGGTGGTCCTCGTCTTCAACTACGGCATCCTCGTCAACCGCCACGGCCAGCGCTTCATCGACGAGGCGCCGAAGACGGTGGATGCCACCTACGAGGCGATCACCCGCGTGATCTGGGAACAACCCGAGGGCATCGCCTATGCGATCCTCGACAGCCGGATCGAGGATGTGCCGAACTGGCGGAAATCAGTGCGCAGCGATCAGCCGCCGATTGCGGCAGAGAGCATCGAGGATCTCGCGGCTGCGCTCGACCTCGATCCCGGCGCCCTCGCGGTCACCGTCGCGGGCTACAACCGCGCCCGCCGCACGAGCGCCACCTTCAAGCCATTGGAGTTGGACGGGCTCGCCACGCAGAGCCTGGAGCCGCGCAAGTCGAACTGGGCGCGGCCGATCGACCGACCGCCTTATCTCGCCTACCCAATCACCTGCGCCAACTGCTTCACCTTCGGCGGCGTCAAGGTGAGCACCGACGCCGAGGTGCTCGACCTCGACGGCGTGCCGATCCCCGGCCTCTATGCCGCGGGCGAGGTGATCGGCCTCTACTACGGCACCTATACCGGCGCCACCTCGGTGTTGCGCGGCGCCGTCTTCGGCCGCAAGGCGGGCTTGCACGCCGCGGCGCGAGGCCGCTGACGGCCGCTCACGCTCAAGGCTGCCAGTCCGAGTAGCCGGTCCGGTGCCTCGTGATTTCCCACAATTCCCCGGTTTCCTTCAGGCGTTTCGTACCCTCGATCAGATAGCGGCGCGTTGCGGTGGAGTCCGCATTGGCGGGAACGAGCGCCCGGATCGGATACATCTTAAACAGCGCGCGGTGAATCGCATTGTATTCCGGCTTGTTCAGCAGCGGGTCGACCACGTCGGCGGACACGATCAAAGCGTCGGTCCTGCCCAGCAGGATCTTGTCCAAGCTGCAGGTCACGCAGTAGGTCGCAGTTACCGGAAACGGGAAGAACGATTCATGGCCAGGTTCGATTTCTATATTTTTCGCTTCCGCTACCGTCTTGGCATTCAAGGGGGCAAGTTTTCGGGAATAGATGACGAATTGAGCTTGCCCGAAATCGACCTCGCCGACGTAGAGAAGCCCATCCGGCGGAGGAGAATCATCGTCTTGAATGAACGGTATGTGAAAATCCGCAAGGCCGGCGGCCGTATCCTTCAACGACCTGGCGAACGGGCGGAAGACGATTTTCGTCGAGGAGTGAGTGGCTTGGTCGAGGGCGTGGATAAGATCCACCAATAGGACATCTCCGCCCGCGATGTCGGATTTGGCAGAGAAGGGTGACTGCGCAACGGACGCAACACGGTCCTGCGCGTCGGCGGCCGATGCCGCAAAGAGACCGGCAACAAGAACCCATATGGGGACGGTCGGATGCGCCATTGGATTCCCCTCGGTTTCGACCATTCACCCGGGGTGACAGTCGCCAGATGCTCGAGGATCGCCTGCACGGCATGTCCGTGCCACCAAGCGCGCATGAGCCTTCGATACCCGCGCCCGCCTGGCACGTAGACCTGCAGGCTCACACCGGACTTCTGATCCGCCGACAGTAACCCCACCGGGTTCGTTTGCTATCCCGGGCGGGTCTTAGAAGGGAATCTCGTCGTCGAGGTCCTGGGGTGCGCTGCCGGGCCGGCGAGCGCCGCCGCCGCCGCCACCGCCGCCCATGCCACCGCCGCCGCCGTTATCCGGCTCGCCGCCGAAGTCCGACCCGCCACCGCCGCCACGGCTGCCGTCGAGCATGGTGAGCTCGCCGCGGAAGCGTTGCAGCACCACCTCGGTGCTATAGCGCTCCTGCCCTTCCTTGTCCGTCCATTTGCGGGTCTGCAGCGCGCCCTCGATGTAGAGCTTGGAGCCCTTCTTCACGTATTTCTCGACCACGTCCACCAGGCGATCGTTGAAGATCACCACCCGGTGCCACTCCGTACGCTCCTTGCGCTCGCCGCTGTTCTTGTCGCGCCAAGTCTCCGAGGTCGCCAGGGAGAGATTCGCTATCTTGGTCCCGTCCTGGGTCGAGCGGATCTCCGGATCACGGCCCAGATTGCCCACCAGGATCACCTTGTTCACGCTGCCTGCCATCTCCTGCTCCCTCCGGCCTCGCCGACTTGTCCACAGCCTCGAAATTTCGAGGCCAAGCATAGCACGAAGGCTGGGGCCGAAGTCAGGGGGCGCGCGGTGGGTGCCCCTTCCCAGGCGGCCAGTCCATCCCCATCTATTGGCCCAGACCCGACATGCCGGAGTCGCCTTTTCCCGGCGCCGAGGGCTATAGTTTCCCCAACATCCAATTCCCAGCCGGTGACATGCAGTACATCCGGGTTCGCGGTGCGCGCGAGCACAATCTGAAGAACGTGGACGTCGATATGCCCCGCGACAGCCTGGTGGTGCTCACGGGATTGTCGGGCTCGGGCAAGTCGTCGCTGGCCTTCGACACCATCTATGCCGAGGGACAGCGCCGCTATGTCGAGAGCCTCTCGGCCTATGCGCGCCAGTTCCTGGAGCTGATGCAGAAGCCCGACGTGGACCTGATCGAGGGTCTGTCGCCGGCGATCTCCATCGAGCAGAAGACGACATCGCGCAATCCCCGCTCCACCGTGGGGACGGTGACGGAAATCTACGACTACATGCGCCTGCTGTTCGCGCGGGTGGGCATCCCCTATTCGCCGGCGACCGGCTTGCCCATCGAGAGCCAGACCGTCTCCCAGATGGTGGACCGCATCCTCGCCATGAAGGACGGGACCCGGCTCTACCTGCTCGCCCCGGTGGTGCGCGGGCGCAAGGGCGAATACCGCAAGGAGCTGGCGGACTACCAGAAGCGCGGCTTCCAGCGCGTCAAGGTCGACGGCAAGATGCTGGAGATCGAGGCCGTCCCCGCCCTCAACAAGAAGCTGAAGCACGACATCGAGGTCGTGGTGGATCGCCTGGTCGTGCGGGAGGGGCTGGGCAACCGCCTCGCCGACAGCCTGGAGACCGCCCTCAACCTCGCCGACGGCCTCGCCATCGCGGAGAATGCCGATACCGGCGAGCGCACGATCTTCTCGGCGAAATTCGCCTGCCCGGTCTCGGGCTTCACCATCCCCGAGATCGAGCCCAGGCTCTTCTCCTTCAACAATCCCTTCGGCGCCTGTCCGGCCTGCGACGGGCTCGGCACCAAGCTGTTCTTCGATCCGGAACTGGTGGTGCCCGACGAGCGCCTGAGCCTGCGCGAGAAGGCGGTGGCGCCCTGGGCCAGCTCCAGCTCCCAGTACTACACCCAGACCCTCGACAGCCTGGCGCGGCACTACAAGGTCAGCACCAACACGCCCTGGAAGGACCTGCCGGAGAAGGTGCAGAAGGCGATCCTCTTCGGCTCCGATGGCGAGGAGATCGCCATGAAGTTCGACGACGGCCTGCGCTCCTACACCACCAAGCGCCCGTTCGAGGGCGTCATTCCCAACATGGAGCGGCGCTACAAGGAGACTGACAGCTCCTGGATCAAGGAGGAACTCGGCCGCTTCCAGAACACCACGGAATGCGAGGTCTGCCACGGCAAGCGCCTGAAGCCCGAGGCCCTGGCGGTGAAGATCGCCGGCCGCAACATCAGCGACGTCACGGATTTCTCGATCCTGAAGGCCGCCGAGTGGTTCGGCTCCCTCGGCGAGCAGCTCACGCCGAAGCATCTCGAGATCGCCCAGCGCATCCTCAAGGAGATCAACGACCGCCTCGGATTCCTGAAGAACGTCGGCCTCGAGTACCTCACCCTCGGCCGCAATTCCGGCACCCTCTCCGGCGGCGAGAGCCAGCGCATCCGCCTTGCCTCCCAGATCGGCTCCGGCCTCACCGGCGTGCTCTACGTGCTGGACGAGCCATCGATCGGCTTGCATCAGCGCGACAACGACCGGCTGCTGGCGACCCTCAAGCGGCTCCGCGATCTCGGCAACACCGTGATCGTCGTCGAGCACGACGAGGAGGCGATCCGCGCCGCCGACTATCTCATCGACATGGGACCGGGTGCCGGCGTGCACGGTGGCCTGGTGGTGGCGGCGGGCAAGCCCGAGGACGTGATGGCGGATCCCAAGAGCATCACCGGCCAGTACCTCACCGGCCGGCGCCGCATCGAGGTGCCGGCGACGCGGCGGCGCGGCCAGCTCGGGCACAAGCTCCGCATCGTCGGCGCCCGCGCCAACAACCTGCAGAACCTGACGGTGGATATTCCCATCGGCACCTTCACCTGCGTCACCGGCGTCTCCGGCGGCGGCAAGTCGACGCTGGTCATCGAGACCCTCTACAAAGCGCTGGCGCGCCGCCTGATGGGTGCCCGCGAGCACCCCGGCGAGCATGACCGCATCGAGGGCGCCGAGCATCTGGACAAGATCGTCGACATCGACCAGTCACCGATCGGCCGCACGCCGCGCTCCAATCCCGCGACCTACACGGGTGCCTTTACCCCGATCCGCGATTGGTTCGCGGGGCTTCCGGAGGCGAAGGCGCGGGGCTACGCTCCCGGCCGCTTTTCCTTCAACGTCAAGGGCGGCCGCTGCGAGGCCTGCCAGGGCGACGGCGTCCTCAAGATCGAGATGCACTTTCTGCCGGACGTCTACGTGCAATGCGACGTCTGCAAGGGTAAGCGATACAACCGCGAGACGCTGGAGGTGCTGTTCAAGGAGAAGAGCATCGCCGACGTCCTCGACATGACCGTGGAGGAAGGCGCCGAGTTCTTCCGCGCCGTGCCCGCGATCCGCGAGAAGCTGGTGACGCTGCACCGCGTCGGTCTCGACTACATCCACGTCGGCCAGGCCGCGACGACGCTCTCCGGCGGCGAGGCCCAGCGCGTGAAGCTGGCGAAGGAACTCTCGCGCCGCGCCACCGGCCGCACCCTCTACATCCTCGACGAGCCCACCACGGGCCTGCATTTCGAGGACGTGCGCAAGCTCCTCGACGTTCTGCACGCCCTCGTCGACCAGGGCAACACGGTCCTGGTGATCGAGCACAACCTCGAAGTCATCAAGACCGCCGACTGGATCATCGACCTCGGCCCCGAGGGCGGCGCTGGCGGCGGCCGCGTGGTCGCCGCCGGTACACCCGAGCAGGTCGCGGAGGCGGAGGCGAGCTATACGGGTCAATATCTCCGCAGCTATCTCGCACGAAGCGGGCAGAAGAAGCTCAAGCGGGCCTAGGGATGGGCACTGCCGTCCACATCATCGGCGGCGGCCTTGCCGGCAGCGAGGCGGCTTGGCAGATCGCCGAGGCCGGGGTTCCCGTGGTGCTGCACGAGATGCGGCCGGTGCGCGGGACCGAGGCGCATCTGACCGACGGGCTGGCGGAGCTGGTCTGCTCCAACTCCTTCCGCTCCGACGATCCCCTCAACAATGCGGTCGGCGTGCTGCACGAGGAGATGCGGCGCTGCGGCTCCCTCATCCTGCGGGCGGCGGATGCTCACAAGGTTCCCGCCGGAGGCGCGCTGGCGGTGGATCGGCATGGATTCTCCGGCGCGGTCGAGGCGGCGCTGGCCGCGCATCCGCTGGTGACGATCGTCCGGGAGGAGATCGCGGGCCTGCCGCCGGCGGCGTGGGAGAGCGTCATCGTCGCCACCGGGCCCCTCACTTCGCCGGCTCTCGCGTCAGCGATCCGCGATCTCACCGGCGAGGATGCCCTCGCTTTTTTCGACGCCATCGCGCCCATCGTCCATCGGGACAGCATCGACATGTCCGTGGCGTGGCTGCAGTCGCGCTACGACCGCGACGACACCGCCGACTACATCAACTGTCCCTTGGACAAGGAACAGTACCTCGCCTTCGTCGCGGCGCTGTTGGCGGGCGAGACCGGCGACTTTAAGGAGTGGGAGAAGAGCACGCCCTACTTCGACGGCTGCCTGCCGATCGAAGTGATGGCGGCGCGCGGCATCGACACCTTGCGCTATGGGCCGATGAAGCCGGTGGGCCTCACCGATCCCCGCACCGGGCGGCGCGCCTACGCCGTGGTGCAGCTCCGCCAGGACAATGCGCTGGGCACGCTCTACAACATCGTCGGCTTCCAGACCAAGCTGAAGCACGGCGCGCAGAAGCCGGTCTTCCGCATGATTCCCAGGCCTCGCCGGCGCCGAGTTCGCGCGCCTCGGCGGCCTCCATCGCAACACCTTCCTGAACAGTCCCCGCTTGCTGGACGGCGCTCTCCGGCTAAAGGCGATGCCGCGCCTGCGCTTCGCCGGCCAGATCACCGGCGTCGAGGGTTATGTGGAGAGCGCCGCCATCGGCCTCCTCGCCGGCCGCTTTGCGGCGGCGGAGCGGCGTGGCGCCGCCATCGTGCCGCCGCCCGCCACCACCGCCCTGGGCGCGCTTCTCGCCCACATCACGGGCGGGGCCGATGCCGGGACATTCCAGCCCATGAACGTGAATTTCGGCCTCTTCCCGCCGCTGCCGGCGGGAGCGATCACCCGGGGCAACAAGGGTGAGCGCAAGCCGATGATGGCGCGGCGCGCGCTCGCGGACCTTGGCCAGTGGCTGGGGCCCGCCCGCGCCGCGGCGGAGTGAGCGTCACTCCCGCTCGCAGGCCTGGGCCGCGTCGCTCTGGGCCGCCGGCGGCGACTTCGGCAGCCGCTTGATCTCGGCGGCGTAGGGGCTGCGGGCGAGCTGGCGGCGGAAGTCCCGCAAGAAGGCCCGCTTCGCTGCCGCCGCGCGGGGCGGCCAGGCGGCATCCAACAGCTCATAGGCCTGATCGGGATTGCCGGTATAGACGAGGTCGAGCATCAGGAGCCAGAGCTGCGGCTCATAGGCCTCGATCGCGCCGGAGGCGGCGATGTGCCAGCGCTCACTGCCGCGGATCTTGGCGGCGAGCTGATTGAGGAGCGGCGCCGGCAGCGACGCCCGCCGCAGGCGCTCGGGGGCGAGACGCCAGCGGCCCTTCTGATAGCGCAGCACCACCCGGCAGGCCGGTGCCAGCTCGAACTCGGTCTTCCAGGTCGCGAAGGTCCAGTCGCGGGTCACGTAGTACCAGCCGTCGCCGGCCTGCTCGAACTTGCCCTCGCCGTTGCCGCCCAGGATCGGCGGCGCGATCCGCAGCTTGGGCCCGAGTCCGAACATCAGGATCTCGAAGCAGCAGCGCGTTCCGTTGCTGTAGCTGCTGACGGCGAGCATGGGCTCGTTGCTCCTGGTGAGATCGGTGCCCATGGGAACGCCATCGGCGAACCCGTAGGTCCGGTCGTTGGCGCGATAGACCAGCTTGCCGTTGAGAAGGATCTCGAGCCGGCCGGGCCAGACCCCGTCGCTGGGCTCCATGATCCGCACATCGTAGGGGCCGAAGCGCTGTTCCTGCATCGCGGCGGCGGTCCCGGCCCCGGCAGCGAACAGCATCGCGGCGAGCGTCGCCGTCTGGCGCAACCGCATCCCCTCACCTCGGCGTTTTATTCCGTCCCCGCCCTATTCAATCCCCGATTTGCCTCGGCAGATCAATAGCGCCGGATCAGCGCCGCCCAGGCGAGCCGCAGGCTGTTGCCGCCGCGCGGCAGCGCCAGACGCGGATCGAAGACATCGAAGCCGCCCCGCTCGAGGGCACGGAGGTAGATCGACGCGAGGCGGGCCGGCAGCAGCGCCGGCAGCGCCGCCTGCGGCAGGCGTCGGGCCCGTCCGCGCGCCGCCGACAGCTGCGCCTGGGCGCGGCCTGCGAGGCTCCGCGCCGCTGCCGCCAGCCCCGCGGTCGGCTTGAGCTCGAAAAGTGCCGCCACGTCGAGGCCGGTCTCATGGGAGACATCCGAGGGGATGTAGAGACGGCGAGCGCGGGCGTGAAAGGGAATGGCACGCAGCAGGCCGGTCAGGGCATAGGCGGTGCCGACTTCGCGTGCCGCCGCCATCGCCTCGGCATCGCGAACGCCCAGGATCTCCAGGGCAAGCGCCTGGAGACGGCCGGAGCTGTCGGCGCAGTAGGCTTCCAGCGCCGCGACGGTGGCGGGCGGCTCGGCCTCCAGATCCAGCTCGCGGGCGTCGATCAGCCGCTCCAATTCGTCGCGGGTGAGACCAAAGCGCCGGATCGCGTCGGCGAGCGGCACCATCACCTCGTGCTGGCGGACCGGTCCGCTGCCGTAGGCGGCCGCCAGCCCCTCGCGCCACCACTGCAGTCGGATACGGCCCAGCATCGGCTCGGTGACAGTCTCCCGCGTCTTCGCCACCTCGTGATTGAAGGCATAGAGCGCCATCAACGCGTCCCGCCGCTCCGCCGGCGCGAACAGCGCGGTCAAGTAGCGGTCGCGATCGTGGCGGCGAAGGAGATCGGCAACCGGAGATAGCATCATCGGGAGTCGCGACCAGGTGGCGGAGCGAGGGGCGGCGATTGCTCAAAAGTTGAGCCATGATAAGATGCCAGGGAATCCTCGACACCCCTAACGGTAGAGGTTCCAATGAAAAATCCGCTGGACTCGCTTGGACAGACCGTATTCCTCGGTTTCGTTCTCACGGTCGTCGTCGTCCTCCTCATCCACGCCATTCACTGATCGGAACGGGGGGAAAACATCATGGAACTCGTTTCATACGACTGGTGGGCGTTCTGCTTCCGCTGGTTCCACATCCTGAGCGGCATCATGTGGATCGGGCTGCTCTGGTACTTCAATTTCGTGCAGACGCCGTCGATGCCGAAGATCCCGGACGAGCAGAAGCCGGCGATCAGCAAGGTGATCGCGCCGACGGCGCTGTTCTGGTTCCGCTGGGGCGCCATGTCCACCATCGCCACCGGCCTGATCCTGGCCTGGTTCAACGGCTACCTCTTCAACGCCATCAAGCTCGGCATCGGCGACGGCACCCACAAATACACCGTCATCGGCATCGGCATGTGGCTGGGTACCATCATGTGGTTCAACGTCTGGTTCATCATCTGGCCGAACCAGCAGAAGGTGCTGGGGATGGTCGAGGCCTCGCCGGACGAGAAGAAGAAGGCGGCACGCCTGGCGGGCCTTGCCTCCCGCACCAACACCATGCTGTCGATCCCCATGCTCTACTGCATGGCGGGCGCCAGCCACTTCTACTGATGCGGTTGGCCTGACGCCACTGGCAATCCGACGGACGCGACAGCCGGGGCTCCCCCGCCTCGGCTGTTTTTTAGGCACGGCGACGGATTGCGACCGCTGCCGGGTGTGGGTAGGCTGCTGCTCGCACCGAATATGTTACAGGCAACTCACTCGCTGAGGCGCGTCCCCCGCTCCATTCTCTAACTTCAAGCGATTCATCCGCGGCTCGGGTTCCCTATTCCCGCGCTCTTCCACTCCGGTCGTCGCTCGCCGACGCCGGAGGCGCAGAGGCCGTCTCGGCTTCCGCGATCACCCTTGCGACCAGAAAGAGGACAGCATGGCGTTCGAACTTCCCCCGCTTCCCTACGACAAGACCGCCCTCGAGCCGAATATGTCGGCGAAGACCCTCGAGTTCCATCACGGCAAGCACCACCAGGCCTATGTCACCAACCTGAACAACCTCGTCAAGGACACGCCGCTCGCGGCCAAGTCCCTCGAGGAGATCATCAAGGCGACCGCCAAGGACGAAGCCAAGGCCGGCGTCTTCAACAACGCGGCCCAGGTCTGGAACCACACTTTCTTCTGGAGCTCGATGAAGCCCAGCGGCGGCGGCGCGCCCGCCGGCGATCTGGCCCAGGGCATCACGCGGGATTTCGGCGGCCTCGACAAGTTCAAGGAGCTCTTCAAGGCGGCGGCGGTCGGCCAGTTCGGCAGTGGCTGGGCCTGGCTCGTCGCCGACAAGGGCGAGCTCAAGATCGTCAAAACGCCGAACGCCGTGACGCCACTCACGTCGGGACAGGTGCCGCTTCTCACCTGCGATGTCTGGGAGCACGCCTACTATCTCGACTATCAGAACCGCCGTCCGGACTTCGTCCAGACCTTCCTGGATAAGCTGGCGAACTGGGACTTCGCGGCCAAGAACCTCGCCGCGGCCAAATAACGTCCCGGCCAGGCAAGATGGAAAGGCGGGCCCGATCGGCCCGCCTTTTTCTATTTGCCTCAACCCCGTACGCGATCCGCGACCCGTTCCGAATAATTCCGGCAGAAAAGTTCGCCATCCCTCTTCGGAGCGATGATGTGACGGGCCTCACAACTCCGGGTGCCGCCGATACCGCAAAGTCCTCCGGCGCGACGGGACGCACCGCGCGCAATCCAACATACGGAGGATACCATGGCCGCCGACGTTGCTCGTCCGCAGAACATCGGTGTCGTCAATCCCTTTGCCCTCGTGGAGCTGAGGCTCCATCAGCAACTGGATTGGCGGCGCATCGCCGAACCTTCGCGCCTGATCGAGCAGACCCTCAACATGGAATATTCCAAGCTGTTCGATCCCCAATTCGGCTCGCCGCTCTACCCGCACCTTCGTTTCGACGCCGCGAAGCGCGAGCTGGTCCGCGATGCCAAAGTGCCGTCCCTCCGGGAGTTGCATGCGTCGCTGCTGGGACCGGTCCGCAGAGTGCCTGGCCTTGGCCCGATACAGCAGTGGGCGCGCCCCGCCGACAGCCATTTCTTCACCGATCCCGCCGACTTCACCGATCCGGTCCAGGGCGCCATTCCCGACTGCCACTTCATCTCGGCGCTGGCCTCCCTCGCCTGGGCCAAGCCCTACAACATCATGCAGCGCACGCGGCCGATTGCCGCCAGCGATTCATTCGAGAAGGGCAGCGGCATCGACATGGTGTCGTTCTTCTCCGCCCCCGGCGCCGCGGCCGAGGACGTCGAGGTGACGGAGTTCCTGCCGCTGATGGAGCCGGGCGACGGCTACATCTACGCCCGTTGCGGCGACGTCGAGGAGACCTGGCCCCAGGTCTATGAGAAGGCCTGGGTCAAATGGGTCACCAAGGATACCGGCGACCATCCCGACTACACGAAGATCGGCGGCGGCGACCCGATCTTCGATCTCATGACTTCTGACCGGCCTCAATCAGCACTATGCGCCGACCCAGGGTGTCACGCCCGACGACATCTGGAACACCGTGCGCAGTCACTCGGCGGGCTCCTGGACCTTCGATCCCATGTGCGCCTGGACCTACGCCAGCGCCGCGGAAGCGCCGACGCCCATCAACTACGGCAGCGCCAATCTCGTCGCCTGGCACGTCTACTCGATCCTGGGCTGGCAATACGACAGCGTCGCCAAGCAGCAGTACATCGTGCTGCGCAACCCCTGGGGCAATACCGAGGCAACGCTCAACGTCGACAATGCTCCTTGGTTCAGCATCGAGCAGGTGCCGTCTTTCCTGCACGAGAAGTTCGGCGAGGGCTCGCTGGTGCGGAACCTGACGCTGCCGGGCCACGGAATTTTCGCGCTCCGGGCGGATACGTTCCAGCAGTACTTCAAGGGCTACGGCTGGGTCGTCTGATCCAGATTGGCGGCGGCGCCTATCCCAGGCGGATGAGCGCCGCCGCCACCCGCCGCTCCTCGGCCATCAGGACATTGTAGGTGCGGCAGGCGGCGCCGGTATCCATGGCATCGACGACGATGCCAGCGGAGCGGAGCGCCTGGCGAAGCGGCGGCGCCACCGGCACCATGCGCGCACCGCAGCCGAGCAGAAGGATCTCGATGCCGCCGCGCTCGATCACCGGGCGCAGCGCCTCCACCGTCACGTCGGCGAGCGTGGCGACATTCCATTCGATGGTGCGATCGGGGAATACCAGGATCGAGCCACCATAGGCGACACCGGTGACGCGAAAGCCGCTCGGACCATAACTTTCGATCACCTGCCGGCCGGCGGGAATGATCGGCGTCACGTCCATGGGATCAAGGGCTGCGCTGTGCCGCCTGCGCGTCCGGCGGCGGCTTGATCGCCGGCACGCCGTCGGTCTTCGCGGCGTCCGTGCTGCTGCCGGGGCGCCGGGGACGGATGTAGAACAGCAGCGGTGCGGCGATGAAGAGCGAGGAATAGGTCCCGATCACGATGCCCCAGAGCATCGCGATGCTGAAGCCCCGCAGCACCTCGCCGCCGAAGATCAGCAGCGATAATACCGCGAGCGCCGTCGTGCTCACGGTCAGGATGGTCCGCGACAGGGTCTCGTTGAGGCTCAGGTTGATGAGAGTGCGCAGATCCATGGTCTTGTACTTCCGCATGCTCTCGCGCACGCGATCGTAGATGACCACGGTGTCGTTGATGGAATAGCCGGCGATGGTGAGGATCGCCGCCAGGGTCGTCAGATTGAATTCGAGATGCAACAGCGCGAAGAGGCCGATCGTCGTGATGGAGTCATGGAGAGTCGACAGCATCGCGCCGACGCCGAACTGCCATTCGAAGCGAAACCACACGTAAGCCGCGATGGCGATCAGCGCCAGCACCGTGGCCATCACGCCGGCCTTGACCAGCTCGCTGCCGACCTTGGGCCCCACCACCTCGACCCGCCGGAACTCGACGCCTTGGCCGAGAGTTCTGGCGGACCTTCTCGACGCCCACCATCTGCGCCTTGTCGTCGCCGGGCTGCCGCGGCAGGCGGATCAGCACGTCGTTGGGGCTGCCGAAGCCCTGCAGCGACGCCTCGCCGACATCGAGGGCGTTGAGCTTCTCGCGCATGCCCGCGAGATCCGCCGGCCCCTGGGTGCGGATCTCGATCAGCACGCCGCCGGAGAAGTCGATGCCGTAGTTGAGGCCGACCCCGAAGAAGAGCCCGATCGAGAGCAGCGTCAGCACCGCCGAGATCGCGAATCCCAGCTTGTGCAGCCCCATGAAATCGATGTTGGGGATGTGACGGATGATGATGAGGGGTCGGAACATCGCGGGCGCCGCCGTCAGATCGGGATGACTTTGGGTCGGGTACGCCGGACCCAGGTGACGATCTGCAGGCGCGTCACCAAGATCGCCGAGAACAGCGACGTCAGCACGCCCAGGCACAGGGTCACGGCGAATCCCTTCACCGGTCCGGAGCCCAGCCAGAACATCAGCGCGCCCGCCACCAGAGTCGTGACGTGGCTGTCGAGGATGGTGCCGAAGGCGCGGGCGAAGCCGGCCTCGAGCGCCGAGAGCAGCGTGCGCCCGCCGCGCACCTCCTCGCGGATGCGTTCGTAGATCAGCACGTTGGCGTCGACCGCCATGCCCATGGTGAGGGCGATGCCGGCGATCCCCGGCAAGGTCAGGGTGGCGCCGAGAAGCGACAGGCTCGCCATCATCAGGCACAGATTGAAGAAGAGCGCGATGTCGGCGAAGACGCCGAAGAGGCCGTAGAACACCAGCATGAAGACGACCACCAGGATCACGCCGACGAGGCTGGCAAGCGTGCCGGCATGGATCGAATCGGCGCCGAGATCGGGACCGACGGTGCGCTCCTCCAGGATGGTCAGAGGCGCCGGCAGCGCGCCCGCGCGCAGCAGGAGCGCCAGATCATTGGCGGTCTGGGTGGTGAAGCTGCCGGAGATCACGCCGGAACCGCCGAGGATCGGCTCGCGGATGACCGGCGCGCTGATCACCTTGTCGTCGAGCACGATGGCGAAGGGCTTGTTGACGTTCGCCTTGGTCGCCTCGCCGAAGCGGCGGCCGCCGTTGGAATCGAACTTGAAGCTGACGACGGGCTCGTTGTTCTGGAAGGTCGCCTGGGCATCGGTCAGGCTGTCGCCGCTCACCATGATGCGCTTCTGCACGACGTATTCCTGCTTCGGCCCGCCGGCGTGCCGGGCATCGTCGATCCCCGGCAGGATGTCGTCGCCGGGCGGCAGCCGGCCGCGCCGGGCGTCGTCCGGAGAAATGCTGGTATCGACGAGCTGGAACGTCATCTTGGCGGTCTTGCCGAGGAGCTCCTTCACGTGCTCGGGATTGTCGATGCCGGGGAGCTGCACCAGGATGCGGTCGCTGCCCTCGCGCTGGATGGTCGGCTCCTTGGTGCCGGTCTCGTCGATGCGCCGGCGCACGATCTCGATCGACTGCTCCAGGACCGTGCTCTTGCGGCGCTCGAGCGCGCGCTCGTCGAAGGCCAGCGCCACCTGGCCGTCGGTGCCGATCGTCGGCACCAGCTCGGGGTCGAGCTTGGGCACGAGGGTGCGCACGTCGTCGAGGCGGTTCAGGTCGCTGACGGTGAAGACGAGCTGGTTGTTTTGGACCGCGAGGCCGGTGTAGCCGATGCGGGCATTGCGCAGCTCGGTGCGCGCCGCGTCGAGGGCGTTGTTGAGCCGCTCCCGCAGCACGGTGTTCATGTCGACCTCGAGCAGCAGGTGCGAGCCGCCGCGCAGGTCGAGGCCGAGGCTGATCTGGCGATGGGGCAGCCAGCTCGGGAGCTTGTCGAGAGTTTCCGCGCTGAACAGGTTCGGCACCGTGAGCAGCACGCCCAGGAGGCAGATCCCGACGATCAGCGTCACCTTCCAGGTCGAGAAGTAGAGCATCGTCTAGGCTCGATCCCTCAATCGCCGCGTCAGCCGCTCTTGGCGGCGTCGGCTTTCTCCTCGGCGTCGTCCGTATCCTTTTCCTTGCTCTTGCCCGCGGGCTCGGTCTTGGCCAGCACCTGGGTGATCGTGCTGCGCAGCACCCGCACGCGCACATTCTCGGCGATATCCACGTTGACCTCGGTGTCGCTCACGACTTTGGCAACAGTGCCGATGATGCCGCCGCCGGTGACCACGCGGTCGCCGCGGCGCAGGGATTCCAAGGTCGTCTTGTGCTGCTTCGCGCGCTGCTGCTGCGGGCGGATCAGGAAGAAATAGAAGACGACGAAGATCAGAACCAGCGGCAGGAGTTGAACCATGCCGCCCGCACTGTCGATGAGCGATTGCGCGTATGCTGGCGTCGTAAACATCGGCCCTCCAAGGGTCTTCTTCAATCGCGGCGTCCCTCCCCGGGCGCCGGTCGGCGGCATTGGTACGCGGTTTGCCCGCAAAGAGCAATGGCGCCGGAGGGGCCCGCGGTTGACGGCCGGGCGCGTTGTGCTAGGGTCCGCCGCCCTTGCGCCAAGCCCCGTTTCACCGCGATTTCCGATGAGCGACAAGCACCGTCTCGAGCCCCTGCTGCAGCGTGTTGCCGACGCCCTGGAGCGCCTGGCGCCGCCGCGGCCGCCGGCGAACGACTTCGATGCCGCCGACGCCTTCGTCTGGCACGCCGAGCGCGACTGGCTGGAGCCGGTGCCGGCGGTGAACCGGGTCGAGATCTCCCTCCTCAAGGGGATCGACCGCGTGCGCGACATCCTCATCGACAACACCGAGCGTTTCGCCAACGGCCTTCCCGCCAACAACGTGCTGCTCTGGGGCGCGCGCGGCATGGGCAAGAGCTCGCTGGTGAAGGCGGCGCACGCGGCGGTCAATGCCCAGCGCGCCCGTGCCTTGGTGCTGGTGGAGATTCACCGCGAGGATATTCCGACGCTGCCCCGCCTGCTGTCCCTGCTGCGCACGACGAAGCGCCGCTGCATCCTGTTCTGCGACGACCTTTCCTTCGATCAGCAGGACACCAGCTACAAATCCCTGAAGGCGGTGCTGGACGGCGGCATCGAGGGGCGGCCCGTCAACGTCGTGCTCTACGCCACTTCCAATCGCCGGCACCTGCTGTCGCGGGACATGATCGAGAACGAACGCTCCACCGCGATCAATCCCGGCGAGGCGGTGGAGGAGAAGGTGTCCCTCTCCGACCGCTTCGGCCTCTGGCTCGGTTTCCACGCCTGCGACAACGAGACCTACTTCGCCATGGTGCGCGGCTACGCCGAGCGCTACGGGCTCGACATTCCCGCGGACCAGCTGAAGGCCGAGGCCAACGAGTGGTCGATCACCCGCGGCGCCCGCTCCGGCCGCGTCGCCTGGCAGTACATCCAGGATCTCGCCGGGCGGCTGGGAAAGCAGATCAGCTAGGCGTAAGGCGCGTTCT
Source organism: uncultured Alphaproteobacteria bacterium (assembly GCA_963735465.1). Classification (GTDB taxonomy): domain Bacteria; phylum Pseudomonadota; class Alphaproteobacteria; order ATCC43930; family CGMCC-115725; genus DASZHJ01. The sequence goes on from CAVTLA010000001.1 coordinate 1,548,004, forward strand.
CGCGCGTAGCCTGCAATCCGGAAGTGGGCTTACTACTTCAGGTGGCAATCGCAAGGGAATGCGGTGCCCGCTTAACCCTGCCTTAAAAATCCCGCCGGCTAATAGTCGATCGATTGTCGACCGCTAATCCGGCTGGCGACTCCCCGACATGGGTGGAGGGGCCGCCGACGCGGGAGGGGTATCATGAACAAGCTCATTTCGAATCTGCGATTGCTGCACAAGCTGGCCATTCCGGCCATAGTCCTCGTGATCGCCGGCATCGCCACCGTGGTCGCCGCGGGCCAATGGCGCGCAATCCTCGAGCACAACATCTCCAGTATCGTCGACCGGGACGCGGCCCGCCTGCAGCTCGCGCTGCAGGTCGTCGGCGACCTGAACCAGGCGACCGTGCATCAGCGCGACGCCCGTCTCGCCACCACCCTCGAGGACACCCAGAAGTCCACCGATGCCGACAACAAAATCCTCGCCGAGGTCGGGCGTCGGCTCGACGCGATGCAGCCCTTGATGACGGCGGCGGATCGCCAGCAACTGTTGGCGGAGACCATCGCGGCCTACAAGGAGTTCGTGCACGCGAACGAGGTCACGCTGCAGAGCAAGATCGACAGCTTCACCACCCACGCCGCTGCCTCCCAGGGTGGCGAAGGGCGCAAATGGCGCGGCAAGGTCGACGAACTCATGGGCAAGATCGTGGATCTCAGCACCGAGGACATGCGGCGGGCGAAGAACAACACCATCGCGGCCGGCCGGAGCTCGGAGCTGGAGCTCCTCCTCGTCTCCGGTCTTGCCCAGCTTCTGGCGCTCGTCCTCCTGGCGTGGATCGGCCTGGCGCAGGTGTCGCGTCCCCTCGGTCGGATATCGGGGCTGATGGAGCATCTGGCGGGCGGCACGCTCGAGATCGACGTCGTCGGCACCGAGCGCCGGGACGAGATCGGCGTCCTCGCCCGCGCCCTCGTGATCTTCAAGCAGAACGCCGTCTCCGCCCGCGCGCTCGCCGCGGAGCAGCAGGTCGAGCAGCAGCGCCGCGAGCAGCGGACGGCCGCCATCGAGCAGCACATCCGGACCTTCGAGGGATCGGTGAAGGCCGCCCTCGACGCGCTGGTCGCGGCGTCCGACAGCATGCGCACGACCTCCACTGGCATGTCCGAGATCGCGACCCAGGGCGGCCACCAATCCGCCGCCGTTCTCGCCGCCTTCGAGAAGGCATCCGCCAACGTCCAGACCGTCGCCGGCGCCGCCGAGGAGCTCGCGGTCTCGATCGCCGAGATCACCGTCCAGGTCTCCAACTCCGCCAAGACCGCGGGCAAGGCGGTTGGCGAGGCGCAGCAGACCAACGGCATGGTCGGCAGCCTGTCGGAAGCCGCCGGCCGCATCGGCGAGGTGGTGCAGCTCATCCAGGACATTGCCAGCCAGACCAATCTCCTGGCGCTCAATGCCACGATCGAGGCGGCGCGCGCCGGCGATGCCGGCAAGGGCTTCGCCGTCGTCGCCCACGAGGTGAAGGCGCTGGCCGGCCAGACCGCCAAGGCCACCGACGAGATCGCAGCGCAGATCCGCGGCATCCAATCGGCGACGGAGAACGTCGTCGGCGCGATCGGCACCATCGGCGGCACCATCAACGAGATCAGCGAGATCGCCAGCTCGATCGCCTCGGCGGTGGAGGAGCAGAGCACCGCCACCAAGGAGATCTCCCGCAACACCCAGGACGCCGCGCAGAATACGTCCGAAGTACGCGAGAATATCGCCGGACTCAACCAGGTGACCCAGCAGAGCCAGAGTGCCGCCGAGCGGGAGCTGGTGTCGGCGGGTGAGCTCGGCAAGCAGGCGGATCACCTGCGCGCGGAGATCGACAGCTTCCTCGGCAAGATCCGCGCCGCTTAACCGTTCGTTCCCGGCGGCAGGAAATCCGCGGGATCGAGGGCGCGGGTGCCCTTGCGCACCTCGAAGTGAAGCTGCGGCGCATTCACCGCGCCCGTCGCTCCCACGCGTGCGATCGCCTGACCGCGCTGCACGCGCTCGCCGCGCTTCACCAGCAGTTGCGAGTTATGGGCATAGGCGGTCATCCAGCCGTCGGCGTGCTTGACCAGGATCAGATTCCCGTAGCCGCGCAGCTCGTTGCCGGCATAGGCGACCGTGCCGTTGTCGGCGGCGACGACGGTGGTCCCCTCCGGCGCCGCGATATTGATGCCGTCGTTGTGAGTGCCGCCGGTGGCCGTGCCGTAGCCGCTGATGACGTGCCCGCGCACCGGCCAGAGGAAGCTCTGCCCGCCGCGCGGTGGTGGCGGCGCCAGCACAGCGGTCTGCGGCGGTGTAGGGGCCGCCGCCGTGGGCGGGACGGGAGCCGGCGGCGCGGCGGCTGGCGGGGGCGCCGCGGGGATGCTCAGCGTGCCCGGTGTTGCGGTCGCCACCGGCGGCGCTGTTGGCGGCGCCGGTGTAGGCACCGCGGCTGCTGGCGGTAGCGGGGCGACTGCCGACCCGCCAGTCGTTGGCGGTGCCAAGGGAGCCGCGGTATAGGCGCCCCGCCCCTGTGCCGGCCGCTGTCCCGGTCCGGATGCGGACGCCACCGCGGGCGCCACTTGCGGCGGCAGCATCAGCCCGCTCCCGGTGATGAGCGTGTAGGGCGGCTGCATATGGTTCATTTCCGCCAGGGTCGCGACATCGACGCCCCAGAGACGCGACACGCTGTAGAGGGTGTCGCCCGCCAGCACGTAGTGGACGCGCACCCGCGGCAGAGTCAGCGTCTGGCCCGTGTTGATGCGATAGGGCGGCTGCAGGTTGTTGGCGTCGATGATGGCGCGGAGCGGCACGTCATACCGCCGTGACACCTCGTAGAGCGTCTCGTCGCGCTGCACCACGATCTGATCCGGATGCGGACGCCCCTCCAATCCGGGAGGCCGCAGGCCAGTGGGTCCCACCATGGAGCCGCCTGGCGCCGAGGTGGTGGCGGATTGGCCCGACATGACAGGCGCCGGCGTGTCGGCCTGATCGCAAGCCGCGAGCGTAATCGCCAGCAGCGCCATCATCAGACGCAGGAGATGCGGACCCGTCATGGGCGGGGAGTGTATGTCAGGGGCCCCACCGTCACAATCGCGGGGCCGGCGGCGGGAAAACGCGTCAGGCCTTGTGCGGTGTCGCGCGCGGCAATCCCGCCACCAGCGGCACGAAGCGCACCGGCGCCAGCTCCTCGCGTTGAAACTGGTCGCCCTGACGCGTGATTCGCACCAGCACCTGGTCCCGATGCACATCGCCGATCGGGATCACCATCACGCCGCCGTCCGCCAGGCTGTCCCGCAGCACCGGCGGTACTTCGGCGGCGGCGGCGGTCACCAGGATGCGCTCGAAGGGCGCCTGCTCCGGCCAGCCCTTGGTGCCGTCGCCGTGGCGCGTCACGATGTTGTGGATGCGAAGCGCGGCGAAGCGCTGCTCCGCGACCCGCAGCAGATCCCGGTGCCGCTCCAGCGTGAAGACGCGCCGGCAGAGCCGCGCCAGCACCGCGGCCTGGTAGCCGGATCCGGTGCCGATCTCCAGCACCTTGTGGCGCTCGCCCGGCGCCAGGGCCTCGGTCATGTGCGCCACCACCAGCGGTTGGCTGATGGTCTGCCCGTGGCCGATGGGGAGCGCCACGTTCTCGTAGGCGCGATCCTTGAAGGTATCGGGCAGGAATACCTCCCGCGGCACGCGCTCGATGGCGCTCAGCACGCGCACGTCGGTGATGCCTGCCGATCGCAATTCCATGATGAGCCGTGCCTGCTTGGTGGCAAGCACCGTGCTCACGAGAACACCTTGCGCAGGGGCGAGAGCGCGTCGTCGTTGGTGAGATCGAGCAGGATCGGCGTCAGGGAGATCATGCCCTCGGTCACCGCCGCCAGATCGGTGCCGGCGCGGCCGACGTCCTCGGCGCGGGTTGGCCCGATCCAGAAATAGGTGCGACCGCGGGGATCCACGCGCTCGCTGATCTGGTCGCCGATCTTGTGCCGGCCCTGGCGCGCCACCTTGAAGCCCTTTACCGCGCCCGGCGCCACGTCGGGGAAATTCACGTTGATGAGGGTGTTCTTCGGCCAGGGCTGCGCCACCAGGCGGCGGACCGCCTCGCCCGCGAATTTGGCCGCCGTGTCCCAGCGCAGCTTGCCGCGCTCGATGGACTGCAGGCTCATGGCGATCGCCGGCACGTCCAGCAGCGTCGCTTCCATCGCCGCGGCGATGGTGCCGGAATAGGTCACGTCCTCGCCCAGGTTGGCGCCGGCGTTGATGCCCGACAGCACCAGGGTCGGTCGCTTGTCGGTGAGGATCTTGCTGATCGCCAGGAGCACGCAGTCCGTCGGCGTGCCGTCGACGGCAAAGCGGCGCGCCGCCAGCTTCCGGACCCGCAGCGGCCGGTGCAGCGTCAGCGAATGTCCGGCACCGCTCTGCTCCAGCTCCGGCGCCACCACCCAGACGTCCTTGCAGAGACCGCGGACGGCGGTCTCGAGGACCTTCAGGCCCCGCGCCGCGATGCCGTCATCATTGGTCAGCAGAATGCGCGCCGTCTTGAGGTTGATCGCCCGGTCAAACATTGCCGCCGATGACCTCGATCCCGCCCATATAGGGCCGTAGCGCCTCCGGCACCGCGATGGCCCCATTGCCTAGCTGATAATTCTCGAGCACCGCGATCAGCGTGCGGCCGACTGCGAGGCCCGAGCCGTTGAGGGTGTGGACGAAGCGCGTCCCCTTCCCCTCCTTGGGCCGGAACCGCGCCTTCATGCGCCGCGCCTGGAACTCGCCGGTGTTGGAGCAGCTGGAAATCTCGCGATAGGCCTTCTGCGCCGGCAGCCAGACCTCGATGTCGTAGGTCTTGCGGGCGGCGAAGCCCATGTCGCCGGTGCACAGCAGCATCACGCGATAGGCGAGGCCGAGGCGCTGGAGAATGGTCTCGGCGCACGTCGTCATGCGCTCGTGCTCCTCGACGGATTTGTCGGGATGGACGATCGACACCAGCTCGACCTTGTAGAACTGGTGCTGGCGGATCATGCCGCGAGTGTCCTTGCCCGCCGCGCCCGCCTCGGAGCGGAAACTCGGCGTCCAGGCGGTGAAGCGCAGGGGCAGCTGCGCTTCCTCGACGATCTCGTCGGCGACCAGGTTGGTGAGCGACACCTCGGCGGTGGGGATGAGCCACAGCCCCGTGGTGGTGCGGAAGAGATCGTCGGCGAATTTCGGCAGGCTGCCGGTGCCGAACACCGCCTCGTCGCGCACCAGCAGCGGCGGCGACACCTCGGTATAGCCGAATTCGCGGGTGTGGATGTCGAGCATGAACTGGGCCAGCGCCCGCTCCAGCCGCGCGAGCTCGCCGCGCAGCACGACAAAGCGCGCGCCGGAAATCTTGCCCGCCCGCGCGAAGTCCATCAGGCCCAGCGCCTCGCCGAGCGCGACGTGATCCCTGGGCTCGAAGGCGAAGCTCGGCGGCGCGCCGTGCTGACGCACGAGCTTGTTGGCGTCCGCATCGGCGCCATCGGGTACGTCGTCGGCGGGAATGTTGGGGATGCCGGCCAGCAGCGCCTCGACCGCGCGCAGGCGCTCGGCGGCCTCACCCTCCATCGCCGCCTGGCGTTCCTTGCTGGCGGCAACTTGTTTCATGATCTCGCCGACATCCAGGCCCTTGGCCTTGGCGGCGCCGATCTCCTTCGACAGGCGATTGCGCTCGGCCTGCAAACGCTCGGCCTCGGTCTGCGCCTCGCGCCAGGCCTTGTCGAGGGCCAGCACATCCGGGGATTGCGGCGGCATGCCGCGACGCGCGAGGCCGCTATCGAAAGCCTCGGGGTTCTCGCGGATCCATTTGAGATCGAACATGGCCGGGCTCGTCGGTCGGGAGGCGCCCTTATAATGGCTCGGGCGCCTGCCGTCCATCGCGGGCGCGGTGCCGCGTCCGTCAGGTCGAGCTGTTGTTCGCCGCCTCTTCCGCCGCCTCGCGGGCCGCCCGGTTCTTCTCCACGAAGCGGCAGCAGATGATCGAGATCTCGTAGAGCGCGATCAAGGGCACCGCCAGGGAGACCTGGCTGAAGATGTCGGGCGGCGTCAGCACCGCCGCCACGATGAAGACGCCCACGATGGCGTAGCGCCGCTTTTCCTTGAGCTGCTGGGCGGTAATGATGCCGACGCGCGCCAGCAGGGTCAGCAGCACCGGCAGTTGGAACGCCACGCCGAAGGCGAAGATCAGGCGCATGACCAATGTCAGGTACTCGCTCACCTTCGGCATCGCCTGCACCGCCAGCGTGCCGTCGCCGCCCGGCGTCTCGAAGCTCAGGAAGAACTTCCACGCCACCGGGAAGATGAAGAAGTAGACGATGGAGGCCCCGAGAATGAACAGGAACGGCGTCGCGAGGAGATAGGGCAGGAAAGCGCGGCGCTCGTTCTTGTAGAGGCCGGGCGCCACGAACATCCACACCTGGCTCGCGATGACCGGGAAGGCGAGGCAGAACGCGCCCCAGAAGGAGACCCGGAGATTGGTCCAGAACGCTTCCGTGAGATCGGTATAGATGAGCTGGCGCTGCTCGCCTTTGAGCTGCAGCACTTCGGCCAGCGGGCGTGTGAGGAAACCGTAGATGTCCTGGCTGAAATAGTAGCAGGGGATGAACAGCACCAGGAGCGCGATCGCCGAATAGAACAGCCGCTTGCGCAGCTCGATGAGGTGATCGAGCAGCGGCATCTTGCCTTCTTCGAGTTCCGCCTCCGGCTCAGCCATGATCGTGCTCAGGCCGGCGTCTTGGTTTTTTCCGGCGCGGCTTCCGGCGCCGGCACGGCATCAGCCACGGCGCTGCTCGGCGTCTCCGGCACCGCCTCGGCCTCGGGCGTCGCGGCGGGCGGCTCAAGAGCCGCCATGGCGCCGTTCGCGGGCGCCGCGAGCTCAGAAGGCGTCGGCACGGGCGTCGTCCCGTCCGTGAGTTCCGAAGGCGTCAATGCTGGCGGCGGCGTCCCGTCGGTCAGCTCCGGCGGCGTCAGCGCGCCCTGCAGTTCACCCGTGGGATCGATGCTCTTCTCGATCTGGTGCCCGATGTCGGTGCTCGCCACCTTCTCGACCTCGCGGCGGACGTCCTCGAGCTCGCTCTCGCGGATCATCTGGTCGATGCTGCCCTGGAACTCGCGCGCCACCGCCCGCGCCTGGCTGACCCATTTGCCGGCGGTGCGCAGCACTCTCGGGAGATCCTTCGGTCCGATCACGATCAGCGCGACGAGGCCGATCAGCATCAGTTCGGACCACGCGAAATCGAACATCGGCGTCCTGTTGACTGCGCGAACACCCATCGGCACGTGGTGCCGGCGGGAGGCGCGGATAATGGCAGAAAGGGAGGCGGGCTCGCAATGACGCCGGGGTTGCGGCCAGTCCCGGCGCGGTCCGGGCGCAGGCTCGGGAGTAAGCGCTAATTATCGAATAAGATCAGCTATTTGACGCGCGCGCTTCAATGTTCGACGCTTTCCTCCGCCACCAGCTCGCCCTGCTCTGCCAGGGCATCGAGCTCCGGCGCGGCCTCATCGGGCTCCGGCGCGTTCGCGGGAATGACCTCCGGCGGGAGCGCGCTCTCGCGGAGCGACACCACCGGCGGCTCGCCGATAAGGCCCGCGGCCTTGAGCTCGTCCATGCCCGGGAGGTCGGCGATCTCGCCCAGGCCGAAGTGATGCAGGAAGCTGTCGCTGGTGCCCCAGGTGACCGGACGGCCCACCGTCTCGCGCCTGCCCTTCGGCATGATCCAGCCGGCTTCGAGGAGCGTGTCGACGGTGCCCTTGGAGATCTGCACGCCGCGGATCTCCTCGATCTCCGCCCGCGTCACCGGCTGGTGATAGGCGATGATGGCGAGGGTCTCCACGGCGGCGCGGGAGAGACGCCGCTGCACCGTGGTCTCCAGCTTGAGGCGCTGGCCGAGATCCGGCGCGGTGCGGAAGGTCCAGCCGCCGGCGATCCTGGCGAGGTTGACGCCGCGGGCATTGTAGTGCTCGGCGATCTCCGCCAGCAGCGCCGACACATTGCTGCCTTCCGGCAGGCGCGCGGCGATGGTGGCTTCCTCGAGGGGCGCCGCGGAGGCGAACAGCAGCGCCTCGATCAGGCGCAGGTTCTCGGCATGGGGATCGGAGGGTGTCTGGGTCATGTGGAGGGTGCTTCAGTGATCGGAGGGCTGCGGAGATAGATGGGACCGAAGATCTTGTCCTGGCGAAGCTGCAGCCGGCCCTCGCGCACCAGCTCCAGGCTGGCGGCAAAGGTCGCGGCGACGGCAGAGCGGCCCACCAGGCCGACGCGCAGATTGGCCGGCAGGAAGCTCGCCAGCGTGCGCCATTCCGGCATGCGGCCGAGATAGCGCGAGAGCCGCTGCAGCGCGTCGTCCATGGAGTAGAGTTCGGCGGCCTCGATGTGCAGGACCGCGGAGTCCGCGCGCGAGCGCCCTTCGCCGTAAGCCTTCAGCAGCTCGAAGAGCGTCGCCTCGTACCGGGCGTGCTTCACGATCGGCACGCCCTCGGGGGCGCCGCGCCGGAACACGTCGCGGCCGAGCTGCGGCCGCGCCATGAGGCGCGCTCCCGCCTGCTGCATCGCTTCCAGTCGCTGCAGCTGATAAGCAAGCGCGGCGGCAAGCTCGGCGCCGGATGGTTCGTCGTCGGGCTGCGGCTCCGGCAGCAGCAGCCGGGATTTCAGGTAGGCGAGCCATGCCGCCATGACCAGGTAATCGGCGGCGATCTCCAGGCGGAGCTGGCGTGCCGCCGAGATGAAGGCCAGATACTGGTCGGCGAGCTGCAGGATCGAGATGTGGGTGAGGTCGACCTTCTGCTCGCGCGCCAGGGCGAGGAGGACGTCGATCGGTCCCTCGTAGCCGTCGAGGTCGACCACGAGCTGATTGCCGACGCCATCCGCCGACGCGACCGGATCCTCGAACGGCTCCTCGGCCCCCGTCACGAGTCGAGTCCCGCCATCGTCATCGGCCCATTTCCGGTCACGAACATGATTACGCGATACAGGAATACGGCGGGCGGCACAATGACATCGGCCAAGATATTGAATCGCCCGCCGCTCGCGTAGGGCAGGATCAGCGCGAGACCGATCACGATGAAAATCCCATACCGTTCGAGTCGCGCCAACGGCATGGCGAGCGGCCGCGGCAGCAGCCCGACCGCGACGCGACCGCCGTCCAGGGGCGGCAGCGGGATCATGTTGAAGACCGCCAGCAGCAGGTTGAGCGATATGGCGTTGACGAAATTGTCGCCAACCCATTCGCGCCAGCCTTCTGGCATCAGCGGCACCGTGTGGATGAGAGCGCCGACCACGGTGGCTTGCAGAATGTTCGACGCCGGCCCCGCCGCGGCGACCCAGACCATGTCCCGCCTGGGATTGCGCAAATGCCAGTAATTGACCGGGACCGGCTTCGCATACCCGAAAAGGAACGGCGAGCGCGCCAACAGCAGCACCGCCGGCAGCAGGATGGTGCCCACGAGATCGATATGACGGAAGGGATTGGCGGTAACGCGCCCCGCTTTGTAGGCGGTGTCGTCGCCAAACTGATAGGCGACAAACCCATGCGCCGCCTCGTGCAGCGTGATCGCCATGATGGCGGGGATCACCCAGATCGACGCCAGATAGACCGTATCGCCGTCGATCATGCCGCCGGCTTTCCCATCAGCGCATCGAGGCGCGCCTCGACCGCCGCGCGATCGAGAGGCTGCGGCGTCTGGCGCATCGCCTCGGCGCGGCTCACGCGCCGGCGCGCGGCCATCGAGAGCGGCGTCGACGCCAACGCCACCGCCTCCATCTCCCGCCGGTCGCCGTTGCAATGGAGCACGACGTCGCAGCCGGCGGCGAGCGACCGCGCCGCGCGCTCGCCGAGACCACCGCCCAGCGCCTTCATGGAGAGATCGTCGGAGACCAGGACACCATCGAAACCGATGCTAGCCCGAATCACCTCGCGGATCACCTTCTGCGACAGCGTCGCCGGCGCCGCGGCATCAAGGCCGGCGTAGACGATATGCGCCGTCATCGCCCAGGGCATCTCCGCCAGCGCCCGGAAGGGCACGAAGTCACTGGCCTCCAAGGTGGCGCGGTCCTCGGTCACCGTCGGTAGCGCCGCGTGGCTGTCGACAGTGGCGCGGCCGTGGCCGGGAATGTGCTTGATCACCGGCAGCACGCCGCCGGCCAGCAAGCCCTGGCAAGCCGCGCCGGCGAGGCGGGCCACGGTGACGGGATCGGTGCCGTAGGCACGATCGCCGATGACGGCATCCGCGCCAGCCACGGGAATATCGAGCACCGGTAGGCAATCCACGGTAATGCCGAGCGCCGCGAGGTCGTCGGCGATGAGCCGGGCCGAGAGGAATGCCGCTTCCGTCGCCACCGTTCCGCCAAGGGCGGCAATCGCCGCCGGTGCCGGGTAGCGGCGCCAATGGGGCGGCGTCAGCCGCGCCACCCGCCCGCCCTCCTGGTCGATGAGCACAGGCGCGTCGTCCCGGCCGACGGCCTCGCGCAAGGCGTCCACCAGCGCGCGCACCTGATCCGGGCGGTCGCAATTGCGCGCGAACAGGATGAAGCCCAGGGGATCGGTGTCGCGGAAGAAGGCGTGTTCGTCGGCGCTCAACGTCAGACCCGCGCAGCCGAAAACGACCGCGCGAGGCTCAGGGTTTGACAAGCAAGCACCCGACGTTGCGTTGCCGGAGCGCGCCGCAGATCCGGTCGGCCTCCGCGCCGTCGGCGAGCGGCCCCGCGAGGACCCGGAAGAAAATGCCTCTGTCGCCGAGATCGGCGCGCTCGGCGGCGAAGGAGAGCGTTCCCAGGAGATCGGTGTTCTGGCGCTTGATCCGCCCCCACTCCTGCGTCGCCCCGTCCTGGGTCTTCACCGAGCCGAGCTGAAGTCGGTAGCCCTTGCCGATGGCGGTGCCCGAGAGCGCCGGCGGCAGCGCCGCGTTCTGGGGCGGCGGCGCGGCCTGCGCCTGCGTCGGAGGAGCCGCGGGCGCGGCGGGCACGGGAGACGGAGCTGGCGCGGGCTGCGCCGCGACGGCGGGTGGCGGGGGGGCCACCGGTGCGCTGGCCTCGGGCAGTGGCGTCGGCCGCGCCATCGGCGCTTCCGGCGGCGGCAGCAGCCGTTCCGTCGTCTCGCTGGCCTTCTGGTTGAAGACGAGACGATCGCGGTTCGGGATTTCCATGCCGCCGGGATCCGCCGGCTTCAGCTTGATGGGCTGGGTGTCCGCGTGCAGCACCGGCACGTCGCCACCCGTGGTCTCGCGGGTGCTGATCTTGTAGCCCACCAGGAGAGCGCCGGCGCTGGCGGCCATGACGCCGATCGCGATCGCGACGAGCAGACCGCGATGGGCGTGGCGCTTGACGCGGCGGTAGGGAATGGCTGGACGCTGCGGCGGATCGAGCGGTTCCAGATACGCCATCAGCGCATCTCCTCTACCGGCTCCACTCCGAATACCCTGAGACCTGATGCGATCACGTATTTGATTCCCTGCACGAGCGCGAGCCGCGCCTTCGTCAGCTCCGGCTCCTCGGCGATGAGGAAGCGCAGACCCGCATCCTCTTTGCCCCTGTTCCATAGCATATGGAACTGCGCGGCGAGATCCTGAAGGTAAAATGCGATCCGGTGCGGCTCATGCGCTTCGGCAGCACTCTCAACGAGTCGAGGCCAGCCGGCGAGCTGTCTGATGAGAGCAAGCTCCTCGCTCGCGGTCAAGCGATGGAGCTCCGAGTCTGCGAGCGACTCGGATGTGAGCTCCGTCGCCGGAAGCTGCTCCCGCGCCAGGCGCAGCACCGAGGCGGTGCGGGCGTGGGCGTACTGCACATAGAAAACCGGATTGTCCTTCGACTGCTCCGTCACCTTGGCGAAGTCGAAGTCCAGCGTCTGGTCGTTGCGCCGGATCAGCATGATGAAGCGGAAGACGTCCTTGCCGACCTCCTCCACCACCTCGCGCAGGGTCACGAAGGTGCCGGCGCGTTTCGACATCCGCACCGGCTGTCCCTTGTCGAAGAGGTTGACGAGCTGGCAGAGCTTCACGTCGAGGGCGCCCTTGCCATGGGTGAGCGCGGTGACCGCCGCCTGCATGCGCTTCACATAGCCGCCGTGATCGGCGCCCCAGATGTCGATCATCTCGGCGAAACCGCGCTGGTACTTGTCGAAGTGATAGGCGATGTCGGCGGCAAAATAGGTCCAGGAGCCGTCGGATTTCTTCAGCGGCCGGTCGACGTCGTCGCCGAACTTGGTCGCGCGGAAGAGCGTCTGCGGCCGCGGCTCCCAGTCCTCCGGCAGCTTGCCCTTGGGAGGCTCGAGGGTGCCGACATAGACGAGGCCGTCCGCCTCCAGCGCCGCGAGCGCGGTCTCGATGGCGCCGGCTTGTACTACAGCTCGCTCGGAGCGTGAAGATGGCATGGGTAATGCCAAGCACCTCTAGATCTTCTCGGATGAGACGCATCATCGCGTCTATAGCGCGGCCCCGAAACACGGGTAGCCATTCGACCTCAGGCGCGAAACGCCATTTGGCGTCATCTTGAGCGACGATTTCGCGAGCGACGGGTATCAGATATTCGCCGGGATACAACCCGTCCGGCATCGGTAGGTTATCTTCGTTCAGAAGCAGATTGCAGTATCTGCGATGAACCGACCGCGCCAATATATCTACTTGGCCGCCGGCGTCGTTGATGTAGTACTCGCGGCTGACGTCGAAGCCGGCCTTCTCCAGGAGCGCCGCCAGCGCATCGCCGACGACGGCGCCGCGCCCGTGACCGACGTGGAGCGGGCCGGTGGGATTGGCGGAGACGTACTCGACGTTGACCCGCCGCTCCTGCCCGATCGCGGAATCCCCATAGGCCTCGCCGGCGCCCAGGATCTCCTTGAGGCGGGCGTGCCAGAAGCCGTCGACGAGGCGCAGATTGAGAAATCCGGGGCCCGCCACTTCGGCGGCGGTGACGTCACCCTGCCCGCGCAGGCGCTCCGCCAGGCGCGTTGCCAATTCGCGGGGATTCTTGCCGGCGGGTTTCGCCAGCACCATGGCGGCGTTGGTGGAGAGATCGCCGTGGGTGGGATCGCGCGGCGGCTCGACGGCGATGCGCGCGAGATCGAGACCGGCGGGAAGCTCGCCGGCGGCGATCAGCGCCGTCACCTCGGCAACGACGCGCTCGCGGAAATGCGTGAACAGATTCATCATGGCTTGGCGTATCTATCGAAGAGGCGCGCGTGCTCGTCGAGAGCGAAGCGGTCGGTCATGCCGGCGATGTAGTCGGCGACGACCCGGGCGGTGTCGGCGGTGTGGGGGGCGTCCGTCTGCTGGCGCCATTCCGTCGGCAGGCATTGCGGCTCCGCCAGGAGAAGCTGGAACAGCTCGTTGAGGATGCGGCGCGCCTTCGACGACATGCGGTTGACACGATAGTGCCGATACATCCGCTCGAACAGGAACTGCTTCAGCGCCTTGTCGTGGCGCGCCATGGTGTCGGAGAACGCCACCGTGGCGGATCCGAGGCCGCGCACGGCGTCGGCGGATCCGAGCTTGGCATCCGCCGCGCGTCGGCGGGTCTCGGCGATGAGGTCGCTCGCCATGCGGTCGATGAGCCGGCGGATCGATTCGTGGATGAGGCGCGGTCCTTCGAGTCCGGGATAAAGCTCGCGCACCTCGCGGAACATCGGCCCCACCAGGGGCACGGGATCGAGATCGGCGACGCTGAAGAGCTCGGCCCTGAGCCCGTCGTCGATGTCGTGATTGTTGTAGGCGATGTCGTCGGCCATCGCCGCCACCTGCGCCTCGGCGCTGGCCCAGGTCCGCAGCTCGAGGTCGTGGCTCTGCACATAGGCGGCGATGGTGGCTGGGAGCGGCTGGCCGGCGGCGCCACCGATGAGCGGCCCGTTGTGCTTCACCGTACCCTCCAGCGCCTCCCAGGTGAGGTTGAGGCCGTCGAACTCGGCGTAGCGCCGCTCCAGCCGCGTCAGGACGCGCAGGGTCTGGTCGTTGTGGTCGAAGCCGCCGAAGGGCGCCATGGCGGCATCGAGGGCCTCCTCGCCGGCGTGGCCGAAGGGCGTGTGGCCGAGGTCGTGAGCCAGCGCCACCGCCTCGGCGAGGTCCTCGTTGAGGCCGAGGGCGCGGCTCACGCTGCGGGCGATCTGGGCCACCTCGAGGCTGTGGGTCAGCCGGGTGCGGTAGTGGTCGCCTTCATGGTTTACGAATACTTGCGTCTTGTATTCGAGGCGGCGGAAGGCGGTGGAATGAATGATGCGGTCGCGGTCGCGCTGGAAGGCCGAGCGCGTCGAGCTCTCCGGCTCAGGGTGGAGCCGGCCCCGGCTCTGCTCGGGCCGGGAGGCGTAGGCGGCCAGGGACGGCGGTTGCGTCATGAGGCGGAACCTACAAGCCGCCCTCCCCGCTGGCAACGCCTGCCCCCATGGTTTGACAATTGAGCCTCAATACCTACATTGAGGGGGTCGAAACAGCAGTCGGACTTTGCCCCCCATGGCCGAAGGCGGCACCAGCACCGAACGGAGCATTTCCCTCAGCGCCAGCGCGGCGAAGCGCATCGCCGAGCTCAAGGCGCAGGAGAATCTGCCCTCCGCGTTTCTGCGCCTCGCGGTTTCCGGCGGCGGCTGTTCCGGGTTCCAGTACGGCTTCAGCTTCGACGACGCGCGTCACGACGATGACGCCGCCTTCGAGCGCGACGGTGTCACTCTCGTCATCGACACGACCTCCCTGGAATTGGTGGACGGCTCGGAGATCGATTTCGTCGAGGACCTGATGGGGGCCTCCTTCCAGGTCCGCAATCCCATCGCCAGCTCCTCCTGCGGCTGCGGCAAGTCCTTCGCGATCGGCTGACCCGGCACTGCCGCCGGTCGCCGCGAGCCAGTCCGTGAAGATCGCCACCTGGAACGTCAATTCGATCAAGGTGCGCCTGCCGCACGTGCTGGCTTGGCTGGAGAGCGCCAAGCCCGACGCGCTCTGCCTACAGGAAATCAAGTGTCCCACCGACGACTTCCCCACGCTCGAGCTCAAGGGACTGGGCTATCACGCCGCGGTCTCGGGCCAGAAAAGCTATAACGGCGTGGCGCTGCTGACGCGGGAGCCGGCCCAGGACGTCACCACCGGCCTGCCCGGCGACGACAGCGACACCCACGCGCGCTATATCGAGGCGACCGTCGGCGGCGTCCGCGTCGCCTCGATCTATCTCCCGAACGGCAATCCCGTCGACACCGACAAGTTTCCCTACAAGCTCGCCTGGATGAAGCGGCTGCAGGCGCGGGCACGCGAGCTTCTCGCGCGCGAGGTACCGGTGGTCCTCGCCGGCGACTACAACGTCTGCCCCACCGATGCCGACGTCTACGATCCCGAGGCCTGGAGGAACGACGCTCTCTGCCGGCCGGAATCGCGCTCGGCGTTCCGCAGCCTGCTGCACCAGGGCTACACCGACGCCTTCCGCGTCTTCCACGCCGAGCCGCACCGCTACAGCTTCTGGGACTATCAGGCCGGCCGCTGGATGCGGGACGAGGGCCTGCGCATCGACCACCTGCTGCTGTCGCCCCAGGCGACGGACCGGCTGGCCGCCGCCGACATCGACAAGGCGCCCCGCGGACGCGACAAGGCCTCCGACCACACGCCGGTCTGGTGCGAGCTCACAAACCCAGCTTAGAGACTGATTAGAATTTGAGGCCGTAGCGCAGGCGGACGCCGCTCACGGTGTCGTTGCGATCGGGGCCTTCCGCCGGCAGCGCGCGATCGAGGCTGAGGGTGAAGGTGTTCTGGGAATCCGCGCGATATCCCAGCTCGAAACCGCCGTGCAGCAGAAGTGGCGCGTTGAGCGCTCGCGGCCCGGCGGTGTCCTCGAAGCTGGTCTGTCGATTGGTCGGCACCGATCCGCCCAACCCCAGCGTACCGAAGAGACCGGTGGTCTGCTCGCCGACGTCGATGCTGAAGCCGAGATAGCTGCGCCAATTCGTGCCGATGGCCGCGCTGCTGTCCGGCAGAAGCTGCGGCATGCGCGGCGAGAACAGGAACTGCTGCGGCAAGTCGCCCGGCGCCGCCAGCGTCAGGGAATAGCTTGAGCCCGACTGCGGATCCGATGCCGCGCCATAACCCGCGTTCGATCCCGCCGTCAGGCCAGGGCCGAACTGCGGCAGCGGCAAGCTGCCCCACACCAGTTTGAGGCCGCCGGTGTAGGAGCCATTGGCGCGCTCGTCCGCCCGCGCAGGCGCGGCCGCCGTCGCGATGCCGAGCATCGCAACCACGACCAGACCGGCGGCGGTGACGGCGCGGCGCATCAGCGTGAACTCCGGCCCATCCAATGAGAAAGCATGCGATCGAGAGCGGCGAGACAATCGGGGGCGATCTCCACGAACTTCGCGCCCACGTCACCTTCCTCTCGATGGGTCCACATGATCTCGGCGGTAAACTCGCAGGTATGGTCGATCTTGCTCATATACAAGGTTCCCGCCACGCCATCGCCCACTGCCAGCCCGAGATCGCCGGCATCGATCCTGAAGCCACCCAGCGACCAGTTCACCGAATTGTAGTCGCGGTCCTGAATCCGAACCACGAGTAGCGGCACGGGATAACGCCGATCGCGCCGAAATTCAAGGCGATCGAAATTGCTCCGGACAACTTTGTGCAGCATGCCCAATCCCCTCCCTCCGGACAATATAGAATAAGCTTCGTTAACAAAGGTTTATGTCAAGAAGCGAAGGTTGGCCCGAGGGGTCGGAGCCGGATGCCCGGCCGCAGCCGCCGGAACGGGAAATCCGCGGGGTCGGCGAGCATGGCGCCGGGCGCCTTCACGACCAGGATGTCCTGGGCGATCGGGGCAAAATCAGCCCGGAAATGCACCGAACTCTTGAGGGCAAGGATCCGCGCCTCCGTAGGCTCTACGCCGAGATGCCGGAAGATCGACTGGTCCGCGCCCTGGACTTTCCGGCTCGCCACCACCACCCGCACGCCGCCGATCCGCAGCAGGGCCATGGGGCCGAGGGTCATCTGGGCGCCGCCCCACATCGGGCCGGTACCGACGAAGCGGCCATCCCCCAGGCGCTCGACGGTGAAGGTGTCCCGGAAGGGCCGCTGGCCCGGCGCCCCCGAATGCCCGCCAAGGTCCAGGGTCAGGCTCGCTCCCGACCCCGCCTCGTGGGCGGCCTGGGCCGCCGCAGGGTCCCACATCACCGCCAGTGCCGCGCCGTCTGCCTTGGCGCGCACCAGGGCCTCCAGCAGGCCCACCGTGTCGGATGTCCCGCCGGCGCCGGGATTGTCCTGGGTATCGGCAAGCACCATCGGCTTGCCGGCCGGGCGGCGCATCGCCTCCGCCACCGCTTCATCCGGTTCGTAAATGCGGCCGGCGAAATCCTTCTCCCGCTTGAGAACGATCTCAACCAGCGCCCGCACCGCGGCGCCCGTCTTGCCGGCGTCGTCGCCATAGCCGAAGACCGCGGCGCCGCAATAGGGGAAGTCCGCTGCCGGGAAGCCGGGCGTGAAGGTGAGGCCGACACCGGTCTCCGCCTCGATCCGCCGCAGGTCGCGAAAAACCGACCGTGCCGGCTCCGCCATCGTGCACTGCCACGGCAACGGGATCAGGAAAGGAAGTGTTTCAAACGACTTGTAAGGTTTTCTTCCAGTCTCAAGTAGGTTCAAAAGCGCCTCGGCGGCACTCTTGCCCGTTGCCGCCATATCGATGTGGGGGTAAGTACGATAACCGATCATTATGTCGGCGAATTCAATCATTTCCGGCGTGACATTCGCATGGAAGTCGAGGCTTGTCGCGAGCGGGATCTCGTCGCCGATGACCGCTCGGATCCGGCGCAGCAGCTCGCCCTCGCCGTCGTCCAGATGCTCCGTGACCATGGCGCCGTGCAGGTCGAGGTAGAGGGCGTCGATCTGCCCGACCGCCCGGAGATCCTCCAGCATCATGGTGACGATGCGCTCGTAGGCGTCCTCGGTGACATGGGCGGATGGCGTGGCGGCCGCCCAGACCAGGGGCAGCAGCGTATGACCCGCGCCCGACAGCACCTCGATGGCACCCGTGATCGGCAGGTTCATGCCGGCGAAGGCGGGATAGAAACCCTGGCCGCGCTGCAGCCCCGGCCAGCCGCCGCCGAGGCTGAACTCCTCGAAGGTGGCCTTGAGCGGCGCGAAGGTGTTGGTCTCGTGATGCAGCCCGCCGATGGCGATACGCGCCATGGACTACTCCTTCTCGTTCCCGGTGGCGGGATAGCTGTGCGGCTGCCCCAGATAATCCTCAACGATCCAGCGGCCGCTGTCGCCGTCGGACCGGACATGGCTGCGCCCCACCGGCACCTTGCCGTGGCCGCCGGGCACGTCCAGCACGTAGGTCGGCTGGCAGAGGCCGGAGACGCGGCCACGGAGCGCGCCGGCGAGGCGCTGTCCTTCCGCAAGGCTCAGGCGGAAATGGCTGGTGCCGTTGGCGAGGTCGGGATGATGGAGGTAATAGGGCTTCACCCGCGCCGCCACCAGCCCGCGGAACAGGCGCTCCAGCACTGCCTGATCGTCGTTGACGCCGCGCAGGAGCACGGTCTGGCCCAGGAGGGGAATGCCGGCCTTGGCGAGCCGCAGGCACGCGGCCCGGAAGTCCGGCGTCAGCTCCCGCGGATGGTTGGCGTGGATCGCCACATAGACGGCCTTCTCCGCGGCAAGCGCCGCGACGAGGCCGGCGTCCACGCGGGCCGGGTCCACCACGGGCACACGGGTGTGGAAGCGGATCACCGCGACATGCTCGATCCCATCGAGGGCGCGCACGATCTCCCGCAGCCGACGCGGCGACATCAGGAAGGGATCGCCGCCGGTGAGGATCACTTCCCAGATCGCAGGATTCGCGCGGATGTAGTCGAGGGCCGCCGCAAGCTCCGCGGCCGTCAGCGCCTTGCCCCGCGGTCCCACCTGCTCGCGCCGGAAGCAGAAGCGGCAATAGACGGGACAGGCGTGGTGCGGCTTCAGCAGCACCCGGTCGGGATAGCGATGGACGATGCCGGTGACCGGCGAGAAGCGTTCGTCGCCGATGGGATCGCCGCGCTCCTCTGGCGTGGTCACCAGCTCCGCCGCATCGGGCACGAACTGCCGCGCGATGGGATCGGCAAGGTCGGCGGCGTCGATGAGATCGACGACGTCGGGCGTCAGTGCCACGGCGTAGCGCTCCGCCACCCGCTCCAGCGCCGGCAGCCGGTCCGGCCGCACCAGACCCGCGGCGACGAGGTCGGCGATACGTCGAACCGGCCGCATTGGACCGGCACCGCGCGTCCTTCGAGACGGCTGCTTCGCAGCCTCCTCAGGATGAGGCAATTTTCTTGGTGCCATCACCAATGGTCCTCATGCTGAGGAGACTGCGAAGCAGTCGTCTCGAAGCACGCACGATAGAGATGCAGCGGTACCGAACCCTCACGTATCCGCGTAGACGTGGGTCTCGGCGCTGCCGCCGGGATGGGTGATCGCGCCCTTCTCCGCGTCGCCCACGGTTTGCGCGTAGCGCCAGATCGCGCCGGACTGGAACTCGTGCTTGCGCGGCTTCCAGCTCTTGCGACGCTCGGCGAGCTGAGCATCGGAGAGCTCCACCGTGAGGGTGCCGTTCTCGGCATCGAGGACGATCATGTCACCGTCCTTGACGAGCCCGATCGGGCCGCCCACCGCCGCCTCCGGCCCCACATGGCCGACGCAGAAGCCGCGCGTGGCACCGGAGAAGCGGCCATCGGTGATGAGAGCGACCTTGTCGCCCATGCCCTGGCCGTAGATCGCCGCCGTCGTCGCCAGCATCTCGCGCATGCCCGGCCCGCCGCGCGGACCTTCGTTGCGGATCACCAGCACCTGGCCTTCCTTGTAGTCGCGCTTCTCGACCGCGGCGAAGCAATCCTCCTCGCGCTCGAAGACGCGCGCGGGCCCGCGGAACTTGAGGTTCTTCATGCCCGCGACTTTCACGATCGCGCCTTGGGGCGCGAGGTTGCCGCGCAACCCCACTACGCCGCCCGTAGGCGACAGCGGTGCCGAGGTCGGCCGCACCACGTCCTGATTCGTCGGCAGCACGACGTCGCGCAAATTCTCAGCCACCGTCTTGCCGGTGGCGGTGATGCAGTCGCCGTGCAGATATCCGCCGTCCAGCAGCGCCTTCATCACGATGGCGACGCCGCCGACATCGAACAGGTCCTTGGCGACATAGCGGCCGCCGGGCTTGAGATCGGCGATATAGGGCGTGCGCTTGAAGATCTCGGTTACGGCATGGAGATCGAAGTCGATCCCCGCTTCGTGCGCCATCGCCGGCAGGTGCAGTCCGCCATTGGTCGAGCCGCCCGTCGCCGCCACCACCATGGCGGCGTTCTCGAAGGCCTTGCGGGTGCAGATGTCGCGCGGCCGGATGCGGTGGCGGAGCAGCTCCATCACCGCGCGGCCGGACGCGTCGGCATAGCCGTCGCGGCTGTCATGGGGCGCGGGTGCCCCCGCCGAGCCCGGCAGCGCCAGGCCGATCGCCTCGGAGACGCAGGCCATGGTGTTGGCGGTGAACTGGCCGCCGCAGGAGCCGGAGGACGGGCACGCCACGCATTCGAGCTCGTGCAGATCCTCGTCGCTCATCTTGCCGGCGCTGTGCATGCCGACCGCCTCGAAGACGTCCTGCACCGTCACGTCCTTGCCGTGGAAGCGACCGGGCAGGATCGAGCCGCCATACATGAAGACCGAGGGGATGTTGAGGCGGAGCATCGCCATCATCACGCCCGGCAGCGACTTGTCGCAGCCGGCGAGGCCGACGAGCGCGTCGTAGCAGTGGCCGCGCACGGTGAGCTCGATGGAGTCAGCGATCACCTCCCGGGAGACCAGCGACGACTTCATGCCGGCGTGGCCCATGGCCATGCCGTCGGTGACGGTGATGGTTGTAAATTCCCGGGGCGTGCCATGGGCCGCCGCCACGCCCTTCTTCGCCGCCTGGGCCTGTCGGGCCAGCGCGATATTGCAGGGCGCGGCCTCGTTCCAGGTGGTGGCGACGCCCACCAGGGGCTGGTGGATCTGCTCGTCGGTGAGACCCATGGCGTAGAGGTAGGAGCGATGAGGCGCCCGCTCCGGCCCTTCCGTCACGTGCCGGCTCGGCAGCTTGCTCTTGTCGAAACCCCACTTTTTCACGTCGTCAGGCATGGTCCGTCTCCCCGTTCCCAAGCGAACTGGGCGGCACCATAGGAGAGGTCCCGGCCGTTGCCTAGACCGTCACGTCACGGCTGCCCTGCGCCGGCCGCAGGTGGCGGATCCGACGTGGTCAATCCGCATCGGGGCCGTGCAGCCACCGCGAGAATCCCCCTGCCAGCAAGGCCCCCACGATGGGCGCGAGCCAGAACAGCCAGAGCTGCTGCAGGGCGAGGCCGCCCGCGAACAACGCCGGCCCGGTGCTGCGCGCGGGGTTAACCGAGGTGTTGGTGACGGGGATGCTGATGAGGTGGATCAGCGTGAGCGCCAGGCCGATGGCGATGCCGGCGAAGCCGACCGGCGCGCGCCCGTGTATGGCGCCCAGGATCACCGTCAGGAACATGAAGGTCATGACGATCTCGCAGACCGCCGCCGAGCCCAGGGAATAGCCCCCAGGGGAATGGGCGCCATAGCCGTTGGAGGCAAATCCCCCGGCGAGGTCGAAGCCCGCCTTTCCCGACGCGATCAGATAGAGGATCGCCGATCCCGCGATCGCGCCCAGCACCTGGGCGATGATGTAGGGGACGATCAGCGCCGCCGGGAACCGGCCGCCGGCCCAGAGGCCGACCGTGACGGCGGGATTGAGATGGCAGCCGGAAATCGGCCCGATCGCATAGACCATCGTCAGCACGGTCAGGCCGAAAGCGAGCGCGACACCGGCGAAACCGATCCCCAAGGCGGGGAAAGCAGCGGCCAGAACCGCGCTGCCGCAGCCCCCCAGCACCAGCCAGAGGGTTCCCAAGAATTCGGCACCGAGTTTGCGGTCGAGCGTCATCGTGGCTTCCTCCCATTGAGTTGACGGCCAATGCGTGGTCGACGGTCCGGACTGGCTTGGCACGCGGCGGCCGACCCGCTACAAGCCGCACGCCAGCAGGAGATCCGATGCCTCTCATTACCTTCGAGGATGCGTGGCGCGCTTACCGCCGCGCCGAGATTCGCCTGCCGCCAAAGCCGGTCGCAACGCCGCCCGTGCGCGTGGCGGATGTGCGGGCGATCGTCGATCGCTTCGATCTCGTCATCCTCGACGCCTGGGGCGTGCTCAATCTCGGCGATGTCCCGATCCCGCGCGCGCTGACCGCGGTCGCGGCCATGCGCGCCGCGGGCATGCCGCTGCGCGTTCTCAGCAACGACGCCAGCGGCGAGAAGGCGCGCACCGTCGCCAATCACCGTCGCCGCGGCTACGATTTCACGGCGGCGGAAATCGTCGCCGGCCTCGACCTGCTGCCGCAAGCATTGGCGCATCTCGCTCTCCCCTCGCCTCCCGGCCTCATCGCCGATCCGCCGGCACCCGCGCTCCCGGTCGCGATGCAGTCGCTCGGCGACGATGCCGCCGGATACGACAAGGTTTCCGGCTTCGTCTTTCTCTCCAGCGACGGCTGGACGGAGCAGAGGCAGGCCCTGCTCGCCGCCAGCCTTGCCCGCCACCCGCGGCCGCTGATCGTCTGCAATCCCGACATCGCCTCGCCCGGTGACGAGCGGCTCAACGCCGAGCCCGGCTTCTACGCTCATCGTCTTGCGGACGAGACCGGGATCGCGCCCACCTTCTGCGGCAAGCCCGAGCGTGACATCTACCTGCGCGCGCTCGACAGCGCCGGCGTGACGCCGGATCGCGTGCTCTGCGTCGGCGACACCCTGCACACGGATATTCTCGGCGCCCGCGCCGCGGGCTGCCGGTCCATGCTGGTGGAGAGCGGTTTCCTCGCCGGGCGCGATCTCCTGGCCCTGGCCGCCGAAAGCGGCATCTGGCCGGACTTCATCGCGCCTGGTCTCTGACGCATCCGGCGCCACTTACATCATCATCATGCCGCCGCCGATGATCAGGCGCGTGAGGAAGACCAGCACGATATAGACGACGATGGTGACGACGATCGCGACCAGGGTGAAGACACCGGCCTTGTTGTCCGGTACCCCCAGCACCGGGGACGCGCCGGCGTAAAACAGATAGATCGTGTAGATGGCGGCGGCGAGCATCACCAGCGAGGCGACGAGCCAGATGCCCGGAATGAAAGCGATGATCCGCACGGCGGCGGCGACCCACACCGCGGTACTGGCATAGGCCGCGAGCTTGAGTGCCTGGACCAGGTCGTCACGCCCACCGAAGGACGGCGCCAGCTTGCTGACAATCAACGCCAGCACATAAATCGCGACGAGATTGAGAACGTACTGGACGACGGCGAACAGGATTCCGCTGCCGAAGATGCCAGCGATCGTGAAGCTCACCAGCAGCGCCACGGGACCGATGGCGGCGAGCGGCATGATGTAGCCGTTGTAGAGGCTGCCCACCGTGGCCGCTTCGCCAGCGATCGCCGGCCATTCGGTCTTCGGCGTGAGCAGGATGGCTTTGACGCGCGAGACGATGTCCATGTTTCCCCCTTGCACGACGTGCGTGCGGATCCCCCGAAGCCGGCCCTCCGCCAGCCTCAGCCGCAGCCTATCGTAAAGTGGGGAACCCCGCCATTTGCCGCTATCGTACGAGTTGTCGCCTCAGCCCGCGCCAAGCCGCTCCAGAGCCGTCTTGATGCGAGCGAGGGCGGCCTCGCCCTCCGACTGCCGATCGCGCTGCTCCTCGATCACCTCGGGCTTCGCCTTGGCGATGAACTGCTCATTCCCGAGCTTGCGGGCAATCTTATCGAGCTCGCCCGTTACAGTGTCCGCTTCCTTCTTGAGCCGCGCGCGTTCCTTTTCGAGGTCGACGGCGCTCGCGAGATCGAGGAACAGCGTCGCCCCCTCCACCACGACCTGAACCGCCTGCCTCGACATCCCCTCCCAGCCCGCGCCCTCGGTCTTGTCGATGCTCTTGAGGCGCGCCAGTCGCCGCACGGCGTCACCATGGCGCGCGAGGCGCGCGGCAACCTCGGGTTTCTCAGATCGGATATAGCTGACGATCTCGGCGCCGCCGGGAACATTCATCTCCGAGCGGACGCCGCGCACCGCGGAGATCAGGCCCACCACCCAGTCCATCTCCGCCATCGCAGCCGCGTCCCGCGGCAGGCCGTCGAGCTCGGGCCAGGGCGCCGTGATCAGGAGCCCGGACTTACCGCCGGAGAGATGCTCCCACACCGCCTCGGTCAGGAACGGCATGATCGGGTGCAGGAGATGCACGACTTTCGACAGTACCCACGTCGTGACCGCGCGTGTCTCCGCCTTCGCCGCCTCGTCGGTGCCGGTGAAGATCGGTTTGGCGAATTCCAGATACCAGTCGCAGAAATTGCCCCAGGTGAATTGGTAGAGCGCACCGGCGGCGTCGTTGAACTTGAACTCGTCGAGGGCGACGTTCACGCGCCCCGCGGCATCCGCGAGCGCGCCCACGATCCAGCGGTTGACCGTCTGGGTGCAGGAGGCGGGATCGAAGCCCGGCACCAGGGCGCAGCCGTTCATCTCGGCAAAGCGCGCGGCGTTCCAGAGCTTGGTGGCGAAGTTGCGATAGCCTTCGACCCGGCTCTCCGCCAGCTTGATGTCGCGGCCCTGGGCCGCCAGCGCCGTCAGGGTGAAGCGCAGCGCGTCGCAGCCGAAGCGATCGATCAGGTCAAGGGGATCGATGATGTTGCCCTTGGACTTCGACATCTTCTGCCCGCGCTCGTCGCGCACGAGAGCGTGGATGTAGACGGTGCGGAACGGCACATCGCCCATGAACTGGTGGCCCATCATCATCATGCGGGCGACCCAGAAGAAGATGATGTCGAAGCCGGTCACCAGCACGTCGCCGGGATAGTAGCGCTTGAGCTCCTTGGTCTGCTCCGGCCAGCCCAGCGTCGAGAACGGCCACAGCGCCGAGGAGAACCAGGTGTCGAGCACGTCGGGATCGCGCTCCAGCTTCTCCGGCTTGCCATAATGCTTCGCCGCCGCCGCCTGCGCCTCGGCCTCGGTCTCCTCGACAAAGATGCGTGCCGTCGGGTCCGTACCAGGCCGGGATCTGATGCCCCCACCAGAGCTGGCGCGAGATGCACCAGGGCTGGATGTTGCGCATCCATTCGAAGAACGTGTTCTCCCACATCTTCGGCACGAAGACGGTGCGGCCGCTCTCCACCGCGGCGATCGGCGCCTGCGGCCAAGGTCTTGGCGTCGCAGAACCACTGATCGGTAAGCCAGGGCTCCATCACCACGCCGGAGCGATCCCCATGCGGCACCATGTGGATATGGTTCTCGACCTTCTCGACGAGGCCCAGCGCTTCCATGTCGGCGACGATGCGCTTCCGCGCCTCGAAGCGGTCGAGGCCGCGATAGGCCGCCGGCACCGCGTCGTTCAGGCGCGCGTCCTGGTCGAGGACATTGATCAGCGCCAGATCGTGGCGCCGGCCGACCTGGAAATCGTTGAAGTCGTGCGCCGGCGTGATCTTGACCGCGCCGGTGCCGGTCGCGGGATCGGCATAGTCGTCGGCGACGATCGGAATGCGGCGGTCGACCAGGGGCAGGATCGCGTGCTTGCCGACGAGATGCTTGTAGCGCTCGTCGTCGGGATGCACGGCGACGCCGGTATCGCCCAGCATGGTCTCCGGCCGCGTGGTGGCGACGACGATGAACTCGCCCGGCGCGCCCTCGATCGGATATTTGAAATGCCAGAGATGCCCCTTGGTCTCGATGCTCTCCACCTCGAGATCGGAGACCGCGGTATGCAGTTTCGGATCCCAGTTCACCAGCCGCTTGTCGCGGTAGATCAGTCCGTCCTTGTGCAGCCGCGACGAACACCTTGCGGACGGCGGCGGAAAGTCCCTCGTCCATGGTGAAGCGCTCGCGCCGCCAGTCCGCCGAGGCACCGAGCGCGCGTAGCTGGCGCATGATGGTGCCGCCGGATTCCGCTTTCCATCGCCAGACGCGCTCGACGAATTTCTCGCGACCGAGCTTGTGCGCGGCCCGACTGCTCGAGCTCGAGCTGGCGCTCCACCACCATCTGGGTGGCGATGCCGGCGTGATCGGTGCCGGGCTGCCACAGCGCATCGCGGCCGCGCATACGCTGGTAGCGGATCAGGATGTCCTGCAGCGTGAAGGTGAGCGCGTGGCCCATGTGCAGGCTGCCCGTCACGTTGGGCGGCGGCATCATGATGGTATAGGGCGTGGCGGCGGAATCCGGGTGGCACTCGAAGGCACCCGCCTGCTCCCAGGCCTCGTAGAATTTCGCCTGCACCTCGGCGGGATTGAAGGTCTTGTCCAGCATCGCCGGGCACTCGCCGTGCTAAGTCATGTGATCTGAAGAGATTTCAAGCGTGGCGCGCCTCGCGCGCCAGCACGTCGCGGCCCGATGCGGAGCGGCGGGCTCAGCGTCCGCGGAGGTCGCGTACCAGGCGCTGTACTTCGTCCTGCACGACACGCTCGACCAGGTGCGGAAGGTTGGAATCGAGCCATTCCTTAAGCAATGGCCGGAGCATTTCGCGCACCATGTCTTCGATGGTCATCTGACCTTCGCCCAGAGGGATGTCGCTCATTCGCTTCTCTACCTTGGGTTCGTTGAGCCGATTGAGCTGAGACAGGGCCGCCAGGGATGCGGCCGCGGCGGCTTGCGACACCAGCCGCTCGCCGTCATCCGACGGCTCCGCGGGGGGCGCCATCCGCATCGGCGGCTCGTCCTCCGGAGGAGGCTCTGGCTCTGGCGGCATCATTTCCTCGGCAACCTCTTCCGGCTCTTCCTCGGCTTGGCTCAGCGCGCCATCATCGGTGACGACCTCGGTCAGCTCAAGGATCTCGTCCTCTCTGCTCGCGGGGGCAGGCACACCAGCCGGCGGCGCAGCCTCGGGCTGCTCCCCATCCTCCGCGATAATGCGCCTGATGGAGGCAAGAATCTCCTCCATCGATGGCTCGTGCTGGCCCTTGGCGTCAGACATACCGACCGGTCGCAGTCATTGATAACCGGCCAACACTATGCGAACTCGCGAGAAAATACTAGCGATCGGCGCGAATCCGGAACCTATGGCTCCTTCGGCCCGAAGCCGATCCATTTGTCGTGGACCGCTTTGTAGTGGACGTCGACGTCGTAGTATTGCGCCGGAAGCTTCATATCCTGCGCGGTCAAATGCCCGATCTGCTGGGTCAGGTCGAACTCGGCGATGGCGAGGTCGTGCTGTGCCTGCACCAGGCTGACCCGGTCGGTGAAGAGCTCCTGCTCGGCATTGAGGACGTCGAGGATGGTGCGCGATCCCACCTGCGACTCCTGCCGGACACCCTCGAGGGCAATTCCGGCGGCGGAGATCGTCGAGCCCAGGGAGCGGACCCGGGCGCGGAGCGCCTGGATGGTCTGCCAGTCCCTGGTGACGCTCTGAGTGGCCGCCTGCTGGGCATCCAAAACCTGGCTCCGGAACTGGCTCACGGTCTGCTTCGCCTGCCGGGTCTGGGAATAGATGTTGCCGGCCTCGTAGAGCGGCACGGTCATGCGGGCGATGAGAGAGGCCTCCGAAGTCTCGCGGCCAGCGACGGTGGTCTCGATCTGCCGGTTGAGATCGCCGATCACGGCGATCTGCGGCAGCAGCAGACCGCGGATGGCGCGCACGTTGTCCTCGCCGGCCTTCTGCGTGAAGGTCGCGACGACGACGTTCGGATTGTTCTGAATCGAGACCGCGATGCCTTCCTCGAGGGTCGCCGGCAGGATCGGCCGCTCGCTGGGAGCTTCGAGCTTATCCGGCGGATGCCCGACCGCGCGCTCGTAGTTAGCGCGACTCGAGCGGAGATTGCCCTCGGCCTGGACGCGGTCGGCGGTCGCCAGCGCCAGGCGCGATTCCGCCTGGGCGACGTCGGTGCGCGTCACCTCGCCGACCCGGAACTGGTCGTTCGTGGCTTCGAGCTGGCGGCGCAGGACCTGCTCGTTGTTGATGTTGAGATCGAGGGTCGCCTGATCGCGCACGACGTCGAGATAGGCCTGCACGACGCTGAACAGCACCTGCTCCTCGACCAGCGTGGTGCGGGCGCGATCGGCCTGGATGTTGTGCTCAGCCTCGTCCCGCAACGCCGGCGTCCGACCACCGGTGTAGACCGGCTCGGTGACGTTAAGGTCGAGGGTGCGTGCGGTCAGGGATTGGTCGGAATCATTGGTGCCGGGCACCACCGGATGGCCGCTGACCAGGGCCGGACCCGCCGAGCCCGTGAACTGCACCGTCGGCCGCCAGCCGGCCAGCGCCTGCGGCACGCCTTCGTCGGTGGCGCGCAGGTGGGCGCGCTGGGCCAGGATCTGCGGATTGTACTGGTAGGCCTGGGTCAACGCGTCGGTCAGCGTCTCCGCCTTCGGCGCCGGCGTGAAACCGCCCCAAACGCCAAGCGCGATCAGGGCTGCTGACGTGAGACGCATCGACGAGACCTCTCAGAACACGAAGCTTGGCTCAGGCGCGAAGTCGGGCAGCATCGGCGTCGTCGCATCGAACGCGGCGCGGCGTGACAGCACCGTGCCCGAGCGCCGCATCAGCGTCGCCTGTCCCACCGCGGCACCGGGCTTTAGCACCGCAACCATCCGACCGCCTTCGGCGAGCTGACGCGTCAAGGCTGCCGGCGCATCGGCGATGGCACCGCCGAACAGGATCGCGTGGTAGGGCGCGCCGCCGCCATGACCCTTGTCGAGCGGGCCTTCGATCACGCTGACGTTGCCGTAGCCCAGCTCGCTGCAGGCGCTGCGCGCCATCGCCGCGAGAGCCGGCGCGCTCTCGAGCGCCACCACCGAGGCGGCGATCTGCGCCAGCACGGCGGCGCCATAGCCGCTGCCGGCACCCACGAAGAGCGCCCGCTCCTCGCGGCCGAGATCGGCGAGCTGAATGAGGCGCGCCAGGACCAGCGGCTCCATCAGGGAGCGGCCATGGCCGAGCGGGATGCCCTCGTCGACATAGGCGGCCCCTTTGAACGCATCCGGCACGAAGCGCTCCCGCGGCACCGTCAGGAAGGCGCCCATCAGCGCCGGATCCGTGATCCTGTTGGTGCGGAGCTGGCCCTCGACCATGTTCAGCCGAGCAGCGGCGTAATCGATCATGGGGCCCTGAGATCGTCAGAAAAAATTCGATGCCGGCTGGCTTTATATCGTTCGAGAGAGTGAAACTCAATGGCAGGCAAGCCGCGCGAGCAGCCGCGCATTTCTTGACCCTTGGGGGGCCGCCCGGCATATAAGACCGCCCGCGATCCTGGCCGGATGGCAGAGTGGCTATGCAGAGGACTGCAAATCCTCGTACAGCGGTTCGATTCCGCTTCCGGCCTCCACATTCGGATCGGCGGCGCGCGGCGAGCCGGTGGTGGCGTAGGGGAATGCGCTCTGTTATAAGGCCGCTTCCATCGCCCCAGGCGCCCGCGCGCAGGGGGAGCAGGGAGTTCCGGCTACTCGCTGTGGAGTGCCGTTTTCCCCGGTAGCTCAGTGGTAGAGCAAGCGGCTGTTAACCGCTGGGTCGCTGGTTCGAATCCGGCCCGGGGAGCCAGTTTCGAGGAGGCCAGGTAACGCCGACCTGGCCTCCTCGTCGTTTTCGGGACAGGTGACGCCAGCGCCTCGCCCATGCAATTGCGCAAAGAAAAACCCCGCCAGGAGCAGCGGGGTTTTTTAGGCGTCAGTTCAGGCGAGAACGGCGACGGCGATTACTCGCCCAGCAACAGGGCGCGCAGATCGTTGTCGCGGCGCACTCCGGCCTTCCGGATGTGATCGTAGACGGCCGTCGGCGGCAGCCGATAGCTCTCTTCCTCAGCCTGAGCAGAATTTTCTTGGAACTCGGCCACGGGCGACATCACCGGATCGGCGAACATCCGCACCAGATGATCGATGACGCTGGCATCTTCGAGGGCCTGCTTTTCAGTCGTCGCAGACTGCAAATCTCGATCGCTCATCGTTTCCTCCCGCTTGTCGTGATCGGCGCCCGTCCCGTTAGGATTGGTTAACAGGCTGTCCGAAAGCGTGTGAGGCGCAATTTAGGAGTCGGCGCGCTCTGTGTCAAAAAAGATCGTCGTTAAAGGCGGTCTCCGGCTGGTGACAAAATCATGGGCCGCCCGTTTTCCTAGGGCTGGGCTTCCAAACCGGCAGCGCCGCTAGGGATTGACGACTGCGCCGATCGGCCCTTCGCGCAATACGGACGCACACCGGCCAATCGACGCCGAAGCACACGCTGGCAAGCCGATATCCACCGGTTTCCGACCACGTGACAAGTTCGGGTCCCGGTGCCGCAAATAATCGCAAAAGCCTACACCAATCATGAACTTAGTTTTAGTAAAAGCACACTCGATAGATGTGGACCCGACAGGGGCTTCGTGACCTTGTAGGACAGCGATAGTGGAGCAGGTCATGGCAGCGATATTCGAGAATCGGAAGCTTCGGCGGCCAGCCATCAACGCCTCTCGCGCGGCGACGCGCGTGAAGCTGAGCGCCCGCGCACCCGCCTTCGTGAGCCTTGCTTTCAGCGTTGCCGTCGCCCTGGCGGTTCCAAGCACACAGGCGATCTCGCGCAGCTTCGATGCGGCCGAGGTCGCGACGGCCAGCACCGCCGCGCCGTCGCCGACGGATATGATGACCGCTCCGGCATCGGAGCGTCGCCACAGCACCGCAGTACCGCGGCCGATGACCAGCAACGACCGGCAGGCCATTTTCATGGTGCTGATGCTGCGCGATCCCAACGCGTCGTCGCAGATCCTCGGCCTCACGCACTAGCCCCTGGCCGGCGCGGCCGCGAGCGGCGACGCAGGTCAGCCCATGCGCGAGAAAAATCGCTTCACTCGCGCCGACAGCCCGTGACGGGCCCGCTCCCGGCGAACCACCGCGGCACTCGCCACCCAATTGAGCTGCACCACGCGCCGCGGCCCGCTGATCGGCAGATGCCCATGCCAGGAATTGTCGGTGACACGGAAAGCCAGCAGCGTGCCGGCCTGCGGCGGCACCTCTGCCACGACATCCTCGAGATCGTGGCTCGAGCGCAGCAGGCGCAGCCGCCCGCCCGACGCTTCCCATGCCTCGTTCATGTAAATGAGAACCGTGATGAGCTTGCTGCGACTGTCGTTGTGGATGCGGCCGTCGCGCGCGCGCGCCTGCCCGCGGACGGTCACCATGGTGGGACGTCCGGTAAGATCGATGTCGAACTTCGCTTCGATCGCGGCTCGGAACGCCGGCCCTTCCAGCTCGGCCAGAAACGCGCGGAAGCCGGCGCCGAAGTTGAGGTCGCCAACCGGAAAACTCCCGGCCCGCGCGATCGCCGGATAGTCCGCCGAGATTGCACTGCCGGCCGCCTGCGGCACGAAGCCGGGAACGATCACGTGCGGAAACGGATCGTCACAGCGCGGCGCCCGCGCGAGGGCGTCGAGATCGAGACACACCGGCTCGTCCGATGTCTTTGCGAGGGCCGCCACCGTCACGCCTAACTCCTTTTGAATAGTCGGCTTCCACGATGCCATAGAATATTCTCACTCGGAACGCCGACGCGCCCCGCGCTCTCCCCAAAAAGAAAAATCGGGCCTTTTTCCTATGGTTAACGCATTCTTTACCACGCTGGCTGCGACCTGGAAGCCGGGTCGAGAGGGACCCGGAGATCGCGAGGCGGATCCGGTCATGATCAGCAGGTGTGGCATTATTGTGGTCGGCGTGGGCCTGCTGGCGCTTGTGGGCTGCGCCGAGACGCCCCCGCCGGCACCCCCGCCGCCCCTCCTCGTCGAGTCCCCGGCGGAGCCTCCGCCGCCACCCCAACCGCCGCCGCCACCGCACAAGCCTGCCCCACCGGGGATTGCTGCGCCGCTGCCCGCCCAGCCGCCGGCACCGGTGGTAACCGCCAAACTCGAGACCGGTGACCCGGAGCGGCTCATCGGCCTCGATCAACCGCAGACCGAGGCACTCCTCGGTCTGCCGAGCGAGCGCAAACAATCCGCACCGGCTACAATATGGCGCTATGCGGGCCACACCTGCGATCTCGAGGTCTACTTCTATCTGGACCTGCAGAGCCAGGTGATGCGCGCACTTCACTACGAGGTCAGGAACTCATGAACCAGTCGAGCCAACTCCAAACCGCTGTTTCGCCGAGCTCGTCGCCGAGCACCAAACCGATGCAAGCCATCCGCCCGGTTCGAATCCTCCTCGTTGACGACGACGACGAGTTTCGGGAGTCGCTGAGCCTCAACCTGGTGGACGAGGGCTTCGCGGTCACGACCTTCACAAACGGCCCCTCGACGCTCGACTACGTGGCTTCGGGGGAGCCTTCCGACGTGATCCTGCTGGACTGGCGCATGCCCGGCATGAACGGCCTCGAGGTGCTGCGCGAGCTGCGCGAGCGCGGCACCATGACGCCGGTGATCTTCCTGACGGCGCTCAGCGACGACATCTACGAGGAGGCGGCGCTCGCCGGCGGCGCGGTCGACTTCATCGACAAGTCGCGGCGCCTCTCGATCCTGGTGAAGCGCATCGAGATCATCGTCGAGGGACAGCGTCCCCTCCCCGACCCGGCCCAGCAGCCGCAGGCGCCGCAGGTGCGCCTCGGCCAGCTCGAACTGCGCTTCGACATCAACCGCGCCTTCTGGAGCGGCCAGGCGATCGACCTAACGCTCACCGAATTCCACATGGTCTCCCAGCTCGCCCTGAAGCCCGGCGAGGATGTCTCCTACCGCGAGCTCTACGACCTCGTGCACGGCAAGGATTTCCTGGCCGGCAGCGGCACGGACGGCTATCGCGCCAACGTCCGAACCTTCATCAAACGTATCCGCAAGAAGTTCCGAGATGTCGATACCAGTTTTGACCAGATCCACAACTACGCCGGCTTCGGTTACCGCTGGACCGTCGCATAGGACGGTGCCGGCGGCCGAGGACGGGCTGGAAGCGGGGCGGCGCTGGCGCTTCCACCATTCGCTCGCCGCCAAGGTGGGTCTGCTGGCGGCGATCTTCCTCGCCGTTCCCATCATCGTCTACGATCAGTTCCGCGCCGCCGACGAGGCCGCCGCCGCGCTGCTGCTGCAGAGCGTGAGCGAGCAGGGCCGCGTCATGACCCAGGCGCTGCAGCCGATCCTCACCACCGGCGAGAAGCCGTCGCTGCCGGATCTCGGACGCATCCTGGAGCGCTTCGCCGGCGACGCCACCGGCGTGAAGCTGATCTACCAGCCGACCGGTCAGAACGGCTTCTACTACGTGGCCTCCTGGCCGAAGGTGTCGGCGGATCAGCTCGACAGCGAGCGCGGCGAGCTCGCCGAGCAGGGTATCCTCGAGCGCCTGTCCACGACCTGCGAGGGCGCGCTGCCCTTCGCGCTTCGCTACACGACCCCCGGCGGCCAGGATGTGGTGGTGACCTCGGTGACACCGATCAAGGCGTCGTCGGGCTGCTGGGCGGTGGTGACGTCCTTCGCCGCCGGCAGCTACCCGGGCTCGCATCTCGGACGGCCCTACTGGATGGCGCCGGAGGTGCGCATCGCCGCCATCATCTATCTCGTGATGGCCGTCATTACCCTCAGCACCTTCTGGGGCGTGCGGCGGGGCCTGCGCCGCTTCGCCGAGCGCGCCCGCGCCATCCGCGAGCGGCGGTCCGACATTTCCTTTGCCGCCGAGAACGAGGTGCCGGAGTTGGCGGTGGTGGCCTCGGAATTCGATCGCATGGTGGCTGCTCTCGACGCCTCCGCCCGCGACCTGCGCCGCGCCGCCGAGGACAACGCGCACGCTTTCAAGACGCCGATCGCGGTGATCCGGCAATCCCTGGAGCCGCTCGGCCGCTCGATTCAGCCCGACAATCCCCGCGGCCAGCGCGCCCTCGGCCTGATCGAGAATTCCCTCGATCGCCTCGACGGCCTCGTCGCCTCGTCGCGGCGCCTTGACGAGGCGGCGGCGGATCTCATCAATACGCCGCGCACGGCGGTCAATCTCTCGATGCTGCTGCACCGGCTGCTGCACGCCCACGCCGACGCGATCGCCGACCGGCAGCTCGCCCTCGACGGCCACATCCCCTCCGGCGTCACCATCTACGCCAACGAGGAGATGATCGAGACGGTGCTGGAGAACGTGCTCGACAACGCCGTCTCCTTCTCGCCCCAGGGCGGCAGCATCGAGGTGCGGCTCGAGCGCCACGGTGACCGCAGTGCCGAGGTCACGATCGCCGACACCGGCCCCGGCGTTCCCAGCGACAACATCGGGCGCATTTTTGAGCGCTACTTCTCACGGCGCCCGGGAATGGAGGGACAAGCGTCCCACTTCGGTATCGGCCTCTGGATCGCGCGCCGGAATGTCGAGGCGATCGGCGGCGCGGTCCGCGCGGAGAACCGGCAGCCGCATGGGCTGCTCGTCCGCATCGCGCTGCCGCTGGCGCGCGCACTGCGTCCGCCGGCGCAGTGACACATCTTTGACCCGTGCCGCACGGGACGCGCTTGATTAGGGTCTGAATACGCCTGTGGCATCCGCGGCTACAGGACGTAGAAAAAACCCTGTGCACGCGGCGCTTTGCCCGGCGTCGCGACATATCCTCCCTTAGACTGCGGCCGTCCCGACCGGCCGCGTCTTTTTTTGTGCGCGTCGCGGACGATCAGTGCTTCGCAATGCCGCTGTACCAGTTGTTGTCGAATCCGGGGCCCAGCAAAAATCCGTCGACGCTCTTGCGATGGGCGGCGACCTCGATCTGCTGAAACATGATGACGAAGGGCGCGACCTTCTGGTGCTCGCGCTGGATCTGCTGGTACATCGCCTCGCGCTTCTTGGCGTCCGCTTCCACCACCGCGGCCTGCGTCTCGTTGCTCATCTCGGGGATGTCCCAGGAATTCCGCCACGCCAGGGTCTTGGTGGGTGACGCGTCGGAATTGTCGAAGTTCGATGCGAAGGCCTGGGCGTTGGTGTTGGGATCCTGATAGTCCGGCCCCCAATCCAGGATCGCGATATCGTGATTGCGTGCGCGAAACTTGGTGATCACCTGCTTGCCGTCGGCGGGCAGCAGATCGACTTTGATGCCCGCCTGTGCCCAGCTGGCCTGTATCACTTGCGCGATATCCGCCCACGGATAGGCGTTCCACACATCCATGGTGATCGCAAAGCCGTCGGGAACGCCGGCCTTCGCCAGGAGTGATTTCGCCTTGGCGAGATCGAAGCGGTAGGGCTTGTCGTCGATCGCGCCGAGAAATCCCGCCGGCAGGAAGGACTGATGCACGACGCGGGTACCGTGCAGGATGTTCTTCTCGATGCTGTCGTAGTCGACGAGATATTTGAGCGCTTCGACCACCTCGGGCTTCGCGAGATATTGGTTCTTCTGATTGAGGGCGAGATAGGTGATGGCGCCTTTGACGCCCTGGTCGAAGGCGATATCCGGGTTCTTGGCAAGCGCGTCCAGCTGATCCTTGCCGAGGTTGCGTGCATAGTCGACGTCGCCCTTCTCCAGGAGCAGTCGCTGGGTCGCAGGCTCCTTCACGTGACGCACGAAGACGTGGGGCGTGATCGGCGCCTTGCCTTGATAGTTTGGGTTGGCGTCGAGGATATAACTCTCGTTCGCCTTCCAGGCCCTGAGCACATAGGGCCCGGTTCCGGCCGAATGCTGCTTCAGCCAGTCATTGCCGAAGTCGCCGTTCTGCTCGTGCTCCTTGACCACCTGGCTGTCAACGATCGAGGCGACGCCGGCGGTGAGGCAGTAATAGAAAAAGCTCGGCGCCACCGTCTTCTCGGTCTCCAGCACCACAGTCGTTGGATCGGCCGCCCGGATGCGCTGGGCGACGTTGTCCTTGGTGAAGCCGAATTGGGTGAGGATGAATCCCGGCGCCTTGTTGAGGATGACCGATCGCTGCAGCGAATAGATCACGTCGGCGGATGTCACGGGATTGCCGGAGGAGAATTTGAGGCCGGGTCGCAGCTTGAAGGTATAGGTCTTGCCGTCGCCACCGACACTCCAGCTCTCGGCGATCACGCCGTACATGCTCGAGACATTCTTCAGATCGTAGTAGACGAGGCGCTGGTACATGTTGCCGACGACCTCGCCGCCGGAGAATTCGAAGGCCTCGCCGGGGTCCAGCGAGATCATATCGTCGAGCGCTTTCGCCATCACCACGGTGTCCTTTGGTGTATCGGCGCGCGCCGACACCGCAAACGCCAGCGCGATCGCCGCGCTCCCGACCAGCAATTTCGACAGCCGCATGATTTCGTCCCCTGTGGTTCGGCACCCCCGCGCCTGCCGCGAGCCGGGGCAGAGTTTGGGATCGGTCGACGATCGCCGTCAATCCGCCTGATCTGCTGTGAAATCGCGGCGACATGGACGGGCCGCCCGCTTGATCGCCCCCTGCCCCCTCGCTACTGTGCCTCCCCCGGGAACGGCGCCCCAGCGGCGCTTCGGAACCGGACAGGACGGAAATGCAGGTTCGCGACGGTTTTCTCGACACCATCGGCAACACCCCGCTCATCAAGCTCCGCCGCGCGTCGGAGGAGACGGGGTGCACGATCCTGGGCAAGGCGGAGTTTCTGAATCCCGGCGGCTCCGTGAAGGACCGTGCCGCGCTTTTCATCGTCCGCGATGCCGAGGAAAGAGGCATCCTGCATCCCGGCGGCGTGATCGTCGAAGGCACCGCGGGGAATACCGGCATCGGTCTGGCGCTCGTCGCCAATGCCCGCGGCTATCGCAGCGTTATCGTGATGCCGGAGACCCAGAGCCAGGAAAAGAAGGACATGCTGCGGCTCTGCGGCGCCGACCTTCGCCTGGTGCCGGCGGTGCCCTACGCCAACCCCGGCAACTACGTGCGCTATTCCGAGCGCCTCGCCAAGGAGATCGCGGCCGTGGAGCCCAAGGGCGCGATCTGGGCCAATCAGTTCGACAACGTCGCCAACCGCCGCGCCCACATCGAGACCACGGGTCCCGAGATCTGGCGGCAGACCGACGGCAAGGTGGATGCCTTCGTCGCCTCGGTCGGGACTGGCGGCACCCTCGCCGGCACCGCCATCGCTCTGAAGGAACGCAGCAAGACCGTGCGCACCTATCTCGCGGATCCCATGGGCTCCGCGATCTTTTCCTATTATGCCCGCGGCGAGCTCAAATCCGAGGGCAGCTCGATCACCGAAGGCATCGGCCAGGGACGCATCACCAAGAACCTCGAGGGCGCGCCCCTCGACGGCTGGTTCCAGGTGACCGATGAGGAAATGCTGCCGATACTGTTTCGCCTGGTGACCGAGGAGGGCCTGATCCTCGGCGGGTCCACGGGCATCAATATCCTCGGTGCCATCAAGGTGGCGAAGGAGCTCGGTCCCGGCCACACCATCGTGACGATCCTGGCGGATTACGGCACGCGCTATCAGTCGAAGCTGTTCAACCCCGAGTTCCTCAAATCCAAGAATCTGCCGCTGCCGCGATGGCTCGATGGCAGCGCATCGCAAGGAAAGACCGCCTGATGGCCGAGCTGCTGTTTCGCGAGGACGCCTATCTCAGAAGCTGCGAGGCAACGGTCACCGGCGCCGACGAGCGCGGCATCCGCCTCGATCGCACGGTCTTCTATCCGACCGGTGGCGGGCAGCCCGGCGATACCGGCGTGCTGCGCCGCGCCGATGGCAGCACGCTTGCGCTCGTCGACGCGCGGAAGGGCGACACCGCCGACGATGTCCTGCACATCCCCGCTCCCGGCAGCGCGCTGCCCGCCGTCGGCGAGAAGGTCACGGCAGAGATCGACTGGGATCGGCGCTACCGGTTGATGCGCATGCACAGCTGCCTGCATCTCCTCTGCGCCGTGGTGCCCGGCGCGGTCACCGGCGGGCAGATTTCCGACGGCAAGGCGCGCCTGGATTTCGACGTGCCCGGCGAGGCCCTCGACAAGGATGCTATCACCCAGAAGCTCAACGCCCTGATCGCCGCCGACCACTCGGTGACGCCGCGCTGGATCACCGACGAGGAGCTGCAGGCGCGGCCGGAGCTGGTGCGCACGATGTCGGTGAAGCCGCCCACGGGCTTCGGGCGCGTCCGCCTCCTGGACATCGCCGGCGTGGACCTGCAGCCCTGCGGCGGCACGCATATCAAGCAGACCGCCGAGATCGGCCTCATCGAAGTCACCAAGATCGAGAACAAAGGCCGGCAGAACCGGCGCGTGAACCTCACTTTCGCCAAGGTCGGCTGATGCCATACGCCCATCCCGATGACCTCGTCTCGACCGAGTGGCTGGCGGCTCATCTCGGCGACCCCACGGTTCGCGTCGTCGACGGGTCGTTCAAGCTGCCGGGCGTCACGCCGACGGCCCAGGAGGATTACGCCCAGCGCCACATTCCCGGCGCTCCCTTCTTCGATATCGACACGATTTCCGATCACGCCTCCTCGCTCCCGCACATGCTGCCGCGTGCCGACGAGTTCGCGCGCCACATGAACCGCCTGGGTCTGGGCGACGAGCATCTGGTGGTGGTCTACGACGGCACCGGCTGGAGCTCGGCCTGGCGGGTCTGGTGGATGCTGCGGGTCTTCGGCCACGACAAGGTGGCGCTGCTCAGCGGCGGACTGCAGAAGTGGCTGGCGGAGGGCCGGCCGGTGACCGCCGAGGTGCCGCGGCCCGCGCCGGCGCGCTTCACGCCGCACTTCCGGCCGGAGCTGGTGCGCGACAAGGTCGCGGTCAAGGCCGATATCGGGACGCACCGCGAGCAGGTGGTGGACGCCCGCGCCCAGGGCCGCTTCGAGGGCACGGCACCGGAGCCGCGGCCCGGCATCCGCAGCGGCCATATCCCCGGGAGCCGCAGCCTGCCCTTCGATCAACTCGCGGATCCCAGGACCAAGATCCCGCTACCTGCGGAGCAGATCGAGGCGCGCCTGCGCAGCGCTGGCCTGACGCGGGATCAGCGGATCGTCACCAGCTGCGGGTCCGGCGTCACCGCCTGCGCCCTCGCCTTCGCCATCCATCTCGTGGGCTGGCCGGATGCCGCCGTCTACGATGGCTCCTGGTCCGAATGGGGTCTACCCGGCGACACGCCGGTCGAGACCGGCCCCGCGCGGTGACGGCCGTGCCGTCCGGCAAGCTGACGGATACCGTCACCTATCTTGAAATGACCGAGAAGCCGACGCGCGTCCCGGCGCCGATGCCGGCGGCGAAGCTGGCGCTGCTGCGGGCCGAGCGCTGCACGGTCTCGTTCTACCACTACCTCTACGCCACCGTGGGCGAGCCCTGGGTCTGGTACGAGCGGCGGCTCTGGAGCGACCAGCGCCTTGCCGAGCACCTGGCGCGGCCGGAGATCGAGATCTACGTGCTCTATGCCTGGGCGGTGCCGGCGGGCTTCTTCGAGCTGGAGCGGACCGTCGCCGGCGAGGTCGAGCTCTGCTATTTCGGGCTGGCGCCGGACTTCATCGGCCGCGGCTTCGGCGCCTGGTTCCTGAACGCCGCCATCGACACCGCCTGGCTCGGCAATCCCAAGCGCGTCTGGGTGCACACCTGCACCTTCGACCATCCGCGCGCCCTCGGCCTCTATCAGCGCTGCGGCTTCCAGGTCTACCAGCGTCGCGCGGTGGAGTTCGAGGACCCGCGCCTGCGCGGCGTGCTGCCGCGCGGTCTCAAGCACCCGCTGCTGCCGCCGTTGCCGGAGGCTGCGTCCTAGACCAATCCCTCTC
Source organism: uncultured Alphaproteobacteria bacterium (assembly GCA_963735465.1). Taxonomy (GTDB): domain Bacteria; phylum Pseudomonadota; class Alphaproteobacteria; order ATCC43930; family CGMCC-115725; genus DASZHJ01. Next base: position 1,587,558 of record CAVTLA010000001.1, read on the forward strand.
GCCTCAGTGCGAGAGGATCTGGCTCAGGAACAGCTTGGTACGCTCGCTCTTGGGATTGGCGAAGAATTCTTTGGGCGGCGCCACTTCCACTATCTGGCCGCGATCCATGAAGATCATGGAATCCGCCACCGTGCGGGCAAAGCCCATCTCATGGGTGACGCAGATCATGGTCATGCCCTCTTGCGCCAGGCCAACCATGACGTCGAGCACTTCCTTGATCATTTCAGGGTCGAGCGCCGAGGTCGGCTCGTCGAACAGCATCACCTGGGGCTTCATGCAGAGCGAGCGGGCGATCGCCACGCGCTGCTGCTGGCCGCCGGAGAGCTGGCCCGGGTACTTGTTCGCCTGCTCCGGGATCTTGACCCGGTTCAGGAAGTGCATGGCGATGTCCTCGGCCTCTTTCTTCGGCATCTTGCGCACCCACATGGGCGCCAGGGTCAGGTTCTCCAGCACCGTCTTGTGCGGAAACAGATTGAACTGCTGGAACACCATGCCGACCTCGCGGCGGATCGCCTCGACGTGCTTCACGTCCGAGGTGAGCTCGATGCCGTCGACGAAGATCTGCCCCTTCTGATGCTCTTCCAGGCGGTTGATACAGCGGATCATCGTCGACTTACCGGAACCGGAGGGGCCGCATACCACCACGCGCTCGCCCTTGCGGACCTCGACGTTGATGTCCTTGAGGACGTGGAATTCGCCGTACCACTTGTTGACGTTGCGCAGCTCGATCATCGAGCCGTTGGCGCTCTTCGCCGCCGCCGCTTGCTGACTCGCCATGTTCATGTCCTCCGGGCCCCGGGCCTTGCCCGGCTCAGGCTCCGTTCAAGATTTTGACTATATCGCGACATGTAGAAGCAGAAGACGAAAAAGATCCCGCCGACAAAGGTGTAGGCTTCCCAGTAAGCATTGCGCCAGCTCGGGTCGTTGGTGGCGTTGTTGACGTCACCGAGGATGTCGAAGATGCCGACGACGGTGATCAGCACCGTATCCTTGAAAGCGCCGATCGCCACGTTGACGATGGCAGGGATCGAGATCGCCAGCGCCTGGGGCAGGATGATCAGCACCATCTTGCGCCAGTAGCCGAGCCCAAGGGAGTCCGCCGCCTCGTATTGGCCGCGCGGGATGACCTGCAGCCCGGCGCGGATGGCCTCGGCGAGATACGCGCCGAAGAACAGCGTGAAGGCCACCTCGGCGCGCCAGAGCTTGGCGATGCTGGCGCCGCCGGGCAGGAACAGCGGCACCATCTGGGAGGCCATGAACAGCACGGTGATCAACGGCACGCCACGGATGAGCTCGATGTAGGCGACGGAGAGCCATCGGATCGCCGGCATACGCGAGCGACGGCCCAGGGCCACCAGGATCGCGACCGGGAACGAGAACCCCACGCCGCCCAGCGCCAGAATCAAATTAAGCGGCAATCCGTTCCAGAGATCGGTCTCGACGTAAGGCATGCCGGGAAAGCCGCCCCACATCAGCGCGAAGACGACCACCAGGCCGCCGCCCCACATCACGAGCAGCGTCCGCCCGCCGGTGCTGCGGCGGGCGCTGGCGATCAGCATCGCGATAAAGAGCACCAGCACCAGCGCCGGACGCCACTGCTCCGCATAGGGAAACCGGCCGAACAGGAGGAAGCGGCCCCATTCCCGCAGGAACGCCCAGCAGGCACCGCCCGCCGCCTGGCAGGCGCGGTCGTTGTCCGCGTTCCAGGTGCTGTCGATGGTCGCCCAACGCAGGAAAGGCCAGAGGAAGCGCAGGAAGACGTAGGTGATCGCCAGCGTCAGGGCGGCATTGAGCGGGCTGTTGAAGAGATTGGCCCGCGACCATTCCCAGAGGCGCACGGCGGGACCGCGCGGCGTGGCGGCGATCTCAACGGTGGAGTTTTCCGTCGTGTCGGTCATCTCTCAGCGATCCACGAGTGCGACGTGGCGATTGAACCAATTCATGCAGACGGAGATCGCAAGGCTGATGGTGAGATAGACCGCCATCAGGATGGTGATCCCCTCCACCGCCTGCCCGGTCTGGTTGAGCGTGGTGTTGGCGATGGAGGTCAGCTCCTGGAAGCCGATGAAGACCGCCAGCGAGCTGTTCTTGGTGAGACTGAGGTATTCGCTGGTCATCGGGGGAATGATGACGCGGATCGCCTGGGGCAGCACCACCAGGCGCAGCACCTGTCCGCGCCGCAGCCCCAAGGCCGCCGCCGCCTCGGTCTGACCCCAGCTCACTGCCTGGATGCCGCCGCGCACGATTTCCGCGACGAAGGCGGACGTGAAGGCGACGAGGCCGAAGAGCAGCGCCGCAAACTCCGGCGTGATGTTCATCCCGCCCTCAAAATTGAAGCCGGCGAGTTTCGGCGCGTCCACGGTAACGGGGGCGCCCGCAGCGAAAAAAACCAGAAGCATTGGCAGGATGATCAGTGCCGTCCCCACCCACCCCGTGTGGAAGGGCTGCCCTGTCCGCTCCCGCCGCGCTTTCGCCCAGCGGGCGACCAGCGTCGTCGCAACGATGCCCAGCACGAGCGCCGCCAGGACCCAGAGATAGGCGCTCTGCCACTCCAGGACCGGGAAGCTGAGGCCGCGATTAGACACAAAGACAGCTGGCAGGATATGCCACGCCTCGCGCGGACCGGGCGCGCCGATCCGCAGCACGTCCCACCAGATCAGCAGCTGGATCAGGAGCGGCGTGTTGCGCATGATTTCGATGTACCAGAGCGTGATCTGGCGCACGAGCAGGTTGCTGGAGAGGCGCGCGATGCCGAGAAACGTCCCCAGGATAGTGGTGAGCACGCAGCCGATCCCCGCCACCATCAGCGTGTTGAGCAACCCCACCAGAAGCGCGCGGCCATAGGTGTCCGCGGGGCGGTACTCGATGACGCTGGTGCCGATGCCGAAGCCGGCCTCGCGCCAGAGAAAGCCGAAGCCGGAGGCGATCCCCTGCCGTGCCATATTGACGGAGGCGTTGTATGCAAAAAAGCCAAAGACTGCGAAGACGACGGCGACCGTGCCGATCTGCACCGCGAGTGACCGGAAGCGCTCCTCGCGCCACCAGACAGCCTGACTTCTCGACGCGTGCGAGGAAACCTCGACTGTCATCGCCGGAGGCCCGATCGAATTTTCACGAGCGCGGACATCGCGGGCGCATCGCCCCGGCATCGCGCCGGGGCGACGCTGTCCCTCTTACCGGATCGGCATCGAGTACATCAGGCCCTCGTTGCTCCAGAGGGCGTTGATGCCGCGGTCGAGCTTAAGCGGAGAGTCCTTGCCGACGTTTCGATCGAAGATCTCCCCGTAGTTGCCGACCTGCTTGACGGCGTTGTAGGCCCACTTCTCGTCGAGATGCAGCGACTTGCCCATGCCGGGCGTGGCGCCGAGCATGCGCTTCACCTCGGGATCGTCGCTGGTCAGCATCTGATCGACGTTCTTCGAGGTGACGCCCTTCTCCTCGGCGTCGATGAGGGCATAGACCGTCCACTTGACGATGTGCAGCCACTCGTCGTCGCCGTTGCGGACCGCCGGTGCGAGCGGCTCCTTGGAGATCACCTCCGGCAGGATGACGTAGTCGTCCGGCTTCGGCGCCTTGGAGACGCGCGTCGCCGCCAGGCCCGAGCGATCGGTGGTATAGGCGTCGCAACGGCCGGCGAAGAACGCGTTCTCGACCTCGTCCAGCTTCTCGATCACCAGCGGCTTGAACTCCATCTTGTTGGTGCGGAAATAGTCCGCAAGATTGAGCTCGGTGGTGGTGCCCGGCTGCACGCAGACGGTGGCGCCCTTGAGTTCCTTCGCGCTCTTGATGCCGAGCTTCTTCGCCACCATGAAGCCCTGGCCGTCGTAGTAGGTGACGGGCGCGAAGTTGAAGCCGAGGTCGGCCTCGCGCGCGAGGGTCTCCGTGGTGTTTCGCGTGAGAACGTCGACTTCGCCCGACTGTAGCGCGGTGAAGCGCTGCTGCGCGGTCAGCGGCACGAACTTTGACTTCTTGGCATCGCCCAAAACCGCCGCGGCGATCGCACGGCAGGTATCGACGTCAAGACCGGTGTAGTTGCCCTGCTGGTCCGCCATGGAGAAACCGGCGAGGCCAGTCGAGACGCCGCAGGTCACGACACCGGCGGCCTTGATCTTGTCCAGAGTGGGTCCGGCGAGCGCGGGGCCGCCGGCGAGCGTTGCGGCAAGCACGCCGGCACCAGCCGCGAGCCCCATGAGCTTGAGCGATAGCATAGAGATCCTCCGTGAAATTGACTTTTCCCCTAGTCCCCTGCCGACCCAATCTCCGCGGCTTGAAGCGCCTTGCGTGAGCCGTGCCGGCCAGTTCTAGGCCGACGCTAGCACAAACGTCACGGCGTCTGGAGTCGCAAATCGATTCCACGGTCATACCCCTTTGTTGCGATTGACAAAGGCCCGAGAGTCATCGCGACAAGGCGCTTTGCGCCCGCATCGGCACCGGGCAAGATGCGGCTCCCAGAGCCACTCGTCCGGTGGAACCCATGAGCACGAAATCCGACAAGCCCGACACGATCTTCACGCACGCCGGCGCGAGCCCGCACGAGAACTTCGGCGTCGTCAATCCGCCGGTCTATCACGCCTCCACCATTCTCCATCGCACCGTGGCGGCGCTGGAGGAATCCCAGAAGAACCGGTTCAAGAAAGGCAACATGAGCTACGGCCGCTACGGCACGCCCACCACCTTCGCGCTGGAGGAGGCGGTGGCCCGGGCGGAAGCGGGCGAGCGGGCGATCGCCTTCTGCTCGGGCGCGGCGGCCTGCTACGGGGCGATCCTGGGCTTCGTGAAGAGCGGCGACCACATCCTGATGGTCGATACCGTCTACGGACCGGTGCGCAGCTTCAGCGGCGGCTTCCTCAAGCGTTTCGGCGTCGAGACCACTTTCTATGATCCCATGATCGGCGCTGGCATCGCCGGTCTCGTCCGCGATAACACCCGCATCATCTATCTCGAGAGCCCCGGCTCCCTCACCTTCGAGGTGCAGGACGTGCCGGCCATCGTCGCAGTGGCGAAGGCGCGCGGCATCGCCACGATCCTCGACAACACCTGGTCCTCGCCGCTTTTCTATCAGCCGCTAAGGCATGGCGTCGACGTCTCGGTCATCGCCGGCACCAAGTACATCGTCGGTCACTCCGACGTGATGATGGGATTCGCGGTCTGCACCGCGAAGAGCTTTCTCGCGGTACGGCAGTCTGCGTCGGAGCTTGGATATCACGCGGCTCCGGACGACTGCTACCTGGCGTTGCGGGGATTGCGCACCGCCGGTGTGCGGTTGCGGCATCAGGAAACCCAGGCGCTCAAGCTCGCCCAGTGGCTGCAGGCGCGGCCCGAGGTGGAGCGCGTGCTGCATCCGGCGCTGCCCGGTCATCCCGGTCACGAATTCTGGCGCCGCGACTTCTCGGGGTCGTCGGGTCTCTTCGGTGTCGAGCTCAAACGAGATACGCCGGCGGCCGCGATCGCTGCCATGCTCGACGGCATGGATCTCTTCGGCATGGGCGCCAGCTGGGGTGGCTACGAGAGCCTGATCCTGCCCACCCATCCCGAGCGCATTCGGACGGCGACGCCGTGGATCGGCGGCCCGACCCTCCGCCTGCACGCTGGTCTGGAGGATATCGGCGATCTCGTCGCCGATCTCGAGCGCGGCTTCGCGCGCCTGAACGCCGCCCGCTAGGCGCCGCGGCCGACACGCATGCTTCTCACCCCGTTCGAGATCAGCGCCCTCGAGCTGAGCCTGCAGGTGGCCATCGTGAGCGTGGTATTCAGCCTGCTGCCGGGTCTGGCTGCGGCCTGGCTCCTCGCCCGCTGCCGGTTTCCCGGCAAGGCGCTGATCGACGGTCTCATCCACCTGCCGCTGGTGCTGCCACCCGTCGTGGTGGGGTACGCGCTGCTGGTGCTGCTGGGCCGTCGCGGCGTCGTTGGCGCCTGGCTGCACGACACCTTCGACATCACCTTCGTCTTCAACTGGAAGGGTGCGGCGCTCGCCTCGGCAGTGATGGCGTTCCCGCTGCTGGTACGGGCGATCCGCCTGTCGCTGGAAGCCGTGGACCGCCGGCTCGAAGCTGCCGCCCGCACCCTCGGCGCCGGCCGCATGCGCGTCTTCCTTACGGTCACCTTGCCGCTGACCGCGCCGGGCCTCCTGACCGGCGCCATCCTCGCCTTCGCGCGCAGCATCGGCGAGTTCGGCGCCACCATCACCTTCGTCTCCAATATTCCCGGCGCCACCCAGACCCTGCCGCTGGCTCTCTATAGCCTCGTGCAGCAACCCAACGGGGACGCGGCGGCGGCACGCCTCGTGGTGATCTCCATCGTGCTGTCCCTGGTGGCGCTGATCGCCTCGGAGCTGCTGGCGCGACGGGTGAGCCATCGGATTGGCAGCGCCGCATGATCGAGATCGATGTGGAGAAGCGTCTCGGCGACTTCCAGCTCGCCGCGCAATTCACCGCCGAGGCCACCGGCATCGTCGCGCTCTTCGGCCGCTCCGGCTCCGGCAAGACCAGCCTCGTCAACGCGCTCGCCGGCCTCGTCCGCCCCGACCGCGGCCGCATCGCCATCGACGGCGACGTCCTGTTCTCCAGCGCCGACGGCATCGACCGCCGGCCGGAGCGCCGCCGCCTCGGCTATGTCTTCCAGGAGGGCCGCCTCTTCCCGCATTATTCCGTGCGCGGCAACCTCCGCTATGGCATGCGTCGGGGATCGCCGCGCGATCCCGCCCTCGCCTTCGACGCGGTGGTGGAGCTGCTTCGCCTGGTCCCGCTCCTCGACCGGCGTCCCCACGATCTCTCCGGCGGCGAGAAGCAGCGCGTGGCGATCGGACGCGCGCTGCTGGCGGATCCGATGCTGCTGCTGATGGACGAGCCCCTGGCGTCCCTCGACCTCACGCACCGCTCCGAGATCCTGCCCTTCATCGAGCAGCTCCGCGATCGCCTGCGCATTCCCATCGTCTATGTCAGTCACGCCATGGAGGAGATCGTCCGCCTCGCCGATACCCTCGTTCTGATGTCGGAGGGGCGCATCGCCGCGGTCGGCACGGTGGAAGAGCTGACGAGCCGCCTCGACCTTCGTCCGCTCACCGGCCGCTTCGAGGCGGGTGCCGTGATCCGCGCCACTGTCGCCGGCGCCGACCTCACCTATGGGCTGAGCGAACTGGCGTTCCCCGGCGGCCGGCTGCGAGTGCCCCACCTCGGCCTCGCGCTCGGCACCCCCGTGCGCGCCCGCATCCGCGCCCGCGACGTGGCGCTGGCCCTGGCGCCGCCTCAAGGCCTTTCGATCCTCAATGTATTCGCGGGCCGCGTCCTGGAGATCGCGCGCGACGAGGGCGCGATGGTGGACGTGCGTCTCGACATCGGCAAGCCCGAGCGGCCGGTCGTGCTCTGGGCCCGCGTCACGCGCCGCTCCGCCCATGAGCTCGGCCTCGTCGAGGGCAAGCCCATACATGCGCTCGTCAAGTCGGTGGCCCTCGACCGCATGAGCTTCAGCCCCTACAGCCCCCTCAGCAGCGAGGCCGACGGCCTCTAGGTCGAGCCAAAGGCTGACTCCGGGCATGACCTTCTCGACAGGGAAGTCCCGGCGCTGATCCGGCGCGCGGAGCCGCTGCCGTCATTGCCGCCGGAGCTCGCGCAGCAGCAGCTTCTGCTGGTGCTGCCGGTCCCGTTCCCGCTGCGTTGAAAGAGCGACCTAACGCCCGACGCGGCTCCTCTCCGCCGCCGCGATATAGCGCTCGGCGTCCTCCTTCAGGAGGAACCGGGACGTCACCAGGCCCTGTGCCGCGCGGCGCACCGCCGCCACATAGGCGGCGTGGGTCGGGTAGCGCTCAGCCAGGGAGCGCCGGGGGTCGCCATTCCGCAGGCGCGCCGCGCGGTCGGTGGCGAAGGGAATGAAGGATCCGGTTGTGCCGCAGAGCTCGCCCTCGGAAAAGCCGGGCTTGCGCAGATTCCAGCCGAGATAGGTGCCGACGGGCACGGCCACCGGCGGCAGCCGGATACCCGCAAGGTCGTTGCCATCGCTGTCGACCTTGGCGGCGAGGACCGGATAGGCCTCGCCCTCGATCGGGAGGCCCTCGCCGTAGCTCTTCACCGTTACGGTGTTGATGAGCCCGGCATAGGCGAGATGCGGCAGGTGGGGATAGCTCACGATGGCCGAGTGAGGCTCCACCAGAGTGCCATCCCCGAGGCTCGGATATCGACTCTCCGGTGGCGCCGTGTCGTCAGTGACCCATTGATCGAGGGTCGCCAGAAGTGCCCGCATCGCCGGTCCGGCGGAAAGCGGATTGCTCGGCGCCTGGCAGGCGTCCACCGGCCTGGGCTCGGCGCCGGCGGGGTTGAAGTGCGGCAGGCCCGCCAGCAGATAGGCCCGCACGTTTTCCGGCAGCGGCACCGCGCGCCCGGCGGGATCGGTGGTGATGAGAGAGCCACGGCCCTGCATTATCTCGGTGCTGCTGTCGGTGTGAATGATCTTCGGGCAGTTCTTCGCCGCCAGGCAGCGCGCGAGAATGCCATCGCGCAGCTGAGTCAGCGGGTCGTCCAGTACGCCGTAGGTGAAGGGAAACTGGTCGCCCTGATAGAGATGATCCTCGTGCTGGCGCGAGAACCGCCCGGGCTGGGCGAAGCGAAAATTTACGTAGGTCTTGCGCGACCCAGCAACGTGAGGCATTGCGCCGTCGAACACAGTGCGCCCCGCCTCGTCCTCGTTGAAGCCCTGGTAGAGAAAGTCGCGCAGGAAACGGCCGCTCTGGGAAATGCCGAGGGCATAGGCCCTTCGGATCGGCGTCGCGCCAGGAACCCGCAGCGGGTTGGCGCCGGTGGTCGCATCGCCGACCGCGTAGCGCAGGAACGACACGATGTCGCGCGTGGCGGCGAAACCCAGGCCCAGCACCTTGGAATTCTTGGCGGTGTAGATCAGCTCGTAGATGGCGCCCGCGTCGAAACCGTCCGGCCGCATGATTTCAATCTCGGTCGAGGACAGATAGCGGAACGAAAGGCCGGCCGGCGTTCGACGCTCATCCCGCTCCCGTTCGCGGACGGTCAGGGTAGCATTTGCCGGGTTCGCATCCGCGGTCGGATAGGTGAGCTGGACTATCGCCGGGTTCCTGTCGTCATCGAACACCCATTCCTCGCGGCTCGGGCCCGTGTACTGCGGCGCCATCGGTACCCGCAGGGTCATCGCCGCACCGCCGGGCACCAGATCGCCCTGCCAGCCGCTCCAGACGATGGTGTAGCCCTCGCGCATCAGATAGCCGTTGCCGGCGTCGGCGGCTTTCGCCGGCATGTCCGTGGGCGGCGCATCGTTCATGAGAACGAGCCCCAGCTTGTGACCGCGATTGACGATGTCGTAGAAGATCCGGCCGTTGCCCTTGGCGGGATCCAGGGGCCGCAGGATCACGACATCGGCGAACGCCTCCACTTCCTGGCTCGCGTTCTTCGGCGCGAGATCGAGATCGACAATCGCGCCATTATGTCGGTCGGTCGGAACCACGGCGATGGTGGCGCGGGCGACAATCCTCTCGTAAGCGCCCACCGCGCCGAAGCTGCGCCCATCGAAAGTCGGCGCCTCCACGCTCAATATCTCGAATTTGGCGACCCGGGCGACGGCACTGCCCGGCGCCAGCGCCGCCGCCATCAGCGCGGCCGCGATCAGCCGGGCCCGGTATCGAGCCCCCCGTCCCGTCTGCCTCATCGTTCCCCCCGCCGATTGGCGGCGCTACGAGCCTTCCGGCATCATTACCGCAAAACGCGCGCGTTCGCCGTTGATCGCGGTCTCGATCGTATAGTGGCCAGGCGGCAGGTTGATGTTGTTGCCGAAGTGCAGATCGTCCGGCCCCTCGTCGATGCCGTACATGCGCGCGATCGGCACTGGATGATTGGTGCGATCGCTGTCCAGGACCGCGATGGTGACATGCGCCTCCGGTATCGTCTTCCCGGTGGCGCGCGAATAGATGTGCAGTTCCAGGTGATGCAGATCCGGCGTGGATCGGGCGGCGGCGCGCGGCGCGGTACCTGCCTCGGGCATGACGTCGGCAATATTGCCCGCGACCCGCCCGCCCAGCATGATCTCGCCCGAGCTTGGACGCTCGAGCCTCGCCTGCGCCGCGGTGTAGACTGCTTCGGTCGGACCGATCAGCAGCACAAGGCGGTAATGCCGGGTCTGCGCCTCCTGCCGGACCTCACTAACGTCCGCCCGGGCGGAAGCCGTCATCGCAAGCATCCCGGCGACGGCGAGCGGAATACAGAGTTTCCTCATTCCCTACCTCGCTACGCCTGGGAGCGCCTGCGCCGCCGCGCCCCCCGGACCGGAGCATCTTAGGCGGCCTTGCGCCACAACGGTAGATGGAGCATCCCGATCTTTAGTCAAATGCTGGGATAGGAACGGCCACTGCCTTGAGGCGGTTCCGCCGATGTCAGCCAATCGCGCAATCTCGCGCGCCGCCAGAGGCCGCGCGCGAGGTCGCGATGCCGGCGCCGATCGCCGGCTTCAGCTCAGTCGCCGCTCACCGGATTCGTCGGGAGGCGCCCTTGAGAACTCCTCAAGGATGCCCGGCCGGTCCCATTCCCCTTCCTTCCGGTTCAGCACCATGTCCGGGGTAGCCTCGTCGAGGCTCGCGTCATCCGGCGTGACGGGACGCAGGATGGGTACATATTCGTGGTCGGAAAAATGAAACTCCGGCTTGGACAACGGCTCGAAGCCCAGGCCTTGCCAATAGTCCAGAAGGCGTTTCTGCGCACTGCCGTAGAGGCGGGTGTAGCCCTTACGCTGAACCAGAGTGACCGCGAAATCCAACAGTTGCCGGTTCAGCCCGTAGCCGCGGAATTCCCTGCGGACCGCCGCGCGCTCCGCCTTGGCGAAGCCCGCGAAGTACCGCAAACGTATGGTTCCCGCGGGTTCACCATCGACATACCCGATCAAATGTGTTGCCGTGAAATCGTTACCATCGAATTCCTCGCCGTAGGGACAGCGCTGCTCCGCCATGAAGACCGCGGCCCGCACCACAAATGCCTGCATGAGTTCCTCGATGGAACCTGCTACTTTGACGAGTATCGCAGGCGCCGGCAAATTGCCACGTGAAGATGTGGAGTACATGGGTACTCTCCTTTCTGGATGATGATTGGTCGGATCGGCCTTCGGCCGTCAGTTTTGGCGGAAATAACTTTCTCTACCCCGCCGTGCACACTATAGTGGGGCAAAATCACCTACTCTATTGGCTGTAACGTTGTTATTCAGGAGGTTTCATGCAGGCTCGCTCACAAAATGAGCGTCCCCAACCAGGGCGGCGGCGTCGGACAGTCAAGGAACACGGGCCGGATCCGGCTGACGTCCATGTCGGCTCCCGCCTTCGGCTGGCACGCGGTCTGTTAGGTCTGAGCCAGGTCCAAGTGGCGCAGGCGCTTGGCGTTTCGTTCCAGGCGGTACAGAAGTACGAGCGTGGTGAAATCCGCGTTAGCGCCAGCCGATTGCTGCAGGCGTCCCGCCTGCTCGGACAGCCGCTGGAGTTCTTCTTCGAGGGACTCGACACGCCGTCCGCGAGCGATGGCGATCAGGGCGAGTTCGTACGGGCCGAGCTGGAGTTGCTGCGCGCGTTCCGGGCATTGCCGGACAGCGAATTGCAGCGTCAGATCTTGCGTCTCGTCCGTAGTATGGGCAGGGTGACGACGGGCAACACCTAGCCGCGACCGTAGGTGCATGGCGAAAACCGCGGAACGTCCTTGCATAGACTTGGTCACCCTCGCGTCGTTCGAGCGCCAGATCGGCTTTGAACGGGTCGCCGATGCTTATCTGGCGATGGCGTCGGGATGCGATGGGTGCAATTGCCGCTCGCCGTTCCACTGCGGGACGGCGGCGGCTGCCCAGGCCAAAAGCGAGGCGAGTGCGCGGGTCGTGGCGTTCAAGCGCCGGCGGTCCCCGAACTCCGGGAAAGCGGAGCCGAGCGTGAGCACCGGCGGTGACAACCTCGTCCCGATGGCTCTGGAGCGGGAGCGTGTCGAGGACGATGGCGGAAACTGGATGGAGCGCGTCAATCGCCCGGTAAGCGCATTGCGCCCTGAGCGCACGCACGGCAGCGTCGAGCTGCTGTTCGAGTATTGGCACTCGCTGTGGGCCATCAGCCACGGGACGCTCGGCGACATCGACCCCATCCGCTTCGGGCAACTTGGCTGGCTCGGGCGGTTGCACCTGGTGGACGTCAGCCATCCCGATCCGCGGCAATTCCACTTCCAGATCCGGGGCGCCCGCATTCCGGCGGTGAGCGGCGCCAGCCGCGAGGGCGCGCCGCTGGGAAATCACCCGCTCCCGATCGTCGCTGATATCGTCACCCGGGACTATGACCGGGTGCGACGGGATCAGGAACCGCTCTACAGCCACCTGCGCGGCTCCCTTGCCGGGGGCAGCTACCGCTACGACCGGCTGATCTTGCCGCTTTCCACGGGCGGAAAGCAGGTAGACCGGCTGCTGGTCGCGATCAAGATGCAGGAGCTGAACGGCGCCGCCACCTGAGCTAGATGGCGTCGGCGACTGTCGTCGGGCAACCGCAAAAATCCTCCCCGGACTGACGCGGCTCGACGCTTCGATTGGAGCGTGCTGGCGGCATTCTAGCGGTTATGGTATCGAGCGCGGACGCTGGGCGCTCAAAAGCGACGATCGTGAAGATCCTTCAATCCACCCACAGCACGCCGGACTTCATTCCGCCGCCGCCTCTTGAGCCGCACCAGGTAATCTGCGGACCCATGTATCCCGACCGCCGCGAGGCGGGTCGCGTGCTCTCGATCAAGACCGCTCTCGGCGACTACGACATTGCGGAAGTGGTGTCGAAACTGCCGCCGGACCAGCGGCCGGAGCTTGTCGTCGTCCGCGCCGACGCCGGACGGGCCAATCTGCCGCGCAACATCGCCGGCCTCGCCTGCCCCGCAGTGCTTGTCGTGGGCGACACTCATCATCAGCGCAGCCCGATCACCACGCTGCTCACCTACGCGAAGAGCGAGCCCTATCAGGCAATCATCCTCGACTACACGCGTCAGCACGCGCATTTCTTCCTCGAGGCTGGTCTTGATCGGGTCTTCTGGCTGCCGGGCTTCAATGTCGAGCGCATGGCGGTCGCGCCGACGCCCGTCGACATTCCCATGAGCTTCGTCGGCGGCGTGGATCGCGTGCATCCGCGCCGTTTTGCCCTGGTCGAAGCCCTGCAGCGCGCCGGGCTGCCACTGCAGGTCGGGCGCGCGCCCAGGGTTGTCGCCCGAGCCATCCACGCCCGCACGCGGGTCAATCTCAACTGCAGCCTCAACGGCGACTTGAACTTGCGAGTGCTCGAGGTCCTCGCCAGCGGCGGATTTCTGCTCACCGACAGGCTTGGGATCGAATCCGGTTTCGATGCCTTGTTCGCCGACGGCCAGCACATCGTCGCCTACGACGACATCGAGGACTGCATCGAGAAAAGCCGGCGCTATTTGCGCGATGCACTGGCCGCCGCCGCCGTCGCCCGGGCGGGCCATGCGGCCTACGAGAGCGTGCTGGCGCCAGAGCGGATCCGGTCGGATTTCTTCGCGCTGTGCAAGGGCGGCGCGGTCAGGCCGGAATTCGAGGTCGGGACCGACCGACGCAGCGCGCTGCCGCGCGCGCACGAGCACGCCGCCTTGATGCGGCGCGTTGCAACCTACGAGGTGCTGCAGGCCCTGCAGCTCGCGCAGGAAACCTCGGCGGTGCTGGCGACGCCCGCCGCCGATCCCTACCTTCTGTCGGACGCCGCCGACCTTGTGCGCGTCGAGCTCGCCGTAGACGCCATCGATGACGACGGCGGCAAACTTGATGCATTTCTGAACCGCGCCGGCGTTGCATCCAGAGTGCGGCGGCTCCGCGGCGTGGGCGAGATCCGCGAAAAACGCTGGGACGCCGTCCTTGCGACCCGGACGGAGTGGCGCTCCCGGCGCTACGACGCCGTCTTCGCGCGCAATGCAAGCGCATTGCTGATCGTCACCGACCTCGGCGACGATGCCGAGGCGGCGCGCGCTCTCAAGACGGCCGGCTTCAACCGCCTCACCGACGTGGCTCCAGTCTTCACCGCGCCGGCCGGGAAGCGCCAATCATGAGTGCAGCACTCCAATCCATGAGGCAACTTCCCGTCAATTTTTACCCGGAAGCAAGGATCAGCCTGGACGGTGGTGGCGTGCCGGTCACTTTCGGAGAGGCTGCCAGCCACCTTCGACCTGACGTCGAGGATGCTGTGCCGGGACGCGGGCTGACGCTGATCGTCAGAGATCCGATCTATATCAACCACTATTTTCATTTCCTCGAGATCTTCATCGGACTATTCGCCTTCCATCAGGAATATCTCGCTGACTTCGGCGTGGAACGGATCATCTTCGGCACCCAGAACTGGAACAACGCACGGCAGAATAATGTCCAGGAGCAGCTCATCAGGGCTGTCTATGGTGGGATCGATATCTTCGGCGCTGAGATCTTCAAGTATGGGACGCCACGGTTCAAGAACGTGCTGTCGATCGATCGTGCGTTGGCTGTCACCGGCATCAACAAATTTCTCGAGCCGCTGCTGCCGGAGGCGCGGCGATGGGCGCCGGAGTTCCGTCGGCGCGTCTATGTGGCGACGCGCGCGGTGGAGAAATCGGCTTTCCCGGATCCACGACGGATCCGCTGCGCCTACGTCCCGCGCAAACCGCCACGTACCCTCGATGAGGACGGCAAAGTACGCCTTCTCGACATGCAGAGAAATCGGTTCGACGATGTCATCGAGTTGGATTTTGGACGGTTTTCGTGGCGCCAGCAGGTCTTGCACGCGGCGCAAATCGATCTGCTCGTCGGCGTGCACGGCAACGGTCTGAGCAATCTCCTATGGATGCCGCGTCACGGAACCGCTGTGGAGATATTCCCACCGGACTTCCACGCTTTCGACTATCAGGTCATGGCCGAGATCGCGGGCCTGTCTTATTTCGGTCTGGAAGCAAAGCCGCACGGGTACGTCTACACCGAGGGTGGCCGTGCGGGAGGCGCTTACGGCGAGCAGAACCAGCCGATCAAGCATTTCCCGATCGAGACACTGGAGCAGGCACTCGACACGATTGCACAGAGGTCGCGGGCCAGCGGCGCTCCGCCGCACTCGAGCTAGGCAACTTCTTGATCAGGTCACTGGCCCGCGCGCGCTCAGCATCGTATCCGCATCCCAGGGATCGAACGGTACGGGACGGTCGGTCCCCAAATCGCGGGAGAGGCCTGCACATGGGCATTTTGAATACCGGGCATGCCGAAGGAGGGGCGCCGCCCCTCGGCTCCCTGAAGGTTGCCGAGAACCGCTCCGAACTCTCAGATCTTGCTGAAGTCCGCGCCCGCCGCGAGCAGGATGTCGGCGACACGGCCGAATACCGCGTCGTCGAGTTGAAATTTCGTGCCGTCGGGGTTGTTGTAGATCCGGCCGGCATAGGACGAGAGAATGTTCGCGGCATAGATCGGCGTGTTGAAGCACTTCTTAAAGGCAGTGAGATAGTTTCCGCCGCCATGGACGATGTCGCGGATCACGCCGGGGCTGAACAGCGCGACCATCGTCAGCTTCGGCACCGGCACGATCTGATCGAGATTGGACAGGAAGACGGTGCTCAGGAGTTGCGGCAGCATCGTGCCCTTGACCAGCCCGGCGATCTTGAGCAGGGACTCGATATAGAACTCGAGAAATACATTTCCGGCCTCGAAGACGCAGAGGCAGTTGTTGACGTGCTCCCGCGCAACCAGCCCCTGCGCATCCGCGTCGATCCAAACCTCGCGGCAAAAATAATACGTGCTCTCCCGTGGCAGGATGAGCTTCTCGGGCGCAAAGATGACGACGTCGGCGTCGACCCAGATGACGCGCTGATAGCCGTCAGCCAGGAGCTTTTTCGCGGCCAGCAGGCGCGCGAGATCCGCCAGCAGCGTCTTCACGCCCTTCGCTTTCGCCTTGAACCAATCGGGCAGCGGCTCGAAGAAGACGTCGTCGAAGAACATGTAGTCGTAACCGCTGGCCGCCGCCCATTGGCGCGTCGTCGTCATGGATCGCGTGATCCAGTCCGGCAAACCCGTCGCGCGATGCGACTGGAAGACGACGGTCTCGCTGTTCTTGGCCAACGCTCATCTCCCCATCCGCGCCGATTCTGCCGCGACTTGCACATGTATCAGATGGCGACAAGCAACACTCATAACGAACCGATTGCCGGCGCACAAGCAGGGCAGATCGTCGCCCGAGGTCGGCAAATTCTGCCGACCAAATTCCAATTTTGCAGCAGAAGTTGCCGGCGGCCGCCCGATGTCAGCGGCAGAGCGCGGATATCGCTGGCGTCTGGCCGGCACGCCATTTGCCTGGGTGACGGCGGAGCGTGTGCTTCGACGTCGTGCCGACATACGGCTCCTCACTCAAGGAGCAAGCCTATGAGTGTCAGTAGCGTCTCCAGCTCGACCGCCGCCTATCAGCAGTATCTCCTGCAGTTGCAGCAGCAGCAACTGTCGCAGGTGCAGCAGCAGGCGTCGGTGCAAGGGCACCCGCATCACCACCATCACGGTGGCGCAAAGGGTGCCGATCCGACCCAGCAGAGCCAGGCCGCGTCGTCGACCCCGTCGACGACATCGTCCAGCAATGCGACGGGGGCGACCCCCAGCATCAACCTGCTGGTCTGATCAGAACGATCATTCTGACCCGCCTCTGGCGCCGGTAGAATGCCGGCACCAGGTGCCACTCCTTCGGACGGGCAACTGGTCTCAGATTTCCAGACCATCCAGGGAATAGAAGACCGTCATGCAGAGCAGCATGTCGACGGTGCTGCCGTCGGCGGCGAGCGGCAGGAACAACCGCTCCAGCTCGAACACCGAGGTCGCGTGCGGCACTCGGGCCTGACCGCGAAACCACACCGGCCTCCGCTCGCGGACCACACCGTGAAAATCCTCCATCACAGGATTCGCACTCCCGTCCGGCAGCATCTCGTCGGCAAAATTCCCGACCTTGCCGGGAAGCCCCATGCGGCGAAGGGCGCCGCCGATCAGCCGGAAACGGAACCGGTTGGGATCACCGACGACGTCGAGCAGCCAAATGTTCTCAAGGAGCTTCGGGATATCGAGAGGGTCGATGTCCCGGCGAGCGGGCAGCCGGCCGAGCGCCTCGACTTTCCGGCGCCAGTACTCGTGGAGCTGATAAATCTTGCGATGCGCCGCCGCCGGCACCGCATGGGCGTCCGCCAAAAGCCGCGTCCTCCGGTCACTGTGTCCGCCACTCGAAAATGCGCCCGCGGTCCGGAGGACGCAACTTGTACTCGTGTGACCATTCACCAGCGGATCGTGCGACGCATTTAGGCTCGGTCGCTCGCGGCGCGCGAGACTAAGTAAAGGATGCCTTCACCCGGTCTGGCGTGAACGGCACGCGGCGCAGGCGCACGCCGGTGGCATCGAAGATCGCGTTGGCGACCGCGGCAGTGACCGGCCGCGTCGACGGCTCGCCGGCGCCCAGAGGCGGCAGCTCGGGCCGATTGATCAGCTCGATGTCGATCGCTTCCGGCGCCTCGGTGATGTCGAGGATCGGATAGGATGCCCAATCGACGCTGGTGACCTGTTCGCGGTCGAAAGTGACCTCCTCCCAGAGGCTGCGACTGACACCCTGCACGATGTTGCCCTCGATGCAGCGCCGCAGCCCGTCGGGATTGACGATCAATCCGCAATCATGGGCGACGACGAAGTGCTTGGCGTGCACCTTGCCGCTGCGGCGCTCGACCTCGACTTCCGCCACCACGGCGACGACCGTGCGGCCGCGCTGCACGTAGGCGATGCCGCGCCCGGTGGCGACATCGGCGTCCCGCTGGTCGCGTGGGCCCGAGGGCCGCGTCTCCCAGTTCGCCTTCTGAGCCGCCGCCTTGACCACCGCGACGTCGCGCGGATCCCTGAGATAGCGCAGGCGGAAGTCCACGGCATCGGCATTGGTCGCCGCCGCCAGCTCGTCGATGAAGGATTCGCTGGCGAAGTGAAGCTGCGGCCCCACGGGATCGCGCAGATGCGCGGTGCGCAGCGGCGAGGCGCGGTCGAGCAGCGGCGCGATCGTCTCCCATGCCATCAGCTTGTTGGCGAAACCGTAGGATTCCGACGGCACGCCGAACCCGTCCTTGGAGACGAGCTGCATGCCCAGCAGCTGGCCGCCGAGACTGTCGCTCGGATTGCTCTCGTTGGTGTCGATGTCGATGCGCGAGAAGCCTTTGCTCTCGAATTGATAGGCAATGACATTGCCCTGGGCGTCGAGAGCCGCGCGGGCGCGGTGGATCGAGGCCGGTCCCTTCGGATCCCAGCCGTGCCCCTCCGCGCGCATGCCCTGGACCCGCACCGGCCGGCCCGCCGCCTGCGCCAGGAGCGCGGCATCGACGGCGGCGTCGCCGGCGTCGTTGCGGCCGTAGGAGCCGGGCCCCTGCACCCAGATTCCATGCACCTTCTCCTGCGGCAGGCCGAGAATCCGGGCAACGCCGTCGCGGGCGAAATGCGGCTTCTGGGATCCCGTCCAGAGCGTCGCACCATCGCCCTTCAGCGCCACCACGGCGCAAGCCGGCCCCATGCTGGCGTGGGACTGGAACGGCCATTCGTACTCGGCGGCGACGATGCGCGCGGCGCCAGCGAAGGCGGGCTCCACCGCCCCCACCTGAACCTCGACACTGCGCTTGCGCACGGGCGCCTGGCGGATGTGCTCGTAGAGCGCGTCCTGGGACGGAAACGGCGGCGCCGTCTTGGACCACGTCACCTGCAACTGCTGGGCGGCGCGGATCGCATTCCATTCTCTCTCGGCGACCACGCCAAGGAAGCCTTGCTGCCACACCACGCGGGCGCCGGGAATATCCTTGATCGAGTTCTGGTCCGCCGACAGCGGCACGGCGCCGGCGATCGGAGGCCGGATCATCCGGCCGTGCAGCATGCCGTCCACCTTCACGTCGGTGACGTAGTCGAGGCGCGCGAACACCTTCTCGGCGATGTCCGAGCGCGGCACCGACTGGCCCACGACCTTGTATAGGGCCGGCGGCTTGGGCTGCGCCTTGCCTGCCGCGACGAGGTCGTTGCCGAGCTTGCCGTTCCACTCCAGGGCCAGGTTGAAGTAACGGCCGCCGATGAGCTCGCCGTAGGAAACATGACGGCTCGCGTCCGCGGCGGATGCGATCATTCCGTCGGTCACGACGAGGCGATCCGCCGGCACGTCGAGCTGGGCGGCGGCCATGTCGACCAGCGCGCGGCGCGCTTCCACCGCCGCGTTGCGGAGCGCGATGCCACCGCGCTCGATGCCGGTGCTGCCGCTGGCGCCGCCCTGGTTGACGGTGAGCGCGGTGTCGCCCATCACCACCTTGACGCGCTCCACGGCGACATCGAGCTCCTCGGCGACGATCTGGGCGATCGCGACGTCGACGCCCTGCCCCATATCCATCTTGCCGAAGAAAGCGGTGACGGAGCCGTCCTGGTGCACCG
The DNA here is from genome assembly GCA_963735465.1 of uncultured Alphaproteobacteria bacterium. GTDB lineage: Bacteria > Pseudomonadota > Alphaproteobacteria > ATCC43930 > CGMCC-115725 > DASZHJ01. Next base: position 1,606,989 of record CAVTLA010000001.1, read on the forward strand.
CGATCCAGGAATCAAGCTGCGTCGCAGCCAGCGGCGGCTTCGCTTCGGCTCCGGCGACGGCCTGCGCCAGAGCGACGCGGCTGTCGGCGGCGATGGCGACGGAGACCACGAGAGCGCCGGCGCCCTTGAGAAGATCCCGGCGCGCGAAGGTCGGCGGCATGAGAGGGGTCATTCCGCCCTCCCTCAGGCCGACTGCGCGGCGCGCTTCACCGCGCGCAGGATCGCCATGTGCGTGCCGCAGCGGCACTTGAGGCCCGACAGGCCCTCGCGGATCTCGGCATCGCTGGGATGCGGCTTCTCCTTCAGGAGCGCCGCCGCGGTCATGATCCAGCCGTTGATGCAGTAGCCGCACTGCGGCACCTGCTCGTCGATATAGGCCTGCTGCAGGGGATGTGGGTGCTCGGCCGTGCCGAGACCCGCCAGCGTGGTGATCGCGGCCCCCGTGACCGTCGAGACCGGAGTTACACAGGAGCGCGTTGCGACGCCGTTCACATGGACCGTGCAAGCGCCGCACTGCGCGAGGCCGCAGCCGAAGTGCGGATTGTTGAAGCCAAGCTCGTCACGCAATGCATAGAGGAGCGGCATGTCGGGGTCGTCCACCATGAGGGCGTGCGACGCCCCGTTCACCTCGAGCACGACGGTCTCCGCCATGACGGTTCCCTCCCGATTTGACTGAACCCACAGACCTGGGGCTAATTTGCGTCCGGTCCACGATCGGCACCCAAAGCGTAATCCCGCGTGCCCAGCCCAGCAACCGTGCCTGCACATCTCCCGGCCTCTACACGCAAGCGTGAAGAATTCAAGGGAGCGCCGAGCCAAGTCGCGCTAACCTGTCGTGGCTCTGCTCCGGCTGGAGGATCGCTTCATGTCCGCCCGCGTCGCGACATCCCTCGCTATCATCACTGCCACTATGCTCGGTACGCTGCCTGCGGCCGCCCAGTCCTTCGACGGCTACTTTTCCGGTCGGCTCATGTGCGATCCCATTCCCAGCAAGTCGATCGGCGCTCTCAACATCGCCTTCAACCTGACGGTGACCCGCGGCAATGCCACCTACCGCCGTGCGATCTATACGCCCGACGGCAAGATGTTCCTGACCAACGAGACCGGCGAGGGCAAGGTGTCGGACGACGGCACGATCGCCCTGAGCGGCAGGGCGGAGTTCTCGAGCTGGCATTACCAGGCGAGCTATGGCGGAAAGATCGTCGGCAATGCCCTGGAGCTTACCGGCGTCCAGCATTGGGAGTTCGCCGATGCGTCGCCCTACGACCGTCCGTGCAAAGCGACGGTAGCGCGGTGATGATCTGCCGATGAATTCGCCGACAGCCGACGTCTCGCCGATACCTCGCTTCTACGATGCCTTCGCGCCAGCGGCTCCGGCGGCGGCGCCGCTGGAGGGCAGCCATCGCGTGCCTGTGGCGATCGTCGGCGCGGGCTTTACCGGCCTCTCCACCGCCCTCCACCTCGCCGAGCGCGGCATACGCTCGCTCGTGCTGGAAGCCAAGGAGATCGGCTGGGGTGCGTCGAGCCGCAACTTCGGCCAGGTGGTGCCCTACTTCAAGCACGATCAGGACCACGTCCGGCAGCATTTCGGCGGAGCGCTCGGCGGGCAATTGATCGCCGCCGCCGGCAACGGGCCCGAACTGGTGTTCAATCTGATCCGCCGACATGGCATCGAGTGCTCGGCGCAGCGCACGGGCCTCATCTTCGCCGCCCATTCCCCCGCCAGTCAGGCAAGCCTGGAGCGTCGCACGGCGTTCTGGCAATCGCGCGGCGCACCGGTGGAGATGCTCGCCGGCAAGGATGCCGAGGCACTCATGGGAACGGCGTTCTACGCCGCCTGCTCCCTGGACCGGCGCGGCGGCACCATCAATCCCGTGGCATATGTGCGCGGCCTCGCCGCCAGCGCCGGCAAGCTCGGCGCCACCGTCTGCACCCAATCGCCGGTGACCGCGTTGGCGCGCGTGGGCAACGAGTGGCGGCTGACGACGCCGCGCGGCGATGTGGCCGCCGACACGGTGGTCCTCGCCACCAATGCCTATACCGAGCGCTCGCTGTGGCCCGGCCTGCGCCAGAGTCTCATTCCCATGCGCGCCTACCAGCTGGCGAGCCGCCCTCTCAGCGAGAACGTCCGCAGGAGCGTCCTGCCGCAAGGCCAGCCTCTCACCGACACGCGCCACCTGTTCTCCGGCGTGCGGCTGCACAGCGACGGCCGGCTGCAGGCAAGCGCGGACGGACCCTCCTTCGACGAGACCGGCGAGGCCGATCTCGTGAAGGTATCCCGTCGGCTGGCGGCGATCTTTCCGCAGCTCGGCGCCCTCGAGTGGGAGCATCGCTGGGCCGGCTGGGTCGCCATGACCTACGACCTCTACCCGCACCTGCACGCCCTGGCGCCCGGCCTCTGGGCAGGTCTCGGCTACAGCGGCCGCGGCATCGCGCTGGCGACAATGATGGGGAGCGAGATCGCCGCCCGCATCGCCGGCGTACCGGAAAGCGAGCTCACGCTGCCGGTGACCGCGGTGCAGCCGCGTCGTCTCAACCGCCTCGCCAGGCCGCTGGTGTCGTCGCTGATGGCGTACTACCGGATCCACGATGCGCTGGCGGACGCGCGGCGACGGAAGGCTCTGCGGGCGACAGGTTGAGCGGTGCGGCGGCGATCTCCTGGATCAGCTTCTGCAGAATGGCCGCCGCGAAATTCTCATAGCTGTCGACGGGGATCACGAAGGATCCAGGTCCGCCGATCACATTGTCCCGATAATAGCGATCGAGGTCGGGCTCGAGAGTGAGAATGGGCAGGCCATTGATGACCACGCCGGACCGCACTGCTTCGTCCCGGGCGCTGGCGGCGGGGCGGCCGCGGTTGTTGGCGCCGTCACCGGAGATGTCGATTACATGCCGGTCGCCGCGGAACCCGCTGCGCTCGAACAGCGCCATCCCGGTGTCGATCGCGCCGCTGATCGACGTGCCGCCGCCAAAGAGCGCCCGTGGCGCCGCCGCGATCATGCGGGAGAAACGCAGCGCGGAATCGGGATCGTCGATCAGCGTCCAATCCACGACCACATGCTGCATCTCCGGCCCGGTCCACTGCACCATCGTGACGGCGATCGCCTGCAACGACCCCGTTCTGATGGCATAGACCACGCGAGGATTGGCGAATGCGTCGGCATAGCCCCGCTTCTGCAGATCGAAGCGGGAGGCATCGACGCTGCCAGACGCGTCGACCGCCAGCACCAGGGCCAGGTCGACCGCGCGGGTCTGGGCGGGGACAGGCGAGGAGCCGACCGTCAGAGCGATCGCGCAAAGCGCCGCGGACAGGCGCAGGAACTGCCGTGCGAAACCCATCCAGGGTGCCATGCCTCTTCGCTATCGCATCGGCGGAGCTGGCGCAATATGCCCCCACGCACCGCCTCCCACGGCCGAACCCTCGCCGTCTCGCGGGCACGCGGGAACTCGCCGCGGAACGGCAGCTCCGCCGGCTCGTCCTGACGTCCGCGCACGGCATCGTAACCGCATCTATTGCTTGCCAACCCGCTCTCGGAGAGCCATCGTAGGCTGGTCGACCGCTAGTGGTCCGGCGTGCCCTCCTTCGCTCCGCTCGAGCGCCGGACTCAGCGTCCGAGCCCCATAGGTGTTTGACTCGCCGCGCGAAAATGCGCGGCGGATCGATTCTTACTTGGAGAAAAACGATGGCCACCGGCACCGTCAAATGGTTCAACGCGCAGAAGGGCTACGGATTCATTCAACCGGAGGACGGCTCGAAGGACGTTTTCGTCCACATCTCCGCGGTCGAGCGCTCCGGCATCGGCAACCTGCACGAAGGACAGAAGATCACCTACGAGCTGGAGCGCGGCCAGCAGGGCAAGACCTCGGCCGTCAATCTGAAGCAGGCCTAAGTAACCGGGGGTAGCGCGCCCCCATCATTCCAGGAGCCATGTTTGAGCAAAGAAGCTCTGATCGAGTTTGACGGCGTCGTCGTCGAGATTCTTCCGGACTCGCGCTTCCGGGTGCAGCTCGACAACGGTCACGAGACGCTCGCCTACACCTCCGGCAAGATGCGCAAGCATCGAATCCGCATCCTCGCCGGAGACCGGGTGACAGTGGAGATGACGCCGTACGATCTCACCAAGGGACGCTTGAGCTTCCGTCATAAGGACGAGCGTCCGACCAACACGGTGGCCTCCGCACGGAGCCCGCGCCGGCGTCGGTGAGCGTGCCAACGTTGCAGTCGAGAGAACATAGATAGCCCCATGTCCTTCCACCTCGTCGACAGCGGAGATCGCGACGGCAGAATGAGCAGTCATTCCGCCGAGCGGCAGCTCTGGTGTGCGGTGATCGAGCGCGCCCTGCACGACGCGATGGATCAGATTGCCACCGTTTCCGGTCCGGCCGAGCGCCGTACCATTCGCCAGGAGGCCCGTGACTGGTTCGCCCGGAACGGCGGCGAGTTCCGCGCCGCCTGCGAGGGAGCGGGCTATGATCCCGATTATCTAAGGTCGCATATCCTGTCGCTGATTGCCGGCGTACCCGTGGGTGAGCGGCGGCCGCCAATGGCGGCGAACGCGAAAAATAGCCAACTTTCAGAGGTTTGGGCTTGACTTTGAGGGGCGGCTGCCCCATTTAAGGGCCTGTAACCGATCTCTCGCGATCGCGCGATGTGCCTTGGCTTCAGAGCCGGCTGGTACAGCATTCCGAGAAAATCGCCAGCAACTCACCGTCCCGGCCGCGCGCGGGAGACGGACCATGCCGTAGCGCGACCGCATCTAAGTGATGGCGGCGCGCCGGCTTAGAAAGATGTCTTCCTTGAATCCCTCCTTTTCCGATCTCGGCGTTGCCGAGCCGTTGTGCCGTGCCCTCAAAGCCGAAAACTACGAGGCGCCGACGCCGATCCAGGCGCACGCCATCCCGCACCTTCTGGCCGGGCGCGATCTCCTGGGCATTGCCCAGACCGGCACCGGCAAGACGGCCGCGTTTGCCCTCCCCATCCTGCAGCGCCTGGCAGAGCGCAAGGCCCAGCCGAGCTCCCGTGCCCCGCTCGCCCTCATCCTGACGCCGACCCGCGAGCTTGCGGCTCAGATCGGCGATAGCTTCCGCACCTACGGCCGTCATCTGGGATTGCGCCAGACCGTGGTGTTCGGCGGTGTCGGCCAGCAGCCCCAGGTCGACGCACTGGCCCGCGGCGTCCATATCCTGATCGCCACCCCCGGCCGCCTCCTTGACCTCATGGGTCAGCGTCACGTCCGGCTGGATGCAGTTGAGATCTTCGTCCTCGACGAGGCCGATCGCATGCTCGACATGGGCTTCGTGCGCGACGTGCGCCGCATCGTGGCGACGCTGCCGAAGCGCCGGCAGTCGCTGTTCTTCTCGGCGACGATGCCCAGCGACATCGGCCGCCTCGCCGGCGAGATCCTGGTCGATCCCGCCCGCGTCGAGGTGACGCCCCAGGCAACCACCGTCGAGCTGATCGACCAGCGCGTCTACTTCGTCGATGCCGACAAGAAGCGCTCGCTGCTTTCTGAACTCCTGAAGGACCGTGCTCTGTCCCGCGTCATCGTGTTCACGCGCACGAAGCACGGCGCCAACCGGGTCAGCCAGCAGCTCGAGAAGAGCGGCGTCATCGCCGAGGCACTGCACGGGAACAAATCGCAGACCGCGCGCCAGCGCGCGCTGCAGAATTTCCGCGCCGGCCGGGCCCGCGTCCTGGTCGCCACCGACATCGCCGCGCGCGGCATCGACATCGACGACGTGAGCCACGTCATCAACTACGAGCTGCCGAACGTGGCGGAGAGCTATGTGCATCGCATCGGCCGCACCGCGCGCGCCGGCGCCAGCGGCATCGCGCTCTCCTTCTGCGCCGGCGACGAGCGCGCCTATCTCCGCGACATCGAGAAGCTGATCGGACAACGTATCGTCGTCGTCGACGATCATCCGTTCAAGCCGACCGCCGCGTCGCCAAACCGGTCGCCGCGTCCCATGCAGCAGCAGGATCGCGGCCGGCGTCGCAACGATCGCGGCGGCTACCGCGCAGCGGTCTGAGGCCACTCGCGAGTGCCGGAGCGACTATCTGAAATAGGGTAGACGCCTCCGCCCCCGCTCCTATCTGGAGAAGGCGCCGCGGGCCCGCCGCGGCGCCTTTCTCTTTACCTAGTTTTATATTCCCGACGCATACGGTCATACCCGAACAGCTGGCCGAGCCCCTGGGGCTCGGCCTTTTCAGCTCGGGGGAGCCGTAATGAACGTCCTGAACCGCCTCAAGATCAAAGCCAAGCTGGCGATCGTGCTCGGCGTCTCCGCCGTCGCGCTGGTCGTCACGGTCGCGATCGCGGCGTCGATCCTCTATCGCAGCATGTTCGACGAGCGTGTCGCCAAGCTGCACGCCGTCGTCGAGCTGGCGATCGGCGTCGCGCAGAACCTCGAGGGCGAAGTCACCGCAGGGCACATCACGCGCGATGAGGCGATGGCCCGCTTCCGCGCGACGGTTCACACGATGTGGTACGACAATCACCAGGACTACATCATGGCGTTCACGATGAACGCCATCACCATCGCCAACGGTGCCAACCCGCAGCTCGAGGGCACCGATCGGAGCGCCAACAAGGACACGAACGGCAAGCTGATCACGGGCTCGATGATCGAGGTGCTGAAGACCGCCGACGAAGGCACCACCACCTACTACTACCCGAAGCCCGGCCAGACGGAATCGCTGCCCAAGCTCACCTACGTCAAGAAGTTCAAGCCGTGGGACGCCTTCATGGCGACCGGCGTCTATACCGACGATATCGATGCCGAGTTCCGCACGGCATTGGGCCACCTCGGCCTCGCGGCGCTGCTGCTGATGGCGATCGCCGGCGGCATGGTCTACGCGGTGAACCGCAACATCACCTCCTCTCTCGGCAGCCTGAAAGGCAAGATGGAGAAGCTCGCCGCCGGTGATCTCACCGTCGCCATCGACGAGGCGCGGCGGCGCGACGAGATCGGCGAGATGGCGCGCACCGTCGAGGTGTTCCGGGAGAACGCGCAGCAGGTCGCCCATCTCCAGCAGGAGCAGGACGAGCTCAAGAAGAAGGGCGAGCAGGACAAGAAGCAAGCGATGCAGCAGCTCGCCGGCACCTTCGAGACGAAGGTGCGCGGCATCGTCGACGGCGTGTCCGGTGCCGCCAGCGAGATGCAGAAGATGGCGCGCTCGATGTCCGCCACCGCCGACGGCAGCCGCCAGCAGTCCCTCGCCGCCGCCAGCGGCGCCAATCAGGCGACGGCCAACGTGCAGACCGTGGCCGCGGCCTCGGAAGAGCTGTCGACGTCGATTACCGAGATCGGCCGTCAGGTGACGCAGGCCTCCACGGTGTCGCGCAAGGCCGCCGACGAGGGCGAGCGCACCAACAAAACGGTTTCCGGCCTCTCGGAATCCGCGCAGCGGATCGGCGAGGTCGTGGCACTGATCAACGACATCGCGTCCCAGACCAATCTCCTTGCCCTCAACGCCACTATCGAGGCGGCGCGCGCGGGCGAAGCCGGCAAGGGCTTCGCCGTCGTCGCCAGCGAGGTGAAGTCGCTGGCCAACCAGACCGCCAAGGCGACGGAGGACATCCGCGCCCAGGTCGCCGCGATCCAGGCCGAGACACGCTCCGCCGTCGATGCGATCCAGGGCATCTCCAAGACCATCCTCGAGGTCAACGAAATCTCCTCCTCCATCGCGACCGCGGTGGAGGAGCAGACCGCCGCCACCCAGGAAATCACGCGCAACGTCCAGGAAGCCGCCAGCGGCACCCAGGAAGTCTCCCGGAACATGGGCAGCGTGACGGAGGCGGTGGAGCAGGCCGGCAGCACCGCCAGCCAGGTGCTGAGCGCGGCCGATCGTCTCGCGAAGCAGGCGATGACGCTGCGTACCGAGGTGGATCAATTCGTGGAGACGATCCGCGCCGCCTGAAGAAGCTTCTCGGCGACCCCACTCCCTGCTTGCCTAGACCGCCCCATCGGCGCAAGGCTTGCAGCGCCGTTTCTCGGCAGCGGCCGTGTGGGGGGCGCTTATGGGACCAAAAGCTGCCGCGCTTGGTGCGCGCGGGGACGCGGCGATGGCGCTCCGGCGCTGGCGGACGGCCGCCGTCGCAACCGGCCTCTGCCTCCTGCTGCTGGGCTGCGGAAAGGCGGAGGTGACCGGGCAGCGCGATATCGCCGGCCCGCCGGTGACGAAGCCGGTCATTGTCTACATCGCGGATTTCGAGCTCGACACCACCACCATCCAGTCGGAACCGGGCGTGCTGCCGCGCCCGCAGCTGCCCCACGGCCCGCTCGGCGGGGTGCTGCTGGCGCGGCGGCCCGGTGCGCCGAAGGATCCCGCTACCCGCGCACGGGAGCTGGTGGACCTGATGGCGCGCTCGCTCGCCCAGGATCTCAACGCCGCCGGCACCCCCGCGCGCCGGTTGGCGCCGGGCGAGCCGCCGCCGCCGAGCGGCTGGCTGGTGCGCGGCGTCTTCACCGACGTCAACGAAGGCAACCGCCTGCGCCGCGCCCTCATCGGCTTCGGCCAGGGGCAGACCCAGCTGCAGCTCGTCATCGCCATCGATGACCTGAAAGCCGGCGTCCCGCAGCCGTTCTATCAGCTCGACACCAGCGCCGACAGCGGCAAGGCGCCGGGCGCGGTCATCACGCTCAATCCCTACATGGCCGCGGCCCGCTTCGTCATGTCCGGCAGCGATCTCGACCGCAACGTGCGGGAGACGGCGCAGAAGGCCGCCGCCGAGGTCGCCGCGCGCGCGGCGAGATAGCGAGGCACGCGTGCGCCGGCGATGGCTCGCAACGGCCGACCGGATGCTGGGTTCCGTGATCCTCCTCGGACGGTGGCTGGTGCTGCCGGTGAGCCTGCTGCTGCTGGCGCAATGGCCGGCGCGGGATCTCGTCCACGCCTATTCCAGCAGCGCCAACGATCTCGCCCAGTGGCTGTTCGCGCTCTATGTCAGCCTCGCCCTGACCTATGCCACGCGCGAGCGGACGCATCTTGCCGCCGATGCCCTCGCGCGCCGGTATCCGGCCCGGGTGCGCGATCTCATCGCGCGGGCCGGCGCGCTCTGCTGCGTGCTGCCGTGGTCGCTGTTCTTCCTGGTGGCGAGCTGGCCGATGGTCATCCAGTCGGTCCGCCAGCTCGAGCAATTCCCGGAGACCTACAATCCAGGCTATTTCCTGATCAAGGTCAGCGCGTGGCTCCTGGCCCTGCTGGCGCTTCTGCAGGCGCTCCTCGACGTCGCGCGCCCCGCGCCGCCGCGCTGATCCCATGGAGACCGCGGGTTTCTGGATGCTGGCGTCGGTTGCGGTCGTGCTGATCGCCACCGGCCTGCCCGCCTTCATGGCCCTGATCGGCATCGCCGTGCTGTTCTCCGGCATCGGCATCGCCACCGGCGCATTCGGCTACCACCTCCTCACCGCACTGCCGTTCCGCGTCGTGGGGCTCTTGGAGAACGATCTGCTGCAGGCCTTGCCGCTCTACGTTCTCATGGGCGCGCTGCTCAACCGGTTGCCCCTCGCCGATATCCTGTTCCGCACGGGAACGACGATGCTGCGGCGGACGGCGGCAGCGCCGCAGCTGGCGGCGATCGGGCTCGGTGCCATCCTCGCACCGATGAACGGATCGGTCGGCGCCAGCGTGGCGACGCTGTCCCGCATCGTCCAGCCGCGGCTCCTGGAGCGCGGCGTCGCGCCGGCGCAGAGCCTGGCGATCGTCTGCGTCGCCAGCACCCTGGGCGTGGTGGTGCCACCGTCCCTGGTGCTGATCCTGCTGGCGGACGCCATGATGCGCGCTCACACCGAAGCCATCAACGCCACCGGAATCATGGCGCGGGCCATCAATACCCAGGATATCTTTCACGGCACGCTGGTTCCGGCGGCACTGTTCCTGGCGCTCTGCTGTGTGCTCGGCTGGTGGATCGGGCGCCGTGATGCGGCGGCGCCCAATGGCGCGGCGGTGCCCGTGACCACTGGCGAACGCATCGTTTCCGCCGTCACCGTGCTGTTCATCGTCGGCCTGCTGGGCGGTGTCGCCGCGGGCTATCTCTACGCGGTCGAGGCCGCCGCCACCGGGGCGGTCGCGCTCACGCTCTTCGGCATCATCACGCGCACCCTCGGCGCCGAGGTTCTGGCGGCGGCGCTGCGCGATACCATGGCGGTGACGGGGGCGCTTTTCGCGCTCCTGGTGGCGGCCACCACCTTCACCCTGGTCTTCCGCGCCTTCGAGACCGACCGGGTGCTCGCGGACATCATCACGTCGATGCCCGGCGGCGCCGGCGCGTCGGTGGTCGGGGTGCTGCTGCTCATCGGCATCTGCGCCTTCGTGCTCGATGCCTTCGAGATCATCTTCGTCATCGTTCCCCTGGTGATGCCGCCCCTGCTGACGCGGGTGCCCGACGCGGTCTGGGTCGCGGTGCTGACCTTGCTGGCGCTCCAGGCCAGCTTCCTGATCCCACCCTTCGGCTATGCCGTGATGATGGCGCGTACCACCATGGTCCAGGCGGTGCGGGCGGGAGCGCTCACGCGGTGCCTGCTGCCGTTCCTCGGCATCCAGATTCTGGTGCTGGGCCTCACGGTACTGTTCCCAGCGATCACGCATCTGCTGCCTTAAGGAGCCGGGCGGCTGTTCGCCGCTGGCTCCGGCAGCTGCAAATATTCGGCAAAATGCGGGAATAACGAATGCCCCCAGGACGTTGTCGGGCTACTTGCAGTTCCCTGCACGCGCTCCGATATTAGCTGCTGCGGTACGGATCAACTCGAAGGTCAGGCCATGTTGAGAATGAAGCTGGTAGGCGCATTCCTGTTCGCACTGGCGCTCGGCTTGCCGGCGGCCGCCTATGCGGATGGCCACGGCCACGGTGGTGGCCACGGCCACGGCGGCGGTCACGTTTTCTTCGGCTTCGGTGGTTTCGGCTGCTGCGGATGGGGCGGCTGGGGTGATCCCTACTACGGCTATGGGCCGGGCTATTACCCCGGCTATTATCCGTCCTATTACTACCCGCCGAACTACTACAATCCGCCGGCTTACGACCCCGGCTACGCGGCTCCCCCACCGCAGGCTGGCTATGCCCCGCCGCCCCAACAGGCCGCCGCGGCGCCCGCGCCGAGCAACAACTGCCGTGACTATCACGGCGACGCCACGGTGGACGGATCGAGCCAGCCATTCTATGGCCGCGCCTGTCTCCAGGCCGACGGCAAGTGGCACATCGTCAACTGAGGTCGTTGCCCTCCCGCCGAGCGGTTCCGATCTGAGCTGATCGGATTCCGCTCGCGGAGGCGGTCAGGTGGCCTCTTCCACCATCTCCTTCAGCCGCTCCGCCTTGCACAGCAGGATCATGCCGTCATCGATGGTGATGACGCCGGATTCCCGCCACAGGCTGAGTTCGCGGTTCACACGCTCGCGCGTGGCACCGACCATGTGAGCGAGATCCTGCTGCGACAGCTTGAAGCCGATCCGCACGCCGCGGGCTTCCTGCTTCCCATGCACCTCGGCGAGACTTAAAAGCCGCTTCGCCAGCCGGGCCGAGAGATGCAGGAACACCGCATCCTCGATGAACTCCACGTTCATGCGAATGCGCTCGCAGAGCACCGGCAGCATGGAGAGGCCAAGCTCGGGATTGTCGCGCAGGAACGGCAGGAAGTGATCGCGATGGATCTGCAGGAGATCGACGGGCTCCATCGCGCCGGCGCTCGCGGTGCGTGATCCGCCGTCGATCAGCGCGATCTCGCCGAAGATCTCGCCGGGCTCGAGGATGTTGAGAAACACCTCCTCGCCTTCTTGGGAGACCGTGTAGATCGAAACGCGCCCCGAGAGCACGCCATAGAGCCCGTTCCCGGGATCCCCCTTGGCGAAGATTTCCTCGTTGGTGTTGACGTGCCGGACGGTGGCGAATTTCACCAAGCCATCCAGCAACCGATCCGACGCCGCGCGAAACAGCATGTGTTTCGCGAGCACGCCTCGCAGCACGTCGGGTGAATAGCGGGCCATTGTACCAACCTCACATGGGGGTCGTCCGAAACCGGGACGGCCGCCGATTTTGGCGCCGGGTGGGACTTCTGGAATGAGCGCGATGATCGCCCCAGCCGCCTGTTTTGTACCGCCGCATCGCGTCTTTGTCGCGCGCGACGTCCGCGTTCTGCGGTCCCAGCATCTGAAATAGCCGAACGGCGGCGTCGTGCCATGTGACCAAAATCACAGGAAACCCTGTGATTACGGTCACTTCTGGGACTTCAACAAGCGCCTATGTTCTCTCTCACGCGAACTCGATGCGCGTTCGCCGCGACCAGGGGAGACCAACATGCGCCTATTCAGATTGCACCGCACCGTAGAGGTTGCAGACTTTACCTTCTATGACAGCATTTACGGACCAAGCCGGGTTCAGGCCGCCCACATCTCCCAGGGAGACATCTTCAGCGCCTGGGCCACGCTGCTGGTGGTCGGTGCCACATTTTTGACCGTGCTCGCGAGCTGAGGCCGGGGGAAAAATGAGCGACGAATTCCGCCCGGCCAGCGCCGCCTCCGGCAACACGCCGCGCGCCTCTCGCATGCGGCTCTCCCCTTGGAAAAGGAATTTCGGATTGCGGATGCGCGACGGCATCGGCGCCGTCCTGCTGTGCGCCGCGCTGATCCTGCTGCCCTTCATCGCCACCCTGGATTTGGGAGTGGCGATCGGCTGCCGCGACATCGACCGCCCGGCATGCCTGCAACTGGTATCGCACTCCTTCGCTCTCCCCGTCATGGACGAGCTGGGAATGCCGGAGTAGCGCGTCGCAATCGGCGACACTCTCGACACCGGTGGCGCGCCCTGCGGGATTCGAACCCACGACCTGCCGCTTAGAAGGCGGCTGCTCTATCCATCTGAGCTAAGGGCGCCCCGGGTGAAGACCAACTCTAGCAACGACGTTCCAGCCCGGCCAGACGCGGGGCTGGCCGGCGGACAGTCTCATGACAAGGGAAAGCCGCCGGCGGATCAGCTCGGGCGGTCGTATCTGAAATTGTCGGCGTAGCTCTTCGGCCGGATCGTGCGCTCCTTGGGCTCGATCACGACGTAGTCGAGCTCGTGCTTCTTGGCGAAGGCAACCGCCTCCTCCAGCGTGGCGAAGCGCAGGCGCACCTCGTTGAGCGTGTCGCCGGCGCTGGCCCAGCCCATGAGCGGATCCGGCTCGCGCGGAGTCGCGGGCTCGTACTCCAGCATCCACTTGCCGGTCTTCGCCAACCCCGACTGCATCGCCGTCTTCGCCGGCCGATAGATGCGTGCGCGCGCCATGTGCGTCCTTGCCCGGTCGTTCTGTCGCTCCGGCGTGGTCGGGGCGAGAGGATTTGAACCTCCGACATCCTGCTCCCAAAGCAGGCGCTCTACCAGGCTGAGCCACGCCCCGGACCGCCGGATCGAGCCCGGTTGTATCGGGCTTCTCGGGGTGAGGCAACCCTGACGCGGAGCGGCCCCGCTGCCCTACTCCGCCGGCACCGCGTTGCCGAAGAAGGCATGGTGAACGACGTCGCCGACCTTCAGGCCGAGCCGCGTTACGGTGCCGCCATTCACCTCGAGAACCGCGCGGGCGGGAACCTTGGATTCGATGGGATCGAGGGAGAGCGGCACGGCGCGCTCATGGAAGTCCACCACCGAGCCGTCGGCGCCGATGAAAATCATGTCCAGGGGAATGAGGGTGTTCTTCATCCAGAACGCGACCGGCTGCGGCGCGCCGTAGTCGAACAGCATCCCCGCGTCCGGCGCCAGGGTGCGGCGGTACATCAATCCCTGAGCCATCTGGGGCTGGGTCAGCGCCAGCTCGATGTCGAAGGGGTATTTCCCGCCGGCGGTCTCGATCACCAGCTTGGATTTCGCGAAGCTGGCAAGGTCCGCCCGGGCGGCGGAGGCGATGCCGCCCAGGGCGATCGCCAGCGCCAGCACCAGGGCACGACGGGAGATCCGGTCGAACAAAAGTCGCGCGCTCATCCGTCTTTCCTCAGGGGCTGCGGATCATCAGGACGCCAGTGCCGATGCTGGTGTCTCGGCGGGACGCAGCGCGGCCTCTGCGATCCGCAGCAGCTCCGGCCGCACATCGCCCTCGTTGCGGGGATCGGCAAGTGTGGTGAACCAGCGCTCCGGCGCCTCGCGCGCCCGGCTGTGGCGCCACGCCACCGCCCGCAGCAGCCGCTCCGCCGGCTCCGGCAACCGGTCGGGGATCTCGATCCCCGACAGCGTCGCCCAGACGCCAGCCCAGCAGCGCGCAACCGCCCAGGGATTGTAGCCGCCGCCACCGAGGACCAGGACCCTCGGCGCCAGTTGCCGCAGCCGCGCCACCGCACGCCAGAGTGCCCCGTTGGAGAGCGCGAGCTTGCTCATGGGATCGTCGGCAAGCCCGTCCGCGCCGCCCTGGATCACCAGCGCCTCGGGCGCGAAACGCTCGCCCAGGGGCAGCACCACCTCGTTCAGAAGAAAATCGAGCTCGCTGTCGTTGAAGCCCGGCGGCACCGGGAGATTGCGCGCGTTCTGTCGCTGGTCCCCGAGGCGGCCCGTATGCGGCCAGCGATCCTGCTCGTGGATCGAGATGGTGAGGACGCGCGGCTCGTCCATGAAGGCATCCTCGACGCCGTCGCCGTGATGCGCGTCGAGATCCACATAGAGCACCCGCGCTACGCCGCGATCGAGAAGCCGGAGAATGCCGAGGACGGGATCGTTGAAATAACAGAAGCCGGAGGCGCGATCGCGCCGACCGTGATGGGTCCCGCCGGCGGGACTGTAGATCGCCGCCGGAGCGTCGGCACCGCTCAGCAGCAGCTCGACCGCCCTCAGCGTGGCGCCGCAGGACGTCGCCGGCCGCGAGAACACTTCGCGATAGATGGGGTTGCCGCTACGGCCGATGTGATAGTGCAGGCTGATCTCGGGATCGACCTGCTGCGCCGTCTCGGCCTGCTGAACCGCGGTGATGTACTCAGGGTCGTGGAATCGCGCCAGCTCCGACGGCGTTGCCCGCGGCGCGTCGACGTAGCACTCCTCGGGGACCCAGCCCAGCGCCCGCGCGAGATCCAGCATCAGCGATACCCGCGGAATCGCGAGGGGATGCCGGCCGCCGTAGGTGGAGCGGCGGTAAATATCGCTGCCGATCAGGATCGGGGATCGAGGCATGGCGGGAGCCTGCCGTGGAGTCCGGCGGCGGTCAACCGAGCGTCCCCCTCATCACAAGAGCTTGTGGTGGGGCTTAGGGGTTTGTAAACGCGGCGGCGGGCAAATGGCGCCAGTGGCCCATATCTCGGGGGTGGCCTCATGACCGGCAAGCATCGACTCATACTCGCAGCGACGGTTTTCGTGGCCGTCGCCCTCGGTGGCGTCCTGCTGATGGTGTGTGGGCTTTCGTTCAATCCGGCATCCGGCCCCTCGGCGAGTGGTGGAGGGCGCGCGCCGACGGAGGTCGCCACCGCCTACAAGCAGATCGAGACGGCGTTCCGCGACGGCAATGGCAAGCTCTATCTGAGCTTGATGGACCGCGCCACGCGCTCGCAAATGGACGCGCAGTACAAGGCGACGCTGGAGCGAGGAATTCCGCCGCAGCCCTGGGTTCACCTGGAGCCGGTCGCCGTGCAGGCCCGCGGGGACCGGGCCTTCGTCATCGGCAGCTTCGACAATCCACAGAACGGCGACACCACGAAATCTTATCTCGTGCGCTACGTTCGCGAAGACGACGGCTGGAAGATCGCCGAGCTCATCGCCGCCGATCGTCCACCCTACGCACCCGCGATCCACGCCTATTTCCCGCCCGAGCCAGGCTCTTTCACCCGCGCCGGCGCGGCGTGGCAGAAAATTCCCTATGCCGAGCTCAATACCAAGTCCTTCAAGCCAGAGGATCTCACCTGGAAACTGCAGGCAACGCGGGACGCAACGTTTCTCTATCTTCGCTTCGAGGCGGCGGCGCCGCTCCCCGCACCGAAAACTGAAATTCCGGAAGCGGAAGCAAAGGTCATCCACACCGGCGTCCCCTCGGGCTTGCCAAGCATGCGGATCGAGGTCACGAGCAGACCCAGCCGCGAGACGGTGGTGAAAGCCAGCTATGGCCTGCAAGTCGGCACCAACATCGGCAGCCGCGCGACCTTCGACGACAGCGGCAAGGCCAACAGCCAACATTATTTCCTGGCCTATTCCCTGATGGTCCGGAGCGACCGGGACGAGTGGCTGTTCGACAGCGAGCCCGGTGCCTTCAACGACCTCATGACCGTGCATGAGCAGTTCATCGATCTCCGCATTCCTCTCGCTGCGATCAGCGCGGATCCCGGCGGAAATCCCGAGATCGAGGTCAAGGAAGCCAACTCCCTCGCCAAGATCCTGCCGATCCGCGTAAAGCCGTTCGGCTGAGCGTCCCCCGCTAAGAGCCGCCGCGGGGAGCTGCCGCCGACTGGACACGCCCGCGTGTCTCTGATAGTTACATTTCATCTACTATGATGACCGACCCGACCTCGCAACTTTCCAAGCGGCTCAGGACCGAGCGGGAAGCTCGTGGCTGGACGGTGGCCGAGCTGGCCGGGCGCTCCGGTGTCTCCCGGGCGATGATCAGCAAGGTGGAACGGGCCGAGGCGAGCCCGACCGCGACCCTGCTGGGCCGTCTCTCCGGCGCCTTCGGTCTTACCCTGTCCACTCTGCTTGCCCGGGCCGAGGGTACTGACGGCAGCCGCCTGATGCGCGCCAAGCAGCAACCGCTGTGGCAGGACCCGAAGACCGGCTATCTGCGCCGCACCCTGTCGCCGGCGACTGGCGGCCCCCTGGAGCTGGTGCGGATCGAGCTGCCGCCGGGGGCACGGGTGGCCTATCCCGCCGCCGCCTTCGCCTTCCTTCGTCAGCAGATCTGGGTGATGGCGGGCGTGCTGGCTTTCACCGAGGGCGGGACCGAGCATCGGTTGGAGCCCGGCGACTGCCTGGAGCTCGGGCCGCCCGCGGACTGCGCGTTTCGCAATCCGGACGCTGTCCCCTGCGTGTACCTGGTGGCGCTGGTGCGCCGCTGACCGCAGGGACTGCGTCCGCCAACAGGGGAGATTCCGATGGGCACCAATGACAGTTGGCGTGCGGCCACGCTCGCCGCGCAGGGTCTGGGCTGGATCGACGACGCCACCAAGGGCCTGATCCCGCCGATCCACCTGACCACCACCTTCATCCGCGATCCCGACAACCAGTACCGCACCGGGCTGAGCTACGGACGGCCCACCAATCCGACCTTCACCCAGCCGGAGGCGCTCCTCGCCCGGCTCGAGGGCGGCGCCGCGGCGATGCTGTTCGGTTCCGGCATGGCGGCCGCGACCGCGGTCTTTCTGGCGCTCAAGCCCGGCGATCACGTGGTGGCGCCGGAGGTCATGTACTGGGGCCTGCGCAAGTGGCTCACCACCTTCGCCCGTGACTGGGGCCTCGAGGTCGAGCTGGTGGACGCCGGCGACCTCGCCGCCATCAAGGCCGCGATCAAGCCCGGCAAGACCAAGCTGCTGTGGCTGGAGACACCGTCCAATCCCACCTGGATCGTCACCGACATCGCCGCCGCCTCCGAGCTCGCCCACAAGGCGGGTGCCCGCGTCGCCGTCGACAGCACGGTGGCGGCGGGCCTTCTCACCCAGCCGATCGCGCTCGGCGCCGACATCGTCATGCACTCCGCCACCAAATACCTGAACGGCCACACCGACGTGCTGGCGGGCGCCCTGGTGGCGGCGAAGACCGACGAGTTCTGGCAGCGCATCGTGGATGTTCGCACCTCTAACGGCGCGATCCTCGGCGCGGTGGAGGCGTGGCTGCTGCTGCGGGGCATGCGCACCCTGCCGCTGCGGGTCGAGCGCGCCTGCCAGTCGGCCCAGCGCATCGCCGAGCATTTCGCGGGGCATCCCAGGGTCTCCGGCGTGCTCTACCCCGGCCTCTCCAGCCATCCCGGACACGCCGTCGCCGTCCGGCAGATGAAGGGCGGCTTCGGCGGCATGCTGAGCATCCGCGTGGCGCGGGGCGAGATGGCGGCGATCAGCACCGCGGCGCGGGTCAAGCTCTGGAAGCGCGCGACCTCGCTGGGCGGCGTCGAGAGCCTGGTTGAGCATCGCGCCTCGATCGAAGGCGCCGGCACGCCGGCGCCGGCGGATCTGCTGCGCCTCTCCGTTGGCATCGAGGACGCCCAGGACCTGATCGACGATCTCGAGCAGGCACTGGGGAACTGAAGACAGACGTCAGCTGCCCAGCAGCTGGCCGCCGTCGACGATCAGCGTCTGGCCGGTCATCCAGTTTGCGTGCGGCGAGGCCAGGAACAGCACGACATCGGCGACTTCTTCGGGCTTGCCCAGCCGACCGAAGGGGATGCTGGCAAGGACGCCGTTGTAGAGCTTCGGGTTCTCGGTCTTGCGCCGCTCCCAGCTGCCGCCGGGAAACTCGATAGACCCGGGGGCCACGCCGTTGACGCGGATGCCCTTGCGGGCAAATGTCGCCGCCTGGGTGGACGTGTACTGGACCAGCGCCGCCTTCACCGCGCCATAAGGTGTTGTCCGCACCGAGGGCCGATAGGCGGAGATCGACGACACGTTGATGATGGAGCCGCCGCCGGCCTTCTCCAGATGCGGCAGGGCCGCGTGAGAGGCGCGAACCGTCGCCATGATGTCCACGGCGACGCTCACCGCCCAGCCCGCCTCGTCGTCGCTGGCGCCGAAGCCCGACGCGTTGTTCACGAGGATGTCGATGCCGCCGAGGGCGGCCGCGGCGTCGGCAATGTAGCGCGTCACCGCCGGCCCGTCGGCCAGATCGCAGGAGGCCGCATGGGCCGCGCCGCCGGATCGCTGGATCTCCGCCCTGGTGGCCGCCAGGGCTTCCGCGCCCCGGGCACAGATCGAGACCCCTGCGCCCGCCGCCGCGAAACCCAAGGCGATCGAGCGCCCGATGCCCCGGCTGCCGCCCGCCACCACCACGCGTTTTCCCCTGAAGTCGAAGCTCATGATCCCCTCCTGCTTGTCGCGGGATCATAAGGGATTTCGACTGATACGAGCGTTGCGTCCGGCGCACAGGGTCAATCCAGTCGCCGAGCTTGTCCCGCCCCTCCTACCGCGCTAGCCTCCCGACCAATCCCCGCCCGAGCAGAGCTTTCCAGGAGCGCCCCCGATGGATATGAACGGCGAGTTCCGCCTTGCCGCCCCCCGCGCGGCGGTGTGGAAGGCGCTCAACGACCCCGCGGTCCTCAAGCAGTCCATTCCCGGCTGCGAGGAGATCGTCATGCTCTCCGACACCGAGATGACGGCGAAAGTCTCCGCCAAGGTCGGGCCGGTGAGCGCGCGGTTCTCGGGCAAGGTGACGCTGTCGGACCTCGACCCGCCGAACGGCTACACCATCAGCGGCGAGGGCCAAGGCGGCGTCGCGGGCTTTGCCAAGGGTGGCGCCAAGGTGGCGCTCAAGGACGACGCCGGCGGCACCATCCTCTCCTATACGGTCCAGGCCCAGGTCGGCGGCAAGCTCGCCCAGATCGGCTCGCGCCTGATCGACGCCTCGGCGCGCAAGATGGCGGATGAGTTCTTCACCCGCTTCCAGGCCGCTGTCAGCGCCGCGAACCCGGTGACCGAGGCCGCTCCGGCCGCGGAAGCAGCGAGTGCCGCACCGGCCAGCCTCGCTGCGTCCACTCCGACCCTGGCGCCGACGCCGGCCGCCGGCAAGCGCGTTTCCCCGGCGGTCTGGGTCGCCATCCTCACCGCGCTGATCGCGGTGCTGCTCTATTTTTATACTCGCGGCTGACGGCGAATTCCCGCGGTGACGCTAGCGGCATGTTATGCGCTGGGCGCGGATGAAATAGCCGGACCCCGTAAAGTCATAGGTCACGGGCGCGAAGCGCCCCTCCACGGTCAGGCGCTGCCCGACGCCGCAGGCGAGCCGCCCGCCGGGATCCTCGATATAGCTCTCGTAGCCGTCGGTGATGCAGGTGGGATCGCCGACATCGAGGAGATAGACCGCGTTGCCTGCCCGATCGAGCCAGGCGCCATCGACGATGCCCGTGAGCTGCACGGGCTGCCCGTCGCGACGGTCGCAGGCGGCGGCAGCGGGCGCTGTCGCGACCACCGTGGCGAGCAGGAATGACAGAGCGAGGAGTGCCTTCATCCAGCGTCCGGAGGGCAGGTGCCGCCTGTGATGACCACGGTTCATAGAGCATCGGTGAGCCGCTTCGCGCAAGCGCTTGAGACTCAACCAAGTGTGCGAAACGCCCCCCTGTGGAGCAGCTTGACCCGCCGCCCCGGTCGCAAGAAACTCAGTATCGTGTTGTCTCGACGCAGGCTGCCTTCGGGTACCGCGCCGGAGACCCCCCGCATAAGGGGCCCCTCTAACCTCTGGGAGCGAAAAAATGACGAACACCGTTAGCATGACGGTGAACGGCAAGGCGGTCTCGGCCACGGTCGAGCCGAGAACCCTGCTGGTCCAATTCCTGCGCGAGAACCTGGCACTCACCGGTACTCATGTCGGCTGCGATACCAGCCAGTGCGGCGCCTGCGTGGTCCACGTGGACGGCGCCTCGGTGAAGAGCTGCACGCTGCTGGCGGTCCAGGCCGACGGCGCCCAGGTGACCACCATCGAGGGCCTCGCCAATGGCGACGAGCTGCACCCGATGCAGGCGGCGTTCCGGGAGCATCATGGCCTGCAGTGCGGCTTCTGCACGCCGGGCATGGTGATGAGCGCGGTCGATCTGGCCAAGAAGGTCAAGAACCCGAGCGAGCATCAGATCCGCGAGTGGCTCGAGGGCAATATTTGTCGCTGCACCGGCTATCACAATATCGTCAAGGCGATCAAAGCCGGGGCGACCGCGATGCAGGGGGCGAAGACATGAGCGCCGACGGCATCGGCGCGCCGGTCCGGCGCACTGAGGACCTGCGCTTCCTCACGGGGCGCGGCAACTACACGGACGACATCGATCGGCCGGGCCAGCTGCACGCCTACCTGCTGCGGAGCCCGCACGCCCATGCCGAGATCGCCGGCATCGACATCGCCAAGGCGAAGCAGGCCTCGGGCGTGGTCGCGATCTTCACCGGCGCCGATCTCGCCGCCGCCAACGTGGGCGGCCTGCCCTGCGGCTGGGGCGTCAAGAACAAGGACGGCTCGCCGATGGCGGAGCCGCCGCATCCCGTGCTGGCCCAGGAGCGCGTCCGCCATGTCGGCGATCCCGTCGCCGTGGTGATCGCGGAAACCCGCAATCAGGCGAAGGATGCCTCCGAACTCATCAACGTCAGCTACAAGACGCTGCCCGCGGTGATCGAGGCCAGCGATGCGATCAAGCCCGGCAAGGCGCAGCTCTGGGACGCCGCCAAGAGCAACATCTGCTTCGACTGGCACATCGGCGACAAGGACGCCGTCGACGCCGCCTTCAAGAAGGCGGCCCACGTGACCAAGATCGACATCGTCAACAACCGGCTGGTGCCGAATGCGATGGAGCCGCGAGCGGCGATCGGCGAGTACGATCGCGGCACCGGCGAGTACACGCTCTACACCACCAGCCAGAACCCCCATGTGATCCGCCTGCTGATGGGCGCCTTCGTGCTGCATCTGCCCGAGCACAAGCTCAAGGTGGTGGCGCCTGATGTCGGCGGCGGCTTCGGCTCGAAGATCTATCACTACGCCGAGGAAGCCATCGTCACCTGGGCCGCAGCCAAGGTCGGCAAGCCGATCAAATGGACCGCGGACCGCTCGGAAAGCTTCATCTCCGATGCCCAAGGCCGCGATCACGTGACCCATGCGGAACTCGCCATCGACAAGGACGGCAAGTTCCTGGCGCTCCGGGTATCGACCGTCGCCAACCTCGGCGCCTATCTCTCCACCTTCGCGCCGGCGATCCCCACGTATCTCTACGCGACGCTGCTCGCCGGCACCTACACGACGCCGGCGATCTACTGCGAAGTGAAGGCCGTCTTCACCAACACCGTGCCCGTCGACGCCTATCGCGGCGCCGGACGGCCGGAAGCCACCTTCGTGGTGGAGCGCATCGTCGAGGCCGCGGCCCACGAGCTGAAAGTCGATCCGGCGGAGCTGCGGCGACGCAACTTCGTTCCCAAGGACGCCTACCCCTATCAGACCCCGGTGGCCCTGCAGTACGACAGCGGCGACTACTTCAGCACCCTCGACATGGCGCTGAAATCGTCGGATTACGCCGGCTTCGGCAAGCGTCGCGAAGAGGCGGCAAAGCGTGGCAAGCTGCGCGGCATCGGCATCGCCACCTACATCGAAGCCTGCGGCATCGCGCCCTCGGCGGTGGCAGGCGCGCTGGGGGCGCGGGCCGGCCTCTACGAATGCGCCGAGGTCCGCGTCCATCCCACCGGAAGCATCACCGTGTTCACGGGTACGCACAGCCACGGCCAGGGCCACGAGACCACCTTCGCCCAGCTGGTGGCGGACAAACTCGGCGTGCCCATGGCCTCGGTCGAGGTCGTGCATGGCGATACCAGCAAGATCCCCTTCGGCATGGGTACCTACGGCTCGCGCTCCCTCGCGGTCGGCGGGTCGGCCCTGGTGAAGGCGATCGAGAAGGTCGTGCACAAGGGCAAGAAGATCGCGGCCCACCTCCTCGAGGCATCGGAGGCGGATATCGAGTTCAAGGACGGCAAGTTCACGGTGGCCGGCACCGACCGCTCGAAGGCGTTCGGCGAGATCGCCTTCGCCGCCTACGTGCCGCACAACTACCCCATCGATACCGTGGAGCCCGGCCTCGACGAGACCGCGTTCTACGATCCCAAGAACTTCACCTTCCCCTCCGGCGCTCACATCGCCGAGGTGGAGGTGGACCGGGATACCGGCATCGTGGAGATGATCAACTTCACGGCGGCGGACGACTTCGGGCGGATCATCAATCCGCTCATCGTCGAGGGGCAAGTGCATGGCGGGCTCGGCCAGGGCATCGGCCAGGCCCTCTACGAGAACGCGGTCTATGACGCCGGCGGCCAGCTGCTGACCGGCTCCTACATGGACTACTGCATGCCGCGGGCGGACAACATGCCGCCCTTCCAGGTCGCGACCCACACGACGCTCTGCACCCATAATCCGCTGGGCGTCAAGGGATGCGGCGAGGCGGGCGCGATCGGCGCGCCGGCCGCGGTCATGAATGCGGTCATCAACGCGCTCTCGCCGCTGGGCATCACCGATCTGGCGATGCCCGCGACCGCCGAGCGCGTCTGGCGCGCGATTCAAAGTCACACCCCGCGGCAGGCCGCCTGAGCGGCGCCATCGGGAATTGAGATAGGGAGAGACGAAAGCCATGTACAACTTCACCTACCACCGTCCGTCCAGCGTCGCCGACGCCGCGAAGACCGTTCAAGGCGCCGAGGAAGGCAAGCTCGTCGCCGGCGGCATGACGCTGATCCCCACTCTGAAGCAGCGCCTCGCCAAGCCGTCCGATCTCGTGGACTTGGGCCGCATCGCCGAGCTCAAGGGGATCAAGAAGGAGGGCACCACGATCGTGATCGGTGCCATGACCAAGCACGCCGACGTCGCCGGCTCCGACGTGGTCAAGAGCGCGATCCCCGGCCTCGCCAGCCTCGCCGATGGCATCGGCGATCCGGCCGTGCGCAACCGCGGCACCATCGGCGGCTCGATCTCCAACAACGATCCCGCGGCGGACTACCCGTCGGCCCTGATGGCCCTGGGCGCAACCGTGGTCACCAACAAGCGCAAGATCGTCGCCGACGATTTCTTCACCGGCATGTTCGAGACCGCCCTCGAGCCCGGCGAGATCGTGACCGCCGTGCAGTTCCCGATCCCGGAGAAGGCGGCCTACTCGAAGTTCCCGAACCCCGCCTCGCGCTACGCGGTCGTCGGCGTCTTCGTGGCCAAGGGCCCGGCGGGCGTCCGCGTCGCCGTCACCGGTGCCGGGCCCAGCGTCTTCCGTCAAAAGGAGATGGAGGCCGCGCTCACCAAGTCCTTCACGCCAGACGCGGTCGCCAGCATCAAGGCGCCGGCGACCAACCTCAACTCCGATATCCACGCCAGCGCCGACTATCGCGCCCATCTCATCACGGTGATGGCGAAGCGCGCGGTCGCGGCCGCGAAATGAGGTAGCACGATCCCACCAACCCCCTCGCCCTGCCCTTTCCCAGACGGGACGGGAATGGCGAGGGGGTTTTGCTTTGCCGAGCTTCCCGTCAGGTCTCACCACCAGGTCGAGTACGCGCTCAATGGCTTCAGTTCCCGCTTCAGTCGATGACACGCTTTCCCTACTGAGCCGCGGCCGCTACGTCGCCGATCGCAGCCTCGCCACCGCCGTCTATCTCTCGCTCTCGCTCCACCGGCCGCTGTTCCTGGAGGGCGAGGCCGGTGTCGGCAAGACCGAGATCGCCAAGGTGTTGGCAGAGACCCTCGGGCGCCGGCTCATCCGCCTGCAATGCTACGAAGGCCTCGACATCTCCTCCGCGGTCTACGAATGGAACTACCCGCGCCAGATGATCGAGATCCGTCTCGCCGAGAGCGGCACGGCGAGCCGCGACAGCGTCGAGGAAGAGATCTTCTCCGATCGCTTCCTGATCAAGCGGCCGCTGCTGCAGGCGCTGGAGCCCGAGCTCGGCGGCGCGCCGGTGCTGCTGATCGACGAGCTCGACCGCACGGACGAGCCCTTCGAGGCCTATCTGCTGGAAGTTCTGTCCGACTTCCAGATCACTATTCCCGAGCTTGGCACCATCAAGGCCGCGGAGCCGCCGATCGTGGTGATGACGTCGAACCGCACCCGCGAGATCCACGACGCGCTGAAGCGCCGCTGCTTCTACTACTGGGTCGACTACCCCACGGCGGATCGTGAGCTGGAGATCCTGCGCCTGAAGGCGCCGGGCGCCGCCGAGGCGCTATCCCGGGAAGTGGTCTCATTCGTGCAGAAGCTGCGCACCATGGATCTCTTCAAGCTGCCGGGCGTTGCCGAGACCATCGACTGGGCCCAGGCGCTCACTCAACTCGACGTGCTCGCGCTCACGCCGGAGGCGATCAACGACACCCTCGGCGTCCTGCTGAAATACCAGGACGACATCGCGAAGATCCAGGGCAGCGAGGCCACCAAGCTCCTGGATCAGGTGCGCGCGGAGATCGCCGCAGCCCAATGATCCCGGAGGCGATCCCCTCGCCGGCTCCGCCCGGCCGCGGCCGGCTGCTCGCCAATCTCATGTACTTCGCGCGCGCGCTCCGCGCCGCGGGAATGCCGGTGGGACCGGGAAAAGTTCTCGCCGCCGTCGACGCCGTGCGCACCGTCGGCCTCGGCAATCGCAGCGATTTCTACTGGGCGCTGCACGCGGTCTTCGTCAACAAGCGCGACCAGCGCGACCTCTTCGACCAGGCCTTCCACATCTTCTGGCGCAATCCAAAGCTTCTGGAAAAGATGATGGGGCTGCTGCTGCCGGAGATCCGCTCCCCCGATGCGCCGCGCGGCGAGGAGCTGAGCCGCCGCCTCGCCGAGGCGCTGCATCCCGGCCAGGGCGAGGCACCGGAGGACCAGACGCGGGAGAACGAGATCGAGCTCGACGCGGCGATGACGTTCTCCGACCGCGAGATCCTGCAGAAGATGGATTTCGAGCAGATGTCGGCCGAGGAGGTCGGACGTGCCAAGCAACTCATCCGGCAGATGACCTTGCCGCTGATGGATCTGCCGACCCGGCGCTTCAAACCCGATCCCCGCGGTGCGCGGGCCGACATGCGGGCAACGCTCCGCGCCACGCTCCGCTCCGGTGGCCTCCTCGCCCTCAAGCGCAAGAGCGCCCGCACCCGGCCGCCGCCGCTGGTCATCCTCTGCGACATCTCCGGCAGCATGAGCCGCTACAGCCGGCTGTTCCTGCATTTCATGCACGCGATCACCAACGATCGGGACCGGGTCTACACCTTCCTGTTCGGGACCCGGCTCACCAACATCACCCGCTACCTTCGGAACAAGGACGTCGACCTCGCCCTCGACCGCATCGCCGAGGCTGTCGATGACTGGTCGGGCGGAACCCGGATCGGCGAGTGCCTGTCGGACTTCAACCGGCGGTGGTCGCGCCGCGTGCTGGCCCAGGGCGCCGTGGTCATCCTGATCACCGACGGGCTCGACCGCGATGCCGGGGTCGGGATCGGCCGGGAGATGGACCGCCTGCACAAGTCCTGCCGCCGGCTGATCTGGCTCAATCCCCTGTTGCGTTACGAGGGCTTCGCCCCCAAATCATTGGGGATGAAGGCGCTTCTGCCGCACGTTGACGAGTTCCGCCCGGTGCATAATCTCGAGAGCCTGGGCGAGCTGGTCAAGGTCCTGAGCCGTCCATCCGAGCGTCGGCTGGAAGCGGCGGCAGCCTGGCGAGAGAGAGGCGAAGCAGCATGAGCGACACCGAGGAAATTCTGCAGCAGGCCGCGAGCTGGAAAGACGCGGGCAAAGGCGTGGCGCTGGCCACCGTCGTTACCACATGGGGCTCCTCGCCCCGGCCCGTGGGCGCCAAGCTCGCCGTCGAGGAAGGCGGCAAGTTCGTGGGCTCGGTCTCCGGCGGCTGCGTCGAAGGCGCGGTCATCGGCGAGGCCCTGGCATCGATCGCCGACGGCAAGCCCCGCCTTCTGGATTTCGGCGTCACCAATGAGCAGGCCTGGGACGTGGGCCTCGCCTGCGGCGGCAAGATCAAGATCTTCGTGGAGCGGCTGGAATGAAGCGCACGTTTCTCGACCGCGCCCTCTCGGCGAGCCGCGAGGGTCGCGCGGCGGCGCTGGCGACCGACCTCAAGACCGGCAGGCAGGCCTTCGTCGAGGACGGTCGCGCGGAGGGTGACCTCGCTCTCGATGACGCCGCGCTGTCGGCCGTTCGCATTGCCCTCAGCGACGACCGCAGCACCACGACCGACACCGCCGGCGGACCGGTCTTCATCGAGGTCTTCAATCCGCCGCTGCGGCTCGTGGTGGTGGGCGCGGTCCACATCGCCCAGCCACTGGCGCGGATGGGAGCACTTGCGGGCTATGGCGTCATCGTCATCGATCCCCGCAGCGCCTTTGCGACGGACGAGCGCTTCCCGGGCGTCACCCTCTCCACGGACTGGCCCGACGAGGCCCTGCCGCGCCTCAAGCCGGACCGGCGCACCGCCGTCGTGACGCTGACCCACGATCCCAAGATCGACGATCCTGCGCTCAGCGCCGCGCTCAAGTCGACGGCCTTCTACATCGGGGCTCTCGGCTCCCGGAAGACCCATGCCGCGCGCAGCCATCGCCTGCAGAAGGCCGGTTTCGGCGAGGCCGATATCGCGCGCATTCACGGCCCCGTGGGGCTGGCGATCGGCGCCATCTCGCCGGCAGAGATCGCGGTCTCCGTAATGGCCGAGATCACCCAGGTCCTGCACGCCGAGCGCCTGAAGGACCGCGCCGCCGCATGATCTTCGGCGAGGTCGCGGTGGCGGACTGCGCAGGCGCGATACTCGCCCATAGCCTGAAGCTGCCCAACGGCATCATGAAGAAAGGCCGCGTGCTGACCGCGGCCGATGCGGCGGCGCTCGCCGCCGCCGGACTGCAGACCGTGGTGGCCGCCCGCCTCGAGGCCAGCGACGTCGGGGAGAACGAGGCCGCGGCGGAGCTCTCCCACGCGGTGGCCGGAGCCGGCATCTCGGCGGGGTCAGCCTTCACTGGCCGCAGCAATCTCTTCGCGGAGGCGCACGGCCTCGCGATACTTGATCGCGCCGCCGTTGACCGCTTCAACTCGATCGACGAGCGGATAACCCTGGCCACCGTGACGCCCTCTGCCGTCGTCGAGCCCAAGCAGATGGTGGCGACGCTCAAGATCATTCCGTTCGCGGTGCCGCGAACCGTGCTGGACGAATGCCTCGCCACCGCGCGGAAGGGCGGCGCCGTGCTGCGGATCGCCCCCTTCAAGGCGAAGCGGGTGGCGCTGATCCAGACTACTCTGCCGGGCTTCAAGGAGAGCATTCTCACCAAGACCGTCGATACCACGCGGCGTCGGCTTGAGGGTCTCGGCAGCACGCTGCCGTGGGAGCGGCGCTCGGCGCATGCGAGCGCGGCGCTGGCGCCGCTGATCGCCGAGGCCGTTGCCGCCGGCGCCGACGTCGTCCTGGTGGCCGGTGCCTCCGCCATTCTCGACCGCCGTGACGTCATTCCCGCCGCGATCGCCGCCGCCGGCGGTCGCATCGAGCATTTCGGCATGCCCGTCGACCCCGGCAATCTCATGCTGATGGGACGCCTGGGATCGACGCCCGTGCTGGGCCTGCCGGGCTGCGCGCGCTCACCCAAGGTCAACGGCTTCGACTGGGTGCTGCAGCGGCTGCTCGCCGATCTTCCCGTCGGGTCGGCGGAGATCATGGGAATGGGCGTCGGCGGCCTGCTGGCGGACATCCCGAGCCGGCCGCTGCCGCGCGCCCTCGCCACGCCGGAGGAAGCGGCGGTGCCCGCACCGCCTCGCGCGCCGCGCATCGCCGCCCTTGTTCTCGCTGCCGGACAATCGCGCCGCATGGGCACGCTCAACAAGCTGCTGATCGAGATCGACGGCGTGCCGATGGTGCGCGGTGTGGTGGAGATGCTGCGACAGTCGAAGGCGGATCCGATCGTCGTCGTCACCGGCCACGAGGGGGATCGCGTGGCCGCCGCCCTCAGGGATCTACCGGTGACGGTGGTGCGCAATCCCGATTACGCCCAGGGCCTCTCGACATCGCTCAAGCGCGGCATCGCGGCGCTGCCGGCGGACGCGGATGGCGCGCTCATCACCCTCGGCGACATGCCGCGGGTCACCGCGCCGGAGATCGATCATCTCATCGCCGCCTTCAATCCCGTGGAGGGCCGCGGCATCTGCGTACCGACGCGCCAGGGCAAGCGCGGCAACCCGGTGCTGTGGTCACGGCGCTTTTTCGATGAAATGCTCCAGGTCGCCGGCGACGTCGGCGCGCGGCACCTGATCGGCACCTATCCGGAAATGGTCGCCGAGGTGGAGATGGCAGACGACGGGGTTCTCACCGACATCGATACGCCCCAGGCCCTCGCCAAGCTCGCGGCATCAGGCGCCAAGATCAGCGCCTAGCTCCTAAAGCCCCATCTCTCGCGGGACCGGCGCGTACAACGGTCAGGGCGCTCCCATGACCGGCCGCATTTGGCCGACCTCGACCTGAGCCAGCCGGGGCCCGATCAGCGCCACGTAGAACGTGTCATGGGTGA
Organism: uncultured Alphaproteobacteria bacterium; assembly: GCA_963735465.1. Taxonomy (GTDB): domain Bacteria; phylum Pseudomonadota; class Alphaproteobacteria; order ATCC43930; family CGMCC-115725; genus DASZHJ01. The sequence goes on from CAVTLA010000001.1 coordinate 1,636,088, forward strand.
AGTGTGCGCCGTCGTACCAATTGCGCAGGGATTCGATTTTCACGTAGAGCGTCTCGCCCGCCTGCAGTGTGACCGCCTTGAACTGATTGTTGTAGTTGCCCGTGGTGTCGACGGTGATCTCGTAGGGGCCGGGCGCCACGTCGCGATAGAAGATGCCGCCAGGTATCGAGGCGCCGACGCGGTTCCCATTCAGATAGATCCAGGGCTGGGACAGGCTCTCGTAGGGTTCGTAGTCGCGATAGAAATAGACGCGGGCAACATTGCCCTGCAGCGGCGCCACGCTGGCGGCGGAAAAGTTCGGCACGTCCGGCCGGCCGGTGAGCAGGTCCGGCGTCCCTTGGCACGCGCACAGCAACGTCATCGCGGCAATCAGAATCCATCGCATTTCGCTTGTCCCGCTACAGTTCAGGCCGACCGATATCCTGCAGATAGATAGGGGCATTCGAGCCTGTTCACAACCCGCGCTGTTTCAGTCGCGGCGGGTGAGCGGCGGGACCCGCGGCAACTACGGCTCGGACAGGTATTTGAGCTGAGCGATCTCGCGCCGCCCATCGGCGGCATCGACGGGCACGACGACGAAAGTGTCGGCCTCGTAGGTCTCGAAGCCGGACTGCCAGCCGGCCGCGGACTCGATCTTGATATAATCCGTCTCGCCGGCGCGGAGCTCAATGGTCTTGAACTGGTTCCAGTAAGTGCCGACCGTGTCCACCGTGACGAGATACCGTCCCGGCGAAACGTCCCGATAGAAGACACCGCCCGCGATGGAGACCCCGATATGCTTCCCGTTGAGATACAGTCCGGGCTCGGCCGAGACTTCGTCGGATTCCCATTCTCGATAGAAGAAAAGCCGGGCTCGATCGCCACTCTGCGGCGGAATTTCAGCCGCCATGTCGGCATAGCGCGGCCCCGGCGGCCCACCCGGGCCGACACAGGCCGCCAGCAGGCTCAGCAGGGCAACCACCGCCCCGCGTGCGTTTGGAAGTCGTCGCGTTTCCAGTCTCTTCATGGCGTCCAGTCTCCGCCTCGACCGGCGACGGCAAAAGCGCCGCTCCCCTGATTTGACGCTGGGCGGGCAGGTGGTTAACCGCTAATCACGTTTCCGTGCCACCTCGGCGGCTGCCTCCGCCTTGAGCTTCCGCGCCCCTTGACGATTGGTGCCTGACCGGCGACAAGCATGCGCAACACTGCCGCGCGGGGGCAGGAGAAGAAAAGCAACGGGAGGCCATGTGCAGGGTCTTTTGGCGATCAGCCGGCTGATTGATCGCGTCAATACGGCAGTCGGACGTGCGGTATCCTGGCTCATCCTGGCCGCGGTGCTGGTGAGTTCGATCAATGCCACCGTCCGCTACATCTTCGACACCAGCTCGAACGCCTGGCTGGAGCTGCAGTGGTATCTGTTCGCCGCGGTGTTCCTGCTGGGAGCCGGCTATACGCTGTTGCGCAATGAGCATGTGCGCATCGACATCCTGAACAGCCGCCTCAGCCAGCGCGGCCGCGCCTGGATCGACGTCCTCGGTGGACTGTTCTTCCTGATGCCGGCGGCGCTGTTGATCATGTACCTCTCCTGGTCCGGCTTCATCCAATCCTACCATTTGCATGAAGTTTCCTCGGACGCGGGAGGACTGCTGCGCTGGCCGGCCCGGCTCCTGATTCCGGTCGGGTTCTTCCTGCTATCCGCCCAAGGCGGATCCGAGATCATCAAACGCATCGCCTTCCTCACCGGCGCGGCACCCGACCCGACCGAGAAGACCATCGACCCCCACACCGAACACGCCGGCAATTAAGCGATGAGCGCATTCTTGATCGCCAATATCGCGCCGATGATGTTCGCCGCGCTGGTTCTGCTGCTGCTCATCGGCTACCCCGTTGCGTTCTCGCTGGCGGCCAACGGCCTGATGTTCGGCCTCCTCGCCATCGATCTCGGGTTGCTGAAGCCAGAGCTTCTCCAGGCGCTCCCCGAGCGCGTCTTCGGGATCATGCGCAACGACACGCTGCTGGCGGTGCCGTTCTTCACCTTCATGGGGCTGATCCTCGAGCGCAGCGGCATGGCGGAGGATCTGCTCGACACCGTGGGCCAGATGTTCGGGCCGCTGCGGGGCGGCCTCGCCTATGCCGTGGTGTTCGTCGGCGCGCTTTTGGCCGCTACGACCGGCGTCGTTGCGGCATCGGTGATCTCGATGGGCCTGATCTCCTTGCCGATCATGCTGCGCTATGGGTACGACCGCCGGCTCGCCGCCGGCGTGATCGTCGCCTCCGGAACGCTGGCGCAGATCATTCCGCCCAGCCTGGTGCTCATCGTCATGGCAGACCAGCTCGGCAAATCCGTCGGCGACATGTACCAGGGTGCTTTCATCCCGGGCCTCACCCTTGCCGCGCTCTACGCTGTCTATGTCGCCATCATCACCTTCCTTCGGCCGAAAGCGGCTCCCGCACTCCCGTACGAGGCCATTACCATCCGAGAGGAAAGTGGCAAGACCGGCTACACCTCGCTTGGCGTCGTCGTGGGCGTGGCCGTCATCGCCGGTTATCTGCTCTCCGGCCACATGCATCCGATCTGGGCCTGCGGCCTGGTAGGCTTGCTCGTCTACCTCTTTGCCCTCGCCAACAAGCTGTTGAAGCTGGGTCTCCTGAGCCGGTTGGCGCAGCAGGTGGTCATCGTGATGACGCCGCCGCTCGCGCTCATTTTCCTCGTCCTAGGCACAATTTTTATCGGTATTGCCACGCCGACCGAGGGGGGTGCCATGGGATCGGCGGGCGCGCTGATTCTGGCGCTGGCCAATCGGCGGCTCGACCTGTCGCTGCTCCGGCAGGCGATGGACACCACGGCGAAGCTGTCCTGCTTCGTGATCTTCATCCTGATCGGATCCACGGTCTTCAGCCTGGTATTCCGCGGCGTCAACGGCGACCTCTGGGTGGAGAGCCTGCTCACCAGCCTGCCGGGCGGCCAAGTCGGGTTCCTCATCGTCGTCAACCTGATGGTGTTCGTGCTGGCCTTCTTTCTCGATTTCTTCGAGTTGGCCTTCATCGTGGTCCCGCTCCTGGGGCCGGTCGCGGACAAGCTGGGCATCGACCTCATCTGGTTTGGCGTGCTGCTGGGCGTCAACATGCAGACCTCATTCATGCATCCGCCGTTCGGCTTCGCGCTGTTCTATTTCCGCAGCGTGGCTCCCAGCAGCGAGTACCTCGACCGCCTCACCGGCAAGCGGCTGGCGCCGGTCACCACTGGTCAGATCTACTGGGGCTCCGTGCCCTTCGTTGCGATCCAGCTCATCATGGTGGCGGCGGTCATCGCCTTCCCGTCGCTGGTACTGGCGGGGCTTGATTCCGGCCCGAAGATGGATCCCAGCAAGGTCAAGATCGAGATCCAGCAGCCCTCAGACGACGACAACCAGGTCCCGCAGATCGAAATCAAATAGCGATTGCGCCACGCGATCGCTAAAAAGCAAAAAGAAAGCCCCGCTTATGCGGGGCTTTCTGGTTTCGTCCTCGGGACGCGATAAGGATCAGGCGCCTTTCGGCAGCTCGTGGGACAGCACGAAATTGTCGAACTGCTGCTCCTCGACACGGAACCAGAGATGCTCCTCCTGGCGGAACTTCTTGAAGGCCTCATAGATTTTCTTGAATTTCTCGTTTTTCGCCGAGGTCTCCACGTAGAACTGGTAGGTCGCGTTGTAGCAGGCCTCCAGGATCTCCTTGCTGAAGGGGCGAAGCTCCGCACCGCCGGCAACCAGACGCCGAAGCGCCGCCGGATTCTCCGCATCGTATTTCGCCAGCACCCAGTTGTAGGCTTCGCCGCTCGCCGCCTCGACCACCGCCTGGTAGTTCTTCGGCAGCGTCTGCCACTGCTGCAGATTCACATAGAGCGAAAGCTGGGCGGTACCTTCCCACCAGCCGGGATAATAATAATATTTAGCGACTTTGTAGAAGCCGAGCTTCTCGTCGTCATAAGGACCGACCCACTCGGCGGCATCGATGGTGCCCTTTTCCAGCGCCGGGTAGATGTCGCCGCCGCCGATCTGCTGCGGCACCACGCCGAGCTTGGTCAGGATCGCGCCGGCGAGGCCGGCGATGCGGAACTTGAGCCCTTCCAGATCCTTAACGGTCTTGATCTCCTTGCGGAACCAGCCGCCCATCTGCGCGCCGGTGCTCGCCGCCGGTATGTTGTAGATGTTGTAGTCCTTGAAGAAGTCCCGCAGGACCTCGCGTCCACCGCCATGCCACCACCAAGCGTTCTGCTGGCGGGTGTTGAGGCCGAAGGGCACGGTGCAATCGAACGAGAAAGTCGGGTCCTTGCCGACATAGTAGTAGCTGGCGGTGTGACCCATCTCGACGGTGTTATTTTGCACCGCGTCCAGGACCTGCAGGGCCGGGACGATCTCGCCCGCCGCGAATGTCCGGATCTGGAACTTGTTGTCGGTCATCTCGGCAACGCGCTGGGCAAAAAACTCGGCGCCGCCGTAGATCGTGTCCAGGCTCTTCGGCCAGCTTGCAGCCAGACGCCATTTCAGCTCCGGCGACGATTGGGCGATGGCCGGGGCGGCGATCGTGGTCGCGGCCAGGCCGAGGCCGCCTGCCCGAATGAATGAACGTCGTTGCATGGTGTCTTCTAGCCCTCCTGTGCTGCGGCGTCGAAAACGCCGCGGTTGCCCGTCCCGCTCCTGCTCGGCGCCATGGCGTCGATCGAGCGATGATTGCGCGCATATTACACGATTGCGCTCCACAGGATAGCCGCCAGAGGTGCGCGCGAGCCGGTCGCCGCAACGTTACCGAGCAGTAACCCTAAGCGGAGATGAATCGGCCGCCTCGCCTAGGTCACCGGCGGCGCCAGCTTCTGCCAGTCGTTCGCCAGCCTGAGCGTCGGCTCCGTCAGCGCCTGCAACTGGTCGAGGCTCATCCCCTCTACCATCTCGCGCACCACCATTCCCTCTGGCGTGACGTCGAGGACGGCGAGGTTGGTATAGATGCGCTTGACGCATGCGGGCGCGGTCAGCGGATAGGTGCAACGGTGACGGAGGCGCGGCTCGCCCGACTTGGTGGTGTGCTCCAGTAGGACGCGCACTTCCTTGGCGCCCGCCGCCAGATCCATCGCCCCACCGACGCCCGGCGGGAAGGTCGGATCATTGGTGGCCCAGTTCGCGAGATCGCCGCCGCCGGAAACCTCGAAGGCACCCAGCAGCGAGACGTCGATATGACCGCCGCGGATCATCACGAAAGCGTCGTTATGGTGAAAGAAAGAGCCTCCCGGCAGCAAGGTTACCGGTTGCTTGCCGGCGTTGATGAGATCGGGGTCGGCTTCCTCCGGCGGCGGAGCCTTGCCCAGACCGAGGATGCCGTTCTCGCTATGGAACACGATCTCCCGGTCCGCCGGAATGAAATCGGAGACCATGGTGGGCAGCCCGATGCCGAGATTTACATAGAGGCCGTCAGTGATGTCCTGGGCGGCGCGCCAGGCGATCTGCCGTCGGCTCATCAGCTTCATCGGACACCTCCCAGCTCAATCACGCGATCGACGAAAATACCCGGCGTATGCACGCATTCCGCATCGATCGCCCCGAGCTCGACGAACTCCTTCACCTGCACCACCGTGAGGTCGGCCGCCATCGCCATGACCGGGTTGAAGTTGCGCGACGACTTCCGGTAGACGAGGTTGCCCCAGCGGTCGGCCCGATGCGCCTTGCAGAAGGCGACGTCGGCCTTCAGGGGTTTCTCGAATACGTATAAACGGCCATCGATCTCGCGCACCTCCTTGCCCTCGGCGAGCTGCGTGCCGACCGAGACCGGAGAGTAGAAGCCGCCAAGTCCTGCCGCGGCGCACCGCATGCGTTCGCTCAACGTTCCCTGCGGCACCAGCTCGAGTTCCAGCCGACCGGATTGATAGGCCCGTTCGAACTGGTGCGGATTGTCGGAGCGGGGATAGGAGCAGATCATCTTGCGCACCCGGCCGAGGGCGATCAGGGCGGCGAGGCCGGTATCTCCATTGCCGGCATTGTTGGCAACCGCCACCAGGTCCTTGGCTCCCTGCTCCACCAGGGCGTCCAGGAGTTCCGTTGGCGCGCCGGACATGCCGAACCCGCCACAGAGTATGGTTGATCCATCCTTAACGCCTGCCACCGCCTCGGCGAGGCTGCGTACGCGCTTGTCGATCATCGCACGGCCGTCAGAAAGTGACCCGGTCGCCACCCTTGAGCTGGAGCATCTGGCGCGCCTCGGCCGGGCTGGCGATCTCCAGGGAGAGGTTCTCCAGGATCGATCGAATGCGACTGACCTGCTCGGCGTTGGACTGGGCAAGCTTGCCCTTGCCGATATAGAGGGAATCCTCCAGCCCCACCCGAACATTGCCTCCCATGATTGCGCCCATGGTAACGAGGGGCAGCTGGTGCCGGCCGGCGGCTAGAATGGACCAATAGAAGTCCTCGCCGAAAAGCTTGTCGGCGATGTGTTTCATGTGAACGAGATTCTCCGGGTCGGCGCCGATACCACCGAGAATTCCGAAGATCGTCTGCACGAAGAGCGGCGGCTTCACCAGCTTGCGGTCCAAAAAGTGAGCCAGGGTATAGAGATGGCCGACGTCATAGCATTCGAACTCGAAGCGTGTGCCGTGCGCCTCGCCTAGATTCTTCAGAATATACTCTATATCTTTGAATGTGTTACGAAAAATGAAATCGCGCGAAGCCTCCAGGTGCTTCGGTTCCCAGTCGTGCTTCCATTCCTTGTAGCGCCCAAGCATGGGATAGAGGCCGAAGTTCATCGAGCCCATGTTGAGAGAGCACATCTCCGGCGACGCCTTGAGCGGCGCGGCGAGTCGCTCCTCCAGAGTCATTCCGTGGCCACCTCCGGTGGTGATATTTACCACGGCATCAGTGGCTTGTTTGATGCGGGGAAGAAACTGCATGAAGACAGCGGGGTCCGGCGTCGGCTTCCCGTCCTTGGGATCCCGGGCATGTAGGTGCAGGATCGCCGCGCCCGCCTCCGCCGCCCCGATGGCCTGGGTTGCGACCTCATCCGGCGTCAGCGGAATGTGAGGACTCATGGTCGGGGTGTGGATCGACCCCGTCACCGCACAGGTAATGATTACTTTCTTGGCCGCAGCGGCCATGGCCGACCCTCCCGAGCGTTACCCGAATTCTCGTTGCCCGGGATTTTACCGATCCGGGACGGCCGATATTTCACCCGTTCGCGCGGATGAAGTCACGTACCTTCGGGAGGATCTCCTCGCGCCAGCGTCTGCCATTGAAGACGCCGAAGTGGCCGACCTTGGGTTGCAGGTGATAGATCCGCTGCCCCGATGGAATGCCGCTGCAGAGATCGAGGGCGGCGTGGGTCTGGCCGACAGCGCAAATGTCATCTTTCTCGCCCTCGACGCAAAGGAGCGCCGTCCGCGTGATCGCGCGCGGCTCGACCTTGCGATCGCGACTGCAGAACCGGTCGGTGGCCAGGGCATGCTGCTGAAACACCCGCTCGACGGTCTGGAGATAGAAGTCCGCGGGCAGGTCCATCACGCTCAAGTATTCGTCATAAAAGCTCTTGGTGGTCTGGGCGCTCTCGCCGTCGCCACGCACAAGATGCCGGAACAGATCTACATGCGCCGACACATGGCGCTCGAGGTTCATGCTCATGAATCCCGCGAGCTGCAGGAACCCGGGATAGACCCGGCGAAAGGCACCGGGGTAGCGACCGGGCACGGTCGCGATCACGTGACGCTCGAACCAGTCGAGCGTGTGCTGTTCGCCAAAGGTACTCACGGCGGTCGGGTTAACCCTGGTATCGATCGGGCCGCCCATCAGCACCATGGAAGCCGGTGCCGCCGGATCGTTATCCGCCGCCATCAGGGACACCGCCGCCAGGACCGGCACCGAGGGCTGACACACGGCGACGACGTGGGTTTCCGGACCCAGCCTGCGCAACTGCGCAATCAGAAGGTCGATGTAGTCGTCGAGATCGAACCGGCCGTGCACCAGGGCCACATTGCGGGCATTTATCCAATCCGTGAGATAAACGTCGTGGTCGGGGAGCAGCGCCTCGACGGTGCCTCGGAGCAGGGTCGAGAAGTGGCCGGAGAGTGGCGCCACGACCAGCACCCTCGGCTGCTCCACGGCGATCTCCTTGCGGAAGTGCAAAAGCGTGCAGAACGGCTGCTCGCTTACGGCTTCCTCATGGACCGCTACCGTTTTTCCCTTAACCACGGTTTCCGGCAGCCCGAAGGCCGGTCGTTGATGGGACATGCCGGCACGAGCCAGCAGCTCGCAGGCGGCCGCCATGCCGCGAACGACGGGATGGCCGCCAACCATTGGCCAGGGATGCTGCAGCCAGCCGCGGGTCGCTTCCGCCATCAATCGGACGGGCGCCAGGACGTCGCTGTGAACCTGATAGGCGGTATAGAGCATGGGGTTATCGCATTATCCTGCGGCCACCGCGACAGGATATTGCTCCACGGTAAGGGTGGTTGAAGGGGGAACCGGATCGAGATTTCAAGAGAGCCGGTTTTCCCAGAGGCGTCAGCCGCTTGCGGGCGGTCTCCGGGTGCGAGAATGTCACTTCTCACCTTTACTGCGGTGCAGCAAGCCGGTCAAGCGCGGAGGCCATCGGCCGCCGGCGCCATCGGAGCCTGCATCAACCTAACGCGGCTCGATTAAGAAAGTTCTAGGAGAACTGTCGGGAATTCAGCGCTGGCCAACCGCCTCGTAAAAGCGGCGATCCCCCAGGACTGTCGCCGATACCGTCTTCGTATCGAGCGGCGATCCGACCATGGCGAGCTGGACATGGGGAATGGGATCACCGAAATGGCGGGAGATCGCCACCACCTCCCAGACCAGCTTGCGATATTGGACGGCGACGAAGCGTCGCCCGATCACGATCTCCGTCGGCTCGGACTTGCGGCGACCCGTTGCCCCGGCCCAGGTCCCCCGGAGATCATCGATCATTGCCATGATTACTCCTCTCTCTTTGTAGCTTTTCCCTTCCCCATTCGGGCGAGAGTGAGCCGCGCCTATTAAGGATAGCCAATGTCAAGATTGGGGCCGCCGCGACGCTCAGGTGACCGCCGCGCGACGTTGAAATTCCGGGCGATTCCAGAGCCTCTCGCGGAGAATCTCCGTGAGTGCGAGCGCGGCGTCGAAGATATCCACATGGCGCTGGTAGAGCGGCGTGAAGCCGAATCGAACGAGATCCGGCGCGCGAAAATCACCGATCACGCCGCGGGCTATTAATGCCTGCATCACCGCGTAGCCCTCGGCGTGTCGGAATGATACCTGGCTGCCGCGCTGCGCGGCCGCTCGCGGCGAGGCCAGCGTCAAACCGAAATCGCCGCACCGCTCTTCCACCGCCGTGATGAAAAGCGCCGCCAGCGCCTCGCTCTTGGCTCTGACGGTCTCGAGGTCCACCTCCGCCCAGAGGTCGAGGGCCGTATCGAGAGCCGCCATCGCCAGCACCGGCGGCGTGCCGCAGAGGGTGCGGGCAATGCCGGTGGCCGGCGCATAACCCGTCGCGAAGGCGAAGGGCTCGCGATGCCCCATCCAGCCTGAGAGCGGCGACCGGATCCGGTCCTGGAGATCGCGGCGCACATAGAGAAAGGCGGGAGCGCCGGGTCCGCCGTTCAGATACTTGTAGCCGCAACCCACGGCGAGGTCGGCGTTCGCCTTACCCAGGGCGATCGGCATCGCGCCGGCGGAATGCGAGAGATCCCACAAGGCGAGCGCGCCTTTGCCATGGGCGGCCGCGGTCAAACCCGGCAGATCATGGCGATAGCCGCTGCGGAAATCGACGTGGGTCAGCATCAGCACGGCGACCTCATCGTCGATCTCGCGCTCCAGCTCGCCGGTCTCCACCAGCCGCAGCTTGTGGCCCCGTGCCAGGAGATCGCGCACGCCTTCGGCAACGTAGAGGTCGGTGGGGAAATTTCCGGCCTCCGACAGGATCACCCGGCGCTCCGGCGCCACCGCCAGCGCCGCGCACAGCAGCTTGAACAGATTGACCGAGGTGCTGTCCGCCGCCACCACCTCGCCGGGCCCGGCGCCGATCAGCCGCGCGATCTTGTCGCCGACGCGTTGCGGCAGATCGATCCAATGCGCCGTGTTCCAGCTCCGGATCAGCCCCTCGCCCCATTCCCGCTCCACGACTTCGCGCAGCCGCACCGGCACCGCCTTCGGCAGCGGCCCGAGGGAATTGCCGTCGAGGTAGAGGACGCCCTCCGGCAATAGAAAGAGCTCGCGGAATGCCGCCAGCGGATCGTGGCGGTCGAGCTCCTCGCACTGCGCGCGATCGATCATCGCCCTGCCCTCCCGCCCGCCTCCCCGGAAGCGGCTGGCGGACAAACCCTAGAACGTGCCGGGATAGGCGCCGCCGTCGCAGAGCCAGTTCTGGCCGGTGACGTAGCTTGCCTGCTGGCTGCAGAGGAAGGCGCAGATGGCGCCGAACTCCTCGAGATTGCCGAAGCGCCCGGCGGGAATGCCGGCGATGCGATCGACGCGTGCCTGCTCCTCGGAGATGTTGCGGTTGCGCGCCGTCGTCGTGATGTTGGAGCGCAGGCGATCGGTATCCATGGCGCCCGGCAGCAGGTTGTTGATGGTGACGTTGAACTTCACCGTCTTGCGCGCGGCGCCGGCGACGAAACCGGTGAGGCCGGAGCGCGCGCCGTTGGAGAGGCCGAGGATGTCGATCGGCGCCTTCACCGCGCTCGAGGTGATGTTGACGATGCGGCCGAAGCGACGGCCGATCATGCCGTCGACGGTGGCGCGGATGAGCTCGATCGGCGTCAGCATGTTGGCATCGAGCGCCTTGATCCAGATGTCGCGGTCCCATTCGCGGAAATCGCCCGGCGGCGGCCCGCCGGCGTTGTTGACGAGGATGTCCGGCGCGGGACATGCCTTGAGCGCGGCGGCGCGGCCCTCCGCCGTGGTGATGTCGGTGGCGACCGTCGTCACCTTGACGCCATAGGCCTTGCGGATCTCGTCGGCGGTCGCCTCCAGGGCTTCCTTGCCGCGCGCCAGGATCGTCAGATTGACGCCCTCGCCGGCCAGCGCCAGGGCGCAGCCCTTGCCCAGGCCCTTGCTCGCCGCGCACACCAGCGCCGTCTTGCCCTTGAGTCCGAAATCCATGCCGTTCCTCCTCAGCTCTGATCTTGTCACGCCATCATAGGCCGATGGCGCGGCGAAGTTCTAGCTGCCCGGGATCGGCTTCAACGTCCTGAGGTAGACGGCGATGGCATGACGGTCGGCGTCGGTGAGCTTGCTGGTGCCCTTCACCACCTCCGCCATGCCGGCGCCCACGAAATCGAAGTCCGGCGTCTGTCCGGTCTTCAGGACGGTCTCGACGTCCTCGAGGCTCCATTTGCCGATGCCCTTCTCGGGATCGGGCGTGATGTTGGGCGCCTTCTGCCCGTCGGGGCCGGCGGGATTGCCGGCAAGGGCCTGGCTGGTCTTGAGCCCGCCCAGGAAGTTCCGCGGCGTGTGGCACTCGCCGCAATGGGCGACGGCGTTGGCGAGATAGTTGCCGCGGTTCCACTCCGCGTCATGGGCGGGATCCGGCGCGATCGGGCCGGGCCGGAAGAACAGCAGGCGCCAGAACACCAGGCCGAAGCGGAAGCCGAAAGGCGGCGTGACGTCGTGCGGCTTGTTGCGCTGCTCCACCGGCGGCTGCGCTCGGAGGAAGGCCCAGAGGTCGGAGATGTCGCCGTCGGTCATGCCCGTGAAGGCGGTGAACGGCAGCACCGGAAACATGTAGTGGCCGTGCTCGTTGATGCCCTCGCGGAGCGCGCGGTGGAACTGCGCCTCGGTCCAATCGCCGATGCCGGTCTTCGGATCCGGCGTGATGTTGGGGCTGTAGAAGGTGCCGAAGGGCGTGGCGAGGGGGCGGCCGCCGGTCAGCGGCTTGCCGTTGTTCTTGATGTCGGTGTGACAGCCCGCGCAGTCCGCGGCGGCGAAGATGTAAGCACCACGCTGCACCGCCGCGTCGTCAGCGGCGACGGCCGGCGATCCCGATAGGGAGAGGATGAGGGCGGCGGCACCAGCCGCCAGGAATGTGCGTGTCGTCGCCGCCCCCTATGTCCTTAGCTCAGCTTCTCGCGGAAGGTGCCGTGACAGGCACCGCAGCCGTTCTTGCCGAGATCGCCGAAGGCCGCGGTGGCGGCCGCCTTGTCGCCTTTCGTCAGCGCGTCGAGGAGCGTCTGGTCGCCGGTCTTGAGCGCCGCCTCGATCGTCTTGAACTTGGCCATGTCCTGCCAGATCTCCGGCTTCGCATTGGACTTGCCGGGCATGTCCTTGGAGCTGGTCCCCGCCGGCCAGAGCGGCCCGATCCTGTCGGCGACGCCCAGCATGTCCTTCGCCTTGGCGACCGCCGTGGCCTGGTCGCTGCCGCCGTCGAGATAGGCCTTGATCGCCTTGAGATCGTCGCTCTGCTGCTTCATCGCGCCTTGACGGTCCTTGACGACGGCGGCGAGATCCTGAGCCACCGATGTTGCCGCGCCCAGCCCCACCAGCAGAGCGATTGCCGCCGCGGCGGCGCCGATCCGAAGATATTGCCTCATTAACTTCCCCTCCTTTGTTTCGGCGCGCGCGGTTCACCTTGGCCCGCGAGCATCCGGCCCGGGGCGCGATGATACCGGCTCGCCTCGGATGTGCCGATCACGTTTGTTTTATGACGCACGGCACACGTCAGAGGGCGGTCTCGCGTATGAGACCCGGCCCCCCGGAAAAATATTCCCATGCTTCAGCTGATCGGCAGCAGGACGTGGGTCTTGTAGCCCGCGTGAGTGGCGAGGCGGTCATACCACGCTTTGAGGTGCGGCATGCTCGGGCGTTCCACGGGATAGTTGTACCAGCGGTGCACGAAGATCCCGACGCAGATGTCCGCGAGGGAGAACTCCTTGCCGGCGAGGTAGGGCTTGCCGTCTTTCAGCTGGCCCTCGACCATGCGGAAGAGCTCGATGCAGCGGCTGTGGGCGGTGTCCATGGCGCCGGCGTCGCGGCGCTCCGGCGCCATGCGATAGTACCCGAACAGCAGCACCGCCATCGGCGACGAGAGATGGGCGCCCTGCCAGTCCATCCAACGCTCCACATGGCTGCGCTCCACCGGGTCCTTCGGATGCAGCTTCTCGAAGCCGCGCGTCGCGGCGAGATAGCGCAGGATGGTGTTGCTCTCCCAGAGGATGACCTTGCCGTCCTCCACCGTCGGCACCAGCCCGTTCGGATTCATCGCAAGGTACTCGGGCTCCTTGGTGCGGCCGAACTGCAGCCCGGCATCGACACGCTCGAAAGGAATGCCCATCTCGGCACAGCCCCACAGCACCTTCTGCACGTTGGACGAGGTCGTGCGCCCCCAGATCTTCAGCATGCTTGGCCTCCGTTCAATGCGCAGCAGTCGTTGGACCGGCTGTGGTGCGTCCTTCGAGACGGGCGCGTAAGCGGCCGTCTCGAAGGACGCAGGATAGTTCTGCAGCGCAGCCCCTCACACATCCAGCACCTCGAGGATGCCGGGCAGCGACTTCACCGCGGCTCTCACCTTGGGGCTGATGCGGAAACCGCCGGGGAGCGTGATCTCCACTTCGCGGGACGGCGGCACGGGGACCACGAGCGTGACGCGGCCCTTGCCGCCGCTCTCGCGGGAGATCAGGGAGTTCAACGGCGACAGCGCTTCGCGCGCGGAGACGAAGACCTTGAGGCCCGCCGCCGACTGCGCCACCACGCTGTCGAGGGGCTCGATGCGCTGAGCGGTGAGGCGCACGCTGTCCTCCTCCGCGCGGCCGTCGGCGGTCACCAGCAGCGGCTGGCCCGCGTCGAGCAAGCCCCGCGCCTGGGCCAGCACCTCGGAGAAGACCGTCACCTCGAAGAAGCCGCTGGCGTCGGACATCTGCAGAAACGCGAAGCGGTTGCCGCGGGCGGAGGTGCGCTCCTTCTTCCCCACCACGATGCCGGCGAGCTTGTAGCGCGGCGGGCCGCCCATGGCGAGGCGGGAGGCCATCTCCGCCGAGCGCGTGACGCCGACGCGCTCCAGGCTCTTGCCATAGGCGTCGAGGGGATGGCTGGAGAGATAGAAGCCGATCGCCTCGAACTCGAACTGCAGGCGCTCCATCGCCGGCCAGTCCGGCACCTGCGGCAGCGCGCCCCGGCTCTCGGTCTCCGGCGCATCGCCGAAGAGACTCACCTGCTGGCTCTGGCGCTCCTCGCTGGCGGCGCTGGCGTGGCGCAGCAGCAGCTCGGCGGCGGCGCAGGTCTGGGCGCGGTTCTGGTTCAGGCGATCGAAGGCGCCGGCCTTGGCCAGGTTCTCGAACTGCCGCTTGTTGAAGCTCTTGAGGTCGAGGCGGTGGGCGAAGTCGAAGAGATGCTTGAAGGGTCCGTGCGCGTCGCGCTCCGCCACCACGCCCCCCATCGCCAGCGCGCCCACGCCCTTGAGCGCGGCCAGCGCGTAGCGGATCGCCGGCCCCTGCGGCGTCGCCTCCACCGTGAACTCGACGCCGGAGCGGTTGATGTCGGGCGGCAGCAGCTTGATGCCGAGGCGGCCGCATTCCTGGCGGAACACGTTGAGCTTGTCGGTATTGCCGAGATCCAGCGTCATCGACGCCGCCAGGAACTCGACGGGATGATTGGCCTTGAGGTAGGCGGTCTGATAGGCGACCAGCGCATAGGCCGCGGCGTGGGACTTGTTGAAGCCGTAGCCCGCGAACTTCTGCACCTGGTCGAAGATGTGCTCGGCGGTGCCGCGCACGACGCCGCGCTGGACGGCGCCGTTGACGAAGGCCTCCTGCTGGGCATCCATCTCCGACTGGATCTTCTTGCCCATGGCGCGGCGCAGGAGATCGGCGCTGCCCAGCGAGAAGCCGGAGAGCTTCTGGGCGATCTGCAGCACCTGCTCCTGGTAGATCATGATGCCGTGGGTCTCGCGGAGGATGTCCTCGAGCGACGGATGCAGGTAATCCGGCTCCTCCTCGCCGTGCTTCACCGAGATGTAGCGCGGGATGTTCTCCATCGGGCCGGGCCGGTAGAGCGCCACCACGGCGATGATGTCCTCGAAGCGGTCGGCGCGCAGCTTCCGGAGCATGTCCCGCATGCCCTGGCCTTCCAGCTGGAACACGCCGACGGTGTCGCCGTGGCCGAGCATCTCGTAGGTTTTGGGATCGCCGAGCGGCAGATGCAGGAGATCGAGCTCGACGCCGCTCGCCTTCAGCAGCGCCACGGCGCGCTGCAGCACCGTCAGCGTCTTGAGGCCGAGGAAGTCGAACTTCACCAGGCCCGCGAGCTCGACATATTTCAGATTGAACTGGGTCGCCGGCATCTCCGAGCGCGGGTCGCGGTAGAGCGGCACCAGCTCGTCGAGCGGCCGGTCGCCGATGACGACGCCCGCCGCGTGGGTGGAGGCGTTGCGGTAGAGGCCTTCGAGGCGGAGCGCGATGGTCATGAGGCGCGCCACCGTCTCGTCGCTCTCCCGCATCGCCTCGAGCTGCGGCTCGCCCTTGATCGCCTGCGCCAGCGGGATCGGGTTGGCGGGATTGTTCGGCACCAGCTTGCAGATGCGGTCGACCTGCCCGTACGGCATCTCCAGCACGCGGCCGACGTCGCGCAGCACCGCGCGCGCCTGCAGCTTGCCGAAGGTGATGATCTGCGCCACGCGGTCGCGGCCGTATTTCTGCTGCACGTAGCGGATCACCTCGTCCCGGCGGTCCTGGCAGAAGTCGATGTCGAAGTCCGGCATCGACACGCGCTCGGGATTGAGGAAGCGCTCGAACAGCAGATCCGAAGCGCAGCGGATCGAGGTCGGTGATGGTGAGCGACCACGCGACGACGGAGCCGGCGCCGGAGCCGCGGCCGGGCCCCACGGGAATGTCCTGGCGCTTCGCCCACTGGATGAAGTCGGCGACGATGAGGAAGTAGCCGGCGAAGCCCATCTTGATGATGACGTCGAGCTCGAAGGCGAGGCGCTCGCGGTAAGGCGTCGCGACGGCCGCGCGCTGCTCCTCCGTCATCTCGGCCGTGAAGACCTGCGTCTCGAGCCGCGCCTGGAGGCCGGCGGCGCCCATGGCGCGCAGCTCCTCCGCCTCGGTGTGGCCGGCGGCGACGGGGAACGGCGGCAGGATCGGCTTCTGCACCTCCGGCATGAAGGCGCAGCGCCGCGCGATCACGGCGGTGTTGTCGCAGGCCTCGGGAATATCGGCGAAGAGGATCCGCATCTCCGCCGCCGACTTGAAGTAATGCTCCGCCGTGAGCCGCCGGCGGTCGGGGTTGCTGAGCACCGTGCCCTCGGCGATGCACATGAGCACGTCGTGGGCGGCGTGGAACTCGGCATCGGCGAAATGCGCGTCGTTGGTGGCGACCAGGGGAAGATTGCGGGCGTAAGCCAAATCAAGAAGTGCCGCCTCGATGCGATCCTCCGCCGCGGTGCCGTGGCGCTGCAGCTCCACATAGAGCCGGCCGGGGAAGAGCGCGGTCAGGCGATCGAGGGTGACGGCTGGCGGTCTCGCCCTGCCCTTCCGACAGCAGCCGCCCCACCGCGCCGGAGGGACCGCCGGTCAGCGCGATGAGCCCGTCGCTGAAACCCTCGAGATCGGCGAGATCGAGCTGCGGCACCTCGCCGGCATCGCCCTCCAGGAACGCCTTGCTCACCAGCTTCAGGAGGTTGGCGTATCCCTTCGCGTCCTGCACCAGCAGCACCAGGGAGTCCGGCGCCGGCGCCGGGCCGACGCGGGCCAGCCGCGTCGCCGGCTCCCCCGCCTCGGCGCGGCGGATCGGCAGCTCGCAGCCGATGATCGGCTGGATCCCCGCCTCGGCGGCGGCGGTGGCGAACTCCAGGGCGCCGAAAAGATTGCCCGCATCCGTGATCGCCACCGCCGGCATGCGATGGCGCTGGCAGAGCTTCACCAGCTCCTTGACCCGGATCGCGCCCGTCGACAGCGAGTAGGCGGAATGGACGCGGAGATGGATGAAATCGGCGTGGGTCATGTCAGGCCGGGAGCCTCGCACAGGGCGGCGCGGATGTCATGGCGAAGGCGCGGCGGGCCGAGAATGCTGACATTTCGCTACACGATTTTTTCCGGGCGCGGGATCGCGTAGCCCCTTCGGGCAGGGTGCGTCCTTCGACTCGGCTGCTCCGCAGCCGGCTCAGGATGAGGACCGCGGGAGAATGCCTCCCAAGCCCCAGATGGCACACTCGATTTTCCTCATCCTGAGCCGTCCGCGCAGCGGACGAGTTGAAGGACGCACCCCGCCCGCCCCGCCCAAATTGGCTTCGTTTCGTAAATCTCATCTCCGCCCTACCCGCCCTTGATCCACCGCGCGATATCCTCCACCACCTCGTCCTCGATGCCGAGGTAGCCGTGGCGGGAGAGCGCGTCGCAGGCGTCGCTCTGGGGCGGGCTGCCGCCGCTCACCGCGATCAGCTCCTTGCGCGGCGCCCGGGTGAAGCGCGCCATCAGCGGCGCCACGCGGGCGAAGGGCGAGGTGGTGCACGCGTCCTCGCGGTTGTGGACGAAGAGCGTGGGGATCGCGACGGCGCCGACATCGACGATGGTCTCGATCGCCGGCGGCGGCGAGATCGGCGGCACGAACGTCGAGGTCATGACCAGCCCGTCGGCGCCGCCGGTCCGAAGGCGCGCGGCGACATTGGCGGCGGAGATCGTGCCGGTGCTGGTGCCGATGAGCCAGACCGGAACCGCCGCCTTCTTCCGGAGCCAGGCGATGACGGCGGCCACATCCTGGGCATGGTCATAGGACGCCCGCGCCATCGCGTTGAACCCGCCGCCGCGATCCGACGGCACATCCACCGACGCCACCAGAAACCCCGCCGCCGCGAACCGCTTCCGCGACCGCAGCAGAAAATTCTGCCCGGTCTTGCCGACGATCCCGTTCCCGCCGGTGAAGAGCACGACGGTCGCGACGGGCGGGCCCGCGGGCGTCAGCACCAGGAACGGCTGGGTGACGCCGGAGCGCGCGGGCAGCTCGATGCGCTGCTCGTCGGCGAGCGCGGGCGTGGCGACGAGGGCCGCGAGCGCGAGGACGGCGGCGCCGGCGCGGAACAGTCGGGGAAATTGGGTTCGTTTCGTAATTTTCATGTTCGGGGCGTGCCCAGCGCGTCAGTGCGGATTGAACTTGCTACTAGACCTCGGTTGCTGGCCTCAGGCACTGGGGCACCTTTCTCGAACCCTGTTTCGTCGCGACCCTAACGCATGGACCGCTTTTTGCGTACGGCGGATTATATTGGCCTGAGATGCCGCTTCTTCAAGTAGATCTAGCTGTCAAAGAAACGCATGATCTTTCTGCGTTCGCCTTCGTCGCCGCCAAAGGTGTGGCTCAATGGACGTGTGGAAGCGCCAGCGTTAGTGAGTTCTTCGAGTGGATTGGGAATCCGAATATGCATCGGGCGATTCTTATCAAGCACTTCCCGTCCCCATGGATGAACAATGAACATCGAGAGACGCTGATGTTTTTCCCAGGCCGCGTAGATAGTCTGATTGATGTGTTGATCGTTAAAGCCATATCCGATCACCATTAGCTTCGCGTCCGGGCGAAGCAGATATGCAAAGAACTGTTCTTGGTACCAATTCAAAATTGGATGACGCTTAATCGTCGAAATTTTGTTGTCGCCCAAAACCAACATCTGTTCGCCGTGATTTGCCCACCAATTCCAGGAGCCATGCAATTTGAAGTAAGGCTGGATATTCGGGTAGGTGCGGAATGCACTCGGTTCTTCGGGTGTCCATTTGATTTTTCCGCAGTCAAATGGCCCATCACGGCCGCCGTCGAATAGCACTTTCATCCCAGGAAGACGCCATCCGTCCCATTTGCGTGGCGATGCCAACGCAAGATTGCCGTCGAGATAATGCCTCTCCAAAAGAAGATCCTGGTTCAGCGTGAAGATTGCATCGAACCGAGCTAAGAACTTCCAGATCTGGCTGTTGCCATCATTCGAAAACTCCATCGATATTTTATTAGCAAAACCTGCTTCCATATCGGCATACATGTCGCCAATCGCGGCTTGTAGTCTGTGGAGATGATCCAGATTGGCTGGTGTGTGATTCAGGATGTAGTCGTTCTGAACCTCTGCAAGGGCGGTTTCAAATCCACCCGTGTCTTTGGTTCGACGCAACACCCGTTGAAGATGGGCATCGCCTAGGATGTGTGAAGACGTGAACAGATGGTCATAAACTTCGCTCGCAAGCCATCCATCCCAGTTTCGGCTGAACCCAGCGCCTAGAAGCAGTATGTGATTCATAGCGGCCTCCGGTCATCCAGTGTGGAGCACTGCCGATATTTAGGCTTTGTCCGCCACTATACCGAGCGGCATTCGAGATTCAACTCGGTAGAGAAGGTCTGGAGCATATCGACATATCGGATGCGTATCGCTATCCTACCCGCGGTTCCCTCACCTGACTTGCTGCCGGGTCAAAGTAGGGCGCTGACTTTATCTTTCATCATTCCCTTTCATGGGTTGATGCGTAATCGGCGGACTTCGGCTCGACGAAAAGGAACGCATCCGTGCCTGTTGTCGCCCTGACCGATTCGAACTTGTTGTTTATAAAGCGCTCGTTTCGTGCTGTCCTAAAAGATGTCAAATCTTCTCACCTGACCGAAGCTATCGCGGCTGGATTCGGTTATCAAACGCACGCAGCGCTTCTAGCCCGCCGCGCGGCAACTTCGCTGCCGATAAAGGTGGCTCAAGGCGTCGAATGGTCTTTTTGCCGTCGTCTCGCCGAACTCTCCACCGCATCAGTCCCGCAGGACCTTTTCTCCACGGTCCTCTGGTCTCGAGATATGCCCGATCCTATCTGGCGCATCTTCACCAAAGGAGACAGCGTAGGTCAGAACCGGTGGTACAGGGTCTGCGAGCGTCGCAATATGCCCTACGTGTATATCGAGACTCGACGCACGCTAAGCCGTCTTGCCTGGGATTGCATTAGCGTTCGAGCCGCCATGTGACCACGCCATTCGGAATGACCGCGATCTCGTGGGAATAATGTTCCGGGGTTTTCAAGCGATCGCATCGCGCAAACGCGCAAACGCGCAATGTTTGAGGGCTCGGCCTTCGTTGGTGAGATCGAGGGATTACTTCTAGATGAGGCTCGGCGTCAGGCCGATGGTATCGTCCTCATGTTGAATAGCGCCATTATACGGAAGGAAACATCATTGCCGCCCGCGTACCAGATGTCGACGCGTGCACAAGAGCAGTCTCATATTGGCTCCGCATGATCAAATCGAAGCGCGGTGTGGCACGCCCAAGGCGTAACTGAATTTGATCAAGTGGCACTCAAGTGAGCGAGAAAGGACTGTGCGCAATGGTCAAGGAACGAAAAGCCGGCATCTCGGTAACGGCGGTAGCGGCAACGTCTTTGCCGACATGCGACTGCCCAGGCCCGAAGAGGAGCTGACCAAGGCGCAGCTTGCGAGTCACATCCGACAAGTCATCAAGCGCCAGCACCTGACCCAGGTCGCCGCAGCGGCGCGCATGGGCATCGATCAGCCAAAAGTATCGGCCCTCCTCAACGGCCGCCTCGCGAACTTCTCCAGCGAGCGGCTGATGCGGCTTCTGACCGCCTTGGTCAGGAATTTCTCTCGTGAAGCAACGGAAAGGCGTACTGTGACCGAAACAGAGGACCGCGGTGAATCGGCACATGGCCCGCCATACAGATTGACAGCCGGTCGCACAAAATCATTCGGCACGCTTACGATCATGTCCTTAGGCTTGTGCGCGATTAGCTCCATTCTCGACGGGCGTGCCAACGACAACTCCTGGACCAATTAGTGATCGGCAGGAGACGCTTGCGATCGATGATCTGGTTGATTATGCCATCCACGCTAGGCGTCTCATCGAGAACACGACAAAGCAAAAACGGTTCTCGGGCGTTGTCATTCGATCACAAGACTCCAAGGATCCCAGCGCGCTCAGAATAACACGAATAATCAATATGACCATTCACCACGAGGATATTGAGATGCCAGCACACAATGGAAAGCAGCGCATTTGCTGGATGTACGTCTGGATATCGACGATCTGCTGTCGCTGCCCAACCGGCCTTTTTCGCCAATTGTCAGCGTCAAATCCGATCAAGGAAAATATGTAATTTTTGAGCTTCGCGAGCTGATTGAGACATTTCAGCAAAAGGTCCTGAGCCCGATTATCGATCTATGCAGTGAACAGCAATTATTTCTCGAAGATTTCTGAAGGATAAGGGCGCGCCGCTGCCGGCACGGCATCCCGTGGAGAAAATGATGTCAGCGGATAATGTGCGGTTCGTTGAGCTAATACGTCATCCTGAGGATATTCTCGAATTTGAAACTTATTATCACCTGGATGACGAAATCGAATGCTCTATTGAGAGCTGCCGGACAAGTCACAAGGCCGGTTTCATAGTCATTCTTCGAACTGGTGAGCGTGCCCGCATCGGCCACATCTGCGGCAAGAAGCTACTTGGGTTCGCTACATTTGAGCAAATGCGACGCGGACTCCAGGAGCGAGAAAAACGAGACATTCTGCGTCGGCTTATGGATTCGCCAAATCTTGATCTTGAAGCAGCCGTAATCGGCAAGAGAAGTGGCGCCGGACATTGCGAGAGATGCGCCACGTGCGCGATGATCTACAACAGATGCCGAGCCAATTTAAGGAACTGATATCGGCCGGTCAAAAGAACGACGGTTGGCTCCGGGATGATCGAGGCCAGAATATCCGGGATTTATATGATGTTCGCTGGCTGACAGTGGACTCAAATATGAAATTTACTGAGGCGATGTCGCGTGTGAAGAATGTCAGGGCCCTTCTTGGGAAAAAGCACACTACCGATGAGGAATATCAGGCGATAAAATTTGAAATAGAAGCCATTCGACACACCCTGCGCTCTGTAGCCGAAGGCATCGATGCATACTCGGACTTCTGCCGAGCGCGAAATCTTAAAGGCATAGCCATGTGGCTTACGCTGCGCTTTTATCACATCTCAGTCGAATGGAAGGGAAACAACACTGGGTATGGCGGAGATTTCCAGGTTACGTCTCCCATGGGCACATGGATAATTAGTATCCCTCCGTCGCATGGCAAAGCTGATCGGGATCTTTTCGAGTATCTAGCATAACGAAAACAACTGTGGTGTCTGTCTTCCTTCGCGCTACGAAACGAGTTCGCGGGTCAAGGCTAGTTCACCCTCACCCCCGCCCCACCTCACCCGGCCGCCGCTTCGCGGCGTCCACCCTCTCCCCCGCGATCCGCGGCGGAGAGGGTAGCTGCGCTGCTCAGCCCCTAGAAGTGATCCCCGCCCAGGTGCAATCCCGGCAACACCTGCGTCCCTTCCTTCTGCACCGCGATCAGGTCATGCGGATCGAGCCCCAACGCCTTCAGGATCGTCGGCGCGATCTGGGCGGTTTCCACCGGGCTGTTGATCGTGCTGGCGTCGTAGTCGGGGTTCGCCACCAGCATCATCACGGTGGTGTCGTCGTGGGCGAAGCCGCCGTGCTCGGCGACCTTCTTGGTGCCGCCGGTGTAGACGACGCCGACCTTGGGCTGGACGATGATGTCAGGGCGTGCGCGGGTCCACCGAGGGATCGTTGAACATCAGCGCGAGCTGCGGGCCGTAGAAGAACTCGCCGCCGTCGGCGCCGATCTTGGCGGCGTTGATCTCGAGGGCGTTGATCGCGGTCTTGGTGGCGCCGAGGCTGTTGTCGGCGAGCCAGAGCAGCGACACGTCGTCCTCCAGGGCCTGCACCGCCGGGAAGCCGGGGCCGACGCCGGCGGGGCTGATGATCGCCGAGGGCGGCTGGTCGGTGGGCGCGTCGGCGGGAATGCGCAGCACGCTCCGGGGATCGATCGGCGACTGGCCGTGCTTGGCGCTGATGACGATCAGCGTCTTCTCGTAGAGGCCGCGGTGCTGGAGCTCGCTCACGAACCTGCCGATGGCGGTGTCGACGAACCCTATCTCGCTCTGGAGCTCGGCGCTGGGCGTGCCGATGGCGTCGAGGTAGCCGCCGGTCTGGCCGACGCTCTTCTCCACCAGCTTCTGCCCGACGCTCACCGCCTGGAAGTTCATGCCGAAGACGCTGGGCACCGGGCGCTTGACGGCGCCGGTGTGGTCCTTGCCGTCGATCTCGTTGAGGATCGCCTGCACCTTGAGGTCGTCATAGCACTGGATGTTGGCGAAGCTGTCGGTCCAGGCGTTGCTGGCGGCGACCGCGGTCTGGTCCGGCAGCGGGTTGCAGGCCAGGAGCTTCACCTGCGGGCAGCGCCACCGGGATCGAGTTGATCTCCGGCGCGTAGAAATCGTCGACGCCCTGGCCGCTCCGGCCTTTCACCAGCTCGTAGGACTGGTGCTTGTCGGACCAGGCGGTATAGCCGCCGCCCTGCTTCACCACCTCGAACATCGTGTTCACGCGGATGAAGGTGTGGGGATAGACCGGCTCGCAGCCGTTCTTGGGGTCGCGCGGCAGGAAGTCGGGGTTGATGCCGCCGCCGGCGTCGATCTTGGTGAGGTCGACGTCGATCTCCTCGTCGAAGCCGATCTGGGTTCCGACCGTGCCCGGGCACAGGTTGGCGCCGCCGACGATGCCGTAGGGCGTGGTCTTGCGCGGCGGCGAGAGCGAGCGGTCATAGCTCACGTCGTAGAAGGCGCCGGTGGAGCGCGGCGAGCCGCCGGTCACCAATGCCGTGAGGCCGGGGAAGGAATCCGAGGGCTTCGAGGTGGAGGTCTGGGTGTAGGTGACGCCGTGGTGGCCGAGCGCCGCCATGTTGGGGCAATAGGACGCGCCGCCGTTGACGCCGCTGGCGCAGTTCGCGAAGTCGAGGGCATGCATGCCGTCGATGCTGATCAGCAGCACATGCTGCACCGCGCCGCCGTCGAGATCGGCGCGCGCCTCGTTCCCTGGCGTCGCCGCCAGCACCGCGGCGCCGAGAGCGGCGCCGATGAAGATCTTGGACGTCATGGATTTCCCCACCGTTCTGATTGAAGACAGTCCGACGGAGAAACTTAGTCCTCGATATTTTACCTGACGGTGACGGTTCGGTTGCAGTGGTGGGGCGATGACTCCTCGATCCGCTTGGCGGCTCGACCCCCACTATCGCGGCGGAGAGGGTAAGCTCTATGATCCGGCAAAAGCAGGGAGCATCCCCATGACCGAGCGGAGCGTCGTCGTCACCGGCGGGAGCGGCAAGGCGGGGCGCGCGGTGCTGGCGGAGCTGATCCGGAACGGCTATCGCGTGATGAACGTGGACGTGGCGCCGCCGCGGGAGCCGCTCGGGCATTTCTTCAAGGCCGATCTCAACGACATGGGCGAGGCGGTGGACGCGCTGCGCCGCGCCGCCGGCACCGTCGACCGCCGGCGCACGCCGCTGGGTGAGGCGGAGGCGGTGGTGCATCTGGCGGGGATTCCGGCGCCGGGCCTGGCGGCGGATGCCACGACGTTCCGCAACAACCTCATGACCACCTACAACGTCTTCTCCGCGGCGACGCTCCTGGGATTGAAGCGCGTGGTCTGGGCCTCGAGCGAGACCACCTACGGCCTCCCCTTCACGCGGACGCCGCCGCAGTTCGCGCCGGTGACCGAGGAGCATCCCCTGGCGCCGGAGACGGGCTATGCGCTGGCGAAGTCGCTCTCGGAGCAGATGGCCCAGGAGATGCACCGCTGGAACCCCGGCACCGCCTTCGTGGGCCTGCGCATCTCCAACATCTTCGAGCCCGGCGACTACGCCGCGATCCCGTCCTATTGGGAGGATCCGGCTTTGCGCAAATGGAACCTCTGGAGCTGGGTCGACGCAAGGGACGTGGCGCAAGCCTGCCGGCTCGGGCTGGAGGCCGACGTCACCGGCGCCGGTGTCTTCACCATCGCGGCGGCGGACACGCTGATGCAGACGCCGAGCCGCGCCCTGATGGCGGCGAGCTTTCCCGACGTGGCCGTGCGCGGCGACCTCGGCGAGTTCGAGACGCTGCTCTCCATCGCCAAGGCGCGGCGGATGCTGGGCTACGCGCCGAAGTTCACGTGGCGCGAGACCTGACTATGACCCCCGATACCGTCATGGCCGGGCTTGACCCACGGCTGTCCGGTTCCGGTTTCCTCGCCACGAGAACGAGTCAATGTGGTGGGTCTGAATCACCAAAAGTCGTCATGGCCGGGCTTGACCCGGCCATCCACGGCTTCTTTCTTGCGACCGCAAAGGCGTGGATGCCCGGCTCAAGGCCGGGCATGACGATCCCTAGGGGTTCGAGAATCTCACTTCCACAATCGCTGTCGCTCAACCGGACAGCCGTGGCTCAAGGCCGGGCATGACGACGAAAAGAGCGGAAACGCTAAACCAGTTTCAACGCCTGCAATCCACAGGAGGAACCCCATGACCCTCTCCACCGAAGCGAAGCGCGCGCAGTTCCGGCGCCTGCATGAGAGCGGCTGCTTCGTGATCCCCAATCCCTGGGACATCGGCAGCGCCGTGGCGCTGCAGTCGCTGGGGTTCAAGGCGCTCGCCTCCACCAGCTCGGGCTTCGCCTGGACCATCGGCAAGGCGGACAACCACATCACGCTGGAGGACGCCCTCGCCCATCTGACCGCAGCTCTCCGCCGCCACCGACCTGCCGGTCAACGCGGATTTCGAGGGCGGCTTCGCCCATGAGCCGGAGGCCGTCGCCCGCAACGTGACGCGGGCGGTCGCCACAGGGATCTCCGGCGTCTCGATCGAGAACACGACCGGCGAGGCCGGCCGGCCGCTCTACGACGACGTGCTGGCGGTGGAGCGCATCCGCGCCGCCAGGGCCGCGATCGACGCCACGAAGAGCGGCGTGATGCTGGTGGCGCGCGACGAGAGCTTCCTGATCGGGCACACGGATCTCAGCAAGACCATCGACCGGCTGCACGCCTTCGCCGAGGCCGGGGCCGACTGCCTCTATGCGCCCGGCATCACCGACCGGGAGCGGGTCTCGGCCCTGGTCGGGGCGCTGGCGCCGAAGCCGGTCAACGTGCTGATGCCGAAGCCCGGCCTCTCCGTCGCCGAGCTCGCCGATCTCGGCGTCCGCCGCATCAGCGTCGGCGGCGCGCTGGCGCGGGCCGCCTGGGGCGGGTTCCTGAAGGCGGCGCGGGAGATCGCCGGAAAGGGCTCCTTCGCCGAGTTCGCCAACGCCGCCAACGGCGGCGAGCTCAACAAGCTCATGCTGGAGGGCGGCAAGGCGCGATAGGCGAGCCCCCCGGCACCCCCAAGGGGGCGACGGCTACCAGGCGGCGATGGTCAACCCTGGGTTGCTCGCCCATGCCGTGCTGTCCACCGCCGGGGCGGCCGATCGTATGTGCCTGGCATCCCCGGAGTCGCTTTCCATGCGTGCCCGGCATCGCAGGCCCCCGCCAAGGGCCCGAGAAATCGGCCCCGCCGGGGCCTTGCCGTGCTAGGATGGGCTCTCTTCAGCGACAGCCCTTGGCGCGTGCACCGCAGGCGTAGCGGTCAAGCGGCGTTGCCCGGCATGTGAAGGATGGAGCGGACATGGATAATCGGAAATACCGCAACGGCCAGACGGTGACGATGATGCCCAACCGGGCGCGGCGCACCCCGAGCGACCGCTTCGAGATCGTCCGCCTGATGCCCGCCGAGCGCGGCGAGGGCTATCAATACCGGATCCGCTCGGTGCTCAACGGGCACGAGCGGGTGGTGCTGGAGAGCGAGCTCAACTAGCCGCCTTCCCCTCCCCGATGTCCGTCAGCCACCCCCACGGCCTCTCGCGCCGGGTCAATCGGGCGGTGCTGACGGCAACCCTGGCGTTCGGCGGCGCGGCCTTCGTCACCCTGGCGATCCTGGCCTTCGCCACCGACATCCGCGGCTTCACGGCGGCGAGCTTGGTCTACGGCGGGTCGCTCGCGGCCTGCGCCCTCTGCTCCTTCCTCTACCAGATGCTGGAGACGGTGCGGTGGCGCGACCTGCTGCGCTACCTCGACCATTCCGCGATCTTCCTGCTGATCGCCGGCACCTACACGCCCTTCGCCGCTGATATCCACGGCCCCTTTGACGTCAGCCTGCTGGCCTGGATCTGGGGCCTGGCCCTGGTGGGGATCGCCCTCAAGCTGGTGCTGCCCCGCGCCCATGACCGGGCCTTCGTGCTGGTCTATCTCGCCATGGGCTGGCTCTTCGTGACCTCCGCCGACGAGGTCTTCCACAGCATCCCGACCCTGCCCCTGGCGTTCCTGGCGCTGGGTGGCGCCGCCTATACCGTGGGCGCCCTGATCTTCGCCCGGGACATCGGCCGCTGGACCGATCCGGTCTGGCACAGCTTCGTCCTGGCGGGCATCGTCGCCCACTTCCTCGCGGTGATCACCTTCTGCCTGTCGCCGGGGATGGCCGCGTCGGTCTGACTGCAAAGCGATCGTGCGTCCTTCGACGCGCTTCGCTTGCTCAGGATGAGGCGCTTTTTTTGGTGGCCCCCACCATCTTCCTCATCCTGAGCAAGCGGGCCTTTGGCCCGCGCGTCGAAGGACGCAGGATGTCACATCCACATCCGCCAGATCGTGTGGGCGATGATGCCCACCGCCACCGCGGACATCGCCAGGAGGACGAATCCGCCCGGCAAGCCGAAGGGGAGCGCGAATTGGGGGGCACGGCTGGGCCGGGTCTCGACGCGCGGCGCGGTGAAGCCGCCGCGGGGCAACAGGCTCACGAGGCGGAGCGCGATGCCCCGCGCATCCCAGAGCTCGCGCTTGATGTCCGGCAGGCGGTCGATGGTCTGGGCCAGCGCGCTCACCGCCTCCTCCTGGCGCAGTCCGGCGAGCCGGACCGCCTCCTGCCAGGGATCGATGTCGAGCCGCGTCAGCGCCGAGACAACGCTGAGCAGCATGCCGTTCCGCTCCTCTCCGACCGGCGCGTAGAGGAAGGCGCCGAATTCGGAATCGAGGAGCGCGAAGGATTGCGGAAGCGCCATGGGTGGGGCGCGGCCTAGACCGCGAGCTTCTGCGCGCAGGCTCCGGTCACCTCGAGACCGGACAAGGGTGCTCCCGGCTCCATGACCCATTTCTTCGCCAGCGCGCTCCGGGCCTCCCAATCCAGCTTGCTGGGATCGGCGACATCGGCCCGCGCGCGGGTGTTGCAGACCTGGGCCAGCTGCTCGACGACGCCGTCGCGCAACTCGGTCCGCGCGGTGCCGCTGGTGACCTGCCAGCCCATGTAGTTGGAGATCAGCGGACCCGCCACCAGGCCGATCGCCAGGGCGATCACCATCGGCTTCGCCGTCTCCCACCTCGCCTGCATCGTCTGCATCGTCGTCATGCTCTGGATCGCCATGAAACTCTCCCTGTTGCTCGTTCGTGTTGTTGTTGCCCTTGGAAGCCGCCGCGCCTCAGGCGTCGCGATGCCAGTCGACGCGGATGAGATAGCCGTCCTCGTCGAAGCTGCGCTCGAGGGCGCCCTGGAAGGTGCGCCGGATCGCCTCGCCGATGCGGACGGGAAGCTGGACGTCCGTCGTGTTGACGACCATCCGGTCCGCGCCCTGCTCGATGTTGATGACTCTGTTGGCCGGCCGGTCGCGCCGCTCGCTCTTCTCGTGCTCGGTGACGAGGGCGAGAAGTGCCGCGCGGTTCGGCGCCACGAAGCTGCCGTGCAGCGTCACCACGCCGGCGGGAACGCCGTCCTCGGAGCGGTGGCAGGCCTGGCAGACCACCTCGTCCGCATCGTCCGCGCGCGGTCCCCACTGCCACTTGCCGCCGGAATAGATCGCGCCGCAGGTCGGGCAGACGGTATTCGAGCGCAGCTTGCCGGGATTCTTGTAGGGATCGACGAGCCGGCTGCCCTGGGCGCGGCCCCAGCGGCGCTTGTCCTCGGGCATCGGCTTCAGTGCCTCGTTGCTCTTCATCCTGACTCTCCGGGGCGCGAACGCCCTTTTATTTTGAGAAAAGCGGTAACTCGCTGCAGCTCCTCATATGGGGATGAATTGTTATTTTACAATGCTCAAGACAGGCCCAGAAAAGCCCTGGTTAATGGGAATATAGGGCGGATTTCACGGGGCCTTGCACTTGCCTCAGTATTTGCGCCGCCCCGCGGGATCCTTCCGGCTTGCCAGCCCGCCCGACAGGCCGCAGGTTGCGCCGATGCATCTGGGATCGCTCCGTCATCTCCTGCCCTGGATCGTGCTCGTGCTCTTCATCGCCCTTCCCGCGAGGGCGCAGGAACGCAGCGATCGCGAATTCCGGGAATGCCCGGAGTGCCCCGAGATGGTGGCGGTGCCCGCCGGTGTCTTCACCATGGGGAGCCCGCAGAGCGAGCGCGGCCGCTTCGACGCCGAGGGGCCGCAGCACCAGGTCTCTGTGCGCGCCTTCGCGCTGGGCAAGTACGACGTCACCAACGAGGAGTTCCTGATCTTCCTGCGCGCGTCAGGCTACCAGCCGGCGCCGTGCGACCGCATCCTGGGCCTCGCCTGGCGCTCGCCGGGGCATGGGCTCGCTTATCCGCCGGGCGAGGTGGCGCCGCCGCGGGAGCCCGCCACCTGCCTCAACTGGCACGACGCCGAGGCCTATATCGCCTGGCTCAACGGCAAGGCGCGGGCCCGCGCCGGCGGCAACCCCTATCGCCTGCCGACCGAGGCGGAGTGGGAATACGCGGCCCGCGCCGGCACCACGACGGCGCGCTGGTGGGGCCAGGCGATCGGGTCCGGCAACGCCAACTGCAACGGCTGCGGCAGCCGCTGGGACGGGCGCGAGATCGCCGAGGTCGGCAGCTTCAAGCCCAACCCCTTCGGCCTCTACGACGTCCTCGGCAACGTCTGGCAGTGGACCGCCGACTGCTGGAACGAGAGCTATGTCGGCGCGCCCCGGGACGGCAGCGCCTGGAGCGCCGGCGACTGCGCCAAGCGGGTGCTGCGCGGCGGCTCCTGGGCCAACGTCCCCGCCTTCATCCGCGCCGCGACGCGCAGCCACGCCGCCGCCGACGGCAGCGATTTCGATTATTCCAGCTACGCGGGATTCCGGGTGGCGCGGACACTGCCGTAGGGGTCGCGGCACGGCGGTGCGTCCTTCGACGCGCTCGCTGCCGGCTCGCTGAGCAAGCGAAGCGCGTCGAAGGACGCACCCTGCCCCGTCCCCTCACTGCGACACCTTGCGCGGATCGAAGTCGAGGGTGATGTCCTTCACCAGCTCGTAGGTGCCCGGCGGCAAGGTCAGCGGCGAGGAGAGGAGGGCCGCGTTGCGGGCGCTCATGGCGAGGGCGCGGAAATTTTCGTTGGTGGCGAGGCGGGGATCGTCCACCACCTCGGCGCTCGCGACCTTGCCGTCGCGGTTCAGCAGCAGGTGGATCGAGATCACCCAGTCGGCGGACCCGAGGTTGCCGCGGTCGAGATTCCAGCGCCGCTCGATCTGGGCACGGAGGAAATCCTTCACGCTGTAGAGCGCGTCGGGGCCGGGCGCCGCGGTGCTGCTGGTGGCGGTGCGGTTGGAGAGGCCGGTGCCGTCCTGGCGCGCCGGGTTCGGCGGCACCGGCGGCGTCGGCTGGCGCAGCCGCGCGAGGGACTGCAGCTTCGCCTCGAAGGAATCCACCGGCGGCGCCGGCTTCGGCTGCGGCCTCGCGGCGGGCTTGGACGCGGGCCGCGGCGCCTCGACGGGCTTCGTCCGCGTGGCGTCGTCGGCGTGGGGCGCGCTCAGCACGTTGGGCGCGGCACCCTCCTCCGCCTTGGCCAGGGACTGCGGCGGCGGCGGGGTCTGCGGCGCCGGCACCGGCCGCGGCGGCGTCTGGTCGGCGGTCTCCGGCGCCTTCTCCTGGGGCGCCTCGGCCTTCTCCGGCGCCGGCGGCGCGGCGGTCTCGGTGCCGAAGCGCACGAGGTCCACGGGGATCGCCGACGGCACCTCCGGCGGCGCGCTCAGCAGGCTCGGCAGGCCGAAGAAGATCAGCGCCGCCACCGCCACATGCAGCACGATGGAGGCGACGACGCCCGGCCCCATGGGGCTCGCGCGCCGGCGAGCCGGTCGTGGCGCGGCGGTGGTGTCGATGTCTGCGAGCGAGATCGGTGACATGGGGTCAGCCCGCCCGGATTTTGCCCCTCCGGAGCCGGGGGCGCAAATCGGCCGCGCGGCGACCCGCGCTTGACGCTGGAAAGTTTGTTAACATGGGGACAAGCAGGCGAGGCCCGGTACGGGCCCGTGGGGAGGCGGCGATGAGAGGTCGAATTCTGGCGATGGCCGTGCTGCTGCTGGCGGCGGGGCCGGCCCGGGCGGCGGAGATTTCCGTGGTGAGCACCACCGCGCTCACCGGCGTGATGCAGACCCTGGTCCCGGATTTCGAGCACGCGAGCGGCAACAAGGTCCGGATCGCGTTCATGCCCTCCGGGGCCGCCAAGAAGCTGATCGACGACGGCACGGTAACGCCCGATGTCGCCATCGTCACCGACACCCAGATCGCGGAGCTGATGCGGTCCGGCAAGGTCGCCGCCGGCAGCGGCGCCAACATCGCGCGTCTCGCCATGGGCGTGGCGGTGCGGGCGGGCGCGCCAAAGCCTGATATCTCCACGCCGGAGAAATTCAAGGCGGCGCTGCTGGCGGCGAAGACCGTGGCCTATACGGATCCCGCCGGCGGCGGCGCCAGCGGCATCCTCTTCGCCAAGGTGCTGGACCGCCTGGGCATCGCCGATGCGATCAAGCCCAAGGCGCGCCTCACCACCGGACCCGTGGGCGCGCTGGTGGCCTCCGGCGAGGGCGAGCTCGGCGTGCAGCAGATCCCGGAGCTCAAGGCGGTCGCCGGCGTCGAGATCGTGGGCCCGCTGCCCGGCGACCTGCAGACCGTCACCGTGCTCGCCGCCGGCGTCACCGCCGCCGCCAAGGAGCCCGCCGCCGCCCGCGCCTTCATCCAGTTCCTGACCGCCCCCGCCGCCGTGACCGTGATCACCGCGACGGGGATGGACAAGGGATGAGCCGCGCCCGCGCGTTACAGCCGTAACCCGTTTCCACCCGTGCTGAAACCTTGCCGTAGGACGGCGGCGCCACCGTCGGCGCCATCGACCGTCACACAGGAGATCAGCATGGCTGTGAAAGTGAAAATGGCGAGCGCGGTGAGCGTCGGCGGAATCCCGGCGGCGCGCGCAGCTCGAGGCGGTGACCGACGCGCGGCGCAGCCGCAACAGGATCCGCCGGATGCATCATCATGCGGTCAGAACCGACGACATGGAAATGACGCGGCGGTTCTACGAGGATCTTCTGGGATTGCCCATGGTGAGCGCCTTCAAGAGCAGCACCGAGCGCCTCACCGGCGAGGCCGCGACGTTCCTGCATTGCTTCTTCGAGCTCGGCGACGGCAGCAGTCTCGCCTTCTTCCAGTTCGCGCCGGGGACCCACGAGCCGGCGAACAAGCTGCCACCGGACGGCATCGATCACCACATCGCGGTGGCGGTGCCGGACTTCGACGACATCGTGCGCCTGAAGGAGCAGTTCGACGAGCTCGGGTACCTCAACTGCGGGATCAATCACGGCTCCTGCTATTCGCTCTACGTGCGCGATCCCAACGGCATGCTGCTGGAGCTCACCAGCGATGCCGCAAACGCCCTCGAGCGGAGCGAGGTGGCCGCGATCTCGGCCCATGACGTGATCGCGCGCTGGAACAGCGGCGACTACGCGCCGGAAGACTCTCGGGAAGCCCCCGCGAGCTACCCGCTCCCGACCTCGCCGCGGGAGGAGATCGTGCGGGTGATCCGCGGCCGTCCGGCGCCCACGTCGGCGCCCTAAACCCGCTGCTCCCGCACCACGCCGTCCTCCAGCACGAGGATGCGGTCGAGGCGGCGGGCGAGGTCGAGGTTGTGGGTGGCGATGAGGGCGGCGAGGCCGGTCTGGCGCACCAGCGCCATCAGCGAGCCCATCACCTCGTCGGCGGTGTGATGGTCGAGATTGCCGGTGGGCTCGTCGCCGAGCACGACGCTGGGGCGGTTGGCGAGAGCCCGCACGATGGCGACGCGCTGCTGCTCGCCGCCGGAGAGCCGGGCCGGGCGGTGGCTGGCGCGGGCCGCGAGGCCGACGCTCGCCAGCAGGTCCCGCGCCCGCTCTCGCGCGGCACCCCGCGCCACCTTGGCGATCATCTGCGGCACCATCACGTTCTCCAGCGCGGAGAACTCCGGCAGCAGGTGATGGAACTGGTAGACGAATCCCAGCGCGCTCCGGCGCATCTCCGTGCGCTCGTCGTCGCCCATCTGGCCGCAGTCGCGGCCGTTCAGCAGCACCTCGCCGGCGTCCGGCCGCTCCAGCAGCCCGGCCACGTGGAGGAGCGTCGACTTGCCGGCGCCGGAGGGTCCCACCAGCGCCACCATCTCGCCCGGCCGCGAGCGCGAGCCCCACGCCGCGCAGCACCTGCAGGTTCTCGCCGCCCTGCTTGAAGGTGCGGACGACGCCCCGGAGCTCGAGGGCGGCTTTGGCCTCACTCATACCGGAGCGCTTCCACGGGATCGAGGCGCGCCGCGCGCCAGGCCGGATAGAGCGTCGCCAGGAACGAGAGCCCGAATGCCATCCCCACCACGGTGATGACGTCGGAGGGATAGACCTGGGCCGGGATGCGGGTGAAGAAATAGATCTCGGCATTGAAGAGGTCGACGCCCACCACGTCCTGCACGAAATGCCGGATCTCCTCGATGTGGGTCGCGAACTCGACGCCGAGGACGAAGCCGGCAAAGGTGCCGACGAAGCCGATGCTGGAGCCCGACAGCATGAAGATGCGGAGCACCATGCCCCGGGTCGCCCCCATGGTGCGGAGGATCGCGATGTCGCGGCCCTTGTCCTTCACCAGCATGATCATGCCGGAGATGATGTTGAAGGCCGCCACCAGGATGATGAGCGTCAGGATCAGGAACATGACGTTGCGCTCGATCTCCACCGCGTTCATGAAGCTGACGTTGCTCTGGCGCCAGTCGTAGATGCGGGTGGCGGGACCGGTGATGGCGGCGATGGCGCGGCGCTGGGCGTCGAGGTTGTCGGGATTCTCCGCGAAGACCTCGAGGCTGCTGACGCCGTCCCCGGTCTTGAAGAAGAGCTGCGCCGCAGCGCAGCGGCATCAGGATGTAATTGTTGTCGTACTCGAACATGCCGACGTCGAAGGTGCCGACGATCTTGTAGCTCTTGATCCGCGGTACGGTGCCGAAGGCGGTGGCGTTGCCGTTGGGCGAGAGCAAGGTGATGCTGTCGCCGGCCTTGAGGCCGAGGCGGTAGGCGAGCCGCGTCCCCAGGATGACGCTGTCGTCGGCGAAATCCTTGAGGGCCGCGGGATCGATGTGGGACGCCAGCAGCGGCTGGCTGGCGATGTCCTCGGCGCGCATGCCGCGCACCAGGACGCCGGCGGAGGTGCGCGGCGTGGAGGCCAGCACCTGCCCCTCCACCAGCGGCCGCACCGCCACCACGCCCGGCACCTGGCGGATCTTCTTGTCGAGGTCGTCGAAGCCGTTGATGACGCCGCCGGAGGAATAGACGCCGAGATGACCGTTGATGCCGATGATGCGCCCCACGAACTCCACGCGGAAGCCGTTCATCACGGACATCACGATGATGAGGGTGGCGACGCCGAGCGCGATCCCCAGCAGCGAGAAGATCGCGATGACGGAGACGAAGCCCTCCTGGCGGCGCGCCCGCAGATAGCGGAACGCCACCATCCGCTCGAAGGCGTTGAAGACCATCAGGCGCCCGCCAGCAGCTTGGCGATCGCATCCTCCGGCGCAATCTCCACGCGCGTGCCGGTCTTGCGCTCCTTGAGCTCGACCTTGCCCTGGGCCAGGCCGCGCGGCCCCACCACGAGCTGCCAGGGCAGCCCGATCAGGTCGGCGGCGGCGAACTTGGTGCCGGGAGAGTTGTCGCGGTCGTCGTAGAGCACGTCCACTTTCAGGCTCTGGAGCTTGCGGTAGAGATCGTCGGCGGCGGCGCGGCACTTCTCGTCGGCGGCGCGGAGGTTGATGAGGGCCACCTTGAAGGGCGCCACGCCCTCCGGCCAGATGATGCCGTTCTCGTCGTGGCTCGCCTCGATGATGGCGCCCACCAGGCGCGAGACGCCGATGCCGTAGGAGCCCATCTCGAGCGTGATGGTCTCGCCGTTCGGCCCCGCCACCGTGGCGCCCAGCGGCTTCGAGTATTTGGTGCCGAAATAGAAGATGTGGCCGACCTCGATGCCGCGGGCCTCGACGAGCTGCTCCTTCGGAATGGGGCACGCCGCAGGATCGTGCTTCTCGTCGGTGGCGGCGTAGAGCTGGGTCCACTGCTGGAAGAACGGCTCCAGATCGCTGTCGTAGTCGACGCCGGCGGCGAGCACGTCGGTCTCCAGCCAGCGCTTGTCGCAATAGACCGCGCTCTCGCCGGTGTCGGCGAGGATGATGAACTCGTGGCTGAGATCGCCGCCGATGGGGCCGGTGTCCGCACGCATGGGGATCGCCTTCAGCCCCATGCGGGCGAAGGTCCGAAGATAGGCCACGAACATCTTGTTGTAGGAGTGCTTGGCGCCCTTGGCGTCGAGGTCGAAGGAGTAATTGTCCTTCATCAGGAACTCGCGCCCGCGCATGACGCCGAAGCGCGGCCGCACCTCGTCGCGGAATTTCCACTGGATGTGATAGAGGTTCTTCGGCAGATCGCGGTAGCTCTTGAGCGACGCGCGGACGATCTCGGTGATCTGCTCCTCGTTGGTGGGTCCGTAGAGCATCTCGCGCTCGTGACGGTCCACGATGCGCAGCATCTCCTTGCCGTAATCCTCGTAGCGCCCGCTCTCCTTCCAGAGCTCGGCCGGCTGGATCGTCGGCATCAGCACTTCCTGGGCGCCGGCGCGGTCCTGCTCCTCGCGCACGATCTGCTCGACCTTCTGCAGCACCTTGAAGCCGAGCGGCAGCCAGGAATAGATGCCGGCGCTCGACTGCCGGATCATGCCGGCGCGCAGCATCAGCCGATGGGAGACGATCTGCGCCTCGGTCGGGTTCTCCTTGATCAGCGGCAGGAAATAGGCGGAAAGACGCATGGGACCTCGTGAAGCCAGCCGGTTCGGGCGATGGCGCGGACTTTAGGCAAGCGGCGCGGCGATGTCCAATGAGCGCATTTTGACCCGCGCGGGCTAAAACCCGTGCGCCCGGCAGGCGGCGGCGAGCAGGTTGGCCTCGCCCGACGCGATCGGCTTGCCGTTGAAGAGGACCTGGTTGCCCTGGATCGTGAGGGTCCCGAACTCGGCCTTGAACCGGAAGAGCTGGGCCTGGGACGGGATCTGGAATTTCTTCCGGAGATTGAGGTCGAGCTCGATGGGGAAGCTGTCGAGATTCATGGTCGAGCCGCTGCCGGGGAGATCGGCGGGCGCCACCGCGTTGCCGTTGACGTCGACGCCCGGGGTATAGGCGACGCCCGCGTCGGGCACGTGCTCCACCACCTGGGCGCAGGCCGCCTTCGACACCACGACGGTGCCGTCTTTGCTCACCGCCACGCCGCCCGGCGGAGGCGATGGCAGTTTCTCGGCGGCGGTGGCTCGCAGTGGTAAGCGCGGCGGTCGCCAGGATCGATGCGAGGAACAGCCTCATGCGCAAATCCTGCATCGGCCGGGATTGGCATAGTGCGTCCTTCGACGCGCTCCCTGCGGTCGCTTGCTCAGGATGAGGGGGTGAGAGGCCAGGAAGAAAAACGCCTCATCCTGAGCAAGCGAAGCGCGTCGAAGGACGCACGATGCCACTGCAACCCACCCGAGCTCTTGCACCCCCTCCCACGGCACCATGTCCTGCAGGGGATAAGGGACGTCGATCAGGGGGGACATTCATGCTCGAGCGCTATTTCGGCTTGGCCGAGCACGGCACCACCGTGCGCACGGAGATCCTGGCGGGCTGCACCACCTTCCTCACCATGGCCTACATCGTCTTCGTCAACCCGCTGATCCTCGGCGAGGCGGGCATGGACAAGGGGGCGGTCTTCGTCGCCACCTGCCTCGCCTCGGCGCTCGGCACCGGGATCATGGCGCTCTATGCGAACTACCCGCTGGCGCTGGCGCCGGGCATGGGGCTCAACGCCTTCTTCACCTTCGGCGTCGTCAAGGGCATGCACTTCCCCTGGCAGGTGGCGCTGGGGGCGGTGTTCATCTCGGGCGTCCTGTTCCTGATCCTCAGCGTCACCCGGATCCGCGCCTGGGTCGTGGACTCGATCCCGCAATCCCAGAAGCTGGCGATCTCCGCCGGCGTCGGATTGTTCCTGGCGCTGATCGCGCTGCGCGGCGCCGGCGTCGTCACCGCCTCGCCGGATACTCTGGTGACCCTGGGCAAGCTCGGCGTGCCGTCGACCCTGCTGGCGATCGCGGGGTTCCTGGTGATGGTCGCCCTCGACCGCCTGAAGGTGCCGGGCGCCATCATCATCGCCATCCTCGCCACCACGGCGGTGGGCGTGCTGCTGAAAGTCTCCAGCTTCGCCGGCATCGCCTCGGCACCACCGAGCCTCGCCCCCACTTTCCTGCAGCTCGACCTCGCGGGCGCCCTCAAGCTCGGCCTCGTCTCCATCGTCTTCGTGTTCTTCTTCGTCGATCTCTTCGACAACACGGGGACCCTCGTCGGCGTCGCGCACCGCGCCGGCCTCATCGGCAAGGACGGCAAGATCCCGCGCCTCAACCGGGTCTTCATCGCCGACAGCACGGCGACCATGGCGGGGGCGCTTCTCGGCACCTCCACCGTCACCAGCTTCATCGAGAGCGCCGCCGGCGTGCGCGCCGGCGGCCGCACCGGACTCGTCGGCGTCGTGGTGGCGATCTTCTTCCTGCTGAGCCTCTTCTTCTCGCCGCTGGCGGCGACGGTACCGGAGTACGCCACCGCGCCGGCGCTGCTGTTCGTGGGCTGCCTGATGGCGCGCGGGTTGGCGGAGGTGGATTGGGAGGACGTGACGGAATACGTGCCCGCCGTCGTCACCGCGATCGCGATGCCCTTCACCTTCTCGATCGCGAACGGCATCGCGCTGGGCTTCATCGCCTACGCCGCGGTGAAGATCCTTTCCGGCCGTTTTGCCGAGGCAAAACCCGCCGTCTTGATCCTCGCCATCCTCTTCATCGTGAGGTTCGCGGTTCTCCCGTAAGTCAAGCGGATCATTGCAAAAAATTTAGGCGTGCCATGCAAAATCTGCGTGACGATGCGGCAAAAGTTAAATACACTCCATGGACCCGATGACGAAAGAAATAATGTTTCGCGTCGGCCCAAGTTTAGGGAGGAACAGCCGCGAGGCGGCGCTTGGGGGAGATGGACCCTCGGGTCCGAACCAAGAAGAATGAGGACAAAGCGCAGCTTCGGCAAGATCCACGGATCTTGCCGTATTTTTTTGTGCCTTCCGCCCTTCCTCAATAAAAATCTGAACGGAAGCCTCTAGGCTGTTGATTTCGCTTTCTTCGCCTTGCGGTTCCACGCCGGCTTCAGGGCGAGCACCTGGGCATAGACGGGGCAGCGCTCCACATGGGCGCCGGGAAGGTATCCCAGGCTCATCAGGAACTCGCCGACGATCTCGCCGCCGGTGAATTTGAACGTCTTCTTGAAGAGCTTCACCCACTCCGCCTTTGTGAGGGGGTGATGAAGATCTAGCCACTTGGCGAAGGAGCCGTGCTCCCGGCGGATCGCCTGCAGGCGCTTCGCATTCTCGATCGCCGCGTCGATCTTGAGCCGGTTGCGGATGATGCCGGCGTCACCGAGCAGGCGCTTCACGTCCTTGGCGCCGAACCCCGCCACGCTGTCGATGTCGAAGCCGCGATAGGCGGCCTTGAACGCCGCGCGCTTGTTGAGGATGGTGAGCCAGGAGAGGCCGGCCTGGTTGATCTCCAGCACCAGGCGCTCGAACAGCACGGCATCGTCGGTGCTGGGAAATCCGTACTCGCTGCCGTGATAGGGCGCGTGGACGGCATGGCCGGGGGCGGCATCGCAGTAGGCGGCAGTCATTGCCGGAAGCTCCAGATGTCGGAGACGGTGATGGCGTAGAGGATACCCCAGAGCACCGCTGATATCACCGTGGTCGCCAGGGCCTTGATGCCGAGGCGCGGATTGGCCGGGGCGCCGGCGGCCTTTCCGATCTCGTCCTCCGCGGGCGTGACGCCGATCGGCAGCATCGCGAAGATCACGATCCACCAGATCACGACGAAGCTGGCAATGCCGACGAACCAGTTCATGGGCGGCGCTCCTCAGACCTGCTCCAGCTCGATCAGCGTGCCGAAGAAGTCCTTGGGATGGAGGAACAGCACGGGCTTGTCGTGGGCGCCGAGCTTGGGCTCGCCGTCGCCGAGGACGCGCGCGCCCTCCGCTTTCAGACGATCCCGCGCCGCCAGGATGTCGTCGACCTCGTAGCAGACGTGATGCAGCCCGCCGGAGGGATTGCGCTCCAGGAACGAGCGCACCGGCGATCCCTCCCCCAGCGGCTCCAGGAGCTCGATCTTGGTGTTGGGGAGATTCACGAAGACGACGGTGACGCCGTGCGCCGGCAGCGCCATCGGCGCCGAGACGGTGGCGCCCAGCGCGCCCCGATAGAGCGCCGACGCCTTGGCGACGTCGGGCACCACGATCGCCACATGATTGAGCCGTCCGATCATCGCCTGCCTCCGATCTCCAATCGCCCGCTCCGTCGCGGTCCCGGTTTCTTTGCCACGAGAACGAATCCGCGCAGCGTATCTGAACCATCCAAAACCGTCATGGCCGGGCTTGACCCGGCCATCCACGCCTTGTTTCTGCCGCCGCGAAGGCGTGGATGACCGGGTCAAGCCCGGTCATGACGAGCCAGAGGGGCGCCGGGCGTGACGTAGGAAGAAGTGCTCGCTCGCCAGCTCAAATGATCCCTCAGACCCGCACCACATGTACCTCGGTCACCGGCCGCTTGCCGGTCTTGGCCTTGAGGGCGCGGCGCACCGCGACCCGGGCCGCCTCGGTGACGGCGGCATCGTCCCGCCGCTCCCGGGACTTCAATGCGGCGACCGCGCGCCCGACCTCGGTGCCGAGATGCACCAGCATTCTCGCATCGGGATCGCCCACGCCCTGCAGCGTGACGCGGGGCGCCGCCAGCATCTCGCCGGCCTCGTCCAGCACCACCGTCGCCACCGCCGACCCGTTGAAGGTCATGCGGCGGCGGTTCTTCCAGCCCTCGCCGGTCAGCGACATCAGCGACGTGCCGTCGACGGCAAGGCGCCCGGTCGGAACATGGGCGATGACCGAGGCCGGCAGCGGCCCCAGCCGCACCATGTCGCCGTTCTGCGCCAGCACCACCTGGGGCGTCTGGCACTCCTCGGCGAGGCGCGCCTGGGCCTTCATGTGGCGGAGCTCGCCGTGCACCGGCACCGCCACGGTGGGCCGCACCATCTGGTACATGCGCGTGAGCTCGCCTTGCGCCGGATGGCCGGAGACGTGGACGAAGTGATCCTCCTCGGTCATCAGCTTGACGCCGATGTCGGTGAGCTTGTTGTGCAGGCGCCCGATCGGCCGCTCGTTGCCGGGGATGATGCGGGAGGAGAAGATCACGGTGTCGCCCGCCTCCAGCACCACATGGGGATGCTCGTCGTCGGCGATGCGTGAGAGCGCCGAGCGCGGCTCGCCCTGGCTGCCGGTGCAGATGTAGAGCACCTTGTCGCGGGGCAGGTAGGCTCCCTCCTCGTCGGTGAGGAAGCGCGCCACGCCCTTGAGATAGCCCGTATCCCGCGCCGCCTTCTCGATGCGCCAGAGCGAGCGCCCGACCAATGCCACCTGGCGATCGTGGGCGGCGGCGGCCGAAGCGATCGAGCTGAGGCGCGCCACGTTGCTGGCGAAGCAGGCCACCGCCACGCGCTGCTCGCATTGCCCGACCAGCTCCGTCAGCGAGCGCCCCACCGACGCCTCGGAGCCGGTCTCGCCGGGGCGGAGCGCGTTGGTGCTGTCGCAGATCATCGCCAGCACGCCCTCGTCCCCCAGGCGCTTCAGCGCCGCCTCGTCGGTGGTGGGACCCACGACGGGCTCGGGATCGAGCTTCCAGTCGCCGGTATGCAGCACCGTGCCGACGGGCGTGCGCAGCACCACCGCGTTCGGCTCGGGGATCGAGTGGGTGAGCGTGATCAGCTCCAGCTCGAAGGGGCCGACGGTGAACTTGCCGGACATCGGCACTTCCACGATCGGCACGTCGAGGTCGGTCTCGGCGAGCTTGGCGCGCAGGACCGCGGCGGTGAAGGGCGTCGCATAGACCGTGGCCTTGAGGCGCGGCCAGAGGTGCTCGATCGCGCCCAGATGGTCCTCGTGGGCATGGGTCAGCACGATGCCGACGAGGGCCTTGCGGCGCTCCACGATGAAGCCGGGATCGGCCATGATCACCTCGATCCCCGGCATGGTGTCGTCGCCGAAGGAGATGCCGCAGTCGATCATCAGCCACTTGCCGGCATAGCCGTAGAGGTTGAGGTTCATGCCGATCTCGCCGGCGCCGCCCAGCGGCAGGAACACCAGCTCGTCGGGTCGGTTCAGCACCTCGGGCGGCGGCGCTCCCTCCGGGCTCATGTCCCGTTCTTGGCGTAGATGAGACGCAGGCCCCAGAGCGTGAGGGTGGGATCGACCTTCTCGATGACCGGTGTCGCGCCGTCGAAGACCGGTGCCAACCCGCCGGTGGCGATGACACCCATGGGCTTGCCGTATTCGTGCTTGATGCGCGCCACCAGCCCCTCCACCAGCCCGACATAGCCCCAATAGATGCCGGACTGCATGCAGGCGACGGTGTTGGTGCCGATCACCTGCTCGACCCGGCGGATGCGCACGCTCGGCAGCTTCGCCGCCGCCATGTGGAGCGCGGTCAGGGACAGGTTGATGCCCGGCGCGATGACGCCGCCGCGATAGTTGCCGTCGCTCGTCCACCACGTCGAAGGTGGTGGCGGTGCCGAAATCCACCACGATCAGCGGCGTCGGATAACGGTTGTGGGCGGCGATGGTGTTGACGAGGCGGTCGGCCCCCACCTCCTCCGGCCGGTCCACCAATGCGCGGGCGCCGAGATCGACGCCGGCCTCGCCGACGATGACCGGCTGGCTGCCGCAATAGCGCCGGCACAGGGTCAGCAGATTGAAATTCGCCTCCGGCACCACGCTGCCGATGATGGTGCCGGTGAGGTCGGTGCGCGCGAGGCCGTCGAGAGCCAGCAGGTGATCGAGCCAGACGACGTATTCGTCGGCGGTGCGCTTGGGGTCGGTGGCGGCGCGCCATTGGCCGCGCAGCTGGTCGCCGTCCCAGACGGCGAACACCGTGTTCGTGTTGTTGGCATTGATGGCGAGAAGCACGAGGCGTCTCCCGGGGTTAAATCACTAGGCGGCGGCGGGAAAGACTTCGCCGGCGGCCACCCGCCGGCGCCCGGCCTCGGTCTCCACCAGCAGCGCGCCGTCGCGGTCGAGATCGACAAAGCGGCCGGTGAAACTCTCGCGCTCCAGGCGGACGCCGATCGCGCGCCCCAGCCCTTGCGCGCGCTCCAGCCAGGCGCGGCGCAGGGGCTCGAAGCCCTCGCGCTCCC
The DNA here is from genome assembly GCA_963735465.1 of uncultured Alphaproteobacteria bacterium. Lineage (GTDB taxonomy): Bacteria > Pseudomonadota > Alphaproteobacteria > ATCC43930 > CGMCC-115725 > DASZHJ01. The sequence goes on from CAVTLA010000001.1 coordinate 1,678,430, forward strand.
AGCGGTCCGCCCAGGCATGGAACGCCGTCATCAGCGCCGCCAGCACCGTCTCGACGTCAGCAGCGACACCTAATGCCGCAAGGGAGGTCGCCGGCGTCGCCGCCTCGGCGGGGTGCCTCGCGATATTGACACCGATCCCCGCCACCAGCCAGTCGACGCCATCGCGCGCGGCGGCGGATTCCAGCAGGATGCCCACAATCTTGCGCCCACCCACCAGGACGTCGTTGGGCCATTTGTAGCGCAGGCGATCCGGGTCCGCGAGCAGCGGCGCCAGCGTGTCGCCGACCGCCAGGGCCGCGGCAAAGCCAAGCTGCGCCACCGCCGCCGCCGGCCCCGGCGGGCGCAGGAGCACGCTGACGAAGAGGTTGCCGGGCTGGGAGACCCAGGGCCGCTGGCGCCGGCCGCGCCCGCCGCTCTGGGCGCGGGCCCAGACCACCGTCCAGGCAGCTGCACCCTCGCCCGCCAGTCGCTTGGCCTCGTCGTTGGTGCTGCCGAGGCTGTCGTAGGCGAGGAGCCGCAGGGGCGCCGGCAGGCGCGGCGCCGTCATCCCGCGAAGAGGGTCGCCGCGGCGGCGGCGGCGCTGTCCGCCACCAGGGACGGAAAGACGAAGAACACCAGGGTCAGCACCGCGGCGATCGCGACCAGGGCGCTCAGGACCGGGCTCGGCCGATCGAAGGCCGGCGCGGGCTCGTCGAAGTACATGATCTTGACGACGCGCACGTAGTAGTAGGAGCCGATCACGCTGGAGAGCACGCCGATGATGGCGAGACCGTAGAAGCGGGCATCGATGGCGGCGAGGAAGATGTAGAACTTGGCGAGGAAGCCCGCGAGCGGCGGAATGCCCGCGAGCGAGAACATGAAGATGGCAAGCGCCAGCGCCAGCGCCGGCTGGGTGCGGGCCAATCCCGCGAGGTCGGAGATCTCCTCCACCATCTTGCCGTCCCGGCGCATGCAGAGGATCACCGCGAAGGCGCCCACGGTCATCACCACGTAGATCGCGAGATAGAAGAGAACGCCCTGCACCCCGTTCGGCCCGCCGGTGGCGAGCCCGATCAGCACATAGCCCATGTTGGCGATGGAGCTATAGGCCATCAGGCGCTTGATGTTCTTCTGGTTGATGGCGGCGAGCGCGCCCAGGAGCATGGAGGCGATGGAGAGCGCCCAGATCACCTGCCACCAGTCGCTGACCAGGCGGCCGAAGGGATCGATCATCACCCGCACGAAGAGCGCCATGGCGGCGACCTTGGGCGCCAGCGCGAAGAGCGCGGTCACCGGCGTCGGCGCGCCCTCGTAGACATCAGGCGTCCACATGTGGAACGGCACCGCCGAGACCTTGAAGGCGATGCCGACGATGATGAAGACGATGCCGAACAGCAGGCCCAGCGACATGGCGCCACCGCCCTGCAGCCCTTGCTGCAGCCCCTCGAAGCTGGTGGTGCCGGCGAAGCCGTAGACCATGGAGGCGCCGAACAGCAGCATGCCCGAGGCCAGCGCGCCGAGGACGAAGTACTTGAGGCCGGCCTCCGTGGAGCGCACGGAGTCGCGATCAAAAGCGGCGACGACATAGAGCGCCAGGCTCTGCAGCTCCAAGCCCGACATAGAGCGAGATCAGGTCGTAGGCCGAGATCATCATGGACATGCCGGCGGTCGACAGCACGACCAGCACCGGATACTCGAAGCGGGCGATGCCCTGGCGGCGGTTGTAGTCGATCGACAGCATGATCGCGAGCGCGGAGCCGCCCAGCGTCAGCAGCTTCATGAAGGCGCCGAAGCCGTCGGTGATGAACATGCCGTTGAGGCTGACCTTGCGCTCGACGCCGACCTTCAGCACCAGGAGCATGCCCACGACCAGCACGCCCACCGCGCACCAGGAGACCAGGGTCGCGCTGCGCTCGCCGCGGAAGACGCCCAGCATCAGCAATGCCAGGGCGGCGGCCGCGAGGAAGATCTCCGGCAGGGCTGGCGCGAAATCGGGAACCGGGGTCATTTTCTTTTTATCCTCGGCTCTCTAGCGCTCGGCCAGGTGCGGCGCGGCGTGGGCGCCGGTCGCCACCTGCACGCGCTGCAGCACGCCGGCGATCGCCGGCTGCATCGGCTTCAGGAACGAGTTGGGATAGATCCCCATCCAGAACACCACGGCGATCATCGGCACGAAGATCGCGATCTCGCGCCAGTGCAGGTCCAGCATGGCGCGCACGTCCTCGCGGGTGATCTTCTCGAAGACGATCCGGCGGTAGAGCCAGAGCATGTAGGCGGCGCCGAGGATGATGCCGGTCGTGGCGAGGAAGGCGACGAGCGTGCTGGCCTCGAAGGCGCCCACCAGGGACAGGAACTCGCCGACGAAGCCGCTGGTGCCGGGGAGACCGATCGAGGCGAGCGTGAAGATCATGAAGCAGAACGGCGTATTTCGGCATGTTGTGGACGAGGCCGCCGTAGCGCGCGATCTCGCGGGTGTGCAGGCGGTCGTAGACCACGCCGACGCAGAGGAAGAGCGCCGCCGACACCACGCCGTGGCTCAGCATCTGGACCATCGCGCCCTGGAGCCCCTCGGGCGTCGCGGTGAAGATCCCCATGGTAACGATGCCCATATGGGCGACCGAGGAATAGGCGATCAGCTTCTTCATGTCCTCCTGGGCCAGCGCCACCAGGGAGGTGTAGATGATGGCGACGACGCTGAGGCCGAAGACCATCGGCGCGAAATAGGCCGACGCGTCCGGCAGCATCGGCAGCGAGAAGCGGATGAGGCCGTAGCCGCCCATCTTCAGGAGCACGCCCGCCAGGATGACGGAGCCGGCGGTGGGCGCCTCCACGTGGGCGTCCGGCAGCCAGGTGTGCACCGGCCACATCGGCACCTTCACCGCGAAGGAGGCGAAGAAGGCGAGCCAGAGCCAGAACTGCAGCGACTTCGGGAAATCATAGGTGAGCGCGGTCGGGATGTCCGTGGTGCCGGTGACGACGTAGATCGCCAGGATCGCCAGCAGCATCAGCACCGAGCCGAGGAGCGTGTAGAGGAAGAACTTGAAGGCGGCATAGACCCGCCGCGGCCCGCCCCAGACGCCGATGATCAGGAACATCGGGATCAGCACGCCCTCGAAGAACATGTAGAAGACCACGAAGTCGAGGGCGCAGAACATGCCGACCATCAGCGTCTCGAGGACGAGGAAGGAGATCATGTACTCCTTCACGCGGACGGTGATCGCGGCCCAGCTTGCGACGACGCAGATCGGCGTCAGGAACGTCGACAGGATCACGAAGAACAGGGAGATGCCGTCGATCCCCATGTGATAGCTGATGTTGAACTGCGGCAGCCAGCGCGCGCGCTCGACGAACTGGAAGTCGGCGGAGGTGGGATCGAAGAGCCACCAGACGTAGAGCGAGATGGCGAAAGTCGCGAGCGACGTCCAGAGCGCGATCCAGCGCGCGTTGTTGGCGACATCAAGCGGCTCGCCGCGCAGACGCAGCAGGAAGGCGACGCCGATCAGCGGCACGAAGGTGGTGAGGCTGAGCCAAGGAAGGTCGTGCATGGTCCCCTCCTCACCGCACCTGGAACGCCAGGTACCACGTCACCAGCAGCACCACGCCGATCATCATGGCGAAGGCGTAGTGGTAGACGTAGCCGGTCTGCAGCCGGCTGGTGCCGACCGAGGCCTGCCGGGTGGTGGCCGCGATGCCGTCGGGGCCGAGCCCGTCGATGATCATGCCGTCGCCGCCTTTCCAGAGCCCGAAGCCCACCAGCATGGCGCCGCGCACGAAGATGAAGTCGTAGAGCTCGTCGAAGTACCACTTGTTGAGCAGGAACAGGTAGACCGGGCGGAACATCGTCGCCGCCGCCGCGGGAATGCCGGGCCGGTAGATGTAGGAGAGCCAGGCGACGGCGATGCCCGCGAGTGCCATCAGGAGCGGCAGCAGGGAGATGATCTCGGGCACGTGCTCGGCGCCTTCGATGGTGTTGTGCGCCGGCAGGATCAGGATCGACTCCCGCCAGAACGCCTCATGCCCCTCGCCGACGAAGCTGTGATAGCCCAGGAACCCCGCCACCACGGCGCCGGTCGCCAGCACCACCAGCGGCAGGATCATCACCAGCGGCAACTCATGCACGTGGTGCATGGTCTCGTGATCGGCCCGCGGCGCACCGTGGAAGGTCAGGAACAGCAGGCGCCAGGAGTAGAAGGCGGTGAGGAAGGCCGCGAAGGTGCCGAGGATGAAGGCGTAGAGGCCGACGCCGCTGTGGGCCGCCCAGGCCGCCTCCAGGATCATGTCCTTGGAGAAATATCCGGCGAAGGGCGGAATGCCCGCGAGCGCCAGGCTGCCGATCCACATGAGGACGTAGGTGACCATCACCAGGCGCCAGATGCCACCCATCTTGCGCATGTCCTGCTCGCCGGACATGGCGTGGATGACGGAGCCGGCGCCCAGGAACAGCAGCGCCTTGAAGAAGGCGTGGGTGGTGAGGTGGAAGATCGCCGCGGGATAGGCCGAGACGCCGGCGGCGAAGAACATGTAGCCGAGCTGGCTGCAGGTGGAATAGGCGATGACGCGCTTGATGTCGGTCTGCGCCACGCCCACCGTCGCCGCGAAGAGCGCCGTGGTGCCGCCGACGACCACGACCACCGCCAGCGCCACCGGCGCGTACTCGAAGAGCGGCGAGAAGCGCGCCACCATGAAGACGCCGGCCGTCACCATGGTGGCGGCGTGGATCAGGGCCGAGACCGGCGTCGGGCCTTCCATGGCGTCCGGCAGCCAGGTGTGGAGGCCGATCTGCGCCGACTTACCCATGGCGCCGACGAACAGCAGGATGCAGGTGACGGTGAGGGCGTCCACCTGCCAGCCGAGGAAGTTGAGGGTGAGGCCGGCCCGGTCCGGCGCCGCCTTGAACACCTCGTCGAAATGCAGCGAGCCGAAGATGTAGTAGACCGCGAAGATGCCGAGCACGAAGCCGAAGTCGCCGACCCGGTTCACCACGAAGGCCTTGATCGCCGCCGCATTCGCCGAGGGCCTGTCGTACCAGAAGCCGACCAGCAGGTATGAGCAGAGACCGACGCCCTCCCAGCCGAAGAACAGCTGCACGAAATTGTCCGCCGTCACCAGCATCAGCATGAAGAAGGTGAAGAGGCTGAGATAGCTCATGAAGCGCGGGATCGAGGGATCGTGCGCCATGTAGCCGACGGAATAGACGTGCACCATGGCGGAGACCACGGTCACCACCAGCACCATGACGGCGCTCAGCGTGTCGAAGCGCAGCGCCCAGTCAACCTGGAGCTTGCCGGCGTCGATCCAGACGAAGAGCGGCGTCACGAACTCGTCGCCGCCCATCGCCACCTTGAAGAACAGCACGATGCCCAGCACCGCCGCGAGCAGGAGCCCGCCGCAGGTGACGATCTGGGCGCCGCGGTCGCCGATCCAGCGGCCGAAGAAGCCGGCGATGATGGCGCCGAGGAACGGCAGGAATACGACGGCGACGGACACCCGGTCAGCCCTTCATGAGGTTGATGTCTTCGACCGCGATGGTGCCGCGGTTGCGGAAATAGACCACGAGGATGGCAAGCCCGATCGCCGCCTCCGCCGCCGCCACCGTCAGCACGAACATGGCGAAGATCTGGCCGACGAGATCGTGCAGGAAGGCGGAGAACGCGACGAAGTTGATGTTGACGGCCAGCAGCATGAGCTCGATCGACATCAGGATGATGATGACGTTCTTGCGGTTGAGGAAGATGCCGAAGATCCCCAGCGTGAACAGGATCGACGACACCGTGAGGTAATGGGCAAGCCCGATCTGCCACATGTTCAGACGCCCTCCCCGCTTCGCACCTTGACCAGCTCCACGGTCTCGGTGCGTATCCTTGCGATCTGACCGGAGATGCGCTGCTTGCGCACGCCCTCCCGGGAGCGGAGCGTCAGCACGATGGCGCCGATCATGGCGATGAGCAGGATCACGCCCGAGGCCTGGAAGACGTAGACGTAGCGCGTATAGAGCAGCAGGCCCAGCGCCGCGGTGTTGCTGGTCTGGGCCGCGGCGGGCGACGGCGCCGTCACCGCCAGGCCCACGTCGGGGACGGTGATCCAGGCGCCGAACACCAGGAACAGCTCCGCCAGCAGCACCAGCCCCACCATCCCGCCGACCGGCAGGTAGCGCAGGAAGCCCTCGCGCAGCTCGACGAAATTGATGTCGAGCATCATCACCACGAAGAGGAACAGGACGGCGACCGCGCCGACGTAGACCACCACCAGGATCATCGCCAGGAACTCGGCGCCCAGCAGCACGAAGAGGCCCGCGGCATTAAAGAAGGCGAGGATCAGGAACAGGACGGAATGCACGGGATTGCGCGCCGAGATCACCATCGCGCCCGAAGCGACGGCGACGATGGCGAAGAGATAGAAGGCGAGCGCCTGGATGACCATGTCAGCGGCTCACCGGTAGGGCGCGTCGAGGGCGAGGTTGGCGGCGATCTCGCTCTCCCAGCGGTCGCCGTTCGCGAGCAGCTTGTCCTTGTCGTAGAACAGCTCCTCCCGGGTCTCGGCGGCGAACTCGAAGTTCGGCCCCTCGACGATGGCGTCCACCGGGCAGGCTTCCTGGCAGAAGCCGCAGTAGATGCACTTGGTCATGTCGATGTCGTAGCGCGTGGTGCGCCGGCTGCCGTCCTCGCGCGGCTCCGCCTCGATGGTGATGGCGAGCGCCGGGCAGACCGCCTCGCAGAGCTTGCACGCGATGCAGCGCTCCTCGCCGTTGGCATAGCGCCGGAGCGCGTGCTCGCCGCGGAAGCGGGGCGAGAGCGGCCCCTTCTCGAAGGGGTAGTTCACCGTCACCGGCCGCTTGAACATGTAGCTCAGCGTCAGGCCGAGGCCGCGGACCAGCTCCACCAGCAGCAGGCCGCGCGCGGTGCGATCGAGGAATGCCATCGCTCAGCCTCCTTGGGCTCGAGTGCATGAATCGAGCTCATTTCGGGACCCATCCCGTGGCCACCAGCACGCCGGCGGTCAGCACCAGCCAGAACAGCGAGAACGGCAGGAACACCTTCCAGCCCAGGCGCATGAGCTGGTCGTAGCGGTAGCGCGGGAAGGTCGCGCGCACCCAGAGAAAGCAGAAGCACATGAAGCCGATCTTCAGCCCGAACCAGATCCAGCCGGGGATCCAGGTGAAGGGCGCCACGCCGAAAGGCGCCAGCCAGCCGCCGAGGAACAGGATGCTGGTCATCGCGCTCACCAGGATCATGTTCGCGTATTCGCCGAGGTAGAAGAGCGCGAAGGTCATGGCGGAGTATTCGACGAAGTAGCCCGCCACCAGCTCGGACTCGCCTTCGACGAGATCGAAGGGCGAGCGGTTGGTCTCGGCCAGGCCCGAGACGAAGAAGATGATCGCCATCGGGAAGAGCGGGATCACGAACCAGACGTGGCGCTGGGCCAGCACGATGTCGGAGAGGTTGAGCGAGCCGACGCAGAGCAGCACGCTCACCATGACGAAGCCGATCGAGACCTCGTAGGACACCATCTGCGCCGCCGAGCGCAGCGCACCCAGGAAGGCGTATTTCGAGTTGGAGGCCCAGCCCGCCATGATGATGCCGTAGACGCCGAGCGAGCTGATGGCGAAGAGGTAGAGGATGCCGACGTTGATGTTGGCGAGCACCACGCCGGCGTCGAAGGGGATCACCGCCCAGGCCACCAGGCTCAGCACGAAGGTGAGGACCGGCGCCAGGACGAAGACCACCTGGTTGGCGCCGCTCGGCACCACCGTCTCCTTGAGGAGAAGCTTGAGGCCGTCGGCGAGCGGCTGCAGGAGTCCGAAGGGCCCCACGACGTTGGGGCCTTTGCGGAGCTGCGCCCAGGCCAGCACCTTGCGCTCGGCGTAGGTGAAATATGCCACGCCCACCAGCAGCGGCACGATGATTGCCAGGATCTCCAGCACCATGATGGTGAGGGGATACGTGACGATCGTCACGATGAGGGTCCAGAGACTAGCCATGGGTGCCGGTCTTCCCCGCCTCGCCGGCAGCCGCCGCGATCATCGCCGCGCATTCCGCCATGGTGGGCGACGCGCGGCTGACGGGATCGGTGCGATAGAAATCCTCGATGGGATAGGCGAAGGGCTGCGCCGCCACCGCGCCCTCGGCGCCGAAGCGGCCCCAGACCGCCGGCACCACCGTGTCGATGGTGGCGAAGCTCGGCGCGACGCTGCGCAGCCGTGCCCGGATCTGCCCAAGGGAGTCATAGGGGAGCTTGTGGCCGAGCACGTCGGAGAGCGCCCGCAGGATCGCCCAGTCCTCGCGCGCGTCGCCGGGCGGGAAGACGGCGCGGCGGCCGAGCTGCACGCGGCCCTCGGTGTTGACGTAGGTCGCGTCCTTCTCGGTATAGGCGGCGCCCGGCAGCACCACGTCGGCGCGGTGGGCGCCGGCGTCGCCGTGATGGCCCTGATAGATGACGAAGGCCTTGCCCAGGCGGGCAGTGTCGATCTCGTCGGCGCCGAGGAGATAGACCACGGAGATCTCGCCCTTGCCGGCGCCATCGAGGATGCGCGCGACGTCGCGGCCGCCCGGGCCCGGTACGAAGCCCAAATCGAGGCCGCCGACCCGCGCCGCCGCCGTGTGCAGCACGTTGAAGCCGTTCCAGCCGTCGCGGACGAGACCGTAGGTCTCGGCGAGCTTGCGCGCCTTGCCGAGGATCGCGGCGCCGTCGGGACGGGCCAGGGCCCCCTGCCCCAGGATCAGCATCGGCGCCTTGGCGGATTTGAGCGTCTCGGACCAGGAATGCGTTCCCGCGATGAGGGCGTCGAGCACGTCGGGACCGGTGCCGAGCACGGTGACGGGATAGGTCAGGTCGACGGCGGGGCCGATGGCGCCCACCTTGAAGTGGCCCATGAGCCAGCGCTTGCGCAGGCGCGCATTCACCAGCGCCGCCTCGTGGCGCGGATTGGTGCCGATGAGGAGGCAGACATCCGCCTTCTCGATGCCGGCGATCGTCGTATTGAATAGGTACCCCGCGCGCGTCGTCGGATCGAGGGCGGCGCCGTCCTGGCGGCAGTCGAGGTTGGGCGAGCCCAGCGCCGCCATCAGATCCCTAAGCGCCAGCATCGCCTCGGCATCGACGAGGTCGCCGGCTATGGCGGCGATCGCCGTCCCCGCCACGCCGGTGAGGCGCGCGGCGATCGCATCGAAAGCCTCGCGCCAGCCGGCCTCGACGAGCTTGCCGTTCTTGCGCAGGAACGGCCGGTCGAGACGGCGGCGGGTGAGCCCGTCGGCGGCGAAGCGGCTCTTGTCGTTGAGCCACTCCTCGTTCACGTCGTCGTTGAGCCGCGGCAGCACGCGCAGCACCTGGGCGCCCCGGGCGTCGACGCGGATGTTGCTGCCGACGGCGTCGAGGACGTCGACGGATTCCGTCTTGGTGAGCTCCCACGGCCGCGCCACGAAGGCGTAGGGCTTGGAGGTGAGCGCGCCCACCGGGCAGAGATCGATGATGTTGGCGGAGAGCTCCGAGGTCAGCGAGCGCTCGATGTAGGTGCCGATCTCCATGTGCTCGCCGCGGCTGGTGGCGCCCAGCTCCTCGACGCCGGCGACCTCGGTGATGAAGCGGACGCAGCGGGTGCAGTGGATGCACCGCGTCATCTGCGGTCGCCACCAGCGGTCCGAAATCCTTCTCCTTCACCGCCCGCTTGTCCTCGACGTAGCGGCTGCGGCCGAGGCCATAGGCCATGGCCTGGTCCTGCAGGTCGCACTCGCCGCCCTGGTCGCAGATCGGGCAGTCCAGGGGATGGTTGATCAGCAGGAATTCCATCACGCCGTGGCGCGCCTTGCGCGCGCGCTCGGACTCCGTGTGGACGACCATGCCGTCCGCCGCCGGCATGCAGCAGGAGGCCACCGGCTTCGGCGACTTCTCGATGTCGACGAGGCACATGCGGCAGTTGCCGGCGATCGACAGGCGCTGGTGATAGCAGAAGAACGGCACCTCGACGCCGGCCATCTGGCAGGCCTGGAGCACGGTGGCGCCGGGAGGAGTCTCGACCGCGATGCCGTTGATGGTGAGCTTGGGCATCAGACGGGTTCCTTGCGACTTGCCGGTATCGTGCGTCCTTCGACTCGCCCGCTGCGCGGGCGGCTCAGGATGAGGATCTTTTGAGTGTGCAACCCACAATGGCCCTCATCCTGAGCCGTGCCCGAAGGGCACGAGTTCGAAGGACGCAGGATATCCGTGCAACACCATCATCCCCATCGCTCCTAGGCGGCCTTGGACTTGGCGGCGGCGCGGTACTGCTCGATCCGGCGCTCCATCTCCGGGCGGAAGTGGCGGATCAGGCCCTGCACCGGCCAGGCGGCGGCGTCGCCCAGCGCGCAGATGGTGTGGCCCTCGATCTCGTAGGAGACCTCCAGCAGCATGTCGATCTCCTGCACCGAGGCCTCGCCCTTCACCATCCGCTGCATCACGCGCCAGAGCCAGCCGGTGCCCTCGCGGCAGGGCGTGCACTGGCCGCAGCTCTCATGCATGTAGAACTTCGAGAGCCGGGCGATCGCCTTGATGATGTCGGTGGACTTGTCCATGACGATGACGGCGGCGGTGCCGAGGCCGCTCTTCACCTCGCGCAGGCTGTCGAAATCCATCAGCACGGTGTCGCAGATCGATTTCGGCAGCACCGGCACGGAGGAGCCGCCGGGAATGATGCCGAGGAGATTGTCCCAGCCGCCGCGCACGCCGCCCGCATGGGTCTCGATGAGCTCCTTGAGCGGAATGCCCATCGCCTCCTCGACATTGCAGGGCTTCGCCACGTGGCCGGAGATGCAGAAGACCTTGGTGCCGCTGTTCTTCGGCCGGCCGATGCCGGCGAACCAGGCGGCGCCGCGGCGCAGGATGGTCGGGATGACGGCGATGGTCTCGACGTTGTTGACGGTGGTGGGACAGCCGTAGAGGCCGACCGCCGCCGGGAAACGGCGGCTTGTTGCGGGGCTGGCCCTTCTTGCCCTCGAGGCTTTCGAGGAGCGCCGTCTCCTCGCCGCAGATATAGGCGCCGGCGCCGCGATGGAGATAGAGCTCGAAATCGAAGCCGGAGCCGCAGGCGTTCTTGCCGAGGAGGCCCGCCGCATAGGCCTCGTCGATCGCCGCCTGCAGGTGGTGCGCCTCGTTGACGAACTCGCCTCTTATATAGATGTAGGACGCATGCGCGCCCATGGCGACGCCGCCCAGGAGGCAGCCCTCGATCAGCTTCTGCGGATCGTTGCGCAGGATGTCGCGGTCCTTGCAGGTGCCGGGCTCGGACTCGTCGGCGTTCACCACGAGATAGCACGGCCGGTCGCTGGTCTTCGGCATGAAGGACATCTTGAGGCCGGTGGGGAAGCCGGCGCCGCCGCGGCCGCGCAGGCCGGATTCCTTCAGCTGCTCGATGATCCAGTCGCGTCCCCTAAGCACCAGCTCCTTGGTGCCGTCCCAGTCGCCGCGCGCGCGCGCGCCCGGCAGCCGCCAGTCCCATTCGCCGTAGAGGTTGGTGAAGATCCTGTCCTTATCCGCGAGCATTCGGATCTCCCGTCACCGCGATGTCCTTGAGGGTGGTCTTGCCGCCTTCCGGCGCCGAGCCCTGGCGCCTCTTCACCGAGCCCACCGGCGGCGGCGCACCGCGCCGGAGCGCATCGAGAAGCGCCTCGGTGGAGGCCGCGTCCAGATCCTCGTAGAAGTCGTCGTTCACCTGGATGATCGGCGCGTTGACGCAGCCGCCGAGGCATTCGACTTCCATGGTGGAGAACATCCCATCTGCCGTGCTCTCGCCGACGTGGATGCCGAGCTTCTTCTCGCAGGTCTTGACCACCTCGTCGGAGCCCCGGAGCCAGCACGGCGTCGTCGTGCAGATCTGCAGCAGGTATTTCCCCACGGGCTTCAGGTTGAACATCGTGTAGAAGGTCGCGACCTCGTAGACGCGGATGCGGGCGAGGTCGAGCATCTCGGCCACCACGTCCATGGCGGCGCGCGGCAGCCAGTTGTCGTGCTGGCGTTGCGCCAGGTCGAGGAGCGGCAGCACCGCGCTCGCCTGCCGTCCCGGCGGGTACTTGGCGATGAACGCCTTGGCCTTCGCCAGGTTCTCGGGGGTGAAGGCGAAAGTCGCGGGTTGCGCCACCGCGGCGCCGTCGCTGGCACTGCTCATCGGTCGATGCTCCCGAACACGATGTCCATGGAGCCGATGATCGCCACCACGTCCGCCAGCATGTGGCCGCGCCCCATGAAATCCGTCGCCTGCAGGAAGGCGAAGTCCGGGCAGCGGATCTTGCAGCGGTAAGGCTTGTTGGTGCCGTCGGAGACGAGGTAGACCGCGAACTCGCCCTTGGGCGCCTCGACGGCCGTATAGGTCTCCCCCGCCGGCACGTGATAGCCCTCGGTGTAGAGCTTGAAGTGATGGATCAGGGCCTCCATGGAGGTCTTCATCTCGGCGCGCGGCGGCGGCGCCACCTTGCGGTCGGTCGTGGCGATCGGGCCCACCGGCATCTTCTCCAGCGCCTGCTTCATGATGCGCACGGACTGGCGCATTTCCTCGACCCGCACGAGATAGCGGTCCCAGCAGTCGCCGTTCTTGCCGATGGGAATGTCGAAATCCATCTCGGCGTAGGTGTCGTAGGGCTGCGCCTTGCGCAGATCCCAGGGGATGCCGGAGCCGCGCAGCATCGGGCCGGAGAAGCCCCAGTCGAGGGCATCCTCGGCGCTGACCCGGCCGATGTCGACGGTGCGCTGCTTGAAGATGCGGTTCTCCGTCAGCAGGGTCTCGAGATCGTCGATCCGCGCCGGGAACTGCTCGCAGAAGCCGTTGATATCCTCGGCGAGGCCCGCCGGCATGTCCTGGTGCACGCCGCCCGGCCGGAAATAGGCCGAATGGAAGCGCGCGCCGGAGACGCGCTCGTAGAACTCCAGCAGGATCTCGCGCTCCTCGAAGGCCCAGAGCAGCGGCGTGATCGCGCCCACGTCGAGGGCGAAGGTGGTGATGTTGAGGAGGTGATTGAGGATCCGGGTGATCTCGGAGAACAGCACGCGGATGTATTGCGCCCGGGGCGGCGCCGTGATCCCCATCAGCTTCTCGACGCCGAGCGCGTAGGCATGCTCCTGGCACATCGGCGAGACGTAGTCGAGGCGGTCGAAATACGGCACCGCCTGGAGGTAGGTCTTGTACTCGATCAGCTTCTCGGTGCCGCGGTGCAGGAGGCCGATATGCGGATCGGCGCGCTCGACGATCTCGCCGTCCATCTCCAGGACGAGGCGCAGCACGCCGTGGGCCGCCGGATGCTGCGGCCCGAAGTTCATCGTGAAGCTCTTGAGCTGCGCGTCGGCGCGCGCCCGGTCCGAGACGTCGGTCATGGCTTGGCCCCGCCGGGCTTGTCGCCGCCGGTCGCCTTCTCGTCGCCGGGCAGCAGGTGGCTCATGCCTTCCCAGGGCGACAGGAAGTCGAAGCTGCGGAATTCCTGCTTGAGCTTCACCGGCTCGTAGACCACCCGCTTCTGGTCCTCGTCGTAGCGCACCTCGACGTAGCCGGTGAGCGGGAAGTCCTTGCGGAGCGGATGGCCCTCGAAGCCGTAGTCCGTGAGGATGCGGCGCAGATCCGGATGATCGGAGAAGAAGATGCCGAAGAGATCCCAGGTCTCGCGCTCGAACCAGCCGGCGGAGTTGAAGACGCCGGTGACCGAGGGCACCGGCTGCACCTCGTCGGTCGCGACCTTCACGCGGACGCGGCGGTTGTGCTTGAGGCTGAGGAGATTGTAGACGACCTCGAAGCGCTCCGGCCGCTCGGGATAGTCGACGCCGCAGACGTCCTGCAACACCCTGAAGAGGCAGCGCGGATCGTCCCGGAGATAGGTCAGGACGGCGACGATCGCCTCGCGCCGGGCCCAGAGGATGAGCTCGCCGCGCACGATCTCGCTGCGCAGGATGTCCTGCGGCAACGCGGCGGTGGTCTGGTCGGCGAATTCCTGCAATGGCTCTGTCATCGTCCGGTCTCGGTCGGAAGCTCTGTCAACGCGCGAACACACGCTCCCGCTTGATCTTTTTTTGCAGCTGCAGCAGCCCGTAGACCAGCGCCTCGGCGGTAGGCGGGCAGCCCGGCACGTAGATGTCGACCGGCACGATACGGTCGCAGCCCCGCACAACGGAATAGGAATAATGATAGTAGCCGCCGCCGTTGGCGCAGGACCCCATGGAGATCACCCAGCGCGGCTCCGCCATCTGGTCGTAGACCTTGCGCAGCGCCGGCGCCATCTTGTTGGTGAGGGTGCCGGCGACGATCATGACGTCGGACTGGCGCGGGCTCGGGCGCGGCACGATGCCGAAGCGGTCCAGGTCGTAGCGGCTGGCGTAGCTGTGCATCATCTCGACGGCGCAGCAGGCGAGCCCGAAGGTCATCGGCCAGAGCGACCCGGTCCGGGCCCAGTTCACGAGCTTGTCGACCTGAGTCACGATGAAGCCCTTGTCGCGGATCTCGTCGGCGACGCGCTTCAGCAGTGCGTCCTGATCCGTGGCCGGCGCAACGGTGCCCGCGCTCACTCCCATTCGAGAGCTCCCTTCTTCCACTCGTAGACGAAACCCACCGTCAGCACCGCCAGGAACACGATCATCGACCAGAACCCGAACATGCCGATCGCCCCCAGGGTCACCGCCCAGGGAAACAGGAACGCCACCTCCAGGTCGAAGATGATGAAGAGGATGGCGACCAGGTAATAGCGCACGTCGAACTTGCTGCGGGCGTCGTCGAAGGGCTCGAAGCCGCATTCGTAGGGCGACAGCTTCTCGGAATCCGGCCGCTGGCGGGCGATGATGTAGGAGGCCAGCACGATCACCAGCGACAGTCCCAGGGCGATTCCCAGGAAGACCAGGATCGGCAGATACTCGCGCAGCAGGCTTTCCATCGCGGCGCTCCTCTATCCGGCCTTATGCGGCGCCGGCCGGCCGGCAAAATCGCATACACCAGTGCCCAACGAGCCGTCGCGCCTGGCGGAATCCACTCAACGCCGTCACCGTACTATATGGAGCCCGCGCGAGCGCGGGCAAAGATCGCGCCGCCCCGAAGATGGCGGGAGTGACGGGGCTCGAACCCGCGACCTCCGGCGTGACAGGCCGGCGCTCTAACCAACTGAGCTACACCCCCGCAGCACTCTGCGCGCGGCGGCGACTAGTAACCCGCTGCATCAGGGGTGTCAAGCACAGGGGACCGCGGGATTTGCGCAGTTTTACAAGGCTCTCGCGCGTCATGCCGAGCCTGCAGGGCGGGGTCGCGATGGTGGGCGATGAGGGATTCGAACCCCCGACCCCCTCGGTGTAAACGAGATGCTCTACCGCTGAGCTAATCGCCCATATCAGAGGCCCGACCGCCGCACGTGGGCCGGGGGAATTATGACATCCGGCCGCCGGGCCGGCCGCGCGGAGTTATCGCGCGATAACCGCACCGGCGGACCGCTACGCCGAAACGCGAAGGCCGGCCCCGCTGCCGAGGTCCGGCCCGAAAACGAAAACGACGCCGGTCAGTTGACGGCGTCCTTCAATCCTTTGCCGGCCTTGAACTTCGGCTGCTTCGACGCCGGGATCTTGAGCTCCTCGCCGGTGCGCGGGTTGCGCCCCTTGGACGCCGCGCGCTTTCGTACATTGAACGTGCCGAATCCCACGAGGCGTACCTCGTTCCCCTTCTTCAGCGAGCGGGTGATGCAATCGAACACCGCGTCCACGGCCTTCGCGGCGTCCGCCTTGGTGAGCTCGGTCATTCCCGCAACGGCGTCGACGAGTTCGTTCTTGTTCACGAGATGGCCCCCCTGATCGATGCGTGGAAATACCTGCGGTTCCGACGGAACACGTCTGTCAAGAACGCCGGGAGTGTAGATCGCCGGTCTCCGGCCCGTCAATTGCGGCGCGCCGGAAATCCCCAGCTTTTCATGCATTACCTGTAGACAGCGAGCGCCCGATCGGCCTGGCGAATTCACGGTCCGGAAAGCAGCAAAGCCGTCGCTTGCGCGACGGCTTTGTGCCGGAATAACGACCGCGCGACGCGCGCGGCGATCAGTGCGTGATGACGCCAGGCCGCTCGACGGGTGTCTCCTTCGGCAGTACCGCCGGCGCCTCGCTCTCCTCGCGCCACTCGATCGGCGTCAGCGGCCGCACCAGCGCGTGCTTCAGGAGCTCGTCCACCGAGGCCACGGGAACGAGGGTGAGCCCGGCCTTCACGTTGTCGGGAATCTCGGCCAGATCCTTCTCGTTCTCCTTCGGGATCAGCACGGTGGTGAGGCCGCCGCGCAGCGCCGCCAGCAGCTTCTCCTTGAGGCCGCCGATCGGCAGGACGCGACCGCGCAGCGTGATCTCGCCGGTCATCGCGATGTCGCGGCGGACCGGGATGCCGGTCAGCACCGAGACGATCGAGGTCACCATGGCGACACCCGCCGAGGGGCCGTCCTTGGGCGTCGCACCCTCGGGCACGTGCACGTGGATGTCGCGCCGGTCGAACAGCGTCGGCTTGATGCCGAAGGCCGCGGCCCGCGACTTCACGTAGCTCTCGGCCGCCTGCACGGACTCCTTCATGACGTCGCCGAGCTTGCCGGTCGCGGTCACCTTGCCCTTGCCGGGAAGCGTCACCGCCTCGATCGACAGCAGCTCGCCGCCGACCTCGGTCCAGGCCAGGCCCGTGGTGACACCCACGAGATCGGTCTCCTCGACCTCGCCGAACCGGAAGCGCCGCACGCCGGCATACTTCTCCAGGTTCTTGGCGGAGATGGTCAGCCGCTTGCGCTTCTTCATGGCGATCTCCTTGATCGCCTTGCGCGCCAGGTTCGCCAGCTCGCGCTCGAGATTGCGCACGCCGGCCTCGCGCGTGTAGTAGCGCACGAGGTCGCGCAGCGCGTCCTCGGTGATCGACCACTCCGACGTCTTGAGCCCGTGCGCCTTGAACTGCTTCGGGATCAGGTGCTGGCGGGCGATCTCGACCTTCTCATCCTCGGTGTAGCCGGGGATGCGGATCAGCTCCATGCGGTCGAGGAGCGGCTGCGGCATGCGGAGCGTGTTCGCCGTGGTGACGAACATCACGTCCGACAGGTCGTAGTCGACCTCGAGATAATGGTCGTTGAAGGTCCCGTTCTGCTCGGGGTCGAGCACCTCCAGGAGCGCCGACGACGGATCGCCGCGCCAGTCGGCGCCCAGCTTGTCCACCTCGTCGAGGAGGAACAGCGGGTTCGACGACTTCGCCTTCTTCATGCCCTGGATGACCTTGCCGGGCATCGAGCCGATGTAGGTGCGCCGATGGCCGCGGATCTCCGCCTCGTCGCGGACGCCGCCCAGGGACATGCGAACGAAGTTGCGGCCGGTGGCGCGCGCGATCGACTTGCCGAGCGACGTCTTGCCGACGCCGGGCGGGCCGACGAGGCAGAGGATCGGTCCCTTGACCTTGCGCATGCGCTGCTGCACCGCGAGGTACTCGAGGATGCGCTCCTTCACCTTCTCCAGGCCGAAGTGATCGTGGTTGAGCACCTTCTCCGCGGCCTTGATGTCGCGCTTGACCTTGGTGCGGACCTGCCACGGAATCGACAGCATCCAGTCGAGGTAGTTGCGCACGACCGTGGCCTCGGCGGACATCGGGCTCATGCTGCGGAGCTTCTTCACTTCCGCCATCGCCTTGTCGCGGGCTTCCTTGGAGAGCTTGGTCTTGGTAATGCGCTCCTCGATCTCGGCGAGCTCGTCGCGGCCCTCCTCGCCCTCGCCCAGCTCCTTCTGGATCGCCTTGAGCTGCTCGTTCAAATAATACTCGCGCTGCGTCTTCTCCATCTGGCGCTTGACGCGCGAGCGGATGCGCTTCTCCACCTGGAGGACGCCGATCTCGGCTTCCATGTAGCCGAACACCTTCTCCAGCCGCTCCGAGACGGTCTCGGTCTCCAGCAGCTCCTGCTTCTCGGGGATCTTGAGCGCGAGGTGCGAGGCGATCGTGTCGGCGAGCTTGGAGGGGTCCTCGATCTGGTTGATCGAGACCAGGACCTCCGGCGGGATCTTCTTGTTGAGCTTGATGTACTGCTCGAACTGCGTGACCGTCGTGCGCGCCAGCGCCTCCAGCTCCTGCTGGTCGCCGGGCTTCTCGGCGATGGTCTCGGCATAGGCCTGGAAGAACGCCTCGTTCTCCGCGAAGCGCAGGATGCGCGCGCGCTGGCCGCCTTCGACCAATACCTTGACGGTGTTGTCCGGCAGCTTCAGGAGCTGCAGCACGGTGCCGACCGTGCCGACGGAATAGATGTCGCCGGGCGTCGGGTCGTCCTGGGCGGCGTTCTTCTGGGTGACGAGCAGGATCTGCTTGTCATCCTTCATCACGTCCTCGAGCGCCTTCACCGACTTCTCGCGGCCGACGAAGAGCGGCACGATCATGTGCGGAAATACGACGATGTCGCGCAGCGGCAGAACCGGGTAGAGCGCACCGCGAGATAGCTCAAACATGCGGCCTCTTTCTCATGCTGGTCCGAAGCGTGGAGCCGCTTCGGCTGATGGACTCCGGCGGCATGTCACATCACCGCCACCGGGCTCTATTAAGGTGGCGTTTCGGCGCCCCCAGTCAAGAGGACGCTCCGCATAACCATTGGAGCGACAGGGCTTTTCCGGAGTTCAGGCGCCGGTTCCGACGTCGCCGCGACGATCGGAGTAGATGTACAGCGGCTGCGCGCGACCTTCGGAAACCTCTTTGTTGATGACGATGCCACTGACGCCATCGAGTCCGGGCAGATCGAACATCGGCTCGAGCAGGATCATCTCCATGATCGAGCGCAATCCTCGCGCGCCGGTCTTCCGGGCGATCGCCTTGTGAGCGATGGTGCGCAGCGCCTCGTCGTTGAACTCGAGGCGGACGTCCTCCATCTCGAACAACCGCTGGTACTGCTTGACCAGGGCGTTCTTCGGCTTGGTGAGAATGTCCACCAGCGCGTCCTCGTCGAGATCGTCGAGGGTCGCCACCACGGGCAGGCGGCCGACGAACTCGGGAATGAGACCGAACTTGAGCAGATCCTCCGGCTCCAGATCCTTCAGGATCTCGCCGGTCTTGCGCTCCTCGGGACCGCGCACCTCGGCGCCGAAGCCGATCGAGCTGCCCTGGCGGCGCTGGGAGATGATCTTCTCCAGGCCGGCGAAGGCGCCGCCGCAGATGAAGAGGATGTTCGTGGTGTCGACCTGCAGGAACTCCTGCTGGGGATGCTTGCGTCCGCCCTGGGGCGGCACCGAGGCGATGGTGCCTTCCATGATCTTGAGGAGCGCCTGCTGCACGCCCTCGCCCGAGACGTCGCGCGTGATCGAGGGGTTGTCGGACTTGCGGCTGATCTTGTCGACCTCGTCGATATAGACGATGCCGCGCTGGGCGCGCTCGACATTGTAGTCGGCGGCCTGCAGCAGCTTCAGGATGATGTTCTCGACGTCCTCGCCGACATAGCCCGCCTCGGTGAGGGTCGTGGCGTCCGCCATGGTGAAGGGCACGTCGATGATGCGCGCCAAGGTCTGCGCGAGGAGCGTCTTGCCGGAGCCGGTCGGGCCCACCAGCAGGATGTTCGACTTCGCGAGCTCGACGTCGTTGTTCTTGGCGCCGTGCGCCAGCCGCTTGTAGTGATTGTGGACGGCGACCGACAGCACGCGCTTGGCATGCCCCTGCCCGATCACGTAGTCGTCCAGCACCTTGCAGATGTCTCGCGGGCTCGGCACGCCGTCGCGCGACTTCACCAGCGTCGTCTTGTGCTCCTCACGGATGATGTCCATGCAGAGCTCGACGCACTCGTCGCAGATGAACACGGTCGGTCCCGCGATCAGCTTGCGGACCTCGTGCTGACTCTTGCCGCAGAACGAGCAGTACAGCGTATTCTTCGAGTCGCCGCTGCTGGATTTCGTCATGGCCACTCCGTCAACAACCGGGAGACGTCCCGGCCCTCGAGGGCTCGCACCAACAAATCGCTACCGGTAAGCCCGAATCCGGCAGCAAGGCGACTCGGCACCTATCCAACAATTCAACAATATGTACGGGCCGGCAATCAATAACTAGTTAAAAAAGCGTTTTAATCGAGGCTTTTGGCACGTGGATTCACGAATTGCCGGAAGCATTGCAAGCGCGACACGGTGCGGGAAGCCAAGACGCAATGAACGCCCTGGGTGCACTGCCTAAACGTCGGGCACGCGTTAAGAGTTGCCTCAGCCGCCGTCCTGGCCGACCACCTTCAGGTCCTCGCGCGGCGGCCGGTTAACCACCACCTCGTCGATGACGCCGAAGGCCTTCGCCTCCTCCGGAGAGAAGAACTTGTCGCGCTCGAGAGCGGTCTCGATGACGTCGATCGGCTGGCCCGTATGCTTCTGGTAGATCTGGTTGAGACGGGCGCGGAGCGTCAGGATCTCGCGCGCCTGGATCTCGATGTCGGAGGCCTGGCCCTGGGCGCCGCCGGAAGGCTGGTGCAGCATCACCCGCGAATTCGGCAGGGAGAAGCGCTTGCCCTTGGCGCCCGCCGCCAGCAGCAGCGAGCCCATGGAGGCCGCCTGGCCGACGCAGACCGTGGAGACCAGCGGCCGGACGTACTGCATGGTGTCGTAGATCGCGAGACCCGAGGTCACCACGCCGCCGGGAGAGTTAATGTAGAAGTAGATGTCCTTGTTCGGATTCTCCGACTCCAGGAACAGCAGCTGGGCGCAGATCAGGCTCGACACCGCGTCGTTGACGCCGCCCACCAGGAAGATGATCCGCTCCTTCAGGAGCCGGGAGTAGATGTCGTAGGCGCGCTCCCCGCGGTTGGTCTGCTCGACCACCATGGGTACCAGGGTATTCATGTGGACTTCTAAGGGATCGCGCATCTCTCGTCCTGCTCCGGTTCTGCGATCGAAGGGCGTGGCCCTCAGACCTTGGTCGCTTCCGTCTTTGCGTCGCCGCCGGCGTCCGCCGCGGCCTCGTCATCCTCGGCGTCCGCCTTCAGCAGCTCGCTCACCGGCACTCGCCGCTCGGCTACCTGGGCACGCTCGATGATGAAATCAATGACCTTCTCCTCGAACATCGGCGCGCGGATCTGATCGACCGCCTCGGGATGCTCGCGATAATACTCGATCACCTTGCGCTCCTGGCCGGGAAAGCGCCGCGCCTGCTCGGTGAGCGCCCGGTTCACTTCCTCCGGGCTCACGGTGATGGACTGCGCGCGGCCCACTTCCGCCAGCAGCAGACCCAGGCGCACGCGCCGCTCGGCGATGGCACGGTACTCCGACTTCACCGCCGCCTCGCTCTCGGGCGGCTCGACCGGCTCCGCCGGCGCGCTCGCGGCGGCATCGGCGGGAGCCGACTCGGCGGCGGCCTTCTGGCGCTGCTGCTCCTGCTGGTACTGCTGCCAGATCGCGTCCAGCTCGATGTCGATCATGCCCTGGGGCACCGCGAAGGAATGCTGCGCGGCGAGCTTGTCCAGGAGCGTGCGCTTGAGGCGCTGCCGCGCCAGATCCTCGTAGTCACGCCCGATCTGGTCGGAGACCGCCTGACGCAGATCGTCGAGCTTCTCCATGCCGACGGCGACGGCGAGGCTGTCGTCGATGGGCTGGACCTCGAACCCGCGCACCTCCTTGACCGTGACCTCGAAGCTGGCGGCCTTGCCGGCGAGGTCGGCGGCGCCGTAGTCATCGGGGAAGGTCACGGCGATCGTGCGCTGGTCGCCGGCCTTCATGCCCACGACCTGATCCTCGAAGCCGGGAATGAAGGAGTTCGAACCCAGTTCCAGCGTATAGCCCTCGGCGGCGCCGCCGGGAAATTCCTTGCCGTCCACCGAGCCCTTGAAGTCGATGACGACGGCGTCGCCCTTCTCCGCCGGACGCTCCGCCACCGTGTTCTTGCGCTGCTGCTTGGCGATGCGGTCCAGCGCCGCGGCGATGTCCGCCTCCGGCACTTCCGGCCGCAGGCGCTCCAGCGAGAGGCCGGAGAAATCCATCGGCTGGATCTCCGGCAGCACTTCCACCGCCAGCTTGTACTCGAGATCCTTGCCTTCGTTGAAGGAGACGATCTCCACCTTCGGCTGCAGCGCCGGGCGCAGGTTATGGCTGCGCAGCGCCTCCGTGGAGCTGTCGTTGACCGCGCGCTCCAGCACCTCGCCCATGACCGCCGTGCCGTAGCGCTTCTTCAGGACCGTGATCGGCACCTTGCCCGGGCGGAAGCCCGGCAGGCGCACCTCGCGGCCGATCTCGGCGAGCCTGACGCTGATGCGCTGCTCGATGTCGGCGGCGGCGAGCACGACCTTGAACTCGCGCTTCAGTCCCTCGGTATTGGTCTCGGTGATCTGCATGGGGAAACGGCCTGACTCCGGAACCGGCGCCCAGAGGGCACCAGAAGTTAGATGGGATCACTCGCGATGAAATTCACGTCGACGCATGGGACCCAGGCGTCGCGGGCGAGCCTCGAGGCGGGAACCACTGGTGCGGGCGGAGGGACTTGAACCCCCACGACTTGCGTCGCTGGAACCTAAATCCAGTGCGTCTACCAATTCCGCCACGCCCGCGCGCTCCCCGCCGGGGGCGGCTTCATAGCATGGGACCGAGAGGCGGGGAACTGCCCATCGCCCGATCAACCGGCGCGGCGGGAGAGGTTAACGCCGTCCCAGGCAGGCGCGCGCCGCCGCGTCCAGAATCGCATCGGCATCAATGCCATAGACCCGGTAGAGATCGGGGATGTCGCCGGACTGGCCGAAATGGTCGATGCCGAGCGGATGGATGCGGTGGCCGGCGACCGCGCCCAGCCAGGAAAGCGTCGCCGGATGGCCGTCCAGCACCGTGACCAGGGCGGCGTCCGGGGCCAGCCCCGCCAGCAGGCGGCCGAGGTGGCCGCGCTCCCTGTCCCTGAGGCCCGCAAGCCAGCTCCGGTGCAGCCGGTCCGCCGAGGTCACCGCCAGGAGCCCGGCTCCGGGAATGTCCTCCAGGATCGCCTGATGGGCGGCGATCGCCTCGGGGGCGACCGCCCCCTGGTAGACCACCGCCAGCTCGGCCCCCTCCGCCGGCGGCACCAGCCAGTAGGCCCCGGCCACGATCGCCCTCTGCAGCTCCGCCGTCAGCTCGCGCGGGGGCTGGTCCACCGGCCGGGTGGAGAGGCGGAGATAGACCGCGCCGCCGTCAGGCGCCTGCATGTGCTCGAAGCCCCAGCGCATGAGCACCGCGAGCTCGTCGACGAAGGCGGGCTCGAAGGAGGTGAGCCCGTCCTGGCTCATGCCGATGAGAGGCGAGCCGATCGACTGATGCGCGCCGCCTTCCGGCGCCAGCGTGATGCCGGACGGCGTCGCCACCAGCATGAAGCGCGCGTCCTGATAGCAGGCGTAATTGAGGGCATCGAGGCCGCGGGCGATGAAGGGATCGTAGAGCGTGCCGATCGGCAGCAGCCGCGCGCCGAACACCGGCTCGGCGAGGCCGAGCGCCGCCAGCAGGATGAAGAAGTTGTTCTCGGCGATGCCGAGCTCGATGTGCTGGCCCTCCGGCGACATCTGCCAGCGCTGGGCCGACACCACCTTCTCGTCCCGGAACACGTCGGCGCGTTCGCGGCGGTCGAAGAGGCCGCGCCGGTTGACCCAGCCGCCGAGATTGGTGGAGACGGTGACGTCGGGCGAGCAGGTGACGATGTGCCGCGAGATCGGCTGATCGCCGGTCGCGAGCTCGCTGAGGATGCGGCCGAAGCCTTCCTGCGTCGACTGCCGCTTGCCGCCGGGAACCGGCAGCGTCGGCACCGCGACCGCGGCCGCGTCGAGGCGGCGATGGGCGCGCCGGGCGAAGGGCACCGCGGCGAGGAACGCCTCGAGCTCGCGCACATCGGTCTTGAGGCCGGCGAAGCGATCCCACTCGGCGCCGGCGGGGACCGCCATGCTCGACTGGAACGTCGCCATCTGCGCTTCGTTCATCAGCCCGGAGTGATTGTCCTTGTGGCCGGCGAAGGGCAGGCCGAAGCCCTTGATGGTGTAGGCGATGAAGCAGGTGGGCAGATCGTCGTCGATGGCGTGGAAGGCCTCCCGCACCGCCGCCATGTCGTGGCCGGCGAGATTGGTCATGACGTCGTGCAGGCTGTCCTCGTCATGGCTCGCGAGGAAAGCGCGGATGCCCGGGAGATGGCCGATGTCGCCTTCGAGATGCTTCCGCCAGCCGGCGCCGCCTTTATAGACGAGCGCCGAATAGAGCGAGTTCGGGCAGGCGTCGATCCAGTCGCGCAGCGCCCCGCCGTCGGGACCGGCGAAGGCGCGCTCCAGCTTCTTGCCGTATTTGAGGATGACGACGCGCCAGCCCATGTTGCGGAAGAGGTCGTCGATGTGGCTGTAGAGCCGGTCGCTGACCACGGCGTCGAGGCTCTGGCGGTTGTAGTCGATCACCCACCAGACATTCCGCACCTCGTGTTTCCAGCCCTCCAGCATCGCCTCGTAGACGTTGCCCTCGTCGAGCTCGGCATCGCCCACGACAGCCACCATGCGGCCCGGCGGATCGCCGCCGGCGGTCAAGCCGTGCAGACGCACATAGTCCTGCACCAGAGCGGCGAAGCTGGTCATCGCCACGCCCAGGCCAACCGATCCCGTGGAGAAGTCCACGTCGTCGCCGTCCTTGGTGCGGGAGGGATAGGACTGGGCGCCGCCCAGGGATCGGAAATCCCTAAGCTTGTCCACGGTCTGGCGCCCCAATAAATACTGTATCGCGTGGTAGGCCGGGCTCGCGTGCGGCTTCACCGCTACCCGATCCTGGGGCCTGAGCACGTCGAAATAGAGCGCCGTCAGCAGGGTCGCCACCGACGCGCTGGAGGCCTGGTGGCCGCCGACCTTGAGGCCGTCGCGGTTGGGGCGGATGTGGTTGGCGTGATGGATGGTCCAGGACGAGAGCCACAGCACCTTGCGCTCGAGCTCGGTCAGCAGGCGCAGCCGATCGTCCGCCGCGCCCGGCGTCGTCTCGGCGTGCAGCCCGTCGCGCCCGAAGAGCGACGAAGGTTGGGCCATATGCGGCTCCTCCCAGAGGTGTCGTTGCCGGGATTATAAGGAAGCCCGTCGGCAAGGTGCTGGATCGGCTGGCGTGCGTCCTTCGAGACGGTCGCTTACGCGACTTCCTCGGATGCGGCGCTTTTCTTCGTGCCGTCATCGATTTACCTCCTCGAGGAGCGCCCGCAGGGCTGCGTCTCGAAGGACGCAGGTGCTTACGAACGCGTCGGCGATGCCGGCAATGCTGAGGCGATCGGCGTGGTACGCGATCGCGTGGCCGAGATTCTATGTGCGGATGCGTCGCGCGGTCTGGGACTTCAGCGCAGGCTGCGCGCGCAAGCAGCGCCGGCGGAGGAAGAGCCGGCCCGAGCCATCGGGCGGCGCCGTCCTCTGGAGAACAGCCGGGCTCCGGCGAGCGGAGCCCGGGCGGAAGAGCTTCAGGCCGCGGGAAGCGGGGCCTGGCTGATGCGCTCGCGGTAGGCGTCGATGAAAGAGCGGAGCGCCAGGATGCGGCAGCCGCCCTCGAAACGGCCCACATCGGCCCGCTCGAAAGCGACGTTGAAGCGCACGTGGGGAATGCCGGCGGGATCGGAGCGCAAGTCGACGACAGTGACGGTCTCGGTGAGGCGATCACCCCGTGACCGGCGATAGCTGTCCCCCGGCTTCACTTCCTCCGATGCATCCTGCCAGCCTAGGCGGCGGAGCAATGATTTTGACATGTGACGTTCCTCAGAACCCGTATTTGACCGAGTTATAGGATCGCTGGGGATTCTGACTAAGAGGTTAAAACCGGGCGCGTAAAGCCGCCCAATCACATGGGATTTTAGCGATCTGCCCGCGTCGGCGGAGGGCTGCTCCGAGAGGCCCTAAAGCCGGGCCGTGGTCTTGATCGAGCTCGAGGCGGCGACGGTTCCCTGCTCGGCGTAGGCGGCGTGGCTGCCCTCGACCTCGTCGAGACGGTAAAGATAATTCACCATGATGCCGGCGGACTGCTGGCGGCCCTTGGCGGAGCGGTCGGCGAGCCAGTTGAGACGCTCGACGCGGGCGCCGTTGGTGAGATGGAAGTGCAGGACGGGATCGAGAGCGCGGTTGTGCGCCGTCTTCTCCGTCAGCAGGAAGCGCGCCGCCAGGCGCATCAGCGGCGCCTTCATCACCTGCGCCACCGAGGGGTCCTCGTGCCAGCGCGGATCGGCGACGAGGCCGGCAAGACCGCCCGCGCCGCGCTCTCCCGGCAGCTCGGCGATCGCCTTGCGCTCCGCCGCCGTCAGCAGCGTCGCCTCGTCCTTCGCGAGGCGCGGATCGAGCCAGGCGCGGAAGGTCGGGATCGGCGACAGCGTCGCGAAAGTCTTGAGGTGCGGCAGCTCGGCGGCGAGATCGCCGGCGACGCGCTTGATCAGGAAGTTGCCGAAGCTGATGCCGGCGAGGCCGGGCTGGCAGTTGGAGATCGAATAGAAGATCGCGGTATCGGCGGTGCGGTTGTCGCCGATGGGCGCGTGCTCGTCGAGGAGCGCGTGGATGTCGCCGGCGATGCCCTGGACCAGCGCCACCTCGACGAAGATCAGGGGCTCGTCGGGCATGCGCGGATGGAAGAAGGCGAAACAGCGGCGATCCACCTCCAGGCGATTCTTCAGATCGGCCCAGGAGCGGATCTCGTGCACGGCCTCGTAGGCCATCAGCTTTTCCAGCAGCGCCGCCGGCGACTGCCAGGTGATGCGGCGCAATTCGAGAAAGCCGATGTCGAACCAGTTGCGCAGCAGGCCCTTGAGATCGCGCTCGAGGCCGCCGAGCACGCGGTCGCCGCGGGCGAGCCCCATCAGCTCCGCCCGCATGTCCACCAGGAATTTGACGCCCTCAGGGAGCGCGTTGAACTGGGTCAGCAGGCGGACCCGCGGCGGCTCCAGGGCGCCGCGCAAGCGCCTCCTCCGCCGCCTCCTTGTCGCGCTGGGAGCTCGCCTGCAGGAAGCGGCTCGCCGCCGCCGCCACCGCGCCGCGATCGACGTCGAACTCGTCGGCGAGCAGTCGCAGGAAGCGCTCGCGGCCCGTCGCATTGAGGGCGAGATAGCTGCGCCCCAGCTCCGCCGCCCGGGCGCGCGCCGCCACTTCGCCGCCGCGTCCCTCGAGACAGGCGCGCAACTGCTCGCGCACGCGCTGCATGTCCTCGCCGGTGAGCTCCGGCCGCGGCAGCGGCGTGGTCCAGACGCCCAGCGCCTGGGTCGAGATGTCGCGCCAGGCCGAGCGCAGGCGGCCGAGGGTCCGATCCACCATGGTGTCCAGAAAGCTGATGCTGCCGCGTTCGCTCATGACGGTTCTCGATAAAGGCGATCGGTGACGTTGACAAGACAGCCGCTCTCGCGGGCGCGCCGTTTGAGGCGGCCCAGGATCGCCGGCAGCAATCCCGGCAGATCCTCCGCAATGAGCCCGGGGCCGTAGGCGGAGCCGGCCTCGCCGTGCAGCCACACCGCGGCGGATGCGGCGGCAAAGCCATCCATGCCCTGGGCCAGCAGCCCCGCGATCATCCCTGACAGCACGTCGCCGGTGCCGCCAGTGGCAAGATCTGGCGGCGCGTTGGCATTTATGTGAGCGCGGCCGTCGGGCGCGGCGATGACGGTGTCGGGCCCCTTCAGCACGATCACCGCCCGGCTCGCGCGCGCCGCCTCCCGGGCGCGCTGCAGCTTGTCGCCGGCAGCGCCGGCGCCGAAAAGACGCTGGAACTCGCCTTCATGAGGCGTCAGCACCGTCGGTCCCTTGATCGCGCCCAGCAGACTCTCCCGCGCGTCGGCGAAGACCGTGAGCGCGTCGGCGTCGAGCACCACCGCCCGGCCGGTAGCGAGCGCCGCCAGCGCCATCCCGCGCACGTCGGGCGTGGTGCCGGCGCCGGGCCCGATCACGATGGCATTGCGCCTGACATCGGCGAGAAGGGCGCGAAACTCCGCCAGCCCGGCGACCGGCCGCGTGATCACGCTGGTGAGGGACACCGCGTAGACCGGCCACGCCGCCGCCGGCGCCGCGAGGGTCACCAGCCCCGCCCCGATCCGCGCCGCGCTCAGGGCGCTGAGACGGGCGGCTCCGGTCATGGTGTCGCCGCCCGCCACCAGCACATGGCCGCGACGATATTTATGGCTCGTCGACGTCGGGCCAGGGATATTCCCGAAGCCAGAGCGCCGGTCCGTTCTCATGCGTCCGCGGCGCGATCTGCGCCAGCGCCGCGTCGGGAATGCCGATGTCGGCCACGACGGTCTCGCCGCAGAGCTGCCGCCCGGGCAGCAGCAGATGGCCGGGCTTCTTGCGGAAGAAGGTCACGGTGAGATCCGCCGCCACCGCCAGTCCCCGCACCTGCCCGCTGGCGCCGTCGAGGCCGCTCGGCACGTCCACCGCCACGATCGGCATGCCGGCCCTGGCCGCGGCCGCGAGCGTATCCGCCGCCGCGCCCTCGACGGGACGGCTGAGCCCGGCGCCGAAGATCGCATCGACGATGAGGGTGGCATCGGCGAGGGTTGCCGGCGCCATCGCCGCGCACTCGCCCGGCCAGCGCGCGGCATGCTCCGCGGCGGCGCCCTTGAATGCGTCCCGCTTGCCCAGCAGCGCCAGGCGCACCGGCCAGCCCGCATCCGCCAGCGCCCGCGCCACCACGAAGCCGTCGCCGCCATTGTTGCCGGGGCCGCAGAGGACGATCGCCGGGCGCGACGACCAGCGCTCGCGGATCGCCGCCGCCACCGCCCTGCCGGCGGCGTCCATCAGCCTGGCCTCGCCCCGCCCGGCCGCGACGGCAAAGGCGTCGGCGCGCGCCATCTCCGCCGGCGTCAGCAGGGCCAGGGGGTCGCGATCGGGGTTGGGCACGGGATCGGTCATGACCTCATTCTATGCTCCCGGCCGGGGCCCGGGAATTGTCAGTGGTGCACGCGACGGGCGGGAAAGACCACGGCGGCGATGGTGCCGCGGCCGATCTCGCTGGTCAGCTCCAGGCGGCCGCCGTGCAGCTCGATCAGGGATTTCACCAGCGGCAATCCGAGCCCGGTGCCCTCGTAGCGCCGCGACAGGGAGCTGTCGACCTGGCTGAAGGGCGCGAGCGCGCGGGGAATATTCTCCGCGGCGATGCCGATGCCGGTGTCCTCCACCAGTACGACCAGGTCGCCGTCCGGCCGCATCTCGGTGCGCACGGCGACGCGGCCGCCTTCCGGCGTGAACTTGACCGCATTCGACAGCAGGTTGAGCAGGATCTGCTTCACCGCGCGCTCGTCGGCGAAAAGCGGCGTCATGCCGCGGGCAGCGCCGTTCAGCAGCTTGACGCCGCCGTCGTCGGCGCGGCCGCGCACCAGGCGCAGGCAGGATTCCGCCGCGTCATGCAGATCGACCACGCTCTCCGACAGCTCGCGCCGGCCGGCCTCGATCTTGGAGAGGTCCAGGATGTCGCTGATGATCGACAGCAGGTGGATGCCGCTGGAGTGGATGTCGTGGGCGTATTCGACGTAGCGCGCGGCGCCGATCGGCCCGAACAGCTCGCCGGCGACGATCTCGGAGAAGCCGATGATGGCGTTGAGAGGCGTGCGCAGCTCGTGGCTCATGTTGGCGAGGAACTCGCTCTTGGTGCGGTTGGCGAGCTCGGCCTGCTCCTTGGCGGCGATCAGCTCCTGCTCGGCGCTCTTGCGGGTGGTGATGTCGATGATCTGCGAGAGCAGATGCAGGGTCTTGCCGCTGTCATCGCGGACGGCGCCGATGCGGGTCAGCGCATGCACGATGGCGCCGCTCTTGGCGATGTAGCGCTTCTCGATCTCACCCTGGTCGACTTCGCCCGAGAACAGCTGAGTGCTGAGCTGGTCGCTCGCCGGCCGATCCTCAAGGTGGGTGAGGTCGCGCGACAGCAGGCGGCGCAGCTCGTCCTCGCTATATCCAAGAAGCTGACGCAGCGCGGCATTGGTGCGTATAAAGTGGCTGTCGGCATCGAGGATCGCCATGCCGATGGGGGCGGCGTCGAAGGTGACGCGGAACTGCTCCTCGCTCTTGCGCAGCGCGTCCTCGCGCTCCTTCAGGGCGTTGATCTCGATGTAGATCGAGATCGTGCGGCCGTCGTCGGTGCGCTGCTCGACCACCTGGATCCAGCGCCCGTCGCGCTGCTGAAACTCGAAGGTGCCGGAGGGGTTGCGGTGATAGGCCAGGCGCTCGGCCAGCCACGCCGCGCCGTCGCCGGCGGCGCTCGCGATCGCGCCGGCGGCGACGCGGGCGCGGAGCAGTTCCTCGTGGGTCGTGCCGACGGTGATGTTCGCGCGCTCCCGGGCCTCGAAGATCTGCCGGTAGCGGGTATTGAAGAGAACCAGGCGGTCCTCGCGGTCGAACAGCGCGAAGGCCCAGGGGCTGCTCTCGATGGCGTCCACGAGCTGGCGTTCCGCGGCCCGGGCGCGGATCGAGTTCTCGATCTCGCCGGTGACGTCGGTGCCGGTGCCGCGGTAGCCCTGGAAGCTGCCGTCGGGGGCGAAGATCGGGCGGCCGCTCGCCTTGATCCAGCCGCGCTGGCCGCTGGGCGAGCTGACACGGAAGATGAAATCGCGGAACGGCTCGTGGCGTGCCACCGCCGCCAGGTGATCGGCGAGCGCGCCCGGCTCCAGCACCTCGACGATGCTCTCCATCCGCCCGCGGCCGATCGGCAGCCCTCCCGCCATCGCGCTGGCGCGGCGGATCAGCCCGGAGAAGCGGGTATAGCGGTGCTTGCTGTCGGTCTCCCAGATCCAGTCGGCGGCCACCTCGGTGAGCTCGCGGAAGCGCTGCTCGCTCTGCGCCACCGCCTCCACCGCGGCCTCGCGCTCCAGGCTCTCGCGATAGATCGAGCGCGAGACCAGGGCGACCACGGCGGTGCCGAACAAAGTCATCGCCATGAAGAAGATCAGCGACCCGCCGGTCTCGCGCCACCAGACCCTGAGTTCCGCCCCCGGCTCCAGGCCGGCGGCGAGGCTGAGGCCGAACCAGCCGAGCGGCGCGGTGGCGGTCGCCCGGAACGGTCCGAGGACGCTGCCAGGGCGGTCATTGACGCCGCGCATCCAGACCTGTCCCGGCGCCTCGTAGAGCGCCAGCTCGCCGCGGTCCGGAAGATTGGTGAGCTGGAACCAGTCACGGAGGAATTGCAGCGGAAAGAAGACGGCGACGCTGCCGCGTACGGGTCCAGCCGGCGCCCGATAGGCCGCGGCGACCGCCGCGTAAGACTGGCCACCCACCTCGAAGGGCCGGCTGAGCTCCACCCGGCCGCTCTCGGCGGCGCGCGCCAGCACCTCCCGCCGCGCCGCTTCCGGCCAGACGAACGGCGCCGTGCTCGCCATGGTCTCTCCGCTCGTGTCGAAGACCGCAATGCCCGTCATCATCGGGCGCTCCTCGATGAGCGGATGCAGTTGCGCCAGGGTGACGGCGGGATCGACGCTGGGGTTGAGCGCCATCGCGTCGGCGGAGCGGACGGTCAGGCTCTCCAGCTCGCCGAACATGCTGTTGAGCGGCGCCGCCACCTGGCGCAGCTCCGCGTCCACGAGAGCCTGGATATGGGCCTCGACGCTGCGGAACGACACGACCGCATAGAAGCCCACCGCCGCCACCGATGCCGCGAGCGAGAGCGCCGGCAGCAGGACGACCTTGCGCGACAGCGCCTCCAGCGCTTGACGCGCCGATGCCAGGAAGAGGCGAAATCGCGACGCTCCGGCGTCGAGCGACACCAAGCGCCTCGAGGAATCCAACGGAGACAGTCCTCTTCTCCCTCAACCCGTGCTGGAGCGGAAACCACGGAGACTAGACATTTAGCGGTGTATGCGTGGTTAACGCTTGGTGGCAAATACCTGACGCGCCGGCCGCGGGGAGCCGGTGCTTGACGCTCGGGGGCGAGCGGGGTACCACCACCCCCGATGGCGGGCGTAGCTCAGTTGGTTAGAGCGCCAGATTGTGATTCTGGATGTCGCCGGTTCGAGCCCGGTCGCTCGCCCCATTCTTTCAACAACTTAGGTTGTTGCTGAAACCGACGCAGATCGGTGCAGCAACGGGGTCGTCGACCGGGGAGACAGCCCGGCGGCACCACGTGTGGCGGGCCACCCCGTGATCTAGCGTGTAGCGAACCGATCCTCCGCCACACCATTCCGCCGCAACGACGGCAACCATATCGGCCTTCATGCCGTTGGTTCCGGGACTGCGGTCTTCGCGACGTCACGCCGTCGCGCTGCCGCGTCATCGCGCATCGCATCGAGCCGCACGGGGCGGACGTTGCCGCTTCCACGCGAAAATTCCGCAGTCGAGGATCGGAAATTCCCAGATGGTGATCGAGTCAAAGGTCCGTGAGATCGTCGCGACCCAGTGCCTGCGGCCGGTGTCCAGCGCCACGAACGGCGCCACCATCCGGGCCGATCTGGGCGCCGACAGCCTGACGCTGGTGCTGATCGGGCTGGAGCTCGAAGCCGAGTACGGAAGGCCGGTCTCGAACGAGGACCTGGATCAGATGCACACAGTCGAGGATGTCATCACCTACGTGACGTCGCGGGCGGCGTAGAGATCGGGAGATCGGCCCCGCGGAGTTTCCTCCGCGGGTCCCCGTAATTCCCGCGGCTCACGCGCAGTGCTGATCGATGGCCGTCGTGGTGGCGGCCCAGACCCGGTCGCGGCCGGCGTGCTTCGCGCGATAGAGGGCGCCGTCGGCGCGCCGCACGAACTCGCTCAACGCCTCGCCGGCCTGGTATTGCGACACGCCGATGGAGACGGAGATGGCGCCGACGATCGTGCCGGTATCCTTCTTGACGATGCGCCGGCCGACGAACGCGCGCCGGATGGTTTCCGCCAGGCTGGTGGCGTCCTGCAGGCCGGTGCGCGGCAGCAGGATGGTGAACTCCTCGCCGCCGAAGCGGGCGGCGAGATCCTGGCCCTTGATGTTGCGGATCAGCATGCGCGCCACCAGGCGCAGCACGTCGTCGCCGGTGTCGTGGCCCCAGCTGTCGTTGAAGGCCTTGAAGTGGTCGATGTCGAGCATGAGGAGCGAGAGCGCCGCGCCCTCGTCCAGGGCCTGGGTCACGCATTCCCGAAGACTGAGGTCGAACATCTTCCGGTTGGCGATACCGGTGAGGCCGTCGGTCATCGCATCCTTGCGCACGGTCTCGAGGTGGCTGCGCAGCTGCTCGATGGTGACCGAGGATTGAGTGAGCCGGAGATCGAGAAGCTCCGTATGCCGGGTCATCTCCGCCATCTCGCTGGAGAGGCGCACCACCAGCTCCTCGAAGGGGCTGTGCTGAGGCGACTTGAGCTCGCCGCTGATGCCGGTGAGGGTCTCGTTGAACCGTCCGGCGCCGCCTTTCGCGTCGGCGATGTGGCCGACCACGGCCTTCAAGGTCTCCTGCACCCGGCGCGAGGTCTCCCGCACCGCCTTGTGCTCCACGGTGGTGGCGAAGAAGCGATCGTAGATCTCGTCCAGCACCGCCTCGCTGAGCTCGCTGCGGTTCGCCAGGAGGATATCGATCACGCGATTGAGCTCGCGGTTCTGGCCGCGGTGATACTCGTACCAGATCGCGAAATGCTGCGGCGTCGGAGCGGTGGAAAGCCCGCGCAGCGATGCCAGCGCGTGCTCGGCGAAGCTGGTCGCCTCTCCCACGGTCTCGATATTCATGGTCTCCCCCTCATGCGCGTCCCGATACCAGGGAGTGTCGGCGAGAGATCCCCGACCCTGCGCGCGTCGCTACTTAGCCACGGGGATTACTTACGTACTCTTACAATTCCAGGTATTTTGGTTAATCCGTTGGTGGTGGTATCCAGGAGCGGACGGGGGGTATACCGGTGCCCTGTCCGGCACGGGAGACGGCTCATGCGGCGACTGCTTTTCCTGGCCTCGATGCTCGCGACGCTGCTGGCGGTGCAGGCCTGCGGCACCACGGAATCGGTTCGCGGCGATGCCAGCGACCGCGGCGGCCACGGCCGAGTTGTGATGGGAATTCCGTTCTAGCCCGCCGCGCTCGCCAGCGCCGCGCGCCACATCCGGCGGCCTCCGACAGCGCTGCCCAAAATCCGCCAAATTTCAGGCGCTTCCATGCGCCCGCGTTAAGTTTCGCTACACCCCTCCCCGCTACATTCCCATCGTCACGTCACCTGGAGCCCGTCATGAGCCGTTCCAACCGCACCAGCGGCAACCGCTGGATCGCCTTCTCCGCCGTCTCCCTCGCGGCCGCCACGCGGCTCTTCGCGTTCCAGACGACGTTGGGAATGCTGTCCGGCCTCGGCCTGGTGGCGGCGGCGCTGATCGGCTTCTGGCGCGCGGCCGACCTCATGATCTGGAGCGAGGACTCGGTGTTCCCCGGCGAGAACCGCAGGGATCCGGAGCCGCCGGCGCTCGGCGACTGATCCCCCCGCGGGCTGCTCCCAGCCGGCGCAAGAAAGCTGGCGGCAAGCCGGCGCATCGGCGATAAAGAGGCCCTCTGTCACGGGGATCTCCCATGCTTACCCTCGCCCACCGCATGTCCATGCTCGGCACCGAGACCGCCTTCGAGGTGCTGGCGCGCGCCAAGGCGCTGGAGGCCGAGGGCCGCTCGATCATCAACCTCGGCATCGGCCAGCCGGACTTCCCCACCCCTGCCCACATCGTCGAGGCCGGCCGCAAGGCGCTGGCGGACGGCCATCACGGCTATACGCCGGCGAACGGCATCCTGCCCCTGCGCGAGGCCGTGTCCGCCGACCTCAAGCGCCGCCATGGCGTCGAGGTGTCGCCGGCCAATGTGCTGGTGGTGCCCGGCGGCAAGGTCACGATGTTCTTCGCGATCATGATGTTCGGCGAGGCGGGCGCCGAGATCCTCTATCCCAATCCCGGCTTCCCGATCTACGAGAGCGTGATCCGCTTCTCCGGTGCCACGCCGGTGCCGATCGAGCTGCACGAGGCGAAGGGCTTCTCCTTCAGCGCCGAGGAGGTGCTGGCGAAGATCACCCCCAAGACCCGCCTCCTCATCATCAACAGCCCCGCCAATCCCACCGGCGGCGTGGTGCCGCGCGTCGAGCTCGACAAGCTCGTCGCAGGGCCTGGAGCGCCATCCCCACGTCGCCGTCATGAGCGACGAGATCTACGGCGAGATGGTCTACGACGGCGGCGAGCACGTCAGCCTGCTCACATATCCGTCGCTCCGCGACCGGCTCATCCTGCTGGACGGCTGGAGCAAGACCTACGCGATGACCGGCTGGCGCATGGGCTTCGGCGTCTGGCCGAAGGAGCTGGTGGCGCAGGCGGAGCGCCTCGCCATCAACTGCCACTCCTGCGTCAACGCCGCCGCGCAGTTCGCCGGCATCGCCGCCCTCACCGGGCCGCAGCAGCCGGTGCGCGACATGGTCAAGGCCTTCGCCGAGCGCCGGCAGTTCATCGTCAAGGCGCTCAACGATCTGCCGGGCTTCCGCTGCGTCAATCCCGGCGGCGCCTTCTATGCGTTTCCGAATGTCAGCGGCACCGGCGTCGATGCCCGTAGCCTGCAGGACATCCTGCTCCAGGAAGCCGGCGTCGCCACCCTCTCCGGCACCAGCTTCGGCCGCTTCGGCGAGGGCTATCTGCGCATCTCCTATGCCGCCAGCCTGCCGGCGCTCCAGGAAGCGGTGGAACGTATCCGCGGCTGTCTCTCCAAGCGCCAGATGCCCGGCCGCTCCTCGGCGGCCGACTAGTCTCATTCAGTCGCGCGGTGGGCCGACCGGATCCTGGCCGGCCTTGTCGTCCGCTGACTCGGGGTCGCCGTCGCGCTGATCCGCCAGGCGGTCCAACTCGCCGGCCAGCCGGCGCGCCTCCTGGATGACGACCTCGTCATCGACAGTGAGAGCGAGCTGTCGCAGGCGCCGCGCCTCCATGCGCATCAATCCCGCTGCCGACATCGGCCGGACTCCTATTCGTTGGCCTGACGCTGTTCGCCGCTCTGGCGCTGTCGCCGCTGCATGAGAGGACGGGTGACAGCAGACAAGTCGCGCCAGCGCGTCGCCAGATGCAGCAGCATCTCGCGGGAGACAGCCGACGTGGCGATCGCGGCAAGCCGCTCACATTTGGCGGCGCGATCCAGATATTCTTGGAGGCCGGACACGGTCTGTCCCTCTCTCAAACTGAGCGGGAGCGCCCTTGCGTGTCTCTCAGCCGTCGATGCTCTGAGGCCGGCAATCGTCGACGGTACGATATCGTACGCTTAGGGAGGGCCCGGCGCCAGCCGCCGACCTCCGAATAATTCGGCTGCCTCGTTATAGCCACAGCTTGCGTGGCTCCCGGGCTCTCGCCGGCGCTATGGCAGCAGGCGCGCGAATTCCTGCTTCACCGTGCGGTAGCACTCGCAGGCGGCGGCCTCCAGGCCCTTGCGGTCGCGGATGACGATGCGGCCGTGGCTGTTGGAGATGACCCCGGCTGCCTTGAGGGTGCCGACCGCGGTGGTGACCCCGGCCCGGCGGCGCGCCAGCATCATGGCGAGGAATTCGTGGCTGAGGAGGAGCTCGTCACCCTCGACGCAGTCATGGGCCATCAGCATCCAGCGTGCCAGACGCTGCTCCAGAGTGTGCCGGCCGTTGCAGGCCACGGACTGGGAGATCTGGGCGAAGAAGGCCTGGACGTAGCGCAGCAGCAACGCCTTCAGCTCCGGGCTGCGGTCCAGCTCGGCGCGCAGGACGTCGGCCGGCAACCGCAGGGCGGCGCCGGGCAGCTGCACCATGGCCTCGCAGGGCATGACACTGGTCCCGAGCACGATGGGAACCCCCGCCATCCCCTCCCTGCCGACGATGCCCACCTCGATCTCGACACCATCCTCGAGCTGTCGGACCAGGGAGATCATGCCGTCTACGGGGAAATAGACCTGCTCGATCGCCACCCCCGCTTTCATCAGGGTCTGCCGGTGAGCCAGGTCCACGTGCTTGAAGTGCGGCCGCAACCGCTCGAGATCCTCGGGCCGCATCGCCGCCAAAAGGCGGTTGCGCGACTCAAGCGTGAGGTCGTGGGGCCGGTCCAACATGTGCTCTCCGCCGCGAAACGGGCAAGAGCACACCCCTCTCCCAAGCGCTCGCACCCGAAGGTTTATTGCGAGCGATGGTTGAGACGTGGGTATCGCCTATCGAACAAACAACAGGCGATTTTCCCCTACCTACCCCAATTGGTCCGCACTCTCTCCGTCCAGCCGCGGGCAAGTCGGTACGACAGCGTACAACATACTGTAAATATTGCGATTATCTTGGGTAGCACAACATGACATCGACTCTCGGAACGCAACATGGATCAGCCCGAGAAGTGGTACATCGTTTATGGCAGAGGGGCGGCTTCCCCGTTCCGGAGCAGTCTGGGATCGGATACCCAGTGGTTGTTCCTGCTCTGCGACACCGAGGACGAGGCCTTGAACCTGTCGTGCCGCCTGCTCGCGGAGGCGCACGTCGTCCGAGAGATCGGCAGGCTGCGGCAGGACGAGCTGAATAGGACCAGGGACGCCGCCGAGATCGTTGGTCATTGCGCCTGCCGGGCTTCCACCGGCACCTTCCTCGCCTAGCCAAGCGGCAATGACCCGGGCATATGCAGGCACTCCGTCCTGGTTGCAGAAAGGTCGGATGCGGCCGTACCTATGCCTAGTTTTTGATCACACCGGGTGATAATTTGGGCTGGGAGGCTCCTGTACGGGTGGCACCTCGCCGACGGACGGGGCGGCGTCGCTGGCACGCCTTGTGCTTAATGCTGGAAGACGCAGTTCACGCGCCCGGCTTTCGGGCCCAGGCGCCTCAAAACATGTGGCAGGGGATGCGATGAAGAAGATTGAAGCCATCATCAAGCCCTTCAAGCTCGATGAGGTGAAGGAGGCGCTGCACGAGGTGGGCATCCAGGGCATCACCGTGACGGAAGCCAAGGGTTTCGGTCGCCAGAAGGGCCACACGGAGCTCTATCGCGGCGCTGAATACGTCGTCGACTTTCTGCCCAAGGTGAAAATCGAGGTCGTCATGGACGATGGGCTGGTGGAGCGCGCGGTGGAGGCGATCCAGCGGGCGGCCCATACCGGCCGCATCGGCGACGGCAAGATCTTCGTCACCACCATCGACGAGGCGATCCGGATCCGCACCGGCGAGCGCGGCACGGACGCGATCTGACGGCCTGCAAGGGAATTGACGGACGCGGCGGGTGCGGAGGCAGCCCGCCGCTTCCGGGTGAAGTCTTCATCTCAACAACGGGAAGCATACGATGTCCGACATAAAAAAAGCGCTGGATATGATCAAGGAGCACGACGTCAAGTACGTCGACTTCCGCTTCACCGATCCGCGCGGAAAGTGGCAGCACCTCGCCCATCACGTGAAGACCATCAGCGAGGATTTCCTCGCCGGCGGCGTGATGTTCGACGGCTCCTCGATCGCCGGCTGGAAGGCGATCAACGAGTTCGACATGGTGCTGATGCCGGACTGCGCCACCGCGGTGCTCGATCCCTTCGCCGCGCAGACCTCCCTCATCATTTTCTGCGACATCTACGAGCCCGGCACCGGCCAGCCCTATTCCCGCGACCCGCGCTCGGTCGCCAAGAAGGCGGAGAAGTACCTCGCCTCCACCGGCATCGGCGACACGGCGTTCTTCGGACCCGAGGCCGAGTTCTTCGTGTTCGACGATGTCCGCTACAAGGTCGGCATGAACGGCGCCATGTACGAGGTGGACTCCGAGGAAGGCCCCTGGGTCAGCGACAAGAAGTTCCCCGACGGCAACACCGGCCATCGCCCGCCGATCAAGGGCGGCTACTTCCCGGTCCCGCCGGTGGACGGCGCGTCGGACCTCCGCGCCGAGATGCTCTCGGTGATGGCGGAGATGGGTCTCGACGTCGAGAAGCACCATCACGAGGTGGCGCCGGCGCAGCACGAGCTGGGCTTCGTCTTCAACACGCTGGTGCGCACCGCCGACAACATGCAGATCTATAAGTACTGCGTGCACAACGTCGCGCATCAGTACGGCAAGACCGCGACCTTCATGCCGAAGCCGATCAAGGGCGACAACGGCTCGGGCATGCACGTGCACCAGTCGATCTGGAAGGGCGAGAAGCCGCTCTTCGCGGGCTCAGGCTATGCCGATCTCTCCGACACCGCCCTCTACTACATCGGCGGCATCATCAAGCACGCGAAGGCGATCAATGCCTTCACCAACCCGACCACCAACAGCTACAAGCGCCTCATTCCCGGCTTCGAGGCGCCGGTGCTGCTGGCGTATTCATCCCGCAACCGCTCGGCCTCCTGCCGCATCCCCTACGTCGCGAGCCCCAAGGGCAAGCGCGTCGAGGTGCGCTTCCCGGATCCGGCGGCGAACCCATACCTGGGCTACGCGGCGATGCTGATGGCGGGCCTCGACGGCATCCAGAACCGCATCCACCCCGGCGATCCCATGGACAAGAACCTCTACGATCTGCCGCCGGAAGAGCTCAAGGACGTGCCGACCGTGTGCGGCAGCCTGCGCGAGGCGGTGGAGAACCTGCGTGCCGACCACGCGTTCCTGACCAAGGGCGACGTCTTCGCCAAGGACCAGATCGAATCCTACATCGATCTCAAGTGGGAAGAGATCTACGCCTTCGAGCACACCCCGCACCCGATCGAGTTCCAGATGTACTACAGCGTCTGACGCGACGACTTTCCTCCCAAACTGACGGCCCCCGCCGAGCCATCGGCGGGGGCTTTTTCTTTGTGGGGAACGCTGCTTCACCCCTTATGTCGTCATGGCCGGGCTTGACCCGGCCATCCACGAATCTTCGCTTTCAAGGCGTGGATGCCCGGCACAAGGCCGGGCATGACGAAGAAGGGTGAGGGAATGTCAGGTAGCTGTGGTCACACACTCACGGCGTGAACGCGTAGACCCTCCCGTCGCCGGCGACGAAGATCCTTCCGTCCGTCGCCATCACTGTCGCGAAGGCGTGCAGGCCCTGCATCGTCTCCGGCGCGCCGCCGCCGGTGAAGACGGGCTCGCCGGTGTCGCCGCGGAAGCCGTGCAGGCGGTTGTCGCCCTCCGCCCCCACCATCCAGACGATCGGGTTTGAGTCGTCGTCGCTGACGGTCACCGCCGGCGAGCCGCGGCCGTTCACCGCCGCGCACCAGGCGGTCGCGATCTTCGGCGCCGGATGCGCCTCGATCTTGAGGACGGTGAGGCCGGCGCTCGCCGTCCCGCCCGGGCAGGCGGCGCCGGCTCCCTCGAAGGCGACCAGACTCCCGTCATAGACGGGATAGACGGCGGGCGCGGTGCGCATGGCGCCGCGCGCCACGGTCTCCACCGCCAGGGCGCCGCCGAGGCCGCCGAGATTGGCGCGGTCCAGAAGATAGGCCTTGCCGTCCTTGCCCAGCGCCAGCACCACGCGGGTGATGCCGCTGGAATCCGCGACGTCGATGGGCAGCGGGTTGCTGCCGCCGAGATCCGCGTCGCGGTCGTCGAGGGCCTTCCAGTCCGTCGGCGCGAAGAAATCCTTGGGATCCGTGGACGGCTTCAAGTCGGTGCCCAGGCGGATCACTGCCTCGCCGTCGGACCAGCTCTGGGCGCCCTTGGTATTGCCGGTGGCGACGAAGAGCGAGCGGCCGTCATAGGCGATGCCGCCCGGCGCCCAGATGCCGCCGCCGGCGGCCCGGCGTGCTCCAGGCGGTGACCGCGCCGGTGTCGTGGAGATCGACGCCCACGACCCAGCCGTGGTACTGGCCGCAATCGCCGAAATGGCCGCCATAGGGCACGAAGAGCTTCTGGTCCACGATGACCAGCGCGCCGCGCTGGTTCTGGACCTTGGCATCGAAGCTCATGCCATGGGCCTTCAGCGTCGCGCCGACGTTGACGGGAAAGCCCGGCAGCACGGTGCCGTCCTGGATCGAGAGGCCGAACACCATGTGCTGCGGCCCCGTCCCGCCCTCGCCGTCCACCATGGCATCGAGATAGACCGTCTCCTCGACGCCATCGATCACGGGCGTGCCGGTGATCCCGAGGGTGCTGATGTTGCCGCAGGGCAGCGCCGCCCGCGCCACCGGACGCCCCAAGGATTTCTGCCACGCCACCTTGCCGTCGTGGGCGTCGAGGGCATAGACGGTGTTCTCCTCGGTGGCGACGATCAGGAGCTTCCGGCTCGATCCCGGGAAGTGCCAGAACAGCGGCTGGGCATAGACATGCCCCTCGATATGGCCATCGAAAGTGGGATCGAGGTGCAGGCCCTTCGCCCGCTCGTAGGTCAGGTGCGGGACGATGTAGATCCCGGCCCGGGCCGGCGTCCCGTGGTAACCCAGGATCGACTGCGCCAGCGCCGAGGCGCACCACAGCATCGTCGCACTACCGGCGAGTGCAAGCCGCAAGACCCGACCAACGTGCCGCATTTCCAATCCTCGTTCCCTGACCGAAACCGGCGCTGACTTTAGCCTCCAGCCAGCCGCCGGGCGAGGCCGCGATCGCACGACCCCGTTCACGAATACCCCATTGCCTTCTCCGCCCGGCGAAACCACCCTGTCGCCTTCGCTTCGCACCTGACCCAAGGAGATGCCAGCCGTGAGTGCATCGGCCCACGCCCCGAAAGCCGCCCGGGAGCTCATCGAGGAAGTCGTCGCCGGCAACCGGATCCTGTTCCAGCAGAACATCGTCGACGCCTTCGGCCACCTCAGCGTCCGCCACGACCAGGACCCGTCGAAATACATCATGGCGCGCCACCTGGCGCCGGGGCTGGTGACCGCCGATGACCTCGTGACCTTCGATCTCGACAGCAATCCCGTCGGCGACACGAGCCAGCGCTATTACAGCGAGCGCTTCATCCACGGCGAGATCTACAAGGCGCGGCCGGAGGTGGTGGCGGTGGTGCATTGCCACGCGCCGGAGCTCATTCCCTTCGGCGTCACCAAGGCGCCGCTCCGGCCGATCTATCACATGAGCGGATTTCTCGGCGCCGGCGTCGCCCGCTTCGAGATCCGCGACACCGGCGGCATGACCGACATGCTCGTGCGCACGCCGGCGCTCGGCCACGCTCTGGCGCAGTCCCTCGGCGACAAGCCCATGGTGCTGATGCGCGGCCACGGCGCCACCATGGTGGGCGCCACGATCAAGCAGGTGGTCTATCGCGCGATCTACGCGGCGCGGAACGCCGGCCTGCAGATGGAGGCGCTGCGCCTGGGCGACGTCACCTATCTCGAGAGCGAGGAAGCCGCCAAGGCCGCCGCCACCAACGACAAGGCGATGGAGCGCGCCTGGGGGCTCTGGGAGCGCGAGGCGATGGGCGGGCGGTGAAACCTATGCCCGCACGAGACGGATGACATCCGCCTCCGCGGCCGCATCGGCCGGCGTGTCCTCCGCTTGTGACGCCGGCTGATCCTCGCGCCGGCTGGCGCTCGACCCGAGCAGCCGGTCGATCGGGATGCCGCCGGCAAGGGTGATCTCGCCGGGAAATTCCAGCTCCCGGGTCTTGCGCTCGAAGACGGAAACGCCTTCGCAGCTCACCGTGCCGCCGCCCCGGCAGGAGGCGAGCCGCAGCGATTTGATGGTGGCGTCCTCGATCCGCAGGATCACGCCCTGCAGCTCGAGCTCCAGCTTGAGCTCGAACCCGACCCGCAGCGGCGGCCGTGCCCCGATCGCCACTTCGAGATAGGGTGCGAATGCCGCCTCGATGCTGTGGTCCGCCATCGGCAGGCTGATCGCCTCGTCGGCGGTGTGCTTGGCCGGGTCGGCGCAATCGCGCAGCTCGCCATAGTCGCGCCAGGCACCGGCGAGGACGTCGCCCAAACCGATGTCGAACATCGCCTCGACCTTGCCGGCGAGGCCGGCGGCGACGGACGCCCAATCGAGCTTCGGCATGCCCACGAGACCGGTCTTGAGCGCCGCGGTCGCGGCGCCGACGCAGGCCGCGATCGCGGCCGACGGCGCCTCGCCGAGCAGCACCGCTTTGAGGCTGATCCCGTGATCTGACATGGGCGTCCTCTCCAATTGATGATCTAGGCGGCGCGACGCAGGCGCGTGACCGGCGCCGAGGTGCGCAGGCGGACGGAGACGAGCGGCGCGGTCGGACGCGGTCCCGTCATGACGATGCGCTGACGGCCGGTGTCGCGCACCAGGGCGACCCGGACCGGCTGCGGACGATGGTGCCGTTGCCACTGCCGCTTCGCCGTCTCGGCACCGAGTGCCAGAAGCAGCAGCGCGGCGACGACGAGGGCGACCGGCCGCCAGATCGGCGCGGCCGGCGGCACGACGTCCGCCGGAGCGGATGCGGGCGCCGCGGCGACCGGTGCCGGCGGAGGCGTTGGCGGTGGCGATTGCGCGGCGGGTGGTGCCGGCGGCGGATCCGGCAGGCGCGCCGGTACCGGTGCGCCGGTGGCGGTGCCGGCAATCGGCACCGTTGCCACGGAGGGCGGCGGTGGTGCGGCGGGCGGAGCGCCTGCGGGCAGGCTCGGCGTACCGGCGGCGCTGCCGCCCACGGCGGGCGGCGCGGTGGCGCCTGCAGGTGGCCGCGGCGGCGCCACCGCGATTGTGACGATGACGTCCAGCCCCGGCGGGACCGCGATCCCAGCGCGCGGGCTCTGCTCGACGATCTCCTCGCGGCCGCCCTCGACCGATTGGCGCCGCGGCGGTCCCAGGCGGAGCCGCGCCGCCCGCACCAGCGTCTCCGCCTCGCCGTAGGAGCGGCCGATCAGATCCGGAACCCTCGTCGGCGGCGGCGGCAGCGCGATCCTGGCGCTGACCACGGACTGCAGCGGCACGCGCCTCCCGGCCGGCGGGTCCTGGCCGGCGACGACGGCGTCATCGGACGCCGACCGCAGATTTTCGGGAAGCGCCAGTGTCAGCCTCGCCTGCGCGACCAGGCGCCGGGCATCGGCGAGGCGCTGATTGACGATGTCGGGGACCACGGCGAGGGGCGCGGCCAGTCTGACGGTGACGGCGGTCCGCGCGGGAACCCGCGTTCCCGCAGCGGGACT
This sequence comes from uncultured Alphaproteobacteria bacterium, assembly GCA_963735465.1. GTDB lineage: Bacteria > Pseudomonadota > Alphaproteobacteria > ATCC43930 > CGMCC-115725 > DASZHJ01. The sequence goes on from CAVTLA010000001.1 coordinate 1,722,181, forward strand.
TTGCGCCGAGACGATCGCGGCCGGATCCGTGGTCGCCGCCGGCGGCAAGGCCAGCTGCAGGTAGGCCTCGCGCACGGCGATCTGCGCCCGCGCCACCGGGAGACCGACGACATCGGGCACCGTGGCGAGAGCCTGCTGCACCATGACGGCGATCGCCGAGCGGGGCTGCACCGGCGAGCCCGGCGCCGGCTCCTGCCGGGCGACCGTCGCACCATCGCCGGCCTGCGCCTGATTTCGGACCGAGAGGCCGAGGCCCATCCGCTGGACGATCGCCTCGGCTTCCGCGAGCGAATGCCCGACCAGGTTGGGGGCCGCGAGCGGCTTCGGCGCCGGCGTCGCCAGCGTGATGCTGACGCGCGACCCCGGCGCCACCGCCGTGCCGGAGGCCGGCCGCTGGGAGGCGATGCGCCCCGACGGCATCGTCGCCGTAGTCGGCGGCAAGGCCAGCACGAGGCGCGCTTCGCGCAGCAGGCGCTCGGCCTCGGCGACGGAGAGGCCGACGAGCTCAGGCACGCGCACGGCCTGCGGGCTCGGCGGCACGTAGCGGTATTGATATTGCTGCTGGGCCGTCAGGATGCCGGGAGCGCCGGCGCGCTCCTGGGCGAGGGCAACGGACGAAAGCACGAGCGCCGTGAGCGCCACCAGCGCGGCGCCGGCGATCGCCCTCCACGATAGCGCGCGACGGTACATCCCGGACTCCGACATCATCCCCGCGAAGCTCGGAAGGTGCTTGTAGGTGACTTGTACGGCGTTGCGGCCCGGAGGGGTTGTGAGCGATCTCACAGGTGTCGCGGCTGAGCGAACCCTGTCTGTTATCGGGGCATGATGCCTGCCTGCTAGGCAGGCGGCGCCGGGCGCGATGCCAGCCGCAACGCACGGGAAACAACCGGACTTTTCCGACCTTGATCGGGCGATTAGGAGCGTGCTTCGGCTTGACAGCGGCGGTCCCGCCGTCCGTATCATTGCGCCGATCAAGGGGATGGGGCGGATGCCGGAGAGAGAAGCAGGCGCGATGCGCTGGCGGCGACCCTTATGAGCGTTTCGGCGCACACAGGGGCCGGCACGATCCTCCGCGACGTGCGGTGGCTGAGCCTCTGCTCGGTGCTCGCGGTTCTCCTCGCCTGGTACCTCGTCACCGCCCTGGCCCTGGTGCCGGAGGTGCTGCTCCCCGGCCCCGCCGCGGTCTGGGCGACCTTCATCGACATCGTCAGAAACGGCTATCGCGAGACTACGCTCTGGGAGAACAGCGCGGCGACGCTGTGGCGCTGCGGCGCGGGCTTCGTGCTGGCTTGCCTCACCGGCATCCCCCTCGGCCTCGCCATGGGACAGAACGCCACCATCCGCGGCGCCTGCAACTACATCGTCCAGTTCATGCGGCCGCTGCCGCCGCTCTCGTATCTGATCCTGCTGATCCTCTGGCTCGGCACCGGCGACACCTCGAAGATCGCCCTCCTCTATCTCACGGCGTTTCCCATCATCGCCGCCAGCGCCATGGCCGGCGTGCGTACGGTGAAGCTGCAGCGCATCCAGGCAGCCCGCTCGCTGGGCGCCAGCGACTGGCAGATCTTCCGCCATGTGATCTTCCCCTCGGCGCTGCCGATCATCTTCACCGGTGCGCGCATCGCGCTCGCCGCCGCCTTCTCCACCGTGGTGGCGGCGGAGCTGATGGCGGCCACCGACGGGCTCGGCTGGATGGTGTTCTCCGCCAGCCGGTTCCTCCGCAACGACGTCATCATCGTCGGCATCATCCTGCTGGGCATCCTCGGCATGGCGCTCAATCGCCTCGTGCTGCTGCTGGACGGCGCGGTCATCCACTGGCGGGGCGTCGAGTGAAGAACCTCTGGCAAAACCTCGGCGAGCGCCGCGCCACCGCGATCAGCCTTCTAGTCCTCATCGCGGCCTGGCTCATCGCGACCCAGCTCGATCTCGTCGACGATCTCTTCCTGCCGGGACCGGCGCTGCTGTGGGACGGCTTCACCGACCTCGTGGAGAACGGCTATCGCAACCGCACGATCTGGGAGCATGCGGGGCTCAGCCTGGAGCGGGTGCTGGCGGGCTTCGCCACCGGCGCCGTCGTCGGAACCCTCCTCGGCCTCGGCATGGGGTACAACCGCAAGATCGAGGCGATCTTCAGCCCGCTGGTGGAGTTCTTCCGGCCGCTGCCGCAGCTCGCCTACCTCGTCCTCCTCATCGTCTGGTTCGGCATCGACGAGACGCCGCAGATCGTCCTCCTGTTCCTGACCGCGCTGCCGGTCTCGGCGATCGCCGCCATGGACGGCGTGAAGAGCGTCTCGGTGCAGCGCGTCCAGGCGGCGCGCGCGCTCGGCGCCAGCGAGTGGCAGGTGTTCCGCCACGTGATCTTCCCCTCGGCGCTGCATGAGATCTTCACCGGCGCGCGGCTTGCCATCGGCGTCGTCTACGCGACCCTCATCGCCGCGGAGATCATCGCCGGCAGCACCGGCCTCGGCTGGATGATCCTGGACGCCGGCCGCTTCCTGCGCTCGGACTACGTCTTCGTCGGCATTCTCGTCATCGGCCTGATGGGCCTGACGCTCGATCGCATCCTGCTGGCGGTGGAGCATCGCGTCGTCCATTGGGCCGGCAAGGATTGACTCCCACCAGAAAGAGAAGAGGACACCATGGCGAACGATCGGGACGGACAGGGATCACTGACGCGGCGCACCTTCATGGCGACGGCCACGCTCTCGGGCGCGGCGCTGGTCTCGGCGCTGCCGACGCGGGCGCTCATGGCCGCGGGCAAGGCGCCGGAGACGGTGCGCGTCAGCTATTTCGTCGAGACCAAGCCCACCATGATCGCCAAGGGCGAGGGCTGGTTCGAGAAGATGGCGGGCGGCAAGATCAACTGGACCGAGGCCGGCAGCGGCGCCGAGATCAACACCTCCTTCGCCGCGAAGTCCGTGGATATCGGCCTCGCCATCGGCTCCTCGCCCACCGCCGCGGGCATCAGCCAGAAGCTGCCCTACGAGCTCATCGGCATGGTCGACAACATCGGCCCGGCGGAGGACATGGTCGTGCGCAAGGCCGCCAACATCAAGACGCCGGCGGATTTCAAAGGCAAGAAGGTGGCGACGCCCTTCGGCTCGACATCCCACTTCCGCCTGCTGGGCTTCCTCAAGACCAACGGCCTCACCGAGAAGGACGTCACCGTCCTCGACCTCAAGCCTGACGCCGAGGTCGCCGCCTGGACCCGCGGCGACATCGACGCCGCCTATGTCTGGAGCCCCGCAAAGTCGAAGATGCTGGACGCGGGCGGCGAGCATTTCGAGACCTACAAGAAGCTCGATGCCGCGGGCTACGTCATCGCCGACCTCATCGTCGCCGGCACCGAGTTCAGCAAGACCTATCCCGACGCGGTGACGGGCTTCCTGCACGCCTACGCCAACGCGCTGGCGATGTGGAAGACGAAGCCGGCGGACGCCGCCGCCATCGTCGCCAAGCAGGCGGGCGTGACACCGGACGTGGCGACCCGGGACATGGAGGAATACGACTTCGTCACCTTCGAGCGCCAGCTGACGCCGGACTGGCTCGGCATGCCCGGCAAGCCCGGCAAATTCGCCAACGTGCTCAAGAGCACCGCCGACTTCCTGGTGGCGCAGAAGAGCATCCGCGCGGCGCCGGGCATCGAGGCTTTTCATAAGGCGATCAACACCAGCTTCATGGCGAAGGCGGTGAAGGCGTAGGGCGATAGCCACCATCGCTACCACCATTCATTCCGTCATGGCCGGGCTTGACCCACGGCTGTCCGGTTGAGCGATCGTGCGTGCGTCGCAGATCCTTGCGGTGATTGGACTTGCGTGCGTTTGTGAGAATCGAGGACGCGGCGGTTCGAAATCAGGGATCGAAGTATCGAGCGCCGGTCGCCCTCGGAAAGCGCATGGCAGAAGCATCTCGCGTCCTTCGAGACGCAGCCCTGCGGGCTGCTCCTCAGGAAGAGGTAAATGGGTGATGGCACAAAGAAAATCGCCTCATCCTGAGGAGGCCGCGCCAGCGGCCGTCTCGAAGGACGCACCGCAGCCGATCCAGCGCTCGCGCGAATACTTCCCGTCACCTCGCTATCCGCTCTCCGAACCGGACAGCCGTGGGCTTGTCCCGGCCATCCACGAATTTTTCGGTTGCAAGACGTGGACCCCCGGCTCAAGGCCGGGCATGACGGAATTGGTGGTTGGCGTGGACGAGCCCTCATCAGATGCCTGACGCCTTCGTCGCGTTCACGGACCTTTCCGTCCAGTACCCCTCCAAGGACGGGCCCGTCCACGCCCTGGAGGCGATCGACCTCGCCTTCTCCGAGGGGGATTTCGTCTGCATCGTCGGACCTTCCGGCTGCGGCAAGACGACGTTGATGCAGACCCTCGCGGGCTTTCTCATGCCGACGTCGGGGAGCGTGACGCTGAATGACGTGCCGATCGCGGGCCCCGGCCCGGACCGCGGCGTGGTGTTCCAGCAGCCGGCACTCTTCCCGTGGATGACCGTCATGGCGAATGCGGAGTTCGGGCCCATGGTGCGCGGCCGGCCCGGTCCCGAGCGCCAGCGGAAGGTCGAGCACTACCTCCGCCTGGTCGGCCTCTGGGATTTTCGCAACCGCTATCCCTACCAGCTCTCCGGCGGCATGCAGCAGCGCCTCGCCATCGTGCGCGCCCTCGTCAATGACCCCAAGGTGCTGCTGATGGACGAGCCCTTCGGCGCCCTCGACGCGCTCACTCGGGAGAAGATGCAGGAGGAGCTGCACGCGGTCTGGAAGCGCACCCGGATGACCGTGGTCTTCATTACCCACAGCGTCGAGGAAGCGGTCTATCTCGGCACCGAGGTGGTGGTGATGTCGCCGCGCCCCGGCCGCATCGTGGAGCGCCTCGCCGTCCCCTTCTCGCGCGCGGGTGGCGATCGCGACAACATCCGCACGATCAAGGCCAGCCCGGAGTTCATCGCCATCCGCGAGCAGATCCTGGGCCTGATCTGGAGCAACGCGGGATGAGCCCCGGCTGTAGCGAAGGCCCCGCAAAGGGTGCAGAATACCGCGGGTGATTTTGGGAGATGCCGATGCAAGCTGGTGCTTTCCGATGATGTCAGGTCCGATCGGCCGCAGAACCCACGGGCCGCGGGCCGCCGCCCGCGCGGAGGATCGCCGCTATCATCATCCCGACTTCGACAAGAAGGGGCTGCAGGGCTGGCGCGCCACCCATCGCGAGGGCGAGATCCCCGGCACCGCTTGGGCTGCGGAGCGGGAATGGGCGCTGAAGATGGGACTTTCCGGCGCCGACAGCCTCACCGACAAAGGCATCCCCACCTTCTCCCGCGGCGAGCTGCCGCATTACGCTGGGATCAACACCTTCCTCAAGGCGCCTTACGTCGAGAACGTCCGCGACGTCGGCAAGTATCAGGCGGCGGTCATGGGCGTGCCCTTCGACAGCGGCACCACCTACCGCCCCGGCGCCCGCTTCGGACCCCAGGGCATCCGGCGTATCTCCGCCCTCTATACGCCCTACAATTTCGAGATGGGCGTCGATCTCCGCGAGCAGATGACGCTCTGCGACGTCGGCGATGTCTTCACCATCCCCGCCAATCTCGAGAAGAGCTTCGACCAGATCAGCCGCGGCGTCGCCCACGTGTTCTCGCAGGGCGCGCTGCCGATGATCCTCGGCGGCGACCACTCGATCGGGTTTCCCACCGTGCGCGGCATCGCCCAGTGCACCTCGAAGAAGATCGGCATCGTGCATTTCGACCGCCACGCCGACATCCAGGAGAAGGATCTCGACGAGCGCATGCACACGACGCCGTGGTTCCACGCCACCAACCTGCCGAACGTCTCCGCCACCAACCTGGTGCAGATCGGCATCGGCGGCTGGCAGGTGCCGCGGGAGGCGGTGGCCGTCGCCCGCGCGCGCGACACCACCATCATCACCATGAGCGATGTGGAGAAGCTCGGCATCGCCAAGACCGCCGAGATCGCGCTGGAGATCGCCTGGAAGGACGTCGACGCCGTCTACATGAGCTTCGACGTGGATTCCGTCGACTGCGGCTTCGTCCCCGGCACCGGCTGGCCCGAGCCCGGCGGCTTCCTGCCCCGGGAGGCCCTGGGCCTGGTGGGGTTGATCGCCAAGGAAGGCATCTGCGGCCTGGAGATCGTCGAGGTGTCGCCGCCCTACGACACGTCAGACATCACCTCGCTCTTCGCCACCCGCGTCATCGTGGACACGCTGGGCGCCCTCGTCGCCAACAACAAGCTCGGCGTCCACAAGGCGATCATCGACAAGCCCGTGAGCTACTGATGCCCCACGATCACCCGCACGACCATCCCCATGTCGAGCCGACGCTGGCCGGGCCCGGACACAACGGCGCCAAGCGCCGGGCCACCACCTGGCAAATACCGGCGACGGCGGACGGCGCTTCCGCGACGACGGCGGAGCCCGATTTCGATCTCGTGGAGAAGTCGTTCTGCGAGCTGGCGCTGGTCGCGACCGACGCCACCAGCTTCCTCCGCCTGGTGGGCGTGCCCTTCGTCACCCGCCGGGACGACGGCACGGTGATGCGCCTCCTCTCCTACCGCATCGAGCACGAGGCGGAGGTTGGCGCCATCGCGCCGGGCTTCGATGCCGCCGATCCCGTCTATCACCCCCTGCCCGGCGCCCGAGTCAACCGCCGCCAGCACCTGCGCTTCGTCTATCACACGGCGGCGGGGCTGCAGGAGCTGTCCCTGGCGGAAATCCGCGGCCTGCCGGATCTCCTCATTCCCTAGCGCACGCCCAGCATTTCCGCTCGGCGGTCGGCGCGCGTCTTCCCGGCGTCGAAATATCCCGCCCGCGTCGCGGCGCCGACGAGGTTCACGATCAAGCGTCCGGCGGTGATGCAGGTGATGTCGTTGACGTCGGCGGAGGGCGTGATCTCCACGATGTCCATGCCCACCACCCGCCCCTTGCGCACGAGGCCGTGGATGAGCTTGTGCATCTGGTGGAAGGTGACGCCGCCGGGCGCTGGCGCGATCACCGCGGGCATGACAGCGGGATCGAGGCCGTCCGCATCGATGGTGATGTAATAGCGGCCGCCGGCGGGGATGCGCGCGAGGACGGCGTCGATGCCGACGTCGTGCAGCTCGTGGGCCGGGATCAGATGGGCGCCGTAGGCCAGCGCCGCCTCCACCTCCTCGGTCCGCGCGCTGCCCTGGGAGCGCAGGCCGATCTGGAAGATCTCGCCGATATGGGCCATCTCCGAGGCCCGGCGGATCGGGTTCGAATAGCCCTCGCGGACGCCGTTCACCTCGTCGCGCCAGTCGAGATGGGCGTCGATCTGGACCAGGGTGATGGGCTCGGCACCCTCATAGGCGCGCCAGACCGGGATCGGCACGCCGTGATCGCCGCCGATGGTGATGGGCAAGGCGCCGCCGGCCAGGATCTTGCGCACCGCCGCCTCGGCGCGGCGGTAATGGCCGGTGAGCTCCCGGGCATCGCCGGGGACATTGCCGACATCCACCATCTTGACGGGCTTGCCGTCGAAGATCGGGCCGCCGAGATCGAAGTCGTAGCGCTCCACCGCCCGGGAGACGCGGCCGGTGGCGGCGCGCACCGCGTCCGGCGCCTTGGTCTGGTCGTTGGTGACCTCGTCGATGGTGTAGGGATCGCCATAGGGGATGCCGAGCACGGCCACATGGGCGTCGAGCGTGTCGAGGTCGGTCACCAGAGGCGAATAAAGGAACGTCTGATGCCCGATTTGCGGTGGCACGGTCAGCGGCAAGGTCATGGCTTCCTCCTCGATCGTCGGCAGAATTCGGCCCTATGATAATGCGATGTCGGGCGGCACGGCACGCGCTTTGCGATGCCAACCGCCGAAGACTTTGGTTCATCAGGGGGAAAGCCATGAACGACCGCAGCAACGCCCGCCGGGAGCGGGTCAATCGGCCCTTCGTGGGCATTCCGTCGTTCCTGCGCGCGCGCATCTGCGAGGATTACGAGCGCGCCGACGGCGCCATCGCCATCATGGGCGTACCCTTCGACGAGGGCTCGCCGTTCCTCGCGGGCTCCCGCATGGGGCCGCGGTCCTTGCGCGAGCACTCGCTCCGCTTCGTCTCCGGCGCCGGCGGCTACTACAATCCGGAGACGCGGCGGATGTATCTCGATCCCGAAATCGCCGGCGAGATGATCGTGGATGCCGGCGACGCCGACATCCTCCCCACCAACGTCGAGAAGACCTTCGAGAATATCACCGCGATGACCCGGGCGCTGATCGAGCGCAGCGCCCTGGTGGTGGTGCTGGGCGGCGACCACTCCATCACCTTCCCCATCGTGCGCGCCTTCAGCGAGCCGCTGCATGTCATTCATTTCGATGCCCATTCCGACTACGCGCCCTTCATCCACGATCTCCGCTTCACCAACGGGCACGCCTTCCGCCATATCTCGCCGATGCTGCACGTGCAGAGCCTGACCCAGGTGGGGATCCGCAGCCTGCGCCACTCGCCGGCGATGATCGAGGACAGCATCAACGACGGCAATCGCATGGTCACCATGAGCGAGTTCCGTCGGCTCTCGCCCGAGGGCATCGCCGAGGTCGTGCCCGAGGGCGCCGCCTGCTACGTCAGCATCGACGTCGACGTCCTCGACCTCTCCCTGGTGCCGGGCTGCGTCTCGGCGGAGCCCAATGGCATGACCTATGCGGAGCTCCGCGACACGCTCCACGCGATCGCCAAGCGCACCAATGTCGTGGGCTTCGACTTCGTCGAGGTGAACCCGCAGCTCGACATCGGCACCGGCGTCACCTCCTACCTCGGCGCCCACACCGTCGTCGAATTCCTCGGCCACATCTGCGAGCAGCCCTGGTGGGCGGCGAAGCGGGACAGGTGGGTGGCGAAGAGAGGGTAGTTAAACCCTCTCTACGGCGATGGCGGCGGAAAGAGGCTCGCCACGCTGCACCACCACCGGCTCCGGCGCCGTGTTGCGGCTGGCGACGCGGCGGAGGAATTCCCGGGTGCGCTCCTGGCGGGGATTGCTGAAGAGCTGGTCCGGCGGCGCCTCCTCGACGATGCGGCCGCCGTCCATGAAGACGACGCGGGTGCCGACCTCCCGGGCGAACTGCATCTCGTGGGTCACCACCAGCATGGTCATGCCGTTTCGGGCAAGGCCGCGGATCACCTCCAACACTTCGCCCACAAGTTCGGGATCCAGCGCCGATGTCGGCTCGTCGAACAGCATCAGCACCGGCCGCATGGCGAGTGCCCGGGCGATGGCGACGCGCTGCTGCTGGCCGCCTGAAAGCTGCGCCGGGCGTTTCATCGCGTGCTCGCCGAGACGTACCTGCTCCAGGAGGATCTTCGCCGCGGTCCGCGCCTCGGCGAGCGGCGTCCCCAGCACCCGGTGCGGCCCGATCGCCACGTTGTCGAGGGCGCTCAGATGGGCGAACAGGTTGAAGCGCTGGAACACCATGCCCACATGGCGGCGCTTCTTCGCGGTCACCTCGGGCTTGTCCGGCACCAGGCGGCCGTTCCGCGTCTCGCCGCCCATGTTGATGCCGGCGACTGTTATCTCGCCCTCGGAGGGGTTCTCGATGCGGTTGATGCAGCGGAGCATGGTGGATTTGCCGGCGCCGCTGGGCCCCACGATCATCACGATCTCGCCCGCCGACACCTCCATGTCGACGCGGTCCACGACCGGGATCTCCGAATAGACCTTGGAGAGCTTGCGGATGCTGAGGATCGGCGCCGGTGCGGTCATGCGAGGCGGTGCTCGATGTACTCGGAGACCTTGGAGAGAGACGAGATGATGACGAGATAGAACACCGCCAGCAGCGCATAGAGCTCGAAGGGCGTGAAGCGCTGGGCGATGATCACCTGGGTCGAGCGGGTGAGCTCGAAGATGGAGATCACGGACAGCAGCGACGATCCCTTGACGAGCGTGATGAGCTCGTTGGTGAGCGGCGGCGTGATGCGGCGGAGCGACTGCGGCAGCAGGATGAACTGCAGGGTCTGCTTGTTGGTCATGCCGATCGCCTTGGCCGCCTCGGTCTGGCCGAGATCGATCGACTGCAGCCCGGCGCGGACGATCTCCGCCATGAAGCCGCCGGCGTTGAAGGCGAGCGCGGTGACGCCGCCCCAGAACGGCGGAATGTCGATGCCGATGACAGGCAGCGCGAAATAGACCAGGAAGATCTGCACCAGGGCCGGCGTCCCGCGCACGAAGTAGACGTAACCGCGGATCAGGACCTTGATCGCCTTGACGTCGGAGAGGAGCAGAAGGCCGCAGAGCACGCCGACGGCGGTACCGAAGATCATGGCCAGCGCCGAGATCTCCAGGGTGATCACCGCTCCCTTCAGCATGTAGGGAGCGGCGTACCACATCACGCCCCAGTCGACGCCGTCCATGCGGCCTCCGAGCCTCCTTGCCCCAGGCCGACCTTACGGCAGCACTTCCGGCACCTGGTTCGGCGTCTCCATCACATCGCCGAACCACTTCTTCTGCAGGGCCGCCAGCTCGCCGTTCGCCTTCATCTCCGCGAACTGGTCGTTGACGAATTTGAGGAAGTCGGTGTCGTCCTTGCGGAAGGCCATGCCGAAGAAGGCCTGGATGTTCTGGATCCCGGCCACCGTGCGGTACTTGCCGGGCTGCTCCTTGATCAGGACCTTGAGGGTCGAGAGCGAGTTGACGACGGCGTCGATGTGCTTGTTGGTGAGATCGACGTAGGCCTCGGGATAGTGCTCGTAGAGCTTGTAGTCGGTATAGCCGGGCTTGCCCTTGGCCTTGAGCTGGGTCTCGAAGTCCTTGGCCACCTTGTCGGCGGCGCTGCCAAGCTGGGCGCCCACCTTCTTGCCGGCGATGTCGTCGACGGTCTTGATCGAGGTGTCGTCGAGCCGCACCAGGATCACGCTGGTGGCCTCCGCATAGGGCATGGAGAAGTTCACCTTCTGCGCCCGCTCGCTGGTGATCGTCATGCCGGAGAGGATGACGTCGAATTTCTTGGTGAGGAGCGCCGGAATGACGCCCGCCCATTCGGTGTCGACGAACTTCACCTTGATGCCCAGCGACTTCGCGAAGCGGTTCGCGATGTCGACGTCATAGCCGATGACCTCGCCGTCCTTGAAGAACTCGTAGGGCTGATAGGCGACCTCCATGCCGATGACAAGCTCGCCCTTCTTCTTGACGTCGTCGAGAGTGGTCGCCTGCACTGCCGACGCCGAGAGCGCCAGCGCCGCGCCGATCAGCCCGAATATCGCCCTGCCCCTGATGCTCATCCCTGACCTCCGTTGATTTGGACATCCCCCGCATCGATCAAAGCAATCGACGTGCCAGGAGTCGCCGATGGCGACGGGGCAAGCAGGATGCTCAAACATCGTGCATCCCCAGCGTCTCCGGCGCGACGCCGAGGAGCAGCGGCGCAGCACGCCGCGCATTGTTCGATCAATTAACAGGCGCCGGCGCGATCGATGCCGAAAAAGAAACACCCCCGCCGATCTCTCGGCGAGGGCGTTCGTCAGGCGATATCGAGAAGTCTAGGGCTTGGTCTGCCCGTCGTGCTTCTGGCGGTAGATGCGTTGGCTCTGGTGATTGTCGGCGGTCTGGATGCGGTGCTGCTCGTGCGGGCCGACATGGCCGTCGCGGCCGGCGCGCGCCTCGCGCTTGTCGACATGAGCCTGGCCGCGCTCGAGGTGCGCGGTCTCCTTGTTGGTGAGCGCGCCGGATTGGACGCCCTGATTGATACGGCTCTGCTGGTTGACATTGCGCTGCACGTCCGCCTGCATGCGCTGGCTGGACGCGCTGTTGGGATTGCCGGCGACGGCGTTGTGCTTGTCGTCGTAGATGCGCGCGCTCTCGGCGTTCTGCGCGTTCTTGATGCGCGCGGCTTCCGCCGGCGAGAGGCTGCCGTCCTTGAGGGCGTTCTGCTGCATGTGATCGATATGCGTCTCGCCGTTCTCCAGGCGCGCGGCCTCGCCGGTGTTGAGCGAACCGCTCTGCAATCCCTGCTCGACGCGCTGCTGCTGATCGACGTCGCGCTGCGTCTCCGTATTCACGGTCTGCGCGTAGGCGGCGGAGGTAAGAGCAAGACCCATCGCCGTCGTAAGAAACAGAGTGCGGATCATGACTGTCCTCGTCGTTTCCGGTGGCGACGCTGCAGGCTCGGCTCGACACCCTCCCCGGCGCGGATCGATTGCGAACGTCTTCATGTAGAGATAGGCGGCGCGCCGACGCCGCATCCCCGCTCCATCCCTGTTCCAACCGGCCACCCGAACGGCTCGCAGCCGGGCTCGACATTTCTACATTCCGCCGCGATGATCCGGGGACGTCGCTCCCCCGACAATTGGCGAGGTATTCGATGGATATCTTCGCGAGCACCCGCGCCTACGAGACCTGGGCGCGGCGGCGCATCCGACTCATCGACGGCGACCTCGCCCTCAAGCACCGGGCGATGGCGGAGGCCGCGTTCCCGTTCCTGCGCGCCACCTTCTATCGCTGGATTGCGGTCTGGCGCGAGGCCTGTCCGGAACTCGCGGCGGCGCCGCGGGTTCTCGCCGTCGGCGACCTCCATGTGGAGAATTTCGGCACCTGGCGCGACGCGGAGGGCCGCCTGGTCTGGGGCGTCAACGATTTCGACGAGGCCTATCCCCTGCCCTATACCCAGGATCTCGTGCGCCTCGCCACCAGCGCGCTGATCGCGATCCGCGCGGAGGCGCTGGCGATCTCGCCGGCCCGCGCCGTGAGCGCGATCCTCCGGGGATATACGGAGACGCTGCGAGCGGGCGGGCATCCTTACGTGCTGGAGGAGCACCATCCGACCTTGCGTGCCTTCGCCTACGCCGAGGAGCGCGAGCCCGTGCGGTTCTGGGCCAAGCTCGACAGCGGCAAGACCACGCAGACGCCATCACCCGTGCGGCGCCTCCTCGCGAACGCACTTCCGACCGGCAGCGAGCTTCAGCGCATCACGCACCGCATCGCCGGCCTCGGCAGCCTCGGCCGTCAGAGGTACGTGGCCCTCGCCGACTGCAACGGCAGCCGCATCGCCCGGGAGGCGAAGGCGGTGCTGCCCTCCGCCTGCGCCTTCGTGACGGGAACGTCAGCGCCGCCTCTCTATGGCGCCAGATTGGCGGCGCGCTCGGTGCGCTCGCCCGATCCCTTCCTGGCGATCGGCAGCGACTGGGTCGTGCGGCGCCTGGGCCCGCATTGCTCGCGCATCGAGCTCGCCGATATCCCCATCCGCCGGGACGAGCAGCGCATCCTCCGCGCCATGGGCCGCGAGACCGCGAACGTGCACCTGGCGACGCCGGAGGCGATGCCGGCGGTAAAGCGCGATCTGGCCCGGCGCGGGGCCAAGTGGCTCGGACCCGCCGCCCGCCTCATGGCCGACGCGGTGCTCGCCGACTGGAAGGCGTGGCGAAAGGGAGCGTAAGCGTCAGGCCGGCGCGCGCCGCCAGAGCACCGCCAGAAGCCCGGCGCCGATCAGCAGCGAGCCGCCGGCGCGGTTGACCGCGCGCTGAACGGCGGGCTTGCGGATGGTGCGCCGGGCCGCCGCCGCCATCACGCCATAGGAGATGGCGTTCAAGGTGGCCATGGCCAGGAACGTCGTCTCGAAGATCGCCATCTGCGTCAGCAGCGGCGACGCCGGATCCAGGAACTGCGGCAGGAACGCCACGAAGAACACGATGCTCTTGGGATTGAGCGCCGTCACGGCGTAAGCGTGCAGGAAGATGCGGCGGGAGTTGGTGGCGGGCTCGATCTCGGAATTTCCCGCGTCACTCACCGGCGCGCGCCAGAGCTTGATGCCGAGATAGATGAGATAGGCGGCGCCGATCCATTTGAGGCCGGTGAACACCAATGCAGAGGCCGAGAGCAAGGCGCCGAGGCCCAGCATCGAGGCGGTCATCGCGGTGAAATCCCCGAGGGCCACGCCGGCGACGGTGCCGAGCGCGGCCCGCCGGCCATGGCCCAGGGCATAGGAGATCACCAGGAGCACGGTCGGACCGGGGATCGCCAGCAGGATCGCCGACGCGGCGACGAAGGCGAGGTAGTGGTCGAGGGGCATGGATCTTCTCCGGAGAGTTCGAGGCATCAATCCATCGAGCCCGCCGGTCCGCAAGCCCGGACTTACGTCCGGACGTCGGCGATGAGCCGGATGCCGAACAGCAGCATCGCCGTCCCCAACACACGCTCGATCCAGCGCTTGCCGCGCCGATAGACGGACTGCACCGGCCGCGAGGAGAAGGCGAGCGCCACCAGGGAGTACCAGACGCTCTCGTTCATGGCGACGATGGCGAGCGCCGCCACCCGCACCCAGAGCGGCGTGTCCGCCGCGAACAGCGTCACGAAGATGCTGCCGAAGAAGACGATCGCCTTGGGATTGGCGAGGTTGGTGGCGAAGCCCAGCCGCCACGCGCGCCAGACGCCGAGGCCGGTGGCGCCACTCGGCGCCACCGCCAGAGGCGTGCCCGCGTGGCGCCAGCACTGGATGCCGAGCCAGATCAGGTAGGCGCCGCCCGCCAGCTTCATGAGATCGGAGAGCCAGGCCGCCTGGGTCAGCAACACCTGCATGCCGAGGCTCGCGGCCAGAGCCCAGAACAGGGAGGCAGAGGCCACGCCCCAGGCCGCCGCCAGCGCCGCCCGCCGCGTCGCGCCGACGGAGACGCGGGTGACGGTGACGAAAGCCGGGCCCGGGCTCGCCGCCGCCAGGAAGTGCACGGCGCCGATGCCGAGCAGGGTCAGGGTGTAGGACACGGGTTATCTCCTCTGAGATCCGCCGCTCACTCCGGCGGCACCGGGCGCGGCTTGCGGTCCTCGCCCAGCGCGACGAAGGTGAAGGTGCCCTCGGTCACCTTGACGTGGTCGCCGTCGCGGTGGCGGCGGGCCCAGCTCTCGATGTGGATGGTGATGGAGGTGCGGCCGATCTTGGTGATGGTGCCGTAGCAGCTCACCTCGTCGCCGATATAGATCGGCAGATGGAACGTCATCCCCGTCACCGCCACCGTGGCGACGCGGCCACGGGCGCGGCGCACCGCGAGGCTGCCGCCGGCGAGATCCATCTGCGCCAGCACCCAGCCGCCAAAGATGTCACCGTTGGCGTTGGCGTCGGCGGGCATGGCGATGGTGCGGAGCGCGGGCTCGCGGGTCGCGACGTCCAGCCTGCCCAGGGACAGCGGATCGGGTGTCGAAGTCATCGCATTGGTCCAGTCTCGCCCGGCGCCGACGGGGCGCCGGGATCAGGCGCGCACGTTACGCGGGAGACGCCGGTGCCGACAAGGGACGGGATCCCGGTGCCTGATATCTCACGGCAGCTGCACGTGGTAGGTGCCCTCGGCGAGGCCCCGTCGGGCAACCTGCGCCTGTGCCTCCTCCATGGTGTTCGCCACGATCAGGGGCCGTGTCGTGCCGTCCGGATGATGAACCGTGCCGCTGGTGCCGAGGTTCACGATGATGGTGAAGCCCTGGGCGTTGAGCCCCTGCTGCAGTTTCACCAGCGCCTTGCTGGCGACGGTGCCGGGATAGGCGGGATCGACGTCGAAGCGCGCGGTCTGCGGCTGCTCGTCCATGCGGACGATGAAATGGCAGCGGTCCGGACGCAGCTCGTCGCCCATCTCCGGAATCTTGAGCCAGCCGCAGGCGAAGTCGCGGCACGGCTTCGGCCGGTCGCCGTAGATCGCGCAGCCCTTGCCGGGACGGCTGTGAACGCACCAGGGCCCCGCCGGCTTCTGAAAATAGGGGATCGGCAGGATCTTGCAGCAGAGGCCGCAGGCGCCGCAGCTTCGCTCGCTCATCTCGGGGGAATTCCTCCGCTCGACCAGTCGCGGCCGGCAGCCTAGAAGGGGCTTGGTTAACAACCCCTTCCCGGCGCGGTTGCCGGTTGCGCCCGACCCCTGCCGCCACAATCTATTGTGAGATTCCCAGCTGCATCCTACCGGATGCAGCTTGCAGCCGCTTCGCCCCGCTCCTTATACTCCCGCCGCCATGGCCGACCTCTTCGATTCCAGCCCGCGCAAATCCGGCTCCCAGTACTCCGCCAAGGACATCGAGGTCCTGGAGGGGCTGGAGCCCGTCCGCCGCCGCCCGGGCATGTACATCGGCGGCACCGACGAGCGCGCCCTGCACCACCTGGTGTCGGAGGTCCTGGACAACGCCATGGACGAGGCGGTGGCGGGACATGCGAGCCGCATCGAGGTCGAGCTGCACGGCGACGGCAGCGTCACCGTCAGCGACAACGGCCGCGGCATTCCCGTCGACCTCCATCCGAAATTCCCAAAGATCTCCGCCCTCGAGGTGATCCTCACCACGCTGCACTCCGGCGGCAAGTTCGGCGGCGACGCCTACAAGACCTCGGGCGGATTGCACGGGGTCGGCATCTCCGTGGTGAACGCGCTCTCGGACCGGCTCATGGTCGAGGTGGCGCTCGACCGCAAGCTCTATGTGCAGGAATACAGCCGCGGCAAGCCCACGACCAAGCTCAAGAAGGAGGGCGCGGTCTCCAACCGGCGCGGCACCACCATCCGCTTCCATCCGGATCCGCAGATCTTCGGCACCTCGGCGCCGCTTCAAGCCGGCGCAGATCTATCGCCTCGCCCGCTCCAAGGCCTATCTCTTCCGCGGCGTCGAGATCCGCTGGGCCTGCGACAAGGCGGTGCCGCGCCCCGCCGACGTGCCCCAGGAGGAGAAGCTGCACTTCCCCGGCGGCCTCGGCGATTTCCTCGCCTCCGTCGTCAACGGCCGCGCCACGGTGACGCCGAAGCCGTTCCTGGGCGAGGCGGAGTTCGAGAAGGTCGGCCGCGTCGAGTGGGCGATCCACTGGTGCCCGGAGGAGGACGGCTTCTGCCACTCCTACTGCAACACCATCGCCACGCCCGAGGGCGGGACCCACGAGCAGGGCTTGCGCGGCGCCCTCAGCCGCAGCCTCAAGGATTACGGCGAGCTCACCGGCAATCGCCGCGCCGGGCAGATCACCGCCGAGGACGTGATGGAGAGCGCGGCGGCGATGCTCTCCCTCTTCATCCGCGAGCCGCAGTTCCAGGGCCAGACCAAGGAGCGCCTCTCCTCGCCGGAGGCGGCGCGCCTCGTCGACAGCGCCCTCAAGGATCATTTCGACCACTGGCTCACCGGCGATCCCGACGGCGCGCATCAGCTTCTCGATTTCGTCATCGACCGCGCCGAGGACCGCCTGCGCAAGCGCCAGCAGAAGGATCTCGAGCGCAAGAGCGCGACCCGCAAGCTGCGCCTTCCCGGCAAGCTCTCGGACTGCAGCCGCGGCGACGCCCAGGGCACCGAGATCTTCCTGGTGGAAGGCGACAGCGCCGGCGGCTCGGCGAAGCAGGCGCGCAACCGCGAGACCCAGGCGATCCTGCCGCTCCGCGGCAAGATCCTGAACGTCGCCAGCGCGTCCGCCGATCGCCTGCGCGACAACAAGGAGCTCGCCGACCTGACCCAGGCGCTGGGCTGCGGCATGGGCGACCGCTTCGCCGAGGAGAAGCTGCGCTACGAGCGCGTCATCGTGATGACCGACGCCGACGTCGACGGCGCCCACATCGCCTCCCTGCTGATGACCTTCTTCTTCCGCGAGATGCCGGGGCTGGTGGCGAATGGCCGCCTCTTCCTGGCGATGCCGCCGCTCTATCGCCTGACCCAGGGCAGCACGACGATCTACGCCCGCGACGACGGCCACAAAGACGAGCTGATGAAGACCACCTTCAAGGCGGGCAAGGTGGATGTGAGCCGCTTCAAGGGCCTGGGCGAGATGCCCTCGGCGCAGCTCCGCGACACCACCATGGACCCGGCGAAGCGCGTCCTGCTGCGCGTCACCCTCCCCGACCAGAAGGACCGCGGCGACTACAAGAAGACCGTGACGCTGGTGGAGAGCCTGATGGGGAGAAAACCCGAGCTCCGCTTCGATTTCATCCAGAAGAACGCGAAGTTCGTCCGCGATCTGGACGTGTGAGGTCGGGAGGTCTCCGAGGACGTATTTTGCTGGCGTTCGCGGTCAGTGACCCCGCCTAGGAGACTGCTGCCATTGATCGTGCTTCTCGAGGCCTTGCAGGATCACTTGCACGGTCCTTAGCGTCAGCGGATCTGTGGCGCCTTTGCGACGGACGACAGAGGTCCACCACTTGAGCGGCTCACCGACAATGGGCCTCCAAATGAGATCCGCCATCCGGGCGCCCCGGCCGGTCCGCAAGGCCACCTTCGGGCGCAGGGCCACGGCCGCTTCCGACAGAAGCAGGCCCGCCCTGATGCGCATGGCGTGCTCGATGCGCTTGGGCCGGTAGCCGCCGGCGCGGCCGGCGGCCATCAGCTCGTCGTAGAGACCGGGCGCGATCGCGCGCGGGAAGGTCACGAGCATGCTGCCCTTGAGATCGACAAGATCGATTTCCTTGCGGGCGGCCAACGGGTGGGCGCGCGACATCACCAAGCCCAGGGTCTGACAAAGCGTCGGAGACGACCACAACCCTCTTCTGCTGTAGGGATGACGGAGGATGCCGATGTCGAGTTCGTCCGCGAGCAGCATGCGATGCTGGTCGGCGGTCGTCGCCTCGACAATGCTGACTTCCGCGCGCATTGAGCGGGCTTCGCTGGTGAACAGGCCGATTACCTTGCGTGAGGTATCGAGGGGAAAGCCGACGCGAATGCGCCGTGACCGGCTGGGAGCCGTCACCTGCACCGAACCGATCGCCTCGTCGAAGGCGGCGATGCAGGCCTTGGCATAGGGCAGGAACTGCTGGCCGGAGAGCGTCAGGGTGACTTTGCGGCTGTTGCGGTCGAACAGCCGAACGCCCAGCGAGTTCTTCAAGTTCGGCGATGCGCTTGGATAGAGGCGGCTGAGTCATGTTGAGGCGCCGCGCCGCCTCGCCGAAATGCAGCGACTCGGCAACCGCCGTGAAGTACCTGAACTGACGAATGTCCATTAAAACGAACGATACCAAATCGGAATGAATTGATCCACAATCGGTTTTGGACAGGACTTTGCATGCCTTCGTAGCATCGTGACGTGAGACGGCTGCGCGGGGGGCATCAATGTTCAATAATCATTTGTTTGCGGCAATCGTCGCCGGTGCCGTGGGCGTGGCGATCAGCGCCACTGCCGGAGCGCAGACGGGCAGCGACACGGCGCTCGTCAAAGCCTGGAAGCAGGCCGGCGATGCCAAGGTCGCGATCGCGTCCACGCCACCTTATGCCTTCCTCGCGCCGTCGGGCGAGCCGCAGGGTTATCTCATCGAGATGTCGCAGGAGGTACTGAAGGGGCTGGGGGTGCCGAAGCTCACCGCCGTCGTCACGACCTGGGACGCCATGATCCCCGGCCTGCAGGCCAGGCAATACGACTTCCTGCCCGGCGGCATGAACATCACGGTCGCGCGCTGCCAGGTGGTGGCGTTCACCGTGCCCGTCACGGCGCAGCAGGACGCGCTCTACGTGAAGCCCGGCAATCCCAAGAAGCTCACTGGCTATGCGGCGATTGCCAAGAACGCCGATACGCGCGTGGCGGTACTGGCGGGCTCCTCTCAGGAGGCCTACGCGATGAAGCAAAACGTCGCGACAGGGCAGCTCATGCGCGTGCCCGACATCCAGTCCGGCATCGCCGCCGTCACGGGGGGACGCGCCGATGCGTTTATCGTCGGCCAGTTCAGCGTCGCCGAACCCGAAAAGAAGGGTGTGGAGCGGGTCGTCGACGCGACGTCGCCCGCCGTCGGCATCGCTTTCGCGTTTCGCAAGGAAGATGCGACGACCCGCGATGCGTTCGATGCGCAGATAAACGCATTGAAGGCCAATGGCACGATGAAGAAGCTCTACGTCGACAAGTACGGCTTCAACAACTGGGACTTGCTGGCCAGGACGAACAAGGCGACGGACATCGTTCCCGACTGCAAGTAAGAGCAGATGGATCAACTGACGGAGTTCTTGCCGGCCATTGGGCGGGGCATGCTGACGACGGTGCTGATTGCCGCCCTCAGCGTTGCCGGCTCGGTGCCCGTCTCCCTGATCCTGGGTACCGCCCGCCGCGCGCGGAACGGCCTTGTTCGCTCGGTAGCGGGATCCATCGTCGAGCTTCTGCGCGGCGCCTCCGTCCTGATCTATCTCTTCTGGGTGTACTATGCCCTGCCCGCCGTGCCGGGCATGCCGCACCTTGATCCTGTCACCGTATCGATCGTCGTGCTTTCGCTGGCGGGCGGCGCCTACGGGGCGGAGATCGTGGCCAGCGGACTGCAGGCCGTACCGCGCGGCCAGACCGAAGCCAGCCTGGCGCTGGGCCTGTCGAAGTACCGCACGCTCTCGAAGATCGTGATCCCGCAGGCCCTGTCGCAGATCGTGCCGGCCTTCGCGAGCCTTGCCATCGACATGGTGAAGTGGACGTCGGTCGCGAGCTTCGTCGGCGTACAGGACTTGCTGTCCGTCGCCAACATGATCCGTACCACGACGTACGCCACGGTGAGCACCTATGTCGGCGTTGGTGTCCTCTATTTTCTGCTCTGCCTGCTGACCAGCATGCTGTTCGGACTGATCGAGCGCGGCCTGCCGCTCAACTGTGCGCTGCGCGCCGCCAGCACGCAGGGAGGGAGCCGCGCAGCGCCGTCGCTGGTTCTCAATGCCGAGGTGCCGCAGCCATGAGCTGGGACTGGTCCTACGCCGTCGGCATCCTGCCCGAGCTGATGTGGGGCGTCCTCGTGACGCTGCTGGTCACGATCGCCTGCTCGGCCATCGCCCTGGTCGGCGGCCTGTTGATCGCCATCGCGCAGGTGAGTTCGGGCCGGATCGCGCATCTGTCGACGCGGACGATCCAGGAGATCTTCCGCGGGGTGCCGATCCTCGTGCTGCTCTATTTCGGCTATTACGCGCTGCCCGAGATCGGCGTGCTGCTGCCGGGCGCGGTGGTTGGCGTGCTGGTGCTGGGCATCGTCTACGCCGCCTACTGTGCGGAGGTCTATCGCGGCGCGCTGATCACCATTCCGCCCGGGCTGCGCGACGCCTCGATGGCGCTCGGCCTCTCGCCGTTTGTCATGTGGGTCCACGTGCTCGTGCCGATTGCCGTGCGCAAGAGCCTGCCGGCGCTCGTGAACTACGTGCTCGTGCTCTACAAGCAATCGTCCTTCCTGTTCGCGATCGGCGTGCCGGTGCTGCTCGCCCAGGCGCAGCTCGCGGGCTACCAGAGCTTCCGTTACCTCGAGCCATACACGATCACCGGCATCCTCTACGTGCTGATGAACGTTCCGTTCGTCCTCTACCAGCGCCGCTTCATGCACAGGCTCGCCGCCAGCGGCGCCTGATCGCGCATTCCGTTTGTCAACAATTCAACCCCCGGGAACATCATGGGCCAGATCCATCTACGCCACGACCGGAACATCGCCGTCATCGAGATCGAGAATCCGGGCCGCCTGAATGCGTTCTCGCGCGCCATGCGCGCCGAGATCGGCCGCACTTTGGGCAAGCTCAACACCGATGCATCGACGATGGCGGCGGTGATCACCGGGCGCGGCGATGCGTTCTGCGCCGGGCAGGACCTGAACGAGAGCGTCAACTGGACCGAGGAAACGCCCTGGGTCGAGGAGTTCGACGAGTTCTTCCGCGACCTGCTGCGCTTCAAGAAACCGCTGGTCGCCGCTATCAACGGCGTGGCGGCCGGGGGCGGCTTCCAGATGGCGCTGCTGTGCGATGCGCGCGTCGGCCACCCTGGCGTGCGGATGGGGCAGCCGGAAGTGAAACGGGGGCTGGCCTCGGTCACCGGGACCTGGCTGCTTCAGCGCAGCGTCGGCGACATGCGCGCGCGGGAGCTCACGTTGACCGGCCGGTTGATGGACGCCGAAGAGCTGAAGCAGATCGGTATCCTCAATCATATCGTGCCGGCGGAACAAGTGCTGCCGGCAGCCCTTGGCATTTGCGAGCAGCTCGCCCAGAGCCCGGCCGACAGCTACGCCCGCACCAAGACTTGGCTCTATGAAAGCCTGTCGGACGAGATCGCCACCGTGCTGAGCGACGCCGCGCGCCTGCACCGTCAGGGCTTCAAGTCGGGTGTGTCACAGGCAGGCGCCACGCATTTCCTGCGGCGCAACGCCAAGAGCGCGTAGCCACGCGTGAAGACGATCGCAGGTCTCATCGAGCGACGGGCGAACGAGAGGCCGGATGCGCCTTTCCTGACCTTCGAGGGCAGGACGATGAGCTTCGGTGATCTGCGGCGTGACGTGCGCCAGGCTGCCGCCGCATTGCACGCCTCAGGCTGCTCCGCCGGCAAGCGGGTCATGATCATGATGGGCAGCAGCCCGCGACATGTGGTGGTCTATCTGGCATTGGTGTCGCTCGGCTGTGTCGTCATCGAGGTCAGCACCCATTTCAAGCGCAACGGCATCCGGCTTCAGCTCGAGGATGCCACGCCGCATTGCCTGATTATCGATCCCGCGCATGCGGAGGACGTCCTGTTCGCAGTGCAGGGGTTCGGCCGCCATCCGCCTGTCTACACCCTGATGCGGACCGATATTTCGGCCCTCAAGCATGTCGACCTCGCCGGCGAGCTTCCGCCTGTGCGGCTGCCGGCGCCGGATCTCGATCGCGTGCAGTCGATCTCGTATACCTCCGGCACGACCGGGCGGCCGAAGGGAGTGATGCTCACGGAGCGATTCTTCCAGATCGGGGCTAAGAATGCCGGCGTGCTGGCGGACGTGCGCGCCGACGACGTGCTGTTTCTGTGGGAGCCGTTCTATCATGTCGCGGCCTGGATGACCGTGCTCATCGCCCTACAGCACGGTGTTCGCATCGCCATGGTGGATCGCTTCAGCGGCTCCCAGGCCTGGCGACAGATCCGTGACGCTGGTGCAACGCTGTTCCACTACCTGGGCGGGGCCATGAACATCTTGTTGAAGCAACCGCCCGATGCGCGCGATGCGGAAAATCCGGTGCGAATTGCCTGGGGGGCAGCGGCGCCGGCTCGAAGCTGGCGTGAGTTCGAAAGCCGCTTTGGCGTCCGCATCCGCGAGGGTTACGGAGTTTCGGAAGCAGGAAACTTCACGCACCTCAATCTTGAGGGCCGGGTCGGCTCGATCGGCAAGCCGGTCGAGGAGTTCGAATCGTGGATCGTCGGCGGCGATGGAAAGAAGCTGCCGCCGCGAAGCGTCGGCGAGATCGTCGTGCGCCCGAAGATGCCGGGGATCGTCATGGCCGGATATTTCCGGGATTCGGCGAAGACCGCCGAGGTGCTGCACGAGGGCTGCGTTTACACGGGTGACCTTGGCTACATGGACGAAGACGGGTTCTTCTACTATTCCGGGCGCAAGAAGGATTCATTGCGGCGCCGTGGTGAGAACGTTTCGGCCTGGGAAGTCGAGCGCGTCGTCAACGCTCATCCTGCGGTCGAGGAATCCGCGGTCGTCGGCGTATCGTCGGACATGGGTGAGCAGGAAATCCGTGTGTTCGTCAAACTCGCCCCTGAGCAACGGCTTGAGCCGCTCGAGCTGATCAAGTGGTGCGAGCAGGATCTCGCCTACTATCAGATCCCGCGTTACGTCGATTTCGTCTCCGAGTTTCCTCGCGGTCCCACCCAGCGCATCCGCAAGAGCGACCTGACCGCGCCGATCGCCAATTCATGGGATCTGGAGAAATCCGGCTACAAGGTCCGGCGCTAGGGATCTGCAATGTCCGCACCACTTTACATCGGCGCCGAAGAAGCGCGCCGGCTTCTCGACCCGGCATCGGTCTTGCGCGTCGTCGAAAGGGCCCTCACCGATCTTTCGGAAGGGCGCATCCTCAGCGGGACGAAGGGGGGACTGACGCTAAGCGACGACAACGGCCATCGGCACATGGGAGCGATCTCCGGCTGCGACATCGCGGCTAACATCGCTGGCGTGAAGTGGTTCGCGGCGTGCCACGGTAACAATCAGCGGGGCCTGCCGCGCGTTCCCGCGACCATCGTGCTCTGCGACGCGGTTACGGGTCTCCTGGCTGGGGTCATCGACGCCACTTCCATGACCGCGGTCAGAACGGCGGCGCTGGCAATCTGCGCACTACGGCCATGTGTCCCCAAGCGGCTGCGCAAGGTGGTGATCCTAGGATTCGGTTCCATTGGACAGATGATCGCGAAGTACATGGCCAGCCAAGTCGACGTCGGAAAGATCGTCGTAGCAAGCAGAAGCGGAGCAACGGCCGGGATTGCAAAGGCGATGACCAGGCAAGGTGGCCCACGCATCTCCGTCGAAAGCCGGCTTGACGAAGCCGTAAGGGACGCCGATCTCGTCGTGACCGCCACGGGTTTGTCGAAGAACGCGCCTTTGGTCGACGCTGACTGGCTCGAGAGTAACGTCACCGTCTGTGCCTTAGGCTCTTACCAGGAGATCGATGGCAGGATCGCGTCCGTCGCGGACAAAATCTATGTCGACAACTGGGAGGCATGCCAGCAACGTGGAAATATCGCACCGCTGATACAATCGGGTGTGCTCACTCGGGCAGACATCGATGGCGAGGTCCCTGATCTCGTGGCCGGCAGGCTGCCCGGCCGGTCTTCCATGGACAAGACGGTGTTGATCGTTCTCGTCGGTATTGGCGCCTTGGATATTGCCCTTGGCGCCGAAGTGCTGAAGCAGGCGAGGCTGCGAGGCGCAGGCTGTTCGCTCGGCTGAACGTTCGACCCGCTCCAGGCCCCGCGATATCAACTCGATGTCAAAACCGCCGCAGAGCCGCAATACGGATAAAATCATGATCGTGCCGACGGTCGTTTCGAACGTCGCCTGACGACACGTCTCGGGGGCGATCAGCGCGCCCGCGAACAAACGTCCCGGGCCGGGCTTTGCAGTCCTGCAACTTTCCAGCAAAGAGACAAATGACCGAGGAGAAAACTTCATGAAGGCGATCGTGGTGACGGATCAGGCTGTGGGAATGGCCGGGATGACGCTGGTGGAGCGGCCCGAGCCGTCGGCAGCGATAAACGACGTCGTCGTTCAGATTCATGCGTCGGGATTCGTCCCGACGGAGATGGCGTGGCCCTCGACCTGGACCGATCGCCGCGACCGTGACCGAACACCGTCGATCCCCGGCCACGAGCTGGCCGGAGTGGTCACCGCTCTCGGCTACGGCACGACGGGACTGTCGGTAGGACAGCGGGTGTTCGGCCTCGCCGACTGGTATCGCGACGGCACCCTGGCGGAGTATGTGGCCGTCGAGGCACGCAACCTCGCGCCGTTGCCGGGCGACGTCGACTTTACGGTGGGCGCGAGCCTGCCAATCTCCGGCCTCACCGCGTGGCAGGGACTGTTCCAGCACGGCCGCCTTCAGGCGGGGCAGAGCGTCCTCGCGCACGGCGCGGCCGGCGCCGTCGGTTCGATGGTGACGCAGCTCGCGCGCGAGGCCGGCGCCTACGTCATCGGCACCGGACGCACGGCCGACCGTCAGAAGGCACTCGATTTCGGCGCGCAAGAGTTCGTCGACCTCGACAACGACGCGCTGGAAGACGTCGGCGGCATCGATCTGGTGTTCGATGTCATCGGCGGCGACATCCAGAAGCGGTCCGCAGGCCTGATTCGAGCTGGAGGAACACTGGTGTCCATCGTCGGGCCGGCCGAGACGCGGCCCGCCGACGGCTCGGCGGTCGACTTCGTCGTCGAGTCCGATCGTGCCCAACTGACTGACATCGTCCAGCGGGTGCGGGACGGACGACTGCGGACGAACATCGGCAACGTCTCGACCCTCGACGATGCCGTTGCCGCCTTGAACCCGACCGGGCGGCGCGCGGGGAAGACGATCATTCGCGTTCGTCCGCGAGGGTCGAACGGCGGCAGCATTTCCAGCAAGGAGAGCGAAAACACTCTTGCTCTTTAAGCTATGCCTTCGACCACATGAATCACCATGCTCGACACCGCCCTCGAATGGCATCTAGCCGCGAGCGGCGATATGGTCCGCCAGGTAGCTGGCATCGCGCCAGACACCCCAGATGAAGGCGGATGACCGTCGCGACAGCCAGGGCAGTCCCAGGAAGTACAGCCCCGGAACCTCCGAAACGCCCCGCCGATGCACCGGCCTCCCCGTCGCATCGAACGCGTCGACCTTCAGCCAGCCGAAATCGAGGGCGAAGCCCGTTGCCCACACGATCGAGGTGATGCCGGCCGCCGCGAGGTCCAGCTGGCGGATCAGATCGACGACGCACGCCGGATCCGGCTCTATCTTGCGCGCGTCGGGTTCCTCGGGGAGGTCGAGACCCTTCTGGGCGGCATAGGCGTCGGCCGCGTCGAGGATCGACAGGAAGTCCGCGTCCCCCCGCGCGATATTGTTCGCGAGATCGGGCGCGAAGTGCATGACGCCGTCTTTGAAGGCTTCCGCCCTGCCCACGAGCAGCATGCCCCGCGCGGCAAAACGCCGGAAGTCGACGGTCTGGCCGCCATAGGCGCCACTCACCGCGATCGTGACATGCTCCATGGAGGGATCGCGGGTCTCCGCATCCCACAGGCCCAAGACTCCCAGCCACCAGCAGAAATCCCGTCCGCGGTAGCGTCGGGGAGGCCTGTTGTGGGGACCGACCGAAAGATAGACGCGCCTTCCGGCGCGCAGGAGTTCGTCCGCGATCTGTGCCCCCGAGGAGCCGGCGCCGATCACCAGCACCGCTCCCGGCGGCAACTGGCCGGGATTGCGATAGCCGTTGGAATGCATCTGCACGATGTCAGCATCCGCCGGCACGAGGGTGGGGATGAGCGGGCGTTGAAACGGTCCGGTGGCGGCAACGACGTTGGCGGCGTCGATCGCGCCTGCCGAGGTCTCGGCACGGAAGCCGCCGTCGGCCTTCTTGCGTAGCGCCGTCACCTCGACGCCGCAGCGTATGGGAGCGCCGATCTGCTCCGCGTGGGCGACGAAATAGTCCACGATCTTCCCGGCCGAGGCGAAGCTGTCGGGATCGATGTCGGAGAACTCCCGGCTGGGAAACCTGTCATGCCACGCCGGACCGTTGGCGGCGAGAAGTCCCACCTCTCGGAACGCCATCGCTCGGCAATTCGGTGCCGCTCGAGAACGAGATGCGGTTCCCCCTGCTTGATCAGGTGCTCGCTCATCGCCAGCCCGGCCTGGCCCCCTCCGATGATGAGCGTCTTGATTTTCTCAACCGACATGGTCTGCGTCCCGGCTCGATTTCCTGGATTTTCGGCCTTGATCCGACCGCCCCGCTGCGGCCGGTTCATTCCCCGCCCTGGGAATTGCGAGGCAGTCTCGCGTGCGCCCGTGGATCGGTAAAATATAATTAATTGAGGATCAAGATCGGAAAAGCGGATCCAATGCGTGCAGCCTCCCAGGGACCCAGAGATCCGCTTTTTTCGAATTGGTTCGGCCAACGCCCTGGCGGCTGTTCGGACCCTGGTTTGCCGTGTAGTCTCGGTCCGCTGCAGCCACGGACACAGCACCCCATCAACCGAGGGTAGGCGGCAAAGGGAGATCCAGACGCAATCATGACCGATATCCGGTACGTGGCGCCGACGACGCTCGAGGAAGCGGTCGGCGCATTTGCCGCCGCCGGCAGCGCGGCGCGCATCCTGGCCGGCGGCACCGATCTGCTGGTGCAGATGCGCTCCGGCAGCGTGGCTCCCGGGCTGATCGTCGATATCAAGAAGATCGCCGAGATGACTGATATCTCTGAGACCTCCGATGGCGGCTTCCGCATCGGCGCGGCGGTCTCGGGCGCCGTCCTCGCCGAGCACCCGCGCTTCGGAAAGGTCTGGCCGGGCGTGCTGGAGGCGGTGAACCTGATCGGCTCCAAGCAGGTGCAGGGCCGCGCGTCCGCCGGCGGCAATCTCTGCAACGGCTCGCCCGCCGGCGACAGCGTGCCGGCGATGATCGCGGCCGGCGCCGTCGTCACGGTGCAGGGCCCGAATGGCCGCCGCGAGCTCCGGGTCGAGGACGTGCCCGCCAGTCCCGGCCGCACCAACCTGACCCCTGGCGAAATCCTGGTCAGCTTCACTTTGCCGCCGCGCCCCGCGGGCTCGGGCGATGCGTATCTGCGCATGATTCCGCGCACCGAGATGGATATCGCCGTGGTCGGCTGCGGCGTCAGCCTGACACTGAAGGACGGTATCTGCAGCGCCGCGCGCGTCGGCTTAGGAGCGGTGGCGCCGACGGTGCTGCTGGTCAAGGACGCCGCGACAGCGCTGATCGGCTCGAGGCTCGATGATGCGGCTCTCGAAGCCGCCGCCAATGCCTGCCGCGCCGTCTGCCGTCCGATCGACGACAAGCGCGGCACCATCGTCTATCGCACCAAGATCGCCGGCGTGCTCTTGAAGCGCACCGCGACGATCGCCGCAAAACGCGCGCAGGGAAACTGACACCGATGCCAAAGCTGCACGTCACCACCACCATCAACGGCGAGCCGACGGAATTTCTGTGCGAGGCCGACAACACCATGCTCGATGCGCTGCGCAACCAGCTCGGACTGACCGGCTCGAAAGAGGGCTGTGCCACCGGCGACTGCGGCGCCTGCTCGATCACGGTCGATGGGCGGCTGGTCTGCTCCTGCCTGATGCTCGCCGCCGAGGCCGAAGGCCACGAGATCAGGACCATCGAGGGCATGGCACACGGCGACAGGCTGCATCCGCTGCAGCAGAAATTCCTCGAGCAGGCCGCGCTCCAATGCGGCATCTGTACCTCGGGCATGCTGGTCGCCTCCGACGCGCTTCTGAAGAAGAATCCGAATCCGAGCGAGGAAGAGGTGCGTTTCTGGCTCGCCGGCAATCTTTGCCGATGCACCGGCTATGACAAGATCGTCCGCGCGGTTCTGGAAGTCGCGGCTGACATGCAGGAGACCAGCTCATGAACATGATCACCAACAACAAGTGGATCGGCCAGCGCACCATCCGCCCCGACGGCGTCGACAAGGTCACGGGACGCGCCGCCTTCGCCGCCGACACCACCATGCCCGGCATGATCTGGGGCAAGGTACTCCGGAGCCCGCACCCGCATGCGCGCATCCGCAAGATCGACACTTCGAAGGCCGAGCGGCTTCCCGGCGTGAAGGCCGTCGTCACCGGGCGCGACGTCGTCGATTTCCCGCTCGACAAGTCGGTGATGCTCGGCATCCAGGACATGCGCTGGATGTGCCGCAACGTGATGGCGCGCGAGAAAGCGCTGTTCCCCGGCCACCCCGTCGCCGCCGTTGCCGCGACCACGGAAGCCATCGCCGCCAAGGCCTGCGCGCTGATCGACGTCGACTACGAGGTGCTGCCATGGTCGATCGAGATCGACGACGCGCTGAGGCCTGACGCGCCGATCCTGCACGAGTTCAACAGCTTCGAGGGCAAGCCCTCCAACATCGTCGGCAAGCAGGAGCTGAAAGCGGGCGACATCGCGAAGGGGTTCGCTGAGGCCGAGGTGATCGTCGAGCGCAGCTTCACCACGCGCCCGGTGCACCAGGGCTATATCGAGCCGCACGCCTGCCTCGTCTCGGTCACCGCCGACGGCAAGGCCACGATCTGGAGCTCGAGCCAAGGCCAGTTCATGGTGCGCGCGATGACATCTCTTCTGTCCGGCATCCCCCAGAGCGACATCCGCGCCATCCCGGCCGAGATCGGCGGCGGGTTTGGCGGCAAGACCATCGTCTATCTCGAGCCGGTCGCCACGCTGCTGGCGAAGAAATCCGGCCGGCCGGTCAAGATGGTGATGACGCGCGAGGAGGTGATGCGCGCCACCGGCCCGACATCCGGCTCGAAGAGCACGGTCAAGATCGGCGCCAGGAAGGACGGCACCATCGTCGCGGCCCAGGGCACGTTCTACCTGCAGGCCGGCGCGTTCCCGGGCTCGCCGATCCGCGGCGCGGTCGGCTGCAGCTTCACGCCCTACGACATCCCGAACGTGCTCTCGACCGGCTATGACGTCTGCTCCAACCGCTCCAAGGTCGCGGCATATCGCGCGCCCGGCGCGCCGATCGGCGCCTATGCGGTCGAATGCGTGCTCGACGAGCTCGCCGAGTCCCTGAAGATCGACCCGATCGAGCTCAGGCTGAAGAACGCCGCCAAGGAGGGGACGAAAGCGGCGTTCGGCCCGACCTTCCCGCGCATCGGCTATATCGAGACGCTGGAAGCGGCGAAAAACCATCCGCATTACAAGGCGCCGCTCGGCAAGCTGCAGGGCAGAGGCGTGGCGAGCGGCTTCTGGTTCAACGCCGGCGGCGAATCCTCGGCGCAAGTGAACATTACCGAGGACGGCAACGTCGTCGTCACGACAGGCCATCCCGACGTCGGCGGCTCGCGCGCCAGCATCGCCAACATTTGCGCCGAGCTCCTTGGTATCGATTACCGCCGCGTTTCCGTGATCATCGGCGACACCCAGACGGTGGGCTTCTCCAATCTCACCGGCGGCAGCCGCGTGCTGTTCGCGTCCGCCATGGTGGTGACGCAATCGACCGAGCAGATCATCAGCACGCTGCGCGAGCGCGCGGCGAAGATCTGGCAGATCGATCCCGAGGCGGTGAAGTGGGAG
Source organism: uncultured Alphaproteobacteria bacterium (assembly GCA_963735465.1). Taxonomy (GTDB): domain Bacteria; phylum Pseudomonadota; class Alphaproteobacteria; order ATCC43930; family CGMCC-115725; genus DASZHJ01. The sequence goes on from CAVTLA010000001.1 coordinate 1,752,561, forward strand.
AACGGCGCCGCGCATCCGGCAAGCCCGAATGCCGGCCAGTTCGAGCCGCTGACGCTCGCCGAGCTCGCCAGTAAGGCAAATGCGATGGGCGGCCCGATCGGCGCCGGCGTTCAGCTCAACACGCAAGGGGCCGAAGGCGGTTTCGGCACGCATATCTGCGACGTCGAGGTCGATGCCGAGCTCGGCATCGCGCGCGTGATCCGGTACACCGCCGTGCAGGATGTCGGCCGCGCCATCCATCCCGGCTATGTCGAGGGACAGCTCCAGGGCGGCGTCGCGCAGGGCATCGGCTGGGCGCTGAACGAGGAGTACATCTACACCCGCGAGGGCAAGGTCGATAACGCCGGCTTCCTCGACTACCGCATGCCGGTCTGCTCGGACCTGCCGATGATCGACTGCGTGCTGGTGGAAGTGCCGAACTCGAAACACCCGCAAGGCGTCAAAGGCGTCGGTGAAGTTCCGCTGGTGCCGGTGCTGTCGGCAGTCGCAAACGCGATCCACAACGCGGTCGGGAAGCGCTTCTACAGCTTGCCGATGTCGCCGCCGAAGGTGCTGGAGAAGCTGGACGCGCCGGTCCGGCAGGCAGCGGAGTAGCTCCCGCACGAACTAAAGATACGGCAGCATCAGCCGCGCGGCATTGTCGATCAGCTTGACCGGAAGCGGCAGGCCATCGAGCTCGGCGGCGGTTGTCAGCGCTCCCTGTCTCGTGGCCATCACGCCGTCGATTTGCCGCACGATGTCGGCGTGATAGATTTCGACGTTCAGCTCGAAGTTCAGGCGAAAGCTTCGTGTATCCCAGTTCGCGCTGCCGATCAGACACCAGGTACCGTCAACGGTCATCAGCTTCGAGTGGTTGAAAGGCGGCGGGCTGCGCCAAATTCGACAACCCGTTGCGACCAGCGGGCCGATCTGGGCACGCATGGCCCAGTCGACGACCGGGTGGTTGCCGCGCGCCGGCACGATCACATCGACATCGACGCCGCGCACCGAGGCCAAGGCGAGCGCGGTGACGAGCCGGTCATCCGGCAGGAAATACGGCGTCATGACCTTGATTGACTGACGCGCGCAGGCGATCGCCTCAAGGATCATGAGCTCGATCTTCTCGAGATCCTCATCCGGGCCCGAAAGGATGACACGGGCCGTGGCCTCGCCGACCGCATCGAGCCGCGGAAACCAGGCTTCGCCGGCCAGATTCTCTTCGGCGGCCAGCAACCAGTTGTCGGCGAAGGCCTCGACCAGCTGCGCAACGACCGGTCCTTCGACTTTGAAATGCGTGTCCCGCACCGGATGGCGGGGCCGGTCCGCCAGCCGGTTCTCAGCGCCGATGTTCAGCCCGCCGGTGAACGCGATACGGCCATCCACGGCCAGAAGCTTCCCATGGCCGCGCAGGTTGATGAAGGGCATGCGCCACGGCAACGGCGAGTGCATGAAGCGGAAAGCCGGGACCCGCTGACGCCGCAGCTTCTCATAGGCCGGCGACAGGAAATAGCCGCCGCCGATGCCATCGATCAGGACACGCACCTGGACCTGGCGCTGGTGCGCCCGGACCAGGGCATCGATGAAGGCGCTGCCTGCGTCGTCGGCGCGGAAGATGTAGGTCGACAGGGCGATGCTGGCCTCCGCCGCGTCGATCGCCCGGATCATTTCCGGATAAGCCTCATCGCCATTGTGCAGAATGGCCACCGCGTTGCCGGGTTCGGCGGGGCGTCGCGCAATCTGTCCCCCGGCCCGCTCCAGCGCGGCCAGATGATCGTCGCGTTCCGACGGCGAAACAGCCAGCTCGGCCGTGGCACGGGCTGGACGGTCGTCGCGCATCTGATTGGCGCGCCGCTTTACCCGATTGATGCCGAATATGACGTAGAGGATGCTGCCGACGATCGGCGAAAACCAGGCGAGGCCGATCCAGCCGATAGAGGCGCCGACGTCACGCTTGTGGAACAGCACATGGGCCGTGACGCCGATGGCCAGCAGGACGTGAACAACCGAGAGTGCCGCAGTGCTGACCCAGTCGAAGATTCCAAGCACCCGCCGTATCCCCTCTCTCGTTGCGGTCCGCCGCGAGTCTTACCACAGAAAAATGCATCGACGCCGACTGCCACATTCTTCACGGCCGCCCGCATCCCCGCCAGTTTCGAATAAAACAGCGCAATCGGCGAGAAGAGCGGCGGTGCGATTTGTCGGATAGGTACGGTGCGACCTAGGGCGTCGCCTGTTCCGACAGCGGAAGGAAGCGGTGACATGAGTCCGACCGAGCGCGCGGCGCGACGCGCTGTCATCCACTGAATCATGTGGCAGAAGCGGCTGAGGCTCGGTTTCTCCTGCGCGGCGATCGCGGCCGTCGCCGTCGGGCTCATTGAGTATTCACGCTCCGAGCGGCAGAAGCCGGTCGATCCCGTGCAGCCCGTCGCCGTCCCCGTCATCGCGGCAACCGTGCAGAAACACCCGGTGCCGATCGTCTTGGACGGGATCGGCACCGTGACCGCGTTGAATACGGCCGTGATCCGCAGCCAGGTCAGCGGTCTCCTGGTCGGCGTCGACTTCCAGGAGGGACAGGCGGTCAAGAAGGGCGACCTTCTGGCCCAGATCGATCCGCGCACCTTTCAGGCGCAGCTCGATCAGGCCGAGGCGGCGCTCGGGCGCGACAAGACGCATCTCGCAAACGCCCAAGCCAACCTGAACCGCTACGCACCTCTCGCCAGCAAGGGATACGCCACCGAGCAGCAGCTCGCCGACCAGCAGGCCGCCGTCGCCGAGCTGCAGAACACGATCAAGTCCGACGCGGCGGCCATCGACAGCGCGAAGACGGAGCTCAGCTACACCGAGCTCACCGCGCCCTTCGACGGTGTGACCGGGATCCGCCTCCTCGACGTCGGGAACGTCATTCATCCCACGGATCCGAGCGGGCTCGTGGTGGTGACGCAGGTGCAGCCGATCAGCGTCGTCTTCACCCTGGCAACATCGGCCATTCCGACCGTCCAGGAAGCGCTCTCCCACGGCCCGCTGCAGGCGGTCGCCTTGAGCCAGGACGGCAAGAAAGAGCTCGATACCGGCCGGCTCCTGCTGGTGGACAATCAGGCCAACCCCAGCTCGGGCACGGTCCGCCTCAAGGCGCTCTTTCCCAATCAGCAGCGTCAGCTCTGGCCCGGCACGTTCGTCAATGTGCGGCTCACGACCTCGGTGGACCAGGACGGCCTCACGATTCCGCTGGATGCCGTGCAGCAGGGACCGCAGGGACAGGCGGTCTTCGTGGTGGGCGCGGACCACAAGGTGACGCTCCGCCCCGTCTCGCTGCGTCAATCCCTGAACGGGGAAGCCCTCGTGGACAAGGGCGTGAGCGCCGGCGAGACCGTCGTGGTGCGCGGCCAGTACCGTCTCGCGCCGGGCACGCTGGTGGCGCTCGCCGATCCCGAGCATCCCGAAGCGGTGCCGAACCCGTCGACGGCGAGCTCGGGCATGCTGCCGTGAACCTCTCCGCCCTCTTCATCAGGAAGCCCATCGCGACCGGGCTGCTGATGGTGGCGATCCTGCTGCTGGGATTTCTGGGATATCGGCTGCTGCCGGTGGCGGCGCTGCCGAACGTCGACTCCCCGACCATCCAGGTCATCGCCCAGCTGCCGGGCGCCGATCCCCGGACCACGGCCTCCTCGGTGGCGACGCCGCTCGAGCGGCAATTCGGCCAGATCCCCGGCCTGACGCAGATGACCTCCAGCAGCGCGCTCGGCTATACGCAGATCACGCTGCAGTTCAGCCGCGACCGGACCGTCGATTCCGCGGCTCAGGACGTGCAGGCGGCGATCAACGCCACCTCGGGCGAGCTGCCGCCGGCGCTCCTCAATCCGCCGATCTACCGCAAGACCAACCCCGCCGACACGCCGATCCTGCTGATCGCGCTCACCTCGGACGCCCTTCCGCTCACCAAGGTGAGCGACTACGCCAATAGCATCCTGGCGCAGAAGATCTCGCAGATCCCCGGCGTCGGCATCGTGGCGATCGGCGGCGAGCAGAATCCGGCGATCCGCGTCCAGGTCAACCCGGCGCAGCTGGCCGCGACCGGCCTCGACCTGGAGGATGTGCGCATCGCTCTCGGCAAGGCCACGGTCAATCAGCCCAAGGGCACGCTCTACGGCGGCCAGAACGCCTTCTCGCTGCAGACCAACGATCAGCTGACCACCGCTGGCGGCTTCGAGGACTACATCCTGGCGTATCGGAACGGCGCGCCGATCCGGGTCCGCGACATCGGCCGCGCCGTGGTGGCGGCCGAGGACACGACGCTCGCCGGCTGGCTCGACACGCGGCGGGCGGTCCTCCTGACGGTGCAGCGCCAGCCCGGCGCCAACGTCATCGCGACCGTGGATCAGATCCGCAAGGCGCTGCCGCAGCTCCAGCAATCCCTGCCGCCTTCGATCAAGGTCGACGTCGTCTCCGATCGCACCCAGACCATCCGGGCCAGCGTCGCGGACGTCCAGTTCACGCTGATGCTGACGATCGCCCTCGTCGTGGGTGTCATCTTTCTCTTCCTGCGCAAGCTCTGGGCGACGGTCATCCCCGCCATCTCGGTGCCGCTGTCCCTGATCGGCACGCTGGCGGTGATCTACGCGCTGGGCTTCAGCCTCGACAACCTCTCGCTGATGGCCCTCACCATCGCGGTGGGCTTCGTGGTCGACGACGCCATCGTCATGATCGAGAACATCGTCCGCCACATCGAGGGCGGCGCCACGCCCATGGAGGCGGCGATCAAGGGAGCCGGCGAGATCGGCTTCACCATCCTCTCGATCTCCATATCGCTGATCGCGGTGTTCATCCCGCTCTTCCTGATGAGCGGAATCGTCGGCCTGCTGTTCCGCGAGTTCGCCGCCACCGTCGCGGTCTCGATCGCCGTCTCGGTCCTGGTGTCCCTGACCCTGACGCCGATGATGTGCGCGCGCCTGCTGACGCCGGAAGGAGACTCACGCCCGGGCCGCCTGTCGCGGGGGCTCGAAAGCGTCCTCGACGGTCTGGTCCGGGTCTATGACAGGGCCCTTATCGTCGCGCTCCGCCATCGCCGGATCACCCTGGCGGCGATGATTGCCACGATCTGCCTCACGGTCGTGCTCTTCGTGATCATCCCCAAGGGATTCTTTCCCCAGCAGGATACGGGAATGATCGTCGGCATCACCGAGGGCGCCCAGGACATCTCGCCGCAGGCCATGCGGGAGCGGCAGCTGGCGATCCTCGACGTGATCACCCGGGATCCGGCGGTGCTGTCGGCGATCGCCTATATCGGCCCCGGCGGATCGACGGTGACCGAGAATGACGGGCGGATGTTCATCACCTTGAAGCCGCACGGCGAGAGGACGGCGACCGCCGATCAGGTGATCGCCCGGCTCGATCGCGACCTGCAGTCGATCCAGGGCGTCACGCTCTACATGCAGGCGGCGCAGGACATCAACGTCGGCGCGCGCCTTTCCAAGACGCAGTATCAGTACACGCTGGTCGACGTGGACAACGAGGAGCTCGCCCACTGGGCTCCCCTGCTGATGCGGAAGATGCAGGGCTTGCCGCAAATCACCGACGTCGCCAGCGATCAGCAGAGCGCCGGCCGGACCCTCAATGTCGAGGTCGATCGCACGGTCGCGTCCCGGCTCGGCATCGATCCGTCGGTGGTGGATGCCATCCTCTACGACGCCTTCGGTCAGCGCCATGTGGCGCGGATCTATACCACCCTCAACCAGTACTACGTGATCCTCGAGGTCGATCCGAGCTACCAGCTCGGTCCCAACGCGCTGAGCCGGATCTACGTCACCTCCGCCTCCGGAGACCAGGTCCCGCTCAGCCAGTTCACCCATGTCGTGTCGTCGATCGCGCCGCTCGCGATCAATCACCAGGGCCAGTTCCCCTCGGTCACGCTGAGCTTCAATCTGGCGGCTGGCGCCACGATCGGAGACGCGGTGGCGGCGGTGCGGACGGCGACCGAGGGGCTGCACCTGCCGCGGTCGATCGCGACCAGCTTCCAGGGCAGCGCCCAGGCGTTCCAGAGCTCGCTCAGCAGCACGCCGATCCTCATCCTTGCCGCACTCGTCGCCGTCTATCTCATCCTCGGCATGCTCTACGAGAGCACGATCCACCCGATCACCATCATCTCCACCCTGCCCTCGGCCGGGCTCGGCGCGCTGCTGACGCTGATGCTGTTCGGGATGCCCCTCGACGTGATCGGCATCATCGGCATCATCCTGCTGATCGGCATCGTGAAGAAGAACGGCATCATGCTGGTGGATTTCGCGCTCGCGGGGCAGCGCGAGCGCGGGCTCGGCAGCGAGGACGCGATCCACGAGGCCTGCCGGCTGCGCTTCCGCCCGATCCTGATGACGACGCTCTGCGCGCTCCTCGGCGGCGTGCCGCTGATGCTCGGAACCGGCACCGGCTCCGAGATCCGCCAGCCGCTGGGCTATGCGATGGTGGGCGGGCTCCTCGTTTCCCAGCTCCTCACCCTCTTCACCACACCCGTCGTCTACATCTACATGGACGGGCTGAGCGCCTGGCTGGGGCGGCGGTCGCGGTTGCAGAAGCTGGGCAATGGCGAGCCCGGCGGCAGCCCGACGAGTTCCGAACCGCCGGCGCCGGTGCCGGCACGCTGAGGCCGGGGAGGGCCTATCGGGGATCACTGCGGCTTACCAAGGCATTGATCCCAGAGGAAAAACCTGCCCCTTCCGCGGTCTCCTGGAACCGGGCCCGATGCAACCAAATCCTGGCATTAAGCTTCCATAGACGAAGGTGACCGGGCGTAAAGGCATCCCGGCAGCGCTGGGAAACCTTTCGTTCACCCGCAGCGGCTAGCGTGACCGCCCCTCTCGGTCTGCGGGTCAACCTCAGCAACAAGCGGTGTGCTCGGAGCTGATCGCAGCCCCCGGCCGACAGGCTTGTGCCGATATCCGGTACTGAGAGCAGAGAGATGAGGCTGAGCGACATCGCAAGAGACCCGCCCACGATCGTCCTGTCGAGGGACGACGCGGAGGCCGTCGGTCTGCGATATGCCACCGACGACCGGCCCGGGATCCAGCGCAAGCGGTCCGGCAAGGGCTTCAGCTATCTGCGGCCGGACGGCACCACGATCCGCGACCAGTCGATCAGGAAGCGAATTCGCGCCCTGGCGATTCCGCCGGCATGGGTCGACGTCTGGATCTGCCCGTCCGCGGGCGGCCACATCCAAGCGACCGGACGGGATGCCAAGGGACGCAAGCAATACCGCTATCACCCCCTGTTCCGCGAGGCGCGCGAGAGCACCAAGTACGAGCGCATCGTCACCTTCGCCGCGGCGCTGCCGGGAATCCGGGCGAAGGTGCGCGAGCACATGGCGCTGCGCGGCCTGCCCCGGGAAAAAGTGGTGGCGACCGTCGTGCATCTTCTCGAGACGACGCTGATCCGCATCGGCAACGACGAGTACGCCCGGCAGAACCGGAGCTATGGGCTGACCACGCTGCAGAACCGCCACGTCGAGATCGATGGCGCGGAGGTCCTGTTCCGCTTCGTCGGCAAGAGCGGCAAGCAATGGCGGCTCAAGATGCGGGATCGCCGCGTCGCGAAGATCATCAAGACATGCCAGGAGCTGCCCGGCCAGGAGCTGCTGCAGTACCTCAACGACGAAGGCGAGCCGCAGAGCATCACCTCCAGCGACGTGAACGCCTACCTCAAGGAGATCAGCGGCCAGGACATCACCGCCAAGGATTTCCGCACCTGGGCGGGCACCGTCATGGTGGCGATCGCCCTCTCGGAACTAGAGGGCTTCGACAGCGCGACCCAGGCGAAGCGAAACCTGCGCGCCGCGATCGAGCACGTTGCCGGCCGCCTCGGCAACACCCCGACCGTCTGCCGCAAGTGCTACGTGCACCCCGACGTGCTCGATGCCTATCTCGAGGGACGGCTTGCCGCGGAGCTCAAATCCGGGATCGGTGCGCCCGTGATGGATGAGCTCAACGGCCTGCAGCGGGAAGAGGCCGCCGTTCTGGCGATGCTGCAGGCACCCCGCGAGCAGGCGGCCTGAGATTTCGGGCCACCGGTCGGCTGCCCCCTCAACATTGTCCCAGGTCCACCACAGCAAAATACCCGGCTTTTCGCGTATCTCTCCGTAGCCGTTCCACCCCGCGAGACCTAGATCGCGGGAGTGGCCGGCGATGAGGCAAGAGGGGTCGCGATGCGAAGCGCCGCTGATGGACGGCTTGGTCGCCGGCACACCGCGCGAAATCGACGATCGGCGGGCGCGCGGGCCGCCCGCCGCCTGGTCATCGCGGCGCCGATCGTGCTCGCGGCCTGTCAGCCGGCCGTCCTCGACCCGCAGGGTATCGTCGGGATCGCCGAGAAGACGATCCTGATCGATTCGCTGGCGATCATGCTCGCCATCGTGGTGCCCACGATCGCCACCACCCTCGCCGTCGCCTGGTGGTTCCGGGCCGGCAATGCGAAAGCGACCTACCTGCCGGATTTCGAGTACTCCGGCCGCATCGAGCTCATCGTCTGGTCCATCCCTCTCCTGACGATCATCCTCCTGGGCGGCGTCGCCTGGATCGGAGCCCATGAGCTGGATCCCGCCAAGCCCCTGGCATCGGAGACGCCGCCGCTGGAGATCCAGGGCGTCTCCCTGGACTGGAAGTGGCTGTTCATCTATCCGGCCGAGCACGTCGCGACCGTGAACCAGCTCGTGGTTCCCGCCGGCGTTCCCCTGCACTTCTCCCTGACCTCGGCGAGCGTGATGAACGCCTTCTTCGTGCCCCAGCTCGGCAGCATGATCTACACCATGAACGGCATGGCGACGCAGCTGAACCTGCGCGCCGATGCGCCCGGCACCTACCACGGCCTCTCCAGCCACTACAGCGGCGACGGGTTCTCGGACATGCATTTCGAGGTGGAGGCGGTATCGGCGGAGCAGTTCGCCGCCTGGATCGAGCGCGCGCGCGGCGCCGGCCCGGCCCTCGATGCCGCGAGCTACGCCGCGCTCGCCCGGCAGAGCGTGAACCCGCGCCCCCTCACCTTCAGCGCCACTGCTCCCGATCTCTTCCACGACATCGTCACCCAGAAGCTGCCGCCCGGACCAGGGCCGGAGACCGGCCGGCCGGACCGCAGCGTTTCTCCGCGGACGGGGCCCTAGCATGTTCGGCAAGCTGACCTGGGCCGCCATTCCCTTCGACCAGCCGATCCCGCTGCTCGCGGCGGCGTTCGTCGGCGTGGCAATCGCCGCCGTCCTCGCCTGGATCACCCTCAAGGGATGGCTTCCCTACCTCTGGCGGGAATGGATCACCAGCGTCGACCACAAGCGGATCGGCATCATGTATGTCGTCCTCGCGATGGTGATGCTGCTGCGCGGCTTCTCCGACGCGATCATGATGCGCTCGCAGCAGGCGCTGGCGTTCCGGTCCGACGGCTACCTGCCGCCCGATCACTACGATCAGATCTTCTCGGCGCACGGCACGCTGATGATCTTCTTCGTCGCCATGCCCTTCGTGATCGGGCTGATGAATTTCGTCATGCCGCTGCAGCTCGGCATTCGCGACGTGGCCTTCCCCACGCTCAACTCGGTCAGCTTCTGGCTCACCGCCACCGGCGCGCTCCTGGTCAACATCTCCCTGGTCGTGGGCGAGTTCGCGCGCACGGGATGGCTGCCCTATCCGCCGCTGTCGGAGCTCGCCTATTCGCCCGGTGTCGGCGTCGACTATTACCTCTGGTCGCTGCAGATCTCCGGTGTGGGGACCTTGCTGACCGGCGTCAACTTCGTCACCACGATCCTCAAGATTCACGCGCCCGGCATGACCTATATGCGCATGCCCATGTTCTGCTGGACGGCGCTGGCCTCCAATCTGCTGATCGTCGCCGCCTTCCCCATCCTCACCGCGACCTTGGCCATGCTGCTGCTGGACCGCTACCTCGGCTTCCACTTCTTCACCAACGAGGCCGGCGGCAACGTGATGATGTTCATGAACCTGATCTGGGCCTGGGGGCATCCCGAGGTCTACATCCTCATCCTGCCGGCCTTCGGCATATTCTCCGAGGTAATCTCCACCTTCTCGCGCAAGCCGCTGTTCGGCTATCGCTCGATGGTCGCGGCGACGATGGTCATCTGCGTTCTCTCCTTCACGGTGTGGCTGCATCACTTCTTCACCATGGGCGCCGGCGCCGACGTCAACGCGATCTTCGGGATCGCCTCGATGATCATCGCGGTACCGACGGGGGTGAAGGTCTTCAACTGGCTGTTCACGATGTATGGCGGCCGGGTGGTCTATTCCGCCCCCATCCTGTGGTCGCTGGGATTCATGGTCACCTTCGTGATCGGCGGCATGACCGGCGTCCTCATGGCGGTGCCGCCGGCGGATTTCGTGCTGCACAACAGCCTCTTCCTGGTGGCCCATTTCCACAACGTCATCATCGGCGGCGTGCTGTTCGGTGCCTTCGCCGGCTACACCTACTGGTTCCCGAAGGCATTCGGCTTCCGCCTGCACGAGGGCCTCGGCAAGGCCGCGTTCTGGTGCTGGATAACCGGATTCTATCTTGCCTTCATGCCGCTCTATGTCGTCGGCCTCATGGGCATGACCCGCCGCATGCAGCACTACGACGTGGCGGCCTGGCGTCCCTGGCTGCTGATCGCCGCCGTCGGCGCGGCCGTCATTCTCGCCGGAATAACCCTGCAGATCGTCCAGCTCGTCGTGAGCATCCAACGGCGCCGGGAGCTGCGCGACGAGACCGGCGATCCCTGGGACGGCCGCTCCCTCGAATGGTCGACGTCGTCGCCCCCGCCCGCCTTCAACTTCGCGGTGCTGCCGCGGGTCGAGGGAACGGACGCCTACTGGGACATGAAGCAGCGCGCGCGCCGGCAGGCGCAGCCCATGGAGGAGCCCGACTACGAGGAGATCGAGATGCCGAGGAACAGCCCGACGGGTTTCATCTGCGCCTTCTTCGCGAGCTTCATGGGATTTGCGCTGATCTGGCATATCTGGTGGCTGGTGGCACTCGCCGCACTGGGCGCCTACGCGACCTTTGTCGTCTTCGCCTGGCGGGACCGGACCGAGGACATCGTTCCCGCCGACGCGGTCGCGCGCATCGACCGGGCCAACCGAAGCGCTCGCGGCGACGGACTTGCCCGAGGGCAGGTCGCGCCATGACCACTTTCGAGGACGCCCGTGGGCCGAACCGGATCTGGCACGACGGGGCCTCGCGGCAACGCCCGCACGCCGCGAGCGAGCTGGTCTCGAAGCGCATCGTCGTCGGCTACGGCTTCTGGATCTTCCTCCTCAGCGACATCGTCATGTTCTCCGCCTTCTTCGCGACCTATGCGGTGCTGGTCGGACAGACGGCGGGCGGGCCGAGCGGGCGAGAGCTGTTCGACCTGCGCAATACCGGGATCGAGACCGCCTGCCTGCTCCTGTCGAGCTTCACCTGCGGCATCGCCAGCATCGGCGCTCACACGCACCGCGCGTCCTGGTTCTATGGCGCCATGGCGGCGACCTTCATTCTCGGCGCCATCTTCATCGGCCTGGAAGTCCGTGAGTTCGCGAGCCTGGTCGCGCGTGGCGCCGGCCCGACGCGGAGCGCGTTCCTCTCGGCCTTCTTCACCCTGGTCGGCTGCCACGGTCTGCACGTGACCGCGGGCCTGCTGTGGCTGCTGACGATGATGGCGCAGGTGTTCGCCAAGGGATTCCGGGCCGACATCCTTCGGCGCGTCCTCTGCTTCAGCCTGTTCTGGCATGCCCTGGACATCATCTGGGTCGCCCTGTTCACGACGGTGTACTTGATGGGAGGTGCCACATGAGCCACGCCGGGCAGGACCGGATTCCGGCGGATCCCGCAGCGGACCTCGACGACCCCGAAGAGGGCATCGGCATCGGGAGCTATCTGATCGGGCTCGGACTCGCGACGCTGCTCACCGTCGTCTCCTTCTTCATCGCGGGGACCACGCTGGTCTGGCAGCCGAGCATTCCAGTCGCCCTCGTCGTTCTCGCGATCGCGCAGATGGGCGTGCACCTCGTCTTCTTCCTGCACATCACGACGGGCCCGGACAACGTCAACACCGTCATGGCCCTTGCCTTCGGCGTGCTGATCGTCCTGCTGCTCCTCGCGGGATCCCTGTGGATCATGGCGCACCTGAACCACAATATGATGCCCATGGATCAGATTATGCAGATGCAGCGCTGACTTCGGCGGCGATTGCCCGCCGGCGGCTCCGGGACGGCAAACTCGGGACTTTAACGAATTGTGGCAAAACGGACACGCGCCGCGGCTCTCTGCTGTGCATAACGCGTCTGCGCTACTTCGCTCCCGACGGACAATGTATATTGGCGGTGGAGAGCCGGTGCTTCCGGGGGGAATAAATGGAATTCCGCTTTCATCGCCAGTTCCACATGCTGCCGGGCTCCAATCTTAACGTCTCTAAATCGGGTGGATCGGTCTCGATCGCGGACCGGGGCGGTTTTGGCCCTGGGCTCCGATTCGGAGCGACGCTTTCAAGGCGCGCGTCGGAATCCTGGCTGCTTTGGACGGCGATCGCCTTCGTGGCCGCCGCCCTCTACATGCTGGGGCGTTCCTAGCCCCTCCCGCCACCCCCTCACCCACCGCTACGCGGCGCCAGGAAGTCCGTGATCGCCCCGGCGGGCGCCTTGGCGTAGAGACCGCCGCGGCTTGCCGCCGTGCCGGTCAGGCGCCAGAGCGCCACCGCCATCTCGGCCGTCTTGAGCACCGTCGCGATTCCCTCCAGCACCACGGCGCCACCGATGGTGAACGGCTGCTCCTCGGCGAAGAGCAGCATCGGCAGGCCGCCGGCGGCGATCAGGACGTCGGCACCGCCGGCAATCAGCGGCCCGACCTGGCCGGCGAAATCCGCCCGCACGGAGTCACGCTCGCCCTTGTCGGTGAAGGCGCGCATGAAGCGCGGCAGGTCGGCCGAGATGGCGCGAACGCCGGCCGAGCGCCGCTCGAGCCCGTGGCGGACGATCTGCTCCTCGTGCCAGGGCACGAAGACGGGATCGATGGTGACCAGGCCGAACCGGCGCCCGATCGAGCAGGCGTGCAGCATGGTCGCCTCGCCGAGGCCGATGACGGGGATACCGAGGGCGCCGCGGCACTCGGTGAGGCCGGGCTCCTGGAAATGCCCGATGACGAAGGCATCGTAGCCCTGGCGCTCCGCCGCGAGCGCGTTGCGGATCGCCTGGTCGGCGCAGCGGAACTCGGTCAGCGGATGGAAGAAGCGGTCGGGCGGCGCGATGCCGAAGACGTCGACCCCGACGCCGGGCGCCGCCAGGCGCCGCAGCCGGTCGCGCAGGCGGTCCATGTAGGGTGCCTGCTCCCGGGGATCGACGAAGCTCTGATACCAGATCCGCATCGGCGCGCTCGCGGATTTTCCCATGGCGTCCCTCACCTCAAAAATCCGGCGGCTCCACGCAGGCTCGCGGTCAGGTGTCAGAGCAGATGCACGAGCTGGAGCGAGATTGTGCGGTAGTCGGTACGGCTCCTAAATCTAACCCAGCGGGGCGATAAATATAGTCCCCTCACTCGCCAGGCGCGGAGCGTTCGGGGCGTCGCACGCCGTGCCCCGGGGGTCAGTTGCGGCCGGCGATCTATGGCTTCGGCGGCGCCGGCACGCTGCCGACGATATCCTCGTAGTCCGCGTTGTCTTCGTCGGTGGCCGTTCTCGGATAGATCACGGAGATGGTGGCGCGCACGTCGGCCTCTCCGAGGGAGATGGCCGCGGCGTCGAAGGACGGCGCGCTGAAAATCCCCTGGGCGTCCCTGCTGAAGCAGTATCCCTCGGTCGGCACCCCCAGGATATTGGCGTCGAGGAGGCCGTTGTCGTTCTCGTCGTGGACCACGACGAGGGCGTAGCGTCCGGGCGGCAGCTGCGTGAAGACGATGCTCTGCGAGCCCGTCTTCGCCCGCATGGACACGCCGACGAGGCGGCCGCTGTCGACCATGAGGCCGTTCTTGGTCGCATTGGCGATCGCCGCGACGAACCCACCGGCATTGTCGTATAGCCCGATCAGAATCTCGCCGCTGTCCGAGCGGACGCCGGATATCGTCAGCCGCAGCTCGGCGGCGCACACCGGGGTGGAGATCAGAAAAACCAGAACGAGACCGGCCAGGAGCGTTCGGATCATAGGTGGACCCCTTCCCTTGCCGCGGCGGGGCACGGCTGCGGCGCAGCGGGGTCGTCTTTCACAATGTGCTCTTGCGTGACCGAGACCACTGGCGCACACGCCTCCGGAAATCTACGCCGTCAATCGCCCAGCATAGTGGGCCGCCAAAAGGCTCGGCAGGCTCGGAATATACTCAGCGAACGCCGCATTTTTGGCCGTGAATGGCCCACCAGCGCGGACGGCGGCGGTGTCAGGCCGTTCCCGACTTCAAAATCATGCGATTGTCCATGTCCCGCCGGCAATCCCGCTTGGCAGCACATGGGCGGAATGACAAGATTTCCGCGGTCCGGCGACGCGGCCCGAGCTTGCCGCCTATAGTCAAATAACGCCGCAGCGTGGGGAGCCCGTCATGGGCGGTCGGAAGGGGAATCCGAGATGATCGGTCTGGTGCGCCTCGCGCTGCGCCGGCCCTACACCTCCGCCATTGCCGCCATGCTCATCATCCTGATGGGCGGCCTCTCCGTCACCCGCATGATCGTCGACATCTTTCCCGTCATCGACATCCCCGTCGTGCTCGTGGTGTGGAACTACAACGGCCTCACCACCGAGGACATGGAGCGGCGCGTCGTCTTCATCAGCGAGCGTGCCTACTCCACCACAGTGAATGGCATCGCCCGCATCGAATCCCAGTCGATCCCCAGCATCGGCCTGCTGAAGGTGTACTTTCAGCCTGGCACGGATATTGGCGGCGCCATCGCCCAGATCACCTCGGTCAACAATTCCATCCTGCGCGGCGCGCCGCCGGGCATGCAGCCGCCGGGCGTCATCCAGTTCAATGCCTCGAACGTACCCGTCGTGCAGATGACGCTGTCGAGCAAGACGCTCACCGAGCAGCAGATCTACGACTACAGCCTGAACTTCATCCGCATCCGGCTCTTCACCATTCCCGGCCTCTCCACGCCCGGACCGTTCGGCGGCAAGTCGCGGCAGATCGTCGTCGATCTCGACCAATCGCGCCTCCAGGCCAAGGGTTTCTCGCCCAACGACGTCGTCGCCGCGCTGCAGGCCTCGAATGTGATCGTGCCCGCCGGCACCGCCCGCATCGGCGACCGCGAATATAACGTTCAGATGAATTCCAGCCCGAGCTCGGTGGAGCGGTTCAATGCGCTCCCGATCGGCGTCTTCAACGGCGCTCCGGTGACGTTGGGCGACGTCGGGCACGTCAGCGACAGCTTCGCGACCCAGACCAACGTGGTGCACGTGGACGGCAAGCGCGCCGTCTACCTCGCGATCCTGAAGCATGCCGACGCCTCCAGCCTCGCGGTGGTGGACGCGGCGCGGGACGCCCTGCCGGAAATCCAGGCCGCCGCCCCCAACGGGCTCGACCTGAAGCTGGACTTCGACCAGTCGGTGTTCGTGCGCGCCGCGGTGGATAACGTCATCCACGAGGCGATCATCTCGTCGATCCTGGTCTCGGCGCTGATCCTGGTGTTCCTCGGCAGCTGGCGCAACACGTTGATCGTCTCCACCTCGATCCCGCTGTCGATCGCCGCCGGGATCATGGGGCTGTTCCTCACCGGCAATTCGATCAATCTCATGACGCTCGGCGGGCTGGCGCTGGCGATCGGCCTGCTGGTGGACAACGCCACGGTCACGATCGAGAACATCCACCGCAACCAGTCCCTGGGCAAGCCGCTGACGGTGGCGATCCTCGACGGCTCCGCCGAGGTGATCCAGCCCCTGACCGTGGCGACGCTCGCCATCTGCATCGTGTTCTTTCCCGTGGTGCTCCTGTTCGGCGTGGCGCGCTACCTCTTCATCCCTCTCGCCATGACCGTCGTCTTCTGCATGCTCGCCTCCTATGTGCTGTCGTTCACGGTTGTGCCGAGCTTCGCCCGCTTCCTCCTGGCGTCGGACACCCAGCATCATGGACCGCCGAAGGGCTTCTTCGGCGCCTTCGACCGTGCCTTCGACAAATTCAGGGGCGGCTACGGCAGGATGCTGCAGGGCGCGCTGCACCATCGCGTCTTCGTCCTGGTCTGCGCCGGAGCATTGCTGGTGATCTCGGGTGGGCTGGGCACGGTCATCGGCCTCGACTTTTTCCCCTCCGCCGACGTCGGCCTGATCAAGCTGCACTACCGCGCGCCACCGGGCACGCGCCTCGAGCGCACCGAGGAGCTGGTGCTGCAGGTCGAGGACAGCATCCGGAAGATCATTCCGGCGAACGAACTCGATACCGTCAACGACACCGTCGGCGTTCCCTCCGCCTTCAACCTCGCCTTCGTGCCCAGCGACAACGTGGGCTCGATGGATGCCGAGATCCTGATCTCCCTGAAGCATGGGCATCACCCCTCGAACGACTACATCCGCGCCATCCGCACCCAGCTGCCGGCGGAGTTTCCCGGCAGCGTGTTCTATTTCCAGACCGCCGACATCGTGAGCCAGGTGCTGAACTTCGGCCTCTCGGCGCCGATCGACGTGCAGATCCAGGACGTCGATTTCGACCGCGCGGCGGCGCTGTCCCAGAAGCTGCTGGATCGCATGCGCCGGATCCCCGGCGTCGCCGACGCGCATCAGGTGCAGGTGCTGAACTATCCGGCGCTGCAGGTCGACGTGGACCGCCTGCGCGCGGCGAAGCTCAACATCGTCCAGCGCGACGTCGCCAACAACGTCCTGACGTCGCTGTCGTCGAGCGTGCTGGTCGCCCCGAACTTCTTCCTCAACCCGCAGAACAACGTGAACTATTCCGTGGCGGTGCAGACGCCGATCGAGCGGATCAAGTCGGTGGCGGATCTCCTCGATACCCCCGTGAGCCGGCCGGATCCGACCCTCCTGGCCGGTCCCGCGGCGCAACCCGCGGCGCCTGTCATGCGCCTCGCCGACGTCGCGCGGATCTATCCCCGCGGCAGCATGGAATCCGTCAGCCACTACACCGTGCAGCGCGAGCTCGACATCGCCGCCAACGTGGACGGCCGCGATCTCGGCTCGACCACCGCCGACATCCAGCAGGCGATCAACGAGATCAGCAAGGGGCTGCCGATCACCACCAAGATCCTGATCCTCGGCCAGAGCGACGTGATGCACAGCTCGTTCCTGAGCCTCGGCCTCGGCATGATCCTGGCGGTGGTGCTGGTCTATGCGCTGCTGGTGATCCTGTTCCAGTCCTGGGTCGATCCCTTCATCATCATGATGGCGGTGCCCGGCGCCCTCATGGGCATCCTCTGGATGCTGGCGCTGTCGCACACGACGATCAACGTCGAATCCCTGATGGGCGCGATCATGTCCATCGGCATCTCGGTTTCGAACTCCATCCTCGTCGTGAGCTTCACCAACGACCTGCGCTCGCGAGAGGATATCGGCGTGATGGAGGCGGTGGTGACCGCCGGCACCATCCGCCTGCGCCCGGTGCTGATGACCGCGCTGGCCATGATCATCGGCATGCTGCCCATGGCGCTCGGCCTCGGCGAGGCCGGCGAGCAGAACGCGCCGCTGGGCCGCGCGGTGATCGGCGGCCTCATCATGGCGACGGTCTCCACGCTCTTCATCGTGCCGATCTTCTACACGCTGCTGCGGCGCAAGCCGCCAAGCCTGCACCAGCTCGACGCCCGCTTCGAGGCCGAGGCGGCAGGCGCCACCGATACGGGAACCACGCCGCATGTCTAGAAAACGTCGGGGCAGATCGGTCTTCGTCTACATCGTCGGCCTCGCGCTGGTGGGTGGCACCGTCCTGGTGGGGCTCCGCCTCTGGCAGCAGAAGGACGCCCAGCTCGTCGCCTCGCGGGCGGCCATGGCCGATGTCGTGGCGCACGGACCGCCGGTGCAGGTCGCCACCGTCACACAGGGTCCGAAGGAGCGGCTGATCACCCTTCTCGGCGACACCCGCCCGTTTCAGGTGGCGACGATCTACAGCAAGGTCAGCGGCTACCTGAAATCCATTCCGGTGGACCGCGGCGACCGCGTCACCGCCGGGCAGCTGCTGGCGGTGGTGGAATCCGCCGAGACCGACCGGCAATACGACGTCGCCGTCTCCGACCTCACCAACAAGAAGAAGAACGCGGAGCGCGCCCGCGATCTCTCCGGCCGCGGCTGGATGTCCCAGCAGCAGGCCGACCAGGCGGAAGCCAACTACCGCATGGCGATCGCAGGTGTTGCCCAGCTCGAGGTTATGAAATCCTACGAGGAGCTGCGCGCGCCCTACGCCGGCACGATTACCGCGCGCTTCGCCGACGTCGGCGCGCTGATCCAGAGCTCAACCACGAACCAGACCAGCAACCAGCCGGTCCTCACCGTCGCCGACACGACGCGGCTCAGGGTCGACGTCTATGTGGAGCAGCAGGACGTGCCGGCGATCCACGTGGGCGACGTCGCCGATGTCGCCGACGGCGCCAACGCCGAGCGCCGCACCACGGCGAAGATCGCCCGCACCTCCGAGCAGCTCGATCCCCGCACCCGGACGCTGTTCGTGGAATTGGACGTCGACAACGGCGAAAGCTTCCTGGTGCCGGGCAGCTTCGCCTACGTCACCCTGCACGTGCCGGTCGCCTCCTATCCGGCGATCCCCGTGGCGGGTCTGATCACGCGCGGAACCAGCACTTTCGTCGCCAATATCGGCACCGACAGCCTGGTGCACATCAATCCCGTGAAGGTCGCCACGACAGACGGATCGAGCGTCAGCATCGCCGATGGCGCTCATGTCGGCGACCGCATCGTGCTGAACCTGCCGGACGGCGTCGGCGACGGCGACCGCGTGCAGCCGGTGACGGCGAGCCGGTAGAGGCAGTCGACGGCGAAATCGCTGCCTCCGGAGCGAGCACCTTGTGCAAGGCGGCGCCACGGCCCACGGCAGCGTGCTCCGGGACGGCGGCGTTGGCGCTGATGTCCCGTCCGAACCGCTGGCCTGTGCCTTGCAAGGCGTCCACGATCCGCATGGATTTTACCGGGGGGCGTTGATGCTGCATCGGCTGGCGATCGGACTCGCGTTGGGCTTGATGGCAACGTTTGGGGCACACGCAGACGAGCTGCCCAAGGCGCATTTCAAGGTGATCGGGCTGAATGGGCCGACCGTCGCCTCTAGCGTCGATGAGCTGCCGTTCTGGCGTGAGACCCTGCCCAAGGCGTCGAACGGCGCGGTCACCGCCGATGTCACGCCCCTGGATCAGATGGGCATCGACGATAAGACCATGCTGCGCCTGCTGAAGCTGGGCGTGATGGACTTTGCCGGCATGGACATCTCGAAGATGGCCGGTGACGATCCCAGGTTCGAGGGCTGCGATCTCGCCGGGCTCACCCTCGACGCCGACAAGGCGCGGGCGGCCTGCAACGCCTATCGGGCCGTCATCGACCGCCAGATGCAGAAGAACTGGAACGTCAAGCTGCTCGCCTTCGGCGGCAACCCGCCGCAGGTGTTCTGGTGCCGCGACCTGATCGGCGGCCTCGACGATCTCAAGGGAAAGAAGATCCGCGTCTTCAACAATACCATGCGGGATTTCCTCGGCGGTCTGGGCGCGACCTCGGTCAGCATGGCCTTCGCCGAGGTCGTGCCGGCCCTCAACAACGGCGTGGTCGACTGCGCCGTCACCGGCAGCCTCTCCGGCAACACCGCCGGCTGGGCCGAGGTGACCAAGTCGCTCTATCCGATGTCCCTGGGATGGAGCATCAACGTGGTGGCGGTCAATCTCGCCACCTGGAACCGCCTGCCGCCGGCGACGCAGGCTTTCCTGCTCGAACAGTTCAAGCTCTACGAGGACAAGATGTGGGCGACGCTGAAGCAGGCGACGGCGGAAGCGGACAACTGCAACACCAGCAAGCAGCCCTGCACCCTCGGCAAGCTCGCCAGCATCACCATCGTCCCGGTGAAGCCGGCGGAGGCGGAACTGCACAAGAAGCTGGTGGAGGGCGCGGTGCTCGCGGGCTGGGCCAAACGGTGCGGCGCGGAATGCGCGGCGGAATGGAACGATACCGTCGGCAAGGTGCTGGGCCTGAAGGCGCCCACGAGCTGAGGCACGGCACCGGCACGGCGCACGGAGGGGCCCCGACGATGGACGCGGTGATGCGGGTTGCCCGCGGCGTCACGCGATTCGGGCTCTGGTTCGGCGGCGCTCTCATCCTGGTGGCGGCGCTCCTGATCGGCGTCGACGTGGTCTTGCGGAAATTCTTCACGACATCGATCGGCGGCGCCGACGAGCTCGCGGGCTATGCGCTGGCCATCGGCACCGCCTGGTCGCTGGGGGCGGCGCTCCTCGATCGCGCCCACATCCGCATCGATTCCCTCTACGTGCTGTTTCCCGGCCGATTGCGCCTTGCCCTCGATTTCCTGGGCCTCGTGCTCTTCGTCGGCTTCTTCGGCCTGATCGCCTGGCACGGGCTCGGCGTGGTGCAACAGTCCTGGACCGCCGGGTCCCACAGCCAATCTGCCCTGGAGACGCCGACGGTGGTGCCGCAGGCGGTCTGGCTCCTCGGCTTGGTCAGTTTCGTCGCCGTGGGACTGGTGCTGCTCGCCTACGCCGCCGGCCTGGCCGCGCGCGGCGAGCTCTCGCTGACCGCTCGGGCGATCAGCACCCGCTCCGCCGAGGAGGAGGTCGAGGACGAGATCCGCGACCTGCGGCGGCGCGCGGCGCAGGAGGCCGGCGAGTAATGCTCGGGGTCGCCCTCCTGATCCTCATCTCGCTCCTTGCCCTGGCGGTGCCGGTCGCCGCCGGGCTCGGCATACTCGGCCTCGGCCTTTCCGGCATCTTCTCGCAGTTGCCGCTCACCCTCGCCATCGGCGAGATGGCCTGGGGCACATCGAACAATTTCCTCCTGGTCTCCATTCCCTTCTTCGTGCTGCTGGGCGAGATCCTGCTGCGCTCCGGCATGGCGGAGCGGATGTACAACGCCCTGGTGCTGTGGATGCCCTGGCTCCCCGGCGGCCTCATGCACTCCAACATCGCGGCCTGCGCGATGTTCGCGGCGACCTCCGGGTCGAGCGTCGCCACCGCGGCCACCATCGGCACCGTGGCGCTGGGCGAGATCGAGAAGCACGGCTACTCCGAGCGCCTGTTTCTCGGCACCATCGCCGCCGGCGGTACCCTTGGTATTCTGATCCCGCCCTCGATCAACATGATCGTCTACGGCGTCCTGACGGATTCCTCGATCCCCAAGCTCTATCTCGCCGGCATCATCCCCGGCATCATCCTGGCGGGACTTTTCAGCCTGACCGTGCTCGGCTTCTGCCTCGCGCGGCCGGCGCTCGGCGGCAAGCGCACGACGGCCACCTGGGAGCAGCGGCTGCAGGCGCTCCCGGATCTCATCCCGCCCCTCGTGATCTTCATTGCCGTCATCGGGTCGATCTATGCCGGCTGGGCGACGGCGACGGAATCCGCCGCCCTCGGCGTGATCGCGGCCCTCGGCGTCGCGGCGTGGAACCGCCGCCTCACCCTGGGCATGCTGACCCTCGCCTTCGAGGGCACCATGCGGACGACGGCGATGATCATGGCGATCCTGATCGCCGCCTATTTCCTCAACTTCGTGATCACGTCAATCGGACTCACTGGCGAGGTGAACCGGTTCATCACCGGCCTCGGCCTCTCCTCCGGGGCGCTGCTGGTGGTGGTGATCGTGTTCTACGTGATCCTCGGCATGTTCATGGAAACGCTGTCGATGATGGTGGCGACGGTTCCGATCATCGCGCCGATCATGTTCAAGGCGGGCTACGATCCGATCTGGTTCGGTGTCCTGATCGTGATCCTGATGGAGACGGCGATGATCACGCCGCCGGTGGGCATCAATCTCTACGTCGTTCAGGGCCTGCGCCGGCGCGGCAAGATCGACGACGTCATCATCGGATCGGCGCCGTTCGTGGCGGCGATGCTGCTGATGATCCTGATCCTATCGGTCTGGCCGTATCTTGCCCTGTGGCTGCCGCGGATGGCGGCGAACTGACGGGCGCAAGCGCCCGGTCAGAGATATCCCTCTCCCATCTCCGCGGCAAACCGGCTGGGCTCGCCCTCCCAGTGGATGCGGGCGTGCTCCAGCAGATAGACGCGGTCGGCATGCGGCAGGGCGAAGATCACGTTCTGCTCGCCCAGCAGCACCGTGATCGGCGTGGTCTTGCGCAGGCGGTCCAGCGCCTTCGATAACTGTTCCAGGATCACCGGAGCGAGGCCCAGCGTCGGCTCGTCGAGGATCAATAGCTTCGGCTGCATCATCAGCGCCCGCGCGATGGCCAGCATCTGCTGCTCGCCGCCGGAGAGCGTGCGCGCAACCTGGCCCTGGCGGGAGTCAAGGATGGGAAACAGCTCGAAGAGCCAGCTCAGCTGGGTCGCGCGCGTCGCGGCCGGCAGATGCTGGCCGCCGAGATCGAGATTCTCCCGCACGGTCATGTCGCCGAACAGCTCCCGGCTCTCCGGGCATTGCGCCACGCCGCCGCGCGCGATCGAACCGGCGGTCATGCCGCGAAGGTCCCGGTCGGCGAAGCGTATCGTCCCGCTGTAGGGAACCAGGCCCGAGATCGCGTTGAACAGCGTGGTCTTTCCCGCACCGTTCAATCCGACCACCGAGACGAACTCCCCTTCCCGCACCTCGAGGTCGACCTTCTCCAGCGCCTGCGCCTTCCCGTAGAAGACGCTGAGGTCCGTCACCTTGAGGAGCGCCGGCTTGGCGCTTTCGGCCGCCGTCCGCCGCTCGACCGCGGCGATACTGCCGCCGAGATAGACGCGCCGGACCGTCTCGTTGCGCATCACTTCTTCCGCGGTGCCTTCCGCGACGTACTCACCCAGATACATCGCAAGGACGCGATCGACCAGCGCCGCCACGCTCTTGACGTTGTGGTCGACGAGCAGCACCGCGTGGCCGGCGGCGCGGAAGTCGCGGATCAGCTCGGAGAATGCGCCAACCTCGCCGGCGGTGAGGCCGGCGAAGGGCTCGTCGATCAGGACCACCGCGGGATCGCGCGCCACCGCCTTCGCCATTTCCATCCGCCGGAGATCGGCGAACGGCAGGGTCGAGGGGCGCCGATGCATGACGTCGCCAAGTCCGACGCGCCGGGCGATGTCCCGTGCGCGCTCGTCGACTTCCGGCGCGGCGACGAGACGCAGCAGGGAATCCGGCAGCAGCGCCAGCTTGATGTTCTCCAATACGGTCTGCCGGTGCAGCGGCCGCGAGTGCTGAAAGACGATGCCTACCCCGGCGCGGGCGATGCGGTGCGACGGCCAACCCGCCATCTCCACGCCCTTCACCTTGACCGAGCCGGCGTTCGGTCGCTCGATCCCCATGATCAGCTTCATCACCGTCGACTTGCCCGATCCGTTGGGGCCGATCAGGCCGAGGATCTCGCCGGGCCGGATGTCGAAGCCGATGCCGTTGACCGCCACCAGGCCGCCGAATCGCTTGACCAGGCCACGGACCTCGAGATGCGGGCCACCCGTCACTTGCGCTCTCCCGCCCGCAGCACGTAGCCGAGCAGCCCGTCCGGGAAGAACAGGATCACCGCGAGGGCCACCGCCGCCACCACGAAGGTATTGAGCTGGCCGAGGGGCCGCAGGAACTCGGCAGCGAGGATCAAGATCACGGCGCCAAGCGCCCCGCCGAGGATGGTGCGCCGCCCGCCGAGCACCGCGGCGATGATCACCTGCACGCCGATGGAGATATCGATGACGGTGTCGACCGACACCGTTCCCATGTAGAAGATCAGCATCGCGCCCGCGATTCCGGAAAACAACGCGCTCACCGAGAACGCCGCGAGCTTGTGCTTGGTGACGTTGAAGCCGAGCGCCTGCGCTTGAATGGTGTCCTGCCCACTGGCCTGCAGGATCAGTCCGATCGCCGAGCGCGACAGGCCGTAGAGGATAATTGCGCTGACCACGAGGAACGCCAACGCATACCAGTAGTTGACATTGGCATCGATGGACAGCACGTCGGTGACGGTCATGCCGATCTCGCCGCCGGTGATGCCGGCGAAAATGACGATGGCGTTCTGCAGCAGCAGCACCGCGACCAGGGTGACGAGGCCGAAATAAGGACCGCGCAGCCTGAGCGCCGGTACTGCCAGCAGCAGACCGCCCACCACCGCCACCACGGCACCCGCCGCCACGCAGAGCGGGATCGGCCAAGCATAGGCGTTGTCGAGCATGGCCGCCGCATAGGCGCCAAGGCCGATGAGAAAAGTCGGACCAAAATTGACCTCGCCGGCAAAGCCGAACAGAAGATCCCAGGACATGGCGAAGACGCCGAAGTAGTAGGCGCCGGTCAGAACCGCGAGCAGATAGGCGGAGAGCCACAGCGGGAGCGCCGCCGCCGCCCCGACGATGACGACGGTTATCCAGAGCAGGCGGGAGCGCAGGAGACGTGCCACAGCCGTCCTCCCCTAGCGCCGGCCGAGCAGGCCCTGGGGCCGCAGATAGACCACGAGGACCAGGAGGAGCAGCACGGGGATCGGCCGCAGCGTCGGCGCGATCAGATAGGCGGTCAGGGTCTCGATATACCCCACGACATAGGCGGCGATCAGCGATCCGGAAACGCTGCCGAGGCCGCCGAGCACCACGATCGAGAAGGCGCTCGCGGTGAGCTGGCCGGCGTTGTTGGAGCTGACGCCCAGAAACGAGGCGAGCAGCACCCCGGCGATACCGGCCAGCACGCCGTAGATGGCCCAGACCAGAAGATAGATCCGCGAAAGCTCGAAGCCGAGGAGCGTCAGGCCGCGCGGATTGATCGAGGCGGCCAGCAGGGATTTGCCGACGCGCGTACGATTGACCAGCAGCCACAGCAACCCGATGACGATCCAGCAGAGCACCGCGATCATGATCTCGTTGCGCGGCGTGCGCACACCAAGGATGTTCACGACGCCGGCCAGCAGCGGTAGCATGGTCACGGGATTGTCGGTGAAGAGATAGGCCACACCCACCTGGATCATGATGCCCCAGAGCAAGGTGCCGGTAAGCACGAAGATCTCGGTCTCCTCCCGCGGAATGGAGCGCGAACGCTGGATCGGCCGCACCACCGCGAAATAGGTCACGTAGGCCGCGACCACCCCGGCGAAGACGCCCGCCAGCGTCCCGCCGTAGATGCCGAGACCGAGCTGGCCGGCGGCGAGCCAGCCTACCAGCGCGGCCACCACCATGATTCCACCATGGGAGAGGTTCAGCACGCCGGAGACGCCGAAGATGAGCGTGAATCCGACGGCCGCCAGCCCATAGAGCGCGCTGATGGCAAACCCGTCGATGAGGATTTGCAGTCCGATCATGTTCTCGCCGTTCGCCCGGCGGCGTGCCGCCGACTCCTCACAGGGATCCCCAACAAGCTAAGGGCCGCGACCCCGGTAGGAATTCCGGGATCGCGACCCGTTCGCACGACGCGTCTCTCGCTTATTTGGCCGCGGTCTGCGGCAGCTTGACGAATGCTGGGAAGGTGAGCTTCGCGTTGGCCTTGTCGCGCGGCCACACCGTCACCTGCTTGCCGTTCTGCCACTGGATGTCGACGCCGGTGATCAGCCCCGGACCATATTTGATAGCATGGGTATACTCGTCCTCCTGCCCGTAGAACTGCACCCGGCCGATGGTGCCAACGTAGTCGGTCTTCTCGAGGGCCGCCACCAGCTTGTCAGGATCGGTCGAGCCGGCGCGCTTGACGGCGTCGGCGATGATGTGGATGTCGTCGTAGCTGGTATATCCGTCGTACGCTGGCGAGGCGCCGAAACGCTTGGTATAGGCGTTGGTGAACGGGATCGTCGTCGGCGTCAGTGCCACGTCCGGCGAGGCCGCGCTGGCGGTGACGACGCCCTCTGCCGCGCCATTGGTGTCACTCCAGAAGCTGCTGGTGGTCGCCTGCGAGCTCTGCCCCGCCATCGGGATCGGCACCTGCTGGTCGTGCCACTGCACGGTCGGCTGAACGCCCACGTGGCTGATGCCCGTCGTGATCACGTCCGGGTGCTCGCCCTCGATCTTGTTGAAGATCGGCGTGAAGTCGGTGGTGTCGGGATTGAAGCGGATGTGATCGAGGACCTTGAGTCCGGCCTTCGGCAGGCACGCCAGATAGCGCTCGTCGAGAGGCGTGGTCCAGGCAGCGTCCTCGCTCATGACCACCGTCGTCTTCATGTGGAAGTCCTTGACCAGCGTGTCGTGCTCGAAGTCGCAGATCGACTGCGCGATGAACGCCGAGGTCAACCAACCATGGAAGGTGTATTTGTAGTGCGCGTAATCGTCGTGCACGTGCTTGGAAATATCCGTGCTCGCCGCGCCGGGCGTGATGAAGGGCATGTGGAGCCGCGCCGACCACGGCTCGATCGCCAGCGCCACCTCGCTGATGTAGCTCGCGACCACCGCGACCACCTTGTCCTGGTTGACGGCGCGCTGGAAGGCGCGGACCGCGTCCGCCGCGGAAGAATGGTCGTCGTAGGTGATGACCTCGATCTTGCGGCCGTCGACGCCGCCCTTGGCGTTGATCTCGTCGGCGGCCATCTCCGCGGCTTTGGTAATCGACGCGCCGGCGACCGACGATGCCTCGCCGATGACGCCGATCTTGATCGAGTTCGCGGCTTGCGCGGGAACGGACTGCGTCATGCCCACCACCGCGACCGCGGCGCTGCCCAGCAGCAGATGTCTCAATGCCCGGAAGCTCGGGCTTAGGCTGAATGAACTCATCAGGCCTTCCTCCTCGGTATTTATGGTCGACGATGCGACGCAACCGCCGTGTTAGTTCGATTTTGGAACGATTGCGCAGCGATCGAACATTAATTGTTGTTCATATCTGTGATCTTGCGTCGTCGCAGCACGCAATTTGTGCAACGCGACGAGGCCGATGTCGGGAGCAATGAAGGCCCATTGTCAGATTGCCGAATATCTGAGCACGCCCGGACATGAGCGACGCGGGGTCGATCCGGCCCAGCTCCAGGGAAACGGGCTGCTGAAGATCGGATGCAGCCTGGCTACCTGCAGATCAGTCCGGAGGCTATGCGCGCGGACGTCGCGGGCATCCGGAGCTGCCGGAGCTGACTTATCGCCAGGCGGTGAAGACCTTCGGACAGCACAGCACGGCGGAGCTGATCTATCTCGTGGGATTGTACTGCCTGGTCTCGGTCACCTTGAACGGCTTCAACGTTCCCGTGCCGGACGCCGAGAAGGATTGAACGTCGGCCGCCGCGGCCGCCTACCCGCCGCTGATCGCCGTCATGATGTAGACCTCGGCGCCGGGCGCCAGGCGCGTCTCCAGCCTGGCGCGCTCGCCGTCGACGAAGACGTTGATGTGGCGGCGGATCGCCGGCGTCGAATCGCAGAGGCGGTCGCGCATTCCCGGCCAGCGGGCGTCCAGGCGGTCGATCGCGTCGGCAACGGTCGTCGCCGACAGCTCGAGCCGCCGCAGGCAGCCCGGGAAGAGCCGCGCGAGGACGTTCGGCAGCGTGACGGCGACCGTGGCCACGCCGCCTATCCTTCCACCACGAGGGTCTCCACCGAGAGGATCGAGGGCAGGTGCTGGGCGATGCAGCTCCAGCTCTCGCCCTCGTCGTTGCTGGCGAAGAGCGAGCCGGTGCTGGTGCCGAAATAGACGCCCGCGGGCGCCAGCCGGTCGGTGGCCATGGCCTGGCGCAGCACGCCGAAGAAGACGTTCTTCTGCGGCAGGCCCTCCCTGAGCGGCTGCCAGCTGGCGCCGCCGTCACGGGTGCGCCAGACCGCGGCCTTGCCGTCGGGAACGTAGCGGCCCTTCACGTCGCCGTTGAGGGGCAGCAGATAGAGCGTCGCGGGATCCTTCGGATGGACCGCGGCGGGAAAGCCGAAGCTCGACGGCAGGCCCGCCTCGATGCTCTCCCAGTGCCGGCCGCCGTCGTCACTGCGATACATGCCGCAGTGGTTCTGCTGATAGAGGCGATCGGGTGTCCCCGGCGCCATCACCAGGTTGTGCACGCATTGGCCGAGTTCGGGATAGCGCTGCCCCTCCGGCAGGAAATCGCATCGGGTCCCCATGTTGCGCGGTTCCCAGGTCTCGCCGCCGTCGCCCGTGTGGAAGACGCCGACGGCGGAGATGCCCACCCACATCTGCCGCGCGTCGCGGGGGTGCGGCACGAGGGAATGCAGGATGAGTCCGGCGCCGCCCGGCTGCCAGTTGGGCCGCGAGGGATGGTTGCGCAGGCCCGCGACCTGGCGCCAGGACTGGCCGCCGTCGTCGCTGCGGAAAAGACCGGCCGGCTCGACGCCGGCGTAGAGACAGCTGCCGCAGGCGCCCACGCTCCAGACCGACTTGATCGGCGTCTCGCCGGCCTCGTAACTCAGACCCTCGCTCGAATGGGTCCAGGTCGCGCCGAGATCCTCGGATTTCCAGACCGCCGGACCGAACCACTCGTTGCCGCCGCCGCCGTAGATCGTGCCGGTCGCGGGATCGGCGATGACGTGATTGAGCGGCCAGGTCTCGCAGAGCGGACCGCGCAGCTCCCACGACCGCCGCGCAGCGTCGCTCTCCAGGATGAAGGCGCCCTTCTTGGTGCCGAGCAGAATGAAAACGCGCTCCGTCATTCAGACCTCCCGTCTTTGGCGGGCCCATTGGCCCCGTGATTCCTGGCGGCAGCGGCCCCGTCGGACCCTGCGCGGGGCCCCTCGCCGGTGGCCCCTCCTATAAGACGGGCGACCGACCGCCGTATTGACATTTAGATTGATATCAACATAATTATTTCGTGTCAAACCCCGGACAGGTCGCCATCGATGTCACCCGCGAGGTGCGGGACACCTGTCTCTGCCTCCACCTGCAGCGGGCGGCGCGGGTGGTGGCGCGGCGCTTCGACGAGGCGCTCAGGCCCCTCGATCTCACCAACGGCCAGTTCTCGCTGCTGATGTCGCTCAACCGGCCGGAGCCCGCGAGAATGAGCGATGTGGCGGCGCTGCTGGCCCTCGATCGCACGACTCTCACCGCCAATCTCAAGCCGCTGGAGCGGCGCGGTCTGGTGACGGTGGCCGTCGATGCCGCGGACAAGCGCGGCCGTCGCCTGAGCCTGGCCCCTGCCGGGCGCGCGCTCCTCGCCGCCGCGGTGCCGGTCTGGAAACGGACGCACGTCGCGATCGAGCGCCTGCTCCCGGACTCCGATCCCGATCGCCTGCGCACGGATCTGCGGGCGCTGTCCTGACCGCGTGCGCGGCGCCCGACACCCGCACGCCATTCTTTTGGAAAGCTACGGTCGCCACCGTATCTTGCCTGCGTCTCCCAACCCTGTAGGTTGCCTCCTCCAACCCCGGGAGGACCATGACGATGTCGAGCACGCCGCCGGCAAAACGGCCCCAGAGCTTTCAGACCCGCCTCAGCCACGCCGGTCGGCCGGGCACCCGCATCCATGGCCTGGTCAATCCCGGTGTTCAGCGCGGCTCGACGGTGCTGCAGCCCTCGATCGCGGCGCGACTGGAGATGGCGCCGCGCCGCCTCGACCAGGCCCTGATCTATGGCGTGATGGGGAACAGCACCCATCATGCCCTGGAGGACGTGATCGCGGAGATCGAAGGCGGCACGCGCTGCCAGATCGTCTCCTCCGGGTTGGCCGCGGTCACCACCGCCCTCCTGGCCTATCTGCAGGCGGGGGATCACTGCCTGGTTCCCGACAGCGTCTACGGACCCGCCCGCGGCTTCTGCGACACCGTTCTGAAGCGCATGAAGATCGAGACCACCTACTACCGCCCGGAGATCGACGGGTCAGGCATCACTGGCCTGATGCGGCCCAATACCAAGGTGGTCTACGTCGAGAGCCCCGGCAGCCACACGATGGAGATGCAGGATGTGGGCGCCATCGCCCGCGCCGCCCACAATGGCGGCGCCCGGGTGCTGATGGACAACACCTGGGGCATCCATTTCTTCCAGCCCTTCAAGCACGGCGTCGACGCCTCGATCCAGGCGCTCACCAAATACGTCGCCGGCCATTCCGACATCCTGCTGGGATCGATCACCACCGCCGACGACGGGAATTGGGAGCGCGTCCGCACGACGGCGCTCGCTCTCGGACAGTACGCGAGCCCGGACGATTGCTGGCTGGCGCTCCGGGGCGTGCGCACCATGGGCGTGCGCCTGGAGCGGCAGATGGCATCGGGTCTGGAAGTCGCGCGCTGGTTCGCCGCGCGGCCGGAGGTGCAGCAGGTGCTGCATCCGGCACTCCCCGGCACGCCCGGCCACGAGCTCTGGAAGCGCGATTTCAGCGGCGCCTGCAGCCTCTTCTCCGTGGTGTTCAAATCCGCCTACAGCGTCGAGGCGACGCACGCCATGGCGGACCACCTCACCCTCTTCGGCATCGGCGCCTCCTGGGGCGGATTCGAGAGCCTGGTGCTGCCCACCACCGGCTACGTCACCCGCACCGCCGCCGGCTCCGTTCCGTTTCCCGGCCCGGTCTGCCGCTTCCACATCGGCCTCGAGGATCCCGCCGACCTCATCGCGGATCTCGACCAGGGCCTCGCCGTCCTGCGCGCACACAGGGATCGCTAGACATGACCACACCCATCTGGCCCGAGGGCGCGGCCTATATCGACGGCCGCTACATGCCGATCGCCGAGGCGGCGATCCCCATCACCGACTGGGGCTATCGCCGCTCCGACGTGACATATGACGTGGTCGGCGTCTGGGGCGGCGCGTTCTTCCGCCTGGACGATCACCTGCGCCGCTTCCGGAATTCCATGCGCTCGCTCCGCCTCGATCCGCCGGAATCCGACGCGGACATCCGGCAGGTTCTGACCGAGTGCGTGCGCCGCTCGGGGCTGCGCGAGGCCTATGTGGCCATGGACTGCCTGCGCGGTCGCCCGAAGCCGGATCTCCCGCGCCATCCCCTCAACTGCCGCAACTACCTCGCCGCTTTCGCGATCCCCTGGGTCTGGGTGGTATCGCCGGAGGTGCAGGAGCGCGGCGCGCATCTGATCGTGGCGAAGACGCCGCGCATCGCCGATGAGTCCGTCGATCCCAAGGTGAAGAACTTCCATTGGGGCGATCTGACCCGCGGCCTCTTCGAGGCCCACGACCAGGGCGCCGACAATTGCGTGCTGCTCGACCGCGACGGCTTCGTGACCGAGGGCCCGGGCTTCAACGTTTTCGCGGTGACCAACGGCGCGGTCACCACGCCCGACCGCGGCTCCCTCGAAGGCATCACCCGCCTCTCCGTCCAGGAGCTCTGCAAGGAGCTGGGACTCCCCTTCGCGATCCGCCCGCTGCCGGCGGCGGAGCTGCGGGACGCGGACGAGATCTTCCTCGCCACCACGGCCGGCGGCATCATGCCGGCCTCCCGCATCGACGGCCGCATCCTCGGCAACGACCGTCCGGGCCCGATCTCCGCGCGGCTGCGGGAGACGTTCTGGGCGAAGCGCGCGAAAGGCTGGCACGCGACGCCGATCGAGTATTAGCGCGCCGCATCCCGGAGACCTCCGGCAACGCGATCGAGGTCCACGCCTTTAGGACGCCGCGAGATCCAGCTTGAAGGCGATGACCGCAACGTCGCCCACGCCCTCGAGGTTCAGGATTTCGGCAGCGCGCAAATCGTAGGCCGGGCACCGGCGGAAGCCGATTTGCTCATAGATGCGGCATGCGGCCTGCAAGAACGAGGCTGCATGCAGCGCGATCGCGGGAGCATCGAGTGTCCTTGCGGCGTCGACGCATCTCTCCGTCAGCAGGCGCCCGAGCCCGCGGCCGCGCATCGCCGGATGGACGGCAAGCCTGCGAAATCCGGCCCACCCCTTCGGCAGGCCAAGACCCTCGGTGCTGGCGTCCGCATAGAAGGACACGGTCCCCGCGATCCGACCATCGAGCTCGGCGACCAGCACGTCGGCCTCGTCCCAGTGATCGGCCAGCCGGCACAAGTCGGCCATGTAAGAACGAAAGATCGCCGCCGGGATCTTGTCGCGATACTCGGCGAATGCCGCCAGGATCACCCGCTCGATGTCGGGGATTTCGTGCCGGGTTGCAGGGCGGATCAAGCGGCGCTCGCCGATGGGATCACGGCCTAGAGCCTCGCGTAATCCACCGGCTTGCGGCAGTCGACGCGGAGCGTGGTGTCCGGCATCGGATATTTGAGGCCGTTGCCGCAATTGAACAGCACCACGCGGTCGCTCTTGCGGATGCGTCCCTCCGCCAGCGCCTGGCGATAGGCCGCGTAAGTCGCGGCTCCCTCCGGCGACAGCAGCAGGCCTTCCTCGCGGCCGACCTCGGCGCGCGCCTCGAGGATGACCTCGTCGGGAATGGCGACGGCGAAGCCCTTGCTCTCGCGGATCGCCCGCAGGATCAGGAAATCTCCCAGCGCCGCCGGCACCCGGAGGCCCGAGGCGACGGTCGCCGCGTTCTGCCAGGGCTCGGCGAATTCCTGGCCATTGTCGTAAGCGCGCACGATCGGCGCGCAGCCCGTGGACTGCACCGCCACCATGCGCGGGCGCTTGCTGTCGATCCAGCCGATGCGCTCGAGCTCGTCGAACACCTTCCACATGCCGATGAGGCCGGTGCCGCCGCCGGTGGGATAGAAGATCACGTCGGGGAGCGTCCAGCCGAGCTGCTCCGCCACCTCGAGGCCCATGGTCTTCTTGCCCTCGATCCGATAGGGCTCCTTCAGCGTCGAGGTGTCGAACCAGCCCATCGCCTCCTTGCCGCCGGCGACGATCTTGGCGCAGTCGTTGATGAGGCCGTTCACTTTGTAAAGTTTGGCGCCCTGCAGCACGGTCTCGCCCACGTTGGGGCCCTGAGCATCGTCCGGGCAGAAGACGTAGCTCTCGATGCCGGCCCGCGTGGCATAGGCCGCGAGCGCGCCGCCGGCGTTGCCCGCGGTCGCGATCGCCATGCGCTTGATGCCGAGCTCCTTCGCCATGGAGACCGCCAGCGCCAGGCCGCGCGCCTTGAAGGAACCTGTCGGCAGGCGTCCCTCCTCCTTCACCAGGATCTCGCCGCCACCGAGCAATCGCTCCAGCCGCGGCATCCGTAACAGTGGCGTCACCGTCTCGCCGAGGCTGACGACGTTCTCCCGGCGCCGCACCGGCAGGAACTCGCGATAGCGCCAGAAATCAAAGGGCCGTGTCGCCACGTCGGCGCGGGTGACGCTGCGGCGCAAACCCTCGAGGTCGTAGCGCACCAGGAGCGGCTTGCCGGCGGCGGAGAGGGTCTGAATCTCGTCGGCGCGATAGCGCTCGCCGGTCAGGCTGCATTCCAGATGCGTGGTGAAGGTCGGCCGCTCGGGCATTTCCGCGATCTCGGTCATTTGCTCCCTCTGCCTTGGGCCATTGCGGCCTTGTTGCCGTGGGCGCCCAGTTACTCAGCTGACCGCCTCTCCGTCAAACGGCAAGGATACGAGATCGGACCGGGGACCGCACCTCCTCGCGTGGACCGAGCCGTTCCAGCGTCTCCTCGGCGAGCCGCCGGGTCAGCTCGCCCGCGGGAAGCTCCCGGCCGAGGCGTGCGGCCTGGCCGGACCAGAGCGGCGTGAAGGCGTCCGATCCCGACGGTTCCGATCGCGCGCGGAGCGGCGCCAGGGCGTCGCCGGCGAAGGGGAATGCGGGAGCCAGCTCGAAGCGGGGGCCGATCTCGCGCACCAGGCGATTGACGATGGCTCGGGCGCTGCGGCCGGTGAAGAGGTTGGTGAGCACGGTCTGATGCGCCTCCGCCGTCCTGAGGGCCTGCCGGTGCACGGCGCTCACGGTCGCCTCGGGACAGAAGAGGTAGGCGGTGCCGATCTGCACCGCGGCGGCGCCGAGGGCGAGGGCCGCGGCGATGCCCCGCGCATCGGCGATGCCGCCGGCAGCGATCACGGGCACTTTCACCGCGTCCACCACCTGCGGCACCAGGGCCATGGTGCCGATCTGCGTGGCGATATCGTCGGAGAGGAAGCTGCCGCGGTGGCCGCCGGCTTCCAGACCCTGGGCGATGATGGCGTCGCAGCCGCGATCCTCGAGCCAGAGCGCCTCCTCGACCGTGGTCGCCGAGGCCAGGATTTTCGCACCGGTCCGCTTCACGCGATCGAGGAGATCCTTGCACGGCAGGCCGAAGTGGAAGCTGACGATCTCGGGCCGGAGCTCTTCCACGACGTCGCAGAGCGCCTCGCCGAAGGGCGCGCCGCCGGCCGCCGGCGCCGGCGACTGCGGGTCCAGGCCGAGCTCGGTGTAGTAATGCCGCAGGCGCCGGCGCCAAGCCGCGTCACGGGCGGGATCGAAGGCCGGTGGCGCGTGGCAGAAGAAATTCAGGTTGATCGGCTCGGACGTGTATTGCCGGGCGATCCGCAGCACGGCGCGTACCTGGTCCGGGCCGAGCATCGCGCAGGGCAGCGAGCCGAGACCGCCCGCTTTCGCGACGGCAACCGCCATCGCCGACGTGGTGGCGCCGGCCATCGGCGCCTGGATGATCGGCAGCTCGACGCCGAGAAGATCGGGAATGCGGCGGTCCGGCCAGGCGCTCATTCCGGACTCACCAGTGGGGCGCCGGGCGATGCCGGCGGACTCAGCTTCATCACGAACGTCGTGGGCTGCTCGCTGGGACCGAAGGGGCCTGCGACCTTGTGCGTCACCGGCGGCAAAGTCTTGAGGTAGGTCGCAATCGCCACCGCATCGGACTTCTTCAGGCTCGCGAAGGCGCGCCAGGGCATAATGGGCGCGAGCTGCCGGCCGTCCGGCCGGACACCGGTCTGGATGGCGGTCACGATCTCTGCCGTTGTCCAGTTGCCGAGCCCGGTCTCCTTGTCGGGAGTGAGGTTGGCACCCACGAAGACGCCGAGGCCGGGAATGTCGAAGCCGACATCGGAGCCGCCGAGGTAGCGGGACACGTCCGGCTTGCCCAGCAGATAGCCCGCGGTGTGGCAATCGTTGCAGCCGCCGAACTGCACGAGATATTTGCCGCGGGCCACCTGCGCCTCGTCCGCATGCACCGCCGCGGACCGCAGGCTCGCCGCGGCCACGACTGACATCACGAGCAGCATGATGCGCCGCAGCCTGCCGGGCCGTGGGCCGTCTTCCTGATCCGGGGTCGCGGGCGACGGCCGGCGCCACGGAAGCGCCGGCTCCTTCGCCCACTCGTCCGCCGCGTCGAGAGACATTCCGAATTCAGCGAGCCACATCTGTCATTCCCTTGGGGTTGTCGACCCCCGGATGCTGCGGCCCTCGCGCTACGCAACCATTTCCACGAGTGGAAATCGCGTTACGGCTGCAACAGAGACTCAGAGGTGACGTGGCAAGGTCGGCATGGCGTCCTCGCCCCTCAAAAGGGCGAGAAGGGTCCTCATAGCCGCGAGAAATTAAGGCGGAGGGCGATTTTTCAGCACCGGCCGTCAAAATTCCGCAATCGATCACAAGTATGCGGCCGGCCGCCTCGGCTAAGTGAGCGTATCGACGGAGAGCTTCACGGCGGAGGTAGGTAATTGCACGTGCTGCAACAGCAGACCACCCAAGAAGCACACCCGTTAAATCCGCCTCGCCGGTCGCATATATACGGGCCCGGCGCGTAACGGCCGAAGCACCTTCGGTCGGGCGCGCCGATACCCACGGGCCGCCCGCCCGGCAAAGATTGATGTGACCAGCACATGATTGATGAAAACAGCCAGCCGGCCCGCGTCCTGATCATCGACGACGACCCCACGATGCGTCAGATGGTCACCAACTATTTCACCGAGCACAATATGCGCGCGTCCTCGGCCTCGGGGCGGCAGGAGATGACGACGCAGTTCGCCGACGCCGAGCCCAATCTGGTCATCCTCGACCTGCGGCTCGGCGAGGAGGACGGGCTCGACATCCTGCGCGAGATCCGGTCGCGGTCCGACGTGCCCGTCATCATCACCACAGGCCACCGCGGCGACGAGATCGATCGGGTGGTCGGGCTGGAGCTCGGCGCCGACGACTACGTGACAAAGCCCTTCGGGCTGCGCGAGCTTCTGGCGCGGGCGCGGGCCGTGCTGCGGCGACGGGAGGCCGGACGCGCCGCGCCGCAGCGAGACTCCTCCCATGACCGCTGCGGCTTCGGCGGCTGGCGCCTCGACCGGCGCGCGCGGCGTCTGACCGATCCCAACGGGGCTCCGGTCGCCTTGACCAAAGGCGAATACGCCTTGCTGGTCGCGTTCCTCGACGCGCCCCAGCGGCCGCTGACGCGCGAGCACCTGCTGCAGGCGACACGCATGCACGAGGACGTCTTCGACCGCAGCATCGACGTGCAGATCCTGCGGCTGCGGCGCAAGCTGGAAGCCGATCCGAGCGCGCCGCGCGTCATCCAGACCGAGCGCGGCGTCGGCTACGTGTTCGCGCTGCCGGTCGAGCGGCTCTGACGCGGGCCGGGCCGGCGGCTCGCCGCCCTTCGTTACAGCCGTAACCACTTTCCCAGATATCGAGACGATCACGTAATGCGCGCTCCGCAGACTCTCCCCGTTCGACCAGCCGTGGGAGACATCGATGCAGGTCAAAATCCAGTCGCCGGATGGCGACATCCTCGCCTTCGCCCGCTACCGGAGCGGGAGCGACGCAAAGTTCTTCAACTCCGCAATGCAAACATCCAGCGCCCGAGCGCGGAGAGCCCGCCGGCCTCTGCAACCGCCGCTCGGGACGAACGCCCGGAGATCGCCCCTCGCCGCCGCCGGCTCCTCCGTGGTGGCACACGTCGTCGAGGGATTTGCCCTCTGCGCCACGTCCATGCATCCGGAGGGGTACTGGCAGTGGAGCGAGCACGTCATCGGGCGCGAGCGGGATGCTCGCTCGCCGAGCCTCGGATCGATCGTCGTGGAGGCGGAAGTATCCGGCTTCCTGCCGCTGTCGGGGCTCGGGCGCCTGATCGGCGATCCCGTCGCGCCCGTGGGGAGGGATCGATCCTTCGGCAGATGGATCGCATCCCTTCCGGCGCGGCTCTGGTTCGCCATGCAGCGCGCCCGTGCCCGCGCCCGGGCGAGGGCCGAATGGGAAGCGATCGACGATCGCACGCTGCGGGACATCGGCGTGTCACGTCGCGAGATCCCGCGCGCTCAGCGACATCCGCGCTGGACCTGACGCGATCGGCGCCTGACCGAGGCGTGGCCCGACCATGAAGTCTGGATTCCTCGCCACGATGGCGGGGCCCACCGTACCCGCCGCCTGGCTGTTCCCGCGCCGACTGGCCTGGGCGTGCGTGGCGCTGGCGCTGCTTGCCGGCGCGGCGGCGGCGCAGGCTCCCGATTTTCCAGGCGCCGACGCGACAGCCGCCATCGGTCAGGAACCGATAACCCCGGTGCCGGAGGCGCCGGACGCCGATCCGCTGAAGGTGTCGCTGGGAGAACAACTCTTCGAGGATCGCCGGCTGTCCCGGGACGGGGCGCGAGCGTGCGTCTCGTGTCACGACACGCGCGGCAACGGCGCGAACACCCGGCGCCACGATCTCGCCCTCGACGGGTCCGAGCTTCCCCTCAACACCAACAGCGTCTTCGACGCCACCCTCAGCTTCCGCCTCAATTGGGAGGGCAACTTCCGCACGCCGGAGGCGCAAGCCGAAGCCTCCCTCACCTCCAACAGCATCATGGGCACGAGCATCGATCAGGTCGTGGGGCGCCTGAGCATCGACGCCGATATGGCGCGGCAATTCGACGAAGCCTATGGGCACCCGCCGGACCGCGCGAGCCTCCTGGACGCGATCGCGACGTACGAGCGCTCGCTGGTCACTCCCGGGAGCCGCTTCGATCGCTGGCTGCAGGGCGACACCTCCGCCCTCACGGCGGAAGAGCAGCACGGCTACCGGCTGTTCAAATCGCTGGGCTGCATCTCCTGTCATCAGGGAGTGAATATCGGCGGGAACCTCTACGAGCGCTATGGCGTCTTCCGCGCGCCGTCCCCGTCGAAGGCGCAGATCCTGCGCGTGCCGAGCCTGCGCAACGTGGCTGCAACCCCACCTTACTTTCACGACGGCAGCGCCGCCACCCTCGACGAGGCCGTGCGGAAGATGGGCATCGCCCAGCTGGATCGGACGCTGTCGGAGCAGGAGATCGGCGCGATCGTCAGCTTCCTCGGCACGTTGACCGGGAACTACCGCGGCGCGCCGGTGGCGGAGGCGCCGCGATGAAGCTCTCACCCACCGCGGCGACCGTGCCGCTCCTGCTTCTGCTGCTCACTTGGCTCTCGATCAACTCGATCAATAGCGACGCGGAGATGTATGACCGGGCGCTCGGAACCCTCGATCACTACGCGATGGCGGAAAGCGCGTTGCACAGGGATGTCCTCAATGCGCGGGCCGGCATGCTGCGCAACTACGATCCACTGGTGCGGGAGGTCAATTCGTTGCGTGACCTGGTTGGCCAGCTCCGCACGACCGAAGCGGTGAATACCGAGGCGACGGCGGCGCTCAACCACCTCGCGACGGAAATCGACCGCCAGGAGGGCCTGGTCGAGCAGTTCAAGAGCGATAACGCCCTGTTGCAGAACTCGCTCGCCTATTTCGGCCGGATCAGCGCCCGCCTCGGCGCCTCTGGCGCAGAAGGGCCTCTGGTCCCGGCGGTGAGCTCCCTCGCCGCATCCATCCTGCGCCTGACCCTCGACACATCGCCGGAGACCGCCCATGAGGTCGAGGATCGCGTGAACGAGGTCGCGCGACAGCTTCCGCCTTCCGGCGATACCGAGGCGGTTCAAGGGCTGCTCGCCCATGCCCGCCTGCTGCGCGACCTGCTGCCGGCCACGGACGGCGTGGTGAACGCGCTCTGCAGCTCCCAGAGCAAGCAGGTTCGGGCGGGCATCCGCGCCACGATCCTGCGGCGCCAGGCCGCATCGCGGGCAAGGGCGCGCAGCTTCCGGCTGTCGCTCTACACCACGTCACTGCTGCTGCTCGGCATATTGGTCCACCTCGGGCTGCGCCTGCGCCTGCGGGCGATCATCCTGCGGCGCCGCGCCGCGTTCGAGCACACGATCGCCAGCATCTCGACGCGTTTCATCAATTCCCGGCCGCAGGAGCTCGACGCCCATGTCCGGCAGGCGCTCGCCGAGCTGGCGGCGTGCATCGGCGCCGACCGTGCCTATGTCGTGCTGTCCGGCGCGCCGCAACAGGTGCATGCGTGGTGCCGGGAGGGTCTCTCCTGTCCACCGGACTGGCCCGAGCGGGCGATGACGCTGCTGGCGCAGTTCGAAGGCGGCAACGACGGCATCGTCCACGTCCCCTCCATCGACCGCCTGCCACCGGGCCCGGCTAGGGATGTCCTGGCCGCCGCCGGCGTGCATGGCTGGGCCTGCACCGCGCGGGCGGCGGCGTGCAAGGACGGATCCAGCGGCGTCCTGGGATTCGATGCGTTGGGGCCCGGCCGGCTCACGCAATACGGCGAGCTGGGTTTGCTTCGGATGGCGCTCGACGCCATCGCCAACGCGATCGGACGGCAGCATCTCGAGCGCGAGCGGTCGCGCATGGAGAGCCGATTGCAGCAGGCGCGCCGCATGGAGACGGTGGGGGCTCTTGCCAGCGGTATCGCGCACAACTTCAACAACATCGTCGGCGCGATCCTCGGCTACGCCGAGATGGCCAGCGAGTATGCCAGGCCCGGCGACCGATCGGCGGGCGTTCTCGACGAGATCCGCCGGGCGGGCGAGCGGGCGCGGGAGCTGGTGGATCAGATCCTCACCTTTGCCCGCCGCGGCGACGCCCGTCGCAAGCCGATGAGCATACAATCGCTGATCGCCGAGACCACGTCGCTGCTGCGCGCCTCGCTTCCGGCGACGGTGGAGGTTGCGGTTTGCGGCACGCCCGACGACGCCATCGTATCCGGCGAGCCGGCGCAGCTGCAGCAGGTGATCATGAATCTCTGCAACAATGCCGCGCAAGCCACCGGCAATCTCGGTCGCATCGAGATCGAATGCGAGGCGCACGACCTTCCGCAGGCGCGCTCCCTCAGCCACGGCGACCTGGCGCCGGGCCGCTATGTGAGCATCGCGGTCCGGGACGCCGGGCGCGGCATGAGCCGGGCGACGCTGGAGCGCATCTTCGAGCCGTTCTTCACCACCCGCGTCAGCGGCAATGGGCTGGGGCTGGCGACGACCCGCGAGATCGTGCGTGAGCACGGCGGCGCGATGAACGTGCGGAGCGTGTCCGGCGCCGGCGCCTGCTTCGAGGTCTGGCTGCCCCGCATTGCCGTCGGCATGACGGCGCCGGGCGAGGACGTCTCTATGCTTCCCGTCGGACATGGCCGGACCATTCTGGTGATCGAGGACGAGCGCGAGCGCCTGCTCAGGGACGAGGAGGTTCTCGCGGCGCTCGGCTACGAGCCCGTGGGATTTACCGCCGTGGACGACGCGATCGCCGCATGCCGGGCGTCGCCGGAGCGGTTTGACATATTGATGGTGGGCCGTCTCGCCTCGACGGCGTCGGCGCTCCGCCTCGCCGCCGCGCTGCACGAATGCGCGCCGGACCTGCCGTTGCTGCTGGCGACACCGGCGACCGACGAGATCGGCGCCGACGCGCTGATGGCCGCCGGCATCTCCGAGGTTCTGCATTGGCCGCTTGGATTCGCCGAGGTCGCCGGGGCGTTGTCGCGCTGCGTGAAGGTCGCGCGAGCAGCCAATGGCATTACGGCCGTAACCCGTTTCTCGAACCTTGAAATCACGCGGTAGCCGCGCCGATCCACCTTCGTCGTCTCGAAGATACGAAGGGGTTTCACATGACGGCGATGAGCATGGCTTCCAGGTCGGGGCTGGCGGCGGCGCGCGATCTGCGCCAGGTGATGCAGGGGAAGGTCGTGCTGCCCGGCGAGGACGCCTATCGCGCCGTGGTCCAGGGTAAGGTCGTGCTGCCCGGCGAGGATGCCTATAACCGCGCCCGCCAGGTCTGGAACGGCGCCGTCAATCACTATCCTTCGCTGTTCGCGCTGTGCGAGACCACCGCGGACGTTCAGGCGGCGGTTCGCGCGGCGCGCGCCTATGGCCTCCCCCTCTCGGTGCGCGGCGGCGGACACGATTGGGCGGGACGCGCGCTGCGTCATGGCGGAATGGTGCTCGACCTCTCCCACATGCGGCGGGTCGAGGTGGACGCGGAGTCCCGCGTCGCCACGGTCGCGGGCGGCACCACCGCCGCCGACCTCATCACCGCCACGGCGCCGCACGGTCTCGTCGCCGTGACCGGCACGGTGGGCGCGGTCGGCATGGCCGGGCTGACCCTCGGCGGCGGATACGGTCCGCTGAGCGGGCGCTATGGCCTGGCGCTGGACAATTTGCTCGGCGCCGAGATGGTTCTCGCCGACGGCACCCTCGTCAGGGCCAGCGCATCGGAGAACGCCGATCTCTTCTGGGCCGTGCGCGGCGGCGGCGGCAATTTCGGCGTCGTGACGTCGATGCGCGTCCGTCTCCACGACGGCGGCACGGTGCTCTCCGGCCTGATCGCGTTTCCCTGGTCCGAGGCCAGGTCGGTGCTGCAGGGCTACGCGGCGGTGGCGGCATCGGCGCCGGACGAGCTCTCGGTCATGGCCGGGATATTTTCCGGACCGGACGACCGCCCTCTCCTGCTTCTGGCACCGACCTGGAGCGGCGAGCTGTCCGAGGGCCGCAAGGTCGTGGCGGAGCTGGAGCGTCTCGGCACGCCGGCCCTGTCGCGGGTCGGCCCCATGACCTTCGTCGACATGCTGGGCATGTTCAGCGCCCATGTGATGACCGGCCGTCACTACTCGGTGCGGACCCGATGGATGGCCGACCTGACGCCGGACGTCGTCGCGACCCTGGTCGCCGCCGGCAGTACGCGGACGTCGCCGATCTCCGTCATCGCGCTCCATCACTTTCACGGCGCGGCGACGCGGGTTCCGCTGGATGCGACGGCCTTCGGGCTGCGGCGCGAGCATTTTCTGGTGGAGATCGTCGCGGCCTGGGAGCCGGACATCGGAGGAAACAGCGTCCTGCACCGGCAATGGGCGCGCAATCTCTCCGACGCGCTCGCCCCCTCGGCACTGCCCGGCGGCTATCCCAACATGCTCGGGCCCGACGATCACGATCAGATCGCCATGGCCTTCGGCAGTAACGTCGCGCGGCTGCAGTACCTGAAGCGGCGCTTCGATCCCGACGGCGTCTTCACGTCGGCGATCTCGCTGCCCGCGCGCCGGCCGCGCGGCGCCGCTGGCATGGCCTCCCGCTGACCGCGCTCGCGGATTTTTTCACGGCCTTGAGGAAGTGTCATGACTGACGCGAACTATATGCTCGGACATTCCGAGGAGGAGATCCGCCGCCTCATGATCCAGGCGGCGGTATTGCGGCCGATCACCGAGCGCCTGCTGCGGGCCACCGGGATCGGCTGGGGCATGCGGGTCCTCGATCTCGGCTGCGGCGCCGGCGACGTCTCGATGCTGGCGGCGGAGCTCGTCGGTCCCACCGGATCGGTCGTCGGCATCGATCGCAGCCGGGATGTCCTCGCCGTCGCCGAGCAGCGCGCCCGCTCTGCCGGCTTTCCGCAAATCGCCTTCGTCGAGGCGGCGGCCGAGAGCTTTTCGGATCCGGAACCTTTCGACCTCGTGATCGGCAGGTATGTGCTGGTGCACCAGCCCGATCCCAGCACCTTCATTCGCGGCGCTGCGAGTCACGTGCGCCCCAAGGGGATCCTCGCCTTCCACGAGGTGGATCTCGGCACCGAACCCCGCTCGCTTCCCCAGATCCCGCTCTGGGACCGCGTCGGAGAATGGATACTGACGGCCTTGCAGGCGGGATTGCCGCACTACGACGCGGCCAACCGTATGCTCGAGCACTTCTACCAGGCGGATCTGCCGGCTCCGACCCTCTTCTCCGAGATCCCTGTCGGCGGCGGCAGCGACTCGCCTCTCTATGCGTGGACGGCGGAGACCCTGCGCAGTGTCCTGCCGCAACTGGTCCGCTCGAAGATCGCGACTCCGGCGACGATCGGGATCGAGGCGATCGAGGAGCGCTTGCGAGCCGCGGTGACGCAGGAGCAGAGCCAGGTCGCTTCTTTCGTGCAGGTCTGCGGCTGGAGCCGGCTCTGATCCCGCCGGCGTCCCAATTTTGTCTCCGGATATTCTGCGGTTGTCCAACAAAGATAATTCTATATCAATCTCTTGAGGCATTCTCTTCAGCGCTGACTTCGGATGACACACCGCCGGTAAATGAGATATCTTGATGCGGCTTTGGCGCCCGATCCCGTCACGCGGGCGATGGCGTCCGTCAGGAACTGGAGCGATGGAATTACCGGCGCGACGTCTCCCTGGGTTCATGGCCGTTGCCGCAATCGCGCTGGCCCTGGCAAGCCCGTCCTCGATCGCCCAGACCAGCGGTCAGCCGGATAGTTCGTCGTCTGGAGGCGTCGGCGACCAGCTCAAGTCCGGGGCGCAGCGGATCGGCGAAGGCGCCGAGCGCATCGGCGAGGGCATCAAGCAGGGCGCGATCCAGGGCTGGGAAGCCGTCAAGGCCGGCGCCACCGCCGCCGCGGACAAGCTTAACAACACCGGCAACACGCCGGCGCCGCCACCCGCCGCGCCGCCTCCGCCACCGGGCGACGCGCCACGCTGATTGCGCCCGCCAGTGCCCAGCCCCACCTGGTCCGACAGCGACCGCCCCTGCGGCGGCTCGACGGTGCGGGGCGGTTTCCCCGGCCTCTCCCATCAGTGGAAATTGCCCTTCAAATCTGTAACATTCCCTCTGAAGTGGGGGGAGCACCGACAGCGCCGTGGCAAGCCTGGTTTTACGGGGGCGACGCGTTTAGCCGTGCCTTCAAGACAGTTGAAAGATATGACCGCATGACCGACGTGAATGGACAAAGCGCGCAAGAGGCCAGCTTGGCGCTTCTGATCGTGAAGACGTTGAATCTCGAAGTCGAGCCGCTGCAGATCGATCCCGAGGCGCCCCTTTATGGCGATGGGCTGGGACTGGACTCCATCGACATGCTGGAGATCGCGCTTGCGGTGTCGAAGGAGTTCGGCGTGAAGCTCCGGGCCGATGACAAGAACAACAAGCAGGTTTTCAGCTCTCTCCGCAGCCTGAATGGTTACATTCAGTTACACCGGGTGGGGTGAGTGCGCGCTGTCGCCGGCCCCCTGGCTCGGGGAGGATTTATCCTCGCCCTCGCCGTCTGTCCGCTGCTGATCCACATGGCGCTGTCCGCGGACGGCTGGGCCGGCATCGCGCCCGCGTCGGACACGGCGAAGTACGTGGATTTCGGACTCATCGCCGTGCCCGTGACGATTCACACCGATCGTCTATACGACGCTGCTGCTGGCCTTCGGCCTGTCGCTGCGGCCGGGCCGGGTCGCCCTCGTCACGGCGCTCGCCCGCAAGATGCACGGCACGATCCCCGACGACATGGCGCGCTACACGCGAGGCGTTACCGTTGCCTGGTGCTGCTTCTTCGCCGGTCAGCTCGCGACATCGCTGGCGCTCTTCCTCTGGGCGCCGATCGCGATCTGGTCGCTGTTCATCAACGTCCTCAATCTACCGCTCTTCATCCTGATGTTCGGGGCGGAGCACGCCTATCGCATGGTCCATCTGCCCAACCCGCCGCGCTATACGGCGGCGGACGTGAAGCGCATGATGCGTCACATCAAGGATATCGCCTTCAATCAGGCGGGTTCCTGACGATGCCCGGCGGCCAGCCCGGCGCGTCTCGCCATCGGAGCGCGTCGCATCGATGACAGACCCGGCGTATCCCCTTCTCAGCCACGACCGGCTCGACGCCGTCATCGCTTATCGCCAGGGGAGGCCCATCAGCGTCGAGCGGTTCCTGCACGACGTGGCG
Source organism: uncultured Alphaproteobacteria bacterium (assembly GCA_963735465.1). Classification (GTDB taxonomy): domain Bacteria; phylum Pseudomonadota; class Alphaproteobacteria; order ATCC43930; family CGMCC-115725; genus DASZHJ01. The sequence goes on from CAVTLA010000001.1 coordinate 1,797,236, forward strand.
GCGCTGGCGGCGGCGCTGCCGTCGCGGCGGAATGTGCTCAACCTCTGCTCCGACCGCTACCGCTTCTCGGTCGGCCTCGCGGCGGCGCTGTGCCGCGAGCAGATCAGCCTGCTGCCGCCGAACGACACGCCGGGTCTCCTCGCCGAGCTCGCCACCGACTATCCCGATCTCTATTGCCTGACCGACGGCCCGCCGCCGACGGCGCCTTTTCCCACTCTCGCCTATCCCGAGGATCTCGGTGACGCCTCCGCCGAGGCCGTCATCCCCGCCTTCCCCGCGTCCCAGCGCGCGCTGCTGCTCTTCACCTCGGGCTCGACCGGGCGGCCGAAGCCGTCGCCCAAATCCTGGGGCGCCCTCGTCCGCAGCGCCCGCGCCGCCGGCGACCGCCTCGGCGTGGGCGCGCTGGCGAACGCCACGGTGGTCGGCACCGTGCCCCATCAGCACAGCTATGGGCTGGAATCGACGGTCTTCCTGCCGTTGCAGCACGGGCTGGCGCTCCAGGCGGAGCGTCCGCTCTATCCCGGCGACGTCCGCGCCTGCCTCGAGGCGGCGCCGCGCCCGCGGGTCCTGGTGACGACGCCGATCCATATTCGCGCCCTCGTCGCCGATGGAGAGGCGCTGCCGCCGGCCGATCTCCTGGTGTCCGCCACCGCGCCGTTGGCGCCCCAGCTCGCCGTCGAGGCGGAGGCGCGGTTCGGCGCGCCGCTCCTGGAGATCTACGGCTGCTCCGAGGCGGGCCAACTCGCGGTGCGCCACACCGCGAAGACCTCGGAGTGGCGCTGCATCGACGGCGTGACGCTGCGGCAGGACGACGAGGGCACCTGGGCCAGCGGCGAGGCGGTCGAGACGCCGACGCTACTGCAGGATTTCATCGAGCTCTCGACGTCGGACCGGTTCCTGCTGCATGGCCGCATGGCCGATCTCGTGAACATCGCGGGGAAGCGCACCTCCCTTGCCTACCTCAATCACCAGGTCAACTCGATCGCCGGCGTCGAGGACGCGGTCTTCCTCATGCCCGAGGAGGACGGCGAGCGGGTGAGCCGCCTGGTCGCCTTCGTCGTGGCGCCCGGTCTCGCGCCGGAAACGATCCTCGCCGCGCTGCGCCAGCGCATCGATGCCGCCTTCCTGCCGCGGCCGCTGCTCTTCGTGCCCTCGCTGCCGCGCAACATGCTGGGAAAGCTGCCGCGCGCGGCACTGCTTCAGCTGATTGCCGAGCACGGCTCGCACTAGCGGCATGTGGCAGTCCCTGGAAGTCCGCTTCGCCGCCGATCACCCGACCGCCGCGGGGCACTTCCCCGGCAACCCCATCATTCCCGGCGCGGTGCTCCTCGACGAGGTGCTGCAGGCGGTGGCGAGCGCCGGCGGCAACTGGACGGCGATCCGCTCGGCGAAGTTCCTCCAGCCGGTGCGCCCTGGCGAGGCCGTGCTGATCCGCTGGGAGCAGGGCTCTGACGGCCAGGCCAGATTCGAATGCCGCGTGCTCGACCCGGAGCGGCTGGCGCTCACCGGAACGGTGCAGCTGGAAGCGACGGCACGGTGACATCCGGCGGCGAGCGGCAGGAATGGACGGTCCGGGCCGAGCGCGGCGCCGTCTCACTGATCAAGCTCTTCGTCTGCGTCGCACTGAGCCTGGGGCGGCCGGTCGCCCGCCTCATCCTCTATCCGATCTGCCTCTATTTCCTGATCTTCTCCATCGCCTCGCGCCGGGCGTCGCGAAGCTATCTCGCCCGGATCCTCGGCCGCAAACCCGGCCTGGCGGAGATCTACCGGCACTATTTCACCTTCGCAACCTGCGCCCTCGACCGGGTGTTCTTTCTGAACGACCAGCTGCATCTCTTCGACCTGCATGTGTATGGGGAGGAGATCGTCATGGAGACCTGGCGGCGCGGCGGTGGCTGCATCCTGCTGGGCGCCCATCTCGGCAGCTTCGAGGCGACCCGGGCGCTGGGGCGCCGCCATGGCGAATTGCGGGTCAGCCTGCTGATGTACGAGGAGAACGCGCGCAAGGTGCAGTCGGTGCTGAACGCGATCAATCCCAAGCTTGCGATGGACGTGATCGGCCTTGGCCGACCCGACGCCATGATCGCCGTTGTGGACCGCCTCGAGCAGGGCGACGTCGTCGGCATCCTTCCCGACCGCAGCATTGCCGGCGAGAGCCAGATCCGATACCCGTTCCTCGGTGCGTCCGCCGCCTTTCCCCACGGTCCCTTCCGGGTCGCGGCGCTGCTGAAACGGCCGGTCCTGCTGATGTTCGGCCTCTATCGCGGCGGGCGGCGCTACGACATCCATTTCGAGGCATTGATGGATCCCTCGGATCCGACGCCGCGGCGCCACGGCGAGGACGCGGAGACGGCGATGCGGCTTTACGTCGAGCGGCTGGAGCATTATTGCCGGCTCGCGCCGTTCAATTGGTTCAACTTCTATGATTTCTGGGCCTGACATGCGCGTCCTCGGGCTGCTCGGCCTTTTCTGTGCCGTGCTGGCGGCGGTGCCCGCAGGGGCGCAGCAGGGTCAGGCCTGGGGCATCGCGCAATTGATGCAGACCCTGGCCCAGGTAAAATCATCGTCGGCGCAATTCACCGAGCGCAAGACCATGCGCATGCTGAGCGAGCCGCTGGTGACATCGGGGACCCTGCTCTACCTCGCCCCGGACCAGGTGCAGAAGATCACGGTGTTGCCGAAGCGGGAGCGCGTCGCGGTGCGCGGCGACACCGTGACCCTCGACGGCGGCCAGGACGAGCGCAGCCGCACGCTCTCCCTCTCGGACTATCCGGAGATCGGCGGCATCGTCGAGGGCATCCGCGCCACGCTCGCCGGCGATCTCCCGACGCTCCGCCGCTATTACGCGGTGCAGCTCGACGGCAGCGCCATGGACTGGCACCTGCTGCTGCAGCCCACGGATCCGAAGCTGCAGAAATTTCTCAAGTCGATCCGCATCGCCGGCGCCGGCAACAAGGTCTCGACCGTCGTGACCGAGGACGGCGACGGCGACATCTCCGAGATGAGCATCGTCGAAGACGTGCGATGACCGGCCGCCGCGTTGTCGCGATCGCTGTCTGGCTGGTCGCGATGGCGATCTCGGTTGGCCTCATCGCGCGCAGCAGCATCAGCACGGACATGAGCGCGTTCCTGCCGCGCTCGCCGTCCGCCGCGCAGCAGGTGCTGGTGGACCAGGTCCGCAACGGCGTGGTCTCGCGCCTGATCCTGCTGGGGATCGAGGGTGCGCCGCCGGAGACCCTCGCCGCGCTCAGCAAGGCGGTGGCCCGGCGCCTGCGGGCGGAGCCCGAGTTTCCCTCCGTCAACAACGGCGAGGACGCCGCCTTCGCGGCGGAGCGCAACGTGCTCTGGCGCAACCGCTATCTGCTGAGCCCGGGCGTGGAGCCCAAGCGCTTCACCGCGGCGGGGTTGCGCGCCGCCCTCGAGAACGACCTGCATCTCCTCGGCTCCGATCTTGCCCCGCTGGTGAAGAGCAGCCTGCCCAACGATCCCACCGGCGAGATCCTGACCCTGGTCGAGGAGCTCGCCGGCACCGCGCGGCCCCACGCCCGGGACGGCGTCTGGTTCGCCAAGGACGAGCGTCGCGCGCTGCTGCTGGTCCAGACCCGCGCCGCCGGCTTCGACATCGACGCCCAGCAGCAGGGGCTGGCGCAGATCGAGGCGGCCTTCGATGGCGCGAAGCACGAGGTGACCGGCGCCGAGGCAGCGCAGTCTCCTGGAGACCGGCCCCGGCGTCTTCGCGGTCCGGACGCGGGCGACGATGGAGCGGGACGCCACGCGCTTCTCGCTCCTGGCGACCGTCATGGTGGCGGCCCTTCTATTGTTCGCGTATCGCTCGCCTCGGCTGCTGATCCTGGGATTGCTTCCGGTGCTGAGCGGCGCGCTCGCCGGCGTCGCCGCGGTGGCGCTGGGATTCGGCTTCGTGCATGGCATCACCCTCGGATTCGGCGTGACCCTCATCGGCGAATCCGTGGACTACGCGATCTATCTCTTCACCCAGACCGCGCCCGGCACGTCTCCCGACAGCACGCTCACGCGGATCTGGCCGACCTTGCGCCTGGGCGTGCTCACCTCGATCGCCGGGTTCAGCGCCATGCTGTTCTCCAGCTTCACCGGCTTCGCCCAACTCGGCCTCTTCTCCATCGCCGGTCTCGTGATGGCCGTCAGCGTCACGCGCTGGGTCCTGCCGACGCTGCTGCCGAGCCAGTTCGCCACGCTCAAGTCGAATGTCTTCGCGCCGCCGCTGCTGGCGGTGATCCGGCACGCGCGGCCGCTCCGCATCGGCATCGCCGTCGCGGTGCTGGCGGCGGTGACGCTTCTCTGTTTTCACCGCGGCGGCTTCTGGGCCGAGGACATCTCCAGCATGAGCCCGATCTCCGCGGCGGATCAGGCCCTCGACCGCAGCCTGCGCGGCGACGTCGGCGCGCCCGACGTCCGCTACCTCCTGGTCCTCGCCAGTCCCGGCGAGCAGCAGGCGCTGACCGCGAGCGAGCGCCTGTCGCGATCCCTGACGGGCCTGGTCGAGCAGCATCTCCTCGGCGGCTTCGATGCACCGGACCGCTACCTGCCGAGCGAAGCGACGCCAGACGGCCCGCCGCGCGGCCTTGCCGGACACGGATGCCCTGCGAGCCAATCTGCAGGAGGCGCTCGGCCGGCCTGCCTTTCCGCCCCGACCTCTTCGCGCCCTTCATCGCCGACGTCGCCGCCGCCAAGGCCGCGCCGACCCTCACCCGCGCCAGCCTGCCGCCTGCGCTCTCGCTCAAGCTCGACGCGCTCCTCTTCGAGCGCTCCGGCGAGTGGATCTCCGTGCTGCCCCTGCGCGGCGTCGACGATCCCGCGCGCCTCGCCGCCGCCGTTGGCGAGCTGAAGGAGCCCGGCCTCACCTTCGTCGACCTCAAGAGCGAGTCCGATCGGCTGCTGCAGACCTATCAGCACGAGGCGGTGATGCTGGCCCTGATCGGCAGCCTGGTGGTCCTGGCACTGCTGTCGGCGAGCCTGCGCTCGGTTCGCCGCGTCTTCGTGGTCGCGGCGCCGCTCGCCGCCGCCGTGCTGGTGACCGCGGCGGCCCTGAGCTTCGGCGGCCAGAAGCTCTCGATCTTCAATCTCGTGGGCCTGATGCTGATCGTCGCTGTCGGATCGAATTATTGCCTGTTCTTCGAGCGAGGGGATCGCGACGCAGGCTATCGCGACCGGTCGGTGGCCTCCCTGGCGCTCGCCAATCTCTGCACCGTCATCGGCTTCGGCCTGCTGTCGTTCTCCGGCATTCCCGTGCTGCACGACATCGGCATGACCGTGGCCGTGGGAGCCTTCCTCAGCCTGGTCTTCGCCGCTGTCCTCAGCGCCGGGCGATCCACGGAGACCGGCGCGGCAGACCGCCGTTCGCTGCCGTGAACGCACCCATTGCCTCGGGAAAGCGCGGATATGCTAAGTTCCGCGGCGTGATGAAGAGAGCCACGGGAACCAGACTTCGGCGCTGCGCGGTCGCCGTCGGCGCCGTCATCGGGCTGGCGGCCTGCAGCACCGCGCATATGGACACCGGCCCCACCGCCGACGGCGAGGAGCTCTACGCCTCGCTCTTCCCCTTCTACGCCGAGCTCTGCGCCGTCTCCGAGCTCAAGAAGAAGCACGGCTTCGGCACCGAGATCAGCAGCGGCCCCGGCGGCCACTCCGTCTTCTACCTGAACGGCGTCTGCCGCGTGGAGGACGCCCACTATCCCGTCATCCGCCTCTGCGACGACAGCACGCCAGCGGACCGGCGCGGCGTCGGCATCAGCGTCAACGCCCACTACAGGAACGCCAACTGGATCGTGACGCCGGGCCGGGAGTTCTTCTTCCACGGCGGCCTGACGCCCGGCGAGCCGGTGACCCACGCCCGCTACTGGCAGACCCAGGCGCACGCCGAGGCGCTTGGGATCCTCGATGGCATCGAGTTCCACGACGAGGTCTTCGAGGACCAGCCACCGGGCATGTCGCGGCGCGATTTCATGTACGACATCTCCGTCTCGACGGACTATGCGATCGCCTTCGGCCGCGACCGCTACTGCGCCCGGGTGCCGCTGGACCGCGAGCGCATGGCCGGGATCGTCGATTTCATGAACGCCCTCAACGCGGACTACCGGGACGGCAAGAAGGAATTCGAGTGGGACGTGCTGACCAACAACTGCTCCCACGTCGCCCATAATGCGTTGGCCACGGCGGGCATCTGGAGCAGCTGGGAGACCGGCCGCTTCATCCTGATCTCCGCCCTCGATTTCCCGGTACCGAAGAATGAGTTCGTCAATCTCATGCGGCGCACCAACGACATCGACATCGGCGATCTCGACGAGGTCCGCGACGACGACGCGGCGCGCGAGGCGCTGATGCGGATGGACGCGCTGCCGACGATGCCGGGCGCTATCGCCGAGGCGGAGCCGGCCGTGGCGAATAACGAGGTCTACGACACCGACCTCCGCCTCATCTTCTATGACGATCCCATCACCGGCCGTTATCGCAAGCGCTTCGCCCGCATCTTCGCCGAGCCGCGCTACACCGACCTGCGAGCGAATCTCAACTACTTCGCCGACCTCTACCGCGGGATCGAGCGCGAGCGCCAGCCTCTCGCGGCCTTCCTTGAAGCCCATGGGGCGGGGACGCCGGCGGAACGCGGGGAACTCACCAGCTTCTACGGGCATTACTACGCATATATCGAGCGCCAGGACGCGGCGGTGACCGCTGATCTGTCAACCCTGCAGCGCTCTCCCGCCGCCTTCGCCCAAGGTCCCGGAAGCGCCGCACCCCCCGCCGCACGCCCTTGATGACGAAGCCGTCGTGGGTTCCCCAATTTTGGTTCGACTGGTACGATAGGCGAGGCTCGGGAACGTCGAGCCCTGGCTCTCCGTTAACCACTGGAATATGCAGCCTCTCGCCCTCAGTCACTTCACCCTCGTAACCGCTCTGGGCGCCGGCCAGCAGGCCAATCTTGCGGCGTTGCGAGAGGGTCGCAGCGGTCTCAAGCCTTGTACTTTCGAGAGCGCACCGTTGGCCGCCTACACCGGGGCGGTTCCCGAGGTTGACGACGCCGCGCTTACCGGGAATACGGCAGCTTTCGACTGCCGCAACAACCGTCTGGCCACCATGGCGCTGAATGAGGACGGTTTCCGCGGCGCGGTCGCCGCGGCGCGCGACCGGTATGGCGCGGATCGCATCGGCGTTTTCCTGGGCACCAGCACCTCGGCACTGATGGAGACCGAGGCCGCGTTCGAGAATCTCGATCCCGTGACCGGTGCGCTGCCGCCGACGTTCGACTATGCGCGGACTCACAACACCTACTCGATCGGCCGGTTCGTGCGCGAGGATCTCGCTCTCGCCGGCCCCGCCTCCGTCGTCTCCTCCGCCTGCGCCACCACCGCCAAGGCCTTCGCCGGCGCAGCGCGCATGATCGCCGCGGGCGTCTGCGATGCCGCCGTCGTCGGCGGCGCGGATACGCTCTGCGCCACGACGCTGCACGGCTTCCACTCCCTCAACGTGATGTCCGACGAGCCCTGCCGGCCTTTCGACTCCGATCGCCGCGGGATTTCCATCGGCGAAGCGGCGGGATTCGCGCTCCTGGAGAAGCCTTCGGCGGCCCATCGCGGCGATACCGTGCTGCTGCTGGGCGCCGGCGAGAGCAGCGACGCCTATCACATGTCCTCGCCGCATCCCGAGGGCCTCGGCGCGCGCCTGGCGATGGAGCGTGCGCTGAGCGCCGCGGGCCTGAAGCCCGGCGACATCGACTATGTGAACCTGCACGGCACCGCGACCCTCGTCGGCGACGCGGCGGAGGATCGCGCGGTATGCGACCTCCTGGGCTCGACCACGCCCTGCAGCTCCACCAAGGGTCATACCGGACACACCCTTGGCGCCTGCGGCGTCGTCGAGGCGATCTTTTCCGCTCTCGGCATTCTGCATGGATTCACGCCGGGCAGTCCCCACACCCGGACGCTGGATCCCGGCTTCCGAAGCCATTATGTCGCCGACTACCGCCGCGCCCGTGTGGACCGCGTGCTCAGCAACTCCTTCGGCTTCGGCGGCGCCAATTGCAGCCTTCTCCTCGGTCGCGCCTAGTGAAGGTATTTGTGGAAGGCGTTGGGCTGTGCGGTCCGGGCCTGCCGGGCTGGGCCGCGAGCCGTCCGGTGCTGGCGGGGCTTGAACCCTACGTTCCCGCTGCTGCGGTCGTGCCGGCAAGCCCGCTCCTGCCGCCGAACGAGCGCCGCCGGACGGTGCTGACGGTAAAGCTGGCCCTGGCGGTCGGCACGGAAGCTTTCGACGGCGCCAAGCGCGACCCCGTCGATACCGCCACCGTCTTCGCCTCCTCCGGCGGCGACGGCGATACGCTGCACGGAATCCTCAGCGGCCTCGCCTCGGAGCATCGCGAGATCTCGCCGACCCGCTTCCACAACTCCGTCCACAACGCCCCTGCCGGCTACTGGAACATCGCGACCCATTCCAACGCCCCCTCCAGCAGCCTCTGCGCCTATGACGCGAGCTTCGCGGCGGGGCTCCTGGAAGCCGCGACCCAGGCGGTGGTCGAGGATCGGGCGGTCGGGCTTATCGCCTATGACCTGCGTTATCCCGAGCCGCTGCACAGCATGCGTCCGGTCGGCGCCCTCTTCGGGATGGCGCTGGTCCTGGCGCCGTGGCGAACCGAGGCGACCCTCGCGGGCCTCGACGTCCAGCAGCAGCGGCATTCCGGGCACGTCTCCCGCATGGCGTCCGCCGAGCTCGAGGAGCTGCGCGGGAACACGCCGGCGGCCCGCGGCCTGCCGCTGCTGGCGGCGCTGGCACGCAACGAGGCCGCGGACCTCGTCATCGACTACATTTCCGGACTCGAGCTTTGCGTCGCCCTGAAACCGGCAGCGGCGCTGCCGGCGGCCGAGGACGATGACAGCGACAGGCCCCTGGCCGCCGCGCGATGATGATCGGCCGGGAGGAGATCGCGACGATGATCCCTCACGCCGGCGACATGTGCCTCCTCGACGGCGTCCTCGAGTGGGATCAGACCGCGATCCGCTGCATCTCGGCCCGGCATCGCGCCGCGGACAATCCGCTGCGGCGAGGGGGGCGTCTCGACGGCATCTGCGGCATCGAGTTCGCGGCCCAGGCGATGGCGGTGCATGGCCGGCTTTCCGGCGGCGTCAGCCGGCGGCCGCGAGCCGGCTATCTCGCGAGCCTGCGCGACGTGCGCTGCGGACAGAGTCGCCTCGATCTGCTGCAGCCCGACCTCGTCATCCGCGCCGAGCTCCTGATGGGGGACGAGCAGCGGGTGATCTACCAGTTCGCTCTCGACTGCGCCGGCGACGAGGTGCTGAGCGGACGGGCGGCCGTCATGCTGGACGTGGCGCCCGCATGAAGCGAGCACTGGTCACCGGCGGCAGCGGCGCGCTCGGCGCCGCCATCTGCCGGCGCCTCGCCACGGCGGGACATCATGTCTATGTCCACGCTCACGGCGGCATCGCGCGCGCGAAAGAGGTTGCCGCGGAGATCGCCGCCGCCGGCGGCTCCGCCGAGGCCGTGAGCTTCGACGTGACCGATGGCGCCGCCGCCGGCGCGACGCTAGAGACACTGGGCGCGGCGGGCCCCATCCAGATCGTCGTCAACAACGCCGGCATCCACGACGATGCCGTCATGCCGGGCATGCGCCAGGATCAGTGGACGCGGGTGATCGACGTCTCCCTCAACGGCTTCTTCAACGTGACGCAGCCGCTGCTGCTGCCCATGATCCGGACGCGCTGGGGCCGGATCGTGAACCTCTCGTCGGTGGCCGCCCTCACCGGCAATCGCGGGCAGACCAACTACGCCGCCGCCAAGGCCGGCCTCCACGGCGCCACGCGCTCCCTCGCGCTCGAGCTGGCGAGCCGCGGCATCACCGTCAATGCGGTGGCGCCGGGCATCATCGCCTCCCCCATGACCGAGGGCGTCTTCAGCAAGGAAGCGATCGAGCAGATGGTGCCGATGAAGCGCGCGGGTAGGCCGGAGGAAGTCGCCGATCTCGTGGCCTTCCTCGCCTCCGACAGCGCCGGCTACATCTCCGGCCAGATCATCTCCATCAATGGCGGGATGATCTGAGCCGCCGCAGCAGGAGCCGCGGCAGGCGCAGCAGGAAGCCCAGCATCAGCCGCGTGTGCATCCAGGTGAGAAGCGCGTTGTCGCGGCCGTAGCGGAAATGCGAGACGCCGCCCTCCTCCGGACGGAAATACCGCACCGGCACCGGCCGCGGCAACGCCGCCACGCCGCGCCAGCTCAGGCGCACCAGGGCCTCGGGATCGAAATCGAAACGGCGCATCCAGCGCGTCCCCTCCATGACGGCGCGCAGCTCGCCGATGGGATAGATCCGGAAGCCGAACAGGGAATCCCCGATGCCGATCCAGAGCGTCTCCAGATGCGCCCAGTTGTTGGAGACTTTGCGGCCGACGACGCGCAGCCGCGGCGCGCTGCTGTCGAAGACCGGCACGCCGGGGATCATCGCCTCGGGATGGCGCTGGGAGAGCGCCATGAATTCCGGGATCGAGGCCGCGGGATGCTGGCCGTCCGCGTCCATGGTCAGCGCGTGGGTGAATCCCTCGGCAGCCGCCGCGCGCAGGCCATCCAGCACCGCCGAGCCCTTGCCGCCGTTTGACGCGCGGATCATGACGCGGAGCCCGGGATCTTTCGCGGCGACTTCCCGCAGCAGCGCATCGGTCCCGTCGGTGCTGCCGTCCACCACGACCCAGACCGGCGACCAGAAGCGCCGCGCGTCCCGCACCGTCTCCAGCACCTTGGGTCCGGTGTTGTAGCTCGGGATCAGGACGAGATGGGTGGCGGAGGGTTCGGTCATGGGACGGCGTCGCCAGTCTCCGCCGAGGTGGAGGCCACCTCGGCGGAAAATTCCCTAGGGATCAACGGCGCCGAGCTCCCGCTGATAATAGCCGCGCAGACCGGCGACGACGCCGTGCACGTTGCCGTCCACCTCCACCCGCTCGCCCAGGCGCACGCGATAGACCAGCGGGAACTCGGGGCGCCGGAACAGCGGCCAGCCCTTGCCGAGAAAGCGCGACGGCGTCTCGATGAAGACGGTCTGCACCGGCACGCCCGCGTGCTTGGCGATCAGCGCGAAGCCGCCCTTGAACTCGCCGACCGGACGGGCCGTCGTTCGCGTGCCCTCGGGAAAGATCAGGAAATGCCGGCCCAGCCTCACCTGCCGCACCGCGCCCCGGACCAGCTTCGTCGCGCAATCATTGCGGATGAAGCCGGCAAGCCGCGCGCTGCCGCCGAGGAACAGATTGTCCCAGATCTCCACCTTCGCGGCGCAAGCCACGCGCGGCAGCCGCGAGATCACCAGCACCGCGTCGAGGAGCGAGGGATGGTTGGGAGCGATGACCAGCGGACCGCCCCCGGCGAGTCTGTCGAGCTCGTCGAGATCGCACCGGATGATGCCGCTCGCCCGCATCGCCAGGACGAAGCCGCGAAACCCCGCCATGATCATCAACTGCCCCAGCGGCTCGCCGAGACGGCGCGGCAGCACCCGGTATAGAACGCCCGCGAGCGCGCTCCAGACCAGGCTGCTGAGGCCGAAGATCAGCAACAGCCCGAGGAAGACGAAGTGTTCGTAGGCGCCGCGCAGCCAGGCCAGCCGCGCCCGCGGAGCGACGCGACCGGCTCGTCGATCGAGAGCGCCGGGACTCAGCAATCCACCGGTCTTGCCAATGGGATTGGTGAGATGCGCGCGCATGATGGCGTCCGGGCCCAAGTGCCGGCTCAGCCGGCGGGCTCGAGCTCGCCGCTCCGTCGTCGCATCCGCCATGCCCTGAAGCCGGATCTGAGGTGGGAAAGACTGTGCACGTAGTAGATCGCCTTGAAGGCGGCAAGCCGCCAGCCGATCGGCGAGCTCCGGAAGACATCTCCCGCCAGCAGCGAGAGCACGGCGTCTCCGATGCGCAGCGGGCTGCGGGACGACATGAAGAGGTTGCGGAACGCCGGCTTCCGGATGCGGTAGATGTACCAGGTGAAAACCTCGATCCCGCGCCGCGCCTGCTTCTCATAGCGCTTGAGCGCCTGCGTTGCTTTCTGCGGCTGGCTCAGACAGGCCTCCACCGCGTCGGCGCCGAGGAAGGCGGTGGTCATCGCGAGATAGACGCCGGTCGAGAACACGGGATCGATGAAGGCGTAGGCGTCGCCCACCAGGATGTAGTTCCGGCCGGCCATGCGATCAGAGCTGTAGGAATAGTTGCCGGTGGCGGTCACGGGGGCGGCGAGCCGCGCGTCCTTCAGGCGGTCGGCGATTTCCGGGCACATCGCGATCGTGCTCATGAAGAAGCCGGTCAGATCCGTCTTGCGCGACTTGACGTAATCCGGCGGACAGACCGCGCCGATGCTCGTGGTGCCGTCCGCCAGCGGGATGAACCAGAACCAGCCGTGATCGAACCAGAAGATGCTGATGTGACCCTCGGCCTTTCCCGGCAGGCGGCGCGCGCCGGTGAAGTGCCCGAAGATCGCGGCGCTGTTGTGCTTGCGATTGCGCCGCTTGAGGCCGAGCTGGCCCGCCAGTAGCGTATCGCGCCCTGACGCGTCCACCAGGAAGTCCGCCTCCCAGCGGCGCTCCACGCCATCTTCCTCCCGCGCGACGATCGCGGCACCGCCCTCGGCGGGGAATTCCGCCGCCGTCACCCGGCATCCTTCCACCACCTCCGCGCCCCTGGCGGCGGCGTTCTTCAGCAGCACGTGATCGAACTCGGAGCGGCGCACCTGGTAGGAATAGGGCAGCGACTTGTCCCAGGCTTCGACGAACTCGCGGCTGACCGCCTTGCGATGGTAGGGCGACACGAACTCGACGCCGTACTTGATCATCGAGATCCGCTCGACCTCGTCCTTGACGCCGAGGCGCTCCAGCAGAGGCAGGTTGAGCGGCAGCAGGGATTCGCCGATGTGGAAGCGCGGATGCCGCTCCTTTTCCACGAGGATGACGCGCCGGCCGCGCTCGGCCAGCAGCGCCGCGATCGTCGAGCCGGCTGGACCGCCGCCGACGATGGCGACGTCGTAGCGTGCCGGGCGCGCGGACACGGCGTCGGTCGAAGTCGCGTATCCCGGCTGGTTGGACAAGGGCAAAAATGACCTTTTTGAGTCAGCGTGCAGCAGGCAAGAGACTACCAGCCCGAAGTGCCGATATCCAGTGCAGGGGGAGATCAAGGGAGAACGTTGGTGCCAAGCCCGCTGGAGCCGCATCCGATCATTCCGGAGTTTTACGCCGAGCGCGCACAGCGCGCGCCGTTCGTGCGCGATCTCTTCAACAGGACGGCACCCCATTACGACGCGATCAACCAGATCTTCTCCCTGGGCTCGGGCGCCCGATATCGCCGCGAGTGCCTGCTGCGGTCCGGGCTGCGCCCAGGGGCGCGGCTGATCGACGTCGCGATCGGCACAGGCCTCTTGGCGCAGGAGGCGGTCGCCATCACGGGCAGGCGGCACGACGTCATCGGCGTCGACCTGAGCGAGGGAATGCTGGCCATTGCCCGGCAGAAGCTGGGGATCGCCCTGGTCCAGGGCACGGCCGAAGCGTTGCCGCTGGCGGACGGGATCGCCGATTTCGTGACCATGGGCTACGCCCTGCGGCACGTGTCCGATCTCGCGGTCACCTTCCGCGAATTTCACCGCGTGCTGCGCGACGGCGGCACCGCGCTGCTCCTCGAAATCGGCAGACCCAGAACGTGGCTCAGCCGCACGGTGGCCTCGGCGTATCTCGGCGGCGTGGTTCCGCTTCTCAGCCGCTGGACCACCGGCCAGACCCAGGCCCAGGCGCTGATGCAATACTATTGGGCGACGATCGAGAATTGCGTCGCGCCGGAGGTCGTCCTGCAATCGATGCGCGACAGCGGGTTCCACGATGTGCGCTGCACGGTCGGCCTCGACCTCTTCCGCAGCTATGTGGGGCGGAAGAGCTGAGACGGCCGATCTCCGATCGCGCCGCACCGGCGTCACAATATTGTTATTGCCGCCCCGGGGCCGGGCGCGGGGATTCGCCGACGGGCCGCCAGTCGCTCAATGACACGGCGGGACCAACTCGCTAAATTGTAGATGATCGTGCATCCATGGCGGCGGTTGCGTGCGGTGAACCTGCGCCCGACCTGCCCGCCGTCGGCGCCGGCATAAAAACGAGATAACATCGGGAGGGACGACCTCATGACATCCGTCATCGCGACGCGCTCGGCGCTGCGGCTGCTTGCCAGCGTTTCCATCCTCTGCGGTATCGGCGCTGCGGCCTGGGCCGCTGGACCGGCGGTGGTCGCCGGCCCTGGCGTCGATCCCGACTGCTTCAAGCCGTGGGAAGCCAGCACGAAGTACTTCAAGTCGGCGAAGAAGGCCGGCCCCTATCGGATCGCGCTCGCCAACGGCTTCATCGGCAACACCTGGCGCATCCAGATGATCAAGACCGCCAAGGCCTACGCCGACAAGCCCGAAGTCAAAGCGCAGATCAAGGAGTTCAAGGTGGTCTCGACGGGCGAGGATCTCGCCGCCCAGATCGCCGCCGCGGACAACTTCATCAATTCGGGCTATGACGCGATCATCGTGAATGCGCTCAATCCCGCCGCCTTCGCGCCCGTGGTAAAGCGCGCCAATGCCGCCGGCGTCGCGGTTCTCTCCTTCGACAACGTGATCGAATCGCCGGATCAGGTGATCGTCAACGTCGACCAGGTCGAGCTCGGCCGCCTCGCCGCGCGCTGGCTCATCAAGCAGATCCCCGGCAACAGCGGCAAGCTCCTGGAGGTGCGCGGCGTCTCCGGCAATTCCGTGGACCGCGACCGCCACAACGGCTTCCACGAGGTGCTGGACAAGTCCGGCAAGAAGTTCGAGGTGGTGGAGGTCGTCGGCAAGTGGGACGACGGCACCGCGCAGAAGGTCACCGCCGATGCCATCGCCGTGCACAAGAAGTTCGACGGCATCTACACCCAGGGCGGATCGACCGGCACGGTGCGGGCGCTGATCGATGCCGGGCATCCCTTCATTCCGGTCTCCGGCGAGACCGAGAACGGCTTCCGCAAGCTTTGCGCCCAATACGCCGACAAGGGCTTGCACTGCTCCTCCGCCGGCACCGGGCCGGCCCAGGTGGCCGTCACCATCAAGGCGGCGATCGCGGAGCTGCAAGGCGATGCAATTCCCCAGGCGATCGCGCTGCCGGTCTCCTACGTCGAGTATCCCAACATGAAGCCGGGCGAGGACTACTATCCCGACCTCTCCGACAACTTCTTCGTCGGGAACGCGTTCCCGGCCTGCAAGATCGGCTTCTCCGCCACGGAGATCATGGGCAAGTCCGAGGCCAATCAGTAGCGCCGGACGAAGGACCGAGATGCGCGCCGTGGGGAGCCGCTCCACGGCGCGATCTCTGCGGAGACCAGCATGAGCCAAGACGGCAACGCCCCGCTCTTCCGCATGGAGGGCGTGTCGAAGCACTATGGCGGCGTCCGGGCCCTCGAGGACGCCACCTTTCATTGCGCCGGCGGGCGCATTCACGCCGTCCTCGGCGAGAACGGCGCCGGCAAATCCACCCTCATCAAAGTGATGGCCGGCGTGGTGCAGCCGGATTCCGGCAGCCTCCATATGGACGGCCGGCCTGTGACGTTCCGCACGCCGGCAGCGGCGGCGTCGGCAGGGATCGCCTGCGTCTTCCAGGAACTGTCCCTGCTGCCCGATCTCAGTGTCGCCGACAACATCGCCATTACCAATCCGCCGCGCCGCTTCGGCCTCATCGACCGCCGCGCCCAGCGGCGCATCGCCGAGGCGGCGCTGGCCCGGGCGGGCGCAGCCGATATCCATCCGATGATGCCGGTCCGGGATCTGCCGCTGTCGCGGCGGCAGATGGTGGAGATCGCCAAGGCGCTCGCCCGCGATCCGCGCATCCTCATCCTCGACGAGGCGACCTCGGCGCTGGCCGCCGCCGAGGTCGAGAAGGTGTTCGCGATGCTGCGGCAGCTTCGCGGCGAGGGGATGGCGATCGTCTACATCTCCCACCGCATGCACGAGATCGCCGCCATCGCCGACGACTGCACCGTCTATCGCAACGGCCGCTACGTCGCGACCTTCGCGACCGGCAGCAAGACCGATGGCGACATCGTCGAGATGATCATCGGCCGCGAATACAAGAACGTCTTCCCGCCGAAGCCGGCGCAGAAGCAAGCCGGCGCGCCGGCGCTCCGGGTCAAGGAGCTGAGCTGGGCGGGGCAGCTCAAGGCGATCAGCCTCGACATCCGGCCCGGCGAGGTGATCGGTCTCGGCGGGCTCGACGGCCAGGGTCAGCGCGAGCTGCTGCTGGCCCTCTTCGGCGTACTCGACGGCGTCACCGGCACGGTGGAGCTCGGCGGCAGGCTGGCGGCCCTCGCCTCCCCCGCATCGGCCAAATCCGGCGGCACCGCCCTGGCGCTCATCCCCGAGGATCGCAAGACCGAGGGGCTGATGCTGCCGATGTCGGTGCGGGAGAACCTGTCTTTCGCCGCCCTCGGACGGCTGTCGCGCCTCGGCCTCGTCGACCGCCGCGCCGAGACGGCGGCGGTGGATGAGATGATGGCCCTCCTCAAGATCCGCTGCGACGACGTGAGCCAGCCGGTGGCCGCGCTTTCCGGCGGCAACCAGCAAAAGGTCGTCATCGGCAAGTGGCTGCTGACCAGGCCCCAGGTGATCCTGCTCAACGACCCCACCCGCGGCATCGACGTGGGCACCAAGCAGGAGCTGTACCAGCTCCTGCGCCGGCTCGCCGATGCGGGTGCGGCGATCCTCTTCTACTCCACGGACTACGACGAGCTCGTGGGCTGCTGCGACCGGGTGCTGGTGCTCTACGACGGCGCGATCGTCCGCGTTCTCGAGGGCGCCGAGATCACCGAGCGCAATCTGGTCGCCGCCGCCTTCAATCTGCGGGATCTCGACCAGGTGCCGGCGTGAGCGCGGACTGGCGCCATCGCCTGGCGGAGCAGCGCGGGCTGCTGCTGGCGGTCGGACTCTTCGTCGCGATGTTCGCCCTCTACATCGCCAAGCATCCCGTCGGCCTCACCGCCAATGTCGCCAGCACCGCCGCCAACAAGGGCGTGCTGCTGGCCCTGGTGGCGATGGCCCAGACGATCCCGGTGCTGACCTCTGGCCTCGATCTTTCCGTCGGCATGGTGCTCGTGCTGACCAACTGCCTTGCGTCCCGCGTCGTGGTGGGCTCGCCCGCCGAGGTGGCGCTGGGCACCCTCGCGGTCATCGCCGTGGGCGTTCTCTGCGGCGCCGTCAACGGCGCCGTCGTCGTCTACGGACGGATCCAGCCGATCATCGCCACCCTCGCCACCAGCTCGATCTACTACGGCGTGGCGCTGGCGATCCGCCCGGCGCCCGGCGGCGACGTCGCCACCGGCGTCGCCGATGCGCTCACGGGATCGCTGCCCGGCGGAATTCCCGCCTCGCTGCTGGTACTCGTCGCCGTCGTCGTCGTGGTCTGGATCCCCTACCGACGTTCGGTGCTGGGCCGCGCCGCCTATGCCATCGGCTCCTCGGAGCAGGCGGCGTTCATGTCGGGCGTGCCGATCACGCGGGCGAAGCTCCTCGCCTACGTGCTGGCGGGGCTGCTGTCGGCGATCGCGGGGCTGCTGCTGACCTGCATCACCTATTCCGGCGAGGCGTCGGCGGCGCTGGGCGGCACCTACACTCTCACTGCCATCGCCGCGGTCGTGGTGGGCGGCACCTCGCTCTTCGGTGGCTCCGGCGGCGCCATCGGCTCGATCTTCGGCGCCTTCGTGCTGCGCACCATCGGCGATCTCCTCTTCGTCTTCGACATGGACGCGCTCTGGCAGCCGCTCTTCCTCGGCACGGTCCTGCTGGTGGCGATCAGCCTGGGCTCGTTCCGCCTGCTGGGCGTGCGCAACCGGCTGGAGCTCTATCGATGAAGGCGGCCCGGGCGCTCCCGGCGGTGGCCGCGCGACGCCGGATCGACCCCGCCGTGCTCGCGGCCTTCGGCTGCATCGTCTTGCTGCTGCTGGGAGGATCGCTCTACTCGCGGAACTTCCTCTCGCCGGACTATCTCCTGCAGCAGCTCAACGTCGCCGCCTTCCTCGGCGTCATCGCGTCCGGCGTGATGCTGGTGGTGCTGCTCGGCCACATCGATCTCTCGATCCCGTGGATCGTCACCATGGGCGGCATGATGTCGACGGCGGCGGCTGGCTGGGGCCCGGCCGGCGTCGCGCTGGCGATCCCCATCGGCATCGCCTGCGGCATCGCCGTCGGCGTCTTCAACGGCGTGGGCGTGGCCTATCTGCGCGTCCCCTCGATGATCTTCACCCTCGGCACCAACGCCATCGCCCAGGGCCTGATGGTGATCCATACCAGCGGATTCGCGCCCCAGGACCGCTCCACCGAGGCGATGCACGTGATCGCCGTCGACCGCACCGTCGCCGGCATTCCGAATGCGCTCTGGGTCTGGGCGGCGGTGGGCGGTCTGGCGGTGCTGCTCCTGACGCGCACCGCCTTCGGCCGCTACATCTATGCGATCGGCAACCGCGAGCGGGCCGCCTACCTCTCCGGCGTCAATACCCGCGCCGTGGTGGTGGGGTGTTTCGCCATTGCCGGCGGCTGCTCCGGCCTGGCCGGTGTCCTCCTCGCGGGCTATTCCACCAAGGCTTACCAGGCGATGGGCGATCCCTACCTGCTGCCGGCGATCGCCGCGGTGGTGCTGGGCGGCACCAGCATCCTCGGCGGCCGCGGCACCTATCTCGGCACCGTCGCCGGCGTCATCCTGATCACCCTGCTGCAGTCCATCCTCTCGGTGGTGCAGATGCCCGAGGCCGGCCGGCAGATCATCTACGGCGCCGTCATCATCGCGATGCTGCTGCTCTACGGCCGCCAGCGCCGGGAGACCTGAGCGCTCATCGCCGCGTTGCCTCCGGGAGTTTTCCTGCCCTAGGATGAAGCGCGATCACGCGGAGGTTTTCCTGGAGCTCATTCCGCTCACGCCCAGCTTCGGCGCCGAGGTCCGCGGTGTCGATCTCACCCGGCCGATCCCATCCGAGACAGTCGCGGCGCTGCGCCAGGCGCTCTTCGACCATGCCGTGCTGCTGTTCCGTGGTCAGTTCCTGACGCCGGCCCAGGAGGGTGCATTCATGGGCCGGTTCGGCCCGCTGGTGCTGCCGGATCGCCGCCAGTTCACCCTGCCCGAGGCGCCGTACATCACCGTGCTCAGCAACGTGGTGGAGAACGGCGAGCCCATCGGCTTTCTCAACGAGATCGGCGTCGAGTGGCATACGGACGATTCCGGCTGGGAGCGCCAGCACACCGTCACCGCGCTCTATGCGGTGGAGACGCCCGATGTCGGCGGCGACACGCTCTTCGCCGGAACTTACCGGCCGGTGGAGGAGATGCCGGCGCAGCTTCGGCGCCGCGTCGAGGGCAGGATCGGCGTCTACAACTATCTCCGCATCAACGAGAAGGTGAATGCGATCAGCCCGCTGGCGAAGCCAGTGCCGCCGGAGGACCGCGCCCGCTTCCGGGATGTGCGCCATGCCCTGCTGCGGCCACATCCGGTGACCGGGCGGCTCGCGATCTTCACGACACCAGAGGAGCTGATCCGCATCGAGGGTATGGGCGAGCGGGAGAGCTATGACCTCGTCACCGAGCTCGTCGCCTTCGCGACCCAGGACCGCTACGCCTATCGCCACCATTACGCCGCCGGCGACCTCATCCTCAACGACAACTCGGGCTCGCTGCACAGCACCACGGAATACATCTACCGGAGCGAGCGCCGGATCGTGCATCGCTCCATTGCCCATCTCCGGCGGGATGAGGAAGCCGCTGCGGCAGACGCATCGCAGTACGTCCGGGCGTGACCGCCCGGCCCCGGCGAGCCGGCGTGCGGCGATTGAAGGTGTTCCCCTCAAGCGGGCAACCACCTGATAAAGATCATCAAATTCTGGCGCCGTCGGCCGCTACATCTTTTGCGCGAAAATTGATCCAGATCATCGCCGTCGTTTCCGTGCGGTGCTCTAAGTCTCGCGATTTGCACAATCGGAGGCGGGTGCAGTGCTTTCTCAGATGAACGGAGACGCCGGGTCACATCGAGCCGAGGCTGACCGGGGCCAGCAGTCCGGCCGCCGGCGGTCCTCCCTGGTGACGGGCAATGTGCGGGTGGCAGGACGGCGCACCAGCGTTCGCCTGGAGCCGAAGATGTGGATGGCGCTCGAGGAAATCCGCATCCGCGAGCACACGACCCTGCCCGCCCTGGTGACCCGGATCGAGCGCGCCAAGCTGGCCACCAGCCTCACCGCCGGCATCCGGATCTATCTCCTGCTCTACTTCATGAGCGCGACCACCGAGGAGGGCCATCGCGCGGCCGGTCACGGCACCGCGGAGGCGCGGCCCTTCGGGACCTTGCCGACGTAGCGATACCGATACCCCGCCGAGGCGCTTGGCGGGTCGGCGGATCCCAGTGCATCATCCCTCCGGACAGGAGGGAGCACGCGTGGGCAAATTGCTGACGAACGCAGATATCGCCGGGTTTCACCGCGACGGGTACGTGACCGGCGTGCCGGTGCTGCGACCGGACGAGGTCGCCGATCTCGTGGCGCGCACCGAGGCCTTCGAGGCGGAACGGCCCGGCGACATTGCCTGGGCCTTCGACATCAAGGCAAACCTGCTTTTCGACTGGGTCTATGAGCTCGGCCGCCACCCGCGCCTCCTCGATGCGATCGAGGACCTGATCGGACCCGACATCCTCATGACCAACGCCGTCTTCCGGAACAAAAACCCCGGCAGCGCCGTCGACTACGGCTGGCATCAGGATTCAGCCCGCATCGAGGTGACGCCGTTCTTCGTCATCGCCTATGTGGCGCTGTCCGACGCGAGCCCGGACAACGGCTGCCTCCGTATCATTCCCGGGACCCACGACCGCGTCCGCCCCTTCACGGTGACGGAGGCGCCGGGACAGCTGCGGCGCCTGGTGGCGCGGGTGAAGGACGTCGACGAGAGCGCCGCGGTAGACCTGCACCTGAAGCCCGGCGAGGCCGCGATCTTCCACAGCAACGCCGTCCACGGCTCGGCACCCAATCGCTCGAGCCGGCGCCGCATGGCACTCCTCAACGACTACACGCCGGCGGCCGGTCGGCAGAACCTGGGCCACGGCTCCGGCCAGCTCGTGCGCGGCACCGACCACTGGCAGCACTTCGGCGCCGAGCCGGTGCCGGAGCCGGGCCTCACCGAGCGCAACGTGCTGGCGCGCCGCGCCATCCTCACGACATATCCCGAGAACGTGCTGATGGGTCCGCGCCTCCCCGGCGTCCCCGTCACCTTCCCCGACCGCCCGACCTGACCGCTACGTCGCTCAGCTCTCGATGACGTAGTGCGCGTCGCGCGGCGTCTTGTCCGCGCCGTTGATCGGGCTCAGATCCTGCGGGCAGGCGGAGAACACGACGACGAGGTCCATCTCCGCGCGCAGCTTGACGTAGTCCCCGGCGCGCGAGACCGGCGGCAGCCGGCTGATGGAATGATCGGAGTTCACGGGAATATTCATGAAGAGGTTGAGCGGCCCCGGCGTGAAGCCGAATTTGAGGCCCTTCTCCGCCAGCGCCTCGTGCAGATTGTCGGAGCAGTTGCGGTGATACTCGCGGCACCCCTGCTCCTGGTAGATGTAGTTGTTGCAGGCGCAGAGCAGGGTGTCGTGGATGCCCGGCGAGGTATCGGCGGTCACCGTCAGCATCGGCCGGCGCCGATCCGAGACGTAGCTGTCGCCGGTGGCGAGCATGATCTTGCTGTTGAAGGAGCGCGAGTGCTCCATCGACATGAACTCGCGCAGGTCGGCGCGGCTGAAGGCCCAGGTGTCGAGCACCTGGCTGCCGTGGGTGTTGACGACCTTCAGGACCTGCCCTTTGGCAAGCGTGACGGCCGTGCCGTGGCGGGCGGGGATCACCTGCGCTTCTGAACCTGTCATTTCGCTTCTCCTTCGTTTCCTGCCTGACGGACGGCGTCAGGCGCTCGCCAGCATGGCGTCGCTCATCTTCTCCGCGATCATGATGGTGGGAATATTGGTGTTGGCGCGGGTGATCCGGGGCATCACGGAGGCGTCCACGACGCGGAGGCCCGCGACGCCATGGACACGGCCTCCGGCGTCAACCACGGAGGTGGGATCCTCCGCGGCGCCCATGCGGCAGGAGCCGGAGGCATGCCAGAGCCCGTGCACCTTCTCGCGGACGAAGCCGTCGAGGAGCTCGTCATCCGCCATCAGCTCGGCGACGGCAGCGCCCTCGGTCACGACGTTCCTGATGAGAAGGCGGCGCAGCGCCGCGGGACCGTCGAGGAGCGCCGCCAGGATCGAGGTCATCACCTGGTTCTTCAGGCAGACGCGGCCGAGGTCGCGGATGCGCTCGCTGTAGCTGGAGGGAAAGGGATCGAGGGCCACCGCCTGCATCGCCGGGTGCCGGTAGAGATCGGCGACGAAGCGCATGCCCCGCTTCAGCCGCTCGCGGTCGCGCCAGTCCGAGAGCATGTTGAAATCCACCTTCGGCTCGACCGCGGGATCCGCCGAGTGCAGCGCGACACGACCGGTGGAGTAGGACTTGTTGACCCAGGTGACCATCGAGCCGATCTGCCGGCCAACTGGATGCCAGCCGGTCTTGCAGACCGCCGCCATGTACATGTCGTTGGAGGGACAGTCCTCGAAGCGGGAGCTGTAGCGCATGGCCACATGGATATGCCGTCGCAGCGTCGCCGGCAGCCGTGATGCGCGCTCGATGACGGCGCTGATGGAGAGCGCCGGATGTTCCTGCAGATTGCCGCCGACGCCGGGACGGTCGGCGATCACGGGAATGCCGAGGCTCGCGAGATCCGCCCCCGGCCCGATGCCGGCGCGCAGCAGCATCGCCGGCGAGTGCAGCGCGCCGGCCGAGATCACCACCTCGCGCCCACGGATCTCCTCGACGCCATCGCTCCGCTTGATCCGCACGCCCACGACGCGGGCGCCCTCGGTGACGAGCCCCATCACCATCGCATCGGCCATGATCCGCAGGTTGGCCCGCCGCCGGGCCGCGTTGTCCAGATACCCGATCGCGGTGGAGACTCGGCGGTCGTAGATGTTGGAGATCGCGACCGGGAAATACCCGTCGTCGAAATCGCCGTTCTGGTCGCCGATGAAGCGGTAGCCCGCGCCCTCGAAGGCGGCGGCAGCAGCCTTGGTGAAGCCCGGCCATACCTCCGGGAAGATGCGGCGGATCGGGATCGGCCCGTCCTTGCCGTGGAGCGGCCCGTCGAAATCGATGTCGCGCTCCAGGCGGCGGAAATACGGCAGCACCTCTTGCCACGACCAGCCCGCGGCTCCCATCTCCCGCCATTCGTCGTAATCCGCCGGCGTGCCGCGATTGGCCTGCATGTCGTTGAGGCTGGAGTTGCCGCCCATCAGGCGGCCCTGCTCGTAGCGCCGCGGCTCCGGCCGCTCCGGCGCGTTGTGCGGCACCGCCTGCAGCGTCACCCGGAGATCGGCCCAGAGGTTGCGCGGATCGAAATAGGCGACGCGGGGATAGCTGTCGAGAATCTCCGGATCGACCCGGTCCGGCGGCGTGTCGCGGCCCGCCTCGATCAGCAGCACGCGGTTGCCCGCGCGGGCCGAGAGCCGGTTCGCCAGCACGCAGCCGGCGGAGCCGCCGCCGACGATGATGAAGTCGTAGTCCATGCGCCTCCCCCCGGCGAATGCAGGAGTATTTCAAACTTCCGGAGGCATCGACAGCCCTTCCGCGGGCGGTTCGGCGCGGCATCGGCAAATTCTGCCGGGCACCGCCGAAGGGCGTCCGATCTTGCCGCCCAGGCCGCCCCGCCAACGTCACAAAAGCCCGCAAAATGCGGGTTTTCGGGCTGGCACGGCGCTTGCTCCTGTCCCTTGCGGCCCATCCCTCAGGGCCCGGCTCAGGAGAGCGCCACATGCAGTCGACCCCGCAGATGCGAATTCGCCCGTCCGAATTGGGAGACCCGCTGCAGGAGCGTCAGCTCCTCGACCTCCTGCATCGCCTGGCCAAGCATCGCCACGGGCGCCGCGCGGTCCACATTCACCTCTCGCAGCTGCGCGCCTACAACCTGCGCGGCGAGCAGGTCCGCATCGCCGTCCACTTCTTCGAATCGCTGGTCATCCACGTCGGCGGCGCGCTCTTCGCGCTCGGCAACGCCGATCTCATCTTCGTCTGGAAGAGCGCCAAGGTCGACGCCATCGACGAGGCGGTGACGCGCCTGCGCACCCTCTTCAGCGAAGATCCCCTGGCGCAGGGCGAGGAGGAGCACCAGCGCAACCGCTTCTGCACCTGGTACGATCTGGAGACCCGGTACGACGATCTCTTCGTCGTGGCGCAGCGCCTGCACGACGTCGAATTGAAGCGCACCCGCCGCCTCGCCGCGCTTTCCGAGGCCGCCCGCAAGGCACAGCAGCCCCCGGTCAAGCTGCAGCCGGTCAGCGCCGACCGCATGTGCCAGCTCGTCGACGTCATCGCCCACGCCGATCTCTCGAACATGATGCGGCGCCAGCCGATCTGCGCGATCACGCGGGACGCGGCCCCCAAGGTCATGTTCCGCGAGCTCTACATCTCGATCGAGGACCTTCGCGACAGCGTCATCCCCGGCCACGACATCGCCAGCGACCGCGGGCTGTTCCAGCATCTGACGAAGACCCTCGACGACCGCATGCTGCAGGTTTTGATCAAGAACGACGACAGCGAGATCTCCCGGGCGTTCAGCGTGAATTTCAACGTGAATACCCTGCTGTCCGAGCGCTTCATCACTTTCGACCGGCGCCTGCGCGCGGCGACGCGCTGCACCGTCATCTTCGAGCTGCAGGTGCTGGATATTCTCGCTGATCTTCGCGCCTACTACTTCGCCCGCGACTTCGTGCGCGAGCGCGGCTATCGCATCTGCCTGGACGGCGTCACCGACATGATGCTGCCCTCGATCGATCTCGAGCGCTTCGGCGTCGACTTCCTCAAGATCATGTGGAACGAGGACACGCTGGGCAATGCCGGACCGGAGCGGCTGGCGGAACTACGCGATGCCGTGCAGCGTCTCGGCCGCGGCCGCACCATCCTCGCCCGCTGCGACAGTTCCGACGCCATCGACGTCGGCCGCTCCCTCGGCATCAACCTGTTTCAGGGTCGCCACATCGATCAGCTGCCCGGCGTCTACGACAGCGGTTTCGCCGCGGTTCGCAAGCTGGCCTTGCGCTCGGCCGCGGAAGCGGCCGCCAATGCCGCCGAGCGGGCCCGGCAGCGGGATCTGCGCCAGCCCGTCCACGTCTGAGGCCGGCGCAGATCGACGGACGTCATTCCGCGGCGATCGTTGCGGCCGCACCCACCATCACCACCGAGCTTGCCCGGTTCGCGATCCGCACCGCGCGACGGCTGGTCAGGAACCGGCGCGCCCGCGCGGCGAGGAGCGTCCACCCGAGGTCGGTCGCCATCAGAACCGCCAGCATCGTCAGCGTGAGCTCGGCCCAGGAAGCGGCATCGAGCCGACGCAGATCGATCAGGCTGGGGACGAGCGCAAGGTAGAACACCACGATCTTGGGATTGCCGAGCGTGACCATCATGCCGGCGAAGAACATGCGCCACGGCCGTTGGCTGACGGGAAGCGGATTGGCCGCCTGCTCGGCCGGCGCGAACCACATTTTCCAGGCGAGGAACAGCAGGTAGGCGACGCCGACGAACTTCAACATCAGGAACAGGACGACGAAGGTTTGCGCCACCACGGCGAGCCCCGCCACCGCAACCGTCAGCCAGATCGCCTCGCCGATCCACATCGCCGCAAGAAAGGGCAGCACGTCTCGAAAGCCATTGGTGAGGACGCGGGCGACGAGCGCGGCGATGCTGGGCCCCGGCGAGCCTGCATTCACCAGCAGCGCCAACGCAAACACGGTCAAGGTCGCGACGCTCATGCTTGCGTGTCCTCCCGAGAATTGGCCGTTTTTGCCGGCACGAAGGACCGATGGCTCCCCTCGAATGCCGGCGCGATCTCCGTCATGAATTTCGCCATCTGATCCCGCACCAGGGCGTCGGGCTTGTTGCCGACGTTGAAATAGAGAATCACCTCCTCGATCCCCGCCGCCTCGACGCGCCTGAGCGTGTCGATGATGGCGGCCGGGGAACCGATCAGGATGGATTTCTCCGAGAGATCCTCTTTCCGCATGCCTTTCAGGATGTCCACGATGCGCATGAAGTACTGCATCGTCGGCGGCGCCTTGGCGGGATCCGAGGGGAACGCCGGCAGCACGCAGTTGCGGAAATAGCTCATCAGCGTCTCGCGCCCGTAGTCCGCCTCCGCAGGCGTCTCGGCGATGTGGATGAAGTAGCTGCACATGGCTTGCTTCGGCGCATGACCGTGCTTGACGCATTCCGCGCGGTAGGCGTCCACCGCCTTGCCGAGATCGCCGAAGGTCATCGCTGCGGCGAACGGCGCGAACAGGATGCCCAGGCCGCGCCGTCCCGCGATCTCCAGGCTGGCGCGGGAGAAGCAGGCGATGAAGAACGGGATCGGGCGCTGCAGCGGCCGCGGCGTGATCGCCATGTCCCTGATGTCGTAGAAGCGGCCCTTGAACGACCAGGGCGCGTCCTCGTTCCAGGCCCTGAGGATGACCTCGATACCCTCGGAGAAGATCTCGAGGGAGCGCATGAAGTCGGCGCCGAAGGGCTCGTATTCCCGGCGGTCGTAGCCGCGGCCGGCGGCGAAATCGACGCGGCCGCCGCTGACGAGATCGAGGGTTGCCCATTGCTCCGCCACGCGGAGCGGATGATGCAGCGGCAGCACCGAGACCGCCGGCGCCAGGCGGACCCGCCTCGTCACCGGCGCGATGCTGGCCAGCAGCATTTCCGGCGACGAATTCACGCCGAGGGAATCGAAGTGATGCTCGCCAATCCAGACCGAGTGCATGCCGAGGCGGTCGGCGAGGATCGCCTGCTCGCGGATCTCGAGGATGAACTGCTCGGCCGTGCGCGGATTGCCGGGATAGTGATTGTCGCTCAGCGTGAAATAGCCGAATTCCATGGGCTGCCGCACCCCCCTGTGCCGAGCGCCACTCTACTGCATCAGTCGTCTGGATCGCAGCGCCGCCCCCGTGCCGGCCGCCCTCAGCGCTCCTGGACCCCACGCGCCAGCATGGCGGCAAACAGCAGCAGCAGGCCCAGGGCGAAGGCCGTCTTGTAGAGCTGCTCGTCCAGCACGAACGACACCGCCTCGTGAACCCCGGCCGCCTGGAAGATCCCCAGCGAGCCGAGGTCGACGCCGAGGTAATGGGTGATGAAGGCGCCCGTATGGGTCGGTGACCAGGCATCGCCTTTCACCTGGTCGAGGAAGGTCAGCCCCACCGATACCAGGCTGCCGAACAGGCTCAGGATGCCGGCGGCGGTGAAGAACACTGTGAACGCGCGCATGGATCCCTCCGCGTCCCCGGGGATTCGGTCAGCGCGATGCCGCACCGGCCATTACCTTGCACGAGAACGGTCGCGGGTTCAGCCGGAAGAGTCATGGCTTTGTCACGAATCCGACGATCCCATTCACCATAGGACCGCCCGCTCGCGGTAATCCCCGGCCGCGGCGCCGTGCCAATCGCCGGCGCCGCGCCGCAGACTTAGCGATAGTAGTAGCCGCCGCGATCGTGCCAGTAAGCGTCGTGGTGGTAGTAGCCGGGGCCTGGATAGGGCGCGATGACACAGCCGGACAGCGCGGCGAGAGCCACCACAGCGGCCAGCACCACGGACACGCGCGCGGTGCGCGACGGGCGGGCGCTGGGATTTGCGGTCGTCATGACGATCTCCTGAATTCTGGCCCGTTGCGACACCGCATTGGGCAGGGCGGAACCGGCCGCCGCCGGAGGGGCGCGCATCGAACGCTCCCGAAAATCACAACGAATTAGGAAACGCGTCTGTTCCGTATTATTTTTATAATAGACGAATCAGATAATTACGGTTTATCAGGCGCCATTCTTCAGAGAAATTAACCCGCGAGGGCAGAGCCGGGTTGCGCCGGAGGTCCGCTCCGGCTGTAACAACGATGGAGTCGGTCTGAGTCCCATTCGGCGGGTGCGCTCAACCCCACCGCGTGCACATGCTCGGGAAGTGCCCATTTTCGGGGCAACAGCATCACTCCGGCACGATTGGCCAAGTCCGAACAAGCCTCTGGGCATGCTCAACTTAGGTGCACGGCAACACGAAAAAATCGTTCATCTTTAGTTAGTTGACTTGCCTCATGTTGTACCGCAGCATCCGGCAACCCAAATAATCCCATCCGGTCAGTGGAGGAACGCCCAGCACTCGAAGGCGCGTCGCACTTTCGTTTGGAGACATGGACCATGCGGCATGCGGAACAGGTACTGGAGGCCATCATCGAGCCCCGAGGCGAGCTCGCCTCGCGGACGCTGGCGATGCCGGCGGATACCAACCCCACCGGCGACATCTTTGGCGGCTGGATCATGGCGCTGATGGATACCGCCGCGCTGATGACGGCGACCCGGCAGGGCAGAGGCCGCGTGGTGACGGTGGCGGTCTCGAAGATCGCTTTCCTCGAGCCGGTCAAGGTCGGCGACGCCGTCTGCTGCTACACGGATCTGGCGCGGGTCGGCCGCACCTCGATCACGCTCGCGGTGGAAGTCTGGGTGCTGCGCCAGGGCCAGGGCGAGCGCGTCAAGGTCACCGAGGCGGAATTCACCTTCGTCGCCGTCGACGACGCCGGCCGTCCGCGGCCGATTACCGGCGGCTGATCTCCCGTCCGTCAATCGCCGGGGCGATAGACCATGATGCGCACCCGCCGATTGCGCGGATTGCGGACGTGGTCCTTCGTCGGCACCGCCGGATCGAGCTTGCCGCGGCCTTCAGTGGTGATGATGTCGGCGGCCACCCCTTCCCGCACCAGCTCGTCGCGCACGGCATCGGCGCGGCGCTCAGAGAGGCGATCGGCGCCCTCGGCGGTGCCGGCGGTGTCGGCGTAGCCGATCACCTTCACGTGGGAGAGGCTGCCCCGCTCCTTGGCGTGCCGGATCGCCACCGCTGCATCGGCGATGACGGGAGCCCCGAGTTTGGAAAGCTTCGCACTCGCGAAATCGAAATAGACGACGAAGCTCGGCGGCGGCGATGCCGGCTGCTGGGCCTGGGCGCCGCCCGCCAGCATGCCCGCCAGTACCACGGCCGCCCCCAACCTGCCCGTCATCCGGCGCAGGCACGCGATCCCAATGACCATTCTTCTTGTCCCCTCGGTTGCGGCAGGAGCATCCCAAGACTGCGGCGCGGGATCAAGCCGTGAGGAGCGCGCGGGCGACCGCCTCCCATTCCGCCTCCAGGGAAGTGGCGGCGACCGGCTTGCCGGCGCGACGGTACCAGTAGGCGGCGTTGGACGCGTCGCCCTCCTTGCGGTGGAGATAGGCGTGCACCCAGGCGCCGGCGGCGCCCTCGTCGGCCTGGGCGCATTCGTGGGCGGCCTTCCAGTCGCCCTTGGCATCCCACCAGAGCGCGCAGACGGCATCCGCCAGCTGATCCGGCGGCTCGGCCCGCGCCAGGGATCCGCGAAACGTCTCGAAATCCATCTCGTCCCTCCCAGGGATCGGGTCTGATCGATAGCGGTTCATCTTAACGGGCTCATGGCCTGTTCGAAAACCGGCGCCCGGCGTCAGCGATGTCGCGGCCGCAGCAGCGGTCCCGGCAGCGCCCGCTCCGCCTCCGCCGTCAGCCGGGCCTCGTTGCGATAGAGAAAAACGGCGACGGCGGCGATCACCGCGAGCGCCGCAAGCCCGAGGACGATGCCGGCCGGCCCCATCACGCGGTGCGCGCCGCGGCCCAACGCATAGGCGCCGCCGCCGAAGACCAGCACCCACAACGTGCCACCCATCGCATTGAAGATGGCAAAGCGCGGCCACGGCATCCGGTTGGCGCCGGCGACGAAGCCGGAAAGCGCCCGCAGCAAGGCGATGAAGCGCGCGCAGAACACGACGGCCGCGCCGCGGCGCAGGAAGAGATACTGCCCGAGCTTGATCCGCTTCTCCGTCAGCCCGACATAATTCCCGAACCGCAACAGCAGCCGGTATCCGAGCCAGCGGCCGAGACAAAAGCCGATGTTGTCGCCGACGATCGCGCCGAGCACGGCGGCGGCGAGCACGAATTTGATGTCGAGGCCGCGGCCGTTGCCCGCGAGGATCGCCGCCAGGACCAGCGTCGCTTCGCCGGGCAGCGGCACTCCCATGCCCTCCACCGCCACCATGCCGGCCACCACGACATAGCCGTAGGTGACGAGGAGATGCGCGATATCGCTGTGGGGAAAAGGGAACATGGTAGGGCTGCGCCGTCGCCTCTGTATTTCTATCTGCAGGTATGTTTGAGTGGGATCGTCAGACCGACGCGTTCTCTACCACTTTCACGACCTCGACACCGTTCTTTTCACCCGCGCTCACGAACTCCTCATCCCGTTGCGGCGGCAGTGCCGCGCCCCCACTCGAGCGAACGAGACGCCCATCCATGGCCGCCAAGAAAAAACCCGCTCCGCAGGAAACCTGGCCCGACGAGATCTACGACGTCCTCGTCCGCGAGCAGGTCCGCCAGGTCGTCTATGTCCCCGATGCCGGTCACGCGCGCCTCATCGACCGCTGCGCCGCCAATTCCAAAATGAAGACGGTGGTGCTGACGACAGAGGAGGAAGGCATCGGCGTCCTCGCCGGCGCCTGGCTCGGCGGCGACCGCGGCGTGCTGCTGATGCAGAGCAGCGGCGTCGGCAATTGCATCAACATGCTCTCCCTCGCCACCGTCTGCCGCTTCCCGCTGCTGACGATCGTGACCATGCGCGGCGAATGGGGCGAGTTCAATCCGTGGCAGATCCCCATGGGCAAGGGCACGCCGGTCATCCTCGAGGAGGCGGGCGTGCTGACCTTCCGCATCGAGGAGGCGGCATCCACCGCCGAGACCGTGGAAGCCGCCGCGCGCATCGCCTTCAACGGCGACCGCGCCGCCGCGGTGCTGATCTCCCAGCGCGTCATCGGCACCAAGTCCTTCAAGTGAGAGCGCCCGCCATGGCCAAAAGCGAAAAGACCGCCGCCCCCACCCTCGAGCGCCGCGCCGTCATCAGGAGCCTGGTGAAGGGGCGCAAGGACATGCTCGTGGTCTCGGGGCTGGGCACCACCACCTACGATCTCGCCGCCGCCGGCGACGATCCCCGCAATTTCTATCTCTGGGGCGCCATGGGCGCCGCGGCGCTGATCGGCCTCGGCCTGGCGCTGGCGCAGCCGAAGCGCCGCGTGCTGGTGGCGACCGGCGACGGCGAGATGCTGATGGGCCTCGGTGGCCTCGCCACCATCGGCGTGCAGCAGCCGAAGAATCTTGCCGTGGTGGTCATCGACAACGAGCGCTACGCCGAGACCGGCCTGCAGCAGACCCACACGGCCCACGGCGTCGATCTGCCGGCGATCGCGACCGCGACGGGATTCAAGACCGTCTGCCTCGTGCGCGACGCCGCCGAGCTCAAGGCATTCCTGCCGCTTCTGTTCAAGGCGCCGGGCCCGCTCTTCGCCACCATCAAGGTGACGGCGGACCGTCCGCCCTTCGTGCTGCCGTCGCGCGACGGCGTCTATCTCAAGAACCGCTTCCGCGAGGCGGTGCTGGGCAAGGCCTAGCGATCTCTCGCACGAAGAGCGGAGCGCGAGCTTGCACTTCCCGCCCCAAGGCAACACCTTGGGGCGTTGGTGCCCCTGGGACAGGAGATCGCGATGAGACAGCTCGTGCTGGCGGCAAGCCTCGGCGTGGCGGTCGGTCTCGCGTCCGGCGCCGCCTGCGCCCAGGGATCGGCGAAGGTCGGCGATGCCAAGACGGGGCGGGCCTTCGCGCTGCAGACCTGCGCGCTCTGCCATGTCGTCGCGCCGCACCAGCTGGCGCCGACGCGCCTGGCCGTCGGGCCGAGCTTTCAGTCGATCGCCGATCTCCCGAGCACGACATCGCACTCGCTGCAGGTATTCCTGGTGACGCCGCACCCGACCATGCCGAACCTGGTTCTGTCGGCGGACGAGGTCGGCAACGTCGTCGCCTATATCCTGAGCCTCAAAAAGAAGTAGACCCTCTACAGCACCTCGAAGACCTCGTAGATCGGCCCTTCCGGCGGACGGCGGCCGACGCCCACGGCAACGATGTTGTTGAGCCAGGCGCAGGCCGGCGCCGCGGTCTCGAACAGCACGATCGTGCGAAAATAATATTCCGAGGGATCGACGGCCTCGCCGCGATTGAGGCGCTCGATGACCGCCGCCGGTCCGTGGCGGTAGCCCTGGTAGCTCATGCCGATGAGGGCGCCGTCGTCGGTCTTGAGGGTGACGCGCACGTTGAGCTGCAGAGAGCCGTCGGGCCGGGCCAGGATCCAGTCCGAGCCGCCCTGCTCCACCACCTTGCCGCGCAGCTTCGGCCCTTCGAAAGTGCCGCCGGTCACCGCGACGATACGGCGGTCGCCGAGCGGCGTCTTGCCCAGCATCTGCGGCGGCGCCGCCGCCATCTTGAGAGTGAACAGCAGCGTCGTGCGCACGTCGCTCATCTCGGGATTCCTCCGGCAGCGGCGCGGCCCCATCGCCGCGCTCTGGCATCAGTGAAGCACGGGACCGGCGCAGGTGCCAGGGGATCGCGGGATCAGCCGCGCTGGGACGATTTCGGAATTGGCGGCAAGGCGGGCCGCCCCGTGGCCGCACCGGCGGGCGGAGGCGCCATCAGAAATCCCATCGGTCCGGGATCGGCGTAGTCGGGAAAAACACCGGCGAGGGGCAGCGGCCGCGCCGCGTGCGCGGTCAGCACCTCGCCCAGAACCCGGCGGTAATCGGTGGCGACCGCGAGATCGACGCCTTCGTCGAGCTGGCTGGCTCCGAGGCCGGGCCAGCGGCCGTAGAAGCGCCCGCCCCTGACCTTGCCGCCGAGCACCGTCATCACGCCGGCGCGGCCGTGGTCGGTGCCGTTGCTCTTGTTGGAGCGCAGGCGGCGTCCGAACTCGCTCACGGTCACGATGACGAGGCGGTCGTGATAGCGCGCCATGTCCGCATAGAATGCCGAGATCCCCGCCGACAGCCGCTCGACGCAATTGCGGAAGCGGCCGGGCTGATTCTCATGCGTGTCCCAGCCGCCGATGTCGGCGGTGGCGACCTGCAGGCCGATCTCCATCTTGGCAATCTGGGCGATCGCCTTCAGCGGCCGGGCGAGATCGCCGGCGGGCTCGTAGGCGACACCGTGCTCCGGCGCGTAGGCGACGGGATGGTTCTGGGCGTCGCGGGGAATGCGCCCGTCGATGAGGGTCATGGCGTCCAGCGCCGCCCGGCCGGCGGCGCCGGCAGCACCGGGCGCGCCGCGATAGAGGCGCTCGAGGGCCGCGCCCACGGGCGGTCCGCCCGGCGCGCCGAAGCCGCCGCCGAGGTCGGGCACCGCGAGGCCGCCGGCGGAGCCGAGGAAATCCCCGCTCATGCCGCTGGCGGCGCAGATGCCGGTGCCGGGCTCGGTGGCGCCGATGAGCTGCTGATAGCGCGCGAGCCAGCCCGAATTGCTGCGGGCGAGCGCCGCGCCACCGGCGACGCCGCGCTCGATCATGTCGGTGGCGACGAAGTGGCTGCGCGTCGCATCGGTGAGGCCGGCCGCGTGCACGAAAGCGAGGCGGCCGTCCTGATAGAGCTCCGCGAGACCCTTTGCCGACGGATGCAGGCGGAAGTCGATGCGCGGATCCGGTCCGCGCGCCAGGGCGTGGCCGGCGTCGTTCCCGTCGGCGCTCACGCGGAGATCGGAGCTGCGCGCCTCGATGAAGGTGCGGTCGGTGGCCGGCGAGATGAAGTTGAGGCCGTCGCAGCCGCCGCGAAGGTGGATGACAACCAGAAGGCCGCGCTCGCTGCCGTCGGCGGCGAAGGCCAGCCGGCCGAGGCCGGGCATCGCATAGGCGCCGGCGGTGGCGAGCGCGCCTTCCAGAACCTGTCGCCGGCTGATCCGCATGGGCGATCTCCTCAGGCGCTCTGGAACGCCGGCGTCATCGCCGCGACGGCGGCGATCCGCGCCGCGCGCTTGGCGGCGTCAGGCGTACCGGGATTGGCGAGCGGCTGGTCGGCGGGCCAGCCGAGACCGGCCAGCATGGCAGTCACGGTCTGCGCCGGCGCCACACCGTTGAACCGGGCAAGAAACTGCGCCGCCACCGCGCCCGCCGTTCCCTGTCCGCCCGCGGTCACCGGCAGCCCGCCGGTGCCCCACCAATTCTCCGAGAGGCCGAGCACCAGCGCCCAGCGATGCCGCATGCTGTTGGCGCCTAGGAAATATCCATTGTCGTCGGGCAGGCCCGTGGGCGGCGGCCAGCCGAAGAGCCGCTGCCCACCGTTCGCGATCTCGTTCCACAGACCTTCGGTTGGCACGAGATCGATATCGGTGGCCCGCGCGAAGGCGGCGGCGAGGCCCAGCGGCCGGCGAACCTTGGCTCCGCTCGCATGGGCGAATTCCGGCGACAGCAGGATCGTCCGCACCACCTGCGCGATCTGGTCCGGCGCGTGACGCGATTTCGTCCAGGTCGCCTCCGCTGCCGCAACGACACTCGCCGGCGGCGCGTCGCCGATGAACCGGCGGCAGAGCTTGGTGCAGAGGAAGCGTGCCGTCGCTGGATGCTCGGCGACGAGATCGAGCACGCGGCGCCCGTCCGCCATCGCCGGCGCGAATTGCTTGAACTCGTGCGCCAGCACGCGCTTCTGGTAACCGTCGTGCCAGGATTCCACATAGGCGAAGCGGCCGGTCGCCGGCAGCTTGCGCCGGCCGTCGATCGCGGCACCATCCTCCACCGTCCAGCCGGTGAAGGCGCGCGCGGATTCGTAGACGTCCTCGTCGATGTAGCCCAGCGGCGCGCCCTTGAGCGCGCCCGGCACCTCGCGCCAGCGGTCATACCGATCGTTGAGATAGGCGTCGCGGCCCAGCGTGTGCAGCTCGAAGAGCTCGCGGCCGTAATTCTCGTTGGCGGCGCCGGCGCGGGACGAGCGGTTCGAGAGGTAGTAGAGCATGGCGGTGCTGGTGGCGACCGCCTCGAGGAATTCCCGGAAGTTGCCGAGCGCGTGGCGCCGGATCACGTCGCGGTCATAACTCGGCAGCGCCACGGAGACCTCGTCGCCGCTGAAGGCGTCGACGTTGAAGTGATCGTGCCAGAAGCTCGCGAGCACCTCGCGCAGCTGCCAGCGGCTGTGCACGGCGCGGAGGATCGTGGCGGCGGTCACCTCATCCCGCGGCCGGCGGCGCTCGGCGCCATCCATGTCGCCGCGCCCGGTGATCAGCGGCCAGGCCGCCTCTATGGGCTTGTCGAGATAGGCCAGCGGCCGCATCTCGTCGACGCCGGACCATTTCGGATTTGCGTTGTATTTGATGCGCAGGCGCAGCCGCTCCAGGCGCTCGTGCACCGCGCCGTCCAGATCCTCGCGGGGAGAGAGCTGCTCCTCGACCCAGGCCGGGAAGCCGCGGTGCCGCACGTCATCGATGTCGCCCGCACGGGCGCCATAGCCGGCACGGCCCAGCACGGAGACGATCATTTCCGAGGTCAGTCGGCCGGGCATCGGGAATCCCTGAAGCTGGTCACCTCACCGATTACATAGGGTAACGGTTGGCACTGCCATCCTCTTCCCCGCGCATTTAGGGCTTTTCGTCGGGATCGACCACCTTCAGTAGAACCGGCCAGTAGTTGCGCCCGAAGCCCTTTTTGCTCGCTGCCGACAGGCGACGCTCCGCCACCTCCGCCCCCGCGGGCTCGACGCCGGTCTCCCGGGCGAGCGTCAGGGCATAGGAGAGATCCTTCAGCGCATAGTCGGTGCCGAAGGCATCCTCGGGAAAGCGCCGCGGCAGCATCGCCTTCATGCCGTGATTGCGGAGCGCGAAGCTGTCCGACGAGCCCTTGGCGAGGGTGTCGAACAGCAGCCCCTCGGCGACGCCGGAGCGGCGGCCGATCGCCAGCGCCTCGGCGAGCGCCGAGCCGATCTCGAACAGCACCATGTTGTTGAGGATCTTCACGACCTGGCCGCAGCCGACCGGGCCGCAGTGCGTGACCTCGTTGCCAAGATGGTCCAGGAACGGGCGGATGCGCGCGAAGGTGTCGGTGGAGGCGCCGACCATGATGCTGAGGGTGCCGCTCTTCGCCGCCTCCCGGGTGCGGGCGACAGGCGCATCCGCGTAGTCGATGCCATCGGCCGCGCAGCGCGCCGCCAGATCCCGCGTCAGCGCCACCGGCGAGGTGCTGCAGTCCACC
Source organism: uncultured Alphaproteobacteria bacterium (assembly GCA_963735465.1). Lineage (GTDB taxonomy): Bacteria > Pseudomonadota > Alphaproteobacteria > ATCC43930 > CGMCC-115725 > DASZHJ01. The sequence goes on from CAVTLA010000001.1 coordinate 1,833,443, forward strand.
ACGGTGCTGGCGCGGCGCTTGGGCGCGGCGCGGATGGCGCCGCAGATCTCCTCGACCTCGCGGCCGCTCGGCAGCGACAGGAAGACAACATCGGCCTGCTCCGCGACTTCGGCCGCCGAGCCGCAGGCGGCGACGCCCGCGGCGGCGAGCCGCTGCAGCGGCATGTGATGGAGATCGGTGGCGAAGACCGGCAGCTTGCTCTTGCGCGCGAGGTTCGCGCACATCGGCTCCCCCATCACGCCCAGACCGATGAAGCCCAAACTCTCGATGGCGCTCATTCTGTCCCCCTCGGATGAGTTCAACGTTGCGCGCGGATGCGCTCCAGCACCGGCAGGATGTAGGTCCGGAACTGCGCGGGATTCTCGCTCATGGGAAAATGTCCGAGCTCCTTCATGACCACGACATCCGCGCCGGGAATCTGCCGCGCCGTGCGCTGCGTATCCTCGGGCGCGCAGGAGAAATCGTATTCGCCGGTCAGCAGATAGAGAGGGCAGCGCTTGATATCGATGCGTCCCACCTTGTCTCGGAGATCGCCGTCGACGCGATAGAAGTGGAGATCCCCCTTGAAGATGCCGGGACCGCCCTGGAGATACATCCACAGCGTCTCCCAGCGCGGAACGTCCGGGCTCTGGGGCGCCATCAGGCCGGATACAAGCGCGGCGGAGATCTCGCCGTGGACGTCCGGGCGATGCAGCCAGTCGGTGTCGTACCACGGCGTCTGGAAATCCGCCGCCTCCAGGCCGATGAGAGCGCGGAATTTCGCCGCGTGCTCGATCGCGAGATGCAGGACGATGCGGCCGCCGATCGAGCAGCCCAGCACGACGGGCTTTGCGAGATCGAGAGCCGCGCAGAAACCCAGGATCGCCTCGGTATAGGACTGCGTGGTGAGGAGATATTCCTCGCGCTCCCAGCCGTCCGGCGGCGTCGACTTGCCGTGCCAGGGCATGTCGAAGGCGAGGACGCGGTAGTGATCGGTGATGGCCGCGTCCGTCATGATGTGGCGGAACTGGCGCCCGTCGGCGCCGGCGGTGTGGAGGCAGACCAGGGGAATGCCGCTGCCGGCCTCCTCGAAGTAGATACGATGGGCGCGGCCGCCCAATGTGACATGCACGTAGCGGCCGATGATGGGATCGAGAGGGGCGGCCATGGCTCAGCCCGCTCCCGCGCGGCGCCGCGGCGCCGCCAGCACGTCCTTGAAATAGAAAAGATTCGCCATCAGCGGATGGATGTCGCCCTCGATGGTGACGAGGCCGCGCTTGGCGAGAGCGAAGAGGTCGTGGTGGTGGGGCGGCGGCATCTTCTCCCAATGCCGGCGCCACGCCTCGGCGCTGCCGCGCACCGCGAAGCGCCAGGAGCGCATCAGCAGCGGCCCGCGGTCGCAGGCAATGATGCGGCCGTGCGCGATCGTCACGTAGTAGGGAACCGGTCCGATCCCGACCAGGAGATCGGTGCTGAGGAAGCGTCCGCGATGGAGAAGCCAGGGATCGCCGTTCACGAGGTCCGGCACGCTCTCGAAGCGCCGGAGCAGATCGGCCTCCGGCATTTCCGTCACCTCGGCGCTGGCGCTCATCCCATCCTCCGTTCTTATTCTTGAGCCGACTACCTCCGCAGGAACCACAGCAGGAAGCTCAGCGCCATGCTCAGCAGCACCGCCGTCGCGATCGGAATATAGAGGCGGAAGCTGCCGCGCTCGATGACGATGTCGCCGGGAAGGCGGCCGAGGCCGATCTTCTGGACCGTGGGCCAGAACAATCCGCACAGCAGCAGGATGAGTCCGAGGAAGATGAGGAAGCGGCTCACCGGCGGCGGTGCCCGCTCACGCCTGGGGCAGCCGCGGCGTCTTCATGAATTGGCTGCGGTCGGCGGACTTGATCGCCGCGAGCCGGGGCCGGTCGTCCCGCGCCAGGGTGAGCGGCACCTCGGTACCCGCCGGTCCGAGCGCCCAGACCTGGCGATAGAGGCCGGAGAGGCTCGTCACCTCGCTGTCGCCGACGGTGAGGATCACGTCGCCCTTGCGGATGCCGACCTGCTGCGCGGGACCGCGCGGCGAGAGGCCCACGACCACCACATGCCCCTCGGTTTCCGCGGCGTAGATGCCGAGCCAGGGCCGCGCCGGACGGCGCACACGGCCGTAGGTCAGCAGCTCGTCCATGATCACCTTCAGGAGGTCGATCGGCACGATCATGTTGAGATCCTGTGCCGGACCGCCGTCGATGGATTCCTGGACGAAGAGCGAGCCGATGCCCGCAAGCGTACCGTCCCGGGCGATGAGCGCGGTGCCGCCCCAGTTGGGATGCGCCGGCGCGGTAAAGATCGCCTCGTCCAGGAGATATTCCCAATAGCCCGCGAACTCCCGCCGCGCCACCACCTGGGCCGCGATGGCGCGCCGCCGTCCGCCGGCACCGGCGACGATGACGGGCTCGCCCACCGGCATCTCGGCGGCGGTCCCGAGCGGCAGCGCCGGCATGTCCAGGCGTCCCAGCGTCTGGATCAGGCCGAAGCCGGTCTCGTAATCGTATGCCAATGCATGGCCGGCGACAGCGCGGCCGTCGCTGCTGTAGAGCCAGATCGTGTCGGCCTCGCTCATGAGATAGCCGATGGTGATGGCAAGCCCGCTCTCGCGGATCAGCACCGCATTGCCCGCGCGCTCCGTGCCGAGGGTCCCGGCGGAGAACGCGTCCTGGGGCACCGTCGCCTCCAGGCGCAGCACGGAGGCCAGCGCATGGTCGAGGTCGAAGCTGTAATCCTGCGGCCGTGGCCGTGCCTCGGCGGGGATTTCCCAATCGGTCTTTTCAGCCATTGGTCCGATTCTTCACGGAGGCGCGCGACCTGGCAAGTCCCTCGCGCGGGACGGCCTCACTTTACCGCGTTATGACTTTACCGCGTTATGAATGAGATATTCGCCGAAATCGGCGGGTTTCAACTTGAGCGCCGTGAGTTCCGCAGCCCCCGCCAGCGCCTGGGCGACAAGGATGTGATTCTCCACCTGGGCGGGCAGCACCTTGAAGATCCCCGCGGTGCCCCGGAGCCGGGGATAAAGGGTGGGATCGATCATCTTCTGCTTGCCCGCCAGCCGCTCGATGGTCTCGGCCTCGTTCAAGCCCTCCACGGTTTCCTTCTTCACCACCGCCCAGTCGGTCTCGCCGGCCCAGCCCGCGGCCACCACCGCCTTCAGCTCCGCGGCCTCGACGACACCGACCTTGTAGACGTGCTTGCTGAGGCCGACGTCCGACGCCCATTTTCCGAGCTTGGTGCTGCGCGCGACAAAGATGACAGGCATTGATTTTCCTTTTGCTCCGCCGACATTCGACGACGTCGTGGTTTTCAGTGCAGCAGCCAGTGACGGAAGGCCGCATTCACCGACTTCGGCTTCTCCAGCGTCGAGAGGTGGCCGCAGTCGTCGACGACGGTCAGCGTGGCGCCAGGGATCAGGCTCACGATCTCCTCGTGCAGCGTCAGCGGCGTCAGCGCGTCCTGGCGCCCGCACAGCACCAGGGTCGGGCAGTGGATGCGCCGCAGATCCTCGCGGCCATCCGGGCGCGCCATGATCGCGCGCTGCTGGCGCAGGAAGCCGTCCTTGCCGGTACGCTCCGCCATTCCCAGGATGATCCCGGTGAGCGGCGCATCCTCCGTGCGGGCGGGATGCACCAGGATCGGCAGCAGCCGCGGCGTCACGCCCTTGAATTCGCCCTTCTCCGAGAGCTCGATCAGGCCGCGCCGGCGCGCGGTCTGCTCCGGCGTGTCCGCCCGGGCGCTGGTGTCGAGGAGCGCCAGGCGCAGCACGCGCTCCGGCGCCTGGCGCATGATCTCCTGGGCGACATAGCCGCCCATGGAAAGCCCGGCGAGCGCGAACTCCGGCGCCGCCACGGCGAGCGCCCGGCGGGCCATGGCCGCGGCCGAGTCATCCTGGCCGACATCGGCGACGGTGGGAGTCGCGATATCCGCGAGACCCTCGATCTGCGGCTGCCAAAGGGCCTCGTCGCAGAGCAGGCCGGGCACCAGCAAAAGTGGGATTCTCTGAGGCATGGCTTGATCTTGGCGCCAAAGGCAGGGATGCCTCAAGTGCTTCTTCCGGGACACTTCGGCCAACGCCCCGGCGGCAGCCCCGCTCGGGGCGCATGGAGGCCGTCGTTATTTTGTCGCGAAATAAATTGACAATTAACCCCGGTGCCCCAATTAAAGGGCAACCCTTAGAAGGAAAATCCGTTTATGGCAGGCAGTTACCGCCGATGAGTTTTGCCGACCTCGGCCTTTCACCCGAAGTTCTTCAAGCCGTGCGCGACGCCGGCTACGAGACCCCGACCCCGATCCAAGAGCAAGCAATCCCGTACATCCTGATGGGCCGTGACGTGCTGGGCTGCGCCCAGACCGGCACCGGCAAGACGGCGGGCTTCACGCTTCCCATGATCGACATCCTGGCGCGCGGACGTGCTCGCGCGCGGATGCCACGCTCCCTCATCATCGAGCCGACCCGCGAGCTGGCGGCACAGGTGTCGCAGGCCTTCGAGGTCTACGGCAAGCAGCACAAGCTCAGCATGGCGCTGCTGATCGGCGGCGAGAGCTTCTCGCGATCAGGAGAAGAAGCTGGACCGCGGCGTCGACGTGCTGATCGCGACGCCCGGCCGCCTCATCGATCTCTACGAGCGCGGCAAGATCCTGCTCTCGGACGTCAAGATCCTGGTGATCGACGAAGCCGACCGCATGCTCGACATGGGCTTCATCCCCGACGTCGAGCGCATCGTGAGCCTGATCCCCAAGATCCGGCAGACCCTGTTCTTCTCCGCCACCATGCCGCCGGAGATCCGGCGCCTGGCGGACGCCTTCCTGATGAACCCGAAGGAAATCAGCGTCGCGCCGCCGGCATCGCCCTCGGAGACCGTGACCCAGCATCTCCTGGTGGTCGATCCCGTTGACAAGCGCGAGACGCTCCGGCGTCTCATCCGCCAGGAAGACGTCAAGAACGCGTTGATCTTCTGCAACCGCAAGCGCGACGTCGACATCCTCAACCGCTCCCTGGTGAAGCACGGCCTCGACTCCGCGGCGCTGCACGGCGACATGCCGCAGTCGAAGCGCACCGAGACCCTGGAGCGCTTCAAGAACGGCGACGTCCGCATTCTGGTGGCGAGCGACGTGGCGGCCCGCGGCCTCGACGTCCAGGGCCTCTCCCACGTCTTCAATTTCGACGTGCCCCATCATGCCGAGGACTACGTGCACCGCATCGGCCGCACCGGCCGCGCGGGCCGGGATGGCCGCGCCTTCACGCTGGCGACGCCGGAGGACGGCAAGGCCGTCGCCGCCATCGAGGCGCTGATCCGCAAGGCGATCCCGCGCGAGAAGATGGGCGACATGCCGGCGCAGGAGCTGAGCCTCGAGGCCGATGATGGCCGCCGGCGCGGCGGTCGCGGTGGTAGTGGTCGCGGACGTGGCGGTGGCGGCCGCGAGAGCCGCGGCAGCAGCGAGCGCGAGCCGCGCGGTCCCCGCAGCGAGCGTCCGCGCGAGCAGGCGCCCCGACGCGAGGAGCATCGGCGCGAGGAGCACCGGGCAAAGCCCGAGGTCCGCGAGCGCGAGCCCGCCGCCCCTCGCCTCGCCGCCTCACGGCCCGTGCGGCCGGAGGACGGCGTCCATGACGCCGCCACGGTGATGCCGTTGCCGATGGCGCACGACCGCGAGGGCGCCCGTCCGCACCGCGAGCGCGACCATGACAATGGTCCCGACCAGCGCGTGGTGGGCTTCGGCGATCATCTCCCGGCATTTCTCCGGCGGCCTATTCGGGTTGCCGGCGCCTGAGTAGAATGGGCTCCGACAGCAGCGGGAGCGGAGCCCATGAAGACCCTCTTCGTCATGGTGAAGTGCGAGCTCGGCAAGGCCTATAAGGTCGCCGACGAGGCGGTCTTGAGCCTGGAGCAGGTATCCGAGGTCTACTCCACCTCCGGTCAATACGACCTCCTGATGAAGTGCTACCTCCCCGACGACGCCGACATCGGCCACTTCGTGGTGGAGAAGCTGCAGACGCTGCCGGGGGTGAAGGACACCTTCACCATCACCGCCTACAAGGCCTTCACCGAAGACAAATCGCTATAGACCCGGCGGGCAATCGGTTACACGCCATACCCAATCTCATCCATCACGTGAGATCCGAGGGCTTTTCCCTTTTATTCTCGATGGTAGAACGGCGATCCCCAAGTTCTGAGCGAGCATGAGGGCAGCCCAAAGTGTGATCCGGGTTCGCGCTTGGTTCATGCTTTGGATTAGCTGAAAGGAACAAGCCCAGTCAGGGATGAAGCGTCAGACCTTTCAACACCTTGTCGGCGAGTTTTCGGTCGGCATGGAAGGCGATGCCCACGAGCGCCAGATCCTCCCGGACCACGGCCTTGACCGCCGCCCGGTTGTCCACGTCGTTGCCGGTGGCGAAGAGCGCCTCGGTGAAGATCGCCAGCTTCACGTTCTGCGCCATGGCCCGCTCGTAGGCCGTCCGGACGGCGTCGCCGGAGCCCGCGAAGACCAGTACCGGCTGGCGGAACATCGGCAGGTAATAGGTCCCGGATCCGTCGATGTAGTTCTCGCCCACCGTCTCCACCTGGCGCGCCGCGATGCCGCTGACCATGAAGGCGGTGACATTGAGCTTCTGCCAGACCGGCAGGTCGTCGCGCAGGACGACGGCGATCTTGGTGTCGAACCGCATGGATGGCTCCGGGCTCCCTGTTGCAATGCCGAGCCCAGAACCTAATGTCGCCAGGGACGGTTAGATTGTACCGCCGTGCTCTGGACCCACCGCCGGAGACCATCGATGGACCTGCCGCGCCAGGAATGGACCGACTACCGGATCGCCGGGGATCGCGGCATCGAGCTGCTGCACGCCCATTACGTCCGCCACAATTACGAGCGTCACGCCCACGACACCTATGCCCTGGGCGTGACCGAGACAGGGGTGCAGAGCTTCACCTATCGCGGCGCCTATCACGCCAGCGCCGCGGGGACCGCGCTCGTCCTGCTGCCCTCGGAGGTCCATGACGGCCACGCCGGGGCGCCGGATGGATTCACCTACCGCATGCTCTACATCGAACCCGACGCGATCGCCGGCGCCCTTGCCGACGCGATGGAGCGTCCGGCCGCTCTGCCCTTCGTGCCGCATCCCCTGGTGCGGGATTCCGTGCTGGCGCGGCTGATCCGCCGGCTGCACCAGGCGCTCGCAGCACCGGCGTCAACCCTGGAGCGCGACGTTCTCTTCCAGGAGATGGCGGTGGCGCTCGCCACCCGCCACGCCGACAGCCGTCCGCGCGTGCGGAGCGTCGCCGCGGGGAGACCGGCGCTGACGCGGGTGCGCGACTTCCTCCACGACAATGTCGCCGTCGATATCTCGGCGGAGGATCTCGCCGGCATTGCCGGCATGAGCCGGTTCCATGTGAGCCGGCAGTTCCGGCGCGCCTATGGCATGCCGCCCCACGCCTATCTCCTGAAGCTGCGGCTGGCGGAAGCGCGCCGCCTGATCGCCGCCGGCGAGCCCGCGGCGTCAGCCGCGGCGGGTTCCGGCTTCGTCGACCAGAGCCATCTCAGCAAGCGCTTCAAGGGCGCCTTCGGCATCACGCCCGGCCAATACGCGCGGGCGGTACGGAGCGCGGTTACTCCACGCTGACGCCGCCCTGGCGATCGATGTGGCAGTCGACGTGAATGGCGCTGTTGCCCCAGACCACCAGCAGCGGCACGACCGTGGCGCCGGAGGCGTCGCGGTAGGCGCGTTCCGCGCCGCGCACGATGAAGCCGAGGGCGCGGGCCTGGCGCACGCAGGCATCGTCAGGCGCCGCTGGGGCGGCTGCCGGCGCCGATGCGGGTGCCGGCGCGGGCGCCGGCTTCTGCTGCGCCCCCGCGCAGCTTGCCAGCGCCAGAAACGCCGCAAACGACAGCCACACCAGCCGCATGGAAAGCCCCCTCCCCATCGGAATCCCCCGGAGCGGCCAATCTGGCCCGCGCTGCGGGGGATGGCAATGACCGAGGCCCTCGCGGAATCCCCTTGAGCGGCCGCGCCCCCGCCGCTAACCATCGGCAGCGGCCGTGGATCGCGGCCGCGGGGCACGCGCGAGCACTGGGAGCCATAAGGAATAGCCATGAGTGCGGAGCCGCGGATCGTCATCGTCGGCGCCGGCCATGCCGGCGGCCGCGCCGCGGAGGCACTGCGCGGCGCCGGCTTCAAGGGCGAGGTCCTGCTGATCGGCGAGGAGCGCCATCCGCCCTATGAGCGTCCGCCGCTCTCCAAGGAGCTGCTCGCCGGCACCATGGAGGTCGAGAAGACCTTCGTCCGGCCGCAGGCCTGGTATGGCGAGAACGACATCGCGCTGCGGCTGGGCACGCGGGTCGCCGAGATCGATCGCGGCCAGCGCCGGCTGCGCCTCGAGGGCGGCGGCAGCGAGACCTACGATCTCCTCCTCCTCACGACCGGCGCACGGGCGCGCATGCTGCGCACGCCGGGCGCCGACAGTCCCCACGTCCTCTACGTCCGCGACATCGACCACACCCTGGCGCTCCGCGCGCGGCTCGGATCCGGCGCCCGCGTCGCCGTCATCGGCGCGGGGTTCATCGGTCTCGAGGCCGCCGCCACCGCCCGCAAGAGCGGCGCCGCCGTCACCGTGATCGAGATGGCGGCGCAGCCCCTCGGCCGGGTCGCGGCGCCGGAGATCGGCGCCTGGTTCGGCGATCTCCACCGGGAGCACGGCGTCGACCTCCGCACCGGGACCGGCGTCGCGGCGATCGAGGAGAGCGCTCGCGGGCTGCGGATTGTCACCAGCGACGGCGCCGCCGTCGACGCGGATCTCGTGGTGGCCGGCATCGGCGCTCAGCCCAATACGGAGCTGGCGCAGGCCGCCGGCCTCGCGGTGGAGGACGGTATCGTCGTCGACGAGTTCGGCCGCAGCTCCGACCCCGCGATCTTCGCCGCCGGCGACGTGACGCGGCACTTGAATCCGATCCTCGGGCGGCACATCCGCCTGGAGGCGTGGCAGAACGCCCAGAACCAAGCGATCGCCGTCGCCAAGGTGATGGCGGGCGGGACGCAGCCCTTCGCCGAGGTGCCGTGGTTCTGGACCGACCAGTACGACGTCAACCTGCAGATCGCGGGTGCGCCGGAGAAATGGGACGCGCTGGTCCGCCGCCCCGGCGCCAATCCCCGCGCCTTCACCCTCTTCTACCTGCAGGATGGCCGCGTCGTCGCCGCCAACACCATCAACAACGCCCGCGACATGCGCTTCGCCAAGATGCTGATCGAGCGCGGCCGCGTGGTGGATCCCGCGCGCCTCGCCGATCCCGGGCAGAAGCTGCAGGACATCGCCAAGTAGGTGCCGCGGCGGCAAGCGCTTGCCAAAGCCGGGGACGCCAGCAAATATCCCTCCCTCTCACCAGCCGCGGAGATACCGAGCGTGTTCGAACAGATGCATTGGGCCGTTCCGGCTCAGGGAACGAACTGAGCGATGGCCGACAACTGGGTCACCGTGGCCTCGCGCTCGGCCTTGTCCGAGGGCGACATCACCGGCGTCGCGGTCGGCGAGACGCAGATCGCGCTCTACAACCTCGGCGGCGAGATCTACGCCACCGACAACATCTGCAGCCACGCCTATGCGCTGCTATCGGACGGCTGGCTCGACGGCGAGGTGATCGAGTGCCCGCTCCATGCCGGCCGCTTCGAGGTCAAGACCGGCAAGGGCCTGGGCCCGCCGATCCCCTGCGACATCAAGACCTTTCCCGTGCGGATCGTCGGCGACGACGTGCAGGTTCAGGTCGGCGCCTGAGCGGCGGGCCACTCACGGGCCCTCAGAAGCGCGCCGACGGCTCGCCAAGCGGCGGCCGGGGGATCGCCGCGCTCTACGATTCCGCCTACCCGCTCCTGGTTCTGGCCTTGCTGTTCTGGGCCGGCAACTTCATCGTCGGCCGCGCGGTGCGCGACGACGTGCCGCCGATCGCCCTCGCCTTCGGGCGCTGGTTCGGGGGGTTCCTCGTGGTGATGATCGTGGCGCGCCGCCATCTCTGGCGCGACCTGCCGGTGTTGATGGCGGTGTGGCCGCGCATCCTCCTGCTGTCAGCCGTCGGCATCGCTGCCTTCAACACCTTCGTCTACCTCGGCTTGCGCTCGACCACCGCGATCAATGCGCTCCTCGAGCAGTCGGTGATGCCGGTGGTGATCCTGCTCTATTCCTACTTGCTGTTCCGCGAGCGCGTGAGCGCGGCGCAGCTCGCGGGCGTGCTGATCTCGCTGGCGGGCGTCGTCGTCATCGTGACGCGCGGCGAGCCGCTGGCGCTGTTTCACATCGAGCTCAACGTCGGCGATGCCTGGGTGCTGGCGGCGGTCGCGGCCTATGCCGCCTATACGGCGCTGCTGCGCCTCAGGCCGGCGGTGCATCCCACCAGCTTCCTCGCCGCGACATTCCTGCTGGGATCGATGATGATCCTGCCGTTCGCGATCTGGGAGGAGCTCGCCGGCAACGTGCTGCGAGCGACGACGCCCACATTCCTCGCCATCGGCTACGTCGCCGTCTTCCCCTCGGTATTGGCCTATTTCTGCTACAACCGCGGCGTCGATCTCATCGGCGCCAACCGGGCCGGACAATTCATGCACCTGATGCCGGTCTTTGGCAGCGTGCTGGCGGTCCTGCTGCTGGGCGAGGAGTTCCGCCTGTTCCACGCCGGCGGCGCGCTGCTGATCTTCGCCGGCATCGTGCTGGCGATGCGGCGGCGCGCCGCGAGCTAGCGCTGCTCGCTGGCGAGGCGGAGGCCGAGGGCGATCAGGACCATACCGGTGACGCCTTCGACCGTGCGACGGATGCGCGGGCGGCGCAGGACATCGCCCGCCAAGTTGACGGCGGTGGCATAGGCCGCGAGCCACGTCAGCGTCATCGCCGAGAACAGCAGCCCCAGCAGCATCAGGCCGATGAAGGACGCCTCGCCGCCACCGGGCGCGAATTGCGGCAGCAGGCTGGTGAAGAAGGCGGCCATCTTGGGGTTGCCGAGATCGTTGATGACACCTTGCCGGAACGCCACCAGCGGCGCGAGGCGGACGGCGGGCGCGCCACTGATCGCCGCGGCCCGGAGTCCGCCTGGACGAAACGCCTGCCACAGAGTCTGGACGCCGAGGACAATCAGGTAGGCCGCGCCCAGGAACTTGATCGCGGCGAAGACCGGCTCCGATGCGACGATGAGGGCGACGACGCCGGCGCTGGTGGCCAGGGCCCAGATCGCCTGCCCTGCGGAAACGCCCAGGGCCGTGCAGAGACCGGCGCGGCGCCCGCCGACGAGGGTGTTGCGCACGGTCAACGCCGTGTCCGGTCCCGGTGTCACGATCACCAGGAGGGAGATGCCGAGAAACGCCCAGAGCTGTGCAGACATGCCGCGCGAGTTTCACGCGCGGAGCACGGCGCGGTCAAGACGCCGCGCTCCGAGGTCTAGAGGGCGCCGAGCCGCGCAGGCTGCAGGTAGATGGTGATCGCCATGAGTATGTCCACGGTCCTGCCGTCGCGGGCGAGCGGCACCAGGAGCCGCTCCACCTGCATGAAATCCTTGGTCACGTGATAGGGCGGCGAGCCCTTGAGATAGCCAATCGCGCCGCGCTCCACGGATTCCAGATATTGCGTGTGGGAAACCGAGGTCAGGAACTGATCGTGCGCCTCGTCGAGCCAGCGCCCCGTGAAGTCGCGGCCCATGGCGCTCACCTGCTCGGTCCCCAGGAGCCGGTAGCGGAAGCGCAGGGGATCGCGGTGGACGTCCATCATCCAGATCCAGCGCAGGAGCGGCGCGATATCGCAGGGATCGAGGTGCTGACGCCCGGGCAGACCGCCTCCCGACGGATGCGCGGACCGCCAGTAGTCGTGGAGACGGCGCAAGCGCGGGTCCACGTCCGCTGGAAGCGACGTCGCAAGCACGGTGGCGGGCGCGCCCACCGCGCGGTTGGCCGGTTGCGATTTCAGGGACGTCACCAAACTACGTGTTTTTGAGTAAAGCATACTAGCTTGGGTTGTAATTACTGAAATATCCGTTAATCCGACAGGGGGCGGCTGACCACGCTGCATGGCTCGACATCTAGCCAAGGTGCGCTGACCAGATTAGAAGTGCTGCTCACTCCAAGAAGCACCCAAAAGCAGGCGAATTTATGGGCGAATTTGGCTTTGGCCAACCGGTCCGGCGCAAAGAGGACCCGCGCTTTCTCATGGGGCGCGGCCGGTTCATCGACGACCGCCGCGAGCCCGGCGAAGTCTTCGCCCATGTCGTGCGCTCGCCCCATGCCCATGCCCGCATCGTCGCGATCGACACGACAGCCGCGCGGGAAGCAGCCGGCGTGCTCGGCGTCTTCACTGGCGCGGATCTGGCATCCGACGGCATCGGCGGCATTCCCTGCGTCTTCAAGCCGCTGACGCTCGGCGTCTCCGGGACCCGCGATTGCCCGATCGTGCGGCCGGAGTTTCCGGCTCTTGCTCAGGAGCGCGTGCGCTTCGTCGGCGAGGCCGTGGCGCTGGTGGTGGCGGAAAGCCGCGAGCTCGCGAAGGATGCGGCCGAGCTCGTCATGGTCGACTACGACACGCTGCCGGCGGCGATCGGCACGGCCGCGGCGCTCGCGGCGGACGCGCCGCGGATCTGGGATGCGGCGCCCGGCAATACCGCCTTCGTCTGGGAGGGCGGCGACAAGCCCGGCACCGAGGCGGGCTTTGCCCGCGCCGCCCGCGTGGCGCGCCTCGAGGCGGTCAACAACCGCGTGGTGATCGCCGCCATGGAGACGCGCGGCGCCGTCGGCCTCCATGACCCCGCCACCGGCCGGCTCACGCTCCACACCGTGACGCAGATGCCGCACGGGCTGAAGGAGGATCTCGCGCACTCGGTGTTCCGCGTGCCGGAGGAGCAGATCCGCGTGGTGGTCGGCGACGTCGGCGGCGGCTTCGGCGCCAAGAACTCGCTCTATCCCGAGCATGTGCTGGTGCTGTGGGCGGCGCGCAAGCTCGGCCGGCCGGTGAAATGGATGGGCGAGCGCAGCGAGGCCTTCCTCGGCGACTACATGGGCCGCGACAACGTGAGCCTGGGCGAGCTCGCCTTCGACGGCGAGGGCCGCATCCTGGCGTTCCGCGTCACCACGACCGCCAATCTCGGCGCTTATCTGGCGCCGGAAGGCCCACTCTCCCCCACCAGCAACACGCCGGCGCTGGCCGGCGTCTATCGTATTCCCGCGATCCACGTCACCGTGACCGGCGTCTTCACCAACACCGTCCCCACCGACGTCTATCGCGGTGCCGGCCGACCGGAAGCGACATATCTGCTGGAGCGGCTGATCGATGCCGCCGCCCGCGATCTCGGCGTCGACGCGGTGGAGCTTCGCCGGCGCAATCTCGTGGCGCCCTCGGACCTCCCCTACAAGACCTCCCTCGGTCTGGTCTACGACAGCGGCGAGTTCGAGCGGGTGCTGGACGCGGCGCTGGCACGGGCGGGATGGGATGATTTCGCGCAGCGCCGGCAGGCCGCCGAGCGGCGCGGCAAGCGGCGCGGCATCGGCTTCTCGCACTACGTCGAGCGCGTCGCCGGCGCCTGGGCGGAGACCTCGCGGATCGAGCTCACCCGCGAGGGCAACGCCGTTGCCTATGTCGGCGCGATGTCGAACGGGCAAGGCCACGAGACCGCCTTCGCCCAGCTCGTCGCCGACCGCCTCGGCCTGGACATCGACGAGGTGGAGATCGTCGAGGGCGACACCGACCGCATCGCCACCGGCCACGGCACCGGCGGCTCCGCTTCCCTCGGCATCGCCGGCGCCGCCCTCGACGCGGCGGTGCTGAAGGTCGTCGAGCGCGCCAAGACGATCGCGAGCGAGCTCCTGGAGACCGCGACGGCCGACGTCGAGTTCGTCGACGGCCGCTTCGTGGTCGCCGGCACCGATCGCGGTATCGCGCTCAAAGAGGTGGCGTTGCGGGCTTTCGAGCAGCGCTTCGTGCCGCCCAACGCGAAGCCCGGCCTCGCCGAGAGCGGCGACTACCGGCCGAAGACGCCGACGTTTCCCAACGGCTGCCATGTCGCCGAGGTGGAGATCGATCCCGAGACCGGGGCACTGCAGCTCGTCGCCTATACCATGGTGCACGACTTCGGCCGGGTGCTGAACCCGCTCCTGGTGGAGGGGCAGCTCCACGGCGGCGTGGTGCAGGGCCTGGGCCAGGCCGGCTACGAGCGCGTCGTGCACGATCCGGACTCCGGCCAGCTGCTGAGCGGCTCCTTCATGGACTATTGCGTGCCGCGCGCCGCCGATCTCCCCGATCTCGTCTTCGTCGAGCGCTCGACGCCGTCACCCAGCAATCCGTTGGGCATCAAGGGCTGCGGCGAGGCTGGCGCCGCCGGCGCGCCGCCCGCCCTCATCAACGCGATCCTGAACGCGCTGGCCCCGCTGGGCGTCACCGACATCGAGATGCCGGCGACGCCGGAGCGCGTCTGGCGCGCGATTCAGGCGGCGGGCGCGCGGTGAGTCAGGGACGCCCGCGATACGACGCCGTCCTCTTCGACCTCCTGAGCGGACTTCTCGATTCCTGGACGCTGTGGGACAGCGTCGCCGGCAGCGAGGCCGCGGGCCGCACCTGGCGCCAGGCCTATCTGCGCCTGACCTATCGCACCGGCGCCTATCGTCCGTACGAGACACTGGTGGCGGAGGCGGCGGCGGAGGTGGGCATGCCGACGAGGCTCGCGGACCAGCTCGCTGCCCGCTACGGGGAGATCAAGCCCTGGCCGGAGGTCGGCGCGGTGCTGAGCGCGCTGAAGCGCCATGTGCCGCTGGCCGTGGTGACGAATTGCTCGGTTGCGCTGGGGTCGCGGGCGGTCGCCGCCACCGGCATCGACTTTGACATCGTCGTCACCGCCGAGCGCGCGGGCTTCTACAAGCCGGATCCACGGCCCTATCAGCTGGCGCTGGACGAGCTTCGCCTGCCGGCGGCGCGCTGCCTCTTCGTCGCGGGATCGGCCTTCGATCTGCTGGGAACGGCGAAAGTGGCGCTGCCGACGTTCTGGCATAACCGCGTCGGCCTCACCGCGCCCCCCGACGCGCCGAAGCCGTTCGCGGAGCACACGTCGCTCCACCCTCTGATCGAGATAGTGCTGGGGCAGCCCGCCGGCTAGATACCGGCGAAAACGCCCGTCAGCTCGCGCGCACCTCTGCCAGGAAGCGATCCACCTCGACCTTGAGCTTGGTGGCCTGGTTGCCGAGATCGTCGGCGCCGGTCAGCACCTTGGACGCGGAAGCACCGGTCTCGTTGGCGCCAGCGCTGACGCCGGCGATGTTGGCGGAGACTTCCTGGGTGCCGCGGGAGGCTTCCTGGGTGTTGCGGGTGATCTCCTTGGTGGCGGCACCCTGCTCCTCAACCGCCGAGGCGATCGAGCTCGAGACTTCGCTCACCTCGCCGATGGTGCCGCCGATCCGCTTGATCGCGGCGACGGCGGAGTTGGTGGCGTTCTGGATCGCGGCGACCTGGCCGGAGATCTCCTCCGTCGCCTTGCCGGTCTGGTTGGCGAGCGCCTTCACTTCGCTCGCGACGACCGCGAACCCCTTGCCCGCTTCGCCCGCCCGCGCCGCCTCGATGGTGGCGTTGAGGGCCAGGAGGTTGGTCTGGGAGGCGACGTCGCTGATGAGGGACACGACCTCGCCGATCTTCGCCGCCGCGGTGGCGAGGCCCTGGATCATCTCGTCGGTCTCGCGCGTCTCGCCGACGGCGCGCTGGGCGATGTTCGCGGCGTGCTCGACCTGGCGGCTGATCTCGGAGATCGACGCCGAGAGCTCCTCCGCCGCCGAGGCAACGGTCTGCACGTTGGCGGAGGCTTCCTCGGAGGCGCCGGCGACCACCGTCGAGCGCCGGCTGGTCTCCTCGGCGGTCTTCTGCAGCCCGCCGGCCATGGAGCGCATGTCCTGGGACGCCGTCGACACCGCGTCCACCACGGCCTTCACCCGATGCTCGAAATCATTGGCGAGGCCGAGAGTGGCGGCGCGACGGTCCTGCGTGGCCTTGGCCTCGGCGGCGCGGCGCTCCTCCTCCATGCGCTCGATGCGCTGGGCATTCTCGCGGAACACCGTCAGCGACTTCGCGAGGGCGCCGACCTCGTCGCCGCGCTCGGCGTAGCCGACGGAAATGCGTCTTGTCGCCCTCGGCGAGACGCTGCATGGCGCCGGTGATGACGCCGAGCGGCTTGGTGATGCTGCGTCCCGAGCAGAATGCAGAAGCTCACGATCACGGCGAGCGTAAACCCGATCAGCAGGCCGATATGCAGCGTCTGCGACCAGAAGATGGCATCGACATCGTCCATGTAGATGCCGGTGCCGATCACCCAGCCCCAGGGCTTGAATTCCACCGCATAGGACAGCTTCGGCAGCGGCTCGCCGCCGGCGCCGCGGGGATAGCGATAGGTGACGTAGCCGCCGCCCTGGGTAGCCGCGGCGATGATGTCACGGCTGAAATACTTACCGTCCGAATCCTTGTTCTCCATCATGTTCGCGCCGATGACCTTGGGATTCGGATGGACGAGGTTGATGCCCTTGGTGTCGAGCACGAAGATGTAGTCGTCATTGCTGAAGCGCAGACTGCGCAGAACGTCCTTGCTGCGCTGGACGGCATCCGCCTCGGAAAGGGCGCCATCCGCCGCGAGCTTCGCATTGAAGGTCACCACCTGCTGGGCGGTCGTGACGAGATCGTGCAGCTTGCCTTTGCGGTCCTCGATCAGATTGTCGCGCAGCTCCATCAGCCCCATCGCCGCCACGGCGATGACGCCGACGACAAACACGCCGATCGTGATGAGGAACTTGGTGGAAATGCGCAGATTGCCGAGCATACCGTTCTCTCCGAGGTCAGGTGGCTGCACGACCGCGGGGAAGCGAACCGGCGATCGGCGAGTTCTATCGAATAACGGGAATTGGTGAAGTTCGGATTACCCGCGTGTACTCGAAATTGAAATTTCCCCTGGCGCCAGGGTGGAGCGACGGTTCATCGACGAACAGGAGACACGTGCCTCGGAAACGCTATAGGGGGTTGTAGAGGCACCGTTGAGACAGGCAGCGGAACTGCCGTATCCGTCCACGATTGCCAGGTCGCCGGCTCGCGAGCTGCTCGTGAACAGAGCAAATCTTCTGGTCGTCACATCTAAATAGAGATTCGACTGGGCGATTTATCTATAGTCCAGCGCAGGTTAGCGAGCGCAGTACAACTTGCCGGCAAATAAACCACCACTATCCGATGCTCCTCAGGGTAAATGTTAGCGAATGCGCGGATAATATTGATAAGCCGTTGCGAGGCTTTGCAACCCATCCGCTGTTTGCTAAAATGTCCGGGATTTCAGCCACTCGACTGAGCAACACTCTGCGGGTGGCGGATCACTTGCTTCTGGGGAGGAGCGGGCACCGGCGCCAACAGAAGGTTGGTGTGCCGCCTTTCCTGTGCGCGCGTACAGGGAATGGCGTCAAACGGACGCGCAAGACCACGGAGACGTCCATGTTACGCCTGGGATTGTTACTTGCCCTGATGATCGCAGCCGCGCCCTCGGTGGCGACGGCGCAATCGATCAAGTCGATGCTGCAGGACTACGGGCTGTTGGGCGTCTGGGCCGCCGACTGCGGACGCAAGATGAGCCCGACCAATCCGCACGCACGGTATTCGATGTCGCCATCGGGAGACGGGCTGCTGTTCTCTCGGGCCGGCGAGGCCCGCAGCGACAGCATTTTCATCATCTACGGCGCCGAGCGACTGGCCGACGGCAAGCTCCTGCTGCACGAGCAGCGCGAGGAAGACGGCGCCATGTTCGACGTCGTCCTGGAGAAGGAGCAGGACAAGCTGCTGGTCTGGTCGATGCAGCCGCACGACCAGCAGGTGCAGATTACCGACGCCATCCTGTCGACAACCGGCAAGCGCGGCGCCTCGCTGGCGCGCTGCGACGGCATGCCGTCGGATCTCGGCAAGAACGGCCAGACGCGCACCAGCCCCGCCGCGCACTAAGGCGCCTCGGCGGCGCGTCCCTACGGCAATAACTGCACCGTGACCTTGTGAGCGGCAACGCCGGTGACGCCCTGCGGCGCCGGCGCCGCGACCTTGGTGATGCGGCCGGCGTCGACGCCGGCGGCGACGAGGGCATCGATGACCGCGCCCGCCCGCTTGTCCGCGAGCGCCGCATCGCTGGGGGCGCCGCCGTCGGCCTGTCCCTCGACGATGATGCGCGAGGGCCTGCCGTCCCGCGCGAGCTTCGCGATTTCGGTCACCACCTTCTGCCCGTCCGGCGTCAGGCTGGCCTCGTTGGTCATGAAGAAGACGTCCATCTGGCGCGGGCCGCTCATCGGCGCGCAGGCCGCCAGCGCAAGCAGCATCACCGCCACCAGAACGCTTTTCATCGAAATCCCCCCGGACCTGCCCCCGGCCCGGTTCACCCTCGCAGAAGCCCGTCCGCGGCTCAAGCCTCGCGGGTGGCTGCGCTCAACGATCGGGCAGGCCGAAGATCTCCGCCGGCTGGCTCAATCCGCGCACGGGATGGAACCCCAGCGAGACCAGCGGACGCCGGCACGCCCGGGCGAAATCCTCGGAGACCAGAAGCGTGCGATCGAGGCGCTTGGTAAGCCCCTCGAGGCGGCTGGTGAGATTGACCGCGGGGCCGATGGCGGTGAAGTCCAGGCGGTCCGCGGCGCCGACATTGCCGTAGAAGACCTCGCCCAGATGCAGCCCCACGCCCATGTGGAGGCCGCTCTTGCCGTCGGTGAGGCGGCGCCGGCTCAGCGTGGCGAGGCGCTCCAGCCCCTCCTCCGCCGCCGACAGCGCCGCCTCGGTGGCTTCGTCGGCGGCGCGCTTGCTGAGATCGAAGATCGCGAGCACGCCGTCGCCGATGAACTTCAGGACCTCGCCGCCGTGCTGCACGACGGGCTGGGTCACCGCCTCGAAATAATCGTCGAGGAGACCGATCAGCTCCTCGCCGGGAAGCCGGTCCGAAAGTCCGGTAAAGCCGCGCAGGTCGGTCGCCATCAGGATCGCCTGCAGGCGCTCGCCGTGGCCGCGCTGGATCTGTCCCTCCAGCACCCGCGGTCCGATGGTCCGCCCGAGATAGGTATCGAGCACCCCGGCGGCGATGCGCCGCATGAAGGCGGCGTCCGCCACCGCGTCGAGCGCGGGCATGATCTCCGTGATGAGGCCGATGGCGGCGTCGGAGAATCCACCGGGCCGGTCCGTCGCCCAGGTGATCGCCTGACGACGGTTGTTGAACAGCGTCAGCGGCGAGGCAAAGTAATCCGTGGCGCCCTCGCCCCGCAATTTGCCCAGCAGCGGAAATTTCTCGATGTCGGCGGCGGCCGACGGCGATTCCAGTCGATAGCGGGCGCTGGTGCCCTCCTCGATCACCGACCGGATCGGGCTGACGCGATAGTCCGCGCTCTCGCGGATGCCGTGCAGCACCAGGAACTCCTCCACCACCGCGCGGTCGCGCCACCAGCGATAGGCGAAGCCCTGGAATTGCGGATGCAGCGTCGGCGTGGAGAACGTCGCGCGCCAGAGCGGCACGCCCTGCGCCACCAGGCGCCAGCACAGCTGATCGAAGCGCTGGCCGCCCGATCGCTGGATCTTGCGGTCCTCCAGCAGCCACGCCGAGATATCCGCGCACGGCACCGGATGCCCGACACCGGGGATCGCGCCCACGAGGGTGAAAAGCTCATCGGGAACCGCCGCCGCGGCGGCGGCGGAATCGACGGAGTCAGACTGGGCGGCGGGGGTATCGCTGTCGGCCATGTGCGTGCCTAAATTGGGATCAGCGCCGCCGGGAGTCCAGCGGCAAGACCCCATGGGATCGTCATCAGGCGTAGACGCGCATGTAGAGCTCGACGATCTCCTCCGCCGTTGGGACGCGCGGATTGTTGCCGGGCGAGCCCGAGGCCAGCGCCTGGCTCGCCATCGTCGGCATCAGCTCGCGATAGCGCTTCTCGTCGATGCCGTAATCCCGGGGCGTCGGCACCTTGAGGTCGGCGTTGAGGGCGCGCAGCTCGTCCAGGAGCCGCGCCACCGCCGACTGATTGCCCTCGCCCTCCGCCGCGATCCCCATGGCGCGGGCGCAGTCGGCATAGCGCTCCAGCGCCGCCGGCGCCGAGAAGGCGGTGATCTCCGGCAGCAGCATCGCGTTGGAGAGCCCGTGCGGCACGTGGAAGAAGGCGCCGATCGGCCGGCTCATGCCGTGCACGAGGCAGACGCTGGAGTTGGAGAACGCCATCCCCGCCTGCATCGATCCCAGCATCATCGCCTCGCGCGCCTTGCGGTTGCCGGGCTCGCGGCAGGCGGTGCGCAGGTTCCGCGCAATGAGCGCCATGGCGCTCCGGGCGACGCCGTCGGTGAAGGGGCTCGCGCGCTTGCTGACATAGGCCTCGATGGCGTGGGTCAGGCTGTCGATGCCGGTGTCGGCGGTGAGGCGCCACGGCTTGCTGAGAGTGAGTTCGTAGTCGACGATCGCCGCCACGGGACAGCAGGCGAGGCCCATGATCAGCATCTTCTCGTCGCGCTCGGTGTCGGTGATGACGGTGAAGCGCGTCACTTCCGAGCCGGTGCCGGCGGTGGTGGGGATCGCGATCAGCGGCAGCCCCGCCTTTGGGATCTCGTTCGGCACTTTGTAGTCGCGCATTTTGCCGCCGTTGGCGGCGAGCACCGAGATCGCCTTGGCGGTGTCGATCGGACTGCCGCCGCCGAGCGCCACCAGCCCGTCGTAGTCGCCGGCATTGAGAAACCTGGCGCCGGCCTCCACCACCGTGTCGGTGGGATCCGGCACAGTATCGGCGAAGACGCTCCAGGGGAGCTTCGCCTGGTCGAGGCGGCCGGTGAGCTTCGCCAGCATGCCGGAGCTCTCCATGAAGCGGTCGGTGACGATGAGCGGGCGCGTCACGCCAAGGCGCGCCAGCACCGCCGCCACCTCCGCCAGGGCGCCGCCGCCGATCTGCAGCAGGCGCGGCATGGTGATCGTCGCGACCATTATGATTCTCCCTGTTACGCGGGCGGCGAGGGTTGGCGTGGCGGCTTGCCGCCCACGGAAAACAAAGAAGTCTATTTAACCCGACGCGGCCTCCGCGGCGAGTCCCGGGGATTCGTAAACCTCGGGATCGAGACGTTCCAGGAAGGCGAAAGGCGGCGCCGGCTCCGCGAAGCCCTCCTTGCGGTAGAGGCCATGGGCATAGGTGGTGCCCAGCAGCCAGCGCCGCATCCCCTGCAGGCCGGGATGAGCGAGGATGCTCTGCACCAGCCATTTGCCGAGACCCCGGCCGCGATGCGCCGGGAGCACGAAGACGTCGGCGAGATAGGCGAAGGTGGCGTGGTCCGTCACCACCCGGGCGAAGCCGATCTGCTGCTTGCCCTTGTAGAGGCCGAAGGGCAGCGAATGCGCGACCGCGCGCTCCAGCACCGCGAGGGGAATGCCCCGCGCCCAGTGCGAGCTGGCGAGAAAGCCATGCAGGACGCGGAAGTCCAGCCGCGCCCGGTCGGTGTCGATCTCGTAGCGGGCGCCGCCCGCCTTCTTGACGAGGTGATAGGATTGATCGGTCATGACCGCCTCCCCGCTGCTGGGGTGTCGAAAAGAATTCCGGATGGACGACGCGGCGGCGCGGCAGGCGCACGCACGCGGGTGCAGCCCCAGGGGGCTGCTAGCCCTGTCGTCGTCGCGCGATCCGGAACCCGGCGGTCATTTCGGGATGGTGCTCCCAGCCACGGTCAAAACGCGCGCGAGAATAGGGCGTGCGCCCCCGCTGTCAACAACAAATGCTCGCAAGGTCAGGCATCGAGGGGAATGGCGGTCGCGTACTTCACGCGGGAGAGGCAGAAGCTGGTGCGGAAGCGCTTAATGTTGTGCTCGTTGGCGAGCACGCGCCGGGCGAAGGCGTTGTAGGTCTCCATGTTCGGGCAGGTCACCAGCAGGAGATAGTCGATCTCGCCGGAGACGAAGTAGCACTGCTGCACCTCCGGCTGCGCCGAGATCTTGCGCTCGAAGCTGGTCAGCACGTCCTCGCGCTGGCGGTCGAGCTCGACGCCGACAAAGGCGATGATCCCCTGCCCCACTTTGCCCGGATCCACCAGGGCGACGTTCTTCTCGATGACGCCGAGCTCGCCGAGCCGCCGCACGCGGCGCAGGCACGGCGGCGGCGAGAGCCCCACGCGCTCCGCCAGCGCCAGGTTGGTGACCCGGTTGTCCTCCTGGAGGATCGCCAGGATCTTGCGGTCGATGGCGTCCAGCACCACCGGCTCGGGAGCGGCGGGAGCCGGCGTCTTGCGTTTGCTTGGCGGCATGGGCTTTCCATAAGTTTCGCGCGAGGGCAGTCCGCTCATTTCACCCTGAAAACTATGGGATGAAAATACGAAATCGGAGAATTTAGATTTCGTCCTAGACTGAGGCCATCCCGTCCCGGAGGTATACCATGGCCGAAACCGCCCTTCCCAACCGCATCGAGGTGCATGACGCCAGCGCGCTGGCCGCCGCCCGGGCGGTGCTGGATGCCTGTGCCGATCACACGGGAGATGGGGCAGGCCGTGCAGGCAGCGGTCGCCCGCAACGCGACCTGGCGCGGCGAGCAGTGCATCAATCTGCTGGCGCCGGAGGCGCCCACCAGCCCGGCGGTCCGGGCGCTGCTGGCGAGCGAGATCGGGACCCGCGCCGCGGAGGGTCATATCGGCCCCATCAATCGCTGGTTCGCGGGCACCCGCCACATCGACGAGCTGGAGGCGCTCTGCGTCGAGCTCCTGAAGCGCTATTTCCGCTGCAACTACGCCGACCACCGGCTCTGCGCCTCCATGACCGGCAACGCGGTGGTCTATACCGCCCTCAGCGAGCCCGGCGACATCGTGATGTCGGCGGCGCAGCCCGTGGGCGGTCACTCCTCGAACCGCCTGGACGGGCCCGCCGGCGCCATGGGCCGCAAGGTCGTCGACATCCCCTTCGACCCGACCGAGCTCACCGTCGACGTCGACGCCTTCCGCCGGGCGGCGCCCCTGGTCCGCCCCAAGCTGGTGGCGCTCGGCCTTTCCATGACCCTCTTCCCGCAGCCCCTCGGCGAGATGAAGCGGGTGATCGGCGATTGGGGCGGCCGGCTCTTCTTCGATGCCGCACACCAGCTCGGCCTGGTCGGCGGCCGGCAGTTCCAGGATCCCCTCGCCGAGGGCGCCGACGTCATGACGGGGTCCGCCGGCAAGACCTTCGCCGGGCCGCAGTCCGGCATCCTGGTGTGGGACGATCCCGATATCACCCGTCCGTTGACGACGGCGGTATTCCCGGTGTGGGCGGCGACCCATCAGGTTAACCGGGTGGCGGCGCTGGCGCTCGCCACCGCCGAGGCGCTGGCCTACGGGACCGAGTTCATGGCGCAGATCGTGCGCAACTCGCAGGCGCTGGCGCGGGCTCTGGATGACCGCGGCATTCCCATGCTCGGCCGTCACAAAGGTTTCACGACCACCCATCAGGCGATCGCCGACGTCCGCCGGTTCGGGCGCGGTCTCGAGGCGGCGCAGCGTCTCGAGCGCGCGAACATCATCGTTAACAAGAACTTGATCCCCGACGATAAGCCCGAGCACTGGGATTTCCCCGGCGGCCTGCGCGCCGGCACCATCGAGGTGACCCGTCTCGGCATGGCGGAAGCGGAGATGGAAGCGATCGCCGACATGATCGCGCGAGTGCTGGTGCGGGGCGAGACACCGGAGGACGTCCGGCGGGACGCGCTGGCGCTCCGCAGCGGGTACCAGACGCTCTACTACTGCTTCGAGACGGGGTTGCCGCCGCGCTGAGTCACGCGACGCAATCGCACCCGCGCATCTCTGCAACACTCCGAGGGAAAATACGCGGCGGCGAAGAAAAAAGTGACCTTCGCATGTCGGCGGTAAGGAAGAACCGATAGGATTGATCCGTTCTCTTGACGAGGAGGCGTCGAGGACGATGGCGCGAGCGCGCTCGATCGGCATTTCGGCATTGGTGGCGCGGCTTTCGCGCCCAGGCAGCCGTGTGCGCAGCCGCCTCTTCACGACAATTTTAGCGATCGCAATCCTGGCTGGCGGCGCCGCATCGGCGACCGATGAGCTTCGCTATTTCCGCATCGGTACCGCCGCGACCACGGGAACCTACTTTCAGATCGGCGGCGTGATCGCGAACGCGATCTCGAAGCCACCGGGATCACGGGACTGTGACCGCGGCGGCAGCTGCGGCGTGCCGGGCCTTGTGGCGGTGGCGCAGGCCACCCAGGGCTCGGTAGAGAATGTCGACGCGGTGGCCTCCGGTCGGCTCGAATCCGCCCTTGCCCAGTCCGATGTGGCCTTCTGGGCCTATAGCGCCACTGGCCTCTTCAAGGGCAAGCCGCCGCTGACGAAGCTGCGCGCCATCGCCGCGCTCTTTCCCGAGAGCGTGCATGTGGTGGTGCGCGCGGACGGGCCGATTCGCAGTCTCAAGGACCTGAAGGGCAAGCGCGTCGGCCTCGGCGAGAAGGAATCCGGAACCCTCGTGGACGCGCGCCTGCTGCTGGATGCCGCGGGCCTCAGCGAGAAGGATCTGAAGCCCGACTATTCGCGCCTGGCGGTGGCCGCGGCGGCCCTGGATCGCGGCGACCTCGACGCCTTCTTCCTCTTCGGCGGCTACCCCGTGCCGGCGATCACCGAGCTCGCGTCGACGATTCCGGTGCGGCTGGTGCCCATCGGCGACGACGTCGCCGACAAGCTGATGAAGAAGTACCGCTTCTTCGCCCGCGACACGATTCCCGCCGGGACCTATGGCGGGATCGACGAGCCGACGCCCACCGTCGGCATGCGCTCGCTCCTCGTGGTGAGCAGCGACATCCCCGAGGATCTCGTCTACGACATCACCAAGGCACTCTGGAGCGCACCCACCCGCCGTGCCCTGGATCAGGGCCATCCCATGGGCCAGCGGATCAAGCTCGCGACCGCCCTCGACGGCGTGCCGCTGCCGCTGCATCCCGGCGCCGAGCGCTTCTATCGCCAGATCGGCGCCCAGATCCCCGAGGAAGCGAGCCACGTAAATTAGCTAACCGGCCTTCTCGATCTCGAAGATCAGGACCTCGCCCTCCACGCGATGGGCGAGGAGGCGATTGCCGGTGGTCTTGCAGAAAGCCTCGAAATCCTTGACCGCGCCGGGATCGGTGGCGAGCACCCGCAGCACGCCGCCCGCGGCCACGTCCTTGAGCGCCTTGCGCGCCTTCAGGACCGGCAGCGGACAGCGCAGGCCCGTGGCGTCGAGAACCGCGGGCTCGCTCATCTGGACCTATTCCGGCTGCCGCACGATCGACCACGCCGCCGGCACCAGGGCGAAGCCAAGCGCGGTCTTCAGGACGGTGGCGAGGATGAAGGGCGTAAAGCCGAGATCCACCGCGCGCCCCCATCCCATGAGCACCGCGAGCCAGGCGATCCCCGGCAGGAACATCAGGACGTGGCCCGCGATCATCGCGGCCGCGGTGCCGGGAACGGAGCGATCCCAGCCGCGCTCGGCGAGATACCCCACCAGCGCCACGGCCAGCACGAAGCCCAAAAGGTAGCCGCCCGTGGGCCCGAGCATGTAAGCGAGACCGATACCGCGCTCCGGCGTGCCGGCGAAGACCGGCAGGCCCGCCGCTCCCTCCGCGAGATAGAGCAGCACGGTGGCAAGGCCGAGGCGCAGGCCATAGGCCATGCCGAGGATCAGCACCACGAGGGTCTGCAGGGTCATCGGCACCGGCCAGAACGGCACCTGGATCTTGGCGGACACCCAGAGGGCGAGCGAGCCGGCGATCGCCAGCACCGCGTGCCGCACCCAGGCGCGCTCTCCCGCGGGCCAGAACACGGCGGAGAGGGTGGGATGGATGGTCAATGTGCGGGCCATGTGATGACGCTCTCGGAATCGTTAGGGGGTGACGACGATCTATAGCCGGGTGCCCGGCGCCTCACAACCAACCCTCAGGCGAACCGATTGCTTTTCGGGAAACCGGTTGGCACGACGCGGCCGGACTGGGCGCGCTCGCCGATCCAGGCGCGAAGATCCGTCTCGGTGCGGGTCTGGTCGCCCCGCTGCCAGGTGAGGCCGTCCTTCAGCACGAAGACCTTGAGGTCCGAGAGCCCGCCGTCCTTGTAGCGCTGCAGGATGACGCCGCGCCCCTTCGCGAGCTCCGGCACATCCGCCAGGGGGAACAGCAGCAGCTTCCGGTTCTCGCCCACGACCGCCACGGTGTCGCCGGCGACGCGGGCGACGACGCGCGCCACGGCACCCTTGCCGAGGTTAAGGATCTGCTTGCCGGCGCGGGTCTGCGCCAGCGCCTCGTCGGCGGAGGTGACGAAGCCGCGGCCGTCGCTCGCCGCCACCAGCAGCTTGAGCCCGGGCCGGTGCGGCACCAGCGCCACCACGTCGTGCTCGTTGCCGAGATCGATCATCAGGCGCACCGGCTCGCCGTGGCCGCGGCCGCCCGGCAGCTTGTCGACGGCGAGGGTGTAGAAGCGGCCATTGGTCCCGAGCAGCAGGAGCTTGTCCGTGGTCTCCGCCTCCAGCGCGAAGCGCTCGCCGTCTCCATCCTTGTACTTGAGATCCGACAGCGCCACGCCATGGCCTTTCGCCACGCGGATCCAGCCCTTCTCGGAGAAGATCACCGTGCAGGGCTCGCGCTCCACCAGCGCCTCCACCGGCACCTGCACCTCGGCGGGCGGCGCGCCCACCTCGGTGCGGCGCTTGCCGAGCGGCGTATTCGGCCCGAACTGCTTGCGGATGTCGGCGATGTCGTCGGCGACGGATTTCCACTGGCGCTTCTCGTCGGCGAGCAGGCCCTTCAGGTCCTTGGCCTCGGCGCCCAGCGCCTCGATCTCCTTCTTGATCGCGATCTCCTCGAGCTTGCGCAGGGAGCGCAGGCGCATGTTGAGGATCGCCTCGGCCTGGGTGTCGGTCAGCTTCCAGCGCCGCATCAGCTCGGCCTTGGGATCGTCGCTCTCGCGGATGATCTTGATGACCTTGTCGATGTTGAGATAGACGATCATCTGGCCGTGCAGGATCTCGCTGCGACGCGCGATCTCGGCCAGCCGGAACCGCGTCCGGCGCTGCAGCACCTCGCGGCGATGATCGAGGAAGGCCTGCAGCGCCTCCTTCAGGTTCATCACCCGCGGCACGCCCTGGGCGTCCAGCACGTTGAGATTGAGCGGGACGCGCGTCTCCAGCTCGGTGGCGCGGAACAGGGATTCCATCAGCACCGCGGCGTCGACGTTGCGGCTCTTGGGCTCCAGCACCAGCCGCACCAGATCGGAGGACTCGTCGCGGACGTCGGCGAGGAGCGGCAGCTTCTTCTCCTCGAGGAGCGTCGCGATCCGCTCCACCAGGCGCGACTTGGGCACCTGATAGGGAATCTCGGTGACGATGATCTGATAGACGCCGCGCGACAGCGTCTCCTCGCTCCAGCGCGCGCGGAGCCGGAAGCTGCCGCGCCCGGTCTCATAGGATTGCCGGATCATCTCGGGCGTCTCGACCAGGATGCCGCCGGTGGGGAAATCCGGCCCGGGCACATGCGTCAGCAGATCTTCGATCGAGGCGCGCTTGTGCTTTACCAGATGGATGAGGGCGTCGCAGAGCTCGGCCG
Source organism: uncultured Alphaproteobacteria bacterium (assembly GCA_963735465.1). Classification (GTDB taxonomy): domain Bacteria; phylum Pseudomonadota; class Alphaproteobacteria; order ATCC43930; family CGMCC-115725; genus DASZHJ01. Next base: position 1,861,005 of record CAVTLA010000001.1, read on the forward strand.
CGTTGTGCGGGGGGATGCTGGTCGCCATGCCGACCGCGATGCCGCTGGCACCGTTCGCCAGCAGGTTCGGGAAGCGCGACGGCAGCACCACCGGCTCCTGGGCCTCGCCGTCGTAGGTCGGGCGGAAGTCGACGGCGTCCTCGTCGAGGCCCGCCAGCAGCGCCTCCGCCACCTCGGTGAGGCGGCTCTCGGTGTAGCGCATCGCCGCCGCGTTATCGCCGTCGATGTTGCCGAAGTTGCCCTGCCCGTCCACCAGCGGATAGCGCTGGGCGAAATCCTGCGCCAGGCGCACCAGCGCCTCGTAGACCGCGACGTCGCCGTGGGGATGGAACTTGCCGATGACGTCGCCGACCACGCGGGCGCTCTTCTTGTAGCCGGAGCGCGGATCGAGGTTGAGCTCGCGCATCGCGTGCAGGAGGCGCCGGTGCACCGGCTTCAAGCCGTCGCGCACGTCCGGCAGCGAGCGCGCCATGATGGTGGAGAGCGCGTAGGAGAGATAGCGCTCGCCCAAGGCAGAGGAGAAATCGACGTCGCGGACGGCGCCGGTGGGGACTGGTTTGGTGGCCATCAGGGATCGGTTTCCATGGAGATCGGGCGGACCGGTGCGGATACTGTCGTCTCGCGCCCGAGTCGGTCAATGAATCGCGTGCGCGCCGCCGGCATCTTTCGTCCGTTCGGTTGAAATACCCGGCGCTCCCAGAAGAATTCCGTGAGGCGTAGCGCATCCAGCACGTCGGCACGGGGCGCATCGGCGCCCGCCGAGGCGGCGTCGCAGAGGAAGCGCGGCAGCGATAGGAGCTGGCGGCGATAGGGCTCTCCCGCCGCCCGCGACACCGCCTGGCCGGATTTCGGCGAGACGTAGATGAGATCCTCGCTGGCGCCGGTGGCGGCGCAGCGGGAGAGATCGAGGCCGAAGCCCAGCTCCGCCAGCAGATCCAGCTCCCATCGCGCATAGGATGTGGCCCAGCCGGCGTCGCGGTCGAGGGCATCGAGGAGCGCCGCGAAGCCGTCGTAGGCGTTCGGGTGCGGCTCGCGCTCCGGCAATGCCGCCGCCGCCATCGCCGCCGCCGCGGCGAGGCAGCCGAGGCGGAGCGGGTCCTCGATCACCCGTGCCGCATGGCCCTGGATGAGCTCGCCGGCATAGGTACCGAGCTGATCCTCCAGGCGCGCGCGCCAGGTCACTTGCACGGCGTTCCCCACCTGGAACACGGTGCGGCCGCGCCGCCCCTGCCCGCCATGGACCAGGCCGGCGTGGCGGCCTCGCTCGCGGGTCATCAGATGGGCTACCAGCGCGCTTTCCCCATGACGGCGGACCGCCAGCACGATGCCGGGCTCGCTCCAGTGCATGGGCGCGGTCTCAGCTCTCGAAGTCGAGGCCGATGGCCTCGTAGCGCTCCCGGTCCTCGGTCCACGACTTCTCGACGCGGACGAAGAGGAAGAGGTGCACGCGGTGACCGAGCATCTTCTCCAGCTCGGCCCGCGCCCGGGCGCCGATGCGCTTGATCTGCTGCCCGCCCTCCCCCAGCACGATCGCCTTCTGGGTCGGTCGCTGCACGAAGACGGTCTGCTCGATGCGCACGCTGCCGTCGGCGCGCTCCTCCCAGGTGTCGGTCTCCACCGTCGAGGCATAAGGCAGCTCGTCGTGGAGCTGCAGGAAGATCTGCTCCCGCGTCACCTCGGCGGCCATGAGGCGTTGCGGCAGATCGGAGAGCTGGTCCTCGGGATAGAGCCACGGGCCTTCCGGCACCGCGCCGGCGAGATGCGCCTTCAAGTCGCCGACGCCGTCGCCACTGAGGCCCGAGATCATGAAGATGGGCTCGAAGATTCCTTCCGCGGCGAAGCGTTGCGCCAGGGTCAACAGCACCGGCGGCTTCACCAGGTCGACCTTGTTGAGCGCCAGCACCGCGTGACGGCCCGCCATCTTCAGACGCTCGATGATGCCGCGCGTATCCGCGTCGTCGGGGCGTGTCACGTCCACCAGCAGCACGACGAGATCGGCGTCATCGCTGCCTTCCCAGGCGGCGGCGACCATGGCGCGCTCCAGGCGGCGGCCGGCGCGCGGCGTGAAGATGCCGGGCGTGTCCACGAAGACGAGCTGCGACGTTCCCTCCAGGGCGAGGCCGAGCACGCGGCGGCGCGTCGTCTGCACCTTGGGCGAGACGATCGAGATCTTGGCGCCGACCAGCCCGTTGAGGAGCGTGGACTTGCCGGCATTGGGCGCGCCGATGAGGGCCACGTAGCCGCAGCGGGTGGCGGGAGCCCCGCTCATGACGTGCGCCTCTGAGGCTCGCTCTCGCCGAGCCGCGCCAGCAGTTCGGCGGCGGCGGCGGTTTCCGCGGCACGCTTGGAGCTGCCGCTGGCGCTCGCGGGCTCGCTGCCCTCGATGCGGGCGGTCACGGTGAAGGTGCGCTGATGCGCCGGCCCCTCCGTATTCACGGTCTCATAGACCGGCAGGCCGCGGCCGCGGCCCTGGGCCCATTCCTGGAGCGCGGTCTTGGCATCGCGGGGCGGCTCGGCGTCGGCGTCGATCATCGGCCACCAGTGCCGGCGCACGAAAGCCTGGGCCGCCGGCAGCCCGCCGTCGAGGTAGAGGGCGGCGATGACGGCCTCGCAGGCATCCGCCAGCACGCTGGCGTTCTCGCGCGCGCCGGCCTGAGCCTCCCCCGCCGAGGCGATCACGAAGCGCCCGAGATCCAGGGCGCGCGCCACCTCCACCAGGGCCTCGCGGCGGACCAAACCGGTGTGCCGGCGCGTGAGCTGGCCCTCGGCCTCGTTGGGGAAGCGGCTCCACAGGAGCTCCGCCACCACAAGGCCCAGCACGCGGTCGCCGAGGAACTCCAGACGCTCGTAGCTGTGGCGCGGCCCGCTGCGGCGCGGGCTGGCGCTCGGATGGGTCAAGGCCTCGGCGATGATGTCAGGCGCGGCGAAGCGGTGGCCGAGGGCCTCGAACAAGGGCTCGAGATCGCCCTTCGGCACCATCCTACTCGATCGCCTTGAACAGCCGGTCGTAGCGGACGGAGAACGGCCACTTCCAGATTTCCCACCACTGGGCGGAGCCGTCGGTGGAGAAGAAGATGAACTCCGCGCGGCCGACCAGATTCTCCGCCGGCACGAAGCCCACGCCGCTGTCGCGCACGCGGCTGTCCGAGGAATTGTCGCGGTTGTCACCCATCATGAAATAGCGGTCGGGCGGCACGATGAAAGGGCAGGTGTTCTCCACCTCTTCCGTCGAGGTGGTGAAGCGGTTATTGGTGCAGTCCTTGGCTGGCGATCCCGCCTCGGTGCCGGCCAGCAGGATCAAGTGGCGCGCGCCGCCGGGCAGCACTTCCTCGTACTCCTCGCGCACCATTGCCATGCTCCGGCCGCCTTCGTCGTCGGAGTATTTCCGCACCCAGGTGCGCTTCGCCGGCACGTCGTTGACGTAGAGCGTCCCGCCGATCACCTGCACCTTGTCGCCGGGCAGACCGATCACCCGCTTGATGAAGTCGGTGGAATTGTCCTTCGGCACCTTGAAGACGACGACGTCGCCGCGGTGCGGCTGGCGATAGAAGATGCGGCCGGGGATGAACGGCAGGCCGAACGGCAGGGAGTAGCGGCTGTAGCCGTACGAATACTTGGAGACGAAGAGATAGTCGCCGATCAGCAGGGTCGGCATCATCGAGCCCGAGGGAATGTTGAATGGCTCGTAGGCGAAGGTGCGCACCGCGATGGCGATCGCGACCGCATAGACGATGGTGCGAACGGTCTCCCACGTACCGCCGGCGGCCTTCACTTGCTTGTAGCCGGGAGCCTTGTTCTTCATGAATAAAAATCCATTGTGGCGCGGGGAGATAGGGGCGATGCCGGCGGCCGCGGGCGGGCGCGGCTGATGAAGCCAATCCGCCGATGCGAAGTCAAGGCCGCTGCGCGATCGGGCACCCGGCCCTCGCCGCGCGCGGCCGTCGCGTCATGCGCTGCGCTCGCCGAGCGCCTCGGCGCGCGCCTTGTCCATCAGCGCGCGCATGCGCTTGATGGCGCTGTCGAGGCCGCTGAAGATCGCCTCGCCGACGAGGAAGTGACCGATATTGAGCTCGACGATCGTGGGGATGGCGGCGACCGGCGCCACCGTCTCGTAGCTGAGGCCGTGGCCGGCGTGGCACTCAAGGCCGATCGCCTCCGCATGGGCCGCCGCCTTCAGGAGTCGCGCCAGCTCGCGCTCCCGCGCGGCGCCCTCCGCCTCGCAATACGCACCCGTGTGAAGCTCGACCACCGGCGCGCCGAGCTTGCGGGCGGCATCGAGCTGGGTCGGCTCGGGATCGATGAAGAGCGAGACTCGGATCTTCGCCTGCACCAGCTCGCGCACATAAGGCGCCAGGTGATTGTGGCCGCCTGCTACATCGAGGCCGCCCTCGGTGGTGAGCTCGGCGCGCTTCTCCGGCACGATGCAGGCGGCGTGCGGCGTGTGGCGCAGCGCCACCTTCAGCATCTCGTCCGTCGCCGCCATCTCCAGATTGAGCGGCAGGTCGATCTCCTTCGTCAGGCGCTCTATGTCCTCGTCGGAGATGTGGCGGCGGTCCTCGCGCAGGTGGGCGGTGATGCCGTCGGCGCCGGCTTGGGCCGCGAGCCGCGCCGCCCGCACGGGATCGGGATGCTTGATGCCGCGAGCGTTCCGGATCGTCGCCACGTGATCGATGTTGACGCCAAGGCGAAGGGCACGTCGGGGATGGGTCATGGGCAGGGCCTTTCTCGAGCGTCCTCGGGATCTCAGCCGCGCGCCCGGTCGACCGAGTTGATCGACGGCGCGGCGCGGAGAGCGGCGATGATGTTGGTGAGGTGCTTCACGTCCTGCACCTCGATGTCGACGATGATCTCGAAGAAATCCTGGGAGCGGTTGGTGATCTTGAGATTGGTGATGTTGCCGGCGTGCTTGCCGATGATGGTGGTGAGGCTGCCGAGGCTGCCCGGCTCGTTGCCGATGATCACGTTGATGCGGCCGACATGGGCCTGGTCGGGATCGCCGCTGCTGCTCCAGGCGACGTCGAGCCAGCGCTCGGGCGTGTCGGCGTAAGTTCTCCAGCGTCTCGCAGTCGATGGTGTGGATGGTGACGCCCTTGCCGGTGGTGACGATGCCGACGATGCGGTCGCCGGGCAGCGGATGGCAGCAGCCGGCGAAATGCAGGGCCATGCCGGGGATCAGGCCGCGGATCGGCACCGCCGTATCGGAGCCGCCTTGCCCTTGCTCTTGCCGCGCGCCTCGGACAGCGGCACCACCTTGCGCGGCTTCTCGTCGGCCTTGGGCGGGAAGATCGCGTGCACGACCTCGCGGCCGGTGCGCATCCCCTCGCCCACGGAGACGTAGAGATCCTCCGGCGTGTCGACGTTGAAGATCTTCAGCATCGTCGTCGACCGCCTTCTCCGTGAACTCGTGGCCCTCCTGGCGGAACGCCTTCTGCAGGATCGCCTTGCCGAGATCGAGATATTGCTGGCGCTGCTGGGTGCGGATGAAGCGGCGGATGCGGGCGCGCGCCTTGCCGGTGACGACGAAGCGCTCCCAGGTCGGCGACGGCGTCTGCGCCTTGGAGGTGACGATCTCGACCTGGTCGCCGTTCTGCAGCTGGGTGCGCAGCGGCACCAGGCGGCCGTTGATCTTGGCGCCGACGCAGGTGTCGCCGATCTCGGAATGGACGGCATAGGCGAAATCGACCGGCGTGGCGCCGCGCGGCAGCGCGATCAGATCGCCCTTCGGCGTGAAGCAGAACACCTGGTCCTGGAACATCTCGAGCTTGGTGTGCTCGAGGAATTCCTCCGGGCCCGAGGCGTGCTCGAGAATGTCGAGGAGCTCGCGCAGCCAGCGGTATTGCGGGCCCTCGGTGCTGGGCGCGCCCTGCTTGTAGCTCCAGTGCGCGGCGACGCCGAGTTCGGCCACCTCGTGCATCTCGCGGGTGCGGATCTGGATCTCGATGCGCTGCCGCTCCGGTCCGATCACGCCGGTATGCAGCGAGCGGTACTGGTTCGGCTTCGGCGTCGAGATGTAGTCCTTGAAGCGGCCAGGCACCACGGGATAGTGGCTGTGGATGACGCCCAGCGCCTGGTAGCACTCGTCGAACTTGTCGACCACGACGCGGAACGCCATGATGTCGGCGAGCTGCTCGAAGCCGACGTCCTTGCGCTGCATCTTGCGCCAGATCGAATAGGGCGACTTCTCGCGGCCGGAGACCTGGGCCTCGATGCCGGCGTCCTTCAGGACGTCCTTCAGCTCGGCGATGATGCGCGGCACGAGGTCGCCGCCCTTCTCGCGCAGGAACGCGAGCCGCGCCAGGATGCTCTCGCGGGCGTCGGGATACAGCTCGGCGAAGGCGAGATCCTCGAGCTGGTCCTTCATCTCGTGCATGCCGATGCGCTCGGCCAGCGGCGCGTAGATGTCCATCGTCTCGCGGGCGATGCGCTTGCGCTTCTCCGGATCCTTGATGAAGCGGAGCGTGCGCATGTTGTGCAGGCGGTCGGCGAGCTTCACCAGGAGCACGCGGATGTCCTCGGACATCGCCAGCACCAGCTTGCGGAAATTCTCCGCCTGCTTGGTCTGGCCCGAGGTGCAGCTCGACGCGGGAGAGCTTGGTGACGCCGTCGACCAGGCGCGCGATCTCCGGGCCGAAGACGCGCTCGATCTCCTCGAGCGTCGCCAGCGTGTCCTCGACGGTGTCGTGCAGCAGGCCGGTGACGATCGACGAGCTGTCGAGGCTCATCCCCGCCAGGATGCCGGCGACCTCGACGGGATGGGAGAAATAGGGATCGCCGGAGGCGCGCTTCTGGGTCCCGTGCGCCTTCATGGAGAAGACGTAGGCGCGGTTGAGCGCGTCCTCGTCCGCCGACGGGTCATAGGATTTGACCCGCTCCACCAATTCAAATTGCCGCATCATGACGGGCTAGCCGCCGGCCCGGCTGTATCGGGGATCGTCCAACGGACGGACGGGGCGGATGCGACCCGAGTGCCGCCGCCCCCTCGCATCGGTGTTAGGGCTCGCCCTTGCGAGCAGGCGCGTCCCCCTCCACGCTTCCCTCGCCCGCATCGCCGGCAGGGAGCGCATCGTCGTCCGCCGCCAGCACGGGTTCCTCGTCGAGCTCCTCGTCGTCGATCTCCTCCTCGGCCTCGTCGCCCTCGGGCGGCGCGTCCACCGGCCAGGTCTGGGTCTCGATCTCGAGGTCCTTGTCCTCCTCGGGCTCGTCCACCTCGACGTGCTTCTGCATCCCCTTGATGAGGGAGTTCTTGACCCCGTCGAGGCCGATGGTCTCGTCGGCGATCTCGCGGAGCGCCACCACAGGGTTCTTGTCGTTGTCCCGCTCCAGGGTGATCGGCGCCCCGGAGGCAACGTCCCGGGCCCGCTGGGCCGCGATCAGGACCAGCTCGAACCGATTGGGGATCTTGAGGATACAGTCTTCAACCGTTACGCGCGCCATGCCGAGGGCTCTCCACCGCCAAAATTAGAGTCCTTCAATATATGGGAGGAGGCCCCCGCTCGCAACCCGGCTATGGGGCATGGGGGCCCTGCCGCCAAGGCCGGTCTGGCTAGGCGGGAATTCGGTCGCGGGATCGTCGGCCCGGCGGAAGGCCGGCACGCCGTCCTAGTCGGCGGCGTCGGCCGCGGCGCGCAGGACCGGGGCGGACGACGCCTCCATGGGCCGGGACATCGTCCAGTAGCCCAGCGCCATGATCCCCGCCCCCGCCACGATATTGCCGAGGGTCACCCAGACCAGATTATAGACCAGCCCGCCCCAGGTGACAGTGTCGGGATGGTCGCCCAGGAGCGCCACCAGCAGCAGGGTCATGTTGGCGACCGAGTGCTCGTAGCCGCTGCCGATGAAGCCGAACAGGCACCAGAAGATCGCGATGCACTTGGCGGCGTCGCCGGTCATCCGCGCCGACATCCAGATCGCCAGGCAGACGAACCAGTTGCAGAGGATCGCCCGGGCGAAGAGCGCCAGCACCGGCGCGTTCATCTTGGCGGCGGCCACCGTCATCAGCCACTGGCTCTTCGAATGCAGCACCGCGCCGCCGCCGCCGGCGATGAAAATCACCGCGAGCACGGCGCAGCCCGCGAGATTGCCGAGCCAGGTCATCGCCCAGGCGGAGCCGAGATCGGACATCCCGACCTTCCCGCGCAGCACCCCCAGGGGCATGAACATGGTGTGGCCGGTGAAGAGATCGGAGCCCGCGAAGATGACGAGGGTGAGGGCGACCCCGAAGGAGCATCCCATCACCAGACTGCGGTAGGCGGGATCGACGTCGGAGCCAACGGAAAAGATGAGGAGGATGCCGAGCCCGACATAGGCGCCCGCCATCATCGAGCTGATCCAGAATCCGAGCGGCGTCCGCTTCATGAAGGCGGTCTTGGCCGCCGCCATGGTGGCCATCTGATCGACGCTTTCGAGGTACATGGGCAGGTCCTCGCGAAATGATGCTGCTCGCCAATTCCGCAATAAATGTGCCAGGCAATTGCGCCGGTTTTATCGCCACGAATCGGGTGGTGGGCGGTCCCCGTGCCGCTTCCGCATCCAAAGCGCTGAGCAAAGTCTATGCAGCGCGCGAAACGCCCAATTCTTCGGCAGCCGTCGGCGATCGACAGCGATCAAGCGCGACCACGAATTGAATAAGGCGGGATAATCAACGGCCCTCCGACGTGCCCCGGCATTGGCATCGCGCTTGCTAGTAGATCTCCGGGGCTACAGGGGCTGGGAGTCGATGACGGACGCGTCAGGCTTCAGCGACGAGCAGAAGCAGTATCTCGAAGGCTTCCTGCGCGGTATCGCCGCGCGGCACGGCGGTGGCGCGCCCGCGGGGACGACGGTGCCCACGGACATCCATCGCGCGGCCCAGGACCGCTTTCTCGCCGCCGGCAGGAAGCTGGTGCCGGAAGAGGACGCCAAACGCCAGTCGCATCCCCTGGACATGTGGGACGAGCTCGTCGCCGAGGCGGCCGAGGGTCGCTTTCCCCGCGGCCTCGACGTCTTCCGCCACAAGTTCTTCGGCCTCTTCTACGTGGCGCCGACGCAGAACGCCTTCATGTGCCGCCTGCGCATCCCCAACGGCATCATCCGCGCACCATCAGCTCGCGGGCCTCGCCGATATCGCCGAGCGCTGCGGCGGCGGCTACGCCGACGTCACGACCCGGGCCAATCTGCAGATCCGCGAGATCGGCCCCACGCATATCCTCGACGTGCTCACGGGCATCACCGATCTCGGCCTCACCTCCCGCGGCGCCGGCGCCGACAACATCCGCAACATCACCGGCAGCCCCACCGCCGGCATCGATCCCGAGGAGCTGATCGACACGAGGCCGCTCGGCCGCGAGCTGCATCATTTCATCCTCAATCACCGGGAGCTCTACGGCCTGCCGCGCAAGTTCAACATCGCCTTCGACGGCGGCGGCCGCATCGGCGTCCTCGAGGACACGAACGACATCGGCTTTCCCGCGGTGTCGGTACCGGTGGGCCGCGCGGTGCCGGAAGGGATCTATTTCCGCCTGCAGCTCGGCGGCATCACCGGCCACGGCGATTTCGCCCGGGATGCCGGCGTGATCCTGCGGCCGGAGGAGTGCACGCCCGTGGCGATCGCGGTGCTCCGCGTCTTCATCGCCAACGGCGACCGCACCGACCGCAAGCGCGCGCGGCTCAAATACCTGCTGGACGCCTGGGGCCACGAGAAATTCATCGCCGAGGTCGAGCGCGAGCTCGGCCGGACCTTCACGCGCCTGCCCCTGGACGCCTGCCTGCCGCGAGGACCGGTGCAGAAGCATGGCCACATCGGCATCCACCGCCAGTGCCAGGCCGGTCTCTGCTACATCGGCGTGGCGCTGCCGGTGGGCCGTCTCACGGCGGCGCAGATGCGCGGCCTCGCCGAGATTGCCGCGCGGCACGGCAGCGGCGACCTGCGTCTCACCGTCTGGCAGAACCTGCTGATCTCGGATATTCCGGACTCGCAAGTGGCGGCGGCGACCGCGGCGATCCAGCAGCTTGGCCTTGCGGTCAGCGCGAGCGCGGTGCGCGGCGCCCTCGTCGCCTGCACCGGCAACACCGGCTGCAAATTCTCCGCCACCGACACCAAGGGCCAGGCGATGCTGCTGGCGGAATATCTGGAGCAGCGCGTGCCCCTCGACCAGCCCGTCAACATTCATCTCACCGGCTGCCCCAATTCCTGCGCCCAGCACTATGTGGGCGACATCGGCCTCCTGGGCGTGAAGGTCGGCGAGGACATGATCGAGGGTTATACGGTGCTCCTCGGCGGCGGCGCCGGCAGCGAGCGCCGCCTCGCCCGCGAGATCTACAGCAACGTGCCCATGGCGGAGCTGCCGCCGGCAGTCGAGCGCATGCTGCGCGCCTATCTCGTCCACCGCCGCGATTCCGGCGAGAGCTTCCACGATTTCGCCGCACGGCATTCCGTCGAGGCGCTGCAAGCGCTCTGCGCTGCGACCGGCGAGATCGCGGCCTGAGGCGATGCTGAACCAGCTTCCCCTGATCCCCGAGAGCGCGCCCTTCAACGGCGCGCAGCGGGCATGGCTCGACGGCTGGCTCGCCGCCTACTACGGCGCCGGACGCCCGATTGCCGCCGCGTCTGCCGAGGCCGAGGTCGAAGAGGATTTTCCCTGGCACGACATGTCGCTGCCCCTGGAGGAGCGCCTGCAGCTCGCAACGGCGCGCCCGTTGCCGCAGCAGCTTATGGCGGCGATGGCGCAGCAGGACTGCGGCCAGTGCAGCTATCTCTGCAAGACCTACGCGGAGGCAGTGGCGAACGGCGCGGAGAAGAGCCTCACCCGCTGCGTGCCCGGCGGCAAGGCGACCTCGCGGGCGCTCAGGGAGTTGCTGGAGCTGGCGCCCACACTGGCGGCGGCACCGGCTGCCGCCGCCGCGCCAGCGAGGCCAGTCGCACCGAGCCCGGTAACGGCGCGCGTCCTCGCGCGGCTCGAGGCCTGTCTGCCGCTCAACCGGGAAGGCTCGTTGAAGGACACGCGGCACGTCGTCTTCGATCTCGCGGGCACCGGCCTCACCTACGACGTCGGCGACGCCCTCGGCGTGCAGCCGGAGAATTGCCCGGACATGGTGGCGGCGGTCATCGAGTGCCTCGGCGCGGATGCCTTCGACGAGGTGGATTGCCCCGACGGCAGCCGCCGCGGCCTCGCCGAGGCGCTGACGAAAGTATGCGACATCGCCAGGCCCGCGGACGAGGCGATCGAGATCCTGGCCTCCCGCGCGCCCAACGCGGATGAATCCCAGCGCCTGCAGGCGCTCGCCGAGGGATATCCCGGCGCCGGGCCGGAGGAAGCGGATCTCCTCGACCTCCTGCTCACCTTCCGCTCGGCGCGGCCGCCGGTGCAGGAGCTGATCTCGGCCCTCGGCGTTCTGCAGCCGCGGCTCTACTCGATCTCCTCGTCGTCGAAGATGGTCGGCGATGCCGTGCATCTCACCGTCGCCGCCGTGCGCTATCAGAAGCACGGCCGGCATCGCAAGGGCGTGGCCTCGACCTATCTCGCCGAGCGCACGATGTCTGGGGGCGAGGTGCCGGTCTTCGTGCAGCCCACCCACGATTTCCGCCTGCCGGCGGACGATGGAGCGCCCGTCATCATGATCGGGCCGGGAACCGGCGTGGCGCCGTTCCGCGCCTTCCTCCAGGAACGCCGCGTGCGCGGCGCCGGCGGCCGCAACTGGCTGTTCTTCGGCGATCAGCGCCGCGCCTGCGATTTCCTCTACGAGGATGAGCTCATGGGCTTCCGGCGCGACGGGCTGCTGACCGAGCTGGAGCTGGCATTCTCCCGGGATCAGAACGAGCGCGTCTACGTCCAGCAGCGCATGCGCGAGCGCGCCCGGGATCTCTGGTCCTGGATCGAGGACGGGGCCCAGATCTTCGTCTGCGGCGCGATCGCGATGGCGCGCGACGTCGACGCGGCGCTCGCCGCCATCATCGCGCGCCAGGGCGCCATGGGACCCGGCGCCGCCAAGGCCTACCTGTCGAAGCTCACGCGGGAGAAGCGTTACCTCAAGGACGTCTACTGATGGTGCCGCATCCCTTCCCGATCTTCCTCGACCTCACCGGCCGTCCCTGCGTCGTCGTCGGCAGCGGTCCCGAGGCGGAGCGCAAGGTCGCGGCGCTGCGTCGCGCTGGCGCCGAAGTCCGCTGCGCCCGGGAGTTCGATCCGACGCTGCTGGAGAACGCCGCCCTCGTCATGGTGGCCGGCGCAAGCCTCGCCACCGGCGAAGCCGTGGCGCGGGCGGCGCGGGCGCTCGGCATTCCCGTCAATGTCATGGACGAGCCTGGCCTGTGCACGTTCCTGATGCCGGCGATCGTCGATCGAGCGCCTGTCGTGGTGGCGATCTCCACCGGCGGCGCGGCACCCGCCCTGGCGCGCCTGCTGCGGCTCCGTCTCGAGCGGCTGCTGCCGGCGCGCCTCGGCGATCTCGCGGCCCTCGCCGCCCGCTTCCGGCCGCTGGTGCGCCGTCGCCTTTCCAACGTCGATGCTCGGAAACGGTTCTGGAACGGAGTTTTCGGAGGGGAGGTCGCGCGTCTGGCCCTGGACGGCAATCCCGCGGCCGCCGCCCTCGCCGATGCCCTGGACGCGGCGGCGCGGCAGGACGAGACCGGCGCGAGCCCGGCAGTCGCGCTCCCTTACTCCAAAAGCTCCGCCGTCTGATCCGGCGGGAGGGCCGCGAGCAGGTCGTCCACGGTGCGGCCGAGAACCGGGTGGCGCCAGCCCGGCGCCACCTCGGCGAGCGGCCGCAGCACGAAGGCGCGCTCGTGCAGGCGCGGATGCGGCAGCGCCAGTCCGGCGCCGTCGGGCTCGCTCACGCGATCGTCATAGGCGAGCAGGTCGAGATCGAGAACGCGTGGTGCGTTCCTTTCGCGGCGGACGCGGCCGGCATGCGCCTCGATTTCATGCAAGCGCGCGAGGAGCGCCGGCGGCTCGAGAGCGGTCGCCACCACCACGACGCCGTTGATGAACCAGGGCTGATCCGAAATGGGCACCGGTGCAGAACGGTACCAGTGCGATCGCGCCATGATCCGCACGCCGTCCCGCGCCAGGAGCGCGAGAGCCGCCTCGAGGCTGCCGGGAGGTGGGCCCAGCGTCACGCTCGGGAGATTTGCGCCGAGGCCGATCAAGATCACGACAATGATTCCGCGTCCGCGCCACTGCCCCACCTTGACGTGACGCGGCGGAGTTCCGCTAATGAGTTCATTCCTTGCCGCATTTGTTTCGACACGTTTTTAGTGGGAGTGGCGCTCGTCATGTTCTATCCGGAAGAAAGAGTCGCTTTATTCATCGACGGGGCCAACCTCTATGCCGCCGCGCGCGGGCTTGGTTTCGACATCGACTACAAGCGCCTCCTCGATCTCTTCGCCGGCAAAGGCCGGCTGATCCGCGCCTTCTACTACACCGCCGTCATCGAGGATCAGGAGTACTCGCCGCTCCGTCCCCTGGTGGATTGGCTCGACTACAACGGCTACACGATGGTGACCAAGCCGACCAAGGAGTACACGGATGCCATGGGGCGCCGCAAGATCAAGGGCAACATGGACATCGAGCTCGCCATCGACATGCTGGAGATGGCGCAATACCTCGATCACGCGGTGCTGTTCTCCGGCGACGGCGATTTCCGCCGACTGGTGGAGGCGGTGCAGCGCCGCGGCGTGCGGGTGAGCGTGGTCTCGACGCTCCGCTCGCAGCCGCCGATGGCCGCGGACGACCTCCGGCGCCAGGCTGACACCTTCATCGAGCTGCAGGAGCTCGCGCCCCAGGTCATGCGCGTGCGCGACGACAACCACCGGTCAGCAGCCCACGTCGACAACGCGCAGTGAGCGCGTCGCCGGAGCGGGACGCGATCCCGACACCGGGCCGCGAGTGCCCGCTCTGCCCGCGCCTGGTCGAGTTCCGCCAGCGGCACCGCCACGCCCACGACGACTGGCACAACGCGCCGGTGCCTGCCTTCGGCGATCTCGACGCGCGGCTGCTGATCGTGGGGCTGGCGCCCGGGCTCAAGGGCGCCAATCGAACCGGCCGCCCCTTCACCGGCGATTTTGCCGGCGATCTCCTCTATGCCACCCTCGGCAAGTTCGGCTTCGCCCGCGGCACCTACGCCGCCCGCACCGATGACGGGCTCGCCCTCCTCGATTGCCGCATCACCAACTCGGTGCGCTGCGTGCCACCGGAGAACAAGCCGGAGCCGTCGGAGATCGCGACCTGCCGTCCCTTCCTCGTGGCGGAGATCGCGGCGATGCCCCGGCTCCGCATCATCCTCGCTCTCGGCGCCATCGCCCACGGCACCGTCCTCGGCGCGCTCGCCCAGCGCAAGTCCGCCTTCCCCTTCAAGCACGGCGCCCAGCACGCGCTGCCGTCGGGGCTGCTGCTCGCCGACAGCTATCACTGCTCGCGCTACAACACGAATACGGGCGTGCTGACGGTGGAGATGTTCGAGGCGGTCTTCCGCGGAATAACGACGCGGCTGCCGGCGGCCTGATTGCGTCTGGCATTCATCGTTCGATGAAATTTTGCTCTCCTGCATGGAGAATATGCATGCGCCGGCGGTAAATCCGCCACGGTTGCCGCGCATATACCTTGGCCCGATCTTTGCGTTGCCTCAATCGATCGATGCGCGAGCACCGCGCCAAGCTTGTCCGCATCCACATGGGTTGGCATGGCCAGGGGGCGACCATGGACACGGGCATCTACAGCACACGCCTCGAGGCCGATCGGCATGGGCTGGACAATCTCGTCAGAGCCGTGCTCGCGGGCGGAAACCGCACCGCGGAGACCGCCGAGACCTTGCCGCCCGCCACGTATACCTCCCAGGCCTTCTTCGACCTCGAGGTGGAGAAGATCTTCAAGAAGGAGTGGCTGTGCGTCGGCCACGTCTCCGAGGTCGCCAAGGAGGGCGACTACTTCACCGTCGATCTCTTCGGCGAGATGCTGGTGGTGGTCCGCGGCAAGGACCGCATCCGCGTGATGTCCCGCGTCTGCCTGCATCGCTGGGCGCCCGTCGTGAGCGGCGTCGGAAACGCCAAGCTGTTCTCCTGCCCCTTCCACAAATGGGGCTATGCCCTCGACGGCCGGCTGCTGGGCGCGCCGTTCATGGAGCAGGCGGCGGGCTTCGATCCCCAGGCTTGCCGGCTGCCGGAGATGAGGACCGAGATCGTCGAGCCCCTCGGCCTCATCTTCATCACATTCTCGCAGACCGCGGAGTCCATCGGCGACCGGCTCGTCGATCTCTGCGAGCGGCTGAAGAATTGGCGCATGGGCGAGCTTGTTGGCGTGCAACCGTCCGCGCTCGACGCCAAATTCAACTGGAAGATCCAGCTCGAGACCGGAATGGAGTGCTATCACCACTTCGCCGCCCATCCCGAGACCTTCGAGGTGAACTTCCCGACCCGCCTGAGCTGGTGCGAGGAGAGCAAGAAAGGCTGGGGCATCTGCCATTCGCCCGCGCGGGACGAGGCGCCAGAGGAAGTCTACACCATCGGCCTGCCGGCCATTCCGACATTGGACGCGAGTGAACGACGCGTTTTCGACCTCTACCACATCTATCCCCTGACGCGTCTCGCCGTGTATGCGGACCGGATCATGCTCCGGCTGCTCACGCCGATCGGCCCGACCCACACCAAATCCCGCATGATCTATCTCGTGCACCCCGACGTGGCGGCGCAGACGGAGCTGGTGACGGCGAAATTCGAGGCCGTCGGCGCGATGGCGGCGCAAGCGACCAAGGAGGATTACGAGGTGGATGTCATGCAGCAGATGGGCGCCGGCTCGTCGCTGGCGACGGTGGGGCGGCTGAGCCATCTGGAGGCGACAGTGTGGCAGCTCGCCGAATACATCCGCGCCCGCATCACCGCGAACTAGAAGGCGGATCGATCCGATGGAAGCCAGCCCCGAGGTCAAAGCCATCCAGCAGCAGCTCCGCGATCGCGGCGTGCAATACTGCATCGGCGCCTACGTCGACATCCACGGCGTGCCGAAGGGAAAGGTGGTGCCCCTCGATCACCTGCCGCAGATGGCGGCGGGATCCGAGCGCTACACCGGCTACGCCCTCGACGGTCTGGGCCAGGCGCCGAACGACGACGAGATCACTTCCGTCCCCGACCTCAGCCACATCATCCAGCTGCCCTGGGAGCCCAAGGTCGCCTGGATGCCGGCGGACAATGTCTTCAAGGGCCAGCCCTATCCCCTCAACACGCGGGTCGCCCTCAAGAGCGTGCTCGACCCAGGCGGCGGAGCTGGGCCTCGGCTTCAATCTGGGTATCGAATGCGAGATCTACGTCCTGAAGCAGGGCGCGGACGGCACGCTCGCGGTGCCCAATCCCGACGACAAGCTGGAGAAGCCCTGCTACGACGTCCGCGGCTTCCTCGACAACTTCGCCTGGCTCGACAAGGTCGCCAAGTGCATCAACGACCTCGGCTGGGACCTCTATTCCTTCGACCACGAGGACGGCAACGGCCAGTACGAGTTCGATTTCAACTACGCGGACGCGCTCACCATGTGCGACCGCTTCACCTTCTTCCGCTTCATGGCCAAGCACTATGCCAAGGAGCAGGGGTTGCTGGCGACGATGATGCCGAAGCCCTTCGCCGACAAGACCGGCACCGGCGCGCATTTCAACATGTCGCTCTACGACCTCAAGAGCGGCCGCAACGTCTTCGCCTGCGACCCCAAGGAGGATCCGCGCGGGCTCGGCCTCACGGAGATCGGATATCATTTCATCGGCGGCATCCTCCGCCACGGCCAGGCGCTCTGCGCCGCCTTCGCGCCCACGGTGAACAGCTACAAGCGCCTCGTGCGCCAGGGCGCCATGAGCTACTTCACCTGGGCGCCGGTGTTCAATTCCTACGGCTCCAACAACCGCACCAACTCCGTCCGCGTGCCGGCCGGCGGCGGCCGCTGCGAATCCCGCAACGTCGACGGCTCGGTCAATCCCTACCTGGCGGCGACGCTGGCGCTGGCGGCGGGGCTCGAGGGCGTGCGGGAGAAGCTCGATCCCGGCCGGCCCAACGACGACAATCTCTACACCATCTCCGATGCCGAGCGCCGGGACCGCCGCATCGACTTCCTGCCCCAGAACCTGCAGGCCGCCGTCGCGGCCTTCGCCGCCGATCCCCTGGTAGAGCGCACCCTGGGCCAGGAGCTCCGGGACGAGTTCATCACCTATAAGACCGCCGAGTGGAACTCGTACCACCTCGCCATCAGCCAATGGGAGATCGAGCGCTACAGCCATCTTTTCTGAGAGGGGCCGCGGCACGATCACGTGATGGCGCAGCCTCCCCGTCTGCGCTAAAAGACCGGCGCCGGCACGCGGCAGGTCATCACGACGGGGACACCAGGGCATGACGGAGCATCGCGGCGCGCCACCATCGGGCGGCGGTCAGCAGATCCTGCCGGAGCTGCTGCGCCTGCGCGACAGCATCGACAACATCGACGCCGCGCTCATCCATCTGCTGGCGGAGCGCTTCAAGTGCACGCAGGAGGTGGGCCGACTCAAGGCGACCCATCGCCTGCCGCCCGCCGACCCCGCCCGCGAGGCGACGCAGATCGCGCGCCTGCGCAAGCTCGCGGAAAGCGCCAAGCTCGATCCCGAGTTCGCGGAAAAGTTTCTCGCCTTCATCGTCAAGGAAGTGATCCGCCACCACGAGGCGATCGCGCGGGCGTAGAGACCTGCAGAACCATCCTGCGTCCTTCGAGACGCGCGCTAACGCGCGCTCCTCAGGATGAGGTGGGTTTGGTGAGGGCATAAAGAAAACCTCCTCATCCTGAGGAGGCCGCGACAGCGGCCGTCTCGAAGGACGCACCACAGCCGATCCAGATCCAACGAGTATCGATCCTCGCCGTTCTACGCGTTCCTTGCCCGCAGGATCCGCCCCTTGTCGCGTTTCCAGTCGCGCTCCTTCTCCGCCGCGCGCTTGTCGGCCTTGCGCTTGCCCTTGGCGAGGCCGAGCTCGATCTTGGCGATGCCGCGGTCGCTGAAGTAGAGGCCGAGGGGAATGAGCGTCATGCCGTCACGCGTGACCGCGCCCATGAGCTTGTTGAGCTCCTTGCGGCGCACCAGCAGCTTGCGCGGCCGGCGCGGATCGTGGTTCACCCGCGCCGAGGGATATTGCGGAATGTTGGCGTTCATCAGGTAGAGCTCGCCTTCGCGCTCGGCGGCGTAGGACTCATTGATGCTGACGCCGCCCTTGCGCAGCACCTTGACCTCGGTGCCGGCAAGCACCAGCCCCGCCTCGAGCGTCTCCTCGATCAGGTAGTCGTGGCGGGCCCGGCGGTTCTGCGCGATGAAGCGATCGGTGGAGCGTGTCATCCCGTCAATTCAGGACGCCCGCGTGGCGCATGGCGCGGCGCACCTGCTCCTGGGTCTCCGGCATCGGCGCGACCAGGGGGAGACGCACCTCGGCGGTGCTCTTGCCCAGGAGCGAGACCGCGAACTTCACCGGGCCGGGGCTGGTCTCGGCGAAGAGCGCGTCGTTGAGGGGCAGCAGACGCTGGTTGATCTGCATGGCGTGCTGCACCTCGCCCTTCTCCCAGGACTCGTGCATGTCGGCGCAGGCGCGGGGTGCCACATTGGCGGTGACGGAAATGCAGCCGTGGCCGCCCTGGACGCGGAAGGCGAGCGCGGTGTGATCCTCGCCGGACAGCATGCAGAATTTCGTGCCGATCACCTCGCGGGTGCGCAGCGGCCGCGCCAGGTCGTTGGTGGCGTCCTTGACGCCGACGATGTTCGGGAGCTGGGCGAGCCGCGCCATGGTGGCGACGCTCATGTCGACGGCGGTGCGGCCGGGGATGTTGTAGATCACGATCGGCAGGTCGACGGCGTCGTGGATCGCCTTGAAGTGCTGGTAGAGCCCTTCCTGGGTCGGCTTGTTGTAATAGGGGTTGACGATCAGCGCCGCGTCGGCGCCCGCCGCCTTGGCGTGGCGCGTCAGGTCGATCGCCTCGTCGGTGGAATTGGAGCCGGTGCCGGCGATGACCGGCGCCCGCCCACGGGCCGCCTCGACGCAGAGCTCGACCACGCGCTTGTGCTCGTCATGGCTCAGGGTCGGCGATTCGCCGGTGGTGCCGCAGGGCACCAGGCCGCGGGTGCCTTCCTTGAGCTGCCACTCGACGAATTCCTGGAATCCCTTCGCGTCCACGGCGCCATTCCGGAACGGGGTAACGAGGGCGACGATAGAGCCCTTGAACATGGGGAATCCTCCCTGGTCGAGTTGGATGGGACCGGTGGCTGACCATATCCCCCCGGGCTGGCGGCGGCAACCGGCGGCGCTTTTTTTACCAGTCCTTCACCGTCTTCAGGCATGAATAGGCCGCCGTTGGCTCGGCGCCGGAGCCAGCGAGGCGGCGGCGCTTCTTGTTTCCGGCCGGGCCGCGGCTAGAATGCGGCGCGGCCTCTGTTTTCATCCGCCGCGGGCAGCCCGGAGAGGCATGGTGGTGAGACCGCTCTTTCGCGCGATCCTGTTGATCGCGCTCTGTCTAGTGCCGACGCTCCAGGCCGGGGCGAGCGTGCTCAGCGAGCCGGACCGGCAGGCCTATCGCGCCGCCTTCGCGGCCGTCCGCAACAACGACTGGTCCGGCGCCCAAGCGAAGGCGAGCCAGGCGAAGGATCCCCTCCTCGCCAAGGTGGTCCGCTTCTACGACCTGACCCGGGCCAATCCCGGCGTCCGCTTCGCGGACATCACCGCCTTCATCACCCAGAACCCGGACTGGCCGAGCCAGGCCACCCTGCGCCAGCGCGCCGAGGAGGCGATCGCCACCGTCGGCGACGAGGAACTCTCCCTCTGGTTCGAGCGCTTCCCGCCGACGACGCCTTTCGCGCGCCTGCGCGAGGCGGACATGCGCCTCTCCCACGGCGACGCCGCCCACGCCGCCGAGGAGATCCGCCAGGTCTGGATATCCGGCGACTTCGGCCCCTTCGACGAGAAGAGCGTGCTGCAGAAATACGGCAGTACCATCCGCCGCGAGGACAACGTGAAGCGCCTCGACCGGCTGATCTGGGAGGGTCACGACGACGCCGCCAAACGCATGCTGACGCGGGTCGATACCGGCCACCGAACCGTCGCCGAGGCGCGCCTCGCGCTCTCTCACATGGCGGGAAACGCCGACCGGCTGGTGGCGCGGGTGCCGCGCGAGCTGCAGAGCGATCCCGGCCTGCTGTTCGAGCGCATGCGCTGGCGCCGCCGCAAGGAGATGTACGACGGCGCCATCGACATTCTCGATCACGCGCCCAAGGACCTCGTCCGCCCGCAGGCGTGGTGGGGCGAGCGCGAGCTGCTGGTGCGCCATGCGCTGCAGAACGGCGACATCTCGCTGGCCTATCGCCTCGCCTCCCGGCACAGCCTCACGACCGGCGTCGGGTTTGCCGACGGCGAGTTCCTCGCCGGCTGGGTGGCGCTCCGCTTCCTGCGCGACTATCAGACCGGCTACAACCACTTCGTCCGGCTCTATGGCGAGGTGACGCGTCCCGTCAGCCTGGCACGCGGCGCCTATTGGGCCGGCCGCGCCGCCGAGATCCAGGGTTACAAGGAGCTGGCCGCCAGCTGGTACGTCACCGCCGCCAAGCATCTCGCCACATACTACGGCCAGCTCGCCGCCGCCAAGGTCGGCAGCGACGGCAAGGCCGCCATCATCGAGGACCCGCAGCCGACGCCGGCGGAGATCGCCGCCTTCGACAAGCAGGAGCTGGTCCGCATCGCCCGCGCCCTCGCCGAGGCGGACGCCGGCGAATTCGCCAAGCCGTTCATCCTCAAGCTCAGCGATCTCGCGAAGACGCCGGGCGATCACGCTCTTGTGGCCACGCTGGCGGAGCAGATCGACCGCCCGGACCTCGCGGTCTCCGTGGCGAAGCGCGCGAGTTACCAGGGCGTGACCCTGCTGGCGGAAGGCTATCCCATCGCCGAGATGCCAGACGGCGGCACCGTCGAGCGGCCCCTGGTATTGGCGATGACGCGCCAGGAAAGCGGCTTCGACCAGTCGGCGGTGAGCCGTGCCGGGGCACTGGGCATGATGCAGCTCATGCCGGCCACCGCGAAGAACCTCGCCAAGACCCTGGAGATGCCGTTCTCCCAGCATCGGCTCCTCAGCGACCGCCGCTACAACATCATCCTCGGCCGCGCCTACCTCAAGGGATTGATCGACCGCTACAACGGCTCCTACGTTCTGGCGGTCGCCGCCTACAACGCCGGCCCCGCCCGGGTCAGCCAATGGGTGCACGACCTCGGCGACCCCCGCGCCAAGGAGACTGACGTCATCGACTGGGTCGAATCGATCCCCTTCGGCGAGACCCGGACCTACGTGCAGCGCGTGCTGGAGAACCTCCAGGTCTACCGTCTGCGCCTCGGCGACCGCGCACTGGCCTTCTCGCTTCCGACCGACCTCAAGCGGTAAGCTCCTTCCGCCGGCGCCTTCCCGCGCCCGCGCGAGGAGGAGACCCGCATGCCGTCATCAGCGCTCGCCCGCACTACCGCCTGCGTCTTCGACGCTTATGGCACGCTCTTCGACATTCTCTCGGCCACCAACCGCTGCCGCGACGTGCTCGGCGACAAAGCGCCGGCGCTGGGCGCGCTCTGGCGCACGCGTCAGCTCGAGTACAGCTGGCTCCGAAGCCTGATGGGCGCGCACGCGGATTTCTGGCAGGTGACTGGGGAGTCTCTCGACTACGCCATGGCGAGCCTCGGGGTCGAAAACCCGGCCCTGCGGGAACGGTTGATGCAACTGTTCCGCAACATCGAGGCTTATCCCGACGCGCGCCGCGTGCTCGAGGCGCTGAAGCGCGCCAAGCGTCCGGCGGCGATCCTCTCCAACGGCACGCCTGACATGCTCGAGGCGGCGGTGGGGAGCGCGGGCATCGGGGAGCTACTCGATCACGTGCTCTCGATCGAGGAGGCCGGCATCTACAAGCCCGATCGCCGCGTCTACGAGCTGGTCCCCCGCCGCCTCGGCCTGCCGGCGGAGCGCATCTGCTTCGTCTCCTCGAACGGCTGGGATGCCGCCGGCGCCGCGCATTTCGGCTTCCAGGCCGTCTGGGCCAATCGCGGCGGGCTGCCGCGGGAGCGGCTGCCGGGAAATCTCGCCGCCGAGATCCCGAACCTCGACGCCCTCGCGAGCCTCCTTGGTCTCTGATGGCCGCCTACCGCGAGATCGAGTACCTGACCCAGGACGGGCTCCGGCTCTATTGCCGCGATTACGGCGACGCGCTCTCGCCGCGGACGCCGGTGCTGTGCCTCAGCGGCCTGGTGCGCAACAGCGCCGACTTCGACGGGCTGGCAACACGGCTGATGCGGGAGCGCCGGGTGCTGTGCCCGGACTATCGCGGCCGCGGCCGCTCGGCCTACGATCCGGACTGGTCGCACTACGAGCCGCGCACCTACATCAACGACATCCTGCATCTGGTGACGATGGCCGGCGTCTCCCGCGCGGTGATCGTCGGCACGTCGCTGGGCGGGCTGCTGGCGACCGCGCTCGCGACCTTGCGCCCGACCTTGGCCGCCGCCGTCGTGCTCAACGACATCGGTCCCGAGATCGCGAGCGGCGGCCTCGACCGGATCACCGCCTATGTCGGCACCGACCACCCGCAGCCGGATTGGGACAGCGCGGTGCGCTATCTGCGCGAGCTGCTGCCGCGCCTCGCGCCCACGCAGGATGACGCCTGGTGGCGCCAGTTCGCCGAGGCGACCTACCGCAAGGGCGCCGACGGGATCCTGCATTTCGACTGGGATACCGCGGTGGCGAAGCCGCTCGCGCGCCAGCAGCAGGATCTGGTGCCGGATCTCTGGGCGCTTTACCGTGGGCTCCGCCGCATCCCGGTCCTCGCCCTTCGCGGCGCGCTGTCCGACATTCTCTCCGAGGAGGCGTTCCGCCGCATGGCGCTTGAAAAGCCGGATCTGGTCTGCGTAACTGTGCCCGACGTCGGGCACACCCCCTCGCTCGGCGAGCCAACATCCATCGCGGCCCTCGATGCCTTCCTCAGCCATCTCTGACGCCGACCGCCCGCTTCCCACCATCGACGACATCCGCGCCGCCGCCGAGCGCATCAAAGGCAAGGCGGTGCTGACGCCGCTGCTGGAATCGCCGCCGCTCAATGCGCGGCTGGGCGGGCGCCTGCTGGTGAAGGCGGAAGCGCTGCAGCGCACGGGATCGTTCAAGTTCCGCGGCGCCTACAACACCCTGGTCCAGTTCGACGAGCGCCAGCGGCGTGGCGGTGTCGTGACATATTCCTCCGGCAATCACGCCCAAGGCATCGCGGCCGCGGCGCAGATGCTGGGCATTCCCGCCACCATCGTCATGCCGGCGGATGCGCCCCAGATCAAGATCGCCAACACCAAGGGCTACGGCGCCGAGGTCGTACTCTACGACCGCTACAAGGAAAGCCGCGAGGACGTCGGCGCCAAGATCGCCCGCGAGCGCGGCGCCACCATCGTCGCGCCCTATGACGAGCCCCAGGTGATCGCCGGCCAGGGAACCGCGGGCCTGGAGATCGCGGCGCAGGCGAAGGCGCTGGGCGCCACCCTCGACGCGGTCATCACCTGCTGCGGCGGCGGCGGATTGACCGCCGGCATCGCGCTCGCGATCAGCGCCGAGTGCCCGGGCACGCCGGTCTACACCGCCGAGCCCGAGGGCTTCGACGACACCCGCCGCTCCCTGGCAGCAGGCGAGCGCCAGAGCAACGACCCCGCCGCGCGCTCGATCTGCGACGCCCTGCTGGCGCCGACGCCGGGCGTCCTCACCTTCGCCATCAACAAGCGCCTTCTCAAAGGCGGCTTCGCCGTCAGCGACGTCGAGGTGCGCCGCGCCATGGCGACAGCGTTCAACGACTTGAAGCTGGTGGTTGAGCCCGGCGGCGCCGCGGCGCTGGCCGTCGTGCTCTCGGGCAAGTTCCCCCTCGCCGGCAAGACGGTGGCAGTCACCGCGTCCGGCGGCAACGTCGACCGCGAGACGTTCGCGGCGGCGCTGGCGCAGGGCTAAGCGGCATTCCGATGACGCTGGATGGATGGCGTGCGTCCTTCGACGCGCTCCCTGCGGTCGCTTGCTCAGGATGAGGCGATTTTCTTGGAACCATCTCCCATCTCCCTCATCCTGAGCAAGCGAAGCGCGCCGAAGGACGCAAGACGCCTCCGCAGCGCGGTTGCGACCGCCTAAGCTCAACAGCCGAGGATTAGGAGTGGGAAGGCGCCAGCCTCAGGACGAGGCGGACACCGCTTCGGCCTGGTCGCCGTGGTCCGCCGTCGCCTTGCCGCCGGCGATCGCCGTGACGTTGCCGCGACCGGAGGGCAAGGCCAACGGCAGCGTCGCCTCGTCGTGGCCGATCGCATCGACGCGGCGGCTGTAGCCCTCGAACACCGCGCCCTGCTCGATGGTGAGGGAGACGTGGGTGATATCGGCAACGACCCGGGCGCCGGCGCTCAAGGTCACGGTCGCCGCGGTGAGACGGCCGGTCAGGGATCCAGCGATCAGCGCGCTCTCGGTCTCGACGGCACCGATCACCGAGCCGCCCTCGTCGATGGTGATCTTCTTGGCGACGACGTCGCCCTTCACCATGCCCGAGATATGGACCTCGCCGTCACTGAAGATGTCGCCGGTGATCTTGAGGTCGACGCTGAGGATCGACGGCGCCGCGGGGCGCCGTGCGGAGGCCTGATTGGCCTTGTCCTTACTTGTTGCCGATCTGAACAACGGATTTCCCCGCTTCCAGGAATTTTTCCGGGTCGAGCGTCTCACCGTCCATCACCACTTCATAATGTAGGTGCGGACCGGTGCTCCGACCAGTGCTGCCGAGCTCGCCGACCTCCTGATGGACGCCGATTTTCTGGCCGCGCGTGACGGTGATGCGATGCAGATGGGCGTAGTGGGTGACGATGCCCATGCCGTGGTCGATTTCCACGAATTTGCCGTACTGGCTGCGTACGCCGGCGAAGGTGACCACGCCCGGGCCGGTGCTGTAGACCGGCGAGCGGAAGACGCCGCCGAGGTCGATACCGGGATGGAAGCCTTCGCGCTTGTTGATGGGATCGATCCGGGGCCCGAACGGGCTCTCGATCTGATAGTGGCCAAGCGGGCTCGCCAGCGGCAGGATCTTCACCAGCTTGCGCAGAGTCTCCTCGCGCTTCGCCTGCTCCTCCGGAGACAGCGTCTTGGCCTTGCCCATCGCGATGTAGGGACCGCCCTCGCCTTTCGGCGCGCCGCTGATGCGGGCAATCGCGCTTTCGACGTCGAGGCCGGTGGAGGCCACCAGCTTCTCCAGCTCGCCCAGCGCACCGCCGATGCGGCCGGTACCGGAGTTCGGTGACGCCGACGCCACCGGGCCGGTCTTGTCGGTCTTGGCCAGGCTGGCCTGGAGATCGCGCAACTTGTTCTTGAGCGCGTCGCGCTCACTGGCCAGACGCTCGCGCTCAGACGTCGCCTTCTCGCGCTCGGCGCTGATCTGATCCAGCTTCTTCTGGGTCCCGTCCAGGGTCACCTTGAACTCGCTGGCGCGGGAATTCGCCGCCTGCAGGTCCTTCTCGAGCTGGTGGACCCGGGCGACATTGCTCGCCACGTTCGTCGCCGTGTTGCTCACCTTGTCCTGGGCGTCGCCCAGGCGCTTCTGAAGCTCGTCACGCTCGGCGATGAGACGGTCCCGGGCGTCGGCGATGTCCTTGAGCTGCTGCTCCGTGGCGGACAGCGAACCCTCGAGGCTGCCGTACTGGTTGCCGATGTTGGAAAGCCGGCCTTGGGTCGCGTCAAGCTGGTTGTTGGCGCCGGCGAGCTGGCCCTGGAGCTGGACGACGAGCTGGCGAAGATCGCTGTTGGACATCTCCGCCTGCGCCATCTGCGCCTGCTTCACGGCGGCGATATTTCCGAAATGCATGTATCCGACAGTGAGATAGCCGACGCCGCCGGCGCTGAGCAGCAAGCCCGCGGCTGTCATTGCCTGCATGCGGCGCGTCAGCGTCACATGGCTCACCCGGCCCTCGGTACGAACCAGGATCTGCCGCTCGGGGAACAGGCGCTCCCCCAATTTTTTCAATCGATAAATCATGCCCCTTCCGCGCGAACGACCGCACGACCTAGACCAATGCCGATACCATACCGGCAACCAACTTAAAGACCGCTTGAAGCCCCCAGGGGGACAGCCAGCACCCGGCAGATCCGTTCCCAACCCTCTGGGCTTGTGATCCGTCCGCCTCTTTTGTGCGGTCCGGAAAATGCCTCACACGCCAAGGTTTGGGGCTTTTTCCCCACTGCCGTTTACCGTTAATACTCGTCACGCTACCGGCATAAGCGCCTGATTGCAAGCCGAAATTCCCGGCATCACCGATTTCATCTCTCGTAAAGGATCGGCCGTTAACCATTCGGGGCAAATATGTGACACGGTGTTCACACCTCCCGAAAAAGGGGTAGATTGCGGTGCGGTACGGAGGCAGGCCGATGGCTTCTTCACAGCTGGCGGTTGCAACGCTCCATAGTCCCCTGACTCTGTGGGCAAATGCCCCCTCCTTGGGCGGGGAGGCAGGCGTGTGCTACTCCCTGAGACGAGGCTGTCCACCCCGTTCGACGGGTATTCGGCAAACGACTGTTTGACTCTCCTCCCCCCACTTGTGGTATAGGTTATTCTACAGTCAAGTTAACCAGCCCGAGTCGGGGACCGGATGAAACGCGCCGCACTTCCGGTGGCGGAAGAAGAGGGAATCGAGGGTGCGCGCACGTTAGGCGAGGTCGCCTATCGTCGACTCCGGGCCGATATCGTGATGGTGCGGCTGGAGCCCGACCAGCCCCTCCGCTTCGATGCTCTCAAAGCTCATTATGGATTGGGCGTCAGCCCGCTACGGGAAGCACTGTCGCGTCTCGCCGAGGAGCGTCTCGTGACGACCGTGGGCCAACGCGGCTTCCGCGTCGCGCCGATGTCTCTGGACGAGATGTGGGAAGTGACGCGGCTGCGCCAGGAGCTCGAGGCGGAGGCGCTGCGCGCCTCGATCGCCAAGGGCGACGAGCGCTGGGAGGCCAGCCTGATGGCGGCTCTGCATCACCTCGCGAAGGCGCAGGCGCCGCGCATTCCCGACCGTCCGGCCGAAGACTGGGACCGCCGGCATCGGGCGTTTCACGACACTCTGATCGGCGCCTGCGGTTCGCCCTGGCTGCTCAAGTTCGTGGGCACGCTCAACGATCATCTGGATCGCTACAGATACCTGCGCGTGTCGCGGACTCCGCCCAAGGTGTGGGCTCGCGATCTCGAGCGCGAGCATCGCGAGCTCTTCGAGGCGGCCCTCGCCCGCGATGCCACGCGCGCGGTCGAGCTCCTGGTGGCGCACATCTCGCGGACGGCTGATTTCATCGCCGTCCTCGCCGACGCGGCGGAATAGCGCCCGAGCGTCAGCTCCCGCGGCAGCCGAGTCAGGCCGAAGGCCGTTGGATCTCCGGCCGGCCGAACAGATAGCCCTGGCCGTAGTCGATGCCGAGTTCCCGGTACCCCTGGGCCTGGGCCTCGGTCTCGATCATCTCCGCGATGGCGAGGATCCCGTTTTCCCGACAGAATCCCGAGACGTAGCGCAGGAATGAGCGGTCGCGCTCGTTCTGCAGGGCGTCGCGTCCGAAGGCGCCGTCGATCTTGACGAAATCCACGGGAATGCTGCGCAGATAGTGGAACGAGTTGGCACCGGAGCCGAGGTCGTCGAGGCAGAAGCGGTAGCCGCGCTGCCGCAAGTTCTGCACCACCCGGTTGACGCTCTCCACCTCGCCCACGATCGCGGTCTCCGTGAGTTCGAACATCAGGCGCAATGGCGGCGCGTGACGTTCCTCCAGCAGGGCCGTCAGGCGATCGGCGAAACCGCGCGTCTCCAGGGACCGGCCGGACAGGTTGACGGCGATGGCGGGCGCCATCGGCATGCCGCTCTCCAGGTGGCTGATGGCGCGCGCGCAGATCGCGAGATCGAAATCGGCGATCATCGCCGCGGCCTCCGCGGTGGCGACCGCCACCAGCGGCGGAGTATTGTCGCCGAAGCGCACCAGCGCCTCCGCGTGGCGGACCTTGCGCTCCGCGAGATCGACGACCGGCTGATAGGCGATGTCGAAGGCGCCGTTCTCGATCACCTGCTCCAGCGACACGACACGGTTCACCGTGTCGGGGAAGAGATCCTCCAGCGCCGCCGTCGGCGGCGACGGCGCCCCGGTTTCCCCGACACCGGCAAAGCGCTCGATCGCATAGCGGATCACCCGCGCCGCCTGGCGTCCGTAGAGCTGGTCCCGGGAGGGCTCCAGGGTGACGGCGCTCAGCGCCGGTGCCGGCGCCTTGGCGGCAACCGCCGCGACCAGGGCGGCAACCGTGTGGCGCAACCGCTCCAGGTCGATCGTGCCGCGATGCAGAACGCCATATCGGCCGCGGCCGAGATCGCCCACCGCCTCGATCCCGGAGGCGTTGAGATGCACATGGCGCGCGATCGCCGTGCCGAGCCCCCAGAGCGTCGCCGCCGGCATGTAATCGCCGAGGGCCGTGAAGTCCGCGAACTCCAGGAAGGTCAGCTTGAGCCCGCTCATGAGATCGTCGGGCAGCCGGCGCAGCGCCAGCGCGGTGAAGACGGGCCGGCTCATCAATCCGCGCTCCGTCTCGGCGATCAGATTCGGCAGGCCGACGCGCTGGTTGGTATGATCGCCGACCCCGAGAAACAGGATGATGCGCCCCTGGGGCAGACGGCAGCCGCCGAACAGCATGACCGGCACGGCGCCGCGGCGCAGCCGCGCCAGCAGCGGTGAAACCGAGGCTCCCAGAATGAGGCGCGCAACGTGATCCTGGACCGCGGCGCGGTCGGAGGGATCGAAGAGGTCGACAAACATCAGGCCGGCGGGGGATTGGGCCGCGTTGACCCCGATGCGATGAACCGCGCCGGCGAGAAAGAAGATCACGCCGTTGTCGTCGACTTCCACCAGGAGATCGGAAGCGGTGAAGGCGACGGCCACCAGCTGGTCGCGCTCAGCCTCGTAATTCTGGGTGGCGATCACGGTCCCGCCGTGGCGGTCGGTCCCCGCGCCGCGCCGCCGCCTGGGCGCCGCGGAGCTCGGGGTCTCGCGTTCAGGGGCGGGAAAATGGCGAGCGCTCCCTACTCCCGGTAGGAGGAATCGCGCCGGTCGAGCATCCGCAGCATGGTCGGCCATTCCAGCCGGCCCCAGGGGCGCCGGACTTCAGGCCGGTAGAGGCGCGCGGTCTTCGCCGCGATATCCGGCGGCACCAGATTGATCTCCTGGCCGCCGGCGAGAGCGTCCACCTGGGCCTGGCAGGCCCGCTCGAGCCAGTAGATCGTGTTGAAGGCCTCGGCAACCGTGGGGCCGCAGGTCAGCAGCCCGTGATTGCGCAGGATCATGGCGGTGTGGACGCCGAGATCCGCCACCAGTCGCTCGCGCTCGCCCAGATCCACCGCCGGCCCTTCGTAATCGTGATAGGCGATCTCGCCGTAGAAGCGCATCGCCGTCTGGGTGATGGGCAGCAGGCCGCATTTCTGCGCCGACACCGCCATGCCGGCACGGGTGTGAACATGGATCACGCATTGGGCGTCGGCGCGGGCGGCGTGCACCGCACTGTGAATCACGAAGCCCGCATGGTTGATGGGGTAGTCGTGATCGGGCTGCAGCACGACCTGCCCCTCGAGATCGATCTTCACCAGGCTCGAGGCGTTGATCTCGTCGAAGAGCAATCCGTAGGGATTGATCAGGAAGTGATGCTCCGGCCCCGGCACCCGCGCGGTGATGTGGGTGTAGATCATGTCGGTCATGCCATAGAGGGCGACGAGCCGGTAGCACGCCGCGAGATCGACCCGCGTCTGCCATTCCTCCGGGCTCACCCGCTCGCGCAACGGTCGCCGCGCCGGTTTCAGCCTCGTCGCCTCGGTCATGAAGTCTCCTGGTCGCCAGTCCCGGAAAACGGATGATAGCCGGGAGTTCCACGCCTTACGAGAGGGGTTGTCCCGTATCGACCTCAACTAACGGTGGAGAATCAACATGCGCGTACAAATACCAGCATGCGACGCTGCGATAGGGACGCCAGGGCTCGGCCAGGCGAGGCAGCCGTTTCGGCATGCGCGCGCGCCGGACCCCATGCAGGGTCGAGGCGGCGGCATGGATCGAGACGTCGCCAAGGGGCAGCACGTCGAGCCGCCCGAGGCAGAAGATCAGATACATCTCCGCCGTCCAGCGGCCGACGCCGAGGAGGGAGCTCAGGCGCTCGATCGCCGCCTCGTCGGCGAGCCGCGGCAGGCGAGCGAAGAACCGCGGATCGTCCCGTGCGGTTTCGGCCAGCGCGCGCAGATAGCGCGTCTTCGGCCGGGACACTCCGGCCTCGGCGAAGGCGCGGTCCGGCAGCGCCAGCACCCGCGCCGGCGTCACCTCCTGGCCACAGGTGGCGACGATGCGCCCGTGGATGGTGGCCGCCGCCTTGGTGGAGAGCTGCTGCCCCAGGATCGAGCGGAAGAGCCGGGGAAATCCGCCCGCCTGCCGCCGCAACCCGCACGGGCCGATCCGCCGGATCACCTCTGCCAGGCGCACGTCTGCTCCCGTGAGGTGCGTTGCCGCCTGGACCAGGGTCTCGACCGCGTGGGGCTCGCGGTGCGGCAGGGCGTGAAGGCGCGGCATGTGGATATGCCTATCAGCTAAAGGCCCTTCTCGACCATATCCACCAGGCGCTGCCCGATGTCCTGAAACTGCGCGGCGGTGAGGCTGCGCAGCGGCCCCTCGATGACGAGCATCGCCAGGCCGTGCACCGCGGACCAGGCCAGGTATTCGGCACCCGGTCGCCGCTCCGGCGGCAGCACGCCGGCGTCCGCCATCCGATCCAGCGCGGCGCTGAGGAGCTGGTAGGGATTGAGGCCGCTCTTCCCGGCCATGTCGGGATTGGACGACGGTCTCGGGATGATCGGTCAGCAAGAAGGCCGTGCGGAACAGACCGGTCTGCGTCCGCGCGAACCGCATGTAGGCCGTGCCGACGGCGCGAAGGCCTGCCCGGGCGGCGTCGGCTGGGTTCTTGCTGCGGCGCACGCCCGCGAGCTCGGTCTCCATCGCGACCGCCAGCGCCGACAAGGCAGCCGCGCGGACCGCCTCCAGGAGCTCCTGCCGGCTGCCGAAATGTCGGTAGGCCGCGTTGGGGACTACGCCGGCGCGACGGGTCGCCTCCCGCAGAACCACGGCGTCCGGCCCGCCGACGCGGGCGAGCTCGATGCCGGCCTCCAGCAGCGCCCGCCGGAGATCGCCATGGCGATAGGTGCTGCGCGCCCGCCTCCGCTTTGTCACGACCGTCGTCTAGCTTGAATGTGGACACCGTCCATCTGGCTTTGCTATCCTCTTGTGGACGGTGTACACAATGCCGGCGCCGCAGACAACCAACTCGTGAGAAGGAGACACCATGCAGATACAGCCCTACCTCTTCTTCGACGGCCGCTGCGAGGAAGCGGCCAACTACTACGGCCGCACGCTCGGCGCCGAGGTGACGATGATGCTGCGCTTCAAGGACAACCCGGAATCCAACAGCGCCAACTGCATGGTGGCGCCCGGCAACGAGAATAAAGTGATGCACATGAGCCTGCGCATCGGCGAGACCACGATGCTGGCGTCCGACGGCAATTGCGGGGGCAAGGCGAATTTCCAGGGCTTCTCGCTTTCCCTGACGGTACCCAACGATGCCAAGGCGAAGCAGTACTTCGACGCGCTCGCCGACGGCGGCCAGGTGCAGATGCCGCTCGGCAAGACCTTCTTCTCCTCGAGCTTCGGCATGGTGGCCGACAAGTTCGGCGTCATGTGGATGGTCTACGTCGCGGCCTGATCGCTGGCGGGAAATCCGGGGATGCACGTGGAGCGGCGGGTCTGAAGCGATTCGCCGCTCCTTCCCATTGATGCCTCGAGGATACGCGGTTCCCGCTTCCGGTTTCCGCGCGGAGAAGGCACCATTGCCGGTGTCATGAAAATCGGCGGAGGTCGGCATGGAGATCGGATTGGTGGGGCTGGGCCGCATGGGCGCAGCCATGGGCGAGCGGATCCTCGACCAGGGGCACCGGCTCACGGTGTGGAACCGGAGCACGGACAAGGCGAAGCGCCTGACCGAGCGCGGCGCCACCCTCGCCGCCTCCCCCGCCGCCGTCGCCGCCGCGTCGGAGATCGCCCTCACCATCCTCACCGACGCCGCCGCCATCGAGGCGGTCTATGACGGTCCCCAGGGGCTGCTCTCGGGCAAAGTCGAGGGCAAGCTCCTCATCGACATGAGCACCGTGAGCCCCGCCACGACCACGGCGCTGGCGACGCGCGTCAGGGCGAAGGGCGCGGGCTTCCTCGAATGCCCCGTCGGCGGCACGGTGGGCCCGGCGCGGGACGGCAAGCTCCTGGGCATGGCCGGCGGCACCGCCGCCGATTTCGAGCGCGCGAAGCCGCTTCTCGACCAGCTCTGCCGCCGGGTCGATCTCCTCGGCCCCAACGGCACGGGCTCGGCGATGAAGCTCGCGATCAACCTGCCGCTGGTCGTCTACTGGGAGGCGCTCGGCGAGGCGCTCTCGCTCTGCCGCGACACCGGCATCGATCCCGCCAAGATGATGGAGATCCTGACCGAGAGCAGCGGCGGCACCAACGCGATCAAGAACCGCGGGCCCAAGATCGTCGCCGCCATGAAGGACGGCGCCAAGCCCGAGGTCGGATTCGACATCGACGGCCTCGCCAAGGATCTGCGCACCATGCTGTCGGTGGCGCAGTCCATGGGGATCGAGCTGCCGGTGGCGGCGCGCGCCCTCGACTGCTGCGGCGAGGCGGCCAAGGCCGGCTGGGGCAATCGCGACGGCTCCAACCTCGCGGTCTACCGGGTGGAGCGCGCGAAGGCGGCGAAGCGCTGACCCGACGCCCTAGTTGGCGGCGAGGTAGCGCCGGGCGGCGACGAGCTCCGGACGCTCGGTATCGGCGGCGCTGCAGAGCGCCAGCAGCTTCTGGTAATAGGCCCGCGCCTTGTGCTTGTCGCCGGAGACGTCCGCCGCCTTGGCGGCGCCGGCGAGAGAGCGATAGCGGTTCGGCACCGTATCCAGGGACGCCTCGAACGCGGCGAGAGCCTTCGCCGGCTCCTTCGCCAGCAGCAACAGCTCACCCAGCAGCTCGCGCATGGGCGAGATGCGGTTCTCCAGGGCGATGTTCTTCTCGCTGGCGTCCTCGAGATCGGCGGCGATCTGCATCATCTGGATTGCCTCCGCCTTGTGCTCGCTCAGGAGATTGATCCAGGCGAGCGCGGCCCGCGACTGGATCTCCACCTGATCCGCCCAGTAGCTCTCTTTCGCCGCGATGAGCCGGCCCTTCAGCCGGACGAGCTGCGCCAGGTCGAGCTTCGCGCCCTCGAGATCGCCGATGCGCGCCGCACCCATGGCACGGCCGAACCAGGCGAGTGCCTCCGCCTGGGGATAGGGGGTCTCCGGCACGTCCAGCTTCGCCGCCGCCGCCCAGTCGCCGCGCTCCAGCACATAGCGCACGGGGATCGCCGCGAAGGCGGTGTGGCTGGTGTAGCGGGCGTCGGGATCGAGCTGCCGGACGCTGTTGCGGAGATCGACGATCTCCTTCGCCTTCTTGTCCTGTGCCATCTGCAGATAGGCGTTGGTGAGGAAATCCAGGGAGTGGTAGCGCCCGGCGATGGCGGCGGGCTTGATCTTGGGATCCGCCTGCGTGACCTCCGCCACGACTTCATGGTCGGCGGCGGTGTCCGAACGGACGACGTCGGACCACATGCCCAGCATGGAGAAGGTATGGGACGGCATGTGGAGGGCGTGCGGCGCCGCCGGCGCCAGCTCCGCATAGCGCACCGCCGCCGGCAGCGCGCGCTCGGCGAGCGAGTGATAGTCGTAACTGTGGATGATGTAATGCGGGATGCCCGGATGATTGGGGAGTCGCGATTGCAGCTGCTCCAGCATGGCGCCGGCCTTGAGCTGGCGCGAGTAGGTCTTGTCCCCGAGGTCGACCGCCTCGTTGAGCGCCAGCGCATAGAAGATCGCGGCCTCGGTATCGTCGGGATAGCGGGCATGCAGCCGCTCCATCGCGGCCTCGTACTCATGGGTTCGTATCGCCTGGCCGACGGTGTCGTAGTCGCGGAAGAACAGCGCCAGCGCCTCGATCCAGTCGCTCTCACGCTGCGTCTTGGTGGTGGCCGCCCGCGCCTTCTCGATCGCCTCGGCACCGTTCTTGAGGAGAACAGGCGCAAACGGACCCGCCAGCGGGTTGGGCCGCTGGCTGATGGCGATGCCCCAATAGGCCATGGCGCAGGACGGCTCCGCCGCCGCGATGGCGCTATAGGCCGCCACCGTCCGCGGATACATGAAGTTGTGCAGCATCGCCGTGGCGCGATCGAACTGCTGCTGGGCGGCGGCACTGCAGGAGATCGGGAAATGCACCTCGCCCAGCCGCTCGCCGTCGGCCGGCGGCGTCTGCGCCGCCGCGGGCATCAGCGATAGCAGCGCGGCGGCACCGATCGCCGCCAGCGCGCGAATTCCCTTTCTCCGGCCTGCGCGCATCACGATCCCCCAGGCGCTGCTTCCTGCAGCCGTTGCCGGTCGAGGATACCCGCGGACGCGGCCGCAGCCTAGAGGGTCGCGCCCGGCGTGCCGAGACTGTGCTCGACGAGCTCGCGGGTGACGATGGCGTAGGTCTCCTCGATGGAATCCGTGCGGTGGAACAGGTCGAGGTCGCCGGGGCTGATGGTGCCATAGCGCACGAGGGCGTCGAAGTTGACCACCTCGTCCCAGAACTTCTTGCCGAACAGCACGATCGGGCAGCGCTTGCGCATCTTGCCGGTCTGCACCAGCGTCAGGATCTCGAACAGCTCGTCGAGCGTCCCGAACCCGCCGGGAAACAGCACCACCGCCTTGGCGAGATAGATGAACCAGAACTTCCGCATGAAGAAATAGTGGAAGTGCATGTGCAGCTCGCGGCTGACGTAGGGGTTGTCGAACTCCTCGTTTGGCAGCGAGATGGTGAGGCCGACGTTGAGGCCCTTGGCCTCGGAGGCGCCGCGATTGGCGGCCTCCATGATGCCCGGACCGCCGCCGGTGCAGACCACGAACCGGCGGTCCTCGCTCCCGAGATTCTTCGACCATTGTGTCAGCCGCCCGGCAAGGTCGCGCGCCGCCTCGTAGTAGATCGAGAGCTCCAGCATGGTGCGGGCTTCGGCGAGGCCTTGGCCCGATTTCTCCGCCTCCGCGACGGCGGCGGTGGCGGCGTCCTTCGACTTGAGGCGCGCCGAGCCCATGAACACGATGGTGTCCTGCACATTCTGGCGCTGGAAGCGCGACAGCGGCTCCAGGTATTCCGCCAGGATGCGCAGCGCCCGCGCGTCCTTGCTCCCCAGGAACCGCGTGTTGTGAAAGGCCTTCGGCTGGCTGTGCTTCTGTTCCGCCACGGGATCACCTCGGTTGCCGGTGCTGCGCCTCGCGATGAGAGATAGCGCGGACGGCGCGCGCGTGTCAGGCGGGAAGCGAGCGCCCGCGGCCGGTCAGGCATTGGGGCCCGCCACCAGGCCTTTGTCGTGGAGCTCGCCAACTTCGCGCGCGCTGAGCTTGAGCACGCCCAGCAGGATTTCGTCCGTATGCTCGCCGAGGTCAGGGGCGCGCGCCGCCGGCTGGCGCGGCGAGGCGCTGAAGTCGAGGGGACTGCCGGGCGCGAGATAGCGGCCGATGCCGGGCTGCTCGACCTCGGAGAACAGCGGGTTCGCCGTCGAGCAGCGGGGATCGCCGCGCACCATCTCGTGGAAGGTCTGGTAGGGCCCCCAGCAGACGCCGGCGCCTTCCAGCGCCGCCGACGCCTCCTCGAAGCTGCGCGCGCCGAACCAGCGATCGAGGATCGCGGTGATCGCCGCCCTGCCCTCGTAGCGATCGCCCTCTTTCGCGAAGTCGAGATCGAGGGCGCGAGCCGCCAGATCGAATTTCTCGGCGAGGCCGGTCGCCTTCTTCAGCGTCTCCCACTGGCCCCGGGTGATCGCCACCGCCATGAGGCGCCGGCCGTCCTTGGTGGCGAAATCGCGGCCATAGGCACCGAAGACGTCGTTGCCGTAATGCGGCCGGTGCGCATCGTTCACCTGGACGTCGGCGATATAGCCGAGATTCCCCGCCGCGGCGAAGGCGACATCCGACAGCGCGATGCGCACGAACTGCCCGGCGCCGGTGAGGCGCCGGTGCCGCTCGGCGGCGATCAAGCCCAGCGCCGCGCTCTGCCCGGTCGCCAGATCCCAGGCCGGCACCACGTTGTTGACGGGACCTGCCACGTCGGTGGGGCCGGTGAGATAGGTGAATCCCGCCGCCGCGTTCACCGTGTAGTCGAGGGCGGTGCGGCCAGTGGGATCGCCGACCACGTTCACCATCACCAGATCGGCCCGCCGCTTGCGCAGCGCCTCGTAGTCGAGCCAGCCCGTCGCCGGAAAATTGGTGAGGAAGAGACCGGCGCCCTCGCCCGGCGCGGTGATGAGGGCGCTGGCGAGCTCGCGGCCTTCGGGTTTGCCGATGTCGATGCGGATCGAGCGCTTGCCCTTGTTGAGGCCCACCCAGTAAAGACTTTTGCCGTCCTTGGTGACGGGCCAGCGCTGGCTGTCGAGGCCGCCGCCCAGGGGATCGATGCGGATCACCTCGGCGCCGAGCTGCGCCAGCGCCAGGCCGGCGGAGGGACCGGCGATGAAGGCGCCGCTCTCGACGACACGGAGGCCGGCGAGGATCCGGTTCATGGACCCGCGCTCATGGTGCCAGCACCACGTCCGCGGTCATGGCGGCGACGCCTTCGGCGGTGGCGGCGGCGAGGCGCACGGTCTTTCCGTCTGCCGCCGGCCAGCCGCGCACCGTGAAATGCTGCCGGCGAGAACAGCGGGCGGCGGGCGCGGAAGGTGAATTCGGCGACCCGCGCCCGCGGTTGCTCCCGGCGCACGAGGTCGAGAAGCAGCGTCGCGATCAGCGGCCCGTGCACGATGAGGCCGGGATAACCCTCGACCTGCGTCACGTAGGGATGATCGTAGTGGATGCGGTGACCGTTGAAGGTGAGCGCGGAATAGCGGAACAGCATGACGGGATCGGGGGCGATCGTCCGCTGCCACGGTGCCGCCTCGAGGGGCACCGGCGCGAGTGGCGCCATCGCCGCTGCGGCCCGCCTCCTCGCGATAGACCAGGTCCTGGAACTCCTCCAGGGCGAGCCCCTCGGCGCCGGCGAAGCCGTGGCGGATGGTGACGAAGACGAGATCGCCGCTCTTCCCCTGCTTGCCCTCGACGCTCATGATCTCGGAGGTGCGCGTCACCGTATCGCCGATTTTCAGCACGCGGTGAAAGACCAGCCGGCCGCCGGCGAACATCCGCCGCGGCAGCGGTATCGGCGGCAGGAAATCGCCGCGCCGGGGATGGCCGTCCTCGCCCACCTCGCCGGGACGCACGGCAGTCAGGAAATAGAGGCGATGCCAGTTCGGCGGCACCGCGTCGCCGACCTTATAGGGTGGGTCGTCGCGATCGATGGTGGCCGCCAGCAGCGTCGCCGGCACCGGCGTGATCGTATCGGTCACCGCCTGGGTGCGGCCGACCCATTCCTGGAAATGCGCGAGCTGCGCCTGGTCCATGGCTGCGTTCCTTCGTGGAGGTTCCTCTCTCGCACGAAGACGCGGGCCGGCGCAAGGCGCCCGGCTTCCCGCTCAGAGCGAGCACCCCGCGGTCGCATGGCGCGGCCGCGGGGTGTCCTCTCAATCTTCCGGTGACGCGGCTAAGCGATCCGCACGGATCACCGATGTCGTGACGTCAGTGATTGTCGGCGAAGTCGCCGCCGACAATCTTGCCGGGGTGGCGTCGAGAATGAGACGCCCGTGCCGGGCATGGTCGTCGAAGTCGAACATGTTGTTGATCCGCCCGGCGACGCGATCGAAGGAGCCCTGGCCTGCCGGCAACGGCGCCGGATCGATGAAGCCGAGGTTCCAGTTCTCCTCGATGAAGCGCAGGCTCGAGGACTGATCGGTCGTGGTGTGATCGACGAAGTTCTCCTTCGCCCAGGGAGAGATCACCAGGAGAGGCAGCCGCGGGCCGTAGCCGCAACGGGACGCGATGGAGCCCGCGCCGGGCGCGCCGCAGATGCCCGAGGTGGGGATGCTGCCGGGGCTCGCCGGAGTGGTCGAGGTGGAGAGGGGCAGGGACGGCACCAGGGAATCGTTGCCGCCAGTTGCCGACGCATTGACCAGCGGGCCGGTGACGTGATCGTACCAGCCGTCGGAGTCGTCATAGCTGATGATGACCGCCGTCTCGTCCCAGTCCGGCGACTGCTGCAGGGCGTTGATCACCTGCACGACAAAGGTCTGCTCCGACAGCGGGTCGGAGTTGCCGGGATGGCCGTCCTGATAGGCGGGCGCCTTGAGGTAGGAAACCGCCGGCAGGTGGTGAGCGTTGAGCGCCGCGAAGAAGTCCGACATGTCGTAGTTGTGGTTCGCCTGATCGGTCTTGCCGATCATGGCGACCGAGCTCGGCCGCAGGTGATGCGGGTTCCGCGTGCTGACGTAGTACATGAACGGCGCATGATGCGACGAGTAATCGGTCACCGCCACGTGAATGTCGGCGTTGCTGGGGTTGCCGTTCGCCGCCGTCGGGTTCGGCACACCGGGATGGCCGGTATGGGAAGAGCCGCAGACCGCCGGTGTCGTGGACGTCGCCGCCACGGTCGGAGCGAAGCCGCCCTGGAACCAGCCCCAGGTGACGCCCTTGGCGTTGAGGAGATCGCCGACGTTCTTGCCGGTCAATTGCCCCGTGGTGGACGTATTGACGGTGCCGCCTTTGTCGGCGCCGCAATCGTCCAGGGCCGCATCGAGATCACCGCTGACAGAGAGACCGGTTCCCTGCTGGACGGTACCTTTGAAGGTAATCTCGCCGCCGGTCTGGCCCGCGATCAGGTTGAGCGCGCCGGGCGTCGACGGCCCGAACATCGTGTCGAAGGAGTTGTCGCTCATGGCGTAGTGCTGGGCATAGTTCCAGAGCGCCGTCACGGTGTTGCCGTCGAAGTAGCCCATCACGGTCGAGCCATCGGGTCGGCAGCCGATGCCGGTCTTGCCCGTCGCCTGGACGAACAGGTTCATGAGC
This sequence comes from uncultured Alphaproteobacteria bacterium, assembly GCA_963735465.1. GTDB lineage: Bacteria > Pseudomonadota > Alphaproteobacteria > ATCC43930 > CGMCC-115725 > DASZHJ01. The sequence continues at coordinate 1,900,052 of CAVTLA010000001.1, forward strand.
CCGCCGTTCACGGCTTTCTGCTCGTCGGTGTAGCCGTGATCCATGTCGCAGCTGAAAGCCTCGGTGCGGTCGAGGCGGAACGGCTGGCGCAGATTCGGATTGCTGGTGAGGAGGCCGTCGTCGAGGCCGTTCACCGCGGGCGTATCGTCACGGCCGGTGAAGCGGGGCTGGCCGCTCGGATTGGTCGCCGTGGGATATGTGGCGAAGTAGTGATCGAAGCTGATGTTCTCCTGGAAGATGATCACCACGTGCTTGATCGGCGTCGTGGTGGGTGGATCCGCCAGCGCGATGCCGGGCGCGATGGCGCCGGCTGATAGGATGGTGCCGGCCGCCAGCGCGCCGAGAATGCGCTGCCACCGGGTGCCTTGCCTGAGTTTGCTCTTCATACCCCTCTCCTTTGGAATGTTTCATCGCGCGGGCTCGGAGCTTTCCGCCAGAAGCGGGCAAAGGTGGATGGCCTGCTTGGACCGCTCATTTCCCCTCCCCCGCGCGCAAAAAATCCCCGCGGTGGACGAACGAGATTCGCCACCGGCATGCCCCCTGCAGCAATGCGCTGAATCGCGATTGGTGCGTGCGGGCCGGAGTCTAGAAATTTGCTGTTACGCTAATTTTTCGGATTTGTGCCAAAGCGCGCTTTGTCATTCACGATCTCGCGCAAATGGCAGCCCTGCGCTCAAATGATCGGCAGAGTTCCGTCACAAAATCGAAAAGCTCCGGCGGCTAAATCTGTGCGCGTCGGATCCGACCGCATTCAAGGTTCCTCCATGTCAAAATCCACCGCGTTCTCGGCCGCCGCGCCACGGCGAAACTCACCGACGAGGCGCCGACTCGCCGCCGCCGTCACGGCAGCGCTGGCGTCGGGCATCGCGACAACCGCCCACGCCGACGCCCTCGAGGACGCGGCGGCCCAATATCGTCCTTATATGGTCAAGGACATCGGCCAGTCGCTCGCCGGCGCCAAGGCCCTGCGCGAGCGGATCGCGGCCAAGGATCTCGCCGGCGCCCAGAAGGCATGGATTGCAGCCCGGGTGGGCTGGGAGCGCTCGGAGGTCTTCACCAGCGGCTTCGTGCCCGACCTCGACGAGAAGATCGATGCGTGGCCCAACGCCCTCACCGGCTTTCACGCCATCGAGGCGAAGCTCTTCGGCGCCAAGGACGTCGGCGTTCAGGAGCAGGTCGATGCGCTGGTCTTCTACCTCTCGGACCTCGATGTGAAGGTCCACGACACGCCCTTCAATCCCCAGGGCCTGCTGAATGGGATTGCGCGGCTCGGCTACGAGGTCGGCGAGAACAAGTCCGACGGCGGCGAATCCCCGTTCAGCGGCACCTCTCTCGACGACATGCGCTACAACGCCTACGGCATTCAATCCGCTTACCAGACCATCTTCTCGGCGTCGCTCGCCACGAACGATCCCGCCCTCGACTCCGCCGCACAGGCGCAGATCGCGGAGATGAAGACGCTGCTGGACGCGCCCGATCTCAAGAGCCTCGATCAGGACCGGCTCCGCACCGTGAGCGAGCAACTGGTGGTGACCCTCCAGACCGCCGCACCGAAGCTCGGCCTGCGCAAGCCGACGATGGAAGAAATCGCGCAATGAGGTTGCGGGCGACGCGGCGTGGCGCGGTGATTGCCGTCGCCGCGGCTCTGCTGTCGATCTCATCCATCCTCGGCGCGCGCTCTTTCCCCATCAGCACCGACCAGTCAGTCCTGCCGCCGGGCACCGAGCTCTACCAGGACGGGCCCGAGCAGCCGCGGGAGCTCTTCAAGTCGGACGCGATCGGCGGCCGCCGATCCTATCTGGTGGACCTCGGCGACATGGCCTTCAGCTCGCCGGGCATCCTCGGCGGTGCCGCCCGGCAGGCCGGCATGAGCTGCAATACTTGCCACCTCAACGGCACCACGAATTCGAAGCTCTTCGTGCCCGGCCTTTCCACCCGTCCCGGCAATTTCGACACCACGGGGCATCTCTTCAACGCGAAGGCCGACAACGGCATGCTGGATCCCGTCACCATCCCGAGCCTGCGCGGCGCCCGCTTTCTGGCACCCTACGGCCACGACGGCCGGATGGCATCGCTTCGCGACTTCGTGCACAACGTCGTGGTCAACGAATTCGCGGGGCCGGAACCCTCGCCGGAGATCCTCGACGCCCTCGTGGCCTATATCCAGGACATCGATTTCCTGCCCAATCCGCGCCTCGCGCCCGGCGCGCATCTCGCCTCGACCGCCAGCGACGTCGAGCGCCGGGGCGAGGCGCTCTTCGCCAAACCCTTCCCCCACGATCCCGGCCTGAGTTGCGCCGCCTGCCACACACCGACAGGCGCCTTCGTCGATCACCAGCAGCACAACGTCGGGTCCGGCGGTCTCTTCAAGACGCCGACGCTCCTCAACGCCGATTTCAACGCGCCCTATTTCCACGACGGCCGCTACGACACCTACGACGAGGTGGTGGCGCATTTCGATCGCGTCTACGGGCTTGGACTATCCCAGGAGGACCGCTCGGACCTCGTCGCCTATCTCACCGCCGTCGGCGACGGCGAGCGCGCCGTCGAGCCCGTGAGCATCGACGCGCAGCTCCTGGAGATCTCGCATTTCGTCGGCGTCGCTCGACACCGCGATCCCCGCCCACAATCTCGAAGTCATCTCCCTCACCGTCGATACCGTCGGCGGCGAGCTCCGGGAGTGCACGGAGGATTTCCCCGACCGCAAGGACACCTCGGTCAGCGGCGGCAGGGCGGAGCGGGCGAAGGCGCGGGCGGCGCTCAAGGAGCTGGTCCTGGCGCTGCGCCGGGTCGATGCCGCGGCGTCCTTGGGGAAATTCGACGAGGCCGCCGAGGCCTTCGCGGACTATCGCGGGATGATCGCGGACGCGACGCCGCTGCTGAAAGCGGCGGAGCCATGGTCGCTGTTCAACCCGGCGGTCCGCACCGCCCACTTCGCCGCCATGCAGGCGCTCTTCCAGACCGCGACCAAGTCGCCGCCCTGAGCCGCCCTATTCCGCCGCCGGCCGCGCTTCGCTCGCGATCGTGCCGGCAAAGCGGCGCTCCATCTCGCGCCGGATCCGCACGGGCTCGCTCGTCTCGTCCGCCGCCACGTCGGACCAGCGCACGATGCCGCCGGCCTTGATCGGCCGCGTCAGCTTCACCTTGTGGGCGAGCCCGATCGGCAGGCCGCCCGCCGCCAGCGAGGCCTGCGCCGGCATCAGCTTACCCCAGACCGTGAAGCCGCCCTCGCCGTCCAGCATCTCGCCCGCCTTGAGGTCGCGCTTCGCGGTCGCCACCACGTCGCCGCGGAAATCCTTGGCAGCGCCGGTGGGTTCTCGGCGCAGCGCCGCCGAGGCCACGGAGATGCCGAGCTCGAGACCGATGAGGTGATAGGGACGATAGAGCGCGGCATAGCGCCCGCTGGGATCGGTCATCATGCCGTATTCGGCGAAGCAGCGCTTCACGTAATCGCTGGGCGCCTCGAAGACGACATAGACGCCCCAGCGGAGATCGCGGAACACGGGCCGGCCGTCGCGCTCCAGGGACGAGATCACTTCGACCTGTCCCTTGTGCGCGAGGAGGCCGCCGTCGCTCGCGGGCTTCAGCAGCCGTGGCAAGTCATCGACGCCGCAGGGCGGAAAGGCCAGACCCTCCGCCGCCGGCGTGAGACCGGTGGCATTCGCCACCGCCGCCATCTCGATCCCGGATTTGGTGCCATCGAGGAAGGAATTGAACATCTGCGGGTTCATGCCGCCGAGCTTCGCCTGCTCCGGCGTCAGGCCGTAGTGGCCCCAGACGGTCTCCGGCGTGGAGGCGTGATAGGCGGGCAGGTACTTCGTGCCCTTGCCAGCCGCTACCACCTCGAAGCCGGAGGCGCGGGCCCAATCCACCTGCTCGGCGATGAGAGCGGGCTGATCTCCGTACGCCATGGAATAGACGACGCCCGCCCGCGCCGCGCGCTCGGCGAGGAGCGGCCCCACCAGCACGTCCGCCTCCACGTTCACCATCACGATGTGCTTGCCGTGCTCGATGGCGAGAAGCGCGTGGCGGATGCCGGCGGCGGGAACGCCGGTTGCATCGATCACCACCTCTATCCGTGGCGAGGCGATCATCGCCTCGGCGTCGTCGCCGATAAAGGTGGTGCCGGATGCCATAGCCTGGTCGAGGTTCGGCGCCGCGATCCTCTCCGCCGGCCAGCCAACATGAGCCATCGCGTCCCGGGCGCGCGCGGGCGCCAGATCCACTACCGCCGCCAGATGCAGGCCCGGCGTGCGGTGGGCCTGGGCCAGGAACATGCTGCCGAACTTGCCGGCGCCGATCAGGCCGACGCGGACCGGATTGCCGGACTGCGCGCGTTCCAGCAGCAAGCGATGGAGATTCATCTCGTGTGCTCCCTTTTACCGGACGCGACCTTTACCATGATCCGGCAGCCCGATCCCGTGGGCTATCAACTCGGCGCCGTGGTCGGGTAGTCTGGGTCGGAACAGGCCCGATGTCGACATCAGCCGCCACCCCACCCCTGCCCCACCGGGTGCCATTCTTGCGCCCGGCGCGCCGCGTGGCTCGCCCATGAGGCGATGGATCGCCGCCGTCCTGCTGCCGGTGCTTATCGCCATCGTGGCGCTGGCCGGCAAGGTCGCGGCGCTGCCGCCGGTGGACGAGGCGGCACTCGTCGGCATGGATCTTTTTCAGCGCCTGGCGCCGCGGCCCGCTCCCGATCCGCCGGTGCTGATCGTCGACATCGACGCCCGCAGCCTCCGGGACGTCGGCCGCTGGCCGTGGCCCCGCAGCCTTCTCGCGACCCTCACCGACAAGCTGGCGGCGGCGGACGCGTCGGTCGTGGGATTCGATCTCATCTTCCCAGAGCCGGACGGCACCTCGCGCCAGCGCCTGCTGCCGCTGCTCTATGGCGACAAGTCGCCGCCGGAGATCGCACGGCCCGTCGAAGGCACCGATCACGACAAGGTTTTCGCCGACGCCATCAGGCGGGCGCCCGTGGTTCTCGCGAGCCAGCCCAACGCTCCCGGCGGCATCGACAAGGCCATGGTCAAGGCCGCCTTCGCCTTCGCCGGCGATGACCCGCTGCGGCTGGTGCCGACTTTTTCCGGAGCGGTGGCGAGCCTGCCGGAGCTGGAGATCGCCGCCGCCGGCATCGGCAGCATCGACGAGGACACCGACCACGACGGCGTCGTCCGCCGCATGCGCCTGGTGGAGCGGGTGAGCGGCGGGCCCTATCCGAGCTTCGTCGCGGAGATCCTGCGCGTCGGCCTCGGCGCCCGGAATTACATCGGCCGTTCGGTGGCGCCCGGCGGCATGACCGGGCTCCGCACCGCCGGCGGCCTCACGGCGATCAAGATCGGGCCCCTGGTCATTCCCACCGACGAGCGCGGACGGATGTGGATCGCCTACCGGCCCGTCGATCGCGATCGCTGGATCTCCGCCGCGGACGTGCTGGCGGGCAAGTTCGATGCGGGCGATATCAAGGACCGCATCGTGCTGGTGGGCTCGAGCGTTCCCGGCCTCAGCGACCCGCGCGCGACGCCGATGGGCACCAGCATTCCCGGTGTGGAAATCCACGCCCAGGCGATCGACCAGGCGGTGCAGGAATGGTTCCTGGTGCGGCCGGATTGGGGGCTGGACGCCGAGCTCCTGTTCATCGCGATCTCGACGCTCGGCATCGCGCTGGTACTGCTGCGCTATGGCGCGCTCAAAGCCGGCATTCTCACGGGCTATGCGCTGGCCTTTGCCTGGGGACTTTCCTGGTGGGCCTTCCGCGCCGCCGATCTTCTCGTCGATCCCGTCTATCCCAGCCTCGTCATCCTGCTGGTCTACACCAGCGCGACCGCGCTGACCTACGCTTGGGCGGGACGCCGCCCCGCGCCCGCCGCCTGACAGGCCGGGCGATGGATTTTTCGCTCACGGCGGAGCAGGCACAGTTTCAGGAGAGCGTCCGTCGCTTCGCGGCGCGCGAGCTGGCGCCGAATGCGCTCAAGCGCGCCCATGCCGAGGGCTACCCCTGGGACGTCGCCGCGAAGATGGCGGCGCAGGGCCTCCTCGGCATCGCGCTCCCCGAGGCGGACGGCGGCCAGGGCGGCAGCCTCATGGACGCGGTCATCGCCATCGAGGAGGTGGCGCTCGCCTGCCCGCGCAGCGCCGACGTGATCCAGGCCGGTAATTTCGGCGCCATCCGCACCTTCGCCGAATACGCCAACGCGGAGCAGAAGTCGCGCTTCCTCCCGGCGCTGCTGGCGGGGAAGGCGGTCATCGCGCTGGGCATGAGCGAGCCCGAGGCGGGCTCCGCCGTCACCGACCTCAAGACCGCGGCGACGCCTGAAGGCGACGGCTGGCGCATCGATGGCACCAAGGTCTTCACCAGCAACAGTCCGGAGGCCAGTGTCTTTCTCGTCTACGTGCGCTTCGGTCCCGGCGTCGACGGCATCGGCTCAGTGCTGGTGGAGCGGGACACGCCGGGCTTCACGCTGGGCAAGCCCGCGCGCTTCGTCAGCGGCGACCATTGGCAACAGCTCTATTTCGAGAACTGCCGCGTGGGCCCCGAGAATCTTCTCCTCGGACCCGGCGGCTTCAAGAAGCAGATCCAGGGCTTCAACGTGGAGCGCATCGGCAACGCGGCGCGGGCCCTGGCGGTGGGCCGCCTCGCCTTCACTGTCGCCCGCGACCACGCCCGCGAGCGCATCCAGTTCGGCCGCCCGCTCTGCGAGTTCCAGGGCATCCAGTGGAAATTCGCCGAGATGGCCCTGGAGCTGGAGGCGGCGCAGCTTCTGCTCTATCGCGCGGCCGTCAATGCGGACCGCGGCCTGCCCTCCGCCTACGAGACGTCGCTGGCGAAAGCCTATTGCAACCAGGCGGGCTTCCGCGCCGCCAATGAGGCGGTGCAGATCCTGGGCGGACTTGGATTCACCGACGAGAGCATCGTCGAATACTGCCTGCGCCGCACCCGCGGCTGGATGATCGCCGGCGGCTCGATCGAGATCCTGAAGAACCGCATCGCCGAGTTCGTGTTCGATCGGCCATTCCCGCAGAAGCCGCGCCGTGCCGCCGCGGCCGACTGACGTCAGCCGCCTCGCAGGCGCGCTGTTCCAACCCAAGTCCGTGGCGCTGATCGGCATCTCCGACGATGCCGGCAAGACCGCAGGGCGGCCGCTGCGTTTCCTCCGTAAGCACGGCTTCGCCAACGATATCTATCCTGTCAATTCCCGGCGCCAGACCGTGCAGGGCGAGCGCGCCTACGCCAGCCTCGCCGAGGTGCCCGGCGAAATCGACCACGCCTATATCCTCGTCAACACGCCGGCGGTGGAGGAAGCGGTCACCGCTTGCGCCGCGCGCGGCGTCAAGGTCGCGACCATACTTGCTGCAGGCTTCGCTGAGGCGGGCGCAGAAGGTCGGGCCCGCCAGCAGCGCCTGGTGGAGATCGCCGGCGAGGCCGGCCTCCGCCTCGTCGGGCCCAACAGCCTCGGCGTCGTCAACACCCGCACAGGTTTGACGCTGACCGCCAACGCGTCCTTCGCCGCCGACGAACTGCCCAGGGGACGGCTCACCGTGATCTCCCAGAGCGGCAGCCTGCTCGGCACCTTCATCTCCCGCGGCGGCGCGCGGGGCATCGGCTTCGCGAAGATGATCTCGGTCGGCAACGAGGCCGACCTCTCCGTCGGCGAGATTGGTGCGGCGCTGGTGGCGGACACCGACACCGACGCTTTCCTGCTGTTCCTGGAGACGGTGCGGCGGCCGGAGGAGGTCGCGCGCTTCGCGGCCCAGGCGCGGCACGCGGGGAAGCCGGTCATCGCCTACAAGCTCGGCCGCTCCGAGGCGGGCCAGGAGCTGGCACTCTCCCACACCGGCGCGATGATCGGCTCCGACGCCGCCGCCGAGGCCTTCCTCCGGCATCACGGCATCCTCCGCGTCGATCACCTGGAGACGCTGCTGGAGGTGGCCCCGCTGCTGATCGGGCGCGCGCCGCCTTCGAGCCCGACCCGAAGCGTCGGCGTCGTCGCCACGACCGGCGGCGGCGCCGCCATGGTCGTGGACCGCCTCGGCGTGCTCGGCGTCGACGTGGCGGCGCCCAGCGAGGCGACCGCGCAACGGCTCAAGGCCGCCGGCATCGCCGCCGAGCCTGGCCGCATCCTCGACCTCACGCTGGCGGGTGCGCGCTACGACATCATGCGCGCCGCCCTCGACACGCTGCTGGCAGCGCCGGAATTCGCCCTGGTGGTGGCGGTGGTGGGATCCTCCGCCCAGTTCAATCCCGAGCTCGCGGTGAAGCCGATCATCGACTGCGCCGGTCACGCCAAGCCCATCGCGGTGTTCCTGACGCCCCACGCGGACCAGACCCTGGAACTACTGGCGCAGCACCGCGTCGCGGCCTTCCGCACGCCCGAAGCCTGCGCCGACGGCATCGCCGCCTATCTCGCGTGGACGCCGCCGGCCGCAACCACCGCCGTCGACGAGCGCGCGCTCGCCGCGGCGCGCACGGTGCTGGAGGCGACACCCGGCGAGGTGCTGGACGAGCAGCGCTCCTCGGCGCTCTTCGCCGCACTCGGCGTGCCGGTGGCGGCGAGCGTCACGCTCGGCCTCGACGGCGCGCTCGACGCTCCCCTGCCCTTTCCGTTTCCGGTGGCGGCGAAAGTGCTCTCGGCGGATATCCCGCACAAGACCGATGCCGGCGGCGTGGCGCTCGGCATCGCCTCGCCGGACGAACTCGCCACGCGTGTCGCCGTCCTCGTCGCCGCCGTGCGCGAGCGGCGACCCGACGCGCACCTCGACGGCATTCTCGTGCAGCCGATGACCGACGGCGTCGCCGAAGTGCTTGTGGGTTATCGCCTCGATCCCCAGGTGGGACCGGTGGTGACGGTCGGCATGGGCGGCACGCTGGCGGAGATCTATCGCGATTTCGCGCTGCGTCTGGCGCCGGTCTCGGCAGCGGAGGCCGCCGAGATGATCGCGGAGGTGCGCGGCCTCGCCGTGCTCAGGGGATTTCGCGGCAAGCCGGCCGGCGATGTCGCGGCGCTGGCCGACGCGATCGCCCGCGTCTCGGCGCTGGCGCATCTGCCCGCCGTCGTCGAAGCCGAGATCAATCCCCTCATCGTCAAGCCCGCGGGCGATGGCGTCATCGCCGTCGACGGGCTGGTACGACGCTCTAGAGGCTGATCAATCCTCCTGCCACCGGCGGCTTCCCCGCCATGGTGGCGGCGATGTCCGTGCGGACGATCTTGGAGCGCCGATAGTATTGGTGCGTCGCATCCGGCGGATTGACGGGATCGAAATCCCCGACCTCGGTGGTGTCGACGATGCGGAACTTGGCGAGGGGATATCGGGCGGTATCCCGCTTGTCGCTGGGACCGTCGAAGCCCAGCCGCGCGTTGAGGTTGATCGTGGTGCTCAGGTACATCGCCACGTCCTTGCGGCTGTAGTAGCAGGAGATCCGGCTGGTGAGCTTCGGCAGGTTGCTGAGCCGCCCGCCGGCCGGGCGCTCGAAGCTGTCGTCGACCTCGTCGGCGCCGGGCAGGAAGACCTCGTCAAACATGAGGTCGTCGGAGCCGCGGTTGTCGAACCAGTACTGCACCCCCGCCTGCAGGCAGTAGTTCCCCATGCTGTGCGCCAGCAGGAAGATCTTGCCGCTCGGATTGCCTTTCCGATAGTCGGCGCGGAGCTGATCGATCTCGTTCAGGAAGAAGCCCAGGTGATAGCCGGACTTGCCCGCCTGGGCCTGGTCGCCGCGGTAGGCGTCGGGCGAGGTGAAGGACGGCGCGGCGAAGAGCTTGCCGGCCGACGGCCAGGTGAAGGCGATGACCGTGGTGTCGCCGGCGGACTGGCCGCCCTCGGCGAACCACTCACGGTTATAGGCGGCGCGCTTGATCGCGTCCTCGAAGGAATTGTCGAAGCCGTGGATGAAGACCAGGAGGTTCTTCTTGGCGCCGATGATGGCCTTGGTGGCGGCATCGGAGAAGCCGCCGGGAGATTTGTCGGTGACCGAGGCGATGGTGCCGCTGCTCTCCTGCTCCAGCGCGATTCCGGTGACGTCGGCGACGGCATAGGTGATGGCGTCGGGCTGGTTGGCGACGATGTCGGCGCCGAAGCCGCCGGTCGCGGTACTGTCGGCCTTGCGATTGGTGGCGAAATAGACGGATGTCATGGCTCCGGCCTCCCCTCCCGTGTTGCGCGACGTGGATCGCGGCAGGCCCAGCATCGCAGGGCCCCACCGCGCACGATGTGGCGGAGCTCACACTCGCGGGGGCTGCCGCATCAGTCCAGGCCGAGCTTCCGGCACAGGAGCACCAGCCCCTCGTACATCACCTGGGCCGCCAGCGAGGCGGTCATGCCCTGGACGTCGTGAGGCGGGCTCACGGTGTTGACGTCGACGGCGACGATGTCGAGACCGGTGAGGCCGCGCAGGAACTCGAGCCCTTCCCGCGCCAGCAGCCCGCCCCAGCTCGGGGTCGCCACGCCCGGTGCCACCGAGGGATCGAAGACGTCCATGTCGACGCAGAGATAGACCGGCCGTCCGGCCAGGCGCTCGTGCAGCTCCGCCAGCACGTCGTCGATGCCGCGCTTCATCAGCTCGCGCATGGTGATGACGTTGTAGCCCAGCGATCGCGTGAAGTCGTAGACGCCCGAGGCGTAGGTCGTGCCGCGCACGCCGATGTGATAGGAGAGCGACGCCGCTACCAGCTGCTCCTGCGCCGCGTGGGTGAACTGGGTCGAGGTGTTGTACTTGTCGTCGGGCGCATAGGGATAGCTGTCGGTGTGGGCGTCAATGTGCACGGCCACCATGCCGCGGTGCCGGCGCGCCGCCGCGCGCACCAGAGGCAGCGAGACACTGCCGTCGCCGCCCATGGTGACGGCCACCGCACCCGCCTCGTGGATGCGCCGCGCTGCCGCCTCGATGCGATCGAAGGCGTCGACGACGCGGCTCGGCACCACCTTGACGTCGCCGCAATCCACCACGCCCAGGCGCTGCAGCGGATTGAAATCGGCAAGCTCGGAGTTGTAGGGGCGCAGCTGCTGCGACTGCAGGCGGATCGCCTGGGGCCCCAGGCGCGAGCCGATGCGGAGCGGGTTTACGCCGCAGTCGAAGGGCACGCCGAGGATCGCAGCCTTGGCGCCGGAGAGGTCCTGGCCGTAAGGCGCGCCCATGAAGGTCAGGGGTTTGCCGTAGAGCTCCGCATCCGAGAATTCCGCCACCGCCCCGCTCCCCCGCTGTCGAAGTCCGAGGAGAGGTTATCCGACATCCGCTTCGCAGCGTCCACCGAGGCAAGACCGGAGACGAAGCGAGCGGCAATCAAGGCGGCCGCACGACCTCTCGCGAGGAAAGATCGTGCGGCCGGAGATCGTCAGCGAATGTGCAGGGGAATGATCAGGTTGATGCCGGGAGGCGGCGGTGGCGGCGCGTAGACGACCGGCGGCGGGGCATAGGCGTAGCCCGGGCCCACGTAGACGGGATGGCGGTCGTGCCAGCGATGTTCACGATATTCCCGCTCGTGCCGCGCGCGGTCATCGCGCCAATCCGCGTAAGCCGGCACCACCGTCGCGGCCGCCACGGCACCGAGGCCGAGCGCCAGCACCAGGGTCCGCGCCGAACGGCTCACGGCAAAGTTCCGAAGCATCTTCATCGGGGTACTCATGTGCGCCTCCTTTCCGGGGCGTAGTCGCAAGGTCGAGATCTGCCTCGCATGAGATAATAAGCAAGCTCGGCATTTTTAGTGCCCGCTCCGCCCGTGACAAAGAAAAGGTGGCCCACCAAGGGTTTACGGCAAAATCAAGGCGGCGCCGTCAGCCCTTGGCGAACCTCGCCAATTCTCTGTCCCGCACTCGGCGGGGCAAGCTCTGCCTAGGGCTTGGCAGGCGCCGAGGCCGGCATCTTGTGGGGGCCGCGGTGCCCTCTACCCTGGGCGAAGCTGCCGAACACGACGTCGGCGTTCTTCTGCTGGTCCGGCGACATGGCGTTGTAGAGGTTCTCGAATGCGGGCTCGAGCTTGGCCATGCCGTCCGCGTGGGCCTGGGTGACCGCCAGGTACGAGCGCATGTCATCGACTGCGGACGCCGTCTTCGCGGCGGCGGCGCGCTGATCGAGGGCAGTGGTCATCGCCTTGGCATTGTCGCGCATCACCTGGGCGAAGGCGTCCCACTGGCTCGCCTGGGCGTCGGTGATCTTGAGGCGCGAGTGCAGATCAGTGATGCGCGCCTCGACGCGATCCACCGGCGTCTTCTTGGCGTGCGTGGTGGTGGAGGTCTTCTGGGTGGCGGGTGCAGTGGCGGCCTGGGCAAGCTGCGGCGAGGCCGACGAGCCTGCCTGGGCGGCGGGCGCAAGGAAGCCGGCAGCCAGCAGCGCAACGACGGCGACGGCGCCAGCCGTCGGTTTGGCGAAGGAAGTCATGTGAGGAGCCTCATTATTAATTGGGTTGGGCATTCGGGAGGTGCGCTCGACGGACAGTCGAAGCCGCGGTGCCCGTCTCGTCGGATATAACGCGCGAGGTTGCCACTACTATCCCTGCGCACAGCCATGTTCTGCCGCCCCTTCGTGGCAATTTTGTGATCTACGGTCGAATATCGTCAGGGGATATGATTACAAAACTTACATAAAAGCGTGTCCGATGGTGCATCAAACCCCGGCGCCGGCGGAACGTTCCCTCACCTCTGCTCCAGATACCAGGCCGCGATCTCGCCGGCTGTGGCCTGCCAGACATCGCGGTGTCCGGCGATGCGGCGCAACGCCTGGTCGAGATAGCCGATGCGGTGCGCCATGCCGATGAGCCAGGGATGCAGGCTGAGGCCGAACAGGCGACCGGATTGCGCTCCCTCCTCGTGCAGCGCCTCGAAGGCCTCGCCGAGTACCTTCGCATAGGTCTGCATACCGACGCGGCGGAGCCACAGCAGCTGCACGTCGTCCCACTCCGCGTGGTTCGGAATCGAGACGAATGGCTTGCCCAGGGTCATCCGGTAGGGCTGGTCGTCGTTCGGCCAGTCCATGACGTAGTCGAGCCCGGCCTCGGCCAAGAGCTGTGGCGTGCGCGCGGATTCGCCGTAGTCCTGGCCGAGCCAGCCGGTGGGCCGCCTGCCCGTCGCGCGCTCCACCGCCTCGACCGAGGCGGCGATCAGCGCGCGCTCCTCCGCCTCGCTCATGCGGCTCGTGATCATGCGGGTGGCATGGCTGCCGTGGGCGGCGAACTCGTAGCCCCGGCGCGTGAATTCCGCCACCAGGTAGGGATAGCGCTCGATCGCCGAGGAATTCGCGGCCACCGTCACCTTGAGCCCGTAGCGGTCGAGGAGCTCCAGCACACGGAAGATGCCGACGCGGTTGCCGTAGTCGCGCTGGGTCCAGCTCCGATAGTCTGGAAAGTAGCTGCCGAACTCGCCGACAAAGCGGGGATCGCGCAACGCGCCCTCGGGCGCATCGAGCTCCCAGTATTCCAGATGCAGCAGGACCCAGAACGCCACGCGCGCACCCTGCGGCCATGTCAGCGCCGGCCGCGCCGGCATCGGCGAATAGGGGTAGAGGGAATGGTCCATGCCGGGAGCGTGGCGCTCACCGACCGGCGGGGTCTTGGCGCTCATCTCAGGCCTCCTCCCCCAGATGGTCTTGAAAGGGCGCGAGAGCGTTGGCGATGTACCAGTCGGCGATCTCCTCGCCGGTCGTCTTCCAGACGCCGTCGTGGGAGAGAATGTACTTGAGCGCGCGGTCGAGATGCTTCGCCCGGTGCGGCGCCGTCATCATGTAGGGGTGGAGCGCGATGCACATGACGCGGCCTTGCGTGGCGCCCTCGCGCCAGACGGTGTCGAAATGATCCATCACCATCTGCGCGAAATCCTCCGCCTCCACGGGCTGGCGATAGATCATGGCGTCATTGAGATCCATGGAATACGGCACCGAGATCAGGCTGCCCTTGCGCACCCGGATCGGCGTCGGCTGATCGTCGTGATAGAGATCGCAGATGTAGCGCATGCCTGCCTCGGCCACGAGGTCGGGTGTGTTGATCGTGTGGGAGATCGCCGGCGAGAACCAGCCCGCGAGCTTGCGGCCGGTCACGCGCTCATAGATCGCCTGCGCCTCGGCGATCTGCGCCCGCTCCTCCTCCTCGGTCAGATCCCAGTGATAGCGGGTGTTGTAGACGCCGTGGCTCAAGATCGCCCAGCGCCGCTGCTCGATCGCCTCCCGAATCTCCGGATAGTGCTCATAGACCGAGAGACTCAGGGACACGGTGCAGCGGATATCGTGGCGGTCCATGATCTCGAACATCCGCCAGATGCCGACGCGATTGCCGTAGTCCCGGGTCCCGTAGCCGAGCACGTCGGGATAGGGCGAGCGCGGCCAGGGATTGCGGGTGCGCACGAAGGCCGGGAGATACTCGTAGTGCTCGATGTTCGGCACCACCCAGAGCGCGACCCGCGCCCCATCGGGCCAGGCGATCCGCGGCCGCGTCGCGATCGGCGAGTAGCTGTAGCGATCCGGTTCCATCGATGCCTCCCGTTCCCACCGCGCCAGTTCACCGCGAGATGGTCCCAAGGACAAGGCCGGATCACTTCACATAGACGACGCCGCGCCCTGGCGAGAACACATAGACGCGATTGTCCACCTCCCTGGCGTCGCCCTTGTGCCGGAGGATCCAGTGGACTTGCAGGGAATGGGCCGCCCCGGCATAGGTGAAATCGATCTTCTCGATGGCGATGGTGGTGACCATGTCGGTGATGCGCTTGTCGTTGCCCGTGCCGCGCCAGCAGCGGTAGTCGAACTGCCGCATCTCCCCCTGCTTCCACAGCCCAAGCGGATATTTCCCTTCCTGGTCGCAACTGCTGATGTCGTTGCGATTGTCGGCGACGCGGCCGATGGCGGTGCCGTCGCTGCGGACGGCGAATTTCTGCACCACGCCGCGGCGGGCGCGGTCGTAGACGGTCAGCCTGGCCCCGGTATCCGGATTCTGCCACTCGACCGGCCCGTGCCAGGTGCTGGGGTTCTTATTGAGCGGAACCCCCTCGGTGAAATCGCCCGCCGGCATGGCGATCTCGCGCCGCCCATCCCAGGGCGCGCCGAGGATGAGCTCGAGGGGAATGTAGCGGGTCTGGGAAGCCGCATCGTAAGAGGCGGCCCACACCGCATCGTTGGCGGGAGCCTGGCCACGGGCGCCGCCGGCGGCGCAGACCAGGGCAAAGGCGAGAAGCGCGCCGGTTCCGCACAACCTCACTGCTTGCGAGCCCGGCATCATCTGGTTTCTCCTGGTGTGGCATCGCCGTCCTTCCTAAGTCGGATGGAGGCGTCGACGAAGCCCGCCCCTAGCAACAGCCTCCGGAAATCTTCATGACCGTCAGCCTCGCCCAGCACCAGCTCACCATCGCCACGACGGGCGCAACCCTACACGAGATCACCGCCGAGGTGGCGCGCTGGGTCGGCCGGCAGACGATCAGGGATGGGCTGCTGACGATCTTCCTGCCACACACCTCGGCCTCCCTGCTCATTCAGGAGAATGCGGATCCCGACGTGCGCCGCGACCTCGAGGCCTTCTTCAAGCGCCTGGTGCCGGAGGATAGCCGCCTCTATCTCCATGACGCCGAGGGCCCCGATGACATGCCCGCCCACATCAAGGCAGCCCTGACCCCGGTGCAGCTTTCCGTGCCCGTGACGGCGGGGCGGCTCGGCCTCGGCACCTGGCAGGGGATCTATCTCTTCGAGCATCGCCGCGCTCCCCATCAACGTCAGGTGAGCCTCACCCTGATCGGCGCGTGACCGCTGCCCAAGGGGCGCCTGCCGTGCTTTACTACGGGGAATCGCAAGGGAGGAGTCCGCCATGGCCATCGCCGCCCCGGTCAAGCGCCCGTCCTACGAGGTCGCGGACTACGAGATCTGGGCCGAGACGCCCGAGCTCCGCATGGTGGTGCTGACGCTCGGGCCCGGCCACGAGGTGCCCTGGCACTGGCACACCAACGTCAGCGACACCTTCTTCTGCATGGCCGGCCCGATGGTGATCGAGACCCGCGCTCCACGAGAGGTGATCGAGCTCAAGCCCGGCGACACCTACGTCGTGCCTGTAAAGCGCGCGCACCGCGTCACCGGCAAGGACATGGGCCCGTGCAAGTTTGGCGTCCTGCAGGGCGTGGGGACCTACGACTTCAATCCAGTCGGCGCCTGAGCTTGGAATGGAGGGGAAAATGACAATGCGGACACCGATGCAATCGACCGACGGCGGACAATGCTCCTGCATCGCGGGCGGACTGACCCGCCGCCGCCTGCTCTCCACCCTCGCCTGGAGCGGTGGCGCGGCACTCGCCGCCGCGGCGCTACCGTGGCAGCCGGCGCTGGCGGCGGAGACCGACGCGCTCCTCTTCAACTGCATCGACTTCCGCCTCACCGACGCCACCACCCGCTACATGGCGGGACGCGGCATGGCCGGGAAATACGATCAGCTCGTCCTGGCCGGCGCCTCGCTGGCGGCGCAGACCAAGAAATTCCCCGCCTGGAACGAGACCTTCTGGGAGCATGTGAAGGTCGCCCGCGATCTCCACCACATCCACCAGGTGATCGTCATCGATCACCGGGACTGCGGCGCCTACAATGTGGTGTTCGGCGAGGACTTCGCGAAGGATCCGGCCAAGGAGCTCGCGGTCCACGCGCGAGAGCTGCGCAGCCTGCGCGCCAAGCTGCACACGCGCTATCCGAAGCTCAGCGTCGAGCTCGGACTGATGGCGCTGGACGGCAGCGTCGAGGCGATCACCTGAGCGTTCAGAAATACGTCCTCACCGCCCCCGTCACCCCGTAGGCGTCGTCCACGAGATAGAGCACCTGCCACTTGTCGAAGGTGGTGCAGGGGTGCGAGACGCCGAAGGAAATCATGTCGCCGACGGCGAGCGGGCTCTCCTTCGGGAGTGCCAGATGGGCGTGCTGGTCGTTGAGGCCGGTAATAGTGTGGCCGGGCCCGATCGGCTGCGGCCTGGCGTTGGTGCCGGGGCGGTACCAGGCGAGCGGCACGGGCATGTCGAGATCCGAGGAGATGTCTCGACGGCCCACGGTGCAGATCGCCTTCTCCGGCTCCGGCCGCGACTGCACATAGGCCCAGACCTCCAGCGCCGGCTTCAGCCCCTCGCCCAGGCTTTCCACCGCCGGCGTCCGCTCGCGCAGGCGCTCGAAGGCGCGGCGGTAGGCGGCGCTGTCGTGCGTGAGGTAGCAGCCGCTGCGGATCAGCACCAGTGTCTCCCGGCCGAGGCGCTCCCGGGAGAAGCGCTCCACCACGAGATCGTAAAAGGCGGAGCCGCCGGCGGAGAGGATGACCGGCCCGGGCGCGAACAGGTTCTCGCCCGCGCAGGCCTCGGCGATGCCGGCGAGGAATTCGAGGAAGCCCCGGATCCCTGCCTCGGTCTCCTCCGGCGTCTTGCCGCCGATCAGCCCCTCGAAGCCCTCGACGCCGCGCAGCCGCAGCGGCTGCGCCGGCGCTCTTCACCGCGCGCGCCACGGCCAGCGCGCCGGCGAGGTCGCGGCAGCCGGTACGGCCGCCGGCGCTGCCGCCTTCCAGCAGCAGATTGATCGGTGCCCGCGGCCGGTAGCGCTCGACGGCGCGCGCCAGCATCTCCACTCCCGCCACGGAATCGACGAGGCAGTAGAATTCGAAAGCGGGATCGGCGGCGAGCTCCTCCAGGACATAGCGGATCGCCTGGCGGCCGATGAGTTGATTGGCAAGCACGATGCGCTTGACGCCCATCGCTCGGCACACCTGCACCTGCTGCGCCGTCGCCACCGTCATCGCCCAGGCGCCGTCGGCGAGCTGCCGGCGGAACAGCGCCGGGCTCATGGTGGTCTTGCCGTGGGGCGCGATCACGGCGCCCGACAGCTTGAGGAAGGCCTGCATCCAGCGGTCGTTGTGGTCGATGGCGGAGGATTTCAGCACCGCCGCCGGCAGCGGCAGGTCCTCCCGCAGGAGGTTCCAGCCCTTGGCGCCGATCTCCCCCAGGGGAAACGACGCCACGCCCGGCGGCACGCCCTTGACGAGACCGCTCAGTTGAAAGTGATCGAGATCGAGAGTGTCCGGCACGGCTGTCTCCTCCATCGGCGGCGCCCCTGGCGCTCGCGCACGTCATTGGCCGGCAGATTTCCACAGACCGCCCCCGTCTGGCAAAGGTCCGACGGCGGGCGAGGCGCCAATCCCTACATCTTTATTTAGTTTCATGTGACAGGGGTTGCCGGCGATGGCACCGTTTTCGGGGACCTCCGCAAGGAGCCTACCTCTTCCCTCACCAGCCGCGGGCAGCGGGAATGGATGTTGCGATCCTCATAGAACTGGCGTGTCTCGTCGCCGCCTTCTTTGCCGGTTTCGCCCTGCGTGCCTATATATCTCGCCGGCGGCGTCTGCGCGGCAGCTGAGACCGGACTTTCTTCCGGCAGCGCCCGGTGCAACCGGTGAGACAGGTCCCATGGCACGGCTGATCCGGCTTCTCATGATCCTCGCGCTCTTCGCTGGCAGCGGGGTCGTCCTCAGGGCGACCGGCGCGCGGGCCCAGAACACGCCGCCGGGCGGCCAGCCGATCGCGCGGCCGACGCCGGTTCCCGACGTGCCCTCGGTCGGGCCGGACATCTATTCGACCCGGCCGCCGCCGGGGGTGCAGCGCACGGCGCCGACATCCCCGCCGGTCCAATATGCGCCGCCCGCCAATGTCGGCCCGACCACCGGCTATGGTCCCGGTGGCATGGCACCGGTGCCGGGCGCGCCCGCCAACCCGCCTTACAGCTTCGGTGGCACCTCCGGCCAGCCGCGCTAGCGACGCCCGATGCGCCTGTCGACGCTGCTGCTCTGGCTCGCCGGGCTGCTTGCCGCCCACGACATCGACCGGGTGATCGAGCCAGTGCTGGCGCTCCGATTCACGCTCCTCGCCGTCGTGCGTCGTGCCCGCGAGCTCGCCCTGGGCGCGCCCGCCCTCGCCGCCGGCTGGTGGCTGCAACGGAGCGCCAGTGATCGGCCCCCTCCGGCAGCACCGGGATCGAGCGAGCACACTGTCCGCCGGACTCCGATCTGAACGGAATCGTACCAAAAAAATTTCCCGATGGGAGTTGCCGGCAGCGAGAGGGCGCCGCATATACTTCGCCGATGAGCCAGGGAACGCGCAGGCATGTTGGTATCCCCCCTCAAGCATCTATTCGATCGCCCGTCTCCCCAGCTCGGCAGCGGCTACCCGACTCTCAAGGTCGGTGTGCTCGTGGATCTGCAGTGGGACCAGAAATCCGGCGGTCACGTCAAATGCTGGGAGCGGCTGGCGCAGGCGGCGGCGGCCGTCCCCGATGCCTTGGACCTGACGATCCATTTCCTCGGACCGGAGGCGCGCGAGATCGAGATCGCGGACAATGTCCGCTATCGCATCGAACCGCCGATCCTCGGCACCGCGAGCCTCACGTTCCTTTCCCATGTGCCCGAGCACACAGATCTCGCGCCCTGGCATCCCCGCCTCGCGGCGGCACTGGGCGGATACGACGTTCTCCATAGTACCGGTGCCTACTTCGCCTTCGCGCGCACGGCATTGGGCGTCTCGCGCCGTCGCGGCATCCCGCTGGTGAGCTCGGTACACACGAACACGCCGGAATACGCGCGCATCTTCACTGCCCAGACCATCGAGCGGACGCTCGGCGGCGGCGCGCTCGCGCGGATCGCCAACCACACGCTGGGCCTGCCGCAGCGCGCGGAGCGCTGGATGCTGCATCAGCTCGCGCGCTATCAGAACGCGTGCCGTTTCGTGTTCGTGTCGCGACCCGCGCAGCTCGCGGCGGCGGGGCCGGATGCCGGGCGGCGGACCAGCCTGCTTCGCCGCGGAGTTGATCGCCAGATGTTTTCGCCGCAGCAACGCGACCGCGCCTGGCTTGCCGCCGAATTCGGGATTCCCGCCGGCAAGGTCGTGGTGCTCTTCGTCGGCCGGCTCAATCGTGGCAAGAACATCGCCGTGCTTGCGGACGCAATGACGGAGCTCGTTGGACGCGGCCTGCCGGTGCACCTGGTCTGCGCCGGGGACGGCGCCGAGCGCCAGGCGATCCTCGATCGCCTGGGACTCCATGCCACGTGCCCCGGCAGCGTCGGGCCCGCGCGCCTCGCCCGGCTCTACGCCTCGGCAGACCTGTTCGCATTTCCCTCGGAGGTCGAGGAGTATGCCAATGTCGTGCTGGAGGCGTTGACCTCTGGACTCCCGGTCCTGGTGGCCGGCAAGAGCGAGATGGGGCGCGTGGTGGTGCCGGAGGTGACCGGCCGCATCCTTCCCAGCGTGGAGGCGCGCGTCTGGGTCGAGGCGATTGCCGCATTGGCAGCGAGCGCGGAACGCCGGCACGAGATGTCCCGCGCCGCCCGTTCCTATGCGGAGCTCCGCCTGCCGTCTTGGCGCGACGTCCTCACCATGGATCTGCTGCCGCGCTGGCAGGAGGTCGCGTCTCCACGCCGGCTGCAAGCGGCGAACGCGTGACCGGTCGCCGCATTCTCCTGCTGGCGGCGCATCCCGACGACGAGGCGGTGGGCTGCGCCGCGAGCATTCGCCGTGCCAAGGAGGACGGAGCGGAGATCTACGCTCTCTATCTGACGTCGGGGGTGCCGACCGCCGATCGGCTCTGGTCCTGGCAACGTGGCACCTGCGCGGCACGGATCGCGCGGCGACGGCGCGAGGCGGAGCGCGCCGCCGCAGTACTGGGCATCTCGCCCTGCGGATTCTGCGCCTGGCCGTCGCGCACGCTCGGAGCGCATCTCGACGAGGCCCGCGCGGAGATCGCGCGGGTGATCGAGCGGCAAGGGATCGACGTGCTCTGGGCGCCGGCCTGGGAGGGCGCGCATCAGGACCACGATGCGGCTAATCTGCTGGCCGCCGGATTTCGCGATCGCGTCGCCGCCTGGGAATACGCCGAATACAATTTCGCCGGCGGGATCGTGCGCTCCCAGACCTTCATCGCCGAGCTCGGCGACGAGGAGATCCTGCGGCTCACATCCGAGACGGCGGCCGACAAGCGCGCGGTGCTGGCGCTCTACGCGTCGGAGCGCGGCAATCTCCGGCATGTCCGTGTCGAGCAGGAAAGCCTGCGACCCCTGCCGGCGCACGACTATTCTCAGCCACCCCACGCCGGCAGGCTGTTCCGGGAGCGCTTCCAGTGGATCCCGTTCCGGCATCCCCGCGTCGATTTTGACCCGTCGCCGGCGGTCTACGCCCGGCTTGCACATTGGGCGCGGCGGGCGCCGGCCACCGCGCGGGCGTCGGTGACGCAATTCACATCTCTGTCAGCTTGCCCGTGATAGTTAGCAAGAAGTGAATCATTGGGGTCCCAATCGGGGAAGGTGGCACGGTCGCCTGAGCGAGCTGGGAGCACGCGCCACCGCACCACGGCCCCGTACACACGATCGGAGGAGCGACGAGACGCGCCCCCGGGGAAAACTGGGCCTCGTCCTGCACCATTTTCGGCATAGACCGAAGTCCGGTGTAGGGAATCCGCCGGGCGATGGCCCGGCGCGCCAATCAACTACTGGACGATGCCTCAACATTTCTTTAAATTGTTGAGAATGTTCAGGTTTCGTTAAGCATAGATCAATTGCGGTTAATAGAATTTCTCTGTAGGGCAATGTGATCGGCTTTCGATCTTGGGCACGGGGACGACATCAACGCCGCTAATTTGGCGGAAAGGGTTTCGGACAGTGGGCTCGATACGGGAAGCTCGCCTTGCGGGACGCGATGCGTCGTCTGTCGGTCGCCAGCTCGGTTTCCGGAATTTGCTGCTGACCACCACGGCCCTGGTGGCCGCAATGTCGCTGGGCAGCAAGGAAGCCGCGGCGCAGCTCACGGGTCTGTCGGTGCAGGCAGGCCAGGTGGGGATGACCAATCCCTCCGCCACCAGCACGCTGATCACCCAGACGACCTCGAAGGCGATCCTGAACTGGCAGTCGTTCTCCATCGCCGGCGGCACCAGCGTGCAGTTCAAGCAGCCGGGCCCGGGATCGATCGCGCTCAACCGCGTGCTGGGCGGCAATGTCAGCAACATCGCGGGCCAGCTCTCGGCGAACGGCCAGGTCTGGATCGTCAATCCCAGCGGCGTCTTCTTCGGCGGTGGCGCGCAGGTGAACGTGGGTGGCCTTCTGGCGACCACGGCTGACATCCAGAACAGCGACTTCATGGCGGGGAATTACAAGTTCGGCATTCCCGGCAACCCGAACGCGTCCGTCATCAACCAGGGCAACATCCAGGTCGCGTCGGGCGGGTCGGTCGTACTGGCTGGCGCCCATGTCAGCAACGAGGGTCTGATCCAGGCCGATCTCGGCACCGTGGTGCTGGGCGGCGCCAAGACCTTCGCCATCGACTTCCAGGGTGACAAGCTGCTGTCATTCCAGGTGTCGGCTCCGGTCGACCAGACGCCCGCCAATGCCGACGGCACGCCGGTGAGCGCCCTGGTATCCAACGGCGGGACGATCTCGGCCGCGGGCGGGACCGTGATCTTGACGGCCCGGGCGGCGAAGAATGTCATCGACAACGTCATCAACAGCTCCGGCATTGTCCAGGCCACCACGGCCTCGATGGTGAACGGCGAAATCGTGCTGGACGGCGGCACCGTCGGCGCGGTGACGGTGACCGGCAGTCTCGATGCCTCGGGCAAGAGCGCCGGCGAGACCGGCGGCACGATCAAGGTGCTCGGCGACCAAGTGGCCCTCGGCTCGACCGCGGCGCTCGACGCCTCCGGCGACGCCGGCGGGGGCACGGTTCTCGTCGGCGGCAACTTCCACGGCGCGGGCCCCGAGCAGAACGCCACCAGCACCACCATCACCGCCGGTTCCGCCATCAACGCCAACGCCATCACCACGGGCAACGGCGGCCAGGTGGCGATCTGGTCGGAACAGTCCACCGGCTTCGACGGCGCCGTCAGCGTCAACGGCGGCAGCGTGTCCGGCAACGGCGGCATGGTGGAGACGTCGAGCCGCAACAATCTCAGCGTCGGCGGCACGGTGAGCGCGTCGGCTGCTCACGGCAGCGCCGGAACCTGGCTGCTGGATCCCGTTAACATCACCGTGGTCGCGGGCAATGGGGCGCTGGAGCGCGACGACGGCACGACCACGACCAGCGGCGGCACCCAGACGATCAACGTCACCGGCGACAACGATTCCGATGATGCCGGCCTGACCATCGGCGCCGACCGGATCAGCAGCGAGCTGTCCGGCGGAACCAACGTCATCCTGAAGTCCGCCGGCAACATATTTATCAGCCCCAGCGTCAGCATCACCGATACGTTCGCGGGATCGAGCGGCGTCAGCCTGACCCTGTCCGCCAGCCCGTCGTCGGGCGGCATCACCTTCGGCAACGAGGTCTCGGTCTCCGCTACGTCGAGCGCCGGTCCTCTCTTCGTGAGCCTGCTGGGCGGCTCGAGCATCGTCCTCGGCAGCGGCGATGCCATCATCACCCGCGGCGGCGGCGTCTCCTTCAATAAGCAGGTCGTTCTCGGTACCAGCAGCGGCAGCACGGGCACCGTCAGCATCGACACCACGCGGGCCTCGGCCGCCGCGGGCGCGATCAACTTCGCAAGCACCATCGACGACGCCACGGGGGCGGCGGTCGCCTTGGCGCTCAACGGCGGCGCGGTCAGCTTCGGCGGATCGGTCGGCTCGACGACGACCCTCGCCGCCCTGCAGGTCACCGGCACGACCACCCTCGCCGGCTCGACCTACCGCGCGACCGGCGACGAGAATTTCACCGGCCCGACGACGTTGCTGACGGACAGCACACTGACGTCCAGCAACGGCAATATCAGTTTCGTCGGCACCGCCAGCACGATCAACGGCGCACACGCGCTCTCGCTGAACGCCGCCACCGGCACGGTGAGTCTCGGCGGATCCGTCGGCAATGCGGTGGAGCTCACCAGCCTCGCCATCGATCCCGTCAGCATCACGCTGGGCGGCTCGACCTATCACACCAGCGGCGGCCAGACCTACTCCGAAGCCGTGACCCTCGCAGTCAGCACCGGCCTCACCTCGGACTCCGGCAGCGTGATCTTCGCAAAGACGATCGACGGCGCGCAGACGCTCTCGGTCGCCGCCGGCCAGACCGTTGAGGTCGACGGCCTGATCGGCAGCAGCGTGGCACTCGCCGCCCTGAACATCAGCGGCAAAACGGTGACCCTGAACGGTATCGACCGAAGCGGCAGCGCCGGCGTGAGCGGTGCGGTCAATGTGACGGGGTCCAACGCGATCACGTTGGGCGAAGGCACCTATCACAGCGGCGGGACCCAGGCATATACGGGCCCGGTGGCGCTCACCGCCGACACCACCATGACCTCCGACAGCGCCGACCTCAGCTTCGTCGGGACGCAGAGCACCATCGACGGCGCCCATGCACTTTCGCTGCAGGCGGCGGCGGGGACCGTGAGCCTCGGCGGCTCCGTGGGCGGCACGGTGGAGCTGTCGAGCCTGCTGGTGGATCCCGTCGGGATCACCCTCGGCGGCGCCGTCTATCGCACGGTGGGCGACCAGACTTATTCCCAGGCGGTGACGCTGGGAGCCGATACCTCCCTCACCTCCGACACCGGCAGCATCGCCTTCAAGAGCACCATCGACGGCGCGCAGAGCCTGACGGCGACCGCGAACCAGGCGATCGAGATGGACGGTGTCATCGGCGGCGGAACGTCGCTCACCGCTCTCACTCTCCACGGCAACACGGTGCAGCTCGACGGCATCGGCGGTGCCGGCGTGGGCGTCAGTGGCACGGTGGCGGTCACCGGCGGCGGCATCTCGCTCAGCGGGACCACCTATCACGGCGGCAGCGACCAGACCTACGCCGGCCCGGTGGCGCTGCTGGCAGATACGTCGGTCACCTCCGAGGCGGGCAACGTCACCTTCACCGGCACAATCGACGGCGCCCATGCGCTCTCGGTGGCGGCGAGCGCCGGAGCCGTGGCGGTGGACGGGCTGATCGGCGGCGGCACCGCGCTGACCAGCCTCGACATCAATGGCGCCGCGGTGACCCTGACCGGCATCGGCGGTGAGGGCGACGGCGTGACTGGCGCCATCAGCGTGACCGGCACCGGCGGGATCACGCTGAACGAAGGCACGTACCGTAGCGACGGGACGCAGGCCTACAACGGCGCCGCCACCTTGGGCGCCGATACCGTGGTCACCTCCGACAGCGGCAACATCGCCTTCACCAGCACCATCGACGGCGCCCACGCGCTCTCGCTGCAGGCGGCGGCAGGTACGGTGAGCCTCGGCGGATCGGTCGGCACGACGATAGCGCTCACCTCGCTGCTGGTGGATCCCATCGGGATCGTTCTCGGCGGCGCCGCCTACCACACGGTGGGCGATCAAACCTATTCCCAGGCGGTGACGCTGGGTGCCAACACGGCTCTCACCTCCGACACCGGCAACATCCTCTTCGCCAGCACCGTCGACGGCGGTGGGTCGCTGACGGCGACCGCGAGCCAGACGATCAACGTCGGCGGCCTCATCGGCGGCTCAACGGCTCTTGCCGCCCTCAGCCTCACCGGCAACGCCGTGACGCTGAACGGGATCGGCGGCGAAGGTGCCGGCGTCACCGGCGCGGTCAGCGTGACCGCGACCAACGGCATCGCCCTCAACGGCGGGACCTATCACAGCGGCAGTGGCCAGACCTACGGTGGCGCCGTCACACTCCTCGCCGATGCGGCGATCACCTCCGATGCCGGCGGCGTCCACTTTACCGGCACCATTGATGGCGCCCATGCATTCTCGGCGACGGCGAACCAGGGAATTTCCATCGACGGCCTCATCGGCAACAACACGGCACTGACCAGCCTCATCCTCGCCGGCCAGAGCGTGGTGCTGAACGGCATCGATCACAGCGGTGAGATCGACAGCGCCGGCGTTACCGGTATGGTCTCGATCTCCGGCGCCGGCGGCATCACCCTGAACGTAGGCACCTACCACAGCGGCGGCAACCAGCTCTATTCGGGCGCCGTGCTGCTGGGAACCGACACGACGTTCATCTCCGACACCGGCGGGATCACCGTCACCGGCGCCCTCACCGGCGCGCACAACCTCGCGATCGTCGACGGCGGCGCCGACAGCTTCGCGTCGGTCAATCTCGGCAACACCGGCATTCTCCACCTCACCGGCAAGACGGCGGGCTCCTTCACGGCCCAAGGATCAGTGACGGCGGCGAGCCTGGTCACCGGCTCGAACCCCTACTCGCTGAACCTGCTGGGCGGCGCCACGATCGGCGACCCCACCTTCGCGAACACCGGCGGCATCGCCCTCGCCGGCGTCTTCCTCTTCACCGACGGCTTCACCACCGGGCAGACCATCACCCTGGGCGGCGGCACGGAGATCAACACCGAGACCAGCGGCATCACCCTCGGTACCGTCAATCAGGGCACCTTCGAGTTCATCGTTATCGCCGACACATTCGCCTTCAACGGACCCTGGAACGGCACCGGGCCGCGCGGGATCACGCCGTTCTCGAACCTGTCGATCGGCGTGGGCGATGCGCCGGGCCAGTGGACGCTCAACCAGCAGACCCTCGAACTCCTCGCCGACCCGCCCGAGCTGGTCATGATCGGCGGCGGCGTGCAGATCGCCCAGGAGCTGAACGCGGTGCTGACCGGCCAGGCGCCGTTCATTCCGTCCGGCCTCCCCGGCCCGATCAATCTGGGCAATTTCACCTTCAACGCGCCGGTCATCTTCGAGGGCAGCTCGATCAACCTGAACGGCACGGTCACCCAGACCGCACCCAATACCGGCGTCGGCTTCATCTCGTCGGGCGCAATCAGCGGCCCGGGCTCGCTTGCTCTGGGACCCAACACCGGCCCCCTGATCATCGCCGGCCCCAGCACCAATCTCACTGGCGTCGTCAATGGCAATGGCGGCGCCGGCGCGGCGAACAATACGACGCTGATCCTACAGCTCGGGCCCGGTCCCTTCATCATCAACGGCGTCTGCTTTGCCGGACCGGCCTGCATTACGGGTCTCCGTCTCACGCCGCAATTCGAGGCCGTCGTCGCCGATCTCCTGAACAATGGAAATGGTGGCGGTTCGACGGCGCCGGAAACGCCCACTGGTCCCGCTGGCGGCGGTGGCGAGGGCGGGTTGGGCGGCATTTCCCCGGCGGCCGGCGGAGACAGCGGCACCGATGCGAGCTTCGACGCTCTGACTCAGCCGCTGACTGCCAAGACCGCGTCGCAAGCAACACCGAAGGTTCAGGGCTACTACGTCTCGCTGCTTGGCAATCTGCTCTATGAGTGGCGACAGCTGGCGCGGCTGGGGCGCGGCGCGAACGTGCCGGAAGAGAACAACGACTTCTCGAGCTGGGGCAACGAGGCCCGCTGGTGATGACGCGACTTGGCCGCACGCTTCTGCTGCTGCTGCTGACCGGCGCCGCCGCCGGCTGCACCGGCACCAGCGCCACCACGGGCGCCTTCCCGGCGACTGGCGACGGCGCGCTCGGCCAGAATCTCGCGGGCGAGACCTGCCGCGCCGCGCCGCGCCCGGGCCCGTCCCTGGTGCCGGGAATGGCGCCTCCCCTCGACATCTCCTGCGGCGATTCCAAGGAGGCGGTGGGCACCGTCTGGACCTCCGCGATCCCGGCTGCGGCGCTCGGTAGCGACGACCTCGGCCGCCTTGCCGCCATCGAGCGCGCGAGCAAGGAGAGCCTCGCCGGCCAGCGCATCGCCGAGCGCATGAGCTGCGACACCGGCACCTGGGTCGGTAGCGGCCCCGACGTGCTCGTCTACGCCTGCACGCTCAAGAACGCGGGCTGGCCGCAGATCGTTCTCGTGACCGCCGCCGGCGGCGCGATCCAGCAGGCGGAAGGCCTGCCGTCGCTGCTCCCGGTGCTGGAGACCGCGATGGCGCAGAAGTCCGGCGTCGCGCTGTCGGCGGAGAACTCGGCGGCGGTGACCGCAACGCTGGAGACGCGGGTGAAGGGCGACCTCGGGCGCATCAAGGGCGCCGATGTCGCGGGCTTCGACGAGCTCGTCCGTCTCGGGCGCTTCTACAACAGCACGCAGAATTTCGCCGGCGCCGAGGAAGCCTTCCGCCGCGCCGTGGAAGTCGAGACGCGGGTGATGGGTCCCGATTCCGAGAGCCTCGGCGCGACGCTGATCGAGCTCGCGCTGCAGATCAGCAATCAGGGCCGGTTCGACGAGGCGGACGCGCTGTTCCGGCGCGCCGATCCGATCATCCAGCGCTCGGCCTCGGACCGCCTGCATGCGCGCTACATCGCCTATCTCGCGCTCGCCGCCGCGAACGAGCGCAAGTATCCGGAGGCGCTCGCCTTCGCCCGCCAGGCGACGTCGATCCGCCGCAAGCTCGCGACCGGCGACAGCGGCGATAGCGACCTGGCCGCCGTGGATCCGACGCAGCTCGGCGCCCGGGGCGAGCTGGTGCACAGCCTGCGCATCGAGGCCGCGATGGCGCTGCGCACCGGCGATACCGGCGCCGCCCTCGCCTCGATCTCCGAGGCACTCGAGCTGATGTCGTCCACGTCGGGCCTGCCGTTGTCCTGGCGCCCCGAGGCGCTGGCCCTGCTCTCCGAGGTGGATGCCGCGGACGGTCGCTACGCAGCGGCCAAGCGCGACCTCGACGGCGCCGTCGCGCTCAGCCAAAAGCTCTTCGGCCCGACGGCGCCCACCGCGCTGGTTCTGATCAAGCGCGGGCGCTTCCAGACCGACGTCGATCACTACGCCGACGCGGTGCGGGACTTCCACGCCGCCTTCGAGATCATCGCCAAGGACGACGCGGCCCGTGCGCAGCTCGTCGCGGACTCCGTCATCCCCTTCTTTGCCTCCGCCTCCGATCTCGGCGGCAAGGACCCGCAGCAACGCGGCGCCCTCGCCGACGACATGTTCCGCGCCGGCCAGTCGATCGGCTCCGGCGTCGCCGACCAGACCATCGGCCGTGCCGCCGCGCGGCTTTTCACCAGCGACCCCAAGATCGAGGAGCTGATCCGCCAGACTCAAGCGGCCGAGCGCGAGCGCGATACCGCCCGGCTCGAGCTCGCCAACGAGCAGTCGAAGCCCGACGCCGAGCGCGGCAGCATCAAGGAGGCGGCCCTCGCCAAGACCGTCCAGGAGCAGAGCGCCCAGGCCGACGCCCTGCAGCGCAAGCTGCTCACCGCCTTCCCCGCCTACGCCAATTTCGCCCAGCCCGGCCCGGTCGGTCTGCCGGAGCTGCAGCAGCGGCTTGGCGGCAACGAGGCCTTCCTCGCCATTGTCGTCGGCCACGCGGCGTCCTATGCGATGCTGGTCCGGCGCGACAGTTTCGCGGTGCACCGCGTCGACGTGACCGAGGCCTCGCTCACGGACACCGTGACCGGCCTGCGCACCGCCCTGACGCCGCGCCTGGGCACGCTGCCGGACTACGATCTCGAGGCGTCCTACGGTCTCTACAAGAAGCTGCTGGCGCCGTTCGACGATCGGCTTGCCGGCGTCACCCACCTCATCGTGGCGCCGAGCGGCGCGCTGGCGAGCCTGCCGTTCTCCCTGCTGGTGACGGCCCCGCCCGCCGGCCGCCACGCCTATGCCGGCGCCCACTGGCTGATCGAGCGCATGGCGATCAGCGAGGTGCCCTCGCCTCGTGCCTTCGTCAACCTGCGCGAGGCGCGCGCCCATGCGAAGACGGCGCCCCGCCCCTTCCTCGGCGTCGGCAACCCGACATTCACCGGCCGGACCGATGGCGCGAACGGCTCGGCGCTCGACGCGCTCGCCGGCAGCTGCCGCGGCACCGGAGCGGTCTCCGCCGAGCTCATTCGCGCGCTCGCCCCACTGCCCGAGAGCGCCGACGAGGTTCGCCGGGTCGGCGCGCGCCTCGGCGCCGATAGCAATTCGATGCTGCTGGGACCGGCCGCCACCGAGGCAAATCTGCGCCGGCAGGCGCTCGGCGACTACAACGTGCTCTACTTCGCGACGCACGGGCTGCTGCCGGGCGAGCTGCGCTGCGAGTCCGAGCCGGGTCTGGCCCTCTCCCCGCCCGAGGGCGGCAGCACCAGCGCCGCCAACGACGGGCTGCTGGACGCCAGCGAGGTCGCCGGCCTGTCGCTCAACGCGGACCTCGTCGTGCTCTCCGCCTGCAACACCGCGGCGGGCGGCGGCCGCTTCGGCGGCGACGCCCTCTCCGGCCTCGCGGAGGCATTCTTCTACGCCGGCGCCCGCACCCTGGTGGCCAGCCATTGGCAGGTGCCGTCCCAGGCGACGGTGCGGCTGATGACGGGCATGTTCGACCGCGCCGGGCCGCGGCTCCAGGGCGGCATCGCCGAATCCCTCCGGCAGTCGCAGCTCAGCCTTGCCAGCGATCCCGCGACGGCGCATCCCTTCTACTGGGCGGCGTTCACGGTGATCGGCGATGGCGGAACGCCGAGCGCAGATCTGAGCGCCCAGGCACTGAACCAGACGCCCGCCGCCGAAGTGAGGTAAGACCATGCTCCGTTCTGCGGCTCTCTCGGCGCTGGTGGTGACGCTGGCGCTCCATGCCGCGCCGGCCGCCGCGGCCGACATCGTGGTCGTGGAGGTCCGCGGCCCCGCCCTGCAGCCGGGCCAGGTACTCGACGACACCCAGCCGCTCGCCCTGCAGCAGGGCGAGGAAGTGACCCTGGTGGCGGCGAACGGTAGCATTATCAAGCTCAAGGGCCCCTTCGACGCGGCCCCTGGCGCCAGTTCCGGCGGCTCCGGCGTCGACGTCTCGAACGCGCTCTCGGCACTGTCCGGCGGATCGCAGCGCACCGCCCTCGGCGTGGTGCGGTCCAAGAACGACGACGTGACGCTGCCGAACCCCTGGGTCGTCGACGTCACTCATTCCGGCAAGGTCTGCGTGCGGCCGGGCAGCACCGTGGTGTTCTGGCGCCAGCAGGCCAGCGCGGCGATCCGGCTGCGCATCCTGCCGGCGGACCGGAGCTGGCGCGCCGAGGCCGAATGGCCGGCGGGCGTCAGCCAGCTGACGGCGCCCAGCAACTTCCCGATCGGCGACCGGCAGACCTATCTCGTCGACGCCGGCGGCACCAGCGCCACCATCACCCTGGTGCAGGTTCCAGCGTCCCTCACCAACGACCGCATGCGCGCGGCGTGGATGCTGGAAAAGAACTGCCTGTCCCAGACCAAGGCGCTGATCCTGACGATGCAGTGACCGCTCAGGCGGTCCCGGTCTCCAAAGTCATCGGAAAGACCTCCTCCGCCGGCCGCTTGGCATAGTCCAGCTGCGGCACCTTCTCCAGCGCCTCGCGCTGGCCGCGGTTGATCGTCTCGATCACCGCCGGCAGGTCTATCGTCAGCACCCGCCCGTCCTCCACCACCGCTCGCCCATCCACGAAGACATCTGATATCGGCCGCTCGAGCCCGCTGAAGACCAGGCTCTTCAGGGGGTCGCGCACGGGCTGCATCGTGGGGTGCCGGAGATCGACCAGGGACAGATCCGCCTTGCAGCCCACCGCCAGCCGCCCGATGTCGTCGCGCCTCAGCGCCTTGGCGCCGCCGATGGTGGCGGCGTGGAAGACGTCAGCGAGACTGGTCGCCTCGATGTTCTCGGCGCTGACCTTGCACAGCACCGTCGCCCAGCGCATCTCGTCGATGAAGTTGTGCGGAAAGGTGTCGGTGCCGAGGCCGATGTTGATGCCGCGCCGGCGGTATTTCCCGAAATGCTGCAGCAGGATGCCGCGGCGAGCGAAGATCGCCGGGCAATGGGCGACCGAGGTGCCGCTGCTGGCGAGACGATCGATGTCGCCTTCGTAAGGCCAGCGGATCGAGCTGTGCTCGTCGATGAAAATGCAATGGCCGAGGATCGCGCCGTCGTAGAGAAAGCCGATGTCGGCGAGCCATTCGATCGGCGTCTTGCCGTGCCGCGTCGTCATCTCGCGGAACTCGACCACGCTCTGGGCGGCGTGGAGCTGGATCGGCGCGTTCCGCTTTTTCGCCGCCTCGACGCTGGCCTGCAGCAGCCCCTCGGAGCAGGTATCGACCTGGGCCGGCGCCACCATACCGAAGAGCCGGCCGCTGTTGTGAGTGTTGGCGCCGTCCACGAGATCCAGCGCCGCCGCCATCGCCTCGCGGCCGGCACCCTCGTCCCAGTCGTAGCGCACGCTGTGCCCATCCGACGTCGACCAGCGGGCGGAGCGAAAGCTCGGCGCCACGCAGGCGCGGATGCCGGTTCCCGCGAGATCCGCGAGCCAGTGCGGCCGCGGCAGGGAGTAGTCGGTGAAGGTAGTGACGCCGCTGCGCAGGAGCTCCGATACGGCGAAGAGGGCGCCCGCGCGGGCGGCTTCCGGCGACGCCCGGACCAGCAGCATGAACTCGTAGAGCGAGCTCATGCCGAGCTTCGGCGAGCCGCGCTCCTCCATCAGCCCCTTGTTGAAGGGCTCGGAGGCCGGGTGGCAGTGAATATTGACGAGGCCGGGCATGACCATGCGGCCGTGCCCGTCGATCTCCCGCCCGGCCGGTCCCTGATAGCCGCGGCCGACGAACGCAATGCGGTCGCCCTCGAACGCGAGATCAGCGTCCCGAAGGTACTCGTGCCGTCCCTTGGACGGATTCCACGCCACCATCCAGTCCGCGTTCCTGACCACCGTCACCGTCATCCGTCCCACTCCCGTGCTCCATGCAGATCGCGGTCAAGTATTGGTTAAGGCTTTATGGACGACAATGACCTTTCGATCGGCGCCGTTCCGGCCCGCGCATCGAAGGCATTGCCCATGTCCGCAGTCCGCAAGGTCCAGCTCGACGCCACGCCGGCGGAAACCCCGTCGATAGAGGTCGCGCGGCCCACCCAGACGGTCGCTCTGGCGGCGACGCTGCAGCAGATCGCCGCCCAGACGGGAACGCCCTACTTTCATCTCATTCGCGAATACGCGGGGTTGGCGTTCGGCCCCGGGAAGCTGTCCTTCGACGAATACGTCGCCCTGCGCCTCTTCGATCCCAGGATGTACGCCGGCGCCGACAAGAAGGCTTTCGTGGGCCTCGCCGCGTCACGGCGGATCTGGCTGCAGGCCAATCACCGCATCGAGTTCTTCGGTCTGGTCGACAACAAGATCGCGTGCAACGCCCTCTTCGCCGCTTACGGTTTTCCGACCATCCCGACGCTCGCCGTATTCTCGGAGAAGATCGGCCGGCCATCCCAGACCCAGCTCCACAGCGCGGATGATCTCCGCCGGTTCCTGGTCAGCGGCGAGCCCTATCCCCTCTTCGGCAAGCCCATCGACGGATTGCAGAGCCTGGGATCGGTAAGCCTCGATCGCTATGACGCGGCGCGCGATTGCCTGATCACCCTCGCCGGCCGGGAGATCGCTCTCGACACCTATATCGCTGACCTCAGGACGCACTACGCGTCGGGATATCTCTTCCAGAAACGCGTCCGTCCCCATGCCGCCGTGCGCGCCATCTGCGGCGATCGCCTGGCGACGGTGCGACTCATGACGATCTGGTCGGAGGGGCGGCCCAAGCTTCTGCGCGCCTGCTGGAAGATTCCCGCCGGCGAGAATGCGGCGGACAATTTCTGGCGGCCGGGAAACCTGCTGGCCCAGATCGATCCCGACACCGGCCGCGTCACCCGCGTCATGCGCGGCAAGGGGATCGAGTTCGAGGAAGTGACGCACCATCCCGATACCGGAGCGCTGGTGGCGGGACTCGAGGTGCCGAACTGGCGCGAGATGACCGAGACCGTTCTCGAGGGCGCCCGGCTGCTGAGGCACGTGGCCCTCATCGGCTGGGATATCGCGCCGGTCGATGGCGGCGCGGTCATCGTCGAGCTCAACCAGACGCCCGACTTCCTGCTGCCGCAGCTGGCGGACCGGCGCGGCATCCTCGATGCCACCTTCACGAAGTTCCTGGCCGAGCGGAAGCAGGACGCCGTTGCCTCCAAGCGCGAGGTCCGGCAAAAGATCCATCTCAGCCCGCTACCCGGATTTCATCTCGGTCTCGGCGAGAAGACGCCGGACTGAGCCGCCGGCCTCTAGGCCGCGCAGCTCTTCTCGCTGGCCGCGCCCAGCGCCAGCACCGCGTCCACGAGGGCATCGATGTCCCTCGCCTCGGTGCGATGGTTGACGATGGCGGCACGGATCGCGAGCTTGCCGCCGATCATCGTGCTGGAGGGCGCCGCGATCCCAGATTCCTGGAGATCGACGATGATCTTTGCATTGACCGCGTCGGCGTCACCGCCGCGGCGATAGCGGAAGCAGACGATGTTGAGCTGCACCGGCGCCAGGAGCTCGAGCTCCGGCGTTGCGGCGATGCGGCGCTGCAGATAGCGCGCGAGCTCGCAGGTGTGGGAGATCACCGCGCCGATGCGGGCGGTGCCGTGCACCTTGAGGGTGAACCAGGTCTTGAGGGCGCGAAAGCCGCGGGAAAGATCGGGACCGAAGTCGCAGGGCCAGGGCGAGCCTGCCGCCAATCCCCGGCTTTCCCGGCGCAGATATGCCGCCGGCGAGGCGAAGGCGCTGCGATGGCGGGCGCCGTCGCGCACCAGGATGAAGCCGGCGTCATAGGGCACCTGGCCCCATTTGTGGAAGTCGAACGCCAGTGAATCCGCCCGCTCGATGCCGGCGAGCCGCGGCGCCAGGTCCGGCGCGAGGATCGCGAGCGCGCCGAAGGCGCCGTCCACATGGAGCCAGAGCTTTTCCCGCGCCGCCAGATCGGCAAGAGCCGCGAGATCGTCGATGGCGCCGATCTCGACCGTCCCCGCCGTGCCCACGACAAGAAACGGCAAGAGACCCTGGGCGCGGTCGGCGGCGATCGTCGCCTGAAGCGCGGCTACGTCGATGCGATGGTGATCGTCGGTCGGGATCACCCGGAGCGCCTCGCTGCCGAGGCCGGAGAGATCCATCGCCTGGGAAATGCAACCATGGGCGGCGGCGGAGGTATAGGCGACGAGGCGCTTGCCCGCCGCCACGCCCTTGCGCCGGACGCCGGCGCCGAGCGCCGCGGTACGGGCAACGAGGACGCCGATCAGGTTCGCCATCGAGGTGCCGGTGACGAAGAGGCCGCTGGCGCCCACGGGAAAGCCGAAGAGCTCGCGCATCCACTCGGTGATCTGCCGCTCGACCTCGATGGGCATGTGATCGCGACCGCCGAGATTGGCATTGAGGCCGGCGGCCAGCATCTCCGCCAGCATGCCGACGGGATTGCCGCCGCCATGGACCCAGCCCATGAAGCCGGGATGCACGTTGCCGGTGGCATAGGGCAACACGTGACGCATGAACTCGCCATGCACGTCGGCCAGCGGTGCGGGATCCGTCGGGACCTCGGCGCGGAAACGAGCACGGACCTGGTCGGGGATCGGCTGCCAGACCGGCCGGTCGCGGATGGTCTCGATGTAGTCGATGATGTCGTCAAGCATCCGGTGTCCATCCGCGCGGAAGCTCGCCCAATCGGACGGGTCGAGGGATGGCGGAGGCCTTCACCGGAGGGGGCTTGCCCATGGGGTCCGAGGGTGCCACCCCCTGGTTAACAGAGGCTTGCGGCGCCCAAAATACCGCTGCCAGGCGCGGCGAATTGGCCCTTTCGTTAGCGTACCGTTGACGAAGTTATGGGCCTCGCCCAAGCTGCCCGCGAGGGCCAACCTGGGAGGGCAGCATGGCACCCGACGACGCTTCCGCCGCAGCATCCGTTGCGCCCGATGCCTACGCCGTTGACCCGTCCACGGGCATCGCGTTCATCGACGGCGGCTTCGCGCCGATCGCGGAGGCCAAGATCTCCGTCCTCGATTTCGGGTTCACCCGCTCCGACGTCACCTACGACGTGGTCCATGTCTGGAACGGCCAGTTCTTCCGGCTCGAGGCCCACCTCGACCGCTTTCTCGCGTCCATGAAGGCGCTGCGGCTCTCGCCGGCCCAGAGCCGCGACGACATGCGCGAAATTCTGCTGGAGTGCGTGCGCCGGACCGGCCTTCGCAATGCCTACGTCGCCATGGTCTGCACGCGCGGCCGCCCGCCCGCCGGCAGCCGCGACATGCGGCTCTGCATCAACCAGTTCATCGCCTATGCCATGCCCTTCATCTGGATCGCAAATCCGGAGAAGCAGGCAAAGGGCCTGCACGCGATCGTCAGCTCCTTCACCCGCATCCCTCCCCAATCCATCGACCCCAGGATCAAGAACTACCACTGGCTCGACATGGTGCGCAGCCAGTGGGAGGCCTATGACCGCGGCGCGGAAGTCTCCATCCTCCTCGATCTCGACGGCAACCTGACGGAGGGGCCGGGCTTCAACGTCTTCGTGGTGGAGAACGGCGAGATCGCGACGCCGGACACCGGCACTCTCGAAGGCATCACCCGGCGCACGGTTCTGGATCTCTGCGGGGAGCTCGGACTCCCCGCGCGCGTGCGCAAGATCGCCCTCAGCGAGCTGCAGGACGCCGATGAGGTGTTTCTCTCGTCGACCGCCGGCGGTATCCTGCCGGTAACGCGGATCGACAACCGCATCCTGGGCAACGGCGCACCGGGTGCGATGACCATGCGGCTTCGCGACGCCTATTGGTCCAAGCATGACACCGGCTGGGAGGCGACGCCCGTGCAGTACGAGTGATCACCGGTCAACTCGTCGCCGGATTTCTCACCCGATCGGTCGGAAGGGCCTCAGCATGAGATTGGTTTCCAAAGAGAGCGATGCGCCGCAAGAGCGGAGCGCAGAGCGCGCGGCACGCGTTGACCTTGCCGCCGCGCACCGCCTGGCGGTGATGCACGGCTACCATGAAGGCGTCTGCAACCATCTGACGCTGACGGTGCCCGGCACCACTGACCGCTTCCTGCTGATCCCCTACGGGCTGCACTGGTCCGAGGTCACGGCGAGCGATTTCATGGTGGTGGACTATGACGGCCACATCATCAGCGGCAACGGCGTCGCCGAGCAGACCGCGTTCTGCATCCACGCTCCGGTTCATCGCCGGATCAAGAATGCCGCCTGCGTGCTGCACACGCACATGCCATATGCCAGCGCGCTCGTCCGCCTCGAGGACACGCGCCTCGACATGGTCGGACAGACCGAGGCCGGCCTCTACGACCTGATCGCCTATGACGACGAGTACACGGGTATTGCCTTCGATCCCAGCGAGGGCGAGCGCCTCGCCGAAGTGCTCGGGCCCGAGAAGTCCATCCTCTTCATGGCCCACCACGGCGTGCTGGTGACCGGCGAGACCGTGGCGCAGGCCTATGATCGCCTCTACTATCTCGAGCGCGCCTGCCAGACGCAGCTTTACGCGCTCTGGACCGGCCGCAAGCTGAAGCAGATCCCCCAGCCGCAGCTGCAGCGCACGATCGAGCAGTTCCGCAACATACCGTATCAGGCCGGCGTGCCGCCGTGGGAGACGCACTTCGCCGCCCTGAAGCGCATTCTTGACCGCAAGGAGCCCGACTACGCCGCCTGAGCGCGGTCTCGTCCGATCGTCGCACGGGGGACGACACGGATCGCTTGGATTGCAAGGGCCATAGCGGAAACGACATCCGCTGGAGAGCGGCCAGTATCCCGGGGCAGGATGGCGCCTGGGCGGGACATCATTTTGACCGACGCGAGAGGGATCGATCTCCTCATCACGGCATGAGGGTTTCGTAGCGAAGCCGGCAATGGAGGGCCGGTAAGAGTGTTCATTTCCGACAGCGAAGCGCGTTCAGCGCGTCAAGACATCAAACTTTGGGAGGAAATTCATGCGACCTATCACTAAGCTCACGACAAGTTGCGCGATCATCGCGGCCATGCTCGGCCTCGCCGGCGCAAGCTCGGCGCAAGAAATCAAAAGTCCGACGCTCGACGCGGTAAAGAAGCGCGGCGAGGTCGTCTGCGGCATCGACACCGGCATTCCTGGCTACGCCTTTCAAGACGCATCCGGCAAATGGCAAGGCCTCGACGTGGCGCTGTGCCGCGCCGTCGCCGCGGCGGTGCTCGGCAACCCCGAGAAAGTCAAATACATCGGTACCACGTCGAAGGTGCGCTTCTCCGTGCTGCAGTCCGGCGAGATCGACTTGCTGGTCCGGGATTCCGAGTTGACGCTGACTCGGGATTCGCAGCTTGGCCTGATGGAGGTCACGCCGAATTTCTACACCGGTCAGACCATCATGGTTCGCAAGAGCCTGAACGTGGGGCACGTCAAGGATCTGAACGGCGCGACGATCTGCATGCTGACTGGCACCACGCTCGAGACCAACATCGCCGACTACAACCGTGCCAATAATATCAAGATCGGCACGCTCCTGTTCGACCGCCCCGAAGAGGCGTTCGCCGCCGCCGAGTCCGGCCGCTGCGACGGCTACACCGATGACGGCGGCAGCGTCGCCGCAGCGCGCTCCACGATGAAGAAGCCGGACGACTGGCTGTTCCTTCCCGAGACGCTGTCCCGGCAGCCGCTCGGTCCGCACACGCGGCAAGGCGATGATCGCTGGACCAACATCGTGAAATGGTCGCATTTCGCGATGCTGGAGGCGGAGGAGCTCGGCATCACCAAGGCGAACGTCGACGAGGTCAAGAAATCCTCGACCGACCCACAGGTGAAGAAGTTCCTCGGCCTCGAGGGTGACCTCGGCAAGGCGCTCGGCCTGGACAACGATTTTGCTTATAAGATCGTGAAGGCGGAAGGCAATTACGGCGAAGTCTACGAGGCCACCTTCGGATCCAAAGGAGGCTTGGGTCTGCCGCGCGGGCTAAACAACCTCTACTCGCACGGCGGTCTGATGTATCCATACTCTTGGTACTGATCGCGGCTTTCGGCGAATAGATCGATATGGTCAGGCGGCCGTCATCGCGAGCCTATGCAGGCCAGTGGGTCCTGCTGCTGGTCGTGGTGGCGATCGCCTGGCTGATCATCTCGAACGCCGCCGACAATCTCGCGCGCCGAAACATGGGTTTCGGCTTCGGCTTCCTGGGCGACCGGGCGAATTTCGACATTCCCTTCCACCTCGTGTCATGGGTGGACAGCGACGTCTATGGCCGGACGCTGCTGGTCTGCTTCCTCAATACGCTGCTCGTTTCGGCCATGAGCGTCGTGACGGCAACCCTGCTCGGCCTCTTCGTCGGCATCATGCGGCTGTCGATCAACTGGCTCGTCCGCAACATCGCGCTCGTCTTCATCGAATTCGTTCGCAACACGCCGCAGCTGATCCAGATCATCTTCTGGTACGTCGCGGTCCTGCAGACACTGCCGTCGCCGCGCGCGAGCATCGTCCTGCCGGGCGCCGTACTGTTGAATATCCGCGGGATCTATCTGCCCGACGTCGTCATGAACGTGCGGGGTACGCCGCTCTCCTGGATCGCTCTTGCCCTTCTGGCCGCGACCCCCTTCGCATGGCGCCTCAGGATCGGCGGTACGCGCATCGCTGCCAAGGCGCTGCTTCTGCCGTTGCTCGCCGCCGTCTTGTTGACCGCCGGCACCGATCACATCGATTTTCCCGCTCTCAAGGGCTTCAATATCGCTGGCGGGACCCACGTGCCGACAGAGTTCGTGGCCCTGTGGGCCGGGCTCTCCATCTACTCCGCCGCCTTCATCGCCGAGATCGTCCGCGGCTCCATCGAAGCGGTGCCGAGGGGCCAGGGCGAGGCCGCGCTCAGCCTGGGTCTCAGGTCCTGGCAGCGGATGTTCCTGGTGGTCCTGCCGCAGGCGTTGCGCATCATGGTGCCGCAACTGACGAGCCAGTATCTCAACATCATCAAGAGCAGCACCCTCGGCGCCGCCGTGGCATATCCCGAGCTGGTGCAGATTTTCATGGGCACGGTACAGAACCAGTCAGGCAAGGAGCTCGAGACGACGCTGATCGTTATGGGAATCTTCCTCGCCGCCAGCCTCCTCACATCGGCCTTCATGAATTGGTACAACCGCCACGTTGCATTGATCGAGCGATGACCATGAATCGCGCACGGATGGCGACTTCCCGCGTCGAGACCGGAGTGATCCGATGGAAATAGGTGCCCCCACCCTCGCGGAGGCAGCGCCGGCCGCCCGACCGACCGGTGGAGGTGCGGGCGGTTTCGTTCCCGGAAGTGCGGACGGACTGATCCCACGCGTCATCGACTGGCTTCACCGCAATCTCTTCAGCTCGGTCGGCAATACGGCGCTGACGCTGATCGTCCTGGCGTTCTTGGCGCTGACGATTCCGCCCTTCGTCGAATGGGCGATTACGGGCGCGACCATCTCGGGAGCCAGCAAATCGGCCTGCACCGGCGACGGCGCCTGCTGGACTTTCATTCGGGTCAGGCTCCCGCTCTTCTTCTATGGCCGCTACCCTCCCGGCGAGATCTGGCGGGTCAACGTGGTCGCTCTGTTCCTCATTGCCTTCGCCACTCCCGTCCTGCGTGAGAAATCCAGACATCGCGGTCGCTGGCTGCTTCTGCTGCTCACCCTGTTTCCCGCAATTGCCGGCCTTCTGCTGGTGGGCGGCGTGCCCGGGCTTCCTTATGTCGACACCAACCTTTGGGGCGGGTTGATGCTCGACGTCGTGATCGCCTTCGTGGTGGTGGCGGGATCGCTGCTCCTCGGCATACTGCTGGCACTGGGCCGCCGCTCCCCGCTGCCGATCGTGCGGCTGCTTTCCGTCGGCTTCATCGAGTTCTGGCGCGGCGTGCCGCTGCTGACCGTCCTCTTCATGTCGGCGGTCATGGTACCGCTCTTTCTGCCCAACGGCTTCAGCATCGACCGGCTCATCCGCGCGCTAGTGGCCCTGACCCTCTTCAACGCCGCCTATATGGCCGAGACCGTGCGCGGCGGCCTGCAGGGCGTGGTGCTCGGCCAGGAAGAAGCCGCCTATGCTATCGGACTTCGCTGGTGGCAAGTGCAGGCCTTCGTCGTACTGCCTCAGGCGCTCCGTAACGTCGTGCCCGGCATCGTCAACAACATCGTCGATCTCTTCAAGGACACGACGCTCGTCACCATCATCGGGCTCTCAGATCTTCTCGGCGTGGTGAACCAGGCCCTCAAGGATCCGGCATGGCTGGGCCTCGCCACGGAGGGTTATGTCTTTGCCATGCTGGTGTTTTTCGTCTGCTGCTTCGCGATGTCGATGTACTCCCGGCGTGTCGAGCGTCGCCTCGCCCGCCACCGAACCTGAGGGCGTGAGGCGCGGCAAACGGAAAGCGGCCGGCGCCCCGATGGATCAGATACGAGCTGAGCGCTCGGAGCGGCCGAGAATTCCGTGCGAGATCTGGCTCAGGAGATATTCGAGGCTGTCGGGACAGGCCTCGTCATATTCCCTGATCACGCCGTCGATGATCAGCCGCACACAGCCGACGTCCCAACTCGTCCGCCCCGAGCGCTTGACCTCGGCGATGACGTCGAGAGCCGCGCGAAACGCTCGGAACAGCTCCGGCGGCAGCTGCGCTTTCTCGTAGAGAGCCTTGAAGCCGATCGGACCGCGGTCGCCGATCAGCACGATGGCGTTTCCCACGGGCACGCCGGCGCGAACGGCGATTCCCGCCTCGAAGAAACGCGTGTCCCCCAGGCAGAGCGCGCGCATCAGCAGCGTGGGCGTCAATCTCCCATTGCCGTGAAGCCGATGCACCATGGCCTCCGGATCGAATCCGCGCGGCATGGAGGCGACATCGCGCATGAACGCGCGCTCGCCCGCTTGGCCGACAAGCTCGTCCGCGAGCTCGCTGGGAAGCGCGTGCTTCTCGACCAAGCGGTTGCGGAGCACCAGGGAAACCGACTGGATGAGCCGCTCGATTACCGTCATCGGCAGCAGTGGTCGCTCGACCATCAGGCCCTGCACGGTCTGGTCACCGCCGAAATGCTCGACGATGTCGTGATAGGCGGGCTCCGACACCACCGCTTCGAGATTCGCCAGCAGGGCGGTGACGACATCGCCGCTGCGGGTCGCGACCAGGGCGTCGGATACCCGCTCGCTTACCGCCTCCCGCTTCGCGATCGCCACCTGCTTGCGGGCGTTGCCCAGGCCGATGATCGCAACGAGATCCGCATCGGACAGCACGGGAGAGTATTCGATGAACGGCAGCGCCACGGCATCGACATCCTCCGAGATGTCCCGGGCGATCGACGGCGGCAGGACCGCGCAGTTCTTGACGTGGACGGCGAGCGCGTGACGCACCTCCTGCTCCACGTCCTTCGTCAGCGTCTCCAGGATCGCCAGGGCAGCGTTGCGCTCGCCCGGCGCCAGCTTCGTCGATGTGAGGAGAGTGCCGACATGGGTGGCGGCGGAGGTTCGCGCCTCCACCGACGGCGCAACGCGCATCTGATCGCGAATCTCTATGAGCGCGGCCGACGCCTGCCGATCCCTGGGTGCTTTCGCCTTCGGAGCGCGCCGCCCCGACGCATGGCCGTTGCGCTTGCTCAATAGTGGCCGAGCCTACCTCGTCTGTGTCTGCCAGCGCTTGAACTGGTCGAAGAGCTCCTGCTTCTGCTGCGCGGTCATCGGCTGACCGCTCACGCGGGCGCGCTCCTCCAGGAACTTCACGAAGATGTCGCGCATCTGCTGATCGCTTAACGTCGACGGCGCCGAGACGTTCCGCTTGAGCCAGGCGTCCGCCGCCGGAAACCGCCGCCAGCCCGGCAAATCGCCCGCCAGATTAACCTCGCGCCATTTCGGGTGATGCGGCGCCTCCTGCAGTTTCGCGAACTGAGTGAAGAATGTCTCGATGAAACTACCGACGTTGCGATAGCGCTCGGAGTCCGGCACCAGGTTGGTGACCATCATCACCGTTCCCACCGCGACGGTATCCACGGTCTCGCCGGAGGGGATGAGGCCGGCATAGTCGTCCGACGTGAGGCGAGTCGGCACGTACGCGGATATGATGCGGGAATTCAGGGGTATGGCGAGAAAATGCAGTCCCTCCCGCACGCGGGAGCCGCTGAACAGCGCAAGCGGCTTGGCGCCGACATAG
Organism: uncultured Alphaproteobacteria bacterium; assembly: GCA_963735465.1. Taxonomy (GTDB): domain Bacteria; phylum Pseudomonadota; class Alphaproteobacteria; order ATCC43930; family CGMCC-115725; genus DASZHJ01. The sequence goes on from CAVTLA010000001.1 coordinate 1,942,779, forward strand.
GCCATCGCCGAAATCTCGCCCGCGGCGAGCTTCTCCAGGGCGAGACGGTGAGCGAAGCTCGCGGTCTCGATACCGATCCCAAGAAACTCGAATATGCGCGTACCGGTCACCTGGGTGCCGCCGCCCTGGGGACCAAGGTTCACTTTCTTGCCGGCGAGATCGTTGATGCTTTTGATGTCGGCGCCGGCGAGAAGATGGAACTCCTCGTTATAGAGCTTCGCGATGTAGGTGAGGCTGTCGACGCTGGGAGGCACACGCTGCGCCCGGGCATAGTCGAGGACGTCGGTCTGCACGATCGCGATATCCATGCCGCGAAGCGACTTCAGGTCGACCAGATTCTGCAGCGATCCCTTGCCGACGACCGGCACCACGCGCCGTGTCGACCCGTCGTCGATGATGTCGGCAAGATCCTGGGCGATCCGGATAGACATCGCGTCGGAGTCATCGATCATCAGCTCGACGGCACCGCGGTTCGCGCGGTCGACGGCGACCTGGGCGTCGGCGGACGGCGGATGCCCGAGGGTCGCGAGCACCGCAACGCCGACCGCGAGCATCCCGCGAATGCCGTCCTTCATCGCGGTGCGCCGAACAGGGATGAGCATGAGCTCCCGGTACCGAGGCATTTCCGGAGTCTAGCGATGTCTGCCACGTGCGTCATCCCGGGAATGCGAATTGCAATGCCTTCAGCCGCTGTTGCGCCTCTGTGTCGCCTGCCGCCACGGCCTTGCGGTACCACGAAGTTGCCCGCGCCGGATCCCCCTGAATGCCTCTGACGCCCGCCGATACGAGGTAGAGCGGATCGAACGTCTTCCCGACGCCGGTAGCCGCCGCGCCGCTGCCTCCCGCCGCCGCTCTCTCGTAGAAGAGGCGCGCGCCGACAATATCGCCGGTCTTCAGCAGCTGCGCGCCACGCTCGATAAGCATCGCGATCTCCTCCGGCGACGCCGTGAGAGCGACGGACGGCGCGGGCGGCGACGGTGTCGGCGCCACCGCGGGGCCGGCACCGGCTGTCGCCGCGCCGCCCGCGGGCACTTCTCGGCCCGGCTCCGGCGCCAGAGCCACTTGCGGTGCGACCGGCGCACTGTCGAGGGGCGGCAGCGGCGTCACGGCCACGGGGTCCGACGTTGTTCGCGGCCTGGCTGGCTCCTCGTCCTCCCCCGGCGCCGCCGCGGGCTCCACTTGCTGCAGCAGGACAGCGGCGCCACCTGTCGCCCCGTCCGCGCCGTCACGCATCGCGGTCGGCGTCGGTTTCTCGGCGGGACCCGTCGGACCGGAGCTGACCCCATAGAACAACAGGGCGGAGCCCGCGACGAAGGCGATCATGACGAAGCAGGCGATCTCGATGAGGATCACGACTCGGCTCGACGGCGACGCGCTCGGCGCTTCCGGCGCGGGCTCGGCGCCCAGCATCGTGGTGAGCGGAGATTCCTCCATCAGCGGGCGGAAGCCCTCACGCGGCGAGCGGCTCGCATACATGCCCTTGCCGGCGATCAGGCCCATGCCCTTGACCCCGGCATCATCGAAGGATTTGCCACGCTTGGAGAGGAAGCTGATCCGCCGTCCTATGCCCATCTGTCTTGCCTGACCGGCCGCCTCATCGGCGTCCCGTCATCGAGTGCCCGCGTCGGTACTCCGATCGATGCGACGGCGCGCTTGCCTGAATTTCGCTCGGGAGGTCGGAACTGCGGCGCGCCTCGCACACCAGTCGCACATGGAAGCGGCAATGCCGCGAAACCACCTCACCGAGTCGCCATTCCAGTCGATCACCGGAAACCGCTGCCCGGCATATTGTACGCGGCGCAGTCGAGTGATGGAAAGAATTGCTTCGTACCGGAACGAGTCGGAGCGCGGTCCGCCTGGATAAATCGGCACAGCGTTGCCGTAAAGCCGCAACTGGCGCGGCCGCGGCCATTCTATCCGTCGAGTCGCGTCCGCCCTACACCGGCATGTGCACCTGTGGCAGACTTCGAGCGGCATGCGGCGCGGCGATGCGCCGTGAGCAGCTGTTCCCACTGGCCAACGATGATGCTTCGACAGCGATCGATAACCGCGCCGTCCGATGCCGATCCCGCGCGGCGCGTTCTGCGGGCCGCTTGCGTGGCGTTTGTGCTGACGCCTATCGCCGCCTGCTCGTCGACACCGGACTGGACTGACGCGATCGACTGGCACCGCAAGGCCAACGCGGACACGGTCGCGCAGGCGCCAGCGCAGGCCGCCGCGTCCGCGGACTCGGCATCTCCTTCGATCGCCGCGCCGGCGTGGCTGCCGGGACTGGCGCCGGCAGCCGGCGGCGGGAGTGCCCGCGACGGTGCTGGCTATCGCGACGATGCTGTCGCGGAGTCAGATGAGGCGGATCAGGGAGTTTGGGCGCCCGCGCCGTCCCGCGCCCCCCGTGGCGGCGACGCCAGAACGACGCCGTCGCCACCCGTCACCGTCGCCTCGGCACCGTCGAGCGGCGGTGCCGCATCACGGGGTTCGGCAACGAGCCGGGCCGCTGACGCGGTGCCCGCCTCGCCCGTCGATGCCGACGCCTTCGTCAAGCGTGGGGATGAGCTGCTGGGAACCGGCGACATCACCGGCGCCCGTCTCTGCTATGAGCGAGCGGTCGCCGCCGGGATCGCGGCGGCGGCAACCAGCGTCGGCAAGACCTATGATCCCCTCTATCTCGCCACGGCCCGCGTGCAGGGGCTGCACGGCGACGCTGCCCAGGCCGCGGCCTGGTACCGCAAGGGAATCACCGCCGGCGATCCCGAGGCGCTACTGCGTTTGAGCGCGCTGTCCCAGTCGTCGCTGCGCTAGTCCCGCTGACCCGCGCCGGCATCGCTCACGGTCCGCCGGAGATCACCACCCAGGCCTTGCGCGCCATCGCCGGCGACGGCCGATCGAGGGCCACGCGCGCCGCTTCCCAGGCGGCGACTTCATCAGCACGCGCGGCCAGAGGCGCCGACGCCTCGACCGCCGCGTTCGTCGGCCCGCGCTCGAACCAGAGGCGCGCCGCCCGCGACCCCGGGCGCGGCACCACCAGCCGCTCGGGATCCACGAGAAAGGCCACTCCATGCGCCCCCTTGATCTCGATCAACATACTCGCCTCCGTGGAGTTCGACATGGCCACAGAATATTGCGGCTGCACGCGGTGCCGATGTGGCGGGGATCACAGGTCGGGACGCGGGGGAGCGCGATGCCACAGGCTGGCGCGTCTGCCGTTTTTGTCGGCACGGAGGTCACGGTCGAGGCAGGAATTCGGCCGGAATGGCGTGGCCGTACGCGCGCGCCGGCTTGCCAGCGAGTTCCCGCCCGGGCAAGCTGAAGGTGCTTGAAATCGGCACCGAATGAGCGGCCCCACCGTCCGTCTAATCCGTCTAAGGAGTGACAGCATGTTGGACAACGTAAACCCGGTCGTCAGCTATATCCGGATGGAAGACGGGACCGAGGCGGACTACCTCCTCCTGCGCGAGCTGGCGGAGCCCTTCCGCAAGGGCACGGCGGACCGCGTGCTGCGCGCCCTCGAGCCGTTGCACAACAGCTATCCCGGCGACCAGGTGGATCGCTACGAGCATTCGCTGCAGACGGCGACGCGTGCGTTCCGCGACGGCGCCGACGACGAGACCGTGGTGGCGGCGCTGCTGCACGACATCGGCGATGTCCTCGCGCCGGACAATCACGCCGACTATGCGGCCTCGGTGCTGAAGCCCTATGTCAGCCAGGGCACGACCTGGATGATCCTTCAGCACGGCGTCTTCCAGGGCTATTACTACTTCCACCACTACGGGAAGGACCGCAACGAGCGCGAGAAATTCCGCGGTCATCCCATGTTCGAGCGCACGGTGGAGTTCTGCGCCAAGTGGGACCAGATGGCGTTCGACCCGCACTACGACACGATGCCGCTCGAAGCTTTCAAGCCCGCCGTGCATCGCATCTTCGACCGCGAGCCCTGGACCGCGTCGAAGGAGTAGCTGCCAGATCCCGCGTAAAAGCGATTGCGGAATCGATAATTTGAATTGCGCCGGCGGTGTGCGATGCCGCCGACGTGATTAATTCAGCGCGGCGGCACGAGCCGCGCAACGGTTGAATTTAACCCTCCGCAGCCACCGCGAGACCGCGCAATCGGGCGCGGCCTCGCGAAGCGCTGAGGTCGGGTTGGCGGAGGGAGGGGGATTCGAACCCCCGATAGGGCTTTAGGGCCCTATAACGGTTTAGCAAACCGCCGCCTTCAGCCACTCGGCCACCCCTCCACCGGTGAGCGGAAAATACACGGCGTATGCCAGAGTCGTTCTATAGAGCGGGGCATCCCAAGTCAACGCGGCACCGTCCGGACGCCAGCGATACGCTGGAAGCATCGGAGTTCGCTGGCACTCATCGCCGTCGTTGACGATCCCGAAACCATGTTTCGCCGCGATTGGCGCGGCGATCTCGCGCGTGAATCTTGATCTGCATCAACCATACCGATGCAGCCTCACTCCGAATCGGGTGCGCGCGATCTGATTCACCCTTAACCCCTTCAGCGCATTTTAACGAAAGGAGCCAAAAACTGACATCACAGGGACAGAATGGTTCCGGTGCATAGCGGAGGCAGAAATGAGCTTGTCAAAGCGTTCGGTGGAAATGCTGTTGGATCTGGTGGAGATCAAAATCAGCTTCATGGATGTGTCGGATCGCGAGGACGCCCGCGACCTGCAGGTGCTGGAGCGGGCTCGCGAGGAGCTGCGGTCTCTCACCGGTGGTGCGCAGCACAGCGTCGTGCCCGCGAACATCGTCCGCCGCGTTCCCCGTCAGCGCGTCGCCGCCTAACTCCGGCGGCGGGCGAGCGGCTCGGCGATCACGGCACCTGCATTCCGCGCACGACCGCGGGACGCGCCGAGACCGTCTTGTACCACCGCTCGACCTTCGGAAAATCGCCAAGCGCCACCTTGTGCCACTCGTGGCGCGCGACCCAGGGAAAGGTCGCGATGTCCGCAATCGAATAGTCGCCGGCGAGGTAGTCGTACTTGCCGAGATGCGCATCGAGCACTCCGTAGAGCCGACGCGTCTCCTTGCCATAGCGCTCGATCGCATAGGGCACCGGCTCCGGCGCCGCCCGCAGGAAATGATGCACCTGGCCGAACATCGGGCCGACGCCCCCCATCTGGAACATCAGCCATTGCAGCACGGTGTAGCGGGCCGCCGGATCGGTCGGCAGCAGCTTACCGGTCTTCTCCGCGAGGTAGATCAGGATCGCCCCGGATTCGAAGAGCGGCAGCGGCTTGCCGCCCGGCCCCTCCGGATCGACGATCGCCGGGATCTTGCTGTTGGGATTGAGGGCGACGAACTCCGGCTCGAACTGCTCGTTCTTGGAGATGTCGACCTTGTGAACGCGGTAAGGCAGCCCGGTCTCCTCCAGCATGATCGAGACCTTGCGCCCGTTCGGCGTGCCCCAGGTGTAGAGATCGATCATCGCCGGCTCCTCCCGCCCATACATTCGGTGAGGCGCAGGCTTAGCCGGATACCCGCGCCCCCGCAAGAGACGGCGGTGGCATCCCAACGGCCGAGCGATTAGGCTGCGGCAACGCGAGGTTGCGGAGACACTGGAGCAATGGAAGCGTCATGGCGGCGGGCGGCGGCAAGTCCCCTCTGATTTACCCGGTGATCCTGTCCGGCGGCTCCGGCACGCGCCTCTGGCCGCTGTCGCGCACCCAGGCCCCGAAGCAGCTTCTGCAGCTCCTCTCGGCGAAAAGTCTGCTGCAGGAGACGGTGCTGCGCGTCCAGGACCCAGCCCGCTTCGCCCCGCCCCTCCTCATCGCCAACGACGCCCATCGCTTCATGATCGGCGAGCAGCTGCGCGAGATCGGCGTCACGCCGCGCGCCCTCGTCCTCGAGCCGCAGGGCCGCAACACCGCGCCGGCGATCTGCGTGGCCGCGATGATGCTGGTGGACGAGGCCCCGGACGCCCTCCTGCTGGTGCTGCCCTCCGACCACGTGATCCGCCACCGCGCCGCCTTCCTGGCCGCGATCGAGCGCGCCGCCGCCGCCGCGCAGACCGGCGCCCTCGTCACCTTCGGCATCACGCCGGATCGGCCCGAAACCGGCTACGGCTACATCCGCCGCGGCGCGCCGTGGCCGCGGGTCGAGGGCTGCTTCGCCATCGCCGAGTTCGTGGAGAAGCCGGATCGCCCACGCGCCGAGGCGATGCTGGCCGCCGGCGATCACTACTGGAACAGCGGCATGTTCCTCTTCCCGGCGAAGCTCTATCTCGAAGAGCTCAAGCGCCGCGACCCCGCCATGGTGGAGACCTGCGCCAAGGCGCTGGAGAAAGGCGCCCGGGATCTCGACTTCCTCCGCCTGGAGCGCGAGGCCTTCGTCGCCGCGCGCTCGATCTCCATCGACTACGCAGTGATGGAGCACACCAAGGCCGCCGCCGTGGTGCCCGCGCCGATCGGCTGGAGCGACGTCGGCAGCTACGATGCGCTCTGGGAGATCGGCGGCAAGGACGCCGGCGGCAACGTCATCCATGGCGACGTCATCGCCGAGAGCACGCGCAATTCCTATCTCCGCTCCGAGCACGGCCTGGTGGCGGCGCTCGGCGTCGAGGACCTCGTGATCATCGCGACGTCCGATGCCGTGATGGTGGCGCCCCGCGACCGCGCCCAGGACGTCAAGCTCCTGGTGCAGCGCCTGGAGCGGGAGAAGCGCAGCGAGGCGCAGAACCATCCCCTGGTCAACCGCCCCTGGGGCAGCTACCGCTCGATCCACAACGGCGAGCGCGTGCAGGTGAAGCACATCGTGGTGAAGCCGGGCGGCCGGCTCTCCCTGCAATTCCACCATCACCGCGCCGAGCATTGGGTGGTGGTGAGCGGCGTCGCCACGGTGACCCGCGGCGACGAGGTGCTGACCCTGGAGCCGGATCAGTCCACCTACATTCCCCTCGGCATGCACCATCGCCTGGAAAACAAGGGCGACGTCGCCGTCCACCTCATCGAGGTGCAGACCGGCGGCTACCTCGGCGAGGACGACATCGTCCGCCTCGAGGACAGCTACGGCCGCAGCTCGAAAGACTAGAGCGGCTCAGAACCCCAGCGAGATGCTGGCGAAGACGCGAACGGGCTTGCCGCTCTCGGCGGCCACGGTCCGGGTCAAGGGGTCGGCGACCTCGAGGCTGGCGCTCAGGCCGCGCTGCAGCGCCACGCGCAGGCCGACACCCGCCGAGGCCAGGGATTGCCGTTGCGTGCCGTCGGTCACGCCCATGTTCCAGACCGTGCCGAGATCGTAGAAGGTATAGACCTCGTAGGAGCGGAAGGCGCTGTTGCCGACGAGGCCGACGTAGCGCAGCTCCGCCGATCCCGCCGCGCCGTCGTCGCCCGCGATCTCGCCGGGATCGTAGGCGCGGCCGAATTGCGCGCCGCCGAGCGCGAACTGCTCGGAGACCAGGAGCGGCTCCGCCGCCTTCTGGCCGGCGGCGGAGAGACGCAGATAGAAGCCGCCGAACAGATGTTGCTGCCGGATCGCCGTGCCCGTGAACTTGGTGAAATCGGGCCGGCCGTTCGGGCGCGAGAGCTCGCTGCCGCCCGCCTGCGACGCGCCGAGGGCGTCGAGCCCCTGGCTCGCCTCGACGGAGAGCGAATTGCTGCCGTCCCAGCCGTCGTCGGCGAGATAGAGCCCATGCAGGCGCAGCACCCGCAGCTGATCGTCGAATTGGCGGATGCCCTGCTGACTCTGCTCCGATTGCTGCACGTCGAAGGTTCCGCCGAGCCAGAACGACTGATCGCGCCGGCGGAGCACGGGATGGGTTACGCTTGCGCCCACGTGCGTGGCATCGCCTGACAGCGCCAGGGACGCGAGGTTGCCGTGCGGATGAAGGTCTGTCCGCGCCACCGTCACCGTGCCGCGGGTCCCATTGGCGCCGAGCGGCAGATCGTAGCCAAGCTGCTCCGACATCAGCTCGCGCGGCTGATTGGGGATCGTGAAGAAGTTGAGCGACAGCCGGTCGAACGCCGTCAGGACGGAGTCCACGCCGCCGGCGGCCTGCGCCTCGACCGGTCCCAGGCTGCGCGTGCCGCGATTGTCGAGGGACACGACGCCGGAGAAGCGGCCGCGGTCGATCGCCAGCGTCAGCTCGTAGTCGCCGGATTTCTCGTCGATGGGATTGAGGCTGGGGGCGACGCGCAGGTCCGGGAGATCGTTGATCAGCAGGATCGCGCGCTCGAGCGTCGCCAGCCGAAGCGGCCGTTCCGCCAGCACCGCCGTCGTATAAGGCCGCAGCCGCTCCGCCTCGCTTTCCGGCAAACCTGGGAATGCGACGCGACGCACGCCGCCCTCGATCACGGTGATGCGAAGGATGCCGCTCTCCAGCGCCTGAGGCTCCGCAATGGCGTGGGACAGGAAATATCCGCTGTCGCGATACTTGGCGGTAATGCGCCGCAGCACTTCCTCGACCTCGCCGAGACCGATCTCGCGCGCGAGGAAATCCTCGTAGAGGGGCGCCAGGGCGTCGGCGTCGAATATGGTGGCCCCGTCGACGATGACTGCTGTCAGCACGAACCTGACCGCCCCCTGCGGCACCACCGGCGCGGTGCTGGGCAGCATCAACGGCGCCGGCGGCCGGGAGGGCTCGACGGGCTCGGGGATTCGACGCTGGACCTGACCGGGATTGACATCCGGCCGGGCCGCCTGCTGCGCCCTCGCCGGCGGCAGAGAGCAGGCGAGGAATGCCATCGCGACGGCGAACCATGCGCCCCTCATGCCGTGCGCAACCCTCGCATAGTCTCCATTTCCCACCCCCCCAACTCATACGAGCGTACACAGGGCTCGTTGCAACTCCAACGAAATTTGAATCTGCTCAGCCATTTGTCCGTAATTCACGTACCAGAGGAAAGTAGTTGTTAGTATTACCGAATATATACAAACAATTTTATCAATTAATACAATATTAATCTAGAGTTTTATCCAATCGCCGTTTAGATCTCCTTACCAGCAACCTGTGGCTGCAAGCGATCTTCTTTCGGGGATTGGAGAGCGCGTATGAGCAGTGTTCGAATTACCGTCCGCACGCGCCAGTTGGCGCTCGCGCTCGCGCTGTGCGCGGGTATTCTTCTGCCCGGCCTCGCGGCCGCTCAGGCCCAGGACCGCTGGACGGTCACGGAGGCCAGCGGCGAGGCCGCCCAGCAGGCCCCTGCCGCCCAATGGATCCCGCTCAAGGCCGGCGATACCCTGGCCGAGGGCGCCGCCGTGCGCACGGGGGCCGACGGGCGGCTGGTCCTGGCCCGCAGCAGTCACAAGGACATCATCACCGCCTCCCCTGGCAGCCAGTTCACCGTGCCGCGCGTCGCCGCCGAGGCGACGGAGCCCACCATCCTGCAGACCCTCGGCACGCTCCTGTTCAAGGTCGAGCACACGCCGGGACGGCATTTCGAGGTGAAGGGGCCCTATCTCGCGGCCGTGGTGAAAGGCACCGTCTTCACGGTGACGATCGCCGCCGACGAGAACGTCGTCCATCTCGCCACCGGCTCCGTTGAGGTCACCGACAGCAACACCAGGGAGATCGCCCTCCTCCGTCCCGGCCAGACCGCCCGCGTCCCGGCGGCGCCGGGACGGCCAATGACAGTGATCGGCGCCCTGGCGCCCGGGACCGCGCAGCCGTCGACGACCCAGGCACAAGCCGACGACGGCGGGCAGAAGATCACTCACACCCTCGGTGATGTGCAGCTCGACGTCGCCGCCCTCAGCAACAACCTCGTGCGGCCCACCGGCAATGCGGGGGTGACAGCCGGAGTATCGAGCGGCAGCTCGCCGAGCGACGGCACCGCCGGCGCCGTGACGTCGATGGTCAGCAGCGCCACGGGCGCCACCGGCAGCGCCGCCAGCGGTACGGTCAGTGGCGCCACAGATGCGGTCGACGGCACCGTCGCCACCGCCGCCAGCGCCGTGGGCAATGTCGCGAGCGCAGCCACCGGCACCGTCGGGAGCACGACCAGCGCCGTCGGCGGCGCAGTCGGCGGCACCGTGAGCGCGGCCGGAAGCGTCGCCGGCGGCACCGTCGCCGCTGTCGGGAATGCCGCGAGCGGCGCCCTGGGTGCGGTCGGAAACACCGTCGGTGGCTCCCTCGGCAATACCGTCAGCGGGGTGGGGAACACCGTCGGAAATACCGTGAGCTCGGTAGGAACCGCTGCCGGCGCCACGGTGAGCGCGGTCGGAACAACCGTCGGCACCACCACGAGCACGGTCGGCAGCACCGTCAGTAGCATCGGAAACACCGTCGCCGGCCTTCTCGGCGGCACCAAGAACAAGTTGAAACTGCCATGAGCGGGCGATGACATCGCGGCTGAACCGCACCGGATCGAGCATGCTTCACCGGCAGCTGCCGCGGCTCGCGGTCATGGCGCTGGTCGCGGCCGCCTATTTCTGCGGCCTGTTCGATCCAGTGGAATTCGCCCTCATGGATCAGCGGTTCCGCTGGATCCAGCGCCCCGCGTCAGGCGACCTGGTGGTGGTCGATATCGATTCGCGCAGCCTGCAGACGCTGAATTCCTGGCCGTGGCCGCGCAGCTATCACGCACGCGTCATCGATGCGCTTTTCGCCGCCGGCGCGACGGAGATCTCGCTCGACATCGATCTGAGCGCGCGGTCTCGGGAGGCCGACGATCAGGCGCTGGTGGCCTCGCTCGATCACGCGGCGCGGCGCGTCATCCTGCCGGCGTTCGCCCAGACCGCGGTGCAGCCGGGCCAATCCGACCAGGTCGTCTACACCTTTCCCGCCGAGGAGTTTCGCCGGCGGACGACCATCGGGGCGGTAAACGTATTCCCCGGCGCCGACGGCCTGGTTCGCAGCTTCCCGACGAGCGTCGATCTCGACGGGAAGGAAGTCGCGGCCTCGGCGGCCCTGCTGGCGGATTCGCCGGCAGCGGGCGCCGGTCAGTTCTATCTCGATTTCGGCATCAGGCCCGCGAGCATCGCGCGCCTCTCCTATGTCGACGTGCTCAACGGACATTTCGACCGCGCCGCGATGGCTGGCAAGCGGGTACTGATCGGCGCCACCGCGGTGGAACTTGGCGACCAGGTCGCGGTGCCGCTCTATCGCAGCCTGGCCGGGCCGCTCGTCCAGGCGATGGCATACGAGAGCCTGACGCAGAATCGCGCGCTCAGGCGCGTCGGCGAGTTGCCCGTGCTCGGCGCGAGCCTGCTCGTGGTGCTGTTGTTTCCGGTCTTCCTGGTCTCGTGGCGACGCGGCTTAGCGGCGCTCGCCGTGCTATTCGGCGGCCTCTACGGGGTGGCGATCGCGCTTCAATTCGCGGCGCCGGTCAGCCTGGACATCGTGCCGCCGGCAGCGGCGGCGGCGTTGCTCTTCGGCATCGCCGCGCTGGCGGAGATCGAGCGGCAGGGTCGCCGGGCGCTCGGCCACTACCTGTCGGACATGCGCCGGCGGGCGCTCATGCAATGCGTGCTCGACGACAGCTTCGATGGCATTCTCATCGTGGACCAGACCGGCATCGTCGAAGTGGCAAATCGCGCGGCGGGGCGGCTTCTGGATCTCGAGCCCGAGCAGATGATCGGCGCACCGATCGAGCGCTTTCTGCCGGGCGCCGCCCCTAGCCAGCGCCAGGCCGCGATCACCAGCGTATCGGGGCGGGAGATCGAGCTCACCCGGGCGGACGGTCAGCGGATCGTGCTGGAGCAGGCGGTCAGCTGCTCGCGGTTTCCGACCGGCGGGCGCCAGGTGGACGACGCCGCGCCGGGGGCGAGCGTCTTCATCCACACCTTTCGTGACGTCACCGAGCGCCGCCGGGCCGAGATGGCGTTGCGCGACGGCATGAACCAGGCGATGGCGGCCAACCGGGCGAAATCCGAATTCCTCGCCAACATGAGTCATGAGCTGCGCACGCCGCTCAACGCCATCATCGGCTTCGCCGACGTCATCAAGGATGCGATGCTGGGCTCGCCCGCGATCCCGCGTTACCGCGAATACGCCGCCGACATCAGCCAGAGCGGCACGCATCTCCTGGAGATCATCAACGACATTCTCGATCTCTCCAAGATCGAGGCCGGCGAATTCCAGATGAAGGCGGAGCCGGTCGGGCTATACGACACCGTCCGCCGCTGCCTGCGCATCGTGAGCGCCAAGGGCAGCGCGGGCAGGCTCCGCTTCGAGACGTCGGTCGCCGACGATATGCCGCCGATCATGGCGGACCCGCGCCTCCTTCGCCAGATCGTGCTGAACCTGCTGTCGAACGCGGCGAAGTTCACCCCCGCGGGCGGCACGATCAGCATCGGCGCCGGGATCGAGGCCGGCTGCCCGGTGATCCGCGTCGCCGACACTGGCATCGGCATCGCCGCCGATCAGATCGCCGAGGTGATCAAGCCATTCTATCAGGTGAACGCGGGTCTCGAGCGCCGCTACGAGGGTACCGGGCTCGGACTGGCCCTGGTGTCGAACTACCTCGCACTGCACGGCGCCTCCCTCGACATCGCGAGCGGGCTCGGCAAGGGCACCACAGTTACGATCCGCTTTCCCGCCACCAGCGTCGTGCTCGAGCACCTGCAGCCGGAAGCACCGGTACGCGTCGCATCCTGACGCCCGACACGCCCGGCTAGCCTGCGAGTTTCTGCTTCAGGCGCTCGTTGACCACCGCCGGGTTCGCCTTGCCCTGGGTCGCCTTCATCACCTGGCCGACGAAGAAGCCGAAGAGCTTGTCCTTGCCGGAGCGATACTCCGCGACCTTGTCCGCGTGCGCCGTCATCACGGCGTCGATCGACGCGTCGATGGCGCCGGTATCGGTGACCTGCTTCAGGCCGCGCTCCTCCACCAGGGCCGCCGGGCCCTTGCCGGTCTCCGCCATCGCCGCGAAGACGTCCTTGGCGAGACGCCCGGAGATGGTGTCGTCGTACTGCAGCGCCAGCAGCTCGGCCAGCATCGCCGGCGTCACGTGGAATTCGGCGATCGACTTGCCGGACGCGTTGAGGGCGGCGAAGTAGTCGCCCATGATGAGGTTGGCGACGTCGACCGCGAGCTTTGCCTTGGGCACGCCGCTCGCCGCCTTCCCCGCCGCCGCCAGCACGCTCTCGTAGAGATCGGCGGATTCCTTCTCCGCCACCAGAACGCTGGCGTTATAGGCGGAGAGGCCGAGATCGCTCTCGAAGCGCGCCTTCTTGGCGTCCGGCAGCTCCGGCAGTTTCTTGCGCAGCCCATCCACCCAGGCTCCGTCCAACACCAGGGGCAGCAGGTCGGGGTCGGGGAAATAGCGGTAGTCGTGGGCGTCCGCCTTTGAGCGCATCGGGCGGGTGATGCCGCGGTTGGCGTCGAAGAGCCGCGTCTCCTGCGTCGATCTTGCCGCCGTCCTCGATGATCTCGATCTGGCGCCGCGACTCATGCTCGATCGCCTGCATGACATAGCGGATCGAGTTCACGTTCTTGATCTCGCAGCGCGTGCCCAGCGCCGTCCCGGGCTTGCGCACGGAGACATTGCAGTCGCAGCGCATGGAGCCCTCCTCCATGTTGCCGTCGCAGGTCCCGAGATAGCGCAGGATCGAGCGCAGCTTCTTGAGGTAGGCGCCCGCCTCCTCCGCGGTCCGAAGATCGGGCTCGGAGACGATCTCCATCAGCGCGACGCCGGCGCGGTTGAGGTCGACGTAGGTGTAGTCCGGATGCTGGTCGTGCAGGCTCTTGCCGGCATCCTGCTCCAGATGGAGGCGCGTGATGCCGACCGTGCGGCTGGAGCCGTCGGGCATGTCGAGGATGATCTCGCCCTTGCCCACCACCGGCCGCAGATACTGGGAGATCTGATAGCCCGCCGGAAGATCGGCGTAAAAATAGTTCTTCCGGTCGAAGATCGAGACGAGATTGATCTGCGCCTTGAGGCCGAGGCCGGTGCGAACCGCCTGCTCGACGCAGATGCGATTGATCACCGGCAGCATGCCGGGAAAGGCCGCGTCGACGGTGGAGACCTGGGTGTTGGGCTCGGCGCCGAAGGCAGTCGCCGCGCCGGAGAACAGCTTGGCATTGGAGATCACCTGGGCATGGACCTCGAGGCCGATGACGACCTCCCAGGATCCCGTGCGTCCCTCGATGAGGCTCATGCGCGGCCTCCCGCGATGAATTCCGGCTTGTGGGTGAAGTCGGCGGCGCGCTCCAGCACCTCGCCGACCCGGAGCACCGTCGCCTCGTCGAAGGCGCGGCCGATCACCTGCAGGCCAAGCGGCAGTCCTTCGGACGACAGTCCCGCCGGCACCGAGAGACCCGGCAGCCCCGCCAGGTTCACCGGCACGGTGAAGACGTCGTTCAGATACATCGCGATGGGATCGTCGCTGTTCTCGCCGATGGCGAAGGCCGCCGACGGCGCCGTCGGCGCCAGGATCGCGTCCACGGTCTTGAAGGCCTCGGTGAAGTCGGCGGCGATGAGGGCGCGGAGCTTCTGCGCCTTCAGGTAATAGGCGTCGTAGTAGCCCGCCGACAGCACGTAGGTGCCGATGAGGATGCGGCGCTTCACCTCGGCGCCGAAGCCGGCGGCGCGCGTCGCCTCGTACATCTCGTCGAGGGTCTCGCCGGGCACGCGCAGGCCGAAGCGCACGCCGTCGTAGCGCGCGAGGTTCGAGGACGCCTCCGCCGGCGCGATGATGTAATAGGCCGGCAGCGCGTATTTCGTCATCTTGAGGCTGATGTCCACGGGCTCGGCGCCGGCGGCCTTGATCCAGGAGATCCCCTGCTGCCAGAGCTGCTCGATCTCCGCCGCCATGCCGTCGATGCGGTATTCCCGGGGAATGCCGATCTTGAGGCCTCTGATATCGCCGGTGAGCGCCGCCTCGAAATCCGGCACCGGAAGCGGCGCCGAGGTGGAATCCTTGAGGTCGTGGCCGGACATGACGCCGAGCATGATGGCGGCGTCACGCACGCTCCGCGTCATCGGCCCGGCCTGATCCAGGGACGAGGCGAAGGCGACGATGCCCCAGCGCGAGCAGCGCCCGTAGGTCGGCTTGATGCCGACGATGCCGGCGAAGCTGGCGGGCTGGCGGATCGAGCCGCCGGTGTCGGTGCCGGTTGCGGCCAGCGCCGACCGCGCCGCCACCGCCGCCGCCGACCCGCCGGAGGAGCCGCCCGGCACCAGGGGTCGGTTGTCGCCGCGCCGCCGCCAGGGATTCTCCACCGCGCCATAGGCGCTCGTCGTGTTGGAGGAGCCCATGGCGAACTCGTCCATGTTCACCTTGCCCAGCATGACGGCGCCGGCGTCCCAAAGCTTGGCGGTGACGGTCAACTCATAGGGCGGCTTGAAGCCCTCGAGAATGCGCGAGCCCGCGGTGGTCTGCACGCCCTCGGTGCAGAAGAGATCCTTGATCGCGAGCGGCATGCCCTCCAGCGCGCCGCCCTCGCCCCGCGCCAGGCGCTCGTCGGAGCGCGTCGCCATCGCCAGCGCCCGCTCCGGCGTCTCCACGAGATAGGCGTTGAGAGGCCGCGCCTCCACCACCGCCGCGATATGCGCCTCGACGAGATCGCGGGCGGAGAATTCCTTCTTGCGGAGACCCGTCCGCGCGCCGGCGATAGTGAGGTCGGTGAGCGCCGTCATCACTCCACCACCTTCGGCACCAGGAAGAACCCGTGCGCCTGCTGCGGCGCGTTGGCGAGGATCTTGTCCCGCTGGCCGCCGTCGGTGACGACGTCCTCGCGCATCGGCAGCGTCATCTCGGCGACGCTGGTCATCGGCGCGACGTTGTCGGTCGGCACCTCGTTCAGCTGCTCGATCCAGGTCAGGATGCCCGACAGCTCGCCAGCGAGACGCTCGAGGTCGCCCTCGGGCACCTTGATCCGCGCCAGGGTGGCGATCCGCGCCACGGTGGCCTTGTCCAATGCCATGATGTAGATGTCTCCTGCGGCGGACCCGCGCCGAGAAGCCGCGCGCCGCCCTTCGGCGATCCCTTAGCATCCGACATGGCGATCTGCAACCCCAGCGACCTCAAGCAATTCCTGAAGCCGGGCGAGCGCCTCCTGGGTCTCGACGTCGGCAGCAAGACCATCGGCCTGGCGCTGTCGGACACCCGGCTCACGGTGGCGACGCCGCTGCGGACCATCCGCCGCGGCCGCTTCAAGGCGGACGCCGCCGAGGTCTTCCGCGAGGCCGCGGACCGCGGCGCCGCCGCCCTGGTGATCGGGCTTCCCATCGCCCTCGACGGTGGCGAGAGCCCGCGCTCCCAGTCCGTGCGGCAGTTCGCCCGCAACCTCCTCGCGATCCGGGATCTGCCGATGGCGTTCTGGGACGAGCGTCTTTCCACCGCCGCGGTAGAGCGCACCATGATCGAGGCGGACCTCACCCGCCGCCGCCGCAGCGAAATCATCGACCGGACCGCCGCCGCCTATATCCTGCAGGGGCTCCTGGACCGGCTGGCCTACGAGACGGCGGCGCCGGAAACGCGGAATTAACGTTTTCAGGCCTCTATCTCTGTCCCTCTTGATTCTTGCCGTCTCCCTCGAGAATTGGCAGCATGCGGCGCCAAGGGGGGTGGTCGGACCGGTCGACGAGCCGGAGCGAGCGCTGGCGAAAATCGTCATGACGGTGCTGACATGGCTAGACGCATTGGACGCCGCTCCTTCTTTCAGTTGCTGGGCACTCTCCTTGCCGCGGGCGGCAGCACGATGCTGTCGCGCGGCAGCCGCGCCGCGGGCGGTCCGCCGGCCTACAAGCTCGGCAGCGGCGACAAACTCCGCCTCACCGTCTATGGCGAGCCCAACCTGTCCGGCAGCTTCGACGTCAACGACCAGGGCGCGGTCACCCTGCCCCTGATCGGCGCAGTGACGGTGACCGGCAGCACGATCAGCGAGGCCGAGGACGATATCACGAAGCGGTACGGCAAGGATTACCTGGTCAATCCCCGGGTCAATATCGAGGTCCTGAACTATCGCCCGTTCTTCATCCTGGGCGAGGTCAACCACCCCGCCAGCTATCCCTATATCGTCGGCATGACCGTCATAAATGCCATCGCGCTGGCTGGCGGCTACACCACGCGCGCCAACAAAGATCGTATCGTGATCAAGCGCGCCAACGCCCCCGGCACTGGCGAGCAGCCGGCGGCCGAGGACGACCCGGTGCTGCCGGGTGACGTCATCCGGGTCCCCGAGCGCTTCTTCTAGACGGCGCCGCCCGTCAGGCCCTTTCCGAGCCTGCACTCCCCTTGCCCTGAGGCGCGTCCCTGTGGCACCCAGCATGCGCGCGTGACGCATGCCGGGAGGGGGCGCGAATTTCCGATGGCCGGACCGCTGGACGGACTACGCATTCTCGACATGAGCCGAGTGCTGGCGGGACCGAGCTGCGCTCAGCTCCTGGGCGATCTCGGCGCCGATGTCATCAAGCTGGAGCGTCCCGGCGAGGGCGACGATACCCGCAAATGGGGCCCGCCTTATCTCCGGGATGAGGCCGGCCAGGATACCTCCGAGAGCGCCTATTACCTCTGCGCCAACCGCTCCAAGCGGTCCCTCACCCTGGACTTCACCAAGCCCGAGGGGCAGTCGATCGCGCGCCGGCTGATCGCCGACAGCGACGTGCTGATCGAGAACTACAAGCTGGGTACCCTCGCGCGCTACGGGCTCGGCTACGAGGATCTTCACACGGACTTCCCGCGCCTCGTCTACTGCTCCATCACCGGCTTCGGCCAGACCGGACCTTACGCGCCGCGGGCCGGCTACGACTATCTGATCCAGGCCATGGGCGGCATCATGAGCCTGACCGGCGAACCCGGCGGCGAGCCCATGAAGGTGGCGGTGGCAATCGCCGATCTCATGACCGGAGTCTACAGCTCGACCGCGATCCTGGCGGCGCTGCGACATCGGGACGCCACCGGTACCGGCCAGCACATCGACATGTCCCTGCTGGACGTCCAGGTTGCCTGGCTCGCCAACCTCGGCCAGAGCTATCTCACCTCGGGGGAACTGCCCCAGCGGCTCGGCAACGCCCATGCGGCGGTGGTGCCCTATCAGGTATTCCCCACCGCCGACGGGCATATCGTGCTGGCGATTGGCAACGACGGGCAGTTCCGCAAGTTCTGCGTCTTCGCCGGCGCGCCGCAGCTTGCCGAGGACGCGCGTTTCGCCGGGAATTCCGAGCGCATCCACAATCGCGCCGAGCTGGTGCCGAAGGTGGCGGCGCTCATCGCGGCGCGGCCCTCGGCCCATTGGATCGGCGGCCTCGAAAGCCGGGGCGTGCCCTGCGGCCCGATCAACCGCCTCGACCAGGTCTTCGGCGATCCCCATGTGGTTGCCCGCGCCATGACGGTGGAGCTGCCGCACCCGGCCATCGGCGGGCGGCCGGCTCGCCTCATTGCCAATCCCATCAAGCTCTCGGAGACGCCGGTCGAATACCACCGCGCGCCGCCGATGCTGGGCGAGCATAGCGCCGAGATCCTGGGCGAGCGGCTCGGCTTCTCGGCCGCCGAGATCGCCGGGCTGCGGGAGCGCGCCGTCATCTGAAAACCAGACGGCACTACCCGAGTCTCCGCTTTCCTTGCAGAGCCCGATCCGCATCCCTATAGTCCCGGCTTTAATGACCAGTTTCATGGCTTCTCCCGCGTATCCCCACCGGCACATCCTGGGGATCGAGGGGCTTTCACCCGACGACATCACGCTGCTGCTCGACAAATCCGAGACTTACGTCGAGCAGAATCGGCAGGCGGACAAGAAGCGCTCGCTGCTGCGCGGGCGCACCATCATCAACCTCTTCTTCGAGAACTCGACACGCACGCGCACCTCCTTCGAGGTCGCGGGCAAGCGGCTGGGCGGCGACGTCATCAACATGTCCGTGGCCGGGAGTTCGATCAAGAAGGGCGAGACCCTGATCGACACTGCCATGACCCTCAACGCCATGCACCCCGACGTGCTGGTTGTGCGGCACTCGGAATCGGGCGCGGTGCATCTCCTGGCCCAGAAGGTCAACTGCGCCGTCATTAACGCCGGCGACGGCAGCCACGAGCATCCGACCCAGGCGCTCCTCGACGCCCTCACCATCCGCCGGCGCAAGGGCCGGCTTCAGGGTCTGGTGGTGGCGATCTGCGGCGACATCCTGCACAGCCGTGTCGCGCGCTCGAACATCCTTCTCCTCAACACCATGGGCGCGCGGGTGCGCGTCGTGGCGCCGCGCACTCTGCTGCCGGCCGCCATCGATCGCCTCGGCGTCGAGGTGTTCCATGACATGGCTGCCGGTCTCAAGGGCGTCGACGTCGTGATGATGCTGCGCCTGCAGACCGAGCGCATGCACGGCAGCTTCGTGCCCTCGACCCGGGAGTACTTCCACTTCTTCGGCCTCGACGCCCGCAAGCTGGCGGCGGCGAAGCCGGACGCCGTGATCATGCACCCCGGTCCGATGAACCGCGGCGTCGAGATCGACAGCGAGGTTGCCGACGACATCGACCGCAGCGTCATCCGCCAGCAGGTGGAGATGGGCGTTGCCGTGCGCATGGCCTGCCTCGAGGCGCTCACCCGCGAGATCGACAACGGGCCACCGGCATGAGCGGCCGCACCCTCTTCCGCAACGCCCGCCTCCTCGATCCCCAGAGCGGGCTCGACCGGACCGGCGACCTTCTCGTTGCCGACGGAAAGATCGCCGCGATCGACCCGCGCGCCGGCGCCGCGACCGCGGGCGCCGCGGAAATCGATTGCGAGGGCCACTGCCTGGCACCGGGTCTCGTCGACATGCGGGTCGAGCTGCGCGAGCCTGGCCAGGAGCATGTGGAGACCCTGGAGAGCGGCAGTGCCGCCGCGGTGGCGGGCGGCGTGACCACCATGGTGGCGCTCCCCAACACCGAGCCTGTCATCGACGACGTGGCACTGGTGGAGTTCGTGGCGCGGCGCGCCCGCGAGATCGGCCGCACCCATATCCGGACCTACGCCGCGGCGACGCGCGGAATGAAAGGCCGGGAGATCACCGAGATCGGCCTGCTGCAGCTTGCCGGCGCGGTGGCCTTCACCGATGCCCACGTCGCCATTGCCGATGCCGTGGTGATGCGCCGCGCGCTCTCCTATGCCCGGACCTTCGACGCGCTGCTGATCCAGCATCCGGAGGAGCCCGCGCTGGCTGCCGGGGGCGCCATCACCGAGGGCGAGACCGCGACCCGCCTCGGCCTGCCCGCCATCACGCCCGCCGCCGAGGTGATCATGGTCGAGCGCGACCTGCGCCTGGTCGAGATCACCGGCGGCCGCTATCACGTGGCGCATATCACCACCGCGGCGGCGATCGAGGCGATCCGCCGCGCGAAGGCGCAGGGCCTGCCGGTCACCTGCGACACCGCGCCCGCCTATTTCGCCCTCAACGAGACGGCGGTCGGCGAATACCGCACCTTCGCCAAGCTCTCGCCGCCGCTACGCCGCGAGGAGGATCGCCGCGCCGTGGTGGACGGCCTCAAGGACGGTACCATCGACGCCATCGCCAGCGACCACTCGCCCCATCCCCAGGACGCCAAGCGCCTGCCCTTCACCTCGGCGGAGGCCGGCATCATCGGCCTGGAGACGTTGCTGCCCCTGACGCTGGAGCTGGTGCACAACCGGCACCTGACATTGCTGCAGGCATTGAAAGCGCTCTGCCAGCGCCCGGCGGAAATCCTTCGTCTGCCCGCCGGACGGCTCGCCGACGGCGCGCCCGCCGACCTCGTGCTGTTCGATCTCGACCGCCCTGGCAAGATCGCGGTGGACTCCTTCCGCTCCAAGTCGAAGAACTCCCCTTTCGACGGCCGCCCGATACAGGGCCGCGTCCTCCGTACCATGGTCGAGGGGCGGCTCGTGTTCGGTGCGGACGCCTAACGCCGCCATGAGGCGGGCCGCGCTCATCGGCGCCGCCTCGGGTTGGGGCGCCGGGATTCAGCTGATGCAGGACGGGCCGCAAGCGCTTCGGGACTTCGGCCTCGCCGAGCGTCTGACCGCTGCCGGAATTCCCGCCCATTGGGCCGCGATGGTGGCCGCGGGCAAGGACCGCCGCACCGCGCCGGATCCGACGCCGCAGCAGAAATTCGAGCTGGTGGCGCGTCATAACGCCGGGCTCGCCGGTGCGGTGGCGTCGGCGATGGCGCAGGGCGATCTGCCGGTGGTTCTCGGCGGCGATCATGCGATCGCCATCGGCACCTGGGGCGGCGTCAGCCGAGGCATGGCCGGCGCGCCCTTCGGACTGATCTGGCTCGACGCCCATCTCGACGCCCATACCGTGGAGACCACGCCCTCGATGAACGCCCACGGCATGAGCGCCGCGGTTCTGCTGGGCCACGGACTGCCGGAATTTCTGGCGGTGGGCGGCGGCGTGCTCCGGCCGGAGAATCTCTGTTATGTCGGCATCCGCTCCTACGAGCTGGCCGAGTGGGCCCTGCTGCGCCGGCTCGGCGTGCGGATCTTCCACATCGACGAGGTCGGGGAGCGCGGCCTCGCCGCCGTCATGGCGGAGGCGCTCGCCATCGCGACGCGGGACACTGCCGGCTTCGGCCTCACCATCGATCTCGACGGCTTCGATCCCGAGGACGTGCCGGGCGTCGGTCTCCCGGTGCCTGACGGCATCCGCGGCGCCGATGCCTGCGCCGTGCTGCGCCACCTCGGCCGCGATCCGCGCCTGCGGGCGATCGAGATCGCGGAATACAGCCCCGAGCTCGACCGCGGCGCCAGGACCGCGCGGCTGGCGCAGGATCTGCTGACCTCCCTGCTGACGCCCGCCGTCGCCAGCCGTCGCGCCAGCAGCGCCGCCTGAGCCATGCCCCTCTGGTCGCTTCCGCCGCCGCCGCCGCGCTCGCCTATCTCCTGGGCTCGATCCCCTTCGGCCTGCTGCTGACGCGGCTCGCCGGGCTCGGCGATATCAGACATATCGGCTCCGGCAATATCGGCGCCACCAATGTGCTGCGCACCGGCCGCAAGGGCCTGGCCGCCCTCACCCTGTTGTTGGATTTCGGCAAGGGTCTCGCCGCGGTGCTGATCGGTGCGTACTTCAGCCCGGCGCTCGCGCTCGTCGCCGCGGTCGGCGTCGTCCTCGGCCACATGTTTCCGGTCTGGCTGCGCTTCAAGGGCGGCAAGGGCGTGGCGACCGCCGGCGGCGTCGTGATGGCGCTCTCCTGGCCCGTGGGCGTCGCCGCGTTCGCGACTTGGCTCGTGGTGGCGGCGATCTTCCGCTACTCGTCGCTGGCGTCGCTCGCGGCCTGCGTGCTGGCGCCGGGCTTCGCCCTGATCTTCGCCAGCAGCGAGCGCGCCGCCGTCATCGGGCTGGTGGCGCTCCTGGTCATCCTCCGCCACCGCGAGAACGTCCGCCGCCTGCTGAGCGGCGAGGAGAGCAAGATAAAGTTGAGCGGCGGCGCGGGCTGATCCCTGGCCTCTTGTTGACGCCGCCGCCGGCGTCCAGGCAACCTTGCCACCCATGGCCGCCGCCTCGCGTTCGCTCAATCCCGCCGAACGGCTCGACTGGCTGCGCCTCATCCGCAGCGAGAACGTCGGCCCCATCACCTTTTATCAGCTGCTCCAGCGCTTCGGCTCCGCCGCGGCGGCGCTGGACGCGCTGCCGGAGGCGGCACGCCGGGGCGGGCGCGGCCGCACCCTGAAGATATGTCCCCGCGCCGACGCCGAGCGGGAGCTCGCGGCGGTCGACAAGGCCGGCGCGCGCCTGGTGGCCTGGGGCGAGCCGGACTATCCCCCGGCGCTGGCCGCCGTCGAGGATGCCCCGCCCCTGATCTCCGTGCGGGGCAAGGCCGAGCTCCTGAGCCGGCGCGCCATCGCCGTGGTGGGCGCCCGCAACGCCTCCACCAACGGCAGGCGGTTTGCCCGGGAGGTCGCCGGCGACCTCGGACGCCGCGGCCTGCTGGTGGTCTCGGGCCTGGCGCGCGGCATCGACGCCGCGGCGCACCAGGGGTCGCTGGAGACCGGGACCGTGGCGGTGGTCGCCGGCGGCATCGACGTGGTCTATCCCGAGGAGAACCAGGCGCTCTACGAGGCGATCGCCGAGCAGGGCGTACTGGTGGCGGAGCTGCCGGTGAGCACCGTGCCCCAGGCTCGGCACTTCCCGCGCCGGAACCGGATCATCTCGGGCATCTCCCTGGGCGTTTTGGTGGTGGAGGCCGCCCTCAGGTCGGGCTCGCTGATCACCGCTCGCTTCGCCCTAGAGCAGGGCCGCGATGTCTTCGCCGTTCCCGGGTCCCCGTTGGATCCCCGCTGCCGGGGCACCAATGACCTGATCCGGCGCGGCGCGACCCTGGCGGAAGGGGCCGAGGACGTGCTGACGGCCCTGGAGGGGCCCCTGTCGACCCCCCTGACCAAGATTCACACCCCTGCCCTGCGCTCGCCCGCAACTAACGGAAATATATCGGAAAAAGAGCTCGACCAGGCGACCCTCCGGGTCCTGGAGGGGCTGGGTCCGACCCCGGTGCCGGTTGACGAACTGGTCCGGCAGTGCCAATTGTCTCCCGCGATCGTGGTTACCATCCTTCTAGAACTTGAGCTCGCCGGAAGGCTCGAGCGACATGCAGGCAACCAGGTAACCCTGCTTTAACGTCAATGGACAACTCTCTTGCCTGGTAAACCACCTTTGCCAGCGAACATGAACGTCGTCATCGTCGAGAGCCCGGCCAAGGCCAAGACAATCAACAAGTATCTTGGCCGCGACTACACCGTCTTGGCCAGCTACGGGCACGTGCGCGACCTTCCTGCGAAGGATGGGTCGGTGCGCCCGGACGAAGACTTTGCCATGTCCTGGATCGTCGACCCGCGCGCCGACAAGCGCATCGCCGAGATCGCCAAGGCGGTCAAGGGCGCGACGCACCTCTATCTCGCCACCGACCCCGACCGCGAGGGCGAGGCGATCTCCTGGCACGTCCGCGAGATCCTGCGCCAGAAGCAAGGCGCTCGACGGCGTCGACGTCAAGCGGGTGGTCTTCAACGAGGTGACCAAGGCAGCCGTCCAGGAAGCCTTCAAGCATCCCCGCGAGATCAACGCGGAACTGGTGGACGCCTATCTCGCCCGCCGCGCCCTCGATTATCTCGTGGGCTTCACCCTTTCGCCGGTGCTGTGGCGCAAGCTGCCGGGCAGCCGCTCGGCCGGCCGTGTGCAGTCCGTGGCGCTCCGCCTCATCTGCGAGCGCGAGTCCGAGATCGAGATCTTCAAGCCGCGGGAATACTGGAGCATCGAGGCGGAGTTCAAGACCGCCGACGGCCAGAGCTTCACCGCGCGCCTCACCCATCTCGACGGCAAGCGTCTCGACAAATTCGACCTCGACAGCGAGGCCAAGGCCAAGGCGGCGGTGGAGACCATCCTCCGCGAGCCCAGCTTCGCCGTCAGCAGCGTCGAGAAGAAGCAGGTCCGGCGCAATCCGCTGCCGCCCTTCACCACCTCGACCCTGCAGCAGGAAGCCTCGCGCAAGCTCGGCCTCGGCGCCCAGCGCACCATGCGCACCGCCCAGCGCCTCTACGAAGGCGTCGACATCGGCGGCGAGACCGTCGGCCTCATCACCTATATGCGCACCGACGGCGTGGCACTGTCTGCCGAGGCGATCGAGGCGGCGCGCCGCATGATCGGCGAGACCTACGGCAAGCAGTATTGCCCCGCGGAGCCGCGCGTCTACAAGGCCAACGCCAAGAACGCCCAGGAGGCCCACGAGGCGATCCGTCCCACCGACCTCTTCCGCCGCCCGGAAGACGTGGCGAAGTACGTCTCGACCCGAAGAGCTGAAGCTCTACGAGCTGATCTGGAAGCGCAGCGGTGGCGAGCCAGATGGAATCCGCCCTCCTCGACCAGGTCGCCGTCGATATCGCGGCGCCCGGCAACGCACCGTGCTGCGCGCCACCGGCTCCACCATCGTGTTCGACGGCTTCCTCACCCTCTACCACGAGGACCGCGACGACGAGGACGAGGACGAGGAGAACCGCCGCCTGCCGCCGCTCACCGAGAATGCCGCCCTGACCCACGGCGAGGTGACGCCGGAGCAGCACTTCACCCAGCCGCCGCCGCGCTACAGCGAGGCGAGCCTGGTCAAGAAGCTGGAGGAGCTCGGCATCGGCCGGCCCTCGACCTATGCCTCGATCATCCAGGTGCTGCAGGATCGCAAGTACGTCCGCCTCGACAAGCGCCGCTTCATCCCCGAGGACCGCGGCCGCATCGTGACCGCGTTCCTGACCAATTTCTTCGAGCGCTACGTCCAGTACGGCTTCACCGCCGACCTCGAGGATCAGCTCGACGACATCTCCGGCGGCCGCACCGACTGGAAGAAGGTCCTGGCCGATTTCTGGCGCGACTTCTCCGTCGCCGTCGAGGGCACCAAGGGCCTGCGCGGCCAGCAGGTGGTAGCGGCTCTCGACGAGACGCTCGGGCCGCATTTCTTCCCGCCCGGCAAGGACGGCAAGGATCCCCGCGCCTGCCCCGCCTGCGGCAATGGCCGCCTCGGCATCAAGCTCGGCCGCTTCGGCGCCTTCATCGGCTGCTCGAACTATCCCGAGTGCAAGATGACCCGCGCCCTCAGCCTGGCCCACATCGATGGCAACGGCGAGAGCGGTCCGGAGCTGGTGGGTCCGCGCGAGCTCGGCAGCGATCCCGCCACCAATTTGCCGGTGAGCGTACGCAAGGGACCCTACGGCAACTATGTCCAGCTCGGCGTCGCCAACGACAGCGGCGAGAAGCCGAAGCGCGCGGCGCTGCCGAAGGGCATCAACCCCATGGACGTCACCCTCGACGCCGCGACGAAGCTGCTGTCGCTGCCGCGCGAGGTGGGCAAGCATCCCGAGGACGGCGAGCCCATCACCGCCGGTCTCGGCCGCTTCGGTCCCTACATCAAGCACGGCAAGCTCTATAAATCTTTGCCGCCGGAAGACGACGTCATCACCATCGGCCTCAATCGGGCGGTATCGCTCCTCGCAGAGCCGTCAAAGGGGCGGCGCCGCAAGCCGGATCCGATCCGCATCGTCGGCAAGCATCCCGCCGACAACGCCGACATCGAGCTCTACAAGGGCCGTTACGGCCCCTACGTGAGCCACGACGGCTTGCACGCCTCGCTGCCGGGCGACACCGAGCCGGAGGCGCTGACCCTCGACGAGGCGGTGCGCCTGCTGGCCGAGCGCGCGGAGAAGCTGGAAGCCTCCGGCAAGCGCCGGCGCAAGTCGCCGAAGGCGGCCGCTGTCAAGGATCCGGCGGATCCCGCCACGGCGAAGCCCAAAGCCGCCAAGCCGAAGAAGAAAGCCACGGCCAAGGGCAAAGGCTCGAAAGCCAAGCCCTCGGAGACCCCTCCGACCCATACTGGTCGCGTCAAGCGCGCCGCCACCGGCTGAGCCTCGGTGCAGAAGCGCAGAGGCCAGCGTTCGCCCCGTCGTTTGCCGACCCGGGCGGAGATCGTCGATTACATCGCCAAGAGCCCGACGCCGCCCGCGCGCCGTGATATCCTGCGCGCCTTCAAGGTGCCGCCCGGTGAGCGCCTCGCCCTCAAGGCGATGATCCGGGAGATCGAGCGATCGGGGCCGGTGCAAGGTCCCGGCAAGCGCCGCGCCGAGGCAGCGACCGGGCTTCCCCGCGTCGCCGTCATCGAGGTGACGGGCCTCGATCTCGACGGCGAGATGACGGCGAAGCCGGTGGACTGGAAGGAGCCGACACCGCCGCCGGCCATCCTGGTGATCTCGGAAAAAGCCGCCTCGGCGCTCGGTGTCGGCGAGCGCGCGCTGGCGGAGCTGAAGCCTCAGGATGACGGCAGCTACGAGGCACGGGTCATCCGCACCCTCGCCGCGGCGCCGGATCGCGTCGTCGGCATTTTCCACAAGATTCACGAGGGCGGCCGCCTCGAGCCCACCGACCGGCGGGTGAAGTCCGAGTTCCGGATCTCCCTCGCCCATGCCAAGGGCGCCGAGGACGGGGAGATCGTGCTCTGCGAGGTGCTGGCCGGGCGCCGCCTCGGTCTGCCTGAGGCCCGGGTCCTGGAGCGCATCGGCGACAGCAACCATCCCCGCGCGGTGAGCCTGATCGCCATCACCGATCACGGCATCCCCATGGAGTTTCCCGCCGCGGCGGTTGCCGAGGCGGAAGCCGCCAAGCCCGTCGGCATCGAGGGCCGCACCGACCTGCGGCGAATCCCGCTCGTCACCATCGACGGCGCCGACGCCCGCGATTTCGACGATGCCGTCTTCGCCGAGCCGCACCCGGAGCGCGAGAGCTTCTGGCATGCGGTGGTGGCCATCGCCGACGTTGCCTGGTATGTGCGGCCGGGCAGCCAGCTCGATCGCGCCGCCGAGCGCCGTGGCAACTCCGTCTATTTTCCCGATCGCGTGGTGCCGATGCTGCCGGAGGCGCTCTCGAACGAACTCTGCTCCCTAAAGCCCAAGGTGGAGCGCGCCTGCCTCGCCGTGCACATGACCATCGACGGCGAGGGCAAGCTGATCGAGCACCGCTTCGTGCGCGGCCTGATGCGCTCGGCGGCAAGGCTCACCTACGAGCAGGTCCAGGCGGCCCAGGACGGCCATCCCGACGACACCACCGGCCCGCTCGTGGACACCGTGATCCGGCCGCTCTACCAGGTCTTCCGCGTGCTGGATCGCGCGCGGCAGAAGCGCGGCGCCCTCGAGCTCGACTTGCCCGAGCGCAAGGTGGTGCTGGGCGAGGACGGCAAGGTCGTGCGCATCGAGCCGCGGGCCCGCCTCGACAGCCACAAGCTGATCGAGGAGCTGATGATCCTCGCCAACGTCGCCGCCGCGGAGACCCTGGAGCGCCTGCGCCAGCCCTGCATGTACCGGGTCCACGACTCCCCGGATCCCGCCAAGCTGGCGGCGCTCAGGGAGTTCCTGCGGGGCATCGAGGTGCCGGGCCTGGCGCTGGCCAAGGGCCAGGTGATCCGCCCGCAGCATTTCAACGCCGTGCTGCGCCACGCCAAGGACACGCCCTACGCGGCCATGGTTAACCAGCTGGTCCTGCGCAGCCAGTCCCAGGCGGTCTACTCGCCGCAGAACCTCGGCCACTTCGGCCTGGCGCTCAAGCGCTATGCCCACTTCACCTCGCCGATCCGGCGCTACGCCGACACGCTGGTGCATCGGTCCCTGATCACCGGCCTCAAGCTCGGCGAGGGTGGTCTGCCGCCGGTCACGCCCGAGGAGTTCGCGGAATTGGGGACCCAGATCTCCGACACCGAGCGCCGGGCGGCGGCGGCCGAGCGGGACGCGCTCTCCCGCTACGCCGCCCTCTTTCTCGCCGATCGCGTGGGCGCGGTGTTCGAGGGCCGGGTCAACGGCGTCACCCGGGCCGGCCTCTTCATCACCCTGGACGAGACCGGCGCCGACGGCCTCATCCCGATGCGCAGCCTCGGCAACGACTACTATGTCCACGACGAGGCGCGGCACCGGCTGGTGGGGCGGCGCAGCGGCGGCGCCTTCACCTTGGGCGACCGCGTCCGGGTCAAGCTGGCGGAGGCCAACGCCGTCACCGGCAGCCTCCTGTTCTCAATAGTTGAAGAAGAGGGGTCGGAGCGCAAACCTGCTCGCGAGCGGCCGCGCGGGCGCACTCCTGCCCCCCGATCACGGCGCTACCAAAAGCGCCGGTGACCGGCTATCTCAATCATGTCTTAACCACGGCGGACGCATTCTAGGCGTCCCTTGAACCCGCAGCTCCATGCCCCTGCAGTTCCGCGACGCTCCCGCACCGGATCCGGCAACGCCGGCACCCTGGCTCCTGGGCATGCGGCGCGGCTTTGCCCGGCGCTGCCCGGCCTGTGGCGTGGGCCGGCTCTATCACGGTTACGTCAAGCAGCAGGAGTACTGCTCACAGTGCGGCGAGAATCTGCTGCAGTATCGTGCGGACGATGCACCTGCCTACTTCACGATCCTCATCGTTGGCCATATCGTGGTTCCGGCAATACTGCTGCTGGAAATGAGCTATCATCCCTCGACAAGCCTGCACCTGATGCTGTGGATTCCCCTGACCCTTGCCCTGACCGT
Source organism: uncultured Alphaproteobacteria bacterium (assembly GCA_963735465.1). Taxonomy (GTDB): domain Bacteria; phylum Pseudomonadota; class Alphaproteobacteria; order ATCC43930; family CGMCC-115725; genus DASZHJ01. Next base: position 1,971,631 of record CAVTLA010000001.1, read on the forward strand.
CTCGCTGCTGCCGCCCATCAAGGGGGCTCTGATCGGATTGCAATGGGCGCTCCGACTCAGAAGCTGAGCCATCTCTCCCTGCGTTCAGCCGCGGGGCCGCTGCTCGCCCTGGTGCTGACGGCCTGCAGCTCCGTCATCGGTCCCGAACAGGAAGGGCCGATCGATCGCCACGAGCTGTTCTCGGAAGGCTACGAGCGGATCTCCCACTATTACATCGAGACCACCAACGCGGAGCGCCTGGGCCTGGCGGGCCTCGGCCGGCTCTCGATGCTGGATCCCGCGATAGCCGTCGAGCGCCAGGGCGGTGCCGTGGCGCTGCTGAAGGACGGCTCGGTGATCGGCCGCTACGACGCGCCGCCCGCTGCCGACAACTGGGCCTGGGGTGGTGTCACCGCCTCGGCTCTGGAGACCGCGCGGCAGGCATCGCCCAAGGTCGCCGCCGCCAGCGAGGATCAGCTCGACAAGCTCGTTTTCGACGGCGCTGTCGGGACTCTCGATCGTTTCTCCCGCTATTCATCGCCAGATTCCGCGCGCGACCAGCGTGCCGAGCGCAACGGCTTCGACGGCATCGGCGTCACCCTCGATGCCGAGGAGAGCGAGGTGCGCATCGTCTCGGTGCTGGCAAGCGGGCCGGCGGAGCACGCAGGCATCAAGGCCAATGACAAGATCATCGGCATCGACGGCACGCCGACCGCCACCCTTACCCGGGAGCAGGTGGTGCAGCGCCTGCGCGGGCCGGCGGGGAGCAAGGTGGCGATCACCATCTCCCGCTCCGGCGCGGCCGATCCCCTGACCCTCGCCGTGAGCCGAGCCCACATCGTGCTGCCGACGGTCACCGTACAGCGCGAGGGCCGCATCGCGATCTTCCGCATCTCCAGCTTCAACCAGGAGACCTCGGAGCAGCTCGTCCAGGCCTTCGGCAAGGCGGAGCACGAGATTGGTGGCGCGCCCTCCGGCATCGTGCTCGATCTCCGGGACAACCCCGGCGGACTGCTCGACCAGTCCATCAACGTCGCGAACGTGTTCCTGCCGGGCGGCCTGGTGGTGTCGACCGCCGGCCGGCTGCCGGAGAGCCGCAAGCAATTCTATGCGGATCCCAGCCATCTCACCGATGGCATCCCGATGGCGGTGCTGGTGAACGGCGGCTCCGCCTCCGCTTCGGAGATAGTCGCGGCGGCGCTGCAGGACAGCGGCCGCGCGGTGGTGATCGGCACGTCGTCCTATGGCAAGGGCACCGTCCAGACCGTGCTCGAGCTCGTCAACGACGGCGAGCTCACGGTCACCTGGGCCAAGCTGCTGTCGCCGGAAGGCTATGTGATCCACGAGCACGGCGTGGTGCCGACGGTGTGCACCGCGGACCTTGGCGAAGACCAGGCAAGCTTCACGCACGCGATCGAGAGCGGCACCACCCTCGGTACCGGCCTCGCCGCGAGCCCGCGGGCGGCGCTGGACGAGCAGGGCTGGAAGGCGCTCCGGGACAGCTGCCCGGCCCAGCGCGTCGACCGCGTCGCCGACCTGAAGCTGGCGGAGGAGCTGCTGCGGGACCCCGTGCTCTACAGCCGCGCACTCAGCGTGACGCCGACCCCGCTCTCTCACACGGCGGCTATTCCCACCACGAGATAGTGTCGAGGCGGCCGCCCTCGACGGATCCCTTCGCGAGCCGAGCCCCGGCGCCAAAGGCGGCGCCGAGCCCTCCGATCAGGCGCTGCCGGCGCGGCAGAAGTGCCAGGTCTTGCCCTGCCGGCCATAGAGACCGACCAGCCGGTCCTTGCCCGCATGCACCACCACCGCCATGAAGCCGTCCCCGGTACAGGCGCCAGCGGCGGCGGCAGGCGCCGGCAGCTTCTTGCTCTGGGCGCAGGACGCGAGGCTCGCGGGCGGGTTCGCCGCGGCCGTCGGCTGCTTGCCGTCGACCTCCAGGAAGTAATCCTGGGCTTCGCCGGTCTTCACGGTCGCCTTGAGCTCGATGCGGCCGAAGCGGGATTTGTAGAGACCGGCATCCTGCTCGCCGTCCGTCATGCCCGAGGGAACCGGGCGGAACTTGATCGCGGCGCAGCTCGGCGGCTCCTTCGTGGACTGGGCCTCCGCCGCAAGCGCCAGGCTTGCGCCCGCAAGGCCCAAGAGGCCGATCAGGGCGATCCTCGTCGTCGTCAGCATCGGAATTCTCCTTATGCTCGAGCGGCCATCGACTCGGATGCGAGCCGCTGTGGGGCGGAGTTGCTACTCCACTCTCCGGGGAAAATCAAACGACACCCGCCTTCCTTTTGCCGGTTTTGCGACGGAGACTTCGGGCACATGAAGCTCCCGATCATCTTCCTTGCCGCGGCCGCTTTCTGGCTCGCCGCGCCTCACTCCGCTCGCGCCGATGCGGTGGACGTGGCGCTCGTCCTCGCCCTCGACGTCTCCGAGAGCGTCACCGCGGAGGAGTACCAGCTCCAGCGCGACGGCATCGCCGAGGCCTTCGAGAGCCCGGCGCTGGCGAGCGCGGTCGCGAACGGCAGTCGCCACGCCATCGACGTGCTGGTGCTGGAATGGTCAGATCCGGACTTGCAGGTGGTGACGGTGGACTGGACCCGCGTCAGCGACGCGGATACCGCGCGGAGCTTCGCGAGGCGCGTCCGGGAGACCCAACGCACCTCCCATGGCCTCACCGCGATCGGCAATGCGCTGCTGGCGTCGGCGGCGGCGCTGAAGCGCCTGCCGGATCAGGCGGCGCGGCAAGTGATCGACGTCTCCGGCGACGGCATGGCCAATGTGGGCCCGCCGGTGCCGGAGACGCGAGATCAGTTGACGGCCAATGGCATCACGATCAACGGCCTGACCATCCTCCACGAAGAGCCGTGGGTGGATCAGTACTACGATATGAACGTGATCGGCGGCCCCGGCGCCTTCGTCATGCAGGTGGCGGACTACCGAGGCTTCGCCGTGGCGATCCGGCAGAAGTTGCTTTCCGAGCTCGTCGCGCTGCCGCGCCCTGGGGCTTTCCCTCCGACCTGATGCAGTAGGTCTTCAGCGGCGCGAAGCCGTTGAAGCCCACCGAGGAATACATGGAGGTGTAGGCTCCAGTGGAGAGGATCTGCACCTTGTCGCCGACCTTGAGGTCGAGCGGGAGCTGATACTCCGTCTTCTCGTAGAGGATGTCGGCGCTGTCGCAGGTCGGGCCCGCGAGCACGATCGGCCCGGTGGCGCCGCCGTCGGCGGGGGTCTTGATGCGGTACTTGATGCTCTCGTCCATGGTCTCGGCGAGGCCGTTGAACTTGCCGACGTCGAGATAGACCCAGCGCTTGTCCTCGCTGGCCGCCTTGCGGGAGATCAGCACCACCTCGCTCTGGATGACGCCGGCATCGCCCACGATCGAGCGGCCGGGCTCGACCACGATCTCGGGGAGATCGTTGCCGAAATGCCGGGTGATCGCCGCCATGACCGCGTTCGCGTACTGCTGGATCTCCGGCACCTCGCCGCGGTAGTGCGCGGGGAAGCCGCCGCCGATGTTCACCATGCGGAGGTTGATGTCGCACTGGGCGAGCGCCGTGAACATGCTGGCGGCACGGCCGATGGCGGTGTCCCACTGGCTGAGATCGGTCTGCTGAGATCCCACGTGGAAGGAGATGCCGTAGGGATCGAGCCCGAGCTCGCGCGCCCGGCGCAGGAGATCCACCGCCATCTCCGGCGCGCAGCCGAACTTGCGCGACAGCGGCCACTCGGCGCCGGCGCACTCCACCAAGATGCGGCAGAAGACCTTGGAGCCTGGCGCCGCACGGGCGATCTTTTCCAGCTCCACCTCGCTGTCGAGAGCGAAGAGCCGCACGCCGCGATCGTAGGCGAAGGCGATGTCGCGCTCTTTCTTGATCGTGTTGCCGAAGGAGACCCGCTCGGCGCTGATGCCCTTGTCGAGCACCAGCTCAACCTCGCCGCGGCTCGCCACGTCGAAGCTGGAGCCCATCTCGCGCAGCATGCCGAGGACCTCGTCCGCCGGATTGGCCTTCACGGCGTAGAAGATCTTGGCCAGCGGCAGGTAGCGCCGCAGCATCTCGTAGCTCTCCGCAACGACGTCGAGATCGACGACGAGGCAGGGGGATTCCGGTCGGCGATCGGCGAGGAAACGTGCGATTCTTTCGTTCATGGCTTGGGTCCTTCCCAATCGAAGGCGAGGACAGCCGATCGTTCAGAGCATCGCCCCGCCGCGCTTCCGGCATCCCCTGAGGACAACCGGTGAGCCGCGGCATTGCGAGCCTGGCGAGCGACAGATCCCCCTGTTGTCCCGGCCGTGCGGCGCGGGGCTGCGGAGAAACTTGCCGGTGCGAGCACGGGGAATCCCGCCTCGACGGACACGTCGCTCAGTTCGGACTACTCGGTTCTACGGAAGCGCGGCGACCACTGCCGCGAGCTACCCTGATAAGCCTGTACTTGGCTTCAATCCAGGGCGCTGCGGCCCTGCGTCGGATTGCAACCATATCGACCTCCCTCTCGGGACCGGCCCACGATGACCGGCTCTGCCAAAAAGGACGCGCTACGTCGTTGCATAACCACGATGGGCCATAGGCACGTGCGAATTGCGTCGCGAGGTGCATAGATAAAGCCAAATTCCAGCGATGCAAGTATTTCTTTGGCCACGCGAAAAGATTCTTCGCCCTTGTGGCGCGTGCGAGACGGAGAGCGCGGTGCCGCACGCCGACGGACGCGCTCGTCGCACCGCGGGCGAGCGCGCGGCTTCGCGCGTCGCACAGGCGAGAAGGTCCGATGGAATCGGCACTTCTTCGAGCTCGAAGCGAGCGTGGCGAACGCGCCGCGTCGCGCGCGCCGAGCGTCCGTGGTTAACCAAGGATGAAAAATCGCGAGCAGCGCCGGCAAAGATTTTCCGCCGCCGTGGCTGGCGCGCGGGCTCGAATCGCTGCCGCGCGCGAGGCCTCTCAGCCCGAGCGGCCGGCGGCAGCGGCGGCGGCGAGGCGCTTGGCGGTGGCGAGGAAGCTCTCGACGTCCGCCGACGCGGTGTCGAAGGCGGTGACGAGGCGGACGCAGGTCTCCGCCTCGCCGCCCCAACGATGGAAGAGGAAGCCGGCGGCGAAAAGCCCGCGGATGACGGGCTCAGGCAGCTCGACGAAGATCTCGTTGGCCTGGACGGGATGGCGCAGCCGGGCGCCGGGGATGCCGGCCAGCCCCTCCGCAAGCCGGGCCGCCGCGCGGTTGGCATGGCGGGCGTTTCGCAGCCAGAGGTCGTCGGCGAGATAGGCGTCGAGCTGGGCGGAGAGGAAGCGCATCTTGGAGAACAGGTGGCCGCCGCGCTTGCGGCGGAACTCGAAATCCCCGGCTTTCGCCGCGTCGAAGAAGACCACCGCCTCCGCCGCCATGGCGCCATTCTTGGTGGCGCCGAAGGAGAGCACCTCCACGCCGGCACGCCAGGTAAGGTCGGCGGGGGACCGGTTGAGGGCGGCGACGGCGTTGGCGAAGCGGGCGCCGTCGACGTGGAACGCCAGCCCATGCTGTCCGCAGACCTCGGCGATGGCGCCGATCTCGTCGACGCCATAGACGGCGCCCGCCTCGGTCGCCTGGGTCAGGCTTACGGTGGCGGGCTGGGAGTGGTGGACGACGCCCTTGCCGGTCACCGCCGCCGTCAGCGCCGCCGGCGTGATCTTGGCGTGCTCTCCCGCCAGCACGGTCAGCTTGGCGCCCCCGGTGTAGAACTCCGGCGCGCCGCATTCGTCGACTTGGAAGTGGGCCTCGCCGTGGCCGTAGATGACGCCATAAGGTGGCGTCAGGGTGGCGAGCGCCAGGGAGTTCGCCGCCGTCCCCGTCGCCACCGGAAACACGGTGACGTCGTGCTCGAAGAGCTCGGCGAAACGCCGCGTAACGCGCTCGGTAATGGCGTCCGCGCCGTAGGAGGGCGCCGCTCCGACATTGGCGGCGGCCAGCGCCCGGAGGATCTCCGGCGAGACGCCGGTCACGTTGTCGCTGCAAAAGTTCATGGCCAGGTTCCCGCCCTCAGTTCTGTGGCTTCAATTCTATCGTCCCGACCTCGGTCCCGGTATCGGGGTCAAGGATCAGGAGCGCCTCGCTGCCGTCGGCGCGCCGGAGGTGCAGCGCCAGGCGCCGGCCGGCGCTCTGCATCTCGATCACCCGGGCGCCCGCCGGCAGGCTAAGGGTCGTGGTGCCGAATGGCACCGGCGGGCCCTCCATGGCGGCCGCCGCCGGAGCGGTCGCTGCCGGGTGCTGGGTCAGACGTGTCATGATGGTGACGATGACGACGGCGACGCCCGCGAGCAGCAGGACACCCATCACCACGACCAGGACCTTGAGGGCACGCATGCTTCCGGTTCACTCTCGCTGCGCATGATGGCCGAACACCCGGGACCCGCGGACGAGACGACGGCAGGCGAGCGCCGGCTGAGCGCGACCGTGGAGGCCGCCGAGGCCGGCGAGCGCCTGGACCGGATGCTGGCGCGCCGCTTCGGCGATCTCTCGCGCACCCGCCTGAAGCACCTCGTGGAGGACGGCCGGGTATCGGTGGACGGCGCGACGATAACCAACCCCTCGGAGAGGGTCAAACCGGGGCAGCACTGGCTGGTGGTCGTGCCGGAAGCCGTCGCCGCCCAGCCCGCGGCCCAGGCGATGAGCCTCGATATCCGCTACGAGGACGCGGACCTCCTGGTGCTGCAGAAGCCGGCGGGGCTCGTCGTGCATCCGGCGCCCGGCAATGCGGACGGGACGCTGGTGAATGCCCTCCTCGCTCATTGCGGCGAGAGCCTGGCGGGGATCGGCGGCGTCAGGCGGCCGGGCATCGTGCATCGCCTGGACAAGGACACCAGCGGCCTGATGGTGATCGCCAAGACACAGGCAGCCCATACCAGGCTCGCGGCGGACTTCGCCGCCCGACGGATCGAGCGCGCCTACCTGGCACTGGTCTGGGGCGTGCCCAGCCCGCGCACCGGCGAGATCGAAGGGGCGATCGGACGCAATCCCACCAACCGCAAGAAGATGGCGGTGGTGCGCCGGGGCGGCAAACCCGCCCTCACCCGCTACCGCGTGCTGAAGGTCTTCAAGGACGTGGCGGCGCTGGTGGAGTGCCGGCTCGCCACCGGGCGTACTCATCAAATCCGCGTGCACCTTGCCGAAAGCGGGCATCCGCTGATCGGCGACCCCATATATGGCAGGAGCAGGGGACGCAAACGGGCCCTCCCGGAGCCCGTCCGGGCGGCGCTGGAGGCCTTTCCCCGCCAAGCGCTGCACGCAATCCAGCTCGGCTTCAAACACCCCAGCAGCGCCCAACAGCTTGATTTTACTGACGATATTCCAAGCGATATGAAGGCATTAGTCCAGATATTGGAGACGCTTTAATCTTGGACAAAACCTGACCATAATAGTAGGCTATCGATCGTTCACGGGGTGGCCGAAGCAGGCCGACCCGGTTGAAGGAGCAGACAAACAAATGGCAAGTCTTGCAACGATCCCGACCCTCTCGTCCGAAGGCGGGCTCTCTCGCTACCTCCAGGAGATCCGCAAGTTTCCGCTGCTGGATCAGCAGGAGGAATACATGCTCGCCAAGCGCTGGCGCGAGCACGCCGATCCCGACGCCGCGCAGAAGCTGGTGACCAGCCATCTGCGCCTGGTGGCGAAGATCGCGATGGGCTATCGCGGCTACGGCCTGCCGCTGGCCGAGCTGGTCTCCGAGGGCAATGTCGGCATGATGCAGGCGGTGAAGCGCTTCGATCCCGAGCGCGGCTTCCGGCTGGCGACCTACGCTATGTGGTGGATCCGCGCCTCGATCCAGGAATACATCCTGCACTCGTGGTCCCTGGTGAAGATGGGGACGACGGCGGCGCAGAAGAAGCTGTTCTTCAATCTCCGCAAGCTCAAGGGCCAGATCAAGGCCCTCGAGGAGGGCGACCTCACGCCCGAGCACGTCAAGAAGATCGCCGAGGAGCTCAACGTCCCCGAGGCTGACGTGATCAGCATGAACCGCCGCCTGATGGCGCCGGATCATTCCCTCAACGCGCCGGTGCGCGCCGAGGGCGAGGGCGAGTGGCAGGATTGGCTGGTGGACGAGCGGGACGACCAGGAAACCCGCCTCGGCAACCGCCAGGAGCTCGGCCTCCGGCGCGATCTCCTGAACAAGGCGATGCAGCACCTGAGCGAGCGCGAGCGGCACATCCTCGAGGAGCGCCGCCTGAAGGACAATCCGACGACCCTGGAGGATCTCTCGCAGGAATACGGCATCTCCCGCGAGCGCGTCCGACAGATCGAGGTGCGCGCCTTCGAGAAGCTGCAGCGGTCGATCAAGCACGCGGCGACGGAGCGCCGCCTGCTTCCGACCAACTAATCATCCCGTAGTTTTCCGAACGAGACGTCATTCCCGCCGCCGAGGCCGCGTGCCTCGGGGCGGTGGCGGTAGGCCTACGAGGCCTTCGCTTTCGGCGCGACCAGGGGCTCATCGTCGGCCCTCCCCTTCACTTCCTCGCCCCATTCCTCCACCAGCAGAGCCGCGCGGTCCCTGAGCTGGCTTTGGATCTGCTCCGCCTGCAGATCGACAATGATGCGTGCCACCGAGGGCATCGCCAGGAAGATGCACCAGCCGACCGCCGCTGCGCCGTACATGATCAGCCAGTTCGTCGGGCGGGACAGGATCCCGACCGCCGCGGAGAGGTTGTCGCCCGTGCTCCAGAGACGCACAATCATCGGCGCCAGGCCGGCAAGGTTCATGGCGCCGACGGTGCGGGTGAGATACTTGCCGGGATAGCGGTCGATCACGACGGCCACAATGGTCGGGATGAGACCGGCGCTGGTGACGAGGAAAAGCGGCAGCGCGAGGGCGGCGAACAGCAGCACGCAGAAGAGACCCAGCGCGGCGGCGCCGCGCCCCTTCTTGATGGGACGTTTCTTGCCCTTCTTGCCTTTGGTCGCAACCCTGCGCGCTGCCATGTTCAGTTCATCACGACAAGAAGGACCAGCACCGCGCCCCAGGCCAGGAAGGTGGCGGCGCCGGAGGCGATCTTCGCCCCCAGCAAGGCAGAGCGCTTGGGGCGCCTCGGCTGGTCGATGCGCCACTGCTCGAGGGCCCGGTCCACCTGGGAGTATTCCCGCAGCGCCGCGCTGAAGCCGAGAGCATCGCGCTGCCGCTCCGCGACGCTGTCGACCAGGGCCAGCAGGTCCGCCAAGTTGCCGCGGGCGGCGAGCCGCGGCAGCTCGTCCAGCATATGGCGGCGGCGCGCGCGATTGTGGAAGGTCTCCACCACCGCCGACAGCTGCCGCGCGACCCGCTGCGCGGTGTGACGAGCGACGTCGGGCCCGCGTACGTACTGCAGCTGCGCCAGCACCTTGAGCGTGCCCAGGGCGCGCGTCGCCGGATGCGAGCTGGCGAGGTCGTCGAACCACTCGGTCGAGGCCTGCTTGTACCGCGCGGCGATAAAGGCCGCGAGGTGGCGGTCGATGGCCATTTCCTGGTCTGGATTCCGCTCCAGGGTGATCTCCACCGCGGCCAGTACGCCATGGGGATCGAGGACGTACTGCTCCTCGATGAGCGGTGACAGGCAGTGGATGGATTGATTGAGCTCATAGAGGATGCGCTCGGGCCCGTAGCCGGGGCGACGGTCGTCGAGATGGAAGCGCAGACGCTCGAAGCTCTTGAGTATCGGCACATACTCCGGGCGCAGGCCGGGCTGGGCCGAAAACCAGAATACCGGCAGCCGGGCTGCGATCGCCTCGGCGACGACGGCGCTCGAGCCCTGGCCATGGAACGCACCGGCCAGCGCCGAGCCGAAACCGTCGATGCAGGCCGCGAAGCCCTTGTAGCGAACCGGTCCGGAGGGATCGAGAGCGATGATGACGCGCGCGGCCAGCCGCTCATCGTGGCTGCCGGCGCCCACGTCATGGCTGTCGGACAACGCCGAGCCCATCATCTTCGTGCGATCGGGATCTCCGAGGCTGCGCTGCAGCCAGATCTCGAAATCCTGCGCCTTGGCGGTCTGTGCCGCGCCGGCGGAATTGCGCGCGAAAGCATGGGCAAGCGACCGAGCGGTGAAATACGACCCGCCGCTGAAGTCGAAACCCCGGGTGGCGCGCTTCGGCAGGCTCGGCTGCTTCGGCGACAGGCGGCGCCCTTGAACCCAGAGCTCCAGATCCAGGATCGACCAGCGCTCCTTGGGGTCGTCGGTCAGCAGGCCGCGGATCGGCTCGGTCAGCGTCGTCGGCAGACGCTCGTTGCCCACGATCGCCGCGTAGGAGCCGCGGTTGATCTTCTCCTCCAGGAGCTGCGCGTCGCTCAGATGCCCCGCCGGATTGCGCCCGAGCAGCAGCAGGAGCAACGTGACGCCGAACGAATAGAGGTCATCTGACGGCTGGCCGTTGCCGCGGCCCCAGGGATTGGCGAGCGCGCTCTCGATGGTCTCGTAGAGGATCGGCTGCCCTAGACCTGGAGGGGTGGCGCAGCAATCGCCGAAAGTGAGCTGGCGCCGCGCGGCGTCGCGGAAATAGAGATTGGTGGCGCGAATGGCGCGGTGCGTGGCGCCGCCGGGAAAGAACTCCTTCAAGGCGGCCACCAGGGGCGGCATCAGATTGTGGATGAGGTCGTCCTCTTGGATCGGCGCGAACGGCACGTCGATGCTGGGGATCGCCTGGCCGCCGGCGGGACGGTCGTAGATGATCGCGAAGACGCGCCGACCGGAGAGCGGCCAGTCGATGACACCCCACTCCAGAGGCACCATCATCCCCTCGAGCCGCATGCCGTGCAGGGTCTCCAGCACCTCGAGCCGGGGCGTCACCTCCGGCAGGCACACCATCGCGAACAAAGTCGCGGTCGGGAACTGCCGATCGACGACGGCATAGGCCGTCGCGTGGGGCGTCCGCATGTCGGCCAACGGGCGATCGACGAAGACGTCGAAGTGCCCGGCGAGGGTAACCACCCTGCCGCCTGCCCCGGACTCGGCTTCCTTTTGCTCCGCTTGCGCCATGCCCCGCTCACCCAATCCACCTGCCCGCTAGGCTACGGGCCAAACGGCAAACGGACGGTTAATAAAGGCTCAATTAGCGAGGTTTGGCGGCCCGAAGCAGCCGGCCGCCGGGCATCGGCGAGCGCACGCCGGTGGTGGTGGGAAAGCTGAGTGGCAAATCATCCAGGGAGCGCACGGCGAGATAGGCGAAGGCCTGTGCCTCCAATGCATCTCCGTCCCAGCCGACGGCCTCCACAGCCTCTACGGGTAGGCCTAGAGCGGTCTCCAAAGCCGCCATGAGGGCGGGGTTGCGGCGGCCGCCGCCGGTGACCAGCCAGCGCCGCGGCGGCGCCGGGAAATGCGCGGGCGCGGCGGCGACCGCGGCCGCGGTCATGGCGGTAAGAGTGGCGGCGCCGTCCTCCGCCGTCAGCCCCTGGGGCACGAAGGCCTGGAAGTCGTCGCGGTCGAGGGATTTGGGCGGGCGGCGGGCGAAGAAGGGATGGGCGAGGAAACGCCGGACCAGGCCCTGATCCGCCCGACCGGCCCGGGCGAGCGCGCCGTCGGCGTCCATCGATCGGCCGGTGTGGGTGAGCGCCCAGTCGTCCACCAGGGCGTTGCCGGGGCCGGTGTCGAAAGCGAGGATCTCGCCCTCGCCGGCGCCGAGCCACGTGACGTTGCCGACGCCGCCGAGATTGAGGATCGCCAGCGGCCGCTCTAGGGCGGCAGCCAGGCCCGCGTGAAACACCGGTACCAGGGGCGCGCCCTCGCCGCCCGCCGCCACGTCGGCGGAACGGAGATCGCAGACCACGTCGATGCCGATGCGGGCGGCGAGCCGGGCGCCGTCGCCAATCTGCCAGGTGCGGCCTTCCCGCGGCCGATGCACGATAGTGTGGCCGTGAAAACCCACGACGTCGATCCGGCCGACGTCGTGGCGCGCGCGAAACGTCTCGACCGCAACCGCATGGGCATCGGTCAGCTCACGCTCGACGCTCTCCACCGGCCCCTTGCCCCCCAGCACCGAGCGCAGCCGGGCGCGCAGTTCGTCGTCGTAGGGCACCGTCAGCGCCGGTCCCGCGACCACATGGGCGCGGCCGTCGGTCTCGATGAAGGCGACGTCGACGCCGTCCAGGGAGGTGCCACTCATCAGGCCGAGCGCCCGGCGAACCGGCGCGCTCACCGCGGCCCTCCGATTTGTCGCCGTCCAGCGATTGTGCTACAGCAGCCGCCCCGAATATGCCGCTTTCCGAACATGCCAGTCTCTCGCTCTTCCTTCATAGCCGCCGTCGAAGCGCGCGGCTTCGTTCATCAGATTACCGACCGCGAGGGGCTTGAGGCGCGGCTCGCGGCCGGGCCGGTGGTTGCCTATGTCGGCTACGATTGTACCGCCGACAGCCTGCATATCGGCAACTTAGTCTCGATCATGATGCTGCGCCATTGGCAGCGGAGCGGCCACAAGCCGATCGTGCTCATGGGCGGCGGCACGACCAAGGTCGGCGATCCCTCCGGCAAAGACGAGATGCGCCGCCTGCTGAGCGACGACGACATCGCTCGCAACATGGCGAGCATCCGCCTGACCTTCGACCGCTTTCTCAAGTTCGGCGACGAACCGACCGACGCGATCATGGTCAACAACGCCGACTGGCTCGACGAGCTGCGCTACATCCCGTTCCTGCGCGAGATCGGGCGGCACTTCTCGGTCAATCGCATGTTGACCCAGGACAGCGTCCGCCTGCGGCTCGACCGCGAGCAGCCGCTGTCCTTCCTCGAGTTCAACTACATGGTGCTGCAGTCCTACGACTTCGTCGAGCTGGCCCGGCGCCATGACTGCGCGATGCAGATGGGCGGCTCCGACCAGTGGGGCAACATCGTCATGGGTGTCGAGCTCGGCCGCCGCGTCGACGAGCGCGCGCTTTTCGGCCTGACGTCGCCGCTGATCACGACCTCCTCTGGCGCCAAGATGGGGAAGTCGGTGCAGGGCGCGGTGTGGCTCGGATCCCATCGCATGCCGCCCTACGACTACTGGCAGTTCTGGCGCAACACCGAGGACGCCGATGTCGGGCGGTTCCTGCGCCTCTTCACGGATTTGCCCCTGGAGGAGATCGCAAAGCTGGAGCAGCTCGCCGGCAGCGAGATCAACGAAGCGAAGCAGCTGCTCGCCACCGAGGCGACCGCGCTCTGCCATGGCCGCGCCGCCGCCGAGGCAGCGGCGGAAACCGCCCGGCGCGTCTTCGCCGAGGGCGCCACCGGCAGCTCGCTCCCGGTGTTCGATCTACCGAAGAGCGAGCTCGAGCGCGGCGTGCCGGCCTTCGAACTCTTTCAGCGCGCCAGCCTTGCCTCATCCAACGGCGAGGCGCGGCGCCTGGTCCGTGGCGGCGGCGCCCGCGTCAACGATGCAGTGGTGACGGACGAGACGCGGCAGGTGACGCTCGCCGATCTCAATGCCGACGGCGTCATCAAGCTCTCTGCCGGCCGCAAGCGTCATGCCCTGGTGAAGCCCAGTTAGCGGGCGCTGCCGTCGTCGCTGGGCGGCGGGGCCTGCGGGGCCGTGGCGTCGCCCGAGGTCGGCGTATTGAACTGGAACAGCTTGCGAAGCGCCCCTGGCGCCAGGGCGCTCAGGCCATCAACGTTGATCTGGGGATCCGAGGTCGGGCCGGTGACACGGAAGTTCGCCCCGAAGATGCCCTGCCCCTCGCCCCCCAGCAGCAGCGGTCCCAGGACCGGAACCTTTCCCAAGAGGCTGTTGATGGTGTAGGCCGGCACCAGCGTTCCCGCGAGATCGATGTTGTCGTCGCGCAGGCTCATGGTGCCGCCGACATTGACGCCGATCGCGCCGCCATAGGTGCGGCCGTCCTTCACCGTCAGGGTTCCATTCTCATATCGGTAGGTCCCGGAGATGCGGGTGAAGGGAATGCCCTCGCCCGACAGCATGGAGCTGATGGCGCTGAACGAGGCCAGCGACAGGATGCGGGCGAAGAGCGATGCCCGGACGAGCTTGTAGTTGCCGCCGTCGACCCGCCCGGAGAAGACGCGGCGCTCGCCGTGGTCGACGGCGGTTCCCTCCACCGTGACATTGCCGCCGACCACATTGTCGCTGACGTCGAGCAATTGCAGCAGCGCGCCGAGATTGTCGGTGACGATGCGAAGATTGCGGTCGCCGGGCCTCTCGCCGAAGCGCACGGAGAGCGTGCCCCCGCCCGAGAAGGCGCTGTCCACCACCACCGTCTGCCAGTGCAGCCCGTCGTTGACGAACCGCAGACCAAGCTGCTTCGCCTCCCGGTCCGGCCCGAGGATCACGCGATCCAGCTTCGCGGTGATGGAAAGCGGCGTCTCCCGCTCCTCGCCGCGGCCGTGGCCGAGGTCGGTCACCAGCTTGCTGGCATCGAGGCTGCTGCCGCTGATGGTCGCCGCCCAGCCACCGCTCGCCTGGCGCTCGACCGAACCCGTAAGGTCGGAATTGCCCGCCACCAGGCGGCGGACGTCGATGCGGTTGATATCGCCGCTCTCGGGCGCCAGGACCAGCGCCAGCGATGCGTCGATGCCGACGCCCTTCACGACCGCGTCGGGAATCGCCACCAGGTGGTCGTTGACGAAGCTGAGCTTGAGCTGAGCCGAAGCGCCCGCCCCCGCCGGTTTTGCGATGTTGAGCCGATCCAGAGTGAGCGTGGCGTCGGTGAGACCGAGCGCGAGAGTGGCGTCGGCGGTCGTCTTCTGCGCGGCGTAGACGAGGTCCACGTCGACCGGTCCGGACATCATGTCCGGCAGGAAATCGACGTCGAGGCGCTTGCGCGCGGCATCGTCGAGGCGCGCCTTCACGGTATAGCGCCGCACGCCGTCGCCCTTGAGGCTCTGCACCCACGAGAGCGTCGCCGGCACCTGATCGATCGCCGCCGTGCCCTGGAGCTTGAGCGAGTTGCGGTCGAGCTCCAGCGTGAGATCGCCGCCGGTGAGGTCGTGCCCGAAGGCGATGCCGGCGACCGCGGCGTCCTTGATCGTGGCCTTGTCGCCGAAATCCACCTGGTCGACCCTGAGGTCGTGCACCAGGGGAAAGGTGAAGGACAATTGCTGGTCGGTGGTGCCGGCGGTCTTGGCGGGATCGACGCCGAAGTTGCGGGCATAGCGCAGCGGCTTGTTGTCGATGACGGCAAGCGTGTCGCGCAACGGCCCGACCACATTGATGTTGACGTTGATGGTCTCGTCGTTGGTATCGAGCTTGGTGAGCTCGATCGCGCCGCCCGTGATCTTGAGACCGGTGAGCGTGCCGCTCACCGGCAGGAATTCGAAATGCGCCCGATCGAAGCTGCCGGTGCCGCTGACCCCCTGCACCGGCGGCAACGGCGGGAAATAGTCGACGGTGAGATTGTGATAGGCGATGGTGCCTTGCAGGGTGTCCACCACCACGGGCTTCGGCGCATTCGGCGTGAGGTCGACGGCCAGATGCACCTTGGCCGTCGTCTCGTCGGCGACGCCGTCGCGGATGTGGGCGGTCACCCAGCTCCGGCTCCCCTCGCTGAGCCCCGGCGGCCAGTAGCGCGCCAGCGCGTCCGCCGGCACTCGGCGCAATGTCAGATTGCCGCCGATAACGAGCCGGCCGATCGGGCTGCCGCGCAGGATCAAGGGATCGACCCCGTCGATCTGGGCCGTCATGGCGATCTCCGGCCCGCCGAGATTGAGGGTCAGGTCCTCGACGGCGAGCCGCGCCGCGCCCGGATCATAGCTGACCTTGAGAGTGCCGCTGGCGATCGGCAGAGTCCCGCCGGAGAGGTTCGGGTCGTCGATCCGGCCGGCACCGGCGGTCAGGTCCAAACGCGCGCCGTCGATGTGCATGCTCTGGATGTCGATGCCGAACTCCGTGCGTCCGCTGATCGGGAACTTCACCCCCGCGAGCGGCGCCAGCACGGTCGCCGCCGCGGCGAATCGCGCCGGCTCAAGATCGGAGAAATCGAGGGTTCCGGTGAGCCGTCGCTCCGCGTCGATGTAGCGGAACTCGGCGTGTATGTTTGCTTCCTGGTCGCCAGCCACGATGGTGACCTGAGCGTCGCCGGAGATGCCGCGATCGCCGCGGAACAGCGTCGCGTCGGCGCGCCGCGCCTGCCAGGTGATACCGAGCGCGCGGTCGTCGAGGGTGAAGACGGCATTGCGGATCGCCACCGACTGCAGATATCCGAGCGGGCCGCGCAGGCTGGGCTTTCCCTCGAGATCGGCGAAGAGCCCGCCGGCGAAATCCTCGCCGCCACCGCCCTCGCCGAGGTCCAGGTGGATGGTGCCGTCAGTGGCGCGCTGCAGGCGCATCTCCGGGGCGGTGAGCACGATCCGCGTCGGCGCCAGCACGCCGGTCAGCGCGGCACGCAGGCTCAGGTCGAGAGCCACGCGCGGCACCACCACCTCGGCGCTGCCGTTGCTGCGCTTGATATGCACGCCGTCGGCCAGGATGTTGAACGTATGGGCCGACGCGTCGAGGCTGAGCTCGGTGTGTTCGAAGACGACCGCGTACCTCTGGTCGGGAGCCGACAGCATCTGCTGCAGCCAGGGCGTCAGGAAATCCAGGGATACCGGTCCGCTCTCAAGCCGCCATCCGATCGCCACGATGGCGATCGCGAGCGCCGCCACCACGGACGCCAGCACCCGGCACAAAAACGCGGCGCAGCGCCGCACGTGGCGTCGCGGCGGCGGGGGCGGCGCTTGACCGGTCCGGTCGGGACGCGCAGTCTCGCGGTCGTCGTCGTGCGGGGACTGAAGCGCCATGCGTCCGTCGTTACCGTCGCTCGATATTGAAGGGCTCCCCGGGCCCGCCGACCCCGGTCTCGCGGCACTCGGGTTGACGCGCTGGCGCGAGCGGGCCGACGAGATCGGCGACACAGAGGTCGCCGACTTCATGCTCGCCCTCGCCGATCACGCGAGCGGTACCCGGTTGCTCGCCTCGCTGTTCGGCAACAGTCCGTTCCTCACCCAGTGCTGTCTCAGGGAGCCGGGCTTCCTGATGCGGCTTGTCCGACACGGACCGGATGCTACTTTCGCCGAAGTCGAGGCAGCGCTCAATCTCGATCTGGCCGAGGATCGGGATCGCGCAAATTTGATGCGCCGGCTGCGCACCGCCAAGCGCCAGGCGGCGATGCTGGTGGCGCTGGCGGACATCGCCGGCTGGTGGTCCCTGGAGCGGGTTACCGGCGCCCTTTCGGGCATCGCGGATCGAGCGCTCGGCGCCGCCGTCCGGCACCTCCTGCGCGCGGTGGCGGAGAACGGCGAGCTCGCCCTCCCGCATCCGGACGATCCCGTGCGGGAGAGCGGCCTGATCGTGCTGGGCATGGGGAAGCTGGGCGCCCGGGAGCTCAACTATTCCAGTGATATCGACCTCATCGTCCTCTTCGACACCGATCGCGTGCGCTACACCGGGCGCCATAGTCCGCACCAGCTCTTCGCGCGGCTTGCCCGCGACCTCGTGCGGATTCTCGACGAGCGCACCGAGGATGGATACGTGTTCCGGACCGACCTGCGCCTGCGGCCCGACCCCGCCTCGACACCCCCGGCGCTGTCGGTCCTGGCGGCGCTCACCTATTACGAGAGCGCCGGGCAGAACTGGGAACGCGCGGCGCTCATCAAGGCGCGCGCCGTCGCCGGCGATCTGGACGCAGGCCGTCGCTTTCTCGCCGAGCTTCGGCCGTTTCTCTGGCGCAAGAACCTGGACTTCGCGGCGATCCAGGACATCCACTCCATCAAGCGGCAGATCCACGCCCACCGCGGCGGCGGCCGGATCGCCGTGCTCGGCCACAACGTCAAGCTCGGCCGCGGCGGCATCCGGGAGATCGAGTTCTTCGCCCAGACCCAGCAGTTGATCTGGGGCGGCCGGCTGCCGGAGGTCCGAGTCGCGGGCACCTGCGCGGCTCTTGCGGCACTGGCGCAGATCGGTCGGGTGACGCCGACCGCCGCCGAGGAGATGACCCGCGCCTACCGGTTCCTGCGCGGGGTCGAGCATCGCTTGCAGATGGTGGAGGACCAGCAGGTGCATTCCCTGCCGGCGGACGAGACGGGGCTCGGGCGGATCGCGACCTTCCTCGGCTACCGCTCGGCGGCGGACTTCAGCATCGAGCTGATGCAGCAACTCGGTACCGTGGAAGGCCACTACGCCCGGCTCTTCGAGGAATCGCCGTCGCTATCCGACTCCGGCAATCTCGTCTTCACCGGCAGCGACGACGACCCGGAGACCCTGGCGACGCTCCGTGGCCTCGGCTACGGCGACCCCTCGGCCGTGGCGGCGATCGTGCGCGGCTGGCACCACGGCCGTTACCGTGCCATGCGCAGTCAGCGCGCCCGCGAGCTCATGACGGAGCTCATCCCGGGCCTCCTCGCCGCCTTTGGCCGCACGTCCAACCCCGACATTGCACTCCGGCGGTTCGACCAGCTGCTCGAGCGCTTGCCAGCGGGCGTGCAGATCCTGTCGCTCTTCCACGCCAATCCGACGCTGCTCCACATGGTCGCCGAGATC
Organism: uncultured Alphaproteobacteria bacterium; assembly: GCA_963735465.1. GTDB lineage: Bacteria > Pseudomonadota > Alphaproteobacteria > ATCC43930 > CGMCC-115725 > DASZHJ01. Next base: position 1,990,030 of record CAVTLA010000001.1, read on the forward strand.
ATCGGCGGCGTGCCGCGCCTGGCGGAGCAGCTGGCGCAGCGACCTCACCTGCTCGATGGCATGCTGAGCGCCGATTTTCTCGATCCGTTGCCGCCGCAGGAGGCGATGCGCGGCGATCTCGACAGGCTCCTGGATGCCGCCCGCGACACCGAGGATCTGCTGGAGATCGCGCGCCGCTGGACCCATGACAAGCGGTTCCAGATCGGCGTCCAGATCATCCGCGGCCTGATCGACGGACCGATTGCCGGCGCCGCCTTCGCCGATGTGGCGGAATCCGTGATCGCGGCGATGCTGCCGCGGATCGCCGCCGACATGGCGCGCGCCCACGGCACGATCGAGGGCGGCGAGGTGGCGGTGATCGCGCTGGGCAAGCTTGGCGGACGGGAAATGAGCGTGACCTCCGACCTCGATCTCGTCCTGATCTACGACGCGCCGGAGGGCGCCGAAAGCTCGGACGGCGCGCGCCCGTTGCCGGTCTCCACCTATTACATGCGGCTTTGGCAGCGGATGGTGAACGCGCTGACGGCGCTCACCGCCGAGGGCACCCTCTACGAAGTGGACATGCGCCTCCGACCATCGGGCACCAAGGGGCCGCTCGCGACCAGCTTCGTCGCCTTCCATCGCTACCACGCGGAGAGCTCCTGGACCTGGGAGCACATGGCGCTGACGCGGGCCCGGCCGGTCGCGGGCTCGCCGGCGCTGGCCCAGCGCGTCATGATCGAGATCCGCGGCGTCCTCATGCAGCCGCGCGACGCCGATCGCCTGGTGGTCGACGTCGCAGATATGCGCCAGCGCATCGCCGAGCAGCACCCGCGTCCGCCGATCTGGGAAGCGAAGCACCGGCGCGGCGGCCTCATCGACATCGAGTTCATCGCGCAGTTCCTTCAGCTTCGCCGGGCGCACGATCATCCTTCGGTGCTGCGCCAGAATACTGGCGCCGCGCTGCAGGCGGTGCTGGAAGCATCCCTGCTCGACCGCGCAACCACCACCGGCCTTCTGGAGGCGCTCGACCTCTGGCGCAACCTGCAGGGCCTGATCAAGCTCTGCGTCGAGGAGCCCTTCGATGAGGAGGCCGCCGCGCCGGCGCTGCGCGAGATCCTGGTAGGTGGGACCGGCGCCATTGACTTCGAGCACCTCAAAGCGGATATGAGCGCCGCGGCATCGCGGGTCCGGACGTATTTCGCGACTCTGGTGACGCGCCCGGCCGCCGCCGCGCGGCAGCGGCTCGGGTCCGCCGAGCCGCCCAAGACACAAGCAACGGAGGACGAGACCGCATGAGCCTGGAGATCGGCGACAAGGCGCCCGACTTCACCCTGCCCACGGACGGGAACGGCACGGTGTCGCTGAAGGCGCTCAGAGGCAAGAACGTGATCCTCTACTTCTATCCGAAGGACGACACGTCCGGCTGTACCGCCGAGGCCTGCGGTTTCCGCGACGCGCTGCCGGACTTTTCCAAGACCGGCGCCACCGTGATCGGCCTCTCCAAGGACTCCGTCGCCTCCCATGACAAGTTCAAGAAGAAGTACAAGCTGCCTTTCATGCTGGCCTCTGACGAGGACACCGAGGTCGCCAAGAGCTACGGCGTCTGGGTGCAGAAGAGCATGTACGGGCGCAAATACATGGGCATGGACCGCTCCACCTTCCTGATCGACGGCAAGGGCGTGATTCGTGGGCTTTGGCGCAAGGTCAAGGTACCGGGCCATGTGGCGGAGGTCCTCGAAGCCGTGAAGGCGCTCTGATCACCGCGCTCCCCACGACACTCATGGCGTCCGCGGTAGCAGTGCTGTGCGTTGCCGATCCCGCAGCCAAGGTCGCGCTCTCCCATGCCGCGGCCGAGGCTTGGCGCACCGGCGCGCTCATGGAGATCGGCGACGCGATGCCGCCTGAACGTCCGGCCCGGCCGGAACGCCCGCTGCTGCTGCCGCCGCGGGAGATGCCGAAGCGACGGGCGGGCGGCGAGCGGGAGAGCCGCGTCGCCCTCCTCCACGCGCTGGCCCATATCGAGCTCAACGCCATCGACCTCGCCTGGGACCTGATCGCACGCTCCGCGCCGCTGGCGCCGCCCCGCGCCTTCTTCGACGACTGGGTCGCGGTGGCCGACGAGGAAGCGTCCCATCATGGCCTGCTGACGAGCCGCCTCGCCGATCTCGGCGCCGCCTATGGCGATCTGCCGGCCCACGACGGGCTCTGGCAGGCGGCGGCGGCGACCGCCCACGATCTGCTGGCGCGGCTGGCGGTGGTGCCGCTGGTGCTGGAAGCACGCGGGCTCGACGTCACGCCTGACATGACCCGGCGCCTGGAGCAAAGCGGCGACACCGCGAGCGCGGACGTGCTCCGCATCATCTACCGTGACGAGATCGTCCACGTCGCCACCGGGCGCCGCTGGTTTGAATGGGCCTGCGCGCAGCGCGATCTGCCCCCGGTCGAGACCTACCATCGACTCGTGCGGCAGCACTTCCGCGGCATCCTGAAGCCGCCCTTCAACGAGGCGGCACGAGCGAAGGCGGGATTTGGCACCGCGTTCTATCTGCCGCTGGCCGGCGCCCGTCCGGACATGCCCGCGGCGTGATTTGTGCGGCCTTTGGCCCCACCGCCTTGCCCGCCGCTCCGCTCCCACGCTATCGTCGTCAGGCGCGGCTGATGGTATTCCGCGCGGTTGCAGACGGCCCCTATCCCGACCTGATTCAGCGCAGAAGCTGCTCCCCATGAGACAGATAGCGGCCTCGATGCTGCTGGCGGCCGCGCTCGGCATCGGCGCGGCACGGGCGCAGACATTGCCCCCTTCATCGGAACCGGCCGCCGCGCCGTCGTCGACGGCGGAGCACATCTACGCCGAGGCCCGGCCGAAACTGCTGCAGATCCGCACGCTGGTTGCCGCCGCCGGCCGGCAATCCTCCATCGGATCGGGGTTCGTGGTGAGCGCCGACGGCCTCGCCATCACGAACTACCACGTGGTGTCGCAATACGCACTCGAGCCCAAGACCTATCGTCTCGAATACGGCGCCGCCGACGGCAAGAGCGGCGATCTGAAGCTATTGGCGATCGACCTCGCCAACGATCTCGCGGTGGTGCGCATCGATCGGCGCGACCAGCCGTTCCTTCGCTTCGACGAGCGCGGCGTGCGCGGCGAGCTGCCGAACGGCGAGCGCCTCTATTCCATGGGCAATCCGCTCGATCTCGGTTTCACCATCGTCGAGGGCACCTACAACGGACTGGTGGAGCGCAGCTACACCGAGCGCATCCACTTCTCCGGCGCCGTCAATCCCGGCATGAGCGGCGGACCGACGGTGACCGTCGAGGGGCGCATCGCCGGCATCAACGTCGCGAAGCAGGTGGGCGGCGAGCTCGTGAGCTTCCTCGTGCCGGCCCGGCACGCCGCCGATCTGCTGCAGCGCGTTCAGAGTGGCGAGCCGCCGCCGGCCGGCGATTTTCGCGCCGAAGTCGGCCGCCAGCTGATGGCGTGGCAGGCCGGTCTCTACAAGTCGGTGGAGGAGCGCGGATTCCGTGCGGCGTCGTTCGGTCCCTATCAGGCGGCGGAGAGCGAGGCACCGTGGTTCACCTGCTGGGCGCGCACCAACGCCGGGGAGATGCCGAAGCCGCGGGCAGCGCTCGACATCACGAACTGCGACAGCGACACCCGCCTCTTCATCGCCAGCGACCTCAACACCGGCCTCATCCACCTCGGCTACTCCTACGCGCGCAGCGTCGACCTCAACCAGTTTCAGTTCTCGGCCTTTCTGTCGCAGCAGAGCCAGGCGACCTGGCCCGGCGGCTGGGCCCGGAAATGGCAGACGCAGCCGCGCTGCCACGAGGACTTCGTCGCCGCGGCGCCCGCCGGCGAGCATCCCGCGGCGCGCGTCGTCTGGTGCGCCCGTGCCTACCGGGAATTCGAGGGGCTCTACGACGTCTCCGTGATGACGGTGACCCAGGACAGCGGCACGCGGGCGCTGGTCTCCCATCTCGCCCTGCAGGCCGTCAGCTACGACAACGCGATCGCGTTCTCGCGGCACATTCTTGAAGCCGTGCAATGGACGAAGTGATCTGGATCGAGATCCTGTCGCGGCATCGCGAGGTGACCTCGCGCCACCGCTGCCAGGGGCCAGAGGTGCGGATCGGCCGCGCCTACGACAATGACGTCGTGATCGACGACCCCTACGTCGCGGCGCATCATCTTCTGGTCCGACGCGACGAGACCGGCGCGCTCGTGGCGGAGGATCTCGGCAGCGCCAACGGGACATTCGCCGAGCGTGGCCGCGCGCGGCTCACGCGCGCGGCGCTCGACGGCGAAAAGCTGATCCGCATCGGCCAGACCTCGCTGCGGATCCGCGACGCCAGCCACGCCGTGCCGCCGGAGCGCGCCCAGACTTACCAGGCCCCCGGCTGGCCGATCCCGGCGGCGCTGGCGGTGGCGGTCCTTGGAATAGCGATGCTATCGAGATGGCTGGACGAGACCGGCGAGCCGAAGATCTACGTCTACCTCGTAGAGGCCCTGATCCTGGCGGGGCTGGTGGTCGGCTGGACTGCGGTCTGGGCGGTGCTGTCGCGCGTCTTCGCGGGCCAGGCTCGTTTCGAGCGTCATCTTCTGATCGCGCTCGCGGGCTTGCTGATCTTTTCGGTCTACCGCGAGCTCCTTCAATTCGGCGCCTTCGCGCTCTCCTCCCAGGCGCCGCAGAGTTACAACTACATCGGCACGTGGAGCCTGCTGGCCACAATCTGCTTCCTGCACCTGCGCGCGATCGACCCGTCGCGGACCAGGCTCAAGGGCGCGGCGGTGGCGGCGCTCCTGGCGATCGTCATCGCGACGCAGGCCCTGACGCAGTCCGAGATGCGATCGGGAAATGATCAGCAGGATTATGTGCACCGCCTGATGCCGCCGGCGCTGCGCCTGGCGCCGCTCCGCGGCGAGGACGCCTTCTTTGCCGCCGCGGCGCAGCTCAGGCCCGGTCTCGAGCGCGATCGTACGAAGGATCTGCCGGCGAGCGGCGTGAGCTTCCTCGTCGACGGCGACGACTAATCCACCGAGCCCGATCGCGCCTCTGCGTCCGTCACCGCGGCGTCCGCGCCCTTGATGCGCTGGGCCAGCGACGCCTCGAGGAAGCGGTCGAGATCGCCGTCCAGCACCGCGCCGGTGCTGCTGGTCTCCACGCCGGTGCGCAGGTCCTTCACCATCTGGTACGGCTGCAGCACGTAGGAGCGGATCTGGTGGCCCCAGCCGATGTCGGTCTTGGTGGCGTTCATCGCCTCGGTCTGCGCCTCGCGCCTCTTCAGCTCGATCTCATAGAGCCGCGCCTTCAGCATTGCCATGGCGTGGTGGCGGTTCTGGTGCTGGGAGCGCTCGCTCTGGCACGCCACCACCACGGGGTCGGTGCCGGGGAGCGTGTAGGTCAGGCGGACGGCGCTGTCGGTCTTGTTGACGTGCTGGCCGCCGGCGCCGGAGGAGCGGTAGGTGTCGACGCGCAGATACTTGTCCTGCACCTCGACCTCGATCTTGTCGTCGACGACGGGATAGACCCAGACCGAGGCGAAGCTGGTGTGTCGCCGTGCGGCGGAATCATAAGGCGATATGCGCACCAGCCGGTGCACGCCGCTCTCGGTCTTGAGCCAGCCATAGGCGTTCTCGCCGGAGACCTGGACAGTGGCGGATTTCAGCCCCGCTTCCTCGCCCGGGCTCTCCTCGAGCCACGCCACCTTGTAGCCGTGCTGCTCGGCCCAGCGGGTATACATGCGCAGCAGCATCTCGGCCCAATCCTGGGCCTCGGTGCCGCCGGCCCCCGCGTGAACCTCCAGGTAGCAGTCGCTGCCGTCGGCCTCGCCGGAAAGCAGGCTCTCGAGCTCCCGCTTGCCGGCCTCCGCGCGCAGGCGCGTCAGGGTCTGCTCGGCATCGCGCACCATGGCCTGGTCGCCCTCGGCCTCGGCGAGGTCGATCAGGCCCAGGGTGTCATCGAGCTCGCGCTCGATCGTGCGATAGCCGCCGACGCCGCGCTCCAGCCGGCTGCGCTCCTGCAGCAGCTTCTGGGCCTCGGCGGGTTTCTCCCAGAGCTTGGGGTTCTCGACGAGAGCGTTGAGTTCGGCTAGGCGCCGGACCGACGTATCCCAGTCAAAGATGCCTCCTCAGCAGCGCCAACGACCGTCGGATGTCGTCGGCTGCCGCCTGGTGTTCAGCGCGCATGCTCATGCCTCGGAAGGAAATACCGTAGTGACGATTTGGCTCAGTATAGACCGCCGGTGCCGCTGGCGGGAACCGTGCGCGCGGGGGCTGGCGCTGCCGCCGGTGTCGGCGGCGACTGCGGCATGACCGGCGCACTCGGAGCCGCCGGCACGGAGGATACGTTGAGGGGCGTCGAATCTGCGCTGTCCGGCGGTCCCGCCGCCATGGGCTCGTCGGAATCAACCGGCGTGACGTCGCCCACGACGACCGGCGGCTCGTCGCCGGTCGGCTCGGTGCCGGGCTTGAAGGCCTCAAAAATCACTGGCCGGTCGCCGACCCGTGCCAGCTGTCCCGTCGTTGCGTTGACCCGGGTCAGGCGGATACCCGGCGGCACGCGGAAGGGAATGCCCGGTGTGTCCTGCAAAGCTCCGGCCATGAAATCCCGGAACACCGGTGCCGCGACGGTGGCGCCCTGCTCGCGCGATCCCAGGGTCGCGGGCTGATCGAACCCCACGAACACGCCCACCGCCAGGTCCGGCGAGAAGCCTTCGAACCAGGTGTCATTCGGGCCGTTGCTGGTCCCGGTCTTGCCGGCGAGCGGCTTGCCGACCGAGCCGACAATGCGGCCCGTGCCCCGCTCGATCACGCCCTCGAGGATGTGCACGATCTGGTAGGCGGTCGTGGGATCCTCGATCTGCTGATGCGGATCCGCGAGCTCCGGCGGCGCCTGGTTGTCCCAGGCGACATTGCTGCAGCCGCCGCAGGCCCGCTGATCGACGCGGAAGATGGTGGCGCCATTCCGGTCCTGCACCCGGTCGATGAAAGTCGGGGTGATCCGCTTGCCACCGTTGACGAGCATGGCATAGGCGGCGGTGAGACGGAGCACCGTGGTCTCGCCCGCGCCCAAGAGCATCGAATACTCCCGCGGCATCCGGTCCATGATCCCGAAGCGCTGGACCGCGTCGGCGACCACATCGAGGCCGATCGCCTGGCCGAGGCGGACGGTCATGAGGTCATGGGACTGCTCGAGGCCGACGCGGATGGTGGTGGGCCCGAAAATCTTGCTGTCGAAGTTCTTCGGCGTCCACGGTGCCTGACCGGGTCCGAGATCTATGGTGATGGGCGCGTCGAGAACGATCGAGGACGGCGTATAGCCGTGGTCGAGGGCCGCCATGTAGATGAACGGCTTGATCGCCGAGCCGGTCTGCCGCCGCGCCTGGATCGCGCGGTTGAACTGGCTCATCTCGTGGCTGAAGCCGCCGGTGATCGCGAGCACACGGCCGGTATGGGGATCCAACGCCACGATGGCGCCGGAAACGAGGGGAATTTGCCGCAGTCCGAAGCGCGGTGCCGTGGGCTTGCCGCCCGCCGCCGGCGGGCTTGCGAGCGCCTCCACGAGAACGACGTTGCCGGCGGCCAGCGCGTCGGCGGGTTTGGCGAGAGGCGGTCCGACTTTTGCGTCCTCCAGGGGTTTGCGCGCCCACTGCATCTCCTCGAAGGGGATGCGGCCCTGGCGGCCATCGGCGAGGCCGATGGTGACACCGTCGCTCTCGACCGCCAGCACGACGGCGAGCCGCCAGCCCACCTCGTCGGCGCCGGCGGGGAGCGGCATTGCCGCGAGCCGCTTCTGCCACGCGCCGTCGGTGGACATGCGGTCGACGGGACCGCGGTATCCGTGCCGGCGGTCGTAGCTGATGAGCCCGGAGCGCAGCGCCTGATCGGCGATCGTCTGCAGACGCGGATCGAGGCTGGTGCGCACGGAGAGGCCGGCCTGGTAAAGGTCCTTGTCGCCGTAGCGCGCCAGCAGCTCGCGCCGGACTTCCTCGGCGTAGTAGTCCGCCTTCACCAGCTGCGTCTCGTTGCGGCGATGGGTCACGATCGGCTGGGCCTTGGCGGCCTCGCCGTCGGCGGCGGTGATGAAGCCGGCCTCCACCATGCGGTCGATGACCCAGTCGCGCCGTGCCTTCGAGGCGTCCGGATTGCGGTCGGGATTGTAGGTATTGGGCGCCTTCGGCAGCGCGCCCAGCACCGCGACCTCGGAGATGCTGAGCTCATCCAGGGATTTGTTGAAATAGTTGAGCGCCGCCGCCGCCACGCCGTAGTTGCCGCCGCCGAGATAGATCTCGTTGAGATAGAGCTCGAGGATGCGGTCCTTCGACAGCACCTCCTCCATCTTGAGGGCGAGCAGCGCCTCCTTGATCTTGCGCTGCAGCGAGACCTCGTTCCCCAGCAGGAAGTTTTTTGCCACCTGCTGAGTGATGGTGGAGGCGCCCTCCGGCCGGCGGCTTGACCGCAGCCGGGCGATGTCGGTGAGCGCCGCGCGCGCCATCGAGAGGAAGTTGACCCCGGGATGCGTGTAGAAGTTCTTGTCCTCGGCGGCGAGGAACGCCTTGATCACCAGGGGTGGCATCGCCTTCACCGGCACGAAGACGCGCTTCTCCGTTGCGTATTCGGCGAGCAGCCGGCCGTCCCCGGCCTGGACCCGGCTGACGATCGCCGGCTGGTAATCGGCGAGCTGGGTATAGTCCGGAAGATCCCGATTGAAGTACCACAGCGTGAGGGCCAGAAAGGCCGAGCCCAGCAGCGCGACTCCCAGCCCGAACCCGAACAGGAACTTCAGGAATTTCATACGCTTGGCCGACCCTTGACCCGCTCCCGCCGGCGCCCCCGGCGGAGTCAGGCTATTAATCTAATCACTTTATGGCGTCAGTGGGGCAACAATACCGCCAATCTTCGTTAACAAGCCCTTGCAGAGACGTAAGAAGCGATTGTCGTCGCGGGCTATCACTTGTATTCTTGCAGTCGCGAAGTACCGCGGTTTGTCTGCCGGGCCCTAGGCTCGCAGACGGCGTCGCGACCGGATTTTCGAGCGCCGCCCGAGATGGGCGTCGCCGCTTCCCCCGGACGGGGCGCTCAAGACCGAACGGTCCGTAGAAACCTCGAAGCCGAATTCGAACCCAGCAGGTTCCACAGTTGCCTCGACCGAGTTCCGCCATGGCCCTTACGTCACAGACAGCGCCGTTCGACGGATTGACCGGAGGCACCACCGGCTTCGTTCTCACTGAGAAAGCGCCACGCTCCGATCTTCGCACGGACCCGATGGCGCGCTCCGGAGTTACGTCCCAATGGCAAAACGCATGCTCATCGACTCCACGCACCCGGAGGAGACCCGGGTCGTCGTGGTCAGCGGCAACCGTCTCGAGGAATTCGACTTCGAGACCTCAATCAAGCGCCAGATCAAGGGGAACATCTATCTCGCCAAAGTCACGCGGGTAGAGCCCTCCCTCCAGGCGGCGTTCGTCGACTACGGCGGAAACCGCCACGGGTTCCTCGCCTTCAGCGAGATCCACCCCGACTACTACCGCATTCCGGTTGGCGACCGGCCGCCGGACCGGTTCTACAATCCCGAGCGCGGACGCGGCGCGGAGCGCAATTTCCCGCCCGAAAACGATGCGCACGGCGGACGTTCCGACGAGCGGCCGGACGCATCTGAGGATAGCGCCTCCAACTCGCCCCTCGCCGAATCCGCTCGGGACGCCGACCCCGCGGCGCACGATGAAGACCTGGCCCTGCCGGCTGGCGCCACCGCCCGCATCGAGATGCCGACCCTGCGCGACGAGCCGGACGACCACATTGTCCCGGCGCCGGAGCCTGAGGATCAATTCGAGGCCCCCTCGCCCTTCGCCGAGGAAGCCGCTCAAGAGAGCGCTGCTGAGATGTCGGCCGAGGTCGCGGCGCCGACGCCGAGCGAGGCTGCGGCGCCCGCCGCCAGCCCTGAGAGCGCCCCGGAACAGCCCGCCGCCGAGCCGATCGAGGTGATCGGCGGCGACGAGATGGAGGAAGCGAGCCGACAGCGCGCCCGCCGATACCGCCCGTACAAGATCCAGGAAGTAGTCAAGCGCCGGCAGATCATGCTGGTGCAGGTGACCAAGGAAGAGCGCGGCAACAAGGGCGCGGCGCTCACGACCTACCTCTCGCTCGCCGGCCGCTACTGCGTCCTGATGCCCAACACCGACCGCGGCGGCGGCGTCTCGCGCAAGATCACCAGCGCCACCGACCGCAAGCGCCTCAAGGAGATGATGGACGAGCTGCGAGGTGCCGGACGGCATGGGCGTCATCGTGCGCACCGCCGGCAGCGAGCGCTCCAAGGCCGAGATCAAGCGCGACTTCGAGTATCTGATCCGCCTCTGGGACGAGATCCGCGAGCTCACGCTCAAATCCACCGCGCCCGCCCTCATCTACGAGGAAGGCAACCTGATCAAGCGCTCGATCCGCGACCTCTACACCCGCGACCTCGAGGAAGTGATCGTCGAGGGCAACGAGGGCTATCAGGCCGCGAAGGCATTCATGCGGATGCTGATGCCGAGCCACGCCAAGCGGGTGCACCACTACGCCGACCCGACGATCCCGCTGTTCCAGCGCTTCCAGATCGAAAGCCAGATCGACGCCATCCATTCGCCGACGGTGCAGCTCAAGTCCGGCGGCTACATCGTCATCAACCAGACCGAGGCCCTGGTCGCGATCGACGTCAACTCCGGCCGCGCCACCAAGGAGCGCAACATCGAGGAGACCGCGACCAAGACCAACTGCGAGGCATCGGACGAGATCGCCCGCCAGCTGCGTCTGCGCGATCTCGCCGGGTTGATCGTGATCGACTTCATCGACATGGAGGAGCACCGCAACCAGGTCACGGTGGAGCGCCGCCTCAAGGAGGCGATGAAGCACGACCGCGCCCGCATCCAGGTCGGCCGCATCAGCGCTTTCGGCCTTCTGGAGATGTCGCGCCAGCGCCTGCGTCCCTCCATCGTCGAAGCCTCGACCCAGCCCTGCCCCCATTGCGGCGGCACCGGCCACATCCGCTCGACGGAATCGACGGCACTCCACGTCCTGCGGGCGATCGAGGAAGAAGGCATGCGCCGCCGCTCGGCGGAGATCGTCGTGGCGGTGCCGACCAGCGTCGCGCTCTACATCCTCAACCAGAAGCGGGCGGCGCTGGCCGACGCGGAGCGGCGCTATCATTTCCGCGTCACCATCACCGAGGATGACACGCTGATCCCGCCGAACCTGCGCCTCGACCGCGTGCGGGCGTTCACCTCGGCGGAGCTGGCAGCGCTGCCGCCGCCGGTGCTGGAGCCGACGCCCACCTTCGTCGACGACGGCGAGGACGACATCGTCGAGGAAGACGAGGCATTCGTCGACACGGAGGCGGCCCAGCCCGAGCAGCGCGCCCAGGAGCATGAGCCGCGTCCCGCCGGCGAAGAGGACGGCCGCGGCGGCCGGCGGCGGCGGCGGCGGCGGCGGCGCGGCGGCGGAGAAGGCCGCGCTGCGCCGGGACCTGCCAGCGAGTCAGGCGAGCACGCCTTCGAAGAGGCGCACGCGCTTTCAGTCGAGGAGATCGACGCCGGCGAGGCCGCCATCGACGTGCCGCTGGGCGAGCCCATGGGCGAGATGGAGCACGGCAGCGGGAACGGAAACGACGGCGGCAACGGCAATGGCAGTGCCGACGGCGGGCAGAGAAAGCGCCGCCGGCGTGGGCGCCGCGGCGGCAAGCGGCGGCGGCGCGGCGGTCCGAACGACGCCCAGGGCACTGTCGGCGAGACGACGGACGGCGAGGCCGAGGTCGAAGGGAACGAGCACGGCTTCGACCATGCGCCGGAGCCGGAGCCCTGGACGCACGGTGCGCGAGCCGGAGACCTGGTCAGCCGCCAGCGAGCGTCCGGAAGCCCCCGAGGAGGCGCCGGAGCGCGAGGCGCCGCCGGAGCCCTCCCATGCGGTGCAGGCTGGCCCTGCCGCCGTGGAGACGCCCGCCAGCCGGCAGGAGCCGCATCATTCCGACGCCGACAACACGCCGCCGCCGGTCACGACGACCGAGCGCCCGGCCAATCCGAAGCGGGGATGGTGGCACCGCCTGACGCAGTCGTGACGCCGGAGTGAATCCGGCGTCACCGGCGCCAGGCGTTGAGCCGGCGCGCGGCCTCCGCCATGGTGGCGGTGGCGCCGGCGAAGGAAATGCGCAGCGTGCGATGGCCGCGCGCCGGGTCGAAATCGACGCCGGGCGTCACTGCGATGCCAAGCTCGCGCAGAATGCGCCGGCAGAATTCCTGGCTGTCGTTGGTGAGATGGGCGACATCCGCATAGAGATAGAACGCACCGTCGGCGGGCGCGAGGCGGTCGAAACCGGCCTTCGGCAACTCCCGCAGCAGCAGCGCGCGGTTCTCGGCATAGCGCTGGACATTGCGGCCGAGCTCCGCGTGGCACTGGAAGGCGGCGACGGCGGCATGCTGGGACAACGCCGGCGGCGAGATGAAGAAGTTCTGGGCGATGCATTCGACCGCCCGCAGCAGCGTCCGCGGCACCACCATCCAGCCCAACCGCCAGCCGGTCATGGAGAAGTATTTGGAGAAACTGTTGACGACGATCGCCTGCTCGCTGCTCGCAAGCGCCGTCGCTTCCGCCGGTCCGTAGGTGATCCCGTGATAGATCTCGTCGGAGACCAGTCGGATACCGTTCGTCTCGCAATGGCGGGCGAGCGCCGCCAACTCCTGCGGCATCAGCATGGTGCCGGTCGGATTCGCGGGGCTCGCGACGATGAGACCGTCGAGCGATACCGGGGCGTTGCGCAGCAGATCGACCGTGGCCTGGTAGCGCTCGCCGGCGCCAGCCTCCAGCGACACCGCCTCGAGGTCGAGCGCCCGCAGAATATTGCGGTAGGCGGGATATGCCGGCGTGGCGAGACCCACGCGGTCGCCCGCGTCGAATGCGGCAAGGAAGGCGAGGAGAAACGCGCCCGACGACCCCGTGGTGACGACGACCCGCTCGGGATCGAGGTCGATGCCGTAGCGATCGCGATAATGCCCGGCGATCGCGCTGCGGAGTGCCGGTATGCCGAGCGCGTCGGTATAGCCCAGGGTATCGTCCCGCAGCGCCGCCGACGCCGCCGCGATGACGCCGGAGGGTGCGCCGGTCGAGGGCTGTCCCACCTCCAGGTGCAGGACATCGGCGCCGGTCGCCGCCCGCTCGTTGGCGGCGCGCATGACGTCCATCACGATGAAGGGCGGGATCTGGCCGCGCGTCGATACTTTCAGCGCCATGCCGTCAGCGCTCCCGCCACACCGCAGTACGGCGACGGGGCGGCGCGCATTGACGCCGCCCCCGGGCGGGGCCCATGCTCGCGCTGGCTATCGGGATGAAAGCGGTGCTTCGCATTCTCGGTCGTTTCCTTGGCGTGCTGCTGCTGACCTGCCTCGTTGTCCGACCGGCGGCGGCGCAGGATCTTAACTATATCCGCGACGCCGAGATCGAGAGCACTCTGCGCACCTTCTACACGCCGATTCTCAGAGCCGCCGGCCTCGATCCGCTGGCGGTACACATCTACCTCGTCAACGACGCCCGGCTCAACTCCTTCGTTGCCGGTGGCCAGAACATCTTCATCAACACCGGCACCATCACGCGCAGCGAGACCCCCAATCAGCTTGTGGGCATCGTTGCCCACGAGACCGGCCACATTGCCGGCGGTCACCTGATCCGTGGCGAGCAGGCGATGCACGACGCCTCGATCGAGAGCATCATCGCCATGGTGGTGGGCGCCGGCGTCGCGGCGGCGGGCCACGGCTCGGGCGCCGGCGGCGCCGCCGTCCTGAGCGGCGAGGCGGTCGGCATCCGGTCCTACCTCGCCTTCTCCGTGGCACAGGAGGCAACCGCCGACCAGGCTGCCCTCAACTTCCTCGACAAGACCCATCAGTCATCGCGCGGGCTCCTGCAGTTCTTCCAGATCCTCGAGGGACAGGAGATCCTGTCCGGCGCGCTGCAATCTCCGTACATGCGTACGCATCCGCTCACCAGCCAGCGTGTCGAGTACGTGAAGAACCACGTCGATCATTCGCCCTATTCCGACGTGCCGGATCCGCCGGACTGGATCGAGCTGCACAAGCGCATGAAGGCAAAGCTGGTGGCGTTCCTGAGCGCGCCCGGCCAGACGATGCAGCAATATCCCGAGACCGACACCTCCGTCTCCGGCCGCTATGCCCGCGCCACCGCCTACTATCGCGTGCCTGAGCTCAAGAAGGCGCTCGTCGTGATCGACAGCCTGATCCAGGACGAGCCCAAGAACCCGTATTTCCACGAACTCAAGGGTCAGATGCTGTTCGAGAACGGCCGGGTGCGCGACGCGGTCGGCCCCTATCAGGAATCGGTGCGGCTGGCGCCCGATGTGGCGCTGCTCCGTGTCGAGCTGGCCCAGGTCGAGATCGAGACCAACGATGAGGCGCTCAATCGCGACGCCCTCGCCCAGCTGAAGAGCTCGGTGAATTACGAGAACCGGAATCCCGACACCTGGCGCTTCCTCGCCATCGCCTATGGCCGCACCGGCGACATCGGCAACAGCTCGCTGGCGCTGGCGGAACAGGCGATGGCCACGGGCGACAAGGCGATGGCCCGACAACAAGCGCAACGGGCGCTCAAGCTGCTGCCGGCGGGCTCCCAGGGCCGGCTGCGCGCCGAGGACATCCAGCTCGAGGCGCAACGCAAGCAATGAAGTCGCGGCGCCCCCGGCGCTTCCTGTCATCAAGGAAATCAATATGAGCTCCGTTGCCGATCTCCAGATCGAGAACTCCCGCACCCGCGTGACCCGGTATCGGCTGCCGCCCGGCGGCAGCACCGGCGCCCATCGGCACGAGCACGATTACGTCATCGTGCCCGTTGTCTCCGGACGCCTCCGGGTGATCACCGCCGGCCGCGAGGCTTTCGCGGACCTCACCGCCGGCATTGCCTATTTCCGCAACGCCGGAGTCGAGCACGAGGTCTTCAACGGCGGCGAGCGCGAGATCGTGTTCGTCGAAGTGGAGATCGTGCCGTAGCCGACCTCATTTTTCCGTGATTGATCGCGGGGCTTTCGAACGGGCTTTCCAGCTCAGGGCAGTGCTATAGTGCGGATGGAACACGGACACATGAACAGATTTCGAGCTTCGCTCCTCGTTTTTGCCGCACTCGCCGGTATTGCCGCGCTGACCCCCGCGCGTGCCGCCGATCAGTCCCTGCCCGTCGATCGCCAGGCCCTGGATCAGGCGATCCACGACTACCTCATGAATCATCCCGAGGTGATCGTCGAGTCTCTGCGCGCCGCGGAGAAGAAGATGCAGGACGCGCAGGATGCCGCCGCGCGCACCGCAATCGGCGACCGGCAGAGCGAACTGCTGCGCGACCCGGAATCGCCCATCGCCGGCAATCCCAACGGCGACGTCACCATCGTCGAATTCTTCGACTATCACTGCCCCTACTGCAAGCAGGTCGAGCCGGCGCTGGACGCGCTCCTGAAGGAGGATCCGAAGATCCGGATCGTCTACAAGGAATTCCCGATCCTCGGCCCCGGTTCCGTCACCGCGAGCCAGGCTGCGCTCGCCGCACTGAAACAGGGTCCGCAGAAATACAGCCGCTTCCATGCGGCGATGATGAGCACCAAGGGAGCGATCAGCGAGAGCGTGGTCATGCAGGTGGCCCGGGACGCGGGCCTCGACGTCGCACGGCTCAAGACGGACATGAAGGCGCCTGACGTCGAGACCATGATCAAGCGCAACTACGACCTTGCCGAGGCTCTCAAGATCCACGGCACGCCGGCCTTCATCGTCGGCGACGCGCTGGCGCCGGGTGCCGTCGACATCGACACGCTCCGCAAGATGGTGGCGGACGCCCGCAAGCGGAGCTGAGCCGCCGCTCTAGGCTGCGGCTACCTCTTCCCCCGTAAGCGCGACGAGGCCCGGTCCGTCAACCCGGGCGGCATTGACCTCGGTCCCCACCGGCCCGTAAGAGAGCCAATCTTCGGGCGCCGGCTTGAGCAGGGCTAGGAGCCGGTCGGGCTCGGCATCGGGATCGAGCCAGCTTGCGTACTGCTCCGGCGGCAGGATCACCGGCATGCGCTCGTGCAGCGGATGCAGGACCGTGTTCGCCGTCGTGGTGACGATCGTGAAGCTGTCGATGAATTCCGGCCCCTCGCCTTTCTCCTTCGGCGTCCAGCGCTCCCAGAGCCCGGCGAAGGCGAAGGCCGCGCGGTCGCGGCGCTGGATCAGGTAGGGCTGCTTGCGCTTGCCGTCGGCGCGCCATTCATAGAAGCCGTCCGCCGGCACCAGGCACCGCCGGCGCCGGAACGCGGAGCGGAAGGACGGCTTCTCCGCTACGCTTTCGGCGCGCGCATTGATGAGGCTGGCGCCCTTCTTGGTGTCCTCGGCCCAGGACGGGATCAGGCCCCAGCGCAGCAATTGCAGCGTGCGCTCGCCGGCGGGATCTCGCCGTTGCCGGATTACCGGAACCTCCTGGGTGGGCGCAATATTGTAGCGTGGCATCAGGTTCGGCTGCTCGACGAAGCCGAAGGCACGCCGAAGCTCCTCCACCGGCGTTCTCAGGACGAAACGGCCGCACATCCCCCGGCTTTGCCTCCGCGAAAAAGACGTTGGTCGCCCCGCGCCCGAGCCCCTATCCTACCATTCTCGCCACGCGCGAGCCCGCATCACGAGAGCAGCGAGAGAACCGATGGTACAGTTCGGAATGGGTCAGCCGGTCCGCCGGGTCGAGGATCAGCGCTTCATCACCGGCCATGGACGCTACACCGATGATATGGTCCTGCCGCGGCAGACTTATGCCTTCGTCCTGCGCTCGCCGCACGCTCATGCCACCATCCGCGGGATCGATACGGCCGCCGCCGCCAAGGCGCCGGGCGTGGTCGGCGTCGTCGTCGGCGCCGATCTCGACCTCGACGGCATCGGCGCTATCCCCTGCGTGGTTCCGATCACCAACCGGGACGGCACCGAGGCCAAGCTGCCGAGACGCAAGGCGCTGACGACGGACAAGGTGCGCCACGTCGGGGATTCCGTCGCCATGGTGGTGGCTGAGACCCTGGCGCAGGCCAAGGACGCCGCCGAGCTCATCCAGGTGGATTACGAGATACTGCCGGCGGTGACGGAATCCGAGGCCGCGCTCGGCCGCGGCACGCCCAAGGTCTGGGACGACCTTCCGGGCAATCTCTGCTTCGACTGGGAAGTGGGCAACCGCGCCGGCGTCGAGGCCGCCTTCGCCAAGGCGAAGCACAAGGTCTCCCTCAAGGTGGTCAACAACCGCCTGGTGGTGAACTCCGTCGAGCCGCGCGGCGCCGTCGGCGACTACGACACCAGCGAGCAGCGCTATCATCTCTACACCTCGAGCCAAGGCTCCCACACCCTGCGCAGCGTGCTCTCCAACGAGGTGCTGCATGTGCCGGAGCATCGCATCCACGTGGTGACGCCCGACGTGGGCGGCGGCTTCGGCATGAAGCTGTTTCTTTATCCCGAGCACGTGCTGGTGCTCTACGCCGCAAAGAAATTCGGCCGCCCGGTGCGCTGGATCGGCGAGCGCTCCGACGCCTTCCTCACCGACACTCATGGACGCGACAACGTCACCACGGCGGATCTCGCCCTCGACGACAGCGGAAAGTTCCTGGCGCTTCGCGTCCACATCGTCGCCAACATGGGGGCTTACCTCTCGCTCTACAGCACCTTCATCCCGACCGGCGCCGGCGCCGCCATGCATGCGGGCGTCTACCAGACTCCGGCGGTGGTGGTGCGAACCGAGGGCGTCTTCACCCACACGACACCGATCGACGCCTATCGCGGCGCCGGGCGCCCGGAGGCCGCCTACATCCTCGAGCGGCTGGTGACCCACGCGGCGGGCGCGATGAAGCTGGATCCCGCGGAGATCCGCCGGCGCAACTTCATCAAGCCCGAGCAGATGCCGTTCGCAACCTCCCTCGACCGCACCTACGACAGCGGCAATTTCCAGAAGAACATGGAGGACGCCCTCAAGGCCGCGGACTATCAGGGCTTCCCGGCGCGGCGCGCGGCGTCCCGCGCGAAGGGCAAGCTGCGCGGCTTCGGCTTCGCCACCTACATCGAGGAATGCGGCGGCGGCGACGACGAGATGGCGGAGATCCGCTTCGACGCCGGCGGCAATCTGACCTTGCTGATCGGGACGCAATCCTCCGGTCAGGGCCATCAGACCGCCTACGCGCAGCTCCTGGCGGAAAAGCTCGGCGTGCCCTTCGACACCATCCGCGTCCATCAGGGCGACAGCGACGTGGTGGGCTTCGGCCGCGGCACCGGCGGCTCGCGCTCGGTGCCGGTGGGCGGCGCCGCGATCGACCTCGCCGCGCGCAAGATCATCGACAAGGGCCGCAAGATCGCGGCGCATCGCCTGGAGGCGGCGGAAGCGGATATCCAGTTCGCCGACGGCCAGTTCCAGATCGCCGGCACCGACCGTCGCATCGGCATCACCGAGGTGGCGAAGGCCGCCTTCGACCCCTACAGCCTGCCGCGGGAGATCGAGCCCGGCCTCGACGAGAGCGCGCATTTCATGCCGGCGGCGTCCACTTTCCCCAACGGCTGCCACGTCTGCGAGCTGGAGGTGGATCCCGACACCGGCATCACCACCCTCCTGCGCTACGTCGTGGTGGACGATTTCGGCAAGGTGGTGAACCCGCTGCTGCTCGCGGGCCAGGTCCATGGCGGCATCGCCCAGGGCGTCGGCCAGGCGCTGCTGGAAGGCTGCGTCTACGACGAGAAATCCGGCCAGCTCGTCACCGGCTCCTTCATGGACTACTGCATGCCCCGGGCCTACGACCTGCCGACGATCGAGTTCGAGTTCAACGTGATCCCCTGCACCACCAATCCGCTCGGCATCAAGGGCGCCGGCGAGGCCGGTGCCATCGGCGCGCCGCCTGCTGTCATCAACGCCCTCGTAAACGCGCTTTCGGAGCTCGGCATCGACAACATCGACATGCCGGCAACGCCGCGCCGGGTGTGGGAGGCGATCCAGCAAGCGCGAACCGTCCGCGCCGCCGAATGACGCCGCGGGAGCTCGGCGCCCTCCTCGAGGTCGCGCGCCGAGCCGCGCTACGCGCCGGGCCGGCGATCCTCGACGTCTACAATGCCGCGGGAGCGATGGACGTGCGGCAGAAGGCCGACGCGTCACCGGTGACGCTCGCCGACGAGCGCGCCGAGGCGCTGATCGTGGAGACCCTCATCGCCGCGGCGCCCGAGATACCCGTGATCGCCGAGGAAACCTGCGAGCGGGAAGGCGTGCCGATGTCGGCGCCGATGCGATTCTGGCTGGTGGACCCCCTCGACGGCACCAAGGAATTCCTGCGCCGCAACGGCGAGTTCACCGTCAACATCGGGCTCATCGACGGCGACCGTCCGGTGCTCGGGATCGTGCACGTGCCGGCGCTCGGCCTCACCTTCGCCGGCTGCGGACCCGGCACCGCGACGCGCCAGCGAGACGGCGGGCCACCGACGCCGATCGCCGCCCGTCCGGTGCCGCCCCGCGGCGCCGTGGTCGTGCATAGCCGCTCGCACGAGAACGAAGGCAGGCTCGCGGCATACCTGGCGACGCTCGACGCGCCGACGAAACGGGTGTCCGGCAGCGCGGTCAAATTCTGCCTGATCGCCGCCGGCGAGGCGGATCTCTATCCCCGCTTCGGCCCCACCATGGAATGGGATACGGCGGCGGGCCAGGCGGTGCTGGAAGCGGCGGGCGGCAGCGTGCTGACGCCGGAGGGTGGGCCGTTCTGCTACGGCAAGCCCGGCTGCCGCAACGCGGGCTTTCTCGCCCGCGGCCGCTAGGCTCTCGGCGTCGGCGTGCGTCCATGACCCGCCTGCTCGCTCCCGACGAGATCGACGAGGCCGCACGGCTGCTGCGAGCGGGCGAGCTCGTCGCCTTCGCCACCGAGACCGTCTACGGCCTCGGCGGCGATGCCACCGACGACCGCGCCGTCGCCGGGATCTTCGCCGCGAAGGGACGGCCGCGATTCAATCCGCTGATCGTTCACGTGCCCGACGTTGCCCTCGCGCGGAGCCTCGTCCACGTTGACGCCCGGACGGAGCGCGTGATCGAGCGGTTCTGGCCGGGACCGCTGAGCCTGGTGCTGCCGCGGTCCAGCGACTGCCCGGTCTCGCTTCTGGCAAGCGCAGGCTTGGACACTCTCGCAATCCGGATGCCGTCCCATCCCCTGGCGTTGGAGCTGTTGCGGAAGACCGGACGGCCGGTTGCCGGCCCCAGTGCCAACCGCTCCGGTCACGTGAGCCCCACTACCGCGTCCCATGTCATGGAGGAGCTCTCCGGCCGCATTGCGGCGGTGCTCGACGGCGGCGCCTGCCCGGTCGGCATCGAATCCACGGTGCTCGATGTCAGCGGCGCCGAACCGATACTGCTCCGGCCCGGCGGTGTCGCGCGGGAGGAGCTGGAGGCGCTTCTCGGCCCGCTGGCCGACGCCGGCCATGGCGACGCCGCGCCGCGCTCGCCGGGCATGCTGGAAAGTCACTATGCGCCGAGGCTGCCGCTCCGCCTGATGGCCACCTCGGCCCAGCCTGGGGAGGCGCTGCTGGCCTTCGGACCCGGCGCGCCGCCGCCTGGCTTCGCGCGAGGTGCGCTCGCTCTCGGCGAGCGGCGATCTCACGGAGGCCGCCGCCAACCTCTTCGCGTTCCTGCGTGCCCTCGATCGGCCGGGATTCACGGGGATAGCTGTCATGCCGATCCCCGAGCACGGTCTCGGCGCCGCCATCAACGATCGGCTGCGCCGGGCGGCGGCTCCGCGCCCCTGACGTCCGGCACGGCCGGGAATGTCTCGATACGATCTTTCGCTTTTCTGGCCCGCCGAGCGTGCTTAGATGCGGGATACCGGAGGATCGCGAGGAGAACGGGCCGTGACGCTTTCGCTGGAAGACGCACTTCGAGGCATTCGGGCCGCGGTGGGCCCGAAGGGCATCGTGGAAGATCCGCAGCAGATCGAGCCGTATCTGGTCGAGAGCCGCGGCATGTACCACGGCAAGACGAGCCTGGTGGTGCGGCCAGCCTCCACGGCGGAGGTCGCCGAGGTGGTGCGGCTGGCGGCGGCGGCGCTGCTTCCGATCGTGCCCCAGGGCGGCAATACCGGCCTCTGCGGCGGCGGCGTTCCCGACGCTGATGGCCACAACATCGTCCTCAGCCTCGGCCGCATGAACCGCATCCGCGCCCTCGAGCCCACGGACTTCACCATCACCGTGGAGGCCGGCTGCATCCTGGCGGACATCCAGAAGGCCGCGGAGGCGGCGGACCGTCTCTTCCCGCTGAGCCTCGGCGCCGAGGGCTCCTGCCAGATCGGCGGCAATCTCTCCACCAATGCCGGCGGCATCGCGGTGCTGCACTACGGCAATACGCGGGATCTCGCGCTCGGTCTCGAGGTCGTGCTGCCGGACGGCAATGTCTGGGACGGGCTGCGCGTGCTGCGCAAGGACAACACCGGCTACGACCTGAAGCAGCTCTTCATCGGCGCCGAGGGCACCCTCGGCATCATCACCGCGGCGACGCTGAAGCTGTTCCCGCGGCCGCGGGAAGTCGAGACGGCGTTCCTGGCCTTGGCGCGCGCCCGCGACGGCATGGAGCTTTTCGCCCGCGCCCGCGCCGCCAGCGGCGATCAGCTCACCGCCTTCGAGCTCATCCCGCGCATCGGTCTCGAATTCTCCCAGCGCCATGTCGCGGGCATCGTCGATCCCCTCGCCGAGCCCCACGACTGGTACGTGCTCCTCGACGTCTCCTCGAGCCGGCCCGACAGCCGGCTCCGCGAGGGGCTCGAAGCCCTTCTCGCCGAGGCGCTGGAGGCCGGCCTCATCGAGGACGGCGTGGTGGCGTCGAGCGCGCAGCAGTCGCAGCAGCTCTGGCGCATCCGCGAGGCGATGGTGGAGGCGCAGAAGTTCGAGGGCGGCAGCATCAAGCACGACATCTCCGTGGCGGTGAGCCGCGTCGCGGAGTGTATCGAGCGCCTGACATCGGCGGTCGAGGCCAAGATGCCCGGCTGCCGCCCGGTGGCGTTCGGCCATGTCGGCGACGGCAACGTGCATTTCAACATCAGCCAGCCCGCAGGCGCCGACACCAAGGCATTCCTGGCGCGCCGGCAGGAAGTGAACGACATCGTGCACGGCATCGTCATGGAGATGGGCGGCTCGATCAGCGCCGAGCATGGCATCGGCATCCTCAAGCGCGACGACCTGCCGCGCTACAAGTCGGCGATCGCCCTCGACCTGATGCGCAAGGTCAAGCTCGCCCTCGATCCCGACGGGATCATGAATCCCGGCAAGGTCATCAGCGTTGAGACGCCGGAGGCCGCGCCCGCCGCCCGCCGACGCGCGCGCTAGCGCCGCCGGCCATCTCGAGGACCCGCGCTTCGAGCAGCCCCTGGGCCGCGTTGCCGTCGATCGGCGCAAAGACGGCGACGGTGTGCCGGGGCTCGAGATCAGGAAAATGATAGATCGCCGATGTGCTTCCCGGCCCCTGGCCGGTATGGCCCAGGCAACGCCCCAGCGGTCCCGCGGTATCGATCATGATGCCGAGCCCATAGGCGGGAACACCGAACGGCCGGCCCGGAAACGGCCCACCGATCGCGCGGGACGTCAGCATGGCCGCCGTCAGCGCCGCCGGCAACAGGTCGCCGGTCAGCAATCGATCGAGGAATTCCGCGGCTGCGGTCGGCGGTCCGATGAGCAGTCCGTGAAAAACCCATCCGGGGTGATATCCGCCTGCGTTGCCCCAGGCGACACCGTCGAGATCCGCCCGCATCTGGGCCAGCTCCGCGCCTTCGATGCCCAGCGGCTCGAAAACAAGCCGGTCGAGGGCGCCGCCGAGCGTATCCCCCGCGGCAGCCTCGATCGCCTGGCGGATCAGGAGATATCCGATGTTCGAATAGGCCCAGCCCTGTCCGGGCGGGAACAGCAACCGGTCCGGCGGTATCCGCTCAAGCAATTCCGCCACCGACCAGGGCTCGTCGCCGCGCGCGACCGCCGCGTGGTAGCTTTCCGAGCCACCGTAGTTGGGCACGCCGGCCGTGTGCTGCAGCAGCTGGCGGAGCGTGAACGGCTTGCCTGATGCCGGCGCATCGAGGTCGAGCTTGCCGTCGCGAACGAGAGCCAGCGCCGCTGCCGCCAGCACCGTCTTGGTGAAGCTCCACCACGGCACGGGAACATCGCCCCGCGCGGCACGCGCGAGAGTGCCGCCCACCAGCTCGGCGCCGAGGACCTCCGATTTCGTCATGCTCCGATGATTTCAGAGATCTCCGCCGGCGTAAACGCGCGGCGCGATCACTCCGGCAGGGGAATGAACTCGGTCTCGCCGGGCACCGACGGGAAGTTTCCCGCCTTCCAGTCGGCCTTCGCCTTCTCGATGCGGTCCTTGGAGCTGGAGACGAAATTCCACCAGATATGCCGCGGACCATCCAGCGGCGCGCCGCCCAGCAGCAGGAGATGCGCGCCGGAGGGCGCTGTCACCTTCACGTCGACGCCACGGCGGAATATCAGAAGCTGACTGGTGCCGAAGGAGCGGCCGCCGAGATCGATCATGCCGTCGACGACGTAGATGCCGCGCTCCTCGTGGTCGGCGGGAAATGCCAGACGTCCGCCGGCGCGGAGCGTCGCGTCGGCATAGACCATCTCGGAGAATGTCTTCACCGGCGACCGCTGGCCCGCGAGCGCGCCGACCATGACGCGAATACGCGCGCCCTCGGCCTCGATGACCGGAAGCGCTTTCGCCTCGTGATGCGCGAAACTCGGTGCGACCTCCTCCTGGGCGCGCGGCAGCGCGACCCAGGCCTGAATGCCGAAGGCGCGCGACGGCGCGACGCGCAGCCCCTCGGGCGTTCGCTCGGAATGCACGATGCCGCGTCCAGCGGTCATCCAGTTGACCTCGCCGGGCTTGATCACCTGCACCGTGCCGAGGCTGTCGCGATGCAGGATCTCGCCCTCGAAAAGATACGTCACGGTAGCGAGGCCGATATGCGGATGCGGCCGCACGTCGATGCCGCTGCCGGGCTTGAACGCTACCGGTCCCATCTGGTCGAAGAAGACGAACGGCCCCACCATGCGCCGCTCCGACGCCGGCAGCACGCGACGGACCTGGAACCCGCCGAGATCGCGAAGCCGCGGCACTACGACGAGGTCAAGGGCTGTGCCCGACCCGGCCTCGCATCTAGGCTCCTGCGCTGGCAACCAGCTCATCTGCGGGTCTCCCACGTGTCGGATCTGGCGTCCGACGGACAGGGCATCATAGCCTCGCCGCCGCCGGGAACCAGCGCCGATTGCCAGCCGCGACGGCGGCGACGCCGATGCCTGGACAGGGGGCGCCAAAGGGCTAGGATCCGCGACAATCGCCGTCCGCCCGAGCCTAGGAGGTCAGCGTCCCTTGTCCGACTACACCGCCCCCCTCGCCGACATTCGCTTCGCCCTCACGGAGATCGCGGGATTGCCGGACCTCGCGGGACTGCCCGGCTGCGAGCAGGCGGCGCCTGATCTCGTCGACCAGATCCTCGACGAAGCCGGGAAGCTCGCCCATGAGGTGATCGCGCCGCTCAATGCCGTCGGCGACCGCGAGCACAGCCGGCTGGAGAACGGTGTGGTGCGCACGCCCACCGGTTTCGCGGCCGCCTATCGGCGCTACGTCGACGGCGGCTGGAATTCCCTGCCCTTCGATCCCGACTACGGCGGTCAGGGCCTGCCGCATCTGGTCTCCACCGCTGTCATGGAGATGTGGAGCGCCGCCAACATGGCGTTCTCGCTCTGCGGCCTCCTCACCGTCGGCGCCACCGATCTGCTGCAGGCGCATGGTTCCAAGCAGCAGAAGGACCTCTACCTGGGGAAGCTGATCTCCGGCGAGTGGACGGGCACGATGAATCTCACCGAGCCCCAGGCGGGCTCGGACCTGGGCGCGCTCCGCACGCGCGCGGTGAAGGCGGGCGATCATTACCGGATCACCGGGCAGAAGATCTTCATCACCTACGGCGAGCACGACCTGACGCCGAATATCGTGCACATGGTGCTGGCGCGCCTCCCCGACGCGCCGGCGGGCAGCAAGGGCATCTCGCTCTTCGTCGTGCCCAAGGTGCTGGTGAACGCCGACGGCAGCCTCGGCGAGCGCAACGATCTCCGCTGCGTCAGCCTCGAGCACAAGCTCGGCATCCACGCGAGCCCCACCTGCGTCATGGCCTATGGCGACGGCGGCGGCGCCACGGGATATCTGGTGGGCGAGGAAAATCGCGGCCTCGAATACATGTTCACGATGATGAACACCGAGCGCCTCGGCGTCGGGCTGCAGGGCGTGGCGATCGCGGAGCGCGCCTACCAGCAGGCCCGCGATTTCGCGCGCCAGCGCGTTCAGGGCCGGCCGGTCGGCATCAAGAGCAACGGCGCGCTGCCGATCGTCCACCACGCGGACGTCCGGCGCATGCTGCTGGGCATGCGCGCCGGGGTCGAGGCGGCGCGGGCGCTCGCCTATTTCGCTGCCGCCGCCATCGATCACGCGCGGCACGACCCCGATGCCGCCGAGGCCGCGCGCCAGCAGGGCATCGCTGATCTGCTGATTCCGGTTGTAAAGGCGTGGTGCACCGATCTTGGCGTCGAGGTGGCCTCGACGGGTATCCAGGTTCATGGCGGGATGGGCTTCATCGAGGAGACCGGCGCCGCCCAGCATCTGCGCGATGCCCGAATCACGCCGATCTACGAAGGCACCAACGGCATCCAGGCCAACGACCTCGTGGGACGCAAGCTCGGGCGCGACGGCGGTGCCGCCGCCCGCAGCTTCATCGCGGACATGCGCGCCCTCGACGGGGGGCTGGCACGGGCGCCGGGCGACGACCTCGCCGTCATCCGGTACCACCTCTCCGCAGGATTCGACGCCCTCGCCACCGCGACCGACGACATCGTGAGCACCCTCGGCGGCGACCTGCCGCGGGCACTCGCTGGCGCGGTGCCCTATCTCCGCCTCTTCGGCATCGTGGCCGGCGGCTGGCTGCTGGCGAAGGGAGCCCTCGCCGCCCAGCGCACGCTTGCCGACAGCCCCAAGAACTCCGGATTTCTCGAGGCGAAGCTGATGACCGCCCGCTTCTTCGCCGAGCACACCCTCGCCAGCGCGCCTGGGCTGCTTCCCGCCATCGCCGGCGGCGCCACGGTGATGGGATTCGATCCGGAACTGCTATAGCCGGGCGGCGCCGCCATCGCTTAACGGTTGTTAAGACACGCGTAAAAGACGCGCCAAATTATTGACACAGGGCAGTCAGCGGCACGCGGGCTTAGATTTTGCTGTGGTCGTTTCCCGACCCGTGAAAGGCCTCTGATGGCGCCCGAGGACGGCCGCGCAGCCGACAAGAATGGTGATCTGGATTGGCTCGACAGGAGAGCCGAGACGATAGGCCGCGGCGCACGGGAAATTCACCGCGAGCTGGACGATCTGGAGGTGCGCATCGCCATGCTCGACACCTTCATTCGCAATCTGGTCCGAGGCGAGAGAGAGGCCGCCGAGCGGGCGGACGACTAGCGCCCGGTTCTGATTGAATCAGAACCGGGCGCTAGTTTTCTGTTTGAACATAATCTTTTCCGAAAACCGGCATCCACTTTTCGGGATCATGCTCTTGGCCGGGACGGCCAAATCCGGCTCAGCTCTTCTCGTTAACGCACCGCAACAGCTTCCAGTAGCCGAAGAGGTTGCTCGGGCGCGTCTCGCGCACGGTGAGCCCGCTTGCCTTCAGGAAGGTGTCGAGGGGGAAATCGGCGTGGAAGCCGATGCGGCCGGCGAGCGGCGCCAGCCGGCGCTCCATCCAGCGCACCGCCGGATTGGGGCTGGTGAAGTGGTTAACGATCACAATGGTGCCGCCGGGCTTGCAGACCCGTCGCATCTCGGCGGCGAAGCGCGCCGGATTGGGCACCACGGAGGCGACGTAGAGCGCCAGCACAGCGTCAAAGGCATTGTCCTCGAAGTCAACCGCCTCGGCGTCCATCTCCAGCAGCGCCTCGACCTGCTTGAGGCCTCCCTCCTCGACCCGCCGCCGGCCCTTTTCCAGCATCTCCTTGGAGACGTCGATGCCGACCACGCGCGCGTCCCGGCGGAAATGCGGCAGGGACAGGCCGGTGCCAACACCCACTTCCAGGATTCGCTGATGCGGACGGTCGTTCGCCAGCTCCACCGCCGCCTTCCGGCCAGGATGGAAGATCGGCCCGAAGACGAAATCGTAGGAGCCCGCGAAGAGCCGATAGGTTCTCAGCGTGTCTTGCAGTTCCAAGGCTTTTCCTCCACCGCAAATGTCCCGTGCGGTTTCGCCCGACCTGACCCGTTGGACATGCCCGGCATGGCTGCCGGGTGAGCTGACGCTCAGATCAGAGTGATACGGTCCGCTTCCAGGCCTTTGCGGCCATCCACCACGTCGACACGCACCCGCTGCCCCGGATCGAGCGACGGGATGCCGCTGCGCCGGAGCGCGGTAACGTGGATGAAGATATCCTTCCCGCCGCCGTCGGGCGAAATGAAGCCGTAGCCTTTGTCGGGCTCGAACCACTTCACCGCGCCTTCGAGGGTGGTCGCCGGCCCCTTCGGCCGAATGCCGCCGCCAAAGTCGCGACCGGCACCGCCACCACCGCCGCCCCCGGGCGGGGCCGCGACCGCGGTGCTGGCATCGACGTTAAGGACGCTCAGGACCAGCGGTCCCTTGGCACCCGCTCCCACCTC
The DNA here is from genome assembly GCA_963735465.1 of uncultured Alphaproteobacteria bacterium. GTDB lineage: Bacteria > Pseudomonadota > Alphaproteobacteria > ATCC43930 > CGMCC-115725 > DASZHJ01. Next base: position 2,017,712 of record CAVTLA010000001.1, read on the forward strand.
GCAGGTGACCGTGGCGCCCTCGCGTACGTCCTCGTATCCGGCGCGCCGTAGCACCGCCATCGGGAGAAACGCGTCCTGTGAGCCGTCCGTGAATGTCACGAAGCCGAAGCCCTTCGTCGCGTTGAACCACTTCACCTTGCCCTCGGCGCGGCGGCCTGCTGCCTGGGGCTCGTCATTCCGGAAAAATCCGGGGCGGCGGTCGTACATGGAGCCTCTGAGAACGGTCTACGAACAGTTGAGCATAACGCGAAATTAAGGAAACGCGCCAGCCCTACCTACGGCGATTCGGAGGCCGCGGCCCCGCTCGCCCGCTGGCGAACGAGGCCCGGCGCCCTATCACCCGCCGTGGGCGACCACGCGCTGGCGCTGCTCGCCCAGACCTGTGACCGTCAGCCGCATGTTATCGCCGGGCTTGAGGAAGCGCGGCGGCTTCATGCCGAGCCCGACGCCGGCGGGGGTGCCGGTGGGGATCACGTCGCCCGGCATCAGCGTCATGAACTGGCTCGCGTAGCTCACAATCTCCCGCACGGGGAAGATCATGTTGCGAGTGTTGCCGTTCTGCATTTTCTCGCCGTTGACTTCGCAGACGATGTCGAGGGTCTGGGGATCCGGCACCTCGTCGGAAGTCACGAGATAGGGGCCGATCGGCCCGAAGGTGTCGCAGCTCTTGCCCTTCGACCAGTTGCCGCCGCGCTCGAGCTGGAACTCCCGCTCGGACACGTCGTTGACGATGCAGTAGCCCGCCACGTACTTCAGCGCGTCGGCCTCGGAGACGTACTGCGCCTTGGTGCCGATGACGATGCCGAGCTCGACTTCCCAATCCGTCTTCTTGGAATTCTTGGGGATCATCACGTTGTCGTTCGGTCCGCAGATCGAGCTCATCGCCTTCATGAACAGGATCGGCTCCTTGGGAAGCGGCTGGTTCGCTTCCTTGGCGTGGTCGCTGTAGTTGAGGCCGACGCAGATCAGCTTGGAGATCCGGCCCACGCAGGCCCCGATCCGGGGCGTGCCGGTGATTGCCGGCAGGCTGGCGGGATCGAGCTTGCGCAGCTTGTCGAGGGCCGCCGGCGCCAGCGTCTCGGGTCCGATGTCGGACACCGCGCCGGAGAGGTCGCGGATGCGGCCGTCGCGGTCGAGGATGCCCGGCTTCTCCTGGCCCGGCGGGCCATAGCGCAGCAGTTTCATGTCATGCTCCCATTGTTGAATGTGTGTCGGCGTCGCCTAGAGGCTGAAGCCGCCGTCGATGACGTGGATGGCGCCGGTGGTGAAGCCCGCCTCGTCGCTGGCGAGATAGACCGCGAGGGACGCGATCTCCTCCGCGGTGCCGAGCCGGCCCATGGGCTGGCGCGCGACGAAGGCCTTGCGGGCCTCCTCGACATTGCCCTGGGCGGCGATGCGGTCGTCGAGGGACGGCGTCTGGATAGTGCCGGGGCAGATCGCGTTGCAGCGGATGCCCTGCTTGATGAAGTCGGCCGCCACGGACTTGGTGAGGCCGATCACCGCCGCCTTGCTGGTGCCGTAGACGAAGCGGTTGGGGATGCCGCGCACCGAGGAGGCACCGGAGGAGATGTTGACGATCGAGCCGCCCTTGCCAGCCTTCAGCATCGCCGGCAGGAAAGCACGGATCGTGTAATACATGCTCTTGACGTTGAGGGTCATGGAGAAGTCCCAGTCCTTCTCCGTGCACTCCAGCACCGTGCCGTGATGGACGAAGCCGGCGCAGTTGAACAGCACGTCGAGGGCGGCGGTTTCAGCCGCGAGCGCGTTCACCGCCGCCGCGTCGGTCACGTCGAGCTTGCGCGTGGAGATTTTGGCGCCGCCCGCCTTGGCGAGCTCGCCCAGCTTCTCCGGATTGAGATCCGTCGCGACGACCGTGGCGCCCTCACGGGCGAAGGCGAGCGCCGTCGCATAGCCGATCCCCTGGGCCGCCGCGGTCACCAGCGCCTTCTTGCCGTCCAGCCGTCCTGCCATTCTATCCCCCTGAGCTACAACGGGCCCGAAATTGCCACGCCGGGCGGCGCCCTGTAAATTGGCGTCATTGTCCGCCTACGCCCCGATCTATTCAACGCCTCCGCTTTGGGAGAACCGCGATGCCCTCGCTCACCATTCGCCTGAATCCCGCCGATAACGTCGTGGTGGCGCGGGCGGATCTGCTGCCGGGCACCGAGATCCCCGGCGAGAAGTTGACCACGAAGGGACACATCCCCGCGGGTCACAAGGTGGCGACCGCGGCCGTCAAGTCCGGCGAGCCCGTGCGCAAGTATGACCAGATTATCGGATTTGCCACCGCCGCGATTGCGCCCGGCGAGCACGTCCATACCCACAACCTCGCCATGGGCAATTTCGACCGCGACTACGCGTTCTGCGCCGGCGCCAAGCCGCTGGCCGCGGTCCCCATCGCCGAGCGCGCGACCTTCCAAGGGATCCGGCGCGCCGACGGCCGCGTCGCCACGCGGAACTACCTCGGCGTGCTCACCACGGTAAACTGCTCCGCCACCGCCGCCCGCTTCATCGCCGAGCAGTTCCGCGGCGCCGCGCTGGCGGAATTTCCCAACGTCGACGGCGTGGTGGCGCTGGGCCACGGCACCGGCTGCGGCATGGCGAGCGAGGGCGTCGCCATGGACCTCCTGCGCCGCACCCTCGGCGGCTATGCGCGGCACCCGAACTTCGCCGGCATCCTGATCCTGGGCCTCGGCTGCGAGGCGAACCAGATCGGCGGCCTCATGCGCGCCGAGGGACTGCAGGAGGGGCCGCTGCTGCAGACGATGTCGATCCAGGACAGCGGCGGCACGGTCAAGACCGTGCGCGAGGGCGTGGCGCGCCTCAAGGAGATGCTGCCGATCGCCAACCAGGTGCGCCGCGAGACCCTGCCGGCGAGCCACATCACGCTGGCGCTGCAATGCGGCGGCTCCGACGGCTATTCCGGCATCACCGCCAATCCCGCGCTGGGCGCCTGCGTCGATCTGCTGGTCCGCCACGGCGGAACCGCGGTCCTGTCGGAGACGCCGGAGATCTACGGCGCCGAGCATCTCCTCACCCGCCGCGCCCAAAGCCGCGCCGTCGGCGAGGCCCTCATCGAGCGCATCCGCTGGTGGGAGGACTACACCGCCAAGACCGGCAACGAGATGAACAACAACCCCTCTCCCGGCAACAAGGCCGGCGGCCTCACCACCATCCTGGAGAAGTCCCTCGGCGCCGTCGCCAAGGGCGGCACCACGAACCTGGCGGCGGTCTACAAATACGCCGAGCCCATCACCGAGAAGGGCTTCGTGTTCATGGACACGCCGGGCTACGACCCCGTCTCCGCCACCGGCCAGGTGGCGGGCGGCGCCAACATCATCTGCTTCACCACCGGGCGCGGCTCGGTCTTCGGCTGCAAGCCGGCGCCCAGCCTCAAGCTCGCCACCAACACGCCGCTCTTTCAGCGCATGGGCGACGACATGGACATCGACTGCGGCCCGATCGCCGACGGCGGCGCCACGGTGCAGGAGATCGGCGAGCGCATCTTCAAGCTCGTGCTCGATACCGCCTCGGGCCAGAAGAGCAAGAGCGAGGAGCTGGGCTTCGGCGAGGACGAGTTCACGCCCTGGCAGCTGGGCGCGGTGATGTAGCCTCACGCATACCGCGCCAGGTTCTTCCGAATGCGCTCCAACGGCGGCACCTTGGGATCCGGCAAGTCGAAGCTCCTGCCGGTGATGGTCTCGTAGGCGCCGATGTAGACGCTGGCTGCTTCCAGCATGACCTCGGGCGGGATCTCCGGGATCGGGTCCTTGTAGGGATCGCAGCGCTGGACGACCCAGGTGCGGACGAAATCCTTGTCGAAGCTCTGCTGCCGCTCGCCGGCCGCGAAGCGCTGCTGGTAGTTCGCCAGGAACCAGTAGCGGCTGCTGTCCGGCGTGTGGATCTCGTCGGCGAGGATGATGCGGCCCTCGCCATCGAAGCCGAACTCGTACTTGGTGTCCACGAGAATGAGCCCGCGCGTCGCTGCCATCTCGCGGCCGCGGGCGAAGAGGCGGAGCGCCAGCTCCGATACCTCGCGCCACTGCGCTTCCGTCAGCAGTTTCTGCTCGAGGATCTCCGCTTCGGTCAGCGGCTCGTCGTGGCCGGCATCGAAGGCCTTGGAGGTCGGCGTGATGATGGTGCGCTCGAGCTTCTGGTTCTCGCGCATGCCATCGGGAAAGCGGAAGCCGTACATCTCCCGCTTGCCGGCCTTGTACATCGGCCAGATCGAGGTGCCGGTGGTGCCGGCGAGATAGTCGCGCACCACGACCTCCACCGGCATGATCTTGAGGCGCCGGCAGACCACGACGTTGGGATCGGGATAGTCCAGCACGTGGTTGGGAGCCACGTCCTTGGTCGCCTCGAACCAGTAGCGCGCGAGCTGGGTCAGCACCTGCCCCTTCAGCGGGATCGCGGTGAGGATGCGGTCGAAGGCGCTGAGCCGGTCGCTGGCGATGAGGATGCGCCGCCCGTCCGGCAGGTCGTAGTTGTCCCGGACCTTGCCGCGATAGTGGCCCGGCAGCCCCGGCACGCTCGCGTCCCAGAGGATGTGGTCGAGGTAGGGCGCGAGCGCCGTCTTATCCGCCATGCTCTGCCAGTCCCCTCAGTAGGGCGTGCCGTCTTTGCGGCTGTAGTGAAACCGGCCGTCGAGATACGTCGCCTGCACGTCGTCATCGGGATACGTCACGGTGTCGCCGGCACTGCGGTCGCCGACCTCGATGAAGACCACGTCGGCGTCGCTGCGGTTGACGAGATGATGGGCGTCCCCCGTCCCGGCCTTGAAGCCCGCGCACATGCCCGGCTTGAGCGGCGTCTCGCCGCCGTCGGTCACCAGGACCGGCGTCCCCTCCAGGACGTAGATGAACTCGTCCTGCCGCGCGTGGGCGTGATGGAGCGCGGAGATCGCGCCGGGCGCCAGCCGCGTCAGGTTGACGCCGAAATTGGCGAGGCCGAAGGGATCGCCCAGCACCCGCTTGTCGCGGCCTTTGACTTTCTCCAGGAACACCTTCGGCGCGCCGACCGGCGTCGGCCGCAGCGGCAGGGTTGCGGCCTCGATCGCCACGGGCTGGGATTTGCTCGTCATCGCAGGACCTCGGTCAGAAGATACGGAGCACGGTACTCAATTCAGCTTGTCCGCGCCCTTGATGGCCGCGAGATAGGCGCGCACGCGTTTCGCATTGGTGCCGAAATCGCCGCGGCCGACCCGGCTCTTGGAGCGGACGTCGATGCGGGCGCCGCCGTCGTCGGCGCTCACGCGCACGACGATGTCGTCGGTGAAGCCGTACATGAGCGTGCGATCGGTCGCCTCCAGGCGGCCGTGGGCGGCATCGATGGTGACGATCGTCCAGCCCTGGCGCGTCGCCTGATCCACCGCCAGCACCAGCGCCCGGTCCGGCGGCAGGTCGAGGACGAGCGGCACGATATCGGGATAGGCGGATTTCTGCAGCGCCGCGGTGTTGGCGCCGCCATAGACCGCGGACTCCGCGTGCGCGGCCTGGCGAAGCGGCATCACCGCCTGGAATTCCGGCGGGTTCTCGGTGTCGGTGGTGATGTCGTTGATCGGCGGCACCGACCGCCCGATCGCCCGGAACCGGAGCGGCACATAGGCCGAGGCGCCGCCCGCCAGCATCCCTGCCAGCGCAATCAGCGCCCAGACCCGCCGGCGCCCGAGCAGGCTGAAGAGGAGCCCGAGCGCGCCCACCGCCACGCCGCCGAAGCCGAGATACATGGCAGTGCGCGGCAGCAATCCCAGCGCCACCGACAGCGGCCACAGCCCGACGCGATATCCCAGCGGTCCCACGACCAGCAGCAGCAGCGCCGCCGCGCCCAGACTGGCGCCGGCCGCGGCCAGAAAGGGCCGCGGACGGCTGGCCATTCCCGCGGTGACGGCCTGGGTCATCTCGCGACCTCCGAAATCCCGCTCATGCCGTGCCGGCCATCGTCCGCTGTGCCGGCAGATCGTCCTCGATGAAGGCCTGGACGATCTCGTCCATGTCGCGGTCGGCCTGCAGTCCCAGACCCTCGGCGCGTTTCGCATCGATGGCGAGAGGCCAGCCGGCGACGATCTTCTGGATGACAGGATCGGGCTCCCAGCGGATCCGCTGCACCGCCGCCTCGCCGCCGGCGCGGCGCAATGATTCCACCATTTCCGCCACCGTGACGGCGATGCCCGGAAGCTGGATGGCTCGGCTGTAACCGAAGGCCTCGCCGGGAATGTCGTGCACCTTTTCGAGGGCGGCCACCAGGCGCCGGGGTGACAGCACCGGCATCACCACGTCCCGCGTCACCGGGCAGATGACGTCCACGCCCGACAGCGGCTCCCGGAAGATCGAGGAGGCCCAGGTCGAGGCGGCCCGGTTCGGCTTACCCGGCCGGATCACGATGGTGGGGAGGCGCGGCGAGCGGCCGTCGATGTAGCCCTTGCGGCTGTAGTCGTTGACCAGCAGCTCGCCGATCGCTTTCTGGTTGCCGTAGGAGGTCTGCGGCGTCAACGCCGTCTCGTCGCTCACTGCCGGCGGCAGCTTGCCGCCGTAGACCGCCAGCGAGCTGGCGAAGACCAGGCGCGGACAGGTGCCGGCGGCGCGGCAGGCCTCCAGCACCGCCCGCGTACCTTCCAGATTGACGCGGAGGCCGATATCCGTGTCCGCCTCCGCCTGGCCGCTGACGACGGCGGCGAGGTGGAAGACGGTGCCGGTGCGCTTGTCGATGAGCTCGCGCACGGTGGCGGGATCGGCGATGTCACCGGTGACAACTTTGAGGCGATTGTCGGCGCGCGGCAGCGGCGGGTTGGGCGCCGCCACGTCGAACAGCACGAGCTCGTCGATGACAGTGTCCTTGCCATCGGGCCCCGCGATCGCGCCGCGGACCAGCAGCCGCGCCGCCAGCTTGCGGCCGATGAAGCCGGTGCCGCCCGTGATCACTACTTTCATAGAGCCGTTTCCTCCGCTGTGCCCTGGTGTCCGCCAACCCTCGTCGCTAGTCTTTTATGGAACCGGACAGGAGACAAGAGGCGATGCCGAAAGGGCTGGAGCCAAGCCCTAGCATAGGCGACGACGATTTGCTCGCGACACCGGAACGCCTCGCCGCCGACCGGCGCCGGTGGTGGCGGGCGACCCTGGGATCGGGGCTGTTTCATGCCCTGATGCTGGCCCTGCTGCTCGGCCTCTGGCGGAGCGAGGGGCCGGTGGAGGCGCCGCCGATCCCCGTCGTCCTGATCCCCGGCATCGGCGAGGCCGGCGCCGCCAGCGGCGGCGATGGCGGCGGCGCCATGGAGCAAGGGCCGACCGCCAAGGGAGCCGAGACGGAGCCCCAGGAGTCCGCCGACTCCGAAGGCGGCGCCAGCGCCACTCCCACGGCGGAGAGCGCGCCCCAGGCCGACCTGCCGCAGCCCGCGGAGCCCGCCCAGCCCATGGTGACGGCGGCGGAAGCGCCCACCCCACCCGCCGCCGACCCGTCGCCGGCGACGATCACGCCGCCCCCCGGTCCGGACGGCCAGACCCAGGCCAGCACCGCGCCGCCCGACCCACATCCCGAGCACGCCCCGCCGGTGCCCCCGCACAAGCCGAGCCCGCCCCAGCCCGCCCCTGTCGACATCGCAACGGCGCCGCCCTCGCCACATCCGGCCCCCGCCGCGGTTCCGGCCGTGCCGACCCAGACCGCGACCGCCCCCAACCCCGCCGCGACGCCGGGCGTGCCCGGCTTCGACGAAGGCAGCGGCGGCCCCGGCGGCGTCGGCCAGGGCGTCGAGGGGACCGGCCTCGGCGTCGTCGGCCAGGGCAAGGGGCCCGGAGACGACTACCTCGACCGCGTGCGCCGCCACATCCGGCGCTACCTTACCTATCCCGAGGTGGCGCGAAAGCAGAAGCGCGAGGGCGACGCCACCATGGCAGTGGTCCTGCGCCGGGACGGCACCGTGCTCTCGGCCAAGATCGAGCAGAGCACGGGCTACGCCGAGCTCGACAACGCCATGCTTAGGGCGGTCCACGACGCCTCGCCGGTGCCGCCCTTCCCCAAGACCTACCCGCGCGAGCAGGGCGAGGTGCTGCTGCCCTTCGACTTCCATCTCGGATTCCTCGACCGCATCTTCCGCTAGCGCCGCGCCACCGCCGGCTGCATCCGGTTGACCAAAGTCCCTTCAAATCGTCATGACCGGCCTTGAGTTGGTCATGACGGATGAGAGGCTGCCTCGTTCAATTTCTTCGTGTCCTCCGTGCCGCCGTGGTGAATCTTCTTTTCCCTTCCACGCCATCGCTCCGGAATTGGGTTCGTTTCGCAGAATTCATTTTTGCCGACCTACCTCGGCGCCCTATGTTTCTGCGTACAACCTTGCCGCGTTTAGGCGTGGGATTTCTCCGCATCGACCGGGAACTTCCGGGATGAGATGCGCCGACTGAACGCTTCTAACGTACGATCTGGGAAGTGAGTGGGCCCCGTTCAAGGGGCGGCGGGAAGCTCCGCCTGTCGCGCCAGAAAGTCCCGCATGGCCGGGTCCTCGCAGAGACCGATGGCGCGGCTGTAGGCCTCGTCGGCCTCGGGCAGCCGTCGCATCCGCTTCAGGAGATGGGCAGCGAGCGCCCAGTAGGGCTGGTAGCTGCTGACGACGTCGGCGGGGATGACCGTGAGGAAGGTCCAGCCGGTCTCGGCGCCCCGCGCCTCGGCAACAGCGGCGGCGCGGCCGACGAGGGCGCCGACGGTGGGCGCGAGACGGACGAGGCCCTCGTAGTAGAGCGCGATGGTCTCCCAGTCAGTGCCGCCGGTGACAGCACGGCGCGCGTGCATGGACTGGATCGCGGCCTCGAGCTGGAAGCGGCCGAGGCGGTTGCCGGCTTCGGCGCTCGTCAGCAGCGCGTCCGCCTCCGATATCATCTCCGCCGACCAGAGCGACGTATCCTGCTCCGTGAGCGGAACGTAAGCGCCCTCGGCGGTGCGCCGCGCGTCCCGCCGCGCCTCGCAGAGGAGCATCAGCGCCAGCAGCCCCTGCACCTCCGGCTCCGCCGGCAGCAGGCGCCGGAGCAGCCGGCCGAGCTCGATCGCCTCCAGCGCCAAGCCTTTGCGGCGCGGGTCGGCGCCGGCGACGTCGTCCCAGCCGCTGCCGTAGGCGGCATAGATCGCCTCCAGCACCGCGTCGAGGCGCGGCGGCAGCTCCTTCGCCTCCGGCACCTCGAAGGCGATGCCGGCGTCGCGAATCTTGGTCTTGGCGCGGAAGAGCCGCTGCCCCATGGCGCTGGGACGCATCAGAAAGGCCGACGCGATGCGTGCCGCATCGAGCCCCAGCACAGTCTGTAGCATCAGCGGCGTATGCGCCGCGGCGTCGATGGCGGGATGGGCGCAGATGAACAGCAGCTTCAGGCGTTCATCGGGAAACATCATGTCGGTGCTCGCGACTTCCTGAGCCTCGTCGGCGACGGCCAGAAGCGTCGGCACCGCCTCGGCCTGGACGCGGACGTGACGGGCGCTGTCGGTGAGGCGGTTGCGCGCCGCGGTCAGGAGCCAGGCCTCGGGCTTCGCCGGCACGCCCGCCGTGGGCCAGGTCTCGAGCGCGGCGCGGAAGGCGTCGGCCAGCGCATCCTCCGCCGCCGCCACGTCCCGCGACCGCGCGGCGAGATACGCCACCAGGCGGCCATAGGACTCGCGCGCCGCCCGTTCGACCGCGCGGCGCGCGTCCATGGTCCTCAGCTCACCGGCGGCAGATTGGGCCTCACTTCCACGCCGCCATTCGGACCGGCCGGGAAGCGTGCCGCCCACTCGAGAGCAGCCTCGATGTTCGGCACATCGATGATGAAGAAGCCGCCGAGCTGCTCCTTGGTATCGGCGAAAGGCCCATCCTGGACCAGGCGATTGCCGTCGCGATAGCGCAGAGAGGTGGCGGTCGAGGGCTGCTCGAGGCCGGCGCCGGCCACCACGATGCCCGCATCCTTCAACGCCTTCATGTAGGGCGTGAAGCGGGCCCAGAAGGCTTCCCGCTGCTTCGGATCGCGGCGGGCGGCGAATTCCTCGGGTGACTGGTAGAACAGCAGTGCGTAGTTCATGGGCTTCCTCTCGACGGTTGGGAGCACGGGATGCGCTCCGGCATGTCGGTGACGCGCGGGCGAGCGGGGTTTCGACATCGCCCACGCGATTTCTTCAATTCGGCAGCACCGCGACCGGACGGATCTCGAACACACGCTCCGTGGCGTGGGGAATGCGCGCCGCCCAGGAGATCGCGGTATCGAGATCGGGCACGTCGATCATGATGAAGCCGCCAAGCTGCTCCTTGGTGTCCGCATAGGGGCCGTCCTGCACCAGCCGCTCGCCATTCCGGAAACTGAGCCTGGTGGCGGTCTCGGAGGCCTGCAGCCCGACGCCGTCCACCAGCACGCCAGCCTCCTGCAGCAACTTCGCATAGCGCGGCCAGTCCTGGGCGCGGGCGGGATCGCTGCCGCAATCGGCTTTATCCGCGGCGGTCTGATAGATCAAAATCGCGTATTTCATGGCTTTCCTCTCCATCGCTGGGGAGCGGGACTATCCGCGCTCGAATCATGACGGCCCGGCGGGCGGCATTTCGACATCGGCCGGAAAATTATTTCGCGATAGTGGGGCGAGGTCGAGGGTTAACAATAACCCTAGGATTCACCACGGAGGCACGGAGAGCACGGAGAAGGGAAAGCGCAAGGCATCGTGCATCCTTCAACTCGCACGCCAAGGCGCGCGGCTCAGGATGAAGACGATTGTTGATCACACAAAGAAAATCTCCTCATCCTGAGCCAGGCCCGAAGGGCCTGAGTCGAAGGACGCACGATGCCCGTACAGACAACCGGAGCAATACTCTCCTCTCCGTGCCTCCGTGGTGAAATCCTTCTATCGCTCACCGCCCGCCGCGATATCCGCCAGGAAAATGTCGCCGTAGCGCTCGAGCTTGCTGCGGCCGACGCCGGGGATGAGCGCGAGGGCGGCGCGCTCGCGGGGACGTTGCTGGACCATCGCCATCAGGGTCGCGTCGTGGAAAATGACGTAGGGCGGGACGCCCTGCTCCTTCGCCAGCGACAGGCGGCGGGCGCGCAGCGTCTCCCAGAGCGTGGCATCCGCGCCGGAAAGCGCGCCGACGGCGGCGCCGTTGGCGGTGCGCTTGCGCGCCGTGCGGGCGGGACGGTCGGGCTCGTCGCGGAAAGCCACTGTCACCGCGCCGCGCAGCACGTCGCGAGCGCTGTCGCCGAAGCGCAGGCCGCCGTGGCCCTCGACGTCCACGTCGAGATGACCTTGCGCCACCAGCTGGCGGAAGACCGAGCGCCATGCCTGCTTGTCGAGATCGGTGCCGACGCCGAAGGTCTTGAGCTGGTCGTGGCCGAACTGCTGCACGCGCTCGGTAAGATTGCCTTGCAGCACGTCGGTCAGATGGCCGACGCCGAAGCGCTCGCCGGTGCGCGCCACCGCCGAGAGCGCCTTCTGGGCCGTCACCAGCCCGTCCCAGGCCCTGGGCGGCGCCAGACACGTGTCGCAATTGCCGCAGGGCGCGTGCTCGCGCTCGCCGAAATAGCCCAGCAGCACCTGTCGGCGGCAGCGGGCGGTCTCGCAAAATCCCAGGAGCGCGTTCAGCTTGTGAGCGCTCGATGCGCTTCTGGGCCTCCGGCAGGTCGGAGCCCGCCAGCATGCCCGAGAGCGCGGTCACATCGGCCATGCCGTAGGTCATCCAGGCATCGGCGGGCAGTCCGTCGCGGCCGGCGCGGCCGGTCTCCTGGTAATAGGCCTCGAGGCTCTTGGGCGCGTCGAGATGCGCGACGAAGCGCACGTTGGGCTTGTCGATCCCCATGCCGAAGGCGACGGTGGCGACGATCACCACGCCCTCCTCCTTCAGGAACTGGTCCTGATGCCGCGCGCGCACGATGCGATTCGAGTCCGGCGTGATAGGGCAGCGCGGCGCGGCCCTTGTCGGAAAGCCAGCGCGCCACCTCCTCCACCTTGTCGCGGCTGCGGCAATAGACGATGCCGGCGTCGCCGGCGATGCTCCGCCTCGATGAAGGCGAGGAGCTGCGGCGCGGGGCTCGTGCTTGGCGACGACGCGGTAGCGGATGTTCGGGCGGTCGAAGCCCGCGGCGAAGATGCGGGCCTCGCCGAGGTTGAGGCGCTCCACGATGTCGCGCGGGTCGCGGCATCGGCGGTGGCGGTGAGCGCGATGCGCGGCACGTCGGGAAAGCGCTCGTGCAGCACCGAGAGGGCGAGATAGTCCGGCCGGAAGTCGTGGCCCCATTGCGAGACGCAATGGGCCTCGTCGATGGCGAAGAGCGCGATCTTCGTGCGCGCCAAAAGATCGAGGGTAGCGCGGGCAGCGTCAGCCGCTCCGGCGCGATATAGACGAGGTCGAGGCTGCCGTCCCGCATCCGCCTGCTCGATCTCGACGGTCTCCCAGGGCGGCAGGGACGAGTTGAGCGCCGCCGCCTTGACGCCGGCCTGGCGGAGCGCGTCCACCTGGTCCTTCATCAGCGCGATCAGCGGCGAGACCACGATGGCGACGCCAGGCCGGATCAGCGCCGGGATCTGATAGCAGAGCGACTTGCCCCGCCCCGGTCGGCATCAGCACCAGCGTGTCGCCGCCGGCGATCACATGCTCGATGACCGCCTGCTGCTCGCCGCGGAAGCGGTCATAGCCGAACACCGTCCGCAGCACGCCCAGCGCGCGATCCTGGGTTGCAGAGACAGCCGACGCAGCAACTGACATTCGGGAGACCTTCGACTCGGGTGCGGATCACACTCTACCGCATCCGGCCTGCAGATCGGCACTGCGTCCTTCGACTCGTGATGCTCCTTCCGTCCTCTCAGAGCTTCGAGCCGCCGTCCACCCGGATGGTATCGCCGTTGATCCAGCGGGCGTCGTCCGAGGCCAGGAACGCGATCACCGAGCCCAGGTCGTCGGGCTGGCCGAGGCGCTGGAACGCCTGCATGCCGAGCGTGTAGCGGCGGCCGTCGTCGGTCTTGGTGAAGCTCGACATGTCCGTGGCGATGACGCCGGGCGCCACGGCGTTGACGCGGATGCCCCGGGGCCCTAGCGCCGAGGCGAAGTGCTTCACCAAGGTGTCGATGGCGCCTTTGCTCGCGGCGTAGGCCGCGATCGTGCCGACGGTGGCGTGGGCGGCGAGCGACGAGAGGAGAATGATGCTGCCGCCGCTGCCGAGTATCGGCAGGAGCTGCTGCACCAGGAAGAACGGCGCGCGGACGTTGACGGCGAAGAGCCGGTCGAAATCCTCGACCGTCGTGTCCTCGATCGTCGCCGACTTGGAGACGCCGGCATTGGCGACGAGGATGTCCAGGCGATCGCCGACGATGTCGCGCACCCGCTTGGCGAGGACGTGGGCGCCGTCGGGCGCCGAGAGGTCGGCCGCCACCATGTCGGCGCGGCCGCCGCCGTTGCGGATCTCGGCGACGACGGCCTCGGCCTCCGCGGCGGCACTGCCGTAGTGAACGATGACGCGGGCGCCGCCCTTGGCGAGGGCGAGCGCGCTGGCGCGCCCGATGCCGCGGGAGGCGCCGGTGACGAGGGCAGTCTTGCCGGTGACGTCAGCCATGGTGGGATTCCTTCTTCGAGTGTGAGAGCCGCAGCTCAGGTCGCGGACTTGCCGCCGTCGACGGACAGCACCTGGCCGGTGATGTAGGACGCCTTGTCGGAGGCGAAGAAGACGATGGCGTTGGCGATCTCGTCCGGCGTGCCCACGCGCTTCAGCGGCACGGTGGAAATGAGAGCCGCCTTGCGCTCGGCGCTGCCGGTGAAGCGGTCCAGCATGCCGGTCTCGGTGGGACCGGGGGCGACCGCATTGACGCGGACGCCGAACGCCGCCGCCTCGAGCGCCGCCGCCTTGGTCAGGCCTTCGACGGCGTGCTTGCTGGCGGTGTAGATCGAAGCGCCGCCCGCCGCCTTGTGCCCCATGGTCGACGAGATGTTGACGATGCTGCCGCTGCCCTGTGCCCGCATGACGCGCAGCTCGTGCTTGAGGCTCAGCACCGTCCCCACGAGATTGGCGTCGAAGGTCGCGGCGATGCTGTCGGCGCTCTGCTCCGAGACGGGACCGGGCTTGCCCTCGGTGCCGGCGCTGTTGACGGCCACGTCGAGCCGACCGAAGCGCTCGATCGTCCGGTCCACGAGACGCCGCACGTCCTCCTCGTCGCGCACGTCGGCGCGCACATACTCCGCGTCGGCCCCGAGCCCCTGCAGTTCGCGGACAAGGGCCTCGCCGGCATCGTCCCGACGGCCGGAGACCACGACCCGGTAATCCGCCCGGGCGAAGGCCAGCGCCGCCGCGCGGCCAATACCGCTGAGGGCACCCGTAAGCAAAACGACTGGCGTGCTCATTTCCCGCTCCTTTGAAATTCCGCTGACCGTTGCCGGACATCTAGGTTCCGCTGGCCGCCGGGAGTAAGACTTTGTAGGCTCCGAGCCATACCTCAAAGGCATGGGACGGGGACAATGGAGCTGCGGCATTTGCGGTATTTCATTGCCGTTGCGGAAGAAGGCAGCCTGACGCTGGCGGCGGAGCGCCGCCTGCACACGGCGCAGCCCTCCCTCAGCCGGCAGATCCGCGACCTGGAGCTGGAGGTCGGGACGCCGCTGCTGCTCCGGCGCGCCCGGGGCATCGAGCTGACCGCCGCCGGCCGCGCCTTCCTCGATCACGCGCGCCTGGCGCTCACCCAGGTGGAGGCCGCCGGCGAAGCCGCGCGTCGGGCGGCGCAGCCCGCCAAGACCTCGTTCGTGGTGGGCTTTCTCACCGGCTTCGAACTGGCGTGGCTGCCGGAGGCCGCGCGCATTCTGCGGGACGAACTCCCCAACATCGACGTCGTCGTCTCCAGCCAGATCTCGCCGGCCCTCGCCGCCGATCTCCTCAGGGGGAAGATCGACGTGGCCTTTCTCCGGCCGGAGAAGGAGATGCCGGACCTGGCCTTCAAGGTGCTGACGTCAGAGCCGCTGGTTGCGGTGTTGCCGCGGACGCATCGCCTCGCGGCGCGCAAATCCATCCGCCTCGGAGATATGGTCGGCGAGATATATGTGGGGATCTCCGGAACCGCTCCTGTCCTCCGGGCGATCATCGACGAGCACCTGAGGAAAATCGGCGTGCCGATCACGCCGGACCACGAGGCCGACAACCTCGCCATGGCGATCTCGCTCGTGGCCTCGACACGGGGGATCGCGCTGCTGCCGCTTTACGCCCTGGATTTCCTGCCGCCCTCCCTCACCAGCCGGCCCCTGCGGGAGAAGGCCCCGACCATCGACCTCGTCCTGGGCTGGCACCGGGCCAATACCTCGCCGCTCCTGAAGCTGTTCCTGTCCCGGGCGGACGATCTGATCGCGCGGGTTTCCCGGAAGCCCCACTGAGGCTTACCGCCCGACCCGCTCCTGCGACCCTTCCCCTATCGCATTGCACCATCGCCTCGTGCTATCACCCGCGCCGCCATGCTCACCATCACCGACATCACCTACCGGATCGGCGGCCGCACCTTGCTCGACGAGGCCTCGGCGCAGATCAATGGCGGGTGGAAAGTGGGGCTGGTGGGGCGCAACGGGACCGGCAAATCCACCCTCCTGGACTTGATCCGCGGCGAGCTGCAGCTCGACGGCGGCGACATCCAGCTGCAGAACAACGTGCGCCTGGGCTTCGTCTCCCAGGAGGCGCCGGGCGGGCCGACGACGCCGCTGGAGGCGGTGCTCGCCGCCGACGTGGAGCGCGCCAGTCTCCTGGCGGAGGCGGAGACCAGCGAGGATCCCCACCGCATCGGCGAGATCCAGTCGCGCCTGGTCGAGATCGACGCGCATTCGGCGCCGGCGCGGGCGGGCACCATCCTGCATGGGTTGGGATTCGACGCGACGATGCAGGCGACGGCGCTCAGCGAATTCTCCGGCGGCTGGCGCATGCGCGTGGCGCTGGCATCCGCGCTCTTCGCCGAGCCCGACCTGCTGCTCCTGGACGAGCCCACCAATCATTTGGATCTGGAAGCCTCGCTCTGGCTCGAGGCATTCCTCGGGCGCTATCGCCGCACGGTCATCCTGGTGAGCCACGACCGCAACTTCCTCGATTCCGTCGTCGATCACATCCTGGCGCTCGCCGACAAGAAGCTCACGATCTACAACGGCGGCTACACTGCCTATCTGCGCCAGCGCGCCGAGACGATCCAGCGCAGCCGGGCGCTGGCCGACCGTCAGGACGCCCAGCGCAAGCACCTGCAGGCCTTCGTCGACCGCTTCCGCGCCAAGGCCTCGAAGGCGCGCCAGGCCCAGAGCCGCGTCAAGGCGCTGGAGAAGCTGGTGCCGGTTTCGATCGCGACCGAGGAGGCGCCGCCGCGCTTCGATTTCCCCTCGCCCGGCGAGCTGCGCCCGCCCCTCCTCACCCTCGACAACGCGGCCGTCGGCTACACCGAGGGGAAGCCCATATTGCGGCATCTCAACCTGCGCCTCGATCCCGACGATCGCGTGGCGCTGCTCGGCGCCAACGGCAACGGCAAGTCGACGCTGGCGAAACTTCTGGGCGGGCGGCTGCAGGCGATGTCCGGCCACGCCATCCGCGCGCCGCGGCTTTCCTACGGCTTCTTCGCCCAGCACCAGATCGAGGAGCTGACGCCGGGCGCGACGCCCTTCGATCATCTGGCGGAGCTGATGCCGAAGTCGGGCGCGGAAGCGGTGCGCGCGCGCCTCGCCCGCTTCGGCCTCGGCGTCGACAAGGTGTTCGTCAAGGCCGAGGATCTCTCCGGCGGCGAGAAGGCGCGGCTCACGCTCTGCCTCGCGACCCACGACGCGCCGCATCTCCTGATCCTGGACGAGCCCACCAACCATCTCGACATCCAGGCGCGCGAGGCGCTGGCAGAGGCGCTCAACGATTTTCCCGGCGCCGTCGTGCTGATCAGCCACGACTGGCATTTGGTGGAGCTGGTGGCGGATCGCCTGTGGCTGGTCGCCGACGGCACCGCCAAGCCCTTCGAGGGCGATCTCGAGGAATACCGGAAGTTGCTGCTGTCCAAGGGCAAGAGCAACGGAAGCGGCAACGGCGATGCCCGCGATGCCGCCACGCGCCGCAAAGACCGCAAGGCGGCGGCGAAGCAGCGGCGCGAGATCGAGCCGCTGCGGCGCCGCGTGCGCGAGACCGAGGCGCGCATGGCGACGCTCACCAAGGACGTCACAGCGCTGGAGACGCAGCTGGCGACGCCCGCCACCTACGGCGCACACAACCCCGAGCTCACGGAGCTGCTGCGCCGCCAGGCGGAGCTGCGCGCGGCGCTCGCCGCCGCCGAAGTCGACTGGCTCGCCGCCTCCGAGGCACTGGAAGCCGCGGGCTAGCCCGCCTTCATCGGCGCCACCGCCGCGCCGATTGTGTCCTGAGCCGCCTTCTTCTTGACTGATTTGCGCCCTGTGAGGGAACCCATCTAGCTCACATAAGGGAGCACCTACCCCTCCCTTGTAGGGATGTGCAAAGCGGGTAGAAGTTTTGCCGATTTGGTGATTACCCCCGCAAGCCCCCGAAATTCCACGAGTCGTGCCCCATCAAGGGGTTCACGGTCTGGTTACCGGATGCTTAAAGGTGGGTTAATACAACTCGGCGACACTAGAGACACGGGGGAACGAGCACGAAGAAACTGATGATGAAGAGGTTCGCTATGGTGCCGGTGACACGCTCTCGACCTGAGGCCGCTCCAGAGACCCCGATGACGGGCCTCGACGATCCCTCGTGGATCCGCCGCGCCATGTTGCTGGAGCAGATAGCCGAGCGCTACGCCAGCGGCATTCCGAACCCGCCCCAGCGCCGCACCACCGAGGACCTCTTCCGGATCGCCATCTACGACGGCGAGCCCCTGGTGCGCAGCGTGCTGGCCGACAGCCTGAAGCGCATGATGCATGCGCCGCGCGACATCGTGCTGGCGCTCGCCCACGACGAATCCCAGGTGGCGCGGCCGATCCTGCAGTCCTCGCCGATCCTGAACGACGACGATCTCGTGCGCGTGGCGCGCGAGCGCTCGCGCGCCCACCGCCTGGCGATCGCCGAGCGGGAGAATCTGTCGCCCAAGGTTTCCGACGCGCTCTACCACGGGCAGGACCCGATCGTGGTGCGCCGCCTGCTGGCCAACGACGGCGCCGCGCTCGCCGAGGGCCTGCTGCACGCGATCCTGGATGCGATGGCGGAGGCGCCGGGGATCGTCGACACGATGGCGCACCGCCGCCTGCTGCCGGTGAGCGTGATCGACCGCCTCACCCACTACGGCACGATCGAGTTCCGCCGCCGCCCCGCCCAGCGCCGGGCGTAAGCGGCCGGCGGGCACGCCGCGCGCGTCCGCGGCTAGTGAACGAAGATCGCCCAGAGCCCGACGAGCACTCCCGCGGTGAACAGCACGACACCGGTGATCGACCAGCACCGGCGTCGGCCGATGATGTCCTCGCGGGCGCGGGCGACGCCCGCGATGTTGTCGATGGCGATCGTCGTCTTCCCCGGGAAATAGCCCATCGAGAAGGCCAGGGTTGCCAGCAGGAACAGCACTGCCGGCGCGGCCCAGAGGAGGTAGCGCTCCGGGGCAAGGGCGACGCTGTCGGCGACGCCGAGCTTCAGCACGGCGATATAGGTGGGGATCGCGCCGGACGCGACGCCGATCATGTATTTGCAATACTCGCGGCCGACATCGATGGAATCCACAATAAGTTTCTTGCCGGCTTCCAGCATCGCCTTGTCGGATTCCGTCAGGACGCCGACCGCCACGACCTCCACCTGCCCTCGCTGATGATTCCCAACGGTCATCCGCCTACTCCGTCTTCCGGGGAGGCGTGAGCAAGCTGAGCGTCACCTCCGTGATGAGGAAGTTTCCGGCGGGCGCCAAGGCCAGGGTGATGGCAAAACCGTTCTTATCCGTCGGACTGTTTGGGCAGACCGCCGCGACACGAAATTCCTGTTTCCGATCCGGGTCGGGCGCAACCAGGGCCACGATGGGGATGCGCACGACCGCCAAGCGGTATTCGTGCTCGTAGGTGCATAGCGGACATTTCGCGATCTTGAACTTGTCGTCGGCCATAGAGCGACCTCCCCGTGACGACGGCCCGCCCGGTTTCCGGCGGAAGCTTCAGGCTCCCCTGAACTTCTGCGCCAGCGCGTCGACCTGACGGGCGAAGAGCGCCACGTCGGTGCCGACGGCGACGAAGACGAAGCCGGCTCCCAGCACCTTGCGCGTCTCGTCCTCGCGCAGGCTGAGGAAGCCCGGCGCCTTGCCGGCGGCCTTGATGCGCTTGCCCGCCTCGATGATCGCCGTCTGCACGTCCGGGTGCTGGGTATTGCCGATATGGCCCATGTCGGCGGCGAGATCGGCGGGGCCGATGAAGATGCCGTCGAGGCCCTCGATCTTCGCCATCGCCTCGATCTCGCCCACGGCCTTCCGGGTCTCGGTCTGCACCAGGACGCAGATGTCCTCCTCGACGCGCTTGGCATAGTCGGGCACGCGGGCGTAGCGGTTGGCGCGGGTGGTGCCGGCGAAGCCGCGGATACCCTTGGGTGGATAGCGGGTCGAGGAGACCGCGCGGCGCGCCTCTTCCACCGACTGCACGAAGGGGAAAAGGAAACTGCGCACGCCCTGGTCCATCAGGCGCTTCACGGTCACCGGATCGTTCCAGGGCACGCGCACGACAGGCTCCGCGGTGCCGCCTTCCATGGCGCGGAGATGGTTCACGACATCCGGCAGCTCGTTGGGGGAATGCTCCATGTCGATGAGGAGCCAGTCGAAACCGGCGCCGGCGCAGACCTCGGCCACCGTGGGGCTGGCGAAGTTGAGCCAGAAACCGATCTGGGGCGTGCCGGCGGCAAGCCCTTGCTTGAAGCGGTTGGGCGGGAGCGTGGCGGCCATCAATGAATCTCCGGCTCGGGCACCGGCGCGGTGCCGGCAAGGAAGTCGAAATCGCAGCCCTCATGGGCCTGGCTGATGTGCTGGCTGAAGAGCATGCCGTAGCCGCGGGGATATTGCGCCTTGGGCGGGACCCACTGGGCGCGCCGGCGGGCGAGCTCGTCGTCCGAGACCGCGAGGTTGAGGCGGCGGCCGGGGACGTCGAGCTCGATGATGTCGCCGCTCTTCACCAGGGCCAGGGGACCGCCGACGAAAGCCTCCGGCGAGATGTGCAGCACGCAGGCGCCATAGCTGGTGCCGCTCATCCGGGCATCCGAGAGACGCACCATGTCGCGCACGCCCTGGGCCAGGATCTTCTTCGGGATCGGGAGCTGGCCCCATTCCGGCATGCCCGGGCCGCCCTGAGGGCCGCCGTTCTGCAGCACCAGCACGGAGTCCGCGGTCACGTCGAGGTTGGGATCGTCGATGCGCGCGGCCATGTCGTTGTAGTCGCGGAACACCACGGCGGGACCGCGATGCTTCTGGAGGCGGGCCTCCATCGCCGGCGGCTTGATGACGGCGCCGTCGGGCGCCAGGTTGCCGCGCAGCACCGCGAGGCCGCCGCCGCTCTGCATCGGATTGTTCGCGGTGCGGATGACGTCCTCGTTGTAGATCTCGCCCCGGGCGATGTTGTCGCCGAGAGTCTTGCCGTTGGCGGTCAAGCAGGCCGTGTCGAGGCCGGTGCCGAGCTGGCGGAGGAGCGCGCGCAGGCCGCCCGCATAGAAGAAATCCTCCATCAGGTATTTGCCGGAGGGACGGATGTTGGCGAGGACGGGCGTGCGGCGGGCGATCTCGTCGAAGCGATCGAGGCTGAGCTTGATGCCGGCGCGGCCGGCCATGGCGACCAGATGGATGACGCCATTGGTGGAGCCGCTCAGCGCCATCAAGGTCGCGATGCCGTTGTCGAGGGCTGATGGCGTCAGGATGTCGCGCGGCTTCAGGTCTTCCCACACCATCTCGACGATGCGCCGGCCGCTGGCCGAGGCCATGCGGGCATGGCCGGAATCCGCGGCGGGGATCGACGAGGCGCCCGGCAGGGTGAGGCCGAGCGCTTCCGTCACCGCCGCCATGGTGGAGGCGGTGCCCATGGTCATGCAGGTGCCGAAGGAGCGGGCGATGCCGTCCTCGATCTCGGTCCAGTCCTCCTGGTCGATGTTGCCGGCGCGGAGCTCGGCCCAGTATTTCCAGGTGTCGCTGCCGGATCCGAGCGGCTGGTTGTGCCAGTTGCCGCGCAGCATCGGCCCCGCCGGCACGAAGATCGCCGGCAGGTTCATGCTGAGGGCGCCCATGAGAAGCGCCGGCACGGTCTTGTCGCAGCCGCCCAGCAGCACCACGCCGTCGATGGGATTGGCGCGCAGCAGCTCCTCCGTCTCCATGGCGAGGAGATTGCGGTAGAGCATGGTGGAGGGCTTCATGAAGGGCTCGCCCAGCGAGATCGCCGGCATCTCCACCGGGAATCCCCCCGCCTGCCAGATGCCCCGCTTCACCTCCGCCGCCCGCTCGCGGAAATGAAAATGGCAGGGATTCATCTCGCTCCAGGTGTTGAGGATCGCGACGACCGGCTTGCCGGCGTAATCCTCCGACGAGAACCCCATCTGCTTGGTGCGGGAGCGGTGGCCGAAGGAGCGCAGATCCTTGGCGCCATACCAGCGGGCGCTGCGCAAATCCTCATAAGTCTTGCGGCGGGGCGTAGTCACGGCCGGCAGTCCTCCCTGTGCAAAGCCGGGGGAGTGAAGCGGCTGGCCCCTGACCTGTCAATGCCGCCGGGCCCATGCGTTCGGGCCCCGATTGACCGGCGCCGGCTCGGCGGCTATGGTCGGCCCGTCATGACGCAGTTCACGCATCACCTGAGGGCGCTTCGACTTAGGGCCCCGGCTCTCCTTGAGGGCCGGAAGGTCACCTTCGTCCCCAAGCGCGCCCCCCGTGATGCTGCGTCAGATGTCCTCCGCCAAGCCTAGATCGTCCGCTTCAGAGTTCGCGATCGTCCGTTCTCCCGGGCAGGCAGCCCGCGGAAACGAGGCTTGCCGCATCCGGCGAGGCCGCTCCTTCAGTAATCGCCGCCAATCCGGGAGAGCCCCGTCATGACCGCCATGAATTTCCAGAAGTACCGCCCCTTCGCCCCCATCGCATTGCCCGACCGCCAGTGGCCGACCCGCACCATCGAGAAGGCGCCGATCTGGTGCAGCGTCGACCTCCGCGACGGCAACCAGGCCCTGGTCGAGCCGATGGACCGCCACAAGAAGCTCAGGTTTTTCGAGCATCTGGTGAAGCTGGGCTTCAAGGAGATCGAGGTCGGCTTCCCCGCCGCCTCCGACACCGAGTTCGACTTCGTGCGCCACATCATCGAGGAGACGCTCATTCCCGATGACGTCACCATCCAGGTGCTGACCCAGGCGCGCGAGCCGCTGATCCGCCGCACCATGGATTCCCTGCGCGGCGCGAAGAACGCGATCCTGCATCTCTACAACTCCACCTCGACCTTGCAGCGCCGGGTGGTCTTCGACATGGACCGCGCCGGCATCAAGACGATCGCCGTGGATGCGACGAAGCTGGTGAAGCAGCTGGCACCCGAACTCGAATCGTCAGGCACCAATCTCCGCTTCCAGTATTCGCCGGAGAGCTTCACCGGCACCGAGCTCGACTACGCCCTCGACGTCTGCCACGCGGTGATGGACGCCTGGCAGCCGACGACGAAGAAAAAGATCATCTTCAATCTGCCGGCGACGGTAGAGATGGCGTCCCCCAACGTCTACGCCGACCAGATCGAGTGGATGCACCGCAACTTCAGGGATCGCGACAAGATCATCCTGAGCCTGCATCCCCACAACGACCGCGGCACCGGCGTCGCCGCCGCCGAGCTCGGCGTGATGGCCGGCGCCGACCGCATCGAGGGCACGCTCTTCGGCAATGGCGAGCGCACCGGCAACGTCGACGTGGTGACCCTCGCCCTCAATCTCTTCAGCCAGGGCATCGATCCGCGCCTCGACTTCAGCGACATCAACGCCTCGATCGAGGTCGCGGAATACTGCAACCAGCTGCCGGTGCACGAGCGCCACCCCTATGCGGGCGAATTGGTCTTCACCGCCTTCTCCGGCTCGCATCAGGACGCGATCAAGAAGGGCATGACGTCGCTCGCCAAGAGCAACAGCGGCACCTGGGAGGTGCCCTACCTGCCGGTCGATCCCAAGGATCTCGGCCGCAGCTACGAGGCGATCATCCGCGTCAACAGCCAGTCCGGCAAAGGCGGCGTCGCCTACATCCTGCACGCGGAGTACGGAATCGACCTGCCCCGCGACCTGCAGGTGGAGTTCAGCGGCGTGATCCAGGCGATCGCGGACACCAGCGGCAAGGAGATCGTGGCGGACGAGATCTGGCGCCAGTTCCAGGCGACATATCTCGAGGCCGGCGGGCGCTTGCGCCTCGTCGATTACCAGCTCCGCTCCGATACCCACGCCAGCGAGATCGTGATCTGCGGCGCCGATCTCGAGATCGACGGCAAGGTGCGGCACGTGGAGGGGCGCGGAAACGGGCCGATCGACGCCTTCGTCAACGCCCTCAACCGCGAGGCCGGCGTCCAGGTCGGCGTGCTCGACTATCACCAGGACGCGGTGGGCAAGGGGTCGGGGGTGCAGGCGGTCTGCTTCATCCGCTGCGGTGACGGCAACGGCCGCGAGCGCTTCGGCGTGGGCTTTCACGCCAATACGGTGACAGCATCCTTGCGGGCGATCGTCAGCGCCGCCAATCGCCTCGCTCTCGACGCTCCAGCGTGAACTAGCTCAGGCACGCCCTTGCGGCGGCATGGTGGCGAGATCGGCGGCCGAGGTCGTCAGCGTCGCCACTTCCCGCAGCGGCACCTGAACCGCGGCGCCGCGGCGATATCCAGGATCCGACAGCGCGCGATTGACCGCGATGATGGCGATGCTGATGGTGTTGCCGTCGTGCTGGCCGAGGAAGCGCGCCATCACCGCCAGCTCCGTCACCAGCCGGTCGCGGACGTCGATGCCCTGGATCTGCATGCGGTCGATGACGCCGTCGAGACCGCCGTAGAAGCGGCGCGCGGCGTCCTCGATGGCGGCGCCGTTCGGGATGTAGCGCAGCTCGGTGGCCGCGGGCTTCACCAGCGCCGCGATTTCCAGGGACCAGGTGCGCACGGCCTCCAGATAGACCGGCACGTGACGCCGATGATGCTGATGCGCGATCGCGGCGATGCTGGTGGCGAGCGCGGCGAGGCGCTCCTCGTCGGCGAGCGCCAGCGCCTCGAAATCGGAGACCACGTCGCGCAGCCGGTCCTCGGTCTCGGGCCCGACGGCGGCCAGCGCGGTGTCGATGGTTTCAGCCAAGGATGTCATCGCGATTGTCCCTGCAAGTCCCCCCGAAGCTCACCCTAAAATCCGTTCCGGAACTGTCGCCGACCCGTCTTAAGAAATGCTTGTCTCGGCGGGGTTATGTCTGTGACCAACGGCACAGGCCAGGGCGCGTTTTTTCGGCAACCCACGGAACGCGCGAAAAACCCCATGATTAAGCCCTCCTGGGCCCAATTATGGATGCATTAACTGACCCCGGGAGATGATGCTGGACGCGGACGGGATCGCGCGGGTGCGCGATCATGAGCGAGCGAGGAGAGTAGAACATGAGCGACATGCCGAACCTGATCGTCGACCGCAACCTCGAGACGGTGACGACAATCTCCCTGCGCCGCGAGCCCGCGTGCTTCGCTTTCCTGTGCAGTCAGGCCGCTTCCGCGCCGATGCCGATCGACTCCATCAACCTCGACCTCGCTTCTCTCGACTACTACGCCGGCCGCGCGTCGATCTGGACCACGCTGGAAATCCGCTCCGCCGCCTCCGCCGACGAGCCGACCGCGGTGCTGGGCTTCGACGAGAGCTTTCTGCGCCCTTTCACCCGCGCCGTGATCGAGGCTTCCACCACCCGCGCCGCCTATCGCATGCTGATCCGTCCCGCCAGCGAAGAGTCGCCGCGCTACCGCGTGGTCGAGTACGTGAGCGGCCCCGGAGTGCCCCTGCAGGAGCTGCTGATCTCTCCCCAGGACCAGGTGCTGCTGGTCGCCATGTGCGGCAATGAAGGCGGCGAGGAGACCTTGTTCCAGCTGCCGCGCAGCGACAGCTTCCTGCGCGCCTTCGTCAAGATGACGCACCAGGCCGATCAGGTGCTGCGCGCCACCCTCGCCGAGAGCGAGCGCCTGGCCCGCCGGCGCGACCTGCCGGCGCCCCGCGGCGAGTAATCCCGGAGCATTTTCCGCCGAAGTGGATGCCGGTTCGGCGTAGAAAATGCGACCCAACCAAGGAAACTAAATCCCCGGCAGCCGCGGCGGCTCGTTCGGGTCGCGGTAGATCACCGTCCCCGCCTCCACCAATGCTCCCGGCGTGAGATGCGCCGGCTCGACCTTGCCGGGACCGAGGATGTGGCGGACCTCGATGCCGGCCGCCAGCAGATAGTCCGTCACGATGCGGCGGTGGCAGCGCCACCAGACCGCTTCCGCGCACATGATCGCGACATTGTGCTCGCGCGCGAGCGCCAGCAGCGCCTCGAAGCCGGCGTGGAAATCCGCCGTCTCCGCGTAGCCCGCATAGGCGCGAAACGCTTTCTCCCGCCAGAGCGTGTGCGGTGACGGCGCATTGACGCCGGCGCCGTCCCGCCGCCCGCCCAGCGCCGCCAGGTGATGATAGGCGATGCCGTGCTCGGCGAGCGCGGGCCCCAGCGTCTCCGCATTGAACTGTGGGTTGGTGCGCGAGCGCGGAAACCGCCGGATATCGGCGAGGACGTCGACGTGGGCGTCGTGCAGAAGCGTCACCAGCTCGGAGAACGGACGCGTCGAATGGCCGATGGTGTGAACCAGCATGGCGCCATCGTGCCGCAGACTGCCTGGCCGCGAAAGCCCGGCGGCGGCCTGCCGGGTGAGACTAGCCTCGCGGTGGAGCTTCGCTCCCTGCGGCCTGGACTGGCGGACAGGGCACTGAGCCGTAGGAGCAGAACACACAGCAGTGGCCTGGCTTTGGGCGAAGGTGCGCACCACAGCTCGCACACTCGTGGAAGAACCGACAGGCATCGGCGGGCATGGTTTCGGTCTCCGTGGCGCCGCAGACCGGGCAAGTAATGACGGAGCGCGTTTCAATCATGAGTTCCCGCTTAGACATAGATGAGGGAAAGGCCGACCAGCACCACCGCCAGTGAAAATCCAATGAGCGCCAACCGATCCGCCACGGGCCGCGCGCACACGACTCCGCGCGCCTGCGCAACTCGCCGTTGCCACAGCAGCGCACCGCCCGCCCCAAGGCACAGAGCGGCAACCGTAAGCAGAATCGGCTGATAGGGACCAAGCAGCAACGCCAAGCCGCCGAAGCCGATGCTGCCGACGCCGAGCGCTCCGAGGACGACCGGAAGCGCGCAGCACGACGCCGCGCCGAGGGCGGCTGCCAGACCGCCCGCGGCGAGAGCAACGGTGCCGACGGCACCGGTAGGGACGTTCTCCGCCGCCTTCGGGGTCTCGCTGACAGCCGCCATGCTCTCCTCTATCGATCGTCCGGACACCACGATAAAGTCTGTAGTCACTACAGACTCAAGGGTCTTCGAGAATGAACATCATGAAACCAGGAATCGAGATGGCGATCGGCGAGCTGTCGCGGCGCACCGGGTGCAACGTCGAGACAATTCGCTACTACGAGCGCATCGGCTTGCTGCCGCCGCCGGCTCGCACCGCCAGTCGCTACCGCCGCTATCGCGTCGATGACGTGCGGCGGTTGGTATTCGTGCGCCGCGCCCGAGAACTCGGCTTCGCGCTCGGCGAGGTGCGCACGCTGCTGACGCTCGCCCTCGGCGGCCAGGCGGCTTGCGCCGAGGCGCGGGCGGTCGCGGCGACGCACCGCGCCGATGTACAAGCCAAGATCGCCGATCTCAAAGCCATGGAGCGCGCGCTCACGCACGCGATCCGCCGGTGCGATGCCGGAGAAGTCAGGGGATGCCCGCTCATCGAGGCGCTGTCGACCGATCTCGCCGGCGCCTGAGGTTTGGCCGGCGGCGCCGGCAGATGCGTCGCGGCAACCCGCCCAGCGACTGGAGGCGGTAGGCAGCCCCCAACCCCGTTGCTACAGTGGCCCCGCCCCGCCACGACCGCACGAGGAGCACCATGAGCGGCATCGCGCTCGAATTCGGCATGCAGTTCTTTCCCGACGTCGGGCCCGACCAGAAGCCGGCGGCACAATATTTCGATGAATGCCTGAAGCTGGTGGACTTCTGCGATCCCTACGGCTGGGGCCATGTGCGCACGGTGGAGCATTACTTCCACCCCTATGGCGGCTACTCGCCCAATCCCATCGTGTTCCTGGCCGCCGCCTCCCAGCGCAGCCGGACCGCGCGGCTGATCACCGGGGCGGTGCTGCCGATCTTCAACAATCCGCTCAAGGTCGCCGGCGAGATCGGCATGCTGGACGCGATCTCCGGCGGCCGCCTCGAGGTCGGCTTCGCCCGCGCCTTCCTGCCCCACGAGTTCGCCCGCTTCGGCGTCAGCGTCGACGAGAGCAAGGCGCGCTTCGCCGAGGGCATGGAGCAGGTGCGGCAGCTCCTCGAGAGCGAGAACACCGCGTCCGACGGCAAGTTTCACCACTATCCACCCACGACCTCGTTGCCGCGCCCCACCCAGCGGCCGCGGCCGCAGTTCTGGGTCGCCGCCATCGCGACGCCGGACAGCTTCGACAATGCCGGCCGGCTCGGCCACTGGATCATGGCGATCCCCATGGCGGGCGGCCAGATGGCGGAGCTGATCGGCCGCTACCGCGAGGCCTGGCGCTCGGCCGGCCACAAGGGCAACGGCCGCGTCATGCTGGCCTTCCACATGCTCTGCCACGAGGACCGCAAACGCGGCGGCTGATATCGCCCGCGCGCCGCTCAACGGCTATCTCCGCTCTCTCGTCGAGGCCGCCTCGGACTGGACCGCCGGCATGTCGTCGAAGGACTATCCCGGCTACGACAAGATCATCGAAGGATTGAGCCGCGAGACCTTCGAGAGCCAGGTCGCGAGCGGCGGCGCCTGGGTCGGCACGCCCGGCGACATCGTCGAGCAGGCGATGGACTATCACCGCAAGGTCGGCGGCTTCGAGAGCGCCTCCCTGCAAGTCAATTTCAACACCATCGCTTATGAGCACGCCGCCGCGTCCGTGCGCCTCTTCAGCGAGACGGTGATGCCGCGGCTGAAGGCGAGCGTGTAGGCAGCGTTATGGCGCGAGGCGCACGCGTCCTGGCGGCGGCACTTCTGGCGCTGCTGCTGGGGGGCGGCGCCGCCCTCGCCCGCGACCGACTGGTGATCGGGGTCACCCAGTTTCCGCCGACGCTCAACCCCATCATCGACGAGACCCTCGCCAAGGCCTATGTGCTGGGCATGACGCGGCGGCCGCTCACCGCCTACGACGCCAACTGGCAGCTCATCTGCATGCTCTGCGTCGATCTCCCCAGCTTCGAGAACGGGCGCGCGGTGCGCGTGACCTTGCCGGACGGCAAGGAGGGCGTGCGGCTCACCTATACGCTGCAGCCGGGCGCCACCTGGGGCGACGGCGTTCCCGTCACCACCGAGGACGTGCTCTTCAGCTACGAGGTCGGCCACGATCCGCTCTCCGGCGTCGTCAACTCCGAGCTTTATCGCCGCATCGTCAAGATCGAGGCCGAGGACGCCAAGACCTTCACGGTGACCCAGGACCGCGTCGACTACCAGTACCAGGCGTTGCCGGATTTCGACGTGCTGCCCGCCCACATCGAGCGCGCCGCCTTCGCCGGCGATCCCCGCACCTACCGCTTCCGCACCAACTACGACACCCACCCCACCAACCCCGGCCTCTACTTCGGCCCCTATCGAGTGACCGAGCTGGTGCCGGGCAACCGCGTGGTGCTGACGCGCAATCCCACCTGGTGGGGCCGGCCGCCGGCGTTCGAGCAGGTTGTCGTCTCGACCGTGGAGAACACCGCGGCGCTGGAGGCGAACCTCCTATCCGGCGGCATCGACATGATCGCCGGCGAGTTCAGCCCGATCGCCGTCGACCAGGCCCTGGCCTTCGCCGCGCGCCAGCACGGGCGCTTCACCGTGCTGGTGAAGCCCGGCCTCAACTTCGAGCACGTCGCCACCAATCTCGACAATCCCATCCTGGCGGATCTGCGCGTCCGCCAGGCGCTGCTGTCTGCCATCGACCGCAAGGGAATCAGCGAGGAGATGTACGCCGGCCGGCAGCCGGTTGCCGAGACCTTCGTGCATCCCCTCGACTGGGTCTACACGGACGACGTCAAACACTATCCCTATGACCCGGCGGCGGCGCGGTCGCTCCTGGACGCCGCCGGCTGGCATCCGGGCCCGGACGGCATCCGCGTCAACGCCAGAGGCGAGCGCCTCTCCCTCGATCTCTCGACCACGTCCGGCAATCGCGGGCGCGAGCTCCTGGAGCAGATCCTCCAAAGCGAGTGGCGCCAGGTCGGCGTCGAGGTGCATCTGCGCAATCAGCCGGCCCGCGTGCTGTTTGGCGACACGCTCAACAAGCGCGCCTACGACATGAGTTCTTTCGCCTGGATCAGCTCGCCGGAGAACGTGCCGCGCAGCACCCTCTTCTCCGACGAGATCCCCACATCCGCCAACGGCTACAGCGGCGAGAACCTGACCGGCTATCGCAATCCGGAGGCGGACCGGCTCATCGTCGCGATCGAGAAGACCCTCGACCGTCCCCGCCGCGCGGAGCTCTGGCACGAGCTGCAGCGGCTCTACGCGGAGACGCTGCCGGAGCTGCCGCTGTTCTTCCGCGCCGACGCCTATATCCTGCCGAGCTGGCTCCAGGGAGTGACGCCCACGGGGCATCTCTATATTTCAACGCTCTGGATCGAGGACTGGCGGGATGCGGGCGCACCCGGCAACTAGGCGGCGATGACCAACTACATCCTGCGCCGGCTCGCGGAATCCCTGCTGGTGCTGGCGGTGATGTCGTTCGTGATCTACGGGCTCATCGGCTTGATGCCCGGCGATCCCATCGACCTCATGCTGGGTGCCGACCCGCATCTCACCGCCGCCGACGTGGCGCGTCTCAAGGCGCTGATGGGCATCGACCAGCCGCTCCTCAAGCGCTACGGCGCCTGGGCGCTCGCGGCGCTGCACGGCGATTTCGGCTATTCCCGGCTCTACGTGATGCCGGCGATCCAGGCCCTGCTGGCGCCGCTCGGCCGCAGCGCGCTGCTGATGGGCGTGAGCTTCGTCGCCACTCTCGCGGTGGGGCTGCCGCTCGGCATCCTGGCGGCGCTCCGCCCCCGCTCCGCCCTCGATCACGGCATCAATCTCGCCGCCTTCGCCAGCGTGTCGCTGCCGAGCTTCTGGATCGGCCTCATGCTGATCCTGGTCTTCGCGGCGAGCCTGGGCTGGCTGCCGGCGGGCGGCATCGCCGATGTCGGCGACGGCGGTATCCTCGACCGCGCGCGCCATCTGCTGCTGCCGGCGGCGACGCTGACCCTCGTGAACTTCGGCACCTTCGCCCGCTACATGCGCGCGGGTCTTCTGGAGACGCTGGGCCAGGACTATATCCGCACCGCCCGCGCCAAGGGTGCCAGCGAGCGCCGAGTCATGCTCGGCCACGCGCTCCGCAACGCGATAGCGCCGGTCGTCACCATCATCGCGCTCTCCTTCGGCGGCTTGTTCTCCGGCGCTCTCGTCACCGAGACGCTCTTCGCCTATCCCGGCATGGGCAAGCTCATCTACGACGCGATCCTCGGCAACGATTTCAACCTGGCGCTGGCGGCGCTGCTGTTCGCGACCTTGATGACGCTGCTCTCGAACCTGGCGGCGGACATCGCCTACGCCGCCATCGATCCCAGGATCAGCTACCGATGAGCGGATTGGGCCGGCTCTACTGGCGGCGGTTTCGCGGCAACCGGCCGGCGCTGCTGAGCGCGGCGGTACTGCTGCTCCTCGGCGCCGCCGCGCTGGCAGCGCCCGTCCTGGCCGCGCTCACCGGACAGGACGCGACGCTGGTGGATCTCTACCACCGGCTCGCGCCGCCCTCGCTCCCCCATCCCCTCGGCACCGACGAGCTCGGTCGCGATCTCCTGCTGCGGCTCCTGGACGGCGGCCGCGTCTCGCTGATCGTCGGGCATCGCCGGCGCCCTCGCCGCCGCCATCGTGGGAACCGGGATCGGCCTCGTCGCGGGCTATCGCGGCGGCGGCGTCGACGCCCTCCTCATGCGCGTGACCGACGGCGTCATCGCGCTGCCGCTGCTGCCGCTCCTGATCGTGCTCGCCGCCATCGATCTCCGGAAGCTCGGCGTGCCGCCTGATATCGCGCGCTCGGAGGTGGCGAGCCTCTACCGCATCGTCGTGCTGGTGACGCTGGTGGGCTGGACCACCGTGGCGCGGCTGGTGCGCGGCGCCACCCTCTCGCTCAAGGCTCAGGAGTTCGTGCGCGCCGCCGTGGCGCTCGGCGCCTCGCCGCTCCGCGTCATGCTCGTGCACATCCTGCCGAACCTCGCCTCGCCGATCATCGTCGCCACCATGCTCTCGGTCGGCAACGTGATCCTGCTGGAATCCGTGCTGAGCTTCCTCGGCCTCGGCATCGCGCCGCCGCTCGCCAGCTGGGGCGCCATGCTCTCCGGCGCCCAGGAGACGATCACCCTGGCGCCGGTGCTCGCGGTCTATCCCGGCGTGCTCATCTTCCTGGTGGTGGTGGCGTGCAACCTGCTGGGTGACGGGCTGCAGGACGCGCTGGATCCGCGGACGCTCACTTCGCGCCAGCCCTAAGACAATACCCGCTCCACCAGCCGCGCCCAGTAGCTGGCGCCGAGCGGCAGGGCGTCGTCGTTGAAGTCGTAGTGCGAGTTGTGCAGGCTGGCGCTCTCGCCGTTGCCGATCAGAATGTAGCAGCCGGGCTTCGCCTGCAGCATGAAGGCGAAATCCTCGGCGCCCATGCTAGGCGTGTAGTCGCGGAGCACGTTCCGGTCGCCCGCCACTTCCACGGCGGCTCCGATGGCGACTTCGGTTTCCGCCACGCTGTTGACGGTAGCAGGATAGCGGCGCTCGTAGCGCACGCGCACCTTGGCACCGTTGGCGGCGGCGACGCCCTCGGCGATGCGATGGATGCCGCTCTCGATGGCGTCCTGCACCTCCGGCTTGAAGGAGCGCGCGGTGCCGCGCAGCACCACCTCGTCGGGGATCACGTTCCAGGCGTCGCCGCCGTGTACCTGGGTCACGCTGACGACGGCGCCGTCGAGGGGATGGGTGATGCGGCTGCGGATGGTCTGCAGCGCCAGGACGATCTGTGCCGCCGTCACCACCGGGTCGATGCCGGTGTGCGGCATGGCACCATGGGCGCCCTTGCCCTCGACGGTGATCTCGAAGGTATCGGAGGCGGCGAGCAGCGGCCCCGGACGCACGCCGAACTGCCCCACCGGCAGGCCCGGCCAGTTGTGCATGCCGTAGACCGCCTCCACGGGAAATTTCTGGAAGAGGCCCTCCTCCAGCATCACCCGGGCGCCGCCCTCGCTCTCCTCCGCGGGCTGGAAGATGAAATGCACGGTGCCGGCAAAGTTGCGGGTCTCCGCCAGGTAGCGCGCGGCGCCCAGCAGCATGGTGGTATGGCCGTCATGGCCGCAGGCGTGCATCTTGCCGTCATGGGTGGAGCAGTGGCCGAAGCGGTTCTTCTCGTGCACGGGGAGCGCGTCCATGTCGGCGCGGATGGCGATGGCGCGGCCGCCGGGCCGCGACCCCTCGAGAGTACCGACCACGCCGGTGCCGGCGAGGCCGCGATGCATCTCAATGCCGAACTCCGCCAGGCGCTGGGCCACGAACTCCGACGTCCGATGTTCCTCGAAGGCGGTCTCGGGATGCGCGTGGATGTCGCGCCGCCAGCCCGTGAGATCGGCCTGAAAGTCGGCGATGCGGTTCAAGATCGGCATGAGGCACCTGCTCCCAAGCAGCCATTCGCGCGCACTCGTCGCACTGCATTGCGCGATTAAACTCTATATCGCCTTGGAAAAGGGCGCCACCGGGAAGCCGAAACCGGTGGCTTGCCGGCCTCAGCCGATGCCGTCGCTGCCGGCGCCGCAGACCAGGGCGCAGACGCGCTCGCCTGCCTTGGGCTTGTAGCGGCCGGAGAGCAGCGCGGCGACGCTGGCGGCGCCGCTCAGCTCGGCGGCGACGCCGTGCTCGAACCAGAGCCAGCGCGCGGCGTCGCGCATGTGGTCGTCGCTCACCAGGAAGATCTCGTCGACGTTCTTGCTGACGATCTCCAGGTTGATGACCGCGGTCTGGCGCGGCGCCAATGTGCCGGCGACGGTATCGATGCGCTTGAGCTCGACGAGACGCTTCGCCCGCACGCTCTCGTAGAGCGTCGGCGCGCCCGTGGGCTCGATGCCGATCACCTTGATCGCGGGCTTGAGCGCCCTGAGGGCGAGGGCCACGCCGGAGATCAGCCCGCCGCCGCCGATCGCCACCAGCACGGTGTCGAGATCGGGCGCCTGCTCCAGGAGCTCGAGGCCGAGCGTTCCCTGTCCCGCGATCACCCTGGGATCGGCGAAGGGATGGATATAGGTGAGCGCGTCCTCGGCCGCCTTGGCCAGCGCCGCGCGATTGGCGTCGTCCCAGACGGCGCCGCCCACCACCACCTTGGCGCCCCAGGCCTCGAGCTTGGCGATCTTCGCCGCCGGCACGTTGGTGGGAAGATAGATCGTCGCCGGCGTCTTGGCGACGTAGCCGGCATAGGCAACCGCGAGGCCGTGATTGCCGCCGGAGGCGGTGATGATGCCGCGGCTGATCTCGGCGGGCGCGAGCGAGCGGAGCGTGTTGAGCGCTCCCCGCGCCTTGAAGGAGCCCGTCACCTGCAGGCATTCGAGCTTGAGGAGCACGTGGCCGGGCAACGGCACCTTGTCGAGCTCCGCCGCGATCATCGGCGTGCGCCGCACCTGGCCGGCGATGGCGGTGGCGGCGGCGCGGATCGCCGTGAGATCGGGAACGGATGTCATGGTCTATGGGCTCGGCGGGACAATGGGAGGAACAGCGGCGAGACGGCGCTCCTCCACGGCGTGACAGGCGACCAGCGTCCCGGCGTCGGGGCGCAGCTCCGGCCGCTCGCGGCGGCAGCGCTCGTTGGCGAAGGGGCAGCGCGGATGAAAGGCGCAACCGGTCGGGGGATCGATCGGGTTCGGGACCTCGCCCGCCACCGGCTGGCGCACGCGGCCGGTCATGGCGAGATCGGGAATGGTGTCGAGGAGCATGCGCGTATAGGGATGCCGGGGCGCCGCGAAGAGCGTGGCCGCATCCGCGGTTTCCACCAGCCGGCCCAGATACATCACGCCGACGCGGTCGGAGATGAAATAGACCACCGCCAGATTGTGCGAGATGAAGAGATATGTCAGGCCCAGCTTGCGCTGCAGCTCCTTCATCAGGTTGAGGATCTGCGCCTGCACGGAGACGTCGAGAGCCGAGGTGGGCTCGTCGCAGACCAGGAACTCCGGCTCCGCCGCCAATGCGCGGGCGATGGAGATGCGCTGGCGCTGCCCGCCGGAGAACTCGTGCGGATATCTGTCGCCGTCCGCCGGCGCCAGCTTCACCTGTCCCAGCAGCTCCTCCACGCGGGCGCGGATCGCCGCGGCGCCGCGGCGCAGACCGTGGGTGCGGATCGGCTCGGCGATGATGTCGCGCACGCGCCAGCGCGGATTGAGGCTGGCGAAGGGATCCTGGAAGATCATCTGGATCCGGCGCCGGAACGGCTTCTGATCCAGGCGGCTTCGCATGCGCGCGAGATCGGCGCCGTCGAACTCGATATGGCCGCTGGTGGGCCGGTAGAGACCCACCACCAGCCGCGCCACCGTCGACTTGCCGCAGCCGGACTCCCCCACCAGGGAGAACGTCTCGCCGCGGCGGATCTCGAAGTCGACGCCGTCGACCGCCTTCAGGTCCTGGCGCGGCCGCCGCTCGATCACGCGATTGAGGAGCGGCGCCGAGACATCGAAATAGCGCGCGAGGCCGTTCACGCTGAGGAGCGGTGTCTTGCCGCCGGCGTCAGCCATGGGCGGCCTCCCGCGGGCTGGCGGCGGCGCTCTCGCCATAGAGCCAGCAAGAAGCGCTGCTCGCTCCCGCCGGCATCAGCTCCGGCCGCTCGCTTCGACAGCGGTCGAAGGCGCGGCCGCAGCGGGGATGGAAGGCGCAGCCGCTCGGCGACTTGCCGACGCGGGGCATGGCGCCGTCGATCTGCGCCAGACGATCACGCGCGCCGCCGATGGCGGGGATCGCGCCCATGAGGCCGACGGTATAGGGGTGGCGCGGCGTCTTCACGACGTCGCGCACGCTGCCGATCTCCGCCACCCGGCCCGCGTACATGACGGCGACGCGGTCGGCGGTCTCGGCGATCACGCCCATGTCGTGGGTCACCAGCATGACGGCGGTGCCGTGGTCGCGGCAGAGCCGCTTCAGGAGCTGGATGATCTGCGCCTGGATCGAGACGTCGAGGGCGGTGGTGGGCTCGTCGGCGATGACGAGGCGTGGATTGGCGGCGAGTGCCAAGGCGATCACCACGCGCTGGCGCATGCCGCCGGAGAACTGGTGCGGATAGTGATCGATCCGCTGCGCCGCGCCGGGAATGCCGACCTCGCCCAGCAGCGCCAGCGCGCGCTCGCGCGCCGCGCCGGCGTCCAAGCCGAGATGGACGCGGATCGTCTCCGTGAGCTGCCGGCCCACCGTATAGAGCGGGTTGAGGCTGGTGAGCGGATCCTGGAAGATCGCGCCGATCTCCTTGCCGCGGATGCGCCGCAGCTCCTCCGGCGACAGGTTGTCGATGCGCCGGCCGTCGAACAGGATGCGGCCGCCGGCGATGCGGCCGGGCGGCTCCAGCAGGCCGATGATGGCGGCGCCGGTCAGAGACTTGCCGGCGCCGGATTCGCCAACGACGCCCAGCACCTCGCCCGCCCCGATGCTGAAGGAAATGTCGTCCACCGCCCTGAGCACGCCGCGGCGCGTGGGAAATTCGATCCGGAGATGCTCGACTTCCAGGAGCGGCATCAGCGGAGCTTCGGATTGAGAGCGTCGCGCAGCCAGTCGCCCAGCAGGTTCACCGCCAGCGCCAGCCCCGCCAGCGCCGCCGACGGAAAGAGGATCATCCACCATTCGCCGGAGAAGAGATAATTCTGCCCGACGCGAATCAGCGTGCCGAGGGACGGCTGGGTCAGCGGCAGGCCCAGGCCCAGGAACGACAATGTCGCCTCGCTGATGATGGCGACCGCCAGGCTGATGGTGGCGATGACCAGCACCGGGCCGGTGACGTTCGGCAGGATGTGGCGGAACGCGATGGTGACGGGATGGACGCCGATCACGCGCGCCGCCTGGACGTATTCCTTGTTGCGCTCCACCAGGGTCGAGCCGCGCACGGTGCGGGCGAACTGCACCGCCGGCAGCACGGTGACCGCCAGCACCACCACGGAGAAGGCGATCTGGTCCTGCTGGTCGTGGGGCAGCACGCTGCGCGCCACGCCGTCGATGAGGAGCGCGATCAGGATCGCCGGGAAGGACAGCAGGATGTCGCAGATCCGCATGATCAGCGTGTCGATCCAGCCGCCGGCGAAGCCGGCGAAGAGGCCGAGGCTGACCCCCGCCACCATGGCCAGCAGCACGGCGGAGAAGCCCACCAGCATCGAGACGCGCATGCCGTAGAGCACCGCCGACAGCACGTCGCGGCCCTGGTCGTCGGTGCCGAGGGGATAGGCCCAGCTGCCGCCCTCGACCCAGGCCGGAGGGTCGAAGGAATCGAGGATGTTGAGGCTGGCGAGATCGAAGGGATTGTGCGGCGCGATCCAGCCGCAGAGCAGCGCGCTGCCGCCGAGGATCGCGACCACGAGGGCCGCCGCCATCGTCAGGGGCGACTGGCGGAAGCTGTAGAGGAGATCGCTGTCGAGGGCGCGGCGGAGCGCGCCGGTGCCGCGCGGTGGCGCGGACGCCTCGGGCAGGTCTGCGCTCTCAGTGACCATGGCCCGCTCCCGCGGCGCGATCGAAGCGGAGCCTGGGATCGACGGCGTAATAGAGGAGATCGACGATGAGATTGATCACCACGAAGAAGAACGCTACCAGCACGAGATAGCAGGCCATGACCGGCACATCGGCGAAGCTGATCGCCTGCACGATCAGGAACCCCATCCCTGGCCACTGGAACACCGTCTCGGTGATGACGGAGAAGGCGATGATGGCGCCCAGCTGCAGCCCCGTGATGGTGATGACCGGCACCAGGGTGTTCTTGAGGGCGTGGCCGAAATAGACCATGCGGTTAGGAAGCCCGCGGGCGCGCGCGAACTTGATGTAGTCCGTGCGCAGCACCTCCAGCATCTCCGCGCGCACCAGCCGCATGATCAGGGTCATCTGGAAGAGCGCGAGCGTGATCGCCGGCAGGATCAGCGCCCGGAGGCCCGAGAGGGTCAGGAACCCCGTGGTCCAGCCGCCGATCCGCACCACGTCGCCGCGGCCGAAGGACGGCAGCCATCCCAGCATCACCGCGAAGATCCAGATCAGCAGGATGCCGGTGAGGAAGGGCGGCAGCGACACGCCGACGAGGGACAGGGACATGAAACCGCGGGAGAGCCAACTCTGCGGGCGAAGGCCGGTATAGACCCCCATGGGCAGGCCCACGGCCAAGGCGAGCAGCGCCGCCACGAAGCTCAGTTCCAGCGTCGCCGGCAGGCGCTCCGCCAGCAATTGCTGCACCGGCCGCGCGTATTGATAGGAGATGCCGAAATCGCCGTGCGCCGCGTGCAGCAGGAAGCGCCCGAACTGCACGGGAAAGGGATCGTCGAGGCCGAGATCGTGGCGCAGCTTGGCGCGGTCGGCGACGGTGGTGTCCTGCCCCACCATGCTGCTGATGG
The DNA here is from genome assembly GCA_963735465.1 of uncultured Alphaproteobacteria bacterium. Lineage (GTDB taxonomy): Bacteria > Pseudomonadota > Alphaproteobacteria > ATCC43930 > CGMCC-115725 > DASZHJ01. The sequence goes on from CAVTLA010000001.1 coordinate 2,055,446, forward strand.
GATCGCCGACATAGGCGAAGAGGCTGAAGGCGATGAGGCCGACCACCAGCATGACGGCAACCGACTGCGCCAACCGCCGGATGACGAAGGCGATCATGCTTCCCGGCCAGGCACGTTAAAACTCAGACATCGATCGACGGCGGTCGCCGCCGGCGCCGTGCGGCATCACGTGAACTCCCTGGAGCGGCGTTGCTATTTTGGTTGTGGCCGCTCGCGAACATGCACCGCCTGCGGTGCGCTCGGAGCATAGGCGCCGAAGCGCCTCTGTCAATCTTTGCGGGGGGACGCCGTGAAGGCGGCGGGCATCGGCCGGCCGCTGCCGTCGGGCTGCTCGGACTCCAGCTTGAGACGCACCTTGATGGCGCGGCGGTACTCGCTGTCAATCGCCAGGCGATCCAGGTCGATGGGACCCTGCGTCTCGTCGCTGCTGTCGTCGAATGAGCGAGACATCGTCACCGCGCGCTGACCGGAAAACCGCGGCAAGAATGCGGCAGCGCGCCGTGCCACGCCACGATGAAGGGCGGCGCCCGGTCGCCATCTTGGGACAAGCCTGTTGATAAGCTTTGGAGAGATTTCCAATGAGGCGCCGACGTTGTTGTGGCGCCGGGTTTTTTCGCCTGGGGTGCGACCGAGCGTCGCAGGTCTCGCTTTACCGCGCGCCCGCAATGCCGGCAGATCCCAGATCGAAAATACCGCAGCATGGGAGAGGACCCTTGGAAGGCGAGGTGCGCGCACCGGAGACCGACGTCCCCGGCCTGGTCTGGTTCAACACCCCGGCACCGCTGGCTCTGAAAGACATGCGCGGGCGCCTGGTCATTCTCGATTTCTGGACCTTCGGCTGCATCAATTGCATGCACATCCTGCCGACCCTGCGCCGCGTCGAGGAAGCGTATCCGGAGGACGTCGTCGTCATCGGCGTGCATTCGCCGAAATTCGCCGCCGAGCGCGACCCCGCCCAGGTCGCCGCCGCGATCCGCCGCTACGGCATCGTGCATCCCGTGGCCCACGATCCCGACTTCAAGCTCTGGCGCGCCTACGCCGTGCGCGCCTGGCCGACCCTGGTGTTCGTGGCACCCGACGGCTCCGTCCTGGGCCAACAGGCAGGCGAGCCCGACCCCGAGCGTCTCCTCGCCGGTATCAAGGACGCCCTCGACGACTGGCGCGCCGGCGGCAAGCTGAAGCCGGCTGCCCTGGTCCGGGCGGCCGCGCCGGAGCCGCCGCGCCGGTTCCTTTTCCCGGGCAAGTTGAAGCCGGTTCCCGGAACGCCCCGGCGCTGGGCGCTCGCCGACGGCGGGCATCATCAGATCGTGCTCCTGAACGAGGACGGCGGTGAGCTCGCCCGCCTCGGCTCCGGCCACGCCGGCCGCGGTGACGGCGCCGCGACCGAAGCGTCCTTCAACGGACCCCAGGGTCTCATCGCCACCGACGCGGCGATCTATGTCGCTGACACCGGCAATCATCTGATCCGGCGGATCGACATCGCCAGCGGCGCAGTCGCAACTCTTTCTGGCACTGGCCATCGTGGGCGCGCGCTCGGCGCGCCGGCTCCGGCGCTGCAGACCGCGCTCGCCTCGCCCTGGGATCTCGAGATCGACGGCAACCGCCTGTTGATCGCCAACGCGGGGACACATCAGCTTGGCGTCCTCGATCTCGCCGAGGGAAGCCTCGCCGCTCTCGCCGGCACCGGCGCCGAGGCGATCGTGGACGGCCCCGCCGCCGAGGCGGTGCTGGCGCAGCCCAGCGGCCTCGCCCTCGATCCCGAGGGTCGGGCGCTCTACGTTGCCGACAGCGAGTCCTCGGCGATCCGCCGCCTCGACCTCGATGGTAAACGCGCGATTACCACGGTCATCGGCACCGGCCTCTTCGACTTCGGCCACGTCAACGGCGCCCTCGCCGAGGGCCGCCTGCAGCACCCGCTGGGCGTGGCCTGGTGGGCGGGCCGACTGGCGGTCGCCGACACCTACAACAGCGTGCTTCGGCTCATCGATCTGCAAGCCCAGACCATCGCCGACCTCGATGACGGCTTCCTCTGTGCCGATCCCATCTGCCTGCTCCTGGCCGAACCCGCGGGCGTGATTGCCGCGGGACCGACACGGCTTCTGGTGGTGGACACGAACAACCACAGGATTGTCGAGGTCGATACCGCATTGCGTCAGACCCGGACCTGGGGCGAAACCCTCACGCAGGCGTGACTCAGTTTGACTCAGAGGGGCGGCGCATCCGATAGTAAGAAACCGCCCACCGAGCCCCAAGGACAGCCCCCATGATTCGAGGCAATTCGGCCGCGAGCCGCGATATCGCTACTCAGCTGCATCCCTATACCAATCTCAAGAAGCACGAGACCGACGGTCCGCTGGTGCTGACGGAGGGCAAGGGCATCTACGTCACCGACGAGAACGGCAAGCAGTACATCGAAGGGCTAGCCGGCCTCTGGTGCACGTCGCTGGGCTACGGCGAGGAGCGCCTGATCGCGGCGGCCACGAACCAGATGCGGAAGCTCTCCTACTCCCACATCTTCGCCGGTAAATCGCACGATGTGAGCATCGATCTTGCCGAGCGCCTGCTGGCGCTGATGCCGGTGAAGATGTCGAAGGTGTTCTTCAACAACTCCGGCTCCGAGGCGAACGACACCGCCGTCAAGATGGTGTGGTACTACAACAATGCCCTCGGCCGGCATCGCAAGAAGAAGATCATTGCCCGCATGAAGGGCTATCACGGCGTCACCGTGGCGGCGGCGAGCCTGACCGGGCTCCCCAACAATCACCGCGACTTCGATCTGCCGATCGCCAACATCCGCCATGCCGACTGCCCGCACTACTGGCGCTACGGCAAGGCCGGCGAGACCGAGGAGCAGTTCGCGACCCGCCTCGCGGAGAGCCTCGAGGCGCAGATCCTGCGCGAGGACCCCGAGACCGTGGCGGCCTTCATCGCCGAGCCCGTGATGGGCGCCGGCGGCGTCATCATCCCGCCCAAGACCTACTTCGAGAAGATCCAGGCGGTGCTCAAGAAGTACGACGTGCTGCTGATCGCCGACGAGGTGATCTGCGGCTTCGGACGTACCGGCAACATGTTCGGCTCCGAGACTTACGGCATGAAGCCGGACATCATGACCATGGCGAAGGCGCTCTCTTCCGCCTACCTGCCGATCTCCGCCACCATCATCACCGACGAGATCTATCAGGCCTTCGTGCGCCAGAGCGAGAAGATCGGCGTCTTCGCCCACGGCTACACCTACTCCGGTCATCCGGTGGCGAGCGCGGTGGCGGTGGAGACCCTGAAGATCTACGAGGAGCGCGACATCCTCGGCCACGTGAGGAAGATGTCGAAGGGCTTCGTCGAGGGCGTGAAGAAGTTCGCCGAGAACCCGCTGGTGGGCGAGGTCCGCGCCGTGGGCCTGGTGACCGGCATCGAGCTGGTCAAGGACAAGGCGACGAAGCAGTCCTTCGCTCCCGCGGAAGGCATCGGCGCCATGGTGGCAAAGCGAGCCGAGGAACTCGGCCTCATCGTCCGCGCCATGGGCGACACCGTGGCCCTCTGCCCGCCCCTGATCATCACCGAGGGCGAGATCGAGGAGATGGTGAAGCGTCTGGGCCGCGCCCTCGACGACACCGCGGTGGCGGTGCGGCGCCAGGGTCTGGCGTCGGTCGCCTGAGGCGCATGCGGCACTACCCGCTCCGGAGCGCCCGGCCGCATTCGCGGCCGGAGCGTCTCCCGGTGCGGCGCGCGACATAGAGTAACGAGCATGTTTCGCGATCACTCCCTGGTTCCCGCCGAAGCGATCCGGCTCGCCGCCCTCGGCTTCCTCGCCGAGGCGCCCAGGCGCTACGCCGACCTCGCGGCGGAAATCCGCCACCTCACCAGCCGCATCGTCGGCCCCTCCCCGGAGCTCATGGGCACGTCCCTGGAGCTGCTGCGCTATGAGGGGCTGGTGCAGGCGGCGGGCGGAACGAGTGCCCGGGACAATCCGGAGCTCTCCGTGAGCGCTGCGGGACGCGAAGCGTTGACAGCACTGCTTCGCGCCGGTCTCAGGGCGCCGGTCGGCGATCTCGCCAAGCTCGGTCTGGTGCTGAAGCTGCGTTTCCTGCATCACCTGCCGAAGTCCGAGCAGGCGGAGCAGATCGACCAGGTGATCGGGGCCTGGGAAGGCGAGCTGGCTCGCCTCGAGGATCTCCGCGCCTATGACCCGAAGGCGCCGGCGCTCTTCAGCGCCTGGCTCGATCAGGACGTCGCCCAGATGCGGGCGCGCCTTGCCTGGCTCGAGAGCCGGCGCGGCAATCGCACGCCGTAGAATTCTTTTCAGAGATCGTCGATCGCCGCGTCCTTGAAACGGCAGCCGCTGGCGCGCAGGCGCCAGTCGCCGTCCCGCGCAGTGAGCGACGTGAAGGACAGCGGCGCGATGTCGATCCGCCAGAACGCCTCCGGCGTCACTTTCAGGCAATGAATGACGGCGGCGCAGATCCAGGCGGCATGGGTGACGACGATGCTGCGCCCGCCGTGCCGCTGCTGCTCATCCAGCCAGGCGCCGACGCGCCTCACGAGATCCACCACCAATTCGCCGCCGTGCGGCGCCGCGGCGGGATCCTGGAGCCAGGTGATCAGCGCTTGCGGCTCCGCCGTCATCAGCTCCTCGGGCCCCTTGCCCGCCCAGCGGCCGAAATCGAGATCGCCGAGGCGGCGATCGGGATCCGCCGTCAGGCCCAGCGCGGCGGCGGTCTGCCGCGCCGACGCGGCGGGGCTGCACCAGACTCGGTCCGCGGCGCCGATCTCTCCGACCATAGTCGCCGCCTGGGCCGCCGCCCTCTCCTCCAGGGGCTCGTCCAACGGGAAATTCGCCGTGCGCGTGGCCCGTGTCGCCCCGCAGGCGATTAGCGTGAAGCGGGCAGTCATGCGGTCGCGATCCTCGGCAAGGCGGAATTGGCGTTTCCCGGACAGAGAGCCAGTTGACTCCCCGGATCAAGCCCCCAGAATGCGCCTGTTACGGTCTGAGGAAGCTGGTGCAATTCCAGCACGGTCGCGCCACTGTGAGAGGCATTGATCGGCGATCGATGCCCAAGTCAGAGCTTCAGCGTAGCAGGGATATTCCATCAACGGGACGCACGATCCCATAGGAGATATCGCATGGTTGCTCTCGACGCCGTTCAAACTCCCCAGCCCGTTTCCATTCCCGTCCGCGAGCTGCTGCCCTGGGCCGTCTTCGGCGGGCTGCTGATGGCGCTGCTGGTCTATTTCGTCGGCGCCGAGCAGGGCGCGACCTCGCTGATCGGGGGCATGTATGTGCACGAGTTCGTGCACGACGCGCGCCACCTCCTGGGCTTCCCCTGCCACTAGGCCGCGGAGAGACGCATCATGGTCGGACAGCTCCTGCTCCGGGGCATGCTGGTGGGCGTCCTCGCCGGTCTGCTCGCCTTCGGATTCGCCCGGGTCTTCGGCGAGCCCGCCGTCGATAGCGCCATCGCCTTCGAGGAGCAGCGGGCCGCAACCAAAGGCGAGGCGCCGGAGCCGGAACTCGTCAGCCGCGACGTACAGAGCACCCTCGGCCTCCTCACCGGCACCCTGGTCTATGGCGCCGCCGTCGGCGGCTTCTTCGCCCTGGTCTTTGCCTTTGCCTACGGCCGCATGGGCGCGCTGGACGCGCGCGAGACGTCGGCGCTCCTGGCCCTGGCGGGCTTCATCGCCGTTATCCTGGTGCCATTCATCAAATATCCCGCCAATCCCCCCTCCGTCGGCGATCCCGAGACCATCGGCTATCGCACCGCCCTCTACTTCACGATGATGGCGATCTCGGTGGCGGCGATGATCAACGCGATCGTCGTCGCGCGCCGGCTGATCCCCCGCGTCGGCCGCTGGAATGCCGTCCTGATCGCGGGCGTCGCCTACATCGCGGTCATCGCCGTCGTCCAACTGATCCTGCCGCCGGTCAATGAGGTGCCGGAGGGTTTCTCCGCCGTCGTGCTCTGGCAGTTCCGCACCGGCGCTCTCGGCATCCACGTGGTACTGTGGACGACACTGGGACTGGCCTTCGGCGCCGTGGTCGAGCGCAGCCTCGCGTCCCGCCCGGCGATCGGACGCCGCGCCTACGGCTGACGCCGCCGCTCAGAACAGGTGCTGGCCGCCGGTGACGAAGATCTCGGTGCCGGTGACGTAGGACGAGGCGTCGCTGCAGAGATAGAAGATGGTGGACGCCACGTCCGTCGGCGTGCCGAGCCGGTTGAGCGGAATGCGGGGGATCAGCACCTCGGTCTCCGGCGACAGCATCGCGGTCTCGATCTCGCCGGGCGCCACCGCATTGACGCGGATGCCCAGCGGCGCCAGCTCCGCCGCCATCTCTCGCGTCAGCGCCGAGAGCGCCGCCTTCGAGGTCGAATAGGCGGCGCCCGCGAAGGGATGCACGGCGTGGCCCGCGATCGAGGTCACGTTGACGATGGTGCCCTTGGCGCGGGCGAGCTGGCCGGCGAGACCGCGGGCCAGCATCACCGGTGCAAAGAAGTTCAGCTGGAACACCTCGTGCCAGTCCTCGAGCTCGGTGTTGAGGACACCGAGACGCTCCCTGGTCGGCGACTTCGGCGAGAGGCCGGCGTTGTTGACGAGGGCATCGAGCCCGCCCTCACCCAATAGCCCCGTCACCTCCCGGAGAAATCCGTCCACGCTCGCGGCATCGGCGAGGTCGGCGGTGACGTGGTCGGTCCAGTACGGGTTGCGGCCGCATTCCGGCGGCACCGGGTCCCGGGACGAGGTGATGATGCGCCAGCCGGCCTCGCTGAAGCGACGCACGGTGGCATGTCCGATGCCCCGGCTGGCGCCGGTCAGCAGCAGGGTCTTTTTCGGTGATTCCATCCCCTCAACATAGGCGAGGGCCGCAGGAGAGGAAAGCCGCGGCCCTAACCCAGCTCCCGCGTCGCGTGGGGATCGATCGAGTAGGGAAACCGCTCCGCCAGGAAGCCGGGCTGCGCCATCACTCGCGCGATCCAGGCACGGAATGCGGGATAGGGAGCGATGTCGAGGCCGGCTTCCTCGGCCAATGCGGCATAGGCGAAGACCGCCATGTCGGCGACCGTGTAGCGATCGCCGGCAAGAAACGCGGTGCCGGCGAGTTGCCGCTCCAGCGCGGCGAGGGCGCGGAGCGAATAGTCGCGCTTGGCGGCGATCATGTCCGCCGAGCGCCGCGCGAGCTTTCCCGTCAGCGTCCAGTACCGCAGGCTGCCGATCTGCGGCTCGACGTAGCTCTGCTCGAAGAACAGCCACTGCATCACTTTGGCGCGATCGAGCCGGTCGTCCGGCATGTAGACCGTGCCCTCCGCGAGATGGCAGAGGATGGCATTGGATTCCGCGACGAAGCGCCCGGGCGCCACCTCCAGCACCGGCACCGCTCCCGCCGGATTCTTCGCAAGGAATTCATCCGTATGGGAGTGGCCCTCGAAGATCGAGACCGGCACGCGCTCGTACGGCAGGCCGAGATGGCTCAGCAGCAGACGCACCTTCCAGGCGTTCTGGGACGGCAGGTAGTCGTAGAGGCGCAGCATCGGGCAACTCCCATCAGGCTCGAGATGATACGAGCCTAACGGCGCTCAGGACCGCCGCGATATCCGCTGCTTGCCTGGGAATTCGGGATGAGCGTCGTGCGTCCTTCGACGCGCGGGCCAAGGGCCCGCTTGCTCAGGATGAGGAGCTTTTCTTTGTGCCAACCAAGATGGCCCTCATCGTGAACAAGCGACCAACGGGAGCGCGCGAAGGACGCACCGCCGTCCCGCGGCTATCCCTGCGCCGACGCCAGCCCCGGCTCCGGCCGTACCGACACCACCTGGAGCGCGTGCTCGGCGCCGCCTTCCGCCTCGCGCACCGAGACGTACTCACCTTCCTTGAAGCGGTGCTCGGCGAAGCGGTGCAATGCCTCGTCGTCGGCATCCCCCTCGGAGTAGGAGATCATCCACTTCCCGCCCTGGTGCAGGATCTGCCCCACGGAGTCGCCCTCGCCTTCCCAGAAGCGATGCACCGTCGCCACTTCCGGCGCCGCCTTGAGCGCCTTCTCGTCGATGTGGCCGTCGGGTTTGAGCGGCAGCACCATCTCGTAGCCGTGACGGTGGCTGCCTTCGGGGAATTCCCGGCCGCGCGCGGCCTCGATGCGCACTCGCATCCAACTCATGTTCGGTCTCCTCAGTGAGCGATCAGGATCGGCAGCAGGCTGGTGCCGACCACCTGGCGGGTCGCGCCCCCCAGCAGGAACTCGCGCCAGGGCGCCTTGCCGTAGCCCCCCATGACCAGCATGTCGGCGCCATCGTCGCGCGCCGCCGCCAATAGCTGCTCGCCGACGTTGACGCCCGAGACCGGTGCCAGATGCCGCGTGCTGGCGGCGATGCCGCGCCACGCCAGCGACTTCACCAGATCGGCACCCTCGGCCGTATCGGCGGCGCCGGCGGTCAGCACGATCACTTTCTTGGCGCGGGCAAGGAATGGCAATGCGCCGTTCACGGCGCGCGCGGCCTCCGCGGAGCCGTTCCAGGCAATGGCGGCGGCGACGCCAAGGTCCCCAGGCGGCCGCGCCGGCGCCAGCAGGACCGGACGACCGCAACGCATCACCGTGTCCTCCAGGACATCGCTGTGGGGCTCGTCCACCACGCGATCGGAGCGGCCGAGGACCACGAGGTCGAAGAGACGCGCGCGGCGCGGGATCAGCTCTCCGGCAAAGCCGGTCTCCTCGCGCCAGGTGGCGCTGGCCTCGATCCTGGTGCCCGGCTTCGGCGCCGGCGGATCGGTTCGCATCGACAGGCCCTGGCCGGCGATCGCCTTGTCGAACATCTGCTTGGCGCGTGCGGCGGCCTCCGCGACTTCCTGGGCGGTGCGCTCCATGAGATCGCCGACGACAGGGGTGCCGAAGCCGTCGCCGAACGCGAGCACGGCATCGCGCGGATCGGCGCGGACGTGGAAGCCCTCGAGATGAGCCTCGAAGCGCCGGGCCAGCGCACAGGCAAGGTCGACAGCGCCCTGGCTCGCGGAGCCACCGCTGACGGCAACGAAAATAGTGTGGATGGTCATGGTCAAATCTCCCGGGCGGCACAGCCGCCGACATTCCGAAGCTTCGCGTGCAACGATCTCGCCGGCATTGAGCTAGGTCAATGGCCGGCTGGCGCTACTAGCGCGCCGTCTTGGGGGCGGGGAATACCTGGCGCGGCTCCTCGATGCCGGCGGGATCCTGATGAATGATCACCTCGGAACGGGGAAACGCAGCCAGGAGTTGCGCTTCCACCTCGTCGGAGATGCGATGCGCCTCCGCCAGGGCCATGCCGCCGTCCATCTCGATATGCACCTGGATGAAGGCGGTCGGCCCGGATGCCCGCGTGCGCAGGTCATGCACCGCGGTTACCGCGGGATGGCCAAGCGCGATGGCGCGGATGCGCGCGCGGTCCGCATCGGGCAGCTCGTGGTCCATCAGCTGTCCCACCGCCGTCTTGGCCACCTGCCAGGCGCCGTAGATGATCCAGACCCCGATCGCGATGCCGAACAGGGGATCCGCATAGGGCCAGGCGAAATTGCCCGATATCAGCAGCGAGACGATCACGCTGCCGTTGAGGACGACGTCGGAGCGATAGTGCAGCTCGTCGGCGCCAACCACCAGCGAGCCGGTGTGGCGGACGACGTAGCGCTGATAGAGCACCAGGATCATGGTGATCGCGATCGCGATCACCATCACGGCAATTCCGAGCTCGGTGTTGATCGTCGGCGTCGGCTGCACCAGGTGATGGGCGGCCTCGATGAACAGGAACATCGCCGAGCCGCCGATGAAGGCGGCCTGGCCGAGCCCCGCCAGCGGCTCCGCCTTGCCGTGGCCGAATCGGTGCTCGCGGTCCGCCGGCGTCACCGCCTGGCGCACCGCCAGCAGGTTGAGGATCGAGGCCGCCGCATCGAGGAGCGAATCGAGAAGGCTCGAGAGCATGCTCACGGAGTCCGTCGCGATCCAGGCGGCGAGCTTGATCGCGATCATCACCAACGCGACCGAGACCGACGCATAAGTCGCCCGCTTCATCAGACGGGCGGCGCTCCCGATGGTGTCGGCGGTCGCGGTGCTCACGGATTGAGGCGCTCCTTGCGCCAGGCCTTGCCGTCACGGCGATAGAAAATACGGTCGTGCAGGCGGAACGGCCGCTCGTGCCAGAATTCCATGGCCGTGGGCACGACGCGGAAGCCCGACCAGTTCGGCGGCCGCGGCACGGTCTTGCCCTCGTAGCGCCGGTTCAGCTCGGCGACGCGTCCCTCCAGCACCGCGCGGCTTTCCAGCAGCCGCGACTGCTCCGACGCCCAGGCGCCGATCTGGCTGTCCCGCGCCCGGGAGGCGAAATAGACGTCGGCATCGGCGGCGCTCACCTGCTCCACCGTGCCCTCGACACGGACCTGGCGGCCGAGCGATTTCCAGAGAAAGCAGAGCGCGGCGCGGGAATTGGCGATGAGCTCGATACCCTTGCGGCTCTCGTAGTTCGTATAGAAGACGAAGCCGCGCTGGTCCGCCCCCTTGAGAAGCACCACCCGCGCCGACGGCATGCCGTCCGCCGTCGCCGTCGCCAGGGTCATGGCGTTGGCGTCCTTGGGCTCGCTCTGGCGCGCCTCGGCGTACCAGCGCTCGAACTCCTCGAACGGCTCCTCGTACCGGACTGGATCCACTGCACCCTCACTGTCCATGGCGCCGCGTCCGGATCTTGGCTTGGGCCGAAGACCGGGCGCGACTCCCCACATCATAACCGAGCCCGAAGTATTTTCCGTGGCATTTGCCTCGATCTGCGGAGGATTGCCGGGACGTCACCGGTCGATTCCTCATCCGGGGCCGGGATTCACCGCCTGGGCCTGCGCACTAGTGAGGCCGGGGATCCGCCTCCCGCGACGATTGCAGGACCGTCGCCTGGACAAGTTTTACCTGTTCAGATAGTCATTTAGGCGATCGCCCAAGGGCCGAACAGGGAGCCCCATGCCACGGGGTTACGGCTCGCCGCAGGAGGTTCTCGACCGTGACGGGATCGATGCACCAGACGATCCTCGCCGCTTCCCTGGTGGCAATCCTGGCATCCCTGGGGATGCCGGCGCGGGCGCAGGAATATTATTACTACCCGCCACCCTACTATGCACCGCCGCCCCCACCATATGCCTACCCGCCGCCCTATTACCCGCCGCCGCCGGTGATCATCCGCCAAGCGCCACCACCCCGCCCCGCCGGCGCGCCACCGCCGCAATTCTGGTACTGGTGCGACGACCCCAAGGGCTACTATCCCGGCGTGCCCACCTGCAACCAGGCGTGGCGCGAGGTTTCCGGCGCTGGCCCGGCGCCCGCCGAACAGACGACGCAGAAGTCAAAGTAAGGAGAGCCTGCCTTGATGCGCTTCCAAACTACAGCCGCCTTCTGTGCCGTGCTTCTGGCGCTCGGAGCCTGCGCGCCCAGCCGGCCGACCGGCCCCAGCGTCGCGGTGATGCCCGGCCCGAACAAGCCGTTCCAGGTCTTCCAGGACGACGACGCGCTCTGCCGGAACTTCGCCGATCGCAACTCGGGCCCGGACAACCAGGCCAATAACCAGGAGCTGCTGAGCGCCGGCGTCGGCACGGTCCTGGGCGCGGGCCTCGGCGCCGCCATCGGCGGCGGCCGCGGAGCCGCCATCGGCGCCGCCGGCGGCGCGGTCGCCGGCACCGCCTACGGGTCGGGCCAGGCCGCGCGGACCGAGCGGACGGTGCAGCAGCGCTACGACATCGCCTACTCCCAGTGCATGTACTCCCGCGGGAACCAGGTGCCGGGCTATTACCCGGCACCGTCGGGCCCGCCGCCCGGGACGGTTACTCCCGGCGGGCCGCCGCCCAACTACCCACCACCGCCGCCGCCCCAGGGACCGCCGCCGCAGGCCTATTGATCTCCATCGCAGCTTACCCGCGCCCCCCGGACGATCGGTCCGGGAGCGCGCCCGGCGCCGCAGGGAGGCCATTGCCTGAACGGGAAAAGCGGCCCACATATGTGGGCTTCCCGCCCTTTCACGTATCCTGACAGATGAGAGATCCCTACACCGTCCTCGGCGTGACGCGAACCGCGAGCGCCGACGACCTCAAGAAGTCCTACCGGAAGCTCGCCAAGAAGCTTCATCCGGACCTCAATCCCGGTAACAAGGCGACGGAGCTGCAATTCAAGGACGTCACGGCGGCCTATGAACTGCTCTCCGATCCCGAGAAGCGCGCGCGCTTCGACCGCGGCGAGATCGACGCCGCCGGCAACGAAAAGGCGCCGCGCTACACCTACAGCCAGCAGGGCCCCGGCCCGGGCGGGTCCCAGGGCCCGCGCGGTGGCCGTGGCGCACCCGAGGGGTTCTCGGTGGAGGACATCCTCTCCGAGATCCTGGGCCAGGGCTTCGGCGGCGCCCGCGCCGGCGGCGCCGGCTTCCGCCAGCGTGGCAGCGACACCCAGCATGTGCTGCGGATCCCATTCCTGGAGGCGGCGCTCGGCGGCAAGAAGCGCGTCACCCTGCCGGACGGCCGCAGCCTCGATCTCTCGATTCCCGCTGGCATCGAGAGCGGGCAGACGCTGCGCCTCAAGGGCCAGGGCGAGACCGGGCGGGGCGGCTCGATGGCGGGGGACGCCTATATCGAGATCGATGTCGAGCCGCACCCGCTGTTCCAGCGCAAGGGCCGCGACATTCACGTGGACATCCCCGTGACCGTGCAGGAGGCCGTGCTGGGCGCCAAGATCACGGTGCCGACGGTGCATGGGCCGGTCACGGTTCAGGTGCCGAAGGGCGCCAACACCGGCTCGATCCTCCGCCTCAAGGGCAAGGGCCTCGCCGCCGGCAAGAGCGGCAGCGGCGGCGATCAATACGTGAAGCTGCGCGTCGTGCTGCCGGACCCGCCCGACCCCGAGCTCACCAAATTTCTCGAAGGCTGGGGTGAGAAGCACGCCTACGACGTCCGCGGCAAGCTCGGCATCGACTGAGCGGACACGCCGCCGCTGCCGGGCCGCCCCGCGTTTCGCCGGGCCGGCCTTTCGTGTAGGATGCGCCGCCGCACCGCGCTTTGGCGTTGCAAATGAAGGAGTTGGCACAGCATGACCCAGCCCACGGCGCTCATGGCCGGGAAACGGGGCCTGATCATGGGCGTCGCCAACGAGCGCTCGATCGCCTGGGGCATCGCCAAGGCGGTGCATGGCGCGGGCGCCGAGCTTGCCTTCACCTTCCAGGGCGAGGCGCTGGAGAAGCGCGTGCGGCCGCTGGCGGCATCGCTCGGCAGCGAGTTCGTGGTGAACTGCGACGTTACCGACGAGGCGAGCGTCGCCGCCGTCTTCGATGAGATCGGCCGGCGCTGGGGAAAACTGGATTACGTCGTCCACGCCATCGCCTTCTCCGACAAGGAGGAGCTCAAGGGAAAATACGTCGACACGTCGCGCGCCAATTTCCAGCGCACCCTCGACGTCTCCTGCTTCTCCTTCACCGATCTCTGCCGGCGCGCGGCGCCGCTGATGACCGAGGGCGGCAGCCTCCTCACCCTCACCTACTACGGCGCCGAGCGGGTGATGCCGCACTACAACGTGATGGGCGTGGCGAAGGCCGCGCTCGAGGCGAGCGTGCGCTATCTCGCCGTCGATCTCGGCGGCCAGAACATCCGCGTCAACGCGCTCTCCGCCGGCCCGATCAAGACGCTGGCGGCCTCCGGCATCGGCGACTTCCGCTACATTCTCAAGTGGAACCAGTACAACTCGCCGCTGAAGCGCAACGTCACCATCGAGGACGTGGGCGGCGCCGGCCTCTATCTTCTCAGCGGTCTCTCCGCCGGCGTCACCGGCGAGGTCCATCACGTCGACTGCGGCTATCACGTCGTCGGCATGAAGGCGGTGGACGCCCCCGATATCTCCGTGGTGTAGCGAGGCAATCGTGGCCGGCAATAGCTTCGGCACGCTGTTCCGCTTCACCACCTGGGGCGAGAGCCACGGGCCGGCGATCGGCGCCGTCATCGACGGTGTCCCGCCGCGCATCCCGCTCGTCGAGGCCGACATCCAGCACTGGCTCGACCGGCGCAAGCCCGGACAGTCGCGCTTCACCACCCAGCGCCGCGAGCCGGACCAGGTGAAGATCCTCTCCGGCGTCTTCGAGGGCGAGACCACGGGGGCGCCGATCCAGCTCCTGATTGAGAACGTCGATCAGCGCTCCAAGGACTACAGCGACACCAAAGACCGTTTCCGGCCGGGCCACGCGGACTACACCTACTGGGCCAAGTACGGCATCCGCGACTATCGCGGCGGCGGCCGCGCCTCGGCGCGGGAGACCGCGAGCCGGGTCGCCGCCGGCGCCGTCGCCCGCAAGATCCTGGGCGCTGATGTCAGCATCCGCGGCGCGGTGATCCAGATCGGTCCGCACAAGATCGACCGCGACCGCTGGGACTGGGCCGCCGTGGAGGACAATCCCTTCTGGTGCCCGGACCGCCAGGCGGCGCAGACCTGGGAGGGCTTTCTCGACGACGTCCGCAAGAAGGGCTCCTCCGCCGGCGCGGTCATCGAGGTGGTGGCGAGCGGCGTGCCCGTGGGCCTGGGCGAGCCGGTCTACGACAAGCTCGATGGCGATCTCGCCAAGGCGCTGATGACCATCAACGCCGCCAAGGCGGTGGAGATCGGCGCCGGTTTCGCCGCGGCGGCGCTCTCCGGCGAGGAGAACGCCGACGAGATGCGCATGGCCGGCGGCCAGGTGACATTTCTCTCCAACAACGCCGGCGGCATCTTGGGTGGCATCTCCAGCGGTCAGGACATCGTGGCGCGCTTCGCGGTCAAGCCCACCAGCTCGATCCTGACGCCGCGGCGCACCGTCGACATCCACGGCAAGGACACGGAGATTTCCACCAAGGGCCGCCACGACCCCTGCGTCGGCATCCGTGCCACGCCGGTGGGCGAGGCCATGATGGCCGTGGTGCTGGCGGATCATCTGCTGCGCCACAAGGCGCAGTGCGGGTGACGAGAGCCGTCAGCTTTCAGCCGTCAGCTCCCCCTTAGGGAGATCGACGCGAATCGCATAAGCTCGATCATGGAACCGACGCCTAAAACTGATAGCTGACGGCTGATAGCTGATAGCTCCGAGGAGTTCGCCATGCCCCAACCCGATCACATCTCCGCCCTGCCGGTACCGGAGCCCAAGCAGCTCGATAGCGACATCCAGGCGGTCTATGCGAAGTGCGTGGAGAAGCTGGGCTTCGTGCCGAACGTGCTACGGGCCTACAGCTTCAATCAGCAGAAGCTGCGCAATTTCATGACCATGTACAACGAGCTGATGCTGGGCGACAGCAAGCTCAGCAAGCTCGAGCGCGAGATGATCGCGGTTGTCGTCTCCTCGGCGAACCGCTGCTACTACTGCCTGGTGGCGCACGGCCAGGCGGTGCGGAAGCTCTCGGGCGATCCCGAGCTCGGCGAGATGATGGTGCTGAATTTCCGCGTGGCGAAGCTCGATGCGCGCCAGCGCGCCATGCTCGATTTCGCCTGGAAGCTCACGGTGACGCCGCATCTGGTCGAGGAGCCGGACCGCGCGGCGCTGCGCCAGGCCGGCCTCGGCCAGGACGAGATCTTCGATCTGGCCGACGTCATTGCGTTCTTCAACCTGTCGAACCGGATGGCTTTCGCTCTCGACATGATGCCGAACCGCGATTATCACCGCCTCGACCGTTGACCAGGAGTCCGGGCCCCATGCGCCGTTTCATCGTCGGTTTCTTCGCCATCATCGGCGTGCTCGTGTGCCTCGTCATTGCCCTCACCGTCGGCATCGCCTACTGGGCGGCGCCGACGACGCCGTCGGTGCCGGCGGCGACGCTCCTCTCCCTCAACCTCAACCAGAACTTCCCCGAGGCGCCGCCGTCCGACGCGGTGTCGCGCGTCCTCGGCGAGGACCAGCTCACCACCCGGGACGTGCTGGACGCGCTCGAGCGCGGCGCCGCCGATCCCCGCGTCAAGGGCCTCTTCGCCCGCATGGGCAATGACAGCATCTCCGTGGCCCAGGTGCAGGAGCTGCGCGACGCGATCGCCGCCTTCCGCGCCACCGGCAAGTTCGCCATCGCCTACGCGGATACCTTCGGCGAGTTCGGGCCCGGGACCCATGCCTACTACCTCGCCACCGCCTTCGACGAGATCTGGCTGCAGCCCCAGGGCCTGGTGGGGTTGACCGGCCTTCGGAGCGAGACGCCTTTTGTGCGCGGCCTCCTCGACAAGGTTGGCGTCGTGCCCAGCTTCGACCACCGCTCGGAATACAAGAGCGCGATGAACTCCATCACCGAGACCGCGATGACGCCAGCGCAACGCGAGGAGAGCGAGGAGCTGGTGAACTCCATCTACGGCCAGATCGCTCACGGCATCGCCCAGGGCCGCAAGCTCGGCGAGGCGCAGATGCGCGACCTCATCGGGCGCGGCCCGCTGCTGACCGACGAGGCCGTCGCGGCGCATCTGATCGATCACGTGGGATATCGCGACGAGGCGGAAGCGGCGGCGCGCACCCGCGCCGGCTCCGGCGCCGAGGTGCTGTCTCCCGGCAACTACCTCGACCGTGCCGGCCACCCGCACCAGAGCGGCCCCATCGTCGCCCTCATCTATGGCACCGGCCTGATCCAGCGCGGCTCCAGCGGCGGCAATCCCGTCACCGGCGGCGGCTTCATGGGTGCCGACAGCATGGTGCGCGCCTTCGACGACGCCTCGAAGAGCGCCGATGTCCGCGCCATCCTCTTCCGCATCGACAGCCCCGGCGGCTCGGCGATCGCCTCGGAGACCATCTGGCGCGCGGTGCAGCATGCCCGCGACCGCGGCAAGCCGGTCGTCGTCACCATGGCGAGCGTCGCCGGCTCCGGCGGCTACTACGTGGCGGCGCCCGCCGACAAGATCGTGGCCGAGCCCGCGACCTTGACGGGGTCGATCGGCGTCTTCGCCGGCAAGTTCGTCACCGCCGGTCTCTGGCAGAAGCTCGGCGTCGGCTGGGACGCGGTGAGCGTCGGCGACAACGCCGACATGTTCAGCTCCATGTCGGATTTCAGCCCGGACGAGCACCAGCGCTTCGAGTCCTTCCTCGACGCCGTCTACAGCGGCTTCAAGGATCGCGTTGCCAAGGGCCGCAAGCTCGACGACGACGCCGTGGAGGAGATCGCCAAGGGCCGGGTCTGGACCGGCCAAGACGCCAAGACCAACGGCCTGGTCGATGCGCTGGGCGGATTCTCCACCGCCCTCGTCCTCGCCAAGCAGGCGGCTCAGATCCCCGCCGACCAGGATGTGACGCTGAAGCTCTATCCGCGACCGGAAACCACGCGGGAGCTGGTCGCCCGCCTTCTCGGCCATGGGAACTCGGACGACGAGGCCGGCACCGCCACGTTCGGCGGCTTCGCCCAGTCCGTGCAGGCGCTGCGCGCGACGGCCCGCCAGCTCGAGCTCGCGAGCCAGCCGCCGGGCTCCCTCACCATGCCGCCAGCGAAAGCGCCCTGAGACCGCGAGCAGCCGCGCGGGGGATGCTGAAATATTCTTCGGCGTGCCCGCTTTGCAAGCGCCGCGCATCGCGATCGGCCGTGAGCAGAATTTAATCGCTCGATAAAAGCGGCGCTTACCGGCACTTCGTTGGCAGTGGCCCGAAGTTTGCTTTGTGGCATGTGGTGCTCTCTCCGCCCGCGAAAAGGGGCCCGCATGCCGAAGAAATTTCACCTGGGCTGGTTCACGAACTTCACCCCCGGCGACTGGAACCATCCCTTCGCCGCGGGCCTGCCGCCGTGGGACGGCAAGTTCTACGTCGATTTCGCCCAGGCGCTGGAGCGCGCCTGCTTCGACTACATCATGCTGGAAGACACGCTGATGGTGTCCGAGGCCTATGGCGGCACCGCCGAGGCCGCGATGAAGCACGCGCTCCTGGTGCCAAAGCACGATCCCTGCCCGCTCGCCGCACTCATCGGCGCCGCCACCTCCCGCCTCGGCGTGGTGGCGACGATGTCCACCATGGCCTATCCGCCCTTCATGCTGGCGCGCCTCAGCTCCACTCTCGATCACATCTCGAATGGGCGCTTCGGTTGGAACATCGTCACCAGCGGCGAGGATGCGGCGGCGCAGAACTTCGGCATGGACAAGCTGCCGCCGCGCGAGCAGCGCTACGAGATGGCGGACGAGTATGTGCAGCTCGTCTGCAAGCTCTTCGACACCTGGGATGCGGATGCCGTCGTCCAGGACCGCGAGCGCGGCTACTACGCCGATCACACCAAGATCCGCACCATCGATTTCCAGGGCAAGTACTTCAAGTGCCGCGGCCCGCTCAACACCGTGCGCTCGCCCCAGGGCCGCCCCGCCTTCGTGCAGGCCGGCGGCTCGCCGCGGGGACGCGAGTTCGCGGCGCGGACGGCGGACTCCATCATCGCGACCGCGAACGGCATTACCGGCATGAAGGGCTACCGCGACGACGTGCGCACGCGCGCTGCCGCCGCCGGGCGCAATCCCGATGACGTCAAGGTGCTGTTCCTGGTCTATCCGATCCTGGGGGAGACCCGGGAGGAGGCTTATGCGAAGTACGACCGCATGGTCTCCTCGCCGCTCTTCATCGAGGCGGCGCTCGCCAGCGTCTCCACCGTCACCGACATCGACTTCTCCAAATACGACCTGGACAAGCCGCTGCCGAAGCTCACCACCAACGGCGAGCAGGGCTCCCTGGACAAGTTCGCCCAGTGGGGCAGCGGCAAGACGCTCCGCCAGCTCGCCATGGAGCGCTTCAGCGCCGGCGTCGACCTCATCGGCACCCCCGACGAGGTGGCCGAGCGCATGGGCGAGCTGATGGAGGCGGTGGGCGGCGACGGCTTCCTCATCAGCACGCCGTTCCAGCGCGTGAGCCGCCGCGTCATCGCCGAGATCACCGAGGGCCTGATCCCGGCCTTGCAGCGCCGCGGCCTGACCCGGACGCATTACGGAGAGACCACGCTGCGCAAGACGCTGACGGAATTCTGATCACCGCTCGAGCCAGGCCACCAGCTCCACGTGGGGCGACCAGATGAACTGGTCGACGGGCACCACGCGGGTCAGGCGGTAGCCGCCGTCTACGAGGGCACGGGCATCCCGAGCGAAGGTGGCGGGATTGCAGGAGACCGCCACCACCCGCGGCACCGTCGATGCCGCCAGCGCTTCCGACTGCGCCTTGGCGCCGGCGCGCGGGGGATCGAAGACCACCGCATCGAAGCGACGAAGCTCGTCGGCCATCAGCGGCCGCATCTCGAGATCCCGCGCCTCGGCGCTGACGCGCACGCCCAGCCCCGCCCGCGCGGCGGCGGCGGTGAGGGCTGATACCGCGGGCCGCGCGCCGTCGACCGCATGGACCGATGCGCGTGCCGCGAGCGCAAAAGTGAAGGTGCCGAGCCCGGCATAGAGATCGGCGATACCGGTCCCAGCGCCCACGCCACCGAGGACCAGCTCCGTCAGCGCTCGATCGGCCTCCACGCTCGCCTGCAGGAAACTGTCGCTCGGCACGTCCACGGCAACACCGGCGAAGACCACGCGCGCGGTCCGCCGTTCCGCTGCCGGGGTCGGCGCCTCCTTGGGATCGCCGCGCCAGGCAAGGCGGCCCAGATCCCGGGCATCGGCGAATTCCGCCAGCGCTTCCAGCCCCGGTAGATCCGGAATCCCCGGCAGGTCGAGGAGGAGATCGACGCCGCTCTCCAGCGTCGTCATGGTGGCGAAGCCGCCGTCGCCCGACCGCAGCAGCCGAGCCGCGAGATCCCGCAGCGGTGCCACGAGGGCGACGAGGCGCGGATCGAGCACGGGGCAGACGCGCATGTCCACGATCGCGCTGCTCTCGCGGCCGTGGAAGCCCGCGAGGACCCGGCCCTTACGCGGCCGCAGCAGCGCCAGCCGCGCGCGCCGGCGCGTGGCCGGCGGAAGACGCACCAGAGGCTCGACGACATCGGCATCGAGGCCGCGATGGGCCAGCGCCGACCGCACCTGCTGTTCCTTCATCTGCCGATAGGCCTCGTCGGCGAGATGCTGCAGGGCGCAGCCGCCGCAGGTCATGAAATGCGGGCACGGCGGCGCCTGCCGCGCGCCGGCCTCGACGAGCTCGACGACGCTGGCCTGATGCCCCTCGTCCCGCGCCTTGCCCAGCCGCACGCGGACGCGGTCGCCGGGCGCGGTGAAGGGGATATAGACGGGCTTGCCCTGGTGATCGGCGATCCCGTCGCCGCGCACGCCGACGCGCATCACCGAAAGCAGCACGGTTTCGCCGCCACCGCTCACGGAGCGTCCTTGTGAGCCGCGACCAGAAATTCCACGTTGCCCTCGGGTCCCTGGATCGGGCTTTCCGTCACGCCGTCGACGATCCAGCCGGGCCGCGCGCCGAGCCAGGCAACGACATGATCGCAGGCCTCCTGCCGCAGCGCGGGATCGCGGACCACGCCACCCTTCCCCACCTTGCCCTTGCCGACCTCGAACTGCGGCTTGATGAGGGCGATGAGGCGCGCCTTGGGCGCCGTCAGCGCCAGCCCCGCCGGCAGGACCACGGCGAGGCCGATGAAGCTCGCGTCGCAGACGACGAGGTCGATGGGATCGGGCACCTGCGCGCGGGTGAGATGGCGCGCGTTCAATCGCTCCAGCACCACCACCCGCTCGTCATCGCGCAGCTTGGTGGCGAGCTGGCCGTAGCCGACATCGACGGCATAGACGCGGCGCGCACCCGAGGTCAGCAGAACATCGGTGAAGCCGCCGGTGGAGGCACCGATGTCGAGGGCAACGGCGCCGGTAGGATCGATGGCGAAATGTCGGAGACCGTGAGCGAGCTTGATGCCGCCGCGGGAGACCCAGGGGTGATCGCGGCCGCGCAGCTCGAGGGAGATGTCGGCGGCCACCATCGCGCCGGGCTTGTCGAGGCGGCGCTCGCCGCTCCAGACCGCACCGGCCATCATCAGTGCCTGTGCCTTGGTGCGTGTCTCCGCAAGACCGCGCTCCACCAGGAGCGTGTCCACGCGCTGCCGTGCCGTCATGGGATCTGCCGCGTGCCGGGCCCGCGCCCGGTCCGCACTGCCGAGCTAGGCTCGCGCCGGCTTGGCGCGCGCCTCGCGGCCCAGCGCGGTAAGGGCGGTGTGGACGATGTGCTTGGCGTTGAGGCGGGCCTCGTCGTACTGCAGGGCCGGCGCGTCGTGGTCGAGGAAGCGGTCCGGGAGCGCCATCGGCCTGACCTTGAGCCCCTGGTCCAGCATCCCGGCGCCGGCGAGGTGGTTCAGCACATGGGATCCGAAGCCGCCGATCGAGCCCTCCTCGATGGTGATCAGCACCTCGTGCTCCCGCGCCAGCCGCTCGATGAGGTCGGTATCCAGAGGCTTCATGAACCGCGCGTCCGCCACCGTCGTGGAGAGCCCGTAGCTCTGGAGCTCCTCCGCCGCCTTCAGGCACTCGGCGAGCCGGGTCCCCAGGCTCAGGAGCGCGATCGTGCTGCCCTCCCGCACGATCCGCCCGCGCCCGATCGGCAGCGGCTCACCGCGCTCGGGAAGCGCCACCCCGGTCCCCTCGCCGCGCGGGTATCTCACCGCCGAGGGCCGGTCGTCGATCTGGGCTTGGGTCGCCACCATGTGCATGAGCTCGGCCTCGTCCGCCGCCGCCATGATCACAAACTCCGGCAGGCAGCCGAGATAGGCCAGATCGAACGACCCCGCGTGGGTCGCCCCGTCCGAGCCCACCAGCCCCGCCCGGTCCAGCGCGAACCGCACCGGCAGGCGCTGGATCGCCACGTCGTGCACCACCTGGTCGTAGCCCCGCTGCAGGAAGGTCGAGTAGATCGCGGCAAAGGGCTTCAGGCCCTCGCACGCCAGCCCCGCCGCAAACGTCACCGCGTGCTGCTCGGCGATGCCCACGTCGAAGCAGCGGCTCGGGAACTTCTCCGCGAACTTGTCGAGGCCGGTCCCCGACGGCATCGCCGCCGTGATCGCCACGATGCGCTCATCCCGCTCCGCCTCGGCGATCAGCGCCTTGGCGAAGACCCCGGTATAGGAGGGCGGTCCGCCCTTCCCCTTCGCCTGGGCGCCCGTCGCCACGTCGAACTTGACGACGCCATGGTACTTGTCCGCCGCCGCTTCCGCCGGCGGGTAGCCATGCCCCTTCTGGGTCACCACGTGGATCAGCACCGGGCCCCGCTCCGGGCTCTCCCGCACGTTCTTGAGGACGGGCAGCAGGTGATCGAGGTTGTGGCCGTCGATCGGGCCCACGTAGTAGAACCCCAGCTCCTCGAAGAGCGTGCCGCCGGTGACGAAGCCGCGGGCGTATTCCTCCGCGCGCTTGGCCGCCTGCTCCAGCGGCCGGGGGAAGCGCTTCGCCAGCTCCCGCGCCAGGTGCCGCAGGCTTCTATACGGCTTGGACGACAGGAGCCGCGACAGGTAGGCGCTCATCGCTCCCACCGGGGGCGCGATCGACATGTCGTTGTCGTTCAGGATCACGATCAGCCGCGCGTCCATCGAGCCCGCGTTGTTCATCGCCTCATAGGCCATGCCCGCGCTCATCGCGCCGTCGCCGATCACCGCGATCACCGTGTTCCCGCCGCCCTTGAGGTCGCGCCCCACCGCCATCCCCAGACCCGCCGAGATCGAGGTCGAGCTGTGCGCCGCGCCAAAGGGGTCGTACTCGCTCTCCGCCCGCCGCGTGAAGCCCGAAAGCCCCCCGCCCTGGCGCAGGCGTCCGCATCCGGTCCCGCCTGCCCGGTCAGGATCTTGTGCGGATAGGCCTGGTGGCCCACGTCCCAGATCAGCCGGTCCTTCGGCGTCTCGAACACGTAGTGCAGCGCCACCGTCAGCTCCACCACCCCAAGCCCCGCCCCCAGATGCCCGCCCGTCACCGAGACCGAGTCGATCAGATCCCGCCGCAGCTCCTCAGCCACCTGCTTCAGATCACCCTCAGGAAGCCGGCGCAGATCCGCAGGCACAACGATCCGGTCCAGCAACGGCGTCCGGTTGGAGATCGGGCGCGCGGCCGTCGAGGTCTCAGGCGTGGTGGTGGGCGGTGTGGTGCTCACAGCAGGCCATCCTAGCTCTGATGTCGGTGTTGGCGCGGCTCGATTCCCCCCGGGGCAACGGGCACGCGACGCATTCTCCGGTCACCTAAACATAGCCGCAACCGATGCGCAATTCACTACGCCCGGCATGGTTGCGCCGTGACAGGAGCAGGCTATGCCACGGAATTCATGCAATCTTGCTCAAATATGACGAAAATGGGGCGAAATCGCCTGCGACAATTTCCGGCATACCAGCCCTCCAGCCCGTCCCAATTGCATAATGCCCGGGGGACGCGGTACTTTCCCGCCTCGACAGCGAGGGTTAAATGACCGAATCGGCAGCCGACACCAGCACCGGATCGAAGACGGAGAGGCGCCTCAGGGTCGTGCTGGCGCAGCCGCGCGGCTTCTGCGCCGGCGTCGAGCGCGCCATCGAGATCGTCGAGCGGGCCCTGGAGAAGTACGGGCCGCCGATCTACGTGCGCCACGAGATCGTCCATAACCGGCACGTGGTGGAGCGCCTGCGCGCCAAGGGCGCACGCTTCGTCGACGAGCTCGACGAGATCCCGCCGGGCAGCGTCACCATCTTCAGCGCCCACGGCGTCTCCCGCGCGGTGGAGGCCTCGGCGGAGGGCCGCGACCTGCCGGTCATCGACGCCACCTGCCCGCTGGTCTCCAAGGTGCACAGCGAGGGCCAGCGCTACGCCGCCCAAGGCCGCGAGATCATCCTCATCGGCCACGCCGGGCATCCGGAGATCGAGGGCACCATGGGCCGCATCGACGGCAAGGTGTACCTGATCTCCAAGGCCGAGGAAGTCGGCGGCCTCGAGGTGAGCAACCCGGAGAAGCTCGCCTTCATCACCCAGACCACCCTCAGCGTCGACGACACCCGCGCCGTCATCGACGCCCTCAAGGTGCGCTTCCCCAGCATCGTCGGCCCCGACACCAAGGACATCTGCTACGCGACCCAGAACCGCCAGCGCGCGGTGCACGACCTCGCCATGGACGTCGACGTGGTGCTGGTGGTGGGCGCCGCCAACAGCTCCAACTCCAACCGGCTGCGGGAGATCGCCGCCGAGCAGAACGTGCCGAGCTATCTCATCGCCGACGCCGACGCGCTCGACCCGAGCTGGCTCGAGGGCGCGACCTCCGTCGGCATCACCGCCGGCGCCTCGGCGCCGGAGGATCTCGTCCAGAAGCTGATCGAGCGCCTGCGCGAGATCGCCACCGTCGAGATGGAGACGCTTCCCGGCATCACCGAGAACGTTCGCTTCCGCATGCCCGCCGAGCTCGCCGAGCTCACGGGCTGAACCGCGGCCCGTCGCCGTCGGTAGTTCCCCTTTCACCCGCGCGAGGATTTCGCCTTGGCCGTTCCGCTTCATCAAAAGATCCGCGTCGGCACCTATGTGGCGATGCAGCACCTCAAGGGCATCAAGCGCTACCCGCTGGTGCTGATGCTGGAGCCGCTCTTCCGCTGCAACCTCGCTTGCGCCGGCTGCGGCAAGATCGACTATCCCGATCCGATCCTGAATCAGCGCCTCTCGGTGGCCGAGTGCCTGGAGGCGGTGGACGAGTGCGGCGCGCCCGTGGTGTCGATCGCCGGCGGCGAGCCGCTGCTGCACCGGGAGATCGACCAGGTCGTCGAGGGCATCATCGCGCGCAAGAAATTCGTCTATCTCTGCACGAACGCGCTGCTGATGGAAAAGAAGATCGACCTCTTCAAGCCGAACCCCTACTTCGTGTGGTCGGTACATCTCGACGGCGATCGCGAGATGCATGACAAGTCAGTCTGCCAGGACGGCGTCTACGACCGCGCGGTATCGGCGATCAAGCTGGCCCGCGAGCGCGGCTTCCGCGTCAACATCAACTGCACCCTCTTCGACGGCACCGACCCGGTGAAGGCCGCCAAGTTCTTCGACGACGTGATGGCGATGGGCGTCCACGGCATCACGGTCTCGCCGGGCTATGCCTATGAGCGGGCGCCGGACCAGGCGCACTTCCTCAACCGCCGCAAGACGAAGCAACTCTTCCGCGAGATCTTCCGCCTGGGCCGCGGCCACAAGTGGCAGTTCAGCCAGTCGTCGCTGTTCCTCGACTTCCTCGCCGGCAATCAGACCTACCACTGCACGCCCTGGGGCAATCCGACCCGGACCTATTTCGGCTGGCAGCGGCCGTGCTACCTCCTTGGCGAAGGCTATGCCAAGACCTTCAAGGAGCTGATGACCGAGACCGACTGGGACAGCTACGGCACCGGCAACTACGAGAAGTGCGCGGACTGCATGGTGCACAGCGGCTACGAGGCGAGCGCGGTGGTGGACTCCGTGAAGCGTCCGCTCCGGGCGCTGGGCGTTGCCCTCAACGGCATCCGTACCGACGGCGCCATGGCGGAGGAGATCAACCTCGACCGCCAGCGTCCGGCGGAATTCGTATTCTCCCGCCATGTCGAGCAGGCGATGGCGCAGCTCCAGCACAGCAAGCCCGGCACGGCGCAGAGCGCGCCCGCGGCGGAATAGCGGCAGGCGCCAAGGCCCCGCATGCCCCCGCAGCTCGCGAGTTTCAAGGCGCTGACCTTCGACTGCTACGGGACGCTGATCGACTGGGAGAGCGGCATCCTGGCGGAGCTCAAGCCGTGGCTGGCGCCGCACGGGCTCGGCCTCACCGACGATCAGATTCTCGAGGCCTTCGGCGCCGAGGAATCCCGCCTCGAGGCGGCGACGCCGAAGAAGCTCTATCCGGAGATCCTCGCGGACACCTTCCGCGCGCTGGGCAAGCGCTGGAACGTGTCGGCGACGGACGCTGCGGCGGCGGAATTCGGCCGCTCGGTGCCGCGCTGGCCCGCCTTCCCCGACACGGTGGCGGCGCTCCAGCACCTGAAGCGGCATTTCAAGCTGGTCATCCTCTCGAACGTCGACCGCGCCTCCTTCGCCGGCAGCAACGAGAAGCTGAAGGTGGAGTTCGACCGGATCGTCACCGCCCAGGACGCGGGCTCCTACAAGCCGGACCCGCGCAATTTCCGCCTGGCGATCAGCGAGGTCGGCACCTTGGGCATCCGCCCGGAGCAGATCCTGCACACCGCCCAGAGCCTCTTCCACGACGTCGTTCCCGCCAAGGCCCTCGGCCTCAAGACCGCCTGGATCAACCGGCGCCAGGGCCGCGCCAGCGCGGGTGCGACGCCGGTGCCCAAGGGCGATGCCAAGCCCGACCTCGAGGTCGCGAGCATGGCGGAATTCGCCGCATTGCATCGGACCCAGCTTGCCTGACCCCGGAGGGAGCGACGCCATGACCCATACGCTGGAGCAGTTCTCCACCGCCTGCCACCGCCTCCTGGCGGAGCATCCCGGCCCCGACGGCCGCACCCAGATCTGCGCGCTGCTGGAGGAAGTCCTCAAGGACAAGGCCTTCGTCGCCCAGCATCTCGGCCCGGGCACGCCCGAGCGCAAGGTGATCTACGAGGATCCCGAGCTCGGCTTCTGCATCCTCGCCCATGCCTATGAGGGCGCCAAGAACAGCGCGCCTCACGATCACGGGCCCTCCTGGGCGATTTACGGCCAAGCCGCCGGCGAGACCATCATGACGGACTGGGAGCGCGTGGAAGCCGCCGCCGAGGACAAGCCCGGCAAGGCGCGCCATGTCAGGGACTACGTGCTGAAGCCCGGCATGGCCAGGCTCTACAACGAGGGCGACCTGCATTCGCCCCGCCGCGACGCGCCGACGCGTCTGATCCGCCTCGAAGGCATGAACATGGACAAGGTGCGCCGCTTCAAGTACGAGCGGGTCTGACCACGACGCGCTCGTCCGATGCCGCCGACGTCCTGATCGTCGGCGCCGGGCCGGTCGGGCTCTCCGCCGCGATCGAGCTGGGACGCCGTGGCGTCCGCGCCATCGTCATCGAGCAGAACGACCGCATCGGCCACCAGCCGCGCGCCAAGACCACCAACGTGCGCTCCATGGAGCACATGCGGCGCTGGGGCATCGCCGAGCGCATCCGGCAGGCCTCGCCGCTGCCGCCGGGACATCCCACCGACATCGTCTTCGCGACCCGCCTCTGCGGCCATCCCTTGGCGCGGATCGAGAATGCGTTCTATGGCGCCCGAGGGAAGGACGACCGCTTCTCCGAGCCCGCCCAGTGGATCCCGCAATACGAGGTGGAGGGCGTCCTGCGCGACCACGTGCTGACGCTGCCCTCGATCGATCTGCGCTTCGGCACGCGGCTCGCCGCCGTGGCGCAGTCCGATGCTGGCATTGAGGCGGAGGTCGTGAGCACCGCCACGGGCGCTGCGTCAGGGATCGCCGCCCGCTACATGATCGCCGCCGACGGCGCCCGCAGCCTGACGCGCAAGCTCCTCGACATATCGATGACGGGTCAGCACGCCTATGCCCAGAACTTCAACTTGGTGCTGCGCTGCCCCCGCCTCGGGCAACTCCACGGCCAGCACCCAGCGATCATGTACTGGCTGGTCAATCCCGACGCGCCCGCGGTGATGGGGCCGATGGATCGCGGCGACACCTGGTACTTCATGATGGCGCTGGCGCGCGGCCAGGCGACACCCGATGAGACCGAGGCACGTGCCATCGTCCACAAGGCGGTCGGCCGCGAGATCGAGATGGAAATCCTGGTCTCCGATCCCTGGTCCGCCCACAGCCTGATCGCCGAGCGCTATCGCCAAGGCCGCATCTTCCTGGCGGGTGATGCCTGCCACCTGCATCCGCCCTATGGCGGCTACGGCATGAACATGGGCATCGCCGACGCGGTCGATCTCGGCTGGAAGCTCGCGGCACGGATCCAGGGCTGGGGCGGCGAGATTCTCCTCGGGAGCTACGAGGCGGAGCGCCGCCCGGTACATCAGCGCGTCATCGACGAGGCGGTGCAGAATTACGCGGCGCTGCCCCGCGATCTCCTGACCGCAAATTTGGAGAGCGACGACAGCGCCGGCGCCGCCGCGCGGGAAGCGCTGGGCACCCGCATCGCCAAGGACAAGCTCCGCGAGTTCCGGACACTCGGCGTCGTGCTGGGCGACCGCTATGGGGGCTCGCCGATCGTGATCTCAGACGGCACGGCGGCGCCCGAGGCGCATTTCATGAACTACGTGGCCTCGGCCCATCCCGGCTCCCTGGCGCCCCATCTCTGGCTCGCTGACGGCGCGTCGCTCTACGACCGCTTCGACGACGGCTTCACGCTGCTGGTGACGCGCCCCGGCGCCGAGGGCGAGATCGAGCGGCTCGCCGCCGCCGCGCTGGATCTCGGCATTCCCCTCACCGTCGCGACACCCCGCGACGACCGCCTGCCGGATCTCTACGGCGCCCGCCTCGCCCTCATCCGGCCGGACCAGCACGTCGCCTGGCGCGGCGACCGCCTCGACCGCGATCCCGCGGCTCTCCTCGACCAGGTGCGAGGCGCCTGACTACGGGGTCAGCGGCGCGCCACCGGGCTTGCTGAGCCAGACCCAGCGCTTGCCCTCGGCATCGAAGCGCATGATCGCGGCGGCGTCCGGGCCGAGGCCGCGCTCGGGATAGGACTTGAAGTCGTAGATGCCGTCGACGCCCGGAAAATCCGTGAGCCCGGCGATGAAGTCGCGCACCTGCTCCGCCGTGGCGCCGGGCCCGAGCTTGCGCAGCGCCGCCACCACGATGAGGCCCGCGTCCCAGGTGGTCGCCACCATGTTGTCGGCCCGGAGATTGCGCTCCTTCAGGATCGCGTACATGTCGTGCTGCACCGCCTCCATGCGGGGATCGAGCTGCAGCACGCCGTCATGCTCGGGATAGAGCGCCGACGGCACCATGAACTGCGGCGGCAGGAAATCGGCGTATTGCGCCATCTGGGCGAAGGTCTGGTTGCCGCTGCTGGGAGCAATGGGGATCTCGAGCCCGGACTGGATCGCTCCCTTGAGAACCGTGGCTACCGGCGCGCCCGTCGACCACGCGATCAGCGCCTGGGCACCCGAGCCCTTGATGCGCTCCATCTGCGCCGCGACGCTGACATCGGTGGGATTGAAATGCTGGTGCTCCACCAGCTTGACCGCGGCGTTCTCGGGCTTGGCGAGGATCTGCTCGATGGCATGATCGGCGTCCTGGCCCGTGGCGTCGGTGCCCGAGAGCGCCGCGAGCCTGGTCCAGCCCTTGAGGCGGTAATAGCGCACCAGCGCCGCGATCTGATCGTAGGACGACGAGCTCGCCGAGAAGGCATAGCCGCCCGCCACGGGATGAAAGCCCGGCGAGAGGCAATAGAGCACCGGCCCGTTCTTGAGGATCGGCGCCATGGCATTGCACATCGCCACCAGGCTCGAGCCGAGGATGACCGCGGGATTGGAGGCGCGGATGCCGTTCACCAGCTGCACCGCCACCTGGGCGCTGGTCTGGTCGTCGTGGAAATTGAAATGCAGCGGCCGGCCCTGAATGCCGCCAGTCTTGTTGACGCTGGCCTCCAGCGCCCCAAGGCTCTCCTGCTGCCCCTTGCCGACGAAGGATCCGCCCCCGGTGATGGGGAGAACGACGTGGATCTCGTAGGCGTCCTCGGCGCGGGCCGTGGCTGCGGAACCGCCCAGCAGAGCGACGGCCAGCACCCACAGCGCGAGATGGATTTTCACGACTTCTTCCTCCCCTTAATTTTTATCGTTCGATCACCAGCGATCTTAGAGCGAGGCGCTCCGTCGCTGTCAAATATCGGCTGGAGAGACATCCTGCGTCCTTCGACTCGCCCGCTCCGCGGTCGGCTCAGGATGAGGAAATTTTCTTTGTGCCATTCTCTTATCGTCCTCATCCTGAGCCATGGCCCGAAGGGCCATGAGTCGAAGGACGCAGTATAGCCGTGCCATCACGGCCGCAGCAGCTCGCCCTTCAGGGCATGCCCCGCCTGGCGCAGCGCTTCCAGCGCCACCTTGGTCTCCTTCGCGAGATCCAGCAGCGCGGGCACCTGGCCGGGATGACAGGCAACGGAGAGCAGAACCCGAACCAGATTAGGCCGGCCGCCGGCGGTGAGCGGCAGCAGCGCGGCGGGCGGCAGGTCCCGGTCGGCGGGGTCGGCGATGGCGCGGAGCACCACGAAGGGCACGCGGGCATGCCGCGCCACGGCGGCCACCACGTGGCTCTCGAGATCGACGGCGACGGCGTTGGTCTCGCGATGGAGCGCCGCCTTCGCCGCGGCGGTGGCAGCGATGGCGCCGTGGCCGAGCATGCCACCCACGGTCACCGCGAGGCCGGCCTTGCGGGCGGCGGCGCCGAGGCGCAGATGCCATTCCACGTCGACCCAATGGGCGGTGCCGTCCGCGCCGCGCACCGCCGCCGGCAGGACGAGGGCGCCGCTCTGGAGGCCGGGCGCCAGGCCGCCGGCGATACCGAAGCTCACGAGGCCGATGACCGGACGCGCCAGCAGCGCCAGCGCCGCGGCCTCTGTGCCGGCGGCAGTGCCGCCGCCCGCCGCCGCCAAGAACCCGATCTCACGGGCAACCGTCGCCTCGGCGGCAAGGCCGGTGACGGCGCCGATCGTCATTTACATGCCGTAGGGCGTCGCGCGGATATTGCCGCGCCGGAGATTGCGAAAGCGCGCCAATGCCCAGAGCGGGAAGAACGCGCGATAGCCGTGATAGCGGAGATAGAACACGCGGGGAAATCCCACCGCCGTATAGAGCTCCTCGTCCCAGAGTCCGGCGGTATTCTGAGTCGAGACGAGATAATCGATGCCGCTGGCGACCGCGGGAGTGTCGATCTCGCCCGCCGCCATCAGGCCCAGGAGCGCCCAGGCGGTCTGGGACGGCGTGCTCTCCGCCGCCTCGCCGCGCGGCTGATCGCTCCAGTAGGAGCGACCGTCCTCGCCCCAGCCGCCGTCGGCGCGCTGGCGCGCCACCAGCCAGTCCACCGCGCGCCGCACCGCCGGAGACTGTTGATCGACACCGGCGGCATTGAGCGCCGACAGCGCCGACCAGGTGCCGTAGATGTAGTTCGTGCCCCAACGCCCGAACCAGGACCCATCGGTCTCCTGCTCGCGCAAGAGATACTCGACGCCGGTGGCGAAGCACTGATCATCCCGCCCCGCGTCGGCGGCGATGAGCTGGCCGAGAAAGCTCACGCAGCGCGCCGATACGTCGGCGGTCGGGGGATCGAGAAGCGCGCCATGGTCGGCGAAGGGAATGTAGTTGAGATAGGTGAAGGTGTTGTCGGCATCGAAGGCGCCCCAGCCGCCGTTGCGGCTCTGCATGCCCTCGATCCATTCGGCGGCGCGCGCGACCGCGGTGCCGTAGCGCGCGGGATCCAGGCGATGCATCGCCAGCGCCACGACGGCCGTGTCGTCCACGTCGGGATAATGCGGATTGGCGTATTGGAACGCCCAGCCGCCGGGCCTAAGCTTGGGCCGCCACACCGCCCAGTCGCCGGCGACTTCCAGTTCCTGACGCTCGGCGAGCCAGTCGAGGCCGCGCCGCACCGATGCCTCCGCCTCGTTGCCGCCCGCCTCCAGCAGCGCGTGGGCGGCAAGTCCGGTATCCCAGATCGGCGAGACGCAGGGCTGGCAATAGGATCGCCCCGGCGTCAGCACCAGGAGCTTTTTCAGCGACAGCTTGGCGAGGGCGAGGTAGCGGTCGTCCTTTGGATAGCCCAGGCAGTCGAACATCATCACCGAGTTCGCCATCGCCGGGTAGATCGCGCCGAGCCCATCCTCGCCGTTGAGACGCTCCTTGACGAAAGCCACAGCCTTGTTGACGGCGTGGCGGTGCCAGCTCCGGGGAAAGCGCGGCACGATCCAGCGCAGCTTGCGGTCGAGGTTCGCGAAGGCGGTGGCCCAGACCGAGCCCGTGAGACCGGGCGGCGGCACCTCGGCGCCGGGCACGAACAATTCCTGCACGGAGATCCGGCGCGGATTGCGCGCCCGCGGCTTCATCGCCATCAGCACCAGCAGCGGCACGATCACCGTGCGCGACCAGTACGACACCTTGCTGAGGTGGAACGGAAACCAGCGCGGCAGATGCATGATCTCCACGGGCATGACCGGCACGTGCCGCCATTCCATCTCGCCGAAGAGCGCCAGCTGGATGCGGGTGAAGACGTTGACGCGGCCGGCGCCGCCGTGGGCGAGGATCGCGTCGCGCGCCCGCTTCATGTGCGGCGCGTCGGGACCATCGCCCACCGCCTTCAGGGCGAAATAGGCCTTCACGGATGCCGAGATATCGAACTCGCCGCGGTGGAAGAGCGGCCAACCGCCGTGATCCTCCTGGATCGTTCGGAGGTAATGGGCCAGCGCCTGCTGCTCGCCCTCGTCGATCTCGTCGAGGTAGTGCTGCAGCAGGATGTACTCGGCGGGAATGGTGGCATCCGCCTCCAGCTCGAAGACCCAATGCCCGTCCGGGCGCTGCAGCGCCACGAGCCCCGTCGCCGCCCCGTCGATGGCGCGATCGAGCTCCTCCGCCGCCGTCGGGGCGGCACGGGCAAGGGAATCGGGCGCGGCCATGGATCTCATCGGTCGATCGAATTCGAGCATATGTCTGGGTGCGGGCGCCACCATGGCGTCGGCGGGGCTCTGGCTCAAGTGTTTTATGTGGGCTCCCGGCGAACCGCCGCGGCGGCGGCGAAACCCGAGCGAATCGCCCCCTCGATGGTGGCGGGCAGCCCGGTATCGGTCCAGTCGCCCGCCAGCACGAGGTTGCGCCAGCCTGTCGCAGTGCCAGGGCGTCGGGCGAGCTGGGCCGGCGTCGCCGCGAAGGTGGCCCGGCGCTCCTTGACGATCTGCCAGGACGGTACCGGGTCCGGCGGCAGGTCATAGGCCCGCGCCACGTCGCGCCACAGCAGCGGCGCCAACTCCTCCGCACTCGTGTCCATGAGCTGGTCCGCGGCGCTCACCGTCACCGACAGCACCTCGGCCTTGCGGAACACCCATTCGGCGGTGCCTCCGATCAGGCCCACGAAGAGCGGCGAGTTCTGCGGCGGCTCGACGCGATAGTGGGCATTGAGAATGGCGCGAAACGCGTCCGGCACGGTGAGATCCGGCAACAGGCGCCCGGCCACCGGCGCGGTCACCGCCAGCACCACGCGATCGCCGGCGCCGAGTTGCACCGCCTCGCCGTCGAAGTCCAGCGCGGTCACCCGGGTCCCGTCCTCGGTCAGCGCCCGCAGCCGCTCGCCGAAGCGCACGGACGCGCCCAGCGCCTCGAGCCGGGCGAGAGCGGGATCGACGAAGCTTTCGGAGAGACCGATCCGCGGCACCAGCGGCCGGCAGGCGCGGCCGCCACGGCCGAAGCTCTGGCCCAGCAGATGTCCCAGCATCGCGGCCGAGCCGAGCTGCGCCTCGGTGTTGAGCGCCGCCACCGCGAGCGGCTGCCAGAGCCGCCGATAGAGCGGGTCGCGGGCGTCGAGCACCTGGGTCACCGTCGCGTCGGCTGGCGCATTGCGGAGGCGAATCGCGCGCAGGTAATCGCCCGCGGTGGTGTCGGGCACCCGCCGGCTCCGGCTCCAGAGCCACCAGGGAATCCGCCCGCTGTTGGGCCGGAGCGTCCAGCGCTCGCCGGACTTGAGATCGAGGAAGGGATAGGCGGCCTGCTGCGGTCCGATCAGCGTGCCGGCGGCGCCGATCGCGCGCAGATAGCTCGCCACCGCCGAATTGCCGGCGATCAGGAGATGATTGCCGTTGTCGACGCGACAGCCGAGCGAGGCATCGAAGTAAGATCGGCAACGGCCGCCGGCCTGGGGCCCCGCCTCGTGCAGCACCACGGCGACGCCGGCTTCGGCCAGGCGCAGCGCCGCGGCGAGGCCCGCCAGTCCCGCTCCGATGACATGAACGCGGCTCACAGCAGACCGTAGCGCAAGGCCAGCCACAGCTTCACCGGCTTCGGCACATGCACCTCGCGCTCGAGATCCTGCCAGCCCCGCTGTCGCAGGCGCCGCAGCACGGCGCGATAGACCGCGCCCATGACCGCCGCCGGCCGCATCGGGCGGCGCGGACAGTCCGCCATCGCCGTCCGCGCATTGGCGAACTGCTGCGCCGCGATCTCCGCCAGCGCCTCGCAGGCGAGCGGCAGCGCCGGGTGCTTCAGCACGATGGCGGGATCGGTCTCGGTGATCCCGTGGGCCACGAGCAGCTCGCGCGGCAGATAGAGGCGGCCGCGCGCGCCGTCTTCGGCGAGGTCGCGGAGGATATTGGTGAGCTGCAGCGCGCGGCCCAGGGAGTGAGCGACGCGATCGGCGGCCTCGGTGGCGACGCCGAAGGCGCGCACGGAGAGTCGGCCCACCGCGCTCGCCACCCGGTCGCAGTAAAGGTCCAACTCGGCGAGGCTCGGCGCGCGGATCTCCACATCCGCATCCATCTCCATGCCGTCGATCACGGCCATGAAATCCTCGCGCCGGAGCGCGAAATCATGCGACCGCCAGCAATAACGCCCGCCCCGCCACCGTTCCCGGCTTGCCGGCATAGACCGCATCGATCTCCGCGCGCCAGGCGTCGAGATGACGATGCTTCGCCTCCGGCGCAGCGGTGCCGTCCACGATATCGTCCACCTCGCGGCAGAACACATAGACCGCGAACATCGCGTCGCGGCGTGCCTCCGGCAGCAGGCGCATCGCCCAATAGAACGAGGTGCCCGCCGCCTCGACGCGCGCCCGCACCGCGGCGCGGGCCTCGGCGGTCGCCTGGGACGTCTGATCGGCCGTCGCCGCTGCCGTCACGGGGCGCTCTTCTCGCGGCCGCGCCAGAACCCGACGACGACGGCGGCGGCGAAATCCGAGGTCGTGAGCTTGACCCGCCGCGCCAGCGGATCGCCGCGCCGGAGATGCGCCGTGCAGCCGCTCCGCCAGGTTGACGATGACGGCGCACCTCGCGGCGCAGCCCCGTGCTCTTGACCTGCGGCGAGAATCCGCGCGCCTGGCGCACCAGCTCGGCGGTGCTGTCGAGAAGCCCGTCGAGGACGCGGCGCAGGCCCGGCGTCGACGCGGGACGCGTCAGGTCCGCGATGGTGGCGCCGCAGCGCGCGAGATCCTCGGTCGGGAGATAGACGCGGTCGAGATCGCGGTAGTCAGCCGCGCAGTCCTGCAGATGATTGAGCACCTGGAGCGCGGAGCAGAGCGCGTCGTTGGCGGGCCAGGTGTCGCGGCTCTCGCCGTGGAGATCGAGGAGCTGGCGTCCCACCGGCGAGGCGGAGTAGCGGCAGTACTCCATGAGATCGGCCCAGTCCCGGTAGCGCAGCTTCGTCGCATCGGTGCGGAAGGCGCGCAGCACGTCGTGGCAATGCTGGGGTGTGACGCCGGTCGCTAGATTGCTGGCGCGCATCGCCGTGGCGGAAGGCGCATCGTCGCCGGAGGCACCGTCGAGCACCTCCCCCATGCGGTCGAGGCGGCGCACTTTGTCATCAGCCGCGAGATGCGGATTGTCGGCGACATCGTCGGCCTCGCGGGCGAAGCGATAGAAGGCGTGCACGTGCGGCCGCAGATCGCGGCGGATCAGCCAGGAGCCGACAGGAAAATTCTCCTGCGTCGCCACCTTGCCGGAGGGCGTCTCCACCGTGGCGGCGGTCATGCGCGTCCCTGCTGTTGAATGCGCCCCTTCCATTCTCCGCCTTTTCCCTGCCAGTGACGCCGCGCGGAGTCGAGAGTGGCGGCCATGTAGACCAGCGCGATCGCCGGCAGCAGAGGCGCCCAGGCCGGCGAGCGGCCGTAGAGCTGAAGCATCGGCAGATAGGCGAAAGCCATGCAGGCCCAGGCCGCGAGGCCGAGCGGCGCCGCCTCGGTTCCACTCACCGTCACCGCCACCGGCACCAGGAAAGTGACGGCGAGACCAAGCACGGTGCCCGCCAGCACGATCGGCGAATACCCGAGCTGGGCATAGGCGGTGCGGGCGACCATGTGCCAAATATCGCCGAGCGCGGGATAGGGGCGCAAGCTCCGCGTCCGCACACTGAGGCCGAGCCAGATCGCGCCACCCCGCTTCACCGCCCGGCCCAAGGCGCAGTCGTCGATGATCTCGCCGCGGATCGCGGCCAGGCCGCCGATGCGCTGCAGCGCCTCCCGGCGCAGCAGCACGCAGCCGCCGGCGGCACCGGCCGTGCGGCGCCTGACATCGCGGATCCAGGCGAAGGGAAAGAGCATCTCGAAGAAGAACACGAAAGCGGGAATGAGAAAGCGCTCGGCGAGGCTCTCGGTGCGCAGGCGCACCATCAGGGACGCGAGATCCACGCCGGTCTCGATGCGCGCGGCGAGCTCACGGAGATTTGTCCTGTCATGGACGATGTCCGCGTCGGTGAGGAGCACGAGCTCCGGCGGCGGATCGCGCTGCACCAGCTGCTGCAGCCCCTGATCGAGGGCCCAGAGCTTGCCGGTCCAACCCGGCGGCAACTCCCGTGCGCGAACTATCGTCAGGCGATCGGCGGCGCCCGCGGCCGCGGCGGCACTCCGTGCCATCTCGGCTGTGCCGTCGTCGCTGTGGTCATCCACCAGGATCACCGAGAAATTGCCGGGATAGTCCTGAGTCAGGAGCGAGCGGACGGCATCGCCGACATAGGGCGCCTCGTTGCGAGCCGGCACCACCGCGACGACGCCGCGCCAGCGCGCCGGCTCCGGCGCCGGCGGCAGCACGCCCTCGCGCCAGAAGCCGCCGCGCCCGAGCAGCAGATAAAGCCAGATCGCGAAGCTGAGAACGGCGAGGCCGGCGATCATGAGCGCAGCATCCCCTGCGCCCGGAACCAGCCGATGGCGTCGCCCAGCGCCTGATCGACGGGTCGGGCGCGGAAGCCGAGCTCGCGCTCCGCCTTCGCGGCCGAGAAGAACATCTTCTTCCGCGCCATGCGGAGCGCGTCGAAGGTGACCATCGGCTCCTTGCCGGTGAGCCGTCCCCAGCCTTCCGCGACCGCTGCCACCGGCCAGACCGCCCGGTTCGGCAGGCGAAGGGTCGGTGGACGGCGACCGGTCATGAGCGCGATGCGGCGCAGGATCTCCGCCAGGGACATATCCTCGCCGCCGAGGATGTAGCGCTCGCCGACTTTCCCCTTCTGCTCCGCCAGCAGATGGGCCGCCGCCACGTCATCCACATGGACGAGGTTGAGTCCGGTGTCGACGAAGACCGGCATGCGGCCGGAGGCGGCCTCGACTATCATCCGGCCGGTGGGCGTCGGCTTGATGTCACGGGGCCCGATCGGCGTCGAGGGATTGACGATGACGGCCGGCAGGCCCTCGCTCGCGATGAGCTTGCGCACCTCCACCTCGGCCAGGAACTTCGATTGCTTGTAGGGGCCGATCATGTCGGCGTACTCGCTGGGCGTCGTCTCGTCCGAGGGCGTGCCGCCGGGAATGATGCCGAGGACGGCGACGCTCGACGTGTAGACGATGCGATCGACGCCGGCGGCGAGCGCCGCCTGCATCAGCGCGCGGGTGCCGTCCACATTGGCGCGGAACATCGCCTGGGGATCGCGCACCCAGAGCCGGTAGTCGGCGGCGACGTGGAAAAGCGCGCCGCAGCCGGAGACCGCCGCGGCAAGGCTCGCCGGATCCTCCAGCGAGCCTTCGGCGATCTCAATGTCCAGGCCCGCGAGATTGCGCCGGTCGCTGCCGCGCCGGGCCAGGACGCGCACGCGGCGGCCGGCGGCGATGAGCGCGCGCGCCACCGCCGCGCCCACGAACCCCGTGGCGCCCGTGACCAGCGCGGGCTTTTCTGCTGCTCTCATGGAGATCGGGTATGGCTCAGGCGTCGAGATCAGGCAACGTCCGCCCCGGCGTCGAGCGGCGCGTCAGAACGCGCCGGCGGCAAGCGCCATGGAGCTGCCGTTGCCGATGATGCGGAGCGCCATCTCCCGCGCCGCCTGATCGACCGCGGCGACGTCGTCGAGGCTCTCGATCGCGCGCGCCGGCAGCGCCTCCAGCGTCCGCTCCACCGTGGAGGCGATCTCGAGGAAGC
Organism: uncultured Alphaproteobacteria bacterium; assembly: GCA_963735465.1. Classification (GTDB taxonomy): domain Bacteria; phylum Pseudomonadota; class Alphaproteobacteria; order ATCC43930; family CGMCC-115725; genus DASZHJ01. The sequence goes on from CAVTLA010000001.1 coordinate 2,093,264, forward strand.
CGATCTGCCGCTGCAGGAAGGCCGCTACCGCGATCTCGTTGGCGGCGCTGAGCACCGTGGGCGCGGTGCCGCCCTCCACCAGCGCCTGGCGCGCCAGGCGGAGCGCGGGGAAGCGCACGGGGTCCGGCGCCTCGAAGGTGAGGCGCGCGAGCGCCGCCAGGTCGAGGCGCGCGGTGGGTGCCGGAATGCGGTCGGGCCAGCCCAGCGCGCTGGCGATCGGCGTGCGCATGTCCGGCGAGCCCATCTGCGCCAGCATGGAGCCGTCGGTATAGCAGACCATGCCGTGGATGACGGATTGCGGGTGCACGATCACGTCGATGCGCTCGCTTGGGAGATCGAAGAGGTGATGAGCCTCGATCACCTCCAGGCCCTTGTTCATGAGGGTGGCGGAATCGACGGAGATCTTGGCGCCCATGCGCCAGTTCGGATGCGCCACCGCCTGCTCCGGCGTCGCGCGCTCCATCTCGGCGCGGCTGCGCTCGCGGAACGGGCCACCGCTGGCGGTGAGAACGATGCGCTCGATGGCGTGCCGGCGCGCCTCGTCGAAGACCTGGAAGACGGCGTTGTGCTCGCTGTCGACAGGCAGGAACCGCGCGCCATATTTCCTGGCCTCGGCGGTGATGAGCGCACCGGCGCAGACCAGCGCCTCCTTGTTGGCGAGCGCCACCAGCGCCCCGCGGCGCACCGCCGCCAGGATCGGCGGCAACCCCGCGGCGCCGACGATCGCCCCCATCACCCAGTCGGAGGGCCGCGCCGCCGCCTCGATGATGGCGTCGGGCCCCGCCGCTGCCTCGATGCCGCTGCCTGACAGCGCGGCCTTCAGGGCGCGGTATTGGCTTTCCTCGGCGACCACGGCGAACTTCGCCTTCAGGCGCCGGGCCTGATCCGCCAGCAGCTCCGCATTGCGATGTGCCGTCAGCGCCTCGACCGCATAGCGCTCGGGCTCCGCTTCCACCAGGGAGACTGTGTTGCAGCCGACGGACCCGGTCGAGCCGAGGATGCTGACGCGGCGTGGTGCGGCGCCCGGCGTGGTCACGGGTTCCGACCCGCGTTCGCGGAATCCGGACCGGACACGCGGCGCCTGCTCCGCTCGATTGTCTCGCTGCAATTCATGGCTAACTGATACCCCTGCCCCCGGCCGGCGCAAAGGAACAAAAAATCAGCGCGCCGCCGTCTTGCCGCCGTCAGGCACGCCACCCAGCTGCAGCGCCTCCACCAGGCCCGCCAACCGCTCCAGGTGCCGATCGCGGATCCCGAGTTCGTGCAGGTGCTGGACCGTGGAGAAAAGATAGCTGCAACAGCGCCCTAGAGGACCTTCTGCACGTGCCAGGACAGCCGCCACCTCGGCGTCCGGCAGGCGGCCGGCGTAGCGGTGATGGGCCCCGTTCATGACGAATGCGATGGCGCGCACCGGCCCCGCGGGCGTCACGCCGTTAACCCAGCGCGGAGAATAGGCGCCGGTCACCATCTCCCGCCGCCACAGCAGCGTGAGCTCCTCCTGCGCCTGGGCCTCGGCGATTCGATAGACCACGCCGCGACAGGACCCCCCGCGCTCCAACGCCAGCATCAGCCCGGGATACTCGGCAGTGCCGCGCCCGAGATGCGTCCACAGGCAGAAGCGGCGGTGCAGGCCGCGGACATCGGCGGTGCGCCGCTCCACCGTGTGGATGCTGGGATTCCAGATCAGCGAGCCGTAGGCGAAGACCCAGACGTCACCGGTCCCGTCGGGGCGCGCCGCCAGGGTATCGGCGATCGAGGCCTGGATCTGCTCGTCGGACCAGACCTTGAGATCCGGGTTGGTCTTGATAAGCCAGCGCCGCAGCGACCCGTCGGCCAGGCTCTCGCGCGTCAGCTTGATCTCGTCGTCGCTCACGGACGCGCTAGCTCAGCTTGGGGTCGGCGTCGAGCGCGATACCCAGCTTGGTCAGGATCGTCCTGAGGCGGGACAGATCCTCGCCGGAGAGATCGCGCAGGGCCACGTGGTTGACCTCGGCGGCGTGGGGCAGCAGCTGCTCCCTGAGCGCGCGGCCGCGCTCGGTCAGAAACACATTCACGATGCGCCGGTCGATGCGATTGCGCACGCGGCGCACGAAGCCTTTGCGCTCCATGTTGGTGAGGGCGCTGGCGGTGGTGGGCTCCATCATGCCGACTCGCTGGCTGAGTGCGCGCTGGCTGATGCCGTCTTCTTCCCAGAGCGCGCGCAGGAAATACCACATGCCGATGCTGACGCCATGGGGCGCGATGCGGGCGCCGAGGGAGCGCATGAAGGCGCGATGGGTCTGGCGGACGAGATACCCCACGCTGGCTGCGGGAGGCAGCAATTCGTCCGCGGTGTCAGCGGGGAGTTCGGCCAGGACGGGGCTCGATCGGATCGGCTTCACGGACTTCCGTCTAGCCGGAAACTACCCGGCTTGTCAAAGCATTAGAGGAAGAAACTCAGGTATTACATCGACAGAGAATGAGGCGCCACCGGGTTGACCGGCGGCACCGGCTCTGCGATCCTTCATCCTTAGATACCTAAACATTTTTCATGGGGAGGCGCCAGCATGGACGACAGCGCGCTCAGCCCGCCGAGCGCCCGGCGGCACTGGCCCGAGGGCGGCCTCGCCCGCATCCCCTATTGGGTCTACACCGACCCCGAGGTCTACCGCGCCGAGCAGGAGCGCATCTTCTGCGGCGCGAGCTGGGCCTATGTGGCGCTCGAGGCCGAGATCCCCAACCCCGGCGACTTCATCCGCACCTATGTGGGCGACAAGCCCGTGGTGGTGGCGCGCGATCTCGAAGGCGGCATCAGCGTGCTGCTCAATCGCTGCGCCCATCGCGGCGTCGAGTTCTGCCAGGCGGCGCACGGCAATGCCCGCGAGTTCATGTGCCCCTATCACCAGTGGACCTACGACCTCGCCGGCAAGCTGATCGGCGTGCCGTTCCGCCGCGGCGTCAAGCAGCAGGGCGGCATGCCCGCGGATTTCCGCCTGGAGGAGCACGGCCTCACCCGCCTCGCGGTGGCGCGCCGGCACGGCGTCGTCTTCGCGAGCTTCGAGCCGAACATGCCGGATCTGGAGACCTATCTGGGGCCGACGATGGTCGGGTATTTCGACCGCGTCTTCGACGGCCGCGCCCTCAAGGTGCTGGGCTACATGCGCCAGCGCATCAGCGCCAACTGGAAGCTGATGTTCGAGAACATCAAGGACCCCTATCACGCCAGCCTGCTCCATGTATTCCTCGTCACCTTCGGCCTGTTCCGCGCCGACCAGCCCTCGGCGGTGGAGATGGACGCGAGCGGCATGCACAGCGTGCTGGTCTCCAAGCGCGGCGAGCAGAAGGCCAATGAAGGCACCGCGGAGATGAAATCCTTCCGCGCCGATTTCAAGCTCGCCGATGCGCGCCTCCTCGACCCCGTGCGGGAATTCACCGGCGACGCGACGGTCGTGATGCAGACGCTGTGGCCGAACCTGATCGTGCAGCAACAGTCGAACACCCTCGCCATGCGCCAGCTGGTGACCCGCGGTCCCGGCGCCTTCGACCTCATGTGGACCTTCTTCGGCTACGCGGACGAGCCCGCGGAGATGACCCAGCGTCGGCTCCGCCAGGCCAACCTCATGGGCCCCTCCGGCTTCGTCTCCGTTGATGACGGCGAGATCATGGAATTCTCCCAGCACGGCATCGACGCCTTCTCCGGCGACGAGGGCGTGCTGGAGATGGGCGGGCGCGACGTGCGCAACGAGGCGCATATGGTGACGGAGACGGCGATCCGCGGCTTCTATCAGGAATACCGCCGCGTCATGGGATTCTAGGACCGCGCCCCATGGTGAGTCCCGAAATCCGCGACGAGATCGATGCGCTCTATGCCGACTATGCCGAGGCGCTCGACGACAACCAGCTCGAGCGCTGGCCCGAGCTGTTCGTCGAGGATTGCCTCTACAAGGTGGTGCCGCGGGAGAACTGGGATCGCGACCTACCGGTGGCGCTGATGCGCTGCGAGAGCCGGGGTATGTTGAAGGACCGGGTCAACGCGGTGCGCAACACCGCGGTCTACGCGCCGCGCAGCTTTCGCCATTTCATCGGCCAGTTCCGCATCCAGGCGGAAGCGCCGGACCGGTTCCGCGTCCGCGCCAACTACGTGGTGCTGCAGACCCTGGTGGACGACCTCACGCGGATCCAGAACGCCGGCAAGTATATCGACGTCGTCGTGCGCACCGGCGAGGGCCTGCGTTTCAAGGAGAAGATCTGCGTCTTCGACAGCGTGCTGGTGCCGAACTCGCTGATCTATCCGGTTTAGGGATTGATCTTGCCGTCGCGCACGGCAATGCGCATCGGCTTCACCTCGATCTTCTGCCAGACGCGCTCCTTGACGTAGGGCTCGCGGTCCAGCCAACCGTCGAGTTCCTTGCGGCTGGGAAATTCCACCATGACAGCCGAGCCGACCATCTTGCCGGCATCGTCGAGAAGAGCGCCGCCGATGATCAGCTCGCCCTTCGCCACCATCTCGCCGATGCCATCGAAATGTCCGGGACGCGCGGCGCGCCGGCGGTCGGCGGCGCCGGCATCGGTGCCGTCATAGGCGAGCACGAGGAACTGGGCCATGGAAGCCTCCCTGTCGAAATTGCCGGGAGACCATCCTACGTCCCGCGGCGCCTGGCGCAACAGCTGCGGGCGGCTCAGGCGGTCTTGCGCCGCTCCGCCCCGCTCAGCAGGCCCGCGCGGTCCAGCACCTCGTCGAGGCGCCTGGCAAGCTCCGGCGTCGCCGGCACCATCGGCAGGCGATGCTCTTCCGTGGGCAGGATGCCCAGACGCTTCATCATGTACTTCATCGGGATCGGGTTGGTGTCGAAGAACACCGCCTGATTGAGCTCGAAGAGCGCGAAGTGGGCGGCGCGCGCCTCCGCCATGCGTCCCGCGAGCACGTGGCTCGCAGAGCTCCGCCACCGCCTTGGGCGCGAGATTGCCGACGGCGTTCATCACGCCGACGGCGCCCACCGCCATCATCGGGAAGCTCAGGTCCTCGAGGCCGACGTGGACGCGGAACTCGAACCCGAGCCGCGCCAGCACTTCGGTCACCAGGTTGAGGTCGTTGACCGCGTGCTTCATGCCGACGAGGTGCGGCACCTTCGCCGCGACGGCGGCGATGCTGTCCACGGTCATGTTGACCGCGGCGCGGCCGGGGATGTGATAGATCATCAGCGGCAGGCTCGTGCGCTTGCCGATGTCGAGATAGTACTCGACGAGGCCGCGCTGGGGCGGCCGGATGAAATACGGCGTCACGACCAGCAGCGCGTCGGCGCCGGCCTTCTCCGCCGCCGCGGTCATGGCGATGGTGTCCGCATGGGACTGGCCGCCGGTCGCCGCCACCACGGGGATGCGGCCGGCCGCGGTCTTCACCGCCACCTCGACGAGGCGATTGCGCTCCTCGATCGTGAGGGTGCTGGGCTCGCCGGTCGTGCCGTTGACGACGACGCCGTGGGAGCCTTCGGTCACCTGGCGCTCGATGAGGCGTGCATAGGTGTCGTAATCGACGGCGCCATCCTTGAACGGCGTCACTACGGGCGGATAGGAGCCGCGCAGGAAATCGGGCTTCAAGCGGATCATGGGTTCAGCCCACCTTGCTGCGGTTGGTGGCGAAGCCGTCTTCCTGGCCGAGCACCGCCAGCGGCATCTTCAGGCTCTCCTGCCAGAGGATCGATTCCATGGCGATGTGCATCGGCTGGTCCTGCACCGTCAGCTCGTAGACGGACTCATCGTAGGACGCGTGGTTGTGCACGGCCCAGCCCGGCGCCGAGAGCATGAGATCGCCCGCCTTCCACTCCAGGACCTTACCCTCCACCGTGCTGCGGCCGCGGCCGGCGAAGTAGTAGTTGATCGCCGCCGAGGTATGACGGTGCGGCCGGTCGACGATCTTCGGCGGCCGGATGGTCATGGTGGCGAAGAAGCTGGGGGTGCAGCCGTTGGTGCGGCCGGTCATGGGATTGTACATGAGATAGAGCCGGCGTCCGACGTAGTCCTTGCCCAGCTCCACCAGCTTGTCGAGCTGGGCTTTCACGTCCTGCCACGGCCAATGCAGCGACTTCGATTCCACCGCCGGCGGATTGATCAGGCGCTCGTAGGGCATGAGGAAGGCGCCGTCGTCGCCGATGCGCGAAGGTGCCGAAGGGGCTCTGGCGGCGCGGATCGTCGCGGCCGTCCTCGTTCGCCACCGCCTCCAGCAGCGTCGGGTTCTCCTCGACGTAGTGGACATTCAGCATCTCCAGCATCGCCGCGTTCGAATAGGTGAGCCGCACCTGCAGCTCGCTGGTGTCGTTGCTGTGGAAATAGGGATGCATCGACGGCGTGTTCCAGACGTCGTACTGCCGGAACGCGTGGCGCTTGCCCTTGATGACCGATGTGCCGGCGCCCTGGATGCAGAAATTCACCTGGGTCGAGTTCTGCCGCACGACGACCGTGCGCTCGCCGGGCTTCAGCACCTCGAGCGCCACCTGGATTCCCGGCGCGAGGCCGTTGCCCTTGCCGGCGAGGGGATGGGAGATCAGGGAGCGGCGGCGGCCGTTCTCCGGCTTGGGCTGGCTCGCCAGCCGGTCGATCTCACCGTCGATGGTCTCCTTGGGGATCACCACCGCCGGCCAAAGCTCGATCGGATCCGGCGTCACGCCGGTGCGGTCCAGAAACATCGCCCTGGGATCGGTCATGTCGGTCTCCTTATCTCGCGGACGCCGCGGCACGCAGCCGCGGCTTCGCCCGCTCGGGGTGAGGGAACGGCCGGCCCAGGCCCCGGGCCTGGGCGCGGCGGAAAATCTCGATGCCGAGGGACAGGTCGGAAATTCCCATCCCCATGGCCTTGAAGATCGTGACGTCGGCGTCCGCCGGCCGCGGCCGCGCCGCGGCGACGATCGACGACAGCGGCGTCAGGCGCCGCCACCCCGCCTCGTTGCCACCGAACGCAGTCTGGAATTCCCGCGAGAGGTTGCGCACCTGAGGCACGCTATCGGCGGCAATGACGCCGGCGCGATCGACGAGAGCAGTCTCGAATTCCATGCGCTCCGGCGTGATGGCGCCGACCGCGTTCACATGGGCGCCGCGCGCCACCTGCCCCGCCGCCAGGAACGGCGTCCGGGCACGGGTGACCAGGGTCAGGATCGAGGCGCCGGCTACCGCCGCCTCGACGGTGGTGACTTCCTGGGCGGGAATGTCGAGCTCCTGGCGCACGCGGCGGACGAAGGCGGCGCGGCGCTCCGCGTCCGGGCTGAAGATGCGCACCCGCTTCAATTTCCGCACCGCCGCCACGGCGGCGAGCTGGGTGATCGCCTGCTTGCCGGTGCCGATGAGGGCCATGTCGTCCGCGTCCGCTGCGGCGAGCCAGCGGGTGGCGACGCCGCTGATGCCGCCGGTGCGGAGCTGGCCGAGGGCAAAGGCCTCGATCACCGCCTTCAGGCTGCCGTCGTGGCTGTCGAAGAGGATAAGGAGCGGCGTGGCGCCGCCTTCCGTATGGGCCCAGGTCTTGGTGCCGACGAAACCGGTCTGGGGAAAAAGGGCGCCCACCGCATGCAGCGTGTGACCGCCACCCCATATGGCGTGGGTCTTGACCATATTGCTGGCCTCGCCTGCAGCCTCAAGAGCCAGACCGCTCTCGAGCGCCGCGATCGCCTCGCCCATATCCATGAGCCCGGCGACTTCCGATTCGCTGATCCACAGCGCCGATACCACTAAGCGCCCTCCCGTCGAGGCGCTTGCGCGCCATTCCATAGGTTTCTAATACTTAGATATCGTAGGATTCTGCCCGGGGCAGAGTCAAGGGATCGCCAGTCGCTGCCGATTCAAGCGAAACTGGCGGAGACACCAGGGAGGTTCCATGGCGCCGCTACCGCTCACCATCGCGATTAACGATTATGACCACGTCCGGGATCTGCTGACGGGACGGGTGCAGGCGGAGGGCATCGCCCTCACCGCTCTCAACTTCGAGGTCGAGGAGATCTTCTACCGCTTCGTGAATTTCCGGGAATGGGACATCTCGGAGATGTCCATGGGGAAGTACGTGTCGCTCAGGGCCGGCGGCGACGATTCCGTGATCGCGATCCCCGTCTTCCCCTCCCGCGTCTTCCGCCATTCCGGCATCTACGTGCGGAGCGACGGCTCGGTGAAAGCACCGGCCGACCTCAAAGGGCGCCGCATCGGCGTGCCCGAATGGTCGCAGACGGCGGTGGTCTACATGACGGGACTGCTGACCGAGGAGTACGGGCTCCGCCTCCAGGACATCCAGTGGGTGCAGGCGGGCGTCAATCAGCCCGGCCGCACCGAGACCGCCCGGCTGCAGCTGCCGGAGGGCGTCACGCTCGAGCGCAATGCCGAGAAGAACCTCGACGCCATGCTGCGTGCCGGCGAGATCGACGCGGTGCTGTCGGCCCATCCCCCGCACAGTATCGAGACCGGCGATCCCGCGGTGCAGCGCCTCTTCCCGGACCACGCCAAGGTGGAGCGCGCCTACTATGGCAAGACCGGCATCTTCCCGATCATGCACACGATCGCGCTCCGCCGCGATGTCTATGACCGCAACAGGTGGATCGCCGGCAACCTCATGAGCGCCTTCGAGCAGGCGAAGACGCGCAGCCTGCAGCGGCTCCGCGAATACAACACGGCGCGCATTCCCATCGCCTGGCTTCCCACATATACCGCCGAGATCACGTCGCTCATGGGCGAGGACTTCTGGCCCTATGGCGCCGAGCCCAATCGCAAGACGCTGGAGGCCTTCCTGCGCTTCGCCCACGACCAGGGCGTCTGCAAGCGGCTCCTCAAGCTGGACGAGCTCTTCGCGCCGGAAACGGCGAGCCGGTTCCGGGTGTGAGGGGTGGCCTGCAGAAGCATCCTGCGTCCTTCGAGACGGGCGCTACGCGCTCTGCTCAGGATGAGGATCGATTTGGTGATGGCACGAAGAAAGTCTCCTCTTCCTGAGCAAGCGACCGGAGGCGAGCGCGTCGAAGGACGCACCGCAACCGATCCCACACGCGCCCGGCTAAGGTAATCGCCATGACCAGCGTCGCCCTGGCGGGCGCCGAGCCCGCGCTTCGGATCCGCCTCGCCAATCTCTGGTGGGTGGCGGCGGCGCTGGCGGTGATGGTGGCGGCGATCCTGAGCCAGGCGCTCTGGTTCCTGAACTTCGTCCATGTGATGTCGGGGCTGCTGTGGACCGGTATCGACCTCTTCATGGGCTTCGTGCTGGGGCCGATCCTCCGGAGCTGCGACTTCGCCACCAGGCGCGCGATCATCACGCGGCTGATGCCGCGCATGCTGTTCCTGCTGCCGACCCTGGCGGTGATGACGGGCACCGCCGGCTGGTTCCTCGCCCGGGACATGGGGTTCCTGGACCTGGGATACCCGGAGTTCTACTGGGTGCTGGCGGCGCTGATTATCATCGCGGCGCTGACGATCCAGGGCTTCGCCCTGCTGCTGCCGACCAATCTCCGGGTCTGCCTGGAGATGCAGAAGCCCGAGCCCGACACCGCCAAGATCGGGCGCTGGATGCGGCGCTATGTCCGCAGTGTCGCGATCCAGGGCGCGCTGCAGGTCGCCATCATCGTGGTGATGGCCCGCTTCGTGACGGGGATCTGAGCCCCTACCCCCTCGACAGCCGTCGCCGCCTCGCCTAAAACCGGCTCCTTTGGTTTTCAGAAACGGGCAGGCGTGTCATGGCGAACAGCGCGGTCGTGGGCGTGATCGGAGCAACCGGGGCGGTCGGAGCCGAGGTCGTGAAGGTGCTGCACGACCGAAAGTTCCCCCTCGCGGAGGTCAAGCTCTTCGCCTCCGAGCGCTCCGCCGACCGGCAGATGACGACGCCCTTCGGCGCCACCACCGTGCGCCGCTTCGAGGCCGAGGCGGCGGGCAAATGCGACATCGTCTTCCTCTGCGTCTCCGGCGATTTCGCCCGGGAGCACGCGAAGGCGCTGGCGCGCACCGCCCTCGTCATCGACAACTCCTCGGCCTTCCGCCTGGCGCCCGACGTGCCCCTGGTGATCCCCGAGATCAATCCCCAGGCGCTCGCCGGCGCGCGGCTTGCCGCCGTTCCCAACTGCACCATGGCGGTGGCGGCGATGGCGCTCTGGCCGCTGCACCGCGCCTTCGGCCTCAGGAAGGCGATCATCGCCAGCTACCAGGCGGCGAGCGGCGCCGGCGCCAAGGGCATCAGCGAGCTGCTGGAGGGCGCGCGCGCCTATCTCGACGGGAAGCCGGTGCCGCACTCGGTCTTCGCCCATCCCCTCGCCTTCAATGTGATCCCCCACATCGACCGCTTCCTCGACAACGGCTACACCAACGAGGAAATGAAGGTCATGCTGGAGATGCGCAAGGTCTTCAACGAGCCCGAGCTGGCGGTGAGCTGCACCGCCGTGCGCGTTCCCACCATCCGCACCCACGCCGAGGCGATCACCATCGAGACCGAGCGTCCGATCTCGCCGAAGTCGGCGCGCGCCGTGCTGGAGAAGGCGCCGGGCGTGCGCCTCGTCGACGACGTCGCCAACAACGCCTATCCCATGCCGATCACCGCCGGCGAGCGCTACGACGTCGACGTCGGCCGGATCCGCACCAGCCTGATCTTCGGCGCCCACGGCCTCGACCTCTTCGTCTGCGGCGACCAGCTCCTGAAGGGCGCCGCCCTCAACGCGGTGCAGATCGCCGAGAAGATGATCTGACGCGCTCCGGGATCGGCGCTACTTCCCGAACAGGTTCTTGAGCGGGTTCGGCAGCGCGCCGGATCCGGACGAACCCGACGAGCCAGAGGAGCCTGACGGCGGCGATCCGCTCTGGCCGGGGATCACGCTCTTCAGGATATCGGCCGCGCCGCCGACGCCGCCCTTGACGATGCCGGCGACGTCGGGGAGATAGCTCAGATTGTCCCACGGGCCCTGGATCAGCACAGGCACGCCGAGGCCCGCGACTTTCGGCGTCACCTTGTAGTCGACGCGCTGAGTCGGCAGATCAACGGTTCCCGCCCCCGCCGCCTGGAGGCCCGGCGAGTCCAGCAGGAGGTCGGTGTTGTGCATGATCCCGTTGGTCATGGTGTAGGTGCCGGTGAGGTGCGCGAACTTCGTCGAGTTGCCGGAGCCGCCGCCGGTGAGCGAGCTGACGCCCGAGCCGACGATTGATGTCGCGCTGTTGAGGAGCTTCAGGAGATCGAGCCCCTTGATCTCGCCGTCCGCGACGCTGAAGCTGCCCTTGCCGGCGAGAGTGCTGATGATCGCCCGCTCGGACTTGCCGTGGCCCGCGATCGCGACGTCGAGATTTCCCTTGCCGGTGAGGCGGTCAAGATTGATGGCGTCGGTCAGCACGGGCTCGACCTGCACGTTCGCCATGTTGGTGGTCACCGACAGCGCCGGCTCCGCGCCGCTGCCGTCGAGGCTGATCGTCGCCTTGCCGGTGCCCTGATACGCCGCGAAATCCGTGAGATCGGCGGCGAAGCGGGCGTCCTTGAGACGCAGCGCCACGGTGCTGTGGTCGATCTTGAATTTCTTGTACTGGATGGCGTTGGCGGAGAGCGTGAAGTCAACGTTGGCGGCCTTGAGGCCGCTGACGTCGATGGGCGCATCGCTCCATTCGGCTTTGCCACCACTGCCGCCGCCCGCACTGGCGGTGCCGCCGGCCGCCGGCGCGTTCTTGGCTTCCGGCGGCAGGTAGGGATTGGCGTTCAGGCTATCGAGGGCGAGCTTGCCTTTGATGTCCGGCTTGGCGCCAGCCATGTTGACGTCGATCTCGCCCTTGCCCTTGATCTCGTCCAGGGACAGCACCGCGTCGGTGAACTTGATCTCCGATCCCGTCATCCCGAGATTGCCGGCAATCGCGAGCGGCCCCAGACCCGCGCCGGTGGCGGGGATCGGCGCGCCGGCCCAGGCGCCGAGCTTGCGGAGCGACGGCACCTTGAGGTCGATGCTGCCGCTGGCGGAGGTGGTCTGCGCCGCCGCGGCCTTGCCCTTGAAGTCGAAGTTGAGGACGTCGGAGGCGACCGAGGCGGTGACGGCGGTGCCCTGCTTCTCCACGAAGTCGCGCATCTTGTCGACGGCGAGCTTCAGGTTGATGACGACGCTGCGGTACTGGGCCGAGCCGTTGGCCTTGAACGGCGAATCGAAATCCGGGAGCGAGACCGACATGTTGATCTTGTCGATCACCTCGCGGCCGCCGCTGCGCTGATCGAGATAGCTGACGGTGCCGTTCTCGAGGCGGACGTCGCCGAGGCTGATCGATTCCAGCGCGCCGAGGTTCGATCCTCCGGCCGCCGCCGGCTTCGGGGCCGCGGGTCGCGGGCTGGCCGGCCGCCGGCTTCGGCGGCGTGAACTCCCAGTTGGCGTGGCCTTGCTTGTCGACCTCGAGGGCGATCACGGGATCCACCAGCACGAAGCGGTCGACCACGACGGTTCCCCGCAGCAGCGGGAACAGCCCCAGCTCGACCTGCAATTTGCCGAGAGTGAGCATGTCCTTGGTCTGCGCGCCCGGCGCGTTCGACAGCGACACCTTGCTGGCGTCGAGGGCGATGTGGGGCAATAGGGAGAGGTGCACCGGCCCGTCGATGCGCATGTCGCGGCCGGTCGCGCTCTTCACTTCCGCCAGCAGGCGGTCCTTGTAGGTGTCGACCGGGATCAGCGACGGCGCGACGAAAGCCGCCACGACCACGAGGACGACGAGAACGCCGACGACGATGCCGATCCAGATTGCGAGCTTCTTCATGATCGCCTCACGTCCTTTGGATGCGAGCGAGCCTGATGCGCGCCCAACCTTATGCTGTCCGCTGCTTCAGGAGATCGCGGATTTCCCTGAGCAGTACCTCCTCGGCCGGCGGCGGCGGCGGCGGTGCCGCCTCTTCCTTCCGATGGAATCGATTGATCTGCTTCACGATCATGAAAATCGCGAAGGCGACGATTAGAAACCGGATCAGGGCGTTGAAGAAGAGACCGTAGTTCACGGTCACCGCCCCCGCCGCCTTGGCCGCCTCGACGGAGGGAAAGCTGCCGCCCTTGAGCGTCAGGAAGAAATTGGAGAAGTCGATACCTCCGATGAGCAGCCCCAGCGGCGGCATGATGATGTCGTTCACCAGGGAGTTCACGATCGCGGTGAACGCCGCCCCGATGATCACACCTACCGCCAGGTCGACAACGTTGCCGCGCGAAATGAATTCCCGGAATTCTCCAAGCATCGGTTCCCCATCTCCGTTCGGGTGCGTGACGCACCTCATTACTGGTGCCCAGCTGACGTCATCACCGGCCGCGCACCGAGGCGAAGCATAGCAGGCCCCGACAACAGCTTGCCATGGCTGCTGTGTCAACAATTGGTACGGGCGGCCGCCGATACTAAAGGCTCAGGCCGCCATCGACCCCGATCAACTGGCCCGTGACGTAGGACGCCGCGGGACTCAGCAGGAAGGCGATCATTGCCGCCACCTCGTCGGGCTGACCGAAGCGTCCGAGAGGGATCCGCTTGCGCGCACGCTCGTGCGCGCCGTCATTGAGGGCGGTGTGCGCGCCCCGCTCCTTCTGGATGTAGCCGGGCACCACGCAGTTGACGGTGACGCCGGTGGACGCGAGCTGCGCCGCCAGCGCGCGCGCCAGGCCCTCGGTGCCGAGCTTCGCCGCCGAGGAGGCCGGGAAAAGCTCGCCGTCCAGTCGGAAGACGTGGCCGACGAAGGAGGTGACGGCGACGATGCGGCCGCGCTCCCGGGCCTTCTCGATGTGAGGCCGCGCCGCGTCGGCCAGGCGAAAGAACCCCATGAGGATGGCATCCACCGAGGCGCGGAACGCTGCCTCGTCCAGCTCGCCCACCAGACGGCGGTCGGCGAAGCCGGCGTTCGCCACGAGAGCGTCGAGGCCGCCGAAGGCGGCCACCGCCTCCGCCACCAGACGCGCCGCGGTCGCGGATTCCGCCAGCTCGCCGAGGGAGGTGGCAACGCCGGCGCCCTTGGCGCGGCATTCCGCCGCCACCGCATCCAGCTCCGCCTGCCGGCCGCGGGTATGCAGCAGCATCTGGATCTCGGGCGAGGCCATGCGCCGGGCGAGCGCCGCGCCGATGCCGCTGGCGGCGCCGGTGATCAGGAGACGCAGGGGCGTGGCGCTCATCGCTCGCGCCACGCCCGCGCGGCGCTGCCGGGATGTCCGAAGTCCCGCGGCCGAAGGCCGGCCTGGAACCAGGTGATGAAGCTGACGATATCGAAGACCGGAATGCCCAGGTACTCGCTGAGGCTTCGGGAATAAGGCGCCATGTTCGTGCACTCCAGCACCACGGCGCCGAGATCGGGATGCCGCGTCTTGAGAGTATCGCCGGCATCGATGATGTCGAGCTCCGCCGCCGCCACGTCGAGCTCCATCTCATTGCCCAGCAGGACGCGGGAGAATTCACGGCCCTTTTCGGTGCCGACAACGGGCGTCGCGGGATCGACACCGGCGGCCCGCAGATGCTCCGGCGTCAGGCTCTCGGCGCTGACGGTGATGATGCCGACGCGCTTGCCCGGCGGCAGCAGCGGCTGCACGGACGGCACCTGCATCAGGCTCGAGGTGGCGACGGGAACGCCGACGTGACGCGCGAGCTCCGCCTGGTAGAGCGAGAGGAAGCCGCAATTAGTGGTGATCCCATCGGCGCCGAGCGATACCAGCTCTTGCGCCGCGGCCAGGAAGTCAGGCAGCAGCCCCGCCGCCTTCTCCTTCACCACGCGTTGGGGCGAGGCGCCGCGCACGACCTTGTAGAGAACCGGAAATGGCCAGGTCGTCGCGTTCCCCATGTCGCCGGGAATGCGCGGGAAGCGCGCCTCCAGCATGAGAATGCCGACAGCGGCGCCGTAGATCGCCTTGCCACCCCGCGCCTTGCGCTCCGTCATCGCGTTCTCCTCAGGCGACCCATTCGCTCACCGGCGCCCTCGCCTCGTGCAGCGGCTGGCAGATGACGTCGACGAGGGTGGGCTCGCCGCTCTCCACCGCGCGCTTCAGCGTCTGCCGCAGCAGCGCCGGATCGTCCACGGTCCAGCTCTTGATGCCGAAGGCCGCGGCGACCTTGGCATGATCGGTGCGGGAGAAATCCACCGAGAAGTACCGCTCGTTGAAGCCGCTCTTCTGCCCCGCCTTGATCCAGCCGTAGACGGAGTTGGAGATCACCACCATCGTGATCGGCACCTTGAGGCGGGTGATGGTCTCCATCTCGCCGGCGGTGAAGCCGAAACTGCCGTCGCCCATGACGGCGACCGTCTTCGCCTGGGGCCGGCCGATATGGGCGCCCACCGCCGCCGACATGGAATATCCGAGCGCCCCATGGGCGCGGTTGGAGATGAAGTGCCGGCCCGGCCGCTCGAACTCGTAGTAGGCGGAGAAATAGGGGCACGGCGTGCCGGGATCGCAGACCACGACGGCATCCGGAGGCAGGACCGCCTGCAGATCCGCCACCACCCGCTCCGGCCGGATCGGCCGATCGGTGGATTGCGCCAGGGCCTGGAACGCCGCGAATTTTTCTTGCTTCGCGCGCTTCACCGCCTCGGCGCCAAGCTCGCGCGGACCGCCGGGCTTCGGCGCGGACGCGAGGATGACGGCCAGTGCTTCCAGTGCCAGGCGCGCATCGGCAACGATTGCGACGTCGGTGCGATATGTGGCGCCGATCACGCCGGGATCGGCATCGATGTGGATGATCGGCACCGCGCCCGGCGCCGGATAGCGCCAGCGCTCGGTGGTGACGGAGCCGGCGCGGCAGCCGATGAAGACCACGAGATCAGCGCGGTTGACGATGTCCCGGGTCGGCAGCGTGCCGCCGTTGCTGCCGACGACACCCACCGCGAGCGGATGTGTCTCGCCGATGCTGCCCTGGCCGCTGATGGTGGTGGCGACGGGCGCGCCGAGGCGCTCGGCGATCCCCTGCAGCGCCGCCTCGGCGCCGGCAATCACCACGCCGCCGCCGCAGATAAAGAGTGGCCGCTTCGCTTTGAGAAGCAGCTCCGCCGCCGCCGTCACCGTCGCGGGATCCGGCGCGGCGCGGTGCGCGGGATAGCGGCCATGCTCGGGATCGGCCCAGACCTCGGCGGCATCGACCGGCGCCTTCTGCACGTCGAAGGGAAAACCGAGATGGGCGGCGCCGGGCCGGCCGCTGGTCATCTCCTTGAACGCCGTGCGCAGCCATTTCGGCACGTCCTCGGCGCGGTCGATCACCTTGTTCCACTTGGTGAGGGGACGGAACAGGCTCTGCTGATCGAGCTCGGTGAGGGTGTACCGCCCGCGCGACGATACCGAGATGTCGGTGGTGACGGCGAGAATGGGGATCGAGGATTCATTCGCCTCGACGACGCCGGGGAGAATGTAGGTGGCGCCGCCGCCGCTCGGGCCCTCGCAGACGCCGACCTTGCCGGTGACGCGGGCGTAGGCGTCGGCCATGTAGGCGGCCGAGCGCTCGTCGCGGGTCAGGATATGCGTGATGCCGTGATCGAGACGATAGAGCGCGTCGTAGAACGGCAGGCTGGTGTCGCCGCAGAGACCGAAGATGTGCTTGACGCCATGGAGTTGCAGCATCCGCACGAAGGCTTCGGCGCCGTTGAGCTGATTCATCGCATTCCTCGCAACAACAAGAGGCCCGCGCTCACGCGAAGCGGCCGGCCCGGAACGGCGTCACGTCGATGGTGGGCGCGCGGCCGGTGACGAGATCCGCCACCACCTTGCCGGTCATGGGCGAGCCGATCATGCCCACATGGCCGTGGCCGAAAGCATAGATCACGTCAGGCGAATTCTTCGACGGCCCGATGCACGGCAGGGAATCCGGCAGGCTCGGCCGATGGCCCATCCATTGGGACAGACGCTCCTCGGGATAGTTCTCCCGCAGGCCCGGAAACAGCTTCCGTCCCTGCTCCAGCAGCATCCGCGCCCGGCGCCAGTTCGGCGCCGCGTGCAGCCCGGCGAGTTCCACGGTACCGGCGAAGCGCAGGCCGGTCTCCATGGGCGTCGCCACGTATTTCCCCTCCGCATCGGAGATGGGAAGACGCGGTGCCACCTCGGGATCGCGGATCATGATGTGATAGCCGCGCTCCGTCTCCAGCGGCACCGTGTCGCCGGCCGCCGCCGCCAGCGGCTTCGACCAGGCGCCCGCCGCCACGACGGCTGCCTCGCAGGCGACGTCGCCGTGATCGGTGCGGACCGCCTTCAGACGCTTGCCATCGAAAGTGAACCCGAGCGCTTTCGCATGCTGGAGCTTGCCGCCGTTGCGCATGACCGCCGCGGCGAGGCTCTGCACCAGGCGGTGGGGATTGCCGATATGGCCGTTCTCTTCCATGAAAACGCCGCGGGTGAAATCGCGGGAGAGCGTCGGCTCGTGCTGGCGAAGCTGATCCGCATCGAGCACCGTCAGCGCCACGCCGTTGTCCCGGCGCAGCTTCCAGGCGTAGGCGTCCTTGGCGTAGCTCGCCTCGGAGCGATAGACCACGAGATGCCCCTGGCGATGGATGAGATCCTCGGCGCCGGCGTCTTTCACCAGCGGCTGCAGCATCGCCAGCGTCGGGCCGAGCAGCGCCCGCAGCGCCCGCGCCTGGGCCTCGACGCGCTCGGGCGTTCCGGCGCGAAGAAATCGGACCAGCCACGGCGCGATCGCCGGCAGATAGCTCCAGCGGATCGCCAGCGGCCCCATCGGGTCCATCAGCCAGCGCGGCACGTTCCAGACCATGCCCGGCATCGACATCGGCACCACGGAGGTGCCGTTGAGGCAGCCGGCATTGCCGAAGGAGGTGCCCTCGCCGGGATTGCCCGGATCGAGGACGATCACGTCGTGCCCGTCCCGCTGCAGCCAGCTCGCGGCGGAGATGCCGACCATGCCGGCGCCGATGACCGCGACGGTCTTGCCCAATATTCCCTCCCCCTCAGGACGCCGCGGCGCCGGTTCGGGCCCCACGAAACTTCTGATAAGCCTCGGCGCAGAGCGCCGCAAGGCCGCCCATGTAGGTCCGCATCAGGGCGATCACGACCAGGGCGAAGAACACCATGTCCCACTCTCCATACCGTTGGAGGTAGGTGAGAATGATATGGATCGGCGCCGCCCCCACCAGAGGACCCGCGAAGGAGCCGAGCCCGCCCACGACCACCATGATGATGAGCTTCGCCATCTCGCTGAAATCAGCCATCTGCGGGCTCAGCACCTTGATGAAGTGGGCGTAGAACACGCCGGCGAGCCCGGCAATGGCGCTGGTGAGGGTGAACACCATCACCTTGACCCCTGTCGTGTCGACACCGAGGGTTTCGGCGCGGAGCTCGTCGTCCTTGATCGCGCGCATGAAGTAGCCCAGCGGCGAGCGCACCAGCACGTACATGCCCAGGACGGTGACCGCCGCCAGGGCCAGGAAGGTGTAGTAGTAGCGCACGGGATCTACGGTGCTGTAGAGCGACGGTACGCTGAGGCCGAGCTCGCCGCGGGTGATGGGATAGGCTGCGGTCAGCAGGATATGGATCGTCTCCGCGAAGGCCCAGGTGGCGATCGCGAGGTAGATCGCGCGCATGCGCAGCACCATGCGGCCGAGCGCGTAGCCGAAGGCTCCCGTCACCAGCACGCCCAGGACCATGCCGATGCCGATCGGCAGGTGGTAATAGCGCGCCACCAGCCCGGTGGTGTAGGCGCCGAGCGCCGCGAAGCTCTGATGGGCCAGGGAGAACTGGCCAGTCATGCCCGCGAGCAGGTTCCAGCTCGCCGCCAGGATCGTGTAGTAGAGACCCAGCGTATAGACGTAGAGGCTGTAGCTGCCGCTCACCACCGGCAGCAGCGCCAGCACGATCAGCAGCGGCAGCCCCACCAGGGCGACGCGACGCCAATCCACGAGGGCGAAGGACTGGCGCATCATCCCAGCAAGCACTCCTGAATGAGAGCCGCGATGCGCTGGGAGCCGAACTCCTGCGCCGGCCCCTCCGCCTTGATGCGCCCGAGATTGACCATGTAGATGTGATCGGCGTGCGGCACCGCGTCCTCGATGTTCTGGTCCACCAGCAGGATCGTGGTGCCGATGCTGGTGCGGGCGGTCTGCAGCAGCGCATAGACCTGGTCCACAAGATTGGGCGCCAGTCCCGCTGTCGGCTCGTCCACCAGCATCAAGGTCGGATCCGTCATCATCTCCCGCGCCACCGAGAGCATGCGGCCCTGCCCGCCGCTGAGCTCGCCCGCCCGCGTGCGCCGGCGCCCGGCGAGCACGGGAAAGATCTCGTAGACCTTGTCGATTTGCCGCTTGAGGCGTGGCTTGTCGCGGCGGAAGATCCAGCCGCCCATGCGCAGGTTCTCCTCCACCGTCAGCTGGGGGAAGGTGTTGATCTCCTGCGGCACGTAGCTGATGCCGCGCGCCTTGATGTCGGAGGGATCGAGACGCTCGATGGGATCGCCCAGGAATCGGATCGTACCGGCGTGAGGCTTGAGGAAACCGAAGATCGCCCGCAGCAAGGTCGACTTACCGGCGCCATTCGGACCGATGACAAGAGTGAGGCTGCCGGCGCGCACGCCCAGCGACAGGCCCTGCAGGATGTCGATGCCGCTCTGATAGGCGGCATGCACGCCGTCGACCGCGAGGATGGTGGTGTCGACGGTGCTCACGCGAAGGCCTTGCCGAGATAGGCCGAGACGACCGTCGCGTTCGCCGCCACCTCGTCGAGGGTCCCCTCGGTCACGATGCGGCCGTCGATCATGACCGTCACCTTGTCGCAGAGCCGGCGCATCACGGCCATCTCGTGGCTGACGATCAGGAAGGTGATCCCGCGCGTTCTGTTCGCGTGCCGGATCAAGTCGATGATCGCGTCCTTGATCACGGGATTGATGCCGGCGAAGGGCTCGTCCAGCACGTAGCACTTGAGGTCCGGCACCATGAAGCCGCAGGCCACCTGCAGCAGCGCGCGCTGCCCGCCGGAGAGTCGCTTCGCCGGCTGGTCGGCGAGGCGGTCCAGGGTGGTGACGGTGAGGAATTCCTCGGCGCGCCGGAGGCCCTCCGCCATGCCGCCACCGCTGGCGCGCGTGAGATAGGGCAGCAGCAAATTCTCCCGCACGCTGAGGGTCCCGAAGATGCGGCAGACCTGGAAGGTGCGCAGCAGGCCCTGGTGCGCGATCTCGTGCGGGCTGAGGCCGGCGATGCTCTTGCCGTCCATGCGGATGTCGCCGGCGTCGGGGGGATAGATGCCGGTGATGAGATTGGCCAGCGTAGTCTTGCCGGCGCCGTTGGGGCCGATGAGGCCGCGGATCTCACCCGCCGGCACCGAGAGGCTCACATGATTGGTGGCGACGAGGCCGCCGAAGCGCATGACGAGATCGTCGGTCTCGATCAGCGCCGGCGTCGCGCTCATGCCGCCCGCCCGCGCTCGCCGAAGAGACCCGTGGGCTTGATCAGCAGCACCAGCAGGACCAGGAGGAAGCCGTAGATGTTCTGGTAGGGCGAGGAGATGAAGGCGGCTCCGAGGGATTCGACGACGCCCAGCAGTACGCCGGCGATGAGGGCGCCGGGGATCGAGCCGAGGCCGCCGATGACGATGATCTCGAAGCCCTTCACCGTCGTGACGACGCCGTTGGTGGGAAACACCAGGAAGACCGGCGCCAGCACCGCGCCGGCGACGCCCGCCAGCGCCACGCCGATGCCGAAGGCGATCTGGTCGAGGCGAAGGATGTCGACCCCTGCGGTCTGCGCGCCGATCCGGCTTTGCGAGGCGGCGCGAAGCGCAAGCCCGTACCAGGTCCGCTTGAGGATGAAATAGAAGAGCCCGAGAGCCGCGATCGCGCAGAGGAAGGCGGCGACGCGGGAGCCCGCCACCGGCAAGGGACCGATCATCACCGTCGGCAGGTTGGAGCCGGGCGTGTACTGGTTCGGCCCCGCGATCCCGGTGGCGAGATTCCGCAGCAGCAGCAGCAGCGCGATGGTGACGACGGTGGCGTATTCGTCCTTGCGCTCCAGGGCCTGGCGGAACATCGGCTTGATCAGGATCGGCTCCAGCACCGCCCCCAGCAGGAACACACCCGCCGCCGAGATCGGCAGCGCCACCCACCAGAGATCGGGACCGAGCCAGGCCGCCACCAGCACGTACTGCAGGTAGCTGCCCATCATGTAGAACTCGCCCATCGCCCAGTTGATCATCTTGACGATGCTGTAGATGAAGGTGATGCCGAGCGCCATGAGGGCGTAGAGCACGCCGATCATGATGCCCGCCAGCAAGGTCTGGACGAACAGCTCAGTCGTGAACATGCGCCTCGGCCGCCCGATCGCGCGGGCCGCTCTCCCTCACCTCGCCGGCACGGTCCTCATTTCCGGCGCGCCGCACCGTCAATGCTTGGTGCCGACGTGCTCCAGGACGATGTCGGCCTCGCGCCAGTCCTGTTCGGGCTTGGTGTAGTGGATGATCAGCATCGGCGGCGCCCAATTGTGCCAATAGGCGCCCTCGGCCTCGGGGAAGGTGACGGGGCTGTCGGCCCAGGTCTTGAACGTGCCGGTCTTCAGCGCCTTCACGATCGCCTTGGGATCGGTGCTCTTCGCCTGGTTCGCCGCCTCGGCCAGGATCATCACGTCGCCGAATCCGTTCATGGAGGAATAGATCGGCGGCTCGTTGTATTTGGCCACATAGGCCTTGGCGAACCATTCTCCGATGTCGGACAGCTTCTGCTTCGGCGAGTAGTAGGCGATGAAATAGAGGCCGCTGCCGTCCTTCGGATGCAGCTTCCAGTACTGCGGGCGCACCGGCGCATCGTAGGAGATGATCATCGGCGTCGCCGGCAGGATGCCCACCGTCTCGGCCTGATCGATCATCAGGTCCACGGGCGCGCCGACGCCGATGTTGATGACAAGATCCGGCTTGAACGCCTTCACCTGCAGGAGCTGCGGCGTCAAGTCGGTGGCGGCGTGATCGAAGGTGATCTTCTGCAGCTCGAGACCGGCCTTGGTCTTGGCGTTCTGCTGCTCCATCTCCTCGGTGATGCCGATACCGTAGTCGGTGGTCTCGGCGACCAGGGAAATGCGCTTGTAGCCCATCTTCTTTGTGAACTCGAGAAAGGTCTCGA
Source organism: uncultured Alphaproteobacteria bacterium (assembly GCA_963735465.1). GTDB lineage: Bacteria > Pseudomonadota > Alphaproteobacteria > ATCC43930 > CGMCC-115725 > DASZHJ01. Next base: position 2,115,248 of record CAVTLA010000001.1, read on the forward strand.
CCCGGATCGGGTCGATCGCGTGGGTGCGGAAGGCGACCTCGTAGTGCTTCGCGGTGATGTCCGCCGCCGAGGCCTGGGTTCCGAGGGTGGGAACGCCCAGCTCGTTGGCGACCTCGTTCACGGCGATGTTGACGGAGCTGTGGAAGAAGCCGGTGACGCCGATCACCTTGTCCTCGCTGGCGAGCTTGCGGTAGCCGGCGATGCCGGATTCCGTGCGGCCCTGGCTGTCCTGCACCACCAGCTCGATCTTGCGGCCGTTGATCACGCCGCCCATCACGGTGTTGACGTATTCGACGGCGAGCTCGCCGCCGCGGCGGATGAGCTGCCCGGCGGCGGGATCGCCCGGCGGCGACAGCGGGATCTCCAGACCGATCTTCACTGTGTCGTCCGCCGCCCGCAGAGTGCCAGGCGCTCCCGTAAGCACGAGAGCCGCAGCCGCGCCGACGGCAAGCACGATCGATTTCATCATCAGTCCCCACATCTTGTGATGGTAAGGCCCGGATCGGACCTTCCGGAAGCTAGCCAACGCCCCGAATTTTCTGACAATAGCAACGGTATACAGTCCCGCCAAGGCATGGCCGTGCCGCCTCCTTGGGCGGGCCATGCCACTTCCCTAAGCAATAGATCCTAACAGCCCGCCTTTGTCGTCGGCTCGGCCACGAACTGCTCGCGCAGCTTGAAGCGCTGGACCTTGCCGCTGGCGGTGCGCGGCAGCGACGGGACACGGCGGATCCAGCGCGGCCGCTTGTGCCGCGGCAGATGCTGGGCGCAGGCGGCGGCCACGGCGCTCTCCACGTCAGCGGCGGGCAGCACCGACACCACGAAGCCGGTGAGGCGGGGAAACCCGTCGGCATCCGGCACCGGCACGCAGGCGGCGTCGGCGACGCCGGGCACCGCCAACAGCACCGCTTCGATCTCTGCCGGCCCCACCCACTGTCCGGCGATCTTCAGCATCTCGTCGTCGCGTCCCCGGTGGTACCAGACACCATCGGCATCGACGGCGAAGCAGTCCCTGGTGTTGAACCAGCCCGCGCGGAACACCTCGTCGGTGAGCGCCGGCCGCTGCCAATACCCCGCGGCCAGCGCGGGGTGAGAAATCCAGAGCACGCCGGTAGCACCGCTCGGCACCTCGGCGCCGGTCTCGTCGAGGAGCCGCGTGGCGACGCCCGGCATCGGCCGCCCGACGCTGCCGAGCCTCACCTCTTCCGGACGCATCGCCAGCGCCACGCAGAAGATTTCCGAGGTGCCGTAAACCTGCAGGATCGAGCGGCCGGTCGCGGCGATCCATCGGCGGTCGAACGCCTCGGGGATGGTCTCGCCGCCGGAGAGGAAATGACCGACGCCGCTCAGCAACGCGACGCGCTCCGGCGGCTCGCCGAGGAGCCGCCGATAGAAGGTCGGCACGCTGAGGAGCACATCGGGCCGGGTGCGCGCCACCAGATCGAGGATCGCGGCCGGCTCCGGCCAGTCCGGCTGCAGGACGATGGTGGCGCCGATGCGCAGCGGCCCGAGGAACGCGTTGTCGAGGGCATAGGCAAAGAAGAGCTTCGACGTGGCGAGCACGCGGGCGCCGCGCCCGAGCCCCAGCAGCTCCGTCAGCGCCCGGCCGGTCGGCAGCACGTCCTTGTGGGAATGCACGATCGCCTTCGGCGGACCGGTGGTGCCGGAGGAATAGATCCAGAAGGCGGGATCCGTCGCCGCGGTCTCAGCGGGGGTCAGCATTTCGGCGGCGCCGGCTTCCGCCAATTCCCAGCTCACGCGTCCCGGCGGCGCGCTTCCCATCACCGCAATCCCGATGCCCGCGCGCGCCGCCGCGGGAACCTGATCGAGCAGCGTCAGCAGCGATCCCTCGACGATCATCAGTCGCGCGCCGCTGTCGGCGAGGACATGCGCGAGCGCCTCGCCACTGCTCCGCGTGTTGAGGGCGACGGCGACGGCGCCGATCTTCATCGTGCCCAGATAGGCCGCCATGAATTCGGGTGTATCCCGCATCAGGAAGAGCACGCGATCGTCACGCCCGATACCGAGTGCCACGAGCGCGTTGCCCGCGCGGTTCACGGCGCGGGCAAGCTCGGCGTAGGTCACCTCGCGGTCGTCGACGAGGAGCGCGGGGTCATCGCCGTGCCCGGCCTCCAGCGTCGGCGCCAGCACCGCCTCGGCGGCATTGAGGAGGGAGCTCATCCCCACGGTCCCCGCCGGCCCCGCCCCGCCGAAGGCACCGAGCCGGCGCCGAAACGCTGGCGCGCCGCGCGGGGATGCGCCATCAGGAAGGAGCCGCTCCGTGCCGGCTGCAGCATCGCGACGCCGGCGCGGCGGAACAGCGGTACGAGCAGCATGCCCACGACGAAGCCGCCTACATGAGCCCAGAAGGCAACGCCGGGCTCGCCCGGTGTTGCCGAGAGCGCGCTCAGGAGCTGCATGCCGAACCAGAGCCCGAGCAGGATCACCGCCGGCACGGTAATGAGGCGGATGATGATCAGAATCCAGAGGAAGACCACCACGTTGCCGCGGGGGAACAGCACGAGGTAGGCGCCGAGCACGCCGGCGATGGCGCCGCTGGCGCCGATCATCGGCACGGTCGCGGTGGGGCTGATGAACGCCTGGGTCAGCGCCGCCGCGATGCCGCAGATCAAATAGAAGACGAGGAAGCGCAGCGGACCCAGCGCGCCCTCCACGCCTTTCCCGAACAGCCAGAGGTAGAGCATGTTGCCGAGAAGGTGCAGCCAGCCGCCATGGAGGAACATGCTGGTGAAGATCGTGACCCACGGCGCCACCTTCGCCAGGCGCGCCGGCAGATGCTCGTGGCCGAAGAGCACGCCCGGGATCATGCCGTAGGAGAACGCGACCGCGTTCTGCGCCCGCGGCGGCAGGCCGATCTGCCATAGGAACACGGCGGCGCAGGCGCCGATCAGCCCATAGGTGGCGATCGGCAGCCGGCGTGTCGGTGCGTCGTCGTAAAGCGGAAGCAGCAGCATCGCCGGGGACTGTTGTCTCGCGGTCTGGGCCTCGGGGCGGCCAGACTACGGCGCGGGATCAAACCCCGTCCACAGGCGCTTGGTCGAGAGAGGACTCTGCCGGCCCGAGCCGCTGTCGAGCTCGGGGCCGGCAGAGCGAGATCCGGCAGTCGGGGGAGACCGGACCTCGGGGAGCCCGCTACTCCACCACCACGATGGTAGCGTCCATGCTCTCGTGGCCTTCGCCGCAGAAGATGTCGCATTCCATGACGAAGCGTCCGACCTTGTCCGGTGTGAACCGCACATGGGTGGTCTCGCCGGGCACGATCTGGGTCCGCAGACCCAGGCCCGGCGCATTGAAGCCGTGCAGCCGGTCCTGGGTGGTGAGCTCGAGATCGACCGGCACGCCCTTCTTCAAGGTGATCTGCTCGGGCGTGAAGTCGAACCGCTTGGCCACGATCTTTACCGTCTGCACCGCCGGCGGCTTCTGCGCCACCTCGGTGGCGGCGCAGCCGGCGATGACGAGCAGCGCCGCCACGGCCATCACTTCAGGCCGTATTCGAAAGGTTCGCATGATCACGCCTTCAGCTGATGCTCGGTAAAGGAGACCTTGGACTTCGGCGTGTCGGACTCGACGACGCGCCAACCCAGATCCTTGTAGGGATGCGCGGGATCCCAGGCCACCGGCGCCTTCTTCGGCACCGAGTGCGGCGCCGGCTGCGGGAAGATCAGGGACATCGCGGCGTGATGGGCGATGTGCCCGGTCATGTCGTGGTGCTCCTGATGGATGTGGCCGTAGAAGACGGTGACGTGCTCGAAGGGCATCAGCATGTCGATCGCCTGGGCGCCGTCGCGGGTCGTCCAATCCCAGTCGGCGGCGAGATCGAACAGCGGCCGATGGGTGAAGACCACGATCGGCGTCTTTTTGTCGAGCTGGGCGAGATCGGCCTTGAGCCAGGCGAGCTGCGCCTCGCCCAGTGCGGCGGTCGGGTCGGACACGTTGTCGAGGGCGATGAAATGGACGCCCTTGTGGTCGAAGGTGTAGTGCGTCTCGCCGAAGAATTCCTTGAAGGCGGCGCCGTTGTCGAGGCTGGCGTCATGCTCGCCGGGCATGAAGCGCACGGTCTTGACCTTGAGTTCCTTGACGATATCGCGGAACTCCGCCATCCGGCGGCGACGCTCCTGCGGGTCGTCGGTGGTGTGGGTGAGATCGCCGGTGAAGACGATGAAGTCGGGTGCCTGCTTGAGGGCGTTCACCTCGGCGACCGCCTTGGGCAAGGTGGTCTTGGCCTCGGGATTGACCGCGTCGCCCTTAAAGCCCCAATGGCTGTCCGAGAGCTGGACGAAATAGAATTCCTTGGCAGCCTCGCGTCCGGCCGCCCAGGCGCGCCCGCCCACGGTGTGAGAGAACAAGCCTGACGCGAAGGCGACGCCGCCCAGACCCGCCAGCTTGGCAAAATGCCGTCGATCGATGGGAGTGCTCATGGTTTCCTCGTTTCCCCGGAGTTGTGTGGCAAGATGTCGATGGGAAGACTTGGGGCACTTCCGGTTTATTCCCGCCCCGATGGTTAATCGGGCAGCGGACGCATTTTCCCGGTCGCGGGAATAAACCAGGTGCGCCGGAAGTCTTCTCCCGGGAACACGAACAAGGTCGGGTCTTAGCGGTGGAACGAGAGCAGAAAGCTGTCCGCTTCCAGCAGGTCATCATGCCCCATCTTGACGCGGCCTATAACCTCGCGCGCTGGCTGACGCGCAGCGACAGCGATGCCCAGGATGTGGTCCAGGAGGCCTGCTTGCGTGCCTACAAATATTTCGACGGCTTCGAGGGCGAGAACCCGTCGGCTTGGCTCCTGGCGATCGTGCGCAATTCCTGCTTCACCTGGATCAAGCGCAATCGCCCGAAATCCGAGATCGCCGGCGACGATGCGATCAACGAGAACACACCCGCCGAGGCGGAGCCGCTCCTCGGCGGCAGCAGCCGCGAGCTCGGCAGCGATCCCGAGACGCTGCTCATCCAGAGCCGCGACCGCGTGCGCGTCAACGAGCTGGTCCAGCGCCTCCCCGCCGAATTCCGCGAGGTGATCGTGCTGCGCGAGATCGAGGACCTCTCCTACCGCGAGATCGCCGACGTCGTCGGCATCCCCATCGGCACCGTGATGTCGCGCCTGGCCCGTGCACGCAAGCTGCTGCACGACTGCTGGCACGAAACCCGGGCCCGGGAGTGAGTCGGATGGACTGCACGGAAAATCGAACGCTGCTCAGCGCCTACATCGACGGCGAGCTCGCGGCCGATCGCGCCGCCGATGTCGAGCGGCACCTGAAGGAGTGTGCCGAGTGCCGGATGCTCTACGACGCCGAGCGCCGCATGAGCTCGGTCATCCGCACCCAGGGCGAGCGCTTCCGAGCCCCCGCGCACTTGAAGGCGCGCATCGTCAGCGAGATCGACCGCAAGTCGCGCTCCCGCCTGCACGAGCTGCGCCTCCTCGGCACCGGTTGGAATCCGGTGGCGATCGCCGCCTCGCTGCTGATCGCCGTCATGGCCAGCGCCACGGTCACCACGGCCTATCTCGGCGGGCGCGACGGCGGCGAGGAGGCTTCCCTCACCCGGGAGGTGGTCGCGGGGCAGATCCGCTCCCTGATGGCGGAGCACCTGACCGACGTCGCCTCTTCCGATCAACATACCGTGAAGCCCTGGTTCAACGGCAAGATCGACTTCTCGCCGCCGGTGGTGGATCTCACCAGCGAGGGCTTTCCCCTGGTGGGCGGCCGCCTCGACTATCTCGACCATCGCCAGGTCGCCGCTCTCGTCTACCGGCACCGGCAACACGTCATCAATCTCTTCATCTGGCCCGAGGGCGGCGACGAGCAGCCGCGCCTCGCGTCCCAGCAGGGCTACAACGTCGTCTACTACAAGCACGGAGGCATGGAGTACTGGGCGGTCTCCGATCTCAATCCGGCGGAGCTCAGGGATTTCATCGGCAAACTGAAGCCGGCGACGAAGTCGCCGGCCTGACCGGTTTTCGCATCGCGTGACAGCGAGGCGCCGGCAAACCTAGTATCTCGGCTCAATCAGCCGGAACCAGGGAGGCCCCATGACGACGCTGACGCAACGCGACCTCGACGCGCTCGCCGAGTTCGACACCCCCACCATCTGCAACGCTCTTGAGCTGGTGGCGCCGGAACGGCGCGCGCTCGGCTTCAATCGCCGGCCTCTGGTGGCGCCGTTCCCGGCCATGAAACCCGCGGTGGGATACGCCCGTACCGCTATTATCCGCTCCCGCGAGCCGCAGCAGCGCAATGCCGCGGACGCCAAGGCGCTCCGCCTCGGCTACTACGAATACATCGCCAAGGCGCCGCTGCCGAGCCTCGCGATCCTGCAGGACATCGACGGTCCCGACGCCGGTTTCGGCGCCTTCTGGGGCGAGGTGCAGACCAACGTGCACAAGGCGCTGGGCTGCATCGGCACCATCACCGACGGTTCGGTGCGGGACATCGATCAGATGGCGACGGGGTTCTTCGTGCTGGCGGGCTCCATCATGCCCTCGCACGCCCACGTCCATCTCGTGGACTTCGGCGGCACCGTCAGCGTCGCCGGCATGATCGTCTCCAGCGACGATCTCATCCACGCCGACCGCCATGGCGCCGTGGTGGTGCCGAAGGAGGTGGCCAAGCGGATCCCCGAGACCGCCGCCCTCATCGCGCGCCGCGAGAAGGTGCTGCTCGACGCCGCCAAGGCGCCGGGATTCGGAATGGCGCAACTTCGGGATGCCTTCGCCCGGATGGAGGATATCCACTGAAAGGTGCCTTAACCGTAGGCAACGGCGTCACAGGGAGGTCGCAAGCTGTGGCTTGTCATCGGTGGGATGCTCGCGTTATGTTTCCAAAACATAGGGGGTGCGCGCGAGGGTTATAGCTCAGCCGCACCTGCACTACCGAAACGGAGCAGTTAACCAAGATCCAAGTACCAGATCCTCCGAGCGCGAAAAAACAGATAAGCGCTCTCGGAGCCATCCAACGATTACTGCGCAACCAATAAACAGGGAGGGAGCGCCATGAAGGGTTCGAAGTTCAGCCGTCGTCGGTTCTTGACGACCACGGCCGCTGCGGCGACGGCGACTGTCGCCATGCCGTACATGCGTACAGCCTATTCCGCCGGCAAACTGACGATGGGTCTGTGGGATCACTGGGTCCCCGGTGCCAATGACACCATGAGTGCCATCGTCAAGGAATGGGGCGAGAAGAACCACGTTGATGTGACCATCGACTACATCACTTCCGTCGGCGACAAGGACCTGCTCACGGCCAGCGCCGAGGCGCAGGCCAAGACCGGCCACGACATCATGCAGCATCGCGCGTGGCAGGTGCAGGTGCACCGCGCCGTGCTCGAGCCGATGGACGACGTGATCAATCAGCTGATCAAGGATCATGGCCCGATCGCCGAGGTGACCGAGTATCTCGCCAAGGATAAGGGCAAGTGGATGGGCGTGCCGACCATCGTCGGCAGCCAGGTGAAGCCGTGCTGCTCGCGCATCGATCTCTACAAGGAGCACGCCGGGCTCGACATCGTGAAGATGTTCCCGGGCCCGGGCGGCACGCGCGACAAGGCGCTGGTCGACAGCTGGACCTGGGACCTCTACCTCTCCTCCGCCGAGAAGCTCAACAAGGCGGGCTTCCCGGTCGGCTTGCCGCTGGGGCAGACCAGCGACGCCATCGACTGGGTCGGCGCCCTCTTCCGCTCCTACGGCTCGGTGTTCGTCGACGCCAAGGACGGCATCAAGGTCAACTCACCGGAGACCCGCGCCGCCCTGGAGATGGGCGTGAAGATCGCGCAGCAGATGTCGCCCGACGTCTATGCCTGGGACGACGCCGGCAACAATCGCTGGCTGATCTCCGGCAAGGGCTCGAACATCATGAACCCGCCGAGCGCCTGGGCCGTCGCCAAGCGAGACAACATCAAGGTCGCCGAGCAGTGCTGGACGCATGACGTGCCGAAGGGGCCGAAGGGCCGCTTCGCGCCGTACCTGCCGTTCTTCTACGGTGTCTGGAACTTCGGAGGCAACAAGACCGCCGCCAAGGAGCTCACGCACCACATCGTGGACAAGCCGCAGGCGAAGCGCCTGGTGGCGGCGTCGGTCGGATACGACCTGCCGTCCTTCAAGAGCTACTACGACTTCGACACCTGGAACACGGTCGAGCCGCCGAAGGGCACGGTCTACAACTACCCGCCGCGCGGCGACGAGGAATACAGCATCAACGGCTTCCCCGCGCGACCAGACGTCGCCGCGCAGATCTACAACAACTCGATCCACACGATCATGATTTCGAAGGTCGCTCAAGGCAAAGAGAAGATCGAGGACGTGATCAAATGGGCCGCGAACGAATGCGAAGGATATCTTCGCAGCTGAGCCGGTGATCGGCTTGAGGATGTTTTGATACGCGACACTGCGGCGCTGGGCGGGATACCGCCCGGCGCCGTCCCCACATCAAGCGGGAGCCTTGACGCCATGGTAGATACGACGCCCCGTGCGCTCTCCACCGCCGCCTCGATCGGCCTGACTCCCGCTCAGGCGCGTCCACGGCAGACGCTGAGACAGTTGTCGCGGCGCAAGTCCACCACCGCCGTTCTGTTCGCAGCACCGCTGCTGCTGGTGCTGCTGGGACTTATCATCTATCCCGGCGTCTTCTCGATTTACCTCTCGATGCTGAACAAGGCGCAGACGAAATTCATCTGGTTCAATAACTACACCTTCCTCTTCACGCGCCCCACCTTCTGGATGGTGGTGGAGCAATCGTGCATCTTCGCGATCACCGCCGTTTTCTTCAAAGCGCTAATCGGCGTCATCACAGCCCATCTCGTCAACAATCTGCCGGTCAGAGGCCAGCGCGTGTGGCGCGGCATGCTGCTGGTGCCGTGGGTGATTCCGCTCTCCCTCAGCACGCTCGGCTGGTGGTGGATGTTCGACCCCACCTACAGCGCATTCAACTGGCTGTTCGCCAAGATCGGCGGCCCGCATATCGCCTGGCTCAGTGAGCCGTATTGGGCGCGGTTCTGCACCATCCTGGTGAACGTGTGGTACGGCGCGCCGTTCTTCCTGATCATGTACCTGGCGGCCCTGAAATCCGTGCCCGGCGAACTCTACGAGGCGGCCTCCATCGACGGCGCCAGCGCCTGGCAGAAGCTGTTCCACGTCACGCTGCCGATGATGCGGAACATCATCTCGATCACGGTTCTGTTCTCGCTCATCGTCACCTTCGCCAACTACGACGTCGTGCGCGTGCTGACCGCCGGCGGTCCGCGCGATATGACCCACGTCTTCGCCACCTGGGCCTTCCTGAACGGGATTCAGAACGGCGACATACCCCTGGGATCCTCGATATCCCTCTTCATGTTCCCCATCCTCGGCATCTCCGCGATCTTCATCCTTCGCGGCGTGCGCAGACGCGGGAGAGAAATCTGATGACGGCGCACGCAGCCACCCTCGACGCGCCGCGCCTGGTCTCCCGCGGCAGCATCGCGCGCAGCCGCCGCTGGGCGCTGATCACCTCGTATTTCTTCCTGCTGCTGTTCGCGCTGTTCTTCCTGGTGCCGCCCTATTACCAGCTGGCGACCGCCACCAAGACCAGCGAGCAGATTTCCAACCAGAACACCAATCCCTGGCTGCCGGCGCTCGGCTCCAGCGACCAGAGCATGAACCCCGGTGGCGCAAATGCAGGCAAAGCCACCCTGATATTGAAGCGCGGCCATTCCTGGCTGCCGGCGGCGGTCAACGGCTTCCTCGCCAATCTCGATGACCTCTGGAACAACACGGACTTCCCGATCTATTTCCGCAACAGCGCCATCGTGACGGTCTGCGTGGTGATCATCACCATGCTGATCTCGGTGCCGGCGGCGTTCTCGCTGGGGCGGATGAGATTCTGGGGCTCCGGCATTTTGGCGACCGGCGTGTTCCTCACCTACCTGGTGCCGGATTCGCTGCTGTTCATTCCGCTGTTCAAGGTCGTGGGGTCGCTGGGTCTGCTCAACTCCTACTGGGGCCTGATCCTCGTCTATCCCACGCTCACGGTGCCGTTCTGCACCTGGATCATGATCGGCTACTTCCAGAGCATCCCCAAGGAACTCGACGAGGCGGCACTCATCGACGGCGCCAACCACGTCCAGATGCTGTTCAAGATCTTCATTCCGGTGGCGCTGCCGGGGCTGATCGCCGCGACGATCTTCGCCTTCACGGTGTCGTGGGCCGAGTTCGTCTATCCCATGGCCTTCATCTTCAGCTCCAGCCAGCTGGTGCTGACCGCCGGCACGATCACCAGCCTGGTCAAGGCCGACGTCTACCAGTGGGGCATGATCATGACCGCAGCCCTGCTGGCGGCGACCCCTCCCCTGGTGATCTACGCGTTCCTGATGGATTACTACATCGCCGGCCTCACCGCCGGCGCGACCAAGGGGTGACGGCCCCCAGCGACTGTTTCCAGCACCTATCGCACCTCCGGGAGGCACGAGTATGGCGAATGTAGCGTTGCGCAAAGTGGTGAAGAAGTTCGACCGTACCGAGGCGGTGCGCGCCATCGACCTCGACATCGCCGACAAGGAGTTCATCGTCCTGGTGGGCCCCTCCGGCTGCGGCAAGAGCACCACGCTGCGCATGATCGCCGGCCTCGAGGAGGCGACCTCGGGCGAAATCTTCATCGGCGGCGATCTCGTCAACGATGTGCCGCCCAAGGATCGCGACATCGCGATGGTGTTCCAGAACTACGCGCTCTACCCGCACATGACCGTGTTCGAGAACATGTCGTTCGGCCTTCGCCTCAAGAAATTCCCGAAGCCGGAGATCAAGTCGCGGGTCGAGCACGCGGCGGGCATCCTCGGCATCACCGAGCTCCTGGAGCGCCGGCCACGGCAGCTCTCGGGCGGCCAGCGCCAGCGCGTCGCCATGGGCCGCGCCATCGTGCGCAACCCGCGCGTCTTCCTCTTCGACGAGCCGCTCTCCAACCTCGACGCCAAGCTCCGCGTGCAGATGCGGACCGAGATCAAGAAGGTGCATCAGACCGTGAAGACGACCACGGTCTACGTGACCCACGACCAGGTGGAGGCGATGACCCTCGCCGACCGCGTCGTGGTCATGAACGCCGGCACCATCGAGCAGCTCGGCACGCCGCATGAGCTCTACCATCACCCGCGCACGCGGTTCGTCGCCGGCTTCATCGGCTCGCCGGCGATGAATTTCGTGACCTGCAAGCTGACCGACGCCGCCGGTGGCGGCATGTCCGTCCGCCTCAGCGACGGCCTCTCCTTCCGGGTGCCGGCGGAGCGCGCCACCCGCTACAAGCCTTTCGTCGGCCGCCCGATGCTGTTCGGGCTCCGTCCCGAGCACATCACCGAACGGCGCGGCGAGATGCGGCCGGAATGCCAGGACTTCACCGTTGCCCTCGACGTGGTCGAGCCCATGGGCATGGAGACCATGGTCTACTTCTTGGTGGATGGCGTCGAGGTGTGCGGCCGCGTCGATCCCATCGCGGCGACCCAGCCCGGCCAGAAAATGCCCCTGGTGGCGGATCTCGGCCACATGCATCTGATCGATCCCGAGACCGATGCGGTGATCTGACCGCGCCCACCTGAAGCGCGTTCCGGTTGGATCGAGACCTGGGACGCGATCCGCAATCCTGCCCTCGCCGCCGGCCTCTGCGGATCCGGGATCACCAGGCTCGCGGGATAGCGGACCGGCACCGGCCTCAGGCGATCGACTGAAGATGCCGCCGATCCTGAAGATCGCCGTGCTCGTCGCCCTCGGGCTGCTTTTCCCCTGCGCGCTCCTCATCGTGCTCGGCGGCGTCCGGGCGCCGCTCTGGGTCGTCGACCGCGAGGTGACGGCGACGGGGCATGACAGGTTCCTCACCCCCGAGGCCGCCCTCGGCATCGCATGGCCCGCCGAGGCGGTGGCCGATCCCGGCTCCTACCGGGGCGTGGTCGCGGGAATCCAGGCGCTCTACCATGACGACACCCGCGTGGTTCTGCTGAAATCCGAGATTCCGCCCCTGCAGTCGGCGGAATATTTCATCGTCCATGCTCTCATCAAGCCGCCGGGCTCGATGACCGCATCCGGCAGCGGCGACGACATCAGCTTTCGCCTCGCGGCCGGCATCGCGGGCCGCGCGGTGGCGGCCGAGGATCTGGCACTCCTGGTGTTCGGACCGTCGCCCGAGGGGGTCGAGGCGCATCTGGCCTCGACGCCGGCCTTGCACCGCAATCCCGCGCAGAACTGGGCGAACCGGGTTCTCGACGATCACACGGCGGCGCTGCTGAGTGCCATCGCGCTTTACCTCGCGGCGCTGGCGGCGGTGGCATTCCGCCTCTGGCGGCGCGCCTAGCGCGCGGCGAGATCCGTCCGCTTGTCCCGCAGCACGGCTGAAATTTCCGTCACCAGCTTCTGCACCATGGCATCGGTGAAGGAATGGAAGTCGTCGATCTGCAGAACGAAGGAGCCGACTCCGCCGACGACGTTCTCGCGATAGTAATTGGGGAGGCCGCCTGGCGGCTGGGTGTGCGCGACATAGCCGAAATTCGGATTGAGGTTGATGATCGCGAGGCCGTTGATGACGACGCCCTTCGCCACCGCGTCATCCCGGGCGGATTCCACGGGCCGGCCTGAGTTGTTGGTGCCGTCGCCGGAGACGTCGATGACGCGGCGCGGGCTGGTGAGGCCGGATTTCGCGAACCGCTCCATGGCGAAGTCGAGAGCGTCGCTGATCGAGGTGTGCCCAACGAAGGACCGGTCGGCCTTCAGGATCTGGTCGCCCACCACGCCGGCGCTCTCGTCGTCCCGGATCACGGTCCAGTCGACGACGACCCGCTGCTCGCCCACGCTCGACCATTCGACGAAGGACACGGCGATCGCGCCGATGGCGCCGGAATGGATGGCGGAGAGCACCCGCGGGTCCTGCAGCGCCGCGGCGTAGCCCCGGCGCTGCAGCTGGAACTCGTCGTTGTCGATGCTGCGGGAGACGTCGGCGGCGAGGATGAGCTGGAGGTCCACCGGCGCCGCCCGGACCGCGCCGCCGCCTCCCACCAGCAGCAGGACGCTCGCAAGGACGAGACTGACGAGGCGCATGGCATCCTCCATGGCGCACCGCCGCCCGCGCCGGGGCGGCTCGGGATCTCGGCAGGGCTCCAGCGGACCGGTCCTGCCTAAGCAGGCCTACTATAGCGCATGCCCGCTACGGGACCATCGCCTTCCCCTGGACGCGATTTCCCACCCGTCAGCGCAAGGTCGCGTTGAATTTCTCGAGTGCCGAGGAGCCGGGATTGAGCTCGCGCTCGTCGAGGGCGTTGAGGGGCTTCGTTACGGTGTTGAGATGGTGATGCAGGTCCTCGGGCTCGGCGTCGACGTAGAGCAGGCCGGTGACGATCTCGCCGGCAGCGTCGCGCTCCTGCAGGTAGTTCATCGCCGCGATCCGGTTGTGCGGATCGTAGTCCGTGTGCAGCTTCCGGAGCCGCAGCCGGGAGCCGTCGTGCTGCGTCACCGTCTCCACCGTGCCGGGCGCGTAGTCCGCCGTGATCTCTTCGCGGCCGGTGATGAAATCGAGCTGGTTCACCGCGTCGTTGTGCTCGCGCACATAGTCGAAGCTCTTGGTGGATCCTGGGTGATTGTTGAAGGCGACGCAGGGGCTGATGCAATCGATGAAGGCGGCGCCATTGTGGGTGATGGCGCCCTTGATGAGAGGCACCAGCTGCTCCTTGTCGCCGGAGAAGCTGCGGGCGACGTAGCTGGCGCCGAGCTGGAGCGCCATCGCCACCATGTCGATGGAAGCGTCGGCGTTGACCGAGCCGCGCTTGCTCTTCGAGCCCTTGTCGGCGGTGGCGGAGAACTGGCCCTTGGTGAGCCCGTAAACACCATTATTTTCAACGATATAGACCATGTTCACGCCGCGGCGGATCGAGTGCGCGAACTGGCCAAGGCCGATCGAGGCGGAATCGCCGTCGCCGGAAACGCCGAAGTAGAGGAGCTCGCGATTGGCGAGATTGGCGCCGGTCAGCACCGAGGGCATCCGCCCATGCACGCTGTTGAAGCCGTGCGACGCGCCGAGGAAATATGTGGGCGTCTTCGAGGAGCAGCCGATGCCCGAGAGCTTGGCGATCCGGTGCGGCGGCAGCGACAGCTCGAAGCAGGCCTGGATGATGGCGGCGCTGATGGAATCGTGTCCGCAGCCCGCGCAGAGCGTCGACACCGCGCCCTCGTAGTCGCGCCGGGTGAACCCCAGCACATTCGTCGGCAGCCGCGGATGATGCAGCTTGGGCTTGGCGATATAGGTCATGGCGCCGCCTTCCGGAGCGGAGTTATGGCACTGGACGGGAGCTTGTGGGCGATGTCGCTGATGATGAACCGCGCGGTGATCGGCGTGCCGTCATAGTGCAGCACCGAGGTGAGCCGTGCCGGATCGATATTGCCCTCGTTGACCAGCAGCGCCCTGAGCTGCGCGTCGCGGTTCTGCTCGACGACGAACACCTTGTCGTGCTCGGCGATGAAGCGCATCACCTCGTCGGAGAACGGGAATCCCCGCACGCGGAGCGTATTGAGGTGGATGTTGTGCTCCTCCAGCTCCTCCAGCGCCTCGCGCATCGCCGGCGTGGTGGAGCCGAAGTAGATCGCGCCGAAGCGCGTCGCCTGGCGGGCGTTCCGGCGCACCGGCTGCGGCACCAGCTTCTTAGCGGTCTCGAATTTTTTCAGGAGCCGCTTCATATTCTCGACGTAATCAGGCCCCTCCTCGCTGTAGCGCGCGTAGCGGTCCTTGGTGGTGCCGCGGGTAAAGTAGGCGCCGCGGGTGGGATGGGTCCCGGGATACGTCCGGTAGGGGACGCCGTCGCCGTCCACGTCGAGATAGCGGCCGAAATCCTTGCCCGCCTCGAGCTCCGCGTGGGTCATCACCTTGCCGCGGTCCATCTTGCGGCTGTCATCCCAGGCCAGGGGCTCGCAAAGCCATTCGTTCATGCCGATGTCGAGATCGAGCATGACGAAGATCGGGGTCTGCAGCCGGTCGGCGAGATCGAACGCCTGCGCCCCCATCTCGAAACATTCCCGGGGATCCTCGGGAAACAGCAGCACATGCTTGGTGTCGCCGTGAGAGGCATAGGCGCAGGAGAGGATGTCCGACTGCTGGGTGCGCGTCGGCATGCCCGTGGAGGGACCGCCGCGCTGGACGTCGAAGAGCACCGCTGGGATCTCGGCGAAATATGCCAAGCCCAGGAACTCCTGCATCAGGGAGATGCCGGGGCCGGAGGTCGAGGTGAAGGCGCGGGCGCCGTTCCAGCCGGCGCCGATCACGATGCCGATGGAGGCGAGCTCGTCTTCCGCCTGGATGATGGCGTAGCGCGCCTTCTTGGTCTCGGGATCCATGCGATAGCGCCCGCAATGGCGCTGGAAGGCCTCGGCGAGGGACGAGGACGGCGTGATCGGGTACCAGGCCGCCACGGTGGCGCCACCGTAGACCGCACCCAGCGCCGCCGCGCTGTTGCCGTCGATGAAGATGCGGTTGCCGACGGCAGTCGCAATCTTGACGGTGATGCCGAGCGGGCACTTGAGGTTCTTGAGGGCGTAGTCGCGGCCGAGATGGAGTGCGTGCACGTTGGGCTGGATCAGCTTGTCCTTGCCCTTGAACTGCTCGCCGATCAGCCTCTCGATCGCCGTGATGTCCATGTCGAGGAGCGCCGAGAGCGCGCCGACATAGATGATGTTCTTGAACAGCTGGCGCTGGCGGCTGTCGGTGTATTCGGCGTTGCAGATCTCCGTGAGCGGCATGCCGACCACGGTGATGTCGTCGCGGAACTTCGACTTCGGCAGCGGCTTGGTGGAATCGTAGAAGAGATATCCGCCGGGCTCGATCTCGGCCAGATCCTTGTCCCAGGTCTGCGGGTTCATCGCCACCATGAGGTCGACGCCGCCGCGCCGGCCGATATGGCCGGCCTCGGAGATCCGCACCTCGTACCAGGTGGGCAGGCCCTGGATGTTGGACGGAAAGATGTTGCGCGACGCCACCGGCACGCCCATGCGCAGGATCGACTTCGCGAACATCGTGTTGGCGCTCGCCGAGCCCGAGCCATTGACGTTGGCGAACTTGACGACGAAATCGTTGACGCTGCTTATCGGCTTCGGCATGCCGGCCCCGCCTCTGCCATTTCAAGAAGGAATTTGCGCATGTCCCAGGCTCCCGTCGGGCACCGCTCGGCGCAGAGGCCGCAGTGCAGGCAGACATCCTCGTCCTTGGCCATGATGCGGCCGGTCTTGAGGGCGCCCGATACGTAGAGGTCCTGGGTCAGGTTCTTGGCGGGCGCGGTGAGGCGCTGGCGCAGCGCCTCCTCGGTTCCATCGGCGGTGAAGGTGATGCAGTCCATCGGGCAGATGTCGACGCAGGCATCGCACTCGATGCAGAGCTCGCCGGTAAACACCGTCTGCACGTCGCAATTGAGGCAGCGCTCCGCCTCGAGATAGCCCAGCTTCCGGTCAAAGCCGATCTCCACCTCGACCTTGACGTCCTTCAGCGCCACGCCGAGATCCCGCAGCGGCACCTTGTAGCGGATGTCGTTGGAGATATCGTTGTCATAGCTCCACTCGTGGATGCCCATCTTCTGGCTCGACAGCGTCACCATCGGCGGCGGCCGGTCGCCGACGTCCTCGCCGTTCAGCAGCTTGTCGATGGAGATCGCCGCCTGCTGGCCGTGCGCCACCGCCCAGATGATGTTCTTCGGGCCGAACGCCGCATCGCCGCCGAAGAACAGATTCGGGATGCTGGACTGCATGGTCACGGGATCGACCTTGGGCATGCCCCAGCGGTCGAACTCGAGGCCGATGTCGCGCTCCATCCAAGGGAAGGAATTCTCCTGGCCGATCGCCACCAGGACGTCGTCGCAGGGGACGTGCTGGTCGGGTTCGCCCGAGGGCACCAGACTGCGCTTGCCCTTCTCGTCGTACTTCGCCGCCACCTTCTCGAAGGTGACGCCGGTAAGGCGGCCGTTCTCGTGGGTGAATTCCTTGGGCACGAGGTAGTTGAGGATCGGGATGCCTTCGTGGGTCGCATCCTCCTTCTCCCAGGGCGACGCCTTCATCTCCTCGTAGCCGCTGCGCACGACGACCTTGACTTCCTCGCCGCCGAGACGGCGCGAGGTCCGGCAGCAGTCCATGGCGGTGTTGCCGCCGCCCAGCACGATCACGCGCTTGCCGATCTTGTCCACATGGCCGAAGGAGACGCTGGAGAGCCAGTCGATGCCGATGTGGATGTTCTTGGCCGCTTCCGTGCGGCCGGGGATCTCAAGGTCGCGGCCGCGCGGCGCACCGCTGCCGACGAAGACCGCGTCGATAGCCCTCGGCGAGGAGCGCCTTCAGGCTGTCGATGCGCTGACCCAGGCGAAGCTCGATGCCGCCGATGCCGACGATGTAGCCGACCTCCTCGTCGATGACGGTCTCCGGCAGGCGGAAGCGCGGGATCTGGCTGCGGATCATGCCGCCGGCCTTGGGATCGCCGTCGAAGATCACGACGTGATAGCCGAGCGGCGCCAGATCCCGGGCCACCGTGAGGGATGCCGGCCCCGCCCCCACCAGCGCCACCCGCTTGCCGTTCTTCTTCACCGGCGCGATCGGCAGCTGGCCGCGGATGTCGTCCTTGTTGTCGGCGGCGACCCGCTTCAGGCGGCAGATCGCCACCGGCTCCTTCTCCACCCGGCCGCGCCGGCAGGCCGGCTCGCAGGGCCGGTCGCAGGTGCGCCCGAGGATCCCCGGGAACACGTTGGATTTCCAGTTGACCATGTAGGCGTCGGTGTAGCGGCCGGCGGCGATCAAGCGGATGTACTCGGGCACCGGCGTATGGGCGGGGCACGCCCATTGGCAATCCACGACCTTGTGGAAGTAGTCGGGACGGCTGATATCGGTCGGCGTCACGGCGGCTCCCTGATGAGATGAGAGTGGATTATTGGCGCGGCACCGCGGCGACGCCACGGGCCATCTGGGAAATCCACCTAGCTGTCCAGCGCATGGGTATGGAGGAGGGCGGCATCAGGGACCGCCACCGGACCGGTGCCCGTCTTGCAGATCGAGCATTTATGTTTTTATCCGCGACGTTTCCGATTCTTCCCTGCCGCGGCCCCGGGCGACGGACGTCGCACGCAGCGCTGAACGGCACCCCAAACATAGCCCGACCGGGGCCGAAATCGCAACGCCTGAGAACAGGTTAGGGCATAACCGCCGTTCGCGGGAAAGCTCCAGGGAATTCAGCCGCCAAGGCGGTGGGATGCCGCCTCTGCCCGCGGCAGGCGCCGCAGACCCTTGCAGCGAACGGCGACCCCGGGCAGGCCACCCCCTCGACCAGCCCGGACCGGCGCCCGTTACCGGAGCGCCGGATCCCCCCTCAAATCAGATGCTTACTGCCCGAGCGGACGCCAGGGATCGGGGAACGAGCTGGTCTCCGGCTCCGACATTGGCGACTCCGGGGGTGCCGGCGGGGCCATCGGGGCCGGACGCGGCTTGGAGACGGCTTTCTTGGGCGCCGCCTTCTTCGGAGCTGCCTTCTTTTTCGCGACGACCTTCTTCTTCGCTACCTTGGCTTTGGCTTTCGGCTTCGCCGCCTTCTTGGTCTTCTTCGACTTCGCGGCGAGCTTCCGGCTTTTCGTCGCCGCCTTGCCCTTCTTCTTGGTCGCCTTCCTCTTCTTCGCTTTGGCCATCATCTGTCTCCTTTGTAGTGCCGGCGCGGACCTAGCGACGCCGCCGACATCGGCCTAGTGAACCGATCGTAGCACGTGGAAACCGTGCGTCACGTGAATCGGGTCATCGGATCATAGTCTCATGATCGGATTTCGGCCAACGGATAGCGGCGATTCAACGTCATCGAACCGCCAGCATGCGAAAAGGCGTGGCGGCAGTAAAGCGCAACGCGGCCTCGTCGGAGCGCTGCGGCATGCAACTCGACATGCAAGCTGACGCCGGCGAGCGCGCGCCTCAATGCGCGGTGTACCCGCCATCGATCAGGAGATCGGCGCCGGTCATGAAGGATGCCGCATCGGACGCCAGGAACACGGCGCCCTCGGCGATCTCTTCCGGGCGCGCCACCCGGCCCAACAGATGGAGGGGTCCCAGCTCCGCCTCGACGGCGGCCTCGCTGCCATGGCGCTCGGTGAGGCGCGCGGTCATGGTGGCGCCGGGCGAGAGGGTGTTGGCACGGATGCCCTCGGCGGCGTGGTCGATGGCAAGTCCCTTGGTGAAGGCGACCAGCGCCCCCTTGGTGGCGGAATAGGCCGCGCGCCGCGGCGCCGACACGCGGGCGAGTTGCGAGGCCACGTTGATGATCGCCCCGCCGCCGTGCTGGCGCATCAGCGGGATCCCGTATTTGCAGAACAGGAAGGCGGCGGTCAGGTTGATCCGCAGGGTCTCGTCCCAGACCGCGAGGCTGAGCTCGGGCACCGATGCGTAGGCCGTCGGCGCCGCCGCGTTGTTGACGAGCACGTCGAGCCGCCCGAAGGCCCGCGCCGTCTCGGCGATCGCGGCCTCCACCTGCCCGGCATCGCCGACGTCGCAGACCAGCGGCAGGCAGCCCTCGATTTCCTCGGCCACTCCGGCGAGATCGGCGGCGTTGCGGTCGAGAATGGCGAGGCGTCCCCCCGCCGTTGCGAAACGCCGGGCGATCGCCCGGCCGATGCCCCGCCCTGCGCCGGTGACCAGGCAGACCTTGCCGTCGAGACGATGCTCCATTGGATGCCGCTCCCCCGCGCCATATGCCGACATCATCAACAGCCTAAAGCATTTCCTTACGAAGCGGGTGCACGCTTCGTCTCGCTGGAGGGACGTCACTGGGTGACCGTCGCTGCCGCCTAACTTCCAGCCGGCATCGACCTAGATTTGTCAGGGGATTAGTTGAATTCGCACTTGCCGCCGAGGCGCAGCGGCGTATTGTTACGGTTTTGTGACAGAACGTTCCGCGCCTGATTCGGAGGGCTTTCGAAACGACCGACCTCACGTTGCTCAATCTCGCCGGCGGCGTCGCCCTGCTGCTCTGGGGCATGCACATGGTTCAGAGCGGCATCATGCGGGCCTTCGGCGGCGATCTCCGCCGCAGGCTGGGCACGAGCCTCGGCAGCCGGTTCAAGGCATTCATGGCGGGCCTCGGCGTCACGGCACTGCTGCAGAGCAGCACCGCCACGGCGCTGATGGCGACGTCCTTCGCGGCGAGCGGCGTCATCGACCTGACACCGGCGTTGGCGGTGATGCTGGGCGCCAATGTCGGCACCACCCTCATCGTCCAGGTGCTATCCTTCAACCTCGCCTGGCTCTCCCCGGCGCTGATCATCGTCGGCGTCGTGGCCTTCCGCCGCGGCGGCCGCACCCGCACCCGGGACGTGGCACGCGTCTCGATCGGCCTCGGCCTGATCCTGCTGGCGCTGCAGCTGATGCTGGCGGCCTTCGCCCCGGCGGAGAGCGCGCCGGCGCTGCGGGCGTTGCTGTCGGCCGCCACCAACGAGCTGGTGCTCGACCTCCTGATCGCCGCCGCCCTCACCTGGGCCACCCATTCCAGCGTGACGGTCGTCCTCTTCGTGATGTCGCTGGCCACCGCCGGGGTGATCACGCCCGCGGCCTCCCTCGCCCTGGTGCTGGGCGCCAATCTCGGCAGCGCCATCAACCCGGTCATCGAAGGCGCGCGCTCCGCCTCCGCCGAGAGCCGGCGCCTGGCGATCGGCAACCTCGCGAACCGCTTCGTCGGCTGCCTGCTGGCGCTCCCCTTCCTGCATCCGATCGCCGAGATGATGGCCCGTCTCGACGGCGATCCGGCACGGCTCGCCGCCAATTTCCACACCCTCTTCAACCTGGTCCTGGCGGCGCTGTTCTTGGTCGCGCTCAAGCCCTATGCGCGCCTCCTGACCCGGATGCTGCCGGCGGCAGCGACACCGGCGGACCCCGCGACGCCGCTCTATCTCGACCCCGAGATGATGGAGACCCCGTCCGTGGCGCTTGCCGGCGCCGCCCGCGAGACCCTGCGCATGGGCGACCTGGTCGAGAGCATGCTGCGCAAGACCATCACCGCCCTCATCACCGACGACCGCAAGCTGGTGGTCGACATCGAGCGCATGGACGACGCGGTAGACCGGCTGCACGAGGCGGTGAAGCTCTACGTCACCCGGGTGACGCGGGAGAGCCTGGACGAGAGCGACAGCCGGCGCGCCATGGAGATCATCGCCTTCGCGATCAACCTGGAGCACATCGGCGACATCATCGACAAGAACCTGATGGAGCTCGCCGGCAAGAAGATCAAGAACCGGCTCAAGTTCTCCGGCGAGGGCGCCGCCGAGCTGGTGGCGTTCCACCAGAGCGTGGTCGACACCCTCAAGCTCGCCCTCGGAGTCTTCATGTCTGGCGACGTCAAGATCGCGCGCCGGATACTGGAGGAGAAGACCCATGTGCGGGCGGCGGAGCGCGCCGCCGCCGAGAATCATCTGATCCGGCTGCGCGAGGGCCGCCTGGAGAGCATCGAGACCAGCGCGCTGCACCTGGACATCCTCCGCGACCTCAAGCGCATCCATTCCCATCTCTGCTCGGTGGCCTATCCGGTGCTGGAATCCACCGGCGAGTTGCAGCCGAGCCGGCTGCGCAAGCGCACCCGGCGCGAGCCCGCCGCGCGGGCGGCCGCCGTCACGCCCGAGACCCCGACGCCGCGTCCGACCTGAGGTGTGGCCATCGCGTTCCGCTCTTGCGGAAGCGCCCTCCATGCGCATGATGGCGCCTCCCGCCTGACCGCCTTCCGAGGTCCCTCCCGTCGATGCTTGCCGCGCTGCGCCGCCACCCCCGTCGATTTCTCCTGATCCTGTCCGCCCGATGGCAGCGCCGCGCCATCTTCCTGCTGGGGGGCGTCGCGGTCGGCGCGGCGGCGGTCGGCTTCGCGCTGCTGGCGGATCTCGCCCAGCGAGAGTTCCAGCGCCTGATCGTGCTCTCTCCCTACGCGCCGCTGGCGATCATGCCCGCGGGCTTCGCGGCCCTGGTCTTCGTCACGAACCGATTCTTTCCGAACTCGCAGGGCAGCGGCATACCCCAGGCGATCGCGGCGCGCCGCCTGAGCGATCAGACCGCGCGCGGCCGCCTCGTCTCCCTGCGCATCGCCGTCGGCAAGGTCCTGCTGACGCTGCTGGGCCTGCTCTGCGGCGCCTCCGTGGGACGCGAGGGACCATCGGTGCAGGTCGGCGCCTCCATCATGTTCATGGTCGGCCGCCTGTCGCCCAGCCGCCAGCCCGGCCTGATCCTCGCGGGCGCCGCCGCCGGCGTCTCCGCCGCCTTCAACACGCCGCTTGCCGGCATCGTCTTCGGCATCGAGGAGATGAGCCGCTCCTTCGAGCTGCGCACCAGCGGCCTGATCATCGGCGGCGTCATCGCCGCCGGCCTCACCTCCCTCACCCTCCTCGGCAACTACACCTATTTCGGCACCACGGCGGCGACCCTGCACAGCGTCACGGACTGGCTCATGGTGCCGCTCTGCGGCGTGATCGGCGGCGCTTTGGGCGGCGTCTTCAGCCGGATCCTAGTGGCGATGGCGCGCGGCCTGCCGGGCTCCCTCGGCCGCTGGATCAAGGCCCACCCGGTGGCTTTCGCCGCGATCTGCGGCGGCCTCACGGCGCTGACGGGGCTCGCCTCCGGCGCCACCACCTATGGGACCGGCTACGACCAGGTCCGTGGCCTGCTCGACGGCAATGCGCCGCTGCCCCAGAGCTTCGGCATCCTCAAGATGGCGGCCACCGTCTTCTCCTCCATCAGCGGCCTGCCGGGCGGCATCTTCTCGCCCTCCCTCGCCGTCGGCGGCGGTCTCGGCGCCAATATCGCGACGCTCTTCCCGACCGTGCCGCTGGGGGCGCTCATCCTCCTGGGCATGGTCTCCTACTTCACCGGCGTGGTGCAGGCGCCGATCACCGCCTTCGTCATCGTCACGGAGATGACGAACAATCACGCGCTGCTGGTGCCGCTGATGCTGGCCTCGCTCATCGCCTACTCGACGTCGCGGCTCATCTGCCCGACCGGCGTCTACCACGCCCTGGCGGAGAATTTCCTGCGCGCGGCGCCGGCCTCCAGCACGGACGGGCCGCGGCCGGCCCCATGAGAGCCGCCGCCGAGCACCGCCCGGCGGGCCGCAGCCTCTGGAGCCGGATCCGCGGCGTGCTGGTGGCGGTGCTGCTGACGGTGCTCCTGCTACCGATCCCCTTCGTGGTGGGCTATCGCTTCCTGCCGCCGCCGGTGACGCCCTTGATGCTGATCCGCTCGGCAGAGGGCGAGCCGATCCAGCACAGGTGGCTCCCCCTCGCCCGCATCTCCCCCTGGCTGCCCCGGGCGGTGATCGCCTCCGAGGACGCGCGCTTTTGCCTGCACCACGGCTTCGACTTCGAGGAGATGGCGGCCGCCCTCGAGCGTTACCGCGCCGGCGGCCGGATGCGCGGCGCCAGCACCCTTTCCCAGCAGACGGCGAAGAACCTGCTGCTGTGGCCGGGCCGGGACCTGCCGCGCAAGGCGATCGAGGCCTACATCACGATGCTGCTCGAGCTCGGCTGGCCGAAGTCGCGCATCCTGGAGATCTATCTGAACATCGTGGAATGGGGCCCAGGCATCTACGGCGCCGATGCGGCCGCGGCAGCGCATTTCCACAAGCCCGCGGCGATGCTGACCCGGCGCGAGGCGGCGCTCCTTGCGGCGGTGCTGCCCAATCCCCGGATCTTTTTCGCCGACAAGCCGTCGGCCTATGTGGAAGAGCGCGCCGCCACCATCGAGGCGCGCATGCTGCAGGTGGAAGTGCCGGGGACCCGAACCTGCCGTTGAGGTCGGGCGGCGCGGATGTCAGCAGGGCAAGCATCGGCGGTTCCTCTCGACGTCAGCGGGAGGTTCGGCCGACGGCCGCCCCTGCCCGGAGGGCCCAGAGAGTTGACGATGACGTTTATGCGCCGGTCAAGCACGGCTGCGGCCGCCGCGGATTAATCGCGCTGGCCGCACCACTTGCTGCTCTGCGGTTGAGACAGCCTATTACGACACAATTTCAATAGGCAGGCCCGAAAAAGTCGACGCCGGCTGCGGGGGCAGCCGGCGTCGGGGCAGGCGAGACCGGGGAGGGGGATGTCTTGCCTGCCGATGCCTCAGGCCGCGCGAATGTTGGCGAGGAAGGTGTCGACCTCGCCGCGCAGCTTCTCCGATTGCTGACTGAGCTCTCCCGCCGCATCCAAAACCTGGTTGGCGCCGCTGCCGGTCTCGCCGGCCGCCTGGGTCACGCCGGTGATGTTGGTGGTGATCTCCGCGGTGCCCTTCGCCGCCTGCTGGACGTTGCCGGATATTTCCTGGGTCGCGGCGCTCTGCTCCTGCACCGCCGATGCGATCGCGCTGGAGATCTCGTTGATCTGGCTGATCGTGCCGGTGATCGACTGGATCGCCGAGACGGTCTGCTCGGTTGCGGTCTGGATCTCGCTGATCTGCGAGCCGATCTCCTCGGTCGCCTTCGATGTCTGGTTGGCGAGCGTCTTCACCTCGGATGCCACGACCGCGAAGCCCTTGCCCGCCTCGCCGGCCCGTGCCGCCTCGATGGTGGCGTTGAGCGCCAGCAGGTTGGTCTGAGAGGCGATGTCCTGAATGAGCTTCACCACGTCGCCGATGCGCTGCGCCGCCTTGGCGAGCCCGTCCACGGTCATGCTGGTGTTCTGCGCTTCCTCCACCGCCTTGCGGGTGATGTTGGAGGACTGCTCGACCTGGCGGCCGATCTCGGAAATCGACGCCGTCAGCTCCTCGGTGGCGCTCGCCACCGTCTGAACGTTGGTGGAAGCTTCCTCGGTCGCGGCGGCGACCACGGTCGCCTGCCGGCTGGTCTCCTCGGCGGTCGCCGACATGCTCTCCGCCGTCGAGCGCAGCTCCGTCGAGGCCGAAGCCACGGTGCCGAGCGTCTGCTGCACCGACCGGTCGAAGCCGGCAACATAACCTTCGATCTTCTTCTGCCGCTCCTCCTTCTTCACCTGCTCCGCGCGCTGCTCGGCACCCAATTCATCCGCACGAGCCATGTTGTCCTTGAACACCTGAACCGCCTTGGCCATCTCGCCGATTTCGTCCTTGTTGTCGAGCGCGGGGATCTCGATCCTCTTGTCGCCGTCGGCGAGCTTGGTCATCGCGCCGGTCATGCTGGTGATCGGCCCAACAATGCTGCGGCCGAGGAGGAAGGCCACCGCCACGCCAAGCGTGAGCGCGAGCGCCGCGAGCACTTCTTCGGTGAGGCTGGTGGACGAGATGCGTGCGCTTGTATCATTTTTGGTAGCGGCAAGATCCTGATCGAGGGTCTTTTCCGCCGCCGCGGCAAGCTCGGTGACCTTGACAAACGCCGGCCTAAGCGTCTTCTCAAAGAGCTCATCGGACTCCAGTATCTGCGCAGACAGGTTGCCGAAGGCGGTGTCGTAGCCCTGGAGGGCCGCCTTCGTCGCATCGAGCGACACGCGCACCCGATCGGCGCCGGCCGTCTTCTCGAGCACGGCGAGCGCTGCATGGGCCTTCTCGACGTTGGTCTTGAACGTTGCCGGGCCCTTGGGATCGAGCGTCGCCAGAAAGCGCCAATTGGCTACACGCACCAGGAGATTGGCGACCTCGACATCACGGGCATGGGCATAAAGGTCCGCGTCGCCGGTCTTATGAGCGTCGTCGACCAGCCTAGATGTGGCTGCCGTCACCTCATCGCCGCCACTGAACAATTTCGCCCGATTGGCCTTCATGCCGTTCACAAGCTCAACGAGCTTGCCGACGTCATTGGATGCCACCGAGATCAGGGAGGAGCTCTCCGTGTAGATGCGATGACGCTCCTCGGACACGGTGGCTTTGTTGGCCGCCGCTAATAGATCCGTCGCCTTGGCAGTCGCCGCATTGAATTCCTCAATCAATCTTTCGTCGCCAATCCCCTTGAACCTCAGCACCGTGCGCCACATTTCCTGGGCAAGCCCGCTCACCTGGAGATTTCTTGTCACGTTGCCGGAAATCTGGACGAGCTTGTCGACCTGACCGCCGACGTTGCCGAGCTCAAACACGCCGAACACCGCCACGAACAATCCGATGACGATCAGTGCGCCAAATCCGCTGTAGAGGCGCGACGTGATGCGCAGACGATTGAGGTACGACAGCATGACGGAGATCTCCTGGAGCCATTGAGGACACGCTGCGTGCGAGGTCGGCATTGCGCGCAAAGTCGAGGCGACGATGAAGCGAGAATATTAAGTTGCACTTAGCATCGCGCGCGAGGGCGTCGAAATTCTCACGCAACGCTCTTAGGCACACGCGCAAGAGTCGCAACGATTCGGTGTGCGACGTGCGCTTAGCGCGCACACGCGCACCGGACAACGATTTCAATACGCAAGACTACCTAGACGGATGCACACGCAGGTGCGTCGATCTCCAAGCGATGCGTACGTGCGTAGTCGACTAGGTATTTTCCCTTATCCGCTCTCTTAATCCCGGCTACACCGCGCCTTATTTAATTTCCGCGTGACTGCGGAAGCCGGAGCTTGGAAAATCCTCATGGACGAAAACTTGAAATCAGAATCCGCACGGGTCGCCGGCAGCGCACGACGAGCGCCCGACCGTTCTCGTCATCGACGACAGCGGTGCGTTTCGCACGCATCTCAAGGCCATGCTGGAGCGCATGGGCTACGCGGTCGCGACGGCCGACGACGGTGCCAAGGGACTGGCGGCGTTCCGGTCGATCCGTCCCGCGCTGGTGCTGACGGATATCGTCATGTGTGAAATGGACGGGATCGAAGTCATCCGCGAGCTACGCCGCGGGTGGCCGGAGACCAAGATCGTCGCCATGTCCGGCAGCGGGCCGCTCGGCAACACGGAACTCATCGACCTCGCGACGACGTCGGGCGCCAACGCCAGCGTGCAGAAGCCCATCGACCGCCAGTCGCTGAAGGAAATTCTCGATGCCTTGCTTCCTGTGCAGTGCGAAGCCGCCGGCGTGATGGGCGGAGCACGTCCCTCGCCCGCCTAGGCCGCGCGAGGCACGCAAGCAGCCGTCGCTATTTTTTTGCGGGATACCAGCTCGGCAGCCGCTTCTCCGTGAAGCTGGCGATGCCTTCGGCGGCTTCGGGAAGGTGGCGGCGGCCAGCGGCTTCCCGCGCCATCGCGTCGGCGAAGCTCGCGGTGCCGTCGTGGAGAATGGTCGCCTCGATGAGTTCCTTGGTCTTGGCGACCGCCTCCGGCGCGCAGGTGAGCAGCGCCTCGATCATGGGTCCCGCGGCCTGATCCAGCATGCCCGGCGCGCAGACCTGGTGCACCAGCCCCATGCGATGCGCTTCGGCGGCGTTGAAGCGCTCGCCGCTGAGGGCGAAGCGGCCGAGGGCCCGCGGACCCAGACGCCGGGTCAGCACGCCCATGATCGCCGCCGGAGTCAGGCCCCAGCGCACCTCGGTAATGGAGAAGACCGTGTCCGTGGTGGCGATCGCCATGTCGCAGGCGGCGACCAGGCCGATGCCGCCGCCGAAGCAGCCGCCGTGCACCAGGGCCACCGTCGGCCGCTTGAAGCGCCGGAGCGCATTCACCGTCGTCTCGGTGAGGCGGGAGAACGCCAGCCCCTCCTCCGGCGGCCTGGCCGAGATCTCCTTGAGGAAGGCGAGGTCGGCGCCGGCCTGGAAATGCTTGCCGTTGCCGCGCAGCACCGCGACGCGCACGGCGGGATTGGCCGCCAGCCCCTCGAGCGCGCGGGCCAGCCCCTCCACCACCGCACCATTGTAGGCGTTGTGCACGGCCGGACGGTTGAGGGTCACCGTGGCGACACCGCGCGAATCCACGCTGCTGAGGACGACTTCGTCGGTCATGACCGCCTCTCAATCTTCCCTGACGCCGCGCTGATCGCGCTCATGTCGGACGCCCTCCTGGAACCGTCGTGATTGAGCAAGATCGGCGCGCCCCGCGCAAGGCTGGAATCGCCGTGTCGCCCCTACCCCACCCGCCGCGAAGGCGCTAGGCTCGCCGCCGAACCTCAAGGGGACATGCCATGAGCCGAGCGGGAGCGATCGAGCGCGCCCAGCGCTATTTTGACAGCGGAAAGCTCCAAAACGACCTGGCGCGCCGCGTCGCGTTCCGGACCGAGAGCCAGGTGCCGGAGAGCCGGCCGCAGCTCGGCGCCTATCTCGAGCGCGAGATCGCGCCGGCCTTCGAGCGCATGGGCTTCGAAATTCGCATCGTGCCGAACCCCGCCGGCGACGCCGGTCCGTTCCTGCTGGCAACCCGCATCGAGGATCCGAAACTCCCGACCGTGCTGGGCTACGGCCATGGCGATGTGATCCGCGGGCTGGAGCCGCAATGGCGAGCCGGCCTCGATCCCTGGACCCTCAAGGTCGAGGGCGAGCGCTGGTACGGCCGCGGCACCGCCGACAACAAGTCCCAGCATCTCATCAATATGCTGGCGCTGGAGCAGGTGATCGCCGAGCGCGGGCGCCTGGGATTCAACTGCAAGTTCCTGGTGGAGACCGGCGAGGAAGTGGGCTCGCCGGGCCTGCGCGAGGTTTGCGAGCAGGAGAAGGAAGCGCTCTCGGCCGATCTCCTGATCGCCTCCGACGGACCGCGCTTGGCTCCGGGGCGGCCCACCGTTTTCATGGGTGCGCGGGGTGCCATCAACTTCGACATGATCGTCGATCTCCGGGAGGGCGGCCATCACTCCGGCAATTGGGGCGGGCTTCTCGCCAACCCCGGCGTGATCCTCTCCCACGCCATCGCCTCCATCATCGACGCCAAGGGGCGCGTGCAGGCGCGAGACATCCTGCCGCATGCGATCCCGAACTCGGTGCGCGCGGCGCTGGCGGATTGCGAGATCGAGGCCGGCGAGGACGGGCCGGAAATCAACACCTGGTGGGGCGAGCCCGGCCTTACCGGCGCGGAGAAGACCTACGCCTGGAACACTTTCGAGATCCTCGCCTTCAAGACCGGCAATCCCGAGAACCCGGTGAATGCGATCCCGCCCAAGGCCGTCGCCACCTGCCAGATCCGCTACACCGTGGACGTGGCGCCAGAAACCTTCCTGCCGTCGCTCCGCAAGCATCTCGATGCGCGCGGCTTCCAGAACGTCGAGCTGAAGGTGTGGGAGAAAGGCTTCTTCCCGGCGACCCGCCTCGACCCCGATCATCCCGCGGCGCGCTGGGCCGCTGCCTCGATCCACCGCACCACCGGGCTGAAGCCCGCCATGCTGCCCAATCTCGGCGGCTCGCTTCCGAACGACTGCTTCACCGACACGCTGGGCATGCCGACGATCTGGGTCCCCCATTCCTACGCCGGCTGCTCCCAGCACGCGCCGGACGAGCATGTGCTGGCCCCGATCCTGCGCCAGGGATTCGAGATGATGACGGGGATCTATTGGGACATGGGCGAGAATCCTCCGCCCCTCGGTCCATGAGCGGCGGCAACGACGACTTCGTCGCCCTGCAGGCAAGGCACCTGATGCAATGCTGGTCGGCGCAGAAGAACTATGCGCCGATCGGCGTCGCCCATGCGGAAGGATGCTGGATCACCACGACAGACGGGCGGCGCATCTTCGATCTCCGCAGCGCGCACGAATGCATCAACCTCGGGTTCCGCCATCCCAAGGTGATCGCGGCGATGAAGGCGCAGATGGAATCGGTGATCTACGTCACCGACGATTTCGCCACCGAGCCCACGGCGCGACTCGCGCGGCGCCTGGCGGAGCTATCGCCCGGCAGTCCGGAAAAGCGCGTCTACTTCTGCCAATCCGGCGCGGCGGCGGTGGAGGCGGCGATCAAGGGCGCGCGGCAGCATAAATACGTCGCCGCCTTTCGCGACCACGCCGGCCGCATCGACGCGCCGCAGCAGTATCCCTATCCCTACAAGATTATCTCGCGCTATCGCTCGTGGCATGGCGCCACCGCCGGGGCGTCGTCGGCGAGCGGCGATCCCCGGCGCTGGTTCCTGGAGCCGCTGACCGCGCCCGGCGTGGTCTTCGCGCCAGACGCGGACGCCTACCGCTCGCCCTTCGGCGACGGCGCGCCGGCGGTGGACGCAAATCTCCGCTACCTCGACTACATGATCGAGCAGGAGGGCGGCAGCAACAAGGTGGCGGCGATGCTGGTCGAGACCGTCGTCGGCTCCAACGGCATCATCCCGCCGCCCGAGGGATACCTGCAGGGCCTCCGCGCGCTTTGCGACAAGTGGGACATCCTGCTCATCGTCGACGAGACCATGACCGGCATGGGGCGGACGGGAAAGATGTTCGCCGTCGAGCACTACGGCATCGAACCCGACATCATCGTGCTGGGCAAGGCACTCGGCGTCTATTGCCCGATGGCGGCGACGATCTTCTCGGAGAATGTCGCGCGCAGTTTCGACGACAACATCTTCGGCCACGGTCAGAGCTTCTCCGGCCATGCGCTGGCCGCCGCCGCGGCGCTCGCCAGCATCGACGTGCTGCATGAAGAAGGCCTGCTGGAGCGCGCCCGCGACCTCGGCGCTTATCTCGGCGAGCGCCTGCAAGAGCTCGGCCGCGCCCATCCCTGCATCGGCGACGTGCGCGGCCTCGGGCTGTTCTGGACCCTGGAGCTGGTGCGCGACCGCGCCACCAAGGAGCCGCTGCGCCGCGCCACGGAGAAATACGAGCGCACCATCGTCAAGGACATCTCGGAATATCTTTTCCGGTCGCGCGACATCTACGTGCCGTCGGACAAGTTCGGCATCTGGGTGGTACCGCCCCTCGTGGTCACGCGGGAGGAGCTGGACTGGGTCTGCGCGGCGATCGACGACGCCCTCAGCCTGGCGGATCGTCAACTCGGACTTTAGGAAACGGAGAACCTCACCGCATGAATCCGCGCATCGTCGTGCTCGAAGGGGACGGCATCGGCCCCGAGATCATCGCCGGCACAGTTCGGGTCATGGAAGCGGCGCTGCGCCAGAGCAACGCCGCCGTCGATCTCGTGCCCCGACCGATCGGCCTCGCCGCGCTCAAAAGCCACGGCCGCACCGTGCCGCCGGAGACCCAGGAGGCGCTGGCGCAATCGGACGGCGTGCTGCTGGGCCCCGTCACCTCCCACGTCTACGACATCTTCAAGCCCGAGACCGCCAATCCCAGCGCCTATCTCCGCAAGACCTACGACCTCTACGCCAACGTCCGCCCCGCGCGGTCGCGCCAAGGCATCAAGTCGATGTCGGATAAGGTCGACCTCGTGGTGATGCGGGAGAATACCGAAGGCTTCTACGCCGACCGCAATCTCATGGACGGCAACGGCGAGCTCCGGCCCGACGCGGACACGGTCCTGTCCGTGCGGCTCATCACCAGACGTGCCTGCATGCGCATCGCTCGCGCCGGCTTCGAGCTGGCCCGCGCCCGTGGCGGCAAGAAGCGCGTGAGCCTCGTCCACAAGGCCAACGTGCTCCGGCGCGGCGACGGCCTCTTCCTCGAATGCTGCCACGAGGTGGCGCGGGACTATCCCGAGATCGCCGTCGACGACTTCCATATCGACGCGGCCGCCATGCACCTGATCCTGCGGCCGGAGCACTTTGACGTCATCATCACCACGAACATGTACGGCGACATCCTCTCCGACGAGGCGGCGGGTCTGGTGGGGGGTCTCGGCCTCGCGCCCGGCCTCAATGCCGGCGACCGCATCGCCATGGCGCAAGCCGTGCACGGCTCGGCGCCCGACATCGCCGGCAAAGGCATCGCCAATCCCTCGGCGGAAATGCTGTCGGCGGCGATGCTGCTGGAGTGGCTGGGCCACCGCAGCAACGATGCCGCGCTCCGGCGCGCAGGAGAGCTGATCACGTCAGCCATCGACAGGACGATCGCGCGCGGGGATCTCCTGACGCCGGACCTCGGCGGCAAGGCCAGCACCGTTACCTTCGCGGCGGCGGTGGTGGGCGCGATCGGCTAGAAGGGATTTTCGTCCAGGGGCCAGATCGGCCGGCGGATGCGGGTGTATGGAATCTTCCGCATGTCCCGGGGGATCGGCCCGCCGGTGTCAACGTAGAGCACCTCGGAGGCGATCGGCGCGAAGCCGGCGTGGAAGTGGTTGGTGGATTTCACCACCACGATGCGCTTCTTCGCGAGATCGACGCCGAGGTTGGTGAAGAGATCGGGGCCGAAGCCCTGGGTCCGCCGGCTGATCAGCACGACCTCGACGCCGCCGAGCCTGATGGACGCCGCATCGCCGATCGACACCTGGGCCGCGCCAAAGGTCTGGGTGGCGTTGCGCACGGTCTTGATGACCTCCACCTCGCCGTCGATGGGATCGCCGGAGCTGGGCGCGGTCTTACCGCCGAAGCGCAGGCGGATCCGCGCGCCCTCCCCGGCGCCGAAGCAGAAGCGCACGGCGATCGGATCCCAGATCGGCGCCACCGCCACGCCCTCGACGCCGCGCGCGATCAGGCGGCGGAGAAACGTGGTGGAATCGCTGGGGGCGCCGCCGCCGGCATTGTCGGCGGGATCGGCGCAGACAACCGGCTTCGCCTGGTTGCTGGCGAGCGCCTTAGTGATGGCGTCGTCGACCTCGAGATAGGGCGGCGCGGTCTGGCCGCGGAGCGCGAAGAGCTCGCGCCCCAGTCTCTCCGCAAGCCTTGCACCCGCTTCCGGCCGATCATCGGTCACCACCACGATCCGAGCGCCGACATCGGGCACGTCGGCATAGGGAAAGCCGTGCGCCACCGAGATCGAGAGCACGCCGTCCTTGCCCTCGAGCGACTTGATCCTGTCGACGAAGCCGCGCATGCGGCTCACGTGTGGTGGGAAACATGGCGATCATCCGGCAGTCGAAGACGGACGTGCGCGGCCGGATTTCCCCGCGCGCCGCCGCGAGACAGAGCGCCACCAGCTCCTCGCCGCGCTCGAGGAAATCCGTGTGGGGGAATTCCTTGAAGCAGACGAGGACGTCGGCATTGTCAGTCTTGGAGGCCGTCATATGGCAATGGGGATCGAGCTCGGCACCGACGATCACCTTGGGACCCACCATCCCGCGCACCCGTGCCAGCAGATCGCCTTCGCAGTCGTCGTAGCCATGGGCCACCATGGCGCCGTGCAGACCGAGGATGACCGCGTCAACCGGCAGGGCCGCCCTGAGCTGGTCCAGGATCTCGTCGCGGAGCGTTTCGTAAGCCGAACGGCTGGTCATGCCGGCGGGCTCGGCAAAGGAGTAGCTGCCTTCGATCACCGTCAGGTCGCTGCTCCGCCGCCGCCGCAACGCCGTGAGCGGCCCGCTGAAGAGCTGGGGCTCGTCGGGATGGGTTCCCGGCGCCGCATAGAATGTCTCCCTGAAGCTCTCGAGATCCGTCGGGATCGGCGAGAAGGTGTTGATTTCCGTCGCCAGCCCAGCCGTGAAGACGCGCATGTGATCGATTCCCGTCCCTGATGCATCAACCGGTCGAGGATTCGTCAAAAAAGCCGTGATTCCAAGTATCTGGCGAGTCCGGCGACGCGATCCGCCGCCCAGTCTACCATCGGCAAGGGGCATGAACGGGGCCCGCAATCAACCGTCCTTTCATAGGTCTGAGGCAACTATGTAGTCCCACGAGCACGGCCCCCAGATCATGCAACCGCCTGCGCAGCCAAAACCACCCGACCTGCGCAGCGAGCGCGACCGCTTCGTCGCGTTCGCCTTCGCCGCTGCGGATCTCCTGATCGAAACCGCGCCGGACGGCCGGATCCTGTTCTGCGCCGGCGCGGCCCAGGTCCTCACCGGCAAGGCACCGAACGCTCTCATGGGCGGATCGGTGCTCGACCTCTGCGCGCCCGCCGACCGCGCGCTGTTAGCGCGCATGCTGCGCGGAGCCGCGAGCGGCCGCGTCGGCCCCCTCGTCATGCATCTCAATGGAACGGGTGCTGCCGTCGGTATCAGTGCCTATCAGCTTCCCGGCAAGAGCCCCGCCAGCATCCACATGGCCATCGCGCGCGCCGTGCCGGGCGCGACCGAGTCGGTGGTGGGCAAGACCGATACCGCCACGGGCCTCCGCGACGGCGACGGCTTCGTCAGCGCGGCGCTGGCGGCACTGAAGCCCGGCACCGAGGGAGCCGGCGATACCGAGCTCACTCTCCTCCGCCTCGACGGTCTCGATGCCCTGCGCCAGCGCAGTGGCGCCGCGGCGGCGGACCAGTTCCTGGCGGAGATGGGCGCCTTCCTGCGCGAGCATGCATCCGCCGGCGGCACCGCCGTTGGCCGCCTCTCGCCGGAGACCTGCGGCATCCTTCATGCCTCGAATAGCAAGGTCGATTTTGCCGCCGAGGTCAGCGCACTCTCCCGCGTCGCCGATCCCTCGCGCCAGGGCCTGAAGGTCGCCGGGCAACGGGTCGACGTGACGACGGCCCAGGAGCTCGATCCAGAGGATCTCGCCCGCACGCTCACCTACACGTTGGAGAAATTCAGCAAGAGCGCCAATTTCAAGGTCGGCTCGCTCTCGGATAGCCTGCGCGAGATCGCCCGCGACACGCTGGAGCGCCACGCTGGCCTCAAGGCGACGGTGGAGGCGGAGCAGTTCTCGATTGTGTTCCAGCCTATCGTCTCCCTCGCCGATCGGCAGATCCATCACTACGAGCTGCTGGCGCGCTTCAACAAGCAGGAAGGCTCGTCACCCTTCGACACCATCCGCTTCGCCGAGGGCGTCGGGCTGATCAAGGACTTCGACCTGCGCGTCTG
Source organism: uncultured Alphaproteobacteria bacterium (assembly GCA_963735465.1). Classification (GTDB taxonomy): domain Bacteria; phylum Pseudomonadota; class Alphaproteobacteria; order ATCC43930; family CGMCC-115725; genus DASZHJ01. The sequence continues at coordinate 2,149,847 of CAVTLA010000001.1, forward strand.
CCGCCAGGCCCTCGACTTTCTCCGCGAGCGGCCGCGGGACAAAAGCCTCAGCATCGCGGTCAATCTCTCCGGGCATTCGCTGGAGAGCGCGATCTTCGTCAACGCGCTGATGACGCTGCTTGATGATTGTCCCGCAGAAATGCGCCCACGCCTGCTGTTCGAGGTCACGGAGTCAACGGAGATCCGTAAGCTCGAGCAGGTCAATACCGTGCTGCAGGATCTGCGCGGGCGCGGTCACAAGGTCTGCCTCGACGATTTCGGCGCCGGCGCCGCGTCATTCTCGTATCTGCAGGCCTTTCTGGTGGATTACGTCAAGATCGACGGCGCCTATATCGGACGTCTGCTGGCGAATTTCCGGGACCGTACTATCGTCAAGGCGATGGTGCAGATGTGTTCCGAGCTCGGCATCAGCACCATCGCGGAGATGATCGAGACCAAGGAGCAGGCCGGCAGCCTGATCGGGCTCGGCGTCGGCTACGGCCAGGGATACCTCTATGGGAAGCCCCAGGCGGAGATCGCCAGCACCATGCCCACGGTCCGCCCGGCGGCGCAGTCGGTGAAGCAGCTGCGCACGCCGGTGCGTCAGCCCGTGCCCGGCACGCGATAAGCCTTGATGACCTCGGGATCGGGCTCGCGGCCCGAGTCCCGGGCCCGGTCGGCAGGCGGAACTTGCCGCGCACGGGATCGACGAGATCGCCGTAGAGCTTGGCCTCGAGCTTGAGATAGAAGCGCTCCACCAGGTTCGGAACGGCCTGCGCCGCCGCGAGATGGAGCGTGGCGAGGAAGCCAGGGCCGAAATAGGGCGAGTGCGGCATCAGCGCGATGCCCTTCGCCTCCGCGAGCGCCGCCACCTTGCGGAACTCGGTGATGCCGCCGACCTTGGTGACGCTGGGCTGCGCATAGGTCACGGCGCCGGCCGCGAACATCTTCTCGAACTCGTGGACGGTGCAGGCGTTCTCCCCCGCCGCGATGGGAATGCCGGTCTCCGCGCCCAGCGCCGCCAGGGCGCGGAAATTCTCCGGCGGGAAGATCGGCTCCTCGAGCCAGTAGAGATCGTAGGGCTTGAGGCGGAACGCGTTCTCCCGCGCCTCCGCAGGTGTCCAGGGACAGTTGGTGTCCACCATGATCGGGACGCCGGAGCCCGCGGCCTCGCGAGCGGCCTTCACCTCGGTCTCCCCGGTCTCGTGCAGCTTGACGTGGCGGTAGCCTTCCGCCAGCGCCTGCCGCGTCTGCAAGGCGACGACTTCGGGATCGTGCAGCCGGAAGAGGCTGGCATAGGCATCGATCTCCGTGCGCGCCGGACCGCCCAGCAGCTCCACCAGCGGCTTTCCCGCGCGCTTGCCCGCCAGATCCCAGAGCGCGATGTCGAGGCCCGACAGCGCAAAGATGGTGATGCCGTAACGCCCGAAGAGATGCAGCGCCTTCTGCATCCGGTGCAGGAGCCCGGCAATGTCCCGGGCATCGCTACCGACCGCGAGCGGCGCCACCATGTCGTCGACGGCAGCGCGTACCGCACGCTGGCAATTGTAGCTGAAGGCGTCGCCCCAGCCGACGAGGCCGTCCTCGGTCTCGACGCGCACCAACAGCGTCTCGAGCCCGCCCCAGTGCCGCCCGCCCCAGCCCTGGGGCTTGGCCGCGCCCTCGAAGGGGATCTTGAGCGGAATCGTCTCGACGCGCACGATCTTCATGGCGGTGTTCCCTCCCAATACCTGCCCGCGCGTTGAGATAGCGCGATGCTGGAACGGTATCCTCGCGTCCTTCGACGCGCTCCCTCCGGTCGCTTGCTCAGCATGAGGAGATTTTCTTTATGCCCTCCCCCGTCTTCCTCATCCTGAGCAAGCGAAGCGGGTCGAAGGACGCGGGACGCCTTTGCAAGCCACGTCCTACCCCGGATGCCACCATTTGCCGCCCAGCACGATGCCCCGCGACGCCAGCCGTTTGTTGCCATGCAGCGGCACGCCCAGCACGTCGTGATAGGTGAACTCGCCTTCCTCGATCTGGAGCAGCGTCGCATCGCCAATCGCGCCGGGCTTGAAGGTGCCGAGGTCTTTGCGGCCGATGGCGGCGGCAGGCGCGGAGGTCGCGCCCTTCACCACCGTCGGCAGCGGAACTCCCATCACCAGGAATTTCGACATCGTATGCAGGAGGTCGAAGGCCGGCCCATTGATACTGACGGCGTGCACGTCGCTGCTGATGACGTCGGGGAGGAAACCCGCCTCCAGCATCGCCCGCGCCGTCGCGAAGCCGAAGGAGCCGCCGCCGTGGCCGATGTCGAAGATCACGCCGCGCTCGCGGGCCGCCGCGATCTCCTCGCGCACGCCGCCGCTGGGCGCCACCGGAGAATTCGGGAACGGCCGGAAGCAGTGAGTGAGCACGTCGCCGGGCCGAAGCCGGGTCACAACCTCGAGGCGGCTCGGCGGCGGAAAATCGAGGTGGCACATGACGGAGAGGCCGAGCTCGTCGGCGACCTCGAGCGCCATGTCCAGGGGCGCCACGCCGGAGTTGCCGCTGGCGGTCTTCCCGACCCGCACCTTGATGCCGACCACGATGTCGCGGTTCGCCTCGGCGACGCGCCGGCACTCCCGGAGATCAAGGAGCCGCAGGTCCGCACACTCCCCGACCATCACGGGAATGCTGAAGGCATAGATGCCAGGATAGGAGACGTTGAGATAGGGCAGGATGCGCACCGGCGACGGCTCTATGACATGGCGGCGGAAGCCGTGGAAATTGCCGGCGCCGGAGCTGCCCGCGTCGACGAAAGTGGTGGTGCCGCTGCTGCGGGCGAGCTCGGTGGCGTCAACGCCGAGGGACGTGCCGCCCCAATAGACGTGGGTGTGGAGATCGATCAGGCCGGGCGTGACGACCAGCCCCTTGGCATCCCGCACCTCCGCGTCGCGGGCGTGAGGCGCATCGCGGCCGACCGCCTTCACGTGCCCATCCGCGAAGACGACGTCGACAATACCGTCGATGTTCTGGCTGGGGTCGACGACCCGCCCGCCCTTCAGCACCAGCTCCTTCATGCCCGCTCTCCCTCAGACGCCATGGAAAAGGCACCTTAGCGGGGCGCCCGGAGGCGATGAAGGGAATAGTGGGGACTGCGCCGCCGCGTTTCCTCAGGGATTGAGCGCGGCGAAATCGGCGACGCCGGCCTTGGCGCGGCCGAGCAGGCGCTGCAGCGCGGTGCGCGGGTTCCTGCCGTAGTCGCTGTAGAGATAAAGGCAGACCAGGCGGCGCTGGATCACGGTCACCGCCATGACCGCAGCCTGATCGAAGGTCTCGCCGCCGGCTGTCACCTTGGAGAGAAAGCCGTAGTAGAGCGATCCGTCCATCCGGTCCAGGATGCCCACCGACGCGAAGGAGCCCATGCGCAGCTGAACCTGTGCCTCGCTGATGCGTTGGTCGGCGGTCTCCTTGACCTTGACGGCATCGAGCGCCTCAGTGGCGAACCGCTCGATCGTCGAGGCGTCGGCGTTCTGCCCCATCAGCGTCACCGGTGTCATCAGCATGCCGAAGTCCTGGATGCGGGCGCCGCCTTGCAGGGCGGCCCGGAGCTGATCGCAGTCGCCGAACACGGTGTGGACGACGTTGTCGCGGTTGACCGCCTTCTGCATCTCCAGCACCGCCTGCAGACGGTCGTCGGGATAGAGGCAATAGCTGGCGGGCGGGTCGAAGGCGAGAACGACGCCGCCGACGTCGATCTGAGCATGGGCCACGGGCGCCGGAGCCATCGCCTCCGGGGCCGCGGCCTGGGGCGGCGGCGCCGGCGCCACGGCCGGCGGGCCACCGACGCTGCCGAGCAGCAGGAAGACAATCGTCGCGAGCCCGATGATGACGGCGTTCACCCACCAGGGGCGCGGCCAGAAGCGGGGCGCAGCCGAGGCGCCTTCGGGAGACGGGGCTGGCCGCCCTCGCAGGAGCCAACGCGTGCAGGCGACCGCCAGGACGATCAACCCGCCGATGGCCGCTCCGACGCCGGCGCCAGCGAAGATCCGCATCCAATCCGTACTCACCGATGGCCTTCCTGTTCCTGCGCCGGGACAGGTCGCGCGTGGCAGAGGCGACCGGGCGGCGGCGCACCTTAACGGACGGGCACCAGGGGTTGAAGGGACCGAAAAGGGACGCCCGGCCGCCTCCGCGAATACGGCCATCGGCCTCTGCGGATTGCGCGTTTTCAGCGAGTCGCTATAGTGAACGCATTCTTAACCCGAGGCGCCTCTTGCAACCTTTTGTTTACTTGTACATTCGGAGCGGCTGATGCGGCAGCAGACGAGGCCATCCCGGGCAGCCGTTCAGCGCGCTTTGCAGGAGTTCCTGGCGCCATCCCTATTCTGGGGCCTGGGGCTGGCGCTGGCCGACCTCGCCCAGTACGTGGCCGCCATTGCCGGCGTGCTGCTGTTGCCCGCGCTCTGGATGAAGGTGGCCTGCTCGCTCTTCGCCGGCCTCAAGATCGCCAATCTCGCCACCCTCGGCCACGACGCCGCCCATGAGAGCCTGACGCCGAGCCGTCGGCTGAACGAGATCCTCGGCATCATCGTATTCCTGCCGGGTCTCACCAACTGGGCGCTCTGGATCTACGAGCATCACTACCGTCACCACCCCTATACGAACGGCGAGCTCGTCGACACCTTCACGCCGCTCTCCAAGGCGGAATACGACGCGCTGCCGGCGTGGCACCGGGCGATCAAGCGCCTGCACCGCAATCCCCTCGGCCTCGGCTTTGCCCTTTACTACATCACCGAGCGCTGGTGGCAGGTGAAGTTCTTTCCGCGTGCCGGCGTGCCGGCGCGCCACCGCGCCGCGGCGCGCGGACACTTCGCGCTGCTTCTCGCCTATCTCGCGGGCTTCATCGCCTTCCTCGCAGCGGCACCGCTCTACTCCGCCACCGGCAGCGCGACCGCGGTGCTGCTCGGCCTGATCGTGCCGTTCGTGGTCTGGATGGAGCTGATGAGCGTTTCGCTTTATTTCCAGCATACGAACATCGGGATCCCCTGGTTCAAGGGCGAGATCGACCGTCGCGCGCTGCCGCCGGAGACCCTGACGCTCCACCTCTCCTTCCCGACCTGGTTCTCGCGCTACATGCATCACGTCTACGACCACGGCGCGCATCACGTGCAGCCGGCGATCCCCTGCTATCGCCTCTACCCGGCGCAGCAGAAGCTCAACAGCCTGGTTCCCGACGAGGTCGTGAGCGAGAGATTCACCTTCGGCCTGCTCTGGGATACGCTGCGGCGCTGCAAGCTCTACGACTACGAGCGCCATCAGTGGCTCGATTTCAACGGCCGGCCAACCGGCGCGCCGATCCTCCGGCACCGCGACACGGCCGTCGAGCTCTCGTACCTCGCTCCCGCCGCCGAATAGCGCCGGTGTCCGCGGCGTCACGCCGCCGCTGCCCCGCCGCGGGGGTGCATGGATTTCCCGACCGTCCTTGCTAGGATAGGCGGATGCCAGCCAGCGGAGACCCCAACATGATCTATCGCGATCGGCACGTCGTGGTGACCGGGGGGACCGGTGCGCTGGGGATCGCCGTGGTGGGCACATTGCTGCGGGCGGGCGCCCAGGTGCACGTCTCCTATATCCATCCCGCCGAGGCGGAGCGGTTTCCGCTGCGCGACGAGGCAGGGCTGCGTCTCGTCGGGCCTGTTGACCTCACGAGCGAGGCGGACATCGCCCGTCTCTATGATGGCGTGCCCAAGCTCTGGGCATCCGTGCATCTCGCCGGCGGCTTTGCCGCCGCGGGCATTGTCGAGACCAACAAGGCGATGCTGATGCAGCAGATCGACATGAACCTGGTGAGCTGTTTCCTCTGCTGTCGGGCGGCGGCCAAGACGATGCGAAGTAACGGCGGCGGACGCATCGTCAATGTCGCGGCGCGGCCGGCGCTGGAGCCGCGCACCGGCGCGGGCATGAGTGCCTACGCCGCGAGCAAGGCCGCGGTGGCTGCCCTCACCGCGGCACTCGGCGAGGAACTGGCCGAGGACGGGATTCTCGTCAACGCCATCGCGCCCTCGATTCTCGACACCCCGGCCAATCGCCAGGCGATGCCGACGGCGAACCACGAGCCGTGGCCCAAGGTCGACGAGGTAGCCGCCACCATCTTCTTTCTCGCCGGCCCCGAGAACGTGGTGACCCGCAGCGCCGTCGTCCCCGTCTACGGGCGTTCCTGATCCTGTCCGCGCCGCCGTCACGGTTAAGGCCGTCTGAATTCGCTCATGCAGCCATGCATGGGCGTACTTGCTTTTTTTGCCTCCCGCCGGGCGATCCGGCGGTACAAATACTGCCATGTGCTGATCGGAGCAGCGCCCCCGGCGCCACGACCCCTGCCCGACCGCCGTCAGAGCGCCGAAGAGACCGCCACCATGCCTAGCCTTGCCGTAATCAGCTGTCGCAGCGGCGCCCGTCGCGCGATTTCCGGCCGCTTCAATTCAATCGCGGCTGAGCGGCCGTGATGGCGCCCGCAGCCAACGAGACCCTCAGCCACCAGCAGGTGCTGCGCGTCCTCAGCGGCATCCTTCTCGGCATGTTCCTGGCGGCTCTCGACCAGACCATCATCGTCACGCCGCTGCCGAGCATCGCGGCGGAACTTTCGGGCGTCGAGCATCTATCGTGGGTGGTGGCGGTCTACCTCCTCACGTCAACCGTCTCGACGCCGATCTACGGCAAGCTCAGCGATCTCTACGGCCGGCGCCGTCTGCTGCAGTGTGCGATCATTATTTTCATCTTCGGCTCGATGCTTTGTGCGCTCACCCAGAACATGTCGCAGCTGATCGCCGCCCGCGCCGTGCAGGGGCTGGGCGGCGGCGGTCTCATCACGCTGGCCCACGCGCTGCTGGCCGATCACGTCTCTCCGCGCGAGCGCGGGCGCTATCAGGGCTATCTCAGCGGCACCTGGGCGACCGCCAGCGTCGGGGGCCCAGTGCTGGGCGGTCTCTTCGTCGATCACCTGTCCTGGCGCTGGGTGTTCTGGATCAATTTGCCGATCGGCGCCCTGGCGCTGCTGCTGTGCTGGCGCTCACTCCGGCATCTGACGCAACGCTACGAGCGCCGCTCGATCGACTACCCCGGCGCCTTCCTCCTTGCGGCGGGCGCCGCCTCGCTGCTCCTGGTCGCCACCTGGGGTGGATCGCAATACCCCTGGACCTCGGCACCGATCCTCGGCATCGCGGCCGCGGGCGTGCTGCTGTTCGCCCTGTTCCTGATCCAGGAGCTGCGCGCGATCGAGCCGATCCTGCCGCCGCGCCTATTCCGCAACGAGGTGTTTCGCGTCGCCAACAGCGCCTCGGCGGTTATCTCCATGGTGGTCTTCGGCACCACCATGCTGCTACCGATCTTCCTGCAGATCGTCGCGGGCATGAGTGCGGCGCAGTCGGGCCTGCTGATGGCGCCCTTCACCGGCACCACGGTCGTGGGCGCCTTCACCACCGGCTGGACCATGCGCACCACCGGCCGCTACAAGCGGATGCCCCTGATCGGACTCTCCCTGGCGACGCTGGCCCTGGGACTGCTCGCCACCATGACCTCGACCACTCCACATCTTGCGATCGCCGGATACCTGACGGTGCTGGGCTACGGCATCGGCATGTCGCTGCCGGTGATGCTGGTCTCGGTGCAGAACGCCGCCGAACCCCGCGACATGGGTTCGGCGACCTCGGCGGTGAATTTCTTTCGCTCCCTCGGCGGATCCTTCGGAGCGGCGACCTTGTGGTCGGTGCTGATCATTGCCCTCAACCACGAGCTCGCGGGCGGCAGCGGCGCGCAGCTGGCTGAAAGCGGCTACGCCCTCCTGCAGGGCGGCCCGGAGGCCATCGCGCGCCTCGCACCAGACGTTCGTGCCGTGATCCTGCCGGCGCTCTCCGACGCGTTTCACGTCGTCTTCGCGACCGCTGCCGGATTGACGCTGGTCAGCCTGCTGATCTGCACCGCTCTCAACGAGAGGCCGCTGCGAACCAATTCCGGTCCGGCGCCCAGCGCCGCGCCGCCTCTGCCGGCGCCGGAGAACGCTTCGGCGGACTAGCGGGCACTCCGCCGCCGGTCACTGCGCCGCCGGATGGGATTCCGTCAGCACGCTGCGGCTTTCCGGCAGCACGATGCTCACCGTGGTGCCGCGCCCGCGCGTGCTCTCGATGACGAGATCCCCGCCGTGGAGGTCCGCCAGCTGCTTCGCGATCGGCAGGCCAAGGCCGGTACCCTCGTATTTCCTCTGCAGGCCGCTGTTGATCTGGCGAAACGGAGTCAGCGCCAAAGGAATCTCGTCGGGAGACATGCCGATCCCATGATCCTCGACGTCGACACGGAAGCGGCGCTGAGCATCAAGCGCGCTGCGGACCGTCACTGTCGTGCCGCTCTCGGAAAATTTCACCGCGTTGGACAGCAGGTTCAAGAGAATCCGCTTCAGGGCGGTCTCGTCGGCGATCACGCACATTCCCCGTGCCCGGTTGTCGAATTTGATCTGCACCAGAGCGGTGTCGGCGCGCGGCCGCACCAGCCGGATGGTGGACGCGATCATCGGCGTCGGATCGAAGGTCGTCTCGTGCAGCCGGAAGGAATTCGCCTCGATCTTGGCGATGTCGAGAATGTCCGTGATCACCGTCAGCAGATGCCGGGCGCTCTCCCGGATGTCGACGACGTATGTGTCGTACTTCGGTGATCCCAGCGGGCCGAAGAGGCCCGCCTGCATCACCTCGGAGAACCCGATGATCGCGTTGAGCGGCGTGCGAAGCTCATGGCTCATGTTGGCCAGTAGCTCGGATTTGGCCCGGCTCGCGGTCTCCGCGGCCTCCTTGGCCCGCCGGATTTCCTCCTCGGCCCGCTTCTGGTCGGTCACGTCGATTGCCGCCACCAGGGCGGCCCGCCGGCCCCCGAAGTCCAGGCGATGCGCCACGACGTCGACAATCAGGACCGAGCCGTCCGCCTTGCGGTGATGGCGGATGCCCAGGCGGTCCGGAGCCGTCGCGGTCGCCTCCGACAGTCCGTCCAGAGGCTCGTCGCCGTCCAGGGAGAGCTCGTCCGGAGCCATGGCAAGGAAACGGTCGCGGCTATAGCCGTATTGATCCACCGCGCTCTTGTTGACCTCGATGAAGCGGCGCGTCGTCAGGTCCCATACCCACATCGGGATGGGGTTGTTCTCGAACAGCAGGCGGAACGTGGTCTCCCGCTCCACCATCGCCTCGCGCAGGCGGCGCCGCTCCGTCGCGTCGCGCAGGATGGTGACAAATCGCGCGGCCCCCGCGGCCTCGTCACCGATCGGCACCGTGCTGATGTCGCCCCAGAATTCGGTGCCGTCCTGGCGCCGGTGAAGGATCTCGGCCTCGGCCGGCTTGCCGGTGGCGAGCGCCTCGGAAAAGCGCGCCAGAACCGTGCCGTCGGCAGCCGGTCGCCACATCACGTCGGGCGCGCGGCCACGCAACGCCTCGAGCGGGAACCCGGTGATGCGCGTGAAGGCGGGATTGACGTAGACGATGCGCTGCGCGTCCGTGCTCTGTCCGGACTCGTTCTCCACCTCGGTGATCATCACGCCGTCATTGGCGTTGAGCACGACGGATTCCAGGAGCGTGATGCGCTCCTCCGCCAGCCGGCGGCGGATGATGGGGCGGATCCTGCTTACCAGACCCTCGATCCGGTCGGCCGTCGCCTCGATATTCTCCACGGCTCGGGTGAACATGAAGTTGATGGCAAAGCTGCGATTGTCCTGCTCGACCGGGACGCAGATGGCGGTTCTGTATCCCAGGCCGATCGCGGATGGCAGCAGCGGATATTCCGATTGGTCGAGCACCGCCAGGTTCGGCACCAAGCGCCGCCGGCCGCCGATCAGCACCTCGCCGACGATGCTGTTGGTGAGCTTGAGCGACACGCCGCGGCCACGATCAATTTCCTGCGGCGATTTCGGACCTTCCGGCCCGTAGGCGGCGATGAGCTGACAGTTGGCGCCGCGCAGGCCCAGCGACCAGGCGCGCGCCGTGGCCGCGCCCTCGGCGGTGCAGATGATCTTGAGCGCGGCCTCCAGCGCCAGCCGGACGCTGGGCGCTTCCGCGATCGTGCTCATGAGCTCGTTGGCGAGTTTGAGGTCGTACTCGACCGCAGCCCGAACCGACAGCTCGTGCCGGAGCTCGAGCTCGTTCATGACCATGCGCGCCAAGGTGGCGAGGCGGGCGCGCGCTTCCGGATCCGGGTCCGGGCGCGGCTGCCGGTCGGCGACGCTGAGAGTACCCAGGCAATAACCGTCCCGCGTCACCAGCGGCGCGCCGGCGTAAAACCGGACGCCGAGGGCGCCGGTCACGAACGGGCTGGCGGCGAAGCGCGGATCAAGCTGGGCGTCGCGAACGAGGTTGATCTCGCGATAGTGGATCGCCTCGCTGCAGAAGGAGCCGGCGCGCGGTGTTTCCGCCAGGCCGATGCCGATCCGGGATTTGAACCAGACCCGGTCCGCGTCGACAAAGGAGATCAGCGCGATCGGAGCATGGAAAAGTGACGCCGCAAGGCTTGCGACGCGGTCGAACGCTTCCTCGGGAGACGTATCGAGGATGGCGTAACGCCGCAATGCGGCAAGGCGTTCCCCCTCGTCGGGAGGAAGTGGACCCGTCACAACGCTCCCCTGCGATGGGCTGATGGCGACCGGGATAGTCCGCCGAACACGGTGAAAATTGTGTTAACGCGCGTGTGACAGTAGCCGGCGTCTCGTCCCGCGGTAGTACCGGAGACGGCTCCCCCATCGGCCCACCCGATGCCCTTTGACGGGGAGCCGAGGCTCCCTGCATTCTGGCCGCAACGGGAGCCGGCGCGACCGCCGGCCCATTCCAAGGGAGGTCTTGCCCGAATGATCGGCCGGACGGTGGCGTTCGCCCCGGAAATCGCCTGCCTGACCCCGGTCCCATGAACGACGCCGGGAACAGCCCGCTCCCGCCGATCGGACCGCCGCTCCTCGACGTCGACGGCGTTACGCTGCAATACAAGACCCGGGATCATCTGGTCACCGCCACCTATCGCGTCGGGTTCCAGGTCTATCGCGGCGACCGTTTCGTGCTGCTGGGACCGTCCGGCTGCGGCAAGTCGACCTTGCTGAAGGGCGTGGGGGGATTCCTGAGGCCGGTGGAGGGCAGCATCCGCCTCAACGGCCGGACCGTGGAGCGGCCCGGTCCCGACCGGATGATGGTGTTCCAGGAATTCGACCAGCTGCTGCCGTGGAAGACCGTGCAGGAGAACGTCATGTTCCCCCTGCTGACCGGCGGCCGCTGCGGTACCAAGGAGGCGGCGGAGCGCGCCCGCGTCTACATCGAGAAGGTGAAGCTCGGGGAGTTCCGCGACATCTACCCGCACATGCTCTCGGGCGGCATGAAGCAGCGCGTCGCCATCGCCCGCGCCATGGCAATGGAGCCGGAAATCCTGCTGATGGACGAGCCCTTCGCGGCTCTGGACGCCCTGACCCGGCGCAAGATGCAGGAGGAGCTGCTGCAGCTCTGGTCCGACATCCGCTTCACCGTGCTGTTCGTCACTCACTCCATCGAGGAGGCGATCATCGTCGGCAACCGCATCCTGGTGCTGTCGCCGCATCCGGGCCAGGTGAAGGCCGAACTCAATTCCGAGACTCACGATCACGCCACCGCTGGCGATGCCGCCTTCCTGGCCCTGCAGCAGCGCATCCACCGCATGCTCTTCGCCGAGGCGGTGGAGGACACACGGGTGCGGTCATGAGCCTTGCCAAGCGCGACGCCGTCATGCCGCCGGTCCGGCCGGAGTTCGAGCGCGCGGTGCTCGACGCCCGCAACATCGGCGAGATCGTCCGCCCGCTGTCCCATTGGGAGCGGGTCACCAACATCACCGCTGTGCGCCGTTTCTTCATCCTGGTGCTGCTGGCGCTGCTCTGGCAGGCCTATTCCGTTCCCCTCGACAACCCGCTGCTCTTCCCGACTTTCACCGATACCGTGACCGCGTTCTGGGGCGCGATCGTCAGCGGCGAGCTGGTCGCCCGCACCGCCGTCTCCATCAAGCTGCTGCTGACGGGCTATGCGGCGGGCGTTGCCATCGCCGCCGCGCTTACCACCTTCGCCGTCTCGACGCGGATCGGCACCGATCTCCTGAGCACGCTGACGGCGATGTTCAATCCGCTGCCGGCGATCGCGCTCTTGCCCCTGGCGCTGCTGTGGTTCGGCCTGGGGGCGCCCAGCCTGATCTTCGTGCTCATCCATTCCGTGCTCTGGCCGGTCTCCCTCAACACCCATTCCGGCTTCCTCAGCGTCTCCGATACCCTGCGGATGGCCGGCCAGAACTATGGCCTCAAGGGGATACCCTTCGTGGTTCGGATCCTGATTCCGGCGGCATTCCCCTCGATCCTCACCGGGCTCAAGATCGGCTGGGCCTTTGCCTGGCGCACGCTGATCGCCGCAGAGCTGGTATTCGGCGTCAGCTCGGGCTCCGGCGGGCTCGGCTGGTATATCTTCCAGAACCGCAACGAGCTCGAGATCGCCAACGTATTTGCCGGCCTGTTCACGGTCATCCTGATCGGACTGTTGGTGGAGAGCGTGGTGTTCCGCACCATCGAGGCCCGGACCGTGCGCAAGTGGGGCATGCAGCGGTGACCTTCTGCCGCCCTCGCCTCTCCTGAAACCGCGGATCGCATCTTGTCACCCACCGCCGGCCCCGGCGCGTCCGCACGCCTCTTCCACGGCTGGATCGTGGTGTGGGCCGCCTTCGGCATCATGCTTCTGGGCTTCGGGGGCGCCTACAGCTTCACGGTCTTCTTCGGCGTGCTGCAGGAAACCTTCGGCGCGTCGCGCGGCAGCCTCTCCCTCGCCTTCTCCATCGCCGGCGGCCTGTGGTTCCTGCTGGGCGCGGCGAGCGGTCCGATCGCCGACCGCTTCGGCCCGCGCGGCACGGCGCTGTTCGGCATGGCGGTGGCAGGGCTGGGGCTGCTGATCGTCGCCAGCGCGACGGCGATCTGGCAGGTCTATATCGGCTTCGGCCTCTGCATGGGCGTCGGCCTCGGCTTCTCCTACGTGCCGGCGATCGGCGCGGTGCAGCGCTGGTTCGTGCGCCGGCGCGGCTTCGCCTCCGGCGTCGCGGTCTCCGGCATCGGCGTCGGCACCCTGAGCCTGCCACCGCTCGCGGATCTTCTGATCGGGGCCTTCGGATGGCGGACTGCCGCGGCGGTGCTCGGCGTCCTGATCGTCGTCGCCGGCGGGATCGCCGCCTGGCTGCTGGAGGACGATCCTCATCGGCGCGGCCTGGCGCCTGACGACGATCCGGTCGACGCGGCGGCACCGCGGCCAACGGCGTCAGGCATGTCACTCGCCGAGGCCGTGCGCACCCGTGCGTTCGCCGCGCTGTTTCTGGCATTCATGGGAGCCTCGCTCGGACTTTTCATTCCCTTCGTCCATCTCGTGCCCTATGCGGAGGATCACGGCGTGGCTCATGGCACCGCGGTGCTGCTGGTAAGCGGCATCGGCGTCGGCAGCACCGCCGGGCGCTTCCTCCTGGGCGGTGTCGCCGACCGGATCGGGCGCCGCCTCTCCTTCGGCCTCATGTTCGTCGGCATGGGGTGCACTCTGCTGTGGTGGCTGGCCTCCACCACCAGCTGGCAGCTCGTGGTGTTCGCGCTGATCTTCGGCACCTGCTATGGCGGCTTCGTGGCCCTGGCGCCCGCCATCACGGTCGATTTCTTCGGCGGCAGGAACGCCAGCGCCATCATCGGCACGCTCTACGCCGCCGTCGGCGTCGGCACCTTCGCGGGCCCCCTCTTCGCGGGCATCGCCTTCGATCTGCTGGGGAGCTACACGCTGCCGATCCTGGCGAGCACCCTCACCATGTTCCTGGGCGCGCTTCTGGTCGCCGCCATGGGCCGACCACCCCATCGACCGGCCTGAAAATCGCGGGCCCCCTTGGCCGCCGCCGGGAGTTGCCGCTAGACTGGCGGCCAGCTCCCAGGAGGTGGCACCATGGCTGTCCAGGCGCTCAACCACTACAACGTCCAGACCACGGATCTCGAGAAGACGCGCGATTTCTACGAGCGCGTCCTCGGCTTCAAGACCGGGCCGCGGCCCGCGTTCGACTTTCCCGGCTACTGGCTCTACTGCGGCGACATGCCGGTGGTGCATCTCTCCGGCGGCCACAAGGCCCGCACCGACGCGCCCGCGGATACCGGCAACTTCGACCACGTCGCCTTCACCGCCGGCGACTTTGAGGGCATGAAGAAGCACTTCCAGCAGCTCGGCATCCCGTACCGGGAGCAGAAGGTGCCGGGCGCCCGGGTCTGGCAGCTCTTCGTCAACGACCCCAACAACGTCGTGATCGAGCTCAACTATCCGCCGACCTGACGCCGCCGCGTCACCGACCGGTCAGCCGCCGATAGACCGGCACCATCAGCCCTGCGAAGACCGCGCCGATGAGAAGGTCGCTGTCGTCGTACCAGTTCTCCTCGTGCAGCAGATTGAAGGTGCCGAGGGTCTCGCCAGCCACCGCCACCGGCAGGTTGATGATCGATTGGCAACCAAGCGAGGCGATGAGCGCGTGATCGAAGAACACCGCCTTGATCTCGGCGCCGGTGCGGCCGAGGAACGGCTCGTGACGGCGCAATACCTGGTCGGTCCAGAAGGTGGGGTTGAGCGCCTTCCGGCCGCCGACCGGATAGGCCTCGGGCAGATTGGTGTAGAAGCGCTCTGACTCGCCGGTCTCCGCGTGGTAGAGCATCACCGTGAAAAGCTTGTGCCCAAGGCATTCGGCGGTCGCGCGCTCCAGCGCCGCGAAGATCTCCGCCGGCTCAGCCGGGTTTGCCACGGCACGCGCCATGGCCGCCAGTTGCGGCAGGGGATCGCGGGCTCCTAGGCGGCTCATGCGGAACTCCTCGGCGGATATCATGACGGCGTCGCGCGCAGACCATAGCTCGGGATCGACGGAAGTCCCAGACGCGGAGAGCCGGCCGTGACCGAGGCGCGGCTCAAGACCCGGATCCTGGTGCAGGCGGCGCTGCGGGTCTGCGACCGCCTTGCCATTCCCATGGTGATTGCGCGCCGCGGCGACGACGAAGCCGGCACCGTCCTCATCAAGCTGAACCAGCGCGCCGGCAAGTTCACCGTGCTGGCCCAGGCGCGGACACCCGAGGGCGAGCTGGGCTGGCTCAAGGGAACCGGCGCCACGCCGGTCGACGAAGCCGCCGCCGACGCCTATATCGCCCGTCAGGTGGCGCGCGACCCCGATCTCTGGGTGGTGGAGATCGAGGACCCTGAAGGCCGCCAGATCTTCGCCGGAAAGATCCTGCCCTGATCCGCGCTCAGGAAACGGCGACCATGCCCGCCGCCGCCTTCAGCTTCTCGATCCAGGATTGGACCCGGCGCGCGTTCACGCCGAAATCCGAGCGCCCGTAGCGCGAGCGGCTCAGGATGGCGAGCGTGGAGCGATCGGGGCCCACGGGAAAGAACTCCACCGTCACGATATCGGGGAAGCGAAAGGCGGCGGAGCGCACGATGAAGACGAGATGGCGATGCTGGCTTTCCTCGGAGACCAGGCGCACCCGCGGCTCGGACGCCACCATCTGCAGCCAGAGATCGTGCAGCGCCGCCACGTCGAGGGAGAAGATCGGGCTCACGCCGTCCGCCGACAGATTGCAGACCTCGAGCTCGCCAGGGCACAGCAGGTAGAGGTTGGTGCGCGCGCCCAGGGTGAGGTGCGCGAAATCCACCTGCTCCTCCGGCCGGATGCGATTTTCCGCCTCGCGGCCCATATAGAGACGCACGCCCAGGAGGCCGATCGCGATCAGCGCCACCAG
Organism: uncultured Alphaproteobacteria bacterium; assembly: GCA_963735465.1. Taxonomy (GTDB): domain Bacteria; phylum Pseudomonadota; class Alphaproteobacteria; order ATCC43930; family CGMCC-115725; genus DASZHJ01. Next base: position 2,165,598 of record CAVTLA010000001.1, read on the forward strand.
CGTCAGCAAGGCCTGCCATCCGCGCCGCCGAAGCAAGCCACCGCGCATGTCTCCTCCGTTGCGCCCCTCTTGCCTCGACGAGCATAGCAGCCGATCCTCCGCCCTGACCATGGCCCGGGCTCAAGCTCCCAAACGCCGGCGTCGCACCACCGCGACGCCACCGACGCGCAGCGCCCGCCGCGCCGTGCGCGTGCCGTTGCCGGTGCCAGACGGCCTGGAGGAAGGTGCCCGCGCTCTGGCCCTTCGCGACCCCGACCTGGCGCGGATCGTCGCCGAGCATGGCGTCCCCGCCTTTCCGCGCCGCCCAGCGGATTTCGGCACGCTCCTTCACATCATCCTGGAGCAGCAGCTTTCCATCGACATCGCCGCCCAGCTCTGGCTGCGATTGCGGGAGAAATGCCGCCCGTTGACGCCCCGGCGTTTCCTCACCCTCGACGACGAGACGCTGAAGCGCTGCGGCTTCACCCGGCAGAAGATCGGCTATGCCCGCGGCCTCGCCGAGGCGATCCTGGAGCGGCGCTTCTCGCTGCCGGCATTGGCGGCGCTCGCCGACGACGAGGCCATGGCGGCGCTGACGGCGCTGCGCGGCTTCGGCCCCTGGAGCGCCGAGGTGTTCCTGCTGTTCGCCCATGGCCGCCCCGATATCTGGCCGGCGGAGGATCTCGGGCTGCGGATCGCGGTCCAGTGGCTGAAGGGGCTGCCGGAGCGCCCGGGCGGGTCCTACCTGCGCGTGCTCGGCGAGAGTTGGCGCCCCTGGCGGTCGGTAGCCGCCTGTTTGCTCTGGCAGTTCTATCTCAAGCGATTGAACCGCACTCCGCCGGTACTACCCCGGCGATAAATATTTACCGGACGTTAAAGCCACCTGCCGCATGCTCCCGGCCGTATCGCCCTCCAGTGCCGAGTTCCCCCCGATGAGTGTCACCATCGAGAGCAAGCCCGAGACCCATGGCGTGATCGCCAATCTCGGCAACTACGAGCTGCCGATCGAGCTCGACCGCCTGCACCTCTTCGGCGCCGGAACCGATGGGGCGATCAGCTTCTGCTTCTCGTTCCGCGAGGTGCCGTTCTCCTGCACCGCCGAGCGCCAGGACGGGCGACCGGTGCTGGCCATGGTCGGCGATTTCGGCGCGCTGCCCTACAGCGCCGAGAGTCCCGAGCGCCGCCGCTCCGTGCAGACGGTACTGGCGGCGGCACAACGGCGCTCCGGCCTCGAATGGAAGGTGACGCCCACCCAGACCATCGCGGTGAAGGGCGGCATCACCCTCGACCTGCCTCTCACGCCCAAGGCGTTGGTGGTCGGCACCGTGGCGGTGCTTCTGCGTGCCCGCCCCTACATCGATCTGCTGGTCGAGATCCTGTCGCTCGGGCCCAGCGCCCGTCAGCCCGGAGGCAGCGTCACCACCTGACCGGGGAAGATCAGGTTGGGATCGGTGATGTCGGTCTTGTTCGCCTGATAGATCTCGGTAAAGAGCGGCCCCTGCCCCAGCGCCCGGCGCGCAATCCGCCACAGGCTGTCGCCGGTCTGCACCACCAGGAACTGATTGTTCGCGAGCTCCGTCGGCACCTCGGCGCGGCGGAAATCCAACGCGACGCGCGCGGTCACCTTGCCGTCCTGACCGACGAGGTCGGCCCGTAGCGCGTAGCGCCCCGGCGGCACGGCGTCGGCGGGCTTCAGGCTCCAGTCGCCCTTCTGATCCGCGCGCGCGTCTCCCTCGGGCTTGTTGTCGAGATAGAGCAGCACGCGGCCACCGGCGGGCGCCCGCCCGCTCACGCTGAGGTGGCCGGCGCCGTCGTATTGAATAGTATCGATGTAGATGGTGCGCCCGGGCGTCGAGCCGCTTCCCGGCACCTGCAGCGCCTTCGCCTGTCCCTCGCCCTGGCGCGGCAGCAACACGGCCAGCGACTGCGCCGATCCCTTGCTGGGCTCTCCGGCGAGATTCTTGTTGGACTCGGGCACGGCCACCACCACAACGCCCTCGGATTTCCGGACCGTGCCGTCCTGCGGCGTCTTGGCAGCGAGGCCGAGCTCGTGATTGCCCGGTGTGAGCGGCTTGTCCGGCGTCAGCACCCACTCGCCGCGCTGATCCGCGGTGACGGTGGCGAAGGGCTTGTCGCCATCGAGCACCGTCACCTCGGCGCCGGGATCCGCGCGTCCGGCCATGACGGTCTCGCCGCCGGGATTCACGCGCACGACATCGAAGCTGGGCGAGACCGGTGCGGGAGCGGCGGGCGGCTGGATCGGTGTCGGTGCCGGAGTCGGCGGCGTCGCCGCGGCCTGCGGCGGTGGCGTTGCCACGACCGGCGCCGACGGCGGCTGGCTCGCCTGCCACTGATAGGCGGCGATCGCACCGATGACGACCACCGCGCCCGCGGCGACTACGCCAATGATCGCGCTTCGATTCATTGTGCCTCGCAAGGTTTCCGCGGCCCCGGGCTTGTTACACCGGTTCGCCCGGTGGTGCAACGGCGGCGGGCCCGACACGCGGGCAATCCGCGCCGGACTGCGCTACAATCCGGCCATTCTCCCTGTCTCTCATGTGGTGCCCGTGATGGCGCGAGTCGAGCGAGTTTGCGTCTACTGCGGTGCCGCGGACCGAGTCGCGGAATCCTACCGCGAGGCCGCGCGCCGCACCGGCACGCTGCTGGCGAAAGCCGGCATCGAGCTGATCTTCGGCGGCGGCCGCATCGGCCTGATGGGGCTGGTGGCGGATGCGGCGCTCGCCGCCGGCGGCCGCGTCGTCGGCATCATCCCCGGCTTCCTGCATGGCCGCGAGCTCGGCCATACCGGGGTGAGCGAGCTGATGGTCGTGGGCTCCATGCACGAGCGAAAGCAGCGCATGTTCGAGCGCTCCGAAGCCTTCGTCGTGCTGCCCGGCGGCCTCGGCACTCTCGACGAGACCCTCGAGTGCATCACCTGGAAGCAGCTCGGCCTGCACGACTGCCCGATCGTGATCGTCGACGTCGACGGCTATTGGAGGCCGCTCACCGCCCTCATCGACCGGACGATCGAGGCCGGCTTCGCCGGGGCACGGACGCGGTCGCTGTTCGAGGTCGTGGATGGCCCCGAGGCACTCCTCGCCGCGCTGGCGGCGGCGCCGGAACCCCGGCTGCGCCCGACTCCGGAGCGGGCATGAAACGGCGCCCGGGGGCCGGCAAAGCCCGCTCCCCCTACCGGCTTGCGCCTGACTTGCCTCGTGATATTGTCCCGACGCCGCCGGCTCTGCCGCGGTCACATTTCCGCTGCGTTAAGGACCCCCGCTCATGAAGAAGATCAAGGTCGCGACCCCCGTGGTCGAGCTCGACGGCGACGAGATGACGCGCATCATCTGGGCGTTCATCAAGGAAAAGTTGATCCTTCCCTACCTCGACATCGACCTGAAGTACTACGACCTCGGGATGGAGAAGCGGGACGAGACCGACGACCAGATCACCGTCGATTCCGCCAACGCGATCAAGAAATACGGCGTCGGCGTCAAGTGCGCGACGATCACGCCGGACGAGGCGCGGGTGAAGGAATTCAATCTCAAGAAGATGTACCGCTCGCCCAACGGGACCATCCGCAACATCCTCGGCGGCACCATCTTCCGCGAGCCGATCGTGTGCAAGAACGTGCCGCGCCTGGTGCCGAGCTGGACCGCGCCGATCGTGATCGGCCGCCACGCCTATGGCGACCAGTACCGCGCCACCGACTTCAAGGTGCCCGGCCCCGGCAAGCTCACCATGACCTTCACGCCGAAGGACGGCGGCAAGCCGATCCAGTACGACGTCTTCGACTTCCCCGAGTCCGGCATCGCCATGGGCATGTACAACCTCGACGAGTCCATCATCGGCTTCGCCCGCGCCTCCCTCAATTACGGGCTGCAGCGCGGCTGGCCGGTCTATCTCTCCACCAAGAACACCATCCTCAAGGTCTATGACGGCCGCTTCAAGGACCTGTTCCAGGAGATCTTCGACAAGGAGTTCGCGGCGAAGTTCAAGGCCAAGAACATCGTCTACGAGCATCGCCTGATCGACGACATGGTGGCGAGCGCGCTCAAGTGGAACGGCAACTTCGTCTGGGCCTGCAAGAACTACGACGGCGACGTGCAGTCGGACGTGGTGGCGCAGGGCTTCGGCTCGCTGGGCCTGATGACCTCGGTGCTGACGACGCCCGACGGCAAGACCGTCGAGGCCGAGGCGGCGCACGGCACGGTGACGCGGCACTACCGCCTGCACCAGCAGGGCAAGGAGACCTCCACTAACCCCATCGCCTCGATCTTCGCCTGGACGCGCGGCCTCTGGTACCGCGGCGAATTCGACAAGACGCCGGACGTCAAGCGCTTCGCCGAGACGCTGGAGAAGGTCTGCATCGACACCGTCCAGTCCGGCAAGATGACCAAGGACCTGGCGATCCTCATCAGCCCGAACCAGGCCTCGCTCACGACGCGGCAGTTCCTCGACACCCTCGACGAGGGTCTGAAGCAAGCGATGGCATGACGTGAGCGGCGAGCGCAGCGCCACGGGTTCGCGCGCGCTCGCCGATATCAGCCGCTCCTACCTCACCTCGCCCCTCAACCACGCCTTCCTCGCCCACGCCTTCAAGGCGGCGTTCAAGCAGCACCACAAGGAGGATCTGCCGGTCCTCCGCCGGATCATTCCGCGGGACGGCGTGGTGCTCGACGTCGGCGCCCATGCCGGCCAGTACACCAAGCTCTTCGCCGGCATCGCCAGCGACGGCTTCGTCTTCGCGGTCGAGCCCGGCAGCTACGCCCGCACCATCCTCCGCGTCGCTCTCGCCTTCAACCGGATCCGCAACGTCGCGGTCCTGCCGATGGCGCTCGGCGAGCGCGCCGGCACGATGACCCTCACCATGCCGCTGAAGCGCAGCGGCAGCTTCGGCTTCGGCCTCTCGCATCTCGGCGACCACGACCGCGCCGGCGAAGTGAAGACGGAGGTCGTGGCGGTCGCGACCCTCGACGAAGTTGCCGCCGCTCTCGATCTCCCCCGCCTCGACTTCATCAAGGCCGACATCGAGGGCTGGGAGTGCCATCTCCTGCGCGGCGCGCGCCGCACCCTCGAGCGCCTCAAGCCCGCGCTCTTCCTGGAAATGAACGCCGCGCAGCTGCAGCGCGCCGGCGATACGCTGGAGAGCGCCTGGGCGCTCCTCACCGGCCTCGGATATCGCCCGAATGCCGCGTCGGCGAGCGGCGTGTTCACGGCGATCGTTGCGGCGTCAGAGGGCAATGTGTGGTGGCTGCCGCCGGGCAGAGAGTTCTGAACCGCTGACTGCATGACGATCCTGCGTCCTTCGAACTCACGACCCTACGGGTCGTGGCTCAGGATGAGGTGGATAGGTGCCTGGCGCTACGGAAGACGGCACAAAGAAAATCGCCTCATCCTGAGCCGTGATGCGAGGCATCACGAGTCGAAGGACGCACGATCTTTCTCCAGCGCTAAGCCGCCGCTTTCGCCGCCACCGCGCGCTCCACCGCCGCCACCGCCGCATCCGCGGCGCCCGCGTCGGGTCCGCCCGCCTGGGCCATGTCGGGGCGGCCGCCGCCGCCTTTGCCGCCGAGCGCCTCGGCGCCGGCGCGGACGAAGTCCACCGCGTTGAAGCGCTGCACGAGGTCGTCGGTGACGGCGACGACGATCGAGGCCTTGCCGTCGGCGCGGGCGACCACGGCCACCACGCCGGAGCCCACGCTCTTCTTCATGTCGTCGGCGAGGCTCTTGAGTTCCTTCGCCGGCACGTCGTCGAGGACGCGGCCCAGGAACATGACGCCACCCAAGTCCTTCGCCGCCTGGGGCGCGGCTCCATTGCCGCCTCCGCCGCTCGCCAGCTTCCGCCGCAGGTCGCTCATCTCGCGCTCGAGCCGCTTCCTCTCCTCGAGGAGACCGGCAACGCGCGTCGGCAGTTCCTGGGGCGTCACCTTGAGCTCGCCCGCGGCCTGGCGCAGGAGCCCTTCCTCCTCCGCGAGATGCGCCTCGGCCGCGGCACCGGTCATCACCTCGACGCGGCGCACGCCCGCGGCCACCGCGCTCTCGGAGACGATCTTGAAGATGCCGATGTCGCCGGTGCGGCGCACATGGGTCCCGCCGCAGAGCTCGACGGAGAAATGCTTGTGGTCGCCGGTGTCGGTGGTCTCGTCGCCCATGGCGACGACGCGGACCTCGTCGCCGTATTTCTCGCCGAAGAGGGCGAGCGCGCCCGCCGACACCGCCTTCTCCGGCGTCATCAGCCGCGTCGTCACCTCGGCGTTCTCGCGGATGCGGGCGTTGACCTCGCCCTCGATGACGCGGATGTCCTCGTCCGTGATCGGGCGGGGATTGCTGAAGTCGAAGCGCATGCGGTCGGGCGCCACCAGGGAGCCCTTCTGGGTCACGTGAGCGCCGAGCCGCCGGCGCAGCGCCTGATGCAGGAGATGCGTCACGGAATGATTGGCGCGCAGGCGCCGCCGCCGCTCGCCGTCGATGCGCAGCTCCACCGCGTCGCCGACCGCCAGCTTGCCGTGGGTGAGCGTGCCGACATGGACGATCAGCTCGCCCGCCTTCTTCAGGGTATCGGCGACCTGGAACTCGGCGCCAGTGGAGGTGAAGATCGCGCCGCTGTCCCCCATCTGGCCGCCGGATTCGCCGTAGAACGGCGTCTGGTTCACCAGGAGCTGCGCCTTGGTGCCGGTCCCGATGCGCTCGACGGATTTGCCGTCCACGACCAGCGCCACGACGCGCCCCTCGGCGACGTCGGTCTCGTAGCCCAGGAACTCCGTGGCGCCGAGCTTGTCGTCGAGCTCGAACCAGAGCTTCTCCGTGGCGGAATCGCCGGAGCCGATCCAGGAGGCGCGCGAGCGCTCCTTCGCCGCATTCATCTCGCGCTCGAAGCCGGCGTCGTCGACGCGCATGTTGCGCGATCGCAGGATGTCCTGGGTCAGGTCGAGAGGAAATCCGAAGGTGTCGTAGAGCTGGAAGGCGACGGTGCCGGAGAGGGTCTTCCCGTCCTCCTGCAGCCCCTTGCCGTGCAGCGCCTCGTCGAGAAGCTGCAAGCCTCGGCCGAGGGTCTGGCGGAACGTCGTCTCCTCCAGGCGCAGCGTCTCGGTGATGAGGGGCTCCGCCCGCACCAGCTCCGGATAATGCGCGCCCATCTGGCGCACCAGGGCCGGCACCAGCTTCCACATCAGGGGCTCGCTGGCGCCGAGGATGTGGGCGTGGCGCATGGCGCGGCGCATGATCCGGCGCAGCACGTAGCCGCGCCCGTCCTTCGCCGGCAGCACGCCGTCGGCGATCAGGAACGAGGACGCGCGCAGATGGTCCGCGATCACGCGATGGGAGACCGCGTGGGGTCCGTCGGCCGCCACCCTCGAGGCTTCCGCCGAGGCCAGGATCAGCGCCCGCATCAAGTCGATGTCGTAGTTGTCGTGCTTGCCCTGGAGCACGGCCGCGATCCGCTCCAGCCCCATGCCGGTGTCGATGGAGGGGCGCGGCAGGTCGATGCGCTGCTCCTTCGTCACCTGCTCATATTGCATGAACACGAGATTCCAGATCTCGATGAAGCGGTCGCCGTCGGCGTCGGGGCTGCCGGGCGGGCCGCCGGGGATCTCGGGGCCGTGGTCGTAGAAGATCTCCGAGCAGGGGCCGCAGGGACCGGTATCCCCCATCGCCCAGAAATTGTCCGAGGTCGGGATGCGGATGATCCGGCTGTCGGGGAGGCCCGCGATCTTGCGCCAGAGCACGGCCGCGTCCTCGTCCTCGGAATAAACGGTGACGAGGAGCTTGTCCTTGGCGAGGCCGAATTCCCGGGTCACGAGGTTCCAGGCGAGCTCGATCGCGACGTCCTTGAAGTAGTCGCCGAAAGAGAAGTTGCCGAGCATCTCGAAGAAGGTGTGGTGGCGCGCGGTGTAGCCGACATTCTCTAGGTCGTTGTGCTTGCCGCCGGCGCGCACGCATTTCTGCGAGGTGGTGGCGCGGGAATAGGGCCGCTTCTCCGCGCCGGTGAAGACGTTCTTGAACTGCACCATCCCCGCGTTGGTGAACAGCAGGGTGGGGTCGTTGCGCGGGACCAGGGGGCTGGACGCCACCGGCTCGTGCCCGTTGCGGGCGAAATACGCCAGGAATGCCGCGCGAATGTCGTTGGTGCTTTGCATGACCTGAATCTGGGCCTTCGGCGGGCACAAACCAAGAGGTGCCGCCAACCCCGCGGCGCCGGCGGACGGCCGGTTGTAGCCGGGGGTGGCGGGGCTGTCCAGCCGGGGGCTGGGATCCAAGGAAGCCGGAAAGGCATTGTGCGTCCTTCGACGCGCGCGCCGCGGGCGCGTGCTCAGGATGAGGCGGTTTTCTTCGTGCCATCGGAGATTTTCTACGTGCCATCAAAGATCTTCCTCATCCTGAGCCGGCGAGCGGAGCGAGCGCGTCGAAGGACGCAGGGTGCGTCCGCAACGCAAGGTCCCTTGCATCCCGGAGCCGACCGCGCTCTCATACTCGCCGTGGCTTGGGGTGCCGTCCCTTGGGGCGGCTGAGATCAGACCCATTGAACCTGCCTGGGTAATGCCAGCGAAGGGAGCCGATGCCGAGCGAAGCCGTTACCGCAACTGGAAGCCGTCCCCGGGTCGCCATCATCGGCGGCGGCGTCATGGGCCTCGGCATCGGCTGGCGCCTGGCATCGGCGGGCTGCGCCGTCGATGTCTTCGAGCGCGACACTGCCGGCCGCGGCGCGAGCTGGGCCGCCGCCGGCATGCTGGCGGCGGGGGTCGAGGCCGAGCCCGGCGAGATCCCCCTCCTCGCCCTCAACCGCACCAGCCTCCGGCGCTGGCCGGACTTCGCCATCGAGCTCCACGCCGCCGTCCGGCATCGACGTGGAGCTGCGCACGGAAGGGACGCTCGCCCTGGCGTTCTCCGCCGACGATCTGCGCCAGCTCCGCTTCACCTACGAGTTCCAGCGCAGCCTCGGCATTCGCCTCGAGTGGCTGACGCTGGCCGAGGCGCGCCGGCGGGAGCCCTACCTGGCGCCGGGCCTCAGCGCCGCGGTGCTCAGCGCCGGCGACTACCAGGTGAACAACCGCCGGCTGGCGGAGGCGCTCGCGGTCGCCTTCAGCAACGCCGGCGGCCGGCTGCACGAGAACGCGCCGGTCGCGGCCCTGGAAATGGAGGGCGGCCGCGCCAGCGGCGTGCGCCTCGCCGACCGCAGCCACGGCGCCGATGTGGTGGTGCTGGCGGCGGGCGCCTGGTCCCGGGAGATCGCGGGCATCCCGCCGGAGGCGATGCCGCCGGTGCGGCCGGTCAAGGGCCAGATGCTGGCGCTGCGGATGGACCCGGCCGCCCCCCTCCTCCGCCACGTGATCTGGGCGCCCGGCGTCTACCTGGTGCCGCGCCGGGACGGGCGCCTGATCCTCGGCGGCACGGTCGAGGAGCGCGGCTTCGACGGCACGCTCACCGCCGGCGCCACCCTCACCCTGCTGGAGGCGGCGTGGCGCGCGCTGCCTGCTATCGACGAGCTCGCCATCGACGAGATGTGGGCAGGCTTCCGGCCGGGCTCGCCGGACGACGCGCCGATCCTGGGGCCCTGCGCTGTCGATGGGCTGGTGCTGGCGACCGGGCATCACCGCAACGGCATCCTGCTGACGCCGGTGACGGCGGACGAGATCAGCCGCTGCATCCTCATCGGCGAGGTCAGCGAGACGATCCGGCCGTTCTCGATCGGGCGCTTCAGCGAGCATCTCAGGGAATTCCGATGATCACCGTGCGCCTCAATGGAAATGCGCAGGACGTGGCCGCGGCGACGGTCGCCGATCTCGTGGCGGAGCTCAAAATTTCCGGCGCGCCCCGCGGCGTGGCAGTGGCGGTCAACGGCGCGGTGGTGCCGCGGGCGAGCTGGACCCGGCGCCCCCTCGCCGCCGGGGACGACATCGAGGTCGTGCGCGCGACCCAGGGAGGCTGAGGCATGAGCGACGTGAAACCGTCCGGTGACGGCGACGAATTCGTGATCGCCGGGCATACCCTCGCCTCTCGGCTGCTGATGGGGAGCGCGGGGTATCCCAATCAGCGGGCGCTCCTGGACGCGATCGCGGCGGGGCAGCCGGGGATGGTCACGGTCTCGATCCGGCGCACGAGCCGGGAGAGCTATGCGGGGAGCCTGCTGGAGGTGCTGGGGCCCGACGTCGCGATCCTGCCGAACACCGCCGGCTGCGCCACGGTCAGGGACGCGGTGCTGACGGCGGAGCTGGCGCGGGACGCGCTGGAGACCGACTGGATCAAGCTGGAGCTGATCGGCGATTTCGACACGCTCTATCCGGACGGGCCGCAGCTCCTGGAAGCGACGGCGGAGCTGGTGGCGAAGGGTTTCACCGTGCTGCCCTACTGCACCGACGATCCCCTGCTCTGCCGGCGCCTCGCCGACAGCGGCGCCGCCGCGGTGATGCCGCTGGGCTCGCCGATCGGCTCGGGCCAGGGCATCCTCAACCCCTACAACATCGAGATGATCTGCGCGCGCAGCCCGGTGCCGGTCATCCTCGACGCCGGCATCGGCACCGCGTCGGACGCGGCGCTGGCCCTGGAACTCGGCTGCAGCGCCGTCCTCGCCAACACCGCCATCGCCAAGGCCCGGGACCCGGCGCGGATGGCGCGGGCGATGCGCTCGGCGGTCACCGCTGGCCGCGACGCCTTCCTCGCCGGCCGCATCCCCAAGCGCCGCCACGGGGAAGCCTCGAGCCCCAGGCTCGGCCTGGTGGGTTCGTAGGAGTGGCAGCGCCAGCATCCCCTTACCCTCCCGGAAATTGGGTTCGTTTCGCAGAAAGCATCGTCGTCTCCGACCGGGCGCGCCGCAGGCAAACTTTGGCCTCACCACAAAGACACGAAGGGCACGGAGGAATTTTAAATCGTCACCGCACGCCCTTCTTCGTGTCCTCCGTGCCTTCGTGGTGAATTTTCTTTTTCCTTTTTTTACCGCACTCCGAAAATTGGGTTCGTTTCGTAATTTTCATATTCGCGCTCACGCGACGCCCCAAAAGAAAGCGGCGCCGGGTTGCCCCGGCGCCGCTTTCCCTCCTGCAACCTCCCGAGAGAGGCTACTCTGGGTCCTCGCTGGCGCTCCCTTCGGCGGGGGATGCCACCAGCATGGCATCGCCGACGAGGCCGGCGTTGGCGCGGATCGCCTTCTCGATGGCGCCGGCGATGTCGGGGTTGTCCTTGAGGAAGGTCTTGGTGTTCTCCCGCCCCTGGCCGATGCGCTGGCCGTCGTAGGAGAACCAGGAGCCGGACTTCTCCACCACGCCGGCCTGGATGCCGAGGTCGATGAGTTCGCCGCGCTTGGAGACGCCCTCGCCGTACATGATGTCGAACTCCACCACCTTGAACGGCGGCGCCATCTTGTTCTTGACCACCTTCACGCGGGTCTGGTTGCCGATCACCTGCTCGCGCTCCTTGATCGCGCCGATGCGGCGGATGTCGAGGCGGACCGAGGCGTAGAACTTGAGGGCGTGACCGCCGGTCGTGGTCTCGGGATTGCCGAACATCACGCCGATCTTCATGCGGATCTGGTTGATGAAGATCACCATGCAGCGCGAGCGCGAGATCGAGCCCGTGAGCTTGCGGAGCGCCTGGCTCATGAGGCGGGCGTGCAGGCCCATGTGGCTGTCGCCCATCTCGCCCTCGAGCTCGGCGCGGGGCACCAGCGCCGCCACGGAGTCGACCACGAGGACGTCGATGGCGCCGGAGCGCACGAGGGTGTCGGCGATCTCCAGCGCCTGCTCGCCGGCGTCGGGCTGGGAGATCAGGAGGTCGTCGGTGTTGACGCCGAGCTTGCGGGCATATCCGGGATCGAGCGCATGCTCCGCATCGACGAAGGCGCAGGTGCCGCCGTTCTTCTGGGCCTCGGCGATGACGTGGAGGGCGAGGGTGGTCTTGCCGGAGCTTTCCGGCCCGTAGATCTCGATGACCCGGCCGCGGGGCAAGCCGCCGATGCCGAGCGCGATGTCGAGGCCGAGGGAGCCGGTGGAGACGACTTCCGCCTCCCCCGTCGCGGCCTCCCGGGCGCCCAGGCGCATGACGGAGCCCTTGCCGAATGCGCGCTCGATCTGGCCCAGCGCGGCGTCCAGCGCCTTCTGCTTATCCATGTTGTCTTTTTCCACCACCCGCAACTGCGCCTGCGACGTCATATCCGTCTCTCCTCTTATTTCACATCGGTCCCGAGCGACGCAACGCACCCTTCGACAACCCAGGGCGGCGCCGCCTCGGCGCCCGGTCCGGCGCGCCCGGACCCCTGTCCTCGCCGACCCGGAGGAGATCGTACCTGCTTTGTTCCAGTGCGCAAGTTCTTTCTTTGTGCCTATTATGCCCTTGACTGAACAGCACGCATGGGGTACGATTTCAGCATCTTAAGGAGAGGCCCATGTTTGTTCCTACCGAGCTTTCCAATCCTGCCTACACGAGTGAAGAAGCGGCTCGTCTCTATATCGAGGCGATTTGCTGGCCGGACGGCGCCTTCTGCCCCTTCTGCGGCACGAAGGACGACGTGAAGGTATTGGGCGGCAAGAGCATGGGGCCTGGCTGGTATCACTGCGGCGAGTGCCGCAAGAAGTTCACCGTGCGAGTCGGCACCGTGTTCGAGCGCTCCCATATCCTGCTGCACAAGTGGCTGTTGGGCTTCCGCCTCTACTGCGGCTCAAAGAAGGGCTTCTCCGCCCACCAGCTGCACCGCACGCTCAACATCACCTACCGCTCGGCATGGTTCATGGCGCATCGCATCCGCGAGGCCATGCGCGACGGCGATCCCGAGCCGCTAGGCGGCAAGGACAAGGTTGTGGAGGTAGACGAGACCTTCATCGGCAAGCCGGACATGGTGTTTGTGAACGGTCGCGGCTGGCAGGAAATGCGCGGCACTTCGACCAAGCGCAAGGTGATCTCCTGGTCGAGCGTGGTGGCCGCTCCCGCTCTATCAAGGTCGATGACCTGAGCGCCGCGACGATCCGCAAGACGCTCTTTGAAAACGTCGTGCTGGATAGCCGCTTGCACACCGACGAGGCCCACCACTACCGCAAGCCCGGCCAGGAGTTTGCCACCCACGAGCGCGTCAATCACTCAGAGGAAGAATACGCGCGTGGCGACGTGACGACGAACACGGTCGAAGGCTTCTTTTCGATCTTCAAGCGCGGGATGCGCGGCGTGTACCAGCACTGCAGCGAGCAGCATTTGCAGCGCTACCTTGATGAATTCGATTTCCGCTACTCAAACCGCTCCGCACTCGGCGTCGAGGATGCAGAGCGCACCGCCCGCGCGATCAAGGGCGCCGAAGGCAAGCGCCTCACCTTTCTTTGTTCGCCGCGGGATTACTTATATGCCCTTGCAGAAAAACGATGTTTCGAGACACCGAGGCGTTCATCCGCGGCGAAGCAGCAGGGCTGTCCAAAGCCGGGAAACGCGACGCGGCTGATTGCCGGCGCCGCCCAATCGAGCGGTGATCACAGGCGGGATCCGCGACCTCACCGCGCCCGAAGTGACTCGGATGGAAATCCCGGCCCTGCCCTTCGCCGCAACGGGCTGTATCCGCCGCCGGATCTCGTGCCCTATCGGCCCCGTACCAGCTTCAACCGAATTTTGGCCTTGCCCCGATCGGCTCAATGACCTCGGTCACGACGTAGCCGAGAGCCTCCAGCCGCGCCTTCTCCACCGCCACTTCCGCAGGGGAGTGGAGGATCGCAAGCCCCACCGCCCCGGTGCGGGGGATGCGGTATTTGACCTGATAGCTGTACTGCATACGGTCGCCCTGGGCGTCTCATACTGACTCACCGGGATCATGACGGCGGCGACGGTGTTTGCTAGGTTCGGAATCTACTCAGACACCCGGAATCCGCCGCAGGCCCGATCGAGGGCTCGATCGACGTTCTTCGGCGCCGGTTTCCCCAGCATCCCCCTGCCTCGAACTCGGCATCAATCGATCCGCCCCAGCACCTGCTCCAGGTTTGCGAGGAACTTCTGCCACCCGTGCTTGGCGCCCTGGTAGGCCTGTTGCTGATCCGGCCGGAAGCCAGCCTGCTCCATGCGCAGGCGGGTACCGGTGCTGGTGGGGGTGAGAGTCCAGGTGACGACGCTCTCGAGGCCATAGGCCGCCCATGTGTAGGACAGCGTTCTGTTCGGCTCGACCGCCAGGACCCGACAGTCGACGGCGCCCCAGTCCGCACGAAAATTGAAGCGGTGGTCCACGACAGGCGTGAAGTCGCTCTTCATGAGCCACTCCTCGATCAGGTGCGGCTGCGTCAGCGCGCGCCAGATCTTTTCCGGCGGAAAGGGGATCTCGCGCTCGACGACGACGGAGAGGGTTTCGGTTACGGGTCTGCTCATTGATCCATCCTTTTCAGCAGATCTTCCAGGTGGTCGAACCGGCTCTGCCAGAACCCGGTCATCTGGCTCGTCCAGTCGATCAGCGGCGCCAAAGCGCCGAGCTGCGCGCTGTAGTGCGTCTGGCGGCCTTCGTGGCGGTCGCGCACCAGCCCGGCCTGCTTCAGGATTCCCAGATGCTTCGAGACGGCCGGTTGCGAGACCCCGGCCCGGGCCGTCAGAGCCCCGACCGTCTGCTCTCCCTTGCGGCACAATCGCTCGAAGATAGCGCGACGAGTTGGGTCGGCGAGCGTCCTGAAGAGCACATCGTGAGCATTCGGCATTTTCGATCCATAACCTACTGGATATGAATCGACATATAACCGCCGAGATATGCGTTCGTCAAGCGGGGACGTGGAGCGGCAGAATGGTCCTCGTCACGGGCCCGACATCCGGCATAGTGAAAACTCCCGTGAACGATCATTGCTCCAGGAGTGACCCCGCATGGAAATCCCGGCCCTGCCCTTCACCGTGACGCACTGGTCCTCCGTGCCGCCCACCCTGCATCCCGGCGAGACCGGACAGGCGATCTGGCGCAGCTTCGCGATCGGCGACCTCAGGGTGCGGCTGGTGGAATACACGGCGGGATATCTGGCGGATCACTGGTGCGATCGCGGGCACGTGCTCTACGTGCTGGAGGGCGAGCTCGATACGGAGCTGCGCGACGGCCGGAAGTTCAAGCTCACGCCCGGCACCAGCTATCAGGTCTCCAACCACGGCGACGCCGCGCACCGCTCCTCGACCCGGACCGGCGCCAAGCTCTTCATCGTTGATTAGGGAGGTGCGGCGATGCGGGCGCTGCTGTTCACCACGGGCTCGCCCTTCGCGCGGGCGGTGCGGATCGTCCTGGACGAGCTGAGCCTCGAGTACGAGAAGCGCGAGGAGATCACCACGCCCTCGGTGCAGGAGCGCGCGGCGGCGTCGCCGACCCTGCAGGTTCCCACCTTCTGGGACGGCGAGGTGCGGCTGTGGGAAAGCGCGCTGATCGCCGAGTACCTGCTGCACACGTACGGGAACCGGCCGGCCGCGGCGCCGCCCCTCGCCGAGCGGGCGTGGCGCCTGTCCCATGAATGGCGGGACAAGCTTCTCCTCGCCACGATCCAGACCATGGGCACGGCGATCACGACAGTCTCGCAGATGACATGGGCGGGCGTCGCCGTCGGCGACAACACGCATCTCACGCGCTCCGCCGATCGCCTGCCCCACGCGATGAAATGGCTCGAGGACCAGCTGCCCGACGACCGAACGGGATTCCTGCCGGGATGCCTGTCGCTGCCCGACATCTTTCTGGCCTGTCACCTGCGCTTCGCCGAGAACCGCCCGATCGGCATCGACCCGCGCACCTCGGCGCATCCGCGGATCGCCGCCCTGCTTGCGCGCCTGGACCAGCGCCAGAGCTTCCGCGCCAATCCGGTCCGCTGGTGGGAGCCCGGCGTCACCGGCTACGACGCGGAGGGAAAGCCGATCTATCGCCGCTGACAGCGCATGGGCCGCAGAGCGTCCTCGTCACCAGACCCTCGGCACCAGGCGATACCGCACCTGCCTCTGATACGCCGCGTAGCCCGGCAGGTTCCGCGTCAGGAATCTCTCCTCGTCGAAGAGGCGCCAGACCAGCGCCGGCAGCAGCGCGCCCATGATCAGCACGCCCCACCAGGATCCGAGCGCGATGGGGATGGCGAACAGCAGGACCAGGCCGCCGCTGTACATGGGGTGCCGCACCAGCGCGTAGGGGCCGGTCGATATGACCTTCTGATCCGGTGCCACCTCGATGGTGGCCGACGCGAAGCTGTTCTCCTTGAAGACGAAGAAAACGGCAAGCCAGCCCAGCAGCATCAGCCCGTCGCCGGCCAGCGCCACGGCGGCGGGCATCTGCGACCACCCCAGGCGATGATCGAAGCCCGCGACGATGGGGATGGCGATGAACTCCAGGGACGTGACCGCCATGATGAGCTTCTGCATCGGCAGTTTTTCGGCGCCGGGTCCGCCGCTCATCCGCCGCGCCAGAAGCTTCGGATCGTATTTCATCAGGTAGAGGGTGATCGCGAGGGACGCCGCCGCATAGACGATGAGGAACGTCCACGCCTGCCAGTAGTCGAGGGTTCCCGCCGAGAGGAACAGCAGCGCCGCCAGGACCGCGACCACGGCCCCAAGCCCGGCCAACGCTTTCATATGCAGGACGCTCATCTCGTAGTAGTAACACGCGGCTCATCACCGGGAAAAAAGGCGCCCACATGGCTTCCGTCACCTTGACCATCGAAGGCACTCCCGCGGAGTGCCCGCATTGCGGCCACAAGCGCTTCAACGGTCCGGCAAAGGTCAATGCCGGCGACCGCGTCGTCTGCGCCAGCTGCCGCCAGGTGTGCATCGTCGATCCCGCTGCACCCAAGGGCATGCGCGGCGTCGGCGCCAAGAAGTCGCTGCCGCAGGAGCCGAACTTGCGCCGCCGGGAAGGCACGAGCTGATAAGCGACACGACGCCGCCCCGTCTTCGCAGCTGCGTCAAATCCGGGCCGCCGCGCGCCCGTCCGGCGCGACCGCAGGAGGTGGCCGCCGGGACGCGCTGCTCCCCATCGAGGCTGGCGGACGTCGGCGTTTTCTCCACCTCGGACGCGAAGCTCGCCCGCTAACCTGCGGAGAAGGCGCGACATCCCAACCTCCTGGCGCGGCGCCCGGCAGGTCTGGCACAGGAATGTCACATCGGATCCGGTGAACCTTTGGGCGGGGTTAATCCTTTTTCATAAAACCGGGAATCCCGGCAGCGCCTGCTGACCATGGGTCGCCGACCTGATAATCTGAATGCTGCTCCCGCGAGAAATTGTCGAGGTCCGGGCTGGACCGGGGACGATCGAAAGGGCGCGCTTCGCGCTGACCACGGCGCGCGCTTGGGCATTTGAGACGGCACGGAAGGAGCGAAAGTTTTGATGGCTGCTAGATCCGACCAGTACGCGGCAAACGCCGAGCGCACGCCGGCCACCATCACCCCGACGGCGGGGCTGGGCGCGGCCCTGGCGCGGTTGCCGCCGCCGTGGACCGTGTTTCGGCAGGGCGGCATTTCCCCCTTCGACACCGGCGGCGGCGAGATCTATGGCGGACTCTATATCGCGCTCCACCCGGAGCGCGGCATCGCCCTCGTCGACGTGGAGCCGGCGCAGCCCGCAAAGGCGCTGCCGCGCCTGGGCGCCCTGCTGCGCGAGACCGGCCTGCCGGAATTCGCCGGCGCGGCGCCGCCGGCCATCGCGCTCTCGCTGACGCGCGCCGACGTCCCGCTTGCCAGCCTGCGCCTGGGCAAGGCCTTCGAGGCGGCGCCCTTCATCAAGAGCCCGACCTGGACCAAGGTCGTTGGCGCCGCGCTGATGGCGCGCTTCCCCGACCTGAAGCAGCTGCAGCGCGCCGGCGGAACCGCGTCGGCCTCGGAGCTCGCCGACGAGGGCGCGGCCGTGGCGGCGCTTGCGGCAGCGGCTGCGGCGCCGGCAGCGCCCGTGGCGGCGCCAGCGCCAGCCGAAGCTCCGCGCACGCCGGCATTCGTGGCCGCAACGCCGGCTGCCGCGGCGGCGACCCCACCGGCGCGGACGCCGGCACCGCGGTTGACCGCGGGCGATCCCATGAGCAGCGGCGGCGCGACGCCGCCCCGGTTTGTGCGGCCGTCGATGGACAGCCTCGAGTCCGAGCCCGGAGAATGGCGCAGCCGGCTCCCGAGAGGGCGCCTCATGCAAGCCGTCGTCGTCATTGCCGTGCTGGCGGCGGTGGCGCTCTTTCTGCTGCCGCTGCGCCACAGCGTGCAGCCCGGCACCGAGCCGACGATGCCGCCGCCCGCTCCCGCCAGCGTGCAGGTGACGCCGCCGCCCCAGCCGGCGCAGCCGCCCGCGGCAACCGGACAGGCGGCGACGCCCGCGCCGGCAAGCGCGCCGCTTCCCGGGACCGCGGTCCCGGCCGCCGCGCCACCGCCCACCGACCAGACCGCCGGCAGCGCTCCCGCCGCGCCGCCAGCTCCTCCGGCGCCGCGCGTGCAGATGCCGGCACAGGCGCCGGCGCCGCCGGCGCAAACCGCCATCGTCGCGCCGCCGAGCGTGCCGTCACTGAAGGCTCCCCTGCCGCTGGGCAAGGCGCCGCAGCCGGCAGCGATCCCGGCGAAAAAGCCGCCCAAGGCGGAGACGCCCCAGACCGCCACGAAGGAGGAGCGTCCGCGCAAGAAAGAGGCCGACCAGCAGCCCACGGCCAATCCCGAGGACACGGTCACCGTCGATGGCGTGACCTACATCAAGGGACGCGAGCCGCACGCGCTCGGCGGCGGCGTCGTGCCGGTGGAACCCGCTGAGGCTCCCAATCGGACGCCACCCCAGGACGCCGCGCCGCCGCCGGCGTCGGACCACACGCCCGGCAGCATCACCCTCTCCCCCTCCAGCAGCACGCCGGTGCAAGTGCCGGCGGGCACGGTGCAGGACTCGCCGCAGTAGGACGACCGGGAGCGCCGGGCTCCTATGCCGTGGCGGCGGCGGGCTCCGTGCGCTCCATGGAATAGCCCTTCGACGTGATGAGCCATTCGCCGTCGATGCGGTGATAGGTCAGATAGTCGACGAAGTGCATGGCGTTGATGCGCACGCGCACCTTCACCAGGGCCTGGGTCGGCGAGGCGAAATCGATCATCAGGATCGCCTCCTCCCGGGGAGAGCCCTGGGAGCGCGGCGACTGGCGGCCGCCGAGGACCTCCTTGTACTGCGCCATCGGCCACACCGTCATCTTGCCCTCGCGGAAGCCGTGCAGCTGCGCGCTCCCATAGAAGACGCGGTCGAAGCGGCTGAGGTCGCAATCGTACATGAGGTCGAAATAGCGCTGCACCGACTGGGTCAGGCTCTTCATGTTGGCGTCGTCGATCATGGGATGCTCCTGGGATGAATGAAATCTTTGATCTTGTCGCATTTTTCGCGCCGAACCGGCTTCCACTTCGGGCGAAAATGCTCAGTCCGGCGCCATGCCCTTGTCCGCGAGCTCGCGGCGCGCCTTCTCGGTCTTCTCGATGCTGAGGCCCATGCCGCGGAGCACATGGGCCGCCTTGGTGAACTGGACGTCGGCGTAGGCGATCACCTCGATCCGGTTGCCCCAGGGATCGAGGAAGTCGAGGAAGGGTCCCGGCACCATCTCGGCGCCCGCCGCCTTGGCGAGTTCGCGCACCGCCGAGCGGTCGTCCACGACGACGCCGAAATGCCGGCTGCCGCCGGTCTGAGGCTTCGCCACCTCCATCAGGGCGATGAACTGGTCGCCCATGTCGATGAAGGCCTGGCCCTTGCCTTTGCCGCGCAAGGTGAAGTCGAAGATCTTGCCGTAGAAGGCGAGCGCCGCCTCCACGTCGCCGACCTCGATCGCCACATGGTTCATGCCCACCAGCCGGGGTCGGGGCGTTGTCTTGTTCTCTGCCATGGGAACCTCCTCGCTTCCGGCAAGCCTGCGCCACCGGAGGCCACCCGTCCAGTCCCCGAGCGCGCCGTCTTTCGTAACGGAAAATAAAAAAACCCTCTGCGCCGCGATAGCGGGCGGTCGAGGCGCAAAGCGCATCGGGCCCCTGAGTGACACCACCTACTGCTTGGCGACAGGCATGAAACCGTCGGTCAGCGTCTGCAGGAAGCTCACGATTGCATCCTCCTCCGCGTCCGACAGGCCGAGACGCCCCACTCGGCTGGTGTTCATGTTGGCGGTCGACTCCGGCGCCGGCCAGCATGTCGTCCCTTCGCCACCATCATGGGGCTGGCAGCGCGGCAGGACGTCGCGCGTGTTGTAGAAATGCACGATCATCTTCAGGCTCGTGAAGTACCCGTTGTGTCCGTAGGCCTTCACGAAGGCTGGATAGGGCCGTTTGTCCACATTGCGCAGCGTCGGCACCTGAACTCGTGCCTGGTCGCCGGGCGCCAGCTTGCGCCATCGCTGATCTACCGCGGAGGGCTGGCTGAGGAGGTGCCCCTCGGTGAGAAAATTGCCGACGCCGGCGTCGACGAAGGATGATCCTGCCGGATTGGCGACGTAGCCCAGCGCGTCGGCCCGATTTTCCGCATAGTAAGGAAGCCGCGGATTGGCGGGGGTTCCGATGTTGCTGGCAGTGAAGTCGGTGAACAACGGGTCTTCGCCCGGCCCGCCGTCGCGGTGGCAGGCGTTGCAGTCCGCCTTGCCGCGAAACAGGTCGTAGCCCGCCTGCTCCTGTGCCGTGAACTGCGCCTTGCCCGCCAGCACCGCGTCGAACTTCGAGGTAAACGTCGTTACCTCGGCCGAGGCCTCATAGCCGGCGATCGATTGCGCCATCTGATCGAAGGTGGCGCCGACCCGGCCGCGATCGAGCGGGCTGAGATGGACTGGCATCACATCGTCGGCGGGCGGCGGCCCCGGCCGGGCGCAGACCTGCTCCACGTCACCCGGCCATGCAACCGCGAAGGCCTGCCGTCCCCACACGCTTTCGAACATGGCGCGGTACGGCCGCTGCGAAGCGCGAAAGACCGCGCAGGCAATGTCGGGCAGGCCCATTTCCACCGGGTTGACCGGAGGCCCCTCGGCCTGCTCGGCGGCCGGGTTGCCCAGCCGGCGGCCGGTCGCACGCATGTCCCAGAAATTGCCGCCGACCAGGTCGCCCTGCCCGGGGTTGTAATGCAGCACGGGCGAGAGTGGCGCATAAGCGTGCGACTGCGGCTTGCGATTGCTGAATTGCGTGCGCACCGACCCGGGATAGGAACCGGTGGTCCGGTTCAGCTCCGACACGGGACCGGTAAAGCCCGTCTCCGGCATGTGGCAGAAGGCACATGCTTCGTTGCGGTTTACCGAGAGCTGCTTGTCGTACAGCATCAACTTGCCAAGCAGCTCGATTTGTTGGACCTGATTGTTCGGCGGCGTGGCAATCCGTGCGATTGTCTGCGCCTCAATGCGGTCGATCTCGGCCTCGACCTGCGCAATTTCCTGCAGCGCCTGAGGCGGGAGTATCGCGCGGGCCTCCTCCGCAACCCGCGCATCCGCGCCGGGCGCGGCGGCGACCATGGCCACCACAATCAATAGAAGGGAGCGCTGTGCGTTCATTTTGATGAGCTCCGCGGTCTCTCGGTCGAATGACAGGAACGTGTTGAGCGGTCCGGATCATGTCGCGGAACCGAAGCGGAGGATCATCGGAACCGCCATGCGTCACCTCACGGATGCCGTACTTATCGTGAGTCTCTGAATGACGGCCTCGACCATCGCCGACCGGGCATCGTTAGGTATCGATTCCTGGTCATACGCGACAGGCACCGAGCCGTCGAAGATATTCACCGTCAGTGTTGAGATCCCGCGACCGACATCAGGGCTTACGTGCCACACGATTCGACGCCGCGGAAATGGAGCTTCCGCTCTGCCGGGAAGCACGCTCCCGGGAGCGGCGCGCGACATGCCCGCCCTGACCAATTCCTCGAACTCGCTGTCGGTCATCCCCGGCAACGGCTCTCGAATATGCACGCCGGCGACGCCATCCGGCGTCTTCACCTCGAAGGCGGGTCGCAGCGCGAGGGTCGCGGGCGAGCCGGTGCAGGCCGCCAGGCTGAGCAATCCCACGAGCGCAAGCGCTACATTGAATGCTCGCGCCCGGGCCCGGCAGGGGATCCATGCGGACATGAATTTCCATACCGTCGACGATGCAAGCAATCTGCCGTATATGAACACGCGCATTGGCCAATCGCATGGTTGACCGGAAACCCAAATCCTAAGCCAGGACGCGGAAACTCGCCGCACGGTGTTGACGCTGCTGCAAGCGGCAATCTCGACGGCTTTCTGCCTACCCTCAGTTCTCCCAGCGTGATCCTCGGATGACGCTGCAGAAATTGACCCGCTGGAAGCGCGGATCCTTGTCGGCAAGGACGTCGGCCTTGACGTTGCCGAACGTCGTTGCCGGCTTGTGCCTGATCCCATCGTAGAAGGCCTGGATGATGTCTTCCTTGAAATGAGTTGTTCGAGGATAAGCCGCGACCACGGCCTCGCGCTGCGCCTCCGGGAATTCCTTGTAGGCGATGCCGAGCACGTCCATCTCGACGCCGGCGGTGACGAGGGCGATGATCGGGTGCATGTGCTCGGGAATGTCGGGCGTCGTGTGCAGCGCGATCGCGGTCCAGACGAGGTCAATGTCGCCTTGCGCGATGTCGTGGGCTTTCAGGAAATCACGCGCGGCGTTCGCGCCGTCGACCTCGAAGCGCTCGGTCTGGCTGCTGTGGCGGCGTGTCAGGCCCAAGTCGTGGAACATGGCGCCGGCATAGAGCAGCTCGCGGTCGAACCGCAGGCCGCGTCGCAGGCCGGTCAGCGCTCCGAAATAATATACCCGAGTCGAATGGTTGAAGAGCAGGTTCGAACTCAATGTCGCGGACAAGCCCGGTGATCTCCTGGCACAGCCTGCTGTCGGGGATGTCGATCCCTTCGATCATGGCTCTGAGATCCCTTCTAGCTGGCGGTGACGGTCATTCCGCGGCCCGCCTACGCGTGATTCCAAGCGCCGCGGCGACGCCGGCGCCATAGGCCGGATCGGCCTTGGCGCAGTTGGCGATGTGGCGCTCCTTCACCTCGAGGCGGGCATCGCCGAGCGCGCGAGCGGTGTTCTCGAACAGCAGCCGCTGCTGCTCGGCGCTCATCTTCCGGAAGAGAATCCCGGGCTGCTCGTAGTGATCCTCGTCGACACGATGGTCCCAATAGGTGGCAGCGCCCTCGATCTGCAGCGGCGGCTCGATCAGCGCCTCGTTCCGATCCATCCACGCGCCCTTGCTGTTGGGCCAGTAGCTCGGCGTCGCGCCGAGGTTGCCGTCGGTCCGCATCGCGCCGTCGCGGTGATAGCTGTGAAACGGGCATTTGGGCGCATTCACGGGTATGTGGTTGAAATTGACGCCGAGCCGGTAGCGCTGCGTGTCGGCATAGGAGAAGAGCCGGCCCTGCAGCATCTTGTCCGGCGAGAAGCTGATGCCGGGAACGATGTTGGCGGGCGAGAAGGCGGCCTGCTCCACTTCCGCGAAATAGTTCTCGGGATAGCGGTTGAGCTCCATCACGCCGACCTCGATCAGGGGATAGTCGGCCTTGGGCCATACCTTGGTGAGGTCGAAGGGATTGTGCTTGTGGGTACGGGCCTGCATCTCCGTCATCACCTGGATCGAGAGCGTCCAGCGGGGAAAATCGCCGCTCTCGATCGCCTGGAGCAGATCGCGCCCGTGGCTCTCGCGATCGCCGGCAACCACCGATGCCGCGGCTTCGTCGGCGAGGTTCTCGATGCCCTGCTGCGTTCGGAAGTGAAACTTGACCCAGACGCGCTCATTGGCGGCGTTGATCATCGAGAAGGTGTGGCTGCCGAAGCCGTGCATGTGACGGAAGGTCCGGGGGATGCCGCGATCGGACATCACGATGGTCACCTGGTGCAACGCTTCCGGCAGCAGCGACCAGAAGTCCCAGTTGTTGTCGGCCGAGCGCAGGCCGGTGCGCGGATCGCGCTTGATCGCGTGGTTGAGGTCCGAGAAGCGCAGGGGATCGCGGAAAAAGAAGACCGGTGTGTTGTTGCCGACGATGTCCCAGTTGCCATCCTCGGTATAGAACTTCACGGCGAAGCCGCGGATATCGCGCTCGGCGTCCGCCGCGCCGCGTTCGCCCGCCACGGTGGAGAAGCGGGCGAAGAGCGGTGTCTCCTTGCCGCGCTCGGAGAAGATCTTCGCCTTGGTGTAGCGGGTGATATCGCCGGTGACTGTGAAAGTGCCATGGGCGCCCCAGCCCTTGGCGTGCATCCGCCGCTCCGGGATCACCTCGCGGTCGAAATGCGCCAGCTTCTCGATCAGCCAGATATCCTGCAGCAGCGCCGGACCGCGCGGGCCCGCCGTCTGGATATTGGTGTTGTCCACCACGGGCGTGCCGGTGGCGTGGGTCAGGGGCGGGCTTCGGTCGGTCACCGGGATCTCCCTTGCTGGGACGTTCAGGCGGAGGAGGTGCCGCCCCCGGCCATGCGCCGCGGCGGACGCCGATCCCATCCTGACAGCATCGCCGGATGCCGCTCGCTCGGTGTTGCTGGAAATCTCTGCGCTTTGCGGTTCCCAGGGGATGTCTTGGAGGTCGAGATCGCCCAGTCCTGAGGGTACGTCTGCCGGCGACCGAGCGGGCAGTCAGATTCCCCGTTCGCTTCCGCGACCGGGAGCTCATTCACCCTGGCTGAGGCGCCCTGAGTCCGTGACCTGGTTTCAAGCGGCGGGCCGCACGACTGGACGCGTCCCCTACTTCGCCGACACCGGCGCTTCTGCCACCATCACTTCCTTCACCTTGCCGGCGAGCTGCTTCAGGCTGAAGGGCTTGGGCAGGAAGTGGATCTCGGTATCGCTGTCGAGGCGCTTGCGGAAGGCGTCCTCGGTGTAGCCGGAGATGAAGATCACCTTCATGTCGGGATGGGTCTCGCGCACCGCGCGCACCAGTGCTGGCCCATCCATGCGCGGCATCACCACGTCGGTGACGACGAGATCGATGGTCTCCTTGCCTTGCGTCAGGAGCTCCAGCGCCGCCTCGCCGCTCTTCGCCTCCAGGACACGATAGCCCTTGTTGCGCAGCGCGCGGGCGCTGAAGAGCCGCACGGGATCCTCGTCCTCCACCAGCAGCACCGTGCCGGCGCCGGTCAGGTCGCGGCCCTGCCCGGCCGCCTCGCCCGCCTCGCTGCGCGGCGCCGTCGCCTCGTTGGGATCGAGGCGCGGCAGATAGATCGAGAACGTCGCGCCCTGGCCCGGCTCGCTGTCGACGAAGACGAAGCCGCCGGTCTGGCGCACGATGCCGTAGACGGTGGAGAGGCCGAGGCCGGTGCCGGAGCCCACTTCCTTGGTCGAGAAGAACGGCTCGAAGATGCGCTCCAGGTTCTCCTTGGGGATGCCGACGCCGGTGTCGGCGACCTGGACCAGGATGTAGTCGCCCCGCGGCATCACCTCGTGGCCGCGCCGGATCGGCGCCGCCGTGGTGGTGTTGGTGGTGCGGATGGTGAGCGTGCCGCCTGACGGCATGGCGTCGCGGCCGTTGACGGCGAGATTGATGATCACCTGCTCGAGCTGGCCCTGGTCGACGCGTCACCAGGCCGAGGTCGCGGCCGTGCACGACCTTGAGCTCGATGTTCTCGCCGATGAGGCGGCGCAGCAGGTGCGAGAGCTCCGCCAGCACGTCGGTGATGCTGAGGACGCGGGGCTGCAGGGTCTGCTGGCGCGAGAAGGCCAGGAGCTGGCGCACCAGGTTCGCGGCGCGGTTGGCGTTCTGCTTGATCTGCATGATGTCGGCGAAGGACGGGTCGCCCGGCCGGAAGCGCAGCAGCAGCAGGTCGCAGAAGCCGATCATCGCCGTCAGCAGGTTGTTGAAGTCGTGCGCCACGCCGCCGGCGAGCTGGCCCACCGCCTGCATCTTCTGGGACTGGGCGAACTGGGTCTCCAGGTTCTTCTGCTCCGTCGTGTCGACGAAGTGCAGGATGAGGCCGGCCTTGTCGTCCTCCTGCCCGTCGAGGCGGCTCAGGTAGACGTTGGCGGAGCGCTCGCGCGAGCCCTTGAGGCGGATGCCGATCGGCCGCGGGTTGGCGGCGCTCTCGGCGGTGACGGCGAGGCGCCGGGTCACGTCGCGGGCGTCGGCCTCGGAGAGGAACTCCACCAGCTTGCGCCCGAGGAGGCTCGCCGGCGGCACGCCGAAGAGCTCGCCCAGCGCCCGGTTCGCCTCCTCGAAGCGGCCGTCGCGGTCGAGGAGCGCGACGCCGGTGGGGGCGTCGGCGAAGAAGCGCTGGAAGCGCTGGCGCGACTGGCGCAGCGCCTCTTCCCACTCGTGCTCGCGGGTGAGATCGCGCACCACCGACCGGGTGCGCAGGCCGTGCTCGGTCTGCACCACGGTCTGACTGACGGCGGCGCGGACCAGGCGGCCCTGGCGGCCGCGGAAGGTCACCTCGCCGCGCTGGGTGTTGTTGCCCGTCGCGATGAAGGGCGCGTGCTGCGGGCTGCCCTGGGGAATCTCGCTGGCGAGGAAATCCGTGAGCCGGGCGCCGCTCTCCACCAGCTCGCTGGGCGCGACGCCGAGCCAATCCGCCAGCGCCTGGTTGGCATAGAGGAAGCGTCCCTCGCCGTCGACGGAATAGAAGCCGCTGGGCGCGTTGTCGAGGAAGTCCGCGAGCTTCATCTGCTCGTCGCGGATCACCTGCTCCATCTCGTGGCGGGCGGTGACGTCCTCGAAGCTCCAGAGGCTGTAGCCGGGCCGGCCCGCGAGCGAATGGATCGAGAGGTTGAACCACGCCGACATGCCCGCCAGCGAGCGCAGCATGATCCGGCCGTGGGCGCGGCCGTGGCCGAAGGCCTCGTCGCGCAGGCGGTGAAATTCCTGCGCCGCCTCGCTGCCGAAGCCGATCCGCCGCTCGATGGAGTCGAGAGGCTCGGTGGCGCCGTCGCGGAACAGTCCCAGGAAGGCGGCGTTGGCGTAGGCGACGGAGCCGTTCGGGGCCAGGATCAGATGGGCGTTGGGCGAGGCCTCCAGCGCCAGCCCCAGGAGATCGACGCGGCCGGCGAAGATCCTATGGACGCGGCGGGAGACATAGGCGGCGACGGCCACCAGTACCGCCATCGCGCCCAGGAGGATCGCCACAGACCAGGCGATGGCGCCCGCCAGCAGCTCGCCCAGGGTCAGGACCCAGACGCACACCGCCAGCGCCGCGAGCAGCGCCGCCAGCGTGTTCAGCCGCCGCATCCAATGCGGCAGCTCCGGGCGCGGACCGGCGGTCGAGCCGGAGTCGCCCGTCAGGGCCTGGCTGATGAGGGCCATGGCGCTGCGTTTACCTCCGACCTCTGCGCTGCTCCTCGATGAATACTCTACCATAGCTTCACGTCGGCTGGGGCGGCGGGACCGCCGACGGCTTGATCTTGCCCTGCAGGCGGAAGACGTAGCCGATGATCTGCGCCACCGCCTTATAGTGCTCGGCTGGGATTTCCTGGTCCACCTCCACGCTGCCGTAGAGGGCGCGGGCGAGCGGCGGGTTCTCGACGATGGGAATGTCGTGCTCCTTGGCGATCTCGCGGATGCGCTGGGCCATGAGCTCGGCGCCCTTCGCCACCACCTTGGGCGCGCCGAGGCCGCCCAGCTCGTACTTGAGCGCGACCGCCACGTGGGTCGGGTTGGTCACCACCACGGAGGCGCTGGGCACCGCCGCCATCATGCGCTTGCGCGCGCGCTCCATGCGGATCTGGCGCAGGCGCGCCCGCACCATGGGATCGCCTTCGGACTGCTTGTGCTCCTCCTTCACCTCCTGCTTCGACATCCGCATGGTCTTGGTGAAGCTGAACTTCTGGTAGGCGTAGTCGAAGATCGCGATCAGCGTCAGCGCGCAGAAGACGCCGAATGCCAGCCGCACGATCAGACGCCAGAGCTCCGACAGCAGGGTGGCGGCGTCCATGCCGGAGAGGCTCGGCAGGCGGTCGACCTCCGGCCGCATCATCATCGCGGCGACGGCGCCCACCGACACCACCTTCAGCAGCGTCTTCAGGAACTCCACCAGCCCGCGCATGGAGAACATGCGCGAGAACCCCTTCGCCGGCGACAGGTTCTCGATCTTCGGATGCAGCTTCTCGCTGGCGATGAGCAGGCCGATCTGCGAGACGGTGCCGGCGATCGCCGCGACCACCAGCAGCACCAGCGGCACCGCGAAGATCATCGCCACGCTGCCGAGGGTTCCGATCACCGTGCGCCAGAGCGCCGCGTTGGCGGCATATTGATGCGGCATCTCGACGTAGCGCAGAAGATCGCTGGAGAGGCTGCGCGCCGCTGGCCCGCCGAGGTAGTAGATCAGGCCAAGGCTGGTTCCGATCATGAACCAGTTGTGGATCTCGCGCGACTGCACGACCTGGCCCTTGTCGCGGGCGCGGGCGAGTTTTCGCCCGGAAGGTTCTTCGGTTTTTTGACTGTCGTCCGCGCCTTCGGCCATCGCCTCAGACCCCGATCAGGTTGGCGAAGCTGGCGGCGAAGCGCTCGAGGAACCACTCGAGGCCGGTGGCGAGCAGCAGCGAGAAGGCGACCAGGCCGGCGACGATCTGCAGCGGCTGGATCACGAACAGGATCTGCAGCTGCGGCGCCAGGCGCGAGAGCAGGCCGATGCCGACGTAGAATACCGTGCCGATGATGATGAAGGGAGCCGCGATCTCGATGCCGAGCCGGAAGGAATCGGTGACCGCGCGGGCGACCGCGTCGGAGAAGTCACCCCAGAAGAAATCGCCGCCGGGGTGGAACACGCCGTAGCTGCCGACGAGGGCGCGCAGGATCGGATGATGCAGATCGGTGAGGAAGATGATCAGCACGCCGGCGACGCTGTAGAAGGCGCTGGTGATCGCCTCCTGCTGCTGCTGCAGGGGATTGAAGACGAGGGCGGCGGAGAGACCGAGCTCGATCGAGACCACGGTGCCGGCGACCTGCAGGGCCGAGAGCAGGATCCGGGAGATCGTGCCGAGGAAGAGGCCGACGGCGATCTCGCCGCCGATCATGAGGGCGAGGCGGATCGGGTTGTCCGGCAGCGCCGGCAGCAGCGGCGCCACGACCGGCGTCGCCAGCGCGGTGAGCGCCAAGGCAAACACCAGGCGGATGCGCGGGTTCACGTAGCTGTCGCCGATGCCCGGCAGCAGCATCATGGCCGAGCCCAGGCGCGCGAACACCAGGAAGGCCGCGAAGAGATTGGCCGGGATGAGCTGATCCAGCATCGCGCGTCCTCAGCCGCTGACGATGTGGCCGGCGAGCATCTGGGTGAAGGAGACCAGGGTCCCGAGCATGAACGGCAGCAGGACGATGAGCGACAGCATGATCACCAGGATCTTCGGCACGAAGGTGAGCGTCATCTCCTGGATCTGGGTCAGCGCCTGCAGGATCGAGATGGTGAGGCCCATGACGAGGGCCAGCAGCATCACCGGCGCGCCGATCTTGAGCGCGACCATGATCGCCTCGTTGCCGATCTCCAGCATGTCGTTGGTGCCCATCGGCGTCCCTCCCCCCGACCGGCGCTCAGATCTGCATCTTGATGACGTCCTGGTAGGCGGAGATCACGCGGTCGCGGACGGCGATCACGGTCTGCAGCGTGGCGTCGGCGTTCGCGAGCGCGGTCGCGACCTGGGCGATGTCGGCCTTGCCCATGACGCCCTGCAAGCTGGTCTGCTCGGACTGCTTCAAGGTGTCGACGGCGCTGTTGGCGGCCTTCTGCACGAGCTGGGAGAAACTTTCGCCGCCGGCACCGTCGCGGGCGTCGAGGCCGGGCGACGGCAGCATCTTGGCGGCGTTGGCGTAAGCGGAAAGTGCGGTGGCGAGCTGTTCGGCCATGGGCGATATACTCCTGCGGGACCGCTTAAGCGCGCATCAGGTCGAGGGTGTGCGAGATCATCGTCTTGGCGGCGTCGATGACATTGAGGTTCGCCTGGTAGCTCTGCTGCGCCTCGCGCATGTCGGTGATCTCGATCAGCGGATTGACGTTCGGCAGCAGCACGTAGCCGTCGGCGCCGGCGGCGGGATTGGCGGGATCGAAGTGCTTCTCGAAGGCGCCCGACGCGCTCAGGACAGGACCGGTCTTGACCGTGTTGGCGCCCAGGCTGCGGTCGAGCACGGCGCGGAAGCTGACGACCTTGCGGCGATAGGGATCGCCGCCCGGCGTCTGCGCCGTCGAATCCGCGTTCGCCAGATTCTCGGCGATGACCTTGAGGCGCGTGCCCTGGGCGGACATGCCGCCATAGGCCAGCTGCATCGCGGTGTTGAGATCCATTGCCCTTGCCCTCAGCCGCTGCTGGCGCCGATCGCGTGCTTGATGAGCGCGATCTGCTTCTGATAGAGGCTGGTCGTGAAGGCGTAGTCGGTGCCGGTCTGACTCACCTTCATCATCTGGTCCTCGAGCTCAACCCGCCCGTCGGACTCGACGCGGTCGGCGCCGCCGACACCGTTGGGCGGCGTCCCGATCTGGTTCGGCGCCGTCGTGACCAGCTTCAGCGTGCGGGCGACGCCGGAGCCGCCGAGCAGCGACTTGAAGTCGATCGGCTTCATATCGGCGGGCTTGTAGCCCGGCGTGTTGGCGTTGGCGACGTTCTCCGCCAGGACGCCCTGACGCGTGCCGAGCCAGCCGAGCTTCGCCGCCATTGCCTTGAACAGCGGAATATTGGAGAGATCCATGGTGCCTCGCGACCTCGTGGCCGTTTGCGGGGTCGATCCTGGCGCCAACTACCTTAACATCCGGTTAAGACCCTCCGCCCCGCACCGGCGAAACCCCGGGATTTATTGGGATTCTCCCGATCCCCTGGAAATCCCCTGCTGGCAAGGCTTTAGGGCACGGCTGCCGCTCTGGAAGAACATGGTGCGTCCTTCGACTCGCCCGCTGCGCGGGCGGCTCAGGATGAGGAAGATGGTGGGCGCCACAAAGAAAATCTCCTCATCCTGAGCCGCGCGCCTTGCGCGCGAGTCGAAGGACGCAGGATGCCGCCGCAACCAATCTCCCGCTCCGGCATAAACCGAATGTTAAGCACGAATGTCCAGGATGGACCGTCGATTAGCCGCTGATTCGGGATTGAGCCGGTGCCGCAGAACGAAACCCCTTCCGAGAAGCGCGCGGGCACCATCGCGGTGGCGCTGCAATATGCGCCCGGCAAGATGGCCGCGCCGAAGGTCGTTGCCAGCGGCCGCGGCGAGATCGCCCAGCGCATCCTCGAGCTCGCCCAGCAGCACGGCATCAAGGTCCGCGCCGACGCCGACCTTGCCGAGCTTCTGGTGGCGGTGGAGGTGGGGGAGCAGATCCCGATCGCCGCCTTCGCCGCCGTCGCCGAGATCCTCATGTACATCTACCGCGCCAACCGCCTGCCGCCGCGCACAGGAGTGCAGCCATGACCGAAGCCGCCACCGCCGAGCCTCTCACCGCCACGCCTGACGTCAGCCAGGATCTCGCCCTCGTCTCCGACACCGTCGGCACCGCGCGGCTCGCCATCGACAAGGGCCACTTCGTGGACATGACCGGGCTCGACCAGGCGGTGGCCGATCTCTGCGCCGCCGCCGCCGCGCTGCCGGCGCCGCACCAGCGCAGCACGGCGCAGAAGCTCTCCCGCCTCGCCCAGGACCTGGCGGCGCTGGCGGACGCGCTCAAGACCCAGCACGACGCCTTCGAGCGCGCCTCCGTCGCCGACGCCCGGCTGCGCAGCGCCGGCGCCTACGGCAGCGCCACGGACGGCACGCGCCGTTGAGGGCTTTCTCGGTTTCGATCGGTCATTCATGAGTCTCGACGTCTACCTACGCTTTGCCATCGCGCTCGTGCTGGTGGTGGCGCTGATCGCCGGCTTCGGCTGGGTGGCGCGCCGCCTCGGCTGGGGCAGCCGCTTCGTCGCCCGCTCCGGCGAGCGCCGCCTCGCGGTGCTGGAGGTGCTGCCGCTGGACGGCAAGCGCCGCCTGGTGCTGCTGCGCCGGGACGCGACCGAGCACCTGGTGCTGCTGGGCCATGACAAGGACGTGGTGATCGAATCCTGCATCGGCTCGGGACCGGGCCGATCCGCCGACTTCGGCGCCCTCGTGCGCGGCGAGACCACGTGACACAGCTTTTCCGGCGCCTCTGGCGCGCCGCTGCCGTCCTCCTCCTGCTGATGCCGCCGGCGATGGCGCAGACGCTGACCGTCGATCTCGGCGCCGACGGCGGCACCTCCACCAGCCGCATCGTCCAGCTCGTCGTGCTGATGACGGTGCTGAGCCTGGCGCCGGCGATCCTGGTCTGCGTCACCTCCTTCACCCGCATCATCGTGGTGCTGTCGTTCCTGCGGAACGCGCTGGGTACCCAGCAGACGCCGCCCAACGTGGTGCTGATCAGCCTGGCGCTGTTCCTGACGGGCTTCGTGATGGCGCCGACTCTCCAGGCGGCCTACGACAGCGGCATCGAGCCGCTGATCCAGGAGAAGATCGGCGAGCAGGAGGCGATCACCCGCACCCTGGTGCCGCTGCACGCCTTCATGATCGACCACACGCGCTCCCAGGATCTCCGGCTCTTCGCCGACATCGCCAAGATCGACACCGTCGCCGATCCCAAGGACACGCCGATCCGCATCCTGGTGCCGGCCTTCATGATCAGCGAGCTGCGCCGCGCCTTCGAGATCGGCTTCCTGCTGTTCCTGCCCTTCCTCATCATCGACATGGTGGTGGCCTCGATCCTGATGTCGATGGGCATGATGATGCTGCCGCCGGTGACGATCTCGCTGCCGTTCAAGATCATCTTCTTCGTCCTGGTGGACGGCTGGTACCTGGTGGCGGGCTCCCTGGTGCAGAGCTTCGGGTCGGGGTAGGAGCGCGGCTGGCGCCAGCACGCAGACTGTCCGTGATCCATCCCCTGACCCGTCATGCCCGCGCTTGTCGCGGGCATCCACGACTTCCGATGTCGGCAGCGTCAAAGACGTGGATGGCCGTGACAAGCACGGCCATGACGGATCGAGTGAACTTGATGTCAGCCGCCTTGAATGTTGAAGGGATCACGATCCTTCGAACGCGGTACGGATGAACGATGTTCGTAAGATTCGTCGTCAAGCACCTTGATCCGAACTCAGGACGCCGACAGGGTTTGTTCCAAGCGGCCAAGCAATTGCGAGAATCGGACGATCTGAGCGCCGAGGATCTCGATTCCCTGGATGAAATTCGCGGCTGGTTCAATACACATCTCGAAAGACCCTCACGCCTTTCGATTTCCTCCCGCCCCAATAAGAAGGCGCAGGCGATCGGCTGGTTCAAAGGCACGGCACGCCGACACATCAGAAAGATGCGTGAGTTTCAGCGGATACTGGAATCGCATGGTGTTGCCGTTGAGATGATCAAGACGCGTCGCCCTGGCTATGTTGTCTACGAGGACAGATTTCAGATCGCCGCTTATCCGTTCCGCGATACGCAAACCTAGCGTCCCGTGAGCCTCGAGAGCCCGATCGATTTCTTCTGGAACAGCATAGTGCGTCCTTCGAGACGGCCGCTTACGCGGCCTCCTCAGGATGAGGTGATTTTCTTTTTTGCCATCAGCTATCTACCTCATCCTGAGGAGCAGCCCGCAGGGCTGCGTCTCGAAGGACGCGAGATGGTTGTGCAAGGGCAATTCCGTGCTGCCCGGCGTTTCGATACTACCTACCCCGGCTTCGCCACGTACCCGTATCTGAGATTGCTGCGCGCCGCGCCCTGGCGCTCGTAGTCGTCCTTCATCTCGGCGAAGCGGTCGTTGATGACGGCGTCCGCGCGGGCCTGGTGCATGTGGTAGAGGCGGAGCGAGTTCTCGGCGAAGATCTGGCGCTTCACCTTGCCCTCGGCGGGGCCCAGCGGCTTGAAGCCGTATTTCTTCTGCATGTCCTCGGGGATCTCCAGGCGGCGAAGGCCCTCGATCTGCCATTGCGGCGATCCCGTCCAGACCGCGTCGGTGCCCCAGACCACGTGGTCGGAGCCGAGGCCCTTCACCAGCGTTCCCATCAGCGCCGCGGAGAGGCGCGGCTCGGCCACCGCGGTCCAGGCGAAGAGCTGGCCCAGATCGCCGTAGACGTTCTTGACGCCGTATTTGTGCGGGATCTCGGCGAGCTCGCTGACCCAGGAGATGCGGCCGGTCTGATCCCACTCCGCCATGCCGTCGGCGGGCGGGCCGCCGACCCAGCGATAGCCCGAGTGATAGACGATGAAGTTGAGCTGCGGCCAGTCCTTCGCCGCCCTACCCACGTCGCTCACGTCGGCGTAGTTCCGCAGGTTCGGGAATTGCTTCTCCGCCGCGGCGGCGAAGAGGCCCTTGTGGACGCAGACGTTCCTGATGCCGGACTTGGCGAATTTCTCGTAGGCCGGATACATCAGCTTCTCGTCGTCGAGGCGCCAGGGATAGTGGCTCGATTCCTTGTGAGTGTTGTCGCCGACGGTGTAGCCCTTCCATGAATCGGGCTTGTAGACCTCGACCGCCTTGTCGATCCCCTCGAGCCAGCCGGGCTGGCCGGGCGTCAGGGTGAAATGGGCGAGCATGCGCCGGGAGCCCGCGGCCTTGTTCACCTTCTCCCTGGTGGCGAAGACCTGCTCCTGGGGGATGAACCAGTCCTGGGGATCGTCGGAGGGCGAGTTGGTGAGGAGCGCCACCTTGGTGTCGCTGTCGAGATAGATCTCCTTGAAGTAGTTGTCGTACTTCAAGTCGTCGAGGGTCTGCTCCTTGGCCGCCAGCTCCTTGTTCCAGCCGGCCTTGCCGACCGCGGCGCGCTGGGCCACGAACCCGGTGAGGCGGGTGTCGTCGCGCAGGAAGTGGGTGTGGCAGTCGAAGACGAACTGGCCCTTGAGCCCCTGGGCGCGCTCCACCGCCAGCTCCGGTATCGATGCCTCCGCCGGTGTCGCCGCGAAGAGATTGCCATAGACCTCGTTCATCGCCACGAAGGAGGCCGCCATGCCGGCGGCGGTCTGGAAGAAGCGCCGGCGCGAGAGGCCCTGCTGCTTCGCGAGCCGGTCCGCCATCTCGATGAGGCGCGCCTCGACCTCCTTCTGCTTCGCCGTCTGCGGCACCGGCATGTATTCGTCGCTGGACACGATCTGGGTCGGCACCGGCGAGGGAAACGCCGCTTCCTCCGCCGGCAGCAGCCTGGACATCTGCTCGTCGCTCAGCATCTTCATGAGGGTTCTCCCGACAATCGAGTTGATTTTGTTGCGAGCGGTGCCGGCCTTACGCCTCCACCGGCTTGGGCATGGTGAGAAAGCCGTGCATCACGTGCCAGAACTCGCGCCGGTTCAGGCCCAGCACCACCGAATGGGCGGTGCCCGGCAGGATCACGAACTGGCGGTCGCCGTTCGGCAGCGCCTTGTAGAAGTCGAAGATGTCGTCGACGGTGGCGATGCCGTCATATTCGCCGCGGATCAGCAGCACCGGCGCCAGCACCTTGGCGGGATCCGTTACTGGCAGGTTCGCGGTCATGTCGAGATAGGTTCCCGTCGGCACCTGATCGCCGAACTTCAGCTCCTGCTCCGCGAGGTAGTCGCCCAGCGCCGGATCGGACGTCCCGGGCTTGTCGCGGGTGAAGATGCTGTGGATCATTGCGCTGTCGCGCAGGCGCCGGTTGTGGGTGCGGTAATACTCCACCTGCTCGGCGCGCTTCTTGAGGGTCGGCGAGTCCGCGCCCTTGTAGGTGAAAGCGGAGAGAACGAGGCGATCGACGCGATCCGGGCGCGCCATGGCGAAGCCGGCGGCGCGGAGCGCGCCCGAGGATTCGCCGAACATGTGCAGCTTCTGCCGCCCGGTCTCCTTCACCACCAGATCGGTGCCGGCCTTCAGGTCCTCGACGCCGCTGGCGATGTCGGAATTCCCCTCGGTGCGGGACGAGCGGCCATAGTTCTCGTGATCCATGGTCCAGACGTCGTAGCCGAGCTCGGCGAAAGTGTTCATGACGGAGTATTCGCCGTGCTTGGGCACCGTAAGATCGAAGCTGGGCCGCGCGGAGATCGAGGACCCATGCACCAGGAACAGCACCGGGAGTTGGCCCTCGCCTGTTTTCGGCGCGCCGACGCGCTTGCGGAAGAGATTGAGGGAGACCGGGCCCTTCTTTGCCCAGTACTCGCCGCTCCAGATCCTGCCCGGCTTCTCGGGCTTCGTCCCCGCGCCCTGGGCCAGCGCGGCGCCGCTGCGGAGCTCCGCCAGAAGTCCCGCGCCGAGGCCGAGACCCGCGCCCGCGATGACGCCGCGACGGGATACCGTGCGATCTTCCTGAGCCATGGGTTTCCTCCGTCCGCCTCTATTTATTTCCGCCAGCATAGACCCGGCGCGGGCAATTGCCGAGCCCCCTCGTTTATCGCTTGATCGATAAAGCGGTCGGCGGGATCCGGGGCACAACCGCAGGCTGCTACGACCCGTAACGGAAAATCGGCTAGACTGGGACTCCGTCGCGGCGTGCCGCCGCGCGCATTTGGAAAATGGCCGCCATGCCTCGCCTCCTGCCGGCAACCGTCCTGCTCCTCGCGGCGATCACGCTGCTGACCTCGTCCCTCGCCGTGGCGCAGCCGGCGGAGCGCCGGGCCGAGCGGGCGCAGACGCCGGCGCCGGCGGCCGAGACGCCGCTGCCGGCGGATGTCGTCACCACCCACACCTTGAAGCTTCCCGGCGGCGAGCTCGCCTATACCGCCACCGCCGGCGCCCTCACCCTCACCAACGACAAGGGCGAGCACACGGCGGAGATCTTTTACGTGGCCTACGCCAAGAGCGGCGTGGCGCCGGAGAGCCGGCCGATCACCTTCGCCTTCAATGGCGGACCCGGCGCGGGCTCCGCCTATCTGCACGTGGGCGCGCTCGGTCCCCGCGTCCTCGACTATGGCGCGGGCCGCGAGCCGCCCTTCACGTCAGGCAAGATCATCGACAACCCCGACACCTGGCTCGATCAGACCGATCTCGTCTTCATCGATCCCGTCGGCACCGGCTACAGCCGCTCGAGCCTGGCGCCGGACGAGACGCGCAAGGAATTCTGGGGCGTGAAGCAGGACCTGGACAGCCTCGGGCAGATCGTGCGCCTGGCGCTCGCCCATCTCGAGCGCTTCGCCTCGCCGGTCTATGTCGCGGGCGAGAGCTACGGCGGCTTCCGCGCCGCGCGGCTGCCGCGCCAGCTCGGCGCCAGCCAGGGCATCGTGGTGCACGGCTCCGTCATGATCTCGCCGGTCCTCGATATGTCCCTGATCGGCCGCGACCCGCTCAACCCCATGCCCTGGGCGCTGCGGCTGCCGTCCTACGCGGCGGTGGCGCTGGAGGGCAAGGGCGCGCTCTCGCCGGCGGCGCTCAAGGACGCCGAGCACTACGCGCTGGGCGACTACATCGCCGCCCTGGTGACGCCGCCAACGGACGGAGCCGCCGCCGAGCGCTTCTACGGCACCGTCGCCCAGCTCATCGGCCTGCCGGAGCCGCTGGTGGCGCGCTGGCGGGCAAAGGTGCCCCTCGGCGTCTTCGTCAAGGAGGTCCGCCACGGCGACGACGCGGTCGTGAGCCGTTACGACGGCAGCGTCGCCGGCGCCGACCCCTACCCCTCCTGGTATCTCGGCGACGAGGGCGATCCGATCCTCGCCGGCATCAACGCGCCGCTCACCAGCGGCTTCGTCGCCTATGTCCGGGACGAGCTCAAGTTCAAGACCGACCGGCGCTATCTGCTGCTGAACTTCGACGTCGGCCGGCACTGGGACTGGCACACCGGCGGTGGCGGCGACGACAGCGACCACGCCAGCGCCGGCGACGACCTGCGCGAGGGACTGGCCCTCGACCCGCGCCTGCGCATGCTGATCGCCCATGGCATGACCGACCTGCAGACGCCCTACATGACCAGCCGCTACGTCATCGAGCAGCTGCCGGCGGCGGTGACCCGCAACCGCGTGACCCTGAAGCTCTATCCCGGCGGCCACATGATGTACCTGCGCCCCGCGTCGCGCGCGGCGCTGCACGCGGATTCAAGGGCGGTCTACGCGGGGGAGTGAGACGCCGGCGGAAGGTCGCTGTCACTTGACGCGGGCAACAATGAGCGGCCTTTCAGCGCGTCCGATGCCGGGTTAACGAGCGCTCCATGGTCCGGGCGCTGCGAGCGACCGCCGCGCACATGAGATAGTAGACGGCGCCGATGGTGACATAGACCTCGGTGGAATAGCCCGTCCATTCCGGCTTGGTGATGATCATCGTGGCGATACCGGTCAGCTCGAAAAGGCCGATCACCCCGACCAGGGACGTGTCCTTCAGGAACGTGACGCAGATGCCCGACAGCGGCCGCACGATGATGGCGAGCGCCTGCGGCAGCACGATCTTCCATTGAATGGCGAGATAGCCCAGGCCGAGCGCCTTGGCCGCCTCGATCTGGCCTCCGGGGACCGCCTGCAATCCTCCACGGATGACCTCCGCCTGATAGGCGGCGGCGAATCCGGTGATCCCGATCATGGCACGCAGCACCTTCGGCAGACCGAAACCGCCTTGCAGCAGCAGCGGCAGCATCACGGAGACGAGGAAGAGAATGACCACCATCGGCAGGGCGCGAACGCCTTCGATATAGAGCGTGCTCAGGGCGCGAACCGCCAGCAGTTCGCTGCGCCGCCCCAGCGCCAGGACGACAGCGAAGGGAAGCGCCAGTGGCAGTGACGCGACCACCAGCAGGACCGTCAGAAGCAAACCGCCGGCGATATCGACATCGACGGAACTCAGGCCCGCTTGCGGCACGCCGACCACAAGAGCGAAGGCACAGGCGACTGTCACAAGGTTGCCGG
Source organism: uncultured Alphaproteobacteria bacterium (assembly GCA_963735465.1). Taxonomy (GTDB): domain Bacteria; phylum Pseudomonadota; class Alphaproteobacteria; order ATCC43930; family CGMCC-115725; genus DASZHJ01. Next base: position 2,204,150 of record CAVTLA010000001.1, read on the forward strand.
GCAAGGCGATCCGCCAGCGTCGCGTCGCCGGGATCAGCAGCAGCGCGATGCCGGCGAAGACGATCACCAATGCCGCCGCGGCGCGCCAGCGCAGATCGGCGGGAAAGGTTCCGAACAGCAGCAGGTTGATGTTGTTCCAGAGGATCGGCCAACAGGCACCGGACGCAAGCCGGCACGCCTCGGCGGATGGTGCCGCGAAGGTCGCATTCAAGAACGCCCAGCTTAGGAACATCGACGCCGCATAGAGCGCCGCCAGAATCAACGCGATGGTGATGAGCGTATCGACGGCGCTGCCGAACAGGTTCTTGCGGGCCCAGGCGCGGGCTTTCGGCCACGGGACGAGGGGAACACCGGTCGTCGACGGCCTAGCGCTCATGGATCCGAATCCGTTCCTGGTACGCGCCGACGCAGGCGGCGATCGCAAGGCTGACGACGAGATAGATGACGAGGACGATCAGCATCACCTCGATCGCCTTGCCGGTCTGATTGAGAACCGTGCGGCTCACCGACACCAGCTCGGGAAATCCGATCACAACCCCGATCGAGGTGTTCTTGGTGAGCCCGAGGAACTGCAGGGTCGCCGGCGGCAAGATGACGCGCAGCGCCTGCGGCAGCACGATCTGGGCGACGATCCGCCAACGCGGTAGGCCAAGGGAAAACCCGGCCTCCCATTGGCCCGATGTCACCGAGAGCATGCCGCTGCGCACGATATCGGCGATGAATGATCCGTGATAGAGCACCAGGCCGATCAGCAGTGCGGTGAATTCCGGACCGACCGTGCCGCCGCCGGTAAAATTGAACCCGTGCAGCTTCGGCACGTCCCAGCCCGCTAGCGCGATCAGCACGATGAGCGCCCCGCCGACCAAGGCAAGCGTGACGATGACCGGGCTCAGATGCCGATCAAGCCCCGCCCGTCCCGCCGCGAAAATCCGGAGGCCAATATATCCGAGCGCGATCCCCGCAAGCGGGATCCAAAGCGCTGCCGGAAAATCCGAGATCGTCGGATAGTAGACGCCTCGATTGGTGAGAAACAGCAAGCCACCGATATCGACCGCGGAGCGGGCGGACGGAAAGGAATTCAGCAGAAGCGCGTACCAAAACATGACGATCAGCAGCAGCGGCACGTTGCGCAGCAGGTCGGTGAGGCCGCCGGAGAGCGCCCGCAGCAGCCAGTTGGTCGAGAGCTGGCACAGGCCGAAGACAGCGCCGAAGACGGCCGCCAGCAGGCAGCCGATGACCGCCACATGCAGGGTGTTGGCGACGCCTGTGAGGATGGCGAAGAGATAGCTGTCGGTCGGCTGGTAGGTTGCCCAATCCGGCGCCGTGGCCGCCGCGACGATTCCGACGGCGATGAGCGCGCCGGCGAGCAGGCGCAGGGCCGCGCGCCGGCTCCGCCTCCCGCCGATCCCGTCGCCGCGCCCGCGTACCGACCACAGGAACAGGATAAGTCCCGCCGGGATCAGGGCGGTGCCCCAAGAGCCCCGCCGCGGGATCGCGATTGTCTCGGCGATCTGGAAACCGGCCTCGTGGCCGAGAAAGCCGAACCCGGAGCTGACGCCGCGCTGCGCCAGGCCGGAAAGCGCCCGCTCGCTGAGTGCGTATGCGAGTATCGCGATCGCGCCGACCAGGGCGATTTGATAAAGCAACCCGCGCAGCTTGGGATCGCGCGCCCAGCGCCAGACGTCCAGACCGCCGCCGTGCCGGAGCGGCACGACAGCACCGGGGTCGAAGGATTGCCGGGTCATGACCTGTCACGACCCCACCCGATCGCACGATCGGAAGGCTCGCGGTCACCGGAACGGCGCGGGATAGAGTAGCCCGCCGTTGTTCCACAGCGCGTTTTGGCCTCGCTTGAGCCGAAGAGGGGTCCCTTCGCCCAGGTTTCTCTCGAATATTTCGCTGTAGTTCCCCACGGTCTGCAGGATCCGCACCGCCCAGGCCGCATCCAACCCCATATCCTGGGCGAAGGAGGCGGTGGTTCCAAGCAGCCGCTGGACCTCGGGATCCTGCGAGCTCTTGCGCAGCTCCTCCACATTCTGGCTGGTGATGCCTTTCTCCTCGGCGATCATCGTCGAATAGACCGCCCAGCGGACGATGCGAGCCCATTTGTCGTCGCCGTCGGCCGTAACGACCGCCAAAGGCTCCTTGCTGATGACCTCCGGCAGGACGACATGTTCTTTCGGATTGGGGAAGTTGGTAATGCGCCCGGCCATGATCGCCACGGATCCCGTTACCGCATCGCAGCGGTTGGCCTGATAAGCCCGCAACAACTCGTCCTCCGAAGAGAACGTGACTGCCTTGAACTGGAGCCGATTGGCGCGAAACCAGTCGGCGAGGTTGAGCTCGGTCGTGGTGCCCTGCAGCACGCAAATCGTGGCGCCATTCAAATCCCTGGCGCTCTTGATTCCGGCGGCGGTGTGGGTCACGAAACCCTGGCCGTCATAGAAGGTCACGGCTGGAAACTGCAGACCCGAGAATTCGCGGCTTGCGGTGTCGGTGGTCACCATCGACAGCATGTCGACGGTGTTGGCCTGGAGCGACGGAAAGCGATCGGTCGCGGAGAGCGGCACCTGCTTCAGCGGTACGCCCACTGCGGCGGCGACCGCGCGACAGAAGTCGATGTCGAACCCCTTGTAGCCGCCGTCAGCCGCGAGGCTCGAAAAGCCCGGAAAGTTCGTGTAGATGCCGCAATTGAGCGTGCCGCGCTGCTTGACGTTCTCCAGGACGCCGGCCGACGCGTCCGCCGCCGCCGCGATCAGTGCGGTCATTGCCGCGATAGCCATAAGAGTTCTCGTCATCGTGCTCCTCCGCTGTTCGCTCGTGTTGATTTGATGCCACCTCCGCCCTTTGCGGGCGCAGCGTGGATTCTCCTATCGGGAGGTCCTTAGAACGCTGGCGAATAAGCCGCACAGCGCGTCCAGACTGGCCTCGCTCAAGCCCGCGATCGAGATTCGGCCGTTGCCGAGCATGTAGACGTGATGCATCTCGCGCAGCGTCTTGACGTGATCGGGGGTGAGCCGTGACAGCGCGAACATCCCCACTCCGCGGCCGATCGTGGGAAAGAAGCCGGGATCGACCTGGTGCGCCGCCAACCCCTCGGCGAAACGAAGACGCAAGGCATGCAGGCGATCCCGCATCGCCATTACCTCGGCCAGCCAGAGGCGCTTGAGCTCCGCGTCATTCAGGATCGTGCTGATGATCCGGCCGCCATGGGATGGCGGCGACGAATAGAGCCGGCGCACATAGAGCTTCGCGCGCTCCACACCGCGCGAGGCGGTGGCCGGCGTCGCGCCGACGACCAGAACCGCGCCGGCGCGCTCGCCATAGAGCGCAAAATTCTTCGAGAACGAGACAAGGACAAGGCCTTCCGGGACCACCTGGAAGAAGCTGCGAAGCGCCGCGGCATCCTCATCGACGCCGTGGGCAAATCCGAGATAGGCGGCATCGATGACCGGCAGCAGGCCGCGATCGACGACGTGACGGGCGAGATCGGTCCATTGCGCGGCGGACAAGTCGGCGCCGGAGGGATTGTGGCAGCAGCCATGCAGCAGGACAACGTCGCCGGGCCGCGCCCGCGACAGATCCGCCATCATCTCGTCGAATTGCAGCCGTCCCGATGCGGTCTCGTAGTAGCGGTAGTGATCTATCGGAAAGCCGACGCTTTCGAAGACGCCGGGATGATTGGGATAGAAGGGCGTGCTGAGCCACAGAGTGGCCTGCGGGAAATGATCCCGGAGGAATTCGGCGGCGATGCGGAGCGCGGCGGTGCCGCCGGGAGTATGCATCGCCCGGACACGGCGTTCTCGCACAATGGCGTTGTCCGGTCCCAGGACGAGCTCGACGACAGAGCGCCGATAGACCTCCTCGCCGAGCATGGGCACATAGGATTTGGAGACCTCCGCCGCCAGCAGCCGCTCCTCCGCGGCCTTGACGCTCCGCAAGACGGGCGTGCGTCCGTGCTCGTCCTGAAAGACACCGACGACGAGATTGAATTTCTGCGGCGCGGGGTCGTCGCGGAACGACTGATCCAGCCCCATGATCTGGTCGAGGGGCGCATCCTTGATCGCCTCGAAGAACCGATGGGAGGTCATGAGCCCACCCGTTGATTGGAGGCACCGGCGGCCACGGCGCCCTTGGCGTCGGCGGCGACACAGCGATTGCGGAGTTCGCCGATCCCCTCGATCCGGGTGACGACCTCCGTCCCCTCCTTCAGGAACTGCGGCGGGTTGCGCTTGAACCCGACGCCGCTGGGAGTGCCGGTCAGAATGAGATCACCGGGCTCGAGGGTGATGAAGGTGCTGATATAGGAGACGAGATAGGCCGGATCGAAAATCAGGTCGGAGGTTCGCCCGTCCTGCATGGGCTCGCCGTTCACGTGGCACTCGAGGCGCAGGTCCCGCGCATGGTCGATCTCGTCGGGAGTGACGAGGACCGGTCCCACCGGCGTCGTCGCCTCCCACGCCTTGCCTTGCAGAGCCTCGCGGGTACGGAGCTGCCAGTCGCGCACGGAAACGTCGTTGCAGACGGTATAGCCCGCAATGGCCGCACGCGCCTCGGCGCCCGATATGCCGCGCACCTCGCGGCCGATGACGATGCCGAGCTCCACCTCGAAGTCGCACTGGCCGCTCACGGCCGGCAGGCGGATGGGATCGATCGGGCCGATCAGCGAGCGCGCGAACTTGGCCCAGATGCCGGGGAATTTCGGGAGATCGACGCCCATCTCGGCGGCGTGCGAGCGGTAATTGAGGCCGATGCAGAATATCTTCTCGGGCTTCCGGATGAGGGGCGCGAAATCGATCGCCGCGCTCCGGGCGATCTTGCGACCACCCGCGGCGCGCGGCCAATCGCCGGCGCGCAGCAAGGCGCCGACATCGGGATAGTCGAGGAGCGTGACGCTCTCCTCTTCCACCAGCGCCGCCCGGGTTTCGCCGGCCGATCGGATCGTCGCGAGACGCATCTAGAAAGTCCTCGTATTGGCGGCGGCGAGACGCATCATCGCGGCACCTCCGGAAACCACTCCCGCAGCGCCATCATCGAGGCGGACAGATGCCGGCGCATGGCCGCTTCCGCGGCATCGCCGTTGCGGCTGCAGATCGCCTCGACGATGCCCGCGTGCTCGCTGACCGAGCCGATCAGCCGCCCCGGCTTGATCAGCGAGCGGCCGCGGTACTGGGACACCTGGGAATTCAGCGAGGTGAGCAGGCGGATCACCACCTCGTGGGCGCTCAACTGCAGGATCGTCGTGTGAAAGCGCTCGTTCATCTTGAGATAGGCGGCGATGTCGCCGCCCTCCTCGAGGCGGGTCATCTCCGCATGCATCTCGCGAAGCCGGCGCAGATCCATCAGGGTCGCGCGCTCCGCCGCGTAGCGTGCCCCCAGCGCCTCGATCACGCTGCGTGCCTCGAGAACCTGGATCGCCTCTTTCGCCTCGACACGCCGCACGAAGGTGCCGCGGTTCTTCTCGCGGATGACCAGCCCTTCCTGCTCGAGTTTCGCCAGCACGCCGCGGATCACGCTGCGATTGGTGTCGAAGAATCGGCAGAGATCGGTCTCCACCAGATGCTCGTTGGGGAGATAGTAGCCCTGGGCAATGGCGGCGCGGAGCTGGGCGATCGGATCTCCGGCGGGATCCATCGGCGGCATCGAGCCTTTCCGTGCCGCGGCGCCCGCTGACTCTTTCATGGCTCGTTTCGATGGTTGAATGCGGCCGGTCACGCGGTCTCGAGCACGGGAACACCGAGCCGTTGCCGGCTTCCGGCGTTGTATCGATCCGCGAACTCCGGCGCGAGCGGGCGGCCGTTCGGCAGGTTGATCCAGAGCCGGAGCAGGTGCCGTTTCAGCCGCGGATCCTCGTGATCGATGAAATCCGTGCGCGAGTGGACGATGACGTGATTGTTCAAGAGCTGCACGTCGCCGCGCTCGAACTCCATGTCGTGCCGGAGATCGTCGCGGTCGGCGAGACTTCCGAAATAGTCGAGGATGCGCTTTTCCTCGTCGGTCAGGGGCGGCGCGCCCTTCTTCCAGGCGAGATCGATGTGGGTGCGGACATAGCGCACGCTGAGCTTGCCGGTGTAGTTGCTGTAGACCGGGATCGGGTGGCGGCTGAGCGGCGGCATGCCGGCGAGCTGCTCGCCGCGCAGGTCATAGATGAAGCCGCGATGGAGGACCGGGAGATACTCTGGATGCTCCCGCAGGATCTCGTTGTAGATCGCGATCGCGCTGGTGAAGCTGCTGAGACCGCCTTCCTTGGCGGTGCGCAGGCACAGCAGGCCCACCACGTCGCAGTTATCCGTGTGATAGTTGAGGCGCGCGGCGGTCTGGTAGCCGCGCTTGTCGCCGACCGCGTGCTGGTAGCCCTCGTTGCGCACGTGGCCGAGCCGCTCGCCGCCGGCGTTCTGGGTGATCAGCTCGCCAAAATGCCGGCCGATGCCCCAGAACATCAGCTCGGCATCCGCATCGGAGCAGTCGTCCAGCGGAAAACCGCGCAGCAGGGCAAAGCCGCGTCCGTTCTCCAGCTCCTCCTGCAGGTGGCGGATGCGCGCGGCCAGCACCGGGATCGGAAAATCCACGGCGTCGAATCTTCCGACGCCGAGGCCCCGGCCTCGAACACCCTCGACCGCCGCGACGAGCTCCGCACGCTCGACGGCCGTGAGCGGATAGATCCAGGAGCGATCGCGAGCCCAGGTGGCGCGGGTCCATGCGGCGGGAATGTGCAACGGCGATTTGAGCGGCGGGGTCACGGCATCGGTCCTTGGATTGTCGCAATTCATGATATCGGCGGGAAAATTGGGCATTTCTTGTAGATCTCTCGTCGTCCGTGTCGAAATATCCCATAAGAAACTGCTATTGACAAGATAGTTACAAGATTGTTCCAATCTGTTCGGAGGTGCCAATGGACCCCGATCTCATCAAGACCGCGGCAGCCCTGACTGCCACGAGCCGCGCGGGCGAGATTTCCTTCGATCCCGGCGGCATGCGGCCCCTACCGGCCCATCTCCTGACCGAGGCGCGCCGCGGCAGTTCTCCAGCTCACAGGGGAAAGCCGTGATGCGGATCGCGGTACCGGATTGCCTGGGCGAGGCCGTCGTCGAGAGCTGCTTCGCGCGGCACTTGGCGTCGTTCCCGGACGTGGCGATCCATCGCGACCCGCCGCGGAACGAGACCGAGCTCGCGGAGCGACTCTCCCCGGCGGGATGCGCCCTGGTGCATTTCGAGGGCGCCCGGCTCACCAAGGCGGTGATGCAAAAATCACCGCACCTGCGCGTCATCTCGATCGCGGGCGCGGGAACCGGCTGCGTCGACATAGAAGCCGCGCGGGAGCGCGGCATCCGCGTCGCGACGACGCCGTCTGCCGCCAATCCGGCGGTGGCGGAAATGACGGTGGCGCTAATGCTGGCGCTGGCGCGCCGCCTCCCGGCCCTGGACGCGGCGGTGCGCGGCGGTCGATGGCCGGTCGTGCATGGCATCGATCTCGAGGGCAAGACGCTGGGATTGCTCGGGCTCGGCGGTATCGGCCGGCATGTGGCCCGGATCGCCGCTGGCTTCGGCATGCGCGTGATCGCCTGGAGCCCGCATCTGACGGATGCGCGCGCCATCGGAGCCGGCGCCGAGCGGCGCCCATTCCCTGATCTGATGGCCGAGGCCGATATCGTCTCGGTGCACCTGCGCGCGGTGCCCGAGCTCAACGGCATCGTCGACCGGGCGGCGCTCCACCGGATGAAGCCCGACGCCTGCTTGATCAATACCGCGCGCGCCGCGCTCGTCGACGAAGATGCGCTCTATGACCTGCTCCGCGAGCGGCGGATCGGCGGCGCCGGCCTGGACGTGTTCGCCAGCGAACCGCTACGGGCCGGCCATCGCTGGTCGGACCTGCCGAACGTCGCACTTGCGCCGCATACGGCCTGGCGCACCCTCGACACCCTCGATCGCTTCGTCAGCCGCGCGATTGCGAACCTAATCCCGCCGACGATGCCAAGTTGATGACCACCGACGAAGTCAGGCTGCCAAGCCACGCAGCGGAGCATCGGTGCAGGGAAAACATGCTGCGTCCTTCGACGCGCTTCGCTTGCTCAGGATGAGGTGGATAGGTGATGCCGCAAAGAAAATCTCCTCATCCTGAGCAAGCGGCCCCATGGGCCGCGCGTCGAAGGACGCACGATCGCGCCGCGGCAGCAACCGTGAAATCTCTCAGTTCGTGACCGGCGCCTTCGTGGCATCGAGGGACTTGCGGAGCTCGGCGGCGAAGCTCTTGAGGTCGCCGATCTCGGCGAGCTTCTGCGCCTGCTGGCGCGGGTCGGGGCTGGTGCCGGCGTTGTCGGTGCTGGCGATCACGCGGAAAGCGTCGGCATAGGGGCTCTGGGCCATGGCGGCGCCATACTTGTCCCGGGCCTGATTGAGGCCGACCTGGTCGCTGCAGAGCGCGAGGGCGGCGACGAGGTTGAGGACCAGGCGGGCGTCCTTCTTGTCGAGCTTGCCGTCGGCGCCGGGGGCCGGGGCCAAACGCTGCAGGGTCCGCGCCACGTCGGGCCAGCTCTTGGCCTTCCAATAGGCATCGGCGCGGAGCCGATCGGCGTCGACGCTCGAATCGCTGGCGAGGGCGGCGATCGCCTGATCGGTGCGGCCGAGATCGGTGAGCGCGCGGGCACGGAGCTGCTGACGCTGGCGCCCGAGCTCCGGCGGGACGTCGCCGGTCGCGGGAATATCCAGCGCCTTGAGCGCGGCCTCCGGGCGGTGGTCGAGAAGGCGGATCACCGCGAGCTCGGCGGTTCCGCGCAGCTTCTCCAGGCCGGTGAGGCGGTTGGTGACCTGATCGCTCAGCAGCGCGTCGGCCTGGTCCAGGAGATCGACGGCGATCATCCGGTCCACCAGGCGCCGCACGATCGCCTCGCCCTGGCCGTTGCCGGTGGCGAGGTCCTTGTACTCGCCGTAGAGCGCCGCCGACTTGAGCGGCGAGAGATTGTCCGAGTTGGGGCCGAGGAAGACATTGGCGAAGGCGTCGCCCATCTCGCGCTGGACCTGCAGCGCGCCGGGGTTCTCCGGGAAATTGGCCGACGCCTGGCGCAGCACGTCGAGGCCGCGGCGGTAGTCGCCATCGGCGATCAGCAGCTTGCCGAGATCGTGCAGCAGACTGAATTCGAAGTCGCCGCCGCGCCAGGCGAAACGCAGGTCGTCGAGCTGGCGGATGGCGTCGGTGCGCGTGAGCTTGCCGGCCTTGAGGAGCGCCATGGTGCGCTCCTTGAGGGCGCGCGCGCGGTTGGGCCGGTCGCCGGTGCGGCCGACGTCCTGCCAGATCTGCAGCGCGCGGTCGAGATCGCCGCCCGCCTGCGCCTGCAGCCCGGTCAGGAACTTTGCCGCGGCGAGATCGCCGGGCGACGGATCGTCCTTGGTCACCAGGCGCAGGAAGCTGCCGGCGGCGTCGGGCTGGCCGCTGCGGATCATGGCCTCCGCCCCCAGCAGCCCCAGCCGGTTGCGCAGCGCTTTCGGATAGGTCGTGAGCAGCACGGCGCTGGTGTTGAATCCCCGTGCGGCGGCGGCCCAGTCACCCCGGCTCGCGAAGAGCGCGCCGCGCCAGAGCGCCGCCTCCGGCTCGGCATCCAGCATCGGCCGCAGCAGCTCCTGGCCGGCGGTCTCCCGGTCGTCGTTGAGGAAGGCGGCGGCGCCCTTCATCGCGCGCACCAGCTTGTCGGCGGCGAAGGTCGGGTCGTCGCGCTCCAGCGCCGCCAGCACGCCCAGGGTCTCCGCCGCATAGGCGTTGGCGAAATAGAATTCCGCCAGCGCCAGGCGCGGATGCGAGCGCTGCGCCGTGGGCGCCAGCGCCACTACCCGCTCCAGCTCGCTGCGGCGGTCGAGGAAGGTCTGGCGCGCCGGGCCTTGCCAGTCTGCAAAATCGAACAGCCGCGGCGCGACGCCGTCGCCGCCCAGCCGCCGGTCGAGGTCGCCGGAGAGCACCAGCCCTTCCGGTCCCGTTACCTCGACGCCGGTGGCGACGGTGCGCGCGATGACGCCATCCACGTTGGGACGGATCACCAGGCCCTGAGCCGTCACCGGCGCCCGGAAATCGACCACCGCCGCCTCGGCGGGAAGCCCGCGGCCGATCTCGAGCGTGGGTATCACCAGCAGGCGGTCGCCGACCTCGGGATCGGTGATCGCGATCGCCTGGCCCGGCTCGCGCATCTCGAAGATGACGCGGGGCGGCTTGGCCTCCGGCTGCGCCGAGACCGTGATCGGAACGTCCGGATGCAGCTCCTGCGCCTTCAGGTCGAGCACCCATTCGTTCTCGACGCGGTGCAGGCTGGGCTCGAGCCCGCGCAGCGTCTTCAGGCGGAGCACGGTGGCCAGCGGGTGCGGTACCTGCTCGATCCGCTCCACCGCCGCCTTGCCGCGGAGCTGGACTTCGGAGAGGTCCGCGCTGGAGGGCGCCCCGAACACCACCCAGAGCGCGCCGGCGCGGCGGAACACCGCCGCCGGCACCGAGGCGGCCCAGGGAAAGCGGAGACTGCCGGTGTCGTCGGTGGCCGCATAATGGACGGACAGCGCCGGCCCGGGGGCTGGCGCTGTCAGGGAGGACGACGGTCCCGGCGCGGGCTGCGCCGGCGGCGGCTGACCCTTGACGCTGGGCGGCAGCGGAACGGTGACGCCGGCTGACGGCTCGATCAGCTCCGGCGGCGGGACCACGCCGGGAGCATGCGCCTTCTTGGCGGTGGCGCCCGCCTTGGCGGCGGCATCGGGCTTGGCGGCGCCGTCGGTGGCGCCGGGCTGCAGGAGATCGACGACGATGCTGGCGCCGCTGCGGAAATGCCGCAGCGCGGTGCCATCAGGGAGATGCAGGGTGAGCGTGGTGCCGCCGCCATCCGCGCTCACTTCAGGCGCTGTGCCAGGAAGCGCCGCGCCGATGCGGGCGGTATCGAACGTGGCGGGATGGGCGAAATGAATGCGGGCCTCGTCGCCCTCCTCGCTCGCGGTGTAGTCGACCGGATCCCTCCAGTCGAACACCAGGCGTCGATAGCCCTCGTGCTCGCCGAAGCGGACGACGACATCGGATTTGGCGGCGGGCGGCGGCGCGGGCGCGGCCGCCGCCACGGCGGCGGGGCGGTGCGGCACGAGGACGAGCGGACCAGAGGCCGCCGTCGGCTTCGCCGCGCTGGCGGCGGCGGGCGGCTCGGCGGCGACGGTCTTCTCGGCGGCGGGAGTCTCGGCCACAGCCGGCGGCGGCTCAGCGACGGCGGTCTTCTCGGCGGCGGAGGTCTCCGGCGCGGTTTTCGCCGCCGCGGATTTCGCGGACGGCCCGGCGGCCACGAGATCGATCGCGATCGTGTTGCCTTCGGTGAAGGTCTTCAAGGTGACGGGCCGCGTCAGCGCGGCGGTCAGCGTGGTGCCGGCCTCGTCGAGGCTCACGCTCGCGACGTAGGAACCGAGATAGCGGCTGATCTGGTCGAGCCGGGTGGTGAGCGGGCGCTCGAAGTGGACGACGAGGGTCGCGCCGTCGAGAGTGGCCTGGTAGGCAACCGGCGCCGGCCAGTCGAAGGCGATGCGGCCGTAGGTCTCGTGCGTCGCCGCGCGGGTCTTGACCGCGTCGGCAGCCGCCGCCGTGCCGAGGCACGCGGCGGAGATCACAAGAAACACGGCAACGCACACTCGCAACATCAGCACCTCAATTCTAGAGGAGCCGCGCGCCGGAGACGCGGGCGAACTATTTCAGGCTCGCAAACAGGGCGTCGATATCGTCCTGGTTGTTGGCGGCGTCCGCAAGCTGCGGACCGTTCAGCAGCTTGCTCTCGTCGTCCGGCGCCGCCGGCGCCTCCTCGACGAGCTTGGGCGCCTTCTGCATGCCCTCGCCGAATGCCGCCAGCACGGCGTCGACCTTGTGCTCGATGTGCTTGAGCGCGCGCACCACCTTGGTGATGCGCTGACCGGTGACGTCCTGGAAATTGCAGGCTTCGAAGATGCGGGTCGAGAGCACACGGATCTTCTCGGCGGTGGCCTCCGGCGCCTCGCTGGCGAGCCGCTCCAGCTCCTCCGCCGCATCGAGAATGGTGCCGGTCGCTTCGGCGGTGGCGCCCACGACGGCATCGAGCTCGTCGGTCGCCGTGGGAATGTAGTGCTCGCGGATCTCGTCCGGCCGGATCGCCGCGATCTCGCGCTTGGCGGACTGGATGTAGTCCGCGATCTCCTCGATCTCGTGATAGAGATGGAATTCGCTGGCGGATACGTCGCCCGACAGTGTTTTCATGACGCTCTCGACCACCGCCGCGATGTCGGCGATCTCGACCGGCTTGTCGGCGATCGCGTCGAGCTTCTTCGCGAGCGCGCCGTCGTTGGCCGTCTTGGCCATGGCTCCGGTTCCCTTCGTCGCGCCGGCTTAGAAGTCGCCGAAGATGGCGGTGAGCTTCTGCTTGAGCGTCGCGGCGTTGAAGGGCTTGACGATGTAGTTGGTGACGCCGGCGGCCTTGGCGGCGACCACGTTCTCGGTCTTGCTCTCGGCGGTGATCATCACGAAGGGGATCGGCTTCAGCTTGTTGTCGGCGCGCACTTCCTTGAGGAGCTGCAGGCCGGTCATCGGCTCCATGTTCCAATCGGAGATGACGAGACCGTAGTTGCGGTCGCGCAGCTTCATCAGCGCGGTGCCGCCGTCCGTCGCCTCGTCGACGTTCTCGAACCCGAGCTGCTTCAGCAGGTTACGGATGATGCGGAGCATCGTCTTGTAGTCGTCGACGATGAGGACGTTCATATTCATATCGATCGCCATCTAACCACTCCTGCCAAATCCGCCGTTCTGCATGTGCGAAGACGCGCCGCAAGTGTTTAATGGAACCCGGTTAAAGACGGGTTAACCCCAGCAAGTTCAGGGAGTTGAAGCCTGCTTGACCGGGGCCGCGGCGGCGGTCGTGTCCGGCGCCTGCTGCTGGTGGCGCGCGGCGAGCGCCATCGTGATCTGCTTGGCGCGGTCGGGCTCCAGGCTGGCCAGGATCGCCGCCACCTTGCGCTCCTTCATGTGATCGAGGATATCCAGCAGCACCGTCATGTCGAGGCCGGCAAAGACGCGCGCGGCCTCGGCGGGCTTCATGGTCTCGTAGATCTTGACCAGGCCCTTGATGCGCTCGGCGTCCTCCTGCTCCTTCTGCTGCACCTTGACGCTGATGCCGCTCTCGATCGTGGAGAGCTTCGAGATCTTGTCGTCGATGCGCTGCTCGGCCGCCTTCAGCAGCACCTCCTGCTGGGAGATGTCCTGGGCGCGCTTCTCGAGCTCGATGCGGCGGGCGGCGAGCTTCTGCAGGAGATCGATCTCCTCCGGGCTCATGAGCAGCGGGTCCGGCGACGATGAATCCGCCTGGGCCGGATCGACGCCAGGCGCGGCGGCATCCGCGGCCGGGCCTTGGGCCGGGGCGCCATGCGCCGCCGCGGGCTCCGGCTTGGCCGGCGGCTGCGGATGCGATTCCGTTTGCGGCTGCGCGCCGGCGGCATGGGCCCGGAGCACGGTCCAGACGTCGACAAGCTTCACGCCCAGCAGCAGGCAGGCGCTCACCATGACGATGGGAATGAGACGGGGTCTCATGGGATCCGCGATTTCAGCGGCGTCCGCCCAGCGCGCGGATCAGGTCGCGCTCCGCCCGGGAGACCGGCGATGCCCGCCGCTCGACGGCGCGGGCGTCAGCCTCGGCTCGTAGCGGCAGCACTTTCTCGTCCGTAGCGGCGCGCGGGGCCACGGGACGCGCCGGCTCGGCAGCACGCGGCGGCACCTCGTTGCGGCGGGCGCGGATGGTGCCCTCCAGGCGATCGGCAAGGCCGCCGCCGCGCTCGATGAGATAGTTGAGATCGTCGCGCAGCGCCTGGCCGACGGTTACTTTCTTGTCCAGATCCTTGCCGACGTCGTCGGTGGCCTGGCGCAGCTCGCTGATGCCGGACTGGGCGCTGGCGGCGGCGATGTTGAGGCCGTGGATGAGCTGCTCGAGCTGCGCCTTGTCGTTGCGCAGATGTCCGAGCCGGCGGTTCAGCACGGCGACGTAGGCGATGGTGGCGAGCAGCAGGACGGCGACCGTGAGATCGCCGATCAGCGGCAGACTCAGACCCAGGGGCAGCGTCATTGCGAACCTTTCGTGCGCTCCAGCTTCTCGGCGATCCGGACCGCGATGTTGCCGCCCTTGCGGCCCATCTTGCCGGTGAACATCCGCAGGTCGCCGCAGACCAGCTCGATATCGGATTGCGCATCGACGTTGAGGACGACGCGGGAGCCGACCTTCCAGTTGAGGACGTCCCGCAGCGACACCTCCGCGCGGTCGAGCACCGCCTCGATGGCGACGTCGGTGTACCAGAGCTCGCCGGCGAGATGCGCCTCCCAGATCGAATCGCGGCCGAACTTCTCGCCGAGGAAGCCCTGCAGCAGGATTTCGCGCACGGGCTCCAGGGTCGCGTAGGGCAGCAGCACCTCGAGACGGCCGCCGCGATCCTCCATGTCGACCCGCAAGCGCGCCAGCACCGCGGCATTGGCCGGCCGGCCGATGGTGGCGAAGCGCGGATTGGTCTCCAGGCGTTCGAAGCGGAAAGTCACCGGGCTCAGCGGATCGAAGGCGCCGGAGAGATCGGACAGCACGACGGAGACCAGCCGCTCCACCAGGTTGCGCTCGATCGTCGTATAGGGCCGGCCCTCGATGCGCATCGCCGCGGTGCCGCGCCGGCCGCCCAGGAGCACGTCGACGATGGAATAGATCAGCGCGCTGTCGATGGTGATGCAGGCCGAAGTTGTCCCACTCCTCCGCCTTGAACACCGCCAGCATGGCGGGCAGCGGGATCGAGTTCAGGTAGTCGCCGAAGCGGATCGAGGTGATGTTGTCGATCGACACCTCGACGTTGTCGGAGGTGAAATTGCGCAGGGAGGTCGACATCATGCGCACGAGGCGGTCGAACACCACCTCGAGCATCGGCAGGCGCTCGTAGGAGACCAGCGCCGAATCGATGATGGCGCGAATGCCGGAATTGTCGCGACCCGGGCCGTCGTCGTCGACGCCGAGCAGGCTGTCGATCTCGTTCTGATTGAGGACACGGGCTGTAGGCTGCTCGCCGTCTTCTCCAGCCTCGGCGTCGGCGTCTCCGCCATCCGCCATGGCCGCCCATTCGGCGGCCATCTTGTCCTCTTCCTCCTTCGTGTCGCTCATCTCAGCTGCTTCCCCTCGCCTCGATTGCCAGCACTTACTGCACCAGCATTTCCTTGAACAGAACGTCCTTCACCCGAACCGGCGCCGAGGCGGCATTGACGCGCGCGAGGAGTTCCTCGCGCAGGCGATAGATGCCGCCGGAGCCGCGGAGATCCTCGACCCTGAGCTCGCGCAGATAGACCTGGAAATTGTCGATGATGCGCGGCATCACCGCCGCCAGACGCGGCACGTCCTCCTGCTGCTCGAGCTCGAGGCTGACGGAAATCTTCAGGAAGCTGGTCTTGCGCCCGGTAGAGTTGAGATTGACCAGAAGGTCCGGCAAGTCGAAGAACACCGACGGCTTGGCCGGCGGCGCCTTCTCGGCCTCGGCGGCCTCGGTCTTATGGCCGCCGGTGAGCTTGGCGATGATGCCGGTGTAGTACAGGACGCCGCCGGTGCCGACGATGAGCACCAGGCCGGCGGCGCCGAGGATCAGGAGGCGGCGTCGGTCGCGTCGTTTCGGTACGTCCGCCGGCGCATCTGCTGCGCCTTCGGCATCGTCATCGACAGTGCGGTCCGACATCGGCCCCGATTGAAAAAAATGGCGCCGCACGAAACCCGCGGCCGGCTCGTTGGACGCTAGGGCGTTCTAGTTAAGAAGTGGTTTAGCCAGGCCATGCATCCGCGTGGCGAAACGCCGCCGCGCGGCGGGCAAGAACTACCCGGCAACGGCTGCCAGAACACGGCGCCGACGGCAGCTCCGGGACTGCCGAACTCGCGCTTCAGGCCCGGAAATCCGCACTCTTCGCGACTGGCACGGGCCATGCATATGAGCGGCGGCAAGCGTGCCGGAAGCGAGCGATCGAGACGCCGGCGCGCACGACAATAGGATGATCACGTACGGCGATGAACGATCCCAGCACCATAGCCCTCTCGGCGCAGATCGCGCTCCTGCGCCAGACCGAGATGCTCTCGAACAACCTGGCCAACCTGTCCACCATCGGGTTCAAGGGCCAGGAGATGATCTTCGCGGAGTATCTCGGCAAGGGCAGCGACGGCAAGCAGGCCTCCTACGCCCAGGATCTCGGCACCGCGCGCGATACCCGCGAGGGCCCGATCACGCAGACCGGCAATCCCCTGGACGTCGCGGTCGAGGGCAGCGGCTTTCTCGTGGTCAATACGCCGCTCGGTCCGCGCTACACCCGCGACGGCCATTTCCAGCTCGACAGCCAGGGCCAGATCGTCACGGCCGAGGGCTATACCGTGCAGAGCGACGCCAACACGCCGATCGCCATCCCCGACAACACCCGCGCCATCACCATCGGCCAGGACGGCACCGTCGTCGCCGCCGGCGGCACGATCGGCAAGCTGCAGGTGGTGACCTTCGCCAACGAGCAGGCGCTGCTTCCCACCAGCGCCAACTCCTTCTCGACCGACCAGACGCCGCAGCCGGCGCCCGCCACGACCCGGCTTGTCCAGGGCTCGCTCGAAGGCTCCAACGTCGAGCCGGTCCTCGAGCTCACCCAGCTCATCTCCGCCAATCGGGCGATCAGCTACACCCACGACTTCACCCAAGCCGAGGCCACTCGCGTCACCAACGCGATCGATCGCCTCGGCAAGACCGTCTAACAGAGAGCGAGATCTGACCCATGCGCGCCCTTAACATCGCCGCGACCGGAATGCTGGCCCAGCAGCTCAACGTCGAGGTCATCTCCAACAACATCGCCAACCTCAACACCACGGCCTACAAGCGCCAGCGCGCGGAGTTCCAGGACCTGCTCTACGAGAACCAGCGCCGGGTCGGCGCCGACTCCTCCGATAACGGCAACATCGTGCCGGTGGGCGTGCAGATCGGCTCCGGCGTCAAGACGGCGGCGGTCTACCGCATCAACCTGCAAGGCAGCCTGCTCAACACCAACAATCCCCTCGATCTGGCGATCCAGGGCCGCGGCTACTTCCAGATCACCATGCCCGACGGCAGCACCTCCTATACCCGCGCCGGCTCGTTCCAGCTCAGCCCCACCGGCGAGATCGTGACCGCGGACGGCTACGTCGTGCAGCCCGGCATCACGCTGCCCAACAACACCACCTCGGTCGCCATCAATGCCAACGGGCAGGTCCTGGCGACCATCGCCGGCCAGACCAATCCGCAGAATGTCGGCCAGATCCAGCTCGCCAACTTCCCCAATGAGGCCGGCCTCAGCGCGCTGGGCGGCAATCTGCTGCAGGAGACCGCCGCTTCCGGCTCCGCCACCACGGGCAATCCCGGCTCGACCGCCTTCGGCAACCTGCAGCAGGGCTATCTCGAGACCTCGAACGTCGACATCGTGTCCGAGATCACCAACCTGATCACGGCCCAGCGCGCCTACGAGATGAACTCCAAGGCGCTGACCACCGCCGACCAGATGTCGCAGACACTGAGCCAGGTGCAATAGTCCTCATGAGCATCATCCGCCTCGCACTCCTGACGCTGCTCGCGCTGCTGCTGGTGTCCGCCGCCGCGGTCGCCGCGCCGACGATCAAGCCCATGGTCACGGTATCCGCCAACCTGATCCGCCTCGGCGACCTCTTCGACGGGCTGGACGAGCGCGCGGAGCTGCCGGTCATCGCCGCGCCGCCGCCGGGCCGCCGCCTGGTGCTGAGCGCCGACTGGCTGACGGCACTGGCCTCCGCCCAGCATATCGACTGGCATCCGACCTCCCGCTTCGACCAGGTGTCGGTGGAGCGCGCGAGCCGGACCATCGACGGCGAGGAGATCTCTCAGCGCGTCATGGCGGCGATCGCCGAGCACGCGCCCACCGCCAACGCCGAGCTTCGCCTCGACAATCCCAACGTGCGGCTGCTGGTCAGTGCCGACCAGACCGCGCCGCCGGCGATCCAGGATCTGCGCTTCGACGCCAGCAGCGGCCGCTTCAGCGCCATGGTGGCGATGGCGGCCGGCGACGGCGCCAGCAGCGGCGACCGCCTGCGTATCAGCGGCGTGCTCATCCGGCGAACCGAGATACCGGTTCCGGCCCATGCGCTCTCGCCCGGCGACACCATCACGCGGCGCGACCTCACCATGGTCCAGATCCGCACCGACCGCCTGAGCCAGGATCTGGTGGCGGAAGTCAGCGACCTCGTGGGCAAGACACCGCGCCACGGGCTGCGCCCGGGCGAGCCCGTGCACGCCAACGAGATCGAGGTGCCGGTGGTCGTCCATCGCGGCAACCTCGTCACCATCGTGCTGGAAACCGCCGCCATGCGACTGACCGCCGAAGGCAAGGCGATGGAGGACGGCGGCAAGGGCGCGGTGATCCGCGTCACCAATACTCGATCCAACCGCGCCATCGACGCGGTCGTCGCCGGCCCCGGCATCGTGTCGGTGAGCCCCGCCGGCGGCCCGGTCACCCAGTAGGAATAATCCGATGCGCCGTCATCTCATCAAGCTCGTCCCGCTGGCGCCGATCCTGGCGCTGGCGCTCTCCGCCTGCGGCACCGCCACCAAGCTGTCGCAGATCGGCGAGACGCCGCCGATGACCACCATCCAGGATCCGCAGCAGCAGCCGGGATACCGTCCGGTGTCCCTGCCGATGCCGCAGCCGCTGGTCAACGAGCGGCGGCCGAACTCGCTCTGGCAGGCCGGCAGCCGTGCCTTCTTCAAGGATCAGCGCGCCGCCAACGTCGGCGACATCCTCACCGTGATCGTCAGCTTCGACGAGAAGGGCAAGTTCGACAACAACTCCACGCTGCAGCGCAACAACTCGCTCGCCAGCGCGGCGCCGCAGCTGATGGGCTTCCAGAATCAGATCCAGAAGATCCTGCCAAGCGCCGCCAACATGTCGAACCTGGTGCAGGGGTCCGGCAACAGCAACACGGTCGCCACGACCGAGGCCAGCCGCGAGGAGCAGGTGCAGCTGCGCGTCGCCACCGAGGTGACCCAGGTGCTGCCGAACGGCAATCTGGTGGTCCAGGGGCGGCAGGAGATCCGGGTCAACTTCGAGGTGCGCGACCTGCAGATCGCCGGCGTGCTGCGCCCGCAGGACATCACCGCCATCAACACCGTAACCTACGACCAGCTCGCCGAGGCCCGCATCTCCTACGGCGGCCGCGGCCAGCAGACCGACATGCAGCAGCCGCGCTACGGGCAGCAGTTCTTCGACATCATCGATCCGTTCTAGGCGAATCGGCCCGACCCGGACAGCCCATGGCGGCGGCCCGGGACAAACCGACAGGTTGCTTTAATCGGGATAACTTAGCGGGGTGCGCGAGCGGGAAACCGGATCTCAGTCGTCCCGGTGCGTGCGTTCCATGCGCTCGTGGCGCTCCTGGGCCTCCAGGCTCAGGGTCGCGATCGGCCGGGCCTCCAGGCGCCGGAGGCTGATCGGCTCGTCGGTCTCCTCGCAATATCCGTACGTTCCGTCCTCGATCCGGGTCAGGGCGGCGTCGATCTTGGTAATCAGCTTGCGCTCGCGGTCCCGCGTCCGGAGCTCCAGGGACCGCTCGGTCTCGAGCGAGGCGCGGTCGGTGATGTCGGGCTCGGCCAGGCTCTCTTCCTTCAGGTGCTGCAGGGTCTCGTTGGACTCTTCCAGCAACTCGGTGCGCCAGCGCAGCAGCTTCTGCCGGAAGTACTCCAACTGCAGCGCATTCATGAACTCTTCATTTTCCGAGGGCCGATAATCGGGCGGAAGCATGGGCCGCATCACCTACTCCGTGAAACTCCAAGGTTCTCGAAGCGCGCGGAGTATAGGGAGGGCGCCGAGCCGGAGCAAGCACGGGAAATAGGCCGCAGTCCGTTGATACTGCTGCTTATTTGAAATGCAATCAGGATGCGGGCGTAAGCTTGGCGAGTTCGACCCTGGCGCGCAGTTCGATCTCGTCGAGAACCTCCAGCAGCCGGGGATCGTCGAGGGTGCCGCGGGTACTGGCGACGACTCGCTGCAGCTCGGCGATCTGGCTCATGGGCAGGTTGCCGGTCAAAAGCGCCAGACGCAATTCGTCGAGACGGTCGAGAAGCGAGCCGGCCCGCTTGACCGCGCGGCGGCGCTCGGCCAGGGCGTCGGGAAGCTCCTGCAGCAGAAACAGCCCATCCACCGATGACATCGGCCGGGCGGCGGCCGGCGCCGAGGCGGCCTGATCCTCGCTGACGCCGACGGAAAATTCCGGTCCGGAACCCGGTCCTGAAGCGGCATCGCGGCGGCGCGACGCGGGTACGGTCGGGGGCTTCGATTCGATGCGCATGAGGATCGGATCTGTCCTGCCTGGCTGAGGCCCAGCATCACCCGACAGAGTTAAGCACCGGTTAAGCGCCGCCACCCGGCAAAGCCTGCCGGCGGCACGGCAGGGATTGCCGTCGATGCCTGGCTGCGCGCCCGACGGCATTCTCCAAGTATCTCTAATAGAACGATCTTCCGTTGTGGCACGACCCTCGCATTAGTGGGGCGACAGCACCAGGACCCGCGATCCAGATCATGACTTGCCTCGCCCGACGTCTCACCCGCCTCGCTCTCCTCGCCCTCGGCATCGCGCTGGTTGCGCCCGATGCCCTGGCGGCATCTCGCATCAAGGACATCGCCGACTTCGAGGGCGTGCGGGACAACATGCTGGTGGGCTATGGGCTGGTGGTCGGCCTCAACGGCACCGGCGACAGCCTCAACAACGCGATTTTCACCCGGGAGAGCCTGATCGGCATGCTGGAGCGCCTCGGCGTCAATGCCCGGGACAGCAAGCTCACCACCAAGAATACCGCCGCCGTCATGGTGACCGCGGTGCTGCCGCCTTTCGCCCGCCAGGGCTCGCATATCGACGTCTCGGTCTCGGCGCTGGGCGATGCCCGCAGCCTCCTCGGCGGAACCCTGCTGGTGACGCCGATGCTGGGCGCCGACGGCGAGGTCTACGCGGTGGCCCAGGGCAGCGTCGCCAGCGGCGGCTTCGCCGTCAAGGGCGCGGCCCAGTCCGTCACCAAGGGCGTGCCGACCTCCGGCCGCGTCTCCAGCGGCGCCATCGTCGAGCGCGAAGTGGGCTTCGAGCTCACCAAGTTGCAGACCGTGAACCTCACGCTGCGCAATCCCGACTTCACCACCGCCCGTCGGGTCGCCCAGGCGATCAACGGCTTCCTCAATAACCCCGCGGCGCGCCCCCTCGATCCCTCGACGGTGGCGGTCGCCATGCCCGCCAGCTTCAAGGGCGATCTGGTGTCGCTCCTCACCGACATCGAGCAGCTTCGCGTCGAGCCGGATCAGCCGGCCCGCGTCGTCATCGACGAGCAGAATGGCGTCATCGTGATGGGCGAGAATGTCCGCATCAGCACGGTGGCGATCGCCCAGGGCAGCCTGACCGTGCGCGTCACCGAGACGCCCCAGGTCTCCCAGCCCAGTCCCTTCGCGCCCACGGGCCAAGCGACCACCCCCACCAATCCCGCCACCGGTCTGCCGGCGACGCCGGGCCGCAACGGTACGCAGTTCGCGCCGGGCGGCGGCGCCCAGACCGTGGTGGTGCCGCGCACCAACGTGCAGGTCGACGAGCAGTCGGAGCGCCGCATGGCGGTGCTGCCCGCCGGCGTCACCCTGCAGGAGCTCGTCAACAGCCTCAACGCTCTCGGCGTCGGTCCCCGCGACATGATCAGCATCCTGCAGGCGATCAAGACCGCGGGCGCGCTGCAGGCCGAGATCGAGTTGATGTAATGGACGCCAGCAAATCCATCATTCCGCCGCTGCCGGCGACCCAGGCGCCGAGCACCTCGGCGCCGACGGCGGGCGGCACGGCCGATCCGGCCGCCGCCCGCAAGACGGCGGAGGATTTCGAGGCGTTCTTCCTGTCGCAGTCCATGGACAGCATGTTCGCGGGCATCAACGGCGACAGCGTCACCGGCGGCGGCCAGAGCGAGACCGTCTACCGCTCGCTGCTGATCCAGCAATACGCCAAGGTCGCGGCCAAAAGCGGCGGCGTCGGCATCGCCGACGCGGTGCAGCGCGAGATCCTGCGCATCCAGGAGTCCCAGAAGAAATGACCGCGCTCAGCCTCGCCACCACCGGTCCGCGCGTGCTGGCGTCCTCGGCGCCGGAGCTGATCGCGCTCTCCACCAAGCTTGCCGAGCTCCTCGAGCGCGAGACCGCCGCCCTGATCGCAATGCAGGTGCATGAAGCGGCGGCCTTCGCCGACGAGAAGATGCGGCTCACCCGGCGCTATCGCGCCACCATCGAGGAGCTGCGCGCCGGACGGACCACGCTGCGCGAGACCGCGGCGCCGCTGCGCGTCGAGCTGATGGCGGTGGCGACCCGGCTTGCGGACGCCGCGCGGGAGAACGAGCGCGCGCTGCGCGCCGGCCGTGCCGCCGTCCAATCCGTGGTGGCGGCGATCGCCGACGCCATCAAATCGAGCGAGCGCAGCACCCAGGCCTATCGGCCGCCGCGGACGCCCGCCATGAAGCCACGCTTGGTCGCCGGCGTCGCCGTCGATCGCAGGCTCTGACAGAAGGATCGGAAGCATGGATCTCACAGGCGCGGTCCAGAACGCCCTGAGCGGCATACAGGCGGCTCAGTCCAACATTTCGCTGCTCTCCTCGAACATCTCGAATGCCCAGACCCCTGGCTATTCGCGCGAGACGGAGACGCTGACACCCGCCCTCATCAACGGCGCCGGCGCCGGCGTGAAGGTCGGCATCCCGCAGCGGCAGATCAACCAGAGCCTGTCCACCACCGCCCGGGTCCAGGACACCGCGGCGAGCGCCGCCGCCACCGCCAACACCTACTTCCAGCAGATCCAGGGCCTGTTCGGCCAGGTCAACGACGGCAGCTCGCTCAGCGACACCTTCGGCAACTTCGCCTCCGCGCTGCAGACGCTCAGCACCACGCCCGACGACCAGATCTCGCAGCAGAACGCGGTCAGCGCGGCGCAGTCCATCGCCACGCAGCTCAACACCATGTCGTCCGGCGTGCAGACGATCCGGGCCACCGCCGACGGCGAGATCTCGACCGACGTCGGCACCGTGAACCAGGCGTTGCAGACGATCGCCAACATCAACAGCCAGATCTCTCACGCCAAGGCCACCGGCCAGGCGACCGCCGCGCTCGAGGACCAGCGCGACCAGGCTCTCGACCAGGTCTCCAAGCTCATGGGCGTGTCGAGTTTCGTGCGCGGCAACGACACCATGGTGGTCTTCACCAGCACCGGCCAGGTGCTGGTGGACAGCACCGCCGCCCAGCTCAGCTACACCCAGTCAGGCGCCGTGACGGCGGCGACGCCGATGTCGAAGGTGACCCTCAACGGCGCCGACATCACCGGCGACATCACCACGGGTTCGATCGGCACGCTGCTCAATCTGCGCGACACGCAGCTCCCGAACCTGACGGCGGAGCTCAACCAGTTCGCCACCACCCTCTACAATTCCGCCCAGGTCACGAGCTCCAGCCAGACGGTCAACGTGGCCGGCACCGCGCCGGCCGCCGGCGACACCTTCTCGGTTTCCATCAACGGCGGACCGGCGGTCACGACCGCGGCGCTGCCGGCGAATCCCACCATCACCGACGTCGTCAACGCCATCAACACCGCGGTCGGCGCCGGTACGGTCACCGCCAGCGCGAACGGCAACAGCATCGTCTTCACCGACACGGCCGGCAGCGCGCTCAACGTCACCGTCGCCGCCACCGTCGGCGGCGAGACCTTCACGCCGTCGGCTGCCAACCTGCCCTTCCATCTCTTCAGCGGCGTCAATGCCGCGGCGCCGTCGCCGCAGGACAATGCGGCAACGATCGCGGTCAATCCCGCCGTCGTGGCGAATCCCGGCCTGCTGGACGGATCCGCGACCAATCCGGATCCGACGATCTCCCAGGCGCTGTCGGACGGGATCAACGCCGTTCAGAGCTTCACCGCCGCCGGCAATCTCGGCGCCGTCGCCAATACGACGCTCAGCAGCTACTCGGCGCAGATCCTGCAGCAGACGGCGAACGCGACCGGCGCCGCCTCGGACAACACCACCTATCAGACCACCCTGCAGCAGCAGTTCGCCGCGCGCGCCTCCAACGTGAGCGGCGTCAACATCGACCAGGAGCTGGCCCAGCTCACGGTCTACCAGAACATGTATTCCGCCTCCGCCAACGTGCTGTCGGCGGTGCAGAGCATGCTCGACACGCTCCTGAAGATTTGAGGTAACGAGGTATCCCCATGACCACCATCGGCACCCTCGTCAACGTGAACATCACGCTGCAATCGATCGAGCAGCTGCAGAACCAGGCCAACAAGCTGCAGCTTCAGGTCAACACCGGCCTGAAGAGCCAGGACTACTCCGGACTCGGCGGAGCCGCGGGTCAGCTCACCAACCTGCAGAGCTCGGTGACCCAGCGCCAGGGATTCCTCGACACCATCTCCACCGTGCAGCAGCGCATACAGGAGAGCACCAGCGTCGTCTCCAGCATCGAGACCGCGGTGTCGCAGTTCAGTGAGAACCTGCCCAACGGCGCCTTCGGCACCGTGCCGAACGACATACAGTCGCAGGCCTCGCAGATCCTCCAGGAGGTCACCGACTACCTCAACAGCCAGGACGGCAACCGCTACATTTTCGCCGGCAGCAATGTCAGCACGCCGCCAGTGGACAATACCGGCCTGCCCAATCCGGGAACGCTGACCAACAGCGTGTCCGGCGCGCCGCCCAGCGGCTATTACACCGGCAACGACACCATCGCCCAGGCCAAGGTCGATACCGCGACGACGGTCCAGTACGGCGTCACCGCCGACAACCCGGCTTTCGAGAACGCCATCCGCGCGCTCAACTTCCTCGCCAACCTGCCGGCGGGATCGCCGAGCCAGACCAACCCCACCGACGTCGCCAACGTCGACGCCGCCACCAAGCTGATCACCCAGAGCGTCACCGCCCTGCAGGGGATCTCGGGTCAGCTCTCGCTGAAGTCGGCGCAGCTCAACAATCTACAGACCAGCCACACCAACGCACTCAACCTGACCAAGAACAGCATCGACAGCATCGAGACCGTGGATCCCGCGACCGCGATCACCACGCTCAATCAGGTCGAGACCAACCTGCAGGCCTCCTACAGCACCATCAGCTCGCTCTCGCAGCTCAGCCTGGTCAATTACCTCAAGTTCTGAGGTCAGCGGCAAGCCGCCTGAAACCTTAAATTAACCAGGATCCCCGCAAACTCGGCTTGGCACCTATTGCCGGGTCGTCCCCATAGCACCCCCCGAGGCCCGCCCATGCCGCTAAGTCCCAACATTTCTCTCCTCGATCGCCGCCCCGCCAAGCCGCGCGGCAGCGAGCGGGCCGTGTCCGAGGGTGGCGTGCGCACCTTCACCGGCGGGCTGCAGGAGGCGTTCCGTCAGTTCGACGACGCCTCGGTGCTGATCACCGGCGGCACCGGCTCCTTCGGCCGGCGCTTCGTCGAGACGCTGCTGCGGCACGGCCGCGCGCGACGGGTGATCATCTTCTCCCGCGACGAATTCAAGCAGTACGAGATGCAGCAGCAGCTCGCGAGCCTGCCGAGCGAGACGCTGCGCTTCTTCATCGGCGACGTCCGCGACGGCGACCGCCTGGAGATGGCGACCCGCGAGGTCGACTTCATCATCCATGCCGCGGCGCTGAAGCATGTGCCGGCGGCGGAATACAATCCCTTCGAGTGCATCCGCACCAACGTGTCCGGCGCCGAGAACGTGGTGCGCGCGGCGCTCCGCAACGGCGTCAAGAAGGTGCTGGCGCTCTCCACCGACAAGGCGGCGAACCCGATCAACCTCTATGGCGCGAGCAAGCTCGCCTCCGACAAGATCTTCATCTCCGCCAACAACCTCAGCGGCTCCGTCGGCACGCGCTTCGCCGTGGTGCGCTACGGCAACGTCGTGGGCTCGCGCGGCAGCGTGATCCCGTTCTTCAAGAAGCTCGTCGCCGAGGGCGCCGATCACCTGCCGATCACCGACGAGCGGATGACACGGTTCTGGATCACCCTGCAGCAGGGCGTGAATTTCGTCGTCACCGCGATGCAGATGATGACCGGCGGCGAGACCTTCGTGCCGAAGATCCCGAGCATGCGCATGACCGACCTCGCCCATTGCATGGCGCCGAACCTGCCGACCCGCGTGGTCGGCATCCGGCCCGGCGAGAAGCTGCACGAGGTGATGATCACCGAGGACGATAGCCGCCTCACCCTCGAGCTCTCCGACCGCTACGTCATCGAGCCCGCCTTCCGCTGGTGGCAGCGCGAGCCGTACATGGTCAACGGCGCCACCGCGGTCCGTGAAGGCTTCCGCTTCGCGAGCGACACCAACGACGAGTGGCTCGACGAAGCCGGCCTCAAGCGGCTGATCGAGGATCCCACTCTATGACACCGGCGGCGGACCTGCCGGTGCTGCCCTACGGCCGTCACGCCATCGACGAGGACGACATCGCGGCGGTACGGGCCGTTCTCTGCGGCGACTGGCTCACCACCGGCCCCGCGGTCCGCATGTTCGAGGCGGCCCTCGCCGACCGCGTCGGCGCCGCCCATGCGGTCAGCTGCAACAGCGCCACCGCCGGCCTGCACCTCGCCTGCCTCGCCCTCGACCTGAAGCCCGGCGAGGCCGTCATCGTGCCGGCGATCACCTTCGTCGCGACATCCAACGCCGCCCGCCTGGTCGGTGCCGAGGTGGTCTTCGCCGACGTCGATCCCGACACCGGTCTCATGGAAGCGCCGCATCTCGCCCGGGCGATCGACGAGGCGCATCGCCGCGGGCTGAAGCCCCGCATCGTCCTCCCCGTTCATCTTGCCGGCCAATGCGCCGACATGGCGGCCATCGCCACGGTCGCGCGCGCCCACGATCTCGCCATCGTCGAGGACGCCTGCCACGCCATCGGCACCACGGAGACCCGTCCCGACGGCACCGAGATCCCCGTGGGATCCTGCGCCCACAGCGACATGGCGATCTTCTCGTTCCATCCCGTGAAGACCGTGGCCGCCGGCGAAGGCGGCGCGGTCACCACCCAGAGCGACGCCCTGGCCGAGCGGCTGCGCCGGCTCCGCAGCCACGGCATCGTGCGCGACGAGACCCAGTTCGAGGACCGCGTCGAGGCTTTCGAGCAGGCGGTGGTCAATCCCTGGTACTACGAGATGGTCGAGCTCGGGCTCAACTATCGCCTCAGCGACCTCAACTGCGCGCTGGCGCTGAGCCAGCTCAAGAAGCTCGACCGCTTCGTGGCGACGCGCCGCTCCCTGGCGGCGCTCTACGACGCCCGCCTCGCCCACCTGGCGCCGCTGCTCCGCCGGGCGCCCCAGCGTCCGGATACCCGGCCCGGCTGGCACCTCTACACTGTCCTGATCGACTTCGACGCCGCCGGCATCACCCGCGGCGCCCTGATGCGCGACCTCGAGAGCGAGGGCATCCGCACCCAGGTGCACTATATCCCCGTCCCGCGCCAGCCCTACTACCGCCGGCGCTACGGCGACGCGGCGCTCCCGGGCGCCGATGCCTACTATCGCCGCACCCTCTCGCTGCCGCTTTATGTCGGTCTCACCGGCGCGGATGTCGAGCGCGTCGCCGTCGCCCTCGAGCGCCGGCTCGGGGGCCGCACGGCACTGGTGCGCCGGCACGCCTCATGACCGCCGCCTGCATCGTCCAGGCCCGGGTGACGTCCACCCGCCTGCCCGCCAAGGTCCTGAAGGATCTGGCGGGCGAACCGATTCTGGGCCACGTGCTGCGGCGCTGCGCGGCGATAGCAGGCATCGACCGCGTCGTCTGCGCCACTGTCGAGGGCATCGAGAGCGCCCCCATCGCCGAGATCGCCGGACAGTATGGGGCGCTCGTCTATCGCGGATCGGAGACCGACGTGCTGGAGCGGTATGCGGGAGCCGCCCGCGCGGCCGGCGCCGATGTCGTCATGCGCGTCACCAGCGATTGCCCTCTGATCGATCCCGGGATCTGCGGCACGGTGCTGAAGCGCCGCGCCGAGGAGCAGGCCGACTACGCCGCCAACAATTTCGTGCACGCCTATCCCCACGGGCTCGACTGCGAGGCGTTCACCCGAACCGCGCTCGACGCGGCGGATGAGGCCGCCACCGAGCCCTACGACCGCGAGCATGTCACTCCCTGGATCCGCAGCAACCCGGCCTACCGCAAGGCCTCGGTGGAGGGCCCCGGCGGACCGCGCGCCAAATGGCGCTGGACCCTCGACTATCCCGAGGATCTCGATTTCCTGCGCGCCCTCTTCCGCTACCTGCCGCGGCCGCCGGCGATGCCGTCCTGGCAGGCGATCGCCGCGCTGGTGGAGCAGCATCCGGAGCTCGCGGAAATCAATGCCGCAAGGCGCCAGCGATGAGCCGCCCGCTCGCCGTTCTCCGCGCCGATGCCAGTCGCGCGATCGGCACCGGGCACGTCGTGCGCTCCCTGGCGCTGGCGGAGTTTCTCGACGACGCCGGCTGGCGCATCATCTTCGCCCAGGGTGCCGGCGGCGACGGAGCAAACCCGTCCACGCTCGACCGCTACGAGCGCATACTCCTCGCCGCGACGGATCCCGACACCGAGGCCGCCGAGCTCGCCCAGCGCATCGGCGCCTGCGATCTCCTGGTGGTCGATCACTACGACCGGGACCGGCGCTTCGAGATGGCGTGCCAGGCCTGGGCCCGCCAGATCCTCGTCCTCGACGATCTCGCCGACCGGCAGCACGCGTGCTCGGTGCTGCTCGATCCCGCGCGGGACGCCGCCAAATCCGACTATCGCGACCTGGTGCCGACGGATTGCGCGCTGCTGCTGGGACCCGAGTTCGCGCCGCTGCGCCGCCAGTTCCTGGGCGCGCGGCATCGCGTCGCCCAGCAGCGCCGGACCACGGCGGTGCCGCGCCGGGTCGTGATCTCGATCGGCGGCATCGACGCCGACAACCTCACCAGCCGCGCGCTGGCGGCGGTACTGCAGGCCGTCCCCGCCGTGGAGGCGGACGTGGTTCTGGGCCGCGCCGCGCCGCATCTCGAGGCCGTCCGTGCCCTGGCGCGCAGCCATCCCCGCCGCGTGCGCGTGCTCAGCGACGTCGCCGACATGGCGGCGCTGCTGGCGAGTGCCGACATCGGCATCGGCGCCGCGGGCAGCAGCAGCTGGGAGCGCTGCTGCCTGGGCCTCCCCTCGATCGCCCTGCCGGTCGTCGCCAATCAGATTCCGACCGCGAGGATTCTCGCCGAGCGCGGCGCCGCGCTGGTGCTGCCCCAGGGCGCCGGCACCACGACGCCGGAGATCGCCGGCGCGCTCAGCCGTCTGCTGCGGGATACGCTGCTGCGGCGCTCGCTCTCGGAGCGGGCGATGGCGCTCTGCGACGGGCGCGGCGCCTGGCGGGTGCTGCTGCGGCTCCTCGCCGACGAGCGCGGCCACGACGGCGAGGCCGTTCGCCTGCGCCTGGCGGAGCGCGCCGACAGCGACCTGATGTTCGCCTGGCAGTCCCTGCCCGAAGTCCGCCGCTACGCGCGCCATCCGGAGATGCCGAGCCGGGCCCAGCACGACGCCTGGGTGGAGCCTGCGCTGGCCAGTCCCGAACGGGTGCTCACCCTGATCCTGCACGGCGGCGCGCCCGTGGGCGTGCTGCGCTTCGACCGGCTCGACGCGGCGCCCAGCTACGAGATCTCGATCCTGGTCGATCCGCGCCTGCATGGCCGCGGCGTCGCAGCCGCGGCACTGCGCCTCGGACAGTCCCTGCTCCGCGGCGCCACCCTTCACGCCGAGGTCGATCCGGAGAACGCGGTCTCGCTGCAGCTTTTCCGCGGCGCCGGATTTCAAGCCGCGGATGGGCGCCGACTGATCTGGTCCAACGGCTGGGACTCCGCCCCGCGCGCGATCGAGACGCACGCCGTAGCCGAGGTGACCCCATGACCCGCCCGAAATTCGCCATCGCCGGCCGCGAGATCGGCGACGGCCATCCGCCCTACGTGATCGCCGAGCTCTCCGCCAACCACAACGGCGACATCAAGCGCGCCTTCGCGATCATGGACGCCGCCAAGGCCGCCGGCGCCGACGCGATCAAGCTGCAGACCTATACCCAGGATACCATCACCATCGACCACGACGGCCCCGGCTTCCGCCTCGAGGACGGCCCCTGGCGCGGCCGCACGCTGCACGCGCTCTACCAGGAAGCCCACATGCCCTGGGAATGGCACGAGCCGCTGTTCGCCTACGGACGCAAGCTCGGCCTCGCCGTCTTCAGCAGCGTCTTCGACGAGACCTCTATCACGCTGCTGGAACGGCTCGGCGCCCCTGCCTACAAGATCGCCTCCTTCGAGGCGATCGACCTGCCGCTGATCGAGCGCGCGGCCGCCACCGGCAAGCCGCTGATCATCTCGACGGGCATGGCCAATCTCGCTGAAATCACCGAGGCAGTGGCGGCGGCGCGCCGCGGCGGCTGCAAGCAGCTGGCCCTGCTCTACTGCGTCAGCGGCTATCCCACGCCTGCCGCCGACGCCAACCTGCGAACGATCCCGCATCTGGCCCAGGCCTTCGGCACCGTGGTGGGTCTCTCCGACCACACGCTGGGCATCGGCGTCTCGGTCGCCGCGGTGACGCTCGGCGCCGCCATCATCGAGAAGCACGTGACGCTCCGGCGCGCCGACGGCGGACCGGACAGCGGGTTCTCCCTGGAGCCCGAGGAGCTCATCGCCCTCTGCGGCGCCTGCCGGGATGCCCAGGCGGCGCTCGGCGCCGTGCAATACGGCGGCAAGTCCAGCGAGGCCGGCAATGTGCAGCTCCGCCGCTCCATCTACGCGGTGGCCGATATCGCCCCCGGCGAGGTCCTGAGCGCGCGCAAGGTCCGCTCGATCCGGCCCGGCTATGGCCTCGCCCCCAAGCATCTGCCGGAAGTCCTGGGCCGCACGGCCGCCCGGGCCATCCCGCGCGGCACCCCGATCGCCTGGGATCTGCTGGCGGGGCCGGTTGCCCCGGCACTCGCCCCTCCGGCCCGGCGCCGGAGGGCTTAACACCGTGTTTACCCCCGGACGCCATACTGATGTGTTGCCAAAGTCAGGAGCAGTAGTGTGAGCGGCAGCTATATCTACGCCACCAGCACCAGCACCAACATCATGAGCGTGCTGACGCAGACGTCGCAGGACGCCGCGACCGCGGCGTCTTCGCAGCGATTTCAGCTGCTGTCGACCCTGTTGCAGAACCAGTTCAGCGCGAAGGCCGCGGCGCTGACGGCGGAAAGCCAGCCCACCGCGAGCGAGAACTTCCTGCAGGTCGAGATCAGCGGCCTCTCCCAGCAGAAGGCGGTTTTCAGCAAGCTGCAGACCCAGTATGGCGCCAACATCCCGCTTCTCGGCGATCTCTCGGCGCAGCTGACGTCGGCGCAGACCGCCGCGCAGAACGGCGATTCCGCGGGCTTCGATGCGTTCCTCTCGGCGGCGAATACCGACATCGCCGGTCTCACGGTGGTGCAGGCCAACGGCGTGCTCCAGAACGACGGTGTAACCCCGCTCAAGCTCAACGGGCTGGGCGTGAAGTCGAGTGCGACCTACGATCTGACGACGGCCGCGGGACAGGCGGCGGCTCTGGCGGATCTCACCACGGCGCAGCAGCTGGTGGGCCAGGTCGCCTCGCAGACCACAATCAATCAGATTATCGCCGGCGGCAAATCCTCGGCGATCAGCTCGCAATCGGATTCCCTCAACAATACGCTGCAGAACGACCAGTTCGCGCGCCAGGCTCAGGCGGCGACCCAGACCCTGACGCTCAAGAACCAGCTCAACACCCAGCTGCATCTGGTGGAGCTGCAATTCTCCAACAGCCAGGCGGCCGCCAAGAGCCTGGAGACTCAGCAGCAAAACCTGCAGGCGGTGCTGGCGCCGGCGGCGCCCGGCACGACCCTCTCGATATTCGCTTAAATCGCCAGTCCGCCTGATCGCGGCGACGGCAGTCGTTCCCGGGCTCTCAGGCCGCGGGCGCGGGCAACCGCGCCGCCGCGGGCGCGGCGTGGATCTCGGTCCCGAGGCGCTCGAACTGCGCGATCGTCTGCAGTTCCATTTCTTGCAGGATCTCCCGCATTTCCGTCATGTAGATGTCGAAGACCTGGCGGCGAAGATCGCCCTCCTCGACGCGGTAGCCGTAGAACATGCCGATGCGGGGCAGCGCGAAGAGCGTGCCGCTGAACATGGCATCGACCCGCGAATGCCACTCCGGCGCGGTCGCGAGATAATCCTTCACCGCCATGTAGATGCCCGCGAAGTCGGCCTCCTCGGAGTCGAACTTGTCCAGGAGCTCGCCGACCTCGCGATAGCTTTTCCTGGTGTCCTCGATCAGCTTGGGAAAATCCCGATCGCGGAGGATCTCGCCGGCGTCGAAGAGCCGCAGCGTGCGCTCGAGATCGGCGCGCAGACGCGGCTGATCGACGACCGGGCCGTCGATCACGACCCCATCCGGATCGAGGGGACGCACGCCCGGAATCACGGCGCCGTCGCTGCAGTTCGATGCCGAGACGTTGAACGCCCGAATCGTGTCTCCGAGCATGCGGCGGCAGGAATCGTAGACCCAGTCGGTCCGCGCGATGCCGCCGAAATTGCCCTCGACCTCGATCGGGAACTGCGCCTTCCGGTCGTAATTGTCCTTGTAGAGGCCGACGTCGCGATAGACCGTGTCGCTGGCGTGATGCTGACCGCCGGGCCGGGTCCCGCAGTCGGTGCCGAACAGCAGAAACTCGGTGAAGCCGAGGGAGATCGCCGACGCCAGCGCGGTGTTGACGCAGGTGGGCGCGGTTCCCTGCAGGGTGCGATATCCCACGCCAAGCAACATGGTGGAGCTGACGGAATCGCGGAAGAAAAAGAGCGCTTCCTTGAACAGCGGCGGGACGCGCGGATCCACCGTTGCCGAGGCGATGAGGCGGATCTGCGAAAGGTCGCCGTACTTCGCCGCCAGCCCCAGCACGTCGACCACGGCGGGAACGTTCTCCAGCTCGCAATGGAAGTCGGGCACGATCCCGTTGCGCAGAAGCGGCCGCAACGACGTGCCGCCGCTGAACACCACCACGTGCTCGCGGATGCGGTGCAGCGTCTCCAGGGATTCGTCCAGCGAGGGACCGGCGCCGACGATGACGGCGGTCTCGGGCCGGCGCAGGCGCCGCGTGCCCTCGAGCAGCCGGAACGGCGCCGCGGTGAAATTCGCGGTCGTGTTCGCCATCATCTTGATCTCGTCCTCGAAGAAGCCGCGATTGACGAACGCGAACTGCATGGCGTCGTGCAGCCGCGTCCGCGCCTCCGCGAACGACCAGAGCGGATAGTGAGTAAAGACCGAGGCGCCGTCGATGAAGGGGATGCCATAGCGCCCGACCGTGCCGGTGATCTGGGAGACCATCCGGGTCGGATCGGGATCCGTGACGAAATGGATGCCACCCTTGCGCGCATCGAAATGCTCGATCAGCGCCGACCAGTCCAGCGCCTGGAACGAGTGCTCGATGAACTCCAGGGAGGGCTCGACCAGGATCAGCCAGCGCGCCTTGGTCTTCTCCGCCAGTTCCATGATGTGCTGGCCGAGGCCGAGGCCGAAGACGATCAGGAAGGTGGGATTATCCTTGGGATGACGGCGGATCTCCTCGATGCCGGCCGCCTCGATGCCCTTGCGGATCGCCGTCACCATACGAATGCAGATGGTGCTGACCAGGCCGGCGGCGCCAGGCTCCTCCATGAAGAGGCGTAGCGGCTTCTTCATGAAGGCGGTGACCTGGTCGGCGGCAAAGCGACGAGCGTCGCCGCCATAGATGCGCTTCTCGCCGACCATGATGTCGACGGCCTGCCCGTTCTCCGCCACGACGGCGCCGATGGGCGCCACCGCCTGCAGGGACTTCATGACTTCGGGGAATTTCTCGACGAACGCCTCTCGCGAGCGCTCGGCGAAGCCGCCGCCGGTCACGGACCGACGGCCTCGGCGAGCATCTTCGTGGCGTTGCTCTCGATGATCTCGGCGACGCCCCGGGCGCTGGCTTCGCCAAGGCGCGCGATGCCGGCGACTTTCTGCGCCACCTGCGCGCGCGCCGACGCCGAGTTGGCAAGACCGAGGGCAATCGAGACATAGTCTCGCTCGTCGGCGGCGACCAGGCTGTCGCCGACGCCGATACCCTTCAGGAAGACGCCATAGGGCTCGTAGAGCGTCGCGCCGGCAAGCGCCACCGTGGGCACGCCGCACGCGATCGCTTCCGCCGCCATCCGGGGCGAGCTGCCGCGCACAGGTGCCAGCGCGATGTCGATGTCGCGATAGAATTCGTCGGGCGAGACCGCGTCGACGATGTCGATGCGGGCCGCGAGCTCCCGCCCGAAACGCGCCACCAGGCGCCCGACATTGCCACCCGGCCCCATGTCGCGGGCGCGCAGGGTGAGGGTCGCGGCGGGCGCCCCCGCCAGCACGGTGGACCAGAGGCGTACCGTGGCCTCGTCGAGCTGGCTCAAGCCGGCGTCGCTGCCGAAACGGGCCACATCGGCCGGGTTGCGCTGCACTGGTTTGATCCAGTCGCGCACGAGCGGATAATTTTTCTCCGCGCCCCAGGCCGGTGTGGTTCCCCCGCTACGACCGAGCACCGCGTCATAGAACGGTGCGCCGAGTCCCGGCGGCAGGCCGAGCCAGGCAACCTTGATCGCGGTATTTGTGCGACCGAGGGCCAGCAGCTGTTGCGGCGATGCAAACCCCGCGCAATCGATGACCAGGGCGAGAGCGTCGCCGCGCAACATGCGCGCGAGCGTTCCCGGCTCGAGATCGGATATGTCGCGCCACTTGTCGAAGGCGCCGCTGAGCAGGGAGTTCTCCGGCCAACTCTGCGCACCCAGCCCGTAGGCGATGACGGAAAACCGCGAGCGGTCATGTGCCTTGGCGACCGCGGCGATCGCGGCCACATCCAGGGGATCGCCGAGCGAGGAAACGAGATAGCCGATGGTGAGCTTGCCGTCGCTTCGGGTCAGGGAACCGGGCTTGCGCGCCGGCTGAAACCGCTGCGCCCAATCCGCGACGCGCGCCGCGCCGGCATCGGCGCCGGCGTCAAGCCAGAGCGAATCCGCCACGCGAGCGGCCGCCACCGCCACATCCTTGGGCGCCGCCGCGCAGGCGGCATCGTGATAGCGCCGTGCCTCCTCGGCCTCGCCAACCGCCGTGCAAGCGCGGGCATAGCGGCTGAGCAGCTCCGCTCCCGCACTCGGCCGCGCGGCCGCCGGCTGCAGCGTCTTCAGGGCCGCATCCGCCGCGCCCAGGCGCAGGAGATGGTCGGCCAGGAACTGACGGGCCTGGTCGTCTTCCGGATTGAGCGAGACATGCTGACCCGCAAAGTCGATCGCGGCGCGCAACCGGCCGCTGCGGGCCATCATCCTGGCGCGCGCGAAAAGGGGTTTTTCCTGGATCGAGAGGAAGGCCTCACCGAAGGACGGGAAGAACGGCGGCACCAGCTCGGCGTAGCCTTCCTTGGGGCCGAGCGCGGTGGCGATCTTGCCGAGATAGAGGCTGTCCACGACATCGCCGCTCTGGGCGACCAGCGAGGCCAGCACCTCGGCGACGCTGCCGTTCATCGGATCCTGCTCGTGGCTTTGCCGCAGGATAGCCAGCGCCTGCTCCAGGTTGCTGAGGCGCCAGGCGACGATTCCCGTGATGAACTGCAGGCGCAGCGAATTGGGATCGGCGGCGCCCGCCGCCTGGAGCATGTCCACCGCCTCCTCGACATCTCCCGCCGCCAGCAGCTTCGACGCCTCGGCGATGAGATCGCCGGCCGGCTTCGCTTTGTTCATGTCAGCCATCGCGACCGCCACGTGACCGCACCTAAGCCGTCTCGCGGACCGCGGTCGCGGGCCGCGGCGGGTTCGGCTGCGCCGGGGCGGAGGCGCGGGCGCCGGCAAGCAGCCCTTCGCCGATCTGGACGTTGATGTTGATGAGCGCGTCGACGCGCGCCGGGTCAGGCTTCGTCAGCAGCTCCGCCGTGCGCTTGTCGATGAAATTCGCGAGACCCAGAAGGTTGCCACGGATTTCGGCCGGCATGGCGCAGTCGGGAGCGAGCAGGCTCGCCTGGAAGATCGTCCAGAGCCGCCAGTTCCGCCGCAGCGCGGTCAGGAAGAGATCGGTGGACGCGCTCCGCGACCGGCTGAGCTCACGCGCCAATTCCAGGAGCGCCCACGCCTCGGTGCGAGCGGGATTACCCGGTTGCGGCGTCGTTTGCGTCTGATAGCGGCTTGCCGGGGAAGCCATTCAGAATCTCCTGTTCGCGCGTGATCAGCTGTTTCGTGGCCTTGAGCGCCTGATAGAGCGCGCCCTCTTCGACGTGCCGACGCACCTCGCGGGTAAGCGCGAGGGTGCTGGGCGCGGCGGATTCGAATTCTTCGATGAATTGATAAATGAGTGGTAAATAGGTCGCTTCTTTGCCCGGAAACAAGTACTTGCACTGGATGGCAAAATAGACCCGCCGGGCGGGCGTGTTGGCGCCCTCCTCGGTGATGATGTCCTTCTCGCGCAGGACGGCGGCGGCGTTGTGGATGAGCAACTTCGCGGCGGCGGTCGAATTCTGGATGACGACGCCGTTGACGATCAGTCGCTCGTTGGGACGAAGATTGATTGCGAGCGGCATTCTACCGGTCTCCTGTCACGCGCATTCTGCGGGCGTATATGGCGCCAAGATGCTTACGAGGCGGTTAACGAAGGCCGCGAACGGGCGGCCCGGAGGCCGCCCGCCGTGGTCGTACTGCTATTAACGGAAGAGACGAAGGACCGCCTGCTCCGACTGAGTCGCGATCGACAACGACTGAATGGAGAGAGACTGCCGGGTCTGGAGGGTGACCAGGTTCGTGCTCTCCTCGTTGACGTCCGCAACCGTCAGCTTGCTGGCGCCGCCCTGCAGGGTGACGATGTACTGGCTGGTGAAGTCCAGCCGGCTCTGCAGGAAGGTCACGTTGCCGCCGATGCTGGCAGCGCCCGCCTGCACGGTCGCGATCGCGCCCTGCAGGAGGTTGAACGCGTTGTCGAACTTCGACGTCTCGTTCAAGCTGACAACCTTCGACCACACCGTGCCGACGAGCTTGGTGGCCGCGACGCTGGCCTTGGTGGCATTCGCGGACACAACCTTGCTGTACAGCAGGTTCTGGCCGTGAATCTTCAACGTCGACTTGCTCGAGTTGCTGAACTGCAGGCTGAGCGTGCTCGCGGTGGAATTGACCAGGTTGAGGCCCTGGTACGAGGCGTCGTTCAGCAGTGAATTGAGCTGCTGGGTGAGGGTATTGAACTGCTGAGCGGCGGACTTACGCTGCGTGGCAGTCTCCGTCTTAGCGGAGCTCAAGATACCCTGGAGCTGCTGCAGGATCGAGACCGCGCTCTGAGCGGCGTTGGTCGCCGTCGTGAGCGAGGAGATGCCCTGATCGATCGCGTCCTTACGGACGGTCAGATCGTTCGCGCGGTCGTCGAGGGACTGAGCCTGGAAGAACTTCACCGCGTCATCGAGAGCGCTCGCGACCTTAAGACCGGTCGCCAGATGGCCCTGAGTGGTGTCCAGGTTCTGGTTGATGCCCTGCAACGCGAGCAGGTTTTGGCGTGTAGCAGTACCGAGAACGATATCAGACATAGCTAAAGGTCCTTTCTAGGTGGAACACAGAGCCGCTTTGCGACCCGCATTCACGGCTGCAATCGCCATGCCGCCTGAGTACGTGCGGCGCCGATTCCGCAAGTCACGGAAATCCGCGCAAATTTTTTCAAATCGCCGATTGCTTGTGATGAAAAACGGGCGCGCTCGGCAAAATTTGCCGGGTTCTCCTTGCCGCCCGGCAAAATTCGCCGGGTAAAAACTGCAAACGCAGAGACGGAACCGCGCGCGGCAGCGAGGCGCTCAGGCCTCGCTGTTAACGCTCTTGCCGCGGGATACCGCGCTTTTTACGGGGTCCGTTAACGCTTGCAGCGCAGACTTCGAGGGAACCTGGAAGACGATCGCGCCCGAAAGCGGATTGCGCGCCTCGATGATCAACCGATGCGTGTCGGCGTCGAACTGCAAGCTGAGCGCAAACACCGGTGCAGCTTGAGGTTTTGCAGGCGCGTCGGTACTCGTCGCGACGTCGTCCGACGACGGCGGCGGTGTGGGCGTCGGTTTGGGCACGACATCGCGGGTCGCCGTCACCGCATTGGGTGTCGGCGCGATCGGCGTCGTCGGCGTGATCTGTGTCTCATCGCTCATGACACGTCCCATCAACTTGGCCTTAACCATCGCGCGTGCTGTTAAGCGCGATGGGCGGCGGTTGAAACCTGATGCCGGCCTCCCCTTCATCGACATCGCTCCCTAGTAACGAAGCAAGAAGCATGCCCTCTCCGCGAGCGCGGCGGCGATGTCCGGCACTATTTGCCCTAAGGGCCCGGTAGGGCTTGCCGTTGCCGGCACGCATTGCCGACGCGCGATCCGCACGCAAGCGATCAAACTCGCGAATATTCAAGGCATTGCGCGGCTGGCACGGGATTTGCGGATCGACCCCCGAGAGACCCAGGAGTTCGTATGCACGCCGCGCCAATCAATCTGCCGCTACCGCACGACCTCGGCATACCGCCGTCCGCGCCATCGTCGACGCCGGCGTCGAAGAGTTTCGCCGATCTGCTGGCGAACACGAGCTCGCTGTCCAGCTTCACGGTGGCGCCGCCGAACAGCGCCGCCGCCTTCGCGAGCCTAAAGAGCAAAGCGGCGCCGCGCTCCCAGAGCGGCGACGGCAGCAGCTCGGACGCGAGCAACCCGACGCCGGCAGCGCTTCCGCTGTCCACGCCGGTGCAGACTCAGAACACGCCGTCCAGCAACGGCAACGCCGATCGCGGCAGCACGGCTCCCGCCGCGTCGGCCGCCGCGACAGGCACCGGCACGGGAAGCAACACGGCGCCGCAATCCGCCGCCGCCACACCCGCGCAGGCAGGGACCGACGCCGCCCCCGCAAATACGCCGGCAACACTGGCCGCCTCGGTCGCCGCCGCAGGCGCCGCGGCCGTCTCGGCCACCGCCGCTCAAGCCAACGCCGCCGTCGCCACCGCCCAAGCCGGCGTCCCCGCGGCGATCGCCGACGTCGGCGTGACGCAGGCAAGTCTGGTTGCGGCACTGGTTGGCGCGGCTGCGCCCGCCGGCACGGCTGGCGCAAGCACCACGGCAACTGGCAGCCCGACCGGTGCTGGAACCGGTACCGGTACCAATACGGCACAGGCCGTGCCTGGCGTCGCTCTGCCGCCGGCCGCTGCGCTGCTCAACGCCCGGGTCGCCACTGCCGCGCAAAATCTGGTGTCGCAGCCGAGCCAGGCGCTGGCGACGCTGCCGCACGGCCTCACTGCCGCAACCGGGCCCACCACCGCCGCCGCGGCCACCGTCGTGGCCAATGCCGCAACACCGGCGACCGCCGCAGCGACGGCAGTGGCACCCACGACGTCAACGGCGGCAGCGGCAACGCCCGCCACTCCTCCCGCACCCGCCGCGCCTACCGCCCATGTGGTCATTGCGGCCGAGCCCGCCGCCACCGCCGCGAAACCCGCCGACGCGACGGCAGCGACGGCCGGCAACGCCAATAGCCTCATCGCGGCGACCGATACCGCCGCCCAGACCCTGGCCCAAGGCGCGCGCGCAACCGCCGCGGCCACCGCCGCGACCGGCAGCGCCGAGACCGCGCAGGCGACCGCCTCGGCCGCCTCCACCGATACCAATGCAACGCCGCCCACTCCCCTCGTGCCGGCGCCGACCACGCTTGCCGCCGGCGCGCCGGCCGATGAGGCAGCGCCCCCGTCCGTGGTGGCCGCGAGCACGCTCGACCAGGTCGCCTTCAGTCTCCGCCAAGGCGCCAAGAGCGGCGCCAGCGCGATCGAGATCCAGCTCAAGCCGCCGGCGATGGGCGCCGTCGACGTGAAGCTCGAGGTCAACCACGACGGCCGGCTCACCGCCGTCATCTCCGCCGACCGCAGCGACACGCTGATGATGCTGGAGCACGGCTCCGGCGAGCTGCAGCAGGCACTGCGCGATGCGGGGATCCAGACCGACAGCGGCACGCTGAGCTTCAATCTGCGCGGCGACGGCCAGGGCGGCGGTCAGGGCAATGCCGGCACCGGCAACAGCAGCCTCGCCCAGGTGCCATTGGACAACTCCCTCGCCGGTGACCTGCCGCCGGCGCCGATCGCCGCCGCGGCGATGACATCGGCCCAATCCGGCCGCCTCAATATCCAAGTCTGAAGGTGAAACCATGACCACCCCCGTCTCATCCTCCGCCGCGTCGCAGGCCGCCAGCGCTGCCACGTCCTCCGGCGTGGCCTCCCTGAGCACGAACTTCAACACCTTTCTGACACTGCTGACGACGCAGCTGCAGAATCAGGATCCGCTGTCGCCTCTGGACACCAACCAGTTCACCCAGCAGCTGGTCTCGTTCAGCGAGGTCGAGCAGCAGATCAACACCAACACCAATCTGCAGAGCCTGATCGCGATGCAGAACACCAGCCAGGCGCTGTCCGCCCTGCCGCTGGTCGGCCAGACCATCAACTACAGCGGCGCCACGGCGCCCCTCGCCAACGGCCAGGCCAGCTTCTCCTATACCCTGCCGACCACCGCGATCGGCGCCACGCTTACGGTCAAGGATGCGAACGGCGCCACGGTATTCAGCGGACCGGCGCAGACCGCGGCCGGCACCTACACCTTCAACTGGGACGGCAAGACCAGCAGCGGCAGCACCGCGCCGGACGGCGACTACACGCTGTCGGTGGCCGCGGTCGACGCGAAGGGAAACACGATCACGCCCACAATCACCGCCTCCGGGAAAGTCGACGGCGTCAGCGTCGTCAACAACGTGGCGACATTCAACGTCGGTGGCGTCCCGGTGCCGATGACAAGCTTCATCTCGTCCCAGACCTCCACCACCTCGAACTGATTTCCTTCGGAAGGACGCCTCCCCCATGAGCATCTTCGGTGCACTGTTCTCAGCCGTGTCCGGCCTCTCCGCCGACAGCCAGGCCCTCGGCATGATTGCCGACAACATCTCGAACTCGAACACGCCCGCCTATAAAGAGACGTCGGCGCTGTTCTCCACGCTGGTGACGCAGTCGCCGAGCGAGACGACCTACACGCCAGGCGGCGTGCGCTCGCAGCCCTTCACGGCGATCGGCGCTCAGGGCCTG
This sequence comes from uncultured Alphaproteobacteria bacterium, assembly GCA_963735465.1. Lineage (GTDB taxonomy): Bacteria > Pseudomonadota > Alphaproteobacteria > ATCC43930 > CGMCC-115725 > DASZHJ01. The sequence goes on from CAVTLA010000001.1 coordinate 2,245,318, forward strand.
CTGCAGGGCACGAGTTCGCCCACCGATCTCGCGATCCAGGGCGGCGGCTTCTTCGTCGTCAACAACACCGCGAACAGCCAGAGCCCGAGCGGCTCCTTCACCTTCACCCGCGCCGGCTCCTTCACGGTCGACGCCAGCGGCAACCTGAAGAACACCGCCGGCCTCTTCCTGCAGGGCCAGAAGCTGACCGCGGCCCAGGCCACCCAGATCCAGGCCGGCAATATCGCCCAGCTCACCGCGACCTCCCTCTCCTCGCTGCAGACCGTCAACATCAACGGCCTGAGCGGCGCGGCGCAGCCCACCGCCAACGTGGTGCTGGCGGCCAACCTGCCGGCCGGCGACACGCCCGCCTCGGCACCGCACAACATCACCGTCCCGACCTTCGACTCCCTCGGCAACGAGCACGATCTGACGCTGAGCTTCTCCCGCGTCGTCGGCACTCCGGCGGTAGCGGCCTCCGCGGACTTCACGGTCCCCGGCACCGCCGTCGGCGGCAACAACCTCACCGTGACCGTCGACGGCACGCCGCTCTCGATCAACAACATCACGGCCACCGCCGGCGCCGGCAATCCGCTGACCGCCGCCGACGTCGCGACCGCGGTGCAGACGGCCCTCAGCGCGGCGGGCTCGCCACTCAATACGCTCACCGCGACGGTCGTCGGCGGCAACGTGCGGATCACCGATCCGTCGGGCAGCGCGCTCACCGCGAACATCAACGACACCACGACGAGCACCTCGTTCACCGCGGCAGGCACCGTCGCCGGCTCGCCGGCGCTGGGCGTGCCAAACCAGTGGCAGGTCAGCGGCTCGATCGCGAATGCCGGCACCAGCACGGTGTCGATCACGCCCGGCGACAACATCGTGCAGTTCAACTCGGACGGCACCATCAACCTGGCGGGATCCAGCTTCGCCGCCCCGGGCGCCCTCAACATCAACTGGGATCCGCAGGTCACCGGCGCCACCTCGCCACAGGCGATCACCTTCAACCTCGGCAACAATGGCTCGTCCAACGGCCTGACCCAGTTCGGCAGCCCGTTCTCGGTCACTGCGATCAACCAGGACGGTCTGCGCTTCGGTAACTTCACCGGCATCAGCATCGATCAGAACGGCATCGTGACCGCCAATTTCGACAACGGTCAGAGCACGCCGATCTACATGATCCCGCTGGCCACCTTCGCGAACGCGAACGGGCTCGCTCCCGAGACCGGCAATACCTATCTGCAGACCAACGTCTCCGGCACCTTCCAGCTGCGCCAAGCCGGCACCGGCTCGGCCGGCCTGGTCGCGCCCTCCTCGCTAGAGAACTCCACCGTCGATATCGCCACCGAGTTCTCGAACCTGATCATCACCCAGCGTGCCTACGAGGCGAATGCGAAGATCATCACCACCTCGGACCAGATGCTGCAGACGCTGGTCGACGCGGTCCGCTGATCCGGCTTAAGACCCGCGCCAAGGCCTGGACGCCGGCGGATGCCTGCCATCCGCCGGCGCCGGGCCGGCCGCGGCAGGGCCCGGGGGAGCCGATTTCGCGGCGACGGCGCAGGTTTTTTACGCCCGCGGCGGCCTCTGCACCGCGGGACTCCGCGGCCCTTAAGGCTGCGTTAAGGATGCGAACTAATTGGCGCTCCAGCTTAGGGTTTTTTTAAATGGAGGGAACGACAATCAGGTGTCGTCCGCCGTGACCCAGGATAGCTCCGTCGCCAACATGGATATCGCACCTTTTCACGCCACCAGCATCGACGACCTGCCGCCGCCCGACACCAAGCGTTGGGTGATCCGCCGCAAGGCGGAGGTGGTGGCCGCCGTGCGCACGGGCCTCATCAGCTTGGATGAGGCCTGCCGCCGCTACACGTTGTCGATCGAGGAGTTCCTGTCCTGGCAGCGGCTGATCGACAGCCACGGCCTCGCGGGACTGCGCGTGACTCGATTGCAGGACTATCGGAGCCTCGATCGCGCGCGCTGAGACGGAAGGCCTTTCCGGGCGGCAAGAATTGCCGGCCCCTAGGCAGATTTTTCCGGGGATTAACCAGTCATTCACCGGGACACCCTAGCTTCCTCAAGGGGCAACGAGCCCTTTTGCGGCAAGCCAGAGGCCTCGATTCGTGAATGGGTTGATCCAGAATCTCGCAAAGCTCGGCACCACTCGCCTGATGGCGATCGGCGGCGCCGGCCTCGCCATGATCGCGCTGTTCGTGTTCCTGACCACCAGGCTCTCGAACCCGGGCATGAGCCTTCTCTACGGCGACCTTGACCTGAAGGACAGCGCCCAGGTCGTCCAGAAGCTCGAGGCGCTGAACGTGCCCTATCAGCTGCGCGCCGACGGCGGCCAGATCCTGGTGCCGAGCGACCAGGTGGCGCGGCTGCGCATGTCGATGGCCGAGCAGGGCCTGCCGCGCGGCGGCTCGGTCGGCTACGAGCTCTTCGACAAGTCCGACAGCTTCGGCACCTCCAGCTTCGCGCAGAACATCAATCAGCTTCGCGCCCTCGAAGGCGAGCTCTCGCGCACCATCACCGGCCTCGGGCCGGTGCAGGCCGCGCGCGTCCACCTGGTGCTGCCGCGCCGCGAGCTCTTCGCGCGCGACACTCAGGAGGCAAGCGCCTCGATCGTGGTCAAGCTGCGCGGCGCCGAGCGCCTGAGCAAGACCCAGATCGCGGCGATCCAGCATCTCGTGGCGACGGCGGTGCCCGCGCTCAAGCCCGGCCGCGTCTCCGTCGTCGACGGCGAGGGCAATCTGCTGGCGCGCGGCGACGGCGAGGACACGACGTCCCCCACCGGTGCCGCGGCCGAAGAGCTGCGCGTCAACTACGAGAACCGCACCTCGCGCAAGGTCGAGGAGCTGCTCGAGCGCTCGCTCGGTCCGGGCAAGGTGCGGGTCGACGTTCACGCCGACATGAACTTCGATCGCATCACCACCAGCTCCGAGAGCTTCGATCCCGACGGGCAGGTGGTCCGCTCCACCCAGACCGTCAACCAGAACGACAACAGCACCAACGGCGCCCAGGATCAGGGCGTGACCGTCGCCAACAACCTGCCGAACAACGGCGGCACGAACAGCGGGCCGAACAACACCAGCACCACCAAGTCGGCGCGCAACGAGGAGACCGTCAACTACGAGATCACCAAGACGGTGCGCAACCAGGTCAGCGACGTGGGCGCCGTCAAGCGGCTCTCGGTCGCCGTCCTCGTGGACGGGACCTATGCCGCGCAGGCCGACGGCACCAAGACCTACGCGCCGCGCTCGGCCGACGAGATGAAGCAGATCTCCTCCCTCGTCCGCTCGGCGATCGGCTTCGACGAGAAGCGCGGCGATGTCATGGACGTCGCCAACCTGCAGTTCGTCGCCCCCGACGAGGTGCTCGCCAACGCGCCGCCGCCGCTCAACTTGCTCGGCTTCGACAAGGCCGACCTCATGCGCATGGGCGAGACGCTGGTCCTGGCGGTGGTGGCGCTCCTCGTCATCCTGCTGGTGGTGCGCCCGCTGATCTTCCGCATCCTGGAGAGCACCGGCTCCGCCGAGGGCAACGCGCTGCTGGGCGAGCCCGGCATCCCCGGCTCGCCGGCGCTGCCGCCGCCGCCCCCGGGCATGGCGCCCGTGCTGGGACAGCCCGGCGCTCCCGCCGCCCAGATCGCCGCGCCCCGCACGCAGCAGCAGATCGATCAGATGATCGACATCGGACAGGTCGAGGGCCGCGTCGCCGCCTCCAGCATCCGCAAGATCGGCGAGATCGTCGAGAAGCATCCGGAAGAGGCGGTCGCGATCGTCAGAAGCTGGATGTACCAGGGCACATGATGTCAGCACCTTTCACCAATAACGGCAGGCGCCCCCATGCGCGTTCGTGAGGATTTCCGCTCGCTCACCGGCCCGGAGAAGGCATCGATCCTGATGCTGGCGCTCGGCGAGGAGCACACCGCGCGCCTGTTCTCGCTGATGGACGACGAGGAGATCAAGGAGATCTCCCAGACCATGGCCAATCTGGGCACCGTCAGCTCGGAGCTGGTCGAGCGCCTGTTCATGGAATTCGCCGAGCACATCTCGGCGACCGGCTCCCTGGTCGGCAGCTACGAGAGCACCGAGCGCCTCCTCGCCAAGGTGCTGGGCAGCGACCGCGTCAATAGCATCATGGAGGAGATCCGCGGTCCCGCCGGCCGCACCATGTGGGACAAGCTCGGCAACGTGAACGAGGTGGTGCTGGCGAACTACCTCAAGAACGAATACCCGCAGACCGTCGCCGTGGTGCTGTCGAAGGTCAAGACCGATCATGCCGGCCGCGTGCTGACGCAGCTCCCCGAGAGCTTCGCCATGGAAGTGATCATGCGCATGCTGCGCATGGAGGCGGTGCAGAAGGAGGTGCTCGACGACGTCGAGCGCACGCTGCGCAACGAGTTCTTCTCCAGCCTGGCGCGCACCAACCGCCGCGACAGCCACGAGCTCATCGCCGAGATCTTCAACAGCCTCGACCGCAACACCGAGAGCCGGTTCATCACCGCGCTGGAGGAGCGCAATCGCGATTCCGCCGAGCGCATCAAGGCGCTCATGTTCACCTTCGAGGATCTGGGCAAGCTCGACGGCGGCGCCATCCAGGGACTGCTGCGCAATTCCGACAAGGAAAAGATCCCGCTCGCCCTCAAGGGCGCGTCGGAGACGCTGCGCGACCTGTTCTTCGCCAACATGTCCGAGCGCGCCGGCAAGATCCTCAAGGAGGACATGGCCTCCATGGGACCGGTCCGCCTCAAGGACGTCGAGGAGTCGCAGAGCTATCTCGTGGCGCTCGCCAAGGACCTGGCGGCGCGGGGCGAGATCGTCATCTCCGACGGCAGCGCCGAAGACCAGCTGGTGTACTGATCCGCATGAGCACCCCGCGCAAATACATGTTCGACGCGTCCTTCGACCAGCCGCAGGCGTCGGTCGCGGTGCTCGTCAACAAGCCGCCGCCGGAGCCGACCTTCACCGGCGCCGAGCTGGAGGCCGCGCGCGCCGCCGCTCTCGCGGAAGCTCGCGCCGCCGCCCTCGCCGAGGCCAGTGCCGCGGTCGAGAAGGAGATTGTCGCCGCCACCGAGAGCCTGGCGGCCGGCATTCCGGCTTTGCTGGCGCGGGACAACGAGATCCGCGACGACGTCGAGCGGCGCGCCATCGAGCTGCTGCGCGGCATCGTCGCCAAGTCCTTCCCGGTGCTGGCGCAACGGATCTCGATCGACGAGATCGAGACGCTGGTGACGGACTGCCTGCGCGAGGCGTTCGAGGAGCCGCGCGTCGTGCTGCGCGTGCCGCAGCGCCTGTTCGACCCGATCCGGGACCGGCTGGGCGCGCTCGCGCAGCAGACCGGATTCGCCGGAAAATTCGTATTGCTCGCCGACGACGCGCTCGGCCCCGCCGACTGCCGCCTGGAATGGGCGGACGGCGGGGCCGAGCGCGTCACCGGCCGGCTGGCGCGCGAGATCGACGCCGTTCTCGAGCGCGCGCTATCGACCCCACCGCCGGCACCGGAGCCGCTTAACCAGGAGACCACCCATGAGTGAGCCGAACAATCTGCAGCTCGCCGAGCTCGACGCCGAGCCGGCAGCCGCCGCCGAGAACCGGCCGCAGAACGCCCGCGAGCTCGAGGCGGTCTACGACATTCCCGTGCAGATCTCCGCCGTGCTGGGGCGCGCCACCATGCAGGTGAGCCAGCTCCTGAAGCTCGGCCGCGGCGCCGTCGTCGAGCTCGACCGCAAGGTCGGCGAGGCGATCGACATCTACGTCAACAACCGGCTGGTGGCCCGCGGCGAAGTCGTCGTCGTCGACGAGCGGCTGGGCGTGACCATGACCGAGATCGTCAAGGCCGATCGCTCGTAGCCGACACAAAGGATCGATCCATGCGCCTTCTCATCATCGGGCCCCTCGAGGGCTACATCAGCACCGCCGGCAAGATCGCGCTCTCACGGGGCGCGACCGTGGCGCATGTCGACGACATCGAGCCGCGGTCTTGCCGCGCTGCGCTCGGGCCAGGGCGCCGACCTCATCATGCTCGACGTCAAGCTCGATGTGGCCCACCTCGTCGACAGCCTGAAGCTGGAGCGCATCGCCGTTCCCGTGGTCGCCTGCGGCATCGGCACCGACGCCGACGCGGCCGTCCGCGCCATCAAGGCCGGCGCCAAGGAGTACATCCCCCTGCCGCCGGACGCCGAGCTCATCGCCGCCGTCCTCGAGGCGGTGGCGCAGGAAAGCCACGCGCTGATCTACCGCGATGCCGTCATGGAGACCGCGGTGAAGCTCGCCGAGCAGGTGGCGCCCTCGGACGCCAGCGTGCTCGATCACCGGCGAGAGCGGCACCGGCAAGGAAGTGCTGGCCCGCCACATCCATCGCCGCAGCAAGCGCGCCAAGCAGAATTTCATCACCGTCAACTGCGCGGCGATCCCCGAGAACCTGCTGGAGTCCGAGCTGTTCGGCCACGAGAAGGGCGCCTTCACCGGCGCCGTCGCGCGGCGCATCGGCAAGTTCGAGGAAGCGAACGGCGGCACCCTGCTGCTCGACGAGATCAGCGAGATGCATCAGCGCCTGCAGGCGAAGCTGCTGCGCGCGATCCAGGAGCGCGAGATCGACCGCGTCGGCGGGCTGCAGCCGATCAAGATCGACATCCGACTGATCGCCACCTCCAACCGCGACCTCGAGGCCGAGGTGCGCAACGGCAATTTCCGCGAGGATCTGTATTTCCGCCTGAACGTCGTCAACCTCAGGGTCCCGCCGCTGCGCGAGCGGCCGAAGGACATCGAGCTGCTGGCCGACTTCTTCGCCAAGAAGTACGCCGAGGCGAACGGCGTGCCCGTCCGCCCGCTGTCGCCCGAGGTGCGCGAGATGCTGCTGCGCCACTCCTGGCGCGGCAACGTGCGCGAGCTCGAGAACACCATGCACCGCGCGGTGCTGCTGTCCCGCGGACCGGTGATCGGCCCGGAAGCGATCATGCTGTCGACCTTCAAGGGCAGTGAGGTGGAATCAGGCGCCGCCGCCGTCGTCGCCGGCAAGGCCAAGCTGGTCGGGCGCACCGTCGCCGACGTCGAGCGCGACCTCATCCTGGAGACGCTCAACCACTGCCTCGGCAACCGCACCCACGCCGCCAATATCCTGGGCATCTCGATCCGCACCCTGCGCAACAAGCTGCAGCAGTACCGGCAGGAAGGCGCCAGCGTACCGGTGCCCGGCGAGCCCGAGCGCGCCAGCGCTTAAAGCCGGCACCGGATCCCACGGTTTAGCCCCCTCATGACCGACGTCGCCGCCCCCACACCGGCCCCGGCCGGCGCCGAGCGCCTCAGCGCCGGCATGGTGTTCGACCGCATCTCGACCGCGCTCCGCCGCGGCGAGATCGCGCTGGCGCTGGGCATCGTCGCCATCCTGGTGGTGCTGATCCTGCCGATGCCGACCTGGCTCCTCGACGGGAGCCTGGCGCTATCGATCACCTTCTCGGTCCTGATCCTGATGGTGGCGCTCTTCATCAAGCGCCCGCTGGAGTTCTCGTCCTTCCCGACCGTGCTGCTGATCTCCACCATGATGCGGCTCGCGCTCAACCTCGCCTCCACCCGGCTGATCCTGAGCCACGGCCACGAGGGCACCGCCGCCGCCGGTCACGTCATCCAGGCCTTCGGCGGCTTCGTGATGAGCGGCAACTTCGTGATCGGCGTGATCGTCTTCACCATCCTCGTGGTGGTGAACTTCGTCGTCATCACCAAGGGCTCCGGCCGCATCGCCGAGGTCGCCGCCGGTTCAGCTTGGACGCGATGCCCGGCAAGCAGATGGCGATCGACGCCGACCTTTCCGCCGGCCTGATCGACGAGAAGGTGGCGCGCGTGCGGCGCACGCGAGCTCGAGGACGAGAGCAACTTCTTCGGCGCCATGGACGGCGCCTCGAAGTTCGTGCGCGGCGACGCGGTCGCCGGCCTCATCATCACCTTCATCAACGTCATCGCCGGCATCATCATCGGCGTGGCGCAGAAGGGACTGACTTTCTCGGCGGCGACGCAGACCTATACCGTGCTGACCGTCGGCGACGGCCTGGTGACCCAGATCCCGGCGCTGGTCGTCTCGATCGCCGCCGGCATGCTGGTCTCCAAGGCCGGCATCTCCGGCTCGATGGACAAGGCGCTCTTCGGCCAGCTCAGCGCCTATCCCGGCGGCGCTCGGCCTCGCCTCGTTCCTCACCCTCGTCGCTCGCCATCCTGCCCGGCATTCCCATGGTGCCGTTCCTGGCGCTCTCGGTGCTGACCGGCGGCGCCGCCTGGAAGCTCACGCGCCGGCGCGACAAGGAGACCAAGGACGAGGCCGACAAGGTGACCGCCGCCGCCGCGCCGCCGACGGAGGAGCCGATCCAGACCGTCGCTGCAGATCGACCAGATCCGCCTCGAGCTCGGCTACGGCCTCCTCGCGCCTCATCAACAACGACCACGGCCCCAAGCTCACCGATCAGGTGCGCTCGCTCCGGCGCCAGATCGCCAACGAGATGGGCTTCGTGATGCCCTCGGTGCGCATCCAGGACAACCTGCAGCTCGCGGCCAACACCTACGTGATCCGCATCAAGGAGATCGAGATCGGCCGCGGCGACCTCCGGCCCAACATGCTGCTGGTGATGGACCCCCGCGGCGAGGCGATCACGCTCCAGGGCGAGGCCACCATCGAGCCGACCTTCGGCCTGCCGGCGCTGTGGACCGCGGAGGGCAATCGCGAGGAGGCGACCTTCCGCGGCTATACCGTGGTCGAGCCGCAGACCGTCGTCACCACCCACCTGACCGAGGTGGTGAAGGATGCGATGGCGGAGCTGCTGTCCTACGCCGAGACGCAGAAGCTCTTGGACGATCTCGACAAGCGCCATCAGAAGCTGATCGCCGACATGGTGCCGAGCCAGATTTCCGTCGGCGGCATCCAGCGCGTGCTGCAGAACCTGCTGGGCGAGCGCATCTCGATCCGCGACCTCCCCACCATCCTCGAGGGCATCTCCGAGGCCTGCGGCTACAGCCGCAACGTCAGCGTGATCACCGAGCACGTGCGCGCGCGCCTCGCGCGCCAGATCAGCGACTCCCATACCGGCGAGGGCGGCTTCATTCCGCTGGTCACGATGTCGGCCCAGTGGGAGCAGGCCTTCGCCGAGGCGATCATCGGCCAGGGCGATGACAAGCACCTGGCGATGCCGCCGACGCGCGCTGCAGGAATTCATCGGCAGCGTGCGCCAGATCTTCGAGCGCCACGCCATGGCCGGCGAGACGCCGGTGCTGCTCACCAGCCCGGCGATCCGGCCCTATGTGCGCTCGATCGTCGAGCGCTTCCGGCCGATGACCGTGGTTATGTCCCAGAACGAGATCCACCCCAAGGCGCGCATCCGCACGCTGGGGCAGATCTGAGGAGCGGGTAGCACATGCGCCTGCGCAACTTCACCGCGCCCACGATGCAGGAGGCCATGGCGCGCGTGCGCCAGGAATTGGGCGCCGAGGCCATCATCGTGTCGACCGACGACACGGTGGCGGGCGACGTGCGCGTCACCGCCGCGATCGACGAGGCGGAGCCACGTCTGGGCGACGCGCCATCGGGTCCCGACATCACCGATCGGCTGAGCGAGGCATTGGCGGCGAACGGCGTTCCCGGCACGCTGGCCGAGAAGATCCTGATGGCCTCGCTCTCCCTCGACGCCGGCGACGAGCTGGCGGCGCTCGCCGGCGCCCTCGCCACGGTGTTCTCCTTCGCCCCGATCCCGGACCGCGGGCGGACGCGGCCGATCATGTTCATCGGCCCGCCCGGCGCCGGCAAGACGATGACGATCGCCAAGCTCGCCGCGCGCGCCGTGATGGCGAAGCGGTCGATACGATTGATCACCGCGGACACCGTGCGCGCCGGCGCCATCGAGCAGCTGGCGGCGGTGGCACGCATCCTCGGCGTGCATCTCCACGCGATCGAGAACGTCAAGCGTCTGGCGGAAGCGGCCGCCAGCTCCACCGAGGAGCTGACCTTGATCGACAGCCCCGGCATCAACCCCTACAACGCCGTCGACCGCCGCGACCTGATGGCGCTGGTGGCCGCCGCCGGCGCCGAGCCGCTGATGGTCGCCGCCGCCGGCGGCGACGCCGCCGATGCCGTCGAGATCGCGCGCATCTTCCGCGATCTCGGCTGCACGCGCATGGCGGTGACCCGCCTCGACCTCACTCACCGCCTGGGCAGCGTGCTCGCCGCGGCGGCCGCGGCCAAACTCGCCTTCAGCGAAGCGGGCATCGCGCCCGAGATCGCCGACGGCCTCAGCCCCTTCAACCCCATGGTACTGGCGCGCCGCCTGCTTGCTCAGGCGGAGCTTGCCGAGCACCCACCGCTCAAGAAGCGAGGCGCGTCATGAAAAGCTCCCCGGTCGTGCACGCCTTTCCGGCCGCGCAACCCGCGAAACGCAACATCCTCGCCGTGGCGTCCGGCAAGGGCGGCGTCGGCAAGACGTGGTTCTCGATCACCCTCGCCCATTCCCTGGCGCAAGCCGGCAAGCGCGTGCTGCTGTTCGACGGCGACCTCGGCCTGGCGAACGTCGACGTCCAGCTCGGCGTGACACCGGAGCGCGATCTCGCCAGCGTCATCTCCGGCCAGATCTCCCTCGACCAGGCGGTGACCCGTCACAGCGCCGGCTTCGACATCGTCGCCGGCCGGTCCGGCTCCGGCAGCCTCGCGACGCTGCCGGCGAGCCGCCTCCTGAGCCTGCGCGCCGAGCTCGGCGAGTTCGGCCAGGGCTACGACTGGGTCGTCCTCGATCTCGGCGCCGGCATCGAGCGTACCGTGCGGCTGCTCGCCGCCCAGTCCCGCGCCTGCATCGTGGTCACGACGGACGAGCCGACGGCGATCACCGACGCCTACGCCTTCATCAAGGTGTGCACCCTCGAGCGCCTGGTGGACAACGCCCAGATCGTCATCAACATGGCGGCGAGCCACCGCGACGGCGAGCGCACCTATCAGACCCTGCTGCGTGCCTGTCGCGAGTTCCTGAAGATCGAGCCGAAGCTCGCCGGGGTGGTGCGCCGGGACGATCACATCAAGGACAGCATCCGCCGTCAGACCTCGCTGCTCACCCGCCATCCCGGATGCGACGCCGCCCTCGATGTCGAGGCGATCGCCGAGCGGCTGGTCAACTCGCTCTGACATCTCGGGGGAGGTGCTCGTGGTCGACAGCCTGAGCCTCGGTGCGGTGCCGCTGGTCCCGCCGGCCGCGCCGGCGGCACCGACGCCGCCGGTCATCGACTTCGCCCTGCCGCCGCCCCAGGCCGCGCTTGCCGCCAGCGGCATCATCGCCGCCACGGTCACCGCCAGCGATGTGGAAAGCGTGCTGGTGCTGAAGACCGACTTCGGCACCGTGGCGCTCAAGACTAATCTGGCGCTTCCCAGCGGCACGCCCGTGGAGCTGAAGATATTCCCGGGCCCGCCCGCCGGCGCCGCCATCCTCACCGCCAACGGCCAGCCCCTGGGATATGGCGCGCTGCGCGCCGCCGGCACTCCGGTGCCGGCGCCCCTCCCCGGCACGCCAACGGCGTCCGCACCGGCGGCTCCCTCGGCGGAGATCGCCCTCGGCCAAACCGTGCGCGCCACCGTGGTGACCCCGGCCGGTACCGCCGATGCGCCGCCGGCGGGAAGCCAGCTCACGCTCCGCCTCAGCGTACCGCCGCAGGCTGCCGCACCGGCCGTCCCCGCGACCAGCACCGCTGCCGCCACGCCGACCGGCGCGCCGCCCGGCCCGCTCGTCAGCGCCGCGCCGGCCATCCCCGCCGTCAACCCATCGACCACGCCGGTCGCGACAGCCGGCCCCGCCGCCAGCCCCCCGGCGACCGGCACCGTCTCACCGCCGCCGACCGCGCCGGCCATCGCCAGCGCGTCCGCCGCGGCGACCGTTCCGCAACCGGCGCGCTTCGTCCCCGTGCCGGTGGCACCGGCGACATCGGGCAGCACGCCGGCGCCTGTCCCGGCCACGCCGGTCATTCTCGGCACCATCGGCCAGACCAGCGGCGCCGTCACTCTCCTGGAAACGCCGGCAGGCCTGCTGTCCCTCGAGCAGCATCTCGATCTGGCACCGGGCACGCTGGTCAATCTGCAGCGGCTGGACCTGCCGGCCAGCGCCGCGCCGCCGTCGCCGAGCGCGCAGGCTCTGGCGTCGCCGGCCCTCGGCAGCGGCTGGCCCGCCCTCGACGAGACCTTGCAGACCCTCGACCGCGTGGCGCCGAACCTGGCATCCCAGCTGCGCGCGGACCTCACGCCCAGCACCGCGCCGCGGCTGGCGGCGACGCTGCTGTTTTTCGTGGGCGTGCTGAAAGGCGCCGCCGACTGGCCGCCGGACAGCGTGAACACGGCGTTGACGACCGCGGGGCGCGGCGACCTGCGCACCCGCCTGCAGAAGGACGTGAGCGAGATGCGCCGCGTGAGCGCCGACGGCACCAAGAGCGACTGGCGGGTGCTGACGCTGCCGGTGCTGGACGAGAACGCGGTGCAGCCGGTCCGCCTCTACGTCCGCCGCGACGCGGAGGAGCAGACCTCCCAGCAGCGCGACGAGCGCGGCTCCCGCTTCGTTCTCGATCTCGACATGAGCCGGCTCGGCGCCCTGCAGCTCGACGGTCTCGTGCGCAAGGGCCGCTTCGACCTGGTGCTGCGCAGCCACGAGCCCATGGCCGCCGACATCAAGACCGACATGGCCTCGATCTTCCGCAACTCTCTCGCCGCCAGCGGCTTCACCGGCGACATCGCCTTCGTGACCACCGCGCGCTTCCCGGTGGCTCCTCTCGAGGAGCTCCGGCCGCATCTCGGAATCAAGATCTGACCCACGCCACCCGGCGGCGGCGATCGGTCAGCTCGCGCGGGCGGCCGCCTCAAGACTGTGGAACGTCATGACGCTGAGCAGCCGCTCAACCGCGTCGGTCTCGCGGGTCAGCGGCAGCAGCAAATGGCGATAGAATAGGTACGGCTTCCCGGCCCAGCCCATCGTCCGTTCGGCGACGCAGGCCAGACCGCGCTCGCGCACCGCACCGAACTCGCGGCGGGCATCGTCGATGAGCCGGCAGGGAATCTGGCTCAGCGTCGCGCCCTTCAAGGGCCTGCCCAGCGTGTCGTCGACTTTGGTACCGGACAGCCGGCACGCATAATCGTCATTGGCATCGACCTCCCAGATCAGCAGGTACGGGAGGGCCGGCCGTATGGCGCCGGGATCGATGTCCCGTTGGCGCGTCGCCCGGCGGCCGTCGCGCCGCGCCCGCCAGTGGCCGAGGACCTGGCGATGAACCGGCGTCAGGCTGACGGGAAGCCCTTCCTCCACGTCCCCGACGTCGCAGCAATGGCTCGACAACGTGCGATCGACAGGCGGCGGCGCATCCCTCACCGTGGCGGCTACGAACATGGCGACCTCCCCAATCCGGCGAGGAAGATTTTATTGTGCAATGCAGCAAAACGCTGTGATCGAGGTCACAATCCCGCCCCTGCCTGCCCATGCCTGCCTTGCGGGAACGGCATGGAGGGGAACCGCGTGCTGTATCGTTTGCATCGACGCGCCGCGGGCGGGACGCCGGGTCCAGGGCCGCGATGCAGGCCCCGATGCCTAGGCGGCCCCCGTGCGGCGGCGGAAATTCTCCAGCGCCACGGCGTCAAGGTCGATGCGCTCGCGGCGGTCGGCCTGGTGCTGGCGATGGCGCTCGCGGTTGGCGGAGGCAATCTCGTAGCGCTTCATTTCCTGGAATGCCTCGGCCAGCGCGTCCCGCGCCCGGACGATCTGCTCGCCGATCTCGATCAGCGATTTCTCGAGGGTGGCGCGGCGATCGAGGGCGCCGCGGAGATAGCCGGGAAATCCGTGGCTCGCCTCGAAGGTGGCATTGGCCGCCGCCTCCTCGAGCCGGCGCTCCTCGGCCAGCCGCAGCAGGTCCTGGCGCACGCGCTCGGCCAGCACCTCGAGCTCGGACAGCTGGCGGCGGCGCTCGTCGATCTGCCAGCGGTGAATGCGGATCAGGCTTTCCAGCGCGCTCACGCCGGGGTCTCCGCCAGGATCCGCTGCAGCTCGGCGTAGCCCTCGGCGATCTCGGCGCGCACCTCGCGGGCCTGGCTGAGGAAGTTCTCGAGGGCGGGATAGTAGCGGATCGCCTCGTCGATCTTGGCGTCGCTGCCCTTGCGATAGGCGCCGAGGCGGATGAGCTCGGCCATGTCCTCGTAGGTGGAGAGGAACTGCCGGGCGTGGGAGACGAGGCGGTTCTCCTCCTCGCTGTTGCAGCCGGGCATGGTGCGCGAGATCGAGCGCAGCACGTTGATGGCGGGATAGCGGCCGCGCTCGGCGATGGCGCGATCGAGGACGATGTGGCCGTCGAGGATGCCGCGCACGGCATCGGAGATCGGCTCGTTATGGTCGTCGCCTTCCACCAGCACGGCGAAGAGGCCGGTGATGCTGCCCTTGCCAGTGCCGGGACCGGCGCGCTCCAGGAGCCGCGGCAGCTCGGCGAAGACGGTGGGCGGATAGCCCTTGCTGGTGGGCGGCTCGCCAGCGGAAAGGCCGATCTCGCGCTGCGCCATGGCGAAGCGGGTGACGCTGTCCATCAGGCAGAGCACGTCGCGATCGCGGTCGCGGAAGTACTCGGAGACTGCGAGGGTGAGATAGGCGGCCTGGCGCCGCATGAGGGGCGATTCATCCGAGGTCGCCACCACGACGACGCTGCGCTTCAGGCCCTCGGGCCCGAGATCGTCCTCGATGAACTCCTGCACCTCGCGGCCGCGCTCGCCGATGAGGCCGATGACGGTGCAGTCGCTGGCGGTGTAGCGCGCGAGCATGGAGAGCAGGATCGATTTGCCGACACCGGAGCCGGCGAAGATGCCCATGCGCTGGCCGCGGCAGCAGGTCAGGAAGGTGTTGAGGGCGCGCACGCCGAGATCGACCTTGCCGTGGACGCGCTTGCGCAGATGGGCCGCCGGCGCCTGGTTGCGGAGCGGATAGGCCACCGGTCCCGTGGGCAGCGGTCCCTTGCCGTCGAGAGGCTGGCCCAGGGCGTTGACGACCCGGCCGAGCCAGGCGTCGGTGGGATAGATCATCGCCGCGGTGGGCAGCACCTCGGCCTTGGAGCCGAGACCGATGCCCTCGAGGGCGCCGAACGGCATCACCAGGGCGCGGTTGTTGCGAAAGCCCACGACCTCGCAGGGAACCCGGCGGCCGTCGCGGGCGACCACCTCGCAGCGCCCGCCGACGGCCAGGCTCTGCGGCACGCCGCCGACTTCCAGCAGCAGGCCGAGTACACCCGTCACGCGGCCATAGCGCTGGTGGCTCGGGATCTGTCGGACTTCGTCGAGAAGAATCCCCAGATCCACGCGTTACCTCGCTAAGCGTTGCCGAAAGGGCACACCCGGGACCGACGCCGCGGGAGACGCCGGAGTATGCTGCGGGCGCGTTTAAAGTGCGGTTAACCCCGGCCGCTAACCCAGTCGGAGACCGAGATTCCCGCCGTTATTGACGGGCTTAGCCTCTTGGCGGAGGCCCGAGTCGCGTTATTTCTGGTCAATGGGAGGCGACTCGCGAGGCACCCTGCGGTTGCCAAAAGTCGCAGATTTCCGCGACTCGGAGGGGGTGCGGTTAACCTGTTGTTAACCCAGCGCAGTAAGAATGCTTAATATAGCGCTGACGTGAAAACGGAGTGAACGGCGCTGAACGGCGGAGGTCAGGATGCGGGTGCTTCTGGTTGAGGACGATTCGGCGACCGCGGCGAGCATCGAGATGATGCTGCGGGCCGAAAACTTCATCGTCGACACGACCGACCTGGGCGAAGACGGCCTGGAGATCGGTAAGCTTTATGACTACGACATCATCATTCTCGACCTCATGCTGCCGGATATCGACGGCTATGAGGTGCTGCGCCGGCTGCGCGCCGCACGCGTGCGTACGCCGATCCTGATCCTGTCAGGGCTCAGCGAGCTCGACCACAAGATCAAGGGCCTGGGCTTCGGCGCGGACGACTTCCTCACCAAGCCTTTCGACCGCCGCGAGCTCATCGCCCGCATCCAGGCGATCGTCCGGCGCGCCAAGGGCCACTCGGAATCGGTGATCCGCACCGGCAAGCTGCTGGTCAACCTGGACAGCCGCACCGTCGAGGTCGAAGGTCAGCCGCTCCGCCTCACCGGCAAGGAATACGGCATTCTCGAGCTCCTGAGCCTGCGCAAAGGCACCACCCTCACCAAGGAGATGTTCCTCAATCATCTCTACGGCGGCATGGACGAGCCCGAGCTCAAGATCATCGACGTCTTCGTCTGCAAGCTGCGCAAGAAGCTGGGCCAGGCGACCGGCGGCGACAACTACATCGAAACTGTCTGGGGCCGCGGCTACGTGCTGCGCGACCCGGCGCCGGCCGATGCCGCCGCCGCGGAGCGCAAGCTCGCGAAGGTCTGACCGACCGTCGTTACGGGGCAAAGAGGCGCGCCCGCGGCGTTCCCGCGCGGCGCGCCTTTTTGATTCCACGAACCTGATACGGAAACGGTCTTAGAGCATGATCCCGAAAAGTGGATGCCGGTTTTCGGAAAAGATCATGCTCAAACAAAAAACTAGAGCCCGGTTCTGATCCAATCAGAACCGATAAGGCTCTAGACGGCGACCTTGCGGGGCTGCGCCGCCGCCGTCGCGGCGGAGGACGGGCGGTAGATGCCGCGGTGCTCCGGCGCCGCCTGGAACTTGTCGCTGATCCCCAGCACCGTCTCGGCGCCGCCGAGATAGAGGAAGCCGTCGGGCGTCATGATCTTGTGCAGCCGGCTCAGCACCGTCGTCTTGGTGGGCTGGTCGAAATAGATCAGCACGTTGCGGCAGAAGACGACGTCGAAGGTACCGAGCGAGGTTGGATCCTCCAGCAGGTTGAAGGTGCGGAAGCGCACGCGGCCCCGGATGCCGGCGTCGATCTGCCAGCGGTCGCCCTGCTGCTTGAAGTATTTCACCAGATATTGGATCGGCAGGCCGCGCTGCACCTCGAATTGCGAGTACTGGCCGGCCTCCGCCTTCTCCAGGATCTCGGTGGAGAGATCGGTGGCGAGGATCTCGATGCGCCAGCCCGGCATCTTGGCCGCCTGCTCCGCCAGGAGCATGGCGAGAGTATAGGGTTCCTGGCCGCTCGAGCACGCCGCGCTCCAGATCCGGATCAGCTTCTTGTCCGCGCGCGCCTTGATCAGCGCCGGCAGGACGAAGCCGGTGAACTGCTCGAACGGCTTGATGTCGCGGAAGAAGAATGACTCGTTGGTGGTCATCGCCTCGACGATCTCTTTCATGAGATCGCCGGTGGGGCGGCTGCGCACGATCGGCACCATCTCCTCGAGCGTCTTGAGATTGTGCTTGCGCGCCACCGGCAGCAGCCGGCTCTCCAGCAGATAGGCCTTGTCGCGCGTCAGCACCAGGCCCGAGCGCTCCTTGAGCAGCTTGCAGAGGTAATCGAAATCGTCGTTTGTCATGACGGCGCCCGCCCGACATGCCGCAACAGGAACGGCGCGATCTCGTCGATCGGCAGGACCGCGTTGCAGAGCCCCGCCATGGCGACGGCGCCGGGCATGCCCCAGACCACGCTGGTCTTTTCATCCTGCGCGATGAGGGAGCCGCCGCCGGCGATCAGCACCTGACCGCCTTTGAGCCCGTCCTGGCCCATCCCGGTCAGGATGACGCTCAGGACCTTGCGGCCGTAGGCGGCCGCCAGGCTGCGCAGCATGGGGTCGACCGCCGGCCGGCAGAAATTCTCCGGCGGCGCCTTGGTCAGCCGGAGCACCTTCTGGCCCGCCTGCGCCTCCACCACCATGTGGAAGTCGCCCGGCGCGATATAGATGCGCTCGCCCTTGACTACCTCGCCGTCCACCGCCTCGGCGGCCTTGAGATTGGTCAGCCGCCGGATGTGCTCGGCGAGGATCGTGGTGAAGGTCGGCGGCATGTGCTGGGTGATCAGAATCGGCTGCGCCACTCCGCCCAGCGCCTTCAGAAGACGAAACAGGGCTTGCGGCCCGCCGGTGGACGAGCCGATGGCGACGACGTCGGGCCGCTCGATCGGCTGCGTGCGCAGGCGAATCTCGCCGCCGCGGCCGACGTGCGGTACCAGGGCCGGGCCGGCGCGGTCGCGCGCGACCGCCGCCGTCGCCGCCGGCTGCGCCTCGCGGCGGGTCTGCCGGCGAGCGAATGCCAGCGCCTTCACCTTGTCGGTGAGCTCGCGCTTGAATTGGTCGGCCGTGGTGAGCGCCGAGGAGCCTGGCTTGGTGACGTAGTCCGCCGCCCCCAGCGAAAGCGCCTTCATGCTGACGTTGGCACCGCGCTGGGTCAGCGTCGAGGCGACGATGACCTGGATACCCGGCCGGGCGGCGATCAGCTTCGGCAGCGCCGTCATGCCGTCCATGACCGGCATCTCGATATCGAGAATGACAATCTCGATGTCCTGGCGCTGCACCGTGTTGATCGCCATCTGGCCGTCGCCCACGGAGGCAACCACCTGAATATCGGGATCGACCTCGAGCGCGCGCGACAGCAGGCCGCGGATCACCGCGCTGTCGTCGACCACCATGACGCGATAAGGCGATCCCGACCGACCGACCGCCTTGGCACCTGTACTGGAACTAGAGAAGGCAGCGACACCAGTCACAGCAACCCCACCTGGGCGAACTTGGTCTGCAGGATGTCGCTGTCGAACGGCTTCATGATGTATTCGTTGGCGCCCGCCCCGATCGCCTCCTGGATGTGGGCGATATCGTTCTCGGTGGTGCAGAACACCACGATCGGCGTGTCGCCACCGCGCATCTTGCGAAGATGCCGCAGGAACTCGATGCCGCTCATGACCGGCATGTTCCAGTCGAGCAGGATCACGTCCGGCATCCGCTTGGTGCAGGCCTCGACCGCAAGCTTGCCGTCGGCAGCCTCGTCGACGCCGAAATGCAGATCCTCGAGGATCCGCCGCGCCACTTTCCGAATGACTTTTGAATCGTCCACAACGAGGCAGGACTTCATGTCCTGGTATTCCTTCTAGACGCGTGCCGCGGCTTAGGCCGCGGCGGCGCGAGAGGAGAAATCGAGCACGCGAGCGACGTCGAGAACCACCAGCAGCTTGCCGTCGAGGCGGAAGATTCCGGCCGACAGCTCGCGCCAGACGGGGTCCAGGGTGGCGGGATTGCGTTCCGCGTCGCCGCCGTCGAGGCTCAGCACCTCGCCGACCGAATCCACCAGCAGGCTGTAGAGCTCGCCGCCGTAGTCGACGACCACGCTCATCGCCGTCTTGCCCTCCGCGCGCGGCGGCAGGCCGAGCCGGGTTCGGATATCGATCGCGGTCACGATGCGACCGCGCAGGTTGAGGGAGCCCGCAACTTCCGCTGGCGCCAGGGGAATGCGGGTGATGCGCTGCGCGCCCAGCACGTCCTGCACCTGCAGCACGGGAATGCCGAAGAGCTGATCGGCGATGGTCACCGAGACGAAATCGCGCCGCTCGCCGGTGCCGCCGGGCTTGCCGCTCGCGCTCTCGGCGGCGGATACGTCCTTGCTCATGCTGCACCTCGCTCGTTACTCAGCGTCTCGGACAGGGTGGTGAGAAGCGCGTCGCGATCGAACTTGGCGACGTAGTCGGTGAAGCCCGCCGCACGGCCGCGATCGAGATCCTTGGGCGAGGCATGGGAGGAGAGCGCCACCAGCGGCGTGTGCTGCCAGCGTCCGGCACTGCGCACGGCGCTCGCGAACTCGAAGCCGTTCATGCCGGGCATCTCGATGTCGCTGACGATGACGTCGAACTCCTCGCCCGCCTCGCAGAGGACGAGGGCGCGATCGCCGGATTCGACGGTCGTGACGTCATAGCCGGCGACCGACAGCAGCGGCGTCAACAGGTTGCGGAAGAACGGGCTGTCGTCGACGAGCAGCACGCGCTTGCTCTTGTGCTTGGCGCCGAGCTCGGCCTCGCCGGCCGCACGGAACCAGTCCTGATAGGCCTGCGTGAGGTAATGGCCGGCATCGATGAGCTCGGTCGCCTTGCCGGCGACGATGGCGCTGCCGATCAGGCCCGGCCGGTCGGCCATGAGCTCGATCGCCAGGTTCTCCTCGACGATGTCCACGATCTCGTCCACCACCAGGCCCATGCTGCGGTCGTGATCCGCGAAGACCAGGATCGGCTGGCGGCCGGTTTCCTTCATGCGATAGGCGGGATCGGTGGCCACCAGCGGCATCAGCTTGCCGCGATACTGCACCACCGGCCTGCCGTTGGAGTTCTCGATCTGACCGACGTCGATCTCCTCCAGGCGGGCGATGAGGGCCAGCGGCACCGCCATCTGGCCACTCTCGCCGGCGCGGAACAGCAGGAGCGTCGTGCGCTGGTCGCGCGAACCGGCGCGCACCTGGCTTTCGCCGAGCTTGGAGCTGTCGCTGACCGTGATCTCCCCGGTCGCCGCGGCAATGCCGTTGGGATCCAGGATCATGATCACGCTGCCGTCGCCAAGGATGGTATTGCCGGAGAACATGGAGATGTCGCGCAGGATCGGCGCCACCGGCTTCACCACGATTTCCTCGGTGTCGAACACGCGGTCGACGATGATGCCGAAGGTGTAAGTGCCGACCTGGGTCACCACGATGTAGGTCTCGCCGCCCTCGGTCCGCTTGCCGAGCTTCAGAAGCTCCTGCAGCGATACCAGGGGCAGCAGCCGGTTGCGCAGGCGCAGGACCGGCGTGTCGTTCAGCATCTCGATGGTGTGCTCGGAATTCGCCGCCGCGCGCACCAGCTCGACGACGCTGATCTGCGGGATGGCGAAGCGCTCGTTGGCGCTCTCCACGATCAGCGCCGAGACGATGGCCAGCGTGAGCGGGATCTTGATCGTGAAGGTCGAGCCCTTGAAGCGCACGCTCTTCATCTCGACGGCGCCGCCGATCTTCTCGATGTTGGTGCGCACCACGTCCATGCCGACGCCGCGGCCGGAGACGCTGGTCACCTTGGCGGCGGTGGAGAAGCCGGCCTTGAAGATGAACTGCTGGATCTGCTGGTCGGACATGGCCGCCAGGTCGGTCTCGCTCGCGAGGCCGCTGGAGATCACCTTCTGCTTGATCCGATCCATGTCGAGGCCGCGACCGTCGTCGGCGATCTCGATGATGATGTGGCCGCCCTCATGATAGGCGTTGAGGGTGATGGTGCCGGTCTCGGGCTTGCCCTTGGCGGCGCGCTCGGCGGGGATCTCGACGCCGTGGTCGGCGGAGTTCCGCACCATGTGGGTGAGCGGATCCTTGATGAGCTCGAGCACCTGGCGATCCAGCTCGGTCTCCGCGCCCAGCATGCGCAGATCGATCTTCTTGCCCAACTCGTGGGAGAGATCGCGCACGATGCGCGGCAGCTTCGACCAGGCATTGCCGATCGGCTGCATGCGCGTCTTCATGACGCCTTCCTGCAGCTCGGTGGTGACGTGAGAGAGGCGCTGCAGCGGCGCGCCGAACTCGCTGTCCTTTTGGCTCCGCAGTATCTGCAGGAGCTGGTTGCGGGTGAGCACGAGCTCGCTCACCATGGTCATGAGATTCTCAAGCAGGTCGACGTTGACGCGGATGCTCTGGGCGGCGACCGCTGATTCCTTGCTGTCCTTGCGATCCTTCACCGGCTCGTCCGCCGCGCCGGCATGAACGACCGGCTCCGCCACGTCATCGATGGCGGCGTGCGTCTCGATCACAGGCTCGGGCTCGGGCTCGGGCTCGACGTCGACGGGAGCCGCCGCGATCGCGACCGGCTCTTCCTCCATCGCCTCGATCGGCGTGGGTTCGGCCTTCGCGGCCTTCTTCTTGGCAGGCTTCGCTTTCGGCGCCGCGGCCTCGGCACCATTGGCGAGCGCGTTCAGGCGCTCGATCAGGTCCGCGTCGTTGCCCGGCGGCTCCGCCTCGGTGGCCTCGAGGGTCGACATGATCGCCTTGATGTCGTCGAGGGATTCCAGGATGAGGCTGACCGCGATCTCGTTGACCACGAGCTCGCCATCGCGAATCTTGCCGAGCACATTCTCCGAGGCATGCGCCAGCGCTTCCAGGCGCGGCAGGCCCAGGAACCCGCAGGTGCCCTTGATGGTATGCACGAGACGGAAGATGTTGCCGAGAAGCCCGGGATCGTTGGGATTCTGCTCAAGCTTCACGAGCTCGACGTCGAGCACGGAGAGGTTCTCGTTCGTCTCGGTCAGGAAGTCTTTCAGCAAGTCATCCATGGTCGTTTCTCAGCCCCTGGGGATAAATACCCGCCCCCGCGCCACGCGCAGAGGTAGCTGAAAAGTGACGGAGACCGATTAAGAACCAGTTAGCGATGCCATTGTGTTTCGGGCACTTTTGGCGCCAAACCGGCCGTGCGGACGATACTACCACACGTCATGCGGGAATCAGCGCGGCTGAGCGACGAAGAGTGCCCGGCCCGGCCCGCTCTCCTTAAGGGCCGAGAAACTGCTCAGCTGTTCCGCGAATTTGGCGGTGACATACCCGTGTATCGTTCTCGACGTGAGGTCGGCCGCCGACACCGTCCCGGTGAGCGCGGCTACCATGTCCGGATTTATCAGGACCGGGTCCCCCAGCGCTTCGATGACCACGCCGGTCGGAGTCGTCGCCTGAATCGAGATCCGGCCGCCACGAGGCAGGGTATCGGCGGCGATCACGGCCAGGTTGCAGGCCAAGCGCTGCCATTCCGGCGTCAGCGCCGACACCCCCTCCCCCCATTCGGCGGTCACCTTGCCGCCGTCGAGAAGTCCCATCAGCAGGTCGCGCGGGCGCATGTTGCCGGCGACCGGCGTGGTGCCATAGGCGAAGCGGTAGAACTGCAGTCGGCGCGACGCGGTGCGGGCGCTCTGCCCGATCAGGCCCATCGCCTCGCGGACGAAATCCGGATCGTCCTCGTCGAGAAGCTCGACGCCGTTGCTCACCGCGCCCACCGGGCTCACCATCTCGTGGCAGAAGCGGGCGCACAGCAACTCGAGCACGCGCAATTCGATCATGGGGCCCCGCTGGTTGGGAAGGTCGGCACGCGCCTGGGCGGCAGGCGGCTCGCCCCCTATAATGAAGCGCCCGCACCGGCGTGACAACCGCCCGTGACGGCTCCTGAAGGAGGCGAGTCTCCCCGTGATCGATCGGCTGGTTCCAGGAACCCGCGTGCGCCACCCCGGCGAGCCCGATTGGGGCGTGGGCCAGGTGCAGTCGGCGATCGGCGACCGCGTCACCGTCAATTTTGAAAATGCCGGCAAGCGTCTCATCAACACCGAGCTGGTGCGGCTCATTCCTCTCGACGAGGATGAGCGGCGCCAGTGGTCCGATCCCAACGCTTGAATCCCAAGCGTTGGGTGAATTGGCCCACTAAACTTAAGGTCTGGTGGTTCGTGTCCGGCGGATACGGTACGTATCCGCCGGACACGAACCACTAGGGCTGAACCCAGACCCGGAGGCACCTCGATGAAGCTGTTCGATCTTTCAGGCCGCGTCGCCCTCGTCACCGGCGGCAATGGCGGCATCGGCCTCGGCATGGCCGAGGGCCTGGCACAGGCCGGCGCCGCGGTGCTGATCGCCGGCCGCAACAAGAGCAAGAACGAGGCGGCGGTGGCGACGCTGCAGAAGCTCGGCGCCAAGGCGGCGGCGATCGAGGTCGATGTCACCGGAGGTCGACTGCCGCGCCATGGTGGACATGGCGGTCGCCAAGTTCGGCGCCCTCCACATCCTCGTCAACAACGCTGGCACCAACATCCGCAAGCAGCCCGAGGAGATCTCGCTGGCGGAATGGCGCACGGTGATGGACACCAACCTGACCAGCGCCTTCATGGCCTCCCAGGCGAGCTTTCCCGCCATGACCAAGGCGGGCTTCGGCAAGATCATCAGCATTGGCTCGATGATGTCGATCTTCGCCGCCCCCTTCTCGCCGGCCTATGGCGCCAGCAAGGGCGGCATCGTGCAGTTCACCAAGTCGCTGGCGACCGCCTGGGCCAAGCACAACATCCAGGCCAACGCGGTGCTGCCGGGCTGGATCGATACCGAGCTGACCCGGGGCGCCCGCAAGCAGGTGGAAGGCCTGCACGACCGGGTGCTGGCGCGCACGCCGGCGGGACGCTGGGGCGACCCCGCGGATTTCGCGGGGACCGCCGTGTTCCTGGCGAGCGCCGCCTCCGACTTCGTCACCGGCGCCGTGCTCGCGGTGGACGGCGGGTTCTCGTCGCTGGGATAGGCCCGCGCCAACGGTCGTGGGTTGATCGTTCCCTAGCCGACCAGGGCCATCGCCGGTGGCACGCCTGGCGCGGCCGCCACTGCCGCGACGACCGGCAGGTGGACGTCGAACCGGGTGCCCTTGCCGACTTCGCTCGCCACCGCGATGCGGCCGCCATGGCTGGTGATGATGCCGTGGACGACCGAGAGGCCGAGCCCGGTCCCTTCGCCCACCCCCTTGGTGGTGAAGAACGGCTCGAAGATGCGGTTGCGGGTCATCTCGTCCATGCCGCATCCGGTATCCCGCACCGTCAGCAGGATTTCGCCCGTGGCGGACAACTCCTCCGACAGCGGCGCGCCCGCGACCGCGCCGAGTGCGACGGCGATGCTTCCGATATCGGCGGCAATCGCCTGGGCGGCGTTGGTCAGGAGATTGATCACGACCTGATGCAGCTGCCCCGCCTCACCGAGCACAGCAGGCACGTCGTTGATCTCGGCCTCGATCTGGATGCCGGCCGGCAGGCTTGCGCGCACCAGGCCCAGGGCCTCGCGCGTCACCGCCGCCATGTCGACTTCCTGCTTCTCGGCGACCTGCTTGCGGCTGAACGTCAGCATCTGCTGCACGAGATCGCGCGCCCGCTCGGCGGCGCTGGCGATCGTCTGCAGATTGGCGGCCTCCCGGCTGTCCGCCGGCAGCCGGCGCAATACCATCTTCGACAGCGCCAGCACCGGCACCAGCGTATTGTTGAGGTCGTGGGCGATGCCGCCGGCCAGCGTCCCCATGGCCTCCAGGCGCTGGGAATGCTGGAGCTGGCGTTCCAGCTCGTTGCGGCGCTCCTCGGCGGCGCGTAGCTCCGTGACGTCCTTGAGCGTGATGATCTGCTGCAGCGGCTGCCCATTCTCGTCGAGGGCGAGCTCGGCCTCGCGGTAGACCGACCGTATGGTGCCGTCCGGCCGGACGATGCGATATTCGGTGGGCCCGTCCGCGATGCCGTTCCGCGCGTCGGCGAGAGACGTCAGGAGCCGGGGCCGGTCGTCCACGTGAACCCGCTCGATGAGGTCGGCGATGCTGCGCGGCGGCGAGGCGTCCGTGAAACCGAACAGCCGGTTGGCCTCCTCGGACCATTCCACCTCGCCGGTGCGGAAATTCTTCTCGATGCTGGCGGTGGCGGCGATCCGCTGCGCGCGGGCGAGGTGTTCCCGGCTGCGCCGCAATTCCGCGGCTTCGCGAATGGCATGCACCGACAGGCGCTGGTCCACGATCGATCCCGAGAGGCCCAGGCCGACGATCAGCACGGTGACGGCGCTGATCGCGACCGCCAGGAGTTCCGGCGCGAGGATGGCGGAAGGCACGGTGCGAAGCGGGTTGGGCACCAGCACGACGGCGGTCATTCCGGTGAAATGCAGGCCGACGATCGCGATCACGAGGAGAATGGTGGCCCCCAGCCGGAAGCGGAGCCGGGGACCGCGGAACAGCACCGGGAATGCCGCCGACGCCGGCAATAGCCCGATGACGAGGGACGCCACGACGTACGGCATGTCCCAGTCGAGATCCGCGGGCGCGCGCAGCGCCATCATGCCGACGTAGTGCATGGCCGCGATCGCCGCGCCGATGACGGCGCCGCCCAGCACGAGCCGTCGATATCGGATCGCGGCGACCATGCCGAGCCAGGACAACGCGATCGCGACGACGATCGACAGGACGGTCAGCGGACCGTCGTGACCGATGGGAACGCCGGGCCGGAAGGCGAGCTCGGCGACGAAATGCGTCGCCCAGATGCCCGAGCCGAGGACCACGCTAGCCGCCGTGAGCCACGCCAGGCCATGCTGCCGCTCCGTCCCGCTGACGCGAGTCAGCAGGCTCGCCGTGGTGAAGCAGGCGAACAGGCAGATGATGCCGGCGAGCGCGACCAGCCAGAGATCGTGCTGCTCGGTGATGCAGCCGTAGACCCGGAGCATCGCAACTGCTTAGCGGAAACCTGTGAAGGTTCGTTGAAGTCAGGCTGCCGCGGACGTGCATAGGTAGAACTGCGTATCACGCTCCGCTCAGGCGTCGCCCAGCACCGCCAGCAGATCCTCCGCCGCCTCGAGATCCTCGGGACGGTTAGTGTTGAAGAACGGATCGACCTCGCCCACCGGGAAATCCACATGCGCCAGTGTGTAGCGCTGGGTGAAGCGGTCGACCTTGCGGATCTCCTCTTCCGTCAGGGCGCGGCGCAGCTCGGCGCGCAGATCGATCGGCCAGAGCGCGAAGACCGGATGCGCCTGCCCCGCCGAGACCGCGCAGGCCAGACGATGACGACCGCCGCCTAGCCCCGCCACCAGCCGCGGCACGAGGTCGCGCGGCAGGAACGGCGCGTCGGTGGCGAAGCTCGCGACGTGGGTGACGCCGGGCAGCGCGGTTGCCGCCCAGTCGAGACCCGCCAGCACGCCGGCCAACGGTCCCGCGAAGTCCGGTACGGAGTCGGCGACGACGGGAAGGCCGAATTCCCGGAAGCGCTGAGGGTCGCCGTTGGCGTTAAGGGCAAGGACGGCGACCTGCGGCCGCGCCCGCTCGATGACGCGGGCGAGGATCGACTTGCCGCCGAGGATCCGCAGCGACTTGTCGCCGCCACCCATGCGGCGCGACTGGCCGCCTGCGAGGAGCACGCCGGCGATCCGGACGCCGTGGAACTCAGTCGGCATCCTCGGTCATGCTCGCCTTGCGCTGGAGGCGCGGACTCTCCTCCTCCACCGCGGTGGCACCGCCGTCGAAGACGATGCGGCTCTCGCCGGCAAGCGCGATGAAGCGCTTGCCCTTGGCGCGGCCGATCAAGGTGAGGCCGGCGCGCCGCGCGAGATCGACGCCCCAGGCGGTGAAGCCCGAGCGCGAGACCAGGATCGGGATCCGCATCTGCACGGTCTTGATCACCATCTCCGAGGTGAGCCGGCCCGTGGTGTAGAAGATCTTTCCCGCCGGCGGGACGCCGTGCAGATGCATATAGCCCGCGATCTTGTCGACGGCGTTGTGGCGGCCGACGTCCTCCATGTAGACCAGCGGCCGGTCCTCCTCGCAGAGCACGCAGCCGTGGATGGCACCCGCGGTAAGGTAGAGGCTGGGCGCCGTGTTGATTTTCTTCGTGAGCTGATAGAGCCAGGAGGTCCGGAGCACCGCGTCCGCCGGCAGCTTGATCTCGTCGAACTTCTCCATGAGATCACCGAAGACGGTGCCCTGGGCGCAGCCCGAGGTCAGCGTCTTCTTGCGCAGCTTCTTCTCGAAGTTGGTGCGCCGGTCGGTGCGCACGACGACGGTCTCGAGATCCTCGTCGTAGTCGATGTCAGTCACCGTATCGCCGGCGCGCAGCATGTTCTGATTGAGGAGGTAGCCTACCGCCAGATAGTTCGGATGGTCGCCGATCGTCATCATGGTGACGATCTCCTGCCCATTGAGGAACAGCGTGAGCGGCCGCTCCATCACGACAGAGGTCTCGACCGGCTTGCCATCCTGATCGACGCCCGCGACATTGCGCACGAGGCGCGGATCGTCGGGGTCGGGCCGTACCGCGAATTCCTTTATTTCGTGGGACATCGCCGAATCATGGGGCCGCCCCGTGGAGTGCGCAAGGGCACGCATGGCCAGCGCGCCGGAAATCTGAAATCTAGTACTTATCGCCGTAAATACCCCTAATTCTCTGCATCACCGGCCGTGGAACTACCACTCCGAGTTTCCAAAGTGTTTAGTTCTTCTTAGCATTTTCTCGCTAACCATATGAGAGAGATAACACTTTCTTCTGGGAGATTGCTGATGTCACGCGTTACCCGATTGTTTCTGCTGCCGGTTTTCGCCGTCCTCGTGGCCTTCTCGCCCCGTGTTGTCCTGGCAGCGGGCGAGCATGGCACCCCCGACGAAGCCAAGGCGATGGTCGAAAAGGCCGCTGCCTTCCTCAAACAGGCCGGTCCCGAGAAGGCGTTCGCGGCGTTCGGCGACAAGTCCAACAAGGATTTCCACGACCGCGATCTCTACGTCTTCGTGCGCAGCATGGACGGCAATACCGTCGCCCACGGCGCCAATCCCGGCCTGATCGGCCACACCAACCTCGATCTCAAGGACGCCGACGGCAAGCTCTACAACAAGGAAATGATCGACCTCGCCAACAGCAAAGGCAGCGGCTGGGTCGAGTACCGCTGGCCCAATCCGGTCTCGCACAAGATCGAGGCGAAATCGTCCTTCGTCGAGAAGGTCGACAAATATGTCGTCGGTGCCGGCGCCTATAAGGAATGAGCGGCGTGACCGGCCGCCATCAATCCAGATAACCGAAAAAACAGGGAGACGCCACGGTGCTCAGGTTCGACGACTATTCCATCCGCCTGAAGATGTTCCTGGCGCCGAGCTTCCTCTTGGCGGCCCTGGTCGGGCTTGCGGCATATACGCTCGTGCTGCTCAACAGCAATGAGCGGCACCTCACCGACCTCAGCGACGGCGCCTTCCAGGGCGCCATGCTGGTGGGGGCGCTGGACAGCCGGCTCAACGCCGTGCACGCGCATCTCTATCGGCTGACCTCGATCGCGTCCAACGACACCAGCACCGAGCGCAAGCAGGCTGTATCGGCCGCCCTGGCCAAGGAGATGGCCGACATCCCGCAGGCTCTGAAAGCGGTGGAGGCCTCGCGCGCCAACACTGCGGAGAATTCGTCGCGCGTGCAGGCGCTCGCCAAGACGCTGAAGAACTACATGGACGCCGGCCAGCAGGTTATCGCCATGGCGGCCTTCGATGCCGCCACGGCATCGATCTTCATGGGCAACGCCGATCAGGCCTACGACGAGGCGGGCAAGCAGATCGGTCAGCTCAACGACATCGTCCAGAGCCGCAAGACCGAGATGGTCGCCAGCGCGCACCAGGAGATCGCCAGCGCCCGGATCATCTACATTTCGGCATT
The DNA here is from genome assembly GCA_963735465.1 of uncultured Alphaproteobacteria bacterium. Taxonomy (GTDB): domain Bacteria; phylum Pseudomonadota; class Alphaproteobacteria; order ATCC43930; family CGMCC-115725; genus DASZHJ01. The sequence goes on from CAVTLA010000001.1 coordinate 2,274,349, forward strand.
GGCGATCGTATCGCTCATCGCCATCGGCGCAGTATGGCTGGTGAGCAACCGCATATCGCAGCCGGTTGTCGTGATGACCGGCGTCATGCGCAAGTTCGCCGGCGGCGATCTCGCCGGCGAGACGCCCTATGCCGGCCGCAAGGATGAAATCGGCGCCATCGCCGCGGCGGTGCAGGTCTTCAAGGAGACGGCGGTCGAGGCAGAACGCATGACCGCCGAGCGCGAGCGGCAACGCCTCGACCAGCAGCGGCACGCCGAGCGCCTGGCAGAGCTCGCACAGGCCTTCGATGCCAAGGTGACCGTCGTGCTCGACACCGTGACCAAGGCCGCAAGCAAGCTGCAGACTACCGCGACCGCCATGGCCAGCACCGCGGAGGAGACCAGCCGCCAATCGAACGCAGCTTCGAAGGCGTCGGATCAGGCGGCAGCCAATGTCCAGACCGTTGCGGCAGCCACCGAAGAGCTTGCCTCTTCCGTCAGCGAGATCGGCCGCCAGGTCGAGCTCTCGACCGAGGTCGCGGCCAAGGCCGTCGCCGAGGCGGACAAGACCAGCGCCACCGCGAAAGGGCTCGCCGACGCCTCGCAGCGGATCGGCCAGGTGATCGAGCTCATCAACTCCATCGCCTCCCAGACCAATCTGCTCGCTCTCAACGCCACCATCGAGGCGGCACGCGCCGGCGAGGCCGGCAAGGGCTTCGCCGTGGTGGCCTCCGAGGTCAAGAACCTCGCGAACCAGACCTCGAAGGCGACCGAGGAGATCAGCAGCCAGATCACCGGCATGCAGACGGTCACTCAGGAAATGGTGAGCGCGATCGCGACGATCGGCGCCACGATCGCCCAGATCAGCCAGATCGCCGCTGCGATCGCCGCCGCGGTCGAGCAGCAGGGCGCGGCCTCGCAGGAAATCGCCCGCAACGTCCAGGAGGCCGCGGCCGGCACCAGCGAGGTGTCGCACAACGTCGGCGGCGTCACCGAGGCCGCGGGCCAGACCGGCAACGCCGCGAGCGAGGTGCTGCAGTCCGCCGGCGAGATGTCGCGCCAAGCCGGCGAGCTGCGCGGCGAGGTTGATAACTTCCTCGCCGGCGTGCGCGCGGCCTAAGGCGGCTCGCGACCGCCGTCGCTCCCGGCGGACGGCGCCGCGCCCGGTATCCGGTTCCAGCGGATCACCACACGGATCAGCCAGATCACCGCGGCGAGAAACGCCGCGGATATCAGCAGCGAGACGAATCCCAGGCCGAGTCCGCCGGGATACATCACCCCCACGACTCCGGCCACGGCGAAACAGGTGCCGGGCAACAGCAGCACCAGCGCACAGAGGAGCGTGATGACCTGGCCGGCCTTCACGGAGCGGGACCGGGGGAAGGCGGGTTGCGCCGCCGGAACGCGATCCAGAGGCAGAGGGTCGCCACGCCGAGGATCAGAAACGCGATGAGGAGGAGCGGCGGGCCGACGCTCGAGTATTCTCCGCCGTCGAACAGCATGCCGCCGCCGAAGAACAGGAAGCAGCCGCCGGGCAGCAGCAGGATCAGCCCGAAGATCAGGCTGGCGATCTGGCCGCCGCTCATCGGCGCGCGCGGCGCCGCCGGCGGCGGAGCAGGCTCGCTCATCGCACGAGGCCCGGGCGGTGGAACATGTTGTAGGTGTCGAAGGGGATGATGCGGTCGGGCGTCACGAAGTGGATGCAGGAGCGCTTGACGCCGGCGAGGCAGAAGTTGAAGCGGTCGAGGAAGCTGACGATGGTGACGCGGAAGACCCGGTCGTAGCCCAGCGCCGAGGGCACCTCCACCAGGGGCAGGCAGCACAGCACCTCCTGCAGCACGTTGGCGGATTGCTGGCCGGCGCAGGAGAGCGAGAGCAGCTCCACCAGCAGCTTCCGCATCGCCGGCTGGCCCTCGAAGGTGACGGCGTTCGGCACCTGCTGCACCAGGACGTCCTGGGGAAAGAGATGCGTCACCGGCATCACCTGCGATCCCGCCCGCAGGCCGTAGCCGATGGAGATGGCATCGGGATTGCAGGGCAGCGGGATCAGATCGTCCTCGCCGAAGACGCCCCACTGGTCGAGGACGGCGCGGCGGATCTCCGACAGCACGATGCGGTTCCGCTCCGGATCGTAGCCGTCGTTGCGGCCGGCATCCTGCACCGGCTGCAGGGTGACGCCACGCACGCAAGACCAGGTCTGGGCGTGCCGCAGCACGTCGCCGATCTCCTCGTCGTTGACGCCCTTGCGGATGACGCAGACGAGTGTGGTCGAGATGCCGGCGGCCTCGAGATTCTCCAGTGCCCGCTGGCGCACCTTGCGGAGATCGGCGCCGCGGATCGTGTGCAGGGCTTCCTTCGAGAGCGCATCGAACTGCAAGTATACCTCGAAGCCGCGCTTCATCTCGGCCAGGGCCGCCACGAAATCGGGATCGTTGGCGATGCGGATGCCGTTGGTGTTGAGCATGACGTGGCGGATCGGCCGCGCCCGGGCGGCGCGGAGGATGTCGAGGATCTGCGGATGGATCGTCGGCTCGCCGCCGGAGATCTGCAGCAGGTCCGGCTGCCCCTCGCTCTCCACCAGCAGGTCCAGCATGCCCTCGATCTCCGCGAGGCTGCGGGTCCCCAGGTGCTCCGGCGAGGAGCTGGCGAAGCAGGTGGGACAGGTCAGGTTGCAGTGCTCGTTCACCTCGATGAGCGCGAGGCAGCTGTGCTGCTCGTGATCGGGGCAGAGGCCGCAGTCGTAGGGACAGCCCTTGTCGATGCGGGTGTGGAACTTGAGCGGCACGTCGCCGGGCTTGAGGAAATCCCGGCAGCGCTTCCAGTAGCGGGCCTCGGTTGATATCAGCGTCTTCTGCACGCCGTGCTCGGGACAGCGCTTCTGGTAGAAGACGCTCTCGCCCTCCTGCAGGATCTTCGCCGGCACCAGCGCCGAGGCAGGTCTCGCAGAGCGAGGTGGTCTGGCCGAGGAAGATGTAGGGCCGCGGCTTCCGAAGCGGCGGAGCGGCGGCGGTCAGGCGCCGATCGGCGCCGAGGTCGCTGACGTCGTGCATGGCTCAATCATCTCCTTGCGGGCGTGCAGGAACGCGTAGGCGATAAGCGCGAGCGACAGCAGGTGGAAAAGATTGAAGGGGCCGAGCACGGTCCCGTAGGGCTTCAGGAACTCCCAGAGGAAGCGCTGGCCCGCATAGACGCCGATGAAGAGATAGAAGCCGGCGCGCACCGCCAGCGGATGACCGCGGCGCAGCAGCACGAGGAAGGCGACGAGGAACACCGCCATGGTCGCGCTCTCATAGAGCTGGACGGGATGGCGCGGAATGCCGTCGCCGAAATCGACGCCCCAGGGCAGCGCCGTCGCCGTGCCGTAGGTCATGTCGTCGAGGCCGGCGAGGAAGCAGCCGATGCGCCCCACCACGATCGCCGCCGCCAGCGGCGCCACCAGCCGGAGGCCGGTCGAGCCGCGAATGCCGGTGGCGGCCTTCAGAGCCTCCACCGCGAGGATCGCCGCCGGCGAGTCCGCCCTCGATGCTGCGGGCGATCCCGTCGATGCCGGTCAGCCACAGATTGAGGGAGCCCGCGAGATAGGCCCCGGCCGTCACGCCCAGGGAGGCGAGCGGCAGATAGAGGGGGTGGCGCTGCCAGGGCGGCAGGCTCGCCGGCGCGGGCAGCCGGACCCAGCGGAAGGCCGCCAGCCCCGCCAGCAGCGCCAGGACGTCGAACAGGCTGTGAACGAGCAGGTGATCCCCCCACGGGAACCGCGATCTCGCGACCCCCGGATCAACTCTGCCTTAAGCATCCCATTCCCGCAATTTCGCCGGGGCGACACCATCTATTTGGTGCTATAGGCTCATCCCCGCGCCGACCCCTTGCCCCGGGCGGCGTTTTGCAGGACGATCCCGGACGCATGCAAGACCCATTTGGCAGGCATATCAGCTACTTACGGGTGTCGGTCACGGACCGCTGCGACTTCCGCTGCGTCTACTGCATGAACGAGGACATGACGTTCCTGCCGAAGGCGGAGATCCTGACCCTGGAGGAGCTCGACCGCGTCTGCAGCGCCTTCGTGCGCCTGGGCGTGCGCAAGCTCCGCCTCACGGGTGGCGAGCCCCTGGTCCGCAAGAACATCATGTCCCTGGTGCGCTCTCTCGGTCGGCATCTCGAGAGCGGCGACCTCGACGAGCTCACCCTCACCACCAACGGCAGCCAGCTTGCCCGCTACGCCGAGGATCTCCGCGCCGCCGGCGTCCGGCGCATCAACGTCTCCCTCGACACCCTCGACGCGGCGAAGTTCACCGCGATCACCCGCTGGGGCCGGTTCGACCAGGTGATGGAGGGCATCGCCGCCGCCAAGCGCGCGGGCCTCGCGATCAAGATCAACACGGTGGCGCTCCGCGGCGTCAACGACGACGAGTTCCACCGCCTGGTGGAGTGGTGCGGCGGCGAGGGCTTCGACCTCACCTTCATCGAGGTGATGCCCATGGGCGAGATCGGCGGCGAGGCGCGCCTCGACCAGTACCTGCCGCTCAGCATGGTGCGCGCCGAGCTGCAGCGCCGCTGGACCCTCGACGAGAGCGACCATCGCACCGGCGGCCCGGCGCGCTATTTCACCGTGCGCGAGACCGGCGGCCGCGTCGGCATGATCACGCCCCTCACCCATAATTTCTGCGAGAGCTGCAACCGCGTGCGCCTCACCTGCACCGGCACGCTCTATCATGTGCCTGGGCCAGGAGGACGCGGCGGATCTGCGCGCGCCGCTGCGCGCCTCGGAGAGCGACCGGCCCCTGGAGGCGGCGATCCACGAGGCGATCTCCCGCAAGCCCAAGGGGCATGATTTCATCATCGACCGCCGGCACCACCGCCCCTCGATCGGGCGGCATATGAGCGTCACCGGCGGCTGAGCCGCCGCGCTCCCCGCCTCTTCCGCGTCATCCCCCCGTGGCCTTCTTCACCCAACCGCCGAGAAAGATCACGTTCGTCGCCAGCGAGCATGCGACGGCGCAGGCGGCGCTGGCCGAGCTCACCGCGCTCTACGGCAACGCGGCCCCCGAGGAGGCCGAGGTGATCGTGGCCCTGGGCGGCGACGGCTTCATGCTCGAGACGCTGCACGGCTACCTCGACCAGGGCATGCCGATCTACGGCTTCCATCGCGGCAGCGTCGGGTTCCTCATGAACACCTACGAGCCCGAGGCGCTGCCGGAGCGCCTGGCGCGCGCCGAGCCGGTGACCCTGCATCCCCTGGAGATGCGCACCTACGACAAGCAGGGCAAGCAGCACCGCGCGATCGCCTTCAACGAGGTCTCCCTGCTGCGCCAGGAGCGCCAGGCGGCGAAGCTCCGCATTCGCATCGACGACATCGTGCGCATCGAGGAACTCATGAGCGACGGCGTGCTGGTGGCGACGCCGGTAGGCTCGACGGCCTACAATCTCTCGGCGCATGGACCGATCGTGCCGCTGGGCGCCGACCTCCTGGCGCTGACGCCGATCAGCGCGTTCCGCCCGCGGCGCTGGCGCGGCGCCCTGCTGCCGCGCGGCGCCAAGGTCCGCATCGAGGTGCTGGAGCCGGACAAGCGCCCGGTGAGCGCCACCGCCGACTTCACCGAGGTGCGCGACGTGCTGGAAGTCGAGGTGCGCGAGACGCGGGCGATCTCCCAGACCGCCCTCTTCGATCCCGAGCACAAGCTCGAGGAGCGCATCCTCAAGGAGCAGTTCGAGACCTGACGTGCGGCGGCTCAGGGCGGTGGCGGCGATTCCGCGGGCAGCGTGAAGCAGAAGATCGTGCCGCCGCCGGGATTGGCCTCGGTCCAGATCCGGCCGCCGTGGGCCGCGACGATGGACTGGCAGATCGACAGCCCCACCCCCATCCCCGTCGATTTCGAGGTCACGAACGGGGTGAAGAGATTGGCGGCCACCTCGGGCAGCAATCCCGGCCCGGTGTCCGCGACGCTGAGCCCGATGAAGCCGTCCTGCCGCAGCTCCGTCGTCACCGTGAGGTCCCGGCGCTCGCTCGCCACCATCGCCTCGATCGCGTTCCGCATCAGAATTCACCAGCACCTGCTGGATCTGGATGCGGTCGACGACCGCCTCGGATGCCGCGGGATCAAGCGCCAGGAACATCGTGACTCCCTGATGCGTCGCGCCGGCCATGACCAGGGCGCTCGCTTCCTCGATCATCGACGGCATCTGCTCGACCTGTCGCTCGGTCTTGCCCTTGCTGACGAAGTCGCGCAGGTGCCGGATGATCTGGCCGGCGCGCTCGGCCTGAGTCCCTGCCTTGTCGAGTATATCCGGGACCTTCGCCTTCTGATCGGCATCCCCGATGTCCAGCAGCCGCCGCGCCACCCGGACATAGTTGAGGATGGCGGTGAGGGGCTGGTTCAGCTCATGGGCAAGCGCGGAGCCCATCTGGCCCATGGCGCTCTGCCGGGCGACATGGAAAAGCTCCGCCCGCAGGTCCCGCAGGCGCACCTCCGAGGCCTTCTTTTCCGTCAGGTCCTGCAGGGTACCGGCGATCATGACGTACCGCTCCGCTGGCATCGCGGACCGGCTCCGCCTCGGCGCCGACCGTGCGCAGGTCTCCGTCGGAACGCTGAACGCGATACTCGATCGGTCCCATCTCGTCCCCGGCTTTCAGCCGTCGCATCCAGACGTCGTAGCGCGCCCGATCCGCCTCGTGAATGCAGGCGGCCATGCCGTCGTGCACCGAGTGCGCCGCACCGGTCGGCAATCCGTGCAGGGAATACATCTGCTTCGACCAGATCTCGAGACTGGTCGCAATGTCGATCTCCCAGCTCCCGATGCCGGCGATCCGCTGCGCCCGGTCCAGGCGCTCGACGCTTTTCAGGTGGGCCGCCGTGCGTTCCGCAACGCGGTGCTCCAGGATCTCGTTCGCGGCGCGCAGGCGCTGCGTCATCTCGCGCCAGCCGCGATGAGTCATCTCGAAGGGAGCCGCCACCTGGGACAGGAACTCGTCCGCCCGTGCCAGACGCCGCTTCATTTCGGCGGTCTGGGTGGACCGCATCAGCATGGTCGGCACGAGCGAATGGTGGACCGTGAGCAGATCCATCAGGCTGCAGCCCTCGCTGACCGCGCTTCGCCCGATCTCCAGCGCGTCCTCCAGCAGGTCCTCGTGCGCCTTCTGTTTCACGTAGGCGGTGAGCGCCTCGCGATAGGAGGTCTCGAGGAGGGCGCGGTCGATCGTCATGACGCCTTGCCTGCCTCGCCACGCCAGCGCCCCACCAGCACCAGCGCGTCGTCGGTCCCCTTCCCATAGCGCGCCAGGATTCCGTCGGCTATCTCCTGCGGTCCCGCATCGAGGCTCGCATCCGTCTCGAACCCCTCGCGCACGCCGTCGGTGGCGAAGATGAGAAGATCGCGTGGCAGCAGCGGCATGGTCTCGGGTCGCATCGGGGGCAGCCGGAGACCGATCACGCCGCTGCGCATCAGGACATGTGCGCGCTCGCGGGCACCGCCGGCGCCCGCGCGCAGCCGCACGCCCTCCACGTTGCCAATGGAGGTCCAGGTCATTGTTCCGTCGCGGGCATTCAGGGCGGCGAGGCTCATGGCAACGCCCCGCGTCCGCGCCAGCGCCCGATGGCAGTGCTCCACCAGCCAGTCGAGCGACCGTTGGCCGTGCCCCTCCAGGGCAGCGATCGCGATCCGCGAGGCCAGCGCCGCCTCGTATCCGTGGCCAAGCCCGTCGGCGACCGCGACGAGGAGGCCGTACGGGGCCGGCATGACGCCGCAGAGATCGCCGGATCCCCGCGCGTCATCAAGGGCCCTGGCGGCAACGCCATAGTCCATGAGCTCGGCGGGGTTGCCGGACATGGGCGATCCCTAATGCTCCCATTTGGTCATGGTGACCACGGTGCCTTTGCCGAGCTGCGACGCGATCTCGAACTCGTCCATGAGGCGCTTCGAGCCGGGGAGACCGAGCCCCAGGCTGCGCGACGTGGAGTAGCCGTCCTCCATGGCGCGCTCGATATCCGCGATTCCCGGGCCGTGATCCCGGGCAACCACGTGCACCCCGCGCCGTGGCCCCCGCTGCACGATGCGCAGGATGATCTCGCCACGCCCGGCATAGCTGACGATGTTGCGCGCGACCTCGGAGATGGCGGTCGCGATCAGCGTCAGCTCGCTGCTGGAGAAACGCAGGGACATCGCGAGCGCGCGCACCTTCTGCCGCGCGAAAAGTATGTCCACATCCGCCCGGATCGGGACGACCGTCTCGATGTCGCTAGCAACCACCGGAGAGCTCTCCCTTCTCCGGCGTGCGAAGAAGGTCCAGGCCATCCTCGAGGTCGAGCCCCGTCTTGGTTCCTTCCAGCCGCAGGCCGAGCTGCACCATCGAGAAGGCGACATCCGGCTGGATGCCCACGATGACGGATTGGGCGCCCAGCAGCTTCACCATCTGGGCGATGCCGCGCAGCGTGCGGACGGCGAAGGAATCCATCACGTCCAGCATCGTCACGTCCACGATGACGCCGGTGGAACGGAATTGCCGCACCCCCTTCACCAGCTCGTCGCGCAGCTGCGCCAGGTCGGCGTCCGTCATCGAGCCCTGAACCGAGGCAATCAGGGTCTTGGCCTGCTTCATGATGGAGGCGCGCATAAGACGTCTCCGCCCTTCAACCGATGGCGACCGTGCGCTCGGCCGCCCGCGTCACGACATAGCCGAGCAGGCGCTCGGCCTGCTCGATGCCGCTCTGGAGATCCCCGACCGTCGTTACCCGCGTGAGCTCGATGCCGAGCGTGACCATGGTCTGGGCGATCTCCGGCGAGACGCCGGCGATGATCACCACGGCGCCCATGAGCCGCGCCGCCTCGATCGTCTGCACGATGTGGTTGGCGACCCTGGAATCGACGGACTGCACGCCCGTGATGTCGATGACCACCACCTTGGCGCGGTTGCTCCGGATCGAGCCCAGAAGCTGCTCGGTCAATTGCCGCGCGCGCTGGGAATCGATGAGGCCGATGATCGGGACCAGCAGCATCCCCTCGCGGAACGGCAGTACCGGCGTCGGCAGCTCCTGGATCGCCTCCTGCTGCTCCCGGATCGTGCGCTCTCGCGAGTCGATATAGGTGTCGATCGCCAGGCCGATGTCGAAGAAGGTGAGCTTCATCAGCGACTGGAATGCCGCCCAGGCATCGGCGGGCCGCTTCTGGTAGGCGTCGCTCAGCCGGTTGGCGACGGCGCGGAGATAGAAGTTGTACATGCCGAGATATAATTTCATCGGCAGGCCGATGCGCTCATGAATCGCGCCGATACGGAGACGGTTCTGCGTATAGGCGACGTCGTAGTTGCCTTGGGTCAGGCGCAGGAAATATTCCTTCTGCGCATTCTTGACGCGCTGCAGGGTCTGCGGATCCTGAAAGAACGCCCGCGTATCCTGGAAACCGAGGAGATGCTTGTAGAAATCCTCGATCACCGAGTCCGCGTAGCGGCGGGCCAGATCGTTGATGCCGGTCAACCGCTTGACGTCGTCGTCGCCGATCTCGAGGAAATCCTTGCGGCGGAGCAGTTCCTCCGCGTTGATCGCCGAATCCTCCGGCGGGGCAAGCCCGACCCCGTGCCCGATCGTCCGCGGTAGATCCTGCTCCACTTGAGCCATGCGCTTGCCCTCCCCAGCCCACGTCGTGGCGACGTGCCGTTCGTCGGCCCGGACATCGATCGCGCGGGGATCACCCGTTTGCACACGACCGTATTCGGATGCGGAGGCGGTCGCTCGCCGGCTCCGCTCCTAACGACCTATGCGCCCGGGTGATGTCATCAAGGGAGGACACTCAATTACCGCGGACCGTGTCGCAAAGCGCACGGTGCACGACCGATGCCCTCGGCCGATCCGCGTCGGATGCCGTCAACTCTCGGTCACGCGCTCGCGCACGAAGTCCGCGAGCGCCGCCACCAGCGCGTCGACGTCGTTCTTGAGGCGCGGGAAGTTCTCGTTCCGCTCGAAAGTCTGCTCGTTCATATAGAGCCGTCGGTTCACCTCGATCTGCAGGCTGTGGCAATTGTCCTTCGGCCGGCCGTGGCGGCGGACCAGCTCGACGCCCTTGTAGGGATCGTTGATGGCGACGTTGTAGTTGCGCTGTTCGAGAAACGCCGCGACGAAAGCGGTGAGCTCCGGCGCGCAGGTGGTGCCGTCGCGGTCGCCGAGGACGAAGTCCGCCCGCGGAATTCCGGCGCCCTCGCTCGCCATGCTGTTGCTGACGCTCTTCATGGAGTGGCAGTTGACGTGCCACAGGCCGCCGAAGCGCCCGAAGAGGCGGCTCGCCACCGCTTGCAGCTCGGCGTGATAGGGCACGTAGTAGCGGTCGATGCGCGCCTGCACCTCGCCGACGGCGAGCTTGCGGCCGTAGACCGGCAGCTCCGGCACCGCCAGGCGCCGGATCAACCCCATGCCGAGGCGCGTCTTGTCGCCGGGCGTCAGCTTGCGCGGCCAGGGCGCGTCCAGGAGATTTTGGTCGATGTCGCCGACGTCGCGGTTCACGTCGATGTAGCTGCGCGGGAAGTAGGCGCCGATGAGCGTACCGCCGTGTGCCGGCGCGGCGGCGTAGAGCTCGTCGACGAAGGTGTCCTCCGCGCTGCGCAGGACGTCGAAGGGGCAGCTGAACTTGAAGTCCTCGGGATAGACCGTACCGCTGTGGGGGGAGTCGAAGACCAGGGGCAGAGCCTGCTCGCCGGGATCCTGGCGGTAGAGCACACCCGGGAGGATGCGGGGCGTCGATGTCATGGCTTCAGCCTCGCTCGTTGAGGTGGCAGGCGGAGTGGCGGCCGGGGGCGATCTCCCGCAGCGCCGGCGCCTCGAGGCGACAGCGCTCCATCGCATGGGGGCAGCGGGGATGGAAGTGACAACCGGAGGGCGGGTCGAGCGGCGACGGTATCTCGCCCTTCACCGGCTCGAAGCTGCGCCGGCGCTGATCGAGGCGCGGCACCTCGGCGAGGAGCGCCTGGGTATAGGGATGATTGGGTTGCCGGAACAGCTCCTCGGCGGGAGCGCTCTCGACGATACGGCCCAGGTACATGATCAGGATGCGGTCGGCGATGTGCTCGACGACGCCGAGATCGTGGCTGATGAAGAGATAGGCCAGGCTCAGCTCCTCGCGGAGCCGGACGAAGAGATTGATGATCTGCGCCTGGATCGAGACGTCGAGGGCCGCCACCGGCTCGTCGCAGACGACGAACTCCGGGTCGACCGCGAGCGCCCGGGCGATGCCGATGCGCTGGCGCTGCCCGCCGGAGAACTGGTGCGGATAGCGCGTCTTGTAGCTGGGATCGAGGCCGACGCGGCGGAGCGTATCGTCGAGGGCGCGATCGAGATCGCGGCGCGGCACCAGCCCGTGCACCCGCGGCGCCTCGCCCACGATCTCCCGCACCTTGAGGCGCGGATTGAGGGAGGCGAAGGGATCCTGGAAGATCATCTGGGCGCGGAGCTGCGCCCGCCGCCGCGCCTCCCGGTCGAGCGTCGCGCGATCGACGCCTTTGAGGAGCACGGCGCCGCCGCTGGGCTCGTAGAGGCCGACCACGACGCGGCCCAATGTGGACTTGCCGCAGCCGGATTCCCCGACCAGGCCCACGACCTCACGCGGGAAGACCTGGAGATCGACGCAGTCGACGGCGTGCACCACGCGCTCGTTCACCGCGGCGCCGAGGCGGCGGGCGATCCGCTCGGTGAGATCGAGGCGCTTCTGGAAACGCTTGGAGACCTGGCGCAGCTCGACGAGGGCGGCTGCGCTCACGATGCCGCCTCGAGATGGGGATGGAAGCAGCGCACGAGGTGATGCGCGGGCACGGTTGCCAGCTCCGGCATCTCCCGGCAGCGCTCGTCGGCGCGGGTGCAGCGGGTGCGGAAGCTGCAGCCCGCCGGCAGCTTCAGGGGCGAGGGCGTCATGCCCGGGATCTGCGCCAGGGGCCGGCCGCGGCGGTTGCGGCTCGGCACCGAGCCGATGAGGCCCTTGGCATAGGGATGGAGCGGATGGTCGAGCACCGCATCGACCTGCCCCTCCTCCACGATGCGGCCCGCATACATCACCGCGATGCGGTCGGCGAGGCCACCGACGACGGCGAGATCGTGGGTGATCCAGATCAGCGCCGTGCCGCTCTCGCGGCAGAGCTTGCGCACCTCGTGCAGGATCTGCGCCTGAATCGTGACGTCGAGGGCCGTGGTGGGCTCGTCGGCGATCAGCAGCGCCGGCCGGTTGAGCAGCGCGATGGCGATGGCGACGCGCTGGCGCATGCCGCCGGAGAACTGATGCGGATATGCGGCGAGGCGCTCCTCGGCGGCGGGGATGCCGACCCGCGCCAGCCCGTCCCGGGCGCGGGCGCGCGCCTCGGCGGCGGAGACATCGGGATGATGGGCGCGGATCGCCTCCACCATCTGGGTCTCGATGCGCAGCACCGGGTTCAGCGTCATCATCGGGTCCTGGAAGATCATGGCGATGCGCTCGCCCCGCAGCTTCCGCAGCGGCTCCTCCGGCAACCGCGTCAGGTCCACGCCCTCGAAGCGTATCTGCCCGCCGGCGATGCGGCCGGGCGGATCGACGAGGCCCAGGATCGAGAAGCCGGTGACGGTCTTGCCCGAGCCGGATTCGCCGACGAGGCCCAATACCTCGCCGCGCGCGACGCTGAAGCTGACGCCGTCCACCGCCCGCACCACGCCGAGGCGCGTGAAGAAATGGGTGTGGAGATTCTCGACCACCAGCAGCGGCCCGGTGGCCCCGCCGGCGCTCATGTCTGGAGCCGCGGGTTGAGGACGTCGCGCAGGCGGTCGCCCACGAGATTGATCGCGACGATGGCGATCAGCAAGGCCACGCCGGGGAAGAAGCTGATCCAGTACTTGCCGCTCATCATGTACTCGAAGCCGTTGGCGATCAGCAGGCCGAGGGACGGCTCGGTGATGGGAAGGCCGATGCCGAGGAAGGACAAGGTCGCCTCGAGCGCGATCGCGTGCGCCACCTGCACCGTCATCACCACGATGAGCGGCGCCAGGCAGTTCGGCAGCAGGTGGTGCAGCATGATGCGGGCGTCCCCGAGAGCCAGACACCGCGCGGCCTCGATATATTCCTTGCGCCGCTCCACCAGAGCCGAGGCGCGGACGGTGCGGGCGAAATAGGCCCACTGCACCACGACGAGGGCGAGGATGATCTTGCCCACCCCCTGCCCCAGCAACGCCAGCAGGATGAGCGCCACCAGAATCGCGGGGAAGGAGAGCTGCAAGTCCACCACCCGCATGATCAGGCTCTCGATGCGGCCACCCAGATAGGCCGCGACGAGGCCCAGGGTGGTGCCGAGGACGAGGGCGAAAACCGCGCTCAGCACGCCGACGGCGAGGCTGGTGCGCAGGCCGTAGAAGATCGCCGACAGCATGTCGCGGCCCTGGTCGTCGGTGCCCAGCCAGTAGGTGAGTCCGTCCGGCGATTTGGAGCCCGGCGGCAGCCTTCCGTCGAGGAGATCGAGGGCGGCGAGGTCGTAGGGATTCTGCGGCGAGATCCAGGGTGCCAGCAGCGCCACGAAAATGACGGCTGCCAGCAGCACCAGCCCCAGGGTGGCGAGGCGCGAGGCGAAAAAATCCGCGGCGAAGCGGCGGAGCGGTGTCTCGGCGGCTGCCGTTTCCGTCGTGCTGCTCTCGTCCAGTACGGCGCTCACGTCAGCGCCTCGCCATAGCGCACGCGGGGATCCAGGACCGAATAGAGGATGTCGACCGCGAGGTTGATCAGGATCACCAGGAAGACCGTCATCATCAGGTAGGCCACGATCACGGGACGATCGAGCACTGATATCGAGGAGATGATGAGGCGGCCGATGCCGGGCCAGGCGAAGATCGTCTCGGTGACGACGGAGAAGGCGATGACGGCGCCGGTCTCCAGGCCGAGGACGGTGACGATGGGGATCATGATGTTCTTGAGCACGTGGACGCCGATCACGCGGCGCTCCCGCAGCCCCTTGGCGCGGGCGAATTTCACGTAGTCCATATGCACGACTTCCTGGGTGCCCGACGCAGCAAGGCGGATCACCAGCGCGATGCGGGAGAGTGCCAGGTTGATCGCCGGCAGCAGGATGTGCTTGAGCCCGTCCCAGGTGAGGATGCTGAGATCGACGCCCAGCACGCTGACGGTGGCGCCGCGCCCGGTGGAAGGCAGCCAGCCGAGCTGCACCGCGAAGACCATGATCAGCATGATGCCGACCCAGAACGCCGGCAGGCTGAATCCCAGGATCGACGTCGCGGCGATCGTGCGGGAGAGCGTCGTCTGCGGCTTGAGCCCGACGTAGAGACCGAGCGGCAGGCCCAGCACCACCGACATGACGATCGCCGTCAGCGCGAGCTCCAGCGTCGCCGGCAGGCGCTCGGCGATCAGCCGCAGCGCCGGCTCGTTGAACACGAAGGAGATTCCCAGGTTTCCGTGCAAGGCATTGAAAAGAAATATGAAATATTGCTCCCAGAGAGGCTTGTCGAGGCCCAGCGCGGCGGTGGCGCGGGCGATCTCCGCCTGGTCCGCCTGGGGGCTGATGAGGATGTCGACGGGATTGCCGATGGCGAAGACGCCGACGAACACCAGCGCCGACATCACCAGCAGCACCCCCGCGCTTTGCATCAGCCGGCGGAGGATGAAGACGGTCACTGCTTCACGGGATGGATGTCGAAGGCCTGGGTGTACTGGCTGGCGTTGCCTTCGAAGGCGAGGTCGCTGCGCATGCCCCAGACCGTCACCTCGTAGTGCAGCGGGATGATGCCGACATCGCCGATGCCGATCTCGGTCGCCTGCTGCAGCAGCAGCGAGCGCTTGCCGTCGTCCACTGTCTCCAGGGCCTGCTGCAGGAAATCGTCCAGCTTCGGATTGGAATAGCGGCCGCGGTTGGCGGCGCCGAAGCCTTTCGCCGGGTTGTTGGTGGCGAGCAGCGATTTCAGCGTCGAGGACGGCTCGCCGGTATCGGCGCCCCAGCCCAGGAGCATCAGGCTGAACTCGAGCTTGGAGGCGCGGGTGAAGTAGACCGACTGCGGCATCGCCTGCACGTCGGTCTTGATGCCGACGCGGGTCAGCATCTGCGCCACCGCCTGCGCCACCTTCTCGTCGTTGACGTAGCGGTCGTTCGGGCTGTGCAGCGTGATCTTGAATCCGCTGGGATATCCCGCCTCGGCGAGGAGCTTCTTGGCACCTTCGGGATCATAGGGTTCCGGCTTGAGCTTCGGGCTGACGCCGAAGAATCCCTCCGGCAGCAGCTGTCCCGCCGGGATCGCCGCCCCCTCCATCACCCGCTCGACGATCGCCTGCCGGTTGATCGCCTTCGACATCGCCAGGCGCACGCGCTGATCCCTGAGCGGGTTCTTGGCCAGCGGCTTGCCATCGTTGTCGAAGACGAAGGGCGACTGCTCGCGGTTGCTGTCGAGGTGCAGATAGATGACGCGGTTGGAGACGGTCTCGACGATGTGGAGCTTGGGGTTGGCCTTGAGCTGCTTCAGGTCGGCGGTGGGCACGTTCTCGATGAAGTCGACGTCCCCGGCCAGGAGCGCCGCCACCCGCGACGCGTTGTTGGTGATCGGCCGGAACGTCACCTTCGACCAGTCGGACTTCGGGCCCCAGTACTTGTCGTTGCGCTCCAGCACCAGGCGGTTGCCCGGCACCCACTCCACGAATTTGAAGGGACCGGTGCCAATGGCGGCGCTGCCGTGGTTGAAATCCTCGGTAGCCTTACCCTCGACGACGCGCTTCTCCTGGATCGCGATGGTGGAGAGATCGTTCGGCAGCAGCGGATAAGGCGAGCCGGTCTTGATGTGGAGCGTCAGGGGATCGACCACCTCGATCGACTTCACCGCCTTGGTGTAGATGGCGAAGGAGGCGGGGCTGTTCGGCACCTTGTCGGCGCGGTCGATGGAAAAGATGATGTCGTCGGGCGTGAGCGGCGCGCCGTCGTGGAAGACCACCCCGGGCCGGAGCTTGAATTCCCAGGTCGCCTCGTCGATCGGCTTCCAGGAGAGAGCAATGCCCGGCGTCAGGCGCTGGCGCGGATCCTGCAGCACCAGGCGGTCGAAGATGTGCCGCGAAATCTGGTTGTTCGGATTGAGCGTGTGATAAAGCGGATCGATCGAGGTCGGCTCCGCCGCGATCGCGATCCTGAGCTCCTGCGCCACCGCCGTCGGCGCGACAAGCGCCGCTCCGGCCAGCAGAATGCATCCGATCAGCCGTGCCAACATCCCTGCTCCCCTGGTGCCGCGGAGCTGAAACCGCGGCCCTTGCCGGGGACTCTGACCAAAAGCGGGCGGGCTTGCAACCGGCCGGGTTGCGCCGCGCGGTTCAGGACAGCGGCATTCGCCCTTGGCGCCCGCCCCGCCCTTCCGGTTATAGTGTCGGCCACGCTTTTCCGTGGCTTTTCGAGGTTTCTGCCTGTGCCCGCGCCGGTATTTTCCAGCATCGAGATGATCCGGAAGCTCATCGCTTTCGACACCACCAGCCGAGATTCCAATCTTGCCCTCATCGATTTCGTCCGCGGCTACCTCGCGGAGTACGGCATCGAGAGCGAGCTCTTTCACGACGACGAGCGGCGCAAGGCGAACCTCTACGCCACCATCGGTCCCAAGGACCGCGGCGGCGTCATGCTGTCGGGCCACACGGACGTGGTGCCGGTGGACGGCCAGGACTGGACCACCAATCCCTTCGAGGTGGTCGAGCGCGACGGCAAGCTCTTTGGCCGCGGCACCTCGGACATGAAGAGCTTCGTCGCGGTGGCGCTGGCAATGGTGCCGGAGTTCACCGCCCGCGAGTTGAAAACGCCGATCCATCTGGCGCTCTCCTACGACGAGGAGATCGGCTGCGTCGGCGTGCGCAGCATGATCGCGGCGGTGTCGAAGCGGCCGGTGCGGCCGTCCCTCTGCATTGTCGGCGAGCCCAGCCTGATGAAGCCGGTCATCGCCCACAAGGGCAAGATCAGCGTCGCCTGCCACGTGCGCGGGTTGGAGAGCCACTCCGCCCTCACCCACCTCGGCGTCAACGCGGTGGAGGCGGCGGCCGAGATCATCGCCTACTTGAAGGGCATGGCGCGCCGGCGCCGCGACAGGGGTCCTTTCGACCGCGAGTTCTCGCCGCCCTACTCGACGATCCACACCGGCGTGGTGAACGGCGGCACCGCCCTCAACATCGTGCCGAAGGATTGCAGCTTCATCTTCGAGTTCCGCACCCTTCCCGGCGATCCACCGGAGCCGCTCCTGGAGGAGGTGAAGCGCTTCGCCGAAACGCTGCTCCCGGAGATGCGCTCGCCCCAGGCCGGCACCGGCATCACCTTCGAGCTGCTGACGTCGACGGCGGGCCTCTCCGCCGAGCCGGATTCCGAGGTCGCCCGCCTCGCCGCCGCGCTCTCCGGCGCCAACGAGACCGGCAAGGTGAGCTTCGGCACCGAGGCCGGCCTCTTTCAGGAGGCGGGCATTCCCACCGTCGTCTGCGGACCGGGCTCCATCGACGAAGCGCACAAGCCCAACGAGTTCATCGAGATCGATCAGGTACGCCAGTGCGAGGCGTTTTTGCGCCGCCTCCTCGAGCGCGTGGCGGCCTGACGGCACCATGGCAGGCAAGAATTCCATGCGCGACAGCAGCTACCCGGTCGAGCTCGTCCCGCCCGACATCTCGCCCTATCGCAAGGGCAACACGGGCATCGACTACGTGACCACCTTCGACAGCGGCAAGCCCGGCCCGCATGTGCTGGTGAACGCGCTGACCCACGGCAACGAGATCTGCGGCGCCATCGCCGTCGACGGCGTCTTCCGCTCCGGCGTCCGCCCGGCGCTGGGCAAGCTCAGCCTGAGCTTCGCCAACTGGGCCGCCTTCTCCACCTTCGAGCCGCGCAATCCCACCGCGTCCCGCTTCATCGACGAGGATTTCAACCGGCTCTGGGACGCAGTCACGCTGGAGGGCCCACGCAAGAGCACGGAACTGGCGCGGGCGCGGGAGATGCGGCCCTTCATCGACACCGTCGACCTGCTGCTGGACATTCATTCGATGCAGCACGCGACGGAAGCGCTCAGCCTCGCCGGCCTCGCGGACAAGTCCCTGGCGCTCGCACAAGCGATCGGCGCGCCGCGCCTCATCGTGCGCGACCAGGGCCATGCCGCGGGCAAACGCCTGCGCGACTACGCCGGCTTCGGCGACCCCGCCTCGCCCAAGGCCGCCTCCCTCATCGAATGCGGCCAGCACTGGGAGCGCGCCTCCGCGGACGTGGCCCACGATGTGACCTGGCGCTTCCTGGTGGCGAGCGGCATCCTCCCGCCCGCGGAGGCGGAGCGGCAGCGCGCGCGGCCGCCGCTGACGCAGCGGGTCATCACCGTGACCCACGCCGTCACCATCGAGAACGACCGCTTCGAATTCGCCGCCGACTACCGCGGCCTCGAGGTGATCCCCAAGGCCGGCACAGTGCTGGGACACGACGGCAAGCGCGAGGTCCGCACCCCCTACGACGAATGCGTCCTCATCATGCCGTCGCGCCGCCTCACCCGCGGCCAGACCGCGGTGCGGCTGGGTCGGTTCGGGTAAGCTTACAACTGGACCGGCGTGGTGCGTCCTTCGACTCACGACCCTTTGGGCCGTGGCTCAGGATAAGGCGATTTTCTCAGTGCCATCAGGAACGGTCCTCATCCTGAGCCGCGGGCGCGGCCCGCGAGTCGAAGGACGCACCATCACCCTGCAGCCAACCGGTGCTCCAAGGCGGAATACCAAACTGCCCTCCTCCATCGAAACGGCTCATCGGACAAAACGCAACACTTTTGCTATTGTTGTGAAGTAACTGCAATGGCCCCGTCGATGAAGACCATCTCCGCGTCAGACGCCAAGCGGTGTTTCCCGCGCCTGCTCTCGGAAGCCGCGGCTGGCGGGGAGATCATCATCACTCGCCGTGGCGTCGCTATCGCTCGTCTGGGATCGGTGGGTCCACGAGATAGCAATCGCGCGCATCCGGCAGCCATTCGTCGCCTGATGGGAATGTTGCGCTTATCGCTCGGCAATGTACGCGTCCGACGCGACGAGCTCCATGAACGCTAGCCTCTGCTTCATCTGCCGCAGTCGCCGGTGATACTCCCATGACCGCCCGCGCCATCCTCGCGATCGATCAGGGCACGACCAGCACGCGGTCCCTGGTCTTCGATGCCGAGGGGGTCGTGCTCGGCGAGGCGCATCGGGAGCTGCAGCAGTTCTATCCCGCGTCTGGCTGGGTCGAGCACGATGCGGAGGAGATCTGGCAGGCGGTGCTGGCGACGGCGCGCCAGGCGCTGGCGACGGCGAAGCTCGGCGCCACCGACATCGCCGGCATCGGCATCACCAATCAGCGCGAGACCACGGTGCTGTGGGAGCGCGCCACCGGCCGGCCGCTCCACCACGCCATCGTCTGGCAGGACCGGCGCACGGCGGCGCGCTGCGCCGCCCTCGTCGCCGCCGGCCACGCCGACGAGGTGCGGGCGAAGACCGGCCTCGTCCTCGATCCCTATTTCTCCGCCACCAAGATCGAGTGGCTCCTCGACAACGTGACGGACGCCCGGGCGCGGGCCGAGCGCGGCGAGCTTGCCGCCGGCACCATCGACAGCTTCCTGCTCTGGCGCCTGACCGGTGGCGGCGTCCATGCCACCGACGCCACCAACGCCGCGCGTACGCTCCTCTTCGACATCATGCGCCAGGAGTGGGATGCGGGCCTCCTCGCGCTCTTCCGCGTGCCGCGGGCGGTGCTGCCGATCGTCAAGGATTGCGCCGGCCTCTTCGGCGCGACGACATCGGACCTCTTCGGCGCGCCGATCCCGGTCCTCGGCATCGCCGGCGATCAGCAGGCCGCCACCGTGGGCCAGGCCTGCTTCGCGCCGGGCATGATCAAGTCCACCTACGGCACCGGCTGCTTCGCCGTGCTCAACACCGGCGCCAAGCCCGTCGTCTCGCGCAACCGCCTGCTCACCACCCTTGCCTATCGCCTCGGCGGCAAGCCCACCTATGCCATCGAGGGCTCGATCTTCGTCGCCGGCGCGGCCGTGCAGTGGCTGCGGGACGGGCTCGGCCTGGTCCGCCAGGCGGGCGAGACCGAGGCGCTGGCCCGCGCCGCCGATCCCGCGCGGCAGGTCTATCTCGTCCCAGCCTTCACCGGCCTCGGCGCACCCTATTGGGACGCCGACGCGCGCGGCGCCCTCTTCGGCCTGACCCGGGACGTAGGCCGCGCCGAGATCGCCCGCGCGACGCTGGAGGCATCGTGCTTCCAGACCCGCGACCTCCTGGAGGCGATGCGTGCCGACGGCGCGATCCTCGCCAGCCTCCGCGTCGACGGCGGCATGGTGGCGAACGACTGGCTGATGCAGCGGATGGCGGATCTCATCGGCCTGCCGGTGGAGCGCCCGCGCCACATCGAGACCACCGTGCGCGGGGCCGCGGCGCTCGCCGGCCTCGCCGCCGGGATCTATCCCTCCCTCGACGCGATCGCCCGGCAATGGGAACTCGACCGCTCCTTCGAGCCGGCGCTGGCGGCGGACAAGCGCGACGCGCTCTATGCCGGCTGGCAGGACGCGGTGCGTCGGACCCTGACCCGGCCGCAATGAGCGAGATCAGATCCGTCGTGGACCTCTCCGCCGAGCTCGGCGAGAGCCCGGTCTGGGATCGCCGGGAGCACGCGCTCTACTGGATCGACGGCCGCAAGCCCACGGTCAACCGCTACGACCCGCGCACGAGCACGAACCGCGCGCTGGCGGTGCCGGAGAACGTGCACGCGGTGGCGCTCACCCGATCGCATCGACTTCTCGCCGTCTTCGAGGCCAGCCTCGCCTTTCTCGATCTCGAGACCGGCGCGCTGGAGCCGATCGCAAAGCTGATCGAGGGTGTCGACGACAACCTCAACGACGGCTGCTGCGACCGGAACGGCCGCTTCTGGGTCGGCAGCAAGGCGCGGGATTGGGTGAGCCCGATCGGCGTCCTCTTCCGCATCGATCCCGACCACTCCGTCCACCGCATGGACGCTGGCTTCCAGCTCTCGAACGGCATGGGCTGGAGCCCCGATGACCGCACCATGTACTTCATCGATTCCATGCCGCGGGAGATCTACGCCTACGATTTCGATGCGGCGAGCGGCGCCGTCGCCAACCGGCGTGTCCTCGTCCGCGTCGCCGAGGAGCACGGGCTTCCCGACGGGATGACCGTGGACGCCGAGGGCTTCCTCTGGGTCGCGCAATGGAATGGCGGCCGCGTGGTGCGCTACGACCCCGACGGCAAGGTCGAGCGCGTGGTGGCGATGCCCGTGCGGCGCCCCACAAGCTGCACCTTCGGCGGCGCCGACCTCGCGACGCTCTACATCACGTCCGGCACCATGCGGATGACCGCCGAGGAGCTGGCCCGCGAGCCCCGGGCCGGAAATCTCTTCGCGCTCGAGGCCGGCGTGCAAGGCCTGCCGGAGCCGCGGTTCGCCGCCGACTGAGATCAGAAGCGGCGCGGGATGTAGCGGGCGAGGCCCGACATCCCCAGCATCATCAGACCGCCGGCGACGAAGACCGCCGGCAGCTCGAAGGCCGAGAGCAGCGCGGCGAAGACCGCCGGTGGCACCAGCTGGGTGGTATCGCGATAGGTGGCGAAGATCGCGGTCATTTCGCTGCGCTCGTAGGGGTGGACGGCGCGGAGGTAGAGCGTGTTGCCGGCGCCGTCGAGGATCTCCG
This sequence comes from uncultured Alphaproteobacteria bacterium, assembly GCA_963735465.1. Taxonomy (GTDB): domain Bacteria; phylum Pseudomonadota; class Alphaproteobacteria; order ATCC43930; family CGMCC-115725; genus DASZHJ01. Next base: position 2,295,975 of record CAVTLA010000001.1, read on the forward strand.
TCGCCAGCGCCGCCAGGAGAAGCGCGCTGGCGCCGATCCACGCGGTATCCATCAGCAGTGTCGCCGCCAGCGTGACCACGCCCGAGGTGGCGTATCCCGCGATGAAGAGCCGGCGTATGCCGTAGCGCCGGCCGAGCCAGCCCCAGAGCGGCACCGTCCACATCCAGCCGAGGCCGACGGAGACGATGGCGCCGCCGAGCTCCGGGCCGAGGCCGCTCTGCACGGCATAAATGGGCGCGTAGACCTGGAACATGCCCCACCAGGACGAGCGGCCGACCGAGAGGATCCAGGCGAGGCGCAGGCGCGGCTGGGCAAAGAACCGGCGCACCGACAGCAGCGGCGTCGGCAGCGGCCGGGGCGGCATCCGCCGCGCGCTCTCCGCGGCCTCGGCGGTGCGGCGCAGAGACACCAGCAGCGCCACGCCGCTGGTGGCGGCGACGACGAACGGGACCCAGCTCGCGACGTTGATCTGGAGCCAGACGCCGAGCCAGGGCCCGAGCGTCCAGGGCGTCGCGCCGAAGAAGATCCGCTTCGCCTCGAACCGCCCGAGCTCGCCGCGCGGGATCCGGTCGAGGACGCAGAGGTTGAGCACGATCTCCAGGCAGCCGAGCGCAAAGACATTGAGCAGGAGACCGATCACCAGACCGGCAATGGTGGCGCTCGCCAGCAGCGCCACGGAGAGGCACAGGCAGCCTGCGCCCAGGATCAGCGCGCCGGACCGGTGGATCGAGCGGACGATCGCGGGAATGGCGAGCCGGCCGGCAAAGCCCGCCAACCCGACGCCGAGATAGGCCAGGCTGACGAGGCGCACCTCTCCCAGCACATGCAGCGCCTCCACCGGCAGCACCGTGATGATGATGGTCTGCGCGAAGCCCAGCAGCATAAAGAAGCCGGCGAAGGTCGTGCTCGTGCTGAAGACCATGGCGGCGATTTTGCTAGGTGATTATCGGTGGCCGACGATCGAAGAGCACCAATTCCCCGCTATCGCGGTGGAGAGGGTTTGATGCCTGCTGCCGCCAGTTTCTCCGCCGCGAGCCGGCTCGCCTCGGTGCTGCGCTCGCCGAGCCGCACCGCGACGTGGCCGTTCTTCTCGGCGAAGCCGAGGTAGGCATAGCCGGTGCCGGTGTCGCGCACGAATTCCTGGAACGCGCGCCATTCGTGACGCTGCCAGTTCGGATAGTTGAAGTACTCGTCGAAGACGATGACCGTGCCGGCACGGAGCCGCGGCGCGAGCTGGCGCAGCACCGTCACGGTGGAGGAGTAGATGTCGCAGTCCACGTGGAGGCACGCCACCGGCTGGTCGCCCTGGGCGGCGAGGAACGGCGGCAAGGTGTCGGTGAACCAGCCGCGGTGCAGCGTGACGTTGCCGGGCACCTCCGGCAGGGTGCCGCCGCGGCCGAACTTCCCCTTCCGCTCATAGGTGCCGGCCCAATCCTCCGGCAGGCCCTCGAAGCTGTCGAAGCCGTGGAACGGCCGCGCCACGCGCCCCGCGACGTAGCGCAGGCTGGCGCCGTCGGCGACGCCGAACTCCAGCATCAGCCCCGACGCCGGCGCCTCGCGCGCCGCGAAGAGCAGCAGCTCCCAGCGATCGCGGAACATGAGGGCGTCCGGCATATAGGCCTCGATGTAGTCGAGGCTGCGGGCCTTGGCGCGGGCCTGCAGGTCGGTGGCGAGATAGCGGCCGTGGTACTTGAGGACGAAGCGCCGGTAGAGCCGCTCGGAGAGCGAGAGCGGCCGCGGACCGTCGCGGCGGAAGAGCTTCATCTCGGACCCGTGGAGACTGCTGACGATGCCGCGGCGGCGTCGCGCCGGGTCGCGGCCTTCAGGTGGATGAGCATGGGATAGAGCGCCGAGAACAGCGCCAGCGCCACGCCGTAGCTCCCCTCGCGATAGCCGCGCCGCGCCACGTAGGACTTCCAGGCCCGGCTCGCCATGCGGCGCAGCGACGTACCGAGGGTCGGAATGGCGCCGCTCTCGACGGCGTCGAGGGCGGCGAGATCGGTGTAGCGGTTGAGGCGGGTGATCATGTCGGAGATGTCGCGATAGACGAAATGCAGCAGCGGCTCCCGGAGGGCGAGGCGCTCGCCCCGAAGATCGATCCGCGGATGGACCCGGCCGCTCCCCCAGTGCTTCATGCCCTTGCGGAAGAGCGCGGGCTTGGCGGCGACGCCGTTATAGGCGCCCCAGCCATGACGCACCAGATGCGTTCCCACGTGGTTCGCCATCGGCACGATGAAATAGCCGTCGGGCGCCGCCACCAGCGCGGCACGGATCTCGGCGGCAAGCGCCGGAGTCGCCCATTCGTCTGCGTCCACCTCGAGGATCCAGTCGCCGGTGCAGGCGCCGATGCCGGCATTGCGCCGGTCCGCCTCCAGCCCCCACTCTCCCTCGACGACACGCGCGCCCCGGGCGCGGGCAATCTCCGCCGTGCGGTCCCCCGACCGGTCCAGCAGCACCACGATCTCGTCGGCGAAGCCCAGGCGATCGAGGCAATCGGCGATGCGCGCCTCCTCGTCGCGGGCGACCACCAGCGCCGAGAGGCGCCGTCCGCCAGCCGCCCCCGCCGATTCGCTCCCTGCCGTCATCTGATCGCGCGTCCCCTCTCCCGGCCGACAAACTCGGCCAGGAGGCCCCCCGCCGTCAACCGGCGCGGACCGCGAGATCCAAATGTAATGTATGGCGACGGCGGCTACTGCCGCAGGATCAGCTTGTCCTGCTGCAGCTCGTAGCTGCCGAAGCGGTCGAGGAAGCTTTTGCCGGCGATCGCGCTCGGGAGCGAGCGGTCGGCGACTTCGATTTTCGCGTCGAAAAGGGTGAGCGTCTTTATCTGGAACTCGCGCACCGTCACCGGCGCCGCTGCGACCTCGCCGCCGGCAGCGGCGACATGGTCGGTGAACTTCAGGTCGTAGGTGTCAATTCCCACCGACTGGGCATCGTCCCGCGCCAGGATGGTGGCGCGCGAGGCGGGATCGACAAGGAATCGGATCCGTCGGTTGTTGATCTCGGCGTCGACATAGTAGTGGCCGTCGCTGTCGCGGGGGAACTCGAACACGGCGGTCGCCACCGGCGCCGACTTGCTGAGGACGGCGCCGGGCGCGCCGGCTTTGGAACCCACCATCGAAGACACGGCCGCGGCGACGATGGTGGCGGCAATCGCCACCCCGGCGACCCGCACCGTCCAGTCGAACATGCGCGAGCGCGGCTTGCGGCCCCCGCCGGTCGGATGTTCCGCCAGCACGCTCATTTGCTCAGCCGGATCGCGTTGAGCTGGTTGGCGATGGTCGCGAACGCCGTCTGCAAAGCGGCCTGGGTCGGTGCGAGGAAGTACGAGCCGCCGTTGGCCGGGCAACCCGACAAGGCCGGGCTCACGGAACTGGCCGTACCGAAGCCGATCGAATAGATAATGATGCCTTTAGCAGCGGCCGCAGTGCAAACCGCGGTAAGCCGGGCATCGAGCGTCGCGAGAGCTTCCGCCTGCTGCTGCGAGATCGTGTCGGTCAAGGTGTTCCCGAGCCAACCCACGGTGCTACCGGCCGCATGGTCGCTCAGCATACCGAACGACGTATAATCCGCCGTCGAGCAGGTCACCGTGCTGGAGCCATTTTTGCACTGGCTATCCCGATTGAAATTGTTGGTGCCGTCGCTCTCGATGATCAGAGCCTTCTTCCAGCTGGGAGTGTTGTAGGCCAGCGCGTCGGAGCCGAACACGCTATTGGGCGAGATCGTGCGCCAGGCCCAGATGGCTCCAACGTGAATCGCCGTGCCGCTGCGGCGCCAGGCCGTCATGGCGTTGGCGGCGTTGAGCAACGTCTGCTTGTCCGAGGTCAGTCGCGTAATCGGCGTGCCACAGCCCAGGTTCGGCGAATGGCTGGTCGTGGGATCATCTCCCGCCGACGCCGTATTGATGACGACGATATTGGACGCCGCCACCGACGTGCTCGACCACGGGCCCCAGGGATTGAGCCGGGGCTGCGGGGCGCTGGGGTCGCCGGGCCACCAATAGGGTGTCCAGGACCCGGAAGGAGTAGATTCCGATTGATCGAGGCCGCCGGTGGTGGGCTCCTCGACGCATCCCTTCCACTGCCGCGCGTCGAGGGGATTGTAGGAGATCGTCGCGGGCTGGTTTGCCGGTGTCGACCCAGCGTCCGTGACCACCGGATAGCTGCCAGCCTTGATCAGATTAGGCGCGTCCGCGCCCAGGTTCACCGCGGTCACGAACGGCACGATCGACATCTTCAGCTTGTTGTTCGTCGTCTGCGCGCCGAACAGGATGTTGATGAGATCCACCGTGTCAGCCGTCAGCGCCGAAATATTGGTGGGCGACCCCGACCACATCGAACCCGTGTTGTCGAGCGCGAAGGCGACCTCGAGGCCGGTCGGCTCCTTGGTCACCTGCGCCGAGACGGCCACGTTGACCGCGCCGAATCCGGCGAGCTGCATGATGAAAGGCTGCACCCTCGCCGTCGCGGTCAGGTCGTAGGCGTCGGCGTTCGTGGCGTCGGTCGCCATGTTGAGCGAGGTCGCCACGCCGATATTGGTGGGGAAGTTGCCGTAGAAATACTTGTTGAGACGCGCCTGCTGCTGCGCCGCGGTCAGGTTGGTCGAGCTCGCGACCGCGAGGCCGGCGGCGTCGAGCGCCGCGCCCAGCTGCACCCGCACCGTGTACATGCGGACGGCATCGATCGCCATGCCCATGGCGGGAATGATCGTGAAGGCGGCAAGAGCGAACATGATGAAGACGTTGCCGTCTTCACGCCGGCACAGCCGGCGCGCAAAATCCCGGGTCGCGGTCAAGATGCGTTTCATGGCTTGTGTTCCTTCAGGAGCAGGCGGTTGCCGTCCCCTTGTAGGGGATCGACGCCACAACGCGCGGCTTTGAATAGGAGATCTGGGTGAGCGTGATCGCGCTCGGCATCACGTAGTGCAGCAGCGAGGTGTAGGCGTAGTTCGCCTGGACGATGATCACGCTCTCGCTCTTGCCGGCATAGCCGTTGGCGAGGGTGACCGCGTTCGAGATCGGGGTGATGCCGCCGCACTCCTCGTGCCAGAGCACGCTGGCGGTGCCGCTGCTGTCGACCGTCACGTTGGTGATCGCCACGCCGAGAACGCCGCCCGGCAGCGGCGACATCACGAGCTGGCCGGCGACGTAGAAATTGGGAAAGTCGCTCGACGCCACCTGCTGCTGCTGGGTCACGAGATCGGCGACGGTCTGCGACGCCGAGACCAGCTTCATGTAGGCGAGCAGCGCCTGGGTACCCTCGTAGGTGCCGAGCAGCAGGGTCATGAGGATCGGCAGCACCAGGGCGAACTCGATGGCCGCGGTGCCGGCGCGATCGCGCAGCCGGTCGAGGAGGTGCCGTATCATGTGATGCACTCGCATGGCTAGGTCGGGTAAGGCTCGTTCTTGAAGACGACGGTCGTCACCAGACGCGCGCTGCCGGGCGCGGCGCCCATGAGCAGCGTTCCCTCCCACGGCACCATGAATTTGTAGGTGTAGGTGACGCGCACGGCGACGGCGCTGTTCGGGCTGCCGGGCGTGAAATTGGTCACCGGCTTGCCGGTATTCGGATCGATCAGCGCCGGCAGGCTGGATTTCAACGTGCTGAAGTCGGCGTAGCTCTCGACGTCGGCGGTCACCGCCGACGAGTTGATGACGCCCGAGAGGCCGGCATTCAGCGCCGCGAAGAACGTACCGGAAGGATCGGCGGAGGTCTGCGCCTGGCCGGTGCGCACGACACGCGCCGCATTGCGCGCGGCGCCGTCCAGCACGCCCTGGACGAAGAGCATGTAGCCCATGTCGAAGGTGACCAGCATGATCGCGATGAAGACCGGCGCGATGAGCGCCATCTCCAATGCCGGTCCGCCCGCGCGATTCTGCAGCAGCGACGTCAGAAAATTCCTCATACCCACTTTCCTTGCCTCCTGGACCTGCTCCCGCGCCTCGATCGCCATGTGGGAAGAAGTCACCTGGATCATGCTGTGAAGGGGAGCAAAAGCAAATGTAATCGCGTACGATGCCGGAGGTTATTCTTCGGCCTTTAAATCAAAATCGAAAATAACACTTCGCTAACCAATAATATTCGGCCGCTATGCTTGAGCCGTTCCGCGGTGATTCCGCGGCGATGTCGATGCCGCGAAGCGCGAGGCGACCTGCATTGTCTTGACCGGGGATTGTCCCTAATCTTCGTTAAGACCTAGTGAGGACCCGGGATGACGCTTGCTGCGGTGACGCTCGACGACAAGTACGTCCAGGAGCAGGGACGCATCTATCTCTCCGGTATCCAGGCGCTGGTGCGCCTGCCGCTGCTGCAGCGACAGCGCGATCAGGCGGCGGGCCTCACGACCGGCGGTTTCATTTCCGGCTATCGCGGCTCGCCCCTCGGCGTCTATGACAACGCGCTCTGGCAGGCGCGGCGCTTTCTCGAGCGCGCCAATGTTTTCTTCCAGCCCGGCCTCAACGAGGACCTGGCGGCGACATCGGTCTGGGGCAGCCAGCAGACCACGCTCTTCCCCGGCGCCACCGTCGATGGCGTGTTCGGCATCTGGTACGGCAAGGGCCCCGGCGTCGACCGCTCCACCGACGCGCTCAAGCACGCGAACGCCGCCGGCACCGCGCCCAACGGCGGCGTGCTGGCGATCGCCGGCGACGATCACGGCTGCCAGTCCTCGACGCTGGCGCATCAGAGCGAGCAGATCTTCATCGCCGCGATGATGCCGATCCTCAACCCGGCGACGGTGCAGGAGTATCTCGACTTCGGTCTCCTGGGCTTCGCACTCTCGCGCTATTCCGGCTGCTGGGTGGGCTTCAAGGCGATCGCCGAGACGGTCGAGAGCTCCGCCTCCGTCGCCATCGATCCCCATCGCATCTCGATCGTGCGACCGACGGATTTCGAGATGCCCGCCGGCGGCCTCAACATCCGCTGGCCCGATCCGCCCCTGGACCAGGAAGCGCGCCTCCACGGGCCGCGCATGGAAGCGGTCGCCGCCTTCGCCCGCGCCAACGCCTTCGACCGCACGGTCATGGACTGCCCGAGCCCACGCCTCGGCATCATCACCACGGGCAAGGCCTATCTCGATTTGCGCCAGGCGCTGAGCGATCTCGGCATCGGCGAGCGCGAGGCGGCGAAACTGGGCCTGCGCATTTACAAAGTTGGACTCACCTGGCCGATCGAGGTGACCGGCGCCCGGCGTTTCGCCGAAGGCCTGAGCGACGTGCTGGTCGTGGAGGAGAAGCGCGGCCTCATCGAGGATCAGCTCGTCAAGCTCCTCTACAACATGGACGCGTCGCGCCGCCCGAGCATCGTCGGCAAGCGCGACGAGGCCGGCCGCGTGCTGCTGCCGAGCGAAGGCGAGATCAATCCGACCATGGTGGCGCGCGCCTTGGTGCAGCGCCTGCGCCGTCTCGACGGCGAGAGCCCGCAGTTCAACCAGCGCCTGGCGCGGCTCGAATCCCTGGAACGCATCGGCGACGCGCCTTCCACCAAGACCGAGCGCCTGCCCTTCTTCTGCTCCGGTTGCCCGCACAACACCTCGACGAAAGTTCCCGAGGGCAGCCGCGCCGGCGCCGGCATCGGCTGCCATGCGATGGCGATCTGGATGCCGGCGCGCCGCACCGCCACCTGGACCCACATGGGCGCCGAAGGCGCCAACTGGATCGGCCAGGCGCGCTTCACCAAGGAGAACCACGTCTTCCAGAACCTGGGGGACGGCACCTATACGCATTCCGGACTGCTGGCGATCCGAGCGGCGGCGGCGGCCGGCGTCAACATCACCTACAAGGTGCTGTTCAACGACGCGGTGGCGATGACCGGCGGCCAGCCCGCCGAAGGCCATCTGACCGTGCCGCAGATCAGCCGCCAGGTGTCGGCGGAAGGCGCCAAGCGCGTCATCGTGGTCAGCGACGAGCCCGAGAAGTATCCGATGAACGCCGGCTTCGCCCCCGGCGTCGAGATCCGCCACCGCGACGATCTGGATGCGATCCAGCGCGAGCTCCGCGATACGCCGGGCCTCACCGTGCTGATCTACGACCAGACCTGCGCCGCCGAAAAGCGTCGCCGTCGCAAGCGCGGTACCTTCCCCGATCCGCCGAAGCGCGTCTTCATCAACGACGCGGTCTGCGAGGGCTGCGGCGACTGCTCGGAGAAGTCGAACTGCGTCTCGGTCAAGCCCGTGGAGACCGAGTTCGGGCGCAAGCGCGCCATCGACCAGTCGAACTGCAACAAGGATTATTCCTGCCTCAAGGGCTTCTGCCCGAGCTTCGTCACCGTGCACGGCGGCAGCCTGCGCAAGCTGGCGCGGCCGGTGGCGGGCGCCGACGCGGACCCGCTCGCGCATCTGCCGGAGCCGGCTGCGCGGGCGCTCAGCGAGCCCTACGGCATCCTCGTCACCGGCATCGGCGGCACCGGCGTCATCACCGTGGGCCAGCTCATCGGCATGGCGGCGCATCTCGAGGGCAAGGGCTGCTCGGTCCTGGACTTCACCGGCCTGGCGCAGAAGAACGGCGCCGTCATGAGCCACATCCGCCTGGCGCCGAAGCCCGAGGACATCCACGCCGTGCGCATCGCCGCCGGCGGCGCCAACCTGCTGCTGGGCTGCGACATGGTGGTGGCGGCGAGCCCGCAGGCGCTGACGCGCATCGAGACCGGCGTCACCCACGCCGTCATCAACAGCTACCTCGCTCCGACAGCCGCCTTCGTCATGAACGGCGACGTCGATTTCGAGGAGGCGGGCATGCAGCGTGCGCTGCGCAGCGCCGCCGGCGAGCAGGGCATCGATTTCGTCGACGGCACCGGGCTGGCGACCGCGATCATGGGCGATGCCATCGCCGGCAATCTCTTCATGCTGGGGTACGCCTGGCAGAAGGGGCTGGTGCCGCTCTCCCGCGAGGCGATCGAGCGCGCGATCGAGCTCAACGGCGTCGGCATCGAGATGAACAAGCGCGCCTTCGCCTGGGGCCGCCTTGCCGCTCACGATCTCGCCCGCGTCCAGGCGACGGCGAAGCCGGCGATGTCGGAAGCGCCGAAACCCGCCGAGAGTTTCGAGGAGATCGTCGCCCGCCGCGTGGGATTCCTCACCGCTTATCAGGACGCCGCCTACGCCCGGCGCTACGGCGATCTCGTGCGCGCGGTCGAGACGGCGGAAAAGACGCGCGCCAAGGGCCGCCGCGGTCTCGCCGAGGCGGTGGCCAGGTCGCTCTTCAAGCTGATGGCGTACAAGGACGAGTATGAGGTGGCGCGGCTCTATACCGACGGCAGCTTCCTGAAGAAGCTCGGCGCGCAGTTCGACGGCGACTTCAAGCTGCAGTTCCACCTCGCGCCGCCGCTCTGGGCGCCGCGTGATCCCGCCACCGGCGAGATGAAGAAGCAGGCCTATGGCGCCTGGGTGATGCCGGCCTTCCGGCTGCTGGCGCGCCTCAAGGGGCTGCGCGGCACGGCGCTGGATCCCTTCGGCTACACCGCCGAGCGCCGGACCGAGCGTCGCCTCGTCACCGATTTCGAGGCCACCATCGCCACGCTCGCGGGCGCGCTCGGCACCGAGAACCACGCCTTGGCAATGGAGATCGCACGGCTTCCGATGCAGATCCGCGGCTTCGGCCATGTAAAGATGAAGAACCTGGAGCATGTCAAAGCCCGGGAGGCGGAGCTGATGGCCGCCTTCCGCAGCCCCGCCCCCACCCCGGCGGCGGCAGCCGAATAGATTTCCAGAGCCAGAGACAGCGAAGACCGCCGCCGGTGCGTCATGATCGGCCGCCGGTTCGACGCTCTCGCAGGTGACGGCGAATTTGGAAAGGGATAACCCGGTGCCTGAAGCCCCCGCCAATACACGGACCGCCGCCCAGCTCCTGGTGGCGGAGCTTGTCGCCCACGGCGTCGACCGCGTCTTCTGCGTACCCGGCGAGAGCTACCTCGCCGTCCTCGACGCGCTCTATGACGAGCGCCGCATCGAGGTCGTGACCTGCCGCCACGAGAGTGGCGCCGGCTTCATGGCGGTGGCGGACGCCAAGCTGACCGGCCGCCCCGGCGTGGTCCTGGTGAGCCGCGGCCCCGGCGCCACCAATGCCGCGATCGCCGTCCACACCGCGCAACAGGACGCCACGCCCCTCATTCTCCTGGTCGGCCAGATCGAGCGCCGGGACCGCGGCCGCCGCGCCTTCCAGGAAGTGAACTACGGCACCACCTTCGGTGACATGGCGAAGTACGTGGTCGAGTTGCACGACCCCGCCCGCCTCTCGGACGCGGTGGCCCAGGCCTTCCATGTCGCCACCACGGGAACCCGCGGGCCGGCGGTGGTGGTGCTGCCGGAGGATTTCCTTCTCGATCCCGCGCCCTTCGCGGTGCAGGGGCCGAAGGCGGGATTCAGCGCGGCACCCGCCGCCGAGAGCGTCGCCGAGGCGGCCAAGCTGGTGGCGGCCGCCGAGCGGCCGCTGCTGCTGGTGGGGACGCGCTTCGCGCAGCCGGCGGCGCGCGCCGCCCTCAAGCGCGCGGCCGAGGCCTGGGGCCTGCCGGTCGCGGTCAGCTTCCGCCACCAGGATCTCTTCGACAACGCGCACCCGCTCTTCGCCGGTCATCTCGGATACATGCTGCCGAAAAGCACCGTCGACATTTACCAGGAGAGCGACCTCGTGCTCGCCGTCGGCACCCGCCTCGGCGACGTCACCACCCAGGGCTATGTCTTCCCCGCCGCGCCGCGGCCGAAGCAGCGCCTGGTCCACGTCTACGACGACCCCGCGGTGCTCGGCGCGGTGTTCAACACCGATCTCGCCGTCCTCGCCGATCCCCTGGCCTTCCTTGCGGCCTTCGCCGCGCAGGCGCCGAAGGCGCCCCTGCCGCTGGAGCGCTGGGCAGATCGGCTGCATCGGCTTTATGCCGACGGCGCGCGCTGGGACGCGCGGACGGCCTCGGACGGCGTGGTCTTCGGCGCCGTCATCGACGCGCTGGCCCGCCGCCTCGGCGACGACGCGGTGTTCTCCAACGACGCCGGCAATTTCTCCGGCTGGCTCGCGCGCTATTTTCCCCTGCGCGCCTCCCATCGCCTGCTCGCCCCGATTTCGGGTGCGATGGGCTTCGGCGTGCCCGGCGCAGTGGCGGCGGCGCTCCGCCTCAAACGCCGGGTGATTTCGCTGGTGGGCGACGGCGGTTTTCTAATGACCGGCAACGAGCTTGCCACCGCCGTCCAGTATCGCCTGCCGGTGACAATCATCGTCGCCAACAACAATTCCTACGGCACCATCCGGCAACATCAGGAAAAGTGGTTTCCCGGCCGTAAGATCGCCACGGACCTCACGAATCCGGATTTTGCAAGGCTCGCCGAGGCGTTCGGCGCCCGGGGCTTCCGCATCGAGCACCCGCGGGATATCGAGGGCGCTCTCGACGGCGCGCTCGCCGGTGATGGGCCGGCGCTGGTGGAGGTCCGCACCAGTCTGGAGCATATCTCCGCCTTCACCACCCTCAGCGCATTGGCGAAGCGCGGCTAAATCTCATCCCAGTAGTGTTTCGCGCCGCTATGAAACCAGCGGGCGATGCGGCCATTATAAATAGATCGGTGCGCAATAATTGATGGGTGCGCACGCGTCCGGCATCTATTAGCCGGATCTTAACGGCGGGGGGATTTCGATGGGCCCATTGGATGGAATGCCGCGTCGGGCGAGCCTTCTGTCCTGCGCGGATCGTGAGCGGATTGCGCGGCAACGCTCGGAAAGTTCAGAGCAGACGTGACCCTCGATAGTCCGGAATTCGCAGGCGGCGAAGTGCGCCCCAGCATGCGCGGCACGCTCATGCGCTGGGCGCGCGGCGGGATTCCGCGCGCCTCGCTCGAGGTGACGCCGGCGGCGATCGCGGCGGAAGCCCACGCGCGCCAGCAGGCGCATCTCGCGCGCCAGACGCCGGTCTATGCGCTCGGGAATATCGCCAACGCCAGCATGACCGCCTGGGTCTTCTGGGACCGGTTGCCCCATGTCGCCGTCGCGCTCTGGCTCGGCCTTTTCACCGTGCTGCTGCTGCTGCGGCTGCATCAGTGGTGGCGCTGGCGCCAGCAGCCGCCTTCGCGACAGGCGGGCGAGAAGGCGCTCGCCCAAGCCCGGGCCTGGTCGCTCGCCGCCGGGCTCTTCTGGGGCGTCGCCGTCGTCTATGCCTTTCCCGCGGGCGCGCTGCAGTGGCAGCTGTTCCTGACCTTTGTCGTCGGCGGCATGGCCGCGGCCGCGGTCGCCTCGCTGCCGCTGCAGCCGATCGCCTGCCTCGCCTACACCTTGCCATCCATGCTGCCGCTGCTGGTGCTGTTCGCCTTCGCCGGCGACCCGGTCTCGATGGCGATGGCGGCGATGCTGAGCCTCTACATCGTGGTGCTGCTCGCGGCGCTGGCGAACGGCTATGCCAGCTTCCTCGACACGGTGCGGACCAAGGTGGAGAACCAGTCGCTGCAGAGCGGCCTCGCCCAGGCGGCGCTGGCGAGCCAGGCGAAATCCGATTTCCTCGCCAACATGAGCCACGAGATCCGCACGCCGCTCAACGCCATCATCGGCTTCTCGGAGATGATCAGCAGCGAGGTGCTGGGCCCGGTCGGCACCAGCCGCTACCGCGACTACGCGAACGACATCTACGACTCCGGCCAGCATCTTCTGCGCATCATCAACGACGTGCTGGACATGTCGAAGATCGGCGCCGGGAAGCTGGAACTGCACGAGCATCTCGTGGACGTCCGGACGGCGGTGCAGACCTCGATCGCCCTGGTGACGCCGCGCGCGGTCTCCGCCGGCGTCGTCGTGACGGCGGATCTGCCGGCGAACCTGCCGCTGCTGCTGGCGGACGAATTGCGCGTGAAGCAAATCCTTCTCAATCTGCTCTCGAACGCGGTCAAGTTCACGAACCGCCTGGGCAGCGCCACGGTCGCGGCGACCGCGCGCCCGGACGGCAGCCTCGCGATCACCGTAAGCGACACTGGCATCGGCATGACCGCGGCGGAGATCGCCATCGCGCTCGAGCCCTTCCAGCAGGTGGATAGCGATCTCGCCCGCAAATACGAGGGCACCGGCCTCGGCCTGCCCCTCGCCCGCGCCCTCGTCGAGTTGCACGGCGGCCAACTCGAGATCGTCAGCACGCCCGGCCAGGGCACCGCTGTCACCGTGATATTCCCCGCAACGCGCGCCCGTCCGCGCGAGAAGAGCTCCACCACCCCGCCCGTCGCCTGACGTCGGACACATTCCGCCACCGAGACGCCGCCACGATGGCGAAAGAGCTGCAAGTGCCGCTCAAGACACCGATGCGGCGCGAGGGCGGCGCCCTCGCTGCGGTTCCCCGCCACCTGCTCTCGAGGCCGCCCCTGATCGATGCGGGGGTGGGTCGCCGGCATCACATGCCGGCGTAGTCGACGGCCCGCGACCGGACGTCGCACCTGGTGCCCATTTGATGTGCATCAAGGACAGGCCTATGGCGGATTCCGATAGTGGCAGCAAATCGGCGCGGGAGACCGGTCTTCTCCGGCCGGCGCCGAGATGGAAGGAACCCCGTGATGACCGGACTCCTGCAGCCACCGCCGAAATCTGGAACCATGCACGGCCTGGTCGCCGTGATCCTGGGCTGCCGTCGGCGCTTGTCTCGCATGCTCCGTGACGCGAACGCCCGCGCCGAACTCCGCCAGGAGTTCGCCAATCTGGAGCAAGCCGGCGTCCTGGATACGGTGCTATCGGATATGGGCTTGTCGCGCTTGGAAATGCCGACAATCGTCGAGAATCACCCGGGCGCCCGCCGACGGCTCGCGGGCATGTTGCGCCGTCTCGGCATCCGCACGACGAAGGCGGTGCGCGGTGGCGTGGAGATGCGAGCGATCCAGCAGGCCTGCCTCCTCTGCGAGGCAGGCGGTCGGTGCGAACGGTGGCTGCGTGGATCATCCCATGACGATCCCCGGCGCTTCTGCCCCAACGCAGAGGCGTTCGACGATCTCGACGCCGTGAAGCACGGATAATAGCCCGGTACGACCTGCCGCCGGCCGCGACGGGCCGGCGGGATCTCAATTGTCCTGACACATCAGCGTAAACCCCGGCGCCAGCAGGGCGCCTGGGGTGGCGCGATCGCGCGACTAGTGCTTGTCGCTGCCGGGCGCGCGGGGCAAGATCGAGGGCCGGCCACCCGTCTCCACTTCGCCACGCCACCCGGCTCGGCCCTGCCGGGCGGACTTCAAGAGTCGGAGGTTTTGACTTAAGAGTAGCGACGACGGCCGGTGAGGTCGCACGGCAGCACCTGTTCCCCAGAGCCAACGACGAGGCGGTAGTACATGGACGTTCGAGACACTTCGCATGACTGGGCTCTTACCAAATTCGGTATCGGTCAGCCGGTGCCGCGCACCGAGGACCCCCGCCTGCTGCGCGGCCAGGGCCGCTACACCGACGACATCAACCTTCCGGGCCAGGCGTATGCAGTCATGGTCCGCAGCCGCTACGCCCACGGCGTCATCCGCAAGATCGACGCCTCGGAAGCCCAGGGATTGCCCGGCGTCATCGCCGTCTATACCGGCGCCGACCTCGACGCCGCCGGCTACGGCACCTTCAAATGCGTGATGACCTTCCCGAACCAGGACGGCACACCCATGCACCTGCCGGTCTGGAAGGCGCTTGCCACGGACCGGGTGCGCTACGTCGGCGAGGCGGTGGCGTGTGTCGTCGCCGAGACCGCGGCGCAGGCGAAGGACGCGGCGGAGGCGGTCGTCGTCGACATCGACCCGCTGCCCGCCGTTACCAGCGCCCGGGCCGGGGCACAGCCCGGCGCGCCGCTCCTCTATGAGGGCGTCGCCAGCAACGTCTGCCTCGACTACCACTTCGGCGACGCCAAGAAAGTGGCCGCCGCCTTCGCGGGCGCCGCCCATGTGACGCGCCTCGACATCGCCAACAACCGCCTCGTGGTCTGCGCGATGGAGCCGCGCTCCGCGCTCGCGGACTTCGACGCCAAGGCCGGCCGCTGGACCCTCAACGTGGGATGCCAGGGCGCGTTCGGGCTCAGGAACCAGATCGCCAACGACATCCTGAAGGTGCCGACCGACAAGCTGCGCGTGCTTACCGGCAACGTCGGCGGATCGTTCGGCATGAAGGCAGGCGCCTATCCCGAGTACACCTGCGTGCTCCACGCCGCGCGCGCCCTCGGACGTCCGGTCAAATGGACCGACGAGCGCTCGGAGAGCTTCGTCTCCGACACCCACGGCCGCGACCACGAGGCGACGGCGGAGCTGGCGCTCGATGCCGATGGGCGCTTCCTCGCCGTCCGTGTCACCAATTACGGCAATATGGGCGCCCATCTCTCCGCCGTGGCGCCGCTGATGCCGACCATGAACGTGGTCAAGAACATGGTGGGCGTCTATCGCACGCCGCTCATCGAGCTCACCGGCAAATGCGTCCTCACCAACACGACGCCGGTGAGCGCCTATCGCGGCGCCGGCCGGCCCGAGGGCAACTACTTCATGGAGCGGCTGGTGGAGACCGCGGCCGCCGAGATGGGCATCGACCGCGTCGAGCTGCGCCGGCGCAATCACGTGACGCCGGAGCAGATCCCCTTCGCCTCCGCCGCCGCCACCACCTATGACAGCGGCGACTTCACCAGACTGATGCAGCACGCCGTCGATGCCGCCGACTGGAAGGGCTTCGAGCAGCGCAAGGCGGAGAGCCGCAAGCGTGGCCTGCTGCGCGGGCGCGGCATCGGCAATTACCTCGAGGTGACGGCGCCGCCGATGAAGGAGATGGGCGGCATCCGCTTCGAGACCGACGGCACCGTCACCATCATCACCGGCACCCTCGACTACGGCCAGGGCCACGCCGCGCCCTTCGCCCAGGTGCTGACATCGAAGCTCGGCGTCCCCTTCGACCGCATCCGCCTGCTGCAGGGAGACAGCGACGAGCTGATCGCCGGCGGCGGCACCGGCGGCTCCAAATCCATCATGGCGAGCGGCAGCGCCATCCTCGAGGCCGGCGACAAGGTGATCGAGAAAGGCAAGCAGATCGCCTCCTTCCTGCTGGAGGCGGCGGTCGCCGACATCGAGTTCAGCGACGGCCGCTTCGCCATCGTGGGCACCGACCGCGCCATCGGCATCATGGAGCTGGCGCAGAAGCTGCGCTCCGGCCTGAAGCTGCCGCCGGAGGTGCCCGCATCCCTCGACGTGAAGCACATCTTCGACCAGGCGCCCTCGGCCTTCCCCAACGGCTGCCACATCGCCGAGGTCGAGATCGACCCCGACACCGGCGTCACCGAGGTTGTCAAATACACGATGGTCAACGACTTTGGAGTCCTGATCAATCCGCTGCTCGTGGAAGGACAGCTGCATGGCGGCGTCGTGCAGGGCATCGGGCAGGCGCTGATGGAGCGGACGGTCTATGACGAGGACGGCCAGTTGCTGACCGGATCCTATATGGACTATGCGCTGCCCCGCGCGCCCGACGTTCCGAATTTCACTTTCGTGAGCCACCCCGTTCCCGCCAAGACCAATCTGCTGGGCGCGAAGGGGTGCGGCGAGGCCGGCTGTGCCGGCTCGCTGCCGTCGGTCATGAACGCCGTGGTGGATGCGCTCTCGGAATACGGCATCCGTCACATGAACATGCCGGCGACACCCCATCGCATCTGGGAAACGATCGAGAAAACGCGGGCGAGGACTGTCGCCTGACGACAGTCGCAGCGTGGTGAAGGCCGCGCCAACAGGAGGAAACCGATGCCGACGGAATTGAGACAGATCGTGTTCGAGAACGTCGAGTTGCGTAAGGCGCTCGCGCAGCACTTCGTCGATCAGCCGGAACGGTTGCCGGCGGGGACCATCGAGGCGGTCGGGATTTCCCAGGACGAGCTCGAGATCGAGCTGCAGCTCCTGGGGGCAGCCGGCGGCGCCGCCTCCACTGCGCTCATCCCCGCGGAGCATGTCGCCGCGGCGCTCATCGCCTATTGCCGGGCCAACACCATCCCCTTGCCCCGGGACGCCAAGAAATTCCTGGTCGTCTCCGGCGACAACCTGGCGTTGCGCATCGTGCTGTCGGCCGAGCGCGTGATCGAGATCATCGAAGACACCACCTGAGCGGCCGGCCCGGCGGAGAAGCCGGGTCCGCCACCAGACATCGGTCCTGCCGAGCCCGGTGCGTGTCCGTTCATCGCGCGCCGCAGCGTAGTCGTGCCCATGACAACCATCTGTGGTGGATAATATTTCTCCTAGTCGGTCGTTTCCGAGTTGTTTTCAGGCCTTCGGCAACTCGCGTTAGCGTGAAATTAAGGCTCTTCGCGCAACCTTGGGTACCTCATCTCCTCGAGGGCTTACAAGGAGCGTCCGCTTCATGCGGTTTGGTCTCGGGAAATCTCCCAGCCCCAGCGACCCGGAAGCGTCGACGGCCGCGTCCGCGCGCGTGCAACGGCTGAAGGACAGCAGCTCCAACCGCAGCTTCCGCGTGGCCCCCTTTCACCCGACCAAGGCGGTGACGACGTCGCTGCCGTTCGCGGCGGATTTGCAGGCCCAGGCCCAGGCGCAGACGACACCGCCGCCCCGGCCGGCACCGCCGCCGCCGGCCGCCGACCGCCTTTCCGGAATCGCCCGGCTAATCCAGGGAAAAGTGATCGAGCGCATCGACGCCCGGGTCGCTAACGAGCTGGAGCCCGCCGTGCTGCAGGAGATGCTGCGGCCCCTGGTGCTGGAGATCGCCAGCGAAGAGAAGATGCTGCTGAGCCAGGCGGACCATTCGATCATCCTGCAGCGCATCATCGATGAGCTTCTCGGTCTCGGGCCGCTGGAGCCGCTGCTGGCGGATCCCACCATCGCCGACATCCTGGTGAACGGTGCCAACAGCGTCTATATCGAGCGCGCGGGCAAGCTCGAGCAGACCAACATCAAGTTCCACAACAACGCCCACGTCCAGCACGTGGCGACGCGGATCGTGACGCGGATCGGTCGGCGTGTGGACGAATCCTCGCCCCTCGTCGACGCGCGCCTCGCCGACGGCAGCCGCGTCAACGTCATCATTCCGCCCCTCGCGATCGACGGGCCGATGATCTCGATCCGCAAATTCTCCAAGAAGGTGCTCACCCTCACCAGCATGGCCGAGGCCGGCAACATGTCGCCGGCGATGGCCGCGGTGCTGGCGATCGCTGTCAGATCCCGCCTCAATATCCTGGTCTCCGGCGGCACCGGCTCGGGCAAGACGACGCTGCTCAACGCGATGTCGCAGATGATCCCGGCGGACGAGCGCGTGCTCACCATCGAGGACGCCGCCGAGCTGCAGCTGCAACAGCCCCATGTCGGTCGCCTTGAGACCCGCCCGGCCAACCTGGAAGGCAAGGGCGAGATCACCATCCGAGATCTCTTCAAGAACGCGCTCCGCATGCGGCCCGACCGCATCGTCGTCGGCGAAATCCGCGGCGCCGAGGCGCTCGACATGATGCAGGCGATGAACAGCGGTCACGACGGCTCGCTCGGCACCATGCACGCGAGCGGCCCGCGCGAGGCGGTCACCCGTCTCGAGAACATCATCGCCATGAGCGGCGTCAACGTGCCGCCGCGCACGATCCGCGGCCAGATCGCCTCCAGCATCGACATGATCGTACAGGTAGAGCGCATGCATGACGGCAAGCGCCGCGTGACCGCCATCTCCGAGGTGATCGGCATGGAGGGCGAGGTGATCGTCATGCAGGATCTCTTCACCTACCGCCGCGATTCCGACGGCGTCGGCGGCATCGTCAAGGGCGGCTTCGTGTCGTCGAACCTGCGCCCGCACTTCCTGCCGAAAGCCGAGGCCGTCCATCTCGGCCGCGAGCTTCTGCACCTGATGGCCCTCACCAACGACGCCAAGCCCGGCTGAGCGGCGGCGCTACGCCCGTCACGGCCGCTGGAAGACGTCCTCGCCGCCGAGCCAGCGCGGCAACGCCGTCGGCTCGCCCAGCATCAGCGCCAAGCTTGCCGTCAGTTCCACCAGGTGGCCGGCGAGCCCCAGATCCAGCAACGCCGCCATCTCCCCGCTGACAAATCCCGCCGCGATCAGGCGCGGCGTCACCAGGCTCGGCAGGTCGGTGCCGCGGCCACCGGGCCCCACCGCCGCGAAGTGCGCCTCGCAGCTCCGCGCGCTCTGGGACAGCAGCGCGCGGCACGCCAGCGGCCGGATCTCGTAGACCGAGCAGGCGCCGTCCACCAGCAGCGGACAGGCCGCGCGGAGCGCCTGCCGGCCCTCGGCGTCGCGCCCCGCCAGGAGCGCCGCGGTGGCGTGGATGTCGTTCTGCCGCTGCGGCTCCCGGCCGGCGGCCAGCGCCGCCGCGATGCGCGCGGCCTCGAGCACCGTCACCGTCACGTTGACGTGGCAGCAGAAGTCGCAGCCCCGCCGACATTCCACCGCCGCCATGCGGGTGCGGAGATCGGCGTCCCCCGCGCGCTGGCGCGCGAACTGCGCCTCGTAGCCGGCGGCAAGCTCGGTGCCGATGCCATCGATCGCGACAAGGAGCTGCTCCGCATCGCCCCCGGCGCTGGCGGCGAGCAGCGTCTCGCGCACGACACGGCGGACGCGCTCGGCGACGTCCTGGAGGTATCTGAGAACATCCGGTCCGGGCTGGGCGGCCTCCGCCGGCAGCGCGAAGTGCGTGACCGGCGCCAGCGGGCGGGCGATCGCCAGCGGCCGCAGCGGACCGGTGATCAGCGCCGCGGCCGGCATGACTTCTGCAGGATCGGAGAGCGGCTACTTGCCGTCGTCGGCCCGGAGCGCGGCGGCGGGCGTCGCGGCGGCGAGCGCGATCGCCGCGTCCGAGATCGGCGTCTTCAGCACGAAATCAATCGCCGTTCCGTGCTCCATGGTGCGGAACATCACGGGGATGTCGTGCTTGTCGAGCCAGACTTCCTGGCGCTTGTCGCCGACGATCAGGAAGTGCCGCGTGGTCACGTCGACGCCGTGCACGGGAATGACGACTTCCTCGCCGCCGGAGACGCGGATATTGACCAGCTTGCCGGTCGAGGTGGACACCACCATGCCGATGCCGGTGTGCTTGAGGAGCCAGGGATCGGAGGGCGCCACGTCCGCCGGCGCCGCCATGTTGCCGGAGGTGGCGGTGACGAGAAAAAGCTCGCCCTGGGCCTCCCCCCGCACGTCCATGTGGGTGCCGTCCTTGTTCGTGCTGCTGAGAAGGGTCATCAGGCGATTGCCCTGCAGCACCTCGGTCGTGTCGGATTCCTCGCGATAGGCCACCATGCCCAGCACCCGGACCGCCACCCGCAAATGAGTATCGATGCGGGTGAGATCGGCCGTGCAGTCGATGGTATCGGTGTAGGTCCCGATCTCGCCGTAGACGGGATGAATGACCGTGTAGGTGTAAACCTGCTGCGACGCCGACGCCGGCGCACAAAACGCGCAAAGCCCCAACCCAATTGCCGCTGCACTCAACCCCACCGGCCTCATGCGGGAGATTCCTCCGCCCGGTACGCCCCGGTCTTGACAAAGTCCGGCCGGAGGTCGGGAAAGTCAAGCATTCCACCACCCTGACCCTCAAAAACCCACCGGCGAGCGCGCCGTATTTCGCAGAAATGCGGCGCGGATTCGATCGCCGCGACGCCGGCGCGGCGCGCTGGCGGACCGAAGAGAGAGCGTGGCTGGCAGGGCGACCGCGACTCCCGGGTGCGGGTGCGGGCGCGAGCCGCGTCGGCGAGGGCGCCAATCTCCTTCTGCCGATCGCCGGCACCCTCGTCGCCCGACGATTTGTACTCACTCGGCCAGATGGTTTGCCATTTGTTAAACTTTGGAAAGCATTCTGACTTTGCGCGTGGAGGGTGTTTTCCGGACGCAAGCGGCTACTCAGGGATGCAATATCCTGGGAATATCAACCCCGAGCCAGAAACCGACCGCCACGCCTCGGTTGCGACTAGAAGCGGATTTCCCAGAGAGATCATGGCCGCCAACACCGCAGCAGCACAGGTATCCCCGCCCTCGCCGGCCAGCAAGCCCGCGAGCGATGCCGTCCGCCTGGTCGGCGACCTCTCCGACCGGATCGGCTCGCTCGGCGTCGAGACCGCCGATATCGCCGGCAACCTCGAGGACGTGACCGGGCGGGTCTCCCGCCAGTCGGAACAGTTCAAGAAGCTGCAGCAGACCGCCAAGACCATGGTGGCGGCCAACCGCGACATCGACGGCGCCGCCCGCGCGGCCCAGGCCGCCGCCTCGAGCGCCGGCGGCGAGGTGACGGAATCCCGCACCACCGTCGCCAGCGCCACCCGGCATATCGCCGAGCTCACCACCGCGGTCGAGCGCATGGAGAGCCGCCTCGGGTCGTTCCAGACCGTCCTGAAGCAAGTCGCCGGCGTCTCCAGCACCATCGAGGCGATCGCCAAGCAGACCAACCTGCTGGCCCTTAATGCCACCATCGAGGCCGCCCGCGCCGGCGACGCCGGGCGCGGCTTCGCCGTGGTCGCCAGCGAGGTCAAGAACCTGGCCGAGGAGACGCGCAAGGCGACGAGCCAGATCGGCGATATCGTGCGCGACCTCACCAAGGAAATCGGGAGCCTGATCCAGGACAGCGGGACCGCCTCCAAGCATGCCCAGGAGGCGGGCCACGGCGCCCAGGCCATGCAGGGCGTCATCGAGCGGGTGCACGACGGCTTCGCCACCGTGGGCACGGAGATCGACGCCATCGCCCAGGCCGGCGCCGCCAATCTCGGCCATTGCAATTCGGTGCTGGCGGAGCTCGACGATCTCGCCAAGGGAGTGCAGCTCTCCTCCGCCAACCTGACCCAGGCGGATGCAAGGGTGGACGGGCTGCTGAAGACCAGCGAGACGCTGATCGAGTTCATCGCGGAAAGCGGCGTCGAGACGCCGGATACGCCGCTCATTCGGGCGGTGGTGGACACCGCCAAGCGGATCAGCGAGACCCTGGACGCGGCGATCGGGCGCGGCGAGCTCACCCTCGATCAGCTCTTCGACGAGAATTACCGGGAGATTCCCGGCACCGATCCCAAGCAGTATCTCACCAACTATGTCGAGGTCACCGACCGGCTGCTGCCACCGATCCAGGACCCGCTGCAGAAGATCGATCCCCGCGTGGTATTCTGCGTCGCCTGGGCCAAGGGCGGCTACCTGCCGACGCACAATCCGAACTATCGGCAGCCCCAGGGCAAGGACCCCGTGTGGAACGCCGCCAACTGCCGCAACCGGCGCCTGTTCAACGACCGCACCGTGACGAAGGTCGCGGCGAACACCAAGCCGTTCCTGCTGCAGACCTACCGCCGCGACATGGGCGGCGGAAACTTCGTGCTGATGAAGGACCTCTCCTCGCCGATCGTCATCCGCGGCCGGCACTGGGGCGCCTTCCGCATGGGCTACCGCCAGGGGTGAAGGCCAGAGCATTTTCCGCCGAAGTGGAAGCCGGTTCGGCGTAGAAAATGCGACAAAATCAAAGAATCTAGTCCGCGCTGTGCTTGCGCGGGAACGTCTCGACCAGGCGGACGCGCGGCAGCGCCATCCGGCCGCGGATCCCGGGTATGTAATGCTGTGCGAAGCGCAGGCCGATGCAGTCCTTGGCGCGCCAGCTCACGACGCCGGAAAATTCTCCCAGCGGTTCCATCACCAGCGTCACCGCCTCGCGGTCGCGGATGTGATGCGCCGTCTGCACCTTGGCGCCGCGATAGGAAAGATTGAGCACCCGGCACTCGAAGCTTCCGGCTTCCGACCGGATCTGCGCCGGCCAGCGCGTCCACTTGCGCGTGTGCTTGCGACGCTCGAGATCCTCGTCGTCGGAAAGGTCGTGCGGCGTCGTCCTGCTTTTCATGGAGACCCAAAAATGTGCTGAAGCCCCGCCCTGGGGACGAAGCATGGGGAGCGCGGGATGAAGGCGGGATTAATGGCGGCGGCCCGCAAGCATCGCCAAGCCTGGTGCCCGCTGCGAGACTTGAACTCACACCCCGTTTCCGGGCACGGATTTTAAGTCCGTTGCGTCTACCAATTCCGCCAAGCGGGCAGGCGTCCGCACGCTAACCCGCGGCGCTGGAGACGAGCCAGGAATTCCTGGCGAATCGTCCCCTGCCAGTACTCGGGACGGCACGAGGTGATTGAGTCCTCGAAATACTCGACGAAATTCCCGAGAATACTGTTCAAAAATATTGAAATATAAGTTTCTCGAACTAAAATAGGACACATACTCTTAACTGAAAAAATCGAGTACAGAATAGGGGTGACGTTTCACGCACACGACATCAACTATGGAGGCGGAACCATGTGCTCCAGTATCGATCGCTTTCTGGGTTATTGCGGCTACATGCCGCCGGCCACGAAGTTCGCCGTCCTCTCGGTGATCGTCGCGGCGTTCCTGGCGGTGGCATTGACGGCGCGCAGCTAGCTCCGCGCCTATTCCTCGCTGGGCGTGCCGCCGAGCGCGCGCACGAGGTCGGTCACCTCCGAGGTCGCCGCGCCGAGGCGCGGCGCATCGGGACTCCGCAGGACCAGGGTGACGCCATAGGCGCCGCGCCGAAACCAGGGATAGGAGCCGATGTCCACGTCGGCATAGCGCCCCTGGATCGCCGCGAGGCCGGCGGCGAGGTCGCCCTCGGCGAGGCCGCTGCTGACGGCCCGCGACAGCACCGGCCGCCCGCCCCTGAGACCTCCCTTCACGCCGTCGAACATCGCCTGCATCACCGACGGCACGCCCGCCATCACGAAGACGTTGCCGATGCGGAAACCCGGCGCCAGCGACACCGGATTGAGGATGAGCTCGGCGCCCTCGGGCACATGCGCCATCCGAAGCCGCGCCTCGTTGAGGCCGCCGGGCTTGTAATGGGTCTCCAGGATGCGCTTCGCCTCCGGATGCAGGATCAGCTTCACGCCGAAGGCGCGGGCGACGCATTCCGAGGTGATGTCGTCGTGGGTCGGGCCGATGCCGCCCGTGGTGAAGACGTAGTCGTAGGTGGCGCGCACCGCGTTCACCGTCTCGACGATGGTGTCGGGAACGTCGGGGATGACCCGTGCCTCCCGGAGGCGCACGCCGGCCTCGTTGAGGCCCTTGGCGAGGAAATTGAGGTTTACGTCCTGGGTCCGGCCCGAGAGGATCTCGTTGCCGATGATGAGGACGCAGGCGGTGACGACAGGCTCGGCCTCCATGGGCGCTCCCTCGGGAAATGCGTTGCCCTAGTTAGTCCGAACCGCGGCGCCGGCACAACTGCGCCCGCTTGCGGGACAGGGTCGCCGCCCTTACGGTCGGCGGCCCATGCGTTTTTCCCAGCCTCTCGTGCGCGGCACGCTGCTGCGCCGCTACAAGCGCTTCCTCGCCGACGTGCGCCTGGAGGACGGGCGCGAGGTCATCGCCCACTGCGCCAATCCCGGTGCCATGCTGGGGATCGCCGACCCCGGCCTGCCGGTCTGGCTGCTGCCCGCCGAGAGCCCGAAGCGGTCCCTGGCCTGGTCCTGGGCGCTGGTGCAGGTGGAGGGCGGCCTGATCGGGGTCAATACCGGCGCCCCCAACACCCTCGTCGCCGAGGCGCTGGCCGCCGGCCGGATCCCAGAGCTCGCGCCCTACCCGAGCCGGCGCCGGGAAGTGCGCTATGGGGAGGCCAGCCGCATCGACTTGCTGCTGGAAGCGCCCGACCGCCCGACCTGCTACGTCGAGGTCAAGAACGTCCACCTGAAGCGGGACGGCTGGGCGGAATTCCCGGACTGCGTCACCCTCAGGGGCGCCAAGCACATGGGGGAGCTGGCGCGGATGGTGGAGGCCGGCTTCCGCGCTGTCGTCCTTTACGTGATCCAGCGCACGGACTGCACCCGGTTCCGGGTCGCGGGAGATCTGGATCCCGGCTACTACCGGGCCCTGGAAGCCGCCCGGAAGGCGGGGGTGGAAGTTTTGTGCTACAGTTGCGATATAACCTTCGAAGGCGTTGAAATCGCGGGAGCGATCCCGTTCACGCCCTGAGCGGGCAAGGTCCCGCGAGCCAGGAGAGTTTGGGCCATGATGAACCTGTCCCTGCGCGCATTGCGGCGCGACCCGGAAGAGTCCCGGATCAAGATCCATGGGGCGGCGGAGCTCGACGGCATGCGCCGGGCCGGCAAGCTCGGCGCCGAGGTGCTGGATTTCATCACGCCCCACGTGGTGCCCGGCGTCACCACCGAGGCGCTGGACCGGCTCTGCCACGATTTCATCCTGGATCACGGCGCGATCCCGGCGCCCCTCAACTACCGCGGCTTTCCGAAGTCGATCTGCACCTCCATCAACCACGTGGTCTGTCACGGCATTCCCGGCGACCGCAAGCTGATGGAAGGCGACATCATCAACATCGACATCACCGTGATCCTCGATGGCTGGCACGGCGACACCAGCCGCATGTTCCTGGTCGGCGACAAGACGCCGGTCAAGGCGCGCCGCCTGGTGGAGATCACTTACGAGGCGATGATGCGCGGCATCGCCGAGGTGCGGCCGGGCGCCCGCACCGGCGCCATCGGTCACGCGATCCAGACCTATGTGGAGGCCCAGCGCCTTTCCGTGGTGCGCGATTTCTGCGGCCACGGCATCGGGCGCATCTTCCACGACGCACCCTCGATCGTGCATTTCGGCACGCCCGAGGATGGGCCACTGCTGCGGCCGGGCATGTTCTTCACCGTCGAACCCATGGTGAATGCCGGACGCTGGGAGGTGAAGATCCTCTCGGATGGCTGGACCGCGGTCACCAAGGACCGCTCGCTCTCGGCGCAGTTCGAGCACACGGTCGCGGTCACCGAGACGGGCTACGAGATTCTCACCCTCTCGCCGAAGGGCCACACCCAGCCGCCCTACGCGGCCTGAGCTTCGCCGGCTCGATCAGCGGCGGCCGTCGCGCCGCCCCTGTCGATTCCTAGTGGTGATGGTCGTGGTCGTGACCGCCACCACCGCCGAACACGAAATTGAAGGACGGGTAGGCGTAGGCCGGCGACCCGTAGTAGTAGGCAGGCGGCGGTGGCGCGTAGATCACCGGCGGCGGCGGCGCGTCATAGACCCAGACATACTGGCGCCCGTTCCACCACCAATGGCCCGGCCGTTCGTAATATTGCGCGGATGCCGGGGCAACCGAGGCGGCGGTAAGCGCCAGGATCAGAGCCGTGGCCACTGCCCACCGGGCTCCGACGAACTGCCGGCAGATATTCGCAATCATCGATAATTCCTTGCAAACCTGGGAGGCCTTACGCGGGCCTTCGCAACGATAACGGTCTTATAGCTGCCGAACGCCGCCCGCAAGGCTGTGACATTTTTGCGCCCGCGGCCGCGACGACCGGCTGGTTCATCGGCGTCGCCTGAGCTAGCCTCGCTGGTGATCCATCCCCGCGCCACGCCCGCTTCCGCCGCAGCCATCCCGGCCACCGCCGGCGCGCGGCCCTGCGCGGTCCAAAGCCAGAACTGGGTACTGGCGGCGGCGATCCTGGGATCGTGCATCGCCTTTATCGACGAGTCCGTGGTCAACGTGGCGCTGCCCGCGATCGGCACGGATCTCCAAGCACCGCTGGCAACCATGCAGTGGGTGGTCAACGCCTACACGCTCTTTCTCTCGGCGCTGATCCTGGTGGGCGGCGGCGCCGGCGACCAGTTCGGGCGGCGGCGAGTCTTCGCGATCGGCCTCGCCATCTTCGCGGCCGCGTCCCTCTGCGCCGGCCTGGCGCCGACCGCCGGACTCCTCGTCGTGGCCCGCGCCATCCAGGGCGTCGGCGGCGCTTTCCTCATCCCAAGCGGTCTCGCCATCATCGGCGCCGCCTTCGAGGAGCCGGCGCGCAGCAAGGCGATCGGCACCTGGGCCGGAGTCTCCGCCATCACCGCGGCGCTGGGGCCCCTCCTCGGCGGCTGGCTGATCGATCACTACTCCTGGCGCGCGATCTTCCTGATCAATCCGCCGCTCGCGCTGCTGACGCTCTGGATCGCGCTCCGTCACATCCCCGAAAGCCGCAATCCCGACGCACCGCCCGGCATCGACTGGCAGGGCGGGCTCCTCGGATTCGCCGGGCTCGGCGGCGTCGTCTTCGGCCTGATCGAATCCGCGGAGCTCGGCTGGCGCGCGCCGGCGGTTCTACTGCCGATCCTGGCAGGGATGCTGTCGCTCGCCGGATTCATCTGGGTCGAGACGCGAAGCGCGGCGCCGATGATGCCTCCCGACCTCTTCCGCTCGCGCACTTTCAGCGGCGTCAACCTGCTGACGCTGTTGCTCTATGGCGCCCTCGGCGGCGCCTTCTTCCTGGTGCCCTTCGATCTCATCCGCGTGCAGGGCTATTCCGCCACTCTTACCGGCGCGGCGTTTCTGCCCTTCACATTCGTCGTCGGCACCCTCTCCCGCGTCTCCGGCGCGCTGCTGCAGCGTATCGATGTGCGCTGGTCGCTGAGCGTGGGGCCGGCGATCGCCGGCGGCGGCCTGGCATTGCTGGCGCTTCCCGGCGTCGGCGGCAGCTACTGGATCACGTTCTTCCCCGCCATGATCGTGCTGGGGATCGGCATGGCGATCACGATCGCGCCGCTGACCAGCACGGTGATGGACGCAGTCGATCCCCAACGCACCGGCGTCGCCTCCGGCATCAACAATGCGGTGGCCTCGGTGGCGGGACTGCTGGCGGTGGCGATCTTCGGCGCCATCGCGCTCCAGGTCTTCGATCGCGCCCTCGAACAGCGGCTGGCCTCGACGTCCCTGTCCGCCGCCGCCGTGCACGCCCTCGAGGGAGAGCGCGGCAAGCTCGGGAGCGACGGCGCGCTGACGACGCTGCCGGACGGCGAGCGCCAGGCAGCGGAGCTGGTGGTCGCGCAATCCCTGGTCACCAGCTTTCGCGTGGTCCTGGTGATCGCCGCCGCCCTGGCCCTGAGCGGCGCCCTCTCCGCGGCAGTCCTGATCCGTCGCAGTCGAAAGCCCGGATAACAGGCGTATTCGATCAGTGCAATGGGAATAATCAATTTTCGCACTGATCGGGGTCGCCCTACTCTCGCCTGAGCCGTCCGGCGCCGCGCGCCCTATCTCATCGAGGGTAAGCCGCCAGCGCGGACAGGCCGCCGCCCCCGCTTCGCGTCAAAAGGAAATGAGGAGATCCCGTCATGCCCAAGCGCCCCACGCTCACCACGACAGCCGGCATTCCCGTCGGCGACAATCAGAACAGCCTGACGGCGGGGCCGCGCGGTCCGCTTCTGGTGCAGGACTGGCAGCTCTTCGAGAAGCACGCGCATTTCAACCGCGAGCGCATTCCCGAGCGCGTCGTCCACGCCAAGGGCTCGGCTGCCTTCGGGACCCTCACCATTACCAGCGACATCACGCGCTACACCAAGGCGAAGATCTTCTCTGCCGTCGGCAAGAAGACGGAGAGTCTGCTGCGGTTCTCCACCGTCGCCGGCGAGCGCGGCGCGGCGGATGCGGAGCGCGACGTCCGCGGCTTCGCGCTCAAGTTCTACACCGAGGAAGGCAACTGGGACCTGGTCGGCAACAACACGCCGGTCTTCTTCGTGCGTGATCCCTACAAGTTCCCGGATTTCATCCGCACCCAGAAGCGCGACCCCCGCACGAACCTGCGCAATCCCACGGCCATGTGGGATTTCTGGTCGCTGAGTCCGGAGAGTCTGCACCAGGTCACCATCCTTTTCTCCGACCGCGGCATTCCCCGGACGCTGCGGCACATGCACGGCTTCGGCTCCCACACCTACAGCTTCATCAACGCCGCGAATGAGCGCTTCTGGGTCAAGTTCCACTTCAAGAGCCTGCAGGGGATCGAGAACCTGACGGATGCGGAATCCACCCATCTCATCGGCGAGGACCGCGAGAGCCATCAGCGCGATCTCTACGGCGCCATCGAGCGCGGCGATTTTCCGAAGTGGCGCGCCTGCATCCAGGTCATGCCGGAGGCCGCCGCGGAGAAGACGCCCTACAACCCCTTCGACCTCACCAAGGTGTGGCCGCACAAGGAGTATCCGCTGATCGAGTTCGGCACCCTCGAGCTCAACCGCAATCCCGAGAACTATTTCGCCGAGGTCGAGCAGGCGTCGTTCTCGCCGGCTAACGTCGTGCCGGGCATCAGTCACAGCCCGGACAAGATGCTGCAATTCCGCATCTTCTCCTATGCGGATGCCCATCGCTATCGCCTCGGCGTCAACTACGAGAGCCTGCCGGTGAACAAGCCGCGCTGCCCCGTGCATTCCTACGCCCGGGACGGGCAGATGCGGTTCGACGGTAACGACGGCGGGCGCGTCAACTACGAGCCGAACAGCTTCGACGGACCGGTGGAGGATCACCGCTTCAAGGAGCCGCCGCTCAAGGTTTCCGGCGACGCGGACCGCTACGATCACCGCCAGGGCAATGACGACTATACCCAGGCCGGCGATCTCTTCCGCCTGATGACGCCGGCGCAGCAGGGAAAGCTCATGGACGCGATCGCCGGCGCCATGGCGAGCGTGCCGGAGCACATCCAGCTCCGGCAGATCGGGCATTTCGCCAAGGCGGATCCCGCCTATGGCGCCGGCGTCGCCAAGCGGCTCGGCCTGCGGATGCCCCAGGCGGCGGAGTAGCCGGGTGCTCCGAGTTACGCTAGCGTCGCGGGTGGAACCACCAGCGAGAGACCGCGATGGGCGAGGCCCGGGGCGCGAAATCCGAGAGCAAGGAACCGGCCGATGACGCGTCCCCATCGGCCGAGGCCAAGCCGCACTATCTCGGCCACCGCCAGCGGCTGCGCGAGCGGCTGCTGGCGACCGGCGCCGAGACGCTGGCGGACTACGAGCTGCTGGAATTCCTGCTCTTCGCCGCCAAGCCGCGCGGCGATCTGAAGCCGCTGGCGAAGGACTTGCTGAAGCGCTTCAAGAGCTTCCCCGCCGTGCTGGCGGCGAGCCCGGAAACGCTGCTGGCGGTTCCCGGCATGGGCGAGGCGTCCGTCGCGACGCTCAAGGCGGTGCGCGAGGCCGGCCTGCGTCTGACCCGGGCGGAAATCGGGGAGCGGACGGTGCTGTCATCCTGGCAGGCACTGATCGAATACTGCACGGCCAAGGCGGGCTTCACCGAGGTGGAGGAATTCCACCTGCTGTTCCTCGACCGCAAGAACGCCCTCATTGCCGACGAGCGTCAGCAGCGCGGCACCATCGATCACACGCCGGTCTATCCCCGCGAAGTGGTGAAGCGGGCGCTGGAGCTCAGCGCGTCGGCGATTATCATGATTCACAACCATCCAAGCGGCGATCCGACACCGTCCAAGGCCGATATCGAGATGACCCGCGAGGTGAAGCAGGCGGCGGCGGTGCTGGGCGTCACGCTGCACGACCACGTGATCCTCGGCCGCGGGCGGCACACGAGTTTGCGGACGCTGGGCCTGCTCTGAGGCGGTTCGTCCGCGAGCAGGTCACCGCAAGCCGGGCCGCCGCCTCAGCCGCCGCTACGTGGGCAGCGGTTTCCCGGCCTGCTCCTGGACGATGTACTCGGCGTACCAATCCGGCCAGCCCTCGTCGCGCTGGCCGGTCCGCTTCTCGTGCTCGCCATGGGCGGCCGCCGCACGGCGGAGCGCGCCCGCGAGCTCGGTCGACGAGGTGAACGCCGTGACGGCCGTGTCCGCGCGCCCGGGCAAGCGCGCGGTGATTTCCTGCAGCAGCCAGCCGTTGCCGTCGGGATCGCGGAACGAAGCGAAGGAGCGATAGCTGCGGTGCTCGGGATCCCGTCCGCTGATCCGGCGGCGCCCGAACAGGTAGGGCTCGTCCGGGCCGAGGTAGACGCCGGCGGCGTCGTGGAACACCTCGCTGATCTCGACGCCGCGGGCGAGGAGCTCGGTGCGGGCGGCCTCGACGTCGGAGACGATCAGGTACAACCCCTGGGCGGAGCCGGGTGCCGCCGCGGTCACGTTCTTCCCGAAGATCACCGAACACCCGGAGCCCGGCGGCGTGAACTGGATCACGCGGAAGTCGTCACCGGCGGCGTAGTCGGCGTCGAGCCTCCAACCGAGGTCGCCGTAAAAGCGCTTGGCGCGATCGACGTCGGAAACAGGGATGACGACGATCTCGAGCTTGAAGTCGCGCAGTTGAA
The DNA here is from genome assembly GCA_963735465.1 of uncultured Alphaproteobacteria bacterium. Classification (GTDB taxonomy): domain Bacteria; phylum Pseudomonadota; class Alphaproteobacteria; order ATCC43930; family CGMCC-115725; genus DASZHJ01. The sequence goes on from CAVTLA010000001.1 coordinate 2,326,923, forward strand.
CATCGCTCATGTTCAGCTTCTCCTAGGGTTGGAGGGATGAGATCAAGTCGATGATCTCACTCGTGGTCGCGATGGCACTGGCGTAGTTCGGGATGTTGATATCTAGTGCGGCGCGCATCGCCTCGTCCGAGTAATCCGCCGTCGCGTCTCTTACCACCGTCACCCCGTAGCCGAGCTCGGCGGCAAAGCGAACCGTCGACTCGATGCAGGTATGCGCGATGAGACCGATGACGATGAGCTGATGGATGCCGTGCTTCTTGAGCAGCAGATCCAGATCCGTGTTGGCGAAGCCGCTGGAACACCAATGCTCCGTCGCCACGATGTCGCCTGGCTTGGGCTCGAACCCGGAACGGATCTCACCGCCCCACGTGCCGTATTCGAAGCTCTTGCGCGTCCACGCCGCCTTCTGAATGGGTGCAATGTAGGTCCAGGTCTCGTAGTCGCCCGGACGGTATCGACGATGCAGCGCGTAGAAGACCCGAATCTGCGCCTGCCGCGCGGCGGTCAGGACCTGCAGCATATGAGGAACGCAGCCGTTCGCCTCGGCGACGGTCTGAATGCGGCCCCATATCTTGCCGCCCTCGGAGATGAAGTCGTTATAGGGATCGACCACGAGAAGGGCGGTGATCTCCTTGTCATTTGCGGCTCTCGTCATGGCGTGTCTCCGTCGGAGCAGCTTTCAAGGTGAATAGCGGTTGAAGACGAAGTCGCGCGCCTTGACGGTCGCGTGGCAGGGAAAGCAGGTGTTGTGCACCGCCTCGCTGGCGGGTTTGCCGTCGTTGAATTGAGCGAACCCCCAGCCGCCGGTCGCGGCATACTTGGCCGAGTCCTTGACCATGAACTGGACCCCGTTCTTGGGAGGCCCCGCGACGAAGGACTGGGGATGGCCAAAGGCTTTTTCACTTTCCTCCAGCGGGGCGTAGCTCCAGGCGAGCCGGGCGATGATGGTGCCGTCGGGGTACGGAAGCTTCCCTTCCCGGGCGGCCGTGATCGCGACGTCGTTGCCGAGAATGGCGCGCAGATCGTTGAGGCTGCCTTCTTCGTGGGCGACGGAGATCAGCGTCCAGTCGCGGTATCCGGGAGGCATTTTGAGTCCGAAGATCGGGGCGGCCTCGCCATCGGCCTGTCCGGACGCGGCAGCCAGCCCGGCGGCCGCGCCGGCCAATGCGGCAACCGCAGCCAGCACGGCAGCAACCCGTCTCATAGAGCGCCCGCGCCCACCAAACCGACCTCCCGGTAGAGGACCTCGAGGTTGGCGTCAGCCTGAGTCCGATACAAAACCGTCATATTTTCCCCCTTCCCGCAGGCGTCGCCCTGAAACGGGACGCCGAGTAGGCGTGCCGACCGGCTGCGACGATAAAACGGGCACAGGCGAGGATATCGGAAAGGCGCGGAAGGCTCCCGGCGACGCTTGCTCCCGGCAGGCGACGCTTGCCGTTATCCGACGGGCGACGGCGGCGTCGCTGTCAGGGCTGCAGACGAGCCGACGGCGTGGACGAGGAAATCACGATCTTGGCCGCCGCCGCCGTACCGCCGGCATCGCGGTGGCCGGGGTGTGCCATCCAGGAGAAGACCAGCGCGACGGTCGCCACAGCGAGGAAGATGGTGTCCAGCTTCCAGAGGGGCTGATGTGCAGCCTTCATGACGGTCTCCAGCGATTGGCTCCGGGCGCGAAGCGGTAACGGTTGCAGGAGAGCACGCCGGCCGCGACACGACTGTGACCGGCCTCACACGAGTGCGTGACAATCGATCGGGCTGAATTCCCGTCCCGGCATCGAGTTCGACGGCGATTCCGCGCCGCTTAACCCTCGAAAGAGGCCATGCGGACCTGTGGAATCGAGGCATCACGGGCGTGCGCGGGGGCCCGTGGGCCTTTGCAGCCATGCCTTCTGTGGCGTGGGCACGGCCCGATGCGCTAATATCAACGACTGATGCCCCGGCCGTGCGCAGGCGTAAAGACGGCGCGGGGCAGAGCGGGATGCCATGACCGACAGCAGCAGCGACAGCGCACGGCGCAGGAATCGGATCCTGCTGGAAAGGCTGTGGATCGCCGCCGGACTCGTGGTCCTCGCGGGCTTCGTCCTGCGGCCGCTCGGCAGCTTCTTCGGCCTTCGGGAAATCCGCCATCTCGGCATCGCCGTGATCGCGGTCGGCGTCGTGATCGCGGTGCTCGGCTGGTGCGCCGAGAAGGTCGCCAATCGGCGGCATCTGACCTGATCGCCGCCGGGCACCGCGAGCCTTGCCCCCGCCCCCCGCCTGGGTTAAGCGGATAGTCCAGCCCCCGCATTTCACCGAGGCCTTCCGGCGATGATCCCCCGCTACAGCCGTCCCGAGATGAGCGCGATCTGGGAGGCGCAGAACCGCTTTCAGATCTGGCTCGAGATCGAGGCCACCGCCTGCGACGCGCTCGCCGCCAAGGGCGTCATTCCCAAGGAAGCGGCGCAGAAGATCCGCGCGAAGGGCGGCTTCGACATCGCCCGCATCGACGAGGTCGAGCGCGAGGTGAAGCACGACGTCATCGCCTTCCTCACCAGCCTCGCCGAGCACGTGGGGCCGGAAGCGCGCTTCGTGCATCAGGGCATGACCTCCAGCGACGTCCTCGACACCTGCCTCGCGGTGCAGCTCAAGCAGGCCTCGGACCTGCTGCTCAAAGACATCGACGCTCTGCTGGCGGCGCTGAAGCGGCGCGCCGTCGAGCACAAGATGACGGTGACCATCGGCCGCAGCCACGGCATCCACGCCGAGCCCACCACGCTGGGCGTCAAGCTCGCCGGCCACTACGCCGAGTTCCAGCGCAACAGGGAGCGCCTGGTGCGCGCCCGGACGGAGATCGCCACCTGCGCCATCTCCGGCTCCACCGGCACCTTCGCCAACATCGATCCCGACATCGAGGCCTATGTGGCGGAGAAGCTCGGCCTCGCCGTCGAGCCGGTCTCCACCCAGGTCATCCCCCGCGACCGCCACGCCTATTTCTTCTCGGTGCTGGCGGTGATCGCCAGCGGCATCGAGCGGCTCGCCACCGAGATCCGCCATCTCCAGCGCACCGAGGTGCGGGAGGCGGAGGAGTATTTCTCGCCAGGGCAGAAGGGCTCCTCGTCGATGCCGCACAAGCGCAACCCCGTGCTGTCGGAGAATCTGACTGGCCTCGCACGGCTGGTGCGGAGCGCCGTTATCCCGGCGCTGGAGAACGTGACGCTCTGGCACGAGCGCGACATTTCCCACTCCGCGGTGGAGCGGGTGATCGCGCCGGACGCCACCATCGCCCTCGACTTCGCGCTGGCCCGCGCCACCGGCCTCATCGACAAGCTCGTCTTCTATCCCGAGGCGATCCGCGCCAATCTCGATCGGCTCGGCGGCCTCGTCTATTCCCAGCGCGTGCTGCTGGCCCTGACCCAGGCCGGCATGAGCCGCGATGACGCCTACAGCGCCGTGCAGCGCAACGCCATGCCGGTCTGGGAAGGCCGTGGGAAGTTCCTCGATCTCCTGAAGGCCGATCCCGCGGTGACGCGTCACCTGAAGCCGGCCGAGATCGAGGCGCTCTTCGACGAGGCCTATCACACCAAGCACGTGGACACGATTTTCCGGCGCGTGTTCGGCGGCTAACTGCTGGCGCGATGGAGCGCCACCCCGACGATGACAAGCGCAACACCCGCGACCTCCACGGCGGAGGGGATCTGCCGTAGCACGAGGATCCCCACGATCGACGCCGTCGCCGGCAGCAGCGATAGCAGCAGCGCGAAACTCGCGCGCGGCAGGCGCGCCATGGCGAGCTGATCGCAGACGTAGGGGATGACCGAGGAGGAGATCCCGACCCCGATCGCGGCCGCCAGCAGGACGGGATCGGCGAAGGCGGGCGCCGCGTCGGCGAAACCGATCGGCGCGGCAGCGACCATCGCCACCAGCATCGCGGCGCCGAGGCGGTCGATGCCGGACATGCCGCCCGCCACCGCGATCCGATGCCCCAGCACGACGTAGAGCACGAAGAGACCGCAGTTCGCGAAGGCGAAGAGATATCCCAGGGGCTCGCCGGCAATGCGCACGTCGGTCAGCACGTAGACGCCGGCGGCGGCGAGCGCCAGCGCCGCGAGGTTGCGGGCGGTCCGCATGCCGATGGCGGCAAGACCGATCGGCCCCAGGAACTCGATGGCGCCCACGGTCCCCAGCGGCAGGCGGTCGATCGCGAGATAGAAGCAGGCGTTCATCGCCGCCAGCACGATACCGAGCGCGATCACCGTGCGGCGCTCGGCGGCATCGAGCGCACCGAAATATCGCCACGGCCGGCGCCAGAGCGCGAAGACCACGGCGGCGCTGGCGATGCGGAGCCAAGCGACGCCGAGCGGCGCCACCTCGGCGAAGAGCAGCACCGCGCAGGCAGGCCCCAGATAATGGAAGACCGCGCTCACCGCGAAGAAGGCGTGCGGCGGTAGGCGGTCGGCGATGTGCGCGGTCGCGGGAGGGTTCGCGGCGGAGCTCGTCATCGGACAAGGATGGTCCGGAGATCCCCTCTGGTACATGCCATATCGAAGGTGGTATGACGATTTCTCCTTCGATATATCGGGAGACTTGGCGATGCGCCTTCAGGCCTCGGAGCTGCTGCGGGACGAGCGCAATGTCGCGCTGCTGCGCCTGCTGCGAACGAATCCGCGCGCCGGCATCTCCGAGCTGGCGCGGGAGATCGAGATGTCGGCGCCGGCGGTGCGCGAGCGCCTGCTGCGCCTGGAGGAGAGCGGCATCGTCGCGGGCTATCGTCTGCTGACGGAGCCGCGGGCGCTGGGCTATCCGATCTGCGTCTTCATCCGCGTGCGGCCGATGCCGGGCAAGCTCGCGAAGATCATCGAGGTCGCCGAGCGCCTGCCCCAGGTGGTGGAGTGCTATCGCATCACTGGCGAGGACTGCTTCATCATCAAGGCGCACCTCGAGGAGCTCGACGGCCTCGACAAGCTCCTCGACCGCTTCCTCGTCTACGGGCAGACCACGACGTCGCTGGTACAGTCGGTGCCGATCCCGCTTCGCGATCTGCCGCTGCCGAACGGCCGCGGCTGAGACCTAGCTCGTGCCGAGCTGCCGGCGCGCCTCCTCGGCGCAGCGCGTCAGCTCCACGTTGATGCCGGCGGCATCGAGCTTGATGCCCTTGGCGGCGAAATCGGCCGCCACCTTCTCGACCACGTCGTCGTCGCCGGGGCGCTCGAGGTCCGCCGTCACCACGTCCTTGGCATAGGCCTCGGCGGCATCGCCAGAGAGGCCCATTTGCCCGGCGGCCCAGAGGCCCAGCAATTTGTTGCGCCGCGCCCGGACCTTGAAGGCGAGCTCCTGATCCCGCTCGAACTTCCGCTCGAAACCCTTCTCGCGCTCGTCGAAGCTGCTCATACCCGGCATCCCCCTATGCAAAAAACGCAGCGCCGCACCGGCTAGGCAGCGTCGGCCGCATCCATTTATATGGTTCGCGCCGCCTCTCTTGCGAGTGATCCCATGTGCACCGTCGTCCTGCTGCGCCGCCCGGACCACGACTGGCCGCTGATCCTGGGCGCCAACCGGGACGAGATGGTGGGGCGGTCCTGGAAGCCGCCGGCGCGGCACTGGCCGGACCGGCCCGAGGTGGTGGCGGGGCTCGACGAGCTGGCCCATGGCTCCTGGCTTGGCTGCAACGACCATGGGGTGGCGGCGGCAATCCTGAACCGCCACGGCACGCTGGGCCCGGCGGCGGGCTTCCGCTCCCGGGGCGAGCTGGTGCTGGAGGCTCTCGACCACGCCGACGCCGCCGACGCGGTGCGGGCGCTGAAGCAGCTGTCGCCCCGCGCCTACCGACCCTTCAACATGGTGATCGCCGACAACCGCGACGCCTTCTGGCTGCGCCACGCCGATCCCACCGGCACGCTGCCGATCACGGTGACCCCCTTCCCCGTGGGGATCGCCATGCTGACCGCCGGCGACCTTGACGATCCCGAGAGCAGCCGGATCCGCCGCTATCACCCCCGCTTCGAGCAGACGAAACCGCCCGATCCCGCCCGCAACGACTTCAAGGCCTGGGAGGCGCTGCTGGGCTCCACGGAGACCGGGCCCGAGGACGGCCCCACCGGCGCCATGCGGTTCCGGACCGAGACCGGCTTCGGCACCGTCTCCAGCTCCCTCATCGCCCTCCCCAGGCCCGGGAAAAGGCCGGCCAAGCCGCGTTTCCGCTTCGCCTCGTGGTCGCCGGAAACCAAGCCCTGGCAAGAGGTTAGCGGCTAGTTTCGCGGTGCAGCGAGGCGTCATTGTTTCGCCCCGCTCTCCTTGCTATACCAGCACCCCATATATAGAGGGACCGCCGCCGCGCCCTTCCCCGCTCCCGGGCCGGCCCCGCCGCACCGCTTTACCTCAAGGTCCACATCCCCATGTCCCGCCGCCGCCAGATCTACGAGGGCAAGGCCAAGGTGCTGTTCGAGGGCCCCGAGCCGGGGACGCTCGTGCAGTACTTCAAGGACGACGCCAGCGCCTTCAACAATCAGAAGAAGGGCACGATCACCGGCAAGGGCGTGCTCAACAACCGCATCAGCGAATACCTGATGGTGAAGCTGGGCGAGGTCGGCGTGCCCACCCACTTCGTGCGCCGCCTCAACATGCGCGAGCAGCTCGTGCGCGAGGTGGAGATCATCCCGATCGAGGTGGTCGTGCGCAACGTCGCCGCCGGCTCCTTCGCCAAGCGCTTCGGCCTCGCCGAGGGCACGCAGCTGCCGCGCTCGGTGATGGAGTACTATTACAAGAACGACACGCTGGGCGATCCCATGGTGTCGGAGGAGCACATCACCGCCTTCGGCTGGGCCAACACCCAGGATCTCGACGACATGATGCAGATGGCCTTGCGCGTGAACGATTTTCTCACGGGCCTCTTTCTTGGCATCGGCATCAAGCTCGTGGACTTCAAGCTGGAGTTCGGCCGGCTCTACGACAACGATGAGATGCGGATCGTGCTCGCCGACGAGATCAGCCCCGACAACTGCCGGCTCTGGGACCTCAAGACCAACGAGAAGATGGACAAGGACCGCTTCCGCCAGGACCTGGGGCGTGTCGAGGAGGCGTATCAAGAGGTGGCGCGGCGCCTCGGCATATTGCCCGAAGGCGGCCCCGGCGACCTCAAGGGCCCGAAGACCATCCAGTGACAGCGCTTCCGTAAAGCCGGAGGAGACCAGCACATCATGAAGGCCCGCGTTCACGTCATGCTCAAGACCGGCGTCCTCGATCCCCAGGGCAAGGCGATCGCCCACGCGCTGGGCTCGCTGGGATTTCCCGGCGTCAACGAGGTGCGCCAGGGCAAGGTGATCGAGCTCGACCTCGCCGAGACCGATGCCGGCCGCGCCCGCCAGACCATCACCGCCATGTGCGAGAAGCTCCTGGCGAATACCGTGATCGAGAACTACGCGATCGAACTCAAGGGGTGAGAGGGCGGGCGGGGCGCCTGCCCTGCCCGCGCGGTTGATCGTTCCTACTGCTGACATTTGCTTACACGCTCGAAAATAGCGTCAGCCCTTTCGGATCAGCTCCAAAATCTGCGCGACATCGGTCGTCACCGTCGGAGTTCCCACGGCCGCGACCAGGTCGGGGTGCAAGTGCGCGGCGACGGATGGATCGGCGATCACGCAGCCGTTGCCAGGCCAATAGAGAACGCTCGGCGTTTGCCGAAGAACATCTACGATCGCCTCCCAAAACTCGTGGTACCCTGGGGGTCGGTTGACCGCAAATCCATTGATCTCGGCTTCCTCGCCGATATAAAGCGTGCCGCCGCAGTCGGCCAATCTCCAAAAAGTGGGGTCGCTGCGATCGGCAATGGCGGCAAACGCCCGCTCGACAATCGAGCGCGGGAAGGTCGCAACATCGCCATTCTGAAAGCAGCCGACCCAGACATCGAAACTCATTGCATCCGCCTCCGTGTTTCAATCGCCCGCCCTAGGCTTGAGCAAACAAACGGCATCTCGTCCCCTCGTGGCTAATCGTCCTCTTGCTGGCATTCGTTTACGCGCTTCGAAGCGGCCTCAGCTATTTTGGATGAGATCGAGGATTGCCAAGGGGTCAGTCGTTACCGTCGGCGTGCCGAGACCATCGATAAAACTGTCGGGCATATGCTTGGCAACGGCAGGATCGGCGACAACGCAACCGCCGCCAGGCCAATAGAAGACACTCGGCGTCTGCCGCAGGACTTCCATGATGGCCTCCCAGAACTCATCGTATTCTGGCGGCCGGTTGACGGCGAAACCACTTATCTCGGTTCCTTCGTCGAGAGAAAGCGTGCTGCCGCCTTCTAATATCCATCGCTCAGGATCGTTGCGATCAGCGATGGCGGCAAACGCCCGTTCAAGGAGAGCACGTGGGAAAGTTGCAGGCTCGCCATTTTGAAAGCAGGTCAGCCAGACATCAAAGCTCATTGGATCCGCCTCCCGTTTCGCTCAAGTGTTCAGCTCTTACCCGTTCCGGATCGGCAGGGAAGTAAGAAACTCGAATCCCTCGCAAATGCTTGAAGAGATCAAAGCGCACAAATTCCCCAGCACTCGCAAAAGACCTTCCACTCGGCCCCCACATATGGATCTTTCGGTTGGCGGGTTTCCGAAGCGGTGGATCCCAGATCACTTCCACGTTTGTGAATTTCTGGCTATAGACCTTGAGATACTTGGCAACCGACTCTTCGGCGACGTGCCACTCAACCTTCTTGCCAACGGCAAGGGCTTGTTCGGATTGGACAGCCATTTGGCGTTCCATATTTGGTCCGCCCTTATATCCGGGTAGCCAGCCATCTGGTGTCAGCGCCCATGCATAACCCTTGCCCTTAGCCTCAAGCATTACGCCGTCGCTCCAATAGCGGCATCCGTCGAACTTGGTACCCCCAATATCAAATGCCACACCCCATGGGACTCTTGTGACCTGTTCCTGATAGAGACGCGCCGCTTGCGACGCGCCGTGGGGAACGTCGAATGTCGGATCCGGACAGACCTGCGTTTGGTCAACCGCGCGCACGACCGATCGGGCACCGGCAAGCGCAGCTTCCCGGCCTGCCACCTCAGCCGGATCCTTCTCCTTCGCCCGCGCATCCATCGTCGGCGGGGAGAGGGTGGATATCGCCGAGGGATCGAGGACGAAGCCTTTCTCGTAGCCGAGGTCACGGGCGATGACGTGGCCGTCGCTGTCGCGGTAGAAGTTGTCGTCGCCGGGATAGCCGTCGTAGAGGGTGGTGCGCGTGCCGTCGGGAGCGAGCTGGAAGAGCTGGAGGCGGCCTTCGCTGCGGTGGTAGGCGATGTCGGGATTGTCCGGCAGCGTGCCGCTGGATTCGAGACTGCCGCTGCGATTACCTGGGACGAGGAAGAGAAGGAGCCCACCGGCAAGCCCGAGAGCGCCCGGTATCAATGGAATGCGCGGCAGCAGGGCAAGCGCGTCTTTCGCTCCAGAGGCTCCAGCCGGCACCTGCCGTGGCACCGCGCTCTTCGGTGCTCACCGCCGTACCGGCGCCGCGACCGTGGGCGCGGAGACCGCGGGCGAAGCAGCTCACGGACGCTGACGTGTTCACCGTCACGTCACCCGCAGATGCATCCCCACCGCCACCGCTCGTCCATTGCCCATCCTCGTCGCGCGTCTGGCCGGGATCGAAGCCGGCCTTGATCAGGGCGGCCGCGATCGCCAGGCGCCGCAGCGCGGGATCGTCGATGGCGCCGAGCGGGATTTCCAGGCCGAGGCGACGTGCCTTCGCGATGCCGCCGGCCTCTACCGCCTTGTCGAGGCGGCGGCACGCCGCGGCGAAAATTGGGTTCGTTTCGTAATTTTCGGGTTTGCGCGCGGCGTCGGTCTCGCGCGGTTCCTCGAAGGCGACACGCAGCAGGCGCGCGGGATCGCCGAGGCCCGCGCAGACGTAACCGATGGGAGTGCGCTGGACGAAGACGCGGTCGGGTCCAAGGCGGCCCGTCTCGCTTTCGATATCGAGGCGGGGCCACGAGCGCGTGGGAGCCGTCGGGATCCTGGGTGTGGAAATCCTGTCCATGGAGCCTCGATCCCACTGCTGTCGTCCGGGTTTCTTGTATAGAACAAAACAAGAACACTGTCAAGGGGTGAGGCACATTTCCGAGATGGTTCCGCGAACCTCACACGCGCTGGCATGCGGCTTGCTCCACATCGTCGAAGTGTCGTTTCCGGGAACGGAGCAGATGAGCAGCGAGAGACAGTTCTGCGCGGATTTCCATGGCCAGAGCGCCGCAATGGCGGTCGCGCGTCTCGGCAAATCGTGCACGCACAGTCGTCGCGCCGGCAAATTCTGCCGCCATCGCGCCGCGATCGACACGCGCACATTCTAAGAGGGGAGCATGAGCATTTCCGGCATCGGCGGCGCGTCCGCCAGCAGCTATTTCCCGCAGGCCTCGCAATCGAAAGCTCCGGCGGCGGATGCCGCGGCGTCGTCCGCGTCGGGCCTGGGCGCGTCAGCAAGCGCCGAGCAGCCCGGAGCAGGAATTCCTCGAACTACATGAAGGAGACGCCGGCGCAGCAGATGGAGGACGCCTGGCTCAAGGCGCATCATCTCACCCGGGCTCAACTCGCGGCGATGTCGCCGCAGCAGCGCGAGGCGATCGAGAAGCAGATGCAGGCCGACATCACCGCGAAGGTGAAGCAGGACGCCGCCGACAAGGCGAACAAGGCGGCGAGCACGACCAACATCCTCGTCTGAGCGGCGCCACACCGATCGCGCATTTTCCGCTATCCTGGTCGAAGCATGGCTCGGCGATCGAGGTGATGTTGGTGCGAAGGAGCGATGAGGCGGCATTCCGGCGGATCGCGGCGCAGGCGCCGCGCGGCGATGCTGCTTCTGGCCGCTCCTGACGTTCCGTCGACCGCGGTGGCGCAAGCACCGCCGCAGCCCGTCTTTACCGAGCTCTTCGCCTACGATCCGGCGACGCCGTCGCAGCTGCTGGCGCAGTGGCTGATCTCCAGCCAACTCGACGCGGCCCTGCAGCCGCTCCGCGTCGGCGTGATCAGGGATCCCACCGGCAGGACCGTGGCGCGCATCACCGTAGAGGAAGGCGACGGGCTCAGCGGCGCCACCGTCGCGATGCTGCAGGAGAAGCACTACGTCTGCGACAGCGCGGGCTCGCGCGCGCGGGAGATGGAGGCCGCCGGCAGCGGCGTTCCCAGCGAGCGGGCGGAGATCCAGCTCAGGACCGACCGTGCGACCGGCGCCGGCGAGCTGGTGCGGTTCGGCGAGCCTGTCTGGTATCGTTTTTCCTTCAAGATCGCCGGCGACTGGCCGCGGGACATGCCCGGCGCGGACCGCCTGCCCTGCCGCACCGTCATCCACCAGATCAAGCAGGATGCCTTCAAGGACGGGAAATCCTGCAACACCAGCCCCTTCTTCAAGATCGAGGCGCGGCCTCTCGGCGATCGCGTGCGGTTCTTTGCCCAGGTATCCGCCGGCACCGCCTGCACGGAACCGCAGAGAGTGATGCGTGCGCAGATCTGCGTGCGCGAGCTGCCGCGAGAGAGCTGGATCACCGTGCAGGTGCGCCTCAACGCCGCCCACGACGCCAGCGGACGCGTCGACATCTGGCTCGACGGCGTGCCGTGCGGCACCTATCAGGGCCCGATGGCCGATCGCGACTACGGCGCCCGACGCAATGGCGTGCCCTTCATCAACACGCAACCCCGCTTCGGCATCTACCGCGACCGGCGCGCCGAGACCCAGACGATCTATTTCGACAGGATCATGTTCTGGAACGCCGACCCTACGGGACATCCCGACTGGGGCACGCGCTAAAGCCAGCGCCGCACCGTCGCCGTGAAGTGGCGATAGTCATCGCCGAACTTCCGCTCGAGATAGGCTTCCTCCCGGGCGATGACGCCATAGCGAATGACGATGAGAGCGGCCACCAGGAACCCGAGGGCCCAGAGGCTGTCGGCGGCAACGGCGATGCCGGCGTAGAGGAACGCCATCGAGGTATAGAGCGGATTCCTCGTGTAGCGGTAGATGCCCACGATGACGAGCTTGGTGGTCGGACGATCCGGCCGCACGTTGGTGCCGGCACTGCGAAGCTGCCGAAAGCCGAGCAGTCCCATCGCGACGCTCATCGCCGCCACCGCCGTCCCGATTCCGATCCGCGCGCCGGCAGACATGCCGCTTCCCACGATCGACAGCGGCCAGACATAGCCGACGGCCAGGCCGAGCACCAGGAAGCCGAGAAAGATCAGTGGCGGCGGCGCGATGACGCCGGGAACATCGCCTTTGCTCGCGGGGTCAGTGAGCATGGGTGATACCCCTTTTCCGATGATGGTGCGGACCATGTCACGCCTGCACCGGCACGGCTGTGACATCGGGCACAGGGATCAGGCCTGCCGCAATCGAGGCCCCCTCAGTGACTGCCCGGCGGCGAATGCTGCCATGCCGACAAGCATGGCCGCGACAAAGAGAAGCGTCGCCGGATTCCCGAGCCCCACCGACGCCAAGGCGGGACCGGGACAATAGCCGACCAATCCCCAGCCGACGCCGAACAGCACGGCGCCCGCCGCGAGCGAGCCGTCGACGGCATTCCGGGACGGCGCCGCATAGTCCGCGGCGCAGATCGGCGCCACGGTGATGCGCGCAAGTCGATATCCGATCGCCGCGACGGGGATGGCGCCCGCCATGACGAAGGCGAGGCTGGGATCCCAATCGCCGAGCAGATCGAGAAAACCCAGGACCTTTCCAGGATCGATCATCTGGGAGACGGTCAAGCCAAGACCGAAGATGAGGCCGGCGGCGAGCGCGACAAGGATGCGGCTCATGACGATCAGATCCCAAGGAGATGGCGCGTGATCCCGACCGTGGCGAAACCGCTCGCCATGAACAGGAGCGTGGCGACGAGGGAGCGCGGCGACAGCCGCGCCAGGCCACAGACACCGTGTCCGCTGGTGCAGCCGCCGCCGAGACGGGTCCCGAATCCAACCAGGAGACCGCCGGCGACGATGACCGGCGGCGAGGCCGGAAGAAGGATCGCCGGCAGCACGCCCCCGGCCATTCCATAGAGCACCGGAGACGCGATCAGCCCCGCCAGGAAGGCCAGGCGCCACGCGATGTCGCCGGCACGCGGCGGCAGCAGGGCGCCGAGGATGCCGCTGATGCCGGCGATCCGGCCGATGCCGAGCCAAAGCACCGCCGCCGACAGGCCGATCAGCAGACCTCCGATTGCGGCGGAGACCGGTGTGAACTGATGCATCCGATACTCCCTTTGGCGGAACGTCGTGCGAGGCAGAGAACCCTCGCAATATCCCGCATCAAGTCATCGGATGCCCTGAGCCAGATCAACGCCGCCTTCGACCGGTCACGAATAGCCGATCACCTGGAAGCCGCCGCGGATGCCCTGATGCACGCGAGCCTGCGGCTGCGCGATCACGTCCTCGGCGATGTCATGTTCGTCTGAGCGCCGCTGTCCTTGGTCATGACGGCGTCCCTCTCCGGTTGCGACGGGAAATCCAGACTGGAGTGCCGGCCAATCGCCATAATTTTTCCCGCGGACATCGCCGCGTATGCAGCCGCGACGACACGCCAAAGTCGGCGGGTTTGATACAGGTCAATGTGCCATGAGCGGTGTCGGCGGTAGCCTGCAACAATGGCTGCCCGGCTCATTCCAGCGCCACGACGCCAAGCCCAGAGCGATGCAGCTCGCAGCGCCGGGGAACGCAGCAGTCCCTGGGTCGATGGCATGAGCGTCGGCGTGCCGATGCTGGACGAGAGCCACCGGGAGTTCGCCGACCACCTGATCGAGATCGCCGACACTCTGCATCGGCACTCCTTCGAGACGGCGCGGAAGATCTGCCAATCCATGGTGGCGACCTCGGCGGCGCACGCCGTCGTGGAGGAAGCCCTGCTGCGCCGCCTCGGCTATCCCGGGCTGGAGAGCGTCATCAAGGTGCAGGAGGACATGGGCGGGCGGCTGCAGCGTCTGCTGGCGCTGATCGATGACAAATCCGAAGACGCGCTCGCCTACGCCATCGACATGATCGATGCCTTCGTCGCCTATCTCCTGCGCAGCGACATCAATTTCAAGAGCTTCCTGCAGGAGATGCGCGACACCGGCCGCCTGACCGAGCCGCCGCCGACCAGCGGCGGCAAGGCCACGGACAAGACGGATCGCTGATCAGTATGCGTCCCGGCGGTGGCCGCCGAGCGCGCCGCCAACGCTGGCGATGAAGGCGCCGATCACCATGGAGAGCGCGCCGATGATCGACACGGTGGCCGCGGTCTTGCGGGCGGCATCGGCGGCCTGCCGCGCCTTCAGCTCGGCGTTCTTGACCTGCACCACCACGTCGTCGACGCGCTTCTCCGCGTCCGCCTGGTTGATTCCCGTGCGCTGGGCGACGAGCTGGGCGAGGTACGTACGGTCCTCCGGCGTGAGATCGCCGCTGGCGAGGTCGGTGGCGAGGATGCGCGCGGCCTCGCCGCGGACGTCGCCGCCATTCGTGCTGGCATCCGCCGTCTCCGAGCGGAAGAGCGTGTCGACGACATAGCCCGAGGGAGTACCGGGGCTTGAGGTGGTGGAGGTGCCCGACCGCTGCACCGCGCCCTGGGTCCCGCCCTGCGCCGCGCCGGAGGCGACCGTCGCCACTGCCCGCGTGCCGGTGCTGATCGCCGAGGCCGCGCCCGAGGCCAGGAAGATCGCACCGACGACTGTCGCCAGCGCCCAGGCGAGGAAACCGTGGGCGGTATCGCGGAAATAAGCCTCGTCAGTGTGGATGCCCGTCCACTTCGTGCGCAACCTCCCGGCGAGATAGCCGCCGAGGCCGCTCGACAGCCACTGCACGACGATCAGCCAGATCGCCGCCGCGACGCCGACCGTGCTGGCGGACGCGCCGGAATTCGACCAGGGTGAGACGGCGGTGAGGCCGACGCCGGTGCCGAGGGTGAGCAGCACCAGGGTGGCGGCGATCCCCGCCACCGCGCCGCCGATGACAGCGGCCCAGGAAATCGCAGGGCGCGAGGATTCGTCGGTAGCCTCGTCGACGAGATCGGATCTCGTTGCGATGACCCCGGCCCGGGACGTGCTGGCGGACATGACCATGGCTCTATCTCCCGGCGATCAGCGGAACAGCAACGCGAGAATAATGATGACAGGGATCGGCACACCCAGCAGCCAAAGCAGAATTCCGCGTCCCATGTCTCATGTCCTCCCGTGATCGCCTGCGAGAGCGCAGGCCGACGTTGCGGACATAGAAGACCGCCACGGCCAATTGGTTGCGTCGGCCTCTGCTCACTCGCGCGGAACGCAGCCGGCGGCGGGGAACCACCCCGGAGGCCATCCGTTGCACTGTTACGATCCGCACCAGAGATATCAGAGGAAGTCATGAACCTATTGGATGCGCTGAAGCAGGACCACGACGAGGTCAAGGAGTTGCTGCAGGAGATTCTCGCCAGCGACGACGGCAAGGAGCGGGGCGATCTCTTCAAGAAAGTGAAGACGAATCTCACTGCCCACAGCCGCTCGGAAGAGAAGGTGCTCTATCGGCGCCTCGAGAAGAAATCAGAGGACGGCAAGGACGAGGCCCTGGAAGGCGACGTCGAGCACGAGGTCGCCGACTATCTCGTGGAAAGCCTGGCGCGGGCACGGGACAAGGCGAGCGACCAATGGACGGCGCGATGCACGGTGCTGAAGGAAATGCTGGAGCACCACATCGAGGAGGAACAGGGCGAGACCTTCAAGACCGCCCGTGAGGTGTTCGACGAGGCGCAGCTGGAGAAGATGGGCGAGGAATTCGCGAAGGAGAAGGCCAAGCACGGCGTCAAAGCGGAGGCGATGGCCGCGGAGTAGCGAGCGCGGGAGAAGCGCCGGCGCCTAGTCCGGGCTCCGGCGGCTCGCCGGCGCGACCGTGCCCGCTGTCGGCGCGATGTCCGGCGGCGGAGACTCGATCACCCGGATCACCGCCGCGGCCAGCGCGGCCAGGCGGAACGGTTTCTTGATCACGGGGTGTCCGTGCGCCTCGTCCTTGAAGGTGGCCGCGTCCGCGTATCCGGTCATGTACAGCACCTTGATCCCGGGTCGCGCGGCCCGCGCCAGACGCGCGACCTCGCTTCCGGCCATCCCCGGCAATCCCACGTCCGTCAGCAGCAGGTCGTAGGGGTCGCCGCGCTCGAGAAGCGCCATGGCTTCGGCGCCGCTCGCGGCTTCAGCGACGACATGGCCGATCTCCCTCAGGTAGTCGACGATCAGCTCGCGCACGTGCGGGTCATCATCGACGACGAGGATGCGGGTGCCGTCCACGCGCTGCGGCGAGGGCGCGGCGTCGTCGGAACGTGCCACCGCCAGCGCCGCGGCCCGCGGCAGGTAGAGCTCGACCGTCGTCCCCTCGCCTACGCGGCTGCGCATCCGGACGGTACCGCCAGACTGCCGCGCCACGCCGAAGACCATGGAGAGGCCGAGACCGCTGCCCTTGCCGACGGATTTCGTGGTGAAGAACGGCTCGAACGCCCGCGCCAGGACCGCCTGGTTCATGCCCGAGCCGGTATCGCTCACGGCGACGAGAATGCAGTCGCTCGCCGCCACTTCCTCCGGCAAGCGCGGCGAGCGCGCGGGGATATTCGCCGTCTCGATCCTGAGCACGCCGCCGGCGGGCATCGCGTCCCGCGCATTGAGGACCAGGTTGAGGAGCGCGACCTCGACCTGGTTCGGATCGATCAGCGCCGGCCAGGGACCCTCCACCAGGTCGTGGTGGATCTCGATCGTCGGACCGATCGTGCGCGCCAGCATGTCGCCCATCCCCAGGACGAGGCGGTTGGCGTCCACGGGCCGAGGCGCCAGATGCTGCTTGCGCGCGAAGGCGAGCAGCTGCTGGGTGAGCTCGGCGCCGCGATCGATCGCCCGCATCACCATCTGCAGGTGGCGCTGCGTCCGCGGGTCCTGGGTCCGGGCCCCGGCGAGCTCGAGGCCGCCCGAGGCCGCGGTGAGGAGATTGTTGAAGTCGTGGGCGAGACCGCTGGTGAGCTGGCCCACGGCCTCCATCTTCTGCGCCTGACGCAGCAGCTCCTCCGCCTCCTTCTGCGCGGTGATGTCGATCGTCGCGGACCAGCTTCGGACGAATCGTCCCTCGGCGTCCCGCTCGGCGCGGGCGGAGAGCCGGCCGTCGAACTGCCGGCCGTCGCGCTTGACGAAGCGATAGTCGACGACGCGCACCTCGCTCCCGGAGCCGACCAGCTCGGGAAAAGCGTTCTCGCGATACCGCCGCGCGGACTCCTTGACCATGAACTCGGTCGGCGAGCGGCCGATCACCTCCTCGCGGCTGTAGCCGAAGAGATGCAGCCATTGATCGTTGACGTCGATCAGCCGGGCGTTCCGATCGACCGAGTGCAGCGCCATGGGTGTCCGGTCGTAGAGATGCCGCGCCCGCTCCTCGCTCTCCTGCAGCGCCCGGGTCCGCTCCCGCACGCGCTCCTCCAGGACCTCGTTGAGCCGCTGCAGCTCCTCCTTCGCGCGGTGCTGCTCCGTCACGTCGTTGCAGACGACGAGCACGCCGCCGACGCCGGCCGCGTCCTCGATCGGGCTGTAGCCGTAGGTCCACCAGACATCCTCACGGCGGCCGTGCCGGGTCACCGGAACGAGCTGGTCCTCGTGCCAGGTGGCGCCCTTGCCGGACATCACCAGGTCGATCTGCGGACCGATGATGTCCCAGATCTCGGCCCAGCACTCCCGGCCCTCCTGCCCGAGGGCGCTCGGATGGCGCTCCGGTCCCATCGTCTGCCGGTAGGCGTCGTTGTAGAACTGGATGAGGCCGGGCCCCCACCAGATGAACATGGGATGATTGGTCGTGAGCAGGATCCGGAGCGCCGTGCGCAGGCTCTGGGGCCAGGCTCGCGGCGGACCGAGCGGCGTCGCCGCCCAGTCATACGCCCGCATGCAAGCCCCCATCTCGCCGCCCCCAGCCAGAAACCGCGTCTCCAGCGGCTCGCGCGAGGTTTCGTCGGGGTCAGGCCGGTCGGACGTCAGGTGCGTCTCGTGAGATGGAGGCGGACGTCGACAATCGCACATCAGGGGCGTGCGCGGCACCCGATTTGAGAACCCTCAATCGAGGGGCATCCGGAAGGTAAATACGGTCTCGTCCGAAGTGGACCGCACTTCCAGCGTGCCGCCATGGGCTCGGGCAATCTCGTAGGCGATATAGAGACCGAGGCCCAGGCCCTGCTGATCAGGACGGTTCTTCGCACGAGTGAAGGGCTCGAACAGATAGGCGATGGTGGCGGCCGGAATGGGCTCTCCGGCATTGGCGACCGAGAGCTCGAAGGCGCCGGCCGCGGTGGAGGACCTCACCCTGACCGGGCGGTCGGCGGCGCCATGCGTCAGGGCGTTCGCCAGCAGGTTGGAGAGGAGCTGGGCGATCCGGCCGCCGTCGCAGATCACGTCGCGATCGAGAGCGAGGCGGGTCTCGATGACGCGGCCGGGCGAGGCGGTGCGCATCTCGTCGATGACGTGCTCCAGCGTCGCCCGCAGCGGCTGTCGGGTGCGTTCCACCGACAGGCCGCCGCCGAGGCGGCCGCGGGCGAAATCCAGCACGTTGTCGATGAGCTCCGCCATGCGCCCGGCGGATCTCCGGATCCGCACGAGGATCGATGCGGATTTGTCGTCCCAGACAGCTTTATGCAGCAGCAGGTCGGTGCCGGCGGCGATCGCCGCCAGGGGATTGCGAAGATCGTGCCCGACCACCGCGATGAAGTGCTCGCGCAGTTCCGCGGTGCGGCGCTCGTCGAGAAGAGCCGCCTCGCTGGTCTGCAGCCGATCCTGGGCGTCCAGGTGCAGAGCGATGAGGTCGGCAAACAGCTTGAACATGCCGATGATCTCCGGCGACGTCAGCCGCGCCGGGCGCGGATCGATGGCGCAGAGCGTGCCGAAGAAGCTGCCGTCCTTCCGGATGATCGGCATGGAGATGTAGCTCTGGAAGCCGTACATCGCCGGGGTGCGGTGGCCGCGGAAGGCCGCGTCCTCGGCGACGTGATCGATCACGACAGGCTGGCGGCTGTCCCGGATCTCGTTGCAGATCGTCGTCTTGACCGCGAGCTCGCTGCCCGGCTTCAGCCCGAACTGGATCTGGTCACGGACCTGGCAGGCGATCCAGCGATCCTCGGTGACCCGGGCCACGGCGGCGAAGCCCATGCCGGTGATGCGGCAGACCACGTCGAGGATTGTGGGCACCGCCGCGATGCCGGCGATCGCCGCGATATCGGTCTCGGGATCCGCTACCACTGTCCTCTACCAACTCCAGGCCACTTGATGTACGCGGTGCGAATGACGATCCGAAGAGGCAACCGCCGGAATACGGGGGCATGACCGCCGCCGCTTCCCATCGCTTCGTCGTGCAAGAGTATTCGCATGGTATGGCATCGCCCCGCCGGCAACAACCGGCCAAGGGAAAATCCGCCGCCACGTACGCCCGTAGTCACTACGCTTCCGCGCACCATCAAGAATCCGTGCGACGTCACGTGGTACCCATGGCGCGCACGATCGTGATTCGGTTAAGCTCTGCACGTCGGTCCTCGCGGCGAGCCCGCTCGCAATCACCGCGATTGTACAGCTCCAGTTGACTGTCGCTGCGTAGAACTACGGATTCCATCAAATGCGAATTTGGTGCAAATCCTGGCCGCAGAGATCCGCATGTTTGGGGGCGCACCAAGAAACTCCGGCCGCGCCTGCACATGAAAGCAGGCGCTGGATTAGCCCGCACATCAGGAGGAGAGAACGATGTTGGACAAGAGTTGGCAGAGATTGAACACCGAGCAAAAGCTCGAATGGCTTCTCACCGAGGTCTTGCGCAACGCCGGACACACCATCGACCTCGGCATTCAGGTGGATGAACGCCTCGCGGCGGTCGACGTGAAGCTGCAGATGGTCGCCGAAGATCTGGCGGGATCGAGCTGCCGGACCGAAGAACCGGTCTGACGCCGGCGGATATCGCGCGCTGCTCGCCGGCTGACCGTCGCGTACATGCCATCGTGCTCATCGCACGAGCTCAACGCCAGCGCGGTCTTCTTTCTTTCGCGCCGACGAGCTCCTATGGTCAAGAGAGCGATCGCAGGCGCGGCGTCGCAGTCGCATCGGAGATCGAGAGTTGATTACCATCGTGGGCAGCGTAGTCCCGATGACTCGCGACATCAGTTGCATGACGTCCGGATATTCCGCCCGGTCGATTGATCGCGTTCTGCCGCGATCGTTGATACCCGTTACCCATTCCTTCCCTCAATCCTGAACTTCACGCTCACAAGTAGACACCGCGCCCACGCTCGAAGGGTGCGGTGGCGAACAAACCGGTCCGTAATTGAACCGGCGATAAATCACATTTCGATTCCCCGCAAAATTGTATGCGATACGATGTCACAGGGGAGACACGATGCGTTCAGGGGAGCACCATGGCGCATATCGACGACCCGCATACGCAGAAGGCAAATCTCGGTTACATCCGTACGTCGATGAAGGAACCGCTGCTGACTCGCGACCACGAGTTCGAGCTGGCGCAGAAATGGCGCAGCGAGGGCGACACGGTGGCGCTGCATGAGCTGGTGCGGTCCTACACGCGCCTGGTAGTGTCGATGGCCGGGCGCTTTCGGAACTACGGTCTTCCCGTCGGCGATCTCGTGCAGGAGGGCAATGTCGGCCTGATGCAGGCGGCGGCGCGCTTCGAGCCGGAGCGCGACGTCAGATTCTCCACCTATGCGAGCTGGTGGATCCGGTCCGCGATGCAGGACTACGTGCTGCGGAACTGGTCCATCGTCCGGTCAGGCACGACGGCGGTGCAGAAGACGCTGTTCTTCAATCTGCGTCGGCTCAGGGCGAAGATCGAGGATAGCGCGGGCGCACCGCTCACCGATGCCGGACGGCAGAAGATCGCGGACGAGCTGCACGTCGAAGTGTCGGAAGTCGAGCAGATGGACATGCGCCTTGGCGGCGGAGATCAGTCGCTGAACGCGCCGCTCGGCGATGGAAGCGAGAGCGACTGGCAGGACTTCCTGGCGGACCGCCGGCCCAATCCCGAGGAGTCCGTGGCGGTGATGCGGGACGACGAGACCCGCTCGCGCTGGCTGGCGGAGGCGATGGGCGAGCTGCCGTGTCGGGAGCGGGTGATCATCCAGGCGCGCTGGTTCCGCTCGCAAGCCCGCACCCTGGAGGAGCTCGGCCGCGATCTCGGCGTCTCCAAGGAACGGGTGCGCCAGCTCGAGCACCGTGCCATGACCAAGCTCCGCCAGGCGATCAGCCGCCACACCGACAGCGCCGACGACCTCTTCAACGCCGCCTGCTGACATCAATCGAGATTTCCTCTCCCCTCATACATGGATTTTGCGCGCGGTCGGCTGGCGCAGCAGCCACGCCGCGATCGAGAGGTTGAGCAGGTTCCAGAGAATTCCGTTGATGAAGGCGGCGCGGTAGGAGCCCGTGAGATCGAAGATCTCGCCGGACATCCAGCCGCCGAGCGCCATGCCGACGATGGTCGCCATCACCACCAGGCCGACGCGGGTTCCGGCCTCGGCGGGCGGAAAGTATTCGCGCACGATGATGGCATAGCTCGGCACGATGCCGCCTTGCGACAGGCCGAAGAGCGCGGAGACGACGTAAAGCGAGGCGAGCCCGTCGAAGGGGATGTAGAAGAGCAAGGTCAGGCACTGCCCCGCCGAGCCCAGCAGCAGCGTGCGCACGCCGCCGATGCGGTCGCAGATCCAGCCTGACGCCAGCCGGCTCACCACGCCGAAGCCCAGCATCACCGACAGCATCTCGGCGCCCCGCGCCACGCCATAGCCGAGGTCGCCGCAGTAGGCGACGATGTGGACCTGGGGCATCGCCATGGCGACGCAGCAGGCGAGGCCGGCAAGGCAAAGGAGCGCCTGCAGCGTGCTGGGGGAGACGGCGGCGGCGCCCCGCGCGCTCGCCATCGCCGCCGCCGAGGACGCCGCTGCGCTGGCGTGCGCCACCGGCGTCCGCCGCTTGAGGCCCAGGCTCAGCGGCACCATGGTGGCGACGCAGAAGAAACCCACGCCCATATAGGTCGTGCGCCAGCCCACGGTCTCGACGAAATGCTGCAGCACCGGCGGCCAGATCGTGCCGGAGAGATAATTGCCGCTGGCGCAGATCCCGACCGCGATGCCGCGATTGCGGGTGAACCAGTGCGAGACGTCCGCCAGCAGCGGCCCGAAGGTGGAGGAGCTGCCCAGCATGCCGATGACGAGGCCCTGCACCACCGCGAACTGCCAGAGGCTGGTGGTGAAGGCGGCGCCCACATATCCGGCGCAGAGCGCCACCGCGCCGCCGATCACCACGAAGATGATGCCGAAGCGGTCGGCAAGCCGCCCCATCACCACGCCGCCCAGCGCGAAGCCGATCATGGTCGCGGTATAGGGAATGGAGGCGCTGCCCCGGGCCACGGCGAATTCCGCCTGCACCGCCGGCAGCACGACGACGGAGGACCAGAGCCCGATGGTGCCGATGGTGCCGATCAGCAGCGAGACGATGGCGCGGCGCCAGGCATAGGCCGACTCCACCCCGCCCGCCCCCGCGGCGGCCGCACGTACGTCCGAGACCATGAAGCGTCTTCTCCCGTCGAGCCTTTGCCCCCGGCTCCTGCCCCGCACTGTTGCCAGCACGGCCGGCCGCGCACAAGGATTTCGGCCGATTACCTGGGTTGCATGGGCCGAGGGGCTATTTCAGGTCGGTACGGCAAGACACAAGGAAATGCCCTCATCCTGAGCCGACCGCGAAGCGGGCGAGTTGAAGGACGCACGATCTCAGTCTCCTGATTGATCGCCCCTCGGTCGATAGCGGGCGAGCGTATGAAGCGCCTCGTAGTCGCCGCGTGCGAGAGCTTCCTTCTTGGCGCGGCTCCAACCCTTGAGCTGCCGCTCGGCGGCGATCGCATCAGCCTCTCGGTCAATACCGCGATCGTCTTCACCGCCGGCACCGTCGCCGCCTTCCTCACGGGGCGTCCGCTCTGGGCACGCCTCCAGCGCTGGGTCATGGGTACGGTGCTGGCGGGGCTCGCCCTGCGGCTGGCCCTGGACAGCGGGCGGCGGTAAGGACGCCTCCCGTCAGTGTGTCTTGAAACAACCCCGACCTTCGCGCTAGGTGATCTCCGCGCCCAACAGCGGAGACTGGCATGCACCTGCGACGGACGGCCCTGGCGGCACTCGCAATTCTCGGAACGGTGTCAGCGGCCCGCGCCGACGACACCCACCTCGACCTCATCGTCTTCCAGGGCGTCAACAACCTGCCGCTTCTCGCGGCGCAGGAGCAGGGTTTTTTCGCCCGGCACGAAATTTCCGTCACCGTCAAGATCACCGGCGGGTCCGACGAGCTTCGCACCGGCCTCGCCGAGGGCCGCTACCAGATCGCCATCGCCGCGGTCGACAATGCGGTGGCGATGGCGGAGGTGGCCAAGGTGGACATCGCCATCGTCACCGGCGGCGACAACGGCTTCAATCATCTTTTCGTGCAGCCTGATATCGCCACGCTGGCGGACCTCCGCGGCAAGACCGTCATCGTCGATGCCGTCAACACCGCCTATGCGTTCCAGCTCTACGAGATCCTGAAGCGCAGCGGCCTCAACCCCGGCGACTATGCGGTGACGCCGGTGGGCGCCACCAACCGCCGGGTCACGGCGATGGAGAACGACAGGAACGACAAGGCCACCATGCTCAATCCGCCGTTCACGATCCAGGCGGCGCAGGCGGGCCTCAAGGACATGGGCTCGGCGGTCAAGATCCTCGGCCCCTACCAGGCCTCGGGCGCGTTCGTGCTGCGCCGGTGGGCGGCTGCCAATCCCGACACGCTGGTGCGGTTCCTCCAGGGCTATATCGAGGGGATGCGCTGGATCCTCGACCCCGTCGAACCAGGACCAGGCGACGCGGCTGCTGAAGGAGCGCCTCAACCTGGAGCCCGATGTCGCCGCCGCCACCTACACCCTCGCCGTCGACCCCGCCGAGGGCCTGGCGAAGGACGCGAAGTTCGACATGGTCGGATTCGAGAACCTGCTCAAGCTGCGCGCCGAATGGACCCACAAGGCGCCGGGCCCGCCGGAGAAATATCTCGACCTCTCCTACTACGAGAAGGCGCTGGCGGGACTCTGAGCCGAGGAAGCGCGCTCACTCGATCACGATCTCGCCGGTCATCCCGGCCCAGTCGTGGTCGGCGCAGATCAGCCTGTAGCGGCCGGGCTGCCGCGCGATGAAGTAGAGATCCTTCTCCTGATGCGGCTGCAGCACGATCTCGCTGCCGTATCCGCCGAGCACCTCGGGATTGCCGATCTCGATCGCCTTCAGGAATTCCGGCGCGGTGAACTCGTGCAGCTCGCTGCCGTCGTTGCGTAGGTGCAGGCGATAGGCGATGCCGTGCCGGAAGCTCAGGTGGTCGGGGATGAAGCGGTATTCCACCGTTCTGACAGTGACGAGCTCGGCCTTGGACCAGTCGGTTGCCGCACTCGCCGCCGATGCCAGCACCGCACAGCCCAGCGCCAGCACGAAGGTCCGCAACACCTCCACTCTCGCCCTCCCTCGACAGCGGCGAAGATGACGGTAGCATGAGAGCAAAGCTGGGAGGAATCGATGGAGATCTACATCTTCGGACGCTTTCACGCCCGTGAGGGCCAGGAGGCCGCCGTCGCCGAGGCGATGCTGGAGGTGATCGGGCCCACCCGCCAGGAGCCGGGCTGCCTCGAGATCCACGACTTCCGCTCGATCCGGGATCCGCGGCTCTTTTATATTCACTCGCGCTGGAAGGACGCGGCCGCCTTCGAGATCCATGCCAGCCTGCCGCATACGGTGCGCTTCCTCGAGCGCGTGCAGCCGCTCATCGATCATCCCCTCGATATCGCGCGGACGGAGATGATCGCGTGAGCATGAAACGCCCGTCCAAGACCGCCCTCTTTGAGGCCGCCACGAGATGGGACGCCGCGGCGGTGACTGAGATCCTGAAAGCCGCCCCGGCGCTGGCGACCGCGAGCGATCCCAAGGGCCGCCAAGCGCTGCATCTCGCCTGCGCGGTGCCGCCGGGCGGCAAGGGGCTCGGCGAGGCCGACGGGATCAGGACCGTGACGGCGCTGCTGAAAGCGGGCGCCGATCTCGAGGCCGCCGTGCCCATGGACGAGGACGAGGGGGATTTCCGCGCGACGCCGCTCTGGTACGCGGTGGCGCGGGGCGAGAACCGGCCGCTGGTGCGGTTTCTCCTGAAGCGCGGCGCCGACGCCAGCACGTCGCTCTGGGCGGCGGTGTGGCGCGACGACGCCGGGCTCTGCCGCGATCTCCTCAAGGCGAAGCCGCGGCTCAATCTCGTCGCCCACGGCGAGACGCCGCTCTTCTACGCCGCCCGGCTCCAGCGGCTGACGGCACTCCGCCTGCTGATCGACGCCGGCGCCGATCCCGGGATCAGGGATCCCCGCGGCCGCGATGCTCTCGACATCGCCCGGGCGCGGCGCCTGCCGAAAGACCTGATCGAGCGGCTGGAGAAGTCGGCGGTTCGCCGCTAGCTATTTGCCCCAGGGCATGATCGGCACGGTGCTGATGGCGTTCGCCGGCGAGCCGTTGACGATCTTCGAGCTGACCGCGAGGTAGACAAGGGTGTTGTGCTTCTTGTCGATCATCCGGTAGATGCGCGTCGCCTTGAAGAAGATGCTGGTCTTCTCGCTGAAGGCCTCCTCGTTCTCCGGCAGCTTCGAGATATCGACGGTGATCGGCCCGATCTGCCGGCACGCCACGGAGAAATTCGAGGGATCCTCGTTGAGCCCAAAGGGCTGACCCCAGCCGCCCTTGCGCGCCTGGGAGATGTGACAGGCGACGCCGGCCACCTTGGGATCGTCGAAATCGCTGACGCAGACCTTGTCGTTCGGCGACAGCAGATTGAAGGTCGTGCTGACGCAGCCGACATCATCCGCCCGCGCCACGCCGGACACCCCCAGGAACAGCACCGCCGCCATCAAAAACAACCGCATCATCGAGCCCATCTCCCCGTTGCATTGCCCGCGAGATTGGGAAGGTGGGGATGGCGACATCAGCCCGCCAGCCCGCGCGAGCCGAATCGGGCGCCTGGAGGCCAGATCGAGGCGCCCAAGGTCCCTTGCCGCCAGCTCCAAAGATTGCTTGCCGCCGGGTCGGGGCGACAGATTCGGTCGGCCCCGCAACCGCATGCGGGCCCCTCGCCGCGACTCGGCCGCCCGGCTTGATCGGGGCTCCCGGGCGGGTTATCTCATGGGCCACCACCCCTCCCCGCCCGAGGCCGCACCCATGCAAGCTGCCGTGATCGTCTTTCCCGGATCGAACCGCGAGCAGGACGTGATCGATGCGCTCCGGCGCAGCTCCGGCAAGGAGCCGCATCGGGTCTGGCATGGGGACAGCGAGCTGCCGAAGACGGATCTCATCGTGGTGCCCGGCGGCTTTGCCTATGGCGACTATCTCCGCTGCGGCGCCATGGCGGCCCATTCGCCGATCATGCGGGAGGTGAAGGAGCGCGCGGCCCGCGGCGTGCCCGTGCTGGGGGTCTGCAACGGCTTCCAGGTGCTGACCGAGGCGGGGCTGCTGCCGGGCGTGCTGATGCCGAACCGGACGCTCAAGTTCCACTGCTTCGACGTCCATCTCCGGGTCGAGACCAGCCAGAGCCTCTTCACCTCGGGCTACGAGACCGGCCAGGTGATCCGGGTTCCCGTCGCCCATCACGACGGCAATTATTACGCCGACGAGGCGACCCTCGATCGCCTCGAGGACAAGGGCCTCGTGGCGTTCCGCTATTGCCGCGAGGACGGCATGATCACCGACGAGGACAACGCCAACGGCTCCGCCCGCAACATCGCCGGCATCTTCAACGACACCAAGACCGTGCTGGGCCTGATGCCCCATCCCGAGGATGCCAGCGAGGCGCTGCAGGGCTGCACCGACGGCAAGGCGCTCTTCGACGGTCTCGTGGAGGCGCTGGCTTGAGCGCAGCGGCTGCTGCGGGTGTGTCGACCATCACTCCCGCCATCGTCAAGGAGCACGGGCTCACGCCCGAGGAGTATGAGCGGGCGGTGCGCATCATGGGGCGTGCGCCCAACATCACCGAGCTCGGCATCTTCTCGGTGATGTGGAGCGAGCACTGCTCGTACAAATCCTCGAAGAAGTGGCTGAAGCGGCTGCCCACCACGGGCCCGCGCGTGATCTGCGGACCTGGCGAGAACGCCGGTGTCGTCGACATCGGCGACGGCGATGCGGCGATCTTCAAGATCGAGAGCCACAACCACCCCTCCTTCATCGAGCCCTATCAGGGTGCGGCGACCGGCGTCGGCGGCATCCTCCGCGACGTCTTCACCATGGGCGCGCGGCCCATCGCCAATTTGAATGCGCTGCGCTTCGGCAGCCCCGATCATCCCAAGACCCGGCATCTGGTCTCGGGCGTGGTGGCGGGGATCGGCGGCTACGGCAATTGCGTGGGCGTGCCGACGGTGGGCGGCGAGTGCAACTTCCATCCCTCCTACAACGGCAACATCCTCGTCAACGCGATGACGGTGGGGATCGCGCGCGCCGATCGCATCTTCTATTCCGCCGCTGCCGGCCCCGGAAATCCCGTGATCTACGTGGGCGCCAAGACCGGCCGCGACGGCATCCATGGCGCCACCATGGCGTCCGCCGAGTTCACCGCGGACGCCGAGGAGAAGCGGCCGACGGTGCAGGTGGGCGATCCCTTCACCGAGAAACTCCTGATCGAGGCGTGCCTCGAGCTGATGGCGGAGGATTGCATCGTCGCGATCCAGGACATGGGCGCCGCCGGCCTTACCTCGTCGTCGGTGGAAATGTCCGGCAAGGGCGGGCTCGGCATCGAGCTCGATCTCGATAATGTGCCGGTGCGCGAGACCCACATGACCGCCTACGAGATCATGCTCTCCGAGAGCCAGGAGCGCATGCTGATGGTGCTGAAGCCCGGCGGCGAGGCCCTGGCGCGGCGCATCTTCGAGAAGTGGGAGCTGGATTTCGCCGTCATCGGCAAGGTGACGGAGACCGGAAACCTGGTGCTGCGCATGCATGGTGAGACCGTCGCCGACATGCCCGTGGGTCCGCTGGTGACGGAGGCGCCGCTCTACGACCGGCCCTGGACTCCGACGCCGAAGCGGCCGGAGCTCAAATCATCGGACGTGCCGGCGCCGGCGGATCTGCTGGGCGCGCTCAAGACATTGCTCGGCACGCCCGACCTCTGCTCCAAGCGCTGGATCTGGCAGCAGTACGATCATCTCGTCATGGGCATGACGGCGCAGCGGCCCGGCGGCGACGCCGCCGTGGTGCGCCTCCACGGCAGCAAGAAGGCGCTGGCGATGGTGGTGGACTGCACGCCGCGCTATTGCATGGCGGATCCCGAGCGCGGCGGCGCCCAGGCGGTGGCGGAGACCTGGCGCAATCTGACCGCCGTGGGCGCCACGCCCATCGCCATCACCGACAACATGAACTTCGGCAATCCCGAGCGGCCGGAGATCATGGGGCAGTTCGCGGGCTGCGTCGAAGGCATGCGCGCCGCCTGCCTCGCCCTCGACTACCCGGTCGTGTCAGGCAATGTCTCGCTCTACAACGAGACCAACGGCAGCGGCATCTGGCCGACCCCGGTGGTGGGCGGCGTCGGGCTCCTGGAGGACGTCACGAAGTCCATGTCCCTGGCGCTGAAGCGCGCCGGCGAGACCCTGATCCTGATCGGCGAGACCAAGGGACACCTCGGCAGCTCCTACTACCTGCGCGAGATCGAGGGCCGCGACGACGGCGCGCCGCCGCCGGTGGACCTCGCCGCCGAGCGCCGCAACGGCGACTTCGTCCGGGGCGAGATCCAGGCCGGCAGCGTGAGCGCCTGCCACGACCTCTCCGACGGCGGCCTCCTGGTGGCGGTGGCGGACATGGCCATGGCGGGCGGCATCGGCGCCAGCCTGACCCTGCCGCCGGGCCTCCCTGCCCATGCGGCGGCTTTTGGCGAGGACCAGGGCCGCTATGTCCTTGCAACCTCTGATCCCCAGGGCGTCCTGGCACGGGCCAAGGCGGCGGGAATTCCCGCATTAAACATAGGGGTTACCGGGGGCGACGCGTTGACAGTCACCGGCGCCGGTGCCATATCGACAGGTGAGCTCAAGCGGATTCACGAGGCGTGGCTGCCGGCCTATATGGCGGCTCCGTGAGACTTCCTTAACGAGCGGGGCAGAAACTTGCCGATCGACGCGGGAACCATCGAGCAGCTCATCAAGGCCGGCCTGCCGGATGCGCTAGTGACCATCGAGGACCTCCGCGGCGACGGCGACCACTACGCCGCCCACGTCGTCTCCGCCGCCTTCAAGGGCAAGACCCGCGTTCAGCAGCACCAGATGGTCTATCAGGCTCTGCAAGGCCGCATGGGCAACGAGCTGCACGCCCTTGCTCTCCAGACCAGCCTGCCCGACGGCTGACCGCTTACCCCACTCTCACCCCCCGAGGTTTCGACCCATGACCGACCCCGTCGTTGCCGATCGCATCAAGCAGGACATCACCGATCACTCCGTCGTCCTCTACATGAAGGGGACGCCGGTCTTTCCGCAATGCGGCTTCTCCGCCGCCGTGGTGCAGATCCTCACCCACATGGGCGTGAAGTTCAAAGGCATCGACGTGCTGGCCGATCCGGCGCTGCGCCAGGGCATCAAGGACTATTCGAGCTGGCCCACGGTTCCCCAGCTTTACGTGAAGGCCGAGTTCGTCGGCGGCTGCGACATCGTGCGCGAGATGTTCGAGAGCGGCGAGCTGCGCGAGCTGCTGTCGACGCGCGGCATCGACACCCGCGCCGCCTGACGACGATTATCCCCTGGAATTGAAACGGCCGGCTTCTACGCCGGCCGTTTCGTTTTCAGTCGCGGATTTATTCAGGGCACGCTGTAGTTCAGGACCTGCGTGCTGTCGCGGTCGGCGAGCGACACGCCCGCGTCGCGGTGGGCGGCAACGGCGAGCGCGAATCCAAGCACGCAGAGCGCCACCGTCCACACCGCGAGGATGCGTCCGAGCGAGTCCTCCGACCGCAGCGCGGCCTCGTGAACCCGAACGATTTCATGCGTACTCATCGTGATCCTCCAGGGGGCGGTCGGCGGTGCCGGCTATCCGGCGCCTGCGCCCATTCCCTGAACATGCGCGCTTTTCCCGCTCGCCGCTGTGACGCCAGTCACAGCCCCGTTACGACCGGAAGGATCAGTGCCAGGCCCCGATGATCGCCCCCATCACCATCAGGGACAGCAGCAGGAAGCCGTTGTTGATGAAGAAAAGCTTGAGGGATCGGCCCTCGTAGAAGACCGCCGCCAGCGTCGTGGCGGCGACGAACCCCAGCCAGCAGAGGAAACCCATGGTGGCGCCGTGCACGACGCTGTCGGCGCCGGCGTAGCGCACCACGTGCATGAGGATGAGGGCGGTGACGAGGGATCCCAGGAGATCCACCGCCATCGCCTTGGGCATCGCCGCCTTCATCTGCGCGGGCGTGACACCCGCCGCCGTCATCCAGGCATTGCCGTAGGCGAAGGGCGCGTACCAGAGGCTGCCGATAGCCATCTTGGCGAGCGCCGCCACCACCAGCGCCCAGAGATTGATCGGGATCCCCTCCATCGCTTCCCCCGTGCCTGCTGTTTCAGCCGCCGATCTCGAACGCCGCCATGCTGAGGCTGCCGAGCGTGAAGCCGTCGTGGATGCGGCGGCCGCGGGCACCCTGCCCCGCCGCGCCCAGCGCCACGAAGAGCGGCAGGAAATGATCCTCGGTCGGATGCGCCTGGCGCGGGTGCGGCGCCGTCGTCTCCCAGGCGATGAGCGCCTTGCTGTCGCCGGCGGCCAGCGCCGTCGCCAGCCACTCGTCGAAGTCCCGCGCCCAGGCCGGCGCCGCGCCGCCGCTCCAGTCGAGCCGCGCGCAGATTGTGGACGGCGCCGCCGCTCGCCAGCACCAGCACACCCTCGTGGCGGAGCGGCGCCAGCGCCTGTCCCAGGCGGTAGTGCCAGGCGGCGTCCCGGCGCGGCTGGATCGCGAGCTGGGTCACCGGCACGTCGGCGCCGGGATAGATCGAGCGCAGCGGAACCCAGGCGCCGTGATCGAGGCCGCGCTCGGGATCGCCGGCGGTCTCGATGCCGGCCTCCTGCAGCAGCGCCGCCGCGCGCTCGGCGAGCTCGGGCGCGCCCGGCGCGGGATAGCGGATCTCGTAGAGCGGTGCCGGAAATCCATAGAAGTCGTGGATCGTCTCGGGCGCGCCGGCGAGGCTCACCGCCGGCGCCGCCGTCATCCAGTGGGCGGAGATGCAGAGCACGGATTTCGGCCGCGGCAGCGTCCGGCCGAGCTCCTCCCAGAACGCGCCGGTGGCGCCGGGATCCAGCGCCAGGGTCGGCGCGCCGTGGGAGACGAAATAGGTAGGCATCGCGGCGCTCACGACTTCGTCTCGGTGCGCGGGCGAAGGCGCTTCGGCGGCACGACCAGCACGCGGTCGACGCGGCGGCCGTCCATGTCCACGACCTCGAAGCGGTAGCCCTCGATGACGGTGTGATCGGCCACCGACGGAATGCGGTTCATCTGCGCCATCAGGAAGCCGCCGAGAGTGTGGAAGTCGCCGGTCTCCTCGCCCGGCAGCGACTTGAGGCCGGTCAGATCCTTCACCTGGTCGACGGGAACCATGCCGTCCACCAGCCAGGAGCCGTCCTCGCGCTTCACGACAGGCGCGTCGGTGGTGGCACCGGGCTGGGTGATGTCGCCGACCAGGGACTGCAGGATGTCGTGCAGGGTGACGACACCCTCGAAGGCGCCGTACTCGTCGACGACCAGCGCCATCGGCTCGCCGGAATTCTTGAAGATCTCCAGCGCGCGGAGCGCCGTCACCGTGTTGGGCACGTAGAGAGCGCGCCGCATCGCCGCGCGGAGATCGAAGGGTTTCCCCGAGAGCACCTGAGCCAGCAGGTCCTTGCCCTGCACCACCCCCACCACCTGCTCCGGCCCGCCGTCGCCGACGGGAAAGCGCGAATAGGGCGAGGTCGCGACCTTGAGGCGCTGCTCCTCGACGCTGGCCGCGAGATCGAGCCATTCCACCTGGGTGCGCGGCGTCATCACCGCGCCCATGCGGCGGTCGCCGAGGCGGAACGCCATCTGCACGATCGAGGTCTCGACGGCATGGAAGCGGCCGGCGGCGGTGCCTTCCCGCAGCATCACCGTGATCTCCTCCTCGGTGACGCCTTCGGGATCGGGCTTCACGGGCACGAGGCGCAGCACCAGGTTGGTGGAGGCGCTGAGGAACCACTCGAGCGGCGCGGCGATGCGCGCGAAGGCGCCGAGCGAGCGGGCGAAGCCGGCGGCGATCGCCTCCGGCCGGGCGAGCGCGATCCGCTTCGGCACCAGCTCGCCCACAACGAGCGAGACGTAGGAGATGCCCGCCACCACGATGCCGATGCTGATCACATGGGAGTATTCGCCGATGATGCCCGGCACGAGGTCGAGCTCGGCGGCGAGGCGGTCGCCCAGGGTGATGCCGCCGAAGGCGCTGGCGAGCACGCTGATGACGGTGATGCCGATCTGCACCGTGGAGAGGAAGCGGCCGGGCTCGCGGGAGAGCTCCAGGGCGGCGCGGGCGCCGCTCCGGCCGCTGTCGGCGGCGTGCTGGAGCCGCGCCCGGCGCGAGGCCAGCATCGCCGCCTCCGCCATGGCGAAGAGCCCGTTCAAGAGGATGAGCAGGAACACGATTCCGAGCTGAAGCGAAAGCATGGGTCTCCCAGGGGCCGAATCCGTCGGTCGCCCCTATCATATTGCAAGGCGAGGAGATTTCCCAATCGGGCCGGTCTGGGGTGCCTCAGGCCGGGCCGGCGGCGATGTCCCTGGTGTTCATGGCGTTGCGGTCGGCGGCGACGCGGTCGATCTCCGCCTGGGCGCGGGGATGCTTCGACAGGAAGCGCTGGAAGTCCCGCTTGGTCAGCACCAGGAGCTGGCAGTAGGTGAGCGCCACCACGTCAGCGCCGCGCGGCTGCCCCGTGAGGAGTGCCATCTCGCCGAAGAAGTCGCCGCGGCCGAGGCGCACGTTGTTGTTGGGCAGCACCACCTCCACCGCGCCGGACGAGATGAAGAACGCGCTGTCGCCGCGCTCGTGCTTGCGGATGATGACTTCCTCGGGGAGCGCCAGGCGCGGCCGGAACCGCCGCGACAGCGAGCGCAGCTCGATGTCGCTGAAGCTCTGGAAGAGATCGAGGCGCCGCAGCAGCCCTTCGCTGTGCAGGCCGAGATCGAGGGGTGGCCGCGTCCTGGCGACGCGCTCCTCGTCCTTGAGCTCGCGCCGGAGCTCGTCGTAGAGCTCGCGGCCGATCAGCCCTTCCTCGAAGAGATCGCGGTACTCCGCATCCTCCCGCAGCAGCGCCGACTGCAGGAGAAAGCGGCGCTCCAGCGCCTCGGCGTGCTCGGGATACTGGAGGCGGAGCGTATCGAGGCCGCGGGCGGTTTCCTCGCTGCGCACCGCCACCGCCTTCTCCAGCACGTCGGCGGCGTGCGCCCCCGCCAGCGGCCGCAGTCGACGCTGGGCGAAGCGCGTCAGCGCCTCCAGCACGAGGTAGCGCACCAGCATCTGCTCGAAACGCGTGGAGAGCTCCCGCGCCAGCAGCCGATCGATGCCGAGACGCCGGTGCAGGAGATGGGCGATGCGGAACGGCCAGCGATAGGCCAGCAGATGATGGGCGGCGCGCTCGTAGCCGGCACTGCCGCCGGCCTTGGCGGCGTCCAGCAGGGTCCCGGTCTCGCGCAGCAGGCGCTCGACCACCGGCGGCGCCACGGTGCGCTGGCCGAAGTGGGAAAGGATGAGTTGCCGCTCGCGGTTGGTGAGGGCGATGAGGCCGATGGTGATGCGGTCGCTGTCGGAGATCGCCTCCTCGAGATTGGCCTCGGCGGAGACTTCGGCGATGCGCTCGTCGAAGGGACGCGTCACCGAGAGCGCGATCTGCGGGCTGATGCCGTATTGATCCGCGGTGACGCGGACGGCGTCGCGGACGTCGGCAAGGGAGACCGCCAGCACCTTGCTGCGGATCGCCTGGTTGAGGGGCGACAGCCGGTCCAGCTTCAGGAGCCGGATCAGCGGCCGGAGTGTCAGGCCGTTGACGAGGAGCGTGAACAGCACGAAGCCGGTGGCGAGCACCGCCACCAGCTTCTTGGTGGGATCGTCGAGGGCGGGATGCTCGGTGACGCCGAGGGCGAGCGCCAGGGTGACGGCGCCGCGCAACCCGCCCCAGGTGATGACGATCTTGTAGGCGACTGTCGACCCGATCGCTGAGGCGGAACGGCGCTCAGCACCGGCAGCAGGACGAACAGCACCAGCGCCCGCGCGGCGAAGGCCGCCACCACCAGGATCGCCAGCAGCATCGCGTCGTGGAGATCGACGTCGCCCATGAGCTTGGGCACCAGGATCGAGGCCAGCACGAAGATCAGGGACCCCGCGAGAAAGCCGATCTGCTCCCAGACATTCTCCAGATAGGCCCAGTTCTCCGGCGCGAGGCGCGCCCGGCCGCTGACGCCGACCGCGAGGCCGCAGACCACGACCGCCACCACGCCGGAGACGTCGAACACCTGGTCGCCGACCACATAGACGATGTAGGGAAGCGCCAAGGTCAGGGACATCTCGGCAGTGCGGATGCCGCCCAGCAGCGGCGCCGCCATGGCGAAGATCCGCGCCGCCGCCAGCCCCAGCACCACGCCGCCGAGGAAGGTGACGGCGAAGCGCACGGCGGCCTCGGCGAGGCTGGGATGATGGCCGCCCACCAGCATCTCCAGGAGGATGGTAAAGAGCACGATCGCGGCGGCATCGTTGAGGAGGCTCTCGCCCTCCACCAATCGTGTGAGCCGCGCCGGCGTGCCGAGCTCGCGGAAGATCGCCACGACGGCGGCGGGATCCGTGGTGGCGACGATGGCCCCCAGCAGCAGGGCCACCAGCAGGGGCACGCCCGCCGCCAGGGAGAGGGTGAACCCGATGGCGGCGGCCGCCACCACCACCGCCACCACCGCCAGGAGCAGGATCGGCGCCGCGTCCGCCACCATCTCGCGGACGTCGATGGTGAGCGCGGTCTGGAACAGCAGGAGCGGCAGGAACACCACCATGAAGGTGGCGGAGGAGACCGGCAGGTCCACCAGCGGCTTCACCACGTCGTCGAAGGCGCTGGTGAGCGGGGTCTGCAGCAGGAAGGTGGAGATGGCCCCGATCGCCACCCCGACCAGCGCCAGCAGCACCGACTGCGGCAGGCGCAGCCGCTCGCTGAGAGGTTGAATGAAGCTGATGGGAATCAGCAGGCCGGTGATGGTCAGCGCGATGACCGCGACGTCCAGCAAGCGCCAAGCCTCCGGTTTTGGATTCTCCGATCCTCAGATATAGCGAACTCCGCGCCAAAGCCAAAGCGGGGCGCACCGCCAACGAAAAAGGCCGCCCGGAGGCGGCCTTTCGTCTGCGGAAACCCGCGTCTAGCGCGAGTAGAACTCGACCACCAGATTGGGCTCCATCGGCACGGGATAGGGCACGTCGGCGAATTTCGGCGCCCGCACGAACCGTCCCTTCATCGTGTCGTGATCGACCTCCACATAGTCGGGCACGTCGCGCTCGCCGGACTTCACGGATTCCAGCACCAGCACCATCTGCTTCGACTTCTCCTTGACCTCGATCTTGTCCTCGTCGCTCACCTGATAGGAGGGGATGGTGACGCGCTTGCCGTTGACGCGGATGTGGCCGTGGTTCACCAGCTGGCGCGCCGAGAACACCGTGGGCGCGAATTTCATGCGGTAGATGACCGCGTCGAGGCGGCGCTCCAGGAGCTCGATCAGGTTCTCGCCGGTATCGCCCTTGCGTCGGGCTGCTTCCTCGTAGAAGCGGCGGAACTGGCGCTCGCCGATATTGCCGTAATAGCCCTTGAGCTTCTGCTTCGCCATCAGCTGCACGCCGTAGTCGGACGGCTTCTTGCGGCGCTGGCCATGCTGGCCGGGACCGTAGTCCCGGTTGTGATTGAGCGGGCTCTTCTGCCGGCCCCAGAGATTGACGCCGAGGCGCCGGTTGATCTTGTACTTCGAAGACTCGCGCTTGCTCATTGCTCGATATGATCCCGTCTGAGGATTGTTGTTGTCCCGATAGTCCCCCGGGCAAGCCGGCGGCGGGGTGTCTCCACCCACGTTCTCGGGAATAAGGCGCCGGACTATAGCGGGGAGCGGGCGAAAGTCAAACCCGACGCCATCCCCTGCCCGGCCCCAAGTCTCTCCGCAACATATTGATTTCGCTTCAATATTCGAAATCAGACAGTCAAGTCGGGGACAGCGACTTGCGAAAGATCCCCAGCAACTGGCGCTGCTCGGCCTCCGAGAGTGCCAGCATCCACGGAGCCGGCGCGCTGATGCGCGCGATGAGCCGCCGGCGCATGGCCGTCCCCTGCGGCGTCAACGAGACCAGCTTGACGCGGCGGTCGCCGGGTGCGGCGCGGCGGCGCAGCAGGCGGCGCGCCTCCAGCTTGTCGATGATCCCCGTGAGATTGGAGGGCCCGAAGCCCGCGCCCCGCGCCACCTCGCTCATCGTCGCCGGCCGCGCCGGATCCATCAGGAAGAGCGTCCGCGCCTGGATCGGCGAGAGGTCGAGCTCCGAGGCCGCGCGCTCGATCCAGACGCGGTGCCGCATCAGCAGGTCGAAGAAGACATGCGAGAGCTCCCGCGCCGTCGGCGACGGTGCGGCGGCGGATGCGGAACGGGAAATGCGGGCGCGCAGGACGGCCATTCCGCGACCGTAGCAGAGGCTTCAATTACTTCATAGGATAAAGTATTTTAGTTGACAGTGTGAAATATCGACCCACATTCTCGGGCAGGCACGCCAACCGCTCAGCCGCGGCGGACGCCTGATCGAAACCAGTACTGAAACGGGTCGCGCCCGATGGAGACCGTGCAGCATTTCCTTGCCGCGCTGTGGTCGACAGCAATGTCGGGCCTCGTCGCGCTGGGTCTTATGGCAGCGCCGGCGCCGGCGAGCGTCCAGGGGTATGTCGAGGGCGAGTTTCTCCTGATATCGCCCAATGTCGGCGGCATCCTCGACATTCTGTCCGTGCACCGCGGCGGCCGCGTCGCCGAAGGCGACAGCCTCTTCATCCTCGAGCAGAGCAACGAGAAGTCCGCGCGCGACCAGGCGGCGGCCAATCTCGAGCAGGCGCGCTCGCGCCTCGGCAACCTGGGCAAGGGCAAGCGGCGGCCGGAAGTCGACGTCATCGCCGCGCAGAAATTGCAGGCCGAGGCGCAGCTTCGTCTGGCCCAGCTCGAATACGACCGTCAGCAGCGCCTGGTCACCTCGGGCGCCTCCTCGCGCCAGCAGGTCGAGGAGGCGCAGGCGACTTTCGAGCAGCAGCGCGCCCGTGTCGCGGAGCTCGCGGCGCAGCTCGACGTCGCCGGTATGACCATGGGGCGCGACGACGAGCTGCGCGCCGCCGAGGGCGACATCTCCGCCAATACCGCGGCCCTGGCCCAGGCGCAATGGAAGCTCGACCAGAAGACGGTGACGGCGCCAACCGCCGCTCTCGTCGCCGACACCTATTTCAATCCCGGTGAGATGGTGGTGGCCGGCCAGCCGGTGGTCCAGCTGCTGCCCGCGGGCAACATCAAGGTGCGCTTCTTCGTCCGGGAGACGGATCTCGCGCGCTTCCCCGTCGGTGCCGCGGTGACGGTGCGCTGCGACGGCTGCGCGGCTGCAATCCCCGCCATCGTGCGGTACGTCTCGCCCCAGGCGGAGTACACGCCGCCGGTGCTCTATAACCGCGAGAACCGCAGCAAGATGGTCTTCATGCTGGAGGCCTGGCCCACCGAGCGGCCGGAAGCACTGCGTCCGGGCCAGCCGGTGGACGTATCGGTGGCGACGCCGAAATCACCATGACGGACGAACTCGCGATCCACGCGCGCGGCCTCGCCAAATCCTTCGGCGGCCGGCCGGCGGTGCGCGATCTCTCCATCGACGTGGAGACGGGCACGATCTACGGCTTTCTCGGGCCGAACGGCAGCGGCAAGACCACCACCATCCGCATGCTGTGCGGCCTCCTCACGCCAGACGCCGGCGAGGGCACCTGTCTCGGCTTCGACATCCTGCGCGAAAGCCAGCGCATCAAGCGCGAGGTCGGCTACATGCCGCAGCGCTTCGGGCTCTATGAGGATCTGACCATCCGGGAGAACCTGGAGTTCATCGCCCGCATCTACGAGATGCCGGAGCCGCGCCAGGCGGCGCACGCGGCGATCGAGCACCTGGGCCTCACCGCCCGCGCGGGCCAGCTCGCCGGCGAGCTCTCCGGCGGCTGGAAGCAGCGTCTGGCGCTGGCGGGCTGCATCCTGCATAAACCGCGCCTGCTGCTGCTGGACGAGCCGACCGCCGGTGTCGACCCCAAGGCGCGGCGTGAGTTCTGGGACGAGATCCACAATCTCGCCGCCGGCGGCATCACCGTGCTGGTGAGCACCCACTACATGGACGAGGCCGAGCGCTGCCACCAGATCGGCTACATCTTCCAGGGCCGGCTGCTGCTGCATGGCTCGGTCGAAGAAGTCGTGCACGCCGCCGGCCTGCACGCCTGGCGCGTCACCGGGCCTCACCTCGATCCGCTGGTGCCGCGCATCAAGGCGCTGCCCGGCGTGGAGATGGTTGCGGTATTCGGCACCGAGCTGCACGTCGCTGGCACCGACGCTGATCTCATTGAGCACGGCCTCGATACGATGAAAGCCGAGGGCGGCATCGAGGTCGAGGGCGTGGCGGCGACGCTGGAGGACGTCTTCATCCGCACCATGAGCACCAGCGCCGAGAACGGCCTATGAGCCGGCGCTTCTCCCTCGCCCGCTTCCGGGCGCTGCTGATGAAGGAATTCATCCAGACTTTCCGCGACCGCCTTACCTTCGCGATGATGGTGGGGGTTCCCATCATCCAGCTCGTGATGTTCGGCTATGCCATCAACTCAGATCCGAAACGGCTGCCGGCGGCGGTGGTCTCCGCCGACAACAGCGTCTATGCCCGGAGCCTGGTGAGCGCGTTCCAGAACTCCGATTACTTCCAGGTGGTGGCCCAGCCCGCCAGCGAAGCGGACGCCGAGAAGCTGATCGCGCGGGGCGAGGTGCAGTTCGTCATCACCATCCCCGAGGAGTTCGCCCGCAAGCTGGTGCGCGGCGAGCGGCCGGTGATGCTGGTGGAGGCGGATGCGACCGATCCCGTCGCCACCGCCAACGCGGTCGCGGCGGTGGTGCAGCTCGGGCAGACCGGGCTGATGCACGACCTCAACGGTCCGCTGGCGCCGATGGCGGGCAAACCGCCGCCGTTCGAGATCCGCATCCACAACCGCTATAACCCCGAGGGCGCCACCGAATACAACATCGTGCCCGGCCTCATCGGCACCATCCTCACCATGACCCTGGTGATGATGACGGCGATCGCCATGACCCGGGAGCGCGAGCGCGGCACTCTCGAGAGCCTGCTCGCCACGACGGCGCGGCCGCTGGAGGTGATGCTGGGCAAGATCGCGCCCTTCATCGTCATCGGCTACATCCAGGTGACCGTGATTCTGGTCGCCGCCAAGGTACTGTTCGGCGTGCCGATGCTGGGGAGCCTGACGCTGCTCTCCGTGGCCCTGGTGCTCTTCATCGCGGCCAACCTCGCGGTGGGGTTCACGTTCTCCACCCTGGCGCAGAGCCAGATGCAGGCGATGCAGATGAGCGTCTTCTTTTTCCTGCCCTCGATGCTGCTCTCGGGCTTCCTGTTCCCGTTCCGCGGCATGCCGCAATGGGCGCAGGTGGTGGGCGAGCTCCTGCCCCTCACCCACATGCTCCGCATCGTCCGCGGCATCCTCCTCAAGGGAAACGTCTTTGCTGACATCTGGCCCAATCTCTGGCCGATGCTCCTCTTCCTCGCCGTGGTGACGGTGGTGGCGCTGCGGCGCTACCGGCAGACGCTGGATTGACAGCTACTCCGCCGGCTTCTTCTTCCCCGGCCGGTTGCGGGGTCCCGCGAAGGCGGTCACCACGCCGTGGAGGGTGCGGAGCTCCTGCTCCGTGCATTGGGCGCGCAGGAACAGGGAGCGGAGGTTGCGCACCATGCTCGGGCGCTTGTTGCGCTCGCGCAGGAAGCCGTTGACGATCAGCTCCTCCTCCAGGTGATCGAAGAAGCGCTCGAACTCCTCCTGGGTCGCGGGGCGGCTCTGCCCGACGTGGAGCTGCTCCTCGGGCGTGGCGTCGCCGGCGAGGAACCATTCGTACCCCATGAGCAGCACCGCCTGGGCCAGGTTGAGGGAGGAGAAGGCGGGGTTGAGGGGCACGGTGATCATGGTTTCCGCCAGCGAGGTCTGGTCGCTGGTGAGGCCGGTACGCTCGGGGCCGAAGAGGACACCGCAGGTCTCGCCCGCCGCCACGTGTTGCCGCATCTCCGCCGCGGCGGCGCGCGGCGTCAGGATGCGCTTCACCATGTGGCGGTCCCGGGCGGTCGCCGCATAGAGGTGGCGGATGTCGGCGGCGGCGTCGGCGATGCTGTCGAAGAGCTTGGCACCGTTCACCACCACGTCGGCGCCGCTCGCCGCATTGACCGCCTTGTCGCTGGGCCAGCCGTCCCGGGGCTTCACCAGACGGAGATCGCCGAGGCCGCAGTTGAGCATCGCCCGCGCGGAGGTCCCGATGTTCTCGCCGAGCTGCGGCTGCACCAGGATGACGGAGGGGCCTTCCGCGATCCGCACCCGGCGGCGATTGGTGCCTGCCATGAGCGAGCCCGCCCCTACCCTCTGCGCCCGGCGCGCCAGAGCTTGTAGGTGAGGCTGTCGTTGAGGGCGATGTAGGAGGCGTCGATGACGTTGCTGGAGACGCCGACGGTGGACCAGGTTTCGCCGGTGCCGTCGCTGCTCTCGATCATCACCCGGGTCACCGCCTTGGTGCCGTCCTGGGGCGTGAGGATGCGCACCTTGTAATCGGTGAGGCGGACCTCGGCGAGCTCGGGATAGACCGGGATCAGCGCCTGGCGGAGCGCGGTGTCGAGGGCGTTCACGGGACCGTTGCCCTCCGCCACCGTCATCACGCGCTGGCCGTTCACCTCGACCTTGATGGTGGCCTCCGACAGCGTCACCAGCTCGGCTCTCGCGTTCCAGCGCCGCTCGTCCAGCACGCGGAAGCTCTGCAGCTTGAAATATTCCGGCACGCTGTCGAGGAGACGGCGCGCCATCAGCTCGAAGCTGGCCTCGGCGCCGTCATAGGCATAGCCCGCGAATTCCCGCTCCTTCACCTGCTCCAGCAGGGTGCCGAGCTTGGCGTGGCGCTGATCGACGTCGATGCCGATCTCCCGGAGCCGCGCCAGCAGGTTGGAGCGGCCGGCCTGGTCGGAGACCACGACATGGCGGCGGTTGCCGATGGCGGCGGGATCGATGTGCTCGTAGGAGCGCGGATCCTTCGCCACCGCCGAGACGTGGAGGCCACCTTTGTGCGCGAAGGCGGCCTCGCCGACATAGGCCGCGTGGCGGTTGGGGGCGCGATTGAGGCGCTCGTCGAGGAGCCGCGAGAGGTGGGTGAGCTTCTTGAGACCGGCCGCGCCGACGCCGGTCTCGTAGCCCATCTTCAGCATCAGCGTCGGGATCAGCGAGACGAGGTTCGCATTGCCGCAACGCTCGCCGAGACCGTTGAGGGTGCCCTGCACCTGGCGCGCGCCGGCGCGGACCGCGGCGAGCGAGTTCGCCACCGCGTTCTCGGTGTCGTTGTGGCAGTGGATGCCGAGGCGGTCGCCGGGAATGATGGCCGCCACCTCGCCGACGATGCGCTCCACCTCGTGGGGCAGCGCGCCGCCGTTGGTGTCGCAGAGCACCAGCCAGCGCGCGCCGGCGGCGTGCGCTGCCTTCAGGCACTCCAGCGCATAGGACGGGTTCGCTTTGTACCCGTCGAAGAAATGCTCGGCGTCGAAGATCACCTCGTCGAGCCTCGTCTTGAGATGGGCAATCGAGTCCGCGATCATCTCGACGTTCTCCGGCAGCTCGGCGCCGAGCGCCACCTTCACGTGGAAGTCCCAGGTCTTGCCGACGATGGTCGCGACTTTCGCCGTACTGGCCAGCGTCGCGGCGAGGCCGGGATCGTTGCCGGCGCTGCGGCCCGAACGCCGCGTCATGCCGAAGGCGGCGACGCGCGCGTGCTTGAGATCCGGCAGCTTGGCGAAGAAGGCGTCGTCGGTTGGATTGGCGCCGGGCCAGCCACCCTCGACATAGTCGATGCCGAGCCCGTCGAGCTCCCGCGCCAGCGCCGCCTTGTCCGCGGCGGAGAAGTCGACGCCCTGGGTCTGCGCGCCGTCGCGCAGCGTGGTGTCGTAGAGGTAGATGCGCTCGCCCATCAGAACCCTGCACCTTCATCGTGCGTGCTTCGAGACGCGCCTTCGGCGCTCCCCAGCATGAGGTACATCTTTGATGGCATTGAGAACAGTTCCTCATCCTGAGGAGGACGCGAAGCGTCCGTCTCGAAGGACGCAGGATGCCGATCCAGCCCGAGCGCGCTCATCACTCCGCCCTCCGCCACAGCGTGGTGCCGTCGGGCTTGTCCTCGAGCAGGATGCCCTTGAGGGCGAGGTCGGTGCGGATGCGGTCCGCCTCGGCGAAGTTCTTGCGCCTTGCGGGCGGCGATGCGCGCCGCGATCAGCGCGTCGATCTCGGCATCGCCCAGGCCCTGCGCCCCCCTCGCCTCGCCGCGGAGCCACGCCCCGGGATCCTGCTGCAGCAGGCCGAGCACCGCGCCACCGGCGAGGAGCGCGCCCTTGACGCGCGCCTTCTCGGCGAAATCCTCGGCCTTGTTGAGCTCGCTCAGGATCTCGTGCAGCGCCGTCAGCGCCAGGGGCGTGTTGAGGTCGTCCTCCAGGGCCGCGCGGACCGAATGCGGGATCTCGTCGGTACTCGCCGGCACATCCGCGA
Organism: uncultured Alphaproteobacteria bacterium; assembly: GCA_963735465.1. Lineage (GTDB taxonomy): Bacteria > Pseudomonadota > Alphaproteobacteria > ATCC43930 > CGMCC-115725 > DASZHJ01. The sequence goes on from CAVTLA010000001.1 coordinate 2,369,770, forward strand.
CCGCGCGGAGCGCCAGATAGAAGCGATCGAGGGCCTGCTTCGCCTGGCGGAGCCGCTCCGCGGTCCAGTCCATGGGATCGCGGTAGTGGGCGGTCAGCATGGCGTAGCGCGCGGCCTCGCCCGGCGCGTCCGCCAGCACATCGCGGATGGTGCGGAAGTTGCCGAGGCTCTTCGACATCTTCTCGCCCTCGACGATGACGAACTCGTTGTGCAGCCAATAGCGGGCGAAGACCTTTCCGCCGTGGGCGCATTCGCTCTGGGCGATCTCGTTCTCGTGGTGCGGAAAGATGAGGTCGAGGCCGCCGGCGTGGATGTCGAAGCTCTCGCCGAGATAGGTCTCGGCCATCGCCGAGCATTCGATGTGCCAGCCCGGCCGGCCGCGGCCCCAGGGGCTGTCCCACCCCGGCAGGTCCGGCGGCGACGGCTTCCACAGCACGAAGTCGCCGGGATCGCGCTTGTAGGGCGCGACCTCGACGCGGGCGCCGGCGATCATTTCGTCGTGGGGGCGGCGCGAGAGCTTGCCGTAGTCGGACTTGCTCTTGACCGCGAACAGCACATGGCCCTCCGCCGCGTAGGCGTGGCCGCCCTCGATCAGCTCGGCGATCATCCGGATCATCTCCGGGATGTGCTCGGTGGCACGCGGCTCCTGGCTCGGCGGCAAGTTGCCGAGCGCCGCCACGTCCTCATGATAAGCCCTCGCGGTGCGCTCGGTCACCTCGCGGATGGTCTCGCCGCTGGCCTTGGCGGCGGCATTGATCTTGTCGTCGACGTCGGTGATGTTGCGGACATAGGTGACGTGGTCCGCGCCGTATTGCTGGCGCAGCAGGCGGAACAGCACGTCGAAGACGATCGCCGGCCGCGCATTGCCGATATGGGCGAAGTCGTAGACCGTGGGGCCGCAGACGTACATGCGGACGCGCTCGGGATCGAGGGGCTCGAACGCCTCCTTGCGGCGGGTCAGGGTGTTGTAGAGCGTCAGCGGCACGGCCGGCGAATTCCCGAAAATTGTCGCGAAACAGGCCCTTCAAAGGCCCGCGAGGGACCGAGGCGTATCAGATTCCGCGAGTCCGGTCCACGAAAGCGGCGGCCGACGCACGGATCAGGCCGGAGTCAATCCTCGTCCCCCTCGAACGCTTCCCGCGCCTCCCGCACCAGAAACGGCACGAAGACGAGGGCACTGACACCGTCCACCCACCAGGCCCCGAGGAGGACCTGGGCGAGGAGACCGACCACCACGACGGCGGAGAGATAGCCGCAGGCGACGGACTCCGCGGCATCCGCGCGGAGCGCCCGGCTGCCCAATTGGTCAGCAAGGGTCCTCTTGCCGCGGGCGAGCCCGTACATGATCGGAATAGCAACGACCGCCAGGAGAAGCCCAGGCCAGGAGAACGCCTGTCCCTCGCCCCGCCACAGGCTCCAGACCGCGCTGCCGAGGACGTAGAGCGTCAGCGCAACCAGAAGAGCGCCGCCGACCCTGCTGGCGCGCCGTTCTGCATCTTCCGAGACTGCCTGTCCCTGCTCCAGCTCGACGCGCAGGCGCCACAACAGGACGCACGCCGACAGCAGCTCGATGAGACTGTCCGCTCCGAAGGCGATGAGGGTGATGCTGTGAGCGAGGACTCCGGCTCCGAGCGCAATCCCCGCCTCGACCGTCATCCATATCGCGGTAAGTCTTTCGAGCCAGAGCGCCCGCCGAACCAATACGACGCGCCCTGCGCCTTCCACTTTCCCGTTCACTTCCGCCTCCACCGCGACCTATCGGGTGACCAGCTGGAAGGAGTTCTGAAAGCGCTGGGCCTCCGCCGTCTTCTCGAATCCCCTGGGGCCGCCGCAGATCACCTGGTAGAGGCGGTCGCGGACGACGTAGATGCGATAGAACTGGGTGCTGCCGTGCTCGTCGTCGATGACGAGCTCCCGGGCGGAATTGAGCGAGAAATCGAAGGACCGGTCGACGCGCACGCTCACCTTCTGCCCCACGATCAACCCTTCCTTCGTCTTGTCGAGGATGAGGGCGGGATCCTTGCCGACGAAGGTGCCAGGTGCGTATTGCGTATAGATCACCAGGAAGGCGGTATCGCCGCTGTCGATGAGGAACTGGTGAAAGATCACCCCCTTGCCGAAATCCTTCTGGGACTGCTCCGGCTTGCCCGGAAAAAGGATGCTGAAGCCGTCGAGAGGCGATTGGAAAGGCTGCCACGCGACCTCCGCGAGCGCCGACGGTGCCAGCCAGAGGGCGAAGAGCAACATCCAAAAAACGCGAACCCGCGCCATGCGTGCAAACCCTGGTTAAGCCGTCTCGCCGCGCAGGCGCCGGAGTGCCCGCTCTCGACCGATCAGCGGCAGCAACACCTGCAGCTCCGGTCCATGGTCGCGCGCCGTGAGGGCGAGGCGAAGGGGCTGGTAGAGCGCCCTGCCCTTGCGGCCGCTGGCGGCGGCGAGCTGCCCGGTCCAGGTCTTCCAGGTCGTGGCGTCGAAATTTCCCGATGGCAGCAGATCCGCGGCCCGGCTCAGAAACGCAACCTCCTCCGGCGCAATGACGGGCGCGATCTCGCCGGCGCAGACCTGCCACCAATAGCCGGCATCGGCGATGCGGCCGAGATTGGGCCGCACCGCCGCCCAGAATTCGGCCGTGGCGCCGGCGGGAAGCCGCGCCTTCACCGTCTCGAAGGGCGTCTGGTGCAGGAGCTTCGCGTTGAGGCCGTCGAGCTCCGCGGGATCGAGATGAGGCTGAGCGCGGCCGAACTTGGCGAAATCGAACTCGGCGACGAGGCCCGCGAGATCGAGACGCGGCTCCACCGGGTCGGAGGTGCCGAGCTTCGCCAGCAGGCTGTTGATCGCCATCGCCTCGATGCCACCCTCGCGGAGCGACGCGAGGCTGAGACTATCCATCCGCTTGGAGAGCGCCTCGCCGCCCTTGCCTGATATCAGGGAGAGATGGGCGAAAGCCGGCACGGCATAGTCCAGCGCCTCGAAGATTTGGATCTGGTAGGCGGTGTTGGTGACGTGGTCCTCGCCGCGGATCACCTGGGTGATGCCAAGCTCGCCGTCGTCCACCACGGAGCTGAAGGTATAGAGCGGCAGGCCGTCGGCGCGGATCAGCACGGGGTCGCTGAGATGCTCGCCGTGGAACTCCACCGGCCCGCGCACGAGATCGGTCCAGGCGATGGGCCGATGATCGAGCTTGAAGCGCCAGTGCGGCACTTCGTGGGCGAGGAGACGCCGCTGCACCTCCTCCGGCGTGCGGTCCAGGCCGGCGCGGTCGTAGATCCAGGGTTTGCCGCGCTGTTGGGCCAGCTTACGCTTGAGGTCGAGCTCCTCCTGGGTCTCGAAGCAGGGATAGATCCGGCCGGCGGCGCGGAGCCGCTCGGCGGCGAGGGCGTAGCGCTCGATGCGGTCGGACTGGCGCCCGAACTCGTCCCAGTCGAGGCCGAGCCAGCGCAGATCCGTCTCGATCGCCTCGGCGAATTCCGCGCGGGAGCGCTCGCGGTCGGTGTCGTCGAGGCGCAGCAGGAACCGCCCGCCGGTCTTGCGCGCGAAGAGCCAGTTGACCAGCGCCGTGCGGGCATTGCCGAGATGGAGGCGCCCGGTCGGGCTCGGCGCGAAGCGGACCTTGGTCACGACAAGCGGATGCTCACGACGGCACCGGCGTCGTGGCGGCGGCGGGGCTGGGGGTGCCGACTGGAAGCGGTTCGTGATGGGATAGCGGCGGTCGCGGCCGAAGGCGCGCCGGGTGATCTTGACGCCCGGTGGTGCCTGGCGGCGCTTGTATTCGGCGCGGTCCAGCATGGTCCAGACCCGGCGCACGGTCGCCTCGTCGTGGCCGCGGGACACGATCTCCTCCACCGTCGCCTCGTTCTCGACCAGGCATTCCAGGATCGCGTCCAGCACCTCGTAGGGCGGCAGGGAATCCTGGTCGGTCTGGTTGGGCTTGAGCTCGGCCGACGGCGGCTTGGTAATGATGCGCTCGGGCATCACGCGGGCTCCCGGCCCCAGCAGCCCGTCCGGCCGCGTCTGGTTGCGCCAGCGCGAGAGGGCGAAGACCGTCATCTTGTAGACGTCCTTCAGGACGGAATAGCCGCCGCACATGTCGCCGTAGAGCGTGGCGTAGCCCACGGACATCTCCGACTTGTTGCCGGTGGAGAGCACCATCCAGCCGAATTTGTTGGAGAGGCCCATGAGGGTCATGCCGCGCAGGCGCGACTGGATGTTCTCCTCGGTGATGTCGGGGTCGCGGCCGGCGAAGGCGTCCTTGAACATGGCATTGAAGGCCTGCATGCCCGGCTCGATGCTGATGCTGCGATAGTCGATGCCGAGCATCTTCGCCGCCGCCTCGGCGTCCTCCAGGCTGTCGCTTGACGTATAGGGCGACGGCATCATCACGCAGTGCACCTTGTCGGCGCCCAGCGCGTCGACGGCGACGGCGGCGGTGAGCGCGGAATCGATGCCGCCGGAAAGCCCGAGCACCACGCCGGGGAACCGGTTCTTCTCCACGTAGTCCTTCAGACCCAGCACCATGGCGCGATAGACCGCCTCCAGCCCGTCGCTGGGCGGCGTCACAGTACCCGGCTCGACGGTCCAGCTCCCGTCCGGCTGGCGGTGCCAGTCCGTCAGCAGCACCACCTCGCGCCAGTCCGGCGCCTGCATCTTGAGATGGCAGTCGGCGTCGAGGGCGAAGGAGCCGCCGTCGAAGACCAGCTCGTCCTGGCCGCAGATCTGGTTCACGTAGAGAAGCGGCAGGCCACTCTCCTTGATGCGGGCCACGGCATAGGAGAGGCGCTGGTCGCGCTTGTCGCTCTCGAAGGGCGAGCCGTTGATGACGATCAGAAGCTCGGCGCCTGATTCCTGCAGCGTCTCGGTGACGTCGGGGAACCACATGTCCTCGCAGACCATCACCCCCAGGCGCACGCCGCGGAACGCGATCGGGCCCGGCGCCGGACCGGCGGCGAAGACGCGCTTCTCGTCGAAGACGCCGTAGTTCGGCAGCTCGTGCTTGAGGCGCACGCTGGCCACCCGCCCACCCTCCAGCAGCAGGGCCGCGTTATAGACCTTGCCGTTCTCGCGCCAGGGGCAGCCGATGATGAAACCGGGACCGCCGCGGGTCGCCATCGCCAGCTCCTGGGCCGCCGTCTCGCAGGCGGTGACGAAGGCGGGCTTCAGGATCAGGTCCTCGGGCGGATATCCCGCCAGGCACAGCTCCGTCGCCACCACGAGATCGGCGCCGAGCCGCGCCGCCTCGGCGTGGACGTCCCGGAGCTTCTGCGCGTTCCGCGCGATGTCGCCCACGGTGGGGTTGATCTGGGCAATCGCAATCTGCAGGCGGTCGGTCATCGCTACTCTCTACGGTGGTGGGCCAGTCGGCTCGCTCGAGATATACTCAAGTTGATTATATATAGCACGAAACCCCGAGATTTGCACCAGGGCTCCCTTGCGCCGCGGGAAACCCGGCCGCGCAGCCGAGGCATATCGCGGCAGACCAGTGTGGTCCAGGGGCACGGATGCTGTCGAGGCGGCCCGGCTGGGCCGGAGCCGAGGTCAACGTTGCTGGGAGACGACGCGCGGGGAGGGAAAGACAATGCGGACGGCTGTGCCCCGGCCGAGATCGCTCTCGATGCGGAACGCCGCCCCGTGCAGCTCGGCCAGGGACTTCACCAGGGGCAGGCCGAGACCGGTGCCGTCGTGGGTGCGCGTGAGCTCGTTGGCGACTTGGCCGAAGGGTGCCAGCGCGATGGCGATGTGGTCCGGCGACATGCCGATGCCGGTGTCGATGATCGCCAGCTCCAGGCCATCGACCGCTTGCCGCGCCGCCACCGTCACGCTGCCGCCGGCGGCCGTGAACTTGACGGCGTTGCTGAGGAGATTGAACAGCATGTGGCGGATCGCGCGCCGGTCTGCGCGGAGCCGCGGCAGGTCCTCGGGCACCTGCATTTCCACCACGACGCCGGACTTCTGCGCGCGAAACGCGATGAAGCGGAAGGCGAGGAAGATCTGCTCGTCGAGATCCACCTCCTCCTCGAACAGCATCATCTTGCCTTCCTCGATCTTGGCCATGTCGAGGATGTCGTTGATGACCGCCAGCAGGTTGAGGCCGCTCAGGTGAATATCGCCGACGTATTCCCGATAGCGTTCCGGGCTGATCGGCCCCAGCGTCCCGGTCTGCATGAGGTCGGCGAAGCCGATGATGGCGTTGAGGGGCGTGCGCAGCTCATGGCTCATCATCGCCAGGAAGCGCGACTTGGACCGGCTGGCGCTCTCGGCGGCGTTGCGGGCGGCCTCCAGCTCGCGGTTGCGGTGCTCGGTGCGGATCAAGTTGAGCTGCAGGAGCGAGAGCGCGCTGCCGACGCCGGCGTAGCGCCCCTGCTCCACCACGATGAAGCCACGCATCAGCGCGGTCGGCTTCTGGGTGGCGATCACCCACTCCAGGGCGTCGGTCTGCACCGAGCCTTCGACGATGAGGGGGTTGGCGTCCATGATGTTGGTGATCGGCTTCAGCGCGTAGAGCGCGCGGCCGTAGTCGCGGGCGAGGCTCATGGTGAGGTCGTGCCGGTTCACCAGCCCGACCGGCCGCGAGCGGTCCACCACGGGAACCGCGATCAAGTCGGGCGCATGACGGAAACGGTCATAGACCTCGGCGCAGCGTGTCTCCGGCGAGATCGGCTCGACGTATTCCGCCATGGCGCCAAGGGAGCTGGGCTGCGCGACATCGGTATGCGGTGGCACTTGCCGTGACGCCGCTTGCATCTCGTGCCCTCCCCCTCGTCCGTTCGTCGGGCGGCATGGACCGATGTAGCAGCCGGCGCGTTAAATTTCGGTTGTCTTAGAGCGAATTCCCTTGGGATTCGTGTCACTTGCGCGTCGGGAATACGACCAGGAATTGCAGAGAACACGCCTGCACCAGACTACGGTAGCAGACTGTGACGGTTCCATTTCGGTTTGGGGGGTCCTACGCGGAACCGTCACGGGTCCGCAACATGTGTCGGAGTCGTGACTTGCATGTGAATCCGTTGAAACGGACGTGCGTCCGTCGACGCGCCGCTGCCCCGCAGCCCTACCCGCCCCGCTTCCGCAGCAGGAACTCGCGGCCGACCTTGACCAGGGGCTTGCCGTCGTAGGCGACGATATCGGCGGTGGCGTAGGTCTCGGTCCAGAGCTCCGGCAGGTAGGAGCCGGTGCCGACCACGTCGATCGGTGCCTCGGCGGCGGCCATCATGCGGCACTTGGCGGGGGTGAAGCCGGAGCTGGCAACGATCTTCACCTTGGGGAAGCCCGCATCGTCGAGGGTGCGCCGGAGGTGCCAGATCGCGGCGGCACTGACGCCGGTGCCGACGAGGTAGCGCAGCTCCGCCTCGGTGCGATAGCCGCGGATCGCCTTCGGCGCGTGGCGCTCCAGCACGTCGTAGGAGCGGGTGAGATCGAGCCCCTCGGTGTAGCGCCCGCCGTGGGTGTCGAGGCGGAGGGACAGCTCGCCCCTGGCGGCGAGATCGGGAAAGCGCCGCGCCACCGCCAGCGCGTCGGTGATCTCCAGGGCGAAATAATCCACCAGCACGGTCATCGGCTCGTTGGGGAAGGTCTCGCGGAACATCTCGGCCGCGCGCACCGTCGAGCCCGCATAGCCCACCAGGGCGTGGGGCATGGTGCCGCGTCCCTTCTCGTTGCCGAAAAGCGGCGCCGTGGCATCGGTGGCGTTGCCGGTGAAGCCGATGGCGCCGACCTGGCGCCGCGCCGCCTCCGAGCCGACCGCCGCCGCATAGGCCATCAGCTCGGCCATCTCCGCGCCGGCGCAGTGGCGCGCGTCCATGGCGAGGAAGGCGGTCTTCGGCAGGTCCTCGCACATGACATAGGCGTTGTAGGCGGCGACACAGGGCGCCCCCAGCTTCTGCAGGTAGAGCGTCTCGAGATCGACGAGATGAAAGAGCGAGCCCGTGACATAGGCCATGGGCTCGCCGGCGCCGACCCAGTCGCCTTCCTTGTACATGAGCTCGATCTCGAAGCGCGTCTTGCGCTCCATCGCCATCGCCTCCAGAAAATCCACCATCAGGCGCGGCGTGCAGATCACCGGGCGGCGCATGAAGACGGCGTAGGTCACCTGCATGTCGCCGAAGCGGCCGACCACGTCCTTGGTCTTCAGGAAATAGGCGTCGGTGAAGCGGGCGATGTCGCGGGACGGAGGAGCCAGGATCGCCTCCCGAAGAGTGCCGGAGATGCGGGGATCTAGGACGCGGCCGCGATGCGCGGTATCGCCGATGCGCTTGTGCTTCAGCGCCTCGGCGAGCCAGAAGGCGAGCTCGAGAGCCTGGCTCGCGTTGAGACGGGGATCGCAGTGGGTGTGATAGCGGTCGGCGAGCGAGCTCTCGGTGATCGCCTGGGCGCCGCCGATGCACTCGGTGACGTCCTGGCCGGTCATCTCGATGTGGACGCCGCCGGCGTAGGTGCCTTCCGCCTCGTGGACGGCGAAGAACCCCTTCACCTCCGTCATGATGCGGTCGACGACCCTCGTCTTGAAGCCGGTGGTGGAGACCACGGTATTCCCGTGCATGGGATCGCAGCACCACACCACCTTGCGCCCCTCGCGCGCGACGGCGCGGATCAGGGTCGGCAGCTTCTGCTCTACCTTGTCGGCGCCCATGCGGGCGATCAGCGTCAGGCGGCCCGGCTCGTTCTCGGGGTTGAGGACGTCGATCAGCTTCAAAAGCTCGGCGGGGTCCATGCGACGGCCCGCATTTCATGCCGATCGGGATTCTTGACGCCGCGCAGGAACTCGACATGGGCGCCGTTGATCTGCCGCGTGCGGTCGCCGATCCAGAGCATGTGGCCGGAAACGTCGTACCAATCGCCGGTGGTGCTGTCGACGCGGGTCAGCGCCTGCTCGTAGGGCAGCAGCAGCGCCTCGTGAGAGGTGAAGAAATCGGTCTCGCGGATCTGCGGCGTGGTCTCCGAGGTGAGGCCCACCGCCGCCATGAAGTCGAGGGTCTCCGAGAGCCGGTCGGCCAGCTCCTTGTAGCGCTCGCCCGACGGGCTGCTGGCGACGAAGCCCTGGTTCCAGGTGTGGACCCGATGCAGGTCGGCGTAGCCGCCCTGGGCGAAGGCGCGCAGCAGGTTGAGGGTCGCCGCCGACTGGTTGAAGGCCTGCACCATGCGCTGGGGATCGGGGCGCCGCGCGGCCTCGGTGAACTCCATGCCGTTGACGATGTCGCCGCGATAGGCCGGCAGCGTGACGCCGTTCTGGGTCTCGGTGTCGGCGGAGCGCGGCTTGGCGAACTGGCCCGCCATGCGGCTCACCTTCACCACAGGGCATGTCGCGCCGAAGGTCAGCACGACGGCCATCTGCAGCAGCACGCGGAAGGTGTCGCGGATGTTGTTGGGGTGGAACTCGGCGAAGCTCTCGGCGCAGTCGCCGCCCTGGAGCAGGAACGACTTGCCTTCCGCCACGTTGCCCAGCGCGCGCTTCAGTCGCCGCGCCTCGCCGGCGAAGACCAGCGGCGGATAGTTGCGGAGCGTCTTCTCGACGCCTTCCAGCGCCGCCTGATCCGGGTATTCCGGGACCTGGCGGATCGGCATGCTCCGCCAGCTGTCCGGTGTCCACTTCTGTGCCATGACGGCCCTCTCACGCGCCTTTTTTGGCGGCGGAAACCCCGACCTATAGCTCGATTTGCCTGGGGATGCAAAGGGCGGGCGGAACCGCCCTATTGGTCCGCCGCCGGCTCCGCGTCGGCGTCGTAGAGCACCTCCAGCACCACGAACCAGGGATCGCGCTGATCCAGGATGGGCTCGCCGGGGTTGCCGAGGGTGCCGGTCGAGGTGACGGGGACGTGGCTCAAGGTGACGGCGTCGTAGACGTTGCCGCCGATGACATCGAGGGTTCCTGGCCGTGCCTCCACTACGAGGGCACAGTGGCCGGGCCAGAGATAGCTGGTGGGGAGATCGGCGAGGCGGAGCGCGCGGGCGGTGTAGCGGCCGCGGCAGAGGAGATCGCCGCGCTTTGGCGCATAGCTCTCGGTCGGCCGGGCGCGGAGCACCGGCGATTTTCCGGCCGCGGCGGCGTTCACGTAGGTCGCGTGGTTCGCGGCATAGGGAAAGCGATCGCCGGCGCCTGATATCCGCATGACGTAGGAGATGAAGGCGGCGGACCAGGCGAACTTGCCGTCGACCTCGGCCGGGAAGACGGCGCCGGCCTGGTCGTGCTTGCCGGTCCAGCGGGATTCCGGACTGCCGGCGTCGATTCCGATCCACCAGTATTCGCCGACCCGCTGCCAGAGGCCGGGCTGGCGCTCCGGCTTCTGCGCCGGCGTCGCCGCGTCGCCCTGGTCGTCATCGACGACGGAGCCGAAGAGCCGCCATTCCCGGAGCGCGATTGCCACCGCATCCTCGCGGGTGAAGGGCTCATAGGGCTTGGCGGCGAAGTCAGGCACGTGGCCGGCGGCGCAGCCCGCGAGGAGGAACGAGAGGAGGAGAGCGGCGCGCCGGAGCATCGCCGCAGCGATGCCACGCTTTGCCCGTAGGTTCAAGCGGCTGCCGAAATCACTCAGTGCAGCTTCACCTGGGGCTCGGTGCGGCGGGTGATCAGACGCGCAAGGGTGTCGAGGGCGACCTTGGTGAAGCCGTGCAGCGCGTACTCGTGCATCTTGTAGAGCGAGACGTACATGAACCGCGCGAACAATCCCTCCACCAGGATACTGCCGCCGATCAGGTTGCCCATGAGATTGCCCACGGTGCTGTAGCGGCCGAGGGAGACCAGGGAGCCGAAGTCGCGGTAGCGGTAGGCCCGCATCGGCTCGCCGGCGAGATGGCGCGGCAGCTCGCGATAGAGGTGCGTTGCCTGCTGATGCGCCGCCTGGGCGCGGGGCGGCACCGTGGTATCGGTGCCGATCCACGGGCAGGACGCGCAGTCGCCCAGCGCGAAGACATTGTCGTCCCGGGTCGTCTGCAGGGTCGTCCTCACAACGAGCCGGTTGAGGCGGTCGGTCTCCAGGCCCGCAAGGTCCTTGAGAAAGGCCGGCGCCTTGACGCCGGCCGCCCAGACCACCAGCTCCGCCGGGATCGTCCGGCCGTCGGTGAGGCGCACGCCCGTCGCCGTCACCTCGGCGACCCGCGACGCCGTCAGCACGTCTATCCGGAGATTGGCCAGCAGCTTCTGCGTCTCCTCGGCGATCCGCGCCGGCAGCGCCGGCAGGATGCGGTCGGCGGCCTCGATCACCGTGAGGCGGATGTCCTTCTCGGGATCGATGCGGTCGAGGCCATAGGCCACCAGCTCCCGCGTGGTCTTGTGCAGCTCGGCGGCGAGCTCGACCCCGGTGGCGCCGGCCCCGATGATGGCGACCTGGAGCTGCTCCGGCCGGAGCGCCTCGGTGCGGGACTGGGCGCGCATGCAGGCGTTGACCAGGCGGCGGTGGAAGCGCGCGGCCTCGCCGGGCGCGTCCAGCATCACCGCATATTGGGCGACGCCGGGCGTGCCGAAGTCGTTGGTGACGCCGCCGACCGCCATGACAAGCACGTCGTAGGGAAAGTGCCGGCGCGGCGTCACCTCGACGCCGTCCTCGTCGACGAAGGGCGCGATCTCCAGCTCGCGCCGCTCCCGGTCGAGACCGGTCACCTCGCCGGCGAGATAGCGGAAGTGGTGCCAGTGGGATTGCGCGAGGTAGTCGAGCTCGTGCTGGCCGAGATCCATGCTGCCGGCGGCGACCTCGTGCAGCAGCGGCTTCCAGAGATGGGCGCGCGCCTTGTCGATGAGCGTAACCTGGGCCCGGCCGCGCCGTCCCAGGCGGTTGCCGAGGCGCGTCGCCAGCTCCAGACCGCCGGCGCCGCCGCCGACGATGACGATGCGCGGTGGGCTCGACGGCGCGGTCATCGCCGGCGGCCCCTGCGCAGGTCGCTACTGGAGCAGGATGCTCTTCTCGCGCTCCAGGATCTTGCGCACCGCCGGCCGCGCCAGCATGCGATCCTTCCAGGCGGTGTAGTTCTTGAGCTCCTCCATCGGCAGCCCGATGCGCTTGCCCCAGCCGTAGAACACCAGTGTGTAGGGATCGCAGGTGGTGAACTGATCGCCCTGCACCCACTGCTTCCCCGCGAGGAGGCCGTCGATCTCCTGGAGATTGCCCCAGTAGTTCTTGCGGCCCGTCTCCTTGATCGCAGGATGGGTGCTGATGTCCTCGGCGAAGCGCTCGGGCCGGTTGATGTGGGTGAAGCTGGGATGGACGATGTTGGAGAGCCACGCCATGTGGGAGATGCAGCGCGCATCGCCGGCGGGATTGCCGGGAAACAGCTTCTTCTCGGGATATGCCCGTGCCACATAACTCAGGATCGCCGTGTTCTCGGTGATGACGGAACCGTCATCGAGCTTCAGCGCCGGTACCTTGGCGCGGGGGTTGATCTTCATATAGGCCTCGCCCTTCTGCTCGCCACTGGCCAGCGCCACCGGCTTCGACTCATAGGGCGCGCCGGATTCCTCGAGGGTGACGTGGGACGCCATCGAGCAGGCGCCGGCACCGTAGTAGAGCGTCAACATGGGCGAGACTCCCGGGTTTCTGGTGATCCCGCAGAGTGTGCCGCCTCCCCCGCCCCGTGTCCACGGGCGAGCCGTTCGCCCGCTACTCCGCCGCCTGGGCGTCCGGCTCCGGCACCTTGTCGCGCATGGTCACGAACTCCTCGGCGGCGGTGGGGTGGATGCCGATGGTGCGGTCGAACTGGCGCTTGGTGGCGCCGCAGGTGATGGCGATAGCGATGCCCTGGATGATCTCCGCCGCGTCGCGCCCGACCATGTGACAGCCCAGCACCCGGTCGGTCTTGCGGTCCACCACCAGCTTCATCATCGTTCGCTCGCCCCGGCCCGAGAGCGTGTTCTTCATCGGGCGGAAGCGCGCGCGGTAGATGTCGATATTGCCGTGGATGCCCCGCGCCGCCTCCTCCGTGAGGCCCACCGTGGCCACGGTCGGCTGGCTGAAGACGGCGCTCGCCACGTTGCGATGGTCGACGGTCATGGGATTGTCGTTGAAGAGCGTCTCCACGACGGCGCGGCCCTCGGCGATCGCCACCGGCGTGAGCTGAAGCCGATCGGTGACGTCCCCCACCGCGTAGATCGAGGGCACGGTGGTGCGGGAATTCTCGTCGACCGCGATGGCGCCGGCCTTGTTGAGCTGCACGCCGACCTCGGCGAGGCCGAGGTTGCCGGTGTTGGGCCGCCGGCCGGTCGCGTACAGGATCTGATCCACCGCCATCTTGAGTCCGCTCGCCGTGCAGGCGACGACGCCCTCGGCGGTGCGCTCCACGCTGGTGATCTCCGTGCGCAGATGAATGGCGATGCCGCGCGCCGCCATCTCCTCGCTGAGGCAGGTGCGGACGTCCTCGTCGAAGCCGCGCAGCAGGCTGTTGCCACGGCACATCATGGTGACGTCGACGCCGAGCAGCCGGAAGATGCCGGCGAACTCCACCGCGATGTAGCCGCCGCCGACGATCAGGATCCGTTTCGGCAGCGTCTTGAGATCGAGCGCCTCGTTCGAGGTGATGGCGTGCTCGATGCCGGGGATCTTCGGCATCTCGGGCCGCCCGCCGGTCGCGATCAGGATGTTGGCGGCGGTGACGCGCCGTCCCGCCACCTCGACGGTATGGGGGTCGAGGATGCGGGCGTGCCCGTCGATGATCTCCACCTTCGCCGCCGTCAGCATGTTGATGTAGATGCGGTGGAGGCGGTCGAGCTCCTTGTCCTTGGCGGCGATCAGCTTCGGCCAATCGAAGTGCCGCTCGCCCAGGCGCCAGCCAAAGCCCGGCGCGTCCTCGAAGGCATCGGCGAACTCGGCGCCATAGACCAGCAGCTTCTTCGGCACGCAGCCGCGCAGCACGCAGGTGCCGCCCACGCGCACGGACTCCGCGATCGCCACCCTGGCGCCATAGGAGCCGGCGCGCCGCGAGGCCGCGACCCCGCCGGAGCCGGCGCCGATGGTGAAGAGGTCGAAATCGTAGTCGGCCATGCTGCTTCTCCTTGCCGTCGCGTGGTCAGTGTTGCCCAGGGGAGCGCAAAACGGTAGGGGAAGATATGGGCTGGGCACCACCGTCGCGGTGGTCCGCGCAGCCCTGCCATGCAACGGGAGCCCATGACACCGCAAGAGCTGCAGGCCCGCGTGCTCTATCGCGACGGCAGCATTCTCGTGATCGACAAGCCCGCGGGGCTCGCGGTGCACCCCGGTCCCAGCACGCCGGAGAGCCTGGAGCGATATCTGGGATTGCTGCGCTTCGGCATCCGCGAGACGCCGCGGCTCGTCCATCGCCTCGACCGCGATACCAGCGGCTGTCTGCTGCTGGCACGCCACGCGCGGGGCGCCAGCAAGCTCGGCCGTCTCTTCTCCTCGGCGCAGGTGAAGAAGACCTACTGGGCGATCGTCGAGGGCATGCCGCCGGCAACCGAGGGCACCATCGACCGGCCGCTCAAGAAGGTGACGGGCACGGAGGGCTGGCGCGTGGTGCCGGACGCCGCGGGGCAGCGGGCGCTCACGCGCTATCGCGTGCTCGGCGGCGGCGACGGCATCGCCTGGCTCGAGCTGATGCCGGAGACCGGGCGGACGCATCAGCTCCGCGTCCACTGCGCGGCGGAAGGATTTCCGGTGCTAGGCGATCCCGTCTATGGCAAGGCCGCGAACCCGCGCGCGCCGCTGCACCTCCACGCCCGGGCCATCACCCTGCCGCTGGGCGGCGAGCGCGGCGACCTCGCCGTCTCCGCGGACCCGCCGGAGCATATGCAGGCAGCGCTCGCCGCCTGCGGCTATCGCAAGCCGAAATGAGCGGCCGAACCGGTCAACGGCCGCCGCCGTAGGTATAGCGATCGCTGAAGCGGGTATCGCTGAAGCTGGGCGAGATCGGTGTGCTGATCAGCGCCGGTCCGCCGCGTGTCGCGTTGATGTCCTGATCGATGCCGGACTGGGAGGCCGGACCGCCGGGATCGCCGCCACCGCCGCCGCAACCCGCCAGGAGCAACAGCGCGACGCCCGTCCCGATCGAGATGCGAAGCCACGCGCGTTTCATGCGTCTCTCCCGTTGCCGCGGCCGACCATACCCCATCCGCATCAGCCGCGTCCCTTGCCGGTGGCGCCGCACAGGAACATGTCGATCACCCGTCCGTCCGCCGAGAGCGGCAGGATCAGGCGCTCATATTCGACGTGCCGGCCGCCGTCCTTCGAGTAGTTCCACCGGCTCACGATGGGCTCGCGCTTGGTCGCCGCCTCGTCGTATTCCGCCTGGACGCGCCCGGCCACGTGATCCAAATCCACCTGATCCATAAATCGGCCGGTGATCTCTTCGCCGAATTGCTTGACGACCTCGGTCCCGACGAGACGGTACCGATAGCGGGCGGGCGAGCCGACCGCCTCCACCAGGAACAGACTGGGGAGGATTTCCCGCAGCTCGCCGGGATCTATGTCGCCGCGCGCAGGCGCGATCCGATCCTGCTTCTTGGCCAGCCAATACTCGTAGAGCCGTCGCAACGACGCATCGCCGATTTCAACTTGCCGGTCGTTCATAAGTTCCCCTTAGCGTCAGGCACCCGCCGCGCACGCCATTCCAGAAATAGGGTGAACGCCCGGCTCCCGCCACCCCTTGGTTAGTCATTTTTGCGCGAGCACGGCCGAAAACGGAAAGCCCGCTTCCTGCATTCCCGCAAGAAAACGGCCGCCCGAGGGCGGCCGTTTCCGTGTCGCGCGGTCCGCTCGCGGTCAGATCCCGCCCATGCAGAGGTATTTGACCTCGAGGTATTCCTCGAGGCCGTACTTCGAGCCCTCGCGGCCGATGCCGCTTTCCTTGACGCCGCCGAAGGGTGCGATCTCCGTGGAGATGATGCCTTCGTTGATGCCGACGATGCCGTATTCGAGGGCCTCCGCGGCGCGCCAGCAGCGCCCGATGTCACGGCTGTAGAAGTAAGCGGCGAGGCCGTAGACGGTGTCGTTCGCCATCTCGATCGCCTGCTGGTCGGTCGAGAAGCGGAACAGCGGCGCCACCGGACCGAAGGTCTCCTCCCGCGTCACGATCATCTGGGTGTTGACCTCGGTGAGGACGGTGGGCTGGAAGAAGCTGCCGCCGAGCGCGTGGCGCTTGCCGCCGACCACGACGCGGGCGCCCTTCTTCACGGCATCGCCGATGTGCTCCTCCACCTTCTCCACCGCCTTCATGTCGATGAGTGGTCCGATCACCGAGCCGGTCTCGACGCCGGGCGCCACCTTCATGGCGCTGACGGCGTCGGCGAGCTTGCCGGCGAAGGCGTCATAGACGCCATCCTGCACCAGGATGCGGTTGGCGCAGACGCAGGTCTGGCC
Source organism: uncultured Alphaproteobacteria bacterium (assembly GCA_963735465.1). Taxonomy (GTDB): domain Bacteria; phylum Pseudomonadota; class Alphaproteobacteria; order ATCC43930; family CGMCC-115725; genus DASZHJ01. Next base: position 2,386,059 of record CAVTLA010000001.1, read on the forward strand.
GGCGTTGCGATACTTGGAGGCGATGGCGCCCTTGACCGCGAGATCGAGGTCGGCGTCGTTGAAGACGATGAAGGGCGCGTTGCCGCCGAGCTCGAGAGAAAGCTTCTTCACCGTGCCCGCGCATTGCGCCATCAGAACCTTGCCGATCTCCGTGGAGCCGGTGAAGCTGAGCTTGCGCACGGTGGGGTTGGAGGTCATCTCGCCGCCGATCTCGGTGGCGCTGCCGGTGACGCAGGAGAAGACGCCCTTGGGCACGCCGGCGCGCTCGGCCAGCTCGCAGAGCGCCAGCGCCGAGAACGGCGTCTGGCTCGCGGGCTTCAGCACCATGGTGCAGCCCGCCGCCAGCGCCGGCCCCGCCTTGCGGGTGATCATCGCCGCCGGGAAATTCCAGGGCGTGATCGCGACGCAGACGCCGACCGGCTGCTTCAGCACCACGATGCGCTTGTCGGTGCCATGGGCCGGAATGGTGTCGCCGTAGATGCGCTTCCCTTCCTCGGCGAACCACTCGATGAAGGAGGCGGCATAGGCGATCTCGCCGCGGGATTCCGTGAGCGGCTTGCCCTGCTCCGCGGTCATGAGCTGCGCCAGATCCTCCTGGTTCGCCATCATGAGGTCGAACCACTTGCGCAGGATCCCCGCGCGCTCCTTGGCGGTCTTGGCGCGCCAGGCCGGCAGCGCCCGCTCCGCCGCGTCGATCGCCCGGTGGGTCTCCTCCGCGCCCATCTTCGGCACGGTGCCGAGAGTAGAGTTGTCGGCCGGATTATTGACGGAAATGGTGCCGCGCTTGTCCGCATCGACCCACTTGCCGTCGACGTAGCACTGCTGGCGGAACAGCGAGTTGTCCTTGAGCTGCATGGCCGCTTCCTCCTCTGGGATACCGGATTTGGCGGGCACTATAGCGGGGGAAGCGGGCGGTGTTAACCCGGGTGATCCAGGCATCCTGCGTCCTTCGACGCGTCGAAGGACGCACGGCCGCGTTGCATCCGCCCTACTCCACCGTCACGCTCTTCGCGAGGTTGCGGGGCTGGTCGACGTCGGTGCCTTTGACGACGGCGGTGTGGTAGGCGAGGAGCTGCACCGGCACGGCGTAGAGGAGCGGCGCCACGAAGGGGTCGCAGCTCGGGATCTCGATGCCGTGGAAGAGCTTGCCGCTGAAGCGCGCGAGGCCCGCCTTGTCGGAGACCATCACCACCCGGCCGCCCCGCGCCAGAACCTCCTGGATGTTGGAGGCAGTCTTCTCGAAGAGATCGTCGTGCGGCGCCAGCACCACGACCGGCGTCTTCTCGTCGATGAGGGCGATGGGTCCGTGCTTCATCTCGCCGGCGGGATAGCCCTCGGCGTGGATGTAGGAGATCTCCTTGAGCTTGAGCGCGCCTTCGAGAGCCAGCGGAAACGACGTGCCGCGGCCGAGGTAGAGCACGTCGCGCGCCTCGGCGATCCCGACCGCGATCTGCTGGATCGCCTCGTCGTGCTGCAGCACCGCGCTCGCCAGCGCCGGCACCTCGGTGAGGGCGGTGGAGAGCGCCGCCTCCTGCTTGGCGTCCATGACGCCTCTGGCGCGCGCGAGCGCCAGGGTGAAGCAGGCGAGCACGGCGAGCTGGGTGGTGAAGGCCTTGGTGGAGGCGACGCCGATCTCGGGTCCGGCATGGGTCGCGAGCACGGCCGATGATTCCCGCGCGATGGTGCTCTCGGGCTGGTTCACCACGGCGAGGATGTGCTGCCCCTGCTCCTTGGCGTAGCGGAGCGCCGCCAGGGTATCAAGGGTCTCGCCGGACTGGGAGATGAAGAGCGAGAGGCCGCCCTTGGTCATCGCCGGCGTGCGGTAGCGGAATTCGGACGCGATCTCCACGTCGACCGGCATCCGCGCCAGTCGCTCGATCCAGTACTTCGCCACCATGCCGGCGTTGTAGGAGGTGCCGCAGGCGATGATGGAGATCTTGGGCAGCGTCCTCAGGTCGAAGGGCAGGCTCGGCAGATGCACCGTGCGCGTCGTCGGATGGAAATGCGCCATCAAGGTGTCGCCGATCACCACCGGCTGCTCGAAGATCTCCTTCTGCATGAAGTGGCGATAGTTGCCCTTGCCGATGAGGGCGCCCGAGAGCGCGGTCTCGCGGATCTCGCGCTTCACCTCGCGGTTCTTCTCGTCGTAGACCGTGGCGCCCTTGGCGGTGATGACCGCCCAGTCGCCCTCGTCGAGATAGAGGATCTGACGGGTGAGCGGCGCCAGCGCGAGGGAGTCCGAGCCCAGGTACATCTCGCCGTCGCCGAAGCCGATGGCGAGCGGGCTGCTGCGCCGCGCGCAGATCAGCAGGTCGGGCTCGCCGGCAAAGAGGATCGCCAGCGCGAAGGCGCCCTGGAGGCGCAGGAACGCCTTCCCCGCCGCGTCCCGCGGGCTCAGCCCCTGCTTCAGGTAATGGGTGATCAGAACCGCCACCGCCTCGGTGTCGGTCTGACTCTCGAAGCGGTAGCCCAGCCCCACCAGCTCGTCGCGCAGCTCCTGGAAGTTCTCGATGATGCCGTTGTGGACGACGGCGACGCGGTCGGTGGCGATGGGATGGGCGTTGGTCTCGTTGGGAACGCCGTGGGTCGCCCAGCGCGTGTGGGCGATGCCGATGCGGCCGCGTCACGGGCTCGCGGGAGAGCCGCTCCACCAGGCGATCGAGCTTGCCCTCGGCGCGGCGGCGCTCGATCTTGCCGTCGACCAGGGTCGCGACGCCCGCGGAGTCATAGCCGCGATATTCCAGGCGCCGGAGCCCCTCGACGAGGAGCGGCGCCACTTCGGCCCGCCCGATGATACCGACGATGCCGCACATATCAGACCTTGCTCCGTTCCTTGGGACGCGCCGCCGATTTGGCCCGCGCCTTCGCCTCGGCGCCGCGCGCCCGCAGATGCTTGGCGGCCTCGGGCTTCATCACCTGCTGGCCGCGCGCGATGGCGAGCGCGTCCGCCGGCACGTCGCGGGTGATCACCGATCCCGCGCCGACGATGGCATCGGCGCCGACGCTCACCGGCGCCACCAGGGCGGTGTTGGAGCCGATGAAGGCGCCGTCGCCGATCGTCGTCACCGATTTCAGGAAGCCGTCGTAGTTGCAGGTGATGGTGCCGGCGCCGATGTTGACGCCGCGGCCGACGACGGCGTCGCCGACATAGCTCAGATGATTGGCCTTGCTGCCCTCGCCGAGACGCGCCGCCTTGATCTCGACGAAGTTGCCGACATGGACCTCGGCGGCGAGATCGGCGCCGGGGCGCAGCCGCGCGAAGGGACCGACCACCGCGCGATCGCCGATAGTGGCGCCGACGATGTGGCTCATGGCGCGGATCTGCACACCCTCGCCGATGCGGACGCCGGGGCCGAAGATCACCGAGGGCTCGATCACCGTGTCGCGGCCGATCACGGTGTCGGCGCTGAAATAGACGGTCGTGGGATCGACGAGGGTGACGCCCGCGGCCATGTGCCGGCCGCGCAGGCGCTGCTGCATCACCGCCTCCGCCACCGCCAGCTCGGCGCGGGAATTGACGCCGAGAAGCTCGTCGGTCGGCGCCTCGAGGGCGCGGCAGGAAAAACCCTGCTGGCGGGCGAGCGCCACCGCGTCGGTGAGGTAGTACTCGCCCTTGGCGTTGCGGTTGCCGATGGCGTTCACCAGGGCCGCTGCATGAGCGCCGTCGATCACCATGACGCCGGAATTGCAGAGGGTGATCGCCCGCTGCTGCGGCGTCGCGTCCTTGGCCTCGACGATCGCCTCGAGAGCGCCCTCCGGCCCGAGCACCAGGCGGCCATAGGGGCCGGGATCCTGCGGGGCGCATGCCGAGCACGGCGACGGCGGCGCGGGCGCGGCGGCGCTCGGCCAGCAGCGCCGCCAGGGTCTCCGTGGTGATGAGCGGCGTGTCGCCGAACACCACCAGCAGGTCGCCGGCGAAGCCGCCGAGCGACGCCAGCGCCACCTTGACCGCGTGGCCAGTGCCCTGCGGCGGCGACTGCACGACGGTCTCGGCGGGCGCCACGGCGTCAGCGACCTCGGCCATGGATTTGCCGATCACGACAAGGGTCCGCGCCGGCTCGAGCGGCGCCACCGCGTCGAGGACGTGGCGGATCATCGGGCGCTGCGCCACCTCGTGCAGGACCTTGGGATGCGCGGACTTCATGCGCGTGCCGTCGCCGGCGGCGAGGAGAATGACGGCGAGCGCGGCGGTCATGAGCGGGTCCAGTTCGGCGAAAGGTTCGGGTGGCGGCGCATCCCAGACGGCATCAGAGTGGTCCGGCGCGCGCGAAACTGGCATAAGGCCGCTCGCCCGGCCAAGTCAATTAGTGTGAACAATGATGACTAACGAAGAGTAAAGATTGAGCAATTCCAGGGTTTTGCTGCTCGATCTCGACGGCACCGTGGTGGACACCCTGGGCGACCTCCTGGGAACCGCCAACGGCCTCCTGGCGGAACTCGGCGCGAGTCCGCTGAGCGCCCACGAGATCCGCGGGATGGTGGGCGACGGCATGCACAAGCTGCTGGAGCGGGCGCTGGCAGCCCGCCACATCGCCGTGCCCGACATCGAGCCGCTGCTGGCGCGCTTCCTCGCCGCCTACGAGGCCCGCCCCGCCCTCCTCTCCCGCCCCTATCCCGGCGTGCCCGAGGTGCTGGGCGGCCTCATCGACGCGGGCTGGCGCTGCGGCCTCGTCACCAACAAGCCGTTCCGACCCGGCGAGGCTGCTGCTGCGGGCCCTCGATCTCGATCGTTACTTCGCCGTGGTGATCGGCGGCGACAGCTTGGCCGTCCGCAAGCCCGATCCCGGCCCGGTGCTGGCCGCCCTGGCCGCCCTCGATGCATCGCCGGATCGAGCCGTGTCGGTGGGCGATCACGCCAACGATCTCCGCGCCGCCGCCGCCGCCGGCGTGCCGGCGATCTTCGCCCGCTACGGCTATGGCGCGCAGCCGCCGGACGTGCCGGCTGCGGCTGAAATCGACGCCTTCACGGAGTTGCCGCGGCACTTGGCGCTGCTGCGGCCGGGTTGACGGCATCGAGGCTCACGGTGACGGTGCCGAGATCGGTGCGGAAATTGATGCGCACCGGCACGGCGGGGACATCGGGCGCCGGCGAGGCGAACCAGATCTCCGCCGGCTTGCCCAGATCCGCCGAGGGATCGGGAGCGGAATCCTTCATCTTCACCAGCTCCATCCGGCAGCGCCGTGCCCGCCCGGAGAAGATGCCGAAGCTCTTGCCGAGGACGTCGTCGCCCTCGTCGCCGAGCACGAGGTCGTAGCGCTCCCGGCCGTCGAACACCTTGATGCGCTGGTCGCAGCTGCCGCTGACCGCGAGCTGGCGCGAGGCCGCGAGGATCGCCGTCAGGGGATCGATGGAGCGCGCGAGCTCCTCCGGCTTCAGCGGATGATCGTCCGGCGGCACCGTCCGCGCGCGAATGCTGTCGCCGTCGAAGTCGATGTGCATGACCCAGGGCTTGCCGGCGCGGGAGCCCGTGCTCTCGTGCTCGGCCGGGCGGTAGCCGCTGTCGAGAAGCGCGCCGTCGCTCACCGAGCGCATGCGGTAGTGAGCGATGAGATCGGCAAGGCCGTTGGTGCGCCCCTCGCTGACGACGCGGTAGCCGGTCGCGGTCTGATCGTAGTGAAAATCGAAGCTGACGGCGGGGAAGCCCAGCACATAGGCGCTGTAGGCGAGCTCGACGGGCCCATCGACGCGCGCCGCGCCGGCGGCGAAGGGGATCGTCAGCATTGCCCCGGCGAAGCCGAGGCCCAGGCAGAGGGATCGTGTCAGTCGCATCGGAGCAGTATGCCAGATTCGCTCGCGCGCCGGCGCCGCGCCCTTACCTTGACACCCCACCACCTCACGCCCTAAACCCTCGGGCTCTTTCGGGCGCTTAGCTCAGCGGGAGAGCACACCCTTCACACGGGTGGGGTCGTAGGTTCAATCCCTACAGCGCCCACCATTCCGCGAAGGCCGGGGGTTCCCCGGTCTTCCCGGCGGGACCCGATCCGCCATCCCGCCGCGGTCGAAATTTCTTGAATCCGAATCCAGTCCGCATTACCTTCCTGGCACTCAATGATGACGAGTGCTAACAGCTCGTCATTCCTTGAATAAAATCAGGATCTTAGAGGAGAAAGCCCATGCAATTCCGTCCGTTGCACGACCGCGTGCTGGTCCGCCGGGTCGAGCAGGAAGAGAAGACCGCCGGGGGGATCATCATCCCCGACACGGCGAAGGAAAAGCCCCAGGAGGGCGAGGTGATCGCGGTCGGCGCCGGCGTTCGCGGCGACGACGGCAAGGTGCATCCCCTCGACGTCAAGGCCGGCGACCGCATCCTGTTCGGCAAGTGGTCGGGCAGCGAGGTCAAGGTGGACGGCGAGGAGCTGATCATCATGAAGGAGAGCGACATCCTCGGCATCGTCGAGGGCACCAAGAAGTCGGCCTCCAAGAAAGTCGCCTAAGGGCGGCTTCGGCAATCCAGTAAGGGAGAGATCATTCCATGGCTGCTAAAGAAGTTAAGTTCGGCGGCGATGCGCGCGATCGGATGCTGCGCGGCATCGACATTCTCGCCAACGCGGTGAAGGTGACGCTCGGCCCCAAGGGCCGCAACGTCGTCCTCGACAAGTCCTTTGGCGCGCCCCGCATCACCAAGGACGGCGTGACGGTCGCGAAGGAGATCGAGCTCTCGGACAAGTTCGAGAACATGGGCGCCCAGATGGTCCGCGAGGTCGCCTCGAAGACCAACGACATCGCCGGTGACGGCACCACCACGGCCACGGTCCTCGCGCAGGCGATCGTCCGCGAAGGCGCCAAGGCGGTTGCCGCCGGCATGAACCCGATGGACCTGAAGCGCGGCATCGATCTCGCCGTCGCGGCAGTGGTCGAGGACGTGCAGAAGCGCTCCAAGAAGGTCTCCACCAACGAGGAGATCGCCCAGGTCGGCACCATCTCCGCCAACGGCGAGGCCGAGATCGGCAACATGATCGCCAAGGCGATGCAGAAGGTCGGCAACGAGGGCGTGATCACGGTCGAGGAGGCGAAGAGCCTGGAGACCGAGCTCGACGTCGTCGAGGGCATGCAGTTCGACCGCGGCTATCTCTCGCCCTACTTCGTCACCAATGCCGAGAAGATGATCGCCGAGCTCGAGAGCCCCTTCATTCTCCTGCACGAGAAGAAGCTCTCCGGCCTGCAGGCGATGCTGCCGGTGCTTGAGTCGGTGGTGCAGTCCGGCAAGCCGCTCGTCATCGTGGCCGAGGACGTGGAGGGCGAGGCGCTCGCCACTCTCGTCGTCAACAAGCTGCGCGGCGGCCTCAAGGTCGCGGCGGTGAAGGCCCCGGGCTTCGGCGATCGCCGCAAGGCGATGCTGGAGGATATCGCGGTGCTGACCGGCGGCCAGGTGATCTCCGAGGATCTCGGCATCAAGCTGGAGAATGTCACTCTCGACATGCTCGGCAAGGCCAAGCGGATCCGCATCGACAAGGAGAACACCACGATCATCGACGGCGCCGGCAAGAAGAAGGACATCGAGGGCCGCATCGGTCAGATCAAGGCGCAGATCGAGGAGACCACCTCGGACTACGACCGGGAGAAGCTGCAGGAGCGTCTGGCGAAGCTCGCCGGCGGCGTTGCGGTGATCCGCGTCGGCGGTGCGACCGAGGTCGAGGTGAAGGAGCGCAAGGATCGCGTTGACGACGCCATGCACGCGACGCGCGCGGCGGTCGAGGAAGGCGTGGTCGCCGGCGGCGGCGCGGCTCTCCTCTACGCGATCAAGGTGCTGGCGAAGCTGAAAGTCGACAACGACGACCAGAAGGTCGGCATCGACATCGTCCGCCGCGCGCTCCAGGCGCCGGCGCGGCAGATTGCCGAGAATGCCGGCTCCGACGGCTCCGTCGTCGTCGGCAAGCTCCTCGAGAGCAACGACACCAATCTGGGCTTCGACGCCCAGACCGGCGAGTACAAGAACATGGTCAAGGCCGGCATCATCGACCCGACCAAGGTGGTCCGCATCGCGCTCCAGGATGCCGCCTCCGTGGCGGGCCTGCTGATCACCACCGAGGCGATGGTGGGCGAGAAGCCGGAGAAGAAATCCGCGGCGCCGGGCGGTGGTCACGACCACGGCGGCATGGGTGGCATGGACTTCTAAGCCTCTGACGCTTGGCTTAGGCACTGGAGGGGTCGCGGTTCGCCGCGACCCCTTTTTTTCGTCCCTTTGATCCAAACAAAGCCGTGGGCGCCCTCTGGATTGCAGAAGGCGTCATGCCGTGCTTTTCAGTGGATCTGTTCGATGGGGGATCCAGCATCAGTTTGATCGCCGATTCTCTCAGTGGCGCGATCCTTGCGGTCAAGGAAGCGGAGATACATGTTGTTCGGCTCCAGCTTCAAGGCCTCCCTGACTGCTGAGCGAGCGGCGCTCACGTCCCCGTCCACGGATGCTTCGTGCTCGTCCCAAATGGCTTCAACCACATTTCGGGCCACGTCCAGCCGTCCGTTTTCGGAAGCACCAGTGGTTAGATACCGTTCCACGGGCTCGCGGAGTCGCATCAGATCCCGCACGCGAATCGCCTCCAGCGGATAGAAGTTGTGATATTCAATTCGAGGCCGGTCATCTGTGACACTCGGGGTATCGCCGAGATAAGCTGCGAGCGCCCCGTCCGCGGCAACGAAAGTTGCCAGCAGGTCTTCGGGCGAACGTAGCCCGATCGCGGTGAGATCATCGGCCACCGACGGCGCGGACATGCGCCTGGCGAGCATATCGCGATCAATTTGCAACGGCTCGTCGGAGGCGATAGCCACACCTTCCATTCTGTCCGGCACCCACAAGGATACGTGCTTGAATTGCTTCAGCATGGCCGCGAGGATCATTTTCGACAGAGCGCCGCGCGCCATGTCCAAAGGCACCCACTGGGCAAGAACGGCCCCCCGGCGCATCTTCAGCTTCGCAAGCGCGTAAAATTCCTCGGTGTAGAGATTGACGACGCCGGCATCGTGAGGCGGCGGCGGCTCGAGAGTAATCACATCGAAGGTATTGCTTGTGCCAAGGAGGTAGTGGCGTCCATCCGCCACGACCATGTGCACCTTCGGGTTCTCATAAAAGCGCCTGTTGATAGGTACAAAATACCGGGCAAAGTCGAACACCGGCGGCGCCAAGTCGACGGCGTAGATGGATTGCAATTCCTCGTGGGTGGTCAGAGCACCCACCGTCGTTCCGGTGCCGATGCAAATGACGACGGCCGTCTCGGAGGGGCCTGTGTGGAGAAGCACGGGATAGTGCGCCATGGCAGCCATGTAGCGTCTACCCTCGGGGCGATTGCTGGCATAGCTCTTGGAGTTCACCACAAGCTGCTGGTACCTCCCGGCCGCCGCGTCCTCGTACTCCAGCACGGCGAAGGTTGCTTCCCTGGACTCCCTCAGCTCCAGAACCTTGGCACCCTCAAATGCGGTCAACTGCCGTTCCAGGTAATGCGGACCGAAAAGCAGGAACGAAATCAGGACGACACCCAGCGCCATCGCACCTTGCCGCCACAGGCTCGCCAGCAGGCCGGGCCGCGACGCGGCAATCGTGATGAAGAGAAGGATGTTGATGACGATCAGGGCCGTCAGCGCCCACTGACTCCCGAGGTAGGGAATCAGGACAAACCCTGCCGCCAGAGATCCTAGGACACCGCCCATCGTATTAAGGGCGTAGAGCGCGCCAATCCTGCGCCCCATTGCGCTCATCCGCGTCGCGGTCAGCTCGCTGGCGAGAGGAAAGCTGATACCGATGAGAGTGGTTGGCAGCAGCAGGGCCATGACGCAGGTGAAGAAGAATGAGACATCATCCCCCATCAGCATTTGTACTCGGACCGGCACTAGGCCCGCAATCATGGGGGACAACAACGCGTGAAATGTGGTCGCTTTGCCCAGCGTCGCCAGAGTGAGCGTGGCGGCAACCGCGATGCCGAGTTGAACGAGGGCGAAGTAGCGAAGCAACTGATCCTTGTGAGACGCGAGAAATCTGGCGCACACCAAGGCGCCTATCACCAGACCGATAAGATAGGTGCCCAGCATTCCCGAGAATGCATAGACACTGGAGGTGCTGATGTTGGTCAGGAACCGGAACCAGACGACCTCGTAGGCGATGGAAACAAAGCCAGAGCAGGCGAAAATCCAGATCAGCAAAGTCGTCGCGCCACCTGCTGATTTTTTCGCGTGCGTCGGTTCCTGGTCCCGCTCTTCCATCCGCAGGGGATGCTCGTGACGCGCGGTCAGTAGACTAAAACCGCCGACACACGCGTACACTGTCGATGCGAACAAACTCGATCCGGTTACCCCCAGCAACCCGATGAGGATGAAGCCCACGACCAACGTACCAACGGCGGCTCCCAGGGTGTTGAACCCGTAGAGGAGACCGATCTGATTTGTCAGTTCCGCCTGGGACCGAGTCAGGAACCTGACAAGGAAAGGCAGCGTCGCTCCCATCAACATCGTCGGCAGCGCCAAAGTCGCGAGTGACAGGACGACGATAAGAGGCAGCCGCACTGACGAGTCGAGGTCCAGCATCGGCGACATCCAGCCGGTCCAGGTGGACCAATGCGATAGAAACGCTGTCGCGCCAATCGAGACCAACGCGAGGCCGAGTTCGAGAAATCCGTAGACCCTTAGTGGGCGGGCAACGATGTCCGCGACCCGGCCACCCACAGCGCTGCCAACAGAAAGGCCGAAGAAGAAGCTGGCGACGGTGACGCTTACCGACAACGTCGAGCTGCCCAGCACAAACTGCAGTTGCTTGAACCAGACGACCTGCAGGGCAAGGGACGCGGCACCCGACGCGAAGAAGATTGCGGTAACCAGCGCCTTGAGCGGCACGCCAACTGCATCCGGGACACTGTGGACTGCACTGGTGGAAAGTGCCGACTGAGGATTGTTGTCGCGCCCTAGTATCACTGTCGGCTTTTCCCTCAATTCCGCAACTCAATCTTGAGCGCCCGAAGGTATCGGGGGATTGGTTAATCGGCGGCTAACCGCCTCGGACACGGGTGCTTTGCCGCTCCGGTACGAGGCGGTGTAGCCTTTCTCCGCCCAGCCGGCCGACCCGGCACCGATCCACAGAAGGAGGCGTCCATGCCAGCTCCCCCGACGCATCGTCGCGTCAGAACGTCAGCGCCGGAGCTTCTCTCCTTCGACGTCTTCGGGACCCTCGTCGACGTGCGCCAGGGCTCGCGCGATGCCTTCGCGGCGATCCTGGCGCGCTGCGGTGGCGGCCACATCGATCCGCTGCAGTTCTGGGAGCATTGGGAGCACGGCAACATGCGGCGGTACTGGGACCCGTACCGGCCCTATCGCGAGATCTGCCGGCAATCCCTCATCGCCAGCTTCGAGCACTTCGAGCTCAAGGGCGATCCCGCGCTGATTGAGCTCTACTTCGACGCCTTCGCGGGGTTCCCGCGCTTCCCCGACGTGGACGCGGTACTGGATCGGCTGGCGGCACGCTACAAGCTCGCCGTCATCTCCAACATCGATGACGATCTCCTGGCGCGGACCGTGCTCGGGCGGACATTCGATCTCGTCTGCACCGCCGAGGGCGCGCGCGGCTACAAGCCCGACGGCACGCTCTTCAAGCATCTGCTCCGGCGCTCGGGCCTGCCGGTGGAGGCGATCTTCCACTCGGGCCAGTCCCAGCACACCGACCTCGTCGGCGGCAAGCCGCTGGGCTTCGAGATCGCCTGGATCAACCGCCGCGGCCTGGAGCGTGCCGCCGCGGTACCGAAGCCCGATTACGAATTCCGCGACCTCCGCCCGCTGCTCGATATTCTGCTTTAGCCGGCTTCCGCGTCCGGCTGCTTCGCGGGCGTCGCGCGGTCGATGGCGGGCACCGCGAGGCACGCCTCGAAGATCCGCATGATCCGGGGATAGGGCTTGAAGTCGAAGCTCTTGTGGCGCTGGGCGTTGAAGATCTGCGGCACCAGGCAGCAATCGGCGAGGCCCGGCGTGTCGCCGTGACAGAAGCGGCCGGTCTCCGTCTCGGCCGCGAGGCGCTGCTCGAGGGCATCCAGGCCGAGCTTGATCCAGTGGTTGAACCAGGCCTCCACCGCCGCCGCGTCCTGGCCCATCGGCTTCGCGAGATATTGCAGCACGCGGAGATTGTCGATCGGGTGGATGTCGCAGGCGACCATCTGCGCGATCGAGCGCACGCGCGCCCGCGCCAGCGGCTCCGCCGGCACCAGCGGCGGCGCCCGATGCGTCTCGTCGAGATATTCGATGATCGCCATCGATTGCGTCACCACCTGCGCGCCGTCGATCAGCGTCGGCACCAGCGCCTGGGGATTGAGCTTGAGATAGTCCGGCGCCGCCTGCTCGTTGCGGCGCAGATGGATCGAGTGCTGCTCGTAGGCGAGGCCCTTGAGATTGAGCGCGATCCGCACGCGGAATGCCGCCGAGGACCGGAAATAGCCGTAGAGCTTCATGACGCCTCCCCCTTCTTATCGCGCATTCACCGCGAGCTTAATGCCGCGGGGAATGCGCGACAACTGGCGCGCCGCGCCTAACCTTCCGGCTGATATCGCACGACCTTCTGGTCGATGGCGCCGAAGATCGAGCGGCCTTGCGGGTCCAGCATCTCGATCCGCACGCGGTCGCCGAACTTGAGGAAGGGCGTTCGCGGCGCTCCCTCCTCGATGGTCTCGATCATCCGGCGCTCGGCGAGGCAGGCGGAGCCGGCGGCGGGATCGCGGTTTGAGACGGTGCCGGAGCCGATGATGGTGCCGGCCTCCAGCTCCCGCGTGCGCGCCGCGTGGGCGATCAGCGCCGGGAAATCGAAGTTCATGTCGACGCCGGCGTTTGGCTTGCCGAAGAGCTTGCCGTTGAGGGAGCTCACCAGGGGAAGGATAACCTTGCGGCCGTCCCAGGCACCGTCCAGCTCGTCGGTTGTCACCGCCACTGGCGAGAACGCGGTCGCGGGCTTGCCCTGGACGAAACCGAAGCCCTTGGCGAGCTCGGTCGGGATCAGGTTGCGGAGGCTCACGTCATTGACCAGCATCACCAGCTTGATGTGACCGGCGGCATCCGCGGGCAAGACGCCCATGGGCACGTCGTCGGTGACGACGGCGACCTCGCTCTCGAAATCGATCCCCCAGGCCTCGTCGCCGGCGAGAATCGTGTCGGTGGGGCCGATGAAGCTGTCGGAGCCGCCCTGATACATCAGGGGATCGCTGTAGAAGCTCGGCGGCATCTCCGCCTTGCGCGCCTTGCGCACGAGCTCGACGTGATAGAGGTAGGCGGAGCCGTCGAGCCATTGATAGGCGCGCGGCAGCGGTGCCATCGCGCGGGTGGCATCGAAAGGCTCAGCGGTGGCGAGATTGCCCTGCTCGAGGATCGCGGCCGCGGCGCGGAGCCCCGGCTCGGCGCGCCGCCAATCGTCGACAGCCCTCTGCAACGTCGGCGCCACCTCCGGCACGGCGACACAGCGCGCGAGGTCCCGGCTCACCACGACGAGCTCGCCGTCGCGGCCGCCGCGCTTCAGGCTCGCGAGCTTCATGGCGCCTCGGTGCGCCAGGAGTTCACGTAGCTCGCATCCTCGATGCCCTGGGGCAGGCTGCCGACGTCGAGGGCGTCGCGCGCGTCCAGCATCACCGCGACCTCGTCGGTCTCGCCCTTCTTCGGCGTCAGGGCGCCGGCCAGCGCCTTCGGATGCGGCCCGTGCGGGAAGCCGCCCGGATGCAGGGTCACCATCCCCGCGTGGATGTTGTCGCGGGAGAAGAAATTTCCGCGGTGATAGAAGATCACCTCGTCGAAATCGTCGTTCGAGTGGAAGAACGGCACCTTGAGGGCGCCGGGATCGCTCTCGAAGGGCCGCGGCACGAAGGTGCAGACGACGAAGCGGTCGGCGACAAACGTGGTGTGGGCCGAGGGCGGCAGATGGGCGCGATGGCTCATCAGAGGCCTGATGTCGCGCCAGTTGAGACGCACGGGTGCGAGGTCGCCGTGCCAGCCGACCGCATCGAGGGGATTGTAGGGATAGGTGATGGTGCTGAGCTCGCCGCGGCGCTTGACGCGGACGCGCCACTCCTCGCGCTTGCCCTGGGGCGTCTGCTGCGCCTTGAAGGCGTCGTCGATCGCGGGCACGTCCAGCATGGCGGCGTCGAAGATCGCGTGCCGTCCGACCAGCCCCTTTTCCGGCAGGCTGTAGCCGCCGCCGGTCGCCTCGATCATCAGAAAGGTGGCCGCGCCGTCGCACTCCACCCGCCACTGGGCGCCGCGGGGCAGCACGATGTAGTCGCCGTCGCGAAACCGGAGATGACCCCAGTCGCAGTAGAGATCGCCCGCGCCCTCATGGACAAAGAGCAGCTCGTCGCCGTCGGCGTTGCGGACGAGATGATTCATCTTTCCCGTCGTGCGCCACTGGCGATAGCGCAGATGCGGGTTCGAGAGCACCTCGTCCGCGTCCCAGGGAGATGCGGCGATGCCGTTGAGCTTGGTGAGGTCGAAGGCGCGGGGCCTGAGCGGCCCCTCCCAGCGCGTCCAGCCCGTTGGCGGATGGGCGTGATACATCTGGGTCGCCGGCCCGAAGAAACCTTCCTTGCCGAGCTCACGCTCGTAGGTGCCGGGCGGCAGGTCCGTGTGCGCCTGCCGCGACGCCACACCCTCCACGCGGGGGAAGCGGATCCAGCTCTTCATCGTTTCACTCCCATTCGGTCAGGCTTCAGCAGCGGCACGATTCAAAAAGTTAGATTCACTTCTTCCCCTTCGCCGTCGGATCCAGAACGCCGCGGCGGATCTGGTCGAGCTCGATCAATTCGAAGAGCGCACGGAAATTGCCCTCGCCGAAGCCCTCATTGCCTTTGCGCTGGATGATCTCGAAGAAGATCGGACCGATTACCGTGTCGGTGAAGATCTGCAGCAGCAGCCCGCCGCCCTCGGTCGGAGCGCCATCGACGAGGATGCGGTTCTTGCTGAGGAGCGCGATCTCCTGGCCGTGTCCGGGGAGCCGCGCGTCCACCTGCTCGTAGTAGGTGTCGGGCACGCTCATGAACCCGACGCCCTTGCCGCGCAGCGCCTCCACGGTCTCGAAGATATCCGTCGCCGCCAGGGCGATGTGCTGGATGCCCTCCCCGCCATAGGCGGAGAGGTACTCCGCGATCTGCGACTTGTCGTCGGCGCTCTCGTTGATGGGGATGCGGATCTTGCCGCAGGGGCTGGTCATCGCCTTCGAGCGCAAGCCCGTGTGCTTGCCCTCGATGTCGAAGTAGCGGATCTCGCGGAAGTTGAAGAGGTCCTCGTAGAACTTGGCCCAGAGCCCCATGCGGCCCTGGTGCACGTTGTGGGTCAGGTGGTCGATGCCGGCGAGGCCGACGCCTTTTGGTTTCGCCTCGGCGCCCGGCAGCGGCACGAAATCGACGTCGTAGATCGTGTGGTGGCCGTAACGGTCGACGAGATAGATGATGCTGCCGCCGATCCCCTCGATGGCGGGGATGTTGAGCTCCATCGGGCCGACGCGGTTGGCGACCGGCTTGGCGCCGAGCTGGATCGCGCGATCATAGGCCTTGGCGGCATCCTTCACCCGGAAGGCGATGGCGCAGACCGAAGGCCCGTGCAGGCGCGCGAAAGCCTGGGCGAAGCTCTCGGGCTCGGCATTGACGATGAAGTTGACGTCGCCTTGACGGTAGAGCGTCACTTTCTTGGAGCGGTGCCGCGCCACCGCGGTGAAGCCCATGCTCTCGAAGAGCCGGCCGAGCGCCGCCGTGTCCGGCGCCGTGTACTCCACGAACTCGAACCCATCGGTACCCATGGGATTGTCCCAGAGATCGTGAGGTGCCTCGGCGGCGGGCCGGGCCTTGGTCGCAAGGGTCATGGCGGCACTCCCGTGACTGTATTGGGGGGCGGCGGCACCTGCGCGCCCTTGACCCGCCCGCGCATGAGGCTCAATATAGTTTCAAATGAAACTAAAGCCAAGCCCCCAGTCAGAGACCCCGCCCATCGAGGACCAAAGCCTGATCCTCGAGCGCTTCCTGCCCTATCGGCTCTCGGTATTGATGCTCCGGGTCTCCAACGCCATCGCTCGCAGCTACGAGAGGCGCTTCGATCTCTCGGTGCCGGAATGGCGGGTGATGGCGGTGCTCGGCCGTTTCGGCCCGCTCTCGGCCATGGGTGTGGGCGAGAAGACCCAGATGGACAAGGTGCGGGTGAGCCGGGCGGTGGCAAGCCTGGTGTCGGCGGGCCGCGTCAGCCGCCGCACCGACGCCGCCGACCGACGCCGTGCGGTGCTGGCGTTGACGCCGGCCGGCCGCGCCATCCACCGCCAGATCGTGCCCCACGCCCAGCGCGTCGAGGCGCGCCTC
The DNA here is from genome assembly GCA_963735465.1 of uncultured Alphaproteobacteria bacterium. Classification (GTDB taxonomy): domain Bacteria; phylum Pseudomonadota; class Alphaproteobacteria; order ATCC43930; family CGMCC-115725; genus DASZHJ01. The sequence continues at coordinate 2,402,346 of CAVTLA010000001.1, forward strand.
CTCGCCGGTCTCACCGAGGACGAGCGCGGCGCCCTCGATCATCTTCTCGACAAGCTGGAAGCGCGCGCGGAGACGCCGTTCGTGGCGGAAGCGGAGTAGATCCTGATGCGCCGTGTTGCTGCTGTTGCAAGAGTTACAGCGGCGACGGTCCGAGAAGTTCCCAGCCGTGGCGCTGCAATATGTCCGCCAGCTCACGCTCGTTCATCGATCCGAATTTGCGGACGGTCCGCTGCTGCTCCTCGATCAATCCGCCGGCCTTGGCCGGCGTATAGAGAAACAGCACGCGCCCGGATTCCGCGCCGGTGCTCTTCCAGGCATGCGGCACGCCGCGCGGCATGAAAGCGCAGGCACCGGGACCGCGGACGGTGACGTCGCCGCCGATCAGGAAGGTGACCTCGCCGCTCAGGATATAGGCCACCTCGTCGCTGTCGTGATGCAGGTGGAACCTGCTCTTGGTCCCGGCGGGAACGGTCTGCTCGAACATCATGATGCTGCCGTCGGTCTCGCCGCCGCGCAGCTTGAGGGAGGTGGATCGGCTTGGCGGTGCGGCGGTGCCTGGCGCGTCCATCACTGGTTTCTCCTGCTCATGCGGGCTTGCGCTCGACCGTCCTGGGGTCGTCGACATCGAGCTCGAGAGTCTCGCCGGGAAAGGGCGTCGCGGCCATTTGCGTCGCGCCCTCGGAAGAGAGCAATCGATGCCACGCCCCTTGCGGAATGACGGCGATCATTCCCGCGCGGAGCGCGAACGACTTGGGCGGCCCGTCGTCGCAGACGATTTCCAACGTCGCGCTGCCGTCGAGGATGTGAACCAGCTCGTCGCCGGCGAGGTGGCGTTCCCAATGATCCTTCCCCGATGCCTTGATGGCGAGAAGGAGGCCGTCCCGGTAGGACGCCAATTGCGCGACGCTTCCCTGGCGATCAGCCGCGGTCGCCTCCGGGGTCCGGCGGAACATGGTCAGCTGCGCGAGTTCCGCGTTGAGATCGACGATGCTGGGCGGTCTGCCGTCCATGGCTCTCTCCATCTGTCGGCGGGTGTCGGCATCGACGCCTCCCGGCCGGAGAGAACCCTAGCGCCACGATTTGTTTGCAGTGATCTCCGTTTTTGTTGGCTACTGGAACGTTTTTGTAGCGCTCAGTTTGATGGTACCGTCTGACGTCCAGACCTCGACCCGGCTGCAAAGGAACGATGTCATGGCTGCTCCCGACAGATTGGCGGCTGCGCGGCGCGAGACGCGTCGCAAGCCGGCAACCAGCCCGCCGAGATTGCTTCGCGGCGCGATGGACTGGGACGATGTACGGGTGTTCCTGGCCGTCGCCCGGCAGGGCTCGATGCGGGCCGCCGGGCGCGCGCTCGGGCTCAGCCAGCCGACCATCGCCCGCCGATTGGCGGCGTTCGAGGCGACGTTTGGCGGGGCGGCCTTGTTCGACCGTCTGCCCGAGGGGTTACGCCTCAACGGCACCGGCGAGCAGTTGATGCCGTCGGCCGAGAGCGTCGAGGCGGCGGTGCTGACGTTGGAGCGCCGACGCGCGGCGGCTTCGCCTGAATTGAGCGGCACGGTGCGGGTGTCGACCGGCGAATGTGCCGCCGGGTTTCTCGCTCGCTGCCTGTCGGAACCGACTACGCCGGCGCTCCCGTCCGGCATCACCCTGGAACTGGTCGACTCCCGACAGACCGCGAATCTCGCGCGACGCGAAGCCGACATGGCGTTGCGTCACCAGCCGCCGGAAAGCGGCGACTTCTATATCTCCAAGGCAGGCACCTTCGCCGTTTCGGTCTACCGGCGGCGCGGCGCGAAAGCCGATGCATGGGTCACTTATACGGACGAGCAAGCTCACTATGCGCCGGCGCGCTGGGTGCAGCAGCAGGTCGGGAAAACCGGACAACCGGTGGCGCTGCGCGCCTCATCGATGCTGATGCATCTGGAAGCGATCCGCGCCGGCACCGGCCGCGGCGTCCTGCCCTGCTATGTCGGCGACGGCCATCCCCTGCTGGAGCGGCTGGCCCCGCCGATCCCCGAGCTCGCCGCCGAATACTGGATCATCGTCCATCGCGACCTGCGCCGCGCCGCCTGCGTGCGCGCGGTCATCGATTGGATGAAGGCGCTGTTTGCCGAGCAGGCGGACGTGCTTGCCGGCAATCGGTGAAGTGCCGCGGGCGGAGATGCCGTCCATGGCGGAGGAGCGCGCCCTCACTCCACCGTCAGCGGCGTGAAGTCCGGCCAGTTCTCCAGCCGCGCGATGTTGTTGACGATCTCCACCACGAGCTGGCGGCCGCCCTCGCCGTTGGTCATCGCGACCGCGCCATAGCGGCCGTCGGCATAGACCACCATCAGCGAGTGATATCCGGCGCTGTCGCCGGGCTGGCGGAAGCGGAACGAAACGCCCCCGCCGTCGAGGAAGAGCCCAAGGCCGGTGCGGCCGTCGGCCTGGGGCGTCAGCATGCGGCGGGCGGTGTCGAGCTTCATCAGCATGGAGCTGCGCCCGGACCAGGCGCGGGAGAGCTCCATGGCGAAATGGGCGAGATCGACCGGCGTCGACCAGAGGCCGGCGGCGGCGAGCTCGGGATAGACCCGGGCGCGGCCGGGGACCGGCGTGCCGGCGGCGTTGTGCGCGATCGCCGCATCGTCCCAGAGGTCGTCCGGCAGCGGCTGCCAGAAGCCGCTCCGCACCATGTTGACAGGGGCCAGTGCCTGCTGCTCCGCGATCAGCGGAAAGGGCGACGACGTCGCGTCCATCAGGAGCTGCTGCACCACCTCGTAGCCGCCGCCGGAGTAATGCAGCTCGGCGCCGGGCAGCCACTGCACGCGGACCGCCTTGGTGTTGGCCGGCGGCCGCCCGTCCAGGATCTGCTTGAGATCGGGGAGGTGCGCACCGGCGGGATAACCGGGAAAGCCCGGCACGCTGAGCCCAGCCCGGTGGCTCAGCAGCTCCGCCAGCGTCACCGGGCGGCTCCGCAGGGGGACCGGCGCGGCGGGTATCCGCCAGGACTGCAGGTCCCGGTTGACGTCGCGGTCGAGATTGAGCCGGCCCGCCTCCACCAGCTGCATGGCCAGGGCCGCCGTCACCGTCTGGCTGAGGGAGCCGGCCTGGAAGATGGTGCTCACGCCGACCATGTCCGACGTGCCGGCAGTGCGCAGGCCATGGGCGCTCACCCAGACGATGCGGTCGTCGCGGATGATCGCGACACTCAGGCCGGGCACGTGATAGTGGGCCATGCGGTCGGCGACCAGCTGCGGCGCCGCGTCGGGGCCGCCGTCCATGGGCAGGATCGACACTTCCAGGCGGGAGATGTTGTCGTCCTGGGGCGGCCGCGACGAGCACGACCAGAGCGTGAGAGCGACCAGGACCGGCATTAGCGCACGCATGATCAGGCATCCCCCCGGCACGACTCGGCCGTTACCCCCGGCGGCGGGAAAAGAGCGCGCTTTGCCCCTTTCGTTTCCCGCTGCTATAAGGCCCGCCATCGCAATGCGTCGGAAGGAGCGACGGTGGCCCGAGCGACGATTCTGATCCTGAACGGCCCGAATCTCAACATGCTGGGAGTGCGGGAGCCCGCGATCTATGGCACCGACACCCTGGCGGACATCGAGGCCGCGTGTACCGAGCGCGCCACCGAGCTGGAACTCGACATCGACTTCCGGCAGTCGAACCACGAGGGCCAGCTCGTCGACTGGATCCAGGAGGCCCGCACCGGCGCCGACGGTCTGGTGATCAATCCCGCCGGACTTACTCACACGTCGGTCCCCGTGCACGATGCCCTCAAGCTCTGCGACGTGCCGGTCATCGAGGTGCATCTCTCGAACATCCACCGCCGCGAGCCCTGGCGCCACCACTCTTATATCAGCCTGGCGGCCGACGGCATCATCATGGGTCTCGGGCCCCAGGGCTATCTGCTGGCGCTCGATGCCATGGCGCGCATCCTGGAAGCCGCCAGCGACAAGACCGGCTGATGAAACGGAAGCTCTGATGGCCAAGGGCGATCTCTCGATCGACGGCGATCTCGTGCGCAGCCTCGCGGCGCTCCTGGAGGAGACCGGCCTCACCGAGATCGAGTACGCCGTGGGCGAGCGCCGCATCCGCGTGGCCCGCGGCGGCACCGCGATCGCCTATGCGGCGCCCTCAGCGGCGGCACCGGCGGACGGTGCCTCCGAGAAGCCCGTGGTGGCGGCGGTCGATCATCCCGGCGCCATCAAGGCGCCCATGGTGGGCACTGCCTATATCGCCCCGCAGCCGGACCAGCCGCCCTTCGTCAAGCTCGGCGACAAGATCGAGGAGGGCCACGTGCTCCTGATCATCGAGGCGATGAAGGTGATGAACCAGATCCGCGCGCCCCGCGCGGGCCGGGTGGCGGAGATCCTGGTCGCCGACGGCACGCCGGTCGAGTACGGCCAGGTGCTGATGGTCATCGAGTAGGCGGGCCTTTCAGGCGATGTTCGAGAAAGTCCTCATCGCCAACCGCGGCGAGATCGCGTTGCGCATCCACCGCGCCTGCCGGGAGATGGGGATCAAGACCGTGGCGGTGCATTCCACCGCCGACGACGGCGCGATGCATGTGCGCCTTGCCGACGAGAGCGTCTGCATCGGCCCGCCGCCGGCGCGGGAGAGCTATCTCAACATTCCCGCCATTCTCTCGGCGGCGCAGATCACCGGCGCCGACGCGATCCATCCCGGCCTGGGCTTCCTGGCGGAGAACGCCGGCTTCGCCGAGATGGTGGAGGAGCACGGCTTCGCCTTCATCGGGCCGACGCCGGAGCACATCCGGATGATGGGCGACAAGGTGGTGGCGAAGCGCGTGGCGCAGGAGCTCGGCATTCCCGTGGTGCCCGGCTCCGACGGCGCGGTGGAGGGTCTCGACCACGCGCTCGCCGAGGCCAAGCGCATCGGCTATCCCGTCCTGATCAAGGCCGCGGGCGGCGGCGGCGGGCGCGGCATGCGGGTGGCGCGGGATCCGGCGGCGCTGGCGGAGATGCTGCCGGCGGCGCAGCGGGAATCCGCCGCCTTCTTCGCCAATGCCGAGGTCTACCTGGAGCGGCATCTCTCCCATCCCCGCCACATCGAGATGCAGATCCTCGCCGACGGCCAGGGCGGCGTCATCCACATCGGCGAGCGCGACTGCTCCCTGCAGCGATCGCACCAGAAGCTGCTGGAGGAGACGCCGTCGCCGGCCCTCAACGCCGCCGCACGCGCCGAGCTCGGCGCCATCGCGACCCGCGCCATTGCCAAGCTGGGCTATCGCGGCGCCGGCACCATCGAGTTCCTGTTCGAGGACGGGCAGTTCAACTTCATCGAGATGAACACCCGTTTGCAGGTCGAGCATCCGATCTCGGAAATGGTGAGCGGCATCGACATCGTGCGCGAGCAGATCCGCATCGCATCGGGCGCGCCGCTGGGATATCGCCAGGAGGACGTGACGCTTTCGGGCCATTCCATCGAGTGCCGGATCAACGCCGAGCACCCCCAGACCTTCGCCCCCTCGCCCGGCATGATCACGGGATACCTGGCGCCGGGCGGCCTCGGCGTGCGCGTCGACAGCGCGCTTTACCAGGGCTACACGGTGCCGCCGCACTACGACAGCCTGGTGGCGAAGCTCGTGGTCCACGGCGTCAGCCGCAACGAATGCCTGATGCGCATGCGGCGCGCGCTGGAGGAATACGTCATCACCGGAATCGACACCACGATCGCGCTGCATCAGCGCCTCCTTGCCGCGCCCGATTTCATCAACGGCGACTACGACGTGCACTGGCTCGGCCGCTTCCTCGGCCGCGAGACCTAGGCCGTCCGCACCGCCGGCGCAAGCCGGTGCAATGCACAGCAAGAACACGCAATCGCATGGTCAGCGATTGCAGCAGAATCCGGCCGAAACTCCTTCAAATTCGTCAGCGGCGCGCCTCCCCTGCGCCAGGAGCCATGCATGGCCTATACGATCAAAGTCAACGGCGTGAGCCACAGCGTGGACGTCGACGACGACACGCCGCTGCTGTGGGTGCTGCGCGACGTCCTCGGCATGACCGGCACAAAGTTCGGCTGCGGCATGGCGCTCTGCGGCGCCTGCACGGTGCATATCGACGGCGCCCCTACCCGCTCCTGCATCACCACGATCGACAGCGTGGGAAAATCCGAGATCACCACCATCGAGGCCATCGACAAGACCCCGGCGGGCCGCAGCATCCAGAAGGCCTGGGTCGATCTGGAAGTGCCGCAATGCGGCTACTGCCAGTCCGGACAGATCATGTCGGCGAGCGCGCTCCTGGCCGACAATCCCCATCCCAGCGACGGCGATATCGACGACGCCATGTCCGGCAACATCTGCCGCTGCGGCACTTACGTGCGCATTCGCGCGGCGATCAAGCAGGCAGCCTTGTCCCCCGCCCCCGCCGCCGTGAAGAAAGGCTGACCCCATGCCCCTCGATCACCCCACGGCATCCACGGTCTCGCGCCGCACGCTCCTCAAGCTCGCCTCCGCCGCCGGCGGCGGCCTGGCGCTGGGATTCTCCCTGCCCTGGCCGCTCAGGGATGCCACGGCCGCGGCCGCGGCCTTCGCGCCCAACGCTTTCATCCGCATCGACCATACGGGCCGCGTGACGATGACCATGCCCTATGTGGAGATGGGCCAGGGCACCTACACCTCGATCCCCATGCTGCTCGCCGAGGAGCTGGAAGTCGGTCTCGACCAGGTACATCTCGAGCACGCGCCGGCGGACGACAAGGTCTATGCCAATCCGCTGCTGGGTTTCCAGGCGACCGGCGGCTCGACCGCGATCCGGGCGAGCTGGGAACCGATGCGCCGCGCGGGCGCCACCGCGCGCGCGATGCTGATCTCGGCCGCGGCGGCAACCTGGAAAGTGGACGCCAGCACCTGCCATGCGGAGAGAGGCGCTGTCATCCACGCCGCCAGCAAGCGCACGCTTTCCTATGGCGCGCTCGTGGACAAGGCGGCGGCGCTGCCGGTGCCGGACGCCGTCGCCCTCAAGGACCCCAAGGATTTCAAGCTGATCGGCACGCCCGCCAAGCGCCTCGATGCACCGGACAAGGTGAATGGCAAGGCGCAGTTCGGGATCGACATGAAGCTCCCGGGCATGAAGATCGCGACCGTGGCCTCCTCGCCGGTCTTCGGCGGCAAGCTCAGGAGCCTCGACGACAGCAAGGCCAAGGCGGTGAAGGGCGTGCGCCAGATCGTGCGCCTCGACGAGGCCGTGGCCGTCGTCGCCGACCACATGGGTGCCGCCAAGAAGGGCCTCGCGGCCCTGGAGATTACCTGGGACGACGGCCCGAACGCCCACCTCTCCACCGCCGATCTCGTCAAGCAGCTCGACACCGCTTCCCAGAATCCGGGCGTCGTCGACAAGAACGAGGGCGACGTCGCCAAGGCGATGCAGGGCGCGGCCCAGAAGATGGAGGCGATCTACCAGGTACCGTTCCTGGCACACGCCACCATGGAGCCGATGAACTGCACGGTTCATGTCGCCAAGGACCGCTGCGATGTCTGGGTGGGAACGCAGATCGCCGGCCGCGCCCGTGCCACCGCCGCCGAACTCACCGGCCTGCCGCCGGAGAAGGTGGAGATCCACAACCATCTCATCGGCGGTGGCTTCGGCCGGCGCCTCGACATCGACGGCATCGCGCTGGCGGTCCGCATCGCCAAGCAGGTCGACGGTCCCGTGAAGGTCGTCTGGACCCGCGAGGAGGACATCCAGCACGACATCTACCGGCCCTACTACTATGACCGCCTCGCCGCCGGTCTCGATGCGGAGGGCAAGGTGGTCGCCTGGTCCCATCGCGTCACCGGCTCCTCGATCCTGGCACGGTGGCTGCCGCCGGCCTTCAAGGACGGCCTCGATTCCGACGCCGTCGAGGCCGCCATCGGCCCCTACACTTTTCCCAGCACCCATGTGGACTACGTCCGCCAGGAGCCGCCGACGGGCCTTCAGACCGGCTGGTGGCGCGGCGTCGGGGTCACTCACAACGCCTTCATGGTGGAAGGCTTCATCGACGAGCTTGCCGCCGCCGCCAAGAAGGATCCGGTGGAATTCCGCCGCGGCTTCCTCGACAAATCGCCGCGCGCCAAGGCGGTGCTCGACCTGGCCGCGGCGAAGGCCGGCTGGGGCACCCCGATGCCGGCGGGCAGCGGTCGCGGCGTCTCCGTGATCTTCGGCTTCGGCACCTACGTGGCCCAGGTGGCCGAGGTCGCGGTGGGCAAGGACGGACAGGTGCGCGTCCAGCGCGTGGTCTGCGCGGTGGACTGCGGCCACGTGGTCAATCCCGACACGGTGACGGCGCAGATCGAGGGCGGCGCCATCTTCGGGATCACCGCCGCGCTCTACGGCGAGATCACCCTCAAGGACGGCCGCGTCGAGCAGAGCAATTTCGACAGCTACCAGATGCTGCGCATCAACGAGGCGCCAACGATCGAGGTCCATATCGTCCAGAGCAGCGAGGCGCCCGGGGGCATGGGCGAGCCCAGCACCTCGACCATCGGGCCCGCCGTCGTGAACGCGATCTTCGCCGCCACCGGCACGCGGCTGCGCAAGCTGCCGATCGACACGTCGCAGCTCAAGTCCGCCTGACGCCGGCGGCGGAGATATTTCCGCCAAGGCTTGACGGATCGGTCGGAGTGGCTTTCATCAGGAGCGATGATTGCGCTGACGCCTGAACTTTTGTTGCGCGCCTACGCGGCGGGCCTCTTCCCGATGGCGGAATCCGCCGAGGACGCGGAGCTGTTCTGGGTCGATCCGGACCCGCGCGGCGTTCTGCCGCTGGAGAGCTTCCACCTGCCGCGGCGCCTCAAGCGCACCTTGCGCGCCGGTCTCTATGAGGTCAGGGTCGATACCGCCTTCGAGGCCGTCATGCGCGGGTGCGCCGAGCCCACGTCGATCCGGCCGAAGACCTGGATCAATGACGAGATCCTCCGCCTCTACGGCGCCCTTTTCGACCGCGGCCTCGCCCACAGCGTGGAGAGCTGGGCCGGCGGCGAGCTGGTGGGTGGGCTCTATGGCGTGGCGATCGGCGGCGCCTTCTTCGGCGAGAGCATGTTCAGCCGCGCCCGCGACGCCAGCAAGGTGGCGCTCGTCCACCTGGTGGCGCGGCTGGTCGTCGGCGGCTTCCGTCTTCTCGACACCCAGTTCGTGACCGAGCATCTCGAGCACTTCGGCGCCATCGCGATCTCGCGTACCGCCTATCACCGCCAGCTCGAGGCGGCGCTGACGGTGGACGCGGATTTCCCGGCCTACTTGGTGGATCCGGTGGTCGTCTTGCAGTCCAGCAGGGTCACGTCGTAGACGGGATGCTCGAGGGCCGACAGCGACGGGCTCTCGGCGAACATCCAGCCGCTGAAGACCCGCTCGGCACTCGCCGACGAGCCCGCGGAGCGGGTGTCGTCGATCTGCAGGAAGGCGGTGGTGTTGGGCGCCTCCTCCGGCGGCTGCTTGTTGCAGGCCCGCGTGGTGATCACGAGGGTGCCGAACCGGACGCTGCGCCCGACCGGCGCCTCGAAGGTGGTGACCCGCGCCGTGGTCTTGTCGAGCCCCTGCAGCACCGCGACCACCTTCGGCGCCGCGGCGGGTGCAACAGCCACCGGCGCGGCGGTCTGGGCGCCGGCGGACACCGTAGTGAAGAGCAGTACGAGCACTATGGTAAACGCGGACTTGGTCATCGGGCGCGATCGAGCCGCAGGACTGTGGCGAGAGAATGGCGTCTCACGTCACTCCGGCTTCTTGTAGGGATTGACCAGGCTCTCGGCGAGCTGCAGCAGCACGGCGCGGAACTGGCGCTCGTCGCCGCCCATGAGGATCGCGTCCTCGAGGGCCTCCTGGGCCATCTCCTGGATCTCCAGCAGGTTCTCGTTCAACACCTTGATCTTCTCGACGCAGGAGAGTTTCTCCCCGTCCGGCGCGAGCCAGACCGGCAGCTCGAGCTTCGCGGGCTTCTTCGGCGCGCTCATGATGCGGCCTCCGCGGGTTTGCGCGCGGCAAAGCGCAGGCGCACGTAGTCGGTGACCCAGACGCCGGCCGCATCGAGGAGCGCCGGACGGAGTACGGCCTCCACCTCCTGCTTCACCGCCGGCCGCTCCGCCGGCGGCACCGCGGTGAGGAAGCTCTCGGCGAAAGTGTCGAGCCAGTCGCCAAGCGCGCCCGGCAGCGGCGTCGGCCGCGGAATGAGCGCGATGCTCTCCACCGCGAATCCCTGCCGCTCCAACCGCGCGCGGTATTCCTCCGGCGCCGGAAAATACCACGGCACCGCCGCCTTGCCGTCGATGCCGCGGCGATCGAGGGCCGCCACCAGCGCCGCCATGATCGAGGCGACATTGCCGGCGCCGCCGCATTCCGCGACGAAGCGGCCGCCCGGCTTCAAGGCGCGCCAGACGCCTGATATGACCGCGTCGGGATCGCGCATCCAGTGCAGCGCCGCGTTGGAGAAGACGGCGTCGAACTCGCCGTCGAAATCCAGCTTGTTGCCGTCGGCTACCCGGGCGTCGAGACCGCGGGCGCGGGCGCCGCGGATCTGCTCGGCGCTGAAGTCGACGCCCAGCACCGAGGCGGTCTCGGCGATCTTCGGGTAAGCGCGCCGTCGCCGCAGCCGAGATCGAGGACGCGCTCGCCGGGTTGCGGCGCCAGGAGATCGAGGAGCGGCGCCCCCAGCACCGCGACGAAGCCCGCGTTCTGCTGATAGCGCGCGGGATCCCAGCGCTGCTCGACGGCGCTCGCGCCGTGGATCGCGCTATGGCTTGGGCGCGGGGGCGGTGCCGCCATCGCTGGGCTGACCGGCGCCGGGATCCGGCTTTTTGCCGGTCTGGCCGAAGATGTACTGGCCGATCATGTTCTCGAGGTTCATCGGCGACTGCGTGTGCTCGATCCGGCCGCCGGGCTTGATCACGTCGTCCTCGTTGCCGGGCTCGAGCGCGAGATACTTGTCGCCGAGGAGCCCACTCGAGGTGATGCTGGCCACGGTGTCCACGGGCAGCTTCACCTTGGGATCGACCGCGACGCGCAGCACCGCGAAGAAAGTCTTGGGGTCCAGAGTTTGCTGCACCACCGAGCCCACCTTGATGCCGCTGATGCGCACGTCGCTGCCGTCGTGGATGCCGTCGACGCGATCGAAGCGGGCAGTGTACTCGGTGCCACCCAGCGCCTGCACCTGGCTGGTGGTGTAGGCGAAGAACAGGAATACCGCGGCGACCACCAGGACCACGGCGCCCATGACGGTTTCGACGGCGTTGCGGTTCATCGGCGTCGCATCCCCTGGATGGTGGTGAGGGTCACTCCGGGCGCCACGGTTCGTAGTCGCCGGTGGTCGGCGCGCGGTGGCCGCCCTTCAGCACCGAGCCCGGCGGGCGATAGGCCAGCGGCGTGCCGGTCAGGTTGGGCTGGTGCGGCTTCTGCCAGGAATATTTGGGCTCCGCGCCGGCGACGGGAAGGTCGCGCGCGGTGTGATGCAGCCAGCCGTGCCATTCCGCCGGCACCTTGGACGCCTCGGCGCTGCCCTTGTAGAGCACCCAGCGCCGCTCGCGGCTCTCGCTGCCGCCGCCCGGGCGCAGCTTCCGCCCCGGCTTCTCCCGAAAGTAGCGATTGCCGAACTGGTCGGTGCCAACCAGTTCGCCCTTCCACCACGTGAAGAGCCGCGTTCCGATGGTCATGCCTGAGTATCGCTCGCCGCTGGCCGAAAACCCGTCGCGAAAACCTTGGGGTTGCGCGGGGTTTCCTTCGCCGCAGCCCAGGGTTCCCCTATAAGTGGTCGCGACTATGGCACCGCTCGACGTTCCCCGTCCAGTCCCCGCACGCCTGCCGCCGGCGGGACTCGCGCTCATCGTGCTCTCGGCTTCGAGCTACGGAATCCAGCCGATTTTCATGCGCTTCGCGTATGACGACGGCGCCGGCACGATGACGCTCCTGGCGATGCGCTATCTCCTGGTCGCGGTGGTGCTGGCGACCGTGGTGCGCATGAGCGGCCGCTCCTTCCTGCTGCCGGCCGGCCGCCGCATGGCGGGCGTGGTCACCGGCGGCTACTTCGCGGTGACCGGCTCCGCCTATCTCGGCTCGGTGCGCCTGATCCCGGTGAGCTTCGCGGTGCTGCTGGCCTTCACCTATCCGGTCCTGGTGGCGATCGTAAGCTGGTTTCGGGGCGAGCCCATGGGTGTGCGGCGCGTCGGGGCGCTGTGCGCCGCCTTCATCGGCCTGGCACTTGCGCTGGGCATCGAGATCGGCGAGCTCGATCCCGTGGGCGTCGCCCTCGGACTCATCAGCGCCGTCGCCTATACGGTGGCGATCTTCCATCTCGGCGTCGCCGCCCGTGACACCGACCCGCTGGTGGTCAATCTACACGCCATGACCACCTGCGCCCTGATCTTCATACCCCTTACCATCGTCACCGGCGGAATCGCGATTCCGTCGACGCCGCTCGGCTTGTTCGGGGTCCTGGGCATGACCGTGGCCTATTTCACCGGCGTCGTGGCTTTCTTCGCCGCGCTGCCGCGGATCGGGACGGTGAAGACCGCGTTTCTCTCTCAGCTCGAGCCTGTCGTCAGCATCGTCAGCGCGGTACTGATTCTGCGGGAGCCCCTCACCGCCATCCAGGACCTGGGAGTGCTGCTGCTGTTCGCCGCCGTCGTGGTGCTGAGCCGCTGAAACCGCGGATTTCCGCGATGGGAAACCGGGGGGCGAGCGGGAATCTTAACGCATATACCAGATTTATGACGATGGAGAGACCGACCCCCAAAATCTTGTTGCACGCGGATGCCGTTGTGGCACCCTAGGCCACATCTTGTGTCCCGGGAGTATCTCGCTACCAGATCTGCGGGGAAATTAACCGCCCTGCGGGCCTTCGGCGTCGAGATGCAGACACGAGTAGGCCAGCAAAGCGTTTTGTGGGGGAAGTGATGAGGATCGAACGGCAATTCACGAGGGCGGGGCAAGACGCCTACAACGGCATCGAGTTCAAGACTACCACCAGCGAGATCCGGAATCCGGATGGCAAGCGGGTGTTTCATCTGCCCGACATCGAGGTGCCGTCGGAATGGAGCCAGGTCGCCTGCGATATCATCGCGCAGAAGTATTTCCGCAAGGCGGGAGTGCCGCGCAAGCTGAAGCCGGTGGCCGAGGTGGACGTGCCGCCGTGGCTCTGGCGCCGCACCGCCGATGACGCCGCGCTCGCCGAGCTGATGCCGGAGCGCCGGGTCGGCTCCGAGACCAGTGCCAAGCAGGTCTTCGATCGCCTCGCCGGCACCTGGACCTACTGGGGCTGGAAGGGCGGCTATTTCGACCAGGAGGCAGGACGCCCGCGCCTTCTACGACGAGATGCGCCACATGCTGGCGAAGCAGATGGCCGCACCCAACTCGCCGCAATGGTTCAACACCGGCGCTGCACTGGGCCTACGGCATCGACGGGCCCGCCCAGGGGCACTACTACGTCGATTACCGCAGCGGCAAGCTGGTGGCGTCCGAGAGCGCCTACGAGCATCCGCAGCCGCACGCCTGCTTCATCCAGTCCGTCGCCGACGACCTCGTCAACGAGGGCGGCATCATGGACCTCTGGGTGCGCGAGGCGCGCCTCTTCAAGTACGGCTCCGGCACCGGCTCGAACTTCTCGCGTCTGCGCGGCGAGGACGAGCCGCTCTCCGGCGGCGGCAAGTCGTCGGGCCTGATGAGCTTCCTCAAGATCGGCGACCGCGCCGCCGGGCGCCATCAAGTCCGGCGGCACCACGCGGCGCGCCGCCAAGATGGTCACCGTCGACCTCGACCATCCCGACATCGAGGACTACATCGACTGGAAGGTGGTCGAGGAGCAGAAGGTCGCGGCACTCGTCGCCGGCTCGAAGCTCGCCCAGAAGCATCTCAACGCTCGTCATGGCGGCCTGCCACGCGGACGCGCCCGAGCTCGGCGACAAGACCCGGTTCGACCCGCGCAAGAACGCGGCGCTGAAGCGCGAGATCAAGGCCGCCCGGCGCACCATGATCCCGGAGAACTACGTCCAGCGCGTGATCCAGTTCGCCCAGCAGGGCTACACCGCGATCGATTTCCGCACCTACGACACCGACTGGGACAGCGACGCCTATCTCACCGTCTCCGGGCAGAACTCCAACAACTCCGTGCGCGTCACCAACGCCTTCATCGACACCGTCGAGGCCGATGGCGACTGGCAGCTCACCCGGCGCACCGACGGCAAGGTCGCCAAGACGCTGAAGGCGCGCGAGCTCTGGGAGAAGATCGCCCACGCCGCCTGGGCCAGCGCCGATCCCGGCCTGCAGTACGACACCACCATCAACGAGTGGCACACCTGCCCGGCGAGCGGACGGATCAACGCGTCGAATCCGTGCTCGGAGTACATGTTCCTCGACGACACCGCCTGCAATCTCGCCTCGCTGAACCTGCTGGCGTTCCGCCGGGCGGACGGGCGGTTCGACATCGAGTCCTACGTGCACGCGGTGCGCCTCTGGACGATCATCCTGGAAATCTCCGTGCTGATGGCGCAGTTCCCCTCGAAGGAGATCGCGACGCTCTCCTACGACTTCCGCACGCTGGGCCTGGGCTACGCCAACATCGGCGGCGCTGCTGATGGCCTCGGGCCTGCCCTACGACAGCAAGGCCGGCCGCGCGCTCGCCGGCGCCCTCACCGCGATCATGACCGGCATCTCCTACGCCACCTCGGCGGAGATGGCGGGCGAGCTCGGCGCCTTCCCCTCCTTCGGCAAGAACCGCGAGCCGATGCTGCGCGTGATCCGCAACCATCGCCGCGCCGCCTATGGCGAGACCACGGGCTACGAGGGCCTCACCATCCCGCCGGTGCCGCTCGACCAGGCGAACTGCCCGGACCCGACCCTGGTCGAAGCCGCCCGGCTCGCCTGGGACACGGCGCTGGCGCTCGGCGAGGCGCACGGCTACCGCAACGCCCAGGCCACGGTCATCGCGCCGACCGGCACGATCGGCCTGGTGATGGATTGCGACACCACCGGCATCGAGCCGGACTTCGCCCTGGTCAAGTTCAAGAAGCTGGCCGGCGGCGGCTACTTCAAGATCATCAACCGCATCGTGCCGGCGGCGCTGAAGCCCCTCGGCTACAACAGAGGCGAGATCGACGACATCATCCGCTACGCGGTGGGTCACGGCACGCTGGCGGGCTCGCCCGCACATCAACCACGAGGATCTCAAGGCCAAGGGCTTCACCGAGGAGGGGCTCACCACTCTGGAGAGCGCGCTGCCGAGCGCCTTCGACATCAAGTTCGCCTTCAACCACTGGACACTCGGCGAGGAGTTCTGCCAGACCGCTCTCGGACTTCACCGAGGCGCAGCTCGGCGACCCCGGCTTCGACCTGCTGACGGCGCTGGGCTTCACCAAGCAGGAGATCGAGGACGCCAACACCTACTGCTGCGGCACCATGACGCTCGAAGGCGCGCCGCTCCTGCGCGAGGAGCACCTGTCGGTCTTCGACTGCGCCAATCCGTGCGGCCGCATCGGCAAGCGCTTCCTCTCGGTCGAGAGCCACATCCGCATGATGGCGGCGGCGCAGCCGTTCATCTCCGGCGCGATCTCCAAGACCATCAACATGCCGAACGCCGCCACGGTCGAGGACTGCAAGGACGCCTACATGCTGTCCTGGCGCCTCGGCCTCAAGGCCAACGCGCTCTACCGCGACGGCTCCAAGCTGTCGCAGCCGCTGCAGTCGTCCCTGCTGGACGACGCCGACGACGAGGATGCGGTCGCGGATCTCATGGACAAGCCGCTCGCCGAGCGCGTGCCCGTGGTCGCCGAGCGCATCGTGGAGCGGATCGTCGAGCGCGTCGTCCAGGTCCAGGCCGGCGTCGAGCGCCGCCGCCTGCCCCACCGCCGCAAGGGCTACACGCAGAAGGCGATCGTCGGCGGCCACAAGGTCTATCTGCGGACCGGCGAGTACGAGGACGGCCGCCTCGGCGAGATCTTCATCGACATGCACAAGGAAGGCGCCGCCTTCCGCTCGCTGATGAACAACTTCGCCATCGCGATCTCGATCGGCCTGCAGTACGGCGTGCCGCTCGAGGAGTTCGTGGAGGCCTTCATCTTCACGCGCTTCGAGCCCGACGGGCATCGTCGAGGGCAACGACGCCATCAAGATGGCGACCTCGATCATCGACTACATCTTCCGCGAGCTGGCGATCTCCTATCTCGGCCGCAACGACCTCGCCCATGTGCAGCCGGCGGATCTCATGCCCGACACCATCGGCAAGGGCACGGCGGCGGAGTCGAACATGCCCGACGGCGGGCAGCACCGCTCCGACGTGGCGGCGGTGGTGCAGCGCGTCGCCTCCACCGGCTATGTCCGCAGCAAGCTGACGGTGTTCCAGGGCGGTGCCCGGACCTCGGCGCCGGCCACCAGCCTCGCCGGCAACACGGCGATCGACGTGCACGTGGCGCCGGTCGGGAGCGTGATGACGGCGGAAGCGGTGAGCGTGGTGGCGGAGGTGGATGCTCGTCTCGAGCAGATCCGCACCGCGCGCCTCAAGGGCTACGAGGGCGACAGTTGCGTCGAGTGCGGGAACTTTACATTGGTGCGCAATGGCACCTGCCTCAAGTGCGACACGTGTGGCGGCACGAGCGGCTGCAGCTGATCGCAAGGCAGTACCGGCCCAAGCCTCCCGGCCGGCGCTGCATGGAATGAGGCAGAAATTGGGGGCGCGGCTCTAGGCCGCGCCCCATTTTTTTCCAGCCACGCGCCGGTCGATCGCAATCCGACGGAGTCAGATTCACTCCGTCATGGCGGGGCTTGACCCACGGCTGTCCGGTTCCGGTTTCTTTGCCACGGGAACGAGTCAATGTGGTGGGTCTGAACCACCCAAAGTCGTCATGGCCGGGCTTGACCCGGCCATCCACGTCTTCTTTCCTGCGGCCGCGAAGACGTGGATGCCCGGCTCAAGGCCGGGCATGACGATTCTTAGGGGTTCGAGAATCCCACTTCCACAATCGCTTTCGCTTAACCGGACAGCCGTGGCACAAGGCCGGGCATGACGAAAATGGAATGATCGGCTGTGAAGCGAATACCGTGCAACAGAGTCACGGCGGGGATGCCCCCGCGCCCGCTCGCCTATCACTTCGTATCGATCCCTTGGAGTCGCGGCTTCGGCCTTCGCCGCGCGGCACGCTCCCCCGTGTCGCGTCGGCCATAGACAGCGGGCCGAGTCTTCGCTCCGGGATCGCCCGCGCCGGTGGACCCTCCCAGCCTCCGGCGCCAGCGGCGGCGGCGTATCCCCTGCGCCCCGCCGCTGCTATTTGCCTATGACGATCATCCGCCCTGGCCGCCGAGAAATCCCGGCAGCGCGCTGGCGGGCAGGCGGTAGAAGCCGTCCGGCGGCTGGAACAAGTGTCTTCGGCTGCGGGCCGATCTGCAGCTGGGACAATTCCCAGGCGAAGGGTGTGCGCTTGCCGTTCGAGACGACCACCGCGCCGTCGCCGCGCATCGGCACACCCGCGCTGGTGAGCCAGACGAAACCGTCGATGCGCGTGCCGTCGGCGGCGCGATGGGCGAGGCGATACTTGGTGGTGGCGACGCCGTTCACCGCCTCGTGCCCAACAGGATCGCCGGTGACGTCGGGCGAGCTCAGCTCGTGCATCGCCTGGTCGATGGGAAAATCCACATAGCTCTTCAGCATCGGCACGACGAAATAGCCGCGGCCGGCGCTGATATCCAGGATCGCCACCTCGGGGATGCCGCCCAATGTCTGCTCGTGGCGCTGGAAGCCCGGCGTCGCGTAGAGCATGCCCTGATAGGCCTGCCCGTCGATCGTGAGGGCGCAGCGCGCGTTGTAGGCGACGCGGGCATCGCCCACCACGGCCGCCGCGGCCGGCCATGCCAGCAGCATCAGGCAGATCGCCAGAAGCCATTTGACGCGTGCGGTCGGGGTCACTCCCACATCCTCTGCATATCTCACATCCTAGCGCGAAACGCCGGTCCGACAGCGTCGCAACTAGCCCAGAATTGAGGCAGATTCGGGGCACGCTGGATCGCCCGCCGCCCCGCCGCTATGCTGGCGACGTCGGAACAAGCTCGGAGCCTGCGCGATGCCAAGTCGGATCGAAGCACGATTGAAGGAGCTCGGCATCGAGCTGCCCCAGGCGAGCACGCCGGCGGCGAACTACGTGCCGTTCGTACGCACCGGCGATCTGCTTTACCTGGCGGGACAGCTGCCGATCTGGAACGGCGAGCGGCGCTACGTTGGCAGGCTCGGCGCCGAGATCAGCGTCGAGGACGGGCAGAAGGCGGCGCGGATCTGCGGCCTCAATCTTCTCGCTCACGTCCGGAACGCCGTCGACGGCGATCTCGACCGCGTGCTGCGCTGCGTGCGCCTCGGCGCCTTCGTCAACTGCACCGACACCTTCGTGGACCAGCCCCAGGTCGTGAACGGCTGCTCCAACCTGATGGTTGAGGTGCTGGGCGACCAGGGACGCCACGCGCGCACCGCCGTCGGCGTCAACGTGCTGCCGTTCAACCTCTCCGTCGAGATCGACGGCATCTTCGAGGTGCGCTGAGCGATCATGGCCGACGGAGGCAGTCCCGCGCGGGTGCGCGTCGTCGAGCGGCTGAGGGATGTGCCGGCGGCGGAATGGGATGCCTGCGCCGGCTGCGACAATCCCTTCGTCAGCCACGCTTTCCTGGAAGCCCTGGAGGCCAGCGGCTCCGCCACCGCGGAGACCGGCTGGCTCCCCCAGCATATCCTGGTGGAGGACGAGGGCGGACATCTCGTGGGCGCGGCGCCGCTCTACCTCAAGAGCCATTCCTACGGCGAATACGTCTTCGATCACGGCTGGGCCCACGCGCTGGAGCAGGCCGGCGGAAAATATTATCCGAAGCTGCAGGCGGCGGTGCCCTTCACGCCGGTGACCGGGCCGCGGCTGCTGCGTCGGCCGGGCACCAGCGTGGAGGTGACGGCGACGCTGATCGCGGCGCTTCTCGAGGTGGCGCGCGCCCACAAGGTCTCCTCACTCCACGTCACCTTCCCCACCGGCGAGGAGTGGGAGCAGCTGGCGGCGGCGGGATTCCTGCAGCGCTCCGGGCAGCAGTTCCATTGGGAGAACCAGGGCTACGCCACCTTCGACGATTTCCTCAATGCCCTCAACTCGCGCAAGCGCAAGCAGATCCGCCGGGAGCGCCGCGACGCGCTCGCCACCGGCCTCGAGATCGAGACGCTCACCGGCAGCGATCTCGAGGCGCGGCACTGGGACGCGTTCTACCGCTTCTACATGGCGATGACCGAGCGCAAATGGGGTGGCGGCTACCTCACCCGGGAATTCTTCGACCTCCTGCACCAGCGCCTCGCCGACCGCGTGGTGCTGGTGCTGGCGCGCGAGGGCAAGCGCTACGTCGCCGGCGCCCTCAACCTGGTGGGATCCGACACGCTTTACGGCCGCAACTGGGGCGTCATCGGCGACTTTCCGTTCCTGCACTTCGAGGTCTGCTACTATCGCGCCCTCGATTTCGCGATCTCCCGCGGCTTGAAGCGCGTCGAGGCCGGCGCGCAAGGGCGAGCATAAAATTCAACGTGGCTATCTCCCGGTGCCCACCTACAGCGCACACTGGATCCGCGATCCCGGCTTCGCCCGGGCGGTCGCGAGCTTCCTGGACCGCGAGCGCAAGGCGGTCGCGGCCGAGATGACGATGCTGGAAGACGAGATGTCGCCCTTTCGGAAGGAAGCGACCTAGGCACGGGAGGAGAGACGATGGGGCTCTCGCTCAATAAGCTCGGCGCCGCCATGGCGATCGCGGCAGAGGGCATCGATCTCAACGCGGCGACGTCGCCCGCGGAGGGCGCCGCGCTCCGGCGCGCGCTCCTCGACAATCTCGTGCTCTGCATCCGCGGCCAGTCCCTGGCACCCGAAGCCTATCTCAGGGCGATGCGCGGCTTCGGCGAGCCCGCGCCCCAGGTGCGGGCCGCCTCGCATCATCGGGAAATCCCCGAGATCATGATCCTCTCCAGCGAGGATCGCGACGAGATGGGGGACGGCGGACGCCTGGTGGTGGGCGCCCATTGGCACAGCGACGACAGCTACAAGCGCCTGCCCTGCTCTCTCACCATGCTCTATGGCGTGGAGATCCCCTCGACCGGCGGCGACACCCAGTTCACCAACATGTACGCGGCCTACGACGGCCTCCCGCCCGCGACCCGGGCCGAGATCGCCGATCTAAAGGTGGTGCACAAATACGATTCACCGCGCAAGGGCACGCGGATCGCGACCTTGAAGCCGGAGGAAGCAGCGCAGCTTCCGGACGCGGTCCACCCGCTGGTGCGCACCCATCCCGAGACCGGCCGCAAGGCGCTCTACATGAATCCCAACCGCATGGCGGGTGTCGTCGGATGGGAGCGCGCCGCCAGCGATGCCCTCCTCGACGAGCTCATCGTCCACGCGACCCAGGAGCGCTACCAATACCGGCACCACTGGCGCCGCGGCGACATCGTGATCTGGGACAACCGCTGCACCATGCACAAGGCCAACGCCGACTATCCCGCCGGCGAGCGCCGCCTCATGCACCGCATCATCATCGAGGGCACGGTGCCGGTGTGAGGCCGCGACGCCGCGCCTTACTTCTGGAAAATGCTGAGCGCGGAGGAGCCGTTGACTTCTATTTTCGCCGTGACCGGGGTGCCGCCGGCATCTTCGATCCAGACGCCCGAGTAGTTCTCACCGAGCTCGCCTCGCACGTAGTAGACGTGATCCGGCTCGGGCGAGAACTTCACATCTCCCGAGACCTGGTAGACCGTGCCCGCCAGTTCGAGGATAGGTGCCGCGTAGTGCGTGCGGCCGATGATGGTGAACGTGGATTCCTGCGCTGCGACGGCCCTGCCGATGGCAATGGGCGTCAGTTGAAATCCTTGCCCGTAGTTCGATTGGGTCGTCGCCGCCAGGCTGTCGTTGATCCGGCGCCCATCAACCTTGGACACGTAGAAGAAGTCGGCGCTGCTCCAGCCGCGCCTCTTGAACGAATCCTCGATGTGAGCCAGCGGACCTTTGTAGCCTTCCGGGATCGGACTGCTCGTGCAAGCACTGAGCAACGAGGCTGTGGCAATAGCGATAAGTAGTGCAATCCGACGCATGTCTTGAAGGTTCTGTGAGTCCGTGGCCGCGAATCCCATCTCGATGGTAGACGCAGTCGAATTTGCACGCAACTGTGGAGTGACAAGATTCCGGTCAAATCGGCATCGCTAAGGTTTCCATCGTCTCGTCACGACGTCCGCGCTCGCAAAGCGGATCGGCGCGCGGGGTTTCGGCGGCGCGCCGTCGACCCAGGCGGGGAACAGGGTTTCCACAAGGACCGGCTCGCTGCTCACGCCCTGCACCAGGCCGCGAGCGACGATCTGCGGGTGCGCCGGCACGTCGGCGAGATCCACAATGGGATGGAAGCAGCAGTCGGCGGGATCGATCACGGTTTCCCAATGAGCGAGCGGTCGCGCTGCGATCAGGGCCGCGACCTCGGCGATGAGGGCGGCTTGCGGAAACGCCTCGCCGTGACGCGCGGCCCACTGCGGCCGTTCCACGGCGCGGCAAAAACTCTCCCAGAATTTCGCCTCGACTGCACCCAAGGTCATGAACCGACCGTCCGAGGTGCGATAGATCTGATAGTAGGCGGTGCCGCCGTTCAGCATCGCCGCGGCGCGGCCGGGCTCGTGGCCTTTCCGCTGCGCCAGCGTCAGCGGAATCGCCTGCCAGGCCAGCACGGTCTCGGCGAGGCTGACGTCGAGGAAGGCGCCGCGGCCGGTGCGGACACGGCCGAGGAGCGCCGCCACCACGGTGAGCGCCGCCTGCAGCGCGCTCGCGTGATCGGCGGTCGGCGGATAGGCAAATGCCGGACGCTCTGCGGGACCCGACGCCGCGAGGCCGCCGGCGAGTGCCATGTAGTTGATGTCGTGTCCCGCCCGCAGGCGATAGGGCCCGGTCTGGCCGAAGCCCGTCAGCGCCACATGGACGAGGCGCGGGTTGAGCCGCTCGAGGGTGGCGCGGTCGAAGCCGAGGCGATCGAGCACGCCCGGCCGGTAGCTTTCCACCAGCACGTCCGCTGCGGCGATGAGATCGGCAAAACCCGCCTTGCCCTCGCCCGATTTGAGATCGAGCTCGACGACGGTCTTGCCGCGGTTCATCAGCTTGTAGAAGGCGGAGACGCCGTCGGGGTCCATCGGCCCCAGGGTCCGCATGGGCTCGCCGCCGGGCGGCTCGACCTTCACCACCTCGGCGCCGAGATCCGCCAGATGCAGCGCCGCCTGCGGGCCGGGGATGAACTGGCTCACATCGAGGACACGGAAGCCGGCAAGGAAATCGCGAAGCGCCATGGGAGAGGACTAGCACATTTGCCCCGCCGCCGGAGGGCGCACCATCCGTTAACCCTCGCGAGGCAGAATGGCCGGGCTCAACATCACCGAGATTGATTGAGGCCGCCGCGCGGTACCCCGCGACGCGCATGGACGCACAATGAGCCTCGCCGCCCTCTTCCTGATCTGCAAGCTCGCGGCCGCGCTGGTGCCGCCGCTGCTGTTCTGGATGTGGGTCCGGCGCACGCTGCGGGCCGATACCGATCCGCGGCCGTTCCTCAATCTCTTCATGGTGGGCGCGGTCGTGGTGGCGCTGGTGGGGATGGCCGGCAACTTCGTCCTGGCGCGGCTCGGCGAGCCCGCCGATCCCGTCGCCCGGGCGCTGCTGGAAGGCTGGCTCTACGCCGCCCTGCCCGAGGAGGCGACGCGCGCCATCGCCCTTGCCATCTGGCTCTCCCGCAAGCGCGGCTTCGCCCATCCCAAGGCGATCATCGGCGCCGCCCTGGCCTTGGGCATGGGCGCCATCGCCATGGAGAATTTGATGCGCTTCCACCAGATCACCGATGACGTCGACGGCTATCAGATCCTGATCCAGCGGCCGCTCATCTGCGTGCTCCTGGTGGGCGGAACCAGCCTTGCGATCGCGGTCCCGACCGCCTGGCGGCAGGTACGCGTCGGCGACTGGCGCCTGGGGCTGGCGGCCGGCCTCGGCCTCGCGGTTCTCGCCCATGGCATTTACGACAGCGCGGTGCTGCTGTCCGATCACGTCCTGCCCGAGCGCTATCTTCAATTCGCCAGCGTCGTGATCGCGCTGGCGGCGCTGGCGATCTCCTTTCTGCCCGTGCGCTCCCGCTTCAACGCGCTGATCGGCCAGCCGTAGAGGCCCCACCCCCGCAGCGCCGCTTTGACTCCCCTGCCCGGCCTCTGGCACTATCGCTATATCCAAATGGATATAACGACCTGCCCATGAAGCTCCCGCTGTCCGATGGCCGCCCGGCAAGCCCCTTCGAGCCGCCGGCCCCCGTTTTCGGCGCCCGGCTCCCGCTCGCGGGACGGCCCAGCGTGCTGGCGCTGGCGAGCGTCAGGCCGGGCCCCGCGGCGCAGCGTCCGGCAGCGGCGCCCGCCGGCGAGCGCCGCCGCGCCAGGATCTGGGACCTGGGTGCCAGCCTGCATTGCTCGATCATCGGCACCTGCCTCACAACCGGTGAGCTCAGGGCGGTGCTGCGCAAGTTCGACGCCGTGCGCGACGGCGCCAGCGAGCACGACCTGCATCACGTGGCCGTCTCGGCGGTGTCCGGGCGGGGGCCGCTCACCAAGCAGATCCAGAAGGCGCTCGACCGCCGGCACCAGGGGATCATCAACCGCTTCGCCAGGGCGGGGACGGCGGAGGAGCTGCGGCGCTGCTGGGACGAGGCCCTGCAGGCCGGCGAGATCCCCGGCGCCTATTGGGCCGCCCTCACCCATCCCGCCGCTGACGACATCCTGGTGCGCCACGTCTTCGGCGCCGTCCACATGCTGTCCCATCTCGTGGGCGCCGGGAACCGTGCCGACATCCGCCGGCTGCATCAGCTCGAGACCGAGAAGGCCGCCCTCGAGGAGAAGCTGGCACGGCAGCAGGTGCAGCTCCGCGACGCCGTCCTGGCGCGGGACGCGCGCATCCGCGAGCTCGGCACCGCGCTCTCCCACGAGATCGAGCGGCAGATGGGCGCGCCGTCGCAGACCGCGCACGCGCCGCGCGCCGCCACTCTCGATGCCCTGATCGCCGATCTCCGCAAGCAGCTCGATGCGGAGCTGCGGCGGCGCGACCGGGCGGAGCGGCGGGCGGAGACGCTCGCCCTCGCCCGCGCGAGAAGCGACGACGCCCGCGTCGCCACGGAGCAGGAGCTCCGGGCCTTGCGCGGCGAGCTGGAGGCGGCGGAGGCGCGGCTCTCGGCGCTCGCCGCGGCGGACAGCGAGGCAGAAAGCGATCTCGACCTCACCGGCGTCACCCTTCTTTACGTCGGCGGACGGCCGCATCAGGTGGCCCGGCTGCGCCTGCTGGTGGAGCAATCCGCCGGCGAGCTGATCCATCACGACGGCGGCATCGAGGAGCGCATGGACCTGCTCCCGGGGCTGGTGAGCCGCGCCGATGCGGCCTGCTTCCCCGTCGATTGCGTCAGCCACGAGGCGGCGCTCTCCCTGAAGCGCCTCTGCCGCCTGGCGGCCAAGCCCTTCGTGCCGCTGCGCAGCTCCGGCGCCGCCTCGCTCCTGCACGCGCTCCACTCGCCCGCCCTCGGCATCGGCGTACTGCGCCGGCCCGCCTGAGCCCCACGCGATCCCCCAGCCAAGGAGACATCAGCCATGACGGTCGTTCAAAATCTGCAGCATGCCCGCCATCCCTTCCTCGACGGCAAGGTGAAGCGCATGCTGATCGGCGGCGAATGGACCGAGGCCGCCTCGGGCAAGACTTTCGACAGCATCAATCCCGCCACCGGCGAAGTGCTGGCGAAAGTCGCTGAGGGCGATGCCGAGGACATCAACCGCGCCGTCGCCGCCGCCCGGAAGGCCTTCGAGGGCCCCTGGAGCAAGTTCAAGCCCTATGAGCGCCAGCAGCTCCTGCTCAAGATCGCCGATCTCGTCGAGGCGAATTTCGAGGAGCTGGCCCAGCTCGACACCCTCGACATGGGCGCCCCGGTCAGCCGGACGCTCGGCAACCGCCGCCGCGTGCTGGGCATGCTGCGCTACTACGCGGGCATGGCCACTTCGATCCACGGCGAGACCATCGGCAACTCGCTCCCGGGCGAGATCTTCTCCTACACGCTGAAGGAGCCCGTGGGCGTGGTGGGCGCGATCATTCCCTGGAACGGTCCGCTCGGCGCCTCCGTGTGGAAGATCGGGCCGGCGCTCGCGACCGGCTGCACGGTGATCCTGAAGCCCGCCGAGGAAGCGCCGCTGACGCCCCTCCGCCTGGCCGAGCTGCTGGTGGAGGCCGGCGTGCCCGCCGGCGTCGTCAACGTGGTGCCGGGCTATGGCGAGACGGCGGGAGCCGCGCTCGCATTCCATCACGGCGTCGACAAGGTGGCCTTCACGGGCTCGCACGTCACCGGGCAGAAGATCGTCCAGGCCTCGGCCGGGAACCTGAAGCGAGTCTCCCTCGAGCTCGGCGGCAAGTCGCCGGACATCGTCTTCGCCGACGCCGATCTCGAGAGCGCCGTCCCCGGCGCCGGCATGGCGGTCTTCGCCAATTCCGGCCAGATCTGCAGCGCCGGCACGCGCCTCTTCGTCGAGCGCAAGGTCTATGACGAGTTCGTCGAGGGCGTGGCCAAATTCGGCAAGGGCCTCAAGGTCGGCAATGGCCTCGACCCGCAGACCCAGATCGGTCCGCTGGTGTCGGAGCAGCAGCTGGAGCGCGTCACCGGCTATCTGGCGCTCGGCCAGCAAGGAGGGCGCCGGGCGCTGGCCGGCGGCGAGCGCGTCCACGGAGGGTGCGCTCGCCAAGGGCTACTTCGTGCCGCCCACCGTCTTCGCCGACGTCAAGGACGAGATGCGGATCGCCCAGGAGGAGATCTTTGGGCCCGTTATCTCGGCCATCCCCTTCACCGACATCGAGGAGGTGATCCAGCGCGGCAACAACACCAGCTTCGGCCTCGGCAGCGGCGTCTGGACGCGCGACGTGAGCAAGGCGCACCGCCTCGCCAAGGGCCTCCGCGCCGGCTCGGTCTGGGTCAACTGCTACCAGGCGATGGACCCGGCGGTGCCCTTCGGCGGCTACAAGATGAGCGGCTACGGCCGCGAGAGCGGCCTGCAGCACGTGGAAGAGTATCTCAACGTGAAGGCGGTCTGGATCAAGACCGCTTAGAGAAATGTGGACACACCTAGGTGCGTCCTTCGGCTCGACCGCTACGCGGTCGGCTGAGGATGAGGAGATTTTCTTTTTGCCATCCTCAGTCATCCTCATCCTGAGCCGGCGCGAAGCGCCGAGTCGAAGGATGCTAGGTGCTTCCGCAATATCAGCAGCTTCTACTTCGCCACCATCACGTCCGAGGCCTTGATCACCGCGATCGCGGCGTCGCCGACCTTGAGGGCGAGCTCGTCGACGGCCTCATTCGTGATCGAGGACGTGACGATCACGCCGCCGCCGATGTCGATGCGGACGTGGGCTGTGGTCTGCCCCTTCTGGACCGCGACCACCTTGCCCTTGATCTGATTGCGGGCGCTGAGCTTCATGGGGATGACTCCGTGTTGAACGGTCAGGGAACGATGCCGCGCGCGGCCCAGGCCGTGGCGGTGAGCGAGCGCGGCCCGTCCGGCGCGCCGGAGAGATAGGCGGCGCGCACCAGCGCCTCGATGCGCCGGCGCCGATCGGCGTCGAGGGCGCCGATGAAACCGCTGAAGGGCCCCTGCCCGCCGAGAAGCGGCGTCCAGTAGTCGTCGAAATCGGCGAAGTCCATGCGGATGGTGAGCGAGCCGCGGGTGACATTCGCGAGCCCGCCGCGGCTGAAGAGATCGACGAGACCGTCTGGCAGTCCCAGGGGATGGGAGAAGAGCTTGTCCCGCGCCGCCCCGGCGCCGGCGTCGACGCCGGCCGCGGTGTCCCAGAACAGCCGCTGATAGGCGAGACCGCCACGGAAGTCCCAGGCCGCCGCGGCAATGGCGCCGCCGGGCCGCACCGCCCGCCGCATCTCCGCCACCGCGCGATCGGGATCACGCACGAAGTTCAGCACCAGCTGCGAGGCGGCGCCCGCGAAGCAGCCGTCGGCACAGGGCAGCATCCCGGCCTCGGCGATCTCGAACTCGGGCCCCTCGGCGTGGGAGCGCGCGTACTCGATATAGGGCTTCGCGATATCAACGCCCAAGACCCTCCGGCCCGGCCATCGCCGCTTCATCGCGGCGGCGAGACTTCCGGTGCCGCAGCCGATGTCGATGAGGTCGCCCTCCGGCGGCGCCAGGAAATCCAGCAGCGGCTCCGCCAGCCGCCGGGTCCAACGCCCGAGGAAGCGCTCATAGGCAGCGCCGTCGCTGGCGTGATAGCTGGAGGGGGAAGGCGATGTCACGTGGACTCCGATGCGGGAATATTCGAGCGAATATAGCGCAATCCCGCCCCTTGCCATATGCGCCCCAAAAAGCAAACAGCCGCCCGGGGGCGGCTGCTGCCTGATCGAAGTCCGGGAAACCGGCGCCGCTACTCCACGAACTCCGGCTCCTTGCGGCTGGGCTGCGGCGGGGCTTCCTCGAAGGTGAAGGCGAGCTTGTCGCCCGCGACCTTGACATGGACCACGCCGCCCTTGGTGAGCTTGCCGAAGAGCAGCTCCTCCGCGAGCGGCTTCTTGATGTGCTCCTGGATGATGCGCGCCAGCGGCCTCGCGCCGAAGAGCTTGTCGTAGCCCTTGTCGCCCAGCCATTTGCGCGCGTCGGCGTCGAGCTCGATGGTGACGTTGCGGTCGGCAAGCTGCTCCTCGAGCTGGAGGATGAACTTGTCCACCACGCGGCCGATGGTGTCCGGGGTCAGGGCGGCGAAGGAGATCACGGAGTCGAGACGGTTGCGGAACTCCGGCGTGAACATCCGGTTGATCGCCTCCTCGTCCTCGCCCACCCGCACCTCGCTGCCGAAGCCGATCGCCGGCTTCGCCATGTCCGAGGCGCCGGCGTTGGTGGTCATGATCAGGATCACGTTGCGGAAATCCACCGTCTTGCCGTTGTGGTCGGTGAGCTTCCCGTAGTCCATCACCTGCAGGAGGATGTTGAAGAGATCGGGATGCGCCTTCTCGATCTCGTCCAGCAGCAGGACGGAATGCGGGTGCTGGTCGACGGCGTCGGTCAGCAGCCCGCCCTGGTCGAAGCCCACATAGCCCGGAGGAGCGCCGATGAGGCGCGAGACCGTGTGCCGCTCCATGTACTCGGACATGTCGAAGCGCGTGAGCTCGATGCCCAGCGTGCGGGCAAGCTGGCGCGCCACCTCGGTCTTGCCGACGCCGGTCGGGCCCGAGAAGAGGTAGCAGCCGATCGGCTTTTCCGGCTCGCGGAGGCCCGCTCGGGCGAGCTTGATCGCCGAGGTGAGCGCGTCGATCGCCTTGTCCTGGCCGAAGACCATGGTCTTGAGATCGCGCTCCAGGTTCTTGAGGGTCTCCTTGTCGTCGCGCGAGACGCTCTTGGGAGGGATCCGCGCCATGGTCGCCACGACGGCTTCGACTTCCTTGGTGGTGATCGTCTTGCGGCGCCGGCTCTCCGGCAGCAGCATCTGGGCGGCGCCGACCTCGTCGATGACGTCGATCGCCTTGTCCGGCAGCTTGCGGTCGTTGATGTAGCGCGAGGAGAGCTCCACCGCGGCGCGGATGGCGTCGGCGGTGTAGCGCACCTTGTGATGGCGCTCGTAGTAGGGCTTGAGGCCGCGCAGGATCTTGACGCTGTCCTCGACGGTCGGCTCGTTGACGTCGATCTTCTGGAAGCGCCGGACCAGCGCCCGGTCCTTCTCGAAGTAGTTCCGGTATTCCTTATAGGTGGTGGAGCCGATGCAGCGAATGTTGCCGCTGGCGAGCGCCGGCTTCAGCAGGTTGGAGGCGTCCATGGCGCCGCCGGACGTGGCGCCGGCGCCGATCACGGTGTGGATCTCGTCGATGAAGAGGACGGCGCCCGGCATCGCCTCGAGCTCGGAGAGGACAGCCTTGAGGCGCTCCTCGAAGTCGCCGCGATAGCGGGTGCCCGCCAGCAGCGCCCCCATGTCGAGGGCGAAGATCTGGGCGTTCTGCAGCACGTCCGGCACCTCGCGCTGGACGATGCGGCGCGCCAGGCCCTCGGCGATGGCGGTCTTGCCGACGCCGGGGTCGCCCACGTAGAGCGGGTTGTTCTTGGACCGACGGCAGAGGATCTGGATCGTCCGCTCCACCTCGGCCTCGCGGCCGATGAGCGGGTCGATCTTGCCGTTCTTGGCCTTCTTGTTGAGGTTGACGCAATAGGCGTCGAGGGCGTCGTGGCTGCGCTTGGAGGGCTTCTCCAGCCGCTCCTCCTCGTCGGAGCCCTGGACGCGGCGGGTCTCGGAGCGGCCCGGGGCCTTGGCGATGCCGTGGGAGATGTAGTTGACGGCGTCGAAGCGCGTCATGTCCTGCTCCTGCAGGAAATAGACGGCATGGCTCTCGCGCTCGGCGAACATCGCCACCAGCACGTTGGCGCCGGTCACTTCCTCGCGGCCGGAGGACTGCACGTGGATCGCCGCCCGCTGCAGCACGCGCTGGAAGCTGGCGGTGGGCTTGGCGTCCTCGCCGTGGGCGGAGATCAGGTTCGCGAGCTCGTTGTCGACGTAGGTGAGGAGATCGCGACGCAGCTTCTCCAGGTCCACCGTACAGGCGCGCAGGACGGCAACCGCGTCCTGGTCCTCGGTGAGCGCCAGGAGCAGGTGCTCGAGGGTGGCATACTCATGCCGGCGCTCATTGGCATAGCCGAGGGCGCGA
This sequence comes from uncultured Alphaproteobacteria bacterium, assembly GCA_963735465.1. GTDB lineage: Bacteria > Pseudomonadota > Alphaproteobacteria > ATCC43930 > CGMCC-115725 > DASZHJ01. Next base: position 2,432,027 of record CAVTLA010000001.1, read on the forward strand.
TGAAGGGTCTTCTCAAGATTGCGCGAAAGCATGTACGCGTGATCCTTTTGCTGATCCGGTGCGGCTCTGAATCCTACTGCCTGCGGCTCTTTTCTATTCCTTCTCGAGGGTACACTGCAGGGGGTGCTGATGTTGTCGGGCGAAGTCCATCACCTGAGTCACTTTGGTCTCCGCCACCTCGTAAGTGAACACCCCGCATATTCCGACACCGCGGCGGTGTACGTGCAGCATGATCCGGGTCGCCTCCTCGCGCGTCTTGGCGAAGAACCGTTCCAGAATGTGAACGACGAACTCCATGGGAGTGTAGTCGTCGTTCAGCATGAGGACCTTGTACATCGACGGTTTCTTCGTCTTCGGCTTGGCCTTGACGATGACGCCGGTGTTTGGTCCCTCACCATCGCGTTTCTCAGGATCGCTCATGGTCGTTCGACCAACAGGCACATCATGCGGTTTCACTATGGCATGATATTGGTATCGCGCGGCTCCGGGGAAGGGGCATTCCCATCAACCGCAACGCGGCGAGCCCCAGATCCGCAACGGCTATGCCCTTGGAGCATGCCTCCCCTACGGTTAACAGCGCCATAAATCCCGATCGACGGCTCGAAAAAAGCCACCGGCGGCGGATAACGCCTCCAGACCTGGGTATGCGCCGCAGGTTTCGCCAGGGGCCGCCGCCGCTCCGGTGCTTCAAGGCGCGGGGGCGCCCGCGGTCTCGTCAGGGGCGGTCTCCAGCCGGGTGGCGAGCGGCGCCGAGACGTCCCCCGCCAGCTCGAAGCCCAGCTCCATCAGCCGCACCGCGCCAGAGGTGGAACGCTCCACCACGCCGTTGGCGTAGCTGCCGGCGAGGCTCGCCACATCGGCGATCGAGGCGGCATCCAGGAGCGCGATCCCGGCCGCGGCGGTATAACTCAGGGATTCACGGGTGAGTCCGATCCATTCCCGGCCAATCCGCTCGAGACCGTCGGTCAGTGCCGCGCCCGCCGCCATCAGCGCCGCCACATCCGCCTCGCTGGCACCGAAAAGACCGCCCGTAGACGACGCCACGGTCGGATCCGGCTCGGCGGCGGGTTTGCCGCGGAGCTTCCGGCTCACCGCCACGGGCCTCGACACGGCCGGCCGCCCCGATGGAACCGGGCAACTCGCGCGGGAAATTCGATGTTGCAATGCAGCATGGCAAAACTATAGACCACGGCACCGGTCCCGCAAGCGGATTTGCGGCTGCGACTCAACGTCGCCGGGACTGCCTTGAGGCGCGCCCGGCCGGGTGGAAACCCGTGGCCGATCAGAGGGATCGAAAATGCAGCGGCGGCGGCCACGCGCCCCTTTTCCGCCACGATCTCACCAAGGAAAAACGACGCTGGCGCCGGCACCGGTTCTATCATAGGATTCAAAGACCTCGCGCAGAATGCTCGTGCGTAGCGTCGGAATGCTCCGGCAGTGAATCGAGAATTCCTTAACTTAACTGTGTTGTGATCCTTTTCCTGGATTTGATCGCGGATCGGGGGCTTACCGGTGGAACGTTTGACTAGCGTAGCGCGCGTCGCGGGTGTCTTTGTTGCTCGTCTCTTCCTGGTGGTGCTGATTGCCACCGTGCTGTCGCCGATGGCGGACGCGCGGGTAAAGGCGAAGTCCTCCGCCCACTCGAAGCGACCGGACTATACGTCCATCGTCGTCGATGCCGAGACCGGCAAGGTCGTCAGCGAGCAGAACGCCGACAGCCCGAACTACCCGGCTTCCCTCACCAAGATGATGACCCTCTACCTCCTGTTCGAGGCGCTGGACAAGGGCCGCATCAAGCTGGACGCGCCCCTCACGGTCTCCGCCTATGCGGCCGGCCAAGAGCCGACGAAGCTTGGCCTGCAGGCCGGCGAGACCATTTCGGTCCAGGACGCCATCCTGGGCCTGGTTACCCGTTCCGCCAACGACGCCGCCGTGACCGTGGCCGAGGGCCTCGCCGGCAGCGAGGACGCCTTCGCCCAGCGCATGACCGCCAAGGCCCATGCCCTCGGCATGACCAACACCACCTTCCGCAACGCCTCGGGCCTGCCGGATCCGGGCCAGATGACCACCGCCCGCGACCTCTCCAAGCTCGCCCGGGCCCTCTACCACGATTTCCCCCAGGACTACCGCTTCTTCGCCACCGAGAAGTTCGTGTTCCACGGCCGCGTGGTGACCACCCACAACCACCTGATGCAGCACTTCGCCGGGATGGACGGGATCAAGACCGGCTATATCCGCGCCGCCGGCTTCAACCTCGCCGCCTCGGCGGTACGTGACGGCCACCGCCTGATCGGCGTGGTAATGGGCGGCCGCAGCGCCCCCTCCCGCGACCTCATCATGGCCTCGCTTCTCAACACCGCCTTCGCGGATACCCGGAACACTATTCCGAGCCGCAACAGCGATCCGATCGCGACCCTCGTGCAGGCGAACAACGACGTTCCGGCGCCCGCCGCCACGGCCGTCGCGCCGCCCACGCCGATCGCGGTTGCCGACGCCTCCGAGACCAGCGTCGCCGACGAGCCCGTGGCCGCGGCTCCCGAGCCCCAGACCTTCGCCGCCCGCGCCAAGCGCACGCTGCGCAGCCTCTCGCCGGTCGGGTCCGCAGAAGCGGCACAGCCGACCCGGACCACCCGCCTGGAGACCGAGACCGATCGCTGGAGCATCCAGGTCGGCGCCTTCAGCCAGAAGAGCGCCGCCGAGAAGGCCGCCACGACCGCGCTCGCAACCCTGCGCGCCGGCAAGGGCAAGAGCATCGCCGTGGTGGCGCCCAGCAGCTCCGAGAAAGAACGCTACTACCGCGCCCGCATCGTGAATTTCGGCGAGCGGGAAGCCGAGCGCGCCTGCCAGATCCTGCACAAGAAGCACCGGGATTGCGCCGTGCTGGCGCCAAGCTCCGTGCACGTGGCCCAGGCCAACTGAGCCTTTGGGCTTCGCTCAGACCTTGTAGGCGAGGCGCAGGCCGCCCCAGTGGCGGCCCCGCACCATGATCGGCGCCGAGACGTCCTTCATCAGCTGGAACTGGCCGCCACCCATGGCGCGCCGATAGGTCTGCACCAGGAACGGCTTGCGGTTGCGGCCGGCGGCCAGGCCGGTGCGGTCGTCGAACTTGCGGCGGTTGCGGCAGTTCGCGGTGTTCCAGGCGGCGTCGGCGCCCTGGGGCTTCGAGAACTTGAGGTTATGGGTCGGCAGATAGCCGTTGCGGTCGACGGCGGCGCAGAACACCACGCGGGGATCGACGTCGAGCACCGGCTCCTGAAGCGCCGGCAGCTTGCGATCGGTAAATCCGACGAAGCGCGTCATCAGCTGCTGCGGATTGGTGTTGGCGATCGGCACGTAGGCCTCGTCGAAGAGATCGGCCTCGCTCAGCTCGCCGCTGTCGAGCGCCGCTTCGAATTGCCGGGAAATTTCGCTCGCGAGGTCCGTCACCTTCCGGATGAAGGGCGTGTCGACGGTGACGACGCCGGCCACCGACGTCGCCTCGATCAGGGTCTCCGCCACCGAGATCAGTGAGGTGACGTGATCGCGGGCGAGCCTCAGGTCGCGGCTCGAGCTGGCGACGTCGCCGCTCAGTCCCTCGATACCTTCCAGGAACCGCCGCGAGCGATCGCCGATCTCCGCGGCGCCCCGGGCGATCCGCTCGGAGCCGGTATCGACCTCCCGAAGCGTCTGGCTCGCGGTCCGGACCACGGTGGCGATGGTCTCGGTTCCCGCCCGCACGGTCTCCGCCTGCTGCATGCCGGTGCCGGAGTGCGACATCAGGGTGCGCGCCTTGGCGCCGAGCTCCGCCAGCGTCGCGTCGATTTCCGAAGTGGCGGCGCTGGTCTCCTTGGCGAGAGACTTGACCTCGCTGGCGACGACAGCGAAGCCGCGCCCGGCCTCGCCGGCGCGGGCCGCCTCGATGGTGGCGTTGAGGGCGAGGAGATTGGTCTGCTTGGCGATCGCGGAGATCCGCTGCGCCACCTTGCCGACCCGGGTCAGCGCCGCATCGAGGGAGCCCGCGTGCTGAGCGATGGTCCCCATCGCCTCCAGCAGGCTGGCAATCGCCGCCAGGGACTGCTCCATGGTGCCGCGGGAGCTTTCGATCTCGCCATGGGACCGCGCCGCGGTCGCCTCGGCGGTCCCCGCGAGATCGCTGATCTCGGCGCTGCCGGCCTTCACCTCCGAGGCGGCGGCGCTGAGGCTGGCGATCAGCTTCACCTGTGCCTCGACGCGGGCGGTGACGTCGTCGACCTTCCCAGCCACATCGGCAATACCGATGCTGAGCCGGTCCGCTTCCGCGGCGACTTTGGCAACGATCGCTAGGCTGTCTGGCTGCGGCTCCACCATCCCGACACTGAATGCTGGTGATTGCGAACAGCATATCCCGTGTGGGCTAAGGACCCGTAAAGCGCGAATAAAAGATCGAGCCGCCGCTCAGAATTGTGGCGGCGCGATCCCGCTCTGGCCGAGCTCGGCCACGAGCGCGGCCTTGAGGCGGCCGAGGCCCTGGGCATCCCGGGCCTCGGCGCGCGCCACCAGGACATCCTGGGTGTTGGACGCCCGGAGCAGCCACCAGCCGTCCGCCGTCCGCACGCGCACCCCGTCGATGTCGGTGAGGTCGGCGCCGGCCTTCTTGAGGCGGTCGCGCACCTCGCTCACGACGGCGAACTTGCGCACGTCCGAGCACGGGAAGCGCAACTCCGGCGTATTCACCACCTGAGGCAGGCGGTCGCGCAGCTCGGCGAGGCTCGCGTCGATGCGGCCGAGGATGCCGACGAGGCGGATCGCGGCGTAGGGCGCATCGTCGTAGCCGTAGTATCGGTCGGCATAGAAGATGTGACCGCTCATCTCGCCGGCGAGGGGCGCGCCGGTCTCCGCCATCTTGGTCTTGATCAGGGAATGGCCGGTGCGCCACATCAGCGGCGTGCCGCCGATGCGGGCGATCTCGTCGAAGAGGACCTGGCTCGCCTTGACGTCGGCGATGATGGTGGCGCCGGGCGTCACGCGGATGATATCGGCCGCCAGCACGGTCATGAGCTGGTCGCCCCAGAGGATACGGCCCTTGGCGTCGACCACGCCGATGCGGTCGCCGTCGCCGTCGAAAGCGATGCCGAGATCGGCGTGCTGATCGGCCACCGCCGCCTGGAGCTGCACCAGGTTCTTGGGCTCGGTGGGATCGGGATGGTGCGCCGGAAAGTTGCCGTCGATCTTCTCGTTGAGGAGCACGTGGCGGCCCGGCAGCGTCGCCACCATCTTCACCAGCACATCGCCGGTGGCGCCGTTGCCAGCGTCCCAGACGATCTTCAGCGGGCGCTTGCCGTCGTAATCTTTGAGGATGCGCGCCACGTAGGTGTTGAGGATCTCCTTGTTCGTCACCGTGCCGGCGCCGGCACGGAACTCGCCGGACGCGGCGATCTTGCCCAGGCGCTGGATGTCGGCGCCGAAGAAGGACTTCTTCCCCAGCACCATCTTGAAGCCGTTGTAGTCCGAGGGGTTGTGCGAGCCCGTCACCATGATGCCGCCGTCGACCTCGAGGGTGGCGGTGGCGAAATAGAGCATCGGCGTGGGGCCGAGGCCGACCCGCACCACGTCGATGCCGCTCTCGGTGAAGCCCTCCACCAGCGCCTTCTCCAGGGCGGGCGAGCTGAGGCGGCCATCGCGGCCCACCGCCACGCGCTTGCCGCCAGCCGCGGCGAGACAGACCGCAAAGGCGCGGCCGATCGCCCGGGCATCCGCTTCGAAGAGCGTCTTTCCGACCACGCCGCGGATGTCGTATTCGCGCAGGATGGTCGGATCGAAGCGGTGACCGCCGGGGCGGCCGCTGTCGGGAGCCATGGTGTCGTCCTTCAGCAAAAGTCTTTGAGGATCTGCTTCATGTCGGCGGCCATCTCGGGCCGCGCCATGGCGAAGGCGATGTTCGCATGCAGGAAGCCGATCTTGTCGCCGCAGTCGAACCGGCGGCCGTCGAAGCGCAGTCCGTGGAACGGCTTGTTGCCGCCGATGAGCCGGGTCAGCGCGTCGGTGAGCTGGATCTCGTTGCCGGTGCCGCGGCCGATCTGGCCGAGGTGGTCGAACACTTCCGGCTCCAGGATGTAGCGGCCGATGATGCCGAGGGTGGAGGGCGCCTTCTCCGGCGCCGGCTTCTCCACCAGGCCCTTGACGCTGACGAGGCGGCCGTCGTCGCTCTCGACGTCGACAATGCCGTAGCGGTTCACGTGACTGCGCGGCACGTCCATGACGGCGATCATGCTGCCGCCGCCGGGTTTGCGCGCGTCCACCATCTGCTTGAGGCAGGCGGTCTTGCTCAGGATCAGGTCGTCGGCGAGCAGCACCGCGAAGGGCTCGTTGCCCACGAGGTCGCGGGCGCACCAGACCGCGTGGCCGAGGCCGAGGGGCTGCTGCTGGCGCGTATACGCCACCTGCCCCGGCTTCGGCAGCCAGCCGTTGATCTCGATGATCTGCGCGGTCTTGCCGCGCTCGCGCAGCGTGCTTTCCAGCTCGTAGGAATGATCGAAGTGATCCTCGATCGTGGTCTTGGCGCGGCCAGTAACGAAGATGAATTCCTCGATGCCCGCCGCCTGAGCCTCCTCCACCGCATATTGGATGAGGGGCTTGTCCACCACCGGCAGCATCTCCTTGGGCATCGCCTTGGTGGCCGGCAGGAATCGCGTGCCCAGGCCGCCAACCGGAAATACAGCCTTGCGAACGTGCTGGGTCATGTCTCGCTCTTGTATAGCGTTGCGGCGGTGGGCGGTCTGGAGATAACGCGCACTCCCCTTAACTTGTTCCACGCCCGGCCCCTGGCCGACGCGGTTATACCGTGCAGGGGCGGCCGGCGCCAGCCGACAGGCCCGCGGCGGCGGGTCGCAAGACCGGAACCGGACGTTGCGCGCCTACAAGCGTAACTCGCCGGAACGGTAAACGGTGTTCGCTAACGGTTGGTAACCATGACCGGCTATTTGCCGAGGAGGAGATCCTTGGCGCGATTGACCTGGGCCGCCAGCACGTCGGAGCCACCCTGATCCGGATGCAGCTTCATCATCAGGCGCCGGTGGGCGTCCTTGATCTCGGCGGAGCTCGCCCCCGCCTTCAGACCCAGGATCGAGTAGGCCTCCTCCACCGTCATGCCCGCGGAAGCTTTTGGCCCGCCGTCGCCCGGCGCCTCGGCGGCATCCCGCCAGTCCGCCTGGAACCGGTCGAGGTAGCCCTCAAGCAGGTTGGCGGAGGCCGGATCCTCGGCGCGGACCTCGCGCCAGAGCGCCAGCAGCCGGGGCAGATCCAGCTCCTCCAGACGATGCCCCTGCTCCCGCCCCTTGCGCACCGTGCCGGTCATCGTTCCGGAATCGTGATCGAGGCTCATGCGGAGATAGTCGGTCTCGACCTGCGAGACGCGGGCGCGCGACTGGCTTTGGCCACCGGCCATCCAGCGACGCCACGCGTTCCGACCCCGGATGAAGAAGGGTGCGGCGCCGCCGAACGCGAACACCAGCGGCAGGAACCGGCCGCTCTCGATCAGCAGCAACGCGACGGCGAGCGCCGCGAACACGCCGATCCACATCAGCCAGCGCACGACGGTGGCGGGGTTCGCATTGACGAAGGCGCGACCGGTCAGCAGCAGCACCACCAACAGGACCACACCGCCGATGAGATAGACCATCAGCCCTCGCCCATCTGCCGCGTGATCAGCAGCGCGGCGCCGCCGGTTCGTTTGCCGTAATCGGCGAGCGCCTTGCGCCCGCCCGCGGCATAGACCGCGACCGCACCGAGAAGCGCCTTCAGCTGCTGCGCGCTCGCGGAATCGAAGGGGCAGTAGGCGCCACGGGTCAGTCGCGCGATCTCCTTGAAGGTGGCGCCGGCCAGGGGATCGACACCCTCATGGAAGAGAAAGGCGGGCACCCCCAGCAGGGCCAGCTCGCCGGCGAGGCGATAGAGCGCCTCCGGCGCCTCCTCCATGGCGTCGCCGACGAAAACGAGGGCGTTCACTTTTCCGGCACGCGCCTCATTGAGGGCGTGGGTCAGCACCCGGGCGATCTGGGTCTCGCCGCCGACGCAGCTCACCTTGCGCATGGCGCGATGGAGATCCTCGGCGCGGGTGAGCCAGCGGCTGGCCTTGCACTCGGCGAAGCCGCGATAGAACACCAGCTGGATGTCGAGACCGCCGAGGCTCGCGGTCGCCTCGAACATCTCCCCCTGCAATTGGCAGGCACGGTCCCAGGTGGGATCGCGGCTCGCCGTCGCGTCGAGGGCAAAGATCAGCCGGCCGCGGCCCGAGGCCGGGCGCACGGCGGGCATCGCCGCCACCTTCTTCAGGAAGGCGTCGACCTCCGCCTGCTTGGCGGCCACTGGGAGATGGCCACCCTCGGGCTTCTTGTCCTCGGCCATGAACTAGATATGGGCATGGAGGCACCGGCTTTGCCAGCGTCGACACCGCAGGATCAAGCGAACGTCAACGGATCGTCAAACCGGCACCGCCGCGCAGATCAGGCGCGCCGCGCCCACACTGCAGTGTCGTGGAAGACGCCGCCGCCGTTGGGGCGGCCAGGATCGGCGCTGATGAGGGTGTTGATGCCGACGCCCTCCTCATAGGCGTGGTTGGGCCAGATGCCTTCCACGACGAGAACGCCGCGCTGCAGCCCGTCGAAGGGCTTGGCCTGCACGACGACGCTGCCCTGGCGGTTGCCGAGGCGCAGGCGGTCGCCGGCGGCGCTGTCGAGCGCTGCCAGATCCTCGGGATGGATCAGCACCGAGGGCTTGCCCTCCCGCGCCACGCTGGCAGGCGTGTTGTTGAAGGTGCTGTTGAGGAAGGAGCGCGCCGGCGGCGCCATCATGCGGAAGGGATGCTGGGCGTCCGCCTTGTCGATGATGTCCACGTGATCGGGCAGCGCCGGCAGCTCGCGGTGCATGGGCCCGAGCGCCGCCCAGTCGGCCTTGAAGTGGAAGCGCTTGTCGGCGTGGGCGAAGCCGTCGAGGTAATGCGCGCGCTCGAAGGGCAGCGCGCGGTCGATCCAGCGCCCGCGGTCGAACTCATCGGGCGACGGCAAGCCGGACATTTTCAGCGAGGCGGCGATGATCTCCATCTCCGTCATCTCGAATCCCCGATGCTTGGCACCAAGCCGCTTCGCCAGCTCCGAGATGACGTAATGATTGGGGCGCGCCTCGCCGTGCGCCTCCACCGCTTTGCGGGCGATCTGCAGGAAGGTGTGGCCGCTGGCGGTGTAGATGTCGTCATGCTCGAGGAAGGTGGTGGCGGGCAGCACGACGTCCGCCATCGCCGCTGTCTCGGTCATGAACTGCTCATGGACGCAGGTGAAGAGATCGTCGCGCCGGAAACCCTCGCGCACCCTGAGCGTATCCGGCGCCACCACCATGGGATTGGTGTTCTGGATCAAGAGCGCCGTCACCGGCGGGCCGCCGGCGAGGTCGCGCGTGTCGCCGGTGAGTACGGCGCCGATGCGGGACTGGTCGAGGATGCGTACGGACTTGTCGAGGACGTCGAGGCCCTCGATCAGCGTGCGGTCGAGCTGGCTGTAGAGCGCGCTGTTGCCGTAGAGCGCGCCGCCGCCGGGATGCTGCCAGGCGCCGGTCACCGTGGGCAGGCAGCTCACCGCGAAAAGCTGGGCGGCGCCGTTGCGATAGCGCGAGAAGCCGTAGCCGATGCGGATATAGCTCCGCTTGCTGCGGCCATAGAGCCGGGCGAAATCGATGATCTGCTGCTCCGGCACACCCGAAATCGCCGCCGCCCAGGCGGGATCGCGGGAGGCCAGATGCGCCTCGAGCTCCTCGCTGCTGGCGGCATATTTCGCCAGATAGGCGCGGTCGGCGAAGCCTTCCTTGAAGAGCACGTGCATCACCGCGCAGGCGAGCGCGCCGTCGGTGCCGGGCTTCGGCATCAGGTGGATGTCCGCGATCTCGGCGGTGGGCGTGCGATAGGGATCCACCACGACGAAGGGCGCGCTGCGTTCCCGCCGCGCCCGCGTGATGTGAGTCATCACGTTGACCTGGGTGGAGACGGGATTGCCGCCCCACATCACAACGAGATCGGACTCCGCGATCTCCCGGGCATCGACGCCGCGCTTGGTCCCGGTGCCGGCGTTCCAGCCGGCATCCGCCAGGGTCACGCAGAAGGTGGAGTGCTGGCGCGAATAGCGCAGGGCGTGGCGCAGGCGCTGGATGCCGTCGCGCTGCACCAGGCCCATGGTGCCGGCGTAGAAGTAGGGCCACACCGTCTCGCTGCCGTGGCGCTCGGCCGCGCGCTGGAATTTCTCCGCCACGAGATCGAGGGCGGACTCCCAGGAGATCGGCTTGTAGGCCTCGAATCCGACGCCCTTCTCGCCCACGCGCAGCAGCGGCGTGGAGAGGCGCAGCGGGTGATGCTGCCGCTCCGCATAGCGCCCGACCTTGGCGCAGACGACGCCCGCCGTGTAGGGATTGTCACGCGCCCCGCGGATGCGGCCGATGGTGCGCTCGTCGAGCCGCTCCACCTCGAGGGCGCAGGTGCTGGGGCAGTCGTGGGGGCAGACCGAGGGAACGGTATCGAGGGGCAAGATCGGCTCCTTCGAAGGATTCCAGAGTATAGGCTGGGAGGCCCGGAAGTGAAAGGTGGCGCTGGCTGGGGGAATATCCTGCGTCCTTCGACTCGCCCGCTCTGCGGGCGGCTCAGGATGAGGACCATCTTTGATGCGATTGAGAAAATCACCTCATCCTGAGCAAGCGGCCCATTGGGCCGCGCGTCGAAGGACGCACCACGGTGCCGCAGTTACGACAGCCGCTCCCACACCAGCGTCGAGACGCTGATCGCGCCGTCGCGGGGGTTCGGGGCCGGTGCCGTGGTGAGGGTGAGGCAGTTGCCGTCGAGCTTGTAGAAGCGGATGAGGTCGGTGCCGGTCCAGGTCTCGTTCCAGGACTGCTCGACGTGGTGGAGGATGCGGTCGGCCTCCACCGTGTAGCGCCCGGCATAGGCCACGACGGTGCGGAAGAGCGCCACCGCCTCCGCATCGCTGGCGATGGGAGCGGCTGGTTTCTTGCGCCCGTCCGACAGCACCATCGCCATCACGCGGCCGTCGGCGGTGTAGATCAGGGTGCCGCTGGGACGCGCGCCCAGCAGCGGCCCTTTCTCGCCGCTGGCGAGGATCTCGCGACTGTCGGATCGGAGCGTCCAGGCGCCGACCAGCTGTTCCGCCACGCTCATCGCGGGGTCAACCGACCGTTGCCGCCACGCGCGGCATCTGCTGCATCAGGCGGCCGCCGAGGCGCACGGGCTCGACGCGGCGGGCGAGGCCGGTCGCGTCGTCGGTCTCCACGAAGACGGCGCAGAGCGTCCCCTCGCCCTCCGCCACCTGGACGCCGCTCGCCCGGCATCTTGCGGATGAAGCGGGCCACCGCGCCGTCCTTCTGCATGCCGATCACGGAATCATAGTCGCCGCACATGCCGGCATCGGTCTGGTAGGCGGTGCCCTTGGGCAGGATCTGCGCGTCGGCGGTCGGCACGTGGGAGTGGGTTCCCACCACCAGGGACGCGCGGCCGTCGGCGAAATGTCCCATCGACATCTTCTCCGACGTAGCCTCGCCGTGGAAATCGATCACGACCGCGCTGACTTCGCCCAGGGGATGCGCCTCCAGCTCACGCTCCACCGCCCTGAAGGGACAGTCGATCGCGTCCATGAAGAGCCGCGCCATGGGATTGAGCACCAGCACGCGCCGTCCGTCCGCGAGGGCGAAGACGCGGGCGCCGGCACCGGGCGTTCCCGGCGGCAGGTTGAGCGGCCGCAGCAGGCGGGGATCCCCGCCGATATAAGGAATGATCTCGCGGCGGTCCCAGACGTGATTGCCGGTCGTGATGACATCGGCCCCGGCGGCGTAGAGCTCGGCGCAGATCTTGTCGGTGATGCCGAAGCCGCCGGCGGCGTTCTCGCCGTTCACCACCACGAAGTCCAGTCCGAGATCCCGGCGGAGCCGCGGCAGATGCGCCGCCACCGCCTCGCGTCCCGGCCGCGCCATCACGTCGCCGCAGAGCAGAAGTCTCATGCCTCACCCGTCGCATTTGGGCCATCGCCTTGGGCGGCGAGCCCGCCAAACCATAGCACAGCGTCCTCGGTGACGACGGCGTCGAGGGCGACGTCGCGCCCGCTCACCGGCACCTCCTCGACCTGCTGCGCCGCGTAGGCGACGCCGATCGCCAGCGCCCGGCGCTGGCCGCGCAGCAAGGTGAGAGTGAGATCGTAGAATCCGGCGCCATATCCCAGCCGCTCGCCCTTGCGGTCGAAGGCCAGCATCGGCACCAGGAGCAGATCGGGACTGAGCGCCTCCGCCCAGACCGGTGGTGCCGGAATGCCGAAGGCGTCCGGCTCGAGCACGGTCTCGAGGGACCAGACGCGAAATACCAGCGGCTCGTTCCGGGCCACCACCACTGGCAGGACCAGCTGCAGGCCAAGCTCGCGAAACGCGGTGAGGGCGGGTCTGGGATCGAGCTCGTCGCGGATCGGCAGGAAGCCCGCCACCACCGCCGTTTCCGCCAGCGCCAGGCGCGGCAGGATCTCGATCAGCCGATCGCGCACGGCGTAGGCCGCCATCGCCCGCGTCTTCGGCTCGAGTGCCGCGCGGCGCTCGCGCATCACGCGGCGGAGCGCCGTTTTGCGGGCGGTGATCCCCTCAGACATTATTAACTGAGGTGAAGATTAGGCGGATGGAGCCACCTCGGCCGTCGGTATGACAAACCCTCTAGGCCCGCTTTCGCAGGTGGGCGCCATATACCGAGACCAAGGTCCCGGCAGGGACAGCTCCCAAGAGGTAGTAATCGGCCCCGGGGTTGTGCGACCTAACGCACCGCGTAGCCCCATCCTAGGAATGAATGTGGGGTGTTTCGAGCCGTTCTGCAATCGTCTCGATACGTTCCGCCAAATCCACCAGGCCCTGGGCCAGGGCATCGGTGTCGATGCCATTGCCGGATCCGTTGCCGCCGGCCTTGCGGAGCGAGGCGTGGGTGTCGGCCAGCTCGTCGGTAATGGTGAGCGCTGCCAGCACCAGCAGGCGCGCCTCGCCGATCTGTCCGAGCTTCTTGGCGAACTCCGCGGTCTTGCGATCGACGTATTGGGCGAGCTCCTTGAGGCGCGCCTCCTGCCCTTCGTCGCAGGCGACGGGATAGTTCCGCCCATTGATGGTGATGTGGATCTCCGGCATCACTCCTCCAGCGCGCGATCGAGACGACCGATCGCGCGATCGAGGCGTGTCGCCACCGTCTGCGTGGCGCGGGCAAGGGCGGCGTTATGCGCCTTGGCCTCGGCGAGGGCACTCTCGGCGTCCCGGCTCCCCACGGCGCCGCGCCGGCGTCCGAGCGCGGCCTCGAGGCGAAGCACGGCCTGCTCCAGCCGGTCCGCTGCCTCCACTACCTTCGTCATGCCGGTCATGGCGTGGATGTTCTTCCCCCCGCGAGTCGCCCACCTTACGCGCGGCCCGAAGCGGCCGTCAATGCGACGGGGAATTGTGACGCCACCCCCATGCGTTGACGCTTTGGCGAAGACGTGGTGAGTCCGCCCGCGGGCGCCGGACGGCGCGGGCGACGGGGAGGATGTCATGACCACATCAGGGGTCTCGCGGCGCGGTTTCCTTAATCTGGTGGGACGCGCCGGCGGCGCCGCGGCGCTCTACGAGACGATGTCGGCGATGGGCCTGCTGGCGGTGCCCGCGGCCTATGCGGGGCCGCCGGACCTGCAGCCCGGGTCCGGCAAGGGCATCCGCGTCGTCATCCTCGGCGCCGGCATCGCCGGCATGACCGCGGCCTACGAGCTCGCCCGCGCCGGATACCGCTGCACCATCCTGGAGGCGCGACCGCGCGCCGGCGGTCGGAACTGGACCTTGCGCCGCGGCGATCTCGTGGAGGAAACCGACAGCCGCCAGCACTGCGGCTTCGACGCCGGCCCGGAGAACTACGTCAACATCGGTCCCGCCCGCCTGCCGCAGCAGCATCAGGGGATTCTCGGCTACTGCCGGAAATTCGGCGTGGCCCTGGAGCCGATGGTGAACGACAACCGCAACGCCTTCTTCCAGAGCGACGACGCCTTCGGCGGCCGTCCCGTGCGAGCGCGGCAGTTCATCACCGAGAGCCGCGGCTTCATCGCCGAGCTCCTCGCCAAGGCGATCAACCAGCATGCCCTCGACGACGCCGTGACCGCGGAGGATCACGACCGCGTCCTCGCCATGCTCCGGAGCTTCGGCGCCCTCGATCGCGACTTCCAGTATCGCGGCTCGGATCGTGCGGGCTTCAGCGAATGGCCCGGCGCCGGCGCCAACGAGGGGAAGCGGATGACGCCCCTCGACCGCGCCCAGCTGCTGACACCGCCCTTCGCCTACTTTCAGGCCAATTGGAGCGAGCTCATCGATTTCGCGCCGACGATGATGCAGCCGGTGGGCGGCATGGACCAGATCGCCCGCGCCTTCGCCCGCGCGGTGCACCCGATGCTCCGCTACAGCACCGAGGTGCGCGAGATCCGCCGCGCCGGCGACGGCGTGCGGGTCGTCTATCGCGACGGGCGCGCCGGACCGGTGCGGTCGATCGCGGCGGACTATTGCATCTGCACCATCCCTCTTTCGGTGTTGTCAGGCATCGACACGGACTTCGCGCCCGACTTCAAGCAGGCGATCGCGGCGCCCGCCTACGCCAAGGCAGTCAAGGTCGCCTTCCAGGCGAAGCGCCGGTTCTGGGAGGAGGACGATCAGATCTACGGTGGCATTTCCTGGACGCGGGATGACATCACCCAGGTCTGGTATCCCTCCACCGGCTTTCAGGGAAAGAGCGGCGTCCTCCTCGGCGCCTACATCTGGAGCAACGACATCGGCGAGCGCTTCGGCCGCATGACACCGGCCGAGCGCGCCGCCGCGGCGCTAAAAAGTGGCGGCAAGCTGCATGCCACCTACGGATCGGATCTCGCCCATGGCGTCTCCGTCGCGTGGGAGAAGGTGCCCCATAATCTCGGCTCCTGGGTGGAGTGGACGCGGGAGACCCGGGCCGGCGCCTACGGGACCCTCAACCGTCCGGACGGACCCGTCTACCTCGCCGGCGAGCACCTGAGCCACGTCACCGCCTGGCAGGAGGGCGCCGTGCTCTCCGCCCACGCCGTCGCCGCCGCCATCGACGAGCAGGTGCGCAGCCGCAAGATCTAGGTGAGTTCATAACTCGTTAACCACGCACGCGAGCCGCGCGGAATTTACCAGTGCCGCGACTCGAATGCACACCGCACCTGCGTCACAGGGTGGTTGACGCCACGGCGCCTCATCGGCAAGGTGCGCCTCACCCGTTCACGACCCCTCGGACATGACAGCAGCCGACACGCCCCGCACCACCGCGCCGGCTCTCCCGGAGCCCAAGAGCCGCGAGCTGCGTGACATGGCGGACGCCATCCGCGCCCTCGCCATGGACGCGGTGGAGCGCGCCAAGAGCGGCCATCCCGGCATGCCCATGGGCATGGCCGACGTGGCGACGGTCCTCTTCAGCAAGTTCCTGAAATTCGATCCGCGCGATCCCGCCTGGCCGGACCGTGACCGCTTCGTGCTGTCCGCCGGCCACGGCTCGATGCTGCTCTATTCCCTCCTCCATCTCACCGGCTATGCCGACATGACGATGGACGAGATCAAGCGCTTCCGGCAGCTCGGCAGCCGCACCGCCGGCCACCCGGAATACGGCCACGCCGCCGGCATCGAGACCACGACAGGGCCGCTGGGTCAGGGCCTCGCCAACGCGGTCGGCATGGCGCTCGCCGAGCGCATCATGAACGCCGCGTTCGGCGACGCCCTCGTCGATCACCATACCTACGTGATCGCCGGCGACGGCTGCTTGATGGAAGGCATCAGCCACGAGGCGATCTCTCTCGCCGGGCATCTGAGGCTCAGCAAGCTGATCGTCCTCTTCGACGACAACTCGATCTCCATCGACGGCTCCACCAGCCTCGCCGTCTCCGAGGACCATCTCGCGCGCTTCAGCGCCGCCGGCTGGGACGCGGTGGCGGTGGACGGTCACGACACCGACGCCGTCGCCGCCGCATTGACGCGCGCGCAGAAGAGCGAGCGCCCGACCCTCATCGCCTGCCG
Source organism: uncultured Alphaproteobacteria bacterium (assembly GCA_963735465.1). GTDB lineage: Bacteria > Pseudomonadota > Alphaproteobacteria > ATCC43930 > CGMCC-115725 > DASZHJ01. The sequence continues at coordinate 2,448,086 of CAVTLA010000001.1, forward strand.
CACCGTCATCGCCTTCGGCGCCCCCACCAAGGCCGGCACCGCCGCGTCGCACGGCGCGCCCCTGGGCGCCGCCGAGATCGCCGGCGCGCGCGCAGCGTCTCAACTGGCCCTACCCGCCCTTCGAGGTGCCGGAGGCCATCGCCGCCAGCTGGCGCCGGGTCGGCGAGCGCGGCGCCAAGGATTCCCGCGCCTGGAGCGAGCGCCTGGCCTCGGCGCCGGCGGCGCTCAGTCAGGAATTCCAGCGCCGCATCGCCGGCAAGCTGCCAACCGCTTTCCGCGAGACCATCCGCGGCGTCGCCGGAAAATTCGCCGCCGAGGCGCCGAAGCTCGCGACGCGCCAGGCCTCGGGCCTGGTGCTGGACGCGCTGGCGCCGGTCATGCCGGAGCTGATCGGGGGCTCCGCCGATCTCACGGGCTCCAACCTCACCAAGGCGAAGAGCCAGGCACCGATCGCGGCGCCCGGCTATGCCGGCGGCTACATTTATTACGGCGTGCGCGAGCACGGCATGGCCGCGGCGATGAACGGGCTGGCCCTCCACGGCGGCGTCATTCCCTATGGCGGCACCTTCCTCATCTTCAGCGACTACTGCCGGCCCTCCATCCGCCTCTCGGCTCTGATGGGCGTGCGGGTCGTCTATGTCCTGACCCATGACTCGATCGGCCTCGGCGAGGACGGGCCCACCCATCAGCCGGTGGATCAGCTGGCGAGCCTGCGCTCGATCCCGCATCTGCGCGTCTATCGCCCGGCGGATCCCGTGGAGACCGCCGAATGCTGGGAGCTCGCCCTCGAGGCGCGCGGCGTGCCGGCGGCGATCGCCCTGACGCGCCAGAGCGTGCCGCCGCTGCGTCGCGACGCCGGCGACAATCGCTCGGCGCGGGGCGCCTATGTGCTGGCGGAAGCGGAGGGCGCGCGTCAGGTGACGCTGCTGGCCACCGGCTCCGAGGTCGGTGTCGCCATGCAGGCGCGCGATCTCCTGAAGCAGAAGGGCGTCGCCGCCGCCGTCGTGTCGATGCCGTGCTGGGAACTCTTCGACGATCAGGATGCTTCCTACCGCAAGGGCGTGCTGGGGGGCGCTCCCCGCGTCGCGGTGGAGGCCGCCTCGTCTTTTGGCTGGGAACGCTATGTCGGCGCCGAGGGCGCCGTCATCGGCATGCCGGGCTTCGGCGCCTCGGCGCCGGCGGAGGAATTGTACCGCCACTTCGGCATCACCGCGGAGAAGGTGGTCGAGGCGGCGCTCGCCCGGATCTAGACGGTCCGCGGCGGCACTAGGATCAGACGACATTTATCGGAGGAAGCGATGGCTGTTCGGGTTGCGATCAATGGATTCGGCCGCATCGGCCGGCTGGTGCTGCGGGCGCTCCACGAGTCGAAGCGCGACGACATCGTGGCGGTGGGGATTAACGATCTGGGCCCGGTCGCGACCAACGCCCATCTCCTCAAGCACGACAGCGTGCACGGGCCGTTCCACGGCGAGATCAAGACCGGCGACAACTGGATGGATCTCGGCCACGGCCGCATCGCCGTCACCTCTGAGCGCGATCCCGCCAAGCTGCCGTGGAAGGACCTCAAGGTCGACGTGGCGCTGGAGTGCACGGGCATCTTCACCAAGCGCGAGGCAGCGGCGAAGCACCTGGAGGCCGGCGCCAAGCGCGTCCTCGTTTCCGCCCCCGCCGACGGCGTCGACTTCACCATGGTGATGGGCGTCAACAGCGACCAGGCTGAAGGCCGACCACAAGGTGCTCTCGAACGGCTCCTGCACCACCAACTGCCTGGCGCCGGTCGCCTATGTCCTGAGCGAGGGCGTCGGCATCGAGCACGGCTTCATGACCACGATCCACTCCTATACCGGCGACCAGCCGACGGTGGACACGCTGCACAAGGATCTGCGCCGCGCCCGCGCCGCCGCGCTCTCGATGATCCCGACCTCGACCGGCGCGGCCAAGGCCATGGGCCTGGTGCTGCCGGCGCTCAAGGGCAAGCTCGACGGCACCTCGATCCGCGTGCCGACCGCGAACGTGTCGCTGCATCGACCTCAAGTTCACCGCCGGCCGCGACACCTCGGCGGAGGAGATCAACGCCCTCATGGAGAGCGCCGCCAACTCCAACCGGCTCCGCGGCATCCTCGCCGTCAACCGGGAGGAGCTGGTCTCCAGCGACTTCAATCACAATCCCGCCAGCTCCACCTTCGACCTCACGCAGACCGTCGTGCTGGGCAAGCGCTTCTGCCGCGTTCTGTCGTGGTACGACAACGAGTGGGGCTTCTCGAACCGCATGGTCGAGGCCGCCGCCCTCGTCGGCAAGCTCGGGTGAGCGGCAAGCGGATCATCATCCACTCCCTCGCCGATGCCCGGGCCGCGCTTGCCGCGGCCTGGGCTCTGAAGTCTCCGATCGTCCTCGCCAGCGCCGAAGCCGCCGGCGGCTATGCCGGCCCCGCCTGGTTCAAGGCGGTGGTGGATCAGGCCCACGCCGAGTTTCCCGAGGCCGACGCGACCGCCGTGCTGGATTGCGGCGACGAGGCCGGCACCGCGCTGGCGGCGCTGCGCCACGGATTCAAAACCGTGCGCTTCACCGGCGGCGGCGCGGCGCTGAAGCGTCTCAAAGACATCGCCGGCCAGATGGGCGCCGCCATCGAGACGGGCCGGCGGCCGGCGGCGCTCGATCTCCTGGATCAAAGCGACCCCGAGGCCGCCGCCCGCGCCTATCTCGCCGGCTCCTCGCGCGGTGTCCGAAAATCGTCGCTTGCGCCGACCGCCGATACCGTTCGTTAAGTTAACCACGCCAGACTTGCCGCGCGGTTCTGCCGCTTTGCCGGTCGCGGCCGCATCTGTAATATCCCCCGCCAATTCCGGTCCCGCTCAGGAGCAAGGCCCATGGAAATCAGCAAAACGGTTAAGCACATCCTCGACTGCTACGAGGGCGATGCGCCCGGCACCAAGGCGAACCTGGCGCGGATCCTCTCCCATGGCCGGCTCGGCGGCACCGGAAAGGTCGTGATCCTGCCGGTGGACCAGGGCTTCGAGCACGGACCGGCGCGCAGCTTCGCGCCCAATCCGCCCGCCTACGATCCGCACTACCACTATCAGCTCGCGATCGACGCCGGGCTCAACGCCTACGCGGCGCCGCTCGGATTTCTCGAGGCGGGCTCCGACACCTTCGCCGGCGCCATTCCCACCATCCTCAAGGTGAACAGCGCCAACAGTCTGGCGCGCGCCAAGGAGAATCCCTCCCAGGCGATCACCGCCAGCGTCAAGGACGCGCTGCGCCTGGGCTGCGCCGCGATCGGTTTCACGATTTATCCCGGCTCCGACCGCGCCTACGAGATGATGGACGAGATCGCCGAGATGGGACGCGAGGCGAAGTCCTACGGCCTCGCTGTCGTGATCTGGTCCTATCCTCGCGGCGGCAACCTCTCCAAGGCCGGCGAGACCGCGGTCGACATCTGCGCCTATGCGGCTCACATGGCGGCGTTGCTCGGCGCCCACATCATCAAGGTGAAGCCGCCCACCGAGCATCTCGAGCTGGAAGCGGCGAAGAAGGTCTACGAGGCGCAGAAGATCGACATCAGCACCCTGGCGGCGCGGGTGCGCAACGTGGTGCAGGCGTGCTTTGCCGGCAAGCGCATCGTGGTGTTCTCCGGCGGCGAGGCCAAGGATCTCGACGGCATCTACAACGAGGTCCGCGGGCTCCGCGACGGCGGCGCCAACGGCTCCATCATCGGCCGCAATACCTTCCAGCGGCCGCGCGCCGACGCGCTCAAGATGCTCGACACCATCATCCAGATCTATCAGGGCAAGGCTTGACCGACGCCGCTGAGGGCTGCCGGCTCTATCTCGTCACGCCGGCGGCGCTCGATCCCTCCCAGTTCCGCGATCGCCTCGCTGAGGCGCTCGACGCCGGCGACGTCGCCTGCGTGCAGCTTCGGCTCAAGGATGTGAGCGACGACGCGATCCGCCGCGCCTGCGACGTGCTGCGCCCCGTGACGCAGCAGCGCGGCGTCGCCTTCCTGCTGAACGATCGCCCCGACCTCGCCGCCGCCACCGGCTGCGACGGCGTCCATGTGGGCCAGCAGGACGCGCCCTACGACGAGGCACGACGCCTGATGGGTCCGGACCGCACCGTGGGCGTCACTTGCCACGCGAGCCGCGACCTCGCCATGGACGCCGCCGAGGCCGGCGCCGACTATGTCGCCTTCGGCGCCTTCTATCCCACCACCACCAAGGTGAGCGGCCATCGCGCCGAGCCCGAGATCCTGCACTGGTGGAGCGAGATCATGACGGTGCCCTGCGTCGCCATCGGCGGCATCACGCCCGGGAACTGCGCCCCTCTCGTCGCCGCCGGCGCCGATTTCCTCGCCGTGGTGACCGCGGTCTGGAACCATCCCCAAGGCCCGGGCGCGGCGGTCAAGGCGTTCAACGCCGCGATCGCGACGGCAAGCCAGGCCCGCTCGACTACTTGACCACCGTCAGCACGCTCGGCGAGACGATATAGAAGCCGATGCCGATCACGATGAGATAGACCAGCAGGACGAAGGTCCAGCCCATGTTGTGCCGGATCACCTCGCCCTCGTTGCGCACGAACCGGCTGGTGGAGACGCCGACGCTCGCGGTCTGCGGCGCGATCGGCTTGCCGATCTCCGCCCCCACCGAGTTCAGGGTCGGCAGCAGCAGCGGCGGGAATCCAAGCTGCACGCCCACCAGCGCCTGGAACTTGCCGAACATCGCGTTGGTCGAGGTGTTTGATCCCGACAGGGCCACGCCGATGAAGCCCAGGATCGGCGCCACGATGATGAAGGCGACACCGAAGCTGGAGAAGCCCTTGGCGAGCGAGGACGCCATGCCGGAGAAGTTGAAGACGTAGGCGAGCCCGAAGATGAACACGCCGACGAGGCAGGCGCCCCACATCTGATGGAATGTCTTGCGGAAGATCTCGCCGAGCTGACCGACCCTGAGCTTGCCGGTGAGGATGAGCAGGAAGGCGACCACGATCCAGGAGGCGCAGATCGCCGAGCCGCCGACCCAGGGCGCGAAATTGAAGAGCGCCGTGATCGTCGACTTGGTCTCAGGCGCGGTGGCGGCGACGCTGACCTTGTACCAGCTCACCCCAGGCAGCGGCGACCAGGGCCCGGTCCACAGCGCGACCACGATCACCAGCACCGCGAAAGGCATCCAGGCCTGCAGGATATCACCTGTGGATAGTCCATGCTCTTCGCCCTGCCGGGTCTGGGCGGCGGTGATCGGCTTGCCGCCGTAGCCGAGGACGGTCTTGGGACGCCATACCTTGAGCAGAAGCAGCAGCGCCACGAAGCAGACGATGGCCCCGACCACGTCCGGTAGATAGGGGCCCCAGTAATACGCCGTCGGCCACTGGCCGAGGACGTAGCCGAGCGAGCCCACGATGGCGAGCGGCCAGCCGTCCCGCAGGCCTTCCTTGCCGGAGACGAGATAGATGAGGACCCAGGGCGGCAGCAGGGCCAGGACCGCCACCACCGTCCCGACCGAGCCCGAGAGCGCCAACAATGGGTATCCCGTCACCGCGGCAAGGGAAATGATCGGCGCGCCGAGGGCGCCGTAGGACACCGGTGCATTGTTGGCGATCGCCGCCACGCGGATGGCGTCGAGATCGCTGAGGCCGAGCGAGATCAGGATCGGCGCGACCACCGCCCAGGGGTAGCCGAAGCCCACCAGCCCCTCCAGCAACGCTCCGAACGCCCAGGCGAACAGCATTGTCTGCACGCGCACATCGTGGGTGCCCTGGGAGATCAGCCAGCGCCGGAAGTTCTCGAACACGCCGGTCACCGAGAGGGTGTTGAAGAGCACCACGCCCCAGATGGTGATCCAGTCGACGTTCCAGACACCGGTGGCCGATCCGTAGATGTAGGCGCGGAAGCCGTCGTCGAGGGGCATGTGCCAGACCCAGACGGCAAGCACGAAGGTGACGATCGATCCGATCAGCACCGCCAGCCATGCGGACATGCGGTAGACCGCAAGCAGGATCAGCAGCAGCACCACGGGAACCAGGGCAACCAGGCAAGTCGCCGCCAGATTGCCGGTCGGGTCCACTATTTGCGTGAACATGATTCTTCCCCCCGCTTATATCCCCTGGCAGTGCGCTTGATCAGCCCGCCTGTACGGAAGATTAGCGGCGGTCACCCGCCATTCACAGGGGAATTTGGCGACCCGCCGGCACCGCGCGGATAGTTGATGACCGTTTCCGGTATGATCGGCGGCTAACCGCCCCGATCGTGCTGCGGTGCCGCAAGACCGGCGGTGGCGGATTACTGCGCCGCGAAGAAAGCTGCGACCTGGCTGATCTCGAGCGGGGTCAGGTTCTTCGAGTTCTCGTGCATGATCTCGTTGGCGCGGGATTGCGAGGCGAACGCGGACAGCTGCTCCTCGAGATAGCTGCGATGCTGCCCGGCGAGGCGCGGGATGGCGCCCTGCCCTTCGGCCTTTTCGCCGTGACAGGCCTTGCAGGGTGGAACATCCTTTGCCGGAATCCCGTCGTCGAAGATCTTCTGCCCGGCGGCGATTTCGGTCCGGTCGCCGGAAACGCCGGGCGCCGGACTCTGCGCCGAATAGAAGTCGGCGAGGCCGTCGATCGTGGCATCGCTGAGATGCGCCGCCATGCCCCACATATACGTATGGGCATGGGGATCGGCGCGCGTCTTGTCGCGAAACGCCTTGAGCTGCGTGTCGATGTAGTCTTTCTGCTGGCCGGCGAGGATAGGAAAGGTCGGGTTGACGCTCCGCCCTTCGGCACCGTGGCAGGACGAGCAGATGTGCTCGGTATTCTCGACCTCGGCCTGGGCGGCGGGCTTGTCGCTGCCGCTGCAGCCCGCCGCGAGCATGAGCGCACTCAGGATCGCCGCGGTGTACGCGCCTCGCGCGAGGGTGTGCCTGACGCCATCCCGCTTTTTCATGACCCCTCCGTATCGCGCTTCTCTTCCGGCTCGCCGCGGTCAGAAGGCGAACCAGGTGAAAAGGAAGAGCGTGTTGTTGTCGTGGGCGTTGTGGCCGGCGCCGTCGAAGTTGGTGCCGCCGCCGTTGATCTGGTCGTAATAGACGTACTGCAGCCCGACTTTCATGTTGAGCCACGGCCAGAAGGACGGGCCGCCGTAGGCGAAAGGCACGTAATCGAGTTCGCCGATCAGGCCGTTCGTGTTCGGCCGATTGGTCGCCGAAGCCGCGCCGTAGAGGCCGGGGTCGCCGCTGCCGTCGACGCGGAAGAAGCCGGCGGTCGCGCCATAGGTCTGGTCGCGCCAGTAGGTGACCTTGCCCCTGATGCTGTGCAGATTGTCATGGCTGTTGGTCGAGAGCCCCTGGGCGAAGGAGGAGGAGAGCGACTGGTTCTCGTTGACGTAGCTCGCCTGCAGCGAGACGCTGTCATGATCGCCGAGCCATTGGTACTGGGTATCGAAGCCGACATCGACCATGTGATCGGTTCCGAAACCTGTCACGCGGCCCGGGTTCAATGACGCCGCAAGACCGAAGGTTCCGAACTCCCAGGAGCTGCGCCCCCATTTCGGCTCGACCGCGAGCCGCCAATAGGGAATCACTCCCTTGCCCGAGCTGACGGTGGGATCGGCGCCGAGATCGGTATCGAGATTGCGGGACAGCGTGCCGTAGCCGCCGACCTCCACATAGACCAGGCGGTTCCACAGCCCGTAGGCGTTGAGACCCAGGACCTGCTGCGCTAGACCGCCCTCGACCAGCGAGCCGGAGGCGACGGGACCGACCACCGGCGAGAGGCCCGTCGAGACGAATGGAAAGCCCCAGGCAGGCGTCGAATTCCAGGGATCGGTCACTGTCGGATTGTTGTTGAGCGAGGTCCCGAAGACGATCTCGTCGCCGAAAAGGGTCGTCGAGTTCGCGTAGCGAATGTCGGTGTTGTCCCAATGGATCTGTCGCGGGACGCCGTCATAGGTGCCCTGGATGAAGGCACCGACATTTGGCGCGATGGCGCCACCGTAGAAGAGGCTCGCGGTCTGCAGCGTAAAATTGTCGTTGGGACCGAAATGCGCGTTGGCGCCGGGCTGGCCCGCCTGGGTGTGGGTGAAGCTCGGGATCAGCATCGCCGCGAGCGGCGGCAGATCCGACTGCCCGCTCGAGAAGGTATAGCCGTTCAGCTTGAACAGCCGCCCATAGGGCGTGAGCTCGGGAAAACCGTTGTGACAGGCGGCGCATTGCTGGCCGGTCTGGCGCGCGTAACTCGGCAGCGCCTGGGCGGGAAACGACATCGAGCCGAGCCCGATAGCCAGGGCAAGGAGGAACCATGCCTTCCGCATCCTCTGGCCAAGGCAACGTGACATGCCGGCATATGTCATGATCCCCTACTCCCCCGGAAGGCGGCGCCCCGGCGCCGCTGCGTCACACAAAGATATGTAGACGGCACCTCGCTCTCGACCAGTGCGGTGAGACAATCATCCGATCAACCTTTCTTATCGGCGCCGCCGCCCGCCTGGGCGCTGGCCTTGATCTGCTCGATCAGCGACTGCAGCTTCTGCTTCGCTTTGCCCGGCAGCTTGCCGGGATCGAGCTTGTCGAGGTTGCTCGGCTGGCCGACGACCACGACACCGACCATGCCCATCGCCGTGTGCGGCGTGCACTCGAAGGCATAGACGCCAGGCCTGGAGAACGTGACCTTCAAGTCCTCGTTCATCTTGCCTTTGAAGGGCTCGGCGCCATCCGGGATCATGCCGTCGATCGACTTGACGTCATGGCCCTTGTCAGCAGCAGCGAATTCGACGGTGTCGCCGGGGTTCACGCGCACCAGCTCGGGAGCGAAAACGAAGAACCCGCCTCCTGGCCCCTTGTTGAGCTCCTTCACCTCGACTTCGCCGGCGAACGCCGGCAGCGAGAGAGCCAGTACGCCCGCAAGCGCCAGTACGCCCCATCTCCTGTTGATCGACTTGGCCATTGCAGCTCTCCCTTCGCTCGAGGACCTCACGAGGCTGCAGTGTCTTCAATTTTCCCGAGTGGCGCGTTGATCTAGCTCAAGTCCGACAATCTTTTTCCAGCGGTGTTGAAGTTGCTGAAATGCTGGCGCTCCGGATGGAAACCGCGCTCGGTTCCGCCAGCAAGTCTATGATAATCAATTGATAAATAGAGACCAGGGTGGCGCGACCGCTGGACCTGTCGCCGCCAGGCGCGGCTCACGCCACCGGCGCCCAGAGCACGTCGTCGATGCGATCGGCGCCGGTGGCCAGCATCACCAGCCGGTCGAATCCCAATGCGATCCCCGCGCTTTCCGGCAGGCCATGGGCGAGCGCCGCCAGGAAGTCCTCGTCGATGGGATACTCGAAGCCGTAGCGCGCGCGCTTTCTCGCCTGGTCCTGCTGGAAGCGCCGGCGCTGCACCGTCGCGTCCGTGAGCTCGCCGAAGGCGTTGGCGAGCTCGAGGCCGCAGACATAGAGCTCGAAGCGCTCGGCGAGCCGCGGGTCCTCCGGCTTCGGCCGCGCCAGCGCCGCCATCGAGATCGGATAGTCGTAGAGAATGGCGGGCGATCCCACGCCGAGCTCGGGCTCGATGCGGGCGAGGAAGATCCGGAAGAACAGGTCTTCCCAATCGTCGCCGGGATGGGGCGCGATGCCGAGGGGGCGCGCCGCGGCGGCGAGACGCTCCAGATCGGGAGACGCGGGATCGGGCGCCGACCCCAGCACGTCGATGCCGCACCAGCGCTGGAATGCCTCGGCGACGCTGATGCGGAGCCACGGCCGCGACGGATCCGAGGCGCGGCCCTGCCAGCGGAACTCCGCGCTCTCCGCGGCGGCCAGCGCCGCCCGCAGCAGCGTCTCGCAATCACCCATGAGATCGCGATACGAGGCCTGCGCGCGATACCATTCCAGCATCGTGAACTCGGGATGATGCGTGGCGCCGCGCTCGCCATTGCGAAAGACGCGGGCGAGCTCGTAGAGGCGCGGCACGCCCGCCGCCAGCAGTTTCTTCAGGGTGAATTCCGGCGAGGTGCGGAGATAACGCGTCCGCCTTCCCTCGCCGGGCTCGTCGAGCTCGGTCGCGAAGGCCATCAGATGCGGCTCCAGGCCGGGGCTGACCTGGAGGGCCGGCGTCTCCACCTCGAGGAAGTCCCAGCCGGCGAAGGTGGCGCGCACGGCGGCGGCGATGCGGCCGCGGGCGGCGAGGAAGCCGCGCTTGCGCTCGAACCGATCCGGGCGCCACCAGCCATCTCGCGTGTCCGTCATCGCCGGCCTCAGAACTGGAACAGGTTGGTGAGGTCGCCGATCGCCGGGCGATTCTGCGGCACGTAGGTATCGGCGCCGTCCATGACGGGATTCGGCAGATTGTCGCGGCTGCGCGGTGACAGCGGCTTCAGGCCCCAGTTCTTCTCGATAAACTTCAGGATCGAGGCGTGATCGTAGTAGGTGTGATCGACCACGCCGCGCCGGGCGAAGGGCGAGATGGCGAGGAACGGGATGCGCGTCCCGTCGCCGAAGAAATCCAGGATCTGGATGTAGCCGCTGTCGTAGTAGCCGCCGCCCTCATCCGTGGTGGCGAGGATCGCGGTCTCCGCCCAGATCTCCGGCTGCGCCTGCACCTTGGCAATCAGCGCCTTGAGGAAGGTCTCGTAGCGGGAGATCACGGAATAGGCGGGATGGCCGGACTCGTCGTTCGGCGGCGTCACGAAGGAAACCGCCGGCAACGTCCGCCCGGAGGCGAGATCGCGGTCGAGCTCGGCGAGGCTTCGAAGATTGTTCTTGAGCGGCCCCGTCATGACGGCGACCGAATGAGTCAGGGGATCGCAGATCTGACAGTATTCGTCGCTGACGGAGCCGTCGGCATTGCGGCCGCCCTGATACCACTTCCAGGACACGCCCTTGGCGGAGAGCGCCTCGCCGATCGTGGGCGCGGTCTGCGGCGGCAGCACACGCTTGTCGGGACCCAGCACACGGCGCTCGCCGCTGGCAGTGAAACCGGGCTGGTAGTTGTTGACGAGATAGTAGGCGCCGGGCTCGCAATTGCCGTCGTTGAAGGGCTTGTACGGCAGCGTCGCGAGGTAATCGCGGATCGCCTTGACGCCGGGTTGGGTCGCGTCCGCGCAGGCGACATAGGAGCCGGAGCTGTAGCCGGACCGGGTGTACCAGTTGTTGCTGCCGGGCCGTGGATCGGGATTCTCGATCTGGTTGGCGGGCGGGGTCGCGAGGTTGCCGTCGACGAGATAGGCGGCCGCGTGGCCGGTGGCGAGGGCGAAATAATTGGCGCCGGTGCCGCCCATGACGGGCTGGTGATAGTTGTCGGCGAGCGCGTAGCCCCGCGCCAGCTCCTGGAAATAGGCGCCGTCGCCGGCGGCCATGTTGTAGAAGCCGAGCGCGACGGCGCCCTGGTTGGTGCCGGAGCGGGGATTGTCGCGGTGGCGCGAGCCCTCGCCGGAGGTCATGTCGACCCAGACGAAGAGATCGTTCTTGCCGCCGTCCACCTGCTGCCACATCTGGAAGAAGCGATGCACGGGATCGCCCACCGCCGCCATCCAGTCGGCGTAGCGGGTGATCGGGAACGGCGCGTTCGGGAGATCGCCCGGGAAGCGGCGATCGGGCGCGAATTGCGGTTGATCGAGTGCATAGGTGGTGCCTGGCCGCGGCAGCCGCGCGTAGCTGCCGGTGATGCGCGGCGTCACCTCATAATGGCCGCGCACCTCGGCGATGCGTTGCGCCGCCAGGCGGGCGCTGGGGCCGGGACGGCCGTCCGCCGTCACGATCCCCTTCGACAGCAGATTGGCGACACTCTGGCCAGCGACCGGCTGATAGGTTCCGAACAGCGCGTCGAAACTGACGTTCTCCCCCACCACGACGATGAGGTGCCTGATCGGGGTCGCGGTTGCCGGCGGCGTCTGGGCCGCCGAGCAGGTCGCGAGGAGCGGCAGCGTGGCCCCCAGGACAAGTGCGCGGATGCGGCGGAGCGACGGCATGAACGGGCGTCCCCTCATGGCGAGAAACCGGCGGCGCAGCGATGTCCGCGCGCCGGCAGAGACTGCGCTGGCCGCCCGGGCTTGCCAAGCCTCTCAACCCCTGGAACTAGCGTCCGGCGACGCCGCCGCATCCCCCTTCCTTTGGCGGGGGCAAGCTGCTAGGAAGCACCGCCGCCAAGGGCGCGAATATCCCCCATCAAGAGCCATCGTCATGAAGATCAACGCCATCGACATCAAGCCGGGCAACGTGCTCGAGCATTCCGGGAAGCTCTGGATCGTGCTGAAGCGCGAGCTGATCCAGCCGGGCAAGGGCGGCGCCTTCGCCCAGGTGGAGATGCGCGACCTCAAGAGCGGCAACAAGACCAACGAGCGCTACCGCACCCAGGAGACGGTGGAGCGCGTGCAGCTCGACGAGAAGGACATGCAGTTTCTCTACTTCGAGGGTGATCACGCTACCTTCATGGACACCGAGAACTACGAGCAGGTGATGGTGGACCGCGAGCTGATCGGCGAGCCCGCCGATTTCCTCAAGGACAACATGATGGTGACGGTGCAACTCTACGAGAGCACGCCGATGTCGGTAACGCTGCCGCAGTCCGTGATCATGACGGTGGTGGAAGCCGACGCAGTGGTGAAAGGGCAGACCGCCTCCTCGTCCTACAAGCCCGGCAAGCTCGACAACGGGCGCCGCGTGCTGATCCCGCCCCATATCGCCGTCGGCACGCGCATCGTCGTCAATACCGCCGACGGCACCTACGTCGAGCGCGCCAAGGACTGAGCGCCGGGCGCGCCGCGCCCCGCTCGACCGCCGATGGCCGTCCGCTCCCCCCTCATCAACGTCATGACCGCTGCCGCCCTCAAGGCGGCGCGGGGCCTCTTGCGCGACTTCGGCGAGGTGGAGCAGCTCCAGGTCTCGGTGAAGGGCCCCGGCGATTTCGTGACCCAGGCCGATCTCAAGGCGGAGAAGACGCTCCGCGCCGAGCTCTCCCGCGCGCGGCCCGGCTTCGGATTCCTCATGGAGGAGAGCGGCGCCAGCGCCGGCAGCGACGGCCGCCACCGCTGGATCGTCGATCCCCTCGACGGCACGACCAATTTCCTGCACGGCATCCCCCAGTTCTGCATCTCCATTGCCCTGGAGCGCGACAACGAGATCGTCGCCGGCGTGATCTACGAGCCGGTGCGCGACGAGATGTTCTGGGGCGAGAAAGGCGCCGGCGCTTTCGTCAACGACCGCCGCCTGCGCGTCTCGGCCCGGCGCAAGCTCGAGGAGTCCGTGATCGCGACAGGCATTCCCACCATCCGCGGCGGCGCCGAGCACGCGATGTACCTGCGCACCCTGGCGGCCGTCATGGGAGTGACCGCCGGCGTCCGCCGCGCCGGCGCGGCGGCTCTGGACCTCGCCTATGTCGCCGCGGGGCGCTACGACGGATTCTGGGAGTTCGGCCTGCAGCCCTGGGACCTGGCGGCGGGCCTTCTCCTCATACGAGAAGCGGGCGGTTACGTCAGCAACCTGACGGATGTGCGCGATTTCATGGCGAGCGGTCACGTCCTGGCGGCGAACGATCACCTGCACCTGCCCTTGGGGGCGCTCCTCAAGGACGCCATGCGCGCGGCGCCGGAGTCGGCGGCGGCCGGCACCGCATCTTAAGAATTCCCTATCCCCGTCCGCTGCTTCGCGAGTTGGTATTAGGCAGCAATTGCGCTATTTTGACCCGCCGGTAAGCCGGCAGGGGCACTTGTTAGAAGCATAGGCGTATGAGCGGTCGAGCGGGATCCACAGAACGGCTCAAGACCGGGACGATAGCGCTTGGGCTGGCGGCACTCCTGGCGATCGTCGCCGGTTCCGCCCGCGCCCAGGCGCCGATTGTCGTGGGTGGCAACGGGACGCCGGATGTCTGGGTCGACGAGAGCGTGATCGATTCCCTTGGGCCCGCGCCGACCCTGCCGGGTCTGCTGCGAAAGACATTGCCGAATTCCATCGGTCCCGACGGCAAGCCGCTCCGCCTCAAGCAGCCGCGATCCGCCAAGGCCGACGGCAGGGGCACCGGGACGTCCCGCCCCGCCAAGGTCGCCGCCGCGACCGACCAGCCAAGGATCAAGCTCACCCCGCCAACCGCCAGCCCGCAGCCGAAGATCACCCTCACACCGCCGGCACCGCAGATTCCCACCACGCGGGAGAAACTGGCGGCGCTGCCGGCTCCGGCGGCGGATGTGACGCCTCCGGTCGCTCCCACGGCGCCGGCCGCCCCGACGCCACCGGCCGTCGCCGCACCGGCGCCGGCCCCGGGTGCCCCGGTTCCCCTGACGCCGGTTGCACCGACTCCGCCCGTCGTGGCAGCGACTCCACCTCCGGCACCGAGCCCTCCGCCAACTCCGCCAGCCCCCGCCCCCGCGGCACAGGCCGCGGCGCAGCCGGCCGCGCCGCCGGCGCTCCGCGGCCCCTCCGGCGTCGAGGCGTCGACGGCCCCGGCGACGCCGCCCGCTGCGGCTGCAGCTCCGGCTCCGGCTCCGGCGCCACCGCCGCCCACCGCCACCCGCGCCGCCAGTACGGCGCCGGTGCAGACCGCCAACGTGCCGCAAGGCGGCGGCGTGCCCGGCCGAGTCGTCTTTCCCCCCAACGTGACCGATGTGGCGGACCAGGCGCGGCCGGCTCTCGACGCGGTCATCCGCTCCATGAAGTCCGACGATCAGCTGCGCATCCAGCTCGTCGCCTACGCCAGCGGCGCGCCGGACCAGGCGAGTCAGGCGCGGCGGGTCTCGCTGTCCCGTGCGATCGCCGTGCGCTCCTATCTCATCGAGCAGGGCGTGCGCAGCACGCGCATCGACGTGCGCGCGCTGGGCAACCGGCCCGACAGCGGCGGCCCGGCCGATCGCGTCGACATCGTGGCGGTCGAGCGGTGACGGCCGCTCTCGCCGTGCAGCGGAAATTCCGGCAGTGACACGTCCCCAGCGCTACCTCATCCGCATGGGCCTGTTCCTGCTGGGCGTGTGCCTGGTGGCGGCGCTGCTGGCGCCGGCGCTGGTGCGCTACTTCCTCGGCAACCCCGCCGTCAACGGCATGATCGTCGGCATTCTGCTGGCCGGCATCATCTACATCTTCCGCCAGGTCCTGCAGCTCAATCCCCAGGTCGCCTGGATCGAGCGGTATCGCCGCAGCAAGGCGGATCCCGCCCGCGATCGCGTGCCGCGTCTGATCGCGCCGCTCGCCCACATGCTCGCCGACCGCAAGGGCGGCCGTGTGAGCCTGTCGCCGACTTCCCTGCGCACCTTGCTCGACGGCATCGGCACGCGGCTCGAGGAGACCCGGGAGACCGCGCGCTACCTGATCGGGCTCCTGGTGTTCCTCGGCCTCCTCGGTACTTTCTATGGCCTGCTGGAGACGGTGGGCGCCGTGGGCGGCGTGCTGGGCGCGCTTGGCGCCGCCGGAGCCGATGCAAACCGCGCCTTCGCCGATCTCAAATCCGGCTTGCAAGCGCCGCTCGCCGGCATGAGCACGGCTTTCAGCGCGTCGCTCTTCGGCCTCGCCGGCTCCCTGGTGCTGGGTTTCCTCGATCTGCAGGCGGGCCTCGCGCAGAACCGCTTCTACAACGACCTCGAGGAGTGGCTCTCCGGCTATACGCGGCTTTCCGGCGGCGGCGGCGCCCTCGCCGAGGGTGGCGAGACCTCGGTGCCGGCGTTCATCCAGGCGCTCCTGGAGCAGACCGCGGACAGCCTCGAGGGACTGCAGCGCATCCTGGGCCGCGGCGAGGAGAGCCGCATCTCCGCCAACTCCAACGTGGTGGCCCTCACCGACCGGCTCGGCGCCCTCACCGACCAGATGCGCGCCGAGCAGAACCTGCTGGTCAAACTGGCGGAAGGGCAGATGGACCTGAAGCCGGTGCTGCAGCGCCTGGCCGACGCCAGCACCCAGCGCCAGCCCGGCCAGGACGAAGTCCCGCACGCATCTGCGCAATATCGAGATGCATCTGGCGCGGCTCTACGAGGACGTGTCCCAAGGCCGCGGCTCCGCGGTGCAGGAGATCCGCAGCGAGATCCGCCTCGTCGCGCGCACCATCGCCGCGCTCGCCGAGGAAGCCGAGCGCTAGCCCGTGGCCTATTCCAGCCGCCGCAATCGCCGCCCCGGCATCGACATCTGGCCGGGCTTCGTCGACGCGCTGTCGCAGCTGCTGATGGTCATCATCTTCGTGCTGCTGATCTTCACCGGCGCCCAGTTCTTCCTGGTGAGCGCGCTCTCCAGCCGCGACGCGGCCATGTCGCGCCTCAATCAGCAGGTGGCGGAGCTCACCGGGCTCCTGGATCTGGAGCGCAAGGCGGGCGCCGATCTCAAGCTCAATCTGGCGCAGGTCTCGAGCCAGCTGCAGGCCTCGATCTCGGCGCGGGATCGGCTGCAGGCGCAAGTGGCCGAGCTCACCCAGCGCGCCGACGAGGCGCAATCCAGCGTGCGCGACAAGGACAGCGCCCTCAGAGGATCGCAGGACCAGGCCGCGCTCCTCAATCAGCAGATCGCCGCGCTGCGTGACCAGATGCAGCGCCTCGCCGCCGCCCTCGACGTCTCCGAGCAGAAGTCGAAGGACGAGGAGGTACAGATCGCCGACCTCGGCAAGCGCCTCAACGTGGCGCTGGCCAACAAGGTGCAGGAGCTGGCGGAGTACCGGTCGGAATTCTTCGGCAAGCTGCGCGAGATCCTCGGCAACCGGCCTGACATCCGCATCGTCGGCGACCGCTTCGTCTTCCAGTCCGAGGTGCTGTTCGCGCCGGGCAGCGCCGATCTCGGCCTCGACGCCAAGCACGAGCTGGATCTGCTGGGCGGCGCCCTCCGGGAAATCGCCGGCAAGATCCCGGCGGACATTCCCTGGGTGCTCCGGGTCGATGGCCACACAGACAAGCGGCCGATCAACACCCCTCAGTTCCGCTCGAACTGGGAGCTCTCGACGGCGCGCGCGACGGCGGTCGTTAAGTATCTGATTGAACAGGGACTTCCCCCTGATCGCCTGGCCGCGGCCGGGTTTGCCGAATATCAGCCGATCGATACCGGCAGCACCGACGACGCCTATGGCAAGAATCGCCGGATCGAGTTCAAACTGACCGAGCGCTGACCGGCGGGCCGGGATTGCCACCGGCGGCCGCCTTCGCTATAAAGCCGCTCCTTTTGGCGAGGAGCGGGCTCATGAAGGACGGCATCCATCCGGATTACCACGAGATCACCGTGGTGATGACCGACGGCACCAGCTATCTGACCCGCTCGACCTACGGCAAGGCCGGCGACACCCTGCGGCTGGAGATCGACTCCAAGTCGCACCCAGCCTGGACCGGCGGCCAGCAGAAGCTGATGGACGGCGGCCAGCTCGCGCGCTTCAACAAGCGCTTCGGCGGCGGCTTCGGCGGCGCCAAGGAAACCAAGGAAGAAAAGAAGTAGTAAGCGGGCGCACCGAGCGCGCTCCTGACGTTGCCGGCTACTGCAGCCGGCGGCGCGCGAGATCGTCGAGTCTGGCGACCCGTACGTAAAGACGGTGGCTGCGATCGAGCAGCGTCACCAGGCGGCCCGGCAGGCCCATCCAATCCGCCTCGCCGCGATCCATGCAGATCTCCAGCGCCGCCAGTCCTTCCTGACCGTCGATTGCCGCTTCCCGGCTGAGCTCGCCAGCGAAGATGGCGCGCTCCGCCAGCAGCCACGCCATGATCTGCGTGAGGCGCGCCGTCATGCGCATCGTCTCGGTGCAGAGCTTGAGCCGTTCCACGGCGCCGAGCTGGCGGCGGTCGATGGGCTCGAGAACGGAGAGATATCCCCGGGCCTGCTCGAGAAGGCCCATGGCCTCGTCGTAGGTCTTGTCGAAGAAGGCGGTGGGCGCGGGCTGCGCCGGCGCTCCTGAGGACTGTTCTCTCACCCCTCAGTTCTAGCATTGCCCGGGACGCTCCGGCGAGTCCAAGCGGGGTTAACGGCACCCTTGAACACCCCGTGTTGATGCTTATGTCTGCCCTGTCGGACGCTCCCCAGGGAGGTTCGGCATTAACCATCCGAGCGGCTCGGCCCTTCCGTGGCGGGTCGCCGGTTCCATGTTGCTCAAACCTGAGGACATCATCATGAACGCACTCGATTTCTCTCCCCTTTTTCGCTCCACCATCGGTTTCGACCGGCTGAGCCAGCTCGTCGACACGTCGGCGCGCGTCGAGAACACCTATCCGCCCTATAACATCGAGGTCGTCGGCGACAACGCCTACCGCCTTACGGTGGCGGTGGCCGGGTTCAGCGCGGACGAGCTCGACATCACCGCCAAGGACGACACGCTGGTTGTCTCCGGCAAGGCGAAGAGCGAGGAGACCGCGCCCCGCGCGCTCTACCGCGGCATCGCCCGACGCGCCTTCGAGCGTCGCTTCCAGCTCGCGGACTACATCAAGGTGACCGGCGCCAATCTGGAGAACGGTCTCCTGAGCGTCGAGCTCGCCCGCGAGGTACCCGAGGAGAAGAAGCCGCGCAAGATCGCGATCGGCGGCTCCGCCAAGCCGACGACGCTGGAGCAGAAGGCGGCCTGATCGGCCACCTCTCAATCCCTGCAGAAAATAAGCGCGACGAAACAGTGATCGCGCAATGACGTGAAGCGGGTCCCCGCGCGAGCGAGGGCCCGCTTTCACGTTTTCCAATGGTTTCGCGCGTCGCGCGCACCGGTGGCGACTCAACTCCCTCAATTCATCATGGTAGCTGAATCGGGAAGGCAGTCGTGTCGGCGCGGGGGTGTCTTTACCGATCGCCAAAGCCAGTTGCCGGTGCCATTGGCAACGCGCGCGGCCTGCCCTCCGCACTCCGTTGGAGGACAAGAATGAAAATGAATCGACTTCTCTCCGCCACCGCGATCGCGGTGCTGGCGCTCGCGGGCACGTCCCTCTCCGCCCCGGCTCACGCCCAGAAAACCCTCGTCATCGGCATCCAGGCCGATCCCACCGGCCTCGACCCGGAGGCGGTGCTGAACAATACGTCGGGCTTCGTGATGGCGACGATCTACGACAGCCTGGTGCGCTACAAGCCCGGCACCGTCGACGTCGAGCCCGCGCTGGCTCAGAGTTGGGATGTGACGCCCGATGGTCTCACCTACACCTTCCATCTCCGCAAGGGCGTGAAATTCCAGGACGGCAGCCCCTTCAACGCCAAGACCTACGTGCAGGGCCTCAACCGCCTTCTGGACAAGAACGACCCGGACTCGATCTTCAAGACCGGGCCGGTCGAGGGTTATATCGACACCACCTACGAGCAGCTCGCCTCCTATCGCGCCGTCGACGACGACACGGTGGAGTTCAAGCTCAAGACCGCCTATGCGCCCTTCATCACCAACCTGGCGATGGTCTGGAACGGCGTGGTGAGCCCGGCGGCGGCGCATCAGTACGGCAAGGACTTCCGCAACCATCCCACCGGCACCGGCCCCTTCATCTTTAAGGAGTGGCGGCCCGGCGACCAGATCGTGCTGGACGCCAATCCCAATTATTGGGGCGGCAAGCCCAAGGTGGACCGGATCGTCTTCAAGGAGTATCCGGACCCGCAGGCTGGCCTCCTGGCATTGAAGCGCGGCGACGTGCAGATTCTCGGCGACCTCAGCTCCCAGGCGGTTCCCGCCCTCAAGGGCGACCCCAACGTCGTGCTGATGACCCAGCCCGGCCTCGCTGTCAGCGGCATCGGCCTGCCCACCGACACCAAGCCCTTCAACGACAAGCGGGTGCGCCAGGCGCTCAACTACGCGATCGATCGCGAGGCCATCGACAAGTCGCTCTACCAGGGCCTCGCCGAGCCCATGACGTCGCCGCTGCCGTCCTCGCAATGGGGCTTCGACAGCTCGCTCAAGGGCTACAGCTACGATCCCGCCAAGGCCAAGGAGCTGCTGAAAGAGGCCGGCTATCCGAACGGCTTCAAGGCGGAGTTCCTCTCCTACAACAGCGCCCGCGGCTACAATCCGGCGGGCGCCGAGCTCGCGGTCGCGGTGCAGGGCTATCTCAAGAAGGTCGGCGTCGAGACCGAGATCCAGAAGCTGGAGATCGGCGCCTTCCTGGCCCAGATCCGCTCCGGCAAAGTATGGCGGCATCTTCACCGTGGGCTGGACCGGCGACAACGGCGATCCCGACAACTTCCTCTACGAGCTCTTCGGCTCCGCCAAGATCCCGGTGACCAACACGCCGCGCTACAAGAGCCCGGAAGCGGACAAGCTCATGCTCGACGCCCAGAAGGAGCCCGACCACGCCAAGCGCGTGGCGCTCTACGCCAAGGCGCAGAAGGTGATCCTCGACGACGCGCCCTGGATCTTCGTGAACTCGGTGCTGCAAGTCCGCGCCGTGCGCAAGGAAGTGAAGGGGTATGTGCTGAACCCGACACAGATGTTCTTCGACATGGAGAAAGTGTCGCTGGAATAGCGGGAAACTCGACCGCACGACCAAGGGCCCGGGCGCAAACCCGGGCCCTTTTTCTTTCTTCGGGAGGCGCTACAGCACGTCGTCGCGGATACAGGCCTTGAAGTGGCCGGGCGACACCTGCCGGAGCGGCGGCACCTCGCGGGCGCACTTAGCGATGGCGTAGGGGCAGCGGGTGCGGAAGACGCAGCCCGAGGGTGGATCGATCGGGCTGGGGATGTCGCCCTGGAGCACGATGCGCTTGCCGCGGCGGTCGGGGTCCGGCACCGGCACCGCTGACAGCAGCGCCTCGGTATAGGGATGGCGCGGCTGGCGGCACAGCTCTTCGGAGGGTGCCAGCTCCATCACCTTGCCGAGATACATCACCAGGATGCGGTCGGAGATGTATTCCACCACCGCGAGGTCGTGGGCAATGAAGAGGAGCGCGAGGCCGAGCTTCCGCTGCAGCTCGCGGAGCAGGTTCACCACCTGGGCCTGGATCGAGACGTCGAGGGCCGAGACCGGCTCGTCCGCCACGATCAATTCCGGCTTCACCGCCAGCGCCCGGGCGATGCCGATGCGCTGGCGCTGCCCGCCGGAGAATTCGTGGGGATAGCGCGTCATGTGATCGGCGGAGAGGCCGACCTGGGTCAGAAGCTCGGCGACCTGGGCGCGCCGGTCGCCGGCATTGGCCGCCAGACCATGCACCACCAGGGGCTCGCCGACTATCCGCTCGACGCGCATGCGTGGATCGAGAGAGGCGAAGGGATCTTGAAAGATGGGCTGCGCGCGCCGCCGGAATTCCTTCAAGGCCGACGGCGCTAGGCCCGCGATGTCCTGACCCTCGAAGCGGATCTCGCCGGAGGTGGGCTCGATGAGGCGGAGGATGGTGCGGCCGACGGTGGTCTTGCCGGAGCCGCTTTCCCCCACCAGCCCCAGCACCTCGCCGGCGGCGAGCGTGAAGGAGACGCCGTCCACCGCCTTGACGTGGCCGCGGCGGCGGCCGAAGACGCCGCCGCTCAGCTCGAACCAGGTGCGGAGATCGGTCACCTCCAGGAGCGGCGCCGACGTCATGGTCCTGCAGACTCCGCCACCGCCGCCCAGCGCAGGCAGCGGACGTGATGCTCCGGCTCGCAGGGCTCCAGCGGCGGGGGTGCCACGTCGCAGAGCCCGGCCTGCATGAAATCGCAGCGCGGCGCGAAGGCGCAGCCCGGCGGCAGGTTGAGCGGGTCCGGCACGTTGCCACGGATCGCCTGCAGCGGGCCGCTGTTCCGCGCCAGCCCTAGGCGCGGCACCGAGCGCAGCAGCCCCAGCGTGTAGGGCATGCGCGGCCGATGGAAGAGCGCCCGAGACGGCCCCTCCTCCACCACCCGGCCCGCATACATCACGACGATCCGGTCGGCGATGTCGGCGGCGACGCCGAGATTGTGGGTGATGAAGAGCACGGCCATGCCGAGCTCCCGCTGCAGCTTCTTGATGAGCTCGAGGATCTGCGCCTGGATCGTGACGTCGAGGGCCGTGGTGGGCTCGTCGGCGATGAGCAGCGTCGGCCGGCAGGAGAGCGCCATGGCGATCATGGCGCGCTGGCGCATGCCGCCGGACATCTGGTGCGGATAGGCTCCCATGCGCCGGCGCGGCTCGGGAATGCCGAGCAGCTCCAGCATCTCCACCGCCAGCGCCGCCGCCGCGCGGCCGCGCTTCCCCTGGTGCAGCTCGATCGCCTCGATGATCTGCTGGCCCACGGTGTAGACCGGGTTGAGCGAGGTCATCGGCTCCTGGAAGATCATGGCGATGTCGTTGCCGCGGATGCCCCGCATCGTCGCCTCGTCGACCGCCAGGAGATCGCGGACGACGCCGTCCTTGCCCCGGAACCACGCCTCGCCGCCGGCGATGCGGCCGGGCGGGCTGGCGACGAGGCGCATGAGGGCGAGGCTGGTCACCGACTTGCCGGAGCCGGACTCCCCCACCACGACCAGGGTCTCGCCGCGCTTGATCGTGAGCGAGACGCCGTCGACGGCGCGCACGGTGCCGTCCTCGCCAGCGAACTCCACCTTGAGATCGCGGAGATCGAGGAGCAGGTCCGGGTCCAGGTTACCGCCACTCATAGCTTGCGCCGGCGCGGGTCGAAGTGATCGCGGAGCGCGTCGCCGAAGAGGTTGAACCCGATCACCACCACGAAGATGGCGAGGCCGGGAAACGTCGCGATCCACCACGCGGTGAGGAAATAGCCCTGCCCCTCCGCCAGCACCGCGCCCCAGTCCGGCGAGGGCGGCTGTGCGCCGAGGCCCAGGAACGAGAGGCCGGCGGTCTCCACCACCACCGATCCAGCCTGCAGGGTCGCCATCACCAGGACCGGCGTGAAGCTGTTGGGAAGGATGTGGCTCAGGGTGATGCGGAGGCGGCTGGCGCCGATCGCCTGGGACGCCAGCACGTACTCGGTGGTCTTCACCGCCAGCACCTGGCCGCGGATGAGCCGCGCATATTGCGGCGTATAGACGACGCCGATGGCGATCATCGAGTTGAGGAGGCTCGGCCCCAGCGCCGCGACGATGATGAGGGCGAGCAGCAGGTAGGGAAACGCCAGCAGCACGTCCACGACGCGCATCACGGCGCTGTCCGCCCATTCGCCATAGACGCCGGCGACCAACCCCATGGCGCAGCCGGCGACGAGGGCGATGCCGTCGGCGACCAGGATTGCCAGCAGCGCCGTGCGCGAGCCCACCATCACCCGGCTCAGGACATCGCGCCCGTATTGGTCGGTGCCGAAGGGATGCTCGAGGGACGGCGCCGTGAGGGTGCTGGAGAGATCCTGGTCGAAGGGATCGTAGGGCGCCATGAGCGGCGCCAGCAGCGTCAGCAGCAGGAAGAAGATGACGAGGGCGGCGCCGATCCGCGCCGTCGGGCGGCGCAGCACGCGGGCGAAGTCCCGCCCTCGCGTCGCGGCCGGCGCCGGAGCGACCTCGACGGCGCTCATCGGTAGCGGATCCGCGGATCGAGGAAGGCGTAGCTCAGATCCACCAGCAGGTTCACCAGCACGAAGAGCAGCGCCGTCAGCAGCGCCGCCGCCTGCACCACGGGATAGTCCCGGGTCAGGATCGCGTTCACCATCAGCCGGCCGAGGCCCGGCAGCGAGAAGATCGTCTCCGTCAGCACCGCGCCCGAGAGCAGCAGTCCCAGCTGCAGGCCGATCACGGTGACGACGGGAATGAGCGCGTTGCGGAGCACGTGGCGCAGCACCACCCGCCCCTCCGGCAGCCCCTTCGCCCGCGCCGTCCGCACGTGATCGGCGCTCCCCATGGTCAGCATTTCCGAGCGGGTGATGCGGGTGATGAGGGCCAAGGGGATGGTGGCCAGCGTCGCCGCCGGCAGCAGCAGATATTTGAGGCTCAGCAGCACCAGGCCGACGCGGCCGGAGATCAGGCTGTCCGCCACGGACATGCCGGTGATCCGCGGCGGCTCGACGCCGATCGGCATCAGCCCGCCGATCGGCAGCCAGTCGAGGGTGGCGCCGAAGACCAGGATCAGCATCAGCCCCAGCCAGAAGATCGGCATCGAGACGCCGAAGAGCGACACCGTCATGACGATGTTGTCGAAGTGCGAGAGCGGCTTCACCGCCGCGATGACGCCCGCCGGCACGCCCACCGCCACCGACAGCAGCAGCGCCGCCAGCGCGAGCTGGATGGTGACCGGGAAAGCCACCCAGACGTCGGTGAAGGCGGAATGATTGGTGCGGAGCGAGGTTCCGAAATCGCCGTGCAGCGCATCGAGCGCGAAGCGAAAATATTGGACATACACCGGCTGATCGATGCCGAGCTGATGGCGCAGCCGCTCGAGCTGCTCGGCGCTGGCGCGCTCCCCCAGCAGCAAGGTCGCCACGTCTCCCGGCAGCACATGCATGGTAAAGAACACCACGATGCTGACGCCGAGGAGAACGAAGACGAGTTGAATGAGCCGTCGGGCAATGTACTGCGCCACGCGCCTGTCCTTCGGTCGCGGTCGGCGAAAGTAGGTTTCGCCGGCAAGCCTTGTCAACGGTTGCCGGGCTTTGGAGTGCGGGATAGGGTCGCGCGAACGGCGATTTCCGAGGGAGAGTCCGCGTGCGGATCAGCGAGACGAACTGGAGCCAGGTGGAGGCCTACCTCAAGCGCGATGACCGGGCGGTGCTGCCGGTGGGAA
The DNA here is from genome assembly GCA_963735465.1 of uncultured Alphaproteobacteria bacterium. Taxonomy (GTDB): domain Bacteria; phylum Pseudomonadota; class Alphaproteobacteria; order ATCC43930; family CGMCC-115725; genus DASZHJ01. The sequence continues at coordinate 2,472,549 of CAVTLA010000001.1, forward strand.
GCACCGAGCAGCACGCGCACCTCAGCCTCAACGTCGACGGCATCCTCTCGGAGCGGGTGGCGGCGGAGGCGGCGGAGCCCTTGGGCGTGCCGGTCTTCCCGGTCGTGCACTACGGCATCACGCCCTATTTCATGGCCTATCCCGGTACCGTGACGCTGAAGGTGGAGACGTATCTCCGCGTCATCGGCGACATCCTCGACAGCCTCTACACCCACGGCTTCCGCCGGGTGGTAATCGTCAACGGCCACGGCGGCAACGCGCCGGCGCAGTCCCTGGTCGCCGAGCGCATGGCGGAGCGGCCCGGCCTCAAGGCCAAGTTCTACAACTGGTACAACGCGCCGAAGACCTGGGCCAAGGTCAAGGAGATCGACCCCGTCGCCTCCCACGCGTCCTGGATGGAGAACTTCCCCTGGACGCGCGTCGCCGGCGTCGAGCAGCCGACCCAGCGCAAGCCAATGATCGACCACGACCGCCTCCGCTCCCTCAACCCGCAGGCGCTCCGCGCCTATATCGGCGACGGCAACTACGGCGGCCACTATCAGAAGAGCGACGCCGAGATGCTGGCGCTCTGGCAGGTGGCGGTGGAGGAGACGCGCGAGGTCATCGACGGCGGGTGGGAATGATTCTTTGGAGCTGTTAGCCCCTCTCCCACTGCGTGCGGAGAGAGGCGATTTTTTAGTGCTTCAGCCTACCCACCGCGTTCGACAGCAGCAGGTACAGCTTCCCGACGTCGGCGGTGACGAAGGTGGCGCCGAGCACGTCCTGGTGGTCGCATTCGCGGGCCTGGGCCAGCAGCGTCTCGAACTGATTGAGGTAGCGCAGCACGTAGTCGCGGAAGTTCGGGTCCTCCTCGAACTTCTGCTTGATGAGGCCCGGCCCCTCCCGGTCCTGCATGCGCAGGAGCTGGCGGGTGAAGATCGCGCGGTCGCCGGAATGGAAGCGCTTCCAGATCTGATCCGGGATCTGCTCGTCGAGGACGCGGTTGAGATCGACGGCGATCGACTGCAGGGTCTCGATGATGAAGGTGGCGCCCTTCAGGAACGTGTCCTGCTGGGTCTCGATGGCGGCGCGCCGCACCCGCTCCGCCTGCTCGGCGGCGTCGGTCGCGGTCTTGACGAGCTGGGTCACCTGGGTCTCGAAGATGGTGCCGGCGTCCCGCGCCCGGCCCGCCGCGTGCTCGGCGGTGCCGGCGAGATCGGTCGCCTGGCGCCGGAAAGTGTCGCCCATGTTCTCCAGGCGCTCCAGCGCCTTGTCGGTGGTGGCGTTGAGCTCCACCGTCTGGTCCTTGAGGGCGCCGCGCACCTCGGAGATGCGCGAGTTCGCGTGCTCGGCGGCGCCCTGGAGGTCGCGCTGCTGGCGCCGTAGCGCCTCGTTGGCCTGGTCGGTGCGGAGCGCCACGGTCTCGCCGGCGGCGGCGAGCGCGGTCGCCTGGTTGCGCGCCGCCTCGCTCAGCTCCTTGAGGCGCGTCGTCGCGGTCTCGCTGGTGGAGGAGAGCGCCGCCAGACGGTCGGCGAAGATCTCGCCGGCTTCCTCTACCTGCGCGGCCGCGCGATCGGCGGCGGCGGCGAGGTCCTGGGTCTGCTGGCGGAAGACCGCGCCGGAATCCCGGAGCTTCGCCGTGGCGCCGTCGCTGGACGCCGCCACCTGCTGGCTGCGCTCGAAGAAGCGGTCGCCGAGTTCCACCAGCTTGCCGGCGGTGCGATCGGCGGCTTCCAGCACGTCCTGTGCCCGCTCGCGCAGGAGTTCGCCGGTCTGGGTCAGGCGCTGCGCCGCGCCGTCGGTGGCGCTGGAGACCGCGCGGCTCTGATCCGCCAGGAGCTGGGCCACCTCCTCGGCGCGGCCGGAGGCGCGCTCGGTCGACTGGGTGACCTCGAGGGAGCCGCTGCGCAGGGTCTCGCTGATGGTGCCGACCTGGGTCGCGAGCTGCTCGGAGAGGCCGCGGAGATCGCGGACCTGCTGCTGCACCACGATGCCGACCGCGTCGGTCTGGTTGAGGGCCTCGGCGGCCGCCTCCTTGAGCTGGCGCGCCTGCTCGCGGAAGACGTCGCTCACCAGGGAGGAGCGCTCGACCGCCTGCTCGGACGACCGCCCGAGCTCGTGCACCTGGGATTGCAGGAGATTGCGGATCTCGGCGACCTGGGAGCCGACCGCGGTCCGCGCCGTGTTGAGACGGCCGACCTCCTGGGTGAAGGCCTCCTGCAGCTGCGTCACCTGCGCCGTCGCGTGGTCGGCGCCTTCCTTGATCTGCCCGATCTGCCGGGAGAGCGTGTCGCCGACGTGCTGGATCTGCGCGCTCGCCTCGGCGGCGATGCCGGTCAAACGGTCCGCCTGCTGGTCGAAGCCCTCGCCGGCGCGGCGCACCCGCGCCACCGCTTGATCCGCCGTCGACTGCAGCTCCAGCGCCTGGTTGCGAAGCCCGCCGGCCGCCTCGGTGACCCGCTCCGCCGCTCCCACCGCGGCGGCGTTGAGCGCGTCGCCGCTGTCGCGAAATCCCTCCGCCGCCTGGCGCACGGTGCTGACGCTGCCCTGGGCCACGGAGTTGAGATCCTGGCTGCGCTGGCGCAGCTGCTCGCCCACGGTCTGCAGCCGCACCGCCACCTGCTCCGTGGTGGCGAGGAGCTCACGCACCTGCAGGCGCAGCGCCTCGCCCACTTCCTCGACGCGGGTGCCGGCCTGGCGCGTCGTCTGCGCCACGTGATCGGCCTGGCCGCCGAAGCCGTCGTTCACCTCTTTCAGCCGCTGCAGCGCCTCGGTGCTCGCGGTGCGCAGGGTCTGCACGTGACGGGTCAGGCCGGCGCCAAGCTGATCCGCCTGATCGCTCGCCTGCTCGCTGAAGCGCGTGAGCTCGATGGTGAAGGTGCGCAGCGCACTTGCCATCACCTCGCTCTGGGCCGCCGCCTTGCCGGTGGCGACGGTCATGTTCTCGGTGCCGCTCTGCAGCGCATCGGCGCCGCGCCGCGAGCTGGTGGCGACGCCGGCGGTCGCCTGATCCAGGCGCTCGGCGGCGACCACGAGCTGCTGCTCCACTTCGCGGCTGCGCTGGGCGATGCGCTCGCCGGCCTTGCTGGCGGCGTCCTCGATCGCGCCGTCGAAATCGTCGAGGGTCTCCTTCAGACGCTCGATCGCACCGGCGAGGCCGTCGGCGGAGCGGTCGCCGGCGACGCGGAAGGCCTCGATCGTGCGCTCTGCCACTCGCTCCATGGACTGGGAGGTCTCGCGGCCGGAGGCGGTGGCGTTCTCCACTACCTTCTCGCCGCTTGCCGCGGCCAGATCCAGGCGCTTCGCGGCAAGACCGAGCTGCTCGTCCAGTTCGCGGCTGCGCAGCGCCACGCGCTCGCCGGCCTTGGCCACCGCCTGCTCGATCAGGCCGTCGAAGTCGACGAAGGTTTCCTTCAGCCGCTCGACCGCCGTGGCGAGCCCCTCGGTCGAGCGGTCGCCCGCGGCGCGCATCGCCTCCAGGGCACGCTCGCCGGCGGCGCGGAAGGTCTCGAGGGCATGGGCGGCGCTCCGCTCCATGGCCTGGGAGGCATCGCGGCTGGCGGCGCTGGCGTTCTCCACCACCTTCTCGCCACCCGCCGCCGCCAGATCCAGGCGCTGGGCGGCCAGTGCGAGCTGCTGGTCCACCTCGCGGCTGCGCTGGGCGATGCGCTCGCTGGCCTTGGCAACGGCCGCCTCGATCATGCCGTCGAAATCGCCGAAGGTCTCCTTGAGCCGCTCCACGGCGGTGGCGAGGCCGCCGGTCGAGCGGTCACCCGCGGCACGCAGCGCCTCCAGCGCGCGGTCGCCGGCGGTGCGGAAGGCTTCGAGGGCGTGGGTGGCGCTCCGCTCCATCGCCTGGGAGGCATCGCGGCCGGCGGCATTGGCGTTCTCGACGACCTTCTCGCCGCCCGCCGCGGCCTGATCCAGGCGCTGCCCGGCAAGGGCGAGCTGCTGCTCCACCTCGCGGCTGCGCTGGGCGATGCGCTCGCTGGCCTGGCCCACGGCCTCCTCGATCATGCCGTCGAAGTCCGCGAAAGTTTCCTTGAGGCGATCGACCGCGGTGGCGAGGCCCTCGGTGGAGCGGTCGCCGGCGGCGTGGAGAGTCTCGAGCGTCCGCTCGCCGGCGGCGCGGAGTGTCTCCAGCGTCTCGGCGGCACTCCGCTCCATCGCCTGGGAGGCCTCGCGGCTGGCGGCGGTGGCGTTCTCCACCACCCGGTCGCCGCCTGCCGCGGCCTGATCCAGGCGCTGACCGGCGAGGGTCAGCTGCTGCTCCACGTCGCGGCTGCGCTGAGCGATGCGCTCGCCGGCCTTGACCACGGCCGCCTCGATCATGCCGTCGAAATCGGCGAAGGTCGCCCGCAGCCGGTCGACGGCGGTGCCGAGGCCCTCGGTAGAGCGGTCTCCGGCGGCACGGAGCATGTCGAGGGTCCGCTCGCCGGCGGTGCGGAAGGTCTCCAGCGCGTCGGCGGCGCTCCGCTCCATCGCCTCCGTGGCCTCGTGGCTGGCGGCGCTCGCGCGCTCCACCACCCGCTCGCCGCCCGCCGCCGCCTGATCCAGGCGCTGGCCCGCGAGCACGAGCTGGTGCTCCACCTCGCGGCTGCGCTGGGCGATGCGCTCGCCGGCCTTGGCCACCGCCGCCTCGATCATGCCATCGAAGTCGCCGAAGGTCGCCCGGAGCCGTTCCACGGCGGCGCCGAGGCCGTCGGCGGAGCGCTCGCCGACCGCAGTCAGCTCGTCGAGCGTGCGCTCGCCCGCGGCGCGGAAAGTGTCCAGGGCACGGGCGGCGACCCGCTCGATTTCCTGGGCGGTCTCGCGGCCGGCGACGGCGGCGTCCGCGGCTACCTTCTCGCCACCCGCGGCGAAAGCGCGGCCGACCGTCATCTCCACCACCGACACCTGGCCCGCCAGCCGCTCGGTGGCGGCGGTCAGGTCGCGCTGCACCGCCTGCTCCACCGCCTGGGCATGGCTCTGCAGCGCCTGGCTCAGCTTGCCGACCTGATCGGCGACGGTGACGAGATCGCCCTCGGCGCGCTCCACCCGCTGGGCCGCCTCGGTGACCGACGTGACGATGTCCCGCAGCCGTCCGGCCAGGGTGGCGGAGACACCCTCGATGCGGTCCACCGCCTCGTTGGCGGCGCCGCTCAGGTTCTCGGCCTGGGCGCTCAGGCTCTCGCTCACCGCCCGGGCCCGCGCCTCGGCGGCCTCGGAGGGGAACACCAGGCTATCGACACGCTCCGCCAGCAAGGCCGAGCTCGCGGCCAGCTCGCCCGCCCGGCGATAGAAGCCGGTCACCACCCAGAGGAAGGCGATGGGCGCGGTGACGCCGAGGATGGTGATGGCGAGCTCGTGGGGTAGCAGGCTGGGGAGCACGTCCCAACCGACTTGCGAGTCGATATAGAGGGCACACAGCAGAAGCCAGACCGCCGACAGAACCGGCCCCGACAGGACGACCCGCAGAACCTTGGACAAACCTGTCCCCCGTTACCCCTTAATTACATTGGCTTTGAAACTCGCTCATCCCGGAGTCCCCGTCAACCGAGCGGTCGAGTCGCGGACCAAGCACTCCAGCGCGGACCGCAGTGCCGCAGGAATCGGCGTGGGCCGCCGCTGCTCGCGGTCGACGAAAACATGGACGAAATGCCCGGTGGCCGTCGGCGACTCGTCGCCCTGGCGGAACAGCCCGACCTCGTAGCGCACGCTGGTATTCCCGAGCCGACCGACCCGGAGCCCGGCATCGACCCGGTCCGGGAAGGCGAGCGACCGGTGGAAGCGGCACTGGCTCTCCACCGCGATCCCGATGACCGCGCCGGTATGGATGTCGAGACCGCCGGACTTGATGAGGAAGCTGTTGATGACAGTGTCGAAGTACGAGTAGTAGACCACGTTGTTGACGTGGCCGTAGACGTCGTTGTCCATCCACCTTGTGGGTATCTCCAGCGTGTGGAGATAGTTCGAGCGCCGCTCCTCCTCGCCTTCCGACATCCCCGTGCTTTCTTTCCGTCCTCGGTCAGTGCGGCCCCTGGAGCTCTCGTTCACCGGCACGAGATCCCTCCCCGGCATCTTACCAGCGCACTGCCCTTCCACCACCCCATGACACAGGCGGCGCACTCTGGCACCGGGGGCACTTCTGATGTCGTCAGGAGCCGATCAACCTGGCGGTGAGCAATTCGACCGTGGCCTCGATCGTCGCCGCTGAGGCATCGTTGGCCACCGTTTCCTGCCTATACGAGACGGGGACTGAGCCGTCGAAGATGTTCACCATGAGTGCGGACTGGCCTCGACCGATACCGGGGTTCACGTGCCACACGATGCGCCGCGTTGGGTATGGAGCGGCAACCGGCGCGGAAATCACGCCTCCCGAGGCGGCGCGTGCCATGCCGGCCTCGACGAGGTGCGCGAACTCGCTGTCCGTCATGCCAGGCCATGATCCACGCACAGTGACGCTGGCGATGCCGCTTGGCGATTTCACCTCGAAGGTGGGGCGCTCCGCGAGGGTGGCGGGCGAGCCGGTGCAGGCCGCAAGGCCGGTCAGCGACACCAGCACAAGCGCCGCGGCCAACGGGCGCCAGCGGCCTCGACAGACGGCCCCTGCGGCCGATACGGGCGAGCGATGCCCCAGACGGTTCTCATGCTTTTCCACAGGAAAGCTCTCCTGATGAGACAGCGGCTTCGGCGCGCGGCGCAACCCTTGCCCGGCGCCACACCAATAGATGGCGGCGGGCTTCGCCATTCATTTGTTGGCGGTTGCCGTGGCTGAGCGGTGATTGCCTGAACCCTCGCTCGGGAGGCTTCAGGCGCGGCTGGTTACAGAACCCCTTTGAGGGCCGTCAGGGTGCCGACGGGATCCTCCACCATCATCATGTGGCCGACCCCGGGCAGCACGGTGACCTCGGCGCCGGCGATCCGGCCCGCGAAGGCATTGCCCTGTGCCGCCGGCGTCATGCGATCCTCGGCGCCCAACACCAGGCGGGTGCGGCAGCGGATATGCGTCGCCGCCTCCACCGCATCCTTGTAGGCGTTGCAGGCGCCGAGATCGGCGGAGAGTGTCGCCGCCGGCGAGTGCTCCAGGAGCCGCATCGCCTCGCCGTGCAGCCAGAGGCCCGGCACCAGATTACTGCCGAGCCGGGACTGGGCGCCAAAGCTCCAGCTCACCATGAGATCAAGAGCGAGATGGGCCCCGGCCGCCGCGGCGCCCAGGAGGTCGCCATGCACGGGCATCTCCGGCACGAAGCCCAGCAGCGCCAGCCCGTCGATGCGCGCGCCGCCCCGCGCCGCCGTCTCCAGCGCCACCAGGGAGCCCATGCTGTGACCGGCGACACGGGCGGTGCCGGCGCCGACGACGTCCAGCACTTGCAGCACCCACTCCGCCATCGCCGGAATGCTGGTCAGCGCCGGTCCCTCGCTGCCGCCGTGGCCGGGAAAATCTAGAGCCAGCACGCTCCGCCCGTGATGGGCGAAGGACCGGGTCTGCAGGGCCCAGACCGTGTGATCCATGCCGGCGCCGTGCAGGAAGACTGCCGTCGGCAGCTTCGGATCGAAGTCGCGCCCGCCGGTTCCCGCGAGGACGCGCCTGCCCGCAACGCTGAGCTCCATGCGCGTGCTACTCCGCCGCCCGTGGCAGCGACTTCTGCGCGGCCCGAAGCGCCTGCCCGAGATCCTCGAGGATGTCGTCAGGCTCCTCCAGCCCGACCGAGAGGCGGATCATGTCCTCGCCGATGCCGGCGGCGGCGAGCTGCTCGGCGCTGAGCTGCTGATGCGTGGTGCTGGCGGGATGGATGACCAGGGTCTTGGCGTCGCCGACATTGGCGAGGTGAGAGATCAGCTTCACGCTGTCGATGAAGCGCTTGCCGGCGGGCCGTCCGCCCTTGATGCCGAAGCTCACGATCGAGCCGGCGCCCTTCGGCAGGATCGTCCTGGCCAGGGCGTGATCGGGATGGCTCTCGAGCTCCGGGTGGATCACCCACGCGACCGCAGGGCTCTTGGCAAGGAACGCCAGCACCCGCCGGGTATTCTCGATGTGCCGTGCCATGCGCAGCGGCAGGGTCTCGACGCCCTGCAGGATATGGAACGCGTTGGTCGGGCTCATGCAGGCGCCGAAATCGCGCAACCCTTCGGCGCGCGCCCGCATGATGAAGGCCTGGGGCCCGAACTCCTCGGCGAAGTCGATGCCGTGATAGCCCGCATAGGGCTCGCTCAGCGTCGGGAACTTCCCCGAAGCATTCCAGTCGAAGCGGCCGCCGTCGATCAGCACGCCGCCGATGGCGACGCCGTGGCCACCCAGCCACTTGGTGGCGGAATGCATGACGAGATCGGCGCCGAGATCGAGCACGCGGCAGAGGTAGGGCGTGGCGAAGGTGGCATCGATGAGGAGCGGCAGCTTCGCCGCGTGCGCGACCGCGGCCACTTCCGGCACGTTCAGCACCTCGAGGCCGGGATTGCCCAGGATCTCCGCGAAGACGAGGCGCGTCTCCGGCCGGATCGCCGCGGCGAAGGCGGTGGGGTCGCGGGGATCGACGAAGCTCGCCTCGATGCCGAAGCGCGGCAGGGTGAGCTTCAGCAGGTTGACCGAGCCGCCGTAGAGCGAGGTGGCGGCAACGATGTGGCCGCCGGCCCCCATCAGGGTCGCGATGGCGAGGTGAAGCGCCGCCTGGCCGCTCGCGGTGCAGATCGCGCCGACGCCGCCCTCCAGCGCCGCCAGGCGCTCCTCCAACACCGCCACGGTGGGATTGGCGATGCGGGAATAGATGAAGCCCGGCTCCTCCAGATTGAAGAGCGCCGCCGCATGGTCGCTGTCGCGGAAGACGTAGCTGGTGGTCTGGTAGATCGGCACCGCGCGCGCGCCGGTGACGGGGTCCGGCCGCTGGCCTGCGTGCAGGCTGAGGGTGGAGAAGCCGGGAAACTTGACCTCGGGCATGGGCGACCTCGCGGGCTCGCGACGAGGCATCCACCTTACACGAGAACGCGGGACGCCGTCCCGGAGGGCCGGCTTCCCATTGAAAGTGAAAAAATGTGCTGCGGTGGCCGAGCGGCTGATCGCCGCCGCACAGACCCTACCCGCTACCCCTTAACGGCGACTGAAACCTCAAATGCTGTCTAATCCCGGCGTTTCTCAGCGCTTGAACAGCGCCTCGGCGCCGGTCTTCTGGGCGCGTTTGCGGGCGATCTCGCCGCGGGCGCGCTCGATCTCGGCCTCGAGGCCGGCGATGTAGATCTCCAGTTCCGCCACCGCCAGGGGCGAGAGATCCTTGGGCGGCGCCTTCTTGCGCAGCGGGACCAGATCTTCCTCGTCCATTGCCACCTCCAAACGACGTGCGGCCCGGATTTTGCTCGCCTGTTGCCAGTCTGGCGCGATCCAGCTAGACACGCAATCCGTCCACCTGCCCGCCCGTGAAATCCCGCACAGGAAGCCCCATGAGCACCCTCCCGCAGACCATTACCGCTATCGAGATCACCCAGCCCGGTGGACCCGAAGTCCTGAAGCCGACGACCCGGCCGATGCCGATGCCAGGCATGGGAGAGGTGCTGGTGGAGGTGAAGGCGGCGGGCGTCAACCGGCCGGACATGCAGCAGCGCGCGGGCCACTACGATCCGCCGCCGGGCGTCTCCGACATTCCCGGCCTGGAGATCGCCGGCCGCATCGTCTCGGTGGGTCTCGGCGTTCCCAATCTCAAGGTGGGCGACGAGGTCTGCGCCCTGGTGGCGGGTGGCGGCTATGCCAGCTACTGCGTGGCGCCGGCGCCGCAAACTCTGCCGATCCCCAAGGGCCTCACCCTGGTCGAGGCGGCGGCGGTGCCGGAAACCTTCTTTACGGTCTGGACCAACGTCTTCGAGCGCGCCCGGTTTCAGCCCGGCGAGACATTCCTGGTGCACGGCGGCTCCAGCGGCATCGGCACCACGGCGATCCAGCTCGCCAAGGCGCTCGGCGCCCATCAGGTCTTCGCCACCGCGGGCAGCGTCGAGAAGTGCCGCGCCTGCGAGGAACTCGGCGCCACGCGCGGCATCGACTACAAGCTCATGGACTTCGTGAAGGTCGTGAAGGAGATGACCGGCGGTCGCGGCGTCGACGTCATCCTCGACATGGTCGGCGGCGACTACATGCAGAAGAATCTGAGCGCCCTCGCCATGGAGGGACGGCTGGTCAACGTCGCCTATCTCAAGGGCCCCAAGGTCGAGATCAATTTCGGACCGGTGATGCAGAAGCGCCTCACCATCACCGGCTCGACGCTCCGTCCGCGCACGGTGGAACAGAAGGGCGCGATCGCCGCCGCCCTCCGCCGCACCGTGTGGCCGCTCCTGGAGCAGAAAAAAGTGAAACCGGTGATCTACCGGACCTTCCCCTTCGCCGAGGCGGCGGAAGCCCATCGGTTGATGGAAAGCTCCCAGCACATCGGGAAGATTGTGCTCACGATCTGAGCCCCTTCCCTCCCGGGGGGCGAGAGGCTATATAGCCTCTATCCCTGCCCTGAACCGTGTTCGCAGCTGGCGCCTGAAAAGCCAGAAATGCGAGGTTCTACAGACATTTAGGAGGCATTATGGAGCTGCCGTTGATGCCGAAGGCGACGGCCGTCTGGCTGGTCGAGAATACGGCGCTCACATTCGAGCAGATCGCGGAATTCTGCGGTTTGCACGCGTTGGAGGTGCAGGCCATCGCTGACGGAGAGGTTGCGGCGCAGATGGTCGGCCTCGACCCCGTGGCGAACGGCCAGCTCACCGCCGAGGAGATCCGGCGCTGCGAGGCCGATCCGGCGCTGCGTCTGAAACTGTCGGAGCAGGCACAGACCGTGCCGCTGGTGAAGCACAAGGGGCCGCGCTATACGCCGATCTCCAAGCGCCAGGACAAGCCCGACGCCATCGCGTGGCTGCTGAAGAACCATCCCGAGCTCAGCGACGGACAGATCTCGAAGCTGGTGGGCACGACGAAGCCGACCATCGCCGCGGTGCGCGACCGGACGCACTGGAATGCGCCCAACATCAAGCCGCGCCATCCCGTGGCGCTCGGCCTTTGCACGCTGCCGGAATTGGAAGCGGCGGTCGCGCGCGCCAGCAAGGGCAAGAAGCGCGCCGTGGTGGATGACATCGCCGCTCCCGTCACCGGCGAGAGCGACAGTACGGCGGCGGAGTAATCTGCCTCACATCCACGTGTCTTGAGCCTCCGCCGTCGATGCCGCCATAAGGCGTCGATGCGCGGAAACTCTCACGCGGGAAGACGATCGGTGCGCCGTATCTTTTGTGTCGCGGTGCTGGCTGCGCTGCTCGCGCTCCGGACGCAGGGCGTCGCCGCCGATTCCGGCCTCGCCGGGATCTGGCTCACCGGCAACGACACGGCACAGGTAGAGATCTCCGATTGCGCCGGCAAATTGTGCGGCACCATCCTCTCTCTGCGCGAGCCCCTGGACGAGGCCGGCCAGCCCAAGACCGACAAGCGCAATCGCGACGTCTCCCTGCGCGCGCGGCCGATCGTGGGATTGCCCATCCTGCTGAATTTCGTACGGCTCGGACCGAAGCGCTGGGGCGAGGGCACGATCTACAATCCCGAGGACGGCGACACCTACAAGTGCACGCTGAGCCTGGACGAGCCCGACACCCTGACCGTGCGCGGCTATGTCGGCATCCCCCTCTTCGGCAAGACCCAGATCTGGCATCGCGTCGCGGAGTAGCGGCGAGACCGGGATGAGCGCAAGTGCGTCCTTCGACGCGCTCCCTCCGGTCGCTTGCTCAGGATGAGGCGCTTTTTCTTCGTGCCAGAAAGAAATCTCCTCATCCTGGGCAAGCGGAGCGCGTCGAAGGACGCACAGCGCCTCTGCGACAAAGCGCTTCTTCCTACTCGCTCTTCCCGGTATACCCCGCGCCTTTGAGGTCGTCGGATATCTCCTCGAGGATGGCGGGATCGTCGATGGTGGCGGGCATGCGGTAGTCCTCGCCATCGGCGATCTTGCGCATGGTGCCGCGCAGGATCTTGCCGGAACGCGTCTTCGGGAGGCGCTGCACCACCAGCGCGGTCTTGAAGCTCGCCACCGGTCCGATGCGCTCACGCACCAGCTTCACCGCTTCCGCCGCGATCTCCTGGGGCGGCTTCTTCACGCCGGCCTTCAGCACCAGGAACCCGATCGGCACCTGGCCCTTCAAGGCGTCGTGCACGCCGATGACGGCGCATTCCGCGACGTCGGGATGGGACGCCAGCACCTCCTCGATGCCGCCGGTGGAGAGACGGTGGCCCGCAGTGTTGATGATGTCGTCGGTGCGCGTCATCACGAAGACGTAGCCGTCCTCGTCGATGTAGCCGGCGTCGGCGGTCTGGTAGTAGCCGGGATACTCGTCGAGATAGGACTGCCGGAAGCGGTCGTCGGCGTTCCAGAGCGTCGGCAGCGCGCCCGGCGGCAGCGGCAGCTTGAGCGCCAGGGCACCGATCTCGCCGCGTTTCACCTCGTGTCCCTCGGGGTCGAGGACGTGGAGGTTCCAGCCCGGCATCGGCTTGGTGGAGGATCCCGGCTTCACCGGCATGAGCTCGATGCCGGCGGGATTGGCGGTGATCGGCCAGCCGGTCTCGGTCTGCCACCAGTGATCGATGACGGGCACCTTGAGCTGCTGCTGCGCCCATTCCACGGTGGGGGGATCGGCGCGCTCGCCGGCGAGGAAGAGCCCGCGCAATTTCGAGAGATCGTATTTGCGGATCAGGGCGCCATCGGGATCGTCGCGGCGGATGGCGCGGAACGCCGTCGGCGCGGTGAAGAGCGCCACCGCCCCGTGCTCGGCGACGATGCGCCAGAACACGCCGGCATCCGGCGTCCCCACCGGCTTTCCCTCGAAGAGGATCGAGATCGCGCCATAGATCAGCGGCGCATAGACGATATAGGAGTGCCCGACCACCCAGCCCACGTCGGACGCGGTCCAGAACGTCTCGCCAGGCTTGATGCCGTAGATGTTCGCCATCGACCAGTGCAGCGCCACCGCGTGACCGCCATTGTGGCGCACGATGCCCTTGGGGATGCCGGTCGTGCCCGAGGTGTAAAGGATGTAGAGCGGATCCGTCGCCGCCACCGGCACGCAGGCCGCGGGCGTCGCCGCGGCGACGATCTCCTGCCAGTCGTGGTCGCGGCCCTTGACCAGGGACGCCGACGCCTGCGGCCGCTGCAGGATGACGCAGGCGGATGGCTTCGCAGTGGCGAGATCGATCGCGGCGTCCAGCAGCGGCTTGTAGGGAATGACCCGCTGCACCTCGATGCCGCAGGACGCGGCGAGAATCACCTTCGGCTTCGCGTCGTCGATGCGGGTGGCAAGCTCCGGCGCCGCGAAGCCGCCGAATACAACGGAGTGGATGGCGCCGATGCGCGCGCACGCCAGCATCGCCATGGCGGCTTCCGGCACCATGGGCATGTAGATGAGGACGCGGTCGCCCTTGACGACGCCGAGGCCCGCGAGCGCGCCGGCGAGCAGCGCCACCGCGTCGCGCAGCTCCCGGTATGTAAACTTCCGGATCACGCCGGTGACGGGACTGTCGTAGATCAGCGCCGTCTGCTCGGCGCGGCCGCCCGCCACATGGCGGTCGAGGGCGTTCCAGCAGGTGTTGAGGCGCCCGCCCTTGAACCACAGCGTGAAGGGCGCGCGGCTCTGGTCCAGCACCTGGTCCCAGCGGCGCTCCCAGTCGATCGCCGCCGCCGCCTCGCCCCAGAATCCTTCGGGATCCGCGAGCGAGCGGCGGAACACCTCGTCGTAGCGGCCGGTCATGGCGTTCTCGCTCCCTCGCGGGATAGTGCGGCAATCACCCGGCCTTGTGAAGCCGCCCGTCGGCGGGCCAAGATGGTGCCATGACGAATCCCTACGAGACCGGCCTCGATCGCACCGCCGCCAATTTCGTGCCGCTGAGCCCGCTCACCTTTCTGGAGCGCGCGGCGGCGGTCTATCCGAAGCGGACCGCGGTCATCCACGGCGATCGCCGCTACAGCTGGGCGGAGACACGCGCGCGCTGCCAGCGTCTTGCCAGCGCGCTCCGGCGCCGCGGCATCGGCCATGGCGATACCGTGGCGGTCATGGCGCCCAACATTCCGGAGACGCTGGAAGCACACTTCGGTGTGCCGATGGCAGGCGCGGTGCTGAATGCCCTCAACATTCGTCTCGATGCCGAGACCATCGCCTTCATCCTGGCCCACGGCGAGGCCAAGGTACTGATCACCGACCGCGAGTTCTCGCCGGTGATCGCGGCGGCGCTGGCGCGCCTCGAGCGCAAGCCCCTGGTGATCGACATCGACGACGCGCTGGCGGTGGGCGGCGAGCACCTGGGCGCTCTCGATTACGAGGCTTTCCTCGCCGAGGGCGATCCCGCCGATCCCGGGCTGCAGCCCGCCGACGAATGGGACGCGATCGCCCTCAACTATACCTCGGGCACGACAGGCAACCCCAAGGGCGTCGTCTATCACCACCGCGGCGCTTATCTGAACGCGATCGGCAACATCCTGACATGGTCGATGCCGTCCCATCCGGTCTATCTCTGGACCCTGCCGATGTTCCACTGCAACGGCTGGTGCTTCCCATGGACGGTGACGGCGCTGGCGGGTACGCACGTATGCCTGCGCCGGGTGGAGGCGAAGCCGATCTTCGACGCCATCGCCGACCGCGGCATCACCCACCTCTGCGGCGCGCCCATCGTGATGAACATGCTGCTGAATGCGCCGCCGGAAGCGCGCCGGCCGCTGCCGCGCAAGGTCGAGCTGATGACCGCTGGCTCGGCGCCACCCGCCGCGGTCATCGAGGGCATGGAGAAGCTCGGCTTCGGCATCACCCACGTCTACGGCCTCACCGAGGTCTACGGACCCGCGGTGGTCTGCGCCTGGCACGACGAATGGAACGCGCGGCCCGCGGCAGAGCGCGCCAATCTCAGGGCGCGCCAGGGCGTGACATATCCCGTGCTCGAGGAGCTGATGGTCGCGGACGCGACGACGCTGCAGCCGGTGCCGCGCGACGGCGAGACCATGGGCGAGGTGTTCCTGCGCGGCAACATCGTGATGAAGGGCTATCTCAAGAATCCCACCGCCACGGACGACGCCTTCGCCGGCGGCTGGTTCCACACCGGCGATCTCGGTGTCTGGCATCCCGACGGCTACATCGAGCTCAAGGACCGCTCCAAGGACATCATCATTTCCGGCGGCGAGAACATCTCCACCATCGAGGTGGAGGGCGTGCTCTATCGCTATCCCGCGGTGCTGGAAGCCGCCGTCGTCGCGCGCCCGGACGAGAAATGGGGCGAGACACCCTGCGCCTTCGTCACGCTGAAGCCCGGCTCGCAAGCCACCGCCGAAGACCTCATCGCCTTCTGCCGCGAGCGCCTCGCGCGATTCAAGGTGCCGAAGACCGTGGTCTTCGGGCCCCTCCCCAAGACCTCCACCGGCAAGGTGCAGAAATTCACGCTGAGAGAGCAGGCGAAGGCGCTGGGCTAGGCCCCACAGCCCTGCGCCTTGACGCGATAGATCGAGCTGTATTTGCCGTGGAAGACTTGCTCGAGCGCGGATGATTCCACCGCGAGGTTGGCGGGCAGCAGGAAATAGGCGGTGTCGCCCTGCCCCGCCTCGGCGACGAATTCGCAGAGCGCGCGAGGCGAGGTCGGTGTCGGCGTCGTGACGGCGGCGATGTAGCGGCGGCGGCGCTCGTCGCGGTCGGTCCAGGTCACGTAGGGATTGGAGTGCAGCTCCGGCGTCGCCACGAGGCGACGGGCGGCGGCCATCACGGCGAAGGCCTGCGGCTCCTCCCAATCCCGCACCACGCTGGTGACGAAGAGATCCGTCGGACTGGTGTTGGCGAGGATCCAGCGATAGGCCTCACTGTCGAAGTAGCGCTGATCGAGGCGGGCCCACTGCCGCATGCGGACCTCGAAGGCGGGGCGCATGGTGTTGCGGATCCAGGGATAGGGGTAGGTATTGATCACCTCCATGCTCTGGCCCTCGATGCGGGCGAGTTCCCGCGCCTCAAGCGACTGCGGGCGGAACAGGAACCAGAAGCTGCCGATGGCGAGCGCGGCGACCGCCGCCGCCGCCAGCACGCCCGCGCGCGGCCGGGAGACCGTGCCCGGAGACGTCTCCATCCACCAGCGCGCGCCCTCCCAGATCGTGTAGCCCATGATCGAGGCCCAGCCGGCGGCGAGGTAGAAGTGATAGTGGTTCACCGCGATGACGAAGGTGTCGCAGACCGCGTTGTGGGCGTCGGCGAAGGCGCAGGCCTCGTGCCGGGCGAGAAAGAACACGCAGACGCCGATCCAGGTGCCGAGGATCGCCACCGTGCTGCGCCCCATCGGCGCGTAGCGCCGCAGCAGGACGGCACCGACCAGGGCCAGCACGCCGGGCATGTTGAGCGCCACCAGCCGCAGGAAATCCTTGGTCTCCATGAGGTCGTCGAGCCAGGCGCCGGGCACGGGATTGGCGATGTGCAGATGGTAGTGCAGGTAGAGCGGCAGCAGGAATGCCAGCCCCCAGGCCAGCTCCACCAGCGCCACTACGGCGAGCCAGAAGACCGTGCGCAACCGGATGCCGTTCAGGACGAAGGCGTTCACCGTCACGATCGCCGACAGCAGGATCGCCGGAACGGTGTGCGCCAGAAAGGTGATGCCCAGGAGAGTTCCGATCCCGGCGGCATCGCCGAAATGCGTCGAGGCACCGTGACGATGGATGAGCGCCACGCCCAGGAAGAAGAACGCCAGGGCGAAGTCCGGCACCAACGGCCAGGGCGTGTAGGCGGCCTCGATGAAGGGATAGGTGAAGGCGCCGTTGAAGAGCACGAAGACCGCGGTCGCCGCCGCCGCCGCCGGGGCGCCGATCAGCCGGCGGTTCATCAGGAAGAAGGTGAGCGGCACCAGAAGATTGACCCAGGGGCCGATCGCGATCCAAAGGCGCATGACCGGCACGCCGGAAATCCAGGCGGCGAGCGCGCCGAGCGCCGGGATCAGCGGCGGGTACCAGCGCGCTTCCCCGGCGTAGATGGGGTCGCCGAACAAGTTGCCGTCCAGGAAGCCCTGGATGAACCCGGCGTCCCGGAGGCTATCCATGTCCGGAGGCCGATCGAGGCCGGCAATCGACTGCAAGCCCTCCAGGAGGCAAAGGCCGAGGAGCAGTGCCAACACTACCCACGTGACCCAGCGCCCGGCGGCGGTGTCAGGTCGTTCCGTCTTGCGCCCGCGATCCATGCATCAGGGAGTTTATCCGTCGGTGCGTTTGCGAACAACTCTCTGCCGCCGGCCGTCAGGTCGGCGCCGCGCCAACGGCAGCGCGCACAAGACCGACTTCCTATCGCCGCGGGGGCGAAAGGTTAAGGCCGGTGATGAGGGGGAGCTGCTAGTTCTGACGCTCTAGCTCGGATATCTCGTCTTTTATCTTTAGCTTTTGCCGCTTGATATCGTGGACCATTTCGTCGTTCGGCAGCGGTCGGTGGACTTCTTCCTCGAGCGCATGTTCAAGGCTCTGATGCCGAGCCCGAAGTGTCTGGATACGATCCTGCAGCGACATAAGGGCGCCTCCTGTATCAGACGAACGGTCCCCAATGGTCCTCCTCTGGAGGCCGGGGATCAACAGAGATATGCTGCGCCACCGCCCGGGTTCCACCCCCCTACGGAAGGGCGACTCGGGAAGAAAGGCGCCATGGCCAGTAAACAAAGATTAATCATCGGGTTGAGCGGCGCCTCCGGGATCATCTACGGGATCCGGCTGCTGCAGCTCCTGCGCCCCCTTCCGGTGGAGACCCATCTCGTCGTCACCCGCGCGGCCGAGGTGACGCTCGCCCACGAGACCGATCTCAAGGTGCAGCAGGTCCACGCACTGGCCGATCACGTCCACGCCGCCGCCGACATGGCGGCGCCGATCTCGTCGGGATCGTTCAAGACCGCGGGCATGATCGTGGCGCCCTGCTCCATCAAGAGCGCCGCCGAGATCGCCACCGGCGCGACCTCCACCTTGCTCACGCGCGCCGCCGACGTCACCCTCAAGGAGCGCCGCCGCCTCGTGCTGATGGTGCGCGAGACGCCGCTCCATACCGGACACCTGCGCACGCTGACGACGCTCTCGGAGCTCGGCGCCATCGTCGCCCCGCCGGTGCCGGCTTTCTACGCGCGGCCCGCGAGCCTCGAGGAGATGGTGGATCACACCATCGGCCGCGTGCTTGACCTCTTCGAGCTGGAGAGCGGCAGCATGGAGCGCTGGGGCGAGCCTCGACCTCCAGGCATCGAGCCGCTGCGCCGGCCGCGCTCGCGCTGACCCTCGGGAACGTCCTCAGCGCTCGCTGATGAAACCGGGCGGCTCGTAATGCGGTGCCCGCAGCGTGAAGCCATCGAGGACCGCCGCCGCGTCGATGACCGTGCCCTTGGGCGCGCAGTAGTAGCCGTCGATGCGGCTGTAGAGCCGCAGCACGCTGTCGTCGCGCCGGTTCTCGGTGAATATGACGCATGGCCCTTCCGAGGTATCGGCGACGGCATAGGTCGCGGTGCCCAACGCGTTCTGGTGCGTGAGCGTCGGCCCGAGGTTCGGATGGTAATCAGCGATATTGCGCCAGATCCTTGCCGCCAGCGCCGGCGGCAGCTCGAATGCGAAAGAGCGGCGCCGCTCGAGACGAGTGTAGCGCAGCGTGGCTCGCGGCCGCTCCGCTCCCATCGCCGCCCAGATCGAGACCTCCGCGACCATCGACCCGTCGCTCGGCACGCTCCAGTAATAATGCCCGACACCGGTATTGAGTCCGGGAGGCGAGAAGACCAGTCCGGTGTCGCCGCCGGTAATCGTATGCCACTCCACGTTCTCCAACGCTGTCGCCTGGGGATTCGCCGGTGGCGTGGCGACGGCGGTGACCGCATGCTCGGTGAAGATCCGCGCGACGAGGCGATCGGATTGATCGCGGGTCATGCCGATCTGCAGCCGCTGATCGTACAGCGTGCGCAGCGCCGCCTCGTCCACCGGCGTCAGCGTGTCGTGGCTGCGGAACGGGCTCATCACCGAGGGTGCCACCACCGAGTGATGGCCGAACCCGAAGGCGTGCATCAGCTCGTGATCGAGGCAGGCGCCCAGAGTTCCCGGCCGCTCGGTGCCCACGAACACCTGTGAGAGCTGCAGGCCATTGGCGGTGTAGATCGAGTGCGTGTAGCACGCGGCAAGCTCGTCATGCACCGCCGGCAGCGGTCCCTTCGCGAAGGCAATGGTGATCTGCGCACCCTTGACGGTCTTGCTGCGGGTGAGAGTGATGCCGGTCAGCCCCTGGAACCGGCGCATCGTCAGCGCGATGCGCTGATCGTCGGCGGGGGAGTGGTCGCCCTCGATCGCATAGACGAGGCTGGTCTGGTTCCAGCGCACCAGGCCCTTGGTGACTCCTTCCGGCGCCACGGGATTGCCGTAGGCGAGCTCGTCGAAGAAGCGCGTGAGGCGATCGGGCCGCATCTCTCCAGGCGCGGCGGCGCAGCCGGAAAGCGCGGCAATGGTGGCGAGGAGAGAAAAAATGACACGGAGTTGCATTCGGGCTCGCCTATAACATGACACCAGCAGGCGAGAAAGTACGCGACAGGCGCCACTCAACACAATCGCGCGAGTGACGTCGAAACAGGCAGGGCGAGCTGCCTCACTCGTCTCCGAGGGAGATACCGAGGCCGCGCGCGGTGCGGACCAGCGTGCCCTTGGCGTCGACGACCTGGGGCTCGGCGATGGCGGTCGCCAGCGGCACGTCCACTACGGCGCGGTTTTGCCACGCCACCATGCGATCGAATTTCCCGGCCGCGACCAGATCCACCGCGTGAACGCCGAAGGTCTGCGCCACCAGCCGATCGCTCCACGTGGGCTCGCCGCCACGCTGGACGTGACCCAGCACGGTGACGCGGATCTCGGCGCCGGTGAGCGGCCCCAGCGCCTCCGCCAGGTGATGCCCGACGCCACCATAGGTGCCGCCGGTCCGGCGCTGGCGCACGCTGCGGCCCACGGGATTGCGCGCCGCCTCCGCCATCACGATGAGCGCGAAGTTGCGGCCGCGCTGACGCACCGCCGCCACGTGGCGCGCCACCGCCGCGACGCGATAGGGAATCTCCGGGATCAAAATCACGTCGGCGCCGCCGGCGATCCCGGCGGCGAGCGCGATATGACCGGCATCGCGTCCCATGACCTCGAGGATCATGACGCGGTCGTGGCTGGCCGCGGTCGGCTGCAGGCGATCGAGCGCCTCGGTCGCCACCGCCACCGCCGTGTGATATCCGACCGCGCTCTCGGTGGCGCCGACATCGTTGTCGATGGTCTTGGGGATGCCGACCAGCCGGATGTTTCCCTGCTGCGCGAGACGGCGCAGGATCGCGAAGCTGCCGTCGCCACCGACACCGATCAGGGCATCTGCGCCGGTCAGGTGATAGCCCGCGATGAAATCCGCGGAGCGGTCCCGGCGCCTGCCGCTGGGACCGGGAAACGCGAAGGGATCGCCCTTGTTGGTGGTGCCGAGAATGGTTCCGCCGCGCCGCAGGAGCGTGCTGTCGGCCTGGGCGACGCCGAGGTCGACCGCATCGACCGGACGGCCAAGCAGTCCCATGGTGCCCTGGCGGATCCCGATCACGCGCCAGCCGTAGCCCTGCACCGCGCGGCGCACCACGCCCCGAATGACCGCATTGAGGCCGGCGCAGTCGCCGCCGCTGGTGAGCAGCGCCAAGGTCTTGACGGGCGTGGAATCGGTCATTCCCTCAGCGGTCTCCCCGGTGCGCACCTGCGGGTGCCGTTAACCATGCCGGACGCTTCGCCTCGCAGAGCATAGTCTGGTATAAAAGCCGGCCTACAGAAAACCCGCCCATTCACGCTGCAAATGGATCTCGATCTCGAAGCGATCAAAGCTCGCTTGGAGCAGCTCCGAAGCGAGCACCGCGACCTCGACGGATTGATTCCGCGCATCGCCGAGGAGTCGCCGTTCAATCAGCTTGAGATCCAGCGTCTCAAGAAGCGGAAGCTCGTCCTCAAGGATCTCATCGCCAAGCTCGAAAACCAGCTGGTCCCCGATATCATCGCTTGAGATCGATGAGCGGGCGCGATCAGACCTTGGCCGGCGCGCCGCCGCGCTTACGCACATACATGGCCCGGTCCGCGGCATCCAGCGCCTCGCCCGCCTCGACATCGCCGCGGAACGAGTGAACGCCATAGGCGATATCGAGCACGATGGCATGGCCTTGCCAGGACAGCGGCTGATGGCGGACCGCCTCGGCAAGCTGCGCCGCCTTGGCTTCCGCGATCTCCTGATCCGCCTGCACCAGCAGCACGCCGAACTCGTCGCCACCGAGGCGCGCCACCACATCCGTGTTGCGCACATTCTCCACCAGGGCGCGCGAGATCTGTACCAGGGCGGCATCGCCGGCGGCGTGGCCGTAACCGTCGTTGATCGCCTTCAGATGGTTGACGTCGGCATAGACGATGCTTGCCGGCGTGCCGTAGCGCCGGGCGAAGCCCACCATGCGCGTGACCTCCCGCAGGAAGGCGCGCCGGTTGGCGATCGGCATCAGCGGATCCTCGTCCGCGAGCCGCTCGAGGTAGTCGATCCGCTCCCGCGCATCGCCGAGCTCGCCGCGAAGCTGATCGACCTCCGCCAGAAGCATCGTCATCGCCTGCCGCACGCGGGGCGTGAGCTCGGTCTCGGGAACACCCGGAAGAGGTACCGACTCGCCGGCAGCGCTGGCGCTGTTCGGGCCGGAGGACGGGGATTTGTCGCGCGGAAGGCTGGAAACGTGCTGGCGCGGCTTCGTTTCGCGGATTTGCATGCGTGGCAGGGACCGCCTGTTTCCTCTACTGCGCCGGTCGCGGCGTGCAGGGACGAGAATACGACAAATTCCGGCACAATACCACCGGTGGTGCTTGCCCCGGGATCGACGCCCCCTATAATGCGCGCTCTCCTCCAGGCGTTTCCGAGGCTTGACGCGCATGGCGAGCGATCGGCCGACGGTCGGCATCATCATGGGAAGCCAGTCCGATTGGGAGACGCTGCGTCACGCCGCGGCGACTCTCGACCGGCTCCGCATTCCCCACGAAACCCGGATCGTGTCGGCGCACCGCACGCCGGAGCGGCTCTATGCCTACGCCCATGACGCGCGCGGCCGCGGGCTCAAGGTCATCATCGCCGGCGCCGGCGGCGCCGCCCATCTGCCGGGCATGACGGCGTCCATGACCCTGCTCCCGGTGCTCGGCGTTCCCATCGAGACCCAGACCCTCAAGGGCATGGACAGCCTCCTCTCCATCGTCCAGATGCCCGGCGGCGTGCCGGTCGGCACCCTCGCCATCGGCAAGGCCGGCGCCATCAACGCGGCGCTGCTCGCCGCCGCCATCCTCGCCACCGGCGATGCCAAGGTGGCTGCCGCCCTGGAGCGCTTCCGCTCCGAGCAGACCGCGGCGGTCGCCGAGCAGCCCGTCGACGCTCCGCCGCCGGCGAAGGAATGATCCCGCCCGGCGCCACCATCGGGATTCTCGGTGGCGGCCAGCTTGGTCGCATGACCGCGCTGGCGGCAGCCTCGCTCGGCTACAAGAGCCACATCTTCTGCCCCGACCCCGAGAGCCCGGCGAAGCACGTCACCCGCTTCTTCACCACCGCCGCCTATGACGACCGCGCGGCGCTGGAGCGCTTCGCCGCCGCCGTCGACGTCATCACCTTCGAGTTCGAGAACGTACCGGCGGAGACCGCGGAGTTTCTGGCCACCCTGAAGCCGGTGCGGCCGGGCGCGGCGGTGCTGCGGATCACCCAGGACCGGCTCAAGGAGAAGAATTTCCTGCGCTCGATCAATGTCGCCACCACGGACTATCGCGAGGTGACGGATCCGGCATCCCTGGCGGTCGCCGTGCGCGAGCTGGGACTGCCGGCGGTGCTGAAGACCGTGCGCATGGGCTACGACGGCAAGGGTCAGGTGAAAATCGCCGCCGACGGCGATCTCGACGCCCGCTGGGCCGAGATGGGGGCCGACGTCGGCATCCTCGAGGGTTTCGTCGACTTCGCCTGCGAGATCTCCGTGATCGTAGCCCGCGGCACATCGGGCGGCGGCGCGGCGTACCGGCCGGTCGAGAACCAGCACGCCCACCACATCCTCGACACGACGATCGCGCCGGCGCGCGTCGCGCCCGAGATCGCCATGCGCGCCGAGGCGATCGCCCGTCACGTGACGGAGAAGCTCGACGTGGTGGGGCTGCTGGCGGTGGAGATGTTCGTGAAGCCGGACGGCCAGGTGCTGGTGAACGAGCTGGCGGCGCGGCCGCACAACTCAGGCCACTGGACCCTCGATGCCTGCACCACGAGCCAGTTCGAGCAGCTGGTGCGCGCGGTCTGCGAGCTGCCGCTGGGCTCGCCCGAGCCGCACTCCGACGCCGTGATGAAGAACCTCATCGGCGCCGATGTGGAGAAATGGCGCGAGGCGCTCGGCGAGCCCAACGCCAAGCTCCATCTCTACGGCAAGGAGAAGGCGCGGCCGGGCCGCAAGATGGGCCACGTCACGCGCCTCTTCCCCCGTCGCAAGGAAAGCTAGGCGCCTACTTCAGCAGCCCCTCGGCCTTCAGCGTCGCCTGCACCGCCGGACGCTCGGCGATCCGCGCCTGATAGGCCTGCAGCACCGGCCACTTGCCGTAATCGATGTTGTGGTGCTTGCCCCAGCCGAGGATGGTGAAGAGATAGGCGTCGGCGACGGTGTAGGTCGTGCCCATCAGGTAGGGCTTGCCCTCGAGCTTCTTGGAGAGGACATCGAAGCGCTGCGCCAGGGTGTCCTTCACCGTCTGCTTCCACTGGTCCGGCGCGTTGGGATTGAACAGCGGGCTGAAGCCCTTGTGGATCTCGCTGGCGACGTAGTTGAGCCACTCCTGCAGGCGATAGCGCTCCAAGGTGCCGGCGGCCGGCGCGAGCTTGGAGTCGGGCTTGCGGTCGGCGATATACTGCACGATCGCCGACCCCTCGGTCAGCACCTGGCCGTCGTCGAGCTCGAGCGTGGGTACCTGCCCTTTGGCGTTGATCGACCGGAAATCGCCGCCGCTGGCCGTGGTCTTGGCCTTGAGGTCGACCTTCTCGAGATCGAAGGACAGCCCCGCCTCGCGCAGCGCGATGTGCGGCGAGAGCGAGCAGGCGCCGGGGGAATAATAGAGCTTCATCGTGGTCTCCCTGGGTTGCGGATTTCTTGAAGCGAGGCATGGCGCTCGGTCCACCCGGCCATCACTTCCGAAAGTATAGTAACAGACATTTCAGAATTGTGGCAAGCCCGGGCGACACCGGCTTCCCTTCCGCCATCCGAATGCCCATACTTAGGGGTGACGCCATGAGCACGCCACGCCCCAACTCCCGGCACTCCGAGCATCTCTGCCCGAAATTCCAGGCGGCGATGGACGTGCTGTCGCGGCCGTGGAGCGGCCTCGTGATGGCGCTCCTGGCGCAGGAAGGCCCGCTCCGCTTCAGCATGATGCGCGAGCTCCTGAGCCCGATGGGCGACCGCATGCTGTCGGCGCGCCTCAAGGAGCTGGAGGCGCGCGGGCTGGTGACGCGCGAGGTGGCGGCGGGGCCGCCGGTGCGGGTGAGCTATGCCCTGACCGACCTCGGCCACGGTTTCGGCGACGTCTATCGCGCCATGGGCCGCTGGGGCGAGCGCCTTGCCGCGGCGGCGGCGACACGACCGCGCAGCAGATCCAGATCGAGCAAGAAGAACGGCGACGCCAAGCGGGCGATCCCGAACCGGTAGGAGGAGACCCATGTCCGCGCAAGGTGGCGGCGAAACCCTGAAAGAGGATCCACGATGCAGAACCTTCTGCCCCAGGCGGAGCGTCTCGGCCTGATTTTGAAGCAGCGGAAAGAGACTCTGGCGGTGTCGGAATCCTCCACCGGCGGGCTGATCTCGGCGGCGCTGCTGGCGGTGCCCGGCGCCTCCGCCTATTTCCTCGGCGGCGCCGTCGTCTACACGCGCCAGGCTCGCGCCGCCCTCTTGGGCATCACCGATGCGGACATGACGGGCCTCAGGCCGTCCACCGAGGCCTATGCGCTGCTGCTGGCCCGCACGGCGCAAAAGCGCTTCGCGTCGACCTGGGCGATCGCCGAGACCGGCGCCACCGGTCCCACCGGCAACCGCTACGGCGACGCCGCCGGCCACTCCTGCATCGCCGTCGTGGGGCCTGGCGAGCATGCGATCACTCTGGAGACCGGCAGCGGCGACCGCGCCGCCAACATGCGGACCTTCGCGGCGGCGGCGCTCGACCTCGTCGGCAAATGCCTCGCGGAGGCCTCGCGCTAGCTGCCACCGATGTTGCGCGAGCGGATCAAGGAGCATTGCGGCAGCGCCAGCCACATCCTGGCGCTGCGCCAGGCGCCGGGTTTCGGCGCCCGGCTCTTCGTCGCCGACCACATGCGCGGCAAGCGGCTGGTGCGCATGCTCGGCGCCATCGACCGCAGCGGCATGATCATGGAGCAGTCCGCCATGGACCTGCTGCGGCCGGAGCGGCTGGTCTACGGCTATGAGCGGCTGATGCTGGCGGCTTTCGCCATGGTGCGCGAGCCGCGCAACGCGCTGCTGCTGGGATTGGGCGGCGGCGCCATGTGCCGGCATCTCCAGGCCTACCTGCCGGACTGCGCCCTCACCATCGTGGAGCGGAGCCCGGTCGTGCGCGCGCTGGCGAAGCGCTATTTCCGCCTCAACCACCCCGTCATTCTCGCCGACGCGGCGGAGATCGCGTCCCGCTCCCGCGCCGGCTTCGACGTGGTGCTGGTGGATCTCTACGACGGCGGCGGCGCCGCGGAGGTGGCGGCGCGGTTCTGGAAGACTTGCGTCGAGGCATTGCGTCCCGGAGGCTGTATCGCGGTCAACTGGGCGGAGTTCGTGAGCCGCGACACGCGGGCCGCCGAGGCGCGGGCCGTGACCAAAGCCGCCGGCCGCTCCTGCTTCCTGGTGGAGCGCCATTCGCGCCCTAACGTCATCCAGCTGGCACCCTTCCCGCGGCGCATCCCCATCGAGGAGGTGCGCGACCGCTACCGCGACTTCGCCAGCGCGCAGGGATTGCCGAAGGAAGATCGATCGACGTTCAGCCGCGCCGATCTCAGGAGCCGGTATCCCGTCATCGGGTGAGCATCTGCGTTGCAGAAGCATCGCGCGTCCTTCGACGCGCTTCGCTTGCTCAGGATGAGGAAATTGGTGGGTGGCACAAAGAAAAAGCGCCTCATCCTGAGCAAGCGACCGCAGGGAGCGCGTCGAAGGACGCACCGCCACCGAACGAACGTCCCCTCACTCCCGCGGCATCACGTCAAAGGCGATGGAGATCCGCCGCTGGTCCGACACGAAGGGGATCGTGCGGTGATAGAAATAGGAGGGGAAGAGGATCATCAGGCCCGGCTCGGGCTTGACCGGCATGATCCCGGTGGGCTCGGCGACAGCGAATTCTTCCGGCGGACGGCCGAGCTCGAAGAAGCCATCCTGGCCGTGCTCGGGCTTCCCCACCATGTCCGGCAGCAGCGGGTAGTAGACGCCGCTGACATAGCCGTCCATGTGGATGTGCGGCGTAAGGCTGCCCTGGAAATGCAGCACCGCCGCCCAGGAGGCGAATTCCCAGCGCTTCGGCGGCTTCATCAGGAACTGGTGGTTCGAGCCCGGCGGGATGCGGCGGAGATAGTCGGCGACCGCCGCCCGCGTCACCGCCTCGAACGCCGCCACCGGCCCCTCCTTCGGGCCGAAGAACGTCGCGGTGATGGCGAGCGCGGGATGGTGATAGTGCGGATCCTCCGCCGGCGGCACATGCAGCGTCGGATGCTGCATGACGTACTCCACCAGCGCCGCGTTGAATTCCTCGAGGCTGGCGTAGCCTGGCGGCACCTCGATCTTGAAGCTGTGCACGAAGTCGAAATCGAGGAGATGCCGCGCCGCCTCGGTCTCGCGGGCGCCATAGAGCGCGACGCCCTTGAGGGCGAGCGCCTCCATGTTGGCGGGCGACACCTGAAGCCAGCGATCGCAAGCCTCGACGGTGCCCCGTGCGTCGCCCTCGGCGAGGAGCGCGTTCGCCAGATTGCTGTACGCCACCGACCAGTCCGGCCGCCTCGCGATGACGGCGCGATAGACGTCGATCGCCTGGGATCGCTTGCCTGATTTCTCCAGGGCGATGCCGAGATTGCGCTCTGCCTCCGGTGCTTCCGGCGTGAGCCGCAGCACGCGGCGATAGGCCTCCGCCGCTTCCTCGAAGCGGCCCAGCGCATGGAGCGCGTTGCCGAGATTGTTGTGCGCTGGCACCAGGTCGGGCTTGAGCTCGGCGGCGCGGCGGTAGGCCTTGGCGGCATCCTCGACGCGCTCGAGACGCATCAGCGCGTTGCCGAGGTTGTACCAGGCCTCGCCGAAATCCGGCCGGCGCTGCACCGCCTTGCGATAGAGCTCCGCGGCCTCGGACGCCTCGCCCATCTCGAGAGCGATCATGCCGGCAAAGGCCAGGACGTCCGGCCGGTCCGGCTGTAGCCTCAGGAGCTGGCGGCAGACCTGCAGCGCATCTCCGAGCCGGCCGGCGCGATAGGCCGCCGTCGCCTGCTGCTGCAGGAGGGGGAGCGCGGCGGCGCTCACGGCGGAGCGATGCCCCTAGCGCCGCCGCGCCAGGCGCGCGAGCAGGAAGGGATCGGGAAGCCGCCCGGCCCAGACCTTGAGCCGCTCGGTCACGCGGGGGATCGCCATCACCTCCGCCAGACGGCGATCGAGGAAGGCTGTTGTCTCGACCTGCTCCGCCGAGCGGTCATCGAGCCAGTAAAGCGTAGTGGCGGCATAGACGCCCGCCAGCAATCCCCGCTTGGTGTAGAAATTGAAATCCGTCGCCGTGTCGCCAGCGGCGTACCAGAGCGCGTCGACGGTGCCGTAGATGAGCCGGGCGCCGAGCGCCAGGTTCTGCGGCGCCGCCAGCAGCGCCAGGGAGCGGCGCACCGCCTCCCGATGGGGTGCCAGGATCGCAAGTCGCCTGCGCACGGCGGTGGCGATCCGCTCGCGCACCTTCATCTCCGGCAGGTTCAGGGGCTCGAGCGCCGTCAACGTCTCGCGGTCAGCCCAGCGGCTGAACCAGGCGACCGCATCGCGGGGACCCGCGGGAAACAGATCCGCCACCTGCGCCGCATCGAGCCCGGCCTGCTCCGCCGCCTTCCCCATCGCCGCCGACGTCCAGCCGTCGAAGGGCACATCCGGCAGAAGCGCCCGGAGGAGCGCGTCCTTCGCCTGTCGAGTATCAGCTGTCATGGCTATTCCGCCGCCTTCTGCGCCGGCTCGATGTCCATGGGATAGCGCTGCCATTCCTCCAGGAAGGTGAGGAGCCGATGATCGGTCATGCGCTGGACATAGAGGATGCCGTCGAGATGGTCGCATTCGTGCTGCACCACCCGGGCGTGGAAGCCTTCGACCGTGCGGTCGATGGCCTCGCCCTCGGGCGTCGTCGCGCGGTAGCGGATACGCTTGAAGCGGGGCACCGCCCCCCGGAGGCCGGGCACCGAGAGACAGCCCTCCCAGCCCAGATCGGTCTCGGTTCCCACCGGCTCGATCACGGGGTTCACCACCGCCACCAGTTCCTGGGGGGTGTCGAGGGCGAGGCCGGTGGTCCGCTCGGCCGGGACCTTGAAAATGACCACGCGCTCGGAAACGTGCACCTGGGGCGCGGCCAGTCCGGCGCCGCCGATATCCTCCAGGGTCGCCACCATGTCGGCGACCAGCGCCTTGATGCGGGGGGCCGTGGGGTCGGCGACCGGAGCCGCCACCTGGCGCAGCACCGGGTGGCCCATGCGGGCGATCTTCAGGATGGCCATGTGCGACTATATAGGGCCTCGGACCGGCGGCGCAAAGCGTGCCCTTGGGCTGCTTCCCTTCCGGCTTCGCCCGTGCTATAGGGCGCCCCGAAAGGCTGGCCGCGGCCGTTTTGCGGGCCCCGGCTACCCATCCGACCAGGCTCTTAGGAGAGTGCGGCACGTGCAAATTCTCGTTCGCGACAACAACGTCGACCAGGCGCTCCGCGCCCTCAAGAAGAAGATGCAGCGCGAGGGCGTCTTCCGCGAGATGAAGCTCCGCAGCAACTACGAGAAGCCCTCCGAGCGCCGCGCCCGGGAGAAGGCGGAGGCGGTGCGCCGCTACCGCAAGCTGCTCCGCAAGCGCATGGAGCGCGAAGGCTACTAGGGACCGCGGTCCCGGTCCTCGGGATTCCCTGACAAGAAAGCCGCCGGCATCCCCGGCGGCTTCGCTGTTTTCAGGCGGCGCCGGTCAATCCGCGCGATCGCAGAAGGCCTCCAGACGGTAGCCCTCGGGGTCGATGATGAAGGCGGCGTAGTAGCTGTCCCCATAGTCCTTGCGCAGCCCCGGACCGCCGTTGTCGGACCCGCCCGCCTTCAGCGCCGCCGCATGGAAAGCGTCGACATCGGCGCGCCGCTGCGCCGCGAAACAGAAATGCAGGCCGGTTTCCTTGTCGGCCGGCACCGGCTTGCCGCTGGCGCTGATCCAGAACCGCGGCGCCGCGCGCCCATAGCCGAGGGCGGCGTCGCCGGCGCTCAGGCAGCTGTACCCGAGGGTCCCGAGAACGGCATCGTAGAAATTCCGTGCCGCGCCCAGGTCCCTGACACCGATCGAGACATGATCGAGCATGGGCTTCTCCTCACTCATCACAAACAACCTCTCGCTGAACTATTCTAGGCACCCATCGCCTTGACGATCTCCTCGCACATCTTCTTCGCGTCGCCGAACAGCATCATGGTGTTGTCGCGGAAGAAGAGCTCGTTCTCGACGCCGGCATAGCCCGAGGCCATGGAGCGCTTGATGAAGAGCACGGTCTTCGCGCGCTCCACGTCGAGGATGGGCATGCCGTAGATCGGGGATTTCGGATCGGTCTTGGCGGCGGGATTGGTGACGTCGTTGGCGCCGATCACGAAGGCGACATCCGTGGTGGCGAAATCCCGGTTGATCTCCTCCAGCTCCAGCACCTCGTCATAGGGCACGTTCGCTTCCGCCAGCAGCACGTTCATGTGGCCGGGCATGCGGCCCGCCACCGGGTGGATCGCGTAGCGCACGGTGACGCCTTCCTTCTTCAGGAGATCCGCCATCTCCTTGAGGGCGTGCTGCGCCTGGGCCACCGCCATGCCGTAGCCGGGCACGATGATGACGGAGCTCGCATTCTTCAGGATGAAGGCCGCATCGTCGGCGCTGCCGGACTTGACCGCCTTGTCGCCGTGGCCGGCGCCCGCCGCCACGGTGCCGCCCTCGGTGCCGAAACCGCCCAGGATCACGTTGAAGATCGAGCGGTTCATCCCCTTGCACATGATGTAGCTGAGGATCGCGCCGGAAGAGCCCACCAGCGCGCCGGTGACGATCAGGAGGCTGTTGGCCAGCGTGAAGCCGATGCCGCAGGCGGCCCAGCCGGAATAGGAGTTCAGCATCGAGATCACGACCGGCATGTCGGCGCCGCCGATCGGCAGGATCAGCAGCAATCCCAGCGCCAGCGACAGCAGCACGATCAGCCAGAACACTCCGGTCGCCTGCCCGAGCACGAACAGGACGATCAGCACCACCAGCAGGATGCCCAGCGCCGCGTTGAGATAATGCTGCCCCCAGAACATCAGCGGCGCGCCGGAGACCAGGCCCTGCAGCTTGGTGAAGGCCACCACGGAGCCGGTGAAGGTGATGGCGCCGATGGCGGTGCCGAGGCTCATCTCGACCAGGCTCGCGCGCTCGATGGCGCCCACCGCGCCGATGCCATAGGCGTCGGGCGCGTAGAAGGCGGCGGCGGCCACCGCGACCGCCGCCAATCCGACCAGGCTGTGGAACGCCGCCACCAGCTGCGGCAGCGCCGTCATCTGGATCTTGAGGGCGATATAGGCACCCGACCGCGCCGCCGATGGCGATCGCGACGACGATGGCGATGTAGCCGCTCATGATTGGCAGCGCCAGCGTGGTGCCGATGGCGATCACCATGCCGACGATGCCGAAGAGATTGCCGTGCCGCGCCGTCTCCGGCGACGACAGGCCGCGCAGCGCCATGATGAAGCAGACGGAGGCGATGAGATAAAGGAAGGCCGCGAGGTTCTCGGTCATGGGATGCCCCGCTATTTCTGTTTCTTCTTGAACATCTGCAGCATGCGCTGGGTCACGATGAAGCCGCCGAAGATGTTGACCGAGGCCAGCATCACCGCGAAGAGGCCCATCCCCTCGGAGAAACCGTGGCCCGCCGAGGCGATCAGCGCGCCCACCACGATCACGCTGGAGATCGCGTTGGTGACGCTCATCAGCGGCGAATGCAGCGCCGGCGTCACCCGCCACACCACGTAGTAGCCGACGAACACGGCCAGCACGAAGACCGTCAGAAAGAAGACGAAGACGTCACCGTGCGTGCCGGCTTGCGCCACCTTGCTTGCCACGGCGCCCACCTGCTGGGAGAGCTGGTCGGCGTGGGTGGCGAGCTGATGCGCCTCGGCGGCGACGTCCCGGGCACTGTTGGAGACGGAATTGCTGTCCATGACGTTAGCCTCCTGCCGCTGCGGGCGCCGCCGGCGCCAGTTGGGAATGCACGACCGCGCCGTCCCTGGTGAGGAGCGTCGCCTTCACGATCTCGTCGGCGGTGTCGATCTTGAGTGCCTTCTCCTTGTCGATGATGAGCGCCAGGAAATTGAGGAGGTTCCTGCCGTAGAGCTGGCTGGCGTCGACGGCGATGCGCGAGGGCATGTTGGCGTGACCGACGAGGCGCACGGCGTTGTCCGTCACCACCACCTCGCCTTCCCGGCTGCCCTCGACGTTGCCGCCCTGCTCGACCGCGAGGTCGACGATGACCGAGCCCGGCCGCATCACCGCCACCATGTCCCGGGTGATCAGGACCGGTGCTTTCCGTCCCGGGATCAGAGCGGTGCAGATCACGATGTCGATCTTCTTCAGGGCCTCGGTCACGTGCGCCCGCTGCCGCTTGGCGAAATCCTCGCCCATCTCCTTGGCGTAGCCGCCGGCGGTCTCCATCGCCTTCATCGCCTCGAGGTCGACGGCGAGGAAGCTGGCGCCGAGACTTTCCACCTGCTCCTTGGCGGCGAAGCGGACGTCGGTCGCCGAGACGATGGCGCCCAGGCGCCGCGCCGTGGCGATCGCCTGCAGCCCGGCGACGCCGGCGCCCATGACCAGGACGCGGGCCGGCGGAATGGTGCCGG
The DNA here is from genome assembly GCA_963735465.1 of uncultured Alphaproteobacteria bacterium. Lineage (GTDB taxonomy): Bacteria > Pseudomonadota > Alphaproteobacteria > ATCC43930 > CGMCC-115725 > DASZHJ01. Next base: position 2,504,631 of record CAVTLA010000001.1, read on the forward strand.
CCGCGGTCATCATCATCGGGAAGGCGTGGCCGAACTCGGCGGCGGCATCGAGCACCGCCTTGTAGCCCGCGAGATTCGACTGGGACGACAGTACGTCCATGGACTGGGCGCGGGTGATGCGCGGCACCAACTCCATGGCGAAGGCGGCGATCCCCTGGCTGGCGTAGGCCTTGACGTCCTCCGGCCGCTGCAGCGGCTGCAGCAGCCCCACCAGCACCGCGCCACGCTTCATCGGCGCCAGCTCGTCGGGTCCGTCCTCGCCGGCCCGGATCGGCCGCTGCACCCTGAGGACGATATCGCCGGCGCCGATCGCCGCCGCCGCGTCCGGCGCGACGGTGGCGCCGGCCGCCCGGTAGGCGTCGTCGGGAAAGGCGGCCCCATCGCCCGCCCCGGTCTCCACCACGACCTCGAGGCCCTGGGCCACGAGTCGCTTGACGATGTCCGGTGTCGCGGCGACGCGCCGCTCGTGCGCGCGGCGTTCCTTCGGGATGCTGATCTTCATGGAAGGTCTCTGCTCTGCCGTTAGGGAGGCCCGGGACCGCCTGCGCAGAACGGTCGGGGTGCCGCGCGGGCCGACACAATGCCGCGCGAACCCGTATTTGTGAAGGGCGGGACGCCGGCGCCGGCGCAGTCGGTTAAGATTCAGTTCACCAACTTGCCCGCACTCTCCACCGCGGCTCCGCAGAGCGCCTCGCGGGCGTGCTGCTGCTCGATCGCCGCCTTCTCGAGGAGCAGCTTCGCCTCTTCCCGCCGCTTCATGTCCTTCACGGTCGGCAGCCTGGCCTTGAGTGCCGCTAGATCCGCGCCACAATCTGCGCGAGCAGGGGTGGACGTAACATGTAGGAAAACGAGAGTGACCAGCAGAGGCCACAGAGCAAACCCTTTCGCCCGCCGCCACGACTGCATAGAATGCCTCCTAAATCGGTACGCCCGGTTAGATGGCCCTTTTTATCAAAGGGTTTCAAAGCCTTCCGACTATATCACGCAGCCGCCTGGGAGGGCGAAGCCGGTTGCTGCCAGGGAATAAAGCCAATCCAACCCCGTTATCCCTACGTCAGGCCGGTCAGAACACGCCGGTGCCTGCCGGGTCAAACCCGGTGAGCGCCCGTTTCAGCGACCAGTTGGTGGCGGTGCTACCACGGCTCCGGCGCTTCGCGCGCGGCCTGACCGGCTCGGCAGCCGACGCGGATGATCTGGTCCAGGCAGCGTGCGAGCGGGCCCTTACCCGAGAGCACCAGTTCCAGGAAGGCACCCGTTTCGACAGCTGGATGTTCCGCATCGTGCAGACGATCTGGATCGACCAGATCCGAGCGCAGAACGTCCGCAAGGAGGAGCCGGAGGAAGAGGCCGAGCGCATGGGCACCGACGAGCCGGTGCGCCGGGTGGAGGCGAGACTGGCACTGGGCGAGGTACGCAACGCACTCAAGGAGCTACCGCCAGATCAACGGGCGGCCCTCCTCCTCGTGACAGTGGATGGCATGAGTTACAAGGAAGCGGCGGCTGTTGCCGAGGTGCCGGTGGGCACCATCATGAGCCGGCTTGCCCGGGCGCGTGTGGCGCTCCTGGCGAAGCTCGACGGCGGCGGCCCGGGAAGGAGCAAGGACGATGCAGAAGCTGACTGACGAGCTTTTGATCGGCTATCTCGATGGCGAACTCGACGCCTCGGCTTCGGCCGCGGTTGCGGCGGCGCTGGCGGAGGATTCCGAGCTGAACCGGCGGGCGCAGGCGCTTGGCGACAGCGCCGTGGCCTTGCGCGCTGCTTTCGACGACGTCGTGCACGAGCCGGTGCCGGAGCGCCTGCTGGCGGCGGCGCGTGGCGAAACGCAGAATCAGACCCAGACCCAGACCGTGGTGCATTTCCCCGAGCCGCGGCAGCGTCCGGCCAAGCGCGCCGGCACGGCCTGGCGCGGCTGGGCGGCGCTGCCCATCGCGGCATCCGTTGCCAGCCTCGTCATCGGCGGAACGCTGGGCTATTTCGCAGCGACCTCGCCGCAGCTCGCGCCCACGACGGCGCAGGTGCAGCCCAATGTCCAGACCGTCAGCTCGAGCTGGCTCGACAATGTCGCGGGCTATCACAAGATGTTCGTGGCCGCTGGGCCCAATGACATCGGCCTGGTCGACGTCCCCGCCGATCCCCAGAACGATGCCGCGCGCAAGCTGACCCAGCAGCTGCCGCAGGACTTCCGGCTGCCCAATCTCAAGCCGTGGGGCCTGGTGTTCCAGGGCGCGCGCTTCCTCTTCATCGAGGGTCGCCCGGCGACGCAGCTGTTCTACACCACCGACAACGCCGCGCTCGGTCCGCTGACCGTCGTGGTGGCGAGCACATCAGGGACGGACTCCAATCCCGCCTTCGACCGTCGCGGCGACCTCAACGTGCTCTATTGGCGGCACCAGGGGCACATGTACACCCTCGTCGGCAGCGCTGACGTCGGCTATCTCTGGAACATCCACAACGACCTCGCCTGGCAGCTCGACGCGATCTGAGCGTCGAGCCGCCGGCCGGCATCCCCTGACGGCGGTGGCATTAACCTCTTCTTAGGGCCGCCGCCCGTTCACTCCGAGACATCGTCCATCGCCCGGTAATGCGGCGCGCACGCGCGGTATGGCCGTGTGCGCTGCTTTGTCGACGAACGTGAACCGCCATGGGCCGCTGGCATATCGAGATCGAGAGCATCGCGCCGGGCCTTCTCGTGCTCGCCGTCTTCTTTGCTCTCGGCCAGGCTCTCGCGGTCGGCAGCCGCTTTCATCGCGGCGTCCTCGCCGCCCAGGCGACCGGCCGCTACGGCGAGATCGACGGGCTCCGGGGATTTCTCGCTCCCGCCGTCTTCCTCTCGCACGTCGTCAGCAGCTACTACTGGTATCGCAGCGGTCATTGGGGCTGGCCGCCCTCCACCGCCTACACGCTCTGCGGCAGCGCGCCGGTGTCGCTCTTCTTCATGGTGACGGGCTTTCTGTTCTGGCGCCGCGCGGCGGCGGCGCCGGGGCGCATGGACATCAAGGCCCTCCTGCGATCCCGGCTGCGGCGCCTCGCCCCGCTCTACCTCACCTGCCTCACGGTCATCGTCGCCATCGTCGGCATCGAGACCGGCTGGACTCTCGCCGTGCCGCCGATGGCGCTGGCGTCATCCCTGATCCAATGGGCGAGCTTTGGCGTCATGGGACTGCCTGACATCAACGGCCTCGCCCATACCACGCTGATCGATCCCGCGCTCTGGACCCTTCGCTACGAATGGCTCTTCTACCTGGCGCTCCCCGCCCTCTCCTTTCTGGCGACGCCCCGCCGCCTCGCCGGCCTGGTGCTGGCCGCGGCGGTCCTGTCCATGACCGGGCAATTGGCGCCCCTCGACTACGTCGCCGCCAATTTCCTGGTGGGTATGGTCGTCGCCCAAGTTGCGGTCTCGCGGCCGCTCCCCCCCATGCTGAGAACGCGCGCGGCAGCGGTATTGGCGCTGCTGCCGCTGGTGGCCCTCGCCCTGGGCAGCGACGGGGATTTCAGCATCCTCGAATCCCTGGCGCTGGCGCCGGTCTTCGCGGTGGTGGCGGCGGGCAATGATGTCTTCGGCACCCTGTCGACCCGGGCGGCACGCTGCCTGGGCCTGATCAGCTACGGCACCTACGTGCTGCACGGCATCGTGCTGTTCCTGGCGCTCGCGCTGGTGAGTCGCTTCGTCGCCATCGGCGATCTCGATCCCGCGGTCTATTGGGCGCTGACGGTCCCGATCGCCGCCGTCGTCGTGGCGGTCTCCGCCGCGAGTTACCGCTGGATCGAGCATCCCTTCCTGATCGCCCCATCGCCGGCGCCGACACCGGCCGTTCCCGTCGAGCACGCCTGAGCCGCAGCTCTACGCCGCGCCCCGGAACTGGGTGTTGTAGAGATCGGCGAAAGCGCCGCCGCGGCGCAGCAGCTCCTGGAAGCCGCCGTGCTCGACGATGCCGCCGTCCCGCAGCACCAGGATCAGGTCGGCGTCGCGCACGGTGGAGAGCCGGTGCGCGATGATGAAGGTGGTGCGGCCTTCGGTGAGGCGGTGGATGCCCTCCATCACCATCGCCTCGGTCTCGACGTCCAGCGCCGAGGTCGGCTCGTCCAGGATCAGGATCGGCGCATCGCGCAGGATCGCCCGCGCGATGGTGAGGCGCTGCTTCTCGCCCTTCCGAGAGCGTGCCCGCGCCCTCGCCGATCGGGCTGTCGTAGCCCTCGGGCATCTGCATGATGCGGTCGTGGATGCGCGCGAGGCGCGCCGCCCGCTCGATCTCCTCGTCGGTGGCGCCGGGGCGGCCGTAGGCGATGTTGTCCTTGACCGAGAGCGGGAACACGAGCGGCGGCTGCAGCACCATGGAGATCTGCCGGCGCAGTGCGGCGATCCGGTATTCCCGGATATCGATGCCGTCGATCAGCACGCTGCCGGTGCTGGGATCGAAGAAGCGCGGCAACATGCCGAGCAGGGTCGATTTGCCGGCACCGGTCGGTCCCACCACCGCCACCTTGGTGCCGGGCTCGATCTTGAGATCGACGCTGTTGAGGACGGGCATCTGCGGCTGATACCGGAACGAGACCTGGCGCCATTCGACGGCGCCATGGGCGCCCTCGGCGCCGAAAGTCCGGGTGCCGTCCTTGAGGTCGGCCTCGATGTCGAGCACCTCGAAACAGCGCCGCGCGCCGATGCGGGCGCCGGCGATCAAGCCCCAGCTCTGGGTGATCTGGTTGACCGGCGCATAGAGCTGCGCGAGGTAGGAGATGAAGACGATGAGCTGGCCCAGGCTGAGACGCCCGCTCAGGACGGCGCTGGCGCCGACGTATAGGACAAGAGCGGTGCCGCCGGCGATGACCCCGTTCACCACGGCCGAATAGAAGGTCTGCCAGCCGTAGAGCTTGAGCGTCGCCTGCAGGCTCGCCCGGCTCGCCCCCATGAAGCGGCGGTGCTCCTCCTCCTCCTTGGTGAAGGCCTGCACAACCTTGATCGAGCTCATCGCCCACTGCACGAGGCTATAGACCAGGCTCTCCCGCTCGCGCACCTCGGTCGCGGCGACGTTGATCTTGCGGTTGAAGACGCTGATCAGCGCGAAGAGCGCCGGCACCACCGTCAGCGACAGCAAGGTCAGCGTCCAGTCGAGAGGAAACAGCACCGCCAGCATGCCGGCCAGCAGGATCAGGGCCGAGAGAATCGGCAGCACGCCGTTCATCAGCATGGTCTGCACGGCGAAGCTGTCGGAGGTGACGCGATACATGAGATCGCCCACCTTCTGCCGGCTGTGGAAGGCCAGCGACAGGCGCTGCAGATGCCCCATCAGGGCGCCGCGCAGATCCGCCACCATGCGCTGGCCGACGCTGATGGTGGTCATGTTGTGGAGGAGCGTCAGGAGGCCGCTGCCGAAATTGATCACCACAAGGGCGACGCAGGCGCCGATCAGGAGAGTGCCGGTCGGCCAGGCCTGCAGCCAGGCAACTCCCGCCGGCTTTCCGCTCAGGACATGGTCGATGATGATCTGCAGCGGCCAGGGCTTCAGGAGCTCGAAGCCCGCCATCAGGAAGACCTGGGCCAACGCAAAGAGGAAGCGCCAGCGATAGGGCCTGAGGAACGGCAGCAGCCGGCGCAGCATGGGAGCGTCAGGCCGCGCTGGGCGCCAGCGAGGGCTCCAGGCGGGACTTGCTGAGGGGCGCGACCGGCTGCAGTCCTTCCTGCTTCGCCACGCCGTCGATGACGCGGTGCATGACATGCCCGAAGTCGAGGGTGTGATGCAGGATGAAGACGCCATGGGTGAGTCCGGCCAGCGCCACCACCGTGGCGACGAGGGGCGCGCCGGCGATGAGCGCCACCACCGCGACCCCGAAATACCCCCGCAGCAGCAGCTTGGAGAGCCGCGACAGGCCGAGGGTGCAGCGCACCCGCAGCAACCGCTTGTCGCCGCCATGGTTCTCGACGCAGCACAGGAGGCGCGCGCGGCTCCAGAGCCCCCGGGAGATCGTGAGATCCCAGTCGCCCCAGCCGCTGTCCATGACGACGAAATAATTGAGCGGTGTCAGGAAGCGCATGAGGCCGCCGAGGAGCAATTCCTTCTCGTCGCCGCGCTCGCTCCAGTAAGAGAGTTGCAGCGCGCGGCGGCGCCAGGAAATACGCGCCTTCTGCTCGATGGGCTCGAGGGATTCCGGCCGATCCACGACTTTCAAGCCCCGGAAGCGCCACTTGAGCCGCTCCCAGCCGCGCAGGAAGGGCCCGAGATAGATCAGCACCGCCACCAGCGCGCGCGCCTTCAGGCCACGGAAGCGCTTGTCGATCGGCGCCCGGAGCGCGCAGTTGATCGCCAGCGCCCAGGTGGCGAGGAGCGGCAGCACCAGCAGCCAGTACCAGCCGCCCAGCGCCGCGCCGGCGACCACCGCCACCAGCGCCGCCACGTTCCACTCGAAGCTGAGAGGCAGGCTCGCCGCCAGAGAGACCGGCGGCGCGTAGAGGGTCTGGAACAGCCCGCGGCCGAAGACGCCGGAATAGATCAGCGGCCGGCGCGAGATCGCCAGCGAGGAGGCGAGATCGCCGTAGATGCGCCCGGCCCACTTCGCCTGGCCCAGCATGTTGAAGCGGAAGGGATGCTTGGCATAGACCAGCGCCTCCGCCTTGCCGTAGCCGCGCTGCTGGCCGAAGTACGCCTGCACCGTGTTGCGGCGGAAGTGCCAGACCGTGGCGGCGGGGCTGAAGCCGATGGTGTGGCCGGCGTCCTGGAAGCGCCAGCAGATGTCGACGTCGTCACCCGCCGCGCGATAGATCGGATCGAAGCCGCCGAGGCCCAGCAGCACGTCGCGCCGGAACGCCATGTTGCAGCCGGCGATGTGCTCGGCGGTGTCGTCGGTGAGCAGCACGTGGGTGGGCCCGCCCGGCGATACCGCCACCGCCGACGGGCACCAGGCTGTCTTCCGGCGGCGGAAAGTTCGGGCCGCCGCAGGCGGTCAGGCCCTTCCGCTCCATGGTGGCGACGAGATAGGTCAGCCAATCCGGATCGGCGACGCAGTCGCTGTCGGTATATGCGACGATCTCGCCGGTGGCGGCCTCGGCGCCGACATTGCGCGCCACGCTCAGGCCCTTGTTGGGCTGGCTGATGATGCGGCAATAGGGGAAGCGCTCGGAGATCGCGAGCGTGCCATCGGTCGAGCCGTCGTTGACGACGATCACCTCGTAGTCCGGATATGTGAGCGTCTCCAGCGAGGCGAGGCAGGCCTCCATGGTGCGCTCGGCATTGTAGGAGCAGACCACCACCGAGACCCGCGGGCTGCGGGTGAGCCGCGGCGGCACCGGCTCCTGGAAGCGCTCGGCCACGGCGGCGAAGGCGGGCTTGGGCTGGCGGTCGCGATCGACGAGGCCGAAGGCCCAATCTTCAATCAGGTGGCCGCCGGTGAACCACTCGTCGGTCCAGGCGAAGACGAAGGTGCCGGCGACGCCCATGTCGAAGGCGGCGCGGATCTGCCAGGACAGGATGCGCGCCTGCTCCTCCCGCCCCTCGCGGAAGGAATCGATGCCGAACTCGGTCAGCATCAGCGGCCGGTCGACCGCCATGTTGTGAAGCCGCGAGAGATAGCGCCGGAACGCCGCCTCGTCGTGCAGGTAGACGTTGAAGCAGACGAAGTCGGTGAAATCGACGGTGAGGTATTCCGTCGACGGGAAATTGGCGTAGCTGACGAGGCCGGTGGGATGGATGTCCTTCACCGTCTTCATCACGCGCATGAGGAAGGCGCGGACCCTGTCGGGCCCATGCCAGCGGATCATGTCCGGCGGGATCTCGTTGCCGATGAGATAGGCGAAGATCGCGGGATGCCGGTTCAGGCCGCGCACGGCCTCGGCGACGGAGCGGACGATCTCGCCCTGGATCTTGCGGCTGTCGAGGAAGGTGATGTGCTGGGACCAGGGGATGCCCACCAGGACCCGGAGCCCCGCCGCCGCCGCCATGTCCAGGAGCCACACCGGCGGCACGGTGAAGACCCGCACCACGTTGGCGCCCATCTGGCCCATCAGGGCAAAGTCCTTGGCGACCACGGGCGTCTCGGGAAACTGGCCGCCGTGGCTGCCGATGCCGAAGGGGCCGTAGGTCACGCCCTTGACGTAGAGCTTCTCGCCGCCAGCGAAGAAGAACTTGCCATAGACCCGGACGGGGGCCAGGGCCGGCGGCGTGGCCGATGCCGGGCTCTCCGGCAGCACCATGGAGGTCTCGTTCATGAGCGAAGGCTCCGTCGCGGGATAGGGCGGATTGTGCGGTCGGAATACAACGCCGCCGCCGTTCCGGCTATTCCCTTTCGCCGACGGGCCGAGGCCCCCGCCCCGTCAGGGGCCAGGGGCTACCCGGTCAGTTGCCGGCGGCGACCTGACGCTCCTCGGCGTCGCGGCCATGCCAGGCCCAGGCGGTCCTGATGATGGTGTCGAGGTCGGAGAGGCCGGGGGTCCAGCCCAGGACATCCCGGGCGCGCGACGGCGTCCGCCACCAGCACCGGCGGGTCGCCAGGGCGCCGGGGGCCCTCGCGCCGGGGAATGCGGTGCCCGGTGATCCGCTCCGCCGCCGCGATCACCTCGCGCACGGTGTGGCCTACCCCGGTACCCAGGTTGAGAGTGAGGCTCAGCCCGCCCCCCAGCAGCCGGTCCAGCGCCTTCACATGCGCCTCCGCCAGGTCCTGCACGTGGATGAAGTCCCGGATCGCCGTCCCGTCAGGGGTGGCGTAGTCGGTGCCGAAGACGTCGATCTGCGCCCGGTTGCCCAGCGCCGCCTCCAGGACCAGAGGTATCAGATGGGTCTCCGGCTGGTGGTCCTCGCCGATCTCCCCCTCGGGGTCGGCGCCGGCGGCGTTGAAGTAGCGCAGCGTCGCATGGGTGAACCCATGCGCCGAGCCGTACCACTGCAGCATCCGCTCCACCATCAGCTTGCTCTCCCCGTAGGGATTGACCGGCCGCTGGGGGGAACTCTCGGTGATCGGCACCTGCTCGGGCACACCATAGGTGGCGCAGGTCGAGGAGAACACGATGCGCCGCACATTGTGGGCGCGCATCGCCTCCAGCAGCCTCAGGCTGTTGGTGACGTTATTATGGAAATAGGCCTCGGGCTTGATGACGGACTCGCCCACATAGGCGAAGGCCGCGAAGTGCATGACGGCGGCGATGTCATACCGCTGGAAGGTGTCGGTGAGGCATTCGTTGTCCGCGAGGTCCGCGGTGACCAAGGGGCCCCACCGGACGGCCTCCCGGTGCCCGTAGACCAGGTTGTCGTAGGTGACAGGACGGTGCCCCGCCCGAGCTAGCGCCTTGCAGGCGTGGCTGCCGATATAGCCGGCGCCGCCGGTCACCAAAATCGTCTTGCCCATGGTCTACTGCGAGCCGCCGTTCAGGTTGAGGGGATGATCGCCCCCCGAGAACGGCTGCCGGTGCCCCCTTCTTCCGCCTTGAGCGGGATTTTTTACTTTTTCGTCTCCACGACGATCCCGGAACCCGTGCAAGGGTTGCATCGTTCGTTGCACACAGGCCAGGAGCGTTAACCCGGCTTTATAGAGTCCCGGGTCTTCTTGACGTCCGACCGGGCCTGGTGACAATAGCCGCCACCCGGCCGGGAGGAGTGCCCCTCGAGGCGGCACCTGGGGAAATCGGGGGTTTCCTGGGGTTTTAGAGAGGGCCTGCCCCCCGCTTGCGACAGTTGGACGCGAGCAGGGATCTGGCGGGCACGGAATTTCCCGGCCAAGCTCACGTTGTCGGGGGGTATCTAGCAGGAGCCCAGGAGTTTTCATGCGCATTGCTGTCATCGGTACCGGCTATGTCGGATTGGTCTCCGGGGCGTGCTTCTCGGAATTCGGCGTCAACGTCACCTGCGTCGATAAGGACGCCGGTAAGATCGACCGTCTCAAAGCCGGGGAGATCCCGATCTATGAGCCAGGCCTCGAGCAGCTGGTTCAAAGCAATGCCCGTGCCGGTCGGCTCTCCTTCACCACCGACCTGGCCGAGGCGGTGGCCGGGGTCGACGCGGTCTTCATCGCCGTCGGCACCCCCTCCCGCCGGGGCGACGGCCATGCCGACCTCTCCTATGTCTTCGCCGCCGCCGAGGAGGTGGCCAAGGCGCTCACCGGCTATGCCGTGATCGTGACCAAGTCCACCGTCCCCGTGGGCACCGGGCGCAAGGTCGCCGCGATCCTCCGCGGCATCCGCCCCGAGGGCTCCTTCGACGTCGCCTCCAACCCGGAATTCCTGCGCGAGGGCTCGGCCATCGGCGACTTCATGCGGCCGGACCGGGTGGTGATCGGCACCGAGACCGAGCGGGCGCGCGAGATCATGCGCGGGCTCTACCGCCCCTTGTTCCTGATCGAGACCCCGATCGTCTTCACCGCCATCGAGACCGCCGAGCTGATCAAGTACGCCGCCAACAGCTTCCTCGCGACCAAGATCTCCTTCATCAACGAGATCGCGGACCTCTGCGAGAAGGTGGGCGCCGACGTCCAGGACGTCGCCAAGGGCATCGGCCTCGACGGCCGCATCGGCGGCAAGTTTCTCCATGCGGGCGCCGGCTATGGCGGCTCCTGCTTCCCCAAGGACTGCCTAGCGCTCGTGCGAACTGCCCAGGAAGCAGGCGCCCCGATCACCATCATCGAGCAGGTCGTTCAGGTGAACGACGCCCGCAAGCGCAAGATGGCGGACAAGATCATCAAGGCCTGCGGCGGCAGCGTCGCCGGCAAGACCCTGGCGGTGCTGGGCCTCACCTTCAAGCCGAATACCGACGACATGCGGGAGGCGCCGAGCCTGACCATCCTCCCGGCCCTCCAGGAAGCCGGCGCCGAAGTCCGCGCCTTCGATCCCGAGGGCATGACCGAGGCCCGGCACCTGCTGCCCGGCATCGAGCTGGCCGAGAATGCCTACGACGCCATGACCGGCGCCGACGCCGTGGTCCTGCTGACGGAGTGGAACGAGTTCCGCGCCCTCGATCTTGACCGGGTGCGGGGGCTCCTGAAGACACCCACGATCATCGACCTCCGCAACGTCTACAAGCCCGCCGAGATGGCGGCGGCAGGGTTCTTCTACTTCAGCATCGGCCGCCGGCCGGGCGAGCCGCCGCACGCCGAGCAGCGTGTCCGCACATCGAGGACCTGACATGAATCCCACCAAGAAACGCGTCCTCGTCACCGGCGGCGCCGGGTTCCTCGGCTCCCATCTCTGCGAGCGCCTGGTGGCCCAGGGGCACGACGTGCTCTGCGTCGACAACTACTTCACCGGCCGCAAGGACAACATCGCCCACCTGCTGCAGCACCCGAACTTCGAGGCGATGCGCCACGACGTGTGCTTCCCGCTCTATGTCGAGGTGGACGAGATCTACAACCTCGCCTGCCCGGCCTCGCCGGTGCACTACCAGTTCGATCCCGTGCAGACCACCAAGACCAGCGTCTCCGGCGCCATCAACATGCTGGGCCTCGCCAAGCGCGTGCGCGCCAAGGTGTTCCAGGCCTCGACCTCGGAGGTCTACGGCGATCCCGAGATCCATCCGCAGACCGAGGACTATCGCGGCAGCGTCAACCCGATCGGCCCGCGCGCCTGCTACGACGAAGGCAAGCGCTGCGCCGAGACCCTGTTCTTCGACTATCACCGCCAGCACAAGCTGCGCATCAAGGTGATCCGCATCTTCAATACCTACGGGCCGCGCATGCATCCGAACGACGGGCGCGTGGTCTCGAACTTCATCGTCCAGGCGCTCAAGGGCGAGCCGATCACCCTCTACGGCGACGGCAGCCAGACCCGCGCGTTCTGCTACGTCGACGATCTCATCGAGGGCTTCCTGCGCCTGATGGCGACGCCGGACAGCGTGACCGGGCCGATCAACGTCGGCAATCCCGTGGAGACACCGGTGCTGGCGCTGGCCGAGAAAATCATCGAGCTGATCGGCTCGCGCTCCAAGATCGTGCGCGGACCGCTGCCGGTGGACGATCCCCTGCAGCGCTGCCCCGACATCACCAAGGCCCGGGAAGTGCTGGGCTGGGAGCCGCGGGTAGCCCTCGAGGCCGGCCTCGAGCGCACCATCGCCTATTTCGACCGCCTGCTCGGCGGCGACGCCAAGGAAGGCTCGGTGCGGAAGCTCCGCGCCTGATTTCCCGAGGGCGGGAGCCGGCGCTCCCGCCCTCGCCCCTCCCCGGTCAAATGCCCGTGAATGCGCGCCCCTCCGGGCGCGCCAGGGTCTATCATATCCGGGTGGACGGATCTGATCGGACAGCGGTCGTGCGGATGGACGGGCCCGTGCTCGTCTTCGGCGGCCCCTACAGCAATCTCGAGGCGACGCTGGCGGTGCTGGAGGCGGCGCGCCGGCGCGGCATTCCGCCCGCGCGCGTCATCTGCACCGGCGACATCGTCGCCTATTGCGCCGACGCCGCCGCCACCGTCGATGCCGTGCGCGCCGCCGGCATCCACGCGATCATGGGGAATTGCGAGGAATCCCTCGCCGCCAACGCCGATGACTGCGCCTGCGGCTATGCCGAGGGCAGCGCCTGCGACCGCCTCGCCAGCGAATGGTACGCCCACGCCGACCGCACCCTCGACGCCGAGCGGCGGCGTTGGATGGGAACGCTGCCGCGCCGCCTCACCATCGAGATCGGAGACCGTCGCCTCGCCGTGGTTCACGGCGGCACTCGGCAGATCAACCGCTTCGTCTTCGCCTCGACGCCGCTCGCGGTAAAGCGCGCCGAGCTTGCGGACCTCGACGAGGACGGCGTCATCGGCGGCCACTCCGGCATCCCCTTCAGCGAGGTGATCGACGGCAAGCTCTGGCACAACTCCGGCGCCGCCGGCATGCCCGCGAATGACGGCACGCCCCGGGTCTGGTTCAGCGTGCTGACACCGGATGGTGACGACATCAGCATCGAGCACGTGGCGATCGACTACGACCACGCCGCCGCTGCCGCGAAGATGCGCGACGCCAGGCTGCCCGCGGGCTACGCGACGGCGCTGGAGACGGGGCGGTGGCCGAGCCTCGACGTGCTGCCGCCGGCGGAGATCGCGGCGAGCGGCCGCGCCATCCAGCCGGGAAGGCTGCTCTGGAAGAAGCGCAACACGAGCCTGCGCTGGCCGACGGCGCCGGCAGCACCCGCCCCAGCGAAGCCGCTTGACCCCAGGAAATTCCGCAATCCCGCGATGACCGCCGCCGGTGAAACGCGCGCGAGCGTGGCGCTCCGGGACTTGCGGACCCTTTGGTTCAACACCGGCACGCTCTGCAACATCACCTGCACGCATTGCTACATCGAATCGAGCCCGCGCAACGACCGCCTCGCCTATCTCACGCTCGCGGAGATGCAGGCCTATCTGGACGAGATCGCCCGCGACGGTCTCCCCACCGACGAGATCGGCTTCACTGGCGGCGAGCCCTTCATGAATCCGGAATTCCTGCCGATGCTGGTGGACTGCCTGGGCCGCGGGTTCCGCGTGCTGGTGCTGACCAACGCGATGCGACCGATGCTGCGGCTCAAGGACGCGCTTATCGACCTGAACCAGCGCTTCGGCGAGCGCCTGACCCTTCGCGTCTCCCTCGATCACTACACGAGAGAGCTGCACGAGGACGAGCGCGGCCCCGACACCTGGGAGCCGACGCTGGAGGGTCTCACCTGGCTCGCCCGCGGCGGATTCAAGCTGGCGATCGCCGGCCGCTTGCTCTGGGGCGAGAGCGAGACCTCTGCTCGCCAGGGCTATGCCGAGTTCTTTTCCGCCGAAGACATCCCCGTCGACGCCGAGGATCGCGCGGCTCTCGTGCTCTTCCCGGAGATGGACGCCACCGTCGACGTGCCGGAGATCACCGACGCCTGCTGGGGCATCCTGCATGTCGACCCCGCGAGCGTGATGTGCGCGACGTCGCGCATGGTGGTGAAGCGCAAGGGGGCGGATCGCCCGTCCGTTCTCGCCTGCACCCTCCTCCCCTACGACCCCGCCTTCGAGCTGGGCGCGACCCTGGCGGAAGCCGCCGGCTCCGTCGCTCTCAACCACCCCCACTGCGCCAAGTTCTGCGTGCTGGGCGGCGGGTCGTGCAGCCGGGGATAGCGTTCAGATCTTCATGAAGCCCACTCCGCTGCGGCACGGCGGAGAAGGGTTTATTTCTTCGCCGGTGGTGGCACCTTCGCGGACTTCAGCGCCTTCTGCTGGCGTTTCGCCAGAACATCCACGTCGAAATCGTCGACCAGGTCCCGGAACATCCGGTGCCAGTTCACTTCGGCCTTGAGGTGGGTGAAGACGGAGCCGAGGCCGATGGCGGCGCGGTCCATGAAGACGAACTCGCGCGGCGGCTTGACGCCGCCGAGGCGGCGGATATCGCGGTGCACCTCCTCGGCGACGTCGCGGCCGTAGGCGCCGGTCTCGGCGTCCTGGATGCGGCGCTGGCGGTCGTCCAGCAGCGGCGCATAGACGAAGCGCGCCCAGCGGTTCAGCACCGCGATCATGTCCCGCGTCAGGTTCTCAAAGCCCCAGGTCTCGTATGCCCTAACCGCCAGCGCCTCGTCGTCGCGGTCGAGGGCGTGATAGAGGTCGATCACGCCCTTGACGAAGGAGGCCGGGAAGATCCTGACGCAGCCGAAATCCATGAGGTTGACGCCATGGTCGGGGCGGACAGTGTAGTTGCCGAGATGGGGATCGCCGTGGATGACGCCGTACTCGTAGAACGGCACATACCAGGCGTGGAAGAGGTTGCGCGCGATCTCGTTGCGCGCCTCGAGCGGCGCCTTGGCGGCGTCCATGAGCGGCGCGCCCTCGAGCCAGCTCATGGTGAGGAGCCGCCGGGTCGAGAGCTCCGGCACATCATCGGGCACATGCACATTGGGCTGTCCAGCGAGCGCCGCGCGGTAGAAGCGCAGATGCGCGGCTTCGCGCATGTAGTCCAATTCCTCCCGGAGCCGCGCCGCGATCTCCTCGTGGATCTCCGAAGTCGTCACCGCCCGGTCGTAGCGCTCGTAGATCGAGAGCGCGAGGCGGAGCTGGTTGAGATCCGCCTCCACCGCGGAATCCATGTCGGGATATTGCAGCTTGCAGGCGAGGAGCGCGCCGTCGAGGCCCACCGCGCGATGCACCTGGCCCAGTGAGGCGGCCCGCGCCGCCTCGCGCTCGAAGCTGCGGAACCGCTTCTGCCACTCCGGCCCGAGCTCGCTCGCCATGCGGCGCTTGACGAAGGCCCAGCCCATGGGCGGCGCATTGGCCTGGAGATGGGCGAGCTCGCCGGCATATTCCCGCGGCAGCGCGTCGGGGATGGTGGCGAGGAGCTGCGCCACCTTCATCAACGGCCCCTTGATGCCGCCCAGCGCCGCCTTGAGATCGGCGGCGTGGCGCGCGCGGTCGACGGGCATGCCGAGGTAGCGCTCGCCCGCGAGCCGGGCCGCCAGCCCGCCCACCGTGGCGGACACCCGGGCATAGCGCCGGACGCGGCCCGCGAGGGAATTGCCTTCGGCCAATGTGCTTCCTTTGCGGACGCTCAGCCCAGCTTCTCGAGCTCGTCGATGAAGCCCGCGATCACCGAGAGGCCCTTGTCCCAGAATTTGGGATCGCTGGCGTCGAGGCCGAAGGGCGCCAGCAACTCCTTGTGCCGCCGCGTCCCGCCGGCGCGGAGAAGATCGAGGTACTTCTCGGCGAAGCCCTGATGCGCCTCCTGGTAGGCGGCGTAGAGCGAGTTCACCAGGCAATCGCCGAAGGCATAGGCGTAGACGTAGAACGGCGTGTGGATGAAGTGCGGGATATAGGTCCAGTAGTTCCGGTACTCGTCCTCGAAGGCAATGGCGGGGCCGAGGCTCTCGCCCTGGACGTCGAGCCAGATCTGGCCGATGCGGTCCGGTGTCAGCTCGCCCTTGCGGCGCTCGTCATGGACCCGGATCTCGAAATCGACGAACGCGATCTGGCGCACCACGGTGTTGAGCATGTCCTCGACCTTGCCGGCGAGGAGCGCCTTGCGGCGCTTGGGATCCTGCTCGGCCTTGAGGAGGGCGCGGAAGGTCAGCATCTCCCCGAAGACCGACGCCGTCTCGGCGAGGGTGAGCGGCGTATCCGACATCAGCGCGCCCTGGGGCCCCGCCAGCACCTGATGCACGCCGTGGCCCAGCTCGTGGGCGAGCGTCATCACGTCCCTCGTCTTGCCGAGATAGTTCAGCAGGAGATAGGGATGCGCCGAGGGCACCGTCGGATGGGCGAAGGCGCCCGGCGACTTGCCCGGCCGCGCCGGCGCGTCGATCCAGTGGTGATCGAAGAAGCGCTTGCCGACCGCGGCCAGATCCGGCGAGAAGGCGTTGTAGGCCTTGAGGACGGTGTCGCGCGCCTCCTCCCAGGGGATGGTGCGCGTCTCCTCGTTGGGGAGCGGCGCGTTGCGGTCCCAGTACATGAGCCGCTCGGTGCCGAACCACTTGGCTTTCAGGCGATAGTAGCGGTGGGAGAGCCGGGGATAAGCGGCGCGGACAGATGAGATCAGCGCGTCCACCACCTCGTCCTCGACGAAGTTGGCGAGGTTGCGGGACGAGATCGGATGCTTGAAGTGGCGCCAGCGGTCCTCGATCTCCTTGTCCTTGGCCAGCGTGTTGGTGATGAGGGCGAAGAGCCGCGCGTTGCGGCCGAACACCTCGCCCAGCGACTTCGCCGCGGTCTTGCGCAGCTGAGGATCGGGCTCCGACAGCAGGTGCAGCGCCTCGGCGCTGGTGAGGTCCTTGCCGTCGATCGGGAAGCGCAGGTCCGCCGAGGTCTCGTCGAAGAGCCGCGTCCAGGCGGCGCGGCCGGCGACGTACTTCTCGTGCAGCAGCTTCTCCACCTCGTCGCTGAGCTGGTGCGTGCGGAACGCCCGCACGTCCCGGAGCCAGGCGCCGTAATGGGCGAGTTCCTTCGCCTTGAGCTGCTCGGCGAGGACGGCATCCTCGATCTTGTTGATCTCCAGGGTAAAGAACAGCAGCGTCGAGGAGATGTCGTTGACGCGCTCCTGCATCATCTGGAAAAAACGGCCGATCTCGGAATTCGACTGATCGCCGGCATAGACAAGCCCGGCGTAGCTCATGATGCGGCCGAGCGTGTCCTGCAGCTTCTCGAAGGCAACGACGGCGGCGCCCAGGTCCCGCCCGGCAAGGCCGGCGAGCTTGCCCTTGTAGGTGGTCTCAAAGGCGGCGGCCGCGGCGGCGCTGCGCTCGAGATCGCCCTTTAGCTCCGGACTGTCCCGGCCGGGATAGAGATCGGTCAGATCCCACTCCGGCAGGTTGCCCAGGGCGGGTCTGCTCTCGTCCTTGGCGAGCGCGCTCGCGCCATCTCTCGTAGCCATGAGGTGTCCTTCGGTCTTGGCTTGCGGGTCCCCTGGATATAGCCCTCCCCTGCCGGACCGCCAACTATTCCGCCCGCATGACAGGCCTTAGAAAAGCCGCTATGGGGTGGAGCATGGCGTCCCCACGATGAAGGGCGGACCCAGGGGGAGGGCAATGGACTACAGCCACTGGCGCAATCTCGTCGCCATGTTCTACGAGCTGGCGGCGCAGAAGGGCGACCGTCCCTTTCTCTGGGCCAAGCGCGACGGGCGTTACGAGCCGCGCTCCTGGCGCGCCGCCGCCGAGGAGGTGACCGCCCTTGCCCGCGGCCTCAAGGCGCTGGGCATCAAGCCCGGCGAGCGGGTCGGCCTGGTCTCCGAGAACCGCCCGCGCTGGATGATCGCCGACTTCGCGATCATGGCGGCGGGCGCCATCACGGTGCCGGCCTATGTCACCAACACCGTGGACGATCACCGGCACGTGCTGGCCAACAGCGGCGTCCGCGCGGTCATCGTCTCCACCAGCGCGCTCGCGCACCGGGTCATCCCCGCCGCGGACCAGGTGACCACCCTCGAGAACATCATCACCATGGAGCCGATCGTCACCGGCCAGGTCTCCCACGCGGAGATCCACACCTGGAACGAGGTGGTGGAGCGCGGCAAGTCCGTGCCCGACGACATCGCGGCGACGGCGGCGCGCATCGGCCGCGACGACACCGCCTGCCTCATCTACACCTCCGGCACCGGCGGCGTGCCTCGGGGCGTGATGCTGAGCCACGCCAACATCCTCGCCAACTGCCGGGGCGCCTATCACCTCCTGGAATCGATCGGCTACGGCGACGAGATCTTCCTCTGCTTCCTGCCGCTGTCTCATTCCTACGAGCACACGGCGGGGATGATGTTCCCGATCTCGCTCGGCGCCGAGATCTACTTCGCCGAGGGCGCCGAGACCCTGGCCGCCAACCTGCTGGAGGCGCGCCCCACCATCATGACCGCGGTGCCAAGGCTCTACGAGACGCTGCACCAGCGCATGCTGCGCGGCATCGAGCGCGAAGGCGGGTTGAAGGCAAAGCTCTTCATGCGGGCGCTGACCCTCGGCCGCAAGCGCTACGACGATCCCAAGAGCCTGAGCTTCGGCGAGCGGATGATGAACTGGCTCCTCGACGTGCTGGTGCGGCGCAAGGTCCGCGCGCGCTTCGGAGGCCGGCTGAAAGCGATGGTCTCCGGCGGCGCGCCGCTCAACCCGGAGATCGGCAAATTCTTCCTGGCGCTGAACGTGCCGCTCCTGCAGGGCTACGGCCAGACCGAGGCCTCGCCCGTGGTCAGCGCCAACCCGCCCACGCACATCAAGATCCACACCGTCGGGCCGCCGCTGGTGGGAGTGGAGGTCAGGATCGCCGAGGACGGCGAGATCCTGGTGCGCGGCGAGAACATCATGAAGGGCTACTGGAACGATCCCGAGGCGACCCAGCGCTCGATCGTGGACGGCTGGCTCCATACCGGCGATGTCGGCCTCCTCGACGGCGAGGGCTATATTCAGATCACCGACCGCAAGCGCGACTTCATCAAGAACTCCGGCGGCGACATGGTGTCGCCGGCGCGGGTCGAGGGCTATCTGACGCTGCAATCCGAGATCGCCCAGGCCATGGTGTTCGGCGACCGCCGGCCGTATCTGGTGGCGGTGGTCGTGCCGCATCCGGAATTGCTCGAGAGCATCGCCCGCGCGCGCGGCGTGGCGCCGGTCCTGAGCGATCTCCTGGACGACCCCGATCTCATCAAGGCGGTGTCGGCGGCCGTGACGCGGGTCAATGCCGAGATGTCGCCGATCGAGCGGGTACGCCGCTTCACCCTCGCCCGCGAGGCCTTCACCACCGCGAACGGCCAGATGACGCCCACCCTCAAGATCAAGCGCCACGCCATCCGCCAGGCCTATGGCGAGGCGCTCCTCAGGCTTTACGAGATCAAGGCGGCGTAGCCGAGCCGGCAGCTGGCGCGGAGATGCTCGATGAGCTGCCGCGCATGAGCCGGCAGCTCGTCGAGGCCGCGGGTGCAGAGGGTGAGCTGGCGCAGGGTCCAGGGATCGCCGAGGCGGACCATCTCGATCGCCATGGATTTCCGGCATCGGAGGGCGGCCGCCTCGGGAATGACGCTGACGCCGACGCCCTGCTCCACCATCCGGCAGATGGCGTCGAAGCCGCGGAGGCGAACCCGCAGCTTGAGGCGACGTCCGAAACGCTGGGCGTGGCGTGACAGGTATTCCTGCAGGGCGCTGCCCGGACTGAGCCCCACGAAGTCGCGGACGAGCACATCGCGGAAGGCAAGTTTCCGGCGGCGCGCCAGGGGATGGCCGCGCGGCACCACCAAGACCAACCGGTCGGTGCGGAACGGCAGGGTCTCGAGCCCGGCGAGGTCGACGGCATCGCTGACGATGCCGGCGTCCGCCACGCCCTCCCGCACCGCGTCGGCGATCTCAAAGCTCGGCCGCTCCTCCAGATCGACGTCGATGTGGGGGTGCGCCACCAGGAATTCCGCCAGGGCTTCCGGCAGGAATTCCGTCAGCGCCGCGGTGTTGGAGAGGAGCCGCACATGGCCGCGCAGACCCTGGGCATAGTCGGCAAGCTCGCCACGCATGCGCTCGATCTGCTGCAGCACCAGCCGCGCGTGGTGCAGGAGCGCGCGCCCCGCCGGCGTCAGCTCGACGCCGCGCCGGCCGCGCTCCAGCACCGCCACCCCTAGCGCCGCCTCCATGCCGCGGATGCGCGCGCTGGCGGAGGCCAGCGCCATATGGGCGCGATCGGCGCCGTGGGTGATGCTGGCGGCCTCCGCCACGTGCACGAATAGGCGGAGGTCAGTGAGGTCGAAGTGCATGGGAAAGCCGCTTGATCCCGGGCTATTCTGCCTTCGTCCTGGACGAAGGCAGGGTCGCGCAGTCCCACATTGTGCACGTGACCGCGCGCGGTCAACCTCCGATATCATGTCGGATCTCCTGCCCCTCACCACTCTCCTGACGTTCCTGCTCGCCGGATTCACCAAGGGCATCATCGGCCTGGGATTGCCGACCGTGGCCATGGGGCTCCTGGGCCTGGCGATGCCGCCGGCGAAGGCGGCGGCGCTGCTGGTGGTGCCGTCTCTCGTTACCAACGTCTGGCAGCTCGCGGCGGGACCGCGCTTCGGCGCCCTGGTGCGGCGGCTCTGGCCGATGCTGCTCGGAATCTGCCTCGGTACCTGGGCGGGCGCCGGGCTTCTCGCGGGCGACGGAAGCGGTCGCGCCACCGCGGCGCTGGGTGTCGCTCTCGTGATCTACGCCCTCGTGGGCTTGATCTCTCTCCACTTCTGGATTCCGCCGGGGATGCAGCCTTGGCTCTCGCCCGCCGTGGGAGCCGTCACCGGCCTGGTATCCGCGGCAACCGGCGTCTTCGTGATTCCCGCCGTCCCCTATCTCCAGGCGCTGGCACTGGAGAAGGAGGATCTCGTGCAGGCTCTCGGCCTCTCCTTCACCGTCTCGACCGTGGCGCTGGCGGCGGGCCTCGCCCATGACGGAGCCTTGCCGGTCTCGCTCGCCGGCGCCTCCCTCGCGGCTCTGGCGCCGGCGCTTCTCGGCATGTTCCTCGGCCAGTTCGTGCGAGTGCGCGTGCGGCCGGAGATCTTCCGGCGCTGCTTCTTCCTGGGACTGCTGGCGCTCGGCGCCGATCTCGCCGCGCGGACGCTGATCTGAGCCGCGCCGGTCAGATCTTATGGTACTGCCGATACCAGGCGACGAAGCGCGGCAGGCCTTCGTCGATCCCGGTCTTGGGATCGAAGCCGAAGTCACGCCGGCTCGCCTCGATGTCGGCATAGGTCGCGGGGACGTCGCCGGGCTGCATCGGCAGCAGCGTGCGCACCGCCTTGGCGCCGATGGCGGTCTCCAGCACCTCGACGAAGCGCAGGAGCTCCTCGCTGCGGTGATTGCCGAGGTTGTAGATCCGGAACGGCGGCTCGGTGCCACTGTCCACCGGCGGCTTCGCGAGGCAGTCCAGCACGCCGGCGACGATGTCGTCGATGTAGGTGAAGTCCCGGCGCATCTTGCCGTGATTGAAGAGCGAGATCGGCTTTCCCGCCAGGATCGCCTCGGTGAAGATCCAAGCCGCCATGTCCGGCCGGCCCCACGGCCCATAGACCGTGAAGAAGCGCAGGCCAGTCATCGGGATGCGGTAGAGATGGGAATAGCAATACCCCATCAGCTCATCCGCCTTCTTGCTGGCGGCGTAGAGCGACTGCGGCGTGTCGACGGGATCCTCGACCGCGAAGGGCAGCTTGGTATTGCCGCCATAGACCGAGGAGGAGCTGGCGAAGACGAGATGCTTGAGGCCCGGCGCGCGCCGGCACGCCTCCAGCACCTCGAGCTGGCCCACGATGTTGGCGCTGATGTAGGCGTGGGGATTGGTGAGGGAATAGCGCACGCCCGCCTGGGCCGCCAGATGCACCACGCGGTCGACGCCGGAATGGCGATCGAGGACCGCGGCGAAGGCGCCGCGCTCGGCGAGCTCCACCTTCTCGAAGGCGAAGCCCTTGAGTTGGCGCAGCTCGGCGAGGCGCGCCTCCTTCAGGCGCACGTCGTAGTAATCGTTGAGGCTGTCCACGCCGACGACGGCCTCGCCGCGCCGCAGCAGCGCCGTCGCGACGTGAAAGCCGATGAAGCCGGCGGCGCCGGTGACGAGAATGGTCATGACTGCCGGCGCTTATAGCCCGGGTCCGGGGCGAAGTCACCCCGGCCGACACCCCGGGTTGGCAAGGCCGGCGGCCCCGCCTAAGCTCATTCCAAAGCATCCCCGAGGGAGTATCCGCCGCCATGAAGAGCTATGACGTCGTCGAGTTTCGCGCGCCCCTGAAGGAAGTCGAGAAGCCGACGCCGCGGCCCAAGGGCAGCGAGGTGCTGATCCGCACCCTCGCCGCCGGTGTCTGCCACAGCGACCTCCACATCTGGGAGGGCGAGTACGACATGGGCGGCGGCAAGAAGCTGCTGGTGAAGGACCGCGGCATGGTGCCGCCCTTCACCATGGGCCACGAGATCGTGGGCGAAATCGTGGCGCTCGGGCCCGACGCAGAGGGCGTCAAGGTGGGCGATCGCTACCTGGCGCATCCCTGGATCGGCTGCGGCGACTGCGTCGTCTGCCGGCGCGGCGAGGAGCAGCTCTGCCTCAAGCCGCGCTTCCTCGGCATCCACGTGCCGGGCGGCTACGGCGACCACGTGCTGGTGCCGCATCCCCGCTACCTCGTCGATTTCGGAGCCCTCTCGCCCGAGCAGGCCGCGCCCTACGCCTGCTCCGGCGTCACCACCTACAGCGCCCTCAACAAGCTCGACGCCGACGTGCGAAAGAACGAGCCCGTGGTGCTGATCGGCGCCGGCGGGCTCGGCCTGATGGCGATCACCGTCCTGAAGGCCATGGGCGGCCACGGCGCGATTTCCGTCGACATCGATCCCAAGAAGCGCGAGGCCGCCCTCAAGGCCGGCGCCATCGCCGCGATCGACGGCGCCGCGCCAGATGCGGTGAAGCAGATCCAGGCGGCGACCAAGGGCGGCGCCTATGGCGTCGTGGACTTCGTGGGATCGGGAACCACCGCGCGCCTCGGCGTCGACTGCCTCGCCAAGGGCGGCAAATACGTCATCGTCGGCTTGTTCGGCGGCGAGATCACGCTCTCGACCCTCTTCCTGCCGTGGCGCGCGATCTCGATCCAGGGCTCCTATGTCGGCAGCCTCGCCGAGCTGAAGGCGCTCATGGTGCTGGTGAAGGCCGGCAAGGTGCCGCCGGTGCCGCTGACGCGCCACCCCTTTCATGAGGCGAGCCACGCGCTCGAGATGCTGAAGGCGGGACAGGTGATCGGCCGCGCCATCCTGGTGCCCTGACCGCACCGGGTTGTGAGGCCGCGGCCGGCGGCGGAGGGTTGCCCGCAACTCCCGATTGTTTCATGATCTTCCGCAAAGAGATCAGAACATCGGGAGGTACGCTATGAAGACGATTCTGCAGACGGCACTTGTCGCTGCGCTGGCGGTGCTTGGCGCGATACCGGCTCAGGCCGGCGAGAAGGCCGTCACCCTCGGCGTCCTCAACGACATGAGCAGCCTATACTCCGACGCCACCGGCAAGGGCTCGCTGATCGCGGCCCAGATGGCGGTGGAGGATTTCGGCGGCAAGGTGCTGGGGAAGCCCATCGTCGTGCTGTCAGCCGATCACCAGAACAAGCCTGATATCGGCTCCAACATCACCAACAAATGGATCGATGAGGACGGCGTCGACGCCATCGTCGACGTGCCCACCTCCTCGATCGCGCTCGCGGTGCAGGAGATCACCAAGAAGAAGGATCGGGTCTTCCTGATGTCGGGGCCCGGCGCCTCGGATCTCACGGGGCCGGCCTGCTCGCCGACCGGCGTCCACTACACCTACGATACGTTCGCGCTCTCCAATGTCGCGGGCAAGGCGATGGTGGAGCGCGGCGACAATACCTGGTTCTTCATCACCGCCGATTACGCCTTCGGCCATGCGCTGGAGCGCGACGCCACGGATATCGTCAAGAAGGCGGGCGGCAAGGTGCTGGGTGGGGTGCGCGCGCCCCTCAACACTCCCGACTTCTCCTCATATCTCCTCCAGGCGCAGGCCTCCGGGGCTAAGGTGGTGGCGCTCGCCAATGCCGGCGGCGACACCCAGACCGCGATCAAGCAGGCGGCGGAATTCGGTCTGCAGAAGGGCGGGCAGAAGCTGCTGGCACTCCTGATCCAGATCACCGACACCCACAGCCTCGGCCTCGCCACCGCACAGGGCATGATCCTCACCGAGGGCTTCTACTGGGACCGGGACGACGAGACCCGCGCGTGGTCGAAGCGATACCTGGCCAAGGATGGCAATATGCCGACCATGATCCAGGCCGGCGTCTACTCGGAGGTCACGCAATATCTGAACGCGATCAAGGCCGCCGGCACCGACGAGGCAAAGGCCGTGGTGGCGAAGATGCGGGCGACGCCGATCCACGACTTCTTCGCCAAGAACGGCCAGATCCGCACCGACGGCCGCATGGTGCACGACATGTACCTGATGCAGGTGAAGACCCCCGCGGAATCCAAGGGCGAGTGGGATCTCTACAAGCTCATCACGACGGTGCCGGGCGACCAGGCCTACCGCCCGATGAAGGACGGCGGCTGCCCGCTGGTGTCGGCGCAGAACTGATGCGCCTTACCGCGGCCGCTGCGCGCGGAAGCGCACCGGGAGGGCCTTGACGCCGCGGAGAACGAAGCTGTCGCTCCACTGCGGCGCTTCCCCGGCGAGGGCGAGATCGGGGAGGCGGTCCACCAACGCCGCGGCAGCAATGGTGCCCTCCAGCCGCGCCAGGGGCGCCCCCAGGCAGTAGTGCGGGCCGAAGCCGAAGGAGATGTGGCGGTTCTCGTCGCGCAGGAGCTCGAAGCGCTCGGGATTGGCGAACATCTCGGGATCGCGGTTGGCAGCGTTCAGCAGCGCGAAGACGCGGTCGCCGGGGCGGATCGCCGGCGCGGCGGCGTCGAGGCGCACTTCTTCCCGAGCGATCCGGGTCATCGCCTGGGTCGGCCCGTCGTAGCGCAGCATCTCCTCCACCGCGTCGGGCGCCAGCGCCGGATTGCGCCTCAGCATCTCGGCGGCGTCGGGATGACGCAGCAGCGCCAGCATGCCGTTGCCGATCAGGTTGGTGGTGGTCTCGTGGCCCGCGAACAGCAGCAGGATGCAGCTCGCCACCACCTCGTCCTCGCTGAGGCAGGTGCCTGATTCCTCCGCCGCGATGAGGGCGCTCAGGATGTCCTCGCGGGGGTTCTTGCGATGATCCGCCACCATGTCATGGAAATAAGCGGACATCTCCCGCATGCCGCGCTGGCCGCGCTCGCGCTTGTCGGGGGTGGCGAGCGCGCTGCCCACGAAGGCGGCGATATCGTCGGACCAGACCTTGAAGCGATCGAGATCGGAGACGGGAACGCCGATCATGCCGGCGATCACGCCCGCCGGCAGCGGATAGGCGAAATCCGCGATCAGGTCCATGGCGCCCTGCTCCACGACCCGCGCCAGCAGGTGAGCCACCATGCGCTCCACCATCGGCCGCAGCGCCGCCACCGCCCGCGGCGTGAAGGCGCGATTGAGGAGCGCGCGGCGGCGCGTGTGATCCGGCGGATCGTTGAAGACCGCCCACATGCCCAGCGTCTTCAGGAGATCGGCGATCTGCTCTTGCGCCGAGGGCGCCAGGTGATCGCGGAAGGGCGTGATGCGATCGGCACTGAAGCGGGGATCGTTCAAGACTTGCCGCACGTCCCGATAGCGGGTCAGCACCCAGCCACCGAGCACGTCGCTCCAGTGCACGGGGTCCTCGACGCGCAGCCTGGCGAACGTGGGAAAGGGGTCGGCGATGACCTCCGGCCGCCGGGGATCGTAGTCGATGCTCACAGCCCCTCCCCCCGACCGCCGCGGCGCTTCAGTGCGCCCCCGCCACGATGTCCTCCGCAAGCACGCGGGCCAGACACCGGTAGCCCCGATCGTTCATATGGAGATTATCCCTATAGAGCGCTGCTTGCATCGGCAAGCTGCCGGACCGGTCCCAGGAGCGCATGATATCGAACCGGCGGAACAGCGGCACACCGCCGGCACGGGCCGCTGCGGCGATTGACTCCTGCATGGCGCGATAGACCTCGTGGTCGAGAATCGCCGGCGCGTATTGGATATCCATCAGGACGACGTCAGTGCCCGCCGCCTTGAGCCGCGCGTCGCCCTGGCGGATGACGTCGCCGACGGCCGCGGGATCGCCGTCATCCAGCACGTCGTTGCTGCCAACTTGCCAGATTACGAGATCGGGGTGCGGCGCGATCGCGTCGTGCTCCAGCCGCGCCAGCATGTCGGCGGTGGTATCGCCGCCGACGCCTCGGTTCAGGACCTGGACGTCGATGCCGGGCAGGCGGTTGGCGAGCTCGGCGCGCAGCCGGCTCGGATAGCTGTAGGACGGGTGCGAGGCGCCGGTGCCCTCGGTGGTGGATGAGCCGAGGGCCACGATGGTAATGGGGCCGCCGTGGGAGATTCGCGCCGAGAGATGCGGCAGCGGAGCGAGGCTCTGGTCGACATCAGGCGGCGCTCTGCAGGACGCATCGTCGGCATCGCCGGGAACAGAGCTGCAGGACGCCACCAGCGCGGCAAAGATCAGGCAGATCACCGCGCTCCGGCGGAATCCCATGGCTCAATTCGTGCCGGCGATCGCCGGGATGCCCGCACCGGCCCGGCCCATCTGCTTGTACCAGGTGATGACATAAGCCGCGCCGATCGTGATCGCCACCGCACCAACACTTACCAGCAACTGCACTCGCAGGCGATGGGTGATCTCGTCCAGAATGAAGGATCCCAACGTCGACAACAGGATGCCCAGACAGAAGATCGGAAGCGAGTTCTGCCCGCACAGCACGAACGGCCGAGCAAGGGGCCCGGCAAGAAACGCGGCGTCGCGCCGCACCAGGCGGGTCGCGACGATCGCCAGAGCCAGGAAATTGACCAGTCGCAGGAGCGAGAGATTGCGCTTCTCGTCCACGGAAGCCCATGGCGCATCGGGCAACAGCATCGGGAACGAATCAGATATCGTGTGCAAGGAATGGCTGAAACTGATGACGGCACACGCTGCGGCGATCATGCCCGCCACGACATAAGTCCACCTTCTCTCCGGCAGGAGGCGCCGCCCAGAGGACTGCAAGTGCCCATATACGGCACCGGTGACGAACAGGAACTGGTAGGCGAGCGGGCTGAAGCCCCAGGGATAGTGGCCGGGATAGAGGTAAAGGGTCCAGCCAAACTGGTGCTCCGCGAGGTAGAGCCCGGCCGAGAGGCCAAGGGCGAGAAGTGGGCTCCGGCGGATCAGCAGCAGAAAGGACGGGAACACCGCGAGCAGCACCATGTAAAGCGGCAGAATTTGGAAGGAATTGGGCTGGAACACCAGCGCCAGCAGGTCCGCGATTGCCACGCTAGGCTGGCTGAGAAAGAGGTTTTCTCCCGTGCTCTCGGCCTCGCCAGGATTGTTGGCGGCGTTCAGGACGAAAGTTACCAACGCCGTGTAGGCTACGAACACGAGGATGTGCGCCACGTAGAGCTGCCAAATTCGCTGATAGATCCGCGCCGTCGCCTGAAGCGGACCGCGTCGCTCCAAAATGCCGCCATAGGCGAAGGCCGCCGCGACGCCAGAAATGAAAATAAACACCTCCGCCGCATCGCAGAAAGCGAACCCACGCAGGGTGAAGCGGGAGACCACATCGAGGTCTATGTGATCGACAACGATGAAAATCAATGCGAGGCCACGGAAGAGATCGAGGCGCAGATCGCGTTGTGAGCGGGGGCGGGGATCGAGCGAGACTGGCACTTCGCCCGGCGTCGCGTCGCGCAACATATCGCGGGGATACCCAAAACGACGCACGTCCCGAAATGCGCCTTGCTGTTCCGCAGCCAATCAAAAACCCCCACACCGAAGTTCGGTGACCGGGCAATGCCTGTTTTGAAACTGGAGACTCTTTCTGAGTGCCCGCTTAACCAGGCGTATCGGCTACCACACGTGCCGGCCCGGCGTTTCCACCCGATCAGATCTAAGGATGCGCCGGTACAAATGACAGAAAGATGAAGCGCTGATTTCAACTCCGTGATACCCGGGGGCGCTCCGATGATGAATGCGGCGAATTGGTTCAGATGCCGGAACCGTTCGCTTGCATCTTCTGCTGAAATTTCTCGCGGCAGGATTTACGTGGAAAGATCCAACTCTCCATATTTTAAGATGTGGACGGAATCTCTCCAAAATGGTGTTTCTGCCGGACGACCAGGGCGGAGGGCAACCGCTGGCCGCCGTGCGCGGTATCGTCGCGGGAGAACACCGACGGTCAGGCCGCCGGAGCAGCCACGCGGACCAGCAGCTTGCCCCGGTTCTCCCCGGCCAGCAGCCCAATGAAGGCGCGCGGCGCCGCGGCGATGCCGTCGACGATATCTTCCTTGTAGCGGACCTTGCCCTCCCGCAGCCACGCCGAGACGTCGCGGCGGAAATCCTCCGCTAGGTGGCGCCAGTCCCAGACCAGGAAGCCTTCCATGCGCGCCCGCTTCACCAGGAGCTGTCGGTTCCACCGCAGGCCGATGTCCGGGGTCTCCAGGCGATCGTAGATCGCGATGGTGCCGACGATGGCGATCCGCGCGTGCAGGGCCAAGTTCGCCATCACGGCGTCGTGGACTACGCCGCCCACGTTGTCGATGAAGACGTGGATGCCGTCAGGCGCCAGCGCCGCGAGTTCCGCGCCGAGCGCGTTCGCGTCCTTGCCCTTGTAGCCGATGGCGGCATCGAAGCCGAGCTCGTCCCTGATGTAGGCGATCTTGTCGGCGGCACCGGCAATGCCGATCACGCGGCAGCCCCTGAGCTTGGCGATCTGGCCGGCGAGTTGTCCCACCGCGCCGGCGGCGGCCGAGATCAGCACGGTCTCGCCGGGTTTCGGCTGGCCGATGCCGAGGAGCGCGGCATAGGCGGTCATGCCGGGCATGCCCAGCACGCCCAGGAAATACGAGAGCGGCATGCCCTGGGGATCGATGGGCAGCGCTTCCGTCGCCGGCAGCACCGCGTACTCCTGCCAGCCGGAATGGGCGAGCACGACGTCGCCGGGCTTCAAGCCGGGCGCACGGGACAGCACCACTTCCGACACCGCTTCGCCAGTCATGGCGGCGCCGATCTCGACCGGATTGGCATAGGAGCGCACGGCGCTCATGCGGCCGCGCATATAGGGATCGAGGGAGAGCCAGAGCGTGCGCAGCAGCACCTCGCCCTCGCCGGGCTCCAGCACCGGCGCCGTCTCGATCCTGAAATCGCTCTCCCTGACCGGCCGGTTGGCCGGCCGCTCCGCCAACAGAACGCGGGTATTGCTCTGGTTCGTGGCCATGACGGCCTCCTGCACTGGAGCGTGGCTTCAGCAATCATATCGTTTCCCGCCGCCGCTCCCAAGATGCGCGGGTTCCGCTAAGATCGCGGGGTCATTCGAGCTGGGGAGATCTCCGATGAGAGGCGCCTGCATCGCCGCCGTGATTGTGGCGACCCTCTGCGTCCAGCCAGCAGCCGCCCGGATTTTTCAGCCGGCGATCATCTACGACATCGGCGTCGGGGGCGACCCCGCCGTCAATGAGGACGCCCGACGCGGCGTCGACCTTTTCCGGCGCGAGTTCGGCATCGCGGCGCTGGAATACGGCGTCGGAAACGAGACCCAGCGCGCGCAGGTCTACGTGAGCGTCGCCGCCGGCACTGCCGATATCGTCGTTGGCCTGGGTGCGGCGCAGCGCAGGCCGTTGGAGGTCGCCGCCCGCGCCCACCCCGAGAAGAAATTTACCCTCATCGATGCGGAGAGCGATCTTCCCAACGTGCAGTCCCTGGGGTTCCGCGAGCAGGAAGGCAGCTTTCTCGTGGGCATGCTGGCGGCACTGGCATCGCTCAACCGCAAAGTCGGATTTATCGGCGGCACCGACACTTCCCTGGTCCGCCGTGTCGCCGCCGGATACTCGGCGGGCGCGCGCTATGTCGAGCCGACGGTGGCGGTGATCATGGAAATGGCCGGGAATACTCCCGCCGCCTGGCAGAACCCGGCGCGCGGCAGCGAGATCGCCCGCGGCCAGTTCAGGCGCGGCGTCGACGTCGTGTTCGCGGCGGCCGGCGCCACCGGTCTCGGCGTGCTGCGGGCCGCGGCGGAAAACCGGAAGCTCGCGATCGGGATCGATGCCAACCAGGACTACCTTTATCCCGGCACCATGCTGACCTCGATGGTGAAGCGGACCGACGTCGCGGTCTATGACGCCTTCCACTCGGCCCTGTCGGGCACGTGGAAACCTGGTCCGCGCAGCCTCGGTCTCGCCGAGCAGGCCGTCGACTACGCCCTCGACGACTACAACGACGGGCTGCTGACGAAGCCGATGCGGACCCTGGTGGAGAACGCCCGCGCCGATATCATCGCCGGCAAGCTCAAGGTGCCGGATCGCCTGGCGCCGTGAGCGCGGCACCGGCCGCTCGCTAGCCTGGCCCACCCCAAACGACAACGGCCGGAGGGAAACCCTCCGGCCGTCGGTCGTTCGATCGCGGGTGCTACCGACTAGGGCAGTACGATCTCCACGCGCCGGTTCTGCGGCTCACGCACGCCATCAGGCGTCGGCACGCGGGGGTTTTCCTTGCCCCGCCACGCCTCGGCGATCGCGTTGTCCGGCACGCCCTGCTTGACCAGCGCCCCGTGCACGGTATCGGCACGGCGCTTGGAGAGACCCAGGTTGTACTGCTGGGTGCCCGCGAGGTCGGTGTAGCCGGTGACCATGATCTTGGCCGCGCCCGTCTTCTTGTAGTAGTCGGCGGCCTGCTGGATCACCTGGGCGCCTTCAGGCGTCAACGTCGCCTTGTCGAAGTCGAAGAACACCAGGAACAGCTGCGGCTGCTTGGCCGGCGCGGGCGCCGGCGCCGGAGCCGGAGCGGCAACCGGAGCGGCGGCGGCCGGCGGCGGGGCCGGCGGCGGGCCGAAGTGATAGGCGAAGCCCAGCATCACGTTGTGGGTGTGGTAGCCGGTTGACAGCTGCGGGCTGCCGGCGACGTTCTGGGCCGCGAAGGACGGATTCACCACGCCGAAATAGCGATAGTCGAGGCTGAGCGACCATGCCGGAACGATCTGCCACTTCGCACCCACGATGCCCTGATAGGCCAGGGAGACGTCGGTGTCGTCGAATACCTTGCTGTTGGTGCTCTGGATGCGGACGTTGTCCATCGTCACCGCGGCGAGGCCGAGGCCGGCGCCGACATAGGGGGTGATCGAGCTGTTCTTCATGAAGTCATAGAGAACGTTGCCCATGACGGCGGCGCTGCTGGCGCTGCCCGACAGCTTGGAAGAAACGGACGGCGGCCCGGTGAGGCTGCCATTCCAGTTATCGAAATCCTGCCGGCGATAGACGGCCTCGAGCTCGGCGCGGACGCCGCTGGAGAATTCATAGCCGCCCACCACACCGGCCGCGAACCCCTCGCTCGGGCTCAGCGTCGCCTTGTTGGGCGTTGCAGCGGCACCGTTGGTGACATCGATGTCCTCAAGGTGCGACCAACCGCCCTCGCC
Source organism: uncultured Alphaproteobacteria bacterium (assembly GCA_963735465.1). Lineage (GTDB taxonomy): Bacteria > Pseudomonadota > Alphaproteobacteria > ATCC43930 > CGMCC-115725 > DASZHJ01. Next base: position 2,535,979 of record CAVTLA010000001.1, read on the forward strand.
ACCAATGTACCAGCCCTCGGTCTGGCCCTGGGCATATGCCGAAGCCGACACCAAGGTGATTGCGGCCGCTCCCACCAGCAATGCGGTTAGCGCTCTCATTGACTTTACCCCTCCGACGAATTCCAACGGCGATGCCTTACCGACAAAAGTCGGCTCAAGTCTTGTTTACCACCTACACGTGATGGTGCAAGGCGCTTTCCCGCTGCCAATCAACGCATCAGACTGAATTCCGCCTGTTGTGGCATCCATGTAACAGCCCGAAATGATTGAAATGAATGGGACTCTGACATATTTAGGCCAAGGCCGTATGACGGAACACTTCCATTGAGCCTTCGTAAATCATCCGGACTGCCACGAAAGTAATCAGGGCCAGGCCGACCCAGGATATCCAGGGAAACCGGGCCAGAAGCCGGGCCACGAAGTGGGACGCTATTCCCATGAGAGCAACCGACAATAGCAATCCCGTGGCGAGGATCAGCAGGCTGTCCCGCGCCGTGCCAGCCACCGCCAGGACGTTGTCCAACGACATGGAGATGTCCGCGAGGACGATCTGCAGGCAAGCCTGCGGCAGGGTTTTCGGCGGCGCCTCGGCCTCCCCCGCCCCATGATGCCGCGCGCCGCTGGCGCGGATTTCCCGGAACAGCTTCCAGGCCACCCACAACAGCAGGATGCCGCCAGCGAGGGTCAGGCCGATGATGGCGAGGACCTGGAGCGCCAGAGCGGCGAAGGCGATGCGCAGGGCGGTGGCGGCGCCGATGCCCCACAGGATCGCCTGGCGGCGCTGCCGGGGCGGCAGGCCGGCGGCAGCGAGGCCCACGATGATGGCGTTGTCGCCCGCCAGCATGAGGTCGATGAGCATGACCTGAGCCAGCAGCCAGAGCTCGTGCAGTCCGACCGAAAACGACACCTGCCCGTCCCTTCCCTTAACCCGCCGCCAACGACTCGCGCGCACCCTGGAGGGCAGCGCGCTTCCTTACAAGGGACCTTTCCGTGCGGCCGGGGAGCCGACGGCGGCAAGTGCTCACTCACGCGGCGCATCCCGCCCTGGCTGCCTCGGATAGCGATGGACATGCTGACTTCGCCGATCGCCCGCTTCTCGCTGTTTTCCGCCGCCAGCAATCTTGTCATCGGCGTGCAGATCGCCTTTTGGCCGCTCTGGCTCACGGCGCGTGGGCTGACGGCGTTGGAGATCGGTATCCTCGGGGGCGCCGCGCTCTGGATCCGATTGGCGGTGAACCCCCTCATCGGCATGCTGGCGGACCGCGGCGACGGCCGCCGCGTCATGCTGGCGCTCGCTGCCGGCGGCCTGATCGGCTACGCGCTCTTCATCCCCGCCTACGGTCTCTGGCCCCTGCTGCTGATCAGCACCGCCTCGGGCGCGTGCTTCGCGGCGCTGACACCGCTGGTGGACAATGCCGTGCTCCAGGCTCGGGTTGACTACGGACGAATGCGGATCTGGGGCTCCCTGACGTTCCTGCTGATCACCCTACTGATCGGCCGCCTGCTGGTGAACGCGCCGCCGGACACGTTGCTGGTGCTGCTGATCCTGGCGGGAGTGGCAGTCCTCGCCAGCACTTGGGCGCTGCCGACGGCACCGGCGCCGGTGCCCGGGCACGCCGGCGGTGCCTGGGGCACGCTGCTTCGGCCGCGCCATGTGCTTTTCCTGGTATCGGCGGCACTGATCCAGGCGAGCCACACCGTCTACAACAACTTCAGCACGCTCTATTGGCAAAGCCTCGGCTTCGATACCGACACCATCGGCTGGCTCTGGGCCGAGGGAGTGATCGCCGAGATCGCCCTGTTCTATTACGGCCGTGCATTGCTGAGCCGCCTGCAGCCGGCGCATCTGATGGCCCTGGGCGGCATCGCGGGGGTGCTGCGCTGGACCGTGCTGGGCACCGCGGTGTCGCTGCCGGCGATCCTGGCGGTCAATTTCACGCACTGCTTCACCTGGGCCGCGGCGCATCTGGGCGCCATGTACTACCTGCTGCGCCACGCGCCGGCGGGCCAGGCCGGCACGGCACTCTCTGTCTATTCGGCGACCCAGGGCCTCGGGTTCGGACTGGCGTCGCTGTTCTCCGGCGCGCTCTACGAGGCGACCGGCGGCGGCGCATTTCTGGCGATGGCGGCGATGTGCGCGGCGGGCGCTCTGGGCGCTCTGGTGCTGGCGTTCGGCGCGCGCGACGAAGCGGCGCCGTCGCAGGGTCCGCGAACTCTCGTCGCGCGGCGATGATTTGTTAAGCCTTTCGCCGGACACTCAGGCCATCCTTTTCGGGGGATCTTCCATGCGCGTGAGCAAGTCTCGCAAAATCCGTCGGACCGCGCCGCAGGCGCCGGTCATCGTCCGGCGCGGCCACGGCCGCCTGCGCGTGCGTCGTCCGCAAGCCGAGCCGGTCTTCGACTTGATCGCGATCGCCGGTCGCGACCGCATGGATCCGGGAATGCCGGAGCCGAGCTGGCCCAGCGGCGACGTGGCGTTCCTGACCGCAGTGCTGCGCGCCCAGCGCGTGCCGGAGCTACTGGTGCAGCGGATCGCCGCCGCCATCCCGACGATGGCCGCCGCCAACACCACCCTCGCGGACCGGCTCGCCGAGGCGCTGACGATCGCCGTCGACTTTGCCCCGCTCGCGGACGTGACCAAGGCGCCTCGCCTCCTGCTCGCCGGCCCCTCCGGCTGCGGCAAGACCACGCTGGGCGCCAAGCTGGCGGCGGCCCATGGCGGCACCATCCGCTTCATCAGCACCGATGTCGGCCGCGTCGGTGGCGTGGCCCAGCTCCGCGAATACGCGAGCGCTCTCGGCGTGCCCCTCGACGAGGCGGCGAGCCCGGAGGCGCTCCATGATCTGGTCGAGGCCCATGCGGACGAGGCTCTGATCATCGATACCGGCGGCACGGATCCCGGTGACGACTACGCCTGGGAATCCCTGCGGCCCTGGGTGGTGGCGGCTGACGCCACGCCGCTTCTGGTGCTGCCGGCGAATGTCCTGGTGGAGGACGCCATCGCCGCCGGCCGCGCCACCGGCGCCCTCAGCGGCCGGCACGTGGCGGTGACCCGTCTCGACATCGTGCGCCGCGTCGGCGCCGTGCTGGGCGCCGCGATGGCGGGCCTCGCCCTCGCCGGCGCCAGCATCACGCCGCACTTCGCCTACGGGCTGCGCTCGCTCACCCCCGAGGTTCTGGCTCAGCGCCTGCTGTCCGGCGCCCTCGAGGACGAGCGCTGGCGGGCGCCGGCGGCATAGCCTTCCGTCGTCAGCGCCACCTCAGCGCCCAGCGCTCAAGCGCCGAGAGCGCGGCGCCGATCAGCAGCCCCAGTATCGACAGCACCACCACGCCTGCCATCAGCTGATCGGTCAGCATGAGGTTCCCGGCGGTGAGCACGAAGGCGCCGATGCCTTCCTGAGCGCCGATCATCTCCGCCGCCACCACCAATAGAAGCGCGGTCGCCGCCGAGATGCGGAAGCCCGCGAGGATGCCCGGCAGCGCCCCCGGCAACACGACCTTCGTCACGACGGCCGGGAATGGCAGGCCGAAGCTCTGCGCCATCCGCACCAGGCTCACCGAAATGCCGTCGATCCCGCTGTAGGTGGCGATCGCGGTGGGAAAGAACACGCCCAGCGCGATGGTCGCCCATTTCGAGGTCTCGCCGATGCCGAGCCACAGGATGAGAAGCGGCAGCAGCGCGATCTTCGGCACCGGAAAGAGCGCGGAGATGACCGGCACGCCGACCGCGCGCGGGAGCGAGAACAGGCCCATGGCGAGCCCCACCGCCAGGCCCGCGACGGTACCCAGCGCCCAGCCGCCGCCGATGCGGCTCAGCGACGCCGCGAGATGATGCCAGAGCTCGCCGGTGGCGATGAGGTGTCGGAGCGCCAGCACGATGCTCCAGGGGCTCGGCAGGAAGACGGGGTTGAGGATGCGGAGGGACACGGCGGCCTGCCAGGCGGCGATCGCCACGGCGAAGGCGACCCAGGACGCCCAGCGCCGCGGCCGCAGGGCGAAGCCGCCACCGCGGAAGGGGATCGGGCGTGGCGCCTCCCGGGATGCGCCGGCACTGCGCTCGCTAGGCATCGAGCATCTCGCGGTCGGCGACCTGGGCTTCGGCCTTGATGCTGTCCCAGAGCCGGTCGTGAAGCACCGCCAGCGCCGCCTGCGCCGCGGACCCGGCGCGCTCGCGCTGGGCGATCGGCACCGGCACCACCGCCGTGATGCGGCCGGGGCGGCGCGACAGCACGACGATGCGATCGGCGAGGCGCAGCGCCTCGGCGAGATTGTGGGTGACATAGACCGCGGCTACCCGCTCGCCGAGCCAGAGCGCCAGGAATTCTTCCATGAGCAGATCGCGGGTCTGGGCGTCGAGGGCGGAAAGCGGCTCGTCCATCAGCAAGACCGCCGGCCGCACCACGAGGGCGCGCGCGATCCCGACACGCTGGCGCATGCCGCCGGAGAGCTGTTTCGGATAGGCGTCGCGGAAATCCGCGAGGCCGATGCGATCGAGAGCGGCCGCCACCCGCTCGCGCCGCTCGGCGGCTGAGAGCCGATGATGTTCCAGCGCCAGCGCCACGTTGCCCGCCACGGTCCGCCACGGCAGCAGCGCGAAATCCTGGAATACGAAGGTGAAAGGATTGAGGCTGTCGGCGGGCGCCTCGCCCGCGATCAGAACGCGGCCTCGGGTCGGCTTCAGGAGTCCGCCCACGATCGAGAGCAATGTGGACTTGCCGCAGCCGGAGGGACCGATCAGGGCCACGATCTCGCCGGCGTTCACCCGCAGATCAATGCCATCGAGCACCGGCAGCTCGTCATAAGCGTGGCCGATGCCCTCGATGATCAGATCCATGCCGCCGCCCTCAATTGGGCACGTCGTAATGTCCCTCGACGAAGGAGAGATCGACGATGGTCTTGGGGTCGACGTCAGGATCCACCAGACCTTGCGACTGATACCAGGCGACCTGGTGGTAGACGTCGCGCACCAGCAGCCGCGCATCGGGGTCCACATAGGGAATGCCGAGGCGGATCTGGTCCGGCACCAGGCCGGTATACTTGCTGACGATGGCGAGGAGCGCCGGCGCCCCCGGCCCCTCCACCGGCCTGCCGTCCGGCCCCTTCTTCAGGAAGGCGTCGTAGAAATCCCGGGCGCCCTTCTGATAGGCGCGCACGGCGGCGGCGATGACGCCCCGGCGCTCGGTGATCGAGCGCTGGGTCGCGAAGATCGCGCCCAATTGCCAGGGCGTCTCGTCGCCGACCCAGCCCAGGAGCTTGACGTCGCCCGCGGCCAGCAGCGGTGCCGCGACCGTGGCGGGCATCGTCGCGGCATCGACCTGCCCCCCCTTGAGCGCGCTCGCCATGTTGCCCATGGACTGCAGCGGCACCAGCTTGAGGCTGGTCAGGGGAAAGTTCAGCTTCTCGGCGATCAGCCCGACATTGTAGTGGAAGGTCGAGCCGACTTGGGTGATGGCGATCGAGTGGCCCGGCAGGTCGGCGAGACTCGTGAGCCCGGCCTCATAGGCTTGCCTGGACGCCACATAGGCATTGAGGTGATAGCCCGGCTCCTCGCGGCTTTGCGCTGCGACGATGCGCAGCGCGCCCTTGCCGGCAAGATTGAAGAAGCCCGCCGTCAAGCCGGTGACGCCGATATCGATGTCGCCGGAGACCGTCGCTACCGCCACCGGCTGCGCGGCGTCGAAGAACCTGAGCTCGACGTCAAGACCCTCGGCGGCAAAGTAGCCCTTGTCCTGGGAGACGAAGACCGGACCGGAGGACGCCAGGCGAAGCACGCCGATGCGCAGCTTCTCGGCGGCGTCGGCGCCACCGGAGGCCAGCGCCACGACGAGCGCCAGAACGGCGGCGATCCAACCTCGCATCATCCCTTCCTCCCAGCAGCGGGCGCGGCGGCACTCCCCGCGGGAGTCGCCGGCACGCGACGCGCCGGCAGAATGCGAAGACGACGGCGCCTTGGCAAGACAAGGCTTCGCCGCCGGGTATCCCTACCCTGGCGGGGCGGCTACTCCTGGCAGGAGACGTAGGAGGTGCGGTTGGCGGCGGCCTGCGTCGCGACGTAGCGGCGGAAGTCCGCCGAGCCGGCGATGCTGTTCGCCAGCGCGATCATGCCGCCGGTGGTCTGGCAGATCTCGACGGAATTGCGGGTGCCGGACGCCAGCGAGGCCTGGTTGGCGAGCCGCGTCATGTAATTCTCGAAGGTGATGTCGGCACGGTGCTCGCCGGCGCGGCGGAAGTGATCGATCATCTGGCGCTGGTAGCCCATGATGGCATCACGGTTGCGTTGGGTGAATTCGCCATAGGTGGTGTCGCGGCAGATGTCGCTCACCACCATGAGCTGGGCCTGGAAATGGACCGCCTGCTCGGCTTCGATGTCGGCGCCGGAGTAGCACCCCGGTCGAACCGACGCTGCCTGAGCCGCCATCGCTACCAGACTCAATACCGCGCCGAGCGCCATTGAACGTCGCATGATTCCCACCTGGTTGCCGCCGCTTGGTCCCCAGCGCAAAGAATGCTTTCCCTGTGCCAGGAGTCAATCCGTAACAGCTCGGCATTTGCGCCAGTTTTACCCGTATGCCGGTTGAATTCGCCGCGCCCGGAGTCGGCGGCGGCGGGCGCTCTTCATGGATCGGTAAGGATGGCGGGTCACCATGCGCGCTGTCCCCGGGTCACAGGCCCGTGGGCGACATCACCGGCGCGAGATCGTCCGCAATGTTGAAATCCGCCGTCCGTACCGTGCTGATCTGGGTCCTGCTGGCGGGCGCCGCCGGCTATGCCGTCGCGCCCGGCGGCCCGCTCGCCAACCTTCTGACGCATCCGGCGGCGGTCTCGGCCACCAGCCCGGCGCCTCGGCAGGCGCCGCACGTCGCCGCCAACGAATCCAGGTTTCGCCGTGCCCGCGACGGTCATTTCTACGTCGACGCCGACGTCAACGGCACCCGGATCCACTTCCTCGTCGATACCGGCGCCAGCCTGGTGGTGCTGTCGCCGGACGACGCGCGCGCCGCCGGGATCCGGCCGAGTCAGCAGGATTTCAGCGGGCGCGCCAGCACGGCCAACGGGATCGCGCGAGTGGCGCCGGTGACCCTGCGCGAGATCGGCGTGCAGCAGCTTTCGTTTTACGACGTACCAGCCTCGGTGCTGGAGCAGCCGATGCCGGTCTCGCTCCTCGGCATGAGCTTCCTCAGCCGGCTGCAGGGCTACGAGACCCGGGACGACGAGCTGGTGCTGCGCTGGTAGGTCAGTGCTTCCGGTGCTTGCGCACGAACATCGCCACCGAGACCCCGATGACAACCGCCGCGAAGATGCCGAGCATCGTCAGCTGAACGCCCCGGGCGAGATCACCCAGCGCGTGCTTGTAGGCATGGCCGAAGAGAAATCCGACGCCGACGAAGACGCAGGCCCACATCCCGGCGGCGATGAAGTTCAGGATGCAGAAGCGCTTCCAGCCGATGCCGCTGATGCCAAGGGCGAAGGATGAGACGTTGCGCACCCCGTAGATGAAGCGGAACGTCAGGATGAACCCGGCATCGAATCGGCGCAGCCAGGTCAGCGCCTTGTCGACACGGCTGCGCCAGGCCGGGCGCCGCTCGAGCAGGCGAAGCCCGAAATGCCGGCCGATCCAGAAATAGCACTGATCGCCGGCGAAGCTGCCGAGCCAGGCGGCGCCCAATAGCAGCGCCGGATTCAGGAAGCCCTGCGCCGCCGCGAATCCGGCAAAGAGCACGAAGGTCTCGCCCTCGAAGAAGGTCCACACGAAGGTGATCGCATAGGACCAGAGCCCGTGCTCCCGGATCAACTCCTGGACGTCCATCACTCCCGTTTCCGTCCCGTCGGGGGCATGACCCCTAATTGCAACCCCGCGGAGGGGCGAAGGACGCCGATCCTATGCTTTCGGGGTAGCAACGGTCGAGGGGACAGTTGCGTGGGCGCGCGGGCTCGGCGAAGAATGTCGCCCGCTCGGGCAATCCGCGAATCCACCGGACGGCATTCCGCAGAGATAGCACAATTCAAATGTCGAGGGGGATCGGGTGGAGGCACATGAGGCCCACGAGGTCGGCGACAAGATCGCCGAGGGGAGTCACGGCGGTCACGCCTCGGAATCGCTCCGGCGCCAGGCGGCGACCATCGTGGGCATCATCGCCATGCTGCTGGCGATCGCCAGCTTGCTGGGCGAGGCCGCTACAAAAGAGACCATAAATTTCAACGTCCTGGCCTCCGACACCTACGGCTTCTACCAGGCAAGGAACGAGCGCCAGAATGCGCTGCGCCTGGCCGCCGATCAGATGGAGGCGCTGGCGGCGAGTCACCCGGATTGGGCGACGACTGCACACGCAAGCATCGACAAGCTGGTCGGAGACTATCGCGCCACAGTGGAGCGCTATGAAAGCGACCCGAAAAATGGCGACGGCAAGAAGGAACTGCTGACGAAGGCGCGCGGGTACGAGCAGAAACGCGATCACGCGCAGCACCAGGACATCAACTACGACTATGCCCGCGCGCTGTTCCAGATCGCAATCGTGCTGGGTTCGGTCAGCATCGTGGGCCTCTCCCGGCCGCTGCTGTGGTTCGGCTGCGCGCTCGCGGTGCTCGCCACGTTTCTGACGGTGAACGGCCTGTTCCTGCTGGTGCCGCTGCCCTTCGAGTGAGGCGGCCAGATCAGGCGTAGTGGCTCAGGAACCCCTTCAGGTCGTGCAGGATCGTGCGCAGATCCCAGAACAGCGATGCGACCTGCACGCAGAACATGAAGACGATGGCATAGAACGACGAGGGATGGCGGTGCTCCCACCGGAGGGGGAGCTCGAGCAGCCTCCTCGGCAACGGGACGGTCACCGCAAGCCAGACGAAGAAAGCACCGATCGCGCAGCCCGCGACGATGTCGCTGGGATAGTGATGGCCGGCGTAGATGCGCGGCAGGAAGATCACGAGCACGGTGTAGATATAGGCCACGATCCCCCACGAGCGCGACCGCATCCAGACGATGGACGCGACCGCGAAGAACATCGCCCCGTGGTCGCTGGGAAACGAGTTGTCGGCGACCGGCGTGTCGTAGGTGCCGAACGGCATCACGAATCCGAGCGCCGGCTCGTTAAGGGGACGCGGCCGGTTGGGAAGGAAATGGTCCAGCGACAGGGTGACCGCGATTCCGACCATCGTGCCTGCTAGGCCGCGCAGGATTCGAATGCGGTCGCGATCGACGTCATCGGATGGCAAAAACCAGAGCCAGTACATCGCCGCCATGTACAGCGCGCCCTTGACGATGAACAACTCCTCGACCAGCGCGACGACGCGATCGAGTACCACGCTGTGGTTGGCGAACTGATTGAAGAACTGGACGACCGCGAAGTCGACGCGGACGATCGGGTCCAGTATGGGAGCAAGCAGATTCAGAAGCGAATGCATGATGCGCTCAACGGATAAAGGGACGATTATTGTCGGGCTAGTCTAGGCTCTCAGGCGCATGGCGACCGCGGGACAAAGGCCGGAGCGCAATTGGGCACTTCATTGCAACTCATCGCGTCAAGATACAGGAACGTTGACGCTGCCCGCTCCGAGATGTGGAGTTGATGCATTCCCCCCGTCCCCGATTCCCCGTCGTGGCGCATTGTTACACTAAAAAGACTAGCAACTGGCTTCTCGCCACGCCACCGCGAATGACTCGCAGCGCGTTAACTTATCGCGCGAACATATTAAGAAGACGCGACTGGAGTTCGCTCGGCTTGACGCCACCGCGCACGCCCTCCTAGGCTCGCTGCGGATTTCAAGAGCGGCTTGCCCGCGCTGGCGGCTCCGTCTCAACAATATGCGGCGAGGGGTGGTCTGCATCCCCGCCACCGCGCTCCATCACCTCCAAGAAAAGGAAACCCCATGGCCGCAGCCGCTCCGCTCCTTCTCACCGGTGCCGCCGGCGCGCTCGGACAATATCTTCGCCCGCACCTTGCCAAGCGGCCCGGCGGCCTGCGCAGCTCCGACATCCGCGATCCCGGCAAGCCCAATCCTGGCGAGGAGATTATGGTGGGCGACGTCGGCGATGCCGTTTTCGTCGACCGCCTGGTGACAGGTACTTCGGCGATCGTGCATCTCGGCGCGGTCTCCACCGAGGACGATGTGGAGAAGATCTTTCACGCCAATTTCCACGGCACCTTCTACGTCTTCGACGCGGCACGCCGCCACGGCGTCAAGCGCGTGGTTTTCGCCAGCTCCAACCACGCGATCGGCTTTCACCCCATCACCAAGCGGCTGGACTCCAATTCCGTGCAGAAGCCGGACACGATGTACGGCGTCAGCAAGGCGTTCGGAGAAAATCTCGGCAGCTTTTTTGCCGACAAGTTCGGGATGGAGGTGGCGTGCCTGCGCATTGGCTCGGCGACGCCGGTGCCGAAGGATCCCCGGATGCTCTCGACCTGGCTCAGCTATCCCGACACGCTCCGCCTGGTGGAGGCCTGCCTTGACGTATCGAAGCTGCATTATTCGATCGTCTATGGCGCGTCCAACAACACCCGCGGCTGGTGGGACAATTCCAAGTCCGGCATCGACTTCCGCCCCGAGGACAACGCCGAGACCTATGTCGCCAAGCTCATTCCGGACGGCGACAAGCGCGATCCCAACGATCCCGCGGTGAAGTTCCAAGGTGGCATCTACACCAAGCTCGGTCTCGGCGAGAAACCGCCGACGTAAGGCGGCGGATGCCCGAGCGGCCTAGTTTTCCTTGAACGCGTAGCCCAGGGATACCAGGGCGCTCCGCAGGTAATAGGGAAAGCCCGGCAGGTCGGCGAGATACTCCGCGGGATGCGTGCTGATGAGATTGCGCGCCCGCGCCACGGCCGTTGCCCATGCCGACCATTCGAAATCGCCGCGCCCGATCCAGGCGAGCGCCACCAGCTCCACGAGATCATCGCGGTCGAGGCTGTCGAGGAGAGCCAGGAGCTGCTCGCGGGCGCGGGCGCTGCGCGGCAGGCCATCGTCCGCCGTGAGCTCGCTTTCGCGCTCATGGGCGGCGCGGATGATGAGGGAGATGTGCTGGCGCGAGACGGTAAACACGAAAGTCGGGGAAGTCCGGGGATCGGGGACCTTTATTATCGAAGCCGCCCGCGTTCGGCGCGATAAGGAGATGTACCTATCCCCAATATTCGTCGCGGACGTCGCGTTAATCGCGGTGCCCGTCGGCGCCCGACAAGATAGATTTGTGCCCGCTGCCCGCCTCCGCTAAGAATCGTTGGTGATATCAACAATCCGATCGTCACCGACGGTCCGGAGCAACGATCGAGGCCGCCCAGAACGGCCCGGGGAGGATGGGATGATCAGGCACGTCATGGGTCTTTGCCTCATGGGCCTGCTGGCCGCGTCGGGCACGGTCTCGGCCCAGGAGAAGACCGTCGAGCTCAAGCTTTCCTTCTGGGTCCCGCCGGCGCATCCGCTGGTGCCGACCTTCCAGGCCTGGGCCTCGGATATCGAGAAGGCATCGGGCGGCAGCATCAAGTCGACGACCTTCCCGTCGGAGCAGCTCGGCAAGGCCTTCGACCATTATGACATGGCGCGGGACGGCATCGCCGATTTCGCCTACGTCAATCCCGGCTACCAGCCCGGCCGATTTCCCATCATCGCCGCCGGCGAACTGCCGTTCCTGATCTCGAATGCCAAGGGCGGCTCGGCGGCCCTCGACGCCTGGTATCGCAAGTACGCCGCCGCCGAGATGAAGGACGTGCACTACTGTGCCGCCTTCGTGCACGACCCCGGCACCTTTCACGGCCACAAGAAGATCGTGGTACCGGCGGATCTTCGGGGCCTGAAGATCCGGCCCGCCGACGCGACCATCGCTACCTTCATGACCTCGCTCGGCGCCACCAACATCCAGGCCTCGGCGCCGGAGGTGCGCGACGTGCTGGCGCGCGGCGTCGCCGATGCCGTCACGTTTCCATGGGGATCGATCATCCTCTTCGGCATCGACAAGGTCGTGAACTACCACATGGACGCCGCTCTCTACGTCACCACTTTCGTCTGGGTGATGAACAAGGGGAAGTACGAGGCCATGTCGCCGGCCCAGAAGAAGGTGATCGACGACCACTGCACCACCGAGTGGGCGGAGAAGCTTGCCTCGCCCTGGGCGGATTTCGAGGCCGGCGGCCGTCCCAAGATCAAGGCCGAGGCGGGCCACGAGGTCTATTCGCTCACCCCCGAGCAGCTTGCCCTGTGGCGCAAGGCGGCGGAGCCGCTGGCGGATAAATGGGCCAACGGCGTGCGTGCCGTCGGCGTCGATCCTGCCCAGGCCATGGACGGGCTGAAGGCCGAACTCAGGAAGCACGACGCACTTTATTAGGACGGGCCGTCGATGCGGGAGACCGAAGCCGCGACGAAGCCAGTCCGACGCAACGGGATGGATCGCTTCATCGACGGCATCGAGCTGCTGGCCGCCGCCTTCGTCGGCATCGTCGCCGCCGATATCTTCATCTCGGTGCTGCTGCGCTATCTCTTCAATTTCTCGATCCCCGACAGCTACGACTTCGGCAAGCAGCTCCTGGGCATTCTGATCTTCTGGGGCATCGCCGCGACGAGCTACCGCGGAACCCACATCACCGTCGATCTCGTCTGGGCGGCGGCCGGCCCGCGCCTCAAGCGCGCGATCGACATCTTCGCCACGCTGGTGCTGCTCTTCGTGGTCGCGGTGCAGACCACGATGCTGTTCGACAAGGTACGTACCACACGCGCCGACAACGTGCTGACCTTCGACCTGCATCTGCCGACCTGGCCCTTCGCCCTCGTCGCCTGGCTGGGCGACGTCTCGGCGGTGCTGCTGATCGCGGTGCGGACATATCGGCTGATCTTCCAACCGGACTCCATGGCGGGTTCCGGCTATTTCAAGACCGCGGACTGAGCGCCGCGTGAGCACCGACGTCGTCGCGATCCTGGGATTCGTCGTGCTGTTCGTCCTGATGCTGCTCCGGGTTCCCGTCGGCATGGCCATGGGCCTCGTCGGCGTCAGCGGCTTCGCCTATATCGTCGGCGCCATGCCCGCACTCAAGATGGTGGGACAGACGTCGATGCGGACGGTCTCGGACTACGCCTTCGGCGTGATCCCGATGTTCCTGCTCATGGGCGCCATCGTCTCCCGCTCCGGCATGAGCCGGGAGATGTTCCAGGCCGCCAACCGTTTCGTCGGGCACCTGCGCGGCGGCCTCGGCATCGCCACCATCGCCGCCTGCGCGGGCTTCGCCGCGATCTCGGGGTCGTCGGTGGCGACCGCCGCGACCTTCTCCGCCGTGGCATATCCGGAGATGCGCGCCCACAACTATCCCCAGTCCTTCTCCACCGGCGTGATCGCCGCCGGCGGAACGCTCGGCGCCATGTTCCCGCCGTCCACGGTGCTGGCTGTCTACGGCCTCATCACCCAGCAGGACATCGGCAAACTCTTCATCGCCGGCATCCTGCCCGGGCTTCTCGCGGTGACCATGTACATGATCACTGTCGCCGTCATCGGCGCGGTGCGGCCGGGCTACCTGCCCGCGGGGCCGCGCGCCAGCTGGGCCGAGAGCATCAAGGGCCTGCGGGAGATCTGGGCGCCGCTGCTGCTCTTTGTGTTCGTGATCGGCGGACTTTACGGCGGCCTGTTCACGCCCACGGAGGCCGGCGGCGTGGGCGCCGGCGGCGCCTTCCTCATCAGCGTGGCCCGCCGGCGGCTCTCCCGGGCGGACACGCTGGCGGCGCTGCTGCAGGCGACCCGCACCGCCGCCGCCGTCTTCACCATTCTGATCGGCGCCCTCCTCTTCGGCTATTTCCTCGCGGTGACGCAGACGCCACAGAAGGTGACGGAGTTCCTCACCGGTCTCGGTCTCGGCCGCTACGAGGTGCTGGTGCTGATCATGCTGATGTATCTCGTCCTCGGCTGCCTGATGGACGCCATGGCGATGATCATCCTGACCGTGCCGATCATCTTCCCGGTCATCACCGCGCTCGGATTTGACCCCGTCTGGTTCGGCGTCATCATCGTGATGACCGTCGAGCTCGGCCTCATCCACCCGCCCGTCGGCATGAACGTCTTCGTCATCAAGAGCGTGGTGAAGGACGTCAAGTTCTCCACGATCTTCTACGGCGTGATCCCTTTCGTCATCACCGACATCATCCGGCTCGCGATCCTGATCCTGCTGCCGATCATCGCGACCTTCTTGCCGTCGCGGATGTAGCCGAGCGTTTTCCGCCGAAGTGGATGCCGGTTCGGCCTAGAAAACGCGACAAAACCAATAAGCCTACCCGCCCACGCTCACGCCCACGACCCGTCCGATCGCGAAAGTGACGAGCGCCGCGCCATAGCCGATCACGAGCTGGCGTACTGCCGAGTAAAGTGCGCCGCGGGCGGTGAAGAGCGAGGTGACAACGCCGCTCGTTGCCAACGCGAGGCCCGCCAGCGCCACGCTCGCCAGTACCGCCGCGGTGCCGGTGAGAAAGAAGAACGGCAGCACTGGGAAGATGGCGCCGAGCGAGAACAGACCGAAGGAGGTGCCCGCCGCCACATAGGGCGAGCCGCCAAGCTCATCGGGATCGAGGCCGAGCTCCTCGCGCACCAGGGTGTCGAGTGCAGTCTTGCGGTCGGCGAGGAGGCGGTGGGCGAGCGTCTTCGCCTCCTCCCGGCCGAGCCCCTTTGCCTCGTAAATGAGAGCGAGCTCGAGCTCCTCCTCGGCCGGATTTTGCTCGAGCTCGTCGGATTCCGTAGCCACCTGGGACTCGTAGAGCTCGCGGGCGCTGGTGACCGAGAGCCACTCGCCCATCGCCATCGAGGTCGCGCCCGCCACCAGGCCCGCGAGCCCGGTCAGCAGCACCGTGCGATCGACAACGTCGGCACCCAGCACCCCCATCACCAGGCTCAGGTTCGAGACCAGCCCGTCGTTGGCGCCGAGCACCGCGGCGCGGAGCGCGTTGCCGCCGCCGGTGCGGTGCCGGCCCTCGATCCGTGCCAGCATCGGCCCGGTGGCGCCGCGCGGCGCGCTCTCCACCAGAGCCTCCACCACCCGCGCATGAGAGCGCTCGGCGGCGGGCAGGCCGCCGGAGACCGCCTCCGGCTGCGCGTCGTAGTGCGTGACGTCGGCCTGCTCCAAGGTCGCGATGGTGGGGAGCACGAAGCCGGGGCCGAACCAGTGCGCCAGGCGGATCAGCATCCGCGTGCGCCAGCCCGCGCGCAGCGTCGGCAGCCGGCCCCCGATCTCCTCGATCTGCTTTTGCCAGAAGGTGGCGTGCGCCTCCTCGACCCCCGCCAGCCGGCGATAGACCTCCGCCAGTTGCGGATTTGATTCCGCCTCCGCCAGCGCGCGATAGAGCGCGGCGCTGTCGATCTCGCCCTGCAGGTTGGTGCGATAGCGCTCCCCCGCCGCGGATTTCGTCTCGGTCATTGCATTCCCCCGGCACATCGCCGCCGCGATTATAGAGCGCCGCACCCGGCACGACAGCCCGGTCACGATGTCTCGCTCCCGCCAGCCGCCTCTTGCCCGGGCACGGCGTCTGCGACACTGTGCGTCCCGGAGGTGGCGTGCCCGCACAAACGGCGCCAATGCCGTGACGGCATGCCGGACCGAACGCCCACGCGCTAGAAGAGAAGGACATCCATCATGGCGACGATAACCCGCAGACGATTCGTGGCGCGGACGGCGGCGGGGGCCGCCTTCGTCGCGGCCGCACCGGCGCTCATGACCCGGCCCGCGCGCGCGGCGGAGTTCAGCCTCAAATACGCCAACAACTCGCCGGTGACGCACCCGATGAACGTTCGCGCCAAGGAGGCGGTGGACAAGATCAAGGAGGACTCCAAGGGCCGCGTCGAGATCGAGATCTTCCCCAACAACCAGCTTGGCGGCGACACCGACATGCTGTCCCAGGTGCGCACCGGCGCCATCGACTTCTTCACCCTCTCCGGCCTCATCCTGGCGACGCTGGTGCCGGTGACGTCGATCAACGGCATCGGCTTCGCGTTCAAGAACTACGACGCGGTCTGGGCGGCGATGGACGGCGACCTCGGCGCCCATGTGCGCGCGGCGATCGAGAAGGCGGGCCTGCATCCCTTCGAGAAGGCATGGGACAACGGCTACCGGCAGATGACCAGCAGCACCCGCCCGATCAACAGCGCCGACGACCTCAAGGGATTCAAGATCCGGGTGCCGGTGAGCCCGCTCTGGACCTCGATGTTCAAGGCGTTCGGCGCCGCCCCCACCAGCATCAATTTCAGCGAGGTCTATTCCGCGCTGCAGACCCATGTGGTGGAGGGACAGGAAAATCCCCTCGCCATCATCGACACCGCGAAGCTCTACGAGGTGCAGAAATACTGCTCCTTCACCAACCACATGTGGGACGGTTTCTGGTTCCTCGCCAACGTCAACTCCTGGGCCAAGCTGCCGCCTGACCTGCAGGAGATCGTCAGCCGGAACCTGAACGCCGCCGCGCTCAGGGACCGCGAGGATATCGCCAAGCTCAACACATCCCTCGTGGATACCTTGAAGGCAAAGGGGATGGTGCTCAACTCGCCGGACCCCGCCTCGTTCCGCGCAGCGCTCAAGGCCGCGGGCTTCTATTCCGAATGGAAGGAGAAGTTCGGCGCCGAGGCCTGGGGGCTCCTGGAGAAATACACGGGGACGCTCGCCTAGACGCGCACGGCGGCGATCCGTGATCGACGACGTGACGGCGCCGACACCCGCGAAGGGGCTCACCGTGGCGGTGGCGGCGCAGGAGCCACCGCGCCGCCGCTTTGCGCGCCTCGACTGCGCGCTGGCCCTGATCACTGAGGTGCCGGCGGCGGCGCTTGTGGTGATCGAGGTGCTGGTGCTGTTCGCCGGCGTGGTCTCGCGCTACCTCGTCAACCGCCCGCTCACCTGGTCCGACGAGCTCGCCTCCGTCCTGTTCCTGTGGCTGGCGATGCTGGGCGCGGTGATCGCGCTTCGGCGCGGCGAGCACATGCGCCTGACGGCCCTGGTGGCGCGGGCGCCGGCGCGCTGGCGCGGTTCCCTGGACACGGCGGCGGCGCTTGTCGTCGCCGTCTTCGTGCTGGAGATCATCCTTCCCGCGAAGAATTATTTCGACGTGCAGTGGGCGATCACGACGCCGTCTCTGGCAATCCATGACGGGCTACGCGTTGCCGCGATCGGCGTCGGCGCCCTGCTGATGATGGTGATCGCGCTGGCGCGGCTGATCGAGCGCTCGACGCTCCGGGAGACCGTGGGCGCGCTTGCCCTGGTCGCCGCGGTTGGCGTGGCGTTCTGGCTCGCGCGGCCGCTGCTGCTGGCGATGGGCAATCTCAACCTCGTGGTCTTCTTCGTGGTGCTGGTGGGGGTCTGCGTGCTGCTGGGCGTGCCCATCGCCTTCGCCTTCGGCGTCTCGACGCTCTCCTATCTCGCTCTCGTCACCCGGGCGCCGCTCACCATCGTGGTGAGCCGCATGGACGAGGGCATGTCGAGCCTGGTGCTGCTGGCCGTGCCGCTCTTCGTCTTCCTGGGCCTGCTGATCGAGATGACGCGGGTCGCGCGGGTGCTGGTGGACTTCATCGCCTCGCTCCTAGGCCATGTGCGCGGTGGCCTCGCCTATGTGCTGCTGGCGGCGATGTACCTGGTTTCCGGCATCTCCGGCTCGAAGGCCGCCGACATGGCGGCGGTGGCGCCGGTGCTCTTTCCCGAAATGACACGGCGCGGCGCCAAGCCCGGCGAGCTGGTGGCGCTGCTGGCCTCCTCCGGCGCCATGGCGGAGACGATTCCGCCGAGCCTGGTCCTCATCACCATCGGGTCGGTGACGGGTGTCTCGATCGCCGCCCTCTTCACCGGCGGGCTGCTGCCGGCGGCGGTGGGGGCGCTGGCGCTGGTCATCGTCGCGTGCCTGCGCTCCCGCGACGACGATCTCAGCGGCGTCAGGCGCGCGAGCCTGCGGGAAATCTTCTGGCGCCTGCTGGTGGCGATCCCCGCTTTGGCGCTGCCATTTCTCATCCGCGCCGCGGTCGTCGAAGGCGTGGCGACCGCGACCGAGGTCTCGACCGTGGGCGTCGTCTACACGCTGCTGGTGGGAGCGCTGGTCTATCGCTTCATCTACGGCCGCCTGGAATGGCGGCGGCTCTATCCGATCCTGGTGGAGACCGCCTCGCTCTCGGGTGCCATCCTGCTGATCATCGGCGCCGCCACGGCGATGGCCTGGGCGCTGACGCAATCCGGCTTCTCCCGCGCCCTCGTCGCCAACATGGCGGCGATGCCCGGCGGCAGGCTGGGATTCCTCGCCATCTCCATCGTGGTGTTCACCGTGCTCGGCAGCGTGCTCGAGGGCATCCCCGCGATCGTGCTGTTCGGCCCCCTGCTCTTCCCGGTGGCGCGGGCGATCGGCGTGCACGAGGTGCATTACGCCATGGTGGTGATCCTCGCCATGGGCCTCGGACTCTTCGCGCCGCCCTTCGGCGTGGGCTTCTACGCCGCCTGCGCCATCGGCCGCGTCTCGCCGGACGCTGCCATGACCCGGATCTGGCCCTATCTCGGCGCGCTTCTGCTGGCGCTGGTGATCGTGGCCCTGGTGCCCTGGATCTCGATCGGGTTCCTCTAGGCGAGCGCCGGGATCGCCGACGGTACCCAAATTTGACTCCGCCGGCACCGTGAGGCCCGCCGGTATGGTAGGCTTCGCTTTGAGCGGCAATAGGGAGGACTAACATGGCTAATTTATTGGGAAATATTCGCAGGCCCACGCCGCCGGAGCCGCTCAGCCCGGTGACGGCACCGTCGAGTATGGCCACCATCGAGGCGGCCCGCGCGGGCGCCACGGCCGAGCAGCGCGACAGCGCTTGGCAGGTCAGCCGCGCCCAGCCCAGCGGGACTGCCACGCGCACTCTGGTCGTCGGCCGGGAGATCGTGCTCTCGGGCGAAATCAGCGCCTGCGACCGCCTGGTGGTCGAGGGCACCGTCAAGGCAAACATCAAGGATTGCCGCGACATCGCCATCGCCGAGGGCGGCCTCTTCGCCGGCTCCGCGGTGGTGGAAACCGCCGAGATCCGCGGCCGCTTCGAGGGCGAACTCACGGTGAAGGGCCGGCTCCTCGTCTGCGCACCGGGCCAGGTCTCCGCCAAGGTCAAATACGCGGAAATCGAGATCGAGCGCGGCGGGCGGTTGACGGGAACCGTGACCTGCGACGAGTTGGTGAGCTCCGAGCGCGCGACGACGGACTAGGGCCTTCCGCGGGGCGAGGACGGCATCGCGCCGTCCGCCGCGGTCTCAGCGTCGGGGCGTCTGGGTCTGGGCAGCGTCGGCGGCAATCGCCGGCGCAGCAGCCCTATATACGTCGCGCTTGGCCACCTCGATCCGGACGCCCGTGGAATTCCGCAAGCGGCGATAAAGACGGAACGTCTCCCGCCGCACCGGGCGACGCTCGCTGAACTGATCGATGAAGGCGGCGAAGCCCTTGGCGACACCGAGGGCTGAGCGCGGGCCGCGGCCCTGTCGAATGCCATGGCCCAGCGTCTTGACGCAGGTCGCCGGCAGATAGAGCAGGAAATCCGGCATCGGCACATTGTGCCAGGCGAACAGGATCTTGTTGCGTCCACCGAGAATGTCGTGCCGTCCCTTGTCACGGATCGGCGATTTATAGTGGTGGATGGGGTCGGCATTGCCGAGGCGGGTGAAATATCCGGCATCGAGGATGCGGATCGCGAGATCGTCCTCCTCGTGTTGCTGGCGGAGATACTCGCGATAGCCACCGACCTTCAGGAATACGTCGCGCCGCATCGCGCAGGCGCCACCCCAGAAGATGTCGCGCACCCAGATCCCGTCCCGGCTCGGCGCGCGCTGCAATACTTCCGGGCTCTGATTGACATTGATGAGGGGAATGCTGACGACGCCCACCTCCGGCGAATCGAACTCGGCCAGCGTCTGCTCCACCGTGTGTCGCGACGGGAAGTCCGCGTCGTCGTCGATCGAGAAGACGATCGAGCCCGAGGCCATCTTGACGCCGCGGTTGCGCTCGACGGTGGCACCCTTGGAGACCTCTTCGCGATGAAAGATGATGTTGGGGAATTCGCGCTTCACCATCTCGGCGGTACCGTCGGTCGAGCCGTCGTCGATGACGAGAACCTCCAGGGGCACGGTCTGGTTGAGGCACGAGACGATGGCGCGGCGCAGATCGTCCTGACGATTCTTGGTGGGAATGACGATCGTCGCGCTCAACTCAGGCATTGCAACTTCCCCCACCCCTCTTGGAACGACAACTCGGCCGAATCCGCCGCGGCGGCGCCACCGGCGGCCGGCTCGAGGCGCTATATATCACGGGCAGCTTGCCACTGGGTTAATCCGGCATTAACGCCCGGAGACTGACCGCCTCACGCGGCGAAGATCTGGGCGACATCAGGGGCTTGCACCGCCGGATGGCGCACCAGCCGGCCCAGCAGCTCCTCCGCCAGCGACCAGATCGGCGCATCATGGACGAGATGGTGGCTCACCACGCCGATCGGCAACCGCTGCGGCAGGAGACCGTAGCGGCGGAGCTTGAGAGCGGCGATGGCGCGGCGAATGTTGACGTCGGGCGCCGCCGCATGCCCGGTCGGCCAGTCGATGATGTCGAGATGGATGTTGCGGCTGGCAAGCGGCAGGCCCGGATAGTCCCCGTAGACCGAGACCTTGTCGTAGCCGGCGCGGCGAACCGCATCGGCGAGATGGTGCGACATCTCGTTGAAGGGCGGCACCAGCACCGGTACGAAGCGGTCGCCGAACAGCGCTGCGAGACGCCGGCGGCCGTCCTCGAGCTGTGCTTGCACCTCCGTGGGCGCCCGGGTGACCGACAGCTCGGACTTCGGACGTCCGGGTGGCGCATGATCGGTGTGATCCCAGCCGTGCTGGAGGACGCGCACGCGCTTGGCACCGGCGAGGCGGCGCTCCAGGGACGGCTCGACGCCGACGGGTATCACCGCCAGCGCCAGCGGCATGCGCAGCCGGTCGGAGAGATCGATCAACTGGTCAAGTGCTGCGCCCTCCGTCCGGGCGTCGTCGTCGCGCCACCAGAACACCGCCTTGCGACCGCGGCTCTGCCAGAGATCGAGCTCCCGCTCCAGATCGTCCCATCCCGGCGGCTGCAGGCGCTCCCACTCGCGGACCAGGCGGCGCGCGACCCTGGATGTCTGAAAGCGCAGGTCGGGAAATGCCGAAACCGTCATGCCCGGCCGACCGCCGGCGCCAGCGTTCGAGTGATCCCCTCCTTGACCTGATCGAAGCCCGGTGGTGTCGGAACGCGATAGAGCAGCCAAAGCGTCGCGAGACCGGCGAGCAGCAGATAGGAATCAAAGAGATCGAGCCACGCGCCTTGCACGATGCCGGCGAACGAGACATAGGTCGCGGACAGGAGGTAAGACGCCGCCAGCACCGCCAGGACGCCCCACCTCGCCGCCGACGGCGGCAAAGCCAGCACACCGAACAGAAGGGTCACAAAGATCGGCGGCAGGATGCCGTAGTGGTGCTCCCATGCGATCGGCGAGGCTATTGTGAAGGTGAGCGCCGCCGCCAGAAAATCGAACATGCCGCTGCGGTCGGGCTGCCGAGCGCGCAGGAATAGCGAGGCGAGGATCAGAACGGCGGAGCTCACGAGCGTGCCGAGATAGACGAATGACTGGTAGGGCGGGAAGGAATGAAACGAGAAGGGCTCGCTGAGATTGGGGAAAAACCACCGGTTCAGGAAGCCGTTGACGGATTGATTGCCGTGAAAGGCCTCGCCATGGCGCGAGAGATACTGGAGCACGGAGAGATAATCGAGGTGGTTGTCGATGCCGAACAAGCCGATCGAGATCGCCAGGCCGGGTCCGACGACGACGCACCAGCCGGCCAGAAACGGCCACTGACGGCGCAGCGCCCCCCACATCAGGAACAGGCCCAACTGCGGCTTCAGCAGGCAGATCGCGCCGATCAGCACTCCCGTGCCAAACCTTTGCCCCAGAAGCCAGCACAGGCACGCCAAAGCGAAGGCGGCATCGATCAAGGTCTGGATCTGGCCGATGTTATAAGCCCGCATTACCGGATAGAACATCACCGTCGCGAGCCCCGTGACCGCCGCCATCAGCGCAAGGCGCCCCATCGCCCCTGCAGGGGCAATTCCCGTGCGCGCGGCCAACGCCACGGCGAGCGCGGCATTCGCTGCAGCGATGAGGACGACCGAGAGCCGGCCGATGACGTTCAGAAGCTCGGCAGACGGCGCTATGCCAAGGAAATCGATCGCGGCGACTGGCAGCAGCGCGGTCGGCGGGTATTGGAACTTCACATGCTCCGCGAAGAAGATCTGCTGATAGATCGTGCCCTGGTGCGTCCCGCGCAGCCAATGATAGGCCATGATCATGGGGTCCCAGGAATCGTTGAGCGCGCGACCGGGATGAAGCAGCCAACCGGAAATATCGCCATGGGGCGGCAGTGCCACTGCCAGGCGGAAACCGAGCTCGACCGCCACGATGCTACCCAGCACGAAGATGCCGGCCAGCGACAGCAGCCGCTGCCGGCCCGCTACCGCCGCGGCCCCGAGATGGTAGGCCTGATCAGGCAAGAAGGCGGTCCGGCTGCTGGCCGCCGGCGGCGCTCCCTTGCGGCGAGGCGAGCCTCGGGTCATCGAAGGTCGGCGGTGTCGGTACGCGATAGAGCAGCCAAAGGACCGCAAGGCCGGCGAACAGCTGGTAGGACTGCACGAAATTGAATGGCGTATCCGCCAGGAAATTGGCGGCATAGATCAGATTAGCGGAGAGGAAATAGGCGATGGCCAGCACCACCCATAGGCTTCGCCGCGCTTGCCGCTCCGGCTGCGCCAGCAAGGCGAAGAGTAGCGCCGCAAGAATTGGCAGCAGGACGCCGTAATGGTGCATCCAGGCGACCGGAGAGGCGATCGTGAAGGTGAGCCCCGCCGTCAGGAAATCGAACAGGCCGCCCCTGTCCGATTGGCGCCCGCGCAGGAACAGCGCGGCGAGTATGAGTGCCAGCGAGCTCAGCAGCGTGCCGAAATAGACGAGCGGATTGTGAGGCGGAAACTTCAATGGGAACTCCAGGCTGTCGCCGAGCTGCAGGAGGCGATTGAGGAGACCGCTGATGGACTGGTTGTAATAGTGAATCTCGCCGCGATCCGACAGAAACCGCAGCACGGAGAGGTAGTCGAGGTTGTTGGCGACGCCGAAGAGCACGATCGATGCCACCACGGCGGGCGCGACCACGGCGCACCAGCCGACCAGGAAAGGCCGTTGCTGTCGTAGGATCGCCCAGACCGGGAACAAAGCGAATTGCGGTTTCAGCAGGCAGATCGCACCAACCAGTATGCCGGCCGCCAACCGGCGGTTATAAACCCAGCATAAGCAGGCCAGCACGAAGAGTCCGTTGATCCAGGTTTGGATCTGCCCAAGTGTGTAGGCAACCATCACTGGGAAGAATGTCAGCGTCGCAAAGACGACTGTGACCGCGATCAACGCGCGGGCGCGAAGGTCCGGCGTGGTACCGTCGCGCTCGGCGAGAGTAATGCTGTAGACTGTCATTGCCACGGCGGTCACCAGGATCCAAATCCAGCCCGCGTCATTCAGAAGGTGCTGCGACGGCGTTATCCCGAGTCGTTCCAGCGCCGCCAGTGGCAACAACGACGTGGGCGGATACTGAAACTTGATCTGCTCTTCGAAAAAGACGCTTTGATAAAGCGTGCCGTCGTGCGGCTCCTTGAGCCAGTCGAAGGCCGCCAGCATGGGATCCCAGGAATCAGCCCATGCCTTGCCCGGATGCACCAGCCATTCAACGGTATGTTTCCGGGTTGACTCCGTCACCAAGGCGCGAGCCGCAAGATTGCACGCCACGACAGCGAACAGGATAAAGAGCCCGATAAGCACGAGCCGCCGATAGCGCGGAGCCATCGGTCGCGCGGCCGCCGCACGTACCGGTGGCGCGCTTATAGCATCGGGCCGCATGGCGGCGCCGTCAGGTGTGGACGTCGGTTGCGACATCGGAACCTACATGTCTTGGCCGGTCGATACGGTGATCGAAGCTAGGCGGCGTCCGGACTTGGTACAGCAGCCACAGTGCCGCGAATCCCGCGAACAGCAGATAGGACTGCACGAAGTTGAACGGTGTGTCCGCCGTCTCGTTGGTGACGAAGAAATAATTGGCGGATAAAACATAGACGATCGCCAGTGTCGCCCAAAGACCCGATCGCCCGCCTTCTTGAGGCTGCGCAAGCAGGGCAAAGAGCAGAGTAGCAAGGATCGGTAGCTGGACGCCGTAGTGATATTCCCAGGCGATCGGCGAGGCGAGAGTAAAGGTAAGTGCCGCCGTGAGAAAGTCGAGCAGGCCGCCGCTGTCAGGCGTGCGGGCGCGCAGGAACAGCGCGCCCAGGACCAGGATCGCCGAGCTTGCGAGCATCCCCACGTAGACCACAGGATTATACGGAGGAAAACCGAATGGCAGTCCGACGCTGTCGCCATCCACCAACAGGCGGTTGAGGAGACCGCCCACGGACTGATTGTGATAGTAGATTTCGCCGTGGTGGGAGAGGAACTGGAGCACGCGAAGATAGTCGAGGTGATTGGCGAAGCCGTAGAGCACCAACGAGAGAATGAGAGCAGGCGCCACCACGAGGCCCCAGCCGATGAGAAACGGCCATTGCCGACGCAACGCGCCCCATATCAGGAACAGCGAGAATTGCGGCTTCAGCAGACAGATGGCGCCGATCAACATCCCCGTCGCCATCCGCCGCTCGAGCAACCAGCACAGGCAGGCGAAAATGAAGGTCGCGTTGATCCATGCCTGAACCTGACCGATCGTGTAGGCGAGCATAACCGGGTAGAAGCTGAGCGTGGCAAAGACGGCGACCGCTGCGACCAACGCGCGGCCGCGCCGGTCGTCACGCATCACGACACCACTCCGCTCTGCCAAGATCAGGCTATAGACCAGCATTGCCGCGGCGGTGACGACGATCCAGACCCAGCCGATCTGATTGAGCACGCCGATAGACAATCTGATCCCCAGCTTCTCGAGCAAGGCCAGCGGCAGCAGCGACGTCGGCGGATATTGGAACTTCGCATTTTGAATGAAGAAGACGTTCTGGTAGAGGAACCCGTCGGTCGGATCCTTGAGCCAGTTGAGAGCCACCAACATCGGGCGCCAGGAATTGTCGGCGCCAACACCAGGATGGCGAAGCCACCGGTAGAACTCGGTGCGAACAGATTCAGCGCCGGTCTCTCGGGCCAGCAGATTGCAGAAGCCGACGCTTAGCACGATGAATAGACTGGTTACGAACAGTCGGCGCCCGGAGCCAGCAGCCGGCGATGCGCGATTGGTTTCCGACGAAGTGGCGGACATCGATCGTTCCGGGCTTGCCGCGGGCATCATTGGCGCACCGCCGTATCCCGGACATAGACGTCGTAGTAGACGAATGTCCTGCGCAATGTGTAGTGGGACCAGATCTCGGCGAAGGCAGGGTCGCGCGCAAACCACCGCGCGAGATCTACGTTTTTCAAGCCTTCAAGGTTGTAGCAGACCCAGGTGTTGGCGTTGCAGCGCTCCACCATGACGACGGCCGGCTGCCAACGCCGGAAATCCTCCACCAAATCGCTCCGAAGCTGCCGCGCCAGGCTTTCGACGCGATCCGGTGGAAGCTGCTTTTTCGGATCCACGACGCCGGCTTCATTGTGGAGAATTGCCGGCAAGGGCCAGAGGTGCGGAAAGCGCGACGACCAGACGTATCCGCTGTCGGTTACTATCGCAAATACCGCCTGCAGGCTTGGCGACATGAAATAGACCGGGGTTCCTCGCGGGAACTCGCCGAAGCTCTCGGTGAATCCCGCCGTGATATCCTCGTCCCAGGTGGTAGCCACCCACGCGACCTTGGCGGGATATGTCACACCGACCGCGATCAGGCCGCTCACGGCAGCGAGTGCCGCGGCGACGGAGCGCCTGCCCAACATCGCCACCGGCGGTGCCCCGACCCACTGCAGGGCGAGGTCGATCGCCAGCAGGCACACAGATGCGCGAAACAGAATCTGCGCCGGCAGAAACTGGTAGGCCCAACCCTTGTGCTGCACGATGAATGCGGTGGCGGCGCCACAGGCCGCGACGAGCAGGACCGCAATCAGCGACCGCGCTTTGGCATGCCGGCACAGCAGCACGCAAATCACAAGCACCGAGACCATCTTTAGCACTCGGTCGGGGGCGGCGAAATCGCCGAGCGATGCCGATCCGACCTGGCCATAGACCTGCAGGAGCAGTGGCAGCACCGTGGTTATGTAGCCCGGCGCAAAGACCCAAATGCCGGCGCAATAGACAACTCCCGCAAGGGCGAGGGCGACTAGCTCCGGCCGCACGAGAGCGCGCAGATCGCGGCTGCGATAGAACTGCAGCACTTCGACGCCAGCAACTATCAGAAGCTGATGCGGCTTGAGGCAGAGTCCGATGCCGGCGACGAAGCCGACCGCTATCCCTTCCCACCCGTGCACCGGCCTGCCCTCAAGTCGGCCGGCTGCCATGACGAGATACGGCAGCACCAGGAGCACCAGGATGTGCTCGCGCTGACCGAACAGCGACCATGTCTGCCTGTCGGGCCACGGATAGACCGCGAGCATGTAGACGAGGGTGACTACGAACCCGCACAGCACCTGCCACGACAGCGCCGGAGTGGAGCGGCGGATCAGCCGCAGGCTCCAGCCGATGCTGCCGGCGATGAGCAGCGCCATGCAGAGCCGAAACGCGAGCGTCGGCAGCATTCCCGTGAGCGATGCCAGGCCCATCGGGATCGCCGAGAGCCAGATGATGAGGGGTGGATTGGTCTCCATCACATCCGCGCCATAGAGCCGCGCGCCATGCAGCAGGCGGCCCGCCGCGTAGAGGTACCAAGTCTGGTCATCCATGGCCGGCTGCACCATGAAATACGCGATCGCCACACCGCTTACCGTTCCTGCAAGGATCGGGAGCGCCAACGCCACAGCCGGGGCGCTGAGCGAGCGCGCTGCCGCGGAAACGTGGCCGCCGAGGGCCGCGTCCACCCGCGCCACCAGCATGCCAGCGAGATCAAAGAGGCGTTTCTCCAAGGACGACAGAGACCCCAACGCGAGAGACTTCTCAGGCGGCATCGACGCCCCCGTGCGCGGGGCGCAGACGCAGCTCGGTCCGCGCCAGCACGTACTGCTCGTGGTCGAGTGCTGGGGTCATGAGCCGCTGGTTGCGGTTGTTGAGAAGCAGCAGCGCGGCGGCGACCGTCGAGACCAGGGCCTGGAACAGGATGATCATGGTGCCGAGCACCACGGTGGTAGCCCAGCCCGGCGTTGCCATATCGGGGAAGAACAGGCGCAGCACGATCACGGTGACGATGACGACGGTGCTGACGACGAAGAGGATGCCGGTGGCGATCAGCATCCGGATGAAAATTGCGTCGCTGTAGACTGAGATCGCGCTGAGGCCATGCAGCATCAGGGAGATGTAATTCATCTTCGAGACGCCGGCATAGCGATGGCCGCGGTCGATCGGCAGCCGCTGCATCGGCAGCCGGCACCGCAGCAGGGCCGCCGGCAGGTTGTTCCAGAGCTCCGGCACCATGGTGAGCCGCCGCGCGTAGTCCCGGGAGATCAGGCTGAAGTTTCCGAAGCTGATCCGGCGACCGGTCAGGAGGGCGAAGGCGAACTTGTAGAGCATGTAGAAGACGCGGAACGAGAACGATTCCGTGCGGTGGCGCCGCTCGGCCACCACGACGAAATCCGGCTGCCCCGCGGCGGCGGCCAGGAGCTGCGGAATGTCCTGCGGGCGGTCCTCGCCGTCCCCATCCATGATCAGGATGGCGTCGACATCCGGGTCCCGCGCGGCCATGGAGACGCCCACGGCGATCGCCCGCTGATGGCCGAGATTGACCGCGAGCTTGACCACCTCGACCTTGCGCAGGCGGAACAGCGGACTGCCTTGGAAGGGATCCACGGGCATGTCGTCGGTCGAGCCGTCGTCGATCGCCAGTACCGAGACGCCGCAATCGAGTTTGGCGCAGACCTGATCGAGGTCCCGCAGCAGCATAATAAACGCCGGCCAATCGTTAAAGATCGGCGTAACGATTCTCAGGTTCTTCATTTCCGTAATATTTGGCTACCCCTGGGAAGCTCAAGATACGACCGCGAGCAACCGCTGTCAAACCTTTGGCGTTATTAACCTTTCTTCTGACTCCGGAGAAACGCCGGCCCCACGGACGCGCTGAGGCTTCACCGTCCCGGCGGCAAGCCCACCACCGCCTCGATCTCGACCTTCATGCCGGGGATGGCGAGCTCGCTGACCCCGACGAGAGTGCTGGCCGGACGCGCCGCGCCGAAGAACTCCTGGCGAACTGGATTGATCAGCGTGCGGTCGGCGACGCTGGTCAGGAAGACAGTCACCTTCAGCACGTCCCCGGCCGCGGCGCCGGCGGCATGCAGGATCTTCGCGAGGTTGACGAAGATCTGCCGGGTCTGTGCCACGACGTCGGCGCCGCCGACGAGTTTCCCGTTGCCGTCCACCGGCGCCAGGCCCGATACGAAAAGCAGATCGCCGTGGCGAACCGCATGGGTGTAGTGGCTGAGCGGCTCGCTCAATCCCTCGACACGATATTCCCGACGCATGACGATCGCCTCTCGACGTTGGTGGTGCGAACGATGGTGCCGCCCTCAGAAGCCTTTGACCACCTGCGTCGTGTGCTCGACGTCAGGCGGGCTCTCGAAGCAGTGCATCACCAGCTTGCGCCACTCCTGGAAATCGGCGGAGTTCCGGAAATCCACGGTGTGGCGCTCCAGGGTTTCCCACTGCACGAACAGGCGGTAGAGGCTCGGCTTCTCCAGCGAGCGCTGCAGTTCCATGCCGCGGCAGCCCTTGGCTCGCTGGAACAGCGGCGCAGCCTTGCCGACGCCAGCCTCGAATTCCGCCTCGAGGCCGGGCTTCACCTTGATATGGGCGATTTCGAGAATCATCGTCGTACTCCCCTCTGTTGGTGAGTCCTGGATTGGAATCAATCGGTTGCAAACAACTCCCCGGGAACCACCCGCCTTCGGCGCCACTCTAAGGCGGCAGTGCTAGGCCGCCATCATGGCGCATGCGCACAATATGTGCAGTTCTATCAGTACCTTCGGGGCGTGTTGGCCGCCCGGGCATTTGTTCTTCCTTAAGTAGTGGCGTGCGATGAGCCCTGGTTGTCCCAGTGGAGTCGTTGCCATGTCAGTTCTCGCGCGTTTCTCGATCCGCACCATTCTTAACGCCGTCTTTCTCACATTGGCGAGTGCCCTCTGCGTGGTTCTGGTGCTTCAGATCGCAGGCGCCTGGCACGAGGTCAGAAGCGCGCAGCGGATCGAGGC
The DNA here is from genome assembly GCA_963735465.1 of uncultured Alphaproteobacteria bacterium. Lineage (GTDB taxonomy): Bacteria > Pseudomonadota > Alphaproteobacteria > ATCC43930 > CGMCC-115725 > DASZHJ01. The sequence continues at coordinate 2,565,257 of CAVTLA010000001.1, forward strand.
CTTGGCAACGGCCGACCGCGACGTGTTCCAGGCGATGACGACGATGCGCCAGATCCGCGGCGCGGTGCAGACCGTGATCCAGGGGGCCGACGATCCCGGCCCCGCCTTGGCCGACAACCGGAACAAGATCCACCAGCTCCTGGAGAGCGCGCTCAGAACGGCGGAGCATGCCGATCTCGCCGGCGGCGCGCAGTTGATCGCGGCGGTCAAGGCAAAGGCCGCCGACGCCGACCGCTTCTGGCCGGACGTCGACGCCGTCGGACGCAAGCCCAAGGCCGAGCGCGATCTGAAGCCGACCATGCCGTGGTACGACGGCTACGGCGGGGTGGTTGACGCCCTGGGCAGCCTCTCCCTCAGCATCGGCAACGAGGCGCGGGTCGCCGATGCCTTCATTTCCGAATACGTGGTGGCACGCGAGATGGCGTGGGTACTGCGCGACGCCTCCGGCAGCGAATGCACGGTGTCGCGATCCTTCGTCGGGAAGTCGCAGACTTTCCCGCCGGCGGCGCGCTCGCGGCTCGACGGTCTGCGCGCCGCCGGCCAGGTCGCCTGGTCCACGCTCAACGACCTGCTGGCCCGCCCCGGCGTCGCCGAGCCTCTCGTCTCTGCCGTGCGCGAGGCGCGCACCCTCAGCGACAAGGCAAACGCCGAGCGCGACGCCATCTACAAGCGCTTCGACGACAGCGGCAAGCCCGTGGTGTCGCCGGAGGACTGGACGCGGACGTGCAATGCCCCCTTTCCGGCGATCATGAACATCGCGGGGGCGTCGGCGAATCTGATGCAGAGCCATGCCGCCACGCTCGAATCCCGCGCCTGGCGCCGGGTCGCCATCGAAGGTACGGGGCTGGCGGCGGCGGTGGGATTCAGCCTGCTGGGACTGCTGCTGGTGCGCCGCCGGTTCGGCCGCCCCGTGGAGAGCCTGACCACGGCGATCGGCCATCTGGCACGCCAGGACTATAACGTCCCCGTCCGCGGCACCGGCTACGCCGACGAGCTCGGCACCATGGCGGAGACGTTGGAAACCCTGCGCCAGAGCGCGCTCGCGGCCGAGCGTGCCGCCCGCGACAGCCTGGCGGCAAAGGAGAGCGAGCTGAAGCGCGCCAGCGCCATCGACGGCCATTGCCGCGCCTTCGACGCCTCGATCCGCGCCGCGCTTGAGACCGTCGACCGCGCCACCGGCAACATGACCCAGACCGCGACCGGCATGTCGCAGACCGCGGAGTCCAGCGCCAGCCGCGCCGCGGCGGCGGCCTCCGCCTCCGGCAATGCCTCCACCAACGTGCAGACGGTGGCGGCGGCAGCGGAAGAGCTCGCCTCCTCGGTCTCGGAGATCAGCCGCCAGGTGGCGGCCGCAGCGCGCGTCGCGGCGACTGCCTCCGAGCGCGCCGGGCGCACCAACGAGTCAGTTCAGGGCCTGGCGGACGCCGCCCAGAAGATCGGCGAGGTGGTGAAGCTCATCAGCGCCATCGCCGGCCAGACCAATCTGCTCGCCCTCAACGCCACCATCGAGGCGGCGCGGGCGGGCGAGGCCGGCAAGGGTTTCGCGGTCGTCGCCAGTGAGGTCAAGTCGCTGGCCACCCAGACCGCCAAGGCGACGGAGGAGATCGCGCAGCAGGTCAGCGCGATCCAGGGCGCCACCGGCGACGCGGTGACCGCGATCAAGGAGATTGGCACCGTCATCGCCGAGGTGAACGAGATCAGCGCCACCATCGCCGCGGCGGTGGAGGAGCAGGGAGCCGCAACGCAGGAGATCGCCCGCAACGCCCAGCAGGCAGCGGCCGGCACCACGGAGGTCGCGCAGAATATCTCCGGCGTCACCGAGGCCGCCGGCAAGACCGGCAGCGCCGCCGCCGGGATGCTGGAGGCGGTCGCCGCCGTGACCAAGCAATCCGCGGCGCTCCGCGCCGAGGTCGACGGCTTCCTGCGGCAGATCAGGGCGGCCTAGCGACCGCCCTGCCGTCAAGCGGCGGCGGTACGCTCCCCCGCCGGAGCGAGCGCCACCGCCAGTGCCTGATCGACGGTCTCGAGCCAGACGAACTCGAGAGCCTGGCGCGCCTCCTCGGGGATATCCTCGAAATCCCTGCGGTTACGCGCCGGCAGCATGACGGTCTTGATCCCCGCCAGCATCGCCGCCAGCACCTTGTCCTTGATCCCGCCCACGGGCATGACGAGGCCACGCAGGCTGATTTCGCCGGTCATCGCGATATCGCTCCGCACGGGCTGGCCGGTCACCAGGGAGGACAGCGCCGTGAACATCGCGACGCCGGCGCTGGGACCGTCCTTCGGCGTGGCGCCGGCAGGGACATGGAGATGGATGTCGCTGGTCTCGAAGAGACCGGGATCCACCTTCAGCTCCCTGGCCTTCGACTTGACCAGGCTGAAGGCCGCCTGGGCGCTCTCCTTCATGACGTCGCCCAGCTGGCCCGTGAGAATGAGCTTGCCATTCCCGGGGATGCGGGTCGCCTCGATGAAGAGGATGTCGCCGCCGACCGGCGTCCAGGCGAGACCGGTCGCGACGCCGGGCACGCTGGTGCGCTGCGCCTGCTCGGACTCGAACCGGCGGCCGCCCAGGATCTCCGAGACATCAGCCTCTGATATCGTGATGTGCTCGGCGCTGCCATCGGCGATGCGGACCGCGGAACGCCGCAGCACCGCGCCGATCTCGCGCTCGAGGTTGCGCACGCCAGCTTCCCGCGTGTAGCCGCGGATGATCGTCCGCAGCGCATCGTCGGTGATCTCCACCTGCTCCGGCTTCAGGCCGGTCTCCTTCAGCTGGCGCGGCAGGAGGTAGCGCCGCGCGATCTGCAGGCGCTCGGCGACCGTGTAGCCGGAGAGCTGGATGATCTCCATGCGGTCGAGGAGCGGGCCCGGAACCGTGTCGAGCATGTTCGCGGTGGCGATGAACAGCACCTTGCTGAGATCGAAGGGCACGCCGAGGTAGTTGTCCCGGAACGTCGAGTTCTGGGCCGGATCCAGCACCTCCAGCAGCGCCGAGGACGGGTCGCCCTGGACGCCGCGGCCGAGCTTGTCGATCTCGTCCAGCATCACGACGCAGTCCCGCGCCCCCGCCCGGCGGATGCCCTGGATGATATTGCCGGGCAGGGCGCCGATGTATGTCCGCCGATGGCCGCGGATCTCCGCCTCGTCATGGACGCCGCCCAGACTCACGCGCACGAACTTGCGCCCGGTCGCCCGCGCGATGCTCTGGCCGAGGGATGTCTTGCCGACGCCCGGCGGCCCCACGAAGCAGAGGATCGGCGCGTTGCCGGTCGGGTTCAGCTTCTGGACCGCGAGATATTCGAGGATCCGCCGCTTGATCTTCTCCAGCCCGTAGTGGTCCTCCTCAAGGACCTGACGCGCCGCGGGTATGTCGATCTCCTTCGCGGTCTCCACGCTCCACGGCAGCTCGGACAGCCACTCCAGATATGTGCGCAGCATGGAGGCCTCGCCGGCAGAATCCGGCATCCGCGCCAGCCGCGCGAGTTCCTTCTTCGCCTGCTTCTCCACGTCCTCGGGCATCTTCGCCTTGGCGATCGCCTCGGCCAGCTTCTGGCTCTCGTCGCCGCCTTCCTCGCCCTCGCCGAGCTCGTTCTGGATGGTCTTCAGCTGCTCGCGCAGCAGGTGCTCGCGCTGACGGCTCTCCATGCTGGCCCGCGTGCGCTCGCCGATGTCGTGGGAGAGGCGCAGCACCTCGAGCCGGTAGGCGAGGAACCACAGCACCCGGTCGAGCCGCGCCTTCAGATCGAAGGTCTCGAGGATCTGCTGCTTCTCCTCGATCTTGAGATCGAGGAAGCTGGTGATGAGATCGGCGAGCGCCGCCGCCGACGGCACGGACTGCACCGCGGTCACGAGCTCGTCGGGCGCGTTCGGAATGAGCTTCAGCGCCTCGACCGCCCGCTCCTTCAACTGCAGGAAGCGCGCCTCGATCTCCGGCCCGGTCTCCTCCGGCTCCTCGATCCGCTCGATGCGGGCCGCCAGGAAGGGATAGCCGTCGAGGAACTCCACGACCCGGAAGCGCTGATCGCCCCGGCAGATCAGGTGATGGCTGCCGTCCTGGCCGGTGACGTAGCGAATGACGAGGCCGACCGTGCCGATCTCGTGGAGATCGGACGCGCTGGGCTCCAATGTCTCGGGGTCGCGCTGCAGCAGCGCCGCGATCGGCGACTGCGTCCGCACCGCGTGCTGGATCGCCGCGACCGAGCGCTCCCGGCCGACCGTGAACGGCATGACCACGGTCGGGAACAGGAGGCTGTTGCGCAGCGGCAGGACCGCCACCACGTCCGGCGGCAGCTTGATGCCGACGCCGGCGCCGGTGGTGGCCGTGGGGTCCGCAACCTTCGACGCCTGACCGGCGTCCACATTCTTCAGATCAGGGGTGATGTCTGACATTTCCATACTCCGATCGCTCGGATTCAGTCTCCACTGTGCATCCATTGGCCGCTGGCCCCGCGTCAGCCGAGCTTGCGGAGCGTCAAGACCAGGCAGCCATTGACGAGCTCGCGCCGCGCCAACTTGTAATGACCCGCCGGAAGTCGGACCCGGCGCTCGAAGCGTCCGTAGGGAATCTCCAGCCGGCGGATCACCGCCGGCTCGGAAACCTCCGGCAGGTTCCGCTCGCCGGCTACCTGCAGGACGCCGTTGTCGAAGGACACTTCGACGCCCTCGGCGTCGACGCCCGGGAGCGCCACCTCGATGAAGAGTCCCTCGGCGGTCTCGAAGACGTCCACCGGCGGCTCCCAAAGCGGCTGCCGCGCGCTTCGCCCGAGCTCGAAGAATTGCCGGTGCAGGCGTTCGGCCTGATCCAGCATCCGGCGCGCGTCCCCCCACATCCAGAGGGACGGATCCTGTCGTGACATGGCTTCTCCCGTCTCCTGAGCCTCCGCAGAGGAGGGAGATGGGTATGAGGGTGGCCTTCGTCTATAGCGGCGGTGGAATGGCGGGGGTGCGTGCCGCACAACCGCCAATGGCCACCGCGGCGCCCTCGGACGGGAGGGGAGGCGACGGGAATTCCACAACAAAGTGATAGGTCTGGAGGCGGTGCGGCGGGGAGGACATTGCCCTGTCGCCTCGGATGCGGCCGTTGCCGCCTGGTGCCCCTGGAGGGACTTGAACCCCCACTCCCTTGCGAGAAACAGATTTTGAGTCTGCCGCGTCTACCATTCCGCCACAGGGGCCGCCGGCTCGAGAGCCCGCGCACTATAGCGGCGGTCATTCGAGGGTCAATCTACCGACCGCCGACGCCCTGGTCGCCGTCTCCCATGCACATCATCAACACGCCGAGATGCCCCGGCCCCGAGCTTGCCTGGGTTGCCGAATGCGGCTAGAAGGGCGCCGGCTGGAGAGGCGGAACGCGGCTCGATCGCTGCCCGGCTCTTACCATCCCCCGGAGGTCGCCCGACATGCTTGACCGGATCATCGCCCCGCTCGCGGGTTTGATCGTGGCGACGATCTCGAGCCTGGGGTACGGCGGTGTCGTCCTGCTGATGGCAATCGAGTCCGCGTGCGTGCCCCTGCCGTCCGAGATCATCATGCCGTTCTCGGGATATCTGGTCTTTACCGGCCGCTTCAACCTCTTCCTGGTCGCCACCGCCGGCGCCATAGGCTGCAACGTCGGATCCACATTCGCGTATGCCGCCGGCTATTACGGCGGCAAGCCCTTCGTGCTGCGCTGGGGCAGATATCTCCTGATGAGCCAGCACGATCTCGACATCGTGCACCGCTTCTTCGAGCGCTTCGGCGGTATCGCGGTGTTCGTCGGCCGGCTGCTGCCCGTGATCCGCACCTTCATAGCTCTTCCGGCCGGGGTCGCGCAGATGCCGCAGCTGCGCTTCCAGATCTATACGTTCCTTGGCTCCTGGCCCTGGTGCTTCGGCCTCGCCTATGTCGGTGCCAAGCTCGGTGAGCGCTGGGACACCGACCCTGAGCTGCGCGATATCCTGCACCGGTTCGACGCCGTCATCGTCGCGGTTCTTGCCGTCTGCGCCATCTGGTATGTGCGGCGCCATTGGAAGAACCGGATCCCGCCGCAACGCTAGCCCGGATTATATCCTCAGATGACGAGCCCCCGCCTCGTTCCTCTCCTGCTGTTCGTGGCCGCCGGCGTGGTGGTCGGCTCAGCACTGCTGTCGCAATATGTCGGCGGTCTGCAACCCTGCGAGCTCTGCCTCGCCGAGCGCTGGCCCTACTACATCGTCATGGCGCTGAACCTCCTCGCCCTTCTCGCCGGTCACCGCCGGCTGACCCAGGCCGTCCTCGCCCTCAGCGGGATTGTTTTCCTGGTGAGCGCGGGCCTCGGCGCCTATCACGTCGGCGTCGAGCAGCACTGGATCGCCGGCCCCACCGCCTGCACCGGCGGCGGCACCGCCGGCGCGAAGAGCATCGAGGACCTGCAGAAGCTGCTGCTGCAACAGCAGCCAGTCCGCTGCGACGAGATCCAGTGGTCCCTGTTCGGCGTATCCCTGGCGGGGTGGAACCTCGTAGTCTCCCTCATCCTGCTGGTGTTCACCGCTGGCCAGCTGCAGCAGGTCCTGACCAGGAGCGCCCGATGAGCAGCCACCGGCTTCCCGGCGATCCCGCTCCCGAGGCGGAGGTTGCCCGCATGATCCGCGTCGACCACGCAGGCGAATACGGCGCGGTCCGCATCTACGAGGGGCAGCTCGCCGTCCTCGGCCGCACCGCCTCCGCCGCCGTCATCCGCGAGATGGCGGTCCAGGAGCGCCAGCATCTGGAGCGCTTCGAGAAGCTGGTGGTGGAGCGCCGCGTGCGGCCCACGGCGCTCGGCCCCGTCTGGCACGTGGCGGGCTTCGCCCTTGGCGCCGCGAGCGCGCTCCTCGGCGAGCGCGCGGCGATGGCCTGCACCGTCGCCGTCGAGGAGGTGATCGACGAGCACTATCGCCAGCAGGCGGAACGGCTCGGCGATACCGAGCCCGCACTCAAAGCGACCATCGAGGAATTCCGCGGCGACGAGCTCGAGCATCGCGACACCGGCCTCGCCCACGGCGCCGCCGAGGCGCCCGCCCACGATCTTCTGACCGCCGCGGTCAAGGCGGGCTCCCGCCTGGCGATCTGGCTCTCGACGCGGATCTGAGCCACGGAGCGCTGACGGCGCTTTCCTGCCTGCCCTATCCTTCTTCGGTCCCTGCAGTGCTATGACTGGGCGATGAGCGACACCTCGCCCCGCCCCCTGCCGCTGCCCGACCTCCTGCCCCTCGCCGAGCGCGCGCTCGCCGCCGCCGATGCGGTGGTGGCGACGGCGAAGCAGCGGCTCATCGACGCCCTGTCACGGGATGGCGTCCTCGACACTGGAAAACTGGAGGCGCGGCAGTTCGCCGCCCACGGCTTCGCGTGGATGGCGACATACGCGACGGCGCTGCGGGAGCTGCTGAGCTGGGCATGCCGGCTCGAGGCCGATCAACGCCTCGGCGAGATCGAGGCGCTCACGCTGCAGATGGGATTCGGCGAATATCTGGCGCAGCTCCAGGGCGGCATCGCGCTCTCCCAGGGCGAGATCGCCCGGCCCCACGATCTCGGCCTCGACGAGGCGGATCTGGCGCCGCTCCGGCGGCCCGAGGCGGCGGAGCTCATCCGTCACGGCAACAGCGAGGCGGCGCGCACGCGGCTGGGCACGCTCCTGGCGGATGCTCTCGACGGCGCGGGCTTCGGGGCGCTCGCCGTCAACGACCCCACCCTCGACCTCGTCCGCGAGCAGTTCCGCCGCTTTGGCGCCGAGCGCGTGGCGCCCTATTGCCACCAGTGGCATCTCGACGACGCGCTGATCCCCATCGAGGTGATCGAGGAGATGGCGGAGCTCGGCGTCTTCGGCCTGACGGTGCCGGAGGAATGGGGCGGCCACGGCCTCGGCAAGCTCGCCATGTGCATCGTTTCCGAGGAGCTATCTCGTGCCTATATCGGCGTGGGGTCCCTCGGCACGCGCTCGGAGATCGCCGCCGAGCTGATCCGCGCCGGCGGCACCGAGGCGCAGAAGCGGCGCCTCCTGCCGCAGATCGCCAGCGGGAAGATCCTGCCGACCGCCGCCTTCACCGAGCCCGACACCGGCTCCGACCTTGCCAGCCTGAAGACGCGGGCGGTGCGGGACGGCGACCGCTATCGCATCCACGGCGCCAAGACCTGGATGACTCATGGCGGCCGCTCGGACCTGATGACCCTCCTGGTGCGCACCGACCCCGGCGAGCGCGGCTATCGCGGCCTCAGCATGCTGCTGGCGGAGAAGCCGCGCGGCACGGCGGAAGAGCCCTTCCCGGCAACCGGCATGACCGGCAGCGAGATCCCCGTGCTGGGCTACCGTGGCATGAAAGAGTACGAGGTGGGCTTCGACGGCTTTGCGGTGCCGGCGGAGAACCTTCTCGGCGGCATCGAGGGCCAGGGCTTCAAGCAGCTGATGGCGACCTTCGAGAGCGCCCGCATCCAGACCGCGTCCCGCGCCGTGGGCGTGGCGCAGAACGCCCTCGAGCTGGGCCTGCGCTATGCACTCGACCGCCGGCAGTTCGGCAAGGCGATCCACGCCTTTCCCCGCGTCCACGGCAAGCTCGCGTGGATGGCGGTCGAGACCATGATCGCGCGCCAGCTCACCTATTTCGCCGCGCGGCAGAAGGACAGCGGGCGGCGCTGCGACATCGATGCCGGCATGGCGAAGCTGCTGGCGGCGCGCACCGCCTGGGCCAATGCGGACAACGCCCTGCAGATCCACGGCGGCAACGGCTACGCGATGGAGTACGCGATCTCTCGCGTGCTCTGCGACGCCCGCATTCTCAACATCTTCGAGGGCGCAGCCGAGATCCAGGCCCAGGTGATCGCACGGGGATTGCTCGGCGGTCGGAACTGAACGCCAGCCGGAGGCTGCAACAAATCTGTCGTCGTGCCGTCATAACATCGCGGCGCCTGCAGCGTTCGAGGGGAGACTTGCCGTGCGGAAATTTCTGGTCGGACTGAGCGCGCTCTGCGTGATTTTGAACGCGGCGCCGGAACCGGCGGCGGCCGCCGGGCAATCGCACAACGTCATTCTCTTCGTCCCCGACGGGCTCCGCGCCGGCATGGTGAAGCCGGAGACGGCGCCCGCCATGGCCGAGCTTCGCGACAAGGGCGTCGCGTTCAAGAACAGCCACTCGCTTTTCCCGACGTTCACGACACCGAACGCGTCGGCCATGGCGACCGGCCACTACCTCGGCGACACCGGCGATTTCAGCAACACGATCTACACCGGCTATCCCGTGCCCGGCGCCGGCAGCTCGGTGACGCCGTTCCTGGAGAGCGATCCCGTCCTCGGCGACGTGGACGAGCATTTCACCGGCGACTATCTGGACGAGGTGACGATCCTGAAGGCGGCGCGCGCCCAGCACTTCAACACCGCCACCGTCGGCAAGCTGGGCCCGGCCTTGATCTTCGACCACACGGAGCGGACTGGACTGCAGACCGTCGTGGTCGACGACGCCACCGGCTCAAAGAACGGCATTCCCCTCGCTCCCTGGGTGGCGGACGCCCTCACTGCCGCGGGGCTGCCGGCGGCGGCGCCGACCCGCGGCGAGAACGGCAAGCCCGGCAACGCCACCACGGCCGGCACCAAGACCGCCAATGTCGAGCAGCAGAACTGGTTCGCCGACGTCCTCACCAAGGTCGTACTGCCGAAGTTCAAGAACGACGGCAAGCCGTTCGTCGCCGTCTTCTGGTCGCGAGACCCGGATGGAACGCAACACAATCAGGGCGACAGCCTCAATGAGCTGACGCCCGGCATCAACGGGCCGACGTCTCTGGCGGCGATCCGCAACGCCGACGACGATCTCGCCCGCATTCGCCAGACGCTCGTCAGTCTGGGCCTCGACAAAACTACCGATGTCGTGGTGAGCGCCGATCACGGCTTCGCCACCATCTCCAAGGAGAGCAAGACCAGCCCGGCGGCCAAGGCTGGCTACGCAGACGTGGTACGCGGATTCCTGCCGCCAGGCTTCGTGGCGATCGATCTCGCGGCGGCGCTCAACCTGCCGCTCTGGGATCCCGACCAGGGCAATGCGGCGGTCGCCGCCGGGAGCCACAGCAAGTTCTCGAACGGCGTGCTCGGAGCGGATCCGCGGAAGCCGCAAGTGGTGGTGGCGGCGAACGGCGGGTCCGATCTGGTCTACCTGCCGAAGCCGGTTCGCGCCGGCCTCGCTCGGCAAGTGGTGCAGGCGCTATTGGCCCAGGACTACGTCAGCGGCCTCTTCGTCGACGAGACGCTCGGCCATTTCCCCGGCACCCTGCCCCTCGGCGCCATCAACCTGAAAGGTTCGGCGCTGACGCCGATGCCGGCGATCGCCGTCAACTTCAGGAGTTTCGCCACTGATTGCGCGGATCCGCTCCTATGCACGGTCGAGATCGCCGACACCGGGCTGCAGCAGGGCCAGGGCATGCACGGCAGCTTCAGCCGCGCCGAGACCAACAACTTCATGGCCGCGATCGGGCCGGACTTCAAAGCGGGCTATGTGGATCCCGCGCCGGTCAGCAACGCCGATGTGGGCAAGACCCTCGCCGCGATCCTGAAGCTCAAGATCCGGGCCCACGGCAAGCTCATCGGGCGCGTTATGAGCGAGGCGATGCCCGGCGGGAAGGAGCCGATCCATGTGGCGCGGACGCTCCGCTCGCCGCCAACCGAGAGCGGCCTCAGGACGGTGCTGCAATACCAGGACGTCGGCACCGTCAGGTATTTCGACGCCGCCGGATTTCCCGGCCGCACCGTAGGATTGAGCAACGTCGGCCAGACCGCCCGGAGCAAATAGCGGCACCAGAAGCGGGGATCCGGAGCGCGCCCCGGTGAGTGGAATTGCGAGACACCCTGGGCTAGATTGCTGCTGGCTGCACTTCCGGGAAGATTGCAACCGAGCCCGATTGTGGCCGTAAAATCAAAACACTGTGTGGAGGGCATTAAGGACCTCTTAGGGAGCCGCGAGGCATATCGGTTGTATGCTTCGCGTCGTCGCCTGCATCACCCAGGACCACGATATTCGGCTCGTGATCCTCGCCGGGCTGATCTGCCTGTTCGCGTGCTTCACGGGCTTCAGCCTCATCGCCCGGGCGCGCGCCGCGGGCGGCGCCATCGGCCTGAAATGGCGCTCCGCCGCCGCGGTCGTCATGGGGTGCGGCGTGTGGGCGACGCATTTCGTCGCCATGCTCGCGTTTCGCCCGTCGTTGCCCATTGGCTATGATATTGGCTTGACCGCGCTGTCGCTGGCCGCAGCGGTGGCGATCATCTGGTCCGGCCTGATGGTGTCGGCCTACCTCACGGCACAGCCCATGCTTGGCGGCGCCATCGCCGGCGCTGGCGTCGGTACGATGCACTACCTCGGCATGAGCGCCCTGCTGGTGCCGGCGCGCGCCGACTATGATCCCCTCTATGTCGGCGCCTCGCTGCTGATCGGAATCGCCCTGGGCACGGCAGCCGCACACGTCTCCTTCGGCGGGCGGGGCATCCGCCATCGCATGCTGGGCGCCTCGCTGTTCGCCATCGGAATCTGCGGTCTGCATTTCACCGGTATGGCCGCGGTCACCCTCGTGCCTGATCCCGGCTATTCGCTGCCACCGTACACCATCGACTCCAGCTGGCTTGCCGTCGCCATCGCGGCCGTGACAGTGCTGATTGTCGCGCTCGGTTTGGTCGGCTCTATCGTCGATCAGCATCTCACCGATCGCACCGAGGCGGAGGCGCGGCGCCTGCGCATCCACATCGTGCAGCTCGAGGAGACCAAGCATCGCCTGGAGGCCACGACCCGCAACCTGGAAGCGGCGCTTCAGGCCGCGGCGGCAGGCAGCCAGGCAAAATCGCAATTCCTCGCCGCGATGAGCCACGAGCTGCGCACGCCGCTCAATGCGGTGATCGGCTTCGCCGAGATGCTGGCATCGGAAATCTACGGTCCGCTCGGCGACGGCCGCTATCGCGACTACACCGGAAGCATCGCCCAGGCCGGGAAGCATCTGCTGGGCCTCATCAACGACATTCTCGATTTCAGCAAGCTCGATGCCGGCAGGCTGGAGCTGCACGAGGAGCTGATCGATCCCGGCGAGGCGGTGGAGGCGGCCTACAGCCTCGTCCGTGGCCAGGCCCGGGAGGCCGGCGTGACGGTGGAATACCACGCAGACACCGAGCTGCCGATGCTGCGCGTCGATCTCCGGCGCGTGCGCCAGGTGCTGCTCAATGTGCTCGGCAATGCCGTCAAGTTCACGCCGGTGGGCGGCTCGATCCGCATCGGCACGACCCGGCGCGGCGACGACCTCGTCATCGCGGTCGCCGATACCGGCATCGGCATCGCGCCGCAGGACATTCCGACGGCCATGGAGCGGTTCGGCCAGGTCGACAACAGCCTCGCCCGCCGCTACGAGGGCACCGGCCTCGGCCTGCCGCTATCCAAGCGTTTGATGGAATTGCACGACGGCACATTGGAGATCGAAAGCGCGCTCGGCCAGGGTACCACCGTCACCCTGGTATTTCCGCCGCATCGCCTGGCGACGCGGGAACCGAGCCCAACCGATATACTCCGGGCGGCCACCCAGTCGGCGGCCTGAGGGCCTGCTGCGTCAAGCATGGGGTCCGCCGATGAGCGGGCTGGGGCTGGGCCGCGCTGGGCGCTATACTGCCACCCATGGAGCATTTCCTTCCGATCCTGATCGTCCTCGTCATGCTCGCCACCCTGGGCGTGCTGGGGCTCGGGCTCCTGTCCATGGCGCGGGGCGACAGCGGGCGGCGCTCCAACAAGCTCATGCAGTCGCGTGTCCTTCTGCAGGGTCTGGCGCTCGTGCTGTTCTTCATCTTCATGTGGCTTTTCCGTCGCTAGGCAGCGGACGCTGACCCGATTTGCGAACATTGCGCGGAGCCGGCCCCCAGCCGCAGAATAGGCGCGGCTCGATCGCGCCGGCGGGTCGGGCCACCGGTTCCAACCGAAGATTGGGGAGGACCCTGGCGATGGTGAGATTGACGAAAATCTATACCCGCGGCGGCGACCGCGGCGAGACCTCGCTCGCTGACGGCGCGCGCGTGAAGAAGTACTCCCTGCGCGTGGAAGTCATGGGCGCCATCGACGAATCCAACGCGGCAATCGGCGTCGCGCGCCTGCACACGAGCGGGCGCCACGCCTTCGCCGGTATCGACAACATGCTGGCACGGGTTCAGAACGACCTCTTCGATCTCGGCGCCGACATCGCGACGCCCGAGGCCGAGGAGCCCGGCAAGCGCGCCCTGCGCATCACCTCGCAGCAGGTCGAGCGCCTCGAGCACGAGATCGACGCGCTCAACGTCGAGCTTGAGCCGCTCGATTCCTTCGTGCTGCCGGGCGGTACCGAGGTTGGCGCCACGCTGCATCTGGCGCGCACGATCGTGCGCCGGGCGGAGCGGCTGATGGTGGCGCTCGCCGACGAGGAGCAGACCAACGCGGAGGCGATCAAGTATCTGAATCGGCTTTCCGACCACCTCTTCGTGCTCGCCCGCACCAGCAACGACAAGGGCCGCTCGGACGTGCTCTGGCACCCCGGCGCCCACCGCTAGCCCGTGAAAGTGCCGCGCGGGGCGTTGACAGGAAAGGCTTGCCTTAGCCTTTCGCACATGCACAATTCGGCGCCACCATGTCATCTCAGTCGCCATAGGGGCAGGATTGCTCGATGAAAGTGCTCGTCGCGGTCAAGCGTGTGATCGATTACAACGTCAAGATCCGGGTCAAGGCGGACAAGACCGGCGTCGAGACCGCCAACGTCAAGATGTCCATGAACCCCTTCGACGAGATCGGCGTCGAGGAGGCGGTTCGCCTCAAAGAAAAGAACGTCGCGACCGAGGTTATCGCGATCTCGCTCGGGCCCCAGGCCTGCCAGGAGACGATCCGCACCGCGCTGGCCATGGGCGCCGACCGCGGCATCCACGTGCTGGCGGATCGGAGCTGCAGCCGCTGGCAGTGGCCAAGCTGATGAAGGCCGTCGTCGAGAAGGAGAAGCCGGAGCTGGTCATTCTCGGCAAGCAGGCGATCGACGACGACTGCAACCAGACCGGACAGATGCTGGCGGCGCTCCTCGGCTGGTCGCAAGGCACCTTCGCCTCGAAGCTGGCGCTGGCCGACGGCAAGGCGATGGTGACCCGCGAGGTCGACGGCGGACTCGAGACCGTGGAGCTGAAGCTTCCGAGCATCGTCACGACGGATCTGCGGCTCAACGAGCCACGCTATGCCTCGCTCCCCAACATCATGAAGGCGAAGAAGAAGCCGATCGAGCAGCTGACGCCCGACGCGCTCGGCGTCGACGTGACGCCGCGTCTCGTCACCCTCAAGGTCGAGGAGCCGGCGAAGCGCCAGGGCGGCAAGAAGGTCGCCTCCATCGCCGAGCTCGTCGACAAGCTGCACAATGAAGCGCGGGTGATCTGATGTCCGTCCTCGTTCTCGCCGAGCACGACAACGCCAGCCTGAAGCCGGCGACGCTCAACGCGGTGGCGGCGGCGGTCGCCATCGGCGGCGACATTCACCTGCTCGTCGCCGGCGCCGGATGCAAGCCCGCCGCCGAGGCGGCGGCCAAGGTCAAGGGCGTGGCGAAAGTGCTGATCGCCGACGATCCGGCGCTCGCCCACCCTCTCGCCGAGGATCTGGCGCCCCTCATCGTCAAGCTGGCGGCGGGATATTCCCATGTGCTGGCGCCCTCGACCACCGCCGGCAAGAACGTGATGCCGCGGGTGGCGGCGCTCCTCGACGTGGCGCAGATCTCCGACATCGTCGCCGTGGTGTCGCCCGACACCTTCGTGCGGCCGATCTATGCCGGCAACGCGCTCGCCACCGTGCAGTCCAAGGACAAGATCAAGATCATCACCGTCCGCGGCACCGCCTTCCCCGCCGTCGAGGCGACCGGCGGCAGCGCCGCCATCGAGAGCGTGCCGGCGACGGGCAGCAGCGGCCTCTCCAGCTTCAAGGGCGCCGAGCTCTCCAAGTCCGAGCGGCCGGAGCTCACCGCGGCCCGCATCGTGATCTCCGGCGGCCGCGGCATGCAGTCCGGCGACAATTTTCACGCTGCTCGAGAAGATCGCCGACAAGCTGCATGGCGCCGTCGGCGCATCGCGGGCGGCGGTCGACGCGGGCTTCGTGCCGAACGACTACCAGGTCGGCCAGACCGGCAAGATCGTGGCGCCGGATCTCTATATCGCCGTGGGCATCTCCGGCGCGATCCAGCATCTCGCCGGCATGAAGGATTCGAAAGTGATCGTCGCCATAAACAAGGATGAAGAGGCGCCGATATTCCAGGTCGCCGATTACGGGATCGTCGGGGACCTGTTCAAGCTGCTGCCCGAGCTCGAGGCCGAGCTCGCGAAGCAGCTGAAATAGTCCGCGCCAGAAGCGCGGTCGCAAGGAGGCAGTTGGCATGATCAAATCCATCGGCGTCATCGGCGCCGGGCAGATGGGGAGCGGCATCGCCCACGTCTGCGCGCTCGCCGGCTACGAGGTGCGCATCTCCGACCTCGATCCCGCGGCGCTGGAGCGCGCCCAGGCACTGATCGACCGCAATCTCACCCGCCAGGTTGCGCGCGGGAAGATCTCCGAGCAGGACCGCGGCGCGGCGCTGAAGCGCATCACCACCAACACGGACTACGCGCCGTTCCGCGACTGCGACATCGTGATCGAGGCGGCAACCGAGAAGGAGGACGTGAAGCGCGACGTCTTCAAGAAGCTGGTGCCGAACCTGAAGGCCGACGCGCTGGTGGCCTCCAACACTTCCTCGATCTCGATCACGCGCCTCGCCGCCTCCACCGACCGGCCCGGCAAGTTCATCGGCATGCACTTCATGAATCCGGTGCCGGTCATGACGCTGGTGGAGCTGATCCGAGGCATCGCCACCGAGGACGCGACATTCCAGGCGACCCGCGAGCTCGCCCTCAAGCTCGGCAAGACTCCGGTGGCGTCGGAGGATTTTCCGGCCTTCATCGTCAACCGCATCCTGCTGCCGATGATCAACGAGGCGATCTACACGCTCTATGAAGGCGTGGGCTCGGTGGATGCGATCGACACCGCCATGCGGCTCGGCGCCAATCACCCGATGGGGCCCCTGGAGCTCGCCGACTTCATCGGCCTCGACACCTGTCTCTCGGTGATGCAGGTGCTGCACGACGGGCTCGCCGACTCGAAGTACCGGCCGTGCCCGCTGCTGGTGAAATACGTCGAGGCCGGCTGGCTTGGCCGCAAGGCCAATCGCGGCTTCTACGACTATCGCGGAGAGAAGCCGGTACCCACACGATAACCCCCCGCACGGATGGGGCAATTTCAATTCCGTGACAGTCCGCCCGCGCTTGGCTTTCTGCGGGCTCCTGTGGCAGGATTGACGCGCATGACGTGGCCGCAACCTCGACAACCCGACCGATGCAGGTAAGCCCCGACCGCTGCCCTGCATTGGTACTCAATGCCGATTTTCGGCCGCTGAGTTATTTTCCCTTGTCGCTGTGGTCATGGCAGGACACGGTCAAGGCGGTGTTTCTCGACCGCGTCAACATCATCTCCGAATACGAGACCGTGGTGCGCAGCCCCAACTTCGAAATGCGGCTGCCCAGCGTCATCTCCCTCAAGGAATACATCGCCACCGCCCGCCGCCCGGCATTCACGCGGTTCAACGTGTTCCTGCGCGACCGCTTCACCTGCCAGTATTGCGGCCACGCGCGACCGTCCCACGACCTGACCTTCGATCATGTGACGCCGCGCTCGCGCGGCGGCCGCACGACCTGGGCCAACGTGGTCACCGCGTGCTCCCACTGCAATCTGCTCAAAGGCAACCGCCTGGCGCAGGAGAGCGGCATGCATCCGCTCCGTCCGCCCGGCCAGCCGTCCACGCTGCTGCTGCAGGAGAACGGCCGGGCCTTCCCGCCGAACTACCTGCATCACAGCTGGCGCGACTTCCTCTACTGGGATACCGAGCTGGATCCGGTCTAGGCGCTAGGGCCGCTGCTGCAGGCGCCACGGCGCGGCTTCGCCGAGAACTTCTGGTTGCCGAGCGTGGGCGCGCCATCGTCGTGAGTAGCCGTGATGTCCTGGTCGATGGCGGTCTCGCCGCTCGGCCCGTTCTTCGCGAGCTGGTCCGGCGGTGCATCGCCACAGGCCGCCAGCGCCAGCACCGCACCCACGGCCAGACTTCGAAGGATCATGTTCGTCATCGTCACCTCCATGGCGTCTCATGGGGAGGTGGGAGGCGGACGGCGAAGTTCAGCCCCTCGCAAGGGTTGCGGCAGCGACACTGGTTGGGCAACCGAATGTCACTATGGCGCAACCGTGGCGCTAGGGCGGCAGACCCGTGAGTTTGTGACAATTCAGAGGCGAATCAGCGCGCCACCGGCCGGGGATCGCCCAGGCGCCAGTTCTCCGACCCGCGCGGTCCGCGATTGGTGATCGTCGGCGCGCCGGCGTCATGGGTGGCGGAGATGTCGGAATCGATGCTGTGGTTGTAGTCGGGATCGTAATCGTAGGGGTTGGCGCCGTCGCTGTTGCAGCCCGCCAGCACCAGCAGGACCGCTCCCAGCAGCAGAATCCCGCGCCATCTTCCGATCATCATCGTCTCCGCCCGCGTGTGGCGCGAAGCATGGGCTAACGCCCATCGATTGCCAAGCAAACTTGCAACGAATCCAGGGCAATTATTGACGCCGCTCCGAGTCGCCGGTACCGTCTTCCCCATGGTGCGTCCCGATCTCCTCCGGCTTGGCCGGCGAATTAGCCACCCGATCCTCTCCGAGGATCGGGTTTCGGCCGTTCGTCGTTTCCTTGCCGTTGAGGAGTCGTTCCATGTCGCGCCCCGCGCCAAGCGCCGTTCTTCCCGCCGCTGAATCCACCGCCTGCTTCTCCGTGCATTCCCAGGCACACCCCGGCGTCATGCCGCGGGTGCTGGAGCTGTTTTCCAAACGCGCCCTCACGCCGACCTCCTGGACGAGCCGTGTCGGTCCGGAGCAGGATCTCACCATCGACATCCAGATGCGTGGCATGAGCAACGAGCTCACCGACTACGTCGCCAACTGCCTGCGCCAGATCGTCGGCGTCCAGGTCGTGCTGACCTCGCAGAAGCGCTGGGGCGCGAATTGAGCCGATGAGCCTGCTGCGCCATATCCGGACCTGCAACACCTATCGGCCGGAGCGCTTCGTGCCGCTGCTGATGGGCGAGACGCGGGTCGGGCTGGTGCGGCGCGACCACGCCGCGATCCTCAAGCGCTTCCCCCTGGCGCTCAACGTCGATGCGGAGACCGTGCACATCGTGGCGCCCGGGGATGCCGCAGCGATCAGCGCCGCCCTCGACGAGGTGGTGGAGGAGCTGGTCGACGAGGGCCTCGTCAACAAATGGCGGAACGAGGTGTTCACGGTGGCGCGGCGCTGGGGCGAGGCGCCGCTCTTCAGCCTCGATCGCGGCGCCGTCAGCTTCTTCGGCGTGCGCGCCTACGGCGTCCACCTCAACGGCTACCGCCGCGACGGCGGAGACATCCAGCTTTGGATCGGGCGGCGCAACCCGGCGAAGCTGGTGGCGCCGGGCAAGCTCGACAACCTCGTGGCGGGCGGTATCGGCGGCGGCCTCACCGCCGGAGAGACGCTGATCAAGGAGGCGGAAGAGGAAGCCTCCATCCCCAAGGCCCTCATCGCCGAGGCCCGCGCGGTCGGCGCCGTCACCTACAAGATGGAGGTGCCGCAGGGACTGCGCGACGACGTCCTCTTCCTCTACGACCTCGAGACGCCCGGCACCTTCGAGCCGCGCAATACCGACGGCGAGATCGTCGAGTTCATGCAGATGACGGCCCGCGACGTGCTCGCCCTGGTGCGCGATACCGACGACTTCAAGTTCAACGTTACTCTGACACTGATCGACTTCGCGCTCCGCCATGGCCTGCTGGCGCCGGAGGATCCGGAGTACCTGTCCCTCCTCACCGGACTGCATCGGGGCGGCGACTAGATATCTCCGATTCCCGCCATCGCGCGGACTTCCTCCGGCGTGCGGCCCGCTGCGCGCAGTGCCCGCAAGGTCTGAGCCTGGTCGCGCTTGGCGAGGCGGCGACCACCGGGATCGGCGAGCAGGGGATGATGCCAGTAGCGCGGCGTCGGCAATCCCAGCAGCGCCTGCAGCAGGCGATGCACATGGGTGGCGGTGAAGAGATCCTCGCCGCGGGTCACCAGGGTCACCCCCTGCAGCGCATCGTCCACGGTCACCGCGAGGTGATAACTCGCCGGCGTCTCCTTGCGCGCCAGCACGACGTCGCCGTGGAGCCCGGGATCGGCGGCGACGCGGCCGGCGACCGCGTCCTCCCAATGGAGCGGCCCTGCCCGCTCCACGGCCCGACCGGCATCCAGACGCAGCGCATAGACGTCGCCGGCCGCGATCCGCCGCTGTCGCTCCGTCGCCGTCAGGGCGCGGCAGATGCCGGGATAGAGCGGTCCGTCGCTGCCGTGAGGTGCCGCGCCGGCGCGGGCGATCTCCGCCTGAATCTCGGCGCGGGTGCAGAAGCAGGGATAGAGCAGGCCCATCTTCTGTAGCCGCTCGAGAGCGGCGCGGTAGTCGTCGAAATGCTCGGACTGCCGCCGCACCGGCTCTTCCCAGGCGAGGCCGAGCCAGGCGAGATCCTCCAGCAGCGCCGCCTCGAACTCGGAGCGGCAGCGGGTGCGGTCGATATCCTCGATGCGGAGCAGGAATCGGCCGCCGGCGGCGCGCGCCCGTTCCCCGGCGAAGAGCGCGGCATAGGCATGGCCGAGATGGAGATACCCGGTCGGGCTCGGCGCGAAACGCGTGACGATGGGAGTGCTCACGGCGGGGCACCATAGCAAAGCCAGCCGGGACGTGACACGCGCGCCGCCCTCGTCTATCCCTCGGTGCCCATGTGAGACCGGGTACGGGAGAGCGAAGCCACATGCTGATCAGCCTCGAGGGACCGAGCCAGCCGCCGGTGTCCGGCGGCAAGCCCAAATCGCTGGTGGTGCTGCTGCATGGCCTGGGTGCCGACGGCAACGACCTCATCGGCCTCGCCCCCTATTGGGCGCCGCTCATTCCCGACGCGGAGTTCCTCTCGCCCCACGCGCCCTTCCCTTGCGACATGGCACCCTTTGGCCGCCAGTGGTTCAGCCTGCAGGATCGCAGCCCCGGCCCGATTCTCGCCGGCGTGCGCGCGGCGGCGCCGATCCTCGACGGATTTCTGGACGACGCGCTCAAGGCCCGCGATCTCGACGACAGCCGCCTCGTGCTCGCGGGCTTTTCCCAGGGCACCATGATGTCGCTGCACGTGGGACTGCGCCGCCAGAAGCCGGTGGCTGGCATCCTGGGCTTCTCCGGCGCCCTCACCGGTGCCGAGGTTCTCAAGGACGAGATCCGCTCCAAGCCGCCGGTGCTGCTGCTGCACGGCACCGCCGACGAGATCGTGCCGTTCGCCGCCATGGGGATGGCGGAAACGAAGCTGGCGGAGCTCGGGGTTCCCGTGGAGACACTGGCGCGGCCGGGCCTTGGCCACAGCATCGACGAGGCCGGATTGACCCGGGGCGGCGAATTCCTGCGCCGCGTCCTGGCACCGCGTCCTTGATCCCTAGCGCTGGGCGCTCCAGCTTTCCGACGGCTTTGGCGACAGCAGGCGGTCGATGAGCCGGCGCGCCGCCGGGCCGTCCCAAGGTGCGGGCCCCACCAGCCGTCCGACCTCTCTGCCCTGGCGGTCGATCAGGATGGTGGTCGGGATCGCCTCGACGCCGAAGGCGTGGGCGACATCGCCCTTGGGATCCAGGAAGATCGGCAGCTTGCCGAGATCATGGCTGTCGATGAAGGGCGCCACCGCCGACTCGCCCTTGCGGTCCTCAGAGATCGCCATCAGCGCCAGGGGCGTGCCCGCGCGCTCGGCGGCGAGGCGGTCCAGGGACGGCATTTCCGCGACGCAGGGCGCGCACCAGGTGGCCCAGAGGTTGATCAGGACCGGGCGGCCCTTGAGATCGGCGAGGCGCACGGGCTTGCCGTCGCGGGTCGTCACCGTGACGTCGGGCGCTGGCCGTGGCGGGGACTGCGGGCTAAACTGCGGCAATCCCGGCTCGGACGAGGCGCTCGTCGCGACATCCGCAAGGCCCGGCAGGCAGAGGACCAGCAACGGTATGATCGCGCGTCCGATCTTCATTCCCTCGAACTCCATTTCGGGACACCGGAGCCGGCACCCGTGACCAGGAAACGCGCCGCTGCCGCCACGGCCGCACGCAACGCCGGCTGGGGCGGCCGGTTCTCGAGCGGACCGGCCGCGATCATGCAGCGGATCAACGTCTCGATCGGCTTCGACAAGCGCCTTTACGCCCAGGACATCGCCGGGTCCCTCGCCCATGCGGCGATGCTGGTCCGGCAGAAGATCCTGACCCCGGAAGATGGGGCGGCCATCGCCCGGGGTCTAGAGAAAATCCGCGCCGAGATCGAGGCCGGGCGCTTCCAGTTCCGCGAGGAGCACGAGGACATCCATTTCAACGTCGAGGCGCGGCTCCTGGAGCTGATCGGCGCACCGGCGGGCCGGCTGCATACGGCGCGCTCGCGGAACGACCAGATCGCGACGGATTTCCGCCTCTGGGTGCGCGACGCCATCGACCGCGCCGACGCGGCGCTCGCCGATCTGCAGCAGGCGCTCCTGGACCGCGCCGAGGAGCACGCCGCCACCGTCATGCCCGGCTTCACCCATCTCCAGGTGGCGCAGCCCGTGACCTTCGGCCACCACCTTCACGCTTATGTGGAGATGGCCGAGCGCGATCGCGGGCGTTTCGCCGATTGCCGCAAGCGGCTGAATGAGTCTCCGTTGGGATCGGCGGCGCTGGCGGGGACGTCGTTCCCCATCGACCGCAAGGCGACAGCGAAGGCACTGGGCTTCGACCGGCCGATGGCGAATTCCCTCGACGGCGTCTCCGACCGCGACTTCGCCATCGAGTTCCTGTCGGCGGCGGCGATCGCCGGCATGCACCTCTCGCGCCTCGCCGAGGAGATCATCCTCTGGATGAGCGAGCCCTATCGCTTCATCCGGCTCTCAGACGCCTTCACCACCGGCAGCTCGATCATGCCGCAGAAGCGCAATCCTGATGCGGCGGAGCTGGCGCGCGGCAAGACCGGCCGCCTCAACGGCGCGCTGGTGAGCCTCCTCACCATGATGAAAGGCCTGCCGCTGGCCTACGGCAAGGACATGCAGGAGGACAAGGAGCCGGTGTTCGAAGCTGCCGATACGCTGGAGCTCTGCATTGCCGCGACCGCCGGCATGGTGCGCGACCTCTCCGTCGATCCCGCGGCGATGCGGCGCGTGGCGGCGAGCGGGTTCAGCACCGCCACCGACCTCGCGGACTGGATCGTGCGCAAGCTCGACCTGCCCTTCCGCGAGGCGCACCACATCACCGGCCGGCTGGTGAAGGTGGCGGAAGGCAAAGGCTGCGATCTCGCGGAACTGCCGCTCGCGGAGATGCAGCGTGTCGAGCCGCGCATCACCAAGGACGTGCTCTCCGTCCTCACCGTCGAGAAGTCGGTGGCGAGCCGCACCAGCCTCGGCGGCACCGCGCCGCAAAACGTCCGCCGCGCCATTGCCGCGGCACGCACCCGCTTGGGATGACCGCCATGCGAAAGCTGACTCTGGCCGCGCTGCTGATCCTGCTGCTGCTTCCCCTCGCGGGCTGCGGCAAGAAAGCCGCTCCGAGCCCGCCGCCCGGCGAGCCCGTGAATTATCCCAAGGTCTACCCGCACGAAGATCCGAACTCATGAACGACGCCACCGCGGCGACGTCGATGGGCCCGGGCTTCGTCTACCGGGCGGGAGAGCTGTGCGCCGAGGGGGTGCCGCTTGCACGCATCGCCGAGGCGGTGGGGACGCCGTTCTACTGCTACTCCGGCGCCGGCATCGCCGCCGCCTACCGCGGCTTCGCGGAGGCCTTCGCCGGCGCCAACGCGGTGATCCACTATGCGGTGAAGGCGAACTCCAACCTGGCGGTGATCCGGCTTCTCGCCAGGCTCGGCGCCGGCGCCGACGTGGTCTCCGAGGGCGAGTTGCGCAAGGCGCTCGCCGCCGGAGTGCCGCCCGAGCGCATCGTGTTCTCCGGCATCGGCAAGACCGCCGACGAGCTGGCCTTCGCCCTCGAGCGCGGCATCCACCAGATCAACGTCGAATCGATCCCCGAGCTGGAGCTGCTGAGCGCGGTGGCCCAGCGCGTCGGGCGGACGGCGACAGTGGCGCTCCGGGTCAATCCCGACGTCGACGCCAATACCCACGCCAAGATCTCCACCGGCAAGAAAGAGAACAAATTCGGCATCGACATCGCCCATGCCGCCGACGTCTATCGCCGGGCGGCGAGCCTCCCCGGCATCAAGCCCGTGGGTCTCGCCGTCCACATCGGCTCCCAGCTCACCGACCTCGCGCCCTACGAAGCGGCGTTCCGACGCGTGGTGGATCTGGCGCTGGAGCTCCGAAGCCTGGGCCAGACCGTCGAGCGCCTCGATCTCGGCGGCGGCCTCGGCATCCGCTACCGCGCCGAGACGCCGCCGGCGGTGGCGGTGTACGCGGCGCTGACGAAGCGGATCACTCACAACCTCGGCTTCGCGCTCGCCTTCGAGCCGGGCCGCGCGTTGGTCGGCAACTCCGGCGTGCTGGTGGCGCGGGTGATCTACGTGAAGGCCGGCGCCACGCGGAAGTTCGTGATCCAGGACGCCGCCATGAACGACCTGATCCGCCCCGCGCTCTACGAGGCCTGGCACGAGATCGTGCCGGTGCGGGAGCCCGCTGCCGGCGCACGGCGGGAGCCGATGGACGTGGTCGGACCGGTCTGCGAGACCGGCGATACCTTCGCGCTGGCGCGGCCACTACCACCGGTTTCGGCCGGTGACTTGCTCGCGATCTTGTCAGCAGGCGCCTATGGCGCCGTCATGAGTTCGAGCTACAATACTCGTGCGCTGGTGCCGGAAGTGCTTGTGAGCGGCGCGGATTTTGCCGTCATCCGACCCCGGCCAAGCTACGAGGAGATGCTCGGGCAGGAGCGAATTCCGCCTTGGCTTTCAGACCCGTAGCACTTTGCCTGCGGCGAAACCGATTGCTAACGGTTCGGCTGCACGCTTGAGGCGGTAGAGGAAGGGGCTCCGATGCCCGAGACCATGCCGACGCGCGACGCCGCGCCAACGTCACCCAAAGGTCTCGTCGCGCGAGTCGAGCTGGCGCGCTGGGCGCTGCTGTGGGAGCGCTTCTGGCCGGAATGCGCGATCGCGCTGGCTGTCCTCGGGCTTTTCCTCGTCGCCGCTCTCTTCGATGTTCCCTCCCTGGTACCGGGCTGGCTGCACGCCGCCGGCCTCACCGTGCTGGCGGCGGTATTGGCGGTAGCGCTCTGGCAGGCGTTTCGCGCGCTCCGGGTTCCCGACGCGACCGCGGCGCGGCGCCGCATCGAGGCGGCGAGCGGCCTCGCCCATCGCCCGCTGGCGGCAATCACCGACCGTCTGGTGGGTGGCGCCGACGATCCCGTGTCGGCGGCGCTCTGGGACGCCCATCGCCGGCGCATGGTGGAGCAGGCTCGGCGCTTGCGCATCGGCGTGCCGCTCGCGAATTTCGTGCGGCGCGATCCCTTCGGCCTGCGCGTGCTCCTGGCGATCGCCCTGGTGCTGGCTTTCATCGATGCGGGCGGTGACAGCGGCGATCGCCTCTGGCGCGCCCTCCAGCCCGATCTCCGCTTCTCGCCCTCGGCGGCCCAGGCGGCGAGCCTCGACATCTGGGTGACACCGCCGGACTACACCGGCCTGCCGCCCCTCTTCCTGCAGCGCGGCACCACCGCCGGCCCGGTCGCCGTTCCCGCCGGCAGCACCGTGCTGGCGCAGGTGCAGGGCGGCCGCGACACGCCGCGGATCGAGGTGGACGGCAAGGCCACCGATTTCGCCCGGGTCGACGCGAAGAACTTCAAGGGCGGCATCACCCTCACCGCCGGCGAGCATCTCAGCGTCGTGCAGGGCGGCCACACCCTCGGCACCTGGCCGATCACCGTCGTTCCGGATCTGCCGCCCAGCATCGCCTTCGTTGGCACGTCCCAGAAGACGCAGCACAACGCGCTCAGGATCGAATATCACGCCACCGACGACTACGGCATCGAGACCGCCAAGGTGGTGATGCATCGCGTCGATGGCCCCGCCGACGAGCTGATGGAGCTCGACCTGCCGCTGCCGGGCGTGCACCTGAAGGACGCGCACAACACCGGCTTCTTCGATCTGACTCCGCACCCCTGGGCCGGGCTTCCCGTGGAGATCCACCTCGAGGCCGCCGATGCGCCCGGTCAGATCGGCAAGAGCGAGACCCAGACGGTGACGCTGCCGGAGCGCCAGTTCCGCAATCCCTTCGCGCGCGCGCTCATCGATCAGCGCCGTGAGCTCACGGTGCATCCGTCGGATCGCGACGTCGTCGCCGAGACCCTGACCGACCTGGCCTCGCGCCCGGCGTTCTACGACGACGACAAGGTGGTGTTCCTGGGGCTGCGGATCAGCTCGGTCCGCCTCAACCGCGAGGACCCGAAGACCGCGATCCCCTCGGTGCAGGCCCTGCTGTGGGATCTGGCGCTGCGTCTCGAAGACGGCCACGAGGCGCTCGCCCAGCGCGACCTGCGCGATCTCATGCAGGCGCTGCAGGATGCCATCGCCCACAACGCGCCGGATGCCGAGATCGAGCGGCTGACCCAGGAGCTGAAGCAGGCGATCGACCGCTACCTGAAAGCGCTCGCCGAGAACATGCAAAAGCAGAATCCCGACGGCAAGGACAAGCAGCCGATCGATCCCTCGAAGCTCATGACGGATCGCGATCTGCAGAAGATGCTGGACCGCGCCCGGGACCTCGCGAAGACAGGCGCCAAGGATGCGGCGCGGGATCTGCTGTCGCAGCTCCAGAACATGCTGGAGAACCTGCGCCTCGCCCAGCCGCGCCAGGGCCAGGGACAGGGCAACGAGGCGATGCGCAATCTGCAGCAGCTGCAGAACCGCCAGCAGCAGCTCCTCGACAAGACATTCCGGCAGTCGCGCCAGGGCCAGCGCGGCCAGGGTCAGCAGCGCCCGGGCCAGCAGGGTCAAGGACAAGGCCAGGGACAAGGGCAAGGCGATTCCGGCGAGCAGGATGCGCTGCGGCGCATGCTCGGCGAGGTGATGCGCCAGCTCGGCGACCAGGGCGACGTGCCGCAGTCCCTCGGCCGCGCCGACCGGGCGATGCGGGATTCCTCCGAGGCGCTCGGCCGCGGCGCGCCCGGCGATGCCGTGGGGCCCGAAACCGAGGCCCTCGACGCGCTCCAGCAGGCGGCCAAGGACATGATGGATCAGATGACCGGCGCCTTCGGCGGGCCCGGCGGCTTCAGCGACCTGCCTGACGGCGCGATGCCCAACGCCGATCGCGACCCGCTCGGCCGCCCCACCGGCGACAGCGCCGAGGGCACCTATACGGACGGCCGCCTGCGCATGGGCCGCACCGACGTCGACAATTTCGGCATCGAGCGCGCGAAGGAGATCCTGGACGAGCTGCGCCGGCGTGCCGGCGACACCGCGCGGCCGGAGATCGAGCGCGACTACATCGATCGCCTGCTGCGGCGGTTCTAGGCCGCAGCCGCCGAACAGCGGCGCTATTTCTGGCCCTTGGTCCGGACGAGATAGTCGACGATCGCGGCCACGTCTTCCTCGGCTATCGGAGCCTTGTAGACGTTGATCATCTTGCTGACCTCCGCCTGCCATGCGGACGCCGGCAATGCCGGTTGATTGAGGACCATTCCGGCGGAGTGACACGCCAAGCAATTGTTGTTGATGGCATCCGATCCAGTGCCGGAAAACTGCCTGCCCCTATCCGGCAAATCCACGTTCATCGATTTCAGCGAGAGAGGCGGAGCGGCCAGGCCGGGCATCGGCGAGAGAACGGTGGCCATCAGGAGCGCGAGGGGCAGGAGCTTCGGGATCATCGGCTGATCCTCCTCAGGCGGCGATGACGGGTGTCGCTTCCACGACATTGCGCATGAACCCGGAAGGGTTCCAATTGGACCGGTCGGGCTGTGCCAAGCCGTCGCTGTTGGTGGCGCGGACCATCAGGGTGAAGCTGCCGGCGGCGGGCAGCGTGAAACGGCATTCCCATTGGCGGAAGCTGTACTTGCCGGGGTCGACGCCGAGCTGCGCCGGCTGCCAAGTCTTGCCGCCATCACTGGTCAAGTCCACGCGTGCAACTCCGCTGTCGCCGCCGAAAGCGATCCCCCGAGCCAGGGTAGGCGCGCCGGCATGCACGGTCGCGCCGGACTTGATGTTGGTGATAAAAGAGCGCGGCACCATCTTGTTGATCGGCACCACCTTGAAGCCGGTCTCGCCTGGCTTGACGTCGGCGTGCGGCGTGTCCGGGATGGTGTAGGCCGTCTTGGTCCAGAAATTGTCGTCGGGCTGATCGAGCACTTCGATGTCGCTCAGCATCTTGACCCAATAGGTCGCGTACCAGCCCGGCACCACCACCCGCAGCGGAAAGCCGTTCAACAGCGGCAGCTGCTGGCCATTCATTGCATAGGCGATCATCACCTCGCCGTCCCGGGCATGATCGATACTCAGGGATTTCATGAAGTGCGGCGCCTCGGCCACCACCGGCTCGTCCATGCCCTTGAGGCGCACCTGTACCGCGCCCGCCTTGACGCCCGCCCGATCCAGCACGTCCCTGAGACGGACACCGGTCCAGTGGGCATTGCCCATGGCCCCATTCGCCCATTCGCCGCCGGGAACGCGGGGCTCGAAGAAGCCGCGCGAATTGCCGGAGCATTGGTTGACGGCCGCCATCTCCACGCTAGGCAGAGACAGAATGTCGTTGAGCGACAGGGACAAAGGCGTATTGACGTGACCGCGCACAGCGAGGCGGAAGCTGTCGACGTTGACCTCGGTGGGAATGACCGCCCAGTGCCAGCGCACATAGAACCGGTCGTTTGGCGTGAAAACCCCCGTATCGAAGACTTCGAACGGGGTCTCCAGCAGCGGTGGCCGCGACCGCTGCAGGATCATCGCTGCCTTCTCCGGGAAGTCGGTGGCGATCGGCCGCGAGGCTGGGCCGCCTGGCAGCGGCAGGTCGATCATGGTCTCGGCCCAGGCTGGCGTGGCCGCCATCGCCAAACCGGCCGAGCCGAGCTGGGCCAGGATGAGCCTGCGGGTGAGCGAGTGATGAACGATGCTGGTGCTCATTTTCATCCTCTCCGGGCTTGCATTGATCAGCTTCGGCGCCGCAGTCGCTTCGACGTCGCGACCGAGGCGATGAAATAACCGCGTTCCTTGGCCTTGCTCCAGAGCGGCAATTGCCGCGCTTAATCCTTATTGCGCACAATTGATCGCCCGGACAGCACCCATTAATTCTTGAGCTCGGCCTCGACCGCGGCGCAGATCTGCTCCAGCGAGAACGGCTTGGAGATCACGCGGTGAATGAGCGCCTCGAGGTTGTGGGCGCGCCGCTGCTCCTCGGCATAGCCGGTCATCAGCAGGATCCGCATGCCGGGATATTCCTTGCTGACCTTGAGCGCCAAGGCGATGCCGTCGAGGGCGGGCATCACGATGTCGGTGAGCAGCAGGTCATAGCTCTCGATCTGCAGCTCGGCAAGCGCCGCCAGCCCGTCGCCGACCGTCCGAACCTCGTGGCCGATATGCCTGAGCGCGCGCTCGACAAAGGCCTGCACGGAGACCTCGTCCTCGGCGATCAGGATTTTGGCCATGATCTACGGCACGCTGTTGCGCTGGCGGTTAGCCGTCCCCGTCGACGAAATCCACCACCATGCCGGTGGCGGCCTCGCTCGGTCGGGTGACGCTGGTGGTGAAGGGAACGCTGGCGCCGGGCAGCAGGCGCTCGGTGCTCACGCTGAAGGTCCAGGACTGCACGACACGGTCATTGGGGTCCTTCAGCAGCACTCTGAGCTTCGGCACCGGCTGGGCGTCGGGGGAAATGTTGATCACCTCGCCCTCGATCACGAGTCGCGGCACGCCGTTCTCCTCGTCGCGACGCGGCACCGCGCGCACCTGGAGCACTTCGTTCGCCTGGGGCGCGGCGATTCCGAGCAGCGCGTAGAGCCGCGCCGAGGCGGGCCACATGCGCACCACCTGGTCGTGTCCGAAATAGCCGCCGCCCAGCACGCCTCCCACGATCACCAGGAGCAGGATCCAGCCGATCGCGGCGCCGATTCGGCGCGGACGGCGTGGCACCGCGGGAAGCTGGATACGCTCCTCGATTCGCTCGGGCGCCTGGAGCGGCGTCGGTGCCAGGGATGCCGGCGCCGGCCCGGGCGGCGGCTCGATCGGCGGCGGTGGCAGCACATCCGCCGGGACCGCCTCGTCCGGCGGTGGCGCCTGATGCCAGGTGTTGGAGCATTGCGCGCACCGCACCATCCGCCCGCTGGGGCCCAGCGCGCGCGGATCGACGAGGTAGCGAATGCGGCAGACTGAGCAGGTGACGATCATGTACGGGTGGAAATCCTGACCGGGCTCCCTTATACGGCGCGGCCCCGGGCGAGGCAAGGAGGAGGCCCATGCCGCGCAACCCTCCGGCGATGGCGAAAAACCGCGACTCGGCGGGCGATTCTCGCCATGGACGGAGTCGGAGGCAACGCTTCCCGCCGCGCCAAGCCCGTGCTTTACGCCAGCGGGCGCCCCATGCCATGTTCGCGCCCCGGAGCGCGCGGCCGGCGAGTGAAGAGGCGCCCTTGGTCCGTTTCGAGAATGTCGGCATGCGATATGGCGCGGGTCCCGAGATCCTGCGCGATGTCACCTTCGGCCTCGAGCCGGGGTCGTTCCACTTCCTCACCGGGCCCAGCGGCGCCGGCAAATCGAGCCTGCTGAAGCTGATGTATCTCGCCGAGCGGCCATCCCGCGGCCTGATCTCGCTGTTCGGGCGCGACATCGCGACGACGCCGCGGCGCCAGATGCCGCCGCTCCGGCGCAAGATCGGCGTGGTGTTCCAGGATTTCCGCCTGATCGACCATCTCTCCGCCTTCGACAACGTGGCCTTGCCGCTCCGGGTCGCCGATGTGCCGGAGCATGATGTCGCCGAGCATGTCACCGAGCTCCTGAGCTGGGTCGGCCTCGCCGAGCATCTCCATGCCCGGCCGCCGACGCTGTCCGGCGGGCAGCAGCAGCGGGTCGCGATCGCCCGCGCCGTCATCGGCCGGCCGAGCCTGCTGCTCGCCGACGAACCCACCGGCAACGTCGACGACGAGCTGGCGCTCCGCCTGATGCGCCTCTTCGAGGAGCTGAACAAGCTCGGCACCACCTTGGTCATCGCCACCCACAGCGAGGGTCTGGTGGAGCGCTTCGACCATCCGCGCCTGCACCTGGAGCGCGGCGAGCTCCGGGTCGAGCGCCGGCGCGGGCGGTCGGTGCGCTGATGGCCCGGGCTCGTCTGGACCTGCCGCTCAATCGCGACGGCTCCGTGCGCTTCCTGCCATGGATGGTGGCGCTCATGGTCTATCTCGCGAGCCTGGCGCTGGCGGGCGCCGTCGTCGTCCGCGATGTGGTGGAGCGCTGGGACCGCGGCCTCAGCGGCACCCTCACCGTGGAGCTGCCGGCCGCTCCCGTCGGCGGCAAGGACGACGGCGCGGTGGAAGTCGCGCTCAAAGTGCTGCGGGCGGCGCCCGGCGTGGTGAGCGCGGCGGCCCTGGATCAGCGCCGCACCGCCGAGCTGCTCGAGCCCTGGCTCGGCAGCAACATCGATCCGTCGGAGCTGCCGCTGCCCCGCCTCATCGATCTCCGCATCGATATCGGCGCCGGCGTCGATGTGCCGTCCCTCAGTGCCCGGATCGCCGCGGCGGTGCCGGGCGCGCAGATCGACGACCACCGGCGCTGGCTCGACCGCGTGATCCGCACCGCGCTCGCGATCGAGGCCATGGCCGGGGTGGTGGTGATCCTGGTGGGCCTCTCGGCGGTGCTGGCGGTGATCTTCGCCACCCGCACCGGGCTTGCCGTGCACCACAGCATCGTCGAGGTGCTGCATCTCATCGGCGCCCGCGACAGCTACATCGCGCACCAATTCGAGCGCCACGCGCTGCGCCTCGGCCTGCGCGGCGGCATCGTCGGACTGGCGCTGGCGCTGCTGACACTTCTCGGGATCAGCGACGCCGCCGAGCGCGTCGGCTCCGTCAGCGACGCCGTGCGCATGCTGCCCGCCCTCAGCGCGCCGCCGGTAGAGTGGGCCCTCCTCCTCCTGCTGCCGCTGGCTGCGGGATTGATCGCCATGCTGACGGCCCGCATCACCGTGCTGCGCGCGCTGGCGCGCATGCCCTGATGCCGCCGCGCGCCGGGATCGAGCCGGGAGGCCGCAAACGCCGCCCGGGGTTCGTCTTCGCCGCCTCGGTGCTGTTCGTGTTGGTGGCGATGCCGGTGCTCTGGCTCGCCGGCTTGGTCTGGTTCGCCGAGACCATTCCCGAGGTGGTGGAGGATGTCAGCACGCCCACCGACGCCATCGTCGTGCTGACCGGTGGCAGCCAGCGCGTGCAGGTGGGATTGCGGCTCCTTGCCGACGGCCGGGCGAAGAAGCTCTTCGTGTCCGGCGTCTATCCCACGGTGGATGTGCCGGGGCTGCTGCACGCCGAGCGACAGGGGCCCGATGCGGCGCAGCTGCAGTGCTGCATCGTGCTCGGTCACATCGCCGACAATACCTACGGCAACGCCCAGGAAACCGCGACCTGGATGCAGGAGGAGCGCTATCGCTCGCTCCGCCTGGTCACCGCCGGCTATCATATGCGCCGCAGCCTGCTGGAATTCGCCCGCGCGATGCCCGACGTCCGCATCATCCCGAACCCGGTCTTCCCGGAGAAGGTGAAGCAAGGCCGCTGGTGGGCGTGGCCCGGGACTCTGGGTCTGATCGTGGGCGAGTATAACAAATACATGTACGCTCTCTCGCGGCCGTGGCTGCCGATACCGCCGGAGCCGGAGCCGCAGGGGTGATCGCGCTCCGCTCGATCCTCTTCAACCTCGCTTTCTACGGTTGGACCGCCCTTCTAGGCGTCCTCGCGATGCCCATGGTGGTGGCGCCCCGGGCGGCGGTGATGGGGTTCGGCCGCTGGTGGTCGAATACGGTCCTGGAGCTGGCGCGCGTTATCGCCGGGATCGACTACGAGCTGCGCGGCGCCGAGCATCTGGGCCACGGGCCCACCATCATCGCCATGAAGCACCAGTCCGCCTGGGACACGCTGGCAGTGCCGGTGCTGATTCACGACCCCGCCATCGTCCTGAAGCGGGAGCTGCTGTGGATCCCGCTCTACGGCTGGTACGCGCGCCGCGCCGGGATGATCGCGGTGGACCGCGGCGCCGGCGCCACCGCCCTCAAATCCATGCTGCGGCGCGCCGAGGCGGTGGCCGCGCAAGGCCGCCCGATCGTGATCTTTCCCGAAGGCACCCGCACGGCGGTGGGCACGAGCCGGCCCTATCATCCCGGCGTTGCCGCGCTCTATGGCCGGCTGCGGCTACCGGTGGTGCCGGTTGCGGTCAACTCCGGCCTGTTCTGGCCCCGCCGCCGCTTCCTGAAGCGGCCCGGCCGCATCGTGGTGGAGGCGCTGCCGCCGCTGCCGCCCGGCATGGAGCGCCGCGCCTTCCTGGCGGAGCTGCAGGCGCGCATAGAGACCGCCACGGCGCGCCTCGTCGCCGAGGCCGAAAGCGCCAGACGGAAGCGCTAACGACCCTCTTCCCGCCGCAGCACTTCATGCGATGATGGGCGGCGAGCCTATCCCCGCTCGATCCACCCGCACCTCGACAGAGAGATCATGGCAGAATTTTTCCCGCTCGAACCTTCGCTCTGGGCCGCCACCGCGCCCGCCGCGGCGCCGACGCCGCCACTGGACGCGCCCGGCACCGCCGATGTCTGCGTGGTCGGCGGCGGCTATGCCGGGCTCTCGACCGCCCTGCATCTCGCCGAGCGCGGCATCAAGGTGGTGGTGCTGGAGGCGCGCGAGCCCGGCTTCGGCGGCTCCGGCCGCAACGGCGGCCAGGTGATCCCCGGCCTCAAATACGATCCCGACGAGATCATGGCGATGCTCGGCGAGGAGCGCGGCCAGCACCTCGTCAAGTTCGCCGGCGGCACCGCCGACGTGGTGTTCGATCTCATCGAGCGCCACCGCATGGACGTGCCGCGCGTGCGCAAGGGCTGGATCCAGGGCGCCCACAACGATGCCGCGGTGAAGCTCGCCGAGGGCCGCGCCCGGCAGTGGGAAAAGCTCGGCGCGCCGGTGCAGTTCCTGGACAAGCGCGAGACCGACCGCCTGCTGGGCAACGACAAGTACCCCGGCGGCTGGCTCGACCGCCGCGGTGGCGCGATCCAGCCGCTTGCCTATGCGCGCGGCCTCGCCCGGGCGGCGCTCGCCGCCGGCGCCCGCATCCACGGCGGCACGCCGGTCACCTCGCTCACGCGCGCCGGCAAACAATGGACGGTAGCAACCGCGCTCGGCCACAGCGTTACCGCGGATCAGGTCGTGCTCTGCACCAACGGCTACACCAGCGAGCTCTGGCCGTCGCTGCGCCAGACCGTCATCACGCCGAACTCCTTCCAGTTCGCCACCGAGCCGCTCTCCGACAATCTCCGCCGCTCGGTGCTGCCGGAGGGGCAGGTCACCTCGGACACGCGCAAGCTCCTGCTCTACTACCGCCTCGATCACATGGGCCGTCTGCTGATCGGCGGACGCGGGCCGTTCCGCGAGCCGAAGGGCCCCTCGGACTGGGCGCATCTGGAGCGCGTGCTGCCGAAGCTCTTCCCGCAGCTCGCGGGCACGCCTATCGGCTATCGCTGGTGCGGACGGCTCACCATCACGACAGACCATATGCCGCATCTGCACGAGCCGGCGCCGGGCGTGCTGATCGAGATCGGCTGCCAGGGCCGCGGCGTGGGCTTGCAGAGCGCGATGGGAAAGGTGATGGCGGAGTATGTCGCGACCCGCGACGCGCGCGCGCTTCCCCTCCCCTTCACGCCGCTGAAGACCATTCCGTTCCACTTGCTGCAGCGCGCTTACGTCGCAGCGGCGGTGACGTGGTACCGCTTCACCGACGGCGGCATGCGCGCGTGAGAAGAGTGCAGCTCTGAACATCTGAGGTGCCGAATGTCCCTCGAGCTCTATCTCGCCTACCTCCTCGCCACCGTCGTCATCACCATCGTGCCGGGGCCCGCGGTGACCATGGTGGTGGCGAACAGCCTCACGCACGGCACGCGCGCGGGTTTGCTCAATGTCGTCGGGGCGCAGCTGGCCCTGGCGATCCTCATCGGCGTGATCCTGGTGGGCCTCGCCTCCATCATCGAGACCATGGGCTGGTGGTTCGACTGGGTGCGCCTCGCCGGCGCCACCTATCTCGTCTGGATCGGCATCAAGCTCCTGCGCTCCTCCGGCGAGCTCGCCGACGGCGGGCGGGCGCCGGCGCCGCGCGGCGGATTCTTCCTGCAGGGGTTCCTGGTGATGCTCAGCAATCCCAAGGCGCTCCTCTTCTTCGGCGCCTTCATTCCGCAATTCGTCGATCCCCGCGGGAACTACGTGGGCCAGGTGCTCCTGCTGGGCGCCACCGCCATGGTGGTGGCGATCTTCTCCGACGGCGGCTACGCGGTGCTGAGCGGCCGCGCCCGGCACCTGCTCTCGCGCCGACGCGTGCAGCTCGCATCCCGCATCGGTGGCGCCTGCCTGATCGGCGGCGGCGTCTGGCTGGCCTTCGCGCGGGCGAAATAGCAACCATCGGGACGGAGGCGGCGATGTTCGAAGGCTTCACCCGCACGGAGATCAAGACGTCGGGCGCCCGCATCCACCTTCGCCACGGCGGCAAGGGACCGCCGCTCCTGCTCCTGCACGGCAATCCGCTCAGCCACGTCTCCTGGCACAAGATCGCCAATCAGCTCGCCGAGCGCTTTCACGTGGTGGCCGCCGATCTCCGCGGCTATGGCGACAGCGTCGGTCCGGAGGACGGCGGCGAGAACCACGTCAACTATTCGTTCCGCGCCATGGCCCAGGATCAGGTCGAGGTGATGGAGCAGCTGGGCTATGGGGAATTCTTCGTCGCCGGCCACGATCGCGGCGCCCGCACCACCCACCGCATGTGCCTCGATCATCCGCTGCGGGTGAAGCGCGCGGCCGTTATCGACATCCTGCCGAGCCAGTACATCTGGACCCACACGTCGAAGAACTGGGCGCTCAAGTCCTGGCACTGGTCCTTCATGGCGCAGCCCTACGATCTGCCGGAGCGCATGATGGCCGCGGTGCCGGCGCAGTGGTTCATGGAGCGCAAGCTCTCCAAGCCCGGCATCGGCCTCGGCTTCTTCGGCGAGGAAGCCTTCGCGGAATACGTCCGCTGCTTCACCTGGAAGACCATCCGCGGCTCCTGCGAGGATTACCGCGCCTGCGTCACCTGCGATCTGGAGATGGACACGGCGGATCTGAACGCCGGCCGCAAGGTGGCGTGCCCGCTCCTGGTGGTCTGGGGCGCCCGCAGCCATACCGGCACGGTCCACGGCGACGTGCTGGGGGTCTGGAAGGGTTACGCCAGCAATGCCACCGGGGGCCCCATCGACTGCGGCCACTACGTGCCGGAGGAAGCGCCCCAGGCGACCCTGGAGTGGCTGCTCCGGCATTTCGCAGGGTGAGTCACGGCTTGTGGACTGATTGATCCACAGCCCTTTCATCCCGTGGGCACCTTGAAAGATGCCGGTATCACAGCTATTTACAGGAGGTTCCCCAGGCATAACTCTGTGGAAACAAATACAGAACACTATGCTATAATACCTCCATCCGACGGAGCCGGATCGCCGATCCTCGGGAGTCTCTGATGCGTAACGTCGCCGCCATTTCCCAGCAGATCTGGGACATGAAGTACCGGCTCCGGTCGCCGGACGGCGCCGCCGTGGACCGGACCATCGAGGACACCTGGCGCCGGATGGCGACGGCTCTGGCCGAGCCCGAGAAGGACCCTCAGCTCTGGGCCGACCGCTTCTACGAGGCGCTCGCGGACTTCAAGTTCCTGCCGGCGGGGCGCGTGGTGGCGGGGGCCGGGACCGGCCGCAACGTCACCCTCTTCAACTGCTTCGTCATGGGCACGATCCCCGACGACATGTCCGGGATCTTCGCCCATCTGCGCGAGGCGGCGCTCACCATGCAGCAGGGCGGCGGCATCGGGTACGATTTCTCGACGCTCCGGCCCAAGGGCGCGCCGGTGAAGGGCGTCGGCGCCGATGCCTCGGGTCCGCTCTCGTTCATGGATGTCTGGGACGCCATGTGCAAGACCATCATGAGTGCCGGCCATCGCCGCGGCGCCATGATGGCGACCTTGCGCTGCGACCATCCCGACATCGAGGATTTCATCGAGGCGAAGCGCCAGCCGGGACGGCTGCGCATGTTCAATCTCTCCGTCCTCGTCACCGATGCTTTCATGCAGGCGGTGAAGGAAGACGCGCCCTGGAAACTCACCTTCGGCGGCACCGACTACAAGACCCTGCCGGCGCGCGAGCTCTGGGACAAGATCATGCGGGCGACCTACGCCTACGCCGAGCCCGGCGTGATCTTCATCGACCGCATCAACAAGCGGAACAACCTGCACTACTGCGAGACCATCAGCGCCACTAATCCCTGTGGCGAGCAGCCATTGCCGCCCTATGGCGCCTGCCTCCTCGGCTCGATCAATCTGGCGAGTCTGGTGCTGCGATCCCTTCACCGCCGACGCGCGCCTCGACATGGACGAAGCTCGCGGAGCTGGTGCCGCTCGCCGTGCGCATGATCGACAACGCCATCGACGTCTCGCGCTTTCCGCTGGAGCAGCAGGCCGAGGAGGCGCGCGCCAAGCGCCGCATGGGGCTGGGCGTCACCGGTCTTGCCGACGCGCTCATCCTCTGCAACGTGCGCTACGGCTCGGCGCCGGCGGTGCAGCTCACCGAGCGCTGGATGAAGGCGATCGAGCGGTCGGCCTATCTGGCCTCGACCGAGCTCGCCGCCGAGAAGGGCGCCTTCCCGCTCTTCGACAAGGAAGCCTACCTCGCGGGCGAGACGATCCAGCGTCTCGATGCGGAGGTGCGCGGCGCGATCGAGACGCACGGCATCCGCAATGCGCTCCTCACCTCGGTCGCACCCACCGGCACCATCTCGCTCCTCGCCGACAACGTCTCCTCCGGCCTCGAGCCTGTCTTCAGCTTCCGCTATACGCGGAACGTGCTGATGCCCGACGGCGCGCGGCGCGAGGAGGAAGTCTCCGACTACGCCTTCCGCCTCTACCACCGCCTCAAGGGCGAGAACACGCCGCTGACAGACGCCTTCGTCGATGCCCAGATCCTGGCGCCCGGCGACCACCTGGTGATGCAGGCGGCGGTGCAGAAGTACGTCGACAGCTCGATCTCCAAGACGATCAACGTACCTGTCGACTTCCCCTTCGAGAGCTTCAAGGACGTCTACCTCCAGGCCTATGAGCTCGGCTGCAAGGGCTGCACCACCTATCGCCCGAACGAGATCACCGGCGCCGTGCTGGAAGTGAAAAAAGAGGCGGCGGAGACGAATGGGCAGGCGGAGCTGCCGCTGCCGGCGCCCGCACCGCGGGCCGCCGACGTCTACGAGGCCGGCGGCGTCGTCTACATGACGCAGCCCCTCAACCGGCCGGAGGCGCTGCCGGGGCAGACCTACAAGATCCGCTGGCCCGCCGGCGAGCACGCGATCTACATCACCATCAACGACATCATCCAGGACGGCCGCCGCCGCCCGTTCGAGATCTTCATCAACTCCAAGAGCATGGAGCATTACGCCTGGACCGTGGGCCTGACGCGGATGATCAGCGCGGTGTTCCGGCGCGGCGGCGACGTCTCCTTCGTGGTGGAGGAGATGAAGGCGGTGTTCGACCCCCGCGGTGGCGCCTGGATGGGCGGGCGCTACGTGCCCTCGCTCCTGGCGGCGATCGGCGACGTCATCGAGAAGCACATGATCGACATCGGCTTCATGCCGGCGCGCCAGCCCAATCCTGCGCTGATCGAGAAGCGCGCGGTCGCCAACCTGCCGGGCCAGGCGATGCACCTGCGCCAGTGCCCGAAGTGCGGCGAGGCCGCCCTGATCCGCATCGAGAACTGCGACCAGTGCACGAGCTGCGACTACTCGAAGTGCGGATGAGGGATCCTGTCCCGGCGACGTTCTTGCATGTATCTGCCGCCAGCTTATAAGTGGCAATCGAGAGCTGACGACGCTTAACAGCCGATAGCCAAGAGCTGAGTGCTGCCCATGGCCTGGGAAGTCCGCGACATCCCTCCCTCGGTGCGCCGAGCCGCCGAAGCGGCCGCAGGCGCCGCCGGCAAGCCGCTCGCCGACTGGCTCGCCGACACCGTGCGCGCCGCTGTCCTGGCAGAGCTGGGCCGCCTGCCGGCCCGGCTGCGGAAGTCCGGGCAGGAGTCTGCGCCCGCCTCCGCCATGACGCAGCCGGCGCCAGCCAAGCGCCAGCTTGACCTCTTCCGAAAATCGCCGGCGC
The DNA here is from genome assembly GCA_963735465.1 of uncultured Alphaproteobacteria bacterium. Taxonomy (GTDB): domain Bacteria; phylum Pseudomonadota; class Alphaproteobacteria; order ATCC43930; family CGMCC-115725; genus DASZHJ01. Next base: position 2,603,653 of record CAVTLA010000001.1, read on the forward strand.
CAGCGCCCGCCCCGGCCGCTGTCCGTGATAGCAAACCGTCCTCAGCTGCGAGCGATGTCGGCCCGCTGACCGTGCCGACCGAGCCTTTCGTCATGCTGCCGCTGACGGCGTTGCGGACCGGTACCTGCCGCGCGCGGCGGATGGGCGGCGGCGATCTCCTGCCGATCCTCGCTCAGTCCGTTGCGGCGGAAGGCATCCGCAAGCCGATCCTGGTGCGCCGCCTCGCCGGGGATCCCGCGACCTACGAGGTGATCGCCGGTGAGCGGCGCCGGCTGGCGGCGGAGCGCGGCGGCCAGGCCACGGTACCGGCGGTGGTGATCGTGGCCGATGATGCGGAGGCTCTCACCCTGTCGCTCCGCGAGAATCTCGGCCGCGCCGACTTCTCGCCTCTCGACGAGGCGCGGGCCTATCTGCGTCTCCTCACGGAATATCGGGTGAGCCCGACCCTGCTGGCCCGGCATCTCGGCCGCGAGCGCGCTCATCTGGCACTTACTCTGCGGCTCCTGGGCCTGCCCGCGCGCGTGCGCCACTACCTCGACAACGGCCAGCTCGGCTCCGCCGATGCGCTGGCGCTGCTGGATGCCACCGATCCCGAGGCCCTCGCCGAGCGGCTCCTGCGCGGCGCCGGGCGGCGCATCGCATCCACCACCCCCTGAAGCACGCCATCGTACCGGCGCCGTTAACGATTCGATCGGGCGATCGGCCTTCCGCGAACTGCCGCTTTGATTGGCAAGCTTATTGGCGCAACCTACACTGGCGGATCTCCGCAGCACACGGCACCAATGAGCGGACTCTACGACCGGAGATGGGCACCTCCGGGAAACGCGGAAGCACCGAGCCTCGCCACCTCCGCCCCAGCGCCTCCGCGCTCGGCTCAGATGGCGGCGCAGGCGTGGCGCGTTCTGGAGCTGACCCCCGATCTGCGCCATGCGGTGGAGGCCGCCGCGAAGGCGGCCGGGCTGGAGCCGGAGGCGTGGCTCGCCCGCGCCATCCGCAAAGCGGCTTTGCGGCCCGGCGCTCTCCCCGAGCTACCAAGCGCCTTGGAACCCGGCGTGGCCGCAAGCCAGGATCCGGGGGCGCGCTCTCTCTCCACGTTGCTGGAGCAGGCGTTCGACAGTGGGCGATCGCGTGTCGCCGAGACGATACCTTATACGGAGCCGCCACCGCCGGTGCCTGAGCCGCCGCCGCTGGTCAGCGGCACCGCCGGCGACACCTACATCGCACGGCTCCCGGCTCTCTACATGCCTCCCCCGCCGCCTCGGCGCCGCACCCTGGCCCTGATCATGCTGATCGCCCTCGTCGTGGCCGGCGGGGCGGGAGCCGGTTTCTTCTATCTGCGCTACGGCGACCTGGCTCCGGCCGTGGTCCCGGCGCTCATCGCGGCGCTGCCGCCGACGGGGACCGCGGCGCCGAGCGAGCCCGCGGCGCGCCCCGTTGCCGAGGTTCCGCCGCCGGTCGAGGCGGCAGCCGCCCCGGCCGCGGCGGAGGCACCCGCCAGCACCAGCGTCGAGGACTTCGCTCTCGGCATTCGCAACGCGTTCGGCAATGGCGTGCCGCAGGATTACGGCAAGGCGGCCGAGTTCTTCCAGAAGGCGGCCAGCCAGGGGCTGCCGGATGCGCAGTACAATCTCGGCGCCCTCTACGAGCGCGGCCTCGGCGTGCCCAAGGATCCCGTGCGCGCGGTGGCCTGGTATCGCTTCGCCGCGAAGCAGGGCCACGCGGCGGCGGAGCTCAGCCTTGGCCTTGCCTATGCCAACGGCGCCGGCGTGGCGCAGGACTATGGGGAAGCCGCGCGCTGGTTCCGCGAAGCCGCCGGACAGGGCGTGGTCACCGCGCAGTACGATCTCGGCGCTCTCTATGCTGACGGCCGCGGCGTCACGCGGTCGGCGATCGAGGCTTATGCGCTGTTCAGCATGGCGGCGGACGCGGGCGATTCCGACGCGCGCCACCAGATGCTCCGGCTCGCCCAGCAGATGACGCCCAAGGACCTGCGGACGGCACGCACGCGGTCCGCCGAGCTTGCCCAGTCGATGGTGCATCTTGAGGGCGCGGACAGCGCCGAGAAAGCCTCGCCCGCCAAGCCCTGAGCCGCCGGTCCGGGCCACGGAGACCGCAGCCCCCAGTGGTGAGAAAACTTCCATTCTCAATCGGGGGACGCCATCGGAAACCCCGACTTCACGACATTTTAACCAAATCGCGGCAGTGTCTTAACCCTGCCTGAACGCACCCCTGCCTGTGGAGATCACGAGTGCCCCAACGGGATCGGATCGGCCGTTGCACCCGCCCTTGGTCAGAGCAAGCCCGTCCGCTGCTGCTGACGGTGATGCTGGGTCTTGCGGGGTGCACGAGCTCGCAGTGGGCGGGGAGCCAGGCGTCGGGTGCGGATCCCTCGAAGCTGTCGCCGGAGCAGAACGAGGCGACGCTGCTGAAGGTGGCGGACCAGACCCGGGCCGGGGGCGATTTCGGCACGGCGGTGACGCTCTACAAGCGCGCGCACGAGATGGCCAAGGGCGACACGGTGCCGCTGGCGAAGCTGGGCGAGACCCTGGCGCAGATGCAGGCCTATAACGACGCGGCGCAGGCCTACCGCGACGCGCTGGCGATCAGCAAGGACGATCCGGACCTGCACCGCGGCCTTGGCAACGTGCTGCTGGCGATGAGCAAGCCGCAGCTGGCCCAGGCGCAGCTGGAAGCGGCGGCGGCGAAGGCCCCGGGCGATGCCCGCATCTACAACGGCCTCGGCGTCGCCTACGACCTCACCGGCCGGCACGACCTGGCCCAGGGCGCCTACCGCAAGGGGCTGGGCCTGGCGCCCGAGCAGCTCAGCCTGCGCAACAACCTCGGCCTCTCCCTGGCGCTCTCCGGCGACTACGTCGGCGGCATCGCCACCTTGAGCGAGGTGGTGACCCAGCCCGGCGCCACCGCGCGCAACCGGCAGAACCTGGCCCTGGTCTATGGCCTCGCCGGCGACAACGTGCATGCCGCCTCGGTGGCGCGCAGCGACCTCGACGAGCAGGCGGTGCGCTCCAACCTCGCCTACTACACCCTCCTGCGCTCGATGGACGACGTCGGCCGCACCGCCGCCATCCTCGGCGCCGACGTGCGCGCCGCCAAGCTCAACGAGCCCGCCGCCCTCGTCAACGACAACGCCGTCGCCGACGCCCCAAAAGCGGCGCCCGTCACCCCCGTCCAGGGACAGCCACTCCAGGGCGAGATCTTCGAGATGCCAACGACAAAGGCGGTACCGGCCGCCGACGGCAAGACCAGCGCGCGAGAGCTACCAGTCACGAGCGGTGTCGCCAGCGCCGACACCCATGCGCCGCACTTTGTCGCCAAGTTCCCGATGATCGACCGCTTCTACACACTGGCGCAGCAGCACACCGGCTTTGCCTCGCTTACGGAAGTGATTGCGCGCACTGCCACGCTGTCGCTGAACCGGCCGGCAACCGGCAAGCCATCATCGCCGACGCAGCAGGCCGTCGCGGATCATGCGGCGGGCGGACTGGCGGCAGGCTGCTCCGCGGCCACCACCCTCCTCTTGTGCTAGAGACGGTCGGGCACCGTTGGGCCCGGACCTTGCCGCCTCGCAACGCACCGACACAACTCGCCGAGCGCCCCCCGTCGACGCCATGACCACTCTCTCAGCTCCGAACATTCCGCGATGAGCGCGCCGCACGATCACGACGGGCAAACCGGCGGCAAGACACCAACGGGCGTGCGTAGCTCCCGGAAAGGAAGTCGCCGCCAGCAGCGCTCCCAGCTCGCGGCCACGACCACGCGGCAGCGCAAGCGGTCGTCCGAGCCGGCGCCGGAAACCGATGCCCTGCCGCCGACCGAGAGCCCGCGCGCGGAGGTCTCGCTCGAGCACACGCAGCCGCGCGCGAGCGAGTACGAGCCCGGCCCATCCAGCCCGAGGGCGGAGCCTCCGCCCGCCAGCCCGCCGGTGACGCCCCATGCCGCCGCCCGCTCCGCTCCGGAAGACGCCGTCAATTACGTCGAGACGACTGGTGTCAACGCGACCGAGCTTTCTTCCGCGCCGGCGCGCTGGACTCCCACGGAAACGCTCACTGGGCTGCTTGCCGCCGCTCATGTGACTGCTCCCGACAGCGAACCCGCGCTGGTGGCGCCGCCGGAGCAGCCCACCTACACGCCGCCGCTCCCCCGCGTCCGCAGGGCGGTGCCCCGACGCACAATCCGCCTCACCACCGAGCAGATACACGGCGCCCGGTCGGAAATGGCGCTGCCCGCCGAGACAGCTCCCGCCATCAGGCCCGACGCGCTGATGCTGGTCATGCTGCTGCTGACCGTGGTGCTGGCAGGTACCGCCGGCACTCTCTACCTCCGCGTCGGCAGCACGCCCGTGCCAATCGCCGCGGTTCCGATCGCCGCGCCGGCGGCGGACGCTCCCGCCGGTGTCGCGCCCCCGCCCGACGTGCCGGCGACGCAAGCCGGCGGGCCGCGCGGAAATCCCCTGGACGACTACCGTCAAGGCCTGCGCTACGCCCTCGGCAACGGCGTGCCGCAGGATTATCAGAAGGCCGCGGAGCTGCTGCTCAAGGCGGCGCTGCAGGGTGTGCCCGACGCGCAATACAATCTCGGTGCGCTCTACGCCAACGGCCTGGGCGTGGGCAAGGATCCGCTTCGCGCGGCGACCTGGTATCAGGCGGCGGCGCAGCAACGGCACCCCCTGGCGGCCTTCAACCTGGCGCTCGCCTATGTCGACGGCAACGGCGTCGAGCAAAGCGACGCGGAAGCCGCGCGCTGGTTCCGCCGCGCCGCCGAGCAAGGCGTCTCCAACGCGCAGTTCGATCTCGCCGCGCTCTATCTGAGCGGACGCGGCGTCCCGCGCTCGGTCACCGAGGCCTATGCCTGGTTCAGCGTTCTCGCGGCCAGTGGCGACCCCGAGGCGCGCCAGCAGGTCGACCGCCTGACGGCGGCGATGTCGCGGCAGGACCTGAGCGCCGCCCGCGACCGGGCGACGCATCTCGCCGAGATCGTCAATCACCGCTGACAACCCAACCTAGATTAGTCGCGCCGCCGTCACCCACCAGTCTGGATGCGCGGCGCCAAGACGCGCCGCGCTGGCCCGCGCCGCAGCGTCGTCGGCGAAGAGCGCGTAGCAGGTGGCGCCGCTGCCGCACATGCGCGCGAGGAGCGCGCCCTCGAGAGACCCGAGCGCCGCCAGCACCTTGGCGATCCCAGGCACGACGCTGATCGCGGCCTCCGTCAGATCGTTGCGCCGGTTCGCCAGCAGGCTCGCGAGAGCCATCGCGTCGGGCGGACTTGCCTCGACGCGCGCCGCCGCCGAGAATGCGCCGCGCCTCGCCTTGAACACCGCCGGTGTCGCCACCGCCACACCCGGATTGGCCAGCACCACGGAGACCGGCGGCAGCGCCGGCGCCGGCGCCAGCGCTTCGCCGATGCCGCCGAGCCACGCGGTCCTGCCGTAGAGGCAGACCGGCACGTCGGCGCCAAGGGATGCCGCCAGGCCGGCGAAGCGTGGTGCCGTGAGATCAAGGTCCCAGAGCTCCGCCAGCGCCGAGAGCGTCGCCGCCGCATCGCTGGAGCCGCCGCCGATGCCGGAGGCCACCGGAAGATTCTTCTGCAGCTCTATCGCGACGGCGGGCGGGCAGGCGGCGCGTTGCGCCAGCGCCAATGCCGCGCGCCATACCAGATTGTCGGCGGGACTTCCCGTGAGCGACGGCGCGAAAGGACCCGCGACGGTGAGAGTCAGCTCCGGCGCCGGGCGTACCGTCACCTCGTCGCCGACATCGGCGAAGGCGACCAGGCTGTCGAGCAGGTGATAGCCGTCCTCGCGGCGGCCGAGGACGTGAAGATAGAGGTTGAGCTTAGCTGGCGCGGCGCGGCGAACCGCCATGGGCGGCGGGACTCAGCCGCCGCGCGACGTCACGCCGGGCGCCGCGGTCAGACCCTTGTCCAGCTTGGCGTCGATGATCTTCACCTGATCCGCCTCCGGCTGGAACTGCAGCGCGCGGCGCCACTGGTAGCGCGCCTCGGAGGTGCGGCCGATGCGCCAATAGGCGTCGCCGAGATGATCGTTGATGGTGGGATCCTCCGGCAGCAGCTCGATCGCGCGCTCAAGATACTGCGTCGCCTGCGGATAGCTCCCGAGCTGGTAATAGGCCCAGCCGAGGCTGTCGACGATATAGCCGTCGTTCGGCCGCAGCTGCACTGCGCGCTCGATCATCTTGAGGGCGCGGTCCAGGTTCTGCCGCTTCTCGATCCAGGAGTAGCCGAGATAGTTGAGCACCAGCGGCTGCTCCGGCTGCAGCTCCAGGGCGTGCTGGAAATCCGCCTCGGCACCGGACCAGTTGCCGGACCGCTCCAGCGCGATGCCGCGGCTGTAGAAGATGCTCCAGTGCCGGGCCTCCACCGGATTGAGGCGCGCCACGGCGCCGTTATAGGCGGCGACCGCGTCGGCAAACCGGTTGCGGCCGCGCAGGAGGTCGCCGAGCTCTATGAGCGGCTGCGCCGTGCCGGGCCGCTCCGCCGCCATCGCCTTCAGCACCGCCGTCGCCTCGTCGGTCCGATCGAGCTCGTCCAGCACCTCCGCGGTGCGCAGACGGGCGCTCCACGAGAAGGGCGAGGCGGGATCGATGGCCCGATAAGTCGCCAGCGCCTCCCCGAGGCGCTGCTCGCTCTCGGCGATCTCGGCGGCGAGGAACAGCGCCAATGCATGATCGGGCTTCAGCTCCAGGGCGAGGCGTGCGTAGAGCAGCGCCAGATCCTGCGTGTCGCGCTGATTGAGCAGGGCCGCGATGTCGAACATCGCTTCGGCCAAACCGTCCTTCATCGTCGCCACCGGCGGCGGCGGCACCTGGCCGGCGGCAACCCGCGCCAGGCTGGGCTCGACGAGATCGCTGCTCTCCCGGTTCTCGGTGACAAATCGCTGATAAAGCGCCTTCGCCTCGCCGACCCTCTGGTGACGCTCGAAGAAGCTGCCGGCCATGTCCGCGGTGCGCCAGTTCAGGCGCTCGGGCGTACCGAGGATCTTCTTGTAGGCCTGGCTCGCCCCGTTGATGTCGCCGACGTAGTCCTCGATGAGGGCGAGGTGGAACAGCTTGAGCTGATCGAAGCCGCGCATGCTGTCGAAGCGGTTGAGCGCGGCGAGGGCGCCTTTCTCGTCGTGCTGGCCGGCCTTGGTCCAGGCCACCACCAGCGGCGCCGAGAAACGCAGCAGCCCGTCCTGTGGCAGGTGGTCGGCGGACACCGCGGCGCCGGCATCGTCGCCGGCCTTCACCTGCTCCACCACCAGCACCAGCGCCGGCAGGCCCGAGCGCGGGTCGGCCACCGCGAGGCGGCGCGCCAGCTCGTCGGCGCGCTTCATCTCGCCTTCGCCGAGGCGCAGCAGGAATGCGCGGCGCATCAGCTCGGCGTTGTCGGGATCCTGCTGCAGCGAGCGCTCGAGATAGTCGGCCGCGGCGCCGTAGGCGTGCTCCCGCTGCGCCAGGCTGCCGGCGAGATAGCTGCCATAGGCGCTCTCGGTGGGAATCGCCGGCTCATCGGCGGCAAGGGGCGCGCTGCGCGCGACGGCGCCGGGCGGCGGGGCGGACTGATAGGTGCAGGCGGCCACAAGGCAGCCGAGGACAAACACCGCCCCACGACCCAGGCTGCCGAATCCGATCTTTTCGGTACCGCTTGCCATCGCCCGTATCACCTGCCGCATCCGCCTCGAAAGCCGGGATTAACGATATTGATAATATAGCGCCTGAGCCGGCATCCCTATCACATGTTCGGATAATTCGGGCCGCCGCCGCCCTCGGGCACCACCCAGTTGATGTTCTGGGTGGGATCCTTGATATCGCAGGTCTTGCAGTGGACGCAGTTCTGCGCGTTGATCTGCAGCCGCGGCGTGCCGTCGCCGCCCTCCTTGACGATCTCGTAGACGCCGGCCGGGCAATATCTCTGCTCCGGCGAGTCGTAGAGCGTGTAATTCACCGTGATCGCCACCGCCGGGTCCTTGAGCCGCAGGTGAGAGGGCTGGTTCTCCTCGTGATTGGTGTTGGAGATGAACACCGAGGAGAGCCGGTCGAAGCTCACCTTGCCGTCCGGCTTGGGATAGGCGATCGGGCGGCACTCGCTGGCCTTCTTGAGGTGGAGGTTGTCGGCGGTATTGCGGAGGGTCCAGGGCGCGCGGCCGCGCAGCACGTAGGTGTCGAGGGCGGCGTAGGCCAGCCCCGGCAGCAGGCCCCAGCGGAAGGCCGGGCGGATGTTGCGCACCCGATAGAGCTCGTCCCAGATCCAGCTCGCCTCCAAGGCGGCACGATAGTCCGCGCTCTGGTCGCCCAGCAGCCGTCGGAAGGCGATCTCCGCCGCCACCATGCCGGACTTCATCGCCGTGTGACTGCCCTTGATCTTGGGAACATTGAGGAAGCCGGCGGCGCAGCCGATCACCATGCCGCCGGGAAATGAGAGGCCCGGGACGGATTGGAAGCCGCCTTCGTTGAGGGCGCGGGCGCCATAGGAGATGCGTCGGCCGCCCTCGAAGGTCGGGCGGACAGCCGGGTGGGTCTTGAAGCGCTGCAGCTCCTCGAATGGGCTCAGGTAGGGGTTTTCGTAGTCGAGACCCACGACGAATCCCACTGCCACCTGCCGGTTCTCGAGGTGATAGAGAAAGGAGCCGCCGTAAGTGCGCCAGTCCATCGGCCAGCCGATGGTATGCACCACCCGGCCGGGATGGTGCTGCGCCTCCGGCACTTCCCAGAGCTCCTTGACGCCAAGGCCGTAGGTCTGTGGATCGGCCGACTTGCGCAGGCCGAACCGCTCGGTGATCTCCTTGGTGAGGGAGCCGCGGCAGCCCTCGGCGAACAGGGTCTCCTTGCCGCGCAGCTCCACCCCCGGCTGGAAGCCCTCGGTCGGCTTACCGTCGCGGCCGACACCCATGTTGCCGGTGGCGACGCCCACGACCCGTCCCTCTTGGTCGTACAGCACCTCGGCGGCGGCAAAGCCGGGATAGATCTCGACCCCCAGCGTCTCGGCCTCGCGGCCGAGCCAGCGACAGAGGCTGCCGAGGCTGGCGATGTAGTTGCCGCGGTTGTGCATCTGGGGCGGCGTCGGCAGGCGAAAGGCCCGGCTCTCGGTCAGGAACAGGAAGCGGTCGTCCTGGGCCGGCGTCACCAGGGGTGCCCCGCGCTCGCGCCAGTCGGGGATCAGCTCGTCGAGCGCCCGCGGCTCGACCACCGCGCCGGAGAGAATATGCGCGCCGACCTCGGAGCCCTTCTCGATCACGCAGACGGAGACCTCGCCCTGGCGCTCCGCGGCCAACTGCTTCAATCGGATGGCGGTCGCGAGGCCAGCCGGGCCGGCGCCCACGATCACGACGTCGTATTCCATGGTGTCGCGCGTCATGGCTCCGGTGGTTCCGCGTTGTTGGCGAGGGTGTTGGCGAAAAACGCCTTGGATCGGAGGGCACTATAGGGGATGGAGGTTTTGAAGGGCCAGAGCCGAGGTGCTAGGGTCGCCAGATGGTCACCAAGCCGCTGGCGGAACTGCTGACTTGGTACGTCGCCATGGGCGCCGATGAGGCGATCGGCGCCGAGCCCGTGGATCGGCTCGCCCCGGCACTCGCTTCGGACCCGCTGCAGAGACCGGCGGCACCGGCTGCGCCATCAGCCCCGAGGCCGCCCGCGTCCCTGGTCGCCCCCAGCGCCGCCGCCGCCAGCGCCCGCGATTTGGCCGCCGGCGCCCAGACGCTGGCGGACCTCGAGGCCGCCGTTCGCGCGTTTGACGGTTGCGGCCTCAAACGTACCGCCACCAACACAGTATTCGCCGACGGAAATGCGGAAGCCCCGCTGATGATCATTGGCGAGGCGCCGGGAGCCGACGAGGACCGCATCGGGCGCCCCTTCGTCGGCCGCGCCGGCCAGCTCCTCGACCGGATGCTGGCGGCGATCGGCATCGACCGCAGCCAGGCTTACATCACCAACGTCCTGTTCTGGCGGCCGCCGGGCAACCGCAAGCCCACCGGCGACGAGATCGCGGCATGCCTGCCGTTTCTGTGGCGGCACATCGCGCTCAAACACCCCAAGCTGGTGGTCATGGCCGGAGGCACCTCCGCCAGCACACTGCTGGGGCGCGCGGAGGGCATCATGCGTCTGCGTGGGAGGTGGTTCGACCTGCCGGTCCCTGGCCTGGAGCAGCCAGTCCCTGCCCTCGCCACCTATCATCCCTCCTTCCTGCTGCGGTCGCCGGCGCGGAAGGCCGAGGCCTGGCATGATTTACTAAGTCTTAAAACAGCGCTTGACACCCCTCCGCGCTCCTAGCCCCTCCGGGGGTCGATTTCATGCTCGCGGAGCGCGACAAGCCATCGAGAGCCCGACTACAGGTCACATCGGTTTCCAAGCAAGCCAGGGCCAGAAAACTTATCCACATAGTGAATAGCCGGAGATTCGTTGTAAATCAGCGCCCTCCGCAGTAAGACCAAAGTCCTGCTGTAAATCGTCACGGTTTCGTCGGGCATTTCAGCTTGCCGCCCCTCCTGTGATCGTTTATGGGGGATTTATGAATCATTACGAATTGGTAACCCCGCGCCCGGTGACTTGGGGAAAAATTCATCTCTACGGCCTTCTGGGCGCCTCGATGCTGGCTAGTCTTGCCGCGCCCGAAGCCGCGTCCGGTGCCGACGCCGTGCGGACGGCAGCGCTGCCGCCGGCGACGCAGAACGTGCGCGAAGCCGACCTGCCGACCATCCTCGCGTTCGAGGACGTGCAGCGTTACCGCCGTATTTTCGACCTCCAGGACGCCGGAAACTGGGCCGCCTCGGACCGGGAGATCGCCGAGATCAACGACCGTGTCCTCCTGGGCGACGTGCTGGCGCAGCGCTACCTGCACCACAGCTACAAGACCCAATACAGCGAGCTCGCCGCCTGGCTGGACACCTATGCCGACCAGCCCGCCGCCAAGGTGATCTATCCGCTGGCGCTGAAGCGGCACCCCGCCGGCGCCCCGGCCCCCGCCAAGCCTGTCTTCGGCCAGGCCGCGATCCGGTCCCCCAGCGACGACGATTTCGAGACCCGTACCGCCTCGCCGGGCGCGCGCAGTGCGGCCGAGCTTGAGCGTACCTACCGGTTGAAGGACGGGATACGCCGCCTCGCCCAGATCAACCCGGCGAAGGCCGAGGCGATCCTGGCCGGCGCCGAGGCGAAGGCCCTCCTCGACGACGCCGACAAGGACGAGGCCCGGGGCATCATCGCCGAGGGCTACCTCTCCGCCGGCGACGCCAAGCGCGCCCTGGCGCTCTCCGCCACCGGACCCGGCGCCAACCGCCCCTCGGCGGAGTGGGATGCTGGCCTCGCCGATTGGCGCCTGAAGCAGTATGGCGATGCCCGGCAGCACTTCGAGGCGGCCGCCAAGGCGCCCACCGCCGGTCCGATGCTAGCCTCGGCGGCGGCGTTCTGGGCCGCCCGCACGGCGCTCCGCAACCGGCATCCCGAACTCGTTAACTATTGGCTCGGCGTCGCCGCCCAGCACCCCCATACGTTTTACGGGCTGCTGGCGCGCCGCACCCTTGGCGTCGACACCTACTTCAACTTCGACAACGGCGCCTTCAGCGAGGCCGACGCCCGGGCGATCATGAGCACGCCGGGCGGCCGGCGCGCCCTGGCCTTCCTGCAGATCGGCGACATCGCCCGCGCCGACGTGGAGCTCAGGGGCCTGGCGGCCCGCGGCGACGTGATGTTGCGGCAGTCGGTGGCGGCGCTCGCCGATCGCGCCAACCTGCCGGCCCTCAGCTTCCAGATCGCCGCAGCCCTCTCCAGCAGCAGCAAGCGCGACCACGACCGCGCGCTCTTCCCGGTGCCGCAGTGGACGCCCCACGGCGGCTTCACCGTCGACCGCGCCCTGCTCTTCGCGCTGATGCGTCAGGAATCCCAGTTCCTGCCCGAGGCCAAGAGCCAAGCCGGCGCCGTCGGATTGATGCAGCTGATGCCGGCGACCGCGCACACCCTCGCGATGCGCATCGGCATGACGCCCCACGGCAAGCCCGACCTCACCGACCCCGAGGTGAGCCTCACGCTGGCGCAGGAGTATATCGGCGAGCTCACCGGCACCGCCGGCATCGGCAATAGCCTGCTGCTCGTCGCGGCCGCCTACAACAGCGGCCCGGCGCCGATCCAGCGCTGGCTGGCGAGCCCGGAGATGCGCCAGGATCCGCTGCTCTTCGTGGAGAGCATTCCCTCCCGCGAGACCCGCACTTTCACCCATCAGGTGATGGCGAATTTCTGGATCTACCGGCAGCGGCTGGGGCAACCCACCCCCGATCTCGACGCGCTTGCCGCCGGACGCTGGCCGACCTATACCGCTTTCGACGCTCCGAGCGGACAAGGTAGCCGGTATGCCGCGAATTGATGAGACGCGCCCCTTCCTTCCCGTCAACATCGCCGTCCTGACCGTCTCCGACACGCGCAGCGAGGCCGACGACAAGTCGGGCGCGGTGCTGGTGGAGCTTGCGGGCAAGGCGGGCCATCGCGTGGTGGCGCGCCGCATCGTCAAGGACGAGAAGGCCGCGATCGCCGCCCAGCTCAAGGCCTGGATCGCCGATCCCACGATCGATGTCGTGATCTCCACCGGCGGCACCGGCGTCACCGGCCGCGACGTGACGCCGGAAGCCTTTCAGTCCGTCTACGAGAAAGAGATCACCGGCTTCGGCGAGATCTTCCGCTGGCTGAGCTACCAGAAGATCGGCACCTCGACGATCCAGAGCCGCGCCACCGGCGGCGTCGCCGGCGGCACGTATCTGTTCGCGCTGCCAGGCTCGCCCGGCGCCTGCCGCGACGGCTGGGAGATCCTGGAATCCCAGCTCGACAACCGGCACCGCCCCTGCAATCTCGTTGAGCTCATGCCCCGCCTGCAGGAGCATCTGACGAAGCCCGCGAGCGCCGGCTGAGCCAGCGCGCGTAGGCCGAGCCGTCGTCAACGTCTTCCAGCACGTCCAGCAGGGCCACCTCGAACTTCCGCGGCAACGATGCCCGCGTATCGGCGAGCGCGTCAGAGCTCGACCACCGCACGCCCGCAAATAGCCCCGTCGGCACGCGCGGACTGCGGCGCAAGCCCACCAGCCAGTAGCCGCCGTCCCGCGCCGGCCCGAACACCGCGTCCCTGCGGCCGAGCGCGCGAAACGCCGCCGCGATGTGGCGCGGCGCGATCTCGGGAATGTCGGAGCCGACGATCACGACAGGTCCCGGCGGCAGCTCGCGGAAGACGCGGCCCATGCGGTCGCCGAGATCTCCCATGCCTTGGTCGAGACGTGGCAACCGCGCGTCCCAGAATCGCGCCGCCATCGCGGCGCGCGGCGTCACCGCGAGCCACAGGCGCCAGCGCGGGTCGCGGCCGAGGCTGCGCAGCAGGCGCGCGCTGGTCTCGCGATAGAAGCTGAGCGCGGCGAGCGCGCCGATGTCGGCGGCGAGGCGCGATTTCACCTGGCCGAGGCGCGGCGCCTTAAGGAAGACCACGAGATGACGGGAGCGCGGCGTCACGCTCATCCGTAGAGCCGGGCGATGAGACGCGGCGGCGCGCCGGCGAAATAGAGCGCGAGACAGAGAAAGTTCCGCAGCATGCGCGGCGCATAGCCGTCGCGGCGATAGCGCGCCGCCGAGGTGAGCGCCGCCGCGTCGAGAGCCACGAGATTGCGCCGGCCGATCCGCCGCGCCAGCGCCACGTCCTCCATCAGCGCCAGCGGCGGAAAGCCGCCGAGGCGACGATAGAAGTCGCGCGCCAGAAGCAGTCCTTGATCCCCGTAAGGCAGGCCGAGCACGCGCGCGCGCCAGGCGACCACGCCCTCGAGGCGACGCGCGGCGGCGGCCTCGTCGTCGAGGCGATAGGCGAAATATCCGGCGCGCACCGAGCTCGCGGGATCCGCGATGAATCGCCGGGCTGCGTCGCACCACGAAGGATCGAGCCGCGTGTCGGCATGGAGAAAAAGCAGCCACTCCCCCCGCGCCGCCGCAGCCCCGGCCGCGAGCTGGGCGCCGCGGCCCCGGGACGACCGCACCACGCGAACCCCCGCCGCCTCGGCAATCGCCACCGTTCCGTCGCCGGAATCGCCATCGGCGATAACGATCTCGCCGATCAGGCCACGGGCCCGCGCCGGGTCGAGCGCCGCCAGCGTCGCCGGCAGGCTGCGGGCGGCATCGAGGGTGGGAATCACCACCGACAGCGAGGCGGAGGAGCTCATTGCGCGGTCCCCGGTTTCCCCGCAAATTTACGCCGCCGCGCGCCGCGCTGCCAAATCGCCCATCCCGCTCGACAAGGACCCATCGCTTGACCGCGTCCGCCGACCTCCTCGACATCCTGCGCGCTCTGCCGGCGACCGCCGACATCGGCGCGCGCGACGTCACGCCGATGACGGCGAAGGGTGTCAACCACGATCACCTCCGGATCGGCGGGCGTGGCCTCATCCTGCGGGTGCCGCGGTCGATGCCCTGGATCCCCGACGCCGCGGCGCAGCTCGCCGGCGAAGCCGCCGCCTTCCGCCGCGCCGAGCCCGCCGGCGTCACGCCGAAGCTGGCCGCGATGCTGCCGCCGTCGGGGCCGTTGCCGCGGGGCGCGCTGCTGGTGGAGGAGATCCCCGGCCGCGCGCCGCGGCTCCCGGCGGATCTTCCGGCGATTGCCGATGCCCTCGCTCGCCTCCACGCCCTGCCGCTGCCGCCGCCCGCGGAGCGCCCGCCGCTTCCCGATCAGGGCACGACGGGACCGATCGCGGCGACCGTCGCCTTCATCGGGCAGCAGCGTGAATTCCTGGCGCGGATCGCGATCGCAGCCGCCACGCGCGCTGCCCTGGAGGCGGAGCTGGCATGGGCCCAACACTACGCGGCCGAGACGCCGGCGGCGGCGCAGCCGCTGGCGCTCGTGGGCACCGACACCCATCCCGGAAACTTCATTGTGCGTGCCGATGGCGCTGCGATGCTGGTGGATCTCGAGCGCGTCTGCTACGGCTCGCCGGCGATCGATCTCGCCCATGCCACGCTCTACACCTCCACCACCTGGGACATCGACGTGCAGGCGCAACTCTCCCGCCGCGAGGTGGAGGAGTTCTATCGGCACTATCTCGCCGCCGCCGGCACGGCGCGGGCGGCGAAGCTCCAGCCCTGGTTGGCGCCGGCACGGCGTCTCACGTGGCTTCGCACCATGATGTGGGCGGCACGCTGGCGGGCGCTCGCCGAGCGCGACGCGCTCACTGTGGAGCCGCGGCTCAGAGATCACATCGCCCGCCGGCTGGAAGACTTTTTTCGGCCGCAGACGGTCGCGCGCGTGCGAGCGGAATGGTTGGAAACGTCAGCTCTGACGCTGTGAGATTGCTCACAACCCGACCGCAATCCTGGCTCTACTCTCGGTTCAAGCAAAAAGCTGATAGGGATCGCCGACGCGGCCGAGCTTGCGTCCACGCAACGGCGAGGCGTGAAGGGGGGACGGACTCATGCGATCGCTTACCATGGCGCAGGTGCTGCTCGAGGAAGCGGAAGCGATCCACGACCCGGACCAACGCGGGCTCAGCGAGCTGCGCGACCTCAAGGAGAAGATCGCCCTCAAGGAGATCGAGCCGGACTCCGCGGAGGAATACGAGCAGATCTGTCACGTCTACGCCGAGCTGCAAAAGCACAACTCGGTGGCGCTCTGCCTGTCCGGCGGCGGCATCCGCAGCGCCACCTTCGGACTCGGCGTGCTGGAAGCGTTGGCGCGCCACGACCTGCTGAAGGAGTTCCACTACCTCTCCACGGTCTCCGGCGGCGGCTATATCGGCTCCTGGCTCTCGGCCTGGATCAGGCGTGACGGTCGCGACAGCGTCTTTCGCCAGCTTGGCGTAACGCGCAAGCAGATCGAGCAGCCCGCGGCACCGCCCGAGATTGTCCCCGATCGCGAGCCCCAGCCTCTCCACGCGTTGCGGGCGGACAGCAACTACCTCACACCCAAGCTCGGCCTGCTCTCCGCGGATACCTGGACCGGGATCGCGCTCTATGTCCGCAATCTCCTGATGAACTGGGCCGTCATCGGCAGCTTCATTCTGGCGGCGGTGCTGTTGCCGCTTATCGTTGCCACCCTGCTCGGCCCCGTCGCCGATCAGAGACCCCTCGGCTGGGCAACGCTGGCCGCTGCGGCGATCCTGATCGTGGCGGCTTTGCGTATCATGGCGGCCAACCGACCCACCTGGGGACGGCAGAATATCGCGCAGACACCCTTCATTCAGCGGGACCTCTCGCCATTTTTCCTGGCCGCGATCGCTTGCGTCTTCGCGCTTCAGACCGGCATTGCCGATCCCGACCATCCCTGGCTGCTTTGGCCCCGCATCGGTCCACTCGCGTGTTTCCTTGCTCTCTTCGGATGTGGCGGCGCGGCGCTGTCGGTGCTCGGTTGGTTGTTGGGCGCCCGCCCGATGACGATGCCGGCCTCCGGCGAGTCATGCTGTCGACGGATTTGGGACGGTATCGCGACGGCGGTCGCCGGCGCGATCTTCGGCCTCATCGTCGCCGGTGGTGTCCTCCTCTATGCGAGGCTCGCCCATCAGCAGCACGCCAATGCGCGGCTCTGCGCCGTGGTCAGCCTCGTCATCGGTCCGCTCTGGATCCTCCAGGCCCAGGTGATCGGCGAGGCCTTCCTGGTCGGGCTGCGCAGCGGCGCCGCTCGCGGCGCGGACGATCGGGAATGGCTCGCACGATCCGCCGGCTGGTACGGCGCTGCCGGGATCGGCTGGGCATTGTTCTGCGGGCTCGTGCTGACGGGCCCGGCGATCGTCGCCTGCCTGGGCGGAAAACTGCTCGCCTCGACCGGCGGCGTCAGCGGCCTGGTCACGACGCTGCTGGGCAAGAGCTCGCTCACCAAATTCCAGACCTCGTCGAAGATCCTTTCGGTCAACGTCATTCTCGCCGTGGCCGCGCCGGTCTTCGCGCTCTGCCTGGTCATCGGCCTTTCCTGGGCCGCGGCCTTGATCCTGTACGATCAAGCCTCGGCGCACAGCATCGGCGCTCCCCTCGATGGCACCGTGCTGCCGCCGGTTCTCTGGCTGGCCGGTTTCGTCATCATCGGACTCATCACGTCGTTTTTCGTCAACATCAATCGTTTCTCGATGCATTCGGTCTATCGCAACCGGCTGATCCGCGCCTATCTCGGCGCATCCAATCCGGCGCGCCAGGAGAAGCAGCCGTCGAAGACGCTGAACCAGTTCACCGGCTTCGATCAGACCGACAACATCTGCATGTCTCATCTCTGGGCACCGAAAGCGGACGATGAGCACCGCGCTTTCCTGCACGTCGTCAATATGGCACTCAACGTCGTCTCCACCCGGAACCTGGCTTGGCAGGAGCGCAAGGCGGAGCCCTTCACCGCGACCGCGCTGCATTCCGGCAGCGACCGTGTGGGCTTCCGCAAGACGGCCGACTACGCGCAGGACTTGTCGCTCGGCACCGCGATGGCGATCTCGGGCGCTGCGGCCAGCCCGAACATGGGCTACCACTCCTCGCCCTCTCTCACCTTTCTTCTCGCTCTATTCAACGTGCGGCTCGGCTGGTGGCTCGGCAATCCCGGCCCCGAGGGAAAAAAGAAACTGCCGATGAGCAAACCCGCGTTCCAGCTCGACGGCCCCAAGCTCAGCGCCTTGTGGCTTGCCCGAGAGGTATTCGGCCTCACCACCGACGACCAGGCCTTCGTCTATCTCTCCGACGGCGGCCATTTCGAGAATCTCGGGCTTTACGAAATGGTGCGGCGCCGCTGCCGCCTCATCGTCCTGAGCGACGCCGGCTGCGATCCGAATTTCGACTTCGAGGATCTCGGCAATGCCGTGCGCAAGATCCGCATCGATCTCGGCATCGAGATCAGCTTCTCGGGCGTGGAGGCCCTGCGCAAGCATCGCAGGCCGCCGGCAGACCAGAAGAACTGCTGCCCCGCGCCGGCGGCTTCCGATGCCGAGGCGTCGGGTCCGACGCCCTACTGGGCGATCGGTACCATCCTCTATCCGGAGGAAATTTCGCCGGGCGTTCCGTATCTCGGCCACATCCTCTACCTCAAGCCGGGTTTCTTCGAGGATGACCGCGAGCCCGCCGATGTCCGGAGCTACGCCAGAGCGAGCCAAACCTTCCCCCATGAATCCACCGCCGATCAGTGGTTCAGCGAGTCCCAATTCGAGAGCTACCGGGCGCTCGGCTTCCACATCATGGACGCCGCCATCACCCATCCTCCGGTCGTGCAGAAGCCGTTGCCCCACCGGCTCAGGGTGATCATCGACGCCCTGCGGTCGGCGTAGCGCTGCCTGCAGCCACAACATTATTGTTCTTGATTTGTTCACCGACCGGAGCCTACTCTGCGCTCCATGGATACAGTTCCGTTGCAGCCACGAAAGGGCCGCGGCGCCGTCGGTAATTCGACCGGGCGCTTCGAGGCCGCCGTGCGCGAGGCCGTCGACGATGGCTGGGGCAGCGCGGACGAGGAGCCGTTGCCCCTCGATACCACCTATACCAAGGACACCGCGCGCACGATCATCGCGCGGAACGACAGCCCCGACATCCCCTTCGACCGCTCGATCAACCCCTATCGCGGCTGCGAGCACGGCTGCATCTACTGTTTCGCCCGGCCGACCCACGCCTATCTGGGATTGTCGCCGGGCCTCGATTTCGAGAGCCGGATCTTCGTCAAGGAGGACGCGCCCAAGCTGCTGGTGGCTGAGCTCTCGAAGCCGGGCTACGCCTGCGACACGATGGCGCTCGGCTCGAACACCGATCCCTATCAGCCGATCGAGCGCAAGCTGCAGATCACCCGGCGCATCCTCGAGGTGCTCAGGGATTTCCGCCACCCCGTGGGCGTGGTGACGAAGTCGGCCCTGGTGGCCCGCGACATCGACATCCTGGCGGAGATGGCCCGCGATCAGCTCGCCACCGTCGCGGTCTCCGTCACCACCCTCGACCGCACGCTCGCGCGCAAGATGGAGCCCCGGGCGGCGACGCCCGAGCGGCGCCTGGAGACCATCGCGGCGCTCGCGGCGGCGGGGATCCCCGTCACCGTCATGAGCTCGCCGATGATCCCGGCGCTCAACGACATGGAGATGGAGCGCATCCTGGAGGCGGGCGCCGAGCGCGGCGCCACCGGCGCCGGCTACACGCTGGTGCGGGTGCCCCTGGAGATCAAAGGGCTGGTCGAGGAGTGGCTCGACACCCACGCGCCCGGCAAGGCCAAGCACGTGATGTCGCTCCTCAAGGACACCCACGGCGGCAAGCCCTATACCTCGCAATGGGGCGTGCGCATGCGCGGCACCGGCCCCTATGCCGAGATGCTGCGCCTCCGGTTCGAGCGCGCCTGCAAGCGCCTCAAGCTCAACGAGCGCCGCGGCGTCTGGCGCCTCGATCCCTCCAAGTTCCGGCGCCCACCGCAGCCGGGGGATCAGCTCAGCCTGCTGTAGCCGGCCATCGGCGATGGCGCTGTCCGCCCCGGCGGACACGGCTCAGCGCAAAAATGCGACAACGATAGAGAATTTGGGCATGGTCCGATCTATCTGACCGGAGCGTGCCTGATCGCGCGCGCCGCCTCGGAGGGAGCCGTCGGACGCATGAGCCACAACTTCGCCAACGCCGCCCTCAACTCGTTCCTGCTGGTCTACGCGGCGCTGTTCCCGATCGTGAACCCGCTGAGCGGCGCGCCGGTCTTTCTCATCATCACGCGGCACGTCTCGCGGCCGATCCGGCACAAGCTGGCGGCCGGCGTCGCCATCAACGGCTTCCTGCTGCTGCTGGGCTCGCTGCTGGTGGGCTCCCACGTCCTGGAGTTCTTCGGCATCACCCTGCCGGTGGTGCGGGTCGCCGGCGGCCTGGTGGTGTCTGTCATGGGCTGGAAGCTGCTCAACGAGAGCGGCGATCCCGACACCGACGAGCGCCAATCCGCCGCCCCGCCCTCCAAGACCGAGCCGGCACCCGATGCTTTCTACCCCCTTACCATGCCGCTGACAGTGGGGCCGGGATCGATGACGGTGGCGATCACCCTCGGCAGCCAGCGGCCGCAGGCGGCGCAGAGCCTGGGTGACCTCGCGGTGATCGGTGGCGGCGCCGTCGCCGGCCTCCTCGCGATCGCCGCAACCATCTACGTCTGCTACCGCTTCGCCGAGAACATCGAAACCATCCTCGGCAAGACCGGCACCAATGTGCTGGTGCGGCTCTCCGCCTTCATCCTGCTGTGCATCGGTATCGAGATCATCTGGACCGGCGTCAGCGATCTCGTGAACTCGCTGCGGAGCTAGGCGCTTCCGCGGATGCGCGGACGCCGACCTTCGTAGGGCCGCCACGTCGCCTCCGGCTGCGCCAGCCGGTCGGCGAGGATGAGCAGCACCTCGGGATTGCTGGGGAGCGTGCTGTGGTTGCCGCGGACCTCGATGTTCTCGCGCCGCGGCCCCGGCAGCTCCAGGCAGCTCTGCCAGGCGACGATGCCGTCGTCGCGGGTGTAGAGCGCGCTGACGGGAATGGAGTCCGGCGGCGGCCGGTTCACCTCGGCAAGATCCCAGCCCAGCGCCGTGCGGTGAAAGCGCGCCAGCAGGCGGAAGAACACGTCGAGGCTGGTGGCGGTGGGAAGCTTCGCCGGACTTCCCATCATCACCACCTGGCGCACCTCGGCGGGAAATTTCTTGGCGAGGTCCCGCGCCAGCACCCCGCCGAGGCTGTGCCCCACCAGAGTCACCGGACGGCCATGCCGCCGGTGGATCTCGTGCAGGCGCCGCTCGATCGACGCCAGCACCCGATCCGTCGGGCCCCAGTTCACGCCCATTCCCCAGCCATAGACCACGTAGCCGAGCCGGCCCAGGAAGGTCCGGAGATAGCGGGTGCGGCCGTCGTTGGTGAGGAAGCCCGGCAGCACGAAGACGGGATGCCCATCGCCCCGCGGCGCCGCCTGCAGCGCCGGCAGGCGCGCCAGGCGCGGCCGCGGCGTCAGAAGCGCGCGGACCTCCCGCAGCAGGCGCTGCTTCGGCGGCGGCGCGATCCGCCCGTCGAGGAATGGAAGCTCAGTCATCTCGCTTAACCATGTCGCCGATGTGGCGTCCCTTGTGGCCGACAATGATGACGAATCGAGGGCACCCGGTCGAGACGCGCTTGTCAGGCCGACGGCATCGTGCTGCCCTGCCGCCCATGGAAGACGGCTCTGCGGATTCCGGCCTCACGATCGCGCTCGCGGGCGAGAGCGATGTGGACGGCATTCTGGCGCTGCAGGACCGCAATCAACCCGGCCGAGGCGGCACGCTCACCGCGGCGCTGCCGCGCGCGCGGATCCTGGCAATGCTCGGGGATCTGCCGCTGATCGTGGCGCGGCGCGGCGATCGCGTCGTCGGCTTCCTGCTGACCGCGTCGAAACCCCTGGTCGCCGACGTTCCCGTCATCCAGGCCATGTTGGCGGCCTATGGTGGCGCGGCGGACGCCTATGTCTACGGACCGATCGTCGTCGACGAGTCGGAGCGCGGTCGCGGCGTGGCGCAGCGGATGTTCGCGGCGCTGAAAGGGCGTCTGCCCGGACGCGAGGGCGTGCTGCTGATCCGCGCCGACAACGCACCATCGCTGCGCGCCCACGAAAAAATGGGCGCGCGGGTGCGCGGAACATTCATCCACAACGGATTCTCGTTCTTCGTTCTCTCCTATCTCGGGTAAAATCGCGCGATGCCAGACTTCGCGCTCGAATCGGGGATCGAGGGACTCGTCTGCGGCATCGACGAAGTCGGCCGTGGGCCGCTCGCCGGCCCGGTGGTGGCGGCGGCGGTGATCCTCGATCGCCGGCGCCTGCCGCGTGCCCTGCGCCGCGGGCTCGATGATTCGAAGAAGCTGGCGCCGGAGGCGCGGGAGGAATTCGCGGTCCTGCTGCGGCGCTGCGCCGTCATCGGCCTCGGCGCCGCCAGCGTCGCCGAGATCGACCGCGTCAACATTCTGCAGGCGACGTTCCTCGCCATGCGCCGGGCGCTGCGGGCGCTGCCGATGGCGCCCGTCGCCGCCCTGGTGGACGGCAATTGCGACCCGCGGCTGCCCTGCCCAGCCCACCCCGTCATCGGCGGCGACGGCCTCTCGCTCTCGATCGCCGCCGCCTCGGTCATCGCGAAAGTCGCCCGGGACCGCCTGATGCGGTGCCTGGCGGCGCGCTACGACGGCTATGGCTGGACCACCAACGTCGGCTACGGGACCGCCGAGCACCGGGCAGCCATTGTGCGTCTGGGCCTCACGCCCCACCACCGCTTGTCGTTTCAGCCCAGCCGCGACCTCTTCGGGTACGACGCGAACGAATCCCCTTAACTTATTGACTCAACAATCTTATTGACGTGTCGAGTCGGCTGACTCACAGTGCGCCCTTCGAGTCCGGGGGAGCGCAATGGGGGATCTCGTCACGTTCCGCGACAACGCCGTGGTCACTGGCGACTGCATCGAAGTGATGCGTCGTCTGCCGGAGGCCTCCGTCGATCTCGTCTTCGCCGACCCGCCCTACAATCTCCAGCTCAGCGGCGAGCTCAGGCGGCCGAACAACAGCAAGGTCGACGGCGTCGACGACGCCTGGGACAAGTTCACTGACTTCGCCGAGTACGACCGCTTCACCCGCGACTGGCTCGCCGCCGCCCGCCGGCTCCTGAAGCCTGACGGCGCGCTCTGGGTGATCGGCAGCTATCACAACATCTATCGCGTCGGTGCCATCCTGCAGGACCTCGGCTACTGGATGCTGAACGACATCGTCTGGCGCAAGACCAACCCGATGCCGAACTTCCGCGGCCGCCGCTTCACCAACGCCCACGAGACGCTGCTGTGGTGCGCCCGCGCGCAGGAGTCCCGCTACACAGTTCAACTACGAGAGCATGAAGGCGCTGAACGAGGAGCTGCAGATGCGCAGCGACTGGCTGATCCCGCTCTGCAGCGGGCCGGAGCGCCTGAAGGGCGAGGACGGCAAGAAGGCGCATCCGACCCAGAAGCCCGAGGCGCTGCTGCATCGCGTGCTCCTCGCCTCCACCAAGCCCGGCGATCTCGTGCTCGACCCCTTCTTCGGCACCGGCACCAGCGGCGCCGTCGCGAAGCGGCTCGGCCGGCGCTACATCGGCATCGAGCGCGATGCGGAGTATGCGAAGCTGGCCCGCGAGCGCATCCGCGCGGTTATCCCCGCGGAAATCGACGCGGTGAGCACGCCCCAGAAGCGCGAGGAGCCGCGCATTCCCTTCGGCACGCTGGTCGAGCGCGGCCTCCTCAAGCCCGGCGACGTGCTCTTCGACGAGCGCCGGCGCTGGACCGCCAAGGTGCGCGCCGACGGCACGCTGATCTCCGCCGACGCCCGCGGCTCGATCCACCAGGTCGGCGCCCAGGTGCAGGGCGCGCCGGCCTGCAACGGCTGGGCCTTCTGGTACGTCGAGCGCCAGGGCGCGCCGGTGCCGATCGAGTATTTCCGCCAGCAGGTACGCTCGGAGATGAGCGGCGGGAGCGCTTAACTAGCGCCGGCTCCGCCGCGCCACGCCGAGGGCGTGGTTCACCACTTTCTTCATCACCGTCGGCAGCGCCTGCTCCGAGAGCCGGTCGAGGGGCACCCAGAAGCCGTCGCCCTTGGCCTTGGCGCTGGCTTCGCCGGCGAGCACCGCCAGTTCCAGATGGAAATGCGTGAAGGTGTGGCGCACCGTGCCAGGAACCCTGGCCCAGCTCGCCCGCACCGGCGCCACCTTCTTCGCCTCGACCTCGCTGGCGCGTCCCTCGCGCCATTCGGTGGAGGGCACCTCGATCATGCCGCCCAGGAGTCCGCTCTCCGGCCGCCTGCGCAGCAGTACGGAGCCGTCGGGCCGCACCACCCAGAAGGCGGTGCCGCGCCGCGTCGGCTTCGCCGTCTTCTCGCGCCGGCGCGGCAGCTCCTCGGTGATACCCAGCGCGCGGGCGCGGCAGGCGCCCTGCCAGGGACAGAGGATGCATTTGGGCGCGCGCGGCGTGCAGATGGTGGCGCCGAGATCCATCAGCGCCTGGGCGAAGTCGCCGGCGCGCGCGTCCGGCACCAGGGGCTCCACCAATGCCCGGATCTCCGGTTTCGCCGCCGGCAGCGGCGTCTCCAGCGCGGCGAGGCGGGCGATCACCCGCTCCACGTTGCCGTCGACGGCGGCGGCCCTGCGGTCGAAGGCGATGGCGGCGATGGCGCCGGCCGTATAGGGGCCGATGCCCGGCAGCGAGCGCAGCCCCGCCTCGGTGTCGGGAAACCTCCCGTCATGCTCCGCCACCACGGCGCGGGCGCAGGCATGCAGATTGCGCGCCCGGGCGTAGTAGCCCATGCCCTGCCAGGCGTGCAGGACATCGTCGAGGGGCGCGGCGGCGAGCGCTTCCACGGTCGGAAAGCGCGTCACAAAGCGGTCAAAATAGCCCCCTACGGTGGCGACCGTGGTCTGCTGCAGCATGATCTCGCTGAGCCAGATGCGGTAAGGGTCGGGTTTCTCGTGGGGTTGCGCGCGCCAGGGCAGCGTCCGCCGATGCCGGTCGTACCAGGCCAGCAGCGCCGGGGCGAATGTGGGGGCCTCTGACAGAGGCTCGGCAACGATGGTGCCCATCGGCAGGGGCTCGGCTTTCCTTCGACGGCGGCGCCACCCAAGTTTACCATGGGGCCCCGGTCAGGAGCGCGGTTCGATGGCGGCGAGAGAAGAAAGCGAGCGGCGCGGCTATCTGCGGATGGTCGGACAGGAACTGCCCCGCGTCGCCGGACGCATCCTCGGCAAGCACGGGCTCGGCGAGGCGCAACTGGTCGCCGAATGGGCGACCGTGGTGGGAGCGGAGCTCGCCGCCACCACGCTTCCGGTCAAGCTCAGCTTCCCCGCGGGCGGGCGGCGCAGCGGGACCCTCAAGCTCCGCGTCACCTCCACGGCGGCACTCGCCGTGCAGCACCGGGAGCCGCAGATCCTCGAGCGCATCAACGGCTTCTTCGGCTACGGCGCCGTCGCGCGACTCGTTCTTGTGCAGGGCCCGCTGCCACAACAGCGGGTGCCGGCCTCCCCGGCGCCCCGGGCCCTGACCCCCGCCGAGGCCGCCGGCCTCGCCGAGCGGCTGGAGCAAGTTCCTGATTCCGCCCTTAAATCCGCATTGGAGCGGCTCGGCGCCGCAATTCTGGGTGATCGCCGCCGGTGACGGCCGTGCCGTCGCTTGCAATGCGGAAGCGCTCCACTTAGCATCAACATCTAGTGGTCTGGAGAGACAAATGTCGAAGATTTGGATGGTCTTAGGGATGGCGGCGGTGGCCGTGGGCCTGCTGGGCGCGAACCCCGCGGTCGCCCAGAGCCCCCAGGCGACCCCCGACGACCGCATCCTCGGCAAGGCGGATGCCCCGATCACGATCTACGAGTACGCCTCGCTGACCTGCCCGCACTGCGCGGAGTTCGACAAGGAGACGCTGCCCAAGCTCAAGGAAGCCTGGCTCGACACCGGCAAGGCGCGGCTGATCTTCCGCGACTTCCCCTTGGACAGTCCCGCCCTCAAGGCGGCGATGCTGGCGCGCTGCGCGCCGCCGGAGCAGTTCTACGGCTTCATCGACGTGCTGTTCCGCGGCCAGCAGAGCTGGGCGGTCTCGCGCGACCTCGATGGCGCGCTGGGCAAGCTCGCCAAGCTCGGCGGCCTCAGCGAGGAGACCTACGCCGCCTGCATGAAGAACGACGAGCTGCAGAAACGGATCGTGGCGGAGCGCTACGAGGCGGAGAACCAGTTCGGCGTGGATTCGACGCCGACCTTCTTCATCAACGGGAAGAAGTTCGTCGGCGCCCAGCCCTTCCCCGAGTTCGACCGCGCCCTCACTCAGGCGGGCTCCAAGTCCTGATGACAGCGGCACCGACCCACCAGCCAGCGACAACAACCGGCGGAACCCCATAGCGTGCAATTCTCAAAACTCCGCCTGAGCGGCTTCAAGTCTTTCGTCGAGGCGACGGACCTCATGATCGAGCCGGGCATGACCGGCATCGTCGGCCCCAACGGCTGCGGCAAGTCGAACCTCGTCGAGGCCCTGCGCTGGGCCATGGGCGAGACCTCCGCCAAGCGCCTGCGCGGCGGCGAGATGGACGACGTCATCTTCGGCGGCACCGCCGGCCGCCCGGCGCGCAACGTCGCGGAAGTGACGCTGCACCTGGACAATGCCGGTCGCGACGCGCCGCAGCTCTACAACGAGCATTCCGAGATCGAGGTGGTGCGCCGCATCGAGCGCGGCCTCGGCTCCGCCTACAAGGTCAACGGCAAGGAGGTGCGCGCCCGCGACGTGCAGCTCCTCTTCGCCGACCTCGCCACCGGTGCCCATTCCACCGCCATGGTGAGCCAGGGCCGCGTCGGCTGGATCATCGGCGCCAAGGCGATCGAGCGCCGCACCCTGCTGGAGGAAGCCGCCGGCATCTCCGGCCTGCATGCCCGCCGCCACGAGGCGGAGCTTCGCCTCAACGCCGCCGAGACCAACCTCACCCGCCTCGACGACATCATCCGCGCCCAGGAGGAGCAGCTCGAGTCCCTGAAGAAGCAGGCGCGTCAGGCCAATCGCTATCGCCGGCTCTCCGACCACATCCGGCGCGCCGAGGCGATGGTCCTGCACCTGCGCTGGCTCAAGGCGACGGCGGAGCAGGAAGCCGCCGCCGAGCGGCTCCACGCGGTGGAGCGCGAGGTGGGCGAGCTCACCATGACGGCGATGGCCGCGGACCGCACCCGCGAGGAAGCGGCGCGCGTGCTGCCGGGCTTGCGCCAGAGCGAGGCCGCCGCGTCGGCGGAGCTGCAGCGCCTGACCCTGGCGCTGCAAGGCCTCGAGGAAGAGGAGCGCCGGGTCGCCGAGGCCCGCGCCACCGCCGAGGAGCGGCTGCGGCAGGTCGCCCACGACATGGAGCGCGAGCAGTCCCTGACGGCGGATGCCCAGGCGGCCCTCGACCAGCTCGGCGGCGAGAGGCAGGTGCTGCGGGACGCCCAGACCAACGAGGCGGCGGAGCAGGCCGCCGCCAGCGACGCGCTTGCCGTCGTACGCGGCGAGGTCGGCGAGCTCGAGACCGAGATTCACCGCCTGACCCAGGAAGCGGCCGAGCTGGAGGCGCGCCGGTCGGCGCTTGCGCGCGAGGCCGAGGAGATGGCCGAGCGCCGGACGCGCCTCTCCGAGCGCCGCTCGGAGATCGAGCGCCAGCGCGCGACCCTCGAGGCGGAGGCCGTGCCGGGCGGGATCGTCGAGGCCGCGTTGGCCCTGGTCGCCGCCGCGGAAGCCGAGATGGCGCGCGCCAGCGCCGCCACCGACGAGGCGGAAGCCAAGCTGCGTGCCGCCGAGCAGATCGAGCAGGCGGCGCGCGCGCCGCTGGAGGCCGCCGAGACCCAGCGGCAGAAAATCAACACCGAGGCGCAGGCGCTGAGCGAGCTGCTCTCCGCCACCGCGGGCCGCCAGGCGACGCCTCTCATCGACACGCTTCGGGTCGAGAAGGGCTTCGAGGCGGCATTGGGCGCGGCGCTCGGCGACGATCTCCACGCGCCGCTCGATCCCTCCGCCGCCATCCATTGGGCGGCGCTGCCGCAATACGACAGCCCGCCGGACCTGCCGTCGGAGACCGAGAGTCTCGCCCATCACGTCACGGCGCCCGCGGTGCTGCAGCGGCGTCTGGCCCAGATCGGCGTCGTCCCCGACGCCGCCACCGCCGAGCGCCTGCGCGAGCGGCTGCGGCCGGGCCAACGCCTGGTCAGCCGCGACGGCGCCCTCTGGCGCTGGGACGGGTTGACCCGCGCCGCGGGCACACCCACGGCCGCGGCGCAGCGCCTGCGCCAGCGCAATCGCCTGGCGGAGCTCTCCGAGCAGCTGGTCGGCGCCGAGCGCGAGGTTGCCGAGCGCAGCCAGGCCCTCGAGGCCGCCCGCGCCGACGTCACCGCGGCCTCCACTGCCGCCCGCGCGGCGCGCGCCGCGGCCCAGGACACCGTGCGTCTCCTCGCGGTCATGCGCGAGCGCCAGATCGTGCTGACCCAGCGCCAGGCGGAGACGGATAGCCGCCTCGCCGGTCTCGCGGATACCGCGACCCAGGTGGCCTCCGATCTCGCCGACGCCGAGAGCCGCGAGCGCACCGCCCGCGATACCCTGACGACGCTGGGCGACCCCGCCCTGGCCCGCGACCGCGTGGCGGCATTGCGCGTGACTCTCGGCGATCAGCGCGCCCTGCAGATCATGCGGCAGAGCGATCTCGACCGGCAGATGCACGACGCCGAGAACCGCCGCCAGCGCCTGGAGGCGATCGGCGCCGACGAGCGCTCGTGGCGCGAGCGCGCCGAGGCCGCCGCCCGCCAGGAGACCGCGCTCGAGGAGCGCCGTGCGGCGCTCGCCGGCGAGATCGAGGGGCTGATGCGCCGGCCCGCCGAGCTGGCGGAGCAGCGCGACGCGCTGGCGGAATCGATCGCGCGCTCGACCGAGAAGCGCAACCGCACCGGCGACGAGCTGGCGACCGCGGAAACCCATCTCGCGGAAGCGGAGAAGGCGGCGAAAGCCGCCGAGGCGGCACTCGCCGGCGCCCGCGAGGAGCGCGTGCGCTGCGAGGGCCTGCGGGACCAGGCGGCGCACGGCTGCGAGGAAGTGTCCAACCGCATCGCCGAGCGTCTGGGCACCACGCCGGACCGGGTGGCCGAAATCGGCGAGATCGCCGCCAACGAGGATCTGCCGGATCTGGAGCAGGCGGAGACCCGTCTCGACCGCCTGTCGCGGGAGCGCGAGAACATGGGTCCGGTCAATCTGGTGGCGGAGGCCGAGGCCAACGAGCTGGAGCAGCGCGTGCAAAGCCTCAAGGCCGAGCGCGAGGACCTCATGCAGGCGATCGCCAAGCTGCGCCAGGGCATCAATGCCCTCAACCGCGAGGGCCGGGAGCGGCTGGTGGCCGCCTTCGCCAAGGTGAACGAGCACTTCCAGGAACTGTTCGTGCGCCTCTTCGGCGGCGGCCGGGCGCATCTTGAGCTGCGTCAGCCCGAGGAAGGCGACGACAAGGATCCGCTGGAGTCCGGCCTGGAGATCATGGCAAGCCCGCCGGGCAAGCGGCTGCAGAACCTGTCGCTGCTGTCGGG
Organism: uncultured Alphaproteobacteria bacterium; assembly: GCA_963735465.1. GTDB lineage: Bacteria > Pseudomonadota > Alphaproteobacteria > ATCC43930 > CGMCC-115725 > DASZHJ01. The sequence goes on from CAVTLA010000001.1 coordinate 2,632,656, forward strand.
CGGCGAGCAGGCGTTGACCGCGCTCGCTCTCCTTTTTGCGGTATTCCTCACCAACCCGGCCCCGATCTGCGTGCTGGACGAGGTGGACGCACCTCTGGACGACGCCAACGTCGACCGGTTCTGCCGCATGGTGGAGGAGATCGCAGAGAGCACCCAGACCCGCTTCCTGGTGATCACCCATCACCGCGTCACCATGGCGCGGATGGACCGCCTTTTCGGGGTCACCATGGCCGAGCGCGGTGTCTCTCAGCTGGTTTCCGTCGACCTCCAGGCCGCCGAGCAGCTGCGCCAGACCGCCTGATCGGAAAGCGCCGAAAGCGGCGGATTTCTGCGGCTTTCTGACGCTGCCTGCGGCACCCCTCCGAGCCTTGACTCCGGGGGTACCGCCCCCTAAGGTGCGCGCCGTTTCGGCGCTTGCGGGGCTGTGATCTGAGGCGGGCTCCGCACCGGCATGAAGGCCCTGGCGATGAGCGAGCCGACTGAGCCGGATGCCCTGAAAGCGCTGGGGGCGCGTATCGAGGAGGCGCGACGCGCTCAGGAGGGGCCGCGGCGCGCCGTCCAAGGGGGAGAACCTGATCCATCTGCCGGCGCGGCAATGGGTCTTGGCTTCCGCATCGGTCTTGAGCTGGTGGTTGCCGTCTTCGTCGGCTTCGCGATCGGATGGGCGATCGATCACTGGCTCGGCACGAAGCCGTGGGGGCTCCTGGTGTTTCTCTTCCTCGGCATCGGCGCGGGCTTGACGAACGTCTACCGCGTCGTCAAAGGGATGGGGATGGGCGTGGGGTACAAGGTCGGCACGCCGCCGACGGCCCCGCGTAGAAGAGACGAACAGGACGGTTGGGACGAGGACTGACGTGGCGGCTGAATCAAGTCCACTCCATCAATTCACCATCGAGCGGCTCGCCGACATACATGTCGGCGGCCTCGATTTCTCCTTCACGAATTCGTCGCTGCTGATGGTGCTCAGCGCGGGCCTCGTCACCCTCCTGATGGTGACGGCGACCCAGGGGGCGACGCTGGTGCCTGGCCGGCTGCAGTCGCTGGCGGAGATGCTCTACGATTTCATTGCCAACATGGTGCAGGAGAACGTCGGCGACGAGGGCAAGCAGTACTTCCCGTTCCTCTTCACCCTCTTCATGTTCATCCTGTTCGGCAATCTCCTGGGCCTCATCCCCTACAGCTTCACCTTCACCAGCCACATCGTGGTCACCTTCGCGATGGCGGCGATCGTGTTCATCGGCGTCACCCTCATCGGCATCGCGCGGCACGGCTTTCATTTCCTGAGCCTCTTCGTGCCGCACGGCGTGCCGAAGGTGCTGCTCCTGCTGCTGGTGCCGATCGAGATGCTGTCCTACTGCATCCGCCCCTTCACCCTTTCGGTCCGCCTCTTCGCCAACATGGTGGCAGGCCACACGATGCTGGCGATCTTCGCGGGCTTCGCCAGCTCGCTGGGCATCTTCTTCTTCGCGCCGATCGCGATGGATACCGCGCTGGTGCTGCTGGAATTCCTGGTCGCGGCGCTGCAGGCCTACGTCTTCACCATCCTGTCGTGCCTCTACCTGCGCGACGCCATCCATCTGCACTGAGCCGACACCCCTTTCCCCTTTTCCAACCAGAGGACCCTTTCCATGGATCTCGCATCGGCCAAAATGATCGGCGCCGGTCTCGCCTGTATCGCGCTGGTGGGCGCCGGTATCGGCATCGGCAACGTGTTCTCCGCCCTCATCAACTCGCTGGCCCGCAACCCGGCGGCGCAGGTCACGACCTGGGCCTTCCTGGGCTTCGCGCTGGCGGAGGCGACCGGTCTCTTCGGCCTGCTGATCGCGTTCATGATCCTGTTCGCGTTCTAAGCCCCTAGACCGCACTCCGGCTTCGGGAGCGCATCGGGCGATGCCGCAACTCGACCTCTCCACCTTCCCGTCCCAGCTGTTCTGGCTGGCGGTGGTGTTCCTCATCCTCTACGTGCTGATGGCGCGGGTGGGACTGCCGCGGGTCGGCAAGATGATCATTCTGCGCAAGCAGAAGATCGAGGACGACCTCGGCCGGGCGGCGCAGATGAAGGCCGAGGCGGACGCCGTCATGGCCGCCTATGAGCGCGCCCTCGCCGACGCGCGGACGCAAGCCCAGGCCACGCTCAAGGAGGCGATGGACCGCTTCGCCGCCGTGGCCAACGAGCGCCAGCACCGGGCGACGGAGAAGCTCGCGGCCGAGACCGCCGTCGCCGAGCGCCGCATCGCCGAGGCGAAGGCCCAGGCGCTCGCCGGCCTGCGCGTCGTGGCGGTGGAGGTGGCGCGCGCCGCAACCCGGAAGATCGCCGGCGTGGAGATCGACGAGGCGCGAGCCCTGGTCGCCGTCGATCGCGTCATGAAGGAGCGCGCGGGATGATCGCCGAGCTGTTCCACGATCCCGAGCTCGCCGTCGCCATCGCATTCGTGCTGGCGATGGTCCTGGTCGGCAAGCGTGCGTGGGTCACGGTGATCGGGTTGATCGACGCCCGCACCCTGAAGATCAAGACGGAGCTCGACCAGGCGCAGAAGCTCCGCGACGAGGCGCAGCGCACCCTCGCGCATTTCCAGCGCAAGCAGCGCGATGCGCTCCAGGAAGCCGGCGCCATCGTCACGCACGCGAAGGAAGAGGCCGGGCGCTACGCCGAGAAGGCGCGGCGGGATCTCGAGGCCGCAATCGAGCGGCGCGAGCGTCTTTCCATCGAGAAGGTCGCCCTCGCCGAAGCCAAGGCCCTGGCCGAGGTGCGCAACGCTGCGGTCGACATCGCCATCGGCGCCGCCCGCCGGGTGATCGCCGACAGCCTGGGCGGCGCCCAGGGCTCGGCCCTCGTCGACCAGGCGATCGCCGAGCTGCCGCTCCGGCTCAACTAGCTCTCAGCTGTCTCATAGTGCCCTCGCTTCAGGCGGCGAGCGCTTTGTCCGGGGCGAGGTAGTCGAGGCCGAGGTCGCGGGCGACCGCGGCGTGGGTGATCTTGCCGCCGTGGACGTTGAGGCCGTTGCGCAGATTCACATCGTCGCCGAGCGCCTTGCGCCAGCCTTTGCCGGCAAGCGCCACCACAAACGGCAGGGTCGCGTTGTTGAGGGCGAAGGTCGAGGTGCGCGCCACCGCGCCGGGCATGTTGGTGACGCAATAGTGGATGACGCCGTCGACCACATAGGTCGGCGCCGCATGGGTGGTGGGCTTGCTGGTCTCGAAGCAGCCGCCCTGGTCGATGGAGATGTCCACCAGGACCGAGCCCGGCTTCATGCGCTTCACCATCTCGCGGGTCACCAGCTTCGGCGCCGCCGCCCCCGCCACCAGCACGGCGCCCATCACGAGATCCGCCGCCAGCACCTCGCGCTCGATGTTGTCGAGGGTGGCGAAGAGCGTGTGGAGCTGCGAGCCGAACTGCATGTCGAGCTCGTAGAGCCGCGGCAGCGAGCGGTCGATTACCGTGACATAGGCCTCGACGCCCATCGCCATGCGCGCCGCGTTGGTGCCGGCGACGCCGCCGCCGAGGATCACCACCTTCGCCGCGCCCACGCCGGGAACGCCGCCCAGCAGCAGCCCGGTGCCGCCCTGCTCCTTCTCCAGGCAATGGGCGCCGACCTGGATCGACATCCGGCCCGCGACCTCGCTCATGGGCGCCAGCAGCGGCAGGCCGCCGCGCACGTCGGTGACGGTCTCATAGGCGATGGCGGTGACGCCCTGGCGCATCAGCCCTTCCGCCTGCGCCTTGTCGGCGGCGAGGTGGAGATAGGTGAAGAGCACCTGGTCCTTGCGCAGGAGGCCGATCTCCTGGGCCTGCGGCTCCTTCACCTTCACGATCAAGTCAGCCGCCTCGAAGACCGCGGCGGCGCTCGGCAGCACCCGGGCGCCAACCGCCTCGTAGGCACCGTCGGGGAAACCGATCCCCGCCCCCGCGCCGCTCTCCACCATCACGACGTTGCCGTGGTGGATGAGCTCGCGCACGCTGCCCGGTACCAGTCCGACGCGGTACTCGTGCGTCTTGATCTCTTTGGGGACGCCGATCAGCATCTCAGTTCTCCCTAAACTCAGGCCGCGTGCTTCAGGACGTCGCCCAGCGTGCCGAAGATTTCGTCGATGTGGCTCTTCTCCACGATGAGCGGCGGCGAGAGCGCGATGATGTCGCCGGTTGTGCGGATCAGCAGACCGCGCTCGTAGCATTTGAGGAACGCGTCGAAGGCCCGCGCGGTCGGCTTGCCCGACATCGGCTCCAGCTCGATGCCGGCGACCAGGCCGATGTTGCGGAGATCGATGACGTGGGGCCGCCCCTTCAGGCTGTGCACCGCGTCCTCCCAATAGGCCGAGAGCGACTTGGCGCGCTCGAAGAGCCCGTCGCGGGCATAGATGTCGAAGGTGGCGAGCGCCGCCGCGGCCGCCAGCGGATGGCCGGAATAGGTGTAGCCGTGGAAGAGCTCGATGGCACCCTCCGGCCCCTGCATGAAGGCGTCGTAGACCTTCTTGCTCGCCGCCACCGCGCCCATCGGCACCGTGCCGTTGGTGATGCCTTTGGCCAAGGTCGCGAGGTCGGGCACGACGCCGAAATACTCCGACGCGAATCCCGCGCCGAGGCGGCCGAAGCCGGTGATGACCTCGTCGAAGATCAGGAGGATGCCGTGCTTGTCGCAGACCTGCCGCAGCCGCTGCAGATAGCCCTTGGGTGGCACCAGCACGCCGGTCGAGCCCGCCACCGGCTCGACGATGACGGCGGCGATGGTGGACGCATCGTGAAGCTGCACCAGGCGCTCGAGATCGTCGGCAAGATGGGCGCCCCATTGCGGCTCGCCCCGGACGAACGCGTTCTTCTCGAGATTGTGGGTGTGCGGCAGGTGGTCTACGCCCGGCAGCAGGCTGCCGAAGAATTTCCGATTGCTGGAGATGCCGCCCACGGAAATGCCGCCGAAGCCCACGCCGTGATAGCCGCGCTCGCGGCCGATGAGACGCGTGCGGGTCCCCTCGCCGCGCACGCGATGATAGGCGATGGCGATCTTGAGGGCGGTGTCCACGGACTCCGAGCCCGAGTTGGTGAAGAACACGTGGTCGAGGCCGCCCGGCAGCATCGTCGCCAGCCTCGCCGCCGCCTCGAAGGCGATGGGATGTCCCATCTGGAACGAGGGCGCGTAATCGAGCTTGAGCGCCTGGGCATGCACGGCATCGGCGATCTCGCGGCGGCCATGCCCGGCGTTGACGCACCAGAGCCCGGCGGTGCCGTCGAGCACGCGCCGCCCGTCCACCGTCTCGTAGTGCATGCCGGCGGCACCGGCCAGCAGACGTGGATGCGCCTTGAACTGCCGGTTCGCGGTGAACGGCATCCAGTAGGCTTCGAGATTGTTGGTGAGATCGCCCCGGCGCGGCGCCGTATCGTCCATGAAAGTTCCCCTGCAATTTTCGCTGGCGAGACTAGCACGGTGGCAAAGGGCGGCCAAACCGGCGCTTCGCCGATGCGAGATACGCGACGGCTATCTCTGACCCGGCCCGCGGCCTATCATCGCGCAATGAACTATCGAATATTTCTCGCCGTGTCTCTTCTGCTCGCCAGCGCCTCAGCGGTGCTGGCTCACTCCTTCACCCAGGGACCGATCGAGATCGGTCATCCCTGGGCGCGGCCGACGACGACGCGGGAGGGCGCCGCCTATCTCGTGCTGGCGACCAAGGGCACCGAGACGGATCGCCTCGTCGGCGCCGAGACTCCGATGGCGGACCGGGTGGAGATCCACAACGCCGCCGGTGGCGCGCGCCAATTCATCGAGATCGTCCCGAAGCGACCCTTCGCTCTGCGGCCGGGGAAAGCCGCCCTCGCCCTCATCGGCTTGAAACAGCCGCTCGTCATCGGCATGAGCTTTCCGATGACGCTCCGCTTCGCCGCGGCGGGCACGGTGGAAATCACCGTGCTCGTCGAGGCGAGTCCGGGCGAATAGCCCTTAGTGGCGGTAGCTGGGGTCCTTGGCGTCGAGGAGGCGCAGCATCGCCGGCCACTCGCGCTCGCCCCGCGGCATCGATGAGCTCTCGTACTGCTTGGCGGTGTACTCGGAGACCGCCGGCGAGAGCTTCTCCATGGTGCCGCCCGACGACATGACGTCGATTTGCATCCGGCAGGACTGCTCGAGGTAGTACATCAGCACGAACGCCTCGGCGACGGTGTTGCCGGCGGTCAGCAGACCGTGGTTGCGGAGCACCATGGACTTCTTCTCGCCGAGGTCCTGCACCAGGCGGTCACGCTCCTCGAGGTTGGAGGCGATGCCCTCGTAGTCGTGATAGGCGAGCCGGTTGTAGTAGGCGCAGGAGATCTGGTTCAGCGGCAGCAGCCCCTCCTTGAGGCAGGAGACGGCGACGCCGGCGCGGGTGTGGGTGTGCAGCACGCAGCGGATGTCGGGCCGCGCCATGTGCACGGCGCTGTGGATCACGAAGCCCGCGTGGTTCACGGGATAGTCGCCGGGCTCGACGATGTTGCCGTCGTGGTCGATCTTCACCAGGCTCGAGGCGGTGATCTCGCTGAACATCAGGCCGTAGGGATTGAGGAGGAAATGATCCTCCCGCCCCGGAACCCGTGCGGAGATGTGGGTGTAGATGAGGTCGTCCATGCCGAAATGTGCGATCAGCCGGTAGCAGGCGGCGAGCTGCACGCGGACATCGTACTCGGTGAGTTGGTCGGACTGCGGCTCGGACTTCTTGAGGGCGTGGAGCGACATGGGGGTCTCCGGGAGGTGGGCGGACGATTGAGCTTAACGGCGCGGCGCGGCGGCGGCCAGAGGGGGCTTTGCAAGGGTGGTATCTCCGGCCCCCTCCAGGAGGCGCCGGACCCGCTCCGCAATGGCCAGGGAGGCCGTCAGCCCCGGGGATTCGATCCCGTATAGGTTAACCAGGCCGGGAATGCCGTGGACGTCGGGCCCCTGGATCACGAAATCCGCCGCCGGCGCATCGGGAGCGCTGATCTTGGGCCGGATGCCCGCGTAGCCCGGCTGCAGGGCACCGTCGGGGAGCGCCGGCCAATATGTGCGGATTGCCGCATAGAAGCTGTCGCCGCGCCTGGGATTGACGGTGTAGTCGATGCCGTCGATCCACTCCGTATCGGGGCCGAAGCGCGGCTGCCCCGCCATGTCCACCGTGAGATGCACGCCCATGCCCGCATGCTCCGGCACGGGGTAGATCAGCCGGGTGAAGGGTGCGCGGCCGCTCAGGCTGAAATAGACGCCGCGGCAGTAATAGTCCCGCGGGATGGTGGCGGCGGGAATGCCGGCGATCCCGCGAGCGAGCGTCGGGGCGTAGAGCCCGGCGCTGTTGACCAGCAGCCGCGCGCTGAGGCGCATCGGCTCGTGGCCGCCGACCTCCAGGAGGAAATGATTGTCCTCGACCTTCCCGCTCAGCACCGGTGCGCGGAACGCCAACACCGCGCCCGCCGCCTCGGCATCTCCCTGATACGCCAGCATCAGGGAATGGCTGTCGATGATGCCGGTGGAGGGCGAGAGGAACGCGCGCACGCAGGACAGGTTGGGCTCCAGCGCGACGGCCTCGCCGGATGTCAGCCAGTGCAGATCGTCGACGCCGTTCGCCGCCGCCTTGGCCCAGACCTCCTCCAGGGGCTTGATCTCCTCGTCCTTGCAGGCGACTACCAGCTTGCCGAGGCGCTTGTGGGGCAGGCCGTGCTCGGCGCAATAGGCGTAGAGCGCATTCCGGCCCTCGAGGCAGAGCCGCGCCTTCAGGCTGCCTTTGGGATAATAGATGCCGGCGTGGATCACCTCGCTGTTGCGCGAGGAGGTCTCGGAGCCGATCCAGCGCTCCTTCTCGAGGATCAGCACCTCGTGACCGGCCTGGGCCAGGGCACGTGCCACCGCGAGGCCCACCACCCCCGCGCCGATCACCACGCAGTCCACGCTCGCGTCGCTCATTCCCGCCTCCAGACGGCGCCATCCTCGTCGATGGAGCCTTGCCGGACAAGCACCGGACACGTGCATTGCGGGGTTGCGGGGGCAAGCCTTGTCACATGCCGCCTCCCCCATTAGGGTCGCGAGCCCGGGGGGATTGGGAGACTCGAATGACGGCGGGACGGCACCGGCGAACCGCGTTCCTGCTCGCGATCTGCCAGGCCTGCTATCTCTCAGCGTCCTCGATCGGGGTCGCCGCCAGCGGCCTGGTCGGTGCGACCCTGGCGCCGAGCCATCTGCTGGCGACCCTGCCCTATTCCCTGATCCCGGTGACCAATGCCCTCGTCACCGTGCCGGCGTCCTTCCTGATGGCGCGGCTCGGCCGGCGCCTGGGGTTCGTGCTGGGCGCCCTCCTCGGCGGTCTCGGCGGCGGCATTTCCGCCTGGGCGATCTTCCGCGGCGACTTCCTGCTGTTCTGCCTCGGCAACGCCTGCTGGGGCTGCTTCCAGGCGACCGCCCAGTACTACCGTTTCGCCGCCGCCGACTCCGTCGATGCCCAGTTCAAGAGCCGCGCCGTCTCCTACGTCCTCACCGGCGGTGTCGTCGCCGCGGTGATCGGGCCGGAGATCGCGGCGCTCTCCAAGGACATCTTCGCGCCTGTGCTGTTCGCCGGCAGCTTTCTCGCGATCTCCGCGCTCGCGGCCCTCACCATCCTGACCCTGAGCTTCATCGATCTCCCGCGGCCAACCCGCGCCGACCGGACGCAGACCGGCGGACGGCCCCTGGGGGTGATCGCGCGCCAGCCGGTCTTCATCGCCGCGGTGGCGAACGGCGTCATCGGCTATGCGGTGATGACCTTCGTCATGACCTCGGCGCCCCTCGCCGCGGTCGGCTGCGGCCTCACGGCGAATGACGCCTTCGGCATCATCCGCTTCCATCTCATCGGCATGTTCGCGCCGGCGTTCTTCACCGGCAACCTGGTGGCGCGCTACGGCCCTCCTACTATCGCTCTCACGGGAACCGCGATGCTGATGCTCTGCGGCATCGTCGCGCTTTCCGGCACCACCGTCGTCCATTTCTGGATCGCGCTGGCGCTCCTGGGCTTCGGCTGGAACTTCATGTTCGTCAGCGGCACCACGCTCCTGACCCAGGCCTATCTCCCGGCGGAGCGCGCGAAGATCCAGGGCCTCAACGAGTTCGCGATCGCGGGCTCGGCGGCGGCGGGCTCGCTCTCCGCCGGCGGTGTCTTCGGCACCTTCGGCTGGGATGCGATCAACTACGCCGTGATGCCGCTGCTGCTTGTGGTGGCATCCGTCACCGTCTGGTACGCGCTCGTCGAGCGTGCCGGCGCGCGAGAAGCCGCATGAGAGTGACCGGCACGCCACGCTCCGACGTCGAGCTCGATTCCGCCTGGGGTCCTGACGGCGCGCAGCAGCTCGCCGCCCGCTCCGACCTCCTGATCGTGATCGACGTGCTGTCCTTCTCCACCGCCGTCGATGTGGCGGTGAGCCGGGGCGCCGAGATCGTGCCGGGCGATCCCCTCGCCGAGCACCTGAATGCCGTGGCGGCGGCTCATGGGGCGATCCTCGCCGGACGCCGCGCCAGCGGCGGCTATACACTCTCGCCGGCCTCGCTGCAGACGATCTCCACCGGCACGCGCCTGCTGCTGCCGTCGCCCAACGGCAGCGCGATCTCCGCCACCCTCGGCAAGCTGGGGAAGCCCGTGATCCTCGCGAGCTTCCGCAATGCGACGGCGGCGGCCGCCGCCGCCCGCCGCCTGGGATCCCGGATCGGCGTCGTTCTCGCCGGCGAGATGATGCCCGGCGGCCGCGTGCGGCGCTCCGAAGAGGACTGGCTCGGCCTCGGCGCCCTGGCGCGCGCCCTCACCGCGGACGGTGCGAAGACCATCCTCTCCGAGGATGCCCGCCGTGCGGTCGCGGAATTCACCGCGGTTGCCGGCGCACTCGATGTGCTCCTGGCGCAGACCCAGTCCGGGCGGGAGCTGATCGCCGCCGACTATCCAGAGGACGTGCAACTTGCCGCCATGCTCGACGTCAGCGACACGGTGCCGGTGCTGGATGCCGGCGTGTTCAAGCCCTGGCCTCACCTCGGGGCCGAGGGATCCCGGCTCCGGGCGCCGCCCATCCGCCTGCCGCTCAAGTAGCAGCCGGCCGCGATCAGCTGAATCGCCGCGGCCGCCACGAAGAAGAGCGGCGCCGCGCTGGATCCCGATGCCGCCGTCGATTGGACCCGCAGCACGCCGAAAGCCGCCGGCGCGAAGGCGTAAGTGGCCTGGCTCAGCGCGGTGATGAGCGCGACCGCCCGCCCCACGTCGGCGCCGGAGAATTCCACCTGGGCGATGAGCGGCGGAAGCGAGGTCGCGTTGCCAATCCCCGCCCCCACCAGCAGCACGCCCAGGATCAGCAACGGCACGCTGGTGCCGGCGGCAAGAATGAACACGGCGCAGCCGCAGGCCTGCACGGCATAGTTCAGGGCGGCGATCCTGCGCCGGTCCGCTCCCGGCGGCAGCAGCCATCCCACCAGCGTCCGCCCGGCGATGGCGCAGAGGGTGGCGAAGGCCGCCGCCATGCCTGCGAGCTCGGCGCCCAATGCCGGCACCAACAGCGAGAAGAGATGGGCGATAAGGCCGATCTGGGCGAAGAGCCCGATCGCCATTCCCCCCGCCAAGGTGAGAAAGCGCCGGTTGCGCCAGAGCCGCGCGCCCGCGAGCGACGCCGTGGGCGCAGCCGGCGCGATTGACGCCGCCGTGGCGGGTGCATCGCCATCCGGCAGCAAGCCCATCTGCTCCGGCGTCCGGCCGAGGTAGCGATCGGCGAGGAGCCAGAGCGTCCCGACCATGACGATCCCCACCAGCGCGCTCGCGACGGGAAATCCGAGCGCGGCAATGGCGATCACCCAGAGCGGCGAGAACACGATGCCGCCGACGCTGGCACCGTTGTAGGCGAAGGAGAGCGCCGCGGGGCGGCGGCGCCGAAACCACGGCGAGACCATGGCGTTGATGGCGGCCCCGCCCAGGGATGCCCACCCGGCGCCGCTCAGGATCGTCGCCGCGAATAGCTGCCAGGGCTCCTGCGCGACGGCCCAGCCACCGACGCCCAGGGCCAGGGACACGGCGCCGGCCTTGGTGGTCGCGACCAGGCCGAGGCGCCGGTGCAGCATCGGCAGGTTGGCGACCACGGCGGCGCCGAGGAGGTAGTGCACCGTGACCGCCGCGGAGACCAGGCCCACGGACCAGCCGCGTTGGGACTGAACGGCGTAGAGATAGATGGAGCAGCCGTAGAACCCCATGCCCCAGCCGAAGACGGCGACGACAAAGGCGGCGGAGACGACTTTCCAGCCGAAGAAGCTTCTTCGCGGCGGAGGCGGCAAGCGGCGGCATCGCGCGGTCATCTGGCATGGCCGCACTATGGAAGCCTGCCCTCGCCGATGTTACGGCGGCGAGCCGAAGTATCGCGGCGGCCGGCATGCTAGACTGCGGCCTCACTTAGGAGAGTTCTCCATGGTCAGCACTGCATCGCTTGCGGAAGTGGCGGCGCTTGTCGGCGATCCCGCGCGCGCCGGGATGCTCACGGCGCTTCTGGACGGCCGCGCCCTCACCGCGACCGAGCTGGCCCAGGTCGCCGGCGTGGCGCCGCAGACCGCCAGCGGCCATCTGGCGCGGCTTTCCACGGCCGGCCTGATCAACGTGGCGAAACAGGGCCGGCACCGCTATCACCGCCTGGCATCTCCCGACGTGGCGCGGATGCTCGAGGGCCTGATGGAGGTCGCCGTCGGCATTGCCGGTCCGCCGGCAAAGCGCGTCGTCGTGGGCCCCCGCGATCAGGCGATGCGCCTCGCCCGCTCCTGCTACGACCACCTCGCCGGCACGCTCGGCGTCGCCATCGCCGATGCCATGATCACCAAGGGGCTGGTGGAGATCGTGCCCGACGGCGGCGCCGTGACCGACGCCGGCATCGAGTTCCTCGCGAGCTTCGGGATCGGCGATGCGCTGGAGGCCTCGCGCAGCAAATCCCGCCGCCCATTCTGCCGGCCGTGCCTGGACTGGAGCGAGCGGCGCCCCCATCTGGGTGGCGTCGTCGGCAAGGCGATCTGCGAGCGCTGCTTCGAGCGCGGCTGGATCAAGCGCATGCGCGGCACCCGCGCCATCGAGATCACGCCGCGCGGCCGGATCGGCTTCAGGGATACGTTCGATTTCCGGCCGAGCTGATCGCCCAAAGAGCGGCGCTCACCCGCCGATGAGCTTCAGCCACTCCTGCTCGGTCAGCGTGGTGACGCCGAGCTCCTTGGCCTTGTCGGCCTTGGAGCCTGCGTCCTCGCCCACCACGACGTAATCCGTTTTCTTGGAGACGCTGCCGGCGACGTTGGCGCCCAACGCCTCGGCGCGGGCTTTCGCCTCCGAGCGCGTCATCTCCGTGAGCGTGCCAGTGAACACCACGGTCTTGCCGGTGATCTTGGAATTGGCGACCCGCGGCGCCTCCACGTCGGTGACCTCGATCTCCTTCAGGAGATCGTCCACCAGCTTGCGATTATGGGGCTCGGCGAAGAAACCCATGATGTCGGTCGCCATGTCCTCGCCGATGCCGTGGATGTCGTTGAGGGTGGTCCAGGCCTCGCTGTCGGGATCCTTGGCGGCGATCATGTCCAGGCGCCAGCGCTCTAGCGACTTGTAATGCCGCGCCAGGAGCCGCGCCGTGGTCTGGCCGACCTGGGGAATGCCGAGGGCGTAGATGAAACGGTCGAGGGAGATACGCCGGCGCGCCTCGATGGCGTCCATGAGCTTGCGCACGCTGGTCGCTCCCCAGCCCTCGCGCTCCGCCAGCATGTCCGCATGCTTGGCCAGCCGGAAGATATCGGCGGGCGCCTTGATCAGCTTCTCGTCCCAGAGCTCGGCGATGTGCTTCTCGCCCATGCCCTCGATGTCGAAGGCATCGCGGGAGACGAAGTGCCGGAGCCGCTCCACCGCCTGCGCCGCGCAGATCAGGCCGCCGGTGCAGCGCCGCACCACCTGGCCGGGCTCGCGCACGGCGAGGCTGTTGCAGACCGGGCACTTTTCCGGGAAGACGAAGGGCTTGGTGCCGCGTGGACGCTTCTCCGGCACGGGCCCGACGATCTGTGGAATGACGTCGCCCGCCCGCTGCACGATGACGGTGTCGCCGATCCGGACGTCCTTGCGGGCGATCTCGTCCTCATTGTGGAGCGTCGCCCGCTGCACGACGACGCCGCCCACGGTGATCGGCTCCAGCACCGCCACCGGCGTCAGCGAGCCCTGGCGGCCGACCTGGATGATAATGTCGAGGAGCCGCGTGCGTGCCTGCTCCGCCGGGAACTTGTGCGCGAGCGCCCAGCGCGGCGCCCGCGTCGCCATGCCCAGGCGCTCCTGCAGATCGATGTCGTTCACCTTGTAGACGACGCCGTCGATGTCGTAGGGGAGATCGGCACGCTCGTCGGCGAGCTTGCGGTGATACTCCAGCACTTCCTCGACGCCGTGGCATAGTTTCGACTTCGGATTGACCGTGAAGCCCCATTCCTTCAGGTGCTTCAGGATCTCGGCATGAGTCTTGGCTATGGGCTTGCTGACTTCGCCGAGGGCATAGCCGAAGAATTTGAGCGGCCGCGCGGCGGTGATGCTGACGTCGAGCTGGCGCAGGGAGCCGGCGGCGGCGTTGCGCGGGTTGGCGAAGACCGCCTCGCCCTCCTTCTCCCGTTCCTTGTTGAGGGCGAAGAAGCCCTTGTGCTCCATATAGACTTCGCCGCGCACCTCCAGCACCTCGGGCCAGCCGCGACCCTCGAGCTTTTTCGGCACGGTGGCGATGGTCTTTATGTTCTCGGTGATGTTCTCGCCGGTGAGCCCGTCGCCGCGCGTCGCTCCCAGGACCAGGCGGCCGTCCTCGTAGCGCAGCGTCGAGGAGAGGCCGTCGATCTTGGGCTCCGCCATGACGGCGATCTTGTCCTCGGCGACGCGGGCCAGATCCTCGGGCCGCTTGAAATAATTGCGCACGCTCTGGAAGAACGCCCGCGCGTCCTCCTCGTCGAAGGCGTTGTCGAGGGAGAGCATCGGCAGCGCATGCCGGACCTTGGCGAAGCCGCCCGCAGGCGCGGCGCCCACGCGCCGGCTCGGGCTGTCGGCGCGCACCAGCTTCGGAAAGCGCTCCTCGATCGCCTGATTGCGCCGACGCAACGCGTCGTAGTCGGCGTCGGAAATCTCCGGCATGTCCTTCTGGTGATAGAGCTGGTCGTGGTGCGCGATCGCCGCCGCCAGCTGCTTCAGCTCGGCCGTCGCCTCCGCCTCGCTGAGGGCGCTCACCGGCTTCTCGCCGGAGCCCTTGGCGCGCGCGCTCACGGCCGCACGCCGCCCATCAGGCTCGCCGCGGCGGCCCGCGCCTCGGCGGTGATGGTGCTGCCGGACAGCATGCGCGCGATCTCCTCCTGGCGCTCGGCGGTGGAAAGCTCCGCGACGGTCGTGAGCGTGCGGCTCGCCGCCTGCCGCTTGGCGACACGCCAGTGATGGGTGCCCTTGGCGGCCACCTGGGGCGAATGGGTCACCACCAGCACCTGCAAGCTGGCGCCGAGGCGATGCAGGCGCTCCCCCACCGCCGCCGCCACCGCGCCGCCGATGCCGCTGTCGACCTCGTCGAAGACCAGGGTCCGCGCCGAGAGGCCGCGCGCCAGCACCACTTTGAGCGCCAGCAGGAACCGCGCCAGCTCGCCGCCGGAGGCGATCTTGGCGAGCGGGCCCGGCGGCGCGCCGGGATTGGTCTGCACCTCGAAATGAATCCGCTCGGCGCCGCCTTCGTTCCACTCGGCCTCGGGAAGCGCCGTCACCACGGTCTCGAAGCGGGCCTTGTCGAGCTTCAGCGGCTTCAGCTCCTTCGCCACCGCAGCGTCGAGGGCCTTCGCCTGGACGCGGCGGCGCTCGCCGAGCCTGCCGGCGATGGCGACGTAGTCGTTGCGCGTCTCGGCCTCTCGCCGCTTCAGCTTCTTCAGCTCGCCGCCACTGTCGTCGAGGGCCGCCACCTTGCCGGCGATCTCGTCGCGGAGCGGCGCCAATGCATCGACGGTGACGTTATGCTTGCGGGCGAGCGCTCGGAGCGCGAAGAGCCGCTCCTCCAGCTGCTCCAGGCTCTGGCCGGCGGGTCCGAGGTCGCGGAGAGCGGTCTCGACCTGGGCGATCGCCTCGCGCAACTCGGTGGCGGCGCGCTCCATCGCGCCGACCACGGGATCGAGGCGCTCGCCGGCCTTCTCCCGCAGGCGCTCCAACGGCCGCAGCGCCGCGTTGACGGCGCGCTCGGCGCCGCGGTCGCCCGCGAGCTCCAGCAGCGCCGCCTCCAGCGTCTCACCCAGGCGCTCGCGCTGCTGCAGGAAACTGCGGCTCTCGGCGAGGCGCAGCTCCTCGCCGGTCTCCGGCTTCAGGGCATCGAGCTCGTCCAGCGCATGGCGTAGATAGGCCTCGTCCGCGCGCGCCCGGACGAGGCGCTCCTCCGCCTCCTGACGGGCATCGCGCGCCCCGCGCCAGTCGCGCCACGCGGTGCGCAGCGCCGCGAGATCGCCGGCGTGATTGCCGTAGGAATCCAGCGACTCCCGATGGGTCGCCGCATCGAGGAGACCGCGCTGGGCGAACTGGCCCTCGATCTCCACCAGCAGCTCGCCGAGCTGGCGTAGCAGCCCGACGCTCGCGGGCTGATCGTTGACGAAGGCGCGGCTGCGGCCGTCGCCGGTCAGCACGCGGCGCAGCACCAGGGCATCCTCCCCGGCACTGTCGAGCCCCTGCTCCGCCAGGATCTGTCGCGCGGGATGGCCGGTGGGCAGCACGAACTCCGCCGTCACTACTGCTTGCTCGGCGCCCTCGCGCACCAGGCCACTCTCGGCCCGCATGCCCAGCGCCAGGCCCAGCGCGTCCAGCAGGATCGACTTGCCAGCGCCGGTCTCGCCGGTCAGCACGCAGAGGCCCGGCCGGAATCCCAGCTCCAGGCGGTCGATCAGCACCACGTCGCGAATTGTCAGGCTTGCGAGCATCGGCCAGGAAGCTGTGGAAGTCCGCGCATCGCCGGCGATGATAGCGACGGCGCGAGGCGCGGGCCAGTCCGCCGCCCAGGCTACCCGGCCGCCGCTCGGAAGGTCAGAAAACCGCGCCGACGACCCGGGTCAGCCAGCTCTCCTGCTCCACCAGATCAGGCGGCAGGTCCTTGGAATTGGTCACCAGGGCATAGCTGTCGCGGTACCACTCGCTGCCGGGGTAATTGAAGCCGAGGACGGCGGCGGTCCGCTTCGCCTCGTCCGTGAGGCCGAGGGCGAGGTAGCACTCGGTGAGCCGCTCCAGCGCTTCCGGCACGTGGGTCGTGGTCTGATAGCCATCGACCACCGAGCGGAAGCGGTTGATCGCCGCCAGATATTCCTTCTGGGTCTCGTAGAAACGGCCGATCTCCATCTCCTTGCCGGCAAGGTGATCGCGGGTGAGATCGACCTTCAGACGGGCGTCGCGGGCGTAGCGCGACTCAGGGAAACGCCGCATGACTTCCTGCAGCGATTTCAGCGCGTCCTGGGTAATACGCTGGTCGCGGCCGACGTCGACGATCTGAACGTAATAGTCGAGCGCCTTCATGTAATAGGCGTAGGCGATGTCGGGGTGTCCGGGGTGCAGCTGTATGAAGCGATCGAGGGCGAGAATCGACTCATCGTAGTTGCCGGCCTCGTACAGCGAGTAGGCCGACATGAGCTGCGCCTTGGTGGCCCAAAGCGAATAGGGGTGCTGCCGCTCGACCTCGTCGAAGCCCTTGGCCGCGCGCTCGTATTTGCCGTTCTGGAGATCGTCCATGGCGGTGTTGTAGAGCGTCTCTACCGGACGATCGACATAGTTGTCCTTGTCGCCGCCACCGCAGGCGGCGAGCGTCAACGCACATGCCAGGACCAGGAACCGAAGCGGAAGCCGTCCGCCCATCTCAGAATCCCCACCCTCCGGCCCATGCCGCGGACGGCTCGGGCCCGCGTTCAGCCGCCGTTATAGCACGAGCGTCGGCCCTCGCAACCGCTGCCCGGGCCGGTAGATGAAGAGGGTTAGGCGCGGGCGACGCGGGCGCGCGGCGCCCAGTCGGCGGCCTCCACCATCTCGCCGCGGGCGAGGGTGGTGTGGCACCAGGCGCGATGATCGGAGAACAGCGCCTCGAGCAGGCGGCGGTTCAGCGCATGGCCGGAGCGAACGCCGCGGAAGTGGCCAACGATCGGGCCGCCGGCGAGGTAGAGATCGCCGACCGCGTCCAGCACCTTGTGCCGGACGAACTCGTCGGCATAGCGCAGGCCGTCGCGATTGAGGATGCGATCGCCGCTGACGACGACCGCATTGTCCAGCGAGCCGCCCCGGGCGAGGCCGGCGGCGCGCAGGCGCTCCACGTCCTCGAAGAAGCCGAAGGTGCGCGCCCGCGCCACGTCGGCGCGGAAGCTCTCGGCGTCGAGGCTGAGCGTGATGTCCTGACGGTTCACGACCTCGTTGGGGAAGTCGATCTCGAAGGTGACGCCAAAGCCCGCGTCGGGGGCGAGCGAGGCTTTGCGGTCGCCGTCCGTGACCTCCACCGGCTTCAGCACCTTGATGGCGCGCCGAGGCGCTTCCTGCTGCAGAACGCCGGCGCGCTCGATCAGGAACAGGAAGGGCTCGGCGCTGCCGTCCATGACCGGCACTTCGGGGCCATCGAGGTCCACAATGAGATTATCGATCTCGGCGCCGGCGAACGCCGCCAGGAGATGCTCGACGGTGGCGACGGAAATGCCTTCGCCATTGGTGAGGGTGGTGCAGAGCGGAGACTCCTGCACGTTGCGCCAATGGGCGGCCACGGTCGCGCCGCCGCGGTCGATCCGTCGGAACAGGATTCCGCTGTCGATCGGCGCCGGCCGCAGCGTCATCGCCACGCGCGCGCCCGTATGCACGCCGACGCCGCGGCATGGCATCGCCGCCTTGATGGTCTTCTGCGGTAGAACTCCTAGATCCACAACGACTTCCCCCGGACACTGCAGGTGCGAACTGTTGCCAGCCAAGAAGACCTAGCAGTGGGCAATAGGCTGGAACAAATCACTCTTTGTGTATGATTGTGACACTAAAATACCAGCTAAATCAGCGCGTTAAATCCTTACCTCAACATTAAGGTTAAGCCGTCCGGAAGCGGCCGGGCGACGACGCGGATGCGTCGCCCGGCCGCGTTCCCGTGGGACGCGGCTTAGTTGGCTTGGCGGCGCAGGAACGCCGGGATCTCCAGCAGGTCCTCCTCCGCCTTGCTCACCGCCACGCGGTCCGCCGGGTCGAGGGGACCGAGCCGAGGCTGCGCCGGCGGCGTCGGCTGGGCCGGCGCTGGCGCCGGGACCGTCACCGCCGGAGCCGAAGGCTCCACGCTCGCCTGGCGATTGCGCGCCACGCCGGTCACCCGCTCGAAGAGGCTGGGCGTGCGGGCCTTGCGTACCGGCTGCGTCACCGGCCGGGCGCCGTTCGCCATCGCCGCCGCGGCGAAGGGCTCGGGAGCCACCATCGGGGCCGCCACCAACGGCGAACGCGCTTGCGGCTCCATCGGCTTCGGCGGGATGAACGCCTCGTTGCGGACCATCGCCCGCTCCGCCACGTCCGGCTGGGCGGCCGGGATCGGCAACTCGGGCGCCGGTGCCGGCATCGGCTGAGCCACCGCCTGCGGCTGGGCAATCGCCAGCGCGCTGGTGCCGGCGAATGCCGGCGCCGAGGTCGTGGCGGTCGCGATGGCGGAGGCGGCGATCGCGGCAGCGGGCTGCGGTATCCCCGCCGACACCATCGCGGACTCGGCCCGCGTGCGGTCGCTCACCAGGCTGATGACCGGCCGCGGCTGCGCCATGGCGACGGCGTCGATGCCGGTTGCCACCACGGAGATGCGGATCCGCCCTGCCAGCTCTTCGTCGAAGGTCGAGCCGAAGATGATGTTCGCCTCGGGATCGACTTCCTCGCGGATGCGGTTCGCGGCCTCGTCGACCTCGAACAGCGTCATGTCCGGACCGCCGGTGATGTTGATGAGCACGCCGCGCGCGCCCTTCATGGAGACATCGTCGAGGAGCGGGTTGGAGATCGCCGCTTCCGCCGCGTCGATCGACCGCCGGTCGCCGTCGGCCTCGCCGGTGCCCATCATCGCCTTGCCCATCTCGCCCATGATCGCGCGGATGTCCGCGAAATCGAGGTTGATCAGGCCCGGCATCACCATCAGATCGGTGACGCCGCGCACGCCCGAATAGAGGACGTCGTCCGCCATCTTGAAGGCATCGGCGAAGGTCGTGCTTCTCGTTCGCGATCCGGAACAGGTTCTGGTTCGGGATGATGATGAGCGTGTCGACGTACTTCTGCAGCTCGGAGATGCCGGCTTCGGCGATCCGCATGCGCTGTGCGCCCTCGAACTGGAAGGGCTTGGTGACGACGCCGACGGTGAGGATGCCGGCCTCGCGGGCGGCGCGGGCGATCACCGGACCGGCGCCGGTGCCGGTGCCGCCGCCCATGCCGGCGGTGATGAACACCATGTTGGCAGCCGCCGAGCGCCTCCATGATCTCCACGAGGGCTTCCTCGGCGGCGATGCGACCGACGTCCGGGCGCGATCCCGCGCCCAGGCCTCGGGTCACGCCGATGCCGAGCTGGATACGGCGCTCGCAGAGCGACTGCTTCATCGCCTGCGCGTCGGTGTTGGCAACGATGAAATCGCAGCCCACCAGGTTGGACCGGATCATGTTGTTGACCGCATTGCCGCCGGCGCCGCCGACGCCGATGACGCTGATGCGGGGCTTAAGCTCTTGCTGCTCGTGGGGTATCGAAATGTTGATGGTCATGCTGTCCTCCGCGTCAATCCGCATTGAGTGCCGGCGTTGCCGGTCGGTTGGTCCCGCCCCCACGGCATGGGGGTCGGATATCAAAAGTGCTCACGGACCCAAACACCGACCCGGCCAAAGAGGCCGCTCGGCTCCTCCGCCAGCGCGCTGCCCTGCCGCAGGGTCTCGGCGCGCTCGGAAACGGCAAACTGAACCAGGCCGGCGCTCGTCGCGAACGCCGGTCCGCCCGTCGCCTCGGCGAGCCCCGCGATGCGCAAGGGCTTGCCGACGCGAATCTGTTTGTCGAGAATCAATCCCGCGAGCTCGCGCGTGCCCGGGAGCTGCGCCGCTCCGCCCGTCAGCACCACGCGGCGGCCCGCCATCTTGTCGAAGCCGCTCGCCTCGAGGGAGTTCCGCACCAGCTCGAAGGTCTCCTCGAGCCGCGGCGTGATGATGCCGACGAGAAGCGACTTCGGCACATGCACCGCCTCGCTCTCCTCGTCCTCGCCGACCTGGGGTACGCCGATGGTCTCGCGCTCGTCCGAGGGCGACGCGAGCGCGCTGCCGTAGAGCGTCTTCATGCGCTCGGCGTGGGCCACCGGCGTCGAGAGGCCGCGGGCGATGTCGTTCGTCACGTGGATGCCGCCGACGGGCACGCTGTCGGTGAAGATCAGGTTGCCCTCGAAGAACACCGCGATGGTGGTGGTGCCGCCGCCCATGTCGACGACGGTGACGCCGAGGCCGGTCTCGTCCGGTACCAGCGCGGTGAGGCCGGCCGCATAAGGGCTCACCACCAGGGCCGCGATTTCGAGGTGGCAGCGGGCGATGCAGGCGGCGAGATTGCGCACCGCCGCGGCGGTCGCCGACACGATGTTCATGTTGACGCCGAGGCGCTGGGCAAACATACCGCGCGGATCGCGGATGCCGCGGCTGCCGTCGATCGAGAATCCAACGGGAATCGAGTGGATCGCCTCCCGCTCGGCGGGCTCCTTCAGCATGTAGCCCTGGTTCAGCACCCGGCGCATGTCGGCGTTGCTGACCTCGCGCCCGTTGAGGGCGATCTCCGCCTTGACGATGCGCGAGGGGCCGAAGCCGCCGGAGATGTTCACCACCACCTCGGAGACGGTCTCGCCGGCCATTTCCTCGGCGGTGTGGACGGTGTTGAGGATCGCCTGGCTCGCCGCGTCGATATCGACCACGAGACCGTTGCGAATGCCGCGGGAGACCTGATGGCCGATGCCGACGATCCGCGGCCCCTCCTGGTCGAGGCGCGCGAGGAAGCAGCAAAGCTTGCTGCTGCCGATGTCGAGAGCAGCGACCAGGCCGCCGCGGCCGCGCTCGCGGAGCTTTCTCATGTGCTTCTCCCGGGGTTCTTCTTCTTCGCCGGCGGCTTGGCGGGGGGCGGCGCGGCTTGCACCACCAGTCGGTCCGGCAGGCGGAAGTCGACGCGGCGGATGTCGCGCTGCAGCAGCCCGTCGGTCCGATCGAGCCGCGCCAGCTCGTGCCAGGCGGCGATCGGGTTCTGCTCCGGCAGCTCGATGTCGATGCCGTTGTCGAGGTGCAGGTTCCAGCGCCGGCCGCCGACGCGGACGGCGGCGGTGACGTGGTTCTGGAGTTGCGGCTCCGCCGCCAGCATGTCCAGGAGCGAAGCGCCCTCCTTCGGCGCGTCGTCGCCTACGAGGACCAGGAGATCGCCGAACTCCTCCACGTGCTGCGCCGGCAGCACCACGCCGTCGCGGTCCACCAGCTCCAGCTTCCCGTTGCGCTGCCAGAACGCCAGCGGCTCGCGCTCGGCTATCCGCACCTGCAGCGTCCCGGGCAGCACCCGCTCCACCGAGGCCGTGCGCACCCACGGAATCGACTCCAGTCGCGCCTTGGCCGCGGCGGGATCGATGGCGAGGATCGGCGTGCCGCGCTTGGCGCCGAGCGCTGCCAGGATGCTGTCGGGGCTGGTGCGGGAGCGGCCCTGCACGACCACGTCGTTCACCGCCAGCCCGGCCGCGGCGCTGAGCGTCATGGCCTTTGCCTGGATCAGCTCCAGCGCGCTCGCGTCCCATTGCGTGCGATGGGCGAGGAAAATCGCCGCCGCCAGCAATGCCACGCATGCCAGCGCGATGCCTCGGCGGCCGAGCGGGAAGCGGAAATTCCGCCGCCACGCCGCGCGGGCGCGCCGGCGCTCGCGGGCGCTCGCCCGATCGGAATCGGCGTCGGCGGTCAGAAGTCGCATGCGGCGTGCTCCACCATCCAGCGCACCAGCGCCGGGAATTCGATGCCGACGTGGCGCGCCATGTCCGGCACCAGAGACGTCGGCGTCATGCCGGGCTGGGTATTGACCTCGAGCAGCACCAAGCGTCCCGGCTCGCCCTTGGTGTCGTCGTAGCGCAGATCCGCCCGGCTCACGCCGCGGCAGCCCAGCGCGCGATGGGCGCGGAGCGAGATGTCCATCGCCTGCTCATAGGCGGTGGGATGGATCGGCGCAGGTACCAGATGCTGCGAACCGCCGCTCGAATATTTCGACTCGTAGTCGTAGAAGGTGCCGACCTTGGCGATGATCTCGCAGACGCCGAGCGCATGGTCGCCCATGACGGCGACGGTGAGCTCGCGGCCGGGGATGAAGGTCTCGACCAGCGCTTCCTCGAAGGGCCACTTGGCGGCTTCCTCGCGCCAGGAATTGTCCTGGGGCCGCACGATGCGGACGCCGACACTGGACCCTTCGTTGGGCGGCTTCACCACAAAGGGCGCGGCGATGCCCTCGCCGCCGCCGAGCGCCGCGCGCTTCACCAGACGGCCTTCGGCGAGCGGCAGGCCGGCCGCGGCGAAGACGGCCTTCGCCATCGGCTTGTCCATCGCCACCGCCGAGGCCAGCACGCCGGAATGGGTGTAGGGAATGCGGAGGAACTCCAAGACGCCCTGGACGGTGCCGTCCTCGCCGCCGCGGCCGTGCAGCGCGTTGAAGATCACGTCGGGACGCGGCTTCAGCGCCTTCAGCAGCACGTCGACGTCCCGCGTCACGTCGATCGCCGTCACCTTGTAGCCTTCGCTCTTGAGAGCGGCGGCGCATTCCGTGCCGCTGGAGAGCGACACCTCGCGCTCCGCCGACCAGCCGCCCATGAGTACCGCGACCCGCGTCATGGCGTCGTCTCCCGAAGGCCCACGGCGGGACGTCCCACGCGGCGGATCTCCCATTTCAGGCTGACGCCGAATTGCTCGAACACCCGCCGCCGCACCTCCTCGCCGAGACCCTCGATATCGGCGGCAGTCGCAGTGCCGGTGTTGATGAGGAAATTGGCGTGCTTCTCCGATACCATGGCCCCGCCTCGCGCGAGTCCGCGGCAGCCGGCGCGATCGATGAGCTCCCACGCCTTGTCGCCAGGCGGATTGGCGAAGGTGGAACCGCCGGTGCGGGCGCGGATCGGCTGGCTCGCTTCGCGCTCGGTCTGGATCTGCGCCATGCGCCGCTGGATCGCATCGGAGTCCGCGGCAATGCCGGCGAGGGTGGCGCTGACGAAGATCCAATCCTCGGGTACGCCGCAATGGCGATAGTCGAGCTGCATCATCGCCGGCGTCAGCGTGTGCCGGGTTCCTGCCGCGTCGAGCGCCGCGGCGCTGAGGAGCACGTCCTTGATCTCGCTGCCGTAGGCGCCGGCATTCATGCGGAGCGCGCCGCCGATGGTGCCGGGCACGCCGGAGAGAAATTCGAGGCCGCTCAGGCGCGCGTCCCGCGCCGCCAGCGCTACGTTGAGATCGAGAGCCGCCGCCCCCGCCTCCACCGTCGTTCCCGCGATCTCCACCGCAGTGAAGCCGCGGCCGAGGCGGATCACCACGCCCTCGATGCCGCCGTCCCGCACCAGCAGGTTGGAGGCGACGCCGATCACGGTCACCGGCACATCCGCGGGCTTGCGCGCCAGGAATCCCGCGAGATCGTCGACGTCGAGCGGGCCGAAACATAACTTCCGCCGGGCCGCCGACGCGGAACCATGTTACCGGCGCCAGGGGCGCGTTCTCGGTCAGCCGGCCGCGCACGGGCGGCAGCCGGTCGATGAGGCGTTGAGGGGAGCGCGCGGTCATCATGCGGCCGCCCCTGATGCAGCGCCGGAGTACAGCCGATCCAACTCCGCGGGCAATGCCTGCGCCCAGTAAGTGATGGAACCCGCGCCGAGGCAGACGACGAAGTCGCCGGACTTCGCCAGGCTCTTCACGAGAGGCGCCAGATCCTGGGGCGCGTCCAACGGCATCGCCGCCCGGTGGCCGCGGCTCTGCAATCCCGCCACCAGGGAGTCGCGGCTGATGCCCTCGATCGCCGCTTCGCCGGCAGCGTAGATGTCGGCGACGACGACCACGTCGGCGTCGTTGAAGCAGGTGCAGAAATCCTCGAAGAGGTTGGCGACGCGCGTGTAGCGATGGGGCTGCACCACGGCGATCACGCTGCCGCCGGTGCCGGCACGCGCCGCGCGCAGCACGGCGGCGATCTCCACGGGATGATGGCCATAGTCGTCGATGACGGTGATGCCGTGAGACTCGCCGGTCTTGGTGAAGCGGCGCTTCACGCCCTTGAACGTGGCGAGCGCTGTGCGCAGCACCTCGTCGGCAAGGCCCATCTCCTGGGCCACCGCCACGACGGCAAGGGAATTCTGCACGTTGTGCTGGCCCAGCATCGGGAGACGCAGGCCGCTCACGGTGCGGCTGGTCTCGGCGTGGCGGTCGGTCAGGACCACGTCGTAGCGCGCGCCCTCGCGGCCCATGTCGATGTTGACCGCGCGCACATCCGCTTGCGGCGAGAGGCCGTAGGTCACGACACGACGCTCGGCAAGCTTCGGGATCAGGCTCTGCACCACGGGATGATCGACGCAGAGCGCGGCGAAGCCGTAGAACGGAATGTTGCCGACGAAGGCCTCGAAGGCGTGCTGCTCCGCCTCGAAGGTGCCGTAGAAGTCGAGATGCTCGGGATCGATGTTGGTAACGACGGCGATGGTCGCGGGCAGCTTCACGAAGGTGCCGTCGCTCTCGTCCGCTTCCACGACCATCCAGTCACCGGCGCCGAGGCGCGCGTTGGTGCCGTAGGCGTTGATGATGCCGCCGTTGATCACGGTGGGGTCGAGCTGGGCGGTCTCGAGGAGATGGCCGATCATCGAGGTGGTCGTGGTCTTGCCGTGGGTCCCGGCGACCGCGATCGACCACTTGAGCCGCATGAGCTCACCCAGCATCTCCGCGCGCCGCACCACCGGAATCAAGTGCGCCCGCGCCGCCACCACCTCGGGATTGTCTGCCTTGACCGCGGAGGAGACGACCAGGACCTGGGCGTCGCCAACATTCTCCGCCCGATGCCCGATCTCGACGCGGATGCCGAGGCCCTGCAGCCGGCGGACGTTGGCATTGTCGGCGAGATCGCTGCCCTGCACCTCGTAGCCGAGGTTGCGCAGGATCTCGGCGATGCCGCTCATGCCGATGCCGCCAATACCGACGAAGTGGATGATGCCGATGTCGAGAGGAAGCGCCTTCATGCGGCGGCCTCCCTGACGGCGTCGGCGGCGGTGGCGAGCACGAGATCGGCGAGCCGGTCGGCGGCGTCCGGGCGACCGAGGGCGAAGGCACGCCGCGCAGCCTCGGCGAGCGTGTCGGGCGCCGTCATGAGCACGGCGAGACGTTCGCTCAACGCCTCGGCGGTGAAGGCGGCATGCGGCATCACCCAGGCGGCGCCGGCGGCCTCGAGAGCCCGGGCGTTGGCGCTCTGATGATCGTCGGCGGCGTGGAGATAGGGCACCAGGATCGCCGGCCGTCCCATGGCCGCGAGCTCCGCCACGGTCGACGCGCCGGAGCGCGAGATCACGAGATGGGCGCGGGAAAGACGCGCCGGCACGTCGTCGAAGAACGGCCGGATCTCGGCCACGACGCCGCTCGCCTGATGGGCGGCGCGCACGGCATCGAGATCCTCGGGACGCGCCTGCTGGGTGAGGCGCAGGCGGCGGCGCAGCGCTTCCGGCAGACGCGCCAGCGCCGACGGCACGACTTCGCTCAGGACTCGCGCACCCTGGCTGCCGCCGAGCACGAGAAGCTCGAAGGGCTCGTCGCGCTCGGACGGCCGGTAAGGCGTCCCGCGCTGGGCGATGACCGCCGGCCGCACGGGATTGCCGGTCTCGATGGCGCGGGCGCGATCGGCCGCGCGCATGCCGCCGACCTCGGCGAAGCAGGTGGCGATGCGGCGCGCGCGCGGCGCCAGCAACCGGTTGGCGCGGCCGAGAATGGCGTTCTGCTCGTGGATGACAGTCGGGAGATTCTGCCGCGCCGCCGCCAGCATGGTCGGCACCGACGGATATCCGCCGAATCCCACCACCGCCGAGGGCGCGAGCCGGCGCAGATGCCGCCCGGCCTCCAGCGTGCCGAGCGCCAGCTCCAGCAGGCCCATCGCCTTGCGCAGGAGATTGCCGCCCATGCGGCCGGCGCGGATGCGGTGCAGCGCCACGCCAGGGAAGTTGCCGCCGAAGGCGGCACCGCGGCTGTCGGTCATCAGGGCCACGGTGCGGCCGCGGGTCAGCAGCGCGCGCGCCAGGGCTTCCGCCGGGAACATGTGTCCCCCCGTGCCGCCGGCCGCCAGCACGACCACGCCGCTCTCGCTCATGTCTCGACCCCGCCGAAGCGGCGCCGCGTCAGCGCCAGCGCCATGCCCATGCCGAGACCGAGGGCCAGCATCGACGAGCCGCCATAGGAGAGGAACGGCAGCGTCATGCCCTTGGTGGGCATGAGATGCAGCGTGGACGCCATGTTGATGACGGCCTGCAGTCCGAACTGGACAAAGAGCCCGGTGGCCGCCAGCACGACGAAGAGATTGGTCTCCTGCAGCACGCGGGTGAATCCCCGCAGCACCACGAAAGCGAAGAGCAGCAGGATGGCGAGGCAGGCGACGAGGCCGAGCTCCTCCCCCGCCACCGCGAAGACGAAATCGGCATGGGCGTCCGGCAGATACTCCTTCACCGTCCCCTCGCCCGGGCCCCGCCCCCAGAGCCCGCCGTTCATGAAGGCTTCCATGGAGCGGTTCACCTGGTAGCCGTCGCCGCTGGCGGGATCGAAGAAGCGGTCGATGCGGCTCGTCACGTGCGGCAGGGTGAAATAGGCGCCGACCAGGCCTGCGAGGCCGCAGCCCATGCCGACGCCGACCCAGTAGAGACGAAGCCCGGCCAGGAAGAACTGGGTGAACCACACCGCCGAGATCACCACCGCCATGCCGAGGTCGGGCTGCTTCAGGAGCATGGCAACGATCAGCGCGAAGAGCGCCATCGAGATGGCATTGCCGGGAAACTTGGAATTGGCGCGTTGCTGCGCGAAGAGCCAGGCCGCCACCACCGCGAAGGTCGGCTTCACGAATTCCGAGGGCTGCAGGGCGAAACCGGGGAAATTGATCCAGCGCCGGGCCCCCTTGATCTCCACGCCGCCCACGAAGGTGAAGGCGAGGAGCACCAGGGAGATCAGCAGGCCGACCACGGCGATACGGCGGATGGTGCGCGGCGTCTGCAGGGAGATCACGAACATCGCCGTCACCGCCAGGGGCAGCACGGCGAAATACCGCTTCACGAAATGCAGGCTGTCGGTGCCGATGCGCTCGGCCACCGCCGGGCTCGCCGCCATCACCAGGAGCGAGCCGAAGCCCATGAGCGCGAAGAGTGCCGCCAGGGTCCAGCGATCGACGGTCCACCACCACAGCGCCACTGGGCTCTGATCGGTGCGGGCGAAACTCATGGGCGCGCCCCCGGCAGCTTGGCGACGAGTGCGCGGAACGCCTCGCCGCGCTCCTCGAAATTGGCGAACTGGTCCCAGGAGGCGCAGGCCGGCGACAGCAGCACCACCGCGTCCTTGATCCGGTCACGACGGGCGCGGGCATGGGCCGCCTCGACGGCGCTCTCGAGGTCGCCGAGGTTGCTGTAGGGAACGATGCCATCCAGAGTGCGCGCGAAGGCGTCCGCCGCTTCGCCGATCAGGAAGGCGTGGCGGATGCGCGGGAAGAACGGCGCCAGGGAGGCGATGCCGCCGGCTTTCGGCAGCCCGCCGGCAATCCAGTAGATGTTGTCGTAGCAGACCAGCGCCTTCGCGGCCGCATCGGCGTTGGTGGCCTTGGAGTCGTTGACGTAGCGGGTGCCGTCGATGGTGGCGATCAGCTCCTGGCGATGAGCGAGGCCGGGGAAGCTCGCAATGCCGGCAGCGGCGGCGGCGGCGGGAACGCCGGCGCGCCGGGCGGCGGCGAAGGCGGCAGCGGCATTCTGCCAGTTGTGACGCCCGGGCAGGCGCGGCGCTCGGTTCATCTCCATCACCCGCGCGGCCTTGGCCTCGGTGTCGTCGGTGAGGATACCATCAACGACGTAGACGCCACCCTCGACCGCGCGCTCTGCCGAGATCGGCACCACGGTCTGATTGCGGCTCCGGCTCACCTCGCCGGCGATGCCACGACAGATCTCGTCGTCGACGCCCACGACAGCCGCGTCCGTCCGCTGCTGATGATCGAAGATGCGGCGCTTGGCGGCGACGTAGCCCGCCATGCCGCCGTGGCGGTCGAGATGATCCGGCGTGATGTTGAGAAGGATCGCCACGTCGCAGGCGAGCGAGGGCGCGAGCTCCAACTGATAGGAGCTGAGCTCGAGCACGTAGGTGCCGGTCCGATCCAGCGGCGCCAGGGAGAGTGCCGGCGTGCCGAGATTGCCGCCGACTTCCACGCGCTTGCCGCTCGCCGCCAGGATGTGGCCGATCAGCGCCGTCGTCGTCGACTTGCCATTGGTGCCGGTGATGCCGACGTATCCCGCCTCCGGCGCCGTCCGCGCCAGGAGCTCGATGTCGCCGATCACGGGCACGCCCGCGGCACGCGCCGCCGCCACCAGGGGATGCGGCTTCGGATGGGTGTGGGGAATGCCCGGCGACAGCACCAGCGCCGCCATCTTCGTCCAGTCGAGGCCGGCGGGATCCTCGACGGGAATCTCCTGGCTCGCCGCCGCGGCGCGTCCGGCAGCGGCATCGTCCCAGGCGTGGACGCGGGCGCCGCCGGCCCGGAGCGCCGCCGCGGCCGCGAGGCCCGAGCGCGCGAGTCCCAGCACCGCCACGTCCCGATCCCGATATGCGCCGACCTCGATCATCCCCCTCACCTCAGCTTGAGCGTGGAGAGGCCGGCGATCGCAAGGATCGAGGCGATGATCCAGAACCGGATGACGATCGTCGGCTCCTGCCAGCCCTTCTTCTCGAAGTGATGGTGGAGCGGCGCCATGCGGAAGACGCGCTTGCCCGTGAGCTTGAAGCTGGCGACCTGCACGATGACGGACACCGTCTCCAGCACGAAGAGGCCGCCAATGATCACCAGCACCAGCTCGTGCTTGGTGATGACGGCGATGATGCCGAGCGCGCCGCCGATCGCCAGCGACCCGGTATCGCCCATGAACACCATGGCGGGCGGCGCGTTGAACCAGAGAAAGCCGAGCGCCGCGCCCACCATCGCGCCGCAGAACACCGTGAGCTCGCCGGCGCCGGGCACGTGCTGGATCTGCAGGTAGTTGGAGAAGATCGTGTTGCCGACGAGATAGGAGATCAGCGCGAAGCAGCCGGCGGCGATCATCGATGGCACGATCGCCAATCCGTCGAGCCCGTCGGTGAGATTGACGGCGTTGGAGGCACCGGCGATCACCACCATGGAGAGCGGCACGAAGAAGATTCCGAGATCGAGGAGCGTGGTCTTGAAGAACGGCACCGCCAGCGAGGTGGCGAGCGGCAGACGCGTGATCTGGATGATCGCGAGAGCGGCGATACCACTGATCAGCAGCTCGGCCAGAAATTTGGTCCGGCCGGAAAGACCGCGGGAGGAGCGGCGCGTCAGCTTCTTGTAGTCGTCGAAGAACCCGACGCCGCCGAAACCCACCGTCACCAGCAGTGTCACCCAGATGTAGGAATTGGTGATATCGGCCCAGAGCAGGGTCGAGACGGTGACCGCCAGCAGGATCAGGAATCCGCCCATGGTGGGCGTGCCCTTCTTGCGCAGCAGATGACCCTCGGGGCCGTCAAGGCGGATCGGCTGCCCCTCCGCCTGCATCGACTTGAGCCAGGCGATGATGCGGGGCCCGGCCACGAAGCTGATGACGAGCGCGGTGACGACGGCGCCGCCGCTGCGAAAGGTGATGTAGCGGAAGACGTTGAGCGGCTCGAACTGGTTGACCAGCGGAAACAGCAGGAGATAGAGCATGCCGCTAGCCCTTGTCCGCGAGCGCGGTCTCGCGCACGCCCTTCAGAAGATGCTTCACGATCACGGCCATGCGGCTGCCGAGAGAGCCCTTGATCATCAGCACGTCGCCGGGCTTGAGCGCCGCCGCCAGAAGCGGCGCCAGCTCCGTAGAGGTCGCCGCATGACCGCCGAGGCGATCCCTCGGCAGCGCGCGGTCGAGATTTTCCATCTCGCGCCCGACGGTGAAGACGAGGTCGACATGCGCCGCCAGCACCGGCTCGGCGAGGTTTGCATGGAGCGACGAGGCCGTGTCGCCGAGCTCCAGCATGTCGCCGAGAACGGCGATTCGCCGGCCGCCTGCCTGGGGCTCGGCGCCGGCGAGGACCGCGAGGGCCGCCCGCATGGAATCCGGATTGGCGTTGTAGCTCTCGTCGATGAGGTCGAAGGCGCCGCCGGGCATCGCCACGCGATGGCGCCGCCCGCGCCCGTCCATCCCCTCCAGCGTCCCCATCGCCATCGCCGCGGCGCTGATGTCGCCACCGGCGGCCTTCACCGCCCCCATCACCGCCAGGCTGTTGATGACCCAGTGCCGGCCCGGCAGGCTCAGGCAGTAGTCGACGATCTCCCCCATGACCACGGCGGTGACCGCGCTCGCGGTCGAATAGAGATGGCAATCGATCAGACGGATCACGGCATCGGCATGCTCGCCGAACCCCATGATGCGCGAGAGCCCGCGCGCCTTGGCGGCGGCGGCCAGCCGGTCGAAATGTGGATTGTCGCGATTGAGCACCGCCGCGCCCTTCGCCGACATGCCGTTGAAGATCTCCGCCTTGGCGTCGGCGATCGCTTCCACCGAGGCGAAGTACCCCAGATGCGCCGGCGCGATCGTCGTGATGACGGCGACGTCGGGCTCGACCAGACGCGTGAGCTGGTCGATCTCGCCGGGATGGTTCATGCCCATCTCGAAGACGCCGAACGCCGTCTCGCGCGGCATGCGGGCGAGCGACAGCGGCACGCCCCAGTGATTGTTGAAGCTGGCGGCGGACGCAACCGTCTTGCCCTGGCGCTCCAGCGCGCGGCGCAGCGCCTCCTTGGTGCCGGTCTTCCCGACGCTGCCGGTGACGCCGATGATGCGCGCGGAAGTGCGCCGGCGCGCGGCGCGGCCGAGCTCGACGAGCGCTGCCAGGGTGTCGGCGACTTGGAGGAGCGGCGCGTCGGCGGCGACGCCCGCGGGCACCCGCGCCACCATCGCCGCCGCGGCGCCGCGCTTCAGTGCGTCGGCGACGAACTCGTGTCCGTCGAAATTGGGACCGGCCAGAGCCACGAACAGGTCGCCCGGCACCACGCTGCGGCTGTCGATGGAGACACCGCTGGCGCTCCAGGGCTGCGTGCTGGTGCCGCCGGTGGCGACCGCGGCCTCGATCGAGGTCCAGAGCGCGCTCATCGGCGCCCCCGGCTGATCGCGACGACGGCGGCGCGCGCCACCTCGGCGTCGTCGAACGGATGGGTGACGCCGGCGATGATCTGGCCGCGCTCGTGGCCCTTGCCGGCGATCACCAGGAGATCCTCCGGCTGCAGCTCCTGGATCGCGGTGGCGATCGCCTCGGCGCGATCGCCGATCTCCCGCGCGCCTGGTGCCGCGACGAAAATCTCGCCACGGATCCGGGCGGGATCCTCGCTGCGGGGGTTGTCGTCGGTGACGATGACCCGGTCGGCGAGACGGATGCAGATCTCGCCCATCAGCGGCCGCTTGATCGGGTCGCGATCGCCGCCGGCGCCGAATACTACCGTGAGCTTGCCGCGCGCGTGCGGGCGTAGCGCCTGCAGCACGTTCTCGAGCGCGTCCGGCGTGTGGGCATAGTCGACGAAGATCGGCGCGCCGTTCCCGTGCGAGGCCACGTGCTGCATGCGTCCGGGCACGCCGGTCAGTTGCGACAGTGCCGACAGCGCCTCGTCGGGCTCGGCGCCGGTGGCGAGCGCCAGGCCCAAGGCGGTGAGTGCGTTCATCGCCTGGAAGCGGCCCACCAGCGGCAGGAACAGCGCGCGTCGCCCGCCGAGGACGCGAAGCTCGAGCTCCTGGCCCTGGGCTGTCGGCCGCGTCGATACCAGACGAAGATCGGCGGTTGGCGTGGCGCCGTAACTGTAGATGCGATGGCCGCGCTCGCGGCAGATCTCGCTCAGCGCCGCGAATTCCGGCACGTCAGCATTCAGCACCGCGACGCGGCCCGCCGGCATCACCTGCTCGAAGAGCCGCGCCTTCGCAGCGAGGTAGTCGGCCATGGTGCGGTGATAGTCGAGGTGATCGTGGGTGAGATTCGTGAACGCCGCCGCTGCGACGGTGAGGCCGTCGAGGCGGAACTGGTCGAGGCCATGGCTCGAGGCTTCCAGCGCCACACGCTCGACGCCGCGGCGCGCGAGATCGTGCAGCGTCCGATGCAGCGTCACGGGATCAGGAGTGGTGAGCGAGCCCGGCCGCTCGAAGCCCGGCGCGACGATACCGAGGGTGCCGAGGCTGGCGGCCCGCTGGCCGAGCCGCTGCCAGATCTGCCGCGTGAAGGAGACGACCGAGGTCTTGCCGTTGGTGCCGGTGACGGCAACCAGCGTCTTGGGCTGCGGCGCGTAGAATTGCGCCGCCATCAGGGCGAGGCGCCGGCGCGCGTTGGCGTCCACCACCACCGGAACCCTCGGGTGGCGGCGGTGCAGATCGGGAAGGACCAGGGGATCGTCGATCAGCAGCGCCACGGCGCCGCGGGCGACCGCCTCGTCGATGAAGGTCTTGCCATCGGCCTTGGCGCCGGGGAGCGCCGCAAACAGGAATCCCGGCTCAACCTGCCGGGAGTCCGCCGCGAGGCCGCGGATGTCGGGATCGGTGGTCGGTGCCGAAAGCACCGGGGCGAGGTTCCCTTCCATGAGCTCAGTTAGCCGCAAGTTTCCGTCCCGGCGATGACGCGTAGTCCACCAGCAGAGCGCGGCGGATTTCCGGCGAATCTTCGTCGACGGGGGGAATTCCCATGATCGGCGCCATGCGCTGCACGATGCGGCTCACGGCGGGCGCGGCCACCCAACCACCGGTTGCGTAACCCGCGCTGCTCTTGACGCCATGCGGTTCGTCGACGCTGACCATAATGAGGTAGCGCGGATCGTTGATCGGGAACACGCCGATAAAGGAGGACAGCAGCTCCTTGCGCGCGTAGCCCTTGCCGCTGACCTTTTCCGCCGTGCCGGTCTTGCCGCCGACGAGATAGCCCGGCGCCGCCGCGAACTTGCCGGTGCCGTGCTCGACCACCAGGCGCAGCAGGCGCCGCATGTCCTCGGAGGTCTGCTGCGAGATCACCCGCACCCCCGCCGCGCGCTCGCCCTCCGGGCGCTTCAGGAAAGTGGCGCGGTGCAGAACGCCACCGTCGACCACCGCGCCCACGCCGGTCACCATCTGCAGCGGGCTGACGGAGATGCCGTGGCCGTAGGCGACCGTCATGCTGTTGATCTGATGCCAGGGGCGCGGTACCAGCGGCTCGCCGATCTCGCGGATCTCCACCTGCGGCGCCTGCAGCATGCCGATGCGGCGCATGAAATCCTGCTGGCGCTCGATGCCGGCATCGATCGCCATCTTCGCCGAGCCGATGTTGGACGAGTACATGAAGATCTCGGGGACGCTGAGCCAGCGCCGCTGCGCGTGATCGTCGTGGATGGTGAAGCGGCCGATATGGATCGGGTTGGTGGCGTCGTAGCCGCCGGCGAGCGTGGTGACGTGGCCGTCGAGCGCCATCGCGGTGTTAAAGATCTTGAACACCGAGCCCATCTCGTAGGTGCCGAGAGTGGCGCGGTTGAAGATGCGATCCGGCGTCGCGCTGCCGGGATCGTTGGGATCGAAATCCGGCAGCGACACCATGGCGAGGATCTCGCCGGTGTTGACGTCAGTGATCATGCCCATGCCGCCTTCGGCATTGAAGGTCGCGATCTGCCGCGCGATCTCGTCCTTGAGGATGTATTGCAGACGGACGTCAATGGAGAGCTGCACCGGCTCGTCGCTGCTCACGAGCTGGTTGTCGAGGCCGCGCTCGATGCCGGCGAGCCCCTTGTTGTCGATGCCGGCAAAACCCACCACATGGGCGGTAACGCTGCCCTTGGGATAGAGGCGGCGATGCTCGGTCTCGAACTGCAGACCGGGAATGCCGAGCTTGTTGACCTCGAACTGCTGCTCCGGCGTCAGCTGGCGCTTGATCCAGACGAAGCTGCGGTCGGAGCTCAGCTTGGACAGCAGCTCATCGCGATTGAGGTCCGGCAGCACCGCCATCAGCTTGCGCGCGACATCCCTGGCGTCGCCGACCTGCTTCGGGTTGGCGTAGAGCGAGGGCATTTCCAGCGTGGTGGCGAGCAGCACGCCATTGCGGTCGACGATGTCGGCCCGCACCGTCGCGGGATGAGCGCGCTGATGGGCGCGCGCCACGCGCGGCTCGCCGTCCTTCAGCAGCATCACCTCGCCGAGACGGAGACCGATGGCAAGGAACGCCAGGCAGAACAGCAAGCCCGTGACAAGGAGCCGGGTGCGGCTCGTCTCCAGTGACTGCTTCTCCGGCCCTTCCACCGGCAGCGCGCCGCAGGGCGCCGGCTTGAAGTGCTTCGGACGGCAGGGATTGTCGTCGGTCGACATGTCCGGTCTCATCAATTGACTCCCGGCTTTGCGCTGACGAGCTGCGCGCCGTGGGTGGGGGGCGTCGGACGCGGTGCCAGCGCGTTCGGCTGCGCGGCGCCCGCTCCCGGCGTGCCGGGAGCGGGTGCGTTCGGATCGGTGACGGTGCGGAACGGCACCTGGTCGAGGCTGCCGAGCTCGGTGCGGGTGATCGGCTTCAGCGCGAGAAAGCGCTGACGCAGCTGATCGAGGCGCGCCGGCTGATTGAGGAAGCTCCATTCCGCGTTGAGGACGCGGAGCTGGTCCCGGTCGGCGTCGATGCCGCGGTTGACGCGGCCGAGCTCGTCCTCGAGCTGCATCACTTCGTACTTCACCTGGAACATGCCATATCCCACCGCGCCGACGACGGCGAGCCAGAGCCAGGTGGAGAGCCGGAGCATCATCATGCCGCGATCTCCCAGGGCGGCGCCGCGGTGCGCTCGGCGGCGCGCAGCCGCGCCGAGCGGGCGCGCGGATTGCGCTGCACCTCGGCGGCGGAGGGCTTGGTCGGGCGGCGGGTCAGCAGCGTGAAGCTCGGCGCGTGCTCCACGACGGTCGGCCGGTGGCGCGAGATGCCGGTGCCGCCGCTGCGCTCGCGCAGGAACTCCTTCACCGCGCGATCCTCGAGGGAATGGAAGGAGACGATCGCGAGCCGGCCGCCGGTCTCCAGCACTTGCTCCGCCGCCTGGAGCGCGCGCTCGAGCTCGCCGATCTCGTCGTTCACCTCGATGCGCAGCGCCTGGAATGTGCGCGTCGCCGCGTCGATGCCGCCGCTGGTCGGCACCACCTTGCGCAGGAGCGCTGCGAGCTCGCCGGTGCGCGTGAGCGGCGCCCGCGCGCGCGCCGCCACGATGGCGCGCGCGACCCGGCGCGCGAAGCGCTCCTCGCCGTAGACGTAGATGAGATCGGCGAGCGCCGTCTCCGACAGAGTATTGACGAGCTCGGCGGCGGTGATCCCAGTGCCGGCCATTCTCATATCGAGAGGACCGTCGGCGCGGAACGAGAAGCCGCGCTCGGCGGTGTCGATCTGGTCCGAGGAGACGCCGAGATCGAGAGCGATCCCCGCCACCGAAGTGATGCCGAGGCCCGCGAGAATGGAGGCGAGATCGCCGAAGCGGCCCTCGACGACGGTGAGGCGGCCGGGGTAGCGCTGCACCAGCGCATCGCCGCGCTTCACCGCCTGCGGGTCGCGGTCGATCGCCACCACGCGGCAGCGCGCGGCCTCAAGGAGAGCTCGCGAATAATTGCCGGCGCCGAATGTGCCATCCACGTAAAGCGCGTCGTCGCGTGGCGCCAGCGCCGCGACGGCTTCCTCGAGGAGAACCGGAACATGCACGCCCGCGGACTCCGATGTCGAATTCGAGTGCGGCGTCACCGACCGTCTCCCGGCGGCGGCAGGGCCACGCCCTGGCGCCGCGCGCGCTCGCGCAGCTCGGTCTGATGCTGCTTGAAGCGCTCGGGCTCCCAGATCTGGAATGTCGGACCTTGGCCGACGAACGCGGCATGGTCAGTGACGCCCGCATACTCCGCGAGCGCGGGCGGCAGCATGACCCGTCCCTCGCCGTCGAAGGAAAGCTGCTGTGACTCCGAGAACGTCACGGCGAGATTATCGTAGGCCTCGGTGAACTGACCGAGCTGCTCCATGCGCCGGCTCATCTCCGCCATGCGGTCGATGTCGGCACCTTCAAGGCACGGCAACTTGACGGAACGATAGACCACGATGCCGAGAAAGCTCTGTCCCGCCAACGCGGCGCGAAAAGTCGCCGGCACGGACACGCGGCCCTTGCGATCGACCTTGTTTGTGAACGTGGACAGAAACAGCGCCACCGCCGTCCCCCGACCTGTCCCCCACGGCGTTCCCCGGAACGCCCTGCGCATCTGCCCCCATTGGGATGCAGTGCCTCTTGCATGGGACTAGATGGGATAACATGGGATAGGCTCGTCGGTCAATGGAATAGCATGGAAAACCATGGGATTGCCTGGGCTTGCTCGGTTTGCTCACGCTGATCCAGCGCTGGTGGCTCGGTCCGCCAACCATACCACCTTTGGTGAGCACCCCTGTGAACACGCCCAACTTGCACACAGCCGCCCCCTGGACGGGTGCCTCCTCCCCGGCAACGCCGGACATACCGGTTTTGGGACGGCATGGGAAAGTGCCAGACGGCCTGTAAGCCGGGTTCTGTCCCCGCCTCGCGGCGGGCGATGACCATTCCTCTGGGACGTCCGTCGCCGGACGCCTCGCGCAACCGACCCGGATGGCGACGCGGAAGCGCGCCCGGCTCGTGAGAGCCTGCCATCCCTATTTGGTCTTGCTCCCGGTGGGGTTTACCGTGCCGCCACCGTTGCCGGCAGCGCGGTGCGCTCTTACCGCACCCTTTCACCCTTGCCGCCCGCCGGATCCGAAGACCCGGAACGGGCTCGGCGGTTTGCTTTCTGTGGCACTTTCCCTGGGGTCGCCCCCGCCGGGCGTTACCCGGCACCGTGCTTCCGTGGAGCCCGGACTTTCCTCCCCCCGACTTTTGGGGCCGGGGAGCGGCCATCCGGCCGTCTGGCACGGCTAGAAATGGTCGACGCCGACAATCGTGTCAATCGTCGGTTGCTCCGGCAAGTCGAGGAAACTCAGGAGTTTGCGCGAATATCGATGGATATCCGGCGCCGCCGGACCGGAATAGAGCGAGCGCGGCCCTCGTTCTCCTGCAGACGGCGGTCCCGCCGGCACGAAGGAAGCCAACATGTCCTCCCGCATTTTCTCCCTGCTTGCCGCAGCGCTCCTGGTCGCCGCCGCTCCCGTCTGGGCCCAGCCCGCGGATCAGGGCGATCCTGTCGATCCGCCGGATCGCGTGGGACGCCTCAGCGTCGTCGAGGGTGCCGTCCAGCAGCGCACCGCCGACGATCAGCAGTGGATGCCGGCGAGCCTCAACTATCCGGTCACCGGCAGCTTCGCGGTGGCGACCCAGGACGGTCGCGCCGAGATCGAGGTCGGCTCCCTGGCGCTCCGCATCGGCGCCAACAGCGAGCTCGACGTCAACACCCTCACCGACAACACCGCCGTGGTGACGCTGGCGCAAGGCGAGGCGAACCTGCGCCTCGGCCGGCTGAGCGCCGACGGGCACATCCAGGTGGTGACGCCGCGCGGCATCGTCGACATCGTCGCGCCCGGCCAATACCACTTCGACGCCGGCAGCGCCGACAGCCCGACCGCCGCCGGCACCTTCGGCGGCAAGGCGCAGCTCGAGCGCGACACCGGCCCGATGGACGTGGTGCCCGGCGAGGTGGTGCTGGTGAGTGGCGACGCCAGCACCGGACCGCAGATCTCCACCGCGCAGATCGCGCCGGATGAGCTCGACAAGTGGAGCTTCGCCCGCGACCAGCAGGCGCAGCGTCCGCCCTCCGCCGAGAGCGCGCCGCCGCCGCAGCTCTCGCCGGGCATGACCGGTGCCGCCGACCTCGGCGCCTACGGCAATTGGAGCAG
Organism: uncultured Alphaproteobacteria bacterium; assembly: GCA_963735465.1. Taxonomy (GTDB): domain Bacteria; phylum Pseudomonadota; class Alphaproteobacteria; order ATCC43930; family CGMCC-115725; genus DASZHJ01. Next base: position 2,670,669 of record CAVTLA010000001.1, read on the forward strand.
CGATCCCGACTACGGCACCGTCTGGTACCCCGGCGCGGTTCCCGCCGGCTGGGCGCCCTATCACTACGGCCATTGGGCCTGGGTGTCGCCGTGGGGCTGGACCTGGATCGACGATCAGCCCTGGGGCTTCGCGCCCTTCCACTACGGCCGCTGGGTCTATCGCACGCGGGGCTGGGGCTGGGTTCCCGGCGTAGCGGTGGCGCGGCCGGTCTATGCGCCGGCGCTCGTCGTCTTCGTCGGCTCGCCCGGCGGACACCTCTTCATCGGCAGCGGCATCGAGGGCGTGGCGTGGTTCCCGCTGGGTCCCCGCGAGGTATTCGTGCCGTCCTACCGCACCAGCGTCGCCTACGTCCGCAACGTGAATGCCACCAGCGTCAACGTCACCAACATCCACATCACCCGGATCAACAACCAGGTGGTGGTGAACAACAACAACGGCGGCGTCACCAACGGCTTCGCCAATCGCCGCTTCGTGACGGCGGTGCCGACCAACGCCTTCGCCTCGGCGCGACCGGTGCATCAGGCGGCGGTGGCGACGCCGGCGGCCCTCACCAGCGGCAGCCTGCCCGTTGCCCACTCGCCCGGAGTGAGCCCGCCGCCCCAGGCCGCGCACGCCGCGACCGGTTCCGCCGGCGCACCTGCTCACGCGCCGCAGAATCAGAACCAGACATTCTCGCGCGGCTCGAATGCGACGCATCTCTTCCCGACCCTGCCGCCCGGCAGCGGCACCGCGCCCACCAACGCCGCGGTCACTCCCAATGCAACGACGCCGGGCAACGGGCGGAACACGCACGCGCTGCCGCCGATGCCGCCGAGCCACGGCAACGCCGTTGTCAACCGGACGCCGGGCAACGCGCCGGTCGCCGCACCGAATCCGGGCCCGGCGCCCAGCAAGAATGCCATCGTGAACCCCACGCCCACACCGCAGAACGGTGCCGCGCCGGGCGGCAACAATGATCGTTCCCGCGACACGCGCGGCCGCCCGCAACAGCAACAGCAACAGCAGCAACATCAGCAGGGATCGACCCCGGCCAACCCCGCCTTGGTGACTCCGCGGGCGCCGCCGAAACCCGCGCCGGCCGCCATCGTTACCCCGCCGCCGCCAACCAGGGCCCCGGTCGTCACCCCTCAGGTCAAAGCTGCACCGGTGCCGCCGAGCCAGCCGCCACGCGGCAATCCTCCCCCGGCCAACGCCGTCCACAACGGCCCGCCCCCGGGCCAGCCGCCAGGCCAGTCCCGTGACGCCAATCGCGGGCAGCCGCCTCAGCATCAGGAACAGAACAAGGGCGCTCCGCCCCCGAACAAGAACGCCGAGAACCCGAAGAAAGACAACAACGGCAATTAGCGGCGGATCGGGCTCCGCTCAGCCGGACGCGCGGAGCGCCGCCACCGCACGGGCCATGGCTGCGATGCGGACCGCCGTCTCCTCGTCGAGCACGCCATCGCAAAGACTCTGGCGAAAGCGCCGCTGGAACGCCGTCAGCACCGGGCGCATGACCGCGTCGGACGCGTCCGCTTCCGGCATGTCGTAACCGATCTCCCGCAGCAGGCGCGGCACCTCGGCCATTGCGACAACCACCACCGATGCCGCTTCGGGCCACAACCCGATGCCCGCTTTCGCCAGCCGCTGCCAATCGAAGAGTTCGCCCGGATCCTGCTTGCGCCGCGGCGCCACGTCGGAATGTCCGACCACGCGATCCGCCGGGATCGGATGGCGGGCGAGGATGCCGCGACTCAATATCTCGACCGCCGCCATCTGCGCCTCGGGAAACGGCCGGTAGCCCCACTCGTGACCGGGGTTGACGATCTCGATGCCAACGGAGGCCCCGTTGACGTCCCGGGTTCCCTGCCAGGCGGACTCACCGGCGTGCCAGGCGCGCTCGGTCTCCGCGACCAGCTGCCAGACGGTGCCGTCCTCCTCGACCACGTAGTGCGAGCTCACCTTGGCGGCGGGATCGCAGAGGCGATCGATCGCCTCCGCCGCGGTCTTCATGCCGGTGTAGTGCAGCACCAGCATGTCGACGCGCCCCGCCGCCGGCCGCGGATTGTGATTGGGAGAGGGGCGCTGGCGCGGAGTCATCGGCGCCTCAGGCCCGCCACTGCCGGCGCAGGACGATGATGGCGACACCCAGCACGGTGGCGACGCCGCCGAGCGCGGTCTGCACCGTCAACTTCTCGCCGAGAATGGCGGCGCTGGAGGCGACGGCGAAGAGCGGGATCAGAAGCGTGAACGGCATGGTCTGATTCACGGGATAGCGGCGCACCAAGGGATACCACATCGCGTAGCTCACCACGGTAACCGCGATGCCGCCATAGGCCATGGCGCCCCAACCCGCCCAGTCGGCGGCGCGCATCGCCGCCCCCTGCCCGCTCTCGATCAGGAGCGACAGCACCAGCAGCTGCGGCGCTGCGAAGAGGGCGAGCCAGCCGCTCAGCGCGATGCCGTCGATCGGCCCCAGGCGCTTGATCAGGATGTTGGCAAAAGCCCAGAAGAATGACGCCGCCAGGATCAGGAACGGCGGCAGCGGATCCCTGCCGAAGCGCGGCTCGCCCACGATGACGACGACGCCGGCGATCGCCACCAGCAGGCCGAGAAACCGCCGCCAGCCGAGCCGGTCGCGGAAGAAGATGGCGGCCAGCAGCGCCGCGAAAGGCACCTGGGACTGCAGCAGCAGCGAGGCGGTCGACGCGTCGATCAGCGAGAGGCCCGTGAACATGCAGGTGAAGTGCAGGCTGCCCAGCACGAAGGACAGCAGCAGCACGCCGCGGAGCTTGTCGCGCGGCAGCGGAAGAAATGGGCAGATGAGGGCCGCCACGAAGGTGAACCGGATCGCCATGAACAGGAGCGGCGGCAGCTCGGTGACGCCGATCTTGCCGACAGGGAGCTGGAGCCCCCAGATGATCATGACGACGAGCGCGATGGCGTAGTCGACGAGCCGCATCGATCCCCATTATTGTCCCGGCTCGCGCCCGATCGCCCGAATGCGCGCGCACCCTATCCGATCCGGACCCGCCCTGCCACTTCCCGGGCTTCGCCCGCGCGCCTCCTTGTGCTAGCGTCCACTGCTGTTGAGCGGGCGTTAAACTGGATTTGTCGGATAGACATGGCATCGCGAACTCAGACATCGACGCTCCGCGGCCGCGCCCGGCAACGAAATCTTTACTACTGATGAGCGCCACTCAGGCCTTGCCCGAGATGAGCGAAACCCTGACCCTCCCGACAGCGACCAGGATCACAGCCGACGAGCGCAAGCTCCTCGAGGTCGAGGATCTGCACGTCCATTTCGTCACCGGCCACGGCGTGGTGCGCGCGGTGGAGGGCGTCTCCTATTTCGTGCGCCCGGGCGAGATCGTGGCGCTGGTCGGCGAGTCCGGCTGCGGCAAGTCGGTCTCGGCGCTGAGCATCCTCCGACTCCTCGCCAAGCCCGCCGGCCGCGTGGTGCGCGGCCGCGTCCTCTTCGACGGACGCGACCTACTGAGCCTCAGCGAAGAAGAGATGCGCAAAGTGCGCGGCCGCGACATCGGCATGGTGTTCCAGGAGCCGATGACGTCCCTCAATCCCGTCCTTACCATCGGCCTCCAGGTGATGGAGCCGCTCAAGATTCATCTGGGCATGACCGAGGCCGCCGCCCGGGCCCGGGCGGCGGAGCTGATGAAGCTGGTGGGAATTCCCGACGGCGAGCGCCGGCTCGATCAATACCCGCATCAGCTCTCCGGCGGCATGCGCCAGCGGGTGATGATCGCGATCGGGCTGTCCTGCAATCCCAAGCTTCTGATCGCCGACGAGCCCACCACCGCTCTCGACGTCACCATCCAGGCGCAGATCCTCGAGCTGATGCAGGACCTCTCGCGCCGGCTCGGCATCGCCATGGTGATCATCACCCACAACCTCGGCATCGTCGCGCGCTACGCGGATCGCGTGAACGTGATGTACGCCGCCGAGATCGTCGAGCAGGGCACCGCCGACGACATTTTCTCACGCCCCCGGCATCCCTACACGCTGGGTCTGCTGCGCTCGGTGCCCCGCCTCGATCGGCCGCGCGGTGCGCGGCTCGAGACCATCGAGGGCTTGCCGCCGAGCCTCCTCGATCCGCCCACCGGATGCCGTTTCGCCGCGCGCTGCCCTTACACGATGCCATTCTGCAAGGAAGCGCCTGTACTCGCCGAGATCGAATCGGGCCACGAGGTGCGCTGTCTGCGCGCCGAGGACATCACCTCCGGCGCCGCCGCCCTTCCGGCGACGCCGGAGGTGACGCCGCCGGAAGCGCCCCCGGGCGACGCGCCGGTGCTGTTGTCGCTCCGCGGGCTCCACAAGGAATTCACCCTCAGCGGCGGGCTCGGAGGCCTGACCGGCGGACGCGCCGTGGTGCACGCGGTCACCGACGTCTCCTTCGACATCAGGGCCGGCGAGACGCTGGGCCTGGTCGGCGAATCCGGCTGCGGCAAGACCACCGTCGGGCGGATGATTCTGCGCCTGGACGACCCCACTTCAGGCGAGATCGACTTCGGCGGCGCCGATCTCGGCCATGCCGGTGGCGCCGCCCTCAAGGCGCTGCGCACCCGCATCCAGGTGATCTTCCAGGACCCCTACAGCTCGCTCAATCCGCGCATGACGATCGGACAGATCATCGCCGAGCCGCTGCTGGTCTATCGCAAGCAGCCGACGCGCAAGGCGGCGCGGGAGCGGGTGGAGGAGCTGCTCATCCAGACCGGCCTCTATCCCTACATGGCGGACCGCTATCCGCATCAGCTTTCCGGCGGCCAGCGCCAGCGCGTCGGCATCGCCCGCGCGCTCGCGCTGGAGCCGGAGTTCGTCGTCTGCGACGAGCCGGTCTCGGCCCTCGACGTCTCGATCCAGGGCCAGATCATCAATCTCCTGGAGGAGCTGCAGCAGCGCCTCGGCCTCACATATCTCTTCATCGCCCACGACCTCGCGGTGGTCCGCCACATCTCCCACAAGGTGGTGGTCATGTACCTCGGGCGCGTCATGGAGATGGCGCCGCGGGATTCGATCTACGAGGCGCCGATCCACCCCTACACCCAGGCGCTGCTCGAGGCGGCGCCGGTGCCGGACGCGGCGCTGGAGCGGGCGCGGCCCCGCCACGTGCTGGGCGGCGAGCTGCCGTCGGCGCTGTCACCACCCCAGGGTTGCGTTTTCCATACGCGCTGCCCCCATGCGAGCGCGGAATGTCGCGCGGAAATCCCTCAATTGCGCGAGATCCGGCACGGCCATTGGGCCGCCTGCATCAAGGCGTAACATGGCCCGCCGCCACAACTTTTTGTTAAGGTCGGACACGGTATCGATGCCAATGACTTCACCCGGGGAGCAAGAGCCATGAAGGCACGTCACATATTGACCGGCGCCGCAGCCGCGGCGCTTCCGGTGCTGCTCTGCGCCGCCACGACGGCGCTTCTGGCTAGCTCGGCGCTGGCGGCGGATCAGCCCAAGCGCGGCGGCATCCTCAGCTTCGCCGTCGAGGCGGAGCCGCCCAACTACGACTGCCATGCCGCCACCTCCTTCGCCTTCATCCATCCGGTGCGGCCGCACTACTCGACACTGTTGAAGTTCGACGCGCCGAACTATCCGAAGATCAAGGGCGACCTGGCGGAGTCCTGGTCGGCCTCGGCCGACAATCTCACCTATACCTTTAAGCTGCGCAGCGGCGTCAAATTCCATGACGGGTCGGCCTTCAGTTCAGAGGACGTGAAGGCGAGCTACGAGCGCATCATCAATCCGCCGCCGGGCGTGGTCTCCGTGCGCAAGGCGAGCTACGAGGATATCGCCTCCATCGACACGCCGGACGCGCAGACCGTGGTATTCCACCTGAAGGCGGCCAATGCCGCCATGCCGGCGCAGTTCGCCTCACCCTGGGACTGCATCTACAGCGCCGCCAAGCTGAAGATGGATCCGAAATTCCCCGAGAAGAACGTGCTGGGCACCGGCGCGTTCAAGTTCAAGGACTACGTCAAGGGCGGCTACTGGGAAGGCGTGCGGTTCGACGACTACTTCGAGAAGGGCAAGCCCTACCTCGACGGCTACAAGGCGATCTTCATCAAGGGCGCCGCCGCCATCAACGCGATCCAGGGCGGCCAGATCTCCGCCGAGTTCCGCGGCCAGAGCCCGTCCGACCGCGATCAGCTGGTGAAGGCCCTCGGCAACAAGATCAAGGTCGACGAGAGCCCCTGGATCTGCAACCTCGTCGTCGCCTTCAACGCGGAGAAGAAGCCGTTCGACGACCCGCGCGTGCGCCGCGCGCTCTCGCTGGCGATCGATCGCTGGGGCGGCTCCGCGCCGCTCTCCCGCATCGCGATCGTGGGACCGGTGGGCGGCGTGCTCCGGCCGGGCTATTCGCTGGCCGCGAAACAGGCGGAGCTCGAAAAGATGCCGGGCTTCTCCCATGACATCAAGGCATCCCGCGAGGAGGCGAAGAAGCTTCTCAAGGAGGCCGGCGTCAGCAATCTCAAGTTCAAGCTCACCAACCGCAACGTCCCGAACCCCTACACGCCTGTCGGCGTCTACCTCATCGACCAGTGGCGCCAGATCGGCGTCCAGGTCGAGCACGAGCAGCTCGAGACCAGCCCTTACATCGCCGCGCTCTCCAGCGGCAACTTCCAGGCCGGCCTCGATTTCAACTGCGACTACATGGACGAGCCCAACCTACAGCTCATCAAGTACATCTCGGCGGACAAGTCGTCGATCAACTACGGCCACTACAACGACCGTACCCTCGACGACCTCTACGAGAAGCAGAAGCGCGCCACCGATCCGATTGCGCGCGCCAAGCTGCTGCGCGAGTTCGAGACACGGGCGCTCACCGAGGCCTACACGGTGCCGACGATCTGGTGGCACCGCATCATCGCCCACTCCGCCGCTCTCAAGGGCTGGTCGATCACGCCGAGCCACTACCTGGGTCAGGATCTGACCGACGTCTGGCTCGATCAGTGAGTGTCCGGCGCTGCAAGGCATAGCTTGAGATCCACCTCTCGCCCCGCCCCCGTTCAGCCTGGAGCGCCGGCGGGCGGGAGAGTGCTTGTCGCGGTGTCGTCATGATCGCCTATGTCGTCCAACGCCTCCTGCTGATGATCCCGACGCTGCTCGGCGTCGCGGTCCTGGTGTTCCTGCTGCTGCGCGTCATGCCCGGCGACGTGGTGGAGCTCAAGCTCAAGGCCGACGGCGCCGACGTCAGCGCGGAAACGCTCAAGGCCGAGCGCCAACGCCTCGGCCTCGACAAGCCGATGGCGAGCCAGCTCAAAGACTGGCTCGTCGGCCTCGCCACGCTGGATTTCGGCATCTCCATGTGGACCGAGGACCGCGTCGCCCACGAGGTGGCGATCCGGCTCGAGCTCTCCATCGAGGTGGCGATCCTGGCGGCGCTGGTGGCGGTATCGATCGGAATTCCCTTGGGCATCGCCGCGGCGCTCTATCGCAACACCTGGGTCGACCATGTGATCCGCATCGTCGCCTTCGCTGGCCTGGCGACTCCGTCGTTCTGGCTCGGGATGCTCCTGATCCTGGCGCTGCTGGCCGTCTTTGCGTGGTCGCCGCCGGTCTTTTTCACGCCCTTCTACAAGGACCCGGTCGCCAACCTGATGCAGCTGGTCTGGCCAGCGCTGGCGGTCGGATATCGCTATTCCGCCATGGTGACGCGCATGACGCGCTCCACCCTCCTCGAGGTGCTGCAGGAGGACTACATCCGCACCGCCCGCGCCAAGGGCGTCTCGGAGCGGATGGTGGTGGTGCGGCACGCGATGCGAAACGCCATGCTGCCGGTCATCACCGTGGTGGGCCTGGAGTTCGCCTTCCTCATCGGCGGTCTCGTGGTCACCGAGCAGGTCTTCAACCTCAACGGCATCGGCAAGCTCTTCGTCGACGCGACCCTGCACGCGGATTACACCATGGTGCAGGCGCTGGTGATGCTGGTGGCGGGCTTCTTCATCCTGGTGAACTTCTGCGTCGACATGCTCTACGCCGTATTCGACCCGCGCGTCCGGTATCGCTGATGGCATCCGTCGCCGAGATCGCCGCTCCCCGCGCGCGCAAGCCGCGCCATCCCCTCGTCGCCTTCGCGCTGACGCAGCCGCTCGGCGCCGCCGGCGCGCTGGTGGTGCTGGTGATGGCGGTGGCGGCGCTCGGCGCCGATTTCGTCGCGCCCTACGATCCCGAGGCCATCGACTTCGCCAGCATGCTGGGCGCGCCCTCCCTCGACCATCCTCTCGGCACTGACGCCTTCGGACGCGACGTGCTGTCCCGCGTGATCTTCGGGGCGCGCACCGCGCTGGCTATCGGCTTTCTCTCGTCCTTCCTCGGCAGCACGCTGGGCGCCCTCATCGGCATCGCCGCCGCCTATTTCCGCGGCGGCTTCGATCTCGCGGTGCAGGGCGTCACCGACATCCTGCTCTCCTTCCCCATCATCATCCTGGCGCTGGTGGTGGTGGCGGTGCTGGGCAAGGGCATGGCCTTCGGCGTCGACTGGTATCTGATCGCCGCCATCGGCGTGCCGATCGTCCCCAACGTGGCCCGCGTCGTGCGCTCGGCGGCGCTGGCGATCCGCGAGATGCCCTATATCGACGCCGCCCGCGCCGCCGGATTCTCCAACGCGCGCATCATCTTCCGCCACATGGCGCCGAATGTGGCGGCGCCCTATCTCATCATGATCACCGCCTTCATCGCCCAAGCGATCCTGCTGGAAGCGTCGCTGTCGTTCCTCGGCCTCGGCGTCGTCGAGCCGACGCCGTCCTGGGGCCTGATGCTGTCGGGCCACGCCGCCGACTTCTATCACGAGGCGCCTTGGATGATCATCTTCCCCGGGCCTTGCCATCAGCCTGGCGGTGTTCTCCTTCAATCTGCTGGGCGACAGCCTGCGCGACTGGCTCGATCCCCGCCTGAAGGTGTGACGCTAAGTCGATTGCAGCCGGCGCCGGGGCGTCGTATAGCCCCTCCATGCCCACCGACGATCAAGCGCCTGCCAGCGCGGACTGCCCGCGCTGCCTGAAGCCGACGGCGCTTTGCGTCTGCGCCGACATCAAGCCCATCGGCAATCGCGTGGCGCTGCTGATCCTGCAGCACCCGCAGGAACAGGACCGCGCGCTGGGCACCGCGCGGGTGACCGCGCTCAGCTTCAAGAACGCGACGCTCAAGATCGGCCTCTCCTGGGCGAGCTTGGCGGCGGCGCTCGGTCATCGCGCCGATCCCAAGCGCTGGGCCGTGTGCTATCTCGGCTCCGCCAAGCCCGCCGATCTCGCGCCGGACCGGGAGGTGATCGCGCTCGACCGCAAGGGCACGGCGGCGCCGGATCAGGACGCGGTGCTGAAGGAGATCGCCGGCGTCGTGCTCATCGACGGCACCTGGAGCCAGGCGAAGGCGCTCTGGTGGCGCAATCCCTGGGTGCTGAAGCTGCAGCGGGTGGTGCTGAACCCGAAGACGCCGTCGCGCTACGGCGCGGTCCGCCGCGAGCCGCGCAGCGACAGCCTTTCCACACTGGAAGCGACCGGCCTGCTGCTGAGCCGGCTGGAGGGTAAGCCCGAGATCGAAACGGCACTCGCCGCGACCTTCGAGCGGATGCTGACGCGCTTGCGCGAGCAGCCTGGCGGCGCCACTCTCGGGCAGCGCAAGGGCCGGCCGCAGCCGCGACGCCGCCGCGGCACCCATGGAGGCAGACGATGAGCGAGAGCGGACCCACCGGACTCAAGGCCCTGGTGTTCGACGTCTTCGGCACCGTCGTCGACTGGCGCACCAGCGTCATCCGCGATCTCGAGGGCTTCGGCCGCGCCAAGGGGATCAGCGCGGACTGGACCGCGCTCACCGACGACTGGCGCGCGGGCTATCAGCCGGCGATGGAGCGGGTGCGCAAGGGTGAGCAGCCCTGGACGGTGCTCGACGATCTCCACCGCGCAACTCTCGACACGCTGATCGAGAAATACCGCATCGCCGGCCTCACCGAGGCGGAGAAGGTTCATCTCGCAAAGGCGTGGCACCGCCTCAGCCCCTGGCCGGACGTGGTGGCGGGCCTCACGCGCCTGAAGCAGAAATACATCATCGGCACGCTCTCCAACGGCAACGTGGCGCTGATGCTCAATCTGGCGAAGCATGCGGGCCTGCCCTGGGACATGATCTTCGGCGCCGAGCTGGTGCAGCGCTATAAGCCCGATCCCCTGACATATCTCGGCGTGCCGAAGCTGCTGCGCGTCCCTCCCGGCGAGGTGATGCTGGTGGCAGCGCACAACGGCGACCTCATGGCGGCGAGCCGCCAGGGACTCAAGACCGCCTTCGTCGCGCGCCCCACGGAGTACGGGCCGCACCAGTCGCGCGACTTCAAGGCCGAGCACGAGTTCGACGTCGTGGCGCGGGATTTCGGGCATCTGGCGGAGCAGATGGGGGCGTAAGCCCGGGCCTCAGGCCTCGAAGAGAATGATGGCGTAGTCGCCGGCGGTCTCGAATCCGAGGGCACGATAGGTGTTCTGGGCGGCCTCGTTCTCGCGCCCGGTGAAGAGGATCGCCTCGACGACCCCCTGCTTGCGCGCCTCCAGCAGCGCCCCCGCCACCACCGCCCGGGCATAGCCCCGCTGGCGCTGCAGCGGCGGCGTGAAGACCCCGCCGATCTGCACCGTGTCGGGAAGCCGCGCGTTGAAGCTGCAGCAGGAGACCGGCTTGCCCTCCGCCTCCAGGAGAAACAGCGAGCCTTCGGCGGAAAGCTGCTCCACCTCGGCGCGGCTGGCGCGGCCGAGCGCGGGACTGACCTCCCTTCGGAACGTCTCCTGGGCATAAGCCATGCGCCATTCCGCCAGCAGCGCGTGCTCGCCCGCCACCGCGCGGCGGACCGTCACGGCGCCCTTGGCCAGAGCCTTCGGCACCTGCAGCCGGTCGAGGGCGAGGCGGAACAGCACCTCGGCGGAGTCGGTCGTCGTGCCGCGACCGCCGAAGCCCAGCCCCTGCCGCGCCGCCCGCGCCTGGGCCAGCGGACCCAACAGCCCCGACACGCGCCGACCGGACGCCTTGGTCGCCGCCACGGCGATGCGCTCGACGCCCTGGGGCGCCTGCACGATCAGCATGCCGTTCCAGTAGTGGGCGGCGACGGCGAGGATATCCGCGCCGGAGATGAGCGCGGCATAGGTCCCCTGATAGATCTGGCCGCGATCATCGAGACCGGCGTGGCGCAGATTGGAGCGCAGGAACATCGACGACGCCGAGTGGCGCACGAGAAACGCCTCGAGCGCCACTTCGTCGCCAGGGCGCAGCAGCCGAACGGTCTCCGGAGCCGTCGTCATGGCTCCTGTTCTATCAGGCGAGGCGGGCCGCGGCACCCATCGAATTACCGGCCCGCATTCCCGACGGGAACGGGCGAGTGCTAGGCGGCGCGCACCCGTCCCACGAAACCGGTGACGGCGGTGCGCAGCGCCGCCGCCTGATCGGTAAGCGCCTTGGCGATGTGCAGAACTTCGCCGGCCGTGTTGTCGGAGGATTTCGCGGCGTCGCTCAGGCCGGAGATGTTCTGCGCCACGCCCTGGGCGCCCTGCGCCGCCTGGGTCACGTTGCGCGCGATCTCCTGGGTCGCGGCGCGCTGCTCCTCCACCGCCGCGGACATGCTTTGGGAGATCTTGTCCATCTCGAGGACGATCTCGCCGATGCCGCGGATCGCCTGGACGGCCTCCTCGGTAACGCCCTGCATGGTCTCGATCTGAGTGCGGATCTCGTCGGTCGCCTTCGCGGTTTGCGTCGCGAGGCTCTTCACCTCGCTGGCCACGACGGCGAAGCCCTTGCCGGCCTCGCCCGCCCGTGCCGCCTCGATGGTGGCGTTGAGGGCCAGGAGATTGGTCTGCGAGGCCACGTCGTTGATCATGGCGACGACCTCGCCGATCTTCTGCGCCGCCGACGCCAGGCCCTGCACCGTGGCGTTGGTCTTCTCCGCCGTCGCCGCCGCTTGGCGCGAGATCGTCGCGGACTTGGCGACCTGGCTCGCGACCTCGGTGATCGAGATCGAGAGCTCCTCGGCGGCGCCCGCCGCGGTCTGCACGTTCGCCGAGGTCTGCTGCGAGGCCGCGGACGCGTCCACCGCCTGGCGGCTCATGTCGCCCAGCAAAGAGGCCACGGCGCGCACGCCGCTCTCGGCCTTGTCGACGCCGCTGGTCACCGCGCCGACGGTGCCGGCCATTTCCTTCTCGAAGGCGTCGGCGAGAGCGTTCATCGCCTGGCGTTTCTCCGTCTCGGCGCGCTTGGCGAGGTCGCGCTGCTCGACGGTCAGCCGCATGCGCTCCACGGCACTGGCCTTGAACACCTCGACGGCGCGCGCAATTCGGCCGATCTCGTTGCGCCGCGCGGTGAAGGGTACTTCGAGCGCGACGTCATCCTTGGCGAGGCGATCCATGGTGTCGCAGATCGCCACCAGTGGCCGCGAGATGCCGCGCCCGATCAGCACCACCACGAGACCCGCCACGAGCATGATCAGAACCGCGATGCCGCCCACCCACAGGATCTGCTCGTGCATGGTGGTGTCGACGTCGTCGATGAAGACGCCGGTCTGCACCGCCCACTGCCACGGCACATAGGACCGGGCGATGATGATTTTGGGGGCGCGCGGCGCGCCGGGCGTGCGGGGAATGTTGAGGATGATCGAGCCGGTGTTCTTCTTCGCGATCTCAATCACTGGCGCCAGGATGAGGTTGCCCTGCTCGTCGCGCTCGTTGAGGCGGACGAGACCCTCCAGTTTGCGATTGGCATGGACGAGGGTCAGACCCTCCCAGGTGTAGACGCCGTAGTAGTCGTTCATCGGGCCCCAGCGCATGGCGCGGAGCGCCGCCGCTGCCGCCTTCTGGGCATCCGGCAGAGACATCTGCCCGGCCTTCACCTGGTCGTCGTATTCCTTGAGGAGGTGCACGGCGGCATCGACCATGTCGGTCGCCTTGGCCTCGCGCTCCTGCAGGATGGTGCCCCTGAGCCACCAGACCTGAACTCCGGAGACCACGCAGAAAGAGACGGCGACGATCCCGAGGATCAGCACCAGACTCTTGAAGACGCTGAGGTGTTGCATGGCAGGAGGTTTCCCAGAAAAGCTAGTTCATACTGATGTATGTAATAGTCTCAGTTGAACGAAGCGTTAATCTCTAGGGCACGCGGCGTCACTGGCGCACGTATTTCCGGCGCTCGCGCTATTGACGCCGGCCGCGCCCGCTGGAATGACTGCGCGCCTTCAATGTGAGGAGCCAGGACATGGCGGGTGAGCGACAGGCGCGCGGATGGCAGTTCTGGATCGACCGTGGCGGCACCTTTACCGACGTGGTGGCGCGCCGTCCCGACGGCGAGCTGGTGACGCACAAGCTGCTCTCCGACAACCCTGAGAGGTATCCTGACGCGGCCTTGCAAGGCATTCGCGACCTCCTGGGCTTGAAGCCGGGTGTTGCCATCCCGAGCGCCGCCATAGAAGCCGTAAAAATGGGCACCACCGTCGCCACCAACGCGCTTCTCGAGCGCAAGGGCGAGCGCACGGTGCTGGTCACCACTAAGGGTTTTGCCGACGCCCTGCGCATCGGCTACCAGAACCGGCCCAAGCTGTTCGAGCGCCACATCCTGCTGCCGGAGCTGCTCTACGAGCGCGTGGTGGAAGTGACCGAGCGCGTGACCTCCGAGGGAGAGGTGCTGCAGCCCGTCGACCTCGCCGACGCCCGGGCCGGGCTGGAGGCCGCCTATGCCGCCGGCATCCGCTCCGCCGCGGTGGTGCTGCTGCACGGTTATCGCTTCGCCGACCATGAGCGCAGCGTGGCGGATCTCGCCGGCGCCATAGGATTCACCCAGGTCTCGGTCAGCCACGAAGTGAGCCCGCTGATGAAGCTGGTGAGCCGGGGCGACACCACCGTCGTCGATGCCTATCTATCGCCGATCCTCCGCCGCTACGTCGACCGCGTGTCGGCGGAGCTGGGGGCGACACGGCTCCTCTTCATGCAGTCGAACGGCGGCCTCACCGACGCCCGGCGCTTCCAGGGCAAGGACGCGATCCTCTCTGGTCCCGCCGGTGGCATCGTCGGCGCCGTGCGCACCGCCGAGATGGGCGGATTCGAGAAGATCATCGGCTTCGACATGGGCGGCACCTCCACCGACGTCTCGCATTACGCCGGCGAGTACGAGCGCAGCTTCGAGACCGTGGTGGCGGGCGTGCGCATGCGCGCGCCGATGATGCACATCAACACCGTGGCCGCGGGCGGCGGATCGATCTGCTTCTTCGACGGCGCACGCTATCGCGTCGGGCCAGAATCCGCCGGCGCCAACCCTGGTCCCGCCTGCTACCGACGCGGCGGACCGCTCACGGTCACCGACTGCAACGTCATGCTGGGCAAGGTGCAGCCGGAATTCTTCCCGCATGTCTTCGGTCCTGGCGGCGATCAGCCCCTCGATCGCGCGGTGGTCGAGCAGAAATTCGCCGAGCTCGCCGAGCGGATTGCCCGCGAGAGCGGCAACCGCCGCTCGCCCCAGGAGGTCGCCGACGGCTACCTGCGCATCGCCGTCGAGAACATGGCGAACGCCATCAAGCAGATCTCGATCCAGCGCGGCTACGACGTGACGGAATACACGCTCTGCTGCTTCGGCGGCGCCGGCGGCCAGCACGCCTGCCTGGTGGCGGACGCGCTCGGCATGAAGCGGGTCTATATCCATCCCCTCGCCGGCGTGCTCTCGGCCTACGGCATGGGGCTGGCCGACCTCCGCACCCTGCGCGAGCAGGCGGTGGAGCGGCGGCTCGCGGCCGACGCGCTCCCGGACCTCGATCGCACCCTCGACCGCCTCGCCGAGCAAGCCGGCGCCGAGATGACAGCCCAGGGCGTGACGGCGGAGCGCGTCAGCGTGCTGCGCAAGGCCCACGTCAAATACGAGGGTACGGACACGGCTTTGGTGGTCGCTTATGGCGACGTCCCCGCCATCGTCACAGGCTTCGAGGCCGCCCACAAACAGCGCTACGGCTTCGTCATGTCCGGCAAACCCCTGGTGGTCGAGGCGGTCGCGGTGGAGGCGATCGGCAGTACCGACGCCGTGGAGGACCGCCTCTATCCCACGGCCCCGACTGCGGGCGCGCCGCGGCCGCTGGCGGAGGTCTCGGTCTTCACCGAGGGTGCCCGGCATCAGGCGCCGGTCTTCGACCGCGACGGGATGTCGCCGGGCCAAAGCATCGACGGGCCTGCGGTCATTCGCGAGCAGACCGCCACCACCGTGGTGGAGCCGGGCTGGCGCGCCACCCTCGACCGGCGCCGCTATCTCGTGCTGGAGCGGATGCAGGCGCTGCCGTCCCGGGTCGCCATCGGCACCAAGGTCGATCCCGTCATGCTCGAGGTCTTCAACAACCTCTTCATGGCGATCGCCGAGCAGATGGGCGTGGCGCTGCAGAACACCGCCTATTCCGTCAACATCAAGGAGCGCCTCGATTTCTCCTGCGCCCTCTTCGACCGCGCGGGATCCCTGATCGCCAACGCGCCGCATATGCCGGTGCACCTGGGATCCATGGGCGAGAGCGTGCAGACGGTGATCCGCGCCCGCGGCCCGGACGCGTCCGGCAAGCCTGCCGACGGCCGCGGGATGAAGCCCGGCGACGTCTATGTCCTGAACGCGCCCTACAACGGCGGCACGCATCTCCCCGACATCACCGTCATCACGCCGGTCTTCGCCGAGGATGGCGCGGGCGACGTGCTCTTCTACGTCGCGTCCCGTGGCCATCACGCCGACATCGGCGGCATCACGCCGGGCTCGATGCCGCCGTCGAGCCGCAGCGTCGAGGAGGAAGGCGTGCTGATCGACAACTTCCTCCTGGTCGATACCGGAACGTTCCGCGAGCAGGCGACGGTGGATCTCCTGCGCTCCGGCCCCTACCCGTCGCGCAATACGGCGCAGAACATCGCCGATCTCAAGGCGCAGATCGCTGCCTGCGAGAAGGGCGTGCAGGAGCTGCACCGGATGGTCCGCCATTTCGGCCGCGACGTGGTCGAGGCCTATATGGGCCACGTCCAGGACAACGCCGAGGAAGCCGTGCGCCGCGTGCTCGACGCCCTGAAGGACGGCGCCTTCGCGTATGAGATGGACGACGGTGCCGTGATCAAGGTCGCGATCTCCATCGACAAGGCGGCTCGGCGCGCCAGCATCGATTTCACCGGCACCAGCGCCCAGCTGCCCACGAACTTCAACGCGCCGTCGGCGGTCTGCAAGGCAGCGGTGCTCTATGTCTTCCGCACCCTCGTCGACGACGACATCCCGATGAACGGCGGCTGCCTCAAGCCGCTTGATATCGTGATCCCCGAGGGCTCGATGCTGAACCCGCGCTATCCCGCCGCCGTGGTCGCCGGCAACGTCGAGACCTCCCAATGCATCACCGACGCGCTCTATGGCGCGCTCGGCGTGATGGCGGCGGCGCAAGGCACCATGAACAACTTCACCTTCGGCAACGACCGCTACCAGTACTACGAGACGATCTGCGGCGGCTCCGGCGCCGGGCCTGACTTCGACGGCACCGATGCCATCCACACGCACATGACGAACTCGCGGCTGACCGATCCCGAGGTTCTGGAGTGGCGCTTTCCCGTGCTGGTGGAGAGCTTCGCGATCCGCCGCGGCTCCGGCGGCGCCGGCCGGCACCATGGTGGCGACGGCACCATCAGGCGCATCCGCTTCCGCGAGGCGATGACGGCGGCGATCCTCTCGGGCCACCGCCGCGTGCCGCCCTACGGTCTCGCCGGCGGCGCGCCCGGCGCCGTGGCGCGCAATTGGGTCGAGCGAACCGACGGCAGCCGCGAGGAATTCGGCGGCACGCACGCGATCGAGATGCAACCCGGGGACGTTTTCGTCATCGAGACGCCCGGCGGCGGCGGTTACGGGCTCGCTCAACCCACGCGCAAGGCGGCGGAGTAGCCACACCGTCACGGCGATGGCGGTTTCGGCGCCGCCGCGATCCCGGTAGAGTGGGCGATCCCAGCCGCTCCACCCGATCGACGAGGCGCCGATGCCGTTTCTGACCACGCTCGTCATTCTGCTGGCGGCCGCGGTGCTCGCGGTGCCACTGGTGAAGCGGCTGGGCTTCGGCAGCGTGCTCGGATATCTGCTCGCCGGCCTCGTCATCGGCCCCTCGGGCCTGCACCTCGTCTCCGACGTCGAGAGCGTCGCCGAGGTCTCCGAGCTCGGCGTGGTCATGCTGCTGTTCCTGATCGGCCTCGAGCTCAGGCCGGCGCGTCTCTGGGTCATGCGCCGCACGGTCATCGGCATGGGCGGCGCCCAGGTCGCCCTCAGCGGCGCGGCGCTGGCCGGCCTCATTCATCTGGCAGGGCTGCCGTGGGTGCCTACGATCGCGATCGGGTTTGGCCTGGCGCTGTCCTCGACCGCGATCACACTGCCGATCCTCGGCGAGCGCGACCTCCTCGCGACGCAGGCCGGACGCGACAGCTTCGCCGTCCTGCTGTTCCAGGACATGGCGTTCATCCCCATGGTGGCCCTGGTGCCGCTGCTGGCCGGCGACTCCACCCCGCTGGCCAACGATACGAGCTGGGTGGCGCTGGTGCGCGCCGCGGCCGTGATCCTCCTCGTGCTGCTGGGCGGCCGTTTCCTCGTACGGCCGATCTTTCGCGCCGTCGCTGGCGCCAAGGTGCCGGAGATCTTCACCGCGACGACCTTGCTCGTGGTGGTGGGCACCGCGGCGCTCGCGAGCACCATCGGCCTCTCCACCTCCCTTGGCGCCTTCGTCGCCGGCGTACTGCTGTCGGATTCGGAGTACCGGCACGAGATCCAGGCGGACATCGAGCCGTTCCAGGGCCTGCTGCTGGGGTTCTTCTTCGTCTCCGTGGGCATGTCGACCGACGTGAGCCTGGCCCTGGCGGCGCCGGCGCTGGTGCTCGCCGGCGTCGGCGTTTTGTTGGCGGTCAAGGCAGCGATCGCCTTCGTGCTGGCCCGGATCTCGGGGCGGGACCGGCTCGGCGCCATCCGCTTCGCGCTGGCGCTCGCCGGCGCCGGCGAGTTCGGCTTCGTCCTCTTCACTGTGGCGGTCGACCAGCACGCGATGAGCGAGGCGCAATCCCATCTCGCGCAGCTCGTCATCACGCTCTCGATGATCGCGGGACCGATCCTTTTCGCGCTGGAGGAGCGCTGGATCGCGCCGCTGTTCGGCCGGGCGCCCAAGCGCGAGTTCGACGAGATCAAGGGGGCGCCCAACCCCGTCATCATCTGCGGCTTCGGCCGCGTCGGACAGATCGTCGGACGCGTGCTGCGGATGCGCGGCATCCCCTTCACCGCCCTCGACAACAATCCGGCGCAGATCGACCTGGTGCGCCGCGCCGGCAGCCAGGCCTACTACGGCAACCCGGCGCGGCTCGATCTCCTGCGCTCAGCCGGCGCGGAGCAGGCGAAGATCCTGGTGATAGCCCTCGACGACATCGCAGAATCCCTGCAGCTGGTGCAGAACGTCAAGCGCCACTTCCCCCAGCTCGTGATCCTGGTGCGCGCGCGCAATCGCCGTCACGTCCATCTGCTGATGGATCTCGGCGTCCGCCATATCGTGCGCGAGACCTTCCATTCGAGCCTGGTACTCACCGCCGAGGTGCTGGAGGAGCTGGGCCACGCGCCTGCCGATGTCGAGCGGACGATCGCGATATTCCGCGAGCACGACCAGGCCACCCTGCTCGCCCAGCATGCGATCCACCACGACGAAAAGCAGCTGCTGCAGACCGCGCGGCAGGCGGCGGACGAGCTGCAGGAGCTGTTCACGGCCGATCGCGCCGGAGGCGGCGATGCCCCGCCTCAGACCACTTCCACCGCCGGCGTGAAGATATAGCCGGTGCCGCGCACCGTCTTGATCAGCGTCGGATTGTCCGGGTCGTCCTCCAGCTTGCGGCGGAGCCTGCCCACCTGAACGTCGATCGTGCGGTCGAACGGACCGCCCTCGCGGTTGCGGGCGAGGTCGAGGAGCCGCTCTCGGCTGAGGATCTGGTTGGAGTTGACGACGAAGACGGCCAGCAGATCGAACTCCCCGGTGGTGAGATGGACCACGCCGCCCGTGGGCGACATCAGCTCGCGCGTCGCGAGGTCCAGATGCCAGCCGGCGAAGGACGCCCGGGAGCGCGGCCGCTGGGCGCCATTCTCCCGCGGCGCCGGCGCCACGCGGCGCAGCACGCTGCGGGTCCGCGCCAACAGCTCGCGCAAATGAAACGGCTTCGACAGGTAATCGTCGGCGCCCATCTCAAGGCCGATGATCTTGTCCACGGTGTCGCCGCGCCCGGTCAGGATCAGGATGCCGATCTGCGGCCACTCGTCGCGCAGCTCGCGCGCCAGGGTGAGACCGTCCTCGCCCGGCAGCATGACGTCGAGGATGACCAGGCTCACCGCCTCGGTCGCCATTACGCGCCGCAAGCCGGCGCCGTCATGTACGGAAGTTACGCGAAAGCCCTCGCCCTCGAGGTACTGTCGCACGATTTCGCAGATTTCCTGCTCATCGTCGACGACGAGAATGTGGTCGACGGTCCCCATCGCCCCGCTAGCCAAGCAAATCCGGATTCACTCTGGCGCAACTCCCGATTCAGCGCAACAGCGCCCGGGCTCCGGCGTCAGCGCGGGATTGGCGCCGTCGCCGCCGCGAGCCAGGCGCGGGTCTCGTCGTCGACCAGGGGCCCGATCTCCCGGCCTACCCGCGCATGGTAGGCATCGAGCCAATCGAGCTCGGCGCCGCTCATCAGCGCGGGCTCGACGAGCGCACGGTCGATCGGCGCCAGCGTCAGGGTCTCGAAGCCCAGGAGCTCGCGCTCGGCGCCCGCCACCGTCACCGGCGTCACCACCACGAGGTTCTCGATGCGAATGCCGTAGGCGCCGGTCTTGTAGTAGCCGGGCTCGTCGGAGACGATCATGCCCGGCAGCAGCGCCTGCGGGTTCGGCATCTTGGAGATCCGATGCGGCCCCTCGTGGACGCCGAGATAGCTGCCGACGCCGTGGCCGGTGCCGTGATCGAAATCGAGACCGGCGTCCCAGAGCGAATGGCGCGCCAGCGCGTCGAGCTGCGAGCCGGTGGTGCCCTTCGGGAAACGGCTGAGTGCGAGCGCGATATGGCCCTTGAGCACGCGGGTGAAGCGGTCGCGCATCTCGGGACTGGGCGTGCCGATCGCTACCGTGCGGGTGACGTCGGTGGTGCCATCGAGATACTGGGCCCCGGAATCGACGAGATAGAGGGTGCCCGGCTGCAGCGTTTTCTCGGTCTTGGGGCTTGCGCGGTAATGGACGATGGCGCCGTTGGCGCCGGCGCCCGAGATGGTATCGAAGCTGAGGTCGCGGAAATTCTCGCCCTCGCGCCGGAATGCCTCGAGCCGATCCGAGGCGGCGATCTCCCGCAGCCCGCCTTTCGGCGCATTGCGGGCGAGCCAGGCCAGGAAGCGCGTCAATGCCGCGCCGTCGCGGCGATGCGCCGCACGGGTCCCGTCGAGCTCCACGGCATTCTTGCAGGCTTTCGGCAGGACGCAGGGATCGCTGGCGCGCCGCGGCGTGACGCCGGCGGCGCTCAGGCGCTCGAACACCCAGGCAGGGGCGGTCTGCGGATCGACCTGAACCCGGCGATTGGCGGCGCCGAGACGATCGAGGGCGGGCCCGAAGTCGGCGGGCTCGCAGAGCGTCACGCCGTTGCCGAGATGCGCGCGCACCGCCGGGACCAGCTTGCGCCGGTCGATGAAGAGCTCCACGCCGCCGTCGCCGTGCAGCAGCGCGAAGGAGAGCGGCAGCGGCGAATGCGGCACGTCGCCGCCGCGGATATTGAGGAGCCAGGCGATCGAATCCGGCATGGTGATCACGGCGGTGTCGACCTGATCGCGGACGAGACCGGCGGCCAGCAGGCGCCGCTTCTCCTCGGCGCTGGTGCCGGCGAAGCGCAGCTCGTGGGGCACGACGGGCGCGAGCGGCGGCGGCGGCTGTCCCGTCCAGGCCGCGTCGATGGGATTGCGATCCAGGGCCCGCAGCTTGCCGCCGGCCTTCTCCGCGGCGACGCGAAAGCGCTCCACCTCCCCCACCGTATGAAGCCAGGGGTCATAGGCGAGGATCTGGCCGGACTTCAGATTGGCGGCGATCCATTCCGCCGCCGGCTGCTCGATCAGGTGGCGGCGGACGAAGAGCGCGCCGTCAACCTCGGCCTCCGCCTGCAGGGTATAGCGTCCGTCGACGAAGACGGCAGCGATTTCCGGCAGCACGACCGCCAGGCCGGCGGATCCCGTGAAGCCCGTGAGCCAGGACAGGCGCCGCGCCCGGGCCGGCACGTATTCGCCCTGATGTTCGTCGGCACGGGGCACCAGGAAGCCATGCACCCCGCGGCGGGCAAGCTCGGCGCGGAGCGCCGCCAGCCGTTTGGCGCTGTCTCCGGGACCGGCATCGATGGCGGGCAGGCGCTGCGCCAGGTCGGCCCGGAGCGACGCCAGCTGGGTCGCGAGCGCGGGCGACATCCGCGGGGCCACCAGCTCCAGCCAGGCCGCCGGATCGGCCCCGCAGGGCGCCGCCAGGATCCCTGCCAGCAGTGCTTTGACGCCGGGGACGTCGCAGGCCGAGCTCGCCTCCTGCAGGAGCTTGCCGAGCGCCTGATCGCCTTGATAAACCGCCGCTAAGCCCACCCGGTCCGTCATCGCGTTTTCTCCTGCGCCGACCCTAGGCCCGCCTCCGTCCCGACACAAGCGTTAAAGAAGCATTTCAAAACAATGAGATGGAGGTTAATTGCCATGCGCGCGGGGAAGTTCTGACCTGCGGAAATCCCGCTCCCATTTACGTCACGATGCCTTACTTATTGTGCGTATGCGAAATGACCTTCGCACATGCACATTCCGTAAGGAGCACCAAATGTCCCGCTTTCTTTCCCACTTCGCCACCGGCCTGATCGGCCAATTCGAGAACTGGCGCGCCCGCGAGCGTGCGTTCCAGGAGCTCGCGGCTCTCGACGACCGCTCGCTGGCGGATATCGGCCTCAATCGAGGCGACATCCCCTTCGTGCTCGATCGCCAGGGGACCGATGCCGGCGCTCAGCGCGTTGAGCCCGTGATGTCCGCCAACACCGTCCGCCGCGCCGCCTAAAGCGTCGTTCGGACGGCCCCGTTCCGTCCCGCCGCCGGCGTCCGTGACAGGACGCCGCGGGCGGGCGAAGGGCTTTTGGGGTTGCGGTACTAGCTCACTACATTGATTGGTTGTAGATTGCCACGGTTCACCGCTTTGGCGGGGCCGGAAAATCTGCGCTCCTTCAAGCAGATATTAACTTTCCCGGGCCCTGATATAGGGAACGATGGCCTACGCAGTCGCATCTGCCGCCTCCACCCGACTCGACGACCACCTTCTCGAGGATTGGACGCGCGCCCTGGTTTCCGGAGACGTTTCGTCTCTCCGGCCGGTATTTGCGGCACAGAGAGCGCAGGGGCCGGAAGTGGTGTGGTCACCGACCGTGGACTCGCTCGCCCCGCCTCAGCTCCGCTTTCTCCTGGAATACTGGACCGAGAAAGCAGCGGGCCGGCCCGCGCCTGGCGTCGCGGACGTCGATCCCCTCGACATGCGCCCTGCGCTGGGCTTCATCGTGTTGGCCGACGTCGTCGATGGCGGGCGGGATTTCCGCATCCGGCTGTACGGCAGCGCGGTCTCCGCGGTTGCCGGCTTCGATCTGACGGGCAAGCTCGTGGCCGAGCATCCCGCGAGCCCCTACCTAGTCTCTTTTTATTGCGCCACCTATCGCGCCGCCTGCCTGCGCCGCGAGGCGGTCTTCACCATGCACAAGCCGCCGCCCTCGGTGCATACCCACTCATGGCACCGCCTCAACCTGCCGCTCACCGACGAGAACGGCGAGGTCGTGCGGTTCCTCAGCGGCAACGTGCCGCTCAATTCCGCCGGCGTGCCGGTCATGTTGCGGCTCTAGAAGACGAACAGGATCAGTCCGAGGCAGATCGACCCGGCGGCCCAGCAGTAATACGCGAAGGGATCCAGCGCCTCGAAATCATGGCGCCTGAAGTACCGCATCAGGAACGCGATGCTGAGGAACGCGGTGATCCCCGCCACCAGGCCCGCGAGCCAGGCAATCGCGGTGATATCGGCGCCCTCCTCCAGCAGCTTCGGCACCTCCAGCACCGCGGCACCGATGATGATCGGCGTCGCGATCAGGAACGAGAAGTGCGCCGACTCCCGGTGATGGAGGCCGACCATGAGCCCGCCTACCATGGTAGCGCCGGAGCGCGAGATGCCCGGCAGCAGCGCCGTGCTCTGCAGCAGGCCGATGACCAGCGCGCCGCGCCAGCTCATGCTGTCCAGCGCGTGGCTGCTGCCGCGGCGGCGCAGGCGCTCGGCGGCGTAGAGCAGGCTGCCGTTGACGATCAGGAACGCTGCCGCCACGGCGGGTGAGCCGAAGAGCGCGCGGATACCCTTCTCGAAAGCGAACCCCAGGATCACCGCGGGAATTGTCGCCACCACGATGAGAAGGATCAGCCGCCACTGGCGCCGGCGCTCCTGGGACGTGCCGCGCCCCAACACGGCGCGCAGCAGACCGATCCAGTCCCGCCAGAAGTAGATCAGCAGCGCCGCCGCGGTTCCCAGATGGAGCACGACCAGGAACGGCAGGAAGTAGGGCGCGTTCTGGTCGATATTCCAGCCCAGAACCAGCGGCAGCAGGACGGCATGGCCGAGGCTGCTCACCGGAAAGAGCTCGGTGACGCCCTGCAGGATGGCCGTCAACAGCGCTTGAAAGATTGTCACGAGGGGGAACTTCGGAGTGGGGAGGCGGGAGAGCGACGTGGCTGTCGGCGTACCACAAGGGTGTGCCACCCGTCGATGACGATGCGGTGACATAGTTGGAGCCGATGCGGGCGATGCGCCGCCAGCACGAACCGCTCCTGCCGGGCGAGCAGCCCCGAGAGCACCGCGACACCATCCGGCGCAAGAGCAACGGCGAGATCGCGTGCCATCAGCGCCAGCGGCCGCGCCAATATGTTGGCAAAGACGAGGTCGTAGGGCCGCCGCTCCCGCACCGTTCGGCTGCGATAGCCGGCACTCCATCGTACTCGGACACCCCCGGCCACGCCGTTCCGGCGCGCGTTCTCGAGCGCCACCCGCACCGAGCCGCCGTCGATGTCGACCGCGAGCACCGCCGACGCCGGGAGACGCCACGTCTTACAGGCGGCAATGGCAAGGATCCCGGTGCCGGTTCCCATGTCGAGCACATTACGCCGCCGCCGCTGGCGCGCCAGCCGGTCGAGGGCGATCAGGCAGCCCGTGGTGGTCGCATGCTCGCCGGTGCCGAAGGCGGTTGCGGCGTCGATCAGGAGACCGATCGCCCCGGCTGGCGTCCCGCCGAGATGATGCGTGCCGTGAATGAAATAACGCCCGATCCGGCGTGGCGGAAAGCTCTCGCGGTTCTCGCGGATCCAGTCCCGCGGCGGCAATCTCTCGACCTCGGGCGCCGGCGGCTCGCCGTGTCCCGCCCAGGCAAGGAGCAGCAGGGTCTCGAGTTCCTCGGGCCGGGGCGGCTCTACCGCGAACCCTTCCACCAGCCAGTTGTTTCCGCCGGCGATCTCGAAGGCGCTGATGCCCTGGCAGAGCTCTTCCAGCGCCGCCGCCGCGCGCTCGGCGAGCGCCACGTCAGGCGCGGTCAGGCGCAATCGCCAGACGCCGCCGTCGCGGCTCGACTGCGCCACCCGCGCCGCCTCAGCCGGCAAGACCACGCAGCGCGTTGCGCTGATGGCCGAGCGCCTGCTCGAGGATCATGCCCTTCCAGTCGTCCTTGTCGCCGTAGAAGGCATCGCGGACCATCGCCTTGATCCCGCGTCCCTTCGCGCTGTCGACCTTGCCATGCGCATGCAGCCAGTTGTCGGCGCGCACGGCGTCCAACACCTGGTTCAGAGGCAGCGTGCCGTATTCGACGGCGAGGCCGGTTACCTCGATGCCGCCGTAGCGGTGCTCGACGCCGGTCAGCATGTCGCCGCGCACGTCCGCCGAGGTGCTGTTGCCGAGAGACGTCGAGGTGATGCGGTCGCCATACCACTGGCGGGCGCGGACGAGGGCCGGGCTGCCATTGCCGTGCGTCACGATCGGCTCGCCATAGCCCCAGGGGCCGAGGCCGGTGTGAAAGTCGATGAGCGCCAGCCGGCGGAGGCCCGCAGCGTGCTCCGCCAGAACCTTGAGCATGGTCTCACGGGACCACGTAGGTGCGGTGCCGCCGAAGAAGACGCCATCGGCGTGGGAGTACTGACCGGCCGTGACAGCGAGCTGCAGCGCCGCGGATCCATGCCGCTTCGCATAGGTCTCCAGCCGCGCGCGCGCCTTGGCGAGCGGCGCATCCTCCCACTCCGCCGGACAGATCGCATCGGCGAGCTCGTCGTAACCGGGGTTTGTCGGCAGCGGGCCCGCATGATCGACGTAGTTCCGATTGAGATCGACGTTGTCCTCGGTGACGCGCCGGATCCAGGCGAAGCCGTAGGGATTGATCGCGTGCACCACCACCAGCGCGGTATCCGCCGGCAGCTCCCGATGCAGTCCGGCCTCGAAGCTGCCGATCTGGGCGCCGGAGCCGCAGAAGCCCTCGGCGCCGTGGGTGGCGGAGACCGTGATGAGGAGACGGCCGGCATTCTGCGGACCGAGGCGCGCCACGTCGGTAGCAAGCTCCTCGCCGTTCGGCCCCTTCACCTTCGGATTGACGAAGGTCGTGAGGGCCGCGCCGGCGCGGGTGGCGGCGTCGCGGAATTTGCCGCGGGCCTCGCGGTAATCGGCGGAGAAATAGTCGCGCGCTGCCATGGCCGTTCCTCAGCTTTTCTCGACGAAGCTGTCCATCACCATCTTGTCGCCGGCCTTGTCGAAGGCGATGGCAAGCTTGTTGTCCTCGACGCGGCGCACCGTACCGTAGCCGAACTTCTGATGAAAGATGCGGTCGCCCGACTTGAAGCCGCCAACGCGCCGTACTTCCTGACCGCGCACCGGTACCGCCTGGCCTTCGATCAGCGGCGCGGTGGCGCCGCGCGGCGACCAGCGCGGCGCGCGCAGCGCCTCGCTGCCGCTCCCGCCCCAGGCGGCGCTGCTCAGCACCGCGTCGGCCCGCGGCATCAGTCCGGCATCGGCGAGGGTCTCCACATGCTCCGTCGGCAACTCGTCGACGAAGCGCGAGGGTATCGAGCTTTGCCATTGCCCGTAAATGCGTCGATTGGCGGCGAAGGTCACGGCGGCGCGCTTCTTCGCCCGCGTCAGGCCGACATAGGCGAGGCGGCGCTCCTCCTCCAGGGACTTGAGCCCGCCCTCCTCCAGCGCCCGCTGATTGGGGAATACGCCCTCCTCCCAGCCCGGCAGGAACACGCTGTCGAATTCCAGGCCCTTGGCGCTGTGCAGGGTCATCACGTTGACCATGTCGCCGGTGCCGCTCTCAGCGGCATCCATCACCAGGCTCACATGCTCCAGGAACCCGCCGAGGTTCTCAAACTCCGCCATGGCGGCGACCAGCTCCTTGACGTTCTCGACCCGGCCCGGCGCATCCGCCGACTTGTCCGCCTGCCACATGGCGATGTAGCCGGATTCTTCGAGCACGAGCGCCGCCAGCTCGGTGTGCGGCAGCGAGCCCGCGAGCGTGCGCCAGCGGTCGACAGCACCGAGAAATCCCGACAGGGATTTCCGCGCCGCCGCCTTGAGCTCGTCGGTGCCGATGAGATGATGCGCCGTCTCGGCGAGGGGCAGCTGCCGGGCCCGCGCCGCCGCGTGCAGTACCTGCAGGCTGGTCTCACCGATGCCCCGGCGCGGCACGTTGACGATGCGCTCGAAGGCGAGATCGTCGGCGGGCTGGTGGATCAGGCGGAGATAGGCCAGCGCATCGCGGATCTCCTGTCGCTCGTAGAAGCGCGGACCGCCGATGATGCGGTAGGGCAACCCGATCTTGATGAAGCGCTCCTCGAATTCCCGGGTCTGGAAGCCGGCGCGCACGAGGATGGCGGTCTCCGTCAGCGTCTCGCCCTTGCGCTGCAGCGCCTCGATCTCCTCGCCGATCCAGCGCGCCTCCTCCTCGGAATCCCAGACCGCGCGGAGCCGCACCTTCTCGCCGTCGTTCACCTCGGTCCACAGCGTCTTGCCGAGCCGCCCTTCATTGTGAGCGATGAGGCCCGCTGCCGCCGCCAGGATGTGCGGCGTCGAGCGGTAGTTCTGCTCCAGCCGCACGATGCGGGCGCCCGGGAAATCCTTCTCGAAGCGCAGGATGTTCTCCACCTCGGCGCCGCGCCAGCTGTAGACGGACTGGTCGTCGTCGCCGACGCAGCAGAGGTTGCGGTGTCCCTGGGCCAGGAGCCGCAGCCACAGGTATTGCGCCACGTTGGTATCCTGGTACTCGTCCACCAGGATGTAGCGGAAGCGCCGCTGGTAGTCGGCCAGCACGTCGGCGTGCTGGGTGAAGAGCGTGAGGTTGTGCAGCAGGAGATCGCCGAAGTCGGCGGCGTTGAGGGCAATCAGGCGCTGGGCATATTGCTGATAGAGCTCGCGGCCGCGGCCATCCGCCACCATCGCGGCCTCGTCGGCGGGCACGCGGTCGGGCGTCAGGCCACGGTCCTTCCAGCGCTCGAAGGCGGAGAGCAGCGCCCGGGGCGGCAGGCGGCGGTCGTCGATCCCGGCCCCGGCGATGAGCTGCTTCACCAGCCGGATCTGGTCGTCGCTGTCGAGGATGGTGAAGTTGGACTTGAGCCCGACCCGCTCCGCATGCCGGCGCAGGATCCGAGCGCCGAGCGCATGGAAGGTGCCAAGCCAGAGCCCGTCCACCGCGGCGCCGATCGTCGCCTCCAGCCGGTGCCGCATCTCCCGCGCCGCCTTGTTGGTGAAGGTGACGGCAAGCAACTGCCCGGGAAATGCGCGCCTGGTGGCGAGAATATGGGCGAGACGGGTGGTCAGCACCCGGGTCTTGCCGGTGCCGGCGCCCGCCAGCACCAGGACCGGGCCGTCGACCGCCTCCACCGCCTCGCGCTGGGCAGGGTTGAGGGCCTGCAGATAGGCCGGGCCGGCGGCGGCCGCGACGGGATTTCGCTCTTCGGACATCGTCACGCTATATCGCATCGGCGGCGCCAGGTACAACGCCCCGTCGGCGCATCCCTGCGGCGCGGTGGGGACTGGACGGAGGGGCATGAAATGCGCCTAAAATTGGCCTCGGCGATGCCACGCGGTTCCGGTGCGACGGTGCCCGGGCTTCCCCCTGACAGGACGAGGCGATGGAGACGCGCATGGAGGACCAGACCTCGACCGGAGTCGGCGCCGACATCGCGGCGCTGATCGCCGCGCAGCCGCCGGGCAAGTCCCTCGAGCAGGGCTTCTATTCCGACCCCGAAATCTTCAAGCGCGACGTCGAGCGCGTGGTGATGCGGCACTGGCTGTGCACCGGCCACGAGAGCAGCCTGCCCAAGCCCGGCGACTTCCAGGTGGTGGAGATCGCCTCGGAGTCCGCCATCATCGTGCGCGGCGAGGACGGCGCCCTCCGCGCGCTGGTCAACGTCTGTCGGCACCGCGGGTCGCGGGTGTGCTGGGATGCCGCCGGCAGTGCAAAATTCTTCGTCTGCCCCTATCACGGCTGGACCTACGGGCTCGACGGCACGCTCCAGGCCGCACGCTACATGCCCGACGGCTTCGACGCCGCGGGCCACGGCCTGAAGCAGATCCATCTCCGGGTGATCGAGGGGCTGGTCTTCATATCCTTCGCGACGACGCCCCTCAGCCTCGCTCGCGCCGAGAAGGCGCTGCGCATGAACTACGGGCCTTATGGCTGGGCCGGCGCCAAGGTCGCCCATCGCGAGACCTACACCATCGCCGCCAATTGGAAGCTCGCGGTCGAGAATTACCTCGAGTGCTATCACTGCGGGCCCGCGCACCCGGAATATTCGAAGCTGCACGCCATCGAGCAGCCGCCGGCGCGGATCGAGAAACTGAACGCGCGCATGCGGAAGCGATCCGCGGCGCTCGGCCTCGATATTCCCGGCCACGACCACTGGACCGGCTCGGCGGACGGCGAGGAGGCGGTCTGGAGCTTCCGCTATCCGCTCTATGACGGCGCCGTCACGGCGAGCGAGGACGGCGCGCCGGTGGCGCCGCTGATGGGCGGCTTCAAGGAATACGACGGCGCCGCGACGTCGACCCATTTCGGCCCGGCGAGCTTCTTCCTCGCCTACCCCGATCACGGCGTCATCTACCGCTTCATTCCCAAGACGGCGGACCGCTGCGAGATGGAAGTCATCTGGCTGGTGCGCGGCGACGCGCGGGAAGGCGTCGACTACGACCTGCAGAAACTCGCCTGGCTCTGGCGCGTCACCAGCGAGGCCGACAAGCGCATTATCGAGCACAACCAGCTCGGCGTGAATTCGCGCTACTATGAGCCCGGCCCCTACGCGCCGATGGAGCAGAACGCGCTCCGCTACGTCAACTGGTACCTGCGCGAGATCGCCTGAAACACCGGCGCCGAAAGCGCGCGATGAATTTCCGAAGAGGATGAGAGCATGCCGGAACCCCGGAGTGGCACAACCGACATCGTCGACACGCTCGCCGGCATTACGCCGGACTCGGCGCTGGCGGAGTTGCGGGCCCAGCGCCCGGAGGCGATGCGCCACACGCAGCGGAGCTACCAGGCCCTGCTGGAACCGGCGGACCCCACCGGCCTCAGCCGTCTCGATCGCGGCGCCATCGCGCTTCGCGTCGCCGTCCTCTGCGAGGATACAGCGCTCGCCGCGCATTTCCGCCACTACCTGGCGGCGATCGTCGACGGCAGCGCCTTCATCGACGCTGTCGAGCGGTTTCCCGAGATGAGGCCGACGAAGCGTCTGGCGGCGATCCTTCTCCATGTGGATCTCGTGACGCGGACGCCTCGCATGGCGACGGCGGGCCATCTCAGGGAGCTGAGCGAGGCCGGCCTGGAGCCGCGGGATATCGTCACGATGTCGCAGCTGATCGCCTTCGTGACCTACCTGACCCGCGTGCTGGCGGGGCTGCGCCTGCTGGGACACGCCGCATGAGCGCCGCCGAGCACTCCTTCACCATGGAGCCTGTCGACTGGACGTCGTGGCTCCCGACGATCGATCTCGCCGACGCCACGCCCGAGCAGGTCGCGGTGCTCGAGGAGAGCCTGCCCACCGCGAAGACGTCGCCCTACTATCTCCTGCTGGCGCGCGACGTCGAGGTGCTGCGGGAACGCTCACGCCTCTTCAACGCTGTCATGTACGCGCCCAAGGGGCTGCCACGGGCCGATCGCGAGCTGGCGACGGTCGTGGTGTCGCGCATCAATGGCTGCATCTACTGCGCGTCCGTGCACGCCATCCGATTCACGCAGCTCACCAAGCATCCGGAGATCATCCAGGCGATCTTCGATGAGGGAGTGGAGACCGAGCTTGCCGAGCGCAACCGGGCGATCGTCGACTATTCCGTGAAGCTGACACGCCACCCCAGCGCCATGGAGCCCGAGGATCTGGCGCCCCTGCGCCGCGTCGGCCTCACCGACATCGAGATCCTCGACCTCACCAATGCCGTCGCCATGTTCGCCTGGGCCAACCGGCTGATGCAGACGTTGGGCGAGCCGGCGCCGGCGCCAAAAAAATCCACTCCCTGAGCCGCCCGGAGACGTCGTGGACAGCACCTCCGGGGATCCGCCGATCGGCCTCGCCGCCCACGAGGCAGCGGTGGCGCGCGATCTCGAGCTCCTCAATCTTCCGCCCCGCAACTGGCTCGAGGCCAGGACCGGGCCCGACGGCGCGCCGGTGGCCGACGTCCTCGTGGTCGGCGCCGGCATGTGCGGCATCGCGGCGGCGGCGGCACTGATCTTCCGCGGCATCCGCAACATCAGAATTCTCGATCGCAGCCCCGCCGGCCGCGAGGGGCCGTGGGTCACCTTCGCCCGCATGGAGACGCTGCGCTCGCCGAAGCACTTGAGCGGGCCCGCCATGGGCATCCCGTCCCTGACCTTCCGCGCCTGGTACGAGGCGATCCACGGCGCCGGCGGCTGGGAGCGCCTGGACAAGATTCCGAACGCCGTGTGGATGGACTATCTCACCTGGGTCCGGAACGTGCTGGCGCTGCCGGTGGAGAACGGGATCGAGGTGACGCGGGTGACGCCGGCAGGCGGCCTCGTCGCCGTCGATGTCAGGGACGGAAACGGCGAGAGGCGCCTCCACGCGCGCCGCCTGGTGCTGGCGACCGGTCGCGACGGCACCGGCGGCATCCACATTCCCGATTTCATCGACCGCGGATTGTGGCCGGATTTGGCGGCGCACACGGCGGAGCCGATCGATTTCCAGCGCCTTCGCGGACGCCGCGTCGCGGTGATCGGCGGCGGCGCCTCCGCCTGGGACAACGCCGCAACCGCGCTGGAAGCCGGCGCCGCCGGCGTCGATTTGTATGTCCGGCGCAAGGTGCTGCCGCAGATCAACAAGGGGCGCGGCTCGTCCTATCCCGGATTCTTCGAGGGCTTCGCCGCCCTCGGCGACGCCGATCGCTGGGATCTGCTGTTCTACAAGGAGGACTACCAGGCGCCGCCGCCGAGAGAGACGGTGCTGCGCACCCTCCGCCACCCCGGCTTCGCGATCCATCTCGGCACGCCCGTGACGGAGGCCAGGCGCGCGGGCGACGGCGTGGCGCTTCGCCTCGCCACGGATACCACCGAGCGCCGCGCCGATTTCCTCATCCTCGGCACCGGCTTCCGCATCGATGTCGGCGCCTGCCCAGAACTCGCCGATCTCGCGCCCGAGATCGCCACCTGGGCCGACCGCTATGGGCCGCCGCCGGATCAGCGCCATCCCGACCTCGCGCGATTTCCCTATCTCGGTCCCGGCTTCGAGCTCACGGAGCGGAGCCCCGGAAGCCGCCCCGACCTTGGCCGCATCCACCTCTTCAACTATGGCGCCAATGCCAGCCTGGGAGCGATTTCAGGCGATGTTCCCGGGGTCGTCATCGGGGCGGAAATCCTGGCCACCCGCATGGCGCAGTCCTTCTTTCAGGAGGACTTAGCCCATGTGCGGCGCGAGCTCGACGCCTTCGCCGAGCCCGAGCTGGAGGGGACGCCGTTCTTCGCCCTCTGAGGCCGCGAGCGGCGGAAAATACCCGCCGCTAGAGGCATTTTTCGCCTCGCCATCGGTTTCTTGCGCTGTTGGGGCGCGGCGCTATATAGCATTGGCCCGCCCGGCCCTCGCCGCCTCCGATATCCCTCCCGCCCCATGCAAAGCGCCGTCATCGTCCTTGTCTTCCTGCTGACCTATCTCTTGATGGCGGCGGGGCGTCTTCCCTGGTTGCAAGTCGATCGCACCGGCATCGCGCTCCTTGGCGTGATCGCGCTCCTGGGGCTGGGGGCGGTGACCATCGACGACGTCGCCGGGAACATCGATACGGCGACGCTGGTGCTGCTGTTCGCGCTGATGATGATCTCGGCGCAGTTCGCGACCTCGGGCCTCCTTGATCTCTGCGTGAACTGGCTGACGGCGCTGCGCGGCGGCCCGGTGCTGCTGCTGGGAGCGACAGTGGCGGCGTGCGGCGCCTTCTCCGCCATCCTCGCCAACGACATCCTGCTGTTCGGCATGACGCCCCTGCTGATCGCCGGTGTGCGCCGGCGCGGTCTCGACCCGCGCCCCTTCGTGCTGGCGCTCGCCGCCGCCACCAATGCCGGCTCCGCCGCGACGCTGATCGGCAATCCCCAGAACATCGCCATCGGGCAGATGGGCAATCTCGGTTTCTGGAGCTTCATCGCCGCCTGCGGCGTGCCGGCGCTGGCGGCGTTGGGCGTGGTTTTCGGCGTGCTCTGGTATCTCTGGCGCGATCGCATGAGCACTGCGGAAGTGCTGCCGCCGGACCTCCCGGAGGTGCCCTTCCATCCCTTCGACCGCGTGCAGACCCTGAAGGGCGTCATCTCGATACTGGTGATGCTGATCTTCTTCACGACAAGCCTGCCGCGCGAGATCGTCGCGCTGCTGATCGCCGCCGTCCTGCTCACCAGTCGCAAAGTGACGAGCCGCACCATGATCGGTGCCGTTGACTGGCCGCTGCTGCTGCTGTTCGCCTGCCTCTTCGCCCTCACCGGTGCGCTGCACGACACCGGCATCCCCTGGTCGGTGATCTCGCCGCTGGAGGAGCACGGCCTGATGCCGGACAATCTCGCTGTCCTGGCGCCGCTGACGCTGCTGATGAGCAACACCATCGGCAACGTGCCCTCGGTCATCCTGCTGCTGCAGATCTGGCCGGATCCGCCCCGCGGCGCGCTCTACGCGCTCGCCCTCCTGTCCACCCTCGCCGGTAATCTGCTGCTGGTGGGCAGCCTCGCCAATCTCATCGTGGTGGAGCGCGCGGCGAGCTATGGCGTTCGCATCACCTTCGCCGAGCATGCCCGTGCCGGCATACCCATCACCTTGATCTCGATGGCGCTTGGATTCGTGTGGCTGGCCTATTGGGGCTGGCTCCCGGTATTTTCCGCCGGGGCGGAGTAACCGCTAGATTTTTGTTCAAGCATGATCTTTTCCGAAAACCGGCTTCCACTTTTCGGGATCATGCTCCAGGAAGGATCCTGTCATGGCCACGATCACGCTGCGCGTCGCCGTCGCCGAGGACGTCGGCATCCTGCTTGACCTCGTGCGCGAGCTCGCGATCTACGAGAAGATGCCCGACGCGGTCGTCGCCACCGAGGCCGACCTGCTGCGGCACGGTTTCGGGCCGGAGCGCCGGTTCGAGGCGCTGCTTGCCATGGTGGACGGGCGGCCCGCGGGCTTCGCTCTCTTCTACCCGAACTTCTCGACCTGGCAGGGCCGGCCCGGGCTCTTCCTCGAGGATCTCTTCGTGGCGGAATGGGCGCGCAAGCACGGCGTCGGCCGGCGCCTGATGACACGCCTCGCGGCCATTGCGCTGGAGCGCGACTGGGCGCGCTTCGATCTCTCGGTGCTGCACTGGAATCCCGCGCGGCAGTTCTATCACCGGATCGGGATGCAGCATCTCGAGGAGTGGCTGCCCTACCGAATTGAGGGCTCGGCGCTCACTACGCTGGCGGCAGATGACTCGGAATGACTGAGCGGTTGTCTCTCAGACGAGCAGGTCCCGCTGACGCCGCGGCGGTGCGGGTCTTGACCAGGACCGCCTATGCAAAATGGGTTCCTCTCATCGGCCGCGAGCCCCTGCCGATGACCGCGGACTATGATCGTGCCATCGCTGAGCACGTCATCGATCTCTGGGAGGAGGATGGGCAACTGCTGGCTTTGATCGAGACCATTCCGGCAGCCGATCATCTCCTGATCGAGAACATCGTGGTTCGGCCCGATCAGCAGCGAAAAGGGATCGGCGACCGGCTCCTGCATCATGCGGACGGGCTTGCCGCGTCCCTGGGGGTCGACGAGATCCGGCTCTACACGAATGCCGTCTTTGCCTCGAACCTCGCATTCTATTCCCGGCGGGGATACGAGGAGTACCGCCGCGGCTCCGTCGTGCCGGGCAGCGTCACCGTCTACATGAGAAAGAAGATCAAAGCTCCGGGCTGACGCACGCCGGCTTGACGTGATGGCCGGCGCCTACTCCGCGGCGGTCGACGCCGCTTCGGCTTCGGCGATCACGTCCGGCGGCACGTCGTCCTCCGCCACCACCCGGTTACGGCCGGTGTGCTTGGCGTGGTAGAGCGCGGCGTCGGCGCGGCCGATCAGCGAGGTCAGCGGCTCGCCGGGACGATAGGCACTGGCACCGACCGAGAGCGTGATCACGCCATAGTCGTCGCCGGTGTCCTTGCGCACGATCTTGTGCCGGACCATCGTGCGGCGAATCTGCTCGCCCACCATGACCGCGTTCTCGAGCCGGGTCTGCGGCAGGATGATGACAAACTCCTCGCCGCCGAAGCGCGCCGGCGTGTCGCGGCCCTTGACGCATTCCGTGAGCGTCTTCGCCACCAGGCGCAGCACCTGATCGCCGAGCTGATGGCCGTAGGTGTCGTTGAACTTCTTGAAATGATCGATGTCCAGAATGAGCAGCGCCAGCGGCTCGTTGCTCTCGGTCGCGGCGCGCGCGGCTTCCCGCAGCCTGGTGTCGAAGAATTTCCGGTTGTGAATGCCGGTGAGCGCGTCGGTCAGGGACTCCCGGCGCACCACCTCGAGATTTTCCTGCAGCGCCGCGATCTCGCCGGAAGTGCGGCTAAGACGGTCCTCCAGTGAACGGGTCTTCTGCGCGGAACGCTGGGTCTCGGTCAGGAGGTTGGCGACGATGCCGCGCACGCGCTCGGGGCTGAGGCCGCTGCCAAGCTCGTTGGAGTATTCCGTCAAGGTCTTGTTCAGGGTCTGCGTGTCGCCGGTGGCCGCGCTGATCGACTTCATCACCTGCTCGACCGCCTGATCGAGGTCGGCGCTGGTCTGCTGCAGCAGGTTGAAATGCCGGCTGGTGTCGAAGAACCGGTAATGAAGATCGGCGGAGACCTGCTCGCTGAAGGGCTCCTTTGCCGCGATGATGGCGTCGATGGCGCCCGTAAGCTCCGGTTGCAGGCCGCTCACATAGGAGAACCAGACAGTGTAGTTCTGCGGCGTCGCCGGCACA
Source organism: uncultured Alphaproteobacteria bacterium (assembly GCA_963735465.1). Lineage (GTDB taxonomy): Bacteria > Pseudomonadota > Alphaproteobacteria > ATCC43930 > CGMCC-115725 > DASZHJ01. Next base: position 2,706,148 of record CAVTLA010000001.1, read on the forward strand.
CCATGGGTGGTCATCGCCCGGTGCGCCGCCTCGCCGAGACTTTTGGCCTTGGTGAAATCTTGATTTTTACTCATCTTTTGCCGATCCGTGGGCCGGAGGCAGCGCCCCCTGGAGCTTGCCGCCCGCTAGTTTTGGTCAGAATGATAGAGATTGCGTAAACGAGGTCGTCAGAGCCCCGCCCCGGAGGGGTAAGGCCAGACCTGGAACCGTCCGTTGCCGCCCCGCCCCTGCCGGAGACCGTCCGATGCCCGAGCCTCTCAGCCTTTATGCCGGCCGGGTCCTGCCGGAGTGGATCGACTACAACGGCCACATGAATGTCGCCTATTACGTGCTGGCCTTCGACCACGCCAGCGACCGGCTGTTCGACCATTTCGGTCTCGGCGAGAGCTACCGTCGCGCGACCGATCACTCGATCTTCGTACTGGAGGCCCATGCGACCTACGAGCGGGAACTCAAGGTAGGCGAGCCCCTCGCCGTGACGAGCCAGCTCATCGACGCGGACAGCAAGCGCCTGCACTTCTTTCACCGCATGATGCACGGCGAGGCGGGATATCTCGCCGCCACCATCGAAGTGCTGACGCTGCATGTGGATCTGAAGGCCCCGCGGGCGGCGCCGTTTCCGACAACGGCCATGAACGCGATCCAGCGTCTCCTGGCGGAGCATCGGCAGCTCCCGCCACCGCCGCAGCTCGGCCGGCGCATCAGCCTCGCCAATCGCCGCGCCTAAAGCATTTCCCGGCGCGGTGGGCGCCGGGCATACTCACGCCCATCCCCGGAGGAACCATGAGACTCTGCCGTTTCGACGACAATCGCCTGGGCCTGGTACGCGGCGACGACGTGCTGGACGTGACGCCGGTCATCGCGCGGCTGCCGGCGCAGCGCTGGCCGCTGCCCAAGGGAGACCCTCTGGTCGCGGCGCTGGACGAGCTGCGCCCGCATATCGAGACCGAGGCGAAGCGCGCCGTCGCGCGGCCGCTGTCCCAGGTGACGCTGCTGAGCCCGGTCGCAAATCCCAGCAAGATCGTCTGCGCCCCCGTCAACTACAAGCGGCACCTCGAGGAGGCCCGCGCCGACGCCGAGATCCATCACCAGAAGCAGGTGGAGGAGATCCAGCGCGTGGGATTGTTCCTGAAGGCGACCAGCGCCCTGGTCGGGCCCTCGGCCGGCGTGGCGCTGCGCTATCTCGATCGCCGCAACGACCATGAGGTGGAGCTGGCCCTGGTGATCGGCAAGCCTGCCGACCGCGTCAAGGCCGCCGATGCCCTGCAATACGTGGCCGCCTATGCCATCGGCCTCGACATGACGATCCGCGGGCCGGAGGAGCGCAGCCTGCGCAAGTCCGGCGATTCCTACTGCGTGCTGGGACCGTGGATGGTGACCGCGGACGAGTTCACCAACCCCGACCGCCGCGACCTCTCGATCACGGTGAACGGCGAGCCGCGCCAGAAGGCGAACACGAAAGACCTCGTGCTCGGTCTCGGCACGTTGATCGAGCTCGCCTCGTCGTTCTATACGCTGCTGCCCGGCGACATCCTCCTCAGCGGCACGCCGGAGGGGGTCGGACCCGTGCGCCCCGGCGACGTGATGGATGCGGCCATCGACGGCATCGGCGCCATGCGGGTCGAGGTGCGGGCGGCCTGACTGGTGGCGCCTCGCGGCGCCGGATCTCTGACCTGGAGTGCCGGCAATGGCCATCGACTGGCGACAAGCGAACCGGGCGAACTGGGACGAACGGGTCGGCGTCCACCTCGCCTCAGCGGACTACGATCTGGCGCCGCTGCGCACCGGTCACGGCCGCCTCAATGCCATCGAGGAAGCCGAGCTCGGGCCGGTGCGGGGCTCGCGGATCTTCCATCCGCAATGCCACTTCGGCCGCGACAGCCTGATCCTGGCGCAGCGGGGCGCCGACGTGGTGGGCCTCGACTTTTCCGCGCCCGCGATCGCGACGGCGCGGAAGCTGGCGGCCGAACTCGGCCTCGACGCGATGGCGAGGTTCGTCGAGGCGGATCTCTACGACGCGCCGCGGGCGGTGCCGCGACCGCACGATTTCGACCTCGTCTACGTCACCTGGGGGGCCATCTGCTGGCTGCCCGACATTGCCGCCTGGGCCCGGCTGGTTGCGGATTTCGTGAGGCCCGGCGGGATTCTCTATCTCGCCGAGGCGCATCCCTCCGCGCTGGTATTCGACGACGCTACGCGCACGGCGGATGGCATGCCCGGCCGCTTCGCGCCCTATTTCCAGCGCGAGCCGGTCGTGCTCGTCGATCCCACCGATTATGCCGACCGCAGTGCGCGGCTGGTGAACGCGACGCAGTACACATGGATGCATCCCCTTGCCGACATCGTCACCGGTCTCATTTCCGCGGGGCTGCGGCTGGACTGGCTGCACGAGCATGATCGCGTGCCGTGGCGCATGTTCGGGATCCTGGTCGAGGACCCTCCCGGCATGTACCGCTGGCCCGACAAGCCCTGGCTACCCCTCGCCTTTTCGCTTAAAGCGTCGCGGCCGGTCTAGGCAGGTCCGGGAATCCCGAAGCGAGCGCTTGACGGCGGCGAATTATGAGTTATATTTCGATATATCGAAACTATAGCAAGAGACAGTCATGCACAGACGATCACACAGACAATGCGACGAGCGGCGCCACGCTCGAGACGAATTCGGCTTTGGCGGCAGGCACATGGGCGGGCGGCATCATGGCCGCGGCGGCTGGCGGGGAGGCCGGGTCTTCGATCACGGCGACCTTCGCCTGGTCATTCTCCAGCTCATCGCGGAGAAGCCGCGCTACGGCTACGAGGTCATCAAGGCAATCGAGGAGAAGCTCGCCGGCGCCTACAGCCCGAGCCCCGGCGTCGTCTACCCCACCCTGACCATGCTGGAGGAGCTCGGCTACGCCCGGGTGAGCCCGAGCGAGGCCGGCAAGAAGCTGCACGAGATCACGCCGGAGGGCGCCGCCTACCTCGAGGCCAACAAGGCGGCGGTTGAGGCGGTGTTCCAGCGCATCGCCGAGGTCAACGCCGCCCGCGGCGGCGGGCCGGCACCGCAGATCCTGCGGGCGATGGAGAACATGCGGATGGCCCTGCGGCTGCGGCTCTCCAGCGGCCCGCTCAGCGAGGAGCAGGTCCGCCGCGTCACCGCCGCTCTCGACGCGGCGGCGATCGAGATCGAGCAGAGCTGACACCCACGTCATCGAAGAACGGGAATTTGACCATGCTTACATCCGAAGCCCGCGTCGCCACCGCGATGGCGCGCCGCTACCTCGGCCAGCTCTGCAAGCACTTCGCCCACAAGATCCCGGTGACCCACACCGAGGCCGAGGGACGCATCGAGTTTCCCGCCGGCGTCTGCCAGCTCGAGGCGGGATCCGATCTCCTGATCCTGCGCGCCGAGGCGGCGGACGCCAGCGCCCTGGAGCGCTTGCAGGAAGTCGTCGACCGCCACCTCCAGCGCTTCGCCTTCCGCGACACGCCGGAGATCCGCTGGGTGCGCGCGGCCTAGGAGAGAGTCCTCCGCCCAGGCCGGGGTAACCGATGGACGGCAAGGAGGCGTCGAGGTAGCGTCCGCGCGACGCTAAAGCCGGCGCCTCCATCCGCGGTCCCGATGATCCCTCGCTGCCTCGCATTCCTGGGCCGCAACGGCGCGAGCTTTCTCGCCAGCGGACTTTTCATCGGCCTGGCGCTGCCGCCGGTGGCGCAGGCGATCAAGCCGCTGTTCTCGGTCCTCATCTTCCTGATGACGACCGCGATCATGCTGACCATCGACTGGCCGCGGGTGCGCGCCCACGCGCGTCATCCCGGCCGCGTGGCGCTGGTGGTGCTGTGGACGTTGATCGTGTCGCCGATGCTGGTGGCGGTCGCCGGGCGGGTGCTCGACCTGCCCCAGGGCCTCGCTCACGGACTTGTGCTCTGGGCCGCCTCGCCGCCGCTGATGGCGCTGCCGGCGGTGGCCCTGCTGATGGGGCTCGACGGCGCGCTGGCCCTCCTGGTGATGGTGACGGCGACGTTCCTGGTGCCGCTGACCCTGCCGCCCCTGCTGCTTGGCCTCATCGGCGTCAATCTTGCCATCGGCATCCTGCCGCTGATGGGACGCCTTGCCTTCTTCATCGTCGGCGCCGCCGCGGTCGCCGCCGTGGTGCGCCGCGTCGCGGGCCCCGAGCGGGTCGAGCGGTACCGCACCGAGATCAGCGGATTCAACGTGCTGCTGCTGGTGCTGTTCGCGATCGCGATCATGGACGGAATCTGGGCGCGGATCGCCGCCGATCCGATGACGGTGCTGATCTATTCCGCCGGCGCCCTCGGCATCAGCCTGGTCTTCCAGGCGGTGACGTTCCTGGTCTTCGCGCTCATCGACCGCCCGCACGCCCTCACCATCGGCCTCATCGGAGGCAACAAGAACACGGCCATCGTCTGGGCCAGCGTGGGCGCGGCGGCGTCGCCCGATCTCCTGCTGTTCTTCACCTGCACCCAGCTTCCCGTCTACCTGCTGCCGGCCGCCCTGGCGCCGCTCTATCGCCGCTTCAGTGCGAACGCCGCGGCGGCTGCCCGCGCTGATTGACGCGCCCCCGGCGCGACAGTAGGTTCGGCTTAACGCTACCGGGCCATGGCAGGCCCGGGATGACCGACAGGCTTCAACGGGGAGACAAGCCACATGAAATCGAGACTCATGGCCGCGACCGCCGGCCTGGCCTTGGCGCTCGGCTGCGCCAATGCCGCAACCGCGAAGACCCTCGTCTACTGCTCCGAGGGCAGCCCGGAAAATTTCTATCCCGCCATCAATACGACCGGCACCACCTTCGACGCCTCGGGTCGCCAGCTTTACAACCGGCTGGTCGAGTTCACCCGCGGCACCACGAAGGTCGAGCCCGGCCTCGCCCAGAGCTACGACGTCTCCGCCGAAGGCACGGTCTTCACCTTCCACCTGCGCCACGGCGTCAAGTGGCACACCACCAAGACCTTCACGCCGAGCCGGGACTTCAATGCCGATGACGTGATCTTCAGCTTCAATCGGCAATGGAAGAAGGACGATCCCTTCTTCAAGGTGACCTCGGACAATCACAGCTACTTCAACGATATGGGCTTCGACAAGCTGCTGAAGTCGATCACCAAGGTGGACGACTACACGGTGAAGTTCGAGCTCAACGACGCCGAGGCGCCGTTCATCGCCGATCTTGCCATGGATTTCGCCTCGATCACGTCGAAGGAATACGCCGACAAGATGATGGCGGCGGGAACGCCGGAGAAGGTCGACCAGGAGCCGGTCGGCACCGGGCCGTTCATGCTGGTGCAGTACCAGAAGGACGCCATCATCCGCTACAAGGCGAACCCGACCTACTTCCAGGGCAAGGCGAAGATCGACGACCTCGTCTTCGCGATCACGCCCGACGTCTCCGTGCGCCTGCAGAAGCTGAAGGCGAACGAGTGCCAGGTGATGCCGTATCCGAGCCCGGCCGACCTCGAGACGATCCGCAAGGATCCGAACCTCAAGCTGCTCGAGCAGCCCGGCATGAACATCGGCTACCTCGCCTTCCAGACCCAGAAGAAGCCGTTCGACGACAAGCGCGTGCGCCAGGCCGTCAACATGGCGATCAACAAGAAGGCGATCATCGACGCGGTCTACCTGGGCGCGGGCGTGGTGGCGAAGAACCCGATCCCGCCGGTGCTCTGGAGCTACAACGACGCGGTCAAGGACTATCCCTACGATCCCGCCGCGGCGAAGAAGCTGCTGACCGAGGCCGGCTACGGCAACGGCTTCGACACGGACATCTGGGCGATGCCGGTGCAGCGGCCCTACAACCCGAACGCCCGGCGCATCGCCGAGCTGATGCAGGCGGATCTCGCCAAGGTCGGCATCAAGGTCGAGATCAAGAGCTACGAGTGGGGCGAATACCGCAAGCGCATGCAGAACGGCGAGCACCAGATGGGCGAGCTCGGGTGGACCGGCGACAACGGCGATCCCGACAACTTCCTGCACGTGCTGCTCGGCTGCGATGCGGCCAACGGCGGCAGCAACGTGGCCAAGTGGTGCTACAAGCCCTTCGACGACCTGATCATCCAGGCCGAGCACATCACCGACATCAACAAGCGAACCGAGCTCTACAAGAAGGCCCAGGTGATCTTCAAGGAGGAGGCGCCCTGGGTCACCATCGCCCACTCCGTGCAGTTCGCCGCCGTTCGCAAGAACGTCGAGGACTTCAAGCTCAGCCCGTTCGGCGCCCACTCCTTCTACGGCGTCGACCTGAAGTAGCGGCGGCAGCGCCCGGCCTCCACGAGAGGCCGGGCGCTTCCCTTTCGGCGCTCGCCGGAGCGTCCGGATTTCCTGACAATGCTGCGGTTCGTCCTCACCCGAGTAAGCCTGATCATCCCGACCTTCCTCGGGGTGACCTTGCTTGCCTTCCTGCTGGTCCACTTGATCCCCGGCGATCCCATCGAGGTCATGGCCGGCGAGCGCGGCATCGATCCCGTGCGGCACGCGCAGCTCAGCGCCGAGTACGGCTTCGACAAGCCGCTCGCCGTGCAATACGCGGTCTATATCGGCCATGTGCTGCGCGGCGACCTCGGCCTCTCGGCGATCACCCACCAACGCGTCATCGAGGAGTTCGGCACCCTCTTTCCCGCCACCATCGAGCTCACGCTCTGCGCCATGCTGTTCGCGATCATCCTGGGATTGCCGGCTGGCATCATCGCGGCGGTCAAGCGCAACACGATCTTCGATCACGGCATCATGGGCTTTTCCCTCACCGGCTACTCGATGCCGATCTTCTGGTGGGGACTGCTGCTGATCCTGCTGTTCTCCAGCGTGCTGGGGTGGACGCCGGTCTCCGGCCGCATCGACGTCGCCTATTTCATCGAGCCCACCACCGGCTTCCTGCTCATCGACTCCTTGCTGTCGGATCAGGACGGCGCGTTTCGTCTCCGCGCTCTCCCACCTGATCCTGCCGACCATCGTGCTCGGCACCGTGCCGCTCGCCATCATCGCGCGGATGACGCGCTCGGCGATGCTGGAGGTGCTGGGCGAGGACTACATCCGCACCGCCCGCGCCAAGGGTCTGGGGCCGATCTGGGTGGTCTGCGTGCATGCGCTCCGCAACGCCCTCATCCCCGTCATCACCGTGATCGGGTTGCAGATGGGATCGCTGTTCGGCGGCGCGATCCTGACCGAGACGATCTTCTCCTGGCCGGGGGTCGGGAACTGGCTGGTCCAAGGCATCGGGCGGCGCGACTATCCCGTGCTGCAGGGCGGCGTGCTGATGATCGGCAGCGTGGTGATGGTGGTGAACCTCATCGTCGATCTCCTCTACGGGGTCGTGAACCCGCGCATCCGCCACACCCGCTGACCCCGGCCCCGCGCGGCTAGAGCATGTTCCGATGCGGTCGGATCGGAGCATGCTCTAGCTTTGTTGGTTTGGTCGCATTTTCGACGCCGAACCGGCATCCACTTCGGCGGGAAATGCTCTATTTGGCCGGTTGATCCCGGGCCGATCCGGCTTATTCTGGCGGCATCTCTGGACGGAAGAATGAGGGTTACAGCCATGGCACGAACCGTGCGGATCGCCGGCGCACAGATGGGGCCGACGCAACGTGCCGACACGCGCGCGCATACGCTCGACCGGCTGATCACGCTGCTGGAGCGGGCGGCCGCCGACGGCGCCAAGCTCGTCGTCTTCCCGGAGCTGGCGTTCACCACGTTCTTTCCGCGCTGGCTGATGGAGGAGGCGGAGCTCCTCACCTATTTCGAGGCAAGCCTGCCGGGTCCGGCCACCGCTCCCCTCTTCGACCGTGCCCGCGAGCTCGGCGTCGGGTTCTATGTCGGCTACGCCGAGCTGACGCCGGAGCGCGAGCGCTTCAACAGCGCCGTGCTGGTCGCCCCCGACGGGCGGCTTCTCGGCAAATATCGCAAGGTGCATCTGCCGGGCTCCGTGGAGCCGCGCCCGGGCGCGCGCTTCCAGCAGCTGGAGAAGCGCTATTTCCAATACGGCAACCTCGGCTTCCCCGCCTTCCGTGCGCCGGCCGCCTGGGGCAACGCCATCATGGGCATGCTGGTCTGCAACGACCGCCGCTGGCCGGAGGGCTGGCGGGTGCTGGGGCTGCAGGGCGCCGAGCTCATCTGCGTCGGCTACAACTCCGCCGCCTACGACCCCAACGGCGGCGACACCGAGGGCGGCGAGATCCGGACCTTCCACTCGACGCTCGTGGCGCAGGCGAACGCCTACATGAACAGCGCCTGGGCGGTCGCCGTGGCCAAGGCCGGCAACGAGGACGGCTCGGGGCTGATCGGCGGCTCCTGCATCGTCGATCCCAACGGCCAGATCGTGGCGCAAGCGAAGTCCCTCGCGGACGAGATCATCGTCGCCGATTGCGATCTCGATCTCTGCCGCCAGGGCAAGGACAAGATGTTCAATTTCGCGGCGCACCGGCGGCCGCAATGGTATGGCCCGATCGTCAACCAGACCGGCGCCGTGGAGCCGCCGCCGCTCTGACGCGGGCGGCTTATTGCTGGTCCAGGCATTGCAAGGGCTTTCCGCCGACGCCCTTGAGAAAGTGACGATCCCATGCAGGCAAGCACGACCCCCGAGCGTGTCCCGCTCCGCCCCGCAAATCCCGCGGGACCGGCGCCGGTATTCCCCTGGCCCGGCAAGTACCGCGCGGCGATGCAGCTCTCCTTCGACGTCGACGCGGAGACCGCTTGGACCAGCAAGGATCCCGGGAATTTCGACCGCCTCGTCACCGCGTCCTATGGCGGCTACGAGGGCCGGGTCGGCATCCCCAGGCTCCTGGAGATGCTGCGCCAGCAGGAGCTCACCGCCACCTTCTTCACCACGGGCTGGTTCATCGAGGCCTATCCCGCCGTCGCCGAGGCGATCCAGAAGGACGGCCACGAGATCGCCCATCACGGCTTCCACCACCTGATGCCGGAGCCCGGCGACCCCATGATCCAGGAGGAGCTGGAGCGCGGCCTGGAGACGCTCCGCCGTCGCCTGGGCGTGGTGCCGGCGGGCTATCGCGCGCCCTATGGCGAGAGCTGCGAGGAGCTGCGCGCCAGCCTGCGCAAGCGCGGCTTCCTCTATTCCAGCTCCTGGCGCGACGACGTCAGGCCCTACCGCCAGGTGCTGGCGGACGGAACGCCGGGCGTGATCGAGCTGCCGGTGACGCTCAGCTACGACGACTGGCTCTACGGCCTCACCCATCGCTTCAGCCCCCGCCCGCTGTTCCCCAAGGACCACGTCCTCTCGATCTGGAAGGACGAGCTGGACGAGACGCGGGACTGGGGCGGCCTCGTCACCACCGTGCTGCACCCCCAGGTCAGCGGTCGGCCGATGCGGCTCCGCCTGCTGCGGGAGTTCCTCTCCCATGCGCGGGCGCTGGGCGACGTCTGGATCGCCACCGGCCAGGAGATCGCGCGCCACTTCGCCGCCTGCGAAAAGGCCAGCTGAGCCGCCGGTCCGATCGAGGTTGTCGGGCCCCCTGCATCCGGTGTAAGCGTGGGGCCGACAGAAGGTCGGATCGCCGGAAAAATAATCTCTGGCAACACCGGGCACGAGGCAGGGGCGCAGGACTTGGTCGAAGCCGTCGAATCACCGCGAGGCGCCGTCGTACCCGGCCCGTTTCGCGAATTCCTGTTCTATTTCTCCCAGAACAAGGGCGCGCTCGCCGGTTTCGTGCTGATCGTCGTGCTCGTGCTGCTGGCTATCTTCGCCGACGTGATCTCGCCCTACTCGCCGATCCTCAACAACGACGACGCGTTCCTGGTGCCGCCGGTCTGGGAGGACGGCGGCCGCTGGCAGTATCTGCTGGGCACCGACGCCATCGGCCGCGACATGCTTTCGCGCCTCCTGCACGGCACCCGCTATTCGCTCTTCATGGGCACCGTCGTCGTGGTGCTCTCGCTCTTCGCCGGGACCTTCCTGGGCCTTGTCGCGGGGTTCTTCCGCGGCATCGTCGAGATCGCGATCATGCGGCTCATGGACACGCTGCTGACCTTGCCGAGCCTGCTGCTCGCCATCGTCATCGTGGCGATCCTGGGGCCGGGCCTCGTCAACGCGATCTTCGCCGTCGCCATCACCACGCTGCCCTACTACGTCCGCATCACCCGCGCCGCCGTCATCACCGAGCGCGCCAAGGACTACGTCACCGCCTCCCAGGTTGCCGGCGCCGGCACGTTGCGGCTCATGCTCTCAACCGTGCTGCCGAACTGCATGGCGCCGCTCATCGTGCAGGCCTCGCTCGGATTCTCCACCGCGATCCTCGACGCGGCGGCGCTGGGCTTCCTCGGCCTCGGCGTGCAGCCGCCGCTCCCGGAATGGGGCACCATGCTGGCGGACTCCCGCGAGTTCGTGTTGCGGGCGTGGTGGGTGGTGACCTTCCCCGGCATCGCCATCCTGATGACGGTGCTGGCATTCAATCTTCTGGGCGATGGTCTGCGTGACGCCCTCGATCCGAAGCTGAAGCGCTGATGGCTCTCCTCGAGATCGAGAACCTCTCGGTCGAATTCCCCGCCGTCGCCGGCCGCCTCAAGGCGGTGGACCGCGTCTCCCTCAGCGTCGACGAAGGCGAGGTGCTCGGCATCGTCGGCGAATCCGGCTCCGGCAAGAGCGTCACCATGCTGGCGATGATGGGGCTGGTGGCGTTTCCCGGCGAGGTGCGCGCCGATCGCCTGCGCTTCGCCGGCCGCGACCTCCTGGGTCTCTCGACGCGCCAGCGCCGGGGCATCACCGGCAAGGACGTGGCGATGGTGTTCCAGGAGCCCACCAGCAGCCTCAACCCCTGCTTCACCATCGGCTTTCAGCTCGGCGAGACCTTGCGGCTGCACGCGGGCCTCGACCGTGCGGCGCGGCGCCGGCGCTCGATCGAGCTTCTGGAGCAGGTCGGCATCCCCGCGCCGGAGACGCGCCTCGGGGCGTTTCCCCATCAGCTTTCCGGCGGCATGAACCAGCGCGTGATGATCGCCATGGCGGTCGCCTGCAATCCGCGCCTGCTGATCGCCGACGAGCCGACCACCGCCCTCGACGTCACCATCCAGGCGCAGATCCTCGACCTCCTGGTGCGATTGCAGCGCGAGCGGCAGATGGCACTCATCCTCATCACCCACAACATGGGCGTGGTCGCGGAGACCGCCCAGCGCGTGATGGTGATGTACGCGGGCCAGGTGGTGGAGGAGCAGCCGGCGGAGCGCCTCTTCCCGGCGCCGCGCCACCCCTATACCGCGGCGCTGCTCTCGGCGCTGCCGGAGCGCAGCCACGGCCACAACCGGCTGCCGACGATTCCCGGCATGGTGCCGGGCCTGCACGACCGGCCCACGGGCTGCCTCTTCAACCCGCGCTGCCGCTACGCCGACGCCCGCTGCCGCGCCGAGGAGCCGGCACTGACCCGCGCCGGCGCCGCGTCGGTGCGCTGCCACTATCCCCTCGACGGCATGGGCGCCGCCGGAGCCGCGGAATGACCGCCGTCGCCGAGGCGCGGGAGCTGACGCGGCACTATCGCGTGCGCCGCGGCGTCTTCGCCGCGCCGGGCGTGTTGAAGGCGGTGGACGGCGTCTCCTTCTCCATCGCGCCGGGCCGCACCCTGGCGGTGGTGGGCGAGTCCGGCTGCGGCAAGTCGACCCTCGCGCGGGTGGTGACGCTGATCGAGCCGCCGACATCGGGCGCCCTCACGCTCATCGGCCGCGACGCCGTCAAGCCCGCGGCGGCGGATCGCACGCCGCTCCGCCGCGCGGTGCAGATCGTGTTCCAGAACCCCTACGGCTCCCTCAACCCGCGCAAGAAAGTGGGCGCGATCCTGGAGGAGCCGCTGGTCATCAACACCAGGCTCTCCAAGCCCGAGCGCCAGGAGCAGGCGCGGGACATGATGGCGAAGGTGGGGCTCAGGCCGGAGCATTATCACCGCTATCCCCACATGTTCTCCGGCGGCCAGCGCCAGCGCATCGCCATTGCCCGCGCCCTGATGCTGCGGCCGAAGCTGGTGGTGGCGGACGAGCCGGTCTCCGCCCTCGACGTCTCGATCCAGGCCCAGGTGCTGAACCTCCTGCGCGACCTCCAGCTGGAATTCGAGCTTTCCTACCTCTTCATCTCCCACGACCTCGGCGTGGTGCGCCACGTCTCCGACGACGTTCTGGTGATGTATCTCGGCCGCACCGCGGAGCAGGGCCCGAAGGACGCGATCTTCCGCCAGCCGCTGCATCCCTATACGCGGGCGCTGCTGGCGAGCACGCCCAGCGTCGAGAAGAAGCGCGAGCACATCGTGCTGACCGGCGAGCTCCCCTCGCCCCTGAACCCGCCGCATGGCTGCGCCTTCAACACGCGCTGCCCCCACGCTACCGACCGCTGCCGCGCCGAGCGGCCGGCGCTGCGGCCGGTCATCGACCGCCAGGTCGCATGCCACTACGCGGAGAATTTCACCTGACGCGGCGCGGATATTGACGCGCCAATCCCACGACCTATCTCTGGGCTACCCCCAAGCCAACCCCGGAGACCCCATCATGAAAGTCGGCATCGTCGGATTGGGAGCGGTCGGATCCGCCTGCGCCATGGCGACGGTGCTGCGCGGCGCCGCCCGGGAGATCGTCCTGGTGGACCGGACCCGGGCACGGGGCAAGGGCGTGGCGACGGACATGCGGTATGGGACGCCGCTCTCGCCCCTGGTGGAGATCGCGGACGGCGACTACGAGGACCTCGCCGGCGCCGCCCTGGTCATGATCACCGCCGGCGTCAACGAGAAGACCGGTGGCGCCACCGACCGCAGCGATCCCGCCGGACGGCTACGCCTCCTCGACGCTAACGCCCGCATCTATGAGGAGATCGTCCCGCGCGTGGCGGCGGCGGCGGCGGAGGCGGTCATCCTCGTGGTCACCGACCCGCCCGACCCGCTGGCGGACGTGGCGCGCCGCGTCGCCAGGCACGACCGCGTGCTCAGCACCGGCACTTATCTGGACAGCCTGCGCTTCCGCGTCCACCTGGCGCGGCATCTCGGCGTCAGCCCCAATTCGGTGGAGGCCCAGGTGCTGGGCGAGCACGGCACCTCGTCGGTCTTCCTCTGGTCCTCGGCCCGGGTCGGCGGTATTTCCGTGCTGGAGGAGATCCGCCGCAGAGGCACGTCCGTCGACAGCTTCCGCCAGGAGATCGAGCGCGAGGTGCGCTACGCCAACATCACCATCATCGAAGGCATCGGCGCCAGCCAGTACGGCATCGGCATGGTCTGCGCCCGCATCGCCGAGATCATGCAGCGGGACGAAAACACCGTGATACCCATCGGCACCTACCAGAAGGATTTTGGCGTGACTTTGTCGCTGCCGAGCGTGGTGGGCCGGGGCGGCGTGGTCCGCACGCTGAAGCCCGAGCTTTCCACCGACGAGCGCGCGGCACTGGAGAAGAGCGCGGAGACGCTGAAGAGCGCGCTGGCGCGGGCCTAATTCCCCGGCCGCCAGCGCAGCAGATACCGCTCCAGGCGATTGATACCGAGGTCGATCAGCAGGACCACCGCCGAGGTCAGGATCAGGCCGGCGAAGACGCCTGTCGTGTCGAAGACGCCTTCCGCCTGGGCCACGACATAGCCGATGCCGCGGGCGGCACCCAGGTACTCGCCAACCACCGCGCCCACGAGGGCGAAGCCGATGCTGGTGTGCAGGCTGGAGAAGATCCACGCCATCGCCGAGGGCAGATAGACGTAGCGGAGCAGCTGGCGCTCGCTCGCCTGCAGCATGCGCGCGTTATTGAGCACGACCGGATCCACTTCGCGAATCCCCTGGAAGGTGTTGAAGAACACGATGAAGAACACCAAGGTCACCGCCAGCGCCACCTTGGAGGCCATGCCGAGACCGAACCAGAGGATGAAGATTGGCCCGAGGATGACCCGCGGCAGCGCGTTGAGGATGCGGATATAGGGGTCGAAGACCCGCGCCAGCAGCTCGACACGCGCCAGCGCCAGTCCGGCACCGATCCCGAACACGGTGCCGATCACGAAGGCCATCAGCGCCTCAGCAAGAGTGGTGGCGAGATGCGGCCAGATGAAGCCGGTAACGACCCACTTCACCATCTGTGCCACGATGTCGGTCGGGCGGCTGAAAAAGAAGGAATCCAGCACGCCCCAGGCGACGAGCCCCTGCCAGAGCCCCATCACCAGCGCGAAGACGGCGACCTGCAGGCTCAGCACCAGCAGCGGATTCAGCGGCTTGCGGCGGGTGGTGGCGACGCGCCCGGCGGTGGCGGCGTTCGATTCAGCGGTCATCGGTTCCCCGCCGCGTAGGAGTGCTTCACTTCGTCACGGAGGTCCGACCAGATCCGCTTGTAGAGCTGCATGAAGTCGGCATTAAGGCGGATCTCGGCAACGTCTCGCGGCCGCGGCAGTGGCACCTCGTAGTCGCCCTTGATCCGCGCGCCGGGGCCGGCGGAGATCAGCACCACGCGATCGGCGAGCGCCACCGCCTCCTCGAGATCATGTGTGATGAAGAGCACGGTCTGCCGGCTTTCCTGCCAGAGATCGAGAAGCTCGTTCTCCATGATCTGCCGCGTCTGCACGTCAAGCGCGCCGAAAGGCTCGTCCATCAGGAGGATGCGCGGCCCCACGATCCAGCTCTGCGCCACCGCCACACGCTTCCTCATGCCGCCAGAGAGCTGGTGCGGAAAGCGGTCCTCGAAGCCCCTGAGCCCGACACGCTCGATGAAGCTATGGGCGCGCGCCATCGCCTCCGCGCGCGCCACGCCGCGGAACACCAGCCCCAGCATCACATTGTCAAGCACCGTTCGCCAAGGCAGCAAGGCATCCTGCTGAAAGAGATATGTGGCATGCCGGTTGATGCCCGCGAGCGGCTCGCCAAAGATCACCGCACGCCCCTCGGGCGGCGTCAGCAGCCCCGCCGCCACGTTGAGGAGCGTCGATTTCCCACAGCCGGACGGGCCGACGATGGCGAGGAAGGTGCCGTCCTGCACCTCCAGAGAGACGTTCTGCAGGACATTGTGGATGCTTCCGTCTGGCGCGCGGAAGCGGATGGTGACGCCTTCGAAGGCGACGGCGGGCGAGGCTGTCATGTGGCGAGATGCGGATGCCCACCTCGTCCCGCCGCTCTCCGCGACGCGGAGAGAAACGGAACGAGGAAACGCATATGTCCCTGCCGATGGCCGCTAGTTCATCAGCCCGATCTTTTTGGCAGCCGCCTCGGCGAAGCGATTGTCGTAGGTCTTGGTGACGTCGATCTTCGCGTTTGCGACTTCCGGATCGGACTGGGTGAAGACCTCGAGTACCGCCTTCGCGCCCTTCGGATCCATCTTGCCGTCTAGTGAGTATTGCGGCAGCGAGTTCTTGAGCGCCGCCAGATAGAGCGCCTTGTCGTTGCCCACGAGGTTATCCGGCATCTTCGCCATGATTTCCTCGGGCGTGTGCTTGTGGATCCACTGCAGGGTCATCACGATCGCCTCGGCGAGGGCCTGGGATTCCTTCGGGTGCTTCTCGACCCAGGCGGAATAGGTGTAGAGCGCGCCCGCGGGATAGGCACCGCCGAATACCGCCAGCGTGTCTTTCTCGCTGCGGGTGTCGCTGAGGGTGCGGATGGTGGGGTACTTCATCTGCAGCACCGTCGGCGCGGGCTCCACCAGCACCGCGGCGTCAACCTGGTTCTGCTCCATGGCGGCAACCGAGGTAGCGCCGTTGCCGATTCCGACCACCGAGGTCTTGGTGGGATCCTCGCCGGACTTGCGCAGGAGATATTTGAGGAAGAAGTCCGTGGAGGAGCCTGGCGCACTCACGCCTACCTTCTTGTCGACGAGATCCTTCACCGTCTTGATCTTGTCGGTGTTGCCCGGCGACACCATCAGCACCAGACCCGGGAAGCGATCGAAGATCACGATCGATTCCAGGAACTTGTTCTTGGCCTGCAGCTCCACTGTATGGTCGTAGAAGCCGGAGACCACATCCGAGCTGCCGCCCAGTACCGCGGTCAGGGCCTGAGAGCCGCCCTTGAAGTCGGCGATCTCCACCTCAAGGCCCGCCTTCTTGTAGTAGCCGAGCTGTTCGGCCAGCATGGTCGGGAGATAGCAAAGGCAGGATCCGCCGCCGACCGCGATCCTGACTTTCGCCAGATCCTCCGCCCCGGCCGGGCTGGCAATGCCGATCGCCAGCAACGCCGTCAGAACGGCACTCCACCACCGGAATTCGCGGGAACGTGAAATTAGCTGTCGGATCATTGTCGGTCCTCCCTGACATTTATTTGGGCATCAGCCGCTATCCGCGCTGAGCGCGGGCCAGTCACTGGGACTGACGCCACCGCCCTTTAGACTTGCCATAAACCGCCGCGCGGCGCCAGCATCGGCGCTGCGACATTGAGTAACCCGAGTAACCCGCGCGGAGATCCCGATGCCCGTGACCCTTCTCCCCACCACTGTCGTGGGCAGCTATCCGCAGCCCGACTGGCTGATCGACCGCGAGGCGCTGCGCGGCCAGGCGCCGCCCCGCGTCCGGCTGGAGACCTTGTGGCGGGTGGCGAAGCCGTTCTTGGAGGAAGCGCAGGACGACGCGACGCGGCTCGCGATCCACGACATGGAGCGGGCCGGCATCGACATCGTGAGCGACGGCGAAATGCGGCGGGAGAGCTACTCCAACCGCTTTGCCACCGCCCTCGACGGCATCGATCTCGACAATCCCGCGGAGACCAGGAGCCGCACCGGTCGCCTGCAGCTGGTGCCGCGGGTGGTGGGGCCGATCCGACGGCGCCACGCGGTCGAGCGCCGCGACGTGGAGCTTTTGCGCCGCAGCACCGACCGGCACATCAAGATCACCCTCCCGGGGCCCTTCACCCTCGCCCAGCAGGCGGTGGACGAGCATTACAAGGACGAGGAAGCCTTGATGATGGCCTATGCGGAGGCCGTCAACGCCGAGGCCCGCGACCTCAAGGCCGCGGGCGCCGACGTGATCCAGCTCGACGAGCCCTATATGCAGGCGCAGCCGGAGAAGGCGCGGCGCTACGCCATCAAGGCGATCAACCGTGCGCTGGAGGGCATCTCCGGCCCCACCGTGATCCATCTCTGCTTCGGCTATGCCTATGTCGTCACCGGCAAGCCGTCGGGATATTCCTTCCTGGCGGAGCTGGCGGATACCAGCGCCCAGCAGATCTCCATCGAGGCGGCGCAGCCGAAGCTCGATCTCGGCATCCTCAAAGACCTCGCGCCCAAGACCGTGATGGTCGGCGTCCTCGACCTCAACGATCCCGCGGTGGAGAGCGCGCAGACGGTAGCCACGCGCATCCGCGCGGCGCTCGAGCACGCACCCGCTGAGCGGGTCGTTCCAGCGCCGGATTGCGGCATGAAGTACCTGCCGCGCGCCACCGCCTTCGGCAAGCTGAAGGCGCTGGCGGACGGCGCGGCGCTGGTGCGGCGCGAGATTACCTAAGACGGCGACTCAGACCGAAAAGTACTTCGCCTGCGGGTGCAGAAGGACGATCGCCGAGGTCGACTGCTCCGGGTCGAGCTGGTCCTCCTCGGTGAGGGTGAGGCCGATGGCCTCGGCACCCATGAGCTTCAGCAGCGGCCGCTGGTCGCCGAGGTTGGGACAGGCGGGATAACCGAAGGAATAGCGGCTGCCGCGATAGCCCTGGTTCAGCATGGTGTCGAGATCGCGCGCCTCCTCGGCGGCGAATCCCAGCTCGGCGCGGATGCGCTTGTGCACGTATTCCGCCATCGCCTCGGCCATCTCCACGGACATGCCGTGGAGGTAGAGGTAATCCTGGTAGCGGTCCTGCTTGAACCATTCCTGGGCCACCTCCGTGGCGCGTTGGCCGACGGTGACCGCCTGCAGGCCGATGACGTCGCGGGAGCCCCGTCCCTCGCTCTCGTCCCGGAAGAAATCGGCGATGCAGAGGCCACCATCCTTGTTCTGGCGTGGGAAGCTGAAGCGCGCCACCTGCCGCTCGCCGTCGGTCTCGTAGAGGATGACGTCGTTGCCCCGCGCCGCGCACTTCCAGTAGCCGTAGACCGCCTGGGGCACGAAGATGTCCTGCTGCGTCACCGTCTCGAGAAGCCGCTGCAGGATCGGCCGCAGCTCCCGATGCGCCCACTCCTTGAACTCGTCCAGGGTCCGCCCCTGCTTCCTGTAGCCCCAGTGGAATTGATAGAGCATGCGCTCGTTGAGGAACGGCACCAGGGCCTTCACCGGCACGCGGGCGATGGTGCGCGGCCCCCAGAACGGCGGCGCCGGCACCGGCACGTCCCGGGTCAGCTCGGCGCGGCGGATCCGGATCTCCTCCACATCCACCGGGCGCAGCACGCGCTCGTCGGCGGCGCGGCCGAGCTTGCGCTTCTCGTTGACGGCGCGGCCCTGGCTCTTGGTCGCGAGCTCGCTGACGTAGCTGTCGAATCCGCCGGTCATCACCTTGTCCATGAGGCCGAGGCCGTCGAAGGCGTCGCCCGCATAGGCGACGCGGCCGCCGGCATAGGCCTTGACGCAATCCTCCTCGACGTAGCGCCGCGTCAGGGCGGCGCCGCCCAGCAGCACCGGCTTGGCGAAGCCGCGGCGCGTCATCTCCTCCAGATTCTCCCGCATCACCACGGTCGATTTGACCAGTAGACCGGACATGCCGACGGCGTCGGCCTTGTGCTGCTCCGCCGCGTCGAGAATTGTGGCGATCGGCTGCTTGATGCCGAGATTGATGACGCGATAGCCGTTGTTGGTGAGGATGATGTCGACGAGGTTCTTGCCGATGTCGTGCACGTCGCCCTTGACCGTGGCGAGCACCACCGTGCCCTTCTGCTGGCCCTCGACGCGCTCCATGTGCGGCTCGAGGCAGGCGACCGCCGCCTTCATGGTCTCCGCCGACTGCAGAACGAAGGGGAGCTGCATCTTGCCGGAGCCGAAGAGCTCGCCGACGACCTTCATCCCGTCGAGGAGAAACACGTTGATGATGTCGAGGGGCTTGTGGGTCTCCATGGCGAGCTTGAGGTCGTCCTCGATGCCGAGGCGGTCGCCGTCGATGATGCGCTGCTTCAGGCGCTCCTCCACCGCGGCGGGACGCTCCTTCTTCGCAGCCTTGGCGCTCTTGCGGTCGCCGAAGAGGGCGATATAGGCGTGGAGCGGATCGTAGCCGGGTTTGCGCCGGTCGTAGATCAGGTCCTCGGCGATCCGGGCCTCGGCTTCCGGGATCTGATGGAACGGCAGGATGCGCGAGACGTGAACGATCGCCGCGGTGAGGCCGCGCTTCAGGGCGTGGTCGAGGAACACCGAGTTCAGCACGTGGCGCGCCGGTGCGTTGAGGCCGAAGGAGATGTTGGAGAGGCCGAGCGCGATCTGGCACTCCGGCAGCTCCGCCGCCAGGCGCTCGATGGCGTCGAGGGTGTGCAGGCCGAGCTTGCGGTCGTCCTCGTTGCCGGTGCAGATGGTGAAGGTCAGGGGATCGATGATGAGATCGGGTTCCGGTAGTCCATAGCGCCCGCAGGCGAAATCGCGGAGCCGCTTGGCGATCTCGAGCTTGCGATCGACCTCCTTTGCCATGCCCTGCTCGTCGATGGTGAGCGCCACCACGGCGGCGCCGAAGCGGCGCGCCAGCTCCATGCGCTTCTCCGCCGGCACCTCCCCGTCCTCGAAGTTGATGGAGTTCAGCACCGCTTTGCCGCCATAGAGCTTGAGGGCGGATTCCAGCACCGGCAGCTCGGTCGAATCCAGCACCAGGGGCGCGGTGACGGCGCCGCGCATGCGCGTCACCGCCTCGGTCATGTCGGCGATCTCGTTGCGGCCGACGAAGGCGGTGCAGAGATCGAGGGCGTTGGAGCCCTCCTTCACCTGCTCCCGCGCCATCTCGACGCAGCCGTCCCAATCGCCTCTCTCCTGGCGCTCGCGGAAGAGCTTCGAGCCGTTGGCGTTGCAGCGCTCGCCGATGGAGAGATAGGCGTTCTCCTGGCGGAGCGGCACCGGCTGATAGAGCGAGGCGAGCGAGGGGACCCAGAAGCGTTTGCGCTCGACGGGCGTGGGTCGCGGTCCGGCGCCGCCGAGGCGCTTCAGCATCTGGTCGAGAGCGGTGATGTGCGTCGGATTGGTGCCGCAGCAGCCGCCGATGAGATTGACGCCATCCTCCAGGATGAAGCGCTCCTGCCACTGGGCGAGTTCCTGGGGGCCGAGCGGATAGTGCGCCTTGCCGTCCACCAGCTCGGGCAAGCCGGCGTTCGGCTGTACCGAGACCAGGCCCGGCCAGCTCTCGCCCAGCCACTTCACGTGCTCCGCCATCTCCTGCGGGCCGGTGGCGCAGTTGATGCCGACGAGGGGCACCGAGAGTGCGTCCACGACAGTGGCCGCCGTGCCGATGTCGGAGCCCACCAGCAGCGTGCCCGTCGTCTCCACCGTGACCTGGACCAGGAGAGGGATCTCGCTCTTGGCCTCGGCGCGGGCGCGCTTTGCGCCGTTGACCGCCGCCTTCATCTGCAGGGTGTCCTGACAGGTCTCGATCAGGATCGCGTCGACGCCGCCGGCGATGAGGCCGGCGCACTGCACCGTGAGCGCATCCTCCAGGCTCTGGTAGTCGATGTGGCCGAGGGAGGGCAGCCGCGTCCCCGGCCCCACCGAGCCGATGATGAACCGCGTGCGGCCGTCGCCGGCGAATTCCGCCCGCGCCTCCTGCGCCAGATCGACGGCCATCTTGTTGAGAGCGAAAGCGCGGTCCTGCAGGCCGAACTCGCCCAGGGTGATCGGCGAGCCGCCGAAGGTGTTGGTCTGGATCGCGTCGGAGCCGGCGCGGAAATAATTGAGATAGATCCCGCGAATGAGATCCGGCCGGCTCTCGTTCAGGATCTCGCTGCAATTCTCCTGACCCCAGAAATCCTTCTCCACGTCGAGGGGAAGCGACTGGATCTCGGTGCCCATGGCACCGTCGCACAGCAAGATGCGGTCCTTGAGATAGTCCAGAAAATGCGCCATGCGACCTGCCTGATTACTCCGCGCCTTGTGCCAGCGCCGCTGGAACGGGCGCTCGCACGCCCAGCATGTGGCAGATGGCCACCGCAAGGTCGGCGCGATTGAGGGTGTAAAAATGAAACTCGCCGACGCCTTCTGCCTGGAGGCGACGGCACTGCTCGATCGCGATCGAGGCCGCCACCAGGCGGCGCGTCTCGGGATCGCCGTCGAGGCCTTCGAAGAGCGCCGCCATCCAGCCCGGCACCGAGGCGCCGCAGGCGCCGGCGAATTTCTTCACCTGGGCCACGTTTGTTACCGGCAGGATGCCCGGCACGATCGGCACCTTCACGCCGGCGGCGCGGGCGCGCTCGACGAAACGGAGATAGACCTCGATGTCGAAGAAGAACTGGGTGATGGCGCGGGTGGCGCCGGCGTCGATCTTGCGCTTCAAATTGTCGAGATCGGCGGCGGCGCTCGCCGCCTCCGGATGCATCTCGGGATATGCCGCGACGGTGATCTCGAAATCGGCGACCCGCGTCAGCCCCGCCACGAGATCGGCGGCATAGGAATAGCCCTCGGGATGCGGCTCGTAGCCTCCGGCGCCCGCCGGCGCGTCGCCGCGCAGCGCCACCACGTGGCGGATGCCGGCCTCCCAATAGCGCCGCGCCACCTCGTCGATCTCGGCGCGGGTGGCGCCGACGCAGGTGAGATGCGCCGCGGGCTCGAGCGCGGTCTCGCGGCGGATGCGCACGACGGTCGCGTGCGTGCGCTCCCGCGTCGTGCCGCCGGCGCCGTAGGTCACGGAGACGAAGCGGGGCCCGAGCGGCTCCAGGCGCTTCACCGCCAGCCAGAGCTTCGCCTCCATCTCGGCGCTCTTCGGCGGAAAGAACTCGAAGGAGACCCGCGGCGGCCGCGCGCCGAGCTGCCCCATGGGATCGGCGGCGAGGAGGGCGACGCTCATGACGTCACCGCCTCGGCGCCCGCGCGCTCCACCGCGTGGCGCGGCGACGGCGCGGCCAGTCGCCGGCGCGCGGACCACAAGGTCACCGTCAGCGGCTGTCCCGGCAGATGGGCGATGGCGCCGGGATCGAAGCCGGCCTCCGCGCAGGATTGCGCGATCTCGTCGTCGGCGAATCCCAGGCGGCGATGGGCGTGCTCGGCGCGGAGCGCCTCCACGTCGTGGGGCGCGAAGTCGACGATCACGAGGCTGCCGCCGGGGCGCAGCACGCGGCTCGCCTCGCGAAGCGCGCGCAGCGGATCCTCGGCATAATGCAGCACCTGATGGAACACCGCCGCGTCGAAGGACTCCGCCGGCAGCGGCAGCTGGTACATGTCGCCCTGGCGGAGGGAGCAGTTGCGCAGGCCCGCGCGCTCGAGATTCGCGCGCGCCACCGCCAGCATCTCGCGGGCGAGATCGACGCCCACGGCGTGCTCGACCCGCGGGGCGACCAGCTCCAGCATCCGGCCGGTGCCGGTGCCGACATCGAGGAAATCCCCGATCCCCTGGGGCGGCAGCAGAGCCAGCAGCGCCGCCTCCACCTCGTGCTCGTCGATATAGAGCGAGCGCATGCGGTCCCACTGGGCCGCATTGGCGCTGAAATAGGCAGTGGCAGCGGTGGCGCGCTCGCGCCGCAGGGCGGCCAGACGCTCACGGTCGAGGACGGCGACGGGATCCGTGGCCGGCAGCAGGGCCAGAAGCTGACGAGCGAGCTCGGCACCGACGCCCCGACGCGCCAGGCGATAGAACACGAAGGTGCCGTCGCGGAAGCGGTCCAGGAGGCCGCCGTCGCACAGCAACTTCAGATGCCGGGACACCCGCGGCTGGCTCTGGCCCATGATGCCCACGAGTTCGCCCACCGTGAGCTCGCCCTGCCCACAGAGCGCCAGCAACCTGAGCCGTGTCGGCTCTGCCGCGGCGCGCAGCCCATCCATCAGACGATCCATGGCACTTCCATTGGGTCAAACCATAAACAAAAGGAGATAAACATATCTTTATGTTCGCCAGCAAGACGAAACACATATCAGTGGGCCGCAACCTGGCGAGGCCCTGAGATCTTTTGCAAGTCATTGTTATAGCGTATTTATTTCCCCTGTCGGCGAACCCGGCGGACGCTGGCATTCAAGGCATATTTGTGATACCCGATGATCGGACGGCCGCCGGACGCGCTGCGCGCGGCGTTTTCCCATCCCCCAGCGACCGGCTGCCGCCGCCGGCCCTGGAGACCGAGGTCCTGCCGCCATGCTGTCTCGCCGTGCCGCCGTTCTCCTGATGCCGATGCTCGCCGCGAGCCTGCTGCTTCTGCCCTCGATCTCGCCGGCTCGTGCCGGGACGGCGCAGAGCCCGGAGGGCTTCATCAACGGCCTCGCCGCGGAAGCCATCAGGACCCTCAGCGGCAACGCTCCGGAAGCCGAGCGCGAGCAGAAGTTCAAGGCCATCCTCTCCCAGGACTTCGACATGCCGCGGATCTCGCGCTTCGTGCTCGGGCGCTACTGGCTGTCGGCGAGCGATCCGGAGAAGCAGCAGTTCCAGCAGCTGTTCGAGGAATACGTCGTGCGCGCCTACGCGACGCGGTTCAGCGCCTACTCCGGCCAGACGGTGAAGGTCACGGGGTCGCGGATGGAAGGGCAGGACGACGCGGTCGTCTCGAGCCAGATCGTGCAGCCGCAGGGCGGACCGCCGGTGAAAGTGGATTGGTCCGTGAGGAAAAGCGGCAGCGACTACAGGATCACCGATGTCTCGGTGGAAGGCGTCAGCATGGTACTGACCCAGAAGCAGGAGTTCGCCGCCGTCATCGAGCGCACCGGCGGCGGCATCGCCGGCCTCAACAAGGCGATCCAGGACAAGCTCGGCACCACCAGCATGGCGCAGCAGTAGAATTCATTATCCCCTCTCCACCGCGACAGCGGCGGAGACGGGCTTAAAGCTCACCCCCGCGTCAGCGGCTTGTAGTGGATGCGGTGCGGCTGCTCGGCGGCGGCGCCCAGGCGGCGCTTCCGGTCCGCTTCGTAGTCCTGGTAATTGCCCTCGAACCACGTGACCTGGCTCTCGCCCTCGAAGGCCAGCATATGGGTGGCGATGCGGTCGAGGAACCAGCGGTCGTGGCTGATGACGACGACGCAGCCGGGGAAATCCAGGATCGCCTCCTCCAGCGCGCGCAGCGTGTCGACGTCGAGATCGTTGGTGGGCTCGTCGAGCAGGATCACGTTGGCGCCTGACTTCAGCATCTTCGCGAGATGGACGCGGTTGCGCTCGCCGCCGGAGAGCTGCCCGACCTTCTTCTGCTGATCGGGGCCGCGGAAGTTGAACAGCGCGCAGTAGGCGCGGCTCGGCATCTTGCGCCGGCCGAGATCGATCTCGTCGAGACCGCCGGAGATTTCCTCCCAGACCGTCTTGTCCGCCGCCAGCGTATCGCGGGACTGGTCGACATAGCCGAGCTTCACGGTATCGCCGAGCCTGAGCGTGCCGCGATCCGGCTTCTCCTGGCCGGTGATCATGCGGAAAAGCGTGGTCTTGCCGGCACCGTTGGGCCCGATGATGCCGACGATGCCGCCGGGCGGCAGGCGGAAGGTCAGATCCTCGATCAGGAGCTGATCGCCATAGGCCTTGCCGAGATTCTCCGCCTCGATCACGAGATCGCCGAGACGCGGCCCGGGCGGGATCACGATCTGCGCGGTGTCCGGCGCCTTCTCGCGGCTCTGCGCCACCAACGCATCATAGGCCTGGACGCGCGCCTTGCTCTTCGCCTGGCGGGCGCGCGGGCTCTGCCGCACCCATTCCAGCTCGCGCTCGAGGGTGCGCTGGCGCGCGGCCTCGTGTCTTGCCTTCCTGCTCCAGACGCTTCTGCTTCTGCTCGAGCCAGCCGGAATAGTTGCCCTCGTAGGGAATGCCGCGGCCGCGATCGAGCTCGAGGATCCAGCCGGCGACATCGTCGAGGAAATAGCGGTCGTGGGTCACCGTCACGACGGTGCCGGGATAGTCCGCGAGAAAGCGCTGCAGCCACGCCACGGATTCCGCGTCGAGATGGTTGGTCGGCTCGTCCAGCAGCAGCAGGTCCGGCCGCTGCAGCAGCAGGCGGCAGAGTGCCACGCGGCGGCGCTCGCCGCCGGAGAGCTTGCTGACATCGGCGTCGCCGGGCGGGCAGCGCAGCGCGTCCATGGCGATCTCGATGGTGCGCTCGAGCTCCCAGCCGTTGACGGCGCTCGATCTTCTCCTGCAGCTCGCCCTGCTCCGCCAGCAGCGCGTTCATCTCGTCGTCGGAGAGCTCCTCGCCGAGCTTGGCGCTCACCGCCTCGAAGCGGTCGAGGAGCGCCTTCATCTCGCCCAGCCCCTCCGTGACGTTGCCGGCGACCGTTTTCTTGGGATCGAGCGCCGGCTCCTGGGCCAGATATCCCACCTTGGCGCCCTCGGCGGCCCAGGCCTCGCCGTTGAACTCCTTCTCCACCCCCGCCATGATCTTCAGCAGCGTCGACTTGCCGGCGCCGTTGGCGCCGAGCACGCCAATCTTGGCGCCGGGAAGGAACGACAAGTAGACGTCGTTCAGCACCTGCCGGCCGCCGGGATAGGTCTTCGAGAGACCTTTCATCACATAGATGTACTGGTAGGACGCCATCTTACTGAATTCCTTGCGTTATCTGGCCGCCATCAACCCCTGCGCGGACGCCGGGCCCGGCTGCATCGCCTGTCGCACGTTGGTGGAGGCCACATCGGACATGTCGGTGGCAACTCCGTCAATATGTACCGAGTTATGACATCGTAGTAATTCGGCGTCCGGGGATTTATGGCCGGCGGCTGCGCCTATATAAATGCAAAGCGCAGTGCGCACTACCATCGGGAGTTAATCGTGACCAGAATCTTGACGGCTCTGCTGCTGGCCATCGCCGTGCTGTTCCCAGCCATGGCGGATGCGCGGGTGGTCGTGGGCGTCGGTGTCGGCGTCGCGCCCTGGCCTTACTACTACCCCTACTATCCGCCGGCCTATTACTACGCGCCGGCCTATTATCCGCCGCCGGTCTACGTCGCACCGCCGGTCTACGCGCCGCCGGTGACCTATACCGCGCCGGCAGCGGCGACGCAGACGCGGTACTACTGCGACGATCCCAAGGGCTATTACCCCAGCGTGCCCAATTGCAATCGCGCCTGGCGCGAGGTTGGGCCGGCGCCGGCGAAGTAGGCCGCTAGCCGCTCGGGCTGGCACAGCGCGCGCCGCGTTTGCCGGCCAATTTTTCTCCACCTCCTTTCGGAAGAGAACCGACATGCGCCGCATCCGCGCCCTCCTTCCCATGTTGATGGCCGTCGCCATCTTCACCACGCCCGCGACATCCCACGCCCAGGTCGCCGTCGGAATTTCCGTGCGCATCGCGCCGCCGGCACTCCCGGTCTACGTACAGCCGCCGCTCCCCGGTCCCGGCTACATCTGGACGCCCGGCTACTGGGCCTATGGGCCCGCGGGTTACTACTGGGTCCCCGGCACCTGGGTGCTGCCACCCAGCGTCGGCCTGCTGTGGACGCCGGGATACTGGGGCTGGCGCGACGGCCTCTACCTCTGGAACGCCGGCTATTGGGGTCCCCACGTGGGATTCTACGGCGGCGTCAACTACGGCTTCGGCTATATCGGCACCGGCTACGTCGGCGGCTTCTGGGCCCACGGCGTCTTCAACTATAACCACGCCGCCAACAACTTCGGCCGCGAGCACGTCACCAACGTCTACACCAAGACTATCGTCAACACCCACGTGACCCACGTCAGCTTCAACGGCGGTCCCGGCGGCCTCGGCGCACGACCGACGGCGGCGGAAGAGGCCACGTCCCATGATCCACATACGCCGCCGAGCGAGCTGCAGGTCCGGCACGAGCAGGCCGCCAGCACCAACCATGCCTCGCTGTCGTCGGTAAATCACGGCCGTCCCAACGTCGCCGCGACCAGCCGCGCGGGAGAATTCCATGGCC
Source organism: uncultured Alphaproteobacteria bacterium (assembly GCA_963735465.1). Taxonomy (GTDB): domain Bacteria; phylum Pseudomonadota; class Alphaproteobacteria; order ATCC43930; family CGMCC-115725; genus DASZHJ01. Next base: position 2,732,948 of record CAVTLA010000001.1, read on the forward strand.
AAGGCGTCGTCGGCACACGGGCGCCGGTTCCGGTGCACAACGTCAATCACCAGCCAGGTCCGCCCGCCGGTCACGGGCCGAACCCGGGCTTCAGTCCGCAGGCCCCCCATTCTCCCGGCGCGCCACAAGGCCACGAGCAGCCCCATGGCGGCGAGCAGCACGGCGGTGAAGAGCATCACGGTTGAGGCCGGCGCCGCTCAGGAGGCCCGCGTCCAAACTCGCGCGAGGTAGGGGGCGAGTGCGGCCACGCCCTCCTCGCTGAGGCGATAGGTGGCGGACGGCATGGCGCCGACACCGCCGCCGCGTCAATTCACCCGGGAAAGATGTTATTGTGGCCGCCGCGGCCACCGCCCGGGCCGCGAGGTGGGGGAAGCGAGAAATGTCCGACGAGAGCGCCGGCCAGCGGCAGAGCGATGCCTTGCGCGGCATTCTGCTGATGTGCCTGGGCGTGCTGCTGTTTCCGTTCCTGAACGCCTCCGCCAAGACCCTCACCGCCCATTACCCGATGCCGATGATCGTGTGGGCGCGCTTTGCCGGGCATTTCCTGGTGGTGCTCATCGCCTTCCTGCCGACCAGCGGTTGGCGGATCTTCCACACCCGCCGGCCGCTGCTGCAGATCGGCCGCTCGCTCGCCCTCATGACCTCGACGGCACTGTTCGTCACCGCGATCGGCCACGTGCCCCTGGCGACCGCCTCCGCCATCGGCTTTACGGCGCCGCTGATGGTCACGGCGCTCTCGGTGCCGCTCCTCGGCGAGAGCGTCGGTCTCCGGCGCTGGAGCGCGGTCGCCGTGGGATTCATCGGCGCCCTCATCATCATCCGGCCGGGCGCGGGCTTCACCGATCCCGCGGTCCTGCCGCTGCTGGGCAGCTCCGCCTGCTACGCCATCTACCAGATCGCCACGCGCCGGGGCGGGCTCGCCGACAGCGCGGAGACCGCCATCGTCTATGCCGCCCTGGTGGGCACCGTCGTCACCAGCTTCATCGTTCCCTTCTTCTTCGAGATGCCCCGCAGCCTGTTCGACGGCCTGCTGTTCCTGGCACTGGGTTTCTTCGGCGGCTTCGGGCACTACCTGGTGGTCCGCGCCTTCCGCCTCGGTCCCGCCGCCGTGATCTCGCCGCTGGGATATGCCGAGCTCGTGGGGTCGGTGATCCTGGGATATTTCATCTTCGGCAACTTTCCAGACCTCTGGACCTGGGTCGGCAGCGCCATCATCATCATCTCCGGCGTCTATATCGCGCTTCGCGAGCGGCGCCTCAGAGGCGGCTGACGCCGCCATACCCGTCAAGGAACATGCGCGCGCGATGGGCGATTTCGCCGAGGCTTTTCACACCGCCGGACAGCTGATCGTCGGGGGCGATCCCGCCCTGATCGCGATCGTGCTGCTGTCGATCCGCGTGAGCCTGACGGCGGTACTGCTGGCGGCGGCGATCGGCCTGCCCCTCGGCGCGGCCCTGGCGCTGGCGCGCTTTCCCGGCCGCGGCGGCCTCGTCATCCTGACCAACGCCTGCATGGGCTTCCCGCCGGTCGTGGCCGGCCTCGCCTTCTATCTCCTGCTGTCGCGGGCGGGGCCGCTGGGATCCTGGGGCCTGCTGTTCACGCCCGTCGCCATGACCGCGGCGCAGTGCGCCCTGGTGACGCCGATCATCGCGGCGCTTGCCCGCCAGACCATCGAGGATCTCTGGGTGGACTATCAGGAGCCGCTCAAATCCCTCGGCGCCAGCCGGTTTCGCGCCGCCTTCACCCTGCTCTGGGACGCGCGCCTTTCCCTCGGCACCGCGGTCCTCGCGGGCTTCGGCCGGGCCAGCGCCGAAGTCGGCGCCATCATCATCGTCGGCGGCAACATCTCCGGCGTCACCCGCACCATGACCACGGCGATCGCGCTTGAGACCAGCAAGGGCGACCTGTCCCTCGCCCTCGGCCTCGGCATGATCCTCCTGGCCTTGACCCTCATCGTGAACAGCGCGGCGCAGCTCGCCGGCGAGACGCTGCGTCGCCGGGCGGGATGAGCGCCGTGCACGGGCCGCCCTCGATCCTGCCGCTGCGCCTGGAGAGTATCGGCTTCATCGCCGGCGGCGCGCGGCTGATCGACGGCATCAGCGCGGTGCTCGCGGCCGGGCCGCGCACGGTGATCCTCGGTCCCAACGGCGCCGGGAAAAGCCTGTTGCTGCGGATCTGCCACGGGCTCTTGGCGCCCAGCGAGGGGCGCGTTCTCTGGAGCGGACCGGGCCTGGGCGAGGCTTGGCTGCAGCGGCGCCAGGCCATGGTGTTCCAGCATCCGATGCTGCTGCGCCGCTCCACTCGCGCCAACATCACCTACGCCCTGGCGCTGGCGGGCGTCCCGCGCCGCGCCCGCGCGGAGCAGGCGGAGCAGGCGCTGGCCCGCCTCGGCCTGGCCGGGCTCGGCGACCGGCCGGCGCGGGTGCTCTCCGGCGGCGAGCGTCAGCGCCTGGCCCTGGCGCGGGCCTGGGCGCTCCGGCCGGAGGTGCTATTCCTGGACGAGCCCACCGCGAGCCTCGATCCCGCGGCGACGCGGACGGTGGAGGCAGCACTCGCGGAATTCCAGGATACCAAGATCATCATGACCACCCACGATCTCGGCCAGGCCCGCCGGCTTGCCGACGAGATCATCTTCCTTCACCGTGGCCGCCTGCTGGAGCAGCGGCCGGCGGCGGAATTCTTCGCGCAACCCCAAAGTCCGGAGGCCCGCGCCTATGTGGCGGGCGATCTGCTCTGGTGAGCCGTCACATCATGAGGTCTCCGATGTATCGAAAAATTCTGACGATCCTGGCGCTTTTCGTCCTCACGGCGCTGGCCCCCGCCTCCGCCATGGCGGAAGAGAAGTTCATCACTGTCGCCTCCACCACCTCTACGGAGAACTCCGGCCTCTTCACTTTCCTGCTGCCGGCCTTCACCAAGGCAACGGGCATCGAGGTCCACGTGGTGGCGGTCGGCACCGGTCAGGCGCTGAAGCTGGGCGAACGCGGCGACGCGGACGTGCTCCTGGTGCACGACAGGCCGGCAGAACTGAAATTCGTCGAGGCCGGCTTCGGCGTCGGCCGCCGCGAGGTCATGTACAACGACTTCATCGTGGTGGGACCGAAAGCGGATCCCGCTCACATCGCCGGCATGAAGGATACGCTGGCGGCCTTCAAGAAGCTGGCTGACGCCAAGGCCACTTTCTTGTCCCGCGGCGATGCCAGCGGCACCAACGAGGAGGAGCTGCGGCTCTGGACTGAGGCCGGCATCGACGTGAAGCAGCAGGGCGCCGGCTGGTATCGCGATACCGGCTCCGGCATGGGCGCCACCCTCAATACCGCGGCCGGAATCGAGGGCTATACGCTGGCCGACCGCGGCACCTGGCTCAGCTTCAAGAACCGCGGCAATCTCGCGATCCTCGTCGAAGGCGACAAGCGTCTCTTCAATCAGTACGGCGTCATGCTGGTCAATCCCCAGCGTCATCCCACCGTGAAGGTGGAGCTGGGCCAGGCGTTCATCGACTGGCTCACGTCGGGCGCCGGCCAGCGCACCATCGCCGACTACAAGATCGGCGGCGAGCAGCTGTTCTTCCCGAACTACAAGCCGCCGAACTCGTAAGCTCAGCTCTGCTTCGCGTCCGTCGCCTCCACGGTGTGGAAGCGCTCGACGATTCCCTGCGGCCCGAAGCTCCGCTCCACCGCCACCACCGTGCCTATGGGCCCTTCGCAGAGGCTCTGGGCGAATTTGCATTCCTCGGCCGCGAAGGCGAGCGCCGCCGCGCGGTCGGGCGCGTCGAACTGCTCCAGGAGATAGCCGGCGAGCTCCTCGACGACTTCCTCGTATTCCGACGGCGCGATCTCGCCCACTTCCACCAGGCTCGACCAGCCATAGCTCTCGGTGCCGAGGAAGCCGGTGCGGAACGCCTGCAGGTCTTTGCCCATGAGCATCGCGGGCTCGCGCTCGGCAAAAATGAAGGCGCCGGAGATCGCCCATTCGCCGGGCTCGGCGGCGACGGCAAAGGTCTCGAGGTCGGTGGCGCCGCGGCGCAGGGTGCGGGGAAAACGCATCGCGCGAGACTAGCGCATCACCCGACGGGCGCCCAGCGTCGGGAACAGCTTGCCAATTCGCCGATGTCATCGATACTTGCGCGAGGAACCGCGCGTCTGGGGAAACCAGCCGATGAGCTCGACGATCCCGCTGCAGTCGATGCCTAGAAATCTGGCATCACGCTATTACGTCGACCCCGCCCTCTATCAGCGTGAGCGCGAGACCATCTTCGCCCGCCACTGGCACATGCTGGGTCCGGTGAGCCAGGTGATGGCGCCCGGCCACTACGTCGCCGCGGAGGTGGCGAGTTGGAAGCTCTTCGTGTTGCGCGGCCACGATGGCGTGCTGCGCGCCTTCCACAACGTCTGTCGTCATCGCGGCGCCCGTCTCCTCGAGGAAGGCAGCGGCACCTGCGACCGTCTTCGCTGCCCCTATCACCTCTGGAGCTACGACGATACTGGCGCGCTCAAGGCGGCGCCGTGGTTCGGCGAGGATCCCGGCTTTCGCCTGGAGGATTGGCCGCTGCGGCCGGTGGCCCTCGATACCTGGCGCGGCCTCGTCTTCGTCAGCGTCGATCCCGAATTGAGCCTGCTCGACCAGCTCGGCGATCTCCCGGAGGAGACGGCGGACTATCCGATCGAGAGTTTCCAGACCGTCGCCGGCGAGCGCTTCGTGATGCAGTCGAACTGGAAGACCTATACGGACAATTTCGTCGAGGGCTATCACATCCCCGGCATTCATCCCGCCTTCAGCAAGGTGATCCAGTTCGACCAGTTCGAGACGGTGGCGCGCCGCGGCCTGGTGCGGATGACCTCGCCCCAGCGCGACGGCTCGATCTACGGCGGCAAGTGGCTGTGGATGTGGCCGAACTGGACGCTCTCGGTGTTCCCCGGCGGCATGAACACCAGCCGCATCAACCCGCTCAGTGTCGAGCAGACCGAGCTGGTCTATCACTTCTACTTCGCCGACACGTCGGAAGCGACGGCGGAGGAGCGTGCCCGCACCATCGCCGTCAATTGCTCCGTCGTGCGCGAGGATTTCGGCATCTGCGAGCACACCCAGCGCAACTACGCGTCGGGCGCTTATACGCCAGGGCCACTCAGCCCACGCCACGAGCAGTCGGTGGCGTATTTCCAGGGCAAGGTGCTGGGCGCGCTGGAGCCCGGGACGCAACAGGCCGCGGACTAACGCGCCGTCGCCTTGCCGAATTCCTCCCACTTCGCATCTGGCACCACCGCGAGCTTACCGACGAAGCCCTTGCTCATGAAGTCGCGCTGGGCGCGGTGGAAGTCCGAGAGCTTGTAGGTGCCGGCGAGGATCGCCTTGATCTTGCCCGCCTCGATGTAGGAGACGAGGCGGCGGAAGGCGCCGCGGGTGCCCTGGGACGAGCCATGCATCTCCAGATGCTTGAGGTAGAGCGTCCGGAGATCGAGCTGCACCACCGGGCCGCCGATGGCGCCGGCGGTGGTGTAGCGCCCCTCCGGCTTCAGCAGACGCAGGAGATCGTTGAAGAGCGGCCCGGCGACGAGATCCGCCACCACGTCGAGGGGCTTGCCGCCGAGCGCATCCCGAACATCCGACACAAGGTTGGGGCCGCGGGTGACGACAGCCTCGGCGCCGATCGCGCGGACGGCATCTTCCTTGCCGGGGCCGACGACGGCGTAGGGGATGGCTCCCCTGGCCCGGCAGAGCTGGACCAGACCGGAGCCAACGCCACCCGACGCGCCCGTGATGAGCACGCGCTCTCCCACGGCGACGCGGGCGCGATCGATCATGTGCTCGCCGGTGAGGTAGGCGCAGCAGAAAGTGGCGAGTTCCGCGTCGGACATCGCGGTCTTGACGACGTGGGCGTTCTCCGCCGGCACCACCTGGTACTCCGCATAGCCGCCATCGCGGCCATGGCCGAAATAGTCGATGTCGGCGAGGCTGTCGTCCTCGGCGTTGTAGATGCTGAAGTCCACCATGACGCGCTCGCCGATGCGCTCGCTCGGGACACCAGCGCCCACGGCGACGATGCGGCCGGCGCTGTCGGTGCCCTGGATGCACGGGAAAGTCAGCGTGGTGCCGCCGCGCCGCCAGGACGACGGCGCCGCGGGATCCTCGTCGGTGCCGTAGGCGGCCTGACGCACCCAGACGTCGGTGTTGTTCATGCCGCAGGCGGAGATCTCCACCAGCACCTCGCCGGCGGCGGGCTGCGGCACCGGCACGTCCTCGCGGTAGACGAGCTTGTCGAGATCGCCATGCCCGGTGAGCAGCACCGCCTTCATCGTCCTGGGGATCCCCGCCATCGCCTGTGCTCCCTAATCCGCGACCCGCGCCGCCACCATGCGCATGAAATGATGGATGGCGAAATCCTGCACCGGCGACATCCGGCCGCCGTCGAAAGCCGGCGAGTGACGGCCACCCTGCATCCGCTCGGTGATGCCGATATCCTCGAGATTGATCGAGCGCCAGCGCGCGACGATCTCCTGGCGCAGCTCGGCGTAGTCCGGCCCCAGCGCCTCATCGCCGACGAAATAGAGATGCAGGCGCTCCTCGGTCACGTCGGGCGCCCGGGGATAGACCACCATGGCGAAGAAATGATCGACTTGGACGCCGACCCAGAGATTGGGAAACACCACGGGATATTCCCCCACCAGCTCCTGCTCCGCCGTGAGGCCGGGGAACTTCGGCAATTGCCGGCCGCTGGTGATGGAGGGCCGATAGTCCCGCGTCGCGGTGCCGACGAAGCGGTCGCCGGCATTGCAGTGATAGTGGGCGTGGGTCGGCGAGTAGCTGTTCAGCGTCTGGTGCACCCAGGGGAGATGGTAGAACTCCATGGTGTTCTCGGTGAGGAGCTTCCAGTTCGCCTTGATGGCAAAGTCAGCGCTGCCGCCGTGGCGGAGCTGCGTCAGGTCGTAGTGCGACCACATCCGCTGCAGCGGCGCCAGCCACTCCTCCAGCGCCTCGGCATCGCCGCTGAGATTGACGAAGATGAAATCGAGCCACTGGCCGGTCCGAACCTCGCGCAACCCGAGCTCGCCGCGGTCGATGGCGGGAACGTCGTTGACGCCGGGCCCGCCGAAGTCCGGCGTGCGCAGCAGCCGGCCGCCCAAGTCATAGGCCCAGGAATGATAGGGGCAGCGCAGCACCGGCCCGTTGCCGGGCTTCTCCACCAGCGCCACGCCGCGATGGCTGCAGACGTTGTGATGGACGCGGATCCTCCGCTCGCGATCCCGGACCAGCAGCAGCGGCACGCCCATGAGATTGACCGGCCGGTAGTCGCCGATCTCGGATATCTCCGACGCGACGCCGACACAGGTCCACGCACGCGCGAAGAGCCGGTCGCGCTCGCGGGCGAAATATCCGGGATCGACGTAGCAGGGATTCGGCAGGCCCCGAGCCGCGGCGGTCGGCCGCGCGACGGCGGAGAAATCGATGTCGGTGCTCGGCATTCCCCAGGGCCTCCCGATACGGCGCCGTTCGGCGAGGGACTGCATGCAAGAGACCGGCCACCGATCCGCGCCGGCCGCCATGAGCCTCTGCAACGAATGGATGCCCCGATTTCTATGCAGGCGAGCGAATCCGCTAGCGCTGAAATTCACATTCTAGAAGCGACTGCACACCTTTTATGCATCCTGCCCCTTGCGGGTCGACAGAACGTAGTTCGTATAGGCCATGCCGCTTCGGCGCGCGGCATCGGGATCGAGCTCAAGCGGGATGCGCAGGTCCCGCACCGCCCCCAGAAATGTCTTCTCAGGCGCGAATAGAATGAGGGCGATCACGCCGCCGCAACGAAGCTGGAAGAAACGGTCCTCGCGTCCGAGGCTCTCGAGAATGCCGTTCAGCCCCTCCAGGACCGAGCGCAGATCATAGTAGCGCCCCATGTTCTCGACGATGAAGGAATGGCCGCGTCCATCGTGAACGAACCGTATCTTGCACTCGTCTTCGGATTCCTGGACCTGGGAGACGTCCGTCATCTCGAAGGTGTGACCGGTGATATCGCTGAAATCCCGAACGAGCGAGGCATGGTCCGCCGGTGAGTTGCCGGTCTTGCAGTCGAATCCTATCAATCGGCGACTTTCTCCCAGCATGTCCCAAACGATCGAATACGCTTTTCGCTGTTCGGTCCATTGAGCTTTGTAGCGTGCGATCTTCTCCCGGCTCGACATTGCCATCAGTCCCGCGGCGGCCAGCTTCCGCGCGGCCTTTTTCGGATCGATGCCGTTGAGCAGCCAGTAGATGCTCATGGCGATCTCGGGCTCCGCCCGCTCGATGGCCTGCTCCAGGAGGGAGGGAGCGGCACCGCCGATGACCATGATCGCTTCGAGAAGGACCTTGATCACGCTCTCCCTGTTCTCGTCGTTGAGTGTGGCCGCCAGTGCATCGAGAACATCTGCATCCGACGACGGATGAGCACATTTCGCCAAACCCTCCGCGGCAGCCTCGCGGAGGTGCCAATCCTGTAATGCACTGCAGAGGCGTTTGATGCCCTCCTCGCCCTCAAGCTCCGCCAGCCGTTTGAGAGCGATGCCCCGCACCCACCACAAGAGCTTCGACTGTAAGACCTCCAGGAGCAGATCGCGCTCGTCCGGCGCGTTGGCTGTCGCGATAGCCTTGAGGCAAAAGGAAACATGGTTGGCCGTGTCGTTGTCGCCGTGCTCCAGGCGGCTGCGCACGTATTTCGCGGCGATCTGCACGGCCTTTAGTCCGATCTCGGCATCGCCTCGTTCGGTCTGGCTTTCCAATGCCTGGGTCAATCGGTAGGCATCGTGGGAGTTCAGATCGGGCCGAGCCAGCAGATCCTCGATAACGGTCAGGCAGCCGCTGTCCTCACCCCGCCGCGACAGCGAGTGCACTGCCATGATGCGGACCTCCGGCTCGGGATGAGAAATCAACCCCGCCAGTCGACGATTGGCATCAACCGTATCCAATCGCTGGAGCACCCATACCGCTGCATTTCGCACTCGAGTGTCGGTCGCGTCGAGGAAGGGATCGATTGCGGCATAGGTCGCATCCTGATCGAGCGGTACTTGATAGCCGCCTCTCTTTTCGTTCCAAGAAAAAGTGCTCAGTCGGAGCAGAACCTGCCAATGCATTTCGCGATCTTCGCCGGCCAGCAGATCACGCAATCCGGTGGTGCCGCCCGCCTCGCCCAGTTCCAGCAAGAGAACGCTGGCATTAAGTTTTCTCGCTCCCGACCCCTCCGCTATGGCCTTGCGGAGATCCGGAAGAAGCTCGTCCCGGTGGCGCTTGAGCGCACTGCGAAAGTCGTCGTCAACGAAGTCGATGCGGTCCAGCCCGGCAAGGAGCCGTTGTGGCGAGAACCCCTGTTCCCGCGCGATCCTGCGCGCCTCGGCCGCTTTTTCCTCGCCATTGCTCATCACGCGCTCCCGTCTCCGGCGCCTCGCCAAACGACCGCGAATTGACGATGTTCTCTTTTTGTTCTAGAACTGTCAATGGCTGCCCGAGCCCACGGCGCACGCCAATAGTTGGAGACGTCATGCAGCCATCCCTCGCCTTCGACAGCGCTCCGATCCTGTCGGAAATCCGCGAACGGCTTCTCGCGGTTTTCGGACCTCAGCGGGATGCGGAGCGGAACGATCCGCTGAGCCAGTTCGTCGCGGCGTTCATAAGCACACGCACACACGACGACGTATCGGTTCCCGCCTCACAGCGGCTGCGGCGCCAATATGCGTCGTGGGAACTGCTCGCTCACGCGACGTCGGCAGAGATCGAGGCCATCATTCGGCCCGTCGCCTACGCCGAGAAGAAGGCTCTCCTCCTGCCGAGCGCTTTGCGGATGATCATCGCGCGTTCCGGTGCACTCGATCTCCATTTTCTGATCGATTGGGACGAGGAGATGGCGATGCAATGGCTCGACGGGCTGCCCGGCGTGGGACCGAAGATCGCGGCCACCGTCCTCAACTTCAGCACGCTGCGCAAGCGCACCCTGGCGGTGGACACGCATCTGCTGCGCATCGGCAAGCGGCTCCGGGTGCTATCCCAGCGTGCCGACCACGACAGCGCCTATGAACCATTCATGCGTCTCATTCCCGACGAATGGGATGCAGACGATCTCTACGAGTTCCACTGGCTGATGAAATACCTGGGCCAGCGGGACTGCACCCACAACCTGCCGGCGTGCTCGCGTTGTCCGCTGCGAGATCTCTGCCCAAGCCGCACGCAGTGACCCTCGCGCTCACTGCGCCGCGGCGGCGCCGGCGTCGAGCGTCGGGTAGTCCGTGTAGCCCTTGGCGCCGCCGCCGTAGAAGGTCGGACGGTCCGCCGGGTTGAGCGGCGCATTCCGGCGGAAGCGCTCGGGGAGATCGGGGTTCGCCAGGAACAGCGCCGCGAAGGCCACGATGTCGGCGGCCTCCGATGCCACGACCGCCGCCGCGCTCTCGCGGGTGAAGCCGCCGTTGACGATGAGGGTCTGATGCCAGAGCGAGCGGAAGTGCCGCGCGTCGAGCGTCGTGCCGCCGGGCACCGCGAAATTCGCCGCGGGCATGACGACATGGAGGTAGGCCAGGCCGAGCTTGTCGAGCTCCCGCGCCGCGTAGCTGAAGGTCGCGGCGGGGTCGCTGTCGGCCATGTCGTTGAAGGGATTGCCCGGCGACAGGCGTGCGCCGACGCGCTCCTTGCCCCAGACACCCACGACCGCCTCGCTCACCTCCAGCAGCAGGCGCGCGCGGTTCTCCACCGGGCCGCCGTAGCGGTCGGTGCGCCGGTTGGTCTTGTCGCGCAGGAACTGGTCCAGGAGATAGCCGTTGGCGCCATGCACCTCGACGCCGTCGAATCCCGCGGCCTTGGCATTCTCGGCGCCCTGGCGGAACTGCTCGACGATGCCGGGAATTTCCGCCAGATCCAGCGCCCGCGGCGTGACGTAGGGCTGCATGCCGGTGGCGGTCATCGCCTTCCCTTCCGGCAGCAGCGCCGACGGCGCCACCGGCAGCGCGCCATCCGGCTGCAGCGAGGGATGGGAGATGCGGCCGACGTGCCAGAGCTGCACGAAGATATGGCCGCCGGCGGCGTGCACCGCCGAGGTGACGCGCTTCCAGCCCTCGATCTGATCCGGCGAATGAATACCGGGCGTGCCCGGATAGCCCACGCCCTGCGGCGAGATTTGCGTCGCTTCCGTCACGATGAGGCCGGCGCTGGCGCGCTGGGCGTAATACGTCGCCGCCAGCTCCGTCGGGACATTGCCGGCGCCGGCGCGGTTGCGAGTCATCGGCGCCATGGCGATCCGGTTGGGGAGATCGTAGGGTCCGAGACGGACCGGCGTGAAGAGATCGACCATGTGCTCCTTCCCGTGCCTCAGTTCACCTCCGCGGCGCGCACGGACTTGGTGAACGAGCGATCGAAGGCCTGGCTGGCGTCGAAGCGTTCCCTGATGACCCCGGCCTTCGCATAGAGGTCGATCACGCTCTGCTGATCCGCGATGACGGTATCATCGATCGGCACGACGTGCATCTCCGCGCGCGTGAACCAGAAGCGTGCAACTTCTTTGGGCACTCCCATCAGATTGCCCCAAGTTTCGGCATAGTCATCCACGTGACCGAGGGCCCATTGCCGCGCGCGGGCGAGACGGCGCACGTAATCCTCCAGCGCCGCGCGCTTGTCGCGGATCGCCGTCGGGCTCGCCACCTGATAGCTCTGGTTGCCCCGGAGACCTTTGGCATCGACGACGCGGCGCGCGCCGTCGGTCACTTCCATCATCGCGGTATAAGGCTCCCAGGTTGACCAGGCGTCGATGGCGCCGGAATCCAGCGCCGCCCGCGCATCCGCCGGAGTTAGGAAGACGAGATTGACGTCGCTGGTCGGAAGTCCGGCCTTGTCGAGAAGCGCCAGCACGAGGTAATGCCCGATCGATCCCTTGCCGGTGCCGATGCGCTTGCCGCGCAGGTCCTGCAAGGTCTGCGCGGGCGATTTCCCGGACACGACGATGGCGAGGCCGTCGCGATTCTGATGCACCACGCCGATGACGCGCATGGGGACGCCGGCGGCGGCGGCGAAGGTGAAGGGCGCGTCGCCGACATAGCCGGTGTCGATGGCGCCGGCGTTGAGCGCCTCCAAGAGCGGCGCCGCCGCGGGGAATTCCCGCCATTCGACGCGGTAGGGCAGATTGGCGAGCTCCCCCGCCGCCGTCAGCAAGGCCTGATTGCCGCCCTTCTGGTCACCGACGCGCAGAGTGATCTTGGAGAGATCGGTCTCCGCCGACGCCGGACCGCCGGCCGCGACGAAGAGGATCGCGGCAGCAAGCCCGAGGCCGCGTGCGATCGCCATCAAGGTCCGTATCATCAGCCGGCCGCCTTCAGATCCTGCCGCGGTTGCCGCTCGCGGCGCGCGACCGCGGCGCGGGTGAGCGGAAGGAGCTCGCGGCCGTAGTCGATGGCATCCTCCAGGGGATCGAAGCCGCGGATGAGGAAGGTGGTGACGCCGAGGTCGTAGTAGTCGATGAGCGCGTCGGCGACCTGTGCCGGCGTGCCCACCAGTGCCGTGGTATTGCCGCGGGCGCCGGTGGCACGCGCCACCGCGGTGAAGAGCCGCTTGTCCACCACGTCGCCCTGAGCCGCCGCCGCGAGCAGCCGCTGGGAGCCCGCGTTGGGCGGCGTCGCCGTGGGCGCACCGAGCGGTGCCTGGCCACGGATGCGCTCGATGGTGTCGACGATGGCATGGGCACGCGCCCAGGCCGCCTCCTCCGTCGCCGCCAGGATCGGACGGAACGACAGGCTGAACCGGATCGCGGCGGGATCGCGGCCGTGCCACGTCGCGGAGGCGCGCACCCGCGCGATGATCTCGCGCACCTGATCGTGGGTCTCGCCCCAGAGCGCGTAGACATCCGCATGCCGACCGGCCACCTCGATGGCCGCGTCCGATGCGCCGCCGAAGTAGACGGGGATATGCGGCTTCTGCACCGGCTTCACTTCCGAGAAGCCGCCTTTGAAGCGGTAGAACCGGCCCTGGTGATCGACCGGCGCGTCGCTGGTCCAGATGCGACGGAGGATCGACACATACTCGTCGGTGCGGACGTAGCGCTCGTCATGGCCCAGGAAATCGCCGTCCTTCTGCTGTTCCTTGTCGTCGCCGCCGGAGATCACGTGGATGGCGACGCGGCCGCCGGTGAACTGGTCGAGGGTGGCGAACTTGCGGGCCGCCAGTGTCGGCGACACGAAGCCCGGCCGATGCGCCAGCATCAAGCCGAGCCGCTCGGTCACCGCGCCCGCGTAAGAGCCGACCAGCAAAGTCTCCGCGTCCTGGGAATGATAGGGCACGAGGATGCGGTCGAAGCCCGCGGCCTCATGGGCCTGGGCGAAGCGCCGGACATAGTCGCGGTCTACCGCCGGCCCTTCGGCGGGATGGATCTCCGAGATCCGGCGGGCGGAGATCATGCCGATGAATTCAACGCTCATGGGAGACTCCCTCTGGAGTGTCGGTGAATTTCGATGTCATTGCGCGGCCTCTCCGAGGAGACGCGCCAGGATCTCGCCCTCGATCTCCGCCAGCCCCGCGTCGCCGCGCAGGCGTGGCCGCGGATGGTCGACGGTGTGCACGTCGGAGATGACGCCATGCTCCAACACCACGACGCGATCGGCGAGCGCCACCGCCTCGGCAACATCGTGGGTGACGAGGACGGCCGTGCAGCCCTGCTCGCGCCAGACCTGCTCCAGGAGGCGCTGCATCTCGAGGCGGGTCAGCGCATCCAGGGCGCCGAGCGGCTCGTCCAGCAGCAGGAGCCTCGGCCGCGAGACCAGGGCGCGGGCGAGCGCCACGCGCTGCCTCTGGCCGCCCGACAGCACCGCCGGCCACTCGCCGGCGCGATCGCCGAGGCCGACATGACGGAGGGCGTCCAGCGCCGCCGCCTGCCAGTCGCCGCTGCGGCCGATGCCGACATTCTGCAGCACGCGCCGCCAGGGCAGCAGGCGCGCGTCCTGGAACATCAGGCGGGCGTCCGCGACTTGGCCGGTCACCGGCTGGGCGCCGACCGTGATGCTGCCCTCGCTCGGGAGATCGAGGCCGGCGATCAGGCGCAGCAGCGTGCTCTTGCCGCAGCCGCTGTGGCCGACGATGGCCACGAACTCGCCGGCGCGGATGTCGAGATTGACGCCGGTCAGGACCTGTTGAGTGCCGAAACGCTTCGCCACCTGGCGCAACCGCACCGCGACACCCGGACTGCCCGCGGAATTCGACGGTGAGAACACGGGGCGGAAGCGCTCGTCACGGAGCGTGTCGATCTGCTCGAACGCCAGAACTTCGCTGCCGAATGTCATGCCGTCGCTCCCTTGACTTGAAAGGCCGGATGCCAGGCGAGAGCGCGGCGCTCCAGCGCCACCGTCGCAACGTCGGCGAGCTTGCCGAGGAGAGCGTAGATAAGGATGCCGAGCACGACCACGTCGGTCTGCAGGAACTCGCGCGCGTTCATCGTCATGTAGCCGATGCCGGAGGAAGCCGAGATCGTCTCGGCGACGATGAGCGTCAGCCAGGTGATGCCGAGCGCATAGCGCACGCCCACGAGGATCGACGGCAGCGCGCCGGGGAAGATCACCTGGCGGAAGAGCTCGCCACGGCCGAGGCCGTAGACACGGCCCATCTCGATGAGGGCTGGGTCGACGGTGCGGACGCCGTGATAGGTGTTGAGATAGATCGGGAAGAACACGCCGAGCGCGACCAGGAACAGCTTCGCCTCCTCGTCGATCCCGAACCAGAGGATGACGAGGGGAATAAGCGCCAGATGCGGCACGTTGCGGATCATCTGCAGCGAGCTGTCGAGGGCGCGCGACGCCACCACGGAGACACCGTTCAGGAGTCCGAGAGCGAAGCCGATGGTGCCGCCGATGGCAAAGCCCGCCGCGGCGCGGGCGAAGCTGATGGACATGTTCTGCAGCAGCTCGCCGGAGCGGCCGAGACGCAGCCCCGCCGCAGCGACGGCGCTCAGCGCCGGCAGGACGCGCGCAGAGATCACCCCCGTCTGCGCCGAGATCTGCCAGACCACCAGCAGCAGGATCGGGAGCACCCAGGGCAGCAGCGCGAAACGTCGGCGCTCGCCAGCATCGGATCGCATGTCAGCACCTTCCACAGCACTCGGGTTGCGCCGCAAAAACTACATGGATATGCCGTTCAGTCAATTCAATTTACATTTTTTAGCGTCATATGTAATATATTATACATGGCAAACGAGTTAAATAGGCATGCGCGGATCGACCGTGCGCTCTCCGCAAACTAGAGATCGCCACGCGCTCGCCAGGAGGTGGGAGCGCGGCGCCATCCAGCACCATGCAAAAATCCGGTGTCTGCCTGTTCCACGGAGCGCGTTGACACTCGGCGTCGAGGTGCCCGCATGATCGTGATGAGCGCGTGATCGCGTCGCCTGGGACGATGCGGAGCGCAAGATGGGAGCGACAGCGATGACGGCAGCACGTCAACTACGGCTCGGCGCCTTCATGCGTCCGGTAGGTATTCACACCGCGTGGTGGCGCTATCCCGGCGCCTTCCCCGATGCCAACTTCAATTTCCAGCACCTGAAGCGCTTCATCCAGACCCTGGAGCGCGGCAAGTTCGACGCCTTCTTCATGGCGGATCATCTGGCGGTCCTCAACATGCCCGTGGCGGCGCTGAAGCGCAGCGCCACCGTCACCTCCTTCGAGCCATTCACGCTGCTGTCCGCGCTGGCGGGCGCCACGGAGCGGATCGGCCTCGTCGCCACCGCGTCCACCACCTTCGACTCCGCCTATCACATCGCCCGCCGCTTCGCCTCCCTCGACCACATCAGCGGC
Source organism: uncultured Alphaproteobacteria bacterium (assembly GCA_963735465.1). Taxonomy (GTDB): domain Bacteria; phylum Pseudomonadota; class Alphaproteobacteria; order ATCC43930; family CGMCC-115725; genus DASZHJ01. The sequence continues at coordinate 2,748,727 of CAVTLA010000001.1, forward strand.
GGGCGCGCGGGCTGGAATATCGTCACCACGTCGAATCCCGACGCCGCCCTCAACTTCGGCCTTGAGGATCACATGGAGCATGACGCGCGCTATCGCCGGGCGCGGGAGTTCTACGACGTGGTGACCGGCCTCTGGGACAGTTTCGCCGAGGACGCCTTCGTCCGCGACGTCGACAAGGGTATCTATTTCGATCCCGAGCGGATGCATGTACTGGATCACGAGGGCGAGTTTCTGAAAGTGCGCGGCCCCCTCAACATCGCCCGCCCGATCCAGGGCTGGCCCGTCATCGTCCAGGCCGGCGCGTCCGAGGCCGGGCGCCAGCTCGCGGCGGAGACGGCGGAGGTGATCTTCGCCAGCGGCAGCAGCTTCACCGACGCCCAGCGTTTCTACGCCGACATCAAGGGACGCATGGAGAAGCTCGGCCGCAACCGCGACCATCTGAAGGTGCTGCCCGGCGCCCTCGTGGTCGTCGGCGAGACCGTCGACGAGGCGAGGAAGAAGCGGGCGCTCCTCGACAGCCTCGTCCATCCCGAGAGCGGCCTCGCCTCGCTCTCGATCGCGCTCGGCCACGACGCCACCGGCTTCGATCTCGACGGCCCGTTGCCGGATATCCCCGAGACCAATGCCAGCCAGAGCGGCCGCCAGCGCATGCTGGACCTGGCGCGGCGCGAGAACCTGACCGTGCGCCAGCTCGCCCAGAAGGCCGGCAGCTTCAGCGGCCTCAGCATGGTCGGCACGCCCGCGACGATCGCGGATCAGATGGAAGAGTGGCTGATGGGCAATGCCTGCGACGGCTTCAACGTGATGTTCCCCTACGTGCCCGGCGGCCTCGACGATTTCGTCGACCAGGTGGTGCCGGAGCTGCAGCGCCGCGGCCTCTTCCGGCGCGAGTACGAAGGCCGCACGCTGCGGGAAAACCTGGGGTTGCCACGGCCGGAGAACCAGTTCTTCCCCGGGCGCTGAAAGCGCCCGGCCTTATTCCGCCGCGCTCGCGACCGAGCTCTCGGATATGGCCGCGATCTTCTGAGCGACACGAGCCAAGCGCTCGCGTCCGGTGCCGTTGCCCTCATCGATGACGATGCGCGCGACGGCGCGGCCGACATCCCGCAGCACCGTGTCGTCGTCGCGGTCGGCGCGCGCCGGCACGCGCACGACGGAATCCTGGCAGTAGGTCGAGATCGTCTCGCCCGGTGCGCCGCGCACGCAGTCCGGCCCGGCGCCGGCCGCGACCGCCCTGATCCCCTTGCGAATGATCCGGCGCAGCATCGAGACGCCGCGGTCGGTGGTGCCGAGATTCTCCAGGGCGTGAATCGCGATCGGCCGTTGCGAAGTCTGCGCGTCGAAATCGCCGGGAATGCGCTGGCGCTCCTCGTAGGGGCGCTCGCCGGTCTGGCCGAGGAAGTCGACCTTCTCCTTGCCGCACCCGGCCTCGCTGTGGCGCCCCTGGGGATCGTTGACGCCGTCGTTGAAGTGGCGAACGCCGATCATCAGCGAATGGGTATCGTCGATCGGCACGGTCCAGCGGGTGAGGCCGGCGCGCGTGAACGCCTTCGATGTGTCGCCGGCCTCCCAGATCGCGCCGGCCTGGGCGAGATTGGGCAGGATGATGTCGTTCATGCGCACCCAGACGAGATCGCCGACCCGGCGGGACGTAATGTAGATCATCCCCAGCGGTGTTTCCTGAAACTCGGTGACCGGCAATTTTCCCCAGGCGGGAGCGAAATGCTCGAAGCTGATCCGGGTGTGCAGGAAAACCCCGTGCGCCGGATCCATCACGTTCTCGATGATCTGCAGCCAGTTGCAGGGATAGGTCAGCGAATACGGCACCATCTTGTCATCGGGCAGGTCGAAGGCATCGTAGTAGGGAAATTCCGGCTTGAGCTCCGGCGGCCCCATATAGGCGAAGACGAGGCCGGCATGCTCGAGGGCGGGATAGGCGCCCTGAAACGTCTTCTCCTTGATCTTGCTGTCGGCGGGCTCGCCGGGCGTCTCGAGAATCCGGCCGTCGACGTCGAATTTCCAGCTGTGATAGCAGCAGCGGATCCCGCGATCCTCGACGATGCCGTACTCCAGCGACGTGCCTCGGTGGCAGCAATGACGCTCCAAGAGGCCGACGCGGCCGCTCTTGTCGCGAAACAGCACCAGGTCCTCGCCGAGGATCCGGATCGCCACCGGCAGCTCCCCAAGCTCCGACCCCATGGCGACCGGCTGCCAGAAGCGGCGGAGATACTCGCCGCACGGCGTCTCCCGACCGACGTGGGTCAGCTCGGCGTCCTCGCGCGGTACCTGGCCGCGGTGATAGAGGCCGTAGGGCTCGCGGATCGCCTGCTTCTTTTCCCGGTCCATACACCTCTCCTCAAAAACACCAGTCCCGTGACCGCCAGCCATGTTAGCGGTGTTCCGGCTTTTGGGAACTGCAGATGAAGCCGCAGAATGGAAGCCGCGCCGCCTCTTCCAGGGCGAGCGCGAACACCGTACGCTGCGGCGGAACCCGGGAATGGAGAGAGCGATGCGCCTATTGGTAGTAGGAGCCGGATCGACCGGCGGATATTTTGGCGGCCGCCTGGCCCAGGCCGGTCGCGATGTCACCTTCCTGGTGCGGCCCGCGCGGGCAAAGCATCTGCAGGCGAACGGGCTGCAGATCGTCAGCCCCCACGGCGACATCACCCTGGCGCCGAAGCTGGTGACCGCCGGCACCATCGGCAAACCCTTCGATGCCGTGCTGCTGACGGTGAAGGCCTTCTCCCTGGACGCCGCCCTCGACGATCTCGCCCCCGCCATCAGCCCCGAGACGATGATCGTGCCGGTCCTCAACGGCATGCGGCACGTGGACATTCTCCGGGAGCGCTTCGGCGCCAAGACGCTGGTGGGCGGCGTCTGCAAGGTCGCCACCACGATCGACGACCGCGGTCGCATCGTGCAGCTCGCGAAATTCCACGAGCTCGCCTACGGCGAGATGAGCGGCGCGCCCTCGTCGCGGACGGAAGAGCTCGACGCCTTCATGCAGGGCGCGGGCTTCGACGCCAGGCTGACCCGGCAGGTCGAGCTGGAGATGTGGGAGAAATGGGTGCTGCTCGCCGCCATGGGCGGCATCTGCGGTCTGATGCGCGGCAATGTCGGCGAGATCGAGGCGGCGCCGGGAGGTGTGGATTTCGTGCTCCGCTTCCTCGACGAGGTGGTCGCCGTGGTCAACGCCGCCGGCCAGAAACCCCGCGCGGATTTCCTCGCCAGCACGCGGATGACGCTGACGGCGAAGGGCTCGGCCCTCGCCTCCTCGATGTACCGCGACCTGCAGAAGGGCGCCGCCATCGAGGCCGACCAGATCGTCGGCGACCTCCTGGCCCGCGGCAGCCGCGCCGCAGTCCCGACGCCGCTGCTCTCCGCCGCCTATGCGAACCTCTCCATCTATCAGCGGCGCATCGCCGCCCCGATCTAAAGCGTCTTCAGATACTCGATGATCGCCCAGCGCTCGTCGGGCGTGAGCTTGGTGCCATATTCGTGACCGCCATTACCGTTGCCGTTGGCGTTCGCGGGATCGGTCGCGAAAGTGCCGGTCTTGAACGGGGACTGATCCGTCACGTAGCCAACGTTTTTGGGATCATAGAGGCGGCTCCCCACCATGAAGCTGGGCTTGCGGTCCTTGGCGGGCGTCAGCAGTTCCCAAAGATTGGGTACCGAGCCGTTGTGCAGATAGGGCGCGGTCGCCCAGATGCCGCGCAGCACCCGGGACTCATAGGCGGCGCCGGTATCCGGCGACGGTGGCTTGTACATGTCGGCGAGGCGGGACTTGAGGGTCGCCTGGAGATCCCGGATCAGGTCGAGATTGCGCATGGTGAGATCGCCGGGATTCTTTCCCGGCGCGAGCTCCGCCACGTCCATGCGCAGCGCTCGCCAGACGCCGCTGTGCTCGAGCTTGTCCGGCGTCAGCACCGGCAGCACGGCCTCGTCGGCCAGGCTCCCCACCACCGAGCTCGCGAGGATGCTGCCGATCTTCGCGGGATCGGCGAACCTGGCGTTGAAGGGCGGCGGCGGCACCAGCGAGCCGGCATAGAGGCCCGGTTTCCCCTCACGCAGGGAGTTGCGCAGCATTTTGGGATCGGTGCCCACGGCCTTCACCGGCGTGTCCCAGGCGTCGGCGGAATGGACGGCTTGATGCGATGGCCGCTCGCCATGGCACTCGCCGCAGGTGGCGTCGAAGAGCGGCTTGCCCTTGGCGGCGAGCCGATCGTCGAGGCCGAAGACATCGCGCGGCCAGGGCGGCGGCCGCAATGTCGAGATCTTCTCCTCGAGGGTCTGCAGCCCGGCGAAATCCGCCGAGCTGTCGTTGTAACGGATCACGGTGGGGGTGAGAGCTGTCGCGGGAATATGCACCTTGGGCTTGAAGTCGGCGAAGACGCCGAAGACCTCGCCGGTATTGCGCGCGAGGGCCTGGAGGAACAGCCCGTTGGGGACGCCGCCGTTCCATTGCGTGCGATCCTGCCGCGACGCGTTCCACAGGAAGGGATAGCTCACCGGCGCATCTGCGGTCGCGAAATTGCCGGGGACGCCGAGGTCGCGCCCGGCGACGCGATTGAAGATCATCCCGAACGCGTCGAGCCGCCCGGGCCCCCACGGCGACGCCGGCAGGCTCGCGTCCATGAAATCGCCGAACTGCCGCACCCAGGCGCCGAAATCGGTCTTGAGGCGGGCGGCATTCGCCGAGGTATTGCCGGCGCCAAGGACCGTCTTGGCGAAAGCGTCGAAGCGGCCCGTCTGCTCCAGGGTCGCGCGGGAGGCCACCGTCAGATCGAGGAGGAACTGCTGGAAGTCGGCGTTCGCCGGCGCGCCGTCGAGGCGCAGCGCCTGGGTGGCGCCGTTCTTCCGATATTCGAGCTGCCCGGTGTGGCAAGCGGCGCAGGTCATCCCGAGCTGAGCCGGCGTCGCCCTGGTGTCGACGACGAATCCAACCGGCAGGTTCTGCGTGTTGCCCGGCCGGTCGTTGCGGAGATAGCCGTAGCGCCGCAGCTGATCGCCGGCGAAGGGCTCGTCCGCGTCCAGGCGGCGGAGCGCCATGAACCAGGCGGCGGGCATCAGGTGCGAGCCCTGGCTTGTCGTATAGAAGGTGTCGCGATCGGCGTCCGACCAGCCCTGGACCGCGTAGGTCACCGGGGGCTGCGCGGCCGGCTGTGCCCTGCTCTCGCCGGCAGCGGATATCAGCACCGCCGCCGCGAGCGCGACGGCCGACATCCACGTGGTCCCGCCACGGGACGCGTCAACTCCAGGCATATCTCCCCCAAATCTCCCAGCCACCTTCCGCACCCTACTCCATTGATGAGGGGACGGGTTGTGAACCCCATCACTTCCAACGCTTGCGCAACTCGTCGGCGCCATCGAGCCGAGGGCGCTCCGTCCGTTGCCATAAAACGGCAAAGGAGCGGCGGTTAAATCCCGCCGATCGGATACGGGCCTCGTCGTCAGTTTCGTCGAGCCGCTGATCAGGGGAGTCCACGCCACGATGACCGCACGGCCTTCGCCGCGGCGCGCCGTTGCCGTCGCCGCTGCTTGCCTGATGATGCTGGCCTCGGTACTCCCCGCCGGCTCCTTTCCGGTGCACAGCAATCAATCGGCCCTGCCCGCGGGGACGGAGCTCAACGAGGAGTCGCTCGACCAGCCGCGGGAGATCTTCAGATCCGAGGCGGTCGGCGCCAAATCGTATCTGGTCAATCTCGGCGATCTCGCCTTCAACGCGCCGTCGATCCTCGGCGGCCCCGCCCGTCAGGCCGGCATGAGCTGCGCCACCTGCCACGTCAACGGCGCCTCGAACGGGAAGCTGTTCATTCCGGGGATGTCGACGCGCCCCGGCAATTTCGACACCACGGGCCCGCTCTTCAATCCGAAGGCCAACAACAGCACCCTCGATCCCGTGACCATTCCCAGCCTGCGCGGCGCGCGCTACCTGGCGCCTTACGGTCATGACGGGCGGATGGCGTCGCTGCGGGACTTCGTCCGTAACGTGATCGTGAACGAGTTCGCCGGTCCCGAGCCGTCGCCGGCGATCCTCGATGCCATGGTCGCCTACATCCAGGACATCGACTTCCTGCCGAACCCGAGCCTCGGCCCGGACGGGCAACTCACCGCGCAGTCGAGCGAGGCGGAGCGCCGGGGCGAGGTGCTGTTCAACCGGCCCTTCCCCCACGATCCGGCCCTGAGCTGCGCCGGATGCCACGTACCCGCCAGCGCCTTCGTCGATCATCGGCAGCACGACGTGGGATCCGGCGGTCTCTTCAAGACCAAGACCCTGCTCAACGCCGATTTCAACGCGCCCTATTTCCATGACGGTCGCTACGACACCTACGATCAGGTGGTGGTGCACTTCGACCGTGTGTTCGATCTCGGTCTCTCCGCGGGCGAGCGCAAGGATCTGATCGCCTACCTGACGGCGGTCGGCGACGCCCGCCGCCCATATGAGACTGACGGCGTCACCGCTGAGCTCAAGGAGATCTCCGATCTCGCCAGCGTGTTGGGAACCGCGATCCCTGGCCATGACGTGCCGGTGATCACCCTCGCCGTCGATACCGTCGGCGGCGAGCTACGGGAATTGACCGAGCGCTTTCCCGACCGCAAGGATACCACCGTCTCCGGTGGCCGGCAGGAGCGCGCCCTGGCGCGCACCGTGCTGAAGGAGCTGGTGCTGGATCTGCGGCGAGCCGGTGACGCCGCCACCGCCGGCCGGTTCGATGACGCCGCCGCCGAGTATCAGAGCTATCGGAGAATGGCGGCCGCCGCCGCGCCGGCGTTGCTGAGAAGCGCCGCGCCATGGTCGCTCTTCAATCCCGAAGTCCATGACGCGCACTACGCCGCCCTGCGACAGCTGCTGCAAAGCGCCAGCGACTCTCCGCGGTGACCCGCTCCTGCTGCGCGCTGGAAAAGAAATTCGCGCGCAACCGCCGGCTGACATTAAAAGTTCTCCATACTGAGACAAAGCCGTGACGCCGTTGTCATGATCCGTCCCTAACCTCCACTCGCTGTTCTCAAATCTTTTGGAGGGAAAAGACATCATGCAGCAGAAAGTTGCTGTCCAAAAAAGATGGCGGTACAGGACCGCCCTCTGCGTTTCGTTCGTGGCCTTGCTTGCCATCGGCAATGTCGCCGTCGGCAAGAGCGTCGGCCCGGCGAAGGATACGGACGCGGCGGATGCCGTGAAGACCGAAAGCCCGATCAAGCATGTCATCATTCTGATCGGCGAGAATCGCGGCCTCGATCACACCTTCGGCGTCTACAAGCCGAAGGGCAAAGGGCAGACAATTTCCAATATGCTGTCCAAGGGCATCGTGAACCTGGACGGCTCACCCGGACCCAATTTCGCCCAGGCGCAGCAGTTCGCGGTCACGCCGCAGCCGAGCTTCTACATCGGCCCGCCGAACATCGCGAAGAGCCTGTACGGCCCGGGCAACCTCATGCCGCAGCCGAACACCAACGGAGCGCCGACCGCGCAAGCCGATACTTCTCCGCCATTCAAGACCGTCGCGGAGGCCGGTGTCGAGACGGATATCGAAGCGGGCGACGTGGCGCTGCTGACGACCGGTGCCACGGGCCTCCCGACCGGCGTCCTCGACACCCGCGTTCCCGGCGCCGGCACCCTGCCGAACGGCCCCTTCATCCTGCAGGGCGCCAATCTGGACGACGACGACTACACCGGCGACATGACGCATCGCTTCTACCAGGCCTGGCAGCAGCAGGACTGCAGCCTCGCCAATGCGACGAAGGCCAATCCACCCGGCTGCCTGAACGATCTCTTTCCCTTCGTGATGGTCACGTATTCCGCGACCAACAAGAGCGTGGGCAATGAGATGGGATTTCTGGACGCCGAGCAGGAGCAGGCCTCCCTTCTGAAAGGCTGGGCCGACGAATTCACCCTGGCCGACAACTTCCATCAGTCGTTCATGGGCGGCACCGGCGCCAACCACTTCATGCTGGGCACCGGCGACGCCGGCTTCTGGACCGACGGGAACGGCAATGCGATCACGCCGCCGTCGAGCATCGCGAATCCGAACCCGGTCTCGGGCACCAACAACCGCTACACGGCCGACAACAACTTCAGCAATTGCTCGGACGTGTTCCAGCCCGGCGTCGGACCGGTGATCAGCTACATCGAGTCCCTGCCTTACGCCGCCAAGCCCAATTGCGCGCCGAACCACTACTACATGCTGAACAACACCAACCCCGGCTTCCTCCCCAACGGCGCGCTCGCGCACGGGAGCAGCATTCCTCCGTCGCCGGTGAAGACGATCGGTGACTCCCTGAACGACAAGAAGATCAGCTGGGCCTACTTCGGCGGCGCCTACAACGACGCCGTCGCGCTGTCGAACGTGGCGGTGGCGGCAAATGCGGCAAACCCGAATCTCACGGCGGCGGCGGTTGCCGATCCAACCCACGCTCTCGGCGTGGCCTATTGCCAGATCTGCAATCCGTTCCAGTATGCGACGTCCATCATGAGCGACCCCGCGGTGCGGACGGCGCACATGAAGGACACCTCTGACCTGCTGACCGACATCGCCAACAACACCCTCCCGTCGGTCTCCTTCGGCAAGCCCGACGGCCTGCTCGACGGCCATCCGCAGAGCTCCAAGATCGATCTCTTCGAGGCCTATGTGCAGAACGTCCTCGACGCGCTCGACGCCAACCCGCGTCTCAAGGCCGAGACGGCGGTACTCATCACCTGGGACGAGGCCGGCGGCTATTGGGACTCGGGATTCATCCAGCCCGTCGACTTCTTCGGCGATGGCCCACGCATTCCCCTTCTCGTCCTGTCGCCCTATTCGACCGGCGGAAAGGTGGTGCACAGCTACACCGACCACGTCTCGATCCTGAAGTTCATCGAGCGCAACTGGCACCTGCAGCCTGTCACGGGCCGCAGTCGCGACAATCTGCCCAACCCGACCGAGCAGCATGGCGATCCCTACGTTCCCGCCAACATGCCGGCGATCGGCGATCTCTTCGACATGTTCGACTTCGGCCACCCCGACAGTGGCATGCAGTTCCACCATCATCGGTGGGATGAGCACCGCCGGCACTGGCTCTAAGTTCGAGCACCGGAATTGCGGTAAGAGCAGTGACTGCCACCGACGCCGAGGGCATTGCTGAAATCGGCGCCTGATGTCGGTTATCTGATATCGCAGCGACGTTGGCGCCGATCGAGCCCGAGGGCTTGGTCGGCGCCAATCGTTTCATCCCAGATGGCTTCGCAAGGAATATTCCCGATGCGCGGGGGCCGCAGGTTCGCTTTAGTTTTTCTCGTGATCGGGACCGTGCTTTCGGGCGTCCGCGCAGAGGCCCAGGAGTTCTCCGCCGATCTCGTCCGCACCGACGCCGCCGGCCGGCCCGACGTCCGCAGCGGCAAAGTCTTTGTTTCCAATCGTCACGTGCGGATCGAAACCCCGGAGCTGCCGGACGGATTTTTCATCGTGGACGGCGATCGCGACGCCGCCTACTTCGTCCGGCCAAGCCAGCGAACCTTCATGGACGCGAAGCAATCCAGCAAACTCACTCAGATTCTTGTGCCCGTGGATGTCGGTGATCCCTGCCGGCAATGGCAGGTGATGGCGGGCATCGCCGGGGTAGACGCCGGTGGCCACCAGTGGCGGTGCGAGCGGATCGGCCCGAGCCCCATTGCCGAGCGCGACACCGTGGAGTACGTCGCGATCTCGCCGCAGGATCGAAAGGGCCGGGGCTGGATCGACGTGGAACTCAGATTCCCGATCCGCTTCCAGTTCGAGGACGGCACCGCGATCAGCCTCGAGAACATCCGCCAGGGCGAGCAGCCCGCAACCCTTTTCGAGATCTCCGCCGACTATGGCAAGTTCGATCCGCTGCAACTCATCGAGCGCATCAAGCAGAGCGACGTGTGGGTCGAGCCGCCGAAATAGGGGCCGGCTGTCGGTCGACGCCTATTGCATCTGGCCGGTATTGGCATTGATCGTGACAGGAACCGTCTGGCCGTCCCGGACGGCCGTGCCAGTGTAGGTATTCCCGACGCGCTGCAGGTTCTGCACGTCGGTGTATCCCTGCGCCTGAATGGCGGAGGAGGCCTGGATCGACGTCATCCCCACGGCCGACGCGCCCGGCGTAAAGGTCGATCCCGGCGTCGATTTCGAATTGATGCCCGAGCCCGTCGAGGGCGCGCCCGGCAGCCCAGGCGTCGGCGCGCGTCCGCCGCTGCTCTGGGCGAGCACGGCCGGCGCCAGTGCCAGAAGCAACGCCATTGCCGAGACCAGCGACCGAATGATGCGCATGACTACCTCTCGCGTTCAGCGCGACCCCGCGCCATGAGTGGAAGCTCACTATCCGAACAACGTATCACTTCCGCGACGGGTCGGACCGTGAGCAGGGTGGCCCTGCCCTGCTACCTCGGGACGGTCTTCCGATCGCCACCGGTGCCCGGCGGGGGAATGACCGGCATGGAATTGTTCTGGGGCGGCGGTTTCACGCCGGCGTCGTCGCCGGTATTCGGCGGCTGGATCACGCCTCGCGAAACGGAGCCAGGCGGCTGCGGCGGCGCGGGCACGGTCGGGCCCGGCGGCTGGGCACCAGGCGTCTGGGGTGATGTTTGCTGGCCCGGCGCCGGCGTGTTCTGACTTTGCGCCGAGGCGGCACCGAGTAAAGCCAAAGACACGGCTATTCCGGCCGCGAACGCAGATCCGCGAGCGCCACATATGGGATCCAAGAAGGTCCTCATCGACGCAGATCTACCTGTCCTCATGCAAGGCATCAGCCCTCGGCGTGTTGCCACTCCGCGCGCCTTTCGGTAACGGCAAGGCGAGGCGATGGTTGCCGGCGCTGGGGGATCGGCGGCAATCCGTGCGCGCAGGTGGCGCAACCGGCCGTCCATGGCAACTCAGGAGATGATTTTAAACGCCGTGGGATACAGCCATGACGGATGCGCCGGGTCCGCGATGGAACAAGGTGGCCCACTCGAGGTTTCGCGCCGATCCCGGCCATGACGACTACACGCTGCTGGGCGCCACCAAGGACAGCCTGAAGTCGCTGCCGGAATTCGACTACGCGAAGTAGGCCCTCGACGGGCGGCGATGCGGACGCGCTCGATCGTCGGCGGCTCCCCGCATTGCCGCCGCAAGAGCAGCGTCAGCCTGATGTGGTGGAATGCAGGCCGTCACGAAGATGCTGGGCGGCGCGGCGCACGTAGGGCAGCCATGTGGCGACCAGAAGCCGCTTGATCATCTGCCGCTCGTCATTGGGGATGCGCATCCAGAGATCGGCCTTGAGCATCGAGGTGAGCCACGCGCGTCCCGTGCGCAGCCATAGCCAGGACATGCCCAGCATCGACGCCGCGAATAGATATGTTACCATTTCGGTGCCGTGCGTCCGCCACGATATCTTGTGACGCTCGTCGCCGGGGCCGAGGTCATATCGCAGGCGGCGCTCGAAGGCCCATTGCAAGGTAAACTCGCGCAGGATCTCGCCGGGCGAGTACCTGCCCCAGCCAGTTTCGTAGGCTCCCATGACGGAATCGAAGCGCAGATCGATCGTCGCGAGTTCGGCGGCGATCGGCGCGCCATCCAGGCGGAGCACGAAGATCGCGACGCTGCCCGCGGAGCTCCGGCGAGAGCCCACGGCCGAGAGGAATTTCCGATATTCCTGCCGGCCGACACGGTAATTCTGACGGCTGGTCCGATCGATCCAGTCCACTTTGTTCCGCCAGATCCAATCGAAGATCCGGGCGTATTCCGCGCCGTCGTCGATCAACTCGAACGAGAGTTGCCCCCACTCCTCCAGCCGCCGGCGCTTTCGACGCAAGCCCTGCAGGAAACTTCGGCTGCGGCTCGCGAGATAGGCATCCCAGCTCGCATAGGCATCCCACCGGACCTCGGAACGGCGCTCGACATCGATGCTGCTGGCGCGGGAATCCTCGGCGAGACCCGCCGCCAGCGGCGTCTCCGGAAGCACACGGCGGAATTCGATGAGATCCGCCGGCAGCGAGGCGCGCGCCTGCTGCCAGGCAAGCGTCACCAGACGAACCGCGTCGTCCCCGTCGGCGCGGAGCATGACGTGCCAGCCGTTATAGGAACCGAGCTGCTTGGCGACCCGAAGCAATCCCTGGTCGTGAACGACGAATGGCCAGACGAGGACCAGGTTGCCGTCTCGCCGTGCGACGAGACAATGCAGGTGCCATCCGGATTGCCCTACCAGGGACGTCAGGGCGGTGCTGCACCACTCGAAGGTTTGCGACAGGTATCTGCGACGCGTTCCCGCGTACAGTTCGGTCCATTCCCTTTCGAGCGCCGCGAGGGAATCGGCATCAGAGATTGCCTCGAAGCTGAGGGCCGTCTCCAGCATGGATGTTCCTGATTGGGGCACCGAGAGCGCCCTTTTTCGTGCGTTTCACGATATCCCGCCCAACGCCGACGCAACAGGGTCGGTTGCATTATTCCCGAATTGGTCACATCTGCGGTGTCACGGCTTCGCCGGCGGATTGCCCGACCGGCGACACTCTCCTGCCGATAGCACTCCTGCCGACAATCCAGCTCGGCCTCGGCCAGGACCACAACTGCGATGCGCTGATCAAGGCGAGCATGAACGCGACGGCCGCCGCACCGTCCCGGTGACGCCAGGAGTTTCGATTGCAAGGTCAGGCCGGCCTGACGGCGTGACGCTCGAGCTCCGCGTTCAATTCCGCGCCGATGAGAATGACGTAGGCCGTCAGATAGAACCACAGCAGCAGGATGATGACGGCGCTCAGGGAGCCGTAGGTCTTATCGTAGCTGCCGATGGTCGAGACATAGGTCGTGAAGACGAAAGAGCCCGCGATCCACAGCACCGTCGCCACGATCGCGCCGGCACTGACGAGATGCCAATGGGCGTAGGCGCGTGACGGCGCAAATCGATAGACGATCGTCAACGCCAGGAAGACCAGGCTGGTCAGCACCGGCCAGCGCACGAGCGCGATCACCTGATGCCAGGACGGCGGGATCGGCAGCAGGTCCAGGGCGATTGGCACCGCTCCCACCAGCGCCACCGCCGCGATGCCGAAGGCCGCGAGCCCCGAACTCAGGATCAGCGCCTCGAGGTTGAACCGGACGAAGCTGCGGCTCTCGATCTCGCCGTAGCAGGTGTTGACGGCGGTCATCAGCACGCCGGTGGCGGAAAAGGTGCTCCAGAGGGCGAAGACCACGCTGACGATGAGCCCGATGCCGAACCGCGCCGGCGGCCCCTGGATCAGCGCCTGCAGCCACGCCTCCACCAGCATGGTCGCTTCCGGGGGCAGGATGCCGGTGATCGCGGCAACCTGGTTCTTCACCATGACGGGATCGGAGATCAATCCGTAGAACGACACCACCGCCGTGAGGGTCGGGAAGATCGAGAGGAAGGCATAGAAGGCAACCGCGGCGGCCAGCGCGGAAAGATTGTCCTTGATCATGCTTTGGGTTGTGCAAACGACGATGGTCCGCAAATCCGGCACTCAGGTCTCCCGTCGCATTGAAAATGCCGGCTTTCGACGCTTATTGATAAACTACCTGGGCAATCGCCAGGTTCCAATTTGCCTGCCGGCAGGCCGTCAATTGCCGACGTCGAGATCCAGCAGGATCGAAATCGAGGCCTTCTGCCAGTGCAGGCCCGCATGAAGCGTCGCATAGACGCCCCCTGGCAGCGCGGAAGGAGCGACGAACTTGAGCGCTCGCAATCCCGGTATTTCATAGCGCCGGACCTCACCCGGCACGACCAGATTGAGGGCACGGCGCGCGACCTCGGCGGTGACGGCGCGCTCCAGCCGCCGGTAGCCGTCGTCATCGGCGGCGACCAGCGTGAGATCCAGCATGTCGCCCTTGTCGCCGGCGCGGCCGGAAGCGAGATCGCCCACCTTCATTTTGCCTCCATCCATTGCAGCGATGTCGTCACCAGGTCTCGGGCAATGAACCCGGTCACCACCTCGATACGGGGGCGCCGTTCGCTGCGCACTGCGCCGCCGCCCGCCGGTCCCGAAAGCGTCAACGCATAGACCTCGTCCTCGACGATCTGCGCCGCTTCGCCGTCGGCACAACGGGCGGAGACGTGAACGCGCACCTCCGGCGGCGGGGCGAGAAGTGGCGCCGACGCCTTGCCCAGCACGGAATCGACGCCCACGAGATCGATGACGATATCGTCGTCGCGCCAATCCGCCAGCCGCAGGCGCAGCGCCGCCGCGGCGCGGCGCGCGCGATCATGGGCTCCGGTGCCGGCATAAGCGATCTCGACATCGGCGATGACGCCGGGCCGATCGACGAATCCCGAGACCTTGAGCCGGGCCGGGCGGCCGGCGGCGCGGGCCCCGCTCATGCGGACGCGGTTGAGGGCGATCGGCTCGAACCGCACGCCGGTGAAGTCGATGGTCACGTCGGGCGTGATGTAGGCGGCGGGATCGTGAACCTCGTAGAGTAGCTGCAACGTGCAGGTCATGGGGTCGACGCGGCCGGCGGCGCCCGGGAGAAGACCGATTTCGGCGCTGCCGTCCGCCATCACCGTCGCCAGCGGAAATCCCAAACTGGCGAAATCCCGCGCCTCGAGACCGCCCCCGCCGGGCGGCTCGAAGTTCCCGCCGGTGATCTGGCCGGAGCATTCGAGGACGTGGCCCACCGCGGTGGCGCCGGCGAGGGCGGCATCGCCCGGCTCGAGATGCGGGATCAGCTCCGAGGAGAAGAGCGCGGAGTCCGCCACTCTCCCGGTGACGACGACGTCGGCGCCCCCGGCGATCGCCTCCACCAGGGCACCGGCGCCGAGATAGGCGTGGGCGCCCAGGAGATCTCCCTCGATCGAGCCCTCCCACTCGATCGCGTCGCGATGCGCCAGCACATCGTCGCCGAGCACCGCCGCGATGCGCAGGCCGGCGCAGCCGAGTTCTCCCGCCAGCCGCGCGATCGCCCGGCCGGCCGCGGCGGGATTGGCGGCACCGAGATTGGAGATCACCCGGCAGCGGTTGGCGCGCGCCACCGGCAGCAGTGGCGTGAGACGGCGCCGCAGGCGCGGATCGGCGCCGGCCTCGGGATCGCCGCGCCGCGCCCGCAGGCCCGGCACCAGCGTCCGCTCCGCCAGGCATTCCAGGACGACGGCATCCACCTTGCCGGAACCCGCCAGCGCCACCGCCGGCTCGATGCGGTCGCCAGCAAAGCCGGCGCCGCAGGCGATGGTGCGGATATGTCTTGCTGCCACGACCTAAAGTCCCATGTAGGCGCGCTGAACGTCCGCGTCCTGGATCAGCGCCGCGCCAGGGCCGCGCTTGACGATGCGGCCGCGCTCCATGATGTAGCCATGTCCGCACATCTCCAGGGCATCGCCGACGTTCTGCTCCACCAGCAGGACCGTCAATCCCTTCGCCGCCACCAGGCTGCGGACGAGATCGAAGACGCGCTCGATCATGATCGGCGCAAGGCCGAGGGAAGGCTCATCCAGCATCAGCAGCCGGGGCCCGCTCATGACGGCACGGGCGATGGCGCACATCTGCCGCTCGCCGCCGGAAAGCCGGCCGGCGAGCTGGCGACGGCGCTCGGCCAGGATCGGGAAAAGATCCATCACCTCTTCCAGGGATTGCTTGAGCCGCTTGCGCGCCGCCACGTGAAAGGCGCCGAGCTCGAGATTTTCCTGCACGGTCATGAAAGGAAAGAGCCGCCCGCCCTCGGCGACGAGGGCGATGCCCCGCCCCACTACCGCGTGGGCCGGGAGCGTGGAGATGACGGTATCGTCAAACGTGACGGCTCCGGTACGGCTCTCCACCAGACCGGCGATGGCCCGCAGCAGCGTCGACTTGCCGGCCCCGTTGGCGCCGACGACGGCGACGATCTCGCCCGGCGCCACCTCCAGGTTTATGCCGCTGATGGCGAGCACCTGACCGTATCCGGCGGAAACATTCTCGACCCGCAGCATGGTCATCGCCGCCGGCTTCCAAGATAGGCCTCGACCACCGCGGGCGTCTCCAGCACCGTCTCGGCGGCGCCGTCGGCGATCAGCGCGCCCCGCGCCAGCACCAGTACGCGCTGGGCGAAACTGCGCACGACCTTCAGATTGTGCTCGATCACCAGCAACGTCAGGCCTTGGCTGTTGAGCTGGTGCACGAGATCGATCGCCTGCTGCACCTCGGTCGGATTGAGGCCGGCCATGACCTCGTCGAGAAGGATGAGATCGGGCTCCAGCGCCAGCGCGCGGGCGACCTCCAGGCGGCGGCGCTCGCTGAGAGTGAGCTCGTCCGCCGGCACCTCGGCCCGGTCGGCGAGGCCCACCTCCTCCAGCACGGCAAAGGCCTTGTCCCGTGCCGCCGCCAGACCCCGCGCCCGCAGGAAGGCGCCGATCATGACGTTCTCCAGCGCGGTGAGCGCCAGGAAGGGCTTGGCGATCTGGAAGGTGCGGCCCATGCCCCGGCGCGCCCGCTGCTCCGGCGGCAGGCGGTTCACCACCTCGCCGCGATAGGTGATGGTTCCCGTGCTGGGCCGGAGCTGGCCGGTGAGGAGATTGAAGAGCGTGGTCTTGCCGGCACCGTTGGGGCCGATGATGCTGAGGATCTCGCCGCGGCCGACCTCGAACGACACCTGGTCGACGGCGAGCAATCCCACGAAGCGGCGGCTCACCTTGTCGATGCTGAGGATGGGCTCGCTCACCGATGGGACCTCGCGAGCCGTCGCCAGAGTCCGGTCGCGGTGCCGACGATGCCGCGCTTCATGAACAGCGCCGAGAGGATCATGACGGTGCCGAGAATGGCGAGATGGGCGCCGGGCCAGAGGCCGGTGAGGGTCGCCCGCAGCATGTTCTCGACGGGAATGATGAGGAGCGCGCCGATGACGGGTCCCCAGACCGTGCCGAGGCCGCCGATCAGCGCCAGGAGCGCGAACTTGACGCCGACGTCCTGCAGGGAGAACAGCGTCGGCGGATCGATCACCCGCACGAACATGGCGAAGAGCGCGCCGCCAACGGCGGTGAGGCCCGCGGAGAGCGCCATGCCCTTGATCTTCACCGCCAGGACCGCGATCCCCGCGGAGCGCGCGGCATCCTCGTCCTCGCGCACCGCCAGCAGGTAGTAGCCGAGGCGCGATCGCATCAGGAAGATGCTGACGCCGAGCACCGCCACCATGAACACGAAATTCAGCAGCGCGTAGTGCCAGGGCCTGAGGAAGATCATGTTGGCAACGGCGGCGCGGAACGGGACGAGGATGCCGCGCGGCCCGCCGGTGATCCCGTCGAAGTAGTTGGCGACGACGAAGGCGACCTCGTTCACCGCCATGGTGGCGATGGCGAAGAACGGGCCGCGCAGGCGGAATGTCGGCCAGGAGATCAACGCCGCCACCGCCGCCCCGAGTACCGCCGCCGGCAGCAGCGTCACCCACGGCGAGATGCCCCAGCGGGTGAAGAGCAGCGCCGCCATGTAGGCGCCGATGCCGAAGAAGACGCCGTGCGCCAGGGAAAACTGCCCGCCGAAGCCGCCGATGATGTTCCAGGATGCCGCAAGGCCGCCGAAGAGATAGGCGTAGGCGAGCACGTTGACCCAGTAGGCATTGCCCGAGAGCAGCAGCAGCGGCCCCCCCGCCAGCGCCACGCCCAGCAGATGCCACCGGGCGGTGCCGCCGAAAGCGGGGGCGCGGCGGCGCGGCGCGGCAATGGCGCCGCCCTCCGCGATGGTGGCGGTCTTGTCGGTCATCGCTGCTCCCGCAATCCCACTTCCTCGGCGCCGACCTGTCCCAGGAGCCCGGCCGGCCGCAGGATCAGCACCACGATCAGGATCACGAACCAGATCGCCTGCTTGAGGCTGGGATCGATGTAGAAGCCGGCGAAGGATTCGACGACGCCGACCATGAGGCCGCCGATATAGGCGCCGGTAACGCTGCCGAGTCCGCCGAGCACGACAACGGCGAAGGCCGGCAGAATGAAATTATCGCCGAGGCCGGGCGACAGCGTGTAGATCGGCGTCAGCAGGGCCGCCGCCATGCCGGCAAAGGCGGTGCCGAGGCCGAAGGTCAGGAGATAGGTGCGCTCGACGTTGATCCCCATCATGCGGGCGGCCTGGCGATCCTGGATCACCGCGCGGATCGACTTGCCGGCAAGGGTGTAGCGGAGGAAGAGCGTGAGGCCGGCGGTGATCGCGCTCGCCGCCACCAACGCGCCGAGGCGCACGGCGCTGACGTTCAGCGGTCCCAGCGGGAACACCACCCGGGAAAACGAGGTCGCCACGCTGTAGCCCTGGCCCCGGGTGAATCCGAGGATCACGTTCTCCGACACGATCAGCAGGCCGAAGGTCGCGAAAATCTGCATCATCGGCTCGTTCTGCAGCGGCTGCAGGATCAGCCGGTAGAGCACCATGCCGAAGACGAACATGGCGGGCGTGACCAGGAAGAGCGCGATGTAAGGATCGAGACCGAGGCGGTAGTAGAGAAAGACCGTGCTGTACATGCCGATCATGACGAGGCCGCCCTGGGCGAAATTGACGACCCGCAGCACGCCGAAGATGAGGTTGAGACCGACGCTGATGAGGCTGTAGATCCCGCCCAGCAGCAGCCCCACCACCAGCACATTGAGGAAGCCGGTCACGCCAGCTCCACCAGGAGATTGCCGTAGCCGTCCACCCGGCAGCGCATGTCCGGCTCGATGACGGTGGTGGTGTCGGGCTGCTCGACGACGGCGGGTCCCGCGACGGTCATCCCCGGCAGCAGATCGCGCCGGGCATAGACCGGCGTCTCGAACCACTTGCCGAAATGCACCCGGCGCTCGCCTGTCGGCTTGGGCGGTTTCGCGGCCGCCGGCACGGGGATGCTTCGCTTGGGCTGCTCCCGCGTGCCCTGGACGATGGTCTTGAGGCTGACCACCATGGCGGGGAGGCCGCCCAGCGTGTTGCCGTATTCCCGGCGATAGATCTCGCCGAACGCCTGGGCGATGCGCTCGGGCGACCAGTCCCGCTCGATCGGCACCCGCAAGGTGTGGATCTGCCCGAGATAGGCCATGTCGGCGACATGGGAGACGACGACGCGATCGACCTTGGCCTCGCTGTCCCGGAGGCGCGTCTCGCCTTCCGTGCGCTGGTCGCCGAGGATTTTCGCCAGCGTTGCTCGGTCGAGCTCATCGGCACGGCGCTCGATGGTCTGGGAAAGATCATAGCGGATGTCGGCAATGACGCAGCCCATGGCGCAAAGCACGCCGGGGCTCGGCGGTACCAGCATGGTCTTGATGCCAACATCGCGGATGAGCGCCGCGCCGTGCAACGGCCCGGCCCCGCCGAAGATCACCATGGCAAAGTCGCGAGGGTCATACCCCTGCTCGATGGAGAGGAGGCGGGTGCGGCCCGCCATGTTCTGGTTCACCACCGCCAGAATCGCCTCCGCCGTCGCCTCGACGCCAAGGCCGAGCTGCTGGCCGAGCGTCGCCACCGCGGCACGCGCCGCCTCCAGATCGAGAGAATCCCGGCCCTTGAGGCCGATGGGATCCTTCGCATTGATGCGCGCCAGCACCACGTTGGCGTCGGTCACCGTGGGCTCGGTGCCGCCGTGGCCGTAGCAGACCGGGCCGGGCCGGGCGCCGGCGCTGCGCGGTCCCACCTGCAGAATGCCGCCGCGATCCACGTGGGCGATGCTGCCGCCGCCGGCGCCGATGGTGTGCACGTCGATCATCGGAAGGCGCAGGGGCACGCGGAAATCCAGGTTCGTCGTCTCGGCGATGCGCGGCTCGCCATCCACGACGACGGCCACGTCGAAGCTGGTGCCGCCCATGTCGGCGGTGATGATGCGGGGAAAGCCCGCCTCGGCGGCGATCCGCGCCGCCGCCATCACGCCCGCCGCCGGCCCCGAGCGCACGATATAAGCCGCGCGGCCGGCGAGCTGCTTCACCGGCACCACGCCGCCGTTCGACTGCATGATCAGGGTCTGGCGCCTGAAGCCCCAGCCGCCGAGCTTGGTCAGCAGGTTCTTGGCGTAGCGGGAGATCAGCGGCTGCAGATAGCCCTGCACCGCCGCGGTGCTGGTGCGCTCGAACTCGTAGTATTCGCGGATGACGCCGCTGGAGATGACGATCTCCCAGGTCGGGTTGACGCTCCTGAGAATCTCGGCGATCCGCTCCTCGTGGGCGGGGTTTGCGTAGGAATGCATGAGCGAGATTACGACGGCCTCGACGTCCTGCTCCTGAATGACGGCGGCGAGCTTGCGCACTTCCGTCTCGTCGAGGGCTTTCAATACCTCGCCGCGATAGTCGATGCGCTCGTCCACTTCCCAGCGCCGGTCGCGGGGGATCAGCGGATTCTGCACACCGGTGAGGCCGTACATGGTCGGCCGGTCGCGACGGCCGAGCTCGAGCACGTCACGGAAGCCGCGTGTCGTGACCAGGGCGCAGCGGGCGCCGCGCCGCTCGATCACGGCGTTGGTGGCGATCGTGGTGCCATGGAGGATGAGGTCGAGACCGGCGGGATCGATCTTCGCCGCCACCAAGGCATCCACCAGACCGGTGGAAGGATCCTGCGGCGTGGAGGGAACCTTGAGAACCGTGTGCGCGTTGATCCCATCCTCCGAATAGAAGAGATCCGTGAACGTGCCTCCGACGTCGATGCCGACGACTCCCGTCATGACCTACCTCTTCTCTCTCGGCTCCGACTCAGGGGAGCGCGGATGAATGTGGCGCGACCTGCAGCATCGCCTCGCGAAGCAGCGGTTTCTGCAGCTTCCCGGCCGCGTTCCGCGGCAACGGGGTGTCGAGAAAAGTGAAGGTCTCCGGCACCTTGTAGTCCGAGAGCCGCTCGGCGCAGAACCCTTTGAGCTCGCCGCTTTCCGGCGCCGCGCCGCGCGGCACCACGAAGGCATGGACGCGCTCGCCGAGGACCGGGTCCGGCCGGCCCACGACAGCGCATTCGACGACGCCGGGATGGTGGCTCAGGACGTTCTCGACTTCGATGCAATAAACCTTGTAGCCGGCGCGATTGATCATGTCCTTCTTGCGGTCGAAGATGCGGAAATATCCCTCCGCATCCACCGAGCCGACGTCGCCGGAGCGCCAGTAGCCGCCGGCGAAGCCGCCGCGCGTCGCATCGGGATTATCCCAGTAGCCGGGTATCACCATGGGGCCGGCGACCCAGACCTCGCCGGCGGTGCCGACGGGAACCTCGCGGCCCGCCTCATCGACGATCAGGATATCGGCGCAGGGCAGCGCCTTGCCGACGGAGTGTGGATGATGCGTTGCATCCCCAGGCGGCAGCAGCGTCACCGGCCCCGTGGTCTCCGTCGAGCCGTAGATGTTGACCAGCTTGAGATGGGGAAGATGGACGGCAAGGCGCGCGATGGTGGCTTCCGGCATCGGCGCGCCGCCGAAACCGCCGATCCGCCAGGCGCGAAGATCGAAGCGCGTGAAATCCGCCAGCAGCAGGCAGAGATTGTACATCGCCGGCACGATGACGGTGTGCGTCACCCGCTCCCGCTCGGCGGTTTCGAGGAAGGTCCCTGCCTTGAATTCCGGCATGAACACAGTGGTGCCCGCGACCCGCAGCATGGTGAGGAAGTTCGCCAGCAGCCCCGTCACGTGAGCGATGGGAACTGCCAGCAGCGACACTTCGCCGGCAGCCAGCGCCATGCCGGCCTCGTATTGCATCGCCGCGTGGATCGCGCCGAGATGGGTGAGCACCGCGCCCTTGGGCCGCCCGGTGGTGCCCGAGGTGTAGACGATGCAGAAGACATCTTCCTCGGCGACGTCTCGGTCGGGCGCCCGGGCCGGCGCCTGCAGCGCCGCGAAACTCTCTTCGCCGACCACAAAGCGCTGCCGCAGCGCCGGTGTCGCCACCGGCTCCGGCACATGGGCCGCGAGCGCGGCATCGAAGACCAGGCCCTTGGCGCCGGACTGGTTCAGCATGAACTCGGTCTCCGGTTTCCGCTGACGCGGATTGAGCGGCACCGCGATGACGCCGAGCCGCGCCGCTGCCAGGACGAGATAGGCGAATTCCAGCCGGTTGCCGATCAGCAGCGCCAGGCGGTCGCCGGGCCCGAAGCCGCGCGCCGCCAGATTGCCGGCGATCGCCTCAACCCTCCCATCGAGCTCGGCGTAGCTGACACGGGTCGCGTCCAGCACCAGGGCGATGCCTCTCGGATTGCGGGCCGCGGCCGCCTTGAGCATGGCGTCCACATGGGCCGGCCGATCGGCAAAGCAGCGCATCACCCGGTCGCCATAGTGGAGCTCATGACGCGTGGCGGGCATCTCCCCTACCTCGTCACGACCGGAGGACGGCCGAGCACCATGCCCGCATCGGCGGTGATGAGCTGCCCGGTAATGATGGCGGCATCGGTCAGCAGCCAGCCGATGACGTCGGCGACCTCTTCCGGGGTGGACACCTTGCCCAGGGCGGCGGTCGCTTCCCAACTTGCCTTCACGCGATCGTAGGCGGCATCGCCGAGGCCTTCCCGCAGCCAGCGCCCCTCGACGAAGCCCGGCAGCACCGCGTTGACGCGGATCTCGGGTGCGAGGTTCCGCGCCAGGGCCAGGGTCAAGGCGTTGAGCGCCGATTTGGACGCGGCATAGGCATAGGAGCTGCCGTTACCGGTCTGGCTGCCGATCGAGGACACGTTCACCACGGCGCCGCGCGTGCGCTTGAGATGCGGCGCCGCGGCGCGGATCATCTGGTAGGGGCCGACGGTGTTGACCGCGAAGACGCGCTGAAAGTCCGCGGCGTCGAGACCATCGAGATCCGACATCGGCACGAACTGGGTCGTCCCCGCCGAGTTCACGACCGCATCGATGCGACCCCAGCGCTCGGCGGCAGCGGCAACAAGCCGCCGGCAATCCACGTCCTCGGCGACATCGCCCTCGACGGCGATGGCGTCGCCGCACTCCGACGCCACCAGCTCCGCAGCCTCGGCGCTGCGGCTGTAGTTGACGACGACGCCATAGCCCCGCGCCGCGAGCCAGCGCGCGGTGGCGGCACCGATGCCGGTGCCGGCTCCCGTCACGATGGCTGCCTTGCCGCGCGCGGCCATGGCGTCCCTGCCCTACCGCCGCGGCAGGTTGATCAGCTTGCTGCCCTCGGCGGCGGCCGCCACCGGGAACACGGTCACGACCTTGCCGCCCTGCCACTGCTTCACCGTCGGCGCGGCGCGGGTGTTCTGGAAGGTCTCGTCGAACTTGACGCCATAGCCCGTGGCATAGGTGCTGAGGGGCTTGTCCATCTTTGCGGCGGCGGCGCGTACCTTTTCCATATCGGTACTCCCCGCGGCGGCCACCGCCTCCAGCAGGATCTTCATGCCGACATAGGCGGTCATGCTCTGGGGTGCGATGGGGTCGCGCTCATACTTCTTCTTGTAGGCGGCGAGATAGGCGTGGGCGCCGGGGCCATAGGCGTCGGCCTGGTCGGGCTCGGGATATCCCACCACGAGAATCCCGTCGAGCGTCTCGGCGCCCAGCGCGTCCCTGGTCTCGAAAGTGTCGCCGGTCCCCACCAGGATGATCGCCGCCGGCGCGAAGCCCTGGTCGCGCATGGTACGCAGCAGCAGGTTGTTGTCGGGGACATAGCCGGTGTTGATCCAGACATCGGGGTTGGCCTGCTTGGCGCGCAGGATCGAATCCGTGACGTCGATCGCCTTCACGGAATGGGCATCCACCGACAGCACCTGCACGCCGGCCTTCTCCAGCAGTTCCTTCTGCTTCTGGGCGATCGACGTGCCGTAGATGGAGTCCTCGTGATCGATCCAGACTTTGATCTGGGCCGCCGGCTTCTTGAGCGCGGTGGCGACGAGGCCGGTCACGGCGGTGGCGGAGACCTCGGCGAAATTCAGCGAGTACGGGCCGCTGCGCAGGAAGTTCGGCAATCCCCGCGTTGTCAGGTCCTGCGCCAGAGCGTTGGTATCCCAGTAAATCTTCTGATATTGCGCGGCCGCATCACTGGCGGCGTTGGAGACGGCGCTGATATAGGTGCCGGTGAAGATGTCGACGCCCTCCGATGTGGCCAGGCGCTGCACGGCGGCGATCGCCTGCTGCGGATTGCTCGCATCGCCCTTCACCAGCTCGATCTGCTTGCCGAGCACGCCGCCCTTGGCGTTGACCTCGTCCACCGCGAGCTGATAGCCGCGCGCGCATTCCTCGCCGTAGAGCGCCAGCGCGCCGGAATACGGGTTGATCGCCCCGATTTTGATGACGTCGGCGGCTTGTGCGACCGTGCTCAAGGCAAGCGTCAGCGCGACGGCAATGACGGGTAAAACGCGGATCGATCTCATGGTATTCCTCCCGATATATGTTTCGTTCATTCTCGAGCCGCGCTGTTGCGCGCCGCCCGCCGTTCAGCTCAGCCGGAATCGTCGGCGACTCTCAACGCGGCCTCGGCTGTCCACCGAGGAGATCCCGGGCCACCACCATGCGATGCACTTCGGAGGGCCCTTCGCCGATGCGCTTGATGCGCAGCTCGCGGTACCAGCGCTCCAGCGGCATCTCCTTTGAGACGCCGAGGCCGCCGAAGATCTGGATGCAGCGGTCGACGACCTTGCCGGCGACCTCCGTGGCGTAGACCTTGCAGACGGAGGCGTCGACCTTGATGTCGTAGCCGAGATCGCCGCGCCAGGCCGCCTGATAGACCAGGAGGCGAGCCGCGCGCAGCTCGATCTCGGAGTCCGCGATCATCCACTGGATCGCCTGCTTGTCCGCCAGCAAGCTGCGGAAGGTCGTGCGCTGGCGCGCCCATTCGATGGCGAGGCGCAGGGATTCCTGCGCGATGCCGATGACCGCGGCGGCATAAGGAATGCGCGCGTGCACCAGCCATGTCTCGGCCAGGGCGAAGCCCTCGCCCTCCTCGCCGAGCCGGTTCTCCACCGGCACCTCGCAATCCTCCAGATGGACCTCGTAGGGCGAATAGGCGCGGATGACGGGGATCGGCTTCAGGCTGAAACCCTTGAAGGCGTTCTCAACGATGAAGGACGAGACGCCGGAGCGGTCCTTGCCACCAGTGCGCGCGAAGACGATGCCCCAGCGGGATTCGCTGGCGCCCGAGATGAAGATCTTGGTGCCGTTCAGCACATAGCGGTCGCCCTTGCGCTCGGCGCGCGTGGCGATGGCTCGCCCGGGATCGGAGCCGCCGCTGGCCTCGGTGATGGCGACGAAGGTCTTGTCGCCCGTCTCCATGACCGGCACCGCGTATTTTTCGATCTGCGCCTTGGTGCCCTTGAAGATCACATTGGGTGGATCCCAGCCGAAGGCGTGACAGGCCGCGATGTAGGCGCCCATCTTGCATTTCGAGGATTCCTCCGCCACCACCGCCTGGCCCAGCAGGCTCAAGCCGGCGCCGCCATATTCCGCCGGCGATTCCACCTGCCAGAGGCCGAGCTCCCGCGCCTTCGCCTGCAGCGGCTTCAGCACCTCCGGCGGCAGCTTGGTGGCGTCGTGGGGGAGCTTGTCCTCCGCCGGCTTGACCTCGTTCTGCATGAAGCGACGGACGGTCGCCTGCAGCATCCGCAGATCCTCGGGAAGCTCCCAACTGCCGTTGGCGTTGATGGCGGTGCTCATGGTGTTTTTCCTCAGGCTTTGACGGTCGGGCGTGGCCGGGTGCCCGCGGCAAGAGTGCGGCGGTTCTCCCGGCTGCGCGCGGGATCGAGTTTGTAGTTCTGACGCTCGCCCACCGGACGTGTCTCTGCGACGACGACGCCGTAAGTCTTCTCCGCGGTATCCCGGCTGATGTAGCCGAGGTTGAGGTCGTGCTCGACGGCCTCGAGATCGCGCTCCAGGGGATTGCCGAAGCCGCCGCCGCCGGGGGAGGCCGCGCTGAGGGCGTCGCCGGGCTTGAGCGGCTGCTTCTCGAACTTGCTGCGGAGCGGCGGCGTCCATTCCTTGCCGTCGGTGCGGAAGCGCACCCGGTTGGGCGCCGCCTCGCCGCCGCCGGCGATGCCGAAGGGACGATGATCGACGCGGTCGCCCAGCACGGAGACGACGCAGTCGGACCAGACGCTGAAGGTATAGGCGGAGCCGCAGCCGCCGCGATGCCAGCCGGCGCCGCCGGAATCCTCGCGCAGGGAGAAATGCTCGAAGCGCACGGGATAGCGGTGCTCGGACATCTCCAGCGACATGAAATTCGCCATCGACTGCGGCGTGTTGCCGTGCACGAGCCCGTCGCTCTCGCGGCTGGCGCCGTAGCCGCCGGGATAGGGGAAGACGCCGACGTAGTAGCGACCGGTGGTGGGATGGCGGCCGCCGACGGTGGCGACGCCCGTCGTGCCGAAGGAGGCGGCGGGCGTCCGGTCGGGGATCGCCTGGGCCAGGGCTCCGAACACCACGTCGATGACGCGGCCGACCACCTCCAGATAGCCGCCGACGGGCGTCGGATATTCCGCCGCCAGGATGCAGCGCTCGGGAATGGTGAAGCGCGTCGGGCGGAACGCGCCGCCGTTGACGGGCACTTCCGGGAAGATGTGCTTGAGGGCCACGTAGCAACTCGACAGCGTAGTGGTGCGCGCGAGGTTGATCGGCCCCTTGGAGACGGGGTCGGTGCCGGTGAAGTCGAAATGCAGCGACGAGCCGTCCACGGTGAGCGTCAGCACCAGCTTGATCGGCTCATCGTCGATGCCGTCATTGTCGAAGAAATCCTCCATGCGGTAGACACCGTCGGGGATCTCGGCGATGTAGGAGCGCATCTGCTGCTCGGAGCGCGTAATCATCTCTTCGATGCAGCCGCCGAGCGTCGCCGCGCCGTAACGCTGGACGAGCCCGTCGAGACCGCGCCGGCCGACGGTGAAGACGTTGCTCATGGCGGAGAGATCGCCGGCGATCTGGTCCGGCAGCCGCACGTTGCTGGTGAACATCTGCACCAGCGGCTTGTTGAGGCGGCCCTCGTCGTAGAGCTTCACCGGCGGGATGATCAGGCCTTCCTGATGGATCTCCTGGGCCTTGGGTGCCCAGCCGCCAGGCACGCTGCCGCCGATGTCCATCCAGTGGCCGGTGCTGGCCAGCAGCGCGAACAGCTTGCCGTCGACGAAATGCGGCGCCACCAGTACGACATCCTGGAGATGGGTTCCGCTCAAATAGGGATCGTTCAGGATCCAGATGTCGCCGGGCTTGAAGCCGCCGTCCTCGGCGGCGAGCGCCACGACCTTCTGCACCGTGAACTGCATGTTGGCGAGGAAGACCGGAAGGCCGTAGCGGCCCTGGGCCACTGTCTCGCCGTTGCCGGGATGGAAGATCCCGTGCGCGCAGTCGTTGGTCTCGGAGATGATCGGCGA
The DNA here is from genome assembly GCA_963735465.1 of uncultured Alphaproteobacteria bacterium. GTDB lineage: Bacteria > Pseudomonadota > Alphaproteobacteria > ATCC43930 > CGMCC-115725 > DASZHJ01. The sequence continues at coordinate 2,775,894 of CAVTLA010000001.1, forward strand.
GATCGCGGCATGGATGAGATGGAGGTCCATCTCGTCGGCGATCTGCTCAAGGGCGCCGCGCACGACGGCGAGAGTGACGGGATCCATGCTCATTCCCCTCCGTTGGGCTCGATGCTGTGCGGCGCCTTCTGTCTTACATGCAGGCAATAGGCGCCGACGTGGCGCTCCATGCGCCGGCGCGCCGCGTCGGGGTCGCGGTCGCGGATCGCCTCGAAGATCCGGCGGTGCGCCTTGGTGGTGATGGTGCGGACGTCCTCGGAGTTGAAATCCTGCAAGTCGGTCCCGGCGTGCATCGCCTGGGAGATCGCCGTCATGAACGCGATCAGCAGCTCGTTGTGCGACGCCGCCACCACTGCCAGATGCCAGCGCACGTTGGCCACCAGAAAGCTCGGGATGTCCGCGTAGGCCGCCTCGAGCTGGCGGTGCGCCTCCCCCAGCGCCAGGAGATCCTCCTCGGTCCGGTGCAGCGCCGCGAGGCGCGCCGAGGCCGGCTCGATCGCCTCCCGCGTCTCCAGCAGCGAGCGGAAGCGCAGCTTCTGGCCGCGGATGAAGAGATCGATCGAGCTCTCGATGGCGCTCCGGTCCGGCCGCCGGATCAGCGAGCCGCCGTTGCGCCCCAGCCGCTTCGAGATCAGCCCCTGGTTCTCCAGCACCCGGAGCGCCTCCCGCACCGAGCTGCGGCCCAGGCCGGTCTGTTCCACCAGCTCCCGCTCCGCCGGAAGCTGAGCTCCCTCCGGCAGGCGCCCCGACAGAATCTGCTCGCGCAGCCGCTCCGCCAGCACGTCCGCCGCCTTCGGGACATGAACCCGGCCGATACCGTCGGTGCCATTTGTAGTGACGAGATCGCTCACGGGCGTCCTCCCGGGCATCCGCCGCGTTGGCCGCAGCTTTAGCCCCCGTCATCCTCAGTCCAGAAATTCTGTCTGTCAATACATATGGTCAGACCATTCTCTTCGGTGATCGCGACCGTCACCCTTTGATCGGAAAGGGTGGGAGACGATTGGTCAGCTGGATCAACGGCCGTTCAGGTGTGCAATCACCGCGCTTCGCCGACCGCGAGGAAAGCGACCGCGAGGAAAGCGACCGAGCTTGTCCGTGCGCTTCAGCGTTTCTGATAGACGCCCGCTCCGATCAGGACGACGCCAAGAACCAAAGCGCCGCCGCTGAGGAGTGGCGGGATGACGTGTGACGTGCTTTCCGTAGTCTGCAGTTTCAGATCCCCGACCTTGGCCACGTCCTTGGTCTGTTGCGTCGTGAATATCGGGATCGCGAATCCCAGCAGCCCGACGACCACCAGGATGGCTCCGCCAACCGTCAGTCCATTCATCGTGAAACGCCCTATAATTAGCTAAGGAATACGCCACGGGCCCAAAGGACCAGCAGCGCATCGAGGCGACAATGATGACCCGGGATGCACTCGGCGTCATAGAATCGGAAACTACTCAGATCCGCATCGGGCAACGCCGACTTGAGACGGCGATGGCCGTCACGGCCGGCATCGGAAAAGTTTCTGGCGCGATCGTATGAGGATCGGACTTGGCCCCACTTTGCGCGCCGTTTATGTGCTGGAACCGGCGCGGCGGCCCTCTAGCGGAAGCGCAAGTGAAGAAGTTGGTGGGCCCGGCAGGACTCGAACCTGCGACAACACCGTTATGAGCGGCGCGTTCTAACCAGCTGAACTACAGGCCCGTAGAAACCGTCAGCCGCCAGCTTATAGCCGATGCCCGGCGATCTGACAGCTGATAGCTGGCGCCCGACGGTTCAGGTGTCTAGGAAGCTGCGCAGCTTGCGCGAGCGGCTCGGGTGCTTGAGCTTGCGCAGCGCCTTCGCCTCGATCTGGCGGATGCGCTCGCGAGTGACCGAGAACTGCTGGCCGACCTCTTCCAGCGTGTGGTCGGTGTTCATGCCGATGCCGAAGCGCATGCGCAGCACGCGCTCCTCGCGGGGCGTGAGGGAGGCGAGCACGCGGGTCGTCGTCTCGCGCAGGTTGGCCTGGATCGCGGCCTCCACCGGCAGGACGGCGTTCTTGTCCTCGATGAAATCGCCGAGGTGGCTGTCTTCCTCGTCGCCGATCGGCGTCTCCAGGCTGATCGGCTCCTTGGCGATCTTCAGCACCTTGCGCACCTTCTCGAGGGGCATGCCGAGCTTCTCGGCGAGCTCCTCGGGGGTGGGCTCGCGGCCGATCTCGTGCAGCATCTGGCGCGAGGTGCGCACCAGCTTGTTGATGGTCTCGATCATGTGCACGGGAATGCGGATGGTGCGCGCCTGGTCGGCGATCGAGCGGGTGATCGCCTGCCGGATCCACCACGTGGCGTAAGTCGAGAACTTGTAGCCGCGGCGATACTCGAACTTGTCCACCGCCTTCATCAACCCGATGTTGCCTTCCTGGATCAGGTCCAGGAACTGCAGGCCGCGGTTGGTGTACTTCTTGGCGATGGAGATCACGAGGCGCAGGTTCGCCTCCACCATCTCCTTCTTGGCGCGGCTCGCCTCGCGCTCGCCGCGCTGGACGGTAGAGACGATGCGGCGGAACTCCGAGGGCGGCAGGCCCGCCTCGGTGGAGATGGTGCCGAGCTCGGCGCGGAGGTTCTTCACCTCTTCGCCATGCTTCTTGATGTAGTTCGCCCAGCCCTTGCCGGAGAGGCGCTGCACGCGCTGGATCCAGCGCGGTGCCAGCTCGTGGCCGAAGTGGTTCTCGAGGAACTCCTGGCGCTTCACGCCGGTGCTCTCGGCGAGGCGCAGCAGCTTGCCCTCGATGCCGAGCATGCGGCGGTTGAGGCTGTAGAGCTGGTGGACGAGCTGCTCGATGCGCGCGTTGTTGAGGCGCACGTCGTTCATCGCGTCGACCATCTCCGCCTTGAGCTTGTCGTAGCGGCGCTCGCCGGGCTTCAGCAGCTCCTGGCCCTTCTGCAGGGCGTCGAGACGCTGCTCCTGCAGCTTGTGGATCTTCTTGTAGGTCTTGGCGATGATGTCGAAGTTGATGAGCACGCCGGGCTTCAGCGCTGCTTCCATGGCGGAGAGCGAGATCGAGGATTCCTCCTCGTCGCCGCTGTCGCCGCCCTCCGCCGCGAGCTCCTCGGGCTCGGCCTCGGGCTCCGCTTCAGCCGCGCCCGGAACCGGCGCGGCGCCATTCGCGGGAATGCCGGTGGCATCCGCCTCGAAGGCGATGCTGCCATAGGTGGCGTCGAGATCGATGACGTCGCGCAGCAGCATCTTGCCGTCGTTGAGCGCGTCGCGCCACGCGATGATCGCGCGCATGGTGAGCGGGATTCTCGCAGATGCCGCCGATCATCATCTCGCGGCCGGCCTCGATGCGCTTGGCGATGGCGATCTCGCCCTCGCGGGAGAGCAGCTCCACCGAGCCCATCTCGCGCAGGTACATGCGCACGGGATCGTCGGTGCGGCCGATGTCGTCGTCGTCGACGTTGCCGCGGGCCTCGGCCTCTTCCTCGGCTTCCGCCTCGGCGCCGGCGGCGGCGGCCTCCTCGCCTTCCTCGCTCTCGACGACGTTGACGCCGAGCTCGGAGAGCGTGGTCATGGTGTCTTCGATCTGCTCGACGACACATGTTCCGGCGGCAGCGCCGCGTTCACCTCGTATAGGTGACGTAGCCGCGCTCCTTGCCCTTGGCGATCATCTTCTTGATCGCCGTGGCGACGTTGTCGAGAAGGGGCGCTTCCGCCGCCTCCTCGCGCGCCTCGGGTGCTTCCGCCGTGTTCGCTGCCGCTTTGCTTGCCATCGCGCCTCAGTCCCCGCAAAAGTCTGACAAACGGTACAAGACGCCTCCCGGCGCCCTCGTCCGTCGCGAATCCATCCCTCGCTTAAAGCCCCCTCACCGCCAGGCGGCCGAGGGGCATCTCCTCAATCGATCAGCCCGCCCACAGCCTTGCCTTCGTCCTCACGCTCTTTCTCGGTTTCCTCCTGATGCGCCTGAAACCGGGCCCAGGAATCACCGCCCCTACCCTCACTCAAGTCGCCCGCCAGCTGCCGCTCCATCTCCGCCACCTGGGCCGGGCGCTGCCGATTGAAGAACTGCGTCCGGGCGTCATACCAGCCGCGAAGCGCAAAATCCGCTTCCACCTCCCTCCGAGCGAAGGGGGCGTGGCCGAGAACCTCAGGACTCAGCAGTTTTTCCACCGCCACAGCGTATCCGTGTTGGGAAAGGTGGAGTTGAAGGGTGTCCGCGTCAAGGTCTGGGAAGCGATGATAAGTATTTAAAATCTCGTGGCAAAGCCTGTCAAGATCAGGGGCCGAAAACTCAAGATGGGCAAGATCTTCCGCCACTTTGGCGAGAAGGTCGGGATGGTTAAGAGGCACCGCCAACAAGACCTCCTCCTGTCGTCGCGACGCCGCCACCGGGGGTGGTGGTGGCGCCTCGACCGGGCTTGGACCCGAGCGCGGCCGGCGCAAACTGACCCCGCCGCGCTGGAAAGCGCCTGGCTGGAACCGCCTCGCGGGGCCTTTCTGCCCCCGGAAATGCTGGTATAGCCGATCCCTGATGAAGGACTGGTAATGGCCCTGGACCGTCCGGTCGGCGATCTCCCGGCAACGCTCCTCCAGGCGCTGTTCCAGGGCGGCCCGGCGCTCGGGAGTGTCGAGGGGGCCAGCCTGGGTCTCGAGGGTCCAGAGGAATTCCACCAGAGGGCGCGCCCGATCCAGCACCTCCCGCATGGCGGGAACGCCGTGGCGGAGCACGAGGGTATCCGGATCCTCCCCCGCCGGCAGGGTCGCAAACCGAAGGGTGAGGCCCGGCTTCAGCAGCGGGAGCGCCCGGCCCACCGCCCGACCCGCCGCCCGCAGGCCCGCGCTGTCGCCATCGAAGCAGAGGATCGGCTCCGGGGCGATCCGCCAGAGCTCCTCGATCTGACGCTCCGTCAGGGCAGTGCCGAGCGGCGCCACCGCGCCGACGAAACCCGCCTGCTGGAGCGCGATCACATCCATATAGCCTTCGGCGACGATGACGGGCCCGCGCCCGCCGCCCGCCGCCGCCCGGGCCTGGGCCCAACCGTAGAGCACGCGGCCCTTCTCGAAGAGCGGCGTTTCCGGCGAGTTCAGGTATTTCGGCTCCCCGTCGCCGAGAACCCGGCCGCCGAAGGCGATGATGCGGCCGCCGCGGTCGCCGATCGGAAAGATCACGCGATTGCGGAAGTAGTCGTAGCTCTCGCGACCCTCCTCGCCGGCCCGCACCAGGCCGGCCTCGATGAGGAGCGGTTCGGGAAATTCCTTGGCCAGCGCGCGCTTCAGGGCGTTGCGGCTCTCCGGCGCATAGCCCAGGCGGAATCGTCTGACCGTGTCCGCATCGAGGCCGCGCTTCTTGAGGTAGGCGAGCGCGTCGCGTCCGGCGGGAGCGTGCAGCTGCTCCTCGAAAAAGCTGGTCGCCGCATCGAGGGCGCCCCGCAGCGTCGCCCGGCGCTGCTCGCGCTGGCGCTCCTCGGGCGAGGCGCGCGGCACCTCCATGCCCGCCTCCCGCGCCAGGGATTCCACCGCCTCGGGAAAGCTCAGGCCCGAGGTCTGCATGCTGAAGCTGATGACGTCGCCATGGGCGCCGCAGCCGAAGCAATGATAGAAGCCCTTGTCCTCCACCACATTGAAGGACGGCGTCTTCTCCTTGTGGAACGGACAGAGGCCGACGAAGTCGCGGCCGCGGCGTTGCAGCTTCACGCGGCGCGACACCGCCGACGCGAGCGACAGGCGCTGCCTGAGCTCCTCGAGGAAGTTGGGCGGAAATGCCATTTATTGAGCCGTCAGCTTCCAACTATCAGCCGCCGGTGGACGGGACCGGCAGCGGGTGATCCTGATCCAGACGCACCGAGCGCTGGGACGACCATGCGCTGCGGCGACCGCGATGGCAACACTTGCGGCGCCCGGCGGCCGCCGGCCTCAACCCAGCAGCTTCTTGACCATGCCGCCGGCCTTGGACATGTCGAGCTGGCCGGAGTGCTTTTCCTTGAGCGCCGCCATCACCTTGCCCATGTCCTTCACGCTTTGGGCGCCGGTCGCTGATATCGCCGCCTTGATCGCCGCTTCCGTCTCGCCGTCGGACATCTGCTTGGGCAGGAAACTCTCGATGACCGCGATCTCCTCCTGCTCCTGCTGCGCCAGCTCCGGCCGATTGCCCTGCTTGTAGAGCTCGATCGACTCCCGGCGCTGCTTCACCATTCCCTGCAGCAGGCGCAGGATATCGCCGTCGTCGATGCCGTTGGGATTGCCCTTGCCGCGCGCGTCGATGTCGCGATCCTTGAGGCCGGCCATGATCATGCGCACGGTGGACAGGCGGCGCTGATCGCCGGATTTCATCGCCGCCTTCATCTCGGTGGTGAAGGAGTCGCGCAGGGCCATGACAGCAATCTCCTCGGCAAACTCGGGACGGTGTCCGAGCGGCTTCGGACGTTACTCAAACGGAACTCGAATAGCAAATCTGCACTACGCGCATAACTCATTGTTCTGAAAGCGATTTGATCCCGACTTCTGGCTTGACGGCAAGCCCGTGACCATCTATCCCACTGTCTTCAAGTCAGAGCGAGCGACGTGTCGCGCCACCGGCGCCCAATGGGCCGGCGGCGTCTTGGCGCGAGCCCGCACATCTCCGCGACGGAAAGATCCCCATGATCGACGGCGCCCCGCAGAAGCCTCCCACGCCGCCCGCGCCGGGCAGCACGGCCGCTTTGGTCCTCGGTGACGGCAGTGTGTTCTGGGGCCGCGGAATCGGTGCTACGGGCACGCAGGTGGGCGAGGTCTGCTTCAACACCAGCATGACCGGCTATCAGGAGATCATGACCGATCCCTCCTACGCCGGTCAGATCATCAGTTTCACTTTTCCCCACATCGGCAATGTCGGCGCCAACCTCGAGGACATCGAGACGCTGACGCCGGCGGCGCGCGGCCTCGTGGTGCGCGTCGACATCACCGAGCCCGCGAACTGGCGCGCGATGCAGCACTTCGACGCCTGGCTCAAATCGCACGGGCTCATCGGCGTCGCCGGCGTCGACACGCGGAAGCTGACGCGACGCATCCGCGACGGCGGCGCGCCCAATGGCGTGGTGGTGCACGCGCCCGACGGCAAGATCGATTACGCCGCGGCGCTGAAGATGGCGCGGGCGTGGCCCGGCCTCGAGGGCATGGACCTCGCCAAGGACGTCTCCTGCCGGCAGACCTACAAGTGGGATGAGACGCGCTGGGTCTGGGGCAAGGGCTACGGCCGTCTGACCGATCCCAAGTATCACGTGGTCGCCATCGACTACGGCGCCAAGCGCAACATCCTGCGCCTCCTCGCCTCGCACGGCTGCCGCGTCACCGTGGTGCCGGCGACCGCCACCGCCGACGAGATCCGCGCCCAAAAGCCCGACGGCATCTTCCTCGCCAACGGACCCGGCGATCCCGCGGCCACCGGCGTCTACGCGGTGCCGACCTTGCAGGCGCTGATGAAGGACAAGACGCCGATCTTCGGCATCTGCCTCGGCCATCAGCTCCTGGCGCTGGCAATGGGCGGCCGCACCCGCAAGATGGGGACCGGCCACCGCGGCGCCAATCACCCCGTGAAGGATCTCCAGACCGGCAAGGTGGAGATCACCAGCCAGAACCACGGCTTCGTGGTGCTGCCGGAGACGCTGCCGGCCGACGTCGAGGTGACGCACGTCTCGCTCTTCGACGGCAGCAACGAGGGGCTGCGCGTCAAGGGCAAGCCGATCTTCTCCGTGCAATACCACCCGGAAGCCAGCCCCGGCCCCCAGGACAGCCACTACCTCTTCCAGCGCTTCGTCGACATGATCGAGCAGAGCAAGTGAAGCCGAGCGCGCAGCCCCTTCATTCTCCCTCTGCGGTCAGATAAGGCACATGCCGAAGCGCACTGACATCAAGTCCATCCTCATCATCGGTGCCGGGCCGATCGTGATCGGGCAGGCCTGCGAGTTCGATTATGCCGGGGCGCAAGCGGTGAAAGCGCTGAAGGAGGAGGGCTATCGGGTCGTCCTCGTGAACTCCAATCCGGCGACGATCATGACCGATCCCGAGCTCGCGGACGCCACCTACATCGAGCCGATCACGCCCGACATGGTCGAGAAGATCCTTGCCAAGGAGAAGCCAGACGCTCTCCTCCCCACCATGGGCGGGCAGACCGCGCTCAACACGGCGCTGGCGCTGGCGCGCTCCGGTGCGCTCAAGCGCCACAACGTCGAGCTCATCGGCGCCAAGGAAGAGGCGATCGCCAAAGCCGAGGACCGCCTCCTCTTCCGCGAGGCGATGGAGAAGATCGGTCTCGAAAGTCCGAAGAGCCGCCTCGTGCGCTCCCTCGACGAGGCGACGGCGGCGCTCCAGCACGTGGGGCTGCCGGCCATCATCCGGCCGTCCTTCACGCTCGGCGGCACCGGCGGCGGCATCGCCTACAACCGCGAGGAATTCGAGGACATCACGCGGGGCGGATTGCGCGCGTCGCCCAGCCACGAGGTGCTGATCGAGGAATCGGTGCTGGGCTGGAAAGAGTTCGAGATGGAGGTGGTGCGCGACAGCGCCGACAACTGCATCATCATCTGCTCGATCGAGAACGTCGATCCCATGGGCGTGCACACCGGCGACAGCGTCACCGTGGCGCCAGCGCTCACGCTCACGGACAAAGAATACCAGATCATGCGCAACGCCTCGATCGCGGTGCTGCGCGAGATCGGCGTCGACACCGGCGGATCGAACGTGCAATTCGCGGTCAATCCCGCCGACGGCCGCCTCGTCGTCATCGAGATGAACCCTCGGGTGTCGCGGAGCTCGGCACTGGCCTCCAAGGCGACGGGTTTTCCGATCGCCAAGGTCGCGGCAAAGCTGGCGGTGGGCTACACCCTCGACGAGCTCAAGAACGAGATCACCCGCATCACGCCGGCCTCCTTCGAGCCCACGATCGACTATGTCGTGACCAAGATGCCGCGCTTCACCTTCGAGAAATTCCCCGGCGCGGAGCCGCTGCTGACGACCTCGATGAAGTCAGTGGGCGAGGCGATGTCGATCGGGCGCAGCTTCGCGGAATCCGTGCAGAAGGCGCTCCGCTCCATGGAGACGGGGCTCACCGGCTTCAACGAGGTGGAGATCGCCGGTGCCGGCGCCGGCGACAAGAACGCGATCCGCGCCGCTCTCGCCAAGCCCACGCCGGACCGCCTGCTGGTGATCGCCCAGGCGTTCCGCGCCGGCCTCACGATCCCCGAGATCCACGCCGCCTGCAAATACGACCCCTGGTTCCTGGAAGAGGTCCGCAAGATCGTGGCGCTGGAGGCCGAGGTGCGCGCCAAGGGATTGCCGGAGGACGCGCCGGGCTTCGCGCGGTTGAAGCGGAACGGATTTTCCGACGCGCGTCTCGGCGAGCTCGCAGGCCTCGAGGAGCGCGCGGTCTCTTCGATCAGGCGCAAGCTCCGCATCCATCCCGTCTACAAGCGCATCGACACCTGCGCCGGCGAGTTCCCGTCCCTCACGCCCTACATGTATTCGACCTACGAGGGCGACGGCCTCTCCGAGCCCGAATGCGAGTCCGATCCCACCGATCGGGAGAAGGTGGTGATCCTCGGCGGCGGTCCCAACCGCATCGGCCAGGGCATCGAGTTCGACTATTGCTGCGTCCACGCCGCCTACAGCCTCAAGGCGGCGGGCTTCGAGACCATCATGGTCAACTGCAATCCCGAGACGGTCTCCACCGACTACGACACCTCGGACCGGCTCTACTTCGAGCCGCTCACCGCCGAGGACGTGATCGAGCTGGTGCGCGTGGAGCAGAGCCGCGGCAAGGTGCTGGGCGTCATCGTGCAGCTCGGCGGCCAGACTCCCCTCAAGCTCGCCGCCGCGCTGGAAGCCGCCAAGATCCCGATCCTCGGCACCTCGCCCGATGCCATCGATCTCGCCGAGGATCGCCGGCGCTTCCAGGGCCTGCTGCAGAAGCTCGGCCTGAAGCAGCCGGAAAACGGCACCGCCACGTCGGCGGCCGAGGCGGAGGCGGTGGCGCATCGCATCGGCTATCCCGTGGTGATCCGGCCGTCCTACGTGCTGGGCGGGCGCGCCATGGAGATCGTGCACGATCCGACCGGCCTCGCGCGCTACATGACGAATGCGGTCAAGGTCTCCGGCACCAGCCCGGTGCTGATCGACCGCTATCTCCAGGACGCGATCGAGGTGGACGTGGACGCGCTGGCCGACGGCCGCGACGTCTACATCGCCGGGATCATGGAGCACATCGAGGAAGCCGGCATTCATTCCGGCGACAGCGCCTGCTCGCTGCCGCCCTATTCCCTCGCGGCCGACGTGATCGCCGACATCGAGCGGCAGACCGCGGCACTCGCCAAGGCACTCCACGTCGTCGGGCTGATGAACGTGCAGTACGCGGTCAAGGACCGCGACGTCTATGTGCTGGAAGTGAACCCGCGCGCCTCCCGCACGGTTCCCTTCGTCGCCAAGGCCACCGGCGTCGCGGTCACCAAGATCGCCGCCCGGGTGATGGCGGGAGCATCCCTCGCGGAGTTCAACCTGAAGCCGCAGCAGCTCCGGCACGTGGCGGTCAAGGAAGCGGTCTTTCCCTTCGCCCGTTTCCCCGGCGTCGACCTGATCCTGGGGCCGGAGATGAAATCGACCGGCGAGGTCATGGGCCTCGACGCCGATTTCGGCCGTGCCTTCGCAAAGTCGCAGCTCGGGAGCGGCACCGATCTGCCGCTGGCGGGCCGGGTCTTCGTCTCCGTGCGGGACCACGACAAGGCGGCGATGGTGGAGCCCTGCCGGCGCCTCATCGAGATGGGGTTCGCCCTGGTGGCAACTCGGGGCACCGGCGTCTACCTTACCTCAGCGGGACTCGCCGTCGAGGAGGTCAACAAGGTGCTGGAGGGACGGCCGCACATCGTCGACCAGATGCTTTCGGGCGAGGTGCAGCTCATTTTCAACACCACCGAAGGGGCACAGGCGATCGCCGACAGTTTCAGTCTCCGGCGGACCGCGCTAACCATCGGAATTCCCTACTATACTACCGTCGCCGGGGCACGGGCCGCGGTGCAGGCGATCGCCGCCCTCAGGGCCGGCAGCCTTGAAGTCGCCTCGTTACAGTCTTACTTTGTGGGGTCACTTGGAGTGCCCCCGGCGCGCTAGCCGCCGGGATGGTGCTCTTTTGACTGTCGCGGATCCCACGAACTTCAGAAGTCCCAGTGCATGAGCAAGATCCCGATGACCGCCGACGGCTTCAACCGTCTGCAGGAGGAGTTGAAGCGGCTCAAGAGCACCGATCGGCCGGCGATCATCCGGCAGATCGCGGAAGCGCGCGACCACGGCGATATCTCGGAGAACGCCGAGTACCACGCCGCCCGCGAGCGCCAGAGCTTCATCGAGGGCCGCGTCATGGAGCTCGAGGATAAGATCGCGCGCGCCGAGGTGATCGACGTCTCCAAGCTGTCCGGCAAGGCGGTGAAGTTCGGCGCCACGGTGACGCTCGCCGACGAGGAGACCGACGAGAAGACGGCCTATCAGATCGTCGGCGAGGACGAGGCCGACGTCAGCAAGGGCCGCCTCTCCGTGACCTCGCCCCTCGCCCGCGCCCTCATCGGCAAGGGCGTCGGCGACAACGTCGAAGTCTCCACCCCCCGTGGCTCCAAGGCCTATGAAGTCGTGAAGGTGGCGTTCAAGTAAGACGCTACGCCACTTCCATCGGCACTCCCGGCGAGAATTTTGATGTGCGGATGGCGAGCGCCGTCTTCACGTGGCTCACGTTGGGGGCGGCGGTGAGCTGGGTGGTGAGGAAGCGCTGATAGGCTTCCCAGTCCTCGGCGACGATCTTCAGCAGAAAATCCGCCTCGCCTGCCAACATGTGCGCCTCGCGCACCTGGGGCCAGGTCGCCACCAGAGTCTCGAAGGCCTTGAGGTCAGGCTCGGCCTGGCTGGAAAGGCCGACCTGGGCGAAGACGGTGACGCCGAAGCCCAGGGCCTGGGCATTGATATCCGCGTGATAGCCGCGGATGTAGCCCGCCTCCTCCAGGGCCCGCACGCGCCGAAGGCAGGGCGGCGCCGAGATTCCCGCGCGATGGGCCAACTCCACATTGGTCATGCGGCCGTTCGCCTGCAGATCTCGCAGGATCCGCCGGTCGATTCTGTCGAGCTTGATTCGTCGCATCGGGTGGGGCCTCGCCGGGGCTGGCTGAGCTTGTAATAATATTACAAGACGGCCCCTCCGACGCAACAACGCTTGCATCCGCCGAGGGCGCCGGCTACCACGCGCCTCGCGCGCCGCTACTCATGAGGATGTTCGGCATGACCGTTTCCGGCCCCTCGCCCGTCACCTGGGCGATGCATGACGGCAGGATCGGCATGGCAAACCAGGTACTGGGCCTCGCCGAAGCGGTGGGCTATCCCGTCGTGGAGAAGCAGGTGGCGCTGCGGGCGCCGTGGCGGCACCTTGCGCCTTCGCTCTGGATCCATCCGATGGCGGCGGTCTCGCCGGAGGGCGCGGCGCTGGCACCCCCTTGGCCCGATCTCCTCATCGCCTGTGGTCGGACCGTCACCGCCCTGGCACTGGCGGTGCGGCGCCTCAGCCACGGCCGCACTTTCTGGGCTCAGGTGCAGGATCCGCGCTTCGCCCGCCGCCACGTCGATCTCATCGTGGCGCCCCGACACGATCCCGCCCGCGGCGACAATGTCTTTCCGACCCTGGGCGCCGTCCATCGCGTGCGGCCGGAGATGCTGGAGGCGGCGCGCCCACGCTTCGCGCCGCTCTTCCAACCGTTGCCACGGCCCCTGGTGGGCGTGCTGATCGGCGGCAGCAACCGGGTCTATCGCCTCACCGCGGCGGCGATGACGCAGCTCGGCGACCAGCTGGCGGCGCTCGCGAAGCAAGGCATGGGCGTCGCCATCACGCCGTCGCGGCGTACCGGCGAGGCGGCGCTCAAGGCGTTGCGCGAGCGCCTCGCCGGCGTGCCGCACTATTTCTGGGACGGCAGCGGCGAGAATCCCTACTTCGGTCTTCTCGCCCACGCCGACGCCCTCATCGTATCCGGCGATTCCGTCAACATGGTGAGCGAGGCCGCGTCCACCGGAAAGCCGGTGCATGTCATCGAGCTCGAGGGCGGTTCGGCCAAATTCCGCCGCTTCCACGATCTTTTCCGCGATCGCGGCATCACGCGGCCGTTCCAGGGAGCGATCGAGCGCTGGACCTATCCGCCACTCGACGACACCGCCGCCGCAGCGGCTGAGATCCGCCGCCGGATCGCCCGACGGCTGGCGAACGTCGCCTGACATGAGCAAGGCGCCGCTCGCCTATCTCGCGGCTCTCGTCGCGGCGACGCTCCTCTTCCTGCTCGTGCCCGGGCTCGATCTCTGGGCGAGCGGCTTGTTCTATCGCGCGGACGGCGGCTTCTTCCTCGGCGAGTGGGCCCCGATCCATTTCGTGTTTCGCGCGGTCCCATGGCTGGTCACCGCGCAGATCGTGATCATTCCGCTCCTGGTCCTCGGGGGATGGTGGCGCGGCCGCCCGATCGCCGGCATCGATCTGCGGGCTGGGACCTTCCTGCTGCTGGCGCTGGCGCTGGGGCCCGGCCTCCTCGTCAACACCGTGCTCAAAGACAACTGGGGACGCGCGCGGCCGAGCCAGGTGGTGGAATTCGGCGGCACCAAGGAATTCACCGCCGCGCCGCTGCCGGCGGCGCAATGCGATCGCAACTGCTCCTTCGTCGCCGGCCATCCGGCGATCGGCTTCGGCCTCATCGCTTATGCGTTCCTGGCGCGCGATCCGCGACGGCGGCGCGCCATCGCCGGCGCGGCCATCGCGTTCGGCAGCCTGGTCGGCGTCGTCCGCCTTGCGCAAGGCGGACATTTCCTTTCCGACGTCGTTTTCTCGGGCCTGCTGGTGGGCGGCCTCACCTGGCTTCTCGCCTGGGCCCTGCTGCAGCGCGATCTCGGTGGCGCGCTGTGGCGTGCGCTCATCGCCAGGTTCGGCCGGTCGGGCGCCAGCTGGACGCTCTACGGGCTGCTGACCCTCGTCGGCATCGTGCTCTGCTATGCCTTCGTGGACCGGCCGGTGGCACTCTATTTCCATCGGATGGACGGCGGCGAAAGCACTGTCTTCCAGTTCATCACGCGCTTCGGCGTCTCCACCTATTACCTCATCGTCACCGCCGCTGCCGCGACCGGTCTCTGGCTTGCGGCACGGACGACGCGGGAGCCGCGATACAGAACCTTCGCCGCGGTGCCGCTCTTTCTATTCCTGTCGATCGCGGTCTCGGGCCTGGTCACCGACCTGCTCAAGGTGGTGTTCGGCCGCGCGCGACCGAAGCTCCTCTTCTCGCACGAGATCTTCGGCTTCGACTGGTGGGGCATCAAGGCGGATTTCTGGTCGTTCCCCTCCGGTCACACCACGACAGCGGTGGCGATCGCCGCGGCGCTCTATTTCCTCTGGCCGAGATTTCTGCCGCTCTACATCGGCTTCGCGGCGCTGGTGAGCGTGAGCCGCGCCGTGGTGGGGGCGCACTACGCCAGCGACGTCGTCGTCGCCACCTTCATCGCCATCGCCGTCACCGCCTACCTCCGCCGCGTCTTCGAGCGCAGCGGCATCCGCCTCGAGGACGCTGTTGCCGGCATCGCGCCGACCCGGCCGGCGCTGCCCTGGCGCGAGCGACTCCGCCTCAATAGCCCTTGAATCCCCTGAGCTCGGCGATGAAGAAGTCGCGGGTCGCGCCGCCCCCCAGCGGCACGGTGATGCGGCCGACAGAGCCGACCTCGGTGAAATAGGTTGGGAGCTCGCCGAGCGCGCTGCGCGGCCCCACGAAGAGGAAGTTGGCGCCCACCTGCGTCCCGGCATCGGCGCCGAGATCGAACTGGTCGTGGATGGTGTGGCCGGGATTCCACTTGAAGACATCGGCCGGTCGCGGCTCAACGTAGTAGGCGAGCGCCGCCAGCACCTCGCGATTGTCGGAGAGCAGCTTGTCGCCGGGATGCTCGCGCTCTTCCGCCATCACGGCGCGGCCCAGGGTCGCCCAGCCGCGCAGTCGATGCAGCGGCTCGTATTTTCCGGGGATCTCCCAGCCGACGGCATGAGCAATGTCGCGTCCGCCGATCAGCAGCACCGCCGCCGTCACATGCAGGATCACCGATCCCGTGACAAGGACCTGGCGGCCGCGCTCGATCAGGAACGCCACGACAAGGATGGTGGCGGAGACGTAGGTGGGCGCCGACCAGTTCGGATGCGCGCGGGAGAGCAGGCTCACTGCGATCATCATCGCCAAAGTCGGCAGGGCGAAGACCGCGAGGAGCTGGGCGCGGCGATCCGCCAGCGCTCGGCGCATGAGCGCGGTCATTACCAAAAGCGTTCCGAAGAAGACCGGCCCGAACACGCCAAACTGCGAGCCCACGAACTCGCCGAAGGCGCCCGGGTGGAGTGCGAAGCCCGAGATGTTCGCGTTCGCCTCGGTGTGCCGGTAGCTGACGAACTGGTGGGTGAGATTCCAGACGAAATTCGGCGCGTAGATCAGCAAGGCGATCGCCGTCGCCAGAAGAAAGTATCGAAGGTGCCGCCGCTCGTCCCGGATCGCGACGAGAAAGATCACGGCCGAAAGCAGCCAATAAGCCATGGCGTATTTGGCGAGGAGGCCGACGCCGGCGGCGATACCGACCGCGATCCACCATCTCGCCCCATCGGGCTCCCGGGCGCGCACGAAGGCGTAGAGTGCCACCGCCCAGCAGAACAGCAGCGGCACGTCGGTGGAGATCAGCAGCGCCGAGGCGGAAATGCCCGGCAGAGTGGCGTAGGCGATCGCCGACCAGGAGGCGACGCGGACGTCATAGAGCCGGCGCGCCGTGTGATAGACCACCAGGGCGGTGGCGAAGTGGAGGAGCGGCGAGGCGATCCGGATGCCCCCGGGGTCGTCGCCAAACAGCATCGTGCTGAGGCGGATGATCCAGGCCACCAGGGGCGGTTTGGAGAAATAGCCCCACTGGGGAGTCAGGGACCAGAGCCAGTACTGCGCCTCGTCGGGATAGAGGTCGAGGCCCCCGAGGCGGAGCCAGACGACGCGCGCTGCCGTGATGGCAAGCAGCACCGCCAGCGTGAAGCGCAGCTGGCGCTCTTCCGCGGAGGTGGTGAGGCTAGCCCGTTGGGATACAGCCATGAATAGGGTTTTTAGATCGAATTGGACCCAAGGTGTAGCATTTGGGCCGTCCGCTTGCTAAGTCAAAGGCTGCGCCCGCGACCGGTGGCAGAGGCCATGAAGCTCACGATTGAAACCTTCAGCAACGTCAAGGGCGGCAACAGCTTCTACAAGGCCGTGACCCACCCCCTGGCGGCGCGGGCGGTGCCGGGGCTGCTGCAGCGCCTGGGCCGGCGGCGGGTCGCGGTCTATGACCCCCTCGGCCTCGCCAGCGGGCTGGCGGAGTTCTATGACCTCTCCTCCCTTCACCTGGTCGGCAGCTTCGTCCAGGACGTGGGCGCCATCGGCCGCCCGGTGCTGGGGCGCCCGGCGCAGCCCATCACCGATCTCAAGGCGAGCGGCGCCGAGGTTGTACTCGTCACCGCCTTTGATGCCGCGCGTCTCGTCGATCACATCCGCCATCTGCTGCCGGATCGCGCGGAGATCGTGAGCCTCGACGCGCTGCGCCTGCCGGAGGCGATGCTGACCAACCGGCGCGTCTATCTCGACGCCCTCAATTTCGCCACCAACTTCGCGTTCTTCCGCGACGCCGACGGCCAGCACACTCGGATTGTGAGCGCCAACTACTGGTCGAACTACGGCGCCACCGAGGTCAGCCTGTGGCTGGCGCTCTTCGACGAGTCCGGCGGCGTGCTGGCGGAGTGGCGCGAGCCAGTGCCGGCGGGCGCCGCCACTATCGCCCTCGACAGCCGCGAGATCCGCCAGCGCTTCAAGCTGCCGCCCTTCACCGGCCAGCTCTTCCTGCACGCGATCGGCGCCGCCGGCCACGATGTCGTCAAATACGCCCTCGACACCTACAGCGACGATGATTCCGACAAGAGCCTGTCCTGCACCCACGACGCCAATTCCTGGCCCGGCGATCTCTATGCCGGCCTGCCGGCGCCGCGCGCCGGCGAGCGCGTGCTGCTCTGGGTGCAGAACAGCCATCCGCTGCCGATCCCGTCAGGGTCGATCGGCCTCAACCTCATGGGGCGCGGCGAGATCCACGGCCTCGAGCGCAGCATCGCGCCCTTCGCCACCGTGGCGATCGACGTGGCGCGGCTGCTGCCGGAGGCGCACTGGCCGCAGCAGATCGAGGTGCAGGCGGGCAAGCACATGGTGCGCCCGCGCTACGAGGTGATCTGCGACGGCCAGCGTCGCATCGCCCACGTCAACGTGGAGCGCACGGACCTGAAGCCCGACCCGAAGATCGCCGAGCTTGGCAATCTCCTGGGCAAGGGATACCTGCTGCCGGCGCCGGTGCTGCCGCGAGCGGGCTGGCGCTCCCTCGCGCTGCCGACGCCGATGTCGACCTGCCAGAGCGAGCTGCCACTTGCCGCCATCCTCTACGACGCCGGCGGCCACGAAGTGGCGCGCCACCGCTTCGGCAAGCTCGCGCGCCATCACGCGGTCATGCTCGACGTGGACGAGTGGCTGAACGGCACGCCGCTGCCCACCGGCTACGGCCACATGGAGCTGGTTTACGATCTCGCCGACGGCGGCGTCGCCGACGGTTGGCTGCACGGCCTCTTCCGCTACGAGGACCGCGCCAGCGGCCACGCCGCCGAGACCAGCTTCGGCGCTCACGTCTTCAACACCATTCTCACCTACAAAGGCGAGCCGCAGTCCTACGCCGGCCGGCCACCCGGCCTCTCGACGCGGCTTTTCCTGCGTCTCGGCGAGCAGCCCTACGACACGCTCTGCCATCTGATCTATCCCGCCTCGACGCCGTGGCACGGCTTCAGCGAGACCGATCTCACGCTGCACGACCGCAACGGCGCCGAGATCGCGTGCAAGCACGTGCGCATCCCCTGCTCGGGCTCGCTGTTCTGGCGCTACGGCGAGGCCTTCGACGCCGCAACTCGTGCACGCGCGGGCGAGAATGCCCATATCGTGATTCGGGACACCACCTGCCGGCTTTTCGGCTATCATGGATTGATCGGCCGCAACGGCGCGTTCAGCCTGGACCACATGTTCGGGTTCTGATCCGCCTGAGCGGTTTTTCTCTGCGGAATGATCGGGTTATGACGGCTCGGCACCACACCAAGGTCTTGATCATCGGCTCCGGCCCTGCGGGCTACACGGCGGCAGTCTACGCTGCGCGCGCCAACCTGCAGCCGATTCTGGTCCAGGGCCTGCAGCCCGGCGGCCAACTCACCATCACAACGGATGTGGAGAATTATCCCGGCTTCGCCAGCGTGATCCAGGGCCCGTGGCTCATGGAGCAGATGCAGAAGCAGGCTGAGCACGTGGGCACCACCGTGATCTCCGACATCATCGTCAAGGCCGACCTCTCGAAGCGCCCCTTCGTCTGCCTCGGCGACAGCGGGGACACCTATGTCGGCGACGCCGTCATCATCTGCACCGGCGCCCAGGCGCGCTGGCTCGGAGTCGCCGGCGAGGAGCAGTATCGCGGCTTCGGCGTCTCCGCCTGCGCCACCTGCGATGGCTTCTTCTTCCGCGGCAAGGAAGTGGTGGTGGCCGGTGGCGGCAACACCGCCGTCGAGGAATCGCTCTATCTCACCAACCACGCCAGCAAGGTGACGCTGGTGCATCGCCGCGACACGCTGCGCGCGGAAAAGATCCTGCAGGCTCGCCTCTTCGCCAATCCCAAGATCGACGTGGTCTGGGACAGCGTCATCGACGAGATCGTCGGCGAGCCCGGCCCGCCGGCGCGGGTCAACGGCGTGCGGCTCCGCAACATCAAGACCGGCGGCCAGCACACGCTGCGCACCGACGGCTTCTTCGTCGCCATCGGCCACACGCCGGTCACCGAGATGTTCAAGGGCCAGCTCGCCCTCGACGGCGGCGGCTACATCCTGACGCGGCCGGATTCGACGGCGACGGAGATCCCCGGCGTGTTCGCCGCCGGCGACGTCAAGGACAAGATCTTTCGCCAGGCGGTGACGGCCGCCGGCATGGGCTGCATGGCCGCCCTCGAAGCGGAGAAGTTCCTCGCGGCAGAAGAAGCCGGCGAGGCGCTGAAGGCGGCGGAGTGAGCGAGCAGCGCAAGCCCCGCCCCACCATTCCCCCCTTGCCGCAAGGCAAGGGCATGGATTGGGACAAGCTGCGGGTGTTCCACGCGGTGGCGGAAGCCGGCAGCTTCACCCACGCGGGCGAATCCCTGAACCTCAGCCAATCGGCGGTGAGCCGGCAGATCAGCGCCCTCGAGGAGAGCCTCTCGGTGCCGCTTTTCCACCGCCATGCCCGCGGTCTCATCCTCACCGAGCAGGGCGACCTCCTCTATCGCACCGCGCGCGAGGTCTTCGCCAAGCTCGCCATGACCGAGGCGATGCTGTCGGAGTCCAAGGACCGGCCGCGCGGGCCGCTCAAGGTGACGACAACGGTGGCCTTCGGCTCCGGCTGGCTGGTGCCGCGCATCAGCGAGTTCATGGAGCTCTATCCGGAGATCCAGCTCAGCGTCGTCGTCGACGACGGCGAGCTCGACCTCTCCATGCGCGAGGCCGACGTGGCGATCCGCATGTCGGCGCCGCGCCAGCCCGACCTGGTGCAGCGGCATCTGCTGACGATCCGCTATCACATCTACGCCGCCCCTTCCTACATCAAGAAGTACGGGCTGCCGCAGAAGCCGGAGGATCTCGACCGCCACCGCATCATCATCTACGGCACCGACGTGCGGCCGCCGACGCGGAACACCAACTGGCTGATCGAGGCTGGGCTGCGCCCCGGCTCCGAGCGCAAGCCCATCCTCGCCGTCAACAACGTGCAGGCGATCTTTCGCGCGGTGGCGAGCGGCATCGGCATCGCGGCGCTCCCCGACTACATGGCGCAGGACGCGGCCGATCTCGTGCGGCTGCTGCCGGATCTCGCCGGGCCTGAGGTCGAAGCCTACTTCGTCTATCCCGAGGAGTTGCGGACCTCGAAGCGCATTGCCGTGTTCCGCGATTTCCTTTTGCGCAAAGTCGCCGAGTCGAAAAACACCTGAGCTCGGCCGCGAGTCCCGACGGCGACTCGCCACGCGATGCAAAACTATGGAAATCTCTCGAGTTCGCGCGCGTTTTTCCGCGGAAATCTGCGGTAGAGCGAGGGTTGCGGTTTTTGCAACGGTGAATCCCGAAATTACCCGTGGCGTGCACGCGCCGCGCGCCGCATTTTTTCAGTCGCGATGTCAGATCGCCTGAGTTTCGCTGGCATGCGCTGCATCCAGCGCCAAGTTCCCGGGCCTCGTGCCCGGGAAGAGGGTCTTCGGATCCTTACGTCTCCCAGACGTGAAGCCTCCCTGTTCAAACTGCCCCCGACGCAAGTCGGGGGCTTTCTTTTTCAAGCGCGCCGCGGCCGCGCTTTCCGGTCATCATTGCCCGATGATAAATCTACAAGTCACCTGCCAACCTCATGGCGACCCAAAATACGTCGCGCTTTTCAGTAGCTTAGATTTGGTTTCGGGTCTCGAAACCATTTCGCGCGACAATCGTTTGGATACGGCAACGGTCGAGGGATTGAGGCGAGATGGATGAGATCCGGCATCCGCTCCTGCGCCATCTCTACGTCTACTGGTCGCAAAAGCGCGATGGACGCAGGCTGCCGCGGCGAAGCGACATCGATCCGACGGAACTGCCGGCGGAGCTCTGGCCGCATCTGCTGCTGCAGGACGTCTTCATCAACGGCGACGCCGTGCGCTTTCGCTACACCGTCGTCGGCCAGCATTTCCGCGACCAGATCGGTCGGCACGTCACCGGCACATTCTCGGACGTCTCCCTGGCGCCGCTGGGAAGCTATGCCCGCTACGTTATCGAGCTCTTCGCCGACAGCGTGCGACAGGCCAGTCCGACCTATTCGGAGAATCTCTTCAAGCCGACCGGCCAGAGGGCCACCACGCTGACACGACGTCTGATCCTGCCGCTGTCGGAGAACGGCGAGACCGTGGACAAGGTTCTGAGCGGCCACGTGTTCGAATTTCCCAGCGCCGACAACGTCCATTTCGGCTCGGGGGTCGATGAGTTCCAGGAAATCCTGCGGCTCCAGCTTCCACTCGAGCAGCCGGCCATCAGCAAGCTCGATCCGGTCGCCTAGCCAGGCCGTCAGGCACCGCCCTTGCTAGAGAGCGCCTTCGTCCATTTCATGATGTGCTCGGCGGTGGCGACGGTCTCGCCGTGCTGGTTGACGACCTCGACGGTGGCGACGCTCCGTCGCTTGGCGTCGTCGATCCGGGCCACGACGTAGCGCACGGTGACGGTGTCGCCGAGCTTCACCGGCTTCAGGAAGCGCACCTTGTCGTAGCCCAGCGAGACCGGGAATTCCGTCAGGTCCTTGCGGTGGATGATGTGGGCGATGCTGATGGTGGACGCTGTCGACATGTAGCCCACCAGCAAGGCGCCATGGGCGATGCGCGTCCCGATGGACGACTTCTCCCGCATGTACTGCTCGTTGACGTGGGTGTCGCTGAAATCGCCGGTGATGCCGGCAAAGAGCGTGACGTCGGTCTCCCCCACGGTCTTCGAGAAGTGGAACTCCTGGCCGACTTCAACGCCGGTGATCGCCATCGCGGTTCTCCTTGTGCAGATAGTGCCGGTCGCTCACTGATGGATGACCCCGAGCCGGGCAAACAGGTCGTAGATGCGCTTGGAGTAGTTCGCGAAGGCGGGCTCCTCGCCCAGCGCCACCGGCCGGGGCCGCGGCAGATCGATGCTGAGCTCCTCGACCACTTGCCCCGGTGATGGTCCCATCACCAGCACCCGATCCGACAGCCCCACCGCCTCCTCGACGCTGTGGGTGATGAAGAGCACCGTCGGCCGGTCAGCCATCCAGAGCTGCTCGAGGTCGCGGCGCACCTGGACGCGGGTCAGCGCATCGAGGGCACCGAAGGGCTCGTCCATCAGCAGGACCGAAGGACGCATCACCAGCGCCCGCGCCAGGGAGACGCGCTGGCGCATGCCGCCGGACAGCTGATGGGGATAGCGGTCGGCCGCCTTGCTCAAGCCCAGCTGCTCGAACAGCTCCAAGGTGCGCTCGCGGATCGGCGCCATGGGCAGCTTGCGGATGATGCCTTGCAGCAGCACGTTGTCGAGGGCCGTCCGAAAATCCAGGAGCAGATGATCCTGGAAGGCGATCCCCACATCCGTCAGGGGCCCCGACAGCGGCCGGCCCTCCACCCGCACCTCGCCCTGGGACATCTCCAGCAGGCCCGCGACCATGAGCATCAGCGTGCTCTTGCCGCAGCCGCTGGGCCCCACGACGGAGACGAATTCGCCGGGCTGGATGTCCACCGTCGTCGGGCGAAGGGCCTCGAACGCGTGCTCGGTTCCGTCGCCGTAGATCTTGTTGACGCCGTCGATCTCGATGCGGACGCCGCTGGTGCCGGCGGTCCGCATTCCGTCGGTCCTCGTCGCCGGGCGGCGCCGCACCTCCATCCGCGCTATTTGAGCGGGCAAGAACGCAGCTCCGAATCCGGCGGCAGGTAGTCGTAGGTGTAATAGGCCGTCGCCGGGATGTCGGACGGCAGAATGTTGATCTCGCTCAGGATCTTCACCGTGTCCGCCCACTGGACCGGCTGCGCCTTGCCGACGAACTTCGCCCGGTTGACGCACATCAGGAACTTGGTGGCCTCGAGCTGGGCCGGCGCGGTCTTCTCGTTCGCGTCGGGGAACATCGCCTTCATGGCGGCGACCGCCGCGGCCGGGTCATCCACCGCGGCGTACCAGCCTTTCAGGCTCGCGGCGACGAACTTCTTGGCGATGTCGGGATGCGCCGCGAGGAAGCTCTCGGAGGCAATGATCGAGGTCGATACCGTCGGCGCGCCATTGTCGATGAACGGAAAGTCCGTGGTCTCGGCGCCGAGGTTCTTGAGCTGGATCGCGAAATAGTCGATCGAGCCCAGGATCACGTCGACCTGGCCCTGCATGAGCGATGGCACCATGGATTCCGGCGGCATGTTCACGGCCTTGACGTCGCTCTCCTTCAGCCCGTTGGCGGCCAGGATCAGCGGGAACATCGGTACCTGGGAACCGCCGTTCGGCACCGCGACCGACTTGCCCTTCATGTCGGCGACGGATTTCAGGCCGGTCTTCTTGAGGGCGGTGACCTGGTTCGGATTGCCTTGGAGGATGGTCGCCAGGATTTTGATCTTTGCACCCGACGAGATCAGCTTCATGACCGGCGCCGAATCGGCGAAGGCGAGATCCGCCTTGCCGGCGGCCACGAGCTGCGCGGTGATCTGCGAGCCATTGCCCGGCTCGATCTTCACGTCGAGCCCGACATCCTTGTAGAAACCCTTCTGCACCGCCAGCTCGTAGCCGGCATTGAAGCCCGCCACGGGATAGTTGAGCTGGAAGGTGATGGGGTAGGCATCCGCGGTAACCGCCGGCGCGGCGTGGCCGATCAGCACGGCGACGGCGAATGCCGACGCCGCACATGCGAGGCGGCTTGAGCCCTGGCGCATCTTCGATCTCCTCCCGGTCATGTTTTCCTCGTTGTCATCGTGGTGCGAGCGATACTTCTCGGAATTCCGCGCTCAGGTCGCGCCTCTGCCGCGGCGCCACGGCGTCATCACGTACTCGGCGACCTCGACCACGCTGTTCAGCGCCAGGCCGATGATCGTCATCACGAAAAGAATCGCGAACACCAGCGTCGTGTCGAGCGAGCCCGTAGCCTGCAGCAGCAGATAGCCCAGGCCTTTGTTGGCGCCGACGAACTCGGCGACGATGGCGGCAGTGGCGGCGATGGTAGCTGATGTCTTCAGGCCGCCGAAGATCACCGGCAGCGCCGAGGGAAAGCGTAGAAAGCGAAAGGTCTGCCAGCCCGTCGCCCCCATGGAGCGCGTCAGGTATTGGAACCGCGGATCGAGGATCTGGAACCCCGCAATGCTCGCCAGCAGCAGCGGGAAGAAGGTGAGCAGCAAGGTCAGCATCACCTTCGAGGTCGGGCCGAAGCCGATCCAGACCACGAAGAGCGGCGCGATGGCGATCTTCGGCACGAGTTGAATGAAGACGAGCAGCGGATAGAGCATGCGTTTGGCCGCGGGCGACAGCGCGATCAGCAGGCCCAGGGGAATCGCCAGCACGACTGAGAACGCGAAGCCGAGGACGATCTCCTCGATCGTCACCAGGCTGTGGTTCCAGAGGCTTTGCCGCGCCTCGGCCAGGCGCGGCAGCACATCCTGGGGCGGCGGCAGCAGATAGGCGGGAATGCCGAAGATCTTGACCGCCAGCCACCAGGCCAGGATCAGCGCAAAAAAGACCAGGGCCGGCTGGCTGGCACGGAACAGCCGTCCGCCCCAATCCCTCCGCCGAACCGCCGTCTTCTGCGGCCCCTTGCCGGCGGCCATATCATTGCCGGCGGTCATGTCTCGCTCCCTAAGCTGAATTTCTGATTGCAGGTATCGGCGGCGATGCGTCCGATCATGATCTAATCGGGGGTCGCGGAACCGGATCCCGGTCCGCTCGAGCACTACCCTCCCTTTAACCTTGAACGCAGTTCCATCTTTGAACTAGGTTTCAGAATATAGGCTGACGACGACGTGTCAAGGCTCCGCCCCGGTGCTCGTCGGTGCCCGGCGCCCCTGCAACGCGATGATGGACGGACATGGAAAGAATTTCGGCGGACGAGGCGGCACGGCTGATCCAGCCCGGCGACGCGCTGCTGCTGAGCGGCTCCGGCGGCGGCCATTCGGTGCCGGAGGCGCTGCTGGCGGCGGTGGAGCGGCGCTTCCTCGCTGAGGGCGCGCCCCGCGACCTCACCTCCATCAGCGTCGTCGGCATCGGCGACCGCGCGACGCTGGGCGCCGGGCATCTCGCCCATGAGGGATTGCTGAAGCGGGCGATCACCAGCGCGCTGGTGGATTCCCCGGGCCTCGCGGTGCTGGCGGCGGCGGACAAGATCGAGGCCTACACGCTGCCGCAGGGCGTGCTGTCCCAGCTCATGCGGGACATGGCGGCCGGGCGGCCGGGACTCTTCTCCAAGACCGGCCTTCACACCTTCATCGATCCGCGCCAGCTCGGCGGCAGGCAGAGCAAATCCGCCAAGGAGGATTTCGTCGAGGTCGTCGAGCTCCACGGCGAGGAGTGGCTGTTCTTCAAACCGCTGCCCCTCAACGTCGCCTTCCTGCGCGGGACCACCGCCGACGAGGACGGCAACATCACCATGGAGCAGGAGGCGGTGCTCGGCGAGATGCTGCCCATGGCCCAGGCGACCAGACGCGCTGGCGGCATCGTCGTGGTGCAGGTGAAGCGCGTGGCCCGGCGCGGCACCTTGCCGCCGAAACAGGTGCGCATCCCCGGCATCCTCGTCGACTTCGTGGTGCACGTGCCGGATCAGCGGCAGACCTACGCCACGGACTACGACCCGAGCTATGCCGGCGAGCTCCGCGTGCCCCTCAGCGAAATCACGCCCATCCCCTTCGGCCCGCGCAAGGTGATCGTGCGGCGCGCCGCGATGGAGCTTTTCCCCGACGCCATCTGCAATTTGGGCGCCGGCGTCTCCACCGGCCTCTCCACCATCGCCGCCGAGGAGAACATCCTGGATTCCGTGGTGCTCACCAACGAGCAGGGCATCATCGGCGGCGCGCCGATCACCGGCCGCGATTCCGGCGGCGGCCAGAATTTCGCCGCCATGATCGAGCAGCCCTACCAGTTCGACTTCTACGACGGCGGCGGCCTCGACCTCGCCTTCCTCTCATTCGCCGAGGTGGATGCGGAGGGGAACGTCAACGTCAGCCGCTTCGGCGACCGCATCATCGGCGTCGGCGGCTTCATCAACATCGCCCAGAACGCCAAGACCGTGATCTTCAACGGCACCCTCACCGCCGGCGATCTCGCGATCTCCTGGCCGGATGGCAAGATCCGCATCGAGCGCGAGGGCAAGCACAAGAAGTTCGTGAAGTCGCTGCAGCAGATCTGCTACAGCGCCAGGATCGCCCGCGAGCGCGGCCAGACCGCCCTCTTCGTCACCGAGCGCGCGGTCTTCCGCATCGCCGGCAAGGGCATGGAGCTGATCGAGGTGGCGCCGGGCGTCGATCTCGAGCGCGACATCTTCGGCCAGATGGAATTCCGACCGGCGGTGGCACCCGACCTCCGTCAGATGGACCGGCGCCTTTTCCAGCCCGGTCTGATGGATCTCCACCGCGACCTCTCCGGGAGACCCGCCCATTACCGCACCGAGCGCATCAAGGCCTGGCACGAGACGCGGAACAAAACTAAGTAGAAATTTAGTTTCTTAGCCCAGGACCTCGAACGCCCGGAGGAAGAAGTCCGGCCCGCCGAAATTTCCCGACTTCAGGGCAAGAGCCAGCGGCGGCTCGTCGAGGGTCGCGGTCCAGGGCACGCCGGGATCGATCTGCGGACCGATGCGGAGGCCGGTTATGTCCAGTGCCTGCACCACCGCGCCGGAAGTCTCGCCACCTGCCACCACCAGGCGCCGCACGCCGCGGTCCACCAGGCCGCGGGCGACGGCGGCAAGTGCCTGCTCCACGAACGCACCTGCGCGCTCACGACCGAGCTTCTGCTGCACGGCGCTCACCTTCTCGGGCGGCGCGCTGGCGGAGATCAGCACCGGTCCGGACTTGAGCTGCGGCGCGGCCCAGTCCAGCGCCCTCGCCGCGAGGTCTTCTCCCCCGGCAAGCGCCAGGGGATCGATCTCGAAGACCGGCCGGCGCTCCCGCATTGCCGCCACCTGCGCCAAGGTCGCGGTCGAGCAGGAGCCGGAAATCACCGCGGAAAGGCCGCTCACTTTCGGCAGGCTGGCGGCGGCGGCATTCGCTGCGAGAAGTCCCTGGCGGCGGAAATTCTCCGGCAGGCCGAGGGCGATGCCGGAGCCGCCGGTGATCAGCGGCAGGTCTGCAAGCGCGGCGCCCAGCGACAGCAGGTCGCGATCGCCGATGGCATCGCAGATCGCGTGCCGGATGCCCTGGCGCTTCAGCGCCGCGAAAGCGTCGCGGATGGCGCCCTCGCCTTTCGCCACGGTCGATGCCTGCACCAACCCCACCTTGTGCCGCGTCTGCCGTTGCAGCACGCGCACGAGGGAGGGATCGCGCATCGGCGTCAGGGGATGATCGCGCATGCCCGATTCCGACAGCAGCACGTCGCCGACGAAGAGATAGCCCTTGTAGATGGTGCGGCCGTTCTCGGGGAAAGCCGGGCAGAAGATGGTGAAATCGCTGTCGAGAGCGTCGAGGAGCGCATCCGCCACCGGTCCGATATTGCCGGCATCGGTAGAATCGAAGGTGGAGCAGTATTTGAACAGCACCTGGCGGACGCCGGCACGGCGCAGCCAGTCGAGGGCCGCCAGGGATTGCCGCACCGCATCGGCGGCGGGGATGGTGCGGCTCTTGAGGGCGATGACGACGGCGTCCGCGTCGGGAACCGCCGCGCCGGGCTTCGGCACGTCGATGAGCTGCACCGTGCGCATGCCCTGGCGCACCAGCGTGTTGGCGAGGTCGGTGGCGCCGGTGAAATCGTCGGCGATGGCGCCGAGCAGAATTGTCATGCCTCGATGACCGCGTCAGTTGTGGCGGACGTCAGCGGCAGTCTACGACGAAAACCCCGCGCCTCAAGAACTCGCGCGCTTCAGCGGCGGGCGCACGGCGAGATGCTGCTGGCGCACCGGCCAGAGCGCGGTGAGCTCGTTGGCGGCGGCACGGAGCGTCGGTACCATCTCGGCGATGCGGGCCGCCGTCATGCGCACGCTGGGGCCGGCGATACTCACGGTGCCCACCGCTGGTGCCGCCTCGTCGGCACCGTCCCGGATCACCGCCGCGACGGCGGCAACACCGGGTTCCGCCTCTTCACTCACCACGCCATAGCCACGCCCGCGAGTCTTGCGGAGATCCGCCAGCAGCTCTTCCACGCTGTGGATCGCCTTGGGTCCGACCGGTGCCGCATCGAAGCCGCGGTGCAGCGCGATCCGCACCGCATCGTCTTCGGGCAGGCTGGCAAGCCAGACCTTGCCCGTCGCCGTCGCGTGCAGCACCACCTCGCGTCCCATGATCGGGTCGTAGCGCAGGCTGGCGCGGGCGCCCTGGGCCTTGGCGACCCAGGTCAGGGAATCCCCGTCCACCACGGACATGCGGACGAGCTCCTCGGTCCGCTTGGCAAGCTCGTCCAGCACGGGCTGGCACAGCTCCGGCAGCTTGGTGGCGGCGAGGAACCGAAATCCCAGGGTCACCAGGCGCATGGTGGGCCGATAGTGCTGGGTCACCGGGTCCTGGGCCACGAAGCGCCGGTTGCTGAGGGTTGTCAGCAGCCGGTGCGTGGCGCTCTTCGGCAGGCCGAAGCGCTCGCTGATGACGCTGAGCGGCATGCCCTCGGGATGATCCGCCAGGACTTCGATGATCTCGAGGCAGCGATCGACGGATCCGACGCTGAAGCCTGCCATTGACGGCCCATCCATCCCGGGCGGCGGACCACCCTTTTAAACTTGAACGTCGTTCCAACTTTGAACTACGTTTCAGAATACAAGGCGAGAGCAAGGTGTCAAGGCGAGGAGCCGCGACGGCTCGGCTCCAGGCTCCTGCCCCGTCGTAATAATAGTAAGGGAGGGGGTGTGCGGCTCGGCCATTCGGCTAAGGTCAGGGCATCCAAACTCCAGTCGAGAGCTGTCGATGCGCACGGCTTCAGAATCCGACCTCCGCGAATCCATCTGCCAGCTCGGCGCCTCGCTGTTCGGCCGCGGCCTCACCTTCGGCAGCGCCGGCAACATCAGCGTGCGGATCGCGGACGGCTGGCTGATGACGCCCACCAACGTCTCCCTGGGCCGCCTCGATCCCGCGCGCCTCGCCAAGCTGGACGGCGACGGCACCCTGGTCTCCGGCGACCCGCCCACCAAGGAAAGCGTGCTGCACCGGGCCATGTACGGCGAGCGGCCGGATGCCGGCGCGGTGGTGCACCTGCATTCCACCCACTCCGTCGCGGTCTCCTGCCTCGATGGCATCGACCCCGCCAACGTGCTACCGCCGATCACCGCCTACTACGTCATGCGGGTGGGGCGCCTGCCTCTCGTCCCCTATCATCCGCCCGGCGACCGCGACCTCGCCGAGGCGGTGCGCCGCCTCGCCGGCAAACATCACGCGGTCCTGCTCGCCAACCACGGGCCGGTGGTGGCGGGCAAATCTCTCGACGCCGCCGCCAACGCGATCGAGGAGCTGGAGGAGACCGCGAAGCTGTTCCTCCTCCTGCGCGGCTCGAAGACCCGGCACCTCACGGACGCGCAAGTGGCCGCGCTTTCCTGATCCCCTGAACCAGCGAGGACATGTCCCGTGACGAAACTCGCCGCCAATCTCAGCATGATGTTCACCGAGGTCGACTTCCTCGATCGCTTCGCCGCCGCAGCGGCGGTGGGTTTTCGCGGCGTCGAATTCCTCTTTCCCTATGAGCATCCGCCAGCCGAGATCGCCGGCCGCCTCAAGCAGCACGGCCTGACTCAGGCCCTGTTCAATCTGCCGCCCGGCGATTTCGCCAGGGGCGAGCGCGGGATCGCGGCGCTGGCCGGCCGCGAGAGCGAGTTCGCCGACGCGATCGAGCGCGGCATCGAGTACGCGCTCGCCACCGACTGCAAATGCCTGCACGCCATGGCCGGGCTTTGGCCCGCGGAGCGGCCGAAATCCGAGGCGGTGCCCACTTATGTCGCTAACCTCCAGCGCGCCGCCGACCGCGCCGCGAAGCACGGCATCACCGTGCTGATCGAGCCGATCAATACGCGCGACATCCCCGGCTACTATCTCAACACGTCGGGCCAGGCGCTGGCGATCCTGAAGCAGGTCGGCCGCGCGAACGCCAAGCTGCAGCTCGATCTCTATCACTGCCAGATCATGGAGGGCGATCTTGCGCTCCATATCAAGGATCTCGCCGGGCAGTACGCCCATGTGCAGATCGCCGGCGTGCCGGAGCGCCACGAGCCCGATCTCGGCGAGGTCAACTATCCCTACCTCTTCGATCTCCTCGACAGCACCGGCTACGCCGGATGGATCGGCTGCGAATATCGGCCGGCGGCAAAGACCGAGGCGGGTCTCTCCTGGGCACGACGCTGGGGCATCGAGGCCCGGCGATGAGCCTCGCCGGACGCGGCGCCGTCGCCATCTGGAACGACATCACGCCGGAGGGGCGGGCCAACTTCTACGCTTGGCACGGCATCCAGCACATGCCGGAGCGCGTCGGCATTCCCGGCTTCCTCCGCGGCCGCCGCTACGCGGCTATCCACGGCACGCCCGAGTATTTCACCCTCTACGAGGCCGAGAGCCCGGAGGTGTTAAGCGGCCAGGACTACGCCAGCCGGCTCAATCATCCGACGCCGTGGACGACGGAATCCATCAAGCACTTCCGCAATGTCGGCCGCTCGATCTGCCGCGTCGCCGCGTCCGTCGGCTATGCCCAGGGTGGGCTGATCGCGACGCTGCGCTACGACGTACCCGACGCCGCCGCCGATCGGCATCGTGGCGAACTAACCCGGCGCGTGCTGCCGGCTCTCATGGAACAACCCGGCGTGGCCGGCGCCCATCTGCTGATCGCCAATCTCGAGGCCAGTAGCACCGATACCGCGGAGAAGAAAACCCGAGGCGGCGCCGACCTGGTACCGCGCTGGATCCTGCTGGTGGAGAGCTGGGACGACATCGAGCCCTTCAACGCGCTCTGCCGCCGCGAACTCGCCGACGCCGCCCTCGCCGAGCTCGGCGCGGCGGGGCCGGCGGAGTATGGACTCTATCGGTTGCAGAGCTCGCGCGGAAAACTGCCGTGGAGCGCCGGCTGAAGCGCAGGGCGCCGGGCCTACTAGAGACCGACCGCATATGTGCGCCTCTTCCGTAACCGGTGATCGCCAACGCTCTTGACGCAGATCAACGAAGGCGAGGCCTCATCCACGTAATTTGAAATAATGATGCGGTCATTCGCTGCGGCGGCCCTCAATTGCGGAGAGATCGGAATCGCCTATCCGCTGATTTGCGCATGGCAGCCTCGGGTCACGTTGGAGGCATGGCGTGAATTCGCCCAAGCGCTCATCGGCGATGGCTCACCGCGCCAGGGCATTACCGCAATCCGCAACGAGGCGGGATACCTTTGCGGACTCTTTGTCTACCGCGTCGAGCCCGACTTGCATCACGGACTGGCCCTGGTCGTGGACCCTGTTGCCGCCCTCGACGTCATCGACGTCAAGACAGTGGTTCAGGCGATGGTGGAGGCTGCCGAAGCCCATGCACATCGGCTTGGCTGCGAAGTAGCGCGATTTCGAATTCCCGAGCCGCAAGCCTGGCTGGCGGCGCAGCTTCAGGGCACTGGGCACCATGTGGAAGCCAAGGTGCTGAGCACTCCGATCGACTTTATCAGAAAGCTGACGTGACCGGTCGCGAGCCAGCTGGTGGCGTCAGCCAACGCCGCCCGCAAGACCCTGAAGCTCGTCGCGGTCGGTGAGCTGTACCGTGTTCGCATCCGTGAAATGTATGCTGCCGCTCTTGCGCATCCGGGTGAAGGTGCGGCTGACCGTCTCGGTCGTGAGGCCGAGATAATCGGCAATATCGGTACGGGTCATTGCAACCGTGACTCCTGGCGACCCGTCCCGGCCAGCGCGCTCGTAGAGCATCAACAGGAATGATGCGATCTTCTCAGCAGCCGTCTTGCGGCCGAGGAGCATCATCTGATCCTGAGCCGTAGTGAGCTCGTTGACGGTCATGCGCAGCAGTCGCTGCAGCATCTTGGGAAAGCGCTCGAGGAGAGCGCCGAGTTGCCGCCGCGGAAATCGGCACAGGTTCACCTCGGTCACCGCCTCGGCGCTGTAGACATAGGCGCCTTCCAGCGCCAGGCCGGCAAAGTCGCCGGGGAACAGGAAGCCGGTGATCTGCCGCCGGCCGTCGGGCAGCAGCTTGAAGATTTTCGCGGTCCCCGAGGTGATTGTCACCGCATGCTCCGCCGCCTCGCCTTCGTCAAAGATTACATCTCCGGCGGCCACGTGCTGTCGCGCCGTGGCGCCGGCAAGGCGGTCGATGTCCGTATCGGGGATCCCTCCGCAAAGGCTGCGGGCGCGTAGTGCACAACTCGCGCAGGTTGCAGCATGACGGGCGAGGATCGAATTCGTCCTGCTGACTGCCGTCTCGGTGGCGATTGCTAGCGACACCTGCAACTCCCCTGAAAAGCGCGACTGATCGAGCAGAAGACTACCCGTGTAATCACTTAGGGCGGTATTCGGGGTTTTCCGTAGGGGAAACTACGTACACTACCGGACAATCGCGGCGGAGCCTCGCTCGGGACAAGGGGGACGCAACGGAACGTGAAGAGATCCGAGGCATCCAAATGCCGATCCGAATGGTGCCGCCTTCAGGGCACCGTTGATCTGGATCAAAGGCGATGGGCAGGAACAGGCCTAGTTATTATTGGAAGGTGGCGCTTGACGCTCTCATCCGGCATCAGGATCGGTTCCGGTCGCAGTCGGCGAGGCACGGGCACCTCCAGAACCAGTGAGGTGAGGTGAGGCGATGAGCACCAAGAGCAAAACGACCGAGACCGAAGCGCTGCCGGGCATGGCCGCAACCCAGGCGTTCTGGCAGTCCGCTCTCGGACAAGGCGGCGAATGGATGCAGAATCAGCCGCAAGGCTTCGCTCTCGTGCAAGGCGCGGCGGAGCGCTGGATGCGCCATCGCAGCGAGGATTTTCAGAAGGGCATTGCCGCGGCAACGCAGATGGCGTCATGCCGGGATGTCACCCAGGCGGCGGCGATCCAGCAGAAGTGGCTGGCGGACTGCACGCAGAGCGTGATCGCCGACTGGATGGCATTGATGGGTCCCGCAATGGATGGGATGCGGCATCACGGCACCGCCGCAAAACGGGCCTTCTCCGTCGAGAAGGCCCACGACGAAGCCTCGCGCTGAGGTCACTTTCTGCAAAGGAGTGATTGTCATGACCATGCGGCAGATGTCCGAGCTGGTGCGGCACCAGGATCCGGTGATGCTGCCGCCGACCTCGACGGTCCGGCATGCGTGCGAGCGCATGCGCGACCGCGGGGTGGGCGCCGTCCTGGTGACGAAGAAGGACCGGCACCTGGTCGGCATTTTTACCGGCCGCGACGCCGTCGGGCGTGTGCTGGCGGAAGGCCGGGATCCCGCCAAGACGACTTTGGCGGAGGTGATGACTTCCAATCCTCACTCCATGCCACCGGAGAAGACCGCCATCGAGGCGCTGCGCCTGATGCATGATCTCGGATTCCGCCACCTTCCGGTGGTCCAGGAGCGGAAAGTGCTGGGCGTAGTCTCCCGCGGCGACTTCAGGGGCCTGGAGCAGAACCGCCTCGAGGAGGAGACCGCATTGTGGGAGCAGGTCTAGACAAATGAAAATCGGGGCGGTACCGGCGAGCTGATTGCTCCCTTGAGATCGCTAGCTCCGCACCACCGCCGCCACAGCGGTCTCGCTCTTCGGCAGGCTCGCGAGCTCGGCGAGGGTGATCGGCTTCACCGGCGGGCGCAGGCGGTAGTAGCCGACCTCGGCGGGCGAGACGCCTCGCCCCGCCGCGATCAGCTCGGTGACGGTGAGACCGCAGAGCCGGCCCTGGCACGGACCCATGCCGCAGCGCAGGAACGCCTTCATCTGATTGGGCCCGGCGCAGCCGAGCGCCGCCGCCTCCGCCACCTGACGCGCCGTCACCTCCTCGCAGCGGCACACCACGGTATCGCCGCCGGGAATCCGGAACGCCGGCGCCGGTTGGAATATCCCGTCGAGAAATCCGCGGCCGCGATCGGCGCGGCGGAGCGCAGCGATGTCAGGCGCCGCCAGCCGATCCCGCGCCGGCCGATCGAGGCGGCCAAGGCGATGGGCGGCGTCGAGGGCCACGATGCGACCGCGATGCTCGGCCGCGTGCGCGCCGGCGATCCCCGCGCCATCCCCGGCGATGGCGACGCCCTCCACCGTGCTCTGGCCCCAGGCGTCGAGGCGCGGACGGAAGCAGAGCTGCATCGGATCCCACTCATGAACGCAGCCGATGGCATTTGCGAGGTTGACGTTGGGCACCACGCCCTGATGCAGCAGCAGCGTGTCGGCCTCCAGCGACACCTCGGCACCGCCACCGACGCGGTAGATGACGCGGGCGAGCGCGCCCTCCCCTTCGGCGCGCAGCGCGCGGACACCCACCACGACGGGAACGCGGCGCCGCACCTCCCGCAGCAACGCGAATCCTTTGCGGAAGTACTCGGAAACGAGAAACGCCGGCAGATCCGGCAGCGCCCTCCACAAATTCTCCCGCGGCGTGGTGTCGAGGATCGCCGCGATCCCGGCGCCGGCGCGAAGGTACTGCGCCGCCAGCAGCCACAGCAGCGGGCCGGTGCCGGCGATCACCACGCGGCCCGCCGCGACCATTCCCGACGATTTCAGCAGAATCTGCGCGGCGCCCGCGGTCATCACGCCCGGCAATGTCCAGCCCGGGATCGGGAACGGCCGCTCCAGCGCGCCGGTGGCGAGGATGACGCGCTTGGCCCGCGCCAGCTCGGTGACACCACCGCGGGAAATGCCGATCTCCCGCTCCGGCGAGACGTTCCAGACCGTGGCGCCTTGCCGCCAGTCGATCGGTGCTCGCCTCGCCGCCTCGACGAGACCGCTCCCGCGCCAATAGTCGGCACCGAGGATCCCGTGATCCCGCACCGGCGTCTCGGTAACGGCGCGGTAGATCTGGCCGCCCGGCGCGGACTGCTCGTCCAGCAGCAATGTGGATATGCCGAGCCCGGCCGCTGTTGCCGCCGCCGCCAGACCCGCCGGCCCGGCGCCGATCACCGCGAGGTCGACGGCATCACTCACGTTTGTCATAGCGACACCCGCCGCCGGCCGCGCTGGGTCTCCACCCGCATGCCCGCGCGCACCGGCACCAGGCAGGCCTGGCGGCTGGCGGCGCCGTCAATGGTGACGAGACAGTCGAAGCAGACGCCCATCATGCAATAGGGAGCGCGCGGCGTGCCGGAGACCGCTGTCGTGCGGCAGGACTGCACGCCCGCCGCCAGCAGCGCCGCCGCCACGCTGTCGCCCGCGCGCGCCGTGACCGGCGAGCCGTCGACGAGAATGCCGACCTCCGCGGGTCCGGCCTCAGACAGCCTGCGGAACATCGAACCTCCGGGCGCTGAAGACCGCGAGATCGGGATCGAGGGCGCCGGCGGCGATCATCGGCGCAAGTGTGCCGGCGTGGTTGGCGGCAAGCGTCACGCCGCTGTGGCACGTCGCCACGAAGGCACCGGGACAGCTCGCGGACTGGTCGTAGATCGGGAAACCGTCCGCCGTCATCACCCGGAGCGCGGCCCAGGTCCGCACCACGTTGAGATGACCCAGCACCGGCAGCATGCGCACAGCGCGGCTCGCAATGGTGGAGACCACGCCGAGGCCGACGCTGTTGTCGAGCCCGGCCTCCTCCGAGGAATCTCCCATCAGGATGCTGCCCTCGTCGGTCTGGCGGATGGTCACGATGGGATGGCGGAGGAACGGCGCCACCCGCTCGGTGACCACGATCTGGCCGCGCTGCGGCCGCACCGGCGCCGACAACCCCACCATGGGCGCGAGGCGCGCGTTGCCGATGCCGGCGGCCAGCACCACCTTGCCGGCCCGCACCTCGCCACCGGCGCTCAGAATCCGGAAGCCGCCGCCATCAGCCTCGATGGTGTCGACCATGTGGTTCGCGAGGTAGCGCGCGCCGAGTTGCTGCATGCCCGTGTGCAGCGCCCGCAGCAGGCGCAGCGAATTGCAGTGGCCGTCGAGTGAGCAATAGCTCGCCCCCACGACCTCCGGCCCAATCTCCGGCACCAGCTTCGCCGTCGCGGCGTGATCGAGAATCTCGTAGGGATAGCGCACCATGTTGGGTTGGTTGTGCAGGCGCTTCAGACTGTCCGCCCTCCCCGCCAGCTCCGCCTCGGAGAGGCAGAGGGTGAGACCGCCCTGTCGCGCAAACCCGACGTCGATGCCGGTCTGCGCTTCGACATCCGCGGCGAAGCCCTGCCAGGTATCGGAGGAGCGCTTGGTCCAGGCGGCATATTCCGGCATGCCGAGCCCCTTGCTCTGCACCCACACCAGGGAGAAATTGCCGCGCGAGGCGCGGTAGGCGACATCACCCTCATCGAGAACCGCCACGCGCTGCTTCGCCCGCGCGAGGCCCCAGGCGAGGGTCGCGCCCAGGAGCCCGCCGCCGATCACGGCGACGTCGAAATCGTCGCGGGACGCGGCGCCGGCATTCATTCTAAAGCGCTGCCGTCAGGCGATCGAACGTGCCCTTGTACGCGGCGGCGATCTTCTCCTCGGCCCGGTGCCGGCCTTTCCGCACTACCCATTTCCCACCCACCATGACATCGCGCACCACCGGCGGCGTGCTGGCGAAGATCAGGGAATCCATCAGCGCGTCGCCGCGGCGGCCATAGAGCGTGGGCGTGTCGGTATCGATGACAAGAAGATCGCAGCGCCGCCCAGCCTCGATGGCTCCGATCGGACGCGCCAGCGCCTGGGCGCCGCCGGCCAGCGCGGCGCGCCACAGCACCATGCCCGTCGAGCCCTCCGCCGGTCCCGGCGCCAGGGCGCGGCGGCGGCGCTGCAGCCGCTCGCCGTATTCGAGCCAGCGCAATTCCTCCACCGCATTGACGGAGACATGGCTGTCGGAGCCGATGCCCCAGCGGCCGCCGGCTTCGCGATAGCTCTGCACCGGAAAGAAGCCGTCGCCGAGATTGCCCTCGGTGGTCGGACAGATGCCGACCACGGCGCCGGTCGCCGCCGCGCCCCTGACCTCGGCCGCGTCCATATGGGTCGCGTGGACGAGGCACCAGTTCGCGTGGACCGCCGCGTGATCGAGGAGCCAGGCCACTGGGCGCTGCCCGCTCCAGGCGACGCATTGGTCGACCTCGGCGGTCTGCTCGGAGATGTGGAGATGGATCGGTGCGGCTGGATCGAGCTGCCTCAAGCCGGCGA
This sequence comes from uncultured Alphaproteobacteria bacterium, assembly GCA_963735465.1. Classification (GTDB taxonomy): domain Bacteria; phylum Pseudomonadota; class Alphaproteobacteria; order ATCC43930; family CGMCC-115725; genus DASZHJ01. Next base: position 2,812,859 of record CAVTLA010000001.1, read on the forward strand.
CCGCCCGCGCGAAATCCTCCGGCGGCACCGAGCGGAGCGAATGGGGCGCGATGCCGACTCGGAGCTCGGGATTGCCCCGCTCCCGTTTCAGCAGCGCCGCCGCCATGTCGACGAGATCGTCCACCTCGGTGATGAAGCGGCGCTGTCCCGGCGACGGCGGCACGCCACCGAAGCCGTTGGCGCGATAGAGCACCGGCAGCATCGTGAGGCCGATCCCGGCCTCCGCCGCCGCATCGAGGATCGCCGTACTCATGGTGAGGCGATCGCCGTAGGCCGCGCCGGCACGGTCGTTGTGGATGTAGTGGAACTCGCCGACCGCGGTGTAGCCCGCCTTCAGCATCTCCACATAGAGCTGCGCCGCGATGGCGTTGACATCCTCGGGATCCAGCACCGCGAGGCAGCGATACATCGTCTGCCGCCAGCTCCAGAAATCGTCGCCGCTGGCGCTCGAGCGCTCCGTAAGGCCCGCGAAGGCGCGCTGAAACGCGTGGGAATGCAGGTTGGGCATGCCCGGCAGAACGGTCCCCGCGCAGCGCTCGGCGTCGCCGGGCCGGGCGCCGGTCTCGATGCCGGCGATGCTGCCGGCGGCATCCAGGGTGATGCGGACGCGATCGGCCCAGCCCGTGGGCAGCAGGGCCGTTTCCGCGAACAGCGCGGTCACGACGGCGGTGCTCCCGCGGCCGGATAGAGGTGGCAGGCGACGCCGCGATCTTCCGTTACTTGAACCCAGGACGGATAGACCTGGCGGCAGATGTCCGTGGCGTGGGGACAGCGGGGATGGAAGTGGCAGCCGCTGGGCGGCGACAGCGCCGAGGCAACCTCGCCCTCGAGCTTCGCCATGATCACCTTGGCCTTGGGATCCGGCACCGGCGAGGCGCTGCGCAGCACGCGGGTATAGGGATGCAGCGGCTCGTCGAAGATCTCGGGCACCGGACCACGCTCCACGATGCGCCCGAGATACATCACCGCGACCGTGCTGCAGAAATGCCGGACCACGCCGAGGTCGTGGGAGATGAAGATAAAACTGAGGTTGCGCCGCTCCTGCAATCCGCGCAGCAGCACCAGGATCTGCGCCTGGATCGAGACGTCGAGGGCGGAGACCGGCTCGTCCGCCACGATCAGCTCCGGCTGCAGCACGAGCGCGCGGGCGATGCCGATGCGCTGACGCTGGCCGCCGCTGAACTCGTGCGGATACTTGGCGGCCGCATCGCTGGGCATGCCGACCTCGGCGAGCACCGCGCGGACCGCGGCAGCGATCTCGTCCGGCGTCCCCATCCCGTGCACCGCCATCGGCTCGCCCAGGGTCTGGCCGATGGTGCGGCGGGGATTGAGGGAGGAATAGGGATCCTGGAACACGATCTGGATCGCGCGGCGAAGCTGGCGCAGGCGACGCGCGCCGGCCGCGCGAATGTCCTCGCCCTTGAAGCGCACGCTGCCCGCATCGGGCTCGATGAGCCGCAGGATCGCGCGGCCCGCCGTCGATTTGCCGCAGCCGGATTCGCCCACCAGGCCGAAGGCCTCGCCCGGCTGCACGGAGAACGACACGTCGCTCAGCGCCTGCACCCGCCCGGATGCGGCCCCCATGAAGCCTTGGTGGGCGACGAAGGTCTTGCTCAGCCCCTTTATCTCCAGCAGTGCCTCGCTCATGGGGCGCCTCCCTCGCCCGCGCGCACCCAGCAGCGCGCGAAATGGCCACTCGCACCTGGGGGCGCCACCAGCGGCGGCACCTCCACCGTGCAGCGCGGCACCCTGAGCGGACAGCGCTCGGCGTAGCGGCAGCCCGCCGGCATCGCCGTGATCGGCGGCACCTGGCCGGGGATCGGCTTCAAGTCGACAGCATCGCGGTCGACGCGGGGGATCGAGTGCAGCAGCGCCTCGGTATAGGGATGCAGCGGCGCCGCGAAGAGATCGTCCACGGTGGCGAGCTCGACGATATCCCCGGCATACATGACCGCGACGCGATCGGCGATCGAGGCGACGACGCCGAGGTTATGGGTGATGAAGATCATGGCCATGCCGGATGCCGCCTTGAGCTCGGCAAGGAGGGCCAGCACCTGGGCCTGGATGGTGACGTCGAGAGCCGTCGTCGGCTCGTCCGCCAGCATCACCGCGGGACCGCAGGCCAGTGCCATGGCGATCATCACGCGCTGGCGCATACCGCCGCTGAACTGATGGGGATAATCGTCGAACCGGCCGGCGGCGGAGGGGATCTTCACCTGCTGCAGCAGCGCCAGCGCCCGCGCCCGGGCGGCTTTCGCCGAGAGATCGGTGTGGTAGCGCAGCGCCTCAGCCACCTGGAAGCCGATCGGCAACACCGGGTTGAGGGAGGTCATCGGCTCCTGAAAGATCATGGCGATGCGGTCGCCCCGGATCTTCTCCATCTCGGATTCCCCGAGCGGCAGGAGATCGCGGCCGTCGAGAAGGACGCGGCCCGAAGTGACGCGGCCGTTGGCCTTCGGCACCAGGCCGATGATGGAGAGCGCGGTGATGCTCTTGCCACAGCCGGACTCCCCCACCAGGGCCAGCGTCTCGTTGCGTGCGAGCGTGAAGCTGACGTTGCGCACCGCCGGGTACCATGTGCCGCCGATGCGGAACTCCGTGGTGAGGTTCTCCACCGCCAAAGCCGGCGCCGCGCGGTTCTCACTCATGGCGGAGCCGCGGATCGGTGGCGTCGCGCAGCCCGTCGCCGAGCATGTTGAGACCGAGCATGATGAAGAGGATGGCGAGGCTCGGGAATACTGCGAGCCACGGCGAATCCAGGATGTTCTCGAAACCCTCGCGGATCATGCCGCCCCAGCTCGCCGTCGGCGGCCGGACGCCGAGGCCGATGAAGCTGAGCGACGCCTCGGTGCGGATCGCGGTGGCGAGCCAGAGCGAGGCCATCACCAGGATCTCGTCGACGATGTTGGGCAGGATGTGGACGGCCATGATGCGCAGGTTCGAGAACCCGAGCGCGCGGCCGGCCTCGACGAAATCCCGCTCCTTGATGGCGAGGGTCGGCGCCCGGGCGATGCGGGCGAAGGGCGCGATTGCCGTCAGCGTGATCGCCAGGATCAGGTTGCCCACCGTGGGTCCCAGCATCGCCACCACCAGGAGCCCCATCACCAGGGTCGGGAAGGACAGCAGCACATCCATCGCCGCCATGGTCACGCGATCGAAGGCGCCGCCCACATAGCCCGCGAGGAGCCCGAGAGCGCCGCCGATGATGATCGCCAGCGCCACCGCCGTCGTGCTGACCAGGAGCGAGACCCGCCCGCCCCAGAGGATGCGCGAGAGGATGTCGCGGCCGAAGGCATCGGTGCCGAGGGGATAGCCCGCCGTCGGACCGGCGAGGCGCAGCAGCACGTTCTGCTCCAGCGGGTCGTGGGGTGAGAGCCAGGGCGCGAAAATGGCGCCGAGCGCCACCAGCGCAACGAGGGCGCCGCCAAGGGACGCGATCTTGTGGCGCAGGATCGTCGCCTTGAGCTGCGTCCAGAAGCTCGGCCCGGGGGCGCTTGCCAGCACGGTCATTGCCGCTTCACCCGGGGATCGATGAGGCCGTAGGTGAGATCCGTCAGGAGGTTCGCGATCACGATGAAGAAGGCGTAGACCACCATCATGCCTTCCAGCATCGTGTAGTCGCGTTGATTGAGGGCGTTGACGATGAGCTTGCCGAGGCCCGGCCGATTGAACACCACCTCGGTCAGCACGGAATTGCCGATCAGCACGCCGAGATAGAGTCCGACCACCGTCACCACGGGGATGAGGGCGTTCCGCAGCGCGTGGCGCCAGATCACCACGCGCGCCGGCACGCCCTTGGCGCGGGCGGTGCGGATGTAATCCTCGCCGAGGACGCCCAGCATGCTGGAGCGCGCCGCCCGCATGACATAGGCCACCATGATGAGGCCGAGGTTGATCGCCGGCAGCGTTACGGCGCGAATGCGATCCAGGGGATCGCCGGCCCGTCCCTCGCTGATGACGGGAAACCAATGCAGCTCGATCGCGAAGGCGAGCAGCAGCAGGATGGCGGAGACGAAGGCGGGAAACGACAGGCCCAGGAGCGAGAAGAAGCGCGCGGCGTAGTCGATGGCGCCATTGCGGTAGCGCGACGCCAGGATGCCTAACGGGAGACCGAGGACCACGCCAATCACCAGGGCGGTCACGGTGAGGTCGATGGTGTAGGGCAGCACTTTCACCACCTCACCCCAGACGCTGCGGTTGGTCACCAGGGAGGTGCCGAGATCGCCCTGCAGAACAGTGGCGAGGAAGTCGACGTACTGCACCGCCAGCGGCTGGTCGAGACCGAGCTGGTGCCGCACCGCGGCGAGGGCCTGCTGGCTCGCCTGGTCGCCGAGGATGATGAAGGCGGGGTCGCCAGGCGCGATGCGGACGAAGAAGAACACCACCGTCAGCACCGCCAGGAGCGTCGGCACCGCGACCAGCAGCCGCTTGACGATGTAGGTGAGCATGTCCGGCGCTAAGCGCGGCGGGACGGGCAGCGGAAGCCGCCGTCCCTCCTGCCCTACTGCTTCAACGTGGTCTGCTCGTTGATGATCGGCCCGAGCGTCAGCGACGCGTCGAGCTTGTAGCCGAAGTCGAGCTTGTCGCGATGGGCCCAGACCTGCAGCTGTTCGTAGAGCGGCACGGCGCAGACCTCCTTCACCAGCTTGTCCTGCGCCTCTTTCCAGAGCGCCTTCTGCTTGACGAGGTCGGTCTCCTGACGCGCCGCGTCGATCTCCTTGTCCGCCATCGCGCAGTGGGAGAAGTTGGTGACCGCCGTCGGCGTCCCCACGATGCTGCGGGAGTGGAAGAACTGCGTGAGGTAGACGTCGGCGACCGGCAGGCGCGCCGCCGAGTACATCACCAGCTGACTCAGATCCTTGCGGATCTGGGCGTGGAAGGTCGGGTGGTCCACCACCTCGAGCTGGAGATCGATGCCGGCCTTCTTGAGCTCCGCCTGCACGATCTGCATGGTGTTGAGCATGGTGGGCAGCGCGGTCTGGATCGCCTTCACGGTGACACCATTGGGGTAGCCCGCCGCCGCGAGCAGCTGCTTCGCCTTGGCGATGTCATGGGGGTAGATCGGCGCCTGCTCGTCGGTGCCGAGATAGCCGTGCGGCACCACCGAGACTGCCGGAATCGCGGTCAGCTCGCCCTTGAACTTCACCAGCTCGGCGCGGTCGACCGCATAGGCGATCGCCTGGCGCACGCGAAGATCGTCGAGGGGCTTCGAGGTGATGTTGAGACTGATGTTGGAGAGCTCGCCCGGGCCGAAGACGTCGACGATGGTATGAGGCTGCGCCTTCATGCGCTCGGCCCAGATCTGCTCCTGGCGGCCGTAGATGAGATCGATCTCGCCGGAGCTGTAGGCGAGGTCGCGGCTGGCGTCGGACTGGATGTAGCGGTAGACGATCTTGTCGATCTTGGGCGCACCGCGGAAATAGTTCTTGTTGGCGACCAGGGTCACCGACTGGGTCGGATTGTACTCGGCGACCGCGAAGGGACCGGTGCCTACCGCCTTGGTGCGGAAGTCGTCGCCGAGCTTCTCCACCGCCTTCTTGCAGACGATGTTGCCGCCCTGATAGTTGGTCAGCAGACCGAGCACGCTGGGCTGATGCTTGGCGAACTTGATCTGAACGGTGTAGGGATCGCTGGCCGAGATGTCCGTGACGTCGGCGTAGTCGGAGGAGAATGCCGAGGTCTTGGGATCGCTCGCGCGCTTCAGGGAGTAGACCACGTCCTCGGAGGTGAGCTCGCCGAAGCCGCTGTTGCACTGCACGCCCTTGCGCAGATGGAAGGTCCAGGTGAGCTGGTCCGGCGTGGTGTCCCAGCTCTCCGCCAGATCCGGCTCGATCTGCTCCGGGTTCATGGTGCCGGGCTTGAAGCGCACCAAGCCGTTGAACATCCAGCCGATCGACGCCTTGTCCTGGGTCGTCGCCGCGCGATGGGGATCGAGGGATCCCAGATCCGCCGCCGCCATGCCGATGTTGAGGACGGTCTCCGCGCGCCCCGGCACGCTCGCCGCCACGAGTGTGGCGCCAGCGACGCCGGCCGCGATCAGCAGAGTTCGGTAATTCATTTGCGTACCCCCTGGTTCTAATGCGTGCCCGTCGATGCGCCGGCCGCCTGGCCCGCGCCGGCGAACCGGCCGATGTCGAACGGTTCGAGCGGGCTCTCGGATCGGCCCGTTCTTATGAGTTCGTCGATGATGATACCGATGACCGGCCCCAGTTGAAAGCCATGCCCGGAGAAGCCGAAGGCATGCACCAGATTGGGCGTGGTGCGGCTGAATCCGATCACCGGGAGGAGGTCCGGCATCTGGCCCTCGATGCCGGTCCAGCTGCGGATGACAAGGGCGCCGCGCAGCGCCGGCACCACGGCCAGCGCCTTCTCGCTCGCCAGCATGGACGGCGCCGCCAGGGGCCGCGCGCGCTCCAGGCCGAGATCGGCCCAGCCGCCGCCGCCGCCGAAGACCACGTTGCCGCGCTGCACCTGGCGCACATAAACGTCACCGCCGCAGACCCCGAGGGAGCGTGTCATGAACGGCGGCAAGGGCTCCGTCACCAGCATATTCGGAGCGATGGTGGTCATCGGCACCGGCTCACGGAAGCGCTGGGCGATCTCGCCGGCCCAGGCGCCAGCGGCATTGACCAGGAAATTCGCGCTAACCTCCAGACCGTTCTCGCAGCGCAGCTGGAAACGGCGGCCGTTGTGCACCGTCGACATGACGCGGGCGTGTTCCCGGACCTCGGCGCCGGCGGCGCGAGCGGCACGGCCGAAGGCCGGTGCCACCAGCCGCGGATTCGCCTGGCCGTCGTCGGGAGCGAGAGACAGTCCGACCACGGCATCGCCGAGCCAGGGATATTCCGCCATGACCCGGTTGCGCCCGATCAGCTGCAGCCGGAGGCCGAGCTCACGGGAGGTGCGGGCGTACCGCTCCAGCTCCTCCATGTCGGTCTGGCTGCGCGCGAGCTTGATGTGGCCGGATGCCACGAACTCGCAGTCGGTGCCGACCACGGATTTCATCCGGCTCCAGATCTCGCGCGACCGGCGCGCCAGCGGCAGCTCTGCGGGGTGGCGACCCTGCTGGCGCACGCCACCGAAATTGACGCCGCTCGCCTGGGAGCCCACCAGGCCCTTCTCCAGCAGGCAGACGGAAAGCCCGTGCCGGCGCAGCTGCAACGCCGCCGAGCAGCCGGCGGTGCCGCCGCCGACGATCGCCACGTCCACCGTCAGTCGCTCCATCAGGTGGTCTCCGTCCAGGGCAACGGGATCGGCTTCACCGGCGGCTGCCCGCGCAAGCGGCCCACCGCCTCCACCTCGATCCCCGCCCGCATCGCCAGGATCTCCGCCGCCGCGGTGCCGCAGACGCGCCCCTGGCAGCGGCCCATGCCGATGCGCGTCAGCGCCTTGAGACGATTCATCTCGGTGATGCCCCAGGTGCCGACCGCGGCGCGCAGCGCACCCACCGAGATCGCCTCGCAGCGGCACAGGATGACCTCGTCCGGGAGCGCCTGCGCCAGCTCAGCCGGGAACGGGAACGCGTCCTCCAGCGCCGCGCGGAACCGCCCATGGCGCGTCAGGGCGCGATCGATGCTGCGCAGCCGCCCGGGCATGCGCCGCCGGCCGCAGCGCTCGGCGATCGCGCGACCCACCCGCTCGCCCCAGAGCTCCGCCACATCGGCGCCGCCGATCGCCGCGCCGTCGCCGGCGAGGAAGACGCCAGGGACACTGCTTTCGCCTTCCTCGTCGCGCTCCGGCAGCCATTGCCGGCTGAGCGTGTCGAAATAGAACCGGCAACCCGCGAGATCCGCGAGCTGCGTCTCCGCCTTGAGGCCGAAGCCTAGAGCCACCGCGTCGCACTCGATGGTCCGTTCCCCGCGCAACGCATGATAAGCGAGGCTGCCGACGCCACCGGTGCCGTCGCCGAGAATGGCGGCCGGCGTCGCGCCTTCCTCGATCGGAATACGCCGAGCCCGCAGCCAGGCATAGTAATAGAGCCCCTTGACCAGCGTCCGGCCGCCGGCAAGGAGGCCGGACAGCGCATCTCGCTTGAGCCACGCCGGGCTGGTATCGAGAACCGCCGCCACCTCCGCGCCTGCCTTCGCGTATTGGTAGGCCACGAGATAGAGCAGCGGGCCGGTGCCGACGAAGACGGTGCGGCGCCCGATCGCCGCGCCCTGAAACTTGAGCGCGATCTGCGCGCCGCCGAGAGAATAGACGCCGGGGAGAGTCCAGCCCGGTACCGGCAGCACGCGGTCCATGGCGCCGGTGGCGAGCACCAGCATGTCGAAGGGCACCTCCTCGCTCCGTCCGTCCCGCAGCGTGAGCACTTTCCGATCCCAGATGTTCCAGGCGAGAGTGGATGGGCGGTAGTCGAGCTTGCCGCGGAGGCGATCGAGCGCACCATGCAGCGCGGTCGCCTTCGTAGCCTCGAAGCCGTAGCGCTCCTTCGCCGGACGGTGGAAGGCATCGGGCGGCTGCCGGTAGATCTGGCCGCCGCTCTTGGGCGCCTCGTCGATGAGGATCGGCCGCAACCGGTGGCGCGCCAGCACCTCCGCGGCGCGCACACCGGCGGGTCCGGCGCCGACGATGACGATCGCGGGCTTCTCAGCCACCGCCGGCCTTCCGCGCGGTCGCTATGATGACGCCGTCGCTCACCAGGGTGCCGCAGGCGCGCACGGGCACGCCGTCCGCCCGCACCCAGCAGTCCTGGCAGGCCCCCATCAGACAGAAACCGGCGCGCGGCCCGTCGCCGAAGTCGGAGTGGCGGAGATGGCGCCGGAGCGCCAGCACCGCCGTCAGCACGGTGTCGCCGGCTTGCGCGGTGACAGGCTCGCCGTCGAGGATGAACTCGACGACAGGGCGATCGGCCTCCACCAGCCGGATCATGCCGTTGCGTCCCGCACTACCCCTCGCCCCCAGCCCATGACTTTTAGAGCATGTCCTCGTGGCGCATGTTGACGAGCACCTCGGCGATCCCGGCGTTGTTGGGCAGCGCGATGAGGTAGGCCACCATCTCCGCGAGATCCTCCGGCTGGATCATGTGGGCCGGGTCGATTGGACTGAAGCTCGCGGCCATGTCGGTGTTGACGAGGCCCGGGCAGAGCGCCGTGGCGCGGATGCCATGCTCCCAGCCGAGACGCCGCACCGAGTGGGTAAGCGCCATCAGCGCGAACTTGCTCATGGCGTAGCCGCTGCCAGCATTATAGACGCGCTTGCCCGCGAGCGAGGCGACATTGACGACACGGCCGCGGCCGGATTTCTTGAGATGCGGCAGCGCCGCGCGCACAACGCGGAGCGGCGCCTTCACATTGATGAGCCACATCTCGTCGAGGCCGGTCTCGTCCTCGTCCTCGACGCCGACGGTGCGGAGAATGCCGGCGTTGTTCACCAGCCCGTCGATGCGGCCGAAGCGCTCCAGCGTCGCCGCCACCCAGGATTTGCCGGCGTCCCGCTCGCTCGCCTCGTAGCGCGCGACCAGGCAGCGCTCGGGATCCCCCACCGGCGCCAGCCGGGTATCGCGGGCGCCGAGGCTGAGCCGATACCCGTCCCGCGCCAGGCGCCACGCCACTGCTGCCCCGATGCCACGACTCGCCCCCGAGATCATGACTACCCGACCGTCCGCTGCCATCATTCTTGTGCACTCCCCCGTAGGCATCTTAGGACGGCGACCGCCCGCTGGCCAAGCGGCGGCGAGCGACCCTACCTCGGTGGTGGCATTTCAAAATCGAGTGGCGCGATAGGGCGTCACGTCGATGACAGGTGGGCGAGCGGCGACGAGGTCGGCCACCAGCCGCCCGGTGATCGGTCCCAGCGTCAGGCCGAGGTGGCCGTGCCCGAAGGCGAAGACAATGGCGTCCGACCGCGCCGACGGCCCGATCACCGGCAAGGAATCCGGCGTCGACGGCCGATAGCCCATCCATTCCCGGGTGACGCGGTCGCCAAGACCCGGCAGCGCCTGGCGGGCCTCGGACATCAGACCATAGATTGGGCGGAAATCCGGCGGCGCCTCGAGACCGGCGAGGTCAATGCCGCTGGTGAGGCGGACGCCGTCCTGCATCGGCGCTAACACGAACTTCCTCTCGGGAAATACAACAGGGCGTCGCAGCTCGCCGGCCCCTGCGGCATCGAGGTTGAGGTGATAGCCCCGTTCCGTCTCCAGCGAGACGCGGTCGCCGATTTGAGCGGCGAGGCTGCGCGACCAGGCGCCGGCCGCCACCACGACCCGATCGAAGCGATGAATGCCGAGTTCCGCCCGCACGCGGACGCCCTCCCCCGTCAGCGGCTCCAGGCGCCGCACGCGGTCTTGCAGCAGACGGCCGCCGGTGGCGACGAAGTGTCGCGCATAGCCCTCCACCAGGCGGTGCGGCTGGCTGACGAAGCCGCTGTCGGGCTGGAACAGGCCGCGGACGTAGCGCGGCGCCAGGTGCGGCTCGAGCTGCCGGATCTCGTCGGCGCCCAGCACCTCAAAGCGGATGCCCTGCGCCGCCATGAGCTGGCGCTCCAGCGCACTGCCGGCGAAGCCCGCCTCGGTCTCGTAGAGCTTGAGCCAGCCCACCGGGCGCAGCAGATCAGGGACACCCGTCAACTCCGCGAGTTCCCGATGGGCGTCGTAGGCCCGGGTCACGATGGGCTGCAGCGCGGCGGCAATCGCCTCGACGCGGCGAGCCGCGAGGACAAAGCGAGCAAGCCACGGCGCCAGGCGCGGCAGGTAGGACCAGCGCAGCCGCACGGGATGGGTGCGGTCGAACAGCATCGCCGGCAGCTCGCGCCAGAGCGCCGGCGTGCTGGTGGGCGTGACGCCGCCGGTGACGATACCGCCGGAGTTGCCGAAGGACGCCGCTGTCCCCGGCGCTCGCCCGTCGATGACGGTAACGGCATGACCGTCACGCTGGAGGTGGAGCGCGGCACTCATGCCGACGATACCCGCGCCCACCACCGCGACGCTCTGCGACCGCGGTCGTCCGGAGATAGAACTCATCGATGGGAGCTTAGCAGAACTGCCGAGGCTGTCGCGCCAACCGCCTTCAAGCGATCCGTGCGAAGGGGTCCGCTAGACGCTCTGGCTGTTGAGCTGGGCCTCCAGCAGAGCCGCGACGGCATCCTGCGCCGAGTTGCCGCCGGCGTTGCCGCTCAGCGAGCCGTAGAACGGATTGCCGTCCGGCCGCGGCAGGTTCTGGATGAACTGCTGCTGGCTGACGCTGCCGGTGCTGCTCGGATCGAGCTGGGCGTAGAGCGCGTCCGCCGCGGCGGTGGTGCCGCCGCCGGCGGTGACCGCCTGCTCCAGCTCCGTCTGGCTGAGCGTGCCGTCGCCGTTGCTGTCGAGCCGGGCGAACAGGTGCTCCCGGAACCGGGCGTGGTGATGGCTCTCGGTCGAGGTGCTGGCGCTCGACGTGGCGCCGGTGTTGCCGGCATTGCTGGCGATCGCGTCCAGGAGCTTCAGGACCGGAGAGAGAGACGAGGTGCCGTCGCTGTCGGTCGTCGACGATGCGCCGGCAAGGCCGGAGACGCCCAGCTGCTGGAACGCCTGCTCGAACTGGCTCTTGCTGACGGAGCCGGTGTTGTTGGGATCAAGCGCGGCGAAGTCCTGGTCGGCCTCGGCGGTGGTGCCGCCGTTCTGGGTGACGAAGCTCTCGAGCTCCTGCTGGGTGATACTGCCGTCGCCGTTGCCGTCGATCTGCGAGAACAGGGAGTCGGCGGCCTGGCCGATCCCATGGTGGTGGTGATGATGGCCGCCATGAACCTGACTCTTCACCGCGTCGGCGAGCTGGTTCTCACTGATCGATCCGGTGCCGGTCGGGTCGAGCTGCGAGAAGATCGTGTCGGCTTCCGTCGTCGTGCCGCCGTTCTGCGTGAGGTAGCTCTCGAACTCGGACTTGGTGATCGAGCCATCCCCGTTCGTATCAATGGCGGAAAACAGCTGCTGGATCGGCGACTGGCTGGTCTGGGTGGTCGCGCCCGTGCTGGCGGTCGAGCTCGTGCCGGCGCTGCCGTCGTCTCCGCCGCAGCCGCTGCCGCACTGCCCGCCGCCGGTTCCCGAGGCTGCCTGCTGCAGCTGGACCAGGAGCGCCAGGATCTCGTCGCTGAGCTGCCCGACGGGATCGTTGGAGGTCGCGCTCGTCGACGTGCCGGACGACGTCTGCGACGTCGAGGATGACGTGGAGCTTGTGCCGGTATCGCTGGTGCTGGTGGCGCCATCGAGGCGGGAGAAGAGTGTAGAGAGAATCTGGCTGAGTTGTGCTGAGTGTCCCGAACCGATGCCAGCGATAGACATGAAACGCCTCCGATAAAAGCTCCGGCGGATGCTCGACGCCGGAACCTCCGCCCCGGCCATCGTCGGCGCAACGCCATGTCGCGCCCGCTCCGCCAATGTTCGAGAGGTACAAAGCAAGCATCGGGCCAGGACTGAATACGCCGGCAATCCGCCATTTCCGTGCCGTTCGTGGCCTGCCGTCGCCCGACATGGAAATTTTTACCGCCCGCCCTAGGCAACACCTGCCGCGGATCGGCAGGTTCGTGTCGGCGCCGCGGGAGTCCGTGATGTGCCCCGCTGTTCCCGCGCAGGATCGTGGGCTGACTGTGAACTCGGTCACAGACAGGCGGTGAGGACCCCGTGACAATCACTGAGGAATGCAGCGGAGGACATTGTCATGGGGTAGAGCGGGCGCCGTACGGCATGCGACCACCGACGCCGGCGGGCAACCAGGAGCGTATCGCTCACGCTCTGGAGCTCATCGCGCAGCGGCTGGCGCTGCTCGAATATCACATTGGCGAGCTTCGCCTCGAGATGCTGGAAATGCAGATGCGAGTTCCGAAGTCGTCTCCCGAGAAAACCTGAGCGGGCTCGGAGCCCGCGTTTCCGATCCCTGATCGTACGAATGCCCGGATACTCGCGGCGCCACGCCGCGAGTATTTGCGGGTATTCCCGTAAGTACTTCCTCGTATCGCGGCGCGCGATCCCTGTCGCTATGATCCGACAACGTTTTCTCGACGAATTGTCGCTGTCATTGCCACAGATGGATTTCGGAAATGCCCGAGGCCGCCGCCGTCTCGTCCTTCGATCCGGCCCAGACTGCCGGCGTGCGCCGCCCGCTCATCCTCGTCATCGACGACGATCAGCCGGTACGACAGAGCATCGAGATCGTGCTGCAGATGTATGACTTCGACGTGCTGACGGCGCGCGATGGCGAAGAGGGATTGCGGGCGTACCGCGAGCATCTGCCGGCGGCCGTCATCACCGATATCATGATGCCCGGCCGGGACGGCATCGAGACCATTCGGGAGATCCGCCGGGAATTCCCGGACGCGAAGATCATCGCCATGTCCGGCGGCGGACGCATCGGCAACACCGATTTCGTCGCCCTGGCCATGAAGCTCGGCGCCGATTGCGGCATCCACAAGCCCTTCGACATCGAAAAGCCGGTCGAGCTGCTGCGGGCGCTGCTCGCCGACCAGAGGCAAGGGCCGGCGGCGGCCTGAGCCGCGCCGCTCATTCCGTCAGCCGCGCGTCCTCCTTCGGACTAGCCACCAGACGGCGAGCCAGCGCCACCAATTCCATGGGATCGAACGGCTTGGCCAGCACCGCGGCGGCGCCGAGGAGCGCCGCCATCCGCAGATAATCGGCCTGGCCGCCGCCTCCGCCGGACATCGCGATTACCGGGACATTGGGGACGAGGCCGCGAATCTCGCGGATGCACTCGATACCTTCCTTTTGCGGCATCAGGATATCGGTGATGACGAGATCCGGCACCTGCTCGTCGAGCCGGTGCATCGCTTCCATCCCGTTGCCGGCCTCCTCCACGGTAAAGCCCGCCCCGGTCAGCACCAGGGCGATAAACTCACGAACCGCCGAGTCATCATCGACCAGCAAGACGCGCATGCGCCCCTCTCGCGCCGAAAGAGCCCCCGATCGTCGCCCGATTTCTCTTTGCGGCCCTTAGATCGCTCTGTGTCAGCCACCTTGGGTAGCGCTCCACTGATCCCAATTGCCCTCAACGCCAATTCAGTGGGCCCCGCACTGCCTAGAAGTAGAACTATATGTCGGGGAAAACAGGGGAGAAATCTGCATCCTATAGTTGCTACTCCGACTATCACGAATCTGTGAAGTCGACCGGAGTCAAACGAAAACTGCCAGGTTTTTCCGCGAGTCCACGGACCTCAGGTGACTTGCCTGCCCTGCCCGGCCCAGAACGGCGCGCGGAGGGATTTCTTGTCCACCTTGCCGTTAAAGGAGCGCGGCAGCGCCTCGACGAACTCGATGCTGCGCGGCTTCTTATAGCTGGCGATGACAGAGCGGCAGTGGGCGATGAGCTCGTCCGCCGAGGGGGCGGCGCCGGCCCGGGCCACCACGAAGGCTTTGACGGACTCGCCCCATTCCGGATCCGGCACGCCGATCACCACGGCCTCGCCGACACCAGGATGGGAGCGAAGCGCCTCCTCAACTTCCCAGGAATAGATGTTCTCGCCGCCGGAGATGATCATGTCCTTCTTGCGGTCGACGACGAACACGAAGCTGTCGGCGTCGAGATATCCCAAATCGCCGGTGTGCATCCAGCCGCCCCGCAGCGTCGTCACCGTTCCGCCTGTATTGTTCCAGTAGCCATTCATCATGCCGGGGCCGCGCACCAGGATTTCGCCGATCTCCCCGGTATCGGCATCGGTGCCGTCGGGGCGCACCACGCGGATGCGGCAGCCAAGGAAGGCTTGGCCGGCAGAGCCAAGCCGCCGGGTTTCCGACTCGGCGCCCTCGAGCACGTGCTGCTCCGGCGTCAGCAGCGAGGCGACGACGCACTCGGTCATGCCGTAGATCTGCGTCAGGATCGGGCCGAAGGCCGCGATCGCGCGGCGCAGGATCGGCACCGGCATCGGCGCCGAGGCATAATGGATGACCCGGAGCCTCGACTTGTCGGTCGCCGCGAAGTGCGGGCTGTCGAGGAGCCGCTGCACCATGATCGGCGCCAGGTGCGCGGCGGTCACCCGCTCCTCGATGATCGAGTGCAGGACGGCGGCGGGCTCGAAGCTGCGGTGCAGGACGATGGCGGCGCCGACGATCGTGAAGGCGAGCTGCTCGATGCGGCCGCCGATATGGAACATTGGCATGACGATCAGCATGATGTCGCTGCTGCGCCCGCCGCCCTCGTGAGAGATGCAGCGCGCCGCCTCGACCACCGCGCCATGGCTCAGCATCACGCCCTTCGGCCGCCCGGTCGTGCCGCTGGTATAGATGAGATAGGCGACGTCCCGATCCTCGATGGCGACCGGCGGGCAACCACTCGGCGCCGTGGCGAAGAACGGCTCATAGGCCTCGGCGCTCGGATGCGGGGCGCCGATGCAGACGGAGAAGCGAAAGCTGGCGATTCCCTGCAGAAGCTCCCCGGCGAGATCGTTGAACTGCTCGTGAAAGATCAGCGCCGCCGGCTCGCAGTCGCGACAGATGTCGATCAGCTCCCGGGCGGACAGCCGGTGATTCATGTTGACGATGACGAGACCGGCGCTTTCGCAGGCAGCGAAGAGCTCCAGGTATTCGACGCAGTTGGGCGCCAGGACGGCGACGCGGTCCTGGCGCTGCAGGTCCCGCGCCAGCAGGGCATTGCCGAGGCGGAAGGCGCGCGCCGCGAACTCCCGGTGCGTGACGCGGCGTCCCTCGAAGATCACCGCCGCGCGCGAGGGATGAAGGAGTGCGTTCCGCTCGACGATATCGCGGAGATTCATGCGCACGGCCCTGGTGTTGTCATTGGGTGAGCGTGCAGCCGCTGTCCGCCAGCGGAATGAACGCCTGCTCGCCCGGGATCGTCGAGACGAGCTTGTAGAAGTCCCAAGGCTGCTTCGACTCCTCCGGAGTCTTCACCTGGAAGACGAAGGTATCGTGGATCTTACGGCCGTTCGGGCGGATATAGCCCTTGCCGAACAGCGGATCGTCGGTCGGGAGCTCCTTCATCTTGGCGACCACCTTGGCGCCGTCCTTCACGTCGCCGACCGCCTGCACGGCCTTGAGGTAGTGCAGCACCGACGCATAGACGCCGGCCTGCATCATGGTCGGGCGCCGACCGCCGTTGCGGTCGGCCCAGCGCTTGCTCCAGTCCCGGGTTCCCTGATTCATATCCCAGTAGAAGGTCTCGGTCACATAGAGACCCTGGGTCGACGCCAATCCGAGGGCCTGGATGTCGGTGATCATGGTGGAGAGGCCGACGATGACCTGTCCGCTCTGCTGCAGCTGGAATTCGCGCGCCTGCTTGATGGAATTGGCGGTGTCCGACCCGCCGTTGGCAAGCGCGATCACGCTGGCGTGGGAGGCCTGGGCCTGCAGCAGGTAGGAGGAGAAGTCCGAGGCATTGATGGGATGGCGCACCGAGCCGAGCACCTCGCCGCCGTTGGCGACCACGACCTTGCTGGTCTCATCTCGCAGATTGTAGCCGAAGGTGTAGTCGGCGGTCAGGAAGAACCAGGTCCGCTTGCCGGCCTTCACCAGCGCCGTGCCGATGGCGTTCGACTGCGACCAGGTATCGTAGGTCCAATGTATCGTGTTCGGCGAGCAGGCCTTGCCGGTGAGCGCCGTGGTGCCGCCGGCGGAAACCAGGATCACCTTGTTCTTCTCCCGGGCGATCTCGTTCACCGCCAGGGCGACCGCCGAATTCCCGAGATCGGCGATCGCATCGACCTTTTCCTCGTCGAACCAGCGGCGCGCGATGGCGGAGCCGACATCCGGCTTGTTCTGATGATCCGCCGCGATGATCTCGATCGGCATGCCCGCGACCTTGCCGCCGAAATCCTCGGCCGCCATCCGCGCCGAGAGCGTGGAGCCGGCGCCGGAGCTGTCGGCGAAGACGCTGGACTGATCGTTCAGCACGCCGATACGGACGACGCCGTCGCTGGCATCCGCGTGAACGGCGGTAGCAATGACCAGCGCACAGGCGAGCGCGCCGGGCTTGAGAAAATCGCGCATGTCTTTCCTCCCATGTTATCTTGCCGATCACACGACCGGCTTTTGTCGCAAAGCGCAGGATCCCTAGAGCTGATGTCGAAGCTGATCATTGCTGTGGATGCGCGAGGCGTCGCGCGGCTGACCTTGTCCCGTCCCGAAAAGGGCAATGCCGTCGACACCGAGCTGCTGCAGCTCCTTGCGGCGGCGCTGCGGCGCCTGCGCAGCGAGCAAAAGATCCGAATTGTGATGCTCCGGGGCCAAGGTCGGCACTTCTGCACCGGCGCCGACGTGAGCGGGGCGGCGGGGATCGGCGGGGACGGCGACGAAGCGGGACGTGTTGGCATCGCCGAGGTCTGCACCATGCTGAATGCATTTCCCAAGCCGACGATCGCGGTGGTTCACGGCGCCTGCCTCGGCGGCGGGCTGGCGCTGGCGGCGAGCTGCGACGTGCGCCTTGCGACACCGGATGCGTTCTTCGCCATTCCGGAGGTCCGGCTCGGTTTCGCTCCCCTGTCCCTCATGCCATTCTTCCTTGCCGCCTGTGAGCCACGCTTCCTGCGCCGCTACCTGCTCTCCGGCGAACGCTTCGATGCAAAGCGCGCCTCGGTCGCCGGGCTGCTGCACGACATCCACGACCCGGCCGATCTCGACACCGCCGTCGCCGATCTCCTCGAGGCGTTCCTCCTCTCGGGGCCGTCCGCCGTCGCCACCGCAAAGGCAGCGCTTCTCGACTTCGTGGCGAACCGGCAGAAACGGCTCGATCCTGCGGAAGCGGAAGCCGGCGTGACCGGCGAGGAGGCGCGCGAGGGCCTGGCGAGCTTTCGGGAAAAGCGGCGTCCCAACTGGTACCCCTCCTCCTGATCCCGATGCGGCTCAGCCCGGGTGGCTCTCCAGGCCGGGCTTGTACTTCCCCTTGAGGAAGTCGCCGATGCCTTCCTTGCGGAAGGCGTCGTTCTGGCGCTGCACCAGTTCCAGCTCCTTGGCCATGGAATAGTTCATCGCCGCGTCCCAGGTCATCTCCAGGGAGAAGTGGTAACCCTCCTTGGTGGCGCGGAGCGCATGGGCGTCCTTCTCGGCGATCCGGCGCGCGATCGCCATCGTCTGCTCCACCAGCTCCGCGCGCGGGAAGGCCTTGTTGATGAAGCCGATGCGGGCGGCCTCGACGCCGTCGAAACTGTCGCCGGTCATGCCGTAGAAAAGCGCGTCGCGCGGCCGCAGCAGGTTGGCGAGCGACTTTGACACGGAGCCGCCGGGGAACAATTTGAAATTGATCTCCGAGAGACCGAAGGTCGCGTCCTCCGCCGCGAAGGCGAGGTCGCAGCCCTCGACGATCGAGAAAGCGCCGCCGAAGCAGAAACCGTTGACCAGCGCGATGACCGGCTTCGGATAATAGCGCAGGGTCCGGCCGCGCCACTCCACCGCCATCTTCCAGACGGCCTCATACTCGGCCGGCTTGTCCTTGAGCGCGATGAAGAATTCCTTGAGGTCCATGCCGGCGCAGAAGACGTCGCCGGCGCCGGTGATGACCAGCACCTTCGCCTCTTCGTCATCGCGCAGCGCCGCGAGCGCCGCGGTCATGTCGCGGTGCAGCTGCGGGTTCATGGCGTTGCGTTTTGCCGGCCGATTCAAGGTGACGACGGCAACGCCGTCCTTCTTCTCGACGAGCAGCGTGTCGTAGGTCACACGTCGCCTCCCTGGCTGATCTGATTTTAATTCCAGACGGTAAGTTCCCGCCGTCGCAATCATTTGTCAAATTTCTATCTTCTATGATATTCATCCATTTAATGAATATCAGACGCGCCGACCTCAACCTGCTGACGGTGCTGGAAGTGCTGATGCAGGAGCGCAACGTGACCCGCGCGGCCGAGCGGCTCGGCCTGTCGCAGCCGGCGGTCAGCTCAGCGCTCGGCCGCTTGCGGCGGAGCCTGGGCGATCCCCTGCTGGTCCGCAGCGGCCACGGCATGCGACCGACGCCCCGCGCCGAGCAGCTGATCGGCTCGATCTCGCGCGCTCTGGACTCGATCCAGAGCACGTTGCAGCTGAGCTCGAACTTCGTGCCCGCCGACGCGAACCGCGCGTTCACCCTGATGCTGTCGGACATCGGGGAGATCATGTACCTGCCGCGGCTGATCCAGCGGGTGCAGGCCGAGGCGCCCGGCATCCGCCTGTCCGTACGCCGTCTCGCGCGACCGCGCCTCGTCGACGAGCTCGGCGTGGGCAGCGTCGACCTGGCGTTGGGCTGGATCGATCCCACGCCGGAGAGCCTCAATCAGCAGCGCCTCTTCGACGAGACCTTCGTCTGCATCCTGCGGCCGGATCACCCCCGCATCGGCCGCAGGCTCAGCCTCGCCCGCTTCGTCGGGGAGTGGCACCTGGTGGTGGGACGGCACGATGTGGGATCGGAGAACTTCTTCCGCCGCCTCGACGGCAATCTCGACCGCGAGCTGGGGAAGCTCGGTGTCGAGCGCAAGGTGGCGATGCAGGTGCCGCATTTTCTGGCGGTGCCCAACATCATCGCCAGCACCGATCTCCTCTGCGTCGTGCCAAAGCGCCTGGCCCAGGTCTATGCTGCCTATGGCCACGTGCGGTTCCTGCCGCTCCCGGTGAAGAGCCGCAGCTTCCGCGTCGCGCAATTCTGGCATCGGCGCTTCGATCACGACCAGGGCAGCAACTGGCTGCGGGGCGTGATCGGCGATCTCTTCGCAGCCTGACAGATCGCCCGTGACCAACGAATGCCGCCGCACTAACATTCCTGCGGCGTTGCGCCAGGAGGATGCCCCATGCCCACCATTCAAGCCGCCCGACTGATGTCCGATCTGCGGACCCTGGCGGAGTTCGGCCGCTATCGGACCGGCGTCCACCGGCCCACCTATTCCAAGATCGACATGGAGGCGCGGCACTGGCTGTCGCACCGGATGGCGGAGGCCGGCCTCGATCCCGTGATCGACGGCGTCGGCTCCGTGATCGGCCGCAGCCGGCGCTCCGGCCGGCGCCTCCTGGTGGGATCCCATGTGGAGACCCAGCCTCACGCCGGGTGGCTCGACGGCGCCATGGGCGTGATCTACGGCCTCGAGCTCGCCCGCGCCTGTGCCCAGGACCCGAAGACCGCCGGCTTCGCCATCGACGTCGGCGCCTGGGCCGACGAGGAGGGCCACTACCTGTCGCTGCTGGGCAGCCGCTCCTTCTGCGGCGAGGTGACGGAGCAGATCATCGACCAGACCCGCAACCGCGTCGACGGCAAGCCCCTGCGCGAGGCGCTGACCGAGGCCGGCCTCGCCGGCCGTGCGCGCGAGCGGCTGGAGCCGGAGCGCTACGTGGGATACCTCGAGGCCCATGTCGAGCAGGGCGACTATCTCGACAACGGCAAGCTGCGCCTCGGCATCGTCACCGGCATCGTCGGCATCCAGCTCTATCAGATCACCTTCCTGGGCCAGCAGAATCACGCCGGCACCACGCGCATGGCGGTGCGCCGGGACGCGGGCGCAGCCTTGGTGCGGCTCTGCTCGGCGATCGAGCGGCGCTTCCCCCAGGTCGCCGGGCCGCGCTCGGTCTGGACCACCGGCAAGATCACTCTCGATCCCGGTGCCCCCAGCGTCATTCCCGGCAAGGCGGAGATGCTGTTCCAGTTCCGCGACGTCGATCCCGCGGTCCTGCAGCGCATGGAGAACGCGCTCCAGGAGATGATCGCCGAGGCGAACGAGCAGGGTCCCTGCACCGTCGAGGTCGAGGTGGTCTCCAAGACGATGCCCCATGCCATGGACAGTAAATTCCAGGACGCCATCGAGGCGGCGGCGGAGGCGCGCGCGCCCAAACTGCACCTGCGCATGCCCAGCGCCGCCGGCCATGACGCCCAGACCTTCGCGCGCCATGTGCGGGCCGGCATGCTCTTCGTTCCCAGCATCGCCGGCATCAGCCACCACTATGCCGAGGACACCCGCGAGGACGACATCGTTCTCGGCGCCCAAGTCTTCGCCGATGCCGCCGAGCGGATCCTGACCGCGGCATGAGCCGCGGCATCCACCGGCGCGCGGTGCTGGCGAGCGCCGCGGGCGCGCTCGCCGCCGCGCCGGCGCTGGCGCAGCAGACGCCGCCCACCCCACCCGCCCACGCCAAGGGACCACTCGTCTTCCTCGACTACGACCAGGCCGAGCTCGACGCCGCCTACGACCAGGTCGTCTACGCGCCCAACCAGGACCAGATCGTCAAGCGCTACGCCTCCAACAGCGAGCTCACGCGGCAGCGGCTGGGCGTGCCGGAGCGCTTTCCCTACGGCCCTTCCGAGATCGAGAAGCTCGACGTGTTCCGTGCCAAGCGGCCGAAGGCGCCGATCCATGTCTACGTGCACGGCGGAGCCTGGCGCGGCGGCACCGCCAAGGAGTACGCGTTTTTCGCCGACAGCTTCGTCACCGCCGGCGCCGTTCAGGTGGTGCTGGATTTCGTCGCGGTGCAAGGCGTCAACGGCAGCCTGCTGCCGATGGCAGAGCAGGTGCGCCGCGCCATCGCCTGGGTCTACAAGAACGCCGTCCGCATCGGCGGCGACCGCGAGCGCATCCATATCTCCGGCCATTCCTCCGGCGGCCATCTCTGCGCCGTGGCGCTGGTCACCAACTGGAACGAGCACGGCGTGCCCGACGACGTCGTCAAGGGCGCGCTCTGCATCAGCGGCCTCTACGACCTGAAGCCGGTGCGGCTTTCCGCGCGCAGTTCCTACGTCCACTTCACCGACGCGATGGAAGAACAGCTGAGCCCGATTCGCCATCTCGACCGGCTGCGCACGCCCCTCGTCGTCGCCTACGGCAGCAACGAGACGCCGGAGTTCCAGCGCCAGAACCGCGACTTCGCCGCCGCTGTCGAGGCCGCGGGCAAGCCAATCCAGCTCATCCGCGCTGAGAATTACAACCACTTCGAGCTGGTGGAGACGCTGGCCAACCCCCAGGGCATCCTGGGACGCGCGGCGCTGGCGCAGATGAGGCTGGGACCAGCCTGACCGGCGCTAGCTAGGGCATCACGCCGCGGCGCCACGGCCGACGGCATTTTCCGCGGCACTAAACAAGACCACGGATCGGTTTCGTCTCACACGAAACGCGCGAGAACAATCGTCGCAGGTTGCGTTTCGCGATAGCGAGTACGGCTGCGCACGAAAATCGTGAGCTCTATGTCCATTGTGAGGCCACCGATTGCGGCGGAACTGTGTCCCTCTATCGTCGTTACCCCATTGCGGTCTCATGCACGACACAGAAAGTCGGACCAATGCGACAAGGCAACCGCAGGATATGCCGTCGTCTGTCTGGTCTGCAGCAAGGAGGGGATGCCATGCAGACATCGATCACCCACCCAATTCGGTCGTGGCCCAGCCTCGCAGGTACATCGCTGCTTGCGATCTCGCTGGTGCTATCCACCTTGGCCGTCGGTTTTGTCATGGGTGTGAACACGGCTGAGGCCAGGGGGGGTGGCGGCGGTGCTGGCGGAGGCGGCGGCGGTGGTGGGGGAGGCGCAGGCGGTGGTGGCGCGGGTGCTGGAGCCGGTGGGGGAGGCGCAGGCGGCGGTGGCGCGGGTGCTGGAGCCGGTGGGGGTGCCGGAGCCGGCGGCGGCGGTGCTGGCGCAGGTGCCGGCGCGGGTGCGGGCGGCGGCGGCGTTGGAGCAGGTGCTGGCGCCGGAGCGGGCGCAGGCGGCGGCGGTGTTGGCGCGGGCGCCGGGGTGGGTGCGGGCGGCGGCGGCGTTGGAGCGGGTGCTGGCGCCGGAGCGGGCGCCGGCGGTGGCGGTGTTGGCGCGGGCGCCGGAGTAGGTGCGGGCGGCGGCGGTGTTGGCGCGGGTGCTGGCGTAGGCGCAGGTGGCGGCGGCGTTGGCGCCGGTGTCGGAGCCGGCGCGGGCACCGGCGGCGGCGGTGTTGGTGTGGGCGGGGGAGCAGGTGCTGGTGGGTCCGGCAGCGGCGGAATCGGTGTCGGTGCAAGCACCGGCGGCGGCGGCGGCGGTGTCGGTGGCGCGGAGAGCGGCGCCGTTGGTCCGACGGGTACGGGAACCGGTTCAGCCAGCAATACAGCCGACACACGAGGCGCGGGCAGTGCCGCGCCTGGTGTGGGATCGACCGTTGGGACGAGCGGGATCGCCGGCGCGACCACAAGCCTCTATCGCGAGCCCGGCAATCGCTCCGTCAGCTCCGACGATACCGGCGCCTTGACGGACATCGCGCCGGCGGCAGGCGAAAATACGCTGCCGCCGGTCAACCGCGCCACCGTGGTGACGCTCGGCTTGCAGCGACCGCCGGCGCATCTGCCCTCGGTGCAGCCGTTCCATTTCGACGTTGGCACCATCGTTTTTCCCAGCACCGGCGGCGTGGTTCAAACGGAGCGCGTGGACGGCGTTGACGTGACCACCGTCGACGCGCTGCATCGGCGCACGGTTCATGCCGCGGGTTTCTTCGAGCCGCACGATGGCGGCCGCTACGATCGGGCAGCGGTCGAGCGCTTCTGGCCGCTTCGGGTCGGCAAGCAAGTGACCTTCGTGGAGCGCGCGCCGGACGGCGACTGGCTGCACACGCTGCGTGCGGTGCGCGGCGAGGTCGTGACCGTACCGGCTGGCTCGTTCGACACTTTCGTTGTCGAGCGGGCGACCAGCGGCCTCGGCCGCACCCATTTCTTCGCGACTTACACCTATTGGTACGCGCCGACGGCGGGTGCCATCGTCAAGGCCGAAATCCGGCAAGCCGGCACCAGCCCGGCGCCGATCGAAGCGGAAATCCTCGGCCGCCCAATCGCCGCGCTGGAGAGCCTACCGACGATTGGCCGGGCCGTCACCGGCGACAACGACCACCTTACTCCGCCGCATCACTGAGCGACGCTCGTGCGCGCCTCCTAGGCGAACAGCCGCTCGCCCTTGATGCCGGCGTAGAGCGCGGCGACTTGGTCGCCATAGCCGTTCCAGATCTTGGTGGGCACGCGCTCGTCGGTGCCGAGCACGCGCTCGCTGGCCTGGCTCCAGCGCGGATGCGGCACGTCGGGATTTACGTTGGCCCAGAAGCCGTACTCGCTGTCCTGCAGGCCCTGCCAGAATGACTTCGGCCGCTGGTCGGTGAAGGTGAACTTCACGATCGACTTCGCCGACTTGAAGCCGTACTTCCACGGCAGCTCCATGCGCAGCGGCGCGCCGTTCTGCCGCGGCAGTGGCTTGCCGTAGACGCCGGTGACGATGAAGGGCAGCTCGTTCGCCGCCTCCTCGACGGTGACGCCCTCGACATAGGGCCAGGGATACCAGAACTGCTTCTGGCCCGGCGCGATCTTGGGATCGCTGAAGCTCTCGGTGCGGAGGTACTTCGCCGAGCCGAGCGGCTTCGCCAGCTCCACCAGGGCCTTCAGGGGAAAGCCGGTCCAGGGTGCCACGAACGACCACGCCTCGACGCAGCGGTGGCGATAGACGCGCTCCTCCAGCGGCATCTTCCGGAGGAGGTCGTCGATTTCGATCGTGAAGGGCTTCTCCACCATGCCGCCGATGGCCACGGTCCACGGCCGGATCGGCAGCGCCTGGGCCTCGTCGGCGATATCCTTCGAGGTCCCGAATTCGTAGAAGTTGTTGTAGTGCTCGACGATCTTTTCGTCGGTGATCGGCCGCCCGCCGGTATAGCTGTCGTTGTGCTTGGCGGGATAGAGGTCGGCGGAGGGATCCGCCGGCGGCGCGCCGGCGGCGAGGGCGGCGCGGCCCAGGGAGCCGGCGCCCAACGCGGCACCGATGGCACCCAGGCCCATCGCCTTGACGAGACCGCGGCGGGTGTTGAACGCCGTCTCCGGCGTCGCCTCGCGCTCGGGAATCTCCCAGCCGCGCTTCACCTTGATCAGCATGGATCTCTCCGTTCAGCCGCCCGCGAATCGGGGCCTTCCCTCAGCTCGTTCGCCGACGCGGCCGGAAGGTTACATCCCCGGATCGATCGACGCCACGCCGGGCATATCGCCCGCACTGCGAGCGGGGCGCAAATCACTCCCGCGAGAGGGAAGCGCCGGGCTAACAGGCTTTTCAGTTGACACCGCCGCGGACCGAAATCACCCTCGGCGGGCGTTTCTTGATCGCGAGCAGGGAACCGAAGAGGGCCGCTCAGGCCCCACGCCTCGCGTCTTACAAAGCCCGAGGCTTCACGTGGGATCATGGCGGCATCCGCAGGGATGCCGCCATGATTTTTCCAGCTTCAGGGATTGCTGCGCGCCCTATTCCGCCGCCTGCTCGCCGCGGCTGGCCAGGACCTTGTCGGCGAGCTTGCCGGTCAGCTCCTGCAGGTGATCGAAGCGCTCGGTGAAGCCGCCGACGCCGAGGGTGATGGAGCGGAGCTCCATGATGAGATCATGGAGCTCTGCCCGCGGCATGTTGGCGGCGACGGTGTCCCAGCCCGCCCAGCCCGCCCGGGCGTCGAAGCCCAGGATCTGCCCGCGCCGTCCGGAGATCAGCCGCTGCACCTTCGAAGTGAAGGCGTTCGGCACCGAGATCTCCACGCGGTGGATCGGCTCCAGCAGCACCGGGTCGCATTTCGGCATCGCCTCCGACATGGCCATGCGGCCCGCGGTCTTGAACGCCTGGTCCGAGCTGTCGACGGTGTGGAACTGGCCGGTGACCAGGTTCACCGTGACGTCGACGACCGGAAATCCCAGCGGCCCGTGCCGGAGATATTCCATCACGCCGTCGCCGACCGCGGGAATGTAGTTCTTGGGAATGGCGCCGCCCACCACTGAATCCGTGTAGGCGAGACCGGAGCCGCGCGGCAGCGGCCGGATCTCGATCTGCACGTCGGCGAACTGGCCGTGGCCGCCGCTCTGGCGCTTGAAGCGCGCGTGCTGGCTGGTGCCTCTGCGGATCGACTCCTTGTACGGCACGTGCGGGTGCTTGGTGACGGCCGGCAGGGCGTATTTGTTCCGCATGCGGTCCAGCGCGATCTGCAGGTGGATGTCGCCCTGGCCCCAGAGGATCAGCTCCTGGGTGTCGGCATTGTGCTCCAGCACCAGGCTCGGATCCTCCTCGATCACCTTCTGCAGCGCGCCCGAGAGCTTCACGTCGTCGGTGCGTCTCTCCGCATTGATGGCGAGGCCGTAGACCGGCGTCGGCAGCTCCGGCCGCGGCAGCTTGGGCGCCGCGTCGCCGCTGCTGAGCACCGTGCCGGTGCCGATGCCCTCGAGCCGCGCCAGCGCCACCACCTCGCCGGCGCCGGCGGCGGCGGTCTTCTCGTGCTTGGCGCCGAACATCTTGAGGACGCCGGCGACGCGCACGCCGTTCAGCGTCATCCCCTCGCTCACCGTGCCGTGCCAGACGCGGGCCAGCGACAGCTTGCCGGTATTGCCGGGGTAATAGGTCTTGATCACCTGGGCCACGGTCTCGCCGTTGGCGGGCTTGAGGCCGAGGCGCTCGGCGGTGGCGGCGGGCTCCGGCGTCTCGTGGCGGAGCGCCTTCAGGAGCCGGCGCACGCCGTGCTCCTGCTGGCCGGAGCCGATCATCACGGGCACGATCAGGTCGCGCGTCAGATCATTGGCGAGGTGGCGGTAGATCTCCTCCTTCGAGGGCTCTACGTCCTCCAGGAGCTGCTCCAGCAGCTTGTCGTCGTAGTCCGCGAGCTTTTCCACGAGAGTGCTGCGGGTCTGGCGCTCGCGGCTCCAGAAATCGTCCGGCAGCTTCACGAGGTCGGAGGCCTGGCCGGGCTTGTACTGGTAGGCGCGCTCGCTCACGAGGTCGACGTAGCCGGTGATGCCGCCCTCCTTGTCCCGCAGCGGTACCTGGCGCAGCACCAGCGGCCGCTCGGAGACCGACTGCAGCGACGCCATCACGTCGCGCACCGCGGTCGACGAGGTGTCGAGCTTGTTGATGAAGAGGATGTGCGGGATCGAGTGCGCGTCGAGAAACTTCAGAAGCGGGCTCACGGTGAGCGCGCGGTCCGGCTCGGGTTCGCACACGACGACTGCCACGTCGGCGGCGAGGAGCGCGCTCTGGGTCTCGTAGGCGAGTTCCACCGAGCCGGGGCAGTCGAGAAAGGTCCAGGGATCGCCGAGGAAGCTGGTCTGGCGCGACGGTGATCTCCGTCGTCATCTGGCGCGCCCGCGCCTCGGGCGCGGCGTCGCCCACCGTGTTGCCGTCCTTGACGGTACCGCGCCGGTTGATCGCGCCGGTGGCGAAGAGCAACGCTTCCAGGAGCGTCGTCTTGCCCGAGAGGTAAGGACCCACCAGCGCTGCCGTGCGCGGTGCCGCTGCTCTGCCATTCATGCGCGCCTCCTTCGCCTATGTGACGGAGGCAAGCGCCCGGGCCGACGAAGAGACGGCCCTCAGGCGACGCCTCTCTCTGGTTCCTTCGACGGAAGATCGTCGCGCGGGGCGCGGAGAGGCGCAACGGCTAATAGGGAGAAGAAAAGAGAACAAAGAAAGAACTTCCAAGCCGCCACCGACCCCGTTAAGTTGAGCGATCATCACGCAGCGCAAGGGATTTCGCCGTCGGGCGGACGGAGACCAGGAATGGACAGGGACCTCGCGAAGCACGTCGTAACCGTTTCGATCAAGACCGCCTCGCGCCTCGGCGACCTCGTGCCGCTGCTCAAGGAGCACATGCCGCCGCAGGAATACGAGATCCATGCCAAGGCAATCGCCCGGGCCGTCTACGCAATCGGCCACGAGATCACCGATCGGATTTTCGCGGAACACCCTGATCTCGATCGCGAAATCGAGGCGCAGATCAAGAAGTTCGGTATCGTGATCTAACTCCGGAGGCACTCGTATGGAAAAGAACCAGGCGCAAACGGTGCGCGATCTCTCGCTGAGCGCGATCACCGATCTCACGAAGATGCTTGCGATCAGCGAGGGACGCTGCGCCGCCGGGGAATTCGAGACTCTGAAACGCGCAATCGCCGGCATCATCGGACTCATCCAGACAGACATCCTGGATGGTATCTGCGCGCAATATCCCGAGCTTAACGATTTGAGATAGATGGTCGCGCCGCCGCGCACCCGAAAATGTACACGGAATTCACGAGGACGCCTGGGCCGTTGCTTCTAGACTCCGCGGGGATGATTGCCGCGTCGCGCTCGTAGAATTGATACAGACGACGATCACCCGCCATCGCGAGTTGAGGAGATGACGATGCCGCGAATTCGTGCTCGCTTGTGCCTTGGCGCCGCCGCGCTGCTGCTGGCGTCGGCGCTCGGCGGCTGCGTCTACGCGCCGCCACCGCCGCCTCCGGCGCCCGGCTATGCCTACGGCGAACCCTACTACGGCTATCCCGCCTATTACGGGCCGGCTTATTACGGTCCCGCCTACTACGGCCCCACCGTCGCCGTCGGTGGCCGCTTCCGCTTCCACTGAGATCGCGCCGTCAGCGGGCGGTGCGTGGCCTGGTCAACTGCCAGTCAAGGTGGGCCTTCACGGTCGGCCATTCGCCGGGGACGATGCTGTAGACGCAGGTGTCGCGCAGCGTGCCGTTGGCCATGATCATGTGATTGCGCAATACGCCGTCGAGCTTCGCGCCGAGACGCTCGATCCCGCGTCGGCTCTGCTGATTGATGAAGTGCGTGCGGAACTCGACGGCGATGCAGCTCTTCGTCTCGAAGGCATGCGTCAGCAGCATGAGCTTGCATTCGGTGTTGACCGCCGTCCGCTGGAGCGACGCGCGGTACCAGGTGCCGCCGATCTCGACGCGCCGGTTGACAGCATCCACGTTGAGATAGCTGGTCACGCCCACGGCTTTGCCGGTGGCGGCATCGAGAACGGCGAACGGCATGGCCACGCCCTTGGCCTGCAATGCCAGCCGGCGCTCGATGTCCGCCCGCATGTCCGCGGGCGCGGGAATCACGGTGTACCAGAGGTTCCACAGCTCGCCGTCCCGGACCGCCTCGGCCAGATCGTCGTGGTGCTCCTGCCCGAGCGGCGCCAGGACGGCGCGGGAGCCACGCAAAGTTACAAGTTCGAGGAAGCCCGCCATCGCGCGCGAAAGGGCCCCTCCGCTACCCCCGTCCCACGAACGGCATCTTCGTCGCCATGACCGTCATGAACTGCACGTTGGCATCCAGCGGCAGGCTGGCGATGTAGAGCACCGAGTTCGCGACATGGGCCACGTCCATGCGCGGCTCGACCATCATCTCACCGTTCGGCTGCGGCACGCCCTTGGTCATGCGCTCGGTCATCGGCGTCACCGCGTTGCCGATGTCGATCTGGCTGCTGGCGATGTCGAAGGCGCGGCCGTCGAGGGCGATCGATTTGGTGAGGCCGGTGATGGCGTGCTTGGTGGCGGTGTAGGGCGCCGAATGCGGCCGCGGCGCGTGCGCCGAGATCGAGCCGTTGTTGATGATGCGGCCGCCGCGCGGGCTCTGCGCCTTCATGATGCGGATCGCCTCCTGGGCGCAGAGGAACGAGCCCGTGAGGTTGGCGTTCACCACCCCCATCCACTGCTCGTAGGTGAGGTCCTCCATGGGGATCGCGGGGGTGCCGCCGCCGGCATTGTTGAAGAGCACGTCGAGGCGGCCGAAAGCCGATTTCACCTCGGCGAAGAGGGCGCGCACGGAGGCGGGATCGCCGACGTCGGTCGGCACCACCAGGCTCTTGCCGCCGCCGCCGCGGCCCAGCTCGGCGGTCTCGGCCAGGGGCTCACGGCGCCGGCCTGCCAGCGCCACGGAGTAGCCGTCCTTCAGAAACGCCAGGGCCACCGCCCGGCCGATGCCACTGCCGGAGCCAGTGACGACCGCGATCTTTCCCGTCGAAGCCATGATCGAATTCCTCCCGCCGATGCCAGATATCGCCGGGAGATGTTAGAGCATTTGCCGGTGGGGTGGATACCGGCTCCGTGGCGGTCCTACCCCTGGAAGCTCGTACCTTCCGAGGGTCGCGGAAGGTCATCCGCGGGCGGCGCGGCAGGTGATGGGGCCCGGTCCCGCTCGACCGGGCTCTCCAAATGCCGCAGGCGCCGGGACAGCACCTGCATCACCGCAACGGCGAAGCCGGGCTGCTCGTCGATCAGGGAGAAGAAGCGCCGGCCGTCGATCTCCACCAGCTCGCAGTCTGTGATCGCCACGGCGGTGTTGCCGCGCGCCACGTCGTGCTCGACCAGGCCGAACTCGCCGACAATGCCACCGCTGCCGATGGACTCGCTGGTCCCGGTGATGCTTTCGATGCTGAGCCGGCCGCTGCGCACGATGTACATGCGTCCGGCGGGATCGCCGGCCTTGAACAGCACCTCGCCGGCTTTCAGCGTGAAGACGTTCTGCTCCTCGCGCACCAGCTTCAGGATGTCGCGCGGCCCGCGCCGCTCGGGCGCGGCGCGTCGTTTTGGCACCAGCAGCGTCTCGCTGATTTCCGCATCGCTGGGAAATGCTGGAGCGCTCGGCGGCGGCGCGACATCGCGCGCGCTCGGCATCGCATTGGATTCAAATATCGGCCGTTTGGTCCGGGCCGGCGGATCTCGGCTCACCGCCGTCTCGGGAGCCGGCGCGGGCGCGCCCGGACGCAGCTCGCCGAACTGCACCCCGAGATAGCCGCCCCGTTGCCAGGCCACGATGCCGTTGAAGGTGCCGAGGGGATCCAGAATGAGTGTCACCACCTGGCCCTGGGCGAGCTCGTCCTTGATCTCGACTTTGGCGCCGCCCCGGGACAGGTCGAGCACGAAGCACTCGAACACGCCCCCCTCGGTCGCCAGTTTTGCCGGCAAAAGTGCCTTCTTGCGCGTATACTTACGGCGCTCGCTCGCCTGCGGCTGCGCGGCGCTCTGCGGCTCGGCCCCGGTTCTCATCACGCTACCTCTGAGGTACTCGCGGACTACGGACGACAACCCTGGAGCGTGACTAAGAGACGTAAAGACTGGGTTAGCAAAGCCGGGCTTTGTCGGTTTCGACAGGTGGTTGTACCGGCTTCTCGAAATAGACCCGGTGATAGCCGTCCTCGACCCGCCGCCCGGTCTCCCGGAACCCCAACCGCGGGTAAAAGTCGAGATTCTCGGTCATGGCGATGTTGGTATAGAGCCGAATCAGGAGGGCGCCCCGCCGGCGCGCCTCCGCCTCGGCGAAGTTCATGAGGGCCCGGCCATGTCCCTGGCCCTGGGTCGCGCGGTCGACGGCGACGTTCTCGACGAAGAGCCCGCCGTCCTCGCTCCGCAGCACGATGAGCCCGAGCAGGCGATCACCTCGCTCCAGCAGGAAGACCTCGCCGGCAGCGATCAGCTCCCCATAATCCGCCAGCATCGGCGCCGGCTCGCGGCCCATGCGCGGCACGTAGTGCGCGTAGGCGGCACGTGCGAGCGTCCGCGCCGCCGCGGCGTCGTCCGCCCGCGCCGGACGAATGACAGAGGACGGCGCGCTCATCAGGTTTTCCTCACCACGGGCAATTCGGCCGCAGCTTGCCGAGGGCGGCGTCGATTCCGGCGATGTCGAAGCCCGTGGATGTCGGCTCGGCGCCGGCGAAGGTCAGGGTGATGTCGAGCCGGCGCCGGCCCAGGAGCCCGCGCACGAAGTCGACCTTGTCGTCGGGGGCGATGGCGGTGGTGCTGTCCCGCACCTGCCAGGTGGCGACCTGCTGCGGGCCGCCGTCGAGGCTGTAGCTCACATCGACGGGATCGCGCTCCGCCTCGAAATTGAGATTGATGAAGAATTCGGGCTGCCCCTCCGAGCATTGGATGCTCAGGAGCGGCAGCGCCCGCACATTGTGGGGATCGACGGGATGCGGATTGAGGATCCGCTGATCCGCCTGCAGCCAGAGGGCAATCTGGCTCTTACCGGTCTGGTGGGTCGGATCGTAGTCCGTCAGCTCCCAGCGCCCGGGAACATCCTGTGCCCGCACCGCCGTGGCGATGCAGAAGAACAGCAGCGCGCCCAGCTGCAAGGCACGGCGGCCGGGCGCATGCAGCGGCATCGGCGCCGGCACTACTTGAGGGCGGCGCAGGCTTTCTGAATGCGCGTGCAGGCATCGCGCAGCACCTCGTTCGAGGTGGCGTAGGAGATGCGGAAATGCGGGCTGAGGCCGAAGGCCGCGCCCTGCACCACCGCGACGCCGACGGAGTCCAGGAGATATTCGACGAACTGGGTGTCGTTCTCGATCACCTTGCCCTGTCGGCGTGCGCTTGCCGAGGGTGCCGGCGCAGGAGGGGTAGACGTAGAACGCGCCCTCCGGCCGCGGGCAGTGCAGGCCCGGCGCCTTGTTGAGCATGTCGACGACGAGATCGCGGCGCTCCACGAAGGCGGCGTTGTTGCGGGGAATGAAATCCTGCGGCCCCGAGAGCGCCGCCACCGCCGCCGCCTGGCTGATCGAGCTGGGGTTGGAGGTGGACTGCGACTGCAAGGTCGACATCGCCTTGATGAGCTCGACGGGGCCGCCGGCATAGCCGATGCGCCAGCCGGTCATGCAATAGGCCTTGGAGACACCGTTCATGGTGAGGGTGCGCGGATAGAGCTTGGGCTCCACCTCGGCGATGGTGGCGAACTTGAAGCCGTCGTAGAGCAGGTGCTCGTACATGTCGTCGGTGAGCACCCAGACGTCCGGGTGCCTCAGCAGCACGTCGGCGAGCTCCCGCAGGTCCTGGGCGCTGTAGGCGGCGCCGGTGGGGTTGGACGGCGAGTTGAGGATCAGCCACTTGGTCTTCTTGGTGATGGCCGCCTCGAGATCCTCGGCGCGGAGGCGAAAGCCGTTGTTCTGGGAGCATGGCACCGCCACCGGCGTCCCTTCCGCCAGCTCGACGATATCGGGATAGGACACCCAGTACGGCGCGGGGATCACCACCTCGTCGCCGGGATTGATGGTCGCCAGCAGCGCGTTGAACAGCACCTGCTTGCCGCCGGTGCCGACGATGATCTGGTTCGGCGCGTAGGTGAGGTTGTTCTCGCGCTTGAACTTCTCGGCGATCGCCTTCTTGAGCGCCGGCGTGCCCTCCACCGCGGTGTACTTGGTGTCGCCGCTGTCGATCGCGCGCTTGGCCGCATCCTTGATGTTCTGCGGCGTGTCGAAATCCGGCTCGCCGGCGCTGAGGCCGATGACGTCCCGCCCCTCCGCCTTGAGCGCCTTGGCGCGGTCGGACATGGCGATGGTGGGCGACGGCTTGATGCGGCCAAGACGCTCGGCGATGAAGGACATTGGAAAGGCCCGATTCGGGGTTGGGGACGACGCGGCCGCTACCCTAATGCGCCGAAAAGCGCCATGCAACGCCGGGGGCGGCCATGCATGCCAGCCCCGCAGGCCGGTCGGATACCGGGGTTCTGGCGTCCGGCCGTCCGGCCCCCTATCTTTAGGGGTCCATGCAGCCCCTGACGCAGCCCCTCCTCTCCTCGGACCGGCCGGTCGCCGATATCGGCCGGCCGTTCCAGATCCACTCCGAGTTCCAGCCCGCCGGCGACCAGCCGCAGGCAATCGCCGCGCTCATCGAGGGCGTCGCGCGGGGCGAGCGCGACCAGGTGCTGCTGGGGGTCACCGGCTCCGGCAAGACCTTCACCATGGCCCATGTGATCCAGCAGATGCAGCGCCCGGCGCTCATCCTGGCGCCCAACAAGACCTTGGCGGCGCAGCTCTACGGCGAGATGAAGAGCTTCTTCCCGGAGAACGCGGTCGAGTATTTCGTCTCCTACTACGACTACTATCAGCCCGAAGCCTACGTCGCCGCGCACCGACACCTACATCGAGAAGGAATCCTCCATCAACGAGCAGATCGACCGCATGCGCCACTCGGCGACGCGGGCGATCCTGGAGCGCCGCGACACCATCATCGTGGCCTCGGTCTCCTGCATCTACGGCATCGGCTCGGTGGAGACCTATGCCGACATGACCCTCAGTCTCCATGCCGGCGAGACCGTCAACCGCAGCAAGATCCTGGCCAAGCTGGTGGAGCTGCAGTACCGGCGCAACGACGTCAACTTCGTGCGCGGCGCCTTCCGGGTGCGCGGCGACACCATCGAGGTGTTCCCGGTACACTACGAGGACCGGGCCTGGCGCATCTCGCTGTTCGGCGACGAGGTGGAGGCGATCCACGAATTCGATCCTCTTACCGGCGAGAAAAGCGCGGCGCTGGAATCGATCAAGGTCTATCCCAACAGCCACTACGTGACGCCGAAGCCGACCTTGATCCAGGCGATCGAGGAGATGAAGCGCGACCTCAAGCTGCGCCTGGCGGAGTTCACTGCCCAGGGCAAGCTGCTGGAGGCGCAGCGCCTGGAGCAGCGCACCACCTTCGACATCGAGATGATGATGGCGACCGGGAGCTGCGCCGGCATCGAGAACTATTCACGCTATCTCACCGGCCGCAAGCCCGGCGAGCCGCCGCCCACGCTCTTCGAGTACCTGCCCCAGGACACGATGATCTTCGTCGACGAGTGCCACGTCACCGTGCCCCAGCTCGGCGGCATGTACCGCGGCGACTTCGCGCGGAAATCGATCCTGGCGGAATACGGCTTCCGCCTGCCCGCCTGCGTCGACAACCGGCCGCTCAAGTTCGAGGAGTGGAACGCGATGCGGGGCCAGACCGTCTACGTCTCCGCCACGCCCGCCGCCTGGGAGCTGCAGCAGACCGGCGGCGTCTTCGTGGAGCAGGTGGTGCGCCCCACCGGCCTCCTCGATCCCGTCTGCATCATCCGGCCGGTGGAAAGCCAGGTCGACGACCTCATGGCCGAGTGCCGGGAATGCGCCAAGCAGGGCTTCCGCGTGCTGGTGACGACGCTCACCAAGAAGATGGCGGAGGCGCTGACGGAGTACCTGCACGAGAACGGGATCCGCGTGCGCTACATGCATTCCGACGTCGACACGCTGGAGCGCATCGAGATCATCCGGGATCTCCGCCTCGGCGTCTTCGACGTGCTGGTCGGCATCAATCTGCTGCGCGAGGGGCTCGACATCCCCGAATGCGCCATGGTCGGCATCCTCGACGCCGACAAGGAAGGCTATCTGCGTTCGCGCACCGCCCTCATCCAGACCATCGGCCGGGCCGCGCGCAACGTCGAGGGCCGTGCATTGCTCTACGCCGACCGCATGACCGACAGCATGAAGGCGGCGATCGAGGAGACCAACCGCCGGCGCGAGAAGCAGCAGGCCTACAACGCCGCCCACGGCATCACGCCGGAGAGCATCAAGCGCGGCATTGCCGACATCCTCGAGAGCGTCTACGAGCGCGACCACCTGACGGTGGGGCTCACGGAGGACGAGGCCTCGCACTACCAGGGCGCCGACCGCAAGACCGTCATCGCCGATCTCGAGAAGCGCATGCGTACCGCCGCCGCCGACCTCGAGTTCGAGGAGGCGGCGCGGCTCCGCGACCAGATTCGCCGCCTGGAGCAGGCGGAGCTGGAGATCTCCACCACCTCGGTCCCGGGCACACACCACTCCGTACGCGGGCGGTCCACCTCCGGCCGCGCCGGCGTCTCCGCCCGGGACGCGGCCCGCAACAAGGCCCGCTCCAAGCGGGGCCGGTGACCGTGGCGGAGCATGGCGACGGTTAGCTCCAAGATCCCGCGCACCGCCCTCGTCACTGGCGGCGGCAAGCGCATCGGCCGCGCCATTGCGCTGGCCCTCGCTGCGGACGGCTGGGCCGTCGCCGTGCATTACGGCCGTTCCCGCGACGACGCCGAGAGCGTAGCGCGGGAAATCGCCGGCAAGGGCGGCCGCGCCCTGGCGCTCGCCGCCGATCTCCGGCAGGAAGCCGAGGTGATGGCGCTGCTGCCCCAGGCGGCGCAGGATCTCGGGCCGGTCGGCTGCCTCGTCAACTGCGCCGCCGCCTTCGAGAACGACACCGCCCTCACCGCCACGCGGGAAAGCTGGGACGCTCATCTCGAGACCAACCTCCGCGCGCCTTTCGTGCTGATCCAGGAATTCGCCCGGGCGTTGCCCGCCGACGCCGAGGGCGTGGTGGTGAACCTGCTGGATCAGCGCGTCTGGGCCCTGACGCCCTACTTCGTTTCCTACACCGTAGCGAAATCGGCGCTCTGGACCCTGACCCAGACCATGGCGCTGGCGTTGGCGCCGCATATCCGCGTCAACGGCATCGGTCCGGGCCCGACGCTCCCAAGCCCGCGGCAGAGTGAAGCGCAGTTCCACCGGCAATGGGAGGCGATGCCGCTCAAGCGCGCCACGGCGCCGGAGGAGATCGCCGACGCCGTGCGCTTCATCCTGGCAGCCCCCGCCATGACCGGGCAGATGATCGCCCTCGACGACGGCCAGCATCTCGGCTGGGCCCAGCCCTCGCGGCCCCCGGCCTGGGAGGAATAGGGATGAGGGCGGCCGCAATTCGCGTCGGACGCATCGCAAAAGGCCCGCGCAATCGCGGCACCGCGGCGCTGCCGAGATCGAGAAATCGCCTAGCCATCGGATGTTTCACAGCCGCGCCACGAAAAAGTCGCAGAAAACCGGGCCTCGCGCGGCGAGTTGTTCACATGGCTCCGGCCCGGATGGTTAGCGTCATGTCACTGACGTAAATTTCCGAATTGTTGCTGGACGTTTACGCTTGACAATGAAAAAAATCATTTGGTTCAATGAGTTGCATAAATCGCCCATTTTTTGTGCAGCTGTGACGAAATCAAGGTTTACTGCCGACCCCGCCGGGGCGATGGGGTCTTTTCAACAAAGTTGTCCACAGAATCCGTGGATAGACTGTGGGAGTCCTCGTGATTCCGGGCTCGCCGCGGCGCCATGGCGGGGCCGGACGGCCGGAATAGAACGGTGTCTGCGCCAGGGATTGCACCGGGAATGACGGAAATTTTGGATCAGGAGCCGGAAGGGGCGGAGCGGCCGCGGGGCGGCTCGCTGGCGCATGGGATCGAGGTGATCCGCGCCGTCCTGAAGACGCTGCCGCCGAGCCCCGGCGTCTACCGCATGCTCGACCGCAAGGGCGACGCCGTCTACGTCGGCAAGGCGCGCAATCTCAAGGCCCGCGTCGCCAACTACACCAACCTCGGCAATCTCTCGATCCGTCTCAAGCGCATGGTGTCGGAGACGCATTCCCTCGAGGTGGTGACGACCCACACCGAGGTCGAGGCGCTGCTGCTGGAGAACAACTTCATCAAGCGCCTGATGCCGCGCTACAACGTGCTGCTGCGGGACGACAAGTCGTTTCCCTACATCCACCTCACCAGCGGCCACGACTTCCCGCAGCTGGCGAAATACCGCGGCGCGCGGGGCGAGCCCGGCGAGTTCTATCGGTCCCTTCGCCTCGGCGGGAGCGGTGACGCGCACGCTGGTGGCGCTGCAGCGCGCCTTCCTGCTGCGCTCCTGCAGCGACAGCGTGTTCGAGAGCCGCACCCGGCCCTGCCTGCTCTATCAGATCAAGCGCTGCAGCGCGCCCTGCGTCGGCCGCATCGATCGGGACAGCTACGAGCGCCTGGTCGAGGACGCCCGCAGTTTCCTCAAGGGACGCAGCCACCAGGTTCAGGAGCATCTGGCCGAGCGGATGCTGCGGTTCTCTGAAGGGCTCGATTTCGAGGCGGCGGCGGTGCTGCGCGACCGCATCCGCGCGCTCGCCCACGTGCAGGGGCACCAGGACATCGCTGTCGACGGCATGACCGACGCCGATGTGATCGCCGCGCATCAGGCGGGCGGCCACACCTGCATCCAGGTGTTCTTCTTCCGCGGCGGGCAGAACTGGGGCAACCGCGCCTATTTCCCGAGCCACGACCGGCAGCTGCCGATCGAGGAAGTGCTGGGCAGCTTCCTCGGGCAGTTCTACGAGAACAAGCCGCCGCCAGGCCTCATCCTGTTGAGCCAGGCGCCGGCAGAGGCCGATCTCCTCACCGAGGCGCTGGCGGTGCGCGCCGGCGGCAAGGTCGAGCTCCTGGTGCCCCAGCGCGGCGAGAAGCGCAAGCTGATGGACCACGCGGTGACCAACGCCCGGGAGGCGCTGGCCCGCCGCCTCGCCGAGAGCGCCTCCCAGCTTCGCTTGCTGGAAGAGGTGGCGCAGCTCTTCGGCCTCGAGGCGCCGCCGGACCGCATCGAGGTTTACGACAACAGTCACATCCAGGGCGCCCATGCGGTCGGCGCCATGATCGTCGCCGGCCCGGAAGGATTCCAGAAGAACGCCTACCGCAAATTCTCCATCCGCGGTGATGGCGCCAGCACCGAGGCCGCGCCAGCGACGGCGCCGGCGATGGCCCCGGGCGACGATTACGCCATGATGCGGGAAGTGCTGACCCGCCGCTTCGCCCGCGCCCTCAAGGAGGATCCGACGCGGGAGAGTGGCACCTGGCCGGATCTGGTGCTGATCGACGGCGGTCCGGGACAACTCGCGGTGGCGGAGCAGGTGCTGGCGGATCTCGGCATCACCGACATCCCCCTGGTGGCGATTGCCAAGGGACCCGACCGGGATGCCGGGCGCGAGCGATTCTTCCTGCCGGGAAAGCCGCCCCGGGGTCTCGATCCCAAGAGCCCGGTGCTCTACTACCTGCAGCGCCTGCGGGACGAGGCGCACCGCTTCGCCATCGGGACCCATCGGGCGCGGCGCGCCAAGGCGATCGGCGCCTCGCCGCTGGACGAGATCGCCGGTATCGGCGCGCGGCGCAAGAAGGCCCTCCTGCATCATTTCGGCTCGGCGCGCGGCGTCTCGCGGGCGGGGCTCGCCGACCTCGAGCAAGTGGCCGGCATCAGCAAGACCGTGGCGAAAAAGATTTATGATCATTTTCATGCCGACGGCTAAGATCGGCCTATTCCACCGCTCCTCCCGAGCCCTGCGGCAATGCTGACCACGCTGCCCAACCTGTTAACCCTGTCGCGTATCCTGGCGGTTCCGCTGGTGGTCGCGACTTTCTACCTGCCGGGTCCCGAGGCCCGGTGGCTGGCTTGCGTGCTGTTCTCCATTGCCGGCGTCACCGACTGGCTCGACGGCCACTTCGCGCGCCGCTGGAAGCAGCATTCGGAGTTCGGCCGCTTCCTCGATCCGATCGCCGACAAGCTCCTGGTGTCGGCGGCGCTGTTCATGCTGGCCGCCACCGACCGCATCTCCGAACCCACCATGCTGCCGGCCCTCGTCATTCTCATGCGCGAGATCCTGGTCTCCGGCCTGCGTGAGCATCTCGCCGGCCTGCGCGTGGGCATGCCCGTGTCGCGCCTCGCGAAGTGGAAGACCGGCATCCAGATGGTGGCGATCGGCGTGCTGCTGGTCGGCGACGCGGGACCGAGCGGGATTCCCGTGCGCTACATCGGCGAGGTTATGCTGTGGA
Source organism: uncultured Alphaproteobacteria bacterium (assembly GCA_963735465.1). Classification (GTDB taxonomy): domain Bacteria; phylum Pseudomonadota; class Alphaproteobacteria; order ATCC43930; family CGMCC-115725; genus DASZHJ01. The sequence continues at coordinate 2,851,878 of CAVTLA010000001.1, forward strand.
TCGCCGCCGCGCTCACGCTGGTCACCGGCTACGATTATCTCCGCGCGGGACTGACCCACATGGACGTGGCTCCGGCCGACCGCCCCGCGCCGCCGCCGGCGGCGGAGCCGCGTCGCGTCACCTGAGCACGGACCGGCCCATGCGCCTCTTCGGGCTCGTCGGCTGGAGCGGCAGCGGCAAGACCACGCTGGTCATCCGTCTGGTCCCGGAGTTCGCGCGCCGCGGCCTCACCGTCTCCACCATCAAGCACGCCCATCACGACTTCGATATCGACCAGCCCGGCAAGGACAGCTATCTCCATCGCCACGCCGGCGCCACCGAGGTGATGGTGGCGTCGGACCAGCGCTGGGCGCTGATGCATGAGCATCGCGGCGCGCCGGAGCCGGCCCTGGAGCGCCTGATCGCGCAGATGACGCCGGTGGATCTCCTGCTGGTGGAAGGCTTCAAGCGCCATTCCCATCCGCGCCTCGAGGTGCACCGCCCGTCGGTGGGAAAGCCGCTGATCTGCCGCGAGGATCCGACCATTCTCGCGATCGCCTCCGACACGCCGATATCAGGCCTCCACCTGCCGCGCTTCGATCTCACGGATACCGCGGGGATTGCCGATTTCGTCCTGGCCCACGCCGCCGCCGGAGCCGCCTGAGATGGCCCAGCTCAGCGACGACTGCTTTGCTTTCGGCGGTGCGCTGATGACCGGCGCCGAGGCGCTCGCCCTGATCGAGGCGCGCACGCTGCCGCTGCCTGAAACCGAGATGGTACCGCTCGCCGCCGCCCGCGGCCGCATCCTCGCGGCGCCCGTCATCGCCGACCGCAGTGTGCCGCCCCACGACAATGCGGCGGTGGACGGCTATGCCGTCTTCTTCGACGACCTCCGCCCCGGCGAGCCCACGACGCTGCCGGTGGCCGGACGCGCGGCCGCCGGCCATCCCCTCGACCAGCCGGCGCGACGCGGCGCGGCGATCCGCATCTTCACCGGCGCGCCGATGCCGGAGGGACCGGACACCGTCTTCATGCAGGAAGACTGCGTCGCCCTCGGTGGTGAGGTCCGCCTGCCGCCGGGGCTCAAGCGCGGCGCCAATCGCCGCCGCGCCGGCGAGGACATCAAGGCCGGAACCACCGTGCTGGCACCCGGCTTGCGGCTTCGCGCCCAGGACATCGGGCTCGCGGCATCCCTCGGGCCCACCGAGCTCAGCGTCTATCGCCGGCTGCGTGTCGCCCTGCTCTCCACCGGAGACGAGGTGCGCGAGCCCGGGATGCCGCTTCCCACCGGCGCGATCTATGACGCCAACCGCTACACGCTGCGCGCCCTCCTTGAGGGGCTTGGCGTCGCCGTCACCGATCTCGGCATTCTCGCGGACGCGCGGGACGTCATCGAGTCAGCGCTGTCGGACGCCGCGAGGAGCCACGACCTCATCGTCACGTCGGGCGGCATGTCTACCGGCGATGAAGATCACATGAAAGCGGCGGTGGAGGCGCTAGGCCAGCTGCACTTCTGGCGCCTCGCCATCAAGCCGGGCCGCCCGATGGCCATGGGCCAGATCGAGCGCACCCCTTTCCTGGGCCTGCCGGGCAATCCCGTGGCCGTGATGGTGACGTTTCTAGTGCTGGCGCGGCCGTTGATCCTGCGCCTGGCCGGCGCCCGCGATACCGCACCCCGGACCTTTCCGGTGCGCGCGGGCTTCGCCTATCGCAAGAAGGAAGGCCGGCGCGAATATATCCGCGCGCGCCTGGAGCCGGGACCCGAGGGCGGCTGGACCGCGCAGAAGTTTCCCCGCGACGGCGCCGGCATCCTCTCCTCCATGGTAGAGTCCGATGGCCTCGTGGTGCTCGACGAGGCCGCCACCGATCTCACCCCCGGCACTACCGTGCCCTTCCTGTCTTTTCGCGAGGTGATGGAATGACCGAGATGCTCTCCCTCGAGAACCCGCTCGCGAGCTTTCGCCTGGACGGCGAAGTGGCGGCCATCACCGGCGGCGCCAGCGGCATCGGCCGCGCGATCGCCATCGCCTTCGCCCGCGTCGGCGCCGCGGTGGCGATCCTCGACCGCAACGAGGCCGCCGCCACAGCCGTAGTGCAGGCGATCCAGAAGATCGGCGGCAAGGCCGAGATTTTCGTCCTCGACATCGCCGACGAGGCCCAGGTCGAGCGCGGCTTCGCCGATCTCGCCAAGCGCCTGGGCCGGCTCGACGTGCTCGTCAACAGCGCCGCCATCGCGATCCGCAAGCCCGCGACCGAGCTGCCCCTGGCGGACTGGGAGCGGGTAATGAGCGTCAACGTCACCGGCAGCTTTCTCTGCGCCCGGGCGGCGGCGCGCCTCATGCTGCCCGCCGCCAAGGGCAGCATCATCAACATGGCCTCGATCATGGGGTTCTCCGGCGGCATCTACCCGAACGTCTCGTATCAAACGTCGAAGGGCGCGGTGGTGAATTTGACGCGGGCACTGGCAATGGAGTGGGCGCGCCAGGGCATCCGGGTCAACGGCATCGCGCCCTCCTGGGTCCGCACCGAGCTGGCGATGGCGCTCCTGGAAAAGCCGGAGGTGCGCGCCGAGATCGAGCGCGCGACGCCGATGGGCCGCGTCGCCGAGGTCGAGGAGATCGTGGGCGCGGTGCTGTTCCTGGCCAGCCGCGCCTCCTCCATGGTCACCGGCCACATCCTAGCGGTGGACGGCGGCTTCCTGGCGCGCTGATCCCGTCGCGTTGACATCGGGCCGCCCCGAGCCTAGGTGACACGGATGAAGCTCCTCTATTTTGCTTGGCTGCGCGCCAGAATCGGCATTGCCGAAGAGACCGTCGAGCCGCCGGCGGGCGTCGCCACGGTGGGGGCGCTGCTGGACTGGCTGAAGCGGCGCGGTCCCGGATTCGCCGACGCTCTCAAGGATGCCTCGGTGGTGCGCGTCGCGGTCAACCAGACTTATGTTCCCTGGGATCACCCGATCAAAGCTGGCGACGAGGTGGCGCTGTTCCCGCCGGTGACCGGAGGCTGAGACGATGATCCGCGTGCAGCGCGAGGATTTCGACGTCGGCGCGGAGATCGATCGCCTGACCCGGGGAAAGCACGGGATCGGCGGCGTCGCCAGCTTCGTCGGGCTGGTGCGAAGCGTGGCCGGCGGCGAGCACGTGGGCGCCATGACCCTCGAGCATTATCCGGGGATGACGGAGAAGCTCCTCGCCGAGATCGAGGCGGAGGCGCGGCGGCGCTGGCCTCTCGAAGACGCTCTCGTCATCCACCGCTACGGCCGGCTCGAGCCGGGCGAGCGCATCGTGCTGGTCGTGACCGCGGCGGCCCACCGTCAGGCCGCATTCGAGGCCTGCGAGTTCCTGGTCGACTGGCTCAAGACCAAGGCGCCGTTCTGGAAGCTCGAGGAGACCGCCGCCGGCCCGCGCTGGGTAGAGGCGCAGGCCAGCGACGACCAGGCGACGAAGCGCTGGGTCGCGGAGTAGCGCGGCTTTCAGCAGCCGCGGGTCGTCTTGTCGAAATCGTCGATCATCTGCTTGCAGATCGCGCCCGGCGTGAAGTGGTATTTGTCGATCTCGCTCACGGGCGTCACTTCCGCCGCGGTCCCGGTCAAGAACACCTCCTGTGCCTTGGCGAGTTCGTCAGGCATGATCGCGCGTTCGACCACCTTGATCTGGCGCTTGCGCGCGAGGCCGATCACGGTGCGGCGGGTGATGCCGTCGAGAAAGCAATCCGGCGTCGGCGTGTGCAGCTCACCGTCAATGGCGAGGAAGACGTTGGCGCCGGTCGCCTCGGCGATCCGCCCGCGGTAGTCCAGCATCAGGGCATCCTCGTAGCCCGCCGCCTCGGCGGCATGCTTGGAAAGTGTGCAGATCATGTAGAGGCCGGCTGCCTTGGAAGCGGTGGGCGCGGTGTTGGGCGCCGGACGCGCCCATTTGGAGATCGTCATCCGGATCCCCTTGAGGCGCGCCTCGGGCGAGAAATAGGCCGGCCATTCCCAGGCGGCGATCGCCACGTGGATCTTGGTCGCCTGGGCCGAGACCCCCATCTGCTCGGCGCCGCGCCAGGCCACCGGGCGGACATAGCCGTCGACGATGCCCTGCGCCTTTACCACCTCATTGGTGGCGTCGGAGAGGTCGTCCAGGCTGACCGGAATCTCGAAACCCAGAAGTTTCGCCGAATTGAGCAGGCGCTCGCTATGCTCCCGGAGCTTGAAGACCTTCCCGCCATAGACCCGTTCCCCCTCGAACACGCAGCTTGCATAATGCAGCGCATGGGAAAGGACGTGGATCTTGGCATCGCGCCAGGGCACGAGCCGGCCGTCGAACCAGATGGTGCCGTCGCGGTCGTCGAAAGGAATGATCGCCATGAATGGCTCCTCGTGCGGTAGAAGGTGGAATCCTAGGTCCGATTATGTCCCGACCCGCCCCATGTTCGTAGCACCCAAACAATATAAGTCAACATGGCTGACATAAAATCCGCCGCCAACAACTTATTGTTCCTCCGCGAGGAGGATCTTCGCCAGGGCATCGAGCTGCTGTTCTATGCCTATCGCGACTTCACGGCGGAACCCGACGCGATGCTGGCGCGCTACAGCTTCGGCCGCGCCCACCACCGTGTGATCTACTTCGTCGGTCGCTATCCGAAAATGACCGTGACCGAGCTGCTGGGCATCCTGCGCATCACCAAGCAGAGCCTGAGCCGGGTGCTGGGCCAGCTTGTGCGCCAGGGCTTCATCGTGCAGAAGCCGGGGCCGCGGGACCGGCGTCAGCGGCTGCTGGAGCTGACGGCGAGCGGCACCGAACTGGAGCGCCGCCTCTCGGAGAACCAGCGCCAGCGCGTGGCGAAAGCCTACCGCGAGGCGGGGGCACAGGCGGTGGAGGGCTTTCGCAAGGTCATGCTCGGCATCATGACCGGCGACGCAGACCGCGCGAAATTCCTGCGTGCGCCCAGCGGGCGACGCTGATGAGCAGACCGCCCGGATGACCGGCAATGGCGCCCATCTCCTCGTGGTCGACGACGACGAGCGGCTGCGCAGTCTGCTGCGCCGGTACCTGGTGGAGAATGGATTTCGCGTCACCGCCGCCGCCGACGCCGCCGAGGCGCGGCTCAAGCTCAGAAACTTCGATTTCGATCTTTTGGTCGTGGACGTCATGATGCCCGGCGAGACCGGTTTCGAGCTCACCGCCAGCGTCAAGGCCGAGCGCCAGGTGCCGATCCTCCTGCTGACCGCCATGGCGGAGGCGGAGAACCGCATCCATGGCCTGGAACAGGGCGCCGACGATTATCTCGTCAAGCCGTTCGAGCCGCGCGAGCTGGTGCTGCGCATCCGCAACATCCTGCAGCGCGCCGCCGGCGAGGCGGTGGCGCCGAGCGAGGTTCATCTCGGCGCCTATGATTTCGACCTGAAACGCGGCGAGCTCACCCGGGGCGGCGAGCCCGTGCACCTCACCGCCGCCGAGGCGGCGCTACTTGGCGTGCTCGCGCGCAAGGCCGGCGAGTCCGTGACGCGAGAGGAGCTGGCCGAGCAGGCGCAATTCAGCGGCAACGTGCGCACAGTCGACGTGCAGATGACGCGGCTCCGGCGCAAGCTCGAGCGCGACCCCAAGTTCCCGCGCTATCTGCAGACCGTCAGAGGCATCGGCTATGTCCTCAAGCCCGATTGAAGCGCCCGGCGTCATCGCCGGCCCCGCGGGCCCATCCGCCGCCGAGGCGCGCCGCGCGGTGCATGACCGGCGCTGGCACAAGCGCCTGCTGCCGCGCAGCCTGTTCGGCCGCGCGCTGCTCATCATCGTGACGCCGCTTATCCTGGTGCAGATCATCGCCACCTGGGTGTTCTACGACCGCCACTGGGACACCGTGGCGCGCCGGCTCTCCACCGGCGTCGCCGGCGACATCGCCCAGACCATTGACACCATGCGCCTGCTGCCGCCGGGTCCGCAGCGCGACCAGATGTTCGAGCGCGTGGGACGCGCGACCGAGCTCGAATACATCTTCTGGTCCGGCGAGAAGCTGCCGCCGGGCATGGCGCCGGTCGGCACCAGCTCCCTCGAGGAGCAGCTTGCCGCCGCCCTCGTCGAGCGCGTGCATCGTCCGTTCCAGATCGACGCCGAGTTCGATCCGCGCGACACGCTGGTGTCGATCGCCCTCAACGAGGGCGTGCTGCAGGTGGCGGTGCCGAAGAAGCGGTTGTTCACGCCCACCACCTACATCTTCGTGATGTGGATGACCGGCTCCTCCCTGGTGCTGTTCGCGGTGGCGACGCTCTTCATGCGCAATCAGGTGAAATCCCTGCGCCGCCTCGCGGCCGCGGCGGAAAGCTTCGGCAAGGGCCGCGACGTCGCCAATTTCAAGCTCGCCGGCGCGATCGAGGTGCGCCAGACCGCGGCGGCTTTCCTGCTGATGCGCGAGCGCATCCGGCGCCAGATCACCCAGCGCACGGAGATGCTCGCAGGCGTGTCCCACGATCTGCGCACGCCGCTGACGCGCATGAAGCTGGCGCTCGAATTCTTGGGGGAGAGCCCATCGGTCGCCGAGCTGAAGTCGGACGTGGTGCAGATGCAGCGCATGGTGCAGGGCTACCTCGACTTCGCCCGCGGCGAAGGCGGCGAGACGCCACGCGAGGTGGACCTCCCGATGCTGCTCGAGGACGTGGTGGCGAACGCGCGCCGCGACGGCGCTCCGGTCACCATCGCCGCGCCGGAGGCGTTCGCGATCTCGCTCCGGCCCGACGCCACCAGACGCTGCCTCGCCAACCTGATCGCCAACGCCCGTCGCTACGGCAGCCACGTCTGGGTTACCGCAGTGCCGGTGCGGGACGGCGTTGACATCCTCGTCGACGATGACGGCCCCGGCATCCCCGCCGCGCAACGGGAAGCGGTATTCCGCCCGTTCTTTCGCCTCGATCCCGCGCGCAGCCCGCAGACCGGCAGCGTCGGCCTCGGCCTCACCATCGCCCGGGACGTCGCCTTGAGCCATGGCGGCGACATCAGCCTGGAAGATTCGCCGCACCACGGGCTGCGCGTGCGCATCCACCTGCCGAAATAATTGTCCACACAGGGCCGCCCCATGACAACGACGCCGCGCCGCAACGAGCTCGACCAGCCCATCGGCTTCCCCCTGCCCGACTGGTCGCCGCGGCAGCGGCCGCCGCGGACGCCGATGGAGGGGCGCTTCTGCCGCATCGAGCCCCTCGATCCCGGCCGCCACGCGGCGAGCCTGTTCGCGGCCAATGCCGCGGACAAGGAAGGCCGCATCTGGACATATCTTCCCTACGGGCCGTTCGCGTCCGCGGAGGCCTACCAGGCATGGGTGGGGAGCAGCGCGCGCGGCGAGGACCCGCTGTTCCACGCCATCCTCGATCGCGCGAGCGGCCGGGCGCTCGGCGTCGCCAGCTATCTCCGCATCGATCCGCCGGTCGGCGTCATCGAGGTCGGTCACATCAACTATGCACCGGCGCTGCAGCGCCGCCCGGCGGCGACCGAGGCGATGTATCTCCTGATGCGCCGCGTCTTCGACGAGCTGGGATATCGCCGGTACGAATGGAAATGCGACGCGCTTAACGCCCCGTCCCGGGCCGCGGCGGAGCGCCTGGGTTTCCGCTACGAGGGGCTGTTCCGCCAGGCCACGATCTACAAGGGACGCAACCGGGACACCGCCTGGTATTCGATCCTCGATCGCGAGTGGCCGGCCTTGCGCAACGCCTTCGAACGCTGGCTCGATCCCGGGAATTTCGGCGCCGATGACAAGCAGCGCCGCGGCCTCTCCAGCCTGACGAAGGAAATACCCGGACAGTAGATCCTAGAACAGCTTGCCACCGTTCGGGACCGCCTTGTCCGGCACCACCAGCACGACCGCGCCGGCGGCATCGGGGAATCCCAGCACCAGTATCTCGGACATGAACTTGCCGATCTGCTTCGGCGGGAAATTGACGACCGCCGCCACCTGCTTTCCCACCAGCTCGCCGAGCTTGTAGTGGACGGTGATCTGCACCGAAGAGCGCTTGACGCCGATCTCCCCGCCGAAATCAACCTGCAGCTTGTAGGCCGGGCGGCGCGCCTCCGGATAAGGCTCGGCGCCGACGATGGTGCCGACGCGAATGTCGACCTTGCTGAAATCCTCGTAGCTGATGGTCATGTGACGTCCTTGCCGCGTTGGAGCCCGCGACGCTAGCATCCGTCCGCGGCATGCTTCAACCGGAGTCCTCGGCGATGCAGCTACGCTTTCTCGGCAGCGGTGATGCCTTCGGCAGCGGCGGACGCTTTCACACCTGCTTCCTCGTCACCGGCGAGCAGCACGCGATTCCTGATCGACGTCGGCGCCTCGTCGCTGATTGCCCTCAAGCGGTTCGGCATCGACCCCAACAGCATCGACATCATGCTGGTGAGCCATCTACATGGCGATCACTTCGGCGGGCTGCCGTTCTTCCTGCTGGACGCCCATCTCGTGAGCCGCCGCACCCGCCCGCTCACTTTGCTGGGACCACCAGGCTTCCGCGACCGGCTGCATCAGGCACAGGAGGTGTTCTTCCCCGGCTCCACGGGCATCGCGGCGAAATTTCCCCTGACGCTGGTGGAGATGCCGGAGCAGGTCCCGCAGATGGTGGGGCCGGTGCGCGTCACGCCCTATCTGGTGGAGCATTATTCCGGCGCGCCGCCCTATGCGCTGCGCATCGAATGCGACGGGCGCGTCATCACCTATTCAGGCGACACGGAGTGGGTGGAGAACCTGGTGCCGGCCGCGCGGGGCGCCGACCTCTTCATTGTCGAGGCCTATTTCTTCGACAAGAAGATCAAGTACCACCTGGACTACGCGACCCTGCGTAGCCGCCTCGCCGACATCGGCGCCCGGCGCGTGGTGCTCACCCATATGAGCGCGGAACTGCTGGGCCGGCTCGGCGAGGTGGATCTCGACTGCGCCGAGGATGGGCTGGTGCTGGACCTTTGAAGGCCAGAAAGCAGAAGGCCGCCCCGGAGGGCGGCCTTCACAATGAGCTTGGCCACGGACGCGAAGGCTACTACTTGGACTTCTTCTTCGCGATCGTGCCCCACTCCTCGAGGCTCTCGGAGAAGCGCTTGTTCAGCACCTCGAAGGCCTCGGTCTGGGTCTTGCCGGCAAGCTCGACGATCTCGCGCGTGCCAGTCACGCTCTTCTCGAGCGCCTGCTTGGCGAACGCCGCCTGCTTCTGAAGCCGCTCCTCGGCGGTGCCGATGCTGGTCCAGTCGCGGACCAGGGAGGTGGCCTCGTCCATCGCGGTACGGGCGAACTCGACCTGCCGCTTCGCGAGCTCCTGGAAGCCCTGTACGGCGAGCTGGTTCGCCTGGGTGAACGCCTCAAGATTCTTGCGCTGCGACGCCATCGCCGCCTCTACGTCGAGGCTGGCGAACGGGAAGCCGGCGAACAGCTTGCCGACCTCCGTCTCGAAAAACTTGCCGTTGACCATGGCCTGCATCCTATCTTACGTGGTTGAACCGAATTGCTGCACTGCAGCATGGCGGGAATATGGCTGCCGGACCCCATGCCGTCAAGCGTTTTGGCAGATTTATTTTGCAGTGCAGCATAGATCGTTGCCGCACTGCCAGAAAGGTTAACGAGATGGTTGCCGCGGGTCCAGGACTCTCTAGATATGCGAGTTCGAGGTCCCTTTTCGGTCACATCGGAGGCTATCCTCGGATCGGCACGAACCGGAGGTAGGCATGCCCGTATTCCAGGCCCAGGACCCCGACTATGAGGCCCGCGTGCGGGACAGCTTCGCCCGCCAGACGCTCATGACCACCATCGGCTCGCGGTTGACCCTGGTGACGCCGGGACGGGTCGAGATCCAGCTGCCCTACCGCGCCGACCTCACCCAGCAGCACGGTTTTCTTCACGCCGGCATTACCAGCGCCATCGCGGATACCGCCGGCGGCTATGCCGGCTACACCCTATTCCCGGCCGGAAGCTCCGTGCTCACCGTGGAGTTCAAGATCAACTTGACGGCGCCGGCCGCCGGCGAGTGCTTTCTCGCCATCGGCGAAGTGCTGAAGCCCGGCCGCACCCTCTGCATCTGCCACCTGGAGGTGCTGGGGATCACCGGCGAGACGCGGACCACCGTCGCCGTGGGCCAGCAGACGCTCTTCTGTCTCGAGGATCGGCCGGACCACTGAGGCCCGCAAGCGCGCGGCCCCGTCAGGATGCGGCGCGCTCGGTATTCCCGGCGCGGCCGAACGGCCCCGGCACGAGGCCGAGCCAGGGCCCCGCCTGGCGCAGGCGACGATCGAGCGCCGCCATGGTCTTGGCAAGATCGGCGCTCTCGTCGCCGAAGAACACCGGCATGATGGAGAGGTAGAGCAGCACAAGCGCGCGCACGCGAAGCCGCCCGCGCAGACCGGCGCTGCCGACACCGGCGGCCTCTAGCATCCACGCCATGGATCGCAGCAGCGCCGGCGCGCTGCACAGCGCCGTCGGCGGATCGGCGACGAGATCGCGCGCCATGGTGCGGAGCGCCGCGCGATGCGGCTTCAGCGCATCGAACCGCCGCATCAGGATCTCGAACAGACGATCCCGCGGCGTCTCCTCGGCATCCGCCGGCGTCGCCAACACCTCGGCGTCAGTGCGGCCCATGAGACCGCGGAGGATCGCGGCACGCGAGGTGAACTCGCCGTAGACCTCGCCGAGGGGAAGCCCCGCCTCGGCCGCGATCGCGCCGAGGGAGGCACCGCGCCAGCCAGTCCGGCCGGCAAGACCGAGCGCGGCATCGAGAATCCGGTCGCGGGGCGTGCTCGCCCGCGCCTTCGCTCGCTTGGTTCGCTTTGCCATGGCGGCGTCCTCCTCCCGAAGAGTGTACCGGGATGCGCTTCCGGCGCAAATCGCGCCTCCGCGAGGTCGCCGGCGCCGGCGCCGGCTCTCCGAACCGAACTATTTGACCGGCATTACCGTTCCGCCGGTCAGGCGCTCGAGTTCCGCGGCGGTGAGCTCGAACACCGCATGGGGGTGCCCGGCCGCCGCCCAGAGACTGGCATACTGCCGGAGATCCTCGTCGATGAAGATGCGCGGCGGCGTCGCATGGCCGACGGGCGCGACGCCGCCGATGGCATAGCCCGTCATGTCGCGCACGAAGGATGCATCGGCCTTGCCGATGGGCTCGCCAAGGGCAGCGGCGATCTTCTGCTCGTCGACGCGATTGACGCCGCTGGCGATGACCAGGACGGGCTTGCCGGTCCGGGTACGGAAGATCAGCGACTTCGCGATCTGGGCCACGGTGCAGCCGATGACGGCGGCGGCGTCCGCGGCGGTGCGCGCCGTCGCCGGGAACTGCCGCACTGTCGCCGTCGAGCCCGATGCACGCAACAGCTCCTGCACCCGCTGGGCCGCGGGGCTCAAAGTCTCGCTCATGGAGGTGATCCGCCGAAGTTCAGATATCGGCCGAGTCTAATCCGCCGGCGCCTAGTCCGCCAGTTCGCGCGAGCGCCGCGCCGCCGCCGCCACCGCCTTGACCATCAGCGGCTCGAGGCCGTCGGCCGCCATCAGCACATCGAGGGCGGCGCGGGTCGTGCCGCCGGGGCTGGTGACGGCCTCGCGCAGCCGGGAGGCCGGCTCGTGGGAAAGACGGGCAAGCTCCCCCGACCCAGCGACGGTGGCGAGCGCCAGCCGCGTCGCCAGATCCGCCGGCAGTCCCGCCGCGACGCCGGCTTTGGCGAGACATTCGATGAGCAGGAACACGTAAGCGGGGCCGCTGCCGGAAACCGCTGTCACCGCGTCGATCAGCGCCTCGTCCTCGACCCATCCGACCTCGCCCACCGCCGACAGCAGCATGTCGGCAAGGCGCCGCTGCGTCGGTGTGGCGCGCGGATTGGCGCAGGCGACGGTGATGCCGCGCCCTACTGCCGCCGGCGTGTTCGGCATCGCGCGCACGACGGCGGCCTCGTCTTCAAGATGACGCGCGAAATAGGCCAGCGTCTTTCCGGCTGCGATCGAGAGGAACAGCGTCCGCCCGGCGTAGCGCTTGTAGGGCGGTACGATCGCGTCCATGCCTTGCGGCTTCACCGCGAAGACGATGACGTCGGGCAGGAAGGTCGTGGGAATCTCGTCGAATCTCTTGCGATGCTCCACCAGGCGGTCGCCCAGGAAGCTTTCGACGCCGGCGCCGGGCTCCACGACGATCACGTGGCGGGCCGCGCCGCGCTCCAGCCAGCCCTTCAACAAGGCGCCACCCATCTTCCCGCAGCCAACCAGCAGCAGGATCGTCGCGGGCGGCTTGCCGCCCGCCGTCATCACGCCTCGCCCATGGGATCGATCATGGCGGCGGTGATCGCATCCTCCGCGCCGCGACCGCCCCAGACGACCAGCTGGAAGGCGGGATAGAAGCGCTCGCACTCCGTCAGGGCGATGTCCACGAGATCCTCCAGCTGCTCGACGCTGGCACCCAGCGCTCCGCGCAGCAGCACGCCATGCCGGAAGCAGGGCGACGGATCATCCGCGCCGAGGTCGAAATGCCCGATCCACATCTTCTCGTTCACCGCCGCCAGCAATTCATAGACGCCACCGCGCCGTCCCTTCGGCACCTTCATGTCAAAGCCGCATGAGAAGTGCAGTGCGCTGGTGTGCTGCTGCCACAGGAAGAACATCCGATAGTCGCACCAGCGGCCGGAGACCTCCACCACCATCTCCTCGTCGCTGGCCCGATCATGCGCCCACTCATTGGCTTGCACGATCTCCTCGAGAAGGTCGATCGGATTGGTCGCCGCCGCCAATTCAATCGTGATCTCGGACATGGCGCCCTCCCTGCTGCGCAGCGCACCGGGACGTCGAGCACGCAGGCGAGCGCCCTCGACATCTGGTGGCTGAATCCCCCGAACCTACCATAAGCTGTAGGGTGCCAAAGCGGGGGGACCCACGCAAGGCTAGATTTTGTGGAACGCCGTCATCAGCCCACAAAATATGTGGATGACAGAGACTTAGTCGGCGTCACCAGCGGGCGGCTTGGTTCCAGCGCTCGACTGCGTGCGGCTCGGCTTTCGCCGCGGCTCGGCGGCGAGCCCGGCCTCGAGCGCCGCCAGTCGCTCGGCGAGACGTTCCTGCTCGGCGCGTGCCTTCGCGACCATTCCCTGCACCGCCTCGAACTCCTCCCGGCGCACCAGGTTCATGCGGTCGAGGATGCGCTGGAACTGATCGTGCATCCGGGCCTCGACCTCCTCGCGCATACCCGTGAGGGCGCCGAGCGCCCCGGTGGCCACGCGGGCGAGATCGTCGAGGAGTCGCTTGTCGCTCGGCATTGAGGGCCTCCTTCGCGGCGGCTGCCGCATCTGCAAGAGATAGGCGATAGGCGCTCTCCGCGCCACCGCAGAACGTTCTTCACCGCGCCTGGAAAACAGGCGTTGCGATCGGAGCGCGAGGCCCTATAACACCGGCAGACCGCATCTGGGGCTCGGACGACATGATCGTCATTACCGGCGGCGCCGGCTTCATCGGATCGAATTTGGCGGCGGCGCTGGAGGAGCGCCGGGAGCGGGATATCGTGATCTGCGACCGGCTGGGCAGCGACGACAAATGGCGCAACCTCGCCAAGCGCGAGATCGCGCACCTCGTCCCGCCCGAGCGACTGCTGGATTTCCTCGACGATCACGCCCACGACATCCACGTGATCTTCCATCTCGGCGCGATCTCCTCGACCCTGGAGACCGACGCGGACCTGATCGTCGCCAATAATTTCACCCTCTCTCACGAGCTCTGGAGCTGGTGCGCGGCACGCGGCGCGCGCTTTTTCTATGCCTCCTCGGCGTCGACCTACGGCGGCGGCGACGCCGGCTTCGACGACGTCAGCTCCTCGGCGGCGCTGGCGCGGCTGCGTCCGCTGAACGCCTATGGCTGGTCCAAGCACCTGTTCGACCGCCGGGTCGTGCGCCTGGTGGAGCGCGGCGGGCTCAAGCCGGCGCAGTGGGTCGGCTGCAAGTTTTTCAACGTCTACGGGCCCAACGAGTACCACAAGGGCGCGCTGCGCAGCGTCGCGCACCAGATCTACCCCCTCGCCAAGGCCGGCAAGCCGGCGCAGCTCTTCCGCTCCTACAAAGACGGCGTCGCCGACGGCGGCCAGCAGCGCGACTTCGTCTATGTCCGCGACTGCGTCGACATGCTGGTCTGGCTCTACGATCATCCCGAGGTGAGCGGACTCTTCAACATGGGGAGCGGCAAGGCGCGGAGCTTCGCCGACCTCGCCGCCGCGGTCTATCGGGCCGTGGGGCGCGAGCCGATGATCGATTATGTCGAGATGCCTCCGGCGCTCCGCGAGCGCTACCAGTACTTCACCGAGGCCTCGATGACGAAGCTCCACGGCGTCGGCTACCCCCAGCCGGCCACCTCCCTGGAGGACGGTGTCGCGCACTATATCCAGACCTACCTCGGCACCGACGATCCCTATCACTGATGCTCACCATTCCGTTTCCTGCGATCGATCCGATTCTGATCGCGATCGGTCCCTTTGCGATCCGCTGGTACGCGCTCGCCTATATCGTCGGGCTGCTGATCGGCTGGCGCTATTGCGTGTCAATCGCCCGCCGCCCGCCCAAGGTCATCGACCCGCCGCTGCTCGACGACTTCCTGGTCTGGGTCACCCTCGGCGTGGTGCTGGGTGGACGCACAGGCTACGTGCTGTTCTACAACCTGCCCTATTACAGCGAGCACCCGCTCCAGGCGCTCGAGCTCTGGAAGGGCGGCATGTCCTTTCATGGCGGCGCCGCCGGCGTCATTGCCGCGCTCATCCTCTTCACGCGAAAGCACGGGATCGACTGGGTGCGCCTGGGCGATCTCCTGGTCTGCTCGGTTCCGATCGGACTGTTCTTCGGACGCCTCGCGAACTTCATCAACGGCGAGCTGTTCGGCCGACCGACCGATGTCCCCTGGGCCATGGTCTTTCCCAGCGACCCCGAGCAGCTGCCGCGCCATCCGAGCCAGCTCTACGAGGCCGGCCTCGAGGGCGTGGCGCTGTTCACCGTGCTGTTCATCCTGCAGCGCTTCACCTCGGCGCGAGAGCGCCGCGGCCTGATCGCCGGCGTGTTCCTCATGGGCTACGGCCTCGCGCGCATCACCGTCGAATTCTTCCGTGAGCCGGACCGCCAGCTCGGATACCTCGTCGGCGGCATCACCATGGGACAGCTGCTGTCGCTGCCGCTGGTCGTCGTCGGCGCCGCGATGATCTGGTACGCACTCCGGACGGCGCCGCAGCCGCGGCAATGACGGAGCTGGCGGAGCTCATCGCACGCCGGATCCGGGCGACCGGGCCCCTGACCGTCGCCGAATTCATGGCCGAGGCGCTGCAGCATCCGCGTTTGGGCTATTACGTCACCCGCGATCCTCTCGGCGCCAAGGGCGACTTCGTCACCGCGCCGGAGATCAGCCAGATCTTCGGCGAGCTGATCGGGCTCTGGTGCACCGATACCTGGGCGCGGATCGGACGCCCCGACCCGGCACTCCTCGCCGAGCTCGGACCCGGCCGCGGCACGCTGATGGCGGACGCATTGCGCGCCCTCGCCGTCGCAGCGGAATTCCGCACGGCGCTCCGCCTGCATCTCGTGGAGACCAGTCCCGCCCTCAGATCGCTGCAGGCCCAGGCCCTCGCCGCCGCCGCACCCGCCTGGCACGATCGCCTGGACACCCTGCCGCCGGGACCGCTGCTGCTCGTCGCCAACGAGTTCCTGGACGCGCTGCCGATCCGGCAATTCGAGCGCCGTGCCACCGGCTGGCACGAGCGGCGGATCGGTCTCGCGGCGGATGGTGCCGGCTTCGCCTTCGTGTCCGACCCCGCCCCCAGCGCCACGGCGGCGTTGGTCCCGCACTCGCTCGCCGCGGCGCCGCCGGGAAGCATCGCCGAGGTCTGCCCCGCGGCCCTCGCTCTGGCCGCTGCCATCGGCGAGCGCCTCAAGCATAGTGGTGGCGCCGCGCTCTTCATCGACTACGGGCATTCGGCGAGCGCCTGCGGCGACACGCTGCAGGCGGTCCGCGGCCACGCCTATCATCCCGCGTTGAGGGACCCGGGAAGCGCGGATCTCACGTCGCACGTGGATTTCGCTGCCTTCGCCGCCGCTGCCCGTGCCGCCGGCGCCAGGGTCCATGGCCCCGTGACCCAGCGCGACTTCCTGCGGGCGCTCGGCATCGAGGCGCGAGCAGCGCGGCTGCGCGAGCGGGCGACTCCGGCGCAAGCGGCGACGATCGAGAGCAGCGTGCATCGCTTGATCGACGGCGCGGAAATGGGCACGCTCTTCAAGGTGATCGCGCTCACGGGCGCGGATGCGCCGACGCCCGCAGGATTCCCGGAGACCGCCGCCCCATGATCACCGCCGACGTTCTCGCAGCACCGGGCATCCGCCACGGCTTCTTCACCCGCGAGGGCGGCGTGAGCGAGGGAATCTTTGCTTCGCTCAATTGCGGCTTCGGTTCCGCCGACGAGCCCGAGAAGGTCGCCGAGAACCGGGCGCGGGCAGCGGCGGCGCTGGGCGTTCAGTCCGATCGCCTGGCCATTTGCCATCAGATCCACAGCGCGGACGTGATCACTGTCACGACTCCCTGGACGCGAGAGACGGCGCCGCGCGCCGACGGCATGGTGACGGTGACGCCGGGCATGGCGCTCGGCGTGCTCGCCGCCGATTGCGCCCCGGTGCTGTTCGCCGACCCCGAGGCGCGGGTGATCGGCGCCTGCCACGCGGGCTGGCGCGGCGCGGTCCACGGCATCGTCGACGCCACCGTCGAGGCGATGACGCGCCAGGGTGCCCGGCGCGAGCGACTGCGGGCGGTGATCGGTCCCTGCATCGGCGGGGCGTCTTACGAGGTAGGAGCTGAATTCCGCGAGCAATTCCTTGAGGACGGCAAGGACAACGCCGACCTGTTCCAGGTTGCGTCCCGTCCCGGCCACTTTCTGTTCGACCTCCCAGCCTACATTCTGCGGCGCCTGGAGCGGCTGGGCCTGCGCCACGCGGCGGCGACCGGGGGCGATACCGTGGCGGAGCCGGCGCGGTTCTTCTCCTATCGGCGCGCCTGCCTGGAGCAGGATCGCTGCTATGGCCGGATGATCTCGGCGATCGCCCTCGTGCCCTGACGGTCTGGAAAGGACGACAAGGGATGCGCCTGCACCTGACCCCATCGCCGGAAGAGGCCGCCGAACGCCGGTACCCGCGCGACTACGCGTCCGGCCGCCAGCAGTTTCTCGAGTTGGCGCAACTCGCGGGCCTGACGGTCAAGAGCTATCGCAACCCAAATCAGGGGCCGCTCGGCGAGCCGCTCTTCACCGATGTCGCGCTGCAGGGTGCCGCGGACGCGCCAGCGCTCCTGGTCACGCTCTCGGCGACCCACGGGGTCGAGGGCTTCTGCGGCTCCGCCTGTCAGTCGGACTGGCTCGCCACCAGCGCCCTGGTGACGCTGCCGAAAGACGTCGCGATCCTCCACGTCCACGCGATCAACCCCCACGGCTTCGCGTGGCTGCGCCGGGTCACCGAGGAGAACGTCGACCTCAACCGGAACTTCTTCGATTTCCGGAAGCCATTGCCGGAGAACCCGGAGTACGACGCACTGGCCGACGCCTTCGTGCCGGCGACACTGTCGCTGGAGCTGGTGGCCGCCGGCGAGGCGCGCATCAAGGCGTTCCGCGAGCAGCACGGCGATCGCGCGCTGCAGCGCGCCCGCAGCGGCGGCCAGTACAAGCACTCCCGCGGGATCTTCTATGGTGGCGACCGGCCGACCTGGGCGCGCGAAACCCTGGAGCGGATCGTCGCCGATTTCGGCCTCGCGGCGAAAACCGCCATCGCCGCGGTCGATCTCCACACCGGCCTCGGCCCCTACGGGCACGGCGAGCTGATCTGCGATCACGACCCCGGCTCGCCCAATATCGCCACCGCCCTCGCCTGGTACGGCGAGGGCGTGACGGTGCCGCTGCTCGGCACCTCGGCCTCGGTGCCGAAGCACGGGACGGCCGGCACCGATTTCTGGCAGCGCCACTTCGGGCCGCGCGCCGTCTACGTCGCCCTCGAGTTCGGCACCTTCAGCCCGGAGCAAGGCCGCGCCCCCATGCGCGAGGACCACGTGCTGCACGCGCGCGGCGCAGCCGATTGGCTCGACCCGGAGACCCAGCGCATCAAGCGCGCCCTCAAGCGACACTTCTTTCCCGATACGCGCCCGTGGCGCGAGATGGTGCTGTTCCGCAGCCGGCAAGTGCTGATGCAGGCGCTGCAGGGCTTGGCCGGCGCCGAAACCTGAACGCAAGGAGCGACCCACGCATGGCCCTGCATTTTTCCACCGAAGAGCTCGCCGATCGCCGGCAACGCGCGATCGCGCTGATGGCGGAGGCAAAGCTCGACGGCCTCCTGATGTTCCGTCAGGAGAGCATGTACTACCTTACGGGCTACGACACTTTCGGCTACGTCTTCTTCCAGTGCCTCTATCTCGGCGCCGACGGGAAACTCACGCTGCTCACCCGCGCGCCCGACCTGCTGCAGGCCAAGCATACCTCGATGATTTCCGACATCCGCGTCTGGGTCGACGGGCCCGACGTGAAGCCCGCCGAGGCGCTGCGCCAGATCCTCGCGGAGCACGGCTGCAAGGGAAAGCGGCTCGGCGTCGAGTGGGAATCCTACGGTCTCACCGCGCGCAACGGGCAGCGCCTCACGGCGGCCCTCGACGGCTTCTGTACCCTCGCCGACGCCTCGGAGCTGGTGAGCCGTCTGCGCGTGGTGAAGAGCCCCGCCGAGCTCGCCTATGTCCGCCGCGCCGCGGAGCTCTGCGACGCTGCCCTCGACGAGGCGTGGCGGCTCGCCAAGCCCGGCGCCGACGAAGGCGAGATACTAGCCGCCATGCAAGGCGCGGTGTTCCGCGGCGGCGGTGACGATCCCGCCAACGAGTACATCATCGGCTCGGGCCCCGACGCGCTGCTCTGCCGCTACAAGAGCGGCCGGCGCAAGCTCGACGCCAACGACCAGCTCACCCTGGAATTCGCCGGCGCCTACCGGCACTACCATTCCTGCCTCATGCGCACCTTGGCGATCGGCAAGGTGGATCCGCGTCTCCGGGAGATGCACAAGGCCGCGGTCGACGCGCTGCAGGCCGCCGAGGCCGCGCTGAAACCGGGCCGCCCGATCGGCGAGGTCTTCGACGCCCATGCGAAGAGCCTCGATGCCGCCGGACACCGCGCCCATCGCCTCAATGCCTGCGGCTACAGCCTCGGCACCACCTTCGCGCCCAACTGGATGGACTGGCCGATGCTGTTCCACGGCAATCCAGTGCCGGCGGCGCCGGGCATGGTGTTCTTCCTGCACATGATCGTCTTCGACGCCGAGCACGGGCTCGCCATGACGCTCGGGCGCACCTCCGAGGTGACCGCGACGGGCTCCCGCGTGCTCTCCCGCGCCAGTCTCGATTTCGCCCTGTCCTGAGCTTCATGCCGCACCTCATCCTGTTCTCCGCCATGTGTCTCGTCGGGCTCGTCGTCGCCTGCGCGGTGTTCTGATGCGGCGCCTTCTGGCGATCGCTGTCTTGCTCGTGCTGTCCGGCTGCCAGCCGCTGCCGCATCCCCTCGCCGACGACATGCCGGGTCCGCGTGCGCCCATCCTCACTCTCAGGGACACGGCGACCATCGCCGTGGCGCCGGTGGCAGGGATCGCGCCGGACGCGCGGGACAAGTTCTCCGAGGCCGTGGCCCAGGCGCTGCAGGATGCGAATATCCTCGCCAGCACCCAGGATGCCGGCCGCAACAGCCTGAGCCTGCTCGGCACCGCGCGGGAGCTCGGCGACGGCGGCAAAGGCGTCACCGTGGACTGGCGGCTCGTCGATCCCGGCGGCCGCACGGTGGGGCAGGCCAATGGCACCGCAGCGGTGGCGCTGGCCGCGATCAATCGCGGCGACGCCACTGCCCTGAAAGCCCTGGCGACCGCGTCCGCGCCCCCGATCGCGAAGCTGCTGCAGGACGACGGTCCCGCCTCTCCCGCCGCGAAGGATCAGGTGAGCCTGCGGCAGATCGTTGTGTGGCCGGTGGCCGGTGCCCCCGGCGACGGCAAGGACGCCCTCAAGCTCGCCATGGCGGCGGCGCTGACCCAGGCAAAGCTCAAGGTCATGACCGGCGATGGCGACGGCAACTCCCTGGCGGTGGTGGGGAATGTCGCCCTTGCGGCCCCCCAGGACGGCCGTCAGCACGTCAGCATCACCTGGGCCCTCCTGCAGCCGGACGGTCAGCAGCTCGGCGTCGTCACCCAGGAAAACGCGGTGCCCCAGGGCAGCCTCAACGGCCGCTGGGGCGAGATCGCCAACGCCGTCGCGCGCGCGGCGGCACCCGGCATCCTGGCCCTCATCGAGAAGGCGGAGCAGGTCAAAAGCGGATCTTAACCAATGCCCGGAGACCCTCCGAGCGGACGGGTTCCGCGGTGGTTTACAGGGGATGGGCGCTTTGTTACATTCCGGCCGCGCCGACCGGGGGCGCACCCGGGCAGCCGCCCGCAATCGGCGAGATCGGATGAAAATCCTTACCTGCAACAGCAATCGGCCGCTTGCCGAGGCGATTTCGGCGTACTTGAACCTGCCGCTGACCAAGGCGAGCGTGCGGCGGTTCTCGGACATGGAAATCTTCGTCGAGATCCAGGAGAACGTCCGCGGCGAGGACGTCTTCGTGATCCAGTCGACGTCGTTCCCGGCCAACGACAATCTCATGGAATTGCTGGTGACCCTGGACGCGCTGCGGCGCGCCTCGTCGCGCCGCATGACCACGGTCATCCCCTATTACGGCTACGCGCGCCAGGACCGCAAGTCGGCGGCGCGCACGCCGATCTCGGCGAAGCTGGTGGCCAACATGATCACCGCCGCCGGCGCGGACCGTGTGCTCACCCTCGACCTGCATGCCGGGCAGATCCAGGGCTTCTTCGATATCCCGACCGACAACCTCTTCGCCTCCCCGGTTTTCATCAAGGACATCAAGGCGCGCTACAACGGCGGCGACCTCGTCATCGTGTCGCCTGACGTCGGCGGCGTGGTGCGCGCGCGCGCGATCGCGCGGGCTCTCGATGCGGACCTCGCCATCATCGACAAGCGGCGCGAGCGCGCCGGTACCTCGGAAGTGATGAACATTATCGGCGACGTCGATGGCCGCCGCTGCATCCTGGTGGACGATATCGTCGATAGCGCCGGCACCCTCTGCAACGCCGCCGAGGCGCTCACGGCACGCGGCGCCAAGTCGGTTTCCGCCTATGTGACGCACGGTGTGCTGTCCGGCGGCGCGGTCGGCCGCGTCACCGCCTCGCCGCTCCAGGAGCTGGTGATGACCGACAGCATTCTCGCCACCGAGGCGGTGCGCGTCGCCCACAACATCCGGCAGCTCTCGATCGCGCCGCTGATGGCCGAGGCGATCCGCCGCATCAGCGAGGAACGCTCGGTGTCGAGCCTGTTCGACTGACCAGATTTCGCTCGGGGCACGCCCCGGGCAGGAGTGGAGCGGGCGGCACCCCTGGAGGCCGACGCTCCGACGGCAGAAGCCAGCGCGGCGTGCGCCTGGCGCCGGAATACCGATCGGAAGGAGTTAGACGTCATGGCTGAGCTCACCACTATCCGCGCCGAGACGCGGGACCGGGCCGGAAAGGGGGCCGCCCGGGCCAGTCGTCGCAGCGGACGCGTTCCCGGAGTCATCTACGGCGACAAGAAGCCGGCGGTGCTGATCTCCGTCGATCCCCGAGAGCTCACCCGCGAGCTCCACAAGCCCGGTTTCTTCGCCCGCCTGGTGCAGGTCGAGGTGAATGGTGGCAAGGAGCGCGCGCTGCCCCGCGACGTGCAGCTCGATCCCGTCAGCGATCGTGCGCTGCATGTGGACTTCATGCGCGTGGGCGCCGGTGCCCGCATCGCGGTGGCGATCCCCGTCCACATCACCGACAGCGAGAAGTCGCCGGGCATCAAGCGCGGCGGCATCGTCAACCTGGTGCGGCACGAGATCGAGCTCTACTGCAACGTCGATGCCATCCCTGAGAGCATCGTGGTGAGCCTCGATGGCCTCGACATCGGCGATAGCATCCACATCAGCAAGGTGACGCTGCCGCCCGGCACCAAGCCGGTGATCGGTCGCGACTTCACCGTCGCCACCGTCGCCGCGCCGACCGTGGTGCGCGAAGAGCTCGCGGCCGCCCAGGCGGCGGCCCAGGCAGCAGTGGTGGCGGCAGAGGCCGCAGCAGCGGCTGGCGCCGAGGGTGCCGCGGCTCCCGCCGAAGGTGGCGCCGCGCCGGCAGCGGGCGCTGCGGGTGCTGCCGGAGGCGCTGCCGCGGGTGCGGCAGGCGCCAAGGGTGGTGCCGCTCCGGCCAAGGGCGCCGCTCCCGCCAAGGGCGGCGCGCCGGCAAAGGGCGACAAGTCGTAAGGCGGCGATACCGCCCGCCCGGCGACGGCGATGCGCCTTCTTGTCGGGCTCGGCAATCCCGGGCCCCGCTATGCGCAGAACCGGCACAATATCGGATTCATGGCGGTGGACGCGCTGGCCCGCCGCCATGAATTCGCGCCCTTCCGCGCCAAGTTCTCCGGCGAGATCGCCGAGGGCACTGTGGCGGGCGAGCGGGTGCTGGCGCTGAAGCCGATGACCTTCATGAACCTCTCAGGCGAATCCGTAGGCGCCTGCGCCCGCTTCTTCAAGATCGAGCCGCCAGAGATCGCGGTCATCCACGACGACCTCGACCTCGCCCCCGGCAAGCTTCGGGTGAAGCGGGCGGGAGGATCCGCCGGCCACAACGGGCTGCGCTCCATCGACGGGGCGATCGGGCCCGACTACTGGCGCGTCCGTCTCGGCATCGGCCATCCCGGCGCGAAGGAGCTGGTGCATCCCTACGTCCTGCAGAATTTCGATGCCGAGGAGATGGGCTGGGTGACGCCGCTCGCCGACGCGATCGCCGACGCGCTGCCGCTCCTGGTGAAGGACGATACTCAGGGCTTCATGACCAAGGTCGCGCTGATCCTGAAACCGCCGCCGGCGAAGCCGCCGCGGCCGCAGCCGAAACCGGAAGACGACGCCAATGGGATTTAACTGCGGCATCGTCGGCCTTCCCAACGTGGGCAAGTCGACGCTCTTCAACGCCCTCACCGCGACCCAGGCCGCGGAGGCCGCGAATTATCCGTTCTGCACCATCGAGCCAAACGTCGGCCGGGTCGCCGTGCCGGATCCGCGCCTCGAAGTCTGCGCCAAGCTCGCCAAGTCCGCCAAGATCGTGCCGACCCAGCTGGAATTCGTCGACATCGCGGGACTGGTGCGCGGCGCTTCCAAGGGCGAAGGGCTTGGCAACCAGTTCCTCGGCCACATCCGCGAGGTCGACGCGATCGCCCACGTGCTGCGCTGCTTCGAGAGCGGCGACATCACCCATGTGGAGGGCTCGATCGACCCGATCCGCGACGCGGAGATCGTCGAGACCGAGCTCATGCTGGCGGATCTCGAGAGCCTGGAAAAACGCACCATCGCCACCCAGAAGAAAGTGCGCGGCAGCGACAAGGACGCGAAGGCCGAGCTCGCGGTGATGGAGCTGGTGCTGGCGGCGCTCCGCGACGGCAAGCCCGCGCGAGCGGTTTCCCTTGATGCGGAGCAGCGCCAGATCCTGAAGCGCCTTCAGCTCATCTCCGCGAAGCCCGTGCTCTACGTCTGCAACGTCGAGGAAGCTAGCGCCGCCACCGGTAACGGGCAATCGGCGCGGGTCGCCGACTACGCCAAGGCCCAGGGCGCGGAGACCGTGGTGGTCTCCGCCGCCATCGAGGCGGAGGTGGCGCAGCTGCAGGACGAGGCGGAGAAGCGCGAGTTCCTGGAGACGCTCGGCCTCGAGGAGGCCGGTCTCACCCGGGTGATCCGCGCCGGCTATCACCTCCTCGATCTCGTGACCTTCCTCACCATCGGCCCCAAGGAGGCCCGCGCCTGGACCGTGCGGCGCGGCGCCAAGGCGCCAGAGGCCGCCGGCGTCATCCACACCGACTTCGAGAAGGGCTTCATCCGCGCCGAGACCATCTCCTACGCGGATTTCGTCGCCTGCGGCGGCGAGCAGGGCGCCAAGGACGCGGGCAAGATGCGCCTAGAGGGCGCCGAGTACCTCATCCAGGACGGCGATATCCTGCACTTCCGCTTCAACGTCTGAAGGTCCGCCTAACCCAGCTTGTTGATCGCGCGGGTGGCCGGCTTTCCGTCCATGAAGGCGCGGATGTTCTCCGCCGCCTGGCGGTAGACGATGCGGTAGTTCTCTTCGAGCACGTATCCCAGATGCGGCGTCAGCAGGGCGTTGTCGAGCTGGCGCAGGGGGTGATCAGCGGGAAGCGGCTCCTGGTCGTAGACGTCGAGGGCGGCACCGGCGATGCGTCTCCCCTTAAGGGTCGCGAGCAGCGCCGCGCCATCGATGATCGGTCCCCGCGAGGTGTTGACGATATAGGAGGTGGGCTTCATCCGGGCGAGATCCGCCGCCCCCACCAGCCCGCGCGTGCGGTCGGACAGCACGAGGTGGATCGTGATCACATCCGCCTGCTCGAAGAGCTGCTCCTTGGTGACGTGAGTGGCGCCCGCCGCCTCGGCGCGCTCCGCTGTCAGGTTCTGGCTCCAGGCGATGACCTTCATGCCGAAGAGCTTGCCGACGGCCGCCACCTGGCTGCCGAGCTTGCCGAGTCCGATGACGCCGAGGGTCTTGCGCTGCAGCCCGTGACCGATCGTGGTTTGCCAGGCGCCGCGGCGCATCGCCGCCGCCTCGAAGGGGATGTGTCGCATCAGGCCGATGATGAGGCCCCAGGTAAGCTCGGCGGTCGGATGGCCCAGCATGTCGGTGCCGGTGACCAGCACGCCCTTGGCGGTCGCGGCTTCCGTGTCGATCGACGCGTTGCGCATGCCGGCGGTAACGACGAGGCGCAGGTTGGGCAGGCGCTCGAAGAGCGCCCGCGGCATCGGGGTGCGCTCTCGCATCAGCACCACCGCGTCGAAGGTGTGCAGGCGCTCGGCAAGTTTCGCCACGTCCACGAGATTGTCGGCGAAGGCCTGGACCTCGCCCTCCGGCTCGAGGATTTTCCAATCCGCCAGGGTGAGGGCGACTTTCTGATAGTCGTCGAGGATCGCGACCCGGAACATGTCAGCTTCTCCTCCTGATGTGCTCTGCCTCAAGGCTTACTCGATGCCGGGCGACCGGCGCAAGGCGGGCGCCACGCCTTGACGGCATGGGGCACGCTCACTACCGTCGCGCGGCATCGCGGGGAATTTCGGGGGAAGCCATGAACTACGGCCGTCGGGTTATCGCAGGCATGGGCGCCGCGGCGCTGCTGGTTGCCGTCTTCGGCAGCACGGCTCGCGCCGCCGAGGATCAGCTCGTCGTCTACTCCGCCAACGAGAGCATCCTCGACAATCTCGTCTTCGAGGCGTTCAAGAAGGAAACGGGCATCCAGGTGCAGCCGGTGGAGGCCGGCTCCGGCGTCATCATGAAGCGGATTGCCGCCGAGAAGGATCGGCCCCAAGGTGACATCGTCTGGGGCGTCTCGCGCTCGCTGCTGCAAGCCAACGCCGATAATTTCGCGCCCTACCGCTCGAAGAACATCGATGCGGTGCCGCCGGAATTTCGCGATCCCAAGGACCTTTGGCTCGGCACCAATTTGCACCTGCTGGTGATCCTCGCCAACACCAAGGAAGTGGCGGAGGCGGATCTGCCGAAATCCTGGGCCGATCTCATGAATCCGAAGTGGAAAGGCAAGATCGCCTTCACCGATCCCGCCAATTCCGGCTCGGCCTACACCAACACCACACTCTGGGTCGATCTCTGGGGCGGCGGCGACAAGGGTTGGGCGGAGGTGACCAAGCTCTACGCCAATCTCAAGGTGCTGAACAAATCCTCGCTGGTGTTCTCCGGCGTCGGCAACGGCGAATACCCGCTCGGCATTTCCCTGGAATATGCGGGCTATCTCTGGGCCAGCAACGGCGCGCCGATCAAGGTGATCTATCCCAGCGACGGCACCATCACGCAGATGGAAGGTGTCGCCGTGATCAAGGGCGGACCCAATCTCGAGCCGGCGAAGAAGTTCGTCGACTTCATCTCGCGCAAGGACACCCGCGAGATGATCCTCGCCCACACCTTCCGGCGGCCGGCGCGCCAGGATCTCGACCTCGCGCATCTTCCCGGCGGCCTGCCGCCGCTGGCGAGCGTCGCGCTGGCGAAATACGACGAGGCAAAGTGGACCACGGCGCGGCCCGAGGCGATGCAGACCATCCAGGATGTCGTGCAGAAGACCCGCTGAGCTCCGCCCGCGCGGATAAAATAATTTTCATCAAGCCGCGCTTCGTTCACGGGCGCGTTTAACTGTGCGTTCAACATCTCGTGATATCCGCCTCTTTGGTGCGAGGGCGGCGACGGCAACGCATTCTCAAACGCAACGTCGAGGCCTAGACCCAGCGTGTAGCATTCGTCTGCGCGCGCATGGCCCAACAGCAAACCGGTCGGAACATTGGGACGCCGCCGCACCCGTCGGCGGTTTCCCCGGTCGATCCCAAGCCCTGGCTCGCGGAGGCCCGCGATCACCGGCGGGCGGGACGCGTCGCCGCTGCGGAAGCGATCTATCGCCGCGTCATCGCCGCGCACCCGGCCGACCCCGAGCCGCGCTATCTCCTGAGCATGCTCTGCACCCAGACCGGACGCGCGGCGGAAGCGGTAGAGCATCTCGCGATCGCGGCCCGCCTGGCGCCCGGCACCGCACCACTCTTCAATCATCTCGGCCATGCCCTGATCGCGGTTGGCCGCACGGACGACGCCGAGGCGGCATTCCGGCGCGCGATCGAGCTGCGTCCGAACCTCGCCGATGCGCATCTCAATCTCGGTACGCTGCTGCGACAGCTCGGCCGGTCCGCCGATGCCGCGGCAAGCTTCCACCGGGCCGCCGCCGCCGATCCCGGCGCCCCCCATGCCTTGATCAATCTCGGCATCACGCTGCAGGAGATCGCCGCCTATGACGAGGCGGTGGTGGCACTGCATCAGGCGATCGCCATCGACGCCTATTCCTTCGAGGCGCACTACAATCTCGGCGGCGTGTTGACCGCGCAACGCCGCCTCGCGGAAGCAGCGACCGCGTATCAGGCCGCCGTCGGCATCAACGGCGACGTGGCATGGGCGCACGTCAATCTCGGCTTCGTGCTGCAGGAGCTGCGGCAGACGGCCGCCGCCATCGGCTGCTATCGCCGCGCCATCGCGCTCGCGCCCGACCTCGCCCAGGCCCACGTCAAGCTTGGCGCCGCGCTCTACGAGCAGCGCGACCTGGAGGGATCCCTCGCCGCGATCCGCCGCGCGATCGAGCTCGAGCCCTGGAACGCGCACACCCTGGTGAACCTCGCCCAGACCTTGCGCGAGCTCGGCGATCTTCCCGGCGCCGAGGCCGCCTATCGCCGCGTCCTCGCCCTCGAGCCAGGCCAGCCGGTAGCGCTCGCACATCTCTCGATCCTGCTGCAGCAAATCCGGAAGCTGGACGAGGCCCGCGACCTGCTCGACTACGACCGCCTGCTGCGGCGGCGGGTGCTGGACCGGGTGGAGGGCTGGGCCACGGTCGCCGCCTTCAACGCCGATCTTGCCCGCGCCGTCTACGAGCATCCGACGCTGATGCGCGACCCGCCGGGCAAGGCCACCATGCAGGGGAGCCAGACCCTGGAGATCCTGCCCGCCACCGCCGGGCCGCTCACCGCCCTGCAGCACGAGATCGAGGCCGCGGTCACCGACTACCTAGCCGAGACTGTCGCCGCCGCGCCAGGCCTGTTTCCGCTGCCGCCGGAAACGCGCCGGCTGCATGGCTGGGGCGTGGTGCTGCGCTCCAGCGGACACCAGACGGCGCATTTCCACCCCGCGGGGATCGTGAGCGGCGTCTACTACGTGCGGATCCCCGCCGTCGTGCAGGACGGAACGGCGGGCGAGGCCGGCTGCATCAAGTTCGGCGTGCCGGAACCTGGCATCGCCGACCCGCACGCGATTCCCATGGGGCTCACCACCACGATCAGGCCCACGGAGGGACTGATGATCCTGTTCCCCTCCTACTTCTGGCATCAGACGATCCCCTTCGAGAGCACCGAGGAACGCGTCTGCATCGCCTTCGATCTCCTGGCGGATCCCACCAAGCGCGCGCCCTGATCGCGGCTCGAAAATCCAAAATCGGAGTGCCGGAATGCCGGCGCATTGCCCGCTTGAGCACGGCCACGAAATAGTGGAAGTGTTGCCGCTCGCGCGGCCGGCGCCGGAGTGCCGGCCGGCGGTTGGGGGATTCCGGTGGCACAGCATCTGCACGTGGCGCGGCGATGACCGCGATCGGGATCGATCGCGTCGAGAAGCGGTTCGGCACCTTGCGGGCCGCCGCCGGCATCTCCTTGGAGATCCGCGACGGCGAGCTCTTCACCCTGCTGGGCCCCTCCGGCTGCGGCAAGACCACGCTCCTGCGCATCGTCGCGGGCTTCGCCGATCTCGACAGCGGCGCCATCCGCTTCGGGGACCGCCGCGTCGACACGCTGCCGCCGCACCGGCGCAACACCGGCATGGTGTTCCAGAACTACGCGATCTTTCCCAACCTCACCGTCGCCGGGAACGTCGCCTATGGCCTCAAGGCGCGGCGGCTGCCGACGGCCGAGATCGCCGAGCGGGTGGCGCGCGCGCTCCGCCTCGTCCACCTCGATGCCCACGACCAGCGCTGGCCGCATCAGCTCTCCGGCGGCCAGCTCCAGCGTGTCGCCATCGCCCGGGCCCTGGTGATCGAGCCCGAAGTGCTGCTGCTGGACGAGCCGCTCTCCAACCTCGACGCCAAGCTCCGAGTGGAGATGCGCGGCGAGATTCGCCGCCTGCAGCGGCAGCTCGGCATCACCGCCCTCTACGTGACCCACGACCAGGAGGAGGCGCTCGCCATCTCCGACCGGATCGCGGTGATGCGCGCCGGCGCCGTCGAGCAGATCGGCACGCCCGCCGAGATCTATACCCATCCCGCCAGCCCCTTCGTCGCGGAGTTCATGGGCACCACGAACCTTCTCGCGGGCACCGTCGCCGAGAGCAGCGGCGGTCGGGTCAAGATCGCGATCGGCGGGATCGCGATCGCGGCAGCGGGTACGCAGCCAGTCGGTGCCTCGATCTCGGTGTCGCTGCGCCCCGAGGCGCTCCGGCTTCTGGGACCCGGTGCCGCGACGCCCGCGGGATGGGCGATGCTTGAGGCCACCGTGCGGCAAGTGGAGTTCCTGGGTGCCATCACCCGCGTCGATCTCCAGGCGGGCGAGATCCCGCTTCGCCTCGCCCTCCTCGACCAGCCGCCGGAAGCGGCGACGCCGGGCCGCACGGTCACCCTCGCCTACGATCCCGCGCGCGTCGCGGTCTTCGCCCGGCCATGATCGCGCTGCGGCCGCGCGCCGCCTTTCCCCTGGCGATCACGGCCCTCGCCTTCCTGTTCCTGGGATTGTTCCTGATCTATCCCGTGTTCTCCGTCTTCGCGGTGAGCTTTCTCGACAAGGCCGGCCATTTCACATTCGCGAACTACGTCAACATCCTCGGGCGCAGCTTCTATCAGCAGAGCCTCTGGAACAGCCTCGCGATCGGCGCCCTGGCGACACTCGCCACCACGGTGCTGGGGATACCGATGGCGTTCTGCCTGGCGCGCCTCCCGGTGCCGGGAAAATCGGCGATCCTGGTGCTGGCGGCGCTGCCCCTGGTGCTGCCCTCCTTCGTCGGCGCCTACGCCCTGGTGCTGCTGTTCGGCCGCGCCGGGCTGGTGACCCATCTGCTCCGGGATATCGGGATCCCCTTCGGCTCGATCTACGGCGCGCCCGGCCTCATCTGGGTCTATACCCTCACCCTCTATCCCTATGTGCTGCTGCCGACGCTGGCCGCCTTCAAGGCGGTGGACGTCTCCATGGAGGAAGCCGGGCAGAACCTGGGGTCCTCGCGCTGGCGCGTGTTCTGGACCGTGATCCTGCCGGTGGTGATGCCCTCGGTGCTGTCGGGAGCGCTCCTGGTGCTGATGGAGACCCTGGAGAATTTCGGCGTGCCCTTCGTCCTCGCCGAGGACAAGCCGATCCTGGCGGTGGAGGCCTACAAGCTTTTCGCCGGCGAGGTCGCCACCAACCCCGCCTCGGCGGGCGTGCTGGCGGTGCTGCTGGTGGTGTGTACGACCGGCGCGCTCCTGCTGCAGCGGCACTACCTGAAGCGCCGCCGTTTCGCCACCGGCGCCCGCGCCGCACCGCCGGAGCTCAGGATCGGCGGAGGCTTGCGCCTCCTCGCCACGCTCTTCTGCTGGGGCGTGGTGCTGGCGTCCCTGGTGCCGTTCTTCGCCGTGCTGGTGATTTCCTTCCTCGAATACCGCGGGCCGGTGCTGCACGGCAATTTCAGCCTCGGCAATTTCGCTGACCTCCTGCATCGCTCGTCGCGGCCGCTGATCAATACCGTGACCCTGGCCACCGCTGCCGCGCTGGGCGCGGCGGCGCTCGGCATTCCCATCGGCTATGTGCTGACGCGCTACCGCTCCGCCGTCGCCGGCGTCCTCGACGTGGTGGCGATGATGCCCTTCGCCATCGCCGGCACCGTGCTCGGGATCGGCCTTGTGGTCGCCTACAACAGCGGCTTCCTGATCCTGACCGGCGGCCCGCTCATCATCGTCATCGCCTACGTAGTACGGAAGCTGCCGTTCAACGTGCGCGCCTCCAGCGCCATCCTGCACCAGCTCGACCCCAGCCTCGAGGAGGCCTCGATCAACCTGGGCGTCTCGCCGACGCGCACCTTCTTCCAGCTCACCGTGCCGATGATGCTGGGCGGCATCGTCGGCGGCATGGTGCTGACCTGGGTCACCGTCGCCTCGGAGCTGAGCTCCACCGTGATCCTCTACAGCGGGCCCTGGGCCACCATGACGGTGGTGATGTTCCAGGCCCTGGAGGGCACCGGCGCGGGGGTTGCCGCGGCGGCGGCGGCCGTGCTCATCTTGGCCACGGTGGTGCCGCTGCTGCTGGTCTACCGCCTGCTGCGGCGCCACGAACTCGCATTGATGTGATCCCAGAGGATTAGAGATGAATTCCATCGATCTCGGCAGCGACACCGTCACCAAGCCCACGGAGAAGATGCTGGAGCGCATGCGCCACACCGAGCTCGGCGATGACGGCCGCGAGGGCGATCCCACCATCCGCGCCCTGGAGGTGCTCGCCGCCAAGATCCTGGGTAAGGAGGCGGCGGTCTTCGTCCCCAGCGGCACCATGGCGAATCTGGTGGCGCTCCTCGCCCATACCGGCCGCGGCACCGAGCTGTTGGGAGACGCCGGCTCCCACGTTTTCCGCTCCGAGATGGGCGGCGTCGCCGGCCTCGCCAGCCTCTTCCATCGCACTATCCCGGCGCACCGCGGCGCCATGGACCTCGACGCGCTCCGGGAGGCGATCCGCCCGGCGCTGACGCCGCGGGGCCTCGGCACCGGCCTCATCCTCATGGAAACCACCCACAACGACGCCGGCGGCACGGTGCTGCCTCTCGATCACATGGCGGCGGTGCATGGCCTCGCGGCGGACCACGGCATTCCCGTCCACATCGACGGCGCCCGCGTCTTCAACGCGGCGGTGGCGCTCGGCGTGCCGGTGGCGAAAGTCGCGGCGCACGGGGAAAGCATCAGCTTCTGCATCTCCAAGGGCCTGAGCGCGCCGGTGGGCTCGCTCCTCTGCGGCAGCGCCGCCTTCATCACCCGGGCCCGCGCCTTCCGCCGGATGGTCGGCGGCAACCTGCGCCAGGGCGGCGTCATCGCCGCGGCGGGGATCGTGGCGCTGGAAGAGATGGTCGACCGCCTCGCCGAGGACCACGCGCGGGCGAAGCGCCTGGCGGACGGGCTTGCGAAGGTGCATGCCAGCCTCCTTGACCCGACGCTGGTGGAGACCAACATCGTTCGCCTGGACTTCACCGGCAGCGGGCGGCGCGCCGAGCCCTGGGTCGAGGCGCTCAAGACCAAGGGCGTCGTCGCCGGGGTCTGGAGCCCGTGGCAGATCCGCATGGTAACCCACCGCCACATCACCGACGCCGACGTCGAGCGGGTGGTGGGAGCGGTGAAGGAGCTGTGGCCGAAATAGAACGGTCTGATCCAAAATTGGGTTCGTTTCGTGAATTTAATGTTCGGCACGGTCGGAAGCGCATACATGATCGGCAAGCCAGTGCCACCACGCGAAAACGCGAATTGCGTACAGGCGGATCGTGATATGATCGGACTATCCGGTGTTTTCAAGGTCGCATGCCGGCGCGTGCAGCGCCGCGGGGGGCCTTGCGCCGGCGTAGGCTGACGTTAACGATCGCGTTTGTATGATCGGTGCTCATTGAGCCCACGATCGCATCCAGGGAAGCCCACGTTGAAAGTCGTCAGTTGGAATTTGCTGCGCCTCACCGGCGCGGCCGTCGAAGATGTCGTCCTATTGATCGAGCGGGAGAAGCCGGATCTGCTTCTCATGCAGGAGGCGACCCAGGACATGGAGCGCCTGCCGGCGCTCGCCGGCGGACATTTCCATTGGGAACCGCTGCCGAGCCGCATCCACGGCCTCGCGGCCTGGAGCCCCTATCCGCTGCCGCCGCCGGTGGTGCTGCCGCTGCCGATCTCCCGCATGCCCGGCCGCCTGCCCCGACGCGTGGCGCAGATCATCCGCATCGGCGACGTCACCTTCGCCAACGTCCATCTCTCCCACGGACAGCTGCTCAATCGCCGGCAGCTTCTCCGCATCGCCCAGTCCCTCGAAGGACCAGCGGCGGTGATCGGCGACTACAACGCGGTCGGCCCCACCCTGTTGCCGGGCTTCCGCGACGTCGGCCCGCGCGAGCCGACCCACGTGGCGCGCAACATCGTTCCGGTGCGGCTGGACCGCTGCCTCGTCCGCGGCCTGCGCTGCGCCGATGCCCGGGCCCTGGAGCGCGGCGCCTCCGACCATCGTCCGATCGCCCTCGAGCTCCGCGCCGCCTGAGGCCGCATACCCGCGTCCCTCGCGGTCCGGCGCGGGCGCAACTGTCACTGGATCATAGCGACGCCGCGAGGCAGGCTCTATCCGAGGATAGGAGCCTGCGACGGGCATGGACCCGCGGATCTGCACGCCGACCAGACACCGCATCCGGCGATACGCGCGCTGGATCGGATTTCTTGCGCTACTTCTGGTAGCGCCCTGGACGGCGCTCGCCGCCGAGCATCCCTTCCTCTCCAGGCCGATCTGGATCTACGACAACTGGTCCGCCTATGACGAGCTGTCAGACGCGGTGCCGCTGACCGAGGATCTGGCGATGCGCGAGCTCGCGGAGATCGTGCGGCTGCGCAAGCTCGGCGTGGACTTCGACTACTACCTCATGGACGCGTTCTGGTACGCGGAGGACGGCGGCTACCGGAGCTGGCGCCCCCTGAGCTGGCCGGACGGGCCCGACCGCTGGATCGAGGCCTGCCTCGAGAACGGCATCAAGCCCGGCCTTTGGTTCGGCACCAACAGCCTGCTGCAGATGAGCGCCGCGCCGCGGTGGCGCAACTCCCTGATCACCGGCGGCGGCGCCATGGCGCTCTACACCGGCGGCTTCCTGCCGGACTTCATGGCCATGCTGCAGGGCTGGTACGACCGCGGCATTCGCCTCTTCAAGCTAGACTTCGCGAATTTCGACGCCGCCGCGGCGGGCGACGAGGCACGGCTGTCGCCGGAGGAGATCCGCGCGCGCAACATGACGGCGCTCCGGACCGCGCTGCAGGCGTTCCGCCGACGCAACCCCGACGCCGTGCTGGTGGCCTTCAACGGCTTCGGCGGCGATCTCGGCTCGACGGACGCGCCGCTGCCGTTCCGCGAGCCGGTGGATCCCGCCTGGCTCAAGATCTTCGACTCCCTCTACTCCGGCGACCCTAGGCCCTCGGACGTGCCGCAGATGAATTTTTGGCGCTCCGTCGATCTCTACAGCGATCACATGGTGGGGCGCTTCCACGCCAGCGGCATTCCGCTGCCGCGCCTGGATTCGATCGCGGTGATGCTGGGGAATACCGGCACCAACTACCGCCGCAAGCTGCACGCGTGGGAGGGCAGCATGCTGCTGATGATGGCCCGGGGCGGCTGGGTCAACACGGTGCACGGCGAGCTGGAGCGCCTCGACGCCGACCAGGCGCGCTGGCTCGCCAGGGCGCAGGCGCTTTATCAGGGCCTGAAGCAGGACGGCAGCACCCGCCTCTTCGGCGGTGTTCCCGGCGAGAGCATGCCCTACGGCTACGTCAGCGCCGATACGGCAGGCGCGGTCTACGCGGTGGTCAATCCGTCGGAGAGCGTCGCCGTGCTACCGCTGCCGGTGGCGGCGACGGCGAATGCCGGGATCCGCCTCCTCTTCCGTGACGCGGGATTCGAGCCGGTACTGGAGGGTAATGCCGTCCGCCTCGGTCCAGAGCAGCTCGCCCTCGTGGGCACCGGGCGCTACGCCGACGCGGCCTATGACCTCGGCGTGCAGGCGGATGTGGTGATCCCCCGCCGCATCGCGCCCCTGGGCGTCAACTTCAGCTTCGACGAGGCGACGGGCGCGCTCACGACAGCGGTGCTGCCGCCGGTCAGCGGCGATCTCCGCGTCATCCTGCAGCAGCGCGACCTCGAGGGCCTGGCCCTACGGACATCCGGTGGCGCCCCGCCCGACGGCACGCGCATGGGCCACATCCTGGTGATTACCGCCACCCAGGGTGGCAAGCCGCTGCCGGTGGAGGTGCGCTACGACCGCGCAATCTGGAGCGGCCTCTCCTGGGCCGCGGGTGAGATCCGCCATGGCGCCATGGAGCCCGGCGAGCCGATCGAGATCCGCCTCTCCTCCGCCGAGACCGATCCGTCGCTGCGGCTGGAAGGGCGGATTTTTACCGTGGAGTACTAAGGCCCTATTTTCGCCGCCGGTGCCGCTTGCGGAAGGCCGCCTTCTTCACCCTGTTGCCGCAGCGGCTCATGGAGCACCAGCGGCGCTTGCCCGGGCGCGAGGCGTCGACGAAGAGCACCGAGCAGGTGGTCTCCGCACATTCCCGCATCCGCTCCAGCTCGGGGCCGGTCAGGAGATCGATGGCGTCCCGCGCGACGGTGGCGAGCACCGCCTCCAGGGGATCGCTCACGATCCAGGTGACGGCGCGGCCGCTGCCGTCGAGGCGCGGCGCCAGCGCCTGGAGCGCGGCCCAGACGTTGATATCCCCGATGTCGGGCGCGCGCGGCCGGCGGTCGGCGCGCACCGCCGCGACCGTCCGGTAGATGGCCTCGCGCAGCGCCCGGGCCTGCTCCAGCTGCCGCGGCCGCACCGGCGGCGGCTCCGGCAGCAACCCGCTCTCGACGCACCAGCGCGCCAGCGCCGCCCCGTCGCGCCAGCGGTCGAAGGCAGGACCGCCGCGGTTGCCGACGGTGGCGACGAAATCCAGGCAGGGACGCCCGGTCTCGAGATGGAACGCCCAGTCGCTCTCGGGCAATTCGGGCGGCGCAATCGGCTCGGTCATGGAACTTGTTTAACCGGTTCCACCGTGCTATTCAATCGGAACCGTTCATACCGGTTCCCATTTCCGACCTAGGGGGCGTCCATGTTCGAGGGCTTCGAGAGACGGCGGGTCGCCATCGGCGACACCGAGCTGAACCTGGTTACCGGCGGCAAGGGCCCGCCGCTCCTGCTGCTGCACGGCTTTCCCCAGACGCTCGCGATCTGGCACCAGGTAGCGCCGGCCCTGGCCAGGAAGTTCACCCTGGTGATGCCGGACCTGCCCGGCTATGGCGCCAGCAAGGGGCCGGTGCCCGACGCCGGCAACCTCAACTACTCCAAGCGCAACACGGCCGCGATCATGGTCCGGCTGATGTCGGAGCTGGGCCACGAGAAATTCCTCCTCGCCGGCCACGACCGCGGCGGCCGTGTGGGATACCGCCTGACCCTCGACCATCCCGAGCGCGTCATCGCCTTCGCGCCCCTCGACATCGTGCCGACGATCGTCGAATGGGAAGGCATGGATTGGGAGCGGGCGCTCAACTCGTACCACTGGCTCTTCCTGGCGCAGCCAAGGCCGCTGGCGGAGCACATGATCGGCAAGGATCCGGACTTCTACATCAATCACCTGATCGACCGCTGGGCCGGCAAGCGCGAGGCGCTGAGCCCCGAAGCGGTCTCGGCGTACGTACAGGCGTTCCGCCAGCCCTCTGTCATCGCCGCCACCTGCGCCGACTACCGCGCCGGCGCCAGCGTCGACGCCGAGCACGACAAGGCCGATCGCGACGCCGGCAAGCGCATCCGCTGCCCGGTCATGGTGGTGTGGGGGCGTGGCTATCTCGCGAAGAAATCCGCCACGCCCCTCGCGGCGTGGAAACGCTGGGCCGAGGATGCCAGCGAGACGGCACTGGAATGCGGCCACTTCGTCGCCGAGGAGGAGCCGGAAGCCTGCGTTGCGGCGCTGGTGAATTTCTTCGAGCGATCGGGACGTATGATCGAGCTGACTAAATAGCCCCTCTCCCGCGTCGCGGGCGAGGGGCTGCTCGTCAGAGTTCGTGAACACCGTCCCGGAGGGGGCTGGCCTCGGGTGGCCCCGACCGTATACAAACGTTCAACGGAGCGGCAACGGTAGGGACGGTAAGAGCCATGACGGAACGCAGTTGCGACGTGCTGGTGATCGGCGGCGGGAATGCGGCGCTCAACGCGGCGCTGGCGGCGCGGGAGCGCGGCGCTTCGGTGCTGGTGCTGGAGCGCGCGCCTCTCGACGAGCGCGGCGGCAACAGCCGCTTCACCGCCGGCGCCATCCGCGTCGTCTACAACGGCCTCGACGACCTCGTGAAGCTGATGCCCGACCTCACCGACGAGGAGCGGCGCAACACCGATTTCGGCACCTACAGCCAGGACCAGTTCTTCGACGATCTCGGCCGCGTGACGCAGTACCGCACCAACCCGGACATGGCGGAGCTCCTGATCACCCGTAGCTTCGACACGCTCCTGTGGATGCGCAGCAAGGGCATCCGCTTCATGCCGATGTACGGCCGCCAGGCCTTCAAGATCGACGGCCGGATGAAGTTCTGGGGCGGCCTCACGGTGGAGGCCTATGGCGGCGGACCCGGTCTCATCGAGATGCTGCACAAGGCGGCGGAGAAGAACCAGATCGAGGTGCTGCTACGGCACCCGCGCGCAGTCGCTGCTCCACGACGAGCGCGGCGTCTGGGGCGCCAAGGTGCGCCAGGGCCATCGCACCTACGAGATCGAGGCGAAGTCCGTGGTGCTGGCCTGCGGCGGTTTCGAATCCAACAGCGAGTGGCGCACGCGCTATCTCGGGCCCGGCTGGGACCTCGCCAAGGTGCGCGGCACCCGCTTCAACACCGGCGACGGCATCCGCATGGCCATGGAGATCGGCGCCATGCCCTATGGCAACTGGTCCGGCTGCCACGCCGTCGGCTGGGACCGCAACGCGCCGGAGTTCGGCGACCTCGCCGTGGGCGACAATTTCCAAAAACACTCCTATCCCTTCGGCATCATGGTGAACGCGACGGGCGAGCGCTTCGTCGACGAGGGCGCGGATTTCCGCAACTACACCTATGCCAAATACGGCCGCGTCATCCTGGAGCAGCCGCAGCAGTTCGCCTGGCAGGTCTTCGACAGCAAGGTGGTCCATCTCCTGCGCGACGAATACCGCATCAAGCAGGTGACCAAGGCGAAGGCGGACACGCTGGAGGAGCTGGCGCAGAAGCTGGAAGGCGTCGATCCCCAGGCCTTCCTGAAGACCGTCGCCGCCTATAACAGCGCCGTTCAAACCAACGTGCCCTTCGATCCGACGGTAAAGGACGGGCGCGGCACCACCGGTCTCGCGGTGCCGAAATCGAATTGGGCGAACCTGCTGGATGCGCCGCCCTACGAGGCCTACGCAGTCACCTGCGGCCTCACCTTCACCTTCGGCGGGTTGAAGATCGACACCGACGGCCGCGTCATCGATACCGAGGGCGAGGCGATCCCCGGCCTCTATGCCGCCGGCGAGTTGGTGGGCGGATTATTCTATTTCAACTATCCCGGCGGCACCGGACTCCTCGCAGGCTCGGTCTTCGGCAGGATCGCGGGAAACTCCGCCGGCACTGCCGCCACCACGAACGCGTGACATCGGAGCGCGCGCTGTTGCGCGCATCGCTCCGCACCTTATGATCGCCTGATCACCAGGCCAACCCGAAGATCGAGGAGACCGACCCATGGGCAAGATGATCGACTTGACCGCGTCCGACGGCCACAAGTTCGCCGCCTACCGCGCCGATCCCGCCGGCGCGCCAAAAGGCGCCATCGTCGTGATCCAGGAGATCTTCGGCGTCAACCATCACATGAAGCACGTTACCGACGACTTCGCCGCCAAGGGCTATGTCGCGATCTGCCCCGCTCTTTTCGATCGCAGCAGGCGCAACGTCGAGCTCGGCTATGACCAGGCCGGCATCGCCGAAGGCCGCGAGATCCGTGGCGCCGTGGGCGACGAGGGCCCGCTGAAAGATATCCAGGCCTCCATCGACGCCGTGAAGAGCACCGGCAAGATCGGCGTCGTGGGGTACTGCTGGGGCGGGACCCTCGCCTTCCTGTCGGCGACGCGCCTCAGCGGCATCGTCGCAGCGGTCGGATACTACGGCGGCGGCATCGCGGCGACGGCGAGCGAGAAGCCGAAGGTGCCGACCATGCTGCACTTCGGCGACAAGGATCAGAGCATCCCCATGACCGACGTGGAGAAGGTCAAGGCGGCGCGCAAGGACACCACTATCTACGTTTATTCCGCCGGCCACGGCTTCAGCTGCGACGAGCGCGGCAGCTTCGACGCCAACGCATCGAAGACCGCCCTCGACCGCACCCTCAGTTTCTTCAAGGAGTATGTGGGCTAGTCTCCCACCCCGATGACGCTTCGCCTCGCCGCCGCGGAACAGGCGCTCCTCGAGGGCGCGGAGGGACCCGCCGCGGCGATGGCGATGCGCATCGTGGCGGAAGCCGCGCGGCTGATGGGTGCCACCTCGCTGGTCGAGGTGGAGAGCGCCCATCTCGACGGCTGTCTCTATCACGGCGACAGCGGCGTGCATTTCGCCGAGCGGATCGTCGAGCTCGGCGGCAAGGTGGCGGTGCCCACCACCCTCAACGTCGGCGCTCTCGACCTCCTGCATCCCGGCCGGGTGAAGTTCGATCCCGCCACCGCCGAGATGGCGCGGCGCCTCATGGTCGCCTCGGAAGCGGTGGGGGCGCGGCCGACCTGGACCTGCGCCCCTTATCAGGCCGGCCACCGGCCGCGGCTCGGCGCCCATGTCGCCTGGGGTGAATCGAACGCGGTCGCCTTCGTGAACTCGGTCCTGGGCGCGCGCAGCAACCGGCTCGGCGATTTCCTCGATCTCTGCTGCGCCATCACCGGCCGCGCGCCCTGCTACGGGCTGCACCTGGACGAGAACCGCCGCGCGACGGTGGTGCTGGACGCGCGCGGCCTCTCCGAGGAGCTTCGCGGCCTCGATGCCTTCTACCCCGTGCTGGGCGCGGCGCTCGGCGCCGAGGCGGGCTCGGCGGTGGTGGCGGCGCTGGGCGTGCCCGAGGGCACCGACGAGGACCGCCTGAAGGCACTGGGCGCCGCCGCGGCCTCCACCGGCGCGGTGGGCCTCTTCCACGCCGTCGGGGTGACGCCGGAGGCGCCCGATCTCGAGACGGTGCTCGGCGGCGGGACGCCGGAGCGAACCATCACGCTCACCTCGGCGATGCTCCGCGCGGCCCGCGACCGGCTCTCCACCTCGGTGACGGCGGATGCGATCGACGCGGTGGCGGTGGGGAGCCCGCATTTCTCCGCGGCGGAGTTCCGCGCCCTCGCCCATCTCGCGCGCGGGCAGCGCTTCAAGGTGCCGTTCTACGCCTGCACCGGCCGCGCCCAGCTCGCGATGATCGAGAGCGAGGGGCTGCTGGCGCCACTCAGGGACGCCGGCGTCGAGATCATCGTCGACACCTGCATCGTGGTGGCGCCGATCCTGCCGGCGGAGGCCGGCGTGCTGATGACGAATTCCGGCAAGTTCGCCTTCTACGCGCCGGCCAATACCGGCTTCGCCACCGTCTACGGCAGCCTCTCCGATTGCGTCGCCTCGGCGGCGGCGGGCCGGGTCCAGCGGGACGAGCGGCTGTGGGCGTGACCGGCCGCGTTCTCGTCGAGGGCAACGGCGAGGGCCCGCTGCTGCGGCTCACCGCGCCCCTCAGCTTCTGGGGCGGCGTCGATCCCAAGACCGGCCGCATCAGCGACCCCCGCCATCCCCAGCACGGCGCCTCCGTCGCCGGCACGGTGCTGGCGGTGCCGGTGCCGCGGGGATCCAGCTCGTCGAGCGCGATCATGCTGGAGCTGATCGCCCGCGGCATCGCGCCAGCGGCGCTGCTGCTGGGCGAGGCGGACGCGATCCTGGCGCTGGGCATCGTCGTCGCCGGCGAGATGGGACATCCCACGCTGCCGGCGCTCCAGCTTGATCCGGAACTGATCGCGCGGCTGCCGCAAGCCCGGTTGAGGATCGCCGCCGACGGCACGGTCGACGCTGCGCCTTGAGGCCGGGCGCCACACCAATCTTCCTTTGCCTGCTCCTGCTGGGCGCCGGCCTCGCCGGCTGCGCCGCCCCGGTCGAGACGGCATTGCCGGACAATTCGCCGCCGATCCCCTTCACCTGCCCGGCGGCGGGAACGGCGGCGCAGTACGATACCGGCGCGATCCTCACCTTTGGCGCCCAGGCCGGCTTCAACTGTCCCTACATCGACGGCCTCGGCCGCTCCGGTATCAAGGCGGCGGGCTTTGCCGACGACGACCGCCTGCTCGACTCCGGGCTCGCGCGGCTGTGGCCCCTCCATGTCGGCAGCGCACGACGTTTCAATGCGGTGTTGCGCTTTCCCTTCGCTTCGGCGGGCTACGTCATCGTGCAGGAGCGCTACGCCGTTCTGCGCCGGGAAACCCTGACCGTGCCCGCCGGCACATTCGACACGGTGGTGGTGGAGTGGGAGGAGTTCAGCAGAACAGACGGCGGCATCTATGACGGCAAGCGGCTGTTCTGGTTCGCTCCCGCGCTTGGCCTCAGCGTCAAGTCCACCATCGCGATCATGACGTCCGTCTCGCCGCGGATCGGCCGCATGACCTTCCTCGGCAGCAGCCCGGTGATTGGCGATTACGAGGCGATCGGCATCACGAGGCCTTAGGCTTCCTCTGCTGCCCATAAATTTTGAACTTCTCGATGACGCGCGCCATCTCCGCGCGGTCGAGGATTTGCGGCGTGCCGATCTGCAGCGCGCGCCAGTACATGGCGGCGAGCGTCTCCACTTCCACCGCCAAGGCCAGCGCCTGGTCGAGGGAGGCGCCGAGCGCGATCATGCCGTGATTGGCGAGGAGGCAGGCCTTGCGGCCCGCGAGAGCCGCCACCGCGTTCCGCGACAGCTCCTCCGTCCCAAAGGTGGCATAGGGCGCGCAGCGGATGCTGTCGCCGCCGGCGACCGCCACCATGTAGTGGAAGGGCGGAATCTCCCGGTTGAGGCACGCGAGCGTCGTCGCGAACATGGCATGGGTGTGGACGATCGCGC
This sequence comes from uncultured Alphaproteobacteria bacterium, assembly GCA_963735465.1. GTDB lineage: Bacteria > Pseudomonadota > Alphaproteobacteria > ATCC43930 > CGMCC-115725 > DASZHJ01. The sequence goes on from CAVTLA010000001.1 coordinate 2,893,304, forward strand.
CCACCTCCGGCCGCGCCGCCAGGATGTCGCGATGGAAGCGCCACTCCGACGACGGCAGCCGCGATCCCCGATGCTTGCCGCGGAAATCCATCGCCACGATATCGGCGGGCTTGAGATCGTCGTACGGCATGCCCGTGGGCGTCACCAGGAAGCCGCCGGGGATGCGCTGGCTCAGATTGCCGGACTTGCCCTGGTTGATGCCGAGCGCGTTCATGCGGCGTGCCGCCGCGATGATCGCCATGCGCAAATCGCGCTGGGACGGCGCTCGTGCCATCACTCGCCGGCGAGGCGGGAGCGGCGCTCGGGAAAGAGCGCCAGCAGCCCCTCGCGCGACGCCGCGGCGACGCCGCGCTCGGTGATGAGGCCGGTCACCAGCCGCGCCGGCGTCACGTCGAAGGCGGGGTTGGCGGCGGGGCTGCCCAGCGGCGGCAGGCGGACGCGAGCGATGCCGCCGTCGGCGAGACGGCCGGAGATTTCCGTCACCTCGCTCTCGGCCCGTTCCTCGATCGGGATGGCGCGCCCGTCCTCGATCGACCAGTCGATGGTGGAGCTCGGCAGCGCCACGTAGAACGGCACGCCGGTGTCGTGGGCGGCGAGCGCCTTGAGATATGTCCCGATCTTGTTAGCGACGTCCCCCGCCGCCGTGGTGCGGTCGGTGCCGACGATGCAGAGATCGACGCGGCCATGCTGCATCAGGTGGCCGCCGGCGTTGTCGGCGATGACCGTGTGGGGCACGCCGTGCTGCAGCAGCTCCCAGGCGGTGAGGCTCGCCCCTTGATTGCGCGGGCGGGTCTCGTCGACCCAGACATGGACGGGAATGCCGCGGTCGTGGGCCAGGAAGATCGGCGCCAGCGCCGTGCCCCAATCGACGGCGGCGAGCCAGCCGGCGTTGCAGTGGGTCAAGATGTTGACGGTTGCCCCATCCTTGCGCGCCGCCTCAATCAGCGGCAACCCGTGGCCCGCAAGCGCGCGGTTGACGGCGACATCGGCCTCGGCGATCTCACCCGCGCGGGCAAAGGCGGCGGCGACGCGCCGCGCCGGCGCCAGCGGCGCCAGATGGGCCCGCATCTCCTCCAGTGCCCAGCGCAGATTGACCGCCGTCGGCCGCGTCGCCGCCAGCAGCGCCGACGCGGCGGCAAGATTGCCGTCGCCGGGATCGGCGGTCATCGCCAGCGCCATCCCATAGGCGGCCGAGGCGCCGATCAGCGGCGCGCCGCGCACCTGCATGGTGCGGATCGCCTCCGCCATCGCCTCGACGGTTACGAGCGCGCGGATGACGAGCTCATGCGGGAGGCGCGTCTGGTCGACGATGCCGACGGTCCTGCCGTCCGCCTCGACCCAGATGCTCCGCATCGCCTTGCCCGCAACCTTCATCGCCGGACTCCACTTCCGGAAATCGCCGAGGGATAGGTACACGAGTTTGCGAGGTTGGCAACACCCCGGTGGGTTGGATGGATATCGTGCGTCCTTCGACGCGCCGTGGCGCCGCAGCCGACCAAAGACCATATCGGCTGTTCATGCCATAGTAGATGCGCGTTGCCGTCCACGCTCATCGCGAAAGGCCTGGATTCCATGCGCAAGACGCTGCTCGCCGGCCTATTGCTGATGATCGCGCTACCCGCGCGGGCGGCGACGGTTGACCTGCAGCTCGTTCTCGCCGCCGACGTCTCCATCAGCGTCGACAACGAGGAGTTCCGCCTGCAGCGGGACGGCTATGCGGCGGCAATCACCAATCCCGCGGTACTGGAAGCGATCCGGCGCGGACCGAACCACGCCATCGCCGTCTGCTTCGTGGAATGGTCCGGCGCCGCGGCACAGCAGGTGGTCGTCGACTGGATGGTGATCCGCGACGGCGAGGTGGCGAGGGTCTTCGCCGATGCGCTCCGCGCGGCGCCGCGCTCCTTCGCCGGCGCCACCGCCATCGGCACGGGGATCGACTTCGCGATGAAGCAGTTCCCCCGCAGCGGCGTCGACAGCCCGCGGCGCGTCATCGACGTCTCCGGCGACGGCGACAACAACAGTGGCCGGCCGGTGGAGTATTCCCGCGACGACGCCGTCGCGGCAAAGGTCACCATCAACGGCCTCGCCATCATCAACGAGCATCCCGCCGCGGGCTTCATCGGCCACGTCCAGCCCGAGGGCGGCATCGGCCACTACTACCGCACCCGCGTCGCCGGCGGCCCGGACTCCTTCGTGATCGAGATCGACAGCTTCGCCGGCTTCGCCGAGGCGATGACGCGCAAGCTGGTGGCGGAGATCGCGGTGAATGAGGGCGTCACCGATTTGGCGGAACGCTAGCGCCGCAACACCCGGCCCGCCACGGCATCGAGGCGCAGCAGCATCGCGGGATCGCGGGCCTCCGGGGCGGTGATGACCGCGTATTCGAGGGCGCGGTCGCAGCCCGCGGGACAGGCGGTCCGGGATGCCGCGATGCGCGGCACCACCGCCTTCACCAGGGCGCGGGCCTTGTCGGCGTTCGCCAGCAGGACGCGCACCACCATCTCCACGGTGACGTGGTCGTGGTCCGGATGCCAGCAGTCGAAATCCGTCACCATGGCGACGGTGGCGTAGCAGATCTCCGCCTCGCGGGCGAGCTTCGCCTCGGGCATGTTGGTCATGCCGATGACGGCGGCGCCCCATGAGCGGTAGAGGTTGCTCTCGGCGAGGGTGGAGAACTGCGGCCCCTCCATCGCGATGTAGGTGCCGCCGCGGCTGAACGCGATCCCCGCGGGCTCTCCCGCTCCCATCAGCGCGTCGCCGAGGCGCGGGCAAACGGGATGCGCCAGCGACACATGGGCGACGCAGCCGGTGCCGAAGAAGCTCTTCTTCCGCGCGAAAGTGCGGTCGATGAACTGGTCCACCAGCACGAAGGTGCCCGGCGGCAGATCCTTGCGCAGGCTGCCCACAGCCGAGAGCGAGAGGATGTCGGTGACACCCGCGCGTTTCAGCGCGTCGATGTTGGCGCGGAAGTCGATGTCCGACGGCGAGAGGCGATGGCCGCGGCCGTGCCGCGGCAGGAACACCACGCGGGTTCCCGCCAGCGTGCCGAAGCAGAGCTCGTCGGAGGGCTCGCCGAAGGGCGAGGCCACCTTCTGCCACTGCACGTCGGTGAGGCCGTCGATCTGGTAGAGGCCGCTGCCGCCGATGATGCCGATGACCGGCGCCTTGCTCTCGCTCATATCCCACACCGCCTTGTTCCGGGGCCGGGAGTTTCCCAGCGGCCCGCGCGTGCCGCAACAGAATTTCGAATACCCCGCGGTGGCGCCGTATCGAGCGGTGTGGCAGGCTTTTCGCCCTTCCGGAGAAGAATCATGGCACGCGGGATAGTTCGCTCGACCTTCATTGCGCTGCTGTTTCTCACGGTGCCGCGCATTGCCGGCGCCGCCGAGAGCTTTGCCGTCACCGGCTGGTCGGTGGACCTGCCGACCTCGACTCCCGCCGGCGGCGCGCAGACGATTGCCGCGACGATCCTGAAGCCCGAGGGCGACGGCCCCTTCCCCGCCGTGGTCATCATGCACGACTGCAGCGGCCTGGGCGCGCGGTCCAGCGGCGCACCCCGGCGCTGGGCGGACGCGCTGGCGCCGCAGGGCTATGTCATCCTCATTCCCGACAGCTTCTCCGCTCGCGGTTTTCCGGACGGCGTCTGCACCATTCCTCTGGACACGCCGGCGGAGCGCCTGCGCCAGGTAAGCCCGTTCTCGCGCTCCTTCGACGCCTATGCGGCGCTTGCCTGGCTTCGCACCCAGCCCTTCGTCGACGGCGCCCATGTGGGCGTGATGGGCGGCTCCCATGGCGGCAGCAGCACCCTCGGTGCCATGGTGACCCCGGCCTCGCCCACCGGGTATCTCGTGCAGGAGAAGCAGTACGGTTTCGCCGCCGGCATCGCGCTCTATCCCGGCTGCGGCGATCAATACGCGGCGTGGTCGGTGAAGCGCGAGTTCGGCGGCCACGGGCCGGTGACCGAGTACGTCGGCGTCTACCGGCCGATCGCGCCGCTGCTGATCCTGATCGGCGAGAAGGACGACTGGACGCCGGCGCCGCATTGCGCGGAGTTGGCGGCACGTGCGCGCACCGCCGGGTTCCCCGTCGAGATCAAGATCTATCCCGGCGCCAACCATTCCTTCGACAGCAGTAACCCCGTCCGCTACGTCCCCAACCGGCGCAATTCAAACAAGCCCGACCGCCAGGGCGCCACCACCGGTGGCGATCCCGCCGCCTGGAAGGACGCCATCGTCCAGGTGACGGCGTTCTTCGCCGCGCGGCTGAAGCCGCCGGCGCGCTAGGAGCCGCCGATCATTCCCCGGCAGATCGCGGCCGGGGACGGTGATATCATCCGGCCGGGAAAAACGAGCGCAGAAGCAACGGGCATGGCCGTTCCACCCGACAGTCCAGCGACGCCGGATCTCGTGCGCAAGCTGGCGACCATCCTCTCGGCCGACGTCGCCGAGTTCAGCCGCCTGATGGCGGAGGACGAGGAGCAGACGCTGCGCACCTTCCGGGCGCACGCTCAGGTCTTCGAGTCCCTGGTGACGATGCACCGGGGGCGCATCTTCAACACCGCCGGCGACGCAATCCTGGCGGAGTTCAGCAGCGCGGTGGAGGCGGTGCGCTGCGCCACCGAGATCCAGGCAGCGCTCCACACCCGGAACGAGCAATTCCCCGAGGCAAGCCGGATCCGCTTCCGCATCGGCGTCAACCTCGGCGACGTGATGGTGCAGGGATCCGATCTGCTGGGGGACGGCGTCAATGTCGCGGCGCGGCTGCAGACCGCGGCGCAGCCCGGCGGCATCTGCCTCTCTGGCAGCGTCTACGACCAGATCCGCAACAAGCTGTCGCTCTCCTTCACGTCGCTGGGCGAGAAGACGTACAAGAATATCCCGCAGCCCGTTCGCACCTTCTCCATATCGGCGGCGGAGGGACTGGGCTCACTCCCCTCGCCGAAGCGAACGCGGCGCGGGATCGGCGCCATGACGATCGGGGCGCTGGCGGTCGCGGTGCTGGCGATCGCCGTCGGCGCCGGCTACTGGCTGCATGGACGCACGCCCCGCGTCCGCACGGAGACGGCGCGCGCCGCCACGGAAGCCGAACGCAAGAAGCCGGCGGAGATCGCGGCCCCCACCGTCGCCGCGGCTCCGGCAGCACCGCCGCCAGCGGCGTCAGCGCCGGCCCCGCCCACTATTCCCCCCGTCGCCGCGGCGCCGCCGGTTGCCGCGCCGCCAATCACACCGGCACCGGCGGCAATGAACACCGTTGACGGCCAATATACCGGCCAGCTCTGCTTCGGCGCCGGCGTCAAGGAATCCGCGCGCTGCGGCCGGGCGCTGGGTACCGTCGACAAGGGTCACATTGACGGAAAATGGACGGGCCGCGACGGCAACGTGACCACGATCCTCTCCGGCACGGTCTCGTCCACCGGCGAGGTGAAGGCGGAAGTGCGCACCGAGACCGTCAGCGGGACGCGGCAGATGACGATCGAGCTCGCGGGAACGCTGAAGAACGGGCTCCTCGAGACCGCCGGCAGCATGCGCAGCGGCCGCGGCGCCACGCTCAACATGCACAAGAATTGAAGCTTTGGCGGGCGAGTTCTAGAGTCGCGCGAGTTCCGCGGGAGCCGCGCCCCCGACCTCGGCAAGAAATTCGCGGGCGCAGTGATCCCAGAGGTGCGCGGCCATGCAGTCGGCGTGGCCGGCGGCGGCGAGGGCGCGCAGGCGGTCGTCGTCGGCGAGGGCTTGCTCCAGCTCCGCCGCGGCCGCCGTGGAATCCCGGGAGAGCGCCAGGTAGCCACGGCGCGGAAACGCGTCCGCCAGGTACTCGCTCGGGCCGATGGCGGCCACCGCGCCGTTGGCCATCGCCTGCAGCGGCCGCTCGTGGGATTCGTAATAGGGCGGCAGCGGATTGAGCACGAGCTTGCTGCGGCGCATAAGATCGATCGTCGCGGCGGTCGGCAGCGGCCCGAGGTAGCGGATCGCGGAGCCGGGGATCGCGACACGCTCCCACCCCTCGCCGCACATCACCAGGGGCAGATGCGCGAGCGCCGCCACCATCTCCTGCTTGGCCCGGCAGCGCAGGTAGATGTCGACGGTGCGGAGATAGGAGGAGAGCATCTCGATCGGGGTCTCCGCGATGCCGAGCACGGCGAGAATGTGCTCGTGCAGCGGCCGGTGGGGATCGCCGTCATGGGCGTCGACGACGGCATTGAGCCGCCCCTCTCGACCTCGGGCCCATGCTGGCGCCAGCCGGCGCGGAACGGCTCGGCATCGGCGATCAGCGAGGCGCTGAGGAAGAGCGGCACGTCGCGCCCGTCCCAGGCGGCGGGCTCGGCCGCCTCGGCGGCGTGGGGCAGATGCCGGACCGCGATGTCGCCGCGCACATGATCGCGGCAGAACCCGACGTGATGCGCGGTCGGAAAGCTGACGGAGAGATGCGGCAGCGGCGCGCGGATGGTCGGGAAGTGATAGGCCGGGTGATCGACGAAATAGATCATGACCGGCGCGCCGGATATTCCGTAGAAGCCGGCGCCCTGCCCCGGACTGGGAATGCCGTAGCCGTTGAGGCTCAGGAAAGCGCGGATGCGGTTCTGGCGCAGCAGCGCGACGACGGTCGAGACGCAATCCGGCGCGCGGGTGTCGAGGATCGCGGTCTCGGCGCCGAGGCGGCGCAACGCCCCGGCGAACTGGTCGACCATGGTGGCGACGCTGCCGTATTGGGAATGCCCCTTGAACAGGACAACGACGCCGCCGCTATCGTGACTCATGGACACCTGCCGGCCGTGGGCGTCAGGCTGCCATAGGGCCGGCTTGGTTAGCGGGGAGTTAACTGCGGGGCGGCGACGCCTCTATCGCCGTCGCGCCTTGCGCCCGAGGCTCGCCTCGATGAGGCGGTCGGCGATGTCCGGCAGCGCGCCGGCGGGACCGCCCACGCCGAAGAGCTGGCCCGAGACATAGGCGCCCTCGATCAGCAGCAGCAGCCCGTCGCCAAGCGCCGCTGGCGACGTCGCGCCCATCTCCGTCGCCATCTCGATCAGGCGCCGGCGCAGCTCGCGCTTGTGGCTCTCGGCGACCACCCGCGCGGGATGGCCCGCTTCCGGATATTCGACGGCGGCGTTGGTGAGGCCGCAGCCGCGATAGCTCGCTGTCAGCGCGCGGCCCGAGAGGCGCCGCAGGAACGCCATCAGCTGCGCCCGGGGATCGCCGGGATGCGCCTCCACGGCCGCCTCGAAGCGTTTCCAGAACTCGGCGTCATAGTCGCTCAGATACGCGGCGGCGAGGGCGTCCTTGGAGGAGAAGCTGCGATAGAGGCTGGGTTTGGTGGCGCCGGCGCGGGTCACGATCTCGTCGACGCCGACGGCGCGGATGCCCTCGCGATAGAACAGCTCCCGCGCGGTCTGCCGGATGCGGTCCACCGCCCGCGACGGCCGCTCGCCCGGCGCGGAAGAAGGGGCCTTCACCGTTGATTTATCACGCATTTCCTCGCCGTTCCGAAATTCGCCTTGACGACCATACCGATCGGTACGTATACAGGCTGCCCATGTAACGTACCGGTCGGTAACATGAACATAGCGCGGACGCGGCCATTTGGCCAGAAGTATGCCTTCGTCGTGGTCGGCGTGATCTTCCTGTCGCTGCTGGCGGCGGCGGGGCAGCGGGCGGCGCCCTCGGTGCTGATCCAGCCCCTGGAGCACGCCTTCGGCTGGCAGCGGGACATCACCTCCCTCGCCGCGGCGCTCGGCATCTTCCTCTACGGCCTCATGGGCCCCTTCGCCGCGGCGCTGATGCAGAGCTTCGGCTTGAAGCGCACGCTGGTGCTGGCGCTGCTGCTGATGTCGGCGGCGACCGCGGCGAGCTCGTTCATGAGTCAGCCCTGGCACCTGATCGCGAGCTGGGGCGTGCTCTCCGGCCTCGGCTCCGGCTGCGTCGCCATGGTGCTGGGCGCCACGGTGGTCAATCGCTGGTTCGTCAGCCATCGCGGCCTGGTCATGGGGCTGCTGACGGCGAGCACGGCCACCGGCACGCTGATCTTCCTGCCCGGCCTTGCCGCCATCGCCGAGGGCGCCGGCTGGCGCGCCGTGGTGCTGACGGTGTCGGCCTGCACCGGCGGGCTGATCCCCCTCGTGCTTTGGCTGCTGCCGGAGAAGCCGGCCGACATCGGCCTGCGCCCCTACGGCGCCACCGAGGCCACGGTCGTCGCGGCGGGACCGCATCGCAACGCCCTCGCGGTGGCGTTCAGCGCGCTGGGCCGCGCCGTCCAGGTGCGCGACTTCTGGTTCCTGTTCGCGACCTTCTTCATCTGCGGCTTCACCACCAACGGTCTCGTCGGCACGCATCTGATCTCGTTCTGCGGCGACGAGGGCATCGCCGAGGTGGGGGCCGCGAGCCTGCTGGCGCTGATGGGGATCTTCGATCTCGTGGGCACGACGGCCTCGGGCTGGCTCACCGATCGCTACGATCCGCGCAAGTTGCTGTTCATGTACTACGGGCTGCGCGGGCTCTCGCTGGTGGTCCTGCCCTACACCGACTTCTCCCTCGGCAGCCTCTCGGTCTTCGCGGTGTTCTACGGCCTGGACTGGATCGCCACCGTGCCGCCGACGCTCCGCCTCACCAACGAGGCCTTCGGCGACCGCGATGCGCCGGTCGTCTTCGGCTGGATCGCCGCCGGGCATCAGCTCGGCGCCGCCAGCGCCGCCTTCTTCGCGGGCTATATGCGGACGGTGCAGGGCAACTACGTCGACGCCTTCATCATCGCGGGCTCGACGGGCGTGCTGGCGGCCGCCCTGGCGCTGATGATCCGCGGCGCCAAGGGACGGAAGGTCGAGCCGGCGCTGGCCTGAGCCTGGCTCAGTGCTCGATGTCGGCCCAGATGCGGCGCTTGGCGCCGTAGAGGACGCCGGTCATCGCCAGCAGGAACAGCACCGTCTTGAGGCCGGTGCGGTGGCGCGTCTCCAGATTGGGCTCGGCGGCCCAGGCGAGGAAGGTCACGACGTCGGTCGCCTCCTCGGGGAGGAGCGCCGGCGTGCCGTCGGCGAAGGTGACGCTGTTGTCGCTCAGCGGCTGCGGCATCGCGATCTGGTGGCCGGGGAAGTATTCGTTGTAGTTCAGGCCGTCGCCGAGCTTGAAGTCCGCCGGCGGCGTGTCGTAACCGGTCAGGATCCCGTGCACGTAGTCGGGTCCGCCTTCCCGCGCCTTGATGATCAGCGACAGATCCGGCGGCAACGCGCCGTTCTGCGCCGCGCGCGCCGCCTTCTCGTTCGGGTAGGGCGCCACGAAATGATCGGAGGGCAGCGCCGGCCGCATGATCGGCTGGCCGCTGTCGTCGGTGTCGGGCACCTGCTTCGCCGCGGCAATCCCCTTCACCTGCTCCGGCGAAAAGCCCAACCCGTCGAGGTCGCCGTAGGTGAGCAGGCTGAGGGAATGGCAGTTCGAGCAGACCTCGTTGTAGACCTGGAAGCCGCGCTGGGCGGCGGCGCGGTCATAGGTGCCGAAGACGCCGTTGAACGACCAGCCGACGCTCGGCAGCGGCTTCTCTTCCTGGGCCGAGGCGGAGGCGCCGGCGAGGAGTGCCGCGGTGAAGCCGACCGCGAGGAGCTTGCGCATCACGCCTTCTCCATCACGCCGGAGGGCCGGGCCGGGCGCTTTGCCAGCACCGCGGCGCTGATGCTGGCGGGAAGCGGCAGCGGCCGCTCGAACTTGCCGAGGAGCGGGATTATCACCAGGAAGTGGACGAAGTAGTAGAGCGTCGCGATGCGGCCGACGACGACATAGAGCCCCTCGGGCCGATGCGCGCCGACGATGCCCAGCGCGAAGGCGTCGATCACCAGCAGCCAGAACACCCACTTGTAGATCGGGCGGAAGCGCGCGCTGCGGACCTTGGAGCCGTCGAGCCAGGGCAGCACGAAGAGCAGCCCGATCGAGCCGAACATGCAGAGCACGCCTGCCAGCTTCGCCGGAATGAAGAGGATGTCCGGCACCGAGCGCAGAATCGCGTAGAACGGCAGGAAGTACCATTCCGGCACGATCTCCGGCGGGGTCTGGAGCGGATTGGCGGGAATGTAGTTCTGGGGATCGCCGAGCGCGTTCGGCATGAAGAACACGAAGGCCGCGTAGATCACCAGGAACACGCCGAGGCCGAACATGTCCTTGACCGTGTAATAGGGATGGAAGGGGATGCTGTCCTGCGGCCCCTTGCGGTCGATGCCCAGCGGGTTGTTGGAGCCGTGCTGGTGCAGGGCGAGGACGTGCACCACCACCACGCCGACAATGACGAACGGCAGCAGGTAGTGCAGCGAATAGAAGCGGTTCAGCGTGGGATTGCCCACCGCGAACCCGCCCCAGAGCCAGGTGACGATATCGTTGCCGACGATGGGAATCGCCGAGAACAGGTTGGTGATCACGGTCGCGCCCCAGAAGCTCATCTGTCCCCAGGGCAGCACGTAGCCCATGAACGCCGTCGCCATCATCAGCAGCAGGATCACCACCCCCAGCATCCACAGGAGCTCGCGCGGGCTCTTGTAGGAGCCGTAGTAGAGGCCACGGAAAATGTGGATGTAGGTGACAATGAAGAAGAACGACGCGCCGTTCATGTGGATGTAGCGCATCAGCCAGCCGTAGTTCACGTCGCGCATGATGCGCTCGACGGAATTGAAGGCGAGGTCGATGTGGGGCGTGTAGTTCATCGCCAGGAAGATTCCGGTGACGATCATCGTCACCAGCATGAATCCCGCGAGCGAGCCGAAATTCCACCAGTAGCTCAGGTTCTTCGGCGTCGGGTACTCGTGCAGCTCATGCTCGAGATAGCTGAAGACCGGCAGGCGGTAGTCGATCCAGCGTATGATCTTGTTCTGCGGGCCGGAGGCGGCCATGCGCCGTACTCCTCTAGATCTGCTCGACGGTGTTCAGGTCGAACGTCGAGCCGGCCGGATTCTCGCCGATGCGGACGACGGTATCGCTGACGAAGACGTAGGGCGGCACCGGCAGGTTGAAGGGCGCCGGCACGCCGCTGAAGACGCGGCCCGCGAGATCGTAGCGCGAGCCGTGGCAGGGGCAGAAATATCCGCCCTGCCAGCTCGGGCCGAGGCTGCCGCCGGGCTGCGGCACGAAGCTCGGGATGCAGCCGAGATGGGTGCAGATGCCCACCAGCACGAGGATCTCGGGCTTCACCGAGCGATGCCAGTTCTTGGCGTAGTCCGGCTGCTGCAGCACGGCCGAGTCGGGATCGCGGAGCACGCTCAGCTCCTGGGCGTCCTGGAGCTTCTTCAGCTCGTCGGCGGTGCGGTTGACGATGAAGATCGGCCGGCTGCGCCACAACACCACGATCTGCTGGCCGGGCTGCAGATGGGAGATGTCGATATCGACGGGGGCGCCCGCCGCGAGCGTGTCCCTCGCGGGGTTCATGCTGTTGATGAGGGGCCAGGCCACCGCCGCGGCACCCACCGCGCCCATCGCCGATGCGGTCAACGCCAGAAAATCCCGCCGCGTGGTGCCGCCCCCATGCCCGCCGCCCGGCGTGCCCATGACCTTGGCTTGCGCGGTATCCGCCATCTCGCATCACCCCGTCACTTGAGCGCCCGACTGCCACAGTCCGGGCGGAGGAATCGTGGCCGCACCCTAATACGCCGCCCGGGCCCGTCTCATTGCGACATCCTGCCGCAGAACGGTCCGCTCAACCCCGGAGTCGGCGGCGCGCGGGCGCCCCCGGTATAGTCGAACGGACGGAGGGTTGCAAAGGCGGAAACATCGGATTTTCCGCGGCAAATTCTCCCAGCAGGAAAGCCGATCCGATGCGCCTTGCGCTTTACGAGCCGGACATCCCGCAGAACACCGGCGCACTCATGCGGCTGGCCGCCTGCCTGGGTGTGAGCCTCGACATCATCGAGCCCGCGGGATTCCTCCTCGGCGACCGCCGGCTGAAACGCGCCGGCATGGATTACCTCTCGGCGCTGGATCTCGCGCGCCATCGCTCCTGGCAGGCTTTCCACGACCAGCGGGCGCCCGGCACCCGTCTCCTGCTGCTGACGACGGGGGGTAGGGTGCACTACCATCGCTTCGTGTTTCAGCCGGAGGACATCTTGCTCGTGGGACGGGAGACGGCGGGGGTGCCGGAGGCGGTGCACGCCGCCGCCGACGCGCGGCTCCTGGTGCCGATGCGGCCGGGCCTGCGCTCCCTCAACGTGGCGCTGGCCGCCGCCATGGTGCTGGGCGAGGCATTGCGACAAACCGGACTCCTGCCGGGCGAGCCGCGCCCATGACGTCGGATGACGCGCTGGCGATGGAGCGCAAGGCCCGGACCGCCGAATGGTTCGGGACGCTGCGGGACCGCTTGATCGCCGCCCTCGAGGCCATCGAGGCGGAGTATCAGGCGGCGCGGCCGGTAGAGGGCGCGCCGGCGCGCTTCGAGCGCAGGCCCTGGAGCCGGGACGGCGGCGGTGGCGGCGTGATGGGGATCCTCAAGGGCCGCGTCTTCGAGAAGGCCGGCGTCAACGTCTCCACCGTCCACGGCGAGTTCGCGGCAGATTTCCGCGCCCAGATCCCCGGCGCCGACGTGGATCCGCGCTTCTGGGCGAGCGGTATCTCCGTGGTGATCCATCCGCGCTCGCCCCTGGTGCCGGCGGCGCATATGAATACGCGGCATATCCGGACCGCCAAGGCCTGGTTCGGCGGCGGCGCCGATTTGACACCGGTCTTTCCGGTGGACGCGGACACCGCAGATTTCCACGACGCGCTCAAGGCGGCCTGCGATGCCACCGACGCCGGCTACTATGTCAGCTTCAAGGAATGGTGCGACCGGTATTTCTTCCTGAAGCACCGCAACGAGCCGCGCGGCGTCGGCGGCATCTTCTACGACGATCACGACACCGGCGACTTCGAACGCGACTTCGCCTTCACCCGCGCGGTGGGCGAGGCCTTCGTCGCGGTCTACCCCGCCCTCGTCCGCCGCCATCTCCTGGAGACCTGGACCGACGAGCAGCGCCAGGCCCAGCTGGTCAAGCGCGGCCGTTACGTGGAGTTCAACCTGCTCTACGACCGCGGCACCCTCTTCGGCCTCAAGACCGGCGGCAACGTGGAAGCAATCCTGATGTCGCTGCCGCCGGAGGTAGCTTGGCCCTAGGCCTTTGCGCAGCAAAGTGCCGACCCGCGCCAGCGGTGCCCTTGCACCGCGAGAGCCGCCCTAGACATTTGCGATAGCAAATGTCGAAGCCGCGCCAGCGGTGCCCTTGCACCGCGAGAGCGGTCTGGCCGTACGCCCTACTTCAGCTCTTCGATCGAGCTGATGATCTTGGTGGCGAGGCCGTACTCGATCGCCTCGGTCGGAGACATCCAGTAGTTCCGCTCGGTATCCTTGCGAACCCGCTCGATCGGCTGCCCGGTCTCGGCGGCGATGATCTGGCTCAGGCGCTCGCGCATCTTGATGATCTCGCGCGCCTCGATGGCGATGTCGGACGCCGGTCCCTGCACGCCGCCCATCGGCTGATGCAGCAGGAAGCGCGTGTTCGGCAGACAGTAGCGATGCTTCTTTTCGCCGGCCGTGTAGATGAGCGCGCCGGCGGAGGCGACCCAGCCGGTGCCGATCATGTAGATCGGCACGCTCGAGCGCACGAACTTGATGATGTCGTGGATGGAGTCGCCGGACTCCACATGGCCGCCGGGAGAATTGACGTAGATCTGGATCGGCTGCGAGGATTCGTCGACCAGCGACAGGATCCGCGCCACCACGTCGCGCGCCAGCTTGTCGTCGATCTGGCCGAACACCATGACCTTGCGCCCTTTGAGGAGGCGCGATTCCAGTTCGTTGACGAATCCGTCGGTGGGTTTCTTCTCGCCCTTCTCCGGCATTTCAGGCTCCTCTGACGGGTCTTCGGGATCGCGGGACGTGAGCGGGCTGTAGGGCAATTTCGCCTCCTCTCTGAAGTCGATCGGCGGCAAGGATGCGCAGAGATCGCGGCGCCTGTCGGCGACGGGCCCCGCCTATGTATGTCGCTGCCGGGCACGGGCACAAGTCTTAGATTCAAGCCGCCCGCGACACATGCTCCCAGCTCCATGCGGCCGTATTGTCGCGCGCCCGGAAAACTTCATCGCGATCTCCCGAGTCGCCTCATAAAGGCTACGCGACCGTCTTTAAAACACCATGGTAGTGCCGTTGCTTGCGCCACGTCGTGGCGGCGAAGCGAGCGGATTGCAGTTTGCAATGAGCATGGGACGGATGCAGGGGGCGATCTTCACCGTGATGACGGTGCGGGTGAACGACCCCTACGATCCCGCGCTCGATGCCGAGATCGCCGAACAGGTGAAATTGAGTCCGCGCTTTTTCGCGGACGCGCCGGTCGTGATCGATCTCCGGGATTGTCTCGGCTGCACCGCGGCGGCGGATTTCGAGGCGCTGAAGTCGCAGTTGCGCCGGCATCAGCTGGTCGCGGTCGGCGTGCAGGGCGCCAGCCCGGTACAGCAGCGCCTGGCGCTGGCGGCGGGTCTCGCGCCTTTTGGTGCCGGCGGCGTGCGCCGGGTGCCGGCGCCGACGACGGCCGACGGTGCCAAATCGACGCCCATCAAAAGCAAGCTGGTGACGCAGCCCGTGCGCTCGGGAACGCAGATTTACGCCCGCGACGCCGATCTCATCGTGCTGGCGCCGGTGAGCGCCGGGGCCGAGGTGATCGCCGACGGGCACATCCACATCTACGGGGCGCTGCGCGGCCGTGCCATTGCCGGCGCCACCGGCGATACCAGCGCGCGGATCTTCGTTCATCGCCTCGAGGCCGAGCTGGTCTGCGTCGCCGGCCGCTATTTCGTCAGCGAGGCGATTGCGCCGGAGCATCTGAAGCAGGCGGCGCAGGTGGCGCTGATCGACGACCGCCTGCGCATCCTGCCGGGGTGGACGTGAACGACGCCGGCGCGAGATCTATCGAGCAGGAGGGTGAATTGGGAAAAACGGCGGAGAAGGACAAGGCGAAGCAGCCCGGCCACGTGATCGTGGTGACGTCGGGCAAGGGCGGCGTCGGCAAGACCACGACCTCGGCGGCAATCGCCGTCGGACTGGCGCAGCGCGGCCACAAGACCGTGGTGATCGACTTCGACGTGGGCTTGCGCAACCTCGATCTCGTGATGGGCTGCGAGCGCCGGGTGGTCTTCGACTTCATCAACGTCATCAACGGCGACGCCAAGCTCAACCAGGCATTGATCCGCGACAAGCGTATCGACACCCTCTCCGTCTTCCCGACCTCCCAGACCCGGGACAAGGAGGCGCTGAAGCCCGAGGGGGTCGAGAAGGTGATGACCGAGCTCAAGGGAAGCTTCGACTATATCGTCTGCGACAGCCCGGCCGGCATCGAGCACGGCGCGCTGACCGCGCTCTACCACGCCGACAGCGCCATCATCGTCACCAACCCCGAGGTCTCCTCGGTCCGGGACAGCGACCGCATCCTCGGCATCCTCGCCGCGAAGTCGCGCCGGGCCGAGCACAATCAGGAGCCGGTGAAGGAGCACCTGCTGCTGACGCGCTATTCCCCCGACCGGGTCGCCAACGGCGAGATGCTGTCGATCGACGACGTGAAGGAGATCCTCTCGGTGCCGGTGCTGGGCGTCATCCCCGAGTCCGAGAGCGTGCTTAAGGCCTCCAACACGGGAACGCCGGTCATCCTCGACGAGGACAGCCCTGCCGGCCGCGCCTACGACGACGCGGTGGCGCGCTTCCTCGGCGAGCAGCGGGAGCTCCGCTTCGTCGCCCGCCCCCGCCGGAGCCTGTTCCGCGCGCTCCTGGGCAGGGCATGATGAATATCCTCGATTTCTTCTTCCGCAAACCGCCGCCGACCGCGTCGATCGCCAAGGAGCGGCTGCGGACGGTGCTGGCCCAGGAGCGCGCGACCCGCGACAGCGCCGAGTTCCTCCCTTTGCTGCGGCGCGAGCTGGTGGCTGTCGTGGCGAAATACGTCGCCATCAAGGAGGACATGATCCGGGTGACGCTGGCCAAGACCGGCAGCACCTCGGTGCTGCGCATCAACGTGCAGTTCGACGGCCGAAGCGGGAGAGCGCGGGCGATCGGGGCGTGAACTGTTGAGCCGAAGTTGGCCCCTCTCCCCCGCTATCGCGGCGGAGAGGGTTTTGATTGCGCTCCCACCCTTCTCTTCAGCTCCGCCAGGCAGGCCGTGCGGGTGGCGCGGAAGTCGCCGGCTTCCCACCACGCCTCGACTGCGGTCAGGAGCTCGCCGACGCGCGGGCCGGGCCGGATGCCAAGGGCGGTGGCGTCGCGGCCCTTGAGGGGAAAGGCCGGCAGCTTGGTCCTGGCCGCGGCGGCGAGGAGTGCACGCACACGCTTGCGCGCGGCGACGCCGGCCTCCGCCCCCTTCAGCAGAACCAGATCGGCGTAGGGCTCGGCGCCAAGATGATGGATCGCCCGCCGCTGCGCCGGGGCCTCGCCGGCGAGATCGACGGGCCATGGCGGCGCCGCCAACGCCACCAGCCGATCGCGGTCATGGCTGGACAAGCGCAACCGCTCGGCAAGCGTGCGGGCGCCGGTGCCGTCGATCTCCGACAGCGCCGCGAGCCGGCGGATCGGATCGGCCTCGGGCTCGAGCGCGATCAGCACCTCGAGGCGGTCGGGCCGCGTCGCCTCCGGCAGCAGCACCGGCAGCACCTCGTCCACCGCCATCAGCACCAGCGTCGGCAGCGGGTCCGGCGCCGCCAGGAGCTTCATCAGCTCGGCGGCGACGCGCTCGGCGGACAGCGTCGGCAGCAGCGGCGCCAGCGCGCGACAGGCGGCGCGGGCAGCCTCGTCGGCGGCGCCGCTCTCGATCTGGGCGTGGAAGCGATAGAAGCGCAGGAGACGCAGCACGTCCTCGCGGATGCGCGTCTCGGGATCGCCGACGAAGCGCACATGGCGGGCCTTCACGTCGTCGAGGCCGCCGACGTAGTCGTGCAGCGTGCCGTCGGCGTCCAGAGAGAGCGCGTTCATGGTGAAATCGCGGCGCTCCGCGTCGGCCTGCCAATCGTCGGTGAAGGCGACGCGGGCGTGCCGTCCGAAGGATTCGACGTCGCGGCGTAGAGTGGTGATCTCGTAGTGCCGCGGCGGGACCACCGCCGTCACGGTGCCGTGGGCGATGCCGGTCGGCACTGCCTTGATGCGCGCTTTCTGCAGGAGCGCCAGCACGGTCTCCGGCGGCGCTGGGGTTGCGATGTCGACGTCCGCGACCGGGCGGCCCAGCAGCGCGTCGCGCACGGCGCCCCCGACGAAGCGCGCGGCGGCGCCCCCCGCCGCCAGCGCCTTCAGCACGCGGCGGGTCGGCGCCGCGGTCATCCAGGGCTGCGGCGTGAGGCGCGGAAGTCGCGGGACCTTGCGATTGGCGGTGCGCGCCACGGCGATCACGGCTTCGACGCGGGCACGACGTGGCCCGGCACCAGCTTGCCGTCCACGATCGCCGGCGGCACGTAGATGCCGCCGGCGCCGCCGCCGAAGTGCAGCGGGATCAGCACCAGCACCACCGCCACCAGGGCCACGCCCGCGGGCACCAGCCAGATCCACGGCAATCCCCGCAGCAGATCGGCCGTACCCGTCGCCGCCACCCGTCGCACGGCGAGGGACCAGAGCACGTAGAGCGCGGTCGGCAATATCAGGGGCAGGATGATCGTGAGGAGGGCGCGCATCATCGCCCTCCCAGCACCTCGGCGAGATTCACCAGCATGCCGGCGGTGGCACCCCAGATGTAGCGGCCGGGATAAGGCAGAACATAGAAGCTGCGGATGCGGCCCTTCACCTCGCGGCTGTGCCGCTCGTGATTCGCGGGGTCGAGGATGAAGGCGAGCGGCACCTCGAAGGCGTCGGCGACCTCGTGCGGGTCGGGCCGCAGGGGAAACGGCGTGCGCACCAGACCCACGACCGGCGTGATCTCGTAGCCGGTGCCGGTGATGTAGGTGTCGAGGCGGCCGATCACATCTATGTAATCGTCGGGCACCCCGACTTCTTCCTCGGTCTCCCGCAGCGCCGCGTGGGTGGGATCACGGTCGCTGGCCTCGATCCGCCCACCGGGGAATGCGACCTGGCCCGCGTGGTCGTTGAGATGGGAGGTGCGCAAGGTCAGCAGCACCGTTAGCTCCGACTCGCGCGTCACCACAGGCACCAGCACCGCGGCGCGGGTGAGCGGCGCCGGCGGCGCCTGATTGCCGGGCATCAGCGAATGATCGCCGCGCACGCCCGGCGGCAGCCAGCCGTCCCGGTCGGTGCCGAAGCCGCGGCGGCCGACATCGGCGCCGGCAAAGCGCGCGCGCACATCCTCCGCAGTGAGCGTCGTCAGGCGATCTCTCCCAGCGGGAAGAATACGTTGCCGCTCCAGACGCCAAAGCGCCCGACGCCGTCGACCTCTGCTTCCCGCCCGAGGTCGACGAGCTGATAGAATACCGGACGCGCGAGTTTGGCCTCCAGCCCATCACGTACCAGTATATAAGGCCGCGGACCACCGCCGCTGCCGCAATCGGGGACCATAGTTAACGGGTGCTCGGAGTCGGCGGTCACAATTTCGTCGACATTGGTCCGGAAACTCAGAATTTGCTGGGATCCGGCGCCGGTCACGGTGAGTTCCACCGCCATGAACGGCACCTCATCCACGGTGACTCGCGCGCGCTCGGCCGGCGTGACCATCCAGTAGGCACCGTCTGCCTCGCGCCGCAGCACGGAGGCAAAAAGCCGCACCAGGCTCGCGCGTGTGATTGGAGAACCCTGATAGAACCAGCTACCATCATGGGCGATGCGGATGCCGATATCGCCCAGATCTCGGGGCGGCGGGCGGCCAGAGTGTTGGCCCGGGCGCGCTGCCTCGGCGGCCAGACGCCGGAGTTCCTCGGCCAGTACCGCCTTGTCCGTCATTCCGCCGACCTATCTCTCAAGACACGCCCGCTCGTCTCACGCCTCTAGGTTTAAGGAGTCGATGCCGTGACCGCTCCCGAGCCCCTCTCCGCCACCACCAAGGATCTCGTCGATGAAGTCGAGGCGCTCGGCCATCGCCTGCGGCTGGTGCGCGAGCGCATCGGCCGGGTCATTTTCGGCCAGCGCGAGGTGGTGGATCAAGCCCTGATCACCATCCTCTCCGGCGGGCACACGCTGCTGATCGGCGTCCCCGGCCTCGCCAAGACCAAGCTGGTGGAGACGCTGGGGATCGTGCTGGGGATGGCGGACAAGCGCATCCAGTGCACGCCCGACCTGATGCCTGCCGACATCCTCGGCGCCGAGGTGCTGGAGGAGAGCGACGTCGGCCGCCGCTCGTTCCGCTTCATCCCGGGCCCGGTATTCTGCCAGCTGCTGATGGCGGACGAGATCAACCGCGCCAGCCCGCGCACGCAATCGGCGTTGCTGCAGGCGATGCAAGAGGGTCGGGTGTCGGTCGCGGGACAATACCACCCGCTGCCCCGCCCCTTCCACGTGCTGGCGACGCAGAACCCCCTGGAACAGGAAGGCACCTACCCGCTTCCGGAAGCCCAGCTCGACCGCTTCCTGCTGCAGATCGACGTGGGCTACCCCGATCTCGAGGCGGAGCGGCAGATGCTGCTGATGACCACGGGCCTGATCGAGGAGCGGCCGAGCGAGGCGATGGGGACCACCGAGCTGCTGGCGGCCCAGCGCCTGGTGCGCCGCATTCCCGTGGGCGAAAGCGTGGTGGAGGCGATCCTCAAGCTGGTGCGCTCCGGCCGGCCCGAAAGCGCCCAGTCCGAGACGCAGCGCCATATCGCCTGGGGCCCGGGCCCGCGGGCAAGCCAAGCGCTGATGCTGGCGAGCCGCGCTCGCGCCCTGCTCGACGGCCGCCTCAGCCCGTCGATCGACGACGTGGTCGCGCTGGCGGCGCCGGTGCTGCGCCATCGCATGGCGCTCACCTTCGCAGCGCGCGCCGATGGCGTCAGCATTACCCAGGTGATCGACCGCCTGGTCGATCCCCTGCGCTGATCCGGTCGGCGAGGCAGACCCCCTAGACAATGGCCGCTACCCCCGCGCCAGGCACGCTCAAGCACCGCGCCGAGGAGCTGGCGGCACAGCTGCCGCCGCTGCTCGTCGAGGCCGAGCGCGTCGCCATCACGGTGTCCCAGGGTGTGCACGGCCGCCGGCGCGTGGGCCAGGGCGAGACCTTCTGGCAGTTCCGGCAATACGAGCCCGGCGAGCCCGCCCAGCGCATCGACTGGCGCGAGAGCGCGCGCTCGGAGCGCCTTTACGTCCGCGAGACCGAGTGGGAAGCGTCGGAGAGCGTCTGGATCTGGCGCGACACTTCGCCCTCCATGACCTATGCCTCGAGCCCGTCGCTTCCCACCAAGCGGCTGCGCGCGGATCTGGTGGCGCTGGCGCTGGCGGCGCTGCTGGTCCGCGGCGGCGAGCGCGTGACCTTGTTGGGCTCCGGCCTCACGCCGGCGACCGGCAACGCTACTCTCAATCGCCTGGCGCTGCTGATCGACCGCGCCGGCGCCGAGGGCGCCAGCCTCCCCGCCTTCGAGGCGCTGCCGCGCTATGGCCAGCTGGTGATGATCGGCGACCTGCTGTCGCCGCTGCCGGAGATCGAGACCCTGACGCGACGCTTCGCGGCACTCGGCGTGAAGGGGCACCTGCTGCAGGTGCTCGACCCCGTGGAGGAGACGCTGCCCTTCGAGGGCCGCGTGCGCTTCGAGGGGCTGGAGAACGAAGAGACGCTGCTGCTGGCCCGCGTCGAGACCATCCGCGACCAGTACGAGGAGCGCCTCAAGCGGCACCGCGAAGGTCTCGCGGCCTTGACGCAGATGCTGGGCTGGAGCTTCGGCATGCACCGCACCGACCGGCCGGCGACGACGGCGCTGCTGGCGCTCTATGGCGCGCTGGCGCGCCCGGCGGGGCCATAGGAGATGCTCAGCCTGGGCAGCCTCGCTTTCGCCGCGCCCTGGATCCTGCTGGGATTCGCGGTGCTGCCGGTCCTGTGGTGGCTGCTCAGGGTGACGCCGCCGGCGCCGAAGCGCGTGGTCTTCCCGGCGCTGCGCCTGCTGCGGGATCTACTGCCCCGGGAGGAGACGCCGTCGAAGACGCCGCTCTGGCTCATCCTGATGCGGATGGCGCTGGCGGCTCTCATCATCCTGGCGCTCGCGCATCCGCTGCTGAATCCCAACGCCCGCTTCGCCGGCAATGGTCCCCTGGTGATCGCGGTGGATGACGGCTGGAGCGCGGCACCGCGCTGGAGCGAGCGGCAGGCCGCGCTCAATCAGCTCGTCTCCCAGGCCGAGCGCGAGGATCGCCGCGTCGTGCTGCTCGGCACCGCGCCGATGCCGGGCGAGACAGCGCCGCCGCCACTCTCCCTGCTGCGGCCGGAAGACGCCCGCGCCGCCGCCGCCGAGATGGTGCCGCGGCCCTGGCCGGTGGACCGCAAGGCGGCGCTCGCCCGTCTCGACGGGCTGCCCCTCGACGGCGCCGCCGTGGTCTGGCTCAGCGACGGTCTCGACGACGGCAGCGCCTATGCCTTCGCCGAGGGACTGACGCGCTACGACAGCCTGCATGTGCTGATGGACGATCCGACGGTGCTGCCGCACCTGGTATCGCCCGGCGATCGGGACGCCAAGGATCTGAGCGTGGTCGTGCATCGCGCCCAGGCGCCCGCCGAGGCGCGCTTCACCGTGCGCGCGGTCGGCGACGACGGCCGCCTCCTCGCCCGCGAGGACGTGCAGATGGCGGCGGACGAGGATACGGCGACGGTGGCGCTCAAGATGCCGGTGGAGCTACGCAACCGCGCCACCAGCGTGGTGATCGAGGGCGAGGCCTCCGCCGCCAGCACGCTGCTGCTGGACGAGCGCTGGCGCCGGCGCCCGGTCGGCATCGCGGCGCCGCCCCCCGGCGAGGCCGCGCAGCCTCTGCTGTCCGGCGCCTATTACCTCGAGCGCGCGCTCCTGCCGTTCAGCGAAGTGCGGCGCGCGCCGGTGGCGCAGCTCCTGCAGCGCGAGATCGCGGTGCTGCTGCTGCCCGACGCCACCACTCTCGAAAGCGCCGATCGCGCGGCGCTGGTGAAATGGATGGACGCCGGCGGGCTGGTGCTGCGCTTCGCCGGTCCGAACCTGGCGGAGAATCCCGACGACCTCCTGCCGGTGACCTTGCGGCGCGGCGGCCGCGTGCTGGGCGGCGCGCTCTCCTGGGAGAAGCCGGCGCATCTGGCGCCTTTCGATGCCGACAGTCCGTTCTCCGGCCTCGCGATCCCCGACGACGTGACGGTCAATCGCCAGGTGCTGGCGGAGCCGTCCCTCGATCTCTCCGGCAAGACCTGGGCGCGGCTCACCGACGGCACGCCGCTGGTCACCGCTGAGAAGCACGGCAAGGGCTGGCTGGTGCTGGTGCACACCACCGCCGATCCCGAGTGGTCGTCGCTGCCGATCTCCGGCCTTTTCGTCGACATGCTCCGGCGGATCGTGGGATTGAGCCAGGGCGTGGCGGCGGCCTCCGAGGGACCGCTGCCGCCGGTGGAGACCCTCGACGGGTTCGGCCGCCTCGGCGGCGCGCCGGCGAGCGCGCAGCTGATTGCCGCCGGCGCCTTCGCCTCGACGCGGGTCAATGCGCGCCATCCGCCCGGCTTCTACGGCACCACCGACGCGCGCCGCGCCCTCAATCTCGCCGGCGCGGTGGACAGTCTGGCGCCGCTGACGCGGCTCCCCAACGCCGCGGCGCTCACGCCCTACGAGCGCGGCCGCGAGAAGGATTTCCGGCCCTGGCTATTGGGCGGCGCGCTCGGCCTCGCCCTCGTCGACCTCATCGTCGCCTACGCGCTCCGCGGTCTCCTCGGCGGGCTCTGGCGCCGGCGGCGGGCGAGCGGCGGCGCCGTCGGTGCGCTGCTGGCGCTCGCGTTGCTGGGCGCGCCCACATCGGTGCATGCCGCCGCCGACGACGACTTCGCGATCCGCGCCACCAGCGAGTTCCACCTCGCCTATATCCGCACCGGCGTTCCCGAGGCGGACGACGCGGCGCGCGCCGGCCTTACCGGCCTCGCCGACGTGCTGAACCGCCGCACCGCGGTGGAGAGCGCCCAGCCCATGGAGGTCGACGTCGAGAATGACGAGCTGGTGTTCTTCCCGCTGCTCTACTGGGTGGTGGTAGAGGGCGAGCAGCTGCCGTCCGCCAAGGCGATCGACAAGCTCAACCGCTATCTCGCCAGCGGCGGCACCATCCTCTTCGACACCCGCGACCAGGGCCAGCGCAACTCGGTGAGCGCCTACGAGACGCAACAGCGCCTGCAGCATCTCGTCGCCGGCCTCGACGGTACCGCCGCTCGAGCCGCTGCCGCCGGATCATGTCCTGACCAAAGCGTTCTACCTGATGCAGGAGTTTCCCGGCCGCTGGAGCGGCGGCCGGCTCTGGGTCGCAGCCGGTCGAAGGCAAGGTCAATGACGGCGTCGCCTCCATCATCGTCGGCAGCAACGACTACGTCGGCGCCTGGGCGGTGGACGCCGACGGCCGGTCATTGAACGCGGTGGTGCCCGGCGGCGAGCCGCAGCGCGAGCAGGCATTCCGCTTCGGCGTCAACCTCGTGATGTACACGCTGACCGGCAACTACAAGACCGACCAGGTGCACGTGCCGGCGATCCTGGAGCGTCTGGGCCAATGAGCTTCACCGGCTTCACCCTCGCGACCTCGCCGCTGCTGCCGTGGTGGGTGATCGCGACCTTCGGCGGGCTGGCGCTGCTGGCCCTTGCGGTCGGCGCCTGGCGCCGGGCGCGCGGCACGCTCTGGCGCCTGCTGGCGACTGCGGTACTGCTGGTGATCCTCGCCGATCCCTCCCTGGTCGAGGAGGACCGCAAGCCCGAGCGCGACGTCGCCGTGGTGGTGGTCGACGACAGCCCGAGCATGCGCATCGGCGACCGCCGGCAGATGACCCAGCAGGCGCTCGACCAGGTGACGCAGAAGCTGAAATCGTTTCCCGACCTCGACCTCCGCGTGGTGCATGCGGGCGCGCCCGAGGCGGGCGCCGGCCTCTCCGACACCGGCACGCAGCTCTATACGGCGCTCCAGCATGCGCTCGCCGACGTGCCGAAGCAGCGCGTCGCCGGCGCGGTGATGATCACCGACGGCGAGGTGCACGACGTGCCCGCCGCCGACCATCTCGATCTCGCCGCGCCGCTCCATGCCCTCATCACCGGCAAGCCCGGCGAGAAGGACCGCCGGCTGCTGGTGAAGGCGGCGCCGAGCTTCGGTCTCGTCGGCAAGGAAGTGACGGTCACGCTCCGGGTCGACGATCTGCCCGACACCCTGACGCAGGCGCGCGGCGAGGCGCGGGTGACGCTGCGCAAGGATGGCGGGACGCCTCGGATCTCTCACGCTCCCCATCGGCCGCGAGAACCAGGTGCAGATTCCCGATCGACCACGGCGGCCCCAATGTCGTCGAGGTCGAGGTGGAGCGCGGTGCCGCAGGAGCTCACCCTCGACAACAACCGCGCCGCCTTCGTGGTGAACGGCGTGCGCGATCGGCTCAAGGTGCTGCTGGTGAGCGGCGAGCCGCATCAGGGCGAGCGCACCTGGCGCAACATCCTGAAGTCCGATCCCTCGGTCGACCTCATCCATTTCACGATCTTGCGCCCGCCGGAGAAGCAGGACGGCACGCCGATCCGCGAGCTGTCGCTGATCGCCTTCCCGATCCGCGAGCTCTTCGACGTCAAGCTCGACGAGTTCGACCTCATCATCTTCGACCGCTATCAGCGTCGCGGCGTGCTGCCGCAATGCCTATCTGGAGAACATCGTGCGCTTCGTGCGCAAGGGCGGCGCGCTCCTGGATTCCGCCGGCCCCGGCTTCGGCACGCCCATGGGCCTCTACCGCACGCCGCTCGGCGCCATCCTGCCGGCGGAGCCCACCGGCCAGGTCTTCGAGCAGGGCTTCAAGCCCAAGGTCACCGAGCAAGGCCTGCGCCATCCCGTGACCGCGGACCTGCCCGGCGGCACCGGCGCCGACGCCAAGGACCCGCGCTGGGGCCGCTGGTTCACGACCGTGGACGCGACGCCCAAGGAAGGCGCCACGGTGCTGAGCGGCGCCAACGACCGGCCGCTCCTGGTGCTGGACCGCGTCGGCGACGGCCGCGTGGCGCAGCTGCTGTCGGACCAGATGTGGCTCTGGACGCGCGGCTTCGAGGGCGGCGGGCCCCAGGCCGAGCTGCTGCGCCGGGTGCTCTACTGGCTGATGAAGGAGCCGGACCTCGAGGAGAACGCCCTCACGCGCCCGGGTCGACGGCAATCGCCTGTTGATCGCACGGCAATCGCTTGAGCCGGACGATCGCCCGGTGCACGTGACCGGCCCCGACGGCGAGATGAAGATCGTGCCGCTGACGCCGGAGAGCGGCGGGCGCAGCGTCGCCACGGTGCCGATCGAGGAGAGCGGCCTCTACCGCGTCACCGACGGCACCAACACGGCGCTCGCCGCGGCGGGCGCCCTCAACCCGATCGAGATGTCCGACGTGCGCGCCACCGACGAGAAGCTCGGCCCCGCCATCAGCGCCACCGGCGGCGGATTGTTCTGGATCGGCTCCGGCACGCTGCCGGACATCCGCCGCGTCGGCCCCGACCGCGCCGCGGCGGGCCGCTCCTGGATGGGCTTCCGCGCCAATGGCGACTACGTCGTGACCGGCGTCCACGAGACGCCGCTGCTGCCGGGCCTGCTGGCCCTGCTGCTGGCGCTCGGCACTTTCATTCTCGCGTGGCGCCGCGAGGGGCGCTGACTCTCGCTTTCTCCAAGAGCCACTCTCGGAACGCCTTGACCCGCGGCAGGCCGCCGTTGGCGCGGGGATAGACCAAGTAATAGGCGCTGCGCCGGGGCACCCGGTCGGGAAAGAGCCGGATCAGCCGGCCGGCGGTGAGATCCGCCGCCGCCATCGCGCCGCGCGCCAGTGCGATGCCGATCCCCTGGGCCGCCGCCTGCAGCAGCAGGGTCTCGTCGCTGTAGATCGGGCCGCGCTTCGGCTCCTTGAGATCGAGGCCCATGGCCTCGAACCAGGGCGTCCAGGGCTCGCGCTCGCTGCGCAGCAGGACGAAGCGGCCGAGATCCGCGGGCTTCAGCGGCAGCATGCCGCCTTTGAGCCGCGGGCTCGCCACCGGAAACACCTCCTCGTCGAAAAGCTTCTCCGCCACGACACCGGGCCAGCCGCCGCGACCGATGCGGATCGCGAGATCGACGCCATCGCCGCCGAACTCGGCGAGCGCCAGGGAGGCGCGGATGTTGACGTCGATCTCGGGGTGCGCGGCGTGAAACGAGGCAAGGCGCGGAATGAGCCAGAGCGAGGCGAAGGACGGCAGCACGCTGAGGGTCAGCACGTGCTGATCGCGGGGAGATGCCACCGCGGCCACCGCCGCCGCGAGATCGCCGAGCGCATCCCGGATGCCCGTGGCGAAGAGCTGGCCGGCGTCGGTCAGCAGCATCCGCCGCCCCTCGCGGCGGAACAGCGCCACGCCGAGGCCGGCCTCCAGTGACTTCATCTGGTGGCTGATGGCGCCGTGGGTAAGGTGCAGCTCCTCGGCGGCCCGGCTGAAATTGAGATGCCGCGCCGCCGCCTCGAAGGCGCGGAGCGCGGCGAAAGGCGGCAGATGGGAGGCCATACCGATCTGTTAGTTTCATTCATAGTAGACGTCAAAAGGATTCGTTTGAGTGACAGTCAGACAGCCCCTATTTCTGGGTGATAGCGTGATCCCCGTTCATAGTGGAGGGGCAATGCTCCGGCTCTATAATTCCCAGGACTCCGGCAATTCCTACAAGCTGCGCCTGCTGCTGACCCAGCTCGGCCGGGAGTTCGAGCGCATCGACATCGATCTCGTCGGCGGCGAGGCGCAGACCGAGCGATTCCGCGGCCGCAATCCCCTGGGCCAGACGCCGTTCATCGAATTCGAGGACGGCCGCAAGCTGGCGGAGTTCGAATGCGATCCTCTGGCATCTCGCGGAGGACACGCCGTATTTTCCCGAGGGGTCCTGGACGCGAGCCCAGGCCCTGCAGTGGATGAGCTTCGAGCAGTACCGGGTCGAGCCCACCATCGGCACGGTGCGCTACTGGACCCATCTCCTGAAGGTGGCGGATCAGCGGCGGGAGATCGTCACTCAGAAGCGGGGCGTCGCCCAGGCCGCGCTCGGCATTCTCGACCGGCATCTGGCCGAGCATGCCTTCATCGCCGGCGAGCGCTACAGCATCGGCGACATCTCCCTCTACGCCTACGGCCATCTAGCGGAAGAGGCGGGAGTCAGCCTGGCTCCCTACCCTGCCCTTCTCCGCTGGTTCGAGCGGGTCACGTCACAGCCGAACCACATCCCGATCACTGCCGATGTCGGCAACGTCATCCCCTGGCCGGAAGCGAGGAGATCATGAGCCGCGCCTTTGCCCGCATCGCCTTCACCGACTCCGTCAAGGAGGCCCAGCGCCACAGCGGCACCCGCGCCGTCGGCGAGCGGATCGAGAAGCACCCGGTGGCGAACGACAGCCTGACGCCGCAGCTCGCCGAATTCATCGCCGATCGCGACAGCTTCTTCATGGCGACCGCGAGCCGCGAGGGCTGGCCTTATGTGCAGCATCGCGGCGGGCCGGCGGGATTCCTGTGCGTGCTGGACCCGCATACCCTCGCCTTCGCGGACTTCGCCGGCAACAGGCAGTACCTGAGCGTCGGCAATCTCGCCGAGAACGACCGCGTCCACCTCTTCCTGATGGACTGGGTGCATGCGCGGCGCCTCAAGATCTGGGGCCGCGCCGAGGTGGTGGAGGATCCGGCGCTCATCGCCGCCATGATGCCGGCGGGCTACGACGCCCAGCCGGAGCGGGTGATCCGCATCCATGTCGAGGCCTGGGACATGAACTGCAACCAGCACATCACCCAGCGCGTCAGCCAGCGGGAGCTGGCGCCCTTCCTCATGGCCCAGACCGAGCGCATCGCCAAGCTGGAGGCGAAGCTCAAGGAGGCCGGCCTGCCGCTGCCTTGAGGGGCGGCCCTAAAGGCTGGGCGGGATTGGCGTTTTCCATTATGGTGCCGCCGGCCGGCCGTCCCGGGTCCCGGCGCCCACAACCGAAAACCGCGCCCGATGTGGAGATCCGTCCTCGCTCCGATCCACCCGGCCGGGTGGCCCTTCATCCTCGCCGCCGCCGTCCTGGCCCTGATTTTGTTCTGGGTGGGATGGACGCCGCTGGGCTGGTTGATGGTGGTAGGGACGCTCTGGACCACCTATTTCTTCCGTGACCCCTGGCGGGTGACGCCGACCCGGCCGGGGCTGGTGGTGAGCCCGGCGGATGGCATGGTGGTGACGACGGACCAGGTCCCGCCACCCAGGGAGCTGCAGATGGGCGAGGCGCCCATGACCAGGATCGGCATTTTCCTCAACGTCTTCGACGTGCACGTCAACCGCGCGCCGCTGGGTGGTCGCGTCCGCAAGCTCGCGTATACCAAAGGTAAATTCGTCAATGCGAGCCTGGACAAGGCGAGCGAGGACAATGAGCGGATGGCCATCCGCATCGCGTCGCAGGAGGGACCCGACGTGGCGGTGGTACAGATCGCGGGACTGGTGGCGCGGCGCATCGTCACCAAGCTCACCGAGGGCCAGGAGGTCGCCACCGGCGAGCGCTTCGGCCTCATCCGATTCGGCAGCCGTACCGACGTCTACCTGCCGCCGGAATGGGCGCCCCTGGTGGTGGTGGGCCAGCGCGTCATCGGCGGCGAGACCGTGATCGCCGACGCCGTCTCCCGCGAGCCGGCCCGGCAGGGAAGGACGCACTGATGCTGAGACGCCCGCGCATGGGGCCCCGCATGCACGTCAAAGTGCGGCCGCTCCATCTCCCGCTCAATCGCCTGATCCCAAATATCCTGACCCTGCTGGCGCTCTGCGCCGGCATGACCGGGATCCGCTTGGCCATCGTCGGCAAGTACGAGGCGGCGGTGACGGCGATCATCGTCGCCGGCATCCTCGACGGCCTCGATGGCCGCATCGCGCGGCTTCTCAAAGGCACCTCGAGCTTCGGCGCCCAGCTCGAACTCGCTCTCGGATTTCATCAGCTTCGGCGTGGCGCCGGCTGTCATGCTCTACATCTGGACCATGGACAGCCTGCAGAGCTTCGGCTGGGCGGTGGTGCTGATCTATGCGGTCTGCTGCGGGCTCCGCCTCGCGCGCTTCAACACCCAGATCGGCGCCGAGCTGCCGCCCTATGCCTACAACTTCTTCACCGGCGCGCCGGCGCCGGCGGCCGCCGGCCTGGTCGTCATCCCCATGGTGGCGAGCTTCGAGTTCGGGGACACCGTCTTCCGCTCGCCCTGGCTCAACTCGGCAGTGATCCTGGCGGTGGCGGCGCTGATGGTGAGCCGGGTTCCGACCTATGCGATGAAGCGCTTCCGGATTCCGAGCGAGTGGGTGCTGCCGACTCTCCTGGGCGTGGGCACTTTCGCCGCCTTCCTCACCACGGAGCCCTGGCCGACCATGCTGGTGCTGGGTGCGATCTACATCGGCTCGATCCCGCTCAGCATCCGCTCCTATCAGCGCCTGCGCCGCGCCGCCGAGGAGATGCGGGCGGCGACGCTGCGCGTTGCCAGCGAGGCCGGCGCTGCGGCACAATCGCGATCGAGCGATCCGCTGTCGTCAAACTGAAATCATTCTGGCACAGGCGCTCGCGTCGGAACCGATCGGGGGAAAGAGATACATGTCTTGGCTGTCGGTGAACGCGGGCGCGCGCGCCCTTGCGCTCGTGGTCACGCTGTGGAGCGGGGTGGCGCTGGCCCAGTCCGGCGAGATCGTGCTCTACACCTCGCAGCCCGACCGTATCTCCGACGAGACCCTGGAAGGCTTTCATAAGCTCTATCCGAAAGTGGATGTGCAGGTCTTCCGCTCCGGCACCACCGAAGTGGTGAACAAGCTGATGGCGGAGTTCATGGCCGGCGATCCCAGGGCCGACGTCGTCTTCATCGCCGATGCCGTGAGCATGGAGGCGCTGAAGCAACAGGGCCGGCTCCTGCCCTATCCCGACGTCGACGTGTCCGCCTACCCCAAGGCGGCCTATGACAAGGACCTGACCTATTTCGGCACCAAGCTGATCACCACGGGCATCGTCTACAACACCAAGGCGCCGCGGCCGACCTCGTGGCTCGACCTCCTGGATCCGGCCCTCAAGGGCAAGGTGGTGCTGCCGAGCCCGCTCTATTCCGGCGCCGCCGCCATCAACATGGCGGCTCTCGGCGCCGACCCCGCCCTCGGTCGCGACTACTACGCGAAGCTCGCCAAGAACGGCGCGGTGGCGGTGCCCAGCAACGGCACGGTCCTGAAGCAGGTGGCGGGCGGGCAGAAGATGTACGGCGTCCTGGTGGAGTTCATGGCGCTCAACGCCAAGAACCGGGGCTCGCCGGTGGATTTCGTCTTTCCAAAGGAAGGCGTCAGCGCGATCACCGAGCCCATTGCGATCCTCAAGACCGCGAAGCATCCGGAGGCGGCACAGGCCTTCGTCGACTTCATCCTGTCGAAGGCAGGGCAGGAGCTGGCGGCGAAGCAAGGCTTCCTGCCCGCGCGCACCGACGTGACGCCGCCCTTCGGCTTTCCCAAGCCCGGCGACGTGACCCTGCTGCCCCTCGACATGGCGAAGACCCTGAAGGGCGTGGGCGCGATGCGGGACCGGTTCAGCGAGCTCTTCGGCGGCTGAGAGCGCGCGTGCCGAGGCTCGGGATCCTCGGCGCCACCGCCAGCGAGCGGGTGCTCGTCCTTGGCCTCGTCGTCTTCGTGGGCGCCTTTGGCGCGGCGCCGTTCCTGCGCCTGATCGCCGAGGCTCTGCATCCCCAGGTATTGGCGGCGGTGCTGGCGGCACCGCGAACCTGGCTCGCCACCGAGCGCACCGTGGCGACGGGTCTCGCCAGCACCGCCCTTGCCCTGGTCTTGGGCGGCGGCTTCGCGGTGCTGATCGGCGCCACCGATCTGCCGGCCAAGACGCCGCTCGGCTTTGCCGCCGTGCTGCCGCTGCTGATCCCCTCCCAGGTGACGGCGATCGCCTGGATCGATCTCCTGGGGTCGGCGAGCCCATTGTTGTCCCTGGTGGGACTGGCGCCGGCGGCCGGCGCGCCGCATCCACTCTATGGTTTCGGCGGCATCAGCTTCCTGCTGGGGCTGGAGCACGCGCCCCTCGTCTTCCTGGCGCTGCGCGCCGGGCTTCGCGCGCTACCGGGCGAGGCAATCGAGGCGGCGGAGGGTGCCGGCGCCACGCGGCTGCGCATCCTCCGCACCATCGTGCTGCCGATGACGCTGCCGTCTCTCGCCGCCGGCGCGGCGCTGGCGTTCGTGTCCTCGATCGGCAATTTCGCGACACCGGCGCTCCTCGGCATTCCCGGGCGCTATTCCGTGCTCACGGTGCTGATCTACCAGCGCCTCGCCGGCTTCGGACCGCAGGCGATCGGCGAGGTGGCGGTGCTGTCGCTGCTGCTGGGCGTTATCGCCGCCGCCGGCGTCGCGGTGCAGACCAGCCTCGGCCGGCGGCGCGACCTGCGCTGGACGCGGCCGCGCACGACGCGGCTGCTGCCGCTCCGGCGGTGGCGCTGGCCACTCGCCGCGCTGGCCTGGACGCTGGTGGGGCTGCTGGTGGCGCTGCCCCTGCTGGCGCTTCTCGCCACCTCGCTCGTCAAGGCCGAGGGGCTGTCCCTCACCCCCGCGACCGTCACGCTGGAGAATTTCCGCGCTGTCCTGCTGGAGCATGGAGCGACGCTGCGCGCCGCCCGCAACAGCGTCGTCCTCGCGGCCTCGACGGCGCTCGTCACCGCGCTCGCAGGAGTGCTCCTGGCATATGTCCTGGTGTGGCGCGACGGGCCGCTGGCGCGCGGTCTCAGCGTGGTGGCGGAAATTCCCTACGCGCTCCCCGGCGTGGTGCTGGCGCTGGCGACGATCCTGCTGTTCCTGCGCCCGCTGCCGCTCCTGGGAGTCTCCCTCTACAACACGCTCGGGATCATCCTCGTGGCCTATATCGCGCGCTTCCTGGTACTGGCGTTGCGCACGACGGTCGCGGGCTATCTGCAGATCGACAGTGCCCTCGAGGAGGCGGCGGAGATGGCCGGCGCCGGGCTCTGGCACCGCATCGCGACGGTGATCCTGCCGCTCGCGGCGCCCGCGGTGGCGGCGGGCGCGATCCTGGTCTTCCTCACCGCCCTCAACGAGCTCACGGTCTCGGCGCTGCTGTGGTCGTCGGGCAACGAGACGCTCGGCGTCGTCGTGTTCGGCCTGGAGCAGGGCGGCGACGGTACGCTATCGGCGGCACTCTCGGTGCTGGTCGTGCTCGCGACCGTGTCCCTCATGGGCCTCGCCACCCTCGCCGCCCGCCGGCTCCCGCGCGGCGTGCTGCCGTGGCAGGGATGACGCGCGCCATTGCATCGCGTGGACGTTGTGGAATTTCCAGCGGGCGGTAAGATCGCCCGGCGGTCGATCCGCGCCGGAAGAGTTCTGCCGGCGTGGACAGCGACGGAGGCGAGCCATGGCGGAGCGCGGCCCCGATAGATCGTCCCGCAAAGGGACCCAGGTCGCAATCGCGACCCTGCTCGTTCTTATCGTCGTCGGCCTCGTCGGCGGGATCATCTGGTACAATTTCCAGAAATCCGAGAGCCTCGCCATCGATACCGCCGAACGCCTGCTGGCGGAGAGCAGCGACGATACGGTGCACCGGATCGAGCTCTTCTACGAGCCGGTGCTGGCGATCGTCGCGCTGGCCTCGCGGGTTCCGCAGATCTCGGAGATGACGACACGGGAGCGCGATGACCGGGCGGCCCTGGTGATCACCGGCCTGCACCGCTATCCCCAGCTGTTCTCGCTTTATGTCGGCTACGACAACGGCGACTTCGACATGATGACGCGCGTCGGCGGCAAGGAGCGGAGCGATGCCCGCAAGACCTTGGGCGCGCCGGACACCGCATTCTTCGCCCATGAGACCATCCGCACCGAGGGCGGCGGCACCCGGCGCGCCAGCTGGACCTTTCTCGACGAGAACGGGACCGCGATCGAGGAGCGCGCCGCGACGGACACCGTCTATGATCCGCGCGTCCGCCAGTGGTATCGCCTCGCCCATGACGACGACAAAGTGCATCGCAGCGATCCCTACATCTTCGCCTCCAGCCAGGAGATCGGCATTACGCTCTCGCGCAAGCTCGATGGCGCGAGCTCCGGCGTATTCGGCGCCGACCTCGCGGTGCGCGAGGTCTCCAGCTTCCTTGCCGAGAAGAAGATTTCGGCCTCCAGCAAGGCCTTCATCTTCAATGGCCGGGGCGAGATCATCGCCTATCCCGACGACAGCAAGATCCAGCGGGCGATCAAGAACGAGCAGGAAATCGACGCTGGCGCCCACGACCATCGCGAGCCTTGGCGACCCCGTGATATCAGCGCTTTACGAGAGCGTGCAGAAGCAGGGCAACGAGCGAATGCTGCGTCTCGATGTCAATGGGCGCGCTTATCTCTCGCAGGTGGTGCCGATCATGCGCAGGCTCGGCGAGGCCGAATACCTCGGCATGGTGGTGCCGGTGGACGAGGTCACCGCCCCGATCACCCGCATCCGCACCGACGCGCTGCTCTACTCCGTGGCGGTGCTGCTGTTGGTCCTGCCGCTCTACGTCACGCTGGTTTTCATCTGGCTCGATCGCCGGACCGGCCAGTCGTCCCTCTCGCTCTCCGACCTCCGGGATATCGACACCAAGGATCTGGAGTGAGGCGGGACGCCCGGCCGTCTCACTCTACGCGAAACCGGAAGATCGGCCCCGACCAGCGCCCGCCGTCGCTGTTGAGCTCTTCGAGTTCCGCCGGGCCGAGGCCGCGGACGACGCGCTCCCAGAATGCGAGCGCGGGCGCGTTGTAGCGGGCGACGGGGATCTCCCAGCGGCCGGGCCGCTCGCGCAGGATGCGGTGGGCCATCCGCGTGCCGACCCCTTCACGCCGGTATTTCCGCATCACGAAGAATTCAGCGATCGAGCGATCGACCGGCTTGCCGCTCGCCGACCATCGCTTGAGGAAGACGAAGCCGGCGAGATCGCTGTCGACACGCAGCAGAAACGGCTCCCGCCCCTCCTCGCTCCAATAGAGATCGAGCGACGGATAGGAGAACCGGCCCTCCGCGTCGACGCGGTTGTGCAGGGAGCTGCCGCCGGCGAATTCGGAGAAGTCATAGATGTAGAGCTGCAGCAGGCGCTCGACGATCGGGCGCTCGCCGCGCGCCGCCGCCCGGATCTCGATCTCGGACGCCGCGGGCATCAGCCGGACCGCGGTGTCAGCCCGAACACCTGGGCCAGCAGCTCGTAGGATTTGAGTCGCGCCGCGAAGTCGTAGCAGATGCTGACGACGACAAGCTCCTCGACGCCGTACTGAGCGGCGAGCTCGAGAAGCTGCGCCTTGGCCTGCTCCGGCGCGCCGATCACCATGCGGCGGCGATTGACGGCGATGCGGAGCTGCTCCTCCCGCGTATAGGGATGCGCCTCGGCCTCGGCGATGGTGGGGATCGGGCCGAGATAACCCTGATCGAGGCGGAGCCGCCAGAGGTCGCGGCTCGTGGCCAGGCGCTGCGCCTCGGCCTCGGTGTCGGCGACCAGGGCGAAGACGCCGATATTGCCCAGGGGCGCCGCCAGGTTCGGCGACGGACGGAATTGCCGGCGATAGGACTCCATCACCTGGGGGCCGCCCTGGTCGTTGATGAAATGGGCGAAGGAGAAGCCGCAGCCGAGGTAGGCCGCGAGCATGCCGCTCTGGTCGCTGGATCCCAGAAGCCAGACCTCCGGCAGCGCCGCCGGCTCCGGCGTCACCCGGACACGGGAGAACGGATGCTCCACCGGCAGGCCGTTGCCGAGATAGCCCAGGAGATCCTGGACCTGGCTCGGAAAGTATTCGAGAGGTGCGGCGCCCGGCCCCGCCTGGAGCGCGCGGGCGGTGAGCTGGTCGCTGCCCGGTGCGCGGCCGATGCCGAGATCGATGCGGCCGGGGTACAGCGTCTCCAGCACGCGGAAGGTCTCGGCCACCTTGAGCGGGCTGTAGTGGCTCAGCATCACGCCGCCGGAGCCCACGCGCATCGTTTTGGTGGCGGCGGCGACCCGCGCCACCATGATCTCCGGCGCCGAGCCCGCGAGCCCCTGGGTCGCGTGATGCTCCGCCAGCCAATAGCGGTGATAGCCCCAGCGCTCCGCCGCCATCGCGAGCTCGACGGTCTCGTTGAGCGCATCCGCCGAGGTGCCGCCGTCCCGCACGGGGGATTGGTCGAGAACGCTGAGAATCATCGGGGATACCTCAACTGTGCTCTCGCGTGGCGGTGAAGCGGAGCTTGGGCCATTCCTTGATCGTGGTCTCCAGGTCCCAGTTGTTGCGGGCGAGATAGACCGGCACGCCGTCGTGGTCCTCGGCCGTGGTCGACGGGTTGGCGTCGATGAAGCGCTTGAGCTCCGCCGTGTCGTCGGCGGCGACCCAGCGCGCCGTCACGTACGGCGCACCCTCGAAGCGGACGCCCAGATTGTACTCGGTCTTGATGCGGGCGGTCAGCACCTCGAGCTGCAGCGGTCCCACCACGCCGACGATCCAGTCGCCGCCCATGTTGGGCTTGAAGATGCGGGTGACGCCCTCCTCGGCGAGCTGCTCCAGTGCCCGCGACAGATGCTTCGACTTCAGGGGATCGTCGACGCGGACGCGGCGCAGGATCTCCGGCGCGAAATTCGGGATGCCGGTGACGCGGATCTCCGCGCCTTCGGTGAGCGTGTCGCCGATGCGGAGCGTGCCGTGATTGGGAATGCCGATGATGTCGCCGGGCCAGGCCTCCTCGGCCAGGTTGCGGTCGCGCGCCAGGAAGAACACCGGATTCTGGATCGACATCAGCCGGCCGCTGCGCCCGTGCCGCAGCTTCATGCCGCGGCGGAAGCGGCCGGAGCAGAGGCGGAGGAACGCCACGCGGTCCCGGTGCTGCGGATCGATGTTGGCCTGCACCTTGAAGACAAAGCCCGCGACGTCGGGGGAATTGGGGTCGATGGGATGCGGCTCCGCCGGCTGCGGGCGCGGCGGCGGCGCCACGTCGGCGATGCCGCGGATCAGCTCGCGCACGCCGAAATTGTTGAGGGCGCTGCCGAAGTAGACCGGCGTCAGATGCCCCTCGCGATAGCTCTCGAGGTCGAAGGGCGGGCAGAGGCCGCGGGCCATGGCGACTTCCTCGCGGAGCTTCGCCAGCGCCGTCTCCGGCAGCAGCGTCGCGAGCTTGGGATCGTCGAGCCCCTCGCAGCGCACCGGCTCGGTGACGCGCTCGCCGGCGCCGCGCTCGAACAGCAGCAGCGCGTCGTGGAAGAGATCG
The DNA here is from genome assembly GCA_963735465.1 of uncultured Alphaproteobacteria bacterium. Taxonomy (GTDB): domain Bacteria; phylum Pseudomonadota; class Alphaproteobacteria; order ATCC43930; family CGMCC-115725; genus DASZHJ01. The sequence continues at coordinate 2,929,531 of CAVTLA010000001.1, forward strand.
TAGGTGCCGAGGAAATCCCGCCCCATGCCGATGGGCCAGCTCGCCGGCGTCACGTCGAGGGCCAGCGTGCGCTCGATCTCGTCCAGGAGATCGAAGGGCTCGCGCGCCTCGCGGTCGAGCTTGTTGATGAAGGTGATGATGGGAACGTCGCGAAGCCGGCAGACCTCGAAGAGCTTCAAGGTCTGGGTCTCGATGCCGCGGGCGGCGTCGAGCACCATGACGGCGCTGTCGACGGCGGTGAGCGTGCGGTAGGTGTCCTCGCTGAAGTCCTGGTGGCCGGGCGTGTCCAGCAGGTTGTAGGTGAGGCCATCGTGCTCGAAGGTCATCACCGCGGAGCTCACGGAGATGCCGCGCTCGCGCTCCACGTCCATCCAGTCCGAGCGCACGCGCCGCCGCTCGCCGCGCGCCTTCACCTCGCCCGCGAGCTGGATCGCGCCGCCGAACAGCAGCAGCTTCTCGGTCAGCGTGGTCTTGCCGGCATCGGGATGCGAGATGATCGCGAAGGTGCGGCGGTGGGAAATTTCGGTGGCAAGATCTGTCATCGGATGCGCCTCTCTAGCCGAGAGCGGGCCGAGAAGGCAACCAACGCGACGCCGCAGGTATGCGCGACGCCCTTGAAGGGTTCCAGATCAGGTGGAGAAAAAAGCAACAAAGATGCGCGCGGCTGCGATTGACCATTCACCGAACTGACACACATTTAAATCTGGCGCAACAAGGCAAGGAGGATGCCTAACAAGCATGGCTCCACCGGATCATTGTTGACGAACGCCGAACCCAAAGCTCGGTCTCGTGACCGGGCGGTGAGCTCTCATAGCCACCCAAGCCGAACCCCGCCGTCAGGCCATGCCGGGCGGGGTTCGCATGTCGAGGGCAATTCCCTCCACACCCCCACCGCACCCTCCGGGCGAAGCCGACGCGCGGATCCGCGCCGAGCAGCGCTCCGCGTGGCCGCCGCGGCGCGGATATTCGAATGATTTATCGCTTTGTCGATGAATTCCGGGGTTTCGACCGGATTCAGGGTCGAACCGCCGGCCGGCTCAATAAAGAATTAGCCACTGTCCTCTATCATATTGATAAATAGGATAGATCGCGGTTGTCCACAACCCAGGGTCTACCCACGCACATTCTGGACAAGAGAGCCAATGGGCTCACAACCGCCCACCGCGCATCGCAAACCGCTGAAAAGTCAGCCGGTATCAGCCGACGCCGCTGACGCGTCTACCCGCGTTGCGAGCGCTGCCCCGGCAGACCCCGACCCCGAGCGCCAGCATCTTCTGGAAGCCCAGGACGAGATCCTCGGCCTGATCGATGCCGGGACCAGGTTGAGCGTCGTGCTCGGCCGCATCGCGCGGGAGATCGACCGCTTCGCGGCACCCGCAACCTGCGAGATCTTCCTCGCCGATCCCGAGAGCGGCCGCCTCCAGGCCGCGACGGCGGAGGCGGCGCACGCCTCCGTCGCGATCGCGACACCCGAGAGCAAAGGCGGCGAGGCACGCCGGCGCGGCGTGCTCTGGAGCATCGCCCATCACCTCGGCATCCCGGCGGCGGCGCTGCATCCCGTCATCGGCCGCCGCAGACAGATCATCGGCGTCATCGCGCTCCGAAACGCTGAGGAGCAAAGCCTCGGCACCGACGCCGGCCGACAGGTGCGGGCCCTCGCCCGCCTGGTGCGCATCGCGATCGAGAACGATCATTCGGCAGCGGCGCTCAGGTCCGCGCACGAGCGCTTCGCGGCGCTGGCGGCCAGCATTCCCGGCGTCGTCTATCAGCGCCGCGTCAGCCCCGACGGCGAGATCCGCTACACCTACATCAGCGAGGGCGCCTACGACCTCTTCGGCGTGCCGGCGGAGGAGATTCTCGCCGATCCCAAGGCGCTTTTCGCCTGCCACGGGCCCAGCTACCGCGAGGACTTCCGCGAGCGGCTGCTCGAGGCCTCCAAGACGATGACGATCTGGGACGTCGAGGCGGAGATCATCAGCCGCGACGGCAAGCGCAAATGGACGCACGCCATCGCGCGGCCGAAGCAGATGCCGGATGGATCGGTGCTGTGGGACGGCGTCATTCTCGACGCGACGCGGATCGCGCGGCGCGAGCAGGAGCTGATGCACGCCAAGGAGCGGGCCGAGATCGAGAACCGCGGCAAGTCGGAATTCATTGCCACGATGAGCCATGAGCTCCGCACGCCGCTCAATGCCATCATCGGCTTCTCCGACATCATGTCCCAGGAGCTGCACGGTCCGCTCGGCAACGCGTCCTATCGCGGCTATTCCCTGGACATCCTCGAGAGCGGCCGGCTTCTGCTGTCGATCATCAACGACGTCCTCGACATCTCCAAGGTGGAGTCCGGCAAGGTCGAGCTGCACGAGGAGATGATCGACCTCTCGGCGCTGGCCGCCTCGCTGCTGCGGCTCGCGCGCGAGCGTGCCGACACCGCCGGCGTCTCCCTCAGCGCCGAGGTCCCGGAGGGGCTTCCGTGGCTGCGCGCCGACGAACGACTGGTGAAGCAGATCATGTCCAACCTGCTGTCAAACGCCATCAAGTTCACGCCGAAGGGCGGCCGCGCGGTGGTGCGCGCGGCCTGTGACGCCGGCAATGCGCTCGCGCTCTCGGTAGCGGACACCGGCATCGGCATCGCGCGCGAGGACATTCCGCGCGCCCTCGAGCGCTTCGGCCAGATCGACAGCTCGCTCAGCCGGCGCTACCCCGGCACTGGCCTCGGCCTTCCTCTCGTCAAGGCCTTCACCGAGCTGCACGGCGGCAGCTTCGAGCTCGAGAGCGCGCCCGCGGTCGGCACGACGGCGATCGTGCGGTTTCCGGCGACGCGCAGCATCAGCCGGGAGGGGACCGCCACGGGGCTGGCCGCCGCAAAATAGCGGGCCGCTTTTTCCACACCGCCACTCAACAAGATATGGTTGCAACATCGATCGATTTGCAATCTAGTTGCTCAGGTTGGATCCGGCTGAATGCCGCCGCGCCGGTGGCAAGACCCCGGCGCACGTCGCGAGCGGCTGAGCGGGATCGACCGGCAGCGGGAGGGCGCGATGGCGAACGGACGCGTGACGGCGACCAGCCTCAATCTGCGCGATGCGCCCGACGGCGCGGTCATCGGCCAGCTGCGCAACGGCGACAGCCTGGCGATCATCGAGACGAAAGACGACTGGCTTTCCGTCTCCGCTGCCATCGATGGTGCGACCAAGCTCGGCTGGGTCAGTGCCAAGTTCGTCGACATCATCGCCAGCGGGCCGCCGCCGGCGGATGATGACGCCACACCAGTGACCGTCGTCGCCGGCAAGGCGATCGGTCCCGACGGCCGCTCCTTCGCCTCCGTCCATGACGGCGGCTTCTTCACGCTCGGCGTGACGACCGTGGATAGTTGGCTGGTCAGCAATCCGGCGGGGCTCGCCCTGGCGCCGTCGCTGATCCGCGTCGTGCGGGCAGTCTCGCGCAACGAGGGACGGCTCGAGGCCATCAATTCCTACGACAACTCCTTCCTGTCCTTCGGGATGTTCCAATGGACGGCGGGCGCGGGCAATGGGGCGGGCGAGCTTGCCGGGCTTCTGGCTTCGGTGCAGCGCTCAAGCGCCGACGTGTTCCAGAATTATTTCGGCCGCTACGGGCTGGGGACCGAGCTGCAACGGGGGGCCCAGACTGGGTTCCTCACTCTCGCCGGCGCGATGCTGAATGACGCCGCCAGCAAGGAACAGCTGCGCGGCGCCCAATGGGCCTATCGCTTCTGGCGGGCTGGCCAGGACAACACCGTACGTGCGTGCGAGATCAACCTTGCCGCGGCCCGCGTTCCGCTATTCCTGCACCAGCCGGTCGCCGGCCACACCGTCGGCGATTGGCTGTCCTCCGAACTCGGCATCGCTCTGGTGCTCGACGAGCACGTCAACCGCCCCGGCCATGTTCCGGGAACCCTCCGGAACGCCATCAACGGTCTGCCGCCGGGCACCGATCCCGCGCAATGGGGCGACGCGGAGGAGGCCGACCTGATTCAGCGCTACGCCGCCGCGCGGGAAGCCACCAACATGACCAATCCCGCCGACCGCGCGACCAGCATCCGCAATTGCGTCGGCGCCGGCACGCTGTCGGACAAGCGGGGCTCTTTCGTGGCGACGCCGGCCGTGCCGTCGGCTTGACAGGTCGACCGTAGTCGTGCGGTCGCGGACTTCGGTCTAGCCGCCGCCGTCGGCCGCGTGTGCGTTGCCGCGCACCATGCGGCCGTCATAGTCGTAGACGTAGGCCGCGTTCTCGAAGAAGCTGAAGGGCACCGCGAGGCCGATGCTGCGGACCTTGCGGAAGTTGATCGCGATGTCAGGCGGCGAGACGATGCCGACCTTGAGTTCGCCCGCCTTGGCGCGCCCCTGCAGCACCTCGGCGGCATAGATTGCCGCCAGATGCGCATTGCTCTCGAAGCTGACGCCGATCGAGAGAGCGGCGCTGTCGTCCCCAGGCCGCACCACTTCCGGAACCGCGCTGATGACGGGCACGCGATCGGCCGCGGCGTTGATGACGTCGATCTCGGTGAAGACCGACGTGCTGCCGGTGACCCAGAAGACGCTGTGGGCGAGACCGGGATCGCTCCCCTTCATCGCGCGCACGGCGCCGGCGACCAGGATCTTGAGCTCGGCGCGGGCATTGGCGGGATTCTGCACCACGACGTCGAGAACCTTGATGTTGAGGCGCCGAGCCGCCTCGGCCATCGGCGCCGCCTGGGTCTGCATCGCGCTCACATTCTTGCCGTCGACCAGGATTGCGACGTTCCGGAGGCCGGGCCGGAATTCGCGGAGATAGGCCATCTGCACGTCGATCGGCGTATTGAGCGAGGTGAACGCGAAATTGGTGCCGCTGCTGCTGTCGTAATCCTTGATCTGCCGGAGCTCGACGGGATCCTTCGAGCAGACGGAGACGACCGGTATCTCCCGGCCGCGATAGTGCTCATAGAGCCAGGCGGTCGACTCCGATCCCATGGCGATGATGAGATCGAACTTGTCGCGCTCGGCGAGATCGATCGCCGCCTGTCCGCGCCCGTTCTCGTTGTTGAAGTTGACGGCCGTGATGGCGGCGTCGATGTCCTTCTCGGCGAACACCTGCAGGATCTTGGTGATGGCGATGTCATAGGCCGAGGACGGCCGCGGATAGAGCACCATGATCCGCTTCGACGGCACCGAGCTGAAGCGCGGCCACACGGAGATCCGCAGGGGATCATCGGGCGTCTGAGCGAAACGCCAGGACTGCGTCGCCTCCTCGCCATATCGGAACCAGGCAGTGGCGGATTGCGCGCGCGCTTCGGGGACCGCGCTGGCGGCCCAGAGGAGGACGGTGACGGTCACCAGCAGCGCCGGCAGCACGCGCCGGATCATGCGACTTCTCCCAGCCCGCGCGGCTGCTTGTCGCGGGGATTGGAGCACAGCAGGAAAACGGCCGCCGATGCGCTGGTGGCGCCGCCGAACCAGGTCACGACGGAGGGACTGGTGCCCATCAGCAGGAAGAGCTGACCGGCGATGATCGGGCCGGCGATATGGCCGAAGCGCTCGAGAAAACGATAGGCCGCGGTCGTCGAGTTGACGCCGATCTTGCGCGCGAGCTCGAGGTCGGCGATGTGGGTCACGACCGGCGCATTGACGCAGCCATGGGCGATGCCGATCACGATCACGCTGAGGGTGACCACGACCGTCGGCAGCGCGCCGCTGAAAGCGGTGCCGAGGAGCGGGCTCGCTTCGCTCATTCCGACGGCGATCATGCCGAGGCCGCTGACGGCGGCGCCGAACGCCAGCACGTGGGCGGTCTTGCCGGTGCGGTCGACGAAGCGCGCGACGTAGCGGCTGGCGACCACCACGCCGATCGCATAGAGCATGATGATCTGCCCGATATCCTCCTGCTTGTAGTGCTGCCGGATCAGCAGCAGCGGCAGGGCGAAGGTGATGACGCCGGTCAACGCCGCCTTGGCGGGAATGCCGATCAGCAGCATCGTCTGCATGAACTGGCCATTGCGCAGGACGGCGGAGATGTCCTGGAACAGCCGCCGCATCGTCGCGCCCAGGCGCTCGCCGCCCGCGGTCCGCGCGGGCTCCTGTGGCACCACGGTGACGCCGTAGACGGCGGTCAGGCAGGCCAGCGCTCCGGCGAGGGTGAAGACGCCTGATGGTCCCATGTATGTCACCAGGAGCGATCCGATCGCCATGCCCGAGATCATCCCGCCCTGGAAACCGAAGACGATGATGCCGTTGGCCTGGGTGCGCCGGCTCGGCGAGGCTGTCGCCAGGATGTAGGATTGCACGCCGATGAACAGCATCCCCTGCCCCACGCCGGCGACGGCGCGCGCGGCGATGATGCCCCAGAACCCCACTGGCAGAATGAGAGCGAACAGTCCGAAGCCGGCCAGGACGAGGCCGCCGTGCATCAGCGCGCGCGGCCCGAAATTCTGCGCGAAATGACCGGACGGAATGAGGCTCAGCGCGAAGAGCAGGTAGTAGGCCATGAATGGCGCCGAGGCGAAGCCGGCGGAGAGGCCCGCCGCCGACGCCGCCTGCTGCATGTATTGCGGCAAGAACGAGTAGGTCATGTTCTCGACGAAGACCGCGATGAAGAACAGCGGCTTCACCACGCCGAGCGCCAGCGCCTCGTCGGAGTGGACCAGCGGGTTCCGGCCGCTCTCCGGCGCGGCGCGGCCGGTGCTCTGCAGCGACGCCGCGACCTGGAGAAAGAGGCCGGACAGGAACGCCGAGGCGACGAACAGCGCCGCGAAATTCTTCACGCTGCGCATGACCTGGTGGAACACGATCTCGTGGGGAACCGCGATGGCGATGCTGACCCCGGAATCGTGGTCGGGCTGTCCCACCGGCAGCACATACTCATAGGCGCGCGGGTCGCTGACCCAGGGCTTGCCGACCTTGTCCTCGCTCGTATGGATGAGGACGCGGCCGTTGACGAGGAGAGCCGCGGCGCTGATGTCGGGGTTGAGGCGCTGATACTCGCTGAAGGTCCGGTCGATTCCCTCGAAGTCGCGCAGTGCGAGCCTGAACTCCAGGACTTCGCCGACACGCTGCCCCAGTGCATTGGCCAGCGCCCGCGCCCTGCCCTGCACGCCCTCGGCATAGAGCGACACCAGGGTCCCGATCACGAAGCTCGCCATGGTCAGGAAGGTGAGCGCGTAGCCGATCTGCAGCCATGGCACGGGGCCGCGGGTGAGACGCCGCCCGGCCAGGGTCACGATCAATGCAAAGAATGCCGACAGCGTCACCGCCACCACCAGCAGCGGCTCGAAGGCGCCGCGCAGATGCTGGGCCACGACCGACGTCCAGGATGTCACCACCAGGCTGCCCATGGTCTCGAAGCGCCCGCGCAGCGGCAGGATCGTCTGGTAATAGTCGTCGGTCTGCACCGTGTTGGTCTGGTCGGTAATGCGATCGAGGCCGGGAGGCGTCGGGATCGTCGGCCCGGTCCGGTCGATATTGCGGAAGATCTCGCGGCCGCCCTGGTCGTAGGCGATCATCCCCGCGACGTCCTCGGTGGCGACGATCGGTCCCGCCAACGTCGCGAAACCGGGATACTGCCGCATCGGCAGACCCTGGCGCAGGAAGGCCTCCATGGAATTGCGCACGATGCCGGCCTGGGAGGCGATCTTCTCGATCTGGAACTCGCCGTAGGTCCGCTTGCCCTCGCCGAATCCCACGTAGACCAGCAGCATCAGCGACATGCCCGTGACCAGGAACATCGTCAGCGCGTCGCGGATGCGCCGACCCAGCGGCCGGCCCTGGCGGCGGCCGGCGGAACCCTCGCCCGATGTCGGCGCGCCGGTCATCGCAACAGCTCCTCGACATGGGGATACATGCCGCGCTGGCGCATCAGCATGACGTCGATACGGTCCGCGAACAGCGACAGGATCAGGTCGTCATAGCTCATGGCGTGCTCGCCCAGCCCCTCGCAGATCAGGCTGGTGACCTCGGCGGTCGGCTGCTTCAGATCGGGCTTGGGATTGGCCTCCAGGACGTTGATGCGCCCCTCGGAGTCCGCGCGCACGTCGAGGCGGACGATGGTTCCGAGATTGAACTCGAGGTAGATGTTGCGCGCGAGGTCGTGCAGCTGGGTTCGGATCCCGGCATCCTCGGGCGCGTCGATCTGGCGCAGCCGTTCCGGCGTGATCGGCCGGAAATCCATGGAGGTGAAGATCTTCTCGCCGGGACCGAGCGCGCGCTCCTGGGCGCCGAACACGAATGGGCCCTCGCGGCGGAACAGCCGGCCGCCGGTCGCGGTGACCGCGCTGCAGACGGCGACGACAAATTCCCGGCCGGGCAGATAGGATTCGATCAGCACCTCGCACTGGGTCGCCGCGTAGACCTGGGCCACCGCGTCCGGAAGATCGGCCTTGTCCTGCACGAACTCGACGTGCAGGGAGGCACGGCCCACCGCGGGCTTAACGACGAAGGGACCGGCATGGCCGGCGAAACTGCGCTGATACCGGCTGTTGCGCTCGGGCCGGAACGGCCCGCGCGACAGATGCCAGGTGACAAAGGGCGCCGTCGGCAGGCCGGCGCCGATCAGCTCGCGCTTGAACCACTGCTTGTTGTCGAGAAGCGTCGCGGTCAGCGGATCGTGGCCGATATAGGGGACGCCGAACATCTCCAGCATCGCCGGCGCGTGGCAGATCGAATTGTGGCCCTGCACGCCCGCCGTATTAAGCCAGGCGAGCTGCGTCCCGCTCTGGCGCAGCCGCTCGCCGAGGCTCATGTCGTCGGCCATCAGCTCCACATGGCGGAAGCCGATGCGGCGAAGGGAGCGGGCGATGTCGGTCGCCACCGCCTCATAGCTTTTCCAGGAGCGCGTGTTGAAGGTGCGATAGAGGACGGAGCCGTCCAGGGACTTGTCGCCGCCGAAAACCACGGCAATGCGCAGCGTCGCCAGCAACCGGTCGATGACCGCCTCGAGGGCGGGCGCGTAGCTCGCGCCGGGAAGGCCTGTCACCTCGGAGTGTGCCAGCTCCGATGCAGACGGACGCAATTCCGCCCGGCCCGATGTCGTCCGCCCCGTCATGAGTGTGCCTATTCCGCCCCAAGCCGCTGACCGGCCGAAGCGCCCACCGCGGCCTAAAATTGCCGCACCGGAGGGGCTTAAGCCGATGAAAGTCTTGACGTTATTGTTCCCGAATATCTTTAAGTTTTAGTTGCCACGGAATGCGAACCTGGCGGAATGACTTGCCGCCCGCGCGTTTTACACGGCGAGCGCGAAAATACGCCGCGCGGTTTCTCTCAATCTGTATTTGCAGTCTGTTTGCCGGCACCTTCGACGCTAAATTCCGGCGCCTTCTACGCCAACGCCGGCAGCACGCTGCTGCGAGGGTGGGAATTCGGGCTATCATGGGGCGGTCCCGTTTCCCCCTGACAAATCCCGGATCCTCAATGAGCGACCACGAGACCTTCGACCTCGGCAACGTCGTCCTGCAATCGGGCATCACGTTCCGCGGCGCCGTCCTCGCCTACAAGACCTACGGCCGCCTCAACGCCGAGAAGTCGAACGCCATCCTGATGACGACCCCCTTCGGCTCGACGCACGCCGATCTGGAATGGCTGATCCGTCCGGGCTCCGCCCTCGATCCCGGGAAATACTTCATCGTCACCGCGAACATGTTCGGGAACGGGCTCTCGACCTCGCCGAGCAACGCGCCGCATCCCTACAACAGCCGGCGCTATCCGAACTTCACCGTCTACGACAATGTCATGCAGCAGCACCGGCTCCTGCGCGAGGTCTTCGACTTGAAGCGGCTGAAGCTGGTGCTGGGGTTCTCCATGGGCGGGCTGCAGACCTTCCATTGGGGCGCGCTCTTTCCCGACATGGTGGAGCGCATCGCGCCGATCTGCGGCGCCGCCAAATGCGCGCCCCACAACTTCGTCTTCCTGGAAGGCGTCAAGGCGGCGCTGACCACCGATCCCAACTGGCAGGACGACTGGTTCGCCGCCACTCCCGTGCGCGGGCTGCGCGCGGTCGGGCGCATCTATGCGGGCTGGGCGCTCTCCCAGGACTTCTACCGCGAGCGGCTGCACGAGGGGCTGGGATATTCCTCCCTGGAGGATTTCCTGGTGCACGGCTGGGAAGCCAACTGGCTCAAGCGTGACGCCAACAATCTCCTGGCGATGCTGTGGACGTGGCAGCACGCCGACATCAGCGCCAATGCGGCCTACAACGGCGATCTCAGGAAGGCGCTCGGTGCCATCCGCGCCAAGGCCCTGGTGATGCCCGGCGAGACCGATCTCTATTTCCGGGTCGAGGACAACCGGCGCGAAGTGGCGCAGATGCCGAACGCCGAGCTCCGGCCGATCCCGTCGATCTGGGGCCACCGCGCCGGCAACCCCGCCCAGAACCCGGCGGACCAGGCGTTCCTGAACCAGGCGCTCAGCGAGCTGCTCGCCGGCTGACGCGGCGCTGGCGGGGCGCGGCCGCGCCGCTGCCGTCCGACAGACCGGCGGCATAATCGACAGGCACCCGCGTGGTGCTGTTGAAGGCGGAGGTCAGCTGCTCCAGCAGATCCAGGAACCGTCCGCGCTCCCGCGCCGGCAGCGGCGACAGCAGCCGCGCCTGGGCCCGCTTCGCGTCCTTGCCAACCCGCTTCAGGAGCGTGGCACCCGCGGCGGTGAGGCGGAGCTCGCGCCGGCGCAGATCCCGCGAGCGCACCGGGCGGGTGACGAGGTCGCGCTGCGCCAGCTTGCGCACCACGAGGCCGGTGGTGGAGCGATCGAGGCCGAGGAGCCGCGCCAGCGTATTCTGGTCGATCGCCGGCCGGCGCTGCAGGATCAGCAGCACACCATATTGCGTGGTGGTGAGGCGGCTCGCCCGACATTCGTCGAGAAAGATCGCGACCGCCATCTGATGCGCGCGCCGGATCATGAATCCGGGCCGCCGGTAGAGATCCCTGAGCGTCTGGGTCGCGTCGGAGCGGGGCATGGGTTTGAATCTCGCTGAGCGGGCCCGAGTGTGCGGGAGCGGCGCACGGAGGGCAAGCCCCGTTGACAGGCCGGGGATGATCAGTACTCTCACCATCTCACGGCAGGACCGCGCTTAACCCTTTTCAGGAGTCAGGATGCCCACCCGCGATCCCGTTCTCATCGTCGGCGCCGGGCCCGCGGGCCTGACGGTCGCGGTGGGCCTCGCGCTGCAAGGCGTGCCGGTGCTGGTGCTGGAGACCGAGCCCAAGTTGCCGCGCGACCTGCGCGCCGGCAGCTTTCACCCGCCCACCGTGGAGATGATGGGACCGCTCGGCATCGCCGAGGATTTCCTGGCCCTCGGCATCAAGGTGCCGCGCTGGCAGATTCGCGACCGCCGCGACGTGATCGTGGAATGGGATCTGGGACTGCTCGCCGACGTGACCCCCTATCCGTTCCGCCTGCATGTGGAGCAGTACAAGCTGACGCCGCTGCTCTATCGTCGGCTGCAGCAGTTGGGCGGCGCGGAGGTGCGCTTCGCCCACACCTTCCTCGACGCCACCCAGGACGCCGACGGTGTTTCCGCTCGCGTGCAGACGCCTGACGGCATCGAGACCATCCGCGGCCGCTATCTCGTCGGCGCCGACGGCGGGCGCAGCGCGGTGCGCCACGCCATGGGCGTCGCGTTCGACGGTTTTACCTGGCCCGAGCGCTTCCTCGTCGCCAGCACCTATTACGACCTGGCGCCGCACGGCTATACGCCCAACGCCTACATCACCGATCCCGTGGACTGGTCGGCGATCTTCAAGATGCCGCACGAGGGCCCGCCCGGCCTGTGGCGCATCCTGTTCCCGACCGACCCGGAGATTCCCGAGGAGATCGTGACCGCGGACGACAACGTCGAGCGTCTGCTGCAAAACTTCCTGCCGCGCGCGGAGCCCTACGCGGTCGAATACAAGAGCACCTACCGGGTGCATCAGCGCGTCGCCAGCGACTTCCGCGTCGGCCGCATGCTGGTGGTGGGCGACGCCGCCCACGTGAATAATCCGCTCGGCGCTTTCGGCCTCAACGGGTCGGTCCACGCCGCGGTCAACCTGACGGAGAAGCTCGGGCCGGTCTGGCGCGGCGAGGCCGAGGAGGCGCTCCTCGACCGCTACGTCCGCCAGCGCCGGCAGGCCAACATCGAGTTCGTGCAGGCGCAGTCGATCCGCAACAAGCAGCTTCTCGACGAGCGCGATCCGGCTCTGCGCGCCCAGCGCCTCGACGAGCTGCGCCGTACATGCGCCGATCCCGCGCTTGCCAAGCAGTTCCTGCTGCGCAGCTCGATGATCGCCAGCGTGCGGCGCGCGGCGGAGATCGAATAGCGGTCGGTTGACAAAGCGGTGTCCGGCACCGATTGATCAGCGATGTATTTCCCCGGAGCCGCCCGCACGTGAACCCAAGACCGATCGCGTCCCGCTACCTCGTCCTGTTCGCGGCGCTCTGGATCGCGGTCTGGACCTGGAAGCTCTATCCACAGTTCCGGGACACGCTGCGGACCGACGGCCGCGTGGTGTCGCTGGAGGAATACCTAGAGGAGTCCTGCGGCGAACGGGTCGGACCGCTCGCCACCAGCTGCCGCGCCACCACACTGGAGCAGGGCCGCCGGCTGGTCATCGCCGAGCAGGCGAAGTCGCTGCTGCTGATGCAGGCGCCGATGCTGCTCTACGGGGTGCTCTACCTGCCGCTGCGTCTTCTGAGGCGCCGGCGGAAGACCTACTGAGCCTAGGACGCCCGCACCGACGCGTGGCCGAGGCGGCGGCGCGCCTCCTCGTCGATGGCCCGCATGAGGTCCGGCTGCTGGACGGCGAGGCGGCGGAAATCGGCGATATCGAGCATCAGGAGCTGGCACGCCGTGCGCGCCGACACCGTCGCGTTGCGCGGGCTTCCCGTCACCAGCGCGATCTCGCCGAAGAACTGCCCCTCCCCCAGCACCAGGGGCTCGGGCTCGAGGCGGATCGTCACCTCGCCCGAGACGATGAAATACATGCAGTCGCCGCGCTCGCCGCGCCGAGCCACGATGGCGCCCGCCGGCACGTCGCGCGGCTTCAGCTGCTTTGCCACCTCGGCGATGACGGCGGCGCCCACGTTCTGGAAGAACGGCACGCGCGCCACCAGGTCCCAGGTGCGCAGGAACTCGCGGCGATGCATTTCCTGGGCGAAGCTGTTGGCGAGAATGCCGGCGAGGAACGCGAAGGTCCCGATGCCGCAGATCATAACCATGCCGCCGATCACGCGTCCAAGCGGCGTCATCGGCACCACGTCGCCGTAGCCGGTGGTGGTGAGGGTCACCACCGCCCACCAGAGCGAGGCCGGAATGCTGCCGAAGGCGTCGGGCTGGGCTCCGCGCTCGGCCAGATGCGCGAAGGTCGCCGCCATCAGCAGCACCAGAAGGAAGGCAAGGAACACGCTCTCGAGGGGTCCACGCGCGTTCTTGAGCACCCGCGCCACCAGGGCCAGGCCCTCGGAGTAGCGGCCGAACTTGAGGATCCAGACGACGCCGATGTCGTGCGCCGCCAGCGCCGGCGCACCCGCCGCCAGCGCCACCAGCGGCAGCAGCGCCAGGAGATCGATGAGGCCCGCCCCGCTCCCGAGCCAATTCCAGCGCGCCCGCCAGGGTCGGCCCTGCGGCGCCCACGGCGCCTGAGGGGCCACCCAGAGGCGAAGCCCGAATTCGACCACGAAGAAGGCGAGTGCGGCGTCGAACACCGCCTCGAGCTCGACGCCCGCCTCGGCATGCAAGGAATGCATGGTGTCGAGGACGAGAGCCAGGAGGCCGCCGGCGGTCAGGACGTGATGGACGCAGCGGAACAGCCGCGCCGGCCAGGAGGCCGTCTCGGGGCTGAGCAGTCGGTATATGCGTCGTGCCAGCACCGCGCCTCCTCCCGGCATGGCTCCGCGGGCCTGGGCCCAGGAAGCCAGCATTTTATGGTTTTTGCCATATCCAATTGGTGAACAAGGTCACTGGGCGGCGGACCGGCGCGAAAATAGGAAAAATCCGCCGCGGCCCGCACAATAGGGCCCGGCGGTTTTGCCGCCGGCAGCGCAATGGCTTAGTATGAGCCGGACCTGGATACCGGACCGAGGGGCCCGAGGCCGCGCATGATCTCCGAGCTGAGCACTTCCATCCGGCGCGCCGCGGGCATCGCGGCGGTCTTGATGCTGCTGGCGGTCCCCGGCGCCCAGGCCGACAACCGCCTCAACGGCACGAACCGGCAGTGGCAGTCGGCGGACAACTGCACCCGGTCCTCCTTCAAGAAGTATCCCGACTACACGGTGGAGGGCGCCACCAAGCGCGACGAGTATGTGCGGGAGTGCCTGCGCAACAACCGCCAGCCGCCGCGGGCGGACCTGGCGCCGCCGCAGCCGGCGGCAACGCCGCAATAGCGGCCGGCTCTAGGCCGCCGAGGCGGCCTGTACCTCGGCGCTGGCCTGCAGACGTTCCAGCAGATAGTCCAGGTTCTCGGTACCGACGTCCTCGAACTGGGTGAGAATGCGCTCGATGATGCGGCGCCGCCGGCGCTCGCGATCCAGCTCGCCGCCGTCGTGGGGCGTCGCCCGCGCCACTTCCAGGGCCACGCGGAAGGCGCGGAACATGGCCTTCGGCAGCCCCAGGTGATCGTAAAGCGACTTGAGGCCCAGCGGCCCGGCATCGTGCATGAGCGCACGGGCATTGTGCACGGGAACGCGGCCCAGCGCGGCGAATGCGGCCTCCACGAAGGCGAGATCGCCGACGCAGAGGGCGCGCAGCATGATCGAGGGCGTGAGCCGGCCGACGCTCTTGAGATGGGCGACCAGCTCGCCGGTCTCCGCTTCGAGCGAGACCGGCGTCAGCAGGCCGACGGTCGCGCGCTCACGGATCTGGAAGACGAGGTCGCTGGCGATCCGGTCGGGCAGATCGTGGCGCTGGATCAGGATCTGGTGCAGCCGGTCCGACGCCGCCGCCACCAGCCGCTCGAGGATGCCGATCGGCAGCTGCTCGCGGCGGGCGATGGATTCATCGATGTCGGCATTGCCGCCGTGCCGGGTGAGAACGGCGTGCAGCGCGGGCTCCGGAATGGCCGCGCCGGCGTTGTCCATGAGCGCCGCGATCGCGGTGCTGTCGTCGCTGGCCACCAGCGCCTGGGAGACCGGCCCGGAAATCGTGGCGCGCCGGGCAATCGCCTTGAGCTTGGCGGAGCTCGCGTTCTGCATCAGCGTGATCAGGTCCTCGTCGCTCAGGACCTGGGAATGCTGCAGCACCAGCACCGCCACCTTGTCGACGTCGCGGGCGAGCGTCAGGGCGGCGTCGCGGGGCAGATGTGGACTGTCCTTGAGATGCTCCGCCAGGGCCTCGCGCACGCGCATGACGGCGTCGCGCGTCATGACCCGGACGATTTCCTCGGCGATGCGCCGCTCTTGCGGAGTGAGAGCGCCGCGCTTGAATTCCAGGGCGACCTTGGCCGCCATCTCGACGCGGGTATCCGCCGAAGGATCCGCGAGCAGCCTCTGAACGTCGGCCGGACTGAGAAGATCGGTCATCTGCCTCCGATGGGCCTGGTGGCGGCTTGGAAACCGCCCGACATGCTCATCTTGCATTAGGGTTGCCTAAGGAGAACTTAATGACAAATGCCGGCTATGCCGCCTGTCCGAGGGCGGCGTCGACGCGCCGGACCTGCTCCTCGATGTCGATATCGAGGGACGACGCCACCTCCAGGCGGCGGTCCTCGAAGACGTGGATGCGGCCGCGGTGCCGCCGGCGCCAGGCCATGATGGCCTCGTCCCGGGCCTGCAGGAGCTGCGCCATCTGGGGCTGGAACAGGACGAACATGGCGCCGATCCAGCGATTGAGGGCCCAGGAGGGCTGCGCCAAGTCGACGGTGAATCGGTCCAGAAGGCGCCCGACGTCGGATGCGGCGTACCATGTCTCGCCGGTGACCCAGCGGTTGGTCGTGAAAAGGCGGATCGGCAACCCACGCTGATCCATAGAAATCGCGATGAGATGACTCAATGCATCATTGTCGTGGCCTTGATTGGGCTGGGTCGCCGGTGGCACCACCGGTCCTTGGGGTTGGGCCGGGGCATCCGGGATCGCGAGCTCGGGCAGCACGACCGGGCGGATGCCGGCGGGCATGCCGCGGGGTCGGAGGAAGGTGTGGAAGTGGCCGTGCTCGCCCTCGCGCTCGGTGGCGGGGTGGGCGTGGTAGTAGTACTGGGCGTGGCTCGCGGGATCGTAGATGTCGCCCGCCGGATAGTGCTGCCACTCGTAGAAGCTCTTCGTCCCGCGAAGCGCCTCGCTCACCACGCTGTCGCCGGTCTTCGCCAGCACGCGCAGGCAATCCAGCGCCTCGCGGCCCGCCGTCGCCATGCGCTCGAGCTCGGCACGGGAAAGGCGCGCGAGGTCGTCGGCGGGATGCGTCTGAAGGGACCGTCGCTCGACCACCGAACGGACGCGGGTCCGGCTCAGGAGCCGGCAAGCGCCGGCAGCGTCCCGGCAACGGCGTCGCGCACCGCACGATGGAGCGCCGCATTGAAGGCATCCACCACGGCGGCGACGGTGTTCTGCTGCGCGCGCTCCTCCGCCTCCACCGAGCGCTGATCGACGATCTGCCGGTCGGACATCCGCAGGAGCTTGAGACCCATGCGCACGTGGATGGTCGGCGCGTCGCTGGCGCCGGCATAGACCGCCGTGAAGTCCCGCAGCTCCGGCTTCAGGGCGTAGTCGGCGCGCAGCGCCACGCCCTCGCGGCCGATGGCGCCGATCTTGCCGGTGTTCTCGAAGGACTCCACCAGCAGGCTCTGCACCATGACCGGCGCCCGATCGGTCCAGGCGGCGCCGGCGAAATAGTCGACGGTGGTGGCCGTGCGCATGAGCGCGATGCGCTCGGTATCGAGGCTGCCCGACGCCACCGGCACCTCCACCAGGAGCTGGCCTTTCGATCTCGGCAGATTCGGCGGAAAGTCGGCGGCCGGAACCGCGGTCAGCGTATAGAGCTGCGGCGGCGGCGCGCCGCCGCCGAGGACACCGGCGCAGCCGGCCAGCGTCACGGGAACCGCCAATACCACGAAGCGTCGGCTGAGGCCGGTCATTTGGGCTTATACCCCTCGCGCCGTTCGCCAAAGATGAAACGCGACGGATCTCGCTCGACCTCGCTGACGACGCGGGTCAGGCCCGCCACCAGGACGCGCGTATCCATGATGAGCTGGTTGAGCTCGTTCAATCCGCCGCGGGTGAAATCCTTGAGCGCTGGGCGGTTGTCCTGCACCAGCCCGTCGAGATGCTGCGCGGTGAGGTCGAACTGCTTGAGGGCGGCGGACAGATCGACCGCGGCGCCGTTCGCCAGCACCAGTGTCTTGCGGAGCTCGACGACCGTCTCGTTGGCGGACGACATGGTGGTCTGGAACTGCTTCACCGCGAGATCGCTGTCGCCGATCACGGTCGCCAGCTGGCGCGCGTCCTGCACGCCGACGGCGGTCAGTTGCTGCAGGTTGTCGAGCGTGGCGGTTATCGCCGCGCGATTCTGATCGTTGAGCAGCTCGGCAAGCCGATCGCCGACGATGATGAGGCGGTTCAGCACCTCGGGAGCGCTGGAAAACACCGTCTGCAGCTGTGACGGCCGCGAGGCGATCACCGGGAAACGCTGCCCCTCCAGGCGCGCCAGCGTCGGCGCCTCGCGGCTGCCGCCGCTGATCTCCACATAGGCCACGCCGGTGATGCCGGTGATCTCCAGGGAGGCGACGGCGTCGGACTTGATCTCGGTGGTGGCGTCGACTTCGAGCGTGACCCGCACCTGCTCGGGATTCTGCGGGTCGAGGCGGATATCGATGACGCGGCCGATCTGCACGCCGCTGTAGCGCACCGGCGCGCCCTCGTTGAGGCCGGTGACGGAGCCGCTGAAGTAGATGTCGTAATAGGCAAAGGTGCGCGTGAACTCCACGCGCGCCAGCCACAGGATCGAGACGAAGACGCCCAGCAGGACCACCAGCACGAAGGTGCCGACGACGACGTAGTTGGCGCGCGTCTCCATTCCCTAGGCCTCCCCACCCATGTCATGGGCCGTGAGCGCGGATCGGCCACGCGGCCCATGGAAATACGCGTGAATCCAGGGGTTCGGGTCGTTCAGCAACTCCGCCATTGTGCCGATTTTGATTCGCTTGTCGACCAGGACCGCGATGCGGTCGCAGATGGTGATGAGAGTATCGAGATCATGGGTCACCAGGAAGACCGTGAGCCCCAGGCTGCGCTGGAGATCCTGGATCAGCTGGTCGAAGGCGGCGGCGGCGATCGGATCGAGGCCGGCGGTGGGCTCGTCCAGGAACAGGAGCTCGGGATCGAGGGCGAGCGCGCGCGCAAGCGCCGCGCGCTTGCGCATGCCGCCGGAGAGCTCGGACGGGTATTTGGCGCCGGCGTCGGGCGGCAGCCCCACCAGCGCCACCTTCATCGCCGCGATCTCGTCCATCAGATCCTGGGAGAGATTGAGATACTCGCGCAGCGGCACCTGGATGTTCTGCGCCACGGTCAGCGAGCTGAAGAGGGCACCGTCCTGGAACAGCACGCCCCAGCGCGACTCCAGCTGGTGCCAGCCATCGCGGTCGAGCTTGGCGGTGTCCTCGCCGAAGACTTCCACGGTGCCGCGGTGTACCGGAACGAGCCCGACCACCACCCGCAGCAGAACCGACTTGCCGGTGCCGGAGCCACCCACCACCCCCAGCACCTCGCCGCGCCGCACGTCCAGATCGAGGTTGCGGTGGATGGCGCGATTGCCCATCCGGGTCTTCAGGCCCCGGATGCGGATGATCGGCGGCGGCTCGGCGCCGTTCGTGCGCGCCCGTTGCGCTGGCGCCCTCTGGTCAGACATGGAGGAACGAGAAGACGATGGAGAAGCCGGCATCCAGCACGATCACCAGGAAGATCGACTCCACCACCGAGACGGTGGTGAGGCGACCCACGCTCTCGGCGCTCTGGGAGACCTTGAGGCCCTGGTAGCAGCCAATGAGGGCGATGACCGCGGCGAAGAACGGCGCCTTCAGGGGACCCAGCCAGAAGGTCCAGCCGAAGAGCGCGCCCTGCAGCTGGCGCACGAACAAGGGCGGCACGATGCCGAGCGACGCCCAGGACATGATGGCGCCGCCCAGGAGCCCCATGAGGTTGGCATAGAAGCCCAGGAGCGGCAGCGTCAGCACCAGCGCGAAGAGGCGCGGCAGCACCAGGATCTCGATCGGGTCGAGGCCGAGGGTGCGCATGGCATCCACCTCCTCGTGCACCTTCATGGCGCCGATCTCGGCGGTGAAGGCGCTACCGGAGCGGCCTGCGACGATGATCGCGGTGAGGAGGATGCCGAGCTCGCGCAGGACGCCGATCCCGAGCAGGTTGACGGTGTAGATCTCGGCGCCGAAGTTGCGGAGCTGATCGGCGCCCTGATAGGCCAGCACCACCCCGATCAGGAACGATATCAGCCCGACGATCGGCATCGCCGCGACGCCGGTGCGCTCCATGTGATTGACCAGGGAAACGACACGGAGCCGGGACGGATGGCGGATCGTGCGCATCGTCGTGATCGAGACCAGCCCCAGAAATCCCACCAGCTCCTGCACCTGCAGCAGGATCCAGACCGTGGCCTCGCCGACCCGCCGCGCGAACTCACGGTAGCCATGACCGCGGTGGAACCGCCGCCGCTGGACACCGGAGCCCGCGGTGCTGTCGGCCACCTTGCGCAGCAGCGGCTCGATCTCCGGCCGGACGTTCTCGACGCTGACCGCCAGCCCGCGCGCGCCGAACTCGCGCTCCGTGCGCAGCAGCAGCCAGGCGCCGGCGGAATCGAGGCTCTCGACGGCGGCGAGGTCGATGCGGACCGCGCGGGCGGTGCCGGGGTCCAAAGCCTGCAGCTTGTGGTCGAGGGCGGCGGCGCTCGCCACCCGCCAGGCGCCCCCCGCCCGGACCACGAGGGAGCCTTCCCGAATGCCGCTGTCGAGCCACGCCGCCTGAGCCATCGGCGCCACCTTAACAGGCGCCGGCAAGCCTGCGAAATGCGGACTTTTCAGGCCTCCGGAACCCGCTAGAGTGCGCCGGCCGCCCCGCCAACCCCCAGGACCTCGCGCCGCCCATGAATCTGAAAGACCATATCCGCGCCGTTCCGGACTTCCCGAAGCCGGGGATCCTGTTCTACGACATCTCCACTCTGCTGGCGCATCCTGAGGCCTGGAACGAGACGGTGAAACGGCTCAAGACGGCGCTGACCCCCTACCATCCCAGCGTCCTCGTAGGCATCGAATCCCGGGGCTTCCTGGTGGCCGCTCCCCTCGCCTATGCCCTGGGCTGCGGCTTCGTGATGGTGCGCAAGAGGGGCAAGCTGCCCGGCCCCACCATCCCCTACACCTATGACCTGGAGTACGGCACCGACACCCTGGAGATCCAGGCCGACGCCATCAAGCCCGGCCAGCAGGTGGTGGTCCTCGACGATCTCCTGGCGACCGGCGGCACCATGGCGGCGACGATCGATCTCGTGCGCAAGGTGCAGGGGAAAGTGGCGGCCTGCGCCTGCATCATCGAGCTGAGCTTCCTGGGCGGGCGCGGACGCCTCGGCGTCCCCGTCCACTCCATCCTCGCCTATGACTCCTGAGACCCCAGTCTAGTTTGCGCCGTGGGAGGCGGTCAGAACCCGACAGGGCCGACCGACCCGACCCAGTGGCGCACCTTGGTCGGATCGGCTTCGTCCATGTAGAAGAAATGCGTCATCACCGGCCTCACGACGGACTTGCTCCGATCGTCGGGCGTCATCGTCACGATGCCGCGGAAGATCTTGAGCGTTCCGCCGTCCCAGTACTCGACGACATCGTGGAGCGCCGTGAAGCCGGTATCGATGAAGGCGCGCAGGTTCTCGCGGATGGCCTCGCGCCCATGCCAGTCGGCGACGCCCAGATTGCAGACGGCGTCCTGCGTGAAGCAGTCGAAGCCTTTCCCGAATGTCTTGTCGTCGATCTCCTTCCAGAACGCGAGCAGCCACGCGGGCGCTGCTTTCTTGGTGAAGGTCATCGTGGTTGCGGTGTTGGTCATGGTCGCTCTCCCGATTGGAAACGCAATCGCGTCGGCCGCGATCGATAGGCAATAACTGGGGCGTCCCCGGCCGGCGGAAGCGCCAATCAACCCTCGTTTTCCGCCAGATGCGGCGAACCGGAGATGGCGGGAACAGGGATCCCGAGACGGGTGGCGACACGCCGCGCGGTGTCCTCCCGCTGCCTGGTGATGCGGGCCACCGATCGTCGCGCCTGGTCCAGAATCGCTGCCGGCGCGGTCTCCGGCGTGCCGCTGCCGAAGGGCGGCTCCGGCGCATACACCATGTGGAGCTGGATTGCCTGCGCCGCCTCGACGCCACGCAGCTCGGCGGCCAGACGCAGGGCACCGTCGATACCGGCCGTCACCCCGGCGGCGAACACCCAGCTCCCGTCCACGACCACTCTCTCGTTCACGGGGATCGCGCCGAAGAACGGCAGGAGGTGAAAGGACGCCCAATGGGTCGTCGCCCGGCGCCCTCTGAGGAGGCCGGCCGCGCCGCACAGCAGCGCCCCCGTGCACACGGGAAAGACGGTACGCGCGTCCGCTGCCTGTTGCCTGATCCAGCCAAGCACGTCCTCGTCGTCCATCAGCGCCTCCTGGCCGAAGCCGCCAGGCACGTGGAGCACGTCGAGCCGTGGCGCTTCGGCGAGCGCCGCGTCCGGCAGCAAGCGCAGGCCCTTGATGTCGCGGACGGGGTCGGTCGTCTTGCCGTAGACGCGGTAGGTCGAGTTCGGGATGCGCGAGAGAACCTCGAACGGTCCTGTCAGATCGATCTGGTCCATGCCGTCGAAGACGAGCGAGCCGATCTCAAGATGGGTGTCGTGCGGGATCATGTCCGTCTCCGATTCTCAGGTTGATGTGGACATGCCGAGCTTGACCGGGCATGAGGTGGCAGACATGCCAAAGAACCCTCGGTCTCCGCCAAACTCAGGACGCTCGGACGCGACCCGGGCGATCGAGGTGGTCGCGTTCCCGGCATTCCAGATGCTCGACGTGACCGGACCGCTCCAGGTATTCGCGTCCGCCAACGACATCGTGGTGGAAGGCGGCGGGACGCCGCCCTACGCGCTCCGCGTGGTGGCGGAAGGCGGCAGGAACGTCACGGCTTCCTCCGGGCTCGGGCTCACCACGCAGATGCTGTCGCCAGTCGACGCGACGCTCGACACGCTTGTGATCGCCGGCGGCCAGGGCGTCCTGGAGGCGTCCGCCAATCCAGAGCTGGTGGGCTGGGTGCGAGCACGGGCAAAGGTGGCGCGGCGCACGGCGTCCGTGTGCACGGGGGCGTTCCTGTTGGCCGCGTCCGGCATGCTGGATGGACGCCGCGCCACGACCCACTGGTCATACTGCTCCGAGCTCGTTCGCCGATTTCCCACCGTGCGCGTCGAGCCCGACCCGATCTTCGTGCGTGATGGCGCGGTGTGGACGTCCGCGGGCGTGACGGCTGGGATCGATCTTGCCTTGGCGCTGGTGGAGGAGGATCTCGGCCGCGACGTGGCACTGGCCGTGGCGCGCTATCTCGTGGTGTTTCTCAAGCGGCCCGGCGGTCAGGCGCAGTTCAGCACGGCGCTGTCGCTGCAGGCAGCGGAGGATCGGTTCGGCGCGCTGCACGCGTGGATCAGCACGCACCTCAAGCACGACCTGTCGCTTCCCGTCCTGGCCGCCGAAGCCGGGATGAGCGAGCGCAGCTTCAGCCGGCACTACCTGGAGTCGACGAAGCTCACCCCGGCCCGAGCGGTGGAGCGGCTTCGCGTCGAGGCGGCGCGTCGGCTGCTCACGGAATCAGGTCTGCCGGTCAAGCGGATTGCTCAGCAATGCGGGTTCGGCTCGGAGGAAACGATGCGTCGCAGCTTCCTTCGCCTTCTTGCCGTGACGCCGCAGGACTATCGCGCGCGCTTCAGCGTCTGAATGTCGGCCGCGCGTCGGCTGGAGCTCCTTCGGAGTCTCCTCGCCTACGACTCCTGAGGCCCCGGTCTTGGCAGCGCCGTGCTCTAACGTCGCGACCAGCGAAATTCCCCGGGGGTCGTGCCGAAGACGTGGCGAAAATGGCGCGCCAGGTGGCTCTGGTCGGAAAAGCCCGCTGCGAGGGCGATCTCCGACAGGGACGAGTCCGTACGAGCCAGCATCTCCCGCGCCCGCTGGACGCGCCGCCGCGTGAGATACATGTGCGGCGTGACGCCGGTCGAATGCTTGAACTCGCGCGCGAAGTGGAAGACCGACAGCCCGGCGACCGTGGCGAGTTCCGCCAGCTGCGTGCGCTCCTCCAGATGCGCCTCCATGTACTCATGGACGCGACGCAGAACGCCGGGCGAAAGGCCGCCAAAGGCGGGGGGAGCCGGCGCCAGATCCTGCAGCGCGACGACCAGATCGCGGCGCGGCCGGGTGTGGAGGGCGAGAGTCAGCGGATTTTTCGAGACCCCCGCCGTGCGATCGGGGGGCGTCACGATCGCGGACCGGATCTCGCTGGCACCGGCGACCACCAGCTGCGTCGGGATATCGACGCCGTCGTTGCGGCGGAAGAGATCGGCGTTGCGCTCGAAAACCGTCCAGAGACCGGCGCCTTTCTGAATCGCCCGATCGTCGAGGGCGAGGGACGCCCGCGCGGCCCGGTTGGCGCCGACGATCCGCTGATCGCCATCCACCGCCAGCAGCGTGCTGCCGGCACCATCCTCCGCCGACGCGAACGCGATCACCCAGCACCGGCGAAAGTGCTCTCGAAAGAACCGCTCTTCGGTGGCCAGCGCGGCGGTCACCGCGAGGGTGCCAGTCAGGGCGTGCGCGGACTCCGATAGCCCGGGATCGATGGCGGAGACGTCCAATACCGCCATCAGCTTTCCGTCGACGCCGAAGACGGGGGCGCCGGAGCAGCTCAGGTCCCGGTGCCGAGACCGGAAATGCTGGGTCCTGTGAACCGTGATCGGACGCTCTTCGGCGATGCAGGTCCCGATCCCGTTGGTGCCCTCTATCTCCTCCGACCAGACGCCACCAAGCCAGGTTCCCCAGAACTTGAAGCGGTCGGCCTCGGCATCCTGGCCGCGATGCTCCACGGCGACGCCGTCGGAATTGCACAACAGCACCGTGTATCCGGCCCTGCGGACGAGCTGATAGAGCCGGTGGATCTCCTCGCGCGCGCTGCATATCAAATCCCCGAGCGGCTCGCGCAGCGCCGCGATCTCGTGCTGCGTGAGCACGTGGGGCGCCACGGCGGCGCCGGGATCGACCCCATGGCTGCGGGCGGAGCGCTGCCAGGATGTGGACACCTCCTCGATTCCAGGCGCCGGCGTTCCGCCCTCGACGACGGAATGGACGTGCTCGGCATGCCTCTCGGCCGTCTCGATCGGCTCTGCAATGCCCCCTGGGCTCGTCATCGCTCCACCAGATTTATGACGGTCGCCGGGATGTGCTCCTGGACGCCACGGCGGCGTTCGATCAACGCCTCGCCATTGCAGAGGCAACTTTGAACGCTAGCCCCTGGCCCGCGCAAGGGGTGTTCCCCGCCGACGGGCGGGCCCGATTGGCGGCCGCTTGCCGCCCGCCTCAACCCTCGATTCTGGTGCAAGCCCGTCCGCGGCGGCCATTGGAGCAAACGTGTTCCACCCACAGCAAAGCCGTCCAATAGCGGCAAGGCCACCCCGGCGAAGACTTCTCACCAAGACCGCGATCGACCGGAAGCACGGGGAGGAACGGATCATGTGGCCGCGACAGATCTACACGTCCGGATCATGGGAGGTCGATCTCGGCCAGCGCGAGCTGCGGGCGCATGGGGCCCCGGTCCCGGTCGGCCACAAGGCCTTCGACATCATCGAGCTGCTGGTTGGCGCGGCCGGCAACCTTCTCACCAAGGACGATCTGATGGCGCGCCTGTGGCCCGGCCATGTGGTCGAG
The DNA here is from genome assembly GCA_963735465.1 of uncultured Alphaproteobacteria bacterium. Lineage (GTDB taxonomy): Bacteria > Pseudomonadota > Alphaproteobacteria > ATCC43930 > CGMCC-115725 > DASZHJ01. Next base: position 2,954,401 of record CAVTLA010000001.1, read on the forward strand.
GAGAACAGGCTTCAGGTTCACATGTCGGCGGTTCGCAAGGCATTGGGCCAGGATCGGGGACTGCTCAGGACCGCCTGCGGCCGCGGCTATCGTCTTCTCGGGGAATGGAGGGTCCGGGAGGAGCCTCTTGCGCAAAGCCCGCCTGACCGCGGCGCGGAGACGCGGTCCGCCAGGCCGCGCCTCGGCAATCTCCCCGCGGCGAGGTCGGACCTGATCGGCCGAGCCGAGCCGGCGCGGCGCCTCGAGGATCTAATGTCAGCCTACCGCGTGGTCACGCTGACCGGACCCGGCGGGATCGGAAAGACCAGGCTGGCCCTGGAGGTCGCCCGCAACCTGTCGGCCGGATTCGACGGCGACGTCTGGCTTGTCGAGCTGGCATCGATATCGGATCCCGCCCTCCTTGCTTCCGTGGTCGCCGGCACCCTCGGACTGGATCCGGGCGGCGAGGCGAGCACCCCAGCCTCAGTCGCCCGCGCCATCGGGGGAAGACGGCTCCTGCTCGTGCTCGACACTTGCGAGCACCTGATCGAGGCGGCGGCCGAGCTGGTCGAGACCATTCTGCGCTGGTGTCCGGGCACATCGATTCTGGCCACCAGCCGGGAGCTTCTGCGGATCGACGGCGAGCACGTCTATCCCGTTCCGCCCCTCGAGGTGCCATCCCGGCACCAGGACGAGGCAGGCGACGCATTCGAGCTCAGCGCCGTGCAGCTCTTCGTCACCCGCATGAAATCGTGGCGGTTCGACTTCTCGCCCCAGGGCGCCGACCTCGCGACGATCGGTGCGATCTGCCGGCGCCTGGACGGTGTGCCGCTCGCCATCGAGCTTGCGGCGTCGCGCGCCGCGACGCTCGGAACGGAGCAGGTCCTTTCGCGCCTCGACGAGCGCTTCGCCCTGCTGACCAACGGCCGCCGGACGGCGCCGCCGCGGCATCAGACATTGCGCGCCACCCTCGACTGGAGCTACGAGCTGCTGTCCGCGGCGGAACGGCGCGCGCTCTGCGTCCTGGCGCTGTTCGCGGGCGAATTCACGCTCGACGGCGCGATCGCCGTCGCCGGTGACCCCGCGTCGATGGTCGCGGAAAACATCGCGAACCTCGTCGCGAAATCGCTCCTGCAGCTCGACAGGTCGGGAGACCACAGCCGGTGGCGCCTGCTGGAGACGACGCGGGCCTACGCCCTCGAGAAGCTCGCCGAAAGCGGCGACGGCGATCAGGCCGCACGACGCCATGCTGAATTCTTCCTGGATTTCGCCAGCCGTGCGCCGGGGTCGCGATCGGCCCCGGAGAATCCCGCCGACCGCAGCCGGGAGACCGACACAGGCCCTAGTCGGAGCGAGCTCTAGGCCCGGTCAGGAGGCGCCCCGCCACCACCGCCGCCACGGTCACCGCCGCCACCATGACGGTGGCGAGCGCGTTGACCTGGGGGCTGACGCCGAGCCGCACGCTGGAGAAGATCGCCATCGGCAGCGTCGTCGAGGCCGGGCCGGAGACGAAGCTTGCGAGGACGAGGTCGTCGAGGGAGAGGGTGAATGCCAGCAGCCAGCCCGCCGCCAGGGCCGGCGCGATCAGCGGCAGGGTGATGACCGCGAAGACCTTCCAGGGCCGGGCGCCGAGGTCGAGGGCCGCCTCCTCCACCGAGCGGTCGAAGGCATGGAGCCGCGCCTCCACCACCACCGCCACATAGGACATGCCCAGGCTCACATGGGCAATGACGATGGTGAGGACGCCGCGGCCGGCAGGCCAGCCGATCCAATCCTCGAGCCCCACGAACAGCAGCAGCAGCGAGAGGCCCATGATGACCTCCGGCAGCACCAGCGGCACGCCGATGAGCCCGGCGAAGAGGGTCCGCCCGCGGAAGCGGCGATAGCGGCTGAGAGCAAATCCCGCCAGCGTGCCGAGCACCAGCGCGCCGCTCGCCGCCGCCACCGCGATCTCCAGGCTGATGAAGCCAGCGTCCCACATCGCCCCGTTGTGCCAGAGCTCGCCGTACCAGCGCGTCGAAAATCCCGCCCAGACCGTGACCAGGCGCGACGCGTTGAAGGAATAGACGATGAGCGAGACGATCGGCCCGTACAGGAAGAGATATCCGAGCGCGAGCATGGCCGGCAGGAACAGGGGACGGCGGCCGGTCATGGCGCCGCCTCGCTTCCGGCGCGCCGCATCAGCATCATCGGTCCCGCCAGCAGAAGCAGCATCGCCACCGCCACCGCCGAGGCCACTGGCCAGTCGTGGTTGGTGAAGAACTCGTCCCACAGCACCTTGCCGATCATCAGCGTATCCGGGCCGCCCAGCAGCTCCGGGATCACGAACTCGCCGACCGCGGGGATGAACACCAGGAGCGACCCCGCGATGACGCCCGGGAGCGACAGGGGCAAGGTCACCGCAAGAAAGGCGCGCCAGGGCCGGCAGCCGAGATCCGCCGCCGCCTCCAGAAGCGCGGGATCGAGCTTCTCCAGGCTGGCGTAGAGCGGCAGCACCATGAAGGGGAGATAGCCGTAGACCAGCCCGACGAACACCGAGAAGGAGTTGTTGAGGAGCGGCAGCGGCTCGCCGATGAGGCCCAGCCAGATGAGCGCGTTGTTGATGAAGCCGTTGCCCTTGAGGAGGCCGATCCAGGCATAGACCCTGAGCAGGAAGCTGGTCCAGAACGGCAGGATCACCATCATCAGCAGGGTGACGCGCCAGGATTTCGGCGCGCGGGCGATGGCATAGGCCATGGGATAGCCCAGCAGCAGGCAGAGCGCCACGGTGCCGGCGGCATATCCGAGCGAGGTGAGGTACGCGCGCCAATAGAGATTGTCCGAAAGCAGCAGCCCATAGTTCGCGAGGGTCGCCGCGAGACGCGGCAGGCCGTCGCCAGCCTCGAGGAGCGGTGTATAGGGCGGCACGCCGAGGACACTCTCGGCGAAGCTGATCTTCACCACGATCGCGAGGGGCAGCAGGGTGAAGAGGGCCAGCCAGAGATAGGGCAGCGCGATCGCGAGGCGCCGGCCGCCGCCGCCGTGCATCGCGAGCCGTCTCATGACGTGAGGAGGACGCCGGCGTCCGCGTCCCAGCCGAGCCAGACCGGCGCGCCCTCGCCCATCTCCTCAGCCGCGGCGCGGCGCGTGTTGGGGAGCGTGACGCGCACCGGGCGACCGTTGGCGAGCGCCACGTGATATGTGGAGGCTTCGCCGCGATAGGCCACCTCGCGGATCGTGCCCTGCAGCCGGTTCGGGAGGTTCGCCGCCGGCGCGGGCCCGAGTGCGATTTTCTCCGGCCGCACCGCCACCGCCACCGCCTGCCCCGCCGTGCCCGATCCGGCGACGCGCAGGCGCGCGCCGAGATCGGCGCAGTCCACCGCCAGCACCCCCGCCTCCACTGCCGCGACGCGGCCCTCGAAGAGATTGACCGCGCCGATGAAGTCGGCGACGAAGCGGCAGTTGGGCGTCTCGTAGACCTCCGCCGGCGTGCCTGTCTGGATCACCCGTCCTCCGGACATCACCGCCATGCGCGACGCCATGGTCATCGCCTCCTCCTGGTCATGGGTCACCATGAGGAAGGTGATGCCGACGCGGTGCTGGATGCGCACCAGCTCGAGGCGCGTCTCCTCGCGCAGCTTGCGGTCGAGAGCCGCCAGGGGCTCGTCCAGGAGCAGGAGCTTCGGCTCCCTGGCAAGCGCGCGGGCCAGCGCCACCCGCTGCCGCTCGCCGCCGGAGAGCTGGTTCGGCTTGCGCCCGGCGAGCGCGCTCATCTGCACGAGATCGAGCATCGCCTTGACGCGATCGGCGATCTCGCCGCGCGGGCGCCGGTCCTGCTTCAGGCCGAAGGCGACGTTGTCAGCCACGGTCATATGCGGGAAGAGCGCATAGGACTGGAACATCATGTTGGTGGGCCGCGCGTAGGGCGGCACGTCCGCGACATCGGCGCCGTCGATCAGGACGCGGCCCAGGTCCGGCCGCTCGAAGCCGGCGAGCATGCGCAGGAGCGTGGTCTTGCCGCAGCCGGACGGCCCCAGCAGCGCGAAGAAGGCGCCGCGCTCGATGGCGAGCGAGACATCCTCCACCGCCGCCACGCCGCCGAAGCGCTTCCCCACGCCCTCCAGGCGGACGAAGGGAGGGCTGCGCTCGTCCACGATTCCGTCAGGTGCCGGTCTTGACGCGGGTCCAGGCGCGGGTGCGCTGGCGCTCGTATTGCTGCGTCACCGGCGTGTCGAAGAACAGGCGCTTCCTCACCTCCGCCGACGGATAGATGTTCGGATTGTTGCGGATCTCCGGATCCACCAGCTTCGTCGCCTTGGCGTTGGGATTGGCGTAGGCAACCTCGTTGGAGATGTCGGCGGCGATCTCCGGCTGGAGGATGAAATTGATGAACTTGTGGGCGTTGTCGGGATGCGGCGCGTCGGCGGGGATCGCCATCTGGTCGATCCAGAGCATCGCGCCCTCCTTGGGGATCGTATAGGCGATGACGACGCCGTTCTTCGCCTCCTCGGCGCGGGACTTCGCCTGGAAAATGTCGCCGGAATAGCCGAAGGCGACGCAGACGTCGCCGTTGGCGAGATCGTCGATGTACTGGGAGGAGTGGAACTTCTTGATCGAGGGCCGGACGCCCATGACCACCTCTGCGGCGCGATCGAGATCCGCGTCCTCGCGGCTGAGCGGCGGCCGGCCGGCGTAGGCGAGCGCCGCCGGGAAGACCTCCTCCGCGGTGTCGAGCAGCGAGATGCCGCAGGCCGCGAGCTTCTTGGCGTTGGCGGGATCGAAGATCAGCTTCAGGCTGTCCACCGGCGCCTTGGCGCCCAGCGCCGCCTTCACCTTCGCGACGTTGTAGCCGATGCCGGTAGTGCCCCACATGTAGGGCACACCATAGGCGTTGCCGGGATCGGAGACCGCGGCGCTCGCCAGGATCTGCTTGTCGAGATTGGCGTAGTTGGTGAGCTTGGCGCGGTCCAGCTTGAGCAGGATCTTCGCCTGCACCATCCGCGCCAGGTAGGGGCTCGAGGACGGCACCACCACGTCGTAGCCGGAATGGCCGGCCGAGAGTTTCGATTCCAGCACGTCGTTGCTGTCGTAGACGTCGTAGCGGACCTTGATGCCGGTCTCGGTCTCGAACTTCGCCACCGTCTCCTTGCCGATGTAGTCGGACCAGTTGTAGACGTTGAGAATCGGCTCCTCGGCCCGCGCGGCCCCCGCCGCCAGCATCGCCGCCACCGCCGCCGCTCCAATCACCGCACGATGCATGTCCCTCGCCCCTTTTCCGTACACAAGATCGCGGCCGGATTCATGCGGTCTCGGCGGTGAGCTTGTCAATCGCGCGGGCGGCTTAGCGGGGAGGCCGCCGGCGCGCCAGCATGAGGCCGTCGCCCACGGTCAGCAGCGCCGCGTCGACCCTGACGTCGTCGCGGATCTTGAGATTGAGGGCGCGGAGTGCCTCGGTATCCGCATCATGCTTCTGCGTGTCGGCGACGGCGCCGCTCCAGAGCACGTTGTCGATGGCGATGAGGCCGCCCGGCCGCACCAGGCGCAGGCAGAGCTCGTAGTACATGTCGTAGCCGGTCTTGTCGGCGTCGATGAAGGCGAAGTCGAAGGTCTCCGCGGCGCCTTCCCGAAGCAGGCGGGTCATCGTCTCCGCGGCGGGACCGATGCGGAGCTCGATGCGGCCGGCGAGGCCGGCCTCGCGCCAGTAGCGCCGGGCGACCTGCGTCCACTCCTCACTGACGTCGCAGGCGACAACTTTGCCGTCTCCCGGCAGGGCCGAGGCGACCGCCAGGGCGCTGTAGCCGGTGAAGGTACCGATCTCCAGGGTGCGTTTGGCGCCGATGAGGCGCACCAGCAGCATCAGCAATGCCCCCTGATCGGCGCCGATCTGCATCCCCGCCATCGGCAGCTTCGCGGTCTCGGCGCGCAGGCGCCGCTGCAGCGGCGTCTCCTTGGCGATGATGAATCCGACGTAGCGCTCGACTGCTTCCGGCAAGAGCGAGCGGGCCATGACCGTGCCTCCCTGCCCGCGTCCGAACTCGGCGGGGCCGTCTGAAATCCTAGATCGGATTTACCTGGACGGGAACGGTCAGAGGGCCCAGGTCCCACGGATTCGTGACCATGGCCCCGAGTCGCGGCAATGCGGCAGCGGTGGATTTGTGGTACCAACGCCGTGGCATCTCAAGCCCAACAGAAGAGGGAGGCACTCATGGGTCGTCTCGTTTCACTCGCCGTCGTGACCGCCGCGCTCGCGTTCGGACTGATCGCCTGCGCGCAGCCGGCCTCGATGGGCGGCGTCACCTACACCGCGCACCTCACCGGCAAGGACGAAGTGCCGCCGACCACCAGCGCCGGCGTGGGCGACGCGACGCTCACCTACAACACCACCACCAAGGAGCTGAGCTGGAAGGTGACCTACAGCGGCCTGACCGGCCCGGCGACCGCCGGCCACATTCACGGGCCCGCCGTGGCCGGCGCCAATGCCGGCGTCGTCATTCCCTTCGACGTGCCGAAGGCGCCCGCCGGCACCATCACCGGCAGCAAGGCGCTCACCGACGCCCAGCTCGCCGATCTCAATTCCGGCCGCTACTACGTCAACATCCACACGGATGCGAACAAGGGCGGTGAAATCCGCGGGCAGATCGCCCGGCAGTAGCCGATCGGCAAGAGTCACCGGGGGCAGCTCGATCGCCGCCGCTTCCCGGCGGGGCTACCTCAGAGCGAGTTGTCCATGACGCCGCCAGTCATCGACCGGCGCGAAACCCTGTCTCTGCACCACCGGCCGAATTCAACGCCGCAGCCGAGCAGGATAGCCGCCAGCCCCACGAGCGAGATCCGATTGGCCCAGAGCTGCCACGCCGGCACCACATAGGGGAAGGAGCGATAGGCCGCGAACGCCGACTCCTCCGGGCGTTGCGTGTCGGCGAAGTCGGCCCCCGGCCGGCAACCATTCTCCGGACCATAGATGTAGCAGGCGGGGTTGCGAAGGTGCCGCCCACCCGGAATACCCGACAGGATCGGGCCTGCCGTCAACCTCGGAGGGAACGACTGCAACTGGTAGCCGAATAGCGGCTCGTAGCAGGGATGAGCCGATTCACCGGCGGCGAGGCCGTCATTCCGTCCTCCGAATTCGCGCGCCGCGATGCGAGTGATGGCGGGAACAGGGCCGCCGGTCCGCAGCGCCTCGTCGGCGGCCATGACCTCGGTTGGATCATAAGGGAGATGATCGTAGTAGGGACGATCCGCGATCAGGGGCACCACGGCGGTCGCCAGCACTCCCGCCAGTGCGGCGGCATATCTCTGCCCCGGCAACCGGCAGACATAATCGAGAGCGAGGCCGGCGCCCACCACCAGCGGCATCAGATAGATGAAGAACCACCGCACGAGAATCACGTTCTCGCCGATGTAGGGCAGCGTCTTCAGGAATGCCGCATGCTCGGGCCCGCCGTAGTTCAGCCAGATCGGCACGGCGAGAAGCAGGCCCAGCGCCATGAGCAGGAGCGCCTTGAAGCGGTTTCCGACGCGAAAAAGATTGCGGACGCCGCGGCGATCGATCGCGGCCAGGGCGAGGACGAACGGAACCAGCCCGACGCCGAACTCGAACTCATGGGCGCCCACGACCCAGATTCTCTCGGGCAGGAACATCGGCAGAAAGAAGCCGATGAAGACGACGTGCACGAGATAGAACACGTTGTCGAGGATGACGATCTCCTGCGCGCGCGGAAAATTGAGCACGAAGGCGGCGGCCGGCGCGAGTTTGGCGGCGCTTGCCGTGGCTCCGAGCACCACCGCGGCGGCGCCGATCATCCAGAACGACGCCATCGGCCGCCGGACCAGCGCAAGCATCAGCCACACGGCAACGCAAGCGATGCCAAGAGGCACCAGCATGTTCGGCGCGCCGGCGTAGACGCAATAGGCAAGGATCGCCGCGGCCAGAGCGATGGGGCCAGCGGCACGGAGACCGTGCCGGAGGAAGGTGGTCTCGGGGCCCAACGGTGTCAGCAGCAGGCAGCACAGCAGCGGTGCCAGTCCCAGCGCGTGGTACGTGACCTGCCCGATTGCCAGGCGCTGCAGAAGAAATCCGTTGAACAGAAAGATGATGGCGCTCAGCCAGGCCGCCGGCACGGAGACCGCGAAGCGCCGCCGCATCAGCGCAAACATGCCCACAGCGCCGACCGCCGCGAAGATCAGCGCCGTGCCGAGGAAGCTCCTGACGGGATCCGTCAGCAGGGCGAGCGCCTGCGGCACCGAGTAGAAGATCGACTGCGGGTTGGCGAGGAACGGCAGTCCGCCGCAGAACGCCGGGGAGAAAATCGGCGGCGTCAGGAGCCCGTTCTCCGCGATCCAGTACTTTCCCGCCAGCAGCAGCGGCAGGAAGTACTCGTAGTCGTCCCCGAGCTTGCCCCGTGCATCCGGAAAATACGAGATTGCCAGCGCGGCATAGGCAGTGGCGGCGGCTACCACGCCACCCACGAGCAGTCGATGCAGCGTCCGCTCCGGCAGCAGCGCCACGCGCCCGAGAAGGTTCATGGTGGGGGGCCCGCGGCCGTGACTGGATTCAAGATGCCCTCGATCGGATCCGCGCGGCGCCAGAGGCACGCGCAATCCCATCGGCTAGACATAGTGAAAATCCGTTAACAGGAAGCGAACGGCGCCAGCGGCCGCCACCTCGCCGGAGGCGGTCTTACGGGGTCCGCGACCAGACCATCACGACGGTCTTGCCGAATATCCGCCCGGTCAGCCCGTCGACGATCCGGGAGATCGGCACGAGAACCCGGTCCCAGAAGGCGATCTGTCCGCGGGACGGCATCGACGCCTTGAGCAGCAGGCGGTTCGCCAGCGACGCCATGAAGCCCGCGGAATCCAGAGCCAGCCGGGCGCGGATCCGGCAGCCGCGCGGGGTCAGGTTGGCAAGCATCGTGCCGCTGTAGCGCCGCCAATGGCCGATCGCGCCGTCGAAGGGGCTGAACAAGAACTGATGCGCCGGCGCCAGCACCACGAGATTGCCGCCCGGCGCCAGGAGACTGGCCGCGCGCGCGAGCTCGCCGCCGTCGTCGTGGATGTGCTCGAGGGCGTCGATATAGAGGATCGTGTCGTAGCGGCGATGCACATCGATGTTCTCGATCGTGCCGGCGACCACGTTGAGCGTCCGCGGCATCTCACCCGCGACGGGGCGGTCGACGATGCGGCGCGCGAGATCCGGATCGGGCTCCAGGCTCGTCCATTCCCGAACCTCCGAGGTGCGGAGGTAGGGAATGTTGCTGCCGATCCCCGCCCCCACCTCGAGCACGCGCGCGCCGATGAACGGCGCCAGGACGCGGGAGAAGTACGACTTCCAGTTGCTCGCACCGGAAAAGAGGTCAAGCTCTGAGCCGACATATTGCTGATTCATCGAACCGCTCGCATGAGGACGGGTTGAAGGTTGGCGGGCCGGATCCAGCTCTGCTGCCGGCGCGCGATGAAAAGCTTGGAGTCGACGACCGGGACGATCGGCCGGGCGCTGCGGCCCGCCAGCATCGTCAAGGTGGTCGCCACCATGATGACGACGGTCTGCAGCAGGACGATGAGCAGATTGCCCGCCGCCGCCGTGGCCCAGCCGGGAATGGCGAGGTTGCTCGCGAAGCGGACCGCGGTGATGCCCACGATGCCAATGACCGACAGCAGCGCAATGACGGCGGTCGCCATCAGGATGCGCACGAAGACGACGTCGCCATAGACGGAGATGGCGCTCAGACCATGCACGACCAGCCTGGCGGGGCTCATCTGGGAGCGTCCGGCGTAGCGCGCACCGCGCTCGGTCGGTACCGAGATGTAGCTCAGGCGCGAGCGCATGATGGTGGCGGCGAGATTGTTCCAGAGCTCGGGCATGTGCACGAGACGCTCGACCGCCGCCTTGGGCAAGAGCACGAAATTGCCGAAGCTGATCGCCTGGCCGGTGAGGGCGTGGAACAGATGCCGGTAGATGAAATAGCTCAGCCGGAACGCGAGGCCTTCCGAGCGCTTGGCCCGGCGCGCGAAGACGACTTGGTCGGGCTGCCGCCGGCTTTCCGCGATCAGCGCCGCGATGTCGGTGGGCCGATCCTCGCCGTCGCTGTCCATGACCAGGACGGCATCGATGTCGTCGCGCTCGGCGATGGCGCAGAGACCGACCGCAATCGCGCGCTGGTGACCGAGATTGGCGGCGAGCCGGATGACCTCGATGTTGGCGATGCAGCTGTCGGCGGGTAGGCTGAGGCGATTGCCGTCGAGAGGCGCGATCGATCCGTCATCAAGCGCGCAGACGTGAAACGCTACCTCGTCGCCGGAGAAGCGGCTGGAGATTTCCGTGACGAGCGTGGCGAACGACGTCCAGTCGTCGAGCACCGGCGTTACGATGGCAATCTGCCTGGCCACGAAGTCGGACTCCGCGTGTTTCAAACATGCGATTCCAGTGCTTCTAAGTAGCAACCAGGCATTAACAAGATGAGAAGAGAGACGCCGCGCTTATTGAACAGAAACCCCTAAAATCCGGGGTTTCCGAGCACTGGCGTCAGCGGAGCCAGCGGCTCCGGACCGAGGTCGTGGCTATTCCGCCGCGCGCCGGTCCGGTTGCGGCAGCCAGCGCAGGACGGGCTTGCGGGCCGCCAGGGTCTCGTCGAGGCGCCGACGCGGCGTCAGGCGCGGCGCGCCGCGGAAATACTCCGCGTCCCCCGCCTTGGCGCGGCGCGCCAGTCCCTTGATGACGGCGATGAAGCGGTCGAGACTGTCCTTGCTCTCGCTCTCCGTCGGCTCCATCAGCAGGGCGCCGTGGACGATCAGCGGAAAGTACATCGTCATGGGATGGTAACCCTCGTCGGTCATCGCCTTGGCGAAGTCGAGGGTGGTGACGCCGGTGTCCTTCAGGAAGGTATCGTCGAACAGCACCTCGTGCATGCAGGTGCCGGGGAAGGCCGGCGTGAGCTGGTCCCGGAGGGACGCCAGCAGGTAGTTCGCGTTGAGGACCGCGTCCTCCGCCACCTGGCGCAGCCCGTCGGCGCCGTGGCTCATCATGAAGGCGAGCGCGCGCACGAACATGCCCATCTGGCCGTGATTGCCCTTGAGGCGGCCGAGCGCCGTGCGCGCCTCGCCGCCTTTGTGCTCGACGAGGCGGAAGCCCTTGCTGTCATGCACCACCCAGGGCACCGGCGCGTAGGGCGCCAGGCTGTCGGCGAGCACCACCGGACCGCTGCCCGGTCCGCCGCCGCCGTGCGGCGTCGAGAAGGTCTTGTGCAGGTTGAGATGCATGACGTCGATTCCGAGATCGGCGCAGCGCACGCGTCCGACGATCGCATTGAAGTTCGCGCCGTCGCAGTAGAAGTATGCGCCGGCCGCGTGCACGGCGTCGGCGATCTCGCGGATCTCGCGCTCGAAGAGGCCGCAGGTGTTGGGATTGGTGAGCATGAAGGCGGCGACGTCGGGCCCGAGCTTCGCCTTGAGCGCGGCAAGATCGACGCGGCCCTCGGCGGTGGCCGGGATGGGATCGACGGTGAAGCCGCAGGCGGCGGCGGTGGCGGGATTGGTGCCGTGGGCGGATTCCGGCACCAGCACGCGGTTGCGGTTCTTTTCCTTGCGCGCGTCGATCGCCGCACGGACGCACATGATGCCGCAGAGCTCGCCATGGGCGCCGGCGCCCGGCGACAGCGCCACGACAGGCATGCCCGTCATCGTCTTGATCCAATGAGCGAGCGTGTCCATGAGCTCCAGCGCGCCCTGCACCGTCGAGACCGGCTGCAGCGGATGGATGTCGCCGAAGCCCGGCAGCCGCGCCATCTTCTCGTTGAGGCGCGGGTTGTGCTTCATCGTGCAGGAGCCCAACGGATAGATGCCGGTGTCGATGGCGTAGTTTTTCTGAGAGATGCGCATGTAGTGGCGCACCACCTGGGGCTCGGAAAGGCCGGGCAGGCCGATCGCGCCCTGACGCACGAGGCCACCCAGACGACTGGCCACCGCCGGCGGCGCCGGCAGATCGACGCCGCAGCGGCCGGGCGCGTCCTGCTCAAAAAGAAGCGGCTCTTCCTCCTGCAGCCCGCGGGCGCCGCTGAGGGTGGCGCCCTCGCTGGGGCTGCTCTTGAAGCCGCTGACGGCCTGGCTCCAGTCGCTCATCGCACGGCCTCCTCGAGGGCGGCGGCAAGCGCCGCCATGTCCGTTTCCGTCGTCGTCTCGCTGGCGGCAACCAGCAGGAGATCGCGCAGCTCCTTGCGGCGAGGATAGAGGCGGCTCACCGGCACGCCGGCGAGGATGCGCTTCCGCGCCAGGCGCTCCACCACGGGCGCCGCCGGCTTCGGCAGACGCACGGTGAACTCGTTGAAGAAGCGGTCGTTGACGACGCTGACGCCCGGAATCTTCGCCAGGCGATCGGCGAGCTCCGCCGCCTTGCCGTGATTGATCGCGGCGAGCCGCGTGAATCCCGCCTCGCCCAGGAGCGCCAGATGGATCGAGAAGGCGAGCGCGCAGAGGTTGGAGTTGGTGCAGATGTTGGAGGTCGCCTTCTCACGCCGGATATGCTGCTCCCGCGCCGAGAGCGTCAGCACGTAGCCACGCCGGCCGTCCACGTCCACGGTCTCGCCGCAGAGCCGCCCCGGCATCTGGCGCACGAAGCGCTCGCGGGTGGCAAGGAGGCCCAGATGCGGCCCGCCGAAGACCAGGCCGTTGCCCAGCGCCTGCCCCTCCGCCGCCACGATGTCGGCGCCCATGGCGCCGGGCGGCTTGATCGCTCCGAGGGACACGGGCTCCGTCACCACCACGATCAGCAGCGCGCCTGCCTTGTGACAGGCGTCGGCCAGCTGGGTGTGGTCGCGCAGTTCGCCGAAGAAATCCGGATTCTGCACCACGACGCAGGAGGTCGCGTCGTCGACGAGAGCCGCGAGATCTTCCTTGGCCGCGGGATCGGGATCGCAGAGCCTGGTCTCGAACCCGACGAAGCGGCCGTAGGTCTGGGCGGTGTCGCGGTAATGCGGATGCAGGTTGCCGGACACGATCGCCTTTTTCCGGCGCGTGAGGCGGTTCGCCATCATGACCGCCTCGGCGCAGGAGGTGGCGCCGTCGTACATGGAGGCGTTCGCCACTTCCATGCCGGTGATCAGGGCCACCTGGGTCTGGAACTCGAACAGCACCTGTAGCGTGCCCTGGGACACTTCCGGCTGATAGGGTGTGTAGGAGGTGAGGAACTCGCCGCGCTGGATCAGGTGATCGACGCTGGCGGGAATGTGGTGCCGGTAGACGCCGGCGCCGAGAAAGCTCGGGCAGGAGCCGGCGGCCAGATTTTTCGCCGCCATGGCGCCCAGCGCCCGCTCCACCTCGAGCTCGCCCTGGGCCCGCGGCAGATCGAGGAGCCCCTCGATCCGCGCCGCCGCCGGCACGTCGGCAAAGAGCGCATCGATGTCGGCGACGCCGATCGCCGCCAGCATCGCCTGGCGGTCGGCCGATGTGTGCGGGAGATAGCGCATCAGCCAAGCCCCGCCACGAAGGCCTGGTACTGCGCCTCGTCCATCAGCGCCTCGACCTGCTTGGGATCGGCGATGGTCATTTTGAAGAACCAGCCCGCGCCCATGGGGTCGCTGTTGACGCGGGCGGGCTCGCCGGCAAGATCGGGATTGGCCGCCGTCACCTCGCCGGAGATCGGCGCATAGACCTCGCTCGCGGCCTTCACGGATTCCACCACCGCCGCTTCCTTGCCCTGCTCGAGCTTGCGGCCGGCGGCGGGGAGCTCCACGTAGACGACGTCGCCGAGCTGGGTCTGGGCATAGTCGGTGATGCCGACGACGGCGGCGGCGCCCTCGACGCGCACCCACTCGTGGTCCTTGCTGAATTTCACGGTCATGGCGTTTCCTCGCTGAGTCCGGATTGTTGCTTAGCCGCGGTAATAGCGATGCGGCACGAAAGGCAGTGGCACCACCTGGGCCGGCCGCGGCGTGCCGCGCACCAGCAGCATGACGGGCGCGCCCGGCGTCGAGTGCGCGGGCGCGACGTAGCCCATGGCGATCGGGCCGTCGACGCTGGGGCCGAACCCGCCGCTGGTGACGCGGCCGATGACGGCGCCGGCGGCGTCCTGGATCTGGGTGCCCTCGCGGGCCGGCGCCTTGCCCTCGGGTCGGATGCCGACGCGCCGGCGCGGGACGCCGTCGCGGAGCTGCTTGAGGATGATCTTGGAGCCGAGGAACCCGCCCTCGTTGCGCCGGCGCTTGCCGATGGCGAAGGTGATGTCCGCCTCCACCGGCGTGGTGTCGCGGTCGATGTCGTGGCCGTAGAGGCAGAGCCCGGCCTCAAGACGCAGCGTGTCCCGGGCGCCGAGGCCGATCGGCTTCACCTCGGGCTGCGGCGAGAAGAGCGCCGCGCCAGGGACTCCGCCCGCTCCGCCGGCACCGAGATCTCGAAGCCGTCCTCGCCGGTATAGCCGGAGCGCGAGACCAGGCAGTCGCTGCCGTCGAGGGTATGAGGGGCGGCGCTCATGAAGGGCATCGCGGCGATCTCGGGCGCGAGGCGCACCAGCACCGCCGACGCCTGTGGCCCCTGAAGCGCCAGGAGCGCCCGGTCGGGGAGCGGCGTCACCCTGAGGCCCGGCTCCAGCGCGCGCTTCAGATGGGCGATGTCCTGGGCCTTGCAGGCGGCGTTCACCACCACGAAGAGATGGTCGCCGAAGTTGGTGACCATGAGATCGTCGAGGATGCCGCCGACATCGTTGGTGAGCACGGTGTAGCGCATGCGGCCGGGCTTCAGCGCCTGGATCTCGCCGGGCACCAGCCGCTCCAGCACCTGGGCGGGCCCATGACCTTCGAGGCGCACCTGGCCCATGTGGGAGACGTCGAAGAGGCCGGCGGCGGCGCGGGTGTGGAGATGCTCGGCGACGATGCCGGTGGGATACTGCACCGGCATCTCATAGCCCGCGAACGGCACCATGCGGCCGCCCAAGGCCACGTGGAGCCCATGGAGCGGCGTTTTTGCCAAGGACGTGTCGGTCATCGGGCTCGGGACCCCGCAGGCTTCGCGCAGCCGCAGCCACATAGCCGCGACGGAAGCCCCTCTGTCCCTGAACCTGAAAGATTGGCCGGCGGGCTTTTCCCGCTCGGGTTACCTCGTCGGTGAGGCGCGCCTGGACCGGTGCGCCTGCTTTCCAGAGTGCCCTCGCCTCGACGGTCCTTCTGCCTGAGAGTTTCCGGGGCGGTTGCTCCTTCGGCGCCGGACGTCGCGCGTGAGGCGCGCGGTCCGATCTCTCCCATCGAGGTGCCTACGGCACGGTCAGGACCTTACCACCGGCCGCCGGGGAAGGCCAGCCGGGGCCTGCGTGCAGCAGGTATCTACCGCAGCGCCGGCATGCCAGGGGCCACAGCCGAGGCCATCAGCTGGCTGTCGTCATACTGCACCCGCCCCGCCTGGGAGGGAGTGAAGAGGACCTCCACCTGCAGCATCGCCGAGACCGCGGTCACCGCGGCGGCACAGATCGCGATGCGCCGCTGGCGCCGCAGCACCGTGGCAACCGCGTCCGGGCTGGCCGGGGCACGGACGGCCGCCGACAGGTACCAGAGTACCGCCCCCGCCACCGCGGCGAGGCTGGCACTCCACTGCAACAGATCGATCGTCGAATCAGACATTTTCGTTCCCCTCAAGCGCCATTCAGACGGCACGCTGGGGTGATCGTTGCATCAAATTTTATGGAAATAAAGTTAACGGCTACCCCGCAGGGGTTAACGCCGGAGGGGCGAATCCGGCGCTTTCGTTAACTCTCGATTCACCTGAACGGCGGCACCGGAGCCGCGCGGCCCTCAGCCCGGGGCCTGCTGCTCGTGGTCCCTTACGAACTTCAGCTCCTCGGGAGTGAGTCGGAAACCGAAAAGGATGCCGAAATCGGCGCCAGTCCCGCTCTTCGGCAGCGGGATGAACTCGTCGTGCTCCTCCGTGATGTCCAGCCGACCCTGGCTCGCGGGGAACGCCAGGTCGATCACGAAGTCACGTTCGTTGAGAATGTTGTTCCGCCGGTCGACCACGGCGACGAAATAGGTGACCTGTCCCTTGCGCACGTCGGGCTTGGACCGCACCGCGACGACGCCGAGAGTGGTGAAGACGCTGAGGCCGCCCTTCTTCTTGTCGAACTCGCATTTGACGTAGGCGGTGGTCAGCCGGCCCCCATAGGAGATGGACTGCGGATCGGGGGTTTCGCCCGGTGCGAATTTCGCCACCGCCTTGAGCTCCGGGATGATCGCGATGCGCGGACAGCGCACCTCCTCGTTGCCGGTGCCGCACGCGGCGACGAAGAGCGTCAGCGCCAGGCCCGCCCCGCCTTGCAGGAGCTTACGCATCAGATGCGATTGTGGCTGCCGTCGCAGAGTGGCCTGCCCTGGGTCTGCTTGCAGCCGCAGAACCAGACCTCCGCGGATTTCTCTGCCGTGTATTGCATCGGCGCGAGGCCCGTGCCCTTGTGAGAGCCATCGCAGAAGGGCTGCGACTTGCTGCGACCGCATGCGCACCACCAATATTCGCGGCCCGCCTCGACCTGGATGCCGTAGGGCGCTTTCTGCGCTGAAATCGGCTCGGCCATGACCCCTCTTCCTAATGATGGAGCGCTATATTACTTTGCCGCGCCGGAGCGGTGGCATCGTCGGCGCCCCCCTCGCCACTCGGGCGGGCGGGACTCTATGCGACGGCGCCCGGCCGCACAAGGGCCGGCCCACGCGGACGGGCCAGTCCGCCGGCGCCGATTCCGCTCGGAGACGTCATGCTCAGACAGCTCTCGCCAACCGTTCCCCGTGCCCGCGGCGCATGCGCCCGTCGGCGCGGCGCCGGCATCGCCTGAGCCCATCCGCATGGCGGTCTACACCGATGTCGGCGACGAGGAGCTGGCGGCATTTATCGGGGAGTACGACATCGGCGAGGTGGTGTCCTGCAAAGGCATCGCCGAGGGGGTGGAGAATTCCAACTATCTCCTGCGCACCGAGCGCGCCACCTTCATCCTGACGCTCTACGAGAAGCGGGTCGATCCGGTCGAGCTGCCGTTCTTCATCGCGCTGATGGAGCATCTGGCGGGCCAGGGCATCGCCTGCCCGACGCCGGTGAAAGGACGCGACGGTGCCGCGCTGCGCACGCTCTGCGGCCGGCCGGCGGCGATTGTGACCTTCCTCGACGGCCTCTGGCCGCGCCGCATCCTGCCGGCCCATTGCGCGGGCGTCGGCGCGGCGCTGGCGCGGCTGCATCGCGCCGGCGAGGGCTTCGCCATGCGCCGGCCCAACAATCTGTCGGTGATGGGCTGGCGGCCGCTCTTCGAGGCCTGCCGGACCCGCGCCCACGAGGTGAAGCCGGGGCTGGCGGAGGAGCTCGGCCAGGAGCTCGACGAGCTCGAGCGCCGTTGGCCGCAGAATCTGCCCATCGGCACCATTCACGCCGACCTCTTCCCCGACAACGTCTTCTTTCGCGGGATGTCGGTCTCCGGCCTGATCGATTTCTATTTCGCCTGCACGGATTTCCTCGCCTACGACGTGGCGATCTGCCTGAACGCCTGGTGCTTCGAGACCGACGGCGACTTCAACATCACCAAGGCCCGCCTGCTGCTGTCGCAGTATCGTGGCGTCAGGCCGCTCGACGCGGCGGAGATCGAGGCGTTGCCGCTGCTGGCGCGCGGCAGCGCGCTGCGCTTCCTGCTGACCCGGCTCTACGACCTTCTCAATCATCCCGTGGGCGCGATGGTGCAGGCCGAAGGATCCTCTCGAATATCTGCGCAAGCTGCGCTTCCACCGCGGCATCACCCGCGCCGGCGCCTATGGGGTCGAGGCATGAGCATGGCCGATGCCGAGGACGCCGCCGCTCACGGCCGCCGGCCGGCGGACGTCGTCCATGCTTTCACGGACGGCGCCTGCAGCGGCAATCCCGGGCCCGGCGGCTGGGGCGCCATCCTGCGCTTCGGCGACCGGGAGAAGGAGCTCTCCGGCTTCGAGGCGCAGACCACCAACAACCGCATGGAGCTGATGGCGGCGATCGCGGCGCTGGAGACGCTGAAGCGGCCCTGCCGCGTGCGCATCCACACCGACAGCCGCTACCTCATGGACGGCGCCACCCAGTGGATCGCGAGCTGGAAGCGGCGCGGCTGGAAAACCGCGGACAAGAAGCCGGTCAAGAACATCGACCTCTGGCAGCGCCTGGAGGCGGCGATGATGCCGCACGAGGTTGCCTGGACCTGGGTGCGCGGCCATGACGGACATCCCGAGAACGAGCGCGCCGACGCGCTTGCGCGCGCCGCCATCACAGACAACCGATGACTCAGAGGCAAGCGACTACGGCCTGATTTGGCCTCCCGCCGGCATCGGCGCGAGGCCGTCGAAACACCTAGGGGGAAAGATGCTGCTGGCAAACTTTGCGATCCTGGCGACCGGGCTCTTCACCGGCGCGGCCGTCTACGTCAGCGTCGTCGAGCAGCCCGCCCGCATGGCCTGCCCGATGGAAGTCGCCATGACCCACTGGCGGCCGAGCTACCAGCGCGCCAGCGTGATGCAGGCGTCGCTCGCGGTTCTCGGCACGCTGATGGCGCTCGCGGTCTGGAACAAGGGCGCCAGCGACGCCTGGCTGGTGGCCGCCCTCCTCCTCGGCGCGGTGGTGCCCTTCACCTTCCTGGTGATGTGGCCGACGAACAAGCAGCTCAACGACGCCCGCCTCTACAGCTCTGACGAGGTCGCGCGCGGACTGCTGCGCCGCTGGGGATGGCTGCATTCCGTCCGCGCCGGCCTCAGCGTCGCGGCCCTGGTGCTGATGCTGTTCTACAGCTGATCGCGAACCCCAAAAGCAAAACCGCCGCCCGAGCGGGGCGGCGGCTGCCGTTTGCAAAGCCCGGGCGCGATCAGAGCGCCTTCAGCACCGCCTCGACGCTCGACACCTCGAAGGCGCCGGGGTTCTCGACGTTGAGCGTCTTCACCACGCCGTCCTGCACGACCATGGCGTAGCGCTTCGAGCGCTTGCCCATGCCATAGCCGCTGCCGTCCATCTCGAGATCGATGGCGCGGGTGAAATCGCCGTTGCCGTCGGCGAGCATCAGCACTTTGCCGTCGGCCTTCTGATCCTTGCCCCACGCATTCATCACGAACGCGTCATTGACCGAGAGGCAGGCGATGGTGTCGACGCCCTTGCCCTTGAGCTCGTCCGCCTTCTGCACGAAACCGGGTAGGTGCTTGGCGGAGCAGGTCGGCGTGAACGCGCCCGGAAGCGCGAACAGCACGACCTTCTTGCCCTTGAAGATATCGTCCGTGGTGATTTCCTTGACGCCGTCCGACGTCATGTGCCGGAGCTTCACCGACGGGATTTTATCGCCAACCTTGATCATTGCCGCTCCCTTTCTGGTCTTGATTCGGATGGTAATTGCTGAATTCCCGGCTCCAGGCGTCTTGGCGCCAAGCCGCATGCACGGGTCAACATAAAGCCTGGCGCCGGGAAAATCATCCCCCATTCCCCGCGGTTTCCGGCGTGGGCGTACCACCCTTGGCGCGCTCCAGCGCCGCCTGCACATCGGCGGAGCTGAGAAGCTCGGAGAGCGCGATTCCCGTCGGCGCGCCAGGTCCGTAAACGATATTGAAGGGGATGCCGTACCGGCCGTAGCTGCGCAGATAATCGGCAATTCCCGGATCGGGCCGGGTCCAGTCGGCCTGCATGGCGACGACGCCCGCCGCCTGCAGGCGCTCGCTCACCGGCGCCTGATCCAGCACCAGCCGCTTGTTGACCTGGCAGGTGAGGCACCAGCGGGCGGTGACGTCGACGAAGACGATCTTGCCGTCGCTCACCAGGCCGGCGATGCTACCGCGATCGAAGGGCTGCCAGAGCGCATCCACCGTGGCGCTCTCGGGGACAGCCGGCGTAGGCGCCGCCGCCGCCGCGCCGAGCGCCGCGAGGATCGAGAGGAAAGCGCCGGCGGCACGCAGACGTGACGCCGCGAGCGCCACCAGCAGGATCACGGGAACCGCCAGCAGCACCGCGACCTCCACGGCGGAGGCGATGCCGACCTCGGCAGCCAGCACGAAGATAAGCCAGCCGGCGGTGCCCAGCAGCGCCACGCCGAGGAGACGCCGCAGCAGCAGCATCCAGCGACCCGGCCGCGGCAGCAGCCGCGCCAGGGCCGGCACCGCCGCCACCAGGAGATACGGCAGCGCCAATCCCACGCCGAGCGCCGCGAAGATGACGAGGATGTCGAGGCTGGTGCCGGCAAGCGCGAAGCCCACGGCGGTGCCGAGGAAGGGCGCGGAGCACGGCGTCGCCAGCAGGGCGGCGAAGACGCCGGTCACGACATTGCCGAGCAACGAATGCCCGCCGACCACGCCCGCCGCCCGATCGGCGATCCAGCGCGGCAGGCGGATCTCCAGGAGACCCCAGAGATTGGCGGCGAACAGCGCGGTGACCGCGGCCATGGCGGCGAGGAACAGCGGCTCCTGGAACTGCACGCCCCAGCCCACCGCCACGCCGGCGTCGCGCAACCCGATCATCGCGCCGGCAAGGCCCAGGAAGGCAAGCAGGATGCCGGCGGCGGTGGCGAGGAAGCCGCGGCGCAACGCGCCGGCATTGTCGCGATCGCGCACCACGCCCATCAGCTTGAGGGACAGCACCGGCAGCACGCAGGGCATGAAGTTGAGGATCAATCCGCCGATGAGCGCGGTCAGCAGCATCGGCAGCAGCCGCGCCAGCTCGCTCGGCGCCGGCGTCTCGGCCGGGAATGCCGACGCCTCGAGGGTACGCGTCCCGTCCACGACAGTCACCGTGAGCGGATGACCGGCGAGGCTGGGCGGGGTCTTGCCGGCGGTGAAGATCGCGAGGCGGAGCGCCGGTCGCCTGACATCGTCGGCGATTACTTTCGGCGCGCCGAAGGCGACGCCGTCAGGTCCCTCGACGAAAGCGTCGGGATGGACGAGCGGCGGATCGGCGGTCAGCAGCAGCGTCAGCGCCGGCTTGCCGCCGGTCTCGATGGTCATCCCCTGCAGACGGATTCCTGCCGCGACGCCGTCCGCCGGCACCTGGTCCTGGAAACGGCCGATCAGCTCGGCGAAGCCCGCACCATTGATCGGCGCGCCGCCCGCGGGAAGATCGAGGGTGAGCGTCGCCTCATAGGGAATGCAGATGTTCTCGCAGGTGAGGTACTGCAGCGCCGCCACCGCGTGCAGCGCCTCGCCAGCGTGCTGCAGATGCACGGTAATCGGCAGCACCACCTCGCCCTCATAGCCGACGGTCTCCAATCCCAACACGCTGAAGCGCCTGGGCGCCGGCCACGCCACCGTGGCGTCGGCGAGGTTCTGCGAGCCGGTCCAGTCCAGATGCGGCGGATAGCCGGCATCGCCGGGCGAGCGCCAGTAGATCTTCCAGTGCGAGGCGAGTTCGAACTGCAAGCCGAGCCGCACGGTGTCGCCGGCATCGACGGCGGGCTCGGCCGATATCAGGCGGACACGGCCCTGCTCGGTGGTGAACCACGCCGAGGCCGCATCCTCCGCCACGGCCGCGGGCACGGCGGCCCCGAGCCCGGCCAGGAGGCCGAGGCCCCAGGCCAGGTATCGCAGGCGGCGGAGAAACCTATGTCGCATGTGCCCGGTTATATAGGCTGAGCAGTGTGTTGCGGAAGCTCACAAGCCCGTCAGGTCGCGGAAAGGCGGCGCCGGACAGGCGCTGGACTCTTGCGTCACAGCCTGCGCCGACCTATGTCAAAAGCAAGTGGGAACAAGGAGATCGTGGTTTGACTTCCCTGGCGGGCCAATTGCTGGTGGCGATGCCGCAGATGCAGGACCATCGCTTCGCGCGATCGGTGATCTATCTCTGCGCCCACGGCAGCGAGGGGGCCATGGGGCTGGTGGTCAACAAGCTCGTGGACGACCTCACCCTGTCCGAGCTCATGAGCCAGCTCGGAATTACCGCCGAGGGCCTGAAGAGCGACGGCAAGGTGCATTTCGGCGGGCCGGTCGAGTCCGGCCGCGGCTTCGTCCTGCATTCGAGCGATTACACCGAGGAAGGCACCCTGGTCATCGGCGACAACGTGGCGCTGACCGCCACTCTCGACATCCTGCGCGCCATCGGCCGCGGCGCCGGCCCGCAAAAGTGCCTGCTGGCGCTGGGCTATGCCGGCTGGGGCCCGGGCCAGCTGGACGCGGAGATCCAGGCCAACGGCTGGCTCCATGCGGACGCGGACGAGAACCTGGTGTTCGACCCCGAACCCGACGACAAATGGCGCCGGGCACTGGCCAAGATCGGCGTCGACCTCTCCGTGCTGTCCGGCGAGGCCGGGCACGCCTGAACGGCTACCGCCGCGTCCACTCCTCGCGCAGCAGCGCGAAGAGGACGTGGTCCTGCCATTTGCCGTCGATGCAGAGGTAGCGCCGTGCGTAGCCTTCCTCCTGGAAGCCGCAGCGCTCCAGCAGGTGCCGGCTCGCCGCATTGTGCGGCAGGCAGGCCGCCTCGATGCGGTGCAGGTTGAGGCGGTCGAAGGCGAAGCCCAGCGTCAGCCGCAGACCTTCCTTCATGTAGCCGCGGCTGGCGTAGCGCTCGCCCATCCAGTAGCCGAGGCTGCCGGTCTCGGCGACGCCGCGGCGCACATTGGTGAGGCCGATGCCGCCCATGAGCTGGCCGTCATCGCGGCGGAACAGGAAGAAGCTGTAGCCCTGGTCGGTGCGCCAATCGAGGGCATAGCGCGCGAGCCGGCGGCGGAACGCGCCGCGGCTCAGCGCGTCGGCGCTCCAGCTCGGCTCCCACGGCGTCAGGAAGCGGCGGGACTCGCCGCGCAGCTCGGCCCAGGAGTTGAAATCCACACGCTCCGCCGGGCGCAGGGTCACGCGATCGCTGAGCAGCCGGAGCGGCGGCGGCGATCCCGCGAACAGTCGCGGCAGGCGCAGGATGTCGGTCGCCATCCCGAGTCTCTCCCTGCGCCTCAGGCGGCGAGGCGGCTGCTGACGCGGCCGTAGTCTTCCAGGCGCCCGATCGGCCCCAGCGCGGTCAGGGTCAGCGGACCGCCGCTGAGCCGGTGCGCGGCGCGGATGATGGCGGCCTCGTCCACCGCCTCGACCCGGCGCACCGTGTCCTGCACGTCGAACGGCTTGTTGAACATCAACATGTGGTGCGCCTGCTGCTCCGCGCGTCCCGAGGTGCTCTCCAGCGTCATCAGGATACCGGACTTGAGCTGCGCCCGCGCGCGCTGAATCTCGTCGGCGTCGAGTCCCAGAGGCAGTCGGCGCATTTCCTCGCACAGGACAGGCACCAGCTCCGCCACCTCGCTCTCGCCGGTGCCGGCATAGATGCCGAAGAGCCCGGCGTCGCTGTAGGCGTGGACGAAGGAGTAGATGGAATAGACCAGGCCGCGCTTCTCGCGGATTTCCTGGAAAAGCCGCGAGGACATGCCGCCGCCGAAGGCGACCGACAGCACCGAGAGCGCGTAGTAGTCGGGATCGTCATAGGCAACGCCGGGAAAGCCCAGCAGCACGTGGACCTGCTCGAGGTCGCGGGGATGGCGCAGATCGCCGCCGAGGTAGCGGGGCGCCTCGACCCGCATGTCGGCGTGGGCGGGCAGCATCTTAAAGGAACGCTCGGCCTGGGCCACGATGGCGTCGTGGTCCACCCGGCCCGCCGCCACCAGCACCATGCCGTCGGCGCCGTAGTGGCGCCGCATGTAGCCCGAAACGGTGTCGCGGTCGAGGCCGCGGATGATCTCGGCGCGGCCCAGCACCGGCCGCCCCATCGCCTGGTCCGGGAAGGCGCATTCCTGGAAATAGTCGAAGACGATGTCGTCGGGCGTGTCCTCGGATTGGCCGAGCTCCTGCAGGATCACCTGGCGCTCGCGCTCGAGCTCGGTGGCGTCGAACACGGAGTGCTGCAGGATGTCGGCGAGGATGTCGAGGGCGAGCGGCGTATCGCCCGCCATCACCTTGGCGTAATAGGCGGTCTGCTCGCGCGAGGTATAGGCGTTGACGTGGCCGCCGACGTTCTCGATCTCGCGGGCGATGGCGAGCGCCGAGCGCCGCTCGGTGCCCTTGAACGCCATGTGCTCCAGCACATGGGCGACGCCGTTGATCTCCTTCGGCTCATGCCGGGTGCCGACGCCGACCCAAACGCCGATCGAGGCGGTTTCCACCGTGTCCATGGCATCCGTGAGGACGCGCATGCCATTCGAGAGCCGCGAGACACGGATGGCCATTAGACACCTCCTTGGGCGCGGGCCGGCGCGGCGACAGGCCGGGCCCGCTCGACGATGAACCGCTCGACGGCGGCAAGATCCTTGGGCAGCACAGTCCGGCGTTCCGGCCGGTCGTAGAGATCGCTGAGCTCGGGCGGCAGCGGCGGATGAACCCCGGTCGCCCGCTCCACGGCGGCGGGAAACTTGGCGGGATGAGCGCAGGCAAGCGCCACCAGGGGCACCGCGGGATCGCCGCCGGCGCGCCGGGCCGCCGCGACCGCGATCGCGCTGTGGGGATCGAGGAGTGCCCCGGTCGAGAGGTAGGTGTTGGCGATCTCCGCCAGGGTCTCCTCGTCATCGACGCGGTAGGCCCTGAAGAGATCGCGCGCCTGGCGCCACTCCCCGTCGCTCGCCGGCAAGGTGCCGGTGGCGCGGAAGCTCTTGAAGGCCGCCGCGACGGCGGCGCCGTCACGGCCCTTGAGCTCGAAGTAGAGCCGCTCGAAGTTGCTGGAGACCTGGATGTCCATGCTCGGACTCAGGCTCGGCTCGACGCCGGCCATGGTCATGGTGCCGTCGTTCAGGAAGCGCGCCAGGATGTCGTTGCGGTTGGTGCCGATCACCAGCTCCGAGATCGGCAACCCCATGCGTCGGGCGACGTGAGCGGCATAGACATTGCCGAAATTCCCGGTCGGCACGCTGAACGCCACCGGCCGGTCCGGCGCGCCCAAGGCCAGGGCCGAGGTCACGTAGTAGACCACCTGGGTCATGATGCGCGCCCAGTTGATGGAGTTCACGGCCGAGAGGTTGTGCTGGGCGCGGAAGCGCACGTCGGCGAACATCGCCTTCACCAGATCCTGGCAGTCGTCGAAGGTGCCCTCGATGGCGATCGCGTGGACGTTCGGCGCCGGTATCGTCGTCATCTGGCGGCGCTGCACCTCGGTGATGCGGCCCTCGGGATAGAGGATGAAGACGTCGAGGGCCTCCCGGTCGCGGCACGCCTCCATTGCCGCCGAGCCGGTGTCGCCCGACGTGGCGCCGATGATGGTGACGCGCTGCCGCCGCCGGGTCAGCACGTGGTCGAAGAGCAAACCCACGAGCTGCAGGGCATAGTCCTTGAATGCCAGCGTGGGGCCATGGAACAGCTCCAGGAGCCACAAGTTGCTGTCGAGCTGGCGCAAGGGCGCCACCGCCGGGTGATGGAAATTCCGATAGGCAGCATCCACCAGGACTTCGAAGCGGGGCCGCCTCGATCATGCCGCCCAGGAACGGCGCCATGACGGCCGCGGCGATCTCGCCGTAGGGGCGCCCGCGCAGCGCGCGGAGCGTGGCGGCATCGAAGGTCGGCCACGCCTCCGGCACATAGAGCCCGCCGTCGGCGGCGAGCCCGGCCAGCAGCACCGCGTCGAATGCGAGGCGCTCCGGGGGACGTCTGGCGTCACGGGTGCTCAGGTAGAACAAGGGAAAGCTCCAGGCCCCCAGGGGGACAATCCTCTAGGAGGCCGGGTGAGCCTATCGCCCGAGTCCGGCCGCTGCAACAAGCCGCCAAGGGGCCGGCGCGACAGGGACGTGACAAGATACGCCTTGCCTAACGCATAAGTTGAGATATCGTAGTCAACATATTGAAATACAATGATTATTTTCTCCAACTTCAAATCCAACACCAAGTACGTCCGGCGGTTCCGACATGGCCGCCATGCACTTCATCCAAGCCGTGAAGTCATTGATCCACCATCTGAACAAACACCAGAATCTACAAGACGCGAATGCCTTCGGCAGGCGAAGCTGTGTTCATGGAATGGGCGAGCGCCCCCGAGCAAGTGAGTTTCTGGCGCACGCGCGAGATCGGCGACATCGAGTGGCTCGCCGCGCGCTATCGCACGCACCGTTTCGCCCGTCACTGGCACGACGGCTACGCGCTGGGCGTCATCGAGGCGGGAGCCGAGGCCTTCACCGCCGGCGGCACGCGTCATTGTGCCGGGAGCGGCAGCATCGTCCTGCTCAATCCTGGCGATATCCATGATGGGGAGTCCGCGCATCCCGCGGGCTGGCGCTATCGCATGCTCTATCCCGCCGCCGCCGTCATCGAGCAGGTCGCCGGGGAGATCAGCGGCCGTCGGACGCCGGCGCCGCTGTTCTGCTCCGGCATCGTGCGCGATGACGAAGCCGCCCGGCTCCTGCTCGCCGCCCACCATGCCTCGGAGCGCTCGCCTTCCGCCCTGGAGCGGGAGACGCGCCTGCGGGAAGCGCTGGCGATGCTGCTGGAGCGCTACGCGGACGTCGGGGCGGCGGCGGCGCCGATGACCGACAGCGCGCGCATCCGCCGCGTCCGCGATCTCGTCGAGGCCCGTCTCGAGGAGGATCTGCCTCTCGACGTCCTGGCCGCGGAGGCCGCCATGAGCCCGTGGCATTTCCTGCGCATGTTCCGCCGCGAGACCGGCGCCACGCCGCACCTCTATCTCCTGCAGCGGCGACTGGCGCGGGCACGGGCGCTGCTGGAGGCTGGCGAGGCACCGGCGGCGGTGGCCTCGGCGACCGGCTTCACCGATCAGAGCCACCTCACCCACCGCTTCCGCCGCGCCTATGGCGTCACCCCCGCGCGATATCGCCGCGCGCTCGGCCACGGCAATAAATTACAAGACTGAACGCGATCGCCGGATGATTCTCCCGCCATGACCGATTCTGTTCCGCCGCCGGGCGCCGGCGGCGCCTTCCGCGCGGGCCTGCTGCGCACGGCGCCGGTGGCGCTGGGCGTCTTCGCTTACGGGCTGGTGTTCGGCGCCCTCACCCACGAGGCGGGCCTCAGCACGATCGAGGCGGCCTCGATGAGTGCCATCGTCTTCTCCGGCTCGGCGCAGTTTGTGGCGCTCGGCCTCTGGACGCTGCCGCCGCCGATCGCCACTCTCGTGCTCGCCACCTTCCTGATCAACTTCCGCTTCTTCCTGATGGCGGCGACGATGACCCCGGTGCTGCGGGGCTGGAGCCTCGCCCGCGCGCTGCCGGCGATGTTCGTGGTCACCGACGAGAACTGGGCCGTCACCATGGCGGCGGGCGAGCGGCCGCACTGGGGCGCCTTCTTCCTCGGCACCGGCCTCGCGCTCTATGTCACCTGGCTGGCGGCGACGATCGTCGGCCACGCCCTCGGCAGCGCCGTCGCCGATCCCAAGAGCTGGGGCTTCGATTTCGCCTTTCCCGCGATGTTCCTGGCGCTCGCCGTCGGCCTCGCCCGAAAGGCG
This sequence comes from uncultured Alphaproteobacteria bacterium, assembly GCA_963735465.1. GTDB lineage: Bacteria > Pseudomonadota > Alphaproteobacteria > ATCC43930 > CGMCC-115725 > DASZHJ01. Next base: position 2,981,713 of record CAVTLA010000001.1, read on the forward strand.
CCGGCGCCGTTGGTGTGGATCGCCAGCGCCGCCGCGGCCCTTATCGCCGACCGCCTGATCGGCGGCACCGCGCCGGTGCTGATCGGCGGCCTTGCCGGCGCCGCGGTGGCGGCGCTCAAGCCAAGGGCCGCCCATGCGCCTTGACGTTCTCCTCGCCTTCCTCGCGATGTCCGCGGTGAGCTACGGCATTCGCGTGGCGGGGTTCCTGCTGCGGAGCCGGCTGCCGGATCATCCGCGCCTCATCGCGGCGATGGATCAACTGCCGGCGGCGATCCTGATCGCCCTTGTCGTGCCGATGCTGGCCCGGGGCGGCGTCGCGGAGTGGATTGCCGGCGGCGTCGTGCTGGTGCTCGCCTGGTTCGTCGACCTCCTGCTGATCCCGCTGGCCGCCGGCGTCGTGGCGGTGGTGGTGCTGCGGGGCGTGATGTGAGCATGCGCAAACCACGATCTGCGCCACCACCCGACTCGTCATGCCCGGCCTTGAGCCGGGCATCCACGCCTTGAAACCGAAAATTCGTGGATGGCCGGGTCAAGCCCGGCCATGACGACATGAGGAATTAGATCTGACTCAGCATTGTCGGATCCAGCGCCTAGCCCTCGAGATACCTTCGCCGCAGGTGGTCCTCGTAGATCCGCGCATCCAGGGGCGAGCCCGTGGCCTCGCGCACCAGTTCCGTCGTCGACAGCAGCGAGCCCTTGCCGTGCACGTTGGCGCGGAGCCACGCGAGGAGCGGCGCGAAGTCGCCCTTGGCAATCGACGGCGGGATCGTGGGATCGGCGCGCTTCGCCGCGGCGAAAAGCTGGGCCGCGGTCATGGCGCCGAGCGTGTATGTCGGGAAATAGCCCCAGGCGCCGTCGTACCAGTGGATGTCCTGCAGGCAACCCTCGCGGTCGCTGGGCGGCACGACGCCGATGAGATCCTTCATCCCGGCATTCCAGGCGCCCGGCAGATCGGCCAGCCGGAGATCGCCCGCCACCATCGCCTTCTCCAGGCGATAGCGGAGAATCACATGGGCGGGATATGTCACCTCGTCGGCATCGACGCGGATGAAGGTGCGCTCCACCTTGGTGTAGAGGCGGTAGAGATTGTCCGCCTCCCAGGCCGGCCCCGTACCGCCGAAGGCGTCCCGCAGCACCGGCGCCGCGTACTCCAGGAACTCGCGGCTGCGGCAGGCCTGCATCTCCACCAGAAGGGACTGGCTCTCATGCACGCTCATGCCCCGGGCGTCGCCCACCGGCTGGTGCCGCCACTTGACCGGCAGTCCGCGCTCGTAGAGCGCATGGCCGGTCTCGTGCAGCACGCCCATGAGGGCGCGGGTGAAATCCGCCTCGTCGTAGCGCGTGGTGATGCGCACGTCGTCGGGGGTCCCGCCGCAGAAGGGATGCAGGCTCACGTCGAGGCGCCCGTGATCGAAGTCGAAGCCCAGACGCTCCATGAGCTGGACGCCGAGCTTGCGCTGGGCCTCGACGGGGAAGCGGCCCGTGGGCTGCAGCGGTGCCGGCCGTGCCGCCTGGCGTGCCAGCGCGCCGTCGATCACGCCCGGCAGCATGGCCGCGAGATCGCCGAAGAGCGCGTCGATCACGGCGGTGCTGCCGTCGGGCTCGTATTCGTCGAGAAGCGCCTCGTAGGGGCTCTTGCCGAGGCGCGCCGCCTTGGCGGCCCCCGCCTGGCGCACGAGATCGAGGACCTTCTGGAGATAGGGCATCACCTGGGCGAAATCCGCCGCCGGCCGCGCCTTGCGCCACGCCATTTCTGAGGCGGAGCACGCCTTGGTGAGGGCGGCGACGAGGTCGCCCGGCACCGCCGTCGCATGCAGCCAGCGCCGGCGCATCTCGTGCAGGTTGGCGCGCTCCCAGGCGCCGAGCTCGTTCTGGGCGTCGGCAGCGTCGAGGAGATCGCCGGCATCGGGCTGGGTCAGGATCTCGTGGGACATCACCTTGAGCGTCGCCACCTGGTCGGCGCGGGCGGGTGCTGCGCCCGACGGCATCAGGGTCGCGCTGTCCCAGTTCAGCATCGCGGCGGCTTCGCCCAGGGCACCGAGGCGGCGGAAACGGGATTCGAGGGTCTGATACGGGGTCATGGCCGGGAGGTCTGGGGTTGCGACGGCGCGCGCTCGCGGCGCACCAGCAGGACATAGATCACCACGAGGGCGGCGGCGAGGGAATACCAGGTGATGGCGTATTGCAGGTGGTCGTTCGGCAGGTCCGTGCGCGCCTGCCCGCCGAGGGGATATCCGCCGGGGTTGGGCGCGGGGCCGGCCTCGAGATAGAACGGCAGCACGTTCGGAGCCTGCGCCGCCCGTGCCATCGCCGCGAGGTCGATGTAGAACCACTGGTTCTTCTGCGCGTCGTTCTCGGGCACGAAGTAGCCGGGCTTGCCCGCGCTCGGGATCCGCAGCAGGCCCTCGACCTCGACCGTGCCGGTGGAATTGCCGGCGGTGCGGGTGCCCGCGTCCCGAAGCTCCGGCGGGATCCAGCCACGCTCCACCAGCAGCACCGAGCCATCGGCGCGGCGGAGCGGCGTCAGCACGAGGTCGCCGGCTTTGCCGCTCGCGCGCTCGGTGGTGTTCACCAGGAATTCGTGATCGTGGAGGAAGACGCCGCTGGCGCGCACGCGGCGGAACTCGAGGCCCCGGGCGGCTTCCAGGGTCGTGGGAAGATCGATCGGCGGTGCCGCCAGCGCCGCGGCGCGCTCGGCGATCAGCCCTTCCTTCCAGTGCAGGCGCTGCACCTGCCAGGTGCCGAGAGCGATCAGGCCGGCAAAGGCGAGGAGCGAGGCGAGGGTGAGCTTGACCAGGCGGCGGCGCATTTGTCCGGCGTCAACGCGGCGCCGGGCCGCCCAGCAGATGGTGCCGGTACTGGAGCGCGATCATCCCCGCCTTGAGCGGACGCAGCAGCAGAATGGCGCCGCCGACGATCGCCGGAATCCAGAGCACCAGATGCACCCAGAGCGGCGGGGCGAATTTCACCTCGACGATGATCGCCGCCAGCACCACCAGGGCTCCGAGAATCAGGATCACGAAGACAGCGGGACCGTCGCCGGCATCCTCGCCGCCGAGGTCGAGGTCGCAGCGGGCGCAGCGCGGGGCCACGTGCAGCAGCCCCCTGAACACCTTGCCCTCGCCGCAGCGCGGGCACCGGCAGCGCAGCGCCGCCATCAGCGGGGAGACCGTCGGCCACTCCCCGCTCATGGGATCAGCGAGCGGTCATTCCGCCGCCGCCGAGCCGCCGCCCCACCAATAGACGCAGATGAAGAGGAACAGCCACACGACGTCGACGAAGTGCCAGTACCAGGCCGCCGCCTCGAAACCGAAGTGATGGTCCGGCTTGAAATGCCCCTTGATGGCGCGGACGAGATTGACCGCGAGAAAGGCGGTGCCGACCATCACGTGGAAACCGTGGAAGCCCGTCGCCATGAAGAAGGTCGAGGGATAGATGCCGTCCTTGAAGCCGAAGGCGGCGTGGGCGTACTCGTAGGCCTGCAGCGAGGTGAAGCAGAGGCCGAGGAAGACGGTGATGGCGAGGCCCTTCACCAGGCCCTTCTGGTCGTTCTCCAGCAGGCAATGATGCGCCCAGGTCACCGTGGTGCCGGACATCAGCAGGATGAGCGTGTTGAGGAACGGTACCTCGAACGGATCGAAGGGATGGATGCTCTTCGGCGGCCAGACGCCGCCGATCGCCTCGGTCGGGAACAGCGAGGCGTTGAAGAAGGCCCAGAAGAAGGCGGCGAAGAACATCACCTCCGAGGCGATGAAGAGCGCCATGCCGTAGCGCAGTCCGATCTGCACGACGGGCGTGTGATGGCCTTCGTAGACCGCCTCGCGGATGACGTCGCGCCACCAGAAGCCCATCATGGTGATGACGCAGGCCGCCGCCAGGGCCACGAGCCACGGGCTAAAGCCCCAGTGCATGTAGGCGAGGCCCGAGAGCGCAAGCAGGCCGGCGGTCGCCGCGCCGATCAGCGGCATCGGGCTGGGATCGACGAGGTGATAGGGGTGCTTGTGGCCGGCGGGGCTGGTGCTCATGCGGTTTTCTCGCGAGAAGCGGTTGCGGGCTTATTGCTGGGTCTGCGGCGGGGTCGCAGGCTGGGCGGCGGCGATCGCGGGCGGCGTCCGCCCGGCGTTATCGGCGGTGGGGCCACCCTGGGTCTTCGACCGGAACATGGAATAGGAGAGCGTGATGGTGTCGACGTCGCGGGTGCCGGGATCGGTGGCGATATCGGGATCGACGAAGAAGGTGACGAAGAGATCGGCGCTCTCACCGGCCTTCAGATATTGCTGAGTGAAGCAGAAGCACTGGATCTTGTCGAAGTAGAGCCCGGCCTTGTCCGGCGTCACGTTGTAGGTGGCGGTGCCCGTGACCGGCGCCTTGCCGTGGTTGACGGCGCGATAGGAGATCGTCTTCTCCTCGCCGGGATGCACCTCGACGGAATTCACCAGCGGACGGAATTCCCAGCCGAGATCGGGCGCCACCTCGGCGTTGAAGCGGACGGTGATCAGGCGGTTGGCGACTTCCTTGTCGGGCGCCTTCTCGGCGCGCTGGGTAGTGCCGCCGTAGCCGGTCGCCGCGCAGAAGAGCCGATAGAGCGGCACGGACGCCACGTCGAGGCCGATCATCATGCCGACGACACCCACGAGCGCCGCCACGGTGATACGGTTGCGGCGGCGGCGATCGGGGGCCATCAGAACGCCCCCATCTTCACCAGCGCCACGACATAGACGAGCGCCACGAAGCCCAGCAGCAGGGCGAAGATCGCCCAGTTCCGCGCCCGCTGCCGCTTCAGCCGTTCGTCCATCGTGGCGGTTCCGATCATCTCAGGCGAGCCCGGCCACGGCCTGCGGCGCGCGGTCCAGGAGCAGCAGCGCGAACAGCAGGAAGAGATAGAGGATCGAGAAGGTGAACATCTGCTTGGCGCTGCGCTCGCCGTCGTCTAGCCAGACCTTGATGGCGAAGCCGGTGAAGAGCGCGCTGAGGACCAGCGCGGCCACGCCATAGACCGCGCCCGCGATCGCCCAGGAGATAGGGCGCGAGCGCGCAGGGCCAGAGCACCAGCGTATAGAGCAGCATCTGCTTCTTGGTCGCGCGCGCCCCCGCCACCACCGGCAGCATGGGCACGCCGGCCTTGGCGTAGTCGCCAGTCTTGTAGAGCGCCAGCGCCCAGAAATGCGGCGGCGTCCAGAAGAAGATGAGGGTGAAGAGCGCAATTGCGGCGAGGTTCACCTCGCCGGTGACCGCCGCCCATCCCACCACTGGCGGCAAGGCGCCGGCGGCGCCGCCGATCACGATATTCTGGGGCGTGCGGCGCTTCAGCCAGACGGTATAGACGAAGACATAGAAGGCGATGGTGAGGGCGAGGAGCGCCGCCGCCATCCAGTTGACCGCGAGCCCCATGAGCACGACCGAGGTCGCCGCGAGGAAGCAGCCGAACCCCAGCGCGTCGCCCGGCGCCATGCGGCCCGCCGGCAGCGGCCGGTCGGCGGTGCGGCGCATCAGCGCGTCGATGTCGCGGTCGTACCACATGTTGATGGCGCCCGACGCACCCGCGCCCACGGCGATGCAGAGTACCGCCACCGCCGCCAGCACGGGATGCAGATGGCCGGGCGCCAGGTAGAGGCCGACGAACCCCGTGAACACGACCAGGGACATGACGCGGGGCTTCAGCAGCGCCGCGTAGTCGCCCACGGCTGCCCCCGCCTCGGCGAGCGCGCCGGAGCGGGTGAGCGGGGGGAGCGAGAGATCGGTCACGGGCGTGCCCGCGCCGGCCTCAGTGGTGGCCGCCGGAGGTGATCACCGGCAGCTCGTCGTAGCTGTGGAACGGCGGCGGCGAGGACACCGACCATTCGAGCGTCGTCGCCCCCTCGCCCCACTGGTTGTTGCCGATGCGCTTTCCCGCCAACAGGGTCTGGAACACGATGAAGACGAAGAGCAGCGTCGAGGCGGCGGAGATGTAGCTGCCGATCGAGGCCACCAGGTTCCAGCCGGCATAGGCGTCCGGGATAATCGCTGATCCGGCGCGGCATGCCGGCGAGCCCCAGGAAATGCATGGGGAAGAAGGTGAGGTTGACGCCGATGAAGGTGGTCCAGAAATGGATCTTGCCGAGCGTCTCGTTGTAGGCGCGGCCGCTCATCTTGCCGATCCAGTAGTAGAAGCCGGCGAAGAGCGAGAAGACGGCGCCGAGCGACAGCACATAGTGGAAGTGCGCCACCACGTAATAGGTGTTGTGGAGCGCGAAATCGACGCCGGCATTCGACAGCACCACGCCGGTGACGCCGCCGACGGTGAACAGGAAGATGAAGCCGATCGCCCACAGCATCGGCGTCTTGAACTCCAGCGAGCCGCCCCACATCGTGGCGATCCAGGAGAAGATCTTGATGCCGGTCGGCACCGCGATCACCATCGTCGCCGCGGTGAAGTAGGCGCGGGTATCGACGGAGATGCCCGTGGTGAACATGTGGTGCGCCCACACCACGAAGCCGATCACGCCGATCGCCACCATGGCGTAGGCCATGCCGAGATAGCCAAAGATCGGCTTCTTGGAGAAGGTCGAGATGATCTGGCTGATCATGCCGAAGCCCGGCAGGATCATGATGTAGACCTCGGGATGGCCGAAGAACCAGAACAGGTGCAGGAACAGCAGCGGATCACCGCCGCCGGCGGGATCGAAGAAGGTGCTGCCGAAGTTGCGGTCGGTGAGCAGCATGGTGATGGCGCCGCCCAGCACCGGCAGCGCCAGCAGCAGCAGGAACGCGGTGACCAGGATCGACCACACGAAGAGCGGCATCTTGTGCATGGTCATGCCGGGCGCGCGCATGTTGAAGATCGTGGTGATGAAGTTGATGGCGCCGAGGATCGAGGAGGCGCCGGCCAGATGCAGGGCGAAGATCACCATGTCGACGGAGGGACCGGGATGGTAGACCGAGTCCGAGAGCGGCACATAGATGGTCCAGCCCACGCCGGCGCCCTGCCCGATCAGCGCCGACCCGCACAGCAGACAGAACGACGGGACCAGCAGCCAGAAGCTGATGTTGTTGAGGCGCGGGAAAGCCATGTCGGGCGCGCCAATCATCAGCGGCACGAACCAGTTGCCGAAGCCGCCGATCATCGCCGGCATCACCATGAAGAACACCATGATGAGGCCGTGCGCGGTGATGACGACATTGTAGGCCTGATGGTCGCCGCCGAAGATCGCGTCGCCGGGGAACATCAGGTTGATGCGCATCACTTCCGAGAGCGCGCCGCCGATCAGCCCCGCGAAGATCGCGAAGATCAGATAGAGCGTGCCGATGTCCTTGTGGTTGGTGGAGAAGAACCACCGAGTCCAGAAACCGGGGTGGTGATCACCATGCCCGTCTTCGGCGTGGGCGTATCCCTGAGCCATGCTTGGTCCTCGCACTCGGACGATTACGTTTGATCTAAACTACTGCGCCAGGTTGGCGGCGACGGTCTCGCCGGATCTGGCGGCAACCTTCTCGGTATTCGCTTTCGGCGTCTCGTCGGCCTGCAGCGGCGCGTAGCACGCCGCCTTCGCCTTGTCGTCCTGCGCCGCCTTGAAGCAGGTCGTCCACGCCGTGAACTTGGCGGACGAGACCGCCTTGACCTCGATCGGCATGAACGGGTGGTTGACGCCGCAGATCTGGTTGCACTGGCCGTAGAAGGTGCCCTCGCGCTCGATCTTGACCCAGCTCTCGTTGGTGCGGCCGACTACGGCGTATTCCTGCACGCCGAAGGACGGCATGAACCAGCTGTGGATCACGTCGGTGCCGCCGACCAGGATGCGGACCGAGCTGCCGACCGGCAGAACGACGGGATTGTCAACGTCCAGGAGCCGATGCTGGCCCGGCTTGAGCTGATCCTCGGGGATCATGTAGCTGTCGAAGCTGAGACCGCCCTGATCGGGATACTCGTAGCTCCAGTACCACTGGTGGCCGGTCACCTTCAGCGTCATGTCCGCATGCGCCGCCTTGTCCTCGAAGTAGAGGAGCTTGAAGGAGGGGATCGCGATCACCAGGAGGATGATGATCGGGATGGTGGTCCAGGCGAGTTCGAGCACGGTGTTGTGCGAGATCTTCGAGGGGACCGGATTGCGCTTCGCGTTGAAGCGCACGATCACGTAGAGCAGCAGGCCCAGCACGAAGAGCGTGATCACCGTGATGATCGGCAGCAGCACATAGTCGTGCAGGGTGTCGATGCGCTCGCGCACTTCCGAGGCGGCGGGCTGGAAGCCCATCTGCCAGGGCTGCGCCTCTTCCGCCAGGGCCGGCGTTGCCGTCAGCGCCACGGCGGCGAGCGCGCCGAAGGCGCGCCGGACGGCAAGCGCGCCGAGAGCGCGCCGGACGGACCATTTTGTCTCGGGGTTCGCAACCAGTCGCATGCCTCTCTGAGCCTCTTGTCTCGAATGGGGCGGCGAGGCCCGGATCAGACCGTCCGGAGTATCCTCGCTCTCCGCCGGATGGGCACTGCGCCTCGATGCCGCGGCAGGGAAGGACGGCGCGCGCGGCCGGACCCTACACCAAAGACGCGGCCGCTCACAACACCGTGCGCCCGACGCAAGGCCCGCCATCCTCATAGCGCCAGAGGTGCCTGTCCGCCAACCGTTCCGTTGCGACTTTATGCCGCATAAATCTGTCCCGCCAGCATCTTGGGCGCGCGCGAGCGCCGGCCGCGACCGCACCGGAACGGTCGCGGCGCGGCGCGTCTCCCGCTACCATGAGGCGACCGGCGCCGGCGAATCCGCACCTCATACGCCGGCATTGACGCGTCCGGAGGCGACCGCTCCCATGACCGAGCCGCGCATCATCAGATTACCCGCGGCAGCGACGCTCTGGGCCTGTCTCTCGCTGCTGCTCCTGGCCCCGGCTGCCTGCGCCCAGGCGCCGGCGAAGCCGGCCACCACAGAAGCGCCGGCGAAACCCGGAGCCGCCCAGGCCACCTCGAGCTTTTCCTACGAGGTGGTCGACGACCAGCAGATCATCGCGATTACCAACGTCACCTACCAGGCCCTCGAGCCCTATTTCCCCGGCCGCAAGCAGTCGCAGCGGCTGGTGCTGCGCACCACCACCCGCACCAAGTCCGTCGTCGACGAGATCGGCATCGAGGGCAGCGTCACCGTCGAGGCCTGGCCGCTCGGCACCGGCCTCGACCGGCCGCCGCTCTTCAGCGTCAAGCAGGAGGGAGCGGGCGTCGCGGTCATGAACCAGTCGGTCCTGGTCTTCGATCGCACCGTCGAGGACATCCAATGGTGGTCGGTCTTCTCCCTCGACAAGGGCCAGCACCTCTTCGACACCTACATACCGGTGACAGAATTCTCGATCTCCCGCGAGTTCGAGACGCCGCGCTTCGTGGGCTTCGAGGTGCCGCCGGACGACGCAACCGACGCGCGGCTCAAGGAAGCCCATGTCATCGGCGTGCTCAGCTACGCCGCGGCGGAGCGGATGATCCGCGAGGCCCTGATCACCTGCGACGACCCGGATCGTGCCGCCGTCTACCGGTCCTACGCCGACGAGATGCGGGAGCTGGTGCTGCAGATCGGACCGGTGCCCGTGGCGACCAAAGCCAAGGAGTACCCGGAGCCGACCCGCACCCTGCGACTCACCTTCAGCCAGTCCTTTCCGTCGCCGCCGGAACCGGCCTCGGCGTTCATCCCGGTGGCGGGGGACGACCTCGACCTGGTCCATGCCAAGCTGCCGCCCTGCGTTCACGCCACCGCCTGGAAACGGTGACCGCACCCCCTCGAATTGGCGGAATCCCTCGCCATATCAGGAGGACCCCAGCACCCGGCCCTCGGGACCGTCGCCCGGTAGCCGCCGCCATGATAGGTTTGGCGCCGTCACCGCTTGCGCCGGCCCCGTGAGCGGCCTCAGATGGAGACAGGTTGATGACTGATCTCGCCTCGCTCGACAAATTGTTCTTCGATCGCACCGGCATGGACCGGGCGCGGGTGGAGCGCCTCGTCGGCGACGCGCTCCATGGCATGGACGACGGCGAGCTCTACCTCGAATACAGCCAGTCCGAGGCGGTTTCCCTCGACGACGGCCGCATCAAGAGCGCCGCCTTCGACACCGCCCAGGGCTTCGGCCTGCGCGCCCTCTCCGGCGAGGCCACCGGCTATGCCCACGGTTCCGACCTCTCGGAGGACGCGATCAAGCGCGCCGGCACGACCGTGCGCGCGGTGAAGAGCGGCACCGGCGGCGTCTTCGAGCCGCCGCCCCCGGGCACCAACCGCAGCCTCTATACCGACATCAATCCGCTCTCCCGGGTCGATTTCACCCGCAAGACCGGCCTCCTGCAGGAGATCGACGCCTACGCCCGGTCGAAGGACCCCCGCGTGCGACAAGTGAGCGCGTCGATCTCGGGCAACTGGCAGGCAGTGGAGATCCTGCGCCCGGACGGCAGCCGGGTCGGCGACATCCGACCGCTGGTGCGCCTCAACGTCTCCGTTGTCGTGGGCGACGGCGACCGCATGGAGCAGGGCTCCTCCGGCGCCGGCGGCCGCATCGAATACGACCGCTTCCTCGATCCCGCCCAGTGGCAGAAGCAGGTGGACGAGGCGCTGCGCCAGGCGCTGGTGAACCTGGCCGCCGTGCCGGCGCCGGCCGGCGAGATGAGCGTGGTGCTGGGGCCGGGCTGGCCCGGCGTCATGCTGCACGAGGCGGTCGGCCATGGGCTCGAGGGCGACTTCAACCGCAAGAAGACCTCGGCCTTCTCGGGCATGATCGGCCAGCGCGTGGCCTCGCCGGGCGTCACCGTGGTGGACGACGGGACCCTCCCCGACCGCCGCGGCTCGCTCACGGTCGACGACGAGGGCACGCCCTCCGGCCGCACCGTGCTGATCGAGGACGGCATCCTCCGCGGCTACATGCAGGACCGCCTCAACGCGCGCCTCATGGGCATGCGCCCCACCGGCAACGGGCGGCGCCAGAGCTTCGCCCATGCGCCGATGCCGCGCATGACCAACACCTACATGCTGGCGGGCGACAAGGAGCCGGAGGAGATCATCCGCTCGGTGAAGCGCGGCCTCTATGCCGTGAATTTCGGCGGCGGCCAGGTTGACATCACTTCGGGCAAGTTCGTGTTCTCGGCTTCCGAGGCCTATCTCATCGAGGACGGCAAGGTGGGAGCGGCGGTCAAGGGCGCGACCCTGATCGGCAACGGGCCCGACGCCCTCACCAAGATCGCCATGATCGGCAACGACCTGCAGCTCGACGACGGGATCGGCACCTGCGGCAAGGACGGCCAGGGCGTGCCGGTCGGCGTCGGGATGCCGACGGTGCGCATGGACCAGCTGACGGTGGGTGGCACCGCGGCGTGACGTTTCGGCTCGGCAATCATCTGCGCTGCCTTTCCGTCGCCGCGGCCCTGTTGATCGGGGCTGCGGCGCCGGCATTTGCCTGCGCGGATTTCGCCAAGGCTCCGTCCTCGCGCTGGACGGTAGAGCGCGTTGACGGCCGGGCCTGGCTCGTCACCCCCTGCGGCGAGCGCTTCTTCTCCCTCGGCGTCAACGTGATCAATCCCTCGGCGCGGGATCCTTCGATGCGCCGCGACCCCGAATCCCAGGCACCGGTCGACGACAAGCTCGCCGCCTGGATCGCCGAGGCGCGCGGCCGCGTCCTCGGCTGGAACTTCAACAGCGCTGGCGGGTGGTCCTTGACGCCGGACCTCCTGAAAATGCCCGAGGTGGTGAACCTGGAGCTCGGCCGCAATTCCAAGTTCCACTGGTTCGATCCCTTCGATCCCGCGATGCCCGAGATCATGAACGCCAAGGCGAAGGTACTGGTGGCGCCCTACCGCGACAGCCCCTACCGCATCGGCTACTTCTCCGACAACGAGGTCGGCTGGTGGGCCGGCGCGCTCTTCAGCTTCTATGCCATGAAGCCGGCGAGCAACTACACCAAGCAGCGTTGGGTGCAGATGCTGCGGGACGACTATCGCGGCGACTGGCGGCGCTTCACCGCGGATTTCGTGCCGCCGGAGGGCGTGCGGTCCTGGGACGACCTGCTGGCCGCCGACGAGATCACGCGCCTCAAGCCCGGCGGCCGCGGCATCGTCGAGGTGCGGCGCTGGACCGGGCTGATCGCCGGGCACTACTACCAGCTCTCCCGCGACGCGATCCGCGCCGCCGATCCCGGCGCGCTGTTCCTCGGTGACCGCCTGCCGATCTACTACGATCCGGCCGCGGTGCGCGCCGAGGCGCCCTACGTCGATCTCGTCTCCACCAACTACAACGTCGACAGCCCCGAGGGCTGGATCGCGCCCTACTACTTCGCGGGATTGCACGCGCTTTCCGGCGGCAAGCCGATCCTGATCACGGAGTGGTTCTACGCCGCGCACGAGAACCGAACCGGCAACGTCAACAACGGCCATCTGATGACGGTGCAGACCCAACGGGAGCGCGCCGAGGGCGCGGCGGCGGCGACCGCAAACTACGCCACGCTGGCGGACGTCGTGGGAATGCACTGGTTCCAGTATTACGACGATCCCAAGGGCGGCCGCGCCGACGGCGAGGACTACGATTTCGGCCTGACTGACATTACCGGCGAGCCCTATGACGGGCTGGTGACGGCGCTGGCCGCCGCCAACCGCTCGGCGGCCGATGTCCATGCCACCGCGGAACCGATGGCGGCCGAGCGCCAGCCGATTCTGCCGCGGGCCATCATCGATCCCACCCACGCCTCCTTCATCGACTGGCCGAAGCCGCAATCCCTGCTGCCGCCGATGATCGCGAGTCCTCACGAGGTGCCCTTCGGCGAGGCCTATCTCTCCTGGAGTCCGAGAGGCCTCGCCCTCGGCAGCATCGGCCAGGACTATTACGACATCGGGCTCCTGGCCTATGACGGCGCCTTCCCGCTCGGCGAAGCCTACCGCGTCGAGCTCGCGGTCGACGCCGGCGCGGGGCCGCGCCACTTCACCTATTACTTCATCCCGCCGCGCACCAAGGTGAAGGACCATCCGCCCATGGCGCCGAAGCTCTGCATGGGCACGCCCGCCGAGCACAGCGCCACCGACTGCCCCCCGGTGCCGGGCGCCCAGGCGATCTATTTCGGCGCCGACCAGCCGCGCATCGCCGCCGAGGCGTTGATCCCGTGGTCGGCCCTCGGCCTCTCGGGCCCGCCGGCCTCCGGCATGCTCAAGGCGGAGATCTCCTCCACCGCCTGGCACCGCGCGCGCTGGATGTCGCTCTCGGGCCTGTCGCCATCGGAAGGCGCGAAGCATCCGGAGCGTTGGATGGAAATGCGATTGGGCGGGATGAATACCGCCTACTGAGGCTATCGCCGCGAGGCGGCGTTGCGCTCGACGTAGACGATGCCGGAGAGTACCAGCACGGCGCCCGCGATCTGAGCCGGCGTCGGCACCTCGCCGAGCACGCAGAACGCCAGTCCCGCGCCAAAGATCGGCATCAAATTCACGAACTGGCCGGCTCGGGCGGGGCCCAGCCGCGACACGCCGTAAGACCACAGCAGAAATGCGATCGCCGAGGCGAAGATCGCGATATAGGCGATGCTCAGAAGCACGGGCACCGAGCCAAACGCCGCGAGGGGCGTCGGCCCGCGGCAGATTAGCACCGGCGTCATCATCGCCAGCCCCGCGGCGATGCTTGCCGCCAGCGCCACGGCCGGCGGCAGGTCCTTGGGTCGGCGGCGCAGCAGCAGAGAATAGGCGGTCCAGACGGCGACCGCCGCCAGCATCCAGAGATCGCCGGCAGTGACACCCTGCGAAAGGACGCCGCCGAGATTGCCCCGTGTGATCAAGATTCCCGCGCCGGCAATCGACATCAATGCGCCGCCGATCTGCCTGGCCGACGGACGCTCCATTCCAAGGATCGCGGATCCCAGGAGCGTCGCGATGGGCGCAAGCGACAGCAGGAGCAGAGCGCTGGTCGCGGTCGTGGTTTGCAGCGCCACGTAGACCATGGTGTGAAATGACGCGATGCCGGTCGCGCCGAGCGCGAGAATAAGCCGCCACGACCGGCGCAGCGCCGAAAGGCTGCCGGCGGCGCTCCGCCAGACGAACGGGGTGATGAGACCGAGCGCAATCAGCCAGCGCAGGAAATTCAGCGTCACGGGATCGACCTGGCCCCGAAGCGCCCGACCCGCGACGAAATTGCCGGACCAGAAAAGCGCCGCCAAAGCGAGAGCCAAGGCCGGCGAGCGCAAGAACGCGCGCAGCTTTGCCGTCTCTCCGACCAGCGCCGTCTCGCCTGCCACCATCGTCATGACCGCCTGCCCTTTCCCATGAAACGCGCCAGATTGTGGCGCGCCGGGAGCCGGCGGTCATGAGACCGGTGTCCCGCAGGGCGGGTAAATATCGCTCAAATCGCGCGGTCGCGTAGGGCGGCTGTCCTAAGAGGCGGCACCAATGCCGGAATCCCTGGCGAGCACGATCGCCTGGGCCCGCGACTTGACCCCCAGCTTGGCAAAGATGCTCGACACCTGATTGCGCACCGTCTTCTCGCCCTTGCTCAGCGCGTCGGCAATCATGCCGTTGTCCAGGCCACGGGCGATCAATGCCAAGACCTCCAGCTCGCTCGCAGTCAGACCCGACTCCCGCAACGCGCCGGTCGCGCCGCCGGCGTTGCCCACGAAGGCACGGAACTCCTCGAGAAACCGCGGCCACGCGGGCTCGCTGCCGAGCAGAATATGATTGCGGCCTTCCAACGGAACGAAGCGGGCGGCGGGAATGAGCGCCGCCAACTGCCGACCTTCCTCGAAGGGTACGCGCGCGTCGTCGCGAGAATGCATGACCAGGGTCGGAATGGTGAGCCTTTCCGCCTCGGCGGTGACGTCGACCCGATACAGCGCCTCGACAATGGCCGCGGCGCTTTCCGGTGAGGCCGAAATACGCTCGAGATCGTTGAACCATTGATGCTGCTCGCGCGTCCCGTCCGGGATGAACTGGGACGTGAAAACCTGACGAAAAGCGGGGTTGTCGCGACCCCAGCCGAGGCGGATGAGCGTTACCAGCGTCTCCGCCTCTTCCCGTTGCTGCTCCGTGACCTCCCGGCGCAACACGCCTCTGGCGTAGGCGCCGAACAGCACCAGTCGCGTGACCCTTTCAGGATGACGCGCGGCATAGGCGATCGCGATGGCACCGCCCTGCGACATCCCGAACAGCGGGAACCGATCCAGCCCCTGCGCCTCGACGACGGCCTCGAGGTCGTCGACCCATGCCTCGAACGACATGGACGGAGGAGACCGATCGGACAGTCCGCACCCGCGCTGGTCATATCGGATGAACGTGTGGTCGCGCGACAGCTCCTCGAGCCAGTGCGCCCAGACCGGACTCCGCGCGTCGTGCTCCACATGACTAAGCCAGTGGGCGGCTCGCAGCAACGGCGGCCCGCTGCCGAGCGTGGCAATCGCGACCCGCGCGCCGTCGCGTGACTTGCCAAACTTTATGTGCTGTCCGACTTTCGGCATGTGGTCCTGGTGCCATCGGCATTCCGACGCGCACGTCAGCAGTCAACCGCCCCGGCGCATCCAGTCAGCTCCATTTGAAAACCGGCCATTCCGAGCTGACGGTCGACAGCTCAATACGCCTGCTCTCCATAGACGGGATCGACGCTCTCGCCCCAGCGGCCGTGGAAGGCCTCCAGGAGCTCGTCGGCGGCGGTGCGGCCGCTCTCGGCGATCGCGGCCAGCGGCTCGATGAAGCGCGTCTCGTCGTCGCCGCAGCTGTCCGCACGGGCGCGGCGGCGGAGGCCTTCGCGCGACAGAGCCAGCACGTCCCGCGCCAATGCGGCGAGCGGCCTTCCGCGGAATATCGCCTTGAGGCCGAGCTGCGGCGCATCGGCCCGCATCTGCTCGCGCTCCGCCACGGTCCAGTCCTTGATCAGCTCGCAGGCCTGATCGAGGATGCCCTTGTCGTAGAGGAGCCCGACCCACAGCGCCGGCAGCGCGCAGAGCCGGGCCCAGGGACCGCCGTCGGCGCCGCGCATCTCCAGGATGCGCTTGAGGCGCACCTCGGGAAACGCGGTGGTGAGGTGGTCCATCCAGTCGTTGAGGAGCGGCCGATGACCGGGATAGCCCGGCAGCTTGCCGTCCATGAAGCTTCGGAACGACTGTCCGGCGACGTCGATGTATTTACCGTCGCGGTAGACGAAATACATGGGCACGTCGAGCATGTAGTCGACGTAGCGCTCGAAGCCGAAATCCTTGTCGAAGACGAAGGGCAGCATGCCGCAGCGGTCCGGATCGGTGTCGGTCCAGACGTGGCTGCGGAAGCTCGCGAAGCCGGTGGGCCGGCCCTCGACGAAAGGCGAGTTGGCGAAGAGCGCCACCGCCACCGGCTGCAGCGCCAGGCCGACGCGGAACTTCTTCACCATGTCCGCCTCGGACTCGAAGTCGAGGTTCACCTGCACGGTGCAGGTGCGCAGCATCATGTCGAGGCCCGAGCTTGCCGCGAGTTCGGCATGTAGCGGCGCATGATGGCGTAGCGGCCCTTGGGCATCCACGACACGTCCTCGCGCCGCCACTTCGGGATCGAAGCCCAGGCCGATCATGCCGACCTTCAACTCCTCGCTGACCTCGCGCACCTGGCGCAGGTGCTCGCTGCACCTCGGCGCAGGTCTGATGCAGCGTCTCCACCGGCGCGCCCGACAGCTCGAACTGCCCGCCGGGCTCGAGGGAGATCGAGCAGTTGCCATCGGTGAGCGCGATGGGATTGCCGTTCTCCAGCACCGGTGTCCAGCCGAAGCGGGTCAGCCCCTCCAGCATCGCGCGGATGCCGTCCGGCCCCTCATAGGGAACCCGGCGCAGGTCCGAGCGCCGGAACACGAACTTCTCGTGCTCGGTGCCGATGCGCCAGCGCTCCGGTGGCTTCGAGCCGGCCTGGAGATACTCGACGAGCTGGCGGCGATCCGCGATCTCGGTGCCGGTGGATTGGGTAGGACCAGACATGCCCTGACTCAGGTCTCCGCAACGAATGATGTGATCGGGGGAACTCCTCTCGGCGCGGGTCCCTCCTACCCGCGTGGGCGCGCCCAGTCGCCCCTCAGGGCCTGAAGCACCGCCAGGGCCGCCAGCGCCGCCGTGTCGGCCCGCAGCACTCTCGGCCCCAGACCGACCGGGCAAACAAAGGGAAGTTTCCGCAGTGCGTCAAGCTCCCTTTCCGCAAAGCCGCCCTCCGGTCCCGTGAGGGCTCCCCACGGGCCCGGCTGCTCCCGGGCAAGCGCCTCGGCAATCGGCGGCGAGCTGCCCGATTCGTCGCAGAGCAGCAGTCGGCGGTCCTTCGGCCACGCCGATATCACGCGATCGAGAGGCTGCGGCTCGCGCAGGACAGGCACCGACAGGCGCTCGGTCTGCTCCGCCGCCTCCATGGCATTGGCGCGCATGCGGTCGAGATTGACCCGCTCCACCTGGGTCCGCTCGGTCAGCACCGGCTGCAGCACATCGGCGCCGAGCTCGGTCGCCTTCTCGACCAGGAAATCGAGCCGCGCGCGCTTGATCGGCGCGAAGACCAGCCAGAGATCCGCCGGCGCATCCTGTCCGCGCAGGCGTGTCGCCACCGTGACAGAGCCGCCGCCCTTGCCGAATCCGTCGACGGTGGCCGTCCACTCGCCGTCGCGGCCGTTGAAGAGCGCGACCTCGGCGCCAGGCCCGAGCCGCAGGACGTTCTTGAGATAGTGGGCCTGGGCCACCGTCAGCGCGGCACGGGCGCTGGGGCCGAGGTCCTCGGCGACGTGGAGTCGGGTGCGCGGCACGTAGGGCATGGGGTGGGCGCGTCTCGCTCTTGTGCGGGTGGGGCACGGGGCGGCAAACTCCGCCCCATGGCAAAGCTTAGCCGACCGCAGGCGCCCCCGGAACGAGAACCCGGGACATGAGCGACATCCGCGCCGGCGATTGGGCGGACCGCTATGCGCCGACGGCATTCCGGCCCTATATCCGCCTGGCGCGCCTCGACCGGCCGATCGGCACCTGGCTGCTGCTGTTCCCGGGCTGGTGGGCGATCGCCATGGCGGCGGAGCGCTGGCCGGACTGGGAGCTGCTGGCGCTCTTCGGCATCGGCGCGGTGGCGATGCGCGGCGCCGGCTGCACCCTCAACGATCTCGTCGACCGCGACTTCGACGCCAAGGTCGCGCGCACCCGCACGCGGCCGCTGCCGAGCGGCGCGGTGACGCCAAGACAGGCGCTGATCTTCCTGGTGCTGCAGCTTGGCGCTCGGCGCCGCCGTCCTTCTCTCCTTCAACCGCTTTGCCATCGGCACCGGGCTCGCGGTGCTGGCGCTGATCGCCACATACCCCTTCATGAAGCGCGTCACCTACTGGCCGCAGTTCTTCCTCGGCCTCAATTTCAATTGGGGCGCGCTGCTGGGCTGGGCGGCGGTGCGCGGCGGCCTCGGCTGGACGCCGGTGCTGCTCTATCTCGGCGGCATCGCCTGGACCCTCGGCTACGACACGATCTACGCGCACCAGGACAAGGAGGACGACGTCCTCATCGGCGTCAAATCCTCGGCCCTCGCCCTCGGCAGCCGCACGCGGCCCTGGCTGTTCATCTTCTACGGGATCGCAGTGGCGTTCTGGGCCGCTGCCGGCGTCAGCGGTGCCATCGCCTGGCCGTTCTATCTCGGCCTTCTGGCGGCGGGACTGCAACTCGTGTGGCAGGCAGCGCGGGTCGACACCGACAATCCCGAGGACTGCCTCGCGAAATTCCACTCCAACCGCGCCGTCGGCTGGGCGCTCCTCCTCGGCAGCATCGCCGCCCGCGGTCTCGGCGGTGGGTGATCCCGCCGATTTCGTCCGCGCCAATACCGTGGTGGCGCCGCCGCCGCTGCTGCCGGAGATCCGCCTTCATCTCGCCAGCGAGATCACGCCGCTCTGGCACGCGACCGAGGCCTCGCTGGAGCGCGACCAGCTCCCGCCGCCCTACTGGGCCTTTGCCTGGGCCGGCGGCCAGGCGCTGGCGCGGCACCTCCTCGACCATCCCGATCTCGTGCGCGGCAAGCGCGTGCTCGATTTCGGCGCCGGATCCGGCCTTGTCGCCGTGGCGGCGGCAAGATCCGGCGCCATCGCCGCCGCCGCCGAGATCGACCCCTTCGCCTGTGCCGCGATCCGCCTCAACGCCGCCCTCAACGGCGTCGATGTCGCGATCGAGGCCGGCGACGTCATCGGCCGCGCCGACGCGCCCTGGGAGATCGTGCTCGCCGGGGACATGTGCTACGAGCGCCCGCTGGCCGAGCGCCTGACCGCGTGGCTTCGCGCGCTCGCCGCGCGCGGCGTCACGGTGCTGCTGGGCGATCCCGGCCGCACCTATCTTCCGAAAAGCGGCCTCGAGCCCCTTGCCCGCTACACGGTCCCCACCACGCTGGAGCTCGAGGACCGTACCAGCCGCGAAGCCATCGTCTGGCGGCTGGTCGGATGACGCGAGGGCGCCTCTAAACCGCGCGCCGGATCGCGTGATAAACGACGAGGACGACCACCGCGCCGAAGACAGCGACCACGAGACTGTAGATGTTGAGTCCGCTGACGCCGGCCTGCCCGAAGTACGACAGGATCCAGCCGCCGACCACCGCCCCGATGATGCCGAGCACGAGATCGAGCAGAAGCCCCTCGCCTTGCCTGTTCACGACCTTGCTGGCGATGAAGCCGGCGACGATGCCGAGAACAATCCAAGCCAGGATCGACATATTCCCCTCCCTTATGGCCACGCGCCGATTGCCTCGACAAACCGGAGTATAGGCCGGGAATTTCCGGACACTCCGAGAATATGCGCGACGCGCCGCCTACGACGGCGACTTCACCATCTGGCAAATCTCGGGCACGGCGTGACTGGGCGGCGGCACGGTGCCGCCAAGGCTCGTCGCGAGCTTCTGCAGCGCTGGCGACTGCAGCACCATCGCCTCGCCCAGCGCAATGAGCGCGTCGACCTGGTTGGCCGGCAGCGACCAGCTGGTGGCGATGGCGTGGAAATTCGCGCGGCAGGCGGGATCGACGAGGTAGTCGAAATCGACGGGCACCACGGCGTGTGCCTGCAGGGCGTTGCCGTCCGACAGGCTCGCCAGCATCGCATCCAGGGAATCGACGAGCTGGAAGGTGACGGAATCGAGGGGCGTGTCGATGACGGCGAGGAGCGTGTCGGTGGTGCTCGGCGGCCGCGGGCTCTTGTCGTAGCCCAGGGCCAATTCGCTGCGGGCGTTCACCACCACCAGCAGCAGCCGCTTCAGGTGTCCCGTGTTGAGCCGGTTCAGGAACGACGGCATCGCCTGGGACGTCGTCAGCATCTGGATCGGCCGCGTCAGGCCGACATTGTCGGTGACCCCGCCGTCGATGAGCTGGATGTAGGTCTTGGGCGCCGACTTGTCCTGGTTGAGATATGTGGCCGCCACCGTGCCGCGGCGGAAGCGCGCCAGGTTGCCGGCGCTGGGATAGCGCAGGTCCGCCAGATTGTCGCCGCTGATGTCGTTCTCTATCGCGATCGGCCGCGGCGCGCCGTCGACCACGGTCCAGCCCCAGCGCTGGGCCGCGGCGGCGCTCTGCTGGGCGGCGCAGGGCGCGCGGTTCTCCAGAGTGATCGCGGTCAGCGCCACCGGGAACGCCGCCGAGGCGGTCACGGCATCGGCGATCTTGAATTGCGCGAGGTCGCCGCAGATGAGATCGAACTGATCCTGGGTGAAGGAGAAGACGTGGCCCGCGGTCATGTCGGTGGCGTTCAGCACCACGTAAGGGCGGCGTCCGTTTTGCGGACGGTCGGCATCGATCATCGCCTGGTAGGTCTGGCGGTCGAACACCTTCTCGTCGAAATACTTTTCCAGGATGTCGATGCGCGGCCCGAACAGCAGCGTGCCGGGATCGAGCAATCCCCGCGCGATCAGCCGACCCATGACGTCCTGCTTCAGGAAATCCCGCTCGAGGGCGTCGAGCCCATCGTAACCATGGAGTCCGTAATAGGCGGAAGTCACGCTGCCGCCGGAGACCGAGGAGATCACGTCGATCTGATCGACGAGGCGCACCTGCTGGCCGCCCGCGGGAATCCGCACCCTGGCGAGACCGCGCAGCACGCCGTCGGCGAGCGCCGCCGCCCGCGTGCCGCCGCCGGAGAAGGTGACGATGACGGCGGTGTCGTCGAGGCCCTTCGGCGCCTGCTGGTCCAGCACGTTCGGCCGGTAGCCCTTCTCCTGGCTGATCTCGGCGAGCTCCGGCGTCTTGACCGGATTGGAACAGGCGGCGAGTGCCAGCAGTATGAGTGCGGACCAGATCGCGCCAGGCCGAGGGCTCATGGCGTGGTCCCGCCGGGCGCTGGTCCGGGTGGCGGGGCCGCGGCCGGCGCCGCCGTCGTGCTCATAGTCACGATCTGCGGGTCCATCTTGTCGCCGTGCAGCTCGACCACCGCATTGACGGAGCGCTCGACGCTTTTGTCCGGCTTCAGGAGCGCGAAGCTATTCATGCCGGTCTCCACACGGAACGGCGTGTTGATCGTGCCTGCGGCGTCGATGAAGTTGCCGTTCACAAAGACTTCGCGGTGATTCTCGGCTCCGATGACCTTGACCCAGCTCAGTGCCATGGCGTCCCCCCACGCTAAGTCCGGCCGGTCAGCCTACCGCTGCCCGGAAGCAGCGACCTGTGTTATCCATCACACAAATCCAGGGCGCGAGCGTCGCGCCCGGCTAGCGTGAGTCCCCATGCCCTACGCCTCGCTCCGCGACTTCATCTCGCGACTCGAATCCGCCGGCCGGCTGGTGCGCGTCAAGGCGCCGGTCTCGCCCGAGCTGGAGATGACGGAGATCCAGACGCGCCTCCTGGCGGAAGGCGGGCCGGCGGCGCTGTTCGAGAGCGTCTCCCGCGCCGGCGGCGGCAGCTACGCCATGCCGGTCCTGGTCAACCTCTTCGGCACGGTGGAGCGCGTCGCCTGGGGCATGGACCGGGAGCCGCATCAGCTGCGGGAGGTCGGCGAGACGCTCGCGTTCCTGAAGCAGCCGGAGCCGCCGGGCGGCTGGCGCGAGGCCCTCGAAATGCTGCCGCTGCTGCGGACCGTGCTGGCGATGAAGCCGCGCACGGTCTCCTCCGCGCCCTGCCAGGAGGTGGTGCTGCAGGGCAGCGAGATCGACCTCGGGCAGTTCCCGATCCAGACCTGCTGGCCGGGCGAGCCGGCGCCGCTCATCACCTGGCCGCTGGTGGTGACCAAGGGCCCGAGCAAATCCCGCGAGGACGATTTCAATCTCGGCATCTACCGCATGCAGGTGACGGGACGCGACACGACGCTGATGCGCTGGCTCAAGCATCGCGGCGGCGCCCAGCATCACCAGCGCTGGGCCGAGGCCAAGCGCGAGCCGCTGCCCGCCGCCGCGGTCATCGGCGCCGATCCCGCCACCATCCTCGCCGCGGTGACGCCGGTGCCGGACACGCTCTCGGAATACCAGTTCGCGGGACTGCTGCGCGGCAAGAAGGTGGAGCTTGTCGACTGCAAGACCGTGCCGCTCAAGGTGCCGGCGGAGGCGGAGATCGTGCTGGAGGGTCACGTCTCGCTCGACGAGTACGGCGACGAGGGTCCCTATGGCGATCACACCGGCTATTACAATTCCGTCGAGCGCTTTCCGGTGTTCAAGATCTCCGCCATCACCATGCGCCGCGATCCGATCTATCTCTCCACCTTCACCGGGCGTCCGCCCGACGAGCCCTCGGTGCTGGGCCAGGCCCTCAACGAGGTGTTCATTCCGCTCCTGATCCAGCAATTCCCGGAGATCGTCGATTTCTGGCTGCCGCCGGAAGGCTGCTCCTACCGGATCGCCGTGGTCTCCATGCGCAAGGCCTACGCCGGCCACGCCAAGCGCGTGATGATGGGCGTCTGGTCGTTCCTGCGCCAGTTCGTCTACACCAAGTTCGTCATCGTCGTGGACGACGACATCGACGCCCGGGACTGGAAGGACGTGATGTGGGCGGTGGCGACGCGGATGGATCCCGCCCGCGACATCACCGTCATCGAGAACACGCCGATCGACTATCTCGACTTCGCCTCGCCGGAATCCGGCCTCGGCGGCAAGATCGGCCTCGACGCCACCAACAAGCTGCCGCCGGAGACCAAGCGCGAGTGGGGCCGCAAGATCCGCATGAGCGACGACGTAATCGAGGCCGTCACCAAGAAATGGCCAAGCCTCGGATTACCGGGCTCCGGCAAGCCGATCTGGAAATAGCGGCAGTCACTAATCGTTCCCGAGTTCGATAGATTTCCGCCCGACCGGCGCGACCCGGTCCGGATTGGGACAGCCCGGTAATCTTCAAGATATGGCGATCTGCCGTGGCTTGCGGCGGCGCTCCTGGCAATCGGCGCCGGGTCCCCTACATTAGGGGGCACCGACAGTCCCCGGAGTCCCGATGGCCACCACCGACGAATCCTTCGAAGTTCTCCACAGCCTGCTGGCCGCGGCGCGGCGGCTCGGCGCCGATGCCGCCGATGCCGTGCTGTTCGAGGGCGTCTCGATCTCCCATGCGCGCCGCCTCGGCAAGACCGAGAAGCTGGAGCGCTCCGAGGGCTATGACCTCGGCTTGCGCGTCCTCATCGGCAAGCGCCAGGCGCTGGTGTCGTCGAACGACCGGAGCCGGACGGCCCTCGACGAGCTCGCCGAGCGGGCGCTGGCGATGGCGAAGACGGTGCCGGAGGATCCCTTCTGCGGCCTCGCCGACCCGGCCGAGCTCGCCAAGACGATCCCCGACCTCGACATCTGCGACACCATCGAGCCGGCGGCGGAGGTCCTGATCGAGCGCGCCGCGGCGGCGGAGGACGCAGCCCGGGAGGTCCGGGGCGTCACCAATTCCGAAGGCGCCGAGGCGGGCTGGAGCCGGTCCCACGTCGTGCTTGCCGCCTCCAACGGCTTCAGCGGCACCTACGAGGGCTCCGGCCACAGCGTCAGCGTCTCGGTGCTCGCGGGCGAGGGCACCGGCATGGAGCGCGACTACGATTTCTCCAGCGCCGTCTACGCCGCCGATCTCGAGAGCCCCACGACCATCGGCACCCGCGCCGGCGAGCGCGCGGTCAAGCGGTTGAAGCCGCGCAAAGTGGCCTCGCAGAAAGTTCCCGTGATCTACGATCCCCGCGTCGCGCGTGGCATCCTCGGCCATCTGACCGGTGCCATCAGCGGGCCGGCGATCACCCGCGGCACCAGCTTCCTCAAGGACAAGCTCGGCGAGCGCATCTTCCCCAAAGGCATCACCGTGATCGACGACCCCCATCGCCGGCGCGGCCTGCGCTCCAAACCCTTCGACGGCGAGGGCGTCGCCAACCATCGCCGCGCCATCGTGGCGGACGGCGTGCTGACGAGCTGGTTCCTCGACCTGCGCTCGGCGCGCCAGCTCGGCCTCAAGAGCACCGGCCACGCGTCCCGCGGCACCTCCTCGCCGCCCTCGCCGTCGCCCAGCAACCTCTGGCTGGAAGGCGGCGGTCCCCCGCCTCAGGCGCTCATCGCCGACATCGCCCAGGGTTTCTACGTCACCGAGCTGATGGGCATGGGCGTCAACGGCATCACCGGCGACTACAGCCGCGGCGCCGCTGGCTTCTGGATCGAGAATGGCGAGCTCGCCTACCCCGTGAGCGAGGTGACGGTCGCCGGCAATCTCAAGGACATGTTCCTCAACATGACCGCCGCCTCCGACCTCGAGTTCCGCACCGGGGTCGACGCGCCGACGCTCCGCATCGAGGGTATGACGATCGCCGGCACCTGACACCGGCGCACCCCGGAGTCCCGCGCCAAACCTCTGACTTGCCAGAAAGAACCGCCTCCTTTAGGAAGCGGCACCCGGCGTGGTCCAGCCAGGCGTACGCCATGCTATGATTGAGCGTTCGGGGAAGGACGCAACCTACGTGAGCACCGAGGCCGAGCCGCGCCACCCTGGCGCCTCCGAGACCGTTGTCGCGCCGCCGTCGCGGGCGGCGCGCGACGTGCTGAGCGAGCGGAGCTGGCCGCTGATCCGGCGCCTCTCCCGGGACTTCCTGCGCCCGCAGCTTGGCCGCATCCTGCTGGCGCTCCTCGCCATGGGCGTGGTGGCCGCCGCCACCGCGGGCAATGCCTGGCTGATGGAGCCGGTGCTCGACAAGATCTTCGTCGCCCGCGAGGCGTCCCTGCTGTGGACGGTGGCGGCGGCGGTGCTGGCGATGGCGGTGGTGAAGGGCATCGCCAGCTATTTCCAGTCGGTCCTCATGTACAAGGTGGGCCAGCGCGTCGTCGCCGACATCCAGAGCACGCTGTTCCGCCGCCTGATCGGCGCCGACCTCGCCTTCTTCCATTCCAACCCCACCGCGAGCCTGGTCTCGCGCTTCACCAACGACGCCAACCTGCTGCGCAACGCGTCCGCCAATGTGCTCGTCGGCATCGGCAAGGACGCGGTGACCGTCGTGTTCCTGGTGGGGCTGATGTTCTATCAGGACTGGGCGCTGGCGCTGGTCTCGTTCGTCGTCTTCCCGGTGGCGATCCGCCCGATCAGCACCGTCGGCCGCCGCATGCGCCGGGTCTCCGCCAATACCCAGGACGAGCTCGGCACCTTCATGACGCTCCTCGACCAGACCTTCCAGGGCGCGCGCCACGTCAAGGCCTACGGCATGGAGGCCTATGAGACCACCCGCGCCGATGAGCTGATCGAGCGCCTCTACAAGCTCCTCAACCGCGCGGCGCGGGTGCGCTCGGCGGTGTCGCCGGTCATGGAGACCCTGGGCGGCATCGCAGTGGCAATCGTGATCCTCTACGGCGGCTACCAGGTGATCGAGGGAACGCGCACCGCGGGCACTTTCTTCTCCTTCATCACCGCGCTGCTGCTCGCCTATCAGCCGATGAAGAGCCTCGCCAACCTGACCGCCAACCTGCAGGAAGGCTTGGCGGCGGCCCAGCGTATCTTCACCGTGCTCGACGTCGAGCCCGAGATTCGCGATGCCGCCGACGCCATATCGCTCGCCATCAAAGGGGGCCAGGTCCGCTTCGAGGCGGTGCGCTTCTCCTATGTCGTGGACGGGCCGGTGCTGCACGGCATCGATCTCGACGTGCCCGCCGGCAAGACCGTGGCGCTCGTGGGCGCGTCCGGCTCCGGCAAATCCACCGTCCTCAATCTGATCCCGCGCTTCTACGACGTGGCGGCGGGCCGCGTGCTGATCGACGGCACCGACGTGCGGCGCGCCAGCCTCGCGTCCTTGCGCGGCGCCATCGGCCTCGTCAGCCAGGAGGTCAGCCTCTTCGACGACACCGTCCGTGCCAATATCGCCTATGGCCGTCTGGGCGCCAGCGAGGCTGACATCGAGGCGGCGGCGAAATCCGCGGCGGCGGACGAGTTCATCCGCGCGTTGCCCCAGGGCTACGACACCATGGTGGGCGAGCACGGCGTCAAGCTCTCCGGCGGCCAGCGCCAGCGCCTCGCCATCGCCCGCGCCATGCTGAAGAACGCGCCGATCCTGCTGCTGGACGAGGCGACCTCGGCCCTCGACACGGAATCCGAGCGCCAGGTGCAGACGGCCCTCAAGACCCTGATGCGCGGCCGCACCACGCTCGTCATCGCGCATCGGCTCTCCACCGTGGTGGACGCCGATCTCATCTACGTCATCGACGCCGGCCGGGTGGCGGAATCGGGAACCCACGCCGAGCTGCTGGCCCGCGGCGGCGCCTACCAGCGGCTCTATGCGCTGCAGTTCGCCGATCAGGCATCCGAGCAATCCGTCATCGAGATGCGCCGTCTGGGGCTTGGCCGGATTCGCTGATGCGGCCCTGGAAGCGGTTCATCCGGTCCGCGACGGCCCAGCGCGTGGGCTGCTGGCTGATCCAACTCTACATCCGCCTGGTCTACCGCACCGGCCGCTGGACCGTGGAGCACGACGCGGCCGCGGAGCGTCTGCTGGCCCAGAAGCAGCCGTTCATCGGCACGTTCTGGCATGGGCGGATGCTGATGATCCCGATGATCTGGGCGAGGCGCGCGCCGCTCCACATGCTGATCTCGAGCCATCGCGACGGCCGGCTGATCGCCGGCGCCGTCGCCTATTTCGGCATCGGCTGGGTGGTGGGGTCGACCAGCGGCGGCGGCGGCGCGGCGATGCGGCGCATGCTGAAGTACATCCGCGCCAAGGAGTACGTCGCCATCACCCCCGACGGCCCCCGCGGCCCGGCGATGCACGCGAGTTCCGGCATCATCTCCACGGCGCGGCTCGCCGAGGTGCCGATCGTGCCGATCACCTACGCGACGCGGCGGCGGCGCATCATGCAGACCTGGGACCGCTTCCACCTGCCGCTGCCGCTGAGCGAGGGGATCTTCGTCTGGGGCGAGCCGATGACGGTGCCGGCGGACGCCGACGCGCCCACGCTCGAGGCGGCGCGGGCGCTGTTGGAAGCCCGTCTCAACACCATCACCGCCGAGGCGGATCGCCGCATGGGCCACGTGTCTCCGGCGCTGGCCGCCGCGGACGACAGCGGCCGGAAATGACCCTGATTCCGCTCTATCGCGGCCTCACGACTCTGCTGGGGCCGGCGGTGCGTCTCTATCTCGGCCGGCGCCTGCGGCATGGCAAGGAGGATGCGCTGCGCTTCGGCGAGCGCGAGGGGCGGGCGAGCCGGGCGCGGCCGCCGGGGCCGCTGGTCTGGATGCATGCGGCAAGCGTCGGCGAGGCGGTCTCCACCCTCGCCTTCATCGACCGCCTCGTCGCCGAGCGGCCGGCGCTCAACGTACTCGTCACCACCGGCACCGTCAGCTCGGCGCGGCTTCTGGGCACGCGGCTTCCCACCGGCCATGCCTGGCATCAGTACGTGCCGGTGGACCGGCTGCTCTATGTCCGGCGCTTCCTCGACCATTGGCGCCCTGACCTGGCGATCTGGGTGGAGTCCGAGCTCTGGCCCAACCTGATCGTCGAGACGCGCCGGCGGAATATTCCCATCATCCTCCTCAACGGCCGCATGTCGCTCTCCTCATTTCGGCGCTGGCAGCGCGTGCCGGCGCTGATCCGGCCGCTGCTCAGCGGCTTCGACCTTTGCCTCACCCAGGACGCGGTGCAGGCGGAGCGCTTCGCGCGGCTCGGCGCGCCGCGCGCCCTCACCGTGGGCGATCTCAAGGCGGCGGCGGCGCCGCTGCCGGTGGACCAGCCGGAGCTCGACACGCTGACAGAGGCGCTGGGCGCGCGGCCGCGCTGGCTCGCCGCCAGCACGCATGAGGGCGAGGAGGAGCTAGTCGTCGCCGCCCATCTGCTGCTGCGGCGGCGCCTGCCGGATCTCTGCACCATCATCGCGCCCCGGCATCCCACGCGCGGTGCCGAGATCGCGGCGCTGGTGACGCGGCACGGGCTCAAGGCGGCGCGCCGGTCCCAGGGCGAGCCGCTCGCGCCGGACGTCCAGGTCTATGTCGCCGATACCCTGGGCGAGCTCGGCGTCTTCTATCGCCTGGCGGGGCTCGCCTTCATCGGCGGCTCGACCACGACTTTGGGCGGCCACAATCCCCTGGAAGCGGCGCTGCTGGATTGCGCGATCCTGCACGGGCCGGACATGGCGAATACCGTGGCGATCGCCGAGGCGCTCGGCGCCGCCGGCGGCGCCGAGGTCGTGACCGACGGAGCATCCCTCGCCGCGGCGCTGGAGCGTCTCCTCACCGACACCGAATTGCGCCGGCGCCGCGTGGCGGCGGCGGCGACGGTGGCGGCGCGACAGCGCAACGTGCTCGACGCGGTGCTCGATCGCCTCGCCCCCTGGCTCGACCGGATCGAAACCGATGCTGCGCTCTCCGCCTGAGTTCTGGAACCGCGGCGGCGTCCTGCCGACGCTGTTGGCGCCGCTGGGGTGGGCCTTCGCGGGCGTCGGCGCGATGCGACGCCTGGCGACGCATCCCTGGCAGGCGCCGATTCCGGTGCTGTGCGTGGGCAATCTCGTGGTCGGCGGCGCCGGCAAGACTCCGGTCGCGATCGCCCTCGCCCGCCGCCTCGCCGAGCTCGGCGAGCGTCCGCATCTGTTGACGCGGGGCTACGGCGGCCGGCTGCCCGGCCCGCTGCGGGTCAAGCCCAATCAGCATCACTATCGCGACGTCGGCGACGAGGCGTTGCTGCTGGCAACCGCGGCGCCGACCTGGATTGCCCGCGACCGCGTGCGCGGCGCCCGGCGCGCGGCGCGGCTGGGCGCCGGCGTGCTCGTCCTCGACGACGGATTCCAGAACCCGCGCCTGGCGCAGGATCTGAAGCTGCTGGTGGTGGACGGCGCCTACGGCTTCGGCAACGGCCGCGTGATGCCGGCGGGGCCGCTGCGGGAGCTGGTCCGGACCGGGCTGCGCCGTGCCGATGCCGTCGTGCTGCTGGGAGAGGATCGCGCCGGCATCGCCAAGCGGCTCGGCCGCAAGCCGGTGCTGCGCGGCCGGCTGGTGCCGCGGGCGGACGCGCCTGATCTCGCCGGCGAGCCCGTCGTCGCCTTCGCCGGCATCGGGCGCCCAGGAAAATTCTTCGAGTTCCTGACGACGCTCGGCGCCCAGGTTGTCGCCCGGCATCCGTTTCCCGATCACTACGCCTTCACCGAGCGGGATCTCACCCAGCTTGCAAGCGAGGCGGAGCGCGCCGGAGCGCGGCTGGTGACCACGGAGAAGGATCTGATCCGGGTGCCCCTGGCGCTTCGCCGCGACATCCTGACGCTTCCCATCGAGGTGATCTGGGAGAACGAGTCCGCCGTCGATGCGGTCCTGGCGTCGGTGCGGAGCCAGCATCGCGGCATGATCGCTCCCCATGGCTGACGGGCGATCCCTGGGCGAGCGGGTCTCCCACATCTTCGAAGGGGCGGGCGCCCTCTTCGTCTTCGGACTGTTTCGCCTGCTGCCGGTCACCTGGGCATCGGCGGTGAGCGGGTTCATCGCCCGCAGCCTGGGCCCGCACCTCGCCATCAATCGGCGCGCCCGGAAGAACATGAAGCGGGCGCTGCCGGAGATCGGCGACGCCGAGGTCGAGCGCACCCTCCGGGGCATGTGGGACAATCTCGGCCGCGTCGTCGCGGAATACGCCCACCTCGGCGCCTATCGGGTCTACGAGCCCGGCGGCCGCATCGAGATCGTGGGCGCCGAGCATATCCGCGCCCAGGGCGCCGAGGGGCGTCGCGCGATCTTTTTCTCCGGTCATTTCGGCAACTGGGAAGTGGCGACGCTCGCGGTCACACAGGCCGGCCTCAAGGTCGCCGAGATCTATCGCGCCGCCAACAATCCCTTCGTCGACCGCCTCATCAACGACGCGCGCAGCGTGGTCGGGAGCGAGCTGGTGCCGAAGGGCGCCGTCGCCGCGCGCCGCGCGCTCGCCGCCATGCATGAGCACCGCCACATCGCGCTGCTGGTGGATCAGAAGATGAATGACGGCATCCCCGTGCCGTTCTTCGGCCAGCCGGCGATGACGGCCCCGGCGCTGGCGCGCCTGGCGCTGCGCTACGACTGCGCCGTGGTGCCGGTGCGCGTCGACCGCCTGCCCCGCGCCCGCTTCCGCATCACCGCGGAGGCGCCCCTCGCCTATGTCCGCACCGGCGACCGCGATCGCGACATCCTCGCGCTCATGACCCAGGTGAACGGCGTGCTGGAGCGCTGGATCCGAGAGAAGCCCGACCACTGGTTCTGGCTGCACCGGCGCTGGCCGGAGTAGCCGCTACTTCGGCATCGGCCCGACGATGCGCTGGGGATCCAGCGCGATGCCGTACCAATTGACGCCCCAATGCAGGTGCGGACCGGTGACGCGGCCGGTGGCGCCGACGGCGCCGATCACCTGGCCCTGCTCCACCTTGGCGCCGGTGGCGACGTCGAGGCGGGACAGGTGCTGATAGATGGTGGAGAGGCCGTAGCCGTGATCGACGATCACGGTGCCGCCGGTGAAGTAGAGATCGTGCTCGGCGAGGCTCACGGTGCCGGAGGCGGCGGCGCGGATCGGCGTACCGATGGGTGCCGCCACGTCGACACCGAGATGGGGCGCGCGGGGCTCGCCGTTCAGGATCCGTTGGCTGCCGTAGACGCCGCTGATCGGGCCCGTTACCGGCCATTCGAACCCCACCTCGAAGAAGAGCTGGTCGCTCTCGGTGGCGCGGGCGGTGATGATCTCCTCGCGCTCCCGCTTGATGCGCTCCATGACCGCGGGGTCCGGCGTCACCATCTGGGGCGGCAGGTTGTTGATGCGCTGGATCTCGTACTGCCGCGGCGCCACGGTGAGGTCACGGGTCTCGGTGTGACCGTCGGGATAGACGACCGCGAGGCTCGCGTGGGCCAGCGCGTCGCGGGAGAGCCCGAAAATGAATTGTCCGTCTGGCGCCACCCGGATGTACTTGCCGTCGAGGGCCACGGCGGCTCCGGGCGGCGCCTGGCCGCGCACCAGCGCGCCCTGCTCCACGGCACCGCCGAGGACGATGTTGTCCGCAGCCTTTGCCGCCGTTACGGCGGCGGTCACCAGACACAGCACGAGGACGAGGCGCGCGATCCTCACAGCAGGTTGCCTTGGTCCGGCTCGTCGGGCTTCGCGCCGCGCGGCTTGCGGCGACCGGCGCCGTCCGCCGCCACGGCGACCTTGCCGTCATGGAACTCCAGGGTGAGCGCGGAACCCGAAACCACGGCCTGGGCGGAAATCACTTCTTTGCCGGCGGCATCTCTCACGATCGCGAAACCTCGTTCCAGTGCGTTCCGCACCAACTTATCGAAACCTTCGAGTCGCCCGCCAGCTGCCTCCACCAACCCGGTGCGTCGCTCGAGAAAGCGATGCAACGCGCCCTGCAAGCGATCCGGCAGCGCCCCCAGCTTCTCCCGCGCCCGGACGATCTGCATCTGCAGCGCCTCGCCACCGAGCCGGCCGCTCAGCCCCTCGACGCGCTCGCGCTTCAGATGCAGGAACTGCCGGAGCCCAAGCGCCAGGCGCTCGGCGCGGTCGTCGAGACGCTGCGTCGCGGTCTCCAGGAGCGAGCGCGGATCCGGCAGGCCGCGCGCCAGGCCCTCGATCCGGAGACGGCGCTCGTCCAACAACCGCACCAGTGCCGTCACCACCCGACCGCCGATCTCCGTCACTTGCGCCAGGAGATCGAGGCGCACCGGCACCGCCATCTCCGCCGCCGCCGTCGGTGTCGGCGCGCGGCGGTCGCTGGCGAAATCGATGAGGGTGGTGTCGGTCTCGTGTCCCACGGCCGAGATCAGCGGGATCTCCGAGGCGGCCGCCGCGCGCACGACGATCTCCTCGTTGAAGGCCATGAGATCCTCGAGGCTGCCGCCGCCCCGGGCCACGATCAGCAGATCCGGCCGCGGCACGGCGCTATCAGGCGTCAGGCGGTTGAACCCCTCGATCGCCGCCGCGACCTGCGCCGCCGCGCCCTCGCCCTGCACCGCCACCGGCCAGAGCAAAACCCGGCGCGGGAAGCGATCCTCCAGGCGATGCAGGATGTCCCGGATCACCGCGCCCGTGGGCGAAGTGATGACGCCGATCACATCAGGCAGGTAGGGCAGCGGGCGCTTGCGCGCCTCGTCGAAGAGGCCCTCGGCGGCGAGCCGCTTGCGGCGCTCCTCCAGCAGCTTCAGGAGCGCGCCCTCGCCGGCGAGCTCCATGCTCTCCACCACGAGCTGATACTTCGAGCGGCCGGGATATGTCGTGATGCGGCCGGTGCAGACGACCTCCATGCCGTCCTCGGGCTTGAGCTGGAGTCGCTGCACGGTCGGACGCCAGATCACCGAATCCAGCACGGCGTCGGCATCCTTGAGCGAGAGATAGCAGTGGCCGGAGGAGTGGCGCTTGAAGCCGGACACCTCGCCGCGCACGCGGACATAGGAGAAGCCCTGCTCCAGGTTGCGCTTCACCGCCACCGAGAGCTCGCTCACGGTGAATTCCGGCAGGTTGAGTGCGCGCCGAGTCGGCGGGTTCGCGAGTGCTTTGCGCCATGCCCGGCTATGATACAAGACGCGGCTTTAGAGCACGATCCGATTTAAGGAAATCGGCCCCTGCTCTAATTTCTCTGTTTAGTCGCATTTTTTACGGCGAACCGCTGCACACTTCGCCGGAAAATGCTCCTGGTCGACACAAGGGGAGCTGCGGGCATGCGGGTTCTGGTGGTGGGATCGGGCGGCCGCGAGCACGCGCTCTGCTGGGCGATATCAGCCTCGCCGCTTTGCGACGGCCTCTACGCCGCGCCCGGCAATCCCGGCATCGAGGAACTCGCCACCTGCGTTCCTATTGGCACCGGCGAATTCGACCGGCTGGTTGAATTTGCCCGCGGCGAGGCCATCGACTTCGTGGTGGTGGGGCCGGAAGCACCGTTGGTGGCAGGGCTCGCGGACCAACTCGAGGCGGCCGGGATCGCCACCTTCGGACCCAGCGCCGCGGCGGCGGCCCTCGAGGGCTCCAAGGGCTTCACCAAGGACCTCTGCGCCAAGTACGGCATTCCCACCGCCGCCTATGGCCGCTTCACCGACGCCGCGGCGGCCAAGGACTACGTACGGCGGCTGGGCGCCCCCATCGTGGTGAAGGCGGACGGACTCGCCGCCGGAAAGGGCGTCACTGTGGCGGCGACCGTGGAGGAAGCCGTCGCCGCCATCGACGCGGCGCTGCTGGATCGGCGCTTCGGCGGCGCCGGAGCGGAGCTGGTCATCGAAGAGTTCATGGAAGGCGAGGAAGCGAGCGTTTTTGCCCTCGTCGACGGAACCCACAGCCTGCTGCTGGCATCGGCGCAGGATCACAAGCGCGTGGGCGACGGCGACACCGGCCCCAACACCGGCGGCATGGGCGCCTATTCCCCCGCGCCTTGCGTCACGCCCGAGATCGAGGCGCGGGTCAGGCGAGAGATCATCGATCCCACGGTCAAGGCGATGGCGGCGGAAGGCCGGCCGTTCAAGGGCGTGCTCTATGCCGGCCTCATGCTGACCGCATCGGGACCCAAGCTGATCGAATACAACGTGCGCTTCGGCGACCCCGAGACGCAGGTGCTGCTGCCGCGCCTCAAGAGCGATCTCCTGCCGGCGCTCCGCGCCGCGCGGGACGGCGTGCTCGGCGGCTTCGATCTGCGCTGGCACGACGAGGTGGCGGTCTGCGTCGTGCTGGCTGCCGCCGGGTATCCCGGCGAGCCGCTGAAGGGCACGGAAATACGCGGCCTCGCCGAAGCCGTCGCCGGCGATCCCGCCGTCATCCTTTTCCACGCGGGAACCCGGCGCGACGGCGGCCGCATTCTCGCCGACGGCGGCCGTGTGCTCGACGTGGTGGGGCTGGGCCGGGACGTGGCGGAGGCACGGAGCCACGCCTATGCGGCGGTCGACCGGATCGATTGGCCCGAAGGCTTCTGCCGACGCGACATCGGCTGGCGGGCGATAGCACGGACGTGAGGAACGCGACGGCGCGTCAGGTGGCCGGCGCGGGTGCCAACGCCTTCGCCGCCTCCTGCGCCTCGGCGCCGAGCTTGAGGACCAGGGCCACCAGGATCTCGGGATCGAATGGCTTGGAGAGCGTTACGGTTGCCCCCAGCCGCGAGGCGATCTCCAGGAAATCGGTGTTGCCGATGCGTCCGCCGCCGGAGATGGCGATGATCGGCACGCGCAGGTCCTGCTTGCGGATGTCGGTGATGGTCTGGATGCCTTCCTTCTCCGGCATGATGATGTCGGTGACGATGACGTCGGGACGCGCGCGCTGAAAGGCGCGCAGCCCTTCCTTGCCGTCCCCCGCCTGGGTGACGCCGATGTCGGCATCCTCCAGCAGCAGCGCAATCGTCTGTCGGACGGCAACGTCGTCGTCGATGACCAGGACTTGCATCGTGAACCTCCGCTAAGTGCGATGTCCGCAAATCGCATACGCGCGTAGGCGCTGCCTGCCACGCGATGAGATCGCGACTGGAAAGCTACGCGCCATTCCCTAGGATTTCCTTGATCGGGTCCATCGGCTGCCCTCAGCGCGCGCGGTAGAGATCGGCGAGTTGGAACGCCAGCGCGCGATCCACGTGCGGCACGCTCGCCGCCACGGCGTCGCCATCGATGAATTGGTATCCCGCGCCCATCGCCGCCGCCGCCAGGCTCAGGCTTCGC
This sequence comes from uncultured Alphaproteobacteria bacterium, assembly GCA_963735465.1. Lineage (GTDB taxonomy): Bacteria > Pseudomonadota > Alphaproteobacteria > ATCC43930 > CGMCC-115725 > DASZHJ01. The sequence goes on from CAVTLA010000001.1 coordinate 3,016,638, forward strand.
ACGCCGTGCACGAAGGTCGGCACCCCGACCTTTTCCGCGGCCCGCTGAAAGCGGCTGAGCTGCTGCATCTGGAGGAATTCGGCCTTGGCGGCATAGGTGATGTCGGCGCCGACCGAGGCGATGCCGGCGCCCGTTAGCTGGATGAAATCGATGGTCTCCAGTCGGCATCTGCAGCGCGATGCCGCGGCAGTACGGCCGGAGTGGCGAGGCGATGTCCATGATGCGGGACTTTTGCACGCCGTCGGGGACGCCGACGATCTCGATCATCAGACAGGCCTTCATGGCCTCTCCGATCTTACCGACCGCCGCCGCGATGCGGCGCCGCTGGCTCATCGAGCTCAAGGTCTCGAAATGCAGCGGCGTGACGATGACCAGTCGGCGCCCCGCCGCTGTCATGGCAGTCAGCTCCTGCTTTACCCGCTCGACCGTGGCGACATCGAGGCTTACCGTCGCCTCGGAATCGCCCGCGATCGCCAGCTCCGCGTCACCTGTCGAGCCCTCCGACATCCGAGAGCCGAACCATCGGCTTGCAGTAATAGGTCGCGATCACATTCCGCACGGGGTCCCACATCGGGCGAAAAACGAAATCCATGCCGGCCAGCACGTCGCCGCGCGCGCCAGTCTGGACTTTCGGCGTCGGCCGGCGGAACTCGATCGGAACCAGGGCGAGGTCGTCGGAGAGACCGGTTTCTTCGGGCGCTCCGGCGATCGGTGGCGGAGCGGCCGATACGGCACTCTCGATATCCGGATCCAGGGCGTCGACGGGCTTCGCGCCATCGAGCAAGTCGCCCAGCGACGCGAGGTCGGCAAAATCGATCGCACCGTCGGCACATGCGACCGCCGTCTTGATTTCGAGATGCTCGGTACCCTCCTCGCCCAGCAGACTTTTCGTGATCTCGTTGCCGATGAGGAGACATTTGACGCGCGCCTCCGCCTCGCCGAGACGAGCGAACACAATGACGTAGCTTTCCGGGCCCCAGCTCGCGTAGACGTCGCCGGGTCCGACATGCCGCTCGATGATATTGCGCGTGATGCGGTCGGCGCGCTGAGCGACCCGCGGCCATTCCGAGCCGAAGCGCTCCTTAACCTTGTTGAGGCCGATGAGATTGAGCCGGCCGACCAGCGGTGCGGCATTGGTGCCGATGAGATGCTTGATCTGCTCGACCAGACGCGTCTCTTCCGACGCGCCACTATCGCCGACGCGCATACCCACGCGTGCGGCGCGCGGCGGTTGCGGCGCGGTCGCAGCCCGGATCGCCTCCTCGCCCAGCAGCATGCCGGCGAGACCCCGACGCAGGCGCGTAAGCATGCCTATCGGTTTACCGCTGCTGCTCCTCGCTCGGATCGTTTTCGCCATGGTCGAAGCCACTGCCTGCCACGTCGGCGCCACAGGCGAATGCGCCTGCCGGCCGCGCGGCGATGTTCGACCTCCCCTGGCGACGGAATTGGTGCCACAACTCCGTCGTTGCGCCACCCTATCGCCGGAGAGGTTAAAGAGAGCAAAATAGGCCGGCCATTCTATGGATCCGTGTCAATGACGCGACGACGCAAAATATTCCGCGATCACCGACGCTCGGCGAAGAACCGTAGCAGCAGCTCGCCGGCCCGTGCCTCGTCGAGGCCGCCGTAGACCTCGGGCCGATGATGGCAGGTGGGCTGCGCGAAGATGCGGGGGCCGTGCTCGACGCCGCCGCCCTTGGGATCGGCCGCGCCGAAATAGAGCCGCCGCACCCGCGCGAAGGAGATCGCCGCCGCGCACATCGGACAGGGCTCCAGCGTCACGTAGAGATCGCAGTCCGAGAGCCGCGGCGAGCCCCGCCTCGCCGCCGCCGCGCGCAATGCCAGCACCTCGGCGTGGGCCGTTGGATCGCTGAGCTCTTCAACCCGGTTACCGGCGGCGGCCAGCACGGTGCCGCTGACGCCGTCGACCACTACCGCTCCCACCGGCACCTCGCCGCGGGCGGCCGCGGCCTCTGCCTCGGCAAGCGCCAGAGCCATCGGAGGGACCGGTCGCTCCGCGCTCACGGCGCATCCTCCGTCGTCGGCGCGAAGCGCTCGACGAGGGGCGCCGGCGGCGGCACCGGGCGCCGGGTGGAGAGACGGATGAAGATGCCGGTCTGCTCGGCCCGCGCATGCACGGTATCGCCGACGCGGATCTCGGCGGCGATGCGCCAGCGCACGCCGCTCATCTGGGTGGCCCAGATGCGCCCCATCGGCTGGTCCTGCAGGGTCAAGGGACGCTCATAGGCGATGTGGGTCTCCAGCAGGATCGGCGCCACGTCATCCGTCACCGCCTGGCGCAGGGGATAGGCCTCGTCCATCATCGCGAGGCGGAGATCCTCGAGCCAGCGGACATAGACGATGTTGCTGACGATGCCGGCGAAATCGATGTCATAGGTCCGGATCGGGAGCTCCCGCTCCACGACTTTCTGCGGATCGATCAAAGGCGTCTGCACGGGGGCTCCGCGGTTCCGAAGTTGCGATGGCAGCACCCTGAGCCTAGAGTGCGCCGCAACAGGATACCCCAGCATGTCACACCCGATCATCGGCCTCACCCTCGATTCCGAGCCCCCCGGCGGCTACTCGAAGCTGCCCTGGTATGCGCTCCGGGAGAACTATTGCGCCGCCGTGGTACGCGCGGGTGGATTGCCGGTGCTGCTGCCTCATGAGCCGGAGCAGACCCGGGCCTATCTCGACCTGATCGACGGGCTGGTGGTGACCGGCGGCGCCTTCGACGTCGATCCCACCCTCTTCGGCGCCGGCGACCGCCACCCCACCGTCACCACCAAGGACCGCCGCACCGCCTTCGAGCTTTCGATGACGCGTCTCGCGCTCGAGGCGGACAAGCCCGTGCTCGGCATCTGCGGCGGTCAGCAGCTCCTGAACGTGGCGCTGGGCGGCACCCTCATCCAGCACATTCCCGACGAGGTGCCCGGCGCGCTTGCCCATGAGCAGCCCAATCCCCGCACCGAGCCCGGCCATGTGGTGCACCTCGCCGCGGGCACGCTGCTGCGCCGGATCGCCGGCACCGAGGAACTCGCCGTCAACAGCGCTCATCACCAGGCGGTGAAGGCGCCGGCGCCGGGAATGGTGGTGGACGCGACGGCGCCGGACGGCGTCATCGAGGGCATCGAGGATCCGCGCCGGCGCTTCTGCATCGGCGTGCAGTGGCACCCTGAATACGCCATCAGCGAAGCCGACAAGCGTCTCTTCGTCGCCTTCGTCGAGGCGGCGAGCCGCTGAAACCGTACATGGACCCCGAGCCCGCCAAGGGCGAGCGCGTCGCCAAGGCGATGGCGCGCGCCGGCCTCTGCTCGCGCCGGGACGCCGAGCGCTGGATCGCCGAAGGCCGCGTGAGCGTCGACGGCACGGTGCTGACGAGCCCCGCCGTGCTGGTGACCGAGGCGAGCGATCTCCGGGTCGACGGCAAGCGGATACCGCAGCGCGAGCCGCCGCGCCTCTGGCGCTATCACAAGCCCGCCGGCCTCGTGACCACGCACCGCGACGAGAAGAGCCGGCCGACGGTATTCGAGCGCCTGCCGCCGGAGCTGCCGCGGGTGATCTCGGTGGGCCGCCTCGATCTCACCTCCGAGGGCCTGCTGCTCCTCACCAACGACGGCGGCCTCGCCCGCGCCATGGAGCTTCCGTCCCGCGGCTGGCTCCGGCGCTATCGCGTGCGGGTGCATGGCGAGGTCGAGCCCGCGCGCCTCGCGGCGCTCGACCGCGGCCTCGTCCTCGACGGCGTCTCCTACGGACCGATCAAGGCCAGCCTCGAGCGCAAGCAGGGCGCCAACGCCTGGATCGCGGTGGGATTGCGCGAGGGCAAGAACCGCGAGATCCGCAAGGTGATGAGCCATCTGGGTCTCGACGTGTCGCGCCTCATCCGCATCGCCTACGGACCGTTCCAGCTCGGCCATCTCTCCCGGGGCGCGGTGGAGGAAGTGCCGCGCCGGGTGCTGCGCGAGCAGCTCGGCGTCGATCTCGCGAAAGGGAAGCCCGATGCGGATCGTCGGCGGTAAGCACCGCGGCCGCAAGCTGGCCGCGCCACCGGGCGACGCGGTGCGGCCGACCTCAGAGCGCGCGCGGGAAGCGCTCTTCAACATCCTGGCCCACGGCCGCTACGGCGAGCGGCCGGTGTTCGAGGAGGCGCGCGTCCTCGACGTCTTCGCCGGCACCGGTGCCTTCGGCCTCGAGGCGCTGTCCCGGGGCGCCCGCTTCGCCGCCTTCATCGAGAACGACCGCACGGCGCGGGACGCCCTTGCCGCCAACATCCGCGCCATCGGCGAGGAGAGCCGCACCCGCCTTCTGACCTCGGACGCGACGCGGCCGCCGCGGTCCGACGGCCTCTACGACCTCGCCTTTCTCGATCCGCCGTACCGGAGCGATCTCGCCCTTCCCGCCCTCACCGCCCTGGCCGCCGGCGGTTGGCTGGCGGCCCAGGCGCTGGTGATCGTGGAGCTCGCGGCGCGGAGCCCCTTCGCCCCGCCGGACGGCTTCACGTTCCTGGAGGAGCGCCGCTATGGCGCCGGCCGCCTGGTCTTCCTGCGCTGGGCCGGCAGCGCGCCGCCCGGCTGATCTTCACAATCCTTGGGCGCCGTACCCGCTCCGCAAAAAAGTGCGAGAGGCCGGGGATTGGACTCGAGACCTGCTGCCTATGACCGTATGTCCGCCAGATCTTGGAGGAGATCGGGGCGGTCGTGTGCGTCAGGGGATCACACATGGCGACGAGAAAACCGAGCCTGGGCTCGGAGCGGACCGTTCTCAGCGACGCACTGCGCCATCAGCAGTCCGGCCAGACCAGGAAAGCGGCGGCTCTCTACGAGCGCCTGCTGGCGGGTAATCCCAACCATCCCCAGGCACTGCTCCTCCTGGGCGTATTACGGTCCGAGGCCGCCGATCTCGACGGTGCCGAGACCCTGTTCCGCCGCCGCCTCGCCGATGCCCCCACGGACGGCTTCACCCTGCACAATCTCGCCAAGCTGTACCAGCGCCGCGGCGACGATGCGGGGGCGATCGAGCTGTTCCGAAAGGCTGCGGCGGGCGCCAGCTTCGCGCCGACCTTCAACGACCTTGGCGTCTCGCTCCATCGCACTGGCAGCCTCGCCGACGCGCTCGTGGCCTTCGACCGCGCGATCGCCCTCGATCCCACCTATGTCATGGCGCATTCCAATCGGGGCCTGGTGCTCGCCGATCTCGACCGTCCCCGGGAGGCCGCCGCCGCCTTCCGAAAGGTGATCGAGCTGGCGCCGCAGTCGGCGGAAGCCTGGTGCCATCTCGGCACCGCCTGTCACAAATCCGGCGACCTCGAGGGCGCCGAGGCCGCCTGCCGCCGCGCCCTCGGTTTCGACCCCGACCACATCGACGCCTATCTGCAGCTCGCGCTCACCATGGACCGGCTGCATCGCCCGGAGGAGGCCGAGAATTTCGGCACCGAATGGGCGCGCCGGCAGCGCGTCGTCACCAAGCCCTGCATATCCCGCAAGCCGGATGCCCGCATCCTGGTCGTCGCGGGATCGCGCATGTGCAACGTGCCGACCGAGTTCCTGCTCAGCAACCGGCGCTTCGAGACCACGACGGTGCATCTGCTGCCGCCGGGATCCGCCACGGCGGAGGAGATCGCGGCGCTGCGGCGGCTGCCGGAGTTCGACGTCGCCTTCAACGCCATCGGCGAGGTGGACCGCGGCGAGATCTTCTTTCCCGAGGCCCGGGAGTTCTGCGCCGGCCTGACGTGCCCGTTGCTCAATCCGCCCGACGAGATGGCGCGCACGCGGCGCGACCGGGTGGCGGAGCTGTTCGCCGGCATCCCCAACCTCATCATCCCCGACACGCGCCGGGTGCAGCGCGCCGAGCTCGAGGGGCTTGCCGGGCAGACGGACTGGCCGGAGACGCTCCTGGTGCGGCCGATCGGCGCCCACGGCGGCGACGACCTCGTGCGCATCAGCGCCGCCGCGGACCTCGCCGCCTATCTCGACGTCGTCCAGGCCGAGCAGCATTACCTCACGCGCTATCACGAATATCGCAGTCCCGACGGCCACTATCGGAAATACCGTTTCGTCTTCGTCGACCGCGAGGCCTTCTCCTATCACCTGGCGGTCGCCGACGACTGGCTGGTGCATTACTGGCGCGCCGACATGACCCGCGCGGCCTGGATGCGGGCGGAGGAGGAAGCCTTCCTCGCCAACTATGAGCAGGCCTTTCCCGGCGCGCTGGCGGCGACCATCCGTGAGATCGGCCGGCGCCTCGATCTCGACTACGGCGGCATCGACTGTGCTTTGGCTCCGGACGGCCGCGTCCTGCTGTTCGAGGCCAACGCCACCATGCTGGTGCATCTCGCCGACCGGCACGCGGATTTCGCCTACAAGGCGGCCCACGTCCCCCGCATCTTCGACGCCATGGCCGCGATGATCGCGCGGCGGATCGGGAAGAGCTGAGCGGTCCTACCGCCGCCCGAACAGCTTTTCGATGTCGGCGAGCTTCAGCTCGACGTAGGTGGGGCGGCCGTGGTTGCACTGGCCGCTGTGGGGCGTGGCTTCCATCTGGCGCAGCAGCGCGTTCATCTCCGGCTGGGTGAGCCGCCGTCCGGCGCGCACGCTGCCATGGCAGGCGAGCGTGCCGCAGAACTCCTCAAGCTGCTCCTTGAGGGAGAAAGCATCGCCCATCTCCGCCAGCTCGTCGGCGAGATCCCGCACCAGGCCCTGAACGTTGAGCTCGGCCAGGAGCGCCGGCGTCTCCCGCACCAGCACCGCGCCGGTGCCGAAAGCCTCCAGCACCAGCCCGAGCTCGGCCAGCTCGCCGGCGCGCGCGGCGAGCCGCGCCACGGCCGGCTCCTCCAGCTCCACCACCTCGGGGATCAATAAAAGCTGTCTCGCCACGCCGGTCGCCGCCATCGATTCCTTCATGCGCTCGTAGACCAGGCGCTCGTGGGCCGCGTGCTGATCGACGATGACAAGACCGTCGCCGGTCTCGGCGACGATATAGGTCTCATGCAGCTGCGCGCGCGCGGCGCCGAGAGGAAAGCGCTGTGATGCATCCGTTTGCGCCGCCGTCGCGGTGTCGGTCGCGCGCGCCTCCGGCCGGTCGAAGCCCGCGGCGGCGTCGCGATCGAGGGGCGCCTGGAAGTCGGCGGCGGCCTCGTAGAGCGCCGGCTCCCGCGTGCCCGCCGGCAGGGAATAGAAACCGTCGAAGGATCGCGGCAAGCCGCCGGGCCGGAACGACGCCATCGTCGTCTCCGCTACCGTGGTGGAGGCGCGGTGGCCGGCGGCGGTGAGCGCCCGCCTGAGAGCGCCCACGATCAGGCCGCGCACCAGCCCCGCATCGCGGAAGCGCACTTCCGCCTTGGCGGGATGCACATTGACGTCGACCTCGCTCGCCGGCAGGTCCAGGAACAGCACCACCATGGGATGGCGGTCGCGCGCCAGGAAATCCTGATAGGCGCCGCGCACCGCGCCCAGCAGCAGCTTGTCCCGCACCGGACGGCCGTTGACGAAGAGGTACTGATCCCGCGACGTGGCGCGGCCCAAGGTCGGGAGGCCGATGAGGCCGGTGAGCCGGACGGATTCCCGCACCGCGTCCACTGGCAGGGCGTTGTCGGCGAAGCTGCGCCCGAGCACCGCCGCCAGCCGCTCCCGCCGCGCGCTCTGCCCGTCCGGGCTCGCGAGATCGGCGCCGACCGCCGGCAGACGCAGGAGCGCGCGCCCCTCGTCCACCAGCACCGTGAAGGTGATCTCCGGATGCGCCATGGCCAGGCGCTCCACCACGTCCACCGCCTGGTCGCGCTCGGCGCGGGGTGTCTTCAGGAACTTGAGCCGCGCCGGCGTCGCGTAGAAGAGATCGCGCACCTCGACCTTGGTGCCGAGGGGATGCGCGGCCGGCCGCACGACGGATTTCGCGCCGGCATCCACGGTGACCGACCAGGCGTCGGAAGCGTCGCGCCCGCGGCTGGTGAGGGTGAGCCGGCTCACCGCGCCGATCGACGGCAGCGCTTCGCCGCGGAACCCCAGCCAGCGGATGTCGAGGAGATCGTCATCGGGGAGCTTGGAGGTGCAGTGGCGCTCCACCGCCAGGGTCAGCTCCTCGGCGCTCATGCCGGCGCCGTCGTCGCTGACCGCGATGAGGCTCTGGCCGCCGTCGTGCAGCACCACTTCGATGCGCCGCGCGCCGGCGTCGATGGCGTTCTCGACCAGTTCCTTGGTGGCCGCCGCCGGCCGCTCCACCACCTCGCCCGCGGCGATGCGGTTGACCAGGACGGGCGGCAATTGTCGGAGCGTCATGGGCGCGATTGTGCGCCTTCCCTGCCCATTTCGCCAAGGTAGCGGCGCGCCAGCACCTTGCCCTGCTCCACCGCCGGCTGACCGAAGGCGGCGACTCCCAGCAGCTCGGCTGATATCAGCGTCTCCAGGATGAAATGCATGAAGAGCGCGCCGAGACGCTCGCCGTCGAGCCGGTCCAGCCGGATGATCCGAGTCGGCCGGCCGCGCAGCACCAGCGACTCGGCGGTGGCGCGCTGCTCCGCGTCCAGGAGATCGCCCATGGTGCGACCGGCGAGATATGCCAGCGCCGAGTCGGCGCTCGCCATCTTCTCGCCGCGGCCGGCCTGGTCGAGCATCAGCAGCGTGAACATCTTGTCGCCGGGCCCGTCGAGGTAGAGCTGCAGCTGGCTGTGCTGGTCGACGGTGCCCAGCGCGCGAATCGGCGTGGTGCCCTTCCCGTCCTTGCCCAGGCTCTCGGCCCAGAGCTGGCGGTACCAGAGGCCGAAGGTGGCGAGGCGGTCCGCGTAGGGCATCAGGACCGTGGTGCGGATGTTGCGGAGTTCCGCGAGACCGACGCTGATGGCGGCGCCGAGCGCCGGTGCCGCGGCGCGCGGCGTCTGGGCAGCGAGAGTCTCGCCGAGGGTTTGCGCCGCGCCTCGGCGCACGGCTTCCGCGTCGAGGCCGGCGATCATGGCCGGCAGCATGCCCACGTTGGAGAGCACGGAGAAGCGCCCGCCGATGCCGGGATCATGCTCGAGGGTGCGGATCTTCTCCTGCCTGGCGAGGCGGCTGAGCGGCGTGTCCGTCGGCTCCGTCAGGACGAGGCAGCGGTCGCCGACCTCGCGCTTGCCGACGGCTTTGCGCAGCGCCTCCAGCAGGATCAGGAACTGCGACAGCGTCTCCGCGGTGCCGCCGGATTTCGAGATCGCGATCACGCCAGTATGCGCGAAATCCAGCCTCCCGGTCAGTGCCTCGAAGGTGGCGGGATCGATGTTGTCCATGAAGTGGAGGCGCGGCGTGCCCTTGGGCGGGCCGAAGCCGCGATCGACCAGGGAGTAGAGCGTCTGGCCGCCGAGGCTCGAGCCGCCGGTGCCCAGCACGATCACATGCTCGAAGCGGCGGAACTCGGCGGCGAGCGGCGCCAGCACCGCCAGGTCGTCGCGGCGGTCCGCCACCGCCAGCAGCGGCTCGGAACCCTTGGCGCGCTCGGCGCGGAGCTTCTCCAGGGCCGGACGGGCGCGCTCCAGGAGTGCCGCCAGCTCGCCCGCGCCGAGTCCCAGGGCGCCGATGGCATCGAGATGGCAACCGGTGACGTCGTGGCGATAGAGCATGAGGAGACCGTGTCGAGGGAGGAAGGCGCGGCCAATAACGCCTTGCGCCGCGAAAAAACTCAATAGGCGCCGGAGATAGGCAACTCAGGCCGGCTGGCGACGCATGAATCCCTGGGCCGCGATGCCCGCGAGCTGGCGCAGGCTGAGGGCGTTGAGCGGGAATTCCAGCACCACGTGCATCAGGCTCAGGCTCAGCAACACCGTGAAGCCGAGCGCGTAATCGTAGAAATAGAGGCCGGTGGCGGCGACGCCGAGAACTGAGACGGCGGCGAGACGCCAGCCGGGCACGCGGCGCCAGCCGATCACGTCGGCCTTAATGAACCAGTTGACGTAGTGGTAGGTGTAGACGAAGGACAAGAGGCCGGTGAGGCGGGAGTCGAACTGCACGCCGGGCAAATGCAGCACCTGCGCCAGGGCCGGCGGCACGCCGCCGAAGAAACGCCAGCCCAGCATCGCCAGTGCCGGCACGACCGGCTGCGGCGGCGGCGGCACGGCGAGGATCAGCGCGAGGGCGGCGAGGTAGGCCAGCACCAGCATCGCCTGCGTCCAGCTCCCGGCCCGGTGAGCGCCCACCATCATGAAGACGAGAGTGAAGATCGAGACGTGAATGAGCGTCGGCAGCAGCACGGCTGTCAGTGCGATGAACGTCGACTGGCTCGCCAGCGCCAGGGTGAAGCCGCCCACCAGAGCCAGCATCAGGACGCGCTGGGCCAGCGTCACCCGCGCCACCGCCAGGGCCCCCGCCACGAAGGCTGTCCAGATCAGCAGCCCCGACACCGGGACCGATGGCACCGCCACCGCCGCTACCGTCAGCACCACCATCAAGGCGACGAACGCGAAGGCCAGCCGCGGCGAGGTCGCCGCCAGAAAATATTTCCGGTCGTGCAGCCAGGAAATTTCCGTGAGGTAGTGCACCGGCCCGAGGATGGCGTAGGAGAGCAGCAGCAGCTCGAACGGCAGCACATAGGCCACCGCCAGCGCCAGCAGCATCAGGCCGAGATGGATGACATCGGCGCGCGGCATCGCTTGCTCTCGGAGTGCGCGGGACGAGACGAGGATAGGAGGTGCCCGCCGAAGGTGCAAGTTGCCGCGGCGCTCGGTGACCCGTGCCGTGCGTCCTTCGACGCGCTCGCTCCGCTCGCTTGCTCAGGATGAGGAGATTTTCTTCGTGCGACTCCGATCCTCCTCATCCTGAGCAAGCGAAGCGCGTCGAAGGACGCGCTGATCGGACCAGCTCTCATCACCCGCCGTCGGGCTCGACCTCCGTGGCGCCGGGCAGATTCTTGGGCGCGCCCACCACCACGATGCGGAGCTTCTCGGGATCGAGAAGGCGGCGCGCGACGCGCTGCACGTCCTGGCGCGTCACCTTGCCCAGGAGCGCCGAGCGCCGGTCGAGATAGTCGATGCCGAGCCCGTCCTCCTGCATCGTCACCAGCAGCCCGGCGACGCGGCCGGTGGAATCGAGGCTGATCGGAAAGGAGCCGATCAGATATCGTTTCGCCGCCGCCACCTCCGCGTCGGTCGGGCCCTCGTCGCGATAGCGTTTCCACTCCGCTCGCAGCACCGACAGCGTCTCCTCCACGCGGTCGTTGCGGGTGGCGACGCCGCCCAGGATGACCCCGGCATGGCGCATCGGGACCACGCTCGCGGCGACACCGTAGGCCAGTCCCCGCTTCTCCCGGATCTCCCGGGAGAGCCGCGAGGTGACGCCGCCGCCGGCGAGGATCTCGTTCATCACGGCCGCCGCGTACCAGTCGGGATCGCCGCGCTCGATGCCGCGCTCGCCGAAGGTGACGACGCTCTGGGGAATAGGCTTCCGCACCAGGAGGAGCGCGCCCTGATCCGTCACCGCGGCTTCCGGCGTGGCGCCCGCCGCCGCCTTTTCCGGCAGGGCGCCGAAGGTCTTGTCCAGGAGCGACTTCAGCTTGTCCGGCGTGATGTCGCCGACGACGCCGATCACCAGGCGGTCGCGGCCGAAGCGCTCGGCGGCGAAGCGGCGGAGATCGGCCACGTCGATCTTCGCCACCGACGCCACGGTTCCCTTTACCCGGCGGCCATAGGGGTGATCGGGAAACGCGCTCTGCCACCAGAGACGGCCGGCGATGCTGCGCGGCTCCTCCGCCTCCTGGCGGAGCGCGGCGGTGAGCTGGCTCTTGACGCGCTCCACCGCCGGCGCGTCGAAGCGCGGGCTCGTCAGCGCCAGGCGCAGCAGATCGAAAGCGGCATCCGCGTTCTCTGTCAGAGTGCGCATCGAGCCGCCGACGGAATCCGAGCCGGCGCTGAATTCCAGGCGGATCGCCAGATCCTCGAGGCGCGCCTTGTAGGCGCTGCTGTCGAGATCCCCGGCGCCCTCGTCGAGGAGATCCATCGCGAGGTTGGCGACGCCCGGCTCGTCCGCCGGATCGAGGGTGCTGCCGTTCTCGAAGGCGAATTCGAGAGCGATCACCGGCAGGCTGTGGTCCTCCACCAGCCAGGCCTCGACGCCGCTGGCACCGGTGACGCGGGCGATCTGCACCGCGGCGGCCGGATGGGACTGGCAGAGCGCCGCCGCGAAAACAGCCGCCGCCAGCAGCAGGCCCCGCCTCATGGCTTGGCCGCCGGCAGCAGCACGGCGGTGACGGCGGTCTCGTCCTTGAGCACGGCACGGGCGACCTCCGTCACCTGCTCCGGTGTCACGGCGACGATCCGCTCCGGCCAGGCCTCGATCTCGGCGAGGTTGCGGCCCATGGCCAGCGCCGCGCCGATGATGCGCGGCGGGCCGGCGAGGCTGTCGCGGCTGTAGACGGCGCTGGCCTGCAGCCGGCGCTCGACCCGCGTCACTTCCTCCGGCGCGGCGCCTTCCTTCAGGAAGGCCGCCATCTCGGCCGCGACGGCGGCCTCGACCTCGCCGACGCTGACGCCCGGGCGCGGCTCGGCGTAGAGGATGAAGCTGCCGCTGTCTCGCATGCCGCTGTAGCCGGTGCCGACGGTCGTCGCGAGCTTCTTCTCGATGACCAGGCTCTTGTAGAGGCGCGAGCTTTCGCCGCCGCCCAGCAGCTCCGCCAGGACGGTGAGGGCGTCGGCGGGATGGCCGTCCGCCTCGTGATAGCTCGGCGCCAGGTAGGTGCGCCGCCAGCGCGGGCTGGTGACCCGGGCGCTGCTCATCTCCAGGCGTGTCGCCGCCACCTTCGGCGGCTCGGCGAGGTCGACATGGGCCGGCACCGGCCGCGCGGGGATGTGGCCGTAGTATTTCTCGGCGAGGGCGTGGACGTCCTTCGTCGTGACATCGCCGGCGACGATCAGGATGGCGTTGTTGGGGGCGTACCAGGTCCGGTAGAAGCGCCGGGCGTCCTCGGCATCGAGCCCGCGCATCTCGTGCAGCCAGCCGATGGTCGGCAGGCGGTAGTGATTGTTCAAGAGCAGCGCCGCGTCGGACTGCTCGCCCAGCAGCGCCGAGGGCACGTTGTCGATGCGGGTGCGCCGCTCCTCGATGATCACCTCGCGCTCCGGCGTCACCTTGGCCTCGGTGATCACGAGATCGCTCATGCGCTCGGATTCGAGCTTCATGGCGAGATCGAGCTTGTCGGCGGCCAGCGTCTGATAGAAGGCGGTGTAGTCCTCGGTGGTGAAGGCGTTGTCGCGGCCGCCGTTCTCGGAAATAATCCGCGAGAAGGCGCCGGGCGGCGTCTCCTTGGTGCCGCGAAACATCAGATGCTCGAGGAAATGCGCGATGCCGGACTTGCCCGAGGGATCGTCGGCGGCGCCCACCTTGTACCAGACCATCTGCGTCACCGCCGGCGCGCGATGGAACGGCAGCACCACCACCTGAAGGCCGTTCTTGAGGGTGAAGGTCTCGGCGTTGAACTGGCCGGCCGACGCCGGCAGCGCGCCCGCCGCCAGCACGGCCGCGGCGACGATCAGAGCACGGCCCAGGACCCGCACCGGCAGCCCGCGCCTAGAACAGGTTCATGAAGGACGTGCTTTTTTTCCGCTCGATCGTGGGTGCCGGCGTCTCCGCCTGGGCCGCCGCATTGGGCGCGTCGGGCGCCACCGGCTGGCCCGCGGTCTGCGCCTGCTTGATGCGATCGGCCTCCTTGGACGGGTCGATCACCTCGCTCGGGCTGTTGTTGCGCCAGAACAGCAGCTTGTCGACGAAGGTCTTCTCGCCTTCCGGCGAGACCGACTGCTCTTCGGTGACGACGGCGCGGATCTTGGGATCAGCGTTCGCCACGCCCGCCTGGCGCAGCAGATCGTCCTCCCCAGGGCTGCGCTCGGCGGCGGCGGGCGGCAGGCCCGCCTGCTGGTTTCCGACGCGGAAGATGGCTTCCTTGGCGCGCTCCTGGGTCGGGACTTCCTGGCTCGGCGCCGCCCCCGGCTGGGGCGGGCGGAGGGAGTAGTCCGGCGGGATCGCCAGAGGTGCCCGGGACACCACCGCGAACTCGTCGGGGATCACCTTCTCCATGCCGAGGGCGCGCTTGATATCGGTGCAGCCGCCGAGCGAGGCGGCTAGCGCCCCCAGCGCCAGCACGGGAAGAACATAACGAGTCCCCACGAACTCCCTCCTCATGACCGTCCTTAATTAGGACTTTCTCGCCTTCCGAGCAAGCCGTCCAGCACCAGCAGCGAGACCCCCACGGTGATGGACGAATCCGCCAAATTGAAGGCGGGGAAGTGCCAGTCGCCCCAGTGGAAGTCCAGAAAGTCGGTGACCGCGCCGAGGCGCAGGCGATCGATCACGTTGCCGACCGCACCGCCGATGACGAAGCCGATGCCGGCCGCCACCAGGGCGCCTCGGCTGCGCCACAGCCAGACCAGCAGGGTCGCCACGATCACCGCCGCCAGGAGCGAGAATAGCACGACATTCCAGGACGAATCCCGATTGAAGAGGCCGAAGCTGACGCCCCGGTTCCAGGTCAGCACCAGGTTGAAGAACGGGGTGACCGGCCGCTGCGGAATGGCCGCGCCGTCGAAAAACCCGATGACCCAGGTCTTGGTGATCTGGTCGGCCGCCACCACCAGCGCCGCCAGCAGCAGGCTCAGCAACCGCCTCACTGCTTCGCCGCCTCCAGATGATCCACCGCGTCGGAGCAGCGCAGGCAGAGATCGGCATGGCCGGCGACGGTGCCGACTTCCGAGCAGAACGCGCCAGCAGCGCAGGCACTTGTCGCCGGCGGCCGCCTCGATGACGCACGCCGACATCAGGCACCTCGGCAAGCGCGAAGGCGCCGGCGGGCGGCGCGGAGAAGGCGACGGTGCCCTCCGAGGTGATGCAGAGCTCGGCGAGATCGACGCCCGCGAGCGCCGCGGCGGTAGCTGTCCGGCACGAAGAGACGCGCGGCCCCCTGCAGGCTCGATCCCAGACGCTTCTGCGCGCGCTCGATCTCGAGCGCGCCGGTGACGACGCGGCGGAGATCGCGAAGCCGCGCCCACTTGCGCGCCGAGCGCGTCGTCGCGCCATCCGGCGGGCACCGCGGGATAGTCCTCCAGATGCACGCTCACCTCGGGCGCATCGCCGTGGCGCGCGAGCCAGGCCTCCTCGGCGGTGAAGCAGAGCACCGGCGCCAGCCAGCGCGCGAGGCAGTCGAAGACGCGGTCGAGGACGGTGCGCGCGGCGCGCCGGCGCGGCGCGTCCGGCCGGTCGCAATAGAGCGCGTCCTTGCGCACGTCGAAATAGAAGGCCGAGAGATCGACGGCGCAGAAATTATGCAGCTCCGTGAACATGGTGTGGAAGTCGTAAGCCGCGCGCCGTACGCCGCACGATCCCGTCGATCTCGGCGAGACGATGCAGCACCCAGCGCTCGAGCTCCGGCATCTCCGCCGTCGGCACGCGCTCGCCGTCGCGAGAATCCCGCGAGGCTGCCGAGGAGATAGCGCAGCGTGTTGCGCAGCCGCCGATAGACGTCGGACTGATACTTCAGGATCTCCGGCCCGATGCGGAGATCCTCGGAATAGTCCGACGCCACCACCCAGAGCCGGAGGATGTCGGCGCCGCTGCGCTCCACGACCTCCTGCGGCGAGACCCCGTTGCCCAGCGACTTCGACATCTTGCGGCCCTGCTCGTCGAGCACGAAGCCGTGGGTGAGCACGGCGTCGTAGGGCGCGCGGCCGCGCGTGCCGCAGGATTCCAGCAGCGAGGAATGGAACCAGCCGCGGTGCTGGTCCGAGCCCTCGAGATAGAGCGAGGCCGGCCACTTGAGGTCCGGCCGCTTCTCCAGCACGAAGCTGTGGGTCGAGCCGCTGTCGAACCAGACATCGACGATGTCGGTGACCTGCTCGTACTTGGCGGGATCGTAGCGGTTGCCGAGGAAGGTCGCGGGATCGGCGGTGAACCAGACGTCGGCGCCGCCGCGGTCGACGGCGTCGGCGACGCGATCCACCACCGCCTGATCGCGGAGCGGCTCGCCGGTCGCCTTGTCGACGAAGACCGCGATCGGCACGCCCCAGGCGCGCTGGCGCGAGATGCACCAGTCCGGCCGGCTCTCGATCATCGAGCGGATGCGGTTCTCGCCCTGGGGCGGGATCCATTGCGTCTCGGAGATCGCCTTCAGCGCCGTCTCGCGGAGCCCGTTCGACTCCATGCTGATGAACCACTGCGGCGTGTTGCGGAAGATCAGCGGCGCCTTGGAGCGCCAGGAATGCGGATAGGAGTGGGTGAGCCGCCCGCGCTGCAGCAGCCCGCCCGCGGCCTCGATCGCGGCGATGACCTTGTCGTTGGCATCGCCGGGCTTGCCGTTCGGACGATAGACCGCGGCGCCGGCGAAGAGCGGCACATCGCGGATAATAGGTCCCGTCATCGGCGACGATGGCGGGATCTCGAGGCGATGCTTCACGCCCAGCTCGTAATCGTCGACGCCGGCGCCGGGTGCGATGTGCACGAAGCCGCTGCCGTCGGTGTCGGTGACGAACTCGCCGGCGTAGCAGCGGCACGGCGAAGTCGTAGCCCTGCCCCATCAGCGGATGCCGCGCGACCGAGCCGGCGAGAGCACCGCCCTTGAACTCGGCCAGGATCTCGCCGGTGAAGCCGATCTCCTTCTGCGCCTGCTCCAGGCGGGATTTCGCCAGCACCAGGGTCTCGCCGACGCGCGCCAGGGATTTCTCCCCCAGCGCGGTGACCTTGACCGCGACGTAGTCGAAGTCCGATCCGAAGGCGATGGCGCGGTTGCCCGGCAGCGTCCAGGGCGTCGTCGTCCAGATCACGACGGACGCGCCCGCCAGCTCCGGCACGCGACGCCGTCGTCACGGGGAAGCGCACCCAGACCGTCGTCGAGGTGTGGTCGTGGTACTCGATCTCCGCCTCGGCCAGCGCGGTCTGCTCCACCACCGACCACATGATCGGCCGTGCGCCCTTGTAGAGGCTGCCGTTCATCAGGAACTTGCCGATCTCGCGCACGATCTGCGCCTCGGCGTCGTAGGCCATGGTGGTGTAGGGATGCTCCCAGTCGCCCTCGACGCCGAGGCGCTTGAACTCCTCGCGCTGCACGTCGATCCAGTGCGCGGCGAAGTCGCGGCATTCCTTGCGGAACTCGTCGATCGGGACGTCGTCCTTGTTCTTCTTCGCCGCGCGGTACTTCTCCTCGATCTTCCATTCGATCGGCAGGCCGTGGCAGTCCCAGCCCGGCACGTAGACCGCGTCCTTGCCGAGCTTCTGCTGCACGCGGTTGACCACGTCCTTCAGGATCTTGTTGAGGGCGTGGCCGATGTGGAGGTTGCCGTTGGCGTAGGGCGGCCCGTCATGCAGGACGAATTTCTCGCGACCCTTGGAGGCGGCGCGCTGGCGCTGGTAGAGGCCGGTGTCGTGCCAGCGTTGCAGCAGCTGCGGCTCGCGCTTCGGCAGCTCGCCTTTCATCGGAAAGGCGGTCTGCGGCAGGAAGACGGTCGGTCGATAATCGGTGGCCATGGCTCGTGACGTCAGGTGGTCGGATGGGGAGCGCCGTCAGCGCGGGGCGCCGGGCGCGAGCGGACGGTCCCGGCCCTCAGAAACGGGCCGGGCGGCTAATTCGAGAGCCATGCCCCATACCTAGTAGAGCCATGGGCGCGACCATAGGGAACGGCCCCTGCCCCGTCAACCAAGCGGCGCCGGGCTCCGCCGCCAGCACCGCCCGGGCCTGGCTGGCGTCGGCGGCGATCTGGGCCTTGAGCGCGTCGAGGCCGGCGAACTTGCGCTCCGGCCGCAGATGCTCGATGAGCGCCACCCGCAGATGCTTGCCGTAGAGATCGTCCGCGAAGTCGAAGAGATGCGCCTCCAGGCGCAGGTCGGTGCCGGCGACGGTGGGGCGGGTCCCGAGATTGGCGACACCCGGGCGCCAGACGAGCGGCGCCTCCCCCTCGATGGCGATGCGGACGGCATAGACGCCGCCCGCCGGCCGGAGATACTCGCCGAGACCGAGGTTCGCGGTCGGAAAGCCGATGGTGCGGCCGCGCTTGTCGCCGCTCTCGACCCTGCCCTCGATCTCGAAGGGGCGGCCCAGCAGCACCGCCGCCTCCCGCGGCCGGCCCGCGGCCAGATGCTGGCGAATCAGCGTCGAGGAATAGACCACGCCGCCAACCGCCTCGAGGGGCGCGATGACAGTCACCGCGAAGCCGTGCTTGGCGCCTTCCTGCTGCAGCAGCGCCGGCGTGCCCCGGCGCTTGTGGCCGAAGTGGAAGTCGTAGCCCACCAGGACGTGGCGCGCGGCGGTGCGGCCGACGATGACGTCGCGCACGAAATCCTCGGCGCTCACCTGGGCGAGCACCAGATCGAAGTGCAGCACGAAGAGAAGATCGACGCCGAGATCCTCGATCAGATGCGCCTTGGCGCGCAGCGGCGTCAGGCGGAATGGCGGCGCCTGGGGATGGAAGACGTGATAGGGGTGCGGCTCGAAGGTGAGCACCGCCAACGGCGCCCCGGCGGCGCGGGCGAGCTCGCCGGCGCGGCGGATGACGATCTGATGGCCGAGATGAACGCCGTCGAAATTGCCGATCGCCACCACCGCGCCACGGTCGGTGGCCTCGAGCGCGGCCGGGTGACGAAGAATACGCATGGGGCGCGAAGATATCGCGGCGGCGGCGAAACCGATAGTCGGGAGTACGCGGCGCGCGGCCTAGCCGCGGGCGGGGACCATCACCAGGGCGTCGCCGTCGATGACCACGGTCTCGCCGACCCGGCACACCGTCTGCAGCACGATCCGGGCCTTCTCCCGCATGATGTCGGCGATGGTGACCGAGGCCACCACCGTGTCGCCGATGCGGACCGGCGCGCGGAAATTCAGGTTCTGCTTGAGATAGATGGTGCCGGGCCCCGGCAACCGCGAGCCGATCACGGTGGAAAGGAAGCTCGCCGACAGCATGCCGTGGACGATGCGGCCGCCAAAGCGGGTCTTCGCCGCGTAGCTGGCGTCCATGTGCACCGGGTTGCTGTCGCCGGAGATGCCGGCGAACAGCACCAGATCCGCCTCGGTCACCGTACGCGCGTACCGCGCGGACATGCCGACCGAAAGGTCCTCCAGAAAGTACCCTTCCTCGGCCTCTCGAAGGCGACGCGTGTCATCCATCTCAATCCCTCGGCGCTGGTCACGACCCGGTGCGCCTCAAAAGGTTCGCACGGACATGGGCATTTGTGCGGTGCACCTTAACGATTAAGGAGCCAAGCCGCAAGAATAGCCTGCCATTAAGGCCTTAACGTCGCCTTAGGGAGAAAAGTTTCGCAGTAGCAACAAATGCCTCGGCAGCCCCCGGCGGGTGAACTCATACAAGGGTCGGCCGCGGCTCGATCGGGGTCCGCGGATCTAGACCCACGGCCGCCTCCAGGCCCGCGGCGAAGCCCAGGAGCTCGCCGTCCCCATAGGGGCGCCCCACCATCTGCAGGCCCACGGGCAGGCCGCTCTTGGTGAAGCCGCACGGCAGCGAGAGGGCCGGGCAGCCGGTGAGCGTCACCGCGTAGTTGATGCCGAGCCAGTCCACGTAGTTGTCGAAATGGTGGCCGGCCACGTCCTGGACGTAGCGCTGGTTGACGTCGAAGGGCGGCACGATCACCGCCGGCGTCAGCAGGAGATCGTAGACATCGAAGAACTCCACCACCCGGCGGTAGAGCAGCTCGCGGGCGCGGTTGGCGCGGCCGATCTCGTCGGCGGTGAGCTTGAGGCCCTGCTCGATGTTCCAGATCACCTCGGGCTTGAGCTTGTCCCGATGCGCGGCGAGATGAGGCGCCATTACGGTGACGAAGCGCGCCGCGCGCAGCACCTGAAAGGTCTCCCGCGAGCCCGCGAAATCCGGCGACGCCAGCTCCACCTCGGCGCCGAGCTCGCCGAAACGACGCGCCGCGGTCTCGGCGATCCAGCGCACTTCGGGATCGACCGGCAGAAAGCCCAGGTCCGGCGAGAATCCCACACGCCTGGCCTTGCTCGGATGCTGCGCGTGCTCGAGGTAGCTGCGCGCCGGCGCCGGCCGCGACAAGGGATCGCGGGGATCGAAGCCCGCCATGGCATCGAGCATGAGCGCCGCATCCGCGACGCTGCGGCCCATGGGCCCGCTCACCGCCAGGCTCTCGAAGGCGCCGGGCTTGGGCCCCTGGGCCACCACGCCCGGGCTCGGCCTGAGGCCCACCACCGAGCAGAAGCTGGCGGGAATCCGCAGGCTGCCGCCGAGATCGCTGCCGTTCGCCAGCCACGCCATGCCGGTGGCGAGCGCCACCGCCGAGCCGCCGGAGGAGCCGCCGCAGGTCATCGCGGTGTTCCAGGGATTGCGCGTCTTGCCGAAGACCTCGTTGAAGGTGTTGGCGCCGGCGGCGAACTCCGGAACGTTGGAGCGGGCCAGCACGATGCCGCCGCGGCGCTCCAAGGTCTCGACCTGGAGGTCCGAGCGCTCCGGCACATAGTCGGCGAAGATCGGCGAGCCCTGGGTCGAGCGCACGCCCGCCACGTCCATCGAATCCTTGATCGCGATCGGCAGCCCGCCGAGCCAGCCCGCGGCGCCCCGCTCCGGCGTCGGCGCTGACAGGCGCCGGGCGTGATCCTGGGCCCGCTCGATGCAGAGGGTCGGCAGCGCGTTCACCGCCGGGTCCACCGCGCGGATGCGCGCCAGCGCCGCGTCGATCAGCTCCGCCGACGCGACCTTGCCGTGCTTCAGGAGGTCCACCACCTCCACCGCGCTCAGCCGGATGAGATCGTCGCCTGTGGTCATTGGGTACTCCGCGCTTCGGATTGAAAGACCGGCGGCGTCAGGCTACTGAGAGGGCGCGGCACGCGTCAAATCACCGTCGCCTTCACCACCCAGGGACCGCTCGATGGATGCCGACCCCGCCCAGCCGCTGCGCGAGATGTGGTATTTCGCGCTTCCCGGCAGCGCGCTCCGACCGGGGCAGATGGCGCCGAAGATGCTGCTGGGCGAGCCACTGCTGCTCGGGCGCGACAGTGCCGGCGGGGTCTTCGCGCTCCGCGACATCTGCCCGCACCGCGGCATCCCGCTCCGCTACGGCCGCTTCGACGGCGCCGAGATCGAGTGCTGCTATCACGGTTGGCGCTTCCGGCCGGACGGGCGCTGCACCGCCATTCCCTCCCTGGTGGAAGGCCAGTCCTTCGACCTCTCGAAGATCCGCGCCAAGAGCTTTCCCGCCCGCGAGGTGCAGGGAAACATCTGGGTCTATGTCGGCGAGGAAGATCCGGCGACGGCGCCGGAGATTCCCGTCGTCGCCGATATCGGCGAGCGCGCGCCGGGCATGTTCGAGCGCCTGAGCTTTCCCAGCGCCATCGATCACGCGGTGGTGGGACTCATGGATCCCGCCCACGGGCCCTTCGTGCATCGCGCCTGGTGGTGGCGCTCAAGGCGATCGATCCACGAGAAGGCGAAGCCCTTCGCGCCAGCGCCCTATGGCTTCACCATGGTGCGGCACGCGCCGAGCTCGAACTCCAACGCCTACCGGCTGCTGGGCGGCAAGCCGGAGACCGAGATCACCTTCCGGCTCCCGAGCGTGCGCATCGAGCACATCCGCGTGGGCGCCCACGTGGTCGCGAACCTGACGGCGGTGACGCCGATCAGCGCGGCCGAGAGCGAGATCAACCACGCGATCTACTGGACGCAGCCGTGGCTCACGCCGTTGCGCCCGCTGCTCAGGCCCTTCGTGCGCGCCTTCCTGCGCCAGGACCGCGACATCATGGTGATGCAGCAGGGTGGCCTCAAGTACGATCCGCCGCTGATGCTCATCGACGACGCCGACCGCCAGGCGAAGTGGTACTACCGCCTCAAGAACGAGTACCGCCGCGCCCGCGCCGAGAACCGGCCGTTCGAGAATCCGGTCAAGGAGCGCGTGCTGCGCTGGCGGAGCTGAAGCGCCGCCGCGCGCTCAGACGTATTGCGCGATGCCGTTGCCGAAGGACCAGTTCTCCTTCACGACTTCCACCAGATTGATGAAGACGTCCTGGGGATCGAGGCCGGGATCATCCGCCAGCAGCTCGACGATGCGGCGGTAGAGCGCCTGCTTCTGCGCCAGCGTCCGCGTGTTGCTGACGGTGAGCTGGATGGCGACGAAGGCATCGGTGCGATGCATGCCGAGATAGCCGCGGTCGAAGATCAGCGCCTCCGCCTTGTGCTCCTCGATGACCTGGAAGCGGTCGTCGGGCGGGACGTTGAAGGTCTCGACGAGGGCGCGCTGCACCCCATCGGCGATGGCTTGGCGATGGGCAGCTGACTTGCCCTGCCGGAGCGAGATGCGTGCGAGCGGCATGGAGGTCTCCTCCTCTGGTGATGCCGGCGGATGTGCCGGCTCCCAGGAGATGGCCTCTTTTCATTGTCGAGAAAAATTGATACTTTTCATCGAACACATTTGGAAAACTCAACTATGGTCGAGATCAATCTGGATATCTCCATCCTCCGCACCCTGGTGACGGCCCAAGACCTCGGCGGTTTCGGCCGGGCGGCGGAGCAGATCGGCCGCTCCCAGTCGGCGGTCAGCCTGCAGATGCGCAAGCTGGAGCGGCAGCTCGGCGAGCCCCTCTTCCGCAAGCAGGGGCGTGGCCTGGCCTTGACCGAGGCCGGCGACGCCGTCCTGGCCTATGCCCGTCGGATCCTCGAGCTCAACGACGAGGCGGTGGCGGCGGTGCGCGGCGCCGCCATCGACGGCCGGGTCCGCTTCGGCATGCCCGGTGATTTCGCCGAGACCTGGCTTCCCGCCGTCCTCGGCCGCTTCAAGCGCGCCCATCCCGCCGTCCGCATCGAGGCGAGCGTCGACCGCAACGCGGTGCTGCTGGAGCGCCTCGACAAGGGACAGCTCGATCTCGCCTTGGTCTTCGGCGGCGGCGCGCGCGGCGATGCCGAAACCCTGACGCGGCTGCCGATGGCATGGATCGGCGACCGCGAGCGAAGCTGGTCCGCCGGCGAGCCGGTGCCGCTCGCGGTGTTCGAGCCGCCCTGCGTCTTCCGCCAACCCGCCACCGCTGCCCTCGATGCCGCCGGCATTCCCTGGCGCATCGCCTTCAGCAGCCCCAGCCTCTCCGCCCTCTGGGCCGCCGTCGACGCCGGTCTCGGCATCACCGTGCGCACCGGCATCAGCTTGCCGTCGCATCTGCACGTGCTCGGCGCCCGCGACGGTCTGCCGCCACTGCCGTCGATCGACCTCTCGCTGCACGGCGCCGGCCGCGCGCTCTTGCCGGCGGCGTCCCGCCTCAAGGAGATCCTGCTGCAGACGGTGCCGGCGGCTTATCCGCGCCAGCTCGGATCGAGCGCGGCGTAGCTCCGGAGCGGCGACCTGCGTCCTTCGACTCGGCGCTTCGCGCCGGCTCAGGATGAGGCGGTTTTCTTTGTGCCATCGACCAACTTTGTGCCATCACCAACCCACCTCATCCTGAGCCACCGCGCGAAGCGCGGTGAGTTGAAGGACGCACAGCGTTGCCGCAATCAATAACTCTCCCACCCCTGCCCCCGTCGGCGCAGATCGCCTGCGGTGTCGGCATCACAACCCGTTGTTTGCACCATCGCTGGGCATTGGGAGTTTGTCGCGACGGCCGGTGATGGGTATAGTTGCAGGCGTGTATCTGCACGGCCGGGGGAAAACATGAGACGATCGATCGGTTTTGGAATCGTTGCCACTGCGATGCTGTTGGTCACCAGCCTGGCATCGGCCAGCACGCTCCGGATCGCGCTCAACGAGGATCCCGACGCCCTCGATCCCGCGAGCGGCGTCTCCTTCGCCGGCCGCGTCGTCTTCGCGAGCCTCTGCGACAAGCTCGTCGACATCGACGCCAAGCTGAACTACGTGCCGCAGCTGGCGACGGAATGGGCGTGGTCGGCGGACAACCTCACCCTCACCATGAAGCTCAGGCCCGGCGTGGTGTTCCAGGACGGCGAGAAATTCGACGCCGAGGCGGTCAAGGCCAATATCGAGCGCTATCAGAACGCGGCCTTCTCCAAGCGCAAGACCGAGCTGAAGCAGGTGAAGAGCGTCGAGGTCGTCGATCCCCTGACCGTGGCGTTCCACCTCTCCGAGCCCAGCGCGCCGCTGGTGGGCGTGCTCTCCGACCGCGCCGGCATGATGGTGGCGCCGAAAGCTGCGGCGGCCGCTGGCGACAAATACTCCAACGATCCCGTCTGCTCCGGCCCCTACAAGTTCAAGTCGCGGGTGCCCCAGGAGAAGATTACGGTCGAGAAATTCGACGGCTATTGGAACAAGGATGCGATCCACATCGACGAGATCGAGTTCTTTCCGGTACCGGACACCAGCGTGCGGCTCGCCAATCTCCGGGCCGGCGGCTTCGACATGATCGAGCGCGTGGCGCCCACGGACATGCCCGCCATCGCCGCCGACAAGAACCTCAAGCTCGTGGTGAGCCCGGCGACGCTCTACTATCAGCTCTCCATCAGCCTCGCCGGCCCCCAGGCCACGACTCCCCTGGCCCAGAACGTCAAGGTGCGCGAGGCGCTGGAAGCCGCGATCGACCGCAAGGTGCTGAACCAGGTGGTGTTCAACGGCGAATACGTGCCCAACAACCAGCCGATCGTGCCGGGCTCCACCTACTACGACACCGACCACCCGGTGCCGCCCCGGGACCTGGCGAAGGCGAAACGGCTCCTCAAGGAAGCCGGCGCCGAGCATGTGGGCTTCACGCTGACCGTCGCCAACAATCCCCTCGAGCTGCAGGTGGCCCAGGTCATCCAGTCCATGGTCGGCGAGGCCGGCTTCGACATGAAGATCCAGGCCGTCGAGGCGAACACGCTGATCGCCGCGACCCAGAAAGGCGACTACCAGGCCGTCTTCACCTTCTGGAGCGGCCGGCCGGATCCCGACGGCAACATCACGATCTGGCTGCAATGCGACGGTGCGCTCAATTGGAGCAAGTATTGCAACGCCAATGTCGATGCCGCGCTCGCGAAGGCGCGGCAGGTGACCGATCCGCCCGAGCGGCTCAAATTCTACAAGGAGGCCGCGAGCCTCTATCTCGCCGACCGCGCCTACATGGTCCTCTACCACATCAAGTGGATCTGGGGCACGACGGCGCGGCTGGAGGGATTCACGCCGGCCCTCGACGGGCTGATCCGGCCGCAGGGGATGAAACTGCGGCCCTGAGCAGCACCGGTAACCCGATTGGGAGTGCCGCCGGACTTGACGGCAGTCGTATACTGGGCGCGTCCAGGTGTCCGTTCACCCCAAGGCCCGCCCATGACCACCGAAGTCCCTGCCAGCCCTCCGCAATCCGCCGCCGCCGTGCTGCCGGCGCTCAGCTTCGACCGCGACGGCCTGGTCGCCGCGGTGGCGCAGCAGCACGACACCGGCGAGGTGCTGATGCTGGCCTGGATGAACCGGGAGGCGGTGGAGGAGACGCTGGCGACCAGCCGGGTCTGCTACTTCTCTCGCTCGCGGCAGAAGCTCTGGCGCAAAGGCGAGAGCTCGGGCCAGGTGCAGCGCCTGATCGAGCTCCGCGTCGATTGCGACGGCGACGCGCTGCTGCTGCTGGTGGACCAGACCGGCGTCGCCTGCCACACCGGGCGGCGGAGCTGCTTCTTCCGCGCCGCGCGCGGCGGCGAGCTCGTCACGATCGCCGAGCCGCTGGTGGATCCGAAGGCGCTCTACGGGCAGGAAGGCTAGAGATGCGCTTCGTCGTCGCCATGATGAAGCACGAGACCAACACCTTCTCGCCGGTGCGCACGGACTGGCAGCGCTTTCTCGACTGGGGCGCGCATTTCGGTCCCGACGCCCGCCGCGCCTACGAGGGGACCGCGATGCCCTTCGGCGCCTATCTCAAGCTCGCCCGGGATGCCGGCGCCGAGGTGATGACGCCGGTCGCCGCCGAGGCGATGCCGAGCGGCCCGGTGGAGAAAGCCGCCTACGAGACGATGTCGATCGCGATCCTCGACGCCGTCCGCCAAGGCTGCGACGCCGCCTTCCTCGATCTCCACGGCGCCATGGTGGCGGAGACCACGCCGGACGGCGAAGGCACGCTCCTGGAGGCGATCCGCGCCCTCGCGCCGGACCTGCCGATCGCCGTCACCTGCGACCTGCACGCGAACCTCACCGAGAAGATGGTGCGCAACTGCACCGCCCTCATCGGCTACAAAACCTATCCCCATGTGGACATGTACGAGGTCGGCGAGCAGGTCGGACGCATCCTCTTGCGCAGCCTCAAGGGCGAGATCCGGCCGGCCATGGGCTGGGACCGCCGCCCGCTGCTGGCGCAGACGCTCCGCATGGGCACCGACGACGAGCCGATGAAGACACTGATCCGCCTGGCGCGCGAGGAGGAATCCCGGGGCATGCTGGCGGCGACCGTCTTCGGCGGATTTCCCCTCGCCGACTTCGCGGACGCCGGCATGTCCGCGATCTGCATCGCCGACGGCGACGCGCCAGGGGCACAGGCAGCGGCGCAGCGCCTGATGGACGCGGCCTGGGGCGAGCGCGAGGAATTTCTCTACCGCCACGAGCCGCTGACCCAGGCGGTGACACGCGCCAAGGCGATCACGCAAGGCCCGGTGCTGCTGCTCGACCACGCCGACAACGTCGGCTCCGGCGGCACCGAGGACGTGATGACCGTGATCGCCGAAGTGCTGCGCCAGGGACTCGAGGACGTGGCGGTGGCGGCGGTCTGCGATCCCGCGGCGGTGGCAGCGATGGCAAAGGCGGGCGTGGGCCAGACCGTGACCTTGCGCCTCGGCGGCCGCACCGACATGCCCTCGATCAAGATGAAGGGCGAGCCGCTGGAGATCACGGGCCGCGTGCGCACCCTCACCGACGGTGAGTGGGTGGTGCGGGGACCGATGTACACCGGCGTCACCGTCCACATGGGTCCCACCGCCGTCCTCGACACCGGTAGGATGCAGATCGTCGTCGTCTCGCGCCACCACGAGCCCTGGGACATCGGCGTCTTCACCAGCGTCGGCATCGATCCCGCCGCCAAGCGCTACCTGCTGCTGAAATCCCGCATCCACTACCGCGCGGGATTCGCGCCCGCTCGGCCGCGCCACCGTCACCCTCGACGGCGAGGGCGTCACCACCTCGGACAATGCGCGCCTCGATTTCCGTCAGATCCGCCGACCGATCTTCCCCCTCGACCGATTGAACGCGCCGCCAGCGCGCAGCACGCTGCCGTCTTGAGGAGATTTCCGATGCGTCGCCTGTTCGCCGCGTTCGCGCTGATCGTTCTGGCGGCGCTGCCGATCGCGGCTATCGCGGTGGACTCGCCGATCATCGTCAGCGGTGCCTGGGCGCGGCCGACGCTCCGCGGCACGCGCACCGGCGCCGCCTATATGACCCTCACCAACCGCGGCCAGATCACCGACCGGCTGGTCTCTCTCAGCACGCCTGTCGCCGACCGCGCCGAGCTGCACGAGGAGATGATGTCAGGCGGCGTCATGTCCATGAAGCCGGTCACCGACCTGACCTTGCGGCCGGGCACCAGCGTCCAGATCGATCCCGGCCACTATCACGTCATGCTCATTGGCCTGTCGACGCCGCTGGTCGCCGGCGAGAGCTTTTCCTTGAGCCTGACCTTCGAGAAAGCCGGGGCCATCGTCGTCACCGTGCCGGTGACGACGATGCCGCCACACTGAAACAGAGGCGTTATCTCGGGCAGGAGAGCGACTGCTGCGCAGCCGCCAGTGCCCGGGAGTCGTAGGATTTGCCGCCGCACTGGTTCATGTAGCCCTGAACCGACTGATTGTACCGGTCAACCGCGGCGGCGTAGGCGGGCGACGCCTCGTCGGTGAAATGCTTCTGTGCGGCGTCGCGCTGATCGAGCAGCTTGCGGAACGCCTCGATGGAGCCGCTGTCGTTGACGTTCACCTGCGGCCGCTGGGTCTCGACCGCCGCGTTCAATCGCTGGAAGTCGCTCTGGGCGCTGTCGTAGGCGGCCTGCTGGCGGGTGAGCTCCGCCTTCTGGCTGTTCACCGCCTGGTCGCGGCACAGGCAGGCGGCGACGTCGTCGGGCGAGATCAACACGCTCTGGGCGGCGGCGGGGTGCGACATCGCCGCCGCTCCCGAAAGGCCGATGGCGATGGCGAGGATGGGCCAAGCTGCGCGCGCCGGTTTCGTCATGATCAGTCTCGCTTTCCTGCCGCGGGATCGTGGCCGACTCCCCGCGCAGAGGTCGCGGGATCCGACGCCTTGGCGTCGCCAAGCCGGCGGCCGGAGTTTAGCCAATCATCCCTGGGAAGCAACCGATCTTGCCGGCGACGGGACCGGCGGCCTGAAGCATTTTTTTCCGCCGCGGCCGAGATTTCGCCGGGAAAATGTCACAGGGCCGGCGAGACTAGGACGTCGCGGCCTGACCCACCATGCTGGCGAAGAAATCGAGCTGCCAGCGCATCGCCTCCTCGCTCATGGGATAGCGCCCGTCGGTGCGCGGCTGCAGCGCGCTTCCCGGCGGAATCTGGCCGAGCTGGAGCTGCACTTTGGCGGCGGCGCGCATGCTGAGCCCGGACTTCCAGACCAGGGACGTAATGCCCTTGGCGCTGTGGGCGCCGAGCACGCGCTCGACCAGCTCCATCGGCAGCTCCGCGAGAACCGCGAGCGCCGCCCGCGCGAGAGCGCGGTCGCTGCCGAGCGCCCTCAGCACCGCCTGCTCGTCGAGCATGCCGTCGGCGCGCAGCTTGCGGGCGCGGGTGAGCGCGTCCGCGACCGTCACCTTGGCGGCCGCCGGCCGCTGTGCCGGCACCACCTCCGGCTTCTTCACCTCGGTGCCGAGCCGGTGCATCACCGCGGCCTTCACTTCGCGGATCGCCTGCTGGTCGAAATCACGCCGCTCGGTCAGCAGGGAGAGCAGGTTCTGGGCGACGAAGCCGGCAAGCTTCTTGGCGGCGCTCGCCGGCAGCCACGGCCGCACCACCATGGGACGATGCCAGACGCTGACGTTGGGGGCGCGGTCGAGCAGGCGATCCAGCGTCTCCTCGCGGATCTGCGCGCTGGGATTCTCCAGAAGCGCGGTGATCGCGTCGATGTCGTCGCTGTCGCCGATGGCGTCGGCGACCCGGGCGCGCACCTCGGCGCGCCGCGCGATCGCCACCAGGGCGCCCGGGATCGGTGCGTTCTGGATGATCTGCAGCAGGTCCTCGTCGGTGAGCACCGGAGAGAAGCGCAGCACCGGCCCGGCAACCGCGATCTCGCTGTCGCGGGCGAGGGTGCGGATCACATCGGGCGGGACGTTGGCGAAATCCTTCAAGACATCCGCGATCACCTGGCGCACCCGCGTCACCTGGTCGCGCACCAGGATCTCCAGCACCTCGTAGGTGATCTCGCGCATGCGCTGATGCTGCTCGGCGCTGAGATCCGGCGTCAGGCGGGCGATCTTCATCGCGAGATCGATCCGCACGCGGTCGTCGCGGTCGCGCGCCAGGATCAGGTCCGCCTGCACCGGTGTCGCCTCGTTGGCGGCCACCGCCGCGCGCACGCCCGCATCGCGGTCGGCGGCGAGGTAATAGAGCGCCTCGGGCTTTGCCTGGCTGTGATGGGCGAGCTCGAGGCGGTCCGCCGTGTCGGGGCTCGCCGCCAGCTGCTTTGATTCCTCGTAGTCGATCGGGCGCTCGGCGTGGCGCACCCGGCGCATGACGCGCTGGATGAGCCCCATCATGCCGAGAGCGCCTTGCCGTTCACCGGGTGTGCGGCGGCGAAGCGGAGCTGGCCCTTGCCGGCCTCCTTGGCCTCGTACATCGCCTGGTCGGCCCGGACGAGGAGCGCGGCCGGCGTCTCACCGCCCGTGGGATCGTAGATCGCCAGTCCCATCGAGACCGACAGCGGCTGCTCGGCGCTGCCGATACGCGGCGTCAGCACGCCAAAGGCGCGCAGGATCGCCCGCGACCGGGTCTCCGCCACGGTCGCGTTGATGCCCTGCATCCACACCACGAACTCGTCGCCGCCCAGGCGCGCCACCAGATCGGCGCTGCGGGTGTTCTCGCGCAAGATCTGGGCGAAGGCCTGCAGCGCCTCGTCGCCCGCGCTGTGGCCGTCGTTGTCGTTGAGCTGCTTGAAATTATCGAGATCGAGATAGAGCAGCGCCGCCGGCCGCTCGGCGTTCTCGGGCGTCGCGAGGCGGCGCTCCAGCTCCTCCAGGAACGCACGCCGGTTGAGGAGTCCAGTCAGCGCGTCGACGCGCGCGAGCTGCACGATGCTCTCGTGGTGCGATACCTGGGCGATGGCAATGCCGAGATGGTCGGCGACGTCGGTGATGATGACGCGGTCGGGCTCGCTGAACGCACCGTCCGCCTCCGCGCGCCACAACAGCAGCGCGCCGTTGGCGGCGCCGCGATAGCGCGTGGCGACGCCGGCAAAGCAGCAGCCGTCCTGGGTGGTCTCGATCTCGTCCGTAGTCAGGAGCTGCGCCGCGGCGGCGCCCAGCACGGCCTGGGGTGCGATCTCGCCCCAGCGCGCCGCTTCCTCGGCTCTGCCGTCGGCGCGCTGGCGCAACACGGCGCCGCCGGCGGCACCGACGGCGAGGCCGACGGCGCTCACGGTGGCGGCGAGGGCGTTGGCAGGCTCGATCTCGTCCCGCATGGTGCGCACGAGATGGGCCATCAGCCGGTCGCGCAGCCGGGCGCGGGCCAGGGCCTGGTCGCGGGCGCGGTCGGCGGTAAGATCGCGGCAGACGCCGCGGGCGCCCCTGAGCGCCCCCTCGTCGTCCAGCACCGGCACCGCGGCCACGCCGAGGCAGGCGCTGCCGCCGTCGGCGCGCCGGAACCAGACGTCCATGTCGGCAATCGGCTTCTCGGTCTGGAACGCGTGGGCCTGGAAATCCGAGGCATCGATCAGGAATTCGCGGGCGCGGCGTCCCAGCAGCTCCGCCGCGGTCCAGCCGAGCGCGCCCTGGGGCGACACGAAAACGAAAACGCCGTCGGCGCCGGTCTCCCAGGCAAAGTCGCTGGAGATCTCCACCAGCGCCTTGAAGCGCTGCCGGCTCTCGATGAGAGCGTCGCGAAGATTGGCCTCGAGGCCCTGCTTGCGCACCAGGACCAGGGCGCCGCCGTTGTCGGCGAGCGGCAGCACCATCGCCTCGACGATCTGATCGAGGCTCAACACCTCCACCGCCGCGAGGCCGCGCTCGCGGATCGCCACGATCTGCTCCGCCGCCTGACGCCAGCGCGCCGGCGGCGTACCGGTAAGCAATTTCTGTCCGCAGGAATTGAGGCCGTGTCCGTGGCCGTCGCGATCCACCAGCAGCGCCGCGCCGGGAAAAGCCCCGAAGGCGCGCTCTCCGAGCGCCAGGTTCAGTTCCCCGCTCAGGCGACCGTATTCGACGATATCACTCGACACGCAATTTTCTCCGCCTTCTACCGGACAACCGCTGAGGTTAACGGCGCAGGGGTTAGAAAACCGTTTAGGAGAATTGCGGCAGCGTAATCAGACACTTCGATGGCGGACGGCATGAGTTGTGCCGCGCCGCGTCAAGACCGGGGTCTGGCGCGCCGGCACAGCCGGCCAAATATCATAACGATATAGCATTAGGTCATCGGGCTTGGTATCAAGGTCGGGAGCCAAGGGAGTAGGCCAAGCCCATGCCGTTGAGCGCAGCCGCAACGCGGCGCCGGACGCCGGTTCGCCTGGTCGACGGGCGGATGCCGACGCCGCTCTATCACCAGGTCTATCTCGTGCTCCGCGACAAGATCGTCTCCGGCGCCTACGGCGCCGATGGGTTGCTGCCAGGGGAGCCCGCCCTCGGCAGGCAGTTCGGCGTCTCCCGCATCACCGTCACGCGCGCCCTCAACGACCTCGCCGCCGAGGGCCTGGTGCGCCGCCGGCGCGGCCTCGGGACCCGCGTGGTGAGCGGCGGCGCCGGCAAGCCGGTGGCGGGAAACATGGCCGGCCTCATGGAGAACCTGATCATCATGGGCCTCGCCACCGAGGTGCGGCTGATCGAGTTCGCCTATGTGCTGCCGCCCGACGACGTGCGCCGCGTCCTGGGCCTCGCCGAGGGCGAGCGCGCCCAGCGGGCGGTGCGCGTGCGCAGCCAGGAAGGCGTGCCGTTCTCCTATCTCACGACCCACGTGCCGGAGCCGATCGGCCGCGCCTACGGGCGCCGCGAGCTGGCGGCGACGCCGCTGCTGACATTGCTGGAGCGCGCGGGCGCGGTGGCGGCGAGCGCCGACCAGGCGCTGAGCGCCCGCCTCGCCGATCCGACGGTGGCGGCCCATCTCGAGGTCGAGGTGGGCTCGCCGCTCCTCAGCCTGACCCGCGTCGTCTACGATGCCGAGCGCCGGCCGGTGGAGCACATCCTGGCGCTCTACCGTCCCGATCGCTTCGAGTACCGCATGTCGCTGGCGCGGGAGCGTGACGGCGCCCGCAGCCTCTGGTCGCCGCCGCGCGCGCCGCGCCGGCAGCGCCGCTCCAGATTCTGAATACCAACCAAAGCAGGGGAGATCGTCCGATGTCAGAAGGCATGTCAGCGAGAAAGCCGCCCGTCACCCGCCGTGCCGTGCTCGGCGCCGGCGCCGCAGCGATCACTGTCCTCGGCGCGCCCGCCGTGCTGCGGGCCCAGGCCAAGGCGGTGAAGGTCGGCATCATTCATCCCGTCACCGGCGGCGTCGCCTATTCCGGGACGCAGTCCCGGGCCGGCGCCCTGATGGCGGTGGAGGACGTCAACAACCGCGGCGGCATCAAGTCGCTCGGCGGCGCCCAGATCGAGACGCTGATCTCGGACGCGCAGTCCAAGGTGGACGTCGCCGTCTCCGAGATCGAGAAATATAACGAGGCCGGCGTCTCCGCCATCGTCGGCGGCTACGCGAGCTTCATCTGCCTCGCCACCACCCAGGCGGCGGCGAAGCACGGCATTCCCTACGTGGTCGACGTCGGCACCGACGACCGCATCGTCAACGGCGGCCTCACCAACACCTTCCGCTTCAGCCCCGGCTACGGCGTCTTCGTGAAGACGGCGGTGCCCGCCCTCAAGGAGATCAACGCCGCCGCCGGCAATCCCGCCAAGACCGCGGTCATCGTGCACGAGGATTCCGCCTTCGGCACCGGCACGGCCAACCTGCTCTCCAAGGCGCTCCCCGATATCGGCATAGAGGTGCTCGACGTCATCAAGCATCCGACGCCGACCCTCGACTTCAACAACATCGTGCTCACGATCAAGGCGAAGAATCCCGACATCGTCATTCCCGCCAACTACTACAACGAGTACGTGATCCTGGCCCGCACCATGCAGCAGCAGAAGCTCCGGCCGAAAGCGATCTACTCGGTGCTGGGCGGCGGCGCGTCCCAATACAAGTTCCTGAAGGAATTCCCCGAGGCCGCCAGGTTCATCATGGACTGCAATCACTGGTACAATCCGAAGAAGCCGGCGGCGCTGGAGCTCAAGAAGCGCACCGAGGCGCAGGGCCTCTTCTACACCTACGAGGTCTTCCTCAATTACAACGCGGTGATGCTGCTGGCGGACGCGCTGGAGCGAGCGGCCTCCACGGACCGCGCCAAGATCATCGAAGCGCTGGCGTCGAGCACCTGGAGCGGCCACTTCATGCCTTATGGCCCCACCAAGTTCGAGAACGGCCAGAACACCGGCGCCCGAGCGGTCAATCTGCAGGTGCAGGACAACGACATCAAAGTGATCCTGCCCGCGGAATTCGCGAACGCGAAAGCCGTATTCCCGATGCCGGCTTAGATTCGCGTTTCGTTTTTGATGATGGCGTCCTGCAACTCCACCCCCTCCCCACCCTCCCCCTTCAAGGGGGAGGGGGAATATTTGGGTCGTGACTTAGAGTCCCCTCCCCCCTTGAGGGGGAGGGTTAGGGTGGGGGGCGGCTGCAGCATTCCGTCCTCGGAAAGCTTCGCGCATCCATGCCCCTAGTTCTTACCCCCAGCATCCTGCTGCCGGCGCTTCTCAACGGCATCGCCACCGGCGCGGTCTATGCGCTGGTGGCGCTGGGTCTCACGCTGATCTATGGCGTGCTGCACATCATCAACTTCGCCCATGGCAGCCTGCTGATGCTGGCGCTCTATGGCGTCTATTTTCTCTACACGCTTCTCGGCATCGATCCCTATCTGGCGCTTCCCATCGTGGTGCCGGTCATGTTCGCGCTCGGCTATGCGCTCCAGCGCAGCGTCATCGCCACCGCGAGCCACGGCCGCGAGGAAAACATCCTCCTGGTGACCCTGGGCCTCTCCATCATCATCGACAACCTTGCGCTCTACTTCTGGAGCTCCGACACCCGCACCATCAACCCGAGCTATGCCTTCGACACCGTCGACATCGCCGGCGCCCTCATCGCCGTGCCCAAGGTGATCTCCTTCGTTGGCGCGCTGGTCATCACCGCGGTGCTGTGGCTCGCGATCCAGCGCACCGATCTCGGCAAGGCGATCCGGGCGGTGGCGCGGGAGCGCCAGGGCGCGCGCCTCGTCGGCATCGACGTCGAGCACGTCTTCGCCGTGAGCTTCGGCATCGGCATCGCCTGCGTCGGCGCCGCCGCCTGCCTGCTGCTGCCGAGCTACTACGCCCATCCCGGCGTCGGCGAGAGCTTCGTCCTGATCGCCTTCACCATCGTGGTGCTGGGCGGCATGGGAAGCTTCGTGGGCGCGCTCCTCGGCGGACTCATCATCGGCGTCACGGAATCCCTCGGCGGCCTGCTCCTCGGCGAGAACCTGGGGAAGATCGGCGTCTTCGCGATCTTCCTCGCCATCCTCCTGTTCCGGCCCACGGGCCTCTTCGGCCAGCGCGCCTGAGCCGATGCGGCGCACACCAGGCTTCGTCGTGATCGTCCTGCTGCTGGCGCTGGTGCCGCTGCCGCTGGTCGTGCAGTCGGAATACTGGCTGCACTTCGCCATCGTGACGCTCTACCTGGCCTTGCTGGGCCAGGCCTGGAACCTGCTCGGCGGCTATGGCGGCCAGCGCTCCTTCGGCCATGCGGCGTTCTTCGGCACCGGCGCCTATACGGCGGCGGTGCTGCAGCTCAGCCTCGGCGTCAATCCCTGGGCCTGCCTGCTCCTCGCGGGAGTCGCGGGCGCTGTCATGGGCGCGATCGTCGGCGGGCTCAGCTTCCGCTACGGGCTGCGCGGCTCCTATTTCGCCCTGGCCACCCTCGCCTTCGCCGAAGTGCTGCGTATCCTCGCGGACTTCCTGGATATCACCGGCGCCGGCGTCGGGTTGCAGATCCCGCTGCAGCAGGCTGCCGCCAACTTCCAGTTCGCGACCCGGGTCGGCTTCTACTGGGTGATGCTGGGGCTGACGGCCCTCGCCACCGCCGGCGCCTGGTGGCTGGAGAATTCCCGCTTCGGCGCCGAGCTCGTCGCCGTGCGCGAGAACGAGGATGCCGCCCGCGCCCTTGGCGTCAACGCCACCCGCGTCAAGCTCGGCGCCGCCATCCTCTCCGGCGGGCTCTGCGGCTTCGCCGGCTCCTTCTACGTGCAGTACTACCTCTACCTCGATCCCCGCCTCGCCTTCGGGCCGGAGGTGTCGGTGACCGCGCTGCTGGTGCCGCTCATCGGCGGCGTCGGCACCGTTCTCGGGCCGCTGGTGGGTGCGCTGGCGCTGCGCAGCCTCAACGAGGCGAGCGGCATCGTCACCGGCAATGCGCCAGGCCTCAACCTCGTCCTCTACGGCGTGCTGCTGATCGTGATCCTGGCGGTGCTGCCGGACGGGCTGGTGAGCCTGGGCAGCCGCTTGCGCATGCGCCGCGCCCGGCGGGAGCTGCGTCATGCTTGAGGTGACCGGCCTCAGCAAGCGCTTCGGCGGCCTCGCCGCGGTGTCGGACGTCTCGCTCAGCGTCCCGGTCGGCAGCATCACCGGCCTCATCGGTCCGAACGGCGCCGGCAAGACCACGCTCTTCGGCATCGTCGCCGGTTTCGTGTCCGCGGATCGGCGGATCCGTGCGCTTCGAGGGCGCGGAGGTTCTGGGACTGCCATCCCATGTTCTGGCGCGCCGCGGCCTGGTGCGCACCTTCCAGATCGTGCAGCCCTTCGCGGGCCTGACCGTGCGGGAGAATATCGCCGTCGGCCGCCATCTGCGCGAGCGCAATCGCGCCCGTGCCCTGGCTCAAGCCGCCGATATCGCCGAGCGCGTCGGCATGAGCGCCCTCCTCGACCGCCCTGCCACCTCTCTCACCATCGCCGGCCGCAAGCGCCTGGAGCTCGCCCGCGCGCTCGCCACGGAGCCGCGCCTGCTGCTGCTGGACGAGGTGATGGCGGGCCTCAATCCCACGGAGATCGCCGAGCTGGTGCCGGTCATCCGCGGCATCCGCGACGGCGGCGTGACCGTGCTGCTGACCGAGCATGTGATGCAGGCGGTGATGAGCCTGGCCGAGCGCGTCTATGTCCTGAACAACGGCAGGATCGCGGCCCAGGGAACGCCGGCGGAGGTGGTCGCCGATCCCGCCGTCATCGAGGCTTATCTCGGCCACGGCGCCGCCCAGCGCCTCGCCGAGAGCTTGAGAGCCGCCCATGCTTGAGGTGAAGGACCTCGAGGTCGGCTACGGCATGCTGCCGGTGCTGCGCGGTGTCGATCTCACCATCGCGTCCGGCGAGATCGTGGCGGTGCTCGGCAGCAACGGCGCCGGCAAGTCGACCCTCAACAATGCGCTCTCGGGGATTCTGCGGCCGAGCGCCGGCCATATCCGTTTCCTCGATACCGAGATATCAGGCGCCTCGTCGGTGGAGATCGTTCGCCTGGGATTGATCCAGGTGCCGGAGGGTCGCCGCGTCTTCCCGAACCTCAGCGTGCGGGAGAATCTCGAGCTCGGCAGCTATCGCCGCGGCCGCGCCGCCCGCGCCGAGAACCTCGACCGCGTCATGGCGATCTTCCCGCGACTGCGCGAGCGCATGCACCAGTTCGCCGGCACGCTCTCCGGCGGCGAGCAGCAGATGCTGGCGATCGGCCGCGGCCTGATGGCGGAGCCGCGCCTCCTGATCCTGGACGAGCCCTCCCTTGGCCTCTCGCCGCTGCTGGTGGAGGACATGTTCCGCCTCATCGCGCGCATTCGTGAGACCGGCATCGCCGTGCTGCTGGTGGAGCAGAACGTCGTGCAGTCCCTCGGCATCGCCGACCGCGCCTATGTGCTGGAGCACGGCCGCTTCGCGCTCGCCGGCGCCGCCAGCGTGCTGATGGCCGATCCCCGCCTCCGCCAGACCTATCTCGGATTGTGAACCCCATGACATCTCCTGCGAGGGCCCCATGACATCGCTCGCCTCCCGGCTTCGGCAGCCCGGCATCGTGGTGGCGCCGGGCTGCTACGACGCGCTGTCGGCGCATCTGATCGAGCGCGCGGGATTTTCCGCCGCATATCTCTCCGGCGCCTCCATCGCCTATACCCGCCACGGGCGGCCGGATATCGGCCTCATCGATATGAGCGAGGTCGCCGCCACCATCGCCGTCATCCGCGAGCGCACGGCGATCCCGCTCATCGTCGACGCCGACACCGGTTTCGGCAACGCCCTCAACGTGATCCGCACGGTGAAGGTCTTCGCCAACCGCGGCGCCTCGGCGATCCAGCTCGAGGATCAGACCACGCCGAAGCGCTGCGGCCATCTCGCCGACAAGCGGCTGATCCCGGCCACGGAGATGGTGGGGAAGCTGAAGGCCGCTCTCGACGCCAGGCCGTCGCCCGAGACCCTCATCATCGCCCGCACCGACGCCATCGCCGTGGAAGGCATCGCCCGCGCCCTCGATCGCGCCGAGGCCTATCGCGAGGCCGGCGCCGACATGCTCTTCATAGAGGCGCCGCGCAGCGACGCGGAGCTGGCGCAGATCTGCGCGCGCTTCCGCGGCCGCGTGCCGCTGATGGCCAACATGGTGGAGGGCGGGCGGACGCCGCCCAAGGAAGCGAGCGAGCTCGAATCACTGGGATTCTCCCTGGTGATCTTCCCCGGCGGCACCGTGCGCGCCCTGGCCCATGCGCTGCAGGGCTATTTCGCCAGCCTCTCCCAACACGGCAGCACCAAGCCGTATCGAGACCGCATGCTCGACTTCGACGGCCTCAACGAGGTCATCGGCACGCCCGAGATGCTGGAGCTGGGCCGCCGCTACGACGACGAGACCATGAGCGAGAGTGCTGATGCTTGATCCCGTGACCTTGGCCGTCCTGAGGGGACGGCTGGAGCAGATCGCCGACGAGATGGATGCGACGCTGTTCCGCAGCGCCTTCAACCCCGTGATCGCCGAGGCTCATGATGCCTCCCACGGCCTCTACGACGCGGAGACCGGCGAGACGCTGGTGCAGGGCAAGGCGGGATTGCCGATCTTCGTCGGCGTCATGGCCTTTGCGGTAAAGGCCGTCATCGCCAAGGCTGCCCGCGACGGCGACCTGGCCGAGGGCGACGTCTATCTCTTCAACGATCCCTACGAGGGCGGGACGCACCTCTCGGATTTCAAGCTGGTGCGGCCGGTATTCCGGCACGGCAAGCTCTTCTGCTACCTCGCCTCGGTCGGGCACTGGCACGACGTCGGCGGCAACGTGCCCGGCAATTACAACCCGGTGGCCACGGAGAGCTTTCAGGAAGGCATGCTGATCCCGCCGGTGAAGCTCTACGTGAAGGGCGAGTTCCGCCGCGACATCCTCGACATCGTGCAGGCGAACAGCCGGCAGCCCCTCAGCCTCTACGGCGACCTCAACGGCCAGATCAACGCCCTCGATCTGGGCGCCCGTCGCCTCGATCAGCTCCTCGACGAGTATGGCGATGCCACGGTGGCGGAAGGCTTCGCCGAGCTGCGCCAGCGCGCGGCGCGGCAGATGCGCGCCTATATCGGCGAGCTGTCCGACGGCACCTACTCCGCCGAGGATTTCCTCGACAACGACGGCATCACCGACGTGCCGCTCAAGATCGCCCTCGACCTCACGATATCAGGCGAGCGCATGACTCTCGACTTCTCCCGCTCCGCGCCGCCCTGCGCCGGCCCCCTCAACATCTCCTATTCGACGGCGGCGGCGGCCTGCTATGTCGCGATCAAGCATCTCTTCCGGGATGTGCCCGCCAATGCGGGCGTGCTCGACCCCATCACCTTCGTGATCCCGCCCACCACGCTCCTCAACGTCGGCGCGCCGAAGCCGGTGGGGGGCTACACCGAGACCATTCTGCGCGTCATCGACGTGGTCTTCCGCGCCTTCGCCGAGGTGGCGCCGGAGCGCAGCAACGGCTGCGCCTACGGCACCATCAATGCGCTCTCGATCGCCGGGCACCGCCAGGACGGCCGGCGCTGGGTGATGTTCTCCTTCTTCGGCGGCGGCCACGGCGGCCATCCCTTGGGAGACGGCCTCAATCACGGCAACGCGCCGATCTCCACCGCCACCATTCCGCCGGTGGAGATCCTGGAAGCGGCCTATCCGGTGATGTTCACGCAATGGGCGCTGCGACCCGACAGCGGCGGCCCCGGCCACCACCGCGGCGGCCTCGGCGCCATCTACGAGGTGGAGCTGCTGGAGGAGCAGGCGGAGGCCTTCCTCTTCGCCGAGCGCGGCAAGTTCCCGCCG
The DNA here is from genome assembly GCA_963735465.1 of uncultured Alphaproteobacteria bacterium. Lineage (GTDB taxonomy): Bacteria > Pseudomonadota > Alphaproteobacteria > ATCC43930 > CGMCC-115725 > DASZHJ01. Next base: position 3,056,036 of record CAVTLA010000001.1, read on the forward strand.
CTGGGCGTCGCCGGCGGCGGCTCGGCGGCGCTCAATCATTTCACCTATACCCAGGCGGATGGCGTCCACGAGGCGCCGATGGTGTCGAAGATGGTGGGCATCAAGCTCAAGCGCGGTGATCGCCTGCGCATCGAATCCCCGGGCGGAGGCGGCTACGGGCCGCCGGAATGGCGCGCCGCCACCGACATCGCCCGCGACCTCAAGCTCGGCTACGCCACCCGCAAGCACGTCACGCAGCACTACTCCGGGACATCGAAGAAGTGAGCACGCCACGCTGGATCATCGGTGTCGACGTCGGCGGCACCTTCACCGACGTCTTCTTCCTCGACGAGGCGTCGGGCCGCTGCGCCGTCGCCAAGGTGCCGTCCACCCGCGACAACCAGGCGCAAGGCTTCCTCGACGGCATCCGCCGGGAAGTGAGCGATCTCGCCACCGTCGCCACCGTGGTGCACGGCACCACCGTCGGCACCAACGCGCTGCTGGAGCGCAAGGGCGCACCCACCGGCCTCATCACGACAGCGGGATTCCGCGACGTGCTGGAGATGCGGCGCCGCGACCGGCCGACCACCTGGGGCCTCTGGGGACAGTACGAGCCGGTGGTGCCCCGCGATCGCCGCCTGGAAGTCGCCGAGCGCACGCTTGCCGACGGCACCGTGCGCATCTCGGTCGATCCCGAGGCGGTCAAGGCGGCGGCGAAGCAGCTCCTGAGCCTCGGCGCCGAGGCGGTCGGCATCGTCTTCATCAACGCCTATGCCAATCCCGAGAACGAGCGCCGCGCGCTCGCCGCACTCCGCTCGGTCTGGCCCAATGCCTACGTCAATTCCTCCAGCGAGATCCTGCCGGAGATCCGGGAGTTCGAGCGTACCTCCACCACCGCCCTCAACGCCTATCTGCAGCCGGTGGTGGCGCGTTACCTGGAGCGCCTGGAAGAAGAGCTCAAAGCCGGCGGCTTCGGCGGGCAGGTGCTGATCGTGCAGTCGAACGGCGGCGTCATGACCGTGGAGACCGCGAAGCGCCTGCCGATTCGCACCGCGCTCTCCGGTCCCGCCGCGGGCGTGATTGCCGGCGCCCATATCGCGGCTTCGGCGGGATTTCCCAACGTCATCACCTGCGACATGGGCGGCACCAGCTTCGACGTCTCGCTCATTGCCAACGGCACCACCATGCTGGCGGCGGAGACCAGCATCGATTTCGGCCTGGTCGTACGCGCGCCGATGATCGAGATCACCACCATCGGCGCCGGCGGCGGCTCCATCGCCGGGGTCGATCGCGGCGGCCTGCTGCAGATCGGTCCGGAATCCGCCGGCGCCGATCCCGGCCCCGCCTGCTACGGCCTCGGCAACGATCGGCCGACGGTGACCGACGCCCATGTGGTGCTCGGCCGCATCGACGCCGACCGCCCGATCGGCGGCAAGATCGGCCGCCTCGACGTGGCCGCCGCGAAGCGCGCCATCGAGACCGCGGTGGCGACGCCGCTCGGCCTCGACGTGATGGCGGCGGCGGAGGCGATCGTACGGGTCGCCAACAGCCGCATGGCCGGCGCCATCCGTCTCGTCTCCATCGAGCGCGGCTACAATCCCCGCGACTTCGCGGCGATGCCCTTCGGCGGCGGCGGCGCGCTCCATGCCGGCGCCCTGATCAAGGAAGTGGGCCTCGCCACGGCCCTGGTGCCGCGCTTCCCCGGCATCACCAGCGCGCTCGGCTGCGTCATCGCCGACATGCGCCACGACTTCGTGCACACCCTCAATCGCCTGTTGGACGCCCTCGACGTCGAGGCCCTCGACCTGGAAATGCGGCGGCTCGCCGCCGAGGGCCGCGCGCTCCTGGACCGCTCCGGCGTCAAGTTCAACGGCCGCGACGTGATCGTCGAGCTCGACATGTCCTATGTCGGGCAGACCCACACGGTAGCGGTGCCGCTCCCCCAGACGATCGGGGACGCAGCCACCGCTGTCAGCCGCGAATTAATCCGCGGCGCCTTCGAGGCCCGCTATCGCGAGGTCTACGGAAGGCTCCTCGACAAGATCGCGCTCCGGGTGCTCAACCTCCGCCTCGCCGTGGTGGGACGGCGGCCGAAGCTCGATCTGGCGCTGCTGGCGCCCGGCTCCGGCAAGAGCGCCGCCGAGGCGAAGCTCGGCAACCGCCCGGTCTACATCGAGGGCAAATGGGTGGAGGCACCGGTCTACGCCCGCCTCGATCTGCCGCCGGGCACGGTGATCCCGGGGCCCGCGATCCTCGAGCAGCCGGACACCACGATCTTCATCGATCCCGATCTCGAGGGCAGCGTGGACCGGTTCGGCAACGTGATCCTCTCGCGCAAGGCGGCCTGAGCCATGAACCTCGCCGATCCCACGCGCACCGCGCTGATGCTGTGCGATCTCCAGAACGATTTCCTGCACCCGAAGGGCGCCTACGGCCGAGCCGGGATCGCGGCGCCGGCCCTGGCGGCGCTGCCGGCGCGGCTCAAACCGGTGGCGGACGCGCTCCGCCGCAAGGGCGGCTGGATCGTCTCCACCCATTTCACCCTGGTGCCGGGCAAGGGTGGCGAGCCCCTGATCCTGCCCCACCTCCGCAAGCTGCGGCCGTTCCTCGCCAAGGGCGATTTCGCACCCGGGAGCTTCGGTCACGATCTCGTGGACGAGCTGAAGCCCGCCGATCTCTCGATCGAGAAGGTGGCCTATTCCGCCTTCTACATGAGCCGGCTCGAGTTCGTGCTGCGCCGCGCCGGCATCGAGACGCTGATCTTCGCGGGCCTCGTCACCAACGGCGGCGTCGCCTCCACCTTGCGCGACGCCCATGTGCGAGACTTCCACGCGATCCTGCTCGGCGACGGCTGCGCGGCCTTCGATGCCAAGGTGCATGATGCGACCGTGGCCTCGCTGGCCAGCGTCGTGGAAGTCACGACCTGCGCGGCAATGACGGAGCTGCTGGAGCGGCCATGAGCGTTCGGTCCGCAGCCGGGATCGACTTTCCCGTCAGCGTGCCGGTGCTGATTGTCGGCGCCGGCGCCTGCGGCCTGACCGCGGCACTCGCCGCCCGGGATGCCGGCGCCGAGGTGCTGGTGGTGGAGCGCGACCGCAGCCCCCGCGGCTCCACCGCCCTCTCCTCCGGGTTCATTCCCGCCGCCGGCACCCGCTTCCAGCGCGAGAAGGGCATCGCCGACAGCCCCGCCCTCCTCGCGGCCGACATATCAGCCAAGAACAGGCACCGCTCCGATCCCGACGTCACCGCCCGCGTCGCCGAGCGCGTAGGATCCACTCTCGAATGGCTCGCCGACCGCCACGGCATTCCCTTTGCCCTGGTGGAAGGCTTCCTCTACGCCGGCCACTCCGTCCTGCGCATGCATGCGACGCCGAAGCGCACCGGCGCCGATCTCATGGATCGGCTCCTCCGCGGCCGCGGCCGATATCGAGATCTTGACGGATGCGACGGTGACGGCGCTCTACGCCGACCCCGATGGACGCGTGCGCGGCGTCGAGATCGCGCGGCCGGACGGCAGCGGCGAGAACATCGGCTGCGGCGCCCTCGTGCTGGCCTGCAGCGGCTATGGCGGCGACGCCGTGCTGGTGCGCCGGCATATCCCGGAGTTGGGCGACGCGCTCTATTTCGGTCACGCCGGCAATCGCGGCGACGCGCTGCGCTGGGGCGAAGAGCTCGGCGGCGTCGGCCGCGACCTCGGCGCCTACCAGGGCCACGGCTCGGTGGCACATCCCCACGGCATCCTCATCACCTGGGCGCTGATGATGGAAGGCGGATTCCAGGTGAGCCGCGATGGCCTCCGCTTCTCCCACGAGAACCGCGGCTATTCCGAGCAGGCGGTGGATGTGCTGCGCCAGCCCGGCGGCGTCGCCATCAACATCTACGACGAGCGGCTGCACAAGCTCGGCCTCGACTTCGAGGACTATCGCGGTGCCGTGGATGCGGGCGCGGTCAAATCGGCGCCTGATATCGCGGGGCTGGCGGCGCGCTTCGGCATTCCGCCGGAGGCGCTGGCACAGTCCTTGGTGGAAACGCGGGAGATGGCGGCGGGCACGCACGCCGATCCCTTCGGGCGCGATTTCACGAAAAAGCCCGCGCTGGCCCCGCCCTTCTACGGCGTGCAGGTGACCGGCGCCCTCTTCCACACCCAGGGCGGCCTGGAGATCGACACCGAGGCGCGGGTGCTCCGGCGCGATTGCACGCCGCTTCCCAATCTGCTGGCGGGCGGCGGCGCCGCCCGCGGCCTCTCCGGCCCCGAGCGGGACGGCTATTTCTCCGGCGGCGGGCTGCTGACGGCGGTGACGCTGGGACGGATCGCGGGGGAGACGGCGGCGCGGATCGCCGCCTCAGTCTAGGAAAAGATCCTTCCTCAGCTTTTTCTCGGGATCGATGGCGTAGCGCGCGAGGTCGGTGACGCCCATACGCGCCAGCACCTCCTCGTCGCTGAAGAAGTGGCCCGTCGTGCTGCGGCTCGGCTGGGTCAGGATCCAGTGGGCGCTGTCGGCCATGATGTCCGGGGAGCGGCCGCGCTCGGGCTCGGCGCCGGGGATCACCTGGAGCGCGGCGGTCGCGATGATGGTGCGCGGCCAGAGCGCGTTGACGGCGACACCGTCCTTACGGAACTCCTCCGCCATGCCGATGACGCAGAGGCTCATGCCGTATTTCGCGATGGTGTAGGCGAGGTGGGGTCCGAGCCAGCGCGGGTTGAGATTGATCGGCGGCGAGAGCGTGAGGATGTGCGGGTTCGCGGACTTCTTGAGCTGAGGCAGGCAGACTTGCGAGCAGAGAAAGGTGCCGCGGGTATTGATCCCCTGCATGAGATCGAAGCGCTTGATCGGCGTTTCCAGCGTGCCGCGTGAGGCTGATGGCGCTGGCGTTGTTGACGAGGATGTCGATGCCGCCGAAGCGCTTTACGGCAGCCTCCACCGCCGCCTGCACCTGCTCCTCGAAGCGGATGTCGGTCTGGACCGGCAGCGCCTGGCCGCCGGCGGCCTCGATCTCCGTCGCCGCCGTGTAGATGGTGCCCGGCAGCTTCGGATGCGCCTCGGTGGTCTTGGCGGCGATGACGACGTTGGCGCCGTCGCGGGCGGCGCGCAGCGCGATCGCGAGCCCGATGCCGCGCGACCCGCCGGTGATGAAGAGCGTCTTGCCTTTGAGGTCGGCCATCGCTGTCTCCTCAGCCTTGTCGTCGGGCTGAGGAGGCTAGAGCATTTTCCGACGAAGTGGAAATCGGTTCCCCAATCCGTCATGCCCGTGCTTGACACGGGCATCCACGTCTTCGTCGCAAGCGAGATCCCAAGCCGTGGACCCCCGGCTCAAGGCCGGGGGTGACGGTCAAAATTTGCGTCTGACGGGATCGATCCCTACTTCGCCTCGGTCTCGAGCTTCTCCATGAAGCGCTCGGAGCGGTCGATCGCCTCGCGGAGATGGATCGGGCGCACCTGGTAGGCGACGGTGGCGCGGATGTGCTTCAGGAGATGGCCGAACTGGTTGTAGAGCGTGTCGGCGGTCTCCAGCGTCCGTGCCAGGCCCGCGAGATAGGCGTCGAGCTCGGGGTCGTTGAAGCGCTGGTGGAAGTCGGCGGTCTTCTGCTGCAGCTCGGCGGTGGCGTTGCGCATGTGATGTCTCCTTGACTGGATGATCAGTGGAACTGCGCGGCTTCGGTCGAGCCGCCGAGGGCCGTGGTCTCCGAGCGGCCGCCCGAGGCCGCCATGTTGACCGCGTCGAAGTAGCCGGTGCCGACCTCGCGCTGATGCTTCACGGCGGTGTAGCCGTGGCGCTCGGCGGCGAACTCCGCCTGCTGCAGCTCGCTGTAGCCGGCCATGCCGCGCTCGCGGAAGGCACGGGCGAGCTCGAAGGTGGCGTAGTTCAGGCTGTGGAAGCCCGCCAACGTGATGAACTGGTACTTATAGCCCATCGCACCGATCTCTTCCTGGAAGCGCGCGATCGACGCCTCGTCGAGATTGGCCTTCCAGTTGAAGCTGGGGGAGCAGTTGTAGGCCAGCATCTTGCCAGGGAACTTCTTGCGGATCGCCTCGGCGAAGCGGCGCGCCTCGGCGAGGTTGGGCCGCGAGGTCTCCCACCACAGCAGGTCCGCATAGGGCGCGTATTCGAGCCCGCGGGCGATGCAGTAGTCGACGCCCATTCCCTTCCTGATCCGGAAGAAGCCTTCGCTGGTGCGATCGTCGCGATCGATGAAGGGATGATCGCGCTCGTCGATGTCGGACGTGAGAAGCTGCGCGCTCTCGGCGTCGGTGCGCGCCAGCACCAGGGTCGAGGTGCCGCAGACGTCGGCGGCGAGGCGGGCGGCGTTGAGGGTGCGCACGAAGCTCTTGATCGGCACCAGCACCTTGCCGCCGAGATGGCCGCACTTCTTCTCGGAGGCGAGCTGGTCCTCGAAATGGACGCCGGCAGCGCCCGCCTCGATCATCGATTTCATCAGCTCGAAGGCGTTGAGCGGGCCGCCGAAGCCGGCCTCGGCGTCGGCGATGATCGGCGCGAACCAGTCGATGCCGGTCTTGCCTTCCATGTGATGGATCTGATCGGCGCGCTGCAGCGCCTGATTGATCCGCTTCACGACTGATGGAACCGAGTTCACGGGATAGAGGCTCTGGTCCGGATAGACCTGGCCCGCGAGGTTGGCGTCGGCGGCGACCTGCCAGCCGGAGAGGTAGATCGCCTCGAGCCCGGCCTTCACCATCTGCATCGCCTGGTTGCCGGTATAGGCGCCGAGGCTGGGCAGGAAGGGCCGGGTGTGCAGCAGCTCCCAGAGGCGGCGCGCGCCGCGCTCGGCGAGGGTGTATTCGATCTTGAGCGAGCCGGAGAGCCGCGCCACGTCGTCGGCGCTGTAATCGCGGCTGATGCCGTCGAAGCGGCGCGCGTGGATCGCGGCGGCAGCGGAAGTGCCTTTCTCGTCGAGCGGCGTCATGTCGATCTCCTCGGGAAATTTGCGGCTCAAATTCTGGCCGCACTATCCCTCAGAGAACGGTGATGCGCTGCACCAATATCCACGGAAACCGCGGCAAAATGGTCACTTTGTAAAGTCTTTACATCTCGGCCGGTAAAGTTGCGTCTTGTGTAAACCGGGGCCTGGCCCCAAACTCTCGCGCGTGCGAAGCCAGACGCGGAAGCGGGGCTCATGCCGGCAAAACTGATGCTTGGCCACAAGGTGCGCCGCCTGCGCCGGGAATCCTTCCTGTCGCAAGGGCAGATGGCCGAGCAGCTCGGCATTTCGCCGAGCTACCTCAACCTTATCGAGCACAATCAGCGGCCGGTGACCTTGGCGCTGCTGCTGAAGCTCGGACAGAATTTCGGCATCGACCTCCAGCGCTTCGCCGAGGATGACGAAGCCCGGCTCGTGGGCGGACTCAAGGAGGTGCTGACCGACGCGCTCTTCCGCGGCACCGATCTCGGCAAGCAGGATCTGAGCGAGCTGGCGGCGGTGGCGCCTGGCATCGCCGAGGCGATGATCTCGCTCTACGGCGCCTATCGCCAGGCGCGCCACGAGCTGGAGGCGATCGCCGACGGCGGCGGCGCCGAGATCGCCAAGGCCCGCAGCTCGCCGATCGAGGCGGCGCGGGATTTCTTCCAGGGCGAGCTCAATCATTTCCCCGATCTGGAGACCGCCGCCGAGGATCTCTGGCGGCGCGGCGCGCTCGACGCCAACGCGCTCTTCGCTTCGCTGGCGCGCTATCTCGAGACCACCCACACGCTGCGCACCCAGCTGATGCCGGTCAGCATCATGGGCTCGATGATCCGCCGCCACGATCCCCACCGCGGCCGCGTGCTGCTGTCGGAGATGCTGCCGGCCTCGGGGCGCGCCTTCCAGCTCGCCTGCGAGATCGCCTTCCTCGAGCATCAGGCGCTGATCGACGGGCAGCTCAAGCGATTCGAGACCTCGGACGAGAACGCGCGCTCCCTGGTGCGCATCGGCCTCATCAACTATTTCGCCGGCGCGGTGCTCCTGCCCTACGAGGCCTTCGCGGCCGCGGCGGCGGCGGCGCGCCACGATCTGGCCGTGCTCGGCGCGCGCTTCGGCGTCAGCTTCGAGCAGCTCTGCCATCGCCTCACCACTCTCCAGCGGCCCGGCGCCAAGGGCGTGCCGTTCTTCATGATCCGCCTCGACGCCGCCGGCAACGTCTCCAAGCGCTTCAGCGCCAACAGCCTGCACTTCGCCCGCTTCGGCGGCGCCTGTCCGATCTGGAACGTGCACCACGCCTTCCAGTCGCCGGGCCAGATCCTGACCCAGCTCGCGGAGATGCCCGACGGCGGCCGCTATCTCTCGGTGGCGCGCACGGTGTCGAAGCCGTGGCACCGCGGCCCCCTGCGCGCGGCGCAATACTCCATCGCGCTCGGCTGCGAGGCGCAGCACGCGCCGCAGCTCGTCTATGCCGACTCCCTGGCCCTCGACATCAAGGGCGCGGCGGACCTCATCGGCATCACCTGCCGGACCTGCCCGCGCAGCGACTGCGCCCATCGCGCCTTTCCCGCGGCGCACCAGGATGTGCCAAAATCCGACTTCATCCGAACCGATCCCCTCTTCGCGGGGACTTGAGGAGTTCATGCAGACATCGTTGAGACATTTCACGCGCCTCGGCGCGACGGCAGCGCTGGGCTTGGCGGCCGCGATAGTGTTGTCGGCCTGCGAGACGGAGCCGAAATCGGACGAGCCGCTGTCGGCCTACCTCGTGGCCTCGCGGCTCACCGGCCACACCGCCCGCGTCACCGACGTGACCGGGAACGAATACTATCTGTCGTTCGCCTACAACGGCGTCATCCGGGGCGCCAGCGATGGCCCGCAATATGACCATTGGGATACCAACGCCAAGGGCGAGCTCTGCCTGCAGAAGACCGGCGGCGGCGACAAGAACTGCGCGCCGCTCTACCAGCTCACCGTCGAGCGCTTCCGCTGGGGTGCCTCGATCTTCGTCTTCACCAACCGCTGATTAATCAGGAGCGCTACCTGCCCTGAAATTTCGGCGGCCGCTTGCCGATGAAGGCGGTGACGCCCTCGACGAAATCCTCGGTGCCGGCGCAGGCGGCGAAGCTCTCCGCTTCCGCCTGCAGCTGGCTCTCGATGGAGGAGCCGAGCGACTGGGAGAGGAGACGCTTGGTCCCCGCATAGGCCCGCGCCGGTCCGTGGGCGAGGCGTGTCGCCAGGGCAGCGGTGCGGTCGCCAAGCTCCGCCGCCGGCACCACCCAGTTCACCAGGCCCCAGGCGTGGGCGGTCTTGGCGTCGATGCGCTCGCCCAGGAGCGCCACTTCCATCGCCCGCTTCATGCCGACGGTGCGCGGCAGGAAGAAGCTGGAACCGCCGTCGGGGCTGGTGCCGATGTGGCAATAGGCCAGCGTGAAGAAGGCGTCCTCGGCGGCGATGGCGAGATCGCAGGCCATGAGGAAGCTCATGCCGATCCCCGCCACCGGCCCGTGCACGCTGGCAACCACGGGCATCCTGAGCCGGCGCAGCCGGATGATCAGGGGGTGCACGTCGTGGATGAAGCCCTCGAAGCGCCGGCTGCGCTCCGCCGGTGGCAGCGGCGTGATCTCGGTGAAGAACTTGATGTCGCCCCCCGCCATGAAGCCGCCGCCGGCTCCCTTCAGCACCACGACGCGGACGGAGGGATCGCCCTCGATGCGGTCGACGGCCGCCTCGAAGCCCTCACGCATGGTGGTGTCGATGGCGTTCATCACCTTGGGCCGGTTGAAGGTCAAGGTGACGACGCCGTCCGCCGCCGAGTAGAGCATGGTGTCGTTCATAGGGTGGGTTTCCTCCCAACTGCTGGATTGCCATCGCGCGTCCTTCGACGCGCGGCCCAACGGGCCGCTTGCTCAGGATGAGGAGCTTTTCTTCGTGCCACCCAAGATCATCCTCATCCTGAGCAAGCGAAGCGCGTCGAAGGACGCACCATCGCTATGCAGCGTCAGAACGCCTCCGCCTCCAGCCCCATCAACGTCTTGGCCCCGGCGCCGATCTGGGCGAAGAGAGCCGAGCTCTCGGGCAGGAGGCGCGCCATGAAGAAGCGCGCGGTGGCGAGCTTGCCCTTGTAGAAGGCGCTGTCCTCGCCCTCGGTCTTGCCGAGGGAAATCTCCGCCATGCGCGACCAGAGATAGGCATAGGCCACGAGGCCGAAGAGGCGGAGATAGTCGGTGGCGCCCGCCGCCGCCTCCTCGGGATCGGCGAGGCCCTTCTGGGCCAGCAGCGCCGAGGCCTGCTGCAGGCGGCCGAAGGCCTTGGCCAGCGGCAGCACGAACTCCGCCAACTCCGGCTTCTCCAGCCGCGCGCGGATGTAGTCGTCCACGGGATGGAAGAAGGTCCGCAGCAGGCGGCCCATGTGCATCGGCAGCTTGCGGCCGACAAGGTCGAGGGCCTGGATGGTGTTGGTGCCCTCGTAGATGAGGGTGATGCGGCAGTCGCGCACCAGCTGCTCCACGCCCCACTCCCGGATGTAGCCGTGGCCGCCCATGATCTGCATGGCGAGGTTCGTGGTGGCGAAGCCGTTGTCGGTGAACATCGCCTTCACGACCGGCGTCATCAGGGAGACGAAATCGTCGGCGTCGGCGCGGACGGCGGGATCGGGATGCTTGGCGGCGCGGTCGAGCTCCATCGCGACCCAGCCGGTGAGGGCGCGGGCGCCCTCGTTCCAGGCGCGCATGGTGAAGAGCATGCGGCGGACGTCCGGGTGCACGATGATGGGGTCGGCGGCCTTCTCGGGAAACTTCGGACCCGAGACCGAGCGGCCCTGGAGCCGCTCGGAGGCGTAGGTGCGGGCGGTCTGGTAGGCGGTCTCGCCGAGGCCGAGGCCCTGGATCCCCACACCGAGCCGGGCGCCGTTCATCATCGTGAACATGGCGCGCATGCCCTTGTGCGGCTCGCCCACGAGATAACCCTCGGCGCCGTCGAAGTTCATGACGCAAGTGGCCGACGCCTTGATGCCCATCTTGTGCTCGATGGAGCCGCAGCGCGCGCCGTTGCGCGGGCCCAGGCTGCCGTCCTCCTTCACCAGGGTCTTCGGCACCACGAAGAGGCTGATGCCGCGGGTGCCCGGCGGCCCGCCGGGGATCTTCGCCAGCACGAGATGGATGATGTTCTCGGTGAGGTCGTGCTCGCCGGCGGAGATGAAGATCTTGGTGCCGGAGATCTTGTAGGTGCCGTTCCCCGCGGGCTCCGCCTTGGTGCGGATCTGCCCGAGGTCGGTGCCGCAATGGGGCTCGGTCAGGCACATGGTGCCGCTCCAGGTGCCGTCCACCAGCTTCGGCAGGAAGCGGTGCTTCAGCTCGTCGCTGCCGTGCTCCTTGATCGCGTTATAGGCGCCATAGCTGAGGCCGGGATAGGCGCCGAAGGAGAGGTTCGTCGAGCAGATCATCTCCTCCAGGAAGAAGTGGAGGGAGCGCGGCAGACCCTGGCCGCCGTAGGCGGGATCGCAGGCGAGCGCGGTCCAGCCGCCCTCGCGGAAGGTATCGTAGGCCTGCTTGAATCCCTTGGGCGTGCGCACGACGCCGTTCTCGAAGGTGCAGCCTTCCTCGTCGCCGCTGCGGTTGAGGGGCAGCAGCAACTCCTCGCAGAGCTTGCCGCCCTCCTCCAGCACGGTCTCGAACAGCTCCGGCGTTGCCTCCTCGTAGCCCGGGAGCTTCGTCACCTCGCCGATGTCGAAGAGCTCGGTGAGGAGGAAGCGATAGTCCCGCAGCGGCGCCTTGTACTGGGTCATGTCTGCTGCTCCCTTGCCGCTCAGTTCCTGAGCGGCTTGCCGGTTTCAAGCATGGTCTCGATGCGCGCGAGGGTGCGCGGCTCGCGGATCAGCGCCAGGAACGCCTCGCGCTCCAGCTTCAGCAGCCGGTCCTCGGTGATCTCGTCGAGGATGTCGGTGTCGCCGCCGGAGAGCACGTGGGCGAGCCTGCCCGCCACCACCATGTCGTACTCGGTGGCCTTGCCCGGCCAACTGCAGATCGTTGAGGGCGAGGCCGAGCGCCGCGGCGCCGGTGGGACCGGGCAGGCTGATCGGCTGCGGCTTCGGCGGCTGGTACTCCTTGGCGAGGGCCAGCGCCTTCGCCTTGGCGTCGGCGAGGAGCCGGTCGCGGTTCATGGTGATGCCGTCGCCAGGGCGCAGCACCAGCATGTCCCGGGCCTCCGCCGCCGATTTCGAGACCTTGGCGAGGCCGATGGTCTCGAAGGCCTGGGAGAGCGCCGGGATCGGACCGCCCGGGCGCTTGGGATTGAGCGTCCAGCGCGTGATCATCTCCTTGCAGCCGCCCCAGCCCGGCACCAGCCCGACGCCGACCTCGACGAGGCCGATGTAGCTCTCGGCGTGGGCCTGCACCGCGGCGCAATGCAGGAGGATCTCGCAGCCGCCGCCGAGCGCCATGCCGGCGGGTGCCGCGACCACGGGGACGGCGGCGTATTTCACCGCCTTGTAGACGTTCTGGCCCTTGATCTCGAACTCCTCGATCATCGGCCAGAGCGCGAGGTTGGCCGCGAACAAGCCGAGACCAATGTTCGCGCCGACGGAGAAGTTGCTGCCTTCGTTGTAGACCACGAGGGCCTTGCCGGATTTCTTGACGGTCTCCAGGGATTTTCCCAGGAGATCCATGATGTCGCCGTCGAGGGCGTTCATCTTGGTGTGGAACTCCAGGCAATAGACGCCATCGCCGATGTCCCAGAGGCTGGCCGACCCGTTACGCGCGACTGGCTTCGACTTGCGCTTGATGTCGGCGAGGAGCAGCACGCCGGGCCGGCGCTCCACCTTCTTGTACTGGCCGTCGACGCCGAGGAATTCGAGGACGCCGTCGGTGACGCGGTAGAAGGATTTTCCCTTCGCCTTGGCGAGGAGCGGCGGCACCGGCAGCTTCGCCTTCTCCAATCCGGCGATGAAGGCGTCGATGCCGATCTTGTCGAGGAGCTCGAACGGACCCCATTTCCAGGCGTAGCCCAGGCGCATCGCCTCATCGACGGCGACGATGTCGTCGGCGATCTCGGGGACCAAGGCGGCGGCATAGGTGAGGGTCAGCGCCATCACCCGTCGGGCGAACTCGCCGCCCCGGTCGGCGCCGCCGAGCAGCGCACCCAGATCGCGCTTGCCGGTGCGGATGCTCTCGAGTTGCGGCTCCTCCGTCGCGCGGTACTGGCCGGTCTTGAGGTCGATCGCCTCCTTGGTCCGGCCGGTCGCCGTCTTCACGAGGCGGTAGAAGCCGCCCTTCCCTTTCCGGCCCGTCAGCCCGTCGGCGATCATCTTGCGGATGAGCTCGGGGTCCCGGAGGTTGGTGATGTAGAGATCGCTCGCCGGCAGCGTCCGCTTCATGCTGGCGGCGATATGCGGCATGAGGTCGATGCCGACGAGGTCGAGGAGCGCGAAGACGCCAGTCTTGGGGAAGCCGAAGGGCCGTCCCATGATGGCGTCGGCTTCCTCCACGGTGAGGCCCAGGTCCATGGCGGCCCCGAGGGCCGATTGGATCCACATGCCACCGATGCGGTTGGCGATGAAGCCCGGCGTGTCCTTGCAGTGGACGACGCCCTTGCCGAGCCTGACGTCGCAGAACTCCTCCACGGCAGCGATGGCGTCGGCGCGGGTCTTCGGCCCCGCCACGATCTCCAGGAGCCGCATGTAGCGCGGCGGGTTGAAGAAATGCGTGATGCAGAAGTCGCGCTGGAAGCGCTCGGGCAGGCCGTCGATGAGATTGCCGAGAGGGATCGTCGAGGTGTTGGAGGAGACGATGGAGCCGTCCTTGCGGTGCCGCTCGATCTTCTCGTAGGCGGCGTGCTTCACCGCGGGATCTTCCAGCACCGCCTCGATGATCCAGTCGCAATCGGCGAGGAGGTCCAGGCTGTCCTCGAGATTTCCCGGCGTCACCAGCTTGGCGTTGCCGGGGTGCATGAAGGCGGCGGGGTCCTGCTTCAGGAGCCGGGCTATCGCCTTCTCCGCCACCTCGTTCCGGTTGGTGGCGCCCTTCGGCACGATGTCCAGGAGGACGACGGGAATGCCGGCATTGGCGATGTGGGCGGCGATACCGCCGCCCATCACGCCGGAGCCGAGGACGGCCGCCTTGCGGATCTCGGTCATGGGCCTGTGCTCCCGGCTCAGAGACGCTCGAGGATCGTGGCGATGCCCTGACCGCCGCCGATGCATTGGGTCGCGAGCGCGTAGCGCTTGCCCTCCCGCTGCAGGAGCTGCGCCGCCTTGCCGGTGATGCGGGCGCCGGTGGCGCCGAGCGGATGGCCGAGCGCGATGGCACCGCCGTCCAGGTTCACCTTCGTCTCGTCGATGCCGAGGTCGCGGATGCAGGCGATCGCCTGGGAAGCGAAGGCCTCGTTGAGCTCGATGACGTCGATGTCCTTGATCGCGAGGCCGGCGCGCTTCAGCGCCTTCTGGGTCGCCGCGACAGGGCCGATACCCATGATGTCAGGAGCGCAGCCGGCGACGCCGATCGACTTGAGCCGCGCCAGAGGCACCAGATTGTTGCGCTTGGCGTAGTCCTCGGTGCAGACCAGCACCGCCGAGGCGCCGTCGGTGAGCGGCGATGACGTGCCCGCGGTCACCGTGCCGGTCTGGTCGAAGGCGGGCTGCAGCCCGGCCAGGATCTCCGACGTGGTGTCGGCGCGGATGCAACCGTCTTGATCGACGGTGCCTGCCTTGCCCTTGATGGCGACGATCTCGCCCTTGAGCTTGCCGGCGGCCTGGGCCGCCGCCGCCTTCTTCTGGCTCGCCACGGAGAACGCGTCCTGCTGGACGCGGGTGATCTGGTACTTGCGCGCCACGTTCTCCGCGGTCTGGCCCATGGACATGTAGGCGGCGGGAAAATCGTGGGCCAGGCCGGGATGGGGCAGCGGATTGAATCCGGTCATCGGCACGCGGCTCATGGATTCGACGCCGGCGCAGATGAAGGCCTCGCCGGCATCGAGCTGGATCGCGCCCGCCGCCATGTGGATCGACTGCATGGAGGAGCCGCAGAAGCGGTTGACCGTGGTGCCCGCAACCGTGATCGGGAGATGGGCGAGGAAGCTGATGAGGCGCGCGACGTTGAGGCCCTGCTCGCCCTCGGGCATGGCGCAGCCGACGATCACGTCCTCGATGGTGGCGGGATCGATCTTCACCCGCTCCAGCAGCCCGGTGATTACCTGGGCGCAGAGCTCGTCGGGACGCACGCGGGCGAGCGCGCCTTTCTTGGCGAAGGTGAACGGCGAGCGGGCATAGCCCGCGATGACTACGCTCTTCATGATGCGGCTCCCTCTTTTCTTGGGTCTTCCCTGGGCGCGCGAGGCGCGCCGCGAGCGGATTCTTTCTCGCGAATCAGGTTCACGATGACGCCTTCGAGCTCACGCAGCTCCTGCAGCGTGCGCGTGATCTCCGCATGCTGCTGCTCGAGCTCGGCGATGCGGCTGCGCCCCTTCCCCAGCGTCGTGCGCAGCTGCGTCAGGTGATGGCGGTCGGCATAATAGAGGTCGAGCATCTCCTTGATGTCGACCAGGCTGAATCCCAGCCGCTTGCCGCGCAGGATCAGAATGAGCCGCGCGCGGTCGCGCTGGGTGTAGACGCGATTGCCGCCGATGCGCTGGGGCATCAGCAGGTCGTGGTCCTCGTAGAAGCGGAGGGCGCGCGGCGACACCCCGAACTCGCCGGCGAGATCGCCGATCGAATGGAGGCGCTGCGGCTCGTCGCCGCCCGATCGCATGCTCGCTGGGATCTGGGTCATCACCTTACGCGAACGTCAACTATGTTACGTAAACGTAATATGCTCCCGCCGGACTGTCAACGGTCGGCCTAGCCAGCGGGCCGAGCCGCCTCCTCCGCCAGAAGCGCTTGCTTGGAAGCCTTGCCGATCAATGTCTTAGGCAGATCGTGCCGGAACTCGAACAGCTTCGGCATCTCGATCGCCGAGAGCCGCGCCCGCAGGAAGGTCGTGAGCTCGGCCTCGTCGAGGCTTTCGCCCTCGCGCACCACCACATAGGCCTTCACGGTCTGGCCGCGGTAGGGATCGGGCAGTCCCAGGACGATGCACTCGCGCACCTTGGGGTTCTGGTAGATCGCCTCCTCGATCATGCGCGGATAGATCTTGTAGCCGCCGGCGATAATCATGTCCTTGATGCGGTCCACCAGGAAAAGATAGCCGTCAGAGTCGAGATAGCCGACGTCGCCGGTGCGCAGCCGATCCCGGCGCAGCACCTCGGCGGTGGCCTCGGGCTTGCCCCAATAGCCCAGCATGACCTGGGGTCCCCGTACCACCACCTCGCCGTGCTCGCCCACCGGCAGCACGCGCTCGGGATCCTCCAGGGAGACGATCTCGATCTCCGTGCCCGGCAGCGGGAGCCCGACCGAGCCAGCCTTGTTGGCGCCCACCAGCGGATTGCAGGCGACCACCGGCGACGCCTCGCTGAGGCCGTAGCCCTCCACCAGGATGCAGCCGGTCAGCGCCTCGAACTGCGCCTTCACCTCCACCGGCAGCGGCGCGCCGCCGGAGATGCAGGAGCGGATCGACCTGAGGTTATATCGCCGCAGATCCTTGGCGCCGTTGATGGCGGTGAAGAGCGTGGGCACGCCGGGAAAGGTGGTGGGCTTCTTGCGATGGATGATGCTCAGGAGATCGCTCAGCGAGAACCGCGGCATCAGGATGATCTCGGCGCCGACCGCGATGGACAGGTTCATCACCACGGTCATGGCGAAGACGTGGAAGAACGGCAGCACCGCGAGGGCGCTCTCCTGGCCGGGCCGGAACCCCGGGAACCACGCCATGCACTGGAGCATGTTCGCCACCAGGTTGGCGTGGCTCAGCATCGCGCCCTTTGGAAGCCCGGTGGTGCCGCCGGTGTATTGCAGCACCGCCACATCGTGCACGGGATCGATCTCCGGAAGCGCCGCGATGCCATCGTTGGCGATGAGATCGGCGAAGCGGACACAGCCCTCGTTGTACGCGATGTCGGCGGTGTCGCCGCGCTTGAAAGCACGGTAGAGCAGGTTCTTGGGGAAGGGCAGGATCTCCGCCATCGAGCACACCACGAGCGTCCGCAGCGAGCGGATGTCGCGCAGCCGCGGCAGGACGTCGTAGGTGAGCTTGAGGTCGAGGGTGACCACGATGGCGCAGCCGGCGTCGCCGACGAGGTGGCGGAGCTCCTTCTCCGCATAGAGCGGGTTGATGTTGACGACGGTCCCGCCGGCGGCGAGGACGGCGTAATAGGCGATCACGTAATAGGGCGTATTCGGCAGCATCAGCCCGACGCGCACCCCCGGCCGCACGCCGAGGCCGGCGAAGCCCTTGGCGGCGCGGCGCACGAGATCGCCGACCTCGCGGTAGGTATAGACCCGGCCCAGGAAATCGAGGCACGGCCGCGCCCCATAGCGCTCGACGCTCGCCTCCAGCGTGCGGGTGATCGGCTCCTCGGGAAACGTGGCGTCCCACCGGATGCCCGGTGGGTAGGTCTTGAGCCACGGCTTAGCGCGGGTCTCCATCGTCTGCGGCGCCCTGCTGTTTCACGGTCGCGCCGACCTTAGAGCATTTTCCGCCGAAGTGGATGCCGGTTCGGCGTGGAAAATGCGACAAAACCAATGAAGCTGGAGTGCGATCCGATTCGATCGAAGCGGAGCGCGCTCCAGAGCATATTTCCACCGAAATGGATATCGCTTCTCAGAAGCGGAACCGCGTCTGCAGCGAGATCAGATCGATCTGGTTCTTGTAGGTACCGTTGATGGTGGCGGTCCCGCCGGGCACCGTGGTCGTGCTGTTGACGCTGCTGTTGATGCTGGCGTCGGGCATGAAGATATGCGCGAAGCCCACATCGACCGAGAAGCCCTCGCTGAACTTGTAGCCGCCGCCGAACGCCAGCCAGTAGCGGTCGCTGTCCGGGAGCCGGGCCGTGCGATAGAAATCGGTGACCGGGGTCTGGTCGTAGGCGATGCCGGCGCGCAACGTCCATTTGTCGTCGATATTGTAAGTGCCGCCCACCGAGGCGAACCAGGTGTCGCGAAAATGCTCCGGCGTCGTGGCGCCGATGTTGGTGCCGTCGGCGGCGCCGCTGGTGCGCTGGAAGCCCAGGGTCTCGAACACGCCCCAGCCGGTCCATTGCAGATCGGCGCCGACGCGAAGCCGGTCGGTGAGCTTCTGGGTGACGCTCAAATCGATGCTGTCGGGTGTCACGAGCGTCCCCTGGGCGTTCGAGCTGACGACGCTGGCACCGGCGGCGGCGGCAAGTCCCGGCGAGATGTTGGTGAAATCCGCGTGGCCCTCGACCTCGTGGCGCACGCGGGAGCGATAGGTGAGGCCGAAGGCGGTGCTGTCCCAAGGCTCGACCAGGATGCCGGCGTTGTAGCCGAAGCCAAAGTCCTCGCCGCTCAGGCGGAGCCGGGCGTCGGCGGCGCCGAAGGCGGCCTGGTCGACGGCGCTGGTGAGATCCGCATTGAGGTACTGCACGGAGAAGCCGCCGCCGATCGAGAGCCAGTTGTTGACGCGATAGGCGAGGTTGGGATTGAAGTCGACGGTCTCCACGCTGGACTTGATGGCGAAATAGCGGCCGACCCAGTTCTCGGGATATTTCGTCTCCAGACCGAAGGGCGCCGTCAGGGCGAGACCGAATTTCAGATCCGGGGTGAAGCTGTAGAGGAAATAGCCCGCCGGCACGAAGGCGGCCTGGTCGGCGTTGCCGCTGCCGCTGCCGGTGACCGGGAACGTCGTCCCGCCGAGGGTCTGGCTTCCGCTTCCCTCGAAGCGCGACGACGGCAGGATGAAGCTGGCGTCGAGCTGGGCGCGCTCGCCGGAGAAATGCGTCATCCCGGCGGGATTGTTGAAGATGGTGGAAAGATAAGTCGCCGAGGATCCGTTGCCGGCGAAGGCGGTGCCGAGCGCCTCGGCGCTGTTCTCGCGAATCGCGAAACCCGATGCCTGCGCTTCCGGCGATCCCGATATCCCTACGGCCGCCAAAGCGAGCAATGCGCTGGTCAGCCTGAATGGCTTCATGCGTTCCCCCGTTTGCATGCCGTGCGGGCTTGCGCGATCTCTACTCCCCGACCGCGCCGCCCGACTCTGTTCTACCCCGAATGGTATGGCAGAAATTCTCCAAGCGTAAGACGAATTCCGCTGTCCCCGCGCGACACGACGTCAATGCGCCAGCAGCACCGGTATCGTCGCCTCCATGATGATGTGGCGCGTGGCGCCCCCGAAGATGAGCTGGCGCAGGCGGCTCTGGGTGTAGGCGCCCTTGATGAGGAGGTCGGCGTTGAACGCCTTGGCCTCCTCCAGGAAGGCCTGGCCCGGCGTGCGGCCGCGCGCCTGCACGTGCCGCGCCGTCACCGGCATGCCGTGGAGCGCCAGGCTGCGCGCCAGCTCCTCGCCGGCGGGGCCCGGCGTCATGCCCTCCTCGACGCTCACCACCTCGACTTCCTTGGCGCGCTCCAGGAAGGGCATGGCGAAGGCGACCGTGCGCGCGGTCTCCGTGCTGCCGTTCCAGGCGATGGAGACGCGCTCGCCCACCGCCGCCGGCACCGTCGGCGGCGCCATCATCACCGGCCGGCCGCTCTCGAAGAGGGCGTCCTCCAGCGTCGCCTCGGCGAGGGAGGCCAGCTTCTCCGGCCGCTCCACCAGCACCAGGTCGAAGATGCGGCCGAAGCTGCCGGCGACCGCGTTCTGCCGCCCGCTCTCCTCGCGCCACTCGGCGCTGAGCTCGCCGGGGGCGGCGGGCCCGACCGGCAGCCCATGCTCGCGCATGAAGGCGGAGAACAGGGCCCGGGCGGCCTCGCGCCGCTCCTGCCCCTCCCGCTCCAGGGTGCGGTCAACCTCGGAGGAGATGGAGAAACCCATCTCGCCGCCGAACACCACGGCATATTCGGTCGTGAGCGTGTTGAGGCCAACGATGCGGCCGTTGAAGCGCTTGGCCACCAGCAGCGCGGTCTCGAGCAGCGAGCGCGCGGCGCCGTCCCCAACGACCGCCAGGATCGATTTCATGTGTCGCTCCTCGCGTGAAGTTCCCCGGATATTTTCCGGCAGTATACCCGCCGCGAGGCCTCGACCCAAGCGCCACGGCGGCCGGCTACCGGACGCGCGCCGTAAATCGACCTCATCGCGGCCGGCGGCCCTCGATTGACAGCGCTACCGCCGCGCCTGTTAGCTCTAGCCGGGCGCGGGACTCGCCGGCAATCGAGCCGCGGCCGCGGCGCCCGCGAGGACTTCGATGACCGATCCTGTCGGCCTGAGCCGCGGCCTCACGCATTATGGCGACCGCGACTTCGCGCTCTACCTGCGCCGCTCCTTCGCGCGCTCCATGGGCTATTCGACGGCGATGCTGGAGAAGCCTGTCATCGGCATCGTCAACACCGCGAGCGGTTTCAACAACTGCCACCGCGGGGTGCCCGACCTCGTGGCGGCGGTGAAGCGTGGCGTGCTCGCCGCCGGTGCCCTCCCCATCGACTTTCCCACCATCTCCCTCGGCGAGGCCTTCCTCACCCCCACCAGCCTGCTGTTCCGCAATCTGATGGCGATCGACACCGAGGAGATGATCCGCGCCCAGCCCATGGACGCCGTCGTGCTGGTGGGTGGCTGCGACAAGACCGTGCCGGCCCAGCTCATGGGCGCCGCCTCCGCCGACGTGCCGGCGATCCAGCTCGTCACCGGGCCGATGATGACCGGCCGCTGGAAGGGCGAGCAACTCGGCGCCTGCACCGACTGCCGCCGCTTCTGGGCGCGCTACCGCGCCGGCGAGCTGGCGACGGGCGTGATCGAGGAGGTCGAAAGCAACCTCGCCACGACAGCCGGCACCTGTGCCGTCATGGGCACCGCCAGCACCATGGCCTCGATCGCCGAGGCCCTCGGCATGATGCTGCCAGGCACCGCCGCCATTCCCGCCGTGCACGCCGACCGCCTGCGCGCGGCCGAGGCGACCGGCGCCGCCGCGGTGGCCCTGGCGGCGCGCCCGATCCGGCCCAGCCAGGTCATCACCGCGAAGTCGGTGGAGAACGCGCTTCGCGTGCTGCTGGCGATCGGCGGCTCCACCAACGCCATCCTGCACCTGACCGCGATCGCCGGCCGCGTCGGCGTCGACCTCTCGCTGGCGCGCCTCAACGTGCTCAGCGACGAGACGCCCGTCATCGTCGATCTCAAGCCCACGGGCCCACACTACATGGAGGACCTCTTCGCCGCCGGCGGCATCGGCGCGGTGCTCAGGGAATTGCGCCCGCTCCTGCATCTCGACTGCCTGACCGTGACCGGCGAGACCCTGGGCCAACGCCTCGACGCGGACAGCGAGCCCTTCGTCGACCGCGCCGTGGTCCGCTCCCTCGCCGAGCCGCTGCTGCCGGTGGGCGGCCTCGTCGCCCTCTTCGGCTCTCTCGCGCCCCAGGGCGCAATCCTGAAGCGCGCGGCCGCCGACTCGCCGGCTCTTCGAGCGCGAGGGCCGCGCCGTGGTCTTTACCTCCCTCGACGATCTCGCGGCGCGCATCGACGATCCCGATCTCGACGTGACGCCGGATGATTTCCTGGTGCTGCAGCACGCCGGCCCCACCAGCGAGGCGGCGATGCCCGAGGCGGGCTATCTGCCGATCCCCGGCAAGCTCGCGCGCAAGGGCGTCAAGGACATGGTGCGCCTCTCCGACGCCCGCATGAGCGGCACCGCCTATGGGACCGTGGTTCTGCACATCGCTCCCGACGCCGCCGCCGGCGGTCCGCTCGCCAAGGTGTGCAACGGCGACCGCATCCGCCTCTCCGTCGCCGAGCGCAAGCTCGACCTGCTGGTGGAACCCGCCGAGCTCGCCGGCCGCCCGGCGCCGGTCCCGCCCGATACCGACGCGCGGCTATCGCCGCCTCTACCGCCAGGAAATCCTCCAGGCCGACCGCGGCTGCGACTTCGACTTTCTGCGCCAGCGTCCTACGCGGAGTTAGATTGCGATGCTGCAGCCATCATGAAGCGCAAACTGCAGAGGCATCTTGCGTCCTTCGAGACGCGCGCTGACGCGCGCTCCTCAGGATGAGGTAAATAGGGAATGGCATTAAGAGAAGTCCTCATCCTGAGGAGGCCGCGACAGCGGCCGTCTCGAAGGACGCACATCGGCCGATCCAGCATTCTGATGCTGTCTACACTTCTCCTCGCCGGCACCGCACCAGCACACGCCCAGGAAGCGCGCATTCCCGTTCTCGTGCCGCTCACCGGGTTCCTCTCCCTCGAGGGCACCAGCCAGCGCAATGGCGCGGTGCTGGCGCTGAAGCAGCCGCCGGCGGGCGTGAGCCCAAGCTGGGAGATCGCCGATACCGGAACATCGCCGGAGCTGGCCGTGAATGCCCTGGAGAAGGCGCTCGACCGTCCGGCGACGGCGGTGGTGGCGTCGATGCTGGGGGCGCAGATCCTCGCCATGCTGCCGGTGGGCGCCGAGCACAAGGTGCCGCTGATCACCATTTCAGGCTCGGTGCAGGTGACGCAGCGGAACAACCCCTACGTCTTCCGCTTCTTTCCCAGCGACGCCGTGGTGAAGGTGGCCCAGGCGCGCTACGTCATCGACACCCTGAAGGCGAAGCGCCCGGCGATCGTCTACCAGACCACGGCCTACGGCCAGGGCGGCAAGGCTGTGCTGGAGGAGACCTTCAAGACGCTGGGCGCGCCGCCGGTGCTGCAGGAAGGCGTCGACGTCGCGGTCAGGGATCTCCTGCCGATCTTGACCAAGGTCAAATCCTCCGGCGCCGACGTGCTGGTGGTGCAGCTGCACGCGCCCTCGACAGCGCTCATCATCCGCCAGGCCGCGGCCATGGGGCTGGGCCTGCCGATCGTCGCGGGCTCGGCGATCCATCAGCCCTCGACCGCGGCGTTGCTGGAACCGGCCGAGCTGAAAGGCGTCTGCGCCGAGAGCGCGTCGTCGCCGATTTCCGGCGGCTCGCCCGCCATGGACAAATTCGTCGCCGACTATCGCCGCGAGTTCAGCATGGAGCCCGACGCCTACGCGCTCGCCCAGTACGACGGCACCGAGATGGTGCTGGCGGCGGTCAAGGCCGGCGCCACGACTGCCCAGGCGGTGCGCGAGCATCTGGCGACGACGACCTATCGTGGGCTCGCCATGACATACAGATCGGACGGCCACGGCAACATGGCGCATTCCGCCGTCATCCTCTGCTACGACGGCAAGAGCCGAGTGCCCACGGTGGTCAAACGCTACGACGGCATCGACGGCGCGCTGTAGCGCCGCTCATGTTTAAGTGTAATATGTCTTATACTGCTCCCTCCGCGGGGGAATGCGCGAGGGCGGAAGGCGGGATCGCGTCAGGGGTCGGGCCCACATGATTACCGCAGCACAGCTCACCATCGATGGCGTGGCGCTCGGTGCCGCCTACGCTCTGGTTGCGCTGGGATTCGTCCTGGTGCTCAACGCCGTGGGCGCGGTGAATTTCGCTCAGGGCGACCTCGTCATGGCCGGCGGCTACGGCGCGGCGGTGCTCGGCGGATATCTGCCGCTGCCGGGCATCGTGCTGCTCCCCGTCGTGATGATCCTCATGGCGGTGCTGGGGCTGGCGGTGGCGGCCCTTGCCTACTTTCCCCTGATGCGGCGCCCGCCGAGCGCGGTCTTCATCAGCACCATCGCCGTGGGGCTGCTGCTGCAGAACGGCGCCTTGCACCTGTTCGGGCCGGAGCTGCGCAGCGCGCCGCCGCTGTGGCGCGGCGGGCAATTCATCTGGGGCTCGCTCACCCTCTCCTATCAGGGCCTGGCGATCATCGCGGTGGCGGCGATCCTGGTGCTGGCGCAGCGCCTGGCGTTCCGGCACACCCGCCTCGGCCGCCAGCTCCGCGCCACCGCCTGGGATCGCGAGATGGCGGCGGCGATCGGGATCCGTGTCAATCTGATGATCGCCCTCACCTTCGCCCTCAGCGCGGCGCTCGCCGGCGCCGCCGGCACGCTGCTCGCCAACCAGTTCTTCCTGACGCCCACCGAGGGCGGCAGCCTCATCCTCAAAGCCTACATCGCCGTCGTCATCGGCGGCTGGGGCTCCCTCGAAGGCGCCGTGCTGGGAGCGCTGCTGATCGCGCTCTTCGAGACGGTAGTGGCGGCGGCGCTCTCCTATACCGCAGCCTCGCTGCTGCTCTATGGCGCGACGCTTGCGATCCTTGTCGTGCGGCCGCAGGGGCTGTTCGGCGAGGCGGCGGGCCGGCGGGCATGACGGCGGCGTCCCTCGACGCCGGTCCCCGATACGGGCGCGGTGCGGGCCTCGCCTGGGTGCTCGCCGCCGCCGCGCTCGGCATCTACGCCACCGCCTTCGCATCGCCCTACGAGCTCCGGGTTCTGGCACTCGCGGGCACCCAGGTGCTGCTCGTGCTCGGATACCAGTTCGTGTTCGGCCACGCCGGCGCGCTGTCCCTCGCGCAAGGCGCCTTCTTCGGCGTCGGCGCCTATGTGACCGCGATCCTCGCCGGCACCTACGGCTGGGGATTCCTCGCGACGTTTCCGCTCTCGATCGCGGTGCCCCTGGCGCTGGCCGCCCTCGTCGCGGCACCGGTGCTGCGCCTCGCCTCGCACTACTTTGCGCTGGCGACCCTCGGCCTGGCCCAGGTGGTGCTGCTCGTCGTCGTCAACAGCGGCGACGTGACCGGCGGGGCCCTCGGCATCGCCGGCATCCCCGGGGTCGCGGTCCTCGGCTGGACGCTGCCGCGCGGCCTGCCGCTCGCGGCGCTGATCTGGGCCGTGGTGGCGCTCGGCGCCTGGCTCTCCCATCGCCTGACCCGCGGCCTCACCGGCGGCGCCTATGCGGTGCTGCGCGGCGATGCGCTTGCCGCCGCCGCCATTGGACTCGATCGCGGACGCCTGCGCTTCGTGGCCTTCCTGCTGAGCGCGGCCTATGCGGGCGCCGCCGGCGCGCTCTCGGCCCATGCCATCGGCGTTGTCTCGTCGGAGGCGCTGGAATTCCCGGTCATGGTGGGCTGCCTCGCCATGACCGTGATCGGCGGCAGCACGCGCATCGCCGGCGCCTTCCTCGGCGCCCTGTTGCTCGTGCATCTGCCGGAATGGCTGCGCTTCCTCGAGGGCTACGCCTTCCTCGCCTATGGCGCGGCGCTGCTGGCGGCGATCATCGCGGCACCGGAAGGCATCGCCGGGCTCCTGGCGGGCCGGCTGCCGCGCGGGAGACCGCCGACCGATCTCAATCCGTCGCTGCCGCCGGCGCGGGCGGCGCCGGGATGGGGAGATACGGTCCTGGAGGCGCGCGGCCTGTCCAAGCGCTTCGGCGGCATCCTCGCCCTCGACAACGTCGACGTCACCCTGGCGCCCGGCGAGATCCTCGGCGTCATCGGGCCCAACGGCTCCGGCAAGACCACGCTCGCCAATCTCATCACCGGCTTCGCCGCGATGGATGCGGGAACGCTGCGTCTCGCCGGCCGCAGCCTGGAGCGCGCGGACGCCGCCGCCATCGCCAATGCCGGGATCGCACGCAGCTTCCAGACGCCGGCGCTGGCGCCGGATTTCACCGCCCTCGACGCGGTCGCGGTGGCGCGCGCCAGCATCGGAGGGTGGATCGGGGTCGGCGCCGCCCTCGCAGGGGAGGATGCCGGCGCGCACCGCGCGCGGATCGAGGCCCAGGCGCTGGCATTTCTCGCCCGCCTCGGCGCCGCCGGAGCGGCGGGGACGCGCTGCGGCGATCTCGCGCCTGGCCTCGCGCGGCGCGTCGAGGTCGCCCGCGCGCTTGCGCTGGAGCCGCGCCTGCTGATTCTGGACGAGCCCGCCGCCGGCCTCGACGAGACCGAGCAGCGGGAGCTGGCGGCGCTGCTGGCGGCGCTCGCCGAGGACAGGCTGGCGATCATCGTCATCGAGCACAATATGGAATTCCTGCTGCCGGTCGCCGACCGTGTCCTTGCCCTCGATCAGGGCCGCGTCATCGCCCACGGCGTGCCGGCGGAGATTCGGCGCGATCCCGCCGTCATCGCCGCCTATTTCGGACGCGACGCGGGCGCCGAGCCATGAGCGAGCCGGTGCTGGCGGTGGAACGGCTGAGCGCGCCCGCGAGCGCCGGGGTGCCGCTCGCCGAAATCTCCCTGAAGGTCGGCGCCGGCGAGGTGGTGGCGCTCCTGGGCGCCAACGGCGCCGGCAAATCCACCCTGCTCCGGTCGGTGATGGGATTGGCGCCCGCCAGTGGCAGCGTGCGCCTGCGCGGCCACGAGCTCGCGGCGTCCAGCGCCGCCACGCGGGCGCGCCGCGGCATCGGCTACGTGCCGGAGGGACGGCGTCTCTTCGCCGGCATGAGCGTGCGCGACAACCTCCTGGTGGGCTGTCTCGCCGGCGGCGGCACCGGGGCGCGGCGCCTCGCTGACGTGCTGGAGATCTTCTCCGCCCTGCGCCCCCGCCTTGCCACGCCGGCCTGGCAGCTCTCCGGCGGCCAGCAGCAGATGCTGGCCCTCGGCCGCGCGCTGATGGGCGAGCCCGTGCTGCTGCTCCTCGACGAGCCCTCCCTCGGCCTCGCACCCCTGGTGGTGGACGAGCTCCTCGGCCACGTGCGCGCCCTTGCCCGGCACGGCGCCGCCGTTCTGCTGGCGGAGCAGAGCATCGCCCGCGCGCTTGCCGTCGCGGACCGCGCCTATGCCCTCGGCCACGGCCGCATCGCCGGCGAGGGCGCGCCGGCGGCGCTGCGCGCGAGCGGCATCCTCGAGCGCGCCTTCCTCGGCGCCGAGGTCGCCTCGTCCCCGGGTTAAGCTCGCCTATCCCGCGACCGGCAGCGTGAAGGCGAAACGGGTCCCGCCGCCAGGATTGGGCTCCGCGGAAATCTGGCCGCCGTGCGCGTCGATGATGGAGCGGCAGATCGACAGCCCGATGCCCATGCCGTTCTCCTTCGTGGTGACGAATGGCTGGAACAAGGTACGCCGCACCGTCTCGTCAAGTCCGGGCCCCGTGTCGACCACGCAGACCGATACGGCGATATCGGTGTCGCGCCTGGTGACGACCTCGAGCCGACGCAACTCGCTCTCGCTCATGGCTTCCACGGCGTTGCGCACGAGGTTGACCACCACCTGCTGAATCTGGACCTTGTCGATGGCCACCGGTGGCAGGGCGGCCGCGAGGTTGAGAGTGGCGCGTACGCCGCTGTCCCCGGTGCCGACGAGCGCCAGGGCGCAGGCCTCCTCCACCACCTTGCTGACGTCCTCCAGGCGGCGCGCCGTCACGCCCTTTTCCGTGAATTCACGCAGACGTGCGATGACCTGGCCCGCGCGCTGCGTCTGCTGAGATACCTTGCTCAGCACGTCGGATACCCGATTTAGAGCTTGCTGGTCCGCGGCGACCATCATTCGCTTGGCCGCTTGCGAGTAGTTCAGGATCGCGGTCAGCGGCTGATTGAGCTCGTGCGCAAGGGCGGCTGCCATCTGCCCCATGGCCGACAGCCGCGAGACGTGCGCGAGTTCCGATTGCAGTTCCTGCAGCCGCCGCTCGGCCTCCTGCCGCTCGGTCAGGTCGCGCACGAAGCCGATGAATTTCGGGGCCGGCCCCGCGGTCACCTCGCCGACGGACAGTTCCATCGGAAAGGTCGACCCGTCCTTGCGGCAACCGACGACGACGCGGCCAATTCCGATGATGCGCCGCTCGCCGGTGTCGAGATAGCGGCGGAGATATCCGTCGTGGGACCCGCGATACGGCATCGGCATCAGGATCTTGACGTTCTCGCCGATGACCTCATCGGCGCTGTAGCCGAACTGCCGTTGCGCGGACGGGCTGAAGGATTCGATCCGGCCGTGCGCATCGATCACGATGATGGAGTCAGGCACGGTATCGAGTATCGCCCGCAGGTGCGCCTCGCGCGCGTATAGCTCAGCCTCCGTCCGCTTGCGGTCGCCGATGTCATGGGCGATCTTCGACGCCCCGACGATCCGGCCGGCGTCGTCGAGGATCGGCGACACGTCGAGAGCGACCTGAACAATGCGTCCGTCCTTTCGCCGCCGCTCGGTCTCGAAGGACGGGACGCGCTCGCCACGCCGGATCCGCTCCAGGATGTCCTGCATTTCGGCCACGTGGCCGGGCGCCACGATCAGCGAGATCGGGCGACCGATCATTTCCGCGGCGGCATAGCCGAACATTTGTTCCGCGCCCACGTTCCAGGCCGTGACGATGCCATCCAGCGTCTTGCCGATGATGGCCGCGTTCGTCGACTGCACGATCGCCGCCAGCATGGCCTTCGCAGCGGGATCGGTCGATCCTTGGATCATCGCTTCCTCGTTTGTTCGGTCACGCGCCACGTGAATGATGCGCCGTTTCGCCAAGTCCCCCCGTCCAAAGACAGGGTTGCATACCCGCGCACCCGGGAACAGAATTTGTGCAGGCAAATCCCCGCATGGGGTCACGTCACGCAATCCCGCAATCGCGCTACTCTGCTACCCAAAGAATGAACGGAGGCTTCCGATGAAGATCTACAACCCCCCGGCCGTGCACGCCGCCGCCACATATAGCCACGGCATCGAGGTGCCGCCTAACGCTCGCTGGCTGCACATCTCCGGCCAGATCGGCATCGGCGCCGACGGCAAGATGAAGGACGGCATCGAGGCGCAGACGCAGCAGGTCTGGGAGAACATCAAGGCGGTACTGGCGGCCGCCGGCATGGGGCTGGAGAACCTGGTCAAGATCACGACCTACCTGACCGACGAGAGCTACATCGATGGCTTCCGCAGGGTGCGCAGCCAGCAGCTCGGCGACTACCGGCCGACCTCGACCCTCGTCATCATCAAGCGCCTGGCGGTGCCGGGATTGCTGGTGGAGGTGGAGTCGGTGGCGGCAAAGGCATAAGCCTCACCGCTTAAGCACGAAACTCTCCGCCGGGCGGCGGTGCTCCCAGCCCTGGCGCTCCAGGGCCGGCGTGTCGTGGGAATCTTCGGGATATCCCAGGCAAAGGTATCCGATGAGGCGCCAGTCCGGCGGCGTCTCGAGGATGCGCGCGATCTCGGCGGGATCGAGGATCGAGACCCAGCCGAGCCCGACGCCGTGGGCGCGCGCCGACAGCCAGATCGTGTGGATCGCCAGCACGGCGGAATACTCGATCATCTCGGGCATGGTGCGGCGGCCGAGCCCATGGCCCTGCCCGGTGCCGCGGTCGGCGAAGACCGCGAGATGGACCGGCGCCGCGTCGAGACCGGCGAGCTTCAGGCTCGCATAGTGCTTGGCCTCGTCACCGTCGAGGGCGGCAAGCGCGTCGGCATTCGCCTGCTCGAAGTTCGCGCGGACCGCGGCGCGGCGACGCACGTCCTCCACCAGCACGAAGCGCCAGGGCTGGCTCAGCCCCACGGACGGCGACATCGTCGCGGCCGCCAGCAGCTCCGTGACGAGTGCCTCCGGAAGCGCATCGCGGCGGAACAGGCGCACGTCGCGCCGCCAGGTCAGGAGCTCAGCGAGATTCTTGCGGAATGCGGCGGTGAATTCCGGCGGTGCTTCCTGGCCCATGCGGGCACCATCCTCCCGGGATCAATATCCTGCGTCCTTCAACTCGACCGCTCCGCGGTCGGCTCAGGATGAGGAAGTTTTTCTTTGTGCCATCAAAGATGGTCCTCATCCCGAGCCGTGATGCGAAGCATCACGAGTCGAAGGACGCACCATCAATCCGCCACTCAATAAATCAGCGCTTGCCGCGCGCGTCCACCGGCCAGATGTCGACGAGGGTGTCGCCGCGGACGACGTGATAGACGTCGTAGAGGTTGACGGTGGGATCGTCGTGGGGCGTCACGCATTCCAGGCGGTGGCCGATCTCGGGCTTCGCCACGCCCTCCGGCAGGATCAGCTTGCCGTGCTCGTCGCCGAAGAAGGTGTAGGTCGCGCCATCAGGCCCGCCGCGGGCGATCACCGGCTTCGGTCCGTCGGTGGCGAAGGCCTTGAGCCCGGCGTCGCAGGTGACGTAGCCCGGGGCATTGGTGCTGACGACGGCGGTCTGCACGAAGAGCGAGGTCTCGAAGGGCAGCTCGTTCCGGCCTTCCCGAAGCGCATTGTTGTAGTCCACGTCCATGAAGATGTAGGAGCCGACCTGCAGCTCGGTGAAGACATGGGCCTCGGGGTCGAGATCGAAGGTGCCGGTGCCGGCGCCGGTGACGATCGGGACGGGAATGCTTTCCTTCTTCAGGCGCTCGACGATGGCGGCGAGGCGCTTCAGCATCTCGAGGGTCTTGGCACGCCGCTCCTCGCGCACCGCCACGTGCTGGAGATTTCCGGCATAAGCCTGGATGCCGCGGAAGCGCAGCACGCGGGAGGCACCGATGCCCCAGGCCAGCTCCAGCACCGCCTCCTCGCTGACGGCGCCGGTGCGGCCGTGGCCGGCGTAGAAGTCCACGAGAACGTCGAGGGGCTTGCCGTCGGCCTGGGCCGCGGCGGCGAGCGCGGTCAGGTTGGTGGGGTTGTCCACCACCACCGACAGGCCCTGATGGTCGTGGGCGTTGAGGGCGAAGAGCCGCTCGATCTTCGAGAGCGTGACCTGGGGCGAGGTGATGTGGACGCCGGGAATGCCCGCGCGCACCATCACCTCCGCCTCGCCGAGGGTCGCGCAGCAGATGCCGAGCGCGCCGGCGCGCACCTGGCGCTCGGCTATCTTCACGGACTTGTGGGTCTTGGCGTGGGGGCGCAGCTTGACGCCGACCGAGCGCGCATGGGCCGCCATCGAGGCGATGTTGCGCTCCATGATGTCGAGATCGAGCACCAGGGCCGGCGTGTCGAGCGCGCCCCGCGATCCCTGGACACCGATGAGATGGGCATTGGGTCCGAGATCGGTCATCCCGAGAACCTCCTCAAAAGCATTTTCCGACGGAGTGGATAGCGGTTCGGCGCGGGAATTACCATCGCCCAAAATGCCCTAGGGCGGCGGCACCGCGCCCTTGCGCTCGACAATGAGGCGATAGGCCTCGGGCTGGCGGTGCTTCTCGAAGTTGAAGATCGTGGTCTTGTAGGAGCGCGTGGCATCGAGGTCGCAGCGCGCCACCACCAGCTCGTCCTCCAGGGAGGTCGCCTGGGCCGCGATCTCGCCCGAGGGAGCGATGATCGCGCTCTGGCCGATCTGCATCACGCCCTCCTCGACGCCGCATTTGGCGACCCCCACCACCCAGGTGCCGTTCTGATAGGCGCCTGACTGCATCACAATATGATTATGGAAATTGGACAGCGCGTCGTGCTCCGGCGCCGGCGGATTGTGCATCGGCGTGTTGTAACCCACCAACACCATCTCCACCCCCTGCAGCCCCATCACCCGATAGACCTCGGGCCAGCGCCGGTCGTTGCAGATGCACATGCCCATGATCCCGCCCATCGTCCGCTGCACGGGAAAACCGAGATTGCCGACCTCGAAATAGCGCTTCTCCAGGTGCTGGAACTGGCGCCAGGGCTCGTGCTCCGCGTGGCCGGGCAGATGCACCTTGCGGTACTTGCCGACGATGGCGCCGGTCTTGTCCACGAGGATCGACGTGTTGAAATGCCGCGTCCGCCCGTCCTCATCCGCGAGCTCAGCATATCCCAGGCAGAAGCCGATGCCGAGCTTCGCCGCGGTCTCGAACAGCGCCCGCGTCTCCGGCCCCGGCATCTCGCGCTCGAAGAAGCCGTCGATCTCCTCCTGCTCCGCCATGAACCAGCGCGGGAAAAAGGTCGTGAGCGTCAGCTCGGGAAAAACCACGAGATCGCAGCCCATGGCATGGGCCTGCCCCATGAGGTCGATGAGCCGGCGCACTACCTGGGCGCGGGAATGGTTGCGGTTGATGGGGCCGACCTGGGCCGCGCCGACGGTGACGATGCGGGACATGCTAAGCTACCTCCTCCGGGCGCCGGCCGACGATGCCGGCCCAGATCTCCGGATCGGTAGCGCCCTCGGTGCCGAACAGCAGCACGCGGGACGCTGCATCAAGACCGAGCGCGCGCGCCGTCGCTCGATCGGAAGCCGCCGCGATCAGACCCGCGAGGCCGGCGACGCCGGTCTCCCCCGCGACCAGCGGCGGGTCGCCGGTGCGGCTCTCGGCGAGGAGCCGCACCGCGTCGATAGCGGCCGCGTCGGGGATGGCAATCACGTCGCTCACCGCGAGCCGCAGAATATCCCAGGCGATCAGCGAGACCTCGCCGCAGGAGAGGCCCGCCATGACGGTATCGAGGTCGCCGGTGACGACGACCGGCTGTTCCTCCGCGATGCTGCGAAGGAGCGCGTCCGCCTTCATGGGCTCGACGGCAACAAGACGCGGGCGCTCGGCACCCCAGCGCTGCCAGCTCCGCGCCGCGACCGCGGCGGCCACGCCGCCGACGCCGGCCTGGATGAAAATGTGGGTGGAGCGCTCGGGCATCTGCTCGAAGGCCTCATCCGCCATCACGCCGTAGCCATGCATGACGTCCCGGGGGATCTCGGTGTAGCCGGCATAGGAGGTGTCGGAGACGACGGTCCAGCCGTTGCGCTCGGCTTCCGCCGCCGCGTGGCGCACCGCGTCGTCATAGCTGCCGGGAACCCGCAGCACCTCGGCGCCATAGCGCGCGATCGCTGCGCGGCGGCCCGCGCTGACGCCGGCGCCGACGAAGATCACGGCGCGGCAATGAAACAGCCGGGCTCCCCAGGCGACCGAGCGGCCGTGATTGCCATCGGTGGCGCAGGTGACGGTCGCGCGTTCGGTGATCTCGCGATGGCGGCCGGCGACGAGGTCGCGGGATGACGGGGTGACGCCGGTCGCGGCGACGACCTCCCGCTGCAACAGGCGCAGCACCGCGTAGGCGCCGCCCAGGGCCTTGAAGCTCTTGAGGTCGAAGCGGAGCGCTTCGTCCTTGTAGGCGACGGAACCGAGTCCCAGGGATGTCGCGAGGCCGGCGAGATCCCGGAGCGGCGTCGGTCCATAGCCCGGCCAGGTCGCGATCTCCGCCCGCGCCGCGGCGAATTCCACCGCGCTCAGGATTCCGTCGAGAGGGCTCGGATAGGCTCCACCGCGCTCGACTCGCCGATTGGAGACGCGGCGGAATGCGGCATCCCCGGTCATGACGCCGCGGCGACGGCGAAGGCGGCGCTGTCGATCTCGCGCAGGTGGCAAGCGACCTGATGACCGGGCCGCACCTCACGCATTTCCGGCTCCTCCACCTTGCAACGCGGCTCCGCATAAGGGCAGCGGGTGTGGAAGCGGCAGCCCGAGGGCGGATTGATCGGGCTCGGCACGTCGCCGGGCAGGATGATGCGTTCTTTCCGGACCTCCGGATCCGGCGAGGGCACCGCCGACAGCAGCGCCTCGGTGTAGGGATGCAGCGGCGCCGCGAACAGGGAATCCCGGTCGGTGAGCTCGACGATCTTGCCGAGATACATGACGGCGATACGGTGGCTGATGTGCTCGACGACGGCGAGGTCGTGGGCGACGAAGAGATAGGAGAGCTGGAACTCCGCCTGCAGATCACGGAGGAGATTGATCACCTGGGCCTGCACGGAGACGTCGAGCGCCGAGACCGGCTCGTCGCAGACGATGACGCTCGGGCTGCAGCGCCAGCGCCCGGGCGATGCCGATGCGCTGGCGCTGCCCGCCGGAGAATTCGTGGGGATAGCGCTGCAGCGCGTCCTCGCGCAGGCCCACCTTGGCGAAGACGCCGACCACGAGCTCCCTGAGCGCATCGCCGCTGGCGATGCCGAAATTCTCCAGGGGCTCGCCGACGATCTGCCCCACGGAGAGCCGCGGGTTGAGGGAGGAGTAGGGATCCTGGAACACCACCTGCAGCTGACGGCGATAGGCACGCATCTCGCCGCGGCTCAGATTGTCGATGCGCTTGCCCCGGAGCTTGACGGTGCCGGCGGTCGGCTCGATCAGGCGGAGGATCGCCTTTCCCGCCGTCGACTTGCCGCAGCCGGATTCGCCCACCAGCCCCAGCGTCTCGCCCTCGCCGATGCTGAAGCTGATACCGTCGACCGCGTAGACCTGGCCGACGGTGGTGGAGAAGAGCCCGCGCTTCACCGGGAAGTGCTTCTTCAGCCCCTCGACCTCAAGCACCGGCTCCGATGAGGCGACCTTCATGCCCGCACCACCCGATCGGACTCGAAGCAGGCGGCGAAATGCCCGGGCGCCTTGGCGTCGAACTCCGGCGTCTCCCGGCGGCAGCGATCGGTGACGTAGGGACAGCGCGGCGCGAAGGCGCAGCCGACGATCTCCTCCTTGAGGGAGGGCACCATGCCGCGGATCTCGGTGAGGCGCGGCGGCTCGGCGCGGCCGCGGGTGGCGCCGA
Organism: uncultured Alphaproteobacteria bacterium; assembly: GCA_963735465.1. Taxonomy (GTDB): domain Bacteria; phylum Pseudomonadota; class Alphaproteobacteria; order ATCC43930; family CGMCC-115725; genus DASZHJ01. The sequence continues at coordinate 3,090,121 of CAVTLA010000001.1, forward strand.
GTTTCGGGATCGAATTGAGGAGACCCGCCGTATAGGGATGGCGCGGACGGCGGAACAGATCCCTCACCGCCGCCTCCTCCACCTTGCGCCCGGCGTACATGACGACGACGCGCTCCGCCATCTCGGCGACGACGCCGAGGTCGTGGGTGATGAGGATGATGGCGGCGCCGATCTTCTGCTTGAGCTCGCGCATGAGATCGAGGATCTGCGCCTGGATGGTGACGTCGAGGGCGGTGGTCGGCTCGTCGGCGATCAGCAGCTTGGGATTGCAGGCGAGCGCCATGGCGATCATCACGCGCTGGCGCATGCCGCCGGACATCTCGTGCGGATATTGCCGCGCGCGGCGCTCTGGCTCGGAGATCTTCACCAGGCGCAGCATCTCCACCGCCCGCTGCGCCGCCTGGCCCGCATCGAGGCCCTGATGCAGCATCAGGGTCTCGCTGATCTGGCGCGACACCGTCAGCACGGGATTGAGCGAGGTCATCGGCTCCTGGAAGATCATGGAGATCTCGTTGCCGCGGATCCTGCGCATGTCAGCTTCCGAAAGCGTGAGCAAGTCGACGCCCTCGAAGCGGATCGAGCCGCCGACGATGCGGCCCGGCGGCTGCTGGATGAGGCGCAGGATCGAGAGCGAGGTGACGCTCTTGCCGCAACCGGATTCGCCGACGACGGCGAGGGTCTCGCCGGGCTTCACCGACAGGGAGACGCCGTCCACCGCGCGCACGACGCCGTCGCGGGTGAAGAAATATGTGCGCAGATCGGCGATCTCCAGCAGCGGGCGCGCCGCCTCTGCATCGGGCTTCGGCGCCCGGGCGGCGGCGGTGGAGAGGGTGACGGGTGCCATCACATGCGCCGGGCGAGGCGGGGATCGAGGGCGTCGCGCAGCCCGTCGCCCACCAGGTTGACAGCCAACACCGTCACCGACAGGAACACCGCGGGGAACAGCACGATGTAGTAGGCGACCTGGAACAGGCTCCGCCCCTCCGCCATGATGTTGCCCCAGCTCGGGATGTTCGGCGGCGTGCCGGCGCCGATGAAGGAGAGCGTCGCCTCGGTGATCATGGCGGAGGCGCAGATGTAGGTGCCCTGCACCAGGATCGGCGCCAGCGTGTTGGGCAGGATGTGGCGCCGGAGCGTCTTGAAGAAGCCGGTGCCCGCCGCCGTCGCCGCCTCGACGAAAGGCTGCTCGCGCAGGCTCAGCACCACGCCGCGCACCAGACGCGTCACCCGCGGCACCTCGGAGACCGTGATCGCGAAGATCACGTTGCCGACGCTGGCCCGGGTGAGCGCCATCAGCGCGATCGCCAGCAGCACCGGCGGGATCGACATGAGGCCGTCCATCACCCGCATCACGATCGAATCGCGTGATGCGGCTGAAGCCGGTGACCATGCCGATGCCGAGGCCGATCACCGTGCTGAAGGCCGCCACGCTGAGGCCGACGATGAGGGAGATGCGGCTCCCGTAGAGGACGCGGCTGTAGACGTCGCGGCCCAGCATGTCGGTGCCGAACCAGTAGGCCTCCTGAGGGAAGCGCAGGCGCTTGATCGGCGACAGCGACTGCGGATCGACGGTGCCGAGGTAAGGCGCGCAGATCGCGATCAGCCCCATCAGCAGCAGCAACGCCGTGCCCAGCGCCACCGTCGGATGGCGGCGGATGGTTTCGACGAAGCGGCCGCGGGCGCGGCGGCGCGCGGCAAGGTCGGTCTCGAGATCGATGGGCGCGGCGGTCATGGGCTCAATACCTCACGCGCGGATCGAGGAAGGTGTAGCTGAGATCCACCAGCAGGTTGACGATCACATAGGCGGCGGAGAACAGCAGGATGACGCCCTGGATGATCGGATAGTCGCGGCGCAGGATCGCGTCCACGGTAAGGCGGCCGATGCCGGGGATCGCGAACACGGTCTCGGTGACGATGACGCCGCTGATAAGGAGCGCCACGCCGATGCCGATGATGGTGGCGATCGGCACCGCGGCATTCTTGAGGGCGTGCCCGATCAGCACGTTGTGCGTCGCCAGGCCCTTGGCCTGGGCGGTGCGGATGTAGTCCTGGCTCAGCACCTCCAGCATGCTGGTGCGGGTGATGCGGGCGATGAGCGCGGCGTAGATCAACCCCAGCGCCGTCGACGGCAGCACCAGATGCTGCAGGAACGGTATGACGCCGTCGCGGATGCTGACGTAGCCCTGCACCGGCAGCCAATCGAACTCCACGGAGAAAACCAGGATCAGGAGATAGGCCAGCACGAAGGCCGGCAGCGAGAAGCCCAGGACCGCGAAGCCCATGACCGCGCGATCGACCCAGGTGCCGACGCGCCAGGCCGCCAGCACGCCCATGGGCACGGCGACGGCGATCGAGAGGATGAGGGTGCTGATGGTGAGCGCCGCCGTGGGCTCGAGCCGCTGCTGGATCAGCGTCCACACCGGCAAATTCGTGAAGATGGAGATGCCGAGATCGCCGTGCAGCACGCCCCAGGCCCACTGGCCGAAGCGCACCAGGAACGGCTGGTCGAGGCCGAGCTGATGATGGATGCGGGCGATGTCCTCGGCGGTGGCGAGATCGCCGGCGATGATCGCGGCGGGATCGCCCGGCGCGAGGTACAGGAGCGAGAACACGAAGATCGCGACGATGCCCATGACCGGGATGGTCGCAATCAGACGGCGAATGATGTAGGCGAACACGAGAACTCCAGCCGGTTATGGTGCCGCGTCGGTACCCGCGCTCACGGCCGCCCCAGGACCGAAATTGTGCGATGTGCCGGAAGATTGAGCACGCGCCGTCACCGGCCGCGTTGCCACGCAGCCTGTTGCGCCGCCGCCGATCCTGCTCCGCGCACGTGTCATCGCAGACTCCCCTGTTCTGGGCCGTTCCGCCCGTTCAGCGGCCGCACTTTACGCGATTCCAGGGACCCGCAACACTCCCGCGCAACGGCTCCCGTCCTGGCTCTGCGAAAGCCATGCCAAGGCGAATTACTTCTTCTCCACGTTCCAGAGCTCCACCACCGGCGAGGCCAGGACGCCTGTCAGGCTGTCGCGCCAGGCGGTGGGAATGGCGAACTGGCCCAAGGGGATGTAGGGCACGGTCTGGAAACCCTCGCGCTGGATGTCGGCGGCGATCCGCTGCTGCTCGCCCAGGTCCTCGCTCAGCACCCATTGATCGCGCATCGCCTCGATCGCAGCGTCGGTCGGCCAGCCGAACCAGGCCTTGTCGCCGTTTTCCCGCAGACCGTCGTTGTTGGCGGGTGTCGTCGCGTCGGGGCCTTGGAAGGAGGTGTGGAAGATGCTCCAGCCGCCCTCCTCCACAGGCCCGCGCTTGGAGCGACGCGTGAGCAGCGTCCCCCAATCGCTGGTGGAGAGCTCGGCGTTGAGGCCGAGGCGCTTCAGGAGGTCGAGGGTGACCAGGGCCTCGGCATGGACGGCGGCGTAGTCGGTGGCGTCGAGGATGACGATGCGCTCGCCCTTGTAGCCGGAGGCCTTCACCAGCTCCTTCGCCTTCTCGATGTCGCGGTGGCCCATCAGTGCCTCGGCGCCGGCTTCCGTCGCCAGCGGCGTCTTGCAGGCAAAGAAGGAGTAGCAGGTGCGCCAGTTCTCGGCGTCCCCCGCCACCGCCTGCATGTACTCCTTCTGATCGAGGGCCGAGAGCACCGCCTGGCGCAGCTTGATGTTGTTGAAGGGCGGCTGGATGTGGTTGAAGCGCAGCACCGCCTGATAGCCCAGGGGATCCAAGGCGGCGACGTGGATCTTGTCGTTCTTCCTGAGGAGCGGCACCAGATCCGTCGGCACCTGCTGCCACCAGTCCACCTCGCCCGATTGCAGCGCGTTCGCCGCGGTGGTGGCATCGGGGATATAGACCCACTCCACGCGATCCACCTTCACCACCTTGCCGCCGGTGGTCCAGAGCGGCGGCTCCTTGCGCGGCACGTAGTCGGGGTTGCGTCGATAGACCGCCCGGTCGCCGGGGTTCCAGTTCTTGGCGTCGAAAATGAAAGGGCCGGAGCCGGTGAAATCCTTGATCTGCTCGTTGGCGTCGGTCCTGGCGACGCGCTCGGGCATGATGAAGGGATTGCCGGAGAGCTTGGCGAGGCTGTCAACCAGCAGCGGAAACGGATGCTTCAGCACCATCGTGAAGCTGTGCTCGTCCACCGCCTTGATCTCGCCCAGCGCGTCGGCGAGCTTCTGGCCGAGCGCGTCCCGCTTCATCCAGCGCGTCAGCGAGGCGACGCAGTCCTGGGCGCGCACGGGCGCCCCGTCATGGAACTTGAGCCCGTCGCGGAGCGTGAAGCTGTAGGTGAGCTTGTCCGGGCTCACGGTCCAGCTCTCCACCATCTGCGGCCGCGGCTTGAAGCTGTCGTCGGTCCCGAAGAGGGTGTCGTAGATCATATAAGCGTGATTGCGGGTGATGTAGGCGGTGCTCCAGACGGGATCGAGCACGCGGAGGTCCGCCTGGGGGATGAAGCGCAGCGTGGTTCCGTCCTCCGCCGCCGCGGGCATCGCCCACAATGCCGCGAGCCCCAGTATCGCCGCCCCGATCCGCTTCATGTTCGGTCCCCTCGTTTCCCCGAAGCATGGAAAACCCCGGCGATCCCCGCAAGCGCGAACTTTCCCCGCCGGAATTGCCGGCCTCGCGCTTTTGCTCGATAGTGACCGGCCCAGTCCGCCGCAATCCCGGGAGATCGATCGTGACGAGCACCTCCGCCGAGCGTGAGCTTGCCTTCCTGTCCGCCTCCGAGAGCGTCGAGAGATTCCGGAACAAGACGCTGTCGCCGGTGGAGGTGACGACGGCGATCCTCGCCCGGCTGGAGCGGCTGGAGCCGAAGCTCAACGCCTTCGTGCTGCGGGATCCCGAGGGCGCGCTCAAAGCCGCACGCGCCTCCGAGGCGCGCTGGCAGAAGGGCCAGCCCCTGGGCCCCGTCGATGGCGTAGCATCCACCATCAAGGACCTGTTCCTGACCAAGGGCTGGCCGACGCTCCGCGGCTCGACCCTGACCAAGCGCGATCAGCCCTGGGAGGAGGATGCGCCGCCGGTGGCACGCCTCAAGGAGAGCGGCGCCGTCATCCTCGGCAAGACCACCATGCCGGAATACGGCTGGAAGGCGCTGGGCGACTGTCCCCTGACGGGCATCTCGCGCAATCCCTGGGATCTCGAGCGGACGCCCGGCGGCTCCAGCACCGGCGCCGCCGCGGCGACGGCGGCGGGGCTCGGCGCGCTGGCACTCGGCACCGACGGCGGCGGCTCGATCCGCATCCCCTGCCACTTCACCGGCCTCCCGGGCCTCAAGCCGACCTATGGCCGCGTGCCCGCCTACCCCGCGAGCCCCTTCGGCATGCTCGCCCACACCGGACCCATGGCGCGGACGGTGCAGGACTGCGCCCTCCTCCTCAACGTGCTCACCGGCGCCGACGACCGCGATCCCTATGCGATCCCCCGCGACAACGCGGACTATCGCAGCGGCCTCGAGGACGGCATCAAGGGATTGAAGATCGCGTACAGCCCCAAGCTCGGATTTGCGACGCGCGTCGATCCCGAGATCGCGGACGCGGTGGCGCGCGCCGCCCGGGCGCTCGCCGATCTCGGCGCCATCGTCGAGGAGGTCGATCCCGGCTTCGCCGATCCCCGGGACGCCTGGCTCACCCTCTGGTATTCCGGCGCCGCCAAGGCACTCAGCGCCACCACGCCGGAGGAGCGCAAGCGCCTCGATCCCGGCCTCCTCGTTCACGTCCAGCGCGGCGAGAAGCTGAGCGCCGTCGACTATCTCGCCGCCGACGTCGCCCGCGCCGATCTGAGCCGGCACATGCAGGCGTTCCACAAGCGCTACGATCTCCTGATCTGCCCCAGCGTCGCGGTGCCGGCGCTTAAAGTGGGCACCGATCTCAGCGATCCCAAGGTCGAGAAGGAATGGATCGACTGGACGCCCTTCAGCTATCCCTTCAACTTGACGCGGCAGCCGGCGGCGAGCGTGCCCTGCGGCCTCACCCGTGCCGGCCTGCCGATCGGATTGCAGATCGTCGGCCGCCTCTACGACGACAAGACCGTGCTGCGCGCCGCCCGCGCCTATGAGAAGGCGCATCCGCCCGCCCGGGCGCCGTTGGATTAGCCCGCTGGCCGATCGGGATCATGAGTGAGCGCGGCACCCTCTTCCTGGTGGTGGGCCCCAGCGGCGCCGGCAAGGACACGCTGATCGATGGTGCCCGGGCGGCGCTCGCCGGCGACCTGCGCTTCGTCTTTCCGCGCCGGGTGGTGACCCGGCCACCGGACGCGATCGGCGAGGATCATCACCCCATGAGCGTCGAGGATTTCACGGCGGCGGAGGCGCGTGGAGATTTTGCGTTGGCCTGGAGCGCCCACGGCCTCCACTACGGCATTGCCCGCGCCATCGACGACGTGCTCGCCCAGGACCGCCACGTGATCGTCAACGTCTCGCGGGCGGTTATTCCCGAAGCACGCAAACGCTACCGTCCGCTCCGCATCATCGCGGTGTCAGCGCCCATCGCGGTGCTGGCGGAGCGCCTCGCCCGCCGGGGCCGCGAGAGCGCCGCCGACATCGCCAATCGCCTGCAGCGCTCAGGCGCCATCGCGGTCGAGGGACCGGATGTCACACAAATCGAGACCACGGGGAGCGTCGACGAGAGCCTGCGAGCCCTGCTCGCCGCCCTCGGTGTCGCGGAGGGAAGGGTTTAGGCGGCGGCCTTGCGCTGGGCCGCGCGCTCGATGCGGCGCTTCAGGCGCTGGGCCTCCAGCGGGAGCTTCCTCGAGGACACGCTCAGGAGATAGGCGTCGAGACCGCCATTGATCTCGATGGTGCGGATCGCGTGGGTGGTGAGGCGGAGCCGCACCGAGCCGCCCAGCGCGTCGGACAGCAGCGAGATCACCTGCAGATTGGGCAGGAACCGGCGCCTGGTCTTGTTGTTGGCGTGGCTGACATTGTTGCCCACCTGAACGCCCCGGCCCGAGATCGCGCACCGTCTTGCCATAACCGCACCCCAGAGGGAAAAACGCCCGGGCAGACCCGGGCGTCGGAGGCGGCTTTCTAGGGCAAAGGGTGGGGGTTAGTCAAGGCTGGGGGCCCCGGACGGCGCGGGCCGGTCAAATCGCCGATCGCCCGATTGGACCCGCGCGTCGGCGCCGTGCGTCCTTCGACGCGCTCGCTCCGCTCGCTGCTCAGGATGAGGAAAACCATTGATTGCACACGTTAAATCGCCTCATCCTGAGCAAGCGGCCTGTTGGGTCGCGCGTCGAAGGACGCAGGTTGGATCCGCATGACCCCGACCGACTACCCCCATGTCCTGGACTGAACTCGCGGTCTCCAGACTGAACGGCACCAATCTCGCGCTCTATGGGAGCGAAGACGGCGCCTACATGATCCGCGCCGACGGGCTGGAGCTGATGAGTTCCCGCAGCCATGGCTCCGAGGATGTGCTGGGAAGGATGGCCGGTGACCTCGCCCGCCAGATGGGACGGACGGCGGAGCCGCAGATTCTGATCGGCGGCCTCGGCCTCGGCTACACCCTGGCCGCCGCGGTCGAGGCGCTGGGCGACACCGGCCGCATCACCGTCGCCGAGATCTCGCCCGACGTCATCGCCTGGTACGAGCGCTATTTCGAGCGGGCGCTCTTCGCGGAGCGGCCGAGAAATCTGCGCCTGGTGCCGGCGGACGTGACAACGCTGCTCAACGAGACCACCTACGACGTCATCGTGCTCGACGTCGACAACGGGCCGCGTGCGCTCGCGTCGGCGAGCAACGACTATCTCTACGGCGCCGACGGCCTCGCGGCGCTCCGCGCTGCCCTCGCCGACGACGGCGTGCTGCTGGTCTGGTCCGGCTTCGAGGCGCCGGACTTTGCCGGCCGGGCGGCAGCGGCGGGCTTCGAGGTCGGCTGCGAGGCCGTCGCCGTTCCCGGGCGAGCGGATCTCCTCCACTACATCTATCGGCTCGGGAAGGGCTAGCGGCCCGAAATCCGCGATCGGGCCGCGCTAGGTACTTTCCGGCTCTGCTGCCGGCGGGCCCCGACGTCTATGGTCCCCATACTGAGCGCGAAGGTTGGGAACCCCAGGGGCCGCCGCGCGTTACGGTGTGAACGGCAGGAGAATGCAGATGGACAAGGATCGGATCGCCGGCGCCGCGAAGCAGGCCAAGGGCGCGGTGAAGGAAGCCGTCGGCAAGGCGACGGGCGATGCCAAGCTGCGGGCCGACGGCCAGGCGGACAAGACCGAAGGCAAGGTCCAGAACGCCATCGGCGGCATGAAGGACGCCGTGCGGGACGCGCTGAAAAAGTAGAGCACGCTCCCGGCTCCGCCGGAGCGGTCAGGATTTCCCGGAAAGGATCGCCATGAGCACACTTCTCATCATCGTCATTCTCGTTCTGATATTCGGCGGCGGCGGCGGGTATTACGCCCATGGCCGCTACGGCGGCACCGGCCTCGGCGGCGTTCTCGGCGTGGTCGTGCTCGTCCTCGTGCTGCTCTGGCTCTTCGGTGGCCTCGGCGCCAGGATGTAGCGGCGGTCCGAACTACGCCGGCAATTCGTATCCGACCGCCTTTTCGGCCTCGAAGGTTCGCTCTACCGCCGGCCGCAGCATCATGCGGTCGTGGTGGGCGGCGAGGTGCGGGAATTCGCCCGGCGCCGGCTGCAGGAAATTGACGAAGCGCCAGTAGAGTCGGAAGAGGTGGATGTCGGCGATCGAGTATTTCCCGATCGCCCACTCCTGCTCGCCGAGCCGCTGGTCGGCGAAGCCATAGACCTTGCGGGCGTAGTCGATCCCCAGCCGGCGTGCCGGATGCAAGGTGGCGGCGATGAAGGACATCCAGGAAATCACCTGAGCCTCCGCCTCGGGATCGCCCATCGGCAGCAATCCCGCCTCGGGATGGCGTCGCGCCAGGTAGTAGAGAATCCCCGCCACTTCCGTCAGCCGTCGTCCGTCGATCAGCAGCGTCGGCACCTTGCCCTCGGGATTGATCGCCAGGAACTCCGGCGACTGATGCTCGCGCGTGGCGAAGGAAACCAGCCGCGCGTCGAACTTCGCACCAACCTCGTTGAGCGCGATGTGCGCCGCCATCGAGCTGGAGCCCGGCGAGTAATAAAAAGTGAGCATGGCGGCCTCCCCTGCACTGTCCGCAAGCGGCACCAGGGTAACGGATTCGCGCTCCTGCCGCATCGGCGCCCGTTGCGCGGGGGATCGATCTCGGGCCAAATGACCGGATGCTGTCCCTCCTCGACATTCTGCGCCGCATCGACGCTGGAAGCCTGACGCCCGCGGCGACGATCGATCAGTCGCTGCAGGCAATCGATGCCGGAGACTCCGCCCTCAAGACCTTCGCCTGCGTCGATGCCGCGGCGTGTCCCGGCGATCGGGGTCCGCTCCGCGGCATCGCCGTTGGGCTCAAGGACATCATCGACACCTCGGATCTTCCGACCGAATACGCCTCGCCGATCTACCGGGGCTGGCGGCCGCGGGCGGATGCCTGGATCGCGACCCGAATGAAGCAGCTGGGGGCCACGATCGTCGGGAAAGCGACCACCACGGCCTTCGCCTCCTCCGATCCCTCGCCGGCGCGCAATCCTCGCAATCCCGCCCACAGCCCCGGCGGCTCGTCGGCGGGATCGGCGGCGGCGGTGGCGGCGGGCTTCGTGCCGCTCGCCGTCGGGACCCAGACCGGCGGATCGGTCATCCGCCCGGCATCCTATTGCGGCGTGGCGGCGATCAAGCCGTCCTTCGACCTGCTGCCGACGGTCGGCGTCAAATGCTACTCCTGGTCCCTCGATACGCTCGGCCTCTTCGCCGCCGGCGCGGCGGATCTGGCTTATGCGCTCGCCGCGCTCACCGGTCGTCCGGCGCCGAATCTTTCCGGCACGCCCGCGCCGTCGCGCGTGGGCGTCGTCCTGCAGGAATTCGCGGAAGCGCCGGAGCCGGCGGCCGTCGCGGCGCTGCGCGCAGCGGCGCGCGGTTTCGAGCGCGCCGGTAGCGCGGTGCACGACTTGAAGTTGCCGGACGTCTTCACGGCGGCGTGGCACGCCCAGTCAATCATCCAGGGCTTCGAATCCTGCCGCTCCTTCGCCTGGGAATACACGACGCAGTACGACGCCATGCCGCCGAAGCTGCGCGGCCGCCTCGACGCCGACCAGAAGATCGAGCCGCCGGCCTACGACGAGGCGATCAAGATCGCCCTCCGCGCCCGCGCGGCCCTGGACGCCGTCTTCGCCGAGGTTGACGTGCTGCTGACGCCTTCCGCTCCCGGCCCGGCGCCGCTGGGATTCGCGACCACCGGCGATCCCCGCTTCAACCGGCTCTGGACGCTGATGGGGGTTCCCTGCGTCAACGTCCCCGTCTACGTCGCCGGCACCGAGCTGCCGCTGGGCGTGCAGGTCGTGGCGCGCGTCGGCGCCGACCACCAGGCCCTGGCGGCGGCGCATCTCCTCGAGCAGGCCCTCAGAGCAGGTCCGGAAGCGCGCTGAGATCCGGGGCGTCCACCAGGGGCGCCGGCGCCCCTGCGGGAACCGGAAGACGCTGCCGGTTCGACCAGTAGACCTCCATGCCGACCTGGCCGGCGCCGGGAACGTCGTGGGCCGATCCCGCGACGAAGAGAAGGTCGCCGGGCTCGACGTCGAGGGCCTTGGCGACGGCCAGATAGGCCCGCGGATCGGTCTTGTAGATGCCGGCGCGCTCCGCGCTCATGATCACCTCGAACCGACCGCCGGTCGCCGCCGCCGCCATCTCCGCCAGCTTCTGGGAGCAGTTGGTCAGGACCGCGAGGCGGTGCCCCCGGAGCCGGCGCAGGACATCGGGCGCCTCGGGCCAGGGGCGAATCTCGCCCCATCGCGCCAGCAGGGCCATCCGCGCGATCCGGCGGCAGCCCGACCTCGGCGGTCGCGCGAGCCGACGATGCGCTCATAGGGCTGATAGGCGCCGGTCGACGTGACCATCCGCAGCGACGTCGTGCGCCAGCGCCGACCGAGCTCCTCGTCGCCGGCGACGTCGATCCAGAGCGACCAGGAATCGACGAGCGCGGTCAGCAGGTCGAAGGCGACGGCGCGGAATTGCGGCGCGGCCATGCCTTACGCCGCCGGCATCGGATAGTTCGAGGGGAAGAGCGCGCGCCGCGTCTCGTCGTCCACGTCCTTCTTGAAGGCGTGGTCCTTGCCCACGGCACGGGCGCGCGCCACCGCCGGCCGGGCGTCGATGATCTGGAACCAGCGCTTGAGATTGGGATAAGCGGCGAGCGGATCGGCCTCGCCCGGCAGCACCCGCGGCGCGCGATCGAGCCAGCCCCAGCCGGCCATGTCGACGATGGAGTAGGCGCCGCCGACGATGTAGTCGCGCCCGGCGAGATGCTGATCCAGCACGCGATAGTGCCGATCGATCTCGCGCCGGTAGCGGTTGATGGCATAGGCCAGCTTTTCCGGCGCGGCGTGCTGGAAATGCACCGCCTGTCCGGAGAAGGGACCGATGCCGGTCGCGATGAAGAACAGCCAGGACAGCAGCTCCGGCCGATCCGCCGCCGTGCCCACGAAGCGCCCGGTCTTGTCGCCGAGATAGAGCAGGATGGCATTCGAATCGAACACCCGCGCCTCCTTGCCGCCGGGCCCGTCGGTGTCGACGATCGCCGGCACCTTGCCGTTCGGATTGATGGCGCGGAAGGCTGGCGCGTGCTGCTCGCCCTTGCTGGTATCGACGGGCATCACCTCATAGGGAAGGCCCGCCTCCTCCAGGAACAGCGAGATCTTGGCCGGGTTGGGCGTCGGGTGGAAATAGAAGCGGATCATGGATCTCTCCTGTGGTGGGGTGGGCTAGGCGGTTTTGCGCGGCGGCGCGGGCCGCGCCGCGAGGAAGACGCCGAGGGCGATGACGGCGATCGCGGCGGCACCGAGCGGCGATGGAATCTCTCCGAGGACGGGGATCGCGATCGTCGAGGCCACCACCGGCAGCAAGGCGATGATCGCCGCGGCGGCCCGGGCGCCCAGCAGGGCGACGGCCCGGTTGAACGCAACGACCGCGACGGCGCTCATCAGGAAGCCCTGATAGATCACCTGAAATGCCAGCTCCGGCGGCGTCGCGTTGCCGAGGCGGGAGAGGCCGAGAGCGAGGTAGATCGGGAGATAGAGCACCGCCGACCAGAAGCAGATCAGTGCCGCCGATTGCAGCGGGGTCACGCTGCTGCGGCGGAAGCGCAGGGTATAGACCGCCCAGGTCGCCGCGGCGATGATCAGCGACGCGAGGCCGGTGGGGCTCGGCGGGCCGGCGGAGAACGCGGTGGCGGCGACCAGCCCCGCCAGCCCGACGACGATCGCCGCGTAACCCAACAGCCGCGGCGCGCCCGGTGCCTCCCGCAGGACAAGCCATGCGATGAGCCCGGCGAAGACCGGCATCAGGGCCGGCGTGATCGCCGAGGCCTGGGCCGCGGAGGTCAGCTGCAGGCCGAACCCGACAAAGAGCACGAAGGGAGCGCCCCACAGCGCCGCGAATGTCAGGCCCTCGAGCCAGACCCGTGGCGGCAGCCGCCGCGCGCCGGTGACCAGCACCGGCAGCAGCAGCAGCGTGCCGCCGCCGAAGCGCAGCGCCATGACGTCCCAGATGCGAAGCTGGTGCAGCACGCCAAGCCGGGTCACGACGAACCAGCCGGAGAAGATCGCCACCGAGAGTCCGGCCCAGGCGAAGCCGCTCATCAGCGCGCGCAGGCTCCGCTCCGGCAACACCAGGGGCCGCGCGACCAGCCGCGCCGCCGAGGCGACGGGAGAGGTCATGCGGCGTGGGGGGCCGCCGACCGCAACGACCTCAACGCCGCGACGATCACCTCCGGATCCGGCCGGCTGCGATAGTCGATCTCGACGCAGGCCAGCGCGACACGGCCTCCGGGCGCGATGACGTAGACCGCGGGCAGCGGCAGCTCCCAGCTCTCGTCGCCGTTCAAGCCGGGCAAGGGCTTGCCGTTCGACCGCATCGCCTCGCGCAGCTCCGCGGGAAGCGCATAGACGAGACCGAAGCTGCGGGCGACGCCGTTGCCGGCATCGCTGAGGACGTCGAACTCGAGCTTGTTCTTCTCCGCCGTCGACAGCGACCCGTCCGGGAGCTGCGGCGAGATCGCGATGAGCCGGCCCTTCAGCGCCGCGATCTCCGGCAAGGCGCGCTGGTAGGCGCGGAGCTGGATGTTGCAGTAGGGACACCAGCCGCCGCGATAGAACACGACCACCGCGGGACCATCTCGCAGGACGGCGGACAGAGAGACCGGCCGCCCCCGGGCGTCCGGCAGGGTGAAGTCCGGCGCCGTGTCGCCGGCGGCGAGCGCATCGCCGAGCGGGAACGAGGCGCGGAGCTCGCCGACCTTGGCATCGTAGAGCGCGGCGCGGCCCGCCGGCGCCGTACGGGCGAACTCCGCCTTGAAATCGGCGAGCTCCTTCTGCAGTCCCATCGATGCCTCCTTGCTGACGCGGCGGTTGATCATTGCATTTTAGAACGGTCGATATAAAATGCAACAGGGAAGACCGGGAACCGAGACCATTCCCCGTCCGGCCCCGGGGCAAGGCACGCATGGCACGGCCAAGAGAATTCGACGAGGCGGCGGTCCTGGAGTTGGCGATCCGGTGTTTCTGGTCGCGGGGCTACGAGGCCACCTCGGTGCGCGATCTCGCCGAGACCATGGGGATCACCGGCGCCAGCCTCTACAACGCCTTCGGCGACAAGCGCGCGCTTTATCTGCGCGCGCTGGACCACTACGTCGAGCAGGGCTTCGACGACCGCGTCGAGCGTCTTGAAAAGAGCCTGCCGCCGCGCCAGGCCATCGCGGCGTTCTTCGAGGAAATCATCGAGCGGTCGCTCTGCGACCGGCAGCGCAAGGGCTGCCTGCTGGTGAATTCCGCTCTCGAGGTCGCGCCCCACGATCCGGAGCTCCGGCGCGTGGTCGCCGGGTTTTTCGTCCGGGTGGAGGCGTTCTTCCGGCGCTGCCTGGTGGCCGGGCAGCAGGCCGGAACCATCGCCACCACGCAGCCCGCCGAGGATCTGGCGCGCCTCCTCCTGAGTGTCCTCCTGGGCATCCGCGTTCTCGCGCGCGCCCGGCCCGAGCGCGATCTCCTGGAGGGCCTGCTGCGGCCGGCATTCGCGCTCCTCGACAGCCGCCCGTCTTGACGCGGCGCGGGCCGCGCGTACCTTTTCATCACTCCCGTCCCCCGGCCCAACGGACGGAGATCATGCGATGACTCAGAACATCTACGACGACGAGGAATTCTTCGCGGGCTACAGCCGCCTCCCCCGCTCCGTCGCGGGGCTGGAGGGCGCGCCGGAATGGCCGGCGCTGCGGGCGCTGCTGCCGGACTTCGGCGGCCTCCGGGTGCTGGACCTCGGTTGCGGCTTCGGCTGGTTCTGCCGCTGGGCGCGGGAGAACGGCGCGGCCCATGTCCTCGGCACCGACGTCTCCGAGAAGATGCTGGCGCGCGCCCGGACGGAAACGACGGATGCTGCGATCAGCTATGCCAGGGCCGACATGGAGCATCCGGAGCTGCCGCCGGCGGCATTCGATCTCGTCTACAGCTCCCTGGCGCTGCACTACATCGAGAATCTCGGCGGGCTTCTGATGGCGATACACGGGGCCCTCGTCCCGGGCGGCCGCCTTGTCTTCTCGGTGGAGCATCCGATCTACACCGCCCCGACCGCTCCCGGCTGGTCCACCGACGCTTCCGGCCGCAGGACCTGGCCCATCGACGGCTACCTCGATGAAGGACCGCGCTCGACGGATTGGCTGACCAAGGGCGTGATCAAGCAGCACCGTACCCTCGCCACCTACGTGAGCCTGCTGCTGCAAGCAGGCTTCGCGCTCTCCCATCTCGAGGAATGGGGCCCGACCGCGGAGCAGATCGCGGCCCGGCCCAGCCTCGCCGACGAGCACCAGCGCCCGCCGTTCCTGCTGATATTGGCGCGTCGCTGAGGAGTGCCGGCACCGCGCCGGAGTTCTCACATCGCAACCCAACGGTATCCAAAACCCGGATAGTTCTGGATGCAATCGAACGTCACGTCCAGGTCGTGGAACTTCCGGCGGATTCGCTTGATGAAGGTGCGGACATTGGAGCGATATCCGTCGCTGCCAGTCCCGGCATAAAAGTTCTTGCCGTGAACGATGTCGTAGATCTCGCGATAGGAAACGTCCTGGCCGGGCGCACCCGCGAGCCGCGCCACCATCCGGAATTCCGTCAACGTGAGAGCAATCGGCTGGCCGCGCCAGAAGGCACGATTGGTGTCCAGGCGCAGCTCGAGTTCCCCGAGCCTGAACGGACCTGATGGCGGCGGGCTTGGTTCGGCCAGCGGCCGCCGCGCCTCCAAGATCATATGCAGGCGTTTCACCAGGATGGAGGGACGCCGCGACTTCTCGATGAAGTCCGCTGCTCCGCTCGCGAGCGCGGCCTCCTCGCAGGTGTCATTGCCGATCGCGGTGACGAAAACCACCGGCGTGGTGACTCCGCGATCGCGCATCGCGCGCAGCACTTCGAGGCCGGTCATCCCCGGCAAGCGCCAATCCAGCAGGACCAGATCCGCCTCCTTCCCCGAGGCAAGATGCTCCAGGGCTTTCACCCCATCCGCGAAGCCCGTAACGCCGAAACCCTCGTCGCCCAGGTTCAGGCTTAGAGCCTCCCGAAAGTCATCCTCGTCATCCACCACAAGGATCCGCGGCATGCGGGCGCTTGCCGCAGATGCCAGGGACCGAGACTGGTCGGTCGATCGCACCAGGTCGGAAGCAGGCGCTTCTGGTCGCTCCGTCACTTGGATCATCGCTCGATACCCCCGATCGCATTCCACTGAACCGCCATCAGCGGAAATATGCTGCGACTGCGAGCATAGTATTGCTGCGATGCAGCACAAACGGATCAAAGGAGGGAGGTATGCGCGCCGAACGCGAGTTTCCCTCCCTCTAAAGGGACCAGTGTGGTGAGTTTTGCGGCAGACCCGGCATCGAAAGCCTGCATATCAATCAGATCGCGCCGGTATGACCCGGCACTTCAGCAGCGACGTGCCGGCAATGCCCGGCGTGACGCGGTCGACCGCCATCACCGATGAGCCGATGCGGCGGCCATCGTGTCGACGCGTCCGACAGCCGCCGCAATATCGCCCGGCCTACGCCACCACCCAGCGGTAGCCGAAGCCGGGGTAGTTGTGGATCAGCGCGAACTCGGGATCGACGTCCCGGAACTTCTTGCGGATGCGCTTGATGAAGGTGCGGACGTTGGCGCGGTAGCCGTCCGAGCCGCTGCCGGCAACGAAGTCCTTGCCGTGCACGAGGTCGTAGATCTCGCGGTAGGAAAGATCCTCGCCGGGCTTGAGGGCGAGGCGGCCCACCATGCGGAACTCGGTGAGAGTGAGGTCCACCGGCCGGCCGTTCCAGAACGCGCGGCTGATGTCGAAGCGCAGCTCCAGCGGTCCCAGGCGGAGCTGGGTCGGCTCCACCGGCTGCTGGGCGGCATCGGGGAGCGGGCGCTGCCCCTCCGCGATGATCTCGATACGTTTCACCAGGATCGACAGGCGCCGGGACTTGTCGATGAAGTCCACCGCCCCGCCGGCAAGCGCCGCCTCCTCGTAGACGTCGTCGCCGAGGCCGGTGAGGAAGATGACCGGCGTCATGATCCCGCGATGGCGCAGCTCACGCAGCATCTCGAGGCCGTTCATGCCGGGCATCCGCCAGTCCAGCAGGATGAGGTCGGCCTCCTTGCCCGCGGCGAAATACGCGAGCGCCGGCGCGCCTCCCGGGAAGGTGGTGACGCCGAAGCCCTCATCCTCCAGGTTGAGGCCGAGGGATTCACGGAAATCGTCCTCGTCGTCCACCAGCACGATCCGCGTGGAGCGCACCGGGGCCTCGGTATCCGTCGAGAGGACCCCATTGAACGACGTAGACGGGCTGTCAGCGAGCTCGCTGCTCTGGTCGGTCACTTCAATCATGGCTCGACACCCTCCTCATGCAACCTGGGAGCATCGACGATGGCCAGCAAATGTGGCCTGCCCATGAAGCGAATGTGGCCAAGCTGTGACCACCGCGCAAATAGGGGGCAGAGCGTGACCCCAATGGGAGAGGACCTCCTCCGGATGAGCCCCGTCGCGCCGCCGATCGAGTCAATCTTTGTCCAGCGCCCCAATCCGTTCTCAGCGAGCGAGCGACGGCAGCTTCAGCTCAAATTCTCGTGCGCAGTCGAGGGCGATGTCGTAGCCGGCGTCGGCGTGGCGCATCACACCGGTGGCGGGATCGTTCCAGAGCACGCGCTCGATGCGGCGCGCGGCCTCGGCGGTGCCGTCGCAGACGATCACCATGCCCGCGTGCTGGGAATATCCCATGCCGACGCCGCCGCCATGATGGATCGAGACCCAGGTGGCGCCGCTGGCGCAATTGAGGAGCGCGTTGAGGAGCGGCCAGTCCGAGACTGCGTCGGAGCCGTCCCGCATCGCCTCGGTCTCCCGGTTGGGACTGGCGACGGAGCCGGAGTCGAGATGATCGCGGCCGATGACGATCGGCGCCTTGAGCTCGCCCCGCGCCACCATCTCGTTGAAGGCGAGACCGATGCGGTGGCGGTCGCCGAGGCCGATCCAGCAGATCCGCGCCGGGAGGCCCTGGAACGCGATCCGACTCCTAGCCATGTCGAGCCAGTGATGGAGATGCGGGCTGTCCGGCAGCAGCTCCTTCACCTTGGCATCGGTGCGGTAGATGTCCTCGGGATCACCCGACAGCGCCACCCAGCGGAACGGTCCGACGCCACGGCAGAACAGCGGTCGGATATAGGCGGGAACGAAGCCCGGGAAGTCGAAGGCGTCGGCGACGCCGACGTCCCGCGCCATCTGCCGAATGTTGTTGCCGTAGTCGACGGTAGGGACGCCGGCGCGATGGAACGCCAACATGGCGCGCACCTGCACCGCCATCGACTGCTTCGCGGCCTCGGCGACGCCCTTGGGATCCTGCAGCCGCCGCGCCTCCCACTCGGCGATGCTCCAGCCCGCCGGCAGATAGCCGTTGAGGGGATCGTGGGCAGAGGTCTGGTCGGTGACGACGTCGGGGCGCACGCCGCGGCGCACCAGCTCGGGATAGACCTCGGCGGCATTGCCGATCAACCCGACGGAAACCGGCTGCCGCGTCTTGCCGGCGCGGGCGATGATTTCCAGCGCCTCGTCGAGAGTCTTCGCGGCAACGTCGAGGTAGCGCGTCTTGAGACGCATCTCGATGCGCGACGGCTGGCACTCGACAGCGAGGAGCGAGGCGCCGGCCATAGTGGCGGCGAGCGGCTGCGCGCCGCCCATGCCGCCGAGACCGCCAGTCAGAATCGATTTGCCCGCGAGATCGCCGCCGTAGTGCTGGCGGCCCACTTCGACGAAGGTCTCGTAGGTGCCCTGCACGATCCCCTGGCTGCCGATGTAGATCCACGAGCCCGCGGTCATCTGGCCGTACATCATCAGGCCCTTGCGGTCGAGCTCGTGGAAGTGCTCCCAGGTCGCCCAGGCCGGCACCAGGTTCGAGTTGGCGATCAGCACCCGCGGCGCGTCGGCGTGAGTGCGGAAAACGCCGACGGGCTTGCCCGACTGCACCAGCAGCGTCTCGTCGCCCTCGAGATCCCTGAGCGAGGACACGATGCGATCGAAGCTCTGCCAGTCCCGGGCGGCACGGCCGATGCCGCCATAGACCACGAGATCCTGCGGCCGCTCCGCCACCTCGGCATCGAGGTTGTTCATGATCATGCGCAGCGGCGCCTCGGTGAGCCAGCTCTTGGCGCTGATGGCGGGTCCGCGCGGCGCGCGGACGATGCGCTGGTTAGCGGTCGGCGATGCGGTGGTCATAGGTGCCTCGGGGATACTGCGGTGCCGTCGAGCATGCCGCCGGCGTGCGTCCAGCGAAAGATCGAATCCTCTCGCCGGTCTCGCCGGCCGAAGCGTATGCTCGATCTACCGCTTTCCGCAGCAGAATGGCGCATCCCATGACGCGAGAATATACCTATCCCGAATTCGCCGATCCCATGGTGCGGCCGCGCTATCTCGGCATTCCCACCTTCATGCGCGCGCCCTTCGTCGAGGATCTTTCCAAGGTCGACATCGGCCTGGTGGGCATCCCCTTCGACGGTGGCGTCACCAACCGGCCGGGCGCCCGCCACGGTCCTCGCGAGATCCGCAATCAGTCGAGCCTGATGCGGCGCATCAACCAGGCGACCGGCCTCGATCCCCACGCGCTCTGCCGGGTCGGCGACATCGGCGACGCCTGGGTGGAGAAGCCATTCGAGCTCACCGGCGCCCTCAACGAGATCGCTGCGTTTTTCAGCGAGATCCACGCCGCGGGCGTGGTGCCGGTCGCCGCCGGCGGCGATCATTCGGTGACCCTCCCGGTCATGCGCGGCATCGCCAAGCAGCGGCCCGTCGGCATGATCCATTTCGACGCCCATTGCGATACCGGCGACGACTATCTCGGCTCCAAGTTCCATCATGGCGCGCCGTTCCGCCGGGCGGTGGAGGAAGGGCTCCTCGATCCCAAACGCACGATCCAGATCGGCATCCGCGGCGCGGTCAACAACATCGACATCTGGAAGTTCAGCCACGACAGCGGCATGCGCGTCGTCTACATGGAGGAATTCTACGACCGCGGTCCCAAGTCGGTGATCGAGGAGGCGCGCAAGATCGTCGGCGACGGGCCCACCTACATCAGCTTCGACGTCGACGGCCTCGATCCCGTCTTCGCGCCGGGCACGGGAACGCCCGAATGCGGCGGCATCACCGTGGTGGAGGCGCAGATCATGCTGCGCGCATTGAAGGGCCTGAACCTCGTCGGCGGCGACGTCGTCGAGGTGTCGCCGCCGTTCGATCCCAGCGGCAATACCGCGATGGTGGGCGCGACGCTGATGTACGAGATCCTCTGCGTGGTGGCGGATTCCGTGGCGCGGCGCAAGAGCCGCTGAGGCCGGCGCCGCCGTCACATCACGCGATCCTGAGCCCCGCCGCCGGTTCCGTGGCCGGCGCGAATCTGCTTTGCCTGACAGGATCGGCAAAATATAATTCCCTGAGGAAACGGATCGGAAAAATTGATCCAATACACCCTGAAGCAACTCGGATATTTCGCGGCGGCGGCCGAGCGCGGCAGCGTCACCGGGGCGGCGCAGCGGCTCAACGTGTCGCAGCCCTCGGTCTCCACCGCCATCGCCCATCTCGAGCGCGTGTTCGGCGCCCAGCTCTTCCTGCGCCATCACGCCCGCGGCCTCACCCTGACGCCGGCGGGCCGCCAGCTCTTCGCCGAGGCCCGCGGCCTTCTCTCCCATGCGGACGAGCTTGGCTCCTTCGTCGGCAGCGAGGGCACGCCGCTCCGGGGCGAGCTACACCTCGGCTACTTCGTGACCTTCGCGCCCTACTATCTCCCGGGCCTGCTGTCGCGTTTCGCCGAGCTGCATCCGGACGTGACCGTGCGGCTCCATGAGGGCGACATCGAGGAGCTCCGCCGCCGGCTGGCGGATGGCACCATCGAGATGGCGCTGCTCTATGACCTGGCGCTCGGACCGGAGGTCAAGCTGGAGCCGCTCGCCGCCCACAAGCCCTATGCGCTGCTGCCGTCAGATCACCCGCTTGCGAGCCGCCGCCGCGTCTCCCTGCGGGCGCTCGCGACGGAGCCCTTCGTGCTGCTCGATCTCCCGCACAGCCGGGAGTATTTCCGCGCCGTCTTTCTGGCCTATGGGCTGGAGCCTCAGCTCCGCTACGCGACACCTTCCATCGAGATGGTGCGCGGGCTGGTGGCGCGCGGACACGGCATCGGGCTCCTCAACATCCGCCCCGAGGGCGACCGCGCCTACGACGGGACTGCTTTGGCCTGCCGGCCCCTCGCGGAAGACTGTCCGCCGCTGCGGATCGCGCTGGCGCGTCCGGCGCAGGCCCGCCCGACCCGGGCCGCGGACGCGCTGCTGGCCTGCGCCCGCGAGTATTTCGCCCAGCAGCGGTCGACGCGGAGGAAGTGACGTCGTGAAATCACCGCGCCCGGCAAATCAGGGAGGGGCCAAGATGCCACGCCAATTGATCGACATCTCCATGCACCTCGAGAACGAGGTAATCTCGGACCCGCCGGGCTATGGACCGAAGATCGAGTATCTCACCCACAAGAACACCGCCGCCGACGTGGTGAAGTTCTTTCCGGGCCTCAAGGCGGAGGATCTGCCGGACGGCGAGGGCTGGGCGATCGAGTGGATCCGCCTCATGACCCACAACGGCACGCATCTGGACGCGCCCTATCATTTCCATTCCACCATGAACCGCGGCGAGCGCGCGATCACCATCGACGAGGTGCCCCTCGACTGGTGCCTGCAGCCCGGCATCAAGCTGGACTTCCGCGAGCGTCCGGACGGCTACGTCGTCACCGCCGCTGATGTGGAGGCCGAGCTCAAGCGGATCGAGCACACGCTTTCGCCGCTGGAGATCGTGCTGGTGAACACCCGCGCGGGCTCCGCCTATGGCAAGCCCGACTACGTCGCCGCCGGCTGCGGCATGGGTCGCGAGGCGACGCTCTATCTGCTGGAGCGTGGCGTGCGCGTCACCGGCACCGACGCCTGGAGCTGGGACGCGCCTTTCATTCACACCAAGGAGAAATACGGCGCCACCGGCGATGCCGGCCTGATCTGGGAAGGCCACAAGGCCGGCCGCGAGATCGGCTACTGCCACCTGGAGAAGCTGCACAACCTCGAGGCGCTGCCGGCGACCGGCTTCCGCGTGAGCTGCTTCCCGGTGAAGATCCGCGGCGCCTCGGCCGGCTGGACGCGGGCGGTGGCGATCCTTGAATAACGTCCGCCTTCCCGCAGGCCGTCGCGGGGATCAGCGCACCGGCGGCAGATGCGCGATCTGCGCGCCGAGCTCGTAGTAGCCTTGTCGGATGGTGCGGAACAGGGCGTCGCGCGCCGTCGTCACCGGCAGGAACATGTCGTCCAGCGGCACCTCGCCGGCGATGTGGCGGGCGAGCTCGCGGCCGAAGACCGTGCCTGGCGCGATGCCGCGGCCGTTGTAGCCGGCGAGCGCGATCATGTTCTCCGCCGGCGCATGCAGCCGCGGCAGGTGGTCGTTGGTGAGGCCGATCCGGCCATACCACTCATGCTCGAAACTCACCTCGCCGAGTTGCGGGAAGAGCTTGCGAATGCGCCGCTGCGCCCAGCCGCGATGCACCGCCACGCCCGTGCCGCGCAGCGCGCCGACGCTGCCGATGATGAGGCGGCCGGCATCGTCGGTGCGGAAGGCGCTGGGCACGGTGTTGGTGTCCCAGGCTCCCTGCCCTCCCGGAAGGACGGTGCGCCGGATATTGTCGCTGAGCGGCGTCGTCGCGATGTGGAAGAACGGCACCACGATCTGCTGGCCTCGCAGCTCGGGCATGATGTGCGAGGTATAGGTGTCAGTCGACAGCAGCACCTGCTTGGCGCGCACGCTGCCGCCCGGCGTCGTGAGGTGCCAGGCGCCGCCATCGCGCTGGATGCGCTCGGCCGGGCTCTGGGTGAAGACGCGCGCGCCGGTGGCGATCGCCGCGCGGCCGAGCCCCCGAACATAGGCCAGCGGCTGGATCGTTCCGGCGCGCAGGTCGAGCATGCTTGCCGGAAAGGCCAAGGTGCCGGTCTTGGCGCGCGTCTCCTCGGCCTCGAGGACATGCACCGGGGCACCGAGCGCCTGCCATTGCCGCGCCCGCTCCCGGACTTCCGCGGCGCCCTTTGCGCCCGCGCCGCAGTGGATCGTGCCGGCACGCTTCAGCTCGCAGGGGATATCATGCTTGTCGACGATGTCGAAGACCGCGCGCGGCGAATCGCGCAGCAGGTCGAGGAGTCTGTCGCCATGGACCGGCCCCAGCGTCTGCCTGAAGGCGGACGGCATGACCCAGAGTCCGGCATTGACGAGCCCGGTGCTTCGTCCCGCCGCGCCGTAGCCGATCTCGACCGCTTCGAGCACGGCGACGCCGAGGCCACGCTCCGCCAAGTGCAGCGCGGCCGACAGGCCCGTGTAGCCGGCCCCGACGATCGCGACGTCGGCGACGATGTCGCCCGCAAGCAGCTCCGTCGCGGGAGGCGGCGGCGCAGTCCGCTCCCAGAGCCCATGCGACCGTCGATCGTTCAGCATCTCTCTAACTCCCCCATTACGCAGCGATCTCAGCCTTTCCGCTTCAGGAACGCATCGAGCAGCCGTCGCGCCGCCGCGAGCGAGCTCTCCTTGCCCGCCGCCACCTCCGCCTCGATCTCGCCGAGCTTCGCCGCGATCCCCTTGCTGGCCCTGAAGGCGTCGAGCAGCCCCTCGCCGATTTCGCGCCAGAGGGCGGCGCGAGCCTGGCCGACGCGGCGGCGCTGGCGCTCACCACTCTCCGTCATCATCCTACGGTGGCGCTCCACCAGCGCCCAAACCTCGGCCAACCCTTCCCCGGTGAGTGCCGAGACGCCACGCACCTCGGGAACCCAGTTCGGCGAGGCCGGGCGCAGCAGATGGAGGGCGTGGCGATAGTCGGCGACCGCCCGCGTCGCCGCGGCCTTCAGGTCGCCGTCCGCCTTGTTCACCAGGATAAGGTCGGCGAGCTCGACGATGCCTTTCTTGAGTCCCTGCAGATCGTCGCCGCCGCCGGGTGCCAGCAGCAGCAGGAACATGTCCACGAGGTCCGCGACCGCGGTCTCGGACTGGCCGACGCCGACGGTCTCGACGATGACGCAGTCGAATCCCGCCGCCTCGCAGAGCAGGATCGCCTCGCGGGTGCGCCGGGCCACACCGCCCAGGGTGGCGCCCGCGGGCGTCGGCCGGATGAAGCACCGCTCGTGGCGGGCGAGTTCCGCCATGCGCGTCTTGTCGCCGAGGAGAGAGCCGCCGCCGCGCTTCGACGAGGGGTCGATCGCCAGCACGGCTAGGCGGTGACCCTTCCCGATCACCAGGAGTCCGAGAGCCTCGATGAAGGTCGACTTGCCGACACCGGGCGCGCCGGAGATCCCCAGCCTGACCGAGCTGTCGGTGCTTCGCGGCAGCACCGCCGCCAGCAGCCGCTCGGCGGCGGCGCGGTGATCCTCCCGGGTCGACTCGACGAGGGTGATGGCGCGGGCGAGCGCACGACGATCGCCGCGCCCGAGCGCGGCGGCCAGTGCTGCGACATCGATCGCGGGCTCCCCCATGCGCCGCTTCCTAGCACGGAAAAACCGCGACGGGTACTGGGCGCCGGCGCCGGCTGAATCGCGATCAGAGAAATTTCTGCCGGATGTCGACCGTGGAGCGCTCGCCAATCGCGTCGAAATTCTTCTTGAGCCAGCGGCCGGCGGTCTCCTGGCCGCGCTTCTTCAGATGCAGCAGAAAGTCGAAGTCGGTGTTCAGCTTGCTGGCGACGCCCAGGGACTCCATCGCCGGCTCGTCCTCGATCATGTGGATATGCATGCGCTTGAGATCGCCGATGACAGGCAGATCTGCGGGCAGTTTGTCCAGGAGCTTGAGCACGAAGGCGATCGCCCGCATCTCGTGCATGAGCGAGGCGTTGAAGGTGATCTCGTTGAGGCGGTTCATGATCTCGCCCGCCGTCTTCGGGGTGTCCTTCCGGGTCAGGGGATTCACCTGCACGATGACGACGTCGGGCGACGGGCAGTTGTAGATCAGCGGGAAGATGGCGGGATTGCCCATATAGCCGCCGTCCCAATAGGCCTCGCCGGCGATGACGGCGGCCTGGAAGACGTTGGGTAGCGCCGCCGAGGCCAGCAGCATGTCAGCGGTCATCTCCTTGCGCTCGAAAACCTTGACCTTGCCGGTGCTGACGGCGGTCGCGCAGACGAAGAGCCGCATGCCCTCGCCCTTGCGCAGGGCCTCGAAGTCGATGAGGCCGGTCAGGAAATCCCGCAGCGGCGACAGGTTGAGCGGATTGGTCTGATAGGGCGAGATCACGTTGGACAGCATGTCGAGCCAGATCGAGGCCGGGCTGTCGTCGATGTCCCAATTGCCGACGACGTGGTCGTACCAGCTGCGATGGATCGGGCTCAGCAGGCCGAGCTCGCTGACGCCGAGCCAGAACTGCTCGAGCGACCTGCGCGCGCCGGCGGCGCCACCTTTGCTGAAGCCCGAGACCAGAGCCGCGCCATTCATCGCTCCAGCGCTGGTGCCGCTGACGCCGTCGATCGCCAACCGTCCGTCCTCCAGCAGACGGTCCAGCACGCCCCAGCTAAAGGCGCCGTGAGCTCCGCCGCCCTGCAGCGCCAGATTGACGTGCCGGCGTACGCCGGTGTCGGTCTGAGCCATGGCTAGTCCGCTACGGCGGCGAGCTCCTCGGCGCGGGCCGCCTCCTGCTGCCGAGCCCACATGGCAGCATAGATGCCGCCTTGAGCCAATAGGCCGCCGTGATTGCCGCGCTCGACGACCCTGCCCTGATCCAGCACCAGGATTTCGTCGGCGTGCACCACGGTCGACAGCCGGTGCGCGATCATGACGGTGGTGCGGTCGTGGGCGATCTCCTCGAGGCTGTCCTGAATCTCGCGCTCGGTCTTGGTGTCGAGCGCCGAGGTCGCCTCGTCGAAGGTCACGATACGCGGCGCCTTCAGCACCACGCGGGCGATGGCGACGCGCTGCTTCTCGCCGCCGGACAGCTTGAGGCCACGCTCGCCCACCGACGTCTCGTAGCCGTCCGGCAGCTTGACGACGAAGTCGTGGATGTGGGCATGGCGCGCGGCCTGCTCGACCTCGTCCAGAGATGCGCCGGGGCGACCATAGGCGATGTTGTAGCGGATGGAATCGTTGAACAGCACGGTATCCTGCGGCACCACGCCTATGGCGCGACGCAGGCTGTCCTGGCGCACCTCGCGTATATCCTGGCCGTCGATGAGGATGCGGCCCTCGTCCACGTCGTAGAAGCGGAACAGCAGACGCGAGATCGTCGACTTGCCGGCGCCGCTCGGCCCGACGATGGCCAGGGTGCCGCCGGGCGGGACCCGGAACGAGACGTCCTGCAGGATCGGCCGGCGCGGATCGTAGCGGAAGGAGACGTGATCGAAGACCACTTCGCCACTGGTGATGCGGAGCTCCGGCGCGCCCGGCCGGTCGACGACCTCCGGCTTGACGTCGAGCAGGCGGAACATCGCCTCGAGATCGATCAGGGACTGCTTGATGTTGCGGTAGACGACGCCGAGGAAATTGAGCGGCATGTAGAGTTGCACGAGGTAGGCGTTCACCATGACGAAATCGCCCACGGTCATCCGGCCCGCGGCGACCCCGAAGCTCGCCATCAGCATCACTGCCACCAGCCCCACGGAGATGATGAGACCCTGGCCGACGTTGAGCGCCGCCAGCGTAGTCTGGCTCTTCACCGCGGCCTTCTCATAGGCCTGCAATGCCTTGTCGAAGCGGCTGGCCTCGTGCTCCTCGTTGGCGAAATACTTGACGGTCTCGAAGTTGAGAAGGCTGTCGATCGCCTTGGTATTCGCCTCGCTGTCGCGATCGTTCATCTCGCGGCGGAACTTCACCCGCCAGTCCGTGATGGAGAAGGTGAAGGCGACATAGACCGCCACGGTCAGCAGCGTCACCGCGGCGAAATCCCAGTCGTAGAAGTGCCAGAGGATGCCGCCCACCAGCGCGATCTCGACCACGGTCGGAAGCGCGCTGAACAGCATGTACGAGAGCAGGAAATCCATGCCGCGGATGCCGCGCTCGATAGCGCGGGAGAGGCCGCCGGTCTGCCGTTCGAGATGGAAGCGCAGGGAGAGCGCGTGCAGGTGGCGGAAGGTACTGAGGGCGATGATGCGGACCGCGCGCTGGCCGACCTTGGCGAAGACCGCGTCGCGCAGCTCGCCGAAGACCTGGGCCAGCACCCGGGCGAGCCCGTAGGTCACCACCAGCGCCACCGGCACGATGATGATGGCGGCGTGGCCGGGTGTGAGCGCATCGACCGCGCGCTTGTAGAGCAGCGGCACAGTGACGCTGATGCCCTTGGCGGCGACCAGGCAGAGGAGTGCCAGTACCACGCGCACCCTCAGATCGGACGCGCCCTTGGGCCAGAGATAGGGCGCAAGACGAACCAGAGAGCGCAGCTCGCTCTTGGCATCGCCGCCGGACGGGCCGGGGCTGGAGCTCGCCTGGCGGATGTCCTTCATGACGCCGGGCCGGTTACCTTCGCGATCGCGCCGGCCAGCCGTTCCCGCGGAATGCGCAGCGCCAGAGCGATGGCGGCCAGCATCAGGGCGGCGCCGGCATAGTACGGCGCGTTGCGGCCGTAGAGCCCGAATAGTGCGCCGCCGATCAGCGGCCCGGCGATGCGGGCGAGGCTGGCGCCGGACTGGGCGACCCCCATGGTGCCGCCGCGCTCGTCCGCGGCGGCTTGGCGCGATATCACGGCATTGATCGAGGGGTTGAAGAGCCCCATGCCGAAGGCCAGGCAGGCGGTCGAGGCCATCAGGCGCGGCAGCGACGAGGCGAAGGGAATGCCGGTGAGGCCGAGGGCGATCAGGACAGCACCGGCGAGAATCAGCCTGGAATCGCCGAACAGCCGCGACAGTCGGCCGATCAATATGCCCTGCACGATGATCAGCAGGACGCCCACGTAGAGGAAATACTCGCCGACCTGCCGCTGGTTCCAGCCAAAGGCGCCGTTGGCCCAGAGCGCGAAGGTGGTTTCCATCGCGGCGAAGGCCGTCGTGACGGTGAAGAACAGCAGGACGAGCTGGCGCAGCATCTGGCGCGGTCCCCGCAGGATCTCCTGTGCCAGACGCCAACGCTGTGGCCGCGGCGGCGCGTTTCGCGACTCCGGCGGCAGGCTTTCCTTCAGCAGCGTGAGCACCAGGAGAAAGGCGATCAGCGACAGGCCCGCGGAGAGGAAGGCCGGTCGCGCCAGGGCCGCCGTGGTCTGCTCGGATCCCGCGACGAAGCCGCCGATGGCGGGGCCGAGGGTGAAACCGACGCCAAAGGCCGCACCGATCATGCCCATGCCCTTGGCGCGCTGCTCCGGCGGCGTCACGTCGGTGATGTAGGCCTGCGCCGCGGCAATGTTGCCCGCGCCGGCACCCGCCAGCAGGCGCGCGGCAAACAGCATCCAGAGCGCATCGGCGAAGCCGATCCAGATATAGGCGGCGGTGGAGCACGCGAGACTGACAAGGAGCACCGGCCGTCGTCCGATCTTGTCGCTCAGCCGCCCGAGCAGCGGCGAGGAGACGAACTGCGCCAGGGAATAGCACCCCATCATCCACGTGGCCTCGGTCGCCGTTGCGCCGAAATGGAGCCCGTAGAACGGCAGCAGCGGGATCATCACCCCGAAGCCGAGGAGGTCGATGAACACGATAAAAAGAAGAATGACCATGCGAGGGGATAGATAGCGTGGATTGCCCGCCGACAACAGGCCGACGGCAGGACCGGCTGGCCGCATAGAAGGTGGGGCCCGGCCGCCGGTTTCGCAACCATTCGTCTCGGGGCTCCGAGGAGACACACAGTTCCGTGATGTCCGCTTCGCCCGGTTGACGGTCCGGGGACGGAGTCCGAGACTTAGCGAGCGTTGTTCCCAATAGGAGAACGAGCGATGCGTATGTTGATGCTGGTCGCGCTGCTTCTCTTCACGGCAGCCCCGGCCTTCGCCTGTGAGCTCGATACCACCTCGTCCGGGCAAAGCCAGACGACGGCATCCACGGCCACCGACAAATCCGGCGGCTGAAGCGGCTCCTCTTTTGGTCGAACCGCCGACCCGTCAGGGCCGGTGGTCCGCTCGGACATGGACAGGCGGAATCGCCGTATAGCGCCAGTCCGGCTCGCCATACCAGACGATCCACCAGCGATCGCCGTCCTGTCGGACCCAGTAGTTCTCCCTGACGCCGGTACGGTCGCACTCGGTCCAGCACTCCCGCATCCAGGCAGCGATCTTGACGTCCCCGGGGCGAGCCCCTTTGCCGTCGTCGCTCCAAGCAGGGGGAAAATCCGCGCGCTCGAGCGGCTTCACTTCGAGGAGACGGTAGAGCGTGGAGTTCGGGGTGAAGCTGCCGCTGGGCGGCGGCCGCCGCTTCGGCCCCGATGCGATGCGGCAGAGCCTGGGATCATTGCGCGCGTAGCAGGCAATGAAGGTCTCGACGGTGCAGATCGGCGACTTGGGATCGCCGATGCAATCGCTCGTGCCGGTGGTGCGGGTGAGCTTGCGCCACTGTCCCGCGGGGTCCGCCGCGCCGATGTCGCTCTCCTGAGCCGCGACAACACCCACTGCACTCCACATCGTGAGCGAGCAGATCGACAGCCAGGCGGACAGGCGCCGCACGGCGCCTAGGCCGCGAGGCGGCGCTTGGCGATGAGGCTCAGGATCTCGCTGGCGGCCAAGGGGATATTGGTCCCGGGCCCGTAGATGGCGGAGACGCCGGCTTGCATGAGAAACTCGTAGTCCTGTGGTGGAATGACACCACCGCAGACCACAAGGATGTCTTCACCGCCCTCCTGCCTCAGCGCCTTGATCAGCTCCGGCACCAGGGTCTTGTGACCCGCGGCCTGAGTGGAGACACCGACCACGTGCACGTCGTTCTCCACCGCTTGGCGCGCCGCCTCCGCCGGGGTCTGAAAGAGCGGTCCGATATCGACGTCGAAGCCGATGTCGGCAAAAGCCGTGGCGATCACCTTGGCTCCGCGATCGTGACCGTCCTGGCCGAGCTTTACCACCAGCATGCGCGGCCGGCGGCCCTCGCCGTGAGCGAAGCTCTCGACTTCGCGCTGGATGCGCTGGAATCCCTCGTCGCCCTCGTAGAGAGCGCCGTAGACGCCGGAGACCGAGCGAATAGTGGCGCGGTGACGGGTGAAGATCGTCTCCAAGGCGTCGGAGATCTCGCCGACGGTGGCTCGCGCCCGCGTCGCCTCGATGGCGAGGGCCAGCAGATTGCCCTCTCCGCTGCGCGCCGCCTGCGTCAGGGCCTCCAGGGTGGCCGCGACGCGCTTCTGGTCGCGCTTGGCGCGGATCTCCTTGAGGCGGCGGATCTGCTGATCCCGCACGCTGGTGTTGTCGATGTCGAGGAGCTTCACGGGGTGCTCATCCTCGGCCTTGTACTTGTTGACGCCGACGATCACTTCTTCGCCGCGATCGACGCGGGCCTGGCGCCGGGCCGCCGATTCCTCGATCCGAAGCTTCGGTAGCCCCTGCTCCACCGCCTTGGTCATGCCGCCGAGCGCCTCGACCTCGTCGATCAGCTCCATCGCCGCTGAGGCCACCGAATGGGTGAGGTTCTCGACGTAGTAGCTGCCGCCGAGGGGATCCACCACATGAGTGATCCCGCTCTCCTCCGCCAGGATGAGCTGGGTATTGCGCGCGATTCGCGCAGAGAACGGCGTCGGCAGCGCCAGCGCCTCGTCGAAGGAATTGGTGTGCAGGGACTGCGTCCCGCCCAGCACCGCCGCCATCGCCTCGATCGTCGTGCGGATGATGTTGTTGTAGGGATCCTGCTCCATCAGGCTGACGCCGGAGGTCTGGCAGTGCGTGCGCAGCGCCAGGCTCACGGGATTCTTGGGCTCGAAGCGGCTCATCAGCTTGGCCCAGAGCAGGCGCGCGGCGCGCAGCTTGGCGATCTCCATGAAGAAATTCATGCCGATGCAGAAGAAAAAGGAGAGGCGCGGCGCGAACTCGTCGATGTCGAGGCCGCGGGAGAGCGCGGCGCGGGCGTAGTCGAGACCGTCCGCCAGCGTGAAGGCGAGCTCCTGCACGCAGGTCGCCCCGGCCTCCTGCATGTGATAGCCGGAGATCGAGATCGAGTTGAACTTCGGCATCTGCTTCGCCGTGTACTCGATGATGTCGGCGACGATCCGCATCGAGGGGCCCGGCGGGTAGATGTAGGTGTTGCGGACCATGAACTCCTTGAGGATGTCGTTCTGGATCGTCCCCTGGAGCTTCGCGGCGGGCACGCCCTGCTCCTCCGCCGCGACGATGAAGCCCGCCAGCACCGGCAGCACGGCGCCGTTCATGGTCATCGACACGCTCATCTTGTCGAGGGGTATGCCGTCGAACAGGATCTTCATGTCCTCGACGCTGTCGATGGCGACGCCGGCCTTGCCGACATCGCCGATGACGCGCGGATGGTCGCTATCGTAGCCGCGATGGGTGGCGAGATCGAAGGCCACCGAGAGCCCCGCCTGCCCGGCTTTCAGATTGTTGCGGTAGAACTTGTTGGAATCTTCGGCGGTGGAGAAGCCCGCATACTGCCGGATGGTCCATGGCCGGTTCGCGTACATGGTGCCGCGCACGCCGCGCAGATAGGGCGCGAAGCCCGGCAGCGTCCCCACGCCCTCCAGCCGCTCGAGGTCGGAGATCGTGTAGAGCGGCTTGATCGCGATGCCCTCGGCGGTCTGCCAGACCAGGCTTTCGGGCGGCTTGCCGCCGAGCTCCTTGGCGGCAAGCGCCTGCCAGTCCGCGAACGAATGCTTGGGAAAATCAGCCATATCCCGATCCTCCAACCCTTTGGAGACTATAGCGCCGGCAGCGCCGCGCCGTCCAATTGACGGCCCCTGCGGCCGTTAACGCTGCGGCGCCGCGTGTCGGGCGACGAGAGCCGATGTCAGCAGCAGGATGGCGCCCGCCTGATGGGCGGCCGCGAGCGGGATCGGCACCACCAGCAGCAGGGTCGCAATTCCCAGGGCGAGCTGCAGCGTCGCCACCGCCGCCAGAGCATGCAACGCCACTCGCAGGTAAGGCGCGAGGTCGAGCTGCCGCGACCACAGCCAGAGCCCGATGGTCGTCACCCAGGTGAGCTCCGCCAGAAGCCGATGATCGAACTGCGCCGCCGCAAGGCTTTCGAACGGCGCGCGGTACCACGGCAATCCCGCCCCATAATCCGGGGGAACCACGTAGCCATTCATCAGCGGGAAGCTGTTGTAGACGTAGCCCGCCCGCAGCCCCGCGACGAACCCGCCGGCGATCAAGGTCAGCGCCGCAAGGCCGAGCAGCAGCGTGAGTGGCCGTCCGAGACCAGTGCCGCCAGCCTCGCGCCTCGGCGCCAGCAGATCCAGCGCCACCCAGAGCGCCGCGAGGTAGATCGCCACCGCC
Organism: uncultured Alphaproteobacteria bacterium; assembly: GCA_963735465.1. Taxonomy (GTDB): domain Bacteria; phylum Pseudomonadota; class Alphaproteobacteria; order ATCC43930; family CGMCC-115725; genus DASZHJ01. The sequence goes on from CAVTLA010000001.1 coordinate 3,122,059, forward strand.
GCCACGAGATGGGCGACGAGGCGGTACTGGCTCACCTCGATGCGGTCGGCGAGGCCACTCTTCACCATGTACCAGCCCAGCGCACCCTGCAGCCCGCCCAGCACGAAGAGCCCGGCGAGCTTGGGCGCGAGGGACCAGGAGATCTGTCGCTTCCAGAGAAACCAGAGGAAAGGTGCCGCGAAGACGACGCCGATCAGCCGGCCCCAGAGCCGGTGCAGGTACTCCCAGAAGAAGATGGTCTTGAACTCGGCGAGGGTCATATCCGGATGGACCGCGCGGTATTGCGGGATCTGCCGGTAGCGCTCGAACTCGTCGGCCCACTCGTTCTGCGTGAGCGGCGGGAGCACGCCCGCCACCGGCTTCCACTCGGTGATGGAAAGTCCGGACTCCGTGAGCCGCGTGACGCCACCGATGACCACCATGAGGAAGATCATGGCGCAGCACGTCAGCAGCCAGACCGCGATGGCGCGGTCGGAGGCGGCAGCGGCAGGCGCGGCGGCGCGCAGGCCGCGGGAGAGCGGAAGCACGGTCATGGGACGAGCCCGACACTGCCCACCTGCCGGCGGCCTTGGCAAGGGCCAAGGCGTCGCGCCGGGTGGCCGCCCGACAGCTCAGTGCAGCTGCAGGGACAGGTTGGCGTGGCGGAGCGCGCCGGGCGTGATCAGCTCCGCGTGAGCCACCTTCACCGAATGCAGCTTGCCCTCGATATTGCGGGTCCAGAAGTCCAGAAACTTCCGCAGCACCGGAAACTCCGGCGCCATATCGAGCTGTTGCCAGACGAAGCTCTGCAAAAGAGTGGGATGATCGGGCAAGTGATAGAGGATCTCCGCCGTGGTGAGGCGGTAGCTCCGGAGCTGCAAGGCCAAGGATGACATGTGCGTACCTCGACGTTCGACACCTGCGTCACTGATCCAAGCATCGATGTTAACCTTGAGTTCCTCAAGAAGAAATTAAGCTGAATCAATACCTTAGCAGCCTACCGAAGAGACTGCTGCCAGCATCGCGCTTGACAGGGCGGCCGGTCTCCACTATGTCGCTGGCACTCGCCGGCCGAGAGTGCCAAAGGCATCACGCGGCGTGACCCGCTCACACAAAGGGAGGATTTCTCGATGAAATTCAAGCCATTGCAAGATCGCGTCCTGGTCCGCCGCGTGGCTCAGGAAGAGAAGACGGCGGGTGGCATCATCATTCCCGATACCGCCAAGGAGAAGCCCATGGAGGGCGAGGTCGTGGCCGTCGGCCCCGGCGCCCGCGGCGACGACGGCAAGCTGCACCCCCTCGACGTGAAGTCTGGCGACCGCATCCTGTTCGGCAAGTGGTCGGGCAGCGAGGTCAAGATCGATGGCGAGGAGCTCATCATCATGAAGGAGAGCGACATCCTCGGCATCATCGTCGGCACCGCGTCGAAGCGGAAAGCCGCCTGAACCATTCAAGCTGGAGATAGATCATGGCTGCCAAAGAAGTTCGATTCAGCGGCGATGCGCGCGACCGGATGCTGCGCGGCATCGACATTCTCGCCAACGCGGTGAAGGTGACCTTGGGCCCCAAGGGCCGCAACGTCGTCATCGACAAGTCCTTCGGCGCGCCCCGCATCACCAAGGACGGCGTCACCGTCGCCAAGGAGATCGAGCTCTCGGACAAGTTCGAGAACATGGGCGCCCAGATGGTGAAGGAGGTCGCGAGCAAGACCAGCGACTCCGTCGGCGACGGCACCACCACCGCCACGGTGCTGGCGCAGTCGATCGTGCGCGAGGGCGCCAAGGCGGTTGCCGCCGGCATGAACCCGATGGACCTGAAGCGCGGCGTCGATCTCGCCGTCGCGGCAGTGGTCGAGGACGTGCAGAAGCGCTCCAAGAAGGTCTCCACCAACGAGGAGATCGCCCAGGTCGGCACCATCTCCGCCAACGGCGACCGCGAGATCGGCGAGATGATCGCCAAGGCGATGCAGAAGGTCGGCAACGAGGGCGTGATCACGGTCGAGGAGGCGAAGAGCCTGGAGACCGAGCTCGACGTCGTCGAGGGCATGCAGTTCGACCGCGGCTATCTCTCCCCCTACTTCGTCACCAACGCCGAGAAGATGATCACGGAGCTGGATGACGTCTATCTGCTCCTGCACGAGAAGAAGCTCTCGGGCCTGCAGGCGATGCTGCCGCTCCTCGAGGCGGTGGTGCAGTCCGGCAAGCCGCTGCTGATCGTGGCCGAAGATGTCGAGGGCGAGGCGCTCGCCACTCTCGTCGTCAACAAGCTGCGCGGCGGCCTCAAGGTCGCGGCGGTGAAGGCCCCGGGCTTCGGCGATCGCCGCAAGGCGATGCTGGAGGATATCGCGGTGCTGACCGGCGGCCAGGTGATCTCCGAGGATCTCGGCATCAAGCTGGAGAATGTCACCCTCGACATGCTCGGCAAGGCCAAGCGGATCCGCATCGACAAGGAGAACACCACGATCATCGACGGCGCCGGCAAGAAGAAGGACATCGAAGGCCGGATCGGCCAGATCAAGGCGCAGATCGAGGAGACCACCTCGGACTATGACCGGGAAAAGCTGCAGGAGCGTCTTGCCAAGCTGGCAGGCGGCGTTGCGGTGATCCGCGTCGGCGGTGCGACCGAGGTCGAGGTGAAGGAGCGCAAGGATCGCGTTGACGACGCCATGCACGCGACGCGCGCGGCGGTCGAGGAAGGCGTGGTTCCCGGCGGCGGAACGGCGCTCCTCTACGCCATCAAGGTGCTGGCGAAGCTGAAGCCCGACAACAACGACCAGAAGGTCGGCATCGACATCGTCCGCCGCGCGCTCCAGGCGCCGGCGCGGCAGATCGCCGAGAATGCCGGCTCCGACGGCTCCGTCGTCGTCGGCAAGCTCCTCGAGAGCACCGACACCAACTACGGCTTCGACGCCCAGACCAGCGACTACAAGAACCTGGTCAAGGCCGGCATCATCGACCCCACGAAGGTCGTGCGGCTCGCCCTCCAGGGCGCGTCCTCGATCGCCGGTCTTCTCATCACCACCGAGGCGATGGTGGGCGAGAAGCCGGAGCGGAAATCGGCGCCGATGCCCGGTGGTCACGACCACGGTGGCATGGGTGGCATGGGCGGCATGGACTTCTAGGTTCGACGCCTCGCACAAACGCAAAGGGGCCGCGGTTCACCGCGGCCCCTTTTTTTGCCGCCGTCAGGATGGATCCCTATTTGTCGAGATTAGGTCCGGTGACGTCCGCAGAAAAATCTCGTAGGGCCCCAGGTCTTCCACCGAAACCTGATCGACCCGCCGATACCGTGACCAGATCTCCCTGAACCGTTCGTCGCGACTGAAGTACGAGAGATAGTCGAAAACGGCCCCTCCGAATCTCGGATCCGGCCGTGCGTCGACAACGACCACCCTCGGTGGATCCTTGATGAAATCCGCCACCACTGAATCGACCGTATAGCGCTCGATCTCGCGAAGCGAGGCACCGAGAGCCGGATTCGAACTCCGCCCTCCTCGGAATGCAATTGCCGCTCCGCCCCCGGCAGGAGCCACATCGACGGAAATCTCGACGGCCACCGCACACCCGCTTCATTGGCGAGAGGAAAACCGACCCAGACGTAGGCGGAAAAGACGAAGAGCGACGATCCCGCGGCATATTCGCGAACCGGCGGCAACAGCACCCGGGCGACGCCGTTATCGTAGGTGCCCCTGGTGAAGAAGATCATCATCATTCCCGCGAGCGCCAGCACGCCGAGCGCGGGGTGCGGGCCGAAATTGCTCCGACGAATCGGATCTGCAACGCAGAGCATCGCGGTGGCGAGAAAGATCATCGCCGACATCGGCAGAGCTTGATAGCTCCAGCCCTTCATTTGAAGGACGTAAATGAAGCAAAAAGCGACGCTCGCGATTACGAGGATGTCGCAAATCTCGGGTTGAACCTGTTGCCCGCGTGTCTTCAGCTGAAATGCCGCGAGCATGACCACGGCGGCGGCCTGCCAGCACGACGCCACCGCCACGAAGGAACTCATGAGACCCTGGCCATAGACGAGCAGGGCATAGGGCACGACTCTCGTGAGATAGTCCGGAGTCAGCAGCGGGATCGATATCGCATAGGCAGCGGCGATGACGGCGAGCATTGCCACCTCGATGCGAAGCCAGCGTCGCAGCGAGCGGCCGTGCCAGGCCAGATAGGCTTCGAGCAATGCCGGCAACAGAAGAAAATGCGGCTTCAGGGAAAAGCCCGCGCCCGCCAGAATACCGATCAGGGCGGCGGTCGGCCGATCGCAGGGAGATCCCAGTGCACGCCGGATCGTCAGCAGGGTGTAAGGTAAACCCAGCGCCAGCATCAAATGCTCGCGCTGGCCAAAGTCCCAGGTCGGAAACAGGACCAGGACAACGAGGACGGCCAGGGTCAGGCCGCGTCCCAGCATCGCGTTGCGGCCGAAACCGCTCCCGGTCACGCGCCAGGTGAGGAAAAGGGACATCGTAATGAGAGCGAACACGCAGACGACGAAGGCTTCGGTCAGCGGGCATCCGACCAGTCGTGCCAGGATCACCGCGGGGATGTCGAGATAGAAGACGAGCGGTGGGTTGACCTCGATGATGTCGTCATAGAGATGCGCTCCCGACCACCATTTGTCGGCGGCAAGGAGGTACCAGGCGACGTCGTTGTTGGTGAGCGCGTGGAAATAGACAACGAAAGCAGCGGCAAGCACGGCGCATATCGCGGCGATAACCGCGCGCCGATCCGACAACAGACGTGACAGAAGGCCCATCATCGAGTTCCGGCGCAAACGACAGCCGCCCAGCCCCTCGGCAGAGGCCAGGCACCAGTGTTCACGCCCCATCACTACGGGCCAGCCGAGAGGCCGGCGCTTTCCCGTCGATGCCTATCGGATCTGCGTTAATGAACCATTGATTGCAGCGATTTCTCGGCCCCCGACGTCAGAGCGTCATGAAGCGTGCTCGAGCGGCGCGCTCGATGCCGGCGGCCACGAGGCGGTCGACCGAGAGCCGGTCGCGCATGAGCTCGAGAAAGCGCAGCTCTCCCTGGGAGGCCTCGCCATCGCTCGCCACCACGTCGCAGGCGACGGCATAGGCGGTCTCGCGCAGGCGCGGCGGCAGCGCCGCCTTGATCTCCTTGATCGCCCGGTCGAGGCCGTCCTCCTGCTGCAGCATGTCGGAGCAGCTGGAAAGCGTCTTGGTGAGAGACTTGCTGTCGTAGTCGGAGAAGATCGGCAGGTGCGTCACGATGTCGCCGATCGTGCGCAGCTCCGCGTCGGTCATCGCAGAATCCGCGGCCGAGGCAAGCACCATGGAATAGACGAGCGCCGAATGATGATCGAGCATGTACAACCTCCTGCCTTCGCTTATTGCCGCGCGCGAGACTCGACGCTCCGGTCACGCTCGCGTCGGGGAGCGCCACGGTGAGCGCCATGTCCAATGTAGCATTTTCCGACGGCGGGATCATCCTCGCAGGAAATCACGGTGTGACGCCGAGACATTGACGCGGAGAGCACGGCTGTGCCAGCTCTCGCCCCACACTGGGGTGTGAATTTTTGGAACGCGTCGACAAATCCCGACGCTATCGATCAGTCGAGAATCGGCGTCACGATCCGATCGGAACCCGGTCTGCGCCGGACCAGAATGTTGCGTATCGGCGTCCAGTAGAGCTGCAATGTCGTTTGCAGTTCGGCCATGGATTCCGGATCTATCCCCAGCACCAGATCATGCCGCTCCTCATCTCGGGGCTGATAGAGCGAGCCCGCCAGGCGGTCCCAGAACGCGAAGCAGAAGCCGAGATTCTTTCCGGCATGCCGGGGATCGGCGCTGTGGTGGATGAGATGCAATGCCGGGCTGTAGAAGATCTCGCGGACGCCTCTCGGGAACATGACCCACACTTGCGTGTGGGCGAGATGATTGGCGAGCAGCGTATGCCAGAAAAAGATCACCGAATTGACGCCGAGGATGGTGACCTCCGCGACCGGCCCGTCGTAGAGATACGTGAAGATCGCGCCGGGCACGGCCAGGCAAATCGCAATGAACTGCGATCCCATGATCGACGCGATCGGATGCACGCGCAGCGCCGTCAGCGGCGTCAGGACCTCGGCGGAATGGTGCACTTTGTGCAATTCCCACAGGAAGGGGATGCGGTGCTGCAGCCAGTGGAAATAGAAATTGGCGAAATCGAAGGCGAGCGCCATCGAGAGCGTGAGCGCGACGCCGGTCAGGAGCGACGCCGGAAGCGCCGGCGACGGACCAAACACCCGCGCCAAGCCACCGGCACCCCAGTTCGCGATCGCCTCTACGCTGGCGATCCCCAGGCCGAGCCCCACCGCTGACATCAGACTGTTGATGTAGATGAACTTGTAGTCGACGACGGCGGAGCGGTGAAAGAAGACGCGGGGATCGAAGACCTCGCGGGCCGCGCGCAGCAACCCGCCCGGGCCGGGTGAACGGTGCACGCAAATGGCCAATGCGAAGATTGCGGCAGCAACCAGATAGAGCCAGAAGAAACCTGATCCTGGCGAGAGCAGTCCGCCGATCGGAACGACTTTCGCGACAATGTCAGTAAACACCGCACGCTCCCAGAACCTGGCGCGGCGATTGTAGTGACCCACGCTTTAAGCGCTTGTTAACGTCCCTCCGGCGGGCTCGACGCCGGCGCCGCGGCGAGAAACGCCCGCGTCTTCTCCACGGTCTCGGCGAGGCCGATCCGCTCGACGATGACGCCTTCGGGAAAGGCGCCGAGCAGCCGCGATGGCAATCTTGAATCCAGCAGCACGAAGACGCCGGTATCGCCGGCGCGCCGCACCAGGCGGCCGAAGGCCTGACGGAGACGCAAGCGAGTGATGCGATCGTCGTAGCGCGATCCCCCGAACTCGGCGCGGCGTGCCTTGTGCAGGATGTCGGGCCGCGGCCACGGCACGCGATCGAAGACGATCAGGCGCAGCGAGCGCCCGGGCACATCGACGCCGTCGCGCACCGCGTCAGTGCCGAGAAGACAGGCGTCCTCCTCGGCGCGGAAGATGTCGACGAGGGCGGCGGTGTCCATGGCGTCCACGTGTTGCGCCAGGAGCGGCAGGCCCGCCGCCTCCAGGGGCGCCGCGATCCGTCCATAGACCGCCTTCAGCCGCTGGATCGCGGTGAAGAGGCCGAGGGCGCCGCCGCCGGCCGCGAGGAACAGCGTGCGATAGGCCGCCGCCACCTGCTCGATGCTGTCGCGCTTGACGTCGCCCACGACGAAGACCCGGGTCTGGGCGACGTAGTCGAAGGGCGACGGCACGCGGGCGCGCAAGGCCGGGCGCGACAGGTGGCGGGCACCGGTCAGCATCTCCGCCGCCGCCCAGTCGGCCTCGGGATCGCCGGTGCCGTCGGTGAGCGTCGCCGAGGTGATGAGCAGCCCTTGGGCCGGTTTCACCACCGTTTCGATGAAGGGGCGCGTCGGATCGATCCAATGGCGATGCATCCCGACGTCGATCTCGTGGCTGTCGAAGCGATCGACGGCGAACCAGTCCACCAGGGCCGGGGCACCGGGGCTCGCGAGCTCAGACAGCATCGCGCCCCAGCCCAGGAGCTCGCCCTCCACCCGCCGGCGCAGGCTGCGCACCGCCGCGTCGATGCGCATCCGCATTCCCGGATCGAGATCTTCCGCCTCGTCGTCGAGGCGCTTGGCCAGCCGCTTGGCGAGAGCCTCCAGCGGCGTCGCCAGGGATCTGAGCGCCACGCCCAGCGCCGCCGCCGCCGCCAGCAGCCCCTCGACCGGCGGCCGCGCCCCGGTCTCCAGCGAATAGGCGGTCTCGCTCGCCTCGGCGCGGGCCAGGACCTGGCGCCGCAAGTGAGCGAGGAACGCTTCCATCGCCCCATAGGGCGCGCCCTGCTGCAGCCGCTGCAGCCAGCCCTCTCCGGGCAGCACCCGCGCCGCCGCCTGGGCATCGAGCAAGGCCTTCTCGGCAACCTCGTCGCCGGCGACGAGATCCTCGAGCCGGCGCCGCAATCCGCGCCCACGACCGCGGCCACCCTCGACACCGAGCAGCCAGCGGCGCAACTCCACCGCCTCGCGGCCGGTGAGCGCCAGGGAGAATGCGTTGTCCGCGGCATCGAAGACGTGATGGCCCTCGTCGAAGACATAGCGCGTCGGCACGTTGGAATCGTCGAGCCCGCCCCAGGCCGCCTGCACCATGACGAGGGCATGATTCGCCACCACCAGCCGCGCGCGCCGCGCCCGGCGCACGCTCTTCTCGATGAAGCAGCGGTGGTAGTGCGGACAGGCAGAGTGGATGCACTCACCGCGCCGGTCGGCGAGGCCGAGGGTGCGGCCGCGCCCGATCAGATCCGGCAGCCAGCCCGGAAAATCGCCGCCCACCAGGCTGCCGTCCCGGGTCGCCGCGATCCAGCGCGCCATCAATCCCACCCCGACCGCGGTGGCGGGGCGGGTCGGCAGCGCACCGACCGCCTCCTCGAAGTTCAGCAGGCAGAGATAGTTCTCCCGCCCCTTGCGCAGAACGACCCGGCGGCTCTTCTCCGTCTGATCCGGATAGAGCCGGTCGAGCTCGCCGTCGATCTGATGCTGCAGGTTGCGGGTGAAGGTGGAGATCCAGACCGCGCCGGCGTTCTTCTCCGCCCAGAGACTGGCCGGAGCGATGTAGCCCAGCGTCTTGCCGACGCCGGTGCCGGCCTCGGCGAGCACCGCCATCGGCTCGTCCGGCTGCTCGCGAGGTCGGAAGGCGGCGCTTGCCGCCGCGGCATAATCCGCCTGTTGCGGCCGCGGCTCGGAATCCGCGCCCAGGAGCGAGGCGAGGCGGCGGCGCGCCTCCGCCTCCTCCACAGGAAGATGTCCCGGCGGCGGCTCCGGCGCGTGCTCCGCCCATTCGCCCAGCCGTCGCCAGGCGGCAAGCCCCGCCGCCTCGTCCGCCGCCACATGCTTCAGCGCCGCCACCACCGCCGGCCCCCAGAGCCAGCCGCTCGCCGCCATCTGCTGCGCCACCGCCTTCGCCTCGCCGTCGCCGGTGGCGCCGAGCTCCGCCAGCAGCGCCTCGGCGGCCTGCGCCAGGCTGAGCGCATCGTCTTCCAAAGTCGCCGGTCGCGGCAGCGCCAGCGCCATCGCCAGGCCGCGCGGCGTCGGCACCAAGGCGCGCGCCGGACGCACGAAGGCGTAGAGCTCAAGGAGATCCAGAGCCGGAAAGGGGTCGACGCCGAGCCGGCGCGCCACCGCGCCGGCATGGCAGAGCAGCGGCGGCTGACGGCGCGCCCGCCGGCCGGCCTCCTGGGGGGCGACAGTCTCGATCTCGCCCTCGGGCGTGAGCCACGCCGCCCGTGCGTATCCCACCGCGAGCGCCGGCGCCGCCGGACGCTTCACCCCGGAAGCAGGCGCCCTGGGATCAGCGATGAGTGAATTCCCAATAAAGCTCGCGCGCGCGGCTGTAAACCGGCCCGGGCTGCAGGCTCCGCTGATCGACGCCCGTGATCGGCAGCACCTTGCCGTAATTGCCGGACGAAAATACCTCGTCGGCCTGCTGCACCTCCGCGTAGGTGATGGACCGCTCCATCACCTCGTAGCCCGCGTCGCGCAGGAGCTGGATCACACGGCGGCGCGTTACCCCCGCGAGGAAAGTGCCGTTCGCCGACGGCGTGTGCACGATACCGTCTTTGACCAAGAAGATGTTGGCGGTGGCGAGCTCCGCCACGAACCCCTCCGCATCCAGCACCACCGCATTGCCGAAGCCGCGCTTCTCCGCGTCCCAGAGCGCGCGGCCGGAATTGGGATAGAGGCAGGGCGCCTTGGCGTCCGTGGGCGCCATGTCCGCCGCCGGCCGGCGAAAGGGCGAGAGGCAGACCGAGAACCCCGTGGGCTTCGGCATCGGTGAGTCGTAGACCGCGATCACGAAGCGCGTGCTCTCGGGATCGGGATAGATCCAGCCGGATTCCGCGAAGAACATCGGGCGGATATAAAGCTCCGCGTCCTTCGGGAATTGGCCGACGCCGTCGCGGGCAAGCTCCTCGATCTCCCCCGCGCTCAGCATTGAGCGCAACCCCATGGCACGGGCGGAATTGATGACGCGCTCGCAATGCTTGTCGAGATCGGGCGTCCGCCCCTCGAAGGCCCGCGCGCCGTCGAAGACGATGGAGGACAGCCAAGTCGCATGGCTCATCGAGCCGAGGATCTGCGGGTTTCCCTCGTGCCAGGTGCCGTCGATATAGGTCAGCGCTTTCATGAGCAAGATCCCCAGGGGACGTACGGGCGGAGCCAGCATAGACCGGGGCTTTGCCCGCCGCAAAGTGTCCGGGACGGCCGCGGAGATGGCAACTCGGCCCGCGTATCGGGCTGGCGGTGGACCCACGGCTGGGCTAGCGTGCCGCGCGATGGCGGAGTTTTCGATCTATCATATGTGCCGGCGGGCGGAGTGGGACGCGGCGCAGGCGAGCGGGTTCTATCTCGGATCTTCCCAGGACCAGGCCGACGGATTCATCCACTTCTCCGCTGCGTCCCAGCTTCCGGGCAGCGCGCGCAAGCATCGGGCAGAACAGCCCGACCTGATGCTGCTGACGGTGGACGCTGGCCGCCTGGGCGCGGCGCTCAGATGGGAGCCGGCGCGCGGCGGCGAGCTCTTTCCGCATCTCTACGGGCCGCTGCCGCTCGCCGCGGTTCTGCGTGCTGATCCGTTGCCGCTCGACGCGGGCGGCGAGCATGTCTTTCCGCCCCACGTCGAGGCCGGTGGTCCGTGATCGGTCTCTACGATCTGGCGGTGCCGCTGCTGCGCCTGCTGCCGCCGGAGGCGGCGCACCGCCTGACCATCCGCGCGCTCGCCGCGGGAGCCGCGCCCAGCTCGGCGCCCACCGATCCTGCGAGCCTCGTTATTTCGCTCTGGGGCCGCCGCTTTCCCAATCCGATCGGCCTCGCCGCTGGCTTCGATAAGAATGCCGAAGTGCCGGATGCCATGCTGGCATTCGGCTTTGGCTTCGTCGAATGCGGCACGGTGACGCCGCGGCCGCAGCCCGGCAATCCCAAGCCGCGCATCTTTCGCCTGAGGGAGGATGGCGCGCTCATCAACCGGCTGGGTTTCAATAACGAAGGCCTCGACGCGGCGCGGGCGCGGCTCGCGGCGCGGCGCGGCCGGCCCGGGCTGGTGGGTGGCAATCTCGGCAAGAACAAGGAAAGCACCGACGCCATCTCCGACTATGTCGCCGGAGTCGCGGCATTGGCGCCGCTGGTGGACTACCTCGTCGTCAACGTCTCCTCGCCCAACACGCCGGGGCTGCGCGATCTCCAGCGCAAGAGCATCCTCCTCGACCTCATCGCGGCGCTGCGTCGCGCCCGCGACACGGCGATGGGAGCCGTCGCCACGAGTGGCGGGCCGCCGCCGCTGCTGCTCAAGATCGCACCCGACCTCACGGCCGTCGAGCGCATCGAGATCGCCGAGACCGCGGTTGAATCCGGCATCGATGGTCTCGTCGTCTCCAACACCACGGTGGCGCGGCCCGCGAGCCTCCGGAGCCCTCTCACCGGCGAGGCCGGCGGATTGAGCGGCCCGCCGCTGCTCGCGCCCGCGACGGCGCTTCTGGCGGAGATGCGGCGTCTCACCGGCGGCCGACTGCCGATCGTGGGCGTGGGCGGCGTCGCCAGCGGCGCCGACGCTTACGAGAAGATTCGCGCCGGCGCCAGCCTGGTACAGCTCTATACCGCGCTGGCCTACAGTGGGCCGGGACTGATCAGCCGTATCAAGGCTGATCTCGCGTCGCTGCTCGCCCGCGATGGATTCGCGAGCGTCGCCGATGCCGTCGGCGCCGACGTGCCGCTGAGCTCTTGACGACAGGAAGCGTTCCCATGGCAACAACTGAGATCTCTTTTCTCTCCGGCATCGCCGAGGTCGCCGGGCGCTACGACGGGTTGCTGCTGGATCTCTGGGGCGTGCTGCACAACGGCAAGGCACCCTTCCCCGGCGTCATCGACTGCCTGACCCGCCTCAAATCCGCGGGCAAGCGCCTGGTGGTGCTGTCGAACGCACCGCGGCGCGCGCCGCTTGTGGAGACGCGGGTGAGCGAGATCGGAATCCCACGGACGCTCTACGATCGCCTGATGTCATCGGGCGAAGAAACCTGGCAGCACCTGAAATGTCGGGATGAGCCGTTCTACGCCGCGCTGGGCCGCGTCTGCTATCACATCGGTCCGAAGCGGGATGACGACGTGCTGGCCGGTCTCGACCTGCGTCGCGTCGAGGACATCGGGGCCGCCGAGTTCATCCTCAATACAGGTCCCTGGGAATGGAACGCGACCGTCGCCATGTACGAGCCGCTGCTGCAGGCGGCCCGCGCCCGCGATCTTCCCATGGTCTGCGCCAATCCGGACCTGGTGGTGGTGCACGGCGGCGACACCGTCATCTGCGCGGGCTCGCTGGCCCAGCGCTACGAGGCGATCGGCGGCCGGGTCGGCTGGAACGGCAAGCCCTTCCAGCCGATTTACCGCACCTGCTTTGACCTGCTGGAAATCTCGGATCCTCGCCGCATCCTCGCCGTCGGCGACAGCCTGCGCACAGATATCGCCGGCGCCAATGGCGCTGGCATCGACAGCCTGCTCATCCTGGGGGGCATCCACGGCGAGGAGCTGGGCGTGGCGCCGGGCGTGCAGCCGGATGCCGGGCGGCTGGACGCCGCGGTAGCGGCCCAGGGCCACCGCCCGACCTACGCCATGGCGCATTTCGTCTGGTAGATCGCCGCGCCGCCGCTCAGTGGTGGCCGCGGTGCAGGATCTGGTCTGCGAGGCCGGTGTCGTAGGCCAGCCCCTCCGGCGTCAGGGTCACGGCGTCGGGGAAGTGGGACTGGATCAGACCCTTGCGCTCCAGGGCGGTCCAGGCGGCCTCATTCACGAGGCCGGTGGCGTCCCGCGCCAGCACCACGGCGGCGCCCACATGGAAATGATCGCCGTGGGGTTGCGGCAGTCCGTGCACCTTGACCGAGCCGCCAGCCAGAGGCTCGGCGTGGCCCGGGGAGCGGGCGAGCTCCTGCATCAGGGTCAGGGTTTTCAGCTGCAACGGGTTCAGGTTGAGCGGGTTGTTTTTGGGCGCCATGGCTCGCAGGTCCGTTTCTGACCCCATCACTTTAGCATGAGTTCCGATCTCTCCGCTCCGGCCGCCTTGGTCGCCTCCGCTGTCCGTGCCAGACTGCGGCCGATAGATCGGGCGAGCGTGCTTCCGGCACGACAACGCCCGCAACGACGGACAGGGAGGGAACAATGCGTAGAATCACGCAGGCGATCGCCATTGGCGCTGTCGTGGCGCCGCTTCTTGGTATCCCCGGCTTCGCCCAGGCGCAATACATCGTCATAGGCAACGACGAGAAAGTGCTGTGGGACGACGCCGGCAAAGCCATTCAGAAGGCACCCGGCAACGACACCGTGATGATCCTGGACATCACCAACCGCGCCAAGCCACGCACGACGGCGCTGTTGAAGCTGGAGAACACGGTGGTGGGGCCGCCGGTCAATCTCGCCATCACCCCCGACGAGCATCTCGCCCTGCTGGCCAATTCCCTCGACCAGATCTCCGACGGCAGCGGCGGCTGGAAATCGCAGCCGGACAACAAGGTCTATGTCATCGACCTCAAGGCGTCGCCGCCGGCGCAGATCGCTACCGTCGAAGTGGGCAAGCAGCCCTCGGGGATGGCGATCAGCCACGCCGGCGACCTGGCCCTGGTGGTGAACCGCGCGGAGAACACCGTCAGCGTGCTCTCGATCAAGGGCAAGGACGTGAAGCTCGTCGACACCGTCGCGGTGAGCGCGCCCGGCGCCGCCAGCGAGCAGGTCTCGGCCGTCGCCATCTCGCCGGACGGCAAGCTCGCCCTGGTCGTCAAGGCCGCCACCAACAAGGTGGCGCTCCTGAAGATCGACGGCCAGAAGGTGACGTATGGGGGGTACGACATGAACGTCGGCGTCTTCCCCTACAACGTCCAGACCGTTCCCGGTGGGCAGATCGCGATCGTCAACAACAACGGCGGCGGTGGCGCCTCCGATGGCGGCGTCGACACCGTGAGCATCATCGACCTCAAGGCGACGCCGCCTCGGGTCATCGACTATGTCGTCGTCGGCGACGGGCCGGAGGGACTGGCGGTGAGCCCCACCGGCACGCTCGCGGTCTCTCTAATCCTGAACGGCGCCGGCAACGTGGCGAAATCTGCCTTCTTTCATCACGACCACTCCTACCTCGCCATCCTCAAGATCGACGGCAAGAAGGTGCAGAAGGTCGGTGAGGCCGAGGTCGGCGGGCTCGCGGAGGGCTTGGCCTTCAGTCCCGACGGGAAATATCTCTACGTCGGCAATTATCTCGACAGCGACATGGTCATCTTCAAAGTGCAGGGCACCAAGCTGGTGCGGGTCGGCGCCAACATGAAGCTGCCGGGTCATCCGGCCTCAATGCGGTCCAGCGTGCCCTGAGGCCGCCGTTCCGCAGGCCGGAACGGGCGCCGGCCCACGCGCCGGGCCGGCGCTCGATCCTTGGATGATGGGGAAGTTTGTCGCCGGAGCCTGGGCCGGCGCGGCCGGCCGTTACGTCTCGACCTCGTCGTCCGGGCGGTTGCCCAGCTTCGAGATCAGGCGCAGCACATCGGCCTGAAGTTGCGGGTCGCGGATGCCGTAATAGCCGCGGATCAGCGACATCACCTCGCGCCGGTCGAAAGTCTCGTTCACGGGAGAGACCTCGCTGGCGATGTTCTTTGCTACCAGGCCGTCGGGATAGCCCTCGAAGAAGAAGGCGGGAGAAACCTCCAGAACCTGCGCCACGTCGTAGAGGCGGCTCGCGGAAATTCTGATGTCGCCGGACTCGTATTTTTGCACCGCCTGGAAGGAGACCCCGATCTTGCTGGCGAGGGCGCCCTGGCTGAGGCCCAGCTGGATCCGGCGAAGCCGCATCCGGGCTCCTACATAGACGTCGATCGGGTGGGGAGCGTGGTCTTTGCGTGGGATCATGGTGCTTTGTGCCTAGTAGAGGACTTCAGATTGGGGACGATGGTTAAGACTCGGCAGTGGTAATCGGCCCCAGAATCGATCGCCCGCCTATATAGCGTCTTCGTTCTCTAGAAATCGTCAAAGTAGAACAAGTCACGGTCCAACAATCTAAAGCCTTCTATCGGAACGTGCATCAATAAATGCCTCGCATCTCAAATATTTCTATGGCGCCTGCACCCGATGGGGGTGGGCGCACGAAGCCGTTAGTCTAGAAGTATTCATTCGCCATGTTCGCGGGTGAGCTTAATTGCTCATGTGAGGAATTATCGCGCCCCATCTTGCTCACGACTCTTGCCCACGCTCCGCCCACCGCGAGTGGGGCGCGAGGTGCTCGGGATCAGCGCGTGTCGCGCCACCGCCGAGGTGGGTGCAGCGGCCAGTAGCGCTCCATCGCGAGATAGGTGAAGGAGGCCGACCAGCCGATCAGGACCAGCCCGTTCAGGGACTCGACGCCGGCCAAGAGCCGGGCGTGAGACGTCGGGAAGATGTCACCCAGCCCCAGCGACGTGTAGGTGATGGCTGAGAAGTAAAGGCAGTCCTGAAAGCCGCCGACGGTGGCCCCGGAAAATCCGCCCATTCCCAAGTGCACGACGAGCACCCAATAGGCGCAGGCATAAAGCCAGACCGCACCCGTGTGCGCGGTGAAGGCGGCGCACATCACCACGAGAATCCGTGTGCGCGGGGGAAACGGCAACTCCGCGATGTGCCGCGAGGTAAAACGCAGCACCTCGTAGTGCAGCAGGACGGTGGCGACTACCATCACCGTCACCGCCATCATGGCGTAGATCATATCGTGCGAGAGTGTCGTCGCCCGTCACGGTCTGCCTTGACCTAGATCAAGCCCACGCACATTTCATGGCAAACGAGCAACGGCAGGACATGATGCGCGCGATGCAGCTGGAGGCGCCTCGAACTCCCTTGCGGCTGGGAGATCCCCCGATTCCCAAGCCGGGCGCCGGCGAAGTGCTCGTCAAGGTGGCCGCCTGCGGCGTATGCCGCACCGACCTGCACATTCTCGATGGCGAGCTGACGGCGCCGCGCCTGCCGCTGGTGCCGGGTCACGAGATCATCGGCACGGTGGCAGAGCGCGGGCCCGGGGTGCGGTCCCTCGACCTCGGCGAGCGCGTCGGCGTGCCCTGGCTCGGCTGGACCTGCGGCGGTTGCGCTTTCTGTCGCGGCGGTCGCGAGAATCTCTGCGACCGGGCGCGCTTCACGGGCTTTCAGATCGATGGCGGCTACGCTGAGTACACCGTCGCCCACGAGCGGTATTGCTTTCGCATCCCGCCCGGCTTCAGCGACGCGGCGGCCGCGCCGCTGCTCTGCGCCGGCCTCATCGGCTATCGCAGCCTGCGACTAGCCGGCGAGGCGAAGCGGGTCGGCATCTACGGCTTCGGCGCCGCGGCGCATATCCTGGCCCAGGTGGTCCGGCATCAGGGCCGCGAATTCCACGCCTTCACGCGGCCCGGCGACCGAACCGCCCAGGAATTCGCGCGGCGGCTCGGTGCGAGTTGGGCGGGCGGCTCCGACGAGATGCCGCCGGAGCCGCTGGACGCGGCCCTGATCTTCGCGCCAGTCGGTGCCCTGGTGCCGGCGGCCCTGGCCGCCACCGCGAAAGGCGGCATCGTCGTCTGCGGCGGCATTCACATGAGCGATATACCGAGCTTCCCCTACCGGCTGCTGTGGGAGGAGCGCACGATTTGCTCGGTGGCCAATCTGACGCGCCGGGACGGCGACGAGTTGCTGGCACTCGCCGCCGAGATCCCGATACGGACCCAGACCGAGGTGTTTCCCCTCGAAAGCGCCAATGAAGCCCTCGAGGCGCTACGACACGGCCGCATCGAAGGCGCGGCCGTGCTGGTACCGTAACCGCCTATTGCGCGCGGCCGCGCCGCAGCAGGAGCGTCCAGTCCCTGAGCGATTCCAGGAGCTGCTTGATCAGGCCCCGCGTCGCTTCGTCCGTGAGCTTGCCCTCGGCATCGAAGCGCGACTGCGCCTGGCCGATCATCACCTCGGGCTTGTTGACCGGGAGCATGTTGAGGAAGACACACATCTGGCGCAGGTTGTATTGCGCCCGGGCGGTGCCGAGGACGCCGCCGCTCACCCCCATCATCGCGACAGGCTTGCCGTCGAAGGGCTGGCTCGGCGGGCGCGAGCCCCAGTCGATGGCGTTCTTGAGCACGCCGGAGATCGAATAATTGTATTCCGGGCTGACGAACAGCAGCGCGTCCGCCGCCGCGATGCGATCGCGGAAGGCCTGAACGACGGGCGGGTAGCCAGCCACGCGGATGTCGTCGTTGTAGAGCGGCAGGTCGCCGATGCCGACGGTCTCGATCGTCATGCCCGGCGGCGCCAGGCCCTGGGCCGCGTGCAATGCCATGGTGTTGTAAGAGGCCTTGCGCAGGCTGCCTGACATGCCCAGCACCTTCACTTGGCCCTTTGCGTCGCTCATCCCTTGATTCCCCCTTTGGTCCGGTTGCCGCCCATATAGGCGGGGATTGGGCGGCGGAGACAACGCGTTTTTTGCGGCGGCCGCAACCGCCCTGGTCAATTCCCCGCCAGGTAGGCTGCGAGCCGCTCCTGCTGGGCGGCGTCGAGGCGCAGGCCCAGCTTGGTGCGGCGCCAGAGAATATCGTCGGCTGTCTGTGCCCACTCCTCGTGGCGCAGCCAGTCCACCTCCGCGGCAGTGAGGCCGGCGCCGAAATCCAGACCGAGATCCTCGAACCGTCGGGCCGTACCCAGGACTGAACCCGCCTCGTTGCCATACCGGTGGACGAGCCGGCCGGCCAGAACCGGATCGAGCCAGGGATAGGCCGCACGCAGCACGTCGATGACCTTGCCCACATCGCCACCCGGGAAGTCGCCGCCGGGCAGCGGCGCGCCGGCGGTCCAGGCTCCGGGAAGCCCGGGAAAGCAGGGGCGAAGCCGGTCCAGCGCCGCCTCGGCCAGGCGCCGGTAGGTCGTGATCTTGCCGCCGAGGACGGAGAGCAGCGGTGCCCCGCCGGGTGGCGTGTCCAGGATCAGCACGTAATCCCGGGTCACCGCCGACGCGTTCGCCGCGTGGTCCTCGTAGAGCGGCCGGACGCCGGCATAGCGCCAAAGGATCGTCTCCGGCAGCACCGGCTGGGCGAACCAGCGGCTGACCGCTCGGCAGAGATAGGCCGCATCCTCGTCGCTGCACTCGACCACCGAGGCATCGCCCTCGAATGGCGCCTCCGTCGTCCCGATGAGGGTGAAGTCCTCCTCGAACGGCAGCACGAAGACGATGCGCCGATCGTCGTTCTGCAGGAGATAGGCGTTGGTGCCCTGATAGAGCCGGGGAACCACGATGTGGCTGCCCTTGACCAGACGCAGCGCGGCATTGCCGTGGGCGGCACCAAGGCGGCTCGCGACCTGCATGGCCCAGGGACCCGCGGCATTCACCAGGGCATGGGCCGCGAGGCTTGCCTCGCGGCCGTCGGCGAGCCGCAACCGCGCCAGCCATGACTGCCCCTCGCGGCGCGCGTCCAGCAGCTCCGTCCGTGTCAGCACGTGGGCGCCGGCGCGCACGGCGCCACGGGCGTTCGCCACCACGAGACGCGCGTCGTCTGCCTGGCAGTCGGAATAAACGAAGGCGGCCGCGATGTCGTGCCGGAGCGCGGTTCCCATGGGATCGCGCCGGGGATCGATGCGACGACTCGCCGGCAGGCGCTTGCGGCGGCCGAGATGGTCGTAGAGCAGCAGCCCCAGGCGCAGCATCCACCGCGGCCGCAGGCTGCGGTCATGGGGCAGCACGAACTCCAGGGGATGGATGAGGTGCGGTGCAAGTGCCAGCAGCACCTCGCGCTCGGCCAATGCCTCGCGCACCAGGCGGAACTCGCCGAACTCCAGGTATCTGAGACCGCCGTGGATGAGCTTGCTGGACGCCGAGGACGTGGCGCCCGCAAGGTCGCCCTTCTCCACCACCAGCACAGAGAGACCGCGGCCGGCCGCATCCCGCGCAATCCCCGCGCCGTTGATGCCGCCGCCCACGATCAGCAGGTCGACCGACGACGGAACTGTCATGGCGCGCCTTGCCCGCGACGGACAGGATGGGAGGCCGTCACCGCGCCTGCCCCTTGATGATCCGCTCGCGATGGAAGACGTAAAGCCCGCTGGAAACCACGATCACAGCGCCAATCCCGGTGAAGAAGCCGGGGATCGTGCCGAAGATGAACGCGCCCGACAGCATCGACCAGATGATCTGGCTGTAGGAGAAGGGCGCCAGCATCGAGGCAGGCCCGCGGATGTAGCCAAGAACGAGGGCATATTGGCCACAGGTGTTGAGTACCCCCATGAGCATCATGAGCGCGAATGCCCGGACCGTCAGCGGCGACCACGCCGTCGGCAGGAGGGCGGTCAGCAAGACCAGGCCGACGAAGGCGGTATAGAAGAGCGTGGTCAGCACCGGCTCCCCGGACTTCATCCGACGGGTGATGACAAGGCCGCAGGACCAGCAGGCCGCCGACAGCACCGGGTACAGCGCCGCCGGATTGAACGCCGAGGTTCCCGGCCGGATGATGACGAGAATTCCGATGAATCCCACGACGACAGCGGCCCATCGCCGGATCCCGACCTTCTCGCCCAGGATCGGGATCGAGAGCGCGGTCACCATCAGCGGCGAGACGAACCCGATGCTGGTGGCGTCCGCGATCGCAAGCTGGCCGAGGCCGGCCATGAAAAGCACGGCGGAACCCAGCATCGAGACGCCGCGAACGAGCTGCAGCAGCGGGCGGGCGGTGAACAGCAGCCGGCCCCGCGATCGGACGATGAAAGGCACCAGCACGAGGACGTTGGAGAGATAACGGCCCCAGGCCACCTCGATCGGGGAATAGTCCGCCACCAGGATCTTCGAGAGGACGTCGATCGAGCTGAATATCGCCATCGACAGCAGCACCAGGCCGATTGCAACGAGCGGGCGCTCCTCGACCTCGCGCGGAGCGGCCGCGGCAAGAGGTTTGGCGGGCGTGATGTCGCTCATGCTAGGCTAACCGGCGGGATTTCAGACTATGGCAGCGGCGCGCAGGATAGCCGACCATGACACAGAAATATGCAGGCTCGGTGCTGCCTATGGCGCAGCCCCGACCGGACGCGGCGCCGCCCGGTCCGGACCCCTGCGCCGCCTGTTCGGCGCGCTTCCTGTCCGTTTGTGCCGCGGTCGACGATCACCACCTCGCCACGTTGGCCGACCTATCCACGCCGGTCGACGTGGCGGCAAACCATACCGTCATCATGGCCGGCGAGCCCGCGAACTATCTCTTCAACATCACCGAAGGGGTGGTGAAGGTCTATCGCCTCCTGCCGGACGGTCGCCAGCAGGTCACGGGTTTCCTGTTCACCGGCGATTTCCTGGGTCTCGCGCCGGGCAGCGTCTATTCCTTCAGCGCCGAGGCTGTGACCGCCGTGCGCTACTGCCGCTTCGCCCGCAAGCCCCTCGAGCAATTTCTGGGCGACGTGCCCGAGATGCAGAAGAAGCTTCTCACCATCGCCTCGAATGAGTTGGCTGCCGCCCAGGAACAGATGGTGCTGCTGGGCCGCAAGACCGCCCGGGAGAAGCTGGCCTCGTTCCTGGTCGCCCTGTCCCATCGCGTGCGGCGGCTTGGCAAGTCCGAGGATATGTTGGACCTGCCGATGACCCGCGCCGACATCGCCGATTATCTCGGTCTTACCACCGAGACGGTGAGCCGAATGTTCACCCAGTTCCGCGCCGAGAACCTGATCGAAATGCCGAAGACAGGCGGGGTCCGGCTGCGGAACCGCGCCGCTCTGATGCAGATCGGCGACGGCAATTGAGCCGGCCGCCTTGAGTTAGATCAAGGCCCTCGGGGCGGCTCCGCCCTAGTTCTCTGTCGAGGGCATCCCAGTTCCGGCGCCCGCCCAGCGGCAATGGAGGAATTCATGGGTCTCAAGGATATCGTCGTCACCGTCGATGCTGGCGCCGCCAGCGGCCGGCGCCTCGCTTATGCGGTCGAGCTGGCGCGCCTGCACGAGGCCCGCCTGACCGGGCTGCACGTCATCGAGCCCCTCAACCTGGCGGCCTATTTCTCGCCGGCCGTCTCCGGCTACATCGCCGCCGACGCGATGGACGAGATGGAGCAGCGGCATCGGGCGGCCGCCGAGGCGGCTGCGAAGAAGCTCGAGACGGCCTTCGCCGACGCCTGCTCCCGGGCGGGCATCACCGGCGAATGGCGCCTCGCCGAGGGTGATACGGCGGAAATGGGTGTGCTCCAGGCCCGCTATGCCGACCTCACGATCACCGGCCAGATCGACCCGGAGGACCCGCCCCCCGGCAGTGCCGCGCGACTGCCGGAGCAATTGGCGCTGGCGAGCGGGCGACCGGTGCTGATCGCCCCCTATGCCGGCAAATTCGACAGCGTCGGCCGCCGCGTCCTGGTGGCCTGGAGCCGCACCCGGGAATCCGCGCGGGCACTGAACGACGCGCTCCCGATACTCAAACGCGCTGACCATGTCTTTGTGCTGTCGATCAACCCCGAGCGCGACGGCACGCTGCCAGGCGCCGATATCGCGCTCCACCTCGCACGCCATGGCGTGAAGGCCGAGGCGACGTCCACCGTGGCGGAGGATATCGACGTCGGCAATACCCTGCTCTCGCGGGCCGCCGACCTCGGGGTCGATCTGATCGTGATGGGCTGCTATGGGCATTCCCGGGCCCGCGAGCTGATGCTCGGCGGCGCCACCCGGGAGATCCTGCGCCACATGACGGCGCCGGTGCTGATGTCACACTGAGCTGGGCTCGCGGTGGCGCGGGTCACGTTTAAGCCGCCTCAGCGGAAAATCCTAGGGAGCGCTCAGCTCCAGTGGCGGACGCGGCCAGTATCCACGTGGACAAAGTCGGAGCGGGGATAGTAGCCGACGCCGCCGGCCTCAAGGTCGAGGGCCACCCGCTGTACCTGGCGGAGCGCCCGGGTGGGCAGGCGGATATCGATCGCCATGCCGTCCATGTGCAGGCTGCCGCTCGCCACGCCGTCGCTGTAGCTCGCCAGCATGGCATTGGTGGCCGGTGACCGGTAGCCGGAGATGACGTGGATGGGCGCCGTGGTGTGCAGGCGGGTCCGGAGCTCGACCAGGACATCAAGCAGCTGCGGGTCGATACGATGGACGTCGCCGCTGCGGAAATCGCGCAGGAGATGATCGATCTGCCGCAGCGCGCCGGGCTCGTAGCTGCCGTCGGCCCAATAGACGACGTCGAGGCTCTCGTCAGTGTGCAGGTTCACGAAGGAAAGGCGGCGTCGATCACTGATCCGCGTCTTCGCGGCGGCGGGCCACACAGCCGCACAGGCAATCGCGCCAAGCCCGCCTGCGAGAAACCGGCGACGGCTGCTGCGCGTCCCCTTCGTCCGTGTCTCTTCCGACATCTCGTCGCCCCCAGCGATTCCGACCGGACGTCATTTGATACCATCCATGGTTAACGAACCGCAACCCGCGTCGACGGAAATTCATCGAATGTTTGGCAAATCGATGTCGCGATCAGCGATCGCTGGCGAGGCGGCGGCGGGCCTCGAGGGCGGCCTGCAGGCGCAGATCGCGCCCGTAGACGTCATCATAGAACGCGACGGCACCGTCCTCGTCGGCGACCGACGTGAGATAGAGCAGATAGACGGGCACCACCGCCTTGAGGAAGACGCGCTTGGTCTCGCCGGCCTCGATCGCCTGATCAATGGCTTCGGCGGGCCAATCCGCCCCCAGCAGGGTTGAGGCCAGCGGTCTCGCTTCCTCGACCCGGACGCAGCCATGGCTCGCCGCCCGCAGCGCCCGGGCGAAAAGCGGCCGCGTCGGCGTGTCGTGGAGATAGACATCGAGAGCATTCGGCAGCTCGAACTTGACGCCGCCCAGGGAATTCCACGGCCCCGGCTCCTGCTGCAGGCGCCAGCCTCGCTTCAGCACGTCGGTCCGCTTCCAGTTGATGTCCTTGCCGTGCGGATCGCCGCCGCCGCGGCCGATGATCACGTAGTGATTGCGCGCGAGGTAGCCGGGATCGCGCTCGAGCTTCGGCTGGATCTCCTTGCGGGTGATCGACGCGGGCACGTTCCAGGGCGGGTTGAACAGCGTCGCCGAGATGCGCGCGGAGAGAACCGGCGTCGGATGATCGAGAGCGCCGACGATGACCCGGCTGGTCAGCTCCGGCGCGTCGGCGCGATAGAGCACCAGGGTCTCCGCGGGTATGTTCACCACCAGCCGCGTGGCAGGAAAGCTGCGCGGCATCGAGCGCCAGCGCTCGAGGGTGAGCTTGATCTGGGTCACCCGCTGCGGCGCGGTCACATTGAGGGCCGCCAAGGTCGCCTCGCCGACCCGGCCATCAACGGCGATCCCGTGCCGGGTCTGGAAATGCCGGACCGCCGCGACTATCGCCGGGTCGAATGCATCTCCCTCGCGCAGCTCCTCCGCGAGATCACCCTCCACCACCAGCCGGACCCGCAATGCCTTCACGACGGCGCCCTTCTGACCGGGCTCGATCTTCCGATCGCTCACCACCGCCGACCATCCGCCGGCGGCGGCGAGCCCTTGATATTTTTGCAGCGCCTGGCGCAGCCGATCGTAGTCCGGTGCCACCGGCAGCAGGCTCTGCAGCACCGCGGCGACGTCGCCGCTGTCGGCGAGGCGCCTGAGAACCGCTGCCGGATCGAAGGCCGGCCGTGCCAGCAGCCAGTCCTCGTCGATCGCGGCGGGCGCGACGCGGCCCTGGCCCAGCGCCTGGGCATACGCCAGGAAACGGTCGCTGAGCAGCAGGTCGCGGCCCGCCGGCGTCACCCCGTCGCCGCCGAGCGCCGCCTGCAGGGCGCTCAGGCCGAAATCTTCGGGATCGAGACCTTCGCGGCCGGCATCGCCAATTGCCGCGAAGAGCGCCGCCGCCATCTGCGCGCGAGCCTCCCAAACCGGCGCGAAACTGCGGCGATCATACGCGAGGGCCAGCCGGGCCCGGTCGAGGGTGACACCGCCGATCTCCAGCGGCTCCGTGCCCGCGAGCTCTTGCTGGAGCTGGGTGGCAAGCGGAACGTCGTCCGCGCGCGCCGGCATTCCCACGATCGCCATGAGAATCGCGCCCGCCGCGAGAAGCCCGACGGCATGACGATGAATTGGGGTGCGGAGGATCGCCGTCACGGACATCGACAGTCGCATGTTCGCGCTCAGATCCGACTGGCGATCGGCTGCCGGTCGGCGCCGACAATCCATGCGACGAGATCCATTACCATCACGCTCGTCATGCGTCGGGGTCCAGG
This sequence comes from uncultured Alphaproteobacteria bacterium, assembly GCA_963735465.1. Taxonomy (GTDB): domain Bacteria; phylum Pseudomonadota; class Alphaproteobacteria; order ATCC43930; family CGMCC-115725; genus DASZHJ01. The sequence continues at coordinate 3,146,267 of CAVTLA010000001.1, forward strand.
TGGAAGGTACCCGGCCGATCGATGCGCTCGAAACCGTGGGCGCCAAACGTGTCCCGCTGGAGCTGGATGAGGCTGGCACCGGACCGGGCGGTGCGCATTCCGTCGTAGTAGGCGAGCGCCGACAGCAGCGCCGGCGCCGCGATGCCGCTGGCGATGGCGGCGGCGGCGACGCGGCGCCAATCGGCGACCCGCGCGCGCAGGGCGTCGCGAAACCACGGCGCCAACAGCAGCCGCGGCAGGGTCGGCTGCTCCCGCCAGGCGGCGGCGATGGGATTCAGCAGTGCGCCGCGAATGATGCAGCCGGCACGCCAGATCTCCGCCAAACGTGCCAGATCATAGCCGAAGCCGCGCGCCTTGGAGGCGGCGGCCAGCATCCCGAAACCCTGATCGTAGACGGCAAGCCGCGCCGCCAGCAGCGCGTTGCCGACCGCCTTGGGAGAAAGCGCGCTCAGCGCCACCGCGGAGGGTGTTTCTTCCAGCGGTCCGGCGGCGGCGACCCGGATCTCCCGCAACGACGACAGCGACCGCGCCATCACGGCTTCCACCAGGGTCGGCGTCACCGCGCCCAAGTCCAGGGCGACGGCGGCACCCCACTGTCCGGTGCCCTTCTGCTCGGCGCTGTCGAGGACGACGTCGATGAGAGGCGCGCCGGTGTCTACGTCCTTCCGGCGCAGCAGAGCGGCGGTGATCTCCAGAAGATAGCAGGCGCCGGGACCGCGATTCCACTCGGCAACGTCATCGGCAATGGCGTCCCACTCCAACCCCGCCGCCCTCAGAGCGAATACCGCCTCGGCGATGAGCTGCATCTCGGCGTATTCGAGACTGTTGTGCACCATCTTCGCGAAATGGCCGGCGCCGGCGGGACCGAGACGGGCGAGGCAGGGGCTGCCGTCTGCGGTGGCCGCGATCTGGCGCAGTAGCGGCTCGACCCGCTCGTAGGCATGTTCCGCGCCGCCCGCCATCATCGCCGCGCCATGGCGCGCGCCCTCCTCGCCGCCGGAAATGCCGACGCCGAGGAAGCCGATGCCGTGCCGCGCCAACGCCGCCGAGCGCCGCTCGCTGTCACGAAAATGCGAGTTGCCGCCATCCGCCAGGATGCCGCCCGCTCCCAGCATCGACTGCAGCTGGGCGATCGCGGCATCCACGGGCTCACCCGCCTTCACCATCAGGAGGATGATGCCGGGACCGGCCAGCTCCGAGACGAATACGGACACGTTCTCGGCGAGCTTCAACGGGCTCTGACGTGGCGCGGCGCCCGCCATGGCGGCACGCGCCTGGGGCCAGGGGTCGAAGGCGGCCACGGCAACACCCTTCTCGGCGAGATTAAGGGCAAGATTTCGCCCCATCACGCCGAGCCCGTAGATCCCGATTGCTGCCTGCCCCGCCATACCTTCGATGCAACCCAAGTTCCGCAACCCGCACCCTATCGCAAGGTCGTCGCGACGGCCAGCGCCGCGACGGACACATCTGCGCGAAGCCTATGAGGCGATTGCAAAAATCGCGCTTGTCAGGAACTCGCGGCGATTGACCCGTATCGACATTCCGCCGCATCATCGCGACAGTGAAGAAACCACCGCGCTCGCGCCCTGCGAGCACTTTCCGGGAGTCGACATGCCGAAGAACAAGCGCGAGCCGAAGATCGTCAAGCCCGAGATGATCAAGCCGACCTTTGACTGGAAGCGGCCGCTGGCGGCGCCAGGACACACCGCCGTCGACTTCGAGGAGCGCGTCAATTTCCGCCGGCTGCACGACTATCGGCTGGCGCGGGCGCGAGCCTCGCTCGCGCGCTCGGGGCTGGGAGCGCTGCTCTGCTTCGACAACAACAATATCCGCTACATCAGCAGCACCGCGATCGGCGAATGGGCGCGGGACAAGATGACCCGCTACTCCCTGCTCTGCGGCGACAGCGAGCCCTACGTCTGGGATTTCGGGTCGGCGGCGAAACATCACCGGCTGCATGCGCCGTGGCTGCCGCAGGATCACTGCCGCGCGGGCATGCTGGGCCTGCGCGGCACGGTGCCGCCGGATCACGGATTGATCGAGAGCGCGGTGAAGGAGATCAAGGGCGCTTCTGAAGGAGCACGGCGTCGCCGGCATGCCCCTCGGCGTCGATCTCGTCGAGCCGCCGGTGCTGTTCGAGCTGAAGCGCCAGGGCATCGAGGTCCGCGACTGCCAGCAGATCATGCTGGACGCGCGGGAGATCAAGAGCCTCGACGAGATCACGCTCCTGAACATGGCCGCCAGCATGGTGGACGGCACCTACCAGACGATCGCCGAGGCCCTGAAGCCCGGCGTGCGCGAGAGCGACATCGTGGCGCTCGCCAACAAGCGCCTCTACGAGCTGGGCTCCGACGACGTGGAGGCGATCAACGCGGTCTCCGGCGAGCGCTGCAGCCCGCATCCCCACAACTTCACCGACCGCATCCTCCGGCCGGGCGATCAGGCCTTCTTCGACATCATCCAGGCCTATATGGGCTATCGCACCTGCTACTACCGCACTCTCAACGTCGGCCGCTCCACCGTATCCCAGCGCGACGCCTATAAACGCGCGCGGGAATGGATCGACGCCGCGATCCACACCATCAAGCCCGGCGTCACCACCGACAAGGTGGCGAAGCTCTGGCCCAAGGCGACCGAGTTCGGCTTCACCGACGAGATGGAGGCCTTCGGCCTGCAGTTCGGCCACGGCCTCGGCATGGCGCTGCACGAGCGGCCGATCATCAGCCGCCTGGTCTCCCTGGCCCATCCCCTGGAGCTCAAGGAAGGCATGGTCTTCGCGCTGGAGACCTACTGTCCCGCCAGCGACGGCGTTTCCGCCGCCCGCATCGAGGAGGAAGTCGTCGTCACCGACAAGGGATGCCAGGTCATCACCCTATTCCCGGCGGAGGAGCTGTTCGTCGCGAACAGGTATTAGAGCGGGGGATCCGGAGCGCAGCAGCAGGACGTCACCCGAGCGTCACGCTCACCCGATGGGTGGTGCCGTCGTCCGCCAGAGGGAGGCGGGCTGGCCGTTGCGGGAGTACCGCGCCGTCGAGCTCGACGCGGGACACGCCCCGGCTGACTCCGCCGGGGTTCGAAACCTCTATCTCATAGCGCGCCGAGCGGTGTTGGAAGACGATCTCGAAATGAGCCCAGGCTTTCGGGACGCAGGGATCGATGAGCAGCTCGTTCCCGCGCAGCCGGAATCCGAGGATCCACTCGAGACCGGCGCGGTACATCCACGCGGCGGACCCGGTGTACCATGTCCATCCGCCACGTCCGACATGGGGAGCCATGCCGTAGATGTCGGCGGCAACGGCATAGGGCTCGACCTTGTAGCGCCGCGCCGCCGCCCGCGTCGTCGAGCGGTTGATGGGATTGCACATGGAGACCAGCTCGGCCGCCGTGTCGCCGTCGCCAAGCGCCGCGAAGGCGATCGCGGACCAGAGCGCCGCGTGGGTGTACTGGCCGCCGTTCTCTCGAACGCCCGGCGGATACCCCTTGATGTAGCCGGGGTCGAGCGGTGTCTGATCGAAGGGCGGCGTAAAGAGGAGGATGATCCCGTCATCCCGGCGCACGAGCTGCTCCGATACCGCTGCCATGGCGATGGCCGCTCGCGCGGGCTCGGCGGCGCCGGAAATCACGCTCCAGGATTGCGCGATCGAATCGATGCGGCACTCGCTGCTCTCAACCGAGCCGAGCGGCGTGCCGTCATCGAAATATCCGCGCCGGTACCAGCCGCCATCCCACCCGTCGCGCTCCAGAGCATCGCGAAGGGCGCCGGCATGCGCCCGCCAGGTCGCGGCGCGGGCCCGATCGCCCCGCGTCGCCGCCAATGGTATCAGCGCCATGAGCGTCGCGTGGAGAAACCAGCCGAGCCAAATGCTCTCGCCCTTCCCCAACTCTCCGACCCGGTTCATGCCGTCGTTCCAGTCGCCGGTGCCGATCAGCGGCAGGCCGTGCTCACCCACGGCGAGGCTGTGATCGAGGCCGCGGGCGCAATGCTCGAAGAGCGTGGCCTGCTGGCCGGAGACCATCGGCTGAAAGAATGAATCGTGCTCGCCGGGACGGAGCGCCGCGCCTTCGATGAACGGCACCATCTCGTCGAGCACCGCATTGTCGCCGGTCGTCTCCACATAGGTGGCGACCGCGTAGGCCAGCCAGACCCGATCGTCGGAGACCCGCGTGCGGACGCCCTGGCCCGTTTGCGGCAACCACCAGTGCTGGACATCCCCCTCGCCGAACTGGCGCGCCGCCGCCCGGAGCAGATGCGCTCTGGTGATCGCCGGCCTGGTCACGGCAAGCGCCATTCCATCCTGCAGCTGATCGCGGAAACCGTAGGCGCCGCTCGCCTGATAGAACGCCGATCGCGCCCAGACGCGGCAGGCCAGGGTCTGGTAGAGCAGCCACCGGTTCAGCATGATGTCCAGGGAGCGATCGGGGGTCTTGACCTGAACCGCGCCGAGGACGTCGTCCCAATGCCCGGTCACCGCTGCCAAGACGGCGTCGAGATCGGCGGCTCGATAGCGGGCGATCAGGGATTGCGCCTCCGCCCTGGTCGCGGCCTCGCCGAGAAAGAAAACGATCTCCGTCTCGCCCTGTGGCTCCAGCTCGATAACGGTCTGCAGCGCGCCACAGGGATCGAGCCCGGCGCCGGTCAAGTTCGACAACGGGGCTACGGCCGCCAGCGCGGCCGGATGATCGAGGGCGCCATTGCGCCCCAGGAACTCCGTACGGTCGCCCGTCCAGGACTGCTGTCGTCCCGCAATGTCCGCGAAGGCGACGCGCGTACCGAACCCGATGCGCCAAGGGTTGGTCGCCAGCATCGCTCCGGTCTCCGCATCGATCTCGGTCACCACGAATGGCGCGGACGCGGAGCGAGAGGTCCCGAGCACCCATTCGATGTAAGAGGTCACCGACAGCCGCCTCGGCCGGCCGGAGTCGTTTCGGATCTTGAGTCGGGAGATCTTGATCGGGTCGCCCAAGGGAACGTACTGCAGCAGCTCGACCGCGATGCCGTGCCCGGAATGCCGGAAGCGGCTGTAGCCCTGGCCATGCCAGGCGAGGTAGGGCAAGCCGCCGTCGTTGATCGGCGCCGCCGTGGGGCTCCAGAGATCGTCGCTCTCGAGGTCGCGCAGATAGATGACCTCGCCGGGTCGGTCGACGACGGGGTCGTTCGACCACGGCGTCAGCTGATTTTCCCGGCTGTTGTCCGACCATGTGTAGCCGCCGCCGTCGGCCGACACCTGAAATCCGAAGACGGGATTGGCGATGACGTTGATCCACGGCGCGGGCGTCCTCTCGGCCGCGCGAAGGATCGTCATATATTCCCGCCCCTCCGAGACAAAGCCGCCGAGGTCATTGAAGAACTCGGGAACCGGCAGGTCAGGAGCCGGCTCCGGCACTTGCGGCACCGCGGCGCGACGCGACGGCGGCGGGACGGCGGGCATCGGATCCCGCAGACGCTTGACCTGCTCGGCAAGGCTGCCGCGGCGCCCCATCAGCACGGCGCGCGCGACGCTCTGGAGAGCGATCCGGGCCTCGACCGTCGCCAGGTCGGCGCGCACGATGAACACCGTGCCGCGCACGGCCTCGCCGGTGACCTGGGGACGCGGCTGGTGCGACCGCACGACGCCTTCCAGCGCGCTCTGCAGGTCCTGGGCGTAAGAGGGCGGCCGCTCGTTGAGGATGACGAGATCGACCGCCAGCTGCTTCATCCGCCAATATTCGTGGGCGCGCATCAGCTGACGGACGATCCCGAGATCGTCGACCTCGTCGATGCGCACGAGCACGATCGGCAGATCGCCGGAGATCCCGTGCGGCCACAGCACCGGCGGCCCGAGCGAATTCTGCCGGAGCAGATCCGACGAGGGACGCAGCGTCGGATCGGAATAGAGGACGCGGTTCGCCAGGCGTTGGAAAAGATGCGCCTCGTCGGTGGAGATCGCCAGATGCTGCAGCTGCACCTGGGCCTGCGTCCACGCCAGGGTGACCGCGCGATCGAAGGCCGTCGTGTCGTGGTGCTTGTCCGCGAGGTCGAGGACGTCGACGCGCGACGACGCGACCAGCGTCCAGAATGCGATGCGGACGGTGCCGCCGGGCGGCACGCGCACGCGGCGTCGAAGGCTGAAGATCGGATCGAGCACGGTACCGACCGTATTCGAGAGCGCGCGCCCGCCGACCACCGCGTTCGGCGCCGCCAGGCCACTGCCACGACCGATGAAGCGGGCGCGGTCGGTCTCGAACTGGAGATCGCCAACCACTTCGCCTTCCACCACCGCCAGATGCGCCGCCCAGACCTCGGGATCGCTTGGCGAGCGCCGCCGGCGCGTCGCCAGCAAGGTGCCGACGTCGGCGAGGAACTCGGTCTGCACGAACAGCTTGGAGAAGGCCGGGTGCGCGAGATCGGCCGCATGAGGCGCCAATACCAGCTCGGCATAGGACGTCACGTCGATGTCCCGCGTCTGATCTCCGAGATTGGATAACGACACGCGACGCACCTCGGCGTCGTCTTCCGGTGAAACCGCGACCGTAAGCGTCGTCGCGATAGTGCCGTCGTGACGAAGGAACTCGGCGCGATCCTCGGAGAAGGTCACGTCGTAGCTGTCCGGTTCGACGGCGCTTGGCTGGTACCCGGCAGACCACGCGTCGCCGGTGCGCGTGTCCCGCAGGTAGATGAAGGAACCCCAGGGATCGCAGGTCACGTCCTCGCGCCAACGCGTTACCGCCAGATCACGCCAGCGGCTGTAGCCGGAGCCGGCGCTGGTGATCATCACGGCATAGTTGAAGTTCGAGAGCAGATGCGTGCGGGGAACGAGATCGTGCGGCGAATGGAACCGCCGCAGGACCGGGGGCACGAACTCGCGAACGTTCCCCGCCGACTGCACTTCCTCGGCCCTCGGCCGGGCGACAGCGATGTCGCGTGGCGGCCGCTCCTGCAGCAGGAGTTCGGTTGCCTGTATCATCGGCACGGCGTGAAACCGCGTGCGCATGGCGCCATCATGGAGCGCATTGGCCAGCGCGAGCACGGTCATTCCCTGGTGATGCGCCATATAGGCGCGCACCACCGCCACCTTCTCGTCCACCGGCAGCCGCTTCGGCGTGTAGTCGAGCGCCTCGTACCATCCGTATCGCCCGCGCCCGCCGGCAACGGACAGGGCGGCGTAATTCCGCGCCGCGGCCGCCGGATCGACCATCGCCGCAAGCGCCGTTGCATAGGGCGCGATGACGGCGTCCTCATTGAGGCCGCGCTTGAGGCCGAGGCCCGGAATGCCGAAATTCGAATACTGATAGGTGAACTCCAGATCCCGCACGTTGTAAGCCGATTCCGACACGCCCCAGGGGATGTCGAGCTCGGCGCCGTAGGTGATCTGCCGGCGGACCACGAGGCGCGCCGATTGCTCCAGCAGACTGCCGCCCGGCGCCCGCATCACCAGAGACGGCATCAGGTACTCGAACATCGATCCCGACCACGAGAGCAGCGCGGAGCCACGATCCACTGGTGTCACGGCGCGGCCGAGACGGAACCAGTGCCGTGCTGGCACGTCCCCCTTGGCGATGGCGACGAAACTCGCGAGACGCGCCTCGGACGCCAGCAGGTCGTAGCAGTTGGGATCGAGGGCGCTCTCGGTCACCTGATAGCCGATCGAGAGAAGCTGCCGCGCGGGATCCAGGAGAAAACCGAATTCCATCGCCGCGACCATGGCTTCCGCCGCATCGCTGATCCGCTCCAGCCGCCGGCTCAGCAAATCGGCAGCGCGGGCGGAGTGGCCGAGCGCCGCCACCAGTGTGGCGGTACGCGCCAGCGCGTCATCGCTTGCCGCGGCCGGCGACGCGGCCTTGCCGCCGAAGCGCGTCAGCGCCGCGATGGCGGCCTCGCATCGCATCGGCAATTCCGCCAGCGGCGGCATCGCGCCCAGAAGCAGCCGTACCGCTTCGTCCGACGCCGCGATGAGGTCGGCATCGCCGCCGACGAGCGGTGCCCATGGGACGAGCTGAGCAACGTCGTTGCGGTGACTCCGGATCGAGGTGCGCACCGCCTCGGTCCAGGTCAGGAGATCCGCGCCGGCGCCGTCGTTTCGCTCCTGCGCTATTCGCCGCGCGAGCTCGACGGCGCGATCGACGTAGAGCGCAAGCTCGGCCAGCTGCCCAGCGAGCGCCGCCGGCGTCGCCGAAGGGAGTTGCAACGAGGCCGCCAGGCGATCGAACGCGTCGCCGAGCTGCTGCCGCGACGGCTGTTGCACGCGCCCTTCGTCCGGCAGCGCAAGGAGATACTCCCGGGCGATCTCCAGCGCGTCCTCCAAGCCGATAGACCAGCTCGTGCCCGCGGCGGAGCGGCCGATCTCCCGGCAGGCGCTGGACAGCGCGATCAGGTGTCCAGCGAGATTACCGCTATCGACGGAGGAGACGTATCTTGGATCCAGCGGCCGCAGATCATGCGTGTCGTACCAGTTGTAGAGGTGGCCGCGGAACAGCTCGAGGCGGCGCGTGGTCTGCAGCGTCGCCTCCAGCCGCTCCACCGTCTCGAGTGTTCCCAGCCAGCCGAAATCCCGGGCCGCGACGACGGACAGCAGATAAAGACCGATATTGGTGGGGGACGTCCGGTGCGCAATCACCGGCTTCGGTATCTCCTGGAAATTATCGGGCGGAAGCATGTGGTTTTCCGCCGTGACGAACGTCTCGAAGAAGCGCCACGTGCGGCGTCCGACCAGGCGTAGGGCGCGTGCGTCCGCCGCGGAGACCGGCTCGTGCGTCGCCATCGGCGGCGGCAGGCTCGCCCAGCGCGCGATGGCGGGCGAAGCCAGCCACAGGATGACGAACGGCGCCGCGAGCGGCCAGACGCCCGGTCGCGCCCAGGCAACGACGACCGTCGCCACGAGAGCAAGCACCACGGCGCCCGCCATCTGGCGATAGAATCCACTCAGGGCCAGGCGGGAGCTGATCTTGGATTGGGCCGCGGTGATCCATTCCAGCAGGTTCCGCCGCGACCAGAACACGCGATATAGCGTGCGCGAGATGGCATCGCCCATCAGCCAGGCCTGATGCGCCAGCAATGTCATCTGAAGCGCGATCTGCAGCAAGGCGATCCTGAGGTCTCCCGCCACCGCGAGCAGGTGGCTGCGCTTGGAGATGCCGCGCCGGCGCGGCGCGATGCCGGCCAGTACGGGGAGAAAAGCCGGTGTCGCGACGATCGCGAGGACGAATAGCGTCCAGACCCGCGCCGAAGCGGAGGGAGCGGTCCAACCCACCAGCAATGCCAGGAATGCGGCGGGCGGCGCCAGCGTCCGGCGCAGGTTGTCGACCATCTTCCAGCGGCCGACCAGCGGGATCGACCTGTGCTGCCGATCCGCCATGGAAGCTCGCCCGTGGCCGACGATCCAGGGCAGCAGCTGCCAGTCGCCGCGCGCCCAGCGATGCTGACGAGCGGCGACGACGTCGTAGCGGGACGGAAATTCCTCGATGAACTCGATGTCGGAGGTCAGACCGGCACGGGCAAAGATGCCTTCATAGAGATCGTGGCTCAGCAGCGTGTCGCCGGGAATCCTGCCTTCCAACGCGACCTCGAAGGCGTCCACGTCGTAGATGCCCTTGCCGGAGTACGAACCTTCGCCGAAGAGGTCCTGATACACGTCCGACACCGCGAAGGCGTAAGGGTCCATGCCGCCGGGGCTGGAAAAGACGCGCTGGAACAGCGAGCCCTCCCGGCCGATCGGCAGGGACGGCGTGACCCGCGGCTGCAGCACCGCGTAGCCCTCGACGACGCGGCGGGAGCGCGGATCGAACACCGGCCGGTTGAGCGGATGCGCCATCTTGCCGACCAGCCGCTTGGCCGCGCCCCTCGGCAACTGCGTGTCGCCGTCGAGCGTGATGACGTATCGGACGCCATCGGGTACGACAGGCACGTGTCCGCCGACCGTGACAAACGACGTGTCGCGCGCGCCCCGCAGCAACCGATTGAGCTCGTGCAGCTTGCCCCGCTTGCGTTCCCAGCCGATCCACTTCCGTTGGCTTTCGTCCCACTGGCGCCGGCGGTGCAGCAGCAGGAACCGATCGCCGCCGGGCGGCGGCTCATGGCGGCGGTTCAGCTGCGCGATGCCGTCGACGGCCGCCTCGAGAAGCTCGTCGTCATCGGGCGCATGCTCGGTATCCGCATCGGTCCAGTCCGAGAGCAGCGCGAACCGGATATCGCCGTCCGGGCTGGCGAGGTGGTGGACCTCCAGGCGCTCGATCTGCTCCGCGAGAGCGGCCCGTGTGGTCAGCAGCGTGGGTATCACAATCATCGTCCGCAGCGGCGTCGGGATGCCGCCTCGGAACTCCAGGCCCGGCAGGATCGTCGCACTGAACCAATCCGTCGCCTCCCGATTGACGAGGGCGATTGCCGCTTCCGATGCGGGGATCAGCGCGACGAAAGCAAGTACACCGAGCACCGTGACGGACTGGGACGCCGTCCCCCACACCAGCGTCGTCGCGCCGATCATCGCGGTAATGAGGGCGATGATCGCGAGATAGCCGGAAATTCCCACGGCCGCGTTGGCGCGGGTGAGCCATTGCCGCATGGGAACGCGAGATCCAAGCGACTTGCCAAAGTGCCGTCGGCCCTGCGCAATCAGGTAGTATCCGGGGTCTTCCTGCCGCGTCGCAACGCCGCCGCTGCCGCCCGTCCGTTCCTCGCGCGCATGTCCGGCGGCGAGAAGCGCCTGCCGGGTTACCTCGAGCTCGGTGTGCTCCGACCCGCGCGCCAGTTCCTCGATCGCGCGCCGGTAGAGGTCACGCGTCGGAAAATCCATGTCGGCAAATTTGCTGTCCGCACGCAGCAGCTCGTCGACGAGGCTTACGCTCTCGAACATCTCCGTCCAATCGACGGCAGATATGAAGCGCATGCTGGTGATCACGTTGCGGATCGTGACGTTCGTCGCGCCCTGCCACTGATGCTCCTCGCGAACGATCTCGTCGGCGCTGGTCTGCTGACCGACCAGGCGCTCGTCGAGCCACAGCAAGGCCGGCATCACCTTCGGGTCCTGGTCGCGCAGGCGCTGAACCAGCTGGACCGCGAAGGCGCGCGTCAAGTTCGTCCGGCTCATTTCCGCCAGGACGGATGCCACCGGCTCCGCGTCGCGCTCGGCAACACCAAGAAGCCTGTCGGCCAGGACATCGGCTGCCTGACGCGCCGTCCGCCGGCTCACGATCCCATCAGCCAATCGCCGCAGGTTCTCCACCAACACGATCCGCAGCGTGATCGCCACCGCCCAGAGCTCGCCGATGGTCAGCGGCTGCACGCGCTGGTAGGCGGACACGAACCGCCGCAGCATGTCGGAGTCATATCGGCTGTCCGTATGCGCGACAAAGGCCCAGGCGAGGCCGAAGACCCGCGGATAGCCCTCCAGGGGACCGTCCGCCAGCTTCGGCAGCTGGCGATAGAAGCCGGGCGGAAGATCGTTCCTGATCTCGCGGATCTGCTCGTCGATGACGTGAAAATTGTCGATCAGCCATTCGGCCGCCGGCGTGATCGGGCGATCTTCCTTGGTCGCCTTGGCCAGCGCCCGATAGGCGTCGAGAAGAACTTTGCTGTTGTCCCGCAGGCGGAGCGCGAGCGAGTGTCCGGCCGCCGGCCTCGGAGTGACCCGCTGCGCCGCCGCAAGTGTCTCCGCATGCTGCTCGAGGCGCTCGACGCTGAACAGCTCGGCACGGATGGGCGCCTCGCTCGCCCAAAGAGGTCGCGCCGATTGGTCGATGTGCAGGCGCAAGATGGACAGCCGCTACCTGCCTTTCCACTCCGGCAACGCCGGGGTCGCGCGCATCGGCGCGACTATCGCTAGGCGAAGGGTGCCGAAGGCAATCCAGCCACTTGGCTCGATTTTCCCCGCGGGGCGTGTTCTTGCGTAACGAAGAGGCAATTCAACCGCCGACACTCGCGGCTTTTGCCAGCGCGGGCACCATCAATATAGCACGGGCGGGATTCATTAGGCAGGCAAAGCGACGCCGAGGAGTCAGGCAGGCCGCCGTCGCACACCATCGGAGAGGTACCAGAGCACGGCGGCCAGTACGACCCCGCCGCCGATCATCGCCAGCAGGCCCGGCTCCTCGCCGAAGCCAAGCCAGACCCAGAGCGGCCCGAGAACGACGTCGAGAAGGCCGATGAGACCGGCTTCGCTCGAAGGAATGTGGCGCGCGCCGGTCAGGAACAGGAGATAGGCCAGACCCGTAGTGGTGGCGCCGAAGACCGCGAGAATGAGTATTTCGGAGAAATCCGGCGTGCCGCCGGACATCAGCGGCCAGCAGACGATCGCGCAAAGCGCGGCGCCCAGCGCGTTGACCGGCGCCATCGCCAGCGACGGATAGCGCCGTCCCATCACCAGCAGCACCGAGAAGGTGACGGTCATCAGCAGCGAGATCGCGTCGCCGGCAATGTCGTCCGGCCGCGTTGCCGATCCCGCCATGATGACGATACCGGCCAACGCGGCGGCGCTCGCGATCAGGATGCGGCGCTTGATGCGCTCACCCAGCCACAGGAACGAAACTCCGGCAGCGACGAAGGGCACCGTGGCGTAGACGATCATCACATTGGCGACCGTGGTCAGCTTGAGCGCCGCCACGTAGCAGATCATCGAGACGGCGGAGATCGGAATCGCGGCGAGCCCGGGCCAGCCGATCGCCGTGATCGCCCGCGGCGTCTGGCGCCCCCTGTCGGCAATAACGAGAGCGAAGAGCGACAGCGCGGCGAACAGCGAACGCCAGGCTTGGATGGTCCAGACGTCGAAATCGAGCAGGCGCACGTAGAGGCCCGCGGTGCTCCACAGCACCGTCGCACCCGCGACGAGCGCGATACCGAAGGCCCGGCCGCCGGTCTGCATCACGAGGGATCGAGGGATCGAGCGGTCAGACGGCCGCCGCGTCGGCGCCCGGCTCGAGCGTGAACAGCTCCTGCGGCCGGCCGACGCCGCGGAGCGCATAGCGTCCGACGGAAACCAGGCGGCGGCGCTCGTCGCCCACCGCATCGGCGAAGGCGGACGAGATCAGCAGCGGCTGATCGACGGAGCGGCACATCGCCGCGATGCGGCTCACCTCGTTGACGGCCGGGCCGACCACGGTGAAATCGAGCCGGTCCTCGCTACCGATATTGCCGTAGAAGACTTCGCCGACATGAAGCCCCAGATACATCTGGGTGACGGGAAGGTTCTCGGCGCTGCGGCGCCCGTTCAGCTCCTCGATGCCGTGCCGGGCAGCCGTCGCGGCGGCAAGCGCCGACTGGCAGGCGCGCTCGCGATCCTCGGCCGGAAAGATCGCCAGAATGCCGTCCCCGATCAGCTTCAGCACATCGCCGCCACCGTCGTGGATGGTGGAGATGATCGCGCCGGCGTAGTCATTGAGCAGCGGAATGACCTGCTCGGGCGGCGACCTGTCGGTGATGCCGGTATAGCCCCGCAGATCGCTGAACCAGAGCACGGTGGCGATGCGGTCGGCGACGCCGCGGGAGATGCGCCCGCTGAGCACGCGGCGGGCGGGGTCGCGTCCGAGATAGGTGCCGACCAGGGTCTCCGCGATGCGGGCGAGTGCGGCGCATTTGATCGCGAGCGAGAGATACGGCACCAGACCCTGCAAGGCGGCGATGGCCTCATCGCTGAATCCGTCCGGCGCCGCCGTGGCCCAGCCGGAATAGACGCAATCCATCTCCCCGATGATGCCGCCGGCGGTGAACCGGTTCAGAAGCAGGACATAGTCGGTCATGCCATCGGCCCGGAAATCTGCGAGGCCGCTATACTCTGACAGCGTCTCAGGCGTGAGCCGCAGCCGCATTATCGTGTCGCCGGACTGCAGCATTCTGTAGAACGGGCTGCGCCGCCAATTCTCGGCGGCCTCGCCTTCATTGGTGCGTCCGTACTCGACGAGCTCGCTCTCCTTGGCATCGTGGCGCCAGCGGAACGCCCGCCCCTCGTGAATGGGGTGGAGGGTATCGATGATCACGAGCGCCCGCCCGAGCGGCAGACCTGCGGCGATGGCGCGCTGGCAGAAGCCGCTCAACATCGCCGTCTCCGCCTTGCCCGCCAGCCCAGCCCCGGTGATCCAGGCAGCAAGCTCGGCGCATCTCTGCTGATCCATGTTGGGCTCTCTTTACGCGCCCCGGCGATACCCGACAACCAGTTTCGGCGTTCCTCTTCAAGGTAATTTGGGGATACGAATTTCGGTGGCGGACCGCTAGGATACCGCCCAATTGATCACATGAACACGAAGAGGCGGATATGGCAGAGCAACGGATTGGCTGGATCGGCGCCGGACGCATGGGCCTGGCGATCGCCGAGCGGCTTTTAAAGGCCGGCGTCAAGCTCTCGGTCTACAACCGCACCCGCGCCAAGGCGGAGCCGTTGGCGGCGCTGGGCGCCAAGATCGTGGACGGCATTGCCGATCTCGCTGAATGCGAGCTCGTCTTCGTGATCGTCGCGGAATCGAAAGATCTGCTTGAGGTGATTTCCGGTCCCAAGGGCCTGCTCTCGCGCCCCGGCAAGGCGCCGCGCATCGTGATCGACAGCTCCACCGTCTCCGAGAGCTCCTCCGCCGAGGCCCGCGTCAAGCTCGCCGAGCGCGGCGCCGCGTTTCTCTGCGCGCCTGTCAGCGGTAATCCCAAGGTCGTGCGCGCCGGCAAGCTCGGCGTCGTCGTCTCCGGCCCCAAGGCGGCCTACGACGAGGCCGCGCCCTATCTCGCCCATTTCGGCCGCGGCGTCTCCTACGTCGGCGACGGCGAGCGGGCCCGCATCGTCAAGATCTGCCACAACGTCTATCTCGGCATCGTCGCTCAGTCGCTGGCCGAAATCACCATATTGGCGGAGGCGAACGGCGTGCCGCGCAGCGCCTTCCTTGCCTTCATCAACGACAGCGTGATGGGCTCGGTCTTCTCGCGCTACAAGACGCCGGCCTACGTCAATCTCGACTTTGCCGCCACCTTCACGCCGCCGCTCCTGCGCAAGGACCTTGATCTCGGTCTCGAGGCCGCTCGCGCCAAGGGCGTGCCGATGCCGATCTCTTCGCTGACCCGCGAAATCGTGCAGAGCATGATCGGCAACGGCTATACCGACTGCGACTTCGCCGCGCTCATTGAGGTCGAGGCGAAGGCGTCGGGCATGAAGCTCGTCTCGGAGAACGCGAAAATGAGCGATGGGCTCGAGGCGCCGACATAGCGGCGCGCGCTAGGCGGCCTCGGTGGTAAGCCGGCTCATCTCGCGCCGGATCAGCTCGCGATAGGGGCCTTCGCGCGTCAGGAGCTGCTTTGGGGATCCGTCCTCGATCACGCGGCCCGACTTCAGCACGACGATGCGATCGAAGTTGCGCAGCGTCGACAGCCGGTGGGCGATCGCCAGCACGGTGCGTCCCTCCATGAGGCGATCGAGCGCTTCGCGGATCGCCGCCTCGGACTCGCTGTCGAGGGCGGAGGTCGCTTCATCCAGCAGCAGGATGGGCGCGTCGCGCAGGATCGCCCGCGCGATCGCTATGCGCTGCCGCTGGCCGCCGGAAAGCTTGGTACCGCGCTCGCCCACGATCGTGTCGAAGCCCTGCGGCAGCGCTTCGATGAAGTCGAGGCAGCGCGCGGCGGTGGCGGCCTGCATCACCTCCGCATCGGAGGCGTCGGGCCTGCCGTAGCGGATATTCTCCATGATCGAGCGATGCAACAGGGAAATGTCCTGGGGTACCACGGCGATCGCCGCCCGCAGGCTCTCCTGGGTGATGCGCGAGATGTCCTGGCCGTCAACCAGGATGCAGCCGTCCTGGAGATCGTGGAACCTCTGCAGGAGCGCCAGCAAAGTCGACTTGCCGCCGCCGGATTCGCCAACCAGCCCCACCCGCTTGCCGGCCTCGCAGCTGAGCGTGAAGCGATCGAATACCTGGCGGTCGCCAGGGTACGCGAAAGCGATGTTCTCGAACATGACGCGCCCACGCCGCCGCACGAGGGAGCCCGCCTCGGGATGATCGCGGAGCTCGTGCGGAACCAGCAGCGTCGCCACCGCCTCCGCCAGCCTCGCCATGTGCTGCGTCACGTCCACCAGAGCCACCGCCAGATCGCGGGTCGCGGACAGGACCCCGAAGCCGAGCGTCGACACCAGCACGACGTCGCCGGTGGTGGCACGACCCCGCTCCCAGAGGAGAATTGCCCAGGCCAATAGCCCGATGGTGAGGGTTATCGTGACGCCTGCGTGAAACAACCGCACTTTCTCGAGATAGACCAGGCTGCGCCGGCGCGCGCTTGTCTCGCGGCCCACAGTCTCATCGAAGCGCGAATGCTCGCGATAGATGCCGCCGAAGGCGCGCACCAGCGGCAAGTTGGTGATGACATCGACCATCTCGCCGTCGACGGCGGCGGCCTTGTCGGCAAACCCGCGATGGAGCGGCGCGCCGGCGGCGGCCAGGCGAAAGAGCGCCACTACCAGGATAACGGCGACCGCCGCCACCGCGCCGGTCATCGGCAGGCTCACAGTGCCGAGGAACAGCATCGCACCCGCTGTCGCCACGCAGGGCGGCAGCACGTTCCACATGAACATGTTCTCGATTGTGAAGACGGCATTCGAGGTTGCCGTGATCCGGCTGGCAAGCGTTCCCGGCAGCCGGTCGGCGAAATAGCTCGGCGCATGGGCCGTGAGATAGCGGAACATCTCGCCGCGGAGGTCGCCGGTCACCCCCACAAAGGTATAGCTCGCCACCCAGCTCGCGACCCGCCACAGCAGATTGTCAGTGGCGATTAGGGCGATCAGCAGGCCGAAGGCAAGCCACACCGTGCCGCCGCCGCTGGCCGCCTTCGACAGCGTATCGACCAGAAACTTGAGACCATATTGTGTGCTGACGGAGCAGCCGACGGCGGACAGCACGGAGATCAGGATGATGGCGTGGGCCACCGCGCGCCGCCGGACGTAGCGGGCGAGGAATGCGATCGGCCGGTTAGCGTATTGGGCGAGATATTGCATCGTGTCTCGCATCCCTTCGGTTGATTCCAGACATCGCCGCGCCGGACTCACTCCCATTGCGGTCTCGTCTGATAACGGATCACTCGCAACTTCACTCCGCGCGACATCTCGCCGCACAAGGCGATGCCTCATGATCGGGCCGTCTGCCGAATTGCTAGTCACCTTTTCTGGTCAATTCGATCGGCCTGAATCGCACCCATCAACAAGTTCCAAGTAGCTGCGCATCGTTGCGTGTCGGGTGTGTCAAAAACGGTTCTCGACGAAGTTTCCGCGCGACTATTCCGTTATCTCGGAGAAGATCTGGCGCTTCGCGCGCTCTGGTGGATCGAGATCAAACGAGGCAGGCATAAGGAGACATTCCGAAAATGCGCATTGCTCAAGTGGCTCCCCTCACGGAGGCGGTCCCTCCCAAGCTCTATGGTGGTACGGAGCGGGTCATCTCCTGGCTAACGGAGGAGCTGATCGCGCTCGGCCACGACGTGACGCTGTTCGCCAGCGGGGACTCCGTGACCTCGGCCAAGCTGCAATCGGTATGGCCGACGGCGCTGCGCCTCGACGGCTCGATCCGCGACGCCAACGCGCTTCACATGATGATGCTGGAGCGTGTGCGGCAGCAGGCGGCTGAATTCGACGTCCTGCATTTTCATCTCGATTACTATCCGTTCTCGCTGTTCGCGCGGCAGGCGACGCCATTTATGACGACACTGCACGGCCGCCTCGATCTCAAGGAGCATCAGCCGCTTTTCAGCACCTTCTCGTCGGCACCGGTGATCTCGATCTCCGACGCCCAGCGACGGCCGGTGCCGCAGGCCGGTTGGATCAAGACGATCCATCACGGCCTGCCGGAGCACCTGCTGACGCCGAGGCCAGTGATGCCGAGCTATCTCGCGTTTCTCGGCCGCATCGCACCCGAGAAGGCGCTGGATCGCGCGATCCGGATCGCCAGCCGCTGCGGCCTGCCGCTCAAGATCGCGGCGAAGGTGGATCCGATGGATCGCGACTATTACGAGACCGAGATCCAGCCGCTGCTGAGCCTGCCCGGCATCGAGTACATCGGCGAGATCAGTGACCGCGAGAAATCGGATTTCTTGAGCGGCGCCGTCGGGCTGCTGCTGCCGATCGATTGGCCGGAGCCGTTCGGCCTGGTGATGATCGAGGCGATGGCCTGCGGCACGCCGGTCATCGCCTTCAACGCGGGGTCGGTTCCGGAAGTGGTCGAGCCGGGCGTGACCGGCTTCATCGTCGACGACGAGGACGGCGCGGTGGCCGCCGTCGCGCACCTGCCCCAGTTGTCGCGGGCGCGGGTTCGCGAGCGGTTCGAGGAACGCTTTACCGCGCGCCGCATGGCGAATGATTATCTCGACGTCTATCGCGACCTGATGCGGGAGGAATTGCCGCATCTTCGTCTGGTCAAAGTCTAGCCGGGCCCGTCGGGCTGCGGCCGTGTCTCCGGCATCAGCCGGTAGACGGCCGCGAGCCCGGCGATCGCGACCGCGGCGAGGCTGAGAAATGCCGCGTGGCTGCCCAAGTGATCGCTGGTGTAGCCGGCGACGGTTGTGCTGATCGCCGCGCCAACGCCGGCGGTGCTACCTACCACGCCGAGGGCGAAGTTGAAGCGCCCGGTCCCGCGGGTGACGTCGGCGACGACGAGAGGCAGCATCACGCCAAGGACCGCGGCCGAAATGCCGTCGAGCAGCTGCACCACCACCAGCAGATAGGGGCTGGTCACGATCGCGAAGAGCGTGCCGCGGACCGCGAGCGCGGCAAATCCCAGAATGAGCAGTGGCCGACGACCCCAGCGCTGAGCCTGGCGGCCGACCCAGGCCGAGGAGCAGGCCACCACCGCCTGGGGCACGACAATGCAGGCGGCGATGAGAACGGTCGCCCAGTCGGTGGATCGCATGGTGACGATCCCCGCCATCAGCGGTAGCATCGCGGCGTTCGCAAAGTGAAACAGCAGGATGCAACCGGCGAAGATCATCAGCGGGATGTTTTTCAGGAGCGCGGTCATGCCGCCGGCATGTCCTTGCCGGGCGCCACCACGTGCCCGCTCGGGGTCGATTTCGTCCGCTCGAATCCGGCCCAAGGACAGCAAGGCCGGGACCGCCAGCACCGCCGTCACCAGGAACACCGCCTGGTTCGACAGCAGGCGTCCGCAGGCGCCCATGAGCGCCGCCGCGATGCCATTCCCAAGCGAGGCAAAGCTGGCGTTCCGCCCGAGCCGCTCGCCGATCGCGGCATGGCCGACCAGACCCAGGCTGATCGCCGCCAGCGCCGGTCCGAGAAGGCAGCTAGCCATGCTATGCAGGATCTGCGCCGCGATGACCGCGAGGAAGACCGGCCACAGCGCCAGCATCAGCGCGCTCACCGCGATGGCCCCGAGGGAAACCGCCGCCACCAGGCGCTTCGACCGCACGATATCGACGATCGCGCCGCCTGGAATCTGGCCCGCGAGCCCCACCAACCCGCCGACGGTCAACGCCAGGCCAATGTCCACCTGCGTCCAGGCCTGTGCTGTCAGGTAGACCGCGATGAACGGACCGAATCCGGTCTGCACATTGGCAACGAAGAAATTGAGGCCGTCGAGGCCGGCGCGGCTGACCTGGGATGGCGCGGGCTCGCCCGACGCCGCGTGCGCCCCGGCATCGGGCGGCGCGGCATCGCCAGTCTCTTCAGATGCGTAGGCCCGAGACAGCTCTACTGCTCCGGCGGCGCCGGCGTGTCGATCGATATCGGCTGTTCGCTGCCGGATGCGCTCAGCACGACGACGGGCTGGCCCTCCTTGTATTCCGGCGCCGCCTTCAATTCATTCCGCGTGAGATCCAGCGTGATGGGGCCCGGCGGCTGGGCGGGCGCGAAATGAAGGGCGCCCCAGTCCACGGCGATCTTCCGGCTGCCGACCCCAAGAAAACCACCGAAGTCGATGACCGCCGCACGAGGCTGCCCCGCGCGATCGACAATGACGTTGACGATCTGCCCCATTGATTCGTTGGCGCTGCTGCGCACCTCCTTGCCGAGAACCCCCTGGATCTCATCCTTGGGCAACACTGTGGCCGGCGGTGTAGCCGGTATAGGCGGCGCCGCGGGCGCACCTGCGTCAGGTGGTGGCGGCGCGGCAGGCTGCTGCGGTTGATCCTGCGATCGAGCCGCGGACACGGCGCCGAGGGTCACCACCATCAGCGCGACCACGGCCATTGCCTGGGAGGGATGCCGCATGGGATGGGCGCTCCAGTTTTGGTTGCCGTTCCCGGATTGGGGCACCAGTTTCCCCGAGGGTGCCAGTGACTTCCACGGGCGCGCGCTCATGAAACCGGAGATATCCAACTACTCCGCGATTTGCCCGAAAAAAACACGCCCGCTGTGACAAACACGGGAGCAGGCTGAGCGCCCTGCGCAGACCGGAGATTCAAATCCATGGAAACCAGCGTGCCGCTTCAGCTCGAGCCGACACCCATTGCCGAAGCGACTGACGCCACCAGCTCCCGCATGCCGTTCCGCCTGTTTGCGCTGAAGCATGGCGATACCTTCCTGGTGGCGGACGCCTTCGGCGACGTGCTCGGCGATGGCGACGGGTTGTTCCATCACGATACCCGCGTGCTGTCCCGCTACCGGCTGACGCTTGACGGCAAGCCACCCTCGCTCCTGAGCGCCGCCGTCAGCCAGGACAATGTATTCTTCACCTCCAATTCGACGAACCGCCCCCTGCCGCCCCTGGGCGGCCAGTCGACGCCGGAAGGCGTCATCCACATCGAGCGCACGCGGTTTCTGTGGGAGGACCGGCTCTATGAATATGTGCGCCTGGTGAATTACGGAGACCGGGACGCGCTGATGCCGCTGGCGCTCGGCTTCGCCGCCGATTTCCACGATATGTTCGAGGTGCGCGGGACCAAGCGGCCGGCGCGCGGCCGTCTGCTGGAGCCGGAAGTGAGCGCCGACACCGTCCTGCTGAGCTACCGCGGACTCGACGGGAAAATCCGCTCGACGGCGATCGCGTTCTCTCAGGTTCCGAGCCGCCTCACCCATGAGCGCGCGGAGTTTCTCGTGCCTCTCGGGCGGAAGAGCGGCAGGGAGATCTATGTCGAGATCGGCTCCGCCCATCTGGCGACGCCGAGCCGCGTCCGGTTTCGCGCCGCCGCCGCGCGGGCCCGCTACAGCATGCGCGCGCGACGGCGGCGGGGCGCCCGGTTGCGCAGCTCCGGCCGTCTCTTCAACGACTGGATGGACAAGTCGCGTGCCGATCTCGCGCTGCTCACCACGGAGCTACCGACCGGCCCCTATCCCTATGCGGGCATCCCCTGGTTCTCGACGCCGTTCGGCCGTGACGCCATCGTGACCGCGCTGCAGATGCTGTGGCTGGATCCGAGCCTGGCGCGCGGCGTGCTGAGCTTCCTTGCGGCCAACCAGGCGCGGGAGACCTCGCGCTTCCGGAGCTCCGCGCCGGGCAAAATCATGCACGAGACTCGGAAGGGCGAGATGACGGCGCTGCGGGAACTGCCTTTCGGGCAATACTACGGCGGTGTCGACACGACACCACTCTTCGTCATGCTGGCCGGCGCCTATGCGGGGCGCACCGGCGATCTCGGCTTCATCGAGGGGCTATGGCCGGCGCTCGAAGCCGCGATGGCCTGGATCGCCGACGAGAGCGCGCGCGATCGCGACGGCTTTCTGACTTATGCGAACGCCAGCGGCTCCGGTCTTACCAACCAGGGCTGGAAAGACAGCGCCGATTCCGTGTTTCACGCGGATGGCCGATTTGCCGATGCGCCGATCGCGCTGGTGGAGGTCCAAGGCTACGTGTTCGCGGCGCTCCGCGCCATGGCGGAGCTCGCCACCCGCCGCGGCGATCCCGGCGCCGCCGAGCGCTGGCGGCAACGGGCAGGGACGCTGCGCGCCGCGGTCGAGCAGCGGTTCTGGATGGAGGAGATCGGATTCTATGCCCTGGCTCTCGACGGCGCCGGCAGGCCCTGCGAGGTGCGCGCCTCCAACCCCGGCCATCTTCTCTTCACGGGTCTGCCAAGCGACGAGCGCGCGGCGAAGGTGGCCCGACACCTGCTGTCAGCAAATCTCGATTCAGGCTGGGGCGTGCGCACGCTGGCGGTCGGCGAGGTGCGCTTCAATCCCATGTCCTATCACAACGGCTCGGTCTGGCCGCACGACACCGCGCTCTGCGCGGCGGGCCTCGGACGCTACGGCATGCGGCAGGGCGCGGTCCGCCTGATGAGCGAGCTCTTCGAGGCGGCGTCCCAGTTCGGCATGAGGATGCCGGAGCTCTACTGCGGCTTCCAGCGCATCGCCGGTGAGCCGCCGGTGGCCTACCCCGTCGCCTGCCTGCCCCAGGCCTGGTCTGCCGGCGCCGTCTTCATGGTTCTGCAGGCCTGCCTCGGCTTTTCCATCGACGGCTGGCGCGGCGAGATCCACATCGACCGGCCACGACTGCCAATCGGAATCAACCAGCTGTCCCTGCGCGGGCTGCCAATCGGAGACGCCCGCGTCGATCTGGCGTTTCAGCGCGTCGGCGACCGGGTCGTCGCGTTTCCCGCCGGCCGCGACCAGGACTTCGTCCGAGTCCTGGCGCGCGTCTAGAGATGGCTATTTCAGCGGCGGCAACCCCGCAACCTTCCGCGCTTCGCCGGTCAGCTGCAGGATGTGCATGCCGGTGTTGGCGCGGTCGACGATATAGATGTAGCCGCGATCATCGAAGTCGACGTTGTTGGTCTGGATCGCGACCTTGCAACGGTCCTTGCCGTCCACCTTCACGCAGCGCTTGTCCGTGTTCTTGGTGATCGCGGGAATGTAATAGCCGATCTCTCGCGGGGTGAAGGGGTCGCGGACATCGACCGCGCGAACGCCGGCATTGAAGTGCGAGAAGAACATGACCTTTTCGTAGTAGACCGGCGCCATGTTCTCGCTGGAAGAGTGCGTGCCGAACCGCCCGCCACGCTCGCAGAAATTGCCGCTGGCCTCCGGCACGTGGAAGTTCGAGACCACCATCGGATGGGTCTCCAGCGTGATATCCGCGAACCACACCATCTGGCGCGCTTCGCCGCACTCGTTGGCGATCTGCTCGTCTGTGATCGCGACGAAATCGCGGACGCGGCCGATCTTGTCGTGAGCGAATTCAGCCACCTTCATGCCGAGCATGGGAAATGTGGTGTGCGCACCCACCAAGGAGGAAAGATCCAGCCGCCCGACTTCGGGATAGGTGAGGTTCTCCGGCGTCGGCTCCTTCGGTCCGTTCAGCAGCTTCTCGCGATCGACGATCTGCAGAATGCCGCCGCCATTGGTGCCATAGCCGAAATAGATGCGGTTGCCCTGAGGGCCGGTCGAGATCATCCCGTGCAGCGCCGTCGGAACGTCGCCGGTGGCGCCGGGCTGCTGTCCCACCAAGCCGAAATTGCGGATGAAGACGGGGTGCGCCGGATCGCTGAGGTCATAGACCTGCGTCATGCGACCGACGCGCCACCCCGGCGCGCCGGACACGAGGTAGGCGATGCCGGTGTCGCACTCCCACCAGTTTTTGTGCGTACCCTTGATGCCCTCGATGCGCGAGACCAGGGTGGGCTTCGCCGGATTGCTGGTGTCCCAGATCTCGTGCGCCGAATTCCCGAAGGTGCGGAGCATGTAGGTTTTGCTGGGATCGCCCTTGGGAAGGCCCTTGCCGTCGCAGACCCGCACCATCTGCGCGCCGCCGCCCTCGTAAAGCCCCTCCTCGCCGGGAATATGGGCGAGGTATTTCGGATGGCGAGGATCGGTGACGTCGATGATCGAGGTGCCGTTGAATTCGCGTTGGCCGGTGAGGGGGTTGAGCGGCTTCGGCTCGGCGTCGGTGCCGCCGTGGTGGCCGATATAGGCGATCCAGCGCCCGTTCTGCTGGTGGATCGTGGGCTGGTAGGCGCTACGGGCCTGAAGATCACTATAGCCGACGAGGCCCATGTTCTTGGCCTCGGCGGGATCGCCGATCTTCTGCTCCTTGGCGATTCCGGAAGCCGGCGCGGCCGCCAGCAGCGCGAACACGGCGACAGCGGCCCAGATGTCTCGCGTCCTCATGGTGCTCCTCCTTCTCTCGTGTTTTTCTGGCGTCAATTCTAAAGCACGGGAGCGGGGCGCCGTCACCCCCAGAAAGTGGAGCGCTATGCCACCAATCCATGAGCCGAGCGAACGCGATCGCGAAAGGTGGCGAGCGATGGCGTGAGCGCAACTGTGGCTGGGCGACCGGCACCGCACTGGGCCTGCGCCGCGGTGCAGGCCGACGTGAGTAGTTCCGCTTCTCTTGTCGTCCGGTCGAGCAGCGGCGCACCGGACGCTATGTCGGCATAGAGGTGGTGATGGACGCGTGTGCGCTGAAAGGCGCGCGGGACTACCTGGTGAATGACGACACCATCGGCGAAAGTGTCCAGGACGAGATTCGGCCAGATGTTGCGACGCGAAATGCCGGGAGGCGCCACGGCGAGCGCCTGCTCCACCACGATCTTCCAGTTGGCGTCGATGTCGCTGACGGTCTCCGCCCGAAACGGCCGTGCTTGGAAGGCCGCGGCCGCCAGCGCCGCTTCCAGATCACCGAGAGCTGTTTCGACAGGGATGGGCGAGGCGCCGAGATGGGCAAACAGCAGGCCGTGGAAGTGCTTCGCCGCGACCCGCTCCAGCTGGTGCACGGGATCGGCGGGATCTGGCGGCATCACTTGCGGTGGCGCTGTCACAAGCCGGCCATCGGTGCCATATGTCCAACCGTGGTAGCGGCATCGGATTTGCTCGCAGGCGCCGTCGCCAGTGTCGAGCAGCGGCAAGCCTTGGTGACGGCAGACATTGCGAAAAACGCGGGGTACTCCGTCGGCATCGGCGATAGCGAACACCGGCCAGCCGCCGAGACTCAGCGCCACATAGGCTCCGGGCGTCCGCAGCGCATCGACCCGAGCCAGCAGCAGCCAAGAATCCTGGAATACCGTGCGCCGCTCGCGCTGAAAGGCCTCCGGACCCGCGTAGAGGGCGGGCACCACTGCGCCGCCGGTCGCCTCGTCCGACGTCATGATCTCGTTTATTTGCCGAGGTGGCGCATCAAGGCGGCGATCCCGGCCTCGCACACCGCGATGTCCTGCTCACCATTGCCACCGGAGGCTCCGATGCCGCCCACCACCTTGCCGTCCACCACGATGGGAAACCCGCCGACGAAGACCGTGAAGCGGCCATCGTGCTGGGTGAAGATGCCGAATGCCTCCTCGCCCGGCAGCGCATTCTTATAGTTATGCGTGGGCTTGCGATGGCCGGCGGCGGTGAAGGCCTTGTTCATCGCGATCTGCACGCTCGTCACCTTGCCGCCGTCGAGGCGCCTGAGGGCGATCGGGTAGCCCGCGGCATCGGCGACGCAGAGCACCTGAGGAACCCCGAGCTCCTCCGCCTTCCGCTGCGCCGCGTCCAGCATCAGGTTCGCCTCGGCGAGGCTCAGGGTCTGATAGGTGATCATGCCGGGCGCTATTCCGCCGCCTGCGCCCGCGGTTGCGCCAGGAACTTGTTGTAGAGACCGTCGAGATAGAGGCGGCGCATCATGGTCGCCTCGCGCACCAGCCGCACGCAGCTCTCCTGCACCTCCGGCGTGGTGGCGTGCTTTTCCAGGATCTCATAGCCGAGCTCGCCGTGCTCCTGGTCCGCCACGATATGAAGCCGGAAGAACACCACCTCCTCCTCGGTGAAGCCGTATTTCTCGATCAGCGGTGGCGTGGTGCGAGCGTAGACCTGGGGCACCTGGGATTCGAGCCCGACCAGCAGTCCGGCCAGCGCCTCGGCAAAGGGCCGCTGCACCTGGCGATAGCACCAGCTCTGCAGGCCCAAGGTTTCCGGCAGCAGCTCGCTGTTGAGCTGGGCGTCGATGATCTCCTTGCGGCTCATGCCGCAATGGCCGCCGAAATCCAGCAGCAGATCGGTGTGACGCACCGCGGGGAAGCCGGCGCCGGCCTGGAAGCCCTCCTCCTCCATGATGTTCTCGGCGAGGAAGTGGCGCACCTCGTCGACGGGACAATTGCCGAACACGGTCGCCAGCCACTCGGAGAAATGGCTGACGAAATGGAAGTGCTGCTTGGTCCATTCCGCCAGAAGCCGGCGGTCGAGGCGACCGGCAACCCACGCCTCGCTCCAGGGGTGCACCTTCGAATGACGCTGCTGTACCGCCGTCTCGAGAGCTGCTCGAAATGCACTCTTTGCCATGGCCACCTCCGGATGTGATCCTCGGATACTGTATACAAAATCGTCGTTCGTCAATCCGCCACGCGTGCGGCTCAGCCCCCCCGCGATCGCGGCGCGGCGGAGGGCGCCTCCAATTCCCGCAGATAGTCGGCGCCTGCACCCAGCACGTGACGCGTGGCGAGGAGACAGGCGAGATCCTCATCGCCGGCGATGACGGCCTTGAGGATCTCCGCATGCTCCGCCCAGCTCTGCTCGGCCCGGCTTCGGCCCATGGGGGCGAAGAAGGGGCTCGTGCGTTCCCTAAGCGAGCGCATGAGATCGCCCAGCACCTTGTTGCTGCCGGCGGCGGCGAGGGAGTCGTGGAAGCGGCCGTTCCATTCGATCAGCCGGTCGGGCCGGCCGCTCCGCGCCAACTCCGCACCGCGTCGCAGCACATCCTGCAACCGCGCCAAAGTGACGGAATCCCGCCGGCGCGCCGCCAGCCGTGCGTTCAGGCCCTCGAGCGCCGCGCGCACTTCAACCATCTCGTGGGCGGCCTGCGGGCCGAGGGCGGCCACCGCCGCACCGCGCCGGGCGGTGACCTCGATCAGCCCTTCCGATGCCAGCGCCCTGAGCGCCTCGCGCACGGGATTGCGCGAGACGCCGAAATCCCGCGCCAGGCGATCCTCCACCAGGCGCTCGCCCGGCTTATACCGGCCATCGAGGATGGCCCGGCGGATCTCCTGGGCCACCAGGTCCCGGAGCGGCGCATGCTGCCCGCCGAGCGAGGCCGCCGCCGCGGCGGGCGCGTCGTCCGGCCGAAGCTCGGCCTTGTTCGCCCGGCCCGTCGTCACGGTCATCGAAACCTCTCCGCCGCCCTCGATTGAGCCCGAATTGTATACAGAATTGCCCCGCTCTGGTAATGCTCTGGACAGCGGCTCAGGCCGATAATGCGAGCAGGTTCTTCCGGCGACAGCCGGTGCATGGTCCGAAGAATTCCGACACTGCCTGGATTTGGCTCGACGACTCCTGTGACCTTTCACCCCGATGCCCTCGACCTGCGGCGCTTGCGCGCCGGCCTGGTCCTGCTCCTGCTGCTCGCGAGCAGCGCGCCAGCGGTGGCCGGCAGCTATCTCGCGCGCTGTCCGGCGACTGGCGATTCCGGCGCCGAGGCGACGCTGAGCATCGAGGCGACGCAGCCGACGAATCCCGGATGCACCGTGACAGCACTCCCGATGGATGCCAGCTCCGTGCTGGCGGTGGTTCCGGCACCACGCCGCCCGGCCGGTGCGCCGGAGCCGCAGACGGTGACGCTGACCGGCACGCAGGGGAAGAGCGGGTTCCAGGTCCGCGAGGTGACGGTGACGCCTCTATCGCTCAGCGCGCCGCCGCCCTACCTGGTGCCGGGTGTCGACTTCCGGGCGGTGGCCGTCATGGGCGTGACCGGTCCGCTGGGCCGTGCCACCCTGAGCGACGACGGAGATCAGACGCTGCTCGACTGCACGCCCGGCAACGAGCCCGCGGGGCTTGCCTTCACCACCACGCGCATGCCGCCGATCCCCGGCATGATGATCGACGTCGTCCATGTCGCCGAGGACACCTTCCGCCTCGTCGTCTCGGCGCCGGGGTCCGCCCCGGGCCAGGAGCCGCGGCTGCTGTCGAAGCTCAAGCCAGCGGACAGTTCCACCGAGGCCCACATTCCCCTGCCGGCAGATCTCGCCGCCGATACGCCGCTCGACTTCAAGGTGCTCTGCCCCGCCGCAGGCGGGCATCTCGCGCTGAGCGCAATCTCCCTCGAGGCGAAGACCGCGGTGCCGACCGACCGCGCCACCTGGATCCGCACCGACGCGACGTGGCAGGAAACGGCATCGCTGGTCTTCAGCCGTGCCCAGCGCTGGGGGCTGACGCGGATCTCGATTCATGTCCCCACGAGCGACAGTGGGGTCACGGACCCGCAAGCGCTGGCGGGATTCGTCACCGCGGCAAGCGTGCACGGCATCTCCGTTTGGGCGCTGGCGGGCGGCAGCGGCGTTGGCTCCGCCGGCAGCGGCGACGTCGAGCGCGCCGGCGCGGCGTTCTCCGACTACAACGCCGCGGTACCGGCGGAAGCACAGGTCAAAGGTCTGGAGGTCGAGCTCAGACCCGGCCGCATCTGGACCTATGTGGCGGATCCCGAGGCCGCGGCCCTCTCCTTCATCGATCGCCTGGAACATCTCAGACCGTCGCTCGGCATGCCGCTCTCGGCGGTGGTGCCGGCGTGGTTTCCGACCGGCGTCTCGGTCGCCGAGCGGCTGGCGGCGGTGCTCGACCGCCTGACCGTCATCACCGACCGGACCGACCCCATCGAGATCCGCCGCGCGGTGGCACGCTTCCTCGCCTGGGGCACGCGCCGCAATCGGCGTGTCGACGTCGCGCTCGAGGCGGGGCCTGTCGCCGAGAGCGAGCGCGGGAGCTTCGTTCGCGCGGAAGCCGGCGAGCTTTGGCTGGTGCCTGTCGGCGCCGACGCCACCGCCCTGCTCCTGCTGAAGGAACCCGCGCAGAACCTGCCCGGCCTCGGCTTCCGTCAGGATGACGTCGTCCCGGTGCCGGCGGAGAGCCGCAGCTTCCTGGAGCGACGATCGGAGCTGCGCGAAACTCTCGCACCGCTCGGTCGCACGCTGGGCGCCTGGCCGTCGTTCGGCGGCTTCGCGTTCCACGGACTCTTCACCGACCGCGAGTGAACACGGCGGCAGCACAGGATATGGTTTCGCAGTGCAACATTTGAATTGATGCCGTGGTTACTGTGCAGACCGCGACACTTCTCGACGATGCCAGGGTATTGCAAGGATTGTTGCCAAATGTTGCTTGACTTTGGGGTCCGGAACCCGCCTCATGACGATGCAATCGACGTTTTGGCGCGAGCTTGCCAGCGTCGCCCGCTTGCGGGCCTCCGCTTCAAGGTCACTCCCCAAATCCAGATTGTTTACGATCGGACGAGAGTGCGTCCGGTCGTTCTGGCATTGATATAGCTAAGGAGGCCATGAGATGGCTGTCGGTACTGTGAAGTGGTTTAATCCCGTCAAAGGCTACGGTTTCATTCAGCCTTCCGATGGCGGACGCGACGTCTTCGTTCACATCAGCGCCGTCGAGCGCGCTGGCATGGGCACCCTCACCGAGGGGCAGCGTGTGAGCTTCGACGTCACGACCGAGCGTGGTAAGCAGGCCGCGACGAACCTGAAAGCCGGCTAAACACCTTAATCTGCGGAAAGGGCGCGGGACCGGTGTCGGTTCCGCGCCCTTCTCTTTTTTGGCATCCGTTTTTTCCGCACGTGCCGGAGGAAGTCCGATGCGCGTCGCCACCCTGCTCGCTCCACCGCTCCGCCGCGCGGCCCTGCTGTGCCTCGCCGCCGGATATGTGGACGCTTACGGTTACGTCGATCTCGGCGGCGTCTTCGCCGCCAACATGACCGGCAACACCGTGCTCCTGGGCATTGCCGCCGCGCGCGGCGAGTGGGCGCGAATTCCACCCTATGCGCTGACGCTGGGCGCCTTCTTCGCCGGCGCGATGGCGGCGAGCGTGCTGAAGCGCGCCTTCGACCGCGCCTTCCCGCCGCTCCTGCTGGCGGCGGCGCTACTGGCGATCAGCGAGCGTCTCGAACTCACCGGCGATCTCGAGCTGCTGCTGCTCGCCGTCGCGATGGGAATGCAGGGCGCGAGCATCAATCGCTTCGGCAGGACCGGCCTCCAGACCGTGGTGATTACGTCGACGCTGCTCAACCTGGCCGATGGGTGCGTGCGCCATGGCTGGCATGCGGCGGTCGGCGTGAACGACCAGGGACCCGACATGGCGCTCCTCGGCGCGGTGTGGCTCGCCTATGGGCTCGGTGCCGCGGCGGGCGTTCTGATCAGCAGCCATCTCGGATTGCCGCTCGTCCTGCCGGCCGTGGTGCTGGTCTTCGTCGCGGTCGATCTTGCGCTGGCATCGCGCAGCGAGGGCTGATCGCGCAATCGATCCGCGGCCGAAAGCTCAAATGCTTTCTATAATTCGTACAAAGGACACTGGCGCGCGGCTATCTTGCCCCTATGGGTCGGCACATTATCTTCGGGTATAAGGCGGCGTCCGCGCTAGCGGCGTTTCCAACCCCTCGCCGGCCTGTCGCGGCATCTTTCGCTAAATACATTCCATGACGCCATCAGCCGCCCATCCCGACGGTTGGAAACGGCCGAGCCTCGGCGAACTCAACGCGGTGCTGCTGTCCCATGCGCGCTTCCTCGCCCGCAAGCCCGGGGGCCAGCGCGCGCTCCTCGCGTTTCATGACCTTAGCGACGTCGATCTCAGCTACCACGACCTGACCGACGCCGATCTCACGGGCGTGCGCATGCACCGCGCCTTCCTGCCGCGCATCCGCCTCCGCGGCGCCACCCTCTTCGGCGCCGATTTCCGCCTCGCCAACCTGAACGAGGCGGACATGACCAAGTGCGATCTGCGCGGCGCCTGCTTCCGCGGCGCCGAGCTCAATCGCGCGGTGCTGGCCCAGGCGGATCTGCGGGAGGCGGCGCTCGCGATCTACGACCAGCTCCCCTCGCCCCTCGTCGAGAGCTTCCGGCTCCGGCGCACCGATCTCACCTCGGCCCAGGCGCGCGGCGCCGACTTCACCGGCGCCCGCCTCGACACCGCCTTCGTGATGCAGGCGGACTTCTCCGACGCGGTCATGCGCGGCATCGACCTCAAGGGCGCCGACCTCCGCCGCGCCGATCTCACCGGCGCCGTGCTGGAGGACGCCGACCTCGCCGACACCAAGCTCGGCGGCGCCGTCTTCCGCGCCGCCGTCCTCACCGGCGCCAAGTTCGACCGCGCCGACATCGGCGATGCCGACGTCACCGATGCGATCCTCGACCCCACCACACTCGGCAGCGACGCCTTCCTCGGCGCCATCCGCTCGGACTACGGCCTCAAGACCGAGTGGGACCTGGCGGAGATGCTGCGCCTCCACGCGATGTGGATCGACAGCTCCGGCAAGTCCGGCGAGCGCGCCGTGCTCGACAGGCTCGATCTCCGCGGCCGCCAGCTCGAGGGCCGCGTGCTGCCGATGGCGGTGTTGCGCAGCGCCAACCTCGCCGGCGCCAATCTCGCCCGCGCGTCGCTCGCCATGAGCGACCTCTCGATGTCCGACCTGCGCCGCGCCGTGCTGACCCAGGCCGATCTCCGCGGCGTCACGCTCAGGCGCGCGCACCTCAACGAGGCGAACCTCTACGGCGTCAAGCTCGGCCCGCTCCAGGACGTGGGCGGGCGCCGCGTCGACTACGCCTCGGTGCTGGAGCACGCGAAGCTCGTCGGCGCCAATCTCCGCACCGCCGACCTCCGCGGCGCCGACCTCACCGGCGCCGATCTCTCCGACACCGACCTCTCCGAGGCGGACCTCACCGACGCCATCCTCGACGACGCGGACCTGACCGGCGCCGCCCTCGACGACGCCCGCCTCGACGGCGTCAGCACCCACCGCACCAAGGGCCTGAAGATCTGACGCCCTCTCGCCGCCCCGATCCCGGCGCGCTATAAAGCCGGGAACGACGGAACTTTCGGGAGGACGGCATGGACCTCGAGCTCAAGGGCAAGACCGCACTCGTGACCGGCGCCAGCATGGGCATCGGCCGCGCCATCGCGCGCCTCCTGGCGCGGGAAGGCGTCAAGCTGGCGGTGGTGGCGCGGCGCCAGCCGCTGCTGGAGGAGCTCTCCGCCGAGATCGCCCGCAGCCAGGATCCGGCCCCCGCCCTCATCGTGCAGGACGTGATGGCGGAGGACTCCGCCCCGCGCATCCGCGACCAGGCGATCAAGGCGCTGGGCCACGTGGACATCCTCGTCAACTGCGCCGGCGGCAGCCGGCCGCTTCCGGTCGATGCGCCGGAGGCGCGCTGGGAGGAGGCGATCACCCTCAACTTCACCCGGGTCCGCCAGCTCACCCACGCGATCCTGCCCGGCATGATGGAGCGGAAGTGGGGCCGCATCGTCAACATCACCGGCAAGTCCGAGCCCGAGCACCTCAACGCCGCCTTCTCCGCCAAGGCCGCCGTGCACGCCTGGGCCAAGGGCCTCTCGCGCGACGTGGGCAAGCTCGGCATCACCGTCAACTCCATCGCGCCCGGCCGCATCATGAGCGAGCAGATCCGCCGCAACTATCCGCCCGAGGAGCGCGAGCGCTTCTCCAAGGTGGAGATCCCCGCCGGCCGCTACGGCGAGCCCGAGGAGCTCGCGGTCATGGCGGTCTTCCTCTGCTCGCCGCTTGCGGGCTATGTGAGCGGCACGGTGATACCGGTGGACGGCGGGCTCCGGCGGTATCAGTTCTAGCCCTCACTCCTCCCCGCTCACCCGCCTGAGCTTCTTCAGCTGGCCGCGCTGCTGCTTCGAAGTCCAGGCGCTTGCGTTTCGACGACCGGCTGGGCCGCGTGGGGATGCGGCGTTCCGGGGCGATCGAGGCTTCCCGCACGAGATCGCAGAGGCGCTCGTAGGCGTCGGCGCGGTTGCGCTCTTGCGTGCGGTGGCGGTTCGCCGTGATCACCAGCACGCCTTCCTTGGTCATGCGCCTTCCGGCGAGGCCGACGAGGCGGGCGAAGACCGCCGAGGTCAGCGCGCTCGACCGCCGCGCGTCGAAGCGGAGCTGCACGGCGGACGCCACCTTGTTGACGTTCTGCCCGCCCGGCCCGCTGGCGCGGATGAAGCTCTCCTCGATGTCGCGCGGATCGAGGGCGATGCGGTCGGTGACGGCGATCATCTAATAAGACCGCGGCATCCCCAGCACGTGCTCGCCGAGATAGGCGAGGATGAGGTTGGTGGAGATGGGGGCGATCTGCATCAGGCGGGTCTCGCGCCACTTGCGCTCGACGTCGTATTCCTTGGCGAAGGCGAAGCCGCCGTGGGTCTGCATCGCCGCCTCGCCGGCGTGCCACGACGCTTCCGACGCCAGCATCTTCGCCATGTTGGCCTCGGCGCCGCAGGGCTTGCCGGCGGCGAAGAGCGCCGCGGCCTTCCGCCCCATCAGCTCCGCCGCCTCGGTCTCCGCATAGGCGCGCGCGATCGGGAACTGGATGCCCTGGTTCTGCCCGATGGGCCGGTCGAAGACGACGCGGGAATTCGCGTAAGCCGTCGCGGTCTTGATGAACCAGCGCGCATCGCCGATCCCCTCCGCCGCGATCAGCACGCGCTCGGCGTTCATGCCGTCGAGGATGTACTTGAACCCCCGGCCCTCCTCGCCGATCAGGTTCTCCGCCGGCACTTCCATGTCGTCGAAGAAGACCTCCGTGGTGTTGTGGTTGATCATCGCCTTCAGCGGCTTGATCTCGAGCCCGTGGCCGAGGGAGGCCTGAATGTCGACGAGAAACACCGAGAGCCCGTCGCTCTTGCGCTTCACCTGGTCGAGGGGCGTGGTGCGCGCCAGCAGCAGCATGAGATCGCTGTGCAGCGCCCGCGAGGTCCACACCTTCTGGCCGCGCACGACGTAGCGGTCGTTGCCCTTCTTCTCCGCGCGGGTCTTGAGCTTCGTCGTATCCGTGCCCGAGGTCGGCTCGGTCACGCCGAAGGCCTGCAGGCGCAGCCGCCCGGCGGCGATCTCCGGCAGGTACTTCTGCTTCTGCGCCGGGTTCCCGTGCCGGAGCAGGGTTCCCATGATGTACATCTGCGCATGGCAGGCGCCGGCGTTGCAGCCGGACGCGTGGATCTCCTCCAGGATCACCGCCGCCGCGCGGAGCGGCAGGCCGGAGCCGCCGAACTCCTCGGGGATCAGCGCCGAGAGATAGCCCTCCCGGGTCAGCGCCTGGACGAAATCGGTCGGGTACGCCTCCTTCGCCTCGAGATCGCGCCAGTAGGCGCCGGGATATCCGGCGCAGATCTTGCGGATCGCCTGCGCGGATCTCCGGGAAGTCCTCGCCGACGGCGAAGTGGACGAGATCGCTCTCGGCGGCGTGGGTGTCGGGGCTCATTCCAGGGATTACTCCGCCGCCTGCGCCTGGGGCGTCGCCGCGTGGAAGCCCTTCGGCAGACCCGCCTTGCCGACGCCGCCGTGCAGCTCCACGTTCGGCAGCGCGCGGGCCAGGATCTCCCGGCATTTGACGAGGCGGTCGAGGTCGACGCCGGTCTTGAGGCCCATGCCTTCCAGCAGGAAGACCAGGTCCTCCATCACGATGTTGCCGCTGGCGCCCGGCGCATAGGGGCAGCCGCCGAGGCCGGCGAGGCAGGCGTCGAAATTCTTCACGCCGACGTCGAGGGCCGCCAGCGCGTTGGCGATGCCGAGGCCGCGGGTGTCGTGGAAGTGCGCCGCCACCGGCACCTTCCCCACCGCCGCCATGACCGCCTTGAAGACGCGCCGCACCTGGGCCGGATTGGCGTAGCCCACCGTGTCGGGGACGGCGAGCTCGTCGGCGCCGGCCTCCGCCATGATCACGGCGTAGCGCACCACCTCGCTCTCGGCGACCTCGCCCTCGATGGTGCAGCCGAGCGCGGTCGAGAGACCGACGGCGAGCTTCGGCCGCTTCTTCGGCTCCAGGCTCTTCACCAGCTCGACGATGCGGCGGAAGTCGGCGACGGATTCGTCCCGCGTGCGGCGCACGTTGCGCTGGTTGTGGCTCTCGCTGACGGAGATGACGTAGCTGAGCTTGTGGACGCCGGCGGCGATGCCGCGCTCCGCGCCCTTAAGATTGGGGATGAGGGCCGCGACGGTGAGGCCGGGAATCTTCGAGCGCGCGCTCGCAGACCTCCATGGCGTCGGAGAATTGCGGGATCAGCTTCGGCGGCACGAAGGAGCAGACCTCCATCTCCGGCATTCCCGCCGCCGCCTCGGCCTCGAGCCAGGCGAGCTTCTCCGCCGTGGGCATGAACTCGGCGACGTTCTGCAACCCGTCGCGCATGCCGACCTCGCAGAGAAATACGTCGAGATCCTTCCTCATGAGGGCTTCCTCCGGCCTGTTTCGCAGTGCTTCAGCATATCCTGGCCCCGCCCCGCCCCCGGCGCAACGCCGGCGGTAAGTGCCGGAGCGCACGGGAGAATTGCGATTTTGCGGGGGCGCGGCGCGGGCCGCGGCACTTAACATTCTGCAACCCGTATCGCGAGGCCGCGGCGAATTGGGTTCGTTTCGCAAAAAGCATGTGCCGTTCTCCGTCCGAGCACGCCGCGGGCAAACCCCGGAATTCCCTCACGAAGACACGACGGGCGTGAAGCAGAGCGGAGCCAGCGCCCGCTCTCTCGCCGCCTGCCGTGTCGTCGTGGAGGACCTTCTTTTGAGCTATACGCATCATGCGTACAAGATGGGGTGGCGGCAGGCGATCGTCAAGAAGCCGCGAGCCCCTGCCGCCGGGAGTCGACACCCGGGGTGAGGCGACCTAGGTCACCCCCGACCCCCAGCCCGGAGATCCCCGCCCCATGACCTCGCACAGCTTCCGCACTCCCCTCGCCGCCGTGCTCGCGGCCTCGCTCTGCCTCGCCGCGACCGCCGCCGGCGCCGCCACCGTGAAGAACATCGTCCTCGTGCACGGCGCCTTCGTGGACGGCTCCGGCTGGCGGCCGGTCTACGACATCCTCACCAAGGACGGCTACAAGGTGTCGATCGTGCAGCAGCCGCTCACCGGCCTCGCCGACGACGTCACCGCGACGAAGCGGATCCTGGACCGGCAGGACGGGCCGGCGATCCTCGTCGCCCACAGCTATGGCGGCGCCATCATCACCGCGGCGGGGAGCGATCCCCACGTCGCCGGCCTCGTCTACATCGCGGCCCACGCGCTGGACGAGGGCGAGACCGAGAGCGGGAACGGCAAGAAGTATCCGGCCTCGGCCGCGACGCGATCCAGAAGACGCCTGATGGGTTCACCTACATCGACCCCGCGCGCTATCACGCGGAGTTCGGCGCCGACCTGCCGGCCTCCGAAGCCGCCTACGAGGCCCAGGCCCAGGGCTTCACCGCCGCCAGCGTCTTCGCCACGCCGATCACGAACCCGGCGTGGAAGCTGAAGCCGAGCTGGTACATGGTGGCGAAGTCCGACCACATCATCAGCCCCGACCTGGAGCGCATGTACGCCGCCCGCGCCCACGCCCACACGGTGGAGATCGCCGGCGCCAGCCACTCGGTCTATCGCACGCATCCGAAGGAGGTGGCGAAGCTGATCGAGGAGGCGGCGGAGCATGCGGGGGATGGGGGGTGAGGGACCGGGCCGCACTAGGCGACAATCCGCTATAAGACTGAATTCAACTACTCATCCGCAACGCTCGGCCTGCAAAGTCGATCGCCTTAGCACCGAAGCGACGCCCCATACAAGTGAAGTAGTTAAGTCCGGTCTTGGTCGCTAGCTGGTCGGAGTTGAGAAAATACATCGGCCCCTCCAACGACAGAATTTTCTCCGCTAACATTAGATTTAGGATTTCTCGTCCCGTTCCCTTAATCATGCGCTCATGCTCGATCTTTCCTCTGTACCGGGCAAGGCGCCCCTTGCTGTGAGATCGAAACGCGACAACGAACCTGCGCAACCGACGCAGGGCTTCATCAATCCTCGGATCTTCGATCGGTGTCGGATCTGCCGCGAAGTTGGTCCAAGGATAGCTGCTGACCCCGGGCCAAGAAGCTGCCAGAGACACATCGCCCCGCACGATGGGAACCGATACCATTTGAGGGCCATCGTAAGCTTTCGCTTCTAGGAAGACAGCAGCCTCCTGCCGGCCCGCCGGACATTCGACAATTACCTTTTTCGTTGCGAGCGCAAGTTCTTTGCACTGAATGCTGACCGGCGCGATAAGGACTGCCTCGGGTCCCGGACCGATGTCGACCCGGGTGTGCGGCACAGTGATATCAACGTCTTCGATGTGGGCGCCTAACCGGACAGGACCAATCTGCTCGGTCTCAAAACGCAACACTCTCGGCCGGTCAGCGCTGCGCCTGGATAGGGTGATCTCCACCTCTGCCTGCAAAGCCGCTTCCTCTTCGACTTCCTCAGCTCCCTCCACAAAAAGGCTCGCCGTATCACCTATCGAGAGCCGCGCCCTCAGAGAGGCATAGACAATACCAATGTGTTCGGGCGGCAGATGGACAAGGCCGTCCGTCTCCCCCGCTGATATGTAAAATTCGGACAGGAAAGGATTAGCCGCCGAACCCCGTCCTAGCTCCCGCAACAGTGCTGCCTCGCGGGACGCAGGGTTGCGCAACGCTCGAGTGCTTATCATCGCATCGAAGACAGCCGATGATGGTCGATCGTGTCCATCCAGGAACGGATGTTCTGCAACCCATGTATCGAGTGCCGCATCGTACGTCTGCGCATCCTTCGGTCCCATCGAGGGCAAATCAGGCGGCGGCAAACCATAGAGGCGCGCGACAAGGCGGCCGAGCTGCTCATCCGGCAAGTATAGACTGTTCGCAAGTTTCGAATCTTCGAATGGAAGGCCTAGAAGCTTTCCGCGTTCCCGCTCCAGAATGGCCGACGCGACGGTCTGCAATGTTACGGGTTCCGCTCCCTTTTCAATCTGAGCGACCAACGCACTCGGATTAGCTTCCTTCGCAACCCGCTCCGCGACCGCCTGAAGCACCGGCGCATATCCTGCGAAGCGATCACCGTCGCTGTCCGTCTGGTTCCGCAGTTGCGCAAGCAACAACTCTATGGCCTTCCGCCCTGCGGATCGGTATGCGCTATCCGGACGCGTAGCGTGCAACCTAGCTTCTGCGAAGTCGACCGAAGCCGCTGCACCGTAATAACCGATTTCCAGTACCGCCACATCAGCGCCACTCTCAGTCAAAACGAGCCAAGCGTCCTGAGCCGCACCGGTCCGTCCGAACAGTACCATCGGCACGGCACGCCCTTTTGAAAGCCCCGCGACATCCGAGAGAAACGCCTCAAAGGCTTCCTGTGTCACGCGCAGTCGCGCCTCATCGAGCCCGTCGATGAGAACCGCCGTAGTCTGAGCCTCCCAACTCGAATAAAGCCCGGACTTGACCAGTCCTCCACTGAGAGTGTTGCCTCCCACCGGATCCGCCTTCGCAAGATCCAAGTAAGCTGCACCCGTCGCAAACGCAATCTGCCGTGCCAGCGTCGACTTACCCACGGCGCCGGGCGCAGAAACGATTAGAATTGAGCTGCGCGTCGGGTCGCTGTTGGCGCCGAACTCAGCACTGAGCGCAAGTGGTGCCTCCTTGAACGTGTCCAGACCAGTTTCCTCAAATGACCAGCCCTGGATTAGCCGCGCGGACGCGACCGGGGCGACAGGCAAACGAATCTTCCAGAAATCCTGGATCGTGAGATTTGTCACTTCGCGCCCCGTGACGTTTGCCCGAACACTTATGCAAAGAGCTCGTTATATCAACAGATGCCGCGTACAGCATCGTACCGGAGGCCGCTCGTGTGCACCTACTCAAGGAATTCTGAAGCAAGAATTCTCAAGGCGCAATTCGTATTTCCACCTCGTCGTTATTGAACAGATGCGTCACCAACCTGCTGCGTCCGCAAGTTCACGTAGCCTAGCCAAGATTATTAGCCGTACCTCCGTAGCGCAACTAATGCGGGGCTGACTATCCTAGGACATTAGACAGTGCCCTTACATATTATCGGCGCTACGTGAAGATCACTCTCTCACTCAATGGGGGATGGCACGTGCCCAATTCCTGTCGTCGTTTATCTTGATACCTCCGACTACTCACGATTCGCCGATTGCATCTTGGGGCGTGGCGACGAATGATGAGTATTGGATCAACGGGAATTATGTACACAACAACACACCATCTTTATCTAGAGGGTGGCCATCTCAGCTAAAATGCGCGCATGAACGCGAAGTCTGCTGAGGATTTCATTCTCGTTACGTCTGAGATGGCGGCGGCTGGGTTGATAGAGCGTTGTGGTTGGGAGATTAGCGGTGATCCGGGCCGGGTAATTGCAACTACGATCTGCCGCGAAATGGTCAGAGCTTTGCGTGCCACTCGCGAAGCCTCCTAACCAGATCGTTTATCCGCCAGTGGATTGCCTGGATCTTCGCAGAGTCGATGGGTTCTAGTTCGGCATGAACAGAGCGCTTGATCTTTCCTGTCTTGCCCGGAGGCACCCATGCGCCAGAGGTGCGGACAAGAAAATAATTGCCTTTCTTGGCTCTGTGCCACACGGCATGCACAACCTTATTCCGGTCTCCCTCGACACGCTGCTCGACATCATCCTGAATCTTTTTGAACTCGCCCACCAGCGTCTGATCGACAGAACCTCGCAATTGAATCAGACCCTCGATACACCCCAACCGCGTTCTGGCGTTCATTCCCGTGACGAGGATACGGGTAGTTTTGAATGGCATTCGTCCGAGTGCGCGGATGGTGTGCTCCAATTGCAACTCCAAATTCGACCACGCGGCCGCTACATCAGCGATTGCGCGGGCCATGTCCTCCGTCAAATATGTGGTTGTTGGAATCTTGCGTATTCCAGCCATTTGATTCCCTTACAGGTCTAGGAGATCATCGCGTATGGAGAAGGGATTCGCAGATCCAGGGACCGAGATCTAACACCTAATCCCCAGCGTCGTCACTTTCGTATCATGCTCACGGATTCATGCGCCGACCGCTCGGCTCACCGGTTAGTGCCGACGGCCGCCGCGATGATCTTTCCGAGTTGACGCGCCACCTTCCGACGATCGGCGCGCGGCAGGGCGCCGATGCGCTCGGCGTCGCGGGCCTCGATGGTCGCGATCTTCGCCGAGCGCACCACCGAGGGCGCCGGCAGGCCCGCGGTGGTGAGATCGGAGACCGTGACGTCCTCGGGCCAGCTGCGATTTTCCGCGCTGGTGATCATGACCACCCACAGGAGGCCATGGGATCTCTCGAGATCGCCGGCGGCCACCACCAGGGCGGGTCGCCTCTGACGCACCGGGCGATCGGTGTAGGGGAACGGGACCTTGATCACGTCCCAGGTCTCAAAGCCCGCGATAGGCCCGCCGATCGCTCTCGGAGGACCACTCGCCGAAGGTGGCGACGGGATCGTCGACGGGCGCCGACGCCGCCCTGGTCAGGATGACGCGATCGCCCTCGATCGTGTAGGCGATCTCGTCGCCCGCCTTGACGCGCAGCGCCGCCCTGACGGCTTGCGGGATCGTCGTCTGGGCCTTGCTGGTGATCTTGCTGGTGATCATGGAATGCCTGGTAAGGATATTCCTTACAGTAAGGAGATTTCCTTTAGAGGTCAAGAGAGGCACGCGCGTTCCCGCCATCCCTCACCCTCCCGTCGCGCAAGGCGCGACGGGCTCTCGTCGATCCGCTTTGCGGCTCGACCCCATTTCATGGGCGAGGGGCTTTGCTCAGCTTCCCTCACTCCCGCCCCACCTCCCTGCACATCTCCACCACCACCCCCCGCAGCCACCGATGCCCCGCATCCGCGTCCATCCGCGGGTGCCACATCTGCGACACCGTGATCGCCGCCGTCGTCACCGGCAGCGGGAAGCTCTGCACGCCGGCGCGGAGCGTCGCCGACGGGCGCGTCGCGATCACGCCGAGGTAGGAGGCGGGCACCACCGAGACGAAGTCCGAGGCGGCGACGATGGCGAGGGCCGCGGGGAAGCTCGGCACCACGGCGATGACGGTGCGCGTGAGGCCCAAGGCCGCGAGCGCGGCGTCGACGGCGCTGGGGCGGTGGCCGCGGCGGGACGCGATCACGTGGCCAAAGGCGGCGAAGCGCTCGGGCGTGATCTCGTTGGCGGCGAGGAGCGGGTGGCCGTCCCGCGCCACACCGACGAAATGATCGCGGAAGAGCGCCTGCACGCGCACCTCGGGCGCGCTCTCGCCGAGGACGCCGATCTCCAGGTCGATCAGCCCCTCGCGGAGCGGCGCCACGTCCTTGTCGGGCTTGGGCGCGAAGCGGAGGCGGACGTTGGGCGCAGCATGCGCCACCGCGGCGACGAGGCGGGCGGCGAAGGCCTCGACGAAGCCCTCGTTGGCGCGGAGGGTGAAGGTGCGCGCGAGGCTCGCGAGATCGAGCGCCGATGCTTCGGGGCGGAGCACGGCGCGCACCTCCTGGGCGAGGGCGCCGACGCGGGCGGCGAGCTCCAGGGCGCGGGGCGTCGGCACCATGTCCCGGCCCGCGCGCACCAGGAGGGGATCGCCGGTGGCCTGGCGGAGCCGCGTGAGGGTGCGGCTCATGGCGCTGTCGCTGAGCTTCAGGCGCCGGGCAGCGCCGGTGACGCTGCCCTCGGCGAGGAGCGCCTCCAGGGCGGTCAGCAGGTTGAGGTCGAGATCGGCCATGGAGGCGAGGCTAGCATGGCGGCCGCGGGAGGCCGATCCAGCGCCGCGCTGCCCTCACCCTCCCGTCGCTACGCGACGGGCCCCTCCCTCTCCCGCTGCGCGGGCGAGGGGCTTTGAGTCGGTTTGAACCCTGGCGTTCCGTGCAGGGATGAGTTGCGGCCAAGGCGGCTTCCGCAAGGACGCGGGACCGGTATCTTGCGGGCCACAGCAACTGGCCCCAATCTCCATGCGCATCCCAACGAAAGCCGAGACCATCGCCGCCGACGACAATTCCTCCAGCGCCGCAGCCGCCGCGCCGAGAGTCCACTCCGAGGAAGAGGGCCTGCCGACGCCGCGGCGCTATGTCGCCATCGCGGCGGTGCTGGCGGCGATCGTGCTGGTGGTGCTCGACGGCGCCATCGCCAATGTGGCGCTGCCGACGATCGCGCGATCCCTCGACGTCTCCCCCAGCGTCTCGGTCTGGGTCGTCACCGCCTATCAGCTCGCGATCGTGATGTTCCTGCTGCCGGCGGGCGCCGCCGGGGAGAGCCTGGGCTTTCGCCGGGTCTTCACCACGGGGGTCGCGATCTTCACCGTCGCCTCGGCGGTCTGCGCCTTCGCGCCGTCGCTGCCGTGGCTGGCATCGGCGCGCTTCCTGCAGGGGCTCGGCAGTGCCGCGATCATGCCGCTGGGCCTGGCGCTCCTGCGCTTCGTCTATCCCTCGCGCCAGCTCGGCACCGCCATCGGCTGGAACGCGCTGGTGGTGGCGCTCTCGGGCGCGGCGGGCCCGTCGATCGGCGCCGCGATCCTCTCGGTCGCGAGCTGGCCCTGGCTCTTCGCGGTCAACATCCCCGTCGGCATCCTGGTGCTGATCTTCTCCCGCGGCCTGCCGGTGGTGGCGGGCAACCGCCGCAGGATCGATCTCCTCAGCGTCGCGCTCAACGCGCTGGCCTTCGGGCCGCTGGTGGTGGGCGTCGATCTCGCGACCAGCCATCTCGGGTTCGGGCTGGCGCTCGCGGCGCTGGGGATCTCGAGCTTCGCGGCGCTGGTCCGGCGCGAGATGCACCAGGAGGCGCCGCTCATCCCCCTCGACCTGCTGCGCCGGCCGTCCTTCCGCTATTCCGTCATCGCGTCGGTCTGCTGCTTCTCGGGCCAGATGGCGAGCTTCGTGGCGCTGCCCTTCTATCTCCAGCACGGGCTCGGCCTCAACGCGTTCATGACCGGGCTCTACATGACGCCCTGGCCGCTCACGGTCGCTTTCGCGGCACCGATCTCCGCGCGCCTCGGCAACCGGATGTCGACGGCGCGGCTCTGCGCGGCGGGCGGCGTCTGCCTCGCGGCCGGATTGGCGCTGGCGGCGGTCTGGCCGCTGCACGACAATCTGCTGCCGCTGGTGGTCTTCATGATGATGGGCGGCCTCGGCTTCGGCTTCTTCCAGACGCCCAACAACCGCAACATGCTGCTGTCGGCGCCCAGGGAGCGGAGCGGCGCCGCCGGCGGCATGCAGGGAACCGCGCGCCTCACCGGCCAGACCACGGGCGCGGTCATCATGGCGCTCCTCTTCGCCTTCGCGCCCGCCGCGAGCGCGCCGCGCCTCGGCCTCGCCGTCGGCGCGGTGCTGGCGCTGGCGGGCGGCCTCGTCAGCATGATCCGCATCGGCTCGGAAAGCCGGTGACTGCCGACGGATGAACGCAGGTTGCACAAGCATCCTGCGTCCTTCGAGACGGCCACTTCGTGGCCTCCTCAGGAGGAGGCAAATAGGAGATGGCAATAAGAAAAAACGCCTCATCCTGAGGAGCCAGCAAAGCTGGCGTCTCGAAGGACGCACAAAAGCCGATCCCACTTCCCGGATGTAGCGATACATCGTCGACGCCAGCACCACGTCGTTCTGGCGCCTGCCCCAGCTCACCCGTCCAAAAATACCTCCCGCGTAGTTGCGACGGAATTCCCGCCGTGCACGATGCCGCGACCGAGGCGGATCGCGAGCGGAGGAAGTCATGGGCGTGCTGCTGGGACCGCTGGTGCTCTTCGCGCTGGCACTCTGTCTCACGCCGGGGCCGAACGTGGTGATGATCACGGCCTCGGCGGTGAACTTCGGCTTTCGCCGCGCCGTGCCGCACATGCTGGGCATCACGTCAGGGTTCGCCGTCATGGTGATGCTGGTGGGCCTCGGCCTCGCCGGACTGTTCCAGGCGGAGCCGCGCCTGCACACGGCGCTCAAATACGCGGGCGGGATCTATCTCCTCTATCTCGCCTGGCGCATCGCCCACGCCACCGCCGCCTCCGCCGGCGCCCAGGCGCGGCCCATCACCTTTGTCGAGGCGGCGCTCTTCCAGTGCGTCAATCCCAAGGGCTGGGTGACCTCGCTGGGCGCCTTCGCGGCCTATACCACCGTGGGCGGCGACGTGCTGGTTGAGACTTCCGTCGTCGCCGGCGTGCTGGCGGCGGCGTGCTTCCTCTCGGTGGCGCTCTGGGCGGCCTTCGGCGCGGCGGTCGCGCGCTTCCTCGGCAATTCCCGGGCGCGGGCCGCCTTCAACTGGTCGATGGCGGGGCTGCTGGTGCTGTCGCTGGTGCCGGTGTTCTGGTAGCGGGCGCCCTCTCCCGATGTCGCGGGAGAGGGGCCGGGCGCGATCCCGTTATTGGAAGCGGAACAGCAGGAGGTGATGCTGCTCCGCCAGGTCCTTGCGGTCCCGGGCGTCGTAGTTGTCGAGGTGGTACTTCCGATGCCGCGCGTCGATGCGGGCCTGGGCGCTGTTGTAGCGGTTGTAGTCCGAGTGCTTCAGCTGCCAGTACCGGTCGGGAGCGTCGGCGTGGTTCTCCTGCTCCCACCAGCCCGCGACATAGGTGATCGCCGGTGCCGGAGACGCGATGACCGTGCGCTCCATCGGCGCGGCGGAAACCGCGACAGGAGCGAGGCCGAGGAGCGCCAGGGCCGCGGACGCAAGAATGAGATGACGCATCGGGCGCCTCCATTTTTTGTGGGGCGGCGAGCGGGGGCAAGCGGGCCCATCCCTCGCAGCAGGCGCCAACCCTAGCCGGCGGCGCACCGGGCGCGGAAGCCTCGGAAACTACTCAGCCCGGGTCCCCTCTCTTCTCCCCCACTTTTCTTGCACCCCCCTGTCGGCTCGACCCATAGTCGTTCGTCCTAGGTACGTGATCCCGTGGGATCACCTGCCTAGGGTTATTGATTTGGTCGCATTTTCTACGCCGAACCGGTGCCCACTTCGGCGGAAAATGCTCCAGCGACGGAAACCGGGAGTTCGCCCATGCAATACGCCATCCTCTGCTACAACGAAGAAGACGTGGTCTGGTCCTGGAGCCAGGAGGAGGACAAGGCGGTCATGGACCGGCTGATCGTGGTCCAGGAGCGCCTGATCAAGGAGGGGAAGCTGGGGCCGTCGCTGCGGCTTTTGCCGACGACCGC
This sequence comes from uncultured Alphaproteobacteria bacterium, assembly GCA_963735465.1. Taxonomy (GTDB): domain Bacteria; phylum Pseudomonadota; class Alphaproteobacteria; order ATCC43930; family CGMCC-115725; genus DASZHJ01. Next base: position 3,190,961 of record CAVTLA010000001.1, read on the forward strand.
CGCCACGACGCTGCGCAAGAGCGAGGGCGAGCCGCTGGTCATCGACGGACCTTTCGCGGAGACCAAGGAGCAGCTCCTGGGCTTCTTCATCGTCGACGTCTCGGGCCTCGACGAGGCGCTCGATATCGCGCGCGAGCTGGCGGCCTGCCGGACCAACAGCAGCTATGAGGTGCGGCCGGTCGCCGTCTATTTCCCCGATCGGCGCACCGGCGCGCGGCCGTGACCGATCTCGCCTGGATCAACGGGGCGATCACGGCCGCCCGGCCCCAGGCGATCGCGGCGCTGCTGCGCTATTTCCGCGACCTCGACACCGCCGAGGAGGCGTTCCAGGACGCGTGCCTGCGGGCGCTCAAGGCGTGGCCCCGGAACGGGCCGCCGCGGGACGCGACCGCGTGGCTGATCCTGGTGGGGCGCAACGCGGCGCTCGACGGGTTGCGCCGGCGCGGGCGGCAGACGGAGCTGCCGGCGGAGGAGGAGATCTCCGATCTCGAGGACGCCGAGGCGGATCTGGCCGAGCGCCTCGACGGCCAGCACTACCGCGACGACGTGCTGCGCCTCCTCTTCATGTGCTGCCACCCCGTGCTGCCGGCGACGCAGCAGATCGCGCTGGCGCTCCGCATCGTCTGCGGCCTCTCGGTGAAGCAGATCGCCCGCGCGTTTCTGGTGAGCGACGCGGCGATGGAGCAGCGCATCACCCGGGCCAAGGCCAGGATCGCCGACGCCAACATCCCCTTCGACACGCCCGCCGCCGCCGAGCGCGCCGAGCGCCTGGCCGCCGTCGCCGCCATGACCTACCTCGTCTTCAACGAGGGCTATTCCGCCGGCAGCAACCCGGCCCGGGCCGAGCTCTGCGGCGAGGCGATCCGCCTCGCGCGGCTGCTGCTGCGGCTTTTCCAGACCGAGCCGGAGATCATGGGGCTGGCGGCCCTGATGCTGCTGCAGCACGCGCGCTCCGCCGCCCGCGTCGACGGCGCGGGCGAGATCGTGCTGCTGGAGGACCAGGACCGCGCGCGCTGGGACCGCAAGCTGATCGCCGAGGGCCTCGCGCTCATCGACAAGGCGATGCGCCACCAGCGGCCGGGCCCCTACCAGATCCAGGCCGCGATCGCGGCCCTCCACGCCCGCGCCCAGCGCCCCGAGGACACCGACTGGGCCGGGATCGATCAACTCTACGCCGCGCTGGAGCGGCTGCAGCCCTCGCCCGTGGTGACCCTCAACCGCGCGGTGGCGGTGGCAAAGCTGCGCGGACCCGAGGCGGCGCTGGCGATGATCGAGCCGCTGGCGGCGCGGCTCGGGGGATATTTCCACTTCTTCGGCGTCAAGGGCGCCTTCCTCCTCCAGCTCGGCCGGAAGGAAGAGGCGCGCATCGCCTTCGACCGCGCCATCGCGCTCGCCAACACCCCCGCCGAGGCCGCCCACATCCGCCTCCATCTCGACCGCCTGATGAAGGAGAGCGCGGGGCAGCTCTAAAAAAATCGCCGTCGCATTGTCGGAGCGCACCCGGCTCGCGCGTCTTCTAGATGAAACGCGAATTCGACCCGAAGGAGCCGCCGATGTTCTCCCGCTCACGCCTGGACGAGACCGCCACGCCGACGCTGCTGCTCTGGATCGGGCGCGTCCTCAGCGGATTTTTCACCCTCTTCATGCTCTTCGATACCGGCATCAAGCTGCTGAACCTGAAAATCGTCGAGGAGTCGATGGCGGCGCTGGGCTATCCCGCGGGGATGGGCCAGCCGATCGGCGGCCTGGAGGCGATCCTGCTGGCGCTCTACCTGGTGCGGCGCACCTCGGTCCTGGGCGCGGTGCTCTTCACCGGCGTCTTCGGCGGCGCGATCGCGAGCCACCTCCGCATGGGCGATCCGCTGTTCAGCCACGTGCTCTTCGGGGTCTATCTCGGCCTCTTCGCCTGGGGCGGCCTGTGGCTGCGCGATCCCCAGCTCCGCGCGCTTTTCCCGCTGCGCCGCGGCTGACAAAAAAGTTCACTGGCCCCTGTCGGCTCCGAGCCCTCAGCTTCGTCCTATGAGCGAGACCAATTCATGGAGGAACCGATGCAGAAGATCACCACCTTCCTCTGGTTCGACGACAAGGCCGAGGAAGCCGCCCGGTTCTACACCTCGATCTTTGCGAATTCGAAAGTGACAAAGGTCGCGCGCTACGGTGCCGGCGCCCCCAGGCCCGAGGGCTCGGTCATGACCGTGAGCTTCGAGATCGAGGGGCAGGAGTTCATCGCCCTCAACGGCGGCCCGCATTACCGCCTGACGCCGGCGATCTCGCTCTTCGTGCGCTGCGAGACCCAGGACGAGGTGGATGCCTATTGGGAGAAGCTGGTCGCCGGCGGCAAGCCCGTGCAGTGCGGCTGGCTCGAGGACAAGTACGGTCTCTCCTGGCAGATCGTCCCCTTCCAGCTCTTCGAGATGATCCACGACAAGGACCGCATCCGCGCGGATCGCGTCATGCAGGCGATGATGGGGATGGTGAAGCTCGATCTCGCCGCCCTCAAGCGCGCCTACGACAACGCCTGACGCATCAACCCGGAGACATCAGATGACGACGCCGACATCCGAGCACGAGCTCGGCCTCACCCGCCTCATCGACGCGCCGCGCGAGAAGCTGTACCGGGCCTGGACCGAGCCCGCGCTGCTGACCCAGTGGTTCGCGCCGCTGCCCTGGACCACGCCCAAGGCGGAGCTCGACGTGCGGCCGGGCGGCGCCAGCCTGGTGGTGATGCGCGGCCCGGACGGCACCGAGTTTCCCAATCGCGGCGTCTACCTTGACGTGGTCACGAACGAGCGCCTGGTCTTCACCGACGCCTTTACCGAGGCGTGGGTCCCCTCGCCCAAGCCGTTCATGACCGTCATTCTCACCTTCGAGAACGCGGGCGGAAAGACGCGCTACACCGCCCGGGTCCGCCACTGGACCGCGGCGGACCGCGAGGCGCACGAGAAGATGGGCTTCCACCAGGGCTGGGGCATCTGCGCCGACCAGCTGACGGCCTTGGTCAAGAAGCTCTGAGACCGGCGCGGAACCATTTCAACCCTGCGGCGTTTTCTTCCTGATCGGGGATTGCTCATGCAGGGGAACGAATGGCCCGAAGACATCCATGGATGGATATCGGCCGTGACGCCGGGCGGGTGACCCTCGAGGCCGCGTCGGTCCGCCCGTGGCCGAGCTCTTGCGAGACCTGAGCCATGGTTGACCCACGTCCCCGCGGCCTCGACACGCCGCGCGATCTCTATCCCGTCGGCAGGCCGATCTCGACCGTTGAGATCCTGACGGTCAGCACCATTGCCATTGCGGCGCTCTACTTCGCCCGCGAGGTCTTCGTTCCCCTGGCGCTCGCCGTGCTGCTCAGCTTCGCGCTCGGGCCGCTGGTGATGCGGCTGCGCCGGTGGCATCTCGGCCGCGTGCCCTCGGTCGTGATGGCGGTCCTGCTGGCGTTTGCCGTGATCTTCGGCCTGGCCTCCGTCATCGGCAGTCAGCTCGCCCAGCTGGCGGAGAACCTGCCGAAATACCAGAGCAACGTCATCGAGAAGATCCACTCGCTGCAGGGGTCCGCCACCCAGAACGGGGTCGTGGAGCGTGCCTCGGCGATGCTGAAGAGCCTCAGCAGCGAGATCGCGAGCCCGGCGCCGCCGCCCGAGAGCACGCCCGCCAGCGAGCCCGCGCCGGCGGCCCAGAGCGATCAGCCGCGCCCTCCCATCCCCGTAGAGATCCACCAGCCGGCGCCGACGCCGATGCAGATCATCGAGGCGGTCGTGGGACCCCTGGTGCAGCCGCTCGCCAGCGCCGGCATCGTCGCCGTCTTCGTGATCTTTTTCCTGCTGCAGCGGGAGGATCTGCGCGACCGATTCATCCGGCTCGCGGGCGCGCGGGATCTGCAGCGGACCACCCAGGGGCTGAACGACGCCGGCCGCCGCCTCAGCCGATACCTGCTGGCGCAGACGGCGATCAACACCGCCTTCGGGACGCTCATCGGCCTCGGACTCTGGATCATCGGCGTGCCCGACGCGATGCTCTGGGGCATCTTCGCGATGCTGCTGCGCTTCGTCCCCTATATCGGAGCGGTCATCGCGGCGATTTTCCCGGCGACTCTCGCGCTCGCCGTCGATCCCGGCTGGACCATGCTGGCCTGGACCTGCGCGCTGTTCGCCGTGGTCGAGCCGATCACCGGACAGATCGTCGAGCCGCTTCTTTATGGCCGCAGCACCGGTCTCTCCGCGGTCGCCGTCGTGGTGGCGGCCGCCTTCTGGACCTGGCTCTGGGGGCCCATCGGGCTGCTGCTCTCGACCCCGTTGACGCTCTGCCTTGTCGTGCTCGGCCGGCATGTGGAGCGGCTGGAATTCCTCGACATCATTCTCGGCGATCAGCCCGCCTTGACGCTGGAAGAGAATTTCTATCAGCGCATGCTTGCCAACAATCCCGACGAAGCCGCGCACAAGGCCGAGGAATTTCTCAAGGCGAAGCCGCTCTCGGCCTATTACGACGAGGTCGCCATCCGCGGCCTGGCACTGGCCCAGTTGGATGTCAATCGCGGCGTCCTCGACCATGACCGGCGGATCATGATCAAGGAAGCTATCCTGGGCGTCATCGACGATCTCTCCGATCACGCGGGTCCCATACGGATGGTGGAAGCCGCACCGGCGGGCGCGGCGCCGTCATCCGAGGAGACGTCGTCCGAGGCGGTCACCCAGGCCTGGCACGGGAAGTCGGTCATGTGCATCGCCGGCCGCGGCTCCCTCGACGAGGCGGCCGCCGCGATGCTGGGGCAGCTTCTGGAGAACCGGGGCGTCGTCGTTCGAGTGGTATCCAGCGATGCGGTGACGGCCGCCAACATATTCCGGCTGGAGACGGCCGACGTGAAACTGATCTGCCTCTCCTACCTGGAGCCGGGCGGCTTCACCAACGCCCGCTACCTGGTGCGGCGCCTGCGCCGCAAGCTTCCGGGCGTCCCAATTCTCGTCGGCTTCTGGACCCTCAGCGAGGAGGACGCCGCAGCCCGCGATGCGCAGGCGGAGACCGGCGCCGACGGCATCTTCACCTCGCTTCAGCACGCGACCGAGCACATCGCTTTGGCCCGGCGGAATGTGAGCCGCGGCGAAGAACCCGGCGGGCCGGCGAGCAAGGTGCCGCCCGCCGCGGCGTGATTTCAGGCGCCCCGCTGGTCTCGCCGGAACACTATGGTCTTCACGGGCCACGCGAGGGCATTTCCGGGACCATCGCAACCAACGGGCGCTTCCAGACTTGCTCCCTTTGAATGCGATGGGATTCAAGCGCCAGTGCAATCGGGGCTCGCACCACATGAGGCACGCTGAAAATTCAAGCTATTCCCCGATCCGTCATGGTTGGAGTGAACGAAACCCTCGTCGCCCGACACAGCGCCCGAACTCCTTTCAGGAGATCACGGACTTCGCGGAGAGCCATAGAACGCTGTATCGGCTGGGGTTGGCTTCTTTGGCTGTTGCGGCTGCACCCTTCGCGCTGTGGGTGGTTCTGCACCTGGGTTTGTTGCGATGAGCCCGCCACCGTCCTGAGGCGAACAGCGAGGAGCGGCAACCGCGCGCGAATTGCGCATGACTGAAGGAACCTATTTGGACGCCCACTGTCCTGTAGATAGGCGAACCTCGCAACGGCCAACAACCAGCTCGGCCCGGTTGTTCTTTAACGCGGCGCACAGGGTTGAACGGGTCGCGAGCCATCGCAGGTTAGAGTTCGCGGATTCGAGGAGAACCGAATATGGTTGCGACTGTCGTTGAGAGCGAGATTTCCCCTAATCCGACCGATAATGCGTTTACGCGGATCTTTTCACGCTTCGCCAGCTGGACGGCACATGCCAGCGGCACGCCGATCACGTTTGTGCTGGCCCTGGTGTTGATTGCCGTTTGGGGCGTGACCGGCCCGGTGTTTCATTTCTCCGACACCTGGCAACTGGTCATAAATACAGGGACAACGATCGTCACGTTCCTCATGGTTTTCCTTATTCAAAATACGCAAAATCGTGACGGGCTCGCCATCCAGGTCAAGCTGGACGAGCTCGTGCGCGCCCTGGAGACGGCCAACAACAGGTTCATGGGGATCGAGAAATTGACCGAGAAGGAGGTCGAGCAAATCCGCGATGAGTGTGCCGATGGTGCTGAAGAACCTGTGTCCCCATCGGCGTCTTCATCACAGGCAACTGCGTAACGTCCAGACGACTCGCCAGCATCCCTGGATCGCCACGGAGACGCGCGGCGACGGCAACGTAATCTTAGGCGCCCCCTAATCGCCGACTCCCGCTCACGCCAGCGTCCGCACCTCGGGCTCGCGGTCCCACTGGCGGGTGCGGGCGGGCTTGAGAAAACCGTCGGCGCCCTTGGCGAGATCGACCACGCCCGCATCCATCTCGACACCGGCCCTCTGCAGGAGCGGCTTCGCCTCCATCGTGAAGCCGATCGCCTTCAGATGCGCGAAGGCATTGGCGACGAAGTCGATGGCGGCGCTGTCCTTGAGGAGCTGCGCGCATCCCTCCTTGGACAGCACCAGCGCCACGGCGTCGAAGATCACCGAGGGCGTGCCGGCGAGCTGGCCGTCGGCCTTCAGGTGCGTGCCGCCCTTCAGGGTGACGCCGCCGACCTTGGGAGCCACGATCTTCACCGTGGCGCCCTCGGCCTCGACGGCCTTGCGGATCGCCTTGACGATCGCACCGTCGGCGCCGTCGCTGACGAGGATCCCGACCGCGCGGCCCTTCAACGTCGGCGGATATTTGCCGACGATGCGGAGCGCGGGCGAGGCCTCCATGTCCCGGGGCTTCACCGCCGCCTCCGCCTTCGCCGGGAGATCCACGTTGAGGCCGGCGGCCACGCGCTTGGCGAGGGTCGCGTCGACGTTGCCGAGATTGGCCAGACACGCGGGTGCGGACGTGCTCCAGCGTCACCTTGGAGAGCTCGAAGACGATGGCGCTCGCCAGATGCGCCTGCTCGATCGCGGTCTGGGAGCGAAAGAAAAGCCGCGCCTGGCTGTAGTGGTCGGCGAAGCTCTCCGCGCGGAGCCGCACCTTGGTGCCCTCGACCGGCAGCGCGAAGCTGCGGAAGCCGCCCTTGGGATCCTCCCGCGGGCCACCCTCCTCGCCGCTCTCGGCCAGGCTGTTGGGCTCGTAGTTGGCGCGGCCGGCGAAGACCTGGGTCTGCATGTGGCCGTCCCGCTGCAGGTTCTGGAACGGACAGCCCTTGGCGCGGTTGACCGGGATCTGGTGGAAATTCACCGTGCCGAGGCGCGAGAGCTGGGTGTCCTGATAGGAGAAGAGGCGACCCTGCAGCAGCGGATCCTCCGAGACGTCGATGCCCGGCGGCATGTTGGTGGGGAGGAACGCCACCTGCTCGGTCTCGGCGAAGAAATTGTCGGGGTTGCGGTCCAGCACCAGGCGGCCGACGACGCGGAGCGGCACCAGCTCCTCGGGGATCAGCTTGGTGGCGTCCAGGATGTCGAAGGGCAGCGCGTCGGCTTCCTTCTGGCTGAGGAGCTGCACGGCGAATTCCCATTCCGGGAAATCGCCGGCGTCGATCGCGTCGTGCAGGTCGCGGCGGTGATAGTCGGGATCGGCGCCGGCGATCTTCACCGCCTCGTCCCAGCACGTCGACTGCGTGCCGAGCATCGGCCGCCAGTGGAACTTGACGAAGGTCGCCTCGCCCTCGGCGTTCACCAGGCGGAAGGTGTTGACGCCGAAGCCCTCCATCATCCGCAGCGAGCGCGGGATGGCTCGGTCGGACATCGCCCACATGATCATGTGGGTTGCTTCCGGCATCAACCCGATGAAGTCCCAGAAGGTGTCATGAGCACTGGCGGCCTGGGGGTATCCACGGTCCGCCTCCATCTTCACGGCGTGGATGAGATCTGGAAACTTGATCGCATCCTGGATGAAAAAGACGGGGATGTTGTTGCCGACGAGGTCCCAGTTTCCCTCTGACGTGTAGAACTTGACCGCGAAGCCGCGCACGTCCCGGGGCGTGTCGACGGAGCCGGCGCCGCCGGCCACCGTGGAGAAGCGCACGAACACCTCGGTCTTCTTGCCGACCTCGGTCAGGATCTTGGCGCCGGTGTAGTCCGCGAGCGACTTTGTCAGTTCGAAGTGGCCATGCGCCGCGGAGCCGCGGGCGTGCACGATCCGCTCGGGAATCCGCTCGTGATCGAAGTGCTGGATCTTCTCCCGGAGGACGAAATCCTCCAGCAGGCTGGGCCCGCGCGCGCCGGCCTTCAGCGAATTCTGGTTGTCGCTGACGGGAACGCCATGATTGGTGGTGATGCGCTCCTTGGGCGCGGACGCGGCCTGATGCGTCTCGCCGCCGTTGCCGATTGATTTTGCGATCGTGGCGCGAGTGGAACCCTTGGTCTTAGCCATGTTCCGGGATCACCGATCCCCGCCGCGGCGATGCATGAGATAGGCGAGGCCATATCCAACGGCGGCAGCGAGCAGAACGCTGCCGAGGGGCTGCTCGCCGATGGTGCGGCCCAGGGTCTGGCCGGCGCGGCGGCTCCCGTCGTAGAGGCGTCCGCCGACATCGGCGGCCTGGGCGCTCGCCTTCTCGGCGGTGTCGCGGGCGACAGAGATCGCCTTCTCGCCGGCAGCACTCGTCTGCCGGGCCAGGGACGACATGCGGTCGGCGATCGGCTCCACGACGCTGCCCATCACGTCCTCGATCTTGCCTTCGACGTTCCGTGCGGCGGCCTTGGTGCGATTCTCGTCCATGAAATTCTCCTGATGTCAGCGGCGCGTGCCGGTGCTGTCTTGACAACGGCGGCTCGCGGCGATGGTTGCAGGAAAGTCGCGCTGGCGTGGGGTTAGGAGGCCGGCCCAATCGCCGATGCACGCGGGAGCGGGATCGCCGCCACCGCGAGCGGAAGATCGGGATCAGGGTCCCGCGGCGAGGGGAATCTGCGGCACCGTTGAGAAGGCGAGCCCGCCCACCAGGAGCGCCACCGCCAGAAGTCCGAGCAGCACCGCCCAGGCCGCCGTGACGGCGCCCTCGCCCACCCGCGGCCAGACCACGCCGAAGGCGGCGTCGTAGAGCAGCCGATCGCTGCCGCGCGGCGCGCGATCGGTGCTGTGATGATGCGCGTTCAGGTCCAAGATCGAGTTACCCCCTCCATATGCCGCCGCAGGCTATCCGCGCTGCCGGACCGGAGCCTGTGATGCTGGTCACCGGGCACTGGAATTCGTGCGCGAAATCCGTCACATCGTCGTGATGATCAAATGATCAATGCGGAGCTGGCTCGACGGCGGCATTGGGACTGTGCGTCCTTCGACCCGCCCGCTTCGCGGCCGGCCCAGGATGAGGAGATTTTCATCGTGCCATCCCCCATGGTCCTCATCCTGGGCCATGAGCCCGCAGGGCTCATGAGTTGAAGGACGCGCGATGCCTCGTTACAGCCGTAACGCGATTTCCCGTCGCAGCAATCCTGCCCTCATGCGCGCCATTCACGATCTTGCGGACGGGGCGCCGTGGCGCTCTGCTGCGACAGCCCCGGCCCTATACCCACGGAGGAGTCTGGTCATGGACACAAGCATGGGATGGAAATCCCGGATCGCGCTGATCGCCAGCGCGCTGGCGATCGGCGTGGTGGCGATGCCGGCGGCGGGCGTGGCGGGGGAGAACGACGGGCTCTGGGCGGTCTACAACTCCGCCCTCAAGGGCGCGAAGTACGTCGATCTCACCCATACGATCACGCCCGGAATTCCGGTCTGGGCGGGCTTCGGCCCCTCCACCTTCGGCCGGGCCAAAGCCGCCGCCGATGTCGAGGGATTCGCCAGGAAGGGCGAGACCTTCACCTACGAGAAGAACGGCTTCGAGGCGTCGCAATATTTGCTCAGCACCGATCAGCTCGGGACCCAGCTCGATCCTCCCGCCCACTGGGCGCCGGAATATCCGGCGATCGACGAGCTGCCGGCCACATACGCCGTGCGGCCCCTGGTGGTGATCTCCATCGTCGAGCAGGTGAAGCAGAACCCGAACTACGCCCTCCAGGTTTCCGACATCGCCGAATGGGAGACGCGGCACGGCCGCATCCCCGCGGGCTCCGTCGTCTTCGTGCGCTCCGACTGGTCGAAGGCGTGGCCCGATCCCAAGCTGGCCACGCTCACGGAATATCCCGGCGTCTCTCTCGACGCGCTCAAATTCCTCCACCTCCAGCGCAATATCCTCTTCCATGGCCACGAGGCCCTCGACACGGATTCGACGCCGACACTCGAGGGCGAGCATTGGCTGATGCACAACGGCTATACCCAGGCGGAAGGCGTCGCCAATCTCGACCAGGTGCCGGAGACCGGCGCCCTCGTCGCCATCGGCTATCCCAAGCTCGGCGGCGGCACCGGCGGCTATGCCCGCTACATCGCGATCTGCCCGCCGGACTGGCCCTTCGGCGCCACCATCGGCCCCCAGGACGCGCCGCTGCCGAAGTCGGACCGGCCGCTGCACTGGGACGCGGCGGCGGGGATGCGGGTTCGGTAGGAGGCTGGAGGGGGATCGTGCGTCCTTCGACGCGCTTCGCTTGCTCAGGATGAGGCGATTTTCCTTATTGCGTCTCCTAACCACCTCATCCTGAGCAAGCGAGCGGAGCGAGCGCGTCGAAGGACGCAGGATGCCCCCGCGGCCCCTACCGCCGCGCCACGATGTGGAAGATGTGCCAGTGCTTCTGCTTGCCGCGCGCCGTTACACCATCCCTCTCCTCCTCCTCGAAGAGCTCGACGTGGAGGTCGCTGAGCAGGCGCTCGGCGGCGGCGCGGGTCAGGTGGGTGGTGCCGGGACGGCCGGCCCAGCCGTCGCGCTCGCCGTAGAGCTGGCCGGCGAAGCGGCCGCCGGGTTTCAGCGACGCGACGATGCGGGCCCAGAGATCATCGAAACGGTCGGGCGGGCAGAGCGGCAGCGTGAAGCTGGCATTGACGAGATCCGCTGCCGGCCAGGCCGCGTCCTCAAAGCGCTGGCAGAGACAGGTGAGCGCGGCGCCCGCCGGCAGGTCCGGCCTTCCCCGCAATCGCTCGATCGCCGCCGGCTCGGCGTCGATGGCGAGAACCGACCAGCCGCGCCGCAAGAGCTCGATGGTGTCGCGGCCGTCGCCGCCGCCGAGATCGACGGCGGCGCGCGGCGTCGGCGCGGGATCGAAGCGTGACAGCGCCTCCAGGAGCGTCCGCCGCGGCGGGCGGCCCGCGGTCGCCTCGTAATAGGCGACCCAGTCGCGATCGTCGGACAACTCGGCGATGCCCGCGCGATCGCGCGGCGGCCTATTCCCAGAACGCCTGGACGATGGTCTTGCCGTCCTCGCCGAGAACGATATTCAGCCGGTTCATGTTGTGGGTGATGCCGGCCACGCCCTTGTTCGGGGGAATGACGCGGAAATTCCGCGGCATCTCCTCCTCGCGCACCACGCCGGACGCGCCGGCCGCCGCCTCGCCCTTGGACGCGTAGCGCATGCCGATGCACTTGCTGCAATCCTCGATGGTGATCTTCGCCTCGGCGGTGCCGGGCATCTGCTTCACCAGCACCACGTTGGCGGCGCCGCGAACCCGGACGCCGGTGAAGGGATGGCCGGGCTCGAGAGGGAAGATCGCGGAGACCGGGGAAAATCCCGTTGCCGCCTCGGAGGAGCTCGGAACCTCGGCGATGAACTGCAGATCGAGGATCTTGTCCTGGGGCTGGCCCTCGAAGAGGGGCACCAGCTCCGGCGAGTTCCAGCCCGCCGATCCCGTCACGCCGCGGACCCGCACGATGTCCTGCTTGGGCTCGAGCGTGCTGCGCATGACCTCGACGCTGGTGATGAAGAGGACGGGGAGCTCCTGGGGTGCCGCGGCCTGAGGCGGCGCGCCGGTGGGCGTCGGCGCAGAGACGTCCGGTCCGCCCGGCGGCGTGCCCTGCGCCTGCGCCTGATCCGGGGCGCCGGCCAGTATCGCAACGAGGGCGACCGCGAATAGTCCAGCCATTGGCTTCTTCATCTTTTCCTCCGCAACTCTGGTCATCTGTCGGCGTCGGCCTTTTCGAGGGGATGTCACGATGCCGGCATGGCGGCAACGTCGAGGGCGCGCGGGCCAGCGGGCAGCGATCCCGGCGACACGCCATCGAGCGCGTCGAGCACGAGATCGGTCGCCCGCATCTTCACGAGGCGGCAGAACGAGGTCTCGGTGCTGGCGAAGCTGCCGTTCTCGGCGAGCTTGTTCACGGGCTCGCCGCCGCCGCACACGCTGAAATACTCGCAGCTCTCCCGGCAGAGCGCGACGCCGGCGGCGATGTCCGCCTGCATCCGCAGGAACACCGGGGAGCGCGGCAGATCGACGAGGCGGTCGCGGTTGATGTTGCCAATGATGAAGTCGCCGTACTGCGGGTTCTTCAGCCCGAGCAGCTCCGGCGAGAAGGTGGAGAGATTGCCGCGGCAATCCATGCTGGTGATCGCGAAGGGCTCCACCAGCTCGTTGAAGTAGCCCACCTCTTTCGGCCGCAGCACCTGCTTGATGGCGTGATCGATCTCGCGGATGAAGGCGATCTTGCCGGGCGCCGCCGCGGAGAGCCGCCAGAACTCGCTGAGGAAGCGGTAATAGGCGGCGTCGGCGCCGGCCTCGCCGAAGGTCTCCGAGACATGATCGCCCTCGGATTCCTCCACGTTGAAGCAGACCTGCTCGATCCCCTCCGCGACGTAGAAGTCGAACATCTCCCGCGGCGCCCGCAGACTCCGGGTCGAGAGGACGGAGATGACATGGAACGGCACGTCGTTCCGCCGCAGCAGCCGGATCCCCGCGATCGCCTTGTCGAAGGTGCCGCGGCCGGAGCGGGTCACGCGGTTGCGGTCGTGAAACCCCTGCGGCCCGTCGATGCTGACGCCGAGGCTCACGCGCGCCTCCTTGAAGAAGGCGCACCAGTCCTCGTCGATCAGCGTGCCGTTGGTCTGGAACGAGTGCGTGAGATCGAGGCCGGCGGGCTTCAGCGCGGCGATCATGGCGAAGGCGTCGCGGTAGAAGGAGATCGGCAGCACCATCGGCTCGCCCGCATGCCAGACGACGGTCATGCGGTCGCGCGCCCAGCCCGCGGCGAAGAGCTGGGTGAAGAGGTTCAGCGAGGGTCTGGTGCTCGACGACCGCCTTGGAGGCGCGGTCAGGCAGGTAGCAGTATCTGCAGTCGATGTTGCAGAAAGGCGTCGGCTGGACGACGAGGAGCCGGAGCGTGGGCGGGGGCACGGTCATGCGGGATGCTCATCCCCTGGGCGATGCGCCGCCCCTACCAGTTCCGCCAGCCGTTGTGCCAGTTGCCCCAGTTATTGTGCCAGTTGTTCCAGTTGTGCCAGTTGTTCCACGGGCCGCCCCAGCCGCCATTGCCCCAGCCGCCGTTGCGCCAGTTGCCCCAGGCCATCAGGCGCTCGCCCTGGCCCGGCGCATCGGCCCCGGTCTCGGGAGCCGAGAGCTCGGACACCGCGTCCCGGATCGCGGAGAGTTGCTCGGAGACCCGCGGCTTGGATGTGTCCGCCGGCTCCGCTCCCGCCGGCGTCGGCCGGGCGGCGCTCGGCGCCGTCGAAGCGAGCAGCAGGGAAAGGCCGGCCGCGCCGCTACCGGCGAGGACAGAGATGATCTTCAGATATTTCTGATGCAGCGACATTGGCCCCTCCATCCCTGTCGACGGCACCGCGTTGCATCGCGGATGCCCGGCACTCGCTCGCCCATCGCCCGGCAGATCCCCTTGGTCCCAGCACCGGCCCCCCACGCGGGATCGGAGATGTTACGAGCAAGGTTGCACTCTGGCAACATCAACGCCTAGTTGGTGAAGTATAGGCACCGCACGGCCGCTCTATCCCCACGGCCTGCCGCCGCTCCGATCCCGCAAATGCGCGAGAATTGGCGGACGCCGGCTATTGCGTCCGGCGCACCCCCGCCCCAGCTTCACCATGAGCGCGCGCTCCCTTCCCATCGCGCCGGATCCATCGAGCAGGAAACACCTTGTCCCGGAAGCCCCGCATCGGTATCGCGCTCGGCAGCGGCGTCGGCCGCGGCTGGGCGCATCTTGGCATCCTGAGCACGCTCGAGGCCGCCGGCATCCAGCTCGACATCGTCTGCGGCACCTCGATCGGCGCTCTCGTCGGCGGCGCCTATGTGGGCGGCCGCATGCAGGAGCTGGAGGATTGGGCGCGCGGGCTCACCACATCAGGCATGGCGCGGCTTTTCGATTTCCGGCTGCAGGCCGGCGGCATCATCGCGGGCCGGCGCATCCCGCAGATCCTCCATGCCGATCTCCATGAGCAGGCGATCGAGGATCTCGACCGCCCCTTCGTCGCGGTGGCGACGGATCTCACCACCGGCCAGGAGGTCTGGCTCCGGGACGGCAATCTCGTCGAGGCGATCCGCGCCTCCTATGCCATTCCCGGCCTCTTCCCGCCGGTGCAGCGCGACGGCCGCCTGCTGATCGACGGCGCGCTGGTGAATCCGATTCCGGTCTCGGTCTGCCGGGCGCTGGGCGCCGACGTCACCATCGCGGTCAATCTGAACACCGACCGGCTGCCGGAAAGCCCGCAGCAGGACGACGAGACGCTGGAGCTGATGGACTTCGAGACGCTGAACGCGCCCGAGCGCGAGTTTCTGGGCATGGGATCCATGCGGCGCTTCCTCAGCCGCCGCAAGAACGATCCCAGCCTCTTCACCGTCGTCGCCCGCGCCCTCCTCATCGGGCAGGACCGCATCGCCCGCTCGCGCCTCGCCGGCGATCCTCCCGACGTGCTCATCGTTCCGGCGGTGGGCGACGTCGGGCTGTTCGAGTTCTATCGCGCCGCCGAGAGCATCGCCGCCGGCGCCGCCGCCGCGACCGCAGCGCTTCCGGAAATCCGCGCCGCGGTCCTGCGCCAGGGCGGAGCGCGGACGCCACGGCCACGCAAGCGCGAGACGCCGTAGGAGATCCCGCGACTCGCCGCCCGCGTCCGGATGCGGCACCGAAGCCGTGCGAGCACCCGGCGAGGTTCCCGCTGGACTGGCGAAAAGGGCAACTTATGAGGTAATTGAATGAATTAGACACCGTGTCCCCGCGGTGTTGCGGATAAACTGCCGGCAACCGCTGCGATAGAAGCCGCGCGCGGGGGAGACGCGAGCAGATGCCGACGGTGAAACGCGCGGATAGGGCGGTTCGACGTCTGATCGGCACGCCGGGCCGCCAGGTGGCGCTCGGCGTCGCCGTCATCATGGCCGCGACTCTCGGCTCGTTCGTCTACGACAATCTGCAGCGCCACGACGACGCCATCGCGGACGCCGATCGCGACACGCTCAACGGCGCCGTCCTTCTCGCCGAGACCGTCGCACGCACCTTCGACGGCATTAACGCGGCGCTGGGTTCCGTGGTGCTGCTGCAGCGCGATTCCGAAGCCGGCGTCGTGCGCAATGCCGCCACGCTGAACGAGATGCTGAAGATCATCGAGAACGGCTCGCCGCCGCTTCGCATCGTGGCGTGGATCGATGCCGAGGGAAACCGGCTCACGTCCTCGCTGCCGCTCGACCAGGCTCCCCTCAACGTCGCCGACCGGGAGTATTTCATCGCTCAGCGCGACGGCACGGCGCACGGGCTCTATGTCGCGGCGCCGGTCCGCTCCAAGGTGCGCGGCGATTCGATCATCGGCGTCTCCCGGCGCCTTGACACCTCCGATGGCCGTTTTGCCGGCGTCGCCACCGCGGTGCTCGATCCGAGCTACTTCGCGGCGCTCTTCCGCTCGGTCAACCTGGGGCCGAGCCGCATCGCGGTGCTGTACCGCAGTGACGGCGCCATTCTCGCCCGCGAGCCCGAAATGACCGACCGGCTCGGCGACAGCGCCGCCGCAGCCCTCTGGTTCCGGGACCAGGTGCCGCACGCGACGACAGGAAACTATCACGGACCCAGCATCTTCGACGGGACCGAGCGGATCCTCGGCTTTGCCAGGGTCGGCAACGGCGCCCAGATCGTCGCGGTCAGCGAGGGACGCGACGAGGTTCTGGCCGAGTTCCATCGGGATTTCGTGCGCGGCGCGGCGCGGCTCGGCGTCCTCCAGGTCGTGCTGCTCGCCGGCGCCTGGATCTTCGCCAGCCAGCTCCGCCGCCGTCAGCGCGCCGACGGCAAGTTCCGCGATCTCCTGGAGGCGGCGCCCGACGCCATGGTGATCGTGGAGCCGAACGGCAGCATCGCCCTGGTCAATGCGCAGACCGAGAAGCTGTTCGGCTACGGCCGCGACGAGCTGCTGCGGAAGCCGGTGGAGATGCTGATGCCGGAGCGCCACCGCACCCCGCACCTGGCGTGGCGCGACGGCTTCATGCGCCATCCGCGCGTGCGGCCGATGGGATCCGAGCTGGAGCTGCATGGCTTGCGCAAGGACGGCACGGAGTTTCCCATCGAGATCAGCCTCAGTCCGCTGCGGACCGAGGACGGGCTGCTGGTCTCCGGCGCCATCCGCGACATCACCGCGCACAAGCAGGCGAAGGCGGAGCTGATCGAGGCCAGCCGCGCCAAGTCGGATTTCCTGTCCAGCATGAGCCATGAGCTGCGCACGCCGCTCAACGCGGTCATCGGCTTTGCCCAGATGCTGGAGATGGATCGCGGGCGGACCTTGACGGCGGTGCAGAAGGAATACGTCGGCTATGTCATCAGCAGCGGGCGCCATCTGCTGGGCCTCGTCGACGAGGTGCTCGATCTCGCCGGCGTCGAGAGCGGCCGGCTGAAGCTGTCGATCGAGCGCGTGCCCGTGCGCGAGGCGCTGGAAGCCGTGCGCTCCACCATGTCGCCGCTGGCGCAAAAAGCCGGGATAACTTTCGAGGTCGCCACCCTCGACAGCATCGCCGCGGTCCGCGCCGACAATCTCCGGCTATGCCAGGTGCTGATCAACCTGGTGTCGAACGCCATCAAGTACAACCGCCCCGGCGGCGCGGTCACGCTGGCGGCGATGCCGACGCCCGACGGGACGGTCCGCTTCGTCGTCACCGATACCGGCATCGGCATCGCCCCCGGGCGCCAGACGCACCTCTTCGAGCCGTTCCAGCGCCTGGGCGCCGAATATACCTCCGTCGAGGGGACCGGGATCGGGCTCGCGCTGTCGCAGCGGATCGTGGAGGCGATGCAGGGAACCATCGGCTTCGCCAGCGAGGCGGGACGCGGCAGCGTGTTCTGGATCGAGCTGCCCACGGCCCCGGCCGCGAGCAAATCCGCATCGGCTGCGTCACCGGTCATACCGCCGCGCGCGGCGACCGGCGGCTTCTCGCTGCTGCATGTGGAGGACAATCCGGCCAGTCTCCGGCTGATCGAGCACCTGGTCTCGACCTTGCCCAATGTGGCGATGCTGATGGCGGCCACGCCGCAGCTCGGTCTCGACATGGCGGTGGCGCACCGGCCCGACGTCATCGTCCTCGATCTCAATCTGCCGGGGATGAGTGGCTACGAGGTGCTGGCCCGCCTGCAGGCAGCGCCGGAAACGCGCGACATCCCCGTGCTGGCGTTGACCTCGGCGGCATTCGCCCACGACATCAAGAGGGGCATGGCCGCCGGGTTCTTCCGCTACCTTACCAAGCCGATCGATGTCGGCGAATTCCTCGCCGCCGTCGATAGCGCGCTGGCGGAGACGCCGGCGCGGCGCAGCGCCAGCAGCTGAGCCGCGCCCTACTATTCGCGCGCCGCCCGCTATCGGTCACTTGCCGGATCTTCCCGAACGCACCAGCTTTGCTCGACGCGCCACCGGATCGAGGAGCATTCCATGAGCGACGGCGACACCCCCCTCGGCGGCCCCGATCTCGCCAAGGGGATCGCGCTCTCGACCCTCGCGGACGGCGCCAAGGTGCTGGGCCATGCGGGCGGCGAGGCGGTCCTGCTGGCGCGGCGCGGCGACGAGGTCTTCGCGGTGGGCGCCACCTGCAGCCACTACAGCGGTCCGCTGGCCGAAGGCCTTCTCGTCGGCGACACCGTGCGCTGCCCCTGGCATCACGCCTGCTTCGACCTGCGCACCGGCGCGGCGCTCCGGGCGCCGGCGCTGAACCCGATCCCGTGCTTTCGCGTCGAGCGGCGGGACGGCACGATCTATGTGCGGGAGAAGCTCGCCGGCGCCCCACCGACGCCGCGGCCGGTGACCGGCGCGCCGGCCTCCGTGGTGATCCTCGGCGGCGGCGCGGCGGGCAACGCGGCGGCGGAGACGCTGCGGCGCGAGGGCTATGCCGGCCGCATCACCCTGCTGAGCGCCGACGAGGTGGGACCCGTGGACCGCCCGAACCTCTCCAAGGACTACCTCGCCGGCACGGCGTCGGAGGATTGGATCCCGCTCCGCCCGCCCGAATTCTACCGGGAGCACGAGATCGATCTCAGGCTCGGCGCGCGGGCCACCGCCATCGACGCCAAGGGACGCGCCGTCGAGCTCGCGGACGGCAGCCGCCTCGCCTATGACGCGCTGCTGCTGGCGACCGGCGCCGATCCCGTGCGGCTCAATATTCCCGGTGCCGACCGTCCTCTCCTGCACTACCTGCGCAGCCTCGCCGACAGCCGATCGATCATCGCCAAGGCGGCGGGCGCCAAGCGCGCCGTCGTCATCGGCGCCAGCTTCATCGGGCTGGAGGTGGCGGCCTCGCTCCGGGCGCGGAAGATCGAGGTGCATGTGGTGGCGCCGGCGGCGGCGCCGATGGAGCGCGTCATGGGCGCCGACGTAGCTCGCTTTGTCCGTGCCCTCCACGAGAAGCACGGCGTCGTCTTTCACCTCGGCGCCTCCGTCGTCGCCATCGAGGAGGGTGGCGTCACCCTCAAGAGCGGCGAAACCATCGCCGCCGATCTCGTGGTCGCCGGCGTCGGCGTCCGCGCGGCGACGGCGCTGGCGGAGCAGGCCGGCCTTGCCAACGAGCGCGGCATCCTCGTCGACGAGTATCTGCAGACCAGCGTTCCCGGCATCTTCGCCGCCGGCGACATCGCGCGCTGGCCGGACCGGCTCACCGGCGAGAAGATCCGCGTCGAGCATTGGGTGGTGGCGGAGCGCCAGGGCCAGACCGCGGCTCGCAACATTCTGGGATTGCGCGAGCGCTTCGACGCGGTGCCATTCTTCTGGAGCCAGCACTACGACGTGCAAATCTCCTACGTCGGCCACGCGGAGACATGGGACAAGGTCGAGGTGGAGGGCCACCCCGAGGCCGGCGACGGCAAGGTGACGCTGCTCCGCGGCGCCCGCCCCCTCGCCGTCATCACCATCGGCCGCGACCTCGCGAGCCTCGAGGCGGAGGTCGAGCTGGAGAAGATCGTCGCGGGGTAGTGCGCCGCTCAGCGGCGGCGCAGTTTCAGGGAGGGACGCAGGAGCGCCGCGAAACGCCGCTGGTCGATCCGGCCGGCAGCGAGCTTGATCATCGCGTCATAGGCGGCCTCGTCGGCAATCAGCAGCGCCGCCTTGTTGAGCAGCAGAAAAGTCTCCGAGACCACCCAGGCCGTGCGCTTGTTGCCATCGAGAAACGGGTGATTGCGGGCTATGCCCGCGGCATAGGCCGCCGCGAGATCGGCCAGGTCCGGAGAGCCGTAGGCCTCCAGGTTTCGCGGCCGGGCGAGGGCCGAGGCCAGAAGGCCCAAGTCGCGCACCCCCGGCGCGCCACCGTGCTCGACCAGTTGCTCCTCGTGAATGGCGAGCGCCGCCTCCACGCCTATCCAGCGCAGAACCACGGGCTATTTGGCAAGCGAGCGCAGCAGCGTCCGCCGCTTGCGCATCACCTTGCGCGCGGCCTCCATCGTGGCCTCGAATTCCGGGTCGTAGTTGACGATCCGATAGCCGCCGGGCGCCTCGGTGAGGAAGATCGTATCGCCCTCCTCGATCTTGAGCCGCGCCATCGCCTCCTTCGGGAGCACGACGCCGCTGGAGTTGCCGATCCGGGTGATTTTCAACTTGAGCGCGGACATGGGTGGTCTCCGTAATTACGGATGTCCTAACACAGCGGCCTGCTGGCGTCAAATTGGGTGACTAGGTCACCGCCCCTTGAAGGCCGGCTTCCGCTTCTCGTTGAAGGCGCGGATGCCCTCCTGCCGGTCCTCGGTGGGGACGAGGCGGTTATAGGCCTCGACCTCGAAGCGGAAGGCGGTGCGCAGGTCCATCTGCATGCCGTAGGTCATCGAGCGCTTGGCCTGTCGGACCGAGAGCGGCGCGTTGCCGGCGATGGTGGTGGCGGTCGCCATCGCCTCGGTCATCAGCGTCTCGGGATCGCAGATCTTGTTGAGGACGCCCCACTCGACGGCGTCCTCGGCGCTGAACGGCTTGCCCGTCAGGACGATCTCCCGGGCGCGGCGCTCGCCCACCGCCCGCGGCAGGAGCTGGGTCCCGCCGGCGCCGGGCATGATGCCGAGTGTCACCTCGGTCAGCGCGAAGCGCGCGGTCCGGACCGCGTAGGCGAAGTCGCAGGCCAGCAGCAGCTCGAGGCCGCCGGCATAGGCGTGGCCGTTGACCGCCGCGATCACCGGCATCGGGCAGTCGAGGAGCGTCCAGTACTGGCGCTCGAAGATCTCGTGCTGGGCCTGCCACTGCGCGTCGGTCATGCCGTTGCGCTCCTTGAGATCGCCGCCGGCGCAGAAGATGCGGCCTGTCCCAGTCACCATGACGCACCTGACATCGCCGGGCTCGGCGACGAGGCGGGTCCAGAGATCGAGGAGGTCGCGGCCCATCTGGGTGTTGAAGGCGTTCGCGACCTCGGGCCGGTTGAGGGTCACCAGCAGCACGTGAGGTGCCGGAGTCTCGGTCTTGATGGTGGCGTAGTCGGGAATCATCAGCGGGATACCTTGCGTGTGTCGGGTGCGGGGCGGCCCAGCACTGCCTCGGTGTCGGCGCCGAGCTCCGGCGCGGGAGAGCGCAGCGCCGGCCGGACGCCGTCGAAGGAGATCGGCGGGCCCATCAGATTGAATTTGCCGTCGGCGCTCTTCTGCAGCATGCCGAGCGCCGCGGTCTGCGGATGCGCCAGCACCTGGTCCATGGTCTGCATCGGCGCGCAGGGCACGCCGGCATCGTCGAGGATCGCCTGCCACTGGGCGGAGGATTTCGTGGCGACGATTTCCTCGATGAGGCCGTAGAGGAGATCGCGGTGCTTGACGCGCTCGGGATTGGTGCGGAAGCGCGGATCCTCGGCCCACTCGGGATGGCCGAGGGCGCGCGACATCAGGGCGAAGAGCTTGTCGTTCCCGGCGCCGATGACGATGAAGCCGTCGCTGGTGACATATCCCCGATAGGGCGCGATCTGCGGCGCGCCGGATCCCTGGGGCACCGGCGCCACGCCGGAGGCTTGCGTCGTGGCGGCGTGATAGGTCATCCAGCCGAGCGCCACCTCGTAGAGGGAAGTATCGATGCTGGCGCCCGCACCCGTCGTCGCGCGGGTCATCAGCGCGGAGAGAATGCCGATCACCGACCACATGCCGGCGCCCATGTCGATGACGGAGACGCCGACCCGCACCGGCGGGCGGCCCGGCTCGCCGGTGACGCTCATGATGCCGCCGAAGGCCTGCATCAGCGGGTCGTAGCCGGGCCGGTCCTTGAGCGGCCCCGCCTTGCCGTAGGCGCCGATGGTGCAGCAGATCAGCTCCGGCTTCGCCGTGCGCAGCGTCTCGGCGTCGAGCCCGAGCTCGGCGGCGCCGCCCGGCCGCAGGTTCTGGATCACCACGTCCGCGCGCTCCTGGATGAGCGCTTTGAGGCGGCCGACCTCCTCGGCGCTGCGGAGATCCACGACGACGGACTGCTTGTTGCGGTTGAGGCTGTGGAAGAGCGCGGACATGCCGTGCCAGTAGGGCGGCGCCCATTTCCGCGCGTCGTCGCCGTCGCGCTTCTCGACCTTGATCACGGTGGCGCCGAGATCCCCCAGGATCTCCGCCGCATAAGGCGCCGCCACGCTGTGGCCGAGCTCCACCACGGTGATATTGTTGAGCGGCGCCTCCGCTGCCATGTGCTCCCGTCCCCCATTGAGTTTCTCGGCCCACGCTAGACCGCGTGGCGCGGGAGCGTCAATCGAGGGGGGATTGGGTCTGGGCTGGATGGGCGTCGCGCGTCCTTCGACGCGCTCGCCCTCACCCTGAGGAGCCGCCGACGGGCGGCGTCTCGAAGGGCGCTCGCTTGCTCAGGATGAGGCCGAACGGGAATGCCTCGAGGAACAGAACGCCTACGGCGTCGTCACATCCGGCGGCGGCGGGGGTGGCGGTTGGACCGTGTAGGGCGGGCCGCAGTTGTCGGTGATGCCGTCCACCATTTCCTGGCGCGCATCCATCTCAAGGCGGCTGAGGCGGCCGTTGGCGAGCGCCGCCGCGCCCAGCATCGGGCCGGATATGACGACGGTGCCGACGCAGGCCGGGCCCTTGCCGAGGAGATAGAACGGCGTCGCCACCGCATCGGCGGTGGCCTCGCGATCCCCGGGCGACTGTCCGCAGGCGGCGAGAGCGAGAGACAGGACGAGCAACGTGATCTTGGATTTCATCGGCAAACTCCCCGGAGGGGAAGCTAGCGCCGGAATGTTGCAGAACGAAGGCTACGCCGCCACCTCATCGCGCGGGATGCCGCCGCGGAGAACGCCGGGCTCGATGTGGCGCCAGAGCACTTCCTGCCCCTCGGGGAGCGCGCGGCTGTTCGGCATGGCGAGCCAGAGCCGGAGCAGCATCCGGTCGCGGCCGCTGGTGCGGTCGTCCTCGAAGGGTGTCCGGGCGTGATAGGTCACGTGGGAGTTCAGGAACTGGATGTCGCCGGGCTCGAAGGTCATCTCGAAGGCGAGCTCGCCCGCGAGCTCCGCCAGCAGGGTGATCGCGTCGCGCTGGGCCTCGGTCAGCTTCGGCACGCCGGGCACCATCTGCGCCGCCTCGATGTAGGTCAGCGAATAATGGCTGGTGAAGCGGCCGCCGCGCACACCGAAGATCGGCAGCGCGTAGATGCTCTCGGCGCTGTTGGATTCCTCGCCGAGACGGCTGCGGTGAATCGGCTCGAAGAGGGCCGCGGCGAGGTCCGGGCGTCGGCGCAGCATCGCGTTCATCACCGCGACGGAGCTGCAGATCATGCTGACGCCGCCCTTCGCCGCCTGGCGCACGCAGAGGAGACCCACGACGTCGGTGCGGTCGGTGTGGAAGCGCAGTCCGCCGCTGGAGAGCGTGCGCGCATAGGAGGAGAGGAAGGGCTTGCCATCCCGGGTGCGCTCCGCCTCGATCTGGCCGTAGCGCGAACCGAGATCGCCGCCCTCGTCGCGGATCGCCCGCATCAGCTCGCCGGCGCGGTTCTGGGATACGGGCGTGCCGAGGTTGGATCCGAGGCCGTAGTAAAGCTTGCGGAGCTGGTCCTCGCTGTAGCGGGCGACGGGCAGGCCGCGCAGCTTCAGCATGCCGGAGCCGTCCTCCAGCTCGTCGCGCATGTCGTCCAGCAGCGCTGTCATTCCCGGCAGGGGAAATTCCTCCCGGGTGACCCCGTGCCAGGGCAGGCCGCGGCGCTCCACGGCGGCGAGGGCCGCGTCGATCTCGGCGACGTGCGCCGGCGTCAGATCCCGCACCCAGCGGCGGGAGCGCACCATGTCTTTTCCGTCCCAGGCGCAGGGACCCATGAGCGGTGTGTGGCCCGACATTGGAAAGTATATCTCCTGGCGAGGAAAACCCGGGGAACGCTAGTCCTCACCGGGCGATCTCGTCAATGTGACGGACGCCCGGCCATAGCGCGCCTAGCTATTTCCATAGGACGGCGTTCAGAGGAGGCGACGACGATGTCGATTTTCCTGCGCGTGTTGAGCCTGATGGCGATTCTGGGTCCGCTGGTCGCCTGCGACCTGCCGCCCGCCTCGCCGGAGGATCAAGCGGCCTATCACCGGTTCCAGACCGGCTGCCGGCCGGTGGACGCCAACGGCTACGAAAATCAGAAAGAATATTGCGGCAATGGCGGCGGCGGTGGCGGCCCCATGCGCTGAGCGCGGCCGGCCCTCCGCGGGCTCCCGCCTTGCGCTGACCGTGGGGCGCCCCTAGGCTCCTGGGAACGATTCACCGCTGCCAGGGAGGACGTCATCCATGCCCGCTCCGCTGACCCGCACGCTCGGCCAGTTCGTCTCCGGCCTCACCTTCGACGCCCTGCCGCCTGCTGCCGTGGAAGTGGTGCGCCTGGGCTTCACCGATTGCATCGCCACCATGCTGGCGGGCGCGGACGAGCCGGTGGCGCGGATCGTGCGCGCGTCCCTCGGCACCCGCGGCGCCAAGGGCGAGGCGCGCCTGGTGTTCGGCACCGAGCGCGCGAGCGCGCCGGACGCGGCGCTTGCCAACGGCGCCGCCGGCCACGCCCTCGACTATGACGACGTGGCGCTGGCAGGGCATCCGAGCGTGGTGCTGGTGCCGGCGGTGCTGGCGGAAGCGGAAGCGCTCGGCGTCGACGGCCGCGCCGCGGTCACCGCCTATGTGGCGGGCTACGAGACCTGGGCCGCTCTCGTCGAGCGCGACCCCGATCCCTATCACCGCAAGGGCTGGCATCCGACCGCGGTCATGGGGCCCGTCGCCGCCGCCGCGGCGATCGCCAATCTCCGCCGCCTCGATCCGGACAAGGCCACCATGGCGATCGCGCTCGCGGCCTCCATGTCGGCGGGCGTCGTCGCCAATTTCGGCACCATGACCAAGCCGTTCCAGGCCGGCCGCGCGGCGCAGTCCGGCGTGCTGGCGGCGCGGCTCGCGGCCGCGGGCCTCACCGCCTCGCCGGATGCGCTGGAGCATTCCCAGGGCCTGATGCAAGCGCTCTCGCCCCATGGCAAGGTCGATACGGAGACCGCCCTCGACACGCTGGGCAAGACCTGGCGCATCACCGAGACCGGCCTCAACGTGAAGAAGTATCCCATGTGCTACGGCGTCCACCGTGCCCTCGACGGCATGCTGGACCTGGTGAAGCAGCACAAGCTGACGCCGGATGCGGTGCGGGAGATCGCGGTCACCACGGGCAAGACCCAGGCGGCGATGCTGCGCAACCACCGCCCGCAGACCGGCCTCGAGGCGAAGTTCAGCATGGAGTTCGCCATGGCGACCGCGCTCACCGCCGGCCGCGCCGGCCTCGCCGAGCTCAGCGACGGCTTCGTGACGCGCGGCGACGTGCAGTCGATCATGGGCAAGGTCTCGATCGCCACCGTCGATACGGTGGCGGCCGACGATCCCATCTTCGCCGAATTCGACCAGGTACAGGTCAAGCTCACCGACGGCCGGGAGATCACCAGCCCGGAGATGCGCTTCGCCCGCGGCCATTGGGAACTGCCGCTCAGCGCCGAGGAGCTCTGGAGCAAGTTCCGCGACTGCACCGCCACCACGCTCCAGGACAACGGCGCCCACGCCCTCTTCGACGGGCTGCAGGCGCTGGAGCGCCAGGGCAACATGCGCGAGCTTGGCACGAGGTGAGTGGAGAGGCGGATCGAGCATCCCCTCACCCTCCCGGTGCTTCGCACCGGGCCCCTCCCTCTCCCGTTATGCGGGAGAGGGGCTATCACACCGAGAAACCCCTCGCCCGCGAGAGCGGGGTCGAGCCGTGAAGCGGATCGACGAGGGACCCGTCGCAGAGCGACGGGAGGGTGAGGGTGCGGTGCAGACAGTAGCGACTCCATGATCACCCTCATCCCCTGGTCCTCCGGCCTCAAGACCCAGGCGGACCGCTTCGGTGATCTCGTCGCGGTGAGCGACGGCGAGCGTGCTCTCACCTACCGCGAGCTGGCAGGGAAAGCATCCGCCGTCGCCGAGCGGCTGCTGGCGCTGGGCACCAGGCCCGGCGAGCCCGTGGCGACGTTCCTGCGCAACGGCATTCCCGCCACCTGGGCGAGCTACGGCATCAAGATCTCGGGCGCGGCGGAGACGCCGCTCAATCCCGCGCTGACGCCGGAGGAACGGCGCTATTGCGTGGAGCTGGCGGGCGCGAAGCGCGTGGTGACCACGGCGGCAGAGGCGCCGTTCTTCGAGGCGCTCGGCCTCACCGCGATCGCCGTCGAGAGCCTCGCCGATGCCGTGGGCGATGCCGGCAAGATTCCGCCGGTGCCGGCCCAGGCCTGGGGCCGCATCATCTTCACCTCGGGCACCACCGGGCGGCCGAAGGCGATCGTCCACACCCACGAGGCGCGCTGGATCGCGAATCTCCTGCAGCGCGCGACGTTCCCCTACGCGCCGGCGCCGGGCACGCGCTGCCTGCTGATGACGCCCTATACCCATGGCGCCGCGCTCATCGCCACCGCCTTCTTCGATCACGGCGCCGGCGTGGTGCTGCTGGACGGCGATCGACCTGCCGAAGGTGGAGCGCGCGCTGGAGGACGGCGTCGATCACGTCTTCGCGCCGCCGACGGTGCTGGCGAAGCTCACCCGCGCCTTCCAGGGCCGACACTTCCCGAAAGTGCGCGTGCTCTTCTGCGGCACCTCGACCCTGACGCCGGCGCTCTACCAGCGCGCCCGGGTGCTGTTCGGGCCGGTCATCCGCGTCACCTACGGCAAGTCCGAGGTGGTGAACCCCATCACCGTGCTGCCGCCCGCCGCCACCGAGAGCTACTACCGCGAGGAGACATCAGGCGAAGGCGCCTGCGTCGGCTGGCCCGGCCCCGGCGTCGAGGTCGAGATCTGGAACGAGGACGCCAGCCCCTGCGCCGCCGACGAGATCGGCGAGGTGCAGCTCCGCGCCCGCCACATGCTCTGCGGCCATATCGACGGCGCCGGATTTCATCCGCTGCCCGTCGACGGCTTCCACGCCACCGGCGATCTCGGGCGCATCGACACGCGGGGCCGGCTGCATCTGGTCGGCCGCACCGCAGATGTCATCAAGTCCGGCGGCTACAAGATCTATCCCGAGGAGATCGAGCGCGTCCTCGCCCCCACCGCCGGCACCGTGGCGGTGACGACGCTCCCTTCGGAATACTGGGGCGAGGTCATCGTGGCCGTCGCCGAGAACGCCCCCGCCGACTGGGAAGCCCGCGCCCGCGCCGCCGCCGAATGCCTCGCCAAATACAAATGGCCGCGCGCGTTCCTCACCGTGGCGGCATTGCCGCGCAATCCCCAGGGCAAGGTGCCGCGAGCGAAGGTGCGGGCGGAGATCCTCGAGAGCTACGAGCTCAAGGACGGGCCGAAGCCGGAGCTGGTGAAGCGGTAGCCTCGCGCCCGCAATTTTTCGACGTTCGCAGCAATTCCATCGGCATGGGCGGATAAGGCCGATTGCGCCGCGGGCCGCGATCGGCGGCAAATGTTGCCCCGGTCGGACGCGAAAACTATCTTCACCTTTCAATCGAGCGCGCGGAGGAGCAGCGGCAGCATGGCTCAAGAGCAGACGGCGTCCGCGGCCCCTCCAGCGGTCGCGGCGCCCCCGCGCCGGCGGATGACCGGCGGGCTGGTGATCCGTCTCGCCGTGCTGCTGGCGGCTGTCGTCATCGCCGTCCTCTTCGTCACGCGCTGGGACGTCTGGACGGGCGCCTGGACGCGGCAGACCACCGACGACGCCTATGTGCGCGGCGACATCACGCCGCTCAGCGCCAAGGTCGAGGGCTATGTGGTGCGCGTCCCCGTCAACGACTTCCAGGTCGTGAAAGCCGGCGACCTCCTGGTGCAGATCGACGACCGGGACTATCAGGCGCGCGTGGCGCAGGCGGAGGCGGACGTCCTGGGCGCCCAGGCGGCGATCGAGAACCTGAAATCGCGCAAGGAGCTGCAGCACGCCCAGATCTCCCAGGCCGAGGACGTCATTGCCGCCACCGAGGCGGACGTCGAGCGCACCAAGCTGGAGGCGAACCGGCAGCGCACGTTGCTCGCCACCACCTTCGGCACGCCGCAGAAGGTGGAGCAGTCGGTCGCCGACCAGAAGCGCTTCGAGGCGAACCTCGCCCGCAACCACGCCGAGCTCGACGCTGCGCGCCGGCAGATGGGGGTGCTCGACACCCAGGAATCCCAGCTTCGCGCCGATGCCAAGGCGAAGCAGGCGATGCTGGATCTCGCCAAGATCAATCTCGGCTATACGAAGATCACCGCACCGGTGGACGGCATGGTGAGCGAGCGCGGCGTGCGCGAGGGACAATACGCCCATGCCGGCACGCAGATCCTGTCGGTGGTGCCGCTGAGCAATGTCTGGGTGGTCGCCAACTACAAGGAGACCCAGCTCACGCGCGTGGCGATCGGCGAAAAGGCGGAGATCACGGTCGACAGCTTCCCCGGCGTCACCGTCACCGGCCACGTCGACAGCATCTCGCCGGCGAGCGGGTCGCAGTTCAGCCTGCTGCCGCCGGACAACGCCACCGGCAACTTCACCAAGGTGGTGCAGCGCATTCCCGTGAAGATCGTGCTCGATCCCAACAATCCGCTCGCGGGCCGGCTGCGGCCGGGCATGTCGGTGGAAGCCACTATCGTCACCGACAGCGCGGCGGCGCCGAAATCATGACGGCTGCCGTCGCCACCGGCGGCACCGCGCTCCCCACCGCCAGCCACCCGGCGTCGACGTCGGCTGCGCGGCTGCGAGCGGCCCTTCGTGGCCGTCACCGCCGTGCTGATCGGCGCCTTCGTCTCCACTCTCAACACCCGGGTCACGACGTTCGGCCTGGCGGATATCCGCGGCGGACTCGGCCTGGGATTCGACGAGGGATCGTGGATCACCACGGTCTTCGCGGCCGCCCAGATGGTCGTGGCGCCCTCCGCGGCGTGGCTCAGCATCGTGATCGGCGTCCGGCGCTTCATCCTCTGGGCCTGCGCGATCTTCACCCTCTCCTCGCTGCTGGTGCCGCTCAGCAGCGATTACGACACCGTGATCACGCTCCAGATCGTGCGCGGCCTTGCGGTCGGCACTTTCATTCCGGCGGCGCTGGGCTTCATCTTGCGCAGCCTGCCGCCGCGCCTGTGGATCTGGGGCATCGCCGCCTATTCCTTCCGCTTCGTGTTCTCGCAGAATATCGCCGGCTCGCTGGAGGCGCTCTATTCCGAGAGCGGCTATTGGCAATGGATCTTCTGGCAGAACGTGGTGCTGACGCCCATCATGATGCTGCTGGTCTGGATCGGCGCTCCCCGCCAGCCGATCGACCGCGTGCTGCTGCAGCACACGGACTGGCACGGCATCATCCTCGCCGGCCTGGGCTTCGGGCTGATCTACGCTGGCCTCGACCAGGGCAATCGCCTGGACTGGCTCAACTCCGGCGTCGTCTCGGCGCTCCTCGCTTCGGGCGGGCTGCTGACCGCCGCCTTCTTCGTCAACGAGCTCGTCGTTCCCTTCCCGCTCATCCACCTCGGCGTGGCGGCCCAGCGGAACGTGTTGATCCCCGCGGCGCTGATCACGGTCTACGGCTTCGGATCGACGGCGACGGCCTTCATCCTGCCGGACTACCTGACGCGGGTCCAAGGCCTGCGGGCGCTGCAGATCGGCGACGTCCTCAACTGGATCGCGCTGCCGCAATTCGTCCTGGTGCCGGCGGTGGCGGTGGCCCTGCGCTGGGTCGACGCGCGGCTCCTCCTCGCCCTCGGGCTTCGCCCTGATCGCGGTCGGGAGCTGGATGGATACCGGCCTCACCCACGAGTGGGCGAACGGCGATTTTCTCCCGTCGCAGATCGTCGAGGCGGTGGGGCTTGCCGTCGCGATCACCGCCCTCGTCACCTTCGCCATCGCCAACATCACGCCGCCGCAGGCCGCCGCCATCGCCGCCACGATCCAGACCGCGCGCCTCTTCGGCAACGAGATCGGGACCTCCTTCATCCAGACCTTCGTGCGCGTGCGCGAGCAGATCCATTCGAACTTCACCGGGCAGCACCTCACCATCGGCTCCGACTCCGCCGACCGCGCCATCACGGCTTTCTCGACCCCCTTCGCCGACCGCGCCGTCGGCCTCGGCAACGCCACCAACCAGAGCCTGAGCACCATCGGCAGCCTGGTGCAGCGCGAGGCCTATGTGCTGGCCTATATCGACGGCTTCTGGATCATCGCCTGGGTGCTGGCGGCGGCGCTTCTGCTGCTCCTGCTGCTGCGCCCGCCGCCGCCGAACCCGCTGACCCCGCCAAGGATTGCGGCGTGAGCGGTCGGAGACACCCTCACCCTCCCAGCGCGTCGCGACGGGAGGGTGAGGGGTTACGCCGACTCTTACTCCACTGATTCCAGCAGCTCGTGGGCCTGATGGATCAGATGCTCCGCCTGGAAGACGTCGACGGTCTGGCCGTTGAACGCGGCGGCTTCCAGTATCTCGATCATCTCGCCGGCGATGGCGTTACGCTTGGCGGTGAGATCGTTGATCTGCGCCTCGATCAGGGCATAGGTCGAGGCGCTGCCGCTGAGGCCCATGGTGGAAAGCCTGAGGGTCTGCCGGCCCAGCGTGCCGCGCGGCGCGTTGATGTCCTTATAGGCGGCTGCCAGTCGGGACAGGATGTCCCGGTGGCGGTTCAGGGAGTCCGGCAGCGCATCCTCGTCCAGCACCTCGAAGACGACGCGGCCGTCGTGGGCGTAGTCGTCCTTGAGATGGGCGAGGCTGAGGATGGTCGGACGGATGTCCGTGTGATCGGTGAAGACTCCGCCGAACCGCCCGTTGCTGATAACGCCGGGCCCGACCATGCCGAGCCAGGTGTGCGTGATCTGGTTCTGGAAATCGCCGTGATTCCAGGCAAATCCCGCGCCTTCGGAGAAGCAGCTCGCCGCGTTCGTGGTCGGCGTGCACGGGGTCGTGCTGCCGGATGCGCTGAGGAAGTAGTCGTCGTTGCCGAAGATCACGAAGTTCGGCGTCCGCTTGGGGTCGACGGTGATCATGTGCAGGAGCGCCTGCTCCGCATGATCGGCCAAAGCCGCCGCCACGTGGTTGGTGGCGCCGGCGCCGTTGGATGCCACGGTGTCGAAGCCCAGCATGGCGCCCGCCTGCTGCTCCAGGGCGCGGGTCACGGTGTCGGTCTGGCCGGTGGGATTGCCGTTGATGTAGACGGTGGGCGCGCTGTCGCTGTGGACGCGGAACGGCGTGGTATTGCCGAACTCGGTCGCGTAGATGCGGCTGAGGTCGCCGTCGATCTCGCCCTTCTTGGCATAGGTGCAGGGCGTGTTGATGCCATCGCACTTGGAGGGCGACGGCGGGCCGCCGACGAAGTGGTCGTTCTCGTCGGCGGTGAAGACGAAGAGCGTGTTGTCCTTGGTGATGCCGTCCTTCTTCAGGCGGGTAAAGAATTCGCCGAAGGCCTTGTCGTAGGCCCTGAGGGTGGTGACGTAGCCGGCCTCGCCGGGGCCGAAAGTGCCGGCCGTCGCCGACGGCACGCCCGAGAGGCCCGGGTCGTTGTCGTGGGCATCCTCGATGTAGAAATAGACCACCGGCACGCCGGCCTCGAGCATGGTCGCGACATAGCCCAGGGACTGGGCCGGCCGGGGATCGAAGCCGGGGAAGCCGAAATTGCCGAAGCTGTCGGCGACGGGCGCGCCGTCGAGATCGTTGACGAAGGCCGCGCCCTTGTTGATCGCGGGCGCCACGTTGACGTTGCCGTAAAGCGCCTTGAAGCCGGCATAGCCGCCGGGCTCGTCGGGCAGCAGGTCGGGCGCGCCGGTCTTGGCGCAGAGCGGGCTGTTCAGGGCGCAATGAACGATGATGCCCTCGAAATCCGCCACCGCCTTGTTGTGGTTGGCGGCCGCCTCGAGCGCCTGGGGCGAGCCGGCGCCGAAGACGTTGGTGATGTCGCTGGCGACGTTCTCGAACTCGAGATTGGCGAGCGAGAAGGCGCCGACGTCGCAGCCGGCGCGGGTGAAGGGAACCCAGGGCGCCGGCGCGTTCTTGCCGTTCTGGTCGACCATCTCGAAGAGGCCGTCCGACAGCTTGTCGGTCCAGTAGGTGAAGGAGGACGGGAAGCTCGAGGCGATGCCGGAGCTGTCGAAGAGGCCGAAGCTGTTGCCGATGGTGACGCCGAACTTCTCGCCGTAGACGCCGGTCAGCGCCGTCAGGATATCCACCGAGGTGTGCGAGATCAGCGGCGTGTGATGGTTGGTCAGCATCGTGCCGTTGTCGTCGATGAAATTCAGGAGGTTCGGCATCTGCTCGAGATCCGACGGCACGTTGGGATTGTCGCGGCGCAGATGCACATTGTCGAATTGCAGGTAGACGATGTGCTTCACCCGGCTGTTGCCGGCCGAAAGCTTGCAGCCGCTGGCGCTGCTGCCGCCCTGATTGCCGCCGTTCGCGAGAGCCGATCCCGCACCGAAAAGCGACAGCGCCAGCATGGCGCCCATCGCGCAAGACATCACCGTCCTCATTTGGAACCCCCTCCAAAGAAAGATTGCCGCGTTCAGCCGATCGCCGACGCGGTTCTCTCCACCCGCGTCGGCAGATCGAGCCTACGCACGATCGGCGACAGCTGGGCGTCACGGAGATGACGAGAGGATGACCATCGCCCGCGACTCCGGCGTGAGCCAAAAAAACTCACACGCGGGTTTCAGGCGAAACTTATCTGCCGCCGTACACCAGGTTCGGCAGCCACAGCGACAGCGCCGGCACGTAGGTGATGGTGCCGAGCACGATCAGCAGCAGGATGATGAAGGGCAGGATGCCGCGGATCACCTCGCCGATCGGCGCGTCGGAGACGGTGGAGAGCACATAGAGATTGAGGCCCACCGGCGGATGCACCAGGGCGATCTCGAGGTTGTGGGTGAAGATGATGGCGAAGTGGATGGGATTGATGCCGAGCGGCACCAGCGCCGGCGCCAGGATCGGCATCACCAGGAGGAGCGCGCCGGCGACCTCGAGAAAGCAGCCGAGGATCAGCAGCAGCACGTTGATCGCCAGCAGGAACTCCCAGGTCCTCAGGTGATGGTCGAGGGTGAACTTGACGAGGGCGCCGGGCACGCCTGACTCCGTCATCCATTGGCCAAAGGCGAGCGCCGTCGCGATGATGATCATGATGGTGGCGGCGCTCTTGAGGGCGTCGGCGATGACGTCGAGCGTGTCCTGCCAGCGGAAGCCACGATAGAAGAAGAGGCTGACGCCCAGCGCCGCGATCGCCGAGAGCGCCGCGGCCTCGGTCACGGTGACGAAGCCGCCGTAGATGCCGATGGTGACGATCGCCGGCACCGCCAGCGCCGGCAGCGCGCCGAGGCTGACGCGGATCAGCTCCGCCCGCGGCATCGGCGCCTCGCGGGGAAAGCCGCGCTTCCGCGCCGTGTACATGACCCAGAGCGCGAAGACCAGCGCCTGGATGGCGCCGGGAATGATGCCGGCGAGGAAGAGGCGCGGCACCGACTGCTCGACGATGATGCCGTAGAGGATGAGGGCGAGGCTGGGCGGGATCACGATGCCGATGGTGCCCGACGCGCCGATGACGCCGAGGGCGAAGGACCGGGGATATCCGCGCTCCAGCATCGCCGGCAGCAGGATGGTTCCCATCGCCAGCGCGGTCGCGACGCTGGAGCCGCAGATCGCCGCGAAGAGCGTGCAGGAGACCACGGTGACGAGGCCGAGCGCGCCGCGCACGCCGCTGAACCAGGCGGAGGCGAGGTTCACCAGCGCCTTGGCGACGCCGCCCTGGCGCATGAAGGCCGCCGCCATGACGAAGAGCGGCAGCGCCATCAGCGTCGGCGAGTTGAGCTCGTCGATGATCTTCTGGGCCACGCCGATCAAGGGCTGATCGCTGACGAAGAACAGCACCGAGGCGCAGGCGCCCAGCACCAGGAAGATCGGCATGCCCGCCGCCAGCAGGCCGAAGAACATCAGGAAGAAAAGCGCCGCCCACATCCCGCGGCTATTCCGTGACCGCGGGCTTGTCGCGGCGGAACTCGCCGATGCTCATCGTGGCGGCGTCGTAGCGGAAGCAGTAGCGATAGAGGCGGATGAGATAGCGCGCCGTCATCAGCGCGCCGCCCGCCGGCAGCGATGCGTAGTAGATCCACATGGGAAACGAGAGGCCGGTGGAGCTGCGGTCGTCGAACTCGAAGGCGCTGTCGGCGATGCGGTATCCCAGCCACACGAGACCGACGCAGAACGCCAGCGCCACCAGGCAGTTGAAGATCTCCACGATGCGCTGGGCCCGGGCCGGCAGCAGGCGGAGCACGAGGTCGGGGCGCACGTGACCGTCCGTGCGCACCAATTGGCTCGAGGCGAGGAACACCGCCCAGACGATGAGGTAGACCGTGACCTCGTCGCTCCAGGTCAGCGCCCAGCGCGGGTTGATGTAGCGCCCGAAGATCTGGTAGCCGCCGAGCGCGAGGGCCAGGGCGCCCAGCATGCCGGCGCCCCAGCGCTCCAGCCGGTTCCAGAGCTCCATCGGCGGAATCGGCTCGCCCGTGGGGCTTAGCTTCCCGCCTTCTCCATCGCCTCGGTCGCGGCCTTCACCAGCTCAGGCGTCAGCTTCAGCTCCTTGGCGATGGCGTCCTGATCCGCCATCTGCTTCTTGCGCACGGCGGCGATCTCCGCCGGTGAGGGCGTCACGAACTTGATGCCATGCTCGATGAGCTCGCCCCGCGCCTTGGTCTGGGCGTCGGCCATGTTCTTGCGATAGGTCGGGATGTTCTGCGCCCAGAGATCGACCATCAGCTTCTGCTGATCGGGCGTCAGCTTCTTCCAGAACACCAGGCTCACCATCGGCACGTAGTAGCCCATGAACTGGTGATCCTCGAGGGCGTATTTGACGCCGCTGTCCCAGAGCTTGGCGCTGGCGGTGCTCTCGTTGGTGGTGGCGAGCGCGTCGAAATTGCCTTGCGACAGCGCCAGCGGCACGTCCGGCCACGGCGTCATGTTGCCGATGCCGTTGAAGAACTTGACGCGCGCGAACTGGCCGGCGCCGCCTGACGTGCGGATCTTGAGGCCGTCCAGGTCCTTGAAGTCGGTGAGCGGCTTCTTGGTGGAGTAGTAGTTGGCGAAACCCAGATCTAGCCAGGGGCCGAGCACCTTGGCGCCCACCTTCTGCTCGATCTCGGAATTAATTTTCAAACCGACAGGCCCGTCCATGATGGCGCGCTGCGCCTCCAGGGGCTGGCCGTAGAAGACGGGCAACTGCACGATGTCGCAATCCGCCACGAAGCCCGCCAGCACCCAGACGCCCGGCGCCGCCATGTCGGCGGTGCCTTCCCGCATCGCCTTCGGCACGTCCACGTCCTTGTGGAGCTGGCCGCTGTGAAAGAGCTCGGTCTTGATGGCGCCGTTGCTGGCGGCCTGCAGCTTCTGCAGATAGTCGCCGATCGAGATCGTCCGCATGTGCGTGGCGGACGTGTCGAGGGAGGCCTTGAGGGTGAGCTGCGCACGGGCGCCAGCGGGCACCAGGGCGACGAGGCCCAGGGCCACTGCGGCAACGACAGATGACGCGGATTTAATCATCGGAGCTGTCCTCCCTGGAGGCGTGACGGCGATTATTTGGGAGCAGCGACGACGCCCCCGACTGCCTTATGCCGCGATGTTCGCCGCCCCTGGCTGTTCCGTCAAGCGAGGGACCTTTCCTCGGATAGTGGGCTGGGGTGGCATTTTGCGTCCTTCGACGCGCGGCCCATTGGGCCGCTTGCTCAGGATGAGGAAGATGGGGGGTGCCAAAAAACAAAAGGCGCCTCATCCTGAGCAAGCGACCGCCCTTCGAGACGCCGCCTGTCGGCGGCTCCTCAGGGTGAGGGGGAGCGCGTCGAAGGACGCACAGAACCGGGAGGAGATACGTCCATGCCGTCGAGCGTCTTCGATTCGATCCTGCTGCGGGACAGCTGGGGCACGGAGGAAATGCGCCGGATCTTCTCCGACGAGAACCGGGTGCAGAAGTGGTACGACGTGGAGGCGGCGCTGGCGCGGGAGCAGGCGGCGCTCGGGATCGTGCCCCAGGCAGCCGCCGACGAGATCGCAAAGCGCGCCCATGTGGAGGATGTCGACCTCGCCGAGATCGCCCGGGAGATGGCGACCGCCAAGCATCCCCTGGTGCCCTCGCTCCGGGCGCTGCAGCGGCTCTGCAAGCCCGAGCTCGGCGAGTGGCTGCATTACGGGCCCACGACGCAAGACATCCTCGATACCGGCATGGCGTTGCAGCTCAAGGAAGCGCACGGCATCGTGCTGCGCGACCTCCGCGCCGTGGGCCGCGCGCTCTATGGCCTCGCGGAGCAGCATCGCGCGACGCCGATGGTGGGGCGCACCCACGGCGTCCAGGCGCTCCCCATCACCTTCGGGCACAAATGCGCGATCTGGCTGCGCGAGGTGTCGCGGCACCGCCAGCGCCTCGCCGAGGCGGAGAAGCGTGTCTTCGTCGGCGGCCTCGTGGGCGCCGTCGGCACCATGGCGTCCTTCGGCCCCAGGGCGGTTGAGCTGGAGGCGCGCGTCATGCATCGCCTCGGCCTCGGCGCAGGCCGACATCTCCTGGCAGCCCGCCCGCGACCGCTTCGCGGAATATGCCGGCGTCCTCGGCCTCGTCGCCGCCACCCTCACCAAGATCGCGAGCGAGGTGTTCAACCTGCAGCGCAACGAGGTGGACGAGGTGGAGGAGCCTTTCAATGCCGGCAAGGTCGGCTCCTCCACCATGCCGCACAAGCGCAACCCCAGCACCTGCGAGACCATGATCACGGTGGGCCGCACGCTCCGCTACAACGTCGCCATCATGCAGGAGGCGATGATCCAGGTGCATGAGCGCGACAGCGCGATCTGGAAGATGGAGTGGAAGGCGCTGCCGGAGATCTGCCTCGGCGTCGGCCTGCTGCTGAAGCTCGGCGGCTACGTGCTGGAGAACCTGGTGGTGAACCCCGACCGGATGCGGGCGAACCTCGACCTCCTCGGCGGGCTGCTGCTCTCCGAGCGCGTGATGTTCCATCTGGCGGAAAAACTCGGCAAGCAGACCGCCCACGAGGTGGTCTACGAAGCCGCCATGCACGCCCAGGAACATGGCATGACGCTCGAAGCCGCCCTCGCCCGCGACCCCCGCCTCAAAGGCGTCCTCTCCGGGAACGAGCTCGGCACCCTCCTCGATCCCACCACCTATGTGGGCCTGGCACCCGAGCTGGTGGATCGCGCGCTCGCCCGAACCCGGGCGGAGGGGTGGCTGGAGTGAACGGTGGCCGAGAACAACCCGATGTAGACACAGCGTAGATACTTCGGTATATTCCTAGTATCTACATCGGAGGCTGCGAATGAAGACGAATGTCGCGAAATGGGGCAACAGCCTTGCCGTGCGGCTGCCGCGAGACGTCGTCGAGGAGATCCATCTGAGCGAAGGCAGCCCGGTCGATATCAAGGTCGAAGGCGGAGCGTTGGTGTTGCGGCCGACCCGTCCGCGCTATGCGCTGAAGGATTTGCTCGCAGGCGTCACGCCCAAGAAGATGCGCGAGGCGTGGAAGTGGGGCCCCGAGAAGGGCCGTGAGGCCGTCGAGGACTGACATGGCCTACGAGCCCGACGCCGGCGATTTCATCTGGACGGATTTCGACCCCAGGACCGGCCGCGAGCAGAGCGGCCGCCGTCCCGCGCTCGTCGTGTCGCCGCGACCGTTCTGGCAGGCCAGCCGCTTTGCGATCGTGTGCCCGATCACGTCGCGCGTGCGCGGCTTCGGAACCAGCACCGTGCTTCCAGCTGGGCTGACAATCTCCGGCGAGATCCTCAACAGCCACGTGCGTAGCATCGACACGGAGGCACGTCCGATCGGGTTTGCCGGCAAGGCACCGGCAGCGATCTTGGCGGACGTCCGGGCAAAGCTCGCGGCGCTGATCGGTCTGGACTGAAGCCCCGCGCCCCCGCTTCAAAGGGTGGCCGAGGGCCTGCAAACCCCCTATCCTCCTGGAACGATCCAAGGGAGGAATGATCCGGCATGGGCGAGCGGCGTCTCGGCATCATCATGAACGGCGTCACCGGGCGGATGGGCACGATCCAGCATCTGGTGCGCTCGGTGCTGGCGATCCGCGCCGCCGGCGGCGTGGTGCTGAAGGACGGCGACTCGCGTGATGCCGGACCCGATCCTGGTGGGGCGCAATCCGGAGAAGCTGGCGGCGCTGGCGGCGGCGCACGGCATCGAGCGCACCACCACCGATCTCGGCCGCGCGCTCGCCAACAAGGACGACACCGTCTACTTCGACGCCGTCACCACCGCCGAGCGCAAGCGCAACGTCGAGACGGCGATATCAGCGGGCAAGCACATCTACTGCGAGAAGCCGACCGCGACCAATCTCGCCGACGCCCTCGATCTCTATCGCCGCGCGCGGGCCGCCGGCGTCAAGCACGGCGTGGTGCAGGACAAGCTGTTCCTGCCCGGCCTGGTGAAGCTCAAGCGCCTCATCGACACCGGCTTCTTCGGCCGCGTCCTCACCATGAAGGGCGATTTCGGCTATTGGGTCTTCGAGGGCGATTGGCAGGCGGCGCAGCGGCCGTCCTGGAACTATCGCAAGTCCGAGGGCGGCGGCATCATCCTCGACATGCTCTGCCACTGGCGCTACGTGCTGGACGGGCTCTTCGGCAGCGTCAAGGCCGTCTCCTGCACCGGCGCCACCCTCATCCCCGAGCGCGTGGACGAGCAGGGGAAATCCTACCGGCCCGACGTGGACGACCACTGCTTCGCCACCTTCGAGATGGAGAGCGGCGTCCTCGCCCACATGACCAGCTCGTGGGTGACGCGGGTCAGGCGCGACGATCTCGTGACCTTCCAGGTCGATGGGACCCACGGTTCCGCGGTGGCGGGCCTGCAGCGCTGCCTGATCCAGCCGCGCCATGCCACGCCGAAGCCGGTCTGGAATCCCGATGAGCCGCAAGCCATGAACTTCTTCGACCAGTGGCAGGAAGTGCCCGACAACGAGCCCTATCCCAACGGCTTCCGCGCCCAGTGGGAGCGCTTCATCCGCCACGTGGCGGAAGACGCGCCCTTCGCCTGGGACCTGCTGGCGGGCGCCCGCGGCGTGCAGCTCGCCGAGCTCGCGATGAAAAGCTGGCGCGAGCGGCGCTGGTTCGACATTCCCAACCTCGAGGTCTGACAGATGCCGACGCTCTCGCTCCCGACATCCGACCGCGGCCTGGAATCCTACAGCACGCGGGCGCCTCGGATCTGGCCGACACAGCCCGCCAATCCCTTCAATCGCGTGGCGATCGCCGCCGCCCATGTGGTGGCGGATCCGCTGGCCCAGGTCGATCCCTGGCTCGACGCGCCCCTCGACTGGGATGCAACCCTCGCCTATCGCCGCCACCTCTGGCGCCTGGGCTTCGGCGTCGCCGAAGCCATGGACACCGCCCAGCGCGGCATGGGCCTGGACTGGAAGACGTCCCTCGAGCTCATCCGCCGCTCCGTCGAGGCGGCGAAGAGCGAAGGCGCCACGGTGTTCTCCGGCGCCGGCACCGATCACCTTCCGCCGGGTCCGCATTCCATCGATGACGTGATCCGCGCCTACGAGGAGCAGATCGCGGCGATCGAGAAGCTGGGCGGGCGCGTGATCCTGATGGCGAGCCGGGCGCTCACCGCCTCCGCGCGCGGGCCCGAGGACTACGGCCGCGTCTACGACCGCATCCTGAGCCAGCTCGGCGACAAGGCGATCATCCACTGGCTCGGCGACATGTTCGACCCGGCGCTGGCGGGCTATTGGGGCCATCGCGATCTCGATGCCGCCAGCGACGTCGCCGTCGACGTGATCAACCGCAACGCCGCCAAGGTCGAGGGCGTCAAGGTCTCGCTCCTGGACAAGGACCGGGAGATCGCCATGCGCCGGCGCCTCGCCAAGGGCGTGCGCATGTACAGCGGCGACGACTTCAACTTCGCGGAGCTGATCGCCGGCGACAGCGAGGGCTACAGCGACGCCCTCCTCGGCATCCTCGACGCCATCGCACCGGCGGCCTCGGCGGCGCTGGCGGCGCTCGCCCGCGGCAGCCGCAACGAGTTCCACGACATGCTGGCGCCGACGGTGCCGCTCTCCCGCCACATCTTCAAGGCGCCGACCCGCTTCTACAAGACCGGCATCGTGTTCATGGCCTATCTCAACGGCCACCAGAAGCATTTCGTCATGGTGGGCGGGCAGCAGAGCGCGCGCTCGATCCTGCATCTCTCCGAGCTGTTCCGCCTCGCGGACCAGGCCGGGCTGCTGGTGGACCCCGATCTGGCGGCACGGCGGATGCGCGTGGTGCTGGAAGGGCACGGCCTCGGCGGCTGAGATGCGCGATCTCTCGCAGAGCCCGCGCCTGCTGTCGGTGAACGGCGCCACCGTCCGCAAGCAGGGCGCCCTGCCGGAGATCATCGACGCCATCGCCGCCCGCGGCATCGGCGGCATCGCCCCCTGGCTCGACCAGCTTCAGGCGACCGGCGCCGGAGAAGCGGCGCGGCGCATCGAGGCGCGCGGGCCTGGTGGTGACCGGCGTCTGCCGCGCCGGCGTCTTCAGCAGCGAGGGCCGCGCGGGTTTTGCGAAGACGCTGGACGAGAACCGCCGGGCCGTGGACGCGGCGGCGGCGGTCAAGGCGAGATGCCTGATCCTCATCGGCGGCGGCCTGCCGCCGGGTTCCCGGGACCTCGCGGGCGCCCACGCCCTGGTGCGGGACGGACTGGCGGCGCTGCTGCCCCACGCGCGATCCGCCGGCGTGCCGCTGGCGCTGGAGCCCCTCCACCCCATGTACGCCGCCGACCGCGCCTGCATCAACACGCTGAAGCACGCCAACGATCTCTGCGACGAGCTGGGCGACGGGCTCGGCGTCGCCGTCGACGTCTATCACCTCTGGTGGGATCCGGCGCTCGAGCGCGAGATCGCCCGCGCCGGCAGGCGCATCCTGGGATTCCACATCTGCGACTGGCTGGTGCCAACCACGGACATGCTGCTGGACCGCGGCATGATGGGGGACGGCGTCATCGACATCCCGCGCATCCGCGGCTGGGTCGAGGCGGCCGGCTACGACGGGCTCTGCGAGGCGGAGATCTTCTCCGAGCGCAACTGGTGGAAGCGGCCCATGGGCGAGGTGCTGGATACCTGCCTGGAGCGGTTCCGGACCGTGTGCTGATGCCGCCGGCGGGCGGCGACCCTAGCCCGCCGCGGCCCGCAGAGGCGCCCGCGTGTAGCCGGTCTCGCAGTGCTCGGCCACGTCCTCGCCGAGGACGAGCCAGGCGCGCCGGGAATCGGCGAAGCCCCTGAGCTCCACCGCGCCCAGGTAGAGGCACTCGAAGCTGTCGCCGATCCGTTCCCGGGTCGCGGTGGAGACCGCGATGGTGCCGGGGGTGGCGATGGCCTGCAGGCGCGCGGCCAGGTTCGGCGTCTCGCCGAGGACCGGGCGCAGTCGCAGATCGCCTTCCCTGACAACGGCGCCGACGATGGCGAGGCCAGTGGCGATGCCGACGCGGATCTCGATGGGCTCCGGCACGGGAAGGCGCGCCACCGCCTTGATCATGGCCAGCCCCGCGCGCACCGCCCGCTCCGCGTCATCCCCCTGGGCCTGGGGATAGCCGAAGCAGGCGAGGACGCCGTCGCCCATGAAGTGCGAGACGAAGCCGTCGAAGCGGGCGACGGTCTCGGCGACCGCGTGGCTGTAGGCGCCGATCACGTCGTGGAAGTCCTGGGGATCGAGGCGCGCCGCCAGCGCCGTCGAGCCGACGATGTCGCAGAACATGACGGTGAGATGCCGCCGTTCCGCCAGCACATGGCTGGAGTCGGCGCCGAAGGTGGGCAGCGGCACGCCGCAGGCGACACAATGACTATTATCCGAGAGAGCGGAGGCTCCGCAGGACGGGCAGGCAATGACCCGGCGCGCCTCAGCCACGCTCGGCGCGAGCCGCGGCGGCATGACCGTATCCAGGATCTCAGTCACGGTGCCCCCTTTCGTGGACTGGGGCGCGCCGGCAGCTCCAGGGAGTGCCGTGGCCCGATATGCGATCGGTTTGGAGCGAGTGCGCCTGCTCTATCTCGCGCGTTTCAATTGCCTGGATAGGCCCGAAGATGCAAATTGGCTTTTGAAATCGCATCCATAAGGAGTTCTTTGAGATGCGCAGCCTCAATCTGGACCAGCTGCGGGCGCTCTCCGAGGTGGTTGCACTCGGCAGCTTTTCCGCCGCGGCGCGTCAGCTCAATCTGACGCAGCCCGCGGTGAGCCTGCAGATTCGCGAGCTCGAAACCCGCTGGGGCCTGCGCCTCATCGAGCGCCTGGGCAAGAAGACGCGCGCGACCGGGCCCGGACGCGAGCTGATCGAGCATGCCCGGCGCATCGCCCGCGAGTGCGACGCGGCCGAGGCGACCATGCGGCGCCTGCGCGACGGCTGGCTCGGCAGCGTGCATATCGGCACGACTTTGACGGGGCTGATGTACGATCTGCCGCCGGTGCTGACGCGCCTGCGGGCGGACCATCCCAAGATCGACCTCATGGTCACCAACATCTCGACCCGGGACTGCGTCGAGAGCGTGATCCAGAACACCCTCGACTTCGGGCTGGTGACGTTGCCGGTCAAATCGCCGCTGCTGACGGTGACGCCGCTGCGCCTGCAGCTCTGCGTGGCGATCCTGCCGGCGGCGACGCGGGACATCCCCGACGAGATCACGCCGGACTACGTCGCCCAGCAGTCTCTCGTGCTCGAGCACGATCGCGGCGCCGTCCATGCCCTGGTCATGCACTGGATGGCGAAGGAGTTGCCCCTGACACGCCAGCCGATGCATGTGGGCATCGTCGAGGCGGCGAAGCAGGCGGTGGCGTCCGGTCTCGGCATGTCGATCGTGCCCGACGTCGCCGTCGCCGATCCGATTCCCGGCATCGTCGTGCGGCCGCTGAAACCCGCGCTCCCCTGCACCCTCGCTCTCATCGAGCACCGCAACCGGCCGAACGAGCCGGCCTTCGATGTCGTGCGGGCGGCGCTGCTCGGGCTCAAGACCATCGGCGGATCGGCGGCGGCGGGAAAGCCGCGGAAGCGGCAGGATCGCTTCGGCCGGGCGAGGCAGATCGCCTAGGGGACGAGCTGGATCGGGTATCGTGCGTCCTTCGACGCGCGGCCCAAAGGGCCGCTTGCTCAGGATGAGGAACTTTTCTTTGTGCCGTTCTCGATCTTCCTCATCCTGAGCAAGCGAAGCGCGTCGAAGGACGCACGCTGCTCGCGCAACGCTCCCGTCAGTAAAACCCCTCGTACCGCCGCTGATGCGTCGCGGCGTAGAGGTAATCGATCATGGTCACGAAATCGAAGACCGGCACGCCGAGCGCGTCCTGCAGCGCCCGGGAATAGGGCGGCAGCATCGAGCATTCGAGGAGAATGGCGGCGAGATCGCGGTGCTCCTCCCTGACCTGGCGGCAGACGCCGAGAAGCTCGGCCTCCACGCGCGCGGCGTCGATCGAGCCCTTCTCTTCCAGCACCGCGCCCTTGAACTCGGGCTCGTCCTGGAGACCCCGGATGATCACCTTGTTCCTGACCCCGACGCCGCTGCGGGCGAGGAAATCCGCGGTGAGGTTGTTGGCATCGGCGGTGATGATGGCGATCGGCCGCGTCGGCGCGAAACCGCTGGCGACGATCGGCAGCTGCAGGAGGCTCGACAGCATGACCGGCACGCGCACGGCCTCGCGCACCGCGCCCTGAAACTGCAGCATGAAGCCGCAGTCGCTGGCGATCGCGCGCACGCCCTGCCCTTCCAGCGCCACCGCCGCCTCCACTGCCGCCGCCGCGAGATCGGGGGCGCCGCGAAGGCAGGCCGCGGTGGAGAGGCCAGGCACCACCTTGTAGAGCACGGGATAGCGGTAGGTGCTGGCGTTATCGACGTCGCCGGGAATGAACGGCAGGGAGCAGTCGAGCTGGAGAATGCCGATCGCCTGCCCGTAGTTCCTCGCGCCGCGCCGCGTCGTATAGGTCGCCATGGGTCCTCCCTCGGGCGTGCGGTCCGGCCGCATCGCCCGTCGAGGGTAGTGCATGGCGCCAGCCGAAGCCAAGCCGGGACTAGCCTTTCCCTTTCCTCCTCGCCTTGATGCGGAGGCCCTTGGGTTTGCGGTACTCGCTGCGGTGACCGACCCGATCCTCCTTGGCGAAGCGTTTCTCTTTCGCCTTGGAGCCGAAGGTCTGGCTCACTTTGCCCTTCTTCTTGATGATCATGTAGCCGCCCTTCGTCATGGTGAAGGGCTTGGTCAGCCGCCCGAGATGATCGAACTTCGTGCCCGGTGGATGCTGGAACGGCTCGAACCAGGCGGGGTGCAGGAAATTCGACATCTGGATCCCGTCGACCTCGAAGGTGTCCTCCTCCACGGGGTCGCACATCTCGTAGGCATATTCGGTGCCGTCGGCCGCCTCCGCCCAGAGGTTCGCGATGGGATCGATCGCCATCTCGAAGAGCTCGTGGCAGGCGGTGACGCTCACCAGCTCCTTGTCCGCGAGGGTGGTCTTGACGAAGATCTTCGATACCGGCTGACCGTCCTTGGTCAGATCGTGATATCCGAGCGCGCCCGCCTGGTCGGCGTTGTCGAAGTAGATGAGCTGCCAGTCGGAGGGCTTCGCCACCTTGGTATTGTAGAGCGACACCGGATAGCCCCAGACCGGGACGAAGTATTGGTCGTAGCATTTCTGCAGGGCCGCGGTGAGCTTGTCGAAGGGCACGCCGAGATCGACGGTCGCCTTGTTGATGCAGGCGATGGACACGGGACCGCCCTGCCCGGCCTGCGCCGCAAAAATCGTGTTCATGGGTCGCCTCCTGCTGCTTGAGCGCTACGTCGTCGGCCTTGATCTGCGGAGCCGGCTTTCAGAAGCCCTAGGAGAGAAGGTAGGCGCGTTCAACCCCGGTCCCGTATGAACTCCGTCACAACGGAGCGGCGGGGTGCCGGGGCGGCACCGCTCTCACCCGCCCACCACGAACCGGCTCGCGAGCTGCCGCACCGTCTTCACCACGGCCATGGCGACGAGGCGGCCGGTCTTGGGGTTGCTCTCGGTGGGGATCACCTCCTCCCGGAAGGTGAAGCTGCCGAAGCGGCCGCGCGCCGCGAGCTCCACCACGTGAGTGGAGATCCCGGGATCGGCGACGATGACGAGGCGGGTGCGGTCGAGGCCGATGCCGGCGAGCGCCGCGGCGGCGGAAATGTTGACGTTCTGCGGGTAGCGCCGGGCGCCCTCGCGCACCGGCCCGTCATAGAGCGTGACCGGGCCGGCGAGGCGGTCGAGGGCATGGCTCTGTTCGGCCTCGGTGCCTTTCCAGCTCAGCGGGTCCTTGCGCACGGTGACG
This sequence comes from uncultured Alphaproteobacteria bacterium, assembly GCA_963735465.1. Taxonomy (GTDB): domain Bacteria; phylum Pseudomonadota; class Alphaproteobacteria; order ATCC43930; family CGMCC-115725; genus DASZHJ01. Next base: position 3,235,915 of record CAVTLA010000001.1, read on the forward strand.
GTGACCTCGTCGAGGCCGCCCGCCGCCGAGCCCGCGAGAATGTCGAGAGCGCCGATGCCCGCCGACGGCACCACGAGGCGCGACTTCCCCTGCTCCGCCGCCGCGAGCAGGAGATCGAACAGCGTCTCGTCCGTGAGCGCGCCCGCTGATGTGACCAGCAGGTCGCTGCCGCCGCCGAGCACGCGGGCACCGTGATCGCGCACGGCCTGATGGCCCGCGCATTCCAGCACGGCGTCGAAGCCCTCGCGGAAGAAGGCGTCGGGATCCGATGTGACGAGGCGGCCGGGGGTGCCGGGTCGAGCGCGTCGCACCAGCACGGCGGGAACGGTGACGCCCGGCAGCTCGCCGCGATCGGCGGCGGCGGTCACCTCGCCGCCGATGGCGCCAAGGCCGATCAATCCCAGACGCAGCATCGGGCTATTCCGCCGGCGCCACGGCGCGCGGGCGCCGCGCGAACACCCGCTCCATCACGCCGAGGATGCCGCGGGGCATGAAGATGATGAAGAGGATCAGGAGGATGCCGTAGATGGTGTTGGCGGCGCCGATGAAGTTGGTGCCGAAGAGAATGCGCAGGCCCTCGGTCAGCACCAGCGTCAGCAGCGCGCCCACGGTGGGGCCGAGGGCGCTGTACATGCCGCCGGCGACGGCGGCGAAGACGATCTGCAGCGAGACGCCGACGCCGGAGACCGTCTCGGGGTTGAGATAGCTCACGTATTGCGCGTAGATCGAGCCGCCCATCGCGGTGATGGCGGCGCTGATCACAGTCACCCGCAGCTTCTCGCGCATGACGTTGACCCCCGCGGCGGCGGCGGCGATCTCGTCCTCGCCGATCGCCTCCAGGGCCGCGTGGCGCATGCCGTGGCTCACCCGGTAGCGGACGGCGAGCACGACGAGCCACAGCACCAGGGCGATGAAATAGAAGTAGCGGCGGTCGGGGAATTGCAGCGCATACCACGAGAAGCCCACCGCCTTCGGCGTCATGCCGAGAGAGCCGCCGGTGACATCGCGCGCCGCGATGATGAAGAGCGCCACCACCTGGCCGAGCGCCAGCGTGACCAGAGCGAAATAGTGCCCGACGATCCGCAGGCGGAAGCAGGGGTAGCCGATGACGAGGGCCAGCCCCACCGCCAGGACCATGCCGGCGGGAATGCCGAGCCAGGGTGTGACGCCGTAGTAGTTCCACAGCAGCGCCGAGACGTAGGCACCGACGCCCATGAAGGCGCCGTGGCCGATCGAGACCAGGCCGAAGCGCCCCATGAAGGCCCAGGCGGTGTAGATGAAGCTCCAGATCAGCACCTGGATCGCGATGTGGAGGAAATAGTCCGGCAGCAGGAACGGCAGGACCAGCAGGCCCGCCATGCCCACGCCGGAGGCGATCAGCGCGCGGCTCATCGGCTGAGGATCCCCCGCGGCCGGATCATGATCAGGACGATGAACAGCACGAAGGCGATCACGTCGGAGAGCTCCACCGAGAAGTAGTAGCCGCCGACCGCGATGATCTGGCTCATGATGAAGGCGGCGATGACGCCGCCGATCATGTTGCCGAGCCCGCCCAGCACGCAGATCATGAAGGTGATGGGGCCGAAGGTGAGGCCGATGAAGGGATGCACGTCGTATTGCAGCACCAGGAGGCAGGCCGCGAGGCCCGCGAGGCCGCCGCCGATCGCCGATGTCGTGAGATAGATCCGCCGCTCGTCGACCCCCATCAGCCCCATCACCTCGCGATCCTGGGAGATGGCGCGGATGGCGGTGCCGAGGAAGGTCCTCGAGAGGAAGAGATAGAGCCCGCCCGCGCCCAGCAGCGCCGCGGCGAAGGCCAGGAGCCGCGCGAAGCTGAGATCCATGTCGCCGAGCGCGATGATCGGCAGGCGGATGCCGACGTTGCGGAAGTCGGTGCCGAACAGCAAGCGTCGCGAAGCTCTGCAGGAAGAACAGCAGCCCGCCGGTGGCGAGGAGCTGGTTGATCGGCGCCGAGCCCAGGATCGGCTCGATGATGAGGCGGTGCACCAGCATCCCCATCAGCGCCACCAGCAGGATCGCCGCCACCGCCGCCAGCAGGAACGGCCAGCCGTAGTAGACGTGCAGCCAGTAGATCGCATACATGCCGCACATGACCAGCTCGGCATAGCAGATCCAGACCACGTCGATGACGCCGAAGATGAGATTGAGCCCGAGCGCCAGCAGCGCCAGCAGCCCGCCCAGCATGATGCCGTTCATGATGGACTCGAGGAGGTAGATGTCCATTCCCTACATCCCCATGTACGAGCGCCGCACGACGTCGCTTTGCTTCAACTCGTCGGCGCTGCCGGCGAGCGCGATGCGGCCCGCCTCCAGGAGATAGGCGCGGTCGACGAGATCCAGCACCTGCCGCACGTTCTGCTCGACGATCAGCACCGTGAAGCCCTCCCCGGCGATGCGGCGCACGAGGTCGAAGACCTGCTGCACCACCAGAGGGGCGAGGCCCGCCGAGGGCTCGTCGAGAAGCAGCAGGCGCGGCTTCGACATCAGCGCCCGGGCGATCGCGCACATCTGCTGCTCGCCGCCGGAGAGCGTGCCGGCGAGCTGATCGCGCCGCTCCCGGAGGCGCGGAAAGAGCTCGAAGACCCAGGCGCGGCGCTCGTCGAAATGACCGCGCGCGGTCGGCAGGAAAGCTCCCATGCGCAGGTTCTCTTCCACGCTGAGGCGCGGGAAGAGCCGGCGGTTCTCCGGCACATGGGCGATGCCGGATGCCACGATGTCGTGCGCCTTGAGGCTGCCCAGCGCCTTCCCCTCGAAGACGAGCTCGCCCGCCTGCTTCGGCAGCATGCCGGAGATGACGCGCATCAGCGTGCTCTTCCCCGCCCCATTCGGCCCGATCACCGCCACCGTCTCGCCGGCGGACACGTCGAGAGACACCTCGAAGAGCGCCCGGAACGAGCCGTAGTCGGCGGAGAGGTTGGAGACCTGGAGCATGGTCAGGGCGGCGCCTCTCCCATGCCTTCGCCGCCCACTCCACCGTCATGGCCGGGCTTGACCCGGCCATCCACGAATTTTTCGGCGGCAAGGCGTGGATGCCCGGGACAAGCCCGGGCATGACGGCGTTTGGGGATGGTCGGGTGATTCATCGGCCCGCCCCTCACGCCCTTGGCTTCCCGAGGTAGACTTCGATGACCCGTGCGTCGCGCGCCGCTTCGGCCGGGGAGCCTTCGAAGATCTTTTCGCCGTGGTCGAGGACGATCACGCGGTCGACGATGGGCATCAGCACGCCCATGATGTGCTCGACCCAGACGATGGTGATGCCGAGGCGCTGGCGGATGGCCCGCAGCATCTGCGCGGCGCGCTCCATCTCCGTGTGGTCGAGGCCGCCGAGGCTCTCGTCCGCCAACAGCAGCTTGGGGCCGGTGGCGAGCGCGCGGGCAAGCTCCAGCTTTTTCAGCGCCGCGGCGCCGAGGCCGAGGGTCGTGATCGTGGCGTCGCTCGGCAGTCCCACAAGATCCAAGGCCTCGGCCGCGCGGCGCTCCGCCTCGGCGCGGCTGCCGCGACCGCCTTTGGCGTAGAAGGCCGCGAGGGACACGTTCTCCAGGATCGAGAGCTTGCGGAAGGGGCGCGGGATCTGGAAGGTGCGCGCGAGGCCGAGCCGGCAGACCCGATGGGCGGTGAGACCGCCGATCTCCGCGCCCTCGAAGCGGATCGAGCCGCCGCTCGGCGGGAGGGCGCCGGAGATCAGGTTGAAGGTCGTGCTCTTCCCCGAGCCGTTCGGCCCGATGAGTCCCAGGATCTCCCCCTCCCGCACCTCGAAGGAGACCTGGTTCACCGCCAGAAAGCCGCCGAAGCGCTTGGTCAGCCCCGATACCGCCAGCACCGGCAGCCGACTTTCAGCTCATCGCGTAAGGCGACGAGTTCGGCAGCGGCAAGACCGGATCGGCGGTCTTGATGTTCGAGGGCCACACCACCGCCGTCTGCGTCATCTTGGGGATGTACTGCATCACAACGGGCGTCGAGCGCTCGTTCTGCCCGGCGAGCGGCTTGCCCGGCGGGTAGAACTTGACGCCATAGCCCTGGATGGTGCCGCCCGGGGGAATGTCGACGTCGAGAGCGGCCTTGCGGATCGCCTCGGGATCGACGCCGCCGTATTTCTCGATCGCCACCGGCAGCACGTTCTGCAGCAGGACCCAGGTCTGGTTGAAGCCCATGGAGCAATGCGGCGGAATGTCCGTGCTGCCGCTCATCTTCACGTAGCGCTCCACCATGATCTTGATGAGATCGCCCATCCCCGGCGCCAGCGTCTTGGGATCGAGGATCTGCGCCGCCACGGGATCGATGTCGCAGAAGTCGTCGACGTCGGTCTTGAAGGTCTCGCGCAGCTTGGCGATCTGGCTGTAGCCCGCGCCATTGCCGATCAGCATCTTGAAGCGCAGCCCCGCCTCGCGAGACTGGCGCAGGAAGAGGGTGATGTCCGGATTGTAGCCGGCGTGGATGATCACGTCGCCGCGGGCGCGCTTCAGCTTGGTCACCAGGGAGGAGAGATCGGGGGCGGTGGCGGAATAGGCCTCCCGGATCGCCACGGGCATGCCGAGCTCCTTGGCGAAGGCGACGTCCGCGTCGCTGACGCCGGTGCCATAGGGCCCGTCCTCGTGGATGATCGAGAGCTTGAGGTCCTTCGGATCCATGCCGAGCTTCGCCTTGGCGTTCTCGTGCAGGAACTTGATGCCGGCCTCGCCATACTGGTCGGAGTGGATGGTGGCGCGGAACACATAGGTCAGGTTCTTGTCCTTGACCACCGAGGTCGCGACCGCCGTGGTGATCCAGAGGATCTTCTTTTCCTGATTGAGCTTCTCCGCCAGCGGCACCGCATGGGCGCTGGAATAGACGCCCAGCACGATGTCGCAGTTCTCCTGGTGGATGAGGCGCTCCGCCTCGTTGATGGCGACGTCCGCCTTGCTCTGGCTGTCGCCCTTCACCGGCTCGACCTTGTACTTGCCGAGGACGCCGCCCCTTTCATTCGTGAGATCGATGGCGATCTGGGCGCCGATCGAGGAGGCGACCGAGCCCGCCGCCGCGAAGGGGCCGGAGAGGTCGTAGAGCACGCCGATGCGGATCGGCCCGGTGGGCGCCGCCGCGAAGGCCGGCCGGCCCACGGCACTGAGCGCCGCCAAGCTTGCCGAATATTTGAGCAGAGTCCTGCGTGACGTCGTCATGCCTAACCTCCCTGATGATCCGGACTTCGCCGGCTCGCTTGGCGTCCTTCGACGCGACGTGAAGTCTTTGGCAAAGAGCGGGAGGTGTCAACGGAGTCCGGTGTCTGTCAGCCCTCCCTGTGAACGTCATGGCCGGCCTTGTGCCGGCGATCCACGCCTTGAAACCGAAGAGTTCGTGGATGGCCGGGCCAAGCCCGGCCATGACGGAACAAGCCGGCGTAGCCCCGCGCGCCATATCTGGCATGCAGGGCCGGCGCTTGCCGGAACCCGGCCGATCCCCCATTCTCCCGGGCGGACGAATGACTTAGGACCCGGAGCCGGCTCCCGATGGTAAACGCGACGGAAACTTTTGCGGCCCCCGCCGCCCGGGCGAGCGATGCAAGGGTGATCAGCCTGGTGGGCGCGGCGCATTTCGTCAGCCATGTGCACATCCTGGTGCTGCCGCCGCTCTTCCTCTTCATCCAGCGCGACTATGGCCTGAGCTTCGCCCAGCTCGGCCTCATCCTGGCCAGCTTCAACGTGGTCTCGGCGGTGCTGCAGGCGCCGGCGGGATTCCTGGTGGACCGCTGGGGCGCCGGGCGGCTGCTGATATCAGGGCTGCTGCTGGGCTCCGCCGCCCTCACCGCCGCGGCGCTGACGCCCTCCTACCTCGGCCTCATCGTCTGCTTCGCCCTGGCCGGCCTCGCCAACACCATCTATCACCCCTCGGACTACTCGATCCTCTCCCACGCCATCGCCGGCAAGCGCATGGGCCAGGCGTTCTCCATCCACAATTTCGCCGGCCTCCTCGGCACCGCGGCGGCGCCGGTCTCGATGCTGTTCGCGGCCCAGCTCTGGGGCTGGCACGGCGCGCTCATGTCCGCCGGCCTCGTCGGCGTGGTGGTGGCGGTGGTGCTGTTCTTCCAGCGCCAGGCCCTGGTGGCTCCGCCGCAGCCGGCACGGCCGCGCCATGACACCGGCGGCCACGCCGGCTGGCGCCTGCTGCTGAGCCCGCCGATCCTGCGCAACCTCATGTTCTTCCTGCTGGTGGCCCTGGCGGGCGGCGGCATCAACGGCTTCTCCATCGTGGCCCTGGGGGCGCTCTACGGCACCTCCATCGCGACCGCCAACATCGCGCTCTCCTCCTATCTCTTCATGAGCGCGCTGGGGGTGCTGGTGGGCGGCTACATCGCCGACCGCACGCGCCATCACACCCGCGTCGCCGCGGTGGGCTTCGCCGTGAGCGGCGCCGCGATCCTGATCGTCGGCACCGTCCAGCTCGCGGCGGTGCCCCTCGTGCTGCTGATGGGCGTGGGCGGCCTGCTCTACGGCATCATCCAGCCGTCCCGCGACATGATCGTCCGCTCGGTGACGCCGCCGGGCTCCTTCGGCAAGGTGTTCGGCTTCGTCTCCACGGGATTCAACGTCGGCGGCGTGATCGCGCCGCTCGCCTACGGCTGGATGATGGACCAGGGCCAGCCCCGCGCCATCTTCCTGGTGGTGGCCGCCGTCACGTTCCTGACCCTGCTGACGGTGGCGACGACGCCGACGCGCGCGCCAATGCCGGTGGCGGCGGAGTAGCTCTCAAATCGCGTCGCACATAAACCCTCTCCTCCACTATCGTGGCGGAGAGGGGAAAATCACCACCTGCGCGTCACTGCACTGACATCCGTGGGCTTGATCTGGCCGGGGACGCCGATCGAGCCGAGATAGATGATCCCGACCACCGTGTCGGTGTGCGCCAATCCCAGCTCGCGCTTCACGTCCGCGTCGTAGGCGATGGCGCCGGTGCGCCAGAAGCCGCCGAGACCGAGCGCGTGCGCCGCCAGCAGCATGCTCTGGGCCGCCGCGCCGGCCGCCACGATCTGCTCGATGTCGGGCACCTTCGGGTTCTCCTTCACCGCCGCCGCCACGATGACGACGAGAGGCGCGCGCTGCGCCTTCTTGCGCTCGCTGTCGAGCTTCCCCTGGGGTGCCTCGGGCTCGCGGCGCTTGAGGGATTGCGCCATCACGTCGCCGAAGCGCGCCCGCGCCTCGCCCTCGATCAGCACGAAGCGCCAGGGCTGCATCCGGCCGTGGTCCGGCGCCCGGTTCGCCGACTGCAGGATCAGCTCCAGCTGCGCCGCCGTGGGGCCGGGCTCCACCAGCTGCGCCGGCGACACCCGCTTCGTCAGTACCTCGATCGCGTCCATATCAAATCACCTCAGAGATTGGATTGCGGCGAGCATACAGCCTCGAAGCCGCTCTCCCACAAGAGGTTTTGCTTATATCTGCCGCAATGGTGATCGATGGTCCCGCGATCCCAGGTGGACAGGCGCGGGCGCGGCGGCGATGATTGGCGGCACACCCAATTCCAACGGTATGAGGCGCCCCCGGCGCCAGGGAGACCCCATGATGAAGCGTCGCAAGCTCGGCCAACTCGAGGTGGGCGCCGTCGGCCTCGGCTGCATGAGCATGACCCCGATCTACGGCAAGCCGATCGAGGCCGAGGCGGTCGCCACCATCCGCCGCGCCATCGAGCTCGGCGTCGATCTCATCGACACCTCGGACGCCTACGGCACCAACGGCTCGAACGAGGAGCTGGTGGGGGGCGCCATCAAGGGGATGCGCGAGCGCGTGGTGCTGGCGACCAAGTTCGGCAACACCCGCACGCCCGAGGGCAAGCCCAGCGCCAACGGCCGCCCGGAGTACGTGCAGACCGCCTGCGATGCCAGCCTGAAGCGCCTGGGGGTCGACACCATCGACCTCTATTACATCCACCGCGTCGATCCCACGGTGCCGATCGAGGACACCGTCGGCGCCATGACCAAGCTCATCCAGCAGGGCAAGGTGCGCCACCTCGGCATCTCGGAGGCGGCGCCGGCGACGCTCAGGCGCGCCCATGCGACGCACCCGATGGCGGCGCTGCAGACGGAATACTCGCTCTGGACGCGGGAGGCCGAGGCGGAGCTCCTCGGTCTCTGCGCCGAGCTCGGCATCGGCTACGTCGCCTACAGCCCGCTCGGCCGCGGCTTCCTCACGGGCACCATCACCGACGCGGAAACCCTCGATCCCACCGACCGGCGCCGCGCCATGCCGCGTTTCCAGGGCGACAACGCGCGAAGCAATCTCAAGCTGGTCGCCACCGTGAAGGAGCTCGCCGCCGCGGAGAACTGCACCACGGCGCAGCTGGCCCTCGCCTGGGTCCTGAGCAAGCGCCCCTTCATCGTGCCGCTCCCCGGCACCAAGCAGCGCAAGTGGCTGGAGGAGAATGCCGCGGCGGTCGATCTCAAGCCCAAGCCCGAGACGCTCGCCGCCCTCGACAAGGCCTTCCCTGTCAACGCCGCCGCCGGCACCCGCTATCCCGCGGAGATGATGGCGCGCGTCGGGCTTTGAGGGCGACGCGTCGAAGGACGCACGATCGTTCCAGGGGGCAACCCCAGGTCGCCTTTCCCGGGACGTAAGCGACCCGCGCGCTATCACCGCTTTGTGCCTCGCCCGGGGCCTCGGCTGCCCTTAATATTTATGGTCCAAGACTAGCCGATCCGCGGGCGGCGCCGGCGGATCGTCGGAGATCGAAGCCAGGGGCGCCGCAACGCCAATGAGGGAATCGATCCGATGGTCGCACTCACCGTGAACGGCACGCTGCATCAGCTCGACGTGGAGGCGGAGACGCCGCTGCTCTGGGTGCTCCGGGATGAGATCGGCCTTACCGGCACGAAATTCGGCTGCGGCGTGGCGCAATGCGGCGCCTGCACCGTGCATATCGACGGCGAGGCGATGCGGTCCTGCTCGGTGCCGGTCGGCAGCATCGACGGCGCGAAGGTCACGACGATCGAGGGCCTCTCGCCCGACAGCCAGCACCCGGTGCAGCAGGCCTGGCTCGCCGAGGACGTGCCGCAATGCGGCTATTGCCAGTCCGGCCAGATCATGGCGGCGGCGGCCTTCCTCGCCGGCAATCCCAAGCCCACCGACGCCGACATCGACGCCGGCCTCACCAACATCTGCCGCTGCGGCACCTACGAGCGGATCCGGCGCGGGATCCATCGCGCCGCCGCGCTGATGGCACGTTGAGGGAGGCGATCATGGACGGACATCAATCGATCTCCCGCCGCCGCTTCATCGTCAGCGGCTTGACCGCCGCCGGCGGTCTCGCCATCGGCGTCGCGATCCCCGGCCTCGCCAAGGCGCTGCCAGTGCTGCCCGAGCCCTGGAGCCCGGAGGCGGCGGCGGCCGCCAACGAGGTCAGCGCCTGGATCCTGATCGAGCCCGACGACAGCGTGGTGATCCGCTTCGCCCGCTCGGAGATGGGGCAAGGCAGCTTCACCGCCCTCCCCATGATCGTGGCCGAGGAGCTGGAGTGCGACTGGAGCAAGGTGCGCGCGGAATACGCCTCTGCCAACCGCAACGTGCGGGAGAACGAGGTCTATCGCAGCATGTCCACCGGCGGCAGCCGAGCGGTGCGGGATTGCCGCGTCTACCTGCAGCAGGCCGGCGCCAGCGCGCGGGTGCGTCTCATCCAGGCGGCGGCGACGCGGTGGAATGTTTCTGCCGGCGAGTGCGAGGCGCAGAACGGCAAGGTGCTGCACAAGGCGAGCGGCCGCGGCCTCGGCTTCGGATCGCTGGCGGCGGATGCGGCCAAAGTGACCTTGGCCCAGGAGCCGGCAATCAAATCGCCGGAGCAGTACCACCTCATCGGCCAGCCCACGGCGCGCCTCGACACGCCGCTCAAGCTCAACGGCACCGCCAAGTTCGGCATCGACACGCGGATTCCCGGCATGGTCTATGCCGCGGCGGCGGCCTGCCCGGTCTTCGGCGGCAAGGTGAAAAGCTACGACGACAGCGCGATCAAGACCCGGCGCGGCGTTCTCGCCGTGGTGCCCTTCGAGGGCGGCGTCGCCGTCGTCGCCGACCGCTTCTGGCGCGCCAAGGAAGCGCTCCTGGCGATGCCGATCGAGTGGGACACGGGTCCCGCCGGCAGCACCGACAGCGCACAGTTCAAGCAAGCCTATCGCGACGCCCTCAACGGCGACGCCGCGGTGGCGCGCAACGACGGCGACGTCGCCAAGGCCATGGCGTCGGGCGACAAGGTCGTCGAGGCGCTCTACGAGGTGCCCCATGTGGCGCACGCGCCCATGGAGCCCTTGAACGCCACCGCCCATGTCCAGGCGGACCGCGTCGACATCTGGATGGGAACCCAGAACGCCGAGGGCACGCTGCGCGCGGCGGCGAAGGCGGCGGGCGTCAAGCCCGAGCAGGTCTTCGTCCACACGGCGTTTCTGGGCGGCGGCTTCGGCCGGCGCAGCGCCAACGACGAGATGCTGCAGGCGGTCGCCGTCAGCAAGGCGGTGGGAAAGCCGGTGAAGCTGATCTGGACCCGCGAGGAGGATATGCGCCACGACCGCTACCGGCCCCAGGCGGCGATCCGCTTCAAGGCGGCGCTGGGCGCGGACGGTCTGCCGGTGGCGTGGGAGAACCGCACCGCCGTGGGATCGCTCCTGCGCTCGCTCGGCATGAACCCGGTGACCAGCGGCATCGAGCCGATGGCGGTGGAGGGCCTCGCCAACATGCCCTATCGCGTGGCCAACGTGCGCGTCGACTGCGTGCTCAAGAACACCCATGTCCCCGTGATGTTCTGGCGCTCGGTCGGCAGCTCGCAGAATGCTTTCGCGGTGGAGAGCTTCGTCGACGAGCTCGCCCACGCGGCGGGGCAGGATCCGTACAAGTTCCGCCGCGCGCTCCTCACCCACCGTCCCGACTTCATCCACGTCATCGACACGCTCGCCGAGAAGGGCGACTGGGGCAAGCCGCTGCCGGCGGGCAAGGGCCGCGGCATCGCCATCCACGAGGCCTTCGGCACCATCGTCGGCGAGATCGCCGAGGTCGACGTCAGTCCCAAGGGCGAGGTGCGCGTCGAGCGCGTGGTGGTGGTCGTGGACTCCGGTCACGTGGTCAATCCCCGCACCGTCGAGATGCAGATGGAAGGCGGCGTGATCTACGGCCTGACCGCCGCGCTCTACGGCGAGATCTCGATCAAGAACGGCGCCGTCGAGCAGGGCAATTTCGACACCTATGAGATGGTGCGGATGGCGGACGCGCCCAAGATCGAGGTGCACATGGCCTTGACCGGCGGCTCCAAATGGGGCGGCATCGGCGAGCCCGGCACGCCGCCGATCGCCCCCGCGGTCTGCAACGCCATCTTCGCCGCGACCGGCAAGCGCATCCGCAGCCTGCCGATCAAGAACCAGGATCTGCGGTCGGCGTAGGCGGAGAGATCGTGCGTCCTTCAACTCGCGCGCCAAGGCGCGCGGCTCAGGATGAGGTATAGTTGAGAGTGGAATAAAGAAATGGCCTCATCCTGAGCCGGCCGCGTAGCGGACGAGTCGAAGGACGCGAGGCGCATATCCAGGTCAGGGGGAACCGTCATGAAATTCTACACCTACTTCCGCTCGCAGGCGAGCTTCCGGGTGCGGATCGCCCTCAACATCAAGGGGCTGCCGCACGAGGACACCTTCCTCCATCTGGAGAAGGGCGATCAGTTCGACCCCGGCTATATGGCGGTCAACCCCCAGGCGGTGGTGCCGACGCTGTTCGACGGCGACGCCAAGCTCTTCCAGTCCATGGCGATCCTCGAATACCTCGAGGAGAAATATCCGGAGCCGCCGCTGCTGCCGAAGGAGCCCCTGGCGCGCGCCTGGGTGCGCGGCCTCGCCCTCATCAACGTCGCGGATTCCCATCCCCTCATCGTACCGCGCATCCGCGCCTACCTGACCGACGTGCTGAAGGTCAGCGACGCGCAGCGCCTGGCGTGGATCCAGCATTGGCTGGGCAAGGGCCTCGAGGCGATGGAGAGCCTGATCGGCGAGCATCGCGAGAGCGGCCGCTTCTGCCACGGCGACACGCCCACCGTCGCCGACATCTGCCTCGTCACCCAGGTCTTCCCGGCGACGATGTTCAAGTGCGACCTCGGCCCCTACCCCCGCGTCAGGAAGATTTACGACGCCGCGATGGCGTTGCCCGCTTTCGCCGCGGCGCACCCGATGAAGCAGCCGGACGCGGAATAGCGGCGGCGCTGACGCGGCCGAGCGCCGGCAGGCCGCGGCCCTGATACATGGGATGGAGGCCGACGGAGCGGCAATAGCGCGCCAACAGCCGGCGGGCGAGCTTGGCCCGGGCCGGACCTCGCGGCAGCTTCTTGTAGTCCGGGTTCCCTGACAGGATGAGGGCGAGGACGCCGACGGCGGCCGGCGTCGCCATGGAGGTGCCGCTCATCTCCATGTACTGGCCCTTGCGCCGCGGGCGGTCCGGCACGGTGGAGATGATGCCGACGCCGGGCGCGGTGCAGGCGACGCCCTTGCTGTAGCTGCTGGTGGCGGAGAAGAACAGGCCGTGGCGCCCGGTGCGGCTCTTGCGCCGGAGCCAGTGGCTGTGCGCCCAGCTGCCGGCGGGCGCCCAGCTCACATGGCCCACCGCCGAGACCGCGACCGTCTCGGGAAGCGCCGCCGGAAAATCCAGCGAGCCGCGCCGGCCGCTGTTCCCCGCGGCGCAGATGCAGAGCGTGCCGCGCTCGAGCGCGAGCTGGATCGCCTCGGTCTCGATCTCCGAGGCGACGGAATCCCCGAGGCTGATGTTGATGATGTCGCAGCGGTAGTCCCGGGAGAGCGCGTCGATGGCGCGCACGATATCCGGCGTCTCCAGGGAGACCCGGGCGTGGAAGAGCTGGCAGTCCGGCGCGATCCCCGCGTAGTCGCCGCGCCGGCGCGGCCGCGCGCCGATGATGCCCGTCGTGTGCGTGCCGTGGCCGTGCTCGTCCCGCGCGTTCCGGGCGGGCAGGCGCTGGCCGTTCACGAAGGCGCCGATCAGCTTGACGTGGCGAAGGTTGGGATGCGGACCGCAGCCGGAATCGACGACGCCGACGCGGATGCCCCGGCCGCGTTTTCCGTGATCGGGATTGGCCGCCATCATCGCGTGCCACCAGGCATGGCCGCCGGCGCCGGCGCGTGGCAGCGCCGGGCAGGCGATGGTGCCGCCGGAGGCCGGCGCTTCCGCGACCACGCTCCAGAATCCGGAGCCGGGGATCACCCGCACATAGAGGACGCGATAGCCCGCCGGCAGCTTCTGGCGGGCGCGGCCCTTGCCGTCGGTCCTCGCCGTCGCGACCCGGAGCGCGCCGCCGCCTTTGCGCAGGAAGAAATAGATCAGGCAGTCCACCAGTGGCTTGCCGTCCCCGGTGACAGTGAGGAGATAGCTTTTCCGGGCTCCCTTCGCTGCCAGCGGCTCGGAGTTCTCCGCCGCCTCCAGGCCGAGGATGGGCGGCGCGGCGCGCACCTTGCGGTGCATGATCTCCTCGAGGATGACGTCCGCGGGCAGCTTGGCCCGGCGCGCGCGCACCTCGGCCGGATCCGCCTCGAGCACGATGACGTGGCGGTGGCGGTCGTTGCCGGGGCGATGCTGGGAGAGGATCCTGGCGCCGGGCAATTGGGCGAGGGCGTCGCTGACCGCGGTCTGCGTCGCGCGCCGCGACTGGGTCGTGCGCTTGCCCGAGAGACGGTTGATCAGCACATAGCGCGCCATGTCTCCCCCTCTCCCGGTCCGGCGGTCCTCGCTGTCACCGCGCCGTGAGAGCGGCGAGGCGAGCCTCCCAGACCGTCATGCCCAGAGCGGAGTAAAGCGCCCGGGCCGACTGCAGCGCATGCTCGGCACGCGTGGGATCGCCCGCCCGCCGCTCGAATATTCCGAGCGAGCGGTGGATGTGGGCGACGAGGGGACGCATCTCGATCGCCTCGGCGGCGGTGAGCGCGAACTGATAGCGCTTGCGGAGCTGATCGAGATCGATCTGGTTGGTCCGGGCGTCGATCTCCGCCAGCAGCAAGGCCACCTCCGCGCGCACCGACGGCTCCTTCTGCTCGATGGCGAGGGCTTCCGCCTGGACCGCGCACTCCTTCGCATCGAGGAGCTGGCCCGCCTCGTAGTAGGCGCGTCCCAGCCTGGCGAGCCGCAGCGGGTGGTACAGCATCAGATGGATCGCGGCGGCGGACTCCACCGCGTCCTTGAGGATCGGCAGCGCCGCCTCGACGTCGCCCGCATCCAGCAGCACGCCGCCGAGGAAGCCGGCGGCGATCGGCGTCAGGAGCCGGGCCTCGCTGCTGCGGCCGAGCTCGTGGGCGCGCTCGAGGAGCGGGATCGCGTTGGTATGGTCGCCCTTGCGGTCATGGGCATAGCCGGCGCTCAGATGCGCCAGGATCATCGTGAAGGGCCGCGCCTCCGCGTCGGCGATGTCGATGCTCTCGGTCGCCGCCGCATGGGCCTGGGGAAACTCGCCGAGCTCGGCAAGAGCGCGGGCCATATAGCCCAGTGCCTGGCTCGCCAGCGGACCGACGGTGCCTGACAGCGACGCCTTGCGGCACGAAGCCACTGTCTCCCGCATGAGGTCGACGGCGCGGCGGAAATCGCCGAGGGCGAGATGGGTCAGGCCGAGGTGGAAGTTGGTGCGCACCTCGCGCTCCTCGTCGCCCAGGGTCCTGGCGAGCGCCAGCGCCCGCTCGCCCATGGCAAATGCCACCTCCTGCTTGCCCTGCAGCCAGAACACATGATTGAGGTACATCAGCACATGGGCGAGCCGGCCCTGGTCGCCGAGCTGCTCGGCGATGCGCTTGGCCTCGTTGAGATGCGCCACCACGGCGTTGAGCCGGCCGAGCTGGAACAGCGGCGTGCGCAGGTTGAGGCGGATGTCGATGGCGAGGGCCTGGGTGCGCGCGTCCTGCTGCAGATGCAGCAACCCCTCCAGCGCCTGCTCGAAGAAGCTCACCGCCTGCTCGTTGGCGGAGCGCCAGGCGGCCTTGGCGCCGGCGATCTGGCCATAGCGCACGACGCGGTCCCACACCGCGCCTTCGCTGGCGTGATAGGCCAGCCGCTCGGCGAGCTCGGGAATGCGCTTCTCGTAGAGCGCCTCCATCCCCGTCACCACCCGGGCATGGAGCGCGCGCCGGCGGTCCCGCAGCATGCTGCCGTAGGCGACGTCGTGGGTCAGCGTATGCCGGAAGGAATACTCGACCTCGAGCTGCGTCCCTCTCTCGTAGAGAAATTCGCTCTTGCGCAGCGAGGCGATGGCGCCGCTCAGCTTGTCCCGGGGCAGATCGACGACGGCGCTCAGCAGCGCCAGGGAGACGTCCTCGCCGATGACCGCCGCCGACTGCAGGATGCGCTTCTCCTCCGGCTTCAGGCGATCGATGCGGTCGGCGAGCAGCGCCTTCACGGTGCCGGGGATGCGCAAGGTGTCGACGGAGCCCGCCATCTGATAGGCGCCGCGCTTGCCGATCAGGACGTTGTCATCGACCAGGGCGTAGACGCACTCCTCCATGAAGAAGGGATTGGCGCCGGTGCGCTTGATCAGCATGCGCTTCAGCTCCTCGACCTGGGCGTCGCTGCCGATCAGGGAGTGCAGGAGCTGGACCGCGTCCTCGGTCGGCAGCGTGCTGAGGTGGAACTGGCGGTAATAGGCCTTGCTGCCCCACTCGTGGCGATATTCCGGGCGATAGGTCACGATGCAGAGGATCGGCGCGTCGACCAGGCTCTCGATCAGATGATCGACGGCGTCCTGGGTCTCGGCATCGATCCAGTGCAGGTCCTCCAGGATCAGGACCAGCGGCTGCGACCGGCTGGCGCGCAGCAGAACGCCGCGGATGGCGCCGATGATCTGGCGCCGGCGCACCTGAGGATCGAGGTCGATCCAGGGCCCGTCCTTGGGCTCCACGCCCAGCAGGCTCAGCATCGCCGGGACGGTCCAGGCGAGATCGGCGGAGAGGCCGGCGATTGCCTCGCGTAGCTTTCCCGGCACGGTCCCGGCATCCCCCCCCTCCTGGATCGAGAAGAAGGTCCGGAAGATGCGCACCCACGGCAGGAAGCTGGTGAGCCGGTCGTTGGAGGAGGAGCCGCCTTTCAGGATCCGGAATCCGCCGGCGCGCGGCGTCGTCAGAACCTGGGCCAGCAGGCGCGACTTGCCGAAGCCCGCCTCGCCCACCAGAGCCACGAGCTGGCCTTTCCCCGACGCCGCGTCGTTGAGCGCCTCCTTGAGGCCGGCGAGCTCCCGCGTGCGGTTGACGAAGCGGGTGGGCTCCTGGCGCCGGAGCCAGCGCGACGACGAGGCCGCGGCGTCCACCTCCAGGAGCTCGTAGACCTCGATCGGCTGCGCCAGGCCCTTCACCGGCTGCAGGCCGAGGGGCGTCGTCTTGGTGACGCCGCGCACCAGACGGTAGGTGGCCCCGGTCAGCCGGACCGTTCCCGGTGCCGCGGATTCTTCCATGCGGGCGCCCAGATGCACGATCTCGCCGACGGCGTCGTAGATGATCGACGTATCCGTGCTCATCTTGCGGACCACCGCCTCGCCGGAGCTGATGCCGACGCGGATCTGGATCGGAATATCGAAGCCGGGAGCGACGGCGCGCACTCGCTCCTGATTGATCTCGCACATCACCTTGGCGGCGCAGCAGGCGCGCACCGCATGGTCCTCCTGGGCCACCGGCGCCCCGAACAGCGCCATGATGCCGTCGCCGCGGATCTTGTTGACGGTGCCGCCGTAGCGATGCACGGAGTCCGAGAGCTGATCGATCACCTCGGAGAGGATCGCGTCGGCGAGCTCGGGATCGCGGTTTGCGATCAGGCTGAGGGAGCCGTAGATGTCGGCGAAGAGGACCGAGATCTCCTTGCGCTCGTCTTCCGGCACAGCGACCGGCGACGACGATAGCTGAGCAAGCCGGCCGCCGATGGACGCCCGACTGCGCGTGCCCTCGGGCCGCGTGAGCCGCACGCCGCAGGCAGTGCAGAAGGCCGAGGCCACGGCGTTCTCGGCGCCGCAGTGGGGACAGCCCACCGGCAGCCGCGTGCCGCACTGGCCACAGAATAACGAGCCCTCCGCACTCTCACTGCCGCAGGACGAGCACTTCATCGACGCCAACAGTCATCCCCTAATTGTGACGGCATTTTTGCTGGATTCCGGCGTGCCGCGGCAGCAAAAGCGCAACAAACCAAAGCAACCATTCTTGCCAACCCGTCAATCTAGTGTAACATGCGGGCGTTGCAAATTCAGGCGCAAATAATACCGTGTCTGCGTTGCATTTGGCGCGGCAGCATCGTGACTGTCGTCGCTCGCACGTCGATCAGAATGATCAGAAAAGAGGGATGCATGGCGAAGGCAAGGAAAGGGCGCGGCCGCACGGCGCCGACGGGCAAACGGCCGAAAGCCGAGGTGAAGGTCGTGCACCGTCAGAAGAAACAGAAGACGCTTCATGTCCTCGTGCCGCCTGGCGGCGCCACGGGGCTGCACCCGGAAAAGCGGGACTACATCGTGGTGCCGCTGTCGACCGGTCCGGTCACCATCGAGATCCACAAGAAGGTCGGCGGCAAAATCGTCAAGACGACGAAAGTGGTGCAGTACAAGCGCGGGAAGCCGTTCCGGCGCAAGGTGGGCTCCGGCATTCAGATCAATGTCACCAACAAGAGCAGCAAGCATCATCGCTGGCTGAAGGACTTCGACTAGCACGGGAAGTACCGGCGACGACCGCGCGGGCGAGCCGTCTTGCCCGCGCGGACGGTGCCGCTGGCGCTCTGCCGCGGCGGCGATTGACCAAAAAATGACATGGTTCCGGCGCCGATTCGAGGGGCCTGCGGCGCGGTGGGCGCCATGCCTGAAGAACGTCGAGGACGCGGGCGCCCCCGCGGTTGCCGCGCCTATCCGCGCATTCAGCCGTGTTTCATTCACGGCGGACCGCTGCCCTATCTCCGGTGCGAGACCTATACGGCGTCGATCACGGCGGCCAGCGCATCCATGTCGTGGATGGTGACGACGCCGCCCTGGCCGAACTCGAGAATGCCGTCGCGCTGCCACCGCGCGAGCTGCTTGTTGATGCTCTCGCGCGAGGTGCCGAGCATGTTGCCGAGCTCGCCCTGCGTCAGGCGCGCGGCGATGCGGATGCCCTCCGGTATCCGCTCGCCCTGGGTCGTCGCCAGGCTCACCAGCTTCTTGGCGAGCCGCTCCGGCAGATTGAGGAGCGCCAGATCCTCCACCTGCTCGGTGGTGCGGCGCAGGCGCGCGCAGAGGGCGACGAGAAGTCGCGTCGCCACCTGCGGATGCTGCTCCAGGAACGGCAGGAAGCTGCGCCGCTCGATCACCAGCATCTCGCAGTCGGAGACCGCGGTGGCGTCCGCCGTGCGCTCCTTGCCGTCGATGAGGGCGATCTCGCCCACGATGTCGCCCTCGCCGATCACCGTCAGCACGATCTCGCGGCCGTCGAGGCCGGGCACCGCGATCCGGACCGCGCCCTTCAGCACCGCCATCATCCCCGTGCCGGGCGAGCCCTTGAGGAAGATCCGCTCGTTGGCACTGAATCGGGCCACATGGGCATAGGTCAGCAATGTTGCCATCTCCGCCTCGCTGAGCTCGCGAAACAGGAAGTGGTTGCGCAGAATCTGCTGCTTGTCGCCGCCCGCTTTGACCTGCATCGAATGCCCGCCCCCGCCGTGTGGCGGCAGGCCTCCAGAGAGCGAAGACGCCGCCTGCCAGCGCGGATTCTCGCATCCCCGGGCAGGTTCGTCCATGACGCGGGAATGGGGTGCAGGGCTGGGCGTAGCGCGATCATGGCGGGCAGAACGCAACGGAGACACGGGCCGGGTAACATCTCGGGGCATCATGTGAGCCTTCCCACAACCCTTCCGGCCTAGCCGAGACCGGAGAACAGGATCATTCCTGCGACGGCGGCGAATACCGCCGCCCAGGAAACGGCGATGTCGGCAGGGGTCGCTGTCGCGCAGAGCTCCCAGAACTCCGCGTCCGCGGAGCGGTCGGGGTGCGCGAGCCGGCCAAGACGTCGGATGTCCATGGCAGCCTCCTGAAGCCAGATACGATCACGCGGGAATATTCTAGGGCGGCGGCGCCGGCGCGCGTGTGATGCGTCTCACAACCGGGCCTGGCGCGCCCGACGCCCCCATCCGGCTCGCCAGAGGCGGAACCAGGTCTTGAGCTCGTCATGGTTCTGCAGGACGGCAATGACGATGCGGAAAATCAGGAAGCATCCAAGCGAGACGTAGAAATGCGCGGTTCCAACGGCCTGATCCGTCCAAACGGCGTCCAACTCCCCACCCATCACCGATCTCCCGATATGCTGAAACGCGGCGACAACGGCCACCGCGTCAGCACGCTATCAGCGCCATCCGGCCCGCTCTGTGAACACGATCACACGACAGTATGTGCTCATATCGCGGTGCGCGCGGCGTCGGATCGGGAGGATTGGTCGATCAGCGGGACGTCAGGCCGTGCGCGCCTGGCCCGAGAGGTAGTTGAAGTTGGACCAGTTGTCGTCGGCGATGGGAAACGCTCCATCGCCGGCGAGAATACGGCGCCCGCCGCGCTCGACGGCGAAACGCTGCGGGCCGGGATCGAAGTCGGCCCCCACGTGATGCACGCCGGCCTCGAGGGGAAACTGGTAGGAGCGCCCGCCGCTCTCGATGTGCAGCACCGCGGGCGCGGTCAGGAAGGCGCTGGCGAAGACGCGGTCCTCGAGCCGGCCGACGCCCTTGGGGAAGCTGTGCGCTTTTCCCTCGGGGATGCGGCGACCCGGCTGGGTCCTGGGCGCCAGGCGGTAGAACCAGAACAGCTCGTCGCGCTCCACCTGCTGGACGCCGGTCTTGAACCAGCGGATGTAGTGCTGGCTCGCCGCGAGATAGGCGGCGTGGGACAGGATCGGGCCCCAGCGGCCGTCCCAGAGCTCGGTGACGCTGGGCGGGCCGAAGCTCGCCACATATGTGGAATTCGACCCAGTCGTTCCAGGTGACGATCTCCACCCACTGGGCGCCCGTCTCGATCGCCGACTCCCACTGCTGCGCCATGCCCTCGAAGCCGCGGGTCTCGAACAGACGGTAGTTGCCGCCGGTGCCCCGGTAATAGGGCGAGACCGGCGCCATGTAGAGCTTGCCGGCATTGCGCCAGGCGGTGCCGATCCGGCGGCTGCGCTCCGCGATCTCCTCGCCGGTGCCGGCGCCGCCGAAATAGAAGAAGCCGTCGACATCAGGGTTTTCCGCGATGAGCTGCTTCACGCCCGCCGCCGAGAAGCGCTCGCCGCTGCGCCGGGGATAGAACCCCGGCACGAAGACGACCGGCCGCTTCGCCGCCGCCAGCGCCGCCAGCAGCGCCGTCGCCCAATCGCTGTCGCCGGAGAAGGTGGAGAGCAGCGGCTTGCCGTTCTGGCGGAACATGGCGGGATGATTGTAGTAGGTCCCCAGCATCGCCACCGCCTCGTCCACCTCCAGCCCGTCGATGGAGAAGAACAGCTTGAACTTGTCGCCGAGGGTCCGCGCCGCGGCGAAGAGACGCGCGGTGACCGCGGGGTAGAGCGGCTCCTTCTTCCAGGCGCCGACGTTGAGCGCGAAGGCGTCGATGCCCATGGCCTGGGCCTGGCGCATCTCCGGCACGAAATCCGCCGGCGCGTCGGTGTCGAGTCCGGCCATCGGGCAGCAGACCATGTAGTGCGCGAAGACGCGGCGCTCGCCCGGAGCGGCCTCGGCGAAGGCCAGCCCCGCCCGCGCCGCCGCGAGGCTGGCGCCGGCCGCCAGGGCGTAGCGGCCGAACTGCCGCCGATCCATGCGGCTGAAGATGCGCCGGCGGCTGCATCCGAGATCGGTCATCGCGGGGTATGTCGGTGGTGGTGAGCGGGCGACAAGGTCGGGACCTCGAGCGGCAAGGCGGCACGGAGGCTACCACCGCCCGGCCCGGCCTGAAAAGCGGCGCGCCCGGCACCGTCCTTCGCGATTCCGTGAGACGCCGTCGGCTGCCTAGAGAATGCGCTGCGCCACCACCCAGATGCCGCCGCCGCGCACCACGGCCCCGGCGATCTCCCGCAACGTACGGTAGATGCGGCTGCGGCGATCTATCACCTGGGTGCGGGCGAGCGGGTCGGCGCGCTCCGCGATGTGCCGGCGCACCGAGGTCTCGCCGGCGAGAAGGTCGGCGAAATAGGGCGCGTAGAGCAGGCTGCGCACCTGGCCGTCCATCGGCGCTCCGAAGCGGAGATGGGAGGTGCGCCACAGGAAGGAGGAGATCCGCTTCAGCCCGCTGAAGTGGAAGAAGATGATCGGCAGCCCGTCCACCGTCGGCACGCCGTCGGCGCCGACGCCGAGCCGATAGCGATCGAGGTTCCAGGGCGCCACGTTGACGCCGGGATGGCGGGCGATGGCGACGCCGGCGAATTTCTCCGGGAATTTCTCCAGGTAGCGCTGGTCGCCGAAGCGGTCGTCCTCGACGTAGTCGTGGCACCACTCGAGGCAGGCCTTCCGCCACCAGGCGAGGCAGGCGAGGCCGTCGGCGTCGCGCCGGAACGAGACCCAGCCGACGTTGTAGAGGCCGCCCCACAACAGGTCCTCGTTCCGCTTGGAGAAGTTGTGCGGCACGATGTAGGTGGAGAAGCCGCCGAACTCGTCGAAGATCGCATCGGGGCTGGTGAAGAAATAGAGATCGGAATCGAGATAGGTCAGCACCTCGATCTCCGGATGCATCTCGAAGAGCGCCGCCATCAGCACCGAGCTGCAGGTGAAGTAGTACTCGATCATGGTGCGGTTGCTCTTGGCCTGCAGCAGCTCCGGGTCGTGCGCCTCGAGCTCCGCGAGGCGCACCGGCACAAAGCCGGGAAGCGCCGCGGCAGTCAGGAAATCGTACGCCTCGTCGCTGAGGCAGAGCGCCCAGAGCTTGAACGGCTGGCAATGGCGCTGCATCGAGGCGTAGAGCGCAAGGCCGCGCGGCAGGTAGCGATGGTCGAAGTAGGTGCAATAGTGCTGCGTCGCGCTCATGCCGCCTGCCTCGCGCTGTTGTCCCCGCGCCGCAGCAGATTGCCGATCTGGTTGATCTCGCGACGGCCGAAGCCGCCGATCGCCGCCAGCGCCGCGAAATAGGCGATGCCGCCCGCCGCCAGCACCGCCGCCAGGACGAAGGGACCGACGGGCCTCATCGCGCCGGGACTGTATCCGAGAAGCCAGAGCACGACGCCCATCGCGGCGGCGGCGATGCAATAGCGCGCGATCGCGCCCCACTCGAAGGTGATCTTCCACACCGGCCGCAGCGCCAGCACCGTATAGACGGCGGCGGCCACATATCCCACCAGGGCGCTGGCGGCGGGCACCGCGATGTCGCGGATCATGGCGAGGACGATCACGTTGAGCGCGATATTGAGGCCGGCGCCGACCAGGCTGGCGCCGAGGATCGTGCGGGTGCGGCCCATCACGAAGGCGACCAGGGACGCGAGGCGCATGATGCCGAGGAAGATCGACGCCACCGCCATCAGGGGCGCGACCCAGCGGCTGGCGATGGCGATCTCGGGGCTGGCCAGCAGGCCCAGGATGGTCGGGCCCATCATCAGCGCGCCGGCCGCGAAGGGCAGCGCGAACATCAGGAAGAGCCGCATGAAGGCGGTCAGCAGGCGCTCGGCCTCGGCGCGCTCGCCGACGTCGATGAGACGCGAGAGCGCCGGTACCAGAATGATGTCGGTGAGGGTCGGCAGCATCATCACCGCGGTGGCGAGCGCATAGGCCGGCTGATAGCGGCCGACATCCACCACCGACAGGTAGAGCAGGATCACGTAGCGGTCGCCGAAGCGGAGCGCGTAGTCGATGAGCAGCTCCACCGACAGCGGCCAGGCGATGTGGAGATCCTCGAGGAGGGTGCGGAAGGGCAGGCGCAGGCGCGGCAATCCGAGCTCGCGCAGCAGCACCGCCAGGAGCGGCAGGCCGACGGCGAGATATGTGGCGGTCTGCAGCAGCAGCAGCGTATCGAGGGAGAGTTCTCGCGTCAGCGCCGCCACCGTCACCAGGATCGCCACGAAGACGTAGGTGGCGCTGGCGGAGCTGATGCTGAGCGGCAGGAAGCGCTGGGTATAGCGGAAATAATCCTGCGCCTGCCGGCACAGCAGATTGGACAGCAGCACCGCCGCCAGATACGCCGGGGTGAAATGCGTCATGTCGCCGAAGAGCCAGCTCTCCAGGCGATGGCCCGCCAGCAGGATCGCCGCCGAGATCAGGACCACCATCAGCAGCTGAAAGGTGAACTGCGGCTCGAACAGCGCTCGGCGCTCGGCGATGGTCTTGGCGGAGACGAGATTACGCTGGTAGCGGTAGGGAATGCCGTAGCCGATGAAGGTGATCCAGAGGCCGAGGAACGAGATCAGCAGCACATAGGCGCCGTAGGTCGCCTCGCCGGCGATGCGGATCATGATGGGCAGCACGACGATGCCTTGCAGGCCGCTCATGGCGCTGCCGGCGAGCGTGATGACGAAGTCCCGGCCGACCCGCCGACCGCCGCTCACGGCGACCTTCCCGCGTGTTTCCGGCGATGTCCCACTTTATCCGTCACCCGCAGAACCCGATCCCATCGTTTCGACCGCCCGCCAGCACCGAGGCCGCCACGCCGCGCGGCACCCTGTCCTGATTCTAACGAAATATTCATTAATGCCATGCGACCTGCGGTCCCTTAGCCGCCGGCGCCGGTTTGCGCAAGCGGTCAGTTACCGGCGGCGACCCCCTGGCCCGCGCGCCTGGCAGCCGCCGACAGGCGTCCGCGACCGGCCCCTATGCCGAGCGGGTCGGAGTGTGGCTCCGTCGGATATGGTAAGAATACTTACTGATTCCTGTCGCGATCGCGGCGGGGAATGGCAATAGCGACCGGCGTCGCGCTATCGTCGCCGGCCTGCAGGCGGCGGCTTACGCCGCGACCCAGCGGTAGCCGAAGCCAGGGAAGTTCTGGATGCAGCCGAAACCCGGATCGCTGTCGTGGAATTTGCGGCGGACACGCTTGATGAAGGTGCGGACGTTGGTGCGATAGCCGTCGCTGCCGTTGCCGGCGAAGAAATCCTTGCCGTGCACGATGTCGTAGAGCTCGCGGTAGGACACGTCCTCGCCCGGCGTGAGCGTAAGGCGCGCGACCATGCGGAACTCGGTCAGGGTCAGGGCAACCGGCTTGCCGCGCCAGAAGGCGCGATTGGTGCCGAGGCGCAGCTCCAGCTCGCCGAGCCGAACCCCGACGGTGGCCGGGTGCTGCGTGCGGCGGGCTTCGAGGACCATCTGCAGGCGCTTCACCAGGATCGAGAGGCGCCGCGTCTTCTCGATGAAGTCCGCCGCGCCGTTGGCCAGCGCCGCCTCCTCGTAGGCGTCGTCGGTGAGGCCGGTGACGAAGACCACGGGCGTGGTGACACCGCGCGCCCGCATCGTGCGCAGCACCTCGAGCCCATTCATGTCGCCCAGGCTCCAATCCAGCAGGACCAGGTCGGGCGGCTCGCTGGCGGCAAGATGCTCGAGCGCCGCCGTGCCATCGGCAAAGCTGGTGACACCGAAGCCCCGGTCGCCCAGGCTGAGGCTCAGGGTTTCCCGGAAGTCGTCCTCGTCATCCACCAGCATGATCCGCACGGCGGGACGGGTCGCCTGCCTTGGCGCTGCCGCCGGCGACGGCTCGCCCGGTCGATCCAGCTCGGCGGCAAACGATGCGACTCGGTCAGTGATGGCGATCATGGTTTAATACCCCTGGTTGTGGTACGGGGGCGTACGCTCGTCTGCCAGTTCCGTTCCAATGTCCCTAAAATTAACTTTTTCGCGGTTGCGAGATAGGATCGGAATCTACCTATTTCCAATGAATCAGAACCGGCGGTTGGGTACCTTTTAGGATGGGGCTCCCTGCCGGCGCCGCGCGACGGGCCTTAGGGCGGATTTAAGAGATACGGCCTAGGCATGATCCGTTTTGCGGATCGATCACTTGCCTTAGTGTCGGCGGCGCCGCCGGTTCCGGCAGAGAAAACGGATTCATCGAACGATGCCCCCGAAGCTTGGCGTGTTTCATCCGGGAACCCAGCATTCCTGGCAGACCGCGCTGGCCTTCCAGGAAGGCGGCTCGCTGCGCTGGCTCGCGACCTCGGTGTTCTACGACCCGCGCCGCTGGCCCTACCGCATCGAGCGCTTCCTGCCGCAGCGGCTGGCGGCCCGCGTCCATCGCGAATTCTCGCGCCGCCATTCGCCGGCCCTCGATCCCGACAACGTCAGGCAGTTCGGCTTCTGGGAATGGCTGGAAGCGGGCGCGCGCCGCCTCGGCCACGACCGGCTCTGGACCAGCATCAACCGCATCGGCAACCGGCGCTTCGGCCAGCAGGTGATCGACCTCACAGAGCGCGAGCCGGTCGACGTGCTATGGGGCTACAACACTTCCTCGGTGGAGGTGTTCCGCTGGGCCAAGCGCCGCGGCCTCCGTTGCGTATTGGATCAGACCATCGGCCACTGTGCCTCATTGAACCGGGCGATGGCGGCGGAGCAGGCCGCCCATCCCGACTTCTTCTCGGCGGGCTTCGTGCCGTTCTCGGCGGCGGAGATTGCCCAGCAGGACGAGGAGGTCGCTCTCGCGGACACCGTGGTGGTGGGCTCGGATTTTTGCGCCCGGACCTTGATCGAGAACGGCTGCCCCGAGGACAAGATCCGGATCGTCCCCTATGGCTTCGACGAGACGCTCTTCCCCGCCGAGCGGCCGGTGCGGCCGCCCCTGGCCGGCCGCCCGGTGCGGTTCCTCTTCGTCGGCCTGGTGCATCCGAGGAAGGGCATCGCCACCCTCCTGGAGGCGTTCCAGCGCATCCCGCCGGAGCGGGCGAGCCTGACGCTGGTGGGTAGCCTGGAGATCCCCGACGCCACCTTCCGGCGCTATGCCGGACGGGTCCGGCACGTCGGTTCGGTGCCGCGGCGGGAAGTCGTTAACTTCTTCCAGGAGGCCGATTGTTTCGTGTTTCCCAGCCTTTTCGAGGGGGGTGGAATCGTGCTATACGAAGCCGCCGCCGCGGGGCTGGGGATCATCCAATCGGGGCAGTGCGGCGACGGCGTCCGCGATGGCCGTAACGGCATGATCCTCAAGGAAGTAACCATTCCGATGCTGGTGGATGCCCTGGGTTCCGTCATCGACGACCGCGAGCGCCTGATGGCGTGGCAGGAGGCCTCCTGGCAGATGCGCTCTGAGCGCAGCTGGCTGCGCCATCGTGAGCGGGTCCGGAGCCTGGCCGCCCAATGGTAGAAGCCCTCCTCGCGATCCAGACCATCATCTGGTTAATGGTCTCGCTGATGTTCCTGCGCAGCCCGCGGGGATCGGTGTTCCACCCCTTCGCGTTCTATCTGGCCTTCCACGGCATCGTCTTCGTGGTGCGGCCGATCGTGGAGCGCATCTTCAACTTCGACCTCGTCTTCTATTCGATGCGCTTCTATCCCGACGACGAGCTGATGGCGCGGTCGATCCTGGTGTCGCTGATCGCGTTGCTGGTGTTCACCTACGGCTGCCTGGGCATCGACAAGACCGCGCCGCACTTCGACCGGCCGGTCACCATGGGCTTCTCGCCGTCGGAGTGGAAGGCTTTCAAGATACTGGTCATCCTGCTGGTGCCGATCGGCGTCTACTCCGCGCACCTCAACATCCACGAGGACGACATCACCGCCACCGGTGACCAGGACATCGAGATGAACCGTGACGACGTCACGGGCATCGCGACCTTCGCCAACACCACCGGCTATCTCGTCGATGCCGAGAAGATGCTCGGCACGATCTCGCTGATGCTGATCTGGGGCATGCGCTTCCGCCTGATCTCGTTCGTCCCCTTCGCCATGTACATCGCCGAGCGCGTCTATGTCGGATGGTCGCGATGGACGATCATCATGGCCTTCTCCTCCCTCGCGCTGCTCTATCTCTTCAAGACCAGGCGCCGCTGGGTCCCGGTGCGCGTCATCCTGATCGCCATTCCCGTGTTCCTGGTGTTTCACCAGCTTGGCCAGGATCGCGGCTATTACCAGGCGGCGTTCTTCGGCGGCGCGCTGCCCGAAGAGGATCCGATCGAGAAGGAGAAGACCTGGATCGAGAAGCAGGACACGCCTGATTTCGCCAATCTCGACTTCCTCACCTACGTCATGGACGTGGTGCCGGAGAAATCCGAGACCTATACCTACTTCACCCAGTACCTGCAGCTCTTCACCGAGCCGGTTCCGCGCATCCTGTGGCCGGGCAAGCCGTTCGGGCCACCGATCCAGCTCGTCAACCTCAACGACTACGGCAACTGGATCGGATGGACCGTCTCGCTGGTCGGCGACGGCTGGATGAGCGGCGGCTGGCTGGGCGTGATCGTCACCATGCTGCTGGTGGGATATGTCAACGCGCGCGCGCACCGGTGGTTCTGGCGCGGCGACGTCACGCACTTCAAGCTGCTGTGCTACTGCACCTACGTGCCGCTGACCATCCAATGGTACCGCGACGGCGGCATCACCATCTTCAAGTTCGTGCTGATGGCGGTGATGCCGGTGATCCTGTGGCGCGTCCTGATCCGGATCATGAAGCAATCCGCCAAGACCAGCGGCAGCTTCGAGGGCTACGGCACTCCGATGGGTAGTTCCGCCGGCCGCCCCGCCATCGGACCGCCGGCGCAGCGGCTCTGAGCAGCCGGGCGGGCTCCCGTTGAAGCCGGTCGTCGTCTTTGTCTGGGCCTATCTCGGCCCCTATCATGTCGACCGCATCGAGGCCGCCGGCGCCGCCCTCGGCGACACCCATCGGGTGATCGGCGTCGAGATCGCGGGATCGAGCTCCACCTATGCCTGGAACCAGACCGGCGTCATTGCCGGGGTGGAGCGCGTCACGCTGTTCCCGGCCGGCGCCGCCGAGGCCCTGCCGTGGTGGCGGGTCCTGAGCGCGCTGGCCCGGCTCTGCTGGCGCGAGGACGCCCGCCACGTCTTCCTCTGCCACTATGAACGCCCGGAGAGCTGGCTTCTCGCCATCGGCCTCCGGCTCCTCGGCCGCCGCACCTACGTCATGTTCGAGTCCAAGTTCGACGACTATCCGCGCCAGCTCTGGCGCGAGGTGCTGAAGCTCGTCTTCTTCCTGCCCTACAACGCGGGCATCGCCGGCGGCACGCGCTCGCGCGACTATCTGCGCTGGTTCGGCTTCCGCCCGCGGCGCATCGCGCTGGGCTACGACACCGTCTCGATGGATCGCGTGCGGCGCCTCGCCGACGCGCCGCCGGCGCCGGATGGCATCCCCTTCGCCCGGCGCCACTTCGCCATCGTGGCCCGCCTGGTGCCCAAGAAGAACGTGGCGATGGCGCTGGAGGCCTATGCCCGCTATTGCCGGACCGTCGGCCCCTCCGCGCGGGAGCTGCATATCTGCGGCTCCGGGCCGCTGGAGAACGCGCTGCAGCAGCGCGCGCGGGAGCTTGGCCTCACCAAGGCGATCTTCCGCGGCTTCATCCAGGCGCCTGAGATCGCCCAGACCCTGGCGGGAAGCCTGGCGCTGATCCTGCCGAGCACCGAGGAGCAGTGGGGGCTGGTGGTGAACGAGGCCCTCGCCATGGGCCTGCCGATCCTCTGCTCCTCCAACGTCGGCGCCCGGGATCTGCTGGTGCGGACCGAGATCAACGGCTTCGTCATCGAGCCCGACAACGCCGAGGGCCTGGCGCGGCTGATGCAGCGTCTCGGCGGCGACGAGGCGCTCTGGCGCCGTCTCGCCGAGGGCTCGCGGCAGCTGGCGCCCCTGGCGGACGCCACGCATTTCGGCACCGCCGCCGCGCGCCTTGTCGGCCCGCCCGCGCGGGACATGCCGGGCCTCGACGAGGCCCTCACCATGGATACACCCTGATGTCCCCAGGGGATCCCAGGCGGCCGGTACAGGATCTCAAGTCCTTCAAGCTGCCGCCGGGATTCCGCGGACGGAGCGCCCTCTGGGTACAGCTCTGGTGGATCGTCGAGGCGGTCTTCTTCGGCATGTCGCCGCAGGTCGCCTATGGCTGGCGCCGCTGGCTGCTGCGGCAGTTCGGCGCCCGGGTCGGGACGGGCGTGATGCTCCGCCCCTCCATGCGCACCACCTACCCGTGGAAGGTGACGATCGGCGACTACGCCTGGGTCGGCGACAACGTGATGCTCTACAGCCTCGGCGAGATCGCGATCGGCGCCAATGCCGTCGTGTCGCAGAATTCCTATCTCTGCGGCGGCGCCCACGATTACACCAAGCCGGACTTCCCGATCTTCGCCAAGCCAGTCCGCATCGAGGCCGAGGCCTGGCTCGCCGCCGACGTCTTCGTGGCGCCCGGCGTCACCGTGGGCCGCGGCGCGGTGGTGGGCTCCCGCAGCAGCGTCTTCTCCGATTTGCCGCCAATGATGGTGTGCGTCGGCTCGCCGGCCAAGCCGATCCGGCCGCGGCTCGAGGGCGACGTTCCCGCCTGAGGGCCGAAGATGCCCTCCCCCCGCTATCCCGGCGGAGAGGGCTTTGTGCCCGAGATCCTCGACAGCATTTCCTCGACCGAGCGCTCGGAGTCGTCGCAGGCGCCGAGGGCCGATTGGCGGGCGGCGCGGGCGCTGGCGGCGAGCGCCGCGGGATCGGCCGCCCAGGCGGCGAGGCGGGTGCTCGCGGCGGCGATGAAGTCGGCGCCGACGGGGACCGCGGCGCCGCAGGACTCCGGCAGGTCCGAGGCGACGCAGCCGCGGGCGAAGGCGATGACCGGCACGCCGAAGGAGAACGCCTCGAAGAGCACGTTCGGCTGCGCCTCGAACTTGTAGCGGGTGGGAAAGACGAAGACGTCGATGTCGCCGAGGAATTTCGTCTTCGCCTCGCCATAGACCGGGCCGCGATAGTCGAGGTCGGCGCCGAACTCGCGTTGGGCGGCGGCGATCGCCTCGCCGGCGGCGGGTGTCGCCGCCGGACCCGCGAGAACGGCGCGGAACGGGATCCGCATGCGCCGTAGCGCCCGCAGCAGCTCGAGGAAATCGTCGAGCCCCTTCTCGTAGGAGAGGTTGCTCATGTGGCCGAGGCGAAGGATGCCCGGCACCGGCGCGGTTCTGTCCCGCGCCAGGTTGGCGCGGATATAGAACGCATTCGAGACGACCATGCCGTTGCGGCAAGCGCCGTACTGGTCCTCGAAGCGGCGGCGCATGACATCGCAGAGGAAGATGTGCGTGGCCTCGGGCCCGGCGAAGCGGACGAGGCGAGCCATCAGGGCCGAGCGCTCGTCGATATAGGCGAAGGAGTGGTGGTGGACGGCGATCTCGTAGCCGGCGAGACGGGCGATCCCCGCATGGAGC
Source organism: uncultured Alphaproteobacteria bacterium (assembly GCA_963735465.1). Taxonomy (GTDB): domain Bacteria; phylum Pseudomonadota; class Alphaproteobacteria; order ATCC43930; family CGMCC-115725; genus DASZHJ01. The sequence continues at coordinate 3,266,157 of CAVTLA010000001.1, forward strand.
ATGGTGAAGATGAGCCCGTCCGCACCCGCCGCCGGCAGGTAGGTGCGGCGCTCCGGCGTAGTGACGCCGCGCAGCAGCTCCCAGCCGCCGCGGACTTCCCGCCAGATCCGCCTGATGTAGTAGAGCGGCGAGCGCTGGGGCGAGCCCGGCGAGGTGTCGACGACCCGCAGCCGGCAGCGGCCGCGCAGCCGGTCGGTGATGATCTTGGTGTTCTCGGAAAACCCGTGCGTCGGCGGCGGCAGCGGGCCGATGGCCACGACTAAAGACGGCATCACCCTCGGCTCCGACCTTCCCCCCACCGCGAACCGCCCCCGGCTGCCCGCGGCGCGGACGCACCGCGATATGTCATCTTAACCTTTCCGACTCCGCCGCGACAGCGCCCGCGGTGCATTGAAATGCAGACGATATTGCCGCGACTCGACAACCCCGTGATGTTCAGCGCGGCCCCGACGCGGTAGCATACCGACAGGGGCGAGGAATGAAGACGGAAGCCACATCGAGGGGTATCGAGGCGCGCCGACGCCGCCGGCCTTGGGCATCGGCGCGGGTCGGCGTGGCCCTGCGCGCCGCCAGCCATACGGCGCTGCTGCTGGTGGCGCTCTGGGCGCCGCTTCCCCTCGGCAGCGCTCGTCCCTGGGCCTGGGGGCTGCTGGCCGCGCTCACCGGCCTGCTGATCCTGATGATGGGGCTGAGCGATCTGCTGGTCGAAAATGACGAGGCCCTGCCGCTTCGCATCATCGGCGTTCCCACCTTGCTGTTCGAGGCCACCATCCTCTGGGCGGTCTTCCAGAGCCTGCCCTGGGCGCCGACGGCCTGGCAGAATCCGCTTTGGCACGACGCGGCCGCTTTGCTGCCGGGCCACCCCTTGCGGCCGAGCATCAGCATCGATCCCACCGCCTCGCGCACGGTGATCCTGCGGCTCCTGACATACGCCGGCATCTTCTGGCTGGCGTTCCGCTGCTGCCAGCACGCCCACAAGGCGCGGCTGCTGATGACGGCGATCGCCGGCATCGGCACGGCCTATTCGGCCTGGGGGCTGGCGGTGTACTGGAACGGCAACCACAGCGTGCTCTGGTACGACAAGTGGGCCTATTGGGGCGATCTCACCAGCACCTTCGTCAATCGGAACTCCTACGCCACCTACGCGGGCCTCACGGTGGTGACGGCGATCGCGCTCTTTCTCGACAACATCCTTCGCGGCGTCGATTTCCAGCAGCCGCCGCGGGTGATCCTGCGCTCGCTGATCGAGGTGCTGATGACACGGTCGGCCTGGTTCGTCGGCTGCGTCGCGATCTCGGCCACGGCGCTGCTGCTGACCCATTCGCGCGGCGGCATGACGGCGACCGGGGTCGGGGTTCTGACGCTGCTGGTGATGATCTGCCTGGCGCCGAGCCTGCGCGGCCCGTGGCGGGCGGCGTTCGGCATCTCCGTGCTGGTGGGCGCAGCGGCGGTGCTGTTCGTCAGCGGCGCCGCCACCTTTGCCCGCGTCGCCGAGACCTCGATGGATCTGGAGGCGCGGCCGGAGATCTTCCAGCTCACCCTCGCGGCGCTTGCCGATCACCCGCTGCTCGGCACCGGCCTCGGCACCTTCCAGACCGTCTTCGAGGCCTATCGAACGCCGGATCTGCCGTTCTTCGTCAACGCCGCCCACAACGACTATCTCGAGAACATGCTCGAGCTCGGCATTCCCGCCGCGGTGCTGCTGTTCGGCTCGCTGGCGGCGCTGCTGGCGATGTGCGTGCGCGGCGCGATCCGCCGCCGGCGGGACGCCATCCTGCCCTGCATCGGCGTCGGCGCTACCGCCCTCGTCGCCATGCATTCGCTGGTGGATTTCAGCCTGCAGATCCCGGCGGTGACGGCGACATATCTGATGCTGCTGGGCGCCGCGGTGGCGCAGTCGATCCCGAGCGGAACCCGGGTCCAGTCGGACGATACGGCAGCGTGATCTCCGGCGAACCGCGGGCACACCTCGCCGGACGATGCCCTACTGCTTGAACAGCGACTGCATGCGGCCGTCGAAGCGGTAGAGCGCGTCCAGATCGCCGCTGAGGATGCTCAGCACGATGAGGGTGGTGCCGGTGGCGTGGGCGACCTCCACCAGCTCGTCCATGGACTCCGCCGACATATGCGCCATCAGCCGCACCTGGTCGGCGATGCGCGAGCGCTCCTCCGGGCTCAGGGCGCGGTAGAGCGGCAGGCCGATGACGGTGCGGTCGGCGAGCAGCGCCGGCTCGACCCGCGCCAGCCTGATCGACATCATCAGCGCGTCGACGGTAGGCCGTGTATTGCCCTGCTCGATGGAGCGGGCGGCGGCAAGGCGCACCCAGGCGGTGGCGTCGCCGGGCGCCTCGGCGATCGCCCGCTCGAACTCCAGCCGCGCGGCGGTGATCGGGTTCTGGTCGGTGACGACGGGCAAGCCGGCGGCGCTGGGCGTCGCCTCCAGCATGCCGATGCTGACGGAATTGCCGGGCTCCCGCCACCAGCTGTCGGCACGCACGAAATCGGCGATGCCGGCGGCGAGGGTCTGCGGCTGCGCGACGGCGCCGGAGCGGGCCATTTCCAAGGTGGCGGTGCCGCGGATCTGCAGCACGCCTGCCGCCGCCTGGGCAAATCCCAGATAGCAGAATGCCGCGCCGGCGAGCATCGCGACCACGCCGCCGAGGCGGCGCATGACGGGGCGTGCCGGACGCGGCCGTATCCCCGCGGACTCGTTGCTCGCCCGGGGGATCCCCATCATCTCATGCCTGCGTACTGGAGGCGCTGGCCCGCGGGCGCCCGGCCATGGAGCCGAGTCCCCGCGGGATCGTGAGAGCCGGACCTATGCCTTGGCCTTGTTCCCGTAATAGGAACCATAGCGGCCGTAGTAGTAGCCGGAGTCGCCGTAGCCGTACTTGGCGTGCTTGCGCACGTTGACCCGCGTCAGCACGAAGCCGGCGAGGCCGGTGCCCTGGCCGCGCAGCAGCTTGAGCGCGCCCATCGCCACCGACCGCGGGGTCTCTTCCCAGCGGATCAGGAACAGGGTCGCGTCCACCAGATGCGACAGCACCAGGGCGTCGGAGACCGCCAGCACCGGCGGGGCATCGAGCACGATCAGGTCGTACTGGTCGCGCAGACCTTCCAGCAGGTTCTTCATCTGCTGGGAGCCCAGCAGATCCTGCGGGTTGGAGGCGCCCTCGCGGACCGGGATGTAGTGCAGGCGCGACTGCTCCTCCACCTGGATCAGCTGCGAGGGATCGGTGCCATCGGCGAAGTAGGCGAGAAGCCCGGGCACCTTCGGCGCCTCGAGCAACTTGCTGACCGTGGGATGGCGCAAGTCGCAGTCGATGATGAGCGAGCGTCCGCCCGATCGCGCGACGCTGCGCGCGAGGGAGGTGGAGAACACCGACTTGCCTTCCTTCGGCACCGACGACGTCACCAGCACGATCTTCGGCGGCGTGTCGACGTTGGTGAAGTGCAGCGCCGTGCGCACCGACCGGATCGCCTCGGCGTAGCTCGACACCGGCTGCTGCACCACCAGATCATGGGCGCGCTTGCCCAGCGGCACCGTCGGCACCAGGCCGATGAAGGGCACGCCGGTTAGCTGCTCGATCTGCTCGGGGCTGCGGAACCCGTTGTCGAGACGCTCCATGGCGAAGGCACCGCCGACGCCGACGCAGAGCGAGATGAAGAACCAGAGGCCGATCAGCATCTGCTTCTTCGGGTAGGTCGGGATCGTCGGCATCTGCGCCCGCGCGACCAGATGCGCGTCCGCCTGCTGCATGTCCTCTTGGGTCGAGACCTGCTTGAAGCGGCCGAGGAAGCTCTCGTAGATCGCCCGGTTGGCGTCCGCCTCGTGCTGGAGCTCGTGGAGACGCACCTCCTCCTGGGTCTGCTTGCCCTGGGAGTTCTGCAGCTGAGCCAGGCTCTGACGCAGGGAGGCCTCGCGCGAGCGCGCCACCGTCACGTCGTTCGCCATGCTGCGGGTGACGTTGTTGACCTCCTCCGCCAGCTTCTTGTCGATGTCGTTGATCTGCGCCTCGACGTTGAGGACCTCGGGATGCGCCGGCTTGTAGCGCGTCAGGAGCTCCGCCTTGCGGCGGCGAAGATCGTTCTGCTGGTTCTTGAGCGTTTGGACGGTGGCCGAGGTCAAGACCTGGCTGACGGAATCGACTCCGCCACCATTCTTGACCGCGTCCTGCACCTGACGGAGCGCCGCTTCCTTCTGAGCGCGGTCGGCGGCGGCCACGATCAGCGCCGAGTTGATCTCGGAGAGCTGCTGCGTGGTGACCGTCGTGCCGCGCACGTCGCTCAGATTGTGCTCCTCGCGATAGCGCTGCACCGCCTGGTCGCTGTCCCGCGCCTTGTCGCGGAGCCCCGCGAGCTGCTCGTTCAGCCAGTCGGTGGCGCGCTGGGTGGCGGCGTATTTGAGATCAAGCTGCCCGGCGAGATAGAGGTCGGCGTAGGCGTTGGCGACGGCTTGCGCCAGCGCGGCGTCCTCGCACTCGAAGCGGATCTTGATGATGTAGGAGCGGCCGTCGTTGATGACGTTGAGCCCGCCGGTCATCACGCCGATCACGGCCTCGAACTCCGCCTGCTTCTGTTGCTCCGGCGTCATCGGGATCTGCGAGCCGGGATCCGCGAGCAGCTGGCGCACCAGCGCCGCCGGATTGTAGCGGTCGAAGAACGACGTCGGATGGAGATAGGGGTTCAGCACCTTGCTCTTGGTGAGATCGAGCTTCTCGATCACCTTGGCGGTGAGCGCCGGCGAGCGCAGCACCTCGAGCTCGCTGCGCACCACGGCGCTGTCGGCGTAGAGGCCGGAGACCACCGCCTGGATGTCGACCACCTTGGTGGTGCGGGTATCGAGCATCACGGTGGATTCCGCGACGTAGCGCGGCGTCAGCTGGAACACCACGATGCCCGCCAGCAGTGTCAGCAGCGCGGTGCAACCGGCGATCATGCCCCAGCGCCGCTTGATCACATTGATCAGCTGCGGGATTTCCATCCAGTCCGGACGCTCTTGCGGCGGCGTGCCGCCCGGAGGAGAACCGCCGAAACGCTGGTCGGGGCCGACGATCTGCTGATCGGACCGCCCGTCACTCTCGTCACGAGGACTCGAGAGAGTCACCAAATTTCCCATAACCGCCGCCTCTCCTCTTTGATCTGACACCGATCGCACAAATTCCGCCTTTCGCCGCGGGCGGTGGCGCGGGCCAACGTCTAGAAGAAGCGTTCGGGAACGCGGATAACGTCGCCTGGCAGCACCACGGTATCTTCCTGCACGCTTTGCTCCCCGGTCGTGGGATCGGAAGCGCGCTTGACGACGATGCGGTCGCGGTTTGATCGGGGGGTATATCCCCCTGCCAAGGCAATGGCGTTCACGATGGTCATCCCGTTTATGTACGAGTAGCTGCCGGGACTTCTCACTTCACCCAGGATAAAGAACGGACGGTAATTTAAGACCTCGAGGTTTACCCTGGGGTTAACGAGGTAGTCCTTTGCGTATCGCTCGGTAATGATCGCCTCGGACTCGCTGATGGTTTTGCCCAGCAGCGCCACCGTACCGACCAGGGGAAGCGTCACCGCGCCCTGGTCGTTGAGATTGTACTCACCGGAAAGATTGCTTTCATTGAAGACGGTTAGGCGAAGCTTATCGCCTGAACCCAGCTTGTAAGCCGCCATCGGTGCGTCGGCGAATCCGGCCATGGGCGCGAAACCTACCCAGCCTGCGGCCAAAATCACCATCACGAAACGATAGAAAGTACGCCACTCCTGTCGATTAACCATATCTCACATGAACCTGGTTACTAGCCGAGCCCCCGGTTAGAACCCCAAGCTGACTCCCACCGTGCCGACGACGCGATCATACGTCGCGGTTGGGTCGGTTGAATCACGCTTGCTGTACGTGACGTCGGCGGTGGCCTTCCAATTGCGATTGAGCAAGTAGCGCCCGCCGAGGTTGACGCCGTAAGTGTCGTCCGTGCGCGTGACACCCTGATAGTCGTCGCGCGTGTAGCCGACCGAGCCCAGCAACAGGACGTTGCGCAGCAGCTCGTGCTCGACGGTCAGGCTGACGCTGCTCTCCACCGAGCTCGAGGCTCCCACCAGCGTGGTTTCCGCGATCGCCTGGGAGAATTGCCCGCGAATCGTATCGAGGGGCGTCACGTTCCATAGCAGATTGCCGCCGAACGACACGCCGGTGACCGATGCGAGGAGAGGATTCTCGTAATCCTCCTCCTGGTAACCGACATAGAGCTCGCTGCTCAGCAGGCTGGTGATGGCGATGGCGCCACCGACGTCCGCTTCCCAGCCATGGGAGTTGCGCCGCACGTTCTCGCCGTTCGGGCCGGCGCCGATCTCCTGGCTGAAGTACTGCCGCTCGTCGCCGATCACGCGCACGAAGGCGTTGTAGCCCGGCTGGATCTCATAGGTCAGGCGCGGTGCCAGCACGTACTCGATACGGTCGCGGAAATGCTGGTCGAGCGTCTGACCGGTGGTGGAATCCGATCCGTTGTTGAAGCTGTAGGACGTGAGGACGCCGTCGACGCGAATCCCGATCCGCGACGGCATGCGGTAATACGCGAGGTTCGCGCCGGTGACGTGATACTCGATCGGGTGCTTGGCGGTGCCCGGCGCATCCGGCGAATCACGATCCTCGTGCTGCAGCCAGTAGATGCCCTGCACCAGTGCGTATTCGTTGGTGCCGATGTCGTACCGGCCCTGGGCGTCGGAGGTGAAATTGTTGACGTTCTCCGATTGCAGGCTGGCGTAGTGCTTGCTTTCGCCCTGGACCGACGCCGAGACCGCATGCCGGCTCCAATCGGAAGTCACCGCTAGGCTCGGCGTGAACGTCGTGAACCAGTCGTCACGCACGCGCGCACTGTTCGGCGGGCCCGGAATCGCGAACACGTTGCTGTCGTATGTCTCGGACAAACCGAGATTGGGATAGGCCAGGAAACTGCCGATGCGCAGGCCGAGCGGGTCGTAGTCCGGACGCGGCCGATTGAACACGGTGTCACCCTCTGGCCCGACTGCCGCCGGTTCCAACGCACCCGATGGCCACGACGGCACCGGTGTGTACATGGTCTGCGCCATGGCGGATCCATCCGCCAGCGCCCAGGCGACAACTGCCATTGAGGCAGCCCCGAGACCACGCTTGAGCCAAGACGCCCGCTTCGTGCGGCATGCTGCCGCGCTCCCCACTTCTAGGTTCTGCACGACACCCCCCGAAACCCCTGACGATCCCATCGACCCCACCACATTCTGTCGTTGCCAAGGGGCGGCCGCTCTAGGCCGCCCCGTCCATCCTGGACTCGTCGCTTACCAACTACTGCGCCCCCGCAAACCCTCAACCGCAAGCAACCAGCCGCCACCCCTTAGATCGGGCTGACGGGCGCGCTGCTCGCAGTGCGGGGATGATGATGCGGATCGGTCCAGCACGGCCCCAGCGGACAGCCGGTGCGGCTGACGAGATCCGGACTCGAGCCCCGCGGCCCGAAGGCAAGGTCGGTAATCGCCGTCGTAATCTGATCCGTCGAGCCCGGCGCTGCGTCTTCCACCGCCGCGACGATGCTCGGCGCGTTGTTTTCCTGCTGATCCGCCGGCAAGGCCAGGATCACCGCGACGACGATCGCCGCCGCCGCCGCCGGATCGGCCGATGCGGCACCAGCCGCAACGTTCGACGCCTGGTTCGGATAGGTGGACGCTCCGAATGCCGCGATATCCGCAGCCTGGTCCGGATGCGCGGTCACCGCCGCCTTGATTGCCGCCTGCAGAGCCTGCGTGTTGCCGCCGCTCTGGATGATCGACTGCTCGACGCCGCCGGGCAACGAATCTGCACCGGCAACTGGCGCCCACACCAGAAGACCAAAACCAAACAACGCCAGCCCAGTCGCGCGAAGTAGGTTGCTCACGATTGCGCTCCCATAAATGCTTCTTCCTTTACAAACTATGACCGACGCGAACATTTGAGTCAAATGCCCTTATACTTAAAAAGTGTTAAAAAACAACGCCGTATGTGTGACCTAGATCACTTGACGACCGCATCGGAAACATAACAGCGCCAAAGGCTTGACGCCAAGGGGACTTGTCGCCGGCGGAGCCCCTCTGCAAGCGCCGGTCGCACCAGCGACCGACGCCAAAAACAAGATATATCTTATTATATTCAACATAGTACGTCACCATCCGGGACGCCGGGCCGCCGCCGGGGCCGGCGCCGCGGACCTGCTTTTCTCGGAACCTGTCACCGTGGCGCCACACTGTCTCCTAGGACCGCCCGCACCGGTTTCCCGCCACCGCGCAAAGCAATAAGCACCGCCCCACGTGGGCTCGTTGTGCCCGGCCGCCAGCGAACTCAAGCCGCCCGGAAATCGCCATCGACCCAAGTACCATTTGCCCCGGAAAATTTATCTAAAATACTTCACAAATTCGACCCAAATGAAACATTCCATTTAGGTAATATATCCCAATAAAGTCCTGCCTTTCACACTCGCTTAAGGCGGTTCCGCCAGTATCTTCCGGCGCAGGAGGACCCGCCAATGCTCAAGACTTTCGCAGTTCTGTTCCTTTGCTCCGCCGCTGCTTTGGTGGGTGCCACGCCTGCTTCCGCCGGCACCTGGATGAACACTGGTCAGCCTGCGATCCCTCCCGCTGGGTTCCTTGGCTTCTGTATGCGGCACCTGCCGGAATGCCGTACCGCCGCGGGCACGCCCGATCCCGTCGAGCTTACCGACGAGCGACGGCACGACCTGGATGTGGTGCAGGCCGATGTCAACGGATCGATTACCCCGCGCGAGGACCCCAAACATACCTGGGACTACTCTGCCGACGGCTACGGCGACTGCAATAAATTCGCCCTCGGCAAGCGCCGGGAGCTCATCGAGCACGGCTGGCCGCGGCAGGCCCTGCTACTGGCGACGGCGACCACCGAAGGCGGCGAAGGACATCTGGTCCTCGTCGTCCACACCACAAAGGGTGATTACGTCCTCGACAACCGATTGAGCCGGGTCGTGGACTGGACCTACCTACCGTATCGTTGGATCTCGATGCAGAGCCCGACCAGCCCGGTCAAATGGCTCAGCGTCCTGGCGCAGCCGATCAATACCGCCGACGCCAGCCACGCGACCCAGTCGCCCTCCACCACGCGCTAAGACCGCGCGCCGGGAAACCGGCTTCGTTCGATGAATCCCTGGAGCCCGATCCGATCCGATCGGGCTCCAGGCTTTTGCGCTCGATGAAAGTACCGGTGCGGCCGCTCAGTTGAGGCCGCGCTGAGGTCCGCGCTGGACCGGCGATCCCGTCGCCGCCAGCTCCATCAGCCGCGCCTCGGCGCGGCAGAGGATGGTCTCGCCGTCCATGGTGGTGCGCGCCAGGCGCGCCGCCGCCTCGCCCATCGCCCGCCGCCGCGCCGGATCGCCGGCAAGCTCGCGGATCGCCGCCGCCAGAGGCGCCGCATCCTCGGGCGGCGTGATCAGGCCGGAGTCCACCAGGGTGCGCGCGATCTCGGAATCGTCGGGCGCGGTCGCCACCACGGGCTTCCCCGAGGCCAGCATGGCCAGGAGCTTCGAGGGCATCACCAGGTCGCTGGCGTCCCGCCGCTGCGGCAGCACGTGGATGTCGGCGACGTTGAGGAATTCGTTGAAGCGATCGTAGGGCTGCAGCGGCAGAAAACGCACGTTCGGCAGATCCTGCGCCTGGCGCTCGAGCTCGGCGCGGAGCGGCCCGGCGCCCGCCAGCGCGAAAAGCGGCGAGGTCTGCGGATCCGCCGCGAGAATGCGCGCCGCCGCGATCACGTGCTCCAGCCCCTGCTTCTGCCCCATGCTGCCGGAGTAGACGACGACGCAGCGGTCGTCGGCGATGCCGAGCTCGCGACGCAGCGCCACCGGCCCGGGCAACGGCCGGAACTCCGCCGTGTCGACCCAGTTCGGGAACATCATCATGCGCTCGCGCGCCACGCCCTTCGCCTCGATCCGCTCGGCCATCCGGGACGAGATCGTCGAGACCAGGTCGAAGCGGGTCTCGAGCCAGCGCTCGGCCTTGAAGCCGGCGTCGATGAACTTGCGGCTCTTGATGAAGCCGAGATCGAAGGCGGCGTCGACCTCGAGATCGAGGATGTGAAGCCAGGATTTCGCTCCCATCAATCGCGCCGTCGCCAGCGCCGTCGGCACCGAGAAGAGGGTCGGCGCCATCACCGAGACAACGTCGATCTTGCCGCGGAACATGCGGGCGATCGCCGCCGGGATGCTGGAGAGGCCGAAGGAGGAGAGGTGCAGAAGGCGCTGCTTGCCGGTCGTGCGCTTGGGCACATAGAGCGGGCAGCGCACCACGTGGCAGCCCTGCCAGGTCTCCGACTTCCAGGTCCAGCCGGAAAGCCCGGGGGGCCGCTTCCACTCGGGATAATAGGGCCGCGTGGTGATGACGGAGACGTCGTGGCCGCGCCGTGCGAACCAGGCCGCCATCTCGCCGGTGTATTTGCCGATGCCCGTGAGCTCCGGCGCGAAATTCAAACCGACGATGAGGATGCGCATGCCAAACTTCCTGTCGGCGCGGGCGCGGAGCTGCGCCGCCGTGCCACTCGCCCCAGAACTCAGTAGGCGTTCTGCCGCGAGAGGATTACCCGCACGGTCATGAACAGGATCTTAAAGTCGAGCCACAGCGACCAGTTGTCGATGTACCAGAGATCGTAGGTCACGCGCTGGCGCGCCTTCTCCGGCGTATCGATCTCGCCGCGGAGTCCATGCACCTGGGCCCAGCCGGTCATGCCGGGCCGCACGCGGTGGCGCAGGAAATAGTCGCCGACCGCCTCGTGATAGAGCCGGTCGCCGGCCTTCATCGCCATGACGTGCGGACGCGGCCCCACCAGGGACATGTCGCCCAGCAGCACGTTGAGAAGCTGCGGCAGCTCGTCGAGGCTGAGCTTGCGCAGGATGCGGCCGACGCGGGTCACCCGCTTGTCGCCCGGCACCGTGCGGCGCGCGCCGGTGTGATCGGTCTGATCGACGTGCATGGTGCGGAACTTGTAGACGCGGATGACGTTGTTGTTGAAGCCGAAGCGATCCTGGGTGAACAGGATCGGGCCTTTGCTGTCGAGGCGGATCGCCAGCGCGATTGCCGCCATGACCGGCGCGGTGAGCGCCACCAGCAGCGTGCCGAGCGCGCGGTCCTCCAGCCATTTCACCACGCCGCTCCAATGCTTGAGCGGGCGGTCGAGCACCTCGATCATCTGCACCGAGGCGACCTGGCTGATGCCGCGGATCGGGAAGATGCCGCCGATCGGGTCGAGGCTGAGGCGGAGATCCACCGGCAGCAGGCGCAGCTTGGCGATGAGCTCGCCGATACGCGCCTCCGCGCGCAACGGCAGCGCGATGATGACCTCGTCGATGAGGGAGCTGCGCACCTGGGCGATCAGATCGTTGGTGGTGCCGACGACCTGGCAGCCGGCGATGATCGCGGGGACGCGGCTCAGACGGTCGTCGAAGACGCCGGCGACGGTGATCACGGGATCGGTGGCCGCGCGCAGCTTGCCGATGATCTGCTCGCCGAGCGGACCGGCGCCGACGATGGCGACGACACGCGAGAGGCGCCCCTGCAGCGTCCAATGCCGGATGAGGAAGCTCAGGACGATGCGGATGAGGCCGAGCTCGACCAGGCACACAAGGGCGAACACCGCCGCCCAGCCGCGCGAGTAGGTCTCCGCGACCTTGGCCGCGAAGGCCAGCGTGGAGAGGATCGAGACCGCGGCGCCCCAGATGATGCCGACGTGGCCAAGCTGCCAGCCGACCCGGGTCAGGCGCTTCAGCGTGTAGCCGCCGGCCTTGCGCTCGGCGACGGCAAAGATGAGAGCCGCCACCACCACCGCGAACCAATAACGGTCGTACTCCGCCTCGTCGCCCCTGATGGCGACGAGATAGACCGCCGATGCCAGCAATCCGCCGAACGCGATCGCCACGACATCCAGCACCTGCACCATGCCGCACAGCACTTCCGGTGAGATGGCGCGACGGCCGCCGCGATGCGGCTGCGCCACGCGCGACGCGGCGAACGCGCCGTCGGTCTCCACCGAACCGGCAACGCCACCGGTGGAGGTCGTCGCATAACCCCAATCCTCCTTGCGGCCATCGCCATCGGTCTCGGCGACCCCGCGCGCCTGTAAGCCCGCCACGACGGTGCCGCCCACCACGCCGCGAAACCTTTCGCGCCAGCTGACGTGGGGAGGAGAGGGGGACGTCGTACTCATTGTGCTTGTCAATCCGGGTCTGAAAGAAGATTCAGGCTAGGCTGCCGAGCGCGCCGGCACAGTGACCTCCGTCACAGTTCGCCGCGGCGCGCCCGCCGGTGCGCGATAGACCGCCGATCGAGCGGGACCAGTTTCTGCTGCAGGGGCGCGCGGTTCCCAGAAGACCGCGTGAGTGAAAAACGGGCAGTACCGCTGCACGCGGCGCGCCCGGCACCCGTTCGATCGCCGGAAAAATGATTCGAAATCGGCTCAATTGCGACACAACACCCCCTGCATAAGGAGGAACGCACCGTTCTAGGACACACTCATGGCGAAAAGCCCGGCAGCGCGATACCTGTCCGAAGTAGCTAGCGCCTCGCGGCAGCGGATGAATGTCGCGGTCTAGCAAGTAAAAGCATCGCACAGCAATGGTTTACGAAGTCTGGCGTGCGCCCGGAAACAGCCACCGGCTGAGGATCAGGAGAACATTACACTTTTATTGCGATCGACGCCGGTACAAACGCGGCGAAAACTATGCGCCTGGATTGAGCGACGACCGGATATCGAAACCTGGGGCTGTCCGACCTGCACGATTACGCACATATCGTCTGGGAAATGCTATTTACAATAACCAGCCCGTTGGTCGGGCATACGATGGAAATCGACCACTTTCGAGTGTTGCCGATTAGTCACATCTGCGTACTATCTTGCAGGGGCCAGGGGTGGATCAGCCTTCGAGGCTGCTGATCCGGCGAAGCTGGGGAAAAAGGCGCATCCACGCGAACGCCACCAGCACCGTGCCGATGCCGCCGATCAGCACCGCCGGCACCGCGCCGAAGAGCGCGGCGGTCAGTCCGGATTCGAATTCGCCGAGCTGGTTCGACGTGCCGACGAACATGTAATTGACCGCGCTCACGCGGCCGCGCATCTCGTCCGGCGTCTGCAGCTGCACGAGCGCGAAGCGGATCACCACGCTGATGACATCGGAGGCGCCGAGGAGCGCGAGCGCCGCGAGCGACAGCGGCAGATCCCGCGAGAGACCGAACAGCACGGTGGCGAGGCCGAAGCAGATGACGGCGCCGAAGAGGATCGGACCGACGCGGCGCGTGAGCGCCACGTGGCCGAGCACCACCGACATCGCGAGCGCGCCGATCGCCGGCGACGCGCGCAGCAGGCCCAGGCCCCAGGGACCGGTGCCGAGGATGTCGCGGGCATAGATCGGCAGCAGCGCGGTGGCGCCGCCCAGCAGCACCGCGAAGAGATCGAGGGAGAGGATGCCAAGCAGAACCGGCCGCGTGCGGATGAAGACGATGCCGGAGAAGAGCGACGCCAACGTCACGCGCTCGCGCGGCCGCGCGGCCTCGACGCGGCGGATCAGCGACGCCGAGACCGCGGCGAGCAGGAACATGACCGCGGCGGCGGCAAAGGCCGCCAGCGGCGCCAACGCATAGAGCAGGCCGCCGATGGCGGGGCCGACGATCTGCGCGGTCTGATTGGCGGAGGCGGACCAGGCGGTGGCGCGCTGCAGCGCCGCCCGGGGCACCAGGCCCGGCACCAGCGCCGCCATCGTCGGCCCCTCGAAGGCGCGGGCGCCGCCCACCACCACGAGAAGCGCCAGGATACCGTCGCGGCCGAGCCAGCCGCCGAGCGTGCCGAGCGTCAGCGCCGTTGCGGCCGTGGCCTCGACCAGCTGGCAGATGGCGGCGATGCGGCGCCGGTCGTAGCGGTCGGCAACCTGGCCCACGACAAGGGTCAGCACCACCATCGGCAGGAACTGCACCAGGCCCACGAGGCCCAGCACGAAGGCGCTGTCGGTGAGGGCGTAGATCTGCCAGCCCACCGCCACCGCCTGGATCTGGAAGGCCATGGTGGAGAGGACGCGGGAGAACCAGAAGAACGCGAACGGCGGATGGCTGAGCAGCGAGCGACTAGGGTCGCCCTCCGTGTCGCTCACGCCGGCACCGGCATTGCGGTCATCAGCCGCGCGGCGCGCGCTTGAGCAGGCGCTCGATCTCGCCCACCACGCCGCGCCGGAAGACCAGGACGCAGAGCACGAAGATCGTGCCCTCGATGATGGTGATCCAGGAGCCGTACTGGGCGAGATAGTTCTCCATGCTGACGGTGATGAAGGCACCCACCACGGGCCCCACCGCGGTGCCGAGGCCGCCCAGAAGCGTCATCAGCACCACCTCACCCGAAGTCTGCCACTGCACGTCGGTGAGGGAGGCGAGCTGGAACACCAGCGCCTTGGTCGATCCCGCGAGGCCGCAGAGAGCGGCGGAAAGGATGAAGGCGACGAGCTTGTAGCGCTCGGTCTTGTAGCCCAGCGAGATCGCCCGCGGCTCGTTCTCGCGGATCGCCTTCAAGACCTGGCCGAAGGGAGAGTGGATGGTGCGGAAGATGATGAAGAACCCCAGCAGGAACACCGCCAGCACGAAGTAGTACATGGTCAGGGGCTGGCCGAGATCGATGACACCCAGGAGATGGCCGCGCGGCACGGCCTGAATGCCGTCCTCGCCGTGGGTGAAGGGCACTTCGAGGGCGAAGAAGTAAACCATCTGCGCCAGCGCCAGGGTCACCATGGCGAAATAGATGCCCTGGCGGCGGATCGCGAGCCAGCCGAAGGCTGCTCCCATGACAGCCGCGACCGCGGTGCCCGCGAGAATGCCGAGCTCCGGCGGCAGGCCCCAGTTCTTGACCGTGTGCGCGGTGATATAGGAGGCGGTCCCCATGAAGGCGGCATGGCCGAAGGACAGGAGCCCGACATATCCCACGAGCAGGTTGAAGGCGCAGGCGAAGAGCGCGAAGCAGAGCGCCTTCATGAGAAAGACCGGGTAGAGCATCCAGGGCGCCGCCACGGCCAGCGCCAGCAGCACCACCGTCACCACGAGATTGCGACTGGCGCCCCGCGCCCGGGTCCGCTCTGCCGCCGCCGCTGCGGTCACGGTGCTCATCATGCCGCCTTGCCGAAGAGACCCGCCGGCTTCACCAGCAGCACGATCGCCATGATGACGAAGATCACCGTCGCCGACGCCTCGGGATAGAACACCTTGGTAAGGCCCTCGATCACCCCCAGGAGAAATCCGCTCGCCACCGCCCCCAGGATCGAGCCCATGCCGCCAATCACCACGACGGCGAAGACGACGATGATGAGGTTGGAGCCCATGAGCGGGCTCACCTGGTAGATCGGCGCCGCCATCACCCCGGCGAGCGCCGCCAGCGCCACGCCAAAGCCGTAGGTGAGCGTGATCATGCGCGGCACGTTGATGCCGAAGGCCTGCACCAGAGTTCGGATTCTCCGTGGCGGCGCGCAGGTACGAGCCGAGCTTGGTGCGCTCGATCACGAACCAGGTGCCGAAGCACACGATGACCGAGGCAACGATCACCCAGGCGCGGTAGTTCGGCAGGAACATGAAGCCCAGGTTATGGGCGCCCTGGAGAATCTCGGGGATCGCGTAGGGCTGGCCCGAGGAGCCGTAGGTCTGGCGGAAGAGCCCGTCGATGATGAGGGAGAGGCCGAAGGTCAGCAGCAGCCCGTAGAGATGATCGAGACGGTAGACCCAGCGCAGGAACAGCCGCTCGATCACCATGCCGATGGCGCCCACCACGAGCGGCGCGACCAGCAGCGAGGGCCAGTAGCCGATGCCGAGATAGTTGAGGGCGAGATAGGCGCAGAATGCCCCCAGCATGTACTGCGACCCGTGGGTGAAGTTGATGATGTTGAGGAGACCGAAGATCACCGCGAGCCCCAGGCTCAGCATGGCGTAGAAGGCGCCATTGATGAGGCCGATCAGGAGCTGCGCGAACAGCGCCGGCGTCGGCGGGATGGTGATATGGATCCAGTCCAGCATCAGGCTTCACCCACGGAATCGCTATCAGTAGATGCTGCTCAGCTCTTCTTCACCAGTGGGCAATTGCCCTTGTCGAGGGGCCGGTAGGCTTCGCTCGCGGGAACCGAGTGGATCAGCTTGTAATAGTCCCACGGTCCCTTCGACTCCGACGGCTTCTTCACCTCGAAGAGGTACATGTCGCGCATGACGCGGCCGTCGATGCGCAGCGTGCCGTTCTTGGTCATGAAATCGTTGATCGGCGTCTCCCGCATCTTCGCCATCACCTTGTCCGCGTCCTTGCTGCCCACCGCCTGCACCGCCTTGAGATAGTGCAGCACGGCGCCGTAGACGCCGGCCTGCACCATGGTCGGCTCGCGGCCGGGCATCCGCGCGGCGAACCGCTTGGACCACGCCCGGGTCTCGTCGTTCTGGTCCCAGTAGAAGGCCTCGGTGAGCTGCAGGCCCTGGGCGATCTGCAATCCGAGCGAATGCACGTCGCTCACGAACACCAGGAGGCCCGCCAGCTTCTGGCCGCCGGCGACGATGCCGAACTCGGAGGCCTGCTTGATCGAGTTGATGGTGTCGCCGCCGGCATTGGCGAGGCCGACGATCTTCGCCTTCGAGCTTTGCGCCTGCAGCAGGAAGGAGGAGAAGTCCTGGTTGTTGAGCGGCACGTTGACACTGCCCAGCACCTTGCCGCCGTTCTCCTGGATGACCGCCGTGGTGTCGCGCTCCAGCGCATGGCCGAAGGCGTAGTCGGCGGTGAGGAAGAACCAGGTGTCGCCGCCCGCCTTCACCACGGACTGGCCGGTCACATGGGCCAGCGCATAGGTGTCGTAGGTCCAGTGCACGCTGTAGGGCGAGCACTTCTCGCCGGTGATCTCCGAGGCCGCGGGGCCGGAGAACATCACGATCTTCTTCTTGTCGCGGCTCACCTGCTGCACAGCGAGCGCCACCGACGAGGTCGGCACGTCGGCGATCATGTCGACGCCCTCGGCGTCGTACCATTTCTGCGCAATGGCGGAGCCGACGTCGGGCTTGTTCTGGTGATCGGCGACGACGATCTCCACCGGCTGGCCGAGCACCTTGCCCACGTCCTCGGCCGCCATCTTCGCCGCCTCCACCGAGCCCTTGCCGCTGAGATCGGCGTAGAGCCCGGACTGGTCGTTGAGGATGCCGATCTTCACCTGCGCCTGGGCCGCGCCGCCGCCGGCGAGCAGCGCAACCAGCGCCGCCGCCGTCAGAATTGTCTTCGTCTTCATAACGCTCCTCCTGAAAGGGGTCGTCTCAGACCCCGAGATATGTCTTCAGCTTGTCGAGATTCTCCGCTAGCCGGTCGTTCGCAATCATGTCGATGACCTCGCCGTGCTCGACGATGTAGTGACGGTCGGCGAGCGTCGCCGCGAAACGGAAGTTCTGCTCCACCAGCAGGATGGTGTAGCCCTTCTGCTTGAGTTGCCGGATGACCGTGCCGATCTGCTGCACGATGACCGGCGCCAAGCCCTCGGTGGGCTCGTCCAGCAGCAGGAGCCGCGCGCCGGTACGCAGGATGCGGCCGATCGCCAGCATCTGCTGCTCGCCGCCGGAGAGCTTGGTGCCGGGGCTCTTGCGCCGCTCGCTCAGATTGGGAAAGAGATCGTAGATCTCGCCGACGCTCATGCCGCCCTCGCGCACAATCGGCGGCAGGGTCAGGTTCTCCTCGACGGAGAGCGCCGCGAAGATGCCGCGCTCCTCCGGGCAGTAGGCGATGCCAGCGCGGGCGATCCGATAGGACGGCTGATCGATGAACTCGCGGCCCTCGAACAGGATCGAGCCCGCGCGCTTGCCCATGATCCCCATGATCGCCTTCAAGGTGGTGGTCTTGCCGGCGCCGTTGCGGCCCAGCAGGGTCACCACCTCGCCCTCCGCCACCGCGAAGCGCATGCCGTGCAGGATGTGGCTCTCGCCGTACCAGGCGTTGAGCCCGTCGACGCGCAGCAGCGCCTTCTGTTCCACCGCCGCCTCAGGCATGACCGGTTCCCATATAGGCCTCGACCACCTCGGGGTTGGTCGACACTTCCGCGTAGCTGCCCTGGGCCAGGATCTGGCCGCGGGTCAGCACGGTGATGGTGTCGGAGAGATCGGCCACCACGGAGAGGTTGTGCTCCACCATCAGCACCGTGCGGCTCTCCGCCGCGGTGCGGATGAGATCGGAGATGCGGCCGATATCCTCGTGCCCCATGCCGGCCATCGGCTCGTCCAGCAGCAGCATCTCCGGATCGAGCGCCAGCGTGGTGGCGATCTCGAGCGCGCGCTTGCGCCCATAGGGGAGCTCGGCCGCGGTGATCTCGAGCGCATCCCCCAGCCCCACGGACTCCAGGAGCTCGTCGGCGCGGTCGTTGAGGCGATCGAGGCTGCGCTCGGAGCGCCAGAACTGGAAGGAAGTGCCGAGCGGCCGCTGCAAGGCCACGCGCACGTTCTCGCGCACGGTCAGATGCGGGAACACCGCGGAGATCTGGAACGAGCGCACCATGCCGCGCCGCGCCACGTCCGCCGGACGCTCCGTCGTGATATCGGCGCCGTTGTAGTGGATGCTGCCCTGGGTCGGCTCCAGGAACTTGGTGAGGAGATTGAAGACCGTGGTCTTGCCGGCGCCGTTGGGGCCGATCAGCGCGTGAATGGTGCCGCGCCTCACCCGGAGGTCCACGTTCTTCACCGCGGTGAAGCCGAGGAACTCCTTGGTGAGACCCCTGGTCTCCAAGATGACGTCGTCTGGCAGCGCATCCTCCTCTAGGCGAGGGTTCGATCCCTCGGCTTTCATCTTTTTATGACTCATTCCCGGCGCCGGCGGCGGGCCGCTTCGGCGCAGAGGGACACTACCGGCTCGCGCTCGCCGGTCAAGCCAATCCAGCGTTAAAACCTGCGCAGAAATCAGGCAGCGCGCCACCGGTTATCCGGCGGCGCGCCCTGATACAATTCAGTGTGGATCGCTGCGTCCCGACGGCGTCAGGACTTGTCGACGTTCCACATGAAGAGGACCGGCGCCACGATGACGCCCTTGAGGTTCTTGCGGTAGGCAGTGGGGATCACGAACTGCCCGGTGTGGATGTGCGGCACGTTGATGAAGGCCTCCGCCTGGATCTCCGCCGCGAACTTCTTCTGGGCGGCGAGGTCGGGCGCCTCGAACCACTGGTCGCGCAGCGCCTCGATCTTGGCGTCGGTCGGCCAGCCGAACCAGCCCTTGGCGCCATTGCCGCGGAGCTGGGAATGGACGGCGGGATTCAGCAGATCCGGCGCCGCCGACCACGTGAAGAAGATGTTCCAGCCGCCCTTATCGATCGGCTCGTGCGACGCGCGCCGCGTGATCAGCGTGCCCCAGTCCATCGACTGCAGCTCGGCGTTGACGCCGATCTTCTTCAGGAGCTCCATCGTGACCAGGCCCTGAGCGTAGACGATCGGCTGATCGGTGGCGGCCATCACGACCACTCGCTCGCCCTTGTATCCCGACTCCTTCACCAGTTCCTTCGCCTTCTCGAAATCGCGCTTGCCCGAGAGCGCCTCGGAGCCCGCGTCGTTCGACATCGGCGTGCCGCAGGGGAAGAAGGAATAGCAGGTCTTCCAGTACTTCGGATCGCCGGCGACCGCCGCCATGTATTCCTTCTGGTCCACCACCATCTGCACCGCCTGGCGCATCTTCACGTTGTTGAACGGCGGCAGCTCGCTGTTGAAGCGCAGAACCCCCATGTTGCCCAGCGGATCGGTGGTCGCGACCTCGACGTCCTTGTTCTTGGCGAGAAGCGGCACCAGGTCCGGCGGCACCAGCTCCCACCAGTCCACCTCGCCGGCGTTGAGGGCGTTGGCGGCGGTCTGGGAATCCGGGATGTACTGCCACTCCACCCGGTCGACCTTCACCACCTTGCCGCCGGCGGCCCAGCTCGGCGGCTCCTTGCGCGGCACGTAGTCCGTGTTCTTCACGAACACCGCCTTGGCACCGGGCACCCACTCCTCCTTCACGAACTTGAAGGGGCCCGAGCCGATGGTCTCGGTGATCTGGGTGTTAGGATCGGTCTTGGCGACGCGCTCGGGCATCATGAAGGGCGTGTTGCTGGAGATCTTGGCGAGACCGTCCAGCAGCAGGGCATAGGGCTTCTTCAGGACGATCACGAAGGTCTTGTCGTCCACCGCCTTCATCTCGCCGATGACCGGCGGAAACGCCTGCCCCATGGCATCGCGGGCCATCCAGCGCTTCAGGGAGGCAACGCAGTCGGCCGCCTTCACCGGCTGCCCGTCATGCCATTTGAGGCCGTCTCGGAGAGTGAAGGTATAGGTGAGCTTGTCGTCGCTGATGGTCCACTTGTCCACCATCTGCGGCTGCACCTTGAACTCGGCGTCATAGGCAAGCAGCGTGTCGTAGACCATGTAGCCGTAGTTGCGCGTGATATAGGCGGTGGTCCAGATCGGATCGATGCTGCGCAGGTCCGCCTGGGGGACCAGCTTGATCGTCTTGCCGGAAGATTGGGCATCGGCGGCCGGCGGCAGCGCCAATGCCAGGGCGACGACGACCCCTGCGATCGCCCCGCTCCGCCTCAGAAACCTCAGAGAATTCCGCATCCGCCCCTCCCCTTGTGTCGGCACCGCTCCGGCTCCGCCAGTAGGCGGGCGTCGGCAGCCATTGGTCAAAGCAAATGGCATGCCGGGCGGTGCGGCGGCAAGGGCAAATGCGTGCGGGAGAAGCGGGGCCGCTTGCTCAGGACGAGGCCGTTCTCAGTCGGCCCTCATCCAGAGCAAGCGAAGCGCGTCGAAGGACGCGCCCCGCCGGTCCAGATATCAGGCAATCAGCGGACGGAAGTGCCGGCCGTGCGCGGGCGGAGCGGACGGTGCTCGACCTGGAAGGTCGGTCGCGGACGACTCACCGCGGCGGCCGGCGGCGGCGCGCGGCGCTGGGTCTCGCGGCCGGCGTTGGGATCGCCGGGGATGCCGATCGACATGTTGGGATCGGCGAGGCGCACCTCGATGTGACGGCCGCCGACCTGGCTGCCGTTCAGCGCCGCGGCGGCTTCCTTCGCGGCGCGGTCGGGAGCGATGTTAACCAGACCATGCGTCTTCGGAACGCCGGTCTTGGGGTCGCGGGCGAGGAAGGCGCTGATGACGATGCCGAAGGGATCGAACGCCTTCGCCAGCTCCTCGTCGGTATAGCCTTGCGGCAGATTCGCGACGAAGAGATTCCCGCGAAATTTTTGCTTTCTCACTGAGGCCTCCTGGCCTGCCCTATGCGCTTTCCATTATACGCGGGTCAAGGGCCATTGCTTCCGCTCCGACCCCGTCCGCGCCGCTATGTCACACCCCCGCATGAAACACCCATGCGGAGCCTGCCAGTATGACGTTCACCACACAGGCGGCCGCGCGCCGGGATGGCGAGGCGCACCTTTCCGCCACACGCGCGCGAATTCCCGGGCGCTCTCTCGCCTCTCAATCTGTGGCAATCCTGCGGCGACGCCGCTATTTCCAGAATTGCCGGGAGGCCAGGCGCGCGCCTTCGGCGAGCGCCGCCAGCTTGGCCCAGACCACGTCGGGATCCACCGCCGCCTGACCGACCCAGGTGCCGTAGCCGCAGTCGCTGCCGGCGACGACGTTCTCTCGTCCGACGAGATTGGCGTAGCGGGCAATCCGCTGGGCGATCAGTTCCGGATGCTCGATGAAGTTCGACTTCGATTCGAGGACGCCGGGGATCAGCAGCTTGCCCTCCGGCAGCTTCACCCGCTCGAACAGCGTCCATTCATGGGCGTGGCGGGGATTGGCCGCCTCGAAGGAGATCGCGCTCGGCTTCGCCAGGAAGACGACGTCGATGATGTCGGCGAGGGGCACGTCGCAGTGATGCGGCCCCTCGTAATTGCCCCAGCACACGTGCATGCGAAGCTGCTCGGCAGGAATGTTGGCGACGGCGTGGTTGAGCGCCTCCACATGGACATGGGCGCGCTTGCGGAACTCCGCCACGCTGAGGCCCGCGTACTGGATGTGGCGGCCCATGGCGAGGTCCGGACAGTCGATCTGCAGCACGATGCCCGCCGCCGCAACCGTCTCGTACTCCTGGCGCATCGCCTCGGCGATGGCGAAGAGATAGGCGTCCTCGCTCGGATAGTGGTCGTTGCGGAAGAACAGCGAGACCACGCCGGGCGACGCCGCGCTCATGAAGGCGCCGGAGGATTTCACCGCGGCGAGCGCCGCCTTCAGATTGTCGACGTCGGCGCGGCGCGGCGCCGGGATCGCGCACGCCGATCGGCCCGTTGCAGGCCGGCGTCTTGCGGCGCGAGCGGCCGGGATCGCCGAAGACGCGCTTCTGCAGGTTCGGGAATTCCGCCAGGTCCTGATAGACGAAGGTATTCCCGGTGCCGCCGAATCCAGAGAGCCGGTCCTTGACGTAGGTGGCGTAGCTCGGCTTCGACATCTCGCCGTCGTTGATGAGATCGATGCCGGCGGCGGCCTGCTTCCCCACCACCTCCGCCACCGCCGAGCGCACGCGGGCGCCGAGCGCCGCCGGATCCACCGGCACGCCCTCCTCCTTGGCGTACATCGTGCGGATCAGATCCTCCGGCCGCGGCAGGCTGCCGGTGTGGGTGGTCAGGAACCGCTCGGTGCTGCCTCGCATGATCATCTCCCCGATATCAGGGCTCAGGGCGTCGCGTGGTTGATGAACTCCATCGGCGCCGCGTCGCCCCATTGCGAGTTGAGCCCGTCCTCGACCGCGTGGAGTCGGGGCTCGGCGTGCACGTTGACGACGTCGGTGTCGGTCCAGTGCTCGTGCACGCGGCCCCAGGGATCCTGCCAGTAATCGAACACCTGGCTCCCCAGCACGTGCCGGCCGATGCCCCAGACCTGCTTGTACTTGCCGGCCTTCACCAGATGCTCATGGCCGAGCATGACGTCGTCGATGCTCTGCACCTCGAAGGAGATGTGGTTGAGCCCGACCTTGGAGCCGGCGACGCAGAGAAAGACGTGATGGTCGACGAAGGTCTCGCCGCGATCGCAGCGGTTGAAGGAGGCGATGACGTTGTCCTTGGTGCCCGCATAGACCTCGTCGGAGCAGACCAGGCCGAACATCTCGCGGAACCATTTGATCTGCTGCGTCGCCTGGGGCGTCATCATGACGCCGTGGCCGATGCGCTTCACCTCCGAGGGCCCGGCCGGCAGCCGCATCAGCTCGCCGGCGCGGCGCAGCTTCTGCTCGCCGGTGTTGACGACGTTGCGCCGCGTCGGCAGCGGCGGGAGCTGCGCCAGGCCGCACATGACTTCCATCTGATAGCCGTTGGGATCGCTGATGCGCACGCGCAGGCCGCCGCCGGGCTCGTCGATGTGCTCGATGCCGCTGGCGCCGGGCGCCTTGGCGAATTTCTTGAGATCGTCCTCGCTCTCCACGTAGAAGGCGAAGCCGACGAACTTCGGCGGGCCGAGATGGGTCACGTGGATGTGGTGCGGGGCGTCGGTGCCGCGCATGTAGAGCGCGTTGTGCGTCCGCTCGGCGCGCTTCATGCCGAAAATGGTGAGGAACTCCTCGGCCTCGTCCAGGCTCGGCGACTGCAGCCGCGCATAGGCGATATCGGTCACTTTGACGTAAGGCATCGGCATCCTCCCGGGCGAATTCTGCTGATCTGATCGCCAGCTTACCCCATCGGCGGGGCTCCGCCATACCCCGGCAGACCGGCGCCGGCCGGGATTTGGCTACAGCCGTAACCTCTTTTCCCGGCACTGGAATGCTGCGGCAACACGAGGGCGGCAGGATGCCCACCCTGCGACAGGGCGGCACGCCGCCCCGCCACGACCTTGAGGGAGCACCGTCTCATGAACCGCCGCGCGTTGTTGACCGCCCTCGTCTTCTTCGGCGCCCCGGTTTCCCTCGTCGCGCACGCGACGGATCTGGTGCCGGCCACAGCGCGGCTGGTGAAGCTCGGCCCGATATCGGCCCTCACCTACTACACCGTCGAGCCCGACGGCTTTCGCGTGGTCACCACGGTCCAGGTGGAGACCGCGGCGAACGACGCTCGCGACGCGACGCCGCTTCGCTTCGTCGTGACGCTGGCGCCGGGTCAGGGAACGACGGTCTCGGTGCCCCGCGACGGCGGCAGGGGCGCGATCGAGCTCAGGATCGCCCGCATCGGCGACCGGATCGAGATCGCCCGGGCCGACGGCAAGGACGCAGCGGCCGACTGACGGCCTCAGTCGCTCACTTCGGCGGATTGAGCTGCTTCCAGGGGTCCTTCACCATGGGGATGGTGTCGAACTCCACGTTGGCAAGGTGGCCGTCCACCTTCTCGACCCGCCTGATGTAGACGTTCTGCACGATGTCCCGGGTCTCGGGATCGATCTCGATCGGCCCGCGCGGGCTGTCGGGGTTCTTCCAGGTCTTCAGGATCGCCATCGCCTGGTCGCCGTCGAATTTACCTTTGGTGGCCTTGATCACGTCGAAGATCGCGGCCATCCCGTCCCAACCGCCGACGGCGACGTAGTTCGGGATCACCTGCTCGCCGTACTCGCTGCGCCACGCCGCAAGGAAAGCCGCATTCTGCGGGCGTTTTCCGGCCACGGAATAGATCCCGGCGGAGACGATGCCCAAGGGCGCGTCGCCCATGTTCGGCAGCTCGTCGTCGGTGACGAGATCCTGGGTCCCCACGATCTTGATGCCGGCGCTCTGCAAGCCGAGATCGCTCCACGCCTTCATGAAGGCCGTTGCCTGCTTGCCGCCGGGCACGAAGACGAAGACCACGTCGGGCTTCACGTCCTTGATGCGCTGCACGAAGGGCACGAAGTCGTTGGCGGTGGGCGGGAAGCGCACGGAGCCCACCATCTCGCCGCCGCCGTCGGTGAAGCCCTTGGCGAAGGCGGCCTCGCCGTCATGGCCGGGGATGTAGTCGCTGACCGCGGTGTAGCCGCGCTTCCAGCCCTGCTGGCGCCGCCCATTTTCCCATGGGATAGCCCTGCTGCCAGATGGTGAAGGAGACGCGGGCCACATAGGGCGAGATGCGGGGGATGGCGACGCCGGCGGCGTTCATCAGCACCAGCGGCACCTTCGCCTCGGCGGTCAGCGGTGCCACGGCGGCAGCCACCGGCGAGGAGACGATGCCGGCCAGGATCTGCACGCCGTCCCGGGTGATCAGCTCCTGGGCCAGGCGCTTGCCCACGTCGGGATTGCTGCTGGTGTCGTCGCGCTTGACGATCTCGATCTTGACCCCGGGCGGCAGATCCTTCTCGTGCAACTTCACGTAGAGGCTGGCACCCTTGTCCATGGAATCCCCGGCCTGGGCCAGGAATCCCGAATAGCTCGTGATGAAGCCAATCTTCACCGTCTGGGCCGCGGCCGGCGACGCCACCGCCGCCATCCCCAGAGTAGCCACCAGCAAAGCGCGAACCCCCGACCGTCTCTTCATCGTTCCGTCCTCCCCGTAATGCGGCCGCATCCTATCGTGCGGCCCCGGCGTTGGTACGCCTGTTCGGCTTCAATATATCGGGAGGGACCGCGGCGGGGGACCGGAGAAAGATGGGCAGGCTGCCCATCACCGGGCCGTGTCATGAAATCCGCCACCGCCAGTGTTACAACTGTAACCGAAGCCGCCGGGAGGGAATTCCGGGGCGGGAATAACCAGGGGGAAATCCATGAGCGACGCCGTCGACAGCAGCAAGCTGATCGTTCCCGGCCTTGCCGGGCTCTACGAGAAATTCTCGCCGTTCAGCTATTCCTTCATGCGCTTCAGCGCCGGCGCGGTGCTGGTCCCGCACGGCGTGCAGAAGGTGTTCTTCGGCTCCATCGACACCTACACCAAGGCGATCGGCGACCACGGCCTGCCGATGCCGATGCTGCTGGCCTATCTCACCTTCACCTCGGAGCTGGTCGGCGGCCTCTGCCTCGCCCTCGGCCTCTTCACCCGCATCGCCGCCGCCATGATCTTCATCCAGATGACCGTCATCATCACGGTGTTCCAGTGGCAGTTCGGCTATTTCTGGACCAACCGCGGGATCGAGTACGCGCTACTCTGGTGGCTGCTCTGCATCGCCATCTTCTTCCGCGGCGGCGGCCGCTATTCCCTCGACCGCCTCATCGGCCGGGAGTTCTAGCTACCCGTAGCGCGAGATCAGCTTCGCTATCTGCGGCCCGACCAGGATGACGACGAAGAGCCGCAGGGTCTGGATCGCCAGCACGGTGGGAACATCCGCGTTGCTGCCGACGGCGATGATGGCGACGGAGTCGAGGCCGCCGGGGCTGGTGGAGAGATAGGCCGTGAGCGCGTCCAGGTGCAGGAGCCACGTCAGCATCCAGGCCGAGAGCGCGCAGAGGCCGATCAGCATCGCGGTCGCCAGCAGCATCTGCGGGATGGCGCGGAACGCGTAGGTGAGCGCCTCCCAGGTGAAGGCGAGGCCGATGGTCCAGCCGACCGCGCAATAGGCGATGCCGAGCAGCCAATGCGGGAGCTCGATCGCCATGGTGCCGGTGGCATGGAGCGCCGCTCCCGCCACCATCGGGAACAGGAAGCCGCCGGCGGGTATCCGCAATCGCCGCCCGAGCCACGCGCCGCCCAGCGCGAGGACCAGCGTCTCGCCGAGGGCCAGCAGTGGCATCGCCGACGCCAGCTCCGATGCGGGCGCCGAGAGCGGCGCCGCCGGCGCGACGCCGAAGCCGATCAGCAGCTTCGACACCAGGGACGCCGTCAGCACCACCATGGTGGAGCGCAGGTATTGCATGAAGGCGACGAGGCGGACGTCGGCGCCGTATTCCTGCGCCATCACGATCATCGCCGAGGCGGCGCCGGGCGAGGAGCCCCAGGCCGCCGTGGTTCCCGGCAGCCCGCCGTACTTGAACAAGGTCCAGCCGACGAGGCCGCCGGCGACGACGGTCGTGGTGACCACCAGCAGGATCTCCGGCCAATCCTGGACGATGGAGACCAGGATCGCCGGCGTGACGCTGCGGGCGATGAGGCAGCCGATGATTCCCTGGGAGCCGGTGAAGGCCCATTGCGGCGGCCGCAACTTGCTGCCGCCGATGCCGAAGGCGATGGCGACCACCATCGGCCCCAGCATCAGCGCCGCCGGCACCGTGGCGCGCTCCAGCAGCCAGCCCGCCAGCAGGGAGAGCGCGGCAAGGGCCGCCCATTTCCAAGCCTGACGAGATCGTTATCACGGGAAAGGGCCGCAAAGCAGGAAGCTCGGGGCCACGACACCCTGGCGAGAGCTTCCTGCTCGCAGTCTCCGCACCATGGATACCGGCAGCTGGTCCGGACGGTCCCCAAACCTTCCCCGTCGACGCATCAGTAAGCCACTGCCTCTGATACGAATAGCGACCGTCTTCGCGTCGAACAATGAGCACTCGATGCTCTCCGTCAGGAAGCGATGGTCTTCAAAATGCGCTCGTTCATGTGTTGGTGCTCAAAGGACCGCGACCAGCTAGAGTGTAGCGGCGTTCGCCGACCCCGCGCGACGGTTTCAACATTGCTATGCTTGCCCGGCCGCGCCAGGCGCTTCGCCAGGAAATCGCCGAGCACCTCGATGCGGGCCGGGCGCGGGCCGCCGGGCGGGGTGATGAAATGGAGGGCACTGGCGCGCAGCGACCACTCCGGCATCACCGCCTCGAGGCGCCCGTCCGCCAACGCGTCGCGCACGATGAAGTCCGGCTGCACCGCGAAGCCAAGCCCCGCGATCAGCGCCGGCATCAGCGCGTCGGCGTTGTTGGCGCGGAGCGGCCCCGCCGGCCGCACCACCGCCTCCTCGCCCTTGGCGTTGATGGAAACGCCAGATGTCGGGATTCGGCAGGTAGGTGTAGCCGAGGCAGGCATGCTCGGCGAGGTGGAGCGGATGGGTCGGCCTTCCGCGCCGCTTGAGGTATGCGGGCGAGGCGACCAGGAAGCGGGCGACGCCGCAGAGCCGCCGTGCCACCAGGGAAGAATCCGGGAGGGCGGCGATGCGGAGCGCCGCGTCGAAGCCGTCGCCGATGACATCGACGGTGGCATCGCTCAGATGCAGATCGATGGTGACCTCGGGATATTCCGTCAGGAAATCCGGCAGCAGCGGCGCCACCTCTCTGAGGCCAAAGGACATCGGTGCCGCGAGGCGCACCAGGCCACGGGGGCCGGCGGATTGGGCGAGCGCCTCGTCCTCCGCCGCCTCGCCCTCGGCCAGGATGCGCGCCGCCCGCTCCGCCAGGCTGCGGCCGGCGTCCGTGAGGGCGAGACGGCGGGAGGTGCGGTTGAAGAGGCGGGCGCCGAGGCGGGCCTCGACCCGGCTCACCGCCTTGGAAACCGTGGCTTTCGAGAGGCCCAGCGCCGCCGCCGCCCCGGCGAAGGAACGCGCCTCCACCACCTTGGCGAAGATGGCGAGGCCTTCGAGATCGGGGAGTTTTGGCATCGCATTCCTGGAAACAATGAGTTTCCATAGTTTCTATTTCTATACCGCCCTGTCCAGCCCAAATTCATGGCCAGCGAACAACCCGACACGACGGAGACCCAGATGATCGATCGCAGACCCTTCACCAGCCTCGGCGGCGCCGATCATGGCTGGCTCAACGCCAAGCATCACTTCTCATTCGCCGACTATTTCGACCCCAAGCGCATGAACCACGGGGCGCTCCGCGTCTGGAACGACGACGAGATCGCGCCGGACACCGGCTTCCCGCCGCATGGCCACGCCGACATGGAGATCATCACCTATGTCCGCGAGGGCGCGATTTCCCATAAGGACAATTTCGGCAACGAGGGCCGCACGCCCGCCGGCGACGTCCAGGTCATGAGCGCCGGCACCGGCATCCGGCACTCGGAATACAATCTCGAGGCGACGCCGACGCGGATCTTCCAGATCTGGATCCAGCCGGACCGCCGCGGCGGCCAGCCGTCCTGGGGCGCCAAAGCGTTTCCGAAGGGCGACCGCTCCGGCCGCCTGGTGACGCTGGCCAGCGGCATCGCCGGCGACACCGACGCGCTGCCGATCCGCGCCAACGCCCGCGTCGTCGGCGCCACGCTCAAGGCAGGTGAGAGCGTCGACTACAAGCTCGGCGCGGACCGCCGGGGATATCTCGTTCCCGCGATGGGCGCGGTGGAGGTCAACGGCGTCCGCATCGACGCCCGCGACGGCGCCGCGATCTCCCAGCAGGCGGTTGTCACGATCAAGGCGCTGGAAGATTCCGAGATCGTCCTGGTGGACGCCGCCTGACGCGACTTCTTACCCACTCGACGGCGCGCTGAATTTTCAGCGCGCCGTCGGAGTGTTCAGAGCGGAATGGCCAGCAGGTTGGGAACGCTGAAGGTGTCGAGCAGCACCAGCTTTTCCCGGAATTTGAACTGCCCCGCCTCCACCACCACGGCATCGCGGTACTGGCCGACGCTGAAGAGGCGCGTGACGCCTTCGGCGTCGGTCTGGTAGGCGGCGTAGTTCGCCACCACCTCGTAGCATCCGTCCTGCTCGCCGAGGATCTCCACGTTGCCGATCATGCGCCGCGGCTGGTGGATGTTGTAGATGTTCGCCTCCCGCAGGCTCTTGACGCGGTCGCGCAGCATGCCCTTGCTGTCGCAGCTGATCAGGCCGAGGGGCAGGCCGCGCTGGTAATTCTCCCGCGGCAGGATCTTGTAGCGGCACTCCTCCGCGAAGAGATCGATCCAGGCTTCCAGCTGGATCGAGTTCCAGGATTCGCGCGTAGCGGAACTCCAGCTCCTGCACCGCGTGATGCAGCTGGACATCCCCGACGATCCCCGAGCGTTGCAGAACCGTCATCGCCGCGGCTCCCCCACCGGCATCTCCATCAGCTCGGCGTAGCGGCGCCAGAAGCCGCGGATCGGAATCTCCGAGATCAGATAGTCGACGTCCTCGATCGGTCCGCGGCCGCCCATCTCGATGACGGAGCAGTTCTCCTTGTCCTTGGAGACCGCGCGCTGCACCAGCTCCGCCGCCTCGCTGTCCTCCATGGAGATGTAGCCGGAGGGACCGACGAGATTGGCCTGTTTCAGGCGGATCTCGACCATTTCCGGGTCGTCGTCGGCAAAGCCGAAATAGGTCCAGTAGAGCTCGAACTGACCGGGCCCCTTCGGGCGGATCTGGCGTGTCGCCATGGTGTTCATGATCTGCTGGATCACCACGCTCGGGAACACGGTCATGATCATGTTGGCGACGCCGTCGGGAAAATCCGGCCGGCTCGCCAGCAGCGAATTGTCCGCGAGATCGTAGGCGGGGACGTATTTCTCCTTGTCGCGATACTGCCGCTCCGCCTCGGCGCGGTCGTAGTTGCCGCCGATGTTGAACAGCACCGAGCTGCCCTTGTGCTTGTCCATCATCAGCCCGCCGGTCTGCGTCGGCCGATAGAGGCCGAAGGTGGCGTGAAAGAGATGCAGGAGCCCGGCGTGATAGGCGTCCTTGACGTTCTCGTAGTAGAGCTTCCAGTTGGAATTGATCATCTGCCGCATGTAGCCCAGCACCTTGACCGGCTTGCAGAACAGGCGATCGAACTGGGCCTTGAGGCTGTCGCCGAGATAGGCGACGAGCGGCTCGGCCCCGTCGCTGAAGGTGCCGAACACGACACCCCTGTAGCTGTCGACGCGCAGGCGGCGCAGCCCATGCGCCTGGGGATCGAAATCCGCGGGATAGCCGCCCTTGCCCTTGATGCCGCGCAGGAAGGGAACGCCGGTCACCGCGCCCTTGGTGTCATAGCACCACTGGTGATAGACGCAGCGGTGCTCCGTCGCGTTGCCGAACGCCTCGCGCCGCACGATGGCGCCGCGATGGGCGCAGCGGTTGACGAAGGCCGCGAGCTCGCCGTCGCTGGCGCGCGTCACGACAACAGGCGTATCGCCGACGAAGGTGGTCTTGTAATCGCCGGGGTTCGGAATCTCCGCCTCGAGGGCGAGGTAGCACCAGAGCGGCCCCTTGAAGAGCCGCTCCTGCTCCGCCTGGTAGATCTCGGGCTCGACGAAGACCGCGTAGGGGACCCGCGAGAAATCCGACCTGGGGAATTCCGGCATCTGCGGCATCGGTGTCCTCCTGCGCGGCGGCCTTCCCCCACGTAGCAATCCCTGTGCCAGCCGGCGCCGCCGGATCGCGGCGCGCGACGCGCCGAGGAACGGCGGATCCGTGCCCTACTGCACCAGCGCGAGACCACGGTCCGAATAGCCTGCGGCGCCGACATGATCGGCGCTTGCCGCTTCCACGTGCCGCAACGGAATGGCGATGCCGCCGTCCGCCAGCGCCATCGCGAAACCGCGCGCCGGCAGCAGCGCCATGCGCGCCGCCGCCGGCGGCAGCCAATCCCCGAGGATCGCATTCGCCGCCACCGCCCGCTCCCGCTGCAGCAGGCTCAGGAGCTGCAGCAGGAATCCCTCGTCCTCGCCGAGCCGCGCGCAGCGCAGGCAGCGGACGTCGAGGCTGCGGCGCGCCGCCGCCGCCACGATCTGGAACAGCCCATCGAAGGCGGGCACGCCGACATCGTCGATGCCGGCCGCGACGAAGCCGCCGCGCCAGTCCGGATGGATGCCCGTGGGATCGCGATGAGGCAGCACCCAGAGGCGAAGGGAGGAGACCACGAAAAGCTCCGCGGTGCGGAGATCGGCGAGGGGCTCGTTCGCGGCGTAGACGGGCGTCGGGCGGGCAATCGGCATGAGAGGCGCCTCCGGAGGGGAACGGGAGATCCGCAGCCTAAAGAGCGCGCCTTGCAATTGCAACTCATTCTCAATTAGATTTATCTCCCACGGCCAAGCCAGGGAGATCTCGATGACGGAAGACGGCAGCGGGACAGCGCCAACCGCCTCGGTAGTCGGCCTCAGCTACGGCGAGCAGCTGCTGCTGTGGAGCCTGCGGCGGCTCGCGACCCAGGGGCATCCCTCGCCCCTCGTCACCCGGGAATTCACCGATGCCTGCGGCGCGGATGCGGCGGAGGTGCTCACGACATTCCGGGCCTTTCTCGGCGTCCTCGCCTTCGGCGGGCGCCGGCGCCTCTGTGTCGGCCATCCCGGATGCCTCCAGCTCACCTGGGACGAGCGGCGCCTGCTGAGCCTCATCGCCATCGCCCAGGACGGCAACGACGCCTGGCTCGACGCCCATCTCTGCTGGCTCGTGCGCGGCGAGCTCAGGCACCAGCTCGCCCTCGCCGCCCGCACCCTGGCGGCCGAGCTCGCGGATCACGACCTTCGCCTGCCGCTTCCTGGCCATGTCGCGCGCGGCGATCGCCCGGCGCCGGTCGCTGCCGCCCTCTGATCTGCTACGCTCCTCGTCCTGACATCGAGGCGAGCCCGGCAGCCCCCTTGTTCCCGCCATCGCGCATCGTGTGCCTTACCGAGGAGACCGTGGAGACGCTCTATCTCCTCGGCGAGCAGGACCGCATCGTCGGCATTTCCGGCTATACCGTGCGGCCGCCCGAGGCGCGACGGGAGAAGCCGCGGGTGAGCGCCTTCACCTCCGCCGACATCGAGAAGATATCGGCGCTGGAACCGGACCTGGTGCTGACCTTCAGCGATCTGCAGGCGGAGATTGCCGCCGATCTCGTCCGCCGCGGCATCGCCGTCCACGCGTTCAACCAGCGCGACGTCGCGGGAATTCTCGCCATGATCCGCATGGTGGGCGCCCTCGTGAACGCGGGCGGGCGCGCGGCTGCCCTTGTCGACCGGCTGGAGACCGGGCTTGCCGCGACGCGGGCCCGGGCCGCGCATCTGGCGCGGCGTCCAAGGATCTTCTTCGAGGAATGGGACGATCCCCTGATCGCCGGCATCGGCTGGGTATCCGAGCTGATCGGGATCGCCGGCGGCGTCGATGTCTTCGCCGAGCGCGCCCGGGAAGGTGCCGCCAAGAACCGCATCGTCGCCGCCGAGGAGGTCATCGACCGCGCGCCCGATCTCATCATCGGCTCCTGGTGCGGCAAGAAGTTCCGGCCGGAGCGGGTGGCGGCGCGGCCGGGCTTCGCCGCGATCCCGGCGGTGCGCGCCGGCGCCGTGCACGAGATCAAGTCGTCCCTGATCCTGCAGCCGGGACCCGCGGCGCTGACCGACGGCCTCGCGGCGATCGAGCGCCTGATCGCCGGCTGGGCCGCTACTCCGCCTGGAGCGGCGCGTTGAGGCGGAGGCCGGGAACGCTGACGCCGCCGCGCTCGCCGGGCAGCACCGAGCCGTAGCGCTCGGCGAAGACCGGCGGCAGCACCCGCGCGTCCGCCGGCGCCAGCCAGAGGCGCAGCAGGTGCCGCTTGCGCTGGGGCTCCGGCCAGTCCTCGAAGGACGTGCGGTCGTGCAGCAGCGTGTGGTTGTGCACGAGCTGAATGTCGCCGGGGCGGAACTCCATGTGCATGTGGAGCGCGGGATCGTTGGCGAGAGCGTCGAAGAGATCGAGGGCCTCGATCTGCTGGGGCGTGAGCGGCGCCACGTCCGGAAAGCGCCGGGCGCTCTCGATATATTGGCGCTGATAGATCACCGAGAGCAGGCTCCGGTGCCAGCTGAAGACGGGAATGCGGAAATAGGGCCTGGCGCCGGCAGGCACCTCGCCGCGCCGGTCGGTCTCGATGGGGGCGAAGAGCGCCGGCAGCAGATCGGGACGGCGGCGGCGGATCTCGTTGTAGATGGTGACCGCGCTCACCAGGGCCGAGAGTCCGCCCGACTTCGCCGTCTTCAGGCACATGAGCCCGACGATGTCGCAGGAATCCGTGTGGAAGGTCTGGCGCTCGCTGGTCTGATAGATGCGCGCGGTCGGGTCGGCGCTGCTGCGGCCCAGGTCCTGGACATGGCCCAGCACATGGCCCCGGGCGTTCTGCGCCCGCGCCGCGCCGAAATGGCTGCCGATGCCGGAGAACGCGATCGCGGCGCGGCCGATATCGTCGGGAAATAACGGGAGACCGCGGATGAGGGCGAAGCCGCGGCCGTCGAGCACGTCGCCGCGGATGCGCGCGAGGCGCGGCGCCAGGGTCGGAAGCGGAAAATCCTCCCGGCGGATCCCGGCGATGTCGACGCCGCGGGCGGCGAGGCGCTCCGTCGCCGCCGCCACTTCGGCGCCTTCGGCGGGCGTCAGCATCTCGCGCCATTCTCCGCGCATCGCCATCTCAGGCCCGTACCAGGCGGCTGGCGTCTCGAGGCGCTCGGGCAGGTCGGCGAGTTCGGCGGCGGGGCTCTGCATTCCTGCGCCAATATGCCGCTTTTGGCTCCGGCGCAAGAGGGCTCGCGCCGCCGGCGACGGAGGCTGCTCTACTTCGCGACGGAGTGGCGGCGACGAACCTAAGCAGCCGCCGGGACCTTGGCCCGCAGCGCCGCCAGCGTCGCCGGCGCCTTCTCGCCGAGTTCCCGCATGCAGCCGCCGATCCTCTCATGATCCTTCTCCGACGAGCTCGCTTCGAGCTCGCGGGCCAGCATCGCGATCGCCATCGCGCCGATGTTGCCGGCACCGCCGATCAGCTTGTGCGCCTCGCTCTCCAGCGCCTCGATATCGCCGGTGGCGAAGGCGATCTGCAGCCGGTCGAAGCGCTCCTGCAGGTTGGACGGCACCTGGGCGAAGAGCTCATCGAAGTCGTTGGCGTTGAGCGCGGCACGGAGTGCCGCCAGATGGCTCTCGTCGATCAGCGGCGGCTCCGGCGACGGTTCCGGCACCGGCGGCGTGTCGGCCGCCGGCGGCGCATCGGTGATGCTGGCCCACCGCCGCACCACGGAGAGGAACCCGCGGGGATCGATCGGCTTCGTGATGTGATCGTCCATTCCGGCGCGCAGGCATTCCTCGCGCGTCCCCTGCATGGCATGGGCCGTCATGGCAATGATGGGCACATGCTCGTAGCCGTGGATTTTCCGGACGATCTCGGTCGCCTCGACGCCGCCCATGCTGGGCATCTGCAGATCCATCAGGATGATGTCGTACCTGGCACCCTGGGCCGCCTCGACGGCGGCCTCGCCGTCATCGACGACGTCGACCGCGTAGCCGGCGCGCTTGAGAATGCCGGACGCGACACGCTGATTGATCACGTTGTCCTCGGCCAGCAGGATGCGATGGTTGTTGTCCCCCCGCGCCGCGGCATCGAGGTCACCGAGAATGCTCGTGCTTTCCGTGGCCACGACTCCCACGTCGGAGAACAGCAGGCGAGCCAGGCATCCGATCGTCGCCTTGTGACTCAGCGGCTTCCGCACGATCGCATCGATCGGCGACCGCCCGCCGCCATTTGACGTCTGGACGATGCCAATGGGGCTCATCAGGATGCGCTTCACCTTTGCCAGGGCCGGACTCCCGTCGATGGCCCTGGCCAGCTCCATTCCGGAAACGTCCGGCATCGCCTGATCGATCAGCACCGCGTCGAAGTCGCGGCCGCTGGCCGCCGCACGGCGCAGCTCGGCAACCGCCGACTCGCCGTCCCGCGCCTCGACCACGTCGATGCCGACGCGCTCGAGCTGGCACCGCGCGGCGCCGCGCGCCACCTCCATATCGTCCACGACGAGAATCCGCCGCCGGGCGAGACGCTCCGTCCAGGCGGGTGCGGTCGCCGGCGGCGCGCCCCGCGGCAGCATGACGGCGAGGCTGAAGGTGGAGCCCTGCCCGAGGGTGCTCGTCACGTCGATCGTGCCGCCCATCAGGTCGGTGAGCTCGCGGGAGATGGCGAGGCCGAGGCCGGAGCCGCCGAAGCACCGGGTGATCGAGCTGTCCGCCTGGCTGAATTTCTGGAATAGCCGGCTCACGCCGTCCGCCGACATGCCGATGCCCGTATCGCAGACGTCGATGCGCAACAGCATGAGATCGCCGTCGTCGCCGCCGTCCTGCGGGATGGCGCGCGCGCGCACGGCAACCGACCCGGCCTTGGTGAACTTCACTGCGTTGCCGATCAAGTTCAGCAGGATCTGCCGAAGCCGCGTGGGATCCCCTTGAAAGTGATACAGCGCGCTCCGGTCGATCCACGCACAGAGCTCGAGATCCTTCTCGACGGCCTTGACCGCAATCATCTCCAGCGTGCCGTCGATCAGCTCCTCGAGATCGAAGTCGATGTTTTCCAGCTCGATCCGGCCGGCCTCGAGCTTGGAGATATCGAGAATATCGTTCAGCAGGCCCAGCAGGCCATTCGCGGAATGCCGGATCGCGGTCGCGTATTGCCGCTGCTCCTCGTTGAGCTGCAGATCCAGCAGCAGGCTCGTCATCCCAAGAATGCCGTTCATCGAAGTCCGGATCTCGTGGCTCATATTGGCGAGGAACGAGCTCTTCGCCTCATTCGCACGCTCGGCCTGCTCCTTGGCCGCGGCCGCGTCGAGCTCCGCCTTCTTGCGCTCCTCGATCTCGATCTGGAGCATGGTGTTCATCTTGGTGGAGACCCGCAGGCTGCACTCGAGCTGCACCTGCAGCCCGCGCTTCTCCATGGCGCGCTCGATCGCCCGCGCCAGCATTTCCGGAGTGAGGCCGTTCTTGCTGAGATAATCCTGGGCGCCGCGCCGCATCGCGTCGACGGCGACGGATTCGTTTCCTTCGCCGGTAACCACCACGAAGGCGCAGAGCGTGTCGCGAAACCGCGGCAGCAGATCGGACAGCAGGTCCAGCCCGCTCCGTCCCGGCAGATTGACGTCGATCAGGATGCAGTCGAAGTGCTGGCGGCGCGCCGCCGACAATCCTTCGACGGCGTCCCCCGCCGCGACGATCTCGTAGCGATAACTCGGCGCCCGCTGCAGCAATCGGCCATAGATCAGCTGATCGTCAGTGGAGTCATCGATGACGAGCAATCTGCGGATCGACGAACGCATCAATTCACCTCGAATGCCTTCTGCTCCGCATTTGTAACCGCGCGGCATTTACGGACCGTTGATGATATCGCGACGGCGCACCTCAATCATCCGTTTCGCGAGCCGAATGCGCCGGCACACGCCCGGCCTCCATACCGACGTATGGAATCCGTCGCCGGCGCACGATGCAGCAGCTATCGAGGGTCCATCGGCCGAAGTTTCGACGCGCGAAGGGCGCGGCGCGCGCTCAGCATGGGACCGCGCGAGATCAGGAAGCCGACGCGCTCGACCAGCTGCATCGCATCGAACGGCTTGACGATGAAATCGTCGGCGCCGACCGCGATACCGCGCTTCACGTCGGCAACGGTCTTGCGCGCGGTCAGGAACGCGATCGGGATATTCGGAATGTTGTGATCCGCGCGCAGGCGGCGGCAGGTCTCGAATCCGTCCAGCCCCCTCATGCGCACGTCGAGCATGATCAGCCGCGGCGTCACCTGCCACAGTATGGAGATGCATTCCTCGCCGCTGGATGCGCCGAATACCGAGTAACCGGCGCCGCGCCCGATCCGCATCACCAGGTCGATCGTCGTGGGATCGTCGTCGACGACGAGGATGACCTTGCTTCTGCCGTCGCCGGGCAATTGCCTCGAGCCCGGGAGAGAGCGCGCGAGGTCGGCGATTTCGCTGATGGGTTGAGCCATGACTGGTCCTCAGCTTCGGCACGCCGCGTCATTCATGCTCACACGAATGCGCGACCAGCATGCGCCCGTCATCAGGCGGCGCCGAAACAGCATTGCTCCCCACCGCATTGCTAACAGCGCGGGCTTAATATTATCTGACGAAAGCGTGATCGCTTGCGCGGCGCATCGCCGAGCTGCTTCGGGATCGGCGTCGAGCGCAATGAAAAGAAATCGCGTTAACTACCAAATAAATTGCGCGCACTAGTTCTCTGGCGGGGAGTCAACGGCAGGGTGCAATCCGATGGGCACGTACGCTGGTATTTCGGTCCTGGTTCTCGAAGACGACAATATGTGTCGCGCGTTGACCCGCAACGTTCTCCTGGCGGCCGGCTTCAAGGTGATGTGCGCCCGCGACGTCGGCGAGGCGCTTCGCTTCATCGGCAGCGGCGCCAAAATCGATCTGGCGGTCGTTGACGTGAAGATGCCGCGCGGGCAGCCGCACGGCATCGCCTTCGCGCGGATGGCGCAGCTTCAGCATCCCGGGATGAAGGTCGTGCTGATGTCGGCAAGCGTCATGCCCGGGGAGTTCTCGCTCGTCGACGAGAACGACATGTTCCTGCGCAAGCCGTTCGCCCCGGATCACCTGCTGGAGATGGTCACGCGCGCCGCGGCGTGAGAGGCCGCCCGAGCTCGCTCGGGCCGATCGGGAAGACCAAACGCACCGACGCCGCTCACTGGGAGCGGCGTCGGTGTCGTCGTTTCAGGATTGGTTGCGGGGAAGCGCAGCCACCTTTACCGAACACGATTTATCACGCTTTCACGGCGGTAACGTGGGTTCGAATCCCGCTGGGGACGCTATCAAAACTTCGGGAAAATAAGTAGTTAGGTTTTAGCACTTCCGAGTGTTTCCACAAATTTCCCACAAAGTGCTTTATTCCAAGACGTTAGCGCAAGCCGTCTTGCTCTAGCGAGCCTCTAAAAGGAGCTGTTCGATGCGCAGAAAGAAAATTTTGTGCCAGCGACATTGGGTGGGCAGTGATAGGCAAAACAACGATGGCCTTCAGGCTTCCGCTATTGGCAGATTGTGTTGAAAAACTCCTGCTTGCGGCCGTGACGGCGCCCTGATTCACTTTCGTCGGTGCGAAGGGAGTGCCGGCGATGATGGGTGAGCGGACGGTGATGCAAGAATCGCTGTTCTACGGCTTCAACCTGGAGCAGCACGTCCCGGCGGATCACATGCTGCGGTCGATCGAGCGGTTCGTCGACCTGTCGGACGTGCGCAAGCACCTCGAGCCATTTTACAGCTCGACGGGTCGGCCGTCCGTCGATCCGGAGTTGATGATCCGGATGCTGATCATCGGCGACAGCAGAAGATAGAGAAACGCTCTCTGGCCCGGCAGCTTGTGGCGCACCAGCGAAACTGCGGCCCCTGGTGGGCGGCCTCATCCGAGAGCCGATGCCCTGCGCATCAGTAGCCACGCTCGCGGTCGATGAGCCCCTGCAAGGGCTCCCCGCGCTGATGGCGGCGCAGATTCGCCAGCAGCACCTCCGCCGCCGTCTCGGCCTGGGTGAAGGCGCCCACATGGGGCGTCACCAGGATGCGCGGATGCCGCCAGAAGGCATGACCGGCGGGGAGCGGCTCCGGCTCGAAGACGTCGAGGACCGCGGCGGAAATCTGGCCGCTATCGAGCGCCCATAGCAGATCCGGCTCGAAGAGGTGGCCGCCGCGCCCGGCATTGACCAGGCCGGCGCCTCGGGGCAGCGCGGCAAAGGTCTCGTCGTTGAGAATGCCGCGCGTTTCCGCCGTGAGCGGCAGCAGACAGACCAATATGTCGCTGCGCGCGAGGAACGGTGCCAGGCCCGCGCGGCCCGCGAAGCAGTCGATCCCATCGAGACGGGCGGGCGTCCGCGCCCAGGAGGCGAGCGGGAAGCCCAGGCCCGCCAGGCTGTCGAGCGCCGCCTTGCCGAGGACGCCGCGGCCCATGACGCCGACCCGTCGCACGCCGGGCAGCACCATCGGCAGCGGTCGCCAGCGCCCCTCCCGCTGCTGGGCGATGTAGTCGATGAGGTTCCGATGCAGCGCCAGCACCGCCATGGTGACGTAGCCCACCACGCCGGCAACGATGCCGGGCTCGACCATCCGCACCACCGGAAGCCGGTCCGGGATGGCGGAGAGATCGAGCTGATCGACGCCCGCGCCCACGGAGAAGACGGCTTCCACGTACGGGAGCTGACCGAGGAGGCCCGGCGGTAGCTTCCACGCCACGACATAGCGTATCGAGGGTGCGTCTCCCATATCGGGCCAGATCCGGAACGGAAGATCAGGTGCAAGCTCGAGGAACATCCGCGCCCACTTCCGCCCGCGCTCGGATTCTCCGATATAAAGAACGCTCATCTGCCGGCACCGAAGCGGGCGACGTGAAAGGGATCGATCGGCGTAATGGTGGTGCCGGTGTCGATCAGCTCGGCCATGACGTCGCCGACCCCGGGGCCGAGCTGGAACCCGTGGCCGCAGAAGCCGAAGGCGTAGAAGAGGCCCGGCACCTTGGCGCTGGGCCCCATGACGGGGATGTCATCGTCGATATAGCCCTCGATGCCGCTCCAGGTGCGGATGACGCGCAAGGCCGCCAGCGCCGGCACCACGCGCCGCAGATGCGGAAGCTGGCGCAGCGTGTTCGCGGGATCGACGTAAGCGCGCCGGATATCGGCGAAGGCGGGACCGCGCAGCCCGCCGCCGAAGACGATGTTGCCGCGCCGGACCTGGCGGAGATAGATGCCCTCTTCCGCAACGGCGGAGAAGACGCCGACCACCGGCTCGAGCGCGTAGGGCATCGGCTCGGTCACCGCCATCTGCGGGCCGCGCACCACGAGGGGCACGGGCTCGCCCCAGCGGGCGCTGAGGAGTCCGCCCCAGGCGCCGGCGGAGATCTGCACGACGGGAGCGCGGAACCGGCCGGCAGGAGTCTCCACCAGGAAATCCTCGCCGGATTTCTCGATGGCGAGCACCTCGGTATTCTCCTGCACCACGGCGCCGGCGCGCCGCGCCGCGCGGCCGAACGCCGGCGCCGCGAGCCGCGGGTTGGCGTGGCCATCCGTCGGCGAATGGGAGCCAGCGATCGCCGCCGTCGAGAGGAAAGGGAAACGAGCGCGGAGCGCGTTGCCGCTGAGGATCTCCAGCTCCAACCCGTAGTCGCGGACGTCGCGGGCGTGCGCCTCCAGCGCGCCCACCTCCTCGGCGCGGAAGCAGACGCGGACATGTCCGCTCGGCAGGAACTCCGCATCCTCGCCCAGCAATTCCGGCAGCCGGCCCCAGATCTCGCGCGAGCGATTGGCGAGGGGGAGCTGCGGAAGAAAGCGGCCCTGCCGGCGCACATTGCCGAAATTGGTCCCGCTCGCGTGCTGGCCGATGAGATCGCGCTCCAGCAGGATGACGGAGCGGCCGCGCCGACGCAGGAAGAAGGCGGTGGCCGCGCCCATCAGCCCGCCGCCGACGATGACGACATCGGCCGCTTGCGGATTCATGTCGTCGTTCCCACCGGCAGCGGCTTCACCGGCGCCTGGCCGCGCAGCCGGCCGATCTGCTCCACCGGCACTTTCAGCGCCGCCGCCAGCACCTCCGCCGCGGCGAGCCCGCAATAGCGGCCCTGGCAGCGGCCCATGCCGACGCGGCTGAAGGCCTTGGCCCGATTGAGCTCCGCGGCGCCGAGCTCGCCGGCGCTGCGGCGCAGCTCACCGGCGGTAATCGCCTCGCAGCGGCACACCGGGATCGAGTCCGGCAAGTCCGCCGCCAGCCGCGCGGGCCAGGGAAAAGCCTGCTCCAGACCGAGCCGGAACCGCGCCATGCCGCGGAGCGCATGCCGCAATCCCTGAATCTCCGCGGGGGGCACCGCACGGCCGAGATCCGCGAGGGCCGCGCAGGCGGCGAGGCGTCCCGCCAGCTCCGCAGCGTCGGCCCCCAGCACGCGGGCGCCGTCGCCGGCGACATAGACACCGGCGACCGACGTGCGGCCATCGGCATCGGTCTGCAGCAGCCACTGCCGCGCCACCGGATCGAAGGCGAAGTCGCAGCGCGCGATATCCGCAAGCTGGGTCTCCGAGCGCAGTCCGTAGCCGATGCCGACGGCGTCGCACTCGATACGCCGCTCGCGGCCGTGTCGATCGCGGAATGCCATCAGTTCTGCGCGCGTGCTGCCCTCGACGGCAAGTGGCGTCACACCGGTCAGCACCGGCACGCGGTGCGCCGCCAGCCACGCGCTGTAATAGAGTCCCTTGGCAAGCATGGCGGGCCGCGCCGCCAGCGCCGGCAGGGCGCCGATGCGAGGCGCGAAGCGCGATGTGTCCAGCACCGCCGCCGGCCGTACACCGGCCTTGGCGTATTGATAGGCTACTAGATAGAGCAGCGGTCCGGTGCCGAGGAATACCGGACGGGCGCCGACGGCGCAGGCCTGGGCCTTGAGCGCGATCTGCGCGCCGCCCAGGCTGTAGACGCCGGGCAGGGTCCAGCCCGGCAATGGCATGATCCGGTCGGTCGCCCCCGCCGCCAGGATCAGCGCGTCAAAGCGCAGCGCCTCGCTGCGCTCGCCCGTCAGCACATGCACCGCGCCGTCGTAGACGTTCCACGCCAGGCTCTCGGACCGATAGTCGATGCGCGGGACGAGCGCGGCAAAATCCCGGTGCAGCGCCCCGGCTTTCCGCGCCTCGAAGCCATAGAGCTCGGCGGCGCGCCGGCGGAACTGCGGGGGCTGGCGGCGATAGATCTGCCCGCCGCCCATCCGCCCCTCGTCGACCACCACCGGCCGCAGCCCCGCCGCCGCCAGCCGCTCCGCCGCCCGCACGCCGGCCGGGCCGGCGCCGACCACGATCACCGCGGGCTCGGCCATGGCGCCTCGCGCGTCACGATCCGCAAGCCAGCCGCGACCTCCGTGGTGCAGGCGCGCAGCCGCCCGCCGTCCGCCGCCCAGACCCAGCAGTCCTGGCACGCTCCCATCAGGCAGAAGCCGGCGCGGGCACCGTCGCCGAACTCGCTCTCCCGCAGCCGCAGGCCGTTGGTCAGCAACGCCACCAGCAGCGTATCGCCCTCGAGCGCATCGATCAGGGCGCCGTCCACCTCCAGACACACCGTCGCGCGCCCCCGCTCGCCGAGCCGGCGGAACAAGCCGTTGCTGTCATTACCCCTCTGCATGGAGCTGCCAGCCTTTCACCCGCAGGCCGCCCGTGTCCAATCGGCTTTCGATCTGCTTATATAAGTCTCGGTTATGGGGTGATTTCATGAATGCCCGACAGCTCGAGGTCTTTCGCGCCATCATGCGCTGCGGCACGCTCACCAGCGCCGCCAAGGCGCTCGGCGTCTCCCAGCCCGCCCTCAGCCAGATCCTGCTGCACACCGAGGACGAGCTCGGCCTCAAGCTGTTCAAGCGCCTCAAGGGGCGCCTGGTGCCGACGCCGGAGGCGGACCAGCTGTTTCCCGAGGCCGACCGTCTGTTCCGCGAGCTCGACAATCTCCGGCGCTTCGCCGGCGACCTGAAGACCGGCAAGGGCGGCATGGTGCGGGTCGCCGCCTCGGCGCCGCCGGCGCTCTCCCTGCTGCCCCGCGCGCTCGGTGCGTTCCGCGCCGCCCGGCCCGGCGTGCGGCTGCGCTCCTACGTGGTTCCCGTCGCCGTCATCGCCGACATGCTGGAGCGCGGCGATATCGATCTCGGCGTCGCCATGAACGACACGCCGATGCCGCTCATCGACACCGAGATCATCGGGCACAGCGAGGTCGTGTGCGTGCTGCGGGCGGACCACCGGCTGGCGAGCCGGAAGACGGTCAAGGCCGCGGATCTGCAAAACGAGATCATCATCTCCTACCACCGCAACAATCTGCAGGGGATGCTGATCGACCGCGCCTTTGCCAGGGAGGGCGAGGAGCTGCGCCGGGACGTGGAGATCGACGTCTCCATCATCGCGCTCTCCTTCGTCCAGCAGGGCATCGGCGTAGCATTGGTGGACGGTCTTCTGCCCTGGAGCAGCTTTCCGGGCCTGGTCAGCCGCCCGTTCCGCCCCGCCATATCCCTGCCACTGACCCTGCTGACCAGCAGCCGTCGCCCGCTGTCCCGCACCCACGATCTGCTGCGCCAGCATCTGCGCGCGGCGGTGCACAGCTACGGCGCCGATCCCGCCGCTGCCGGCTGGCTGGTGCCGGTCTAGCCGTCAAGCATAAGTCCGACTTATCGGAGGCTGCCGAATCCGTCTTGGACAGGCACGCCCCGGCGCCCGGACACTTCCCGCAGGTGCTTTCCTTGCGGAGCCGGCATGGCCTGGCGGATCGGCGTCGATATCGGCGGAACCTTCATCGACTTTTGCCTGCTCGATGAGCGGACCAACGAGCTGCATTCCCTGAAGGTTCTCACCACCCCCGACGAGCCCGGCCGGGAAGTGATGGACGGCATCGCGCTGCTGCAGCGGCGCCACGGCATGATCCCGGCCGATGTCAGCAGCTTCGTGCACGGCACGACGGTCGGCATCAACACGGTGATCCAGCGCAAGGGCGCGCGGCTCGCCCTGCTGGCGACGGCGGGCTTCGAGGACGTAGTCGAGCTCGGGCGGCTGCGCCTGCCGGACATGTACAGCCTGTTCTGCGCCGGGCCCGACCAGCTCATCCCGCGCGACTGCGTCTTCGGCATCCCCGGGCGGGTCCTGTCCGACGGCGGCGAGCAGACGCCGCTGGACGAGGCGGCGGTCCGGCGGGCGGTCGCCCGCGCGTGCGCCAAAGGCGTGGAGGGCATCGTCATCGCCTTCCTCAACGCCTATCGCAATCCCGCCCACGAGCGGGCGGCGATGGCGATCGTCCAGCGTGTGGCGCCTGATCTCTTCACCTTCTGCTCCGCCGATGTCTGGCCGGTCATCCGTGAATATGAGCGCACCAGCACCGTGATCCTGAACGGCTACGTGCATCCGCGCGTCGCCCGGTATCTGCAGTCGCTGGAGACCGCGCTCCGGGAGCGGGGTGTCACCGCGCCGCCGATGATC
This sequence comes from uncultured Alphaproteobacteria bacterium, assembly GCA_963735465.1. Classification (GTDB taxonomy): domain Bacteria; phylum Pseudomonadota; class Alphaproteobacteria; order ATCC43930; family CGMCC-115725; genus DASZHJ01. Next base: position 3,310,525 of record CAVTLA010000001.1, read on the forward strand.
ACCAAGTCGAACGGCGGCGTGATGAACGTCGCCCTCGGCAAGACCGCCTGCGTCAACATTCTGCTCTCCGGCACCGCCTCCGGCGTGATGGGGGCGGCGTTCCTCGCCCGCCAGGCCGGCACCGCCAATGTCCTGACCCTGGACATCGGGGGCACCAGCGCCGACGTGGCGCTGGTGATCGACGGCCAGCCGCAGTTCGGCATGGGCGAGACGATCGGTGAATTCCCTCTCTACGTGCCGTCGGTCTCCGTCAGCTCCATCGGCGACGGCGGCGGCTCCATCGCCTGGGTGGACGGATTCGGCGTGCTGAAGGTGGGGCCGGAAAGCGCGGGATCGGTGCCCGGCCCCGCCTGCTACGGCAGTGGCGGGGAGCACGCGACCATCACCGACGCCATGGTGGTCTGCGGCTTCCTCGGCCACGCGCCCCTCGCCTACAGCTCCGTCAGCATGGATTCCGCCAAGGCCACTGCCGCGGTGGACCGCCTCGCCCGGCAGCTCGGCCGCGGTGTGCGCGAGACCGCGGCGGCCATCATCGAGGTGGCGATCTCCGGCATGTTCGTCGAGGTCAACAAGCTGATCGCCCGCCACGGCGTCGATCTCCGGGATTTCGCCCTGATGCCGTTCGGCGGCGCCGGACCGATGCTGGGCTGCCTGCTGGCGCGGGATCTCGATATCGACCGGGTGGTGATTCCGCGTCGGCCTGGCGTGGTATCGGCGCTCGGCGGGCTGATCGCCGATGTGAAGAGCGACTTCATCCGCACCGTCTTCATCGACGCCGCGCCGGCGGCCGCGACATTGGTCCGCGACGCCTTCGCCGCGCTGCGCGAGGAGGCGGAGCGCTGGCTGCGCCAGGATCAGGGGTTCCACGGCCCCGCCGTCTGCGCGCTCTCGGCCGATATGAGCTATCGCGGGCAGTCCTTCGAGATCGAGGTGCCGCTCGAGGAGGGCTGGGTGGATGCGGGCGACGTGGGCGCGATCACCGGGGCTTTCCATCGTCGCCACGCGCTGATCTACGACTTCAGCGACACGGCGGCGGCGGTGCAGATCGTCAACCTCCGTCTGGTGATCGCCGGCGCCACCGCGCGCCCGGAATTCGTCGCCCTCGCCAGGGCCGCCGGCGAGCCGCGGCCGGAGAAGCATGTGGAGGTCTGGCACGACGGCGCGCTGCAGCGCGTGCCGCTCTATCTCCGCGACGCGCTGCAGCACGGCCACGGCATCTGCGGTCCGGCGGTGATCGTCCAGGAGGACACGACGATCTGCATTCCCACCGGCTTCGCCGGCTCCGTCGACGCCCACGGCAATCTGCATCTGCGCCGGGACGGCCGGGAGAGCCGGCCATGAGCATCGACAAGGTCACCTTGCAGGTTCTCGCCAACCACGCACGGGCGGCGGCGGAGAACATGGCCTATACGCTCTACCGCACCGCCCATTCCACTTTCGTGAAGGAGACCCAGGATTTCACGGTGATGCTGACCGATCCCGCCGGCATGACCATCGCCGTGCCGATGGATCTCGGCGCCACCTGGTATCCCGGCATCAGCTATGGCCGCGCCATCGCCATGATCCCCGGCTACGAGCCCGGCGATATCGGCTTCACCAACGATCCCTACAGCGGCTTCCTCGCCACCCACGCGCCCGATCTCCACATGTGGAAGCCGATCTTCCACGAGGGGGAGATCGTCTGCTTCGCCGGCGGCCACATCCACAACACCGACATGGGCGGCGCGGTCCCCGCCAGCCTGTCCCGCTCGCTGACGGAGATCCACCAGGAGGGCATCCGCTTTCCGCCCATGAAGCTCTACCGCGCCGGCGCGCTGAACGAGGACGTGCTGCGCATCATGATGCTGAACGTGCGCAAGCCGGAGCAGAACCTAGGCGATCTCAAGGCCTTCGTCGGTGCCCTGAATACCGGCGAGCGCAAGGTGCGCGCCATGCTGGCGAAGTTCGGCGCCGGGGCCTTCAAGGAAGGCATGGCGGGGCTCTTGGACTATGCCGAGCATCAGGCGCGGGAAATCCTCCGCTCGATCCCCGACGGCGAGTATTTCTTCGCCGACTATGCGGACGAGGACGGCGTCAACGGCAATCCCTGCCGCCTCGCGCTCACGCTGCGGATCGACGGCGAGAGCGCGGTCCTGGACTTCACCGGCAGCGATCCGCAGCTCGGCTCCGCGCTCAACGTCCCCACCGGCGGCGATCCGCGCCATACGCTGCTGCTGGTCGGCGTCTACTACGTGCTCTACACGCTCAACCCGCAGCTCCTGCTGAACGCCGGCCTGACGCGCCCCTTCACCTGCATCGCGCCGGAGGGCACGGTGCTCAACCCCATGTTTCCCGCCGCGGTCGGCATGCGTAGCCTCACTTGCGGCCGGTTGCGCAGCCTGATCTTCGGCGCCTTCAGCCAGGCGATCCCGGAACGGATGCCGGCGGCGCCCGCCGGCTCCAGCTCCATCATGAACGTGATGACGACGGACAACCGCACCCACCGCACCGTCCTCGCCGCCATCAACCCGATCGTCGGCGGAGGCGGCGGCATGCCGCATCGGGACGGTTCCAACGGATCGGGCGCGGACGCCGCATATCTCAGGAACACGCCGGTGGAGATCACCGAGGCCGAGGTGCCGATCCAGATCCTGCGCTACGGGCTGCTGCCGGATTCCGGCGGTCCCGGGCGCTGGCGCGGCGGCCTCGCCACGGCGCTCGATTTCAAGGTCTTCGCGCCCAATACGCGGGTGACCGCGCGCAACCGCGACCGCTCGCGCTTTCGTCCCTGGGGCGTGCTGGGCGGCGAGGCCGGCGAGCCCTCGAACTTCATCCTCAATCCCGGCACGCCGCGGGAAAGGGTCCTCGGCAACACGGATATCCTGGTGGCCGAGCCCGGCGACGTCATCCATATCCATTCGCCCGGCGGCGGAGGCCGCGGCAGCCCCCTCGACCGCGAGCCGGAGCAGGTGCTGCTCGATGTCGAGCGCGGCTACGTGTCCGCGCATTCCGCCGAGGCCCGCTATGGCGTGGTGATTCGGAACGGTGCCATCGACGCAGCGGCCACCGGCTCCCGGCGTGCCAGGATGCGTCCGGCGCAGGGCAACGGGCATTTCGACTTCGGTCCCGAGCGCATCGCCTTCGAGGCGATCTGGACGCGTGCGAACTACAGCGCGCTGACCGGGATCCTCGCGGACTTGCCCGTGCATTGGCGCTTCTTCGTCAAGACCAAGATCTTCGAGCTGATGCGCGATGGTGCGGTGGGATCGAACGAGAACTCCGTCTACCGCGCCTTCGAGGCGTTGAGGGAAGCCTACCCCGAGATCGTCACCTGAGGCGGCGCGGGAGATTGCCCGAGGGAGGTAGCCAGCGCGGAATCAACCGGCACGCCGTGCCGGATCATGGTCACGAGAGGCTTGAATCATGGCTCCAGCATCGACGATCTCGTCACCCATCCGAGAGGCGCTAAGCTTCATGGAAGCGAACTTCGCAGAGCCGCTGACGCTGGCGCAGCTGGCGCGGCTGTCGAACCTCAGCGTATTTCGCTTCGCCACCGTCTTCCGCCGCGAGGTGGGCCTCCCCCCGCACAGGTATCTCTGCCGCCTGCGCGTCCGTCACGCCAAGTCGCTGCTGCGGCAAGGCACGTCGCCGGCGACGGTGGCGATGGATTCCGGTTTCTTCGACCAGAGCCATCTCTGCCGCCACTTCAAGCGGCTGTGCGGCGTCACCCCCGGCCAGTTCGCGGCGACGAGCCGTAGCGCGCGCCCGCGGGCGAGCTATGGGGCCTCGCCGCCAGAGGCCCGCGCGTGACGCGGATGCCGGGCGGTCCCGGCTTGCTCGGCGCCGCCGCGGCGGGCGAGGCGCAGCGCCGGATACATCCTGTCGATGGCCGCCACATCGGCCCGGGTTTCCTCGATGATCCAGTCGCGGATATCGGCCGTCGCCGACCGCACCGGCCGGTCGCGGCTGTTGACGAGATGGCAGAGGCGCCCGGTGACGATCACGTCGCCGGCGGCCGGCACCAGCGAGCCGATGCGCAGCCAATGGGAAACCACGTTCACCCATCCGAGCGCCACCCCCTGCCCCAGCAGCGCCGCCTGAACGACGATTGCGTAGTCGGAGAAGACCAGGGAGTTCGTGGCGGCGGCGGCCTTGCTGGCGCCGGCCCCGAAGGAGAACAGGCTCGACCAGTCCGGCTGCGCCTTGTTGAGGTTGACGATGGTCTTGGCGCCGAGATCGCTGCCGGTGCCGGTCTTGGTCATCCCCTTGCGATAGGCGGGGCTGCAGATCGGCAGCAGGATCTCCGGCATGATCGGGACCGCCTGGTGCCGCGCATCGTCGCCATCGACGAACCGCATGCCGAGATCGACGTCGTCGACAGGCCCGCCGAGCGGTCCAGCCAGCAGCTGGAAGCGCAGATCGACGGACGGGAACTCCCGCTGCAGCTTGTTCATGCGCGGCATCAGCCAGTGGGTGGTGAATGCGGTGGACACCGACAGGGTCACGGTCTCCGTGCCCGTGCGCCGCGCCTCGATTTCCCGCACCGCGGTCTCGATGCCGCGAAAGCCCTCGGCGATCCGCTGGTAAAGGATCTGGCCGTCCTCCGTCAGCACCAGCCCCGAGGGCGCGCGCTGGAACAGCGTCACGCAAAGCCGGTCCTCCAGCCGCGCCAGCATCCGGCTCACCGCCGGCTGCGTGACGTTGAGCTCGTCCGCCGCCCGGGAAAAGTTTCCGCAGCGGGCGGCCGCCTCGAAGACGAAGAGCGCGTTCATCGACGGCAGCATCTTGCGCAGAAACGACATTACATATTGTAATGCGAAACGAAACAATTCCGCAATTGTCCGGTGACCGCGCGGTTTGGTCTCCTGCTCGGATGAAGCGGACTCGACAGCCTCTGCCACGGCCCCTCGGCGGCATTGCCGGCGCCGCTTCTCCTCTTCCCCGCATTACATGTAGTGCCGGGCCGATGCATTCCGCCGCGCGGACGACCGCTGCCGGAGGGCGTCCGCGATGAGCGATATCCGCCGGATCTCGCCCGCCATCCGCGCGGCCCTCGGTTTCATGGAGGTCAATTTCGCCGAGCCGCTGTCCCTGGCGCAGCTCGCGCGCGTCTCGAACCTCAGCGTCTTTCGCTTCGCCACCGTGTTCCGCCGCGAGGTCGGGCTTCCGCCGCATCAATATCTCTGCCGCCTGCGCGTCAGCCATGCGCAGTCGCTGCTGCGCCGGGGCACCTCGCCAGCCACCGCCGCGATGGAATCCGGCTTCTTCGACCAAAGCCATCTGTGCCGACACTTCAAGCGCGTCTGCGGCGTCACGCCCGGCCAGTTCGCGGCGACGATCCAGTGACGGCGCCGCGTTGCACGCTGCGCGAGCTCCGCACCGCCGATCTTGCCGCCGCCCATCGCCTGTCCCAAGCAGTGTCCTGGCCGCATCGCCTCGAGGATTGGCGGCTGATGCATACCCTTGGAGCCGGCCTCGTCGCCGCCGACGGTGCGGGCGAGATCCTCGGCACCGCGATGTGGTGGCCCTATGGCGCCGGAGCGGCAACGCTGGGCATGGTGCTGGTCGCGACCGGGCAGCAAGGGAAAGGCATCGGCCGCGCACTCATGCGGGCCGCGATGGAGACTGTCGGCGCGCGGGCGCTCATGCTCCATTCGACCGAGGCCGGCCAGCGGCTCTACGAATCCCTCGGCTTCCGTGCCATCGGCGCCATCCACCAGCACCAGGGGAACTTCGCGGCTGCGTCCCGGCCGGCCGCCTCGGTACGGGCGTTCGAGCCCGGCGATCGCCAGGCACTCTTGGCGCTGGATGCCGCCGCTTTCGGCGCGCCTCGCCAGGCGCTTCTCGACCGCCTGCTGCGGGTCGGCTCCGCCGTGGTGCTGGAGACCGCCAGCGGCGTCGCCGGCTTCGCGATCCGCCGAACCTCCGGACGCGGGCAGACCGTTGGCCCGCTGGTGGCCCTCGGGGAGGAGGACGCCATCTCCCTCGTGGCCGCGCTCGCCGCGCCGGGAGTCCTGCGCGTCGATATTCCCGCGGACGCAGCGCGCCTGGCGCGCTGGCTGAGCGAGGCCGGTCTCTCCCGCGTCGACGGCGCGACGACCATGGTGCGCGGCACCTGGCGGGAGCGATCGCCAAGCCCGCGCGGCTTCGCCCTGGTGAGCCAGGCCCTGGGCTAGGCGCGCGTCTCCTGATGCGCCTGCACCATCGCCGCCATGCTCGGAAAGCGGAAATCGTAGCGCGCGCCGTCCGGCGGCGGCATCGTCGCGCCCCAGCCCGACCGGTCGTGCCGCCGATCGATCCACGCCGACGCCAGGCCGAAACGCTTCGCCGGCGCGTGATCGTGAAACAGGCTCTGGGCGGTGTGCAGAACGTCCTTCGGTCCGTATCCGAGCCTGGCCAAGTGGTCGATCATGTACTGGAAGTTCGCGGGGTCCGGCTTGTAGGAGCCCACATCCTGGGCGGTATAGACGGCGTCGAACTCGACACCGAGCCGCCGGTTGCTGCCGGCAAAGCTCTCGCGGTCCACGTTCGAGAGGATCACCAGCTTGTAGTGCTGCTTGAGGTAGCGCAAAGCCGCCGCCGAGTCCGGGAAGGCCGGCCATTCCGGCACCGAGGCGCCGAAGAGCCGATGCGCCGCCTCATCGGCGGGAACGCTCCACTCCCGCGCCAGCCGGCGGTGCACCGTCGCCAGCAGCTCCGAATAGATCATGCCCGGCGTCTCCGCCTCTTGGGCGGATTCGTGCCGGGCGAAAGTCTCCAGCACGGCGTCGCGCGGCAGATCCAGCCGGCCCTGGCGCAGCAGCGGCTGCAGGGCGGCATGGATGCCGCTCTCCCAGTCGATCAGGGTGCCGTAGCAATCGAAGGTGAGAACGCGGAAGTCGGTAAGCTTCATGAGAGAACTCCGGATTGATCACGATAGGGGAGAGGTGACGGCCGCTAACTTCCCGCAGCCCAGTGGGCGAGTTCCGCGAAGGAGGCGTCGCCGTCCCAGGCGGAGACGATGCGCTCGCCGACGAGCGGACCGAACTTGAACATCTGGCCGTCGCAATTGGTCACCACGACACGGCGTCCCCGATGCTCCAGCCGGAAGCGGCGGCTGCGGTCCATCACGTAGTAGCCCACCTGCAGGCGGAGCGGCCGATAGTCGCCGGCGTCGCGCAGATAAGGAGCGAAATCGTCGATGACGCGCCGGCCCTGCTCGAGGCCTGCCTCGAAGCCCTCGGACGGCTTGCCCGGCCGCCGCTGGTCGCCGGAGCCGAATTTGAGTCCGGTGCCCGCGAGCGGCGGCAGCGCATAGACGCCGCGCTCCCCCAGCACGACGAGGGCCGGCCCCCTCGCCCAACCCTCGCGATAGGCGGGCGGCGCTTCCACGTAGCAGAGCGTCTGTCGGAAGACCGGCAGCGCGCCATAGTCCGCGGGCAGGAGATCCGGCAGCCAGGCGCCGGCGGCGATCACCACGAGGTCGCCGTCGAGGCTCCGCCCATCCGCCAGGCGCACGCTGCTGGCGGTCTCGTCCACCGCCACGACGCGGGCGTTCTCCAGGATCCCGGCGCCGCGATCCCTCACCCGGCGCGCGAGATCCGCCACGATGCGGTCGGCGAAGAGCGGCCCGCCCGCCGCCAGCACGCCCCACCCGTGAGACGGCATCTCCAGGTGCGGACAGAGGCGCTCGATCTGCCGGGCATCGAGCCTCTCGTGCGGGACCTCCAGGCGGCGAAAGGTCTTTGCGGTCTCGTCGGCGTAATCGCCAGGCCGAGCCGAGACCGCGAGCGCGCCCGATGGCGAATAGTGCTCGACACCGAGCTCCTGCCAGAGATCGCCCCAGGCCTCGAAGGCCTGCGTCACCATGCGGGTGTAGCCCTCCGCCGCGCCGTAGTGCAGGCGGATCATGCGGTGCTGATCCCAGGAGGCGGCGCGGGGATTGGGCACCTCGCCCTGCTCTATCAGGGTGACGCGATGGCCGCGGCTGAGCGCCGCCCGGGCGACGGAAAGCCCGACGATGCCCGCGCCGACCACGAGAAGATGCGACATCGATTGCTGCTCCCTCGGCGGCTAAAGCGCCATGCAGAGCCGCAGCGCATCGTAGATGGCGCCATGCACGTTGCGGCTGGTGACGGCGTCGCCGATGCGGTGCAGCTCGAATTTCCCGCTCGCGGGACGGCTCGCCTGCTGCGCGCGGCCGGCGAGCAGCGCCTCGATGTCGGTGACGCCGTCGTTGACGGAGCGCCCCCGGAGCACGGCGAAGATCTCGTCCACCGGCACCGTCCCGTGCTCGATCACCACCTGGGACGCCGTGAGCTCCATCTCGGCGCCGGTGAGCTCGTGCTTGAACGTAGCGACCAGCCGGTTGCCGCTGCTGCGCACGCCGGTGAGCTGATGGTCGATGGTGACGCGGACGCCGTTCTGGGCGAAGCGCTTGCGGTAGACCACCCGCGCCGAATACTCCATCTCGAGACCGATATTATCGTCGAGGGCGACGAACTGCACGTCGCGGCCGTGCTCCGCCAGGTGCAGGGCGCAGGAGACCGCCTGATGCCGGCCGGTACCGTCATAGATGATCACGTCGTCCTTCGCCCGCGTGGCGTCGGTGAGGATGTCCCAAACGCTGACGCAATGCTCGGCGCCGTTCAGCCAGTCCATGTCGGGAATGCCGCCGGTGGCGACGATCACCGCGTCCGGATGCTCGGCAAGGACGTCGTCGGCCTCGGCGAAGGCGTTGAGGCGCATCTCGACGCCGAGGCGCTCCAGCTCCGCCACGCGCCAGTCGACGATCGCGATCAGGTCGCGCCGCCAGGTGGCGCGCACGGCGGTCAGGAGCTGCCCGCCAAGCTTGGTCCCCGCCTCGAACAGCACCACTTTGTGGCCGCGCTCGGCGGCGACCCGTGCCGCCTCCAACCCGCCGGGTCCGCCGCCCACGACGACGACCTTGCGGCCGGGCGCCGCGGATCTCTGGATGATCTGCGGCAGGGTCTCCTCCCGCCCGGTGGCGGGATTGTGGATGCAATGCGTCCTCTTATACATGCAGTAGGAGGCGCCGACGCAGGGCCGGATGCGGTCTTCCTCGCCGCGGGCCAGCTTGTTGACGATCTGCGGATCCGCCATGTGGGCGCGGGTCATCGCCACCATGTCCAGGAGCTTCTCGCTGATCGCATGGCGCGCCGTCGCGATATCGGGAATGCGCGCGGCGTGGAACACCGGCAGTCTGGTCTCGCGCTTGAAGCGCGCCGACCGGCTTCAGGAACGGCGCGATCGGCTGCGACATGCCGGGCATGTTGTGCTCGGCGAGGGCGAGGTCGGTGTCCATGCGGCCGAAGATGCAGTTGAAGAAATCGATCTGCCCCTCGCGCTCGAAGATGCGGGCGATCTTCAGGCATTCCTCGAAATCGATGCCGTCCTCGATCCCTTCGTCGACGACGAAGCGGATGCCCACGAGCATGTCGTCGCCGACCTGGCGGCGGATCTCCTCGTGCACCATCAGGCCGAAGCGGGCGCGGTTCTCGATCGAGCCGCCGAAGCCGTCGCGGCGCTGGTTGGTGCGCGGCGAGAGGAATTGCCCGATCAGGTGGCCGCCGGTGACGGTCTCCATGCCGTCGAGCCCGCCCTCCTTGCAGCGCCGGGCCGCCACCCCATAGGACTTGACGATGCGGTCGATGTCATGGCGATCCATCTGCCGCGGAATGTTGCGGTGGCGCGTCTCGCGGATCGGCGAGGGCGCGAGCGTCGGCAGCCAGTTCATGACCGTGGCGTCCGCGCGCCGGCCGAGATGGGAGATCTGGCACATCAGCGCCGCGCCCTGCCGATGCACCCGCTCCGAGAAGGCCTGGAAATAGGGAATGATCTCGTCGGTGGCGACATTGAGCTGGCCGCCGCCCCAGCTCGAATCGTGATCGACCATGGAGGAGCCGCCGAACATGGTGAGCGCCAGGCCGCCGCGGGCCTTCTCCTCGTGATAGCGCTGATAGCGCTCCTTCGGCAGGCCGCCGTCGTCCAGGGTCGAGGCGTGGCTGGTGCTCATTACGCGGTTGCGGAGCGTCAGGCCCTTGATCTGCAGCGGCTGCAGCAGCGGGTCGTTCTTGCGGGTGGACGCGGCGCCGGCGGCGCCGGCCGATGTCGGGACTGTCATGGCAAACCTTTCATTCGACATTTGCGATCAACGGAGGTCGCGGCGCGGGCGCGAGCGCGCGCTCCGGCTGCATCTCCAGCAATTCCGTCTCGGTGCGGTGGCACAGGATCCGGGCGCCCTTGGAGAGATGGCGCAGCGGCGGCGGCTCGCGGTCGCAGACGCCGCCGATCTGCAGGGCGCACCGATTGACGAAGGCGCAGGCGCGGGTGGCGACCGGCCCGATCGGCGCCACGGCGGCCTCCGCCAGATGGGTCGGGCTGACGCCCTCCAGCCAGCCGGTGCGCAGCTCCGGCACGGAGGAGATCAGCAGGTCCGAATAGGGATGCAGCGGCGGGCGCAGCACCGCCTGGCGGCTGCCGAATTCCACCATCCGGCCGGCGTAGAGGATCATGATCTGGTCGCAGATCGCCCGCACCGTCGAGAGATCGTGGCTGATGAAGAGGAGGGCGACGCCGAGCTCGCGCCGGAGCTCCGCCAGCAGCTCCAGGATCGCGGCGCCGACCACGGTATCGAGAGCCGAGGTCACCTCGTCGCAGAGGATGAGGCCGGGTTCGGCGGCAAGGGCGCGGGCCAGGTTCACCCGCTGCTTCTGCCCGCCCGAGAGCTCGCTCGGATAGCGCGTCGCGAGCTGCGCCGGCAGCCGCACCATGTCGAGGAGCGCCGCCACCCGCCGGCGCAGCAGCGCGCCGGCGAGCCCGTGATAGAAGGCGAGCGGCCGGCCGAGAATGCGCTCCACCGTGCGCGCGGGGTTGAGCGCCGTATCCGCCATCTGGAAGACGATCTGGACGCGTCGGAGCTGATCCCGGGTACGCTGGGCGACCGTCGCCGGCAGAGGCTTCCCATCGAGGCGCAGCGTTCCGCGCGCCGCCGGCAGCAGGCCCGCCATGACATGGGCAAGCGTGCTCTTGCCGCAACCGGATTCGCCGATCACCCCCAGCACGGATCCGGGGTCGATCGAGAACTCCACGTCGGTCAGTACCGGCACCGCCGGCACGCCCTGCCGATCCGTCCTGCCATAGCCGGCGACGAGGCCCCGCACCTCCAGCAGCGGTGCGGGCGCGGCGCCCGCCGGCCTGGTGGACGGCAGGACGCGGGCGACCGGCGCTGCCGCCGCCAGCAGGCTGCGGGTGTAGGCGTGGCCGGGCGCCGTCAGCATCCGCTCGGTGGCGCCGATCTCCTGGATCTCTCCGTCCCGCAGCACGACGATCCGGTCGGCCATCTGGGCCACCACGGCGAGGTCGTGGGAGACATAGATCGCGGTGATCTTCTGCTCGCGCACCACCTGCTTGAAGGCGCGGAGGACCTCGATCTGGGTAGTGACGTCGAGGGCGGTGGTCGGCTCGTCCATGATGACGAGCTCGGGATCGGTGAGGAGCGCCATGGCGGCCATCAGGCGCTGCAGCTGCCCGCCGGAGACCTGATGCGGAAAGCGCGAGCCGATCCGCTCGGGGTCCGGCAATGCCAGGGCGTGGAACAGCCGGAGCGCCTTCGCCTCCGCCGCCGCGCGGCTCATCACGCCGTGGATGCGCGCACTCTCCACCACCTGGGTCATGATGCGCTGGGCCGGGTTGAACGCCGCCGCGGCGCTCTGGGAGATATAGGCGACTTGGCGGCCGCGCAGGCCGGCGAGACCCGCCGGAGAGAGCGACAGCACGTCGGTTCCGCCGACGCGGACCTGTCCGCCGGCGATCCGGCAGCCGGGCCGGGCATAGCCCATGAGGGAGAGCGCGATCGTCGTCTTGCCGGAGCCGGATTCGCCGATCAGCGCCAGCACCTCGCCCCGCGCGACGGAGAAGCTGACGTCATTGATGATGAGGGTCTCGCTGCCCCGGTCGTCGCGGGCGGTGACGCGAAGCCCCTCGACCTCGACGAGTGCGGCCGTGGATGTCATCGGCCCGCAGCGCCGCGCCGGGTGGGCAGGTTGTCGATCGCCAGATTCATGCCGATCGTCAGCGTGGCGATGGCCGCGGCGGGCATGATCACCGCGGGGGCGCCGTAGGCGAGGCCCTCGATGTTCTCGCGCACGAGCGCGCCCCAATCCGCGTAGGGCGGCTGGATGCCGAGGCCGAGGAAGCTCAGTCCGCTCAGCAGCAGCACGGCGAAGACGAAGCGCAGCCCGAAATCGGTGAGCACGGGCAGCACCATGTTGGGGAGGATCTCCTCGCGGATGATGAAGCCCGTGCGCTCGCCGCGGGCGCGCGCCACCTTGACGAAATCCATGGCGTTGATGTTGACGCCGAGGGAGCGCGCGATGCGATAGGCGCCGGGCGTGTAGATGACGGCGGTCGTCAGCACCAGCACCGTGATGGAGGAGCCGAGCGCCGCCACGATCACCAGCCCGAACATCAGGCTGGGGAGCGAGATCATCGCGTCCAGAAACCGGCTCATCGCCGCATCGACCCAGCCGCCCTTGACCGCCGCGCACATGCCGAGGCCGGCGCCGGCGAGGGAGGCCAGGAAAGTGGCCAGCAGGGCCACCCCCACGGTGTAGCGCGCGCCATAGAGGATCCGGCTGAGCACGTCGCGGCCGAGGTAGTCGGTGCCGAGCGGGAAGCGCGCGCTGATCGATCCGAACACATTGGTATCGACGATGCGCCCGGCGGCGTGGGGCGCGATCAGCGGGCCGATCAGCACCATCAGCAGCCAGAAGCCCACGACGGCGAAGCCGACCGCGCCGGCCGCGGAAAGACGGCGGCGCGGGCGGCGCGGCGCATCGGCGGGCCGCAGCGCCGCTGTCATGGGGGCGACAGGCTCCAGCGGCTCATCGGTAGCGCAGCCGCGGATTGGAGACGATGGCCAAGACGTCCGCCAGCGTCGCCAGCAGCAGATACCCCGCGCAGAAGATCATCGCGCAGGCCTGCACCAGGGGCATGTCGCGGGTGGAGACCGCGTCCACCATCAGCTTGGCGAGGCCGGGGTAGTTGAAGATGGTCTCGACGATGATCACGCCACCGAGCAGAAAGGACAGGCTCAAGGCGACCGCATTGGCGATCGGGCCGATCGCGTTCGGCAGCGCGTGGCGCAGCACGATGCGGGTCGGCCGCGCGCCCTTCAGCACCGCCATCTCGACATAGGATGAGTCGAGGGTGTTGAGGAGCGCCGCGCGGCTCATGCGGGCCATCTGGGCGACCACGACGAAGCACAGGGTCACCACCGGCATTGCGAAGGTGCGCAGGAGTCCGCCGAGGGAGTGCACGTCGGACGCGTAGGAGAGCGCCGGCAGCCAGCGCAGCTTCACGGCGAAGACCAGCACCGCCACGGTGGCGACCAGGAATTCCGGCACCGACACCACCGACACCGAGAGCATGCCGGTGAGGCGGTCGTAGAGCGAGCCGCGCCAGATCGCCGCGGTGATGCCCAGGGTCAGCGCCAGCGGCACCGACACCGCCGCGGTCAGCGCCGCCAGCAGCAGGGAGTTCGGCAGCCGGCTGCCGATCATCGCCGCCACCGGCAGCTGATTGACCAGGGACTGGCCGGGATTGCCGGTCAGCAGCCCGGCGAGCCACGTGAAATACCTGACATAGGCGGGCTGATCGAGATGCAGCGCATGGCGCATGGCCGCCACCGCCTCGGGCGTGGCGCTTTGCCCCAGCACTTCCTGCACGACGTCACCAGGCAGCAGCTCGGTGGCGATGAACACCAGGGCGGAGACGATCAGAAGCGTCAGCAGGCTGATCGCCAGCCGATTGGCGAGCAGCCTCAGCATCGCGGCGTTCATCGTCCGGTCCCTTCTGGGCGCCCCGGGACCGCGGCGCTGCCGCCCGGTCGGACCTCACGCCTCCAGCCAGACATTCTCGGCAAAGTCATAACCCATCAGGCCGCCGGTCGGAATCGGACTGAGGCCCTTCAGGCGCGACGTGTGCGCGTCCAGCATACTGATGAACAGCGGGATCCCGATGCCGGCCTGATCGTGGATGATCCCCTGCATGTCGCAGTACATCTGCTTGCGCTTCGCCTCGTCGGTCTCCGCGCGCGCCGCCCCCAGGAGCTGGTCGAACTTGTCATTCTTCCAGCCGCACTCGTTCCAGGTCGCATCGGACTTGAAGAACAGCGTGAGCAGAATGTCCGCGCTCGGCCGCGGGTTGATGTTGCCGAAGCCCAGCGGCTGCTTCATCCAGTAGTTCGACCAATAGCCGTCCGCCGGCACTTTCTTGATATCCAGATTGAGCCCGATCTGCTGTCCGGACTGCTGCAGCAGCAGCGCCATCTCGATCGAGTTGTCCGCCGCCGGAGAGGCGTAGATCGGCACCGGCACGTTTGCCAGCCCTGACTTCTTGAGGTGGAATTTCGCCTTGTCGAGGTCGTAGGCGCGCTGCGGAATGTCGGCACAGTAGAAGCGGTTGCTGGGATCGACCGGCTGATCGTTGCCCACGACAGCGTAGCCGCGGAAGATCGCGTCGCGCATCTGCTCGCGATCGAACATGTACTTGAGCGCCATGACGAAGTCCGGATTGCGGGTGGGATCCGCGTCCTGCCGCATCACCAGATCGGTGTAGTTGCCCGACTTGGTCTGGAATACCTCGTAGCCCTGTGTGGATCGGATCCGCTCCGTGGACCGCGGGTTGATCGCGCTGATGAGCTGCACGTCGCCGGAAAGCAGCGCGTTGACGCGCGCACTCTCGTCGGGGATGCCGAAGAACTCGATCTGGTCCAGATAGGGCTTGCCGGGCTTCCAGTAGTCGCCGTTGCGCACCGCGACGGAGTGTACGCCCGGAGTGAATTCCTTGCATTTGTACGGCCCGGTGCCGACCGCGGTGGAGAAGTCCGCGGTGCCGTCCTTGATGATGAGGAAATGGAAGGTGCCGAGCACCACCGGCAGGTCGGCGTTCGGCGCCTCGAGGGTGATCCGCACCTCGTCGGGACCGGTCGCCTTGATCTCCTGCATCTGCGTCGCCAGCGTCTTCGCTTTCGAGCCGATCGCCGGATCCTTGTGCCGCTGCAGGGAATAGACGACGTCGGCCGACGTCAGCGGCTTGCCGTCGTGGAAATGCACGTTCTTGCGCAGCTTGATCGTCCACACCGTGGCCTTGTCGTTCTCGATCGACTCCGCCAGCTCGAGCTGCGGCGTCAGGTGCCCGTCGAGCGACGTCAGGCCGTTGTAGAACATGTTGCAGCGGGAATAGTCGGTGGAGAGCGACTGCTTGGCGGGATCCACCGTATCGGCGGTGGAGGTCGATTGTCCCGCCACCCGGATCTGGCCGCCTTTCTTCGGCGTCTCGGCGAAGGCGCGGGTGGCGTAGGTGGCGACCCCGCCGGCCGCGGCGATGCTCATGCCGGAGGCCATCAGCCAGCGCATGACGTCCCGCCGTGTCGCACCCTTCCGAAGCGCCGACTGGATCAGCGCGGCGTCGGACGCGCTCAACACCGCAGCCGAATCTATCTTGCTACCCGTCATGAGCCCCGCCTGTTCACTGTTTCGTTGCCGAATTCCCGTTGACGTCAAGCTATCGACCGTCACGGCGGGCGTATTGGATGATCTTGTCGGCGGCAACGCGACGGGCCGGCGGCGAGGCGCTCAGCGCACCTCGTTGATGTAGCAATATCCTTTCGTCGTCGCGCGGTGATGGCTCAGAAGCGCCGTGGCACCGGCCTGATCATAGGCGATCTCGTCGATGACGAGCACCGGCGCCGGCGCGCGCAGAGCCAGCAGGCGGCGATCCTCCGCCGTCGCCAGCTCCGCCGTCACGGTCTCCCGCACCGACGAGACGCGGATGCCGTACTGCTCGAGGAGATGCAGATAGAGCAGGTGCGGAACCTCGCGGGGCGTGCGCGGGAAATCGGGGAGCCGCGCCGCCGGCAGCGTGAAGGTCTCGTGCATGACCGGCTTTCCCTTCACGTCGCGGCGCCGGTGCAGGCGGATTACCTCGGATTTCCGCCCGATCCCGAAGGCGGCGGCTTCCGCGGCCGAGGCGCCGCCGCGCGTCAGCGCCAGCACCTCGGGAACCGAGCGCAGCAGCGCGCCGTCGGCGCCATGCAGCCGGAAATACTGGAAGAAGGAGCGCAGGCTGTGCTGGGGCGTGCGCCCGGTCACCACCGTGCCGGTCTTGCGCCGGCGCATCAGCATGCCCTCGGCGGTGAGATCGCCGAGCGCGCGGCGGATGGTGCCGACCGCCACGCCGTACTGGGCGGCGAGCGCCACTTCTCCCGGCACCACCGTGCCCGGCGCCCAGATCCCCATCAGGATCGCCTCCGACATGCGCCGCTTGACGTGCTCGTAGAGCGGCAGCGGCCGGTCCTCCCCATTGGCGCCAAACGGTTTGTCATTGACAGCGGGCATGGCATCTCCGTTTAATTCTATAAAGAATATAGAAATGATCCGACCCTTGGAAGCAGCATGAAAGAGCCGCCCGCCCCGCCGTCGACCGGCCTTGCCCGCGCGCTCGCGCTGATCGCCGAGGAGGCAGCCGCCGGCATCGACGACCTTGAGCGCCTGATCGCGGTCGACACCTCGTTTCCGCCCGGCGCGGGATATGGCGCGTTCGCCGATCTCATGGAAACGCTGGTGCGGCCGCTGGGATTCCGGTGTCGCCGCGTGCGCGTACCGGAGCACCTCTGGCGGACAGTGGGCGGCTTCGTCCACGGCGAGCGCGTCAACCTGATCGCCGAGCGCCGCACGGGGAAGCCGGTCTGCGGTCTCTATTACCACGTCGACACGGTGCCGGCCGCCGCCGACTGGCGCCGGCCGCCCCTGACGCTGACCCGCGAGGGCAATCGCCTCTACGGCCTCGGTACCTCGGACATGAAGGGCCCGATCGCGGCGACGCTGCTGGCGCTGCGCGCCGCACGGGCCTGCGACATGCCGCTCGCTTACGATCCCACTCTGCTCTGCTGTACCGACGAGGAGGGCGGTCTCTATCCCGGCGTCCGCTATCTCGCCGAGCAGGGGCTGCTGGAAGGGCACATCGTCAACTTCAACGGCGGTGCCGCGCCGCGCATCTGGGCCGGCTGCTTCGGCAGCATCAATCTGGCGATCCGCCTGCGCGGGCGGGCCGCCCATGCGGGCGATCCCCAGCACGGCCTGAACGCGATCGAGGCGGCGCAGCCGCTGCTGAATGCCCTCCTGGCTCTGAAGGCGCGGGTCGGAGAGCGGCGCTCCGCCTTGCCGTCGCCGCCGCATTTCGAGGGACGGCCGCTGACCGGCCAGCTCACCATCACCGCCGCCCATGGCGGCATCTCCGGATCCTCGCTCCCGGCGCTGTTCGAGATCCTGATCAATCGGCGCTATTCGCCCGAGGAGTCCTTCGACGACGCGCTGGCCGAGATCACGGCGACGATCGCGGACGCCACCGCAGGCTCCGGCCTTGGCGTCGAGACCGAGATCCTCGGGCATCTGGCACCGGTCTCGGATCCCACCGGACCGCACTGGCCGCGCTGGCAGGCCGCGCTCTCTCTGGGATTCGGCTTCGCGCCGGCGGAGTTCCGCCGCTGGGGCGCCTCCAGCAGCTCGGATTTCGGCTGGGTCCAGCGCTGCGGCATGCAGGAGATCCTGCTGGGCGGCCTAGCGCGGCCCGAGCGCAACATCCACGCCGCCGAGGAGCACACCACGGTCGAGGATCTGGTCGCTCTCGCCCGCAGCATCCTCGCCTATCTCAGCGCCGATTTCGCCACCGGGCTCTTGCCCGAGACCAACCCAGCAGCCGCACGGAGCGCCTCATGACCCGCTTGACCCGCCGCCTCTTCCTCGCCGGCAGCGCCGGCCTCGCCAGCCTGCCGCGCGTCGCCGCCGCCCAGGGAGCCGTGCCGCGCCGCGGCGGCATCCTCCGAATCTCGGTCGATCAGGGGGCGAGCGTGATCCATCCGCTGCTGACGCGGGTCAATCCGGAATATCTCGTCAGCGAGCTGCTCTATAGCGGCCTCACGCGCCTCACGCCGCACATGGTCGCCGAGCCCGATCTGGCGGAATCCTGGTCCGCCAGCGCCGACCTCACGGAATGGACCTTCAAGCTCCGCCCGGGTCTCCGCTTCCACGACGGCTCGCCCTGCACCGCCAAGGACGTCGCCGCCACCTTCACCGCGATCCTCGACCCCAAGACCGCCTCGCCGGCGCGCACCAATGTGGGCCCGGTCGCCGAAGTGATCGCGTCGGACGAGCGCACCGCGGTCTTCAAGCTCAAGGCGCCCTACGCCGATCTTCCCGTCACCGTCGCCTATACCAACGCGAAGATCATTCCCGCCGCCATCGCCTCGGGGCAGCTCGACAAGCTCGCGCGGACCGCCATCGGCACCGGCCCCTTCAAGCTGGTCTCCTACGAACCCGACCGGCGCATCGTCGTCGCCCGCAACGAGGGTTTCTACGATCCGAAGCGCCCCCACGTCGACGGCGTCGAGGTGGTGGTCTATCCGGACCCGACCGCCGAGGCCTCCGCATTGCTCTCCGGCGATACCGACCTGATGCTGAGCACGACACCCGGCGAGTTCCCGCGCTTCGCCTCGGCGCCGGGCGTGGCATCGCTCCGCGTGCCATCGGGACAATTCCTCAACGTCAACATGGGCTGCGACCAGAAGCCCTTCAGCGACATCCGCGTCCGCCAGGCACTCGCGCTTACCGTCGACCGCGCGGCGACGGTGGGGTTCGTGGCGCAAGGCTACGGCACGCCGGGCAACGACTCCCCGATGAATTCCGCCTATCACTTCTTCCGGGATCAGCCCCTGAAGAAGGCGGATATTCCCGCCGCCAGGCACCTGCTGGCCGAGGCTGGCTACGCCGACGGGCTCGATCTCACCATGATCGCCTCTGATACGCCGGGCACCCGCACCCAGCTCGCGGTGGCCATGCGCGAGATGGCGAAGCCCGCCGGCTTCCGCATCAACGTGCAGACCATGCCGCACGCCACATATCTCGATCAGGTCTGGAAGAAGGGCCCGTTCTACGTCGGCTTCTACAACATGCAGGCGACGGCGGATGCGATCTTCTCCCTGCTCTACACCTCCACCGCCGCCTGGAACGAGACGCGCTGGAACAACAAGGCCTTCGACCAGCTGATCGCCGACGGCGGCGCCACCCTCGACGAGGCCAAGCGCCGCGACCTCTACGGCAAGGCGCAAACCCTGATCCACGACGAGGTGCCCTCGGTCATCCCTGCCTTCTTCGACCTGCTCTCGGCGCAGCGGGAATATGTTCACGGGTACCAGCTGCACCCCCGCGCGGCGGTGTTCCGCCTGGATCTGGTCTGGCTCGGCGACGGCGCCCCCAAGCGCGGCTGATCCGGTGTCGGCATCCTGGCTGCTCCGACGCCTGGCGCTGATCCTCTACACGCTGCTGGTGGTCTCGCTGATCGTGTTCGGGATCACCCAGGTGCTGCCGGCGGATGCCGCGGTGACGCTGCTGGGCGAGAACGCGACGCCGGCGGCGCTCGCCGCGGTACGGGCGAAGCTCGGCCTCGACGACCCCGTCTGGCTGCAGTACTGGCACTGGCTCTCCGGTCTGCTCGCCGGCGACTTCGGCACCTCCATGCGCACCAGCCAGCCGGTGGCGCCGATGATGCTGACGGCGCTCGCGCGCTCGCTGCTGCTGGCGTCCCTGTCGCTGGCCGCGATGCTCGCGGTGGCGATTCCCCTGGGCCTCGCCGCCGCGCTCCGCCGCGGCTCCCTGGCGGACCTGGCCGCGGGGCTCGTCTCCTATCTCGGCGTGTCGCTGCCGGAGTTCGTCACCGCGACACTGCTCCTCATGCTCTTCGCCGATCGCCTGCAGTGGCTCCCCGCCACCGGCTATGTGCCGCTGACCGAGAATTTCAGCGACGGCCTCCGGCATCTGGTGCTGCCGGTGCTCACGGTCTCGGCGATCCTGATCGCCCATGTCTCGCGCATGGTGCGCTCGGAGACCGTCGACGTGCTGCACAGCGACTACATCGCCGCGGCGCGCCTCAAGGGCCTGTCTCCCGCCGCTGTCCTCTTCCGCCATGCGCTCCGCAACGCCCTGCTGCCGGTGGTCACCGTCGTCGCCCTCGACGTCGGCTACCTCCTCGGCGGCATCATCGTGGTGGAGGAGATCTTCGCGCTCCCCGGCATCGGCCGGCAGCTCATCGTCGCCATCACCGCGCGGGACCTGCCGGCGATCCAGGCCGGCGCCCTCATCATGGCCGCGACCTACGCGGTCGCGAATTTTCTCGCGGATATCGCCTACGCGCTCCTCGATCGGCGGATCCGCTATGACTGAGACGCTGCGGCGCCTGCTCCGCACGCCGCAGGGAGCGCTCGGCAGTGTCCTGCTGCTGCTGGTGGCGCTCGCCTGCCTGCTGGGCCCTGCCCTCGCGCCCCACGATCCCGAGGCGATCGACTTTCTCGGCCGCTTCCGGCCGCCCGGCGCGCAGAACTGGCTCGGCGCCGATCAGCTCGGACGCGACGTGCTGAGCCGGCTCCTCACCGGTGCCCGCACGACGGTCCCTCTCGCTCTCGCCGCCACCCTGGTGGGGACGCTGGCGGGCGCGGTGATCGGTACCGCCTCCGCCTATCTCGGCGGCCGTCTCGACGAGCTGATCATGCGCACCATCGACGCGGTCATGGCCATCCCCGGCCTGCTGCTGGCGCTCCTCCTCGTCAACACCCTCGGCAAGAGCAGCGGCAACGCCATGCTGTCGATCGCCATCGCCTTCGCGCCCGGCATGGCGCGGGTGACCCGCAGCGTCGCCCTCGCCGCCCGGCGCCAGGACTATGTGAGCGCCGCCATCGCCCGCGGCGAGAGCGGCACGTGGATCATCTTCCGGGAGATGCTGCCCAACGTGGTGGCGCCGGTCGTAATCGAGACGACGATCCGCGTCGCCTTCGCGGTCATGCTGTTCGCGACCCTGAGCTTCCTCGGCCTCGGAGCGCAACCGCCCGCTTCCGAGTGGGGCCTGATGGTCTCCGAGGCGCGCCGCTATCTGCATCAGGCGCCCTGGATCATCGTCGCGCCCTGCGCCGCCATCGCCCTGACCGCGATCGGATTCAATCTGCTGGGCGATGGGCTGCGCGACGCCCTCAATCCGCGGGACGAGCGATGACGCCGGTCCTTGCGGTCGCGGGATACACCCTCGATTTCTCCACCCGCGCCGGCCTGCGGCGCGTTCTCGAGGACGTGTCCCTCGCCATCGCGCCCAGCGAGGTGCTGGGCCTGGTGGGCGAATCCGGCTCGGGAAAGACCTCGCTGGCGCGCGCGATCATGCGCTACCTGCCCGGCAACGCCCATGAAGGCGCCGGCCAGATCCGCCTCGGCGAGATCGATCTGCGAAGTGCCGATGCGAAGGCCCTGGCGGCGATCCGCGGACGGCGGATCAGCATGGTGTTCCAGGATCCCGCCACCTCTCTCAATCCGACCCTCACCCTCGGCCGCCAACTGACCGAGGTGCTGACCCGGCATCGCCGCGTCGGACGCGCCGAGGCCTGGCGGCTCGGCATCGACCTCCTGCGCCGCGTCGAGCTGCGCGATCCTGAGACCCTGATGCGCCGCTATCCCCACGAGGCCTCCGGCGGCGAGAAGCAGCGCGTGGTCATCGCCACCGCCTTCGCCTGCCGGCCGGATCTGATCCTCTTCGACGAGCCCACCACCGCCCTCGACGTCATCACCGGTGCGCGCATCCTGGATCTGTTCCGCCGTCTGCGGGAGGAGACCGGCGTCGCCGCGCTCTACATCTCCCACGATCTTGCTCTCGTCTCGCGCATTGCCGACCGCGTGGCGGTGATCCGGCGCGGCCGCGTCGTCGAGGAGCAGCCGGCAGCGAGCATCTTCCGCGCGCCGCGCCACGACTACACCCGGCAGCTGGTCGCCGCGGTCCCGCGGCCGGAGCGCCGCCTGGTCGCGGACCATCCGGCCCACGGTGTCCTTCTTTCGGCGAGCGGCATCGCGGTTCGCTACGGTCGCTCCCGCCTGTTCGGACGCAGCGAGATCACGGTCACGCGGGACGTCAGCCTGGAGGTGCGGCCGGGAGAGATCCTGGGTCTGGTGGGCGAGTCCGGCTCCGGCAAATCCTCCCTCGCCCGCGCTTTTACCGGCCTCGCCGCCTTCACCGGCGCGATCACCTTCCGTGGCCGCCCCATCGCCGGGCCGGCGGGCATGGATCGCGGCTATCGGGGCGCGGTGCAGATCGTCTTCCAGCATCCGGACTCCTCTCTCAACCCGCGCCAGCGCGTCGCCGACATCTTGGCGCGGCCGCTCCGTCTGTTCGGCGGCGATATCAGGGAAATTCCGACGCTGCTCCGGCAGGTGCAGCTGCCGGCCGATTACGCCGGGCGCTATCCCCATCAGCTCTCCGGCGGCGAGAAGCAGCGGGTGGCGATCGCCCGCGCCTTCGCCGCCAGGCCCGCCCTCGTCATCTGCGACGAGATCACCGCGTCCCTCGACGTCTCCGTGCAGGCCTCGGTGATCGAGCTGCTGCTGGCGCTGCGCGCCGGGCACGGCACCGCGTACCTCTTCATCACCCATGATCTCAATCTCGTCCGCCAGATCGCGCACCGCGTCGCGGTGATGCGCCAGGGCGCGCTCGTCGATCTGCTGCCGGTGGACAGGCTCGATGGGCCGGACGTCCATCCCTACACCCGCGCGCTGCTCGCCGCCTCGCCCACGCCGGTGGGCTGAACCGAAGGAAAGGCCAAGATGACCCAAGAGACCAAGCTTCCCAGCATCGACGACCGCTTCTGTCTCGACTTTCTCGCCCGCATGGTCCGCCACAAGAGCTACAGCGAGACCGCGGGGGAGCGGGAGCTGGCCGCCCTCATGGCGCAGCAGATGCGCGACCTCGGCCTCGACGCCGAGCTGACGCCGGTGGAGGGTCAGCGCGTCAACGCCATCGGCCGCTGGCGCGGCGCGCGGCGGCGGCAAGAGCCTGCTCTTCAACGGCCACATCGACACCAACCCGGTGAGCGAGGGGTGGACGGTGGATCCCTGGGGCGGCAAGGTCGACGACAGCTTCATCTACGGCATCGGCGTCTCCAACATGAAGGCCGGCGACGCCGCCTATTTCTGCGCGGTGAAGACCCTGAAGGATGCTGGCATCCGCCTGAAGGGGGACGTGATCCTCACCTACGTGGTCGGCGAGTTGCAGGGCGGCGTCGGCACCCTCGCGCTGATCGAGCAGGGCGTGCGCGCGGACTACTTCATCAACAGCGAGCCCACCGATCTGCAGGCGCTGACCATGCACGCCGCCGCCTTCACCTTCATCATCGAGCTCGTCGGCGACACCCGCCACCTCTCCAAGCGCGAGGCGGCGGTGGACGCGATCGCCGCCGCCTGCGACCTCATCCCGCGCCTCAACGGAATGAAATTCTCCCAGGCGCCGACGCCCGAGCACGAGCGCATCAACCGGGTTCATGTGGGCGTCGTGCACGGCGCCCTCGGCAAGGAGCTGCACGAATGGCGCCCGCCCCAGGTCGCCGACTACGTCCGCATCAAGGGATCCGGCCGCTACGCGCCGGGCCAGACCGAGGCCGGCGCATTCGCCGACATGCGTCGCGAGCTAGACGCCCTGGAACGTCGCTTCCCCGGCCTCAAGGCCATCCTCACGCCGGAGCACCAGCTCGGCCGTCCCGCCATGCCGTCCTTCGAAGTGGCGAAGACGAGCCCCATCGTGCTCGCCCTCAACCGCGCCTATCGCGCCGTGCGCGGCGCCGACCAGCCGACGGGCGCCATCACCCCGCCGGGCTTCTACGGCACCGACGCCGCGCATCTCTACCGCAAGGCCGGGATGGAGGGCGTCGTCTGCGGCCCCGGCGGCCGCTACAACACCATGCCCGACGAGCGCGTCGATATCGCCGACTATCTCGACATGATCCGGATCTACATGCGGACCATGCTCGAGATCTGCGGCCGGGCGTGAGTTCTGCGGCGAGTTCGGCGACCGTGTCGTGCTGAAGCCGAATGACGGGGAGCTGCGCGCCGAGCTCAACGGTGGATCTGGCGGCCATCGCGACGATGGAAGGTGCCGATCAATGAAAAGCCTCGGTCGAGAATCTGGACCGGGGCTACTATCGTTCGTTCGGTGAAGTTGGTTGCGGGGAGGTGCAACCACCGACAGTTCACGGTTTGCATCGATGTGTAAGTTCAAATCCGGGGCCTGCAACCGCCTGTGATTGCAGCTGCTGATGATTGCGGATCGACCGGCTCTCACCATTTTGGAGATGGCCGGGCTCGCGCAGCAACCAATTGATACACGCCCGCGTATCGGACTCTTAGGTAGTTTCCGAACCTATCCCCGACGTTGGTCTTCCCGCAGGATCTGCGGCGCCAGGTCGATGGGAGTAACGGAGATCGTTGACGGCAGCAATGATGGCGGCAGCCGGTCCGAGCCGCGGGTCGATGTCGAAGTTGCAGGCGGGACGACTGCCCACGCGTCCACGCTACTAACGGATTCTGCTCGTGAGCACAGTTTCGAAGTGGACGGCCCGGCATCGCTTGGGTTCTGCAGAGAGCCCGGTTCATCAAGCCGATGCCAGAGCTGCTCAGCGGCAACCGTCCTGAGCGGGCGGCTGATGGCGCCGCCCTCGCGCTCTGCTAAGGGCGCCGGCGCAAGATTCGCCCCATTTGGGACTTCCTCGGTGCGCGAGCCGGCCAATTCGCATTTCGCCGCGTCCTGAGCGGCGACGGCGGTAATCAACCTTGGAGACACCCATGCCCGGCCCGCTGTCCCCCGATCTTCTTGAAAAGATGCACGCCTACTGGCGCGCCGCGAATTACCTGTCGGTCGGGCAAATCTATTTGCAGGACAATCCTCTGCTCGAAACTCCCCTCAGGCTCGAGCACATCAAGCCGCGCCTGCTGGGCCATTGGGGGACGACGCCGGGACTGAACTTTCTCTACGTCCACCTCAACCGGCTGATCACCGAGAACGACCTCAACATGATCTACGTCATCGGCCCCGGTCACGGCGGACCGGGGCTGGTGGCGCAGAGCTATCTCGAGGGCTCCTACACCGAGCGTTATCCCGCGATCGAGCGCAGCCGCAACGGGTTGCAGCGGCTCTTTCGCCAGTTCTCCTGGCCCTATGGGATCCCCAGCCATGTCTCGCCGGAAACGCCGGGCTCCATCCATGAGGGCGGTGAGCTCGGCTATTCCCTGACCCACGCCTATGGCGCCGCTTTCGACAATCCGGACCTGATCGTGGCCTGCGTCGTCGGCGACGGCGAGGCGGAAACCGGGCCGCTCGCCGCCAGCTGGCACTCCAACAAATTCCTGAACCCGGCGCGGGACGGCGCGGTGCTGCCGATCCTGCATCTCAACGGCTTCAAGATCGCCAACCCGACTGTGCTGGCCCGAATCGGCCGGGCGGAGCTGACGGAGCTCTTGCGCGGCTACGGCTACGATCCGCATTTCGTCGAGGGCGACGATCCCGCCCTCGTCCACCAGTCCCTCGCCGGCACCCTCGACGACATCCTGCGGCAGATCCGCCTCATCCAAAGCACCGCGCGGTCCCGCGGCATGACGGCGATCCCGGAGCGGCCGCGCTGGCCGATGATCGTCTTCCGCACCCTCAAGGGGTGGACGGGCCCGAAATTCGTGGATGGAAAACCAGTGGAGGGCACCTGGCGCGCGCATCAGGTCCCGATCGCCAATTTCAGGAACCCCGAGCACCTCAAGCAGCTCGAGGAGTGGATGCAGAGCTACCGGCCGCGGGAATTATTCGACGAGCGCGGCAAGTTCCGCGAGGAGCTCGCCGCCCTCGCGCCGACGGGTCATCGCCGCATGGGCTCCAATCCCCACGCCAACGGCGGCGAGTTGCTGCGGCCGCTGTCGATGCCGCATTTCCAGGACTATGCCGTGGCGGTGGCGAAACCCGGCGGCGTCGAGGCGGAAGCGACGCGTGTGCTCGGGACCTATCTCCGCGATGTGATGAAGCTCAATCTCGACAAGAGCAATTTTCGGCTCTTCGGGCCGGACGAAACCGCATCGAACCGGCTGGAGGCCGTCTACGAAGTCTCCGGTAAGGAATGGATGGCGGCGACCGAGGAGGTCGACATCGATCTCAGCGCCAACGGCCGCGTCATGGAGGTGCTGAGCGAGCATCTCTGCGAAGGCTGGCTCGAGGGCTACCTCCTCACCGGGCGTCACGGCCTATTCTCCTGCTATGAGGCCTTCATCCACATCATCGACTCCATGCTCAATCAGCATGCGAAATGGCTGAAGGTCAGCCGGACGATCCCCTGGCGCAAACCGATCGCGTCCCTGAACTACCTGCTGACCTCCCACGTCTGGCGCCAGGATCACAACGGCTTCTCGCACCAGGATCCCGGCTTCATCGATCATGTCGCGAACAAGAAGGCCGATATCGCTCGGATCTATCTGCCGCCCGACGCCAATTGCCTGCTGTCGGTGGCGGACCATTGCCTGCGCAGCCGCGACTACATCAATCTGATCATCGCCGGCAAGCAGCCGGAGTGGCAGTGGCTCGACATCGAAGCTGCCGTCCGCCACTGCACCGTGGGCGCGGGCATCTGGCACTGGGCCAGCAACGACGATGGCGACCCCGACGTGGTCATGGCCTGCGCCGGCGACGTGCCGACCCTCGAGACGCTGGCGGCCGTGACCCTGCTGCGCAGCTATGTCCCGGACATCCGCATCCGCGTCGTCAACGTGGTGGACCTGATGGTGCTACAGCCGCAGTCCGAGCATCCCCACGGGCTGGAGGACCAGGATTTCGACGAGCTCTTCACCACGGACAAGCCGGTCATCTTCGCCTTCCACGGCTATCCCGCGATCATCCACAAGCTGACCTATCGGCGGCGCAATCACGACAACATCCACGTGCGCGGCTACAAGGAGGAGGGCACCACCACGACGCCCTTCGACATGGTGGTGCTGAACAATCTCGACCGCTATCAGCTCGCGCTCGACGCCATCACACGAATTCCCCGTTTCGCCGATCAGGTGGAGACGGCGACGGCGCGCTACTGGACCGCCATGGAGCGCCACAAGCTCTATATCAGCGAGCACGGCGAAGACATGCCGGAGGTTTGCGGCTGGCGCTGGAGCGCGTAGGCGAGATGCATGTACTCGCCCTGAACAGCGGTTCTTCCTCGCTCAAATTCGGCCTGTACCGCGTGGGCGCCGCCGATATCGGCACGCTGCTGTCCGGCGAGGCGCAGTCGATCGGCGACAAGGCGGGCACGCTCTCCGTGCGGGATTCCCGCACCGGTGTCGCGCGGTCGGAGGCGGCCACCCTCCTCAGCCAGCGGGAGGCGATGGTCCACATCGGAGAGCTGCTCGCCCAATCCAGATTACCGGCCCCCGACGCCATCGGGCATCGGATCGTCCACGGCGGTCCCCGGCTCCGGCAGCATTGCCTCATCGACGAGTCCGTCTTGCGGGAGCTCGACGCCGCCGCAGCCTTCGCGCCGCTGCATACGCCCGCGGCGCTCTCGGTCATCCGCTTCGCGCGGGAGCATTTTCCCGGGCTTCCCCAGGCGATGTGCGTCGACACCGCCTTCCACGCCGGCTTGCCGGACGTGGCGCGGGTGCTTCCGATCGCCCGGGAGCTGCGCTCGGAGGGAATCCAGCGTTACGGGTTTCACGGGCTCTCCTGCGAATCTATACTGCGCCAGCTCGGGGGCGACCTGCCGGAGCGCCTGATCGTAGCTCATCTCGGTAATGGCGCCAGCGTCACCGCGATCAGGGGCGGAAAATCCATCGACACCAGCATGGGGCTGACGCCCAGCGGTGGGGTGATCATGGGGACGCGCAGCGGCGATCTCGATCCCGGCCTTCTCGTCTACCTCCTGCGCGAGAAGAAATACGACGCCGTCTTGCTGGAAGAATTGGTGGATCACCGATCCGGCCTGTTGGGAATCTCCGGCTTCGACAGCGACATGCGGCGCCTGCACAAGGCGGCCGCGTCAAATGCCGATGCGCGGCTCGCCCTCGACATGTTCTGCTACTCCGTCCGTAAGCAGATCGCGGCGATGATCGCCGCACTCGACGGGGTGGACTTGATCGTGTTCACCGGCGGCATCGGCGAGAACGACGGGGAAGCCCGCGCCGGGATCTGCGGCGGCTTGTCCTGGATCGGCGTCAACCTCGACCAGGCGCGGAACCGCGCCGCGACCAATCCTCTCAGCGTTCCCGCCTCGCGCTGCACGGTGCGCGTCATCGTCTCCCAGGAGGACGAGCAGATCGCTCGCCACACCTGGGATTTGGCGCGATCGGTGGCGTCGCGAGGCGAGACCTGAGATACGGAGCCTTATGCCGGCTTCGTCTCGAATACGCCCGCGATGGCATCTTTCGCCGCCTGCTGGATCTGCCTAAGGTGCGCCGCGCTGCGGAAGCTCTCGGCGTAGATCTTGTAGACATCTTCCGTACCGGACGGCCGCGCGGCGAACCAGCCGCCATCGGCCACCACCTTGATGCCGCCGAAGGGCATGCCGTTGCCGGGCGCGGCGGTGAGCGTCGCGCGGATCGGCTCGCCGGCGAGATCTGTCATGGCAATCCCTTCGGGGGAGAGCTTTTTCAGCATGTCCTTCTGCGCGGGCGTCGCCGGCGCGTCGATCCGCTCGTAGAAGGGCACGCCGAGCTCGGCCGTGAGGCGACTGAATGCGTCGCTCGGATCTCGCTGGGTTCGCGCGGTGATCTCGGCGGCGAGCAGGCCGAGGATGATGCCGTCCTTGTCCGTGGTCCAGACCGATCCGTCGCGCCGCAGGAACGACGCCCCAGCGCTTTCCTCGCCGGCGAAGCCGAGGGAGCCGTCCATCAGCCCGTCGACGAACCACTTGAATCCCACCGGCACCTCGACAAGTTTGCGGCCGAGCTTCGCCGCGACGCGGTCGATGATGCCGCTGCTGACGACGGTCTTGCCGACGGCGCAGTCGCGGCTCCAGTCCGGGCGGTTGCCGTACAGGTAGGAGATGGCAACCGCGAGGTAATGGTTAGGGTTCATCAGCCCGCTCGACCGGGTCACGATCCCGTGCCGGTCCGCGTCGGTATCGTTGGCGAAGGCGACGTCGAATTTGTCGCCCATGGCGATCAGCCGCGCCATGGCATAAGGCGACGAGCAATCCATCCGGATCTTGCCGTCCCAGTCGGCGGTCATGAACCGGAAGGTCGGATCCACCACGTCGCTGACGACGGTCGCGGCGAGGCCATAGTGTCTCGATGATCGGCTGCCAGAAAGGGACGGCCGCGCCGCCCAGGGGATCGATCCCGATCCGCACCCCGGAGGCGCGGATCGCCGCCATGTCGACGACGGTGGCGAGGTCGGCGACGTACGCGCGAATGTAGTCGTGGCGGTGGAGGTGGGGGGACGTGCGGGCGCTGTGGTAGGCGAGCCGCCGCACGCCCCGGAGGTCCTCTGCCAGCAGCTCATTGGCGGCGCGCTCGATCCAGGTCGTGACGTCGGTATCGGCCGGGCCGCCGTTCGGCGGGTTGTACTTGAAGCCGCCATCCTCAGGCGGATTGTGGGAGGGCGTGATGACGACCCCGTCGGCGAGGCCGCTCTGTGCGGCCCTTGTTGTAGGTCAGGATCGCGTGGGAGACGACGGGTGTCGGCGTGTATCCGCCGGCCTCGTCGATCATGACGTCGACGCCATTGGCGATGAAGACCTCGAGCGCGCTGGCAAGCGCGGGCTCGGAGAGCGCGTGGGTGTCGATGCCGATGAAGAGCGGCCCGGTGATGCCGTCTCGGCTGCGGTGACGGCAGATCGCCTGGCTGATCGCCAGGATATGCGCCTCGTTGAAGGCGTTGTCGAAGGCGGAGCCGCGATGACCCGAGGTGCCGAACGCGACGCGCTGGGCGGCCACCGCCGGGTCCGGCCGGCCGGTGAAATACGCCGTCACCAGCCGCGGGACATTGACCAGCCGCGAGGGCTCGATAGCTCTTCCTGCGAGCGGGCTTATTCCATCATCAGCCACTGCCTTCTCCGTTCGACATCGACGTGCCGGTTGCCCCGTGACGGCGGATCAGAGGCGGCTTTTCCGCCGGTTCCAGAGCTCGTCGATGGAGCTTATCGCTCGGATCGGGCGGCGCGGGAGAAATCGCCACGGCAAGATCTGAGTAGATTCCGAAGCCACCGATGAGAACCCGCTGCAGACGGCATGGTAGCGCTCGGGTGTCAATTGACCTATGGCTTTGAGGAAGCACCCGTCCGCCGCGATGGAAACGTGACTGAGTAATTTCCGAGCCTCTCGCGGCGGCGTGTAACGATCTAGGCTCTCCCTCCATCATGCGCGATACGGCTTGATCGGAGAGGCCATGACCACTGGGCACGAGGCGTCACACCACCACGCATCCGCCGCCAATTTTCACCGGCAGGCGGCTCAGTCTCACCGCGCGGCGTCGCGCCACTACGAGAACGGGAAAGACTATGCCCATGCGGCGCACCAAGCCGTGATGGCACGCGGCTATTCGGTGCAGGCGATCCATCACGGCAACGAGGCCAGCAAATACTACGCCGGGCTGGAGGGCAACGGGGTGCCGAAACAGGACAAGCCGGTTCCGGATTTCTCCGCAAACTCTCCCGAGGCCGCTGGACCCCCGGCAGCCAGCCTCGGCGCCGCGGAGCACCACACCGCCGCCGCCGACCACCACGAGCAGGCCGCACGGCATCACGGAGAGGCTGCCAAGCACTTCGACAAGAGAGATTATGCGCCGGCGGCGCACGCGGCGCATATCGCCCATGGCCACGCGCAGCGCGCCATCTTCCACGATGACGAGGCCTCGAAGCACCACGTCGAGCACTACGGCAAATCCGGCCCGACCGCCGAGATTGCGTGACAGAGATCCGGCCGGAGCCAGCGGACAGATAGCGTCGACGCGCGGAGTTTTGTCATGGGACGTGCAGGTAGCATCCCGCGGATCTGAGTGGTTTCCGAGCCTATCTTCCCTGTCTCGCCGACGACTACAGTCGACACATCCGCCCAGCGATCTCGATGCTGACGGATCACGGCGCGCCGCCGCCGCTACAGAGACTGCGCACACGCCTCTCGCCTCGCAACCACAGGAATGCCAGCGATGAAAGCTTTTGTTTTTCAAGGCTCGGCGATGAAAGCCGTGGAAGAGCGTCCGCAACCGAAAATCACCGCGCCCACGGACGCCATCGTCAAGATCACCAAGACGACCATTTGTGGCACCGACCTGCATATCCTCAAGGGCGACGTCCCCAGTTGCCAGCCGGGCCGCATCCTGGGTCACGAGGGGGTGGGCGTCATCGACCAGGTCGGGCCCGCCGTCACCTCTTTCAAGCCCGGGGACCGGGTGCTGATCTCCTGCATCAGCGCCTGTGGGCGATGCGTCTACTGCCGAAAGGCCATGTACTCCCATTGCACGACCGGCGGCTGGATCCTCGGCAACAGCATTGACGGCACGCAGGCGGAGTTCGTTCGCATTCCCTACGCGGATACCAGCCTCTACCCGATCCCCGACGGCGCGGACGAAGAGGCGCTGGTGATGCTGAGCGACATTCTGCCGACCGGCTTCGAGTGCGGCGTCCTCAACGGCAAGGTTCAGCCGGGAAGCACCGTGGCGATCGTCGGCGCCGGACCGATCGGCCTCTCGGCCCTGCTGACCGCCCAGTTCTACTCGCCGGCGAAGATCATCGTGGTCGACCTCGACGACAATCGCCTTGAAATGGCCAAGCGCTTCGGCGCCACGGCGACCGTCAACAGCGCCGACGGCAAAGCCGTGGAGGCGATCATGAAGATGACCGGCGAGCGCGGCGTCGATACCGCCATCGAGGCGGTCGGCATTCCCGCCACCTTCGAGCTGTGCGAGAAAATTGTCGGCCCGGGCGGCACCATCGCCAACATCGGCGTGCACGGAACAAAGGTGGCCCTCCATCTGGAGCGCCTGTGGGACCGCAACATCACCATCACCACGCGGCTGGTCGACACCGTCAGCACGCCGATGCTGCTCAACATCCTGCGCTCGCACAAGATCGATCCCAAGCTGCTGATCACCCATCGCTTCAAACTGGACCGCATCCTCGATGCCTACGAGACCTTCGGGCATGCCGCCAACACACGAGCACTCAAGGTTCTCATCGAGGCCTAAGAAGCCGCTCTCATGCGTGTGAAGATCGGCGAGGCGTCGATGACTGGACGCGTTCCCGGTCAGATGGACGTCCGCCCGGTAGAGGCCGGAGTCCGGAGGCGTTCCCGGCTCAGCGATAGACCAGCACCGGAATCTTGGAGTGCGTCAGCACCTTCGCCGTCTCGCTGCCGAGGACGATCGCAGAAATACCGTGACGGCCGTGGGAGGCCATAACGATCAGGTCGCAGCCCTTCGCCGCAGCGATATTTATAATCGCCTGATAGGGATGCTCGTGCTCGACATGGACCGTCTCGCAGGGGACATTGGCATGCGTCGCCGCGCGGGCGACGGCGCCGAGAGTCCTCTCGGCCTGGCCCAGCATGCGCAGTTTGTACTGGGGCTCCGTGTCCTCAAGCATCTGCGTGTCAGTCGTGAGCGCATGAAAAGGCGGCGACACCGTCAGCGCGGTGGCCTTGGCGTCGATCCGCCCGGCCAAAGCGATACCGTGCTGAACGGCTTTTTCAGCGAGTTCCGATCCGTCCGTGGCTATCAGGATGTTGGCATACATTGTCTGCCTCCGTGATCACGACTTCCTGGCACCGGCGACCTCAGAACCTCACGTCTCCAACCGCTTGCGGATAGCCCGCAGTTCCCGCCGACGTTTTGCGCTCGCCTTCGGGTAAGCCATTTTGAGTCCTTCGAGAGTATCGAGGATAATCTGGGAAACGATAAGCCGGGCATTCTCCTTGTCGTCGGCGGGGACGACATACCAGGGCGCGTCCCCGGTGCTTGTCGCGCCAAGACATTCCTCATAGGCCTTCATGTAATGCTTCCAGAATTTCCGCTCCTCGATGTCCGCTTGGCTGAATTTCCAGTTCTTCTCCGGCTCGTTGATGCGCTCGAGGAAGCGCTTGCGCTGCTCCTCCTTCGAGAGATGGAGGTAGAACTTGATGATGCGCGTTCCGTTGCCGTGGAGGTGTCGCTCCAGATTCGTAATGGAGCGATAACGGTCGTGCCAGACCTGTTTGTCGTGCAGCAGGGCGTCCGGGAGCCCCTCGCTGCGGAGGATCTCCGGATGGACTCGGGCGATCAGCACTTCCTCGTAGTAGGATCGATTGAAGATTCCGATCCGTCCGCGTTCCGGCAGATCGCGGGTGGTGCGCCAGAGAAAATCATGTTGCAGCTCGGTCGGGCTGGGATGCTTGAAACTGAAGACCTGGCAGCCTTGCGGATTGACCCCGGACATCACGTGCCTGATGGCGCCGTCTTTTCCCGCCGCGTCCATCGCCTGAAAGATCAGCAGGACGGCGTAGCGGTTGGATGCGTAGTGAAGCTGCTGCAGCGAGCTCAGTTGCGCGACATGATCCCCGAGAAGCTTTTGATAGTGCTCCTTCGACTTGTATACGGGGTCGACGAGCGTCGGCCACTGTCGAAGTTGGACCTCGGTTCCCTCCTTCACGCGAAAGTTCTTTGAACTGATTTTCATTTCCATCCTTTCGACATGGTTGCTACCGCGATCCGACCAGCGCCTCGAAGCCAGAGATCACGTCGAAAAGTTCCTCGTCGATTCCACTCTGGCGCAACTGGTGGAAGGAGCGGTGCAGCTGCTCAAGCAGGTCGTTGATGTTTTTTTCAGCGCGCTGCATTGCCGCCAGTCGACTTGCGTTCTCGCTCGCCAGGGACTCGGCACAGGCTCTGAAGAGTGAAATGAAAAGATATTCACGGATAAGTGCGCGCAGCGTCGCGGTGCCACCGCCCACGACCTCAGGCAAGTTCCCGGCCGGCCAGCGGTATTTGGCCAGACCTTGTTGCCATTGCGCATCGAGCGGCAACAGCCGCTGGCCAACCGGCTCGTAGAGCGCGCCAGAAAGCGGTCTGTTATGGAACACCCAAAGGTCGGCATTTTCGCCCTTGGTTCGATGCGCTTCGTTGTCGATTTGAATCTGCCCGACAAGCGGGGTGATGCCCTGGACGGAGCTCGGCACCGTGAAGAGTCCGACCAGCGGCAGTCCCGCGTCAGCCAGACGCGCGTGAACACGTTCACCGACCGCCCAGATCCGGGCCCTGCCGGGCAACGCCGCGAGTGTCTTGATCGCATAGTCGGCCACAACGTCGTTAAACTGCCCGACCAATCCCTGATCTGACCCGAAAACGATCGCACCCATCACCTGCGTATGGGTAGGTGCTTTCCGTCCCACGACCGTGGCCGCCGTCCGGCTTTCTCGCAGGCACGCGCCCAACCCCAGCTCCACGGTCCGATAATAGTCGGCCAACGCGCGTACCGATTTCTCGTATTGTCCGATGCTGGACGCGGCTAAGGCTTTCATTGTGCGGACGACGGATTGGAGATCGCCGGCGCTGCCGATCTTTCGGCGCAGGCTCTCCGTGGTCTCGCTCATGTTTTTGCCTCGGCCGCCGACGTCTGCCCCGGTGGAGCGTCCGGCTTGGACTTGCCGTCGGGCTTGGGCAGGAAAGGAGCGAGCGCTTGGCGGGCGATCTCGATGATCGCTTTACGATCCTCGTCGCTCAGCTTGCTGACACTTTCGAATCGCGCGCTCACTTCCGCCGAGATGTTCGCTGCCGCCTCTTGGACGGCCTGCTCCGCGCCCGTCATCTGGTCGAGCGCCACATCGTCGAAGAGTTTCGCCGTCAAGGCGAGTAGGACGGCGATTTGTGCCGGCACGGACACCGGTGCGCATTCCGCCTGTTTGAGACAGGCGCGGATGCGCCGTCCGTGCTCGATGATCTCGCGGGTGTCCTCGTCCAGGCGAGCGCCGAACCGTGCAAAGGTCTCAAGTTCCTCGAACTGCGCGTAGGCGAGCTTGAGGTCACCCGCCACGGCACGGTAGACCGCGCGTTGCGCTTTGCCGCCGACGCGCGAAACGGATTTGCCGACATCAACTGCAGGCAGCACACCCAACTCGAATAGTGACGGGGAGAGATAGATCTGCCCATCGGTGATGGAAATCAGGTTGGTTGGAATGTAGGCGGAAATGTTCTGCGCCTCGGTTTCGATGATGGGGAGGGCGGTCAGGGAGCCTCCGCCAAGTTCCTTGCGCAAGTGTGTCGACCGTTCGAGCAGACGTGCGTGAATGTAAAAGATATCGCCGGGAAAGGCCTCGCGGCCGGGCGGACGCCGCAACAGCAGAGACAGCTCGCGATAGGCGCGCGCATGATGCGTGAGGTCGTCGTAAACGATCAGCACGTCGTGGCCTTGCTGCATGAAATGCTCGGCGATGCTGGTCGCGGCATAGGGCGCAATGTAAGCGAGACCCGGTGGGTCGTTGCCCTCGGCCACGACGAGGACGGTGTAATCCATTGCGCCCTTTTCCCGCAAGGTAGCCACCGCCTTCGCGACGGCGGACGCGCGCTGACCGATGGCACAATAGACGCACAGCACATTCTGGTCGCGCTGGTTGAGGATGGTGTCGATCGCAATGGCGGTCTTGCCAGTCTGGCGGTCGCCCAGAATCAACTCGCGCTGACCGCGCCCGACCGGGATGAGTGCGTCGATGACCTTGAGCCCAGTCTGGAGAGGCACCGTGACAGGCGCGCGGTCCATGATATGAGGTGCCGCGCGCTCGATGGGCAGGTGCTCGCTGGCGGCCACCGGCCCGTTGCCATCGAGCGGGCGACCCAGCGGGTCGATGACGCGCCCCAGCAATCCGTCACCCACCAGTACGTCCATGACCCGGCCGGTGCGTTCGACTTCATCGCCGGCGTTCAGGTGCCAGTATTCGCCGAGCAACACGACGCCGATTTCACCCTCGTCCACATTGAAGGCCATGCCGAGCAGATCCCCGGGAAACTTCACCAACTCCTCAAAGCCCACAGCGGGGAGTCCGGAGACCTTGGCGATGCCGGTGGCGATGCTGGTAATCGTACCCACCTCTCGCGGCGTCAATTGCGGCGTGAATGCTTCCCGCACCTGACCTATGCCAGCAAATACGTGGTCGAGCACGCTCTGCAAGCTTTCCGGCTCTGTGCTCATTGCCGCGCCGTTTCGGGCTTGAGTTCTTCGGGCTTGAGCGCGGCTTTCGCTTCGGGTTTGAGCTCGGCCTTCGCTTCAGGCCTGGGTTTGGTCTTCAGCAAGCCGTTGGATTCAGAGGCGTCCTTTTCTTTCAGGAGTTCACCGACGCCCTTTTCCAGCGACATAAGGTAATCCGCAATGCTCCACGCAATTTTCTGCCCATTCGTGGTGAGTTCGACACCGCTGACTAGGTCCGGCACGGTCTCGAACCGGACGTGAACCTCGGCCGAGAAGGTCTCGTTGAGCGCCTTTTGGATCGCCGCGCGCTGCTCCGACGGGAGGTCAAATGCGCTGCGCAGGAGCGCGGGTTCAGACGCTGTCTTGAGGGCCGCGCCGAGCCCCTCCTTTGCCTCGCCATCCAGCGCGCGCAGGCGGTGAATGAACACCTCGCCCATACGCTCTTCCAGACTCGCCCCGGCAAGATCCGTCAGTGCCTTTCGCGCGATGGCGAACACCTCATGCTCGGCGCGGCTGCGGATGGCTTGATTGAGGTTGTTGGCGTCGCTTCGCAGCGCCTCCTGTCGCTTCGCACTCAGGGCATCTGCTGCCCTCCGTGCAGCGTCGAGGAGTCGCTGGCGTTCGGCGTTCGCTTCGTCTGTCGCCCTGCTCAGGAGTGCGGCGCGCTGCTGCTCAAACTCCTTATTCTTGCGCTGGAACTCATCGCGCTCCTTTTGCGCTTCGGCCTTTTTGGCGTCGGCGTCCGCGAGCTCCGCGGCGATCCGCTTCTCCCGCGCATCCACGGCGTTTAGAATGGGCTTGTACAGAAAGCGCTTCAGCAACCACACCAGGATGATGAAGTTGAGCGCTTGCGCACCGACAGTGAACCAATCGATGAGCATGAATTATTTTCCGGCGGCTTGGGTGATGACGTGATTCCAGAACGGATTGGCGAAAATGAGAATCATCGAGACCACGAAGCAGTAAATCGCAATGGACTCGATCATGGCCAAGCCCACGAACAAGGTGCGTGTGATGGTCGTTGCGGCATCCGGCTGCTGCGCTAGAGAACTCAATGCCGTTGCGACCGCTCGCCCTTCGCCGAGCGCAGGTCCAATGCTGCCCAAGGCAATCGTCAGTCCCGCAGTGACGATAGAAGCGATGGCAATGAGCGTCACATTATCCATGGTGTCTCCTCCTGTTGTCGTTGCTCATGCTTTGATCCTTGGCGTCGGCTCAGGTTTGGACTTGCGGCCGTGCGTGGCGGCCGCGATGTAGACCGCGGCCAGGATGCTGAAGATGTAGGCCTGCACCATGCCGGTGAGCAGACCGAGCGCGCTCATGGCGATCGGGAAGAGAAAGGGCGTAATGGTCAGCAAAATGGCGAGGATCATGGTCCCGCTCATCATGTTGCCGAACAGGCGGACCGCCAGGGCCAGCGTGCGCGACAACTCGCTGATGATGTTGAACGGAAGCATGATGACTGTCGGTTCGATGTACGATTTAAGGTAGCCGCCCAAGCCCTGCTCCTCGATCCCGAAAAGCGGCACGGCCACCCACACGCACAGCGCGAGCGCCGCGGTGGTGGAGAGCGACCCCGTCGGCGGCTCGTAGCCGGGGATGATGGTGCAGAGGCTCGCCAAGGCGACGAAGAGAAAGAGCGTGCCCAGAAAGCCGATGTATTTCTTGGGGTGGCGGAGGCCGACATCCTCGATCTGCTTCTCGATGCCGGTAACAATAATTTCCAGCAGATTCTGCCAGCGCGACCGTTCCAATTCGGTGGAGAGATTGCGCGTGATCAGCTTCGAGCCGACGGCCAGCACGAGCATCAACGCCCACGTGAACACGATCGTGCCGTTGAGTTTAAGAAACCCATGCTGCCAGAAGATCATGTCATCGGGACTAAGGCGCATAGCTGGCCTCCGGGGCCCCGGAGTTCTGGCGTTGCGCCGGTGGGCGGGTCAACCACTTCACCACGAGGCGTGCCAACACGAAGCCAAGGAGACACAGCAGCCACCGCCGCCAATCCTCGCCTCCGACAAAATAAAATCCGGCGAGCGTAATGCTCATCCGCACCAGCATGCTGCCGAGGAACCACGGTGCCGGCTGTGCGGACGAAACGCCTCTGATAACCGTCCACCAGAGGCCCCCGAAGAAGAAAACGCCGAGCACTAGGCCGGCCGCCAATGCCGGTAGCCAGGTGAGGAATTCACTCATCGCTATCCTCCTGTTCGTCCCGCATCGCTTTGTCTTCCTTCGTCACCCAATGCCATGCGTTCAGACAGCCGATCGCGAGCCCGGCTACCAACAGCGCCAGCGTCCAGGGATGCTTCCCCGGATAATATTGGTCCAACCAGATGCCAAGCGCCGCGCCGAGCAGCGTCGGAATCACCACCGACCAGCCGATCAGCCCCATCATCCCGAGGCCGAACCAAACGCCTTGCGCGGTGTTGCGCCGGGCCTTGAGCTTGCGCGCGGCCTTCGCACCGACTTCCTTGCTGAGCGACGACTTCGGCATTGCGGGCTCGTTTTGTGGGGCATCAGTCATTATGAAGCGTCACCATGCGGCGGACGAGATCGCCTTCCATTTTCGCCAACAACGAGCGCACGCTTTGCTGATGCTCGTCCAGGGTCAGAAACTCTCGGTCCACTGCCGCGCGCAACCGCCCGAGGTCCGTTCCGCCGAGTGCCCGGCGCACGGAGACGAGCACGTCCGGACCGGTCTTGACGAGCACCCCTTCATCCACGGCCACGAAAACCTCGCCTTCTGATGGTGTCTCGTAGATCAGAATTCCAGGCGCCAGCGCGGCGACGCAGTCCAGCCGATGTGGCAGGAGTCCAAACGAACCTTCACGCGTCTCGGCGACGATGCGCGACACGTCCGTTTTTTCGGCAAAAATCTGGAATGGCAAGAGCACCTTAAGCTTCATGGGCGGCGCCGGCATGTCCCAGGTCCGGCTGAGGCTTCACCGCGGCATTCGCTCCGACGGATGGGTCGGGTTTCGCCTTTGCCTTTGCTTCGCTGATCGCTCCGATCATGTAGAGCGCGCTTTCGGGATAATCCTTGAATTCATCGCGCAGGATGCGCTCACACCCATCCAGCGCGTCCTCGAGGCTGACCAGCTTTCCTGCGAGGTCGGTGAATTGCTCGGTCGTGAAAAAGGGTTGGGTGAGAAAGCGCTCCAACCGGCGGGCGCGGCCGACTACGTTGCGGTCCTCCGGCGAAAGCTGCTCCAGGCCGAGCATCGCAATGATGTCCTTGAGCTCGGCGTATTGCGCGAGTGTGCGCCGGATTTCCTGCGCCAAGCCGTAATGCCGCGCGCCGACGATGCCCGGCGTGGCCATCTTGGAACTGGATTGCAGCGGGTCGATGGCCGGGAAAAGCCCTTCGCTCGCCCGCTTGCGCGAGAGCACGATCGAGGCGGAGAGATGCGAGAAGGTATGCACCGCCGCCGGATCCGTGAAGTCGTCCGCCGGCACATACACTGCCTGAATAGAGGTGATGGCGCCGGTATCCGTGTTGGCGATGCGCTCTTCCAGCCCTGAAAGCTCGGTGCCCATGGTCGGCTGATAGCCGAGCCGGGACGGCATCTGGCCCATCAGGCCGGATACCTCCATGCCAGCCTGGATAAACCGAAAAATGTTGTCGACGAGCAGCAGCACATCGCGGCGCTCGTCGTCGCGAAAATACTCGGCCATCGTCAACGCCGCTTGCCCGACGCGGAAGCGAGCGCCCGGCGGCTCGTTCATCTGGCCGAAGACCATGATCATGTTTGGCAATACGCCGGCTTCCTTCATCGCATCGTAAAGTTCCTCGCCCTCGCGACAGCGTTCGCCGATGCCGCAGAAGATGCTCACGCCCTCGTGGTGGCCGATCATGTTGTGGATCATCTCGGTCAGCAGCACCGTCTTGCCAACGCCCGCCCCACCGAAAAGTCCCGCCTTGCCGCCGCGCTCCAGCGGTACGAGGACATCGATGAGCTTGATGCCGGTCTCGAAGACTTCCGACTTGGTGGAGCGTCGCGCCAGGGACGGCGGCGCCCGATGCACCGAACGCCATTGGACATCGGACAATACCCCTTCTCGATCAATGGTATTGCCGAACACGTCGAACATCCGCGAGAGAACCGCTTTGCCCACCGGCGCCTTCAACGGTCCGCCCGTGTCCTCCACCGGCATGCCGCGAGCGAGACCTTGCGTGGGCGTCAACGCTATCCCGCGCACGTGACGCGCATCCAGCTGCGCCAGCACTTCGATGACGATCTGCTTTTCCGCTCCCGTGAGCAGCACCGAGTAGATCGGCGGCAAGTGCTCATCGAACCGAATATCCACGACGCTCCCGCGGACTGAGACGACGAAGCCGGTCGAGATGTGGACGTCGCGGCCATCTTTAGCGGGCAGTGCTTTTGTTTCGACATCCAGTCAATTCTGCGCGTCGTGTTCTTGCGAACAGTCTTCCCTCAGATGAAGAGAATTCGACTTCTTAGCCTTCAAATCGGAGGGCTCGGACTCGTCCGCATGAGACCGCGCGCGGCCCGGGCGTCCCATCTGTTCAATTGCGGAAGAGTGGTCGTCGGCCCGGCGCCGCGGGCGGACGCGACGGAGCCGCCGAACCGGTTAGGATCCGCCGTCCTTGCTGATCCGCCGGCCCCGGCTTTGCCTGTTTGGGCTCGTGGCGATAATTCGGCTGCATCTTGCCGCCAACCACCGTTTCGTCTGGTGCTGCAACCCGCTTGATCGTCATTGGTCAGGACTCCATGGTGAGGTTGGTTGGGAGACAGCGCGAGAGCTAAACGAATGTGTGCCGCCAACCTGCGTCGACAGGCGGCTTGCTACGACGCAATTGAAGCCCAGCGCGAGAACCAACAGGACAGCGTATATGACAGCCCGGGAATTGGACAGCGAGTCAGCGCCGAGCAACATATCGCTCGCCGGGATATCGAGACGCGCCCGGCGCGGCAAGAGCGCGATCAGGCGCGCAGCAATCGTCCCGCAGTCTCGATGCCCCGACGGCTCGTGAGGCAGCGCCGTGATCAATGAGGCCAATCTCTCGGTCGCCGTTGCCACCGGCAATCCCGCCAACGTCGCGGCCTCCTGCCAAGGGTCGACGTCCAGTCGCGCCAACGCCGAAAGGACGCTCAGCAGCATTCCATTTCTTTCCTCGCCGATCGGCGAGTAGAGAAAGTCGTCGAACTCGGATCCAGGACCGGAATCCGGTATGGCAGGCGTCATTTCAACCACCGAAGAGAACGAGGATCGACGAATCCAGCCACGCGACCACGGCACGGACCGCTACGGTTGCTGAACGGCCGCGCGCGCCTCGTTGCCGTCATCAATACGCATCGCCGGCACGCTGGCGTAAGAGACCGGCCGGGACGCGCCATTCGCCTGGCCCGGCGCGGCCAGATTGGCGAGTACGAGCGCAGAGGCGGGATTCATGCAGTCAACCATGGCGCTCGGGATGAGGATCGTGGCACCGCGCTCCTTCGTGGTCTCGTAGATGATATTCATCGCGCGCAGCTGCAAAGCGATGGGGAACTCGGCGTAGGTCTTGGCCGCCTCGACAAACTGGCCCGCAATCGCTGCCTCGGCCGATCCCAGGATGACGCGCGCCTGCTTCTCGCGCTCCGCCTGCGCTTGACGGGACATGGCGTCCTGGAGCGCTTCGGGAATGGCAACGTCGCGGATCTCCACCGAGGTGACGGAAATGCCCCATTCGGCCGTCTTGGCGCCGATTTCCGCCCTGAGGCGCTCGTCGGCCGCCTGACGGTCCGACAGCAATGCCGCCAGCATCGAGGAGCCGATCATTTCGCGCAGCGACGTTTGCGCGACCCGATCAATGGCCTGCCGATAGTTCGTGATCTTCAACGCCGCCTTTTCCGCATCGTGCACGTGCCAGAAGATGATCGCGTCCACATTGACGGGAACGGTATCCTTGGTCAGCGCCTGCTCCGCATTGAACGACGTGGTCTGGATGCGCTCATCGATGATGGCGATCACGCTGTCAATGACGGGAACGATCAGGAACAGCCCTGGACCCTTGACTCCCTGCAGTTTTCCGGCTCGCAGAATTACGAACTTCTGCCAGGTGTTCGCCATCTTGAGCGAAAGTGCAATGAGCACCGCGCAGACGATCACCGGAGCACCGACAAAGGGGCCCATGGCCCAGCCGAGGCCGACGCCGATCAGACCGACGGCCGCGGCAAGAAAAGTGGTGATGGGGTTCATCGCTGTCGCTCCTGCAAAATCTCGTTACACCGGTTCCTATTGCCAAAGGAGGTTGGGACAAGCTGGCCTCTGGTTCGCAAACAGGGGACGAGCTTCGTCGTAATCGGCGGCGCTCTTATTCGTCCTGGGGATGGATCTTGTGCCAAGTATTCGCGAGCTCGTGGGACGCGGTTTCGTAGGAGCGTTTGGCGCTCTCCCAGCCTTCGTCACCCACCGTCTGCAGCTTGCTGGACGCCACCTGGGCTTTGATCCAGGCCTGTTTCAGATCCCTCTCGGTCGCGGTGCCCGCATCTTTCGCCACGGTCTCGGTTTTCTTGCCGGCCTGCTGCAGTTTGTTCTGCCATCCCTGCACGTCGTCCCGCGCCTGGCGAGTGTAGGTATCCCGGTCGACCGTCGAATTGCTGCTGGCGGTCGAGCGGACGGACGCGTCCGAGCCGGGCGCGAGAGCCGACTGACCGGCGGCGGCCACTGCGCCCATCAGCATGAGCGGGCCGATGATGGTGGCGGTGGCGAGAATTCTCATGGTCGGCTCCCTTATATAAAACTTCCCTCTATCTCGAGATCATCCCGGTTGGGCCGTTCAATTGCCTGCGGGCTCGAGCTGCTGCGCCGGCTCTGCCGCCTTGGGGCTGGCATGCACATCCAGGCGCGACGGATTCGACGTTCCGAGGATCGTCTTGGCGCGGGCGATTTCCGCTGCCGGGCCGTGCGCCATCACCAGAAAGCCGTCGGCTTTGAGCGCGGTCTCGTATTGGATCACGCTGTCCTTCGGCACGCCGATGCTAAAGAGTGCCGCGCCCAGTGCGCTCATCCCGCCGACAACGATGGCGCTCTCAACGGCGGAGATCGCCATGGCCCCGAGATATCCGAGCACGATGACGTGCCCGACGACGGGAATGGTCATGAACAGCCCGCCGAAGAATAGGCCCCAGAGACCACCCCAGAACGCGCCGCGCGTGCCCCAGAACTTGATGCGATCGCCGATGTTGTAGAATCCCACGACCTTTTCGTCGGTGTGATACCCCTTGCCGACGACGCTCAAGTTCTTCATCTCGAAGCCGGCCGCGGTGAGCTTTTTGACCGCAGCCTCGGCCGCGGGGTGATCGGCGAAGACGGCGATGACGGTGTCTACTTTGGCCATGGAATCCTCTTTCGGGATAAGGCGGCGCCCGGCAATGATCGCCCGCCGCGTGTTTTGGGCTCGCTATGCAACCAGAGCAACCGGCGGCGGTTCGCTTTGGAGTGCGTCGGCGTCGGCCGGTAAATGCAGGATCAAGAATACGAGACGCGATATTGCGGCGGTAGGTTCGGAAACTACCTAAGCAACACGCCGTGACGAAACTGAAGCGTCGCGGCGGCTTTTCCACGACGCACGTCGGACGGCTGGAGTGGAACCGATGCTCCTACGTAAAGGACCCGCACACGGGTAGACGGGTCGCGCACACCGCCGGCAGTTCCTGCTCCGCGGGATGATCGCATGCGGCTGCCGTTGGGGTGCTTACACCATCACCGGTAAGGACCGCTACAGCTGCGCCACGCGCCGTTCGAAGGGCATGTGCGGGAATGCCATAGCGATCGCCCAACCGACTGGCTAGGTATTTTCCGAGTCTGTACGGAATCGCGCCAATGGTTAACGCTTTGGATCACTGAATTACAACCGGGGGTACCAAGTCATGATCCAGCGGGAAAGCCGGGCCACAATGCCGGCAGGCTCGTCCTCTCGCATGGCATCCCAGGGAAGCACCCGTATTCCACGCATCCTGCTGGTGGACGACGAGGACGATTTCCGCGAGACCCTGAGCCTCAGCCTCGGCGACAAGGGCTTTGACGTCACCAGCTTCGCGGGCGGAGCGGCGGTGCTCGATCACCTTGCCTCCGGCGAGGCGGCCGACCTGGTCCTGATGGACTGGCGCATGCCCGGAATGAACGGTCTCGAGGTGCTGCGCACCATGCGCGAGCGCGGCATCACCACGCCGGTTGTCTTCGTCACCGGGCTTGCCAATGACGCCTGCGAGGAGGCGGCGCTCTCCAATGGCGCGGCCGACTTCATCGAGAAGACACGGCGCCTCACCATCATGGTGAGGCGCCTGCAAATGATCCTGCAAGGCCAGCAGCCGCACTCCGAGCCGAATCAGCGGTTGCCGCCGCCCGCCCAGTTTCACCTCGGCGAGCTTGAGCTGCGCCCCGACAGCTGTCGCGCCTTCTGGCGCGGCCGGGCGGTAGATCTCACTTTGACCGAGTTCCGTATGATCGCGCGTC
>CAVTLA010000001.1:3360000-4860239 GCA_963735465.1 uncultured Alphaproteobacteria bacterium
CCTCGACGCACTCCCTCTTCACCTGTCAAAGATCAATCACGCTCGGGGGTCTCACCCCAAACGCAAACTCAGTCATTTCCCGATCGAATATCAGAAAGCTCGTCCTAGCACGTCCCGTGTCCCGCACCGGCGCTCTCGCGAGGCCGCCGCTTTCGGCGCGCAAGGGCGCGCCTGGCGCGGCCCGGTATTTTGCTATCGCAAAAACCGGTGGTGGAGGTGAA
The DNA here is from genome assembly GCA_963735465.1 of uncultured Alphaproteobacteria bacterium. Lineage (GTDB taxonomy): Bacteria > Pseudomonadota > Alphaproteobacteria > ATCC43930 > CGMCC-115725 > DASZHJ01. The sequence continues at coordinate 3,360,222 of CAVTLA010000001.1, forward strand.
CGGGATCGAACCGATGACCTCCTGCTTGCAAAGCAGGCGCTCTCCCAACTGAGCTACACCCCCCAGTTTTTTGAGCGGCGCAGCCGCTCAAAAATACTGAGCAGCGACAGCGGTTGCGCAGCAACCGCGAGAGCTGCCTGCTCGCGCAGGCAAGCGCCGCATCGAGCCGTCGGAACCCTTCTCTGCGCCGTGCCGCTCCCGGTGCGCAAGAGCGCACCTGACGCGGCGACCATTTTGCGCCGCAGGCGCAAAATGGTGGGCCAGGGAGGATTTGAACCTCCGACCTCACGCTTATCAAGCGCGCGCTCTAACCAGCTGAGCTACTAGCCCCGCGCTGACTGCCGGCAACCCAACAGACAACAGCTATCCGCTGCGAGCTGCCAGCTTCGATCGGGAAAGGGATGTGTAGGCGGTGGCGCGTTGCGGAGATCAAACCCGATGCCCGAAGACACCAGCTCCAAACTCCGCCTCGTTGATGGAAAGCCCGAAGAAGCAATCAAGGGATCTGGCGATCCCACGACCTCTGTCTTCAGGCTCCAGAAAGGAGGTGATCCAGCCGCAGGTTCCCCTACGGCTACCTTGTTACGACTTCACCCCAGTCGCTGACCTTACCGTGGTCGGCTGCCCCCTTACGGTTGGCGCACCGCCTTCAGGTAAAACCAACTCCCATGGTGTGACGGGCGGTGTGTACAAGGCCCGGGAACGTATTCACCGCGGCATGCTGATCCGCGATTACTAGCGATTCCAGCTTCATGCTCTCGAGTTGCAGAGAACAATCCGAACTGAGACGGCTTTTTGAGATTGGCCAAGGGTCGCCCCTTCGCTTCCCTCTGTCACCGCCATTGTAGCACGTGTGTAGCCCAGCCCGTAAGGGCCATGAGGACTTGACGTCATCCCCGCCTTCCTCCGGCTTGTCACCGGCAGTTCCTTCAGAGTGCCCAGCTCTACCTGATGGCAACTGAAGGTGAGGGTTGCGCTCGTTGCGGGACTTAACCCAACATCTCACGACACGAGCTGACGACAGCCATGCAGCACCTGTGTTCCCGCCAGCCGAACTGAAGGAACGGATTTCTCCGCCCCATACGGGACATGTCAAGGACTGGTAAGGTTCTTCGCGTTGCGTCGAATTGAACCACATGCTCCACCGCTTGTGCGGGCCCCCGTCAATTCCTTTGAGTTTTAACCTTGCGGCCGTACTCCCCAGGCGGTGCGCTTAAAGCGTTAGCTGCGACACCGGAAGGCTACGCCCTCCAACGTCTAGCGCACATCGTTTACAGCGTGGACTACCAGGGTATCTAATCCTGTTTGCTCCCCACGCTTTCGCGCCTCAGCGTCAGTATCGGTCCAGAGAGCCGCCTTCGCCACCGGTGTTCTTCCCAATATCTACGAATTTCACCTCTACACTGGGAATTCCACTCTCCTCTCCCGAACTCAAGCCAACCAGTCCCAAGCGCAATTCCCAGGTTAAGCCCGGGGCTTTCACGCCTGACTTGATCGGCCGCCTGCGCGCCCTTTACGCCCAGTAATTCCGAACAACGCTCGCCCCCTTCGTATTACCGCGGCTGCTGGCACGAAGTTAGCCGGGGCTTCTTCTCGCGCTACCGTCATCATCGTCGCGCGCGAAAGAGCTTTACAACCCTAAGGCCTTCATCACTCACGCGGCATTGCTGGATCAGGGTTGCCCCCATTGTCCAATATTCCCCACTGCTGCCTCCCGTAGGAGTCTGGGCCGTGTCTCAGTCCCAGTGTGGCTGATCATCCTCTCAGACCAGCTACGGATCACTGCCTTGGTAGGCCATTACCCCACCAACTAGCTAATCCGACGCGGGCCCCTCCTAGAGCGATAAATCTTTCACCCTCAGGTCGTATGCGGTATTAGCCGAAGTTTCCCTCGGTTATCCCACACTCCAGGGCAGGTTCCCACGCGTTACTCACCCGTCCGCCACTCGTGGATTGCTCCACGCGTTCGACTTGCATGTGTTAGGCATGCCGCCAGCGTTCGTTCTGAGCCAGGATCAAACTCTCACGTTAGAGTCCCAAGCCATCCATCCGCCTCCCGAAGAAAGCAGACAAACAACCCAGAAATCCCAGCCACTCGAACCGCATCTCAATCATCCGGAATTGACATTCCTTAAAACCAAGATGCGCATCGATGGCACAGTTGCACCACCGCCTGCACATCCCTTCCCAACTATCCACAATGTCAAAGAGCAAACCTCGCCGGCCCAGGGGTCGCCGAGGGAGGGGGCTTATAGGCCCGGGCCGATGCTGTGTCAAACCTAAAATAAACACTCGTTAGCCGGCTCCCAAAGTCCTGATCTCGTTGCCGGATTCGATGGGCGCGAGCATTGACACCACGACCCTTCATCTGTCATTAACCATTGCATACCCGCGCGGGTTCGACGGCAAAGAGGGGACCGTTCATGAACACCGAAGTTGCGGCGAGGGGGGTTTGAGAGCCCGCCCGGCGCTTTTTGCTTTCGTGGCGACCGTCCTGACCATGGCCAGCATCAGCCTCGATGCGGAGCCGGTCCTGCCCTCAAGGCCGCCGATACCCAATACCTACGAGCCTGCCGCGACGGCACCAGCGCTCCAACCCCGCGTGGTCCTGGTGCGCCGCGGCGACACCCTCATGACCCTGCTGGCACGCTCCGGCGTGCCCAGCGCGGACGCCCAGGAAGCGGTCGACACCCTGCGCCAGGTCTGGAACCCCCGGGAGCTGCGGATCGACCAGGAAGTCACCCTCGACTTCGGCCCGAACGGCCTGGAGGCGATCCACCTCGCCGCCGACCTCGAGCGCACGGTCAAGGCGGCACGCGGCGGCGACGGGCACTTCGCGTCCTCGGCCCAGCAGCGGCTCCTCATGCGGGTGCCGCGCCTCGCCACCGGCACCATCCGCACCAGCCTCTACGAAGCGGCTGTCGACGGCGGCGTGCCGCCGGCGGTGCTCACCGACATGGTGCGCGCCTTCAGCTACGACGTCGACTTCCAGCGCGACATCCAGCCCGGCGACAGCTTCGAAGTGCTCTACGAGCGCGTCACCGACCGCGGCGGCAAGACCGTCGCCACCGGCGACGTGATCTACGCGGCGATGACGCTCTCGGGCGAGACGCTGCGCATCTATCGCCACTTGCCCAGCGGCGCCACCGCCGCCGACTTCTTCAACGGCGCCGGCCAGAGCGTGCGCAAGGCTTTGCTGAAGACGCCGATCGACGGCGCGCGCCTCACCTCGGGCTTCGGCGCCCGCCTGCATCCGATCCTCGGCTATACCATGATGCATCGCGGCGTCGATTTCGGAGCGCCCGCCGGCACGCCGATCATGGCGGCGGGCGACGGCGTGGTGGAAAAGATCGGCCCCGCCGCGGGCTTCGGCAACTACGTGCTGCTGCGCCACAACGCCACCTACGAGACCGCCTACGCCCACATGAGCCGCTTCGCCGCCAACCTCCGTCTCGGCAGCCACGTGCAGCAGGGCCAGGTGATCGGCTATGTGGGTTCCACCGGCCGCGCCACCGGTCCGCATCTGCACTACGAGGTGCACGTCAACGCCGTCCAGGTGAACCCGCTCTCGATCAGGATGGAGCCGGGCCGCAAGCTCACCGGCCCGGATCTCGCGGCATTCCAGGCCGGGGTCGAGGAAGTCGACCGCCAGCTGCTCTCGCTGCGCCGCGACACCGTGGTGGCCACCGCCGGGATCAACACCCACCGCTGAATTGACAGGCAATCGATTATGAGTGACACAGCCTCGCACGGAGGCTGACGATGATCATCGAGCGCCAGGAAGACGTGACGCCCGCCGTACTCGACGTGATGCAGCGGACACCCGATCCGCGCTTGCGCGAAATCATGCTGTCGCTGGTCAAGCATCTGCACGGGTTCGTTCGCGAGGTCCGCCTCACCGAGGCGGAGTTCCGGGAAGCGGCGGCTCTCGTCATCGAGATCGGGAAGCGCTCCTCGGATACCCACAACGAAGCGGTGCTGATGGCCGGCTCGCTTGGACTCTCGTCCCTGGTTTGCCTCCTCAACAACGGCGACAACGGAAATACCGAGACGTCCCAGTCGCTTCTCGGCCCCTTCTGGCGACTGAATTCCCCGCGCGTCGCGAATGGCGGCTCCATCGTCCGGTCGGAAACGCCGGGCGATGCGCTCTTCGTCAGCGGCCGGGTGCAGGATCGGGAGGGCCGTCCCATCGGCGGCGCGGAGGTCGACATCTGGCAGGCCTCGACGATCGGCCTCTACGAGAACCAGGATCCCGGCCAGGCGGATATGAATCTCCGGGGCAAGTTCACCACCGATGCCGACGGGCGCTTCTGGCTCCGGACCATCAAGATGGTCGGCTATCCGATTCCGACCGACGGCCTGGTCGGCCGCCTGCTGCTCGCCCAGCGGCGCCATCCCTACCGGCCCGCGCACCTCCATGCGCTGATCTTCAAGCCTGGCTACAAGACCCTCATCTCGCAGGTCTACGACCCCGCCGATCCGAACATCGCCTCGGACGCCCAGTTCGGCGTGACGAAGGCTCTCATCGGCGATTTCATCCGCCACGACGAGCCGCATCCGGATGAAGCGGCGGTGACGACGCCCTGGTATTCCCTCGACTACGTCTACGTGATGGAGCCCGGCAATGCCGTATTGCCGCGGCCTCCCATTAAATAGCTGAGCGCATGAGGAACAGGTGATGAGCCGATCGGTGCTGGTCGGACTGATCGGGAGCGCGATCCAGGCGTCGCGCTCGCCGGCGCTCCACGAGCGGGAAGCGGCCGAGCACGGCCTCCGCTACATCTACAAGCTGATCGACCTCGATGTGCTTGGGTTGACGAACGCGGCGCTCGGCGAGCTGCTGACGGCCGCCGAGCGCCTCGGCTTCGCCGGCGTCAATGTCACGCACCCGAGCAAGCAGGCGGTGCTCCCTCACCTCGACGAGCTCGCCGAGACGGCGGCCGCCGTGGGAGCGGTCAACACCGTGGTTTTCACGGCGGGAAAGCGGATCGGCCACAACACCGACTGCTCCGGCTTCGCCGAGAGTTTTCGACGCGGCATGCCGGATGTGGCGATGGGGCGCGTGGTGCAGATCGGAGCGGGCGGTGCTGGCGCCGCCGTCTCGGACGCGGCGCTCTCCTCCGGCGTGGGCGAGCTGATCCTCGTCGATATCGATGGCGAGCGGGCCGGAAATCTCGCGACGCGATTGAATCAACGCCACGGCGCCGGGAAGGCCCGCGTCGGCGCCGACGCCGCCCGCGAGCTGGCCACGTGCGACGGGCTCATCAACGCCACCCCGATCGGGATGGCGGCGCATCCGGGGACGCCGGTTCCCCTCTCGCTTCTGCGCCCCGAGATGTGGGTCGCCGACATCGTCTATTTTCCCCTGGAGACGGAATTGCTGCGCGCGGCCCGCCGCCTGGGATGCCGCACGATGGGCGGCGGCGGCATGGCCGTGTTCCAGGCCGCCGAAGCCTTTCGGCTCTTCACCGGGATCACGCCCGACGTCGATCGAATGCTGCGCCACTTCGAGACGTTTTGATCCGGCGGCGGGGCCGCCTGGCCGGCCCTCAGTCCACACCCGGGAAGTCGTAGAGCCGCACCGGATTGCGGACCAGGATCCGCTCCGCCAGCTCGGCGGACGGCAGTGCGGCGAGGAAGTGATCCACGAGATCCATATAGGAGATGTCGCGCCAGGGCGCCGGCAGCGCCGCGCCGCGATGCTGCTCCGGCGGCGGCGTGTGCGGCCAGTCGCTGCCCCAGACGCAGCGATCCGCCGCGACGTCGAGGATCGACCGCAGCCACGCAGCGCTTGGCCGCGTATCGCGGACGTCGCCGGAAAGCCGATAGGGCGCCGACAGCTTCATCCAGAGAGGACCGCGACGCAGCAGATCGAGAAAGCGACGCCCCTCCCCGCTCTCCGGCGTCACGCCGCCGACCAGGCCGTAGTGATCGAGCACGACGGGCACGTCGGCAGTCGCCAGGAGCTCGACATTCTCCAGCACGGTCGCAAGGGACGCGATCACCTCGACGTGCCAGCCCATCTCGCGCGCGAGCGCGGCCTGTGCGGCGAAGGCGCGATCGAGGCGCGCGAATTCCCGCCCGACCTGATGGCTGTAGAGATTGATGCGCAGGCCGCGGACGCCGCGGCGATGGAACGCCGCCAGCCCATCTCGTGACGTCGCGGCGGGATCGACGACGGCGACCGCGCGGCCGCGACCGTCGAGTGCGTCCAGACTTTCCAGCAGCAGCGTGTTGTCGGTGCCGTAGAAGCTCGCCTGCACGATGGCGAAGCGGGTGATGCCGCGGATGGCGCCGCGTTCTCGAAGCGTCGCCAGCGGCGCGGGTCCGGCCAGGTAGGGCCGCGTCGCCACCTGGGGATACCGCGCGGGATCGCCGGCGATGTGGACGTGGCAGTCGCAGCGCAAGGACGCTGGGATCACCGCTTCGGCAGGTCCTCGCCGCCGAGCCAGACGCGGTTCCAGACCGGGCTGATCACGATCTCGTTGAGGCAGACCCGGGGCGGCATCTCCGCCACGAAGCGGATGGTACGGCCCAGATCCTCGCCCTGCAGCATGCGCGCCATCTCCTCGGCGCTGGGCGGCACCGGCCGCTTCATCAGGATCGGCGTCGCCACCTCGCCGGGACAGATCACGCAGGCGCGGATGCCGTTGACGCATTCCTCCAGGTTCAGGTGATGGGTCAGCGCCACCACGGCGTGCTTGGACGCGTTATAGGCGGCGCCGGTAAACAGTGGATCGAAGCGGCCGGCCCAGGACGAGATGTTGATGACGACCCCGTCCTTTCGCTCGCGCATCTGCGGCAGCACCGCCATGATGGTGTTGAGCGTTCCCTGCAGATTGGTGTTCACCACGGACTCGAAGCTGTCGGGCGTCTGATTCTTCCAGTAGCGGTTCGGCACGTTCATGCCGGCGCTGTTGACGAGGATGTCGACGCGCCCGTGCCGGGAGATGATGCCGGCGCCGACTTTGGCCACCTGCGCCTTGTCCGTGACATCGAGAGGCGCCGTCTCCGCCTCGCCGCCCTTGGCGGCGATAGCGGCCTTGACCTCCTCAAGTTCCGCCGGGCGTCGGCCGCTGATCACCACGAAGGCACCTCCGGCGGCAAGCTCCTCGGCGCCGGCGCGGCCGATGCCGGTGCCGCCGCCGGTCACCCACGCGATCTTTCCCTTCAGCATCGATGCCTCCCTGTTACGCTCGTCGCGGCATCATGGCGGCTCGGATTCGAGGGCGCAACCGCGCGGTCAGGCGCGATGCCCGACGGTGAAATCGTTCTTGCCGGTGCGGTCCTGCCCGCGCAGCAGCCAGAGCGGGCGCTGGCCGAAATCCGTGACCAGGCCGTTCGGCGCCACCGCGCGCGGGAACATCGCGCGGTCGAAATGCGAGGTGGCGGGCATGTAGCGGATGGCGACGCCGGCGCGGCGCTTCGGCGAGCGGTTCGCGTTCGAGCCATGCACGAGGAAGATGTCGTGGAGCGACATCTGACCCGCGCGCAGCACCACGTCGCGGCCGGCATCGACGTCGATCTCGTCGTCGTCGAGCACGAGATCGAGAGCGAGATCGGCACGTGTATCCCGGCGGTGCCGATAGACGCGGCCGTCGTGGGAGCCCGGCACGTAGCGCATGCAGCCGTTCTCCGGCAGGGAGTCGTCAAGCGCCACCCAGGCGGTGCAGGTCGCCAGCGGCCGGATCGGCCAGTAGCGGCCGTCCTGATGCCAGGGCACTTCCTGGCCGTCGCCGCCGGGCTTGCAGAAGATGTGGCAGCCCCAGAGGATGATGTCGGGACCGATGAGCGCCTCGACCCGGTCGAGGATCTCGGGATCCCGGGCGAGATCGAGGAAGGCGTCGTCGCCGCGCACCTTCTCGCCGCCGCCGTTGCTCACATGGGCGCTGATGAGCTGCTCCGGGCGCACGTCGGGATTGCCTGACGTCACGCGATCGAGCGCCGCGCGCATCGCTTTGAGGCGCGCCTCCGGCAGCCGGTAGTCGGGTGTCACCAGGCCGTCGCGCCTGTAGGCCGCGATCTCCGCCGGCGAAAGTGTCGCCATCGTCCCTCCCTGCCGGACATTGAGGCATCCGGCTGGGACGCAGTATAGCGAAGCCGCCGAGCCTTCAATACTGCTTATAGGACAGGAACTTGCCGCTCATGGCAACGCGTACGCGATCGCCCTTCTGGTCCGGCTGGCGCTCGATCGACATGTCGAAGTCGATGGCGCTCATGATGCCGTCGCCGAATTCCTCCTCGATGAGCGACTTCCAGGTGGTGCCGTAGACCTGGACCAGCTCGTAGAAGCGATAGATCAGGGGATCGGTGGGCACTGCCGTCGGCAGCGAGCCGCGGTAGGGCGCCTCCTGCAGCAGCAGGGTCTCCTCCTCGTCGAGGCCGAGGAGGCGCGCGGCATTCTCCGCCTCGGTCTTCGACAGCTTCATCTGGCCGTGCAGCGCCGCCGTGTAATAGACCGGCGAGCCCGGTCCGATCTCGGCGGCGATGGTCTTCCAGGTCAATCCCTTGCGGCGCTTGATCGAGGCGATCTTCTCGGTGAGGTCGGCGCGGGTCATGGGCAGAGCTCCCCAAATGAAAAGGGCGCGACTGATGTCGCGCCCTTTTCCTAGCAATGCCCGTGCCATCACTCCGCGGCTTTGACTTTCGCCTTGGGCTTGGCCGTGGATCCCGCGATGGCGAGGCCGCCCTCGCCCGCGGTCACCGTCACCGTCTCGCCCTCGCCGATGCGCCCCTCGAGGATGAGGCTGGCCAGCGTGTTCTGCAGCTCGCGCTGGATCACCCGCTTCAGGGGCCGGGCGCCGTAGACGGGATCGTAGCCCTGATCCGCCAGCCAGCGCTTGGCGCTCTCCTCGAGCTTGAGGGTGATCTTGCGCTCGCCGAGCAGCTTCTCCAGCCGCTGCAGCTGGATGGTGACAATTCCCGTCATGTCCTGGCGGCTGAGGCGGCGGAACAGCAGGATGTCGTCGAGGCGGTTCAGGAACTCCGGCCGGAACGCCGCGCGCACCACGTCCATCACCTGGTCCCGCACCGTCGACGTATCCTTGCCGTCCGGCAGGTTGGCCAGCACCTCGCTGCCGAGGTTCGAGGTCAGCACGATGAGCGTGTTGCGGAAGTCGACCGTGCGGCCCTGGCCGTCGGTGAGACGGCCGTCGTCCAGCACCTGGAGCAGCACGTTGAAGACATCGGGATGCGCCTTCTCCACCTCGTCGAAGAGGATCACCTGATAGGGCCGCCGCCGCACCGCCTCGGTGAGAGCGCCGCCCTCGTCGTATCCCACATAGCCCGGCGGAGCGCCGATCAGGCGCGAGACCGCGTGCCGCTCCATGTATTCGGACATGTCGATGCGCAGCATGGCGCTCTCGTTGTCGAACAGGAACTCGGCCAGCGCCTTCGCCAGCTCGGTCTTGCCGACGCCCGTCGGGCCCAGGAACAGGAACGAGCCGATCGGCCGGTTGGCATCCTGCAGCCCCGCCCGGGCGCGCCGGATCGCGTTCGAGACGGAGATCACCGCCTCGTCCTGGCCGACCACGCGCCGCTTGAGATTCTCCTCCATCTGCAGGAGCTTCGCGCGCTCGCCCTCCAGCATCTTGTCCACGGGAATGCCGGTCCAGCGCGAGACCACGCCGGCGATATGGACGTCGGTCACCGCCTCTTCGATCATGCGATGGCTCTCGGCGGCTTCCGCCTCCGCGAGCTTGCGGGTGAGCTCGGGAATGATCGAGTAGGTGAGCTCGCCCGCCCGCGTCCAGTCGCCGGAGCGCTGCACGCGGTCGAGCTCCGCCTTCGCCTGGTCCAGCTGCTCCTTGAGCTTCTGCGCCCCGGCGAGCTTCTCCTTCTCGGCGCGCCACTGGGACGTCAGCTCCGCCGACTTCTTCTCGAGATCGCTGAGCTCCGTCACCAGCTTCTTCAACCGGTCCTTGGAGGCGGCGTCGCTTTCCTTCTTCAGCGCCTCGCGCTCGATCTTGAGCTGCATGATGCGCCGGTCGAGCTCATCGATCTCCTCGGGCTTCGACTCCGCCTCCATGCGGAGCCGCGAGGCGGCCTCGTCCATGAGGTCGATCGCCTTGTCCGGCAGGAAGCGGTCGGTGATGTAGCGGTTGGAGAGCGTCGCCGCCGCCACGATGGCGCCGTCGGTGATGCGCACGCCGTGATGCAGCTCGTATTTCTCCTTGATGCCGCGCAGGATCGAGATGGTGTCCTCGACCGTGGGCTCGCTGACGAAGACCGGCTGGAAGCGCCGGGCGAGCGCCGCGTCCTTCTCGATGTGCTTGCGGTACTCGTCGAGGGTGGTGGCGCCGACGCAATGCAGCTCGCCGCGCGCCAGCGCCGGCTTCAGCATGTTGGAGGCGTCCATGGCGCCTTCCGCCTTGCCGGCGCCGACCAGCGTGTGCAGCTCGTCGATGAAGACGATGATCTCGCCGGCGGCGGCGGTGATCTCCGCCAGCACCGCCTTCAGGCGCTCCTCGAACTCGCCGCGGAACTTGGCGCCGGCGATGAGCGCGCCGAGGTCGAGCGACAGCAGGCGCTTCTCCTTCAGGCTCTCCGGCACGTCGCCATGGAGGATGCGCAGCGCCAGGCCCTCGACGATGGCGGTCTTGCCGACGCCGGGCTCGCCGATCAGCACCGGGTTGTTCTTGGTGCGGCGCGACAGCACCTGGATCGTGCGGCGGATCTCCTCGTCGCGGCCGATCACGGGATCGAGCTTGCCTTCCCGCGCCGCGGCAGTGAGGTCGCGGGAGTATTTCTTGAGTGCGTCGTAGCCTTCCTCGGCGCCGGCGCTGTCGGCCTTGCGGCCCTTGCGGATCTGCTCGATCGCCGCGTTGAGGCTCTGGGGCGTGATGCCCGCCTGGGCCAGCGCCTTGGCGGCGGCACTGTCCTTCGCCATCGTCATCGCCAGCAGCAGGCGCTCCACGGTGACGAAGCTGTCGCCGGCCTTCTCGGCGATCTTCTCGGCCTGCTCGAAAAGCCGCGCGGTCTCCGACGAGATATAGGTCTGTCCGGCACCGCTCCCTTCGACCTTGGGAATCTTCTGCAGCGCCGCGTCGACCGCGCTCGCCGCCGCCGCGGGATCGCCGCCCGCCGCCCGGATCAGATTGGCGCAGAGCCCCTCCTTGTCCTCGAGGAGAGCCTGCAGAAGATGCTCGGGTGTTAGCTGCTGATGGCCGCGCCGCTGCGCCAGGCCATGTGCCGCCTGGATGAAGCCTTTCGCACGCTCCGTGTACTTCTCGAAATCCATGATGCACCGCCCCTTGCGAACCGCTGGGCCGCGCCCCGGAACTGGCAGCGCCGCCTGCTTTCGTCCCTCGATATGGGGCGAAATCAAGGCGGTGCAAGGGGCTCAGTTCCGGGAGATCGACTCTCCCGGATCCGCAGGGATCAGTACAGTCAGGGCCGGCTCAGGCCGGTGGCGGCTGCTCGGGCTCGGAGGGCGTCATCGTCGCCTGTGGCGCCTGCTCAGGCTCCTGCTCCGGAGCGTTCATCTCGGTGTCCGCGGGAGTGGTCGGCCGCGGCGGCACCATCGGGTTGCCCTGGCCGTTCCCGTCGGCATTCATCAGGCGAAAATAGTGCTCCGCGTGCTGGTAGAGATTCTCCGCCGCGATGCGGTCGCCGGCGGAAGCGGCCTCGCGGGCCAACGCGATATAGCGCTCGAAGACTTGGTAGGCATTGCCCCGGATCTTGACGCTGGGTCCGCTGCTCTCGAACACCTGCATACGATGTGGTGGCCGGGGGCGGTTATTGTTGCCCTGCTGGTGATGCTGCCCTCCACCACCGCCACCGCCCCCCCGCCGCCGCCGTTATTGCGCCCGCGATTCCGCTTGTTTTGGCCCTGTCTCATTACGCCCTTGAAGTCCTGGTACGACATCATCCCCCGCTCGGTTGAGAAGCCACGCCAATCCCGTGGCCGTGCTGGGCGCTCGTCCGCTGTCGCGAGACTTCACGCCAGATCTTAAAAGAGGAAATCTTTTATAGCGCCTCGGCGCAGGGGAGCCCTTGGCTCCGTCGTCATGGGTGAAGGCTAGTCGGGACCGGTTAACATTCCAACAACTTTTTCAAGGGCGAGAGCCTATCGAGGCCCATCAAGCCCTTGCGCGGCCTACCACGAGGCACCGGTCGACCCCAGAGAGATCGTGCCGGCGAGCGTGCATTACAAGCCCCACCCCTTCAACCAATGCCTGCACTGCGGCGGCCTGGCCCGCCCCTACCTCCAGGACCGCGATCCCGCCCGGCGCCAGCAGCCGGGCGATCTCCGGCGCGAGGGCACGGTAGGCATCGAGCCCATCGGCACCGCCGTCGAGGGCTCGCCGCGGCTCGAACAGCGCCACTTCCGGCATCAGACCCGTCGATCTCGCCGGAGGCGATATAAGGCGGGTTGGCGAGGATGACATCCCAGGCGCCGTCAATTCCCCGCCCCCAGTCACCGAGCCGGAACCGCGCCCGCGGAGCCAGTCCCAACGCCGCGGCGTTTCGCCGCGCCACCTCGATGGCGCCGGTGGCGCCATCGATTCCCAACCCCTCCGCAGTCGGCAATTCCGAGAGCAACGCCAGCAGCAGGCAGCCGGTGCCGGTGCCGAAATCCAGCACGCGATAGGGCCGGGCACGGTCATCGAGCGCCGCCAGGGCCGCCTCGATCAGCGTCTCGCTGTCGGCGCGCGGATCCAGCGTCTCCGGCGCGATCTCGAATCGAAGACTCCAGAACTCCCGGTGGCCGAGGATGCGCGCCACCGGCTCCCGCGAGGCGCGGCGCGCCACCATCTCCGCGAGCCGCGTCCGTGCCGCATCGCCGAGCCCGACGTCGTTCCGCGCCAGCAGCTCCGCCCGATCCCAGCCGAGCGCCGCGGCGAGCAACACGCGCGCCTCGCGCCGCGCCTCCTCGATGCCGGCGGCGGCGAGCCGCGCCGCGGTCTCCGCGAGCGCCACCTGTACGGTTACGTACGCCGCCTCGAGGCTCATTCCACCTCCGCGAGCTTCGCCGCCTGATCCTCCGCCAGAAGGGCGTCGATGATTTCGTCCAGGGATTCGCCGTTCACCACCTTGTCGATCTTGTAGAGCGTAAGGCCGATGCGGTGATCGGTGACGCGTCCCTGCGGGAAATTGTAGGTGCGGATGCGCTCGGAGCGGTCGCCGCTGCCGACCTGGCTCTTGCGGTCGGCGGCGCGCGCCGCCTCGCGGGCCTGGCGCTCGCGCTCGTAGAGCCGGGCGCGCAGCACCTTGAGCGCCTTGGCCTTGTTCTTGTGCTGGGACTTCTCGTCCTGCTGGATGACGACGAGGCCGGTGGGCAGGTGGGTGATGCGAACGGCGCTGTCGGTGGTGTTGACGGACTGGCCGCCGGGACCGCTGGAGCGGTAGACGTCGATGCGAAGGTCCTTGTCGGCGATCTGGATGTCGACTTCCTCCGCCTCCGGCAGCACGGCGACGGTGGCGGCCGAGGTATGGACGCGGCCCGATCCCTCGGTCTCCGGCACGCGCTGCACGCGATGGACGCCGGACTCGAACTTGAGGCGCTCGAACACGTTGCGGCCGGTGATCGCGGCGCTCGCCTCCTTGAATGCCGCCGAGTCCGGTCTCGGAGATGTCGAGCACCTCGAAGCGCCAGCCGCGCACCGCCGCATAGCGCTGGTACATGCGGAACAGCACCGACGGCGAAGAGCGCCGCCTCCTCGCCGCCGGTGCCGGCGCGCACCTCGAGGATGGCGTTGCGCTCGTCGGCCTCGTCCTTCGGAAGCAGCATCAGCTTGATGCGCTGCTCCAGCTCCGGCAGCCGGCGCTTCAGCACGGGGATTTCCGCCTCGGCGAGGCCGCGCATGTCGGGATCGTTGTCGCCGGCGAGCATCGCCTCGAGATCTGCGAGCTCGCTCTGCGTCTTCCGGAGCTCGGCGATCGCCTCCACCATGGGCGTCAGATCGCTGTACTCCTTGGAGAGCTTGCCGAAGGCGGCGGGATTGGCATCCGGCTTGGCGAGGGCGTCGCCCAGCTCCGCGTGGCGGCGCACCACGCGGTCCAGCTTCCCGTCGAGGGATGAGGGCGTCGTCACGGCGTCGGGTCTCCTTCCTCGTTCAGCAACTGAAAGATGCGGCGCAGCAACGCCTCTGCCGCCGCGGTATCGCCCTCGGCGGCGATCAGGCCGCGGAGCGACTCTGAGGGCGCATGCAGCAGGCGGTTGACGAGAAGCCGCGTCGCGGCCTCGGCGTCAAGTCCGGGATGCTCGCGCAGCACCGCCGCCCGCACCGCCTCGAAATGCGCCCGCAGCACCGTCACCGCCGGCACCGCCGCGCGCTCCGCCTGCCGGCGCTCGAATCCCGCAAGCTCCGCGTCGAGGATCGCCTGCGCCGCCGCAGCCGCCGATTCGCGCCCCGCGCGGCCCGCCATGGCGCTCCGCTCGAGATCGTCGAGAGTATAGAGGAAAGCGCCGTCGAGATCGTTGACGCCGGGCTCCACGTCCGGCGGGATCGCGGTGTCGATCACGAAGACCGGGCGGCGGCGCCGGCGCCGGAGCGCCGCCTCCATGGCGGCGGCGGTGAGGAGGCGCCGGCCGCTTCCCACCGAGGCGATGACGATGTCGGCCTCCGCGAGCCCGCCGGCAAGGTCGGCGAACGGCACCAGGCTCGCGCCGAGACGGCGCGCCAGGGCCTCGGGGGCGATGCCGGGACCGGAAACCAGGAGCTGCTTCACGCCGACGCGGCTGAAATGCTCCGCCATCAGCTCGCCCATCTCGCCCAGCCCGATCAGCAGCGCGGTGCTGCGATCGAGATCGCCGTGCACCTCCCGCGCCAGCTCCACCGCCGCCGCCGCCATGGAGACCGGGCGATGGGCGATGGTGGTCTCGCGCCGGATGCGGCGAGCCGCCCCATAGGCGGCCTGGAACGCGGCCTCGAGGGGGGCGCTCACCAGGCCGGCCTCGCTGGCGATGCGATGGGCGGCGCGCAGCTGCCCCGCCACCTGCGGCTCGCCGATCACCAGGCTGTCGAGGGAGCTGGCGACGGCGAAGAGATGCCGCAGCGCCGCGGGCCCACGATGATGGTAGAGCGCCGCGGTCACGCGCTCGACGCTCTCCCCCAATCGCTCCGCCAGATGCTCGGCGAAGCGGACGCTGAGCGGCTCGGACGCCACGGTGGAGACCAGCTCGATGCGATCGCAGGTGACGATCAGGATGGCCTCGCGGAATCCCCTAATGCGCAGGCGGTCCAGCTCGTCGGCGAGTTCCGTCTCCATGAGTGTGAAGCGGTCGCGCCAGGCCAGCGGGCTGGTGCGATGATTGGCGCCGATGACGAGCAGTTCCCCACCCGTCCCGGCAGCAGGAGCGCCGGGCATGGCGGCGATGCCTCGCTAACGGAAGGGCGCGAGGCGCTCGGCAAGCTCTGCGAGCGGCACCTCGCTTTGCGTCCCGCTGTCGAGGTCGCGCAGCGTCGCGGCGTTGCGCTTGAGCTCGTCCTCGCCCAGCAGCACGGCGACGCGGGCGTTGATCTTGTTGGCGCGCTTCATGCGCCGCCCGACGTTGCCGGAAAATCCGAGATCGACGGTGAAGCCGGCGCGGCGCAGATCGTGCGCCATCTTGAGCGCCGCCGCCTCGCCCTGCTCACCCACGGGAATGATCACCACCGGCCGCCCCGCCGCCGGCGGCTCGTCGATCAGCAGCGCCAGGCGCTCGATCCCCGCCGCCCAGCCGACGCCGGGCGTCTCCGGCCCGCCCATCACGCCCATCAATCCGTCATAGCGGCCGCCGCCGAGCACGGTGCCCTGGGATCCGAGATCGGTGGTCACGAACTCGAAGGCGGTGTGGCAGTAGTAGTCGAGGCCGCGCACCAGGCGCGGGCTCACGCGATAGGGAATGTCGAGGAGATCGAGACCGGCGCGGACCTCGGCGAAGAATTTCTGCGCCTCCGGCGTGAGGTACTCGGCGAAAGACGGCGCGCCGGCGTTGATCTTCCGGTCGCCCTCGTCCTTGGAATCGAGGATGCGGAGGGGATTGCGCTCCAGGCGCTTGAGACTGTCCTCGGAGAGCCCGTCCCGATGCCCGGCGTAATAGGCGAGGAGCGCCTCGCGATAGGCCAGCCGGCTCGGGCCGTCGCCCAGCGTGTTGAGCTCGAGCACGGTGCGCTTGAGGATGCCGAGCGCGTCGAGGATGTCGGCGCCGAGCGCGATCACCTCGATGTCGGCCTGTGGCTGCGCCGCGCCGATGAGCTCGATGTCGATCTGATGGAACTGCCGGAAGCGGCCCTTCTGCGGGCGCTCGTAGCGGAACATCGGCCCGGCGGCGAAGAACTTCAGCGGCAGGTTCTGGGTGAGGCCGTTGGAGATGACGGCGCGGATGATGCCGGCGGTGTACTCGGGCCGGAGCGTGATCTCCTCGCCGCCGCGATCGGCGAAGGTGTACATCTCCTTGGTCACGATATCCGTCGTCTCGCCGATCGGCCGCGAGAACACTTCCGTGAACTCGAAGATCGGCGTCGCGATTTCCTGATAGCCGTAGCGGGCGGAGGTCGTGCGCGCGGTCTCGGTGACGTGCCGATGGCGGCTAAGCTCCGCCGGCAGCAGATCCTGGGTGCCGCGCACCGGCTGCAAGGAAGGCATGGGAATCGATCGCGAAGGGCGGCGCTACTGCGCGGCCTGGGACGGCGTGGCGGCCGCGGCCGCCGCGGCGCGGGCGTCGATCTCCTTCACCTTGTCCTCGACCAGCTTCGCCAGGTGCTCGACGATGTCCTCGCCCTTGAGGCGATGATCGGGCGTGCCGGAGACATAGACCTGGTGCGTGCCGTTGCCGCCGCCGGTGAAGCCGATGTCGGTCTCGCGCGCCTCGCCGGGGCCGTTCACGACGCAGCCGATGACCGAGAGGGTGATCGGCGTGGTGATGTGGGCGAGGCGCTCCTCGAGAGCCGCCACGGTCTTGATGACGTCGTACTGCTGGCGCGCGCAGGACGGGCACGCGATCACGGTGACGCCGCGGCGGCGCAAGCTGCAGCGACTTCAGCATCTCGTAGCCGACGCGGATCTCCTCGACCGGATCCGCCGAGAGCGAGACGCGGATGGTGTCGCCGATCCCGCGACCACAGCAGCATGCCCATGCCGACCGACGACTTGACGGTGCCGCCGACCAGGCCGCCCGCCTCGGTGATGCCGAGATGGAGCGGATAGTCGCAGGCCTCGGCGAGCTGTTGATAGGCTGCCACCGCGAGAAACACGTCGGAGGCCTTGCAGGAGATCTTGAACTCGAAGAAGTCGTTGTCCTCGAGAATCTTCGCGTGGTTGAGCGCGCTCTCCACCATCGCCTCGGGACAGGGCTCGCCGTAGCGCTCCAGCAGTTCCTTCTCCAGGGAGCCGGCGTTGACGCCGATGCGCATGGAGACGCCGTGATCTTTCGCCGCCTTCACCACCTCGCGCACGCGCGCGGCGGAGCCGATGTTGCCGGGATTGATGCGCAGGCACGCGGCGCCGGCGTCGGCGGCCTCGATGGCGCGCTTGTAGTGGAAATGGATGTCCGCGACGATCGGCACCTCCGAGTGGCGCACGATCTCCTTCAGCGCGTGGGTCGATCCCTCGTCGGGGCAGGAGACGCGCACGATGTCCGCGCCCGCCTTCACCAGCGCCTCGATCTGCTTCGAGCGTCGCCGTCGCGTCCGTCGTCAGGGTGTTGGTCATGGACTGGACGGTGATCGGGGCATCGCCCCCCACCAGAACCTTCCCCACCCGGATCTGGCGGCTCTTGCGCCGGTGGATCTCTCGATAAGCCCGCACCGTCATGGGAAACCTGCTCCTGGCTGCGGCCCCGTTGGGGGGTGCCGCTCGAAACCTCATATGGGCCGCCTTATACCGCGTTTCCACGCGGTCGGCAAAAGCCCCCGGCTATTCCAAAACTGCCTGTCCCGCCAATAGCTTCTGCGGGTCGAGGACGACGTTGTGGCGCACCACCCCGATGCCGCCGAGGCCCGGCGCCACCTTGCCGTCCACCTGCACCTCCAGGCCGGCGGCGTTGCCGACCCGCATGGTGAGGCCGGACTTGTCCGGCGCCCGGTAGACCTCGCCGACCCGCATCACCCGGGCGAAGACCAGCTTCTGGTCGCTATCCCGGATCTGGATCCAGCTGTCGGCGGTGGCGCGGATCATGATCCGGGAGGGGCCGCTGGTGACGCCGAAGACATGGGCGGGATCGACGGGCGGCGCGGCCGCCGGCGCCACCGGCGGCAGGCTCGCCACAGTGGGAGTCGCGGGTGGCGGCAGGCTGGGCGACGTCGGCGGCGGGCTGGCGGCGGATGGCATCGTCGGCGGGATCGAGGGCGGCGGCAGCGACGGCGGGGGCGCTGGCGACGGCTGGGCGGCCACCGCATCGGTCGGGCGGCCTGCGTCAGGCGGTGGCGCCGCCGACGCGACGGGGGCAGGCTCGTGCGGCGGCGGCATCATGGCCGTCGGCACGGCTCCCACGCGCTCCGGCCGGGCGCGGTCGGTGGAGGACAGGTAGTACCAGAGGCCGTAGCCGCAGATCGCCAGTATGAGCCCGAACAGCAGAATGGTGCCGCCCGGGAATGCTGCGATCGGTCAATGGCATCGGGAAGCTGAGGTCGCGCTTCAGCTCCAGCCCCTCGCTCTCCTGCTTGAAGCGGCGGACCATCTCGACGCCGTCGAGACCGAGATACTCGGAATAGGCGCGGATGAACCCCACCGTGTAGGTCGGGCCCGGGAGCACGTCGTAGCGGCCGTCCTCGATCGCCTGGAGATAGACCGTGCGGATGCGCAGCGCCGCCGAGATCTGCGGGACGTCGCGCCCGAAGCCCTGGCGCGCCTCGCGCAGGATGGTACCGACGCCGTGTGGCCGCGCCGATCCGGCGGTGCCGGGATCGCGCACTCCGGCAGCCTCGTTCCGGTTGCTACCGGTACGCTTCGATCGCAAGAAGAGCGGCATTCGCCCGAACCCCTCTCGGCTGCTTGCCCGAGCCAGAATCTCTGGGATTCTCCGAGGGATGCGGCCCATCGCCGCGTCCCTCCGGGGCCGAGTCTTATCAGCATCGGCGGGGTCCCGCAACGGGCCCAGCGGAGGCCATACGAGCGACCTCAGACGGTCACGCCGTGATCCCGGGCGAAGGCGCGCAGCTTGGGGCGGAGGCTGTGGTCGGGGGCGTCGAGATGGCGCTGCAGCAGCTCCTGCAGCGGCGCCAGGGTGAGGCTGCGGACCATCGCCTTCACCGGCCCGACGCCGCCAGGATTCATCGAGAGGGTGCGGAAGCCGAGGCCGACCAGGGCCATGGCATCGAGGGCGCTGCCGGCCATCTCGCCGCAGACGCTGACGGGCATGCCGTGCTCGCCGGCCCGGCGCGCCACCTCGCCGAGCACGCGCAGGAATGCCGGCGCCAGGGTGTCGTAGCGGTCGGTGAGGCGGGGATTGCCGCGGTCGCTGGCGAACAGGAACTGCGCCAGGTCGTTGGTGCCGATAGAGAGAAAATCGACGCGCTCGAACAGCGCCGGCAACTGCCACAGCAGCGCCGGCACCTCCACCATGACGCCGGTCTTGACCTCGAGCGGCACCGCCTCGCCCCGGCGTCTCGGCGCGGGCGATCTCCTTCTTGAGGATGGCGTGGGCGGCCTCGAACTCCGCCACCTCCGCCACCATCGGGAACATCACCCTGAGCCGCCGGCCGGAGGCGGCGCGCAGCAGCGCGCGGAGCTGCTGGCGCAGCATCGCCGGGCGGTCGAGGGCGATGCGGATCGCGCGCCAGCCCATGGCGGGATTCTCGTCCTCGATCTCCGGCAGGTAGGGCAGCAGCTTGTCGCCGCCGATATCGAGGGTGCGGAACACCACCGGCCGCTCGCCCGCCTGCTCCAGCACCCGCGCATAAAGCTCGGTCTGCGCCGCCACGTTGGGAAAGGCGTTGCGGATCATGAACGGCAGCTCGGTCCGGAAGAGGCCGATGCCGGCGGCGCCGGTCTCGTCGAGATAGGGGAGATCGAGGGTGAGGCCGGCATTGAGATGCAGCTCCACCGCGATGCCGTCCCGCGTCACCGCCGGCAGCTCGCGCAACTTGGCATAGCGCGCCCGCGCGCCTTGCCGCGCCTTCAAGCTCTGGTCGACGACCTGGAGCACGTCCTCGCCCGGCCGCACCAGCACCTGGGCCTCGTCGCCGTTCACCACCAGAAGATCGCCGGCCTCGATGCGGTGCAGCGCGTCCTTGACGCGCCCCACCATGGGAATGTCGAGGGCGCGGGCGACGATCGACACATGGGCGGTGGGCGACCCCTCCTCCATGACGACGGCGCGCAGGCGCCGGCGGTCGTAGTCGAGCAGCTCCGCGGGACCGAGGGAGCGCGCCACCAGCACGAACTCCTCCGGCAGCTCCGCCAGCGACGAGCCGATCGGCGTTCCCGCCAGATGCTGCAGCAGGCGGTTGGTGAGATCCTCGAGATCCATCAGGCGCTCGCGCAGATAGGGATCGCTCACCTGGCTCATGCGGGCGCGGGTGTCGTCCTGCACCTTCTGCACCGCGGCCTCGGCGGTGAGGCCGCTCTGCACCGCGTCGCGGATGCGCTGGATCCAGCCGCGGTCGGCGGCGAACATGCGGTAGGTCTCGAGGATGTCGCGGTGCTCGCCGCCGCGGGCCACGTCGCTCTCCGCCAGGAGCGCGTCGATCGCGCTCTGCATGGAGACGACGGCCTCGCGCAGCCGCTCGGTCTCCGCCTTCGGATCTTCCGCCACCACCTGGCGGATGAGGACGCGCGGCGCGTGGATGACGGCGGTGCCGAGCGCCAGGCCGGGATTGAGGCGGACGCCCTCGAGGCGCACCGGCAGCAGGCCGATGCCGTCGCCGGGCGCCAGCTCGTCGGGACTGACGAGCGCGCCGCTCGCCGCCAGCTCCGCCAGCACCATGGCGACGGTCTGCAGCGTCTCGACCTCGTCCTCGTCGTAGTGGCGCTGGGTGCGGTTCTGCACCACCAGGACGCCCAGCACCTTGTCGGCGCGCAGGATCGGCACGCCCATCAGGGAGTGATAGATCTCCTCGCCGGTTTCCGGCCGGTAGGCGAAATCCGGATGGGATTGCGCGTCCGCCAGCGCCAGCGGCCGGCCGGTGGCGGCGATGGCGCCGACGAGTCCTTCGCCGACCCGGAGCCGCGTGCGATGCACCGCTTCCGGCCGCAGGCCCTCGGTGGCGAAGAGCTCCAGCACCTCGCCGGCGCGCAGGAGATAGGCGGAGCACACCTCCGCCACCATGTCGGCGGCGATCACGCGCACGATGGTGTTGAGGCGATCCTGGGCGTTTCCCGAGCCGGCCATCACGTCCCGGAGGCGGCGAAGGAGCCGTCGGGAGCCGGTGATGGCGGGACCCGGCTCCATCACCCGCCCGCCCTGACCCGCCCCTCGTCGGGGGTTCGCCGCTTCGGGGCCGGCTCGGTATCGTCGGCGGCCGCCGTGCGCAGCGCCAGGGCCTCCACCGCCTGCTCGACGAGCTCGTCGAGGATCTCCCTGGTGGATTGCTCGCGGCGTCACCATGCCGACGCTCTGGCCGGCCATGACCGAGCCGGTCTCGACGTCGCCGTCGATGACGGCGCGGCGCAGCGCGCCGGCCCAGAAGTGCTCGATCTCGAGCTGGCCGTCCTTTTGCGTGACCTCGCCGCGGACGAAGCGGTCGAGCACGGCCTTCTGCATGGCGATGAAATTCTCGGTGCCGAGATTGGCGAGCGCGCGCACCGGGATCACCGGGAAGCGCGGATCGAGCTGCATCGAGGGCACCGCGTCGCGGGCGCCGGCGCGGATGAAGGCCTGCTTGAAATTCGGATGCGCGATCGATTCATGAGCGCAGACGAAGCGCGTGCCGAGCTGCACCCCCGCCGCCCCCATCTCGAGATAGGAGAGGATCGCCTCGCCGCGGCCGATGCCGCCGGCGACGAACACCGGCACCTCGCGCACATGGGGCAGGATTTCCTGGGCCAGCACGCCGGTGGAGACCGGCCCGATATGGCCGCCGGCTTCCATGCCCTCGATCACGATGGCGTCGGTGCCCATGCGCACGAGCTTGCGGGCGATGGCGAGGGCCGGCGCGAAGCAGATGAGCTTGGCGCCGCCCACCTTGATGCGCTGCACCGCGGCGCGCCGAGGGCAGTCCGCCGGCCAGCACCACGTGGCCGACGCGGCGGCGCGAGCAGACGTCGATGAGATCCATGAGCTGCGGGTGCAGCGTGATGAGATTGACGCCGAAGGGACGGCGGGTGAGCGCGGCGGTGGCGCTGATCTCGGCGTCGAGGAGCTCCGGCGTCATGGCGCCGCAGGCGATCACGCCGAAGCCGCCGCCGTTGGAGATCGCGGCCACCAGCTTGCGCTCGGACACCCAGGTCATGGCGCCGCCCATGATGGCGAGATCGGAGCCGAGGAACTCCAGGCCGCGCCGCCACAGCCGGTCGAGGCCGCGGCGCGCGGCGGCGCGCGTCTCGGTGCCGCTCCCGCCGAGCCCGCCCGCCGGGGGCTTCGCGATCGTCGGGCGCGTTGCCGTGCCGGTCATGATGTCAATCTGTATCGAGGCCGTAGACGGTGTGCAGCGCGCGCAGCGCCAGCTCGGTGTACTCCTCGGCGACCAGCACGCTCACCTTGATCTCCGAGGTGGAGATCACCTGGATGTTGATGCCCTTCTCCGCCAGCGTCTTGAACATCTCCTTGGCGACGCCGGCATGGCTGCGCATGCCGACGCCGATCACCGAGATCTTCACCACGTTGGGATCCGGCTTGATCGCGGCGAAGCCCAGCTCCTTGCGCCGCTCCTCCAGCACCTTGACCGTGCGGTCGAGGTCCGCCTTCGCCACGGTGAAGGTGAGATCGGTGAAGCGGCCGTCATCGGAGACGTTCTGCACGATCATGTCGACGTTGATCGCGGCGTCGGCGAGCGGACCGAAGATCGCGGCGGCGACGCCCGGCCGGTCGGCGACCTTGAGCAGGGTGATCTTCGCCTCGTCGCGATTGTAGGCGATGCCGCTTACGACGCGCTTTTCCACGATCTCGTCCTCGTCCACGACAAGTGTTCCGGGAGCATCCTTGAAGCTCGACAGCACCTGCACCCGCACCCGGTGGTTCATCGCCATCTCGACCGACCGGGTCTGCAGCACCTTGGCGCCTTGGGACGCGAGCTCCAGCATCTCCTCGTAGGTAATTCTATCGAGCTTCCTGGCCTTCGCAACGATGCGGGGATCGGTCGTGTAGACCCCGTCGACATCGGTGAAGATGTCGCAGCGCTCCGCCTTCAGCGCCGCCGCCAGCGCCACGGCCGAGGTGTCGCCGCCGCCGCGTCCGAGCGTGGTGACGCGGTTGTCGGACGCGATTCCCTGGAAGCCCGCCACGACCGCCACCTGGCCCTCTTTCATGCGGCGGATGATGTCGTCGGTGGCGATCTCGGCGATCCGCGCCTTGCCGTGCACGCCGTCGGTATGGACGGGTATCTGCCAGCCGAGCCACGAGCGCGCGTTGACGCCGATGTCCTGCAGCGCCAGCGCCAGCAGCCCCGAGGTGACCTGCTCGCCCGGACGCCACCACCACGTCGTACTCCCGCGCATCGTGCAGCGTGCTGGTCTGGCGCGCCCAGTCCACCAGCTGGTTGGTGGCGCCGGCCATCGCCGAGACCACCACCGCCACCTCGTTGCCCGCATCGACCTCGCGCTTGACGCGCAATGCGACGCTCTTGATGCGCGCGATGTCGGCCACCGAGGTGCCGCCAAATTTCTGCACGATGCGCGCCATCAGTCGTCGAGCCCGAAAGTCAGGGAAATCAAGCGGGAACCGTGGTTGCCGCGGGAAGCGCGGGTATACATACTCTCGGCCAAGGGAGCGAGGCAAGCTTGCCCCGCCCGACACCGGAAAGTCGCGAGGACCGGCCCCATGGCCAGCCCGGCGGGCACTATCGACCGGGAAGAGGTCGAGCGATTCTCGGCGCTGGCGGAGACGTGGTGGGACCCGAAAGGGTCAATGGCGCCACTCCACAAGCTCAACCCTGCTCGGCTGCAATTTCTGCGCGATGCGCTGGCCGCGCATTTCGGCCGCGACCCGCGCAGCCTGACGCCTTTCGAGGGGCTGCGACTCCTCGACATCGGCTGCGGCGGCGGGCTGGTGGCGGAGCCGATGGCGCGCCTGGGATTCGCGGTGACTGCGATCGATGCCGCCGAGCCCAACATCGCCGTGGCGCGGAGCCACGCGGCGGCGAGCGGTCTCGAGATCGACTACCGATCGGCGCCGGCCGAGGATCTGGTGGCCTCGGGCGTGCGCTTCGATGCAGTGCTGGCTCTCGAGGTGGTGGAGCATGTCGCCGACCTCGACGGTTTCCTCGCGGCGGCGGCGGCGCTGACGCGTCCGGGCGGCGCCTTCCTCGGATCCACCCTCAACCGAACGCCCCGCAGCTTCATGATGGCGATCGTCGGGGCGGAATACGTGCTGGGCTGGCTGCCGCGCGGCACCCACCGCTGGGACCGCTTCCTGCGTCCCTCGGAGTTCGCCGCGGGGCTGCGCCGGCACGGGCTTCAGGTTGAGATGCTTCGCGGCCTGGTCTACGACCTCCTGCGCGGTGCCTGGCGCATCGGCACCGATCTCGGCGTCAATTACCTCCTGCTCGCGCGTAAACCGCAGGATTGAATAACCTCGCCGCGGTTGGCGCCGGAGACATAACCAAGCCGCGAGTGCTCGCCCTTGCGGACACCACCGGGTTGTTACATTCTTGCCCCAAGGGATTCTCGCCCGTCAGTCAAGACAGCTGGCGCAGCCGGAGAACGCCCCCCGGCAAATGCCGGGGCGAGAAGCCCAAGGGGGAGGGCGGAACGACCTAGCCGTTGGTGGTGTTCCATGTCCAAATTCTATGCACCCCAGAGCGACACGTTGCCTGGGGATACGGCGCGTCTGTCCGGCAGCATCAAGTGGTTCAATCGTAACAAGGGGTTCGGCTTCATCGTCGCCACCGACGGCGGCGGCGACGTGTTCCTGCCCATGGCCGTGCTCGAGCGCTCCGGCTTTACCGAGGCGCCGGAGGGTGCCGCGGTCGTCTTCGACTGCGCCCATGGCGCCAAGGGACGGGCGGCGGTGACGGTGCTCAGTATCGATCTCTCCACCGCGGCACCTTCGCGTCCCAGTCCCCGCGACCGCGGCGGCGACAGCCGTGGCCCGACCGAATCCCTGGACGGCGTGGTGAAATGGTACGACCCCGCCCGCGGCTTCGGCTTCGTGGTGGCGAACGACGGCGGCAAGGACATCTTCGTGCACGTGACCGCGCTCCGCCGCGCCGGCATCGAGATCCTGGCACCGGGCCAGCAGGTGCGCATGATGGTGTCGGAAGCGCCGCGGGGCCGCGAGGCCGCGTCGGTGCAGCTGCTCTAGAGACGCCGGTCGGGGCTCTGCTTAACGGCCAGCGCCCCAGACCGCGGCCCCGCCGGCCAGCGCGCAGCCCGCCACCAGGGCGAAGGCGAGGGCGTAGCTGTCGCTGAGGCTCACCACCAGGCTGAAGAGCGCGGGGCCCAGCACGATGCCGACGAAGGTGACGGAGAGCGCGCCGCCGGTGGCGGCGCCCGCCGCGCCCGCCGGCGCCAGCCGCGCGACTTCCGCGAGATAGACGCCGTTCCAGCTGAGCCCGGTGGTGCCGAGCATGGTGGCGACGGCAAAGACCGCGACCAGCGGCCAGCTCTCGGAGACGAGGCCGGTGGCGGTGGACGCGATCGCCATGCCGAGGCCGAGAAGCGCCAGCAGCCGGCTCGGCGACAGCAGCCGGTCGGCGACCCAGCCGAAGACGATGCGGCCGACGATGCCGCCGCCCTGAGCCACCGCCATCACGGCGCCGGCGACGACCAGGGAGATGCCGGCGCGCTGGGTCAGGAAGGTCACCAGGAAGGTGGCGAAGGAGAGCTGCGTCGCCGAGAAGGCGGTGGAGGACAGGGCGAAGCGCCGCAGGGTCGGCGTCCGCAGCACGAGACGGATGCCGGCGAGGACACCGGCGCTGGAGCTGGCGACGCCCTTGTCCGCGCCGTCGAAGCCCCGCCGCAGCGGCTCCACGGCGAGCGCCACCGCCAGGCTCATCCCCGCCACGACGAGGGCGGCACCGCGCCAGCCGATCGCCACCGCCATCGGCGCCGCCAGGAATCCCGCCAGCGCGCCGCCCAGGGGCACGCCAGTCTGCTTCAGAGAGAACACCAGGGAACGCCGATGCGGCGGCGTCTGCTGGATCAGGATATGCGAGCTCGCCGGCGTCACCGGCCCGTAGCCGAAGCCCATGCAGACTGCGCCCAGCGCCACCGGCACCACCAGGCCGCTGGCCCCCAGCGCTAAGCCGACGGCACAGAAGACCAGACAAGCCTGGCTCAGGCGCAGGGGCCCCGCGCGGGCCAGGAGCGCGCCGCTGCCGGCGGAGGTCACGATCGCCCCGCCGTAGATCAGCGCGGTGAAGAGGCCGACCCGTTCCGGCGCCATGCCGATGTCGGGGGCTGCAAGCGCCGCGAGCACCGGCGGCGTGAGCACCGCCATCGAGACGAGAGCTTGGATGGCGAGAGTGGCGATGAGAGCGAGCATCGGCGGGCGGAGCGAGTGTGGGCCGGTGCCGATGACGAGGTCAACTGCCGGCACCCCGCCGCTGCACCCGGAGAGCGGCCGGACTTGCGACGATTGATCTGCATCAACACGTTGCCGTACCAGCAGCTGCACTCTAAATCATGGCCATGACCGCTCCGTCGCTCGGCCGGGACATCGCGTGGGCGCTGCTGCTCAAGCTGGCCCTGCTGACGCTGCATCTATCTGCTGTTCTTCCGCGCCGACGTCCGGCCGACGATCGACACGCAGCAATTCTTCGCTCCGACCCGCGCAGCACCTGCTCCGGAGGCTCCTCCATGATCGATGCCGGCATCGTCGAGCTCTCGCGGCTGCAGTTCGCGCTGACCGCGCTCTATCACTTCCTCTTCGTGCCGCTGACCCTCGGCCTATCGCTGCTGCTGGCGGTGATGGAGACGGTCTACGTCATGACCGGGCGGCCGATCTGGCGCGCCATCACCCGGTTCTGGGGCACGCTCTTCGGCATCAACTTCGCCATGGGTGTCGCCACCGGCATCACCATGGAGTTCCAGTTTGGCACCAACTGGGCCTACTACGCCCACTACGTCGGCGACATCTTCGGCGCTCCCCTGGCGATCGAGGGGCTGATGGCCTTCTTCCTGGAGGCGAGCTTCGTCGGATTGTTCTTCCTGGGCTGGGACCGGATGTCGAAGCTCGGCCACCTCTTCACCACCTGGATGGTGGCGATCGGCTCCAATCTCTCGGCGCTCTGGATCCTGATCGCCAACGGCTGGATGCAGAACCCGGTGGGCGCCCGCTTCGACCCGGTGACATTCCGCATGGAGCTCACCTCGTTCTACGAGCTGGTCTTCAACCCGGTGGCGCAGGCCAAGGTCGTGCATACCGTGAGCGCGGGCTATGTCGTCGGCTCGGTCTTCGTGCTGGCGATCAGCGCGTTCTACCTGCTGCGCGGACGCCACGTGGCGATCGCCAAGCGCTCGATGACGGTCGCGGCGAGCTTCGGCCTCGCCTCGGCGCTGTCGGTGGTCGTGCTCGGCGACGAGAGCGGCTACAACGAGACGCTCAACCAGAAAATGAAGCTGGCCTCGATCGAGGCCATGTGGGACACCCAGCCGGCGCCGGCGAGCTTCACCGCCGTCGGCATCCCCGACGTCGCCAAGCGCACGACCTACTACAAGATCGAGATTCCCTGGCTCCTCGGCATCATCGCCACCCGCTCCCTCGACGAGCAGGTCCAGGGCATCAGCGAGCTCGTCCGCGTCGGTGCCGAGCGGATCCGGAGCGGCATCGTCGGTTACCGGGCCTTGCAGGTCTTGCGCCAGACGCCCACCGACGCCGCGGCACGGGCAACCCTCGACGCCCATGTGGACGATCTCGGCTATGCGCTGCTGCTCAAGCGCTACACGCCGACCGTGGTCGATGCCGACGACGCCACCATCCAGCGCGCGGCCGGCGATCTCATTCCCAACGTGCCGGTCCTGTTCTGGTCGTTCCGCCTCATGGCGGGGATCGGCTTCTATCTGATCGCGCTCTTCGCGCTCTCCTTCTATCTCGCCTCCACGCGCAAGCTGGAGACGCGGTGGTTTCTGCACATCGCGCTCTGGAGCCTGCCGCTGCCCTGGCTCGCCGCCGAGCTCGGCTGGATCGTGGCCGAGTATGGCCGTCAGCCCTGGGTGGTGGAGGGCATCCTGCCGACGTTCCTTGGCGTTTCCTCGGTCTCCCTCGTCAACATACTCGGATCGCTCACGGGCTTCGTGGTGTTCTACAGCACCCTCGCCGTGATCGACGTCGTGCTGATGGTGCGCGCGATCCGCCACGGTCCGTCCTGGGACCCGCCGGCGCGGCCGCACACCGCCGCGCTGCGGGCGGTTGCCGCGGGGGAGGATTGAAATGCCCGATTATGAAATTCTCCGCCTCATCTGGTGGGCGCTCCTCGGCATCCTCCTGATCGGCTTCGCCGTGCTCGACGGCTACGATCTCGGCAGCGCCATGCTGCTGCCCTTCGTCGGCAAGACCGACGGCGAGCGCCGCCAGGTGCGCGAGAGCATCGAGGCCAATTGGGAAGGCCACCAGGTGTGGTTCGTCACCGCCGGCGGCGCCTCATTCGCCGCCTGGCCGATGCTCTATGCCGCCAGCTTCTCCGGCTTCTACTTCGCCATGTTCCTGGTGCTGCTGGCGCTGATCCTCAGGCCGGTGAGCTTCAATTTCCGCGACAAGATCGCCGATGCCCGCTGGCGCGCCGGCTGGGACTGGGCGCTCTTCGTCAGCGGCTTCGTGCCGGCGCTGGTGTTCGGCGTCGCCTTCGGCAATCTGCTCCAGGGCGTGCCGTTCGCCATCGATGGCGATCTGCGCTTCGACTATGCCGGCAGCTTCTTCGGCCTCCTCAATCCCTTCGCGCTGCTGGCGGGACTGGTGAGCGTCGCGATGCTGACGATGCACGGCGGCACCTGGCTCGCCCACAAAGCCGACGGCGAGGTGGCGGCGCGTGCCACGCGGATCGCCAGTCTCGCCGGGCTGATCGCCGCCGCGCTCTTCGCGCTCGCCGGCCTCTGGGTCACCTTCGGCATCGAGGGCTATGCGATCACCAGCGCCATCGACCACAACGGCTCCTCGAACCCGCTGGGCAAGACCGTGGCGCGCGATGCCGGCGCGTGGCTCAGGAACTATGGCATCCATCCCATCCTCGTCGCGGCGCCGCTGCTGGGCGTCGCGGCGCCCCTCCTCGCCTCGCTGCTGGCGGCGCGGCGCGCCGGCGTCTGGGCGTTCCTCGCCAGCGCCCTCGGCGTCGCCGGCATCATTGCCACCGCCGGCATCTCGCTCTTCCCGTTCCTGCTGCCGTCGTCGATCCAGCCCGCCGCGAGCCTCACGATCTGGGACGCCTCCAGCAGCCGCCTCACCCTCTTCATCATGCTGATCGCGGTGGTGCTGCTGCTGCCTATCGTGCTGACCTATACCGCCTTCGCCCTCCGGGTGATGCGCGGCCGGGTGCGGCTCGAGGACGTCGAGCGCCACGAGAGCCATTACTAGGGAGCATCCGCCATGTGGTACTTCAGCTGGGCACTCGGTCTCGGCCTCGCCTGCGCCTTCGCGATCCTGAATGCGATGTGGCTCGAGCTGACCGAGGACGGCCGCGATCCCGAGGTTTAGACCTCAGGCCGCCAGCGCCTTCATCTCCTTGTAGAGATCGGATTTTCCCTCGAAGCCGATGCCGGGCAGCTCGGGCATGACGATGTGGCCGGCCTCCACGCGGACGCCGTCGGGGAAGCCGCCGTAGGGCTGGAAGAGATCGGGATAGCTTTCGTTGCCGCCGAGCCCGAGGCCCGCGGCGATGTTGAGGGACATCTGGTGGCCGCCATGGGGAATGCAGCGCCGCCACGACCAGCCCGCCTGCGTCACCACCTCCAGTGTGCGCCGATATTCGCAGAGCCCGTAGGAGAGCGCGCAGTCGAACTGCAGCCAGTCGCGGTCGGCGCGCATGCCGCCATAGCGCAGGAGATTGCGCGCGTCCTGGTGGCTGAAGAGATTCTCTCCGGTCGCCATCGGGCCGGCATAGGTCTCGCCGAGCACCGCCTGCAGCCGGAAGTCCAGGGGATCGCCCGCCTCCTCGTACCAGAAGAGCGGATAGTCGCCGAGCGCCTTGCCGTAGGCGACGGCGGTCGCGAGATCGAAGCGCCCGTTGGCATCGACGGCGAGTTGCGCCGCGGAGCCGATCTCCGCCAGCACCGCCTCGATGCGCCTCCTGTCCTCGGCGAGATCGGCGCCGCCGATTTTCATCTTCACGACGGTGTAGCCGCGATCGAGATATCCGCGCATCTCAGCGCGGAGTGCACCCAGATCCTTGCCCGGATAGTAGTAGCCGCCGGCGGCGTAGACGAAGACGCGGGGATCCGCGACCAGCCCGTACCGCTCCGCCAGCAGGCGGAACAGCGGCTTCCCCGCGATCTTCGCCGTCGCATCCCACACCGCCATGTCGATGGTGCCGACGGCGACCGAGCGCTCGCCGTGGCCGCCGGGCTTCTCGTTGCGCATCAGCGTCGCCCAGATCCGGTCGGGGTCGAGATTGTCGCCGGCGTCGTCGAGGAGGCTCGCGGGCTCCGCCTCGCGCAAGCGCGGGGCGAAGCGCTCGCGGATCAATCCGCCCTGGCCGTAGCGTCCGTTGGAATTGAAGCCGTAGCCCACCACCGGACGGCCGTCACGCACCACGTCGGTGACGACCGCGACCAGGCTCGTCGTCATCTTCGAGAAGTCGATGTAGGCGTTGCGGATCGGCGAGGCAGATCGGACGCGTGATCTCGCGGATATCGAGAATGCGGACGGACATGGATGCTCCCTGCGGCTGACGCGTCAGAAATCTAATTCCCTTGCATCCGCCGGTGCACCGGAAGTTTTCCACAAGAGATTGATCCGGCCCTTGATCCGGGTATTGGCGACCCCCCGACTCCGTGATACCTTATCTAGTAGCTGATGGCTAATGGAGCCACAGGATACGGTGGGGGATACGATGATGGAATTGATTTGGAATCCCGAGCGTATCGTGCAACTGACGGATCTCTGGAACCAGGGTCTGTCCACGGCGGAAATCGGCCGCCGGATCGGCGTAACGAAGAACGCCGTGGTCGGCAAGGCGCACCGCCTGTTGCTGACCCCGCGCCCCTCGCCGCTGAAGCGCGCGCCGGGACCTCGGATACCGAAAGTGGTGAAGCCCAAGGTGGTGCAGATGAGCGGGCCCACCTGCTCGTGGCCGATCGGCCATCCCGGCGACAAGAACTTTCACTTCTGCGACGAGCGGCCGGTGCAGGGCAAGCCATACTGCTCGGCCCATGCGCAGATGGCCTACATCCGCCCGAAGAGCAACAGCGCGGCGTGATCTTTATCCACCGTCGGCGAGCCGCCACACCAACCCTCGCCGACGGTGTAACGCTGTTGTTTACCTCGGGCGACGAGCCGCCGCGCCAACCCTCGTCGCCCGAGTAACGCTGGAGTGCCGCCTTCTCAGCGCACGGCGGGTACGTAGGGAAACGCCTTCGACGGCTTCGAGGTGACGGATTCCTTGCCGATGCCGAGGTGGACCGGGGCGTTCGCCGCGATGCTGAACATGACATCCGGAGCGTTGTCCGTCAGGGAGCGGCCGTTCCATTCGGCGAAGCCGAATACCGCCGGCGTGCCCACCTCGTAGGGGAGGAGATTGGGACAGAAGCGGCGGGCGATCTTCTCGCCATAGGCGGCGGGGTCTTCGGCGGTTCCGCTGGCAGCCACCACACCGGCGATCGCCTGGCTCACGGTCTTGCCATGGGTCGAGAGATCGTCCGACGGGCATCCGCCGTTGAGACGATTGCCGAGGCCTTCGTTGTATTGCGTGAACAGCGGATGGATCATCGGCAGCCCGACCCGATTGATCGCACGCCATCCGCCGGCGTCCGTCGCCAGCGTCGCCACCGCCCATACGCCGATCCGTCGCTTGCCGCCGGCACCGGCCAGCAGCTCGGCATCGGGAACTTCCAGCACGATCGAATAGACGGTGTGGCCGGCGAACAGGTTCTTGGCCCGGCTTGGATCCCATCCGGTGAGATCGATGGCCGTGCCGTCCTGGAACGCGTGGCCGACCGCGTGCAGCACGTCCGGCTCGATCCAGAAGGGATCGCCGGCCTTGCCGGCCCAGACGCGCAGGCCGGCCGCGGTGGTGACGGTTTCATCCATGCTTCCCCGCGCGACGATCGCGCCGGCCGCATCGGGATCGATCGCCGCGGCGCCATCGATGCGGCGCAGGACGAAGCGCTGCTTCCCGCGTCCGTCCCGCTCGTCGAAGGTGAAGCGATAGGTCAGATCCTCGATCGCATCGCCATCGAGGTCGATCTTGAATTCGTACATGCCTTCGGGATGATAGCCGGGCGCGGGAATGTCGCCGGCAATGGAATGGCAGACATTGATCACGAACACGGTGCCCGCTTCGCCGCGGAAAACATAGAGGTCCGTGATGTCGAGGCGGACGTCCTGCCGCGCGAGCGGGCAGTCGAGGTGATGGGACATGGCGTTCTCGTTCTTTGTTGGCTGATGGGAAGCGCGGTCCCGAGATCGCCAGCAGAGCGCGGCGGCCGCACTCGCAATGCCTGGCGCTCTCAATACCGCGCCAGTCTCTGTCGCACGTCCCGGCTTGTCCCGCTCGTTTGCGCTTGCGTCGTCTTGGTTGCGCTTGCTCGATCGGACTTCGACGCCGAGGCGAGGGTCCGGCGTTACCGCGTCAGGCGGCGCATGGCGCGGTCGAGGCCGTCGAGGGTCAGCGGGAACATGCGGCTCTCCATCAGCTCGCGCACCATCCCGATCGACTGCGTGGCGCCCCAGTAGCGCTCCGGCACCGGGTTGAGCCACACGGCCTTCGGATACGTCGCCAGCAGCCGGCGCAGCCAGACCTCGCCGGGCTCCTCGTTCCAATGCTCGACGCTGCCGCCGGGCTGGGCGATCTCGTAGGGGCTCATGCTGGCGTCGCCGACGAAGATCAGCTTGTAGCTCTGGTCATAGGTGTGCAGCACCTGCGGCGTCGGCGTGCGCTCCACATGACGGCGCCAGGCATCCTTCCACACCGCCTCGTAGGGACAGTTGTGGAAGTAGAAATATTCCAGGTGCTTGAACTCGGCGCGGGCGGCGGAGAACAGCTCGGCGCAGGTCTTGATGTGGCCGTCCATCGACCCGCCGATGTCGAGGAACAGCAGCACCTTGGCGGCGTTGTGCCGCTCCGGCCGCATCTTGATGTCGAGCCAGCCGGCATTCCGCGCGGTTGAGCGGATTGTGTCGTCGAGATCGAGCTCGTCGGGCGCGCCCTCGCGGGCAAACTGCCGGAGCCGGCGCAGTGCCACCTTGATGTTGCGGGTGCCGAGCTCGACGCTGTCGTCGAGATTGCGGAACTCGCGCTTGTCCCAGACCTTGACCGCGCGGTTGTTGCGGTTGCCGTCCTGGCCGATGCGAACGCCCTCGGGATTGTAGCCGTAGGCGCCGAAGGGCGAGGTGCCGGCGGTGCCGATCCACTTGCCGCCGCCCTGGTGGCGGCCCTTCTGCTCGGCGAGGCGCTTCTGCAGGGTCTCCATGATCTTGTCCCAACCGCCCAGGGACTCGATCAGCTTCTTCTCCTCCTCGGTCAGCGTGTTCTCCGCCAGCTTGCGCAGCCACTCCTCGGGGATCTCGACGCCGGCGTCGCCGATCGTCTCGATGCCCTTGAAGCAATGCCCGAACACGCGATCGAACTTGTCGAGATTGCGCTCGTCCTTCACCAGCGCCGCGCGGGAGAGATAGTAGAAATCATCGACGCTGTAGGCGGCGACGTTCTTCTGCATCGCCTCCATCAGCGTGAGGTACTCGCGCAGGCTCACCGGCAGCTTCGCCTGCCTGAGCTCGAGGAAGAAGCCGGCGAACATCGACGACGCCCGTTCAGTTCCCGCCGCGCTCTCGGCGGTGCAGGAAGGCCAGACGCTCGAAGAGGTGCACGTCCTGCTCGTTCTTGAGGAGCGCGCCGTGCAGCGGCGGGATCAGCTTCGCGGGATCGCGGGTGCGCAGCACCTCCGGCGAGATGTCCTCCACCATCAGCAGCTTGATCCAGTCGAGAAGCTCCGACGTCGAGGGCTTCTTCTTCAGGCCCGGCACCTCGCGGATCTCGTAGAACGCCGTGAGCGCCTCCTTGACCAGGGTCTTCTGCAGATCCGGGAAGTGCACCTCGACGATCGCTTCCATGGTGTCGCGATCGGGAAAGCGGATGTAGTGGAAGAAGCAGCGGCGGAGGAACGCGTCCGGAAGCTCCTTCTCGTTGTTCGAGGTGATGAGCACGATCGGCCGCTGCTTCGCGCGCACGGTCTCACGCGTCTCGTAGACATAGAACTCCATGCGATCGAGCTCGAGGAGGAGATCGTTCGGGAATTCGATGTCGGCCTTGTCGATCTCGTCGATCAGCAGCACCGGCGCATCGTCGGCGACGAACGCGTCCCAGAGCTTGCCGCGCTGGATGTAGTTGGCGATGTCGGCCACCTTCGCCTCGCCGAGCTGGCCGTCGCGCAGCCGCGCCACCGCGTCATACTCATAGAGGCCCTGCTGCGCCTTGGTCGTCGACTTGATGTGCCAGGTGATGAGGTTCTTGCCGAGCGCCGTGGCGATCTCCTGGGCGAGAATCGTCTTGCCGGTGCCGGGCTCGCCCTTCACCAGGAGCGGCCGCTCCAACGCGATCGCCGCGTTGACGGCGATGCGGAGATCCTCCGTCGCCACATAGGATTCGGTGCCTTCAAAGCGCTGCATCTGTGCCTCTCGTCGATCGCGCGAAACCGCTCTCGCCTCCGTGCTTAGCGCAGCTTGGTGCGCGCCGCCACTCTCATTTGCGAGATGTGCGCGCGCGTCCGATACTTCCTGAAGTCAAGAGGGTGCGCCGGCTTTACGCGCGAACAAGGGCGTCCTATCGTCGCTTCCGGCGTTGCTCCTGAGAGGCGTCGAGGTTCCAAATGCGTCGGATGATTTTGGTCGCGGCTGCGGTGGCAGTGGCCGGGCTGGCGGCTGTCGGTGTGTTCGCATTGCGGCAGAACGGTGCGCCGCCGCCGCAGTCGGCCGCAACCGCCGCCTCGGGGCGAGCATCGTCGCCGACGCCCACCGCGGCGCCGGCGGCAACGCCGATCGCCGCCGCCCAGGCGCTGCCGCCAAGCCTTGCCTATGTATATGCCGACGTCGACACGACGAAGGCGGCGGCGGAGACCTGCCTCATCTTCACCGAGCCGCTGGATGCAAGCGGCCAGACCGACTACGGCGCCTATCTCACCCTGAAGCCGGCGGCGAAGCCGTCGATCCGGGTGGACGGCCGGCGCCTCTGCCTCAGCGGCCTCGCCTTCGGCAGTCAGTACCAGGCGGAGCTCAAGGCGGGATTGCCCGCCGCCTCCGGGCACAAGCTGGCGACGACGCAGCCGGTGGAGCTCACCCTCACCGACCGGCCGCCCCTGGTGGCGTTCCGGGACGGCCTGATCCTGCCGCGGGAAAGCGTCGCTGGCATTCCCATCACCACGGTCAACGTCGAGAAGCTCCACGTCACCGTCTACCGGGTGCCGGACCGGCTGGTATCCCAGATTCGCCGGGACCAGCTCGCTGAGCGATCGATCTATCCCTATCAGCTCGGCCAGATCCGCGACGACCAGGGCGCCAAAGTCTGGGAGGGCAACCTCACCGTGACCGGCGCCAAGAACGCCACCGTCACCACCCTCTTCCCGATCGTCCAGGCGGTGCCCCAGCGCAAGCCCGGCATCTACGTCCTCACCGCCGACAATCCCGCCGGCCGCCCGAAGGCAACCGGTGACGACGACTACGAGAGCTACAGCAACGACTACCGGCCGCTGCCGGTGCAGTGGGTGATCGACACCGACATCGGCCTCACCACGATCAAGGGCGCCGATGGCTTGCACGTCTTTGCCCGGGCGCTGGGCTCGGCTTTGCCGCTGGCCGGCCTCACGGTGTCGCTGATCGCGCGCGACAACGACGAGCTCGCCAAGGCGGTGACGGACGCCGACGGGCATTTCCGCTTCGATCCCGGCCTGCTGCGCGGGCCCGGCGGCAATTCGCCTCTCGCGGTCATGGCCTTCGGCAAGGACGGCGATTTCACCTTCGAGGATCTGAGCCGGCCCGCCTTCGACCTCTCCGACCGCGGCGTCGACGGCCGCGCCCTGCCGGGGCCGGTGGACGCCTTTCTCTATACCGACCGCGGCATCTATCGCCCGCGGGAGACCGTGCATGTGGTGGCACTGCTGCGCGACCGCGTCGCCGAGGCGATCCCCGGCACGCCTCTCACCTTGATCGCGCGCCGGCCCGACGGCGTCGAGTACCGCCGGGCGACGCTGGCCGACGAGACCGTGGGCGCCGTGCACTACGACGTCACCCTCACGGAGACCGCGGCCCATGGGCGCTGGGAGGTGGATGCCTACCTCGACCCGAAGGGCACGGCGGTGGGCCACGCGGAGTTCGAGGTGCAGGATTTCGTGCCCCAGCGCCTCAAGGTGGAATTGACGGCCACCGCGCCCGCCATCGAGCCCGGCCAGCCGATCCCCGTCGATGTCGCCGCGCGCTTCCTCTACGGCGCGCCCGGTGCCGATCTCGGCGGCGAGGCGGATGCCACCATCGAGGCGGACACGACGCCCTTCCCGGCCTATCGCGGCTGGCACTTCGGCCTCGCCGAAGAGAAGTTCAAGATGGACGTGGCGCCCCTCGAGCTGGCGCAGACCGACGCCGACGGCCGCACCAAGGTCGGCGGCACCCTCGACAAGCTGCCGGATACCACGCTACCGATGAAGGCGGAGATCCGCGTCGCCGTCTACGAGCCCGGCGGCCGCAACACCGAGAGCCGCCTCAGCCTCCCCATCAAGACGAAGCCGCTGCTGATCGGCATCCGTCCGCGATTCCGCGAGGACCGGATCGAGGAGGATACCGAGGCGGGCTTCGACGTGGCGGCGATCGACGCCGACGGCAAGCCGGTCGCGAAGGACGGGCTTAAGTACGAGCTGGTGCGCGAGCGCAGCGAATATCACTGGTATCGCAGCGAAGGCCACCTCCGCTTCGAGCGCACGAGCTTCGACGAGACGATCACCGAGGGCCAGATGTCGGTGACGGCGGAGAAGCCCGGCGAGTTCAAGTACCGCCTGCCCTGGGGTTACTACCGCCTGACCGTGCGCGACGGCGAGACCGACGCCGCCAGCAGCCTGCAGTTCAGCTCCGGCTGGCGCGGCGACCTCGGCGAGGACCGCCCGGACAAGAGCGAGGTGAGCGCGGACAAGGCTGGGTATCTGCCCGGTGAAACCGCGAAGCTCGCGATCCGCCCGCCCGGCGCCGGCGAAGGCCTGCTGGTGATCGCCAACGACCGCGTGCTGGCGACGCGCCTCGTCCATGTGCCGGCGGAAGGCGCCACCGTCGAGGTGCCGGTGACCGCCGACTGGGGCACTGGAGCCTATGCGGTGTTCACCCACTACCGCGCCCTCAGGGACGGCAATCCGCGTGCACCCACGCGTGCCATCGGCGTCGCCTGGCTGCCGATCGATGCCGGTCCGCGCACCATCGGCGTCGAGCTCGGCGTTCCCGACAAGGTGCTGCCGCGCCGCACCGTGGCGATCCCGGTGACGCTCAAGAACCTGACGCAAGGCGAGAAGACGTATCTCACCCTCGCCGCCGTGGACGAGGGCATCCTGCAGCTCACGCGTTTCGAGAGCCCGTCGCCGACCAAATTCTATTTCGGCAAGCGGCGGCTGGCGGTGGACATTCGCGACGATTACGGCCGCCTGATCCGGGGCGAGGGCGACGTCGGCGCCATCCGCCAGGGCGGCGACAGCATCGGCGGCGCGGCACTGCCGGTGGTCCCGACGCGGACGGTGGCGCTCTTCTCGGGCTTCGTGCAGGCGGACGCGCAAGGTCATGCGAGCGTGCCCCTGGAGATTCCCGATTTCGAGGGCGAGCTCAGGCTGATGGCGGTCGTCTTCGACAAGCACAAGCTGGGCGATGCCGAGGGACATCTGACGGTGCGCGATCCCGTGGTGAGCGACGTGGTGCTGCCGCGCTTCCTGGCGCCCAACGACCAGAGCCGGATGAGCCTCAGCCTGCACAATCTCGACGGCGCGCCCGGCGACTATCGCGCCGCCTTCGCCGCCGATGGCGCGGTGGCCCTTTCCGCCGAGAGTGAGCGCACGGTGACCTTGGCATCCGGCGAGCGCCAGCTCCTGGCGTTTCCGATCGCCGCCAAGGAAGTCGGCATCGGCACCTTCACGCTGCACCTGAGCGGTCCCGGCGGCTTCGCTGTCGATCGCCAGTGGCAGATCGCGGTCCGGAGCGCCCAGGATCCGATCACCCGCACGACATTGCTCACGGTGGCGGCAGGCAAGGACGCCAGCTTCACCGGCGATCTCGTCGCGGGATATGTGCCGGGCACGACGGCGGTCAATCTCAGCCTTGCGACCTGGCACAGCCTGCCGGTGGCGGGGCTGCTGCGCTCCCTCGACCGCTACCCCTATGGCTGCATCGAGCAGACCACCAGCCGCGCCTTCCCGCTCCTCTACTTCAACGACGTGGCGCTGCTGACCAAGGACAAGCAGGATCCGGGGATGCGCGTTCGCGTGCAGAAAGCGGTCGATCGCATCCTCGACATGCAGCGCCTCGACGGCAATTTCGGCTTCTGGGGCCCGAGCTATCCCGCCTACGACTGGCTCAGCGTCTACGCCCTGGATTTCCTGTTCTCCGCACGCGCCCAGGGCTACGCGGTCTCCGACGACGCGCTGCAGCGGGGGCAGTCGTGGCTGCGCCGCCTGGTCGAGGTGGGCACGGTGGAGCAGGCACGCTACTCCAATCGCCCGAATGTCCAGGACGGCACCCGCGACTACGGCGCCTATCTGCTGGCGCGCCTGGGCGGTGCCTCCGTCGCCGACCTCCGCTATCTCTACGACACCACCGCCCAGCGGCAGCGCCGCGCCTTTCCCGAGGGCCAGCTCGCGGCGGCGCTCGCGCTTGCCGGCGACGTCTCCCGCAGCCGCGCCGCCTTCGCCCGCGTCGAGACCTTGGCATTGGGACCGGTCACCTCGCCGTTCCGCTATTTCTATGACGACGACTACTACGGCTCGTCGCTCAGGGACTGGGCCGGGCTGGTGCGTGTCGCCGCCGAGACCAAGCAGACCGCCCTGGTAACCCGCCTCTTCCAGCGCTACGAGAGCGTGAACGATATCCCCGAGGATCTCACCACCCAGGAGAAGGCGTGGCTGATGCTCGCGGAGCACGCGCTCACCGAGAACCGCGCGCCCGCCAATATCGCCGTCAACGGGTCGGTGGTGAGCGGCGGCGGCGATCCCGTGACGCTGTCGCCCGACGATGCCGCGCTGGCATCCGGCTACACCGTCACCAATCGCGGCGACCGCGACCTCTACGCCACCGTCTCCGTCGAGGGCGCCCCCAGCGAGCCGCTGCCGCCGGAGAGCAGGGGCGTCACCCTCGAGCGGAAATTCCATGCCCTCGACGGCGCGCCCGCCGATCTCGTCCATCTCCAGCAGAACGACCGGTTGATCGTTGAGCTCGCGGGCAGAGTCGGCGACAGCCGGCACCACGAGATCGTGCTCCGCGACCTGCTGCCGGCGGGCTTCGAGATCGAAGGTCCCGTGCGCGCCGACAACGACGGTCAATCGGCCTATGACTGGCTGCCCAAGCAGCGCTACACTCGACTGAAGGAAGCTCGAGACGACCGCTTCGCCGCCTCGTTCGTGGTGTCGGGGGACGTCAACTACTACTGGGACGAGGATGATCGCGACAACGACGTGACCTACGACATCGCATATATCGTGCGCGCGGTAACACCGGGCAACTACATCTTGCCGGCCGCGACCGCAGAGGACATGTACCGGCCCTCGGTGCGCGCGCGTACCGCCCTGGGCGCGGTCAGCGTCCAGGCGCGTTGAGAGACCGACGATGCGGCGCTCCCTCCTCTACTCCCTCGCCGGCCTCGCCCTCCTCGTCCTGGCGCTCATCG
The DNA here is from genome assembly GCA_963735465.1 of uncultured Alphaproteobacteria bacterium. GTDB lineage: Bacteria > Pseudomonadota > Alphaproteobacteria > ATCC43930 > CGMCC-115725 > DASZHJ01. The sequence continues at coordinate 3,400,229 of CAVTLA010000001.1, forward strand.
TCACCGACGCCACATATCCGCCGGATCTGAGCCGGGCCCAGCGCGGCTCGGTGACCGTGCTCGACCGCGAGCACGGCATCCTCCGCAGCTTCCTCTCCAGCGACGGCGCGTGGCGGCTCCCCACTACTGTCGAGGATGTCGACTCCCGCTATCTCGTGCTGCTGCGCGCCTATGAGGATCAGCGCTTCGACGAGCATTGGGGCGTCGATCCCCGCGCCGCGCTCCGTGCCGCCTGGCAGTACCTCTACACCGGCCACATCGTCTCCGGCGCCTCCACCCTCACCATGCAGGCGGCGCGGCTGCTGGAGCCGCGGCCGCGCGGGCTCCGCGCCAAGATCGTGCAGATGTGGCGGGCGCTGCAGCTCGAGGAGCGCTATCCCAAGGACCGCATCCTCGACATCTATCTCACTCTCGCGCCGTTCGGCGGCAATCTCGAAGGCGTGCGCGCGGCGTCGCTGGCGTATTTCGGCAAGGAGCCGCACCACCTCACCCTCGGCCAGGCGGCGCTGCTGGTGGCGCTGCCGCAATCGCCGGAGCGGCTGCGCCCGGACCGGCATCCGGACGCGGCGATCGCGGCCCGCGCCAAGGTGCTGCTGCGCCTGGAGCAGCACGGCATCCTCTCGCGCCCCGAAGTGCTGGAGGCGCTGAACGAGAAGCTGCCGATGACGCGCCTCGCGATGCCCCTCCTGGCGCCGCATCTAACTCAGCATCTGGCCGCCGCCGCCGCGCCCGGCGCCGCGGTCGCGACCGGCATCGACCGCGGCCTGCAGAGCGCGCTGGAGAGTCTTGCCCGGCGCGAGGTCGCGCGCGTCGACGACGGCGCCGACGTCGCTGTCCTCGTGGTGGAGAATCGCACGCGGGCGCTTCGCGCCTATCTCGGCGGCGCGGATTTCTTCGGCGCCCACGGCCAGATCGATCTGGCGCGCGCCTCTCGCTCGCCGGGCTCGGCTCTCAAGCCCTTCATCTACGGCCTCGCCTTCGACGATCGCGTCGTGCATCCCGCGAGCCTGATCGACGACGAGCCCATGCGCTTCGGCGATTATGCGCCGCGCAACTTCGACCGCCAGTTCCAGGGCACGGTGAGCGTGCGCGACGCGCTTCGCCAGTCGCTCAACGTCCCGGCGGTGGCGCTCCTGGATCGCGTGGGGCCCGTGCGCTTCGTCGGCGATCTTCGCGCCGCCGGCGCGCGCATCGGATTCCAGCGCCTCGCCGGCACACCGTCGCTGCCGGTAGCGCTGGGCGGCGCCGGCATCGATCTCGCCGATCTCACCATGCTCTATGCGACCTTCCCGAACGGCGGCATGGCGGCGCCGCTCAAGGTGACGGACGCCCCAACCGCGGCGCCGATGCGCCTCATGGGATCGGCGGCGGCGTGGTACGTCACCGACATTCTCCGGGGATCGCCGCTGCCGGAGGGATTTGCCCAAGGCCTGGGATTGGCCCGGCCGCGGGACATCGCCTTCAAGACCGGCACCTCGTACGGCTTCCGCGACGCCTGGGCGGTGGGCTACTCGCCGACCTACACCGTGGGCATCTGGATCGGCCGCGCCGACGGCTCGCCGCGGCCGGGCCACATCGGCCGCAACACCGCGACGCCGATGCTGCTGAAAGTCTTCGACCTGCTGCCGCCCGACGACGGCAGCTTCGCCGGCGCGCCGGACGAGGTCCTCGCCGCGGACACTCCCCGCGACCTGCCGCCGGCGCTCCGCCATTTCGCCGCCGACCGTCAGGTCCCGCGCAGGCCCGGCACGTCGCCGGCACCGCACATCCTCTTCCCGCCGGATGGTGCGGTGGTGGAGTGGCATGCGGACGACGGCGCTCATGGCGGCCTGCCGCTCAAGGCGGAAGGCGGGGCCAAGCCGCTCGCCTGGGTGGTGAACGGCCGCCCGCTCGAGCGGACCGCCGGCGCCTGGCAGCCCGACGGCCAAGGCTTCGCCCGCATCGCCGTGGTGGACGCCCAGGGCCGCAGCGCCCAGGTCCGCGTGCGCGTGGTGAGCCAAGAGTAGCGGCCAGTCAATCCCCCTGGAATTCGACGGCAAGAATTGGATCGCGCGCGGCGACTGACTCCGCCACTGTGCCGCCCGCAACAGGGTGGAGCGGGAAATGACGGCACGGCGCATGGACGCGGCGGAGTGGGGATTTCTGCTGGCGCTGGCCGCGGCCTGGGGCGGCATCTTCCTGCTGAACCGCTTCGCCCTCGACGGTTTTCCGCCGCTGACCGCGGTGTTCCTGCGCTTGGGCTTGGCGGCGCCGCTGCTGCTGGCGCTGGTGTATGTAGGCGGCGAGCGGCTGCCGACGTCGCCGCGCGCCTGGGGCGCCTTTGCCCTCATGGGCTTCCTCAACAACGCGCTGCCGTTCACGCTTTTCGTCTGGGCGCAGCAGAGCATCCCCAGCGGGCTGGCGGCGATCATCAACGCGACCTCGCCGTTCTTCACCGCCTTCCTCGCCCATGTGATCACCAGCGACGAGCGCCTCGGCGCCGCGAAGCTCACGGGCCTGCTGCTGGGGCTTGGCGGCGTCATCGTGCTGATCGGGCCGGGCGTGCTTGGCGGCCTCGACCGCAATGTGGTGGCGGAGCTGGTGCTGCTGCTGGCGCCGATCTCCTACGCCTTTGCCGGACTCTGGGGGCGCCGCTTCCGCGCGCTCTCCCCCAGCGTCGCCGCCTGCGGCATGGTCCTGAGCAGCACCGTGATGATGGCGCCGGTGGCGCTTCTCCACGATCGCCCCTGGCTGCTCACGCCCAGCGCGCTCGCCTGGACCGCGGTCGGCGCCCAGGCCGCGATCGGCACCGCGCTGGCCTACTGGCTCTATTTCAGGATCCTGCGCACCGCCGGCGCCACCAACCTGCTGCTGGTGACCCTGCTGATGCCGCCGGCGGCGATGCTCCTGGGCGCCCTCGTCCTCGGCGAGCGCTTTGCCTGGACCGCCTTTGCCGGCCTGGTTCTCATTTTCCTAGGGCTGGCCGCGATCGACGGGCGGGCGATTCGCTTGCTCGCGGCGCGCGGCGGCAGGGACACGCGGCTGCCGATCGGCTCGCAAAAATGAGAACCCGCGCGATCCCGAAAGATATTCCCCGTAAAATGGAGGGGCATACGAGGGCACTCAGCGGGGAACTCTATCGTGGTCGCGATTGCTGCCGTCCTGCTCCGTCTTGATTCGCGCCGCGCGGCGATTCTGCTCGCCGTGGCGCTGGTTGTCGCGATCGCACCTGGGATATCCCGCGCACAGGAGCTGGACGCGCTCATCGACGAGCTGACGGGCGTCGGCTCGCCGACGCCCGGCGTCGACGGGATGGCGTGGTACAGCGCCTTTCTCGCCGACGGTGCCGCGCCGAAATTCCAGGGAGGCGTTCTCGGCACTCCCACCCCGGCCGTACCGCCGCAGATGCGGGAGCTGGTGCGGCGAGGATTGGCGGCTTTGCCGGTGCTCATCCGACATCTCGGCGACAACAGGCCCACGAAGCTGGTCGTCGGCGGCCTCCTGCCCGAGGGCGGCTTCTACATGTTTCAATATTTCAGCGACGAGTACGATCCGCGGGTCCGCGCGGCCGATCCGCGCAAGCCGAGATCCGGTGCCTCCGATCGCGTATTCGTGGGATCCTTCAGCGGCAGATACACCGTGAAGGTGGGGGATCTGTGCTACGTGCTCGTCGGCCAGATCGTCAATCGCCGCCTGGTCGCCGTGCGCTATCAGCCGTCGAGCGGCCTGGTGATCAACTCACCCCTGGAAGCGCCGGACCTGATCGATAGAGTCGAGAAAGACTGGAGCGGGCTCGAGGCGCAAGGCCACAAGGCGTCGCTCCTTGCCGATATTCAGGACGATGACGCCCCGCGCTCTCGCGCCGCGCTGATCCGCTTGCGCTTCTATTATCCCGACGCATACCGGACACTGCAGGGCGCTGCCCTCCGAAAGCGCGACACCTTGGAGGCGGAAGAGAGACGCAACTAGCGGGTTCAGCCTCTGGACACGCCACGAGTTCCGCCCAGCGGCCTGTGTGAGCTAAGCTCTCCAGCGGGAGGACAAAAAATGGCCACCGGGCAGAAGCTGGAGATCCGGCCGATCGCGGGCGCCCTCGGTGCCGAGATCCACGGCGTCGATCTCTCGCAGGACCTGACCGCCGATATCGTCTCCGAGGTGCGGCGCGCGCTCCTCGATCACCTCGTGATCTTCTTCCGCGGCCAGGAGCTGTCGCCGGCACGATTCCTCGCCGTCGCACGCTGCTTCGGCACGCCGATCGAGTATCCCTTCGTCAGGGGCCTGCCGGATTTTCCCGATATCATCGAGGTCAAGAAGCTCGAGCACGAGACGGTGAATTTCGGCGGAATCTGGCATTCCGACACGACCTATCTGGAAGTCCCGCCGATGGGATCGATGCTGCTGGCGCGGGAGGTGCCGCCGGTGGGTGGCGACACGCTCTTCGCCAACATGCACCGGGCCTACGAGACGCTGTCGCCGGGGATGCGCGAGATGCTGGGCACATTGCGCGCGGTCAACAGCTCTACCAAGGCCGACGTGACGCGGACGCGCGAGGATCGGGTCACGTCGAGCCCCGGCGACGTGCGCCGGAGCTATGAGGCGACGCATCCCGTGGTGCGCACGCATCCCGAGACCGGGCGGAAAGGTCTCTACGTCAACGTCGCCCATACCGTCCGCTTCGACGGCATGACCGAGGCGGAGAGCGCGCCGCTCCTGGATTTTCTCTTCGCGCACCAGGTGAAGCCCGAGTTCACCTGCCGCTTCCGCTGGACCGTCGGCTCGATCGCGTTCTGGGACAACCGCGCCGCCCAGCACAATCCGGTCAACGACTATCACGGCCACCGCCGCGTCATGCACCGCATCACGCTCGCGGGCGACCGGCCGCGCTAAACGAAAAGCCCGCCGCTCTCCTGGGAGACGGCGGGCTTTGCCGCGATCGAAACTGTCCGGCTGCGCCTACTTCGGCGACAGCACCATGGTCATCTGCCGGCCTTCCATGCGCGGCACCTGCTCGATCTTGGCGACTTTCTCGAGGTCGTCGCGCACGCGCATCAGCACGTTCATGCCGAGCTCCTGGTGGGCGAGCTCGCGGCCGCGGAAGCGCATGGTCACTTTGACCTTGTCGCCCTCCTCGATGAATTTGAACATGCTGCGCATCTTGACGTCGTAGTCGTGGTCGTCGATGCCCGGGCGCAGCTTGATCTCCTTGACCTCGATGACCTTCTGTTTCTTGCGCGCCTCGTTGCGGCGCTTCTGCTCCTCGTATTTGTACTTGCCGAAATCGAGGATCTTGCAGACGGGAGGGTCGGCGTTGGGCGATACCTCGACCAGGTCGAGGCCGGTTTCGCTCGCCTTGACGAGAGCCTCGCCGCGGGTGACGACCCCGAGCATTTGGCCCCTCTCGTCCACGAGACGGACGCGGGGACTGAGGATCTCTTCGTTGATGCGCGGGCCATCTTTGGAGGGCGGCGCGGGAAGCGGTGGTCTGGCTATTTAGGTTCTCCTTCAATTGTCCAGGCGGGATTTGTACTAAGAGCACCGCGGCCAACGGGCCTAAACCCTTGATTTCGCGGCTGGATGGCGGCAGGCCGCATTACTGCGCTGGCGCCGCTGCGTCCTGCTTCAATCTAGCGACGGCGGCGTCAAGCGCAAGAATTTCTTGCTCTTTTCCGCCCAGGCGCCGGATTGCCACGGTGCGCGTCTCGGCCTCGCGCTTGCCCACCACCAGCAGCACGGGGACCTTGGCGAGGCTGTGCTCGCGCACCTTGAAATTGATCTTCTCGTTCTTGAGATCGGTCTCGACGCGCAGGCCCGCCGCGGCGGCGATGGCCGCCACCTCCTTGGCATAGTCGTCGGCGTCGCTGGTGATGGTGAGCACGCTCGCCTGCACCGGCGCGAGCCACAGCGGAAAGCGCCCGGCATAGTGCTCGATCAGGATGGCGATGAAGCGCTCGAACGATCCGAGGATCGCCCGGTGCAGCATCACCGGCCGGTGGCGCTGTCCGTCCTCGCCGATGTAGCTGGCATCGAGGCGCTCCGGCAGCACGAAATCCACCTGCAGCGTGCCGCACTGCCACTCGCGGCCGATGGCGTCGCGCAGCACGAATTCCAGCTTCGGCCCGTAGAAGGCGCCCTCGCCGGGATTGAGCGTGTAGGGGAGACCCGCCGCTTCCGTCGCGTTGCGCAGCGCCGCTTCCGCCTTGTCCCAGATCGCGTCGGAGCCCGCGCGCAATGCCGGCCGGTCGGAGAACTTCACCGCCACGTCCTCGAAGCCGAAATCCTTGTAGACCGAGCGCAGGAGATCGCAGAAGGCGATGCTCTCCGCCGTGATCTGGTCCTCGGTGCAGAAGATGTGCGCGTCGTCCTGGGTGAAGGCGCGCACGCGCATGATGCCGTGCAGCGCGCCCGAGGGCTCGTTACGATGGCAGGCGCCGAACTCGGCGAGACGCAGCGGCAGATCGCGATAGCTCTTCAAGCCCTGACGGAAGATCTGCACATGGCCGGGACAGTTCATCGGCTTCAGGGCGAGGATACGCTCATGACCCTCATCCTCGTCCTTCACCGTGAACATGTTCTGGCGGAATTTCTCCCAGTGCCCCGACGCCTCCCAGAGCGCGCGGTCGATGAGCTGCGGCGTCTTCACCTCGGAATAGTCCGTGCCCTCGAGGCGCCGCCGCATATAGGCCTCGATCGTGCGATAGAGCGTCCAGCCCTTGGGATGCCAGAACACGCTGCCGACCGCCTCTTCCTGCTGATGGAAGAGGTCGAGCTCGCGGCCGAGGCGCCGGTGGTCGCGCTTCTCCGCCTCCTCGAGCTGGAAGAGATAGGCGTCGAGCTGCTTCTGCTCCGCCCAGGCGGTGCCGTAGACGCGCTGGAGCTGCTGGTTCTTCGCATCGCCACGCCAGTAGGCGCCCGCCACCTTCATGATCTTGAAGGCGTGGCCGAGCTTTCCCGTCGAGGGCAGATGCGGGCCGGTGCAGAGGTCGGTGAACCGCCCCTGCTTGTAGATGCTGATGTCCTCGTCCGCGGGGATCTGCTGGATCCATTCCGCCTTGTACTTCTCGCCGATCGACTGGAAGAAGCGCACGGCATCGTCGCGCGTCCACACCTCGCGGGTGATGCCCTCGTCGCGGTCGACGATCTCGTGCATCCGCTTCTCGATCTTCTCGAGATCCTCCGGCGTGAACGGCTGGTCGCGGGCGAAGTCGTAGTAGAAGCCGGTCTCCGTCGCCGGGCCGAAGGTGACCTGGACGTCGGGATAGAGCTCCTTCGCCGCCTCCGCCATCACATGGGCGGCGTCGTGGCGCAGGATCTCCAGCGCCTCCGGCGAGGTGCGCGTGATGATCGGCGACCTTGGCGTCATGGTCGATGATCGTCGCGAGGTCCCGGGGCTGGTCGTCGAGCTTGATCGCGAGCGCCGCCTTGGCGAGGCCGGGCCCGATCGATTTCGCCAGATCGGCCCCGCTCAGCGGCCCCGCGAAGGTTCGCACCGACCCGTCCGGCAAGGTGACGGCGACGGGGGCGGCGGACGCGGATTGGGCCTCGGGCGGCATGACGGATCCAGGACAGGGGATGGAACGAAGGGGTCCGGTTTAGCCGAAGGCGAGCGTGGCGGCAACCTCCTCCACCGGCAGGTCCGCGAGGCGCTGCCGCCGCAGGATCGCCACCCGCGGCCCCCGGGGCGCGGTGAGGGCGGGATCGGAGGCGGCGGAGAACAGCACCGTGGCGGGCGCCCCCGCCGCCGCCAGCAGGTGCATCGGGCCGGTGTCGTTGCCGACCGCCCAGAGCGCCCGGCGGCCCAGCGCCGCGATCTCGGCGAGGCTGGTCTCGCCGGTGAGGTCGCGGGCCTCGGGACAGTCCGCCTGGATCACCGCCGCCGCCTCTTGCTCCGCGGCGGCGCCCACCACGACGGGCGTGATGCCGCGCTGGACCAGCTCCCGGGCGAGCGCGCCGTAGCGCTCGGCGGGCCAGCGCTTCTCCGGGCGATGCGGCGCGCCGCCCGGCACCAGTACGACGAACCGCTCCGGCAGATCGAAGCGGTCGAGGCCGGCGACGATCCAGGAGAGATCGGGCGGCGGCACCTCGGCGATGCCGGCGAGACGAAGCTGATCCGCCTGGCGCTCGCAGCGTGTGCATGCTGTCGCGGCCGGGCGTGTCGTGGGGATGGGAGGCGCCGCGGGCGATGCCGGACCATTCCGGCCGCGGCCCCATCAGCCGGAAGTAGAAGCTGGAGCGGTCGGAAGTCTGGAGATCATAGACGCGGGTGAAATGCGCCGCCCGCAGCCGGTGGCGCAGGCGCGAGGAGGCCGAGCGGATTGCGCCAGCCCGGCCGCGCGTCGATCCAGATCTCGTCGAAATAGGGCGCGTCGGCGAGAAAGCCCGCGAAGGGATCCGAGGTGAGCAGCACGATCTCGGCGTCGGCGTGATGCAGGCGGATCGCCGCCGCCGGTCCCAGCGCCTGGACGAGATCGCCGAGCGCGCCCAGCTTGATGACGAGGATACGCGGCCTGGGATTCAAGCCAGGACTGCGCCCGCCGCCGTCACCGGCGCCGGAGCGGGGAAGAGGATCTCGTCATAGACCTCGAGGGTGCGCGCGGCCATGGAGATGGCGTTGAAGTGCCGGCGCACGTGGTCGATGGCGCGCTGGGCCTGGGCGAGGCGCGCCTCGGGGCTGAGGGTCATCGCCTCCACCAGCGCCTCGGCGAGCGCGCGCGGATCGTCCGGCGGCACCAGCCAGCCGGTGCTGCCGGGCACCACGGTCTCGCGGGCGCCGCCGTGATCGGTGGCGATCACCAGCCGCCCCATCGCCTGCGCCTCGACGATGACGCGGCCGAAGCCCTCCGGCGAGGTCGAGGCCGAGACCACCACGTCCGCCAGCATGTAGGCCGCCGGCATGTCGCGGCAGTCGTCGACGATCTGCACCACCGGGCCCAGGCCGCGCTGCTCCGCCCGCCGCTCCAGCTCGCGGGCATAGCGCGCGTCGCCGCCGCCCACGAAGAGGCAGCGCAGATCGGTGCGGCCCAGCAGCGCCAGGGCGTCGATCACGACCGTATGTCCCTTCCACCGCGTGAGGCGCCCGGGAAGCATCACCACGAAGGCGCCGTCCGGCAGGCGCCACTGGCGCGAGAGGGTGATCAGGCGCTCGGCGCTGACGCGCTCGGGATCGAAGCGCGTGACGTCGACGCCGCGGGGAATGACGCGGAGCCGGTCGCTGCCGACGCCATAGAGCTCCGCCGCGTGCTCGCCGACGAAGTCCGAGATCGCGATCACCCGCTCGCCCTTCGCCATGACGGAATTGTAGAAGCGCTTCAGGCGCGAGTGGGCGCCGTAGGCGTTGTGGAAGGTGGTGACGAAGTGCCGCCCGGTGCGCCGCGCCGCCGCCACCGCGGTCCAGGCCGGCGCGCGGCTGCGGGCGTGCACGATATCGATGTTGTAGCGCTTGATCACGTCGACGAGTCGGCCGACGTTGGCCCGCATCACCACCGGGTTCTTGGAATCGACCGGCAGCGTCACATGGACGGCGCGCGCCCGCTCGACCTCCCGCACCATCGGACCGCCGGCGGACACCACCACCGACTGCCAGCCGCCGTTCACCAGCGCCTGGGCGATCTCCACGGTGCCGCGCTCCACGCCGCCGCTCACCAGACTCGGCACCACCTGCAGCACCGCGGGCGGCCGGCTTCCCGCCTGCGTCTCGGCGATGCTAATGTCCAGGGAAGTGGTCATCCCCGCAGAATGCGACGGCGGCGAACCAAATGTCCATGCCCGCGACGACTCGCGACCCCGGCGGCCCCGCAATACTGGCGCGTGCGGATGGCGCCGCCCTCGCCTACCGCCGGCGCGAGGGGCGCGGCCCCGGCGTCGTCTTTCTCGGCGGCTTCATGTCGGACATGACCGGCACCAAGGCCGAGGCGCTCGACCGCTTCTGCGCCGCGCGCGGCCAGGCCTATCTCCGCTTCGACTATTTCGCGCACGGCGCCTCGTCCGGCGACTTCAAGGATGCGACGATCGGCCGCTGGATCGACGATGCCCTCGCCGCGCTCGACGCTCTCACCGAGGGACCGCAGGTGCTGGTGGGCTCGAGCCTCGGCGGCTGGATCATGCTGCTGCTGGCCCGCGCGCGGCCGGAACGGGTAAAGGCCCTGGTGGGGATCGCCGCCGCGCCCGACTTCACCGAGGATCTCATGTGGGCGGAATTTACGGCCGATGAGCGCGCGGCGATCCAGCGCGACGGGTTTCTGCGCGTGCCGTCGGCGTACAGCGACAGCGACTACCTCTACACCCTCGCCCTGATCGAGGAAGGCCGGCGGCACCTGGTGATGCGCACGTCGATCGCCATCGACTGCCCGGTGCGCCTGCTGCACGGCATGAGCGACGCCGACGTGCCCTGGCGCACCAGCCTCGCGATCGCCGATCGCCTCGCCAGCCGCGACGTCAGCGTGACGCTGATCAAGGATGGCGACCACCGGCTCTCCAGCGAGAGCGATCTCGCGCTTCTCGCGGCGACGCTGGAGCCGCTGCTCTGAGGTAGTTCGCCTGGCGTGTCTTAGCTCGGCTCCGGTTCAGCTGCGTCACTGAGCCGCTCCTGATGCAAGCCCGCGAGCTGCTGATAGGAGTGGGACAGGAACCCCACGGTCACGGCGACTTCAAAGAACTGCACGACAAATGGCAGCGCGCCGAGAAGTGCATTCATGAGAACGGTCGATCCGGCCACGGTCTGCAGCCAACGCAGGCCGCCCGACATCGCAACGAAGGGAACGGTGCAGATGAGCCAGCCGAAAAAGAGCCGCGCGCCATTTCCGCGCGCCCTGCTCCAGGCCCGCCGCAGTACCGCGCCCGTTTCGTCCACGGCGATCGCCGGAAGCACCAGCGTCAGCCGCGCGGCCAGGCACCAACCCGCCAGAGCGGAAGCGAAGGGAATGGCTGCAACCGCGATGCCGAGCTGCGGTCGCATCGTTGCCGCGATTTCCCCGGTGACACCGAGCAGCAGCAACAAAAGTGAGAAGATCATGGCGCTCACCAGCGAGGCGTAGCCGAGAAAGCGCCATTCGCGCCGGCCGAACCGCAGTGCCGCAATCATCCCGCGATGTTCTCCGACCAGGATGGCCCGGTGCCACGCGACCGGAAAAGCCGTGAACCCGCCGAGGGCGAAGAGTCCGAGACCAAGGGTGGCCAGGGCCTGCACGAGGGGCGACACGGGCAGCGCCTGCAGCACCTGAAAGCCCAGGATGGCGACAAGCCACAGACCGGAGAGCCGAAAGAAGCGCGAGAGATCGCCCACGGTGAAATAGAAGGCGGCGCGAAGCGTCCGCCAAAATGCGATCTTGCCCATACCCCCCTCGCCCCCAACGCCGGGGATCGTGCATGGCATGCTAGAGGTTCGCAAGCCGTCTTCTATGAAACCTGCGCTTTAGTCGGGCGTCCGGAACAGGGCGGCGAGGCCGTCCTTGTAGCTGGGATAGCGGAGCCTGACGCCAAGCTCGTCCTTCATGCGGCGGTTCGCGACGCGCTTGTTGTCCGCATAGAAGCTGCGCGCCATCTCCGAGAGCGGCGCCGTCTCCAGGGGAATCATGGGCGGCGGCGGCACGCCCAGCAGCGCGCAGGCGAGCTCGATCACCGTCGACGGCGGCGCCGGATCGTCGTCGCAGAGATTGTAGATCGCGCCGGCATCGGGCCGCGCCATCGAGGCGCGGAGCGCCTGCACGATGTCGTCCACATGGATGCGCGAGAACACCTGGCCGGGCTTGTCGATACGGCGCGCGGTGCCGGTACGCACGCTGTCGAGAGCGCTTCGCCCGGGACCATAGATCCCGGCGAGGCGGAAGAGATGCACCGGTAATTCATGGCGCCGATGCAGATCGAGCCATCCCGCCTCTGCGGCGACGCGGCGGCGGCCGCGCTCGCCGGTGGGCGCGAGCGCCGAGCTCTCGTCGACCCAGGCACCGTCGCGATTGCCGTAGACGCCGGTCGTGGAGAGGTATCCCAGCCATTGCACGCGCGAGAGCGCCGCGAGATCGCGCCCGTGCAGATCGAGCACGGGATCGCCCTGCCCGTCGGGCGGCACGGAGCTCAGGATGTGGGTTGCTGCGCCGAGCATCGCCGCCGCGTTCTCGAGAGGCTGGGCGCGGTCGAAGACATGCGCCTCGATGCCGGTCGCCGCGAGACGCGCCCGCGCCTCGGGCGTCCGGCAGGTGCCGCGGAGGCGCCAGCCGTCCGCCGCCAACGCGCGCGCGAGAAAGCCCGCGGTGTAGCCGAGGCCGAAGCAGAAGAGTGTGCCGGGCGCGGGGATGTTCACGGACCTAATCCGCCGGCGCCACGGCGGGCTCCATCTCCAGCGCCCGCGTCAGCGCGCCCTGGCGCCAGCGCGCCCAGCCCCAGAGCGCAACGCAGATCATGGCGCCGGCGGCGAGCGGCAGGCGCAGGCCGAATTGCGAGGAGAGCAGTCCCATGAGCAGCGCGTTCAGCGCCGGGCCGCCGCGGAAGATCATGCCGTAAAGCCCCATGACGCGCCCGCGCATCGACGGCGCCACGGCGCTCTGCACCAAGGTCTGCGCCGCAATGCCCGTGACCACCATCCCGGAGCCGGCGACGAAGAGACAGGGTAGTGCCACCCAGAAAATGTCGGTCGAGGTGAACGCCACCAGGGCCACCGCGATCAGCAGGGTGTGCGTCACCACGAGGCTGGTGAGGCGGCCGACCGGACGGCGCAGGACCATCCAGAGCCCGCCCGCCATGGCGCCGAGGCCGGTGGCGGCGACCAGGCCGAAGAAGCCCTGCGACCCCACGTGAAAGACGGCGCCGGCAAAGCCCGACAGCATCTCGATGAAGCCGCGCGCCGCCAGGGAGCTCGCCGCGAAGAGGCCCATCATCGGCCCGATGCCGGGATGGCGCATGACGTAGAGATAACCCTCGAGGGTCTCGGTCAACATGCGCCGATGCCCCGCGCTCACCTGGCCCTCGTCGGGCACGCGGCCGACGCGGTGGAGCGCGATCAGGAAGGCAACATAGGTGAGCGCGTTCAAGGCGAAGGCGAAGGCGATACTGCCGACCGCGGTCACCGCCGCCGCCACCAGCGGGCCGACGAAGCGGGCGTTGTTGAACACGATCGAGTTGATCGCAACCGCCGAGGGTAGGGTCTCGCGATCCACCAGGCTGGGGATCAAGGCCAGCCGCGCCGGCTGGTTCATGGCATTGATGGCGCCCAGCGTGAGAGTCAGCAGGAAGAGCAGCCAGATGTTGATCAGCCCGGTCGCCGTCAGTACCGCGAGCGCGATCGCCTGGGTCATGGCGATGACCTGGGTGATACGGATCACCGAGACGCGGTCGTAGCGGTCGGCGAGCGCGCCGGCGACCGGGCTCAGGATCATGACCGGGAAGAGATCTGCGAACGCCACCAGCCCCAGCCAGGTACCGGAGTGGGTAAGCTCCCAGGTCAGCCAGCTGCCCGCCACCCGCTGCAGCCACGTACCAATCAGGGAGATGGCGTTGCCCGTAGTATAGATTCGATAGTTGCGGTTGCTGAGCGCCCGCACGACATTGCCGAAGCCGCTCGCCGAAGACGCCGTCCGCACTACCGCCTCGCCAGAGGGAACGCGGGTCGCCCGTTCACACGGAACGACCCGCACGCGGAAATGTTACCAGACCGCTAGTCAACCCGATTGAATAAAACGCGCGCGGCGTTCATTGCTGACGGCCCGGACAGGCGCCGCAGGGGATAGTGGCCGGCAACGGGCGCGTATAGTGATAATTAATCTGGCCTTCGTATATAATGCACTGCAATATAAGGGGGAACAGGAAGCGGCACCGGGGCGGGCACCGGGGCAGCGGTATCACGAAATGAAACGCGTACTCATCGCATTTGGGTTGCTGCTGGTCGTTGTCATTGCCGCCGGCGGCATCGGCTATCAGATGTTTGTCCTGAAGGCGGCGGAGCCGCCCGGCAAGGCTGCCGGTGCGACGCCGGCGGTGCCGGTGATTGTCGCGGCGGTGGAACACGCGGCGGTGCCGGTGCGCATCGACGCCATCGGCTCGGTGCAGCCGATCGCCTCTGTCGCGGTCAAGTCGCGGGTCGACGGCCAGATCGCCGAAGTGAAGATCGCCGACGGCCAGAGCGTGAAGGCCGGTGACGTGCTGTTCATTCTCGACACCCGCTCCGCAGTCGCGCAGCTCAAGCAGGCGGAAGCCAATCTGGCGCGCGACCACGCGCAGCTCGACAACGCAAAGCGCGACGTCGCGCGCTTCAAGCCGCTCACCGAGAAGGAATTCGTCTCGCGCCAGCAGTTCGACCAGGTCAGCACCACGGCGGCGACCATGGAGTCGAACATGAAGGCGGATGAGGCGGCGGTGGACAATCTCCGCGTCCAGCTCACCTATTACACCATCACCTCGCCGATCGACGGCCGCGTCGGCGTCATCTCGCTCAAGACCGGCAACGCGGTGAAGGCGAACGACACCATCTCCCTCGTGCTCATCAACCAGATGAAGCCGATCTACGTGAGCTACTCCGTGCCCCAGCGCGAGCTTCCCGGCATCCGCGCGGCGCTCAATGCCGGCAAGGTGCCGGTTGCCGCCATCGCGCCCAATGATCCGGCCGGCCCCGTCAACGGCCGCCTCGACGTCATCGACAACCAGATCGACGCCACCACCGGCACCATCTCCCTGAAGGCGGTGTTCGAGAACGCGAACGAGCGGCTGTGGCCCGGCGAGTTCGTCAACGTGCAGACGACGCTCCGCACCGACCCCAACGCGATCGTGGCGCCGGCAACGGCAATCCAAGTCGGGCAGAACGGCACTTACTGCTATGTCGTGAAGAGCGACAACACCGTCGAATACCGCCCGGTCACGGTGAGCCGGACCATCGAAGGCCAGAGCGTCATCGAGAAGGGTCTCACGGAAGGCGAGCGCGTGGTGACCGACGGCCAGCTCCGCCTTACCAACGGCAGCCGCATCGACATCCGCACCAGCTCCGATCCGAAGCAGAAGGCGGAGCGCGCATCGTGAGCATGCCGGAGAGCTGCATCCGCCGCCCGGTGATGACCACGTTGGTCATGATGGCGTTCGTGATCTTCGGCCTCTTCAGCTACCGCCTGCTCCCGGTCGCGGCATTGCCCCGGGTGGATTTCCCGACCATCGTCGTCTCGGCAAACCTGCCCGGCGCCAGCCCGGAGACCATGGCCTCGTCGGTGGCGACGCCGCTGGAGAAGCAATTCTCCACCATCGCGGGCCTGAGCTCGATCGTCTCCACCAGCGGCCAGGGCGTCACCACGATCACCCTGCAGTTCGACCTCAACCGCAATATCGACGGCGCCGCTCTCGACGTGCAGTCCGCCATGACCACCGCGGCAAAGAAGCTGCCGGTGGAAATGACGACGCCACCGTCCTTCCAGAAGGTGAACCCCGCCGATCAGCCAGTACTGTTCCTGGTGCTGTCGTCGTCGACGCAGCCTCTGTCCTCGGTCGACGAATACGCCGAGACGCTGATCGGCCAGCGCATCTCGCAGCTGTCGGGTGTCGCCCAGGTGCAGGTGTTCGGCGCGCAAAAATATGCGGTGCGCGTGCAGGCCAACCCGGAGGCGCTCGCCGCCAAAGGCATCGGCCTGACCGACCTGCAGAACGCGATCGCGGCGGCAAACTCCAGTACGCCGGTCGGCCAGCTTTCCGGGCCCAACCAGAGCTTTACCATCCAGGCACCGACCGGGCTGAACGAAGCCGCGCATTACCGCAATCTGGTGGTCGCCTACAAGAACGGCGCCCCGGTGCGCTTGCGCGAAGTCGCGAAAGTCGTCGACAGCGTCGAGAACGACAAGGTGGCGGGCTGGCTCAATGGCACGCGGTCGATCATCCTGGCGGTATTGCGCCAGCCCGACGCCAATACGGTCGAGGTGGTCGACAGCGTCAAGGCGCTGGTGCCGATCTTCCGCGAGCAGATCCCGCCCTCGGTCAATCTGCAGGTCCTGAACGACCGCTCGGTCTCGATCCGGGAATCCGTCAGCGACGTCCGCTTCACCCTGGCGCTGACGGTCGCGTTGGTCGTGATGGTGATCTTCCTGTTCCTGCGCAACGTCACCGCCACCATCATCCCCGCGCTGGCGCTGCCGGTTTCGGTCATCGGCACCTTCGCCGGCATGTACGTGATGGGATACTCGATCGACAACCTGTCGCTCCTGGCGCTCACGCTGTCAGTGGGCTTCGTGGTGGACGATGCCATCGTCATGCTGGAGAACATCGTCCGCCACATCGAGAATGGCGAGCGGCCGTTCGAGGCGGCGCTCAAGGGCTCGCGCGAGATCGGCTTCACCATCATATCGATCACGCTGTCGCTGGTGGCGGTATTCATCCCCGTGCTGTTCATGGGCGGTGTCGTCGGCCGCGTCTTCCGCGAGTTCGCGGTCACCATCAGCATGACCATCCTGATCTCGGGCCTGGTGTCGTTGACGCTGACGCCGATGCTGTGCTCGCGCCTGCTGAAGCCGCACCAGGCGGACGAGAAGCACAACGCCCTCTACCGCTTCACCGAGGCGGGGTTCGAGGCTGTCATCGCCGGCTACGCCTGGGGCCTGCGCCAGGTGCTGGCCCACAAGCTCCTCACGCTGTTTGCGACGCTCTGCACCCTGGTCTTCAGCCTGTGGCTCTACGTCGTGGTGCCCAAGGGCTTCTTCCCGATCGAGGACACCGGCCTGATCTTCGCCACGACAGAGGCGGCGCAGGACATCTCCTTCGAGGCGATGGCGGCGCACCAAAAGGAGGCGGCGGCGATCGTCAAGGCCGACCCCGCGGTGCAGGACGTCAATTCCTTCGTCGGTGCCACCGGCTTCTCGCCAGCGCTCAACAACGGCCGCATGTTCATCACGCTGAAGCCGCTGGATGAGCGCAAGACACCGGTGCTCCAGGTGATCCAGCGACTGCGCCGCTCGCTGGCGAACCTGCCTGGCTTCACCGTCTACTTCCAGCCGATCCAGAACATTCAGCTCGGCGGTCGATTGTCCAAGAGCCTCTATCAGTACACGCTGCAGGACGGCGACATCGAGGAGCTCTATCGTCTGGCACCGGTCATGCAGGACAAGATCGGCGCGCTCCCGGGCTTCCAGGACGTCACCTCGGACCTGCAGTTGCACAATCGACAGGTAATGCTGGATTTCGACCGCGACAAGATGGCCCAGTTCGGCCTTACTGCGGATCAGGTGCGCAACGCCCTCTACAGCTCCTTCGGGACGCGGCAGATCTCCACCATCTACATGCCGTCGAACGAATACGAGGTGATCCTGGAGAGCGATCCTGCCTATCAGCAGAATCCCTCGGATCTCTCGCGCATCTACGTACGCGCGGCGACCGGCCAGATGGTGCAGCTCGACGCTTTCGCCACGGTGCGTCAGTCCGTGGGGCCGGTGACGGTCAACCACCAGGGTCAGCTTCCCTCGGTCACCATCTCCTTCAACCTCGCGCCCGGCGTCTCGCTCGGCGAGGCCGTAAGCGCCATCACCCGGGTGGAGCGCGAGGTCAACCTGCCGGTGACCCTCGCCAGCAGCTTCCAGGGCACAGCCCAGGTATTCCAGGATTCCCTGAAGGGCCAGGGCCTGTTGCTGATGGCGGCCGTCATCGTCATCTATATCGTGCTCGGCATTCTCTACGAGAGCTTCATCCATCCCATCACGATCCTGTCGGGCCTGCCGGCGGCGGGCCTCGGCGCGCTGCTGACGCTCATGCTGTTCGGGCAGGATCTCAGCGTCATCGCCATCATCGGCATCGTGATGCTGATCGGCATCGTGAAGAAGAATGCGATCATGATGATCGACTTCGCGATCGAGGTGCAGCGCAGCAGCGATGCCCCGCCGGAGAAGGCGATATACGAGGCCTGCCTGCTGCGCTTCCGGCCGATCATGATGACGACGATGGCGGCGATCATGGGCTCGCTGCCGATCGCGCTCGGCTCTGGCGCTGGCTCCGAGCTGCGCCGGCCACTGGGCCTCGCCGTGGTCGGCGGCCTGATCGTCTCCCAAAGCCTGACGCTCTTCATCACCCCCGTGATCTACGTCTACATGGAGCGCCTGCGGCACGCCTTCTCCCACTCGGCGGCGGTACCGGAAGCCGCGGCGATCGCCCAGCGTCATGTCCCCGCCGCGCCGGGAGAGTAGCGCCGCG
Organism: uncultured Alphaproteobacteria bacterium; assembly: GCA_963735465.1. Taxonomy (GTDB): domain Bacteria; phylum Pseudomonadota; class Alphaproteobacteria; order ATCC43930; family CGMCC-115725; genus DASZHJ01. The sequence goes on from CAVTLA010000001.1 coordinate 3,418,343, forward strand.
CTCCGGCATGCCCTGGCCCTGATCGGGGCCCTGCTCGCAGCGATATCAGCAATACCGGAGACCGCGCCGGCGCAGACCAAGCCCGCGCCCCCGCAGCAGCGCCCGTCCCAGAGCCCGGATCCGGAGCAGGCCTACGAGCGCTGCATGAGCCTGGCGCAGACCCATCCCGAGCAGGCCTTCGCCCAGGCGATGCAGTGGCGCAACCACGGCGGCGGCTTCGCGGCCGAGCATTGCGAGGCGGTCTCGCTCTATGGCCTGCAGCAATACGACGAGGCGGCCGCGCGCTTCCATGAGATCGCCAAGAGCATCACCGGCGACACGACGAGCCTGCGCGTCGATGCCTACGACCAGGCGGCGCAAGCCTGGATCATGGCGCAAAAGCCGCAGAACGCCCGGGCCGAGTTCGACGCCGCCCTGAAGCTGCAGCCCAAGGACATCCATCTGCTGATCGGGCGCGCCGAAGCCGCCGGCCTTGCCCGGGATTATTGGGGCGCCCTCGACGACCTGAACGCGGTGCTGGAGATCGACCGCAAGAGCGTCGAGGCGCTGGTGCTGCGCGCCGCCGCATATCGCCACGTGGACGCCATCGACCTGGCCGCCGACGACGCCAATCGCGCCGTCGCGCTCTCGCCGCAATTCGCCGACGCCTACCTCGAGCGCGGGGCCGTCGCGGCGGCAAAGGGCGACTATCCCGGCGCCCGCAAGGACTGGGGCCGGGTGCTGCAGCTGGTACCCAACACCTACACGGCGCAGCAGGCGCAGAACAACATCACCGAGCTCGACAAGCTCTCGGTTCCGGCAAAACCGTCCAAGGCGGCGCCGCCGGCGAAGAACTGAGCGCTAGAAATCCAGGTCGGCGTAGTGCTTCGGCGGCGGAGCGCCGGGGATGTAATCCGCCAGCAGCGGACGGAAGCTCGGCCGCGACTTGATCCGCGCGTACCACTCCTTCGCCGGCTCGTGCTCGTCCCAGGGCACGTCGCCGAGATAGTCCAGCGCCGAGAGATGCGCCGCCGCGGTGATGTCCGCCAGGGAGAAGTGATCGCCGGCGAGCCAGCGCCGCCGCTCCACCAGGAACGTGATGTAGTCGAGGTGATATCCCAGGTTGGCCTTGCCGGCGCGGATGGCGCTGGAGTTCGGCTCCCCCAGCGCCAGGAACCGCTTCATCATCTTCTCGCCCACGAGGTTTTCCGTCACCTCGCGGTTCATCTTGGTATCGAACCAGGCGCAGAGCCGCCGCACCTCGGCGCGGTCCAGCGGATTGATGCCCATCAGCAGCTTGTCGCGATAGACCTCGTCCAGGAACTCGGCGATGGCGCCGGCGTCCGACAGCACCGTGCCGTCAGGCTCGATCAGCACCGGCACGTCACCGGCGGGATTGAGGGCCAGGAACTCCGGCCGCCGCTCCCAGGTCTTCTCGACCTTCATCGTGAAGTCGAGATTCTTCTCCTTGAGAACGACGCGGATCTTGCGGGCGAAGGGCGAGAGCCAGAGATGATAAAGGAGGCGCATGACGGCCGCAGTCTAGCGCACTCGCGTCCGCGATGCAGCGGTTGCGGCTGGAGCGCCGAAATTTGCCGCCGCGGCCCTCGCCCGCCGGGATCTCAGTCGTCGCCGGCCGCGGCCTGCTTGGGCTCCGTCGACAGGGGCGCCGCCAGCCGCCCCAGCATTTCCTTCGGCACCACCTGCCAGAAATGCTTGCTCGCCCGGTCCCAATCCACCAGGAGCTGCTCGGCGAAGCGCGACTGGGTCTCGTGCACGTGCTCCTCGATAAGGCCCTTGAGCACGCCGGTCCAATGGGGCGTCGCCACGCGCTGCCAGATCACCGTGTCGGGATTGACGCGACTCGGGAATTCGCCGGCGGGGTCGTAGATGAAGGCCATGCCGCCGGTCATGCCGGCGCCGAAGTTGTCGCCGACCGGCCCCAGGATCGCGGCGGTGCCGCCGGTCATGTATTCGCAGCCGTTGGAGCCGCAGCCTTCCACCACCACCGAGGCGCCCGAGTTGCGCACCGCGAAGCGTTCGCCCGCCTGGCCGGCGGCGAAGAGCTTGCCGGCCGTCGCGCCATAGAGAACGGTGTTGCCGATGATGGTGTTCTTGTGGCTCTGCAGCGGCGAGGAGGTCATCGGCCGGACCGCGATTGTGCCGCCGGAGAGGCCCTTGCCGACGTAATCGTTGGCGTCGCCGAACACCTCGAGCTTCAGCCCCTGCACCGCGAAGGCGCCGAGCGACTGGCCGGCGGAGCCGCGCAGCCGCACCGTGATGTGGCCCGGCTGCAATCCGACCATGCCGAAGCGGCGCGTCACCATCGAGGAGAGTCGCGAGCCCACCGCCCGGTGGGTGTTGCGGATGTTGTAGGTGAGCTGCATCTTCTCGCCCACCTCGAACAGCGCCTTCGCGTCCTTGATCATCTGCGCGTCGAGCGTGTCCGGCACTTCGTTCCGGCCTTCCAGCGTGCAGTAGCGCGGATATTCGCCGGGATCCGCCTGGGCCAGGATCGGGTTGAGGTCGAGATCGTCCAGATGCTGGCCGCCACGGCTCACCTGGGCCAGAAGGTCGGTGCGGCCGATCACCTCGTTGAGGCTGCGGGCGCCGAGGGACGCCAGGATCTCGCGCACTTCCTCGGCGACGAAGCTGAAGAGGTTGACCACCTTCTCCGGCGTGCCCGTGAACTTGGCGCGCAGCTTCTCATCCTGGGTGCAGATGCCGACCGGACAGGTGTTGGAGTGGCACTGGCGCACCAGGATGCAGCCCATCGCCACCAGGGAGGCGGTGCCGAGGCCGTATTCCTCGGCGCCGAGGATCGCCGCGATCACGACGTCGCGCCCGGTCTTGATGCCGCCGTCGACCCGGAGCCGGATGCGATGGCGGAGCCGGTTCAGCACCAGCACCTGATGCACCTCGGAGAGGCCCATTTCCCAGGGAATGCCGGCGTACTTGATCGAGGACTGCGGGCTGGCGCCGGTGCCGCCGGAATGGCCCGAGATCAGGATCACGTCGGCGCGCGCCTTGGCGACACCCGCCGCGACCGTGCCGATGCCCGAGCGCGCCACCAGCTTCACGCAGACCCGCGCGTCCGGATTGATCTGCTTCAGGTCGTAGATGAGCTGTGCCAGATCCTCGATCGAGTAGATGTCGTGGTGCGGCGGCGGCGAGACCAGGCTGACGCCCGGCGTCGAATGCCGGAGCCGCGCCAGCATCTCCGTCACCTTGAAGCCCGGGAGCTGGCCGCCCTCGCCGGGCTTGGCGCCCTGGGCGATCTTGATCTCGATCTCGCGGCAGTTGTTGAGATACTCCGCGGTGACGCCGAAGCGGCCCGACGCGATCTGCTTGATCGCCGAGGAGGCGTTGTCGCCGTTCCGCCGCGGGATGTAGCGCGCCGGGTCCTCGCCGCCCTCGCCGCTGTCGGACTTGGCGCCGATGCGGTTCATGGCGATGGAGAGCGTCTCGTGCGCCTCGGGTCCCAGCGCGCCCAGCGAGATGCCCGGCGCCACCAGGCGCTTCCTGATCTCGGTGATGGATTCCACCTCGTCCACCGAGAGCACCGGCCGCTTGGACTGGAAGTCCAGGAGGTCGCGCAGGTTGATCGGCGGCAGCTTGCGCAGGCCTTCGCCGTAGCGGCGGTAGGTGGCGTAGGAATCCGTCGCGACAGCGGTCTGCAGCGTGTGCACCAGGCTGCCCTCGAAGCCGTGCTGCTCGCCGCCGCGGCGGTAGCGGTAGAAGCCGCCCACCGGCAGCGCCAGGAAATCCTCGGAGAAGCCGCGGGCGTGCATCTCCAGCACCTTCTGCTGGATACCCATGAGGCCGATGCCGGAGATCCGCGAGCTCATGCCGGGAAAGAAGTCCGCGACCAGCGTGCGCGACAGTCCCACGGCCTCGAAGTTGTAGGCGCCGCGATAGGAGGAGATCACGGAGATCCCCATCTTCGACATGATCTTGAGAAGCCCGTCGTCCACCGCCTTCTTGTAGCGCTGGACGCACTGCTCAAGGGTGGCGCCCGGGAACAGGCCGCGTCGGTGGCGGTCGGCAATCGTCTCCTGGGCCAGATAGGCGTTGACGGTGGTGGCGCCGACGCCGATCAGCACGCCGAAATAATGCACGTCCAGGCATTCGCCCGAGCGCACGTTGAGGGAGATGAAGGTGCGGAGCTGCTGACGCACGAGATAGGAATGGACGGCTCCGGTGGCCAGGATCATCGGGATCGCCGCGCGGCGCGGTCCGGTCGCGGCGTCCGACAGGATCACATGGGCGCAGCCGCGGCGCACCGCCTCCTCGGACTCCTGGCGGATGCGGCGGATCGCGTCGCGCAGGCCGGCCTCGCCGCCGTCGATCTCGAAGGTGCAGTCGATCTCGGCGACGGTGTCGCCCATATAGGCGCGCATCGCCGTGAACTCGGCGTTCGACAGAACCGGCGAATCCAGCTGCAGCAGCTGGCACTGGGTCGCGTCCTCGTCGAGGATGTTGCCGAGGTTGCCGAGCCGGGTCTTGAGCGTCATCACCCGGCGCTCGCGCAAGCTGTCGATCGGCGGGTTGGTGACCTGGCTGAAGTTCTGCCGGAAGAAGTGGTGCAGGCCGCGATAGTGCTCCGACAGCACCGCCAGCGGCGTGTCGTCGCCCATGGAGCCGATGGCCTCCTTCCCCTCCTCCGCCATCGGCTGCAGGATCAGCTCGAGCTCCTCCAGGCTCCAGCCGAAGCCGACCTGGCGCCGGCGCAGCTCGTCGCGCTCGAGCTCAACGGTCTCGGTGCGCGACTTGATCAGGCTGTCGATGACCGTGATGCCTTTCACCCACTCGGAGTAGGGCTTGCGGTGGGCGAAGAGCTCCTTGATCTCGCTGTCCCGGTAGAGCTTGCCGGCGGCGAGATCGACGCCGATCATCTGGCCCGGACCCAGGCGGCCCTTCTCGATGATTTCCTGCTCGTTGAGCCGGACCATGCCGGCCTCTGAGCCCGCCACGATCATGCCGCCCTCGGTGATCGCATAGCGCATCGGCCGCAGGCCATTGCGGTCCATCCCGGCCATCACCCAGCGCCCGTCGGTAGCGCCAGCGCCGCCGGCCCGTCCCACGGCTCCATCACCGAGTTGCAGTAGCTGTACATGTCCCGATGCGACTTCGACATCAGGCTGTGCTCGCCCACCGCCTCCGGCACCATCAGCAGCTTCGCCATCGGCAGCGCGCGGCCGGCGCGCACCAGCACCTCGAACACGCCGTCGAGCGCCGCGGAATCCGAGCCGCCGACCTGGATCACCGGCTTGATGTCCTCGATCGCGTCGCCGAACGTCTCGCTCGCCATCCGCGTCTCGTGGCTCTTCATCCAGTTGATGTTGCCGCGCAGCGTGTTGATCTCGCCGTTGTGGGCGAGCATGCGGAACGGCTGCGCCAGCTGCCAGGTCGGGAAGGTGTTGGTGGAATAGCGCTGGTGATAGACCGCGAAGCTCGAGATGAAGCGCTCGTCCAGCAGGTCCGGATAGAACGAGGTCAGCTGCTCCGCCAGGAACATGCCCTTGTAGATGATCGAGCGGCAGCTGAGCGAGCAGATGTAGAAGTCCTTCACCTGGTCGGCGATGACGCGCTTCTCGATGCGGCGGCGGATGATGTAGAGGTCGCGCTCGAAGCGATCCGCGGGCACGCCGCGCGTGTTGGCGATCATGATCTGCTCGATCTCAGGCCGCGTCGCGTTCGCCTTCTCGCCGATGACGTCGATGTTCACCGGCACCTGGCGCCAGCCGTAGATCGAATAGCCGGAGTTCAGGATCTCGGTCTCGACGATGGAGCGGCAGCGCTCCTGCGCCTCGAGATCGGTGCGCGGCAGGAAGATCATGCCGACGGCGAGCTTGCCCGGGCTCGGCTCGTGGCCCGTGTGCTTGATGTGCTCGCGGAAGAAGTCCTGCGGGATCTCCACGTGGATGCCGGCACCGTCGCCGGTCTTGCCGTCGGCGTCCACGGCGCCGCGATGCCAGACCGCCTTCAGCGCATTGATGCCGGCCTCCACCACCGCCCGGCGCGGCTTGCCGTCGATGGCGGCGACGAAGCCCACGCCGCAGGCGTCATGCTCCTCGCGGGGATCGTAGAGGTGGGCGGATTCGAGATGCGCAGCGTTCTTGCGGAAGGCCTCGATGAAGCGCTCGCCCGCGGTCTTGTCCTGGGAGCTCATCGCGTACCTCCTCTCAATCCGCCGCCGCGGCACGGCTCGCCGCGAGCTTGTCGTCGATGTAGCGATGCATCTGCTCGGCGGCGTCGCGGCCGTCGCGGATGCCCCAGACCACCAGGGAGGCGCCGCGCACGATGTCGCCCGCGGCGAACACGCCGTCGAGAGAGGTCATCATGCTGCGATGGTCGATCTTGATGGTGCCCCAGCGCGTGACCTCGAGCTCGGGCTCGGCGAACAGCACCGGCATGTCATCGGGATCGAATCCCAGGGCCATGATCGCGAGATCCGCCGGCAGCTCGAAGTGGCTGCCCTCCAGGGGCTGCGGCACCTGGCGGCCGGTGGAATCGGCGATGCCCAGATGCATGCGATGGGCGCGGACGGCGCGCACGGTCGTGTCGCCGAGGAACGCCTCGGGGCCGGCGAGCCAGATGAACTCGACGCCTTCCTCCTCGGCGTGCTGCACCTCGCGCTGGGAGCCCGGCATGTTCTTGCGGTCGCGGCGATAGAGGCAGCGCACGGAGGCGGCGCCCTGGCGCACCGCGGTGCGCACGCAATCCATCGCCGTGTCGCCGCCGCCGACGACGACCACATGCTTGCCGGCGGCGTCGAGGGCGCCGCTCTCGAATTCCGGCACCGTGTCGCCGAGACCCTTGCGGTTGGACGCGGTGAGGTAGTCGAGGGCCGGCACGATGTTGCCAAGGCCGATGCCGGGGCAGCTCATGTCGCGCGCCTTGTAGACGCCGGTCGCGATCAGGATCGCGTCATGGCGCCGACGCAGCTCGGCGAGGCTGACGTCGCGGCCGATCTCGGTGTTGAGGTGGAAGGTGACTCCGCCCTCGGCGAGGAGCGCGTGGCGCCGCGCCACCACCTCTTTCTCCAGCTTGAAGTTGGGGATGCCGTAGACGAGAAGCCCGCCGACGCGGTCGTAGCGATCGTAGACGGCGATCCGGTAGCCGCGGCGGCGGAGCTGCTCGGCAGCGGCGAGGCCCGCGGGCCCGGCGCCGATGATGCCGACGGACTGTGTCAGCTCCCGGGACGGCGACGGCGGCTTCACCCAGCCGTTCTTGAATGCGGTCTCGGTGATGTACTTCTCCACCGAGCCGATCGTGACGGACTCGAAGCCCTTCTCGATCACGCAATTGCCTTCGCACAGCCGATCCTGGGGGCAGATGCGGCCGCAGACTTCCGGCATGTTGTTGGTGGCGGCGGCCACCTCGTAGGCTTCCTCCAGCCGGCCCGCCGCGGTCAGCATCAGCCAGTCCGGGATGTTGTTGTTGAGCGGGCAATGGATCTGGCAGTAGGGGATGCCGCATTGCGAGCAGCGGGCCGCCTGCTGCTCCGCTTTCTCCGGTCGGAAATCGCCGTAGATCTCCTGGAAGTCGTGCCGGCGGTCGGCAGCCTGCCGCTTCTCCGGCATCGCCTTCTCGACCGACACGAATTGCAGCAGCTTCTGCGACACCGGCGGTTCCCCGTTTCAGAATCACGCCCGTCCGGCTCAGCGGGCGGGGCTGCGCCACCTTAAGACGCTTCCAAGCGGGAGAACACCAGATTCCACGAAATAGGTCAACTTGTTTGACTAATAATTCCCTGTTGGCGGGTGGTGGCCGTAATATCTGGCGCACCGTGACGCACAACAAGCCTATAAGGTCCGGATTGAGACTATTTTTTGCAAGGAAATACAAATATTTGCAGTCACCTGACCAATTCTACGGCATCAGACGACAGTCTGGTGGGCGTAGCGGCCATGGCGCCGGAACCGGTCCATGTAGGTGGGCAGGATCAGCTCCAAGGAGGTGGGCGTCAGCCCCAGCTCGGCGAAGCCCGCCGCCCCAGGTGCGACCACGTTGTCCCGCTGCAGCAGCTTCACCTGGTCGCGGGTGAGGGGCGGCTTGGGCAGCCACTCCAATACTGCTGCCTTGAGGGTAGCGAGGCCGACGGGCAGGCTCATCAGGCCGCGCTTGCGGTCGATCTCCGCCAGCAGCAGCACCATCAGCTCGCGGAAGCTGTACGCCTTGGGTCCGCCGAGCTCGTAGGTTTTGCCCGCGGCGTCGGGCATCTCCAGCGCCGCCACCACGGCGTCGGCGACGTCGCCGACATAGACGGGCTGGAAGCGCGTGGTGCCGCCGCCGATCAGCGGCAGCACCGGCGACACCTTCGCCATCGCCGCGAAGCGGTTGAAGAACTCGTCCTCCGGCCCGAACAGGATCGAGGGCCGCAGGATGGTGGCGCCGGGAAATGCCGCCCGCACCGCCAGCTCCCCCGCCGCCTTGCTGCGCCCATAGGCCGAGGGCGACGCCGCATCGGCGCCGATGGCGGAGACATGGACGAGGTGACGCACGCCCGCCGCCGCCGCCAACCGGGCGAGCCGCGCCGGGCCCTGGTGGTGGATCGCGTCAAACCGCTGCGACCAGCGCTCGTAGAGGATGCCCACCGAGCAGACGACCGCATCGGCGCCGGCGATCGCCGCCGCCAGGCCCGCGTCGTCGGCGAGATTGGCGTCGAGGAGGGCGATCTGACCGACGTCGCCCATGGGCTTCAGGAACAGCGCCTCGCTGGCATGGCGGCTCGCCACGGTGACGACGGCGCCTTCCCGCGCCAGCCGCTTCACCACGTAGCGTCCGATGAACCCCGCGCCGCCGACCACAGTGATGCGCCGATATCGCATGGCTTTTCCTCTGCTCCCACCCGCCGCGGAGACGGTCGCCTCTAATACAACATCGGCCGTTCCCAGGCGAGATGGCGACACCGCCATTGACATCGGCCGGTGGCGCCCGTAATCCAGGGCCCGGCCTGCCCAGGTGGCGGAATTGGTAGACGCGCCGGCTTCAGGTGCCGGTGGGCGAAAGCTCTTGGAAGTTCGAGTCTTCTCCTGGGCACCATCTTGCGACCGCGGCGACCCCGCCGGCGGCATAGCGCCTCGGAGACGCCTCTGAGCACCCATCTCCATCGCGGCGACCTTCCCTCCGGCATCGACTGGGGCGCGTCGGTGGCCGTCGACACCGAGACCATGGGGCTGCAGACCGCCCGCGACCGGCTGTGCCTGGTGCAGCTCTCCGCCGGGGACGGCGTCTCGCATCTGGTGCAGATCGCCGCCGGCCAGACCAAGGCGCCGAACCTTGTGGCGCTGATGGCGGACCCCAAGGTGACGAAGCTCTTTCACTTCGCGCGCTTCGATCTCGCCGCCCTCAAGCACGCCTTCGGCGTCATGCCCGGGCCGGTCTACTGCACCAAGATCGCCTCGCGCCTGGTGCGCACCTTCACTGACCGCCACGGCCTCAAGGACCTGACGCGGGATCTCCTGAACGTCGAGATCTCCAAGCAGCAGCAGTCCTCGGACTGGGGCGCGGCAGAGCTGACGCCGGAGCAGCTCCGCTACGCCGCCGCCGACGTCCTCTACCTGCACCGGCTCCGGGAGCGGCTCGACGAGATGCTGGCGCGGGAGGGGCGAACCGGGCTCGCCCAGGCCTGCTTCGCCTTCCTGCCGACACGGGTCGAGCTCGACTTGGCGGGCTGGGGCGCCGAGGACATTTTCGCGCATTAAGCGATTGAGATTCCAGGGGATGGCCGGGTCTGGCCGCCCCGGCCGAGCCGGCGGATTCATTGACCTTTCCGGCCTCTGCGGCCATAGTGCGGCCATAAAATCATGCGACTCCGGGGCTACACGAGCCCGTCGGGGCCGTACCGTATTGGCGGTGCCGCTCGCGAGCGGCCGAAACGGGGACATGACGACACTCACCAAGCCATCTGCCAGCCCGCGCGAGGGCAATCGCGACGTCGACGCCGGCCGGCGCGTTCTGGAGGCGGAAATCGCCGGTCTTCAGGCGCTGGCCGAGAGCCTCGATGACGCCTTCGTGGCGGCGATCGAGATGCTGGCCCGGGTCAAGGGGCGAGTCATCGTCACCGGCATGGGCAAGAGCGGCCACGTGGCGCGGAAGATCGCGGCGACGCTGGCCTCCACCGGCGCGCCGGCGATGTTCGTGCACCCCGGCGAGGCGAGCCACGGCGATCTCGGCATGATCGCCGAGGGCGACGCGGTGCTGGCGCTCTCGAATTCCGGCGACACCGCCGAGCTCGGCGACGTCCTGGCCTATACCCGCCGCTTCCGCATTCCGCTGGTGGCGATGACCCGCCGCGCCGTGAGCTCGCTGGCGGATGCCGCCGACGTCGCCCTGGTGGTGCCCCAGAGCGCCGAGGCCTGCCCGATGGGCCTCGCCCCCACCACATCCACCACCATGATGCTGGCGCTGGGTGACGCGATCGCCGTCGCGCTCCTGGAGCGCAAGGGCTTCTCCACCGAGGATTTCCAGGCGCTGCATCCCGGCGGCCAGCTCGGCCGGCAGCTGCTGCGCGTCACCGACGTCATGCATGCCGGCGAGGCGGTGCCCCTGGTGGCATCCGGCAGCGCGATGTCGGACGCGCTTCTGGTGATGACCGCCAAGAGCTTCGGCTGCGCCGGCGTGGTGGACGGCCACGGCAAGCTCGTGGGCATCGTCACCGACGGCGATCTCCGCCGGCACATGGGAAGCGCCCTCCTCGCCCAGCGCGTCGACGACGTGATGACGCCGACGCCGAAGACGATCCGGCCGCAGGCGCTCGCCGCCGAGGCTGTGGGGCAGATGAATGCCCAGGCGATCACCAGCCTCTTCGTCGTCGACGAGACCTGGCGGCCCCTCGGCATCCTGCACATCCACGATTGCCTGCGCGCGGGTGTGGTGTGACCAGCCAGGCCAAAGTCAAACCCGAGATGATCGGCGGACCGGTGATGTCCAGCACCGGCGCGGTGACGCGCCGCCGCGGCGTCGTCGCGACGAGCATCGAGCGCTACAGCCGCCTGGTCGCCCGCCTCAAGGTGGTGCTGCCGGCCTCGGCGCTGGCGCTGCTGCTGCTGATCGCGGCCTGGCCGCGGATCCAGAACGCTGTGGAGCGCATCAAGCTGCACGCGCCGCGCCTGGACTTCAGCGAGGCGCGCAACCTGCGCATGGTGAACCTGCGCTACGCCGGCATCGACCGCCACGATCGCCCCTTCACCGTCACGTCCGACGTCGCACGCCAGCGGCCGAACACCGAGGACACGGTGGAGCTCGAGGGCCCGAAGGCGGACATGACGACCCAGAGCGGCACCTGGATCGCGGTCACCGCCGACGGCGGCATCTACAAGCCGCAAGCGCAGCTTCTCGATCTCGCCGGCAGCGTCGAGCTGTTCCAGGACAAGGGCAACGAGTTCGTTACCGACAAGGCCCATGTCGACATGGGCCGCGGCACCGCCGAGGGCGATGACCCGGTGGAAGGCCACGGCCCCTTCGGCACCGTCAAGGCCCAGGGCTTCCGTATCGGCGAGCATGGCGACGTCATCATCTTCATCGGCAAGACCGACATGGTGCTGGAGCCGCACGAGCCGAAGGCGCAGCAGCCGTGAGGCTCGGCGGCGCCTGGCTCGCGCTTTCGGTGCTGCTCGTCTCCTTGTCGGCGCCCGCCCCGGCGCAGGCGCAGAAACCGGCGGCGAAGCCGGCCGCGCAGCCCGCGCCCGCCGCGAAGCCCGACGCCGCGAAGGCTGACGCCGGCAGCGGCCTCAATTTCGGCAAGGACGACAGCGGCAAGCCGATCGCCATCCATGCCGACCAGGGCATCGAGTGGCAGCAGAACACCCACATCTATATCGCCCGCGGCAATGCCAGCGCGACGCGCGGCGGCGTCTCGGTGCTGGGCGACCAGCTCACCGCCCACTATCGCGCCGCCGCCAGAGCCGCCGCCACCCCCGCCGCCGATCGCGCCGAGGATCCCTCCGGCAACACGGAGATCTACCGCGTCGAGGTCGACGGCAATGTCCGCATCGTGACGGAGTCTCAGACCCTCGTCGGCGACCATGCGATCTACGACGTCGACAAGTCGTCCCTGGTGGTGACCGGCAAGAACCTCAAGATGACGACGCCGCGCGACGTCGTCACCGCCCGCGACAGCCTGGAATGGTACGACCACGACCAGCTCGCGGTGGCGCGCGGCGATGCCGTGGCGGTGCGCGATCAGAAGCGCGTGCGCGCCGACGTGCTGACCGCGCTGGTGGAACGCGACAAGACCGGCGCCCAGCACCTGAGCCGCGTCGATGCCCACGGCAACGTGGTGGTGACCTCCCAGGACCAGGTCGGGCGCGGCGACGCCGGCGTCTACAACGTCGACAACGGCATCAGCACCCTCATCGGCAACGTCCGCCTGACCCGCGGCGGCAACGAGCTGCGCGGCCAGTACGCCGTCATCGATCTCAACAACAACGTGAGCCGCATCCTGAGCGCGCCGCCGAGCGCGAAGCAGACCGGCGCGGCGCCGGGCCCGGTGGAAGGGCTGATCATCCCGCGCCAGCAGGGCGCGCCCACCATAGCGCCGAAGCCATAGGGACCGCGCGATGCCGACCGTGCCGATGAAAGCCCCCACGCCCGCGACGGGTGCCGCGAAGGCCGCTCCGGCCAAAGCCTTCTCCGCCACCGGCGAGACCGGCCCGCGCCTGGTCGCCAACAACCAGGGACTGGTCGCCACCGCCATCGGCAAGAGCTTCAAGCAGCGCCCGGTGCTGCGCGGCGTCAACGTCTCGGTGCAGCGCGGCGAGGCGGTGGGCCTCTTGGGGCCGAACGGCGCCGGCAAGACCACCTGCTTCTACATCATCACCGGCCTGATCGCCCCCGACGTCGGCACCATCAGCTTCGACGGCCACGACATCACCGAGCTCCCGATGTACCGCCGCGCGCGGCTCGGCATCGGCTACCTGCCCCAGGAGGCGTCGATCTTCCGCGGCCTCTCCGTGGAGAACAACATCCGCGCGGTGCTGGAGGTGGTGGAGCCCGTGCGCGAGACGCGGGAAGCGCTCCTCGACGAGCTGCTGGCGGAATTCTCCATCACTCATCTCCGCCGCGCGCCCGCCATGGCGCTGTCAGGCGGCGAGCGGCGCCGGGTCGAGATCGCCCGGGCGCTCGCCACCCAGCCGCATTTCATCCTGCTGGACGAGCCCCTCGCCGGCATCGACCCGATCGCGGTGAGCGACATCCGCGACCTCGTCGCGCATCTCAAGGACCGCGGCATCGGCGTGCTGATCACCGATCACAACGTGCGCGAGACGCTGGAAATCGTCGACCGCGCCTACATCCTCCACGAGGGCCGCGTGCTGATGGAGGGCAAGCCCTCGGAGATCGTCGCCGACGAGGACGTCCGCCGCGTCTATCTCGGCAAGACCTTCAGCCTCTGATTCTCGGCCAGGGGTCTCGCCCCTGGCCGACCCCATTCTTCCCCGCCCAGATATCCGCAGCCGGATTTCCAAACCGGTGCGCCCCAGGGTCGCACCCGTGGCTTTTCCGCCTCAGCCGGCAGGATCCGCCTATTGCCGGGGTAGGGCAACTCGCGGATTTATCAGGAAAATATGAGCGGACCCGCCAGCCGCTTAACCGGTAGTGGGTCAGTTTCAAAGGTCAGTTTGAAGCGGATGGCTCAGCTGTTGCCGGATACCGATACAGGTACCTCTCGCGGTCCCATACCTCAAAGCCGTCGAAAGGCAGCGTTTGGGGCTGTTCTAGGTGCTGGCTGAACAGCACATGCGCCCTAGCGATGGCCTCCTCATCGGATTTCACGATGAGGATTTCCACCCCGGTGATGTGGCCTTGGAACATGAAGAAACAGCGCATTGCCCTTTCCCCTGTGTACCCAGGATGCCACTAACAGTTAACGAATCAAGAGGCGATGCCGCATCCTTGTCGCGGACGTGACGGTCGGATTTCCATAGTCTTCCCCTCGCTGGGGGGCTTTGGGACTATGGAAGTGGATAAGGCGGCCATTCTGTTGGAGGCCCATACGTGTCGCGCGAAGGCTGGGCACGCGCGGAGGCTCGCTCGCGGTGTCGGCGATGCCACCGCAGCACGGGGGCTGGAGACTTACGCTGCTGAGCTTGAGAGCAGAGCGCGGGAATTGGAAGCCCAATTTCCTGAGTCTGCGCCCCCGCGATAGGTTTGACGGTCAAAGGTGGCCCGAGGGTGCTAGGTCATCTTCAGCATCTCGCGCACCCGAAACGCCGCCTCCTCTGACAGCAGTTGAGCGATAATTTCCACACGGGCGAACTCGTCCGAACCTCGGCGCTCGAATAGAAAATACGCGCCCGGATCGGACACCTCCTGTCCCGAAGCGGCAATGCCACGATCGGTAAGAGGGGCCACGCATAGCGTCCGGTCATTATCGATATTCACGCTAAAGTAGAATTGCGTCATACTGCCCTCCCACAGGGGGGAACTAGCATGTTGCAGCCGAAGACGCATCGGGAGGTAAAAAGCCCGCAAGTAAACGCCCGGTATCTTGCGGATTTCATGGCCGCCTCCGAGGTCGCCAAGCGGAGTATTATTCGTGGCTGCAAATACCAGTCCATTGCCCGCGTCGTTCAGCACGATGAAGTCGCCTTCGAGGCACTCACGTCAAAGGATTGGCCGGAGATTGCCCAGCGCATTGGGCGCGGTCCCTCTGAGACCATTGACGCTTTGAACAAGGCAATGACGATCTCAAATCACCATGAATGGGTTCGGGATGCTGCCGACCGGCTGATAATTGGCGGCGATATCCTGTGGCAAGCAATCTGTGCCTCATGGGCCCGCAATTGCGCAACTTCGGCCCAGATTGACCAAGTCGTTTTGCCGATTAAGGACGCTCTAGAGGCAAAAGATTAGGGTTTGCGGCGCTTCCATCGATTTTCAGCCGCCTTACGGGCGATTTCAGCGCGCCGTGCTTTAGTTAGCGACTTGGCCCGCGCCTGACCACCCTTCCGGCCCAATTCGGCCGCCGCTGGGTTACGGGTGTCCTCCACCACATCCTCGACCTGACCCGTCGCGATATCGGCGATCAGCTTCCGGATGGGGTCGCGGGGGCGTTTGAGACGCTTTGTTGCCATGCTCGGCAATTTATGCCTTGGGCCGGTAGACCGCAACCTGCGGATTTGTCATCACAATTCAAACTGACCCACTACCCGCTTAACCGGAAGTCAACGAGTTGGCCCGATCTTTGCTTTCCGGCGCGATTTCGGATTATAACCTGCCACATGGCCCTGTCCCAACGGCTCGACCTCCGCCAGAGCCAAAGCCTCGTGATGACGCCGCAGCTGCAGCAGGCGATCAAGCTGCTGCAGCTGTCCCAGATGGAGCTCATGGCTTTCGTCGACGCCGAGCTCGAGCGCAATCCGCTCCTGGAGCGTGACAGCGACCAGCCCGACGAGCCCACGGCGGCGACGGTGCCCGAGCCCGTGGCCGACAGCAGCCCCCTCGAGAACGGCATCGACGCGGAGGCCCGCGAGCAGTGGACCGAGAGCGCGGGCAGCGCCGGCGACGGCAGCCTGGATCATGGCGGCGACCCCGCCGCCTGGCAGTCGACCCGCAATGGGTCCGCCGCCATGGGCGACGACCTTCCCGGCCTCGACCAGACCCTGACGCGGCCGACGACGCTGCGCGATCACCTCGTCGACCAGATCCAGTGCGATATCCGCGAGCCCGCCCATCGGCTGATCGCCCTCCATCTCCTCGACCTCATCGACGACGCGGGCTACCTCCAGGGCACCCTCGACGATGTCGCCGACCGCCTCGGCACCGAGGAAAGCTCGGTCGAGGCCGTGCTGCTGCAGCTCCAGCGCCTCGACCCGCCCGGCGTCTTCTCGCGCAATCTCGGCGAGTGCCTGGCGCTGCAGCTCCGCGAGCGGAACCGCCTCGATCCCGCGATGCAGGCGCTCCTCGACAACCTGCCGCTGCTGGCGAGCCGCAACGTCGGCGAGCTGATGCGGATCTGCGGCGTCGACCTCGAGGACATCCAGGCGATGGCGGCGGAGATCCGCCAGCTCGATCCCAAGCCCGGCCTCGCCTTCGACCCCGTGATCGCCGATCCCGTGATCCCCGACGTGCTGATGCGCAATGACGGCGATGGCGGCTGGATCGTCGAGCTCAATCCCGAGGCGCTGCCGCGCGTCCTCGTCAACAACGTCTACTACGCGCGCGTGACGCGCGGCGCCAAGGGCAAATCCGACAAGGAATATCTGAGCGAGCGCTTCCAGGCCGCCAACTGGCTGGTGAAGGCGCTGCATCAGCGCGCCACCACCATCCTGAAAGTCGCGCGCGAGATCGTGCGCCAGCAGGACGGATTCTTCCGCCACGGCATCCAGCACCTGCGGCCGCTGGTGCTGCGCGACATCGCCGGCGCCATCAGCATGCACGAGAGCACGGTAAGCCGCGTCACCAGCAACAAGTTCATTTCCACGCCGCGCGGCATGTACGAGCTCAAGTACTTCTTCACCTCCTCGATCGCCGCCACCGGCGGCGCGGCGTCGCTGTCGGCGGAGACCGTGCGCTTCCGCATCAAGGCGCTCATCGACCAGGAGCCCGTCGACAAGGTGCTGTCGGACGACCAGATCGTCGAGATCCTGATCAAGGACGGCGTCGACATCGCGCGGCGCACGGTGGCGAAGTACCGCGAGGCGATGCGGATTCCCTCCTCGGTGCAGCGGCGGCGCGAGAAGATGCTGCGGCTCTGAAACTCGGCCGGTCCGCGCATCTTCCGCGCCGAGCCGGAAACTTAACGCCTTGGCCTGACTTTAAAAGACCACTCGCCTCGCGCGGGCAGGCGCGCTTGACTTGGCGATGCCTCGCTCCTAAGGTCGGGGCCCGCGGACAACCGGCTGCCACAGTGTCGTAAGTGTGTGTCGCGTGAAACGATCCGGTCTAGGTCCTTCATGCATATCACCGTAGCCGGGAAGCAGCTCGATGTCGGCGATGCTCTGCGCCTGCACGCGGAGGCCGCCATCGAAGACATCGCGGACAAATATTTCGGCAATGCCATCGAGGCTCATGTGGTGTTCTCCCGCGAGGCGCATCTCATTCACTGCGACCTCCAGGTTCATGTCGGTCGCGGCATCCTCGTGCGCAGCGAGGACGAGGCCGGCGATCCCTATGTCGCCTTCGACGGTGCCGCCGTGCGCATCGGCAAGCGCCTGCGCCGCTACAAGCGCCGGCTGCGCGACCACGGTCGCGGCGACGAGCGCGCGCGCAAGGATCAGCCCGGCCGCACCTACGTGCTGCAGGCAGACGGCGAGGCGGACGAGCCGCCGGAAGACGCCGCCCAGTCGCAGCCGGTGGTCGTCGCCGAGATGGACACGCCGATCCCACAGCTCTCGGTCAGCGAGGCCGTGATGCGGCTCGACCTCGCCGACCTGCCGGCGCTGCTCTTCCACAACAGCGCTCACGGCAATCTCAACGTCATCTACCGCCGGCGCGACGGCAATATCGGCTGGATCGATCCCGGCCTGAAGCGCCGACGCGGCGCAACCTCCTGACAGCAAGCCGAGGCATCGTCCATGGAAATTGCCGATTTGCTTGGCCCCGGCAGCGTAATCGCATCGCTCCGCGCGAGTACCAAGAAGCAGATCCTGCAAGAGCTGTCGCGCCGCGCCGCCACGCTGACGGGCCTGCATGAGCGCGTCATCTTCGACGTGCTCTGGGAGCGCGAGCGGCTCGGCAGCACCGGCATGGGCATGGGTACCGCGATCCCGCACGGCAAGGTGCCGGGGCTGGAGCGGCCGACCGGCCTCTTCGCGCGCATCGAGCGGCCGATCGACTTCGAGGCGGTGGACGAGCGGCCGGTGGACCTGATCTTCGTGCTGCTGACGCCGGAGAGCGCCGGCGCCGATCACTTGAAGGCGCTGGCGCGGGTCTCGCGCCTGTTCCGGGATCGCGCCATGTGCGAGAAGCTGCGCGGCACCGACAGTGTCGACGCGCTGACGGCGCTGCTCACCGACCGCGCCGCCAGCCACGCCGCCTGAGACCGAGGCCGCGGCGCATTCCGGCGCCGCGCTATTTTCCCTGCAGCAGATCCATGAACGGCGGGAAGGTCAGCAGGAATCCCACCGCCAATAGCGCGAACGCTGCGCCGCTGACCCTGGCCATGGGAACCGTTTTCGCGCCCCAGATGCGGCTCAGAGCGAACCACGCCACCAGCCAGACGATGATCACCAGCGTCGACACGCCGGAGAGCGTGCCGACGGGGTTGTCGACGCTGGGAGGCTTGCCGATCGCGCTCGACAAGGTGAGCGAGCTCTTCGGCGAGCTGTTCGACCGCGCGCACAAGGGACGCCGCAGGATCGCGACCGAGCGGATCCGCCCGGGCCGCATCGGATGACGTCGGCGGCCTCGCAAGGCGACGCGGCGCCCGCCCGCACCGTCCGCGAGGTTTTTGTCGCCTTTCTGCGGTTGGGGCTGACGAGCTTCGGCGGGCCGGTGGCGCATCTCGGATATTTCCGCGGCGAGTTCGTGGAGAAGAGGCGCTGGATCGACGAGCGCGGCTACGCCGACGTGGTGGCGCTCTGCCAGTTCCTGCCGGGCCCGGCGTCGAGCCAGGTCGGCATCGCGCTGGGCCTGATGCGCGCCGGTATCGCCGGGGCGCTGGCGGCCTGGGTTGGCTTCACGCTTCCCTCGGCGATCGCCCTCGTCCTCTTCGCCTACGGCGTGGCGCGTCTTGGCGACGTCGCGAGCTCGGCGCCTCTGCACGGTCTCAAGATCGTCGCCGTGGCGGTGGTGGCCCAGGCGGTCTGGAGCATGGCGCGCAGCATGGCGGCGGACCGGCCGCGCGCGACGCTGGCGGTGTTCGCCGCCGCCCTCACCCTCGCCGTCCCCTCGAGCCTCGGCCAGATCCTGGCGATCGTGGCGGGTGCCGTCATCGGCTGGCGGCTGTTTCCGGTGGAGACTGCGACGCCGGCGACGCCGTTCCACGTCCCGCTCCGGCGCCGGAGCGGCGCCGCGCTGCTGGTCCTGTTCTTCCTGCTGCTGGCGGGACTGCCGGTGCTGGCGGCGGCGAGCGGCAGCCATGCCGTGGCCCTGGCCGACGCGTTCTATCGTTCCGGCGCTCTGGTCTTCGGCGGCGGCCACGTGGTGCTGCCGCTGCTGCAGGCGGCAGTGGTGCCTCCCGGCTGGATCGGCGACGACGCGTTCCTCGCCGGCTACGGCGCGGCGCAGGCGGTGCCGGGGCCGCTCTTCAGCTTCGCGGCATATCTCGGCGCCGGCATGCGCGAGGCGCCCACGGGCTGGCTCGGCGCCGCACTCTGCCTCGTCGCGATCTACCTGCCGTCCTTCCTGCTGGTGATCGGCGTGCTGCCGTTCTGGGATGCGCTGCGCCGACGCCGCGCGGCGCAGGCAGCGCTCACGGGCGTCAACGCCGCCGTCGTGGGGCTGCTGCTCGCCGCCCTCTACACGCCGGTCTGGACCAGCGCCATCCACGCGCCGGCGGATTTCATCCTGGCGGTGGCGGCCTTCCTGCTGCTGGCGTTCTGGCGCGTGCCGCCCTGGGCCGTGGTGGTCCTCGGCGCGCTGGCCGCCTGGGGCGTCGCGGCGCTCTGAGCCTCCGCGCCTACTTTCCGTATTCGTCGTGGAAGCGGACCCACTTCATCTTGTGGGAGAGACCTTCCTCATCACGCCCCTTCGGAACGAGATCGAGATATTGGTAGGCGACATTCATCATGTCGATGCCGCGGGAGTAGCAGGAGTAGGTGCGGAAGACGGCGTCGTCGGCGTCGCGATAGAAGACACTGATCCCCGGCAGATCGCTCATCGAGCTCGTCATCTTGCCGAAATTGTAGTCGGCCTTGCCCGCCGCCACCTCCTGCGGCCGGAACGAGGCGCCATGATCGTAGTTGAAATCGCCGTCGCCGGACGAGACCCAGGGAAATGTCCAGCCCATGCGCTTCTGGAACGCCTGGATCTTGGCCAGCGGCGCGCGGGAGACCGCCATCATGGTGACGTCGCGCTGATTGAGATGGGTCACCACGCCGCTGAGGTTGTCGGCCCAGAACGAGCAGCTCTTGCAGGGGACGTTCCAGTCCGGCGCAAACATGAAGTGGTAGATCACGAGCTGGTGCCGGCCATCGAACAGCTCCGGCAGCGATTTCTTTCCGGCGGGAGTCTCGAAAGAATAATCCTTCTCCACCCGCACCCACGGCAGATCGCGGCGCTGGCGGCTGATCTCGTCGCGCAGGCGCGTGAACTCCTTCTCCTTGGCCAGGAGATCCCGGCGCGCGGCGACCCATTGCTTCGGCGTGACGACGGCATGCTTTTCCATAGGCGTTTCCTCCCGTGCTGGATCCGTGATGGTGGAGATTGGCGGCGCTATGCGTCGACCCCGCCGCGGGCGAAATAAGGTCCAGGCGATTTGCCCTCGGCATAGGCCTTGAGCCGGTGCATGAGATGGCCCCAGGTGGTATTCGAGGTCGGGAAATGGCCGTCGCGCGAGCGCCAGCCGCTGTGCTTGAAGCGGAGCGTGGTGCCGCCTTTCTCCGCCGGCGCCAGATCGAAGCCGACGCCGGTGCCGACCCACTGCTCCGGTCCCGCGAGGCAGGTCCAGCGCAGCTTGGTGGGGGCGCTCAGCGCGTCGATGCGCATGCGGAAAACCACCTTGCGATCGAAGAAGCCGAACTCGGCGACGCTTCCCGGTTTCGCCTCGGCGCGGGCATCGTCGGTCCACCATCCCTTGATCTCGGGCTCGGCGGTGAGCGCAGCGAAAACCCGCGCCGGCGGTGCCGCGATGGCGATCTCGTGCAGGTTGGTGGCCATGCGGTTCTCCCTCAGGCGGACAGCTGCGCCGCAAGCTTCTCGACGATGCTGGTCCAGCCGTTGCCGTGGCGCGTGACGGCGTCCGCGGTTGGCAGAAGCTCATGAGTGAGAACGAGCTCGGTGCCGTCGGGATGCTCGGCGAGCACGATGGTGACGAGGGTCTCGCGCTCCTGGGTCCCGCTGGAGATCCAGGTGAAGGAGAGGCGCTCCGGCGGCTTCACCTCGCGATAGATGCCGCGATGCGGCAGGTCCTGCCCGTCCATGTGCATGACCACGGAGAAGGCGCCGCCCACGCGAACGTCGGCCTCGACCTTGGAGACGGTGAGGGTGCGCGGCGCCAGCCAATGCCGCATGCTCGTGGGATCGGTCCAGGCGGCGAAGATCGCCTCCCGCGGCGCCTTGATCACCCGCCGCACGCGGACCAGCGCGCTGTCGTCATTGGCCATGGGATTTCCTTTTCTTCACCTTGCCGGCGGGATGCGCCAGCAGAAACGTTTCGAGAGCATCCAGGCGCTCGCCCCAGAACCGCCGCATCGACTGGATCCACTCCGCCGCGGCGTCGAGGGGCGCACCGTCGAAGGCGAGCCAGTGCTCGCGCCCGCGCACCGCGCGGCGCACCAAGCCCGCGCGCTCCAGCACTTGAACATGCTTGGAGACCGCGTTCAGCGACATCCGGAACGGCACCGCGATATCGGTGACGCGGGCCTCGCCGTCCCGGAGCCGCAGCAGGATCGCGCGCCGCGTGCCGTCCGAAAGCGCCGACAGCGTCCGGTCCAGTCGCGCGCTCGATGCCGTCGTCATCTCCGCCGCCCCTGCGCTAACGTCATTCAACCATTGGGTTGAGTATTATCGTAGGCCGACGCGGCGGTCAACTGCCGCGGCTTCACGTGATTGCGAGCCCCAAAAAGCCGAAGGGCGGGTCCTTTGAGACCCGCCCCATTTGATCCGGAGATATCGCGCGTGCGCTCAGTGCACGCTGGCGGGCTCCAGATCGTGCTGACGGATGGTGGCGACGGCGACCTCGCGATCCGGCAATACCGCGACCTGCGTGCCGTCGGCACTGAAGATGGCGAAGCCCGCCTCGTCGTTCACGACGACGCGCTTGACGTAGGCCACCTCGTTCATGCCGAGAAGGGCGAATTCTCGGGAGCTGATCTGCTTGAGCACTTCAGTCCTGGTCATGGTGCACCTTTCCGCCGGGAGACCTCTCCCGGCCGCTCCGCCGGTCTTACGGCCGGAGCCTGGGTCGAAACTGATGTCCTGCCTCGGGGATACAACGCCGTCACCCCCTCGCCTTATCCGTGGCGAGATTGAGCTCTCGCGGCGCCCTCTGGGCGGGGCCCTTGATCTCCACCGCGCGAAGCCGGCTTTCCGGCCGCGGCCGCTCGAGATCGATGCTGAGAAGTCCGTTGTCGAGGGTGGCGCCCTTCACCTCGATGCCCTCGGCAAGGACGAAGGCGCGCTGGAACTGCCGCGCCGCGATGCCGCGGTGGAGAAAGACGCGCTCGCCCTCCTCCTGCTGGCGGCCGCGCACGATGAGCTGGTTGTCCTCGACCTGGACGCTGAGGCCATCGAGGGTGAAGCCCGCCACCGCCAGAGTGAGGCGCAGGGCATGCTCGCCGGTCTGCTCGACGTTGTAGGGCGGATAGCCATCCCCCTGGGCCTTGCTGACGCGGTCGAGCACGCGCTCGAAATGGTCGAAGCCCAGCAGCAGGGGTGAATTGAAGACGGTCAGACGAGACATCGTGCCTCCTCCTCGAAGGACGAGCGAGCAGACGGTCGGGGCCCGGGCCGGCACCCCATCGGCAAGGCGACCTCGAGAGCTTCGCCTGCCCAGATTAAGTAGGAAAGAATGGGCCACCAATCAAGAACTGTACCGGAAAGCCTCGCAGCCCATAGGTAATTAACCATATTTCCGGTCTATTAGAAGTGGGCGACGGAGCGAATTCAGGGCCGCGCCGGCCGGATGGCCGCCGCCAGGCGCCGTATGGCGGGCGCCATCTCCGCTTCGGGGGTGCCGGCGAAGCCCAGCACGAAGCCGCGCCGGCGCCGGGAGCCGGCGTAATAGGTCGAGAGCGGCGAGGCATGGACCCCCGCCGCCTGGGCCCGGCGGCTGATCGCGACATCGTCGCCCTCACCCAGAAGACGAGCCACCAGGTGCAGCCCGGCCTCGGTGGCGCCCTCGGCGGCGAGGAAATCCGCGGCCTCGTCGCGAATGGCCTGCAGCAGCGCCGCGCGGCGGGCGGCGTAGAGTGTCCGCATGCGGCGCAGATGGGCGGCAAGGCGGCCTTCGGTCATGAACCGCGCCAGCACGCGCTGGGTAAGCGCAGGGGCATGGCGGTCGGAGGCGGCCTTCAGGGCCACGAACCGGTCCATCACCGCCAGCGGCACGACGAGGTAGCCGATGCGCAGCGCCGGCGCCAGGACCTTGCTGAAGGTGCCGAGGTAGAGCACCCGGTTGCCGTGGTCGAGAGTGTGCAGCGGCGCCAGCGGCCGGCCGGAATAGCGATACTCGCCGTCGTAGTCGTCCTCGATGATCCAGGCGTCGGCGCCGACAGCCCAGTCCAGGAGCGCGAGCCGCCGCCCCAGGCTGAGGGGCACTCCGAGGGGATACTGGTGGGAGGGCGAGACCAGCACGAGCCGCGCGCGGGCTTTGAGGCGCACGCCCGCGGCAACGTCGATCCCATCGCCGTCCACGGGCACCGGCACCAGGTGGAGACCCGCCGCCTGGAGCGCGGCGCGGCCGGCAGGATATCCCGGCTCTTCAGTCCAGGCCGCCTCGCCCGGCGACGCCAGAACGCGGGCGCAGAGATCGATCCCCTGCTGGGATCCCGACACCACCAGGATCTGCTCCGCCGTGCAGGCGACGCCGCGGGAGGCGCCGAGGTAGTCGGCGATCGCCTGGCGCAAGACAACCTCGCCCTGGGGATTGCAGTACCCCAGCGCCTCTATTGGCCGCTCCCGGTGCACCCGGGCGGTGATCCGCGCCAAGTCGGTCCAAGGAAAGTGATCGAGGGCGGGAACGCCAACGGACAGCGGCAGCACCTCCAGCGGCCGCGGCGGCATCGACGGCGGCTTGACCGGCTTGAGCTGCGGCGACACCGGCGAACGCTCGCGCCGCTGGGTGGGTGCCGCCGGCCGCGCCAGATGCTCGGGCACGCTGTCGGCGACGAAGAGGCCGGATCCTGCGCGGGCGACCAGGTATCCCTCCGCCACCAGCCGGTCATAGGCCTGGACGGCAGTGATGCGGGCGACGCCGTGATCGGCGGCCAGCGCGCGGGAAGACGGGACCCGGGCCCCGCCGCGCAGCCGGCCGTGCAGCACCGCCGCCCGGAAATAGGCCACGATCTGCTCCTGCAGCGGCATCGCCGCCGCCCGATCGAGGGCAAGGCTGTTCCACAGCGGCGACACCGCCCGGGACGCGGTCATGGCGCTCTCCAACTGGACCTATGGGAATTTTAGAACAGGCGCTACCCGTCGGTCCAGTCGGCTGCGATACTCCACTCAAATCCGAGCCTCGATGGAGTCCTACGTGTACCTCCCGCCGCACTTCCGCGAAGACCAGGTCCCGGTGCTGCACGAGATGATCCGCCAGCAGCCGCTGGCGGCGCTGGTGTCCTCGACACCGGGCGGCCTCTACGCCAGCCACCTGCCGCTGCTGATCGAGCCCGAGCCCGCGCCGTTCGGGACCCTGGTCGGTCACCTCGCCCGCGCCAATCCGCAATGGCAGGAAGCCACGCCCGGCGCCGAGGTGCTCGCCATCTTCACCGGACCCCAGGCCTACATCACGCCGGCCTGGTACGCGACCAAAGCCGAGACCGGCAAGGTCGTGCCGACCTGGAACTACGCCGCCGTCCACGCCTACGGCACGCTCCGCTTCTTCGACGACGAGGCGCGGCTCCTGGCGCTGGTGACCCGGCTCACCGAGGCCCATGAGGGCAAGCGCGCCGAGCCCTGGGCGGTAAGCGATGCGCCGCCGGAGTTCGTGCGCGGCATGCTGCGGGCGATCGTCGGCTTCGAGCTGGTGGTCACCCGCCTCGAGGGCAAGTGGAAGATGAGCCAGAACCGGCCACCGGTGGACATCGGCCGCATCGTCGACGGTCTCACGCGCGAAGGCGGTCCCGGCGAGGCCGCGGTGGCCGATGTCGTCGCCGCGCGCAATCGGAACCGCGTCTGAATTCATTCATGGAGGCAACATTGGACGGCTATACACGCACCGAGAAGACGCGAGTCCGGCGCCTGGGCGAGCGCGGCCACTACGATCGCGAGACCGTGCACGGGATCCTCGACGCGGGATTCATCTGCAACGTGGGCTACGTCATCGACGACCAGCCCTACGTGACGCCAACCTCGTACTGGCGCGAGGGCGAGCGCGTCTACTGGCACGGCTCCTCGGCGAGCCGGATGCTGCGCACCGTCGCCAAGGGCATCAAGGCCTGCCTCACCGTGACGCACGTCGATGGCTTGGTGCTGGCGCGCTCGGGCTTCCATCACTCCATCAACTACCGCTCGGTGATGGCCTTCGGCGTTGCCGAGCTGGTGACCGATGAGGCGCACAAGACAGCGGCGCTCAAGGCCTTCGTGGAGCGGCTCTTCCCCGGCCGCTGGGACACGCTGCGTCCGGTGACGAGCCAGGAGATGAAGGCCACCACGGTGCTCTCCATGCCCCTGGACGAAGTCTCCGCGAAGGTGCGCGTCGGCCCGCCCAAGGACGACGACGAGGACTACGCGCTGCCGATCTGGGCCGGTGTGGTGCCGCTGACCCTCACACCGGGGAATGCCGTGCCGGATCCGAAGAACCTCGCCGGCGTGGCGCTGCCGGAGCACGTGCGCCGGTTCGCAGTGGAGGGATAGGACACCGGTACCAGCCCGCGACGGTCGATCACACCAACACCGCACCACCATCCACCACGATCACCTGGCCGGTGCTGTAGCGTTCGCGCATCAGATAGAGATAAGCCGCGGCGAGATCCTCCGCCTCGCCGACGCGGCCGACCGGCAGCTTCTGTCCGATACCGCTGTACATCGCCGCGCGATCGGCCTCCGTCATGCCGCTCCAGAGATCGGTCTTGACCACACCGGGACAGACCGCGTTTACCCGGATCGGAGCAAGCTCCACCGCCAGCGCGCGCGTGAGCGCCTCTATCGCGCCGCAGATGCTCGCCGCCACCGTCCAGCCCGTCTGCGGGCGGAGGGCCGCGATCCCGTTCGTCAGCGTGATCGACCCGCCCGGACGGATATGCGGCACGGCATACTTCACCGCCATGAGCGCGCCCCAGAAGCGGAGATTCATGAATCCGCGCGCGGCACCGATCTCCATCCTGTCGAGCGTATCGAGATGCAGTGACTCGCCGGCGCAGAAGACCAGGTGATCGACGCTGCCGATGCGCTCGAAGAGCGCGCCCACCTGCGCCTCGTCCGCGAGATCGGCGACCTCGCCCCGAGCCTCGTCTCCCAACGCCTTGAGGGCGCTGCCGATGCGCTCCCGACGGCTCGAGGCAACCACGACGGCGGCACCGTCGCGCTGCGCCGCCTGGGCCGTGGCGAGTCCGATGCCCGAGGTGCCGCCGAGAACCACGACGCGCTTGCCAGTCAAGCTCATGATCATCTCCTGCTCCAATTGCTCCGCCGCCGGATCGGCTGGGGCGTCGGAGCAGAAGATGGCGCTGGACATCGGATGATACGAGCGCATCATTGTCATAGAAAACATGACTGATCGTCAGGCTTAAAATGGCCTTTGATAGCCGCCTGCTGAGCGGAATCCAGGTGCTGGTGGCGGCAGTGGAAGCCGGCAACTTCGTCCGCGCCGGAGCGGCGCTGGGGATCACCCAGTCCGGCGTCAGCCGCGCCATCGCGCGGCTCGAGAGCCGCGTCGGCGTCCGGCTCTTCGACCGCACGGCGCGTACCGTCGCCCTTACCGATGAAGGCCGCGGTTTCTATCAGCGGGTCAAGCCGCTGCTGGCGGGCGTCGAGGATGCCGCGGCCGAGGCGGCTGGCGCGGCGGCGGCGGTGCGCGGCAGGCTCCGTGTCAATGTCGATCCCTACTTTGCGCGACGGGTCCTGGCGCCGCGCCTCGGCAAATTCCTGACGGCACATCCCGATCTTTCGGTGGAAATCGTCGGGCGCGATCGTCTCGGCGATCTCGTCGCCGACGGTTTCGACGCCGCCATCCGCTTCGGCGAGCCGGAGCCATCATCCCTCGTCGCCCGGCGGCTCCTGGAGACCAGGGTCCTGACGTGCGCCTCGCCGTCCTACCTGGCGCGACACGGTCGTCCCGCGCATCCCCGCGAACTCGGCAGGGATGCGCACGAATGCATTCACTTCGTCGATCCCGTCACCGGCCGGCCGTTTCCCTGGGAATTCCACCGCGGACGACAGAAGCTCCGGGTCCCGGTAGCGGGCCACCTGACCACGAACGACGCCGGTACCCTGCTGGGCGCCTGCGTCGCGGGCCACGGCGTGGCGCAGGTGTTCGAGCTCGGCAGCGAGGATCTTCTCCGCCGCGGCAAGCTCGTCGAGCTATTCCCGGATTGGCCCGATGAGCGGTTTCCGCTCTACGCGCTCCATCTCTCGCGGCACGTGCCGCCCGCCAAGGTGCGCGCGTTCCTCGATTTCGTGATCCGCGCGGCGCGCTGAAAGCAGGGCCGCCGGTATAAGTAGAATCCCTTAGCCACCGGCACAGATAGGCTTAACACCCCACGCCTACATTGACCGCACCGAGCCTTCTTCCGCGCGCGCCGAGCGCAGGTTGCGATGGGTCATCCGATCGAGACAGCAAAGTCCGGCGTCGACAGCGTCTTGCCCGTATCGCGGCTCGTCAGCTTCGGCGGCTGGAGCATGCTGACGCTCTTCGCCGCCACTGTCGCGGCGGCGATGATCGTCATATTCGGATGGCAGACTTCTCTGACCGGAAGCCAGATCGACGATGCGATCGCCGCGACGCCGCAACTCATCGAAATACCGAATGAGCCGCTGCAGCCGCTGCCCGTGAATCTCGGCCTTGATCCCCGCAAGGTGGCGCTCGGCCGCGAGCTGTTCGCCGATGCGCGGCTCTCCGGGGATGGCAAGATGGCCTGCGGATCCTGCCATCTGCCGCAGCATGGCGGCGCCGACGACGCCCCGCTCTCCACGGGGATTGGCGGCCAGCTCACCGCGGTGAACACCCCGAGCATCCGCAACAGCCGGTTCAGCGTCGCGCAATTCTGGGACGGGCGCGCCGGCAGCCTCGAGGCCCAGGTCGACGGACCGCTGCAGAATCCCAAGGAGATGGGCGCAACCTGGCCCGCCGTGATGGAGCGCCTGACGGCCGACGACGACTATGTCGCCAAGGCCCGATCGATCTACCGGAGCCCCCTTACGCCAGCCGTCGTCAGGGATGCCATCGCGGAATACGAGCGCTCGCAGCTCTCCCTCGGCTCGAGGTTCGACGCCTTCCTGCGCGGGGACCACACCGCCCTCAGCGAGCCGGAGCAGCGGGGCTATCGGCTGTTCAAGGACTATGGCTGCTCGTCCTGCCACCAGGGCGTCGCGGTTGGCGGCAACATGTATCAAAAGATGGGGCTGTTCGCCGACTACTTCGCCGACCGCGGCCTGCCGGAAACGCCGGCGGATCTCGGCCGCTACAACGTCACCGCCAACGAGACCGACAAGCACATCTTCAAGGTTCCCTCGCTCCGCGACGTGGCACTGACCGCGCCCTATTTCCACGACGGCTCCGCCGCGACCCTGGAAGATGCGATCGCGGTGATGGCGCGCTACCAGCTCGGCCGGGAGATGCCGACCGCCGACGCCGAGCTGATCGCCGGTTTCCTGCGCACGCTCACCGGTTCGCCGGCGGAGGAAGGCCCGTGAGCGGAACGCGACCACGCCAAGTGGTGACGATGGCGGTGACGGTCATCGCGCTCGGCGTCCTGTTCCAGATGAGCCGGCCCGCCGACCCCCGCGCGCATGTGCGCATCGTCGACGGATTGCGCGCCATACGGGAGACCGAGGAAACGCTGGGCAGGCTGGCCCTGCAGGCGCGCGACAGAAGCCTGGAGAACTACGACCCGATCCTCGCCGCCGAGCAGCGCCTGGACCGCCTGACCGAAGTGGTGGGCGAGGAACTCGCGGCGCAGGACGATCCCGCGGTGCCGCTGGTCCGGCAGTATCGGACCGTCGTCGCCATCCGCCAGGCCGTCGTCGAGCAGTTCAAGTCGGCGGATGCGGTCTACAGAAACTCGCGGATCTACCTCCCCCTCCTCGCCCGCGCTGTGGCGCGCCGGGAAGGCGCCGCCGGCAGAGAGGCGGTAGCGGATGCCGTTTCCGATTGGATGCGCACGGTATTCCTGCGTCTCGACGGCAGATCGTCCGACGACGAGGTGACCGAGACGGGCGCCCGGATGCGGCGGCTCGCGACCGAGCCACTACAGACCTGGCGCGACGTCCGGATCATGATGACCCATGCGGAGCTGCTGCTGCGCGAGGACGGCGTGACGCGCATGCTGCTGACCCGCATCCTCGAGCTGTCGCGCGGCAGTCTTCCGGACGAAATCTACAGCGACTACATGGCGCGGCACGCCGCCCTGCAGCATCGGACCAACAGTGCCACCTATTTCCTCTACGCCGCCGCCTTCGCCTCGGTGCTCGCGCTGTTCGCGACCTTCACCGGGCTCAATCGCGCCTCGGCACGGCTCGCGCGGAGCAACGGACTGCTGAGCCAGCGGGCGGGGGAGCTCGAGACCCTCACGGGCGAGCTGCGCACCGAGATCGACGAGCGCCTGCGGGTGGAAAGCGAGCGCGAGCAGCTGCAGCAGCAGTTGCTGCATTCCCAGAAGATGGAGGCGCTCGGCACGCTCGCCGGCGGCGTCGCCCACGAGATCAACAACGCCCTGGTGCCGGTGGTGGCGCTACCGACGATGATGCTGAAGAAGATCCCGGCCGGCAGCCCGGAGCGGACAAAGCTGGAGATGATCGGCCGCGCCGGCGAGCGCGCCCGCGACCTGGTGCGCCAGATCCTGGCCTTCAGCCGCAAGGAGAAGGCCACCAGGGAGGCGGTCGACTGCGATGCCATCATCCGCGATGTGCTGCAGATCATGCGGGCGACGGTTCCGACGACGATCCACATCGGCTACGTCACGCAGAGCGACCTGCCGCCGGTGCTGGGTGACCGCGGCCAGCTGCATCAGGTCCTGATCAATCTCATCACCAATGCCATGCACGCGATCGGCGGCGCCGGCAGGATCGACATCGGCCTGGCCGCGGCGGAGATCGTGGCCGCGGCGGACGGTGGCGGACCGGCACTGGCGCTCTGTATTTCCGTGCGGGACAGCGGCTACGGCATGGACGAAGCCACCCTGGCCCGCATCTTCGAGCCGTTCTTCACCACCAAGGTGGTCGGCGAGGGAACCGGGCTCGGGCTCGCGGTCGTGCACGGCATCATCACCAGCCACAACGGCCGGATCGACGTCGCCAGCGAGGTCGGCCGCGGCACCCGGTTCGACGTGATCCTGCCGACGCTGCCGGCGACAACCGCGATCGAGCGAGAGCCGCAAGCGGCCCTCGCCGGCTGAGGCGCCGCGCCCGTCTCGATCGCGCCGCCACAACGTCCCCCGTGCGCTCCGTCCCCGCTGCCGCTACCATCGCCGCGGCCGGGCGAGCCGGCAGGCATGGGGAGGCAGGAACATGGCGGAGCCGGAGATCTTCGACTTCATCGTGGTGGGCGCGGGCTCCGCGGGCTGCGTGCTGGCAAACCGGCTGACGGCGTCAGGCCGGCATCGCGTGCTGCTCATCGAGGCCGGCGGCGAGGACAAGCATTTCTGGATCCACGTCCCCATCGGCTACGGCAAGCTGTTCACTGACGCGCGGGTCAACTGGCTCTATCAGAGCGCCCCGGAACCCGAGCTCAACAACCGCCAGATCGCCCAGCCCCGCGGCAAGGTGCTGGGCGGCTCCAGCTCCATCAACGGGCTTCTCTATATCCGCGGCCAGCGCCAGGACTTCGATCATTGGCGCCAGCTCGGCAATGTCGGCTGGAGCTACGACGACGTTCTCCCCTATTTCCGGAAGTCCGAGGCGCAGCAGCGCGGCGCCGATCCGTTCCACGGCGCCGACGGGCCGCTCTCGGTCTCCGATCAGGTCGAGCCTCACGAGGTCTGCGAGGCCTATATCAAGGCGGCGGAGGAAGCGGGATTCCCGCGCAATGACGATTTCAACGGCGCGCGGCAGGAGGGCGCGGGTTATTTCCAGACCACGATGCGGAACGGGCGCCGCTGGAGCACCGCCCAAGCCTATCTGAAGCCGGCGCGCGGGCGCGGCAATCTCACCGTGGCGACGCGCGCGCTCACCACCCGCATCCTGATCGAGGGTGGCGCCGCCGTCGGCGTCGAATATCGCCAGGACGGCCGTCTCGTCACCGCCCGCGCGCAGGGCGAGGTGCTGCTCTCAGCGGGCGCTTTCGGCTCACCGCAGATCCTGCAGCTGTCGGGCCTCGGCCCGGCGGCGCTGCTGCGGCAGCACGGCATCGCCGTGGTGCGTGACATTCCCGGCATCGGCGCCGATCTGCAGGATCATCTGCAGGCGCGCATGCTCTATCGCGTGACCAAGCCCGTCACTCTCAACGACGTCGTCAACCGTTGGGACCGCAAGGTGGCCGCTGGCTTGCGCTACTTCCTGACGCGCAAGGGGCCGATGGCAATCCCGGCAGGGTACGCCGGCGGATTCTTCCGCACCGATCCGCGCCTGGAGACGCCGGACGTGCAATGCCATCTGCTGCTGTTCAGCGCCGACAAGCCCGGCGGCAACCTGCATCCCTTTCCCGGCATCACCGCCTCGATCTGCCAGCTGCGGCCGGAGAGCCGCGGCAGCGTCCGCATCAAGAGCGCGGACGCCGCCGAGGCGCCCGACATCCGCCTCAACTATCTCTCCACCGAGGGTGACAAGCGCACCATGGTGGAGGGACTGAAGCTGCTGCGGCGGATCATGGGGGCGCCGGCGCTCGCGCCCTATATCGCCGAGGAGCGCGATCCCGGCCCCGGCTGCAGCAGCGACGCCGATCTCCTCGCCTTCATCCGCCAGCGCGGCACCACCATCTTCCATCCCACCACCACCTGCCGGATGGGGATCGACGAGCTCGCGGTCGTCGACCCCGAGCTGCGGCTAAAGGGCGTGGCCAAGCTCCGCGTGGTGGACTGCTCCGTCATGCCGACCGTCCTCTCCGGCAACACCAACGCCGGCGCCATCATGATCGCCGAGAAGGCCTCGGAGCTGGTGCTCACGGCCGCCCAGGCGGCGTCCCGGCGCGGCGCGGCGGCGGCCTGAACGGGTACCGGCATGCCGCTTTTGTTAAGTAAGAATTAGGGTTAATTTCGCGTTTACAGGGTTAAGTGCTGGATTCTTTGGTAAATATCAGAATTTATTCGGCCTTAACCAAGCATCTATCTTGCATTTTACTAAATAATTGCTGAATCTTCTCTCCAACAACTGTCCATTCTTGGAGAGACCACCGATGCGCAAACTTTGGCAAGACCGGCTCCGCGACACGTGCGGCGCCGCCCAGGTCGAGTACGGGCTGCTGCTGGCGCTGATTGCCCTGGTGATCGTGGGCTACCTCTCGACGATCGGGAGCGGCCTCGCGTCCAAGTACGCGGTCATCGCCCAGGTACTGCAATAGACCGGGGGGCAGCTCCGCCGGCCCCGGGCCGGCGGAGCCTCCGCGTTCAATCAACCCCGGCGTCAACACGCCCCTCGCCGGCACGCGTCACCCGGCATGCCACACCGATGTCGCAGGGCCACGGACGGCGCGGGCTTGTGGCGTGACCTCCCGCGCGGCTAGGACTGGCACGGGATCCGACAGCCAGGGGCACCTTCAGCACATGTCGAATGACACTGCCGCCGCTCGGGCGGAACGCGGACGGCCGCTTCTCGCCGCGCTGACAATGCTCGCGGCGCTCGGCCTCGGCGGCTGCGCCTCCGAGCGCGACACGCAGCCCGCGCGCACCGCCAACGAGCAGCTGCTGATCTCCACCGCCGCCGATCACGCGGCGGACCAGCTCAAGCTGCAGATCCCGCCGGGCACGAAGGTCTTCGTCGACGCCGGCAATTTCGAAGGCTTCGACAGCAAATACGCGATCGGCACGCTGCGCGACCGGCTGGCAAAGGCCGGCGCCAAGCTGGTGGCCGATCGAAAGGACGCGGAGACCGTGGTAGAGCTGCGCTCCGGCGCGCTCTCCGTCAATCAGCACTCGATGCTGATCGGCCTGCCCAGCCTGCCGATCCCGATCCCCCTCGCCGGCACGGTCACCACGCCGGAAATCGCGCTCTTCAAGCGCTCGGAGGAGCAAGGCGTCGCCAAATTCGCCGCCACCGCCCTCGACGCCAAGGAAGGCGATCTCAAGGGATCCGCCGGTCCCTCCTACGGCTTCTCGCACCAGACCGAGTGGATCGTGCTGCTGTTCATCTCCTGGAAACACAGCGACCTCATCCCCGAGGATGCGCAGCCGAAGGAATAGCGCGGCGCTGAAACAAGAAAGGCCCCGCCGATCGCCCGGCGGGGCCTTTCCGATTTGGTGGAGCCACGGGGACTTGAACCCCGGACCTCCGCAATGCCATTGCGGCGCTCTCCCAGCTGAGCTATGACCCCGAAATTCCGTCCATTTTAGCGCAGATTGCCGGCCCGCGGGGAGTGGAAACTCCGGCGGCGGGCGCGGCTCAGCGCTCCTCCTCCTCGTCGACGTTCTCGATCACCTCGGCCATGTCGTCCTCGTCCTCGCCGAGCTCGGAGGCGTCCTCCAGGACTTCCTCCTCCTCTTCCTCGCCCTCGGCGCCCTCCGTGGTGGCGCCCCCCTCCACCGGCTCCGCCTCCGCCTCGGGCTCAGGCTCGACCGCCGCCACCGGCACCGGGACGGGCACCGGCTCCGGCGCCGCCGCCGCCGGACGGCGCCGCGTCTTCAGCAGTGCCTCGGGGTCGAACTGCGTCCCGCATTTCGGGCAGATGATGGGATCGCGATGCAGATCGTAGTAGCGCGTCGCGCAGCTCGGGCAGATCCGTTTAGTGCCCCATTCCGGTTTCGACACGTGAACTCTCCTAACCGCTTGCTCGCCGTTTCCTGGGCCCAGAAGCATGTCCGCCGGGCGTGACCGACATATAGGGTGCGCGGCCAATTGCCACGAACCCGGCGACCTGTCAAAAGCAAAATAGTCGGCGCTGTCGGCGGCGCCGCCCGATGTGCTAGGAACTGAGCCTCCGCAACCGCTTGGACCCTCTTCCGTGACGCCAGTCTCTTCCGGCACCGCGGGCCCGCTAAAGGGCCAGATCCGCGTCCCCGGCGACAAGTCGATCTCCCACCGCGCTCTGATCCTGGGTGCCCTGGCGGTGGGCCGCACCCGCATCGACGGACTCCTCGAAGGCGAGGACGTGCTGTGCACCGCCGCGGCGATGCGCGCCCTGGGCGCTCGCGCCGAGCGCGGCGAGGGCGGCCGCTGGCTGGTGGACGGGGTCGGCGTCGGCGGATTCGGCGAGCCCGCCGAT
Source organism: uncultured Alphaproteobacteria bacterium (assembly GCA_963735465.1). Classification (GTDB taxonomy): domain Bacteria; phylum Pseudomonadota; class Alphaproteobacteria; order ATCC43930; family CGMCC-115725; genus DASZHJ01. The sequence goes on from CAVTLA010000001.1 coordinate 3,452,595, forward strand.
GTCCTCGACTTCGGCAATTCCGGCACCGGCGCACGGCTGGTCCTGGGCGCGGTGGCGACCAGTCCGCTGACCGCCGTCTTCACCGGCGATGCCTCGCTGCGCAAGCGGCCGATGGCGCGGGTGTCGACGCCGCTGCAGCGCATGGGCGCCCGCATCTCCGCCCGCGCCGGCGACCGGCTGCCGCTGACCGTCACCGGCAGCGCCGATCCGATCCCTCTCGACTACACGCTGCCGGTGCCCTCGGCGCAGGTGAAATCGGCGATCCTGCTGGCGGGACTGAACGCGCCTGGCGAGACCACCGTGGTCGAGACGCTGGCGACGCGCGACCACACCGAGCGGATGCTGCGCCACTTCGGCGCCATCGTCACCACGGTCATCTCCGCCGACGGGCACCGGCGGATCGCGCTCCGCGGCGAGGCGGAATTGAAGGCCGCCGATCTCGTGGTGCCCGGCGATCCCTCCTCGGCGGCGTTTCCCATGGTGGCGGCGCTGCTGCTGCCGGGCTCGGAGATCCGCCTCGAGGGCGTCGGCATGAACGAGCTGCGCACCGGCCTCTTCACCACGCTCAGGGAGATGGGCGCCTCGATCGAGATCGCCAACGCGCGGGAAACCGGCGGCGAGCCGGTGGCGGATCTGCTGGTGCGCGCCGGCGCGCTTGTCGGCGTCGAGGTGCCGGCGGAGCGCGCGCCCAGCATGATCGACGAATATCCCGTGCTGGCGGTCGCCGCCTCCTTCGCCACCGGCCGCACGGTGATGCGCGGCCTGGCGGAGCTGCGCGTCAAGGAAAGCGACCGGCTCTCGGCGATCGCCGCGGGATTGCGTGCCTGCGGCGTCGCGGTCGAGGTCGACGGCGACACGCTGACGGTGGAAGGCACCGGCGGCCGGCCGCGGGGCGATGCCACCATCGCCGCGCATCTCGACCATCGCATCGCCATGGCGTTCCTGGTGATGGGCATGGCGGCGGAGCGGCCGGTCAACATCGACGACGGCGAGACCATCAACACCAGCTTCCCCGGCTTCGTCGCGCTGATGAACGGTCTCGGCGCCACGATCAAGGAAGCGCCGTGATCATCGCCGTCGACGGGCCCGCCGCCGCCGGCAAGGGGACGCTGGCGCGGCGTCTCGCGGCGCATTACGGGCTCGCCCATCTCGACACCGGCCGGATCTATCGCGCGACCGCGCTCGCGACCTTCGATGCCGGCGGCGATCCCGCCGATCCCGTGGCGGCGGAGGCCGCGGCGCGGCGGATCACACCGGCGCTGCTCGCCGACCGCCGCCTCACCGAAGAGAGGATCGCCCAGGCGGCCTCGGTGGTGGCGGCGATTCCCGGCGTGCGCGCGGCGCTCCTCGCGTTCCAGCGCGACTTCGCCCGCCGCCCGCCGGGCGCGGTGCTGGACGGGCGCGACATCGGTACCGTGGTCTGCCCCGAGGCCGACGCCAAGCTCTACGTCCAGGCCAGCTCGGAGGCCCGAGCCCGGCGCCGATTCAAAGAGTTGCGGGCAGCGGGGGTCGAGGCTATATACGAGCGCGTCCTGCAGGACATGACGGATCGTGACGCGCGCGACAGCCAGCGTCGGACGGCGCCTTTGAGGCCCGCCGACGATGCTTTCGTCCTCGACACGACGGCGCTCGATGCCGAGGCGGCCCTGGCCGTCGCCATCACGTACATCGACGGGAAGATCGCCGGCAAGTCTCTCTGAATATTGAGAGAATCCGGCTTTCCCCGTTGCCCTCCAGCTGGACCGGGTTCACGCCACCGCGCCCGTGAGATGTCGGTGGCCCGTCCGCCTATGGCCTCGATCCCCGGCCCCGCGGACGTCATTTCGAGGGGATCGAACGGGAGTTTTAATGGCCGTCGCAATGCAAACCGGGGCGTCCTCGGGCAAGGAAAGTTTCGCCGCGCTGCTGGAGGAATCCCTCGGCACCGGCACCAGCCTCGAAGGCACCGTGGTCAAGGGCCGCGTCATCGCCGTCGAGAACGACATGGTGCTGATCGACGTCGGCCTCAAATCCGAGGGCCGCGTGGCACTGAAGGAATTCTCCCAGCCGGGCAAGCCGGCGGAGATCAATCCCGGCGACACCGTCGAGGTCTACCTCGAGCGGATGGAAGACAAGAACGGCGACGCCCAGCTCTCGCGCGAGAAGGCTCGCCGCGAGGAGGCCTGGACGCTGCTGGAGAAGCAGTTCCAGAAGAACGAGCGCGTCACCGGCACCATCTTCGGGCGGGTGAAGGGCGGCTTCACTGTCGACCTCAGCGGCGCCGTGGCGTTCCTGCCGGGCAGCCAGGTCGACATCCGTCCCGTCCGCGACATCACCCCGCTCTGGGGCACGCCGCAGCCGTTCCAGATCCTGAAGATGGACCGCTCGCGCGGCAACATCGTGGTCTCGCGCCGCGCCGTGCTCGAGGAGAGCCGCGCCGAGGCGCGCTCCGAGCTGGTCGCCAATCTGCAGGAAGGCCAGATCCTCCAGGGCGTGGTGAAGAACATCACCGACTACGGCGCCTTCGTTGATTTGGGCGGCGTCGACGGTCTGCTGCACGTCACCGACATCGCGTGGCGCCGCATCAATCACCCCTCCGAGGCGCTGCACATCGGGCAGACCGTCAAGGTGCAGGTGATCCGCTTCAACAAGGAGACCCAGCGCATCTCCCTGGGCATGAAGCAGCTCGAGGCGGATCCCTGGGAAGGTGTGGAGCTCAAGTATCCCGCCGCCGCCCGCTTCAAGGGCCGCGTCACCAACATCACCGACTACGGCGCCTTCGTGGAGCTGGAGCCCGGTGTCGAGGGCCTGGTTCACGTTTCAGAAATGAGCTGGACCAAGAAGAACGTGCATCCCGGCAAGATCGTCTCGACCAGCCAGGAGGTCGAGGTGCAGGTGCTGGACGTCGACCCGATCAAGCGCCGCATCAGCCTCGGCCTCAAGCAGTGCATGTCGAACCCGTGGGAGACCTTCCTCGAGAAGTATCCGGTCGGGCACCGAGCTCGAGGGCGAGATCAAGAACATCACCGAGTTCGGCCTCTTCGTCGGGCTCCCCGGCGAGATCGACGGCATGGTCCACCTCTCCGACCTCGACTGGCAGAAGCCCGGCGAGGAAGCGATCAAGGACTACAAGAAGGGCGACATGGTGAAGGTGCGCGTTCTCGATGTCGACATCGAGAAGGAGCGCATCAGCCTCGGCATCAAGCAGCTCGCCCACGATCCCTTCGAGCAGAGCCTCTCCAAGGTGAAGAAGGGCGACGTCGTCACCGGCACCGTCTCCGCCATCACCGATGGCGGCATCGAGCTGACGCTGGCGGACGGGCTCCCCGGCTTCATCCGCAAGGCCGAGCTCTCGCGCGATCGCAGCGAGCAGCGTCCGGACCGCTTCGCCGTCGGCGAGAAGGTGGACGCCAAGGTCACCGCCGTCGACCGCGCGACGCGCAAGGTCTCGCTCTCGATCAAGTCCCGCGAGGTGGAGGAGGAGAAGCAGGCGATGGAGGAGTACGGCTCGCAGGACAGCGGCGCCAGCCTCGGCGACATCCTCGGCGCCGCCCTCTCGCGCCGCACCGAGAAGGACGACAAGGAAGAAGTCGAAGAGAAGTAGCCGCGTCCGTCGGCCTAAAGATCATGGGCGCCCGGGAAACCGGGCGCCCTTTTTCTTTGCGCAACGATCGTGCGTCCTTCGAACTCGATCGCTCCGCGATCGGCTCAGGATGAGGAAGATAGGTGATGGCAGAAAGAAAAATTCCTCATCCTGAGCCGGCGCGATACTGCCGAGTCGAAGGACGCACCGCTGCCGATCCCGCCTACCGCCTCACCACGGCAGAATCTGCGGCTGATAATTCTCGATCCGCTCGCGCACGCGCATCACGGGATCGATGCCGTAGAGCTTGCGGGCGTTGCCGCCCAGCAGCTTTTCCTGCGCGGCGCGCGGCACCTTGTACTCCTCCATGTGGTGGAGCGCGTCCCAGGCGTCCTCCGCGTCGTGATGGGGATAGTCCGAGGACCAGATAGCGACCGGCTCGAAGGTGTCCCACAGGCGATAGACCAGATCCTCGTCGGACTCGAAGCCGATGAAGCAGCGCTCGTAGAAGGATTCGTAGGGATCGCGGATCACGCGGTTGTTGCGCTGGAAGGCGAAGAGGTCGGAGAAGTTCCGGCATTTCGACAGCACCAGGGGCAGCCAGCTCGCATTCGATTCCAACACCGCCACCTTGAGGGTCGGGAACTTGTCGAGCCAGCCCGTCATCAGGACCGTGGTGAGCCAGGTCATCGCCTCCATCATGAAGCCCAGCGCCTCCGAGGTGTCGATGGTGGGGTCCATGGCGAAGGCGATGTTGGAGACGAACTGACCGGGCGAGTAGACGATGGACTCGTCGGTGAAGAGGAGGCCGTGGCCGGAGCCGCTCGCTGTCGCCATCCGCTGCGCCCAGTCCGGCGTCAGCGCCTCGCGGGAGGGAAACGTGTGCATCGCCAGCACCACGCCCAGCGTCTCGAACTCGCGCCAGAGCGGATCGAACTCCGGCAGTGTCGGATAGCGCCCGTTCCAGAAGCAGGGCCGGACCGCGGCTGCCTTGAAGCCCAGCTTCGCCACCCGTCGCAATTCCTCGATCGAATGCTCGACGCTCTGGATCGGCAGCACCGCGCAGGGAAACAGCCGCTGGCGGTCCGGCGCGCAGTAGTCGTAGGCCCAGTCGTTGTAGGCGCGCGCCAGGATGCGGGCGGCCTCGGGATCGCGCAGCAAGGCCAGGCGCACGAACCAGGTCGGGAACAGCATCACCTGGTCGGTGCCGATGGCGTCCATGTCCTTGAGACGGGCGTGCGGATCCCGGCAGCCGAGCAATCGCCCGAACTTCTTCTGCCACTCCGGCGTGCCCGGCGTCAGCTTGCCGATCTCCTTCTTGTTCCAGCGCGGCCAGCCGACCTCGGCGGCGTTCGAGCGCTCTCGGGATGCCGGCACCTCGCGGCCGTTGATATGCAGGAGCTTGCCGTCGGTGTGAAAGCAGAACTGCGTCTTGACCCAGGCGCGCTCTTTCTGGGGCACGTACTCGTCCCAGATCGCCGGCGGCTCCACGAGATGGCTGTCGCAGTCGAAGATGGGAAAGGTCTTGGCGGCGTGTGTCGGAGTCATGGCGCGGTTCTCCCTGGTGGATGGTCCCTGCTTGACGCAGGTTTTCAATAGTTGAAAATGCCTTTCACTATTCGACAATGGGAGCCGATCGAGTGTCAAGACGCCCCGCCGCGGCCGCCGCGCCGCCGCCCTATTTCACCGCGACGCTGGCCAAGGGCCTCGACGTGCTGGAGGCGCTCTCGGCGCTGGAGGACGCGAGCCTGACGGAGCTCGTCCAGCGGCTGGGGGTCTCCGGCCCCACCCTATTCCGCATCCTCGCCACCCTGGCGGGCCGAGGCTATGTGGAGAAGCATCCGCTGAGCGGCCGCTACCGGGCGAGCCTCAAGGCCTGGGCGTTGGGCGCCATGGTGGCCCGGCGGCTGACCCTCGGCGACGTGGCGCGGCCGCATCTGGCGGCGCTGCTGGCCGAGACCGGGGAGGCGCCGCATCTGGCGGTGCTGCAGGGCGAGGCCGTGGTCATCATCGACCGGCTGGAGGCCCCGCATCCCGTCCGCGTCGACACCTATGTGGGCCAGCGCGTGCCCGCCCATTGCTCCGCCACCGGCAAGGCGATCCTGGCCTTCGAGCCGGCCCTAGCGCTGACCCAGCCCCTGACGCGCTATACCGCCAGCACAACCGCCGACAGGGCCACCCTGGGGCGGGAGCTGGCCCTGGTCCGCCAGCGCGGCTTTGCGGTCAACCAGGAGGAATGGCGCCAGGGCGTCTGCGCCATCGCGGTGCCGATCCGCGGCCGGCAGGGCGAGGTGGCGGGGTCGCTGAGCCTGACCATGCCCACCGAGCGCTTCCAGCGCGGCGCCCCCGACCGGCGCTTCCTGCCCGCGCTCCGCCGGGCTGCCAGCGCCATCGCCCGGGACCTGGGCGGCATCTCCGATACGAGTGTCACTCTGCGTATTCAACCAGCGGACGCACGGCGGAAAGCCCCCCGCCGGAGTGAGCCGAGCCGGCGAAATTAACCATTTCGGCCCCCGGATTTCCCCCGATCCCGGTGAAAAGCTTCGAAGGCCGGCCATAACCGCCTCATCTCCAATGCTTTTTCTTGACGGTAGAGAGCCGGTTTGGCACCCTGCACCTAACGCCGCGAAAGCCCGGGCAGGGGGCGGGCCATGACAAAATCAGAATTGATCCAGCGTCTGGCGGAACTCAACCCGCATCTCTACCAGCGGGACGTGGAGCGCATCGTGACCGCGATCTTCGACGAGGTCGCAGCGGCGCTATCCCGTGGCGATCGCGTGGAATTGCGCGGCTTCGGCGCTTTCTCCGTGAAGAAGCGCGAGGCCCGCGTCGGCCGCAATCCCCGCACTGGCGCCAGCGTGCACGTGGCGGAGAAGCACATCCCTTTCTTCAAGACCGGCAAGCAGCTTCGCGAGCGTCTCAACGAAGAGTCGTGACGCGCTGGCCCGCGGGCCGCGTGGCGAGCTAAGCTCCCGTGGTGAAACTTCTTTCCTGGCTGGCGATCGCGCTCCTGGCGCTCTTCTCCGTCGTCTTCGCGGTGTCGAACCGCGATGTCGTCACGCTGACCCTGTGGCCGTTTCCCTTCGCGCTGACGACGCAGCTCTACCTGGTGGTGCTGCTGACGGTGCTGTCCGGCCTCCTGGCCGGCCTGCTGATCGGCTGGATCGCGAGCTGGGGCGTGCGGCGCGCGGCGCGGGAGCGGGCGCGGCGCATCGAGGCACTCGAGCGCGAGCTCGCCGCGGCCACCGCCGAGCGCCCGCCAGCGACCACGGGCCACCCGCTCATTCCGCACGTCTGATGCGATCCCAGCCGCCACTGACCATGCGCCTCCTCGGTCCCTCCGAGGTGATGGCGGCGCTGGATTTCACCGGCACCATCGAGACGCTGCGGCAGATGTTCCGCTCCGGCGCCGAGGCGCCGGTCCGTCACCATCACACCGTGCCGGTGCCCGGCGGCCCCGATGCGACGCTGCTGCTGATGCCGGCCTGGCAAAGCGGTCGCCACATCGGCGTCAAGGTGGTGACGGTATTCCCCGGCAATGCCGAGAAATCCCTGCCCTCTGTCATGGGCGCCTATTTCCTCATTGACGCCCGCACCGGGCAACCGCTCGCCCTGATGGACGGGCCGGCGCTGACCGCGCGACGCACCGCCGCCGCCTCGGCGCTCGCCGCGAACTACCTGGCGCGGCCGGACGCAGCGCGGCTCCTGATGGTGGGCACCGGCGCCATGGCGCCGCAACTCGTCGAGGCGCATGCCAGCGTGCGGCCGATCAGGCAGGTGGTGGTCTGGGGCCGCAGCTTCGACAAGGCGCAACGCCTCGCCCATCGCCTCTCGCGGCGCAATCTCGCGGTGTCGGCCACCGAGGATCTCGCCAACGCCGTCCATGGCGCCGACATCATCTCCTGCGCGACGCTGTCCAAGGAGCCGCTGATCCGCGGCCAGTGGCTGAAGCTCGGGACCCATGTCGACCTCGTCGGCGGCTTCACGCCGGATATGCGCGAGGCGGACGACGAGACGATCCGCCGCGCCCGCGTTTTCGTCGATACCCGCGCCGGCGCCCTCAAGGAGGCGGGCGATATCGTGCAGCCCCTGAAGTCCGGCGTGTTGCAGGAGGACGACATCGCCGGCGATCTCTTCGACCTCGCCCGCGGCAGCCGCGCCGGACGGCGATATTACGATCAGATCACCCTGTTCAAGTCCGTCGGCAGCGCTCTGGAAGACCTGGCGGCGGCGCAGCTCGCGTTCAATCGCGCGACGACGTGATTGCGGCGCTCGCTCGCAGCCGCTCCGTTGAGTCATCGCGCACGGCGCCATCAGAAAAGCGCGTTGCATGGGCATCCTGCGTCCTTCGAGACGGCCACTTCGTGGCCTCCTCAGGATGAGGTGAATAGGCGATGGCACAAAGAAAACCGCCTCATCCTGAGGAGGGTGCGAAGCGCCCGTCTCGAAGGACGCACGGCGGGCGATCCATCGCATCCTTATAGTGTAAGATGACGGCGCCGACCGCGATCGTGCCGGACCACGGGACAGGGAGGGGATCATGGCGAAGCGCATCGTATTCTGCTCCGACGGCACATGGAACCACCCCGGCGAGACCCAGAACGGGCTTCCCGCCGACACCAACGTCTACAAGCTCTACAAGGCGCTGCAGGTCTCCGCGACCCAGGTGCCGCGCTATGACGACGGCGTCGGCGCCGACGGCCTGCCGGTCGACCGCATCCTCGGCGGCGCCATCGGCGACGGACTTTTCGGCAAGATCAAGGCCGGCTACACCTTCCTCTCCCACATGTACGAGGACGGCGACGCGATCTATCTCTTCGGCTTCAGCCGCGGCGCCTATACGGCGCGGAGCCTCGGCGGCATGCTCGCCACCTGCGGCCTCCCGGCGAAGGACAAGCTCACGGACCAGACAGTCGAGGATGCGTTCGACGCCTATCGCAGCCGCACCAATCGCCCCGCTCTCAAGGCGGCGCTGCAGGCCAAGTACGGCAACCGCGACGTCCCCATCGCCATGGTCGGCGTCTGGGACACCGTGGGCGCCCTCGGCATTCCCGGTGACGTCTTCGAGAATTTCGACGACAGCATTTATGGCTTCCTCGACACCAGCCTCAGCATCCGCGTCAAGGCCGCCTATCACGCGCTCGCCATCGACGAGCGGCGGAACGAGTTTCCGGCGACGGTATGGGACCCCCTGTCGCCGGCGGCGCTGGCGGCGGGCAACACGCTGCAGCAGCTCTGGTTCGCCGGCGTTCACAGCGACGTCGGCGGCGGCTACGCCGAGACCGGCCTCTCCGACATCACGCTCGCCTGGATGATCAAGAATGCGATGCAGGAAGGGCTGGACTTCGAGCAGGTGGCCCTCGACAAATACACCGGCATCGACCGCAAGCATTCCCTCGACACCCTGCACGAAGTCCTGGGGCCTCCAGTGGGGCTTTCCGAAGGCGCGCGCCATCCCCCTCGGCGCGCCCATCGCCAACAGCGCGCAGATCCGCATCCAGACGCTCGAGACCTACCGGCCCGGCAATCTTTCCATTGACTCCAGCGGCGGGCTCAGTAGGTACGAGCTCACGACAGTCGTCTAAGCGGAGCCCCAAGACCACTTTGACCACCACGAATCCCATCCTCTGCGCCATCGACACGCCGGAGCTCGAGCGCGCGCGCGGGCTCGCCTCGACGCTTGCCGGCGTGGTAGGCGGGATCAAGCTCGGCCTGGAGTTCTTCGTCGCCAACGGACCCGCAGGCGTGGCGGCGGTGATATCGGGGGACGCGCCGCTCTTCCTCGATCTCAAGCTGCACGACATCCCCAACACCGTGGCGGGCGCGGTCAGAAGCGCCGCGGCGCTGCAGCCGGCGCTGCTCACGCTCCAGGCATCCGGCGGTCCCGCCATGATGCGGGCGGCGGTGGAGGCGGCGGACCAGGCCGCGACGGCGGGCCGGCGCCGCATGAAGCTGCTCGGCGTCACCGTCCTCACCAGCCTCGACGACGGCGACCTCTCCGCGGTGGGGCAGCAGTCGCCGGTGGGCGACCAGGTGCGTCGCCTCGCGCTCCTCGCCCGGGACAGCGGCCTCGACGGCGTGGTCTGCTCGCCGCAGGAAGTGGCTGTCCTGCGCCGGGTCAGCGGCCCCGACTTCCTGCTGGTGGTGCCGGGCATCCGGCCGGCCGGTGCCGCGAGCGGCGACCAGAAGCGCGTCATGGGTCCGCGCGCCGCAATGCAGGCGGGCGCCGACTATCTCGTGGTCGGCCGTCCCATCACCGAGGCGGCGCATCCCGCGGCCGCGGCGCAGGCGATCCTGAACGAGCTCCGATGAGCGTCGACGCGAAAATCTGCGGCCTCTCGACGGCGGCGGCGGTGGATGCCGCGGTCACCGGCGGCGCGCGCTTCGTGGGCTTCGTCTTCTATCCGCCGAGCCCCCGCAACGTGACGCCGGAGCAGGCGGCAGCCTTGGCGGCGCCGGTGCCCCGGCGGGTCACCCGCGTCGGCCTCTTCGTCGATGCCAGCGACGCCGTCCTCGAGGGCGTGCTCGGTCGCGTGCCGCTCGACCTCCTGCAGTTCCATGGGCATGAGGAGCCGCGCCGGGTCGCCGAGGTGAAGGCCCGCTTTCGCAAGCCCGTGATGAAGGCAATCCCGATCGCCGGTCCCGGCGACCCCGAGGCGGCCATTGCCTACCTCGAGGTAGCGGACTGGATTCTCTTCGACGCCATGCCGCCCCGGGCCGACGCCGGCGCGCTGCCCGGCGGCAACGGCCTCGCCTTCGACTGGCAGCTCCTGGCCGGCCGGAGCTGGAGCCGGCCCTGGATGCTGTCGGGCGGCCTCACCGCCCGCAACCTGGCGGAGGCGGTCGCGACCACCGGCGCCAGCACGGTCGACGTCTCCTCTGGCGTCGAGATCCGTCCGGGGGTCAAGGACTTGGCCAAGATCGCGGATTTTTTAGCGGCGGCGCGGTACCTGCCGTAGGGGGCTGCACGGCGATCGTGCGTGCTTCGAGACGGACCCTGCGGGTCCTCCTCAGCATGAGGTAAATCCAAGGTGGCACTGAGAAAAGACCTCAGCCTGAGGAGGGCGCGTGAGCGCCCGTCTCGAAGGCCGTGGGATCGACGTCCCACAACCCCCGCCACAGCATTTGAGCCGCTGGGCGTTTGGCGGTAAAACACCGCTCCCGCCGGCGCCGGACCGGTCTTCCCTGAGCAGGTTGAATACCGTCCCCATGCCCACACCCAACACGTTCCGCGGCGGCCCCGACGAGCGCGGGCACTTCGGCATTTTCGGCGGACGCTTCGTCGCCGAGACCCTGATGCCGCTGATCCTCGAGGTGGAGCGCGCCTATACGGCGGCGAAGCAGGATCCCGGTTTCGCCGCCGAGATGGCCTATTACCTCGAGCACTATGTCGGCCGGCCGAGCCCGCTCTATTTCGCCGAGCGCATGACCGAGCACTTCGGCGGCGCCAAGATCTACATGAAGCGCGAGGAGCTGAACCACACCGGCTCGCACAAGATCAACAACACCCTGGGCCAGATCCTGCTGGCGCGGCGCATGGGCAAGCGCCGCATCATCGCCGAGACCGGCGCCGGCCAGCACGGCGTCGCCACCGCCACGGTCTGCGCCCTCTTCGACCTGCCCTGCGTCGTCTACATGGGCGCCACCGACATCGAGCGGCAGAAGCCCAACGTCTTCCGCATGAAGATCCTCGGCGCCGAGGTCACGGCCGGTGACGTCGGGCACCGGTACCCTCAAGGACGCGATGAACGAGGCGCTCCGCGACTGGGTCGCCAATGTCGACGACACCTTCTACATCATCGGCACCGTGGCGGGCCCGCACCCCTATCCCGGCATGGTGCGCGACTTCCAGTCGGTGATCGGCCGCGAGGTGCGCGAGCAGATGCAGAAGGCCGAGGGCCGGCTGCCCGACACGCTCGTCGCCTGCATCGGCGGCGGCTCCAACGCCATGGGCCTCTTCCATCCCTTCCTCGACGATCCCAGCGTGAAGATGATCGGCGTCGAGGCGGGCGGCCTCGGTGTCTCCACCGGCAAGCACGCCGCCTCCCTCACCGGCGGCCGGCCCGGCGTGCTGCACGGCAACCGCACCTATCTGCTGCAGAGCGACGACGGGCAGATCATCGACGCCCATTCGATCTCCGCCGGCCTCGACTATCCCGGCATCGGTCCGGAGCATGCCTGGCTCCACGACGTGAAGCGCGTCGAGTATGTGGCGATCACCGACGACGAGGCGCTCAAGGCGTTCCAGCTCTGCTCGCGCCTCGAAGGCATCATCCCCGCTCTGGAGCCGTCGCACGCCCTCGCCCACGTCGCCAAGATCGCGCCCAAGCTGGCGAAGGACCATCTCCTGGTGGTCAATCTCTGCGGCCGCGGCGACAAGGACATCTTCTCGGTGGCGGACGCCCTCGGAGTGACGCTGTGAGCCCGCCCCGCATCGCCCGGCGCTTCGCCGCCCTCAAGGCCGAAGGGCGCGCCGGCCTCGTGACCTACCTCTGCTGCGGCGATCCCGACGCCGCTACCTTCGCGGAAATCCTGGCGGGCCTGCCCAAGGCCGGCGCCGATCTCATCGAGGTCGGCATGCCCTTCTCCGATCCCATGGCGGACGGGCCGGCGATCCAGGCCGCGAGCCTGCGCGCGCTCCAGGCCGGCATGACGCTCAGGAAGACGCTGGCGATCGTGAAGAAGTTCCGCGAGCACGACACGGAGACGCCGATCATCCTCATGGGCTACTACAATCCGATCTACAGCTACGGCGGCGAGAACTTCTGCGCCGATGCGAAGGCGGCCGGCGTCGACGGCCTCATCATCGTCGACCTGCCGCCGGAGGAGGATCCGGAACTCTACGCGCCGGCGCGGGCGGCGGGCATCGACATCATCAGCCTCACCACCCCCACCAGCGACGACAAGCGCCTGCCGGTGGTGCTGAAGCGCGCCACCGGCTTCGTCTATTACGTCTCGATCGCCGGGATCACCGGCACCAAGTCGGCAACCGCCCAGAGCATGACCCAGTCGGTGGCGCGCATCCGGCGCCATACGCCGCTGCCGGTGGCGGTCGGGTTCGGCATCAAGACGCCGGACCAGGCGGCGGAAGTGGCGCGCGTCGCCGACGCCGCCGTGGTGGGCTCGGCCCTGGTGCAGCGCGTGGCCGCGCATGCTGGACGACGACGGGCAAGGCCGAAGCCCGGCCTCGCCGACGCGGTGCTGGGCGACGTGGCGGCCCTGGCGGAGGGCGTGCGCAAGGCGCGCAAGCCCGAAGCCGCCCGCGCGCGGAGACGCTGAGCCGATGAACTGGCTCACCAACTTCGTCCTGCCGAAGATCCGGGCGGTCGTCACCAAGAAGGACGTACCGGACAATCTCTGGACGAAGTGTCCGAGCTGCGAGCAGATGCTGTTCCACCGCGAGCTCGAGGCGAACCTGTTCGTCTGCCGCAACTGCGGCCATCACCTCCGCCTCGACGCCAAGCGGCGCCTGGAGCTGCTGTTCGACGACGGCGAGTCGACGCGGGTCGAGCTGCCGCGCACGCCGATCGACCCGCTGCGCTTCCGCGACCGCAAGCGCTACACCGATCGCCTCAAGGAGGCCCAGGCGAAGAGCGGCGGCGGCGATGCCCTGGTCGTGGCGCACGGCAAGATCGGCGGTACAGGCGCCGTGGTGGCGGTGTTCGATTTCTCGTTCATGGGCGGATCCATGGGCGTGGCGGTCGGCGAAGGCCTGCTCGCCGCGGCGCGCCTCGCGGTGCTGCAGCAGGCGCCGCTGATCGTCGTGCCGGCCTCGGGCGGCGCCCGCATGCAGGAGGGCATCCTCTCCCTGATGCAGCTGCCGCGCACCACCCTGGCGGTGCAGGAGATGAAGGCGGCGGGCCTCCCCTACATCGTGGTCCTCACCGATCCCACCACCGGCGGCGTCTCCGCCTCCTTCGCCATGCTCGGCGACGTGACCCTGGCGGAGCCCGGGCGCGGTCATCGGCTTCGCCGGCGCCCGGGTCATCGAGGAGACCATCCGCGAGAAGCTGCCGGAAGGTTTCCAGCGCGCGGAGTATCTCCTCGAGCACGGCATGGTGGACATCGTCGTGCACCGGCGCGACCTCAAGGCGACGCTGGCGCGGCTCATCGATCTCCTCTGCAACACGACGCCGCCGTCGGTGGTGGTGCCACTGCTGCCGCGCCCCGCCGGGGAGATCGCGACCTGAAGGTCGACCGCATCCTGGAGCGGCTGCACCGGCTCCATCCCCGGCTGATCGATCTCTCCCTCGATCGCATCGAGCGGCTGCTGGCGGCGCTGGGACATCCCGAGCGGCGGCTGCCACCGGTGATCCACGTCGCCGGCACCAACGGCAAGGGCTCGACGGTGGCGACGCTGCGCGCCTGCCTGGAGGCAGCAGGCTATCGCGTCCACGTCTACACCTCGCCGCATCTCGTGCGCTTCAACGAGCGCATCCGCGTCGCCGGATCGCTCCTCGACGAGGAGCCGCTGGCGGCGCTCCTGGAGGAATGCGAGCGGGTCAACGGCGAGACGCGCCGATCACCTTCTTCGAGATCACCACGGCGGCCGCCTTCCTCGCCTTCGCCCGCACGCCCGCCGACGCGACCTTGCTGGAAGTGGGGCTCGGCGGCCGCTTCGACGCCACCAACGTGATCGCGGATCCCGCCGCCACGGTGCTGACGCCGATCTCCCTCGATCACCAGCGCTTCCTCGGCAACACCGTCGCCGCCATCGCCTTCGAGAAAGCCGGCATCCTGAAGCCCGGCGTCACCGCCGTGGTCGGGCCGCAGCCCCAGGACGCCGCCGGCGTCATCGCGGCGCGCGCGCGGGAGGTGGGGGCGCCGCTCTATCGCCACGGCATCGAGTGGCAGGTCGAGCCGAGCGGTGCTGGATTGCGCTACGAGGGCAAGCGCTGGCGCCTCGACCTGCCGATGCCGTCTCTGCTGGGCCGGCATCAGATCGACAACGCCGGTGCGGCGATCGCGGCTCTCGAAGGACTGCCGCAGTTCAAGGTGGAGGCGGCGGCGCTGGCGCAGGGCCTCGGTCACATCGAGTGGCCGGCGCGGCTCCAGCCCCTGACGCGCGGACCGCTGGTGAAGCTGCTGCCGAAAGGCAGCGAGCTCTGGCTCGACGGCGGCCACAACCAGGCCGGCGGCGAGGTACTGGCGATGCAGGCGAGGGATTGGCGCGACCGCCCGCTGCATCTCGTCTTCGGCATGCTGAACACCCACGACGCCGAAGGTTTCCTCCGCGCGCTCGCACCCCACGCCAAGACTCTCGGCGCCGTCGCCATCCCGAACGAAGCGAACAGCCGCAGCGCCGAGGATTCCGCGAGCGCCGGCCGCGCGGTCGGTCTCGACGCCAAGGTCTATGATTCCGTCCACACCGCTATTGCCGCTGCGGTCGCTCAGCCAGGCCCGAGCCGCGTGCTCATCTGCGGCTCGCTCTATCTCGCGGGCCATGTGCTGAGCGAGAACGGGTGAGAGGTGTTGCGTCCTTTGACGCGCTCCCTCCGGTCGCTTGCTCAGGATGAGGACCATAGGAGAGGCCGCAAAGAAAACCTCCTCATCCTGAGCAAGCGAAGCGCATCGAAGGACGCACCGTCCACGCCGGAATCAAAACGGGCGCCCTCGAGGCGCCCGCTGAAATTCTGAGACCCGCGTCCGGATCAGATCACCGACTGCACCCACTCCAGCAGCTTGCTCTTGGGGAGCGCGCCGATCTTGGTGGCGGCGACCTGGCCGTTCTTGAACAGCATCAGGGTCGGGATGCCGTTGACGCCATACTTGGTGGGGGTCGACGGGTTCTCATCGACGTTGAGCTTGGCCACCGTCACCTTGCCCTTCATCTCCGTGGAGATGTCCTCGAGGAAGGGGGCGATCATCTTGCAGGGACCGCACCACTCCGCCCAGAAATCCACCAGGACGGGGCCGGGGGCGCGGAGGACATCGGATTCGAACGAGGAGTCGGTGACTTTGGTCGACATGGCTTGCCCTTTTGATACAAGTCCTTAGCGACAACAGGGCCGCGACGGTTGATGCGCGGCCCTGCTGATGGCGGAGATTAGGTGATCCCGAGAAGATTCGTCAAGGTAGGCGGTCTGCAAGGGCCGCCGGGCTGATCGGCATCAGACGCGGCCCATCGGTCCAAAGGAGCGCGGCCCGCACCTCGCGGCCGGGATAGATCGTCTCAACCGCCGCGCGATAGGCCGCGAGCTGCTCCAGGTAGACCGGCGGCACCTCGCGCTCGCTCGCCGGTGCCGGCCTCAGCGTCTTGTAGTCGACGATGAGAACGCCGGTGGGCGTCACCACGAGCCGGTCGATCTGGCCGGAGAGCGCGCGATTGCCCACCAGACCCACCACCGGCACCTCCGCCCGCGAGCCCGGCGCAAAGAGCGCGGCGAAATCGGGCGTCTCCAGCACCGCCAGCGTCTCCGCCACGATCGACGCGCGCACCTCCGCGCCGAGCCCGTGCAGCGGCAGCGCCAGATAGCGTTCCGCCGCGGCGCGGCGCCGCTCCGGCGGCAAGTCCGGCAGGCTCTGCAGCAGGCGATGGACGAGGAGGCCGCGCTGGAACGCGGCCCCCTGATCCGCGCCCAGGGGCGAGCGCACCGCGGGCTCGACGCCGGACGGACGCGACGGCGCGAGCGGCCGTGGTGGCGACGGCTCCGGCGGCGGCGCCACCTGAGCCCAGACCGGCAAGCTCTCCGTCAGCTCGGCATGGGCGATGGCACTGCCGTCGTCGGCGCCGGGAATGCGCTGCGCCGTCTCCAGCACCAGCCCCTCGCCCGCCCAGCCCTCGCCGAGCTCCATCGCCACGCGCCGCGCCTCCGGCACCGTCGCCAGACCGCCGCGCATCAGCTCATACCAGCAATCGCCGGCGTATCCCTTTCCCGGCTTCCAGCCGCAGACATAAAGCCGATCGCCGGCGCGGGTCATCGCCACATAGAGGAGCCGGCGATATTCCCAGCGCTGGCGCAGCTGCGCCGCATTCTCGGCGGCAATCGCCGCCGGCGCCGCGCGGCCGCGGGAGACGAGATAGAGCGGCAATCCGTCGGGACGCCATTGCAGCGGCGACACGCGGTCCGGCACCGAGGCGGTGTCCGGCAGGAACACGATCGGCGCCTCCAGCCCCTTGGCGCCGTGCACGGTGAGGATGCGCACCTCGCCCTGGGCGCCGCGGTCGAGATCGCGCTTCACCTCCTGCGCGCCGGCCACCAGCCAATGCAGGAATCCCTGCAGCGACGGCGGATGATCGTTCTCGTAGGCGAGCGCCGCGGCGATGAACTCGTCGAGAGGATCGGCGGCCTCGGGGCCGAGGCGTGCCAGGATCTTGCGCCGGCCGCCGAGCGGCCCCAGCACATCGGCGAAAAGCTCGTAGGGTGGCGCGAAATCCGCCCGCGCCAGTAGCCCCGTTAGCGTGTCGACGGCGTGGCGGAACAGCTTGTGCTCGTCGGCGCGGGCATAGAGCGCGCGCCACAGCGAATCTTTGCGGCCGTGGGCGAGCACAAAAAGCTGCTCCTCGTCGAAAGCGAAGAGCGGCCCCTTCAGCACCGTCGCCAGAGTGAGATCGTCGTCCGGCAGCAGCAGGAAATTCCCCAGCGCGATCATGTCCTCGACGGCAAGCTGCTCGGTGAGGCGCATGCGATCGACGCCGGCGACGGGGACGTCGCGATCCTTGAGGGCGCGCACCAGCGCCGCGACGAAGGCGGTGCGCCGCCGCACCAGCACCATGATGTCGCCGGGCGAGATGCGGCGGTCCCGCGCCGGAAGTCGCTCCTTGTTATCCAGCCAGCCGCGGATCGTCGCGCCGATCGCCGCCGCCAGGCGTGCCTGGGGCTCGGCAACGGCGCGGGGCTCGACCGGCAGCGTCCAGCCCGCGGGCTTCTCATCGGGTGGCGTCTCCAGCAGCGGCCAGATCTCGACCCGTCCGCCGTGGCCGGCGCGGTGCGGCAGATGCCGGATCGGCAGGGCATCGAGGGCCACGCCCTCCAGCGCCGCGGCCTGGGCAAAGACCGCATCCACCGCCTGCAGCACTGCGTCGGTGGAGCGGAACGAGGTCTCGAGGCTGACCGCGCGCCAGCCCGCCTCGGCGTCGAGGGCGCGCGCGGCGAAATGCTCGCGCATCGCCAGGAAGGCCTGGGGATCGGCGCCCTGGAAGCTGAAGATCGATTGCTTCGCATCGCCCACCGCGAAGACGGTGCGGCGCCGGTCCCGGGCGCCGGTGCCGGCGTAGAACTCGGCGGTGAGCGCCTGCACCACCCGCCACTGGTCGGGATTGGTGTCCTGGGCCTCGTCGATCAGGAGATGATCGAGGCCGCCGTCGAGCTTGAACAGCACCCAGGGTGCCACGCCCGGCCGCTCCAGCAGCTCGATGCTGTGGGCGATCAGGTCCTCGTAGTCGAGGACGGCGCGGCTCTGCTTGTGACGGCGGTAGGTTTCGAGGATCGCGCCGGCGAGGCGCACCACCGCCGACGTCGCCTCCAGCAGCGCCGCCGCCGCGCGCCGCGTGCGCACCGCATCGAGACGCTGCGCTTCCGCCTGCATCGCGGCGAGGGCGGCCGGCGCGGTCTTTGCCAGCGACTTCGTGACGACGTCGACGCGCGGTCCGCCATCTTTCTTGAAGAAGATGCCGAGATAATTCTCGAACCCCGCCGCCCGGCCGGCGGGATCGGCGAGCCAGTCCGCCAGCGCGGCACCGCCATCCAGATCCCTCTTGTTCTTGGAGCCTTGCATCGCGCCGGCGGCGGCACGCAGTGCCTTGCCGTCGAACGTGCTCTCGGCGCAGGCGTCCGAGACCACGCGTGCTTCGGTCGTGCCGACCGGCAAATCGAGACGCAACGCGAGATCCGCAATCGTGCTCTCGATACCGCCGTCGCGCTCCAGCAATGCACGGAAGCGGGAGCGCGACGCGGCGACGGTGTCGAGGAGCTGGGAGAAGCCCTTCTCGCCCTGGCTTTGCGCGAGACTGACGACAGCGCCCGCGAGGACCGCGTCCACGCCCGCTCGCGCCGCCGCCAGCACCTCCTCGCGCACGGCGGCGAGGAGCTCCGTGGCGGCGCGCTCGTCCATCAGCTCGAAGTGGGGCGCGACGCCGGCCTCAACGGGAAAGCGCCGCAGCAGCGACTGGCAGAAGCCGTGGATGGTCTCGATCCCGAGCCCGCCCGGCGCATCCAGCACAACGGCGAAGAGCCGGCGGGCATCGTCGAGCTCCGCAGCGGTGGGCGCGCGAGCGAGCAGTTTCCGCAGGTCCGTTTCGAGCGCCCGCTCCTCCAGCACCGCCCACTGGCTGAGGCGCGCCTGCAGGCGGTTCGCCATCTCCGCCGCCGCGGCGCGGGTGAAGGTGAGGCAGAGGATGCGGGTGGGTTTGCTGCCTGTCAGCAGCAGGGTCAGCACGCGGTCGGTCAGCACCTTGGTCTTGCCGGTGCCGGCGGAGGCGTTGACCCAGACCGAGGCGGCGGGGTCGGCGGCGTGGCGCTGCAGCGCGTCGGCGTCGCTCATTCCTCGTCCCCCTCGCCGCCGCGCCATTCCTTGACGCGCTCGAGATGGGCGTAGTCGGAGAAGTGCGGCTTGTTCTTGGCCACCGGCACCGCGCGGTAGGCGGTGCCAGGATCGTCAAAGCTGGCGACGAGGTCTTGCAGACCTGTCCGCGCCGCCTCCAGCAGTGCGGCCGCCTCGGCGCCCGTGGCGATCACCTTGATCTCACCCGCGGTGGCGAGACCGCTGAGACGCCAATATTCCAGCGCCGCCACGCTGACCGCCGGCACACCCACAAACCCACCGGCGGCGGCGATCACCGCTTCCAATGGGAGCTGTGGCGCCAATCCCTGCGCGACAACAACACCGCTCGGCACCACGCCGGTCTTGTAGTCGACGATGACCAGGCCATCGCCATTGCGCTCGATGCGATCGGCCTTGGCGCGGAGCATGAAGTCGCCGCCCGGCACGGCGAGCGTGAGAGTCCCCTTGGCCTCGCTGACGAGGGATTGCAGCAGCGGTCGCCGCTCGCGCTCGGTGGCGAGGAACCAGCGGGCGATGCGCTCGAAGCGCGGCCACCAGAAGGCCCAAATCGCCGGGCGCGAGAGAAATTCCTTGAAGGCGCGACGGCCGCAATCGAGCAGGATCGCTTCCGCATCCGCCGGCAGGTCGCGGGGGAAGCGGGTCACGAACTCGTCGAGCGCGTCGTGGATGAAGGTGCCGCGCTCCCGCGCCGCCGGCTCCGCATCGAGCGGCTCGAGCGCCCGCAGACGCAGGATGTGCTTGGCGTAGATCGCGTAGGGATCGCGCATCCAGGTCTCGATCTCCGTCACCGACAGCGCGCGCGGCCGCGCCGCGAGCGGCGGGCATGGCGCCGGCGCCACGGCGCGGCGAGACTCTTCCGGGTGGGGGCGATCGAGGAGCGCCTGCCAGGCGAGCGGCTGGCGGCTCTCCGGGCTCTGGGTCAGGGCATTTTCCAGCCCCGCCGCCCGCAGCACGGTGTCGAGGCGCAGGAGCCAGCGCGACGGCAGGGTCGGCGTCCCCTCCACCCGGGCGGCGCGCGTGAGGACCACTTCCGGCGCACCCAGCGCCATCATGAAATCATGGGCGGCGAGGCCGATGCGACGCTCCGGCGGCGCGATGCCGAAGGCGTGCCGCATCGGCCGCGACATCCAGGGATCCTCGGCGGGATCGGCGGGCCAGCTTCCGTCGTTGAGACCACCCAGCACCATGAGGTCGGCGCGCTGCAGCCGTGCCTCCAGCAAGCCCCAGATGGCGAGGCGAGGATGCCGGCCGTAGCGCGGCCGCACCACGGTGCCGCTCAGCAGGCTCTCGAACAGCGCGGGATAGTCGGTGCCGGAAAGCGCGGGGAAATCCGCCGCCGCCGCCAGCAGCTCGGCCATGTACTGCCCTGCCGCCTCCCCCGCCTCGCCGCGCCAGAGCCGCGCCGCTCCCGGCTCCTCGGCGCTCTCGGCGAGGGATTCGGCGGCGGTGATGTGGGCGGCGACGAGATCTCGCAAGGGCATGTCCCGCGCCGCCATCGCATCCAGCAGCGGCGCGAGCCGGCGCTGCAGCCGCGCGAGAAATTCGCGCGCGTCGGCCGCGTCCACCGCCAGTGCCTCGGCGATGCCGCCCAGGCCGGGCGCCGGCCGCACGCCGCGTAGTACCGCGCGCTCCAGTCCCCGCACCGTGGCGCGGAATTCTTCCGGGGCGAGTCCGCCGGCGGCCAGGGGATGCTTCAGCGCCGCCAGCAGCGGCACCGGCGCCGCCGCCTCGGCGACGAGATCGAGCAGCAGGCGCAGGAACACGCCGGGCGGTGTTTTATTCAGGGGCGCGCCGGCGGAATCGTCGATCTCGATGCCCCAGCGCTTGAGCTCCGCCGCGACGCGGCGCGCCAGCGCGCGGTCCGGCGTCACCAGCGCCGCGGTGGCGCCGGGGCGGCGCTCCAGATGCTCGCGCAGCAGCAGTGCGATCGCCTGCGCCTCTTCCTGAGGTCCCGCGCAATCGAGGCGGCGGAGATCGGCCAGCGACGCAGCGCCGAAACGCCCCGCGTGGCGCCAGCGCTCGGTGAGTCCTGCCGGCAGCAACGCCTCTGCGGCGAGCTCGATGCGCGCGGGCGGCCCCGCCGCGAGCCCCGACATCCCCCATGCCCCGACCTCCGCCGGCGTCAGCTCCAGGCGATCGAGAAACGCCGCCAGCAGATGCTGGGGATGACCGGGATCGGTGCGGATGGCCGTCCAGACCTCCTCCGGCGCGCCGCGATCGAGGCCCGGCAGTACCACGGTTCCCGCCGGCAGCCCCGCCACCACCGCCATCAGATCAGCCACCGCCGGCACACCGCCGGTGAGGCCGGCGGCGATCACGGGATCGGCGGGCGGGCTCCGGCGCCAGCGCTCGGCCTGCAATGCCAGGACACGGTTGCGCCGCTCGGCGGGATCGAGGGCGCCCAGCTCCGTCAGCAGCGCCGGCCAGACGTCGGTGACGATGCCAAGGAACTTCAGGATGTCCTGCCAGTGGACCGCGAGGTCCTCCGGTACCAGGCGGGCGAGGTTGGCGAAATCGGCGCCTTCGGTCTGCGCCTCGTCGAGAAAGCGCACGAGAGCGCCGGCCAGCATTGCCGCCTGCCCCGGCAGCAGCGCGGGATTGGCGGCCCGCACCATGCGCGCCAGCAGCAGGCGCCGGCGCAGCCCGGGGATCGCCGGCGGCAGCTCCAGGTTCACCGCCTCGCCTTCGTCGGCGAGGAACGCAAGATCTTCCGCGTCGATGTCGCCCACCGGCTCCAGGCGCGGCAGCAGCAGCGGCCTGCCGTCGCTCCGGCGCAGGAACGCTTCGGCGAGGGAGCGGCAGGCGCGGCGGGTCGGCAGCAGGACGGTGATGCGCGCCAGCGCCAGGGGGTCGTCCCGTGTGTCGGCCGCGAGACGCGCCGCCAGCGTATCGAGGAACGGGAGGTGCGCCTCGATGGTGACGACAGAGGCGCGGCGTGGGATCGCCGCGTCGGCGCTCATTTCAGCAGCGGTCGTTCGCGCAGCCGCGCCTCGGTGGCGGCCAGTCCCGTCATCGTGCCGACGTCGTACCAGGCGCTGTCGTGGACGACGCAGGCGACGCGGCCCGAGGCGATCGCCTTGTCGTAGAGCACGTTCATGGAATAGCGGCCGCCCGGGTCGCCCACGAAGAGACGCTTGCTCAGGAGCTGCACGCCGGTGAAGACGAAAGGCACCTGCTCGTGGAGGCCGCGGCGACGCGGCCGCACTCGGCCGTCGAGGGCGAAGTCGCCGGGACCGCCGTAGCCCACGGCGCGGGCGCGCTCCTGCACCAGCAGGACCGCGTCGAGGGTGCTGGGGTCGTAGACCTCGGCGAGGCGCGCCAGCGCCGGCGATGCGCCATCGGTCCAGACCGCGTCGCTGTTGACTGCGAAGAAGGGCTCCCCCAGATCCGGCAGTGCCTTGGCGACGCCGCCGCCGGTATCGAGAAGCTCGATCTCGTGGGAGATGGTGATGGCGGGCTGCTGGCGGGTCAGCAGATGGCGCCGGATCATCTCCGCCAGATAATGCGAGTTCACCACCGCGCGCCGCACCCCAACCGCCTCCAGGTGATCGAGGGCGCGATCGAGGAGCGTGCGGCCGGCGACGGGCACCAGAGGCTTCGGCAGATTGTCGGTGAGCGGCCGCATGCGGGTCCCGAGCCCCGCTGCCAGCACCATGCCGGTCTCCACCGTGATCACGACGCCGCCTCGCAGTGGGGAATGTGCCGCAGCGACGACGGCACGTGGCGGGCCAGCCAGTCCGTCACCGGCGCCAGCGCGGGGTGGGCGAGATCACCCTCCAGCAGCCGCCAGACCCGAGGGATATGCCTGAGGTATTGCGGCTTGCCGTCGCGCACGCAGAGCCGGGTGAAGATGCCGATGATCTTGGCATTGCGCTGCGCCGCCAGCACCGCGGCCGCCGCCATGAATTGTGCGCGGTCGAGCTCGGGAAATGCATCGAGGTAGCGCTCGATCATCTCGGCCGCGAGATCCGGCGGCACGTCGCGCCGCGCGTCCTCCACCAGGGAGACCAGGTCGTAGGCGGGCGAGCCTATCACCGCGTCCTGGAAATCGAGGAGGCCGCAGGCGGCGACGCCGTTGCGGCCTTCCAGCAGCATGAGGTTGTCGACGTGATAGTCGCGCAGCACCAGGGTCGGCGGCAGTGCCATGGCGTGGGGCAGCACCTCGCGCCAGGCGGCGAGATAGCTGTCGCGGAGCGCAGCCGGCGTCGGCGCGCCCGTCGCCGCCGGCAGGTACCAGTCGGTGAGCAGCGCGGTCTCGGCGAGAAGTCGCGCCTCGTCGTAGGCCGGCAGCAGCGCCGCCATGTCCGGCGCGTAGCTCCGGTGCAGCTCGATCAGCACGTCGACGGCGAGCCGATAGAGCGCCCGCTCGTCGGCACCTGTCGCAAGAAGGCGCGTATAGGTGCGGTCGCCGAAATCCTCCAGCAGCAACAGACCCGCGGTCACGTCCTCCGCCAGAATCGCCGGCGCGCTCAGGCCCATGCGGTGCAGGAGCCGCGCCACCGTCAGAAAAGGACGGACGTCCTCCTGGGGCGGCGGCGCGTCCATCAGCACCGCCACCCGGTCCGCCGAGGAGAGACGATCGTAGCGGCGGAACGAGGCGTCGGCGGCCAGGATGCGGCGCGGAACGTCGCCCCAGCCGGCGCTCGTGAGAAAAGCCTCGACGAGGTGCTGGCGCTCGCTCACGGCGCGACGATTCCTTCCAGGCGCGAGACCCAGCCCGGCGAGGCCGCCAGCCGGGCCGCGCGGCGCTCCGGCGCCGTGCCGGGCAGCAACGTCAGATCGAGATGCTCCCGCGGCAGCAGCGGTCCCAGGCGCTCGGGCCATTCGATCAGCACGATGCCGCCCAGCAGCGCCTCCTCGAATCCGAGCTCATAGACCTCCTCGGGCTTGGTCAGGCGGAAGAGGTCGAAGTGCCAGACCGGCGCCACGGCACCCAGCTCGTAGATCTCCACCAGGGTGAAGGTGGGGCTCGGCACCTCCTCGTCGCCATGGCCAAGGGCGCGGATGAAGGCGCGGGCGAAGCTGGTCTTGCCGCTGCCGAGCTCGCCCCGGAGCGCGATCACGTCCCGGGGCCGCGCCAGACGCGCGAGACGCGCGGCAAACGCCGACGTCGCCGCTTCGGAAACGAGATCGAGAGAAAGCGCCGCGCTGGCGGAAGTCTCAGTCACCTCGTCCTTTTAGTCCCACCCCCGCAGCCTCGCAACCCCAGGCCGCGGATTGCCGTGAGTCTGGTTGCACATCGGTCGTGCATCCTTCGACTCGGCGCTGACGCGCCGGCTCAGGATGAGGACCATCTTTGATGGCACAATGAAATTCACCTCATCCTGAGCCGGCCACGAAGTGGACGAGTCGAAGGACGCAACAAGCCTGCAACCCCGCCGGGGTTGCGCCGCAGGCGCCTTGCGGTCATTCTGCCGGCCGCTCGAAACCGGCGGGGATCGCGGCATGGCGGAGGTCCAGACAACGGACGTGGCGATCGTGGGCGCCGGCCCGGTCGGGCTGTTCGCTGTCTTCGAATGCGGCATGCTGAAGATGCGCACCCACGTCTTCGACGCCCTCGACCTCCTGGGCGGGCAATGCGCGGCGCTCTATCCGGAGAAGCCGATCTACGACATCCCCGGTCACCCCATGATCGACGCGGCGGCCCTGATCGAGAAGCTGGCGGAGCAGGCGCAGCCTTTCGCGCCGGTCTATCACCTGGGATCGCCGGTCGTGAGTCTGGTGCGCGAGATCGAGGGCGGATACAGGCTCACGACCGCCGACGGCACCGAGGTGATCGCCCAGGCGGTGATCGTGGCGGCTGGTGTCGGCGCCTTCGGCCCCAACCGGCCGCCGCTGACGGGCATCGAGGCCTATGAGGGCAAGAGCGTGTTCTATCTCGTGCGGCGCCGCGACGACTTCCGCGGCAAGCGCGTGGTGATCGCCGGCGGCGGCGACTCGGCGGTGGACTGGGCGATCTCGCTCTCCGAGGTGGCGGAGGTCATGGTGGTGCACCGGCGCCCGAAGTTCCGCGCCGCGCCGGGATCGGCGGAACGTCTCGACGCCCTGGCGAAGGCGGGACGCATCGAGCTGGTGGTGCCCTATCAGCTGCACGGCCTCGAGGGCAGCGACGGCCGGCTCGAGCGCGTGGTGGTGGCGGATCTCGACGGCAAGACGCGGACCCTCGGCGCTGACGTGCTGCTGCCGTTTTTCGGCCTCTCCATGAACCTGGGGCCGATCGCGGAGTGGGGCCTCAACCTGGAGCGCAATCACATCGCCGTGGAGCCCGCGACCTCGGCGACCTCGGTGCCCGGCATTTTCGCCATCGGCGACATCGCCACATATCCCGGGAAGCTCAAGCTCATCCTCTCCGGCTTCGCCGAGGCGGCGATGGCGGCCCATGCGATCTTCCCCCTGGTGCATCCGGGAGAAGCGCTGCACTTCGAATACTCGACGACCCAGGGCGTGCCGGGGCGAAACTGAGCCGCCTCAGTCGTCGGCGGAACTGCTGAGGGCAGTGGCGGGTGCCGCCGCCAGGGCCGGCGCCGCCGCAAGATAGCAGGTGATGGTGGTCCCGGTGCCGGGGCTGGACGCGAGCTCGACCCGACCGCCGTGCAGCTCGATGAAGCTTTTCACCAGGGAAAGACCGAGGCCCGGCCCGGACTGGCGCCCCTGGGGATTGCCGCGCTCGAACTTCTCGAAGATGCGCAGGTGATCCTCCTCCGGCACGCCGACGCCCGTGTCGGACACCGCGAGCGCCACCTCGTCGTCCTCGCGCCGGGCGCTCAAGGTCACCGTGCCGCCCGGCGGGGTGAACTTGAGAGCGTTGGAGACCAGGTTGAAGAGCGCCTGCTTGAGCCGGCGCTCGTCGCCCTTGAGGGAGCCGATCTCCGCCGGGCAGTCGAAGTTGAGGGTGAGGCTCTGATTGCGCGCGCGCTCCCGCGCCAGTGTCAGCACGCTCGACATCATGGCGTGGATGTCGATCTCCTGGGTCTCCAGCGTCATGTAGCCCGCCTCGATGGTGGCGAGGTCGAGGATGTCGTTGATGAGCGACATCAGGCGGTGCGAGCTGTCGAGGATGCCGCGGCTGTAGTCCTGCTGGCGCGGATTGAGCTTGCCGAAATACTGGTTCGCCAGGATCTCGGCGAAGCCGATGATGGCGTTGAGCGGCGTGCGCAGCTCGTAGGAGACGTTGGCGATGAACTCGCTCTTGAGGCGGCCGGCGGTCTCGAGCGCCTCGTTGCGCTCGCGGAGCGCGCGCTCGACCCGGGTCGAATCGGTGACGTCGAGATAGCTCAGCAGCACGTTGCCGTCCGGCAGCGGCACGATCGAGGCATGCAGCACCGAGCCGTCGGCGCGCTGCAGCCGCTCGCTCTGCTCGGTGTGCGCCATCAGGCGGTTGATGACGCGGTCCTTGAGGGAGACCCAGGGCTCCGGCGAGCCCGGCATCTCGAAGAAGGCGCGCGTCTTCTCGACGATCTCGCCCACATGGGGCTCGCCCACCAGCGCCTCCGCCGGCAGCTTCCAGATCTGCGCGTAAGCCGGGTTCCAGAGCTTGAGCCGCCCGTCGCTGCCGAGCACCGCCACTGCCTCATAGAGGTTGTCCAGCGTCTCGCGCTGGACCTCGATAAGAGTGTTGTAGGAGCGTTCCAGCGCCAGCTTGTCGGTCACATCCTCGTAGACGAAGGTGAGGCCGCCGAAGGGATGCGGCGAGACCACCAGGCGCAGCGTGCGCTCGTCGGGGAGATGCAGCAGCTCCTCCTGGGGCGCCAGCAGCGAGGTGAACATGGCGAGCTGCTGACGCTTGAAGGCGCGGAAGTCGGCGTATTCCGGCAGCCGCCGCCGCTCCCGCAGCCGCTCCAGCAGCTCGTCGAGGCCGGGCTCGGAGGCAAGCCAGTCCTCCTCCAGCCGCCAGAGCTGGGCGAAGGCGGAGTTGAAGAAGGTGAGGCGCGCGTCGGGCCCGAAGATCGCGACCGCCACGGTGACGTTCTCCAGCACCTCGCCGTGGGCGGAGACATGGCGCGCAAGCTCGGACTGCATGGTCTCGAGATCGGTGAAGTCCCGGGCGAAGCCCAGGATCTCGCCGCCCTCGAGGGGCTGCTCGGTGAATTCCATCAGGCGGCGCTGCCCCGCCACCACGATGTGGTGGCTCTCGGACTGTGCGATCTGGGTCTGGCGCGAGCGCTCCGCGAGCTCGCGGCCATGATCTCCCAGCACGCGGGCGCCGAGCTCGCGTCCCTCGGCAACCGCCTGGGCGCGGCTCGCCTCCACCGCCTGGCCGTAGACGCGGTTGCAGTCCACGAGGGCGAGGGTGTCGGCGCGCCGGCGCCAGACCGACATCGGCAGCGCGTCCAGCACCCGGCGCAGCCGGTCGCGCTCGTCGCGGGCGGCGTCGCGCTCGGCGATCACATGGGCGCGTCCGCCCGCCTCGATGAACCAGATGACGTCGGCGCGCTCCGCGTCATTCTCCATGCGCCGGCCGACGACCTCGAACAGCGTGTCGGTCCGGGACGCCCGCGCCTCGAGATGGAACTCGGCGCCGTCCTCGCCCAGCTGGCGGCGCGCCTTGGCCAGCGCCGTCGCGTCCGCCGGATCGAAGCAGGCGAGGAAATCGGTAAAATCAGCCGCCCGGCCGAGGCCGAGCTTGGTGGAGGCGCCGGGAATCACGTTCTCGGCGCCGGTGCGGCAGTCGCGGCGATAGACCGCCGCCGGCTGCGCTCCCAGGAGCGCCCGCGACGACTCCAGAGCCTCCAGCACTTGGCGCCGCTCTTCCGCCTCCCGGCGCAGGCGCCAGAGCGCCCACACCGCGGCGGCGGCGGCGACGCTCGCCACCGCCAGCAGCGGGATCGTGATCGGCGTGCTGCCGATGACGGTCACGTCCGACTCGGCGGCCCGCGCCGCCGTGGCGGCCGGCAGTATCCCGATCAGACCGAGCCAAGCCCTGCGCCGCACCCGTTTCTCCCATGCGCCAACGGCCGCCCGCGCCGGGTGGCGCGCCGGCGGCGAAATTATCGCCCAACGCCGGGCGATGCCCAGGGAAAAACGCGCGATTGCCTGCTGTTAATCTTCAATAACGGTAGTGGTCGGGCTTGAAGGGACCCTGATTGGAGATGCCGAGGTAGGTCGCCTGCGCCGGCGTGAGCTGGGTCAGCTTGACGCCGAGCTTCGCCAGATGGAGCGCCGCCACCCGCTCGTCGAGGTGCTTGGGCAGCGTATAGACCTGCTTCTCGTACTTGCCCGGGCTGCCGTAGAGCTCGATCTGCGCCAGCACCTGGTTGCTGAAGGAGGCGCTCATCACGAAACTGGGATGGCCGGTGGCGCAGCCCAGGTTCACCAGCCGGCCCTTGGCCAGCACGATGAGCCGCTTGCCGTCGGGCATCACGACTTCGTCGACCTGGGGCTTCACCTCTTCCCACTTGTAGTTCCTGAGCGCGCCGATCTGGATCTCGCTGTCGAAGTGACCGATGTTGCAGACGATCGCCCGGTCCTTCATCGCCCGCATGTGATCGAGGGTGAGGACGTCGACGTTGCCGGTGGCGGTGACGAAGATGTCGCCCAGCGATGCCGCCTCCTCCATGGTCACGACCTGATAGCCTTCCATCGCCGCCTGCAGCGCGCAGATCGGATCGATCTCGGTCACCATCACCCGCGCACCGGCGTTGCGCAGCGAGGCGGCCGAGCCCTTGCCGACGTCGCCGAAGCCCGCCACCACCGCCACCTTGCCCGCCATCATCACGTCGGTGGCGCGGCGGATGCCATCCACCAGGCTCTCGCGGCAGCCGTAGAGATTGTCGAACTTGGACTTGGTCACGCTGTCGTTGACGTTGATGGCGGGGAACAGCAGGCGGCCCTCCTTCGCCATCTGGTAGAGCCGATGCACGCCGGTCGTGGTCTCCTCGGTGACGCCCTTGATCGCCTTGCCGAGGGCCGTGTAGAAGCCGGGCTTGCTGGCGAGGCGCTGCTTGATCGCGGCGTAGAGCACCTCCTCCTCCTCGTTGCCGGGATTCTTCAGCA
Source organism: uncultured Alphaproteobacteria bacterium (assembly GCA_963735465.1). Classification (GTDB taxonomy): domain Bacteria; phylum Pseudomonadota; class Alphaproteobacteria; order ATCC43930; family CGMCC-115725; genus DASZHJ01. Next base: position 3,481,654 of record CAVTLA010000001.1, read on the forward strand.
CCGAGGCGTCCTGCTCCGCGCGCATGCCCAGGTGCACCAGCAGCGTCGCGTCGCCGCCATCGTCCAGGATCATGTTCGGCGTGCCGCCGTCCGACCATTCGAAGATGCGATGGGAATACTCCCAGTACTCCTCCAGGGACTCGCCCTTGTAGGCGAAGACCGGCGTACCCGCGGCGGCAATCGCCGCCGCCGCGTGATCCTGCGTCGAGAAGATGTTGCAGGAGCACCAGCGGACGTCGGCGCCCAGATGCTTCAGCGTCTCGATCAGGACCGCGGTCTGGATCGTCATGTGGAGCGAGCCCGCGACGCGGGCGCCCTTCAGCGGCTGCTTCGGCCCATATTCCTCACGGATTGCCATCAATCCGGGCATCTCGCTCTCGGCGATGGAGAGCTCGCGCCGCCCCCAATCGGCGAGCGACATATCGGCGACTTTGTAGTCCGCAGCTTTGGCCATGGAGCCACTCCTGGATCGGGGCAGGTGAAATCGAGAGGCGGCATATACCAGCGGCGGTTCGGGGCGGCAAGCCCGACGCCGGAGCAAGTTTGTGGGCTGGTGCCCAGCCCGCGCGCTCACGCCAGCGCGTTGAAATCGTCCAGCAGGCTCGCGATCCGCGCGTCGTCCATCTGGTCCATGATGGCGCGGGCGCGGCGTTGGGCGGCGGCGAGGTCGAGGTGGCGGATGCGGCGCTTGACGCGGCCGATGTTGCTGGGCGCCATCGAGAGGTCGCGGATGCCGAGGCCGAGCAGCAGGGCGGTGAAGCGGGGATCGCCCGCCATCTCGCCGCAGACGCTGACGGGAATGCGCGCGCGGAGCGCCGCCTCGATGGAGAACTGGATCAGGCGCAGCACCGCCGGGTGCAGCGGATTATAGAGATGCGCCACCTGCTCGTCGCCGCGGTCGATCGCCAGCGTGTACTGGATGAGATCGTTGGTGCCGATGGCGAAGAAGTCCGCCTCGCTGGCGAGCGCGTCGGCGGAAAGCGCCGCACCGGGGATCTCGATCATCACGCCCAAGGGCGGCAAGGGATCGGCGATCTCGATGCCGCGCCGCTTCAATCGCCGGGCCACCTGGTGCAGGGCCTCGCGGGTGCGGCGGACCTCGTCGACGGAGGAGACCATGGGCAGCAGGATCCGCACCGGCCCCTCGGTACTGGCGCGCAGCGCCGCCGCGAGCTGTGCATCGAGCAGCTTGCGCTCCCGGAGCGAGAGGCGGATCGCGCGCAATCCCAGCGCCGGATTGGCGCCCTCGTTGTTGAGGCCCTCGGCCAGCGGCGCCGCCAGCTTGTCGCCGCCGATGTCGAGGGTGCGGATGGTGACGGGCTTCCCTTCCATGCCGCGCACCAGCGTCTTGAACGCCTGATACTGCTCCTCCTCGTCGGGGAGATCCTTGCGGTTCATGTAGAGGAATTCCGTGCGCACCAAGCCCAGGCCCTGGGCGCCGGCGGCGAGCGCCTGCTCGAGCTCGCGCGGCAATTCCAGATTGGCCTCGAGCGTGATCTCCTCGCCGTCCCGTGTCACCGCCGGCACCCGCCTGAGCCGCGCGAGCTGACGCTGCTCGCGGCGGAATTCCTCGCGGCGCCGCTCATAGCGCTCGATCGTGGCGGAAGTAGGATTGAGCACCACGGTGCCGGCGGAGCCGTCCACGATCACGGCATCGCCGGCCTGCACGCCGACGAGAAGCCCCGCCACGCCCAGCACCGCCGGCAGACTCAGCGCCCGCGCCATGATCGCGGTGTGGCTCTGGGAGCCGCCGAGCACGGCGGCGAACCCCGCGACGCGGCGCGGGTCCATCAGCGCGGTGTCGGCGGGGCTCAGCTCCTCCGCCAGGATCACCGCGCCGGGAGCGATATGCTGGAAGGCGGCATAGGGCGTCTGGGTCAGGTTGCGCAGCAGGCGGCTGCCGACCTCGCGCACGTCGTCGATGCGCTGGGCCAGGTAGGCGTCGGACATGGTGGCGAAGCTCTGGCCGATCGCCGCGATCTCCATCTGCACGGCGTGCTCGGCGTTGGCGCGCTCCTCCTTGATGCGGCGCTCGACGCCGCGCACCAGGCGCGAGTTCGAGAGCATGGCGATGTGGGCATCGAGGAGATAACCCATCTCCTCCGCCGCCGATTCCGGCAGCGCCGCGGCCTTGCCCTTGAGCTTCTTGAGCTGCTTCAGCGAGAACTGGACGGCGCTCTCGAAGCGCTGCGCGCTCGGCCGCGATCTCGTCGGCGTCGATGCGGCGCTCCGGCACCGAGACCTCGCCTTCCTCGCTGACGAAGGCCGGGCCGATGGCGATGCCCGGCGAAACGCCGAGGCCGGTGAGAGTGCGCTCGCCGCGCCGTGCGCTCCCGTCACTCCTCATCGAAGCCACCGCTCACGAGATCGGCGAGCGCCGCCACGGCGCGCTCCGCCTCGCGCCCGGTGGCGATCAGCTCGATGTCGGTGCCGGGGCCGGCGGCGAGCATCATCAGTCCCATGATGGAGCGGCCCGAGACCGCGCTGCCGTTCTTGCGCACCGTCACCTCGGCGTCGAACTGCCAGGCAAGCTTGACGAAGCGGGCGGCGGCCCGGGCATGCAGGCCGCGCTTGTTGCAGATCGTGACCGTGCGCCGGATCTCGCCGGCGTCGGGCGCGCTTTCGTGCGCGTCGTTCATCCGCGCGCGTCGGCGAGGAGCTGGGATGCCACGTTGATGTACTTGCGACCCGCCTCCTGGGCGCCGCGCACGGCGTTGGCAAGACCCTCGGTCTGGCGCAGGCTGGCCAGCTTGATCAGCATCGGCAGATTGATGCCGGCGATCACCTCGATCTTGGGACGGTCCATCACGGAAATCGCCAGATTGGACGGCGTGCCGCCGAACATGTCCGTGAGCAGCACCACGCCGTCGCCGCTGTCCACGTCGCGCACGGCGCGCAGGATATCCTGCCGGCGCTGCTCCATGTCGTCGTCGGCGCCGATGCAGATCGCGGCGACGTCGCGCTGCGGCCCCACCACGTGCTCGAGCGCGGCGATGAATTCCGCAGCGAGACGGCCGTGGGTGACGATAACCATTCCAATCATGGGCGATCCTTCGCTGGACCGTCGGCGGCGACGTCGGGGCGCGCTTCCGCGGCACCCAGACGGTCGACGTCGCGGTGGCGCACGCTCACGGCGCGGCCCCGCTCGCCCAGCCAGGCCGCCAGACGCTCCGCCACATAGACGGAGCGATGACGGCCGCCGGTGCATCCGACGGCAATGGTGAGATAGCTTTTGCCCTCCCGCTCGAAGCGCGGCAGCAGCGGCGCGACGAGTTGGGTGAGCTGACGGAAGAAGGCAGGGAAATCCTCGTCCTCGGCGATATAGGCGCCGACCGCGGGATCGAGGCCGGTGAGCGGCTTGAGCGTCGCCACGTAGTGCGGATTGCGCAGAAAGCGCGTATCGAAAACGATATCGGCATCACGCGGCAGACCGTGGCGATACGAGAAGGAAAGCACCGAGAGCGCGATCCCCGGCGAACGGTCGAGCGCGAAGTGACCGGTGAGGACGCGCTTTAGATCGGCGGGGCTGAGGTCGGTCGTATCGATAACGAGGTCGGCACGCTCACGCAAGGGTGAAACATATTGCCGCTCGAGCCGGATGCCATCGATCACCGGACGGTCCGCCGCCAGCGGATGGCGCCGCCGCGTCTCGGTGTAGCGCTGCACCAGCCGCGCATCGTCGCAGTCGAGGAACACCACGACCGGCCGCGTGCCGTCCTCGAGCGCCAGACCGTCGAGCGTATCGCCGAGCGCGCTGGCGCCGAAATCCCGCGTGCGCACGTCGGCGCCGAGCGCCAGCGGCGCCCTGAGCGGCCGATGCCCGGTCAGGGCCGGCACCAGGGAGAGCGGCAGGTTGTCGACCGCCTCGTAGCCGAGATCCTCCAAGGCCTTCAGCGCGGTGGCGCGCCCGGCGCCGGAAATGCCGGTCACCACCAACACCCGGCTGGCGAGCGCTGGCGTCGCGGTTCCTTGGGCCGGCGGCTGGACGTCCGCCGGCGGGGCCGCTGAGCTGGTCATGGCGCCACGACTATAGGGGTGTGCAGGCGGTTCACCAAGCCGTCGACCGCCAGACGCAGCTTGAGCGCCGCCGAGATCTCGAAGGGCGCCACCGCCAGGAGCGGAATAGAGCACTGGAAATAATCGCAGAATCGCGGCTCCGGCAGGCGCTCCACCGCGTCGGGCGCGATCAGGTCCACCACCAGCCGAAGCGGCGCCTCGGCCAGGTGGGGAAAGCGGAGGATGCCGAGGCCTCGCACCTCGATCTGGCCGGCGATCGTCGCCGGGCATCGCGCCATCACCGCCTCGCCGTGCCGCCACAGCTCGGTCTGATCGTCCGCCACCAGGCGGGCGCCGGCATCGATGAGGCGGAGCGCGAGGTCGCTCTTGCCGCTTCCGGAGGGGCCGCGGATGAGGATGCCCGCCCCCTCCAGCGCCACTGTGGTGCCGTGAACCCGCGTCATGCGGTCTGTAGGTGAGCCAGCCGCCTGCCAAAGTCAATGCGGAGACCCCCTGATATCGTTCCTGATATGTTCTCATACGACCATTCGCCGCGGCCGCGCCGGCGGCGCTTTGACGCTTCGTTAAGGCGCGGGGCGCAGGCTGCCTCCGCTTCCCGATAACTCGCCTGAAAGACCCGGATGCGCCCCATTGCGCTGATAGCGGTTTGCGCGGCGGTCGCCCTGCCCCTGGTCGGCTGCGCCGTGCCGCCGGCACTCACGGTGGCCTCGTTGGTCGCCGACGGCGTCGCCGTCATCACCTCGGGCAAGACGATGAGCGATCATGCGATCTCCAACCTCGCGGGCGAGGATTGCCGGATGTCGCGGGTCCTCACGGGCGAGTGGATCTGCCACGCGGAGACCAAGGTGGTGACGGAGGCCGCGCTGCCGCCGGCGCCCCCGGAGCCGCCGCTCACCGTCCTCTCCCCCTATCCGAGACCCTCCGAGCCCATCACCGCTGAGGCGCAGCCCGCCCCCGTTCATGCGGCGGCCGCGCCCGCTGCCGCTCCGGCCAAGCCCGCGCCGCCAGCGGTTGCGGCCGTGCCGCCGACCGAGCCCGCGAGCCCACCCCCCGCCCCGGCGTCGCGCCCGCCCGCGCCGGCAATGGCCCAGGTGACGGCGGAGACGGCGCCGAAGCCGGCGGCCGCTCCCTCCACTCCTCCGGCGCACCCGCAAGCGAAGTCGGCGTCCCGCGCAGCCGCGACCCAGCAGGCCTCGGCTCCGGCAAACCCAGCGCCCCGTGCTCTCGGCGGACCGCCGGTGCACGGCGAGATGGTGATCCAAGGCGGCACCGACCCGGCCGAGGCCCAGGCCATCGCCGGCCAGCTCAAGGGCTATTCGGCCAAGGTCCGCCCGGTGCAGCAGGGCGGCGTCACCGTCTACGAAGTGGTGGTCGGAATTTCCGGCTGAGCCTCGGTCGCGTCTAGCTCCCGTCCCGCTCCGCCGCCGGCAGGCGCACCACGAAGCGGGCGCCGCAGACGCGTCCCGCCGCGTCACGCAGATTCTCGGCATGGATGGTGCCGCGATGGGCCTCGACGATCTGCTTGGAGATCGAGAGGCCGAGGCCGGAATGAGTCCCGAATTTCTCGCCGACGGGACGCTCCGTATAGAAGCGGTCGAAGATCGCCTCCAGCTTGCCTTCGGGAATGCCCGGCCCGTCATCCTCCACGGTGACGATGACCATGTCGCCGCCAGGCTCGGCGACGATCCGGATCGTGCCATCGGGCGGGCTGAACGAGATCGCGTTGGCGATCAGATTGCGGAACACCTGGCCGAGCCGGCTCTCGATGCCGGGCACCACGAGCTTCGAGCGCGCGACGCCCGGTGGCAGCACCAGCTCGGGCCGCGGCGCACCCTCCTCGCCGGTGGCCTCGTAGACGTCCACAAGGGCCAGCAGCATCTCGACCAGCGATACCGGCTCGACCTCGATGCGGCTCAGCTCGGCGTCGAGGCGTGAGGCGTCGGAGATATCGCTGATCAGCCGGTCGAGGCGGCCGACGTCCTCGACGATGACGTCGAGAAGCCGGCGCTGCTTGGCGGGATCGGTGAGACGCACCGCCGTCTCCACGGCGCTCTTGAGGGACGTGAGCGGATTCTTGATCTCGTGCGCCACATCGGCGGCGAAGTGCTCGATGGCGTCCATGCGGCGCCAGAGCGCATCGGTCATCTCGCGGAGCGCGCCGGACAGCTCGCCGATCTCGTCGCCGCGCGCGGTGAAGTCGGGAATCGCCATCTGGCGGCCGTGGCCGCGCCGCACCCGCTCGGCAGCGATGGCGAGGCGCCGGATCGGCCGCGCGATGGTGCCGGCGAGATAGATCGACAGCAGCACCGTCACCGCGAGCGCCACCAGGAACATCTTGAGGATCTCCAGGCGCACCAGCCGCACCGCCTGCTCGATGCCGCGGCTGTCGGTGGAGAAGCTGACCGCGCCCAGCACCTGCCGGTACCGCTGCACCGGCACCGCGACGCTCAGGATCAGCTCGCCGTTGAGGCGATCCCGGCGCACGGCGTGGGTAGGCTCGCCGCGGAGCGCCGCCTCGACCTCGGGAAAATCCTGCGCCGTGGGCGCCACGTATTCGACGTCGGGCGGATAGTCGGTGGCGGCCGGCAGCCAGCCGCGGACGCGGGCGGCGATCCGATCGACGATGCTGCCGAGAGAGCCGTCGGATTCCGGCGGCGGCAGCGCCTCGATCTGCACCGGGCCGCCGGGACCGCCGAGCCAGCGGGTGTCGGCGATGAGCGTGCCGTTGGCGTCGAAAAGGCGCGCACGGCCCCGCGTCGGCTCCACCAGTCGCCGGATCATCTGGCGGCCCAGATCGGGGATCAGCAGTTCCGGCTCGTTCGGCACATCGAACACCGCGCCCTCGGAGAGCGCGGCGGCGGAGATCTCGCCTTGCGTCTTCAGCGCCTCGAGCTCGGTGTCGATCAGGCTGGTGCGGTATTCGCCGAGGTAGAGCAGGCCGAGGCCCAGGAGACCCAGCGCCAGCACGTTCACCGCCAGGATCCGGCGTGTCAGCGGCGAGAGGCGGCGCCGGAACACGCGGTGGCGGCGGTGCGTGGCCGCCGCCGTCTCCATGGGGCGCGGCGGCGTCTCCGCGCCGGCGTCTCCCGCGCCCGGCCCTACCGCGGCGGCGGCCGCGCGATCATCGGTCGCGGTAGCGATATCCCACCCCGTAAAGCGTCTCGATCTGCGAGAACTCGCCATCGAGCACCTTGAACTTCTTGCGCAGCCGCTTGATGTGGCTGTCGATGGTGCGGTCGTCGACGTAGATGTGCTCGCCGTAGGCGCTGTCCATGAGCTGGTCGCGGCTCTTCACGTGGCCGGGCCGCAGCGCCAGCGCCTTGAGGATCAGGAATTCCGTCACCGTGAGATCGACGCTCTGGGCCTTCCAGGTGCATTGATGCCGCGTCGGATCCAGCAGCAGCTCGCCGCGCTGGATCACCGGCTCGCCCTCGGTCTCGCCGCGCGCCATCTCGCCGCGCCGCAGCAGCGCGCGGATGCGCTCGATCAGCAGGCGCTGGGAGAACGGCTTCTTGATGTAGTCGTCCGCGCCCATGCGCAGGCCCAGCACCTCGTCCACCTCGTCGTCCTTCGAGGTGAGGAAGATCACCGGCATCTGGGTCTGCTTGCGCAGATGGGACAGGAGCTCGAGCCCGTCCATGCGCGGCATCTTGATGTCGAGGATGGCGAGGTCGACCGGCTGCTGGCCCATCGCCTTCAGCGCCTCGGCGCCGTCGGAATAGGGGCGCACGGTAAAGCCCTCGGCCTCGAGCGCCATGGCGACGGAGGTCAGGATATTGCGGTCGTCGTCAACGAGCGCGATGGTGGATCCCACGAAGCGGTCCTTTTCCTGTGCCGGCTGGCTCAGAGGAGAAGCCCCCGGAGTCCCTTTGATCACCACCGATTTTCTCCTGCCAGTGTGGCGCCTTTGGGGCAAAGCCCAAGCGGCGCCGGGATTTGACCCGGGTTTGACCGGGATTTGAGGGCGCCGTCAAGTGCCGGGGGTTCCCGGCGCCCATTGCCGCGCCGGGCCGCAAGGTTAAGATCGCGTCATGGCCGCACCCGCCCTCCCATCGCAAACCTCCGCCCGTCAGGCCCGCGCCGTGCTGCGCGCGACGGATCGGGCGGCGCTCGCGACCTCCCAGGAAGGCTGGCCCTTCGCCTCCCTGGTGCTGGTGGCGCTCGACCACGACGCGACGCCGCTGCTGCTGATCTCCGACCTGTCGGAGCACGCCAAGAACATCAAGCGGGAGCCTCGCGTCTCCCTGCTGTTCGACGGAACCCAGGGCCTCGACGATCCCCTCACCGGCCCGCGCGTCACCGTGCTGGGCGAGGCGCGGGTGAGCGCGGACACGCATCTGCGGCAGCGCTTCCTCGCGCGCCATCCGGCGGCGGAGCTCTATGCGGGCTTCGCGGATTTCCACCTTTATCGCATCGCCGTCGCCCGCGCCCATCTTGTCGCGGGCTTCGGCCGCATCCACTGGATCGAGACGCCTGAACTGCTGCCCGATGTGGATCCCGCCTGGGCGGAGCGCGAAGCAACGCTCACCGCGGCGTTCAACGACGACGCTGCGCGCGGTGCCGCGCTGCGGCGCACCCACGGACTGGACGACGGCTGGCGCCTCACCGGCATCGATCCCGAGGGCGCCGATCTTCGTCATCGCGGTGTCATCTCCCGACTCGAATTTGCCACCGTGGCGCGCGGTCCCGACGATGGACTCCGGGCGATCGCGCAGGCCAAATTAACCAAGCCCTGAGATCGGTTGCAGACGTCCTGAACCTGCGATTGCCGGGCCGTTGGGTCTCGGCTATCGTCCGCGTTCAGGCGCCGGCTATGAGCCTGTCTTAACCAAAATGAATATCCAGATGAGGGAACGCGACGTGATGGACGGAACATCGGGTGAGATCGGACTCAAGGGATCCGTGGGTCTCGATCGGCAAGGCTTCCGGCGACTGGCCGCGGTGCACTGGAACCTGAGCGTGCCCTTGCTCTACGAGCATGCCATCCGCCGCCGCGAGGGCGAGATCGGCGCCGGCGGTGCCTTCGTCGCCGTCACCGGCGTCCACACCGGCCGCACGCCCAAGGACAAGTTCATCGTCGAGGACGCCACGACCAAATCCGAGGTCGACTGGAACACCATCAACCAGCGCGTCCAACCGGCGGTGTTCGAGAGCCTGAAGCAGCGCATGCTCGCCTACTTCCAGGGCCGGGAAGCCTTCGTCACCGACAGCTTCGCCGGCGCCGATCCCGACCATCGGGTCTCGGTGCGCCTGGTAAGCGACAGCGCGTGGCACAGCCTGTTCGCGCGCAACATGTTCCTGCGCCCGACTCCGGCGGACATCCGCGCCTTCACGCCTGATTTCACCATCATCCATGCGCCGCTCTTCGAGGCGACGCCCGCCATCGACAAGCTGAACTCCGAGGTCTTCATCCTCGTGAACTTCACCGAGCGGCTGGTGCTGATCGGCGGCACGCGCTATGCGGGCGAGATCAAGAAGTCGGTGTTCGGCCTCCTCAACTTCCTGCTGCCGCCCCGGGACGTGCTGCCGATGCACGGCTCCGTCAACGTCGGCCCCAAGGGCGACAGCGCGGTCTTCTTCGGCCTCTCCGGCACCGGCAAGACGACGCTCTCCGCCGACGGCTCGCGCACCCTCATCGGCGACGACGAGCACGGCTGGAGCCCGAAGGGCCTCTTCAATTTCGAGGGCGGCTGCTACGCCAAGGTGATCAAGCTCTCGGCGGAGGCCGAGCCCGAGATCTACGCCACCGTCCGCCGCTTCGGCACGGTGCTGGAGAACGTGGTGCTCGACCCCGTGACGCGCGAGCCGGATCTCGACAACCAGAGCCTGACCGAGAACACGCGCGCCTGCTATCCCATCGACTTCATTCCGAACGTGAGCCCGACCGGCATCACCGGGCATCCCGCCAACGTCATCATGCTGACGGCGGACGCCTTCGGCGTGCTGCCGCCGATCGCGAAGCTGACGCCGGACCAGGCGGTCTATCACTTCCTCTCGGGCTATACCGCCCGCGTCGCCGGCACCGAGAAGGGCATGGGGAACGCGCCCCAGGCCACATTCTCCACCTGCTTCGGCGCGCCGTTCATGCCGCGCCATCCGGCGACCTACGCCAAGCTGCTGGGCGACCGCATCCGCCGCCACAAGACCGACTGCTGGCTGGTCAACACCGGCTGGTCCGGCGGCGCCTATGGCGTGGGCCAGCGCATGAAGATCCAGCACACACGGACGCTGGTGCGCGCGGCTCTCGACGGCAAGCTCAAGGACGTCCCCACTGAGCGCGATCCCTTCTTCGGCCTCCATGTACCGCAAAGCTGCCCGGGCGTGCCGAGCGAGGTGCTTAATCCCCGCAACACCTGGTCCGACAAGGCGGCCTACGACGACACCGCCCGCGAGCTCACCAAGCGCTTCGCCGAGAACTTCAAGCGGTTCGAAGCCCACGTCAGTGACGAGGTGAAAGCGGCGGGGGTGAAGAGCGCCGCCTGATCTCTCGGCCGTCCGGAATGACGGGCCGGCAGGTGATGCCGGCCCGTTTTCGTTTAAGCGATGAGCTCCGCCACGCGAGCGACGGTGCCGAGGGCGCCGACACAGGCCGCCGCGGCCTCGGCCCCTTTCACGAGGAAATGCTCGCGGAAGAAACGGCGGTGATCCTCGTGCTCGTGAAACCGCCGCGGCGTCAGCACCGCTGAGGCCGCACCCGACCGCGGAGACGCGATGGCCGGCGGCGATCAGCAGCGGGACCGCCCGCCGCCCGATCACGCCGGTAGTGCCGGTCGCGAAGACGCGCATGAACGCGCTCTTTCCAAGGCAGGGCCGGCGGGGGACTCAGTCCTTTGCGTCGCCGTGCAGCTCCGCTTTGAAGCCATCGGTATCCTCGAACGCGATATCGACTTTCTTTCCGCTGAAGGTGAGCGTCCAGGTCTGAACTTCCCCATGTCCGAGGACCCGGCGCTCGAGCAGGAAACGGCGGTCATCCAGCCATCGGCCCCTGACGGCATCGATCCCATCGCTCGCCGGCGGACTTTTCCGAAACGCTCCGTCGAGCCCGAGGGGGCCTGCATATCGCCTCGGGGGTTGCGCCGATTTCCGGTCATAGGTGGTGATTTCCCAGGACGGACCGGAAGCATCGAGGGTCAATGACACCGTCTTCACACGCAGCTCATTCTCGCTCAGCTCGTAAATCTTCCCGGAAATGTGGCGAGCCATTGCCGGTGTTTCGCCGGCAGGAGAGGGAAGCCCGGTCGCGGCCCGGCGAATGGACGCGGCGAGCAGGGATCGCTCCGCGGAGTTCGCAATCCGCGGCCCGTCCGATTTGATCGCGCTGGAAATGTCGTCGATCAGCTCGTCGAGGGGATAATAGACGCCATCCTCGAGGTGGCCGGTCATGACCGCGACGAGGTCCAGATTCGGAAGCACCAGGATCACCTGAGAATGACGGCCGAGCGCCATATAGGCTCCCTTGCCGGGACGCGACCACCAGAGATTTCCATAGCGAAAGCCCGAGTTCGCCGTGATCGGTCCCGCGCGAGCTCGCGCGACCCAGGACCGCGGGATGAGCTGCTTGCCGTCCCAGACGCCATCGTGAAGATAGAGATAGCCGAGTCGCGCCATGTCGTGCGGCGTCAGGAAGAGTCCGCTTTCGCCGTCGCTGACCCCCTGGGCGTCGGGCTTGCCCCAGTGCGCGCTCGAGATCCCCAGCGGCGCGAACAGCGCGTGCTCCGCGAATTTAGAGGCACTTTCTCCAGTCTTTTTCGTGATGATCGCGGACAGGACGTAGGGATTGCCGCTGTTGTAGTAGAACCGGGTTCCCGGCGTGCTCGACATCGGCTGATCGAGCACGAACGCCGTGCGATCCGGGCTCCCGTGCATCCGCGTGATCAATTCATCGGGCGTATATGCCTTCTCCTGCCACTCGATGCCGGATGCCATGTCCAGCAGGTTCTGGACCGTCATGGCCTTCTTTTTCTCATCGAGGTTCGAGATCTTCTTGTCGGGAAAGAGATCCACGATCGGATGATCCACGCTGTCGAGGAGCCCGTCTCGAATCTCGATCGCCGTGAGCGTTCCGATGACGCTCTTCGTGATCGATCGCAGATCGTGCGGGATGCCGGCTTCGTAAGGCCCGTAGTAAACCTCGGCGACGATCTTTCCGTGCCGGACGATCAGGAGGCTGTCCTGCTTGTAGCTCCCGACGGTGGTCACCAGCGCTGCGAGCGTCGCTGAATCGAGCCCCTGCTCCTCCGGCGTGGAAGTCTCCCAGGCTTTCGTCGGCCAGACGGCTTTCGCGGCGCCGGGGTCCGGGGAGGCGGCGGCGACCGGAAGCGTTAGAAGACAGAGCGACGCCGCCAGCAGCGCCGACGTCATTCGCCGCCCGAGACGCATCTGGCCGTTCTCCGGCAAGCCCGCTCGGGGCTGAGCGCGAGCCAAGTCGGTGACGCTTGCGCCGCCGACCGTCAGCCCTTGCCAATGCGGCGCAGAAGGTCCGGCAGCGAGCGGATGTCGTAGCCGTCGCCGGCGGCGCGCATGACGAGCTGGGCCGGGTCCTTGCCGGCCACCGCCTGGGTCGCGGCCCAGAGCAGATAGCAGCGGGTGCCGGAGCGGCAATGGGCGAGCACCGGCTTCGGGCTTTCCTTGAGGACGCGGGCGAAGGCCTCGACGTCGGCGGCGGTGATGGTGCCGGTCTGCACGGGAATATGGACGTAAGCCAGGCCCGCCTTCTCCGCGACCGCCTTAGCCTCGGCGGCGGTGAGCTGGCCCGGCTCCTCGCCGTCGGGGCGGTTGTTCATGATCGTGCGCACGCCGTCCCGCGCCGCGCCGGCGATGTCATCAGGCGTCACCTGAGAGGCGACGGCGAGGTCCTGGTCGATCACGGTCATATGCATGGCTGTCTCCTTAGTGCGCCTCTTCCCAATTCTGCGCCGCGCCGGTCTCCACCACCAGGGGCACGGAGATCGAGTGCGACGGGCCGACGGCGCCTTCCATCACCTCCTTGACGAGGGCGGCGGCGGCTTTCGCTTCCTTCTCCGGCGCCTCGAAGACGAGCTCGTCGTGCACCTGGAGCAGCATGCGCGTCTTGAGGCCGGCCTTGGCCAGCGCCGGCGGCACGCGGGCCATGGCGCGCTTGATGATGTCGGCGGCGGAGCCTTGCAGCGGCGCGTTGATCGCCTGGCGCTCGGCGAAGGCGCGGCGCGCGGGATTGGCGTCCTTGATGCCGGGAATGGCGCAGCGCCGGCCGAAGATGGTCTCGACGTAGCCCTGCTCGCGGCCGAGATGACGCATCCGGTCCATGTAGGCGCGGATGCCCGGGAAGCGCTCGAAATAGGCCTTGATGTAGGCGGCGGCCTCGCTCTGGGGAATCTGCAGCTGTGCTGCCAGGCCGAAGGCGCTGATGCCGTATATGATGCCGAAGTTGATCGCCTTGGCGCGGCGGCGCGTCTGGGCGTCCATCTTCTTCATGGGAACGCCGAAGACCTCGCTGGCGGTCATCGCGTGGATGTCGTCGCCGCGCTTGAACGCCTCCTTGAGGGCGGGGACATCGGCCACATGGGCGGCGAGGCGCAGCTCGATCTGGCTGTAGTCCGCCGAGAGCAGCAGGTTGCCCGGCGCCGCCACGAAGGCGCGGCGGATCTTGCGGCCTTCCTCGGTGCGGATCGGGATGTTCTGCAGGTTGGGCTCGGTGGAGGAGAGCCGGCCGGTGACGGCGCCCGCGAGCGAATAGCTGGTGTGGACGCGGCCGGTGACCGGGATTGATCTCCTCAACCAGCGCGTCCGCATAGGTGCTCTTGAGCTTCTGCAGCTGGCGCCAGTCGAGGACGCGGGCGGGGAGCGGATGCTCGCCCGCGAGATCCTCCAGCACGCCCGCGTCGGTGCCGTAGGCGCCGGTCTTCATCTTCTTGCCGCCGGGCAGCTTCAGCTCCTCGAACAGCACCTCGCCCAACTGCTTCGGCGAGCCGACGTTGAACTCGTGGCCGGCGAGCTTGTGGATCTCGCGCTCGAGATCGCCCATGCGCTGGGCGAAATCCGCCGAGAGCTCCTTGAGCCAGGCGCGGTCCACCATGATGCCCGCGCGCTCCATCTCGGCGACGACCGGCACCAGGGGCCGCTCCACCGTCTCATAGAACGTCACCATGTGCTCGGCGATGAGGCGTGGCCGCAGCAGCTCGTAGAAGCGCAGCGTGTAGTCCGCGTCCTCGGCGGCGTAGTCGCGGGCCTTGTCGAGAGGCACGGCGGCAAAGCCGATGTGGCTCTTGCCGCTGCCGGCGACGTCCTTGTACTTGATGGTGGAGTGGCCGAAATGCAGCGCCGCCAGCTCGTCAAGACCGTGGCCGTGCTGCCCGCCTTCCAGCACGAAGGAGAGCAGCAGCGTGTCGTCGATCGGCGCCGTCTTGATGCCGTAGCGATCGAAGATCTGCACGTCGTACTTGATGTTATGGCCGATCTTGAGGACCGAGGGATCCTCCAGCAGCGGCTTCAGCAGCTTGATCGCGGTCTCGAAGGGAATCTGCTTGAGGTCGGAGGATTTGCCGCCGGCGTCGCCGAGATCGAGCCCCTCCTGCGGCGCGCGGTGGGCGAGCGGAATGTAGCAGGCGATGCCCGGCGCCAGAGCCATGGAGACGCCGACGAGATCCGCCCGGACCGCGTCGAGGGAATTGGTCTCGGTGTCGACCGCCACCGTGCCCTGGGCGACCGCCCGGGCAATCCAGTCTTCGAGGGCCCCGGCGTCCTGCACCAGCTCGTAGTGGTGCTTGGCATCGGCGAGGTGGGCCGGAATCGCCACCGCCATATGGCCGTTCGCGGCGGGCTTCGCCGGTGCTGTCGCGGGCGCCGAAGCCGGGGTGGAGGCCGGCGCCGGAGCAGCGCCGGGATCACCCTTGAGCTTGCCGTCGATGCGATTGAGGAGGGTGCGGAAGTTCTGCGCCTGCAGGAACGCCGTGATCTTCGCGCGGTCGAGAGGCTTGGTCTCCAGCATCTCGAGGGCCAGCGGCAGCGGCGCGTCCACGTCGAGGGTGACCAGCTTCTTGGAGATGCGGGCCTGCTCGGCGAAGTCGATCAGGTTCTGCCGCCGCTTCGGCTGCTTGATGTCGCCCGCATGGGCCAGCAGGTTCTCCAGCGTGCCGTAGATGCCGATGAGCTCGGCCGCGGTCTTGACGCCGATCCCCGGCACGCCGGGCACGTTGTCGACGCTGTCGCCGGCGAGCGCCTGCACGTCGATCACCTGCTCGGGCCCGACACCGAACTTCTCCTTCACCTCGGCGGCGCCGATCGGCCGGTTCTTGATCGGATCGAGGAGCTGCACCTTGTCGGTGACGAGCTGCATCAGGTCCTTGTCCGAGGAGACGATGGTGACGGTGGCGCCCGCCTTCACCGCCGCCTTGGCATAGGCGGCGATGAGGTCGTCGGCCTCGTAGTCGTCGCGCTCGATGCGCGGCACCGAGAAGGCGTCGGTCGCCTCGCGCACCAATGCGAATTGCGGGATCAGGTCGTCGGGCGGCGGCGGCCGGTTCGCCTTGTAGGCCTCGTAGATGCGGCTGCGGAAGGTGAGGCGCGCGGTATCGAACACCACGGCGATATGGTCGGCGTCGGTCTCCTGCAGCAGCTTCAGCAGCATGTTGGAGAAACCGAGAACGGCGCCTACGGGCGTACCGTCCGGCCGCGTCAGCGGCGGCAGCGCGTGATAGGCCCGGAAGATGAAGCCCGAGCCGTCGACGAGGTAGACGTGCTTGAGCGGCTTCAAGGCTTGGAGGCGGCGGCGCCGCGCGGGGGCGCGCTGGCGGCGGCGCCCCGCTTCGACTCATGGATATAGAGCCGCGAGCAGTAGGGGCATTCGATCTTCCCGTCCGCGCCCAGATTGAGATAGACCCGGGGATGGCCCGCCGCCCCGCCGCCGCCGTCGCAGGCCACGGTCTGCTTGTCGACGTAGATGATCTCGAAAGGCTGCATCGGTGGGGATCCAAGGCTTGAGGTCGAGGCACGGGATGGCCGGCCGGGGACTGCGCCCGCCGTTGACCCGGTCGGCGCGCGGATGATACCCATTGCCGCAGCACAATCAATGACCAGCTCCCCCGCACGTATCGCGCCCGGCAGCCCGGCGGCGCCGGCGCCGCCCCAGGCCGCGCCACGGCCGGCGATCGCGGTCGAGGTCAAGGGCCTCACCAAGGTCTATCGCGGCAGCAACCGCCAACCGGACAAGCTGGCCCTCGACGCGGTCGATCTTGCGATCCCCCGCGGCATGATCTTCGGCCTCCTCGGCCCCAACGGCGCCGGCAAGTCGACGCTCATCAACATCCTGGCGGGCCTCGTCCTGAAGACCTCCGGCCGCGCCAGCATCTGGGGCATCGACATCGACGACGACCCGCGCCAGGCCCGCGCCGCCATCGGCGTGGTGGCCCAGGAGCTCAATATCGACGCCTTCTTCACGCCGCGGGAGCTCCTGGACATGCAGGCCGGACTCTACGGCGTGCCGAAGAAGGAGCGCCGCACGGCGGAGATCCTGGCGGCGCTCACCCTCACCGCCCAGGCGGACTCCTACTCCCGCACCCTCTCCGGCGGCATGAAGCGGCGCCTGATGATGGGGAAGGCGATGGTGCACAGCCCGCCGGTGCTGGTGCTGGACGAGCCGACCGCCGGCGTCGACGTGGAGCTGCGCCGGCAGCTCTGGGACCTCGTGCGCGAGCTCAACGCGGGGGGCACCACGATCCTGCTGACGACGCATTATCTGGAAGAGGCGGAATCGCTCTGCGAGCGCATCGCCATCATCGACAAGGGCCGTGTGGTCGCCAACGACACGACCGCGGCGCTGGTGGGCCGCATCGATGCCAAGACGCTGACGATCTATCTCGCGGACACCGCGCACACGCTGCCGCCGTCGCTCGCCGCTCTCGGCCTCACTCTGGCTGCGCCGGACCGGCTGGTGCTGCACTACCGGCCGAGCTCCACCACGCTGGCGCCGATCCTGGCGGAGATCCAGGCCCAGGGCCTCACCATCCGCGACGTCCAGAGCGAGGAGACCGATCTGGAGGCGATCTTCCTGCGGCTCACTGGCGGGGCGCCGCGCGCGGTCTCATGAGGCTTCTCGTCCTGCTGCTGGCGGCGCTCACCGCCGCCTGTGCGTCGCCGGTGATTGGCACTCCGCCGGGGCCATCCAACTCGCAGACGCCGCATTTCACCGTCGCCAGCTTCGTCGCCGACGACGGCGCCTATCTGCCGATGCGGGCGTGGCAGCCGGCGCCGCCGCTCCGGACCAAGGCGGTGATCCTGGCGCTGCACGGGTTCAACGACTATTCGGACTCCTTCAAGACCCCGGGCGAGGACTGGGCGAAGGACGGCATCGCCACCTACGCCTACGACCAGCGCGGCTTCGGCGCGGCGCCGGACCACGGGCTCTGGGCCGGCGCGCCGCGCATGGCCGCCGACGCCCAGGAGGCAAGCGCCGCGCTGCGCGCGCGCTATCCCCACGTGCCGCTCTATCTCCTCGGCGAGAGCATGGGCGGCGCGGTGGCGATCGTGGCGGCGACTGGCACCGAGGGCACGCCGATGCCGCCGGTGGACGGCCTGATCCTGGAGGCGCCGGCGGTCTGGGGCCGCAGCACCATGAACGTGTTCGAGCGGGTGGCGCTCTTCGTTGGCTTATCGCGTCGTGCCGGGCATGACCTTCACCGGCCGCGGCCTCGGCATCAAGCCCTCGGACAATATCGAGATGCTGCGCGCGCTGGGCCGCGATCCCCTGGTGATCAAGGAGACGCGGGTCGACGCCATCAAGGGCCTGGTCGACCTCATGGACGACGCCACCGCCTCGGCGCCCAAGCTCACCGCGCCGATGCTGTTCCTCTACGGCGAGCGCGACGAGCTCATCCCACTCGGCGCCACCAGGCGCTTCCTCGAGGCCTTGCCGCCGGAAGCACCGCGCACGCTCGCCTATTACCCGGCCGGGTTCCACATGCTGCTGCGCGATCTCGAGGCGCCGGTGGTCTGGAAAGACGTCGCGGCCTGGATCGACAACCCCGAGGCCCCCCTCCCCTCCGGCGCCGACCGCAACGCCGAGGCGAAGCTGCTGCCGAAGCGGTGAACGCCGGCCGGCCCGAGCAGGTCCCTTGCGTCCCCCCGCCACCCCCGCCTATCTTCCCCCGGCTGGCGTCAGGCACCCGTAGCTCAGCTGGATAGAGCGCTGCCCTCCGAAGGCAGAGGTCGTGAGTTCGAATCTCGCCGGGTGCGCCATTTAAGCCGCGGAAATCAGCCGCTTTTGGCCTGCGCCCTCCGACGGTCGTAGGCCTCAAACTGCCGAACGTAGCGGGAAAAGTGCAGGCCCATTGGCACGTTTCTGACACGCGCTCGGAGTATAGATCTGCATTGGTTCCGCTCCACGCCGCGCACTAATCAGAAGCACTCAATGACTTCGGAGGGCCGCGCAGCGGAAACCCATGCGAGGATCCGCAGTGCCTGGACCGACGACCCATCGGTCTCCAAAATTGGTCCGCGCCATCTCATCCCGAGACCACACATCTACGGAGAACGGCCGGTATCCGAGCGTGGGCGAAATCGGCGCGCTTCCTTCAGAGATATCCGTGAGGCCGTCGGTCGGAGTCCGCCTGCGATCTCAGTTTGAGCATGGGTCATGCGCCCAGTGCGACTTGACCGAAGCGAAACGATAGCGATCCGGACCGCCTTAATGTCGGGATTGAACGCTGCGCCGAGGTCCCGGCGCGGCGCGCGTGGGCTCCACGATCTCGCGAGCAGGCGCCACAGAGTACATCTTGCGATTGTATACGCGTTGATTTCAGCGTTTTTCTCGTTCGAGTTTAGCAAACTCTTAGAAATGCTGACGGAAGCTTGGCTGTCGCCGTCTGGCCATGCGCCGGGCGTGTGCTGCACTGCAACCGCCAGAGGAAGATAGAGACATGCTGCGCAAACTCACGATATCGGCTCTCGCGATTTTTGCTTTGGTCAGCGTTCAGTTTGGCGCCACGGCCGCTACGAACGGATCGCCGGATGAGGCCAAGGCGATGGTCGAGAAGGCCGCAAAGCTGCTGACCGCCGAGGGCAAGGACAAGGCCTTCCCCGCCTTCGACGATCCCTCCGGCGGGTTCGTCGATCGCGATCTCTATGTCTTCGTGCTCGACCAGCAGGGCACGACCGTCGCGCATGGCGCAAACAAGGCGCTGATCGGCAAGTCGCTGCTCAACGTCAAGGACGCCGACGGCAAGGCCTTCATCAAGGAGATTCTCGATCTCGCCAACGGCAAGGGCGAGGGCTGGGTCGACTATAAGTGGCCGAACCCGACCACGAAGAAGATCGAGGGCAAGTCGAGCTTCATCAAGAAAGTCGGCGACGTCATCGTCGGCGTCGGCGTCTACAAGGGCTGACACACATCGCCTGCGGGGGGAAGGGGCTTTCCGCCTTCCCCCCGCATCCCGACCGCCCGCGTCGCTCCGTCGTCTGAGGGGATTATGATCAAGTCGCTGACATCTCTGCTGAACAATTGCCGTATCTCGCTCAAAGTGTTCATCGCGCCGGTGCTGATCACCGTCTTCCTGATGGGCATGGCGGCAATCAGCGAATACGGATCGCACCGGCAGAGCGCGGCGCTCGATCAGGTCGTCAATGTCGCCTTCGCCAAGGACGAGATCAGCGTGTCGGCGCGCGATTCCGTTCGACTGGCTCATGTCGACCTCTACCGCATGCTGACCTGGCTCGCGAACAGCGAGGAGAAGGCGAAGGTCACCGAGAGCAAAAGCGGCATCGACCGCGACGTCGCCGCGGCGACCGCCGCGCTCGACAAGCTCGACGGCTCCTTCACGCTTGATGCCCGGGAGAAGGCGGCGACCGCAGCGACGCGTGCGGCGCTGAAGGATTACAAGGAGGCGGTGAAGAACGTCGTCGACATGGCCGAAACGGATGTCGCCACGTCGCTCATGTTCATGATGCAGGCGGAGGATAAGTTCACGGCGCTGGAGGCGCAGCTCGGGGCCCTGGATAAGATCGAGAAGGGCGTCAGCCACGAAACCGCGGAAGGAGCCGCCGCAGCGGCCACCCGCACCACGGAACTCTTCTTGACGCTGCTCCTGTGCGCGCTGGCTCTGGCCGGACTCGTCACCGTCACGATCTCGCGCATGATCGCGCGCCCGATCGTCGGCATGACACGCGTCATGACCGCGTTGTCCTCGGGCGACAAGCAGATCGACGTGCCGGACACGGCGCGCGCGGACGAGATCGGCCACATGGCGAAAGCCGTGCTGGTCTTCAAGGAGAACATACTCCGCGCCGATGCACTCGCGGCTGAACAGGCGCGCGACCGCGAGGCGAAGGAAGCGCGGGCCCTGCGTCTCGAGGCCAGCGCACAGGCCTTCGACCGCAGCGTCGGTGATGTCGTACGCGCCGTCTCGGCCGCGACGACGCAGCTGCAATCGTCGGCGCAGGCGATGTCGACGACGGCCGAGCAAACCAATCTTCAGGCGGGTGCGGTGGCCAGCGCGTCCGAGGAGGCGACGAGCAACGTGCAGACCGTCGCATCCGCGGCCGAGGAGTTGTCCTCGTCGATCATCGAGATCAGCCGACAGGTGTCGGAGTCGAGCCGCATCACGCAGCAGGCGGTGGACGATGCCGACCGCACCAATGCCGCCATCCAGACCCTGGTCGAGGGCGCGCAGCGCATCGGCGACGTGGTGAAGCTGATCAGCGACATTGCCGGGCAGACCAATCTCCTGGCGCTCAATGCGACGATCGAGGCGGCGCGCGCCGGCGAGGCTGGTAAGGGCTTCGCGGTCGTGGCCTCGGAGGTCAAGTCGCTGGCGACGCAGACGGCGAAGGCGACCGACGATATCACGGCCCAGGTCGCCGCGATTCAGACGTCGACCCAGAACTCGGTCGGCGCGATTAAGGGCATCGCCCAGACGATCCGCAAGGTCAACGAGATCGCGACCGCAATCGCCTCCGCCGTTGAGCAGCAGGGCTCGGCGACACAGGAGATCGCCTCCAACGTCCAGCAGGCGGCGGCTGGGACCAGCGAGGTCTCGTCCAACATCGCCGGCGTGACCAAGGCGGCGTCCGAGACCGGGCAGGCGGCGGGTCAGGTGCTCGCCGCAGCCCAGGACATGGCGCGCCAGGCGGATTCGCTGCGCACCGAAGTCGAGCGCTTCCTCGCCGAAGTTAAGGCCGCATAGAGAGCGCGAGGTACGTGCCGTCCTAACCGGATGAAGCCGCGAACCGGGGCGCCAACGCGTTGCGGCAGCATACTTCCGGCTGCTCCCGCTCCCAGAGCAGGCAGCCTGGATTGTTGTACACCTCGGCAAAATCCGGCTCCTCCGCCGAGCCGGCTGCTCACCAACCTTGACACTGATATGAACCAAGGTTCATTCTTTCCCAAATGAACTGCGGTTCAGTCTTTGGTGGCACGTCGCGGGGGTGGATGTGGCCTATCGGCGGACGGAGAAGGCGACGCGGCGGCTGGCGGACAAGCGGGCGCGGATCCTGAAGGCGGCGCGCGCGCTGGTGGCCGATGGCGGATGGGCCGCCGCTCAGGTGGATCACGTCGCGGTCAGGGCCGAGGTCGCGACCGGCACCGTCTATCGCTATTGGTCGTCAAAAGCCGAGCTTTGCGCCGAGATCGTCGCCACGGTCTCGGCCCGCGAGCTTGGCATCGTGAAGGCGGTGGCGGACGCCGGCGGATCGCCGACCGAGAAGCTAGCCGCCGCCATCCGCACTTTCGCCAGCCGCGCCCTGCAAGGGCGCCAGCTCGCTTATGCGCTGATCGCGGAGCCCGTCGATCCCGAGGTCGAGAGCGTGCGTCTCGACTATCGGGCCCAGCTCGCCCACTGCTTCGAGCGCATCCTGCGCGAGGGGATCATGCGCGGCGAGTTTCCGCGCCTCGACCCGGCGGTGGCCGCGGCCTGCATCGTCGGCGCCTTCATGGAGGCCCTGATCGGGCCGCTGGCACCCGCCAAGGGCACCGGCCCGCGCGCCGACCGCCATCTCGTCGAGCAGATCGCCCAATTCTGCGTGCGCGCCAGCGTCGGCGTCCTGGAGAGCGGGACATGAGCGACATCGTGCCGGATATCTTCGCGCGGCTGCCCTCGGCGCCGCCGGTCGGCTACGCCACCCACGAGGTGATGAACCAGGCGACGCCGCTCGTCGGCCACAACGCCTTCACCGGCGACCGGCTCCTCACCGAGATCGCCGAGCGCGAGCGGATCGCATGGGCGCGATCGCTTCTCACCGCGGCGGGAAGAACCGTGGCCAGCGCGGAGGTGGCCGCACTGGCGCGCGACGCCAATCGCCACCTGCCGGAGCTCAGGACTCACGACCGCTTCGGCAACCGGATCGATCAGATCGAGTTTCATCCGGCCTGGCACGAGCTGATGTCCCTTGCCGTCGGCCAAGGCACGCACGGGCTGTCATGGACGGCGAAAGAGCCGGGCGCGCACGTGGCGCGCGGCATGCTGTCCTATCTCTGGAACCAGGGTGAGAACGGCATCTGCTGTCCGCTGGGCATGACCTACTCGGCGGTGCCGGCGCTCCGCCTGCAGCCCGACCTTGCCGCGGTGTGGGAGCCGTTCATCCTCTCGACCCGCTACGACGCGACACCGGCGCCGATGCACCGGAAGACCGGCGGCACGGTGGGGATGACGCTGACCGAGAAGCAGGGGGGATCGGACCTGCGCGCGACGCAGACGGTGGCGAGCCCTGCCACATCCCGGCGCGGGCCAGGCGAGGCCTATGTGATCGACGGCCACAAGTGGTTCTTCTCGGTGCCCCAGAGCGACGTCTTCGTGACCTTGGGCCAGACCGACCGCGGTCTTTCGTGCTTCCTGCTGCCGGGATGGCTGCCCGACGGGACGCGCAATCGCCTGCAGATCCAGCGCCTCAAGGATAAATGCGGCAACAAGTCGAATGCCTCCAGCGAGATCGAGTACCGCGGCGCGCTCGGCTGGCTCATCGGCGAGGAAGGCCAGGGCATCAAGGCGGCCCTCGCCATGACGCATCTGACGCGCCTCGATTTCGCCATCGGCTCCGCCGGTCTGATGCGCCGGGCCCTCTCGGAGGCGATCCACCATGCGACCAGACGCCGCGCGTTTCAGAAGGCGCTGGTCGATCAGCCGCTGATGCGGAACGTGATCGCGGATCTCGCCCTCGAGGTGGAGGCGGCGACCTTGCTCGCCTTCCGGCTCGCGCGGGCGGTCGATGACGAGGAAGCCGACGACGCCGGCGCCCGGCTCCTCGTGCGCATCGGCACGCCGGTCGGCAAATACTGGAACTGCAAGCGCGCCGTCGGCGTCGTGCACGAGGCTCTCGAATGCCACGGCGGCAACGGCTTCGTCGAGGACGGCCCGATGGCCCGGCTCTATCGCGAGGCGCCGCTCAACGGCATCTGGGAGGGCAGCGGCAACATCATCGCCCTCGACGTCCTGCGCGCCGCCACCAAAAATCCCGAGAGCGTGCTCGTCTTCCTCGACGAGGTGCGCACGGCCAAAGGCGGCGACCGGCGCCTCGACGGCGCCCTCGATCGCCTCGAGGCCGAGTTGCGCCGGCCCGAGGAGCAGGAGGCGCGGGCGCGCCGGATCGTCGAGAAGATGGCGGTGGCACTGCAGGCGAGCCTGCTCATCCGCCACTCGCCCCACGCCGTCGCCGACGCTTTCTGCGCGACGCGCCTCGATGCGGGCGGCGGCGCCGTCTATGGCAGCCTGCCCGTCGGCATCGACCAGCGGGCGATCGTCGAGCGCGCCCGCGTGACCGCCTGATCGGGGCCACCAATGCAGGACTTCAAGGACAAGATCGTTCTCGTCACCGGCGGCGCCACCGGCATCGGACACGCGGCCGCCCTCGCCTTCGCCCGGCGCGGCGCCGTGGTCGTGATGGCGGGACGGCGGCAGAGCGCGGGCGACAAGGCCGTCGCGGCGCTGGCGGAGATCGGTGCCGTCGGCCGCTTCATCCCGACCGACGTGACGGATCCCGCCGCTCTCGCCAGCCTGCATCAGACGATCCTGAGAGATCACGGCCGCCTCGACGTGGCCTTCAACAACGCCGGCTACCAGGAGCCTCGCGCGCCGATCACAGAGCAGGACGCCGCCCTCTACGACCGCGTCTTCGACACCAACGTCAGGTCTGTCTACCTATCCCTGCAGCACCAGATCCGCATCATGGCGCAGCAGGGCAAGGGCGCCATCGTCGTGAACACCTCCGTGAGCGGGCTGCGCAATCCGAATCCGGGGCTGGCGCTCTACTCCGCCTCGAAGGCGGCGCTCATCTCGCTGATGCGGTCGGCGGCGATGGAGTACGCGGAAAAGGGCGTGCGTATCAATGCGCTCGCGCCGGGGCGCGTCGTCACCGACCTGATGCTCCGCTCCAAGATCATGGACATGAGCGCCGTCGCCGCGGGGCTGCCGCTGCGGCGCATGGGCCGGCCGGAAGAGGCGGCGGAGGCCGTCGTCTGGCTCGCCTCCGATGCCGCCTCCTTCGTCGTCGGGCACGTGCTCTGCGCGGACGGCGGCTTCATGACGCTCTAACCGCGTCAGGCCGCCGGTTCGAGCGCTTGCGGCAGAACACGGCTGAGCGCCCGCAGCGAGTAATAGACGCTGCGGAAGGCCAGCACCCGGAGGCGCGTCGCGACGCTGCTGTCGAAGATCTCGCCGGCCAGCACCGAGAGCAGCCCGTCGCGCATGCGGAAGCGGTTGCTGGGATGCATCAGGAGATAGCGCAGCACCGGGTCGTTGATGCGGTAGATGATCCAGGAGAGCTGCGCCGTCGCCTGGCGCACCTGACGCTCCAGCCGGCGGAGCGCGCGGTGGCCGCGCCGCTCATCGGTGAGGAAGGTGTCCACTGCCTCGGCGCCGAGCACGCCGCTGGTCATGGCGATCATCACGCCGCTGGAGAAGATCGGGTCGATGAAGGTGAAGGCATCGCCGATCATCAGGTAGCGGTCGCCGGCGGTGCGGCGCGCCGTGTAGGAGTAATTGCCTGTCGTGGCGAGCGGCGCGGTCAGCACCGCCGTCGCCATGCGCTCGGACACGCTGGGCGACGCCTTCACCTGGGCCCAGAACAGCGCCTCGATGCCGCCGGCGCGGTTCTTGAAGACGTCGGCATTGCCCACCATGCCTACGCTCATGAGGCCATCGGGCAGCGGGATCATCCAGAACCAGCCGTTCTCAACCAGATGGATGGTGATGACGCCCTCGGCGGTGCCGGCCCGGCGCGGTACGCCGCTGAAATGCCCGAAGATCGCCGCGGTGCTGTTGCGCTTGTTCACGGTCTTGAGGTCGAGCTGGCTCGCCAGGAACGTGTCGCGGCCGGTGGCGTCGACGACGAAGCGCGGGCGCCAGACCGATGTCGCGCCGTCGCCGCCGCGTGCTGTCACCACCGGGCGCTCGCCGGCGGGAAACGTCACCTCGGTCACCCGCGTATTCTCGAAGGGCCGGGCGCCCCGCCGGCGGCAGTTCTCGAACAGAAGCTGGTCGAAGGAAGCGCGTCGCACCTGGTAGCTATGGTCGGCGATGAGGTGGCTCGCCGTCGCAAAGAAGAACAGGTTCGATTTGCGGTAGCGGTCGGAGACGAATTCGGCGCCGGGCTTGAAGAGGCCGATGCGGTGCACGTCCTCGGCGAGGCCGAGCTTCTCCAACAGCGGCAGGTTGGCCGGCAGCAGGGATTCGCCGATGTGAAAGCGCGGATGCTGCGCCTTCTCCAGCACGACGACGTCGCGCCCACGCTCCGCCAGCACCGCCGCGATGGTGCTGCCACCGGGCCCGCCGCCGATCACCAGCACGTCGCATTCGCCCGCGGCAGGCTCGGTCCTGCTCTCGGCTCGCCTCGCCTCATCGTCTGGCATCTCCGGCTCCCAGGCGTGAAGCGGCAATCCTAGCACAGGCATCGGCGCCGGAACCACCGTGAGGCGCGGCGGCGGACCCGGCAAACGGCGAAACGCGGTGTCCCCTAAATGGGATAAATCACCGAGTTCGGGATCATCTCGCTGTCGAAGATGCAAAGGCGAGCGGAGAATTTAAGTCCTTTTGCGGTCGGCTGTACGCGGTCGAGATAGCGGCCGACGTTCATCACCTCGGAAAGCTGATCCTGCTTGGTGCGAAAGACGGCGTAGCTCGTCTCCGTGAGAATGGTCTCGCCCTCGATGCCGCGGATAAGCGGCAGGCCGATGACGTGACGCTGGTAGTAGGGATCGTGGAAGAGCGTCTCGCGGATGCCGTAGACGCGATCGCGCAGCATGCCCTTGCTTTCGAGCGCGATGGTGGCGAGCGGGAGGCCACGGTCGTAGTTCTCGCGCGGCTGCAGCTTGTAGACGCAATCGTCGAGGAAGAACTCGGGCCAGCGCTCCCACTCGCCGGTATCGAGCACGGCGGCATAGTCGGCATGAAGCGCGATCAGCGCGTAATAGGTCGGGAAGTCCAGCACCATTGGGTCGGCCATGGCTCAGACCTCCATCACGCGGCGCCAGTACGCGTACATGCCGCGGATCAGCGTCTCCGTCACCATGTGGTCGGCGCCGCCGGTGCCGCGGCCGTCGAGCTCGGCGAAGGTCGTGGCACCGGGCTTCTGCCGGAAGCCTGCTTGGGACAGCTCGATCACCTCGCCGTCGTCGGCCGAGACGAGACCGGCGGGGCCGAAGAGATTGGCCTGGCGCAGCCGCCGCCGCTCCATCTCCGGCGTGTCGTCGGCGAAGCCGAAATGAGTCCAGACGAAGTTGAAGTGATCGGGCCCGTCGGGCTGGATATGGCGGGTCGAGAGGCTGTTGACCTGCTGCTGTATGATGAGGCCGGGGAAGAGCGTCATCATCACCACCGAAGGTCCGCCCCACCACGGCTCCGGCACGACGTCGAGAATGCGATCGTCGTGGAGTGTCATCTTCGCCTTGAAGCTGGCGACACCCTCGGTCACCTCGCCGGCGCCGCCCTGGTTGCGGCGCGAGATCATGCACGCGTGGCGGCCATGGACATCGGTCACCATCTGCGAGCGCTGATCGGCGCGCCACAGGCCAAAGGTGACGAACCAGCTATGCAGCAGGCCAGGATGATAGGGATCCTTGATGTTCTCCTGCATCAGCTTCCAGTTGCCGGGAATGCGCTGCTTGGCATAGCCGAGGATCTTGAGCTTCCGTCCGTCGAAGACGCGGTCGAAATAGCCGAGCATCTCCGGGCCGAGGAATGCGTCGAAGGATTCCACCGCCGGATCGAAGGAGGCGAAGACGACGCCGTGCCGGGCCGCGACCGCGAGCTTGGTGAGGCCATGCTCCTCGAGCTTGAAATCGGCCGGCATGCCGCCGTTGATCTTGCCGTCTTGGCGCACGCCGCGGCGGAAGGGCAGGCCGATCAGATTGCCCTTGAGGTCGTAGTTCCACTGATGATAGGGGCAGATGAAGTCACGCCTGTTGCCGAAACGCTCGCGACAGAAGCTGACGCCGCGATGGGCGCAGACATTCTCGACGACATTGATGCCGCCGTCCTGGTCGCGGACCAGGAGAACCGAGCGCTCGCCGATAAAGGTGCGCTTGAAATCGCCGGGGTTGGGAATTTCCGCCTCGAGCCCGACGTAGTTCCAGTGGCCGCGGTAGAAGAACCGCTCCAACTCGCGGCGATGCAGATCGACGCTGGTATAGGTCGAGAAAGGAATTCGGCTCGAGCCTTCATCTTGCCAGCCGCCTGCCGCCGTCATGTCATGCATCGCGCCTCTCCCTCCGCCAAGACTTGTCGTTTTGCCCGGGAGTGTCGGCGTCGCCCACCCTTAAATCAAACGGATCTTCTGAATATGCGTTATAAACGCTGTGAATAAAGGACGGTGGCGATGGAGCTACGCGACTTCGACCTCAACCTTCTGGTCGTTTTCCAGCGGCTGCTGGAGGAGAGGCGGGTCTCGGCCGTCGCGGCGCGGCTTGGCTTGTCGCAGCCGGCGGTGAGCAGCGCCTTGAAGCGGCTGCGGCGGTTGCTCGGCGACGAGCTCTTTTTGCGGACGGCGCAGGGCATGGAGCCGACGCCATTTGCCGAACGACTGGCCGGGCCGGTGGCCGAGGCGCTCGGCACCATCCATCAGGCGCTGCAGACGCGTGCCAGCTTCGATCCCGGCAGCAGTACCCGGCGCTTCACCATCGCTATGACCGACATCGGCGAGATTTATTTCCTGCCGGAGCTGCTGCCCCTGCTGCGCCGCACCGCGCCCGGCGTAGAGATCAGCACCGTGCGCAACACGGCGATCAATCTCGCGGCGGAGATGGCCGCCGGCGCCGTCGACCTCGCCATCGGCTACGTGCCGCATCTGCGCGCCGGCTTCTTCCAGCGCCAGCTCTTTCCGCAACGCTATGTCTGCGTGTTCCGACCCGGACATCGCCTGGACAAACCGCGGCTGCGCCTCGCCGATTTCGTCGCCGCCGAGCATGTCATGGTGATCGCCGCCGGCACCGGCCATGGCGAGATCAACGAGCGGCTGGAGCGAGCGGGCGCGCGGCCAAAGGTCCGGCTCCGCGTGCCGCATTTTGTCGCCGTCGGCCAGATCCTGCAAGCGACCGACCTCGTCGCCTCGGTGCCGGAAAAGCTCGCCATCCGCATGGCCGCCGCCTATGGGCTGAAATACGCGGCGCTGCCGGTGAAGCTGCCGGCGATCGAGATCAAGCTGGTGTGGCACGCGAAATTCCACCGCGAGCCCGGCAATCAATGGCTGCGCACCCTCGTCTTCGATACGTTCGCCGAGTAGTGCCGCCGCCCATCGAGCAGCTGCGCGCCGCCCGCGAGCGTCTACCCCTTCGCGAAGAGAATCCGTGGATAGTCGGCGAAGCATTCCGCGCCCCGCGCGGTGACCGCGAAGGTCTCGGAGATCACGAGGCCGTAGGTGTCGAGCCAGAGGGCGGGGATGCAGTGGAAGGTCATGCCTTCCTCCAGCACCGTCCTGTCGCCGGCGCGGATGCTGGCGGTGAGCTCGCCCCAGGTCGGCGGGAAGCCGATGCCGACGGGATAGCCCAGGCGGCTGTCCTTCTCGATGCCGTGGCGCGAGATGACGGTCTTCCAGACCTGGGCCAGCTCGTCGCAGGCGACGCCGGGCCGGACCTTGTCGAGGACGGCATTCAGCCCCTCGGCGATCACCTTCGCCAGGGTGTCCATGCGCTCCGTCGGCCGGCCGAGGTAGATGCAGCGCGACAGCGGCGAGTGGTAGCGATGCCGGACGCCGCCCATCTCGATGTAGAAGAGATCGCCCGGCACCAGCGGGTCGTCGGTCCAGGAGAGATGCGGCGCCGAGCAGACCTCGCCCACCATGGCGTTGGGCGGCTTGCACGGGAAGGTGCCGCCGAATTCCGGCAGGCCCGCCGTCGTGACGCGATAGAGCTCCGCCATCACGTCGCATTGGCGCACGCCGGGCGCCGCCTTCTCGAAGGCCGCATGCTGCGCCGCCGCTGCGATCCGGCCGGCCTGGCGCATGAACTCCAGCTCCCGCGCCGACTTCACCATGCGGCAGCGGTTGACCAGCAGGAACGCATCCACGAAGCGCGCATCCGCCAGGTCATGCCGGAGGATCGCGTCCCACTTGGCGGTGTAGTAGTAGTCGTCGGTCTCGACGCCCACCGTGCCCTTGTCCCAGCGGCGCCGCTTCAACTCCTCCGCCACGAACTGCAGCGGATGGCGCTCGTCGGAGCCCACGTAGGTGTCGGAATAGGGCACCACGTTCTCCGATTTGAGGAAGGCGGTGAACTTGGCGCCCACCGCATCCATCTTGCGGCCGATCCAGATCGGCTCCTCCGCATCGAGGCGCACCGCCACCATCTGCGGCGTATAGAAAGACCAGCCGTCGTAGCCGGTGAGCCAGAACTGATTGGCGGGCGAGGCCACCAGCAGAAGGTCGATGCCGCGCCGGGTCATCGCTGTCTTCACGCGGCCGATGCGCTCGAGGAACTCCGAGCGCTCGAACAAAGGTTTCATGTCCGGTTCCATCCCCCGCGACGTCGCGCAAAAAGATGACATGGCCGCGATATTCAGTCTAATGAGTTCACCATGAGCGACGTCACCGTCTCCCTCGATCGTCTCGGCGAGCTTCTCACTCGCATTCTCCGTGCGAACCGGATGTCGCCGGGCAACGCCGAGGTCATCGCCGGCCGGATCGTGGCGGCGGAGCGGGACGGCGCCAAGGGCCATGGACTGCTGCGCCTGCCTGGCTACATCGCGAGCCTCAAATCCGGCTGGGTCGACGGTCACGCGACACCAATCGTGGAGGACACGGCGCCGGGCGTGGTCGCCGTCGATGCCGGGAATGGCTTCGCCCAGATCGCGCTCGCCGCGGGCGAGGCGCCGCTGCTCGCCAAGGCGCGCGCCAACGGCGTCGCCGCCTTGCTGATCCGCAACTCGCACCACTTCTCGGCGCTGTGGCCGGACGTGGAGCCGATCGCCGAGGCCGGGTTCGTGGCATTGGCTTTCGTCAATGCCCGCAGCCGCGTCGTGCCCCACGGCGGGAAGCAGAAGCTGTTCGGCACCAACCCCATGGCCTTCGCCTGCCCGCGCCGCGCCGGCCCACCCCTGGTCTGGGACCAGGCCTCCAGTGTCCGCGCCCAAGGCGACGTGCTGCTGGCGGCAAAGCACGGCGAGACGCTGCCGCCGGGTATCGGCTTCGATGCCAGCGGCGCTCCCACCACCGATCCCAAGGCGGTCCTCGACGGTGGGGCGCTTGCCCCTTTCGGCGGCCACAAGGGCTCCTCCATCGCCCTGATGGTGGAGCTGATGGCCGCCGCTCTCACCGGCGGGCGCTTCGGCTTCGAGGATGCCGCCGCGGCCTTTCCCGGCGCCCAGACCTCCAATGCCGGCGAGTGCATCCTGGCGATCGATCCCCGCCACGTCGCCGGCGACGGATTTCTCGACCGCGTCGAGGAGCTGCTGCGGCGGCTGACCGAGAACGGCGACGCCCGGCTGCCGGGCGACCGGCGCCATGCCCATCGCCGGGAGGCTCTCGCCCATGGCTTGCGCCTCGCGCAGAACGACTACGACGAGCTGCTGGCGCTGGCGGGATCGCCCTAGGAACCAGCGGCCGGCGTTTCTCCCTATTTGCTACGGGCGGGCCGGGATTGCTGCCGTAACGTCAGGGCGGCGCGCCGACACCGCGACGCCCGGTCGATCCGGGATATTCTCCGGCGATTGGCGTAACGCCGAGGGGAGCATCAGATGACACAGAAGCGAGTGGCCGACATCATCGTGGAGACGCTGCAGGCGGCGGGGGTCAAGCGCTGCTACGGCGTGGTCGGCGACACCCTCAACTATGTCGCCGATGCGATCCGCCTCAGCGACATGGAATTCGTGCACATGCGCCACGAGGAGGCCGGCGCCTTCGCGGCCGGCGCCGAGGCGATGCTGACCGGCAATCTCACGGCCTGCGCCGGCTCCTGCGGGCCGGGCAGCCTGCACTTCATCAACGGCATCTTCGAATCCCACCGCAACCGCGCGCCCGTGGTGCTGATCGCCAGCCAGATCATCAGCGACGAGCTCGGCACCGACTTTCCCCAGGAGGTCGACTACAAGCCGATCTACCGCGATTGCAGCGTGTTCTGCGACGAGATCCGCACGCCGGCCCAGGCGCGGCGCAAGACCGCGATGGCGGCCCAGGCGGCCCTCATCAAGCGCGGCGTCGCGGTGCTGATCGTGCCGGTGGACATCTCCCATGCCAAGACCGAAGACGACGCGCCCTTCGCGGTGCATGTCTCCCAGCCGGTGATACGGCCCAGCGACGCCGAGCTTGCCGCCATCGCCGAGATGCTGAACGCGGGGACCCGGATCACCGTCTACGGCGGTTCCGGCTGCGCCGACGCCCATGCGGAGGTCCTGGCCCTGGCGGAGACACTGCAGGCGCCGGTGGCGCATACCTCTCGCGCCAAGGATTTCCTCGAGCACGACAATCCCTACAACGTGGGCATGACCGGCATCTTCGGCGTGGAGTCCGGCTATCACGCCCTCATGAGCTGCGACACGCTGCTGCTGCTGGGCTGCGATTTCGCCTGGCGGCAGTTCTATCCCAGCGCGGCGAAGATCGTGCAGATCGACATCGACGGGACCCACCTGGGCCGGCGCCACCCCGTCGACATCGGCGCCGTCGGCGACGTGAAGGCGACCCTGCAGGCGCTGCTGCCGCGCCTCAAGAAGCGGGCGGATCGCGGCTTCCTCGACGACTGCCTCGGCCGCCACGAGAAGGCGGTCCGGCACCTCGACAAGCGAGCCACGGTCGGGCGCAACGGCGCCATCCACCCGCAATATCTGACCGCCCTCATCAGCGAGCACGCCGACGACGACGCAGTCTTCACCGCCGATGCGGGATCGCCCATGGTTTGGGCGCTGCGCCACATCCGCTCCACCGCGCGCCGGCGCACCATCGTCAGCCTCAGCCACGGCACCATGGCGAATGCGATGCCCCAGGCGCTGGGCGCCAAGCGGGCGTACCCGGCGCGCCAGGTGATCTCGCTCAGCGGCGACGGCGGCCTCACCATGCTGCTGGGCGATCTCCTCACCGCGGTGCAGGAGAAGATCCCGATCAAGATCGCCGTCTTCAACAACGGCGCCTTGGGATTCATCGAGCTGGAGCAGAAGTCGGAGGGCCTCCTCAACGCCTTCACCGACCTCAAGAACCCGGACTTCGCCCGCCTCTCCGAGGTGATCGGGTTCCGCGGCTGGCGGGTGGAGAAGGCCGAGGAGCTGGAGGGCGCGGTGCGCGAGTGGTTGGCTTGCCCGGGACCGGCGCTCCTCGACGTGCTCACCGACCGCATGGAGCTGGTGATGCCACCGCACGTGCAGGCAAGCCAGGTCTTCGGCATGGCGCTTTATTCCGCCAAGGCCATCCTCAGCGGCCGTGCCGGCGAGGTGGTGGATCTCCTGGAGAAAAATTACCTGCCCTGAGGGCGCCGCGTTCCAAAAAAAGACCGGCGGCTGCGACGAACTGCCCGACCCCCTCGGCGGTTTGTGCGCCGCAGAACACTCGCTATAATCGACTGTAAGAATGCGATGGCGGTGCTAGGCTGGGACGCGACCGGAAGCCAATCTGGCGCCAGCAAGCCGCCACCGATCGCACGAGATCGATCAACCGACACCTCAGGGGGCCACTTATGCTGTCACGACGCACTCTATTGGGTTCTGCCGCCGCCGCCGCGACGCTGCCGCTGGTAGGGCCGGGCACCGCGACCCGCGCGATCGCCGCCACGCCGAAGGCACTGGTGGCCATGGCGAAGCAGATCGACGACATCATCGGCGCCTTCGATCCGGCGGAATCCTACGAGTTTTCCAACAATGAAGTCTGCGGCAATCTCTACCGCAAGCTGGTGATCCCCGATCCCACCAACGTCGACCGCCTGATCGGCGACGTGGCGGAGAAGTGGGAGATCTCCAAGGACGGCTCGACCTATACCTTCCAGATCCGCAAGGGCATCGTGTTCGAGAGCGGCAAGCCGCTCACCGCCGAGGATTGCGCCTTCAGCCTGCAGCGCGTCGTCAAGCTCAACAAGACGCCGGGTTTCATCCTGACCCAGTTCGGCCTCACCGCCGAGAACGTCGAGAAGAACGTGCGCGCGACAGGCGAGTACACGCTGGAGATGAAGGTACCGGACATCCAGGCGACGAGCTTCGTGCTCTATTGCCTCTCGGCCACCATCGGCTGCGTCGTCGAGAAGGCGACCGTGATGGCCAACCAGGTCGGCAACGATCTCGGCAATGCCTGGATCAAGACCCACAGCGCCGGCGCCGGCAGCTACAAGTTGGTGGAGTGGACCGCCAGCGACCACATCATCTTGCAGGCGAACCCACACGCCGCCACCAAGCCCAAAATCCCCCGCGTCGTCATCCGCCACGTCGCCGACGTCTCGGCCCAGCTCCTGCTGCTGCAGAAAGGTGACGTCGATATCGCCCGCGATCTCCAATCCGACCAGCTGAAGACCGTCGCCGGCAAACCGGACTACAACCTGGTGGACATCGCCCAGCTCACCTCGATGTACATCGGGATGAACATGGGGACGCCGGAACTCAAGAAGGTCGAGGCACGCCAGGCGATCAAGCACGCGATCGACTACGAGGCGATCGCCAAGAACATCACACCGCGGCTCTGGGTGGTGTGGCAGTCGTTCCTTCCCAAAGGCATCCCCGGCGCGATCCCGGACATGCCCTTCAAGAAGGACGTGGCGAAAGCCAAAGATCTCCTCGCCAAGGCCGGCTATCCCAACGGCTTCTCGATCACCCTCGACCACTTCGCGAAGTCACCCTATCCCGAGATCGCCCAGGCGATCCAGGCGGATCTGGCGGCGGTCGGCATCAAGGTGCAGCTGCTGGCGGGCGAGCAGAAGCAGGTCATCAGCAAGACCCGCGCCCGCACCACCCAGCTGGCGCTCACCACCTGGTTCCCGGACTATCTCGATGCCAACTCCAACGCCCAGGCCTTCTGCTACAGCACCGACGACAGCGACGACACCAAGCTGAAGAGCGTCGCCTGGCGCTATCACTTCCTCGACAAGGAGATGTCCGACGGCGTCGACGCCGCGGTGAAGGAGCTCGATCCGAAGAAGCGCCTGGACATGTACGCCAAGATCCAGCGCGACTTCATGGAGCGGGCGCCCTTCACCTTCCTGCTGCAGAACGCCGAGGTGGCCGTGATGGGCAAGAACGTCACCGGCCTGTCGTTGGGCGTGCTGCCCGACTACACCCGCTACGCGCCGATTACCAAGGCGTGAGTGTAACCACGGACGCGGGCCGCTCGCCGGCCCGCTTCAGTGCCTCTCTGACGGGGGTCAGCAGCGTCGCCATCACGCTGTTCGGGCTGATTCTGGTGACGTTCCTGATCGGCCGCGCCATGCCGATCGACCCGGTGCTGGCGATCGTCGGCGATCACGCGCCGCCGGACGTGGTGGCGCGCGTCCGCTCGGAGCTGGCCCTCGACCGGCCGCTGGTGGTGCAGTTCTGGATCTATCTCCAGCACCTCGTGCACGGCGATCTCGGCCGCTCGGTGATGACCTCGAACCTGGTGACATCTGATATCATCCACTACTTCCCGGCGACCTTGGAGCTGGCGACGACGGCGATCATCATCGCCATCGTCCTCGGCGTGCCGCTGGGGGTGATGGCGGCGGCGCGCCAGGGCTCGCGCTTCGATCACGTGGTGCGCGTCATCAGCCTCGCCGGCCAGTCGGTGCCGATCTTCGTGCTGGGGCTCCTCTGCCTGCTGCTGTTCTACGTGAAGCTCGGCATCGCCCCGGGCACCGGGCAGCAGGACGTGCTCTACGAGGGCATGGTGCCCGATGTCACGGGAATGCGGGTGCTGGACGCGGCGATCGACGGCGACTGGGACGCGTTCTGGGACGCGCTGGCGCATCTGGCGCAACCGGCCCTGGTGCTGGCCTATTTCAGCCTCTCCATCATCACCCGCATGACCCGCGCCTTCATGCTGGACGCGCTCGCCGGCGAATACATCGTGGTGGCACGCGCCAAGGGCCTCTCCGGCACCCGCATCCTGTGGCGCCACGCCTTCGGCAATATCATGGTGCCTCTCATCACCGTGATCGCGCTGGCCTATGCGGGCCTCCTCGAGGGTGCGGTGCTAACCGAGACCGTGTTCAGCTGGCCCGGCCTCGGCCTCTATCTCACGGGCTCGCTGCTGAACGCCGACATGAATGCCGTGCTCGGCGCCACGCTTGTGGTGGGCGCCGTCTATGTCGGCCTCAATCTCCTGGCGGATCTGGCATATCGTTTGCTTGATCCCCGGGTACGATGACCTCTTCCGTGCTCGTCACGCGCGCCTGGCTCTTGACCGATGCGCCGGAGTCCCGCCGTCAGGCGGGGCTCGGCCGGCTCTATCGCGGCTGGCTGCAGTTCCGCCGCAACTACCTGGCGATGGCGGGCCTGATCGCGGCGGTGGTGCTGATCGTGGCCTCGCTCTGCGCGCCTCTCCTCGCCCCCTACGATCCCAGCGCCCAGGAGCTCACCAACCGCTTCGGCCCGCCCTCCGCCGCCCATTGGCTCGGCACCGACGAGGTCGGCCGCGATCTCTTCACGCGCCTCCTCTACGGCGGACGGGTCACCCTGGGGATGGTGGTCGCGATCATGGTGATGGTGGCCCCGGTGGGGCTGGCGGTAGGCACCATCGCCGGATATGCCGGCGGCTTCGCCGACCGTACCTTGATGCGGATCACCGACGTCTTCCTGGCTTTCCCGCGGCTGATCCTGGCTCTCGCCTTCGTCGCGGCACTTCGGCCGGGGATCACCAGCGCCGTCATCGCCATCGCGCTGACGGCGTGGCCGCCCTATGCGCGCCTCGCCCGCGCCGAGACCCTCACCATCCGCAACGCCGACTTCATCGCCGCCGTCCGCCTCACCGGCGCCTCGTCGACGCGGATCGTGCTGCGGCACATCGCGCCGCTTTGCGTCTCCTCCCTCATCGTGCGCGTGACCCTCGATATGAGCGGCATCATCCTGACCGCCGCCGGCCTGGGCTTCCTCGGCATGGGCGCGCAGCCGCCGATGCCGGAATGGGGTACGATGATCGCCACTACCCGCGGCCAGATCCTCGACGCCTGGTGGGTGCCTACGATCCCCGGCGTCGCCATCTTCGTTGCCTCCCTCGCGTTCAACCTGCTGGGCGACGGGTTGCGCGACGTGCTCGACCCCAAGCAGGGCTGAGCCTCATGCAGGTGACCGTCCGCGACCTCCGCATCGGATTTCCCTCGCCACGGGGTCTGACCGAGGCGGTGCGCGGCGTCTCCTTCACGCTCGGCCAGGAGAAGCTCGGCATCGTCGGCGAGTCCGGCTCCGGCAAGTCGCTCACCGCGCGCTCGCTGCTGCGCCTGCTGCCGCACCACGCTCATATCACCGCCGAGAAAATCGAATTCGACGGCATCGACGTGCTGCGGGCGACCGAGGGCCAGATGCGCGCCATCCGCGGCAAGCGCGCCGGCCTCATCATGCAGGATCCGAAATTCTCCCTGAACCCGGTGATGACCGCCGGCCAGCAGATCGCCGAGGCCTGGCGCGCCCATCGGGGCGGCAGCCACAAGGAGGCGATGGCGGCGGCGGTCGAGCTCCTGGCTCAGGTGCAGATCCGCGATCCCAAGCGCGTCGCCAAGCTCTATCCGCACGAGCTGTCCGGCGGCATGGGGCAGCGGGCGATGATCGCCATGATGCTGGCGCCGGATCCGGAGCTGCTGATCGCCGACGAGCCCACCAGCGCGCTCGACGCCACGGTGCAGGCGGAGATCCTGCGCCTCATCGAGGATCTGGTGTCGCGCCGTGGCATGGGCCTCATCCTGATCAGCCACGACCTGCCCCTGGTCTCGCATTTCTGCGACCGCGTGCTGGTGATGTACGCGGGCCGCGTGGTGGAGGAGGCGCGCGCCGGCGAGCTGGCGCGGGCCAAGCACGCCTATACCCGCGGCCTCCTCGACTGCCTGCCCAGCCTCGTCCACCCCAAGCCGCGCCTCGCGGTCATGCGAAGGGATCCCGCATGGCTCGGGACATGATCGAGGTGAACGACCTGCGCGTCCGCTTCGGCAGCGTCGAGGCGGTGAAGGGCGTGAGCTTCCGCGTGGCGCGCGGCGCCAGCTTCGGCCTCGTCGGCGAGAGCGGCTCCGGCAAGTCGACCGTGCTGCGCGTGCTGTCGGGCCTCAACAGCGAATGGAGCGGCGATCTCTTCATCGCCGACAAGGGCCAGGGACCCAAGCGCAGCAAGGATTTCTTCCGCCGCGTGCAGATGGTGTTCCAGGACCCCTACGGCTCGCTGCATCCGCGCCAGACCGTCGACCGCGCCCTCAGCGAGCCGCTGCTGGTGCATGGCATCGGCGACGTCGACACCCGCATCCGCCGCGCGCTGGCGGAAGTAGCGCTGCCGACAATGCTGCGCTTCCGCTATCCGCATCAATTGTCCGGGGGCCAGCGCCAGCGCGTGGCGATCGCCCGCGCCTTGATGGCGGAGCCGGAAATCCTGCTCCTGGACGAGCCCACCAGCGCCCTCGACGTCTCCGTTCAGGCGGAAGTCCTGAACCTGCTCTCCGATCTCCAGGGCGCCCGCGGCCTCACCTACATCATGGTGAGCCACAACCTCGCGGTGGTGTCCCACCTCTGCACCGAGATCGGCGT
Source organism: uncultured Alphaproteobacteria bacterium (assembly GCA_963735465.1). Classification (GTDB taxonomy): domain Bacteria; phylum Pseudomonadota; class Alphaproteobacteria; order ATCC43930; family CGMCC-115725; genus DASZHJ01. The sequence goes on from CAVTLA010000001.1 coordinate 3,519,723, forward strand.
CATGCAAGGCGGCGAGATGGTGGAGCTGCTCAGCGCCGACGACCTCCGCGCCGGCCGCATCCGCCATCCCCACACCAAGGCGCTCCGCGCCCTCACCGTCGATCTCGAAGAGCCGGAGATGGCGAAGTCGGCGTGAGCCCCTACGCCGGGTCGTAGTAGTGGATCTCGAACAGCACGCAGCCGCCGTTTGACTTGAACGGTCCGTGCGCGGCGCCGGGTGGGCGGACGGCATAGGTGTTGGCCTGAAGGGCGTGCCGCCCTTGCCGCGGGCATCGTTGCCGACGGTGAGGTCGCCGGTGACGAGGTAGACCTCCTCCCAGTATTCGTGGATGAAGGGCTCCCTGGTGTGGACGCCGGGCTGGAAGCGGAGGAGCCGCGTGCGGCTGCCGCGCTTTGCCTTCTCGTCGAGAGCGCCGGAGAGGATCTTCTGCTCGATGCCGGGAGGATAGCCCGGCAGCGTTTCCCAGCCCGCGCTCATGTCGATGGCGTGAAACTCGTCATGGGCCTTGGTGACGGCCATTGGATCCTCCTGCTCAGCTCGCCGAGGCGCGGATGGGCACGGAGATGTCGAGCCAGCCGTGCGGTGTCAGGCTCGCCGCGTCGCCGGGGCGCAGCAGCACCGTCGTCATCTCGGATTCGATGACCGCGGGGCCGGCGACCCTCTGGCCCGGCGCCAGCTTCTCCAGCTCGTAGACCGGCACGGAGATCCAGTCGCCGAGATAGATCCGGCGCTGGCCGAGCGGGTGCGGCGGCCGGGCAGCGGGCAGCACCGGCTCTTGCGGCAGATCCGGCAGCACGCCCACGGCGACGACGCGGGCATTCACCAGCACCGCCTCTTGGTCCCGCATGGCATAGGTGTAGAGCTCCTCGTGGCGGCGATGGAAGCGCTCGACGATCTGCGGCAACGGGTCCGCCACATTCCAGTCCATGTCGTCGAGACCGACATTGATCTCGAAGATCTGCTCGCCGTAGCGCATGTCGACGGAGCGCTGGATGCGCAGGGGACCGTCGAAGGACGCGCGCAGCCGCTGCGTCGCGTCCTCCGCCATCTCGGCGAAGAGACGCTTGGTGGCGGCGCCGTCGAGGCCGCCGGCATCGCCGATGTGGGTGCGCGCCACTTCGAAGCGCAGGTTGGTCGCCAGCATGCCCCAGGCCGAGAGCACGGCGGCGACCCGCGGCACGATCACCCGGCCGAGATCGAGCTGACGCGCCACGTCGGTGACGTGAAGGCCGGCGGCACCGCCGAAGGAGAGGAGCGCGAAGCGGCGGGGATCGACGCCGCGCCGGACCGAGACGACGCGGATGCCCTCCGCCATGTTGGTATTGACGACGCGGTGGATGCCCTCGGCGGCGGCGAGGCGCGTGACGCCGAGCCTGGTCGCGAGCCGGTCCACCGCCGCCGCGGCCGCCGGCGCATCGAGCTTGCTGCGCCCGCCGAGGAAATGGTTGGCGTCGAGAAAGCCCAGCACCAGGTTGGCGTCGGTCACCGTGGGCTCGGTGCCGCCCTTGCCATAGCAGGCCGGGCCGGGATCGGCGCCGGCGCTCTCGGGACCCACGTGGAGAATGCCGCCCGCGTCCACATGGCCGATGGAGCCGCCGCCGGCGCCCAGGCTCACGATGTCGAGGCTGTTGAGGGCGACGCGATGGGCACCCACCTTGCGATCGACCGCAAGCGTCGCCTCGCCGTCGACGATGAGGCAGATGTCGGTGCTGGTGCCGCCCATGTCGAAGGGAATGAGATTGCCGGCGCCCAGCAGCTTGGTCGCATAGCGGCTGCCGGCGACGCCGCCGGCGGGACCGGAAAGAACGGCGCCGGCGGCGAGCCGCGCCGCCTCCGCCACGGGCGCGACGCCGCCGTGAGACTGGATGATCAGCACCGGGCCCTGATAGCCCGCCTCGATGAGGCGATTGGCGAGGCGGCCGAGATAGCGCGACAGCGCCGGCCCCACATAGGCATTCACCACGGTGGTGGAGACGCGCTCGAACTCCTTGATCTGCGGGAAGACGTCCGACGAGAGCGAGACGTAGGCGTCCGGCAGCGCGCGGGCCAGCGCCTCCGCGGTGGCGCGCTCGTGGCGGGCGTCGCGATAAGCATGGAGATAGCAGACCGCGACGGCCTCGACGCCGGCGGCCGTCAGCTCGCCGATGGCCCGCTCGAGGGACGCAGCGTCTAGGGGCACCTCGACGCGGCCGTCGGACCGCATCCGCTCGCGCACGGCGAGGCGGCGCTGACGCGGCACCAGCGGCTCCGGACGCGCGATGCGAAGGTTGTAGCGGTCGTCCTTGAGGCCCTCGCGCATCTCCAGCACGTCGCGATGGCCCTCGGTGGTGAGGAGTCCGACCTTGGCGCCTTTCGCCTCCAGGAGCGCGTTGGTGGCGACCGTGGTGCCGTGCACGATGCGCTCGGTCTCGGTAAAGAGGCGATCGAGGGAAAGGCCCAGCACTTCCGCGAGGCGCGCCAATCCGCTCATCACGCCGATGGAGGGATCCTTGGGCGTGGACGCGACCTTGGCCAGGATGGCGCGGCCGGAAGGATCCACCGCCACCAGATCGGTGAAGGTGCCGCCGACGTCGATGCCGATGCGATACATGAGCTCAGCTCCCCCGCGACGCAGGGGGCGCGCTGACGAAGCCGAGCTCGATCTCATAGCGCCGCGCCTCGGCGGTGCGCTTCTTGGGATCGCCCCAGCCGCCGCCACCGCCGGATTTCACCATGAAGACGTCGCCGGGCTTCACGGCGATGCCGACTTCCTTGGTCTTGATGGCGCGGGGCGGCTCGTTGCCGGAGAGCAGGCGATAGTCGTGCGGCTGCCCGTCGGCACCGCCGAGGATACCCGCTGCGCCATAGCGCACGCCGTCGCCGGCGGTGTTGGCGAGCGCCGGCTCGTCGATCTCCACCACCATCTCCAGGACGCAGCCGGTGCCGCCGCGATACTGGCCGTCGCCGCCGCTGTCCGGCCGGAACTCGTGGCGGCGGAAGAACAGCGGGAAGCGCACCTCGGTGACTTCGAGACTGCCGAACTTGATGCCACCCGCCGCCTGCCACTCGCCGGCGCCGGGCCAGCCGTCGCCCGCCGGCGAGGCACCGCCACCGGGCCGCGCCTGGAACATGTGCCAGATGAAGCCCCTGCCGGTGCGGGGGTCGCGGCCCTGGAGCGCGATGCGGAAGCGGCGGCCCCAGCCCGCCATGGCGCGATCGGGACACGCCGGCGCCAACGCGCGGATGATCGCCTCGATGATCTCCTGGCCGCAGTGGTTGGTGGCGAGGGTGACCGGCGCGCCCTCCTTGGCCCAGACCACGGTCCCTTCCTTGGCGATCACCTCGATCGGCCGGAAGGTGCCGTCGTTCTTCGGCGTGTGGGGATCGATGAGGTAGGAGAGCGCGACGGCGACCGCCGAGCGCATATTCGGGTATGAGGAGTTGATGAATCCCACGACCTGCTCGTGCGAATCCGAGAGGTCGATCTTGAGATCGCTGCCGGTCTTGGTGACGGTGGCGCGGACGTGCACATCTTTGAATTTATGCCCGTCGTCGTCGAGCATTGCCTCGCCCTTGTAGACGCCGTCTTTCCACTCCGCGATGACGGCGCGGGTCTGGCGCTCGGCGCTGTCGAGAACGGCCTCGATCGCCGCATAGGTGGTGGGCCAGCCGAACTCGCTGGCCGAGCGCCAGCAGGCGCCGCTCGCCGACTCGCGCCGAGCCGATCATCGCCGCGAGGTCGCCGCGGAAATCCCGGGGATGCCGCACGTTGGTGACGATCATCTCCATGACATCCCGGCGCAATTCGCCCCGCGCATAGAGCTTGAGCGGCGTGATGCGGATGCCTTCCTGCCAGATCTCGGTGGCGGCGGCGTTGTAGGCACCGTGGGTGGCGCCGCCGATGTCGCTCTGATGCGCGCGGTTGATCGACCAGTATTTGGGCGTGTCGCCGTCGAAGACCGGCACGAAGGCGGTGAGATCGGGCAGATGGTTGCCGCCGTGATAGGGATCGTTGAGGAGGAACACATCGCCGGGATGGATGTCGCCGGGGAAGAAATCCCGCACCGCGCGCGCGGCCCAGGGCAGCGCGCCCACATGGATCGGCACGTGCTCGGCTTGCGCGATGAGGCGCCCGTCGAGATCGCAGATGCCGGTGGAGAAATCGCGGCTGGAGTTGAGGATCTGCGAGTAGGAGGTGCGCAGCATCGCCTCGCCCATCTCCTCGACGATGGCGAGAAGACGATGCTGGATGACCGAGATGGTGATGGGATCGACAGGTGCCACACTTACCTCCACGCTTGTCCCCGAGGTTTTGTGCCACGCGCGGTTGGGGCCGGCAAGGCTGCTCACAATGCTGAAAAAAGCGCAGTCCCGCTCGAAAATCGATCACCGCATCAAATCGACGCGGGACGCGGCGACTCCGGGCGGATTCACTTGAACCGTCACATCGGCGCGATATCCTGAACCCGACCGCCATGCTAAGGAGAGCAGGTGGGAAAGATCGCAGCCGTCGCCAATCTGAAGGGTGGAACCGGGAAGAGCACGATCGCGGTCAACCTGGCCTGCGAGCTTGCCACCGGCGGAAACTCCGTCGTTCTCGTCGACGCGGACGAGCAAGGCACCGCGAGCTATTGGCTGGGTCACGGCACGTTTCCGATCTCGCTGCGCACTGCCCTCGTCGGCGACGACATGCAGTATTGGGCGGATGAGATGATGCGGCTCGACGCCGACTACGTGGTGATCGATGCGCCGCCCCAGCTCGGCGAGGCGACGCAGGCGATCATCGGGATCGCCGACGTGATCCTGGTGCCGGCACTGGCCTCCACCGCCGACATCATGGCTACCGGCAAGGCGCTGAAATTGGTCCGCGCCGCCCGGGAGCAGCGACCGGACAGCGGCCCCAAGGCATTGCTGGTGCCGAGCCGGGTCGACCGGCGTACTATCTCGGGCAAGGAGATCGAGGCGGTGCTGCACGAGTTCGGCGAGCCGGTATCGCCCATGGTGCGCCAGCGCACCGCCTTCGTCGACAGCTTCTCCGTCGGTCAGTGGATCGGCGCCTACGCCCGCAACAGCGACGCCCACACCGATATCCAGGCGCTCGCGGCGGTAGTCAGAAGGATGTTGCGCAATGGCAAAGCGACCTAGCTTGCTGGGCGCCGGCCGCGAGGCCGCCGCCGCGACGCGGGCACCGACGCCGGAGGCGCCGACCGTCCGCGCGAAGGAGCCGCCGGCTTCCAAGGTGACCGTGCGCGCGCCGGCGGCGAAGCAGCGGCGCTATGCCGCGGCGGCCGCTCCGGAGAGCGCCACCATCACCGTGGTGCCGGCGGAGCAGGCAACGCCCGCCCGCACGCCGGCGCCGGCGAAAGCGGCGACGCCGGCTCCGGAGAGCTCCGCCATCGCCTGGAGCTTCCGGATCGATCCGGCGGGAAGTACCAGCCTGGTCACGACCGTGAACACCGCGCTCATGGGCGAGGCGGGGGCGCTCTATCGGGAGATCATGAGCTTCGCCGATGCCCGGCTGCAGCACACGGTGAAGACCGCCGAGGCGCTCGGCCGCTGCGCGAGCCCGGCCGAGGCCCTGCAGGCCCAGGCGGACTACGCCCTCACCTCGATGACGGAATGTGCCACGGCGTCGATGAAATTCTTCGACCTCGCCACCGGCATCGCCCGCAAGAGCTGGGCCTCGCTCTGGTCGGTGGCGCGACGGGACGGCGGGTGAGGCTTTTCTTCAGGCCCGATTTGCCAGGCTGTTGAGGACGCGGCGCTGGAACTCGTGGGTGGTTACTTCGTGATAGGGCGAGAAGCGGCCGTCGTGATAGCCCGGCGAGTGACGGCCGATCTGCATGCCCTGCACCACGTCCATGTCCTCGCGATTGGTCTTGGTCCAGAACTCCACCACCCGCTCCCGTGAGGCCGCCAGCGGCGCGGACACGCCCTCGTCGCCGACGAAATAGAAGTGGAAGGTCTCCGTCGTGCGCTCCGGCGACACCGGATCGATGCCGAAGACGAACAAATAGTCCGGATGCATGCCGAGCATCAGGTTCGGCAGCAAGGTCGGATATTCCGCGACGAGCTGCTGCTCGGCAGTGAGACCCGGAAAGCGCGGAAGGTCGGCGTGGCCCGCCGCCTCCGGCTTGTAGGCGCGGCTCCCCTGTCCGAGATAGAGATCCTCCACCATGGAGTAATGCTCTTCCATCTTGGAGGCGGCGTTGAGGGTGGGATGGGCGAAAGGCAGGTGATAGCTCTCGAGGAAATTCTCCACCGCCAGCTTCCAGTTGGCGGCGAGATCGAAGCGCGCCGAGGCGCCGTGGCGGAGCTTGGAGAGATCGTAATGCGCCCAGCGCTTGGCGAGCGGCGCCAGGTACTGCGCCAGCGGCGGCGCCGTGCCCGACAGGTTGACGAAGATCAGATCGTTCCAGACCTCCGCCCGCACCGGCTCCAGCCCCATCTTGGCGCGGTCGATGCAGGGGCTCTCGTGGTTGTCGGGCCCGCCGAAGAACGGCGTCATCAGCAGCGCGCCGTCGAGGCCATAGGTCCAGGAGTGGTAGCGGCAGACCAGCCGAGGCCGCTTCTTCTGCGGCTCGGCGACGAGCTGGACGCCGCGGTGGCGGCAGACGTTGTGAAATACCTTGATGCCGCCCTTGGGCTCCCGCACCGCCAGGAGCGGCAGGCCCGCCAGCGTCACGGGAAGGACGTCGCCGGCATCGGGGATCTGGGCGCCCACCGCCGCGAAGGCCCAGGTCTCGGCGAACAGCGCCTTGCGCTCGGCGTCCAGGATCTCCGGCGCCGTATAGGCCGCGTTCGGCAGGCAGGTCGCATCCTTGGTGGGGCGGTTGATGGCTTCGACCGCTGTCGGGGAAAGAATGTCCGCGATGACACTCAAGAGTAGCCTCCTTGGGACGGGCCGCTTAGATGCACCGCATCATATCGGACCTGCCTCGCCCTCGCGAGCCAAGCCTGCGGCCTCGGGCCAACGGACCAGGGCCGCCTGGCCCTCGCTGGTCAGCGCATAGATGCCGCGCTCGACCCGGACGAACCAGCCATAGACATTGTGCAGCAGGATCTTGGACGCCTCCGGCACCGTCACCCGAACCTCGCCGGTGCGGCGCGGACCGGCCAGCAGCGCCGCCGCGCAGACCAAGGCCTGCTGGCGGTAGGCGGTCATGATCGGGGTTCGTGTGCTGCCACCGTCGGTGGGGTCGCCGCGGCGGCGGGTGTGCTCCGTCACCAGGCGCGAGCGGCGCTTGCTGTCCCGGCGCGGGCGCCAGGGCTTGGGCTCGACGAAGACTTCCACCTGTCCCCGCGATAGGACGCCGAGGAGTCCGAAGCCCAGCAGCCGGCAGAGCTTGCGCACCCGCGGGTCCCGCTCGCGGCCCCGAGTCGAGGCTTTGACCGCGAGCCAGATCTCGTCGCAGGCGGCGGTGCGATCGACGCCCTGCAGCACCAGCTCCAGATTGAAGCGCAGCTTGAGCTCGCCGATCACCACCAGGGGCGGCTCGCCGGCACGCAGCGCCACGAGATCGCAGCCGCCGATCTCGCCCTTGACCTCGTAGCCCAGCTTCTCGAGGAAGCGTTTCACCGGGCGGTAAAGCGTCGTCTCCACGGGGCATCAACTCCTGATCGCCGCGGGAGCATGCCCATCGCCGCCCGCACGAGCAAGAAGCTGTTGCGCCGGCGCTCCACGCTCCTATCTTGATAGCGGCGAGTGCAGGGCATTCGCAGGAGATGGGGACATAGACATGCGCTACGTCTGCGATGCTCCCGGCGGCAAGACCTGGTTTCGACTCGAGACCGAGATCGAGGCCGCCCGCGAATCCGCGGAGATGAGCCACGCGGTGGAGAAATATTTCCGCCGCGAGCGGGAGCAGGCGGCGCGCACCCATCGGCCGGCATCGCGGGTCTTCATCGAGCAGGAGATCGGTCTCAAATCCCATCTCGAGCGCGAGATGCCGCTGTTCCTGACACTGCGGGACGGCGACGGCACCGGGCTGGTGACCGCCATGCTGCCGCCGGGCGCGCGGGACGACACCACCCTCAAGACGGTCATCGTCGGTCCCGGCAACAGCGACCCCTACCCCGTCCATGGCGACGCCATCCGCGTGCTGGGCGAGCACTTCGGCATCACCCTCGAGCGCTCGCGCTGCTACCCCTACGTACGGGGATAGTCCGGACTCCGGGACCTCAGTCGCCGGTCGGTGCCGGTTTCGGCTCGGCCGCGGGAGCTGGGCGCCGGCCGGCGCGCTCGCGCAGCCACTGGAAGACCACGTAGAGCATGGGGATGAAGAAGATCCCGAAGAGGGAGGCCGCCAGCATGCCGCCGAAGACCGGCGTGCCCACCGCGCGGCGGCTGATGGCGCCGGCGCCCTCGGCGATGACAAGGGGCAGCAACCCCAGGATGAAGGCGAAGCTGGTCATCATCACCGGGCGGAACCGGAGCCGCGCGCCCTCGATGGCCGCGTCCGCGATGCTCTTGCCGTGGCGGCGCTGCTCCACGGCGAATTCCACGATCAGGATGCCGTTCTTGGCGGCGAGCGCGATCAGCACGATGAGGCCGATCTGGGCGTAGACGTCGAAGCTGAGCCCGGCGAGCCACACCGCCGCGATCGCGCCCAATCCGCCGACGCTCACCGACAGCAGCACCGGGATCGGGATGTTCCAGCTCTCATAGAGAGCCACCAGGAAGAGATAGGCGAAGAGAATGGCGAGCGAGAGCACGATCGGCGTCTGGCCGCCGGCCGCCCGCTCCTGCAGCGCGGTTCCCGTCCACTCGAAGCTGTAGCCTGCCGGCAGCGTCGCGGCGGAGATCCGCTCCATCGCCCCCAGCGCCTCGCCGGAGCTGTAGCCGGGCTTTGCCGAGCCGTTGATGATGGCGGCGCGGAAGCCGTTGTAGCGCACGATCGCCTGGGATCCCTGCACCAGCTTCGCCTGAGCCAGCGCCCGCATCGGCACCATGGTGCCCTGTGCGTTGCGCACGTAGATGCGATAGACGTCGTCGATCGATTTCCGGAACGGCGTCTCGGCCTGGATGTTGACCTGCCAGGTGCGGCCGAACAGGTTGAAGTCGTTGACGTAGAATCCGCCGAGCGTCGACTGCAGGGAGTTGAAGATGTCGTCGATCTTGACGCCGAGCACCTGGGCCTTGTCGCGGTCGATGTCGAGATAGACCTGGGGCGTATCGGCGGCGAAGGTGCTGAAGACGCCGCCGAGCTCGGGCTGCTGGTTCGCCGCGACCAGCATGCCGCGCATGGTGGCGGCGAGATCGGCCGGCGACTGTCCCTGCAGCGCCTCCAGCGCGTACTGGAATCCGCCGGTGCTGCCGAGGCCGAGGATCGGCGGCAGGTTGAAGGGAAATACGATCGCGCCCTGGATCGACGAAAGCTCCGGGCGGAGCCGCGCGATGATGGCCGCCGCGCCGTCGGCGGGATCGGTGCGCTGCTCGTAGGGCTTGAGGCGGATGACGAAGAACGCCTGGTTCGACGCCGCGATCCCGTCGATGAAATCGAAGCCGATCACCGACAGCACGCCCTCGACGCCTGATATCGGTCGGATGATCTCCTCCACCCGTTCCGCCACCGCCTGGGTGCGATTGATCGAGGCTCCCTCGGGGAGCCGCATGGCGGCGAAGAAAGCGCCCTGATCCTCCTCCGGGAGGAAACTCTGGGGGACCCGGGTGAAGAGCGCGCCGGATCCCACGAGGACGACCACCACGCCGACCACGCCCAGGATCGCAACGCGCACCAGCCGGCGCACGACCGCCGCATAGCCGTCGCGCACGTGGTCGATGCCGCGCAGCACATAGCCCATCGGACCGCGGCTGATCTGGCCGCGCTTCAGCAGCACCGAGCAGAGCGCCGGGCTGAGCGTCAGCGCGTTCAGCGCCGAGATCAGCATGGAGACCGAGACCGCCACGGCGAACTGCCGGAACAGCTGCCCGCTGATGCCGGGAATGAAGGCGACCGGCACGAAGACCGACAGCAGCACCAGGGTGATGGCGATGATGGGGGCGGTGATCTCCTCCATCGCCTTCTTGGTGGCCTCGGGAATCGAGAGCTCCGGCCGCTCCTCGATCACGCGCTCGACGTTCTCGATCACCACGATGGCATCGTCGACGACGATGCCGATCGCCAGCACGAGCGCCAGCAACGAGACGGTGTTGGCGGAATAGCCGATCGCCAGCATCACCGCGAAGGCGCCGATGATGGAGACGGGCACCGCGACGAGCGGGATGAGCGTGGTGCGCAGCTTGCCGAGGAACAGGAACACCACGATGCCCACCAGCACGAAGGCCTCGACCAGGGTCCGGATCACCTCCTTGATGGTGGAGGTGACGAAGACGGTGGTGTCGAAGAACAGGTTGTAGGAGAGATCCTGGGGGAAGCGCTTCGCCAGGGTGTCCATCACCTCGTGGACATGGGTCGCGACCTCGACGGCATTGGCGCCGGGCGACTGGTAGATCCCGATCGAGGCCGCCGGCGCGCCGTTGAGGCGGCTGTAGCGGTCCGAGGAGCGGGCGCCCATCTCGACCCGGCCGATGTCCTTGACCCGCACCACCGAGCCGTCCGCATTGGCGCGCAGCACGATGGCGGCGAATTCCTCGGGCTTGGTGAGCCGCCCCTCGGTCTTGATGCTGAGCTGGAACTGCTGGTCGCGGGAGACCGGCGCGGCGCCGATGCGGCCGAGGGCCGCCTGGACGTTCTGCCCCTGCACCGCGGTGATGACGTCGCTCGGCGTGAGGCCGTACTGGGTCAGCTTGTCCGGGTCGAGCCAGACGCGGAGCGAATAGTCGAGGGGCCCGAACAGCGTCGCCTGCCCGACACCGCGGATGCGGGACAGCGGGTCGATGACGTTGATGGTGGCGTAATTGCTGAGATAGATCGCGTCGTAGGTGTTCTTCGGCGAATAGAGCTGGATCACCTGCAGCAGCGCCGCGGATTTCTTGCGGATGGTGAGGCCCTGCCGCGTCACTTCCGGCGGCAGCTGCGGCTCGGCCAGCGAGGCGCGGTTCTGCACGTTGACGGTGTTGATGTCGGGGTCGGTGCCCAGCGCGAAGGTGACGTTGAGGGTGTAGCTGCCGTCGGCGCCGCTGGTGGACTGGTAATAGAGCGCGTTGTCGACGCCGTTGATCTGCTGCTCGATCGGCTGGGCAACCGTGGTCTCCACCACGCTGGAATCGGCGCCGGGATAGCTCGCGGTCAGCGTTACCTGGGGCGGCACGATGTCCGGGAATTGCGCCACCGGGATCGACGCGATGGCGATGATGCCCGCCAGGGTGATGACGATGGAGATGACGAAGGCGAGGCGCGGCCGGTCGACGAAGATGGCGGAGATCATGGGATCTAGCCTCCCGTGCCGGGAGTCACCACCGTGCTCTGCACCGTCTGGCCCGGCCGCACCTTCTGCACGCCGTCGACGATCACCTTCTCGCCCGCTTGGAGGCCGCTGTCGACCACCACGTCGGTGTCCTGGTTGGGGCCGGTGGTGAGGCGGCGCAGCTCCACTTTCTTGTCGTCGGTGACGACCAGGGCGTAGTAGCCGGCCTGATCCACCTGCAGGGCCGCCTGGGGGATCACCAGCCGCTGCTGCTCCTTGCGCTCGCGGATCTGCACCGTCACGAACTGGCCGTCCACCAGCAGGCGGTTCGGATTGGGCAGTGTCGCCCGCATGATCAGCGTGTCGGTCTGCTGATCCACCTGCGGGTCGGTATAGTTCCAGACGCCCGGCAGCGGATAGTCGTCGCCGTTCGCGAGGCGCACGACGATCTCGATCTTGATCAGGCGTCCGTCCTCCTGCTGACGCGATTTCCGGATCTCGTCGAGCTGGCGCACGCTGACGGGGAAGATGACGTAGATCGGATCCTGGCTGACGATCGTCGCGAGGACGCCGCTGGCGGGATTGACCAGATTGCCTTGGGTATAGGTGGTGCGGCCGATGCGGCCATCGATCGGCGCGGTGACGTCGGTATAGCCGAGATTGACCTGCGCCTGGGTCAGCAGCGCCTGATCCTGGAGTATCTCCGCCTTGGCGCTCTCCAGATTGGCCTTGTTCTGGTCCACCGTCGCCTGGGGGACGTTCTGGTTGCGCACCAGCTCCGACGACCGATTGAACTGCAGCTGGGCGTTGATCGCCTTGGCCTGGGCCGCCGCGAGATTGGCCTTGGCCTGATCCACCTGGGCCTGGAACTGCACCTTCTCGATCTGATAGAGGAGATCGCCGGTCTTGACGTCCTGGCCCTCCCGGAACAGCACCTTGTCGAGGAACCCCTCGACGCGGGCGCGCAGCTCCACGGTCTCCACCGCCTTGATGCGGCCGACGAACTCGTAGGAGCGGCTCACGCCCTTGAGCGTTGCCAGCCGCACGCCCACCGACGGCGGCGGCGGCGGCACCGGTGTCTTGCGCTGGTCACAGGCCGCGAGCAGCAGCAGCACCAGGGACGCGAGTGCAAGAGACCGCGCCGCGGTGCCGACCGTGTGTCGGAACCAACCCGTGAGATGACTGTCACTGGCACGCATCGACACCCCTCCACCCCCTGCCCCGGAACCGGTCTGCCTTACGTGGGCGACCGTTGCGCCCCATGGGCCTCCTCGGCCGATTAGGCCTCCCGCGGCGCCCGCAGGCAAGCATCGCCGTGGCATCGGACCCTTCAAAAAGCCGCGGGTTGTCCCTCGGGGCCCGCCTCGCTACCATCAACCCAAGCCAACGACCATATCGGGAGGACTGCCATGAATTCGGTGATCGAGGATCTGCCGCTCGAGCGCAAGCTCGCCTCCGGCGCCACGCACTACCTCGACGTCCCATCGATGCCGTGGGTCCCCGCCCCGTTCCCCGGCGTGCAGGTGAAACTGCTCTATAACGATCCCAAGTCGGGCATGTCGACGGTGCTGGCCAAGCTCGAGCCGGGCGCCAAGATCCCCCTCCACGAGCATGTGGGCGTCGAGCAGACCTACGTGCTCGAGGGCAGCCTGGAGGATCACGAGGGCAAGGCGATGGCCGGCAGCTTCTGCTGGCGCGCTCCCGGCAACACCCACGTCGCCCACGCTCCCAACGGCGCCATCGTGCTGGCGTTCTTCACCAAGCCGAACCGCTTCTTCAACGGCGCCCAGCACCTCGCCGACTACGTGGCCGGCAAGGACTGACGCGCGACGCCGGCACCGCCCATCGGCGGCGGTGGCGGCGCCGGCGGCGGGACCGGGATCGGCATCGGCGGTTCGTCGATCGGCGGCCGCTCGGGCGGCTCCGGCGGGTCCGGTGGATTGCCCGGCGGCTTGGGCTTGCCCGGCTGCTGGGCCCAAAGGCCCCCATCTTTTGCCCGGCTGATCCTCGCGCTCATCATTCTCCCAGCGATATGAGCGCTAGGACAGAATCTGGTAGTGGGCGTCGTGGATTTTGCGGTCGGCGCCGTTGATCGGCAGCATGTCCTGGGGGCAGGCCGACATCGCCATGACGCAGTCCATCACCGCCCGCAGCACCACGTAGTCGCCGGGCTTCGAGACCGGCTCGCCCCAGGACGTGTTCCCCTCGCGGTCGACGGGAATGTTCATCCAGAGATTGAGCGGCGCCGGACATTCCGGCGGCATCAGTCCGATCTGGCGCATGCCCGCCACCAGATTGTCGGTGCAGTTGTCGTGGTACTCCTTGCAGCCGAGGAGGCCATAGCGATAGTCGTCGCAGGCGGCGATGAGCGTGTCGTGGATGCCCGGCGAGGTGTCCTCCTCGAAGAGCAGGATCGGCCGGCGGCGGTTGGTATAGAGATGATGCCCTTTGCGCGGGAAGATCGTGCCGATGGTAGGCCGCATGTGCTCCATCGACATGAACTCGTGCAGGTCCTCGGCGCTGAACGACCAGGTGTCCACCACTTGGTTGCCGTGGGTGTTGATGATCTTGATCGCCTGACCCTTGTTCACGCGGACGGCGCGGCCCTTGCGCGCGGGAATGGTCACCAGCTCGCTTGCCCCTGCCATCTCGTCACCTCGTTGAGTTATGGTTGCCGGTCCCGAAGCCTCGCGTGAATCGGCCCATGAAATCAAGGTGCGCCTGGGACGGCGGCGACCGGTCACCAGGGGTTGCCTTGAAAGAGCGCGTCCCGCCACCGTAACATGGCCGTGGCAGGGTCGCGGGGGCGGTCCCGCCATCCTTCCCCGATTTTCCCGGATAGAGAAGAGGTCCGTTGTCCGCGATCTCCCTTCAGCGAGTTAGCCGGTTCTGGGGCACGAGCCGCGCCGTGGAGGAGATCTCCTTCGAGGCGGGCGAGGGTGGGCTGCTGGTGCTGCTGGGGCCGTCCGGCTGCGGCAAGTCCACCACCCTGCGGCTGATCGCCGGCCTGGAGGAGGTGACGTCGGGCAAGATCGCCATCGGCGGGCACGAGGTCACCCACCTGCCGCCGGCCCGGCGCGGCGTCTCCATGGTGTTCCAGTCCTATGCCCTCTTTCCGCACCTGACCGTCGCCGAGAACATCCTCTTCGGCCTCCGGGTGCGCCGGGTCGGCCGCGACGAGCGCGACAGCCGGCTCAAGCGGACGGCGGAGCTCCTGGGCCTCAGCCAGCTCCTGGCGCGGCGCCCGTCGCAGCTTTCCGGCGGCCAGCAGCAGCGCGTGGCGCTCGGCCGCGCCCTCATCTCCGAGGCGCGGGTCTGCCTGATGGACGAGCCGCTCTCCAACCTCGACGCTCAGCTCCGCGGCGAGATGCGCCACGAGATCCGCACGCTGCAGCAGAAGCTCGGCATCACCATGGCCTATGTAACCCATGACCAGACCGAGGCGATGACGATGGCGGACCAGGTCGTGCTGTTGCGGGACGGTCACATCGAGCAGGACGGCCCGCCCCACCTGCTCTACGCGCGGCCGGCGACGCTCTTCGCCGCCCGCTTCATCGGCACGCCGCCGATGAATACCCTGGTCCTCGCGGACAGCCCGGCGGGCGCCATCATCCGCGGCACCGACGGGCCGCCGCTGCTGCGCCATCCCGGCGCCGGCCTGGTGCTGGGGGTGCGTCCGGAAGCGGTCGTGGTCGATGCCGAGCGCGGCATTCCCGGGCGGGTGGAGAGCGTCGAATTCCTGGGCGCCGACAGCCTCGTCGCCTGCGCGCTTGGCAGCGAGCGCCTGGTCGCCCGGTTTCCCGGGCGCGCCGAGATGACGCCGGGCTTGGGCGTGCGGCTCGCGTGGCGCGCGGAGGACGTGCATATTTTCGGCGCCGCCGACGGCGCGCGCCGCGACGACCTGGCGCCGCTGGTGGTTGCCGGCAGCCAGCCGCTCGAGATCGCGATTTGAGTACGACAGCCTACGAAACATAACGGGGAGATTGGGCAATGCGGGGGAATTGGGCTATTCGAGGGCTGCTGGGCGCCCTGGGGATGTTGGGTGCGCTGGCGGCGACGGGCGCCGCGCGGGCCGCGACCGATCTCACCTTCTATTATCCGGTGGCGGTGGGCGGTCCCATCACCAAGATCATCGACGGCATGGTCACGGATTTTCAGAAGGAGAATCCCGACGTCGCCATCCACGCGATCTATTCCGGCAGCTACCAGGACACCATCGCCAAGGCGCTGACGGCGGTGAAGGGTGGCGAGCCGCCGCACATCGCTGTGCTGCTGTCGACGGACATGTTCACTCTCATCGACGAGAAGGCGGTGGTCCCCTTCGACGAGGCGGTCAAGACCGACGACGACAAGAAGTGGATCGCCAGCTTCTATCCCGGCTTCATGGCCAACAGCCAGACCGGCGGCAAGACCTGGGGCATTCCGTTCCAGCGCTCCACCATCGTGGCGTACTGGAACAAGGACGCCTTCAAGGACGCCGGCCTCGATCCCGACCAGGCGCCGCAGACCTGGGACGAACTGGTCGCCTTCGGCAAGAAGCTCACCAAGCGCGACAGCGCCGGCAACGTGACGCAGTGGGGCGTGCAGATCCCCACCAGCGGCTTTCCCTATTGGCTGTTCCAGGGCCTCACCACCGAGAACGACGCCACGCTCATGAACAGCGCCGGCACCGAGACTTATTTCGACAAGCCCGGCGTGATCGAGGCGCTGCAATACCTGATCGACCTCTCGCAGAAGGACAAGGTGATGGCGCCGGGCATCCTGGAATGGGGCACGACGCCGAACGACTTCTTCGAGCGCAAGGTCGCGATCATGTGGACCACGACGGGCAACCTCACCAACGTCAAGGCCAACGCCAAGTTTCCTTTCGGCGTGGCGATGCTGCCGGAGAAGAAGCGGCGAGGATCCCCGACCGGCGGCGGCAATTTCTACCTCTTCGCCAAGACCACGCCGGAGCAGCGCGCGGCGGCGCTCAAGTTCATCAAGTGGATGACGACGCCGGAGCGCGCGGCGGACTGGGGCATCGCCACGGGCTATGTCGCGACCCGGCCCGATGCCTGGGAGACGCCCGCCATGAAAGCCTATCTCGCGAGCTTCCCGCCCGCCGCGGTGGCGCGCGATCAGCTTCCTTTCGCGGTGGCCGAGCTCTCCACCCACGACAATCAGCGCGTCACCAAGGCCTTCAACGACAATCTGCAAGCGGCGCTCACCGGCGCCAAGACGGCGGAGCAGGCGATGAAGGATGCCCAGCGCGAGGCGGACAGGCTGCTGCGGCCCTATCGGTGAAACGAATGACCCTCCCTCTCCCCGGCGGGGAGAGGGAGCTCATTTGGAGAATTCGCTTCCCGTGAACCGCCGCTGGCAGATCCACGTCCAAGGCTGGCTGCTGCTGCTCCCCGCGGCGGTGCTTCTGGCGACGTTCACCCATTTCCCCACCGTCGCCACCTTCTGGGACAGCCTGTTCACGACACCCAAGGGCGACCGTGCGGCGAAGTTCATCGGGCTCGACAATTACCGAGACATGCTGGCGGACCCCGTCTTCTGGCAGGTGCTGGTCAACAACATCTGGTACGCGCTCGGCACCATTCCCGCCTCGATCGCGCTCGCGATCACGATGGCGCTCATCGTCAACGGGCGGATTTCCGGCCGATCGTTCCTGCGCCTCGCCTTTTTCACGCCGACGGTGCTGCCGATGATCGCCGTCGCCAATATCTGGCTGTTTTTCTATACGCCGGGCTACGGACTCCTCGACCAGGCCCTTGGCCTCGTTGGCCTGCAAGGGCGGAACTGGCTCGGCAGCCGCGAGAGCGCCCTCGTCTGCGTGATGATGGTGTCGATCTGGAAGGAAGCCGGCTTTTTCATGATTTTCTACCTCGCGGCCCTGCAGCAGATCTCACCTACCCTCGGCGAGGCCGCGTCGATCGAGGGCGCGGGGCGCTGGTACTTCTTCCGCCGCATCACTTTTCCGCTGCTGATGCCGACGACGCTCTTCGTGCTGGTGAACGCGGTCATCAATTCGTTCCGGCTCATCGACCACATCGTGGTGATGACCCACGGTGGGCCCGACAATTCCAGCAGCCTGCTGCTCTATTACATCTTCGAAGTCGGCTTCAAATACTGGGACAGCGCCTACGCAGCGACCCTGACCATCGCGCTCCTGGCGATTCTGGGCAGCCTCGCGCTCCTGCAGTTCCTTATCCTCGAGCGCCGCGTGCACTATCAATGAGAGATCTCGGTCTCATGCGCTCGATCGAGACCGCCGGCGCCTGGGCACTGGCGCTGTTCTGGTTCCTGCCTTTGGCCTTCGCGGTCTGGACCGCGTTCCATCCCGGCGCCTATGCCGCCCATCTGGATCTCACGGCGCCGCTCACCTTGCAAAATTTCGCCGCGGCCTGGGACGCTGCGCCCTTCGCGCGCTACTTCCTCAACACCGTGGTGCTGGTGAGCATGGTGCTGGCGGCGCAGCTGGTGATCTGCGTCCTCGCCGCCTATGCCTTCGCCCGCTTCGCCTTCCTCGGCCGCAATCTCATGTTCGCCCTCGTGCTGGTGCAGCTCATGGTGGTGCCGGACGTGCTGCTGGTGGAGAACTACCGCACTCTCAGCGGCCTCGGCATCCTCGACACCATCACCGGCGTCGGCCTCCCCTACATGGCCTCTGCCTTCGGCATCTTCCTGCTGCGCCAGACCTTCAAGGGCGTACCCCGGGAGCTCGACGAGGCCGCCCGCGTCGAGGGCGCCGGGCCCCTCACCATCCTCTGGCGCGTCTATGTCCCCCTGGCGCGGCCGGTCCTGGTGGCCTTCGGCCTGGTCTCCGTCAGCTTCCACTGGAACAACTTCCTCTGGCCGCTGATCGTGACCAATTCGGTCGAGACGCGGCCGGTCACCGTCGGCCTCGAGGTCTTCGCCAGCACCGATCAGGGCGTCGACTGGTCGATCATCACCGCGGCGACGCTCATGACCTCGGCGCCGCTCTTCCTGGCGTTCCTGGTCTTCCAGCGCCAGTTCGTCCAGAGCTTCATGCGCGCGGGCATCCGCTAGACCGGTTGCATTGGCGGAATTCCGGTTTGACCGGCACGCCCGCCAGCCTGACAGTGGCCAATCGACGTCGGAGGCCGCGATGGCGAGCGACTACAGCCTGACTGACCTCGTCCGCGCCATGCGGGAGGTGACGGCGCGGACCACGGATCCCCGCATCATCGTCCGGGAGCTGGGCGAGCCCGCCCGACGCTTCGCGGCGGCACCCGCGTGCCGCGCGCCGGAGTTCCGCAATGCAGACGAGACGCAGGGCTTCGGCATTTTCTTCCTCAACGAGGAGCCCGACCACACCCTCGCCGTCGTCGTGGCCTCGCTGCTGCCGGGACGCGCCCTGCCGCCGCACAATCATCGCACCTGGGCGCTCGCCGTCGGCGTCGAGGGCAGCGAGACCAACGTCTCCTGGCGCCGCCTCGACGACGGCTCGCGGCCGGGATACGCGGAGATCGTGGAGACCGGGCGCCAGATCGCCGGACCCGGCGACCTCCTCACCTTCATGCCCGACGACATCCACAGCGTGATCAACGAGACCCGCGCGATCTCCCTCTCTCTCAACCTCTACGGGTTGAGCTTCCCCTACACTCACGCCAGCCGCTTCGATGCGGCCGCCCGGACCGCGGGACCGCTCATTCCCGATGCGCCGGTTTGAGGCACTGCGCGTCGCCTCGGCAATATTCGTAACCGGCTGATTTAACACCAATTTCTCCTTTCACCGGACCGCGCGTCGGTTAACGGCGGGTGTCATAAGTTGGGCCCGCGCCGATCGACGGAACCAATGGGCGGATTCCGGCTTCTGTCGCGTAGTCACCGCCAGCCGGTGACGCTCTCTGCCGCCGGTTTCCCTGTCGGAAGGAGTCCGCCATGAGGCCGTTCGCTGCATCTCTGCTCACCGTCGCGCTCGTCGCCACAGGTCCACTCTCGGCGGTCGCCGTCGAGCGTACCCCCGCCGCCGCATTCCACGCGGCCATCGTCCGCGTCGATGACGACTTCACGCGCAAGCGGACGGAATACCAGGAGCGGGCGCAGCGGCAGATGGACGAATGGGGCCAGAAGATCAACCGCGCGGCCGAGAGCGCGAAGGAGAACGGCAAGCGCATGACCGAGGACGCCCAGGCTGAGCTCGACAAGGCCTGGACGGAGACTCGAGAGCAATGGGCAAAGCTGCAGCAGGCCAGCGCCGATGGCTGGGAGCGCACGCGCACCGCTTACGAGCGCGCCTCGCGCAAGATGCGGGAGGAGTGGAACAAGTTCTATCCCGAGAACGATTGATCAGCGGGCAGCCCTCGGGCCTGGCGTCGCGTCGCGGTCATCAACTCTTGCAAGGAGACGATCATGTTGGGCTGGGCGGTTACCTTCTTCATCATCGCGCTGATCGCGGGCGTGATGGGCTTCACGGGGATCTCGGTGGCGACGGCGCAGATCGCCCAGCTGCTGTTCTTCCTGTTCTTGATCCTGTTCGTGGTCTCGCTGGTGGTCTCGCTCGTGCGCGGCCGGGCCCCGCCCCTAGTCTGAGGCAGCGGGAGACGTCCCTGGCGCTCGGCCGGGCCCCCGCACCGTCAGCAGGAGCCCGGCGAGGATGAGTGTGATGCTGGCAACGATCAGCGGCGTCACCGGATCGCCGAACGCCGCCACACTGGCGACATAGGCGAAGACCGGTGTCAGCAGCAGCCACTGCCCCGCGGTCCCCGCGGGCATGACGGCGAGGACCCGCGCCCAGCACCAATAGGCAAGCACGGTGGGCACGGTCCAATTGAAGACGAAGACGGCGACCAGGGTTGTGCTCCAGACGATCGGACGATCCCAACCGAGCACCGCTGCCAAGCAGAGCAAGGGAATGCTGACCAGCAGCTGCCAGGCGGTCTGGGTCCAGACGTCGGAGCGCCAGGGCTGCCGTCGATAAAGAACGGCGCCCAGCGCCCAGACCACCGCACCGCCCAGCAGCAGCCCATTGCCGAGCAGCGTGCCGGGGTCGGTCCAATCGATCATGCCGGGTTCCATGTAGAGAAGGAGCCCGGCGAGGCTCACGGCCGCGCCGACGAGCTTCAGGCCGGAGATGCGCTGCCCTATCAGCCAGCGCTCCAACAGGATTGCCCAGATCTGCATCGTATAGGTCAGCACCACGGCGCGGCCCGCGGCCACGTAGTGCAATCCCAGGATCCCAACGCTGAGCAGCACGGCGATCTGCAGCAGCCCGACCATCGCCAGCGGCCAGCGCTCCTCCGGCAGCGGCAGCAGGGGGCGCCGCGTCAGCACGAGAAAAGCCACGACAACCGCCGCCGCGCCGATCACCCGGAGCGCCGTGAAGACCGACGCCGGGATGTCGGCCACCACCAGCTTCATCAGGATCCAGTTGCCGCCCCAGGCGAGGATCGCCACCGCCAGGTAGAGCGGCGTCAGCCGCGACGTCACCGGTCGGCCGGATGCGGCCTCATTCCCGGCGACCTTCCCCGCCGTAGAGAATGCCGGCGGCGGGAGAGCTCACTTTTCCATTCCTGATGTCCGCCGCGACGCCGGCACGGGCACGCTCATGGGGATCGCCGTAGCCGCCGCCACCGGCGGTCTCCACGACGACGCGGTCGCCCTTGCGCAAGGTGGTCACGATCTTCGAGGGAATCTCCTCCTGGGTGCCGTCGGTGCGGTAGATGACCGAGCGGGCCCGGGCGCCCTCGCCGCCACCGGCAAGCCCGGCTGCCGCGCTGAAGTGGCGCTCGCCGCGATGGGAGAAGGACACTTCGCCGTCGAGCACCTCGTATTCCCGGATCACGCCAAGACCGCCGCGGAAGGCGCCGGCGCCGCCGGAGTCCGGGCGCAGCGCCACCTGGTGGATGCGGATCGGCGCCTCCATCTCCATCGCTTCCGCCGGCAGGTTCATGCAGTTGGTGGCATCGGTCTCGATGACGTCGACGCCGTCATGGCCGAGGCTGGCGCCGCTGCCGCCCGCCACCAGCTCGCCGACGACGTAGCGCTGGCCGTTCCGATTGCGGCCGCCGAACGCCATCACCAGGAGCTCGCCAGCTGAGGACGCCGGCACCTTGCCCGGCAGCACCGGCGCCAACGCGCCGATCATGCAAGTGGTGATGCGCTTGATGGTGGAGGTCCGCGCGTTCACCGGCGCCGGCTCCTCGGGATTGACGATGGATCCCTTGGGGAGCCTGAGCTCCACCGGCCGGAAGCAGCCGCCGTTGGTGGGAATGCGGGGATCGGTGAGGGCGCGCACGGCGAAGCACGCCGCCGCCAGCGAGCCCGAGGGCACGCAGTTGAGGGGCCCGCGCACCTGCGGGCTGGTACCCTCGAAATCGAAGGTGATGGTGCCGTCCTTGACGATGGCGGCCACCTCGATGCGGATCGGCTTGTCCAATTCGATGCCGTCGTTGTCGAGATAGTCGACGCAGCGGTAGACGCCTTCGGGGATGGCGCGGAGCGCCTTCCGCGTCATGGTCTCCGAGCGCAGCAGCAGCTCGTCGAAGATCGCCGCGAGCTGATTGTGGCCGTAGCGCTCCGCAAGCTCGACCAGGCGTCGGGACGCGACAGTGCAGGCGGCGACCTGGGCATTGAGATCGCCCATGACGGTGTCGGGAATGCGCACGTTCTGCCGCAGCATCTTCACCAGCGTGTCATTGTACTGGCCGCCCTCGCGCAGCTTCAGCGGCGGGATGCGGAGACCTTCCTGGTAGATCTCGGTGGCGTTGGTAGGCACCGACCCCGCGGACATGCCGCCCACGTCCTGGTGATGGGTCATGGCACCGCCGAGCGCGATCACCTGGCCGCGGTGGAAGATCGGCGTGATGACGGCGATGTCCGGGAGATGCGTCCCGCCCGTATAGGGATCGTTGAGAATGAAGGTGTCGCCGTCCCGCATCGTGTCGAGGGGATAGGCCTTCAGCACCTCCGCCACCGCGGGGATCAGGGTCGCGAGATGGATCGGGATCGAGCAGGATTGCGCCAGGGTGGTGCCGTCGGGGGTGAAGAGGCTCGCCGAGGCATCGAGCCCTTCCTTGACGATCGGCGAGAAGGAGCTGCGCAGCAAGGTCGACTGCATCTCATTGGCGATACCCTCGAGCTTGTGGCGCACCACCTCCACGGTGATGGGATCGAGTGCCTGGTCGCTGGGCATGGCCATCGCAATTCTCCCGTCAGTGCGCGGTGAGGATCAAGGTGCCGTTGGGCGCCACGGTGCCCCGCCAGCCCGGCTCGATCAAGGTCGTGGTGTCCGCCTGCTCCACGATGGCGGGGCCATCCAGGATAGCACCCGCGGCCAGCGCCGCGCGCCGATAGATCGCGGCAGTGAGCGACCCGCCCTCGCCGGTGAGGATGCGGCGCTCGCCCTTCCGGGCGGCCGTGCCGTCCGGCGCAAAGTGAGCGGGCTTCGTCGCCGCGGCGGCGCTACGGTGGATGCTGCGGAGATTGACGATCCGCGCCGGCGCGTCGGTGCTGTGGCCGTAGACGCGGTCGTGCGCCACGCGGAAGTCCCGGTAGGCGTCGGCCAGGGGATCGCCGGAGGCGGGCGCCAGGGGAATCTCGAGATGATAGGACTGGCCGACATAGCAGATGTCGGCGAAGTAGAGGATCTGGCAGCGCTCGGCCGGCACGCCCTCGCTGCGCATCAGCGCGGCGCAGCCCTCGTCGAGTCCGTCGAGCTGGCGGCGCACCTCCGGCCACGCGAGGCCGGCAAGCGGGCGCGGAAAGGCGGCGGCGAGTTCGTGCTCGACCGGCGCGTGCAGCAGGCCGGCGGCGGAGAGCACGCCGGGATTGAGCGGCACCGCGATGCGGGTCATGCCGAGCTCGCGGGCGAGCGCCGTCGCGTGCAGCGGCCCGCCGCCGCCCAGCGGCACCAGCGTATAGCCGCGGGGATCAATGCCGCGGCCGATGGAGACCAGGCGGATCGCCTCCGCCATCTGGGCGTTCACCACGCGATGGATGCCCAGCGCCGCCGCTTCCACGGTCATGCCGAGGGGCTCGGCTATCTTTTGGCGGATCACCTCCCGCGACCGCTCCGGCACCAGCTTCAGGGAGCCGTTGGCGAAATAGGCGGGATCGATGTAGCCCAGCAGCACCGAGGCATCGGTCACCGTCGCCTCGCCGCCGCCGCGGTCATAGCAGGCGGGGCCGGGCTCGGAGCCGGCAGATTCCGGGCCGACCCGGAGCGAGCCGGCGCCGTCGATCCAGGCGATGCTGCCACCACCGGAACCGATTGCGGTCACGTCCACCATGGGGACACGCACGGTGTAGCCGCTGATGGTGCCCTCGGACCGGATCAGCGGCTCACCGCCGCTCACCAGCGCGATGTCGCAGCTGGTGCCGCCGATGTCGACGGTGATGAGATCGTCGAAGCCGAGCGCGCGGCCGACTTCGAGACCGCCCATCACGCCGGCGGCGGGTCCCGACAGAAAGAGCCGCACCGGCCGCCGCCGCGCCACCCGCGCCGACGCGATGCCGCCCCGGGACTGCATGATCTGCAGCGGCGCCCGGGCCCCCGCGGCGGCGAGATCGCCCTCCATGCTGGCGAGATAGCGATCCACGACCGGCTTGATGTA
The DNA here is from genome assembly GCA_963735465.1 of uncultured Alphaproteobacteria bacterium. Lineage (GTDB taxonomy): Bacteria > Pseudomonadota > Alphaproteobacteria > ATCC43930 > CGMCC-115725 > DASZHJ01. Next base: position 3,543,579 of record CAVTLA010000001.1, read on the forward strand.
GGCGTCGAAGGCGGTGACGCAGGTCCGCTCGTACTCGCGGAACGCCGGATCTACCTCGGAGGAGATCGACACCATGACGTCGGGCGCCATCCGCTCGATGATCTCCCGCACCCGCTTCTCGTGGGTGGGGTTGAGGAACGAGAACAGCAAGCTGACGGCGATGGCGCCGACGCCCTCGGCGGCAAGCTCGCTCACCGCCTGCTCCACCGACGCCTCGTCGAGGGGCACCAGCACCGAGCCGTCGGCGGTCACGCGCTCGCGCACCTCCTTGCGGAGCGCGCCCGGCGCCAGGAACGCCGCCGCCTCCGGCTGCAGCACCAGGTCGTACATGGCGTGGCGCATCTGGCGGCCGATCTCCAGCACGTCCTTGAAGCCCGCGGTCATGATCAGGCCGATCTTGGCGCCCTTGGCTTCCAGCACAGCGTTGGTGGCGACCGTGGTGCCGTGGACGAAGCGCGCGATCGCCGACGGCGGGATCGACCACTCGCGCTCCATCAGCACCATGGCGGCACGCACGCCGGCGCTGGGATTGCTCCGCGTGGTCGGGATCTTGGTGAGGCGCACGCCGCCGTCGCGGTCGCGGCAAACCACGTCGGTGAAGGTGCCGCCGATGTCGACGCCGATCTCGAAACCGCCCTGTTCTGCCGCCATTGCCCGCTTTCGCTTCCGACTTCGCCGCGCCTCTGGGGATCGGATGGTAGGGGCTGATCCCGCATGCTTGCAACGTCGCGGCTTTCCGATGATCATGCTCGCTGTCGCTCGCACGCGACCCCGTGGAATCATGTGGGTGCCGGCACGGAAACACGTGCGGCGTGTCGGAGCGATGCGGTTCGTCCCGCTGTGCGGGCGACCGGATGGGAACAGGGCAAGCGTCGAGGGGAGAATCCAGAACCATGCGCGTCATGAATGCTTTTTCCGTGGCAGCGGCGGCAGTTGTCGCGGCCCTGTCGGCCTTGCCCGCCAGCGCGGACAACACCCAGGGCATCACCGACACCACCATCAAGATCGGCAATCTCGGGCCGTTCTCCGGCGACAGCAGCGCGTTCGATCCCCTCAACTACGGACCGGAGGCCTATCTCCGCTACATCAACGACAAGGGCGGGGTGAACGGCCGCAAGTTCGAGACCGTCTTCGCCGACGACGCCTGCAACGAGGCGAAGGGGATCGCGGCGGCCAAAAAACTGATCTACGAGGACAAGGTCTTCATGATCATCGGCCATCCCTGCAGCGGCGTCGCCATGGCGATCAAGCCGATGGTGGACAAGGAGGGCATTCCCTGGGTCGGCATCGCCGCCAATCCCAAGCTCACCAATCCCGTGACGCCCAGCATGTTCCACGTCAGCTACACCGGCACCGCGTCCGGCCAGGCGATGGCGGCATTCGCCCTCAGCAAGCCCGGCGTGAAGAAGATCGCGTTGGTGGAGCACAGCAACGACTGGGCGCACGGCTACTGCGATCCCGCCACCGACTACATCAAGAAGCACGGCGGCGAGATCGTGGTGGAGACCGCGATGGAGCGCGGCTCGACCGACGCGACCGCCCAGGCGCTGCAGATCAAGGCCTCCGGCGCCGAGGCGGTCATGGGCTGCCTCTACCAGCCGGAGCTGGTGATCCTGCTGCGCGACATGAACAAGTTCGGCATCAAGGTGCCGGTGCTGGGAGCGCTCGGCGCCGACTTCGACCAGACCGTGGCCCAGGTCAACGATGCCGACGCGGTGAAGCAGGTCTTCTTCCAGCCCTATCAGTTCAAGTCGCCGCTGGGCCAGGGATCGCTGAAAGAGTTCCACGACATGTTCGTCAAGTACCTGACCAAGGACGAGCTGCCGAAGGTGGGCGAGCCCACCAACTTCTATTACTTCGGCGTGCCGGCGGCGATCGTGACCGTGGAGGCGATCCGCCGTGCCGGGCCGCAGCTCACCCGCGAGAAATGGATCGCGGCGATGGAATCGATCAAGGATTTCGACACCGGGGTCTATGCCGACAAGGAGAACCTGAGCCACGACAACCACGACGGCGTGCACGTCATGTACGCCGTGGGCGTGGCCGCCGACGGCAAGCAGACCGTCTACAAGGCCTGGGGCGCCGCGTCGGAGTAGGTGATTGCGAGGGACGCAACCCTCTCCGCCGCGATAGCGGGGGAGAGGGTGGACGCCGCAGAGCGGCGGCCGGGTGAGGTGGGGCGAGGAACGGGGAGAATGGAACTGCGATCGAGCAACGTCCCCAACTGTCACCGCCCCACCTCACCCGCCTCGCTACGCTCGGCACCCTCTCCCCCACTATCGTGGCGGAGAGGGTTTCTTTCGGAGTAGCCCATGCTGATGCTGCTGCCGCAGCTAATTGTCAGCGGCATCGCTACCGGCATGCTCTATGCCCTGGTGGCGCTCTCCATGACCGTGGGCTACCGCGCCACCACGGTGGTGAACTTCGGTCACGGCGACATGGTGATGGCGGGCGCCTACGCTCTCTTCGTGCTGACGGCAGTGCTGCGCCTGCCGTTCACGCCGGCACTGCTGCTGGCGGCGGCGCTGCTCTTCCTCTTCGGGCTGGCAACCCAGCGCTGGCTGATGCAGCGGATCATCGGCGGACCGCATCTGTCGCTGGCCATGATGGCGCTGGCGGTGGGCTATGCGCTGCGAGGCCTGGCGCGGCTGGAATGGGGCAACGACGTGCTGAAGGTGGCGCGGCCCTATCCGCAGGCGACCTTCTTCATCGGCACCGTCGTCGTCACCATGGACGATCTCGTGATCTCGGGCGCCGTCCTCCTTCTGCTCCTGGCGCTGTTCCTGGTCTTCCACGTGACGCCCGTCGGACGCATCATCCAGGCGGTGTTCCAGACCCAGCGCGGCGCGGCGCTGGTGGGCATCGACGTCGGCACCTTCCACGGCATGATGTGGGGCGCCGGTGCCGCGCTCGGCGCTGTGGGCGGCGCGCTGCTGGCCCTCATCGTGCCGCTGACCCCCGACATCGCCGTCTCCGTCCTGCTGCGGGGGTTTGCCGCCATGACCCTGGGCGGCTTCGGCTCCCTCGGCGGCGCCGTGGTGGGCGGGCTCATTCTTGGCGTGATGGAAAAGGTGCTGGGCTTCTACGTCTCCACGGTCTTCATCGACATCACGGCTTATCTCGTCACCATCCTGGTGCTGCTGATCCGGCCCCGCGGCCTCTTCGGCCGACATGTGAGCCTGCGCATTTGAGCGCCGCCGACGAGCCTCGCGGCGGCGCGCACGCAACCTCCCGCCCCCTCGCCCGCCGGCTGTTCTGGCTGGTGCCGCTCCTTCTGCTGCCGGTGCCCGCGCTCCTCAACCAGTATCAGCAGTATGTGCTGAACCTGATCCTGGTCTACGTGCCCGTCGGCGTCGGGTTCAACGTAGTGGTCGGCAACCTCGGATTGCTCGCCTTCTCCAACGTGGCGTTCTTCGGCATCGGCGCCTACACCTCCGGCATCCTGATGCTGAAGCTGGGCCTGCCCTGGTGGGTGACGGTGCTGCCGGCGGGACTCATGGGTGCCGCCGCCGGCGCCGCCGCCAGCGTTCCCGCGCTTCGCGGCGTGCGGCTCTTCTATCTCGCGATCATGACCCTCGCCTTCGGCGAGCTCCTGCGCTGGATCTATATCCGCTGGGAACCGTTGACCGGCGGCTCCTTCGGCATGGCGGTGCCGACCGCCAGCGTCTTCGGCTGGGATCTCGATGCAGAGAGCCACAAGTTCTATGCGTTCCTGGCGCTGGCGATCCTGGTGATCGTCGCCACCGACCGCCTCCTCCGCTCCCGCTTCGGCCGCGCCTTCATGGCGATCAAGAGCAACGAGGAAGCCGCAGCATCCATGGGCATTCCGACCGACCGCTACATCCTCCTGGGCTTCGCCTGGGGCGGCTTCGCGGTGGGGATCGCGGGATCGATGTATGCGGCGCTGGTGGGTCACATCACGCCGATCTCCTTCGACCTGACCGAGCTCATCCTGCAATTCGCCGTCATCATGGTGGGCGGTCTCGGCAGCCTGCTGGGCTCGGTGCTGGGCGCGGTCGTCATCACCGCGACGCCGGAGCTCTTCAACAACTTCCCGGGATTCCAGGAGCTGGTCTTCGGCCTGCTGATCATCCTGGTCCTGCTGTTCCTGCCGCGCGGGCTCTCGAGCCTGCTGGCGCGGGCGCATCCCGTGTTCCGCGACCGCTACTACCGGGACTGAGATGGCGCTCCTGGAGCTTTCCGAGATCATGGTCCGGTTCGGCGGGCTGACCGCCGTGGATCAGGTCTCCTTCCGCGTCGAGGCCGGCGAGGTCTGCGCCCTCATCGGACCGAACGGCGCCGGCAAGACCACGCTGTTCAACGCCATCTCCGGCAACGCGCCCATCGAATCCGGCCGTGTGCTGCTGCGCGGCGAGGAGATTCAGCGCCTGGCGCCATACGAAATCTCCGCCAAGGGAGTGCGCCGCACCTTCCAGAACGGCGGCCTCTTCGGTCATCTGACAGCGCTGGAGAACGTGCTGGTGGGCCTCCATACGCAAGTCGCCAGCGGCTTCTTCGGCCTGCTGTTCGGCAGCCGGCGCAGCGCCAAGGCGGAGTCCGCCGCCACCGCCCGCGCCCTGGAGCTGCTGCGGCTGATGGAGATCGACCACATGGCGGACCGCCTCGCCTCGGAACTATCAGGCGGCCAGCAGCGCATGGTGGAGATCGTGCGCGCGCTTGCCACCGACCCGCCGCTCCTGTTGCTGGACGAGCCCGCGGTGGGATTGGCGCCGCCGATGCGCGACAAGCTCGGCGCCATCATCCGCCGCCTCGCCGGCGAGCGCGGCGTCGGCATCGTGCTGATCGAGCACGCGATCGAGCTGGTCATGAGCATCTCCGACCGGGTGGTGGTGCTGAATTACGGCAAGAAGGTCGCCGATGCGCCGCCCGCGGAGGTGCGTGCCGACAAGAAGGTGCTGGAGGCCTATCTCGGCCATGCCTGAGACGCTCCTGGCCGCCGCCGGCCTCGAGGCGGGCTATCCCAACAAGCAGATCCTCTTCGGGGTCGACTTCGCCATCGAGACCGGCGAGGTGGTGGCGCTGCTGGGCGCCAACGGCAGCGGCAAGTCCACCGCCCTCAACGCGGTGAGCGGCTTCGTGCGGCCTTGGGCAGGCTCGATCCGCCTCGAGGGACGGGAGCTCGCGGGCCTGCCGCCGCACCGGATCTTCCGCCAGGGCATCATCCAGGTCTCCCAGGCCCGCGACCTCTTTCCGGACATGTCCGTGGAGGAGAACCTGCGCCTCGGCGCCTCGGTGCGCCGCGGGCCCGTGACCGAGCTCCTCGACGGCATCTACGGCTCGTTCCCCCGTCTGGCGGAGCGGCGGCAGCAGGCAGTGCGACTGATGTCCGGCGGCGAGCAGCAGATGGTGGCGATCGGCCGCGCCCTCATGGGACGGCCGAAGCTCCTGCTGCTGGACGAGCCCTCCGGCGGCCTCGCACCCGCCTTCGTCAACGAGATCGCGACCATCATGCTGGCGCTCAAGGCGAAGGGCGTCACCATGATGATCGTCGAGCAGAACATCAAGCTGGCGCTGACCGTCGCCGACCGGTTCCTGATCCTGCGCGACGGCCGCGTCTCCCAGCGCCAGGACATCCGCACCGGCGGCGTCGCCGAGGCGGATATCGTGCGCAGCATCTATCTCTGAGCGAGCCGGCCCGTGACTCTGGTAATGGCGGCACGCAATTCACGCAGGGCTCATGCGGTTGGCGCGTAAGAACCATCATGCTAGCTTTTTCGCGGCACCAGGAGGCATCCAGGGCATGAGTTACCGCGTTGGCGTCGATATCGGCGGCACCTTCACCGACCTCTGCGCGTTCAACGAAGCGACCAACGAGCTGCATACCCTCAAGGTCCTCTCCCGGCCGGACAAGCCCGGTGCCGAGGTGATGGAGGGCGTCCAGCAGCTTCGCGAGCGCTATGGCGTCGAGCCCGAGAGCATCACCTATTTCACCCACGGCACCACCGTGGGCGTCAATACGGTGATCCAGCGCAAGGGCGCCAGGCTCTGCCTGCTGGCGACGGAGAACTTCACCGACGTGCTGGAAGTGGCGCGGCTCAAGATGCCGGATCCCTACGATCTGCATTCCAGCCGGCCGGCGCCCCTGGTGCCGAAGGACCGGGTGCTGCCGGTGCGCGAGCGCATGAGCGCCGCCGGCACTGCGGATCTGGCCGTGGACGAGGCGAGCGTGCTGGCGGCGGTGGAGCGCGCGCGCGGGATGGGCGCCGAAGGCATCGTCATCGCCCTCATCAACGCCTATCGCAACCCCGCCCATGAGCGCGAAGTGAAGGCGATCGTCAATCGCGCGGCGCCGGGATTGCCGGTCTATTGCTCCAGCGAAGTCTGGTCGGTGATCCGCGAGTACGAGCGCACCACCACCGCCCTCATCCACGGCTATGTGCAGGAGCGGGTCGCTCACTACCTGACCTCGCTCCAGGCGGCGCTCCGGGATGCCGGCGTGCCGGCCGAGCCCATGGTGACGAAGTCGAACGGCGGCGTGATGAGCGCCGAGCTCGGCAAGACCGCCTGCGCCCAGATGATCCTCTCCGGCACCGCCGCCGGCGTGATCGGCGCCAGCTACGTGGCCGGCCTTTCCGGCTTTCCCAAGACCATGAGCCTCGACATCGGCGGCACCAGCGCCGACGTCGCCTTCATCCGCGACGGCGTGCCGCAATACGGCGTCGGCGAGCTGATCGGTGAATTCCCGATCCACATTCCGACCGTTGCCGTGACCTCGATCGGCGCCGGCGGCGGCTCCATCGCCTGGGTCGACGATCTCGGCGTCCTCAAGGTGGGGCCGGAGAGCGCGGGCTCGACACCGGGCCCCGCCTGCTACGGCCGCGGCGGCACGCGCCCTACCATCACCGACGCCTACGCCGTCCTCGGCTGGACCGGCAGCGGCGAGCTCGGCTACAGCGCGATCCGCATCGACGTCGAGAAGGCGCGGGCTGCCGTGGGCGCCGTCGCCGAGCGCATCGGCAAGAGCGTCGTCGCCACCGCCGAGGCGATCATCGAGATCGCGGTCTCCGGCATGTACATGGAGGTGAGCAAGCTGGTCTCGCGCTACGGCGTCGACGCGCGGGAATACGCGCTCCAGGCCTTCGGTGGCGCCGGGCCGATGATGGCGTGCTTCTTCGCCCGCGAGATCGGCATGGTGAATGTCGTGATCCCGACGACACCCGGCGTGCTGAGCGCGCTCGGCGGCCTCATCGCCGACATCAAGAACGACTTCATCGCCACCGCCTTCGTCGAGCTCATTCCCGCGACGCTGCCGGCGATCCAGAGCGGCTACGCGGATCTCGAGAAGAAGGCGCTGCACTGGCTGCGCAAGGAGCAGGGCTACGACGGCCCGCACACCTTCACCTTCTCCGCCGACATGCGCTATCAGGGCCAGTCCTATGAGATCGAGACCGTATTCGACGGCGCGCATCTGAAGTCTGGCGATCTCGGCGCCATCGCCGAGGCCTTCCACATCAGGCACGAGGAAGTCTATGACCACGCCGACCGCGAAGCGCCGGTGCAGGTGATCAACCTGCGCCTGGTGATCACGGGCGAGAGCCCGAAGCCGACATTCCCGCGCCTCCCCGAGAAGCCGGGGCCGGCGCCCTCGCGCGAGAATTGGCGCGTCTATCTCGAGGGGTCCGAGCGCGACGTGCCGGTCTACGCGCGGGCGGATCTCGCACCCGGACAGACCTTCACCTCGCCGGCGATCGTCACGCAGAGCGACTGCACCACCTGTATTCCCGCGGGATTCGCCGGGCGCGTCGACGCCTATCGCAACCTGATCCTGACTTTCGACGGCACGGGCAAGTAGGAGAGACAGATGGCCATCGACCGCGTCACCCTGCAGATCCTCGCCAACCACTGCGCTGCCGCCACCGAGAGCATGGCGCAGACCCTCTTCCGCACGGCGCATTCCACCTTCGTTAAGGAGACCGAGGACTTCACCACCGGCCTCGCGACACCCCAGGGCATGACCTTCGCCTCGCCCTACGATCTCGGCGCCACCTGGTTCGTGGGTCTCGACTACGGCCGCGTCCTCAAGATGATCGACAGCTACGAGGAAGGCGACATCTGCCTCACCAACGATCCCTACAGCGGCTTCGTCTGCACCCATTCGCCGGACATCCATCTCTGGAAGCCGATCTTCCACCAGGGCGAGCTCATGTGCTTCGCCGTCGGCCATGTGCACAACACCGACGTCGGCGGCGCGGTGCCCGCGAGCCTGTCGCGGGCCAATGTGGAGGTGCATCAGGAAGGCATCCGTTTCCCGCCGGTGAAGCTCTACCGCCGCGGCGAGCTCAACCGCGAGATGCTCGACACCATGCTGCTCAACGTGCGCATGCCGGAGCAGAACTGGGGCGATCTCAAGGCCCAGGTCGCCGCCATGAAGACCGGCGAGCGCAAGGTGCACGAGATGATCCAGCGCTTCGGCGCCGACGTCTTCCGCGAGGGCATCCAGGACCTGCTGGGCTATGCCGAGCAGCAGGCGCGCAACGTGATCGGCAAGATTCCGGACGGCGAATACTTCTTCGCCGATTACATCGACGAGGACAGCGTCAAGGGCTATCCCTGCCGCATCGCTGTCAACCTCATCGTCAAGAACGGCGAGCTGGTGCTGGATTTCTCCCAGAGCGATCCGCAGTTGACATCCTCCATCAACGTGCCGACCGGCGGCGATCCCCGCCACACGCTGCTGATGGTGCCGGTCATCTACACGCTCTACACTCTCGACAAGTCGATCCTCCTGAATGCCGGACTGCTGCGGGCGACCTCGGCGATCCTGCCCAAGGGATCGGTGCTGAACCCCACCTTCCCCGCCGCGGTCGGCATGCGCAGCCTCACCTGCATGCGGCTCCAATCCACGGTCTTCGGCGCCTTTGCCCGGGCGCTGCCGAACGTGCTGCCGGCCGCCTGCGGCGACGGCGGGCCGCTGATCAACCTCCGCACCACGGACACGCGCACCGGCCGGCGCCTGATGGCGAACCTCGATCCCATCACCGGCGGTGGCGGCGGTACCTCGTTCCGGGACGGCACCGAAGGCTCCGGCGCCAACTTCGCGTTCCTCAAGAACACGCCGGTGGAGATCAACGAGGCCGAGGTACCGGTGAAGATCCTGAAATATGGGCTCGCGCCGGATTCGGGCGGCGCCGGCCGCTATCGCGGCGGCACCGGCACGACGCTGGAGTTCCAGGTCTCCGCCCCCGACACCGTCGTCACCGCCCGCAACCGCGACCGCAGCCGCTTTACTCCCTGGGGCAGCTGCGGCGGCGAGGCCGGTAAGGCCTCGGAGTTTCTGCTCAATCCCGGCAGCAACCGCGAGGTCAATCTGGGCAATACCGACGTGGTGACGGTGCAGCCCGGCGACATCATCCGCATCACGTCCGCCGGCGCCGGCGGCTGGGGCGACCCCTTCGAGCGCGAGGCGGAGCGGGTGCTGGACGACGTTCGCCGCGGCTTCGTGTCGCTGGCCAATGCCGAGGCGGAATACGGCGCCGTGATCAAGAACGATGCCATCGACGCCAAGGCCACCGCGGCGCGCCGCGCGCTCAAGAAGGGCGCCACCGGCAACAACGGCTTCGGCTTCAACAAGGCCTGGCTCGAGTTCGAGGCGGTCTGGACCCTCGGCAATTACGAGCGGCTCACCGCGCTATTGGCGAAGCTGCCGGTGGAATGGCGCTTCTTCATCAAGCACCGCGTCTTCGAGGGGATGGACGCGCTGGCGGACGCCCAGCGCACCGGCAACGGCGACGAGGTCGAGCGTATTTTCGATCATGTCGTCGGACAGTATCCTCAGCTCAAGGCGTTTGCCGGCGCGGAGGCCGCGGACTAGGGCGCGGGCTGGAGAATCGAGAGCCATAATTCCGCCGCGAAGACCTGCAAACTCCGGTCGGCGGGATGGATTAAGGCGAACGGCTTCTAGAGGATGACCATTCGCGCGCGTTTCGCGATCCTTGCGCTGGCGTCCTCGCTCGCAGCTTGCTCCGCGGCCGAGCCATCAAAGCCGCTTCCGTCCACCATCGATGGCGGCCGGGGCTCGGAATACGGAAACTATGCGGCAACGGCCGCCGGCGACGTGACGATCGACGGACAGCATTGCTACGCGTGGAACTGGGACAGGCCCTTCAAACCGGGCCTGGTCCTGCGCTATCGCTCCGCTTCCTGTCCCAGCACCGAGCTTCCCGGACGATACGTCGCGATCGATCTCGGTCACAGCATCATCCCGATTGCGGAAAGCGACCTGCACTTCGATCTCGCCGCTCCCGCCCCCTGACCTCACTCAGGCGCGTTTCCTAAGATACCCGTCCGCCAGCTCGATCAGGCGATCGCGGCCGAAGCTCGGGTCGTGGCCGCCGTGGACGACGCGGACCGGCAGCTCGCGCAGGCGCTTCATCGTCCTGACATAGGCGGGAATATCCGAGCCCGGGAGGTCGTCGAGGAGCGGCCCGTCGTAGATCGCATCGCCGGAGAAGAACACGCCGCTCTCGGCTTCCCAGAGCCCGATGCTGCCGGGCGAATGGCCGGGCAGGTGCAGCACCTCGAAGCGTCTGTCCCCGAGATCGAGCACATCGCCTTCATCAAGGAGCCGCGTCGCCGGCGCCGGGCGGACCGCATAGAGCCGGACGTTGTAGTCCGCCGTGGGATAGGCCGTGAGGTACTCCTCCGGCACCTCGTAGCCGGCGCGCTCCAGGCTCTCCACGTAGTCGGCGCCCCGCTCCCGCGGCCGCAGCGAGACCGCGGTGTTGCCGCTGGCGAGCTTCTCGCCCTCGGCACGATGCACCAAGCGCTCGGCGAACTCGAACATGCTGCCCGCATGATCCAGATGCGTGTGGGTGGCGATGGCGGAGACCGGCCGCTCGAAGAGGTCGCGCGCCGCCTCGGCGAGGCTCGCGACGCCGAGGCCGGTATCTACCAGCAGGTCGCGGTCGCGGCCGCGTACATGCCAGACGTTGCAGCGGAGCACCACGTGGACGTGGGGCTCCCACAGGAGCGTGATGCCGTCGTCGACGCGACGGCGCTCGAACCAGCGATCGGCGATCTGGACAGCCATGCTCACCCCACCTCGAACTTGATGCCCTGGGCCAGCGGCAGAGCGCCGGAGAAGTTGATCGTGTTGGTGGCGCGGCGCATGTAGGTCTTCCAGGCGTCGGAGCCGGATTCGCGGCCGCCGCCGGTTTCCTTCTCGCCGCCGAAGGCGCCGCCGATCTCGGCGCCGCTGGGGCCGATGTTGACGTTGACGATGCCGCAATCGCTGCCGGCGGCGCCCATGAACATCTCCGCCTCGCGCAGGTCGTTGGTGAACACGCTGGAGGAAAGGCCCTGGGCCACCTCGTTGTGCATCTTCACCGCATCCTCGAAGTGCCGGTATTTCATCACGTAGAGGATCGGCGCGAAGGTCTCCTCGCGCACGATCGCGGTCTGCGCTGGCATCTCGACGAGGGCCGGCGTCGCGTAATAGGCCTCGGGAAAGACGTCGGCGAGGACGCGCTCGCCGCCAAAGACAGTACCGCCCTCCTTGCGCGCCTGGGCCAGCGCCCCCTGCATCGCCTCGAAGGCGCGGCGATCGATCACCGGTCCCACCAGCGTGCCTTTCTCCCGGGGATCGCCGATCGGCACCGAGGCATAGGCATTCTTCAGGCGCTCGACGAGCTTCGGCGCCACCTCCTCGTGCACGATGATCCGGCGGAGCGAGGTGCAGCGCTGGCCGGCGGTGCCGACCGCGGCGAAAGCGATGGCGCGCACCACGAGATCGAGATCGGCGGAGGGCGCCACGATGGCGCCGTTGTTGCCGCCGAGCTCCAGGAGCGCGCGGCCCATGCGGGACGCCACCACGGGCGCCAGCGCCTTTCCCATCCGGCAGCTCCCGGTGGCGCTGACGAGGCCGAGCCTGGGATCGCCGGCCATCTGCTCACCGGCCGCGCGGCCGCCGATCACGACTTCCAGCAGCCCCTCCGGCACGCCGCCCATGCGCTTCGCCGCCCGCTCCAGCAGCGCCTTGCAGGCGAGCGCGGTGAGCGGTGTCTTCTCCGAGGGCTTCCACACCACGGGATCGCCGCACACCAGCGCGATCGCGGTGTTCCACGACCAGACCGCGACGGGAAAGTTGAAGGCGGTGATGACGCCGATGGCGGAGAGCGGATGCCAGGTCTCCATCATGCGATGACCCGGCCGCTCCGAGGCGATGGTGAGGCCATAGAGCTGCCGCGAGAGACCGACCGCGAAGTCGCAGATGTCGATCATCTCCTGCACCTCGCCGCGGCCTTCCTCCAGGATCTTGCCGGCCTCCAAGGTCACGAGATGGCCGAGCGCATTCTTGGCGGCGCGCAGCTCCTCGCCGAGGATCCGCACCAGCTCGCCCCGCCGCGGCGCCGGCACCAGACGCCAGACGCGGAACGCCTCCGTGGCGCGGGCGATCTTGCGGTCGATATCCTCGGGCGTGTCGCTCTTGAGCCGCCCGATCACCTCGCCGTCGATCGGCGAGCGCACCACGAGGTCGCCGTCGGCAACGGAGCCGAGCGAGACGCCGAGGGGTGCCAGAAGCGCAGCGATGTCGGACATGACGCGGTCTCCTCAGGAAGTCCACGGACCGCGGCGCTCGAAGACGCCGCCGGGTCCGAGATGAAACTGGGTCAGGCTCCTGTCCTCGCTCTGGAGGCGCCAGGACAGCAGCTTCTGAGCATATTCCAGCACCAGGCCCTGGCAAGCGGGGTCAGTGGCGCGGTTCTCGAGCTCGTCGGGATCGCGGGCGAGATCGAAGAACAGCGGCGGCAGCGCGGCGAAGTGGACGTACTTGTGCCTGGTATCGCGAATGACGGCGAGGTTGCAGGCGTCGGGTGGAAGATCGAGCGCCGTCTCCGCCGCCGGCTCGCGCAGGTCTCGGAAGTCGTATTCCCAATGGGCTTCCATGCGCCAACCGCTGGGAGTCTCGCCATGGAGCCACGGCGCGAGGGATCGGCCCTGGCAGGCCCACGGCACCGGCCGCTCCGACCACTCCAGGATCGTCGGTACGAGATCGATCGTCTCGGTGAAGGCGTCGACGGTGCGGCCGCGCGCCGCGGGCGGCGCATCGGGATCGCGGACGATCAGGGGAATGTGGAAGGCGCTGTCGAAGTAGCCGTCCTTGCCGAAGAGCCAGTGGTCGCCGAGCTGGTCGCCGTGATCGGATGTCACGACGATCAGGGTGCGGTCGTAGCTGCCGTCGGCCCTCAGCGCCGCGATCAGGCGGCCGAAGCTGTCGTCGAGGTGGGCGATCATTCCGTAATAGGTGGCGCGGATCTGCCGGATGGCGCGCTCGTCGAGATCGGCCATAGGCCGGCCTTCCTGCAGCGGCATCGGCCCCGCCCAGAGCCGGTCGAGATGCTGCTTGAGCCAGGGGTGCTGGGCGCCTTCCTGGACGCGATTGGGCCGGCCGCGCGGTGGCGGGACGGCATCGGCGTCATAGAGCTTGTGATATGGCGCCGGCGCGACATAGGGCGGATGCGGCCGGTAGTAGGAGAGGTGCACGCACCAATCCGCACCATTTCGACAACGGATGTAGTCGAGGGCGGCGTCGGTGAGGAAGCTGGTCTCGCTGTCCTCGGCGCGAAAGCGCGCCGGCGCGAAGCTCGGTCCCGCGCCCTTTTCGCCGCCGGCCGGCAGGAACATATCCTTGCCGGGCGCCGGCGGCTTCGGCACCGCGTAGCCCTTGGCTGCCAGATGCTCGATCCACGGCGTGAAATTCTCATCCATCGCCACGACCGGCGTGAAGCCCGGCAGCACGCCCTCGAAACTCGCGCGGCGCGGATCGCCCAGGGGCAGCAGCCGCGGATCGAGGGCGGTGTCCGTATAGCCGAAGAGCGCGGGATCGTAGCCGGCGCCCCTGAGCTCCCGGGCGAGATTGGCGTGGCGGTCATCAAGGGGCATGCCGTTCCGGACCGAGCGGTGCGTGTGCATGTAGAGCCCGGTGAAGAGCGAGGCTCGTGCCGGTCCGCAGGGTGCCGCTTGCGTGTAGTGCCGCCGGAACAAGGCGCCATCAGCCGCCAGGGCATCCAGATGCGGGGTCTTGAGACAGGGATGCCCCACGGCGGAGAGGCAATCGGCCCGCCATTGGTCGAACGTAACGAGAAGAATGTTGCGTCTGCGCCGCGCCATGGCGCGACTCTAATGCACCGGCAGATTGATGGCGAGGATGCCGACGGCGCAGCAGGTCGCCGCCACGATCCGCCAGCGGCCGAAGGGCTCGCGCAGCAGCACGGCGCCGATCGCCGCCGCGATCACCACGCCGGTCTCCCGCAGCGCCGCGATCGGCGCGATGGCGCCGAGGCTGTAGCACCACATGACGATGCCGTAGGCAAGCATGGCGATGACGCCGGCGGGAACCGCGACCTTCCAGGATTTCCGGACCGCGGCGCCGAGACCGCGGCCGCGGATCCAGGCCGCCACCAGCGCGATGGCGACACCGTCGAGCACGAAAAGCCAGGCGATGTAGCCGGCGGGGCTCCCGGACCGCCGCACGCCGGTCCCGTCGGTGAGCGTATAGGCGGCGATGGTGACGCCGGTCGCGAGCGCCAGGGTGACCGGCTTCCAGTCGCTGAGGTCGCTGAAACGCAGGCGGTTGAAGGCGAGGCTGAAAATGCCGAGGCACAGCAGCACCACGCCGCCGAGCTGCAGGGTTCCCAGGCTCTCCCCGATGAGCCAGGGCGACAAGAACGCCACCAGAAGCGGTCCCATGCCGCGGGCGAGCGGATAGACCTGGCTCAGGTCGCCGAACCGGTAGGAGCCCAAGAGAAAGATGTAGTAGCCGAAATGGATGAGGACCGAGGCGATGAGCATGGGCCAGCTTGCCGCTGCCGGCGCCGGGACGACGCACAGCATCCCAACCCCCACGACGAGGCCGGTGGCGTTCATGATCGCCGCCGAGGTGAGGCTGTCGCCGGCCACCTTGAGGAGCGCGTTCCACGAGGCGTGCAGCACCGCCGCCAGCAGCACGAGGCCGAATACCAGCGGCCCGACGGTGAGAGAAGGTGTCATGGCGCGCCCGCCGCGCCCTCGCAGAGAGCTACAGCCACGGCACCGAGTAGGTCTTGACGTTGGTGAAGCTCTTCATCGCCTCCAGCACGCCTTCCTTGTAGCCGAGACCGGAATCCTTGACGCCGCCGAAGGGCGACATCTCGATGCGGTATCCCGGCACCTCGCGCACATTGACGGTGCCGACCTTAAGGTCGCGCACAAATCGGGTGATGTAGTCGAGGCGGTTGGTGCAGACGCCGGAGGAAAGGCCGAAAGCGGTGGAGTTCGAGAGTCGGATCGCCTCGTCGATGTCCTTGAATTTCATGATCGGGGAGACCGGGCCGAAGGTCTCCTCGCGCACCAGCTCGCAGTCCGGCGGCACGTTGTCGAGGACGGTCGGCGCATAGAGCGCTCCCTTCCGCTTGTGGCCGCAGAGGAGACGCGCGCCATGGGAGATCGCGTCGTCGACACGGCGCTCGATGCACGTCGCCGCCTCTTCGTCGATCACGGTGCCCATGTCGGTCTTGGGATCGGCGGGATCGCCATACTTGACGGCTTTTGTCTTCGCCACCAGGAGCTCGGTGAAGCGGTCGGCCACGGCCTGGTGCACGAGAATGCGCTTCACCGCCGTGCAGCGCTGGCCGGAATTCTTGTAGGAGCCGCCGGCTGCGAGGGTGGCGGCTTCCTCGATGTCCGCGTCCTCCATGACGATCAGGGGATCGTTGCCACCGAGCTCCAGCACGCAGCGGCGATAGCCCAGATGCTCGGCGATGTATTTGCCGGCACCGACGCCGCCGGTGAAGGTGATGAGATCCACGTCGGGGTTGGTGATGAGCTCGTCAGCGATCTCCCGGGGATCGCCGGTCACCACCTGGAACATCTGTGGCGGCAGGCCCGCCTCGTAGAGGATGTCCGCCAGCAGCAGCGCCGTGAGCGGCGTCTTCTCCGATGGCTTGAGCACCATCTTGTTGTTGGTGGCGATCGAGGGCGCGACCTTGTGGGCCACCTGGTTCAGGGGATGGTTGAAGGGCGTGATGGCGCTGATGGCGCGGAGCGGCTCGCGCAGCGTATGGATGCGCCGCCGCTTGCCGTGGGGCGTGATGTCGCAGGAGAAGGTCTGAGAATCATCGAGGAGAGTGAGCTGCGCCGAGAGCAGGAACACGTCGTAGGCGCGGCCGACCTCGTAGAGCGTGTCCTTCTTGCAGAGGCCGGACTCCGCGGTGATGAGATCGGAGATCTCCTCCTTGCGGGCGACCAGCAGGTCGGCGGTCCGGCGCAGGATCTCTGCCCGCTCGCTCCGCATCAGCGTCGCCTGGTAACCCGCCGCCACCGAGAAGGCGCGGCGGACGTCCTCCACCGTCGCCCGCGGCACGGTGCCGACAATCGCGCCAGTATAGGGGTTCATGACCTCGATCACCCGCGGCCGGCGCACATGCTCGCCGCCGATGCGCATCGCCTCCTCGCGAAGGGACGCGGGTTTGCTGGCGAGAGAGACCGGTGGAGTCATGGCGCTGTCCTCATTGCGCGCGGTTGAGCGCGAGATCGAAGGCATCGAAATTGCGGAGCCGATGGTCGCCGGGAAGATCCCTGACGCGGCGATTGAGGATCAGCGGCACCTGCTGCTCGGAGATGCCGCCGTGGGAGCGCAGCGGCGCATCGAGGCCGGAAAGATCGTGGCGGGCGACGCTGGTGCCGATCACCGTGTGGCGGTCGGAGATTGCGACGATGTCGCCCATGCGATCCGGCGGCAGCTCCAGCTCCTCGGCGGCGCTGGCGCGATCGAGCACCCGGTCCATACCGGGAATGGTGGAGATGCTGGCCATGACCCCCGCCGCGCTGGTACCAGCCTGCAGATAGACTGTCGCGAAGGAGCCCAGCGCGCCGTGATGCACGACATAGGGATCGGTGATCGGCAGGATGACGCGCGACTTGCCGGCGCCCAGGCGCTGATCCAGGAGGTCCTGGAGATAGATGACCTTGGGCTGGCCCTGCCCGTCAGTCTTGGCGTTCATGCCGTGATCGGCGGTCATCGCGATGACGGCGCCCGCGGCGTCGAGCTCGCCGAGGTAGCGGTCCATCATGGCATAGAAGCGGTTGGCCTCCGCCGTGCCCGGCGCGTGCTTGTGCTGCACGTAGTCCGTGGTGGAGAGATAGAGGATGTCGGGCCGGCGCGTCGCCATCAGCTTGACGCCGGCGGCGAAGACGAACTCGCTGAGATCGGCGCTGTAGACCGAGGGCAGCGGCAGGCCCACGAGGCCGAGCACGTTGGAGATGCCGTTCTCCGCCTCGGTCGCCTTGTCCGCCTTCTCCGCCGAGAAGCAGATGCCTTCCATGCGGTGGCCCAGGAGCGTGCGCAGCTTGTCCTTGGCGGTGACGACGGCGAGTTTGGCGCCGGCCTGGCTAAACGCCGCCAGGATGGTGCCGCAGCGCAGGTACTGCGGATCGTTCATCATCACTTCCGCATCGGCGTCGCGGTCATAGAAATAATTGCCGGAGATGCCGTGCACCGCCGGCGGCACGCCAGTCACGATGGAGAGGTTATTGGGGTTGGTGAAGCTCGGCACCACGCACTCGGCGATGTAGTGGCTGCCCTGCTGCAGCGCTTTGGCAAGCCAGGGCATTGCGCCGGTCTTGATCGCAAGCTCGGTGTAGTCGGGCTCGCTGCCGTCGATGCAGATCACCACCACCGGCTGCTTGGGCCAGGCGTAGGTACGGCCGTTGACGGTCACCGATCGCGTCATGGGCATGCTCCTCAACCGACCGCGGCGCGCGCCGGCATGGTGCGGCCGCACTGCGTCACGCCGAATTCCGCCAGCGTCTCGCGGATCGCCACGAGCGCGCCGCGCATCTCCGCCTCTCCCAGCGCGCCGATGCAGCCGATGCGGAAGGTGTCGGCCACCGTGAGCTTGCCGGGATAGATCACGTAGTTCTTTTCCCGCAGGCGATCATAGAAGCGCTCGAAGTGAAAGCGGGGATCGGCGGGCATGTGCACGGTGACGATGATCGGCGCCTGCAGACGCTTCGGCAGCAGGGTCTCGAATCCCAGCGCGCGGAGGCCCTCGATCAGGATCGCGCAATTCCGGCGATAGCGGGCGCCGCGGCCGGCGACGCCGCCTTCGGCCTCGTGCTGCTCCAGCGCCCGGGCGAAGGCCGCGATCACGTGAGTGGGCGGCGTGAAGCGCCACTGGCCGTTCTTCTCCATGGCGCGCCACTGGTCGTAGAGGTCGAGGCTGAGGGACTGCGCGTTGCCTTCGCACTCCTCGAGCGCCGCCTGTCGGGCGACGATGAAGCCCATGCCGGGCACGCCTTCGAGGCATTTGTTGGCGGAGGCCGCCACCGCGTCGAAGCGGATCTCGCGGGCATCGAGAGGCAGTGCGCCGAAGCCGCTCATGGCGTCGATGAGGAGGCGCCGGCCGCGCTTCTCCACCACCCGCGCCACCTCGGCGACGGGATTGAGCACGCCCGAGGTGGTCTCGCACTGCACGACCGCCACATGGGTGATATCGCCATCGCGGGCGAGGCGGGCATCGACCTCGGCGGGATCCGGCGGCACGTCCTCGGCGGTTTCATAGGTCACGTGGGCGCGGCCGTGGTACTTGCACATCTGCGCCATGCGGCGGCCGTAGGCGCCGTTGACGAGGATCAGCAGCTTGCCCGCCCGCGGCACAAAGGTGCCGAGCATCGCCTCCACCACGAAGGTGCCGCTGCCCTGGAGCGGCACTGCCACATGAGTGCCCGTGCCGTTCGCCAGCGCCACCAGCCGGTCGCGCATCCGGTTCGGTTGAGGGCGATGAAATCGGTGTCCCGGGAGCCCCAGTCGCGCAGCATGGCGCGCTTGGTCTCGTCCGATGTGGTGAGCGGACCGGGGGTGAGCAGGAACGGCGTGGCCGAGTGCATCGGGATCTCCGCAGGCGGTGAGGCTGCCATTCTCGGGGGCCGCATGATATAAGTCCAATCGATATTTTCTATTCGATCCAGTGAGTGTATCTATGAGTTACGCCCGCCTCCGCGCCTTCCATGCCGTTGCGACCGAAGGGAAGTTTCACGGTTGCCGCCCAGACGCCTGGGCGTGACGCAGCCGACCCTCTCGGCCCAGGTGAAGGCGCTCGAGGAAAGCTACGGCGTCGCCCTCTTCGACCGCCGCGGCCGCGGCATCGTCGCTACCACCTTGGGCGAGCAGCTCCTGGAGATCACCCGCCGGCTCTTCCTCCTGGAAGAAGAAGCGAACGAGCTGCTGGCGCGCGCCCGCACCCTGACGACCGGGCACCTCCGGGTCGTCGCCGGCGGGCCCTATCACGTCGTCCCCTTCCTCGCCGAATTCGCCGAGCGGTATCCCGCCGTCCATATCTCGCTGGCGATCGGCAATTCCGAGGCGGTGCTCGACTCCCTCCTCCACTACCGCGCCGACGTCGCCGTCATTACCGACATCGCCGAGGATCCGCGCCTCGAGAGCATCCTCTGCGCCGAGCATCGCCTGGTCGTCTTCATGCCGAAACGCCATCCCTGGGCGAAGCGCCACGCGATCCATCTCGGCGACCTCCAGGGTGAACCCATCGTGTTGCGCGAGCCGGGATCCACCACCCGCAAGCTCTTCGAGCAGGCGATCGCCAAGGCGAGGGTGCAGCCGCGCGTCGTCATGGAGATCGAAAGCCGCGAGGCCGTCCGCGAGGCGGTGGCCGCCGGCCTCGGCATCGGCGTGGTGCTGGAAGCGGAGTTCGGCCACGACGACCGCCTGGTCGCGGTGCCGATCGCCGACGCCGACCTGACGATACGGGAATACGTGGCGTGCCTGAAAGAGCGCCGAAACCTGCGGATCGTCAGTGCGTTTCTGGAGTTGGCGCGGCGCAAATAAATAAGCCCTCTCCGCCGCGATTCGCGGGGGAGAGGGTTTCTCTTTGCATCTCTCTACCTATTCCCGAACACCGCCGTCACTTCCGTGATCAGCGCGTCGTGGTCTCTGAGGATCGCGTCGTGGCCGGGGTTCCAGGGTTTGAGCGACGCGAGCGGCGGGTTGCCTTTCGCCGGGCCGACGTCGGCGCGGACGGAATAGGCGCCGCGCACGCGCACCAGCTCGGACTGGGCGGTCCTTGTCAGGTACCAGTTGGCGAACAGCTCCGCCGCGTGGGGATGCGGCGCGCTCGCCAGCAGCAGCATCGGATAGTTGGTGAAGGGAATGCCCTCGGCGAAGAACAGCGGCTCGATCGGCGCGCCCTGCTGCACGCGGACGGGATATTCGTTGAGGGCGGAGACGACGCCGATCGCCGTCTCGCCCCGCGCCACGCTCAGCACCGCCGCGCTGTAGGAGGGAAAGAGCTTCGGCTCGCCGGCGGCAAATTGCTTCAGATAGCCGTCGCCGAAGGTCGCCTTCAGATATCCGTACTGCATCCAGGCGGTGCCGCCGATGGTGATCGGCGAGGTCGCGATCTTGCCTTTCCATTTGGGATCCAGCAGATCCTTCCAGGTCTTCGGCACGTCGCCAGCGCTCACCACCTCGGTGTTGTAGATCGGATACATGAACGAGCCCGAGGCCGAATACCACCAGCCCTCCATCTTGGTATTGGCGGGATATTGCGCCGCCACCGGCGGCGTCCACGGGCGTACCATCTTGCTGTCGATCAGGGTCTGGGCGATCGCCTCGTCGGTGATGAGGGCGAGATCGGCCTGGGGCTTGCCGGCCTGGGCCTCGGTCTGCATGCGCTCGTAGAGCCGGCCGGTGACCGCGCTGATGACCGAGACCTTGATGCAGGAGAACTGCTTCTCGAAAGGCTTGGCGATCTCGCGCTCGTCGCCGTCGCTCTGAGCGGTGTAGTAGGTGACCTGGCCCTCGGCGCAGGCGGCCTTGACCAGCGCCGCCGTGCCGACGGATTCGCCGTTCACATCGGGCGATTGCGCGAAGGCCGGCGCG
Source organism: uncultured Alphaproteobacteria bacterium (assembly GCA_963735465.1). Classification (GTDB taxonomy): domain Bacteria; phylum Pseudomonadota; class Alphaproteobacteria; order ATCC43930; family CGMCC-115725; genus DASZHJ01. The sequence goes on from CAVTLA010000001.1 coordinate 3,564,472, forward strand.
GCGGCAAGGAAAGCAGCGGCAAGAACGGCGCATAGTGTCTTCATGATGCTGCGCTCCCAGTGCTGCGCCTGATGTGCATGATCAGATTGCCGAAGCGGTCCACGGTGATCTCGCCGTTGGGGCCGATCACCGCCGTCGACTCCGCCTCCTCGATCAGCGCCGGCCCGGCGATGACGGTGCCGGCGCGAAGGCTCGCCCGAGCATAGACCGGCGTCTCCACGAAGCCGCCGCTTTCCTGGAAATAGGCCAGACGCCGTTCGATCACAGCGGCCTCGCCGCCCGCCGCGGCCTCGCCGAAGCGCACCTCGGTGACCGCCGGCGGCGCCACGACGCGCACGCGCCAAGACACCACCTCCACCGGAAGATTGCCGAGATTGCGGCCGAAGCGCTTCTCGTACTGGACGTCGAAGGCTCGCCGCATCGCCGCCACGTCGCGCCGGCCGGGGATCCCGGCGTCGAGCGCGACTGTGACCTCGAAGCCCTGGCCGACATACCGCATGTCCGCGGCGAGCTCGAGGGCGATTTCGTCGTCGCGGAGATCCGCCTCCCGCAGCACGGCACGGCCGCGCTCCGCCAGCTCCGCCACCGCGGCGACGACGGTGGGCCAGGTGAGGCCATCGAGGGGCGCGATCAGGCTCCGGGTGTATTCGACGCCGCGCGGCGCCACCAGCATGCCGATCGCCGAGGCGACACCGGCGCCGCGCGGAAAGATCACCTCGCCCACATTGAGGAGGCGCGCCAGCTCGTAGGCGTGCACCGGACCGGCGCCGCCGAAGGCCACCATCTTGTAGCGCAAGGGATCGGTGCCGGATTCCGCGATGTGCACGCGGGCGGCAGTCGCCATGTTGTTGTCGACGACGCGCGCCACGCCGTTCGCGGTCTGTGTGAGATCGAGACCGAGCCGCTCGCCCAGACCCTCCAGCGCCCGCGCCGCCCGGGCACGGTCGAGCTTCATGCGGCCGCCGAGGAAACGATCCGGCGCCAGGTAGCCGCGGACGAGATCCGCGTCGGTCACCGTCGGATCCTCGCCGCCGCGGCCATAACAGGCGGGACCGGGCACCGCGCCGGAGCTTTGCGGACCCACGCGCAGCAATCCGAGCGCGTCCACACCGGCGATGCTGCCGCCGCCGGCGCCGATCTCGATCAGCTCGATGACAGGCAGGCGCAGCGGCAACCCGCTCCCCTTCTTGAAGCGCTGCAGCCGCGCCGCCTCCAGCTCGTGGGTGCGGTGCGGCATGCCGCCGTGGATGAGGCTGACCTTGGCGGTGGTGCCACCCATGTCGAAGGCGATGACGTCGTCCCAGCCGGCCTGGCGCGCCAGGAACGCGGCCCCCATGGCGCCCGCCGCCGGACCGGACTCCACCAGCGCGATCGGCTGCTCGCTGGCGGCCCGCGCGGTGGTGATGCCGCCATCCGAGAGCATGATGAAGAGCGGCACGCCGAGGGATTTGCGGAGCTCCAGCAGATAGCGCTGGGCGATCGGCGCCACATAGGCGTTGGCGACCGCTGTGGAGAAGCGCTCGTATTCCCTGACTTCCGGCGCGATCTCCGCCGAGGTGCAGACCGCGAGATCCGGGCAGGCGGCCAAGGCGATCTCCTTGGCGCGAAGCTCGTGGGCGGGATTGCGGTAGCTGTTGAAGAAGGCGATGGCGATGGAGCGCACGCCGGCGGCGTGCAGCGCCTTTGCCGCCGCCGTTACGCCGGCCTCGTCGAGAGGCAGCACCTCGCTGCCGTCGGCACCGATACGCTCCTTGACGAAGAGCCTGAGCTTCCGCGGCACCAGGGGCGCCGGCCGCTCGAGCTGGAGATCGAAGGTGTCGTAGCGGAGCTCGTTGCCGATCTCCAGTACGTCGCGGTAGCCGTCGGTGGTGATCAATCCCACCGGCGCGCCACGGCGCTCGATGAGAGCGTTGGTGACCAGCGTCGTGCCGTGGACGACGTTCTCCGCCTTGGCCTCCAGCGCCGCGAGCCCGTCGACGATGGCGCGGCGGGGGTCGTCCGGCGTGGTCAGCAGCTTGTTGAGGCTGAGGCGCCGGGTCTCGGTGTCGTAGAGCGCAATGTCCGTGAAGGTGCCGCCGACGTCGGCGCCGGCGAGATAGCGACTCATAGACCGTAGACCTCGCGCGCCACCGTCTCGGAGATGAGCCCGGCCTCGAGATCGGCCGTCACAGCATCGCGGTCGCGCTTCCGGGGATCGCCGAAGCCGCCGCCGCCGGGATAGCGCACCCGCAGCCGGTCGCCAGCGGCGATCGGGCTCTTGCCCTTGAGGGGGAAGCCGCTGTCGCGGCCGTTCCAGACCACGCGGGACGATGCGCCGGACTCGCCACCGAGCACGCCACGGGCGGGATGGCGCACGCGCTCGACCAGCAGCGAGAGCGTGCCGCCCTGCTTTCCCGTGAGCTCGACCTCGACGTCCTGGCCGAGCCCACCGCGGAAGCGGCCGGGTCCGCCGGAATCGCAGGCCAGCTCCTTGCGCCAGATGCGGAGCGGCGAGAGCGCCTCGATGATCTCCATGGAGCCGCAGACGACGTTGGACGGGAAGCAGGTGGCGGAGAGTCCGTCCTGCTTCGCCCTGGCGCCCATGCCGCCGTTGATGAAGAGGATCGTCGTGTAGCGCCGGCGATTCTCGCGATAGCCCGAGACCAGCACGCGCAAGGTGGGCGCGCTGCCGGATTCCGCGATGATGCGCTCGCCCAGCACCGGCGCCAGCGCCTCGTAGATCGCCGCCGCCAGCGTGTGGCCCACGAGCTGGCGCGCGTGCACGGGCGCTGGGAAGCGCGGATTGAGGATCGATCCCTCCGGCGCCGTCACGTGGATCATCCGGTAGGTGCCCTCGTTGCGCGGCGTCGCCGGGTCGATCGCGCATTTGACGGGGTAGCAGGAATAGGCCTCGGTGTAGTTCATCACCACATTGAGGGCGCGGCCCACCTCCGGCGAGGTGCCGGTGTAGTCGATGAAGACCTCCTCGCCGCGCTTGGTGACGGTGACGGCGATGTGCACGGGCTCCTCGCCGGTGCCGTCGAGATCGAGCTCGCTCTGGTAGGTGCCGTCGGGGATCGCGGCGATCGCCGTGCGCATGGCGCGCTCGGTGCGGGCGCAGATCTCCGCCGAGATCGGCGCCAGGTCGTCGATCCCCTCGCGCTGGATCAGATCGCGCAGACCGCGTGCCGCCGTCTCGCCGGCGGCGATCTGCGCGGCGATGTCGCCGAGCACGGGATCCGGCAGGCGCACATTGGCGCGGATCATCGTCTGCAGATCCTCGTTCGGCTTGCCCTCGCGGAGGTAGAGCAGCGGCGGGATGCGGAGGCCCTCCTCGAAGACCTCCTTGGTGTCCGCCGACCAGAGCGTGCCGCCGATATCGGCCATATGGGCGATGCTGCCGGTCCAGGCGATCAGCCGGCCGTCGGCGAAGACTGGCGCCACGATGGTGATGTCGGGGAGATGGCCGGAGGTGAGCCAGGGATCGTTGCAGATGCCGACGTCGCCCTCCCGCCATTCCGCCCCCGGCCGGATCGACAGGAAATGCGAGAGCGTCCGCGACAGCGTCATGTTGAAGGAGGGGATGCCGATGGTGTTCTCGGCGATGGCATTGCCGGCGGCGTCGAAGATCACGCAGGCGAAGTCGTTGGATTCCCGCACGATCGGCGAGAACGAGGTGCGCCGGAGCGTCGCCGCCGCCTCGTCGGCGATGGCGATGAGCCGCGTCCACACCACCTGAAGCGCCACGGGATCGTCGATGATGGCGCGATTGCGCGCCGGCGCCAGAATCTCAGCCATTAGATTTCCATCCTCGGAACGGACTGCGTCGGGTTCATATCTGTGTCAGCTTCGCCGCCTCGATGGCCCGCGCCAGAGCGTCAACCACCTGCTCGAAATGGGCGCGGGTGGCGCGCTCGGCGGCGTCGGGATCGCCGACGCAGAGCGCCTCGACGATGGCGTCGTGCTCGGCGAGGGAGCGCGCGGCGCGGCCCGGCAGCAGGATCGCACGGTACTGGAAGCGCACGATCTGGGACTTGAGCGTCGCCAATAGGCCGCTGGCGGTGCCGTGGCCGGCGATGCGCTGGATTTCTCCGTGCAGCTTGCCGTTGACGGTGGAATAGGCGATGAGGTCGCCGCCCTCGACGGCGACATGCATCTCGCGCTGGAACTGGCGGAGCCGCGCGCGATCGGTCTCGGTGGCCCGGACCGCCGCCTGGCGCGCGACCAGCGCCTCCAACGCCGCACGCGCCTGGGTGATCTCGATCGCCTCCGCCTCGCTCACCAGCCGCACCCGGGCGCCGCGGTTGGGCTCGGACACCACCAGGCCTTCCTGCTCCAGACGCGCCAGCGCCGTGCGCACATTGGCCCGGTTGGTGCCGAGGAAGTCCGCCAGCTCGGTCTCGATCAGGCGCTCGTTCGGCAGGAACTTTCCGCCGGTGATGGCCTCGCGGAGCCGGGCCGCCGGATCGGATTTACGGTCGACGACACTCTTGGGATGGATCGCCCGCGCCTCGCCGCCGGGACGCCGGCGCAGCCGCCCGCGCTCGCGGGACGTGATCATCATGGGATAGCTCCCTCGCCGGGCTGCGGCGGCTCGCGACGTATGCGCTGGCCGATGGTTACGATGATCAGGAGGATCGCCGATTGCACCAGCGCCAGCACTGCCACCAGGCTGGTGGAGCCGCGCTGCCAGAAGTCGAACATGGTGAGCGAGAAGACCTGGGTGTTGGAGGTGTAGAGGAAAAGTGCGGTCGCCAGCTCGCGGAAGGACAGCACCAGCAGCAGGATCATGGACGCGAAGATGCCGGGCCAGGCGAGCGGCACCATGACGCGGCGGAGCGTATAGAGGAAGCCCGCGCCGCAAAGTCGCGCCCCCTCCTCCAGCTCCGGATGAATCTGCACCAGGGAGCCCGCGATCGCCCTGCACGCCTTGCGGCGAGAACTGCGAGACATAGGCGAAGATGATGATCCAGAGCGTGCCGTAGATGCCGACGGGAATGCTGATCCAGGACCAGAGATAGCCCAGGCCGATGATGAGGCCGGGGATCGCCACCGGCAGCATCGAGATCAACTCCAGGGCGCGCCGGCCGGGAAGCCGCGTCCGATGCACGATATAGGCGACGGCAAAATAGAGGACGCTGCCGATCGCCACCGTGCCCAGGCGCCACCAGCAGGGAATTCGTCAGCGACTGGCGCACCACGGGATCGCCGACGGCCACCGCGACCTGATCGAGGGAGAATTGCCGGGTGTTCGACCATGGCAGCGACCGAGGAGAAGAACAGGCTCTTGCGGAGCGCGATGAAGAGGAGCGCCGCATAGGGCAGCAGCACCACCGAGATGAGATAGGCGAATCCCACGGCGGCCAGCGGCCAGCGCCAGGCGCCGAGCGCCACCGGCGTCGGCCGCAGACCCTTGCCGGCGACGGTGACGAAGCTCCGCTTTGCCATGGCGCGATTCTGCAGGATCACCAAGGTCACCGTGATCGCCAGCATGAGCACGCCCAGGGCCGAGGCCTGGTTGACCTTGGGCGGCGAGAAGCCGATCAGGTCCCAGATCCGCACCGACATCACATGCACGCCGCTGGCCTCGCCCAGCACCGCCGGGATCGAGAAGAGCTGGATCAGCAGCACGAAGACCAGGAGCGCCGCCGAGAGCAGCGCCGGCAGGATCAGCGGCAGCGTCACTCGCAGCATGGTGCCAAGGCGGCTCGCACCGCAGAGGGCGGCGGCTTCCTCGAGGACCGGGTCCATGTTGCGCAGCGCCGCCGCGGCGAAGAGATAGACATAGGGCGCATAGTAGATCGCGAAGACGAAGCCGATCCCTTCCAGCGTATAGATGTTGATCGTCACCGGCACGTGGAGGGCGCGCAGCACGATGTTGAGGATGCCGCTCTCGGGGCGAGGCCAGGATGTCCCAGGCGAAGGCGCCCACCAGGGGCGGCACCATCATCGGCATGATCGAGACCGCCTCCAGCACCCGGCGGCCCGGCGCGTCGGTGCGGGCGGTGAGCCAGGCGAGGCCGGTGCCGATCACGAGAGCGCCCGACGGTGCCGATGAGGGCGACGCCGACCGACGTCCCCAGCAGCTCCACGAAGTCCTTGCTGGCGAATACCTCCACATAGTTGCGGAAGGTGAGGCCGGACCAGTCGACGTGGAGCGCCCGCGGCGGCTCCGAGAGGAACGACCCGAGCACCAGCACCGCGACCGGCAGCAGGATGAGGACGCCGAGCAGCGCCAGCAGCCCGACGACGACAGGCGTCCCATCGGCACCGTCGGCGCCCAGCTGCGCGTCCGCGGCGCAACGCCCGCGATCGCAATCGGCTCGCTTCCCGCGCTCATGGCACCGGCACGTCCCGGCGCGCGATCACCCGCGCCCGCTCCGGCGCGATCCAGATCCGCGCCTCGGCCCCCTCGTCGAGCGCCGCGATGGTGCCGAGAGCCACGACATCGAAGGCCTCGCCGTTCCACTCCACGGTGTAGCGGGTGGAAACGCCCTGGAATCGCCGCTGCAGGATCCGCACGGGATGCGATCCCTCCCGGCGCTCCTCCGGCATGGGCGATGGAGCAGTCCTCGGGATGCACCACCACGTGGACGCGCTCGCCGAGCGACACCGGATGGTCGAAGCCGGCCAGCAGCTCGCGGCCCTGGTCGGTGAGGACGCGCACCGTCTCCGGCCCCGCATGGGCCGCCACCGCGCCTTCGAAGATGTTGGCGGCGGCGATGAACTCGGCGACGAAGCGGGTGCGCGGCCGACGGTAGAGCTCCGACGGCGGCCCGATCTGCACCGCCTTCCCCGCCTCCATCACCACGATACGGTCGCCGAGCTCCACCGCCTCGGCCTGGTCGTGGGTGACATAGATGCTGGTGAGACGGGTGCGCCGCTGCAGCGCCTTGAGCTCGACGCGGAGCCGCTCGCGGAGCTTGAGGTCGAGATTGGAGAGCGGCTCGTCGAAGAGCAGGAGGGCGGGGTCGTAGACCAGGGCGCGGGCCAGCGCCACCCGCTGCATCTGGCCACCGGAGAGCTGGGTCGCCGGGCGCGTGGCCTCGCCCGAGAGACCCACCAGCTCCAGCACCTCGCGGACCTTGGCGGCGACCTCTGCGGCGCGCAGGCGCCGGACGCGAAGCGGGAACGCCACGTTCTCGAACACGCGTCATGTGCGGCCAGATCGCGTAGGACTGGAACACCATGCCGATGCCGCGGTGCTCGGGCCGCACGAAGAGGCGGTCCGCCGGCGCGGAGACGAGCTTGCCGTCGATGGCGATGGTGCCGGCGTCCGGCGTCTCGAGGCCGGCGATGAGGCGCAAGGTCGTGGTCTTGCCGCAGCCGCTCGGACCCAGGATCACCACGAACTCGCCGTCGGCGACGTCGAGGGAGACGTCGTCCACCACCGGCCGCGCACCGAAGCTCTTGGCGAGACCGCGGATCTGGCACTTCAGTGTCATCTGTCTCGTCCGCGGCGTGAGAGAAAATCCGCTATGCGCGCTCGGGAAAACCCTGCAAAATTGTCGACAGTGTTGTCGACGGTGTCAAGGCCGCAGGCCAGCTCGCGCCTCGTCATTGCAATCCGGAGTGCTCCCATGGGGACGAAGGACGAGACGATGGTCGCCGCGCGTCCCTGGCATGACGATCGTGCAGGAGACCTTGAAGCGGAACGACCTGCGGCTGGTGACCTATGTGCCGGACCGCATCTTGACGCCGCTGATCAAAAGCGTGCACGAGGACAAATTCTTCACAGCCTTCACGTGCACGCGGGAGGAGGAGGCGCTGGCCATCCTCACCGGCGCCTGGATGGGCGGCCTGCGCGGCGTGCTGCTGATGCAGACCAGCGGCTTCGCGACGTTGCCGAACGCGCTGGCCTCGCTGGCGGTGCCCTATCAGATCCCGCTCATCATGATCGTCTCCGAGCGCGGCACGCTCGGCGAGTTCAACCTCGGCCAGGCGCTGGTGTGCCGGACCATGCGGCCGGTGCTGGACGCGCTCGGCATCGAGACCCACACCATCACCCGCCATGACGAGCTGGAATTCATCGTCGACCGCTCGATCAAGCAGGCGGTGGCGACCCAGGCGCCGGTGGCGCTGATCCTGTCGCCGCTGCTGACCGGCGGCAAAGTCTTCAAGGAGTGAGGTCCGCCATGTCCGCCCCGGCACGCCGCCCCGCCTGGCCCGACAACGCCAAGGTGATGAACCGCTTCGACCTCACCAAGCGCCTGGTGGCGAAGCTGAGGCACGACGAGGCCGTCGTCGGCGGCATCGGCAACACCAACTTCGACCTCTGGGCCGCCGGACAGCGGCCGCAGAACTTCTACATGCTGGGCAGCATGGGCCTCGCCTGCCCGATCGCCCTCGGCGTCGCCCTGGCGCAGCCCAAGCGCAAGGTGATCGCGCTGGAAGGCGACGGCTCGCTGCTGATGCAGCTGGGCGCCCTCACCACCATCGCGATGCTGGGGCAGAAGAACCTCGGCATCATCGTGATGGACAATGCGATCTATCAGATCACCGGCGGCCAGCCGACCGCCAGCGCCCACACCGCGGACTTCGTCGCCATCGCCCGGGGCGCCGGCATCGAGAACAGCGCCTGGGCCGCCGACGAGAGCGACTTCGAGCAGCTCGTCGATCGCATGCTGACCGAGGAAGGTCCCTCGCTGATCGCCGTCCGCATCGACGGCAAGCCCGCCACCGCCACCACCGAGCGCGATCCCATGCTGATCCGCGACCGCTTCATGCGCGGGTTGGGGGTGAAGAAGTAGGAGACTGGATCAGCCGGATGGATCACGTCGGTGCGTCCTTCGAACTCGCCGCTTCGCGGCGGCTCAGGATGAGGAGCTTCTCTTTCTGCCATCCACCAACGGTCCTCATCCTGAGCCGCGATGCGGAGCATCGCGAGTCGAAGGACGCAGGACAGCCCTGCAGCCTTACGCCGCCACTCGCCCGCGGAACTCCGGCGCCACGCGGCGCATGAAGAGCTCGAGGCTGTTCGTGGCGGCCTCGTGGGCCATGGGTCCCAGGCGGAATTGCGTGATGACGCCGCCGACGCCGATCTTGTCGATCTCGGCGAAGGCCGCCGCCACGGTCTCCGGCGAGCCGCAGATCAGGGCGTGGGTGGGATCGGTGCGGGTCGCCGGCGCGTCCTTGTTGTCCTCGCGGATGCGCACGCCCTGCTCGGCGTAGATCCGGTTGCGCATCGCCGCCCGATGCTCCTGCATGGCGGCGAAGGCGGGATGGCCGATACGCTCCGCCTCGGCGTCGGTCTCCGCCACCACCACGTTGCGCCAGATCCAGCATTGCTCGACGTTGCGCCGGACCGCGGCCTCGTCGTGGCCGGACTCGCGCATGGTCTTGCGATAGAGATCCATGCGGTGTTTGGTCACCTCGTTGGTCTGCACGTTCATCAGGAACGGGCGGCCGGCGCGGGCCAGCTCCACCATGGAATGCTCACCGGAGGCGCCGCGGATCAGCAGCGGATGCGGCCTGGTGAAGGGCCGCGGCCGCAGCAGCGGCATCTGCAGGTTCCAGAATTTGTCCGTGATGCTCGACCCGATCGCCGGTCCAAGCCTTGAGGATGATGGCCTCGGCTTCCTCGAAGCGCGCCTGGGCCTCCTCGTGATCGATGCCGTAGCCCTGATAGTCGTAGATGTTGTAGGCGGTGCCGCGGCCGAGGCCGACGATGAGGCGGCCCTTGCTTAAATGATCGATGAGGGAAAGCTGCTCGGCGAGGCGAACCGGGTGGTGCAGCGAGGTCTGCACGACCGCAAAGCCGATCTTGGCGCGCCGCGTCGCCGTCGCCAGCGCCGCCGCGAAGCTGATGGGATCGACATAGGCGCAGACGCCGTCGAAATGATGCTCGGCGAGCCAGATCACGTCGACGCCGAGCTCGTCGGCGAGGCGCGCCTCACGCAGCGTCTCGTCGATGACCGTCCCATCGCGCAGGGGATCCCGGCTTTCCGGGAAGAGAAAGTTGCTGAACTTCACGCCGGCCTCCGCCTTGCCGTCGCCACCATCACGGCGTACCGACCGGGTCCTTGTCAAGGCGGCGTGGCGCCGCGGAATTCAAATTTGCTTTGGAAATAACTGCTGAAGCGGTCAGTCCAGCAGCTCGCGCAAGACACGCCCGGTGGCGGTGATCGCGAGGAGCGTCGGGACGCCGACGATCTCGCGCACCACCTGCTTGATCGCCGGCGTGTAGCTCATGCAGTCCATGGCGACGAGGTCGGGCTGGCGGGACGCGAGGCGCTGCGCCGCCTCGATAGCTGCCTCGGGACCGGCGCTCGGAGTCAGCACCTCGACCGCGATCTCGAGTCCGTCCCGCGCCCGCTGGTGCGTGAGCGTCTCCGCCTGCTCCGGAATGGGAATCAGCAGGCCGAGGCGTCCCTGCGGCAGCAGCGCGGCAGCAAGGCCGTTCAGCACCCGCGACGGAAAGAGCACGCCGGCGTCGCCGCGGATCGGCGGAAAGGTGCCGGTGCAGTTGAATACGATGGCATCGGCACCGTCCCGGCGCAGCGCCTCCAAGATCGCCGCCGCGCGCTCGGCGACCGCGAGCTTGGAGATCTTGACCTCGCGGCCGCCCGGCAGCGGCGAATAGAGCGCGTCCGCCGGCGACCGCGGCGCCCGCTCGGCGATCTCGGCATCGGAAAGGCCATCGAAGCATCCCCGGAGACACGATCCGGGTGCCCGGCGGCGCCTCCGCCGCGTAGAGGGCGGCGACATCGGCGCGCGGCGCCTGCCCGATCACGGCGATGCCGAGGGTGCGAGCCATGATTTGGGAGCCTAGGCGATGCGGGGAGAGAGGACAAGCTGCGGGGCAATCTCGCGTCCTTCGACGCGCGTCGCTTGCTCAGGATGAGGCGATTTCTGTGTGGCATCTCCCAACCCCCTCCTGAGCCAGCGACCGCAGGGAGCGCGTCGAAGGACGCAAGGTATGCCTTACCCATCAGCCTATTTTGGCCAGCGCAAACGCGGTACCCTCCGCCATCCGCTCGCGTGCGCACTCATTCGAGGAGGCCGGCGATGACGTCGAAGCAGTACAAGGCCCGGACGCTCAACAACCATATCCTGCATCCGGAAACCCTGATGATGGGCTACGGCTATTCGCCCTCGCTCTCGGAAGGGTCGCTGAAGCCGCCGATCTTTTTGACCTCCACCTTCGTTTTCGAGTCTGCCCAGCAGGGCAAGGATTTCTTCGACCTGACGGCGGGGCGCCGCAAGCCGCGGGAAGGCGAGAAGACCGGCCTGGTCTATTCCCGCTTCAACAACCCGAACTTCGAGATCCTGGAGGATCGCCTCGCGGTCTGGGACGACGCCGAGCGCTCCGCGGTCTTCGCGAGCGGCATGGCGGCGATCTCCACCGTGCTGCTGGCCTTCCTCAGGCCCGGCGACGTGATCCTGCACAGCCGGCCGCTCTATGGCGGAACCGAGACGCTGATCCGCAACCAGCTCACCGCCTTCAACATCGCCTCCGTGGGATTCACCGACGGCATCGACCGCCCGAAGGTCGAGGCGGCGGCGGCCGAGGCGCAATCGAAGGGCCGCGTCGGACTCATCATGCTGGAGACGCCGGCCAACCCCACCAACGGCCTCGTCGATCTCCGCCTGATCGCCGACGTCGCCGAGCAGATCAGCCGCAAGCAGGGCTACCGGCCGCCGATCGTGGTGGACAACACCCTGATGGGCCCGATGTACCAGAAGCCGCTGCAGCACGGCGCCGATCTCGCGGTCTATTCCCTGACGAAATACGCCGGCGGCCACAGCGATCTCGTCGCCGGCGGCGTCACCGGCTCCGACGAGATGGTGCGCCGGATCACCCAGCTGCGCGGCGCGCTCGGAACCCAGCTCGACCCGCACTCCTGCTGGATGCTGCTCCGCTCGCTGGAGACCCTGGGCATCCGCACCGAGCGCGCGAACGAGAATGCCCATGCGGTCGCCGCTTATCTGCGCACCCATCCGAAGATCAAGGCGGTGCATCATCTGGGCTTCCTCGAGGCCGGGGACCCGCGCAAGGCGGTGTTCGACCGTCAATGCACGGCGCCGGGCTCGACGTTCTCCTTCGAGGTGAAAGGCGGCGAGGCGGAGGCCTTCGCCATGCTGGACCGGCTGCAGATCATGAAGCTCGCCGTCAGCCTGGGCGGCACCGAGACCCTGATCTCCCACCCCGCCTCCACCACCCACTCCGGCGTGGCGAAGGCGCTCAGGGAGGAGATCGGGCTCACCGACGCCCTGATCCGGATCTCAGTCGGGATCGAGAACTCCGCCGATCTCGTCGCCGACATCGAGCAGGCCCTGGGCTAGCCCTCGGAGTTGTCGCAGGGATAACCGAGTTCGATGAGGGCCTCGAGAAGGTAGTCGCCGAGCATCGGCAATGCCGCGAGAGAGTCCACGGATTCGGGAGCGGCACGCACCTCGGCAAGAACCTCCGGCCATTGGCCGGCGGTGAATTGACCGCTGCCGAGCAAGGCCAGGGCGGATACTTCGATGAGTTGCGCCTCGCTGAGGTTACTCAGGAGCTGCATCAGGTCGAGCGGCGAGGCGCCCTCGCCGCTCGCGTCAAGCATGGGAACGCCGCCGGCGTCGCCGCGCGCCGCAACCATGATCCGTAGCACATCCATGAGCGGGATGGACAACACCCGGCTCCTCCAATGGAGTAGGAAATGCTGTCTAGCCCGATCCCACGGATGCCGCGTTGATCTAGGTCAACAATCGTCCCGCGCCGAGCGCATGACTCACTGCATGAACCAGCCGTGGCTCACCACCAGGGACTGGCCGGTGAGGGCGTTGGTCTCGAACGAGGCGAAGAACAGCGCCGCATCGGCCACGTCCTGCACCGTCGTGAACTCGCCGTCGACGGTGTCCTTCAGCATCACGTTCTTGATCACGTCCTGCTCGGAAATGCCGAGCTCCTTCGCCTGCTCGGGAATCTGCTTCTCCACCAAGGGCGTGCGCACGAAGCCGGGGCAGATGACGTTGGCGCGAACGCCGTGCTTGGCGCCTTCCTTGGCGACCACCTTGGCGAGGCCGATGAGGCCGTGCTTGGCGGTGACGTAGGGCGCCTTCAGGACCGAGGCTTCCTTGGAATGCACCGAGCCCATGTAAATGATGCTGCCGCCGGTACCCTGCTTGTACATCTGCCTGAGCGCCGCGCGGGTGGTGAGGAAGGCGCCGTCGAGGTGAATCGAGAGCAGCTGCTTCCACTTCGCGAACTCGAACTGGTCGAGCGGTGCCACGGTCTGGATGCCAGCATTGCTGATGAGGATGTCGATCTTGCCGAAGGCCTGCACCGCCTTCGCCATCCCGGCGTCGACCTGGGCCTCGTTGGTGACGTCCATGGCGACGCCGGCGGCGCGCTTCTCGGGCCCGCCGAGCTCGGCGGCGGCGGCATCGGCGCCGGCCTGGTTGAGGTCCGCGATCACCACCTTGGCGCCCTCGCGCACGAAGGTGCGGGCGATCTCCTTGCCGATGCCGCTGGCGGCACCGGTGACGACGGCGACCTTGTCTTTGAGACGCATTGATTCGCTCCTTGCTGTAGTGGTTTCTGCGCCTAGCGCAGGTAGTCGTGAATGACCTTGCCGAGGCCGAGGGTGAGGTCGGCGAGGATGTGGACGGCGGAGACCACCTCGAGCACCGGCAGCTCGGCGACCGGTGCGAGCGCGTGCGGGCCGAGGGACAGCGCGCCGGGCCCGGTCCAGGCGCCCTTCACCGTCACGTCCTCGAGGTAGTACTCCACCAGCTCGCAGATGCGCGGGCTGCCGTCGACGTGCGGAATGAGCTTCAGGAGGAAGTTCGGCGCCGCGAGCGACGCTGCGATCGCCGCCAGATCCGCGGCCTTGTGCTTATACCCCATGGTTCCCGTCACCACCCGCACCGGCCCGTAGTCCATGGTGCCGACGAGGGTGTCGACCTCGACCTTGAGGCAGGGGTTGGCGAGCTTCTTCGGGAAGCCCCAGAGCTCGCGCCCGCCGGCGATCGGGCCCTCGTCGTTGAGGAACATGCAGTGGGTGTAGCCGCCCTTGCGGCCGCGGAACGAGACCGGGATCACCTGGCCGGTCTCGGTGTAGTCGCCGAAGCCGGTGGAATTCGGCATCCGGATAAACTCGTACTTCACCAGCGGCGCGTCGATCTCCAGGGGCTCCGGCACCAGGGCTCTGAGCTTCTCCGGGTCGGTGCGGTAGGTGACGATCATGTATTCGCGATCGACGAAGCGGTAGGGGCCGGGCGGATAGGCCGGATTGGTCAGGGGCATCGCAAAGGCTCGCTCCCGGACTTCCTGCTCTTTCATGACCTTTGTCCTCCTCGCTGATGGAAACGCAATCGGCGGCTCGGGCCCGGCCTCTCAATCGCGGCCGTCCGCCGACAGATCGAAGATGCCGAGCATCTCGAGATTCCTGGCGTGCTCGAAGATCTCCGGGTGGCGCAGCGTGCGCCGTGCGTCGTGGAGCCCGGCGCGCCAATGCTCGACCATGGTCTGGCGCGAGAATTCATAATCCTTGGAATCGCCCTCATAGCTGTGCGCGCGATAGATGAGGTGAACGATGTTGTGGGCGCTGCGGGTGGCGACCGTGCTCAGGAGCTTCACCTCGGCGGTGTCGCGCAGCTCCTCCGGTATCTTCGCCAGCAGATCCGCCAGCGCGCAGCGCAGCTTCTTCATCTTCCGGAACCAATCCGTATTCGCGCGCGTGCGGCTGGAATACTGGATCTCCTTCTGCCGCGTCGATACCTCGGGCAGGTTGCGGGGAAATTCCCCGCGCGCATTCCAGAGATCGACCTGGAAGATCAGCGTGTCCTGGTTCGGGCCGTTCTCGATCACCCATTGCAGCGGCGTATTGGAGACGAGACCGCCGTCCCAATAATACTCGCCCTCGATCTCGATCGCGGGGAAGCCCGGCGGCAGCGCGCCGCTCGCCATCACGTGCTCCGCCCGAATCGTGTCGGTCTCCGTGTCGAAATAGGCGAAATTTCCGCTGCGCACGTTCACCGCGCCGACGCTGAAGCGCATTTCGCCGGCGTTGATGCGGTCGAAATCGACGTACCGCTCCAGCGTCCCCTTGAGATCCCGCGTGTCGTAGTAGCTGGTGGCCTCCAGGGAGCCGGCGGGATGCAGCATGGGGGGCGGCATGCGCGGCTTGAAGAAGCCGGGGACGCCGTTGGTGACGACCATGCCGGCGCTGATCTGGTTCGAGAACCCGCGCGCGGCATCACCGCGGGAAAGCGCGCCGCCGAGGGCGCCGTCCCAGCCGAGGACGCCGGTGGTGGTGATCTGCTCCCAGAAGCCGCGCAATTGCTCGATGCGCCTCTCCGGCGGATTGCCGGCGATGATCGCCGCGTTGATGGCGCCGATCGAGATGCCGGCAACCCAGGTCGGCATCACCTCCGCTGCCACCAGCGCCTCATAGACCCCCGCCTGATAAGCGCCCAGCGCACCGCCGCCCTGCAACAGCAGAGCGATCGCCTCGAACGCGGGTCGTTGTCTCGGCATGAGAGTTTCTCGTGATTTGGATCGGGCTTGCTCGTGGCGTCCCGTATACGCACGCACTGTGGCAACAAGGTGTCGCCCGAGCAAGTATTTCGCGCGCGCGCCATCAATGCGCAAGCGCAGCCGTCCGGCGGCACGGCAATTTCCACCAACTTCGCGCAATCCGATCAGGTTTGGCGGACGAACGGCGACGCGCACCGTCTGCGCCAAGCTGCGCGGACGGCACGCGTCCCTAGTCTCCGATGTCGCGGGCGGTCCCGATCAGGCGGGAATTCCGCAATAGGCCTCGACGCGATAGCCATCGGGATCGATGGCGAAGGCCGCATAATAATTGGGCCCATAATCCGTGCGCGGACCCGGCTTGCCATTGTCTCGCCCGCCCGCCTTGAGCGCGCCCGCATGGAAACCGTCGACGGCAGCGCGGCTCGGTGCGTCGAAGCAGACGTGCAGGCCGGATTTCTCGTCCGACGGCACCGGCCGGTCCGTAAGCGCGATCCAGAGCGCAGGCCGTTCCTTGCCATACCCGAGGGAGTCCGCACCCTCGCTCAGAACCTTGTAGCCGAGCGGCGCCAAGGCAGCGTCGTAGAAGCGCCTGGCCTTGGTGATGTCTCGGACGCCGATGGAAACGTGGTTGATCATCGCGCCTGCCTCCTCTGTCGATCGGCCGGGATCAGGGACGATCCCAATGGCCATTTCGGGATAACCATCATGCAGGTTAGATATGCCTCCGATGTCCCGCCCTTGTCAACCCTGTTGGCGGTTAGTATGTGACGGGTATGAATCCCTCCCCGCCCCGGCGCGCCGGCCCCGAAGTCATTCCGGCTCCGGCGGCGGATCTCTGTCTCGATTTCGCGAATACGCGGATGTGGCGCGGCACCGCCAGCCCGCAAGAGACGCTGCATGGCCTCGAGGATGTCCTGAGCTGGTGCGCCGAGCGCGGCATCCTGCCGGCGGAGCGCGGGCAGCAATTCGCGAGCCGGCAGAGCGACGACGCGATGGCTGTCTTCGCCGAGACTCTGGCGGCGCGGGAGATCGTCTACGGGCTCTTCAGCGCGGTCGCCGGCGGCGGCACGCCGGCGGAGGCGGATCTGCAGGCCTTGAGCCGGGTCCTGGCGGAAACGCCCGCGCGCACGGCAGTGGTACCGGCCCAAAGCGGCTATGCCTGGCGCGTGCCGCCGGCGGCGCTCACTGCCAGCACGCTCCTGACTCCGATCCTGTGGTCGGCCGGCGATCTTCTGGTCAGCCGGTATCTGGATCGCGTGCGCCAATGCGCGAACCCGCAATGCCTCTGGCTGTTTCTCGACGACAGCAAGAGCGGCAACCGACGCTGGTGCTCCATGAGCGCCTGCGGCAATCGCGCCAAGGCCCACCGACATTATCTCAGGCGCAAGCGCGGCTGACGCGCCCAGCGGAAAATCGACCGTCGGCGTTAACCATGACGCGGCCAGGGCGCGATATTACCGGGCATTCGCGCCTTAACAATCGCTCAACTCCCGCCTGCCACATTGCAGCGATCAAAGCTTTCCAACGAGGCGCGTCATGGCACGATCCGGCTTCGCCCTTGTGGCAACTCTCCTGATCTCCGTTCCGACCCTGGCCTTGGCGGCGCTCCCTGATCGGTCAGCGCTCTCCTACGAGGAGAACGTGACCGTCAATACCGCCTGCGCCGGCGCTCTGAAGCGCGGCGACGGCCCCTTCAACGATTGCGTCAGACAGCAGCTCAGCCAACTGGAATCCCATCCGTCGCCCGACCGCTCGACCCTCAGCCCGGAGAAGAATCAGGCGATCGAGACCAAGTGCAGCTACTATCGCCGCCTCAGCATCGGCGAGTACAACGATTGCCTGAAGAAGGCGATGGAATCGCCAGCCGAGGCCGCGCAATCCACGGACGAATCCCTCGACAAGAAGCTGGAGTCCAACTACGGGCAGGTCTTCACGCAAGAGAAGATCCAGGCCGAGCAGGACAAGGCGACGCCGACCCCGGTCGCCGATACTTCATTGGCGGCCCCGGCGTCCGTGCTGCCGAAGCGTCCGGATCACCTGGGCAAAGACGCGCTCCAAGGCAAGGACTTGTTCAAGCGGGTCAAGGAGTTCGATCTTCGTCGTTGTGGCCACCCGATCGGTTGCCGACGCGAAGGCGCGCGAATACTCGCAGGGCTCTGCGGTCGCGATTTCCGATCATCTCCTGCTGACCAATTGCCACGTGGTGAAGGAACGCCCCGTCATCAAGATCGTGCAGGACGGCAAGGCCATCGATGCCAAGCTGGTCGCCGGCAATATGGGCCTCGACCGCTGCGTCCTGGAGGCGAAGGACGTCACTCTGCATCCGGTCGCCGGCATCCGCCCCTTCAGCGAGCTCGAGGAAGGCGAACGCGTCTTCGCGATCGGCACGCCGATCGGCCGCGAGCGCACGCTCAGCGAGGGGCTGGTGTCGCAGCTCCAGCACACGCCGGTGGCCAATTTCGTCCAAACCTCGGCGGCGGTCTCGCCGGGCTCGTCGGGCGGCGGGCTGTTCGACGAGCACGGCAATCTTATCGGCATCACGACCCTGGGGTCATTTGGCCGCGCGCAGAACATCAACTTCGCGATCGCCGCCTCGGACTACTGGAACTAAACTCTCGGCGGCACAAAGCCTCTCGCGCCCCTCGACCAGGGGCGCGAGCCCGGCAGCGGGAGCGCCGGCGTCTCAATAGCCTATCTTGGTATCGACGACGTTGCGCAGCGGCCGCCCCGCCACCATCCGCTTGACGTTGTCGAAGAAGATGTCGAGGCAGCGCGGCACATAGGCCTCCTCGTCATCGACCGCGCAATGCGGACTCATGATGAGATTGGGCACCGACCACAGGGGCGACGACGCCGGCAGCGGCTCCTCGTCGAAGACATCTAGCGCCGCTCCCGACAGCTCGCCCTTGCGCAGCTTGTCCGCCAGCGCGACATGGTCGATGACGCCGGCGCGGCCGAGATTGACGATCCCCGCATGGGGCGGCAGCAGGTCGAGCTCCTTGCGCCCAAGCAGCCCCTTGGTCTCCGCCGTGAGCGGCAGGGTCGACAGCACGAAATCCGCCGTCGGCAGCACCTTCGCGAGATCGCGGGTGCGATAGGTCTTGTCGACGGAGGACTGCGGCTTGCCGCCGCGGCTGACGCCGATGACGCGCATGCCGAACTGCTTGGCGAGCCGCGCCACCTCGGTGCCGATGGCGCCGACCCCAAGCAGCACCAGTGTCTTACCCTTGAGCGGCGTGGTGTGGATCTGCTCCCAGCGCGCCGCCTGCTGATTACCGACGAACTGCGGCACGCGGCTGTTGAGCATCAGCACCGCGGTGATGCCGTATTCTCCGCCGCGCGGCCCGTGCACGCCGCTGGCGTTGGTGAGGGTGATGCCGCCGGGCACCAGGGGCGCCAGCTTCTCGACGCCGGCGCTCATGGACTGGATCCATTTGAGACGGGGCGCCCGCGCCTTCAGGCTGGAGAGGTCGACGGAGCCCGCAAGAAAAAGGACCTCGGCGTCGGCTATCCCCACATCGAGAGCCGCGGGGCCGTCGCCATAGGTGACATCGAGGTGCCCGAGGATTCCCGGGAAAGCCTTGGCGCCGATCCGCATCCGCTCTGGTGTCACCAGCTGGGACTCCACGATCGACGAGCCATGCGTCACGTGGACGCGAAGCTTACGCTTCGGAGAGTTCTTCTTGCCCGCCCTCTCCCGCTTGCTCGTTCCTGCCTTGCCTTTTTTTGCGCCAGCCGCCCGTGCCTTCGCCATCGTCGTGAGATCCCCCGCCCTGCGAATTTAACCGTGCGTTCACATCGCACGATTTATCGGAGCGAGTCGAGAGCGGAGTGGGGCGCCGCGTCAGCGGCGCGAGAGCGCGCCGCGGGTTCCGATGGTGGCGGCGGTGACGCCCGCGGCGATGCCGAGAAACGCGCCGGCGATGATGTCGGACACCCAATGGTGGTCGGCGCCGATGAGGCCGACGACGACCAGGGCGGCGACGAGGGCATAGAGCCAGCGATAGGCCGGCCAGGACATCCACAGCACCACGATCACCGAGAAGATCGCGGTGGTGTGGCCGGAGGGAAACGAGGAGAAGGCGATGCCGCCGTGAAACGGCTCGAAGCCGTAAATCCCGTCGCCGAAGAAGGACGGATTGTTGTTGGTCCACGTCTCGGGCCAGGTCCGGCCGAAGAGGAACTTGAGCTGATCCTTGACGGCGAGCGCGCCGACCAGGCCGAGGCTGCAGCGCAGCACCACGCTGGCGACGCGATTGCGCCGGATCCCCGCCGCGCGCCACGCCGCCATCGCGGCGAGCGAGAGGCAGGCGAGCGGCAGCAGCGGCTGCGGAATGTAGGTGAGCCAGACGAACCAGGGGATGCCGCGCAGATGCTCGTGGGCGAAGATGGCGACCGGCCGGTCGACCGCGAAGTACGCGACCACCACCAGCACGACGCAGGCGAAGCCGCCGCGCAGCCACAGCGAGCCCGGTTTCGTCGAACGCGCGAGGAAGGTCTGGATCTGAACCATCACCGGGATAATATCAGAATCCCGCCGGAGAAAAGCGGAATCCCCGGCGTTAACGACGATTTGCACCTACTCCATCGCCGCCGCGGCCGCCGCGTCGTTGGGCTTGGCCCGCGCCGGCCGCATGAACAGAAGCAGCGGCAGCGCCGCGAAGCAGACGATCATCATCAGCTTGAAATTGTCCACGTAGGCGATCATCGCCGCCTGGACATTGACGAGCTGATCCAGCGTCGCGAGACCGCTCAGGGTATCCAACGACCAATAGGAATGGACGGCGGGCAGCTGCAACATCGGATTGTACGGCGTGATGCCCTGCACGAGTTCGGAATGGTTAATCTGGATATTGCGATCGAGCATCGTCTCCACCACGGAGATGCCGATGCTGCCGCCGATGTTGCGCAGCAGGCTGAAGATGCCGCTGCCCTCGGTCCGCAACTCCGCCGGCAGGGTGGCGAAGGCGACCGTGCTGAGGGGAACGAAGACGAAGCCGAGCCCGGCGCCTTGCGTCAATCCGGCGATGATGACCGGCCAGCGGTCCATCTGCGGCGAGTAGAGCGTCATCTGCCACATCGACAGGCCCGTGACGATGAAGCCGATCGACAGGATGATCCGGATGTCGATGCGGCCGATGATTCGGCCGACCACCATCATGAAGATCATGGTGGTAATGCCGCGCGGCGACATCAGCAGCCCCGTGGTCACCACGGGGTAGTTCAGCATCGTCAGCATCGGCGGCAGCAGCGCCAGGGTCGAGTACATGACCGCGCCGGCAATGAACATGAAGATGACGCTGGTGACGAAATTCCGGTCGCGCAGCAGGGCCGGATTGAGGAACGGCTTCTTGGTGGTGGCGCAGTGCACGGCGAACACCCAGACACCGATCAGGCCAAGCGCCGCCTCCACTATGATCTCCGTGGAGCCGAACCAGTCCTTCTGCTCGCCGCGGTCGAGCATCATCTGGATCGCGCCGACGGCGAGGCTGAGGAAGGCGAAGCCGATGAGGTCGAAGGGCTGGCGGCGGTTGGCCGGCGTCTCCGAGACGAAGGCGAGGATGCCGAAGAACGCGAGGATGCCGACCGGCAGGTTGATGTAGAACACCCAGCGCCAGTTGTAATTGTCGGTGAGCCAGCCACCGAGCGTCGGGCCGAGGATCGGCCCGACCATGATGCCGGCGCCCCAGATCGCCATCGCCGAGCCGTGCTTCTCACGCGGATTGATGTCGAGGAGCACCGCCTGGGAGAGCGGCACCAACGCCGCGCCGGCGACGCCCTGCAACAGTCGGAAGAAGACGATCTGCGCCAGGCTGGTCGCGGCGCCGCACAGCATGGACGCCACGGTGAAGCCGGCGACGGAGATGAGGAAGACGCGCTTGCGCCCGAACCGCGCCGCGAGCCAGCCGGTAAGCGGCGTCACGATCGCGGCGGCGACGATGTAGGAGGTCAGCACCCACGCGATCTGGTCCTGGGCCGCCGACAGGCTGCCCTGCATGTGCGGCAGCGCCACGTTGGCGATCGTAGTGTCGAGCGCCTGCATGACCGTCGCCAGCATGATGCTGACGGTGACGAGGCCGCGATGGCGTACCGCGAGGGGATCCGTCATGGGATGCGGATACGCACGGGCGGCATCACCGGGCGGTCTTCTCGCCGGCGACCGCGCGCTCGATGAGGGCGAGCGTCGGGCTCTGGTATTTGGTATCGACCTCGACGTCGGCGCTCATGCCGGTGTGGAGTGGCAGGTCGGGATCGGGATTGTCGATCACCAGCCGCACCGGCACGCGCTGCGTCACCTTCACCCAGTTGCCGGTGGCGTTCTGCGCCGGCAGGATCGAGAATTCCGAGCCGGTGCCCGGGCTGAGGCTCTGCACCCGGGCCCGGAACTCGTGTCCGGGATAGGTGTCGACCGACACCGTCGCGGTATCGCCGGCGCGCATGTGAGTGAGATCGGTCTCCTTGAAATTGGCCTCGATCCAGACCCGGTTGGAGATCAGCGAGAAGGCGTTGGTGCCGACGCTGAGGTACTGCCCGACCTGAAGGCTGTCGACCTTGGAGACCACGCCGTCCATCGGCGCATAGACAGTGGCGTGGGCGAGATCGAGGTTGGCCTGATCCACCTGCGCCTGGGCCTGCAGCACCAGGGGATGCTGATCGGTCGGGATGTCGGGATTGCCGCCGAGGCTCGCGAGAATGTTGGCGATCTGCTGCTGCATCGCGGAGACCGCCTGCTGCGCCGTCTGCAGATCGTGGCGCGCGGCGTCGAAGGCCGCGGTCGAGACGGCGTTCGCCGCCACGAGTGCCTTGTTGCGCTCGAACTGCTTCTGCTGATAGGCGACGGTATCCTCCGTGGCCTGGAGATCTGCCTGCTTCTGGCGATAGCTGGCGCGCAGCGCCTCGATCTGCAGCCGGGTGGCGGCAAGATTCGCGACCGCCTTTTCCAGGGCGTAGCGATAAGGGCGGTCGTCGAGCTTGAACAGGGTCTGCCCTTTCTTGACCGGCTCATTGTCCTGCACGGCGATCTCGGTAACGCGGCCCGCGACATCCGCGGAGAGGGTGACCTTATCCGCCTTCACATAGGCGTCGTCGGTGGACACGTAGCGTGCGCCGAAAACATAGAAATACGCGCCGATAGCCACGATCGCGACCGGCACGCTCGCCATCAGCAGCAGGCGGACCGCCCGCGTCTGCAACAGGCCGCGCCAGGCGGACACATGCCGCCGTCGCCTCGGAATGGGAACGCTATCGTCGCTCGCGGTCATGTGCTTGTGCCTTGATTCTGAATGTATTCGGTTAAGATCTCGTTGTGGCCGCCCCGGCGTCGCGCCGGCCGGTCATCCCGGCCTGCCCGCCGAGCGCGACGATGCAGTCATGCCGGTGGTGACGCCGTCGCCGTCAGGCGCGCCGGTCGCCGTGGGATCGTTGAGATTGCCGCGGGCCCGGACGAGGTCGTCGAGGAGCCGCTCGCGCTCCTCCGCCGTGAAGCCGCGCAATGCCTCCTCGTGCAGGCCGCTGGCGATCATGCGCATGCGCCGGAACACCGCGCGCGCCTTGTCCGTAAGGAAGAGTGTGCGGGCCCGCCGGTCGGAGGGGTCGGCCCGGCGCTCGAGCCACGCCCCGGCCTCCATGCGGTCAACCAGGCGCGTCAGGGTGATGGGCTCGATTTCCAGGATCTCGGCCAGACCGGCCTGGTTGATCCCCTCGTTGCGGGCCAGGTGTGCCAGCAAGTGGTATTGGGCGCGGGTAAGGCCGAGGCTCTTGGCGCGCTGGTCGAAGCGCTTGCGCAGCAGGCGCGAGACGTCGTGCAGCAGGAATCCCAGGCTCCGGTCCAGCTCGAACTCGCTCATGAGCCGCAATATAATAAGCCTGCTTATAATAAGATATGCATATTATGTAGGGCTGGGTTGCGGGATCGCGGGGGGCCGCCGTCGGGCCGCCTGCTCCTCTTAACTCGTCACGGCACGGCTGGCGGGATTGCGCTGACGATTCAAAGGCAATCAACGCCCTCAGGAGGAAGCGACCATGCGGCCCAACAAAGTTCGGGAGATCTGGCGCGCCGGTGGCCATGTCATCAATGGCTGGTGCGGCATCCCCAACGGCTTCTCCGCCGAGGTCATGGCGCACATGGGCTGGGACTCCCTTGTCGTCGACATGCAGCACGGGGTGATCGACTACCAGGTCATGGTGTCGATGCTGCAGGGCATCTCCACGACCGACGTGACGCCGATGGTGCGCGTGCCCTGGAACGATCCGGCCCAGGTCATGAAGGCGCTCGACGCCGGCGCCTATGGCGTGATCTGCCCGATGATCAACAGCCGCGCCCAGTGTGAGGCCTTCGTCGGCGCCTGCCGCTATGCGCCGCGCGGCTACCGCAGCTCAGGCCCGATCCGCGCCACGCTCTATGGCGGACCCGACTATCACGAGAAGGCGGACGACACGATCGTCGCCCTCGCCATGATCGAGACCCGGGAGGCCCTCGACAATCTCGATGCGATCCTGTCGACCCCGGGCCTCGACGGCATCTATGTCGGCCCCTCCGACCTCTCGATCTCGCTCGGCCATGCGCCGGGCCTCGACAAGTCCGATGAGTTCATGATCTCGGCGCTGACCCGGATCATCGACGGCTGCAAGCGCCACGGCGTCCAGCCGGGCCTGCACACCGGCAGTGCCGCCTACGCCAAGCGCATGCTGGGCATGGGATTCAAGTTCGTGACCGTGATGGGCGACGTGCGGCTGCTCACCATGGCGGGCCAGCAGATCGTGCGCGAGATGCGCGAGGGCGCCGCCGCCACGCCGCGGCCTTCGGGATCGCCGTACTGAGGGAGCGTCTGGTCTGTCACCTCGCGCCTTCGCGTTGCGCCCGGCGATTGACGATCTCCGCGATCGACAGCAGGACGATCGACAGGACGATCAGCAGGCTGGAGACTGCGGCGACCGTAGGGTCGATCTCCAGGCGCACCCCCTCCCACATGCGCTTCGGCAAGGTCGAGGCGCTGGTGCCGCTGAGAAAGAGCGCCATCACGACGTCGTCGAAGGAGGCGAGGAAGGCGAAGAACGCCGCCGACAGGATGCTGGGGCGGATCAGGTGGAGCGTGGTCTTGAGGAAGGCCCGGACGGGATGCGCGCCCAGGCTGCGGGCGGCACGCTCCGGCGCCTCGTCGACCCGGCGCAGCGCCCCCAGCACGACGATGACCACCAGGGGAATGGCGATCACGAGATGCGCCAGCACGAGTCCGGGGATGGTGCCGATGAGCCGCAGCCGGGCGAACTGAAAATAGAGGCCGACGGCGATGATCAGAGTCGGCG
The DNA here is from genome assembly GCA_963735465.1 of uncultured Alphaproteobacteria bacterium. Taxonomy (GTDB): domain Bacteria; phylum Pseudomonadota; class Alphaproteobacteria; order ATCC43930; family CGMCC-115725; genus DASZHJ01. The sequence continues at coordinate 3,589,223 of CAVTLA010000001.1, forward strand.
TGATCGCCGGCGCGGTGAGGAATCCCAGGCAGGCGCCGACGCCGCGGAACCGGCCGCGCGCCACCGCGATCGCCGCCGGGGTCCCCACCAGCATCGCCAGCCCCATGGTCAGCAGCGCCACCTCGAAGCTGACCACGGTCGGCGCCAGCCAATCCGCGCGGGCGAAATAATTGGCGTACCAGCGCAGCGAATAGCTCGACGGCGGGAATTCGAGGAAGGGCGCGCCGCTGAAGCTGAGAGGGAAGAAGATAAGGATCGGCAGCAGGATGAAGAGCACGGTGACCACCGTCGCGCCGCCCGCCAGCCAATGCGACTGGCCGCGCGGCGTCTGCCGCACGCGGCGACGCCGACGGCGCCGCAGCGACGCGGTTGCGGCCAGAATCCGCGAGATGAGCCGCCCGCTCCGCCGTCCCGCCGGCGTCGCCGCCTCGCCACGGATTGCGCCAAAGCCCAGCAGCTTCGACCAGACGAACACGAGGATGAGCGTCGTCGCCAGCAGCACCACCGACATTGCCGCCGCCATCCCCCAGTTCATGAGCTGATTTACCTGCGTCTCGATGAGCATGACGTAGGTGATCTCGCCCAGGCCACCCAGCAGGGCCGGCGTCACGAAGAAGCCGATCGCCAGGATGAAGACGAGAATGCCGCCGGAGGCGACGCCGGGCAGGCTGAGCGGAAAGAACACGAAGAGGAACGCCGAGATCCGCCCGGCGCCGAGGCTCTGCGCCGCCGCCACCAGCCGGAGGTCGATGCGCTTCATCACCCCCAGCAGCGGAAAGACGAAGTAGGGCAGCATGACATGCACCAGCCCCACCACCACGGCGAAGCGCGTGTAGAGAATCTGCAGCGGCTCATCGACGATCCCGGCGCCCACCAGCGCCTGGTTGACGAGGCCAGTCCGGCCGAGCAGGACCATCCACGCGTAGGCCCGCACCAGGACGCTGGTCCAGATCGGCAGCAGGATCAGGATGGCGATGATCCGCTGCCAGCGCTCGCTCGCCACCAGCATGATATAGGCGACGGGATAGCCCAGGAGCGCGCAGAGCAGCGTGACCTCGCCGGCAAGCGTGAAGGTGCGCCCCAGCACCAGCCAGAGCGCCTTGTCGTGCAGGATCTGTCCATAGAAGACGAAGGGGCCTCCGGGTGCCGAGAAGCTCGACACCAGCAACCCGCCGACGGGCACTGCATAGACCAGGATCAGCAGCAGCGCCGCCGGAGCCATCAGCAGCGGCATGCTCCAGCGTGACCAGATGGCCGGCCGGCGGGCGAGGCCGATACGAGACGAGCGATCTGCCGGCGCGGCGGACAGCTATCGTCTCCCGTCGCCGGCGGCTATTGCTGGGTGATCCAGGTATTCCACATCGCGTGCTCCTTCTCGAGATTGCTGCGGCCGGAGCCGTCAACCTCCGCCCACCACTTGGGGTCGAGCCAGATCTGCTTCTCGAGATTTTCCGGATATGTCGGGAGCTTCGCCTTCTCCTCCGCCGTCAGGTAGTCGAAGGCGGTGCGGTTGCTGGGGCCGAACGGCAGGATCTTCACCAGCTCGGCGATCGGCTTTCCCTGGGAGGCGAACTCGATGAACTTAAGAGCGTTCTTGTAGTTCTTGGCGCCCTTGGGGATCGCCCAGTAGTCGGAGGTGATGAGGCCCTGGTTCCAGTCGAAATCGATCGCGGCTCCCTCGGCCTTGAGCTGCGCGATGCGCGCGACCGCGCCGAGGCCGATGTCCGCCTCGGCATCCACCAGAGCCTGGGGGACGGCCGAGGATGAGGTCACCCACTTGATCACCGCCGGCTTGATCTTGGCGAGACTTCTTGTAGGCGCGGTCGAGGTCGAGCGGGTAGAGCTTATCCGGCGCCACGCCATCCGCCAGCAGCGCCGGCTCCATCGGCTCGATCTCGTAGTCGCCGGCGGGGAAAATGCGCTTGCCTGGAAATTTCTTCAGGTCCCACACCTCGGCCCAGGTATGGGGATGGTTTTCCTTGCTGTATTTCTTGGTGCTGTAGGAGATCACCTGGGAGAAGGAGAGGAAGCCCACGCCGTAGGGCGCCAGGGCCTTCGGATCCATCTGGTCCATGATCGTCTTGTCGAGCAGGCTGTAGTCGATCTTCTCCAGCATGTTCTGCTGGGACAGCACATAATATTCCGACGGCACGCATTCGAAGAGATCCCACTCGACGTTCTGCGTCATCACCATCGCCTTGATCTTGGCGAGCGAGATGCCGGTGGCCTCGACGACCTTGATGCCGGTCGCCTCCTCGAAGGGCTTGAAGAGCGCCTTGCGCAGCCCGTCCTGGAATTTCCCGCCGAAGGAGGCAATGGTGACGGTGCCCTTGTCCTGCGCCAGCGCCTGACCCGCGCCGAGAACGACAAGGGCCGCCGCCAGGGCACCGACGGCCAAGGACAGCCGGTGGCCGATCTGTCTCATCATCGCTCGATCCCCTCTCTGTTCCACGCTCGGTGCCGGAATGCTCCCTGACGCGGGAGCGCGCCCGGCCATTTTTCCTCTATTCGTCAGACCCGAACAGAATCGCGTCCTCGAGCCGCCATCCCACCTGCGTGCGGGCCCCGACCGGGACCAGCGTCGTGTGGCCGCGGTTCGGGATGACGACGGTGACGAGATCGGTGTCCGACAACCGCACCTCATAGCGGATCCGGTCTCCGTTGAACGTGACGGAGCAGATCTCGCCCTCGAAACGGTGGTCCGCCTCGACCGTCTCGGCACCCAGCAACAGGCGTTCGGGGCGGATCATCAGGCTCATCGGCGCATCCGCCGACATTGGCCGGTCGCGCCGGGCCGAGAAACGCAAGCCGCCCGCGGTCCTGACCCGGCAGGTGGTACCTGAAAATGCCTCCACGACGCCGTCCACGAAGACGGAATCGCCGACGAAATCCGCCACGAACCGGCTGACCGGCCTGGCGTAGAGCTCGTGCGGCGTGCCGTACTGCTCGATGCGGCCCTTGTTGATGACGGCGATACGGTCGGAGACCGCCATCGCCTCGCTCTGGTCGTGGGTCACGTGAATGACGGTGAGGCCTAGGCGCTTGTGCAGTGCCCTCAGCTCCGCCTGCATGCTTTCCCTGAGCTTGCGATCGAGGGCGCCCAGGGGCTCGTCGAGGAGCAGGATCGGCGGATCGAACACCACGGCACGGGCCAGCGCGATGCGCTGCTGCTGGCCGCCACTGAGCTGCGCCGGCAGCCGGTGTTCGAAACCGGTCATCTCCACCAGCTCGATCGCCGCCTGGACCCGTCGGCCGACCTCCGCTTCCGCCACGCCGCGCATGCGGAGCGGAAAGGCGATGTTGTCCGCCGCGTCCATGTGCGGGAAGAGCGCCAGATGCTGGAACACCACGCCGATGTCGCGCCGGTGCGCCGGCAGGTGATCGATCGCATGGCCGCCGATCAGGATCTCGCCGTCGTAGTTGTCGATGAATCCGGCGATGGCCATCATGGTCGTGGTCTTGCCCGAGCCGCTCGGCCCCAGCAGCGTGACGAACTCGCCGGCCTCGATTTCGATGCTGATGTCGAGGATGGCGGGCGACCCGCCGTAGGATTTCGCGAGGTTGCGGATCGCCACGCTGGCGCCGAGACCGGGTCTGGCCCCGAGCGGCAATTCCGGTCGCGGGGCCGCGCTGAGCGGCACCTCGGTGCTCGCCGAGCTTGCGGCCGGACTGCGCGGCAACATCAGGTTCTTCACCAGCATCGGGTTCGCGACCTTGCGGCCTGACTTACGGTGGGGCAGGTTCCCGCAATAAATGCGGGAAAATATTATGCGGGAATCACTCTCGCTTTGATAGTCCCCGCTTCAGGCAGTCATCTCGTCCAGGTAGTTGTTGATGATGTGATGGATGGGGCCCTCCAGCTTGGACAGCGGACCAGGATCGAAGTTACGCGAGCCGACGCCGTTCTGCAGGGACTGCACCATCTCGCGGTCCTCCTCGATGGTGACCTTCAAAAAGTCGATGCATTCCCGCAGCTTTTCGTCGAACCCCGGCTGGCGGAATGTCTCGGCCGGCAGCAGCGTGTAGGAGATCAGGCGCGACTTGTTGGGCGAGATCGGCCAGGTCACCCAGTGCCGGAACACGTCGCAACGAGCGGCGAAATTCATGTTCGGCGACATGAAGCCCAGGCAGGCCAGGCTTTCCGGCTTGTCCTGCAGCCACGGCATCTTGCCGAACAGGCTCTTGCCGTCCTTGGTCAGCGGTGCCGCCTCGAAGAAAAAGCTATAGGCGCCGCGCGCCATCAGCTTGAACTTGTAGCGCTCCTGATCGCCTTTGTAGCGCTGCCCGAAGGTGCGGCCGTGGACGACGCCGACATGGTAGATGTCCATGAGATTCTCGATCACGAACTTCCAGTTGCAGTCGAGATCGATCACCGTCTTGTCCGCCAGCAGGCAGTCCTCGGGCCGGAAGAAGCCGAACTCTCCGTCGAATTCCGCCATCACCTCGCCGAGCGGCGGCGGATTGGCGTTGAAGGTGAGGAAGAGCCAGCCGCGGTAGATGCCGATCTTCAATTGCGGCAGCCGGCAGGTCGAGAGGTCGGCGCTGCTGTCCCGCATGTAGGGGGCAGCGGTGAGCTTGCCTTTGAGATCGTAGGCCCAGCTGTGATAGGGGCAGAGAAACTCCTTGGCGTTGCCCGAGCCTTGCGCCACCTCCACGCCCCGATGACGGCACACGTTCGAGAAGGCGTTAACGTTGTCCTCGGCGTCCCGCACCACCAGGACCGGCTCGCCCATGATGCGGATCGCCATGTAGTCGCCGGGCAGCCGCAGCTCTTCGACGCGGCCGATGCAAAGCCAGTCCCGCATGAAGACGCGGTCTTTCTCGTACTCCTCGAATTCCGGCGAGGTATAGACGTAGCCCGGCAGGTGGCGTGCCCGCCGCAACTCCTCCCGGGTGGCTCGAAACGCCTTCACACCCGATACCGATGTCAGGCTTCTCGGAGGCGCCATCACCGTGTCTCGCGTCACTTGGTCCATTTTTGTCCCTGCCTCTTCGCGAAGATCGTGATCACCGTCCCGCTGTCATTTGTTCCATACCGCTACGCACCGCATTCTCGGTTCTAGGACGGCTGTAGCCTGTGGCCTCCCCCACACCTCAGGACGCCGCCGCGCGAGCCGATGCCGCCGCCCCGGAGGCACCGCCCAGGAAGGCGCGGATAACCGAATTGAAACGCCGGGCGTGCTCGAACATCGGCTTGTGGCCGCATTTCTCGAAGGTCACCAGCTCGGCCCGCGGCATGCGTTTCACCGCCGCGACGGCGCTCTCGTAGACCGCGCCGGGATCCTCCCGGCCCCACACGATAAGGGTATCGACGTCGAGCCGCTCCAGCCGGTCCAGGATCCGGTAGGGCCGCGCTGCCCGGACGTCGAGGAGCCCGTCGAGGCCGCGCTCCCAGGCACCCTTCATCCAGGGCTGCGCGTAGGCGGTCGCCATGGTGAGGAGGATCTCCTCGGGCACCGCGGCGGGGTCGTAGCATTGCTTGATCATGCTGTTCCGACAGCCCTCGACGGAGGGCGCGGCCAGCAGCGGACCGAAGTTCTCCCGCACCTTGGCGAGCCCGGCCACCAGCTGATCATCGTCGTTGAAGCAGGTGCCGCTGCCGTTGATCACCAGGCGATCGACGCGCTTCGGCAGCTCGAAATACAGGAGCGCCGCGATCAGCGATCCATAGGAGGTGCCCATGGCGCAGAAGCGCTCGAATTCGAGCTTGTCGGCGAGGTTGCGCAGGTGGGCCACCGCCGCCGGCTGGGGCGGCCCGCTCCTGGCATCCCCGGGATCGGTAAACCCGTTGCCGATCATGTCCGGCGCCACGACGAAGAACTCGTCCGCCAGGGCGTCGATGTTGCGCACCCAGACGTCGGCGGTGCCGCCGTAGCCGTGCAGCAGCAGAAGCGGATAGGACGTCTCGCTGCCGGCCATCAGACAGCGGGTTCTGATCCCATTCACATCCACGAACCTGACGCGCATCGGCGGCAATCTCCGGCAGCGATCTCAGTTCAGCAGACCCTTTTCGTAGTGCAGGTAGACGCAGTCCATGAAGAACCAGCGCCGGCGCACGCTCTGCGCCACGTAATGGATGATCATCTCGCGGTCGGCCCGGGTCTTGCAGTGGCGCTCCAGCACGTCGAACGCCGTGCCGCTGTGCTGGATGTCGACCTCGGCGTGCAGCCAGAAGTGCTCGATGTCGTGCTCGCTGAAGCGGTATTTTTCGCGCAGCGCCGGCAGGATGCTCTTGAACGTGCCCGGCCCCTGGAACTCGCTGCCGACGTGGATCGCCGCCACCGCCGCCTGCCAGGGCTCTTCCTTCGCCAGCTTCATCAGCCAGTCGACCCAGCCTTGCGTGGACGGCAGGCCCTGGCCGTTGCGCACCTGCTCCGGATCCTCGCCGCACGCCTTGATGAAGCGCAGGAACAGCTCGGGATGCGGGTTCTTCGGATTCATCTCGTCGCCATAGTTCTCCAACTCCATGTCGATGACATCGGTCGGCGCCTTGGCGGCGATCAGGAAGAACGCGGGATAGAGGTTGGAGACGTAGTGGTAGCTCTCCGCCATGCAGCCGGCCATGCACTTCTTGCTGAGCTCGCCCTTGGACCACAGCACATACATCGGGTGATTCTTGAGAAAGCGGTCGTAGACCACTTTTTCCAGCTCCTGGCGGAACTCCGACTTGCTCTCCATGCTCTCGATCTCCCCTGGCAAATCCTCGAATTCAAATTCGCGACATCGCGACTAGCCGTAGGCGGGCTGCAGCTCGCGCTCGAGCCGCGCCACATCCGGGGGTCCGACGATCGCGCCGTCGCGCACGATGGGCTCGCCATCGATCCACATAGATTGCATTGTCACCACGGCATCCGGATGGTTCTCGCCGCCGCCGGGTTCCCACCAGGGTATGCCGAGGCCGATCGCGTTGTTGCCGGGAACGCGGATGTCCTCGATGAAGGAGCGTCCGGCGAAGCGGGCCGCCGGGTGGAACCCGTGCGAGAAGTGGATGATCGAGCCGTAGTGCCCGCCGCCGGCGCGCAGCAGGGCGCGATCCATCACCGTGCGGTCGGCGTCGCCGCCCTCGATTTCCCGGATGCGGCCGTCGACGCGAAGCGTGAGCGGCCTCTTCAAGAGCGTGTGATATTCGTGGAAGGCCGCCTCCACCACGACGACGCCGCGGACGCTCTCGATCTCGGGATAGATCACGGCCGAGCCGGGCGGCGTATAGGTGCCGGGCCGGTCCGTGCGTCGCAGCTTCCGGGTGGCAGGACGGCCGATGGTGAAGCTGACGTCGGTCCCGGCGCGGTTGGTGACCCGACAGGCCTTGCCAACGGATCCGCTCACCAGCCCGTCGAGCGCCCCCTGCAGCGCGAACAGCCGGTCGAGATCGACGCCGGCAAAGAGCCGCGCCAGGCCGCCGGCGCCGAGATCGGCGAGCAGCAGCGAGCGCACCCGGTTCGTCTTCATCGCCTCGCCATGGGCGTGCGAGCCGCCCATGTAGGGAAAGGTGAGATCGAGCCACACGTCGCAGCTCTTCACCGCCTCCGCCAGCGGCTCGGGCACGAAGGGATCGGCGAGCGAGCCCTGGAACGGGAGCTGTGGCGCGATGAAGATGCCGGCGCGCGCGCCCGCCACACTCGCGGCGTTGAGGAGCGCCTTCACCGCGGCCATATCCGACGCGGTGTCGGCGGTGATCAGCAGCTGCTCTCCGGGCCGCACACACATGAAATCGCGAACCACGATGTCGGCGGCGCGGGCGAGCGCGGTCTCATCGTGGGGCGCGGTCATGACCGGACCGGTGCCTCCGGCGCATGTCGGAGCCGGCGGCGCCTCATCCGGCACAGCCCCGACATATTCCCGTCCTCAGGCCCTCGCGTCTCATTCGACACCGTCCCGGCGACGCCCCGCGCCGCTATCCACTTTGCGACTTAATCATACGGTGAATGAATTATACAGTTGAATAATTTTAATTCGCGCGCAGTCTGTCAAGCGTTCCGACGGGCCGCCGCCAGGCACGCCTGCCGGTGGCGATCGCATGCTTGCGATCCCCGCGATCACGCGTAAGCTGGCATCGGGATTTGCCGTGGAAGGGGATCCGCACGTGAGAACGGCGCACGCGCCGACGGCCAAGGCCGCCGCCAAGCGCAAGGTGGTTAAACTCGGCCGCAGGCCGGGCGAGAGCCCAACGGCCCGGCAGATCCTCGACGTCGCCGAGGAGGCCTTCGCCGGCAGCGGCTATGCCGGGACGTCGCTGCGCGACATCAGCGAGCGGGCGGAGGTCAATCCGGCGCTGATCCGCTATTATTTCGGCTCCAAGGAGAAGCTGTTCTGCGAGGTCGTGATGCGCCGCGGCCGGCAGGTGACGCGCGAGCGCGTCCGCCTGCTCGACGAGCTGGAGCGGCGTGGCGACGAGCCGCTGCGGCTCGAGGAGATCATCCACGCGTTCCTGTTGCCGATCGCCGAGGTCCGGCGCGAGGGTCCGGGCGGTCTCGCCTTCATGCGGCTGACGGCACGGTTGCAGAATGAGCCGCAGAAGCTGATCCGCGAGCTTCGCCGCCGCGTCTATGAGGACTCGACGCGGCGCTACATTGCGGCGATCCGGCGGGTCCTGCCGGAGCTCGACGCCGCCACGGTCTACTGGCGCATGGTCGCCCTCATCGGCGCCTATCTCTACGCGATGTCGGATGCCAACAATCTTCGGCTGTTCTCCAACGGCCTGTGCAGCCCCGACGACATCGAGGAATCCGTCCGCCAGCTCGTGCCCTTCCTGTGCGGCGGCCTGCAGGCCGGGACCACGCCGCGCCCGGACTGAACCGGCCGCGCGGGCCGGCTTCAGCCGCCGACTGTCACGACGATCTTCCCGGCGGCAGAGCCGGTCCCGACCGCCTGATGGGCGTCGCCGATCGTCTCGAGCGTGAACTGCCGGCGGTCGAGGCGCGGAACGATCTTTCCCGTCTCCGCGAGTCTCGTCGCCTCGCGCAGGATCTCGCCGTGATGGTCGCGCCCCTCGCCCGTCAGCATCGGCAGCAGCGTGAAGACGCCGGAATACGTGGCGGCCCGGAACGACAGCGGCGCCAGCGCGTGGGCTCCCCAACCGAGCGCGCTCACCACATGGCCGAAGCGGCGGATCGCCTGGAACGAGGCATCGAGTGTGGCGCCGCCGACGGTGTCGTAGACGATGTCGAAGCCGCGCCCGCCCGTATGCGCCGCGACATACTGCTCGACGGCGGTGTTGCGATAGTCGATCGGTGTAGCCCCGAGCTCGGCCAGGAAATCCTTGTGCGCTTCCGACGCGGTGGCGAAGACCTCGGCTCCGAAGGCGCGCGCGAGCTGAACCACGATGTGGCCGACGCCGCCGGCGCCGCCCTGGACCAATACCTTCTGGCCGGCGTGAACCGTGGCGCGGTCCACCAGCCCTTCCCAGGCGGTGATGAAGATCAGCGGCAACGCCGCGGCCTCACGCCAGTCGAGGTTGGCCGGCTTGTGGGCCAGGAGACGGGCATCGACGGCGGCGAATTCCGCCAGCGATCCCTGCAAGCCGGCGACGCCGCCGGTCATCCCGTAAACTTCGTCGCCACGCCGGAACCCGGTCACGCCGGGGCCGACTGCCTCGACGACGCCGGCGAGATCGATACCGAGGATGCCGGGCAGCGGATGCCGGGCATGAGGAGCCTGACCGGCCCGGATCTTGATATCGAGGGGATTGACCCCGCTGGCCTTGATGCGGACGAGCACCTGGCCCGCCTCCGCGGTCGGCCGCGCCACCGTCGCCAGGCGGAATTCCGCGCCTGGGGCATCGAGCACCGCCGCCCTCATCCGATCGTCCGTAGTCATGGAAAGCTCCCGTCTGCTGCCGTTCCCTCAACCTGGGCATCAAAGACTTGTTTGGAAACGAACGATGCCGCATGAATTCCATTCATAATTGAATGGCCGACTGACGATGGAATGGAGTGACCTGCGGATATTCCTAGCCATCGCCCGGGAGGGAACTCTCGGCGCGGCGGCCCGGAAACTAGGCCAGAGCCAGCCGACGATGGGGCGTCGCCTGAAATCTCTCGAGCAGGCGGTCGGCCAGACGCTGTTCCAGCGCACTGGCGAGGGATTCGTCCTGACCGACGAGGGATCGGCCGTGCTCGCCCACGCGGAGCGGATCGAGGAGGAGACGCTGGCGCTCGAGCGCGAGCTCGGCGGTCGGGACCGGCAACTCGACGGCTTGCTCCGCCTGTCATCCTCCGACTGGTTCGGCGTGCATCTGCTGGCGCCGTCCTGGCGGAATTCGCCGAGCTGCAGCCGACGGGTCACCGTGGAACTGCTGACCGACGCCAGGCTCTACAGCCTGTCCCGGCGCGAGGCCGATATGGTCTTCCGGATCGCGCGGTTTGACGAGCCGGACGTCATCTCCCGCCGGCTGATGCACATCGAGTACGCCGCCTATCTCAGGCGCGGCAACAAGCCGCCGCGGGCCGGCGACGGGAAGGGAACGCCGCTCATCACGATGGACACCGGCTTCGGCGGCATGCCCGACGCCGTCTGGCTCGCGCGCGTGCTACCCAATGCCCATCTCGTCTCGCGCAGCAACAACCGCGACATCCAGGCGCGGATGTGCGCGCTCGGCGCCGGCGTCGCCGTGCTGCCGCGCCCGCTCGGAGACGCGATCCCCGGCATCGAGCGGATCGACCTCGGCGAGAACCCGCCCGGCCGCGATACCTGGGTGGGATATCATCGCGACCTGAAACGCCTGGCGCGGCTTCGCGCTTTGCTCGACATCGTGATCAAGCGGCTGGCGAATTAGACGCACAAACTTCCTCGCCGCCGTCCGCCTCCCTGCTACGCTGACCTATCGGTCCAAAGCGACCCGGGGAGGACGAGATGACGGAGATGCGCCGCTCCATGGAGCGCGTCGATGGCTGCGCGGTCAGCGTGCGCCGTGCCGGCGCCGGCGAGCCGCTGCTGTTTCTGCATGGCGCGCGGGGAGCACCCCAGTGGCTTTCCTTCATGGATGCGCTGGCGGAGCGCTTCGAGGTGATCGTGCCGGAGCATCCCGGCTTCGGCCGCTCGGAAACGCCGGAGTGGCTCGATACCGTCGGCGACCTCGCCTATTTCTACCTGGATTTCATCCGGGCTCTCGGCCTCGGGAAGCTCAACCTCGTCGGCACGTCGCTGGGCGGGTGGATCGCCGCGGAGCTGGCGGTGCGCGACGAGAGCGCGCTCAAGACGCTGACGCTCGTCGCGTCCGCCGGCATCCATGTCAAAGGCGTGCAGAAGGGCGATCTCTTCCTGTGGTCGCCGGAGCAGCTCGTGCGCAACCTCGTCGTCGATCAGCGGATCGCTGACCAGATGCTGAGCCAGGTGCTGCCGGAGGAAGAGCAGGACCTCATGATGAAGAACGCCTTCACCGCCGCGAAACTCGCCTGGCAGCCGCGCCTCTACAACCCCCATCTCGCGAAATGGCTGCACCGCATCCGCACACCGACCCTGCTCCTCTGGGGCGACAGCGACAAGGTGATCCCGCCGGCCTATGGACCGGCCTTCCGCGACCTCATCCCAACGTCGCGCCTGCACATCCTACGCGACTGCGGCCATCTTCCCCACGTCGAGAAGACCGCGGAATACGTCGCCGCGATCACCGGCTTCATCGAGGAGGCACGCCCGTGAAATTCTTCTGCTTCCACCTGATGCCCTATGCCGATCTCGACCTCAGCTACACCGAGAAATACAACTCCGCCTGGGTCACGCTGCCGAACTCCTACTACGACCCGGTCAAGGGCCACGCGCTCTACAACCGCTATCTCGACGAGCTCGAATACGCCGCCGAGCTCGGCTTCGACGGCGTCTGCGTCAACGAGCATCACTCGAACGCCTACGGGCTGATGCCGATCCCCGGCGTGATGGCGGGCGCGCTGGCGCGCAGCATCAAGCGCGCGAAGATCGCCGTCCTCGGCCGCGCGCTGCCGCTCCTCAACAACCCGCTCACCGTTGCCGAGGAGTTCGCCATGCTCGACAACATCACCGGCGGGCGGCTGATCGCGGGCTTCGTGCGCGGCATCGGCGCCGAATATCACACCTGGGGCGCCAATCCCGCGGATTCCCACGACCGCTTCCACGAGGCGCATGATCTGATCGTGCGCGGCTGGACGGAGACCGGCCCTTTCGCCTTCGAGGGCAAGCACTATCACTTCAACTACGTCAACGTCTGGCCGCGCCCCTATCAGCAGCCGCATCCGCCGATCTGGATTCCCTCCCAGGGCAGCCGCGAGACCATCGAATGGGCGGCGGCGCCGGAGCGCAAATACACGTACCTGCAGACGTTCAGCCCGGTGACGGCGCTGGCACGCTACATGGCGATGTACCGCGAGGAGGCGGAGAAGCGGGGATATACGGCCTCGCCCATGCAGCTGGGCTGGGCGGTCCCGACCTATGTGGCGGAGACCGATGCCATCGCCCACCGCGAGGCGAAGCCGCACATCGAGAACTTCTTCAACAAATTCGCCCGCATGCCGCCGGAGATGCTGCTGCCGCCGGGATACCTCTCCCTGCAGTCGATGAAGGGCGTGATGAAGGCCAAGGGCACGCTCATGGGCGGCCAGCAGACCATCGACGATCTCATGGCCAAGGGCATGTTCATCTGTGGCAGCGCCGAGACCGTGCGGCAGAAGATTCGAGGAGCACCAGAAGCAGATCGGCTTCGGCTATCTCCTTACCTGCATGCAGTTCGGGACCCTGCCCCACGACCTCACGCGCAAGAACCTGGAGATCTTCACCAGCAAGGTCATGCCGGCGCTCCGCCCCCTCGCGGAAGCGCCAGAGCCGGCACGGGCGAGATAGCTATTTGGTGCCGTAGAGCCGGTCGCCGGCGTCGCCGAGGCCGGGCACGATATAGGCGTGCTCGTTGAGACGCTCGTCGATCGCCGCGGTGAAGATCGGCACGTCCGGATGCTCCGCGTGCATGAGATCGAGGCCGGCGGGCGCCGCCACCAGGCAGACGAACTTGATCGCGGCAGCGCCGAGCTCCTTCAGACGGTGCACCGCCGCAGTGCCCGAGTGCCCGGTCGCCAGCATGGGATCGACGACGATGGCGAGCCGCTTGGCGATATCCTCCGGCAGCTTCAGATAATACTCGACCGCGTCCAAGGTGGCCGGATCGCGGTAGAGACCGACGTGGCCGACGCGGGCGGAGGGCACGAGGTCCAGCATGGCGTCGACGAAGCCGAGGCCGGCGCGCATGATCGGCACGAAGCAGAGCTTCTTCCCCGCCAGCACCGGCGACCGGGTCACCGCGATCGGCGTCTCCACCTCGCGCATCTCGAGCGGCAGGTCACGGGTTGCCTCGTAGAGCATCAGCGGCCCGATCTCGCTCAGGAGCTGGCGGAACTGGCCGGTCGAGATGTTCTTGTCGCGGAGCAGCGTGAGCTTGTGCTGCACCAGGGGATGCGTCACGACCACCACATTTGGGCTCATTGCCGACCTCGCTTCGGTAAATGCATCAGAATACCGTGCCGTCGCTTTCGATGGTGAGCGGCGGCGGCCCGCCCGGCCGCAGCGCCGCGGCAATGCGCCGCCCGGCCGCCCAGGTGCCGCCTTCGAGAACCTTGGCGAGGGGCAGCGTCTCCGCCGTCATGGCGAGATTTTCCCGCACGCGCTCCGCGATGCGGTCGAGGAGCGCCACCGTCAGCGCGCGCCATTCCACCACCGGCTCCGCCCCGGCGGCGAGCGGCTGACGTCCCGATCCCGGATCGCGAGGCTCGATCAAGCCGATGTCGATGACGAAGCCGCCGTTGCGGTATTCCGCGAGGCCGGTCAGGGCGTCGATCTCCACGACGCGAAGCCCCGCTTCCTCGACCGGTTCGATCAGGGAATAGGCGAGCCACTGGGAAAGCTTGTGGAACGGCACGTAGCCGTCGCTGGCATCCGGGCCGCGGGCGAGAGAGTGGCGCCAGACATCGCCGAGATTGACGCCGCCAAGCACATTGCGCCCAGGCCAGATGCTGCCGAGACCGCGCAGAACGCAATCGAGGATCGCACCAGCAGGTATCGCACCGCCGACCGCCGATCTCGAGAGATGATCGAAGAGAGTACCGAACCGACCCGGCGTGCCGAAAAGCGTAGGCGAGGCCACCAGCGCCGCGCCCAGCCGACGCATCAGCGCGGCGCGGCCCTCCAGGCCCAGGAGCGGATTGGCGGCGGTGACCTGGAAGCCATCGGCGATCACCCGCTCGTCGAGCGCCGCCAAGGCCGCCGCATCGGCGCGCCAGGGCCGCTGCGGATCGCTGGAGAAGGCACCGGCACGAAAGAGCTGGAAGCTCGCCACCGCCAGACCCTCGGAGCGCGCGTATTCGGCACCGCCGGGCTCGGCGTAGCGCCAGGCGGCACCGGCGCCGGCGTCCAGCAGCACACTGGTCACCGCAAGGTCGAAACGTATCCGGGCGCGCTCCGCCGCGTCGGCACCGGCGAGATCCGTCGACAGTCGCTGCCAGCGATCGACGCCACCGACCGAGAAATGCCGCCATCGGCTATGAAAGGGAATCTTGAGATCGGGGTAATTCGCGCGGATCGTCTCCAGGACATAGTCCGCCGCCGCCGGCAGCCGGTCCGCGCGATAGATGAAATGCGGCAAGGCGTCCTGCTCGGCGAGGCGCAGCAGGGAGTGCGCGCGCTCCCGGATCGCCGCCGGCGTCAGGAGATAGGCGACCGCCGCGTCGATGCCGCCGGTCCGGTCCACCGTATCACTCCTACTCGTCGAGACGCCGCCCCTTGGCGGTGGCGAGCTCCTCCGCGTCGGGCACCAGCTTGCTGAAATACCCGGCGGCCTTCTTGGCATCCATCTCGACGCGGGCGTCGGCGGGGATGAGGCCGTCGGGAATCTCCACGCGCTCCACAACCTCGATGCCGCTGTCGACGATCGGCTGGAACTTCATGTCGCTCATGGAGACGAAGCGGTCGATGCGGGAGACGCCAAGCCAATGTAGCACGTCCGGCATCAGCTCCTGGAAGCGCATATCCTGGACGCCGGCAACGCATTCCGTGCGCTCAAAATAAGTGGAGGCGCGGTCGCCGCCGTCCTGGCGCTTGCGGGCGTTGTAGACCAGGAACTTGGTGACCTCGCCCAGCGCCCGGCCTTCCTTGCGGTTGTAGATCACCAGGCCGACGCCGTTTTCCTGGGCGGTGCCGACGCAGACCTCGATTCCATGGGCGAGATAGGGCCGGCAGGTGCAGATGTCGGAGCCGAAGACGTCGGAGCCATTGCACTCGTCGTGCACGCGGCAGGCGACCTTGCGCGCGGGATCCGCGAGCGCCGCCATGTCGCCGAAGCAGTAGACGGTGATGCCGCCGATCGGCGGCAGGAACACCTTCAGGTCCGATCGCGTCACCAGATCCGAGAACATGCCGCCGGTATATTCGAAGAGGCCGCGGCGCAGCGTGCTCTCGGAGATGCCGAAGCGCTCGGCGATGCCCGGCAGGTACCAGACCGGCTCGATCGCGGCCTTGGTGACTCGTCGCCGAACCGTTCTCCAGCAGGATCTTGCCGTCGGGCTTGAGGCGCCCGGCGGCGATCGCCTGCTGCAGCTCGGGCATGTGGATGTGGGCCTTGGTGATGGCGATGGTGGGGCGGATGTCCCAGCCTTCGGCGAGGCGGTCGGCGAAGGCCTCTGACACCAGATGGCCCCAGGGATCGAGGGAGACGATGCGGCCGGCCCCCGTCCACTGCGGGTAGGGGCCGATCTGCTCCACCGGCGAGGTATTGGTGAGATCCGGCACATGGATGGGATCGAGCTTGCCCGCCGCCATCGCGAGCGCCCGGTAGACCGCATAGGCACCGGAATGGGCGCCCAGCACGTTCCGGCGATGCTCCTGGGGAGCCGCGATCAGGGGGCCGCGCTCCGCGGCGGTGGCGGCACCCCAATGGATCGGAGGTGGCACCCGACCACCGGTCGGATGCGAAGTCAGGATGATGTGTCGCTTCATGGAAAACGCCCGGCGTCTAAAAACGGAGCCTAGCACAAATGCTTAAGTAAACGTCAAACGGTCGGGCGGACGGCCTGGGGCATCAGGGGCAGGCTCAAGGGCGAGATCTCCTCCGACCGGCGATGGCGGAAATCGCGCTCGGGCACCGTCGCCTCCATCCGCTTCTGCGCCTCCACCAGGATCTCGAGGGCGCCCTGGTGGTCGAGGGTGAGGACGCGGCCATTCTCCACCACCTTGGTGCCGTCGACATAGACGTCGCGCACCGCCCGGTCCGCCGCGGTGTAGACCAGGGAGCGCAGCGGATCCCGGGCCGGCATCATCAGGGGGTGGCGGAGATCCACCAGCACCACATCGGCCTTGGCGCCCGGCGCCAGCTTGCCGAGATCGGGACGGCCGAGCGCCGCGGCGCCGCCGGCGGTGCCAGCGTGGAAGAGATCGGCGGTGGCGACGCTGTGGATGTCCTCCGAGGCAATCCGCGCCAGGATCAGCGCGAGGCGCATCTCCTCGATGAGGTTGTGGGGCGAGACATCGGTGCCGAGGCCGAGGGTGACGCCGGCGCGCAGGTAGCGGCCGAAATCCTCCAGCGTCTGGCCGTAGCGCGCGAAGGGCGACGGGCAATGCGCCACGGCGGTGCCGGTCTCCGCCAGGATGCGCACGTCCTCGTGGCCGTGCCAGCGGATCCAGGAATGCTCGTCGGTGAAGATGGCGTGGCCGAGGATCGTCCCCGGACCCAGCACGCCGATATCGCGCGCCCATTGGATCGGCGTCTTGCCATGGCGCCGCACCATCTCGTTGACCTCGTTGACGGCCTGGGCGCAGTGAGTGGTGAACGGCAGCTTGCCCTCGCGGGCGAAATCATGGCCGTCGCGCAGCAGCTCCGGCGTGCAGGTGTCAATCTGTGCCGGCGAGACAATGCCGCCAAGGCGACCGGAGGGATGCGCCGTGGCTTCGGCGATCAGCGCCATCGCCTCCCGGAAGCGCTGCTTCCCTGCCGCCTCATCCCATTTGTAGGCGAGACGCCATTCGTCCTCGAGCTGCCAGCGCGCTGAGGCGAAGCTGGGAGCGAGGAAGACGCGCAGGCCGCTGCGTCCCGCGAGATCGAGCCAGCCGGGATAGGGCGCCGAGAGATCCGCAACAGTTGTGATGCCGCTCAGCAGCATCTCGCAGTAGGCAACCTCGCCGGCGCTCCTCCGAGCGTTCAAGTCCGGCGCGTAGGCGACGGAGCGCTCGAAAAGGCCGGACATGTACATCTGCGCGACGCCATGCTCCTCCCGGATGCCGCGGAAGAACGGCTCGGTGCTGGGATGGGCGTGGATGTCGACGAGCCCCGGCATCGCCATCAGTCCGCCGCCGTCGACGATCGTGTCGGCGGTACCGCCGTAGTGGGGCCCCACGAACTCGATGGCGTTGCCGGTCATCACGAGGTCGCCGCCTTTCAGATAGGCATGCCGGCCCGCGGCCGAGTCCCAGGCGATGATCCAGTCCACGCCCTTGATCCAGGTCTTCGTCGTCATTGGAATCCCCGCTGCCTTTACCCGCCACCGAGCACCCTAATCCGCCGCGCGCGTAATTTCCAAGTGCACGGGATTGCGCTTTGACGCTCGTGCACCGTGTCTGACAAAATCCTCCCGACGCTTTGTTTCGGGGGACTACCATGCAATCGACCATCCGCCGTCTGCTTGTCGGCGCTGCGCTGCTGGTGACGATGCTTGCCCATGGCAGCGAGGTGTCGGCCCAATCCAAGAAGATCATCCGCGCGGTTCCCATCGGCGACCTCAAGGTCGTCGATCCCATCTGGAGCAGCGCCTATACCAGCCGCAATCACGGCTACATGGTCTACGACACGTTGTTCGCCCTCGACGCGGAGAACCACCCGCAGCCGCAGATGGTCGATACCTTCACCGTCAGCGACGATAAGCTCACCTATACCTTCGCCTTGCGAGACGGCCTCAAATGGCACGACGGGACGCCGGTGCGCGCCGCCGACTGCGTCGCCTCCATCAAGCGCTGGGGCGCCAAGGACGGCATGGGCCGGGCGCTCATGGGCGTGACCGGCGAGATCACGGCCCTCGACGACAAGCGATTCCGCCTGATCCTGAAGAAACCGGTGGGATTCGTCATCGAGGCACTGGGCAAGATCGACAGCACCGTGCCCTTCATGATGCCGGAACGCCTCGCCAATACCGATCCCAACACGCAGATCACGGAAGTGATCGGCTCCGGCCCGTTCCGCTTCGTGAAGGCGGAATGGGTTCCCGGCAGCAAGGTGGTCTACGAGAAGTTCGCCGACTATGTCCCGCGCAAGGAGCCGCCGAGCCAGGCCGCCGGCGGCAAGGTGGTGAAGGTGGATCGCGTGGAGATGGACTATCTCCCGGACGCCAGCGTGGCGGCGAATGCGCTGGTGAAGGGCGAGGTGGATCTCCTGGCCTCGCTCTCGGCGGATCTGGTGCCGTTCCTGCAGTCGTCGCCCGAGGTCACCGTCACGCCCAACGACCCCCTGGGCTATCAGCTCTTCATGATCGTCAATCACACCCAGCCGCCCTTCGACAAGCCCGAGGCGCGGCAGGCACTGATGTGGGCGACGAAGCAAAGCGACTTCCTCGCCTCCATCGACGGCGATCCCAAGCATTGGCAGGAATGCCCGGCGGTGTTCGGCTGTGGCACGCCCAATGAATCCCGCGCCGGTTCCGAGGCGCTGATGGGCTTCGATCTCGCCAAGGCGAAATCGCTGCTGCAGGCCGCGGGTTACAACGGCGAGCCCCTCGTCGTGATGGATCCCACCGACAATCCGACGCTGCATCCGCCGGCGCTGGTGGCGGCGGAGACGCTGCGCAGCATGGGCGCCAAGGTCGATGTCGCGGCGATGGACTGGAGCACCCTCACCCAGCGCCGGGCGTCCAAGGCGCCGCCCGGCCAGGGCGGCTGGAACATCTTCGTCACCAACTCCACCATCACCGGCATCGCCAACCCGCTGCTCCACACCTACATCGGCAACTGCGAGTCCGCCTGGTACGGCTGGCCCTGCGATCCCAAGATCGTCGAGCTGACGCAGCGGTGGTTGTTCGAGACCGACACCGCCAAGCGCAAGGCGATCGTCGACGAGCTGCAGCGCCTGCACCTCGAGGACGTCAGCTACGTACCGCTCGGCCAATACAAGAACGTCATCGCCTACCGCAAGAACATCAAGGGCCTGATCGCGAGCCCCGCCCTCTTCTTCTGGAACGTCGAGAAGGATTAGGCGCGCGCCGCCGGCAGGCGAATGCCACGCCCGCTCTCCAGTGCGGCTTTATAGATGAAATGCGCCAGCGCAATGTCCTGAGAGACCAGGCCCGTCGTGTGGATGAGGATGCGCTCGTCCGGCGAGGCGCGGCCGGGCTTGGCTCCGGCGACGATGTCGGCGATCTCGCCGTGGAGCTGCTCCCGGCTGAACTGGCCGACCTCGATCATGCGCTTGAAGGCGGGATTGACGGCGTTCAGGTCCCAGCTGTCCACCACCACCTTGTCCATGCGCGCCCAGCCCGCGGGATCGAGCTCCCGGCGCGCCAATGAGATGAAGGTGGCGCCGGGCTTCAGCCACGGCTCCCGGCACATGATCTCTGAGGAGGTGGTGCCGCCGACGACGATGTCGGCGCCGGATGCGACCTCCTCGATGCCGGCGCAGGCGTGCACGGGAATGCCGAGCTCCGCCGACCATTTTGCCGCGAAGGCATCCCGCGTCTCCGGCCGCCGGGAGGTACAGCGGATTTCCGCGAAATCGTAGAGCGTCAGGAGGCAGCGCAACGCGTTGACGCCCATGGTGCCGACGCCGATGAGACCGACGACGCGGGGCTTTGCCGGCCCCAGCCACTTGCAGGGGAGAACCGCGGCGGCGGCGCTGCGGATTGCGTAGCTCCAGTGCTCGTCCACGATGGCGAGTGCGTGGCCGGTGCGGGGATCGCTGAGAAGGACATAGCGAGTGCAGTCGAGCTGCCCCACGGTGTTGCGCACGCCATCGTCGAAATAATTGTAGAGGCGGACGCCGGTGACCGGGATCTCCTCCAGGAGCGCGCCCTTGACGTGCCAGTGATTGTCGAAGGGCTGGGCGGCATCGAGGCGGAGGCTCGGCGGGCTCGACCAGCGCACGCTGCCGCGGGCGTGCATGCGGTAGACGTCCTCGCAGACGCGCAGGGTGTCCTCGACGCTCAGGAGGTCGAGCGTGTCGCGATAGGACAGGAACAGCGGATCCGGATGTGTCACTCGACAATCTTGAAGTCGAACTGGCGGCCGGCCGGGGCATAGATCTCGAAGAGCTCCAGCACCTCGGTCCCGAGATTGCTCAGGGAATGCGGCACGCCGGCGGGAATGTGGATGACCTGGTCCGCCTTGATGACGTGAGTCTCGCCGTCGATCGTCAGCGTGCCCTCGCCGCGTCGGACGATGTAGACATTGTCGGATTCCGTATGCCGGTGCACGCGGCCGCGCGGCCCGCCCGGCACCAGCCGGTTGAGATGGACATCGACCTTCTCGGTGCCGGTGCGCGCGTTGATCAGGCGCAGGATCTCACCGCGGCCGTTCTCCATCGGCTCGGCTTTGATGGCGTTGAGATCGAGAATGGTCACCACGGAGGTGTCCTCCAAAACGGACTGCGGTGCGATCGTGCGTCCTTCGACGCGCTCCCTACGGTCGCTTGCTCAGGATGAGGAGATTTTCGTGGTGCCCTCACAATTGCCCTTTATCCTGAGCAAGCGAAGCGCGTCGAAGGACGCACGATGCCTCTCCAGCCGACAACCATCAGACGACGTTCAATTCCTTGATCGGCTTGTTCTCGGCAATGCGCGCGTAGCCGAAGTCGGTGAGATCGAGGCTGCGGAAGGCGCCGTAGGTGATGAGCTCGGAGACGCCACGGCCGGTGGCGGGGGACTGCTGGATGCCGTGGCCGCTGAAGCCGTTCGCCAGCATGAAATTGTCGAGATCGCCGTGCAGGCCGATGATGCCGTTGTGGTCGAAGGTGTTGTAGTCGTAATGCCCGGCCCAGGAGTTCACCACCTTGACCGCCTCGAGCGCCGGCACGCGATGGGCGAGGGGCGGCCAGACCAGCTCGTCCCACTCGGAATGATCGACTTCGAAATCCGGCACCGCGGGCTCGCGCTCTTCCGGCGGCGAGATGCCGCCGATGAAGAAGCGACCCTCGGGCCGGAAGAAAGCGCCGCTGCTGTCGATCAGCAACGGGCAGCCCGGCAGCTTGTCCTTGCAGTCGAAGACGAAGACGCAGCGCCGGCGCGGTTCCACCGGCAGATTGACGCCGGCGAGCCTCGCCACCTTGCCGCCGCTGGGACCGCCGGCGTTGACCGCGATGCCGCAGGCGATCCGCGTGCCGTCGGCGAGCTTCACCGCCTCGACGCGGCGGCCGCGCCGCTCGATTCCGACTACCTCCTGCTGGATGTACTCGACGCCGAGGCTGCGCGCCTTCTTGCGGTACGCCTGCAACAATCCATAGCCGTCGAACCAGCCCTCATCCTTGGTTCCCAGCGCGCCCAACACGATGCCGTCGGTGGACATCCAAGGGAACCGTTCCTTCAGCGCCGGCGGTTCCAGCAGCACGATCGGGGCGCCATGGGCGGTCTGCACGCGGTGGTTGGCCTCCAGGACCGAGCGGCCTTCCGCGCTCGCCAGGAAAAGGTAGGGGCGCTCGATGTAGCCGACCTCCGCCGCCTCGCCGTCGACCGCCAGGCGCCGGCCGGCATCCCGCAGGAACTCGACGCCGAAGGCCGAGAGGTGGATGTTGGTGGGGGTGGAGAACTGCAGGCGGATCGAGCTGAGCGACAGCGCCGAGGAGGCGAAGCGATAGGTGGGATCGCGCTCGATCACCACCACGCGGCCCTTGAAGTCGGGATTGGACGCCAGGAAATAGGCGATCGAGCTGCCGACCGCTCCGCCGCCAATGATCGCTACATCGCAGGTCTCGCTCACGGGTCCGTCTCTCCGGCGGCTGTTGCAAGGGGAGGCAAACCTACATCCCGAAATCGTCCTTGGCCACAGCCGCATGCGGAATGTTTTTTCCGCATGCGGTTGTCGCCGCGTCCGCGATTGGTGATACTTCCCGCGGCAGATCGACGAGCCGCGGCATCGGACAGGGGACGACCATGCAGCTCAAGGACAAGACAGCCGTCGTCACCGGCAGCTCCCGCGGCATCGGCCGCGCGGTGGCGCTGCGCTTCGCCCGCGAGGGCGCGAAGGTGGTGGTGAATTGCGTCGCGAACACCGACAAAGCGGAGGCGGTCGCGGAAGAGATCCGTGCGCTCGGCGGCACGGCGGTGGTGGTTCAGGCGGATGTCTCCCAGCGCGCCGATGCCGAGCGACTGGTCGCCAGCGCGGTCAAGGCCTTCGGCAAACTCGACATTATGGTAAGCAACGCCGGCATCGTCATCGACCGGCCGTTCCTCGAGAGCACCGACGAGGACTGGGCGCGCTCTCTCGACACCAACCTCACCGGCTTCTTCAACGTAACGCGAGCGGCGCTGGCGCACATGGTCGGCCGCCGCAGCGGCCGGGTCATCGCCACCGGCTCCTGCATCACCGAAGTCGCTGATTTCGGCGGCAACAAGTATTCCGCCTGCGTGGCCTCCAAGGGCGGCATCACCATGATGCTGCGGCCGATCGCGGCGGAGGTGGCGGCCATGGGCATCACCGTCAACGCGGTCTCGCCGGGCTACATCGCCACCGAGATGCTGGGGGAGATCGACGCCGAGGGTCTGAAGGCGGCGCTCCGCCTGGTGCCGATGGGCCGCTACGGCAAGCCGGAGGAGATCGCGTCCGCAATGGCTTTTCTTGCCTCCGACGATGCGGCATACATCACGGGCCAGACGCTGCGCGTGAATGGCGGGCTTTCCATGGGATGAGAGAGAGCACATGAAAATTGTCTTCCACAGCAACCTCGACGACCCCGCCGAGTGGGTCCCCCATCTGGAATCCCAGATGCCCGAGCTCAAGGTGGAGGTCTGGCCGAAGATCAGCGACCCCGCTGCCATCGAAGGCGCCCTGATCTGGACGCAGCCCGAGGACGGCCTCGCGCGCTATCCCAATCTGAAGGCGATCCTGTCGCTGGGCGCCGGCATCAACCAGCTCGATCTCACGCGGTTGCCGCCGGGCGTGCCGCTGGCGAGGCTGGTGGATCCGATCCTCACCAGCGCCATGCGGGACTATTGCCTGTTCGCGACCTTGCGGTATCAGCGCCTGCTCGATCAGCACGCGCTCAACCAGACCCAGAAGAAGTGGATCTACAAGCAGCCGCCGGACCCGGACGCCTGGGGCGTCGGCGTCATGGGTCTGGGCGAGCTCGGCGCCGCCACCGCGAGCTGCATCGCGGGCTTCGGCTTCAAAGTCCGCGGCTGGTCGCGCACGCAGAAGAATATCCCGGACGTGCAATGCTTTGCGGGATCCGATGGCTTGGCGGAGTTCGCCAGCAAGAGCGACATCCTCATCTGCCTGCTGCCGCTGACGCCGGACACCCGCGGCATTCTCAATGCCGGCCTTTTCCGCCTGTTGCCGAAGGGCGCCAAGATCATCAACGCCGGCCGCGGCAATCATCTCGTCGAGGCCGACCTGCTGGCGGCGCTGGAGAGCGGGCAGATCGGCGGCGCCACCCTGGACGTCTTCTCCCAGGAACCGCTGCCTCAGGATCATCCGTTCTGGACCCATCCGAAGGTGATGGTGACGCCCCACGTCGCCAGCTACTGCAAGCCCGCCTCCGCTACGACCCAAATCGTCGAAAACCTGCGCCGGGCGAAGGCGGGGAAGCCGCTGCTAAACCAGGTCGACATGGCCAGGGGCTACTGAATGGCCGCCGCGCTCACCCTCATCCGCGGCGGCCGCGTGCAGGCCCATAGCCGGGCCGCGCTCGCCGACGCCGATATCCTGATCGAGGGGGAGCGCATCAAGGCGATCGAGCCCTGGGGTCGCCTCCGCCCGGAGGACGCGCGGGTGGTCGACGCCGGCGACCGCATCCTCATCCCCGGCCTCATCAACGCCCATACCCACGGCCACGGCAATCTCAGCAAGGGCATCGGCGACCGGTGGACCCTCGAGCTGCTGCTCAACGCCGGGCCCTGGGCGTCGCGCTACTCTTCGCCCGAGCAGAAGTCTCTCACCGCTACCCTCGGCGCGGTGGAGATGCTGCTCAAGGGCTGCACCGCCGCCTACGACCTCTTCATCGAATTCCCGACACCGTCGCCGGAAGGACTGGCAGCGGTGGGTCGCGCCTATGCGGACGCGGGCATGCGGGCTGTGGTGGCACCGATGATGGCGGACCGCACGTTCTACGCGGCAATCCCCGGCCTCACGGAGGCGCTGCCCGACGATCTTCGCGAGGCTGTCGGACGGATGGCGAGCGCCACGGGCGAGGCGCATCTCGAGGCATGCCGCGCCGCGCTCAAGGCCTGGCCCCTCGATCGCGACCGCGCACGCCTGGCCCTGGCGCCGACGATCCCTCTGCACTGCGCCGACGACTTCATGGTGGGTGCCGCACGCCTGGCCCGGGAATTTGGCGCCGGATACCACACGCACCTCGGGGAATCGAAGGTGCAGGCGGTCGCGGCGCTCACCCGCTACGGCACCACGCTGACCCAGCACTTGGCGAAGCTTGGCGTGCTCGGTCCCAACTTCACCGCCGCCCATGCGGTCTGGCTCGACCCCATCGATATCGCCCGCATCGCCGATCACGGTGGCTCGGTGGCCCACAATCCCGGCAGCAACATGCGGCTGGGCTCCGGCATCGCGCCGGCGCGGCGGATGCGAGGGGCGGGCGTTCATCTCGGCATCGGCACCGACGGTGCCAACTGCTCGGACAATCTCAACATGTTCGAGGCGATGCGCATCGCCTCGCTCGCCTCTCACGTGCGCGGCCCCGACTACGAGCAATGGCTGTCGACCGCGGAAGTATTCGAGCTCGCGACCGAGGGTAGCGCCCATGTGCTGGGCTTCGCCGGCGCGCTCGGCCGCATCGAGGCGGGATATCTCGCCGACATCGTGTTTCTGGACGCCGGCCACATCAACCTGGTGCCGCTCAACAATCTCATCAACCAGCTCGTGCACACCGAGGACGGCGGCGCCGTCGACAAGGTGATGGTCGGCGGCAAGCTCGTGGTGGACGGCGGCGAGATCCTGACCGTGGATCGCAAGAGCCTGCGGCGTCAGGCGGAAGCGGCGGTGGAGCAGATGGCGCGCAGCAATGCGGCGGCGCGCACGCTGGCCGAGCGGCTGGATCCGATCGTCGGCGCCTTCTGTCGCGGCATCGCCAGCCAGCCCTATCACATCCATCACTACGGCGGCCCACGCGAGCTCGAGACCTGAGCGGGAGGTGCGTCGCGAACAGCGCGATCGCGCGCCTGTCGAAAATTCGCCGTCGATCGCCGCCTTCGCCGAAAGCGGTACGCGTTTTGCAAGTCGCGGGATGACCCTCTCACCCCAGCGTTTTCGCGCTCGATGACGGGATGTCGTGAAAGGCCAGCGCCATTGATCCCGCTAGTCACCCGTGTTTAGATGGTAATTGTGCAATGCATTGGCGTTTGTCTGAATTGTTTGCTGCCCGTAAGAGTAGATGCTTGCCTGCGAAGTGGCCGGCGTGTGCATCTATTAGTCAGACGGGATGTATCGACGTGATGCGTGGGTGGGAGCAACCGCGGGGATCGGCGGATCTCGCTTGAGATCCGTTGCTCGTTGCGTGGCCAAAATCAGGGACAGCCGCGAACTGGTTGTCGCATCAAACAGGAGGAGGAGAAGCAAGCCATGCCAAGTCTAAGGAAGTTGTCGTTGCTGAGCGTCGCAGCGTGCGCCGCGCTCGGAATGATTGCCGCGGCGCAAGCCGCGGAAACCAAGGGGCCGGTTACCGACGACATCGGTGTATTCGTGATTCCAAAAGGCGCGCCGATCCAGATCGGTGGGTACTGGGTGCTTTCCGGTCCTGACACCGCGCTGGGCACCGACCAGAAGCGCGCTGTCGAGATCGCGATCAAGAACATCGGCGGCAAGATCGTCGGCCATCCCATCAAGTTCAACGCCGAGGACTCGCTCTGCAACTCGGAAGGCGGACAGACGGCGGCAACTAAGCTCGCCGCCAACCCGAATACCGTGATCGTGATCGGGCCGTCGTGCTCGAGCGCGGCAACGCCGGGCGCGCCCATCCTGTGGAAGGCGGGCATCACCAGCATCGGCACCTCGCCGACGGCACCGCCACTGACGGCACCGGACCGCAAACCCGAATACAACGGCTTCGTCCGCACGGTCTACAGCGACGTCGACCAGGGCAAGTCCGACGCCAAGTACTTCCATGACGTCCTCAAGGTGCAGAAGGTCGTCACCATCCATGACGGCAGCCCCTATGCCCGTGGCCTCGCTCTCGAGATGGCGAAGAACTTCAAGGGCCTCGGGGGCACCATCCTCTCCGAGGAAGCGGTGCAGCCGACCGACGTCGACATGCATCCGCTGCTGACCCGCATCGCCACCGAGAAGCCGGACGCCGTCTACTTCCCGATCTTCGTCGCCGCGGCGGCGCAGATCATCCGCCAGGCGAAAGACACGCCGGGCCTCGAGAAGGTCGCCATGATCGGCAGCTCCGGCCTGATGGCGCCTGACCTCATCGAAGCCGCCAAGGACGCCGTCGTCGGCTTCCGCATCACCTACCCGGATCTTTCCCCGGAGGCGATGGGCAAGGGCTATCCGAAGTTCGTCACCGAGTACAAGAAGGCCTACGGCGAGGCGCCGATCTCCGGCTATCACGCCAATGCCTATGACGGCGCGGAGCTGGCGTTCAAGGCGATCGAGAAAGTCGCCAAGACCGACGCCGCCGGCGTCACCTACATCGGCAAGAAGGCGCTTCGCGACGCGGTCTTCGCGACCAAGTTCGAAGGCATCAGCGGGCCGATCGCCTGCGATCCCTACGGCGAGTGCGCAGCGTTCAAGCCCGCGGTCTACCAGTTCACCAATGCCGACCCCAAGACCTACGACATTGGCAAGAACCCCAAGAAGATCTGGCCCTGATCGCGGTCAGCGAATGGCGCGGCCGGAGGCCGGTGGATGACGTCCCGCATCGCGCGGGCGGCATCCCCGGCCACCGGCCGGCTTTTCCCGCGGTGACAGTTTCAGCAACGCAAGCATAAAGGCGCCGGAGCAATGACCGACGCGGCGGCTGGCCGTTTCTCGATACCGCAGCTCAACAAGCTCGCGCGTTTCACCTTCGTCGACGTCATCCTGTGGTGCCTGCGCATCGGCGTGGTGATCGTGGTCGTCGGCGGCACCATCGGCACCCTCATCAAGGGCCGGTACGAATTAGCGCAGTGGTTCGATCTCGTCATGTTCGGCCTCACGATCGGCAGCGTCTACGCGCTGATCGCGCTCGGCTACACCATGGTGTACGGCGTCCTCCGCCTGATCAATTTCGCCCACGGCGACATCATGATGACCGGGGCTTTCTCCGGCTATTTCATCGCCTCGGCCTTCGATCGCTCGGGTTTCCTGAACAGCAGCCCGATCCTGGCGTTCCTCGGTGTTCTCGTGGTCGCGATCGTCTGCTCGACGACGATTGCGGTGCTGACCGAGCGCTTCGCCTATCGGCCGTTCCGGCACGTGCGCGGCCTCGCGCCGCTGATCTGCGCGATCGGCGTGTCGTTCTTCCTCGAGCAGACCTTCCGCGGCCTCTTCGGCCCCAGCATCCGCTCCTATCCCGATCCGAAGTGGCAGGCGACGCCGATCAGCTTCTTCGGCTTCAACATCCCCAGCGTCGACGTCGTGGTGATCCTCTCCGCGATCGTGGCGATGGTGGTGCTCTACGTCATCATCCAGCGCACACGGATGGGGACGGCGATGCGCGCTGTCTCCGAGGACACGGACGCGGCGGCGCTGATGGGCATCGACGTGGACAAGGTCGTGGTTTTCACCTTCGCGCTCGGCGGCGCCATGGCGGGCATCGCCGGCGTGTTCTATGCCTTCGTCTTCAAGCAGGTCTATTTCTTCATGGGCTTCACGCCGGGCATCAAGGCGTTCGGCGCCGCTGTCCTGGGCGGCATCGGCAGCATCCCCGGTGCCATGCTCGGCGGCTTCTTCCTCGGCCTCGTGGAGTCGGTGGGCCCCGCCCTCTTCCTCGACGGCATCGGCATCCCCGCGCCTTATCAGCTGCGCGATCTCATCGCCTTCACGCTCCTCATCATGGTCCTGATCTTCCGTCCGCACGGGATCCTGGGCGAGCGCATGGCGAAGAAGCGAGCCTAGCCATGGATCATCGGGCCCTGACATTCACGATCGATCGCGCCGTCCGCTCCGCCGGAGGCCGGCCGTGAGCGCCGCCGCAGTTTCCCACGGCGCCGTGCACAAGCACCGCCGTCCGCCGCTGCAGCGGGCGGTACTGACCGGCCTCGTCCTCGGCCTCGTCGGCGTCTATCTCGCGAGCGTCGGCATCCTGCTGATGATCCACGGCCGCGCCATCATCGTCGACGTCCTGACCCTGGGCCAGGCGGCGCTGCTGGCGATCGCGCTCGGCGCCGGCGCCTTCGTGGCGCGCTCGGAGCGGACGCAGCCGAAGCTTCAGGCGCTGCTGCACAGTGCCCTGGCCGGCGTCATCGCCAGCGGCGTTCTGGCTGTGCTGGTGCTGGCGATCGATGCGCTCGATCTGCGAACGATCTTCATCGCTCTGTCGCCGCCGCTCGTGGACATGCTGACCTTCGATTTCGAGTCCCTTCCCGAGGGACTCGCGGTCCTGATCGTCGGCGGCGCTCTGCTGTCAGCGCTGGGCGCGCTCCTGTCCATGGCGCCGCGGGCGGTGCAGAAGCCCGTGATCGTAGGCTTCGTCGCCGTCATCTTTTTCGGCGTCTTCCAGGAACTCATCCAGATCATGATGCAGTTCGGGGACTTCATCGGCGCGATCCGCGAGGCGATCTACACCTGGGAGGGCCTGACCCTCGAGGGCGCGATCGTGATCTTCGTGATCGCCGCCGCCGGCAGCCTGCTCTGGACCCGGTTCCGGTCGCGGCCCGCCGCCGCCGTCGCGCCGACCCCGCGTCAGGTCCGCGCGGCGCTCATCGCCAAGGTCACGATCGGCGTGCTGCTGGTGGTGCTCTTCCCGGTGGTCGCGGGCTCTTACATCGGCCAGGTCCTGATGCTGGTCGGGCTCTACACGCTCATGGGGATGGGGCTGAACCTCGAGGTGGGATTGGCCGGCCTCCTCGATCTCGGCTTCGTGGCGTTCTTCGCGGTCGGCGCCTATACGACAGCGCTCCTCACCGCCGACAGTCCCCATGCCCTGGCCGCCCTCAACTATTGGGAGGCGATGCCGATCGCGGTCTGCGCCGCCGTCGTCGTCGGCGTGCTGTTCGGCATCCCCGTATTGGGCGTGCGCGGCGACTACCTCGCGGTTGCCACCATGGGCCTGGGCGAGATCGTCCGCGTCATCGTGCAGTCGGACGCCGCGGCGCCGCTGCTGGCGGGCGCCCAGGGCATCCTGCAGATCCCCAAGCCCTTCATCGGCAGCCTGGAGCTCAGCGATCCCGTCGAGCTTTTCTTCCTGACGCTGGCCTGCGCGGCGATCGCCGCCTATTTCGCCTGGCGCCTGGAAAGCTCCCGCCTCGGCCGCGCCTGGATGGCGGTGCGCGACGACGAGGACGTGGCGCAGGCGCTGGGCATCAACCTCGTCAAGGTGAAGCTGCTGGCCTACGGCCTCGGCGCCGCCTTCGCCGGCCTCGCCGGCTCGATCTTCGCGGTGATGCTGACCTCGGTCTATCCCAGCAGCTTCCAGCTCCTGGTCTCCATCAACGTGCTGGCACTCATCATCGTCGGCGGCATGGGCAGCCTGCCCGGCGTCGTCGTGGGATCTCTGGCCCTGGTTGGCCTGCCGGAGCTGCTGCGGGAATTCGGCGAGTATCGCTATCTCTTCTACGGCGTGGCGCTCATCCTGATGATGCGCATCCGGCCCGAGGGGCTGTGGCCGTCGGCGACGCGCCGGCGCGAGCTGCGCGCCGCCGCCGAGGGCGTCGATCCCACGATCGAGCCTGCCACCACCGCCATCGACGACATCGCTGCGCCCGACGCGCAGCAGCCCGGACAATAGGGAGCGCCGGTGGCCACCGAACCGATCCTCCAGGCGAAAAAGCTGACCATGCGCTTCGGCGGGCTGACCGCCGTCGGCGACCTCGACCTGTCTGTCGCCGAGAATTCGATCCACAGCGTTATCGGCCCGAACGGCGCCGGGAAGACCACGGTCTTCAACTGCATCATGCAGAACATCCAGGCGACGTCAGGCCAGATCTGGTTCAGCGGCGAGCGCGTCGACGGCCTCACCCCCGACCGCGTCGCCGCCGCCGGCATCAGCCGCACCTACCAGAACATCCGGCTGTTCCGCAACATCACCGCGATCGAGAACCTGCTGGTGGGCATGCACCTGCACCTGAAGTCGCATTGGTGGGGCGCGCTCTTCAACACGCCCCATACCAAGCGCGACGAGGCCCAGGCCCATGAGGAGGCGCTGAAGCTCCTCCAGTTCATCGGGCTCCGGGGCCGCGGCGACGTGCTGGCGCGCAATCTCGCCTATGGTGAGCAGCGCCGCCTGGAGATCGGCCGCGCGCTGGCGACGCAGCCGAAGCTCCTGATGCTGGACGAGCCCACCGCCGGCATGAACCCGCGCGAGACCTCGGATATGATGACCTTCATCCGCCGGGTTCGGGACGAGTTCGGCAAGACCATCGTGCTGATCGAGCACCAGATGCGCGTGGTCATGAGCATGTCCGACCTCGTCACTGTGCTCGACCATGGCGTCAAGATCGCCGAGGGCACGCCCGCGGTGGTGCAGAACGATCCCAAGGTGATCGAGGCCTATCTCGGCAGCTCCTCGGGGACGCCGCCGAAGGTGCGCCCGCGGGCCGCCCGCCCGGCCGCCGCCGGCGCGGCGACTGTTCGGACTTAGCGGGACATCATGGCACTTCTCGAAATCGACAGCATCCACGTCTTCTACGACAACATCGAGGCGCTGAAGGGCATCTCGATCGTGGTCGAGGAAGGGCAGATCGTGACCCTGATCGGCGCCAATGGCGCCGGCAAGACCACGACACTCCGGGCCATCAGCGGGCTCCTGCATCCGCGCTCCGGCACCATCAAGCTCAACGGCGAGAGCCTCGCCGACGTCCGCCCGCACAACATCGCCGCCATGGGCGTGGTGCAGGTTCCGGAAGGGCGCCGCATCTTCTCGCGCCTCACGGTCGACGAGAACCTGCACATGGGCGCCTTCACCCAGAGCAACAAGCGCACCATCGCCGAGGACCGGGAGCGCATGCTGGCGCTGTTTCCGCGCCTCAAGGAGCGCATCAAGCAGGTCGCCGGCACGCTCTCCGGCGGCGAGCAGCAGATGGTGGCGACCGCCCGCGCCCTGATGGCACGGCCGCGCGTGCTGCTGATGGACGAGCCCAGCATGGGCCTGTCGCCGGTCATGGTGGAGCACGTCTTCGAGACCATCCGCACCATCAACGACCAGGGTGTCACCATTCTCCTGGTCGAGCAGAATGCCCTGATGGCCCTCAGCATCGCCGACTACGCCTATGTCCTCGAGAGCGGCAAGGTGGTGCTGGTAGGGAACGGGCCGGACCTCGTCGACGACGAGAAGGTGCAGCGCGCCTATCTCGGCTAAGCCTCGGAGCTGAAGCGATGGAAGGGTCGAAGCCGATCACCGCCCAGGCGCCGCGCAGCCTGCCTCGCGCGGCCTACACCTCAGAGAAATTCTTCCGCGCCGAGATGGAGCACATCCACCTCCGCCAGTGGTTCTTCGTCGGCCGCGCCGACGAGGTAAAGGCCGCCGGCGACTATCGCGCGGTGGACACCGTGGCCGGCCCGGTCCTGCTGCTGCGCGACCGGGATGGCACGCTCCGCGCCTTCGCCAATTCCTGCCGGCATCGCGGCTCGCTGCTGCTGAGCGGCAGCGGCAACTGCCGCGCCGTCGTCTGCCCCTATCACGGCTGGGGCTATCGCCTGGACGGCAGCCTCGCCGGCGCGCCGGAAATGGAAAAGTGTGCCGAGTTCCGGGCCAAGGAGCAGGGGCTGATTCCGATCCGGCTGGAGACCTGGGCCGGCTTCATCTTCCTGACCCTCGACGACGGTGCGCCGCCGCTCCTGGATCACCTCGGCAATCTGCCGGAGGTCTTCGGCTCTCATCGCCTGGAGGACATGATCTGCACCTGGCGCATCGAGTTCGATGCCAAGTGCAACTGGAAGCTCCTGCTGGAAAATGCGATGGAGCCCTATCACACCGGCTACATTCACGCGACCACAGTGGGGGCCCAGATCGCCGATGTGATCGCCACGTCAGGCGCCTGGGAATGCATCCAGGTCATCGACGACCGCAGCATCGCCGTGCTCGGCAGCGCCAAGCCGCCATTCCCACCGCTGGAGAACCTCGCGCCGCAAGGCAGGCGCGGCACCTATTTCTCCCTGATCCACCCCACGACCCAGTTCGCCGTGGCCCAGGACAGCATGTGGTGGCTGCAAGTGCGGCCGCTGGCGGCGGACCGCTCGATCCTGTCGATCGGCGGCTGCTTCCCGCGTGCCGCCACCGAGCGTGCCGACTTCGCCGAGCATGCCCCGCTCTATTACGAGCGCTGGCGCAAGGTCGGCGAGGAGGACGTGGGCATGCTGGAGCTCCAGCAGCTCGGGTTGAATTCGCTCCTCTACCAGCCCGGCCTCCTGGGGCCCCGCGAAGACGTGATGCACCGGATGGATCGCTGGGTTCTGGACCAGTTGCCCCAAGGGATCCTCAACCAAACCTAGCGCGCCAGCTCCGCCTCAGCCGCCTGCCGGATCGCCTGCCAGGTGGCCGCGACGTCGCTGGCCTCGGTCGTGAGCGCGCCCACGGAGACCCGCACCATCCAGCGTCCGTCCACCGCTGCCGGCGTGAGATAGGCCGCGCCGGAGCGGTTCACTCGCTCCGCCCAGGCGCGCGTATAGCTGTCGAGAGCCTCGCCTGTAAGGCCCGGC
Source organism: uncultured Alphaproteobacteria bacterium (assembly GCA_963735465.1). Lineage (GTDB taxonomy): Bacteria > Pseudomonadota > Alphaproteobacteria > ATCC43930 > CGMCC-115725 > DASZHJ01. The sequence continues at coordinate 3,622,148 of CAVTLA010000001.1, forward strand.
GGTTCGTGGCGCAGGCACACGGTCTGCAGCCGCACTGGCGCCAAGAGGCGCCAGCCCGGCGCCTTCGCCACCTGCTCGCCGAGCCATCTCGCATTCTCGATGTCGCGCCGGAGCCGCGCCTGCAACGCGGCAACCCCCTGCTCGCGGATCGCGAACCAGAGCTTCAGCGCCCGGAACCGCCGGCCGAGGGGAATGCCCCAATCGCGCAGGTTTTTCACCTGCCCATCTACGGAGGATTGCAGGAAGCTCGGGTTGGTGGACATCACGCGGACCAGGTGCTCGGGGTCGCGCACGTAGTAGAGCGAGCAGTCGAAAGGCACGCCCAGCCACTTGTGCGCATTGAGCACCAGGGAGTCGGCACCCTCGATGCCGTCCCACATCCAGCGGCACTCCGGCAGGATCATGGCGCTTCCCGCCATCGCCGCGTCCACGTGCAGCCAGATGCCGTGCCGGCGGGCGACATCGGCGATCCGCTTCACGGGGTCGATCGCGGTAACCGCGGTGGTGCCGACGGTGGCCACGATCGCGCAGGGCCTGATGCCGTCGGCGATGTCCCTTCGCACCATCTCCTCCAGCGCATCCACCCGCATGGCGTGGTCGGCATCGACGGGCACCAGCCGCAGATTGTCGCGCCCGAAGCCCGCCAGCAGCGCGCCCTTATCGACGGAGCTGTGGCTGTGGGCGGAGACGTAGACCGCCAGCGGCTGGGATTCCGCCTGCAGGCCCCCACGGGAGAGCGCGTAGTCCGTCATGCGTTCCCGCGCCGAGATCAGCGCCACCAGCGTGCTGGTGGAGGCGGTGTCCTGGATCACGCCGCTCCAGGCCGGCGACAGGGCCACCATGCGGCGGACCCAGTCGGTCATGACCTCCTCGATCTCGGTCAGCGCCGGGCCCGACTGCCAGGCGAGGCCGAGGACACCCATGCCGCTGCTGGCGAAATCGCCGAGAATCCCCGCCAGCAGCGAATTGCCGGGGAAATACCCGAAGAAGCGCGGATGCTGCCAATGCGAGAGGCCGGGCAGCACCACGCGATCGAGATCGGCGAGCACCGCCGCCATCGGCTCCGGCGCTTGGGGCGGATCGCTCGGCAGCATCTTCTTGATGTCGCCGGGCCTGACTTGCGACATGACCGGCCGATCCGCGATGCCCGCGTGATAGTCCGCGAGCCAGTCAACGAGCTGGTGTCCGAAGCGGCGGAATTCTTCCGGCGTCACTGCACGGTCATCCCGGTCGTGTCGATCGCGGGCGCGCGGCCGGCGATCATGTCGGCGACCACACGGGCGGAGCCGTGGGACATGGTCCAGCCCATATGGCCCTGGCCGGCGTTGAGATAGAAATTGCGATAGCGGGCGCGACCGAGGCGCGGCGTTCCTTCCGGCGTCATCGGGCGCAACCCCGCCCAATAGGAGGCGCGGGAATAGTCGACGGCACCGGGAAAGAGATTCTCCGACACCTCGAGCGCGGTGCGGAAATCCTCGGGCTTGTGGGTGGTGTCGAAGCCCGTGAACTCCGCGGTCGCGGTCATGCGGATGCGGCTTCCCATCGGCGTATAGGCGACAAGAAAATTCTCGTCGATCCCCGGCAGACGCGGCGCCAGGTCCGGATCCTTGATGGGAATGGTGACGGCGTAACCTTTCACGGGATAGACCGGCAGATCGATGCCGAGCGGACGCGACAGGAACGGCGCGTAGCTGCCGAGCGCCAGCACGAAGAGGTCGCCCTTCACCGGGCCCTTGTCGGTGACGGCAGCGCTGACGGTGTCACCTTGCTTCTCGAAACCGGTCACCGTGGTCTCGTAGCGGAACTCGACGCCGCGCTGGCGACAAATTTCCGCGAGCGCGTTGGTGAACTTGTGGCAGTCGCCGCTCTCGTCCGTGGGCCCGTGCAATCCGCCGTGGATCTTGCCGCGCGCCGCCTTGAGGGCGGGATCGACCTGGATCACGCCGGCGAAATCGAGCGCGCGGAACTCCTGGCCGCCGTCCTGCAGGATTTTCATGTGGGCGACGCCGGCGTCGAAGGACTTCTGGTCGCGGTAGAGATAGAGAATGCCGCGCGTATTCCGATCGTACTCGATGCCGGTGTCGGCGAGGGTCTGATGCAGCATCGACTGGGAATATTGCGCCAGCTTGAGCTTGCGGCGCGTGTTGGTTACGGAGCGCTCGGCAGTGCAGTTGCGCAGGAACTTGAGGCACCAGGACCACATGCGCGGATCCGCCCGGAGGCTGAGCCGCAGCGCCTGATCGCGCTGGAAGAGCGAGCGCAGCAGGATGCCCGGCGCCTTCGGCGACGCCCAGGTATAGGAATGGCCAGGCGCGATCATTCCGGCATTGCCGAAACTGGTCTCGTTCGCCGCGATCTTCTGGCGGTCGATGACAGTCACCTGATGGCCGTCTTTCGCGAGCTGATAGGCGGTGGTGACGCCGACGACGCCCGCGCCCAGGACCACGATGTGCATGGCTATCCCCGATGAAGCTCAGAAACGCCTAGAAATTGATCACGCCGGCGCCGCCCACATCAAGGACAGAAGCGCGGTCCTCAGCGATAGGGCACGCCCGGCAGGACGCAGAGCATCTCGAACAGCAGCCCGGCGGCGAGGAGCGCGGTATTGCCGCTGGGATCGTAGGGCGGCGCCACCTCCACGAGATCGGCGCCCACCACGTCGAGGCCGCGGCAGCCGCGAATGATCTCCAGCCCCTGGGAGCCCATGAGGCCGCCCGGCTCCGGCGTGCCCGTACCTGGCGCCACCGAGGCATCAAGGCCGTCGATGTCGAAGGTGATGTAGACCGGCCCCTTACCGAGCTGCTCGCGCACCTCGACCATCAGCGGCGTCAGCGAGCGGTACCAGCAGTCCTCCGCCTGGACGATGCGGAAGCCCTGCTGGCGCGGCCAGTCGAAATCCTCTGCCGCATAGCCGGTGCCCCGGAGCCCGATCTGCACGACTCTCTTGCAGTCCAGGAGGCCCTCTTCTACCGCGCGGCGGAAGGGTGTGCCGTGGGCGACCGGCTCGCCGAACATGTTCTCGTTGATGTCGGCGTGGGCGTCCACATGCACCAATCCCACCGGCCCGTGCTTCGCCGCGATGGCGCGCAGGATCGGGAGCGTGATGGTGTGATCGCCGCCGAGGGTCAGGGGCTTGCAGCCGGTGTTCACCACCTTGGTGTAGAAGCGCGTGATGATCCCGATGCTGTCGGCGAGGTTATAGGGGTTGATGGGGACGTCGCCGAGATCGGCCACCGCCAGCGCGTCGAAGGGTGCCGCCCGCGTTCCCATGTTGTAGGGCCGCAAATGCGCGGATTCCGCGCGGATCTGCCGCGGACCCAGGCGCGCGCCGCTCCGGTTGGAGGTGCCGATGTCGAAGGGCACGCCGATGAAGCCGGCATCGAGGCCGACGGCATCGTCCCGGGCCGGGAGCCGCATCATGGTGGCGGGCCCGGCGAACCGCGGCATCACGTTGCCGCCCAGCGGCATCGCCAGCTTCTTCTTGATGTCGTCCATCGCAAGCCTCCATTCCCTGACCGCGCCAGCCGACACAGTCTAGAGTGCCGGCGCGACCTGTGCGATCCTATCCCGCTGGTCCCTGATTTGCATCGATTGCGCCGGGTTTCCAGGCGACGGGAGGGGCGGATGACGGCGGCATCGGTATCAAGCCTGTTGGGTTGCGAGGCGATCGAGCGGCTCCATCAACCGATCGAGAACGCCCGCGCCCTGGGCTCGGCGGCCTACGCCAGCGAGGCCTACTTCCGCCTGGAGCAGGAAAAGCTGTTCGGGCGCCAATGGACCGGCGTCGCCTTCGGCCACCAGATCCCGGATCCCGGCGACGCCCTGCCGGTGACCGTCGCCGGCGGCATTCCCGCCATCGTGCTGCGCGACCGCGACGGCGAGGTGCGCGCCTTCCACAACGTCTGCCGCCATCGCGGCGCCGTCATTCTCACGGAGCCCTGCCAGGGCCGGCCGACGCTGCGCTGCCCCTACCACGGCTGGGCCTATGCCCTCGACGGCGCCCTCAAGGCGACGCCGCTCTGGGACGGCAAGCGGGTGGCGGATCCCGCCAGCATCGACCGGGCGAACCGCGGACTGGTACCGATCCGCTGCGCGGTCTGGGCCGACGTGGTCTTCGTCGATCTCTCCGGCGAGGCGCCGCCGATCGAGACCGCGGCCGCGCCGTTCGCGCGGCTCTGGGCGCCCTACGAGATGGAGCGCTTCCGCCTCGCCCATTACGAGACCGGCGACATCCCCGCCAACTGGAAGCTCGCCATGGAAGCGGCGATGGAGAACTACCACGAGGAGTTCGTGCACCAGGGGCTCCCGGCCCGGATAGATGCCAAGGGCGACAAGACCTTCACGAATATCACCGACGGCGACCTCTTCGGCTTCACCTGGGCCGGGGATTCCTCGCTCCGCTCCACCACGCCGCTGGTGCCGCTGCGCTCCAACCGGCCGGAGGACGAGCGCGCCGACAGCCTCTGCTTCCTGTTTCCGAACACCCAGCTCAGCCTGTTCGGTAGCCTTGCGGTGCGCACGATCTGGGCGCCGCGCGCCGTCGACAAGACGCAATGGCTGACCTCCTGGTACCTGGTCGACGATGCCGCCACCGACGATGCCCATGCCAACGACCGGGCGGAGATGGTGCGCTATTGGCGTCAGCTCCGCGGCGAGGACGGCAAGGTGCTCGACCTGATGCAGCGGGGACGCCGCTCCCCGGTTGCCGACGACATCAAGCTGTCGCCGTTCTGGGAAGGGCTGATCCTGCATTTCCACCGGCAGCTGGTGGACACCATGGCGGCCGCGTCCACATGAGGATCGCGGTAACCGGCGGCCGCGGTCGGCTCGGCCGTCACGTCGTGGCGGATATGGCGAAGCACCACGAGGTGCGCGTGCTCGACCGCAGCGCGCCCACGGAAACCGGCGGCTATCCCGCCGTCGACGTGATGGATGCGGCAAGGCTGACCGAGGCCCTCAGGGGTCAAGAGGTGGCGGTCCACCTCGCCGCCATCGACCGCTCGGTCCCCTGCCCCGACGACGTGCTGTTCGACATCAACGTGCGCGGCACCCGGAACCTATTCGACGCCGCGGAAAGCGCCGGTGTGCGCCGCGTCCTCCTCTGCTCCAGCAGTTCCACCCTCGGCCTCGACGACACCAATCCGGACATGCCGCCGCTCTACCTGCCGGTGGACGAGACGCATCCGACGCGGCCGAGTTCGACCTATGGCATGAGCAAGGTGATCGGCGAGGCGATTGCCGCCGGCTACGCCCGGCGCGGCAAGATGGAGGTGCTGATCCTCCGCCCCTGCTACGTGGCGTTCGCCGAGCTGATCCCGTTCCTGCTCGGAATCGTGGGGCCGGCCGCCGGCCGCGACGCGGAGGCGCCGCCCTATCTCCGCCCCTACGTCGACCCCGACGACGTGGCCCGCGCCTTCGCGCTCGCGGCAGAACGCATGTACACGGGCATCGAGACCTTCCACATCTGCGCCGCGGATTCCTGCACCGAGGTGCCAACGCTCGATCACCTGCGGAACCTCTACGGCGCGGTGCCACCGCTGAGACGGCCCGATCTCTATGAGAAGCACCCGCGTGCCGGCGTGTTCGATATCTCGAAGGCGAAAGCCATGCTGGGCTGGCAGCCAACGACGAATTGGAAGGAGCTGGCGCGGAAGGTCAGCTGAACAAACCCTCTCCGCCGCGATGCGCGGCGGAGAGATTATTTCAAGCCGCCAGCACTTCCGCGCCCGGAACCAACGGGCTGTCCACGTCGAAGCGGCGGCCGGCGCGGAGTGCCATCACGGGCGAGATCAGCTCGCTGGCGATCACTTTCTCGCCGCTGTTGTCGCTGAGAGTGAAGCGGCCCTTCTTGAGCTCCAGTACGCTGACGTCGGCGGCCATGCCGGGGCGGAGGCTGCCGATCTTGTCTTCCATGCGCAGCAGCATCGCCGCATTGCTGGTGGCGGTGGCGATGATCTCCGGCAGCGTCATGCCGAGAGCCAGCAGCTCTGTCATCGCATGGGTGAGGCAGAACGGCGCCACGCCCAGGAACGGATTCTCCGTGCGCGCCTGATCGTCGGTGTCTCCCGGCGCCTTCACATTATAGCCGTGCATGTCCGCGCCGAGCGTGTGCGGCTTGATCCCCGCCGCCAGCACCTTGCGTGCCATGGCGAAGCTGAAATGCGAGCCATGGCCGATGTCGAGGGTGACGCCGCGCTCCAACGCCGCCCAGACGATCTTGTGCACCTCGCCGGTCTTCTCGGAGATGAAGCCGCCGGGGTGGCGGGTGAAGGGATGCGCCAGCACGTCACCCTTGTCCATCAGCGGGACCAGCGCCTCGACGAGCTCGTCGGGATCGATATCGTGGCCGTCCTTGGTCGGCCAGAGCTGACCCAGATGGATGTAAAGCGGCAGGCCCGCCTCGCGGGAGATCTGCTTCCCGAGCTTGATCACCTCGAGGCCCCAGCGGGACGCACCGCCGATCTCGGCGTGGCCCTTGATGCCCTTGACGATGTCGGCATTGGCGCGGGCCGCGCGCACCGTCGCCTTTACGTCGACGCCGCCGGGACCGTAGAGGTCGGGATAGAGATGCCCCTCGAGCCCACCAGCCACATAGGCGGAGATGAAGCAGAGGACGCGGGTCTGGGCGGGCTCGACGATGAATTTCTGGAAGCCGGCGATCGTGATGCTGCTGGGGCCGCCCTGATCCACCACGGTGGTGGCGCCGGAGCGCACGCCCACGAGGTCGGGATTGAGGCCGAAGCGGCCGGTGACATGCTGATAAACGTGGGCGTGGGTGTCGATGAGGCCGGGCACCACGAGCTTGCCCGAGGCGTCGATCACCTCGGATGCAACAGTTGCGGGTATGGAAGGCTCCACCGCGACGACGATGCCGTTGCGAATCGCCACATCGGCGATGCCGTCGCGCCCGGCTGCGGGATCAATGACGCGCCCGCCCTTGAGCAGCACATCCACTTTCGACGGCACCATGGCACTCTCCCTGCCCCCTGAGGGGTCAATCGGACGATCAAAACTATTCTGGCAAGGGCGGCGGTTCGACGCAACCTCCGGACGCCGCCGCAGATCGACTCCCCTGGCCCTCCCGATATGCTATGCGTCTTGCCTGCGGGATCGGAGGGGCGGCGTTTTGGAAGGCGATACAGGGAGATCGGGCCGCGGCGGCTCCGGCGTCGGCGCCAGCGTGCCGCGCAAGGAGGACGACCGCTACCTGCGCGGCCGGGGCGAGTTCATCGCCGACATCCGCCTGCCCGGCATGCGGGAGATCGCCTTCCTGCGCAGCCCGATGGCCCATGCCCGCATCCGCTCGATCCGCAAGCCTGAGGGCGCCGAAGGCGCGGTCTTCACCGCCGCCGATCTCGTCGGCGTGAAGCCGATCGTCGCCAATTCCCGCCTTCCCGGCTTCAAGCCCTCGGAGCAGCCGATCCTGGCCGCCGACAAGGTGCGCTATGTGGGCGAGCCCATCGCCGCCTGCGTCGCCGCGACGCGCGCCGAGGCCGAGGATCTCGCCGCCGGGATCGAGGTGGAGTTCGAGGAGCTGCCGGCGGTGGTCGACATGCTGGCGGCGCGCCAGCCCGGCGCAGCGCTGGTGCACGAGGAATGGGGCGACAACGTCTTCCTCGAGACGGTCGTCGAGGACGATCTCGACGGCGATCCGCGCCGAGCGCGCCGATCAAGGTGAGGCGCAAGTACCGCACCGCCCGGCAATGCATGTCGCCGATCGAGGGCCGCGGCGTGGTGGCGGTCTGGGATCGCCGGCAGGAGCAGCTCCTGCTCTACAGCTCCACCCAGATCCCCCACATCATCCGCACCGGCCTCGCGGGCTGCCTCGGTCTCGACCACGGCAGCGTGCGCGTGGTGCCGCCCGATGTCGGCGGCGGCTTCGGCTACAAGGGCCTGCTGCTGGCGGAGGAAGTCTGCGCGGCGTTCCTCACCCGCAAGCTGGGCCAGCCCATGCGCTGGATCGAGGACCGCCGCGAGCAGCTCGTCGCCAACGCCAATTGCCGCGAGCACGATTACGACATCACAGCCTATGCGGACCGCGACGGCCGCCTCCTCGCCATCGACGCCGAGGCCACTGTCGATGCTGGCGCCTATTCCGCCTATCCCTTCTCCGCCTGCCTGGAGGCGGCGCAAGTCGCGAGCATCCTGCCCGGCCCTTACGACTTCGACGCCTATCGCTGCAAGACCTGGTCGGCGGCCACCAACAAGCCGCCGATCCTCCCCTATCGCGGCGTCGCACGCGCCGGTGTCTGCTTCGCCATGGAGCTGACGATCGATGCCATCGCGCGGGCGGCAGGGCGCGAGCCCTATGAGGTCAGGCTCCGCAACCTGATCCCGCCGGAGAAGATGCCCTTCGACAACATTACCAAGAAGCATTTCGACAGCGGCGACTATCCCGAATGCCTGCGCCGCGCCGTCGCCGCGATCGACCTGGCCGCCGTGCGCAAACGCCAGGCCAAGGGCGAGCCCGACGGCACGCGCATCGGCGTGGGATTCTCCATTTTCTGCGAGCAGGCGGCGCACGGCACCTCCGTCTATGCGGGCTGGGGCATTCCCATGGTGCCGGGCTTCGAGCAGGCGGAGGCGCGCCTCACGCCCGACGGCGGGCTCGAGCTCCGTGTCGGCATCCAGTCCCACGGGCAAGGCCTGGAGACCACCCTGGCCCAGGTCGCGAACGAAGTGCTGGGCATCCCGATCGACCAGATCAAGGTAGTGCACGGGGACACCGCCATGACGCCCTACTCCACCGGCACCTGGGGCTCGCGCTGCATGGTGATGGCGGGCGGCGCCGTCGCCAGCGCGTGCCGCGAGCTGGCCCAGCGTCTGGGCAAGATCGGCGCGCATCTGCTGCAGACGACGCCGGAGCAGGTGGAGGTGCGCGACGGCAAGGTGGTCGGCCCCACCGGCTCCGTCGCCATCTCGGAGATCGGCAAGACCTGGTATCTCCGCCCACAGGATCTGCCGGACGCCGTCTCGCCGGGCGGCCTCGACGTCACCGCCGGCTACAAGGCGGTGCGCGACAGCGGCACCTTCAGCTATGCGGCGCACGCCGTCGTCGTGTCAGTCGATCCCGAGATCGGCGGCGTGCGTATCCTCGACTACGTCGTGGTCGAGGACGGCGGCGTGCTGGTCAATCCGATGATCGTCGACGGCCAGGTGATGGGCGGCGGCGCCCAAGGCATCGGTACCGCCCTCTATGAGGAGATGCCATACGACGCCAACGGCCAGCCGCTGGCCTCGACGCTCGCCGACTACATGCTGCCGGGCGCCACCGAGGTCCCCGACATCCGTATCTCCCACATGGAGACGCCGTCGCCCTACACGACCTTCGGCCAGAAGGGCATCGGCGAAGGCGGCGCCATCGGACCGCCGGCGGCGATCGCCAATGCTGTCAACGACGCGCTGCATCCCCTCGGCGCCGAGATCACCGCGCTGCCGATCACGCCGCGGCGCATCCTGGCGGCGCTCGCCGCCGCCGGAAAGGCATCGGCCGCGCCGTGAAGCCGTTCTCGTTCGACTATGAGCGCCCGCGGGATCTCCGCGAGGCTGCGACGCTGCTGGCGCAAGGCGGCGATGGCGCGCGGGTGATCGCCGGCGGTCAGTCGCTCGGGCCGATGCTGAACCTGCGCCTCACCCGGCCAAGCCTGCTTGTCGACGTCACGCACATTCCCGAGATGACCGGCGTGGAGACAGCGGCCGATGCGATCACCCTCGGCGCCTGCATCACCCACGCCGCGATCGAGGACCGTCGCCTGCCTGACATCGGGCAGCAGGTCCTGTCGCGGATCGCCGGTGGCATCGCCTACCGCGCGGTGCGCAACCGCGGCACCATCGGCGGCAGCATCGCCCATGCGGATCCCGCTGCCGACTGGGTGACCTCCCTCACCGCCCTCGATGCGTCGGTCATCACCTATCGCGCCGGCGAGGTTGGCCGCGCGATTCCCCTCGACGGATTCTTCACCGCCGGCTTCGTCACCGTGCTGAAGCCCGGCGAGATCGTGCAGGCGATTCGCATTCCGCGCCTCTCGGCGGCGGCGCGCTGGGGCTGGTACAAGATCACCCGCAAGCCCGGCGAATTCGCCTCCGCCATCGGCGCGGTGCTCACCGATCCCGTGCGCAACCTGCGTCGGGCGGTGATCGGCGCCACCGGCGGCCCGCCGGTGCTGCTGCAGGATATGCTCGAGCCGTCGACCGTCGCCGACGACGATCTGGCGCGCGTGCTGCCCGGTGTCGACGCTCTCGATCGCAAGCTCTACGGCGCCGCGGTCAGGCGCGCCGCCGCCATGGCCCGGCAATGAAGAAGGTCTCGCTCACCGTCAATGGCACCGCGGTTTCCGCCGAGGTCGAGCCGCGCCTGAACCTGGCAGATTTCCTGCGCGACCATCAGCTTCTCACGGGCACCCACATCGGCTGCGAGCACGGCGTCTGCGGCGCCTGCACCCTGGTCGTGAACGGCGAGCCCGTGCGCTCCTGTATCGCCCTCGCGGTGGCCTGCGACGGCGCCGAGGTGCGGACGATCGAGGACCTCGACGACGATCCCGTTACCACCCGCCTGCGCGCCGCCTTCACCGCCGAGCACGGCCTCCAATGCGGCTACTGCACGCCGGGGATGCTGGTCACCGCCCGGGACATCGTGCTGCGCCTCCCCGATGCGGACGCCGATCGCATCCGCCTGGAGCTCAGCGGTAATCTCTGCCGCTGCACCGGCTACGCCGGCATCGTGCGGGCGATCCAGCGCGTCCTCGCCGAGCGCCCGGTGGATCTCGCGGCTCCCCGCCCCGCGCCGATCGCGGAGCGTGCGGCGTCGGTTCGTCCGGCGGTACAGGTGGCATCGGAACCGCGCGCAACACCGGTCGCGGCGTCACCGGGCTCTACCTTGCGCCAGACCATCTCCATCGCGCTGCCGCCGGCGCAGGTCTGGGCCGCGATCAGGGACCCTCGGCTGGTGGCATCCTGCGTCCCCGGCGTCACGCTCAAGCCGACCGAGAACGCGGGGCAGCTCGCCGGCGAGATGGTGGTGGCGATGGGGCCGCTGCGCGCACGCTTCACCGGAACTGCCGCCGTCGCCTACGACGATGCGGCGCAAGCCGGCACGATCCGCGGCGAGGGTCGCGACAGCGCCACGGGAACCCGGCTCAAGACCGAGGCTGAGTTCCGGGTCACCGAGGGCAAATCCGGCACCACCCGCATCGAGCTCACTGCCGGCTACGCCCTGCAAGGCCCCCTCGCGCAATTCAGCCGCGGGGCCATCGTGCAGGCGCTCGCCGCCGAGCTCTGCCGCGAGGTCGGCCACACTCTGGAAGCGCGGCTGACCGGCGGCGCCGCCACGCCCGCGCAGCCCGCGCGCTTCAGCGCCGGCGCATTCCTGTTGGGCGTGCTGTGGCGGCGGCTCAGGATGCTGTTTAGCGGCGGGACCTAGGCTGACTTCGCCGCATCCAGGATGTGCTGCGGCGTGCTGGAGACGATCTCGGCGTAGGTCGGCACAAACTTGCCGCCCTCGATGAGGCTCACGAAGGTGGGGCGCAGCTCCACCAGCATCTTGCGGATGCGCGCGTGCACCTCGATGTCCGACCATTCACCGACGAGATAGAAATGATCGGGATCGTTGACGTCCCGGCAGAGCACGCCGTCCTTCACCTGGGCGGAGGATTTATGCATGGGATTGGCGTCGGAATAGTCGAATTCGTCGAAGAGCTTGATGAACTCCTCGCCCTTGCCCGCCTTGACTCGAAAATCGTAGATGTGGAAGAAGTTGCCACTCTTTGCCAGCGGTTCGAGCGCCATTGCCGTCCTCCTCTAGAGGCACTGATCCCGCGACGATAGCGCAGGGCGCGGATACGACAAAGGGATATGGCTCGATTGCGCTCGGCTGGCCCGCGACGCATACTTCGCGCCAGCCGAGGAGCACCGGAAATGCCCGACAGCACGCCTGCCCCGTCGCCCGCAACGAGCCCCTATGTCTGGCCGAGCGACGGCCTCTCCGCGATCCCCGACTGGATCTATACCAGCTCGGAGATCTACGAGCGCGAGATTGAGCGCATCTTCCACGGCCGCACCTGGAACTTCGTGGCCCTGGAAGCCGAGGTGCCGGAGCCCGGCAGCTACAAGCGCTCCTTCGTCGGGCCGACGCCGGTCGTGGTGGCGCGTGGCAAGGACGGCGCGGTGCACGTGTTCGAGAACCGCTGCGCCCATCGCGGCGCCGAGCTCTGCCGGCCGCAGTCGGGCAAGGTGACGGAGTTCGTCTGCCCCTATCACCAGTGGACCTACGATCTCGCGGGCAATCTCACCGCCGTTCCCTTCCGCCGCGGCATCCACCGCGAGGGCGGCATGCCCCAGGATTTCAAGCTGGAGGATCACGGCCTGCTGCGGCTCAAGGTGGCGACGCGGGGCGGCGCGGTCTTCGCTTCCTTCGCCCAGGACATGGAGAGCCTCGAGGATTACATCGGGCCCGAGGTGCTGAAAGACTTCGACGCCACCTTCGACGGGCGCAAGCTCAGCATCCTCGGCTACTACCGCAACACGGTGCCCGCCAACTGGAAGATGTATCACGAGAACCTGAAGGACCCCTACCACGCGACGCTGCTGCACGCCTTCCTCGTGAGCTTCGGCCTGCTGGTGGCGGGCAATAAATCGGCGATGGTGGTGGACGCGACGGGGCGCCATGGCACCATGGCCTCGGCCAAGCCGCCGGAGGGGCCGAAGCTCGACACCGAGACCAAGACGCAGATGCGCGCCTTCTCGGAAGGCATGAAGCTCGCCGATCCGCGCCTCCTCGACTATGTCCGGGAGTTCGACTCGCCATGGTCAGTGACCATGCAGACGATCTGGCCGAACTTCATCGTGCAGCGCGAGCTCAACACGCTGGGCGTGCGACAGATCGTCCCGCGCGGGCCGAACGAGTTCCTGATGATCTGGACCATGTTCGGCTACGAGGGTGACAGCGACGAGATGACACGGCATCGGCTGCGCCAGGGCAACCTGATGGGGCCGTCGGGCTTCCTCGGCATCGAGGACAACGAGGCGATGCGCTTCGTGCAGCAGGGCATGACGCGCTCCGTCTCCGACACCTCCTGCGTGGCGCTGGGCGGGCCGGAGGAAGGCACCACCAGCCATATCATCACGGAGGCGGCGATCCGTTCGCTCTACCGGAACTACCGCGAGGTCATGGGGCTCTGATGGCACGTTCCGCCGCCCAGCCCGTGGCGCCGACGCCCGCCGATCTGCGGGAGATCCGCCTTGAGATCGAGGAGTTCAACGCCGAGTACGCCGCCGTGCTCGATGCGGGCAAAGTCGAGGACTGGCCGCGCTTCTTCTCTGAGGACGCGCTCTACCGCATCACCGGCCGGGAGAACGCCGACGCGAACCTGCCGGTGGGTCTCGTCTATTGCGAAGGCCTCGGCATGCTGCGGGACCGTGCGCTGGCGATCTCGAAGACCACGATGTTTGCGCCGCGCTATCTCCTGCACCACGTGAACAACACGCGGGTGATCGCGGTGGAGTCCTCGGGCGAGATCGCGGCGGAGGCGAACTACGCCCTTTACGAGACCCTCGTGGACGAGAAGACCACGCTGCAGCAGGTGGGCCGCTACCGCGACCGCTTCGTCCGCCGGGATGGGCGGCTGCTGCTTAAAGAGCGGCACTGCATCTATGATTCCCTGATCATCGACACCGCGCTGATCTATCCGGTCTGAGCAGTTCCGCCCTTCCCTCGACCATCGTAGCCGGGCCAAGCCGGGCCACGACACCGTTGGACCGAGCTAACGGCCAAACAGCCGCGCTAGCCGGCTGCGGATCAAGCCCCAAATAAGCAGACCGAGGTTGAGCGAGGCGGGCCGAGGTACCGCGTCCGCCCCGCCGCCCAGGGTCGCATTCAAGTTCCCGGCGAATTCCGCGACGATGCGGCCGGCGAAGTCCCGGGCGAGGCTGGAGCGGGAGAATTGCGCCAGCGGTCCCTGCAGGTCGTATTCGACGCTGACGGAGACGCGGGTGCTGGTTACGCCCTCCGGCGTCAGGCAATAGGTGAGCTGGCCCCGCGTGCGGGAGCGCGAATTGCCGTCGCTGCCGGCGCCTTTCACGACAGCCGCCAGCGCCGAATCGTCGCGCTCGACGCTGGCGGAGCCGGCGAAGCTCGCCGCCATCGGCCCCAGCTTCACCTTGAGGCGCCCCCTGACCGAGCGGTCGTCATGTTCGGTGAGCTCGGCGCCGGGAAGACAGGCCGCCACCTTGGGAAAGTCCGCCAGTGCCCGCCAGACCACGGCGGGCGCCGCCGCGATGACGAAGCTCTCCTCGAGGCGGGTCCAGCCCTGACGCGCCGCCTCGTCGGGAAGGGCCGCGGCCGCGGGCGCCGCCCCGGCGGCCGTGGCAGCGGGGGCGAAACGGGCCGGCGCCTCCGCGGAGCGTGGCGCGGGCTTTGCGACGGCATCGCCGCGGTGCATCTCCACCACGCTCGATACCGCCTTGACGATGCCGAGATAGCCGGTACAGCGACAGAGATTGCCCGAGAGCTCCATGCGAATCCGCCGCTCGTCGACGCCGGGGATGCGTTGCACGATGTCGCGGGAGGAGATCAGCATGCCCGCAGTGCAGAAGCCGCATTGCAAGCCATGCTCCCGCGAGAAGGCCTGGCGCAGCTCGCCCATGAGGGCGTCGTCCTCGAAGCCCTCGATGGTGCGGATCGCGAGGCCGTCGCAGGCCGCCGCGTAGGTGATGCAGGAGCGCGCCGGCTTGTCGTCGATCAGCACGGTGCAGGCGCCGCAGACCCCATGCTCGCAGCCGAGGTGGGTGCCAGTGAGCCGCAGGTGGTCGCGGAGGAAATCGGCGAGGTGAGTGCGCGCCGCCACCTCGGCGGTGACCTTCCGGCCGTTGACGGTGAGTGTGACGGCGGTCATGGCGGGTAGATCTGCCGGAGCGCCCGCAGCAGCGCGCCCGCATGCATGCGGCGGTCGACGGCATCGAGGGGCAGCGCGGCGACTGCTTCCAGCGCCGCCTCGCGGCTGCAGGCGGCGGCGCCCTCCTCGGCGACCCGGCGAGCGAGCGCCGGCAGGGAATGCGGCGGGCCCGACAGCGCCCCAAGAAAGATCCGTGCCACGCGGCGCTCGGGATCGATGACCGCGGCGGTGGCGGCCTCGGCGAATTCACCGGTCTTGCGGCAGAACTTGAAATAGCCGACGCGAGCCGACGGCGACAGCTTCGGCACGGTCACGGCGGTGACGATCTCGTCCTCGGCGATGTCGGTCGTGAAGGCGGCGCGGATCAGGCGATCCACGGGCACCGACCGCTCGCCCTTGGCCCCGCTGATGACGACGGACGCGTCGAGCGCCGCCAGCGCCAGTGGCCAGTCGGCGGAGGGATCGGCGTGGGCGAGGCTGCCGCCGATGGTGCCGCGGTTGCGGACGGAGCGATAGGCAATGCCCGCCGCCACCAGGGGAAGCATCTCGCCGCCGCTGAGCATGCCAACGGCGTCCTCGATCTCCGCATGGGTCGTCCCCGCGCCGATGCGCCAGGCGTTTCCCGCATCGGCGACCCCCTTCAGCTCGCCGAGACGCGACACGTCCACCAGCAGCGTCGGCCGGGCGAGGCGGAGATTAAGCATAGGCCCGAGCGACTGACCGCCCGCCAGCAGCTTCGCCGAGCCTCCGCCGCTCGCCAGCAGCCGCACCGCCTCGCCCAGGTCGCGCGGACGCGCGTAGTCGAAAGCCGCCGCCTTCATGCCCGTGCCTTTTCCGCGCGCTCGATCGCGGCGAGCAGACGGCGCGGCGTCAGCGGCGTCTCGTTGACCTCGACGCCGAGCCCCTTCAGCGCGTCGTTGACCGCGTTGAAGATCGCCGCCGGCGGCGCGATGGCGCCGCCCTCGCCCATGCCCTTGATGCCGTAGGCGGTGTAGGGCGAGGGCGTCTGCATGTGGAAGAGGCGCATCTCCGGCACCTCGGTGGCGCCGGGCAGCAGATAGTCCGCGAAGGTGGAGGCGAGCGGCTGCCCGTTGGCATCATACGGGCTCTCCTCGTAGAGCGCCGTGCCGATGCCCTGCGCGGCGCCGCCGATCATCTGCCCGTCGACCACCATGGGATTCACCAGGGTCCCGCAATCCTCGACGATGACGTAGTCGAGGATCGCCACATGGCCGAGCTCGGTGTCCACGGCCACGACAGCGGCGTGCGAGGCGTAGCTGAAGGCTCCGGTATCCACCTTGGGCCGGTAGGCCATGGTCGCCTCGAGGCCGCCGAGATCGACATCGGGCGGCAGACGATAGGGTAACCGATACCAGGTCTCGGCGATTTCCGAGAGCGTGACCGAGGATTGCGGGCCCACGATCTTGCCGCCTTCCAGACGCGCGGTGTTGGCGGCGCATTGCATGAGATGAGCCCCGATGGTGACGAGGCGCGGCACCAGCGCCTCCGACGCCATCGCCACCGCACCGCCCGCCATCACCATGCTGCGCGACGCGTAAGTGCCGGTGGAATAGGGCGTAAGCCCCGTGTCACCGAGCACCACATGGATCTTCGCGATATCGACGCCGAGCACCTCATGCGCCACCTGGGAAAGCGTAGTCTCCATGCCTTGCCCATGGGAATGGACGCCGACACGGATCTCCAGACCACCGCCCGGCGTCACCCGCACCGTCGCCTGGTCGTAGCCCGGCACCAGGGAGAGACCCCAGGCGGCAAAGACGCTGGTGCCATGCGCCGACTGCTCGCAGTAGCTGGCGAAACCCACGCCGATGAGCCGTCCGTCCTTCTCGCCGCGACGCTGGCGCTCGCGCACGGCATCGAGGTCGATCTTCTCCTTCGCGGTCAGCAGCGCCTTCTGATAGTCGCCGCTGTCGTAGTGCTTCTTCGTAATGTTGTCGTAGGGCATGGCACCTGCCGGCACGAGATTGTCGCGGCGGACTTCCCAGGGTTCGCGGCCGACCTTGCGGGCGATGGCGTCCATCATCATTTCCATCGCGAAGCAGACGCCGGTGCGCGCCACGCCGCGATAGGGAAGGAAACCCGGCTTGTTGGTAGCGACGCATTGGGTCTTGCAGCGATAGCCCCGGAGATCATAAGGGCCCGGCAGATTGCCCGTGGCCTGACCGGTCTCCAGCCCCACCGTGTAGGGCCACATGGAGTAGGCACCGCCGTCGATGGTGATCTCCGCATCGAGGGCCAGCAGGCGGCCAGTGGCGTCGGCGTAAGCGGTCAGCTTGTAGGCGTGCTGACGGGCGTTGGCGCCGGCGGTCAGATGCTCGCGGCGATCCTCGATGTAGCGGAACGGCCGGCGGTAGGTGAGCGCGAGCCAGGCGACGCAGATCTCCTCCGGCTGCAGGATGCACTTGTAGCCGAAGGCGCCGCCCACATCGGGAGAGATGACGCGGATCTTGCCGTCGTCGATGCCGAGGGTCTCGGCGAGACCGATGCGGATCATGTGCGGCGTCTGGGTCGAGGAGTAGACGATGAGCTGGTCCGCGCGCTCGTCCCAATAGGCCAGTACGGCCTTGCCTTCCATCGGCACCATGGCCTGGCGGGAGAGCGACGCCTCGCGTTCGATGACTACAGGCGCGCCCAGAGCATTCGCGTCGAAGCCGCTCTCGTAGTTCATGGTGATGAAGAGGTTGTCCGGCCACTCCTCGTGGGCGCGGATCACGGTCTCATCGCGCACCCTCGGTGCGTCAACAAGCGCCGGCAGATCCTCGATCTCGAGATCCACCTGCTCCAGCAGATCCTCCGCCTCGGCGCGGCCGGGCGCTATCGCCATGGCGACGGGATCGCCGACGAAGCGCACCTTCTCGTGCGCCAGCGGATGCTGCGCGGACTGTCGATAGCCCGGCAGGGTCGAGGTCGCGACGATCGGCTTGACGCCGGTGAGGTCGCCCCAGACGAAGACGGAGCTCTCGTATCCCTGGGGCTTGACGACGCGCTTCACCCGGCCGTGCGCCACCGGGCTGCGCAGGAAGGCCACTTCCTGCTGGCCCGGCATGATCATGTCGGAGACGAAATTGCCGCGGCCGTGCAGGTGGCGCGCATCCTCCTTGCGCGCGACCCGGGCGCCGATTCCCTGTGCGCTCATGATGTCGGCTAGAGGTCCTTCATCAACCGCAGCCCGTCGTAGACAGCGGCGTGGATGTTGCGGGACGCCACGGCGTCGCCGATGCGGAAGAGGTCGTAGGTGCCGGCCGCGTTGCGGACTGTCTTCTGCGGCCGGTGCGCGAGCAGGGCGTCCTGGTCGACCTCGCCCAGGTTCCGCGAGCCGGGCCGCAACGCGAAGTAGAGATCGTCGAGGGGCAAGGTGCCGTGCTCCACCACCACCTGGTCGACCTGGCGCTCATGGCGGGACTTGTCGTATTCACTGAAGAGCGTCGCCACCAGCCGGTTGCCGTCGCGGCGAATCTTCTCCAGGCGCATGTTGAGGGTGATGGTGACGCCATGCCGCTGAAACGCCCTGAAATAGGCGGGATAGTTGGTGCCGCCGACTTCCGGCGCCAGGATGCGCTCCGGCGTTACCAATTCAAGCTTCGATCCGGCGTCGCCGATGAACTCGGCGGCGGTCATGCCGGGATGGGCGCCGTTGTCGTCGAAGAGCAGCACGCTCTCCGCCGGCTTCACTTGGCCGGAAAGTAGGTCCCAGGTGGAGGTCGCAAGCTCGGCGCCCTCGTCGAGGAACGACGTGTTGGGAAGGCCGCCGGTCGCGACGATGACGATGTCGGGATTCTCGCTCATGACGTCGCCGGCTTCCGCATAGGTGTTGAGGCGGATTTCGGCGCCGTCGCGCTCGCACTCGGCCAAGCGCCAGTCGACGATGCCCAGCACCTCGCGCCGGCGCTTCAAGCCCGCCGCCAGCAGGAGCTGGCCACCGGGCTTGTCCGCCGCCTCCAGCACCACCACCTTGTGGCCGCGCGCGGCGGCAACCCGCGCCGCCTCGAGGCCCGCGGGCCCCGCGCCCACCACCACGATCTTGCGCTTCGTCCCGGTGCCGCGCGCGATCACGTGGGGCATCGTGGCTTCGCGGCCGGTGGCGGCATTGTGGATGCAGAGCGCCTCGCCGCCTGTATAGATGCGATCGATGCAGTAGCCCATGCCGACGCAGGGACGGATCTCGTGCTCGCGGCCCTCCGCCACCTTCTTCGCGATATGGGGATCGGCGATGTGGGCGCGGGTCATGCCGACCATGTCGAGCTTGCCCGTCGAGATCGCATGGCGCGCCGTCGCCACGTCCTGGATGCGCGCGGCGTGGAAGGTGGGGAACTTGGTCGCCTCCCGCACCTCGCCGGCGAAATCCAGATGCGGCGCCGAGCGCACGCCCATGCCGGGAATCACATGCGACAATGCCTCGTCGGTGTCGAGGCGGCCGCGGATCACGTTGATGAAATCGACGAGGCCCGATTTCGCCAGGCGGCGCGCGATCTCGATGCCCTCCTCCTTGGAGAGGCCGCGGTCCCAGTCCTCGTCGCAGACCATGCGGGCGCCGACGATGTAATCGGGGCCAACGCGCTCCCGGATCGACTTCAGCACCTCCAGGGAGAACCGCATGCGGTTCTCCAGACTGCCGCCATAATTGTCGTCGCGCTGATTGGTGGCGGGCGACCAGAATTGATCCGGCAGGTGGCCGTAGCACTCGATCTCGAAGCCGTCGAGACCGCCGGCCTGGCAGCGCTCGGCGGCGTCGGCGTAATGGCGCAGGATGCGGGCGATGTCCCAGTCCTCAAGCGCCTTGGGGAAGGCGCGATGGGCGGGCTCGCGCACCGGCGAGGGCGCCAGCACCGGAAACCAGTCGTCCTTGTTCCAGACCGTGCGGCGGCCGAGGTGGGTGAGCTGGATCATGACCGCGGCGCCCTGCTCGTGCACCTCGTCGGCGAGGCGCCTGAACCATGGCACCACCTCATCCTTGTAGGCGAGGATATTGCCGAAGACGGCCGGGCTGTCCGGCGAGATCACCGCCGAGCCGCCGATCATGGTGAGGGCGATGCCGCCTTTCGCCTTCTCCACGTGATAGAGGCGATAGCGGTCCTTGGGCATGCCGTCTTCGGTATAGGCGGGCTCATGCGCCGTCGACATGAAACGGTTGCGCAGCGTCAGATGCTTCAACCGGAATTCTTGTAAGAGCGGATCGCTCGCAGCCACGGCACCTGTTCCCTGCTCGAGATGCAACCGACCGATCTTAGCCCAATGCCCCTTGCTGCCCAGCAGGAGATTCAGAGCCGGGCACGGGCGAGGACGCGATCGATGACGGCGCCCGCCTCGCCGATGTAATGGGCGGGATCGAGGATGCGGGCCAGCGCGGCGTCGTCGAGATGCCGGCGGATGTCTGGCGTCGTCTTCAGCACCTCGACGAAGGGGCGGCCCGCCTTGGCCGCCGTGGCGACGGCCTGCGTCACCTGATGATGGGCGGCGTCGCGGCCGATTTTCTCGGCCAGCGCCATCATGATCGCCTCGGACAGGATGAGGCCCTCCGTCAGATCGAGGTTCTCGCGCATCCGCGCCGCGTCCACTTCCAGACCCGCCGCCAGGGGACCCGCATGGGCAAGCGCGCCGGCGGTCAGAAGAAAGATCTGCGGCAAGGCGAGCTGCTCGCTCTGCCAGGGGCCGGTGGCGCGCTCGTGATCCTGGGCCATGGCGGCGAACAGCAGCGGTACCAGCGCATGGACGCCACGGGCCGCCGCGACGATATAGGCGCTGGCGACGGGGTTGCGCTTCTGGGGCATGGTGCTGGAGCCGCCGCGCCCGGCCTCGGCCGGCTCCGCCACCTCGCGCACCTCGGTCTGCGCCAGCAGGATCACGTCGGTCGCGAGCTTGGCGAGGCTGCCGGAGACGAGACCGAGGAAGGCGCCGGTCTCGGCGATGCCATCGCGGGCCACGTGCCAGGGCGCCATGGGTGCGGCGAGGCCAAGCTCCTCCGCCAGCGCCACCGTCACCGCGCGGCCGTGAGACCCAAGAGAAGCCAGCGTGCCGACGGCGCCGCCGAACTGCACCCTGAGGATGCGCGGGCGAAGCTCGCTCAGGCGATCGAGGTGATCGAGAAACGGCGCCAGCCAGACCGCGCATTTGTAGCCGAAGGTCACCGGGAGCGCCTGCTGCAGGAAGCTGCGCCCGGCCATGACGGCGCCGCGATGGGCCGTCGCCTGCGCCGCGAGCGCGGCAATGAGGGCGCGCAAGTCCCGCTCGACGATCGCCAGCCCGTCGCGGATCTGCACGACCAGCGCCGTATCGACGATGTCCTGGGTGGTGGCGCCCCAATGCACGTATTTGGCGGCATCTCCGCCGGCCGCCTTGCCGAGTGCCTTGGCAAGCGCGGCGGCGGGATAGCCGGCGAGCCGTGCGCCGGCAGCGATGTCCTTCAGATCGACGCGGTCGAGCGAGGCGGCCTTGGTGATCGCTTCGGCCGCCGCGGCGGGAACGATGCCGAGGCGGGCCTCGACGCGGGCGAGGGCTGCCTCCACCTCAAGCATCCGCTGCAACAGCGCGCGGTCGGAAAACACCCCACGCATCTCCTCGGTGCCGTAGAGGCTACCGAAGATCTCCGAGTCCGCGGGGTTGACGGTCATGGGGCGCGGGAGGGACAGCCGTGCGTCCTTCGACGCGCGGCCCAATGGGCCGCTTGCTCAGGATGAGGTAAATTTCTTTGTGCGATCACCAATCTTCCTCATCCTGAGCAAGCGAAGCGCGTCGAAGGACGCGGGATGCGCATGCATTTATACGTCGAAGAAGACGGTCTCGCCCTTGCCCTGCAGCACGATGTCGAAGCGATAGACTTTCACCGCTCCGTCCGCGCCGTTAGCCACGCCGAGCAGGGTCTGCCGCCGGGCCGGATCCTCGATCGAACCCAGCACCGGATCCGACTTGTTGAGTGGCTCCTCGGGAAAGTAGAGACGCGTCATCACCTGCTTCAGGAGGCCGCGGGCGAAGACACGGACGCCGATATGGGGCGCCTGCAGCGTGTTGCCGCGGCCGGGCACGGCGCCCGGCCGGATGGTGAGGAAGTGGTAGCGGCCGTCCTTGTCGGTGGAGCAGCGGCCGAAGCCTCGGAAATTCGCGTCGACTGGCTTCTCCTGGCGATCCTCGGGATGAGCGTATTTGCCGGCGGCGTTGGCCTGCCAGATCTCCAGGATCGCGTCGGGCACCGCCGCGCCGCCGCCGTCGGTGACTCTGCCCTCGATGCGGATCTTGTCGCCGAGCGCCTTGCCGCCGCCGGTCAGATCGGCCCATTCGGGATGGTCGAGGCCGAATTTGAAGAACGGCCCCGCGGTCTGCGATCCCGTGGGAATGAGCCGCATCTCAGATCCCCGCCGGGGTCTGTTCGCGGCCCCTGAGCACGATGTCGAAGCGATAGCCCAGCGCCCATTCGGCGACGCTCAAACTCGGCTCATAGGTCGCGATCAATCGGCGGCGCGCGGCCGCGTCGGGAACGCTGTGGAAGATCGGGTCGTACTGCATCAGGGGGTCGCCGGGAAAATACATCTGGGTGATGACGCGGGTGGCGAAGGCGGGACCGAAGACGGAGAAGTGCAGATGCTGGGCGCGCCAGGCGTTGTGGGTGTTCCGCCAAGGATAGGCCCCGGGCATGATGGTGACGAACTGGTACTCGCCGTTGTCGTTGGTGACGACATGGCCGGCGCCGACGAAGTTGGGATCGAGAGGCGCGTCGTGCTGGTCCATCTCGTGCGCGTAGCGCCCGGCGGAATTCGCCTGCCAGAGCTCCACGAATGTCCGCGGGATCGGGCGGCCATGCTCGTCCAGGATCCGGCCGGCGACGATCATGCGGGCGCCGATGGGAGCGCCCTTGCCCTGGCGCGTCAGGTCGACTTTCTCGGTGCCGGTCCAGCCGTCGGTGAAACCGGGGCCGGTCACTTCCGTGAGCGTATGCTCCAGGCGCACCAGCGGATTCAGCGGCGCGCGCTTGACGGTGCTGCCGTAATTCGGATCGAGGTAGGGCGGGTCCTCGCCGGGACGTCCGCGCTCGTAGCCCACCACATCGCTCATGGCCGCGCCTCCTTGTCCATCTCCGCCAAGACTTCCTGCGCATGATGAAACGCGCTGTTGCCGGCGGGAACGCCGGCATAGACTGCCACCTGCATCAGGATCTCCTTGATCTCGTCCCGCGTCACGCCGGTATTCGCCGTGGCGCGGATATGCAACCGCAGCTCATCGGTCTTGCCCAGCGCCGCCAGCATGCCGATGCACAGCATGCTCCGTGCCCGCCGGTCGAGGCCCGGCCGGGTCCAGATGCTGCCCCAGGCGTATTCGGTGATGAAGGTCTGGAAATCCTCGGTGAAGGGCGTGATGCGGCTCTTCGCGCGCTCGACATGGGCCTTTCCCAGCACCGCCGAGCGCACGTCCATGCCGCGCTCGTAGAGTTTGGTCATCAAGCCCATGCCCCGTCTCCTCCCACCCGATCCGGCGCGCAACCGCCACTGCGAGCCATATTATCCTCGCATGACCGGCACGCAATCGGCATCGCGGCCGAGGGCCAAATTGGTAAATTCCTGGAAGGCCTTGATCGCCTGTCGCAAAGGGTGGTCTGATCCGGGGGTTCCTCGAATCCGGAGCATGACAGGAGGCGGAAATGCGGACGGGACAGGCTCGCACCGGCGACCGTCAGCCGCGCGTGACCCCGCTGCCGGCGGCGCTCGGCGCCGAGATCGGTGACGTCGACCTCGCAGCCCTGAGCGAGGTGGAATTCGCCGTGGTCTCCGGCGCCCTCGATCGCTATTCCGGCCTGCTGATCCGCGACCAGTCGCTCACCGACGAAGACCTCGTGGCCTTCAGCAGCCGCTTCGGCAAGCTCGACCACGCGCCGGTGCAGGAGAACGGCCGGACCTTCGTGCCGGGCATGCCCGAGGTCTATGTCGTCTCCAACATCCGCGACGGCGAGGGCAAGCCGATCGGCAGCCTCGGCGCCGGCGAGGCGGTCTGGCACACGGACATGTCCTATCTGCCGACGCCGCCCGACGCCTCGCTGCTCTATGCCCTCGAGGTGCCCCCCAGCGGCGGCGACACCTGGCTCCTGAGCATGAACGAGGCCTGCCGCACGCTGTCGAAGGATCTCCGCAGTGCGGTGGCGGGAAAGAGCGTTAAGCACGACGGCACCTACAATTCCGGTGGCTACCTGCGCGCGGGCGTCGCCGCCTCGGACGATCCCCGCACCTCCGTCGGCGCGCTGCATCCGATCATCTGCGCCCATCCGCGCACCGGCACGCCGACGCTTTACCTCGGCCGCCGGCGCAACGCCTACATCGTGGGGATGTCACTGGCGGAGTCCGACGCGCTGCTGGACGCGCTCTGGGCCCACGCCACGAAGCCTGAGCATGCCTATGTCCATCGCTGGCGTGTCGGCGATGTCCTGCTCTGGGACAACCGCTCGACCATGCACCGCCGCGATCCCTTCGACGCCGACGCGCGGCGGCTCATGCACCGCACGCAGATCGCCGGGAAGCAGGCGCCGATCCGAGGAGACTGACGGCCCTCAGGCCTTCAGGCGCTCGTTCAGGGGATCGTAGAGCGGCTCCCGCATGACGGTGGCGACGCAGCGCCGGCCCAAGATCTCCACCTCGAGCCCGTGCCCCTCCACCGCCAGGTCCGCCCGGACATAGGCGAGGGCGATCGACTTGCCGATCCGGAATCCATAGCCGCCCGACGTCACCAGGCCGACCCGCCTGTCGCCGTCGAACACGGTGGAATAAGCGGGCGCGTCGGCCGTGGTCTCGCCGAGGATCAGCGGGACGAAGCGCTCGCGCGGCCCCTGCTCCCGCTCCGTCAGCAGCGCTGCGCGGCCGGGAAACGCCGGCTTCTCGAACCTGACGAAGCGCTGCAAGCCCGCCGCGAGGGCGGACCACTCCGTGCTGAGATCCTGCCTCCAGCCGCGATAGCATTTCTCCAGGCGCAGGCAGTCGATGGCATAGAGGCCGAAATCGCCGATGCTGTGTCCGGCGCCGGCATCCCAGACCATCTGATAGACTTCGGCCAGACGCGCCATCGGCACATGCAGCTCCCAGCCGAGCTCACCGACGTAGTTGACGCGGAGCGCCATCGCCTCGATCCCGCCGAGGAGAATGGGCCGGCACGAGAGCCATGGGAAGTTCTCGTTGCCCAGATCGGCGCGGGTGAGCTTCGCCAAGACCGCCCGCGATCGTGGACCCACCACCACCAGCGTGCCGAAGGCGTCCGTCATGTTCTCGATGGTGACGCCATCAGGCGGCTTGTGCTGGCGCAGCAGATCCTGGTCGTGCCATTCGGCGCTGCTGGCAGCGAGCAGCCAGAAATGGTCGGCGGCAAGGCGGGTCACGGTCATCTCGGATTTGACGCCACCCCGCTCGGTCAGGACATAGGCGAGCGACAGGCGCCCGACCTTGGGCAGCGCGCCGGCGATGAGCCGGTCGAGCCAGGCGGCGGCGCCGGAGCCCCTGACTTCGAAGCGGGAGAAGCCGGGGAGATCGGCAATGCCAACCCGCTCCGCCACCGCCCGACACTCCTCGCCCACTTCCGCGAGCCAGTCCGGCCGCTGGAACGTGAGCGGCGCGTCCTTGGCGCCGCGGGGAAACCGCACCGCCCGCTCCCAGCCGTTGCGGGCGCCGAACTGCGCGCCCTTCTGCTTCAGCACGGGATAGAGCGGCGATGTCTTGGCCTCGCGGCCCGCCGGCCGCTCCTCGAAGGGAAATCCGATCGCGTATTCGTTCTGGTAGAGCTCGACGGCCTTGGCGACGACGTAGGGCTTGCGGACGAACTCCGTGTAGCGCCGGGGATCGCAGGACCAGAGGTCCCACTCCGGCTCGCCCTCCACCACCCATTCCGCCAGGGTCTTGCCGGCGCCGCCGGCCTGCACGATGCCGAAGGAGAAGACACAGGCTTCGTAGAAATTGCGGAGGCCCGGCGCCGGGCCGATCAGGGGATTGCCGTCGGGCGTATAAGGGATCGGCCCGTTGATGACTTTCTTGATGCCGGCAGACGCCAGGATCGGCACCCGCGCGCAGGCCTTCTCGATGTGGCGTTCCAGGCGGTCGAGATCGTCGGGATAGAGCTGGAACGAGAAATCCTCGGGCCGGCCGTCGACCCAGTGCGGCGTCGCCCGCCATTCATAGGGGCCGAGTAGCAGCCCCTGTCCTTCCTGGCGCAGGTAGTAGCTGTCATCAGGGTCGCGCAGCAGCGGCAGTTTCTCGAAACGCGCCGCTAGCTCCGGAACGTCCTCGGTGACGAGATACTGATGGGACATCGCGACATTGGGAATGTCGCGCCCGACCATGGCGCCGATCTCGTCGGCGCGATAGCCGGCGGCGTTTACCACCACCTCGGCGGTGATCGCGCCGTGCGCGGTTTCCACGTGCCATTCGCCGCCGGGCAGGCAGGAGATACCGGTCACCGGACAGAAGCGGAAGATCTTCGCACCAGCCTGCCGCGCCGCTTTCGCGAAAGCCTGGGTGAGCTGAGCCGGATCGATGTCGCCGTCGTAGGGATCCCATTGCGCGCCGCTGATATCGGCGAGATCGACGAAAGGATACTTCGCCCTGATCTCGTTCGGCCCCAGCATCTCGAACTCGATGCCCTGGTGGCGCGCCATGGCGGTGATGTGCCGAAACTCGTCCAGCCGCTCGCGCCCATGGGCGAGGCGGATCGCGCCGGTCACGTGATAGGCGATGGGATAGTCCGCCTCGGCCGCAATCCGCGCGTAAAGCTGCGTCGAATAGCGCTGCAGCTTGATGAGGCCCCAGCTGCCGGAGAAGTTGGGGCAATTGCCCGCCGCGTGCCACGTCGAGCCCGAGGTCAGCTCGTTCTTCTCCAGGAGCACCGCGTCGGTCCAGCCGAGCTTCGCCAGGTGATAGAGCGTGCTGCACCCGACGGCACCGCCGCCGATGACCACGACGCGAACGTGACTGGGAAGATCCGCCATATCGCTCCCCGCGGCTCAACTCCGACACATGGTCCGGAATCCGATAGACCACATGATATGGCCGCCGCCAAGGCTAAGATGAGAGGACACAGCACCACGGCGAGGTGTCGACATGCTCGGTACAACCAGGATGCGCGTCGCGCGCCCTACGAGTGATCTGGATGGTGTCACGAGATTCTACCGGGACGGTCTCGGACTAGCCGAGATCTATCGCTTCAAGGATCATGACGGCTTCGACGGTGTGATGCTGGGCCTACCAGGGGCGCCCTATCATCTCGAATTCACCTGGGCGCACGGTCATTCCGCCGGGAGGGCACCGACGGCCGACAATCTCCTGGTGTTCTACCTGCCCGACGAGCGCGAATGGAACGATGCGGTCGCCCGGATGAGATCCTCAGGCTACCAGCCGGTGCCGTCCTTCAATCCATACTGGGATCGGGACGGGCTGACCTTCGAGGATCCGGACGGGTATCGCGTCGTCCTGCAGCACGCGGCCTGGGATCGCTGAGGCTTTATGCCTTCACCCGCTCGGACTTTGGATCGTAGAGCGGGCCCAGGGCGGCACGGGCGGGGATGCGGTCGCCGGCGATCTCGATCTCGAAGCGGCCTGAAGTAACGAAGTCGTCGGGAACCACGCGACCCTCGTCGGCGACATAGCCGAGACCGATCGCGGCGCCGACGGTGTGGCCGTACATGCCCGAGGTGATGCGTCCCGCCAGCCTGCCGTCCCGCCAGATGGGCTCGTTGTGATAGAGCATGCGATCGGGATCATCGAGTGCGAAGGTGACCAGGCGCCGCGTGAGCCCCGCCTCCTTCTGCCGCAGCAGCGCGTCGCGCCCGATGAAACCGGGCTTCTTCAGCGCCACCGCGAAGCCAAGCCCGGCTTCCAGCGGCGTGTCCTCTTCCGTGATGTCGTGGCCCCAGTGGCGATAGGCCTTCTCGATCCGAAGCGAATTGAGAGCGTGATAGCCCGCGTGGCACAGGCCGAACCGCGCGCCTTCCGCCACCAGCGCGTCATAGACCCCGGCGGCGAACTCCGTGGGGATATAGAGCTCCCAGCCGAGCTCGCCCACATAGGTGATGCGAGTCGCCCGCACGCGGGCATAGGCGAGATCGATCTCCCGGGACGTGGCGAAAGGGAAACCCGCGTTCGAGAGATCGGCGTCGGTGAGGGTCGCCAGCAGCTCCCGGGAGCGCGGCCCCATCACGCTCAGCACCGCATAGGCGGAGGTGACGTCAACCGCAACGGCGCGGGCGTCGCCGGGGATGTGCCGGCGCAGCCAGGCAAGGTCTCTTGTCTGGCTCGCGGCGCTGGTGACGATGAGGTAGCGGTCCTCGCGCTCCCGGGTCACCGTCAGATCCGCTTCGATGCCGCCGCGCTCGTTGAGCCACTGGGTATAAACGACACGGCCCGGCGCCACCGCGACAGTGGCGGCGGAGATCCCGTCGATCACCCGCTCAGCGTCCGGACCTTCCAGCACATATTTCGCGAAGGACGATTGGTCGAAAAGGCCCACCGCCTCCCGCACTGCCTTGTGCTCGACCGCCGAATGCTCGAACCAGTTCTGCCGGCCGTAGCTGTAGCGGTATTCCGGCTTGACACCCTTGGGCGCGAACCAGTTCGGCCGTTCCCATCCCGCCAGCTCGCCGAAGCAGGCGCCTGCCACCGCGAGACGATCGTGCAGCGCCGATTTGCGCACACCCCGGGCGCTCACCACCTGCCGGAACGGCCAATGCATGTCGTAGAGCAGGCCCAGCGTCTCCACGGTGCGGTCGCGGAGATAGCGGCGGTTGCGCTGGAACGGCATGGCGCGGCGGATGTCGACGTCCCAGAGATCCATCGGCGGATGCCCGTCCAGGATCCAGTCCGCCAGCACCTTGCCGGCGCCGCCGGCGGACTGGATGCCGATCGAATTGAATCCGGCGGCGACGAAGAAGTTTTTCAGCTCCGGCGCCTCGCCCAGGAGATAGCGGTCGTCCGGCGTGAAGCTCTCGGGGCCGTTAAAGAAGAGCTGGATGCCGGTCTCCGCCAGCACCGGCACGCGATGCATCGCCCGCTCCATCAGCGGCTCGATGTGCTCGAGGTCCTCCGGCAGCTGATCGAAGCAGAAGCTCTCGGGAATCCCGTCGGTGCCCCAGGGCTTCGCCACCGCCTCGAACCAGCCCAGCAGCAGCTTGCCGGCGTCCTCCTTGAAATAGGCGCGGCTGTCGGGATCGCGCAGCACCGGCAGGTTGCCCGGCAGCTTGGCGATCGGCTCGGTCACCACGTAAAAATGCTCGGCGGCGTGCAGCGGCACGGTGACGCCGGCGGCGGCGGCGAGATCTCGCGCCCACATGCCGCCGCAGTTCACCACCACCTCGGCCTTGATCTCGCCCTTGGGCGTCGCCACCCCCACAGCAGCACCATTGCGCTGGAGGATCGCGGTGACCGGCGTCTCCTCGAAGATCCGCACGCCGCGGCTCTTGGCGCCTTTCGCCAGGGCCTGGGTGGTGTCGACGGGATTCGTCTGGCCGTCCTTCGGCAGATAGACGGCGCCGACGAGGTCGCGGGCCTCCGCCAGCGACCAGAGATCCTGTGCTTCCCGTGGCGTCAGCACCTCGACCTCGAGGCCGAAGCTCCGGGCCATGGCGGCGCCGCGCCTCAACTCCTCGAAGCGCTCGCCATGGCTGGCGACGGCGAGGGACCCGGTCTGCTTGAAGCCGGTGGCCTGGCCGGTCTCCTCGCCCAGGGAGCGGTAGAGGTTGGCGGTGTATTGGGCGAGGCGCGTCAGGTTCTGGGTGGCACGGAGCTGCCCCACCAGCCCGGCGGCATGCCAGGTGGTGCCGCAGGTGAGCTGCCGGCGCTCCAAGAGGACGACGTCGGTAGCACCGCGCTTGGCCAGGTGATAGGCGAGGCTGCAGCCGACGATGCCGCCGCCCACGATCACGATCCTTGCCTGGGTCGGGAACGCCGCTGTCATGATCCGCCGGAGGCTCGCCCTGGCCGATTCCAAGGCGTCGAGACAGACCGAGGATAGGTGGCAACCCTCGCGGCATGAAGCCGTATCTTGCCGCCCGGGCACCGTCGTTGGGACCCGGGACGACTACCACAAATACGGACGACGGACCCAGGCCGCGGCCGAAATCCGCCCTGCCCGAGGCGTGGTTCCGGGACTTTGAGAATGCGTCCTGGTAGTCTGGCGCCGGTCGGGCACAGGGGTGGAGGCGTCGCCGATGGGAGCATTTCTGGGATATCTCGCGAGTGCACTGATGCTCGGCACCTTCGGGATGCGGACGATGATGCCGCTGCGCATCATCGCGCTGGGCAGCAACCTCCTGTTCATCGCCTACGGCGTCTTCGAGCAGTTCTATATCGTCATCATTCTCAACACGGTGATCCTGCCGCTCAACATCTGGCGCCTCATCGAGATCATGCGGCTGATCAAGAGCGTGCGTTCCGCCATCAACCAGGATGACGTCTTCGATGCCCTGATCCCCTTCGGCCGCCGCATGAAGCTGCACGGCGGCGAGACCATCATCCGCAAGGGCGACCTGTCGGAAGCCCTTTATCTCGTCCTCGAAGGCTCGCTCTGGGTCCAGGAGGCCAATGCGGAACTGGGGCCGGGATCGATCGTCGGCGAGATCGGTGTGCTCAGCGGCAAGCAGCGGCGCACCGCCAACGTCACGGCGAAGACCGACTGCGTTCTGGCGCGGGTCTCCGCCGAGGATTTCCAGCGCGTCTACTTCACCAATCCCGCGGTGGGCCTCTCCCTGGTGCGCCTGGTGATCGATCGCCTGATCGAGCAGCTGGACGCCCGGCGCCTCCCCAGCACGGCCGCGACCGCATAAAGCCGGGACGTCGCCGGAACCGGCGCGAGGAGAGCAAATCCCCTTGCGAGTCCGGCTGGCTCATGATACTTAAGTGAATGCTTAACTATCAAACAACGCCTCTGGATCTCACCTTCCACGCCCTCGCGGACCCTGCCCGCCGGGGAATGGTGGAGCGCCTGAGCCGTGGGCCAGCCTCGGTCAGCGAGCTGGCCAAGCCGCTGGAGATGTCGCTGTCGGCGGTCGTGCAGCATCTCCAGGTGCTGGAGGCCAGCGGCCTGGTCCGGTCCGAGAAGGTCGGACGGGTGCGCACCTGCCGCATCGATCCCACGGCGCTCAGGACAGCCGAGGAGTGGATCGCCCGGCGGCGATCGATCTGGGAGCGGCACCTCGACCGGCTCGGCGAGTATCTGGCCGCCAATCCCGAAGAGCCCGGCGAGAAGGACTGACCCCATGACTCTCACGCTCTATCTGCACCCGCTATCGTCCTTCAGCCAGAAGGTGCTCATCGCCTTCTACGAGAACGGCACGCCCTTCGAGCCGCGCGTCGTCAACCTCGCCGACGAGGCGTCGAGCGCGGAACTGAACAAGCTCTGGCCGATCGGGAAATTCCCGGTGCTGCGGGACGACGCGAGGGATCGGACGATCCCGGAATCGAGCATCATCATCGAGTACCTGGAGCGGCACTATCCGGGCCGGACTCCCCTGATCCCCGGAGATCCCGATCAGGTCTTGCAGGCGCGCCTCAGCGACCGCTTCTACGATCTCTATGTGATGGAACCCATGGGAAAGATCGTCACCGACCGGCTGCGTCCGGCGGGACAGAACGACACCTACGGCGTGGAGCACGCGAGAGCGCGGCTGCGGACGGCCTACGGCATCCTCGACCGCGAGCTGGCCTCCAGACGCTGGGCCGCGGGCGACGCCTTCACCATGGCCGACTGCGCCGCGGCGCCCTCCCTGTTCTTCGCCGACATGGTGGCGCCCTTCACCGGCAGCCACGGGAATATTGCCGCGTATCTCGACCGGTTGACGACTCGCCCCTCCGTCGCCCGCGTCTTCAAGGAGGCGCAGCCCTACCTCGCCATGGTTCCGAAATAGTCCGCATCCCGAGACCGGAGGAAATTCCATGACCGACCGATCCACCCGCCACGCCACCTTCACCATCGACCGCCGCTACGACGCCTCGCCCGCGCGCGTCTTCGGGGCATGGGCGGATCCCAAGGCCAAGGCCAGCTGGTTCATGGGCCCGCCCGACAAATGCAAGGAGACCCGGCGCGAGTTCGACTTCCGAGTCGGCGGCCGCGAGCATCTGAGCGGTGCCTGGGAAGGCGGCAAGACCTCGCATTTCGACGCCATCTATCTCGACATCGTGCCGGACCACCGCATCATCTACAGCTACGACATGCACCTGAACGATCAGCACATCTCGGTCTCGCTGGCGACGGTGGAGTTCAAGCCCGACGGCAAGGGCACCCGCCTCGTCTTCACCGAGCAGGCGGTAATGCTGGACGATTTCAAGGACCCCGGCGCCCGCGGCCGCGAGGAGGGCACGCGCGGCTTGCTGGACCGGCTGGACGAGCGGCTAAAGAGCTAGCTTCCTCTTGACGTCATGGCCGGGCTTGACCCGGCCATCTGCGTACCGCTGCGAGATCCCCGCCCTCCATTGCCCTCATCCCCCGCACCCGGCACAATGTTTGCAAAGCTGGCATCATCTTGCGGGGAACTTGTGGCGGCATGACCGAGACCTACGATCCCATCGCCTTCGAGCTGTTCAAGAACGCCATCTTCTCGATCTCCGACGAGATGGCGCTGACTGTCTTTCGCACAACCTATTCGGGCGTGCTGAAGGACAACATGGACTATTCCACCGGCTTCGCCGATGCCGACGGCAAGCTGGTGGCCCAGGGCCTGACCCTGCCGGGGCATCTGGGGTCGGTGCCGACCGCCATGGAAGCGATCATGCGGCACTACCGCGACGACATGGTGCAAGGCGACGTCTTCATCATGAACGACCCCTTCGACGGCGGCATGCATCTCCCCGACATCTTCGTCTTCAAGCCGCTCTATCACGACGGCGAGCGCCTCGCCTTCGCCTGCACGGTCTGCCACCACAGCGACGTCGGCGGCAGGGTCGCCGGCTCCAACGCCTCTGATTCCACCGAGATCTACGCCGAGGGGCTGCGCATCGCGCCACTCAAGCTCTACGAGGCCGGCAAGGTCAACCAGACCCTGATGACGATCATCGAGAAAAACGTCCGCCTGCCGGTGCAGGTGTTCGGGGATCTGCGCGCCCAGCTCGCCGCCTGCCACATCGCCGAGAAGCAGTTCACGGAGCTGGTGGGGAAATACGGCGTCCCCCAGACCAAGATGTTCATGAACGAGTGCGTCGACTACGCCGAGCGCCTGACCCGCGCCGCCCTCGAGAAGCTGCCGGACGGCGAATGGAGCTTCGAAGACTGGATCGACGACGACGGCGTCGACTACGGCAAGCCGATCCGGCTTTTCGTCACCATCAAGAAGCGCGGCAACCACATGATCGTGGATTGGACCGGCACCTCGCCCCAGGTGAAGGGCGCCATCAACAACACGCTTTCCTATACGAAGGCCGCTTCCTATACCGGCGTGCGCTCGGTGCTGCCGCCGGGCATCCCCAACAACGAGGGCGTGTTCCGGGCGATCGAGGTGATCTGCCCGCCCGGCACCGTCGGCAATGGCGTGCTGCCGGCGGCCTGCGCGGCGCGCGGCCTCACCGGCTTCCGCATGACCGACTGCATGTTCGGCGCGCTCGCCATGATGCTGCCGGATCGCGTCAAGGCGGCAGGGGACGGCGGCAACACCGGCGTCTCCATTGGCGGCTACGACCCCCAGCGCAAGCCCTTCATCTACGTCGACTTCACCTGCGGTGCCTGGGGCGCCCGGCCCTGGGCCGACGGCCTCGACGGCAATTCCCACATGTTCGCCAATATGGCCTCGCATTCGATCGAAGTGACCGAGGCCGAGCATCCGATCCAGCTCATTGCCTACGAGTTCGTCGCCGACAAGGCCGGCGCCGGCAAGTTCCGCGGCGGCGTGCCATTCAAGCGCGACTACCGACTCCTCGAGGAAGAGGCGGTGCTGCAGGTGCGCTCCGACCGCCGGGACCACCGCCCTTTCGGCCTCTACGGCGGCAGCCCCGGCCAGCCCTCGGAGAATTATCTCAATCCCGACGGCGAGAACCGCGTGCTGCCGGGCAAGTTCACCATGACCATGCGCAAGAGCGATGTCTTCCGCCACGTGCTGGCGGGCGCCGGCGGCTGGGGCGACCCCCTGGAGCGCGATCCCGCGGCGGTGCTGCGGGACATCCGGAACCAGCTCCTCTCGCCGGCGAAGGCCAAGGCCGATTACGGCGTCGTGGCGGACACCGCACATTGGACGGTCGACGCCGCCGCCACCGCCGCGCTCCGCGACGACATGCGCCGCCGGCGCGACTGGCGCGAGGTACCGAAGGTGCAATGGCACGATCCCGCGATGCTGGCGCGCGCCGCCGAATGAGCGCCGCCACCTATCGCGTCGGTGTCGACATCGGCGGCACCTTCACCGACATCGTGCTGCTGGGCTCCGACGGCACGATCCACACCAAGAAGATCTCCTCCAGCGTCGAGAACTACGCGCGCGCCATCGTCGAGGGCCTCGACGAAGTGTTCCGGGAGACCGGTCTCACCGGCGGCGCCATCGAGGAGCTGCGCCATGGCACGACCGTCGCCTCTAACGCCATCCTCGAGCACAAGGGCGCCAAGGTCGGTCTCATCACCACCAAAGGCTTCCGCGACATCCTGGAGATCCGCACGCTCCGGATGCCGAAGCTCTACGACATCACCTGGACCAAGCCGCTGCCCCTGGTGGAGCGCTATCTCCGACAGGTCGTCGACGAGCGGCTGGACGCGCGCGGCCAAGTCGAGCGCCCCCTCGATCCCGCCGACGGCGAGCGGGCGGTGGACGACCTGCTGGCAGAAGGCGTCGAGGCGATCGCGATCTGCCTCATCAACTCCTTCGCCAATCCCGCCCATGAGCTGATCCTCCGGGACATCGTCCGGCGCAAGGCGCCGAAGCTGCCCCTCAGCGTCTCCTGCGAGGTGCTGCCGGAGATCAAGGAGTACGAGCGCACCTCCACCACGGTCGTGAACGCCTATGTGATGCCGATCGTCGCCAGCTACCTGCGCGCGCTGCGCAAAGGGCTGGACGAAGCCGGCATTCCCGCCCGCCTGCTGCTGATGCAGTCGAACGGCGGCCTCACCACCGACAGCGCGGCCGCCGAGCGGCCCATGAACATCATCGAGAGCGGCCCCGCCGGCGGCGTGGTGGGCGCCCAGGCGCTGGCCCGGGCGAAGCAGCTGCCGAAAATCATCACCTTTGACATGGGCGGCACCACCGCCAAGGCGTCGATGGTGGAG
The DNA here is from genome assembly GCA_963735465.1 of uncultured Alphaproteobacteria bacterium. Lineage (GTDB taxonomy): Bacteria > Pseudomonadota > Alphaproteobacteria > ATCC43930 > CGMCC-115725 > DASZHJ01. Next base: position 3,657,241 of record CAVTLA010000001.1, read on the forward strand.
GACGGCGAGGTCGCCCGCGCGGCGGAATATTCCGTCGGCGCCGGCATCATGATCGGCTCGCGCCTGCTGACCGGCGCCGGCTACACGCTCAAGGTTCCCGCCATCGACCTGGCCGAGGTCGGCGCAGGCGGCGGCTCCCTGGTCTGGATCGACGGCGGCGGCGCGCTGCAGATCGGACCGGAGAGCGCCGGCGCGTCGCCGGGTCCGGTCTGCTACGACAAGGGCGGCGAGGCGCCCACGGTAACGGACGCCAACGTGCTCCTGGGATACATCAACCCGCATCATCTCGTCGGCGGCGCGGTCACGCTCAACGCCGAGAAGGCGCGCCGGGCCTTCGCCGAGAAGGTCGCCTCGCCCCTGGGCATGACGATCGAGCGCGCGGCTCATGGCGCCCATCAGATCGCCGCCTCCAACATGATCCGCGCCATCAAGGCGGTCTCCACCGAGCGCGGCCGCGATCCCCGGGAATTCGCCCTCTTCGCCTTCGGCGGCAACGGGCCGCTCTTCGCCTGCGGCATCGCCAGCGCGCTCGGGCCTCACCCGCATCGTCGTGCCGCCCTCGGCCGGACTCTTCTCGTCCTTCGGCCTGCTCTACGCCGACGTCGAGCATCACTTCGGCCGCACCTTCCGCCGGCTGCTGCGCCAGGCGGATCTGGCGGAGATCGACCATGCCTGGGGCGTGCTGGCGGATCAGGCGATGGGGCAGCTCGCCAGCGAGGGCTTCCGCGGCGCCAGACGCCCGGCTTCGCCGCTCCGCCGCGCTCCACTATCGCGGCCAGAGCTACGAGCTCACGGTCCCGGTGCCGGAGGGACGCATCGACGGCAAGATGGTCGCCTGGCTCGAGGACGCCTTCGGCCGCGAGCACGAGCGCACCTACGGTCACCGCGCCGGCCCCGAGGAGCCGGTGGAGCTGGTCTCGATCCAGGTGGTGGGCCAGGGCCTCCGCGAGGGCGCCGGCGTCCCGGCGCAAGTGCGCCCGAGCCGCGCCGAGCCCACGCCGCCGCCGCCGCGCCCGGCCTATTTCGGCACCGAGCACGGCTGGATCGAGACGCCCGTGCTCCGCCGCAGCGATCTCCGCGCGCCGAAGACGGGTCCTCTCATCATCGAGGAATACGACGCCACCTGCCTGGTGACGCCGGGCGCCAGGGCGAGTCTGGATGCCGGCGGGAACATCGTTATCGAGCTGTAGCGGGGGCTGGCATGCTGCGTCCTTCGACTCGCGTGCTTCGCACGCGGCTCAGCGATGAGGACGTTCCTTACTGCCATCCACCATGGTCCTCATCCTGAGCCAACCGCGAAGCGGTCGAGTCGAAGGACGCACGGCAGTATCGTCTGGACAGCGCGGCGGCTCGAGGCGCCCTCCTTTGGCACGAGACCAACCCGTTGAGTGGCCAGCCTCGATCCTGGAACGATCGAGGCTAGCCGGTGCGCCGCGCCTCTATTTGATTGGCGAATAGCTCGCTGGATTCAGGAAAATATTGGTCTGCCTCGCCACCATCGGACCGCCCGATTTCTCCCTGAGCTGAGTCCGTTGATCGAGCCAACCTTTGTCTTTGTGAAAGTCTTCCCATTTCTTCATGCGGTCGTTGAGACTGTCGAAACCCAGGATGTAGATCAACGTGCCTTCCTGGGCACCGCTGATGACAGACCAGGCGCCGACAAGCCGCATACCATGCTTCTCAAAGGTCGGCAGCGCCGCTTTCTCCATCAGTTCCTGCAGAGCTTGCAGCTTGCCCGGGTAGCATTCGTATTGCCGCATTTCATAGATCATCCTGCATCTCCTTGCGCTGGAATGGGCTCTTGGGTGCGATCGTGGTGATCCGCCTATCGGCTCAGCATTGGAATGACTTGTTCGGCGAATATTTGCATCTGCTCCAACCGTTCTCCCATCGTGTCTCCGGCAATATGCAGAACGTTGAAATGAGTGATGCCGTGTGAGGCGATGGCGCGAATCTTCTCGGCGACTTCGTCGGGTGTTCCGATCCAATTGTCCGCAATCAATTTTTCCAGTTTCGCGCCGCGCGTCAGGGAGAACTGCCCTTGCCGACTCGCCTGATATTCGGCAATCGCCTTTTCCTTGGTCCGCGCCAGCCGAACCTGGCCCTCGGCGACAACATCGATTTGCGAGATATCGCGGCCATATTTGGCGAGAATGGGTTTGAGCCCCTCGATCCGATCGCGGGCGATGGCCGACTGCACCATCATCCCCAATCCGAATCGCGCGATGCGGTCGAACGACTTCAGGGATCTTGCCGGGCACGTAGATCGGAAATGGCTGCCGGAGCGGTCGTGGATCCAGCGCGATTTCACCGAACTCGATATGCTTTCCTGCGAAGCCTGTCCTGGTGCCGGAATCGCCCTCGAGCAGGAGCCTCAGCGCCTCGATCGATTCATCCATCATTTCCCCACGGGACTTCTTGGCCATCCGCGGCCTGACGGCAATGAATTCGTCCCGGCACATTCCAAGGCCGAGCCCCAACAGCATCCGGCCCTTACTGAAACGGTCCAGCGTGGCAACCTCCTTGGCGAGGATCACAGGATCGCGCAACGGTGCCAGTAAGACGCCGGTCCCGAGCTTTATCTTGGAGGTGCGAGCGGCGCAGAAAGCGAGGCTTACGATCGGCTCGTACCAGTTGGGCGCAACACGGTCGGGGATGCGATACTCTGGAGTTGGCGTCAAAAAATCGGTGGCCCAGACGGCGTCATATCCAAGCCGCTCGGCCTCGACGGTGGCCTGCACGATCTCTTCGGGGCCGGCAAATCCGGGTGGCACGAATACGCCCTCCCGGCAGGTAGGGATCTCCACGTCAAATCTTATCTGACTTATTGCGATGATCCGATCTGTTGCCGCGGTTTCAGTCGATAACCCGTCCGTCCTCCGCCCGCCAGCTCACCAGCGCCTCGTCACCAACCGTCCATGGTTTCGACGCCGTGCGCGGCGTACGGACCGAAAGGATTCCTGCAACGGTCGCGACCGTGCAGCGGACTGAGGCGCCGAGGAACTCGACAGTTTGCACCTTGCCGGGAAGCGCGTTGGACCCGGCGACGCGGTCCCGCGACAATGATAGGGATTCCGGCCGGATCAGCAGCTCGACGGTCGAGGATCCTCGCGCCGCGCCCACGCTCTCAACGATCTCGCCGCCCGCGAGCTCAATCCTCAAGCGGTCGCTGCTTTGGCCTATAACCCGGCCGGCAAGGAAATTGGATTCGCCGAGAAACTGCGCGACGAAGCGGCTGGCCGGGCGCTCATAAAGCTCGGCGGGCTTTCCCATCTGCCGGATCTCGCCGTCCGCCATCACCGCGATGCGGTCGGAGAGCACCAGCGCCTCCTCCTGGTCGTGGGTGACATAGACGACGGTGAGGCCGAGGGCCTGCTGGATGCGCTTGATCTCGCCCTGGAGCTGCTCGCGGAGCTTGCGGTCGAGGGCGCCCAGCGGCTCGTCCATCAGCAGCACCGGCGGCTCGAAGACCAGGGCGCGGGCGAGCGCGACCCGCTGCTGCTGGCCGCCGCTGAGTTGCGAAATGCGCCGAGTGCCGAAATCGGAGAGATCGACGAGGTGGAGCGTATCGGCGACCTTGCGCGCGGCAACGCTGCGGTCGACCCTACGCATGCGTAGCGGAAAGCCCACGTTCTGCGCGACGGTCATAGTCGGAAAAAGCGCATAGCTCTGGAACACCACGCCGAGATTGCGCCGCTCCGGCGGCAGCGCCAGCACCGACTTTCCGCCGATGCGGATATCGCCGGCATTGGGCTCGGCGAAACCGGCGATCATCATCAGGGTCGTGGTCTTGCCGGAACCGCTCGACCCCAGCAAGGTGAAGAACTCGCCGGCGGCGACGGTGAGCGCCAGGTCGGGGATGACCGTGGTGCCGCCGAAGCTCTTGCGGATGCCGACGAGCTCGATGGAGGCACTCATCGCCGCGAGGTCCGCAACCGGCGACGCCTTGGACTACCAGTATCGCAGGCGCGCATTGGTCAGCCGCTCGACACCGGTCTCGGTCAGCAGCACCGTCTCCTCGAAATCGCCGAGATAGCCGTCCTGCATCAGCGTGCGCTCGAAATTGAGCACCATGTTCGGCACCAGGGCCATGGTCTCGTTCGGAACCAGCCACGGCGAATCCCAGCCGAGGCCGATGCCGTGGCCGAGCCCGGAGAACACGCCTTTCAGGGGATAGCCCAGCGCCTTCTGCTTGCCGAGGCCGGCGCTCGCCACGGTGCCGGCGCTGACTCCCGGCCGCAGCGCGGCGATTCCCTCCTCCACCACGGAGATCGCGGCCTCGAAGGCGTCAATCTGCCGGTTGCTGGCGCTGCCAATCGGGCGCGAGCGCGAGACGTCGAAATAATAGCCGTGCAGCACTCCGGAGATGCCCAGGCGCAGCCACTGGCCATTGGCAAGCGGTGTCGGCGACGCCCAAGTCGGGAACGACGAGCGCACATAGAGCGGATCGTCGCCGCCGCGGCCAGAGGCCATAAAGGAGTTGTAGAGAATGCCGCCGGCGGAGACGAGCACCTGCTGGCCCGCCGCAACCACGTCACCATGGGTGGCGCCTGGCACCGCTGCCTCCATCATCGCCTCGATGGTGCGGCAGCCGATCTCCGCCGCCGCGCGGAGCCGCCCGATCTCCGCCGGCGACTTGATCGCACGCAGGTTCGCGGTGATACCGTCCGCCTCGGTCCACGTAGCGCCAGACACCGCCGCCTCGATCTTGCGGAACATGCTCACCGGAAGGATGTCGCTGCCGATGAGACCGATCTTGCCTCTCGCGAGCCGGCTCTTCCGCAGAACGTCGCAGACGGCTTCGATGACGAGATCGGCGACGATGATCTGGCTCTCGGGCATCGCGACCTCGGTGACATAGGGCACGTCGATCACGAGGGTGGGATCGGCGTCCACCGGCAGCACCAGGAAGGAATGGGCGCGGCCAGTCCAGCTGCCGTCGAGATCGGGAATGAAGGGGAAGGGTGAGTAGTGGTTGGTGAGGTACATGAGATCGGCATAGCGATCGAGGGCGCCGCCGCCCCGCGCACAGACCAGGAGACCGTCGAGGCCCAGCTCCCTCGCCCGCGCCACCGCCTTGGTCCGGCGCGCCGCGAACTCATCGGCGGGAATCTCGATCTTCGGGGCTGACGTGCTCATGGGGCTTCCTTTTGCAGACGGGTCATGACGGCAAAGAGAGCGGTGGAGACGATGACAAGAATGACGGAGACGGCGGCGACGGTGGGATTGATCTCGAAGCGGATGCCGTTCCACATCTGCACCGGCAGAGTGACAGCGCGGACGCCGGAGAGGAACAGCGCCACCACCACCTCGTCGAAGGACGTCAGGAACGCGAAAATCGCGCCGGCCACCACGCCGGGCATGATGGTGGGGAGCACCACCAGCAAGAATGCCCGCGTCGCCGTGGCGCCCAGGCTGCGGGCGGCGCGCTCGATCGCCCAGTCCACCCGCTGCAGCACTGCCGCCACGTTGATGAAGACGAAGGGCAGCGCCAGAATCGTGTGGCCGAGGATCATGCCGGTGACGGTGCCGGCGAGACCGAGGCGCGCGAAGACGCTGTAGATGCCGACGGCGGTGACGATGGTCGGCACGATCATCGGCAGCAGGAAGACGCCGATCATCAGCTGCCGGAACGGCACGCGCCCGCGCAGCAATCCCAGCGCCGCCAGGGTGCCAAGCAGGGTTGCCAGCACGGTGGTGCCAGCGGCGATGGTCAGGCTGTTGAGGGTGGCGAGACGCCACTGGGGATCGCTGGCATAGGCCAGATACCAGCGGGTGGAGAAGCCCGGCGGCGGGAAGATCAGCATCTCCGCGCTGCTGAACGACATCGGCACCACGACGAAGGTGGGCAGCACCAGGAAGAGCGCCACCGCGCTCACCAGCACGGAGAGGCTGAGGCCGCCGAGCCGTCCGCGCGTCATCGGGCACCGCCCCAGAGCGCCGCCATGCCGAGCCAACGCTGGGAAGCAGCGAAAATCGCCACGGTAACCGCCAGCAGCACGGTCGAGAGCGCGCCGGCCAATCCCCAGTTCAGGGAGGTATTCACGTTGAACTCGATGAGCTGCGCCAGCACGAGGTCACGCGGACCGCCCAGCACCGCCGGTACCACGAAGAATCCGAGGCTCACGGTGAAGACCAGCAGCACGCCGGCCATCACGCCGGGCAGCGTCATCGGGAAATAGACAAAGGAGAAGGAGGCGATCGGGCCGGCGCCGAGGCTGCGCGCGGCGCTTCGAAGCTGCGGATCCACCTGTGCCATGACGGCAGCGATCGGTAGGATCATGTAGGGGATCATGATCTGCACCATGCCGACGAGGACGCCGAAGGAGTTGTAGACCAGCGGCAGCGGCGCGCCCGTCCATCCCAGCCAGAGCAGCGCCTGGTTGATGACGCCCTTGGAATTGAGCAGCACCATCCAGCCATAGGTGCGGACCAGCAGGTTGGTCCAGAACGGCAGCAGGATGAACACCAGTAGCACCGCCTTGCCGCGCGGGCTCGCGTGGGCCAAGCGATAGGCGACGGGATAGCCCAGGAGAGCGCAGGTGAGAGTCGTGCCGGCGCTCAGCCAGAGCGTGCGCTGGAGCACCTGGAGATAGAGCGGCGTGACCAAGAGCCGCTGATAATTCCCGAACGGCGTGCCGGCACCGGTGAAGCTCTGAGCGATGAGCATGCCGACGGGATAGAGGAAGAGCACGGCAAGGAATGCCAGGGGCGGCAGCACGAGGAGTGCGGCACGGCGCGCGCCTCGGCCTTCCCGCGGCACCTCGCTATCTCCAGATGCGGGCCGCGCCGGTCAGGTCAGCCGCCAGGCGTTCATCTTTTCGCTCGCCGTCGCGAGGTTCTCGCCCCACCACTTCTCGTCGGCCAGGAAGAACTTGCCCTGCTGCTGCGGCCCGCCGGAGAGGATCTTGGCGCGCGCCGCCGGCAGCATCTCGAAGGCCGATGGCGTCACCGGTCCGTAGGTATAGGCATTAGCGATGGCGACCTGCGCCTCCGGTGTCATCGCGTAGGCTATGAACTGCATCGCCGCGGCCTTGTGCGGCGCGCCGCGCGGCATGACCAGGGTCGCCCAGGTCATCATGCTCTGATTGTATTCCAGCGCGATCGGCGCCGAGTGATCCATCGCCGACAGCGCGCGGCCGTCGGGCACCAGCCCCAGCACCGCCTGTCCGTCGGTCATGAACTGCTCCGCCTGGGCGTTGGTGTCGAACCAGAGGATATCGTCCTTGATGCGGGACAGGCTTTTCAGCGCCCGGTCGACGTCGAGGGGATAGAGCTTGTCGGGCGCGACACCGTCGGCGATCAGCGCCACTTCCAGCGCGCCGCCGTTCGCCTTCGAGGCCAGCGTGCGCTTGCCCGGGAAGCGCTTGGTGTCCCAGAACTCGACCCAATTGGCGGGATGCGCACTCGCGAAGGACTTGGTGTTGTAGTACATCACCCGCGACCACAGCACTTCCGGCACCGAGTAGTCGGTGACGAGATCCTGGCCCTTCAGGATCTTGGTGGCGTCGATCTGCTTGAAGTTCGAGCTTCTCCAGCAGATTGTCCTTGGCGCCGATCCATTGGAAATCCGGATTGACCTCGACGACGTCCCACTCCACCGCCCCGGACTCCACCATGGCGCGGAATTTTCCGTAGGTATTGCCGCCGACGCTGGTGACGGGGATGCCGGTCTTCTTGGTGAAGGGATCGAACCACGCCTCGCGCATCGCCTTCTCCCAGGAGCCGCCCCAGGTCGCGAACACCACCTGGTCCTTTGCTTGGGCGCGCACCGGCAGCGGCGCCGAGATCGCCGCAAGGGAGGCGGCGCCCGCGCCTTTCAGGAGCGTGCGGCGTGACAGGGAGCGGCGGATCTGTCTCATGGCAATTCCCCTCTTCGCGAAGCCCAACGCATTGGTTCGATAATGGCACACGGATATTCTGCTGAAAAGTCTGCAATCCGAATTTTCTGGCGTAGGATCGGGGCTGTCGGCATTTTATGTAACCGCACATTGGTCCGCGATTGGTTCTAAAGTGGTGCTGCGCTAGAATCACGGGAAGAGGCGACGAGAAGGACGACGGAGCATCCATGAGCGAGATCTTTCCCTATGCGAGCGCGCCCCAGGGTCGTCGCGCCCGGGCGCGGCGGCTGGTGGACCAGCTCCGGGCGGTGCTGGAGCGCCACATCGACGAGGGACGGCTCCGGCCCGGCGAGCGGCTGGCGACGGAGCGCGAGCTGGCGCAGCAGTTCGGCGCCTCGCGCAACGCGGTGCGGGCCGTGCTGGCGGACCTCGACAAGGTCGGGAAGATCACCCGCCATGTGGGGCGCGGCACCTTCGTCCGCCATCCCGCCGCGCCGACACGAGCGGAGGCGCCACCCCTCGCCGATGCGAGCCCGGCGGAGCTGCTGGAGTTCCGACTGGCGTTGGAGCCGGGGCTGGCGGACGCGATCGTGCTGCACGCCAATGACGGCGACCTCCGGGAGCTCATGCGCTGTGTCGACGAGGGCGATGCCGCCCGGCATTGGGAGGAGTTCGAGCATTGGGACCTGGAGATTCCACCAGCTCCTGGTGGCCGCCACTCATAACCGGTTAGTCATCGGCCTCTACGACGCCGTGCGCGCGGTGCGGCAGAACGCCGCCTGGGGCAAGCTCAAGCAGCAGAGCACCGATCCCGCCAAATGGAAAAAATACCAGGACGAGCACCGCCGCATCGCCGAGGCGCTGCTGGCGCGGGACGCCGGGGCCGCGAAGCTCGCGATCCGCGGCCACCTCCAGGGTGTGCGCGCCAAGATGCTGGATCACTGAGGGAGCGGACCAGGAGTGCGTCCTTCGACGCGCTCCCTACGGTCGCTTACTCAAGATGAGGATGATTGGTGATGGCACAAAGAAAGGCCTCATCCTGAGCATGCAAAGCGCGCCGAAGGACGCAACCCTGCTCATCCCAGCCCCACCAGCCCCATCCGGACCCGGCGGTTGTGGCGGCCCTTGTTCTCGATCTTGAGGATGCGGAGCGGCGGCGAGGCACCTGTCGCGGTGAGGTGGGTGCCGCCGCAAGCTTGGCGGTCGAGTCCCGCAATCTCGACGATGCGGACCTTGCCGTCAGGTGTGGGCGGCGGCGCCACCGAGCGGCTGCGGATCAGCCCATGCTCGCTTTGGGCCTCTTCCATCGGGACATAGGCGAAGGTCACGGCCAAGTCCTGGCGGATCGCGTCGTTGATCGGTCCCTCCAGCGCGCGGATCCGGTCGTTGTCGGCGCCGGGCACGTCAAAATCCATCCGGGCGGTGCCGTCCTCGTACATCTGCACGCCGGTCACGAGAGCGCCATCGAAGGCCTGGAACACGAGCGCGTTCAGGACGTGGGTGTCGGTATGGAGTTGCCGCATGGTCTGACGGAATTTGGGATCGACCGCGGCCTCGACGGCGCCCTCGATCTCGGCCTGGCTGTCGAGGAGATGCCAGAGCTTGCCATCGATTTCCTCGAATCCGACCACGCGGACCTCGCCGCCGGACCAGCGCAGCACGCCCTTGTCCGCCGGCTGCCCGCCGCCGCCGGGATAGAACGGCGACTGCGCCAGTGAAACACGGCCCGGCCGCGCGTCGATGGCAACGGTCTCCAGGGTGAGGGTTTCCGGATGCTCGTGACAGAAGAGATGCGCCATCTTCTCGCCTCGCGGGTTTCGCGGCCGACCAGTGTCGCCCACCGCGGCGGGCCAGTATTGGCAAAAATTGCAGTGAGCTAGTGTCGGGCGGCGCGGACGAACTGCAATGGGGTGATGCCGTAGACGCGCTTGAAATGCCGGTTGAGGGCGCTCTGGTCGTAGAAACCCGCCGCGGCCGCGACATCGGCCAGCGGCAGGCCGCGGCGGAGATCGCGGCATGCGACGTCCAGGCGGAGCTGGGTCAGATAGGCGTGGGGCGGCAGCCCCGCCGTGCGCTTGAAGAGGCCGATGAGCTGGAAGATCGAGAGATCGACTTCGGCGGCGACCTCCTCCAGGCGCAGCGGCTCGGCGTGGCGTGCGCGCATGAGGGCGACCGCGCGTGCGCAGACGCGCATTGTCGTCCGGCGCCGGCTCGATCCGGCCGCCGCCGCTACCGTGGCGGGTGAAGAGCCTGCCGAACGTGCCGATCAGCAGCTCGCGCTCGGCGAAGACGTCGCGTGCCCACCTCGAGCGCGCGGTGCAGCGCCAGGAAACCCTCGATGAGATCGGCGTCGGCAAAGATGTTCCGCGTGAAGTACGGCACCTCGGCGATGCCGAGGCCGCGCGCCACCTCGGCGATGGCAACGCGCTCCAGATAAAGCGAGCGATAGCGCCAGCGCCGGCTGCGGCCCATCCAGCCGGCATGGGGCTCGGCGGGGTTGAACACCAGGAGCCGCGAGGAATGCGCTTCCTCGACGACGCCGCGGCTCTTGACGATGGAGCCGCCGTCCTCCGTGATCGCGATGACGAAGGCGTCGTGGCTGTGCGGCGGATAGGTGTGGGTGGTGAAATCCGCCTGCAGCAGGCTGAGGCCCGAGACGTGCCGATCCCACCAGTACTGCGTGACGTTGCCGGGATCGACGCGGGCCATGACGGGCTCAGCCCGCGGGCCTGGCGAAGCGGGCGTCGCGCCAGGCGATCGCCGCCTTGAGCCCCTGCTCCTTCCGGATCCGGTTGAATTCCGTGCGCTCCGGCCCGGCGGAGGATTCGATGACGATGTCGGTCTCCAGCGCCGCCAGCAGCGCCTGGCGCATGCCGGCAATCTCATAGCTGCGATTGATCGCGCGCTTGGTGAGATGGACGGAAAGGGGCGCCGCCGCGGCCACCGTGCGCGCCAGCTCCATCGCTTTCTCCAGATGCTGGCCCGCCGGCACCACCGCGTTGACGATGCCCATATCGAGGGCGCGTTTGGCATCGAGGCCGTCGGTTCCGGTGAGCAACAGCTCCTTGGCGAGCTTGGGCGTCGTCATCCACGGCAGCAGCAGCGCCACCAGGCCGGAGCCAAAGCGCACCTCCGGCTCGCCGAGGCGCGTGCCCTCCGCCGCCACCGTCATATCGCAGGCGAGCGCCAGCTCGAAGGCGCCAGCGAGGCAATAGCCGTGGATCGCCGCGATCGTGGGCTTCGGGCAGTCCCAGAACTGCACGATGAAGTCGAAATCCTTCTCCAGCACCGTACGCCACTCGGCGACGGTGGGTGTCCCCCGGGCAGCGGACTCCTTAAGATCGAAGCCGGCGGAGAAGGCGCGGCCCTCGCCGTGGACGACGATCGCCAGCACGTCCTCCCGCGCGCCGAGATCCGCCATCGCCGCCAAGACTTCCGTCACCATGCGGCCATTGAAGGCGTTGAGCACGTCGGGGCGGTTGAAGGTCAGGACCGCGATCCGGTCCGCGACCCCTGTCTTGATGGTCTGGTAGCTCATGCCTCAGGAGGATAGGCGCTTGAGGGCCGGCCAGTCCTTCAGAATCTCGCGGGCGGCGTTGAAGCCAGGAATGCCGGAGACGCCGCCCCCGGGATGCACGGAGGCACCGCATTGGTAGAGCGCGCCGATCGGCGTGCGGTAGTCCGCATAGTGCGGCGCCGGGCGCTGGAAGAAAAGCTGATCCGGCGACAGCTCGCCGTGGAAGATATGGCCTTGCGGCAGCGCCACGATCTCCTCGATGTCGGGTGGCAGCAGCACCTGCATGTCGATCACCTGGTCGGAGAAGCCCGGCGCGAACTCGTTCATCACGCCCATGACGTTCTTCACGAAATTATCTCGCTCATGGGCCCAGTCGCCATTCTTCAGGCGATAGGGCGCGTGGCCGCCGAACATGTTGATGACATGCTTGCCCTTGGGCGCGAGCGTGTCGTCGACGATGGTGGGAACAACAGGCGTCACGAAGGGCTTGCTGGAGTACCAGCCGTACTTGGCGTCGTCGTAGGCGCGCTCGAGATAGTCGATGTCGGGGCCGATATGGACGTAGGTCGGATAGTCGAACCCCGCCTTCATCTTGTCGAAGGCGCGGTAACGCGGCGGCGCATCGGCGGCGACGTTCATCTTGAAGGCGGTGGAGAAGGTGCGGAAGCGCTCGATGTCGGCGTTGAACTCCGCCGGCAGCAGGCTCGGCGACACCAGCTTCTGGAACAGCACCTTGGCGCTGGCGTTGGAGATGACGGCCTTGGCGGAGAACTCGCGGCCGTCGAGGAGGCGGACGCCGGTGGCGCGGCCGTTCAGCACCTTCACCTCGGCGACGCCGGCGTCGGTCAGCACCTCCAGGCCGAAGCGCCGGCCCGACGCGGCGATCGCCTGGGTGATGCTGCCCATGCCGCCGCGGATGAAGCCCCAGCCGCCGGCGCCGGAATGCTCGCCCATGATGTGATGCATGATGACGTAGGCGGAGCCCGGCGACTTCGGCCCGGCGAAGGTGCCGATCGAGGCGTAGTAGGCGAGGATCGCCTTGATGATGTCGCTCTCGAACCACTCGGAGAGATAGTCGTAGGCGCTCTGGGTCAGGAGATCGACGATGCGATAGGCCTTGCTGCCGACCTTGCGGTAGCGCCAGAGAAAGCTGGCGGCGTCCTTGAAGGTCTTCCAGTCGCGCTTCGTCGGATCGATCGGCGTCTCGAACAGGAGCTTGCGCACGATCGCGGTCGCTTCCTGGAGATAGGCGTCGAAGGCGGGATAGATCTCGGCGTCGTGCTTGGAGAAGCGGGCGAACTGCGCCTGGGTCTTCTTCACGTCGTCGCTGAAGATGATGTAGTCGTCGCCGTAGAGCGGGCAGAAGAGATCGTTCGCCGGCAGCACCTCGAGCCCGAACTTATGGAGCTCGAGATCGGCGATGACGCGCGGGTGCAGCAGGCTCATGACGTAGGAGAAGACCGAGGTGCGGAAGCCCGGGCTGAATTCCTCGGTGACCGCGGCGCCGCCGATGACGTGCCGGCGCTCCAGCACCAGGATCTTGAGCCCGGACTTGGCGAGATAGGTGCCGCAGACCAGGCCGTTGTGGCCCGCGCCGATGATGATCGCGTCGTATTGTGCCGCCATGATCGCCCCCTGAAGGCCGGCTTCGCGGCCTCAATGAAATTTATTGCATGGATTTTCATTCCTGTGAAGATTTTGATGCCGTCGGGTCGCGCTCCGTGCTAAAAATCCGCCGTGACCGACACCGCTCTCCGACATGGACCCGCCGCCGAGGCGGAGACCGATCTCACCTCGATCGGCGAGAAGATCCGCGATCTGCGCAAGGCGAAGAAGCTGACGCTGGCCGAGGTGGCGGCGGCGACCGGCCTCTCCATCGGCCATCTGAGCCAGGTGGAGCGCGGCATCTCCGCGCCCTCGGTGCGTCATCTCCAGGGCATCGGCACCGCTCTCGGCGTCAAGCTGAGCTGGTTCTTCGACGACGGCGATCCCGTGCCGACAGCGGAGCGTGGCGTCATCGTGCGCGCCGGGCGGCGGCGCAAGCTGGACTTCACCGGCCTCGGTCTCACCGATCATCTGCTGTCGCCGACCCTCTCCGGCAAGCTGGAGCTGCTGCTCTGCCAGCTCGAGCCCGGCGCCGAGAGCGGACCCGACTTCTACACCCATGACGGCGAGGAAGCCGGCGTGGTGATGGAAGGCGCGCTGGAGCTCTGGGTCGGTGAGCACCACTACCTCCTCAACGAGGGCGACAGCTTCGGCTTCGCCAGCAACACGCCGCACCGCTACCGCAATCCCGGCGCCGGCCGCACCACGGTCATCTGGGCGCTGACGCCGCCGAGTTTCTAGAGTCATCTTTTCACGACTGTGAAAATCCTGTTACGGTATTTCACGACGGGGCTGTAACGGGCCCTGAGCAGCGGGGGATCAGGAGGGCCGGGACCCGAGACCGTCCGGCAGCCGGGATGAGCAGGGGAACATCTCTACGGACCAGCGCCGTGCCGGGGCTTCTGTTGCTCCCGGCGGTGGCATTTCTCGCTCTCTGGTTCCTGGCGCCCCTCGGCCGGCTCTTCGCGCTGAGCTTCTCCGATCCGCGCGGCCCCTTCGCGACCTACGCCGAGATCCTCGGCGGCGAGGTCTATCGGCGGGTTCTCCTCAACACCGTGCTGGTGGCGGTCATCGTGACGGTGGCCGCCATCCTGCTGGCCTATCCCACCGCCCATGTGCTGACGCGCCTCAAGGGCGGGTTCCGGGCGATCGCCTTCTGGTGCGTGCTGGTGCCGTTCTGGATCAGCGTTCTCGTGCGCACCTTCAGCTGGATGCTGCTCTTGGAGAAGAACGGCCCGATCAACTCGGCGCTGACGACGCTGCACCTGACGCGGCAGCCGCTGGAGCTCCTCTTCAACGATACCGCCGTCTATATCGGCATGATCCACGTGCTGCTGCCCTACGCGATCCTGCCGATCTACGCGGCGCTGCTGCGGGTCGATCCGCGCCTGCTGCTGGCGAGCGACGGGCTCGGCGCTTCGCCCCTGATGACTTTCTGGCGCGTCTACCTGCCGCTCAGCCTGCCCGGAGTCGGCGCCGCGGCGGCACTGGTCTTCCTGCTGTCCCTCGGCTTTTTCATCACGCCGGCCCTCCTGGGCGGCATCTCGAATCTCACGCTCTCCATGTTGATCGAGACCCTCGTGGACGAGCGCCTGGTCTGGCCGCTCGCCGCCGCCGCGTCCTTCATCCTGCTGGGCGGGACGCTGGCGCTGCTGCTGATCGGGGCGCGTCTGCTGCCGATGCGGCAGATCATGGTGGCGAGGTAGGGGATGCCGCGCACCGCCAAAATCGCGATCCATGCAATGGTGGCGGCGGTACTGGCCTTCCTCGTGCTGCCCACCTTCGTGGTGCTGCCGGCCTCTATCAATCAGGCCTCCTTCATTCGCCTGCCGCCCACGTCGGTGTCGCTCCGCTGGTACGAGGCGTTCTTCCGCGACGGCGAATGGATGGCGTCTCTCGTCACCAGCGCCGAGGTGGCGGTGCTCGCCACCGCCTTCTCCCTGGCGCTCGGCACCGCGGCCGCCCTCGGCCTCGATCGCCTGCGGGGATGGATGCGCACGCTTCTCTCCGGCCTGTTCCTGGCGCCCCTCATCGTGCCCTCCATCATCACGGCGGTGGCGCTCTACTACGTGAGCCGGCCGCTGGGACTGGTGGGGACCACGCTGGGCCTCGCCCTCGGCCACACCCTCGTCTGCCTGCCCTTCGTGGTGGTGAATGTCGGCGTGTCGCTGGCGAGCCTCGACCGCTCGCTGCTGCGCGCCGCTGAGGGGCTGGGCGCCTCGCCGGCGCGGGTCTTCCGCACCGTCACCGTGCCGTCGATCCTGCCGGGGCTGGTGGGCGGCGCGGTCTTCGCCATCATCACCTCCTTCGACGAGGTGGTGATCTCGATCTTCCTGGCGGGCATCCGCTCGAAGACCCTGCCGGTGAAGATGTGGGAGACCATCCGGGTGGAATTCACGCCGGTCGTGGCCGTCGCCGCGACCCTGCTGATCGCCCTCACCCTGGTGCTGTTCCTGGTGCTGCACGGCGCGCTCAGCCGCTCGCGGCGCCACGTGGTGGCCTGACGCCATGCGCCCGCTCTCCTTCGTCGAGGTCTCCAAGAACTACGGCGCCCTGCAGGCGCTGCGCCCCGCCAGCCTCGACGTGACCGCGGGGGAGTTCGTGACCCTGCTGGGACCCAGCGGCTCCGGCAAGACCACGCTCCTCAACATCGCCGCCGGCCATGTGGCACCGTCGGGCGGCCGCGTGCTGATTGGCGGCCGCGACGTAACCGCCCTCCCGGCGCGCCGGCGCAACATCGGCATGGTCTTTCAGAGCTATGCCCTCTTCCCCCATCTCGACGTCTTCGAGAACGTGGCGTACGGATTGCGTGCCCGCGGCGTCACCAAGAGTGCAATCGGGCAACGCGTCGGCGATGCGCTCGCCATGGTGCAGCTCGCCGACCTCGGCCGGCGCGCGGTGCGCGAGCTTTCCGGCGGGCAACAGCAGCGCGTGGCGCTGGCCCGCGCCCTCGTCATCGAGCCGGACGTGCTGCTGCTGGACGAGCCGCTCGGCGCCCTCGACCGCCAGCTGCGCAAGCATGTGCAGCTGGAGATCCGCCGCCTGCACCAGCGCCTCGGCCGCACCATGATCTACGTGACCCACGACCAGGAGGAGGCGCTGGTCATGTCCGACCGCATCGCCATCATGCGGGCCGGCGGCATCGAGCAGATCGGCAGCGCGCGGGAACTCTACGAGCGGCCCGCCAACAGCTTCGTCGCCAGCTTCCTCGGCGAGTCCAACCTGATCGAGGG
This sequence comes from uncultured Alphaproteobacteria bacterium, assembly GCA_963735465.1. Taxonomy (GTDB): domain Bacteria; phylum Pseudomonadota; class Alphaproteobacteria; order ATCC43930; family CGMCC-115725; genus DASZHJ01. The sequence goes on from CAVTLA010000001.1 coordinate 3,673,437, forward strand.
CCGCGTCGCGCGGATCGACGGTGGAATCGCCGAGCTGGAGGTGCCGCCGCTGGGCCAGGCAATCACCGGCGTCGCCGCCGAGGGCATCGCCGTCGGCGACATGGCGGCCGCGCTGGTGCGGCCGGAATCAGTCCGCTTGCAAGCTGCGGGCCTCACGGCGCGGGTGGAGGAGAGCGTCTATCTCGGCGATCTCCTGTCGATCCGCCTGCGGCTCGCCAATGGACAGCAGATCTGGTGCCGGCGCTTCGCCCGCGAGGGCGCGGCGCCCGCCGAGACGGCCACGCTCGGGTGGCTGACCGAGGAGGTTCGCATTCTGCCGGTATCGGCGTTGCCGGCTCTATCAGAGGAAACCGATCAACAGGGAGGCTGACAATGATCAAACTGAACCGTCGCAGACTGCTCAAGACCGCCGCCGCCACCGGACTCGTGGCGGCCGCCACGCCATTCACGGGCCTTCGCGCCCAGGGCCGGCCCTTCGTCTTCGTCTCCTGGGGTGGCGCGCTCTCGGCCCTGGAGAAAGACGTCTTCATGGATCCCGCTGCCAAGGATCTCAAGACCGAGATCACCAACACCTCGCCCACCAACTACGCCAAGCTCAAGGCGATGGTGGAGGGGAAGAGTGTCGAATGGGATCTCGTCAACGTCGGCGGCCGCTTCATCTTCCAGGGCCGCGACCAGGGCCTGCTGGAGCCCCTCGACTACAAGATCATCGACGCCGGGAAGCTCGACAAGAGCTGGGTGACGCCCTACGGCCTCTACACTTCGACGGGCGCCACCGTCATCGCTTGGAACACGAACACGTTCCCGGCGGACAAGGGACCGAAGTCGTGGAAGGACTTCTGGGACGTGAAGTCGTTCCCGGGCCCGCGCGGCCTCTACAAGCAGTTCTACTACAACTACGAGGCGGCGCTCCTCGCCGCCGGCCTCAAATTCTCCGAGATCTATCCCGTCACCGATGAGAAGGCGCAGCAGGCGCTGGCCAAGCTCACGGAGATCAAGCCCAGCGTGAAGGTCTGGTGGACCGCCGGCGCGCAGCCGCCGCAGCTCCTGAGCAGCGGCGAGCTCGCCATGAGCTCTGCCTGGTCCGGCCGCATCCTCGATATCCAGAAGGAGAAGGCGCCAGTCGCGATGACGTTCAAGGACGGCATCGCCTGGGGAAACGCCTACGTGGTTCCCAAGGGCACGCCCCAGAAGGAGCTCGCCATGCGCCTCATCAACTACTGCATCAGCGAGCCGGCGCAGCTCCGCCTGCTGCCGGCGGGCACCTACGGACCGGTGCTGGGCTCCGCGGCGGCCCAGGGCACGCCAGAGCAGCGCAAGATCCTCGTCACCGCACCCGACAACATCAAGGACATGCTGATCCTGAACGAGGAGCAGGCAGGCCTCTATTCCACCAAATACGACGAGGCCTGGAGCAAGTTCCAGCTCGGTTGATGGCAACACCACGCACATTGGCGGAGGCGGCGCCGGGGACACATCCCCTGGCACCGCTGCTGGCACCGCGCTCGATCGCCTTCGTGGGCGCGAGCCCGCGCGCCAACACGCCGGGGAACGACATGATCCGCATGGCACTCCGCGGCGGCTTCGAGGGCGCGCTCTATCCCGTCAATCCCAACTACGCCGAGATCGACGAAATCAAGTGCTACCCGTCCCTCGCGGCGCTGCCGGAGCCGGTGGATCTCGCGGTGCTGTCGGTGGCCAATGCGCGGCTGGAGGCGACGCTCACCGAGGCGATCGCGGCCGGCGCGCGGGCCGCCGTCATCTTCGCCAGCTGCTATCTGGAGAACGACAGCGATCCACCGCTGACGCAGCGCCTCGCGACCCTGGCGCGAGATGCCCACATGCCGATCTGCGGCGGTAATTGCATGGGGTTCTACAATGACGCCGCCAATACCTGGATCGGCGGCTTTCCCGCGCCACGGGAGCCACGCGCGGGAGGTATCGCCCTCATCTCCCACGCGGGCTCGGTGTTCGGCGCACTTGCCCACAACGATCCCCGGTTCAAATTCAACCTCGTGGTCTCCGCCGGCCAGGAGCTGGTGACCACGGCCGCCGATTATCTCGACTACGCCCTGGAGCAGCCGGAGACGCGGGCGGTCGGACTTTTCCTGGAGACCATCCGCGATCCCGCGGCCTTCGTCCGCGCCCTCGACAAGGCGGCAACGCGCGAGATCCCCGTCGTCGCCCTCAAGGTCGGCCGCACCGAGGCGAGCGCGGCGCTGGCCATGAGCCATTCCGGCGCCATCGCCGGCAACGACGCCGCCTATCGGGCGCTGTTCGACCGCTACGGCGTGCTGCGCGTCTCTAACGTCGACGAGATGGCGACCACGCTGCTCTTCTTCCAGCAGGGCCGCCGCGCCCAGGCGGGCGGCCTCGCCGCCCTCCACGATTCCGGCGGCGAGCGCGAGATGGTGATGGATCTCGCCGAAGATCATCGCGTGCCCTTCGCCCGCATCAATTCACAGACCGTGGCGAAGCTTGGCGCACGGCTCGAATTCGGCCTGGAGCCGGTCAATCCCCTGGACGCCTGGGGCACCGGCCGGGATTTCGTCGACATCTTCGCGGATTGCTTCCTCGCGCTGATGCAGGACCCGGATACGGCGCTGGGGATCTTCTTCAACGACATCCGCGATCCCTCCTACCTCTCGGCGGGTTTCTCCGAGGTCTGCCGTCGCGTCCAGGCCGTCACCGACAAGCCGCTGGCCCTGGTCACCAATTACACCCAGGTCCGCCACGACAAGCTGGCCCTGGCGCTGACGGAGGCAGGCGTGCCAGTGCTCGACGGCACGATCCCCGGGTTGCAGGCGGCGGGCCACCTCATGGCCTATCGGGATTTTCTCGCGCGGCCCGCGGACCCCGCGCCGACGGTCCGGCCGACGCGCGATTGGCGGACGATTCTGCGCGGACGTCAGGGCGCGCTGCCGGAATCCGAAGCCTACGAGCTGTTGGCCGACTTCGGCATTCCGACCGTCCCGTCGGTGATCGTCGAGAGCGCGGAGGCGGCGGTGGCCGCGGCGGGACGCATCGGCTTTCCCGCCGTCTGCAAGACGGCCATGCCCGGCATCCTCCATAAGACCGAGGTCGGCGGCGTAAAGCTCCACCTGGCCGACGCCGCCGCTGTCGCCGTCGCCTATGGCGATCTGGCGGCGCGTCTCGGTCCCCGTGTCCTGATCACGCGCATGACCCCATCGGGCACCGAGCTGGCCCTCGGCCTCATCGATGACCGGCAATTCGGGCCAGTCGTGATGGTGGCGGCGGGCGGCATCCTGGTGGAAATATTGCGGGACGCCGGCTACGGCCTCGCCCCCTTCGGTCCGGCGACGGCGCTGCGGCTCATCGAGGGGCTGGCGGCACGCAAGCTCCTGGCGGGCGTGCGCGGCGCGCCTGCCGCCGATCTCGCGAATCTCGCCGAGATCGTCGCGCGTTTCTCGGTCATGGCGGCTGAGCTCGACGATGCCGTCAAGGAGATCGACATCAATCCCCTCATCGTCGGGCCCGGCGGCGCCGTCGCCGTCGATGCCCTCGTGGTGCTGCCCTAGGAGAATTCACGTGGACCTGCGCATACCCGAATCCGATCTAGCCTGGAAACACAAGGCGAAGGCGTTCGCGGAGACTCAGCTCTTTCCCCAGGAGGAGGAGCTGGAGATGACGGGACATCTGCCGCCCGAGACCCTGGCGCGGCTGCGCGGCGCCGTCGTGGCGCACGGCCTCAACGCCATCAACCACGCCCGCGAGGACGGCGGCCAGGGGCTGAGCCAGTTCCAGCAGACGCTGGTGAACGAGGAGGTGGGCAAGGCGACGGGCGCGCTCTGGGCCATCCTCTGGCATCCGCCGGTGCCGCTCAAATACGCCACGGCCGCGCAGAAGCGCGAGTACCTGATCCCGAGCTGCAAGGGCGCGCGCCGCGCCTCCTACGCCATCACCGAGGCCGGCGCGGGCTCGGACCCGCGCCTCGTCGCCACCCGCGCGGACTTTCGCAACGGGAAATATTACCTGAGCGGCGAGAAGTGGTTCGTCACCACGGGCGACTACTCCGACTATCTGGTGGTGCACGCCCATGTGGACGGCAGCGCCGACAAGCCGACCCTCTTCCTGGTGGACAAGGATCTTCCGGGCGTGCGCATCAAGCGGACGCCGAAGTTCATGCACACCTACGTTTTCGGTCATCCCGAATTCATCTTCGATGGGGTCGAGCTCGATGCCTCCCGCGTGCTGGGCGAGGTGGGCGCGGGCTTCGAACTCACCAAGGACTGGTTCGTCGAGGCGCGCCTACAGATCGCCGCCAATTGCCTGGGGGCCGCAACCCGGGCGGCGGAGGTGGCGAATGCCTGGGCGACCGAGCGCGTGCAGTTCGGCCGCGCGATCCGCGAATTCCAGGCGATCGAGTTCATGCTGGCGGATATGGCCGTCGACATTATGGCAATGAAGAGCTTGGTCTACCGCGTCGCCTGGGAGATCGACCAGGGCATCGACCGCAAGCTCGTCCACGCCCGCGCCAGCGCCGTGAAGCTCTTCGCGTCCGAGACCGCCGGCCGCGTCATCGACAAGGCCCTGCAGATCCTGGGCGGCCGCGGCTACATGCGAGAGAACCCGGTGGAGCGGCTTTACCGCGACATCCGCGTCGACCGCATCTGGGAAGGCACCTCGGAAATCCAGCGCGCGGTAATCGGCGGCCAGATCAAGAAGCGCGGTCTTGGTGCCTATACGGAGTGGGTGTGAGGCACGCGGCCGCGCTTACACATGCCCTGCCGCCGCCGCCTGCTTGATGTTGACATCCCGGTACTGGGTCCAGGCGTTGCGGAGCGCGGCCATGCAGATGGGGTCCTCGTCCACCTGCGGTTCGGGGTCCCTGTCCCAATAGCCCCAGCGGTCCTCGCCGCGCATCAGCATGGCGGTGCGCCGGCCGATGGTTGAGCGCACATGGGCGGGGATGAAGAAGAAGGCGAGGCCGATGCGCCGGTCGTCGGAGGTATTGGCCGCCGAGCCGTGGGCGGCGCGCTCCTGGTGCAGCGAGAACTGTCCCGCCTCCAGCACGAGATCGACCGCCTTGCTCTCGTCGAGCCCGTCGATCTGCTGGCCGCGCGCCAGGAGATTGTCCTTGGCATAGGTCTCGACGTGCTTGAGATCCGGGCCGAGGTGGGTTCCCGGCATTACGCGCAGGCAGCCGTTGCCAGGATTGCTGTCGGTGAGCCCCACCCAGGCCGTCACCTCCTCATGGGGGTCGAGACCGAAGTAAGCGGAGTCCTGATGCCAACTCACGTAGCGGCTGTCGCGGGCGTTCTTTGAGAAGAGCGAGGCACCGAACAGCAGGATGTTGGGCCCGATCACGTCCTCGACCGCATCGAGCACTTCCTTTCGCCGCGCCAGTGCCACCAGGGAGGGGAACGGCAGATGCGCCTTGATCTTCATGATGCGCTGCGCCTCGTGGCCGACGCTCTTCTCGAAGCGCTCGATCCGGTCGCGCTCGGCGCGCGCCTCCTCGCGGGAGAAGGCGCGGAAGGGGAAGGCGTAGCCGTCGTCTCGGAACTGGGCGACCTGCTCTTCGGTAAGGGTCTTCGGCATCTTGTCGTCCTATAGCTTGATGTAGGATTCCGTGAGGCGCTTCAGCACGTACTCGCCGCTGGTGACAGGTGCATAGCGCGGCGGGTTGCCGGGACCGTGGCAGCTCGGCAGGCAGCTCACCTCGACGTCGAAATTCGGATGGAAGAAGAACGGCACCGAGTAGCGCTCGCGGCCGGAGAGGTTGATCACGCGATGCCTGGTGGCGGGATAGAGATCGTTGGTCCACTGCCCCATCATCTCGCCAAGATTGCACACGAAGGTGCCCGGGATCGGCGGCGCGTCGATCCACTCGCCGGCGCGGTTCTGCACCTGGAGCCCGCCGACGTCGTCCTGGGCCAGGATGGTGAGGTATCCATAATCCGAGTGCGCCCCGCAGCCGGGCGGGCCGATCGGCGCGTCCTGGGGCGGATAGTGCAGGATGCGCAGGATGGCGGTGGGGCGGTCGAGATTGCCGGCGAAGAAAGTCTCCGGCAGCCGCAATCCCAGCGCCATGCCGCGCGAGATGATCCGGCCGAGGCCGCAGAGCGCGTCGTAGTAGCGCATGAGCGCATCGCGGAACCCCTCGGGCCCCGCCGGCCACTGGTTGGGTCCGTGCAGCGGCTTGCCGGCGCGGACGTCGGGATCGTCGGGCGGCAGATCCAGCGCCAGGTCGAAGCCTTCCTTCACGTCACCGCCGAGGGCGGGATCGGTGATCTCGCCGCCCAAAGGAAAATATCCCCGGAACAGCGGCGAGGCCTTCATGTGCACCCGCATCTTCTCCGCGTCCGGCCGGGCGAAGAAGGCGCGCGCCGCCGCGAAGACTCCCGACAGTACGGTCTCGTCGACGCCATGCCCGCGAACATAGAAGAAGCCGACGTTCCGGCACGCAACGTCCATCGCCCGCCCGCATTCCGCCCGCGCCACGGTGTCGCCGCTCCTCAGCGCCGAGATGTCGACGATGGGGATCGAGCGGAAATCCGGCGCCGTCCTCGTTTCAACATCGACTGCCGTCATGGCTTCGCCCCTCGCTGAGCACGACTTGGGCAGATATCGACGCCTCCGCCTTGCCGTTAGGCAACCGCGGCGGAATCCGTGCGCCCTCTGACCTGATAATTAAACGAGCAATTGGCATGCCAGCGGTTTTCACCCCTGTCGCCCGCTTCTATACTCCGCACCGGAGATCGGAGGCGCGATGGGCTCGCTGAGGTCAGAGGAGCTGGCGCGATTTCGCCACGAGGGCGTGGTGTATCCACTGCGCGGCCTCACGGCGGAAGACGCCCTCGGCCGCGCCCGGGCGCTGCAGGAATTCGCCGCGGCGGCCGGCGCGCCGCTCACCCGGCTCCTGCGCTTCAAGGCGCATCTGCGCTTCCGCATGCTGGAGGAGATCGCACGCACGCCGGCCATCCTCGATGCCGTCGAGAGCGTGATCGGCCCCGACATCCTCGTCTTCACCTCGACGGTGTGGGCGAAGCCGGCGGGCGACCGTGCCTATGTGTCCTGGCATCAGGACTCCGCTTATTTCGGCCTGGAACCCCACGACGAGGTGACGGCCTGGATCGCCCTCACCGATAGCCGGCGCGACAACGGCTGTCTGCGCATCATGCCCGCGAGCCATCTCGCCGCGGATTTCAGCCACGAAGAGACGAAGCATCCCGACAATCTCCTGATTCGAGGTCAGGCGATCCGCGGCCTCGACGAGGCAAAGGCTCTCGACATCGAACTCGCGCCCGGCGAGTTCTCCCTGCATCAGGAACGCACCGTGCACGGCTCGCTCCCGAACACGTCGGCGCGCCCGCGCATCGGCTTCGCGATCTTCTACATCCCAGCCCACGTGCGCTCGACCCTCGGCCGGCGCAACGCCCTGCTGGTGCGCGGCGCGGACCGCCACGGCAACTGGGACGCCGACCCCGTGCCCCGCGGCGACAACGACCCCGCCATCGACGCCTTCATGCAGCGGAGTTTTCGGCGCTACCGCGATCAGGAAGCGTCGGCCGCCAAATAGTCGAAAGCCGTCATGGCGTGGACGTAGAAGACCGCGGCGAGATCGTCGATGGTGACGTGCTCGTCGGCGCCGCCCATGCCGTGGGGCACCGGTCCGTAGACCACGGCGGGAATGCCCCTGTAGCGATAGAAACGGGAATCCGAAGATCCCAGGCGCATGTTGCGCGCGGGCGCCCGGCCGAGGCAGGCCTCGGCGTTGGCGGCGGCGCGCCGGATGATCTCGTGGTCGGGGTCGGTCCAGTTCGGCTCGGTGCCAGCGAGCACGGAGAAACGCACGTCCGGCAACCCGCCGATGAGCCGCTCGATCTCCGCCACCACTTCCTTGACCGTGAGGCCGGGCGGGAAGCGGATGTCGGCGCGCGCCCGCGCCCGGTCCGGGATCAGGTTCACGCTGATGCCGCCCTGGATCACGCCGAGATTGACGGTGACCTGCTTCAGCGCCGCGGTCTCGCCTTTGCCTGATACCGCCTCCGATCGGCTTGCGGCCGCGTCGATCGCGGCGCGGATGTCCGCCGGGATCGGGCACTCAAGGTTGCGAAGCCGCAGCAAATTCTGGAGCGCCGGCAGCAGGGCCTCGATGGCGTTGCGGCCGAGATGGACGTGGGCACCGTGATGGCTCTTGCCGGAGGCCTCCACCTCGATCCAGAGCTGACCCTTCTCGCCGAAGCGCAGCACGTCCGGCGAGCCGGCATCGGCGCTCAGCATGGCGTCGCCGACAGTATCGGGCTCATTCGCCAGAAGATATTGCGTGCCCCAGAGCCCGCCGGTCTCCTCGTCGCCCACCAGCGCCAGGGTCAGCTCGCCGGCGAGAGCGTCGCGGTGTTTCGCGAGCAGCTGCAGCGTCATGACGCCGACCGCAAGGCCGGCTTTCATGTCCGAGGAGCCGCGGCCATAGAGCCGGTTGCCGACGACGACACCGCCGAGGGGATCCTGCGTCCATCCCGCCGTGTCGCCCACGGGGAAGGTGTCCAGATGGCCGTTGATGACGAGATGGCGGCCGGGACGCGCCGCTTTGAGCTTGGCGATCAAATTCACCGCCGGTGGCTTCGCCACCACGCGCCGGCAGGCGATGTCGGCATTGGACTTGAGCCGCGCCTCGATCAAATCGGCGATGGGGCCGGTGTCGCCGGGCGGGTTGCCGCTGGGAACGCGCACGAGCTCGGCGCAGAGCACCGCAACATCGACCATCGCGGCGCGCACCGCCGCCTCGAACTGCGCGCGACGTTCAGCCATCCCTAGAGCAGCCCCAGGGTCGCCGCGCGCTCGCCGGTGGAGACCGTCGAGAGGGTGGTGGAGCGCACGAAAACGCCGGCCTCCGGTGCCACGATCGTCTCTACGGTGTCGCCGAAGATGTCGACGATGCGGGCCAGCGGATCGCCCTTCTTCACCAGCTCGCCGAGCGTCGCCTCGGTGTGCAGCAGGCCGCCGCGACGGGCGCGGAGGCCGAGGAAGGTTCGCATCACGTGATCGACGGTTGGCAGGCGGCGCTCGCCCTCGATCATGCCAAGCCCCACCATGGCGTTGCGCACGCAGCGCGCGCCCTCGGCGATCATCGACGCCTCCAGCCGGCCGCCTTCGCCGACCTCGAAGGTGAAGGCGGGAACGCCCGCCCGCGTCGCCTCGACGCAGAGGATGCCGTCGCTCACATACATGCCCTGATCGGTCTTCATGATGTAGCCGGAGGCGAACTGCCGGGCGAGCCACAGCGCCTGCTCCGCCGAGGTACCGAGCCGCAGGCTCGGCACGATGGCGATCGGCACGTAGCGGCCGCCCCGGGTCGGCGTGTGGATGTCGATGGCGCAGGAGCACTGGCGGATGAGCCGGAACAGCGACGCCGCCACGATCTGGGCGAGATTGCCGTCGCCGTCGCCGGGAAAGCAGGTCCAGGCGTCGATCGGCGCCTGGTCGAGTGGCGACTTCATGAATTGCGACAGCGGAATCCGATGGTCCGCGTAGAAGGAGAGCGGATGCTGCACGGGAACGCAGAGGATGCTCCCTGCGAGCTGCGCCGGGTCGAGCTTTGCCAGCGCCTCGGAGAGGATCGAGACGCCGTTCACCTCGTCGCCGTGGATGGCGGCGCCGAGATAGAGGCGCGGGCCGGGCCTGGTGCCGTTGATGACTACGACAGGAAGACTCACCTTCGAGCCGTCGGCGAGCTCGATCAAATCAATCTGGGTGCGGGCGCGCCGGCCCGGCGGCACCACGAGTGCGCCGATCTCGACCGGACCGACCGGAAGCGTGCGGATCGCGGTGCTCATCGGGCAGCCTGCTCCGGCTGGTCGTAGCCCGCCATCAGCTTGTCTACGAGACCGGTGGCGGCGTCCCAGTCATAGGTCCGGAAGGCATGGGCGGTCGTGAAGTGGCGGGCGCCGTTGTAGAACATCTCGTACTGCGTATGGCGCGAGGCGAATTCCGACCCGATGCTGTCCCAGGCCAGCTTGAAGAGCTTCACGCGGCCGCGCGGATCGGTGCGCGGCGAAAGCTGGGTCTTGGCGATGACGGCGGCGATCTCCGGGTTGTCGAAATCCTCCACCGAGGACGGCAGCATGATGACGCCGCCGCCGGCGAGATCGCGGATCGCGGTGATGAACTCGGGATAGAGCTGCTGCGCCAGCACGGTGGCGCTGTAGAGGAGGCCGCGATCCGGCAGAAAGTAGGGGCCGTAGTGGCTGCCCTTCGCCTCCATGGCGTAGACACCGCCCTCGATCATCCCGGCCTTGGCGGCGAGCATGCCCAGGCTCTCGCGCACCTGGGGAAAATCGATGGTGCCGATGGTCTCGCAGACCCGGCGCGCCACGCCGATGAGGAAGCGCAGCTTTACCGCGAGGCGGATCTGCGCCTGGTAGTTCTGGTAGGAATGGGCCGGCGTCTCGTGGAACTGGGCGAAGGACATGGCGGGATTGCGGTGCACGAACACGCGCTCCCAGGGCACCTTCACCTCGTCAAAATAGACGATGGCGTCGTTCTCGTCGAAGACCGCCGAGAGCGGATAGTCGAAGCGCGAGACGCCCTGCTCATAGGATTTCCGCGACAGCAGCTTGACGCCGCGGGCGCCGATGGGAATGGCGGCGGTGAAGGCGTATTTGGTCTCGCCGTCCCGCATCGGGCGGAGCGAGGCCACCAGGATCTCGTTGGCGAAGACCGCCGAGGTTCCCAGCATCTTTGCGCCCTTGATGGTGATGCCCTCGGCATCCTCGTCGCAGATCGCGGCGGTCAGGTACTCATCCGCCTGCTCGCCCGTCGACTTCGAGCGGTCGGCCTGGGGATCGATGATGACGTAGGCGAGGTAGAGATCGTTGTCCCGGGCGTATTCGTAGTAGTCCCAGAGTGCGGCGCCGCGCCCCTTGCCGTGGCTCTCGAAGAGATCCTTCCCCATCGCCATGGCGGAGACGCAGGAGGCCACGTGATCGGGGGAGCGGCCCATGAAGCCGCAATGAAGCTCGGACCAGGCGGTGAGGGCCTCCCGCCGCCGCACCAGCTCGGCATGGGAGCGCGGCAGCTGCCAGGCGCGGTTGGCGCGCCGGCCGCTCGGAGGTTTCGAAGGTCATGCGCTCGACCTGAGCCGGCTCCGCCTGGAAGTCATAGAGCTCGCCGACGGTGGCGGCGGCGTTGCGGAAGGCGGGATGGGTGGTGACGTCCTCGATGGCGCGGCCGGAGAGATAAATCCGGCGATCGTCGCGCAACGTCCTGAGATGCGCCTCGCCTGTCTTGATCATGGCTTTCCCTCGCCCGTCCCTGACTTCAACCGTCCGATTGATGACATCATTGAACGAGGGCGACAAGCCGCGGGACCGCGGCCGATTTTGCGCCCGACATCGGACGATGATAGGCTTGCGGCGGCACCACACCGATTTATAGGCGCGTCATGACCACCGACCAGCTGGGCCCGCCGCTCCCCTCCGTCCTCCAGCCCGAGGACGGCGTCTCCTTCTGGCGGCCGCAGCCCACCAACGGCTACGTGACCGTGAAGGCGAGCCCGTCCTATGGCGGTCCGGGCGAGATTGCCATGGGGATCCAGGTGATCCCGCCGGGCTGCTTCATCCAGGAGCACAGCCACGACCGGCAGGTGGAGATCATCTTCTGCTTCGAGGGCAAGGGAACCATCGAGGTGGATGGCAAGGCGCATCCCTTCGTGCCCGGCACCACCGTGGTCGCCTCGCCCTGGCTCAAGCACAAGATCATCAACACCGGGACCGGCGATCTCAAGATGACCTGGACCATGACGCCGTCGGGTCTCGAGGCCTATTTCCGCGGCATCGGCCGCGAGCGCAAACCCGGCGAAGCCACCCCCGAGCCCTTCGATCCCCCCAAAAACGCGGATCGGATCCAGCTCGAGACCGGGTTCGGGGATTTGCAGCGGTAGGCTGCGGTCAACCCTTTCCCCCTCCGTCATGCCCGGCCTTGTGCCGGGCATCCACGCCTTGAAAGCGAAAAATTCGTGGATGGCCGGGTCAAGCCCGGCCATGACGATGGAGGGTGGATAGGGCGCCGGGCTTCTAAGGCACCACGAACGGCTTGGGGTCGGCGAAGCGGCGGAGCACGTTGTAGGTGAGCTTCGCGATGGCGTTATTGAATCCGTTGTGGCCGAAGGATCCTGCGTAGGCAATCGAGCCCGTGGAGAATACCGCGCCGCCGTTCGGCGTCTCGAAGAAAGTCATGTCGGCGTGGATCAGCGGGTTCTGCACGCCATCGGTCATGCCGTGGGCGACGCGCACCTCCTCATTCACCAGTTCGTAGGTGTTGGAGTGGTTCTCCGAGCGCGCCACGACCAGGGCATGGGGTGGCGTGCCCAGGGCGGGATCGATGCAGTCGATCTCGATGCCAGCGGCGCCGCCCTGGAGGAGACCGTAGTCGCCGAGGACCTCGCCCTCCACGCCCTCGAAGATGAAGGCGGCCCGGGGATCGTGGGCGGCCTCGGTGCGGCGATAGGCGGAGGAGAAGTCGAAGCCCTGGCTGATGAATCCCACCCCCGCCAGCGCCTGGGGCGCGCGGCTCTGGCGGCGCCAGAGGCCGCCATACTCGCCGCTGAAGCTGTGATAGTACTCGCCCACCTCCGCATCCCAGGCGCGCGTCCCGTCCTCGCTGCGGCGCACCTCGATGATCCCCTCCCGGGTCGGGTGATAGGCGATCCGCCAATAAAAGCCGTTGCCGCCGAGATACATGAGCCGGCCGCCCCGGCGCACCCAGCTGTCGAGGGCGTCGAGCATGGCCAGCGACGCGTATTCCGGATGGCTGCCCGTGATCAGCACGCGATAAGGGCGCAGCAGATCGAGGCCTTCCTTGTGCAGGTCGTCGTCGGTGACAACGTCGAACTTGAGGCCCGAGCGGTCGAGCCAATCCACGATCAGGAGATCGCAGCAGTAGTTCCAGAGCCGGCCGGTGGGGCGGATGTTGGTCGCCGGCCGGAGCCTGGAGGAATAGCAGATGCCGCTGCCGTCGGAATGCCGGTCGTAGGTGGAGTACCCCATCTCCGGATGCTGCAGCAGCAGGATGTCGACGGCATCCATCACCGTGAGGCGGCCCTGGGTCACCTCGGTCATGACCGTGCGGAAACGGCCGACGTTGTTGCAGTAGACGGTATAGGTGGCGCTGGAGGCGAGGTAGACGACGTCGGCGGTGGCAGCGCCCTTCTTCGGCCGCACGAAGAAGGCGATCTGGAAGCGGGCATCGCCTGAGGTGAGCCAGGCGGCGTAGCAGCCGCTGCGCAAGCCTTCCGGCACGGCGAAGGTGAAATCGGTTTCCCAGCCGGCGTCCGAGATGTCGTCGTCATGGAAGTGGATGGCGCCGTACTGCTGCGGCGCATTGCGCCAGTTCATCTCGCTGCCGTCCCAGGCGCAGCCGGTCATGGCGCGGGCCGGGAGGTTGACGATCGCCCCGTCGAGACGGCTCGGCGAGGCGTCGCGGATGATCTCGCTCTCCATGTCCCGGGAGAAGTCCCAGCTGGCCACGACATCGGTGGCAAGGCTGGCCGGGATCGCGTCCGAGGTGAGCGTCCACATCGTGTCCCGGGAGAGCGCGCGGTTGGCGAGACGCGGCCGGTCGATCTTGCCGTTGAAGTGACCGCCCACGAGCGGAAGCGCGGCAGCCGCGGACTCGTCGCGATGCCAGGCGGCGAACAGGAACGGGCCGGTGCCGGCGGTGAAACCACCGGGAACGGGTTTCTCCTTCGCCACGGCGGGCGAGTGCGCCATGGTCTTGTCGGCGACCAGCTCCTGATAGACCCGGGCGACGCCGCTGGCGCGATCGTAGGTGGCCGCGACGAAGTACCATTTGCGTTGGAAGAGAGGGATACTGCCGGAAACGACGACGCTTCGGCCGGCGCCCTGGCCGAGACGCAGTTCAAGCGCGCCCTGCTCGTCCAGCATCAGCCCGAAGCCGGTGCCGAGGCTCTCGCTCCAGGTGCCGAGGATCGCCTGGCGGCCGCGGCCCGGCAGCGTCGGCCAGATCATCGCCTGGACCGAGAAGCTCTCGAGGCCGGATACGACGGGATGGGCGGGCACCATCGCCCAGGAGCCGCAATGAAGCGCCTGCTCGCGGGCGGCGTACTCGCGATTGGCCGGCGTCTGCACGGTTTCTTTGCGGAATTCCGGCGCATCGGGCCCGGCCTCGGGACTCAGAACGCGGACGATCTCGGCACGATAGCGCGGCGTTCCGGCGCAGCTCACCTTGAAGGCGATCGCATCGCCGGGCGCGACGCTGATCTTGTCGGCATATCCCATGAGAACGGTCACGTCGGCTCCCGTCGCGAGGCGGTCAATCGAGGGCGAGCGGCGCGCCGGCCAGCTCTTCCCAGCGCAGCTTGAAGACGCCCCACTCCGCCGCCTCCAGGCTGTCGAAGGTGGCATTGGTGAGGCGCGGCGGACCGTTGTTGTCGTCGGTGAGGCGCGCCAGGGTCCACTGCTCGTGGGGCCGCGTCATCACCAGGATGTAGCGGCCCCAGGTCTCCCTGGCCCGCATGAGGTTGAGGAGATACTGCAGGTCCGGGCTGTGCTCGCCGAATGGCGTCGCCTTGAACTCCCGGGCGAGATCCAGGCGCTTCGCATCGAAGGTGTACACCGGCCGTGCCTCAGCTCTTGCTGATGTTCCAGAACACCAGCACTGCCGCCGGCAGCACGCCCTGCACGTTCTTGCGCCACGCAAAGGGCGGATCGAATTGGCCGAGGAGAGAATACGGTTGCTCCTCCATCAGGCGGCGATGATAACGATCGAGCACGCTCATCCGCGTCGCGTCATCGTTGGCGCGGACGAACTGGTCGCGCAATTTTTCAGCCTCCTCGTCGCAGGGCCAGCCCACCCAGTTCTTGGCATCGCAGGTCATGGGCGTGCCGATGTTGCTGAGGGGATGATGGAAGGTCGAGCCGGTGCCCCAGGAGGTGAACATGTTCCAGCCGCCGTTGGCGGGGTCGTCCTTCTTCATCATGCGCTGAACCGTGACGCCCCAGGCGTTCACCACCAGCTCGACATTGACGCCGATCTTGCGAAGCGTCCCGGCGGCGACCTGGGCCATCTGGCCGATCTGCGGCAGCTCGTCCGTGGTGATCAGCACCAGCTTCTCGCCCTTGTAGCCGGCCTCGGCGAAGAGCTGCTTCGCCTTCTCCAGATCCTGCTTCTGATAGGGCTCGGAGCCCGCCTCGGTGCCGTAAGGCGCGCCGCAGATGAAGTAGGAGTAGCAGACCTTCCACCATTTCTGATCGCCATAGGCGGCGCTCATGAACTCGCGCTGATCGAAGGCATAGGCCAGCGCCTGACGCGCCTTCGGGTTGTTGAACGGCGGGAACAGGCTGTTCACCCTGAGGAAGCCGAAATTCCCGAACGGCGCCAGCTTGCCGACGACGACGTCAGGGTTTTTCTCCAGCGCCGGCAGGAGGTCATTGCTGGGAGAATCCCAGAGATCCGCCTCGTTCTTGGCAATCGCCAGGGATGCGGTCATGGCGTCGGGCATCACCACCCACTCGACGCGGTCGACCTTGACCACCTTGCCGCCGGTCAAGCCATCCGGCGGCTCCGCGCGGGGCACATAGTCCGTATTCTTGTCGAAGACGACCTTCGATCCCGGCTGCCACTCGGCACGATTGAACTTGAAGGGACCGGAGCCGATGGTCTCAGTGATCGCGGTGAAGGGGTCGCTGAGAGCCTCCTTCTCGCGGTAGATCACCGGCATCTGCCCACCGGCAGATCCCAGGGAGAACTCCACGAAGGGATAGGGCTCCTTCAGCACCATGGTGAAGGTGCGGTCGTCCACCGCCTTCATCTCGCCGACATACGTTGCCAGCTTCTGACCCATCACATCCCGGGTCATCCAGCGCTTGAGGGAGGGAATGACGTCTTTGGGCGTCACCGGCTGCCCATCGTGAAATTTGAGCCCCGGCCGCAACGTGAAGGTGTAGGTGAGCTTGTCCGGCGAGATTGTGTAGCTCTCCACCATCTGCGGCTTCGGCTGCAGGTGGGAATCCCAGGCGAAGAGCGTGTCGTAGACCATGAGGGCATAGATCTTGGTGATCTGGATCGAGCCCACATGGGTGTCCAGCACCTTGAGATCCGCCTGGGGGATGACGCGAAGCACCTTGGGATCGTCGGCGCGGGCGGCGGAGCCGAGGGCCATGATGACGGCGACCGCGAGAACCCCGGCTCGACAGTACCGAACGCCAAACCGGAACCAGCCCATATCGACCCCCTTCGACCGTGGCGGCGCTCGCGCGGCCTCGCCCCGCATTCGCAAGACACGTGCCAGCATGCACGGCGGACCGGAAAGAGTCATCCCGGTTCTGCCCGAGGCCCGCCGATGGTGGCGCCTTGCCGGTTGCGTCAGGCCATCGAGCAGGATCAAATGAGAGGCAGAGCGATCGAGAAAGCGCGAGACGATGACGGATCATCGCGAGCCGGTGACGAAAATTCCCGCGACGCCCTTCCCGTTTCCGATTGAGGGGAGTTTCTCCGTCGCCGCCGCGGCGCTCCTCGTGATCGACATGCAGATCGATTTCTGCGCACCCGAGGGCTTCATGGCGCGGAGCGGCGCCGACATGAGCTGCCTTCGGGCGCCCATCGCGCCGATCCGGCGCGTGCTCGCGGCCTGCCGGGTCGCCGGCATCACCGTCGTCTATACCCGCGAGGCCTTCGCGCCGGATCTTTCCAATGCCCAGCCGCATCGCCTGTGGCGCGCCGAGCTCGACAGCATCGTGGTGGGCGATCCCGGTCCCGCCGGACGCTGCCTCATCGTCGGCGAGGCCTGCACCGACGTCATTCCCGAGCTGGCGCCGTTGCCGTCGGAGCGCATTTTCGACAAGCCCGCCTATGGTGCCTTCCATTCCACCGGCATCCACGACTACCTGCGCGGCGCGGGCCTCAGCCAGCTCATCGTCACCGGCGTCACCACCGACTGCTGCATCCAGTCGAACACGCGCGACGCGCTCGACCTCGGCTACGAGACGCTGGTGCTGGAGGATTGCTGCGGCGCCGGCTCGCGGCAGCTGCACGATTTCTCCATGGAACTTCTCAGGCGCGAGAGCGGCGTCTTCGGCACGGTAAGCCAATCCGCGGAGCTTCTGGCATTCCTGCGGAATGTCTCCGGCGGTAAATAGCGCCTAGGGCTCGGCGATGACGGGCGCCTCGCCCGCCGCGAGATTGTTCACGGCGTCCGCCACCAACCGGTACTTGACCATGGTGACGCTGACGTCGCGGAAGTAGTTCACGAGATCGCCCCAGGGGTCGTTAAGGCGGCCGACACCGGAGATGAAGGCGACAACGCCGCCGATCTCGAGTTGATCCGTGTAGACGTACCAGCCGCCGAGCAGCAGAGCGGCGACGACCTGCAGGTGATTGCAGAGGTTCATCAGGAAGTTCATGGTGAACTTGAAGCGGAAGATCCCCATGTCGAGATCGAACACGCGGTCGATACGCGCGTCGTCGGCGTGGCCACGCTGCGCCTCGTTGTATTCCGGCGTCACGATGCTGACGCTGAGACCGCGCAGCACCTGGACCCGCCGGCCGGTGCGGCGAATGATCGCCCGCTGCATCAGGGGCACGAAGATGAGCTGCGGCAGGAAGAGCCCGAAGGCCGTGAGCGCCATCCAGGGATCGAGGTGGGTCATGTACGCGAGCACCGACGCCATCACGCCGATCTGCAGCAGCGGCTCGGAGATGGCGCTGCCGACGAAGCCGCCGATCGGCTCGACCTCCGCCACGATCATGGAGACCTCGACCCCCTGTGCTTCAGGCGCCGGCGCCGCCGACGCGTACTCCAGCAGGACCCGGATCCGCAGGCGCAAATCCCTCGTGGCGCGCTCCCCCACCCATCCGCGATAGACGTTGAGGATCAGCTTGAGGCCGCCATGGGTCAGGACGACGCCGGCATAGGCGGCGCAAAGCATGACGACGAGGCTATATTCCCGGTGCTTGACGAGGTCGTTGACGACGCGGCGCTGCAGCTCGAGGGGGACGACTTCGATCAGGAACACGACCACCGTGAGGATCACCAGCAGCAGCTGATGGATCCCACTGGTGCCCAGAATGAAGCGGAAGATGTTCCGGGGCAGTCCCGCCGTTCCCGACATTCCCGTGACCGGCCCGGCAGGCTGGTTCTGGTGTCCCTCCGGCACATCGCCGCCAGCAGCCTCGTCCATGCCTGTCCTTTTTCGCCTCGCGCAAGAATGATACGGGATGGCGGTCCGTCGAGTTCCAGATAGCCGTGAGCGGCCGCCGCGATTGCGGTTGCCTACGGCTTCAACCAGTTCCAGATACTGTCTTCCGCCGAGATGGCGACGGGCGCTCCCAGAGGCAGATCGACGCCGCTGCTGGTGGCGGCAAGCTGCAGCGACCATTTCCCCTTCTCGGGGAGCGCGATCTCCGCGGTGATCCCCGCCATGGTGGTGCCCTCTTCGACCGAGAGCACCGGCAGCCGCAGCGGCGCCGACGCCGCGTCATCGCCAAGCCGCGCCAGCACGACGAGACCGAGCTTGCCCGCCACCGGCGCGCAGCGATGCTCCAAGGTCCAGCGCGCCTCGGCGGGCGGCGCGCCCGGCCGCCGGTTGTCCACCATCGCGAGGTTGCCGAGCCTGACATCCGCGTTGGCGAAATCCGCCACCGCGAGACCGGTGTTCGCCCGCCCGTCGGAGATCAGGGCGGTGCCGTCGCCGAGCGGAAAATAGCGGCGGATGGATGCCTTTCGAGCCGGCGTCGCGACAGGTCCGAGGCGGCCGGATTTCCGATCGAACTCATAGAGCCGGCCGCCGGCGACGATAAGCGCGCCGTCCGCAAGGGGGCGCACACTGTCGATGGCGTCGATGCGCGGCCCCGTGACCGCCTGCAGGCCGGACGCCGTGGGCGCGAGATAGAAAAGGCCGCGCTCCGCGTCGATGAGGGCGCCTCCGTCGTCGAGAGCATGGACGCCGCGGCGCGCGCCGAGATCCGGCCCGGTGATGCCCGTGAGCCTCCCCGCGGCGTCCATGCGGAACAGGCCCGCGTGTGCCTCGATCAGCGCGACACCGCTTTTGAGGATATGGATCTCGTCCACCGCACCGATGGGCGGGCCGCCCACCGGCGCGATCGCCGGCGGCATGAGTCCCAGGTGGAACAGGCCCCGATCGGCTCCGATCAGGATGACGCCGCCGGCAGCCGATGCGATCGCGGAGACGCCGCCGGTAACGTCGGCGTCAACGGGCGTCAGTGTATTCGCCTCGATGTCGACGACGAAGGCGCCGGCATCGGTCCCGATCACGGCGAAGCCTTTCGGCAGGGAAGCGTCGTTCGCCAGCACGTGAATCCAGCCGGGACTCCAGGAGTCCGGGTCCAACGGCCGCTCGAGACCGGTGCGGACCTGGCGGAGCCCATCGGTCGCGGTCCGGATCTGGAACAGGATCTGGTCGGTGCGGATCAGGGCGCCGCCGTCCTCCAGCGGACGGATCTCGCGGACGGTACCAAGCTCCGGCGGGTTCGCCGATCTGAGCTTCGATCCGTCGGGGTCGACATAGAAAAGTCCTCGATCAGTCTGCAGCAGGACGCCGCCATCCTGCAGGCGATAGAAGCTTTGCACCGTGCCGGGGCTTGGGCCGTCGAGGCGCTTCAATCCGGAGTCCGCCGCCCCGAGCCGGAACAGGTCGTCCTGCGCCGCCACCAGCGCGACATTCCCGGTGAGCGCGTGAATCCTGTAGGGACCGGCGACACCGGAATTGTTCACCGACTCCATCTCGCTCATTCCCGGCGCCACCGCGAAAAGACCCTTCTCCGCTGCGATCAGCGCGCCGCCGTCGATGGCCTCAACCGACTGCAGCGTGCCGGTGGCGGGCCCCCGCACCGGATCCGCCCGCCGTGCAGCGGCGTCGATGGAGAATACGCCCCGCTCCGCCCGGATCAGGGCGCCCCCGCCGCGCAGCTGATGCATCTCGAAGACCGGGCCGGTGGAGGGACCGGAAATCCGCTTCGGCTCCTTGCTCGTGGCATCCATGCGGTAGACACCCTGGTCCGCGCCGATCACCACGCCGGCATCTCCCAGGGGATAGAACTCATGCACGAAGCCGGTCTCCGGCCAAGCCGTGGGCGCGACGCAGACGAACGCACGGGCGACGCGCGGCGAAGCCACGACCAGGACGGCGCAACACAGCGCCGCCCACGCTCCCAGTCCGTTCGTCCGCATTCGACCGGCTTGCCCCGCTAGAGCCGCTCCGCGATTTCCGAACCCCGACTCCCGCGCCGGAGCGCGATGTCGATGTAATCGACGCGTCTTCTGTAGACGCGCTCCGTCTTGCCCTCAATCCGACGAAACCTTGGCTCTCACGCCCCTTCTTGCCCCATCTGGCGCCAGAGCGCCATGAGGCGATCGAGCGCAGCCGGAGGCAGCGGCCCCCGCTCGATCGCGGCGGTGGCGGTCTCGAGCTCCTGCAAGGTGGACATGCCGATCAGCACCGTCGTCAGGGCGTCGTTAGAGATGACGAACCGCAGTGCCGCCTCCACGGTGCTGCCGACATATCCGGCTGCCTTAAGTACGTCGAAGCGCCGCGCCCGCGCCACGTCGGCGCGATAATCCGGTCCGGAGGCGATCGGCGTCACCACGGCCATGCTGATGGGATGGCGCGTCTCGACACCGCTCAGAGCGCCGCCCGCCAGCACGCGGATCCCGACGGTTCCCATGCCCACCGCTTGGGCGCGGTTCATCAACCCTGCGAAATCCTGGGCCGGAAAACCCGGCGGCACCGGCCGCGCGGCGCTGGGGTTGAGGAGGTTGCAGCAGATCTGCGCTGTATCGAACGCCCCTGCATCCACGACCCGATGCAGCGCCGGCGTATCGCCCAGGGCGGTGATGCCGAAGAAGCGGATCTTGCCCTGGCTCCGCAGCTTCTCCAGGGCCGGCACCACTTCCTCCAGCACGGTCGCGGGATCGAGGGGGCGGTCGTCACCGGCGGCAGCAATGCGGTTGTGCAATTGCAGGAGATCGACCCGATCGCGCCCAAGGCGGCGCAGGCTCTGCTCCAGGGAGGTCGCGATCGCCTCGGCGATATGGCCGCGATCTTCCGGCCGCACGGTGAACTTGGTGCTGAGGAAGATCTCCGGCCGCAGGCTGGCGATGACGCGGCCCAGGTTGGTCTCCGAGGCGCCGCTGCCGTAGGCCGCAGCGGTGTCGAAATAATTGATACCGAGCTCCAGCGCCCGGGCCACCGCCCGCTCCTGGTCCGCCGCCGCGCCGCGCACCATCAGCCCACCCACGGCGCCGCAGCCGAAGCCGAGGACGGAGAGCTTCACGCCAGTACGGCCGAGGACCCGCTGTTCCATCCGTTCTCTCCGACCTCGCGCGTCAGGAGCGCAGGACGTGGCCGGCGGCGGCGCCGGTGAGCTCGCCCGTGGCGTAAGTGATCTCGCCGTTAACGACGGTGTACTGAACGCCGCGGGACGGCATCACCATCCGCTTGGCGCCGCCGGGCAGATCGTAGCGCCGCACGCCGCGATTGGAGGAGCCAACGGTGGCGGGATCGAAGATCGCGACATCGGCCGCATAGCCCGTCTTCAGCCGGCCGCGGCCCTTGATGCCGAAGAGGTCGGCGGGATCCGACGTCAGGCGCCGGACGCCCTGCTCCAGGGTCATCGCCTGACGCTCGCGCACCCAGGTGCCGAGGAGATATGTCGGGTAGCCGGCATCGCAGAGCATGTCGACGTGGGCGCCGCCGTCGCCGAGCGCGATCAGCACGCTGGGATCGTTCAGGATCTCCGTCATGCGGTCGACCCGCGTATTGTAGGACGACATCGTGAGCTCGATCTCGAGATCGTCCTCCAGCGTGAGATCGAAAAGCGCATCGACGCCGTCGGTGCCGCGCATCTCAGCCGCCTCGGCGATCGAGCGTCCCTCGAATTGCTTCAACGCCGGCTGATGCGTCTCGTGGATGGTGATCCGCGCCCAGTTGCCGAAGCCCTGGGGACGCTTCAGCTCCTCGCGGAAGGCGTTGCGGAAGGCGGGATCGCGGTAGACCGCAGCCTGTCCCGGCTTGGACTTGTCGACGAAGACACGGTTCCAGCTCGGGAAAGCGCCGAAGGCGAAGGGGTTGCGCATGCTGATCTCGCGGGTCAGCGGCAGCGGCGAGGTCTGCGGCCGCGCCCCCCGGCGCAATAGCGGCGCCGCCTTGCGCATGGTGTTGCGCACAGCCTCGGGAATGTCGTCGCGGTCGAAGAGCGCGAGGAAGGTCACGGGATGGCCGCTCTCGGTCAGCAGGAAATCGAGGAGCTCGTACTGGTCGTCGTCGAGGACGGCGATCTGCCGCGTGAGGGCGATCTCGATCGCACCCTTATTTTTCTCCTTGAGCACGTTGGCATAGGCCTTCAGCTCCTCGCGGCCGGCGTTGCGACAGGCGAGCGGCTTTCCCTCGAAGCCCACGTGCTGGTTCAGGATCGTGGAGGAAAAGCCGAAGGCGCCCGCGTCCATTGCTGCCGCCAACAGCGCCTTGATGTCAGCCGTCTCCTCCGGCGTGGCCGTGCGCTCCATCGACGCCTCGCCCATGACGTAGTGGCGGAACGGCGTCAGGGGCGCGAGAAACCCCAGGTTGAGGGCCGGGCGGCGGCGCTCGGCGGCGTCGAGAAATTCCGGGAAGGTCTCCCAATCCCAGGTGATGCCCTGGTTCAGCACGTCGAAGGGAATGCCCTCGACGTTCACGAGATCGCGCATGGCGATCTCCCGGGTCTCCTTCCGGCAGGGAGCGATGCCAACGCCGCAGTTTCCCATCACCACGCTGGTGACGCCGTGCCAGGAAGACGGTGTCGCGGCACCGTCCCAGCAGATCTGCGCGTCGTAATGCGTATGTGGATCGATGAAGCCTGGCGCCACCACACAGTCGGCGGCGTCGATTACCCTGTTGGCGCCCTCGGTGATCTTGCCGATCTCGGCGATCTTGCCGCCGGCGATGGCGATGTCGCCGTGATAGGCCGGCGATCCCGTGCCGTCGACGACAAGCCCGTTCTTGATCAGGAGATCATATGCCATCGAAGGTCCTCCCCAGGACTGGGGCCGGCGCCCGGTCCCATTTGCCGGCAAGGGTAATACCGCGGACGCCTCGCGTCGAATGCCAAACGGCGGTTCGCGTCGCGGTTGCGGGGATAGGCTGGAACGGCAGGGCGCGTCCTTCGACGCACGATCGCCGATGCGGCAATTGCGGCGTTCCCATCGTTGCCGCATGCTGACGACATCAGGGACACCATGGAGCGATGGGATGAAGCCGAAGATCAGCGAAGCCGATTTCGACGCCCTTGTCCGGCGCGCCGGCCTCGACCTCACCGCCGCGCAGAAGGCTGTGCTCTACCAGGGATATGGCTATGTGGAGGTGATGACCGAGAACGTCCGTACCCCGCGCGGCCGCGAGGCCGAGCCGGCCACCACCTTCGTGCCGGAATTTCCTGAATGACGCCGTTCCCCACCATCGCCGAGGCGGGACGGCTGATCGCCGCCAAGCAGCTCTCGCCGGTCGAGCTCACGCGTCACTGTCTGGACCGGATCGAGAAGCTCGATGGCACGCTGCACAGCTTCATCCTGCCGACCCCCGAGCGCGCGCTTGCGGATGCGAAGGCGGCGGAAGCGCGGATCATGAGGAGCGGACCGAAGGGGCCGTTGGACGGCATCCCCATCGGGCACAAGGACATCTACAACACCAAGGGCATCCGGACGACCGCGCACTCCCGGCTGCTGGAGCACAACGTGCCCGAGGCGGACGCGACATCGGTGCGCCTCCTGGCCGAGGCCGGCACCGTGCTCCTGGGCAAGCTCGCCACCCACGAATTCGCCTTCGGCGGCCCGTCCTTCGACCTGCCCTGGCCGCCGGCACGCAATCCCTGGAACCCGGATCACTTCACCGCGGGATCGTCGAGCGGCACCGGCGCCGCTGTCGCGGCGGGGCTCGTGTTGGGCGGCACCGGCTCCGACACCGGCGGCTCAATCCGCGGGCCGGCAGCCCTCTGCGGCATCGCCGGCATCAAGCCGACCTATGGGCTGGTGAGCCGTGCCGGCGTCCTGCCCCTCGCCTTCTCCCTCGACCACGCCGGGCCGATGGCCTGGACGGTGGAGGATTGCGCGATCCTGCTGCAGGCGATGGCCGGTCATGATCCTGTTGACCCCGCCAGCGCCGACCGCCCGGTGCCGGATTTCCGCGCAAGTCTCGAGACAGGCGTCAAAGGGCTTCGTATCGGCGTGCCCCGGCACTTTCACGAGACCGACTGCCCGGCGAGCGAGGGCGTCCGGCGTGGCATCGACGAGGCCCTCGACACCTATGCGAGGCTTGGTGCCGAGGTGCGCGAGATCACCTTGTCGCCGCTCATGGACTACCAGGCCTGCGGTTTCCTGATCATGGTCACCGAGGCCTATGCGATCCACGAGCAGTGGATGAAATCCAGCTTCAATTCCTACGGCGAGCTGCTGCGCGACCGCATGGCGATGGGCGCCCTCATCAGCGCCGCCGATCACATGCAGGCGGTGCGGCGGCGGCGGGAGCTCTGCGCGGAGATGGCGGCGGCCTTCGGCGACCTCGACCTTATGATCACCGCGGCCCAGCCGGCGGAAGCGCCGCGGATCAACGCGGTGCCGAAATGGGCCAATCTGGAGCGCCCCACCTTCACCATGGCCTTCAATGTAACAGGATATCCGGCCCTGTCCGTCTGCACCGGCTTCGGCAACGGCGGGCTGCCGGTCTCCATGCAGATCGTCGGCCGGCCCTTCGACGAGGCCATGGTATTCCGCGCGGGCCATGCCTACGAGACCGCCATGTCCTGGCGGAGCCGCCGCCCGGCGTTGGCGAGCGGCGGCGAATGACGTCGCTGCGCCCGGGCGGTAGATCGATCGCAGGGCCCGGGGACCCGAAGCCGGAATTACATACCTGCGGGCGTATTCCGGCGTGGCCGCTCTTGCAGAACTAGCAGGCCGTCGTCATATTGCGGTTACGGATTTCGGCCGCGCGACGCGGTTTTGCCGCGGCAAGCGCAACTCATTAACGATCTTCCGTCAAAATCTCTGGCTGCACCGCCGGTCGTCTTGTCGGACGCGCGCCACCCGATGGCTACAAGAACCGGCTGCTCCGCATCCCCCGTCAACGGCCGCTGAAAGAGAACGCAGTCCATGCCGCTCGACGACCGAGATCACGCTCCCAGCGCCGCCAGCGGACACCCGCACAGCGACATCATCTATCCCTCCGCCATCCCCTTCGTGCTCGTGCACCTCGCCTGCGTCGCCGCGTTCTGGACCGGCATCACCTGGCAGGCGCTCGCGATCTGCGTCGGGCTCTACTGGCTGCGCATTTTCACCATCGGTGCGGGCTATCATCGCTACTTCTCCCATCGCGCGTTTTCGACCGGCCGGGTGTTCCAGTTCATCCTGGCCGCGGTGGCCCAGAGCACGACGCAGAAAAGCGTGCTGTGGTGGGCGGCCAATCACCGCCATCATCACCTCTATTCCGACACCGAGCACGACGTCCACTCGCCGCGCCACACCGGCTTTCTCTACAGCCACCTCGGCTGGATCTTCTCCAGCCGTTATGACAAAACCGATTTGTCGAAGATCGCCGATTTTGCCCGCTATCCGGAGCTGATGTGGCTGCATCGCTTTGAGCAGGCACCGGCGGTCGTGCTCGCCATCCTCTGCTGGCTCGTCGGAGGCTGGTCCGGCCTGGTGGTCGGGTTCTTCTGGAGCACGGTGCTCGTCTATCATGGCACCTTCTGCATCAACTCGCTGGCCCATGTGCATGGGCGTCAGCGCTACGTCACCGGCGACGATTCCCGGAACAACTGGCTCCTCGCCTTCTTCACCATGGGAGAGGGCTGGCATAACAATCACCACGCCTACCAGAGCAGCGTGCGCCAGGGATTCCGCTGGTGGGAGGTTGACGCGACCTTCTATCTCCTGACCGCCCTGTCATGGCTCGGGATCGTCCGCAATGTGAAGGCGCCGCCGGAGGCGATCCTGCGCAACGAGCAGCGTCTGGGCTCCCGTGTGATCGACCGCGCCGCACGGCAGCTCGCCGACACCTTCAATGCCGACCGCATCACCGCGGTCATCACCGCGGCAATCGGCGCCGGCCGGCTCGCGGCGCTGCAGGAGCAGCTCAGTGCGACGCAGCTCCGCACCGCCGACGTCCTCGCCAACCTCCACCTGCCCCATCTACCCACCCGCCAGGAGATCCTGGCGCAGGCGATGGCGACGTACGCGCGGACGCCGTCGATGGAAGCGATCGTCGATCGCGCCCACGCCCTCGTTCTCGAGACGATCGGCGCCCAGCTCCGCCTGGCGAGCCTGCCCGCGTAATTTCTAGACAGCGCCGCTCGCTTCCCGCCGCTCGTATTTTCGGGCCGGCGTGTTGACGGGCTCGGTCAGCGGTGCGGCGTGGAATGACGCCTCGACGCGCTCGGCAGGCGGCTCGCGATAGAGGGTCGTGCGCTGGCGCGGGCGGCGGCCGATCGATGCGATCAGATCCGTCATCTCCGGGGGCGGCATCTCCTGCCCGAAGACCGCGCCGGCTGAGCGGGTGATCGTCTCGTTCATCAAGGTGCCGCCGAGATCGTTGGCGCCGGCGGCGAGACAGGCCTTCACGCCCTCCGGCCCCATCTTCACCCAGGACGTCTGGATATTCGGGATCAGCGGATGGAGCGCGAGCCGCGCCACCGCATGCATCAGCACCGCCTCGCGGAAGGTGGGGCCGCTGCGCGACGCCGCCCGCAGGAAGATCGGCGTCTCCATGGGGACGAAGGGCAGCGGCACGAATTCGGTGAAGCCGCCGGTCTTCGCCTGCAGCCGCCGGACCCGCAGCAGGTGCCTGGCCCAGTGCAGGGGCCGGTCGACGTGGCCGAACATGATGGTAGCGGTGCTGCGGAGCCCGACACCATGGGCCGCCTCCATCACCTCGAGCCATTGCGCCGTGATGATCTTGTCCGGACAGATGATCGCGCGGACCTCGTCGTCGAGGATCTCCGCCGCCGTGCCCGGCAGCGAGCCCAATCCCGCCTCCTTGAGGCGGCGCAGGAATTCCGTGAGCGGCAGGCCCAGTGTCGCGGCGCCCTGCCAGACCTCCAGCGGCGAGAAGGCGTGCACGTGCAATTCGGGTGACGCCTCCTTCACCGCCCGGCACACCGCGAGGTAGGTCTCACCGTTGTATTCCGGATGGATGCCGCCCTGCAGGCAGATCTCCGTGGCGCCGCGCTCCCACGCCTCGCGGGAGCGGCGCCAGATCTCGCCGGGATCGAGGTCGTAGGGCTTGCCGCGCAGGTTCTCGCTCAGCTTCCCCTTGGAGAAGGCGCAGAACTTGCAGCGGAAGTAGCAGATGTTGGTGTAGTTGATGTTGCGGTTGACGACGTAGCCGACATCGTCGCCGGAGACCTCGGCGCGGAGAGTGTCCGCCGCCCGGAAGACGCGATCGGCATCCTCGCCGCGGGCGGTGAAGAGGCGCTCGATGTCGGTCTCCGCCAGCTCCGTACCGACGACCGCGCGATCGAGGATGCGGGGGATTTCTGAATCTCCATGGCCTGTCGGCGGCGATGTCCGCACTGGCGGCGGCGTGCCAGCGCCGGAGATCCAGGCATCCGGCCGGCCGAAGCCCTCCGCATCGGAGAGGCGGAGCACCGGACCGCGGAGCGCCGGATCGAGCCAACGCTTGGGATCGCCGGTGTACTTGGGATAGATCGCCAGCCGCTCCACCAGCAGCTTCCCTGCCGCCGCCGTCTCGCGGGCCAGCAGCTCGATCTCCGGCCAGGGCGCTTCCGGGTTCACGTGGTCGGGAGTGACCGGCGAGACGCCGCCCCAATCGTTGATCCCCGCCGCCACCAGCGCCGGCAACACGCCGGGGCTGAGATTGGGCGGCGCCTGGATGTTCATCTCGGGGCCCAGCACCAGCCGCGCAACCGCGATCGTCCAGAGATGGTCGTCGAGGTCAGGCTCCGCCGCCGCCGCCATGCGCGTATCCGGCTTGGCGCGGAAGTTCTGGATGATGACTTCCTGCAGATGACCGTGGCGCTCGTGCAGCGCCCGGAGCGCCAACAGCGCCTCGATCCGCTCCAGCCGCGTCTCGCCGATGCCGATCAGGATGCCGGACGTGAAGGGCACGCCGGCTTCGCCGGCGGCACGGATGGTCTCCAGGCGCACCGCCGGCACCTTGTCCGGCGAGCCGAAGTGCGGACCGCCGCGCTCGGAGAGGCGATCCGACGCGGTCTCCAGCATGATTCCCTGGGATGCCGAGACCGGGCGTAGCGCGAGGATGTCAGCCTTGCCCATGACACCCGCATTGATGTGCGGCAGAAGTCCCGTCTCCTTGAGCACCAGCGCCGCCATCTCCACGACATAGGAGAGCGTGGTGGAATGTCCCAGGCGGGCGAGGGCATCGCGTGCCGCGGCATACCGCAGCTCCGGCTTGTCGCCCAGCGTGAACAGCGCCTCCTTGCAGCCCACCGCGGCGCCGGCCTTGGCGATCGCCAGGATCTCCGCGCGATCGAGGTAAGCCGGCACCCCGTCGCGGGGCGCGTGGGCGAAGGTGCAGTAATGGCAGCTGTCCCGGCAGAGCCGCGTCAGCGGGATGAAAACCTTGCGCGAATAGGAGACGAGGTTGCCGTGCCCGCGATCGCGGATCGCACCGGCAGCCTTCATGAGCGCCGCGAGATCGTCGCGGGTTGCGAGCGAGAGGGCCTCGCGATCGGAAAGCCGCCCCTCCCGCGCCCGCCCGGGAATGTTCGTTGTTGTCATATCCGGCGCTCTACCTCTGATGTCGGCCTCTCCCCCGCCGTCGCGGCGGAGAGGGCATTGCGTATGCCTGCCCGATCGAGAAACTCCGTGGTCCGGGTCGGCCACCGCCGGCTGGCGAAAGCCAGCAGGTCCCCGGGATTGTCGATGTCGAGACCGATCCCGTCAAAGCGCATTACCGTGGGCTCGATGCAGCGCTGCCGGACGGCCTCGAGATGGGGCAGGAAGCTGTCATTGCCGAAGGCCAGCGGCACCAGATCCGGCGGCGAGGCGACGATGGTGTTGGAGCCGCGCCCGTCATGGGCCGGCACGATGGTGAAGGCGGGAGCCGTGCCATGGGCGCCCAGCACCCGGTCGATCTCCTCCGCCGTCACGCCGGGCACGTCGCCGGGAATCGTCAGCATCCCCGCGACACCTTCCGCTCGCAGCATCCGGATACCGGCGGTGACGGCGCAGGTATGGCCCTCCCGTGCGCCCTCCGCCAGTACCCGCGCGCCGAAGCGCCGCGCCAGCTCCGCCAGCGTCGGATCCACGGTCACCACGACCATGCCCGCAAGGCGCGTCGAGCGCGACAGCGCCGCCAGCACATCCTCCAGCATCGTCGCCACCAGCCCCTGCCGGAACTCCGGCGGAAACATGCCGGAGAGGCGCTGCTTCGCGCCGGCGAGCTCCTTCACGGGAACGATCGCCCAGATCGTCATCGCCCGCTCCGTGCCAATGCGTCAGCAATCTCGAGCACCCTGGTGGCGAGCGCGGTCTTGTCCGCCAGCGTCGCCATCAGCGTCGACGCCGCCCTCACGGGAGCGCCGTGATCGGCGCCGTCCCGGGCGTCCGCGTGGTCGACGACGACCGCATCGAGCAGGCCCTGATATCGCCTGGAGACCGCCGCGGCCGTGGACGCAAGGCCGAGCTCGCGCATCATCTTCGCCGTTGGTCCCTTCACCGCGCGGCCGCCGATGATCGGAGAAACCGCGATGACCGGCGCCGGCGAGGCGGCGATCGCCGCGCGCACGCCGGGCAGGTCCAATATGGGCTCGATGCTGATGAATGGGTTCGACGGGCAGAGCAGCACGGCGCGGAGGCCGGGGTCGCGGAGCGCGGCGATGAAATCCGGATGCGGCGCCGCCTTGTCGATGCCGTCGAAGGCGACTTCCCGCACCGCGGGCGCGCAGCGCTGGCGCACGAAGTAGTCCTGGAAGTCGAGCCAGCCGCGCTCCGTCCTGAGGCGCGTGCGCACGCGGTCGTCGCTCATGGGCAGCAGGCGGGAGACGATGCCCAGGCGGCGGCGGAACTCGTCGGTCACTTGCGATAGCGAGGCGCCCTCGCGCAGGCGGCGGGTGCGCTCCACATGCGTCGCGAGATCGCCGTCGCCGAGGCGGAACCAGGTCTCGCCGCCGATCCGCTCCAGCGCCGTCATGAAGGTCCAGGTCTCGCCGCGCCGGCCCCAGCCGAGCTCCTCGTTGTTGAGATCGGCGAGGGTGTACATGAGCGTGTCGAGGTCGGGGGAGATGCTGAGTCCGAGATGCTCGAAATCATCGCCGGTGTTGGCGACGACCAGGAGCTTCCCCGACGGCAGGATGCGATCGAGGCCAAGCGCGAGCTTGGCGCCGCCGATCCCACCGGAGAGCGCCAGCACCGTGCCATCGCGATGTGACGCGCTCATCGGAACAAGTCCTGCTCCGCCGGCCGGACGAGCGCCTGCGCCGGAGCCGACGGCGCCGACCAGCTGAGGCCGCGCACCACCACAACCGGCCGACCCTCCGCCGCCTGTCCCATGAGGAGCGAGGCCGCGGCGGCGATCTCGTCGGCGAATCCCACCTCGGTCACCAGCAGCGCGCGGCCGAAGAGGTCCGGCGTTCCCCGCATATCGACCAGCGCCGGCAGGCCCGAGGCGCCGAGCGCTACGCCGACGGTGCCGCGGCGCCAGGCACGGCCGAAGCTGTCGTTGATGATCACGGCAAGGCGGCGATGGAAATGCGCTTCCAGCCGTGTCCGCAATGCGTCGGCGCTGGCGTCCGGGCTTTTCGGCAGCAGCAGCACCAGCTCGCGTCCATCGGGCTCCGCGACATTGGAATGATCGACGCCCGCATTCGCCATGACGAAACCCTCGCGATGCTCCACCACGATGAGACCCGGGCGATGGCGGACGACGCGGCGGGATTCGGACAGGATCACCTCCACCATCCGGGGATCCTTCTCGATCTCTTTCCCGAGATCGACGGCGCGGTCCGAGGGTGTGACGGTCGCGAGATCGACGAAGCGGTTCTCGGCCTTGGAGACCGCCTTCTGCGCCACCACCACGACGTCGCCGTCCTCCGGCACGAAGGCCCCGTCCTCCATCGCCGCGATGATGAGCGCGGCCAGGTCGTCGCCGGGCCGGATCAGCGGGATCCCCGCGAGCGCAAAGAGCGCCGCGGCGGGCGCCGCCTGTGCCGATGTCGTCGCCGCCATCGCGATCCCTTACCTATGCCTCAGCCGAGCGTCGCCCAGCCGCGGCAGCCGCACGACCGCGGCGCCTCCGGGACTGATGTAGAGCGGGATCGCATTGTTCGGCCAATCACAAATGGGGGCGTTCTCCGTTCGATCGTCGTCGTCCCAAAACGATACCCGATCCGCGTCCGGGAGGTCCGGACCAATTAGAACCCCTCCAGCCGGTAACAGCCAGCGAGATTCGCCGTTGGTAAATCCCCGCACCGGGGTACCGAGACGGCGACATCCCGGCACTTTGACCGCGAACCCCCGGTGACGTGCGGCGGAGTCGGATGACAATGCCGGCAGGGGCCTCTACAAATTCGAGGCGGGGATCATTGCCTGCACGCTCCTGGCCGTGCGTGCAAAAGGGGAGATTAGAGATGCGGTTTCGCCTGCTCATGCCGGCGCTGTTTTTGGCGGCGTTTCTGCCACTCACAGCCCATTCCGTCGACGCCAAGACCTTTCGCGTCAACGTGGTTGCCGATCCCGCCTCCCTCGACCCGATTTCCTATTCCGAGCTGGTCGCCGGACGCATCATGAACAACATGTACGAAGGCTTCACGGTCGTGACACCCGACGGCAAGAACGTGCCGGCGCTGGCGGAATCCTGGGAGCCGCTCAAGACCGGCCCGGGCTTCCGCTTCAAGCTGCGCCAGGGCGTCAAATTCCACAGCGGCCGGGTCTTCACCGCCAAGGACGTGAAATACACCTTCGAGATGCTGCTGACGCCGGGCGCCAAGGGTGGGCTCGCCGCGGTTTATCTCGACAACGTCGTGGGCGCCGCCGACATGAAGGCGGGCAAGGCCAAGGAACTGGCGGGCGTCACCATCGTCGACGATCACACCGTCGACGTCGCCTTCGCCAAGCCCGACGTGCTGTTTCCGATCTATCCCTTCTACTTCGTCGACAGCGGCATCGCCGCGGAGCAGGGGCCGGATTGGGAGACCAAGGTCTCCGCCGGCACCGGCCCCTTCAAGTTCAAAGATTGGAAGCGCGGCGCCGAGGTCGACATCGACGCCAATCCCGCCTACTGGGGCGGCGCGCCGAAGATCGACGGCGTGCGCTTCCTGATCGTGCCCAGCGGTGACACCGCAATCTCACAATACGACGCCGGCGAGCTCGATTTCGTCGACGTGCCGGAGGCGAGCTATCGCCGCGTGCTGCGGGACGACCGCTATACCAAGGAGATCATCAAGGTGCCGCGGGCGCAGATCCGCTACCTCGGCATGAACCAGAACCTCTATCGCGGCCTTCAAGGACAAGCGGGTGCGCGAGGCGATCTCCCTCTCCATCGACCGCGACGCGATGATCAAGGGCCTCTACGGCGGCGCGGCCTTCCCGCTCAACGGCCAGATCACCCCCAGCGTCGCCGGCTACAGCGCCGATCTGCCGCCGCTCAAATACGATCCCGAGCGCGCCAAGCAGTTGATGGCGGAGGCCGGTCATCCCAACGGCCAGGGCCTGCCGCCCATCGACATCACCTGCACCGCGCCGTTCAAGGACGAGATTACCTACTACGCGAACCAGATCAACAAGACCATCGGCCTGACGGTCAACGTCAACATCATGGAGCGCGCCACCTTCATCAAGGCGATGAATGCCGGCGAGGTCCCGTTCTTTCCGTGGGGCTGGACCGCGGACTATCCAGACGGTTTCTATTTCCTGTCCCAGGTCTGGTACGGACCGAGCCCGTTCAACCGCTCGCGTTGGAAGAATGCCGAGTTCGACAAGGTGATCGACGAGGCAGCCCAGACCGTCGATGACACGAAGCGCTACGCGCTCTATCACCGCGCCGAGAAGATCCTGCTGGATGATTGGGGCACAGCACCGCTGCCGATCACCGCGGCGGTGGGGTTGCGCAAGCCCAACGTCCATGGCGTGACGCTGACCCCCTTCGGCTTCTCGAGCTTCCAGGGGATCACCATCGATTGAGGATGTCCGGGCGATGATCTCATTCATCCTCCGGCGGGTGCTGGGCCTGCTGCCGATCCTGGGCGTGGCGGTGGTCCTGGCCTTTGCCGCCAACGAGGCGCTGCCCGGCGATCCCGTAATGGTGATGCTGAGCGAGCATTCCGCCGATACGGAGATGGCGGCGCGGCTCCGGGCGGAATACGGCCTCGACCAGCCAGTCTGGCGGCAGTTCCTGGCCTATGTCGGCAACGCTGCGCGGGGCGATTTCGGCCTCTCATTCCAGCACGTCCATGTGCCGGTCGTGGAGATCGTGAGCGATCCCCTAAAAATCAGCCCGATCCTCGCGCTCTCGGCCCTGGCGTTGGCCCTGCCGCTCGGCGCCTTTGCCGGCGTCGTCGCCGCGATCCGGCGCAACAGCTGGACCGACACCGCCATCATCCTGGCCCTGGTGGCGGGGCTCTCGATCCCGAACTTCGCCATCGCGACCTTCCTGGTCTATCTCCTCAGCATCAAGCTCGGCCTGCTTCCGGTCGCGGGCTGGGGCGGCATCGAGAAGGCGGTGCTGCCCGTGATGGTGCTGGCGATACCGAGCGCCGCCTACATCGCGCGCCTGATGCGGACATTCATGCTGGAAGTGCTGCAGCAGGATTACATCCGCACCGCCCGCGCCAAGGGCTTGAGCCGCCGCGTGGTGGTCTATCGCCACGCGCTCCGCAACACGCTGGTGCCGCTCCTGACCTCGGCGGGCATCATCTTCGGCGGCCTCCTCAGCAACACCTTCGTGGTGGAGACCATCTTCAACATCCCCGGCCTCGGCCGGCTCGCCATCGATTCTATCTTCGCCCGGGACTACCCCGTGGCCATGGCCGTGGTGATCCTCTTCACCTGCTTCTTCGCGGCGACCAACCTCGTGGTCGACGTCCTCTACGCCCTGGTGGATCCCCGCATCCGCGCCCGCATGGTCGCCACATGAGCATCGAAATCGGCCGCGATCCGCCTCTCATCGTCCTCTCCGGATTCTCGGCGTTCCGAAACCAATTCCTCGCCCAACGGAACGCGGTCATTGGCGGCCTCATCGTCGCGATCGTGGTGGTCGTGGCAGTGCTGGCGCCGCTGCTGGCGCCGCATTCCTTCGCCG
Source organism: uncultured Alphaproteobacteria bacterium (assembly GCA_963735465.1). GTDB lineage: Bacteria > Pseudomonadota > Alphaproteobacteria > ATCC43930 > CGMCC-115725 > DASZHJ01. Next base: position 3,707,678 of record CAVTLA010000001.1, read on the forward strand.
ACACCGATCTCCTCAATACCTGGAGCCCACCCTCGGCGGAGAACTGGCTCGGCACCGACAAGCTCGGTCGCGACATCCTGAGCCGACTCATCGTGGGGGCCCGCACCTCCCTGGTTGTGGCGGGCACGGTGCTGGCGATCACCCTCGTAATCGGCGTCGTCGCCGGCATGATCGCGGGTTACATGGGCGGTCGCACCGACGCGCTGCTGATGCGCGTGGTCGATCTCACCTTGGCGTTTCCCGAGGTCGTTGTCGCCATCCTGATCGCCGCCATGCTCGGCCCCGGCGTCGCCACCGTGATCGTGACCCTGGCCTTGGTGTGGTGGCCGGGGATTGCGCGGCTGACTCGCTCCCTGGTGCTGGTGCTCAGGGACGAGCTGTTCATCGATGCTGCCGTCGTCTCCGGCACGCCCACATCAGTCATCCTCTTCCGCCACATCCTCCCCAACATCGTGGCGCCGCTCATCGTGCGCGCCTCGGTCGGCGTCGGCTTCATCATCATGGCGGAGGCCACGCTGAGCTTTCTCGGCCTCGGCATACAGGAGCCGCTGCCGAGCTGGGGCGGCATGATCCGGGACGGGCTGCCGGCATTGCGCAGCGATCCCTACCTCGCGCTTTTCGCAAGCCTGGCCCTCGGCACCACCATCATCGGCCTCAACCTCTTGGGAGACGGGCTCCGCGACATGCTCGATCCCAAGCTGCGCGGGCGCTGACGGCGATGGCGGAGCCGCTCCTGGAGATCCGCGATCTCACCGTCACCTTCCGCGGCGAGGCGGGACCGCGAGAGGTGCTGAGCAAGGTCTCCTTCACGGTGCAGCGCGGCGAGATCCTCGGCGTCGTCGGCGAGAGCGGCTCCGGCAAATCGGTGACCGCGCTCGCGGTCATGCGGCTGCTGGGCGAGCAGGGCGCGATCACTGGCGGCAGCATCCGCCTCGATGGCACCGATCTGGTCCCCCTCGGCGAGCGGGAGATGCTGGAGATCCGCGGCTGCCGCATCGGCATGATCTTCCAGGAGCCGATGACCAGCCTGAACCCGCTCCTCACGGTGGGGTTCCAAGTGGCTGAGGTGCTGCGCCGGCATCGGCGACTTCCTGCGCGGGCGGCGCGGAACCGCACGATTGCGCTCCTCGACCGCGTCGGAATTCCCGGCGCCGCCACGCGCTACGACGACTATCCGCATCAGCTTTCCGGTGGCATGCGCCAGCGGGTGGTGATCGCCATGGCGATCGCCTGCGGCCCGCGCCTCCTGATCGCCGACGAGCCGACGACCGCCCTCGACGTCACAATCCAGGCGCAGATCCTCGATCTCATCCGGGAGCTGCGCGACAACGAGGGCTCGGTCCTGCTGATCACCCACGACATGGGCGTGATCGCCCGCATGGCCGACCGCGTCGTGGTGATGTATGCGGGCGAGGTGGTGGAGAGCGCGCCGCTCCGCGATCTCTTCTTATCACCGCTGCATCCCTATACGCGGCTCCTCTTGGCGGCGGTGCCCACCGCGCGCGCCAAGATGGACCGCCTGCCGGTCATTCCCGGCGCCATGCCGCAGCCTGGCGCCATGCCCGGCGGTTGCCGCTTCCACACCCGCTGTCCCGCCGTCCTGCCGGCGTGTCGGGAGCAGGCGCCGGAGTTGGAGACGATCTCCTCCACCCGGATGTCGCGCTGCCTGCGCACGCGGGAATTCCTCGCCGGCGGCACGATCCCCGACCCGAGAGGAGCCGCCGCATGAGCACGCCGGTGCTGCGGGTCGAGCATCTCTCCCGGAGTTTCATGACCCGCCGTGGCGCCGAGCGGCGCGAACTGAAGGCGGTGGACGACGTCAGCTTCGAGATCGGCTCGGCGGAGACCTTGGGCGTCGTCGGCGAGAGCGGCTGCGGCAAGACCACGGTGGCGCGGATGATCCTGAAGCTGCTGCCGGCCACCGGCGGGCGGATCGAGCTGGAGGGCCGTGACGTCACCGGCCTCGACGAGCGCGAGATGCGGCCACTGCGGCGGTCGATGCACGCGGTGTTTCAGGACCCGATGTCGTCCCTCGATCCGCGCCAGCGCGTACGCGACATCGTGGCGGAGCCCCTGCGCTCCCAAGGCACCGATCGCCGCGCCGTCGCCGGGCGCGTGCGCGAGATCCTCGGCGTTGTCGGCCTCGCCGCCGAGGCCGGCGAGCGCTTTCCCCACGCCTTCAGCGGCGGCCAGCGCCAGCGCATCGCCATCGCCCGGGCGCTGGCGGCGGCGCCGCGCTTCGTGGTCTGCGACGAGGCGACCTCGGCCCTCGACGTCTCCGTTCAGGCGCAGATCCTGAACCTGCTCGCCGACCTGCAGCGTCGCTTCGGCCTCAGCCTGCTGTTCATCTCCCACAATCTCGGCGCGGTCCGGCATCTGAGCCATCGCGTCGCCGTGATGTACCTGGGCCGCATCGTCGAGATCGGACCGGAAGCGGACATCTTCGACCGCCCCGCCCATCCCTATACGATCGCGCTCCTCGCCGCGGTGCCCGAGCCGATCATCGATCAGCCTGCAGTGGCACCGTTGGTGGGCGAGATCCCCAGCGCCGTCGATCGCCCCACCGGCTGCCACTTCCACCCGCGCTGCCCGAGGGCGGAGGCAACATGCCGCGCCGAGGATCCGCCGCTGCACCCGCGCCGGGACGGCCATCTCGTACGCTGTCATTTCCCGGAGTGAGACGCCCCTTGATCATCGAGCGCACGGAATATTTCGCGAAGCCGGGCATGGCGGAGAAGGTGCTCGCCATCCGCCGCCGCGCATCCGAGGTGCGGCGCGGGCTGGGCCTGCCCGGCGGCCGCATCTTCATCCGACAGCCCGATGGCGACCCCATGGGACCGGACGTTGCCTGGGAATGCGAGTTCCCCGACGCCACGGCCCAGGCCGCCGACCTCGCGACGCGGGGAGCGAGCCCAGCCTTCGAGTCGGTGCGGGCGGAGATGACCGCGTGCCTCGCCCGCTTTGGCCGCCACGTCTTCGCCCGCGACGACGCGCCGCTGCCCAATGGCATGCGCGCCATCGATGTCGGCGGGCACCCGATCGTGCCGCGCGAGATCGGTGTGCCCAGCGCCGGCCGCGAGCTCCGAGGATATTTCTTCGTGCCACCAGGACCGGGCCGGTTCCCGTGCCTGGTCCTCAACCACGGCAGCGGGATCGACAAGGGCACTCTCGACGTCTGCCGGCCGGGGATGGCGGCGCTGCTGATGTCCTGGGGTATCGCGTCCTTCCTGCTGCACCGCCACGGCTACGGCAATTCGCCGGGACCGGGCTGGCGCGAGGAAGTCACCGCCGAATTCGGCACGCCGGACTATGGCGCGCAGATCGCCGCACGCCTCGACCGCGAGAGCGACGACGTGCTGGCGGCCCTGGAGGTGGTGCGCACGCTGCCGGAGGCTCGGGCGGAGCACATCGGCGTCATGGGCAGCTCCTTCGGCGGCACCAATACGCTGCTGGCGGCCTCGAAGAGCCAACGCTTCACCTGTGCCGTGGATTTCGCCGGCGCGGCCATGAACTGGGAAAAGGTGCCGCGGCTCCGGGACGTCATGATTGCGGCAGCGCGGCGCCTGACCATGCCGGTGTTCTTCCTCCAGGCGGAGAACGACTACAGCACCGGCCCGACGCGCGACCTGACGGCGGCCCTCGCCGGCAGCGGCAAAGTCGTTTGGTCGAAGATTTTTCCTGCCTTCGGTGTCACACCGCTGGAGGGACACCAGTTGGAGAGCCAGGGTGCGATCCTCTGGGCCACCGAGGTTCGCCGCTTCCTCGAGCGCTACCTATGAACACGGCGAGCGAGCGCTTCGACGTCATCGTCGTGGGATTCGGCTTCGCCGGCGGCATCGCGGCGCTGGAGGCCCATGACGCCGGGGCCCGCGTGCTGCTGCTGGAGAAGCAGGCGAGCCCTGGCGGCATCTCCGTCTGCTCCGCCGGCGGATTGCGGATCACGAACGACGCCGAGGCGGCCTTCACCTATCTCGCTGCCACCAACGCCGGAACCGCGCCCGAGGAGGTGCTGCGCGTGCTGGCCCAGGGCATGCAGGACCTGCCGGACTATGCGCGGCGCCTCACCACGGCGGTGGGCGCCGAGCTCGGCGTGCGCGTCTCCCCCGCCAACTATCCCTTCCCGGGGTTCGAGAGCTTCGGCTTCGCCTATGTGGACGGTGTTCCCGGCTTCGACCCGGCGGCGGAATTCCCGGCGGTGCGCGGCTCGCCGGCCGGCGCACGCCTCTTCAAAGTGGTGCTGGAGAATCTGCGGCGGCGGCCGAAGATCGAGATCCGTCTTGCTAGCCCCGTGGAGCGGCTGATCCAGGGAGATGGCGCGGTCCGTGGCGTCATCGTCGGCGGGCGGCCCATCGAGGCTGCGAAAGGCGTCATCCTCGCCTGCGGTGGTTTCGAGGCCGCCACGGACCTGCAGGCGAATTGGTGGTCGATGAAGCCGGTGCTGAGCGCCGCGGTCCGCTGCAACAGCGGCGACGGGCTGCGGATGGCCCAGAGCGCCGGCGCCGGGCTCTGGCACATGTGGCACTTCCACGGCTCCTACGGTTTCCGACACCCCGATCCCGCCTATCCCTTCGGCATCCGGGTGAAGCGCCTGCCGGACTGGACGCCGGGCCCGGGATTGCGCGAGAACGTCACCATGAGCTGGATCCTCGTCGACCGCGGCGGCCGTCGTTTCATGAACGAGTACGACCCCTATCTCCAGGACACTGGCCATCGGCCGTTGGAGCATTTCGATCCCGCGACGCAGACCTATCCCCGCCTACCCGCATTGATGGTGTTGGACCAGGCCGGGCGCGGGCTCTATCCGCTCTCGGCGCCGACCTGGCATGATGCCGAGGTCGCAACCCGCTTCGGCAGCAGCAGCACTCCCCGCGCGCTTGACGACCTCGTGCTGACCCGCGCGGACAGCATCGGGGACCTCGCCCGAGCCTTCGATCTCGATCCCACTGCGCTCGGCACCACCATCGATCGCTGGAATGCCGCCTGCGCCAACCGCCGCGACGACGAGTTCGGCCGGCCGTCCGGCAGCATGACACCGATCCGCAAGCCGCCCTTCTCCGCGGCGCGCGCCTGGCCCATCGTCTCCAACACCCACGGCGGCCCGGTGCACGACGAGCAGCAGCGGGTTCTGGACGCCTTTGGCGCGCCGATCCCGGGCCTCTTTGCCGCAGGCGAGCTCGGCAGCGTCTTCGGACATCTCTACATGTCCGGCGGCAACATCGCGGAATGCTTCATCGGCGGCCGGATCGCCGGCCGTGCCGCCGCCGTTTCCACCTGAGGACACCTATGCCAATCCCGTCTCTGAACCTCGGCCGCTGCTTCGACGCCTCAGTCACGCCGGAGAAGATCGCCGTCATCGACATCCGCGACGATGAGCACCCGATCGAGCTCAGCTATCGCGCCTTCGACGCGGAATGCAACGCCGTGGCGCGCGGCCTCCTGAAAATGGGGCTGAAGCGCGGCGACCGGGTCGGGATTCTGTCGCTGAACCGCTACGAGATGCTGGCGGCTTATTTCGGCACGATGCGGGCGGGCCTGGTCAGCGTTCCCGTCTCCTTCAAGCTCTCCCGCGACACCGTCGACTACATCGTGCGGGATGCCGCGGTAAAAGCGATCTTCCACGACCGCGAGCGCGCGGCACTCTGCCCGTCGGGCCTGCCGGGTATCGATTTCGACAGCCCCGACGGCTATGCGGCGCTGAAGGACCCCGGTCCCTTCGTGACCGTCGAGCCCGACGGGCGCGAAGTCGGCATGATGCTCTATACCTCGGGCTCGACCGGGCGGCCGAAGGGCGTGCTGCTCTCCCATGAATCCCAGCGCTGGTCTATCGAGAGCCTGCTGAAGCTGATGGGTGACATCTCCCATCACCGCTATCTCGTGGCGGCGCCGATGTTCCACATGAACGCCACCATCAGCGTGAAGCAGGCGCTGGCCGGCGGCGCCAGCCTGGTGCTGATGCCGAGCTTCGATGCCCGCAACTATGCCAAGGCGATCGAGCGCTTCCGCGTCACCTGGCTCACCTCGGTGCCGACCATGCTGGCGCTGGTGGCGCGGGAGCGCGAGTTCGTGGGCGGTCTCGACTTCTCGTCGATCGAGCGCGTCACCATGGGCTCGGCACCGCTGACCCAGGGCCTGGTGGACAAGGTGCAGGCGATCGTTCCCAAGGCGCTCATCAACAACAGCTATGGCACCACCGAGGCCGGCCCCTGCCCCTTCGGCCCGCATCCCGACGGCATTCCGCGTCCGCCGGTGGCCGCGGGCTATCCGATTCCGGGATCGGAGGTGGAGCTGCGGGAAGGGCCGTCGCCGGACGAAGGCGTGCTCTATATGCGCAGCCCCATGCGCATGGAGGGGTACAACAATCTGCCGGAGAAGACCGCGGAAGTGATGCGCGGCGGCTGGTACCGCTCCGGCGACGTGATGCGACGGGGCGAGCACGGCTTCTACTATTTCGTCGGCCGCGCCGACGACATGTTCGTGGTCGGCGGCGAGAACGTCTGGCCCGGCGAGGTGGAGCGTCTCGTCGATCGCATGCCCGGCGTGCATCAGACCGTCGTCGTCCCCGTGCCCGACGAGATCAAGGGCACGCTGCCTTTCGCCTTCGTGGTGAAGCAGCCCGACGCCCGCGTCGACGAGGCCGCGATCAAGGCTTTTGCCATCGCCAACGGCCCGGCCTATGCCCATCCGCGCTTCGTCGAGTTCATCGAGGCCATTCCCCTCGCGGCCACCAACAAGCCCGACCGCCGGCGCCTGACCGAGGAGGCCGAGCGGCTCGCCCGCCAGCGGCGGCCGACCTCCGGCGCGGCCTGAGCCAGGAGAGATCGACGATGCGCGCGATGGTGCTCTACGAGCATGGCGGCTTGGATCGCCTGACCTACGAGGCGAATTATCGCGATCCCGTCCCAGGTCCCGGCGAGGTGATCCTGCGCATGGGCGCCTGCGCCCTCAACTATCACGACGTCTTCACCCGCAAGGGCATGCCCGGCATCAAGGTGCCGCTGCCGCTCATCGTCGGCAACGATGCCGCCGGCGAGGTGGTGACGCTGGGACCTGATGTCACCGGCTTCGCCGTCGGTGACCGCGTGCTGGTGGACCCCATTGAGCGGATGAAAGGCGGCCTTCTCGGCGAGACCCTGGACGGCGGCCTCAGCGAGCTCATCCGCGTTCCCGCCTACATGCTGATCAAGCTCGACCCCGCCGTCAGCTATGCGGAGGCGGCGGCGCTGCCGGTGGCCTACGGCACCGCCCACAAGATGATGGTGCTGCGCGGCAACATCAAAGCCGGCGAGAAGGTGCTGGTGCTCGGCGCCTCCGGCGGCGTCGGCACCTGCTGCGTGCAGCTGGCGAAGCAGGCGGGCGCCACCGTCATCGCCTGCGCCTCGAGCGATGGGAAGCTGGCGCGGCTCAAGGAACTGGGCGCCGACGTCGGCATCAACTACGCCACCACGGACTGGGTGGCGGAGTGCCGGCGGCTCTTCGGTCGCGCCCATGTCTATGACAAGGAATCCGGCGGCGTCGACGTCGTCGTCAACTTTACCGGCGGCGACACCTGGACGAAGTCGCTCCGAGTGCTGCGCCGGAACGGACGCCTCCTCACCTGCGGCGCCACCGCGGGATACGATCCCACCGAGGACATCCGCTTCATCTGGACCTTCGAGCTCAACATCATCGGCTCCAACGGCTGGCGTCGGGAGGACATCCTGGCGCTCCTCGATCTGGTCAAGGCGCGAAAGCTGACGCCGGCGCTGCATCCCCGGCGCTTCGCCATCGCCGAGGCCCGCGACGCCATGGCGCTGCTGGACGACCGCGGCGTCCTCGGCAAGGTCATCGTGGAGCCGAGATGAGCGACATCGAGACAGTGCTGAAAACGCTGCTGGCGAACGGCCGGTTCCAGGAATTCCTGGGCATGGAGCTGCTGGCCCACGACAGCGCCGCCGGCACGGTCACCATCAAGCTGCCGTGGAAGCGCGACTTCGAGCGGGGCCCCGGAACGGAGCAGTGGCACGGCGGGCTGATCGCCTCCCTCATCGACATCGCCGGCGACTTCGCGCTCATCACTCAGCTCGGCCAGGCGATCCCCACCATCAACCTGCGCATCGACTACCTGCGGCCCGCGATCAAGACCGACCTGGTGGCCACAGGCCGCGTCCTCCGCGCCGGCAAGTCGATCGGCACCGTCGACATCGACGTCACCGACAACGGCGGCAAGATCATCGCCGTCGGCCGCGGCACCTATTCCACCCTGGTGCCGGGGCGATAACAACAAAAGGCGAGGCCATCATGACCGCTGCAATCTCCGACATCGATCACATCGTCATCGCCGTGGGCGACCTCGATCGCGCCGCGGCGACCTATCGGCAGCTCGGGTTCACCCTGTCGCCGCGCGCCCTCCACAGCGCCAGCATGGGAACCGCCAATCACACCATCATGCTGCAGCACGACTACTTCGAGCTGCTGACGGTGCTGACGGCGACCGAGCGTAATCTGCGCTGGCGCGAGGCCCTGGCGCTGGGCGAGGGGGTGGCGGGGCTGGCGCTGGTGCCGACGGGCGCGCCGGCGGCGCGGGACGCCTGGCGCGGCCAGGGCTTCAGCCCCAGCGAGCTCGTCAGCTTCTCGCGGCCGGTGGATCGGCCCGACGGCAGCCGGATGGAGGCGCGGTTCGAGATCGTCTCGCTGCCGAAGGGATCGGTGCCGGGCGCCTCGGTCTTCGCCTGCGCCCAGCTCACCCGGGACGCGGTCTGGCTGCCGGAGCTCATGCGCCACGCCAACACCGCCACGGCGATCCGCCGCCTGGTGGTGGCATTGCCGAATGTCTCCGAGGGCGCGATCGCCTGGTCGAAGGCGCTCTGCCGGGCGCGCAGTCCGCGGTCATCAACGGCGGCATCCGGCTCAGCCTCGGCAGCCACGCCGTGGATCTCCTGCAGGCGGGGGCGGCGGCGCGGCGCTATGGCCTCGCCTCCGTGCCGAAGCGGCCCAAGGCGATCGCCATCGAATTCGCCGTCGCCGACGTCGGGAAATGCCGGGCGGCGCTGATCGAGGGCGGCGTGCCCGCCTGGACCAACGGCGAGCGCACCGCCGTCGCATCCGCTCACGCCAACGGTGTCGTCGTCATGATGGCGCCGGAGGGCTCGCCGCTGATGTGAGCTCAGCCGCCACAGGGCGCGCCGTGGGCGACCTCGTAGTGGCGGACGAAGTCGTCGAAATCAGTGAGTACCGCCACCGCCTCGGGCTCGACCACGGCGACGTCGGGGTTGGCGCCGGCGAATTGCTTGACCGCGTCCAGGGACTCCCAGAGCGTCACCGCCAGGAACTCCACGCCGCCTTTCTCCGATCGCCGCAGCAGGTAGGCGCCGCGGTGGCCGGGGATATCCTTCAAGGTGGGAAAGACAGTCGTGGTGACGTGGTGGTGATAGGCGTCGGCGTTTGCCGCCGTGGCCTGTCCGCGCCAGATGCGAGCGATCATGTGGGCCTCCGTTCCGGCGCGGTGAAATCGCCGCCGCCGCCCTTGAGGATACCGGCGCCGGTCTGGCGCTGGAAGATGAAGAGGTCGAGGGACGGCGCCTCGCCCTTGGCGCGGGTCAGCAGGGCATGCGCCTGGCCCCGATGATGGGTCTGGTGATTGAAGAAGTGGAGGAGCAGCGGCGCCAGCTCCTGCTCGATGTCGGCGGGGCTGCGCACCGTGCGGTAGCGCGCCACGCCGGCGAGATCGGCGTCGCCGAGAGAGCCGATGTAGGCGGAGATGCGGGCGTCCTCGGCGCGCCGGGCTCTGCCGAGCGACTTCAGATCGTCGCAGAGAATGGCGTTGAGGTCGCTCGGCTTCTCGCCCGCGCCGGTGAAGACATGCATCCAGATGCGGTCGCCCACCAGGATGTGGTTGAGGGTGCCGTGCAGCGAGCCGAAGAAGGCGCCGCCGTCGGCGCGGTAGTCCGCGTCCGGCAGCAGTGGCGGCGGCGGCGTAGAGCCGCTCATTGGCCCAGGCATTGTAGGCGGCGAGCATGACCAGCAGCGGCTTGAGGTCCGAGGCCATCCGTCCTCCATGCTACTTTTGTTAACACGGAATCTTCGGGTTATAGTAACTACCGAGGTAGTCACGGAGTCAAGAGGGGCCATGGCGGGACGGCGCGGCGGCGAGGATCGGCTGGTGGCGGGGCTGCAGTCCCTGGGCTTCACCGCCTATGAGGCGAAGGCCTATCGCGCGCTCCTCGCCCTGGCGGCGCCGGCGAAGGGGTACGAGATCGCCCGCGCCGCCGCGCTCCCGACCTCGAAGATCTACGAGACCCTGCGCAAGCTGGCGGCGAAGGGCGCCGTCATGGTCAACACGTCCACGCCCGTGACCTACGCCGCGGTCCCGCACCGGGATCTGACGGCGCGGCTCCGCGAGCGCAGCGAGGCGACGCTGGCGGAGATCGAGAGCGAGCTGGCGGCGGTGCCGCGGAGCGGCGAGCCCGGCCTCACCTGGACGGTGACCGGCGCCGAGAACGTCCTCGACCTCCTGCACCGCGTCGCCGCCCGCGCCCAGCATTCGCTCTTCGCGGCGCTCTGGGACAGCGAGATCGCGCGTCTGGCACCGGCCCTGGAGGCGGCGCACACGCGCGGCGTCGAGCTGCAGGTGGCGATCTACGGATCGACCAAGCTCAAGGTGCCCTTCAGCTACGACCTCGCCCTCTGCGGCGCCAGCGCCGAGGAGCGTCTCGCCGGCCGCCGCCTCGCCGTCCTCATCCGCGACGGCGTCGAGGCGGTGGCGGCGGAGACCCATCCCGCGGGATCCGAGGCGATCTGGAGCGAGAACCGCGTCTTCGCGCTCCTCGCCACCGAATACGCCAAGTCCGACATCATGGGCCGCTGCCTCATCGACGCCCTCGGCGAGACGGCCTATCAGCGCCTGCGCCGCGAGCGCCCGGAGCTCCGCACCATGCTGCGGCCGGAGCCGCTGCCCAGCGCCGGAAATCCGCCGCGACGGCGAAGTCGGTAACGCCGTACTGGCGCCATCCTCCTGGTCCTGCGGCAGGCCCGCCTCCCGCCCGGAGGCAGACGGATCGGCCCCGCCGTCAGGAGCAGGCAGCCGACCCCGCGCCTCAAGGCTTGTCGGCTGGCGCGAGAAACCGCCTGGTGAGTATCTTGACGAGATTGGCGGCTTTCGACGCATCGAGATCGGGGTCGCGTAATCCCAGCGTTATCGACGCATCCATGATGCCAATCAACACGGCGGCGGCCGTATCGGGATCGATGCTCTTGTCGATTTCACCACGCGTCTGGCCCAGGCGAAGGACATCCGCCATCGCCGCGCGCCCCCTGCGGCTGTGGGCCTGCAGCACTTTGGCCATGACGGGACTCCGCGTCGCCTCCGCCAGCATCTCGAACAGCAGGGCCACCCCGGCTGGACTCCCATGCAGCATCAGGCGGTCCATTTCGGTGAGCAGAGATCTCCGCGCTGCAAGACGTGAGTTCACGTCAGCCCTCCCGGCTCTCCCGCGCCGGTCCCACCAGGGTGGCGCCGCCATCCACCACAAGGGTGTGGCCGCTGATATAGCGCGCGTGATCCGAAAGGAGGAAGCGGATGGCGTTGCCGATGTCCCAGCCGTTGCCCTCGATCCCCAGCACCGAGGCCAGCCGGCGGCGCTCGCGGTATTCCTCGCTCATGCCCTTGCCGTAGACCATGGGCGTGTAGACCGGGCCCGGCGCCACGCAGTTGACGCGGATGCCGTCCTTGCCGTGGTCCACCGCCATCGCCCGCGTCAGCGCGATGACCGCGCCCTTGGAGACCGAATAGGGCGTGAGGCCGCGCGGCCGCAGCGCCGAGATCGAGGAGACGTTGACGATGGCGCCGCCTTTGGCGGTGCGGATCATCGCCGGGATCGCGTGGCGCGCCGACAGGTACATCGCCTCGACGTTGACCTGCATGACCCGGCGCCAGGTCTCGGGCTCGGCGTCGAGGATGGTGCCGTTGCCGCTGATGCCGACGTTGTTGTCGAGGAAGTCGAGGCGGCCGAAGCGCGTGACCGCTTCATTCACCATGGCGGCGCACTGCGCCTCGTCGGTGACGTCGGCGGCGAAGGCGGCGGATGTCCCGCCCTCCGCCGAGATCATCGCCACCGTCCGCTCGGCGAGATCCGCTCGCGATCCACCACCAGCACCTTCGTCCCCGCCCGCGCCAGCAGGATCGCCGCCGCGCGCCCGTTGCCGATGCCGTCCCCCGCCGTCCCGCCGCCGGTGACGATCGCCACCTTGCCGGCGAGGCCGGTGTCGTCGGCTTTCATGGCCTGGCTCATGCTCTCACCTCGGAAAAGGAATTCTCGGACCCCTAAGCATCGTCAAGCCCGGCCATGACGACAATTGAGAGTTCGGCTCCATCCCTCCGCTCATCTCCGCTCTACGGCAGCCCCGTGCCCGCGACGGCGACGCGGGCGAATTCGATGCGGCCGTCGCGCTTCTCCGCCATCTGCGGGCCGCTGCCGGAGCTGGTGCAGAGGAAGAGCGTGCGCCGGTCCTCGCCGCCGAGCATGCAGGCGTAGCAGCCCTGGCTGCCGGTGGAGATCGTCTCGGCGATGCGCCCGCCGTCGAAGACGCGGATCGCCCGCTTGCCGCCGGCGTCGGCGACCCAGATCGCGCCCTCCACATCGAGGCAGATGCCGTCCGGGAGGCAATCCTCGAATTGCGCGAAGACGCGGCGGTTGCTGAGGGTGCCGTCGCGCGCGATGTCGAAGGCGGTGAGGCGCTTGGCCCGCGTCTCGCCCACGATCAGCCGCTTGCCGTCGGGCGTGATCACCGTGCCGTTGGGGAAGAAGAGATCGTCGGCGGCGCGGGAGACGCGGCCGTCGGGATCGACGCGGGCGAGGCAGGTGAGCCGCTCCGCCGCGCCCTTGTGGCGGTCGTAGCCGAAGTTGCCGACATAGGCGCGGCCCAGGGCGTCCACCACCATGTCGTTGCAGGGGCCGGTGGCGAGATCGGAGAGATCGGCGTAGGTGCGGAGCTTGCCGCCCTCGAGGCGCATCACCCGATGATCCAGCATGGAGACCACCAGCAGCGTGCCGTCGGGCAGCCAGCCGAGGCCGGACGGCCGCTGCGGCACCTCGACGACGGTCTTGGCCTTGCCCGCGAGATCCACGGTCATCACGCGGAACGTGTAGAAGTCCGAGAACCAGAGCACGCCGTCGCGCCACCGCGGCGCCTCGGGAAAGGTGAGGCCATCCAACAGGATTTCCGGCGCGGCGCCCGTCATGTGCAGTCCCTCCCGATTTGTTGGGAAGAGGCTACAAGCTGGGGTTAAGGGGGTGCAAGCGGTCTCCGAACTGCAGATCGATCGTGCGTCCTTCGACGCGCTTCGCTTGCTCAGGATGAGGAGGTTTTCTTGGTGGAATCCCCCATCTTCCTCATCCTGAGCAAGCGGCCCAATGGGCCGCGCGTCGAAGGACGCACCCCTGCCTCTCCCGCATTGTGAACCCTCCCCATCGCCGCTAGCATCCCGCCGGCAACCAAAGGGAGCGGACCATGCGCGCGCGACGGGTGGTGATGACGGAGGTGGGAGGGCCCGAGGTCCTGCGCTATGAGGAGGTCGAGGTGCCGTCGCCGGCGCCGGGCGAGGCGCTGATCCGGCAGACCGCCATCGGCCTCAACTTCATCGACATCCAGCACCGCACCGGCCGCTATCCCCTGCCGAGCTATCCCTCGCCCATCGGCATGGAGGGCGCGGGCATCGTCGAGGCGGTGGGGAACGGCGTGCACGAGGTGAAGCGCGGCGACCGCGTGGTCTATTCCTCGGGGCCGATCGGCGCCTATGCGGACCTCCGCGTGATGACGGCGGACCGCCTGGTGCCGCTGCCGCCGGGGATCTCCGAGGCGGTCGCCGCCGCGGTCCTGACCAAGGGCGTCACGGCGCAGTATCTCATCTTCACCACCTACGAGGTGAAGCCCGGCGACTGGATCCTGCTCCACGCGGCGGCGGGCGGCGTCGGCGTGCTGCTGAGCCAGTGGGCGTGCTATCTCGGCGCCCGCGTCATCGGCACCGTGAGCAGCGCCGAGAAAGCCGAGATCGCCCGCGCCAACGGCTGCGAGGCGGTCATCAACTACGCGACGGAGGATTTCGTCGACGGCGGTGATGCGCCTCACCGAGAACAAGGGCGTGCCCGTGGTCTACGACAGCGTCGGCAAGGACAGTTTCGAGCGCTCGCTGCGCTGCCTCAAGCCGCGCGGCATCCTCGCCTCCTTCGGCACCGCCTCCGGCCCGGTCCCGCCCCTCGACGTCTTCGACCTCAACCGGCTCGGCTCCCTCTACGTCACCAGCCCCGCCTTCGTCACCCACACGCGGGAGCGCAGCGAGCTCCTGAAGCGCGCGGCGGACCTCTTCGGCGCGATCGAGAGCGGCATCCTGAAAGTGCCGGAGCCGAAGACCTATCCGCTGGCGGAAGCGGCGCGCGCGCACGGGGACCTGCAGGCGCGGCGGACGAGCGGGGTGAGTATTCTGGTGCCGTGAGGGGGGTGCTTGGTCCGATGTCGACCCGAAACGGACCTAGCTCAAGCGACGATGAATGACAGCTCTGCGCCCATCTCGGTCACCCGCAGATCGCGGCCGACACTCAGAAAGCGGACAAAGCATCGCGGAGCGTAATCGGTCGAGATGGGTGGTTTGCCGCCAGTCTGGTTCTCGGAGGCAAATGGCGGATAGCGGACATTCGCACGGGCTATCTGCACCGGGCAATTGGCTGGAAAGACCTGCGCTGCTGATTGGTGCGGAATTCTTAATATTCGCAACACGGGGCGCGGGCGTGTTCCTAGCCGAGGGGGGCCGAGTGGCACCACGAGCGCAAGTTGCTCGCTCCGACCTTCACGCCATCCAGCTTCAACGATCCGGCGACGCCTTTCGACGCCGTGGCAGGAGCACCAAGTCGGCCGCTTCCTCGGCGTCTTTGAGGAGTGTCTTACGCGGCGCGCCCATCTGTGCATGCATCGTCAGACCGCGGGCAAGGTCGAGGACCTGGCGCGCGCGCGCGGCTACGGGAAAGTCAGACGGGATTTCTCCCGCGCTGATCCCGTCGCAGAAACGGCGCTCCACGAGCGCCACGCCGGCAGCTACGGCGTCCTTCAGGAACTGCCTGACCTCAGCGTCGTCTACGAGGGGCGCGACACACACCATTAGACATCCTGGGGCGGATCCTTCCTCGGTCGCAGCTTCTACGGCGTGCCTCAGGAAGCCGGCCAGCGAGTCGCGAAGCGTCGGCGGCGAGAAGAGCGCCTTCGCAGCGCGAGCGCCCTTTGCCTCTGCGTACGCCCTAAGGACGCGCAAGAATATCGTCCGCTTGTCCCCGAAGACGGAATACAGGCTTGGCCGTCCCACACCCATGCCTGCGACGAGATCGTCGATCGTCACTCCGTCGTAGCCTTTCGACCGGAACACCCGGATCGCCTTTTCCAGCGCGTCCCTCTCGTCGAAGCTACGTGGACGTCCACGAGGCTTCTCAGCATTCTGAAACATTTAGTTTTAAACTCCTTGACCAAGCCCCTTACGCAAATATATAACCGAACGGTTCAAAAATGACAAGGCAGTCCCTAGCTCGCGGACTCCTTCGACCTTACCCTTCACCACGGAGCCGCCTATGGAACATTCGATCGCTCTCGTCACCGGCGCCACCTCCGGGCTCGGTTATGCGGCGGCCCGCTTGCTCGCCGCCAAGGGCTACCGCGAGGTCATCGTCACCGGCCGCAGCGTGGCTCGGATCCAGGAAACGGCCGCTCAGCTCGCGGCGGAGACCAAAACGAAGATCTTCACGCCGCTGGAGTTGGATCTGAACGCGCCAGCCAGCGTTCAGGCCGCCCTCGCCTCGCTGGTCAAGCGAGAGCGGCCGATCGATTTCCTACTGCTCAATGCCGGATTGGTCCCAACCAAGAAGCGCGTGATCACTGCGGCGGGCGTTGAGGCTTCTCAGGCCCCGCTGATCGGCCATCATCAACTGACTGTCGGGTTGCTTCGCGCCAACCTTCTTAGCCCCAACGCGCGGATTGTTATCGCCGGCGCGGAGCCTGCCCGCGGGGGCGTACCCATGTTCAAGTACACCGACGTGCCAGCCTTCGCGGCCAAATACTACCGGGGCGACCAAACCGCGGCTGTTGAAGCCCTGCTGCGCAACGGGCCGAACGTGAAGTACGTGCCCAACAATGCGTATGCTGACGCGAAGCTCATCATCGCTTGGTGGACCGCGGCGCTGGCCCGCCGGCTGCCCGCCGGCATGGCCGTGTACGCCGTATCGCCCGGTGGGGCGACCGACACCAAGGTGGTGCGAAACGCTGGCCCGTTGTTGAAGTATCTGTTTATCCCAATCGTGAACCTCATTCCCGGCATGAATCAGACGCCGGAGACCGCGGCCCGTCGGTACCTCCAGGCGTCGGAGTTCGGAACCGACGTCTCTGGGCAATTCTTCGCCTCGGCTCAAGGGAAGTTCTCAGGCCCAATTGAGGCGCAGGGCCACCCACACCTCCACGATCGCGCCAGCCAGGAAGCCGCGTGGCAGGCCGTGGTCAAGGTCTCCGGTATCGACTTGTCTAGCCCAGCATCCTTAAGCGCGGTGTCCTGAAGAAGCGCCGGTCGCGGCGAAGTGGTCGTGGTTACCGGCGCCAGCAGGTGATTGCGGAGCTAAGCGGCTGCGTATGGGGTCTTGCGGTATTTCGAAATAAATAGTCTGAAATGCACTTGACCGCAGCCATCGCGCCAAATTATCATACTAAATAGTTCAAAATCTATAGGCGCCACTGGCGTCGCGAGGAGAGTACGCATGGCACAATACCAAGATAAAAAGGTGGTGATTATCGGCGGCACCAGCGGCATGGGGCTTGCGACAGCGAAGATGCTCCTCGATGGGGGCGCGCGGGTCCTGGTGACGGGTCGCTCGCAGGCCGGCTTGGAATCGGCGCAGCAAGAGCTTGGGACGGACGCCATCGTGGTTTCGAGCGACGCGCGATCGTTGACGGACATCGACGCCCTCGCCGCTCAGGTGAAGACCGAGTTCGACACCATCGACCTGCTTTTCGTCAACGCCGGGTTCAGTATTCCAACGCCTCTCGAGAGTGTGACCGAGGCCATCTACGACGAGATGTTCAACCTGAACGCCAAAGGACCGTTTTTCGCGGTCCAGAAGCTCGCGCCGATGATCAGTCGGGGAGGCTCCGTCGTCCTCACGACCTCGATCGCCAACGTCAAGGGAATGCCCGGCCAGGCCACATACGGAGCCGCCAAGGCTGCGCTGCGATCATTCGCCCGGGTGCTTGCCGCTGAGCTTCTTCCTCGGGAAATTCGCGTGAACGCGGTGTCGCCCGGTCCCATCGACACAGGCATCCTCGAAAAGGCGTTCCCCGACAAAGATGCGGCCGCCCAGATGAAGGGACATGCGAGCGGTATGGTCCCCATGAAGCGCTTCGGGGCGTCGGAGGAAATCGCCAAGGCCGTCCTATTCCTCGCGTTCGACGCGACCTTCACAAGCGGCGCCGAACTACCGGTGGACGGGGGTTGGTCGCAACTCTGAGGGCCGCGCGCCGCCGCCACCTGAGTAGATGCGCGTTTCGTATATGAATCGATTGCAAGGTAAGATTGCAGTGATCACAGGCGGGACGAGCGGCATCGGCCTGGCGGCGGCCGAGGCCTTCCTGAGAGAGGGAGGTGTGTCGTCGTCGCAGGGCGCGATCAGAAGAACGCCGACCAGGCCAAGGATCTGCTGGGTGCGGAAGCCCGGCAGCCACACGATTTCCGAACCAACTTGAGGATGTACGCACTATGACACAGCGGACTTTTCTCGTGACGGGCGCCACAAAAGGCATCGGCCTCGCCATCTCCAAGCGCCTCGCTGAGGAGGGCCACGCCGTCGTCGGCATAGCGCGCGAACCCCTCCCTTCGTTTCCCGGAACTCTCGCCTCGGTCGACCTCAGTGATGAAGCCGGCTCGGCGAAAGCTTTTCGAGAACTCGCAGAGCGTCACTCGTTCGATGGCGTCGTCAACAACGCCGGGGTCGGAAGGCTTCAGCCGCTGGGCGAGGTCGATCTGAATGTCCTCGACGAGTTGCTGCGGTTCAATCTCCACCCGACCCTCAACGCTGTCCAGGCAATCCTGCCAACGCTCAAGGAGAAGGGGTGGGGCCGGATCGTGAATATTACCAGTCTCGTCACGCTCGGGATGGTCAACCGGACGGCCTATGGGGCGAGCAAAGCTGCGCTCGGAAACTTTACGCGGACTTGGGCTCTCGAGCTTGCGGAGACGGGCATTACCGTGAACTCCGTGGCACCCGGCCCCATCGAGACGGAACTGTTCCGCAGCGTTACCCCCGCGGGAAGCGAAGCCGAGCGAAAGTTCCTGACGATCATCCCGATGCGGCGCCTTGGACAGCCGCATGAGATAGCCGCCGCCGTGGCGTTCCTCCTCTCGGAGGAGGCAAGCTACATCACCGGCCAAACGCTGCACGTCGACGGGGGTGGCTCAGTCGGAAAGGCTTCAGTCTGAGCCGGGTGCCGGCGCACCCTCCAAGCGGGCGGTGCCAATCCCAGCGACAGGCCGAGTTGATCTGTCTGTCGAACGGCCGCCGATCGCCGCACCGGGCGCGCTACTGCTACCGAGGTCTCATGCCACGCGGCCGCGCGGTTTTCTCGGAGCAAAGCGTCCTAGCCTGCACCTGCGTCTCTACGACAATTCCAGACAAGAGCGATAAATCGACCGAGCGCGGGGCTCTCGATCTCTGGCGCCTACGCAAGCTCAAGGTGAAACACGGCGTTTTCTTCGGCGATTGGTCGGAAGACGACACCGGGGATCGATACCTCCGCCCTGACTCGCCGCAGCCGGCGTGATCCCATGCCCCGCCGCCATAAGCGCCAAAATCGATTGCTTGCTCGACGGATGCGCGGCGAAGCTGGCTCCTCCACCCTTGAGCAAGGCGAAGAACTCACTGCCGACGTGGCTTCCCCCATTCCTCGGTCAAAATCACGTCGCGATGTGAACCTCCGGTACTCACCTGGAGATGTGAAGCCGTGTATTGCTTCCCATAAGCATCCGACATGCGTCGACTTTTGAGCGGTCATGGCTCCGCCTTAAAGCGACCGTCCGAATGACCGCAATGCGGTGGCGCAAAAGTCGCCCCGAGCGGCAATGATGGGGTCGAACCTTGCCATTCTACACATGCCCGCTAATCGACCGCTTCCTCGGGGTGATCGCCCGAGAGCAGACCGACCGCTTCCGGCCAACCTCGGTTATTCCCATCCGCATGCACGAATGACCGGTGTTGGCACAAAGCAGTCTTCAGCGATTTTCCTTCTATAGGTCTGCTTCGTGCCGGATCGCTATTTGCGTCAATCACGGCGCCGGCTTGACATCGTCGGTGATGGATCGTGCTTGCCACGGGCGCAACACGCCAAGCGCCTATCGCACCCTCCGCACCGCCTGTCCCCAGGTGAACTCGGGGCCTGCGGAGACCCATCGCGATCCAGGCGGCGATGAGCTTCACCATGAACTTGCCGGAGAGACCGCTGTAATTCGGCACGTCGTCGGCAAGCTCGACGCCGGCGCGCCGCTCTCTTGTCATGACCCGCATTTCGAGGGGCGGCGCCGCCGGAAAGCGGTTGCGGTACATCGACAGCCAGTGCCCTTTGGTGAAGTCGAGGAACATCGGCGAATTGCAGCAGGTGGCAAGGACCCGTCGCGTCGGGGACTCGGGCTTGAGCCGCCGCTCCTCGAGATGCTCCTGGCCCGCTCACGCAGCGCACGCGATCCTTTCGATAGAGGATGACGCCGGTTCCGCCGTCGGGATCGAGCACCGGCGGCGCGGAGGCCAGCTCCTCGAACCGGCGTCCGGCCTCCTGGCAGCTCGTGCAATAGCAGGCGCCGGTCAGGATCGGCGGGCCTGTTCCCTCGAACTTGACCTTGCCGCATCGGCACGCCGCGGAGAGGTGCTGGGGCTGCTTGCGGTTCACGGCGTCTTTCCTTTCCTGGGTCCCATTCAGAAGGCTATGTCGGCGGGACCGTCCGACGTCAACGCCACGGCTCGTGCGGTGGCGCGGAGGGGCGCAAGGCGCGCTCGTGACTGGCGTCGGGCGCAGCTCATTATTGCATCCCGTGCGGCTTCCGCCAGGCCGCGCCGCCCGGCACACTCCGGCCGACGACGACAGCGAAGGGAACTCTACCATGCCAACTTCATCCCCGGCGAAGACCGTCCTGATCATCGGCGCCTCGCGCGGCCTCGGCTATGCCATGGCCGAGGAATACCTCAAGCACGGCTGGCGCGTGGTCGGCACCGTCCGCGGCGACAGCCGAACCAGATTGCATGACCTCGCGGCCAGGCCCGGCGGTCAGGTCGAGGTCGAGACCATCGACATCACCTTCCCGGACCAGATCGCCGCGCTGCGCGCCCGCCTGGCGGGACGGACATTCGACGTCCTGTTCGTGAACTCCGGCACCGCCAACAAGAATCCGAACGAAACCGTCGCCGAGGTCGCCACGGACGAGTTCGTGCGCGTGATGGTGACGAACGCGCTGAGCCCGATGCGCGTCGTCGAGGCGCTGCAGGATCTGGTTCCCGCCACGGGCACGATCGGCGTGATGTCGTCGGGTCAGGGAAGCGTCGCCAACAACACGGTCGGGATGCGGGAAGTGTACCGCGGCAGCAAGGCGGCCTTGAACACGTTCATGCGCAGCTTCGCGGCGCGTCATTCGGACGGCTCGCGGGCGATGGTGCTGATGGCGCCGGGCTGGGTTCGCACGGAGCTGGGCGGGCCGGACGCACGGCTCACGATCGAGGAGAGCGTTCCCAATCTGGTCAACGTGCTGATGGGCGTTGAGGGCAAGGCCGGGCTGCAATACCTCGACTACCTCGGGCGCACGGTTCCCTGGTGACGCCGGATCGCGTCCGACACCCGCCTCCTGTTGCGCCGGGAATGCGATCGTCGAATACTGGCGGTCGCGACGCCCGGACCCCAAGCCCATGGAGGAAAGCCCGATGTCATTCTACCGAGGCATGACCTGCGAGAACGTGACCCTCAAAGGCGACAAGGGAACGCCGATCACGGCCTATGTGGCGAAGCCGCGGGTCCCGGCCCGTTTCCGGGCGTCGTGCTGATCCACCATCTGCCGGGCTGGAGCGAGCTCTACATCGAGACGACGCGCCGCTTCGCCCATCACGGCTATCTCGCGATCTGCGCCAATCTCTACGAGCGCGAGGGCGGCGGCAGCGACGGCAACCCCGACGACGTCGCCGCCAAGGTGCGCGCCGAGGGCGGCATCGCCGATGCCCAGATGGTCGGCGACACCGAGGCCGCGGTGAAGTGGATGCGGGCGCAGCCCAGCCACAACGGCAAGGTCGGTCTCTTCGGCTCCTGCTCGGGCGGCCGGCACGCCTTCATCTATGCCTGCCAGAAGAAGGACGTCGATGCCTGCGTCGAGCTCTGGGGCGGGCGCGTGGTGATGGGCAAGGAGGAGCTCAACGCCAAGACGCCGGTCGCGCCCATCGACATGACGAAGGACCTGAGCTGCCCGCTCCTCGGCCTCTTCGGCAACGACGACCGCGCGCCGAGCCCGGAGCAGGTGAACCAGCACGAGGCCGAGCTGAAGAAGCACGGCAAGGCGCACGAGTTCCATCGCTACGACGGCGCCGGCCACGGCTTCTTCTATTGGCACCGGCCGCTCTACCGGCCCGAGCAGTGCATGGACGGGTGGAGCAAGGTCTTCGCCTTCCTCGGCAAGCATCTGGCGAAGTAGGAGGGCCTGACATGTGCACGTCCATCATCGAGATCGTCGCGCGCCGAGGGCATGGCGAAGCGCGGCGACGAGTGGTTCCCGCTGTCCCAGGCGGTGGTCGCCTATGACCACGCGCGCCATGCGCCGCTGGGCGACGTCATCACCCTCGACTTCATCAACGGGGATCTCGACCCCGGCGCGCGGGCGGGGATCGAGCTGACCTTGGAGACCGCCCGGGAGCTGCGCGCGGCTCTCGACCGGGCGATCGCCGCCGCCGAGTTCGAGGAGGCGGAAGTGCGGGGCAAGGGCGCGGTGCCGAGCCTCGGTTCGAGCGGCGTGACGCGGGGCGGCGGACGCGCTCAGCCGTCCGTGCCGGCGATGTCGCAGCAGACGAGGCGGTAGCCGGCGTCGAGGGCATCGAGGGCCAGGAGAGGGCGGTTGCGCTCGGCCCAGCGGCCGCTCGAGAGGTCGGCGCGGAGCCGGGCGAGGCCGGGCTCCGCATCGATGCGCGCGAAGCTGGACATGGCGCCGCGGATCTCGGCGTCGAGATAGGACTCCGGCCGGCGCCAATAGGCGCAGAGCAGGCCGTCGGCGCAGTCGTGGGGAATGGGAACCGGCGCCATCCGCACCGGCCCGATCAGGCGCTCCAGCAGCGCGGTGAGGGCGGCGGCGCTGGGAAAAATCCGGGCGTCGTGGGCGGCGATCTCGGGGAAATACTCCGCCGTCAGCCAGAAGGGCGCCGCATCGGGAACCCAGGTCAGCAGAACGGCGCGCCGGCGCGCGACCCGCGCCATCTCGGCGAGGCCGCGCTCGGGGTCGGTCCAATGATGCAGGGAGAGAACCGCCATCGCCGCATCGACGGATTTGGTCTCCAGCGGCAGCGCCTCCGCCGATCCCCGGAGGCACGGCGCCGAACCGGGCGGACGCTGGCGGATCATCAGGTCGGAGGGCTCGACCGCGATCACGCGTCGGCCGCGCGGCTCATAGGAGCCCGAGCCGGCGCCGATGTTCACCACGCTGTCGCATCGCCGAGCGCCGCATCGATCGCCGATGCGATCCGGGGATCCGGGCGCCGGAACGCCGCGTAGCCGCGCCCGATGCTGTCGTAGAGCGCCATGCGGTCCCCCGTCGCCTCACTCATCGGGAAACATTCGTCTGGCCGAGAAGCCAGTCATAGGCGGTGGAGACCGGCCGCCGGCTGCCCGGATGCACCGGGAGCAGCCAATAGGAGACCGACGGGCGGCTCGCGTCCGGCACCGGGGCGACGAGGCGTCCGGCGCCGGTGTGCTCCTGGGTCAGGAGGCTGCTTTCGAGGATGACGCCGATGCCCTTCACCGCCGCCTCGATGGCGACATAGGACGGGTCGATCTGGAGGTGATTGAGGGCGTCGGCCTTGAACGGCACATGGCGGTCGCGGAACCAGGTCTCCCAGGAAACGCCGTTCTCGCCGCTGCGGATCAGCGGCTGGGTCAGCAGGTCGCGGGCCTGCAGCGAGGCGGCGCCCTGCAGGCGGGACGGCGCGCAGTAGGGCTGGATGATCTCCTCGAGGAGTGGTTTCGCGCGGCCCTTCCAGCGCGCGCCATCGCCGTAGCCGATGGTGATGTCGAAGTCGTCCGGGTTGCCGTCGGCGGTGCGGATCGCGAAGACGCGGATGTCGATGCCGGGATGGGCCGCGAGGAAGGCCGGCAGGCGCGGCATCAGCCAGTGGGTGGCGAGCGACGGCGGCGTCATGATCCGGACCGTGCCGGTCGCCGCCCGGCGGCGCCCCCGCGCCGCGATCTCGTCCGTGGCGGCGCGCATGCCCAGGAGATGCTCGCGCACCTGGCCGGCGTAGTCCGCGGCCGCCGCCGAGAGCTTCACGCCGCGGCCGTCGCGGGTGAAGAGAGCGACCCCAAGCTCCTGCTCCAGCGCGCGGATCTGGTGGCTGACGGCCGAGGGGGTGAGGCTCAGCTCCCGGGCGGCGGCCTTGAAGCTGCCGAGCCGGGACACCGCCTCGAAGACGGCGATGCCTCTGAGCGGCAGCCTGGACAGCGTCATTCCGGCCTCACGGGATCAAGCGCGCGGACCAAGGTGAAATATTTTCACCTGAATGACAAATTCTTTGCGGTCGACGGTTCGCCGCCCCTGCCACAAAGTCCGGCGGGAAAAAGGGAGGTCGGTCTTGAACGAGATCAGCCGCGTGGAGAGCCCGTTCTGGACCCGCGCCCATCAGCATCTTCTGCGCTTCGGCTGCGACTTCGCGGATTTCGTGCCGGCGCGGGCCGAAGGCTGCTGGCTCTACGATGCGCGCGGCGCCCGGATGCTCGACTTCACCTCGGGCCAGATGAGCGCCATCCTCGGCCACTCCCATCCCGAGGTGGTGGCGACCCTGCGGCACGCGGCGGGCACGCTCGACCACCTCTTCTCGGCCATGATCTCCGAGCCCGTGGTCGGCCTGGCGGAGAAGCTCGCGGCCCAAGTGCCCGAGCTTCCCAAGGTCATGCTGCTGTCGACGGGGGGCGAATCGAACGAGGCGGCGATCAAGCTCGCCAAGACGGTCACCGGCAAGTGGGAGATCGTCACCTTCACCAAATCCTACCACGGCGTCACCGCCGGGTCGGCCGCGGCTACGTTCAAGATCGGGCGCACCGGGGTCGGCCCGCTGGCGCCGGGCTATTTCGCCATCCCGGCGCCCAACGCCTACCGCCCGCGCTTCCCGGGCGTGGACTGGCGCCGCGAGCTCGACGACGCCTTCGAGCAGGTCGACGGGCAATGCACCGGGAACCTGGCCGCCTTCATCGCCGAGCCGATCCTGAGCAGCGGCGGCGTGATCGACCTGCCGCCGGGATATCTCGCGGCGCTCAAGGCGCATTGCGCGGCGCGCGGCATGCTGCTGATCCTCGACGAGGCGCAGACCGGCCTCGGCCGCACCGGCACGATGTTCGCCTTCGAGCGCGACGGCGTGGTGCCGGACATCCTGACGCTCTCCAAGACGCTGGGCGCCGGCATGCCGCTCGCCGCCGTCATGACCGGCGAGCGCATCGCCAGGATCGCGGACGAGCGGAATTTCTTTTTCTACACCACGCACGTCAACGATCCGCTGCCGGCGGCGGTCGGTCTCAAGGTTCTCGAGATCGTGCTGCGCGATCGTCTGGCCGAGCGGGCGCGGCAGGCCGGGGAGCGGCTCGCCGCCGGCCTCCTCAGGCTCAAGCAGCGCTTTCCCTGCATCGGCGACGTGCGCGGCCGCGGCCTGCTGCGCGGCATCGAGTTCACCGCCTTCGCGGGGCGGGACGCGACGACGCTCTCCAACGCGGTCACCGCCTCGGCGATGGGCATCGGCCTCGCCGCCAATCTCGTCCGCTCGGGAACCGCGGGCGGAACGATGCGGGTCGCGCCGCCGCTGACGGTCAGGGACGAGGAGCTGGACGAGGGCCTCGACCTCCTCGGGCGGGCGATCGCGGCGGTGGTGGGTGATTGAATGGACGACGACTACCGGCGCCGCCTCGAGCGGGCGGTTCGCCATCTCCGCAACGGCGCCGACGCGGTGTGCGACGACATGAGGCCGAGCCGCGGCGTGCCGCGGCTCAACTACATGACCGGCGGCTACGGCTGGGACGAGGACTACGTCTGGGACAGCTGGGCCAGTTTTCAGTGGGCGGGATTCCTGGCCGGCCGGCTCTGGCTCCTGCATCTGCTGACGCGCGAGCAGCGCTACGCCGACGCCGCCATGGGGATCTGCGAGCGGATCGGTCCCGTTCTGGCGACGCATCCGACGGTGTTCTCCTCCACCGGCATCGACATGTATTACGCGCTGGTGCTGGGCTATCAGATCACCGGACGCGACGCGTTGAAGACATGGGCGCTCGCGGGCGGCGACAACTTCGCGAACATCTTCGACCGCAAGGCACAGGCGTTTCTCCAGATCGCCGGCGCCGACCGCATCGTCATCGATACCGGCCTCAATCTTCCCTCGATGCTGTGGGCCTCGCAGTGGGAGCCCGAGCGGGCGGCGCTGGCGTACCGCCATCTCGATACCGTCCTCGAGGTCGGCTTGATCCGTCCCGATGGCTCGAGCTGCCATGCGGCGGCGCTCGATCCGCAGACCCGCGCCGTCACCGGGCTGTTCAGTCTCCAGGGCTGGAGCGACACCAGCGTCTGGGCGCGCGGGCAGGGCTGGGCGATGCTCGGCTTCGCGCATGCCTACGAGGCGAGCGGCAGGACGCACTACCTGCACGCGGCGCGGAGGGCGGCCGACTGGTATGTCGAGCACGCGCCGGAAGGCTGGGTCCCGCGCTACGACTACGACGACCCGGACCGCGCGACGCTGCCCTACAATTCCTGCGCCGCGTGCATCGCGACGTCGGTCCTGATGCGTCTGGCCCGGTGGATGCCGGACCGGGCTGAACGCTACCGAAGCGTTGCCCGCGAAACTCTCGAAGCCCTGATCGCAGACTTCCTCACCGTCGGCGGCGTCGTGCTGCATGGAAGCTGGGGACGCATGCGGCACATCGAGCCCGGCAAGCCCCGTCTCGGCCGGTTCCCCCAGGAGGACGTCATGCCCTACGGCAACTACTGGATTGCCGAATGCCTGTACCGCGCCTTGTCGGACGACTGGTCGGTGCTGTCCCTCGACGGGTGCCGCCACCACTAGGGATGACCATCATGGCGACGATCACGCCGCTTCATCCGCTGTTCGCCGCCCGCGTCGGCGGGCTCGACCTTACGCAGGATCTGGACGACGCCACCTTCGCCGTCGTGCGGGCCGCGCTCGAGCGCTACTCCGTGCTCGTTGTGCCCGGCCAGGCGATCACCGACGCGCAGCAAATCCGCTTCAGCGAGCGGTTCGGTCCGCTCGAGGCGACGCGGGCCGGGGCGAACGGCGCCGGCGGCAAGCTCATCGTGCTGACCAACATCGCCGCCGACGGCGGCATCGCGGCACCCACGGATGCCCAAGTGCTGAGCCACCGCGCGGACCAGCTCTGGCACACGAACTCGTCGTTCAAGCCGGTGCCGGCCCGAGCCTCCCTGCTCGAGCGCCCGCGAGATCCCGTCGCAAGGTGGCGACACGCACTACGCCAGCATGCGCGCCGCCTACGCCGCGCTCTCCGATGCGGACAAGCGGCGGGTGGAAGGCTTGGTCGCGGTGCATGATTTCAACTGGTCCCGCGCCCGCGTCGACCCCTCGCTCGCGACCGATGCGGAGCGGGCGGACCACCCGCCGGTGCGGCAGCCCGTCGTGCGGGAGAGCCCCAACGGCAAGGCCCTCTATCTGGGCGCCCACGCCCGCGTCATCGAGGGCATGGACGAGGCCGAGGGCCGGGCGCTGATCGACCGGCTGATCGCCTTCGGCACCGAGGAGCGGTTCGTCTACAGCCATCGCTGGGCGCCCAATGACCTCGTTCTCTGGGACAACCGGGCGGTGCTGCACCGCGCGACGCCCTTCCAGAGCGGCAACGAGCGCCGTCACATGGTGCGCACCACGGTGGCCGGCGCGTAGGCCAAGTCGCGCGCCGCCGCCGTGCAAGCCGCGGCGCACCGAGCGGGCACCGCATTTTCGCGCCCATTTCGCTCAGCTGGCGTGATCAACGTCCGGTTCGTGACTTGCATGCGACCTTCGGACGGTCTGCTCGCGAGAATGCCTATCGGATAGATAGATCTCGATGCCCGGAAATTACGACTGCCACAAAATCCAACACTGCGCGCACCGCGGGAGTTCTGCGCAGGTCTCGATGAACAAGAAGCCAGATATCGCGCGCGAACGGCGGAAAGTTCTCGCCGATCTGGACGAGATCGTGATCTCTGTCCCCGATAAAGCAGGGCAAACCGGCCACACCCACCCCGGCCCGCGCGGCGATCAGGTGCTCGCTGATATGGTTCAGCTCGCACGCCACCGGGCGATCGCCGGCAATGCCGAGCAACCATTTTTGTTGCGGCATGTCGGCGTAGTTCTGATCGAAGGCGATGAACTGCCACCGTTCCGGCGCGGCCAGGTGAGCATAGGATCGGTGCGCATAGAGGCGGAAGGCCATGGTCCCGACCTTTCGCGCCACGCTGCCCGCTTCATCCGGCCGCACGAGTCGCACGGCCACATCGGCTTCACGACGACTTAGCGATATCCGCTGCCCCTGAGCGGAAAGCGAAAGCTGGATGTCCGGATACCCGGCCCGGAAGCGCGCCAGGTGCTCAACGAGCAGATGCGTAACCAGAACCGGCGGCGCGCTGAGCGTCACGCGGCCGGCAAGTGGCCGATGGGCGGCCTGCGCCAGGCGGGCGACGCCATGAGCGCCGGCTTCCATTTCCTTGGCTCGCTCGCAACACCTGCCTGCCGATCGTGGTGAGGCGGCAGGACCGCGGCAGGCGATCGACAAGACGAACGTCAAGCGCGGCCTCAAGCGCGGCAAGCCGCCGGCTGACCGTGGCGTGGTCCACTTTCAGATTGCGCGCGGCACCGGAGAGCGTACCGCTGTGCGCCACGGCCAAAAAATGCCGGATGTCTTCCCAATCGACCATCTGTGCGAAATCTCAGGGATCACTCGCATATATACCGAATTCTCGCATAGAAGGCCCGAGCGTATTTTCGAGACGGGGGATGCGAAGGAGAACAGGACGCCATGCCAGGACAGCGCTTCGGGGTCGGTATCGTCGGCGTGGAGCCGGGCAGGAGTTGGGCCGCGCGAGGCCATATCCCCGCGCTGCGCGCTCTCTCCGAGACCTTCGAAATCATCGGTGTCGCCAACACAAGCAAAGCCAGCGCCGAAGCGGCGGCCGTCGCGACCGGGCTTCCGAGGGCTTTCGCCAACGTCGCCGAGATGGTTGCCGCGACAGAGGTCGACATCGTCACCGTCGCGGTGAAGGTGCCTCCTCACCTGGAGATCGTGAAGGCGGCGATTGGTGCGGGCAAGCACGTCTATTGCGAATGGCCGCTTGGTAAAGGACTGGCCGAGGCCAAGGAAATGGCCGCCCTCGCGCAGGCAAAAGGAGTGCTGGGTGTGGTTGGAACCCAAGCGCGTGTCGCCCCGGAGATTGAATACTTGAGGCATCTGATCGGGGACGGCTTCGTCGGCGAGGTGCTGTCGACCACGCTGGTTGCGCGGGGCGGCGCATTGCAGGGAGGTGGCAGCATTCCGGACAAGAAAACCTGGGCCTATTTGCTGGACCGCTCCAATGGAGCCACTCTCTTGACGATCCCGGTGGGCCACACGCTGGCGGCGCTGAGGGATGTGCTCGGTGACGTCGCGGAAGTTTCTTCGGTGCTGGCCGTCCGGCGACCTACGGCGCTCGCGGTCGATACGGGGGAAACACTGCCCGTAACGGCCCCGGACCAGGTGCTGGTCAGCGGTACGTTCGCTTCCGGCGTGCCCGTCTCCCTCCACTATCGCGGCGGCGCGTCGAGGGACGGCGACGGCTTGTTCTGGGAAATTCATGGCACGAAGGGCGACATCCGGGTGTCGGGGCCATCCGGCCACATGCAGATGGTGCAACTCTCCCTCCAAGGCGCGCGCGGCGAGGAGAAGAGGTTCAGGCCGCTGGAAGTCCCAACCTCATACCGTGCCAACTGGCCGGAAGACGTGGAGCCGGGGAATGTCGCCCGCGTCTACGCCAGGATGGCGCGGGACCTGCGGGACGGGGCCCACACCGCCCCGAGCTTCGAAGACGCGGTCGCGGTGCATCGGATCATCGCGGCGATCGAGGAAGCAGCCGAAAGCGGACGTCGTATCGTGCTAACCTGATCGGGAGCAGTCGCACCCACTGTCTGCAACGGCTTATTAGCAGACCAAGCACCCCTCTCACGGCACCAGAATACTCACCCCGCTCGTCCGCCGCGCCTGCAGATCCCCATGCGCGCGCGCCGCTTTCGCCAGCGGATAGGTCTTCGGCTCCGGCACCTTCAGGATGCCGCTCTCGATCGCGCCGAAGAGGTCCGCCGCGCGCTTCGGGAGCTCGCTGCGCTCCCGCGTGTGGGTGACGAAGGCGGGGCTGGTGACGTAGAGGGAGCCGAGCCGGTTGAGGTCGACGACGTCGAGGGGCGGGACCGGGCCGGACGCGGTGCCGAAGGAGGCGAGGATGCCGCGCGGCTTGAGGCAGCGCGGCGAGCGCTCGAAACTGTCCTTGCCGACGCTGTCGCAGACCACGGGCACGGCCTTGCCGGCCCGGTCCGTGCCCTGCGTGATCGGCACGGCATTTGCATCGTTCTTGCTCATCGCGCGGCCCTCTCGGCCGCATCTTGGTACGGAGCTCGGATGCCAAAGCCGTTTCACCTGGCCTGGTTTCTTCAGGGATCGAGCGTGCAGGCCTGGGGCGAGCCCTGGACCGGGCATATCGGGCAGAGCTGGATGCAGCCGGAGCTGTTCCTCGACATGGCGCGCCTGCTGGAGCGCGCCTGCTTCGACTACATCCTCCTCGAGGACTCCTCCTATGTGGGCGAGAGCTTCGGCGGCTCGACGGAGATCTATCTCAAACACGCGATCGCGGTGCCGCGCCAGGACCCCTCGGTGGTGGCGGCGCTGATGACCCAGGTGACGTCGTCGATCGGCATCGTGCCGACCTTCGGCACCTACGCCTATCACCCCTACCTGCTGGCCCGGCTGGTGGCGACCCTGGATCAGGTGTCGGACGGCCGCATCGGCTGGAACGCGGTCACCGGCAGCTCCGAGATCGCGGCGATGAACTTCGGCATGGCGGGGATGCCCGAGCACGATCTGCGCTACGACATGGCGGACGAGTACATGGCGGCCTGCCGCGGCTTGTGGGACTCGTGGGAGCCGGGCGCGATCATCGCCGACCGCAAGAGCGGCGTGCTGGTGGATCCCGCCAAGGTCCACGCGGTGAACTATCGCGGCAAGTATTTCCAGACGCGCGGCCCGCTCAATTCCGGCCCGGGACCCCAGGGGCAGCCGGTCATCGCCCAGGCCGGCGGGTCGCCGCGCGGCCGCAAATTCGCCGCCGCCCACGCGGACACCATCGTCGTCCACGCCAAGGGCGTCGATGCCATGAAGGATTACCGCGACGACGTGCACCGGCACATGGTGGCGCAGGGCCGCAAGCCCAGCGATTGCAAGGTGCTCTATCTCATCAATCCCATCCTCGGCGAGACCATGGAGGAGGCTCGGGAGAGGAAGGCGCGCCGCGCCGCCCGCGCCATCACCCGCATCGACGAGCGCCTCGCGCATTTCGGCAAGGTGACCAACATCGATTTCGGCAAGCTCGATCTCGACAAGCCCTTGCCCGACCACATCACCACCAACGGCCACCAGCAGAACCTGGAGCAATTCCGCAAGGTGGCGGCCGGGCGGACCATCCGCGAGACGATGGCGAGCTTCAATGCCGTCGACATGTCGGTGGAGCTCTGCGGCACCCCCGACGCGGTTGCCGCGCGCATGGGCGAGGTGATGGACGACGTGGGCGGCGACGGGTTCCTCTTCGCGATGCCCAATGTCAGCCGCCGCACCCTGGCGGAGATCGAGGACGGGCTGGTCCCCGCCCTCCAGGATCGCGGCCTCATGCGCACCCATTACGAGCACAAGAGATTCCGGGACAATCTTCTGGCATTCTGATCGGCGATGCGCACTTTCGCCGCCGCTCTGCTCCTGAGCAGTCTCGTCTCCGCCCCCGCCCTCTCCCAGGAGGTCTGGCGCGCAGCCACGGAATATCCCGCGACCGCCATGCCCGGCGAGGGGCTGGCGCGCTTCGCCGAGCTCGTGGGCAAGGCGACGGAGGGACGCCTCGTCGTAGAGCCCGCCTATGACGGGCCGGATGGGCTCAAATCGGCGGGCATTCCCGGCGCGGTTCAG
The DNA here is from genome assembly GCA_963735465.1 of uncultured Alphaproteobacteria bacterium. Lineage (GTDB taxonomy): Bacteria > Pseudomonadota > Alphaproteobacteria > ATCC43930 > CGMCC-115725 > DASZHJ01. The sequence continues at coordinate 3,739,142 of CAVTLA010000001.1, forward strand.
GCCGGCAAGATCGCGGTCGGCGATGCCTTCGGCGGCGCGCTCAGCGGGATCGACCCGATCTTCCAGATCGCCTCGCTGCCGTTCCTCGCCACCTCCCTCGAGCAAGCCCGCGCGCTGCATGATGCGGCGCGATCCCGGTACGAGGCGGCCTTCGTCCGACAGGGCCAGATCCTCCTCTACACCACGCCCTGGCCGCCGAGCGGGTTCTGGACGCGGGAGCCGGTCACGACATCGGCGGCATTGCGCGGCCTGGCGATCCGCACCTATGACGCCACCAGCACCACGGTGCTGCGCGCCGCCGGCGCCGCGCCGGTGGAGCTCTCCTTCGGCGACACCATGCCGCGTCTCAAGGACGGCACCGTGACCGCTGTGCTGTCGAGCGGCGACGGCGGCGCGGGACGGCGGCTCTGGGAATACCTGCCGCACTTCACCGCGATCGGCTACGCGATGCCGCTCTCCTTCACCACCGTCTCGCGCACGGCCTTCGAGGCCCTCGACCCGGCGACGCGCGAGGCGGTGCTGGAAGCCGGGCGCAAGACCGAGGCCCTGCAGTGGCAGGCGCTGGAGACCCGCACCGCCCGCAACGAGGCGGTCATGCGCGCCAACGGCGTGACGATCCTCTCGCCGCAGCCGGACCTGGCGGCGGCGCTGGCCGACGCGGCCAAGCAGACGAATGCGGCATGGGAGGCCAAGGCGGGCCCGGACGCGCCGCCATCCTCGCCGCCTATCGCCGCCACGGGCCGTAGCTGGATCGCCTAGCTCGCGTCCTTCGAGACGGCCGCTACGCGGCCTCCTCAGGATGAGGCGATTTTCTTTGTGCCATCACCTATTCACCTCATCCTGAGGAGGCGTGCGAAGCACCCGTCTCGAAGGACGCAGGATGCTGGTGCAACGCGCGTTCCTACTCCGCGGCGTAGAATTCGTAGATCGCCGAATAGCGCATCCGCGCCGACGTGCCCGCATGGGCGGCGTCGCAGCCGGCCACCGGCGGCATGCCGCCCGCGGTGTCGACGCGGCGGACAAAGCCGGTCTTGGCCAGCGGCCCGGACCCCTCGCGGCTCTTGACCCGGAGCAGCAGCCAGGCGATGGCGTCGGGCTTGGGGGAATCGGCCTTGGCCACGACCTCGCCCACGATCGTCGTGCCGTCGTCGGCCTTCCAGCTCGGCCCGGCGAAATGACTGAGGACCTGCCGGCCGCCGTCATCGAAGAGCGCCGCCTGGGGCGACTTGAAGGTCCAGGCGAAGGCCTGATCCTTGGCCTCGCAGACATAGATCTGCACGCCCTCGGCGGTTGCCGCGAGCAGCAGCTTCGTCCCTTTCGGCGCGGCGATCTCGTCCGGCGCGGCGTGCGCGGCGGCGGCGAGCAGCAAGCCAGTCGTCAGGATGGCGGCGAAGGATGTCTTCATGTCTCTCGATGATGCGAGGCGGAGGGGCGCGCAGCAGGAAACACCGAGCCAAGCCTCATGTTGTGACGCGCCTCACCGCCGGCAAGTAATATGAGCGTGAGTTACACCGGTGTCATCGCCGCGCCTACTCCGCCGGCGCGGCGGGCGTCTCGGCGAGGGCGGCGGCTTTCGGGGTGTGCAGCCAGAATGCCGCGACCACCGCCGAGAGCAGCGCGAAGCCCGCCAGCGCGTAGAGTCCGCCGGCGAAGCTGCCGGTGCTCTGGCGCACCCAGCCGACGATGGTGGGGCCGAAGAAGCCGCCGAGATTGCCCAGCGAGTTGATCCAGGCGAGGCTCGCCGCCGCCGAGATGCCGGTGAGGAACATCGGCGGCATCGCCCAGAACGGGCCCTTGCTGCCGTAGAGGCCGGTCGCCGCGATCGACATTCCCACCAGCGACCAGTAGGTGCCGATGAAGGCGCCGGCGATCATCAGGCCCACGGCCGCGGTCGCGCTGGCGACGAACAGGTTCCAGCGCCGCTCGCCCATGCGGTCGGAGACAAAGCCCCAGGCCACCATGCTGATCGACCCGCAGACATAGGGAATCATGGCGACCCAGCCGACCTGCATGTTGGTGAAGCCGAGCTGCTTCACGATCTGCGGCAGGAAGATCAGCAGGCCGAGGCTCGCGGTGACGATGCCGAAGTAGTTGAGCGACAGCAGCAGCACGCGGGGATTCCAGAACGACTCCAGGAGGCCGACTTTCCGACGCGCCTCGATCTGGTGGCGCTCGCGCTCCAGGGTGCGGGAGAGCCAGCCGCGCTCCTCGTCGCTGAGCCAGCGCGCCTGGGCCGGCCGGTCGGTCAGGATGAACGGCAGCAGGCAGCCGACCAGGATCGTCGGCGCCGCCTCGGCCAGGAACATCCACTTCCAGCCCGCCAGGCCCCAGATCCCGTCCAGCTCCATGAGCCCGGTGGAGAGCGGCGCCCCCACCGCCACCGCCCCCGGCAGCGCCAGGGTGAAGCCGGCGAAGATGCGCGCCCGATGCCGGTCCGGGAACCAGTAGGTGAAGAAGAGGAGGATGCCGGGATAGAGCCCGGCCTCGGCGACGCCGAGGCAAAACCGCACCGCCGTGAAGCTCCAGGGACCGGTGCAGAATGCCGTGGCGCCCGACAGAATTCCCCAGCTCACCATGATGCGCGCGAGCCACAGCCGCGCGCCCACCTGCTCCATGATGATGTTGCTGGGCACCTCCAGCAGGCAGTAGCCCCAGAAGAACGCGCCCGCCGCGATGCCGAAGATCGAGGGGTCGAGGCCCAGATCCTTGTTCATGGTCAACGCGGCAAAGCCGACGTTGATGCGGTCGATATAGCAGAGGAAATAAATCAGCAGCGCGACCGGCAGCAGGCGCGCATAAACCTTACGGATGGTGGTCCGCTCGAGCGCATCGACCATATGTCCCTCCCTGAAGGGCGCGGTGCCGGTTTCCGGCTTTCATTGAGCATAGCGTGGCAACGGCAATCCAGCGAGGGCCATTCGCCCGGGCCGCCGAATACCCCCGAATTGACTCATTTCAGGCGATGGGCCTCATAGTTAGCTTGAGTGCAACAACACGATCGGGGAGGCCGGCCGCCATGCTGACGATAGACGCCCAGGTGCACGCCTATGAGCGCAACCATCCCGGCCGTCCCTGGGTCGGGCATCTGCACGGGCCGGCGGAAGTCACCGGCGACAACATGGTGGCGGCCATGGACGCCGTCGGCGTCGACGGCGCGCTGCTGGTCTCGCCCTTCGCCATGTACGGCTACGACGGCAGCTACGCCCTCGAGGTTCAGAAGGCGCATCCCACGCGGTTCGGCCTGATCAAGCCCGTCGATCCCGCCGATCCCAAGGTCGCCGACGTGATCGCGGACTGGAAAGCCAGCAAGGGCACGGTCGGCGTGCGCATCATGCTGAACCGGGTGTCGGAGGATCCGGCGGATCCCGGCATCAACCGCATCCTCAGCACCGCCGCGCGGCACGGGCTCCCGGTCAATCTCCTGGTCTGGGGGCGCCTGGATCAGGTCCGGCAGCTGGCGGCGCGGCATCCCGAGACCTCGATCGTGATCGATCACCTGGGATTGCCGCAGCCCTTCGAGCCGCCGGCACCCGCGGCGCCCTTCGCCGAGCTGCCGAAGGTGCTGGCGCTCGCCGCTCACGACAACGTCACCATCAAGATCAGCGGCGCCTGCACGCTGTCGCAGCAGGCCTTTCCCTACAAGGATATCTGGGATCCGCTCTGGCGCATCTTCGACGCCTTCGGTCTCGACCGCTGCATGTGGGGTACCGATTGGACGCGCGCGATCGCGTTGCTGACCTACAAGCAGGGCGTCGAGGCCTTCCGCGTCACCGACCGCCTCTCCGACAGCGAGCGCGCGACCCTGATGGGGGCAACGCTGGCGCGAGTCTACAAGTGGTCGCCGTCGAGGAAGAGCTGAGGGCGCGCTAGAACTCCTGCAGCGTCTCGCGGAGCGTTTTCCCGCTATAGCTCCGCCGTGCCGCGCCGCGGCGCTGCAGCGCCGGGACCAGGCCGTCGGTGATCTCGGCGATGGTCTTGCGGGAGAGCGGCTCGGTGAAGAGAAAGCCGTCGCCGCCGATCTCGGCCATGGCATCGGTCATCTCGGCGGCGACGCTCTCGGCGGTGCCGACGAACTGGATGCCCGTCACCTCGTCGTCCATGGCGATCTCGCGCAGCGTGGAGGCGCGCGCCGTATAGACGTCGACCATGGTGCGGGACGCGTTGGACTCGCTGCGCGCCATGGGCTCGTCGAGGGGCACCGTCGACAGATCCCGCTGGGCGAAGAAGGACAGCGCCGCGAGCCGGGGCTCCAGATTCCGGGCGAGCGCCTGCTTGCGCCGCTCCCGGCGGGCGATCGCCTCCTCCATCGTCGCCCCCAGCAGGACGGACGTGCAGAACATCACCTTGCAGGCATCCGCCGGACGTCCCCACTTCTTCAGGAGCTCGGTGATGTCGGCCCGGTATTTCTTCGCCTCGGCGACGGTGCGGACCAGCGCCATGACCGTGTCCGCGTGGCGCGCGGCGAAGTTCTTGCCCGCGGGCGAGCCGCCGGCCTGGCAGATGACCGGGCGTCCCTGGGGACCGGGGGGCAGGTTCAGCGGGCCCCGGACCTTGAAGTGATCGCCCTGGTGGTCGATCGGATGCACCTTGGCGCCATCCGCATAGATGCCGGCGTCGCGGTCGGCGCGGATCGCATCCGGATCCCAGGAGCGCCAGAGCTTGTCGGCGACGTCGACCCACTCGCTGGCGATCTCGTAGCGCTTGTCGTGCTCGTAGATCCGGTCGAGGCCGAAGTTCTGCGCCGCCCGGTCGTTGTGGGCGGTCACCAGGTTGAGCCCGACGCGGCCGCCGGTGAGGTGGTCCAGGGTCGCCGCCAGGCGGGCGCCGAGATAGGGCGGATAAAAAGAGGTCGTCATCGTCGCGATGATGCCAAGCCCCCGCGTCGCCTGGCCCAGCAGCGGCACCAGGGGCATGGGATCGGCCTTCGGCGCCGAGACGGCGTGGCGGAGATAGGCGTCCGACGAGCCCTGATAGGCATCGGGGATCAGCGACCCGTCCTCGATCATCATGTAGTCGAAGCCGGCACGGTCGAGGGCCTGAGCGAGGGCGATGTAGATGCCGGGGTTGGTCCAGTCCCGGAACTCGTCGCCCCACCACTCCTGATTCCAGCCGTGGACCGAGTAGCCTCGCCCCACGAACCACCCCAGATGCATCATGCCGCCCTCTCCGCTCCGCTGCCGCCGCCATAGTAGCGGCGCGGCGCTCTCCTTGCGCGAGACCGCACATGCCCAATGCGTGGGCAACAATGCCGGAGTCAGGCGCCACGCTCCATCGCGCTCAGGAGCTGGTCGCGCAGCAGGGAGATGTGCTGGCGCAGGCTGTAGAGCGGATTGCCGTAGGCGACGGGCATGGTCAGATGTCGGACCTTCTCCTCGATGGCGTCGAGCTCACCGAGCCCGCGGCGCAGCTCGTCGCCGGTGGCGCCCGTCTCGAGATTGCGCTCGATCCCCTGCAGCTCCCTGTACCAGTGGTCGATGCGCCGGCGCATGCGCCAGTTGTAGGTCGGTGGAATGACCTTCACGAGCGGATAGGCCAAGGCCACCAGGGGCAGCAGCATGATCTTCAGGCGGTCGATGAGATTCGCCGCCCAGAACGGCAGATAGCGCCGCAGCAGCGAGGGCCCGGAGTTGAAGAAGCGCTGCGCCGTGTCGGAGATGGGAAATTCCAGGTATTTCCGCGACGGGAACTCGCCCGCCTCCTCGAAGGTGCCGGGATAGCCGTGAATCCGGCGCGCCTCGATCAGCATGAGCTCGGCGAGCGCCGGATGAAAATCCTCCCCCACCACCAGGGTGGCGGCGGGTGCCAGCAGCACCGTGTCGGCGGGCGGCACGTCGGTCGCGAGATCGATCCCACCCTCCGGCAGCGTCAGGATCGACAGGAAACGATGCTGCAGGCGATAGGCCGGCGCGCGGTCGATGGCGAGGAGGCGGATGTCCCGCGCGGCCAGGAGATCGCGCACATAGGGCGCATTGGCGGCGCTGATGAAGAACGCCGCATCGAGATTTCCGCTACGCAGTGCCGCCGCCGCGTCGGCGCCGCCCAGGGGCGAGATCTGGACGCTGGCGGCGTCGAGGGAGTTGTCGGCCAGCAATTGCAGCGCGACGATGCGCGTGCCGCTGCCGTCGCCGTCGATCGCGACGCGGCGCCCGCGGAGATCGCCGAGGCGCGCGATCGGCGCGTCCCCGCGCACGAAGAACCAGATCGGCTCGAAGTAGAGGCTCGCGAGCGAGCGCAGCGGGGTGGTGCCGTCGTCGGTCCGCGTCCCGCCCTGGACGAAGGCGACATCCGCCTCGCCGCGGTTGAGGAGATCGATGTTCGCGATCGAGCCCGCGGTCTCCTTGAGCGTGACCTCGACCCCCTCCTTCGCCATGAGGTCGTGGTAGATGCGGCCGTAGTAATAGTAGACGCCGTCCTTGGAGCCGGTCGCCATCACGATATGGCGCGGCGGCGCCGGCTGGACGAAGTGGTAGGCGACCGCGAAGGCGATCGCGATCAGCAGGACGGCCGGCCCGAACATGCCGATCCGCTCCATCCAGATGCGGAGCCAGCCGCGCATCGCGTCCCCTCCGCCCGCCATCCCCGCCCTACCCGCTCCTGCCGACGGAATCGCCCATCACTCTCCCGTGCACCCGCACGACGTAGCGCGCGAGCGCGTCGTGCGCCACGATGAACCGCTTCAGGGGTGTATCGATGTCGAAGAAATAGATATTGGCGAGGAAGCCGTAGACCGCGGCGTCGATGCCGCGGGGCCGGTCGCCGAAGAAGAAATCGCCCTCGCCGATGAGGTCGCCCAAGACCTGGAGATCCGCCAGGCCTTTCCGGTAGACCTCCGCGGGCTCGAAGCGGCCGATGCCCTGGTAGCGGTAGCGCTCGAAGTTGTACGTCTGCGCCGTCTCCATGTTGGCCGCCGTTACCTGGGCGTGGGTGCGGAGGATCGCGTCGCGGAACAGCGGCCAGAATTGCGGATCGCGCCAGCGCGAGTAGGACATCACCCAGTAGAGGCCGTCCAGCATCCGCCGGACGAGGTGGTCGGTGTCGCGCTGGGCCGGCGTCAGGCCCACGTCGATCGCGAGGCCGTATTTCTGGATCAGATGGGCGATGATGGGATCGCTGTCGCCGATGGTGGCGCCGTCGTCGACGATATAGGGAAGCTGGCCGCGCGGCGCGGCGCTGGCGTCGAAGATATGCTCGTGCTCGAAGGCAAGGCCGGACAGTCGCAGGAAGGCGAAGACCTTGAGGCCGAACGGGTTGTTGTCGGCGACGCCGAAGAGCTCCGGGTAGGAGAACAGCCTGATCATCATCGCCTCCGCGGCACGGGTCCGGCCGTCCGGACGATGCGGTCGCGGCGATCGGCGGTCAAGCGCCGCAAAAAGTACCCGCTCGGGGATAGCGCCGCGGCCGGCTCTTCGCCCCCACGCCAGGGCGAAGAGCCGCGCCGCCGCCTCAGCGCACCGTCCGCTTCATGATGATCTCGTCGCTGATCATGGCGACGAACTCGTAGCCTTGCGCCGCCAGCCGGTTCATTTCGAGGGTGAGATAGAAGGCGCGCTTGTTGACGTCGTCGGGGCGCGGAATGTCCTTCAGTTCCTTGCCGAAGAAATCGACGCGCCCATCGGGATAGACGACGCACATCCGGTCGACCCCGTCCCAGCGGATGTCGATGAATTCGACCTTGGCGGCCTGCGCCGAAGCGGACACCGGCGCCAGGGCAACGATGGATACCGCGGCCAGAGCCGCAGCAGCCGCGAACATTCTTTGCATGAGATAACCCTCGCCCCTTGAATGTGAATTCGACCGTCTCTCCCGTGCTTTACCCGGCACGGGAGACACGGACGCACTATCGCGTATCAGGCGAGGCGATACAAGTATTAGGGGTAAAGCGGAAGGCGGTCCCGGCGGCGGATCAGCGGCGGGCCTGGGCCGCCGAGAGGCTCACATATTCCGTGTGGGCGATATGCCGGGCGAGAACGCAGGCCACCTCGTCGGCATGGGTCGCGATCATGAAGTGAGCGGCGCCGGGGAGTGGCACGGCAATGGCATCTGTCATGCACTGGGCCAGCAGCTCGTTCGCGCGCCGCACCGCCGGATGGCTGATCCCGCCCCAGAGGACCAGGGTCGGGAGGTCGATGCCCGCGAGCGCGCCAAGCGTGGGCCGGAAGCCGTAGGCGGTCGCCCAATCCAGAACATTGACCGGCGTCGTGGCGACGGCGAAGTCGCGCACCCGCTGCGGCCAGGCGGCGAAGGTCCCGGCACCGCCGTAGAAGTCGATCATCGCCTCGATCGCGTCCGGCTCGCCGGCGCGGTACGCCGCGAAATAGACGCCGAGCATCGAGCGAAAGGCGCGGTAGTGCCGATGCTCCCCCAGGGAGCGCAGCAGCTCCGCCGCCGGCGCCTCGAGGATCGAGAGGCTGAGCAGCGGCACGCGATCGCGGAGCGCGACGGCGAGCGCCACCAGGCCGCCGAAGGAGTGACCGACGAGATGCACCGGACAGCCCGCGCGCCGGATCACCCGCTCGAGGATCTCGGCCTCGTGGGCGATGTCCGTATCCCCGGCGCTGCGCCGCTCCGCGGTGCCGCCGTAGCCGAGCAGGCTCGTGGTCACGGCGCGAAAGCGGTTCTCCCACCGGGAGACGATCGGCCGCCAGGCGGCGCCGGTGCTGCAGGATCCCGGCACCAGCACGACAGTCGGGCCATGGCCGCTCTCGTCGTAGTCGATGTGTCCACGCTCGTCCTCGATGCCGCGCTCGCTGGCGGATGCGCCCGCGCTCGCTGGCGAGATGCGGTGCGCGCTCGCTCGCTTGATGCGTCCGATCTCGGTCATGGGTCTCTCCCTCATTGGCGCCAGAACGGCTGGCCACCCAGATGACGGGCGGTCGCCCGGTCGACGCCGATGTCGCGCAGCGTGCGATCGTCCATGGTCAGCAGCAGGTGCCGGCTCTCCGACCGCTCCTGCCAGAGGGCGATGCGGTCGAAGAAAGCCAGCAGCCCGGCGCCGATCGGGCTCCACCAGCGCCGCATCGGGCCGGTCACCGGACGCCGGGCCTTCCATCCCTGCATGATCGCCGCCGGCCGCCGGCGCCAGGTGGCGTCGACGATCGCGGCCACATGACGCAGGCGGCTCTGCCGCGGCGAGATGACCACCGGCTCCGCGACGTCGGCGCCGCGGGATGCCGGCAGCCGCACGATCACCGGCTGCGGACCGCCGTGCTTGCCGTCGCCGCTGCGAATACGCTTGCTCTCGACCATGATTTTTTCCTCAACCGTACCAAAAGGGCTTGTTGACCTCGCGACAGACATCCAGGCGCGTGACGCCGATGTCGCGGCGCTGAATCTCGTTCATCTCCAGGAGCTGACGCCGTTCCCGCAGGCGGCGGAGCCAGAGCGCGACGCGGGCCCGGAGGCGGGCCCAGATACCGGCGCGGCGCGCGGCGCGGCGTCGGAGATCCGCGACAGCGGGTCGCTGGCGTTTGCGGTCGGCGGCGAAGGTTGCGGGCGTCATAAGAATGTATCTTTCCGTGTTCGGCTGTCGAAGCTCCGCGCCGCCCGTGATCGATCGGCGCCGGATCGGCGCCGATCGATGGCACGAGTTCCGCGGTCTTTCTCAGAGCGGACTGCGGGTGGGAGCGGGTGTCGGCCGCTCTCCCCGATCCGCGGGCTTGCGGCCCGGCAGCGGGATGAGCATCGCGACCTCGTTGCGGTAGCGGCGGTACTGGTCGCCGAACATCCCGATGAGATCCCGCTCCTCGAGCTGGATGGCGATCAGGATGTAGCCGGTGGTCGCGAGCGCAAACAGCAGGTGGCCGGTGGTCATCACGGGCGTGGCCCAGAATGCCAGCAGGAAGCTCAGGTAGATCGGATGCCGCACGCGCCGATACAGCATCGGCGTGTGGAACTGGGGCTCCGCCGGCGCCTGGCGCAACAGGCGCAAGAAGACCTGCTTCAGCCCGAACAGCTCGAAGTGGCTGAGCATGAAGGTGCTGACCACGAGCAGGATCCAGCCGAACCCGGAGATCGCCGTCAGAACGGCGGCGCCGATGGGATTCTCGACGACCCAGATCGGCTCCACGATCGGCCGCCACTGCCAATAGAGGAGCAGCAGCACGAGGCTTGCAAAAAGCACATAGGTGCTACGCTCGACCGAGTGTGGCACCAGGCGCGTCCACCAGCGCTTGAAGCCCGGCCGCGCCATGACGCTATGCTGGATTGCGAACAACCCGAGGAGGAGCGTGTCGATGACGAAGCTCTCGACGAGGGGCCCGGCGACGCCCGTATCGATCGACTTCGGCACGCCGAGGTTGCCGACGAAGCCGATGGCGTAGACGATCGTGACGAGAAAGAAGGCGTAGGCGACGATTCCGTAAAGGACTGCCAATAGACCGCCCATAGCGTGCTCCTGCGATTATTCGGGATTGGGATTGCGGGGGGAGGCTAGCCCCGGCGCCGGCGGGCTCTTATCCAGATCGCGACATCGCTATCCCCGGTGTGACGCTTTTCACAGCCCCGGGGATCCGAAGCCGCTAAAGTCCCGGCTACCCACCATGCTTGACCAATCTCACATAGGCTTGAGCACGCCAGTGCTGCCGCGCGGAGTCCGCCGCGCCTTGGAAACCATGCGCGCGGATCCCGGCCGCGACTGGAGCGTGCCGGATCTCGCCGCCGTCGCCGGCGTCTCCAGCCGCACCTTGCAGCGGATGTTCCAGGTCTTTCTCCGCAAGGCGCCCCGCGCCGTGCTGCGGGACATCCGCTTCGAGAGCGCGCGCCGCGAGCTGCTCCAGGGCCTGCGCGGCGCGAAGGTGATGGACATCGCGCTCGGCTGCGGCTTCCCGCATTTCGGCCGGTTCTCCGTCGAGTACCGCCGCCGCTACGGCGAGACGCCGTCCCAGACCCTGAAGCGCCAGGCGATGTTCGCCGACACGCTGGCATCGATGCCCGCGTTCATCCTGCCGAGCCGCGACCGTCCGACGGTGGCCCTGACTCCGATCGAGGTGGGGCCTGACGGCAGCGAGATCGCCCGCGGCGTCGCCGACGAGCTCGCGACCGCGCTGACCCGGGCCGGCGTTGCCGTCTCAAGCCAGGCGAGATCGGCGCGCTATCAGCTGGCCGGCGCGCTGCGCGGAACGGGCAGCGACGCGCGCCTCACCTTCCGGCTGATCGAATCGGACTCCGGCCGTCATCTCTGGGCGCACCGCACCGAGGGTCCGCTCGATGGCGACTTCGGCGCCGAGGAACACCTGGCGACGAAAATCGCCGCGGCGCTGCAACCGCACCTGCGCCAGGCGGAGATCGACCGCGCCCTGCGCAAACCCGACGGCGAGCTCAGCGCCAACGACTTGACGCTCCGGGCGATGCCCTACGCTCTCTCGCTCGACTCCGAGGGGAACGCGCGCGCCCTCGATCTGCTGGAGCGCGCGATGGACCGCGATCCCGAGAATGGGCTGGCGACGTCGCTCGCCGCCTGGACGCACGCGCAGCGCGTCATCTATCACTTCAGCGCGACGCCTCTCGAGGAGCGCGCCCGGAGCGCGGAGCTCGCGCGGAAGGCGCTGCCGCTGGCGGGCGACGCGACCGCGCTGGCCCTCCTCGGCAACGCCCTGACGTCGCTCCGCGACGTCGAGACCGCGGATCTCGTCGTCCGCAAGGCGCTCTCGGTCGACGGCGGCTCCGCCTGGGCCTGGGGCCGGAGCGCCTGGGTCGACGTCTACAAGGGCGATTCCGATGCCGCCATCGAGCGGTTCATGATCGCCCTCGACCTGGCGCCGCATGATTCGCTGGCCTTCAACAATTTCGTCGGGATCGGCGTCGCGCATTTCAACGCCGGCCGCTATCTCGACGCCGCGCGCTGGCAGCAGCGGGCGCTGAGCGAGCATCCCTCTGCGGTCTGGGTGCATCGGACCATGTGTCCCGCTTACGTGCTGGCGGGCGCCACGGACGAAGCCCGCCGCAGCCTCGGCGCGCTCCGGGAGAATTATCCGGACCTGACGGTGGCGAGCGTGACGGCAGGCCTCCCGCCGCTCACGCCGGCCGTCAGCGAGCTCATCGTCGGGGCGCTGCAGACGATCGGGTTGCCGCCCTAAGCCCTACGGCCGGGGATCGACGTCGAGGCGGACGACGACGCCCTCGAGGTCCGGGCGCGGCGGTGGATAGCGGCGCAGCACCAGCGGGTCGTGGCCGGGCACGATGTGGGCGGGCGTGCTCGCGAGCTTCCGCATCGTCTCGTAGCCCTCGAACATGTCCGCGAGATTGTAGATCACCGGGAACGGCCGGCCCTGCTCCATGTTGGCGTAGAGGTGCATGGCGTCGGCGGCGAGCACGACCCAGCCACGCCGGGTGAAGACCCGCACGCATTGCAGCCCCATGGTATGGCCGCCGATGAGATGGACGCTGAGGCCGGGAGCGATCTCCTCGCTGCCGTCGTGGAACTGCAGGCGGCCGGCATAGAGCCGGCGCACCATCGCCGAGACGTCCTCCGCCTCGAAGGAGTGGCGGATGCGGCCGTGGCACATGCAGCGGCCGGTGCAATACGCCATCTCCTTGTCCTGGATGTGATAGCGCGCGTTCGGGAAGAGATCGTGATTGCCGGCGTGGTCGTAGTGCATGTGGGAGACGATGACGTCCTCGACCTTGGCCGCCTCGATCCCGATCGTCTTGAGCCCGTCGCCGGGCGAGCGCAGATGCTGGCGCCCGCGCTTCTTCGCCATGTCGGCGTCGAAGCCGGTGTCGAGGACATAGGTCTTCTCCGGCCCGACGATCGCCCAGACGAAATAGTCGAGGGGCATCGGCCCGTCATGGGGATCGCCGCCGAGAAAATTCTCGCTGGCGCGCCGGTCATGGTGGGCATAGCGCACGGCATAGACCTCGTAAGGTGCCGGTGTCGACATCGCGGTTCTCCTGCTGCCGGTACTTATCTGTTGAGAGAGCGGACGGTCTCGAGCGTCAGCGGCGTGAAGGGCGCCACCGTCATGACGCGGCTCGCCTGATGCTCCAGGAGCGGCTGCACCGCGGCGATGAACCGCGGCCAGTCCGCGTGCGCGGCGCAGGCGGCGCGCCGGCGCGCCCGATCCTCCAGGCTCTCATAGGCCCAGAGATGCACGACCTCGTTGAGCCCGCCCACCTCGGTCACGAAATACCCGATGAGCCCGCCGAGCGTCGCCCGCATCACCGGCAGCCCCAGGGTTTCCACCGCCTTCAGGTAATCCGGCGTCTTCCCCGGCTTCACCAGATATGTGCGCTGCTCGACGATCATGAGTGAGAAATCTCGCCTCGTAGGTTTAGCTGCATGAAGGCGGTGCGTCCTTCGACTCGCCCGCTACGCGGTCGGCTCAGGATGAGGACCATTCGTGATGGCACAAAGAAAATCTCCTCATCCTGAGCCACCGCCCGAAGGGCGGTGAGTTGAAGGACGCACCATGTCCGCTCCCTACTTCCCGACCCAGACCGCCTTGTGGGTCGCGGACTCCGGCGGGTAGACGGTCACCGGCACGCCCTTCTGCCACTGGATGATCACCAGGGGCGCGCCGATGCGGCGGCCCTTGTCGTCGAACTTGAGGTGATTGCCGGCGAAGAACTTGGCCGAGCTCTCGCCGGTGTCCATGGCGCGCACGGCCTCGGCGACCTTGCGGCGGTCGGCGACGCCGGCCTTCTCCAGCGCGTCCTTGATGATCCAGAAATGCCCGTAGGCGCAGAGGCTGTCCTGGGTGAGCCAGGGCTCGCCGGTGCGCTTCTTGAAGCGATCGATCAACTCCTCCTGGCCCTTGAGCGACCAGTTGGCGACGGTGACGAAGGTGTTCTCCATGGCGTCGGCACCGGCGGTCTTGAGGAGCTCCGGCGATCCCATGTGGGCGCCGTTGCCCACCGCCGGCAGCTTGCTGGCGCCGATCCCCATCTCGCTCAGCTTCTGCAGCAGCAGCGTGTCATCGGGCACGTTGGTGGAGATCACCCAGAGAAAATCGGGCTTCGAGGTCCTGACCTTGCTCACCAGCGGCGTCGCGTCCGAGAGCGGCGGCGTATAGACCTCGTCCACGACGAGCTTGATTCCGTACTTGTCGAGGGCGCCGCTGCGCATGGGCTTGACGAAGCTGACGGGCGCCGCGGTGTTGTCGCTGATGATGCCCGTGGTGGTCGGCGCCCGCCCCGTCGTGGCCTTGGCGAGATCGACGATGGTGGGCAGGGCGAGCTCGGTCTGCCGATCGGCGGTGGCCGAGGTCTGGAAGACGTAATGGAAGCCGCGGCTGGTGATCTGGTCGGAATAGGAGAGCGTGAACCACGGCAGCTCCGCCCGCTCCGTCACCTCGGTCACCGCCAGGGTGAAGGAGCTGAGCCAGGCGCCGACGCCGCCCACCACGTCCGGCTCCTGGGCCACCAGGCGCTGGGCCGCGTTCTTCGCCTTCTCGGCGCTGTCGCCGGCGTCTTCAATGATGAGCTTGAGCTTGGCGCCACCCAGGGCCTTGATGCCGCCGGCGTTGTTGATGTCGTCCATCGCCATCTCGGCGCCCAGGCGCTCGAGCTGGCCTTGCCGCGCCCAAGGGCCCGACAGCGGCACGATCAGCGCCACCTTTACTTCCTTGGTCTGCGCCGGCGCCACGGCCGGCGCGAGCGTCAGCATGCCGACCGCGGCGGCGGTGCCGACGAGAGCGCGTGAACCAATTGCTTTTTCTGGACATCTCCCGTTCCTCCCGAAGTGTTGGTTATTTTGCTACATGCCGAGATAGGCTTTCCTGATGCGATCGTCCGCCAGCAGGCTCTGGTTCGATCCCTCGAGCACCACGCGGCCGGTCTCCAGAACATAGCCGAAATCGCAGGATTGCACCGCCTCGGCGACGCGCTGCTCCACCAGCAGGACGGTGAGGCCGTCGTCGCGGTGCAGCTCGCCGATGCGCTCGAAGATGAGGTCGGCGATGGCGGGCGCCAGGCCCATGGAGGGCTCGTCCAGCATCAAGAGGCGCGGCGAGGAGGCGATGCCGCGGCCGATCGCCAGCATCTGCTGCTCGCCGCCGGAGAGCGTGCCCGCGAGCTGGTCCCGGCGCTCGGAGAGCACGGGGAAGAGCGTGAAGATCCGCTCGAGATTGCGCGACCAGGACTGGCGCTCGCGGGCGGCGTAGGCGCCCATCTCCAGATTTTCCAGGACCGACATGGAGTTGAAGACCTGACGTCCCTCCGGCACATGGGCGATGCCGAGGTGCGCGCGCTCGGCCGGCGGCACCGCCAGCAGGTCGCGTCCCTCGAAGCGGATGCGGCCGCCCGACGGCGGCACCGTGCCCGAGATCGCCTTGAAGAGCGTGGTCTTGCCGGCGCCGTTCGGGCCGACGATGGCGACGTACTGGCCTTCCTGCACGGCGAGCGACACCTCCGAGAGCGCCCGGAGGCCGCCGTAGGTGACGGTGAGGGATTCAACCTCCAGCACGGATCGCCGCCCATTTCGCGCCGAGATAGGCCTCCACCACGCTGCGGTCGGTGGTGATCTCGCTGGGCTTGCCCGAGGCGAGGATCCGCCCGTGGTTCAGCACCACGAAGCGCTCGGCGAGGCGCACCATCGCCTTCATGGTGTGCTCGATGATGACGATGGTGACGCCGCCGGCGGAAACCGCCCGCACCACCGCCAGCATGTCCTCCACCTCGGCCGCGCCGAGGCCGGCGAGCGGCTCGTCCATCAGCAGGAGACGCGGCTTTCCGGCGAGCGCCCGCGCCAGCTCCATCTGGCGCAGCTCCTTGTTGGTGAGGCTGCCGGCGACGATGCCGGCGCGGTCGAGCATGCCGACCCGGGCGAGCGCGTCCCGGGCGGCGGCGAAGGCCTCGGTGTCTCCCGAGGTCGCGGCATAGGCGCCGACGACGACGTTCTGCAGCACCGACATGCGGGCGAAGCTGCGCACCACCTGGAAGGTGCGGCCGATGCCGAGACGGCAGATCCGATTCGGCTTGAGGCCGACCAGGTTGCGCCCGTCGAAGACGACCTCGCCGGCGTCGACCTTGAGGAAGCCGTTCAGGAGATTGAACAGCGTCGTCTTGCCGGCGCCGTTCGGGCCGATGATGCCGAGGATCTCGCCGTCGTTCACGTCGAAGCTGACGTCGGACACCGCGCGCAGACCGCCGAAGGATTTCTCCAGGCCTTGCACCCGCAGGATCGGCGTGCGCGTCGCCGGTGTCGCGAGGCGGACCACCGTGGCCTCGGCGACCACCGGCGGACGTCGGCGCCGCCGCGGCAGACGCCATCGGCCGATGGAAGCGATCGCGCACCCGCCAGTAGATGCCTTCCGGCGCCAGCAGGATCACCAGGATGATGGCGAGGCCGTAGACCACGCCCTGGATGCCGGGAATGATGTTGCCGAGCTCGGCCTGCAGGGTCTCGCTGAGGGGAATCAGGATCGCGGCGCCGATGACCGGGCCCCAGAGGATGCCGACGCCGCCGAAGAGCGCCACGATCAGCGCCTGGGCCGAGGTCAGGACGCCGAAGACGCTGTCCGGCGTCACCACCAGCAGCACCACCGCGTAGATGCCGCCCGCCGCCGCCGCCACCGCGGCGCTCACCATGATCGCCCGCATCTTCCAGAGCAGGGTGTCGATGCCGGCGGCCTCGGCGGCGGGCTCGTTCTGCTTGATCGCCAGCAGCGACATGCCGAAGCGCGAGCGCTCCACCGCCAGGGAGACCAGCAAGGCCGCCACCATGAGCCCGACCGAGAGCGCGATATAGACGCGGTAGTCGCTGAACTGCATGAACCAGGCCGCATGCTCGCGCTTCATCGGCAGCGCCACTTCCTGGTAGCCCAGCCACTGGAAGACGTAGAGGAGCGCCATCGGGTAGGCGAGCATGGAGAGGGCGAAGTAGTGGCCGCGGAGCCGGAAGGTGGGATAGCCGATGACGACGCCGGCGAGCACCCCCACCACCATGCCCATGGGAATCCCGAACCAGGGCGTGATGTCGAACTGCACCAGGGCGATGGTGACGGTATAGGCGCCGAGGCCGAAGAACGACGCGTGGCCGAAGGAGACGAGGCCGGTGTAGCCGCTGAGCAGGTTCCACGACAGGCCCATGACGGCCCAGATCGGCACCAGGGTCAGCATGAGCTGGTAGTAGGAGTTCGAGACGATCATGCCGAGGCCGATCCAGCCCGCCGCCATCAGCGCGATGAGGACGAGGGAGGTGCCGAGCCGGCCGCGCCCGTCCATGCTCAGACGCGCTCCGAGGTGCGGCCGAAGAGACCCTGGGGGCGGAGCAGCACCAGGAGCAGGAACACCACGAAGATGGTGGCGTTCTGCAGCTGCGTCGGCAGCACCAATGTCGAGAGCTGCTGCACCAGCCCGATGGTCATGCCGCCCCAATAGGCGCCGAGGATGCTGCCCATGCCGCCCAGCACCACGCCCGCATACATGATGATGACGTAGTCGAGGCCGACGTAGGGCTGAAACGGATTGAAGGTGGCGACGAGCCCGCCGGCGATGGCGGTGATGCCGATCCCGATGCCGAAGGCGATGCGGTGCGCCCAGTTGACGTCGATGCCCATGTAGGTGGCGGCGCGGGGATTGTCGGCGGCGGCGCGCAGCAGCTTGCCGAGGCGCGAGCTGTTGACGATCCAGTAGAGCGCCAGCCCCACGAAGATCGAGACCACGGCGGCGATCACCCGGGCCTTGTTGAGGAAGAGCGCGCTGTCGGCATCGTAGAGCAGCGGGATCTCCCAGGCGCGGGACGAGAGCGGCGTGCGCACCGACTGCGGCGTCGAGCCGAAGAGGATGAGGCCGCCGTTCTGCAGCACCAGGGAGATGCCGAGGGTGAGGATGAGCTGGGCGTAATGCCCGTCGCCCTCGAAGGCGGTGGCCCTGGTGCCGGTGACGCGGGAAATCAGGAATTTATGCAGGAAATAGCCGACGACATACAGCACCGGACCCGCCAGGAGGGCGGCGACGAAGGGGGTCGCCGCCGAGCCCGCGATCGGCAGCAGGGCCACGCCCGCCACGATATAGAGGGTCGTGTACATGCCCAGCATCAGGAAATCGCCCTGGGCGAAGTTGATCACCCGCATCACCCCGAAGATGATGCCGAGCCCGACGCACATCAGGCCGTAGATCGCGCCCACGAGGAGGCCCGCGGCGAGCGCCTGAAGAAAGTTCTCCACCAGGGTCCCGAGCTCGCCCATTTCCCCCCTCGCCGTCGGCTTGGCGCCGAGCGTTCGTCTTGCGGCAGGAGAGACGCTACCCCATCGTGGAAACGTTACGCCAGGGTTCTTGTCCGGCGGGCGGAATCGCGATTTCCGGCCCCCATCATCGTGATGGGATGAGCCCACCGCATGTCACCGCCGACCGGTGGCGAGGGGCGCGGGATCGGGAGTAGGCTTCCTCGTCCGGCGCCGACGAGGGCGTCATCCGCACGAGAGGAAGCACCATGGTCAAGGAAACGCCCCCGAATCCCGCCCGCGATGTCGTGCGCGCCGTCGCGCCGAAGCTGATCGAGCTCACCGAGAAGGTGCTGTTCGGCGACGTCTGGGAGCGGCCGGGCCTCTCCAAGCGCGACCGCAGCCTGATCACCGTGGCGACGCTGGTGGCATTGAACCGCACCGAGCAGCTGCCGCGGCCATCTCGAGCGCGCGCTCAACAATGGCCTCACCAAGGAGGAGATCATCGAGGCGATCACCCACCTCGCCTTCTACTCCGGCTGGCCCACCGCCATGTCCGGCGCGATGCGGGCGAAGGAAGTCTTCGACAAGCGCTGACGGCGCGAACGCGCCGCGGCAATTTCCAAAGGGAGGATGCGATGCAGGTAGGCTTCATCGGCCTGGGCACCATGGGTGCCCGCATGGCCGCGAACCTTCAGAAGGCGGGGCACCGCCTCGTCGTCAACGACATGAAGCGCGGCGCGGCGGAGCCGTTCCTGGCGGCGGGCGCGCTCTGGGCGGAGACGCCCGCCGGCGTCGCCGAGGCGGCGGAGGTGATCTTCACCTCCCTGCCGGGCCCGCCGGAGGTGGAGGCGGTGGCGCTGGGAAAGGACGGGCTGCTGCCGGCGATGCGGAAGGGCGGCGCGCTCTTCGATCTCTCCACCAACTCGCCGACATCGGTGCGCCGCATTCATGGCGTCTACGCCGAGAAGGGCGTTCACATGCTGGACGCGCCCGTGAGCGGCGGCCCGCGCGGCGCCCAGAGCGGCAAGCTCGCGATCTGGGTCGGCGGCGATGAGGCGATCTTCGAGAAGCACAAGCCGCTCCTCGACGCCATGGGCGATCAGGCCCGCTATATCGGCCCGATCGGCGCGGGATCGGTGGCGAAGCTGGTGCACAACTGCGCCGGCTACGCGCTGCAGACCGCGCTGGCGGAAGTCTTCACCCTCGGCGTCAAGGCCGGCGTCGATCCGCTCGCCCTCTTCGAGGCGGTGCGCCAGGGCGCCACCGGACGGCGCCGCACCTTCGACGGGATCATGGACCAGTTCCTGCCGGACAAATACGACCCGCCCGCCTTCGCGCTCAGGCTTGCCCACAAGGACGTGTCCCTGGCGACCGCGCTGGGCCGCGAGCTCGGCGTCCCCATGCGCCTTGCCAACCTGACGCTCGAGGAGCTGACGGAAGCCATGGGCCGCGGCTGGGCCACGCGCGACAGCCGCGTCGCCATGCTGCTGCAGCAGGAACGCTCGGGCGTGAAGATCAAGGTCGAGGAGGAGCGGCTGAAGAAGGTGGTGTTGTAACACTCGTTCTTCAGTTCGTCATGGCCGGGCTTGTCCCGGCCATCCACGAATTCTTCGGTCGCAAGACGTGGATGCCCGGCACAAGGCCGGGCATGACGTTTCAGGGTAGAGTGCGCCCTGCTCTCCCTACCCCGCCCAGCCCAGGTGGCTGAGGAAGTCCCGCGTGCGCTCCACCTTCGGCGCATCGAAGATCTGCGCCGGCGGGCCCTGCTCGACGATGGCGCCGCGCTCGAAGACCACGACCCAGTCGGCGACGCGGCGGGCGAAGGTCATCTCGTGGGTGACGACGATCATGGTCATGCCTTCGTCGGCGAGGCGCTTCATCACGTTCAGCACCTCGCCGATGGTCTCGGGATCAAGCGCCGAGGTGGGCTCGTCGAAGAGCATGACCTCGGGCTCCATCGCCAGCGCCCGGGCAATCGCGACGCGCTGCTGCTGGCCGCCGGACAGGTTGGCGGGATAGCTCTGCGGCCTTGTCGGCGAGGCCGACCTTGTCGAGCAGCGCCGCCGCGCGCTGTGCGCGCATCTGCTCGCGTCATGCGCAGCACGGTCGTCGGGCCGATCGGCGACGTTCTCCAGCGCGGTCTTGTGCGGGAAGAGCTCGAAGTTCTGGAACACCATGCCCATGCGCTGGCGCACCGCGCGCATGCCGCGCTCGTCCCGCGGCAGCGTCTCGCCTCGTCGAAGCGGATGCTGCCGCCGTCGAGCGTCTCGAGGCCGTTGGTGCAGCGGAGCAGCGTCGACTTGCCGGAGCCGGAGGGACCGATCAGGCAGACCACCTCGGCCGCGCTGCACCTCCATGCGAACGCCGTCCAGCGCGACGAAGCCGCCGAAGCGCTTGCGCACGTCGCGATAGCGCAGCACCGGCGGCGATCCCGCGCCCTTGGGCCGGAGGGATTGGGCGCCGTCATTCCGCCACTCCATATTGGCGGTGCAGCCAGTCCACCAGCTTCGCCTGCGGATAGCCCAGCATCCAGTAGATGACCGCCATCGCCGTCAGCATCTCCAGCACGCGGAAGGTCTGCGAGCGGATCTGCATCGCGGTGTAGGCGAGCTCGCCCACCGCGATGACCGAGACCAGCGAGGTGTCCTTGAAGAGCGAGACCCAGGTGCTGGCCAGCACCGGCAGCACGCGGCGCGACGCCTGCGGCAGGATGATCTCGCGCATCGCCTGCCAGCGGCTCATGCCGAGCGCCAGCGCCGCCTCGGTCTGGCCCTTGCGGATCGAGGCGATGCCGGCGCGGAAGGTCTCGCGCGTTGTAGGCGGAGACGTTGAGGCTCAAGCGCAATGAGGCCGGTGGTGAAGGGCGAGAAAGCGATGCCCAGCAGCAGCGGCATGACGTAGAAGGCCCAGTAGACCAGCAGGATCAGCGGCAGGTTGCGGAAGAACTCGACGAAGCCGGCGCTCGCCGCCGAGGCGAGGCGCGCGATTCGAGAGCCGCATCAGAGCGAGGAGGATGCCGCCGGGCACCGCGATCGCCATGGTGAGGACGTCAGCACGACGGTGAGCAGCGTGCCCTCCGCCAGCGCCCAGCGGGACTGCCAGACCACGCACCAGTCGAGGTTCATGACCGGCCCAGATGCGCGACCCGCGCGTAGATGCATGTCCACGATGCGGGTGATCGGGAACAGGATGACGAAGTAGACCAGCATCGCGACGGTGAAGACCTCGATCGGATGGAAGCTCTGCCCGGCCACCGTCTGCGAGCGCTTCATGTATTCGGGCACCGCGATGACCGAGGCGATGGCGGTGTCCTTGATGGTGATCGAGATGATGGAGCCGAACGCCGGCAGCATGCGCACGATGCTCTGCGGCAGGATGATCTCGATCGGATCGCCTGGGCGCGCGACATGCCGAGCGCGAGGGCGGCGCGCGTCTGGCCGGGCCGGACCGAGGTGATGCCGGCGCGCACGATCTCGGCGACGTAAGCGGCGATGTGCAGCGTGAGCGCCGATCAGCGCCGCCCAGAACGGCGGCAGGGTGAGGCCGGTCAGGATCGGGAATGCGAAATAGACCCAGACCAGCACCACCAGCACCGGGATGGCGCGCATCGAGTCGATGTAGAAGATCAGCGGCACCGGAGCCAGCGCGGCCCATAGCAGCGCGCGAGCCCGATCGCCCCGCCGACCGTCAGGCTCATGGCCACCGTCATCAGCGACAGCAGCAGCGTGAGCCCGAGACCGCCCAGCAGGAACTGGCAGCTGTCCCAGATGGGGGAGAAATCGAATTCCATGCGACGGGGCTTACATGCCTTCTCTATCAGCTGGAGAGCGATCGTGCGTCCTTCGACGCGCTCCCTTCGGTCGCTTGCTCAGGATGAGGACCATTTGTTGATGGCGAAAAGAAAAGCACCTCATCCTGAGCAAGCGAAGCGCGTCGAAGGACGCACGATGCCCTTCCAGCAGGCGATTCGACCTACTGCATCGTGTTCACGACGCGGGCTTCTTCCGCGTCGAGCTTGGGCTGCATCTTCTTCTCCACCGCGCGCAGCCAGGTCAGGAACACCGGCTGGTTCTTGTCGATGGCGAGGCCGACGGGCTGCGCCTTCTCCGTGCTGTCCTGGCAGTTGTTCTCCTTCGGCAGCACGGCGAGGCCCTTCACCTTGCGGTTCATGGCGACCCACGGCACGCGGTTGATCGGCGCCGCGTCGGCGCGCTTCGCCATCACGTCCTCGAGCGGCGCGGTGGCGCCGGAATTCGCGACGCCGCGCAGCTTGGCCTTGGGGAAGCGCTCCTTGACCCAGCCCTCCTCGCCGCCGCCGATGAAGTAGGCGATGGTGATGTCGGGCTTGTTGAGGTCGTCCACCGTCTTGGCGCCGGCGAATTTCGGATTGCTGGCGAGGCCGAACATGCAGACGCTGGTGTTGGAATAGAGCACGAAGTCGATGACCTTGTCGCGCTCCGGCGTCTCCGCCAGCGGCGTGATGCTGAGATGTCGACCTGGTTCGCCGCCAGCACCGGCACCTTGGTCTCGTGGGAGACCAGCACCGGCTCGATCTTGACGCCGAGGAGCTTGGCGTACTCCTCGCTCAGCAGCCACGCCGAGCCCGACCATTTGTCGCCGGAGCCGGTGGTGTTCTCCACCAGCCACGGCGCGTTCGCCAGCACCGCCACGCGGAGCACGCCCGCCTTGTGGATGGCATCGACGCGCGGGCTCTCGCCCGGCTTCGGCGCGTCCTGCGCCCAGCCGGTCGTGGCCGCGAACACGGCGGCCGCGGCGGTCATCGCCAGAAGATGTCTTGCCCGTATCATTCCAGTCCTCCCTTGAGTGCCCCGCATTCACATGCGGCGGCGGTTTCAGCGATCAGGTCCAGGTCTTGAGCGTGGCGGCGGCGCCCCGCGCGGCGAGGCTCTCGAGCGCCTCCCGCACATCGGCGCCGAAGGGGGCCGCGGCGGCGAGCGCCGGCGGCACCACATCGGTCATGGCGAAGACGGCGTCACGAAGCGCCGCGGACGTCTGGGCGCCTCGTGCCGCCGCCGTGAGCCGCGCGGCCAGCGGATCGTTGACGGTGAGCGCGGCGCCGCCGTCGGAGCGGCCCTGGAGAAAGCGCAGCCAGGCGGCGACGCCGAGCGCGATCCGCCGCGCCTGCTGCCCGCGCCCGATCCGGTCGAGAGCCGGCGCGAAGAGCCGCTGCGGCATCTTCTGGGACCCGTCCATGGCGATCTGCGCCGTCAGATGGCGCAGGCCCGGATTGGCGAAGCGCTCGACGAGCTGGCGCTGATAGGCGACGTGATCGATGTCGGCCGGCAGCTTGAGCGTCTCGGCGACCTCGCGCATCAGCGCCGCCACATGGGCGGCGAGCGCCGGCACCGCCATAGCGTCGGCGACGCTCGCCCAGCCCGCGAGCTGGCCGAGATAGGCGATCGTCGAATGACTGCCGTTGAGGAGACGGAGCTTCATCTCCTCATGGGGCCGGACGTCGCGCACCAGCGTGGCGCCGCCCGCCTCCCAGTCCGGCCGGCCCTGGGGAAAGCGGTCCTCGACGACCCACTGGCTGAAGGGCTCCGCCACCACGGGCCAGGCATCCTCGAAACCGATGGCGCGGGAGATCGCGGCGCGGTCGGCGTCGGTCGTGGCGGGGACGATGCGGTCCAGCATGGTCGCGGGGCAGGCCACCTCGCCCTCGATCCAGCGGCCGAGCTCGGGATCGAGGAGCGTCCCGAAACGGGCGAGCAGGCGATGGACGGTCTCGCCATTGGCCGGCAGGTTGTCGCAGGTGAGCACGGTGAAGGGTGCAAGCCCCGCGGCGCGGCGCGCGCGGAGGCCGGCGGCGAGGAAGCCCAGAACCGTCACCGGCCGCTCGGGCTCGGCGAGGTCGTGGCGGATGCCCGGGTTGCTCTCGTCGAGATCGCCACCGCTGCGGCAATAGCCCTTCTCGGTCACGGTGACGGAAGACGATGCGCACGGCGGGATCGGCAAGGCGCCGGACGAGAGCGTGCGGGATCCTCCGCTGCCACCAGGATGCCGGTCAGCGGCGCCATCACCTGCAGCCGGTCGCCGCCGGGCCCGCGCTCCGCCAGCGTGTAGAGCCAGTCCTGGGGTGCCAGCGCATCCCGCGTGTCCGGCCGCTGCAGGCTGGCGCCGAGAATGCCCCATTCCGGAGATCGCGCCAGCAGCGGCTCGGTGTGGAACGCCTCGTGGGCGCGATGGAAGGCGCCGATGCCGAGATGCACGATGCCGGTGCGCAGCGTCGCGGGATCGAAATCGGGCCGCGCCACCGAGGGCGGCAGCGATGTGAGCGCGGCGCGGGTCAGACGCGGCAATGTCGGCATGCTCGCCATCACTTCGTCTTCATCGACGGCCGGTCCGCCCGCTTGGGATCGGCGAAGTCGGCGTTCGGCACCAGCGGATACCAGCCGGGGCGCCCGGGATCGCGATCGTAGGGATATCCCCCCAGGGACTTGTAGAGCTCGGCGTATTTTCCGAGCTTCTCGCGGTCGAGGGTGACGCCCAGGCCGGGCCCGCGCGGCACCTCGATGGCGCCGTCGCGATAGACGAATTTTCCGCCGGTGATGATGTCATCCTTGAGATGGTGATAGTGCGCGTCGGCGGCGAAGCCGAGGTTCGGCACCACGGCGCCCAGATGCAGCATGGTGGCGAGCTGGATGCCGAGCTCGCCGGAGGAATGCACGGCGACGCCGAGGCCGAAGGTCTCGCAGATCCCCGCCGCCTTGATGCAGGGGCGGATGCCGCCCCAGAAGGTCGTGTCGAGGAGGATCACGTCCACGGCGGTGTCGAGGATGTTGGCGGCGAGCTGCTCGAAATTCACCACCACGGTGTTGGTGGCAAGCGGCATCCGCACCTTCTCGCGCACGCGGCGCATGGCGGCCAGGCCGTAGGTCGGATCCTCGAGATAGTCGTTGTGCAGATCCTCGATGGCCTGGCCGAAATGGATCGCCTGGTCCGGCGTCAGCACGCCGTTGGGATCGTAGCGCACGCCCTCGCCCGGCACCGCCGCCGCCATGGCGCGGAAGCACTCGAGCTCGTAGTCCGGCGGGAAGACGCCGCCCTTGAGCTTGTGCGACGTGAAACCGTGCTTCGCCTTCAGCGCCAGGGTCTCGGCGACGAGCTGGTCCGCGGTCCGCACCTCGCCGCGGCCGGTCTCGGGATCGGGATAGCGGAAGAAGAGGTAGCTGGCGAAAGGCACGCGCTCGCGCACGCGACCGCCCAGGAGGTCATGGACGGGAACGCCGAGCTTCTTGCCCATGATGTCGAGACAGGCGAATTCCAGCGCCGCGTGCAGCTGGGTCCGGTTGTTGTAGAGGGACGCCGTCGGATTGCAGATCGCGAAACGCATCCGCTCCAGCTCGAAGGGATCGTGGCCCACGAGATAGGATTTGAGGCCGGCGAAGGCGAGCTCGGCGCTCTCGCCGCCGCCGCCCATCTCGCCGAGGCCGGTGATGCCCTCGTCGGTCTCCACCTCGATCACCGTGCGCACGAAGCGGCCCCAATGGGCGCCGTTGCTGTGCCGGAGCGGCGCCTCCAGGGGCATGGTGACGGTGGTGACCTTGATGTCCGATATCTTCACGGGGTCCGCTCCCAGTAAATGACCCGGCGGCTCATGGGCGTCGCCGTTGCCGCTTCGCCCGCGGACTCTCGAAGAAATCCGCATGCTCGGCGGAAATCCGGTCCGCCGCGGCGAAGACGGTGCGCAGATGCGCCTGCATCGCGCGCTCGGCGCCGGCAGCATCGCCGGCGGCGATCCGCTCGATGAGCGCGGTGTGCTGCTCGAAGATCATGGCGATCCAGTCGCCCTGCTCCAGGGAGAGATAGCGCACGCGGTCGAGCTGCGCCTTGGCGGCGGCGATGGTGTCCCAGACATGGGGATGGCCGGAGGCCGCCAGCAGCTTCTGATGCATCTTCTCGTCGGAAGCGAAGAAGCGGGCGCGGTCGCCGGAGGCCACCGCGCGCTCTTGCGTCTTCAGTTCCTGACGCAGCCCGCGGATCTCCTGCGCCGTGGCCTTCGCCGCGGTGAGCCGGATCGCCCGGCACTCCAGCGCCTCGCGGACGAACTGGCTGTCGGCGACGGCGGCGAGGTTGATCGGCGCCACGAAGGTGCCGACCTGGGGCACCACGCGGAGGAAGCCCTCCTCCACCAGGCGATGGAACACCTCGCGCACCGGCGTGCGGCTGACGCCGTACTGCTCCGCGATCCGCGTCTCCGACAGGTTCTCGCCCGGGCGGCGGCGTCCGGTGATGATATCGCCGTGCAGATCCTGATAGAGCCGCGCCCCGATGGCGCGGGCGGTCTCCGCCGGAAAGGCGTCTCGCACCACGCTCGCCTGTCGCGCCATTACGTCCGTCCCACGCAATCCTCCCGGCCGGCCGCGAGCCGGCCATTTCTTGTATACTAGTACACAACGAAAATGACGGCAAGCGGGCCCATCGTCCGGTTCGCCAGACCGGAAAGCGCGAGGATGCCCGTCACTTTCACTGGGCAATTAAATCGGGGGGCGGCTCCGCCCGGACACGCATTCCTAGCCGTTGGTGTCGACATTGTCGCTCGCACGCGCATCACGCGCGCCGCGGCGCGAAACGCAAACCAGAATTCCGGGGGCGGCAGTTGCCGGCGCCCGAGCCGCGGCTGTACGCTTTCACCGGCTCCGTCGCCCGCGGGCGCATGGGAGCGGAGAGGAACGACAGCGGTCCTCAGAAATTCAGGGGTGCGGAAAATGAAACGGGACAAAAGCCATTCCGGCGGTATCGATCGCAGAAGCGTGCTGAAGCTGGCGGCGGGGGCCGGGCTTGCGAGTGCCAGCGGCCTCGGCCTTCGCGCCCGCCGCGCGCGCCGCCGGCGAGACGACGCTGGCGATCTGGACCGGCTTTCCGGAGCTGCAGCCGTTCTATCAGGCGGTGGGCGACGCCTATACCAAGCTGCATCCGGAGGTGAAGCTCACCTACTTCAGCACGTCGCTGCGCGAGATGGAGCAGAAGCTGAGCGCGGCGGTGCCTACCGGCACCGGGCCCGACATCTACGACATCGGCACCAACATCAGCATCAACTTCATCGACAGCGGCTTCATCGAGCCCAACCCGGCCGACGTCGACCAGTACCTGAAGGGCGGCGCCTGGAACAAGCAGGTGGTCGACTTCTGCGCCTGGAAGGGCAAGACCTACGGGCTGCCGCTGATGGAGGGCAGCAAGGCGTCGATGTACTACAACAAGGCGATGTTCCGCGAGGCCGGGATCGCCGAGCCGCCGGCGACCTTCCCGGAGCTGATCGCGGCGGCGCAGAAGCTGGTGAAATTCGACGCGACCGGCAAGATGACCCGGAGCGGCCTCAGCCTGCGTCTCTCGGGCCAGGGCAGCGGCATCACCGAGAAGTTCCGCTATATCCTCGAGGCGGCCGGCGCCTCCGTCATCGCGCCCGCGTCCGGCGGCAAGTACCACAATAACTTCGACAACGACGCCGGGCGCGCGGCCCTGCAGTTCGTCGTCGACGCGGTGCAGAAATACAAGATCGACGATCCCAAGGTGCAGCATGACGCCGCGGCCTTCGCCGCCGGCACCACGGCGATGCTGTTCCGCGAGGCCTGGGTGATCGGCGAGATCCAGGAGAAGAACCCCAAGCTCGAGTACGGCGTGGCGCCGATCCCGAGGTGGACGGCGTCCAGCCCGCACAAGATGCTGCTGCAGCCCTGGGCGATCTACGTCAACGGCAAGAGCAGCAACCAGAAGGCGTCCTGGGAATTCCTGAAGTTCCTCACCAACCCCGAGAACTCGCTCCGCATTACCGGCGATGACGGGCTGGGTGTCGGAGCGCCAGGACGTGGACTGGAAGCCGCTCCTGGACAAGACGCCGCAGTTCGCCACCTTCGTCTCGCCGCCCAAGGACATGACCTACTACGTCGAGCCGATCCTGACGCCCTGGGACGAGATCCAGACCAAGATGGCGGACAAGCTCACCGCCGCCTACATCGATCCCGCCCTCAACGGCAATCCGGCCAAGCTCGCCGAGGCCGTGAAGGCGATGGCGGCGCAGACCGACCAGCTTCTGAAGGAGGCGGATCTCTACAGCGCGACGTGATTGTCGCGCCATCGCGAAGCGCTGGACCAGGCGCCTCTGCGTCCTTCGACTCGCCCGCTTCGCGGACGGCTCAGGATGAGGACAAAATTTTTGTGCCACGAAGAAAATCTCCTCATCCTGAGCCGGTGCGTCAGCACCGAGTCGAAGGACGCAAGGCGCTTTAGCAAGACCCATGGCTGAGCAAACCCTGTCGCCGCCGCGCCCGCGGACGAATTTCCTCGCCGCCCGCTGGGGCGAACTGCGGGCGGAGTGGCGGCTGCTGCTGTTCTGCTACATGGCCCTGGCGCCGGTCATGGCGCTCTTCGCCTATGCCCGGGTGTTTCCGATCGCCTGGAGCGTGGTGCTGAGCTTCTACCGCTGGGACCTGATCCGGCCGCTGAAGCCGTTCATCGGGTTTGCCAACTACCGGCAGCTCCTCGGGGACGAGAACTTCCACCTCGCCCTGGTCAACACCGCGATCTATTCCTTCTCGACGGTCATCCTCAGCACCATCCTGGCCCTGCCGCTCGCCATCTTCCTCGCGGGCAAGGGCCGCCTCGCCGCCTTCTACCAGACGATCTACTTCCTGCCGGTCATCACGCCGATGGTGCCGATGGCGATCGCGTGGAAGTGGATCTACGACTACAACTATGGGCTCCTCAATTACGCCCTCTCCTTCCTCGGCCTCGGGCCGGTGGCCTGGCTCACCGATCCCCGCATCGCGCTCTGGGCGCTCATCATCATGGGCGTCTGGAAGATGATCGGTTACAACCTGATCCTGTTCCTGGTGGGCATCCGCAACATCCCCGAGGTCTATAACGAGGCGGCGGGCCTCGACGGCGCGACACCCTGGCAGCGCTTCCGCTACGTGACCCTGCCGCTCCTCAAGCCGATCCTGCTCTACGTCCTCGTCACCGCCACCATCAACGCCTTCAACGTCTTCACCCAGGTCTACGTGATGACCTTGGGATCCCAGGCGGCGCCGGGACAGGCGGTGCGCGTCCTCGTCTTCGACATCTACCAGAACGGCTTCCAGTACCTGAAGATGGGCTACGCCTCGGCGGAGGCGGTGGCGCTCACCTTCATCGTGCTGGGTTTCACCATCATCCAGTTCCGCCTCGTGCGGAGCCAGGAGGGCTGAATGCGGCGCGAAACCTCGACGGACTATTTCCGGCGCAGCCTCGGCGCGCGCATCCTCACCCTTCTCGCCCATGGCGTCCTCATGCTGGGGGCGGTGTTCATGGTGCTGCCGATGATCTGGATGCTGGCAACCTCCTTCAAGCCGGCGACGGAGATCGTGATCTGGCCGCCGCGCCTGCTGCCGGAGGCGCCGACGCTGGCGAACTACACCGGCATCTTCGAGGTGGCGCCCTTCGCCCGCTTCTTCGCCAACAGCATGGGCATCTCGCTGGTGGCGACGGTCAGCGTCGCCATCACCTCGCTGCTGGCGGGCGCGGTCTTCGCCAAGTACCGCTTCCCCGGCCGCGGCCTCCTTTTCGGCCTGGTCATCGCCACCGCGATCGTGCCGTCCGAGAGCTACATGATCCCGCTCTACCTGCAGCTCAACGCCATCAGTGGATCAACACCTATCAGGGCATCGTATTGCCCTATCTCATCATGAGCTTCGGCATCTTCCTGATGCGCCAGCACGTGGCGTCGGCGATCCCGACGGACTATCTGGAGGCGGCGCGGATCGACGGCGCCTCGGAATGGTGGATCCTGATCCGCATCATCGCGCCGCTGTCGATGGCGGCGTTCAGCGCCATCGGCATCTTCGCCTTCATCCAGGCCTGGGCCGCCTTCATCTGGCCGCTGCTCATCGCCAACGACCAGCTGCTCTTCAACATGGAAGTGGGCCTGACCGCCTTCCAGTTCAAATTCAGCGCCGACTACGGCAAGCTGATGGCGGGCTCCGTCATCAGCACGCTGCCGATGCTGGTGATCTTCCTGATCCTGCGCCGGCGCATCATCGAGAGCGTGGCGCTCACGGGCCTCAAGGGCTAGCCGGCCCCCGCGCTCCGGCAACCCGATCCTGCGCAGGCCCTCCACGAAGACGGCGATGTCCTGCGGCCGGCGGATTTGCACTTAGCGCGCTCGCTCGCCCAAATCCGGCACCCGAGCCCGGTGTCATGGCTGAATCAAGGCACCGGAGGAACCCTATAACCATCTGATCTACATAGCCTATTGTTCCCCGGTCGCCGACGCCTGGATCGCCGCCCACGTCTGATGGTTGTCTTGAAATCTATGCCGTCACGTGGCATATATTAGGCGACACCTGACGGAATAAACATGCCCCCCGAAACGCCACACGTCGCGCAGGAGGAACGGCCGCAGATCCGGAGGACCGCTGATCTCCTGGGCGGCATGCGGGTCTTCCACTGCCGGCTCGCCGGCCCGCTCGACGTGCACTACGCAATCTCGCGCGGCTTCCCGGCACGCACGCTCACCTGTCTGGTCTCGAACGTCGGCTTGCTCAAGAAGGAGGACTTCCTTGAGCACGCCGTAGGCATGAGCGTGCGAACGATCCAGCGCTTGAAGAAGTCACCCAACAGATCGCTGAGTGCCGAGCAAAGCGGCCGCACCTGGCAGTTCGCCGAGGTGCTCACCAAAGCGACCGAGGTGCTGGGATCGCAGGAAGAAGCCGAGGAGTGGCTGCTCAAGCCCGCGATCGGGCTCGACCGGCAGCGCCCGCTCGATCTGCTCGGTACGCCCGCCGGTGCCAAGCTCGTCGAGGAATATCTCGGACGCCTTGAGTATGGCGTCTACGCGTGACGCCGCTTCCGGCGCCGCTCGGCTCCGGCCAATTGGTCGCGTGGCGACTGGACCAAGCCAAGCATCAAGCGACGTGGGATAGCGGGGAGGGCGCCTATCTCTTCGGCGGCCGCTGGAACAGCGCGGGCGTTCGCGCAGTCTACTGCTCGGTCGATCCGGCAACCGCCATTCTCGAGGTCGCGGTCCATAAAGGCTTCAAGGCGCTCGACACGGTGCCACACGTGCTGACCGAGCTCACGATCACAGCTCCGCCACGCGTCCATGTCGTCGATCCGGCGGCAGTACCCGATCCTGGTTGGCTGACGCCTGGAATTCCGGTACCAGCTCAGCAGGCCTTCGGCGACGCGCTCCTGGCGGCCCATGGGTTGATCGCGATCCCGAGCGTGGTTTCGCGAAACAGCTGGAACGTCGTGTTCGTGGCTGCCAATGCCGCCGGCGCCTATACACAGACATTGCA
The DNA here is from genome assembly GCA_963735465.1 of uncultured Alphaproteobacteria bacterium. Lineage (GTDB taxonomy): Bacteria > Pseudomonadota > Alphaproteobacteria > ATCC43930 > CGMCC-115725 > DASZHJ01. The sequence goes on from CAVTLA010000001.1 coordinate 3,770,538, forward strand.
GGAGCCATTCGTGATTGACTCGCGGCTCCACGCGACATCAGGTTCAGCGACACCTTAGACGCCGCCAGCCAAGGTCGAACGCTCTAATGGCTGACCGCCTCCGGCACCCGCTCGGCGGGCGGCGTGTTGCGGGAGCGGCCGATGCGGGCGATGCCGTCGATGACGACCATGCCGATGCCGGGCAGGTCGCCCTTGCGCACGGAATCCAGGAGATCGCGGCCGGCGGAATGCTGGGCGCGGTCCATCAGCACGAAATCGGCGGCGCGGCCGGGCTCGATCAGGCCGCAGTCGAGGCCGCGGATCCGCGCGGTGTTGCCGGTGGCGAAGCAGAAGGCGAGCTCCGCCGGCGTGTCGCCGATCGACGAAAGGAGCGCGATCATGCGGAGGATGCCGAGGGGCTGCACGCCGGAGCCTGCCGGCGAATCCGTGCCGAGGATCACCCGCGGCAGCTGCTTCAGCTCCCGCGCCGTGCGCAGCGCGTGGAGCGCCGACAGCTCGTTGCCGTTGTGCACGATCTCGATGGCACGCCGCGAACGATCGCAAAGCACCTCGATCTGCTCGAGGGACAGCGAGGTGTGGCCGCCGTTGATGTGGCCGATGACGTCCGCGTCCGCCGCCAGGATCACGTCCTTGTCGATGTAGCCGGACCCCGGCACCGAGGGGCCGCCGGTGTGGATCGTCGATTGGATGCCATATTTGCGCGCCCAGCCCACCATGCGGCCGGCCTCGTCGCCGGCTTTGACCGAGCCCAACCCCACCTCGCCCAGGAGCTTGACGCCGGCCTTCGCCATCTCGGCGAAATCCTCCTCCACCATGCCGGTCTCCAGCACCGGCGCCCCCGCATGCACCTTGACGCCGCCGGGCCGGAAATTGGCAAAGGCGCGCTGGGCCGTGATCGCCAGCGCCTTGACGCCGACGACGTCGCGCGGCCGGCCGGGCAGATGCACCTCGCCGGCGGAGACCATGGTGGTGACGCCGCCGTTGAGAAACGAATCGATCCAGCCGAGCTGGGACTGCCGCGGCGTCCAGTCGCCGAAAACGGGATGCACGTGGCTGTCGATGAGACCCGGCGACAGCGCCGAGCCCTTGGCGTCGATGACGGTCTTGGCATTGGCGGTATCGACATTGCCGGATCTACCCACCGCCGTGATGCGGCCATCCACGGCCACCACCGTATCCGCATCGAGGATCGGCCGCTGGAGATCGCCGCTCAGCAGCAATCCGATGTTGCGGATGACCAGCTTTCCCGTGGGCCCGCCCGCCGTTGCCGCCTCTGCCATGATCAACTCTCCCGCTTCAATATGTGAAACCTACCGCAGCCCGTCCTTGCCCTCGACTTGATCGATGGTGAGGCCGCCGATGCGGGGCAAGGGGCGGCCGCTGTCGGTCACCACGACGGCGACCACGATCTCGTTGGCGGCGGGCGCGTCGACCACGCGCACCTCCATCGCATCGAAATGCGAGCGCACGAAGGCCGCGTCCTTGTGGCCGAGGGGCACGTCGATAGGGGCGCCCATGCCGGCGCGCTTCTTCGCAGACGGCACCAGGGCGGCACCCTTCTCCACCGCGGCGCGGAGCGGCTTGCCCAGGCGCGGATGCAGGATCGCCGCCGCATGCTCGAGCTCGCCGGCCTCGCCGACGATCGCGGCCTTGCCGTAGCTCTCCGCCTTGCCCGGAGAGATGCCGAGCGCCGCCACCGCACGCGTCCCCAAGAGCTCGCCCAGCTCCTCGCCGATCGCCATCAGCGGCTCAAGATCGGCGACGTGCCGGCCGGCGAAGGGATTCTTGATCACCGCGATCGCCGCCGCCTTGCGCGTGGGCGGATCGATCCTCTGCCCCGCCTCGCTCAGGGTCTCCTCGATCGTGACGATCAGCTTCCGGATCTCAGCGCTCATCTCGCTCTCCCTCTTCCCGCGGGTCACGCCGCCAGGTATTTCCGCGCCACGTCGCCGCAGATGGCGAATTGTCCCTGAAGCGCCAGGACCGCACCATGAATCCGTCCGACGGCGCGGAACCATTCGGCCATGTCGAGACCTCCGCGCAAGGCCTGCGTGACATCGTCGACCGGGAGCGCCGGCACCTCGACCGTTACCGGCCGGTCGCCGAGATCGCTGTCGGGATCGAGCGCCACCGCGGGCAGGCGCCGCACGCGGGCGTCGCCGGGCAGATCCACGGCGTTGGCGATGATGGTGGCGGCGGCATCGGCGGCGGCGGCGTTCTGAGCCAGCACGGTCACGGCATCGGCGATGCCGAAAGAGAAGCTGCGCCCGCCGGTGCCCTTGGTGGGGGCGCCCGAGGTGGCGACGCCGCGCACGGGCATCGCCGAGGTGAGCTCGATTGTGCCGGCGACGGCGGGAGTCTGAAGATCGGCGACCATGCCGCAGGTGAACCGCTGACCGTCGCCGAGATGGAATGCGACGTCGCCGCCGTCGTTCACATAGGCCCTGGCGAGATCCCGCTCGCTGACCATCGCGGCCAGGACATGATCCGCGACGGCGCCCGCCACCGCCGCCATCGGCGTGACGAAGTCCGCGCGATAGGGCCAGCAGGCCTCCACCATCCGCAGCGCCACCGGCCCGCGCACCGCCGGCCGCTCGCCATTGAGCGGTAGGCGCAGCAGCGGCAGCTCGGCGACGAGATCCGTCAGCACGTCCTGAAACGCCGCCTCCGCCTGGCCATAGGCGGCACGCACCTCGGCCGCGGCACCCCAGGCCTCGATCACGAGATCGATCGGCCCGTGCTGCAGATGAAGGCGACGTCCGTCCGGCAGAATCTGCGCTTGGATCATCCGGCCTTCCTTCCCGGCGGCCGCAGCGGCCAGGAGCTCGCGTCGCCCCAGGGAATCGACGTCACGCGCTCCATGCCGCGAAGCTCGTCCACCGACCTGACATGGCCCATGTGGCCGCCCATCGCCGCGTAGCTGTCGCGGCGCATGGTGAATTCGATCGGCGCCACGATCGCCGGCGTCGGCACGTAGCCGAAGGAATTGTCCGGCATGGTCGCGACATCCACCATGACGGTGATGCCGCCGCCGGGCCAGACATAGACCGGCGCGCCGCCCGAGGTGACGCGGGTGAGAGCATCCCGCACCGAGCGCGTGAGCCCGATGGGATTCTCGGTGACGCCGGCGCGCAGGCTGCCGCCGGCGCCGCCCATGAACAGGACCGAGCAGAGCGCCGGCTCGCAGTTCTCGCCGATCCGCGCCACCACCTTGGAGATCGGTTCCGGCATCTCCGCCGGGCGCGGCACCAGCTGATCGTCGAGCACGAAATACCCGTGGTGCTCGCCGGTCGTTGACACCATCAACAGCCGCAACCCCGGCCACGCCGTGCCCGGCGTGATCTTCTCGATGATCCCGAGCGGCTCCTGGATATCCGTGCCGCCCCAGCCGGTGCCGGGATTGGCGACCTGAAAATAGCGGCCCGGGGTCGAGCGCCGGCCGCGGATGCGGATGCCGGCGGGGCGCATGTCCAGGAACCGTCCGGCCTGATGCTCCGTCAGCACGCCGGTGATGTGATCGTCCACCACGATCACCTCGTCCACATGGCCCTGCCACTGCTTGGCGAAGATCCCGATGGTGGCGGAGCCGCAGCCGACGCGCATGCGATGCTCCACCGCGCCGTCGATGACCGGCGCCTTGCCCGCCTGCACCACGATGGTGGCGCCGCCATCGACGCTCATCTCCACCGCGCCCTTGTTGCAGAGCGTCAGCATGGTCTCGCAGGTGACGTTGCCCTCGCGCTTGCTGCCGCCGGTGAGGTGGTGCACGCCGCCCAGCGCCAGCATCTGGGAGCCGTACTCCGCCGTGGTGACGTGGCCGATCTGCTCGCCTTTCACTCGCACCGCCGCCTGCTCCGGTCCGAGATAGCGATCGGTGTCGATCTTCGCCTTGAGGCCGCAGTAGCTGAAGATGCCCTCGGTCACCACGGTGATCATGTCGACGCCCTCGACCTCCGCCGAGACGATGAAGGGCGCGGGCTTGTAGTCGGGATAGGTGGTGCCGGCGCCGATGCCGGTGACGAAGGTGTCGGCGCCCGGCACCAGGCTGCCGTCCCACTCGCCGTCGAGGAAGCGCACGAGGTTGCCGTTGCCGTCGAGAGTGCGCTGGGTCACCACGAAGGGATCGACGCGGGCGATCCTGCCGTCGAGGTTCGCATAGCGGTCGCAGGCGCCGGTCTTGCCGGGCCGGATCCGGCACAGCACCGGGCAGGCATCGCAAACCAGCACGCTGTCGGCGGCGGGCGCCTTCGCCTCGGCGAGGGCCTGCTCGCTGGGCGTATCCGTGGAGACACGGGTGCTTTCGGTCATGGTCACTCCGCCGCTTTCCGTGCCTGTGCCTGGGCGCGCAGTGCCGCCCGCAAGCGATCCGGCGTCGCCGGCACCCGCGTCAGCCGCACGCCGGTCGCGTGCCAGATCGCGTTGAGGATGGCGGGCGCCGTCGGCACCAGGGCGGGCTCGCCGATGCCCTTGGCGCCGAACGGGCCGAGGGGCTCGGGATCCTCGATCAGATGCGTGTCGATCGGCGGCACGTCGCCGCAGGTGGGGATGAGATAGTCGTGCAGATTGTGGGTGCGGCCGGGAATGAATTCCTCCATCAGCGCCAGGCCAAGGCCCTGCGCCACGCCGCCGTGAAGCTGTCCCTCCACCTGGGTCGGATTGATGGCGCGGCCGATGTCGGCGGCGGCGCCGATGTGAAGAACGCGGGTGGTGCCGAGCTCGAGGTCCACCTGCACCAGCGCGGTCTGGGCCGAGAAGCTGTAGGTGGCGTAGGGCACGCCCTGGCCGTTCTCGTCCAGAGGCGAGGTCGGGGGATCGAAATGCCCCTCTCCCACCAGCACCTCGCCGCGCCCGTTGAGGGTGGGCAGGCGCGCCAGATCGATGGCGTGCTCGGTGCCGCCCTCGCTCACCACGACGCGCCCGGCGCCGAGGATCAGGCGCGCGCTGTCGTCCACATTGGCGAGGCGCAGGATCTGCCGACGGAGCGACACCGCCGCCAGCCGCGCCGCCTCGCCGGAGACGAAGGTCTGCCGCGAGGCCGAGGTCTTGCCGGCGTCGGGGGTGAGATCGGTATCGCCGCTCACCAGCCGGAGCGCGCTCACGGAAACACCCAGCGCCTCGGCGCTGATCTGCATCATCACGGTGTTGGAGCCCTGGCCGATGTCGACGGCGCCACTGTAGAGCGTCACCACGCCGTCCCGGCCGAGGCCGATCCGCATGGTGGAGGGGTTCGAGAGCGAGGTATTGCCGATGCCGTACCAGCCGCAAGCGACGCCGACGCCGCGGCGCAGATGGCGCGAGGTGCGGTTGAAGGCCTCCACCTCCCGCCGCTGCCGCTGCCAGGTCGGTCGCAGGGCCACCAGACAGTCGCGCAGGCCGACGCTGTGCCGAAGCTTCTGGCCGGAGGCGGTGACGGAACCTTTCTCGAGCGCGTTCTTCAGGCGGAATTCCAGGGGATCGAGGCCGAGGCGCTCGGCGGCGATGTCGATCAGCGTCTCCACGGCGATCGCCGCCTGGGGCACGCCGAAACCGCGGAAGGCGCCCGCCGGCGTGTCGGTGGTGTAGACCGCGCGCGACGTGCAGCGCACCGCCGCCACCTGATAGGGACCCATGGCATGCACCGGCACGCGGTTGGCGACTGTCGGTCCCCAGGACGCATAGGCGCCGGTGTTGAAGTCGCCATGGAAGCGCACGGCCAGGAGCTTTCCGTCCCGCGACGCGCCCACCGCCGCGGTGATCCTCGCCGGATGCCGCTTGGTGGTGGAGGCCATGGATTCGGGCCGCGTGTAGACGCAGCGGACGGGGCGATCGAGGATCCAGGCGGCGACCGCGAGCATGGGCTGCAGCGACAGGTCGAGCTTGCCGCCGAAGCCGCCGCCCACGGCGCTCGGGATGATCCGCACCTGATCCTGCCGGAGTCCCATGATGAGGGCGATCTCGTCGCGGTCCATATAGGGCGTCTGGGTGGTGGCGAAGATCTCGATGCGGTCGCCGACGCGGCGGGCGAAGCCGGCCTCGGGCTCGATATAGGCGTGCTCGACGAAGGCGGTCTCGAAACTGCCCTCGGCGACGACATCGGCGGCCGCCAGCGCCGCCTCCACGTCGCCGGCGACCATGCGGCCTTCCACCAGCACGTTCCCCGGCTTCGACGGATGCAGGGCGGGCGCGCCGGCGGCGAGGGCGGCCTCGACGCCTTGCAGCGGCGGCAGCACCTGCCAGCGGATCGGCACCTCGTCATCGCGGATCGCCGCGATGGTGGCGGCGTCGCCCACCAGCGCGCAGACCGCCTCGCCGCAATAACGCACATACCCCTCGGCGAAGACCGGCTGGTCCTTGCCGGTGGGATAGATGCCGAAGATGTTCTGGCCGGGAATGTCGACGGCGGTGAGCACACGGACGATGCCGGGATATTTCTCCCGCAGGGATGCCAGATCGCCAAGCACGAAGCGGGCGTGATGATGGGGCGAGCGCACCGCGCGGACCGTCAGCGCATCGGCGGGCCAGGTATCGGCGCCGTACTGCTCCGCCCCCGTCAGCTTGGCGATGCCGTCCACCTTGGCGAGGCGGGCGCCCACCGCCCGGGCATTGGCCACCACCATCGGCGCCACGCCGCGGCCGACGGACAGCACGGCGTCGACGATCTTGCGATAGCCCGTGCAGCGGCAGAGCACGCCGCCCAGCGCGTCCATCGTCTCCGCCTCCGTCGGCGTGCGCCGGCGGCGCAGCAGATCGGCGGCGGCGATGAGCATGCCCGGCGTGCAGATCCCGCACTGGGCGGCGCCATGGGCGTGGAAGGCTTCCTGCAGCGCGCTGAGCTGGCCCGTCTCGGCGAGGCCCTCGACCGTCTCCACCGAGGCGCCGGCGACGCGGCCCACGGGAATGAGGCAGGCGCAAACCTGCCGGCCCTCCAGCAGCACCGTGCAGGCGCCGCAATCGCCGGCATTGCAGCCGATCTTGGTGCCGGTGAAGCCGAGACCCTCCCGCAGCGCGTCCGCCAGGCGTGTGGCGGGATCGGCGGCAACCGTCACCGGCTTGCCGTTCAGGATGAAGCCGATGGGCTCCGCGCTCATCGGCAGAGCTCCGCGACGGCGCGGCGCAGGAGCGTCAGCGTCGCGTCGAGGCGATAGTCGGCGGTGCCGCGGACATCGTCGATCGGGCTCAAGGACGCCAGATGCTCCGCCGTCACGAGGGCAGCGAGGCCGGCCGCCGGGCGCTGCCCGATCAGCGCCAGCTCCAGTGCCGGCAGACGCTTCGCCACGGCGGAGCAGGCGCCGACGGCAATGCCCGCCGAGGCGATGCGGCCGCCCGCGTCCACGGTCATGACGGCGCCGATCATCACGATCGATATCACCAGATAGCGCCGGGCGCCGAGCTTGAGAAACGTCGAGCGCGCCGTCCGTCCGGAGTCCGGGATCAGCACCGCGGTCACGAGCTCGTCGGGGGCGCGGAGCGTCTTGCGATTGCCGGTGACGAAGGCGTCCACCGCCAGCCGCCTTATGCCGCGCCGGGAGGCGAGCTCGACCTCCGCGTCCAGTGCCAGCAGGTTGGGCGTGCCGTCGGCGGCGGGGGAGGCGTTGCAGAGATTGCCGCAGATCGTGCCCGCGTTCTGGATCTGCACGCCACCCACGTCCCGCGCCGCCAGCTTCAGCCCGTCGAAGAGCGGCGGCAGGCGGTCGTCGGCGAGAATGTCGGACCAGGTGACGAGGGCCGGGAGGCGCCAGTGGTTTTCCGCGCGGCTGATCTCGCCGAGAGCCGCGATGCCGGTAATGTCGAGGAGATCCTCATCGAGGGGCACGCCGACCCGGGCGGGATAGTGGTCGGTGCCGCCGGCGATCACCGTCCAGCGCGCTGCCGCCAGCGCCGCGAGCGCGTCGTCGAGGCCGGTCGGGCGGAGATAGCGGGCGTGGCGCATCCGTCCGGCCCTCCCCTTCTATTGCGCGATCTTGGCGAGGAGCCGGGACAGCTCCTTCCGTTGGATTGCCGTCAGTGGCTCCGCCGTCCGCTCGGTGGCGGTGCGGGCGTGGTCGATCGCGCGCTCCACCAGCGCCTCGCCTTCCGGCGTCAGGGTCAGCAGCGCCGAGCGGGGATCCCGGGGATCGGGGCGCCGCGCCACCAGGGCGCGCTGCAGCAGGCGATGGACGACGCCGAGAATGGTGGAGGGATCCATGGCGGTGAGGCGGCCGAGGCGGTTCTGGGACACGCCCCCCTCGTCCCGGATCTTGACCAGGGCCGAGAACTGCGTCGGCGTCAGGTCGATGTCGCCCATGCAATCCGCGAAGATGGCGACATGGCGCTGCTGGGCGCGGCGCAGCAGAAACCCGATCTGCGCCTCGAGCTCGTAGTCGTCTTCCGGCGTCACTACCGGCGCCACCGCTCTCGACCGCATCGGCTTCCGCCCCGCTCCAGGTTGACCGTACACAAACTTAGTGTTTGTATACGAACAGTAGGACGCGCGCCGTGACGCGTCAAGCCGCCGCCCTTGCGGCCAGGGCCGGCGGGCGCGATGGTTGGCCGTTCACGAGAGGGAGACGGTGGCATGCCCGTGGAAACTCGGCAGTCGGCTCTGGCGGAATGGCGGCGTGCCCGGGCGATCCCCTTCGACGCCATCCCCCTCATCGACATGGGACCGTTCATCGACGGCTCCGACCGCGAGGGCGTGGCCGAGCGCATCGGCGCCGCCTGCCGCAACGTGGGCTTTCTCTACCTCGTCAATCACGGCATTCCCGCCAGCCAGATCGAGGGCGCGATGGCGGAGGCGCGGCGCTTCTTCGCGCTGCCGGAGGAGCGCAAGCTCGCCCTCCACATCAACAAGTCGCGCGCCCATCGCGGCTACTTCCCGCTCTTCGAGGAGAACACCGACCCGACCCAGCACGCGGACTTCAAGGAAGGTTTCGATCTCGCCCGCGATCTGCCGGCGGACGATCCCGACGTGCTCCGGGGCAAGCCGCTGCACGGCCCCAATGTGTGGCCCGCGGACCTGCCGGGCTTCCGCTCGGCCATCGAGAGCTATCACGGGGCGCTGACGCGGCTCTCCGAGACGCTGATGCAGGCCTTCGCCCTCAGCCTCGATCTCGATGCCGGGTATTTCCAGCCGATGCTCGGCGAAGCCATGGGCGCGCTCCGGCTCCTGCATTATCCGCCCCAGGCCGCCACCGACGTGAACAACGCGGTGGGCTGCGGGGCGCATACCGACTACGGCTGCCTCACCATCCTGGCCCAGGACGCCAATGGCGGGCTCCAGGTGCAGAACACCAGCGGCGACTGGATCGCGGCGCCGCCGATCCCGGGCGCCTTCGTCATCAATCTCGGCGACCAGATGGCGCGTTGGACCAACGACGTCTTCGCCGCGACGCCGCACCGGGTGATCAACCTCTCCGGCCGCGAGCGCTATTCGATGCCGTTTTTCTACGAGCCGAACTACGACGCGGAGATCCGCTGCCTGGAGACCTGCCGCTCGCCGGAAGATCCGCCCAAGTACGCCGACGTCGTCGCCGGCGACTACCTGGTGCAGCGCTTCAACGACACCTTCAGCTACCGCGGCGCGGAGACCCAGGAACCGGCCGAGGTTTAGTTCTCGATTGGAAGGGCATCGCGCGTCCCTCGACGCGCGATCGCCGTCGGGCGCGGCGGCTAATCCGCCGACTCCGCCGCACCCGTGCCCCGGCGCAGGCCGGGGAAGCGGAAGGTGCGGACCTCGGACGTCGCGGTCCGCCGCTTGGAGACGTCGAGCTTCACCTCGATCCACTCCACGAACTTGGCGGTCGGGTAGCTGATGATGAAGTAGAGCACCGCCACCATGGTGAAGATCTCGAAATGCTTGAAGGTGGCGGCGGCGAGGATCTGGCCGCTGAACATCAGGTCCTTCATGGTGATGACCGAGACCAGGGCGGAGTCCTTGAAGATCGAGACGAAGAAGTTGCCGATCGCCGGCACCACGATGCGCATCGCCTGGGGCAGGATGATGCGGCGCAGCAGCAGACGGCGCGACATGCCGATGGAGAGGCCGGCCTCCCACTGACCCTTGGGGATCGCCAGGATGCCGCCGCGGAACACCTCTGCCATATAGGCGCTGTAGTTCATCGTGAGGCCGATCACGGCGGAGAGGAAGGGCGACAGGATGATGCCGCCATAGGGCAGCACGTAGTAGATGAAGAAGAGCTGCAGCAGCAGCGGCGTGCCGCGGATGAACTGCACATAGGGCGTGGCCAGCGCCCGCAGCGGCCAGAACCGGGAGATGCGGGCGATGCCGATGATGAGGCCGCACACCAGCGAGAGCCCGAAGGAAAGTAGCGAGACGACGATGGTGAGGTAGGCGCCTTTCAGCAGCGGGGGCAGGAATAAGATCATCTCATCGATCGAAAACATCCGGACCCCTTGCTCACTAGAGTGTGTCGTCGCAACCGAAGCGGGACCCACCGAGGTGGGCCCCGCTCCAGATTCCGCCAACGTCAGGAACGCGTCAGTTGTTGTATCCCGTGAGATTCCACTTGGTGAGAATCTTGGACATCTCCAGGGAGTCCTGCATCCATTCCAGCGCGCTCGAGAACGCGTTGATGAACTGCATGTCGCTCTGCCGGAAGGCATAGCGGCTGTAGCCCACCGGGTTCTTGAAGGTGCGCGGCTCGTAGCCGGCGGCGAGCTCCACCGGCCATTCCGGATGATCCTTGAACGACGCGGCAAGCACCGGCTGGTCGTAGATCACGCCGTCGACGCGGCCGATCACCAGATCCTGGATGACCTCCTGCCAGCCCTCGACGACCAGCAGATCGACGCCATCGACCTTCCGCAGCCACTCCGCATAGTTGGTGCCATTGAGGGTCGCGATCTTCTTGCCCTTCATGTCGGCGAAGGAGTTGATCTTCAGCGGGTTGCCCTTCTTCACCGCCAGCCATTCCGAGTAGTAGTAGGTCGGGAAGCAGAACTCGACCACCTTGGAGCGCGCCAGCGTCCAGTGGATGGAATCGCCGACGATGTTGAAGCGGCCGTCCAGCAGGCCCGGGATCAGCCCCGAGAACTTCGCTGTCTGGACGGTGACTTTCGGAATCTTCAGCATCTTGGCGACATACTGGATGATTTCGGCGTCGAGGCCGCTCCACTCCTGGGAGCCAGGGGGATAGAAGGAATAGGGCCAGTCATCCGAGGTGCCGACGACGAGCTCGCCCTTCGCCTGCATCTTCGCCAGCGAGTCATCGCAACCGATATTCGAGAGGACGAAGTCCTTGAACGTGGTGTCGATCGGCGGCACTGCAACCGCTGCCGAAGCAGCTTGCGGCACCGAGCCGACGATCATCGCCGCGGCACCCGCGGCGCCGCCCGCGGTCAGCAGCCGGCGGCGCGAGAGTGCCGGACCGGCGTCCTGGCCTGTAGTGGTAGGTGTGCTGTCGTCCTTCATGTCTTTGCCTCCTCCAATTGAAAGTGATGATGGTTTATTGATGCACCGGCTGACAACTTACTTGGCCCCCACCGGCTGCCCGGCGTCGAGCTGGCTGTTGCGCTCGAGGATCGTCTGCAGGAACTGCTTGGTACGCTCGGCGCGCGGCGCGGAAAAGATCTGCGCCGGCGGTCCTTCCTCCACCACCGAGCCATCGGCCATGAAGACGACGCGGTCGGCGACGTCACGGGCGAAGCCCATCTCGTGGGTCACCACCACCATGGTCATGCCATCGGCCGCCAGAAGCCGCATCACCCGCAGCACCTCGCCCACCAGCTCCGGATCGAGGGCGGAGGTCGCCTCGTCGAACAGCATCACCTTCGGGTCCATCGCCAGCGCCCGGGCGATCGCCACCCGCTGCTGCTGCCCGCCGCTGAGCTGATAGGGATAGGCGGTGGCTTTCTCGGCGATGCCGACCCGGCGCAGCTCCGCCATGCCGCGCTTGCGCGCCTCCTCCACGGGGATGCCGCGCACATGCACCGGCGCCTCGATCACGTTGCCCATGACGGTGAGGTGGGGAAAGAGATTGAAGGACTGGAAGACCATGCCGATGTGGGAGCGGGTTTCCTCGATCATGTGATCGGGATCCGTCACCATCACGCCGCCCTTGGGATAGCGGTAGACCGGCGTGCCCTCGAAGAAGATGGTGCCGCTGTCGATGGTCTCGAGGTGATTGATGCAGCGCAGGAGCGTGGACTTGCCGGCGCCGGAGGGGCCGATGATGCAGACCACCTCGCCCTTCTGCACGTCGAGGGACACGTCGCGCAGAACCTGCAGGCGCCCGAAGGATTTGTCGATCTGGTCGAGACGAAGGATCGGCCCGTCCGGCGCCGCGGCGGCAGAGGCAGTCGGCATCTGTGACATGTCCCGCGCTGTTCTCCCTATGGCGTGACTGACGGTCCGAGGCTCATGCGGCAGCACCCGCATCCCGGAAATGGCGGGCGACGCCGCCGCCGCAGGCATCCGCCCCCAGGCGGCCTGCGCTTGATCGCTGCCGAATTCCCCACCCCCAACACATCTTCGGTCGGCGCTTCCTGGCTTGAGACCACCCTCGCCGACCGCCGTCAGCTCGCCCATCCTTCAGAGCAAATCGCGTGCCACTGAAGCCCCTGGACGCCTGGCGCGACCGACACCAATCCGGCGAGCCACGCACCACGCGGCCGCCAGCCGTGGCTTTCCCATCTCACTCTTCAAAGGCTTAGCAACGTGCTGATGAGGCCGGTACTGCGGTCTTCCAGCGCGGCATTGGACCCTGAACCGCGCGATAGGCGTAATCGCATTCACCGCCGATAGGTCAAAGCCACTACTCCCGACGAGTTTAGAGCAATCGGCCCGGAGAATGCTCAGAGAATATGCACCGCGGGGCGGATGATGTCGGGAAGAGCGAAAATCTCCCCTCTTCATGCGGACGACGACCCTGCATGGTCGATCATGGCATCGATTTCTACAATCATGAGAATGCGGCGCGCCCCCGAGCCTCCCGAACCGCATTCGCCACGCGCGCGGAATCCTGTAAACAAGTGGAGGGTGGAGCGAGGGAGAGAGACATGAGCGCGGCAGCGGAGATCCCGATCATCGATTTCGCCGGCGCCCGCGCGGGCGATCTCGCCGCCATGCGCAGGATCGCGGCGGAGATCCATCGCGCCTGCACCACGGTGGGATTTTTCTATATCGCCAATCACGGCGTTCCCACCCCGACCATCGAGCGGGTGGCGGCGGCGGCGCGGGAGTTCTTCGCGTTTCCCGTCGAGACCAAGCGCGAAGTCTCGGCGAACGCCAATCACCGCGGCTTTCACGCCCAGGGCGACGCGCTGATGTATGGCGCCAAGAAGCCCGACTACAAGGAGTTCTACAGCGTCGGCCTCGAGCTTCCCGCCGACGATCCGAGCGTCCTCGCGGGCGAGCCGCTGCGCGGCCCCAACAACTGGCCGGGCTTCATGCCGGAGCTGCAGCCGGCCCTCTACGGCTATTACAAGGAAGTCGGCGCCTGCGGCGCGGCCCTGCTGCGGGCAGTGGCCCTCAGCCTCGACCTCGATGAGAATTTCTTCGCGGACAAATACACCAAGCCGCTGCAGCGGACCCAGATCATCTACTACCCGCCGCAACCGCCGACCTCCGAGGCGGAGCAGTTCGGCGTGGCGCCCCACTCGGACTACGGCTGCATCACGCTCCTATGGCAGGACGACAACGGCGGCCTGCAGGTGCGCAGCCTGGACAAGAAACGCTGGGTCGACGCGCGGCCGATCCCGGGCACGCTCGTCGTCAATGTCGGCGACCTCCTGGCGCGCTGGACCAACGGCCGCTTCGCCTCCACCGTCCACCGCGTGATCAATGCGTCCGGCCGCCGGCGTCATTCCATCGCGACATTCTACGACCCGAACTTCGCGACGGTCGTGGATCCCCGGGATCTCGGCGGTGGCGAGCCCGACCGCCGCTATGAGCCGGTGCGCGCCGGCGACTACATCCTCGCCCGCTTCGACGAGGCCTTCGGCTATCGCAAGAAAGACGCGACGGCGGCGGCGGGGTAGCTGGTCGCGGTCGACTGCGGAACGACAGTGCGTCCTTCGACTCGCGCGCCAAGGCGCGCGGCTCAGGATGAGGACCATTCTTGTTGGCACAAGCAAACACACCTCATCCTGAGCCGCGCGAAGCGCGAAGTCGAAGGACGCACGATAGTCATCCAACCGTCTCAGATCTCCCGGCCGTCCAAAGTGAAGTAGACGGTCAGGCAGAGCAGCACGTCCACGTGAACGCCGTCCGCGGCGAGCGGCAGGAACAGCCGCTCCAGCTCGAACATCTTGGTCTCGTAGGGCATCCGCGCCTGGCCGCGGAACCAGACGGGCATGCGCTCGCGGGCGGCTGACTCGAATTCCGCCATCATCCGGACCTTGTTCTCTTCCGGCAGGAAGTCGTCGACGAAATCGCCGACCTTGGCCGGCATTCCCATGCGCTTCACCGCGTCGCCGATGAGGCGGAATCGAAAGCGCGCGGGATCGCCGACCACATCCACCAGCCAGATGTTCCGCAGGAGGAGCCCGATGTCGACGGGATCGATGTTGCCGCGGGCCGGGAGGACACCCGGCGCCGGCGCGATCTTGCGCCAATATTCGTAAAGCTGGACGATCTTGCGGTGCGCCGTCGCCGGCGGCTCCGTGATCCTCTCTGACATCCACGCTTCCCCCGAGCACACAATCGTATTCGCCGGCAACATGCCCGGAGTGGCATGCTCGCGCAATAACGACGTGTGCAAGGCGGACGTTTCCTCTCCGCCTCGCGGCGGAGAGGATCTGTCGCTACTTCTTCAGCGGCGCCGCCGCCGAGACGAAGCTGGCGTCGAAGCCGGCGCCGATCTTGCTCGTATCGGTGAGCGCGCCCTGCTTCACCAGCGTGTCGGTGGTGCCGTCCCAGAGCGCCTTGGTGAGGATGCCGATGCCATGCGCCTTGGTGTCGGCGTTGAAGAAGGTGGCGTCGATATCCGCCTTCAGCTCGGCGGCGAGGACTTCCTTCTTGTCGGCGTATTCCGGCACCGCCTTGGCGGTGATGTCGACGGCCTCGGCGGGATTGGCGATGACGTCCTGGAACGCCGCGAGATATGCGGCGACGAAGCGCTTCACCAGGTCCTTCTTGTCCGCGATCATCTTCTCCGAGGTGAAGACGCCGGAGCCGTAGGCGACGAAGCCGTGGTCGGCGCCCTGCAGGATCGAGAGGGAGCCGGGGCCGCCGGCCTTGGCCTCGAGCTCCGGCACCTCGGCGTCCATATACCCGGGCACCGCCTGGACACGGCCCAGCAGGAGATAGTTCTCGTAGGGCGGCGACACGCTGCTCTCCTTGATGTCGGCCTCGGACATGCCGTTGGCCGCCAGCAGCGCCTTCAGGAAGATGTAGGTCGAGCCCGCGGGGTGAATGCCGATGTTGACGCCCTTCAAGTCCTGCACCTTCGTCAGCTTCAGCGTCTTCGCCAGGGAGATCATGGCAAGCGGGCTCTTCTGATTGACCGCCACGATCGCCACGACAGGCAGGCCCTGGGAGCGCGAGACCTGCAGGGTCGGCAGGTCGCCGAAGCCGAACTCGGCGTTGCCGTTGCCCACCAGCCGGAGCGCGTCCGGCGTGCCGGTGCCCTTGTGGATCGCCGTCACGTTGATGCCGTTCTTGGCGAAATAGCCCTTGGACTGCGCCACGAAGAACATCGCGTGGTCGCCGCGCACGACCCAGTCGAGCTGCACGTTGACGTCATCGGCGGCGGTGGCACCCGCCGGCGTCATCGCCACACCGAGCGCCAGCGCCAGGCCGGCGACGGCTCCATTCCACATCTGCTTTCGCGCTTTCATGCTCTGCCCCCTGTTTTTAAAGTCGGACTAGGATCTGCTGCCGGCGGCCGCCACGGCGAGCGCCTGGTCGTAGCGCGGCGCCCACGCGACGAAGCGATGCTCCAGCGCCTCGATGACGTAGTAGAACGCCACGCCGAGCACGGAGACCTCGAAGAGCGCGGCAAACACCAAGGGCGTCTCCAGCTGCGTCGAGGCGAATTCGATCATGTAGCCGAGCCCCGCCGAGGCGCCGGCGAACTCGCCGACGACGGCGCCGATCACGCTGAAGGTGATGGCGATCTTGAGGCCGGAGACGAGATAGGGGAGCGAGTTCGGGATCTGCACGCGCCGCAGGATCTCCGTGCGGCCCGCCCCGACCGAGCGCATCAGCGCCACCAGGGCCGGGTCGATGGACTGCAGACCCACGAGCATGTTGAGGGCGACGGGGAAGAAGGCGATGACGACGATCAGCGTCACCTTGGGCGTGAGGTCGTAGCCGAACCAGAGGATGAAGATCGGCGCCAGCGCCACCTTGGGCACGGTCTGGAACAGCACCACCAGGGGATAGAGCGCGCGGCCGAAAGCCTGGAAGCGCACGATGATCAGCGCCACCGCGATGCCGACCACGGCGGAGAACAGGAATCCCAGCAGCACCTCGACCGCGGTGACCGCGGCGGCATTGAGCAGCGCCTGCTGCTTCACGACGAGAACGCGGATGATCGCCGACGGCGCGGGAATGACGAAGGCGGAGACGTTGAGGAGCCGGATCAGCGCCTCCCACACGAGCAGCACCAGCACGCCGAGCGCCGTCGCCGGCAGCGTGTCTCTCATCCGGCGCAGCATGAGATCACCTCGCTCATGGGCGGGTACCCCGGGCATGGCCTTCCCGGAGCAGCCGGCGCAGGACGGCGGTCATCTGCACGAAGCCGGGATCGCCGTAGATCTCCTCGCTGCGCTCCTCCGGCAGGTGGATGGGAAGCCGTTCGATGATGCGCGCGGGATTGGCGGCCATCACATGCACCTCCCGCGACAGGTACACCGCCTCGTCGATGGAGTGGGTCACCAGGATGATGGTCTTGCCCGTGCGCTGCCAGATCTCCAGGAGAAACCCGATCATCTCCTCCCGCGTGATCGCGTCGAGGGCGCCGAAGGGCTCGTCCATCATCAGGACTTCGGGATCGAGTGCCAGAGCGCGGGCGATCGCGACGCGCTGCTGCATGCCGCCGGAGAGCTGCGAGGGCCGCTTGTCGGCGGCGTCCGCCAATCCCACCAGGCGCAGCATCTCCGCTGCGCGATCCCGCGTCGCCCGCCGGCTCAACCCTTTGTCGGCGACTTCCAGCAGGAAGGCGGCGTTCTCCAAGGCGGTCTTCCACGGCAGCAGCGTCGCGTCCTGGAAGACCAGGCCGATCATGTGCCGGCGCGCGGCTTCCGCCGGCGCCACGCCGCCGATGGTGACGGAGCCTGCGGTGGGCGTGATCAGCCCCGCCAGCACCTTGAGGAAGGTGCTCTTGCCGCAGCCGGAAGGGCCGATCAGGGAGACGAAGCCGCCCTTGGGAATGGCGATGGCGATGTCGTGCAGGACGCGCTGGCGTCGGCCGCCGACCTCGAAGTCGACGCAGACGCCGGACGCGGCGACATGAGCGGGTGCGGAAGGCGCCGCGACGGCGGTGGGTCGATCGCTCGTCGACAGCGCCGTCACCGCAACTCCCCTCATCCCGTCCGCCGACATCGCGAGGCCAGCCCCATCTCAGCCCGCCGCTGTCGCCTTGACGAAGGCCGGCCGCTCCTTGAGCCGCCCGCGCCAGGCTTCGAGCGCCGGGAACTTCGGCAGACCCAGGGGAAAGTTTAGACAGCGCGAGACCAGGGGCGCCAGCGCGATATCCGCGATGCTGAGCGCGCTCCCGGTCAGGAACGGCTGCTGGGCGAGCTGGCCTTCGAGGATCTTGAGCTCGGCGGCGATCTCCTCGCCGACGGCGGCGCGGCGCTCGGCCGGCTCCTTCTTCGCCTCGCGGAAGCCCGCGAGAAAGACGGGGTTGAGGGACGCCAATCCCCAATCCATCCAGCGGTCGACCTGGCTGCGCTTGGCGAGATCGGCGGGATAGAGCGCGCTCCCCGCCTTGGCGGCGAGGTAGCGCAGGATGCTGTGGGACTCCCAGACCACGACGTCGCCGTCCACCAGGGTCGGCACCTTCCGCGTCGGATTGAGCTTGCCGTACTCCGGCGTGGCGGTGTTGTTGAACTGGCGGCCGTAATCCTCGCGCTCGTACGGCAGGCCCAGCTCCTCCAGGAGGAAGATCACCTTCTGCACGTTGCCGGATGTAGCGCGGCCCAATAGTCGCAGCATTCTATGCGTCTCCCTCGATCGGTCGATATGCGATGCAGTCCATCTCCACGCGGGTGCTGATGACGGCCCGCGCCTCCACGGTGGTGCGGGCGAGCCGCCCCTCCGGGAAATATTCCTTGAACACGCCGTTGTAGCGGCCGAAGTCGCGGCCATCCTCGAGATATGTGGTCACCTTCACCACGTCGGCCAGCGTGCAGCCGGCGGATTCCAGCGCGCGCTTCATCGCCTCGATGGTGGCGCGGGTCTCCTCCTCGATGGTGCCGCCGCGCATCACGCCCTTCTCGTCCTTGCCGACCTGGCCGGAGACGAAGACGAAATCCCCCGCGCGCACCGCGGGATGGAACGGGAGGTTGGGGTTCTTCGGCCCATAGGCCTTGATGCCGGATTTGCTCACGCGTCCTCTGGGATCAGGATTTGAGAATCTCGACGACGGACGTGCCTTGCTGGCGGTCGGTGAGATAGGCGATGCCGCGGCCGTCGAGGGTCACGTCGTTGGAGGACGCGCGGTCGTAGCCCGCGGGCGGCGGCGGCTGGTAGAAACCGACCTCCTTCGGCGCGAAGGGATCGGCCATCTCGACCAGGCGCAGTCCCTGGGCGAACCAGGCGAAGGGCAACACCGTGCCGGTGAAGCGCTCCGACGGCTGATGGCAGCCGGTCATCGGCGGCTGCGGCCGCCCGTCGGTGTCGAGGCCCGGCACCTGGAAGGTGGCGATCGGCATCGGCTGCCGCTCGTCGGTGATGTCGTAGACCCAGGTGAAAGCCGGCGGCGACGGCCGGAGCTTCGCCACGTCCTCGTCCGCCACCACCATGATGCGCCGGCCTTTGAGCGGCTGCGGCATCAGCAGGCAGGTGTGCGTCGGGTGCGGATGCGCGGGGCTCGAATTGACGCCGGAGACCAGGCGTCGGCCGCGTCATGTCGGAGATGTCGAGGATGAAGAAGCCGTGGTGCCAGTAGGAGACATAGAGACGATCGCCGACCCGGAGCGGATGATGGCAGCGCGGCTTCACGTAGCCGTCCCAGGGATAGGCCTCGCCGCCCGCCGCATGCTGGCCCGGAATCCACCAGCGCCCGACTTCCTGCGGGCGCGCCGGATCCTGCAGGTCGAGGATCAGCACGATATTGCCGATGAAGCCTTCCGCCGTCGGCGAGATATAGGCGTAGCGGCCGTCGAAGTCGTAGCGGTGCACGCCGCTGCCGGCGGTGCGCCACTTGGTGATGAGCCTGGGCGCCGAGGGCTTGGAGACGTCATAGATGCCGAGGCCGCCGCCGAAATCCGGGTTCTCCTGGCCGAGGCGCTCGTGGTTGACGATCATCAGCCCGTTCTGCGCCCGCACCTTGTGGGAGTGCCAGCCCAGCGGCATCTCGATCGTCGACAGCAGGCGCGGATGGCGCGGATCGCTGATGTCGTAGATCGAGGTCCCCGCCGGCGGCCGCATATGGGAGATGTAGAGGGTGGTGCCGTCGATCCAGACCTGGCCGCCGCCGGGGCAGTCGATCTGGGAGAGAAGCCGCGTGTTGCGCGACCGCTCGCCCACCGTGCCCCGCTCCGCCGTCGCGATGCTCATGCCAGGCGCACCGTCTCGCCGCTGGCGAGGCGCCCCGAGCGCTGCAGCAGGCCGAAGGCCGTGAGCGCCGGCTCGTCGCTGGCGATGAAGAGGATGGCGGGATCCTTGTCGCTGCCGTTCGCGTGCTCGAACCAGCTGCCGCCCGGCACCGCCAGCGTGTCGAAGGCGCCCCAGTCGAAGCGCTTGCCGTCGACGATGCTGTGGCCCTTGCCCTCGAAGGGCGCCACCAGCAGGCTCGACGTCTGCTTCACCGGCAAGGTGCGCTCGCCCGGCCGCAGCATCTGCATGAAGAAGGTCATGGTCTTGAAGACCGGGCCGCCGGTCAGGGGATCGACGTACTCGATGGCGAGCCCCTCGTGGGCGTTGCCGTCCCAGTCCCGGTGCTTCTCCAGGGCCTCGCGCATGGCGTCGTAGCGGTAGACGAACATCGGCGAGCTGCCGCCGGCGCCGCGGCGATGCTCGACGAAGCGCGGCCGGAGCCCGCCGGCGCCATAGACCCGCGCCGAGTAGTCGCTGGGAAAGCGCGCGCTCTGCTGCTTCTTGCCCTCGCCCTTCTCGGCGTAGTCGTGGTCGAAGCTCAGGGCGTTGAGCTGCTCCACCAGGGGCAGATCCAGCACCGAGAGATTGACCGCCGGCACGTCGCCGAGATTGCCGTGATTGTGCCAGGTGTCGCGCGGCGTCAGCACGAGATCGCCGGGACCGAAGGTGATGTCCTCGCCCTCGACGCCGGTGAAGTTCTGCGCGCCGGTGAGGCCGAAGCGCACGGCGCTGGCGGTGTGCCGGTGCGGCGGCATCACCTCGTGGGGATCGTTCAGGCGATAGGCAGTGTACATGGTGGTGACGCTGGCGCGGCGCGGCGCCAGGCCGGGGTTCACCAGGATCAGGGAGCGGCGCTCGCTGTCGTTCATCGTCACCAGCTCCGCCGACCGGCGCAGCAGGGAGGCGAGCTCGTTCTCGTAGCTCCAGAGGAAGGGCACCGCGCGGCTGGTGCCGACGAGCTGGCGCACCTCGTCGTGCTCGACGGCGGTCGTGGTGGCCCAGAACGGGAAGAGATGCTTCTGGTGGATCTCCTCATAGAGATCGTGGAGCGCCGCCTCGCGGTCGTTGCGCCGCTCTTTCGTCGGAGTGCTGGTGGTCATGGGCTCCTTCCGCGGCGCCGCTCTCGCGCAACGCCATCACCGAGTATGCAAAGCCAACCAAATCCAACCAAGCGAGTCAAACTGATTCGCCCAAATCGTTGATGGTTGCACACTTGGTTGATGATCGAGTGCGTCGTGCACCACATCGCGACGGAAATATCTTGCGGAATTGCCCGGATTTCCCCCATTCTGATCAGATCGGATGCAGCCAACCAACATCGCCCATGAATGACATTGGTCTACCCGCCGACGACCTCCAGCCCCTGGTGGAGGCGTTGCGATCGCTGCTGTCGGCGGAGGGCGGATTGCCGGCGGAGCGCAAGCTCGCCGAGCGCCTGAAGGTCAACCGCTACCGCCTGCGCCGGGCTCTCGAGGCGCTCCGGGCCACCGGCGAGATCGCGCCCCGGAGCGGCCGGCGCGGCATGTCCAGCGCGCGCCACGGCGAGGCGCTGGTGCGCGGCACCAATCCCACCGAGGTGATCGAGATGCGCATCATGCTGGAGCCGGCGCTGGCCCGGCTCGCGGCGCTGCGCGCCTCGCCCCTCGACATCCTGCGCATCCAGCACGCGGCGCGCACCGCCGCCGGCAGCGACGCCGGCGCCGTCGATCTCGCCTTTCACAAAGCGATCGCCGCGGGTGCACGCAATCACCTGGCGGCGGAGCTCTACACGCTGCTGCGCCGGGTCGGCACCGACGCGCGGCTCCGCCTCGGCCGCGACAAGCCCGTCTGCCCGACGAGAATTCCGCAGCGGGACGCCGAGCATCGCGCCATCGCCGAGGCGATCGCCGCCCGCGATCCCGATGGCGCCGAGCAGGCGATGCGCGCCCATCTCGCCGCCGTGCAGCGCCGCATCCTCGAGCAGATGGCGCCGGGCCTGACGAGCGCGCAGGTGCAGCCCGCCCTCTCCGCCTGATCGCGTCACCGACGCCGTGGCGCTCCGGGAAAGCTACGACTACGTCATCGTCGGCGCCGGCTCCGCCGGCTGCGTCCTCGCCAACCGCCTGACCGAGGAGGCTGGCGTCCGCGTCTTGCTGCTGGAAGCCGGCGGCTGGGACCGCGATCCCTGGATCCACATACCCCTGGGCTGGGGCCGCATCCTGCAGCGCCGGCTGCACGACTGGATGTATTTCTGCGAGCCCGAGCCCAACGCCGACGGGCGGCGCATCGAATGCGCCCGCGGCAAGGTGATCGGCGGCTCCTCCTCCATCAACGCCATGGCCTATGTGCGCGGCCATCCCGGCGACTTCGACCGCTGGGCCGCCAGCGGTCTCGGGGGCTGGTCATATAAGGAGACGCTCCCCTATTTCCGCCGCCAGGAGGATTGGGAAGGCGGCGCGGACTCGCTCCGCGGCGCCGGCGGACCGCTGCGCACCCAGTTCTGCAAGTACGAGGACCCGTTGGTGGACGCCTACATGCAGGCGGGCGCCGCCGCCGGCTACGGCCTCACCGACGATTACAACGGCGCGCGGCAGGAAGGCTTTGGCCGGCTGCAGATGAGCATTCGCGACGGGCGCCGGTGCAGCGCCGCGACGGGCTATCTCCGCCCCGCGCTCGCCCGCGATGATCTCACCGTGGAGGTGAGGGCGCTGGCGACGCGGATTCTCTTCAGCGGCAACCGCGCCACCGGCGTCGAATATCGGAAAGGCGGCATGACCCTCGTCGCCGAGGCCGAGCGCGAGGTGATCCTGGCGGGCGGCGTCGTCAACTCGCCGCAGCTCCTGATGCTGTCGGGAATCGGCGATCCCGCAGCGCTGGCGGAGCACGACATCCCCGTGCGGCTCGCGCTATCGGGGGTCGGCCGGAACCTGCAGGATCACGCCTCCACCATCGTCAGCTATTCCCGCGCCGATGGCGGGCCGTTTCTCCGCAACATGCGCCTCGACCGCCTGGTGCCGTCGCTGGCCAACGCCTATCTGCGCGGCAAGGGTTTCGCCGCCGACATTCCCGGCGGCGTCATGGCGTTCGTGAAGAGCCGGCCGGAGGTGGCGCTGCCGGACGTGCAGCTTATTCTCACGACCGCGCCACTGGGCGTCGGACCTTACCTGCCGCCGTTCACGGCGCCGTTCCGCGACGGCTTCGTCAGCCGCATCGTGATGCTGCGGCCGGAGAGCCGCGGCACCGTCACCCTCGCCTCCGCCGATCCCGCCGCCGCGCCGCGCATCCGGCAGAATTTCCTCGCCACCGAGGCCGACCGCCGCACCATGCGCGCCGCCGTGCGCCTCGCCCAGGAGGTGGGCCGGCAGGCACCGCTCAAGAGCTTCGTCGGTTCCGAGCTGGCGCCCGGCAGCGCCCGCACCGCGGACGCCGAGATCGACGCCTTCGTGCGCGCCACCGCCATCACCGTCCACCATCCCCTCGGCACCTGCAGGATGGGCACCGACGACGGCGCGGTGGTGGACGGCGAGCTGCGCGTGCGCGGCGCCGAGGGCCTGCGCGTCGTCGACGCCTCTGTCATGCCCGACCTCGTCGGCGGCAACATCAACGCCGCCGTCATCATGGTGGCGGAAAAGGCCGCCGATCTCATCCGCGGCCGGGCGGCGGTCTGAGAGGCTGTGGTGCGTCCTTCGACGCGCTTCCTTCCGGTGCACCGATGTAGCCGGCCCCCCGACGGTCGCGATACCATGGGCTCAGGGGGTACCGATGCTGATCCCGCGGGCCGACTTCGTCGATCTCGAGAGCCTCGCGGACCACCGCCAGGCTTGCTGGGAGTGGCAGCGCGACTATGTGATGGCGTCCTCGCCGCTGCATCGCCGGGCCTGGAACGGCGTCGAGCCGCCGCGCCGCCTGGAGGCGCTGGCGGCGCTGCCGCTCACCGACAAGGAGATGCTGCGGGAAAGCCAGCGCCTGCATCCGCCGTTCGGCGACTATCTCGCGGCCTCGCCCGATACCGTCTCGCGCGTCCATCGCACCTCCGGCACCACGGGCACGGCGATGAACATCGCCTTGTCCATCGCCGACGCCCACGAGACCGCCGTGGTCGGTGGCCGCGCCCAGGCAGCGAGCGGGCTCGGGCCCGGACATCGGGTTGTCCACTGCCTCAACTATCGGCTCTGGATGGGCGGCTTGTCCGACCACGCGACCTTGGAGGCGACCGGCGCGGCGGTCATTCCCTTCGGCGTCGGCGAGACGCAGTTGCTGGTGCGGACGATCCGCGAGCTCGCCATCACCGCGATCTCCTGCACGCCCTCCTATCCCGCGGTGTTGGAGCGGGTGATCGCCGAGCACTTCCCGGACCTGAAGCCCCGCGACCTCGGGCTCAAGCTCGGCCTCTTCGGCGGCGAGGCCGGCGTCGACGATCCGGATTTCCGCCGCCGCATGGAGACCACCTGGGGCCTGAGCGTGAGGAACGCCAACTACGGCGTCTCCGACGTCTTCTGCAATTTCGCCGGCCAGAGCGAGGTGGATAACGACCTGCATTTCATGGCCCTCGACGTGCTGCATCCGGAGATCGTCGAGCCTGAAAGCGGCGCCGCCAGGCCCTGGCGCGAGGGCGAGCGCGGCGAGCTCGTGCTGACCCACGTGAGCCGCCAGTGCCAGCCCCTGGTGCGCTTCCGAACCGGCGACATCATCGTGCTGACCGGCATCGACACGGCAAAGTGCGGCCGCACCGCGCCGCGCTTCCGCGTCGTCGGCCGCAGCGACGACATGGTGGTGGTGCGCGGCATCAATGCCTTTCCGGCTCAGGTCGCCGCCGTGCTCAATCGCAACGACGCGCTCTCGGGCGAGTACCGCATCGTGCTCGAGGGCGGCGGTCCTTACGACGTCTTGCCGGTGGACGCGGAAGCGGCGGAGGAGACCGGCGCGCCGCCCGCGGGGCTGGCCGAGGCGGTGGCGGCGGCGATCAAGCGCGACATCGGCGTCACCGCCCGCGTGACGCTCCTCCCCTTCGGCACGCTGCCGCGCACGGAGGGCAAGACGCGGCGCGTCATCAGAAAGGATCGCGCATGACGAGAACCGTCCTGACGGAAGACGCCGGCGACGGCGTGCGCGTGCTGACGCTGAACCGCCCGGACCGGCTCAACGCCATCGTGCCGGAGCTGCTGGACGATCTTGTCGCCGCCCTCACCGCCGCCGATCGCGATCCCGCGATCCGCGCCGTCGTGCTGACCGGCGCCGGCCGCGCCTTCTGCTCCGGCGACGATCTGAAGGACTTCGGCTCGCAGTCCGGCGACGAGAAAACGACGCGGGCCTATATCGAGCGCATTCAGGACGTGACGCGGGCGATCGTGCTCGGCGACACGCCGGTCGTCGGCGCGATCCGCGGCTGGGCGGTGGGCGGCGGGCTCGAGTGGACGATCAACTGCGACTTCGCCGTCGCCGCCGAGGGCACGCGCTTCTTCTTCCCGGAAATCTCCTGGGGCGTCTTCGTCACCGGCGGCGTCAGTGACTTGCTGCCGCGCCTCGTGGGATTGCAGAAGACCCGCGAGCTGATCATGCTGGGGGAGCGCTTCGACGCGGCGCAAGCGCGGGAGTGGGGCCTGGTGTGGAAAGTCGTTGCCGACGCGGAGCTCATGCCGACGGCGCTCGCTCTCGCCCGCCGCATCGCCGCCCTGCCGCCGGGCCCGGTGCGCGATCTCCGGCGCATCCTCGCCCGCCGGGACGGCGGCGGCCTCGCCGCCGCGATGGCGGCGGAAACCGACGCCACCGTGCGCGGCTTCCTCGATCCCGAGACGGCGAAACGCATCGCCACTTTCGGTTAGCGGCTGCTCCTCAACATAGAGGAGCGAGCTGCCCTCTAATCCGCCGCTTCCGGCAGCTGCAGCGGGCGGAAGGAGCCGAGCATGACGATCCGCTCGCCTGACGGCGCCGCCTTCAGGGCATCGGTGGCGGTGGCATAGACACCCACCAGGCGCCAGCCGGCCTCGGCCGCGGCCGTATCGGTGTCCAGCTCCAGCAGCGCCCATGGCATCCGCAGGGGATTGACCGTCATGATCCCGCTGCAGACGAGGTTGTCGTCCTGCTGCAGCTCCGCCGTGCGATCAAGATACAGCATCGCAATTCTCCGTGCCCACCGAGCGCGCCGCCGGCGCCCCATCAGATGGGGCCGAACCTAGCGATCCCAAATACCGGCGCTACGCCGATCCTGCCGCCACTATCCCGGTCTTGCCGCGATCCGCGGCTCGGCGTGCTAGTCGCCGGCCCGGTACGGCCGGCTCAGCTCGGTCGAATGGCCCGCAAGCCCGAGGTTGCGCAAGGTCGGCGCGTCGTCGTCGTGGGTCGCCTCGATGTCCTGATCGATACCGCGCTCATAATGGGGCGCGTATCCCGCACTCTCGGGATAGGCGCCGGGATCGCTGGTGCAGGCGGCGAGCGCCAGCAGCGCCAGCGCCATCGGCGCAACGATAACTGTCCGATTCATCCTCGCCTCCTCGGCTGATGCCATTGACGTGGCGGTCGATGAGGCGTCGGCCAAGGCGAAAGGGAGCACGGCTGATGCGCGGTCAGTGCATCCCGCGCCGCAATCGCGCCAAACTGTGGTCGGCCGTCTCGATTCAGCCCGCCGGCATCGCCGCTAGCGCTGCGGGTCGCCGGCCCGCGCCCGCAGACGCTCATCGAAGCGGGCGATGTCGATCACCCTGCGCTCATGGGTGCCGGCGCCGATCTCCTCGGCGCCGTCCCGCGCGGAGACCGTGAATGCGACGCGGCGCCCGTCGACCTCGGTCACCACCGCCTCCGCCGTCACGTGATGACCGACGGGCGTCGGCGCGAGATGCCTGATGTCGACGCGGAAGCCGAGCGCGGTCTCGCCGGGCTCGAGATAGGGCTTGAGGGCGTTCAGCGCCGCATTCTCCATCATCATGATCATGATCGGCGTCGCCAGGATCGGCGGCAGCATGACGTCCTTGAATCGGCTCGCCAGATGCTCCGGCGCGACGACGAGACTGAATGAGCCCTTGGTGCCCGG
Source organism: uncultured Alphaproteobacteria bacterium (assembly GCA_963735465.1). Classification (GTDB taxonomy): domain Bacteria; phylum Pseudomonadota; class Alphaproteobacteria; order ATCC43930; family CGMCC-115725; genus DASZHJ01. Next base: position 3,797,228 of record CAVTLA010000001.1, read on the forward strand.
CGGAACTGGTTTCACGTCGGAGTCCTCCTGAGAGCTCGCTGCGCGCCGCCGGGTTTCAGCTGCGCTGACCCGCGCTGCCGCTGCCGTTGACCGGCGTCCAGCTCGGCGGATCGCTGGCGGGGAAGCTGTCGCGGGAACTGCGGTCGACGGCATCGGAGGACACCGGCGCGTCGGAATCCCGAAGGACGGAATCCCGGCGACGGAGCGGCGCCGCGCGGGCGGCACCTGGGGCAGGACCGGCATCCAACTTGTCGTGGCGCATTCGAGTTTCTCCCGCTGACATCTCACAAAAAATTCGGGCCGGTGGCGGGTGGCCACCGGCCCTAGTGCCTACGCCCAAGGCGAAACCTGCGGGGGGAGGGCGGGGTTTCGCGGCCACCAAGGTCGGGGGGAGACCAGCCCTCGGGGAAGGGCTTGGGTGGACGCGGCGTAGGCGCAGTGTGCGATACGACTCCTGTGAACGGCTGCTCCGAGTTGGCCGTCGGCTGATTGCGCTCACCGCCGGCCCTCGCTCTCTGACGCTCAATCTATCAATGGCGCGGGAAACCGCTCGCGTCGCCTTGGCGTCCTTAGCTGGTTTTTGCGGCCATCAGCCCCTAGTCGACGCGTCAGTGCCCACTTGCGCCGCACAAATTCGCGTTGGTGGGCACGACGGCGCTTGACTTCCCGTCCTCAACCTTAAAACTTCTGAAGAAATCTGAAAGGATGGTCAGCTGACCTCCGATCCCACTCAACCCACACTTGAATTCGGCCGCTTCAGGCTGCTGCCGGGACGCGGGTTGTTCCTCGCCGACGGGCAGGCGGTGGAGATCGGCGGCCGCGCCCTCGACGTGCTGCTGGTGCTCATTGAGGCGCGAGGTGGGCTGGTCGGCAAGGAAGAGCTGATGCGCAAGGTCTGGCCGGACACCGTCGTCGACGACAACAACCTGCAGGTCCAGATCTCGGCGTTGCGGCGGGCGCTCGGCGACGACCGCAACCTCGTCCTGACCGTGGCCGGGCGCGGCTATCGGTTTGCCGGCGAGGCTCGGCCGGCCGACGGCCCGGCCGCGACAGAGCCGGCGCCAGCCGCCGCGCCGGCACCGTCCACCAACCTGCCGCTGGCGGTTTCCGACCTGGTCGGGCGCGAGGTCGAGCTGGAGGAAATTCACAAGCTCGCCGGTGCGCACCGGCTGGTGACGCTGACCGGCGCCGGCGGCATCGGCAAGACCCGGCTCAGCCTGGACATCGGGCGGCGCCTGATACCGGAGTTTCGCGACGGCGCCTGGCTGGTCGAGCTCGCCGGCCTGACCGAGCCCGAACTGGTGCCGGTCGCGATCGCCTCGGCGCTCGGTCTCGAGCTGATGGGGGCGCGGACCGGCATGGACCAGATCGCCGCCGCTCTCGCCACCCGGACCCTGCTGCTGGTCATCGACAACTGCGAGCACGTGATCGCCGCCGCGGCGCAGGCGGCGGAGACGCTGCTGCGCACCGCTCCCGATATCCGCATCCTCGCCACCAGCCGGGAGCCGCTCGGAGCCGAGGGCGAATGCATCTATAACCTGCCGCCTCTGGCGATGCCGCCCGAGGACGCCCACGACGTCGCGGAGGTGTCGCGCCACGCCGCGGTGCGGCTCTTCGTGCAGCGGGCGCGGGCGGCGATGCCGCAATTCGCCCTCGACGAGCGCACGGCGGCGGCGGCGGCGGCGGTCTGCCGGCGTCTCGACGGCATGCCGCTGGCGATCGAGATCGCGGCGGCGCGGGCGGCGGCGCTGGGCGTCGAGGGGCTGGCGACCTTGCTCGATGCCCGCTTCCTCACCCTGACCGGGGGCCGCCGCACGGTGCTGCCGCGCCATCAGACGCTGCGCGCCACCCTGGACTGGAGCTACGGCCTGCTCTCCGAGGCGGAGCGGACGGTGCTGCGCCGCCTGTCGGTCTTCGCCGGCGGCTTTACCCTGGAGGCCGCAACCGACATCGCGAGCGACGATACGATCGCGGAGACCGCGGTGGTGGAGGTCGTGATCGGCTGCGTGGCGAAATCGCTGATCTCGGCGGATGTGGGAGCGGAACCGCCGCGCTACCGCCTGCTGGAGACGACCCGCACCTACGCCCGGGAAAGGCTCGAGGAGAGCGGCGGGCTGGCGACGACCTCACGGCGCCACGCGGAATTCTACCGCTCCCTGCTGGAGCGCGCGGGCACCGCGTGGGAGGCCACGCCGGCGGCGGAATGGCTCGCCACTCTCTCCCTCGAGATCGACAACATCCGCGCCGCGCTGAGCTGGGCGTTCGCGCCGGGCGGCAATTCCACGGCCGGTATCGCGCTCTCCGCCGCCTCGGTGCAGCTCTGGCTCGAGACATCGCTCTTTGGCGAGTGCCGCCGCTGGGTCGAGCACGCCCTGGCCCGGATGGACGCCACGGGCGACCGCGGGACGCGCCACGAGATGCTGCTGCAGGCGGGCCTCGGCATCTCGCAGATGTACCTGCGCGGCGCCGTCAGCGAGATCCTTCCCTATTGGACGCGCTCCCTGGAGCTGGCGGAAATTCTCGGCGACACCGATCATCAGCTGCGCGCGCTCTATGGCGTCTGGCTGCACCATCTGCTGATCGGCGACTATCGCAACTCGCTGCCCTACATGCGGCGCTTCCGCAGCGTCGCCGAGAACAGCGGGTCCGACGCGGACATTCCCGTCGCCGATCGGATGGAAGGAACCATCGCTCATTATCTCGGGGATCAGCAGCGGGCGCGCGCCTATGTCAATCGGGTGCTGGCCTGGCAGTCCCCGATCAACCGCCGCTCCCTGGCCGGGCGCTACGGCTCGGACCAGCTCACCGCGGCCCGCGTGCTGTCCGCGCGCCTGCTGTGGCTGGAAGGTTTCCCCGATCAGGCCATGCGGGCATCCCTGGCCTATGTGGAGGACGCGGCGCAGACCGATCACGTCAATTCCACCTGCCTGGCGATCGCCGACGGCGCGGTGCTGGTGGCGGCTTGGACGGGAGACCTGACCACCACCGAGCAGCTGGTCGCCAGCCTGATCGAGCGCGCCAACCGCCGGAGCCTGAGCGTCTGGCGTATCTACGGCCTGGCCATGACCGGCTGGATCGCCGGCCAGCGCGGCGACCCGGCGTCGGGCCTGGTCTCGCTGCGCCGGGCGATGGCGGAGGCGTCGGGCACCCCGCTCGACATGCGCAACACACTCTATCTCGGCTGGCTCGGCGAAGTGCTCGGCAAGGCGGGACAGACGGCAGAGGCGATGACCTTCATCGACGAGGCGCTGCAGCGCTGCCGCGACCACGAGGAAGGATGGCACCTGGCCGAACTCCTGCGCCTGCGGGGGGAGCTTGCGCTGCTGCACGGCACCGGCGACGCGGCCGCCGCCGAGGCGGATTTCCTCCAGGCGCTGGATCTGGCGCGGCGGCGGGCGACACCGTCCTGGGAGCTGCGCGCCGCCACCAGCCTGGCCCGGCTGCGGCGCCGGCAGGGACGGGCGGTCGAGGCGCGCGAGATCCTCCAGCCGGTCTACGGGCGCTTCACCGAGGGCTTCGACACCGCCGACCTGACCGCGGCGAAGGCGCTTCTCGACGGGCTTGCCACCGATCAGGGATAAATCTTCTTCGGGTTCTCGCCAATACTCAGACCATTAGCCGTCTCATGCCTGCTCTCCCCTCGATGGCGGTCGGCGAGACGCCCGATGCAGACGCGAGACGCCGTCCCGTCACGTCTGCGTGATCCGGCCGGACACATCGGACGCAGGTTCGGGAGCGATCGCGGGGACGATCTGAAACGCGATCAAGCCACGTCGCGGCCGAGCGCGCGTCGCAATGCTGCGTACAAGGGGAAATACGAGCAATGACCCGTGTGTATCAAGCATCGCGCGCGGCGAGACCGCGGCGCGGGCGTGACGCTTCCGTGACATCGCGGGCGAGGGACTGGCGCTCGCGCGGCGGCGGGTCAGCCGGTTTCAGAACATTTCAGCCGATCGACAAGGATTTAAAGCCGCCTTCAGCCGCACTCTCGTGACATCAGCAGCGGTGGACCGATCCCTCACCAGCCGCGTCGGTCTCAGGTCTCGTCTCCGTTGCCTCCAGCTTCGAACAGCGAGGTTCCCCATGTCACTCGCACAGCTCGCCGAACTCCCAGCCAATGCATCACCGCGAAGCGGCGCCGTCGTCCGCCTTCGTCCCGTCCCCAGCCTCGTCGGCGCGACCGAAGAGTTGACGGAGGAGTGGCCGGCCGCGGTCCGCGGTGCCGGCAGCTCCGGATGCGCCGGCGTGGATTTCTCGCCGGCGGACATTGCCCGGCGCCAGAGCGCCGGCTGGCGGGGTGCCGCGGCGGAAGTGGTGCAGATCACCCGGCACCAGCGGTTCGAGTACCAGGCGCGCTCGCCGCTGCACCTGCTGATCGCCACCGAGCGGGCGGAGCAGCATGACGGCGAGATCGTGCTGGAAGGGCTGCCGCCCTCCCATCTCCACACCACCAGCCGCAAGCTGACCTTCATCCCGGCGGGACGCCAGCTGCGCGGATGGTCCGACCCGCGCGTCCTGGCCCGCTCCCTGCACTTCTACTTCGATCCCAGCGGCCCGCTGATGGATCCCGAGCTGGCCTTCGGCGAGATCGACTTCGAGCCGCGCCTGTTCTTCGACGACGCCGCGATCTGGGCAACCTCCACCAAGCTCGGCGGCCTGATCGAGAATCCTGGATCCGGCAACCGGCTCTACGCCGAGGCGCTGGTCACCGTCCTCGCCCACGAGCTCGCCCGCCTCAATCGCGGCATCGCGCCCGTGGAGCCGGCGACGCGGGGCGGGCTTGCGGGCTGGCAGCGCAACCGCGTGACCCAGTACATCGAGGCCAACCTCGCCGAGCCGATTTCCCTGGCGACGCTCGCCGACCTGGCGAAGCTGAGCCCCTTCCACTTCGCCCGCGCCTTCAAGCAGTCCTTCACCGTGCCGCCGCACCGCTACCACACCGGCCGGCGGATCGAGCGCGCCAAGGAGATGCTGGCGAGGCCGACGCTGTCGGTCACCGACATCGCCCTCAGCGTCGGCTTCAGCGAGACCGGATCCTTCACCGCCGCCTTCCGCCGCCTCACCGGGCGGACGCCGACCGACTACCGCCGCAGCCTCGAATAGGCCGCGGCGGCGCCGCCGGCGGCGCTACCCATGGCAGTCTGATAAGAGCCCGGTCACGAACGTGAAGCGGCGGGCCCGCCGCTCGGATTGGCAAGCCCGCAATTACCTATTTGACCTTCCGAGGCGCACGGTCGAGCATCCCGTGTCCGCCCCCTCCCCGTCCCGGGAAAGCGGGGCGCAGGGAGCGACTCATGAGCCTTGGATTCAGGATCAATCGGCGGACACGCAAGGTGGGCGCGGCGGCGATCGCCGCCTATGCCGGCCTGCCGGCCGCCAATATCAGCGACGTCATGGCCCGGATGGCCGCGAGCGGGCCGCGGCTGCGACCGATGCACGGCGGCGGCGTCATGGCCGGGCCCGCCTTCACGGTGAAGACGCGGCCCGGCGACAATCTCATGGTGCACAAGGCGCTCGACATCGCCGAGCCCGGCGACGTGGTCGTCGTCGATGCCGGCGGCGACCTCACCACCGCCATCATCGGCGAGATCATGGCGACCCATGCGGAGCTGCGCGGCCTCGCCGGCATCGTCATCAACGGCGCCATCCGCGACAGCGCCGTGCTCGCCGCCGGCAGGTTCCCGGTCTATGCCGCCGGCATCACCCACCGCGGCCCCTACAAGGACGGACCGGGCGAGATCAACGTCCCGATCGCCCTCGACGGAATGGTGATCGAGCCCGGCGATCTCGTCTACGGCGACGCGGACGGGATCGTCTGCATCCCCTTCGACCACGTCGAGGCGATCGGCCGCGCCGCCAAGGCCAAGCAGGCGAGCGAGGAAAAGACCCTCGCCGCCATGCGCGCCGGCCAGCCCCAGGACCGGAGCTGGGTCGATGCGACGCTGAAACGGCTGGGCTGCGCCATCGAGCCCGCCTCATGATCATCGATTGCCACGGCCACTACACGACCTCGCCGCCCCAGCACGAGGCCTGGCGCAAGCGGCAGGTCGCCGCGAAGGGAAACGCGGCGCAGGTACCGCCGCCGCCGGTCATCAGCGACGACGAGATCCGCCAGAGCATCCTTTCCGGCCAGATCAAGCTGCAGCGCGAACGCGGCACCGACCTCACCATCTTCTCCCCGCGCGCCGCCGGCATGGCGCATCACGACGGCAATGCCGAGATGAATGGGCGCTGGTCGGATCTCTGCAATACCCTGATCCACCGCGCCTGCACCCTGTTCCCGCGCAACTTCGCCGGCGTCTGCCAGCTGCCCCAGGCGCCGGGCGTGGCACCCGCCAATTGCATCGCCGAGCTGGAGCGCTGCGTGCGGGAGTACGGCTTCGTCGGCTGCAACCTCAATCCGGACCCCTCCGGCGGCTACTGGACGGACCCGCCGCTGACCGACCGCTGGTGGTATCCGCTCTATGAGAAGATGGTCGAGCTCGACGTGCCGGCCATGGTGCATGTCAGCTCGTCCTGCAATCCGAACTTTCACGCGACCGGCGCGCATTACATCAATGGCGATACGACCGCCTTCATGCAGTTCCTGACCTCGGACCTGTTCCGGGATTTCCCCACGCTGAAATTCATCATCCCCCACGGCGGCGGGGCGGTACCCTATCACTGGGGGCGCTATCGCGGCCTGGCCCAGGACATGAAGCGCCCGCCGCTGACCGAGCACCTGCTCAAGAACGTGTTCTTCGACACCTGCGTCTATCACCTGCCCGGGACCGAGCTCCTCGCCAAGGTGATCCCGGTGCAGAACATCCTCTTCGCCTCGGAGATGATCGGCGCGGTGCGCGGCATCGATCCCGAGACCGGGCATCCCTTCGACGACACCAAGCGCTACATCGACGCGGTGCCCTGGCTCAGCGAGGCCGACCGCGGCAACATCTACGAGGGCAACGCGCGCCGCGTCTATGCCCGCCTCTCCGCCCAGCTCGAGCGGCAGTTCAAGGCGTCCGCGCCGACGGCGTGACGGCGCCGGGTCCCGCCGGTCAATCGCGCCGGCGTTTCCCGTCGAGAAGGCGCAGGCGCGCGGGATGCAGGAACCGCTTGATGTGCTCCGCAAGGCGTGCCGGACGCTCCTCGGGCAGCCAGTGTCCGCCGTAATCGACGATCCCGGATTCGACGCGGTGCGCGAGAGCCGCCATGGAGCGCGCCGGCAGGTCGCGCAAGCCGGCGGCACCGCCGAGCGCCAGCACGGGAATGTCGAGCTTGACCTCGGCCAGTTTCCGGTTCCGCTCGGCGTCCTCGCCGAAGGTGCGGTAATACTGCAGGCCCGGCTGCAACGCACCGCCCAGGAGACACGCGCGCGCATATTCCTCCAGGGCCGGGCGAGCCAGGAATAACGGGTCATGGGCGAAGCGCCGATAGAGCCAGTCGAGATAGGCCTGCTCGCGGCCGCGGATCATCAGCTCCGGCAATTCCGGCAACCCGTGAAACGCCATGTACCAAAGATTTTCGGGCCGCGACGGCTGGATCGCTTCCTCGAGGCCGAAGCCCGGCATCGCCATGTCGATGACCACGAGGGCGCGCACGCGGTCCCGATGGGTTGCGGCCAGGGCATAGCCGACCGCCGCGCCGAGGCCGTGGCCCACGACATGGGCGCGCTCGATGCCGAGGTGCTCCATCAGCGCCGCGATGTCGTCGGCGATCGTCGCCTTGTCATATCCGGCGGCAGGCTTGCCGGAGCCGCCGGTGCCCCGCAGGTCGGGGACGATCAGGCGATAGCGTTTCGCGAGCTCCGGGATCACTCGGCGCCAGGCATAGGAGCTCTGCGGCCAGTCGTGCAGCAGGATCACCGTCCTCCCCTCGCCGGCCCGCAGGTAGCGCAACCGGACGGCGGGAAGATCGACGATGCAGTGGCGCGGCAGCAGATGCGGGCCGGGATCGCCGGCCCGGTCAGGCAGCGGACCGCGAGGGTCCGGCGGTTCGCCGGGACGCCATAGGGCGGTCGCCGCATCCAGCGTCCCGCCACTCCCGTCTGTTGCATCGAGCCACACGTTCCCGTCGCCTTGAAGTTGCTCTCCGAGCGCCGGCCGCACTGGCCGCGCGGGGATCACATGGGACAATTCCCGCGGCGATGCTTGCGAGTCCTTGTTCAACTCGTCTGGGCATTGCCGAGATCGCGGCCATCGCCCGCTCGCGCCCCGGATTTACATCCGTCTATACCGCAATGCAGCACAAGACGTGCCGGCCATGAAAAAGCCGAGCGCGCGGGCCGCGCTTAGCTTTCGTGGACGCTGCAGCACGGCAGGAGGCGCCGGGCGCGGCGACGTCGTGCCCGAAACGACCCGGTATCGGGTTCGGGCGCATGGGCGAAACCGCCATCCGCGGTCGCGCAAACGGATCTGGCAAGGCGCAGGAAATGGGAATTGTTCGCTTCGCGCTGCGGCTGCCGCACACCTTCTATGTGCTGGCGCTGCTGATCGTGTTCCTCGGCGTCACCGCCATCCGGTCGATGCCGACGGACATCTTCCCGCAGATCAACATCCCCGTCGTCACCGTGATCTGGCAGTACACCGGCCTCAGCACGACGGAGATGGAGCAGCGCGTCACCACCTACAGCCAGTATGCCCTCAGCGCCAACGTCAACAACATCAGGGATATCGAGGCGCAGACTCTGAACGGCGTCTCGGTCCAGAAGATCTATTTCCAGCCCGAGGTCAATCTCGACCTCGCCATCGCGCAGATCGTGGCATCGACGAACTCGATCCGCGCCCTGATGCCGCCCGGGATCCAACCGCCGATCGTGGTGCAGTTCAATGCGTCGAGCGTGCCGGTGCTGCAGATCAGCCTCACCTCGGACACGCTCAGCGAGCAGCAGATCTACGACTACGGCATCTACAATCTGCGCCAGCGCCTGGCGCCGATTCACGGGGTGACCCTGCCGACTCCCGCCGGCGGCAAGTACCGCCAGATCATGATCGATCTCGACCAGCCCAAGCTGCTGGCCAAGGGCCTGACGCCTCTCGACATCGTGAATGCGGTCAACGCGCAGAACCTGACGCTGCCGACCGGCACGGCGAAGATCGGCAATACGCAATATACCGTGCGCACCAACGCGACGCCGTCCAGCATCGACGACCTCAACAACATTCCGGTCAAATACGCCAACGGTGCCACCGTCTTCCTGAAGGACGTCGCTTATGTCCGCGACGGATCGGCAGTGCAGCAGAACGTGGTGCGCACCGAGGGCAAGCGCTCGGTGCTGCTCAGCATCATCAAGAACGGCGACGCCTCCACCCTGGACGTCGTCAATCGCGTGAAGGCCGCGCTCAGCGTGGCCCGCGCCGCGGCGCCCAAGGGGCTCGTCATCCGCGAGCTCTTCGACCAGTCGGCGTTCGTGATCTCGGCGGTGGACGGGGTGCTGCGCGAGGGCGCCATCGCCGCCGGCCTCACCGCGCTGATGATCCTGATCTTCCTGGGCTCCTGGCGATCGACGCTGATCGTCATGATCTCGATCCCGCTGGCGATGCTGAGCTCGCTCATCGCGCTCTACTTTCTCGGCGAGACCCTCAACACGATGACGCTCGGCGGCCTCGCTCTCGCCGTCGGCATCCTCGTCGACGATTCCACGGTCACCATCGAGAACACCCACCGCCTGCTGACGGAGGAGCACCAGCCGCTGCCGGAGGCGACGCTGCATGGCGCCGCCGGGATCGCCGTGCCGACGCTGGTCTCCACCCTGGCGATCAGCTGCGTCTTCACCTCGGTGGTCTTCCTGGAGGGGCCGGCGAAATACCTCTTCACGCCCCTCGGCCTGGCCGTGGTCTTCGCCATGCTGGCGTCCTATGGCCTGTCGCGCACCCTGACGCCGATCACCATCGGCCTGCTGCTGAAGGGCGAGCACCACGCCGGCGGCGAGCGCGGCGGCGTTCTCGGCTGGTTCGCCCGCCAGCACGCCCGTTTCGACCGTGGCTTCGAGCATATGCGCCAGCACTACGCCGAGCTGCTGGTGGCGCTGATGCGCCATCGCTTCATCGTTCCGGTGCTGCTGGCGCTGGTCCTGGCGCTGGGGGTCACCTTGTCGGTCTTCGTCGGCCGCGATTTCTTCCCCTTCATCGACGGCGGCGAGATCCAGCTCCACGTGCGCGCGCCGCCCTCGACCCGGATCGAGGAGACCGAGCGCCGGTTCCAGGCCATCGAGGACAAGATCCGGCAGATCATTCCCGACCGCGACCGCGCCCTGGTCGTCGACAACATCGGCCTGCCGGCCCGGCTCTATAACCTCGCCTTCACCGACGGCTCGACCATCGGCGTCAATGACGGCGTCATCCTGGTGTCGCTGAAGGAGGGCCACGCGCCGACCAACCGCTACCTTCGCGAATTGCGCCGGGAGCTGCCGAAGGCGTTTCCCCAGGACACCTTCTATTTCCAGGCGGCCGATATCGTGACGCAGATCCTCAACTTCGGCCTGCCAGCGCAGATCGACGTCCGCACCGTGGGATACGACCGCGTGAAGAACCTGAAGGTCGCCCAGGAGCTCCGGCGCGAGATGGCGAAAATCCCCGGTGTCGTCGACGCCCATCTGCAGCAGGAGGTGGCGGCGCCGGAATTCTTCGTCAACATCGACCGCATCCGGGCCGCCCAGCTCGGCCTCACCGCCAACCAGATCGCCACCAACGTCAACGTGAGCCTGAGCTCGTCGGAGCAGGTGACGCCGAACTTCTGGACCGATCCGACCTCGGGCATTCCCTACTATCTGGCGGCGCAGACTCCGGAATATCGCATCAGCTCCCTCAACGATCTCGGCAACACGCCGGTGAGCTCGCAGCCCTCGCCGCTGGGCGATCCCGTGCCGACGCTCCTCAGCAACGTCGCCACCATCAGCCGCGCCTCGATCCCCACCAACTCCAACCAGGCGAACATCCAGCCGGTCTACGAGATCTATGCCAGCGTGCAGGACCGGGATCTCGGCAGCGTCGCGGCCGACATCGACCGCCTCACCGCCAAGCTCCGCCCGCAGCTCTCGCCCGGCAATTCGATCCAGGTCATCGGCCAGATCGACAGCATGAACGGCGCCTTCCGCGATCTCGGCATCGGCCTGCTGTTCGCCGCCGTCTTCGTCTATCTGCTGATGGTGGTGAACTACCAGAACTTCGCCGATCCCTTCGTGGTGATCCTGGCGCTTCCCACCACCATGTGCGGCATCGTCACCATGCTGTTCCTGACCAGCACCACGCTGAGCGTCCCCTCGCTGATGGGAGCGATCATGGCGGTGGGCGTGGCCTCCGCCAATTCGATCCTGCTGGTGACATTCGCCCGCGAGCAGCAGCTTGCCGGCAAGAGCGCCTTCGACGCCGCCGTCTCCGCCGGCCACACCCGCATCCGGCCGGTGCTGATGACGGCGGCGGCGATGATCATGGGCATGGTCCCGATGGCGATCGGCGGCGCCGGCGAGGAGCAGAACGCCGCCCTCGCCCGCGCCGTGATCGGCGGCCTGCTGTTCGCGACACCCACCACCCTGCTGGTGGTGCCCTACCTCTTCGCAGTGCTGCGCAAGCGCAACGACGGCAAGACCGCCCATGGCGTGTTCGAGGAGACACCGTGATGAGGGACGATATGCAGCCCCAAACCCTGGAGGCGCCGGACTCGCCCGGCCGCTCCCAGCCCCACCGGGAGCCGGCCTGGAGTCCGCCAGCCCCGGCCCGCGGCCGCCGCTCGCCCGGGCGCTGGGCGCTCGGTCTCGGGGTGCTGGCGCTGATCCTCGGGAGCCTGGGGTTCGGCGTGTGGCAGCATTATCGGCGCTATCAGGCGGTGATGACCGCCCAGCAGGACCATCGCGCCTCGATCCCCGGCGTCCGCGTCGACGAAGTGCGGGCGAGCGGCGAGACGCAGCTGGTCAGCCTGCCGGCCACCACCCTCGCCTTCGAGAGCGCCAATATCTTCGCCCGCGCCAGCGGCTATATCGCCAAGCGCTACGTGGATATCGGATCCCAGGTGAAGGAGGGCCAGCTGCTGGCGGAGATCACCGCGCCGGAGCTCGATCACCAGATCGCCCAGGCCCAGGGCAGCCTGGCCCAGCTCGAGGCGGCGCTGCGCCAGACCGAGGCGACCCGCGACCTCGCCCGCGTCACCGCCAGCCGATCCGGAGCCTTGGCGCCCCAGGGCTATGCCTCCCAGCAGCAGGCGGATACCGATCGCCTGACCTATGCCGCCCAGCAGCAGGCGGCCTCCGCCGCCGAGGCCAGCATCACCGCCCAGCGCGCCCAGGTGGAGGTGCTGCAGCAGCAGAAGGCCTATCAGCAGGTGGTGGCGCCTTTCGACGGCGTCATCACCCAGCGCAATATCGACGTGGGCAGCCTGGTGCAGGCGGACGCCACCAGCGGCACGTCGATGTTCGCGATGGATCAGAGCGACGTGATCCGCGTGCAGCTCTACGTGCCGCAGGACCAGGCCGTGGGCGTCCAGGCCGGTGTCGAGGCGGTGATCCGGATCCCGGAAATCCCCGACCGCGGCTTTCCCGGCAAGGTGACGCGCGTCGCCGACGCGCTGCAGCCGGGAACGCGCACGCTGCTGACGGAGATCGACGTCCCCAATCCCGATGGCGCGCTCACGCCCGGGATCTACTGCACGGTGGAGCTGCACATCCCGCGCCGGACGCCGTCATTGATGGTGCCGGCGTCGGCGGTCATCTTCAATCAGCAGGGATTGCAGACGGCGGTGGTGGAGAACGGCGTCATCCACTTTCACAAGCTCGCGATCGTCCGCGATCTCGGAACCGAGGTCGAGGTGAACGCCGGCGTTGGGAACGGCGACAAGGTGGTGCTGAATCCGAGCGTCGATCTCGCCGACGGCAGCGAGGTCCGGATCCTCACCGGGCCGATAACGGCAAGCCCCTGAGAGGCAGGCCCGCTACATCGCGTCCATGAAGACTTCGCCGATCGACGGCGCCCGCTGCACCAGGGATTTGCGCAGCTTGCGCATGGCGCGGATCTCGATCTGGCGCACCCGCTCCTTGGAGACGCCGAGCTCGCGGCCGAGCTCCTCGAGGGTGGCGCCTTCCTCGGTGAGCCGGCGTTCCCGGATGATCGCACGCTCCCGAGCCGACAGCTCGCCCATCGCCTCCGCGAGCCAGCGCGAGCGCGTCTGGTCGTCCCGCATGAGGGCCACCGCCTCCTCGGGATTCGGCCGGCGGTCGGGCAGGAAGTCCTGCCAGTCGTCGTCGCTGCCATTGCTGATCGGCGCGTTCAGGGACTGATCGGAGGCGCCGAGCCGCACGTCCATCATCTCGACCTCGGAGAGCTCCACCTGCAGCTCGTCGGCGATCTTCTGCCGGCCCGCATGGGTGAGGGGCGCGCCCGAGCTCTCCTCGATCCGCGCCCTGAGCCGGCGCAGATTGAAGAACAGCGACTTCTGCGCCGCCGTGGTTCCCGTGCGCACGATCGACCAGTTCCGCAGCACATAGTCCTGCATCGCCGAGCGGATCCACCACGTCGCATAGGTCGAAAACCTGACCTCGCGTCCGGGCTCGAAGCGCGCCGCCGCCTGCATCAGGCCGACGTTGCCCTCCTGCACGAGATCGCCGACCGGCAGGCCGTAGAGCCGGAAGCGGGTCGCCGTCGACACCACGAGGCGGGTATAGGAGCGCACCAGCTCGTGCAGCGCCGCGGTGTCGTTCCCGGTTCGCCAGCGGTGGGCGAGATCGAATTCGTGATCCCGCGTCAGCAACGGCTCCCGCATGGAGGCCTTGATGAAGCCCAGATTCGCTCTCTGCGTCTGCCTGTCGTCGACGTGGACCATCGGATGGCCTCTCCAGCAAAAGCCGGCTGCGCGCGAGCCTGCCTCGCCGCATTCGCCGATCTTTCGGCTGAACAGGGAGGCCCGGATCGCAACCGGTGCAGCACGACGATGCCGCCGATGAGGCGGCGCCGTCTTGCCGCGGATTGCCGGAAGTACCCGTTCCTTGCGGAGCTTCGCCGCCGCGAATCAGGCGAGGCTGCGGCGATAGTCCGTCGGCGTGCGTCCCGTCAGCTTGCGGAAGACCGCGGTGAAGGAGCTGGTCTCGCTGTAGCCGATGCGGAGCGCGATGTCCGTCACCGAGAGACCGGGCCGGGCGAGCAGCGCCTTGGCGAGCTCGATGCGGCGGCTGGTGTGGTAGCGGTGCGGCGGCAGGCCGAAGGACTGCTTGAACGCCCGGGAGAAGTGAAACGGGCTGAGCTGCGCCAGCTCCGCCAGCGTCGCCAGGGAGACCGGCTCGGCGAGATTCTCCTCGATGTACTCCACCACGCGATTCTTCTGCCAGCCGGCGAGCCCGCCGCGCCGCATCGGCGCCGGCGGCGTGACGCCGTTGTTGATGCGAACCAGCTCATGGGCCAGCACGATGCTGAGCGCCTCCGCATAGAGACGATTTCCCGCGCCGCCGTGCTCGACCTGGCTCTTGAGCTTGAGGGCGGTGTCCCAGATGCCGGCATCGTCGAAGAACAGATGCGGCTCGAACTCGATCTCGTTGAAGCGGAGCTCGGGATCCAGCAGCGGGCCGCTGGGATCGATGTAGAGATAGGTCGCCCGGGTCAGCGCCCGCGGCTCCTGCCAGCCGTGAAATTCCCGGCCCGCCGGAACGAAGGTGAGCTTGTGATTGAAGTCGTGCCGGGTCGAGAGCGGCAGTCCCTCGATGTAGGTCTCGCCCTCCCGACGCTCCGCCCGCTCGGCGGCGATCAGCAGATGCCGGGGGGCGCAATACCCGTACTCGAAATGCTCCTGCCGCGTAAGTTGAACCACGTCCGCGGCAATGCCGCGCCACGCGGCGCTTTGCCGCTTCGCAATATCGTGAGGGGTAATCGTGACCCCGTGATGAGATGCCTCGAGAGCATCGGAACTGTCGACCATGGTCCAACCTCGTACAAAAAGGGCTGCTCCCGTCGTCGACGCTCCTCCCCTGATTTCTTGCGGTTTGCCGCCATTCGCCGATAACCGATAGCAAGCTCGGCATCATCGATTGCGCGGGAATGCGCGGCGTCCGAGCCCGAATATATGGGGTGCCCCACGGCGGCAGGCGCCCGCGCCGCGCAAAACTGGGTTGCAACATTGCCGTGCGACCTGGCCGGCGATGCGGTGCTGCGCGACGCCGGCTTACGACCCATCCGACCGCGCCCCGACCTCGGAACCGCGCAAGATATTGGGCTTTCCGGCAAGGACGCCGGGGCCGCCATCCGGCGGCTCTGCGATTATTCGCTGTTCAGGGCAGGCCCGCTTCAGCGCCGTCCGGGCCGGCCGCAGGTGCGTCTGTCACTTTATCGAGAGCGTGGGATTCGTGCGTATAGACCTCAGCAAGCATCGCGCCATCGTCAGCGGCTCCACCGCGGGCATCGGCTTTGCCATCGCCACGGGCCTCGCCCGGGCCGGCGCCGCCGTGGTCCTTAACGGCCGCGGCGAACCCTCGACCATCGAGGCGGCGCGGCGGCTCACCGAGCTGGTGCCCGACGCCCGGGTGGACGGCATCGCCGCCGACCTCGGCAGCGCCGCCGGTGCCAACTATTTCGTCAGCAAGGCCGGTCCCGCCGACATCGTCGTGAACAACCTCGGCATCTTCGGACCGAAGCCGTTCGCCGAGATCACCGACGCGGAGTGGACCCACTATTTCGAAGTGAACGTGATGAGCGGCGTTCGCCTCGCGCGCCACTATTTTCCGGCGATGCTGGCGGCGAACTGGGGCCGCATCATCTTCATCGCCAGCGAATCCGCCCTGCAGATTCCCGCCGAGATGGTCCACTACGGCACCACCAAGACCGCGCAGCTGGCGGTGGCGCGGGGCCTGGCAGAGCTGACCGCGGGGACCGGAGTCACCGTCAACTCGGTGCTGCCCGGTCCGACCCGCTCCGAAGGCGTCGAGACGTTCCTGCGCGACCTGGCGAAGGCCCAAGGCGTCTCCGAGGCGGAGATCGAGAAGGATTTCTTCGTCACCGCGCGGCCGACCTCGCTGCTGCGACGCTTCGCCACCGTGGAGGAAATCGCGAACATGGTGGTCTATGTCGCCTCCGAGCAGGCGGCCGCCACCAATGGCGCCTCCCTCCGGGTCGAGGGCGGCGTGGTGCGCGCCATCGCATAGCTGGCCCGCGGGCTCAGCGGTGACCGCCGGCGCCACCGTGACCACCGCCAATATGGCCGCCGTGGCCGATTCCATGGCCCCAATGTCCGCCATGGCGCCAGCCATCGTGATGAGCCCAGACGTCGCCGACGTACCAGCCGTCGTCATAGAGATCGGCCGATCCGTAGAGCGCGGGACCGGAGTAGGGATAGGCCGCCACCTGGTCCGACACCGCGCACGCCGACAGTGCCAGTCCGACTGTGACGAGCACCAAGGCGATCCGAGTGTGAGCGCTGTAGCGTTTCATGAAGGCCTCCTGCCGTCAGAGCGGCGATGACCTCTCGTCGCCATTGGCAAGTGGGAGCCGCGCACGCTCGCGGGCATCGAGATTTTTGCAACGCTGGCGAGCGGCCGGCATCCGCATCATTTCCGGGAAGGGGGCAAGAGCCCGATGCTTGCCGCAACACTCCGCAAGATCGCGGGAGCAGGAATGTCTATCTCGGACGTGACGGCAGCGATGCGGTTCGGAAGGAAACGCAAATCCCCGAAGCCAACCCGCCGCCACGTCACGAACCCGGGAGCCACGGAGCGTCGTCGGTTCCCATGCCAGAAGGAATGAGGACCATGACAAGATTTTCACAGGGCTTGCTGCCGGCGATCGCCTTTGCGGTGGGCGCGCTGGCGATCAGCGCCCCGGCTGCGCTGGCGGATCAGTATCCGCGCAATTGGGAGGTCGAGAACACGAGCGTGACCCCGCCGGTCTTCGACTTTCTCCCGGGTCACAACAACCGCATGATCGTTCCCGGCGCCTCGGCGCAGAATTCCGCCCCGGCGGCCAGCAATCCCGTCATCTATCAGTTCACCCCCGGCGGGAACAATTTCCATCGAGTGAACTAGCCGGACGACAGAGACCGGACCGCGCGCCCGTCGGCGGCGGCGCGTGGTCCGAGCTTGTCGCGCCCGATCGTCGCCGAACCCCGCCGCTGCACCACTCCGCAGCAGGACAACCAACCCCACAGCAAGGCCGCCGCGATCCGCGCGGCCGACGAACCCCAGATCACGGAGGTTCATTGAGCGGCCGCGCCACATCGGCGGCAAGAGAGGAGCCATGGAAACCATCGACATCGCCGACACGGATCTCACCGTCTCGAGGATCGGGCTCGGCACCTGGGCAATCGGCGGTTGGATGTGGGGCGGCACCGACGAAGCCGCCGCCATCCGCACCATCCAGGCGGCCCTCGATCAGGGCATCACCCTTATAGATACGGCCCCGGCCTATGGCTTCGGCCGCTCCGAGGAGATCGTCGGCAAGGCCCTCGCCGATGGCGGCCGCCGCGACCGCGCGATCATCGCCACCAAGACCGGGCTGGAGTGGCGCGACGGCAAGGTCTTCCGCAATGCGGGCCGGTCGCGGATCCGTCAGGAGGTCGAAGACTCCCTGCGCCGCCTCGGGACCGATCGCATCGATATCTATCAGGTGCACTGGCCCGACCCGCTGGTGCCCCTCCAGGAGACCGCCGCGGTCATGGGCGAGCTTCTGCAGGAGGGAAAAATCCGCGCCATCGGCGTCAGCAACTACAGCCCGCGGCAGATGGACCTGTTCCGGACCGTCGCGCCCGTGCACACGGTGCAGCCGCCCTTCAATCTCTTCGAGCGGGAGATCGAAAGCGACGTCCTGCCCTATGCCCAGGCGAACGGAATCCATGTTTTCGCCTATGGCGCGCTCTGCCGCGGCCTGCTCAGCGGCAAGATTTCGGCGGCGACCCAGTTCGAGGGCGACGACCTCCGCAAGAGCGACCCCAAGTTCCAGCCACCGCGGCTTGCCCAATATCTGGCCGCCGTCGCCGAGCTCGATCGCTTCGCGCGGGAGCGCTACGGCAAGACCGTGCTGGCGCTGGCCATTCGCTGGGTGCTCGATCACGGCGGCACGACGGCGCTCTGGGGCGCGCGCCGCCCGGATCAATTGACCGCCGTCGAGGACGTCCTGGGCTGGTCCCTCGACGCCGCGGCGATGGCCGAGATCGACGGCATTCTCCGCGCCGCCATCAAGGATCCCGTCGGCCCGGAATTCATGGCGCCGCCGACCCGCGGCCAGCCCACCAGGGAACGCCATGCCGCCGCCGCCGCGCCGGTGCCGACACGGCGGCAGAAGCGGAACCCGACAACTCAGACCTAGAATGGAGTCTCCGATGAGAAAGCTGATGATGGCGGGGTCGATACTCCTGTCGATCGCCGCGCCGATCGCCGCCGAGGCGGCCGCTGTCCTACCGGTCGCCGATGTCGAGACCGGCGAGCCGATGGCGATTCCGACGCCGGTGCCGGATGTCCCCTCGGTGCGGCCGAGCCAGTCGTTCGACGGTCTCGCGAGCGCTCCGGCCCCCGAGTCGCCGCACTATGCGCCGGCGGCAAATTTCGGTCCGGTCACGGGATATGGACCCGGCGGCATGGGGGCGATGCCCGGCGCGCCGGCGAATCCGCCGTATAGCGGCGGCGGTCTCGGCGGCCGGCGCTGAGCATCCACCGATGACGCGCCGCCGGCGGTCGATCGCCGTCACCCTCTCGATCGCCCTCGGCGTCTCCGGCTGCGATCTGGGGCCGGACTACAAGCATCCGGAGACGGAAACTCCCGCTGCCTGGCGCGAGAGCGAGGGGACGCAGGCCGCGCAATGGCCCGCCGCCGACTGGTGGAAGGGTTTCGGATCGCCGGAGCTCAACGGCTTCATCGCCGAGGCCCAGCAGGCCAATCTCGATCTCGGCGCCGCCGTGGCCCGGGTCCAGGAGGCGGACGCCCAGGTGCGCATCGCCGGCGCGCCCCTGCTGCCGTCGATCGGCGGCACGGCCGGCGCCAATACGCAGCAATCGGTCTCGCAGTTCTCCGGCAACCAGATCCATTTCTCGAACTACACCGCCGAGGTCAGCGCCTCCTACGAGATCGATTTCTGGGGCAAGAACCGGGCGGCGCTCTCCGCCGCGAAATTCACCGCCTTGGCCAGCCGCTATGACCAGGAGGTGGTGCAGCTCACCGTCGTCTCCGGCGTCGCCACCACGTATTTCCTGGCGCTCGGACTCGGGGATCGCCTGCAGGTCGCCCGGGACAACCTCGCCAACGCCGAGAACGTTCTCGAGATCATCCGGGCGCGCCAGAAGGTCGGCACCGCCATGGCGCTCGACATCGCCCAGCAGGAGACCGTAGTGGCGGGCCTGCAGGCCGCCATTCCGCCGCTGCAGCAGCAATATTCCCAGGCCCTCGACGCCCTGGCGATCCTGCTCGGGAAGCCGCCGGAGGACGTGAAGATAGAGGCCACGTCCCTGCACTCGCTCAGCGCGCCGACGGTGGCGCCGGGGCTGCCCTCGGAGCTTCTCACGCGGCGCCCGGACGTGCGCGAGGCGGAGGCGCAGCTCATCGCGGCCAACGCCAACATCAAGGTCGCGCGGGCGCAATTCTTCCCGAGCATCTCGCTGACCGCCGGCGGCGGATTCGAGAGCCTGGCGCTGGCCGCCTTCGGCGGGCCCAGCAGCCAGATCTACAACCTCGGCGCCTCCCTCACCCAGCCGATCTTCGAGGGCGGACTCCTGGAAGGTCAGTTGCAATTCTCCAAGGCGCGCTATCAGGAGCTGCTGCAGGATTACATCAAGGCCATCATCGCCGCCTTCAGCAACGTGGAGGATTCCCTGGTCTCGAGCCGGCGCACGGGAGAGCAGCAGGCGGACGAGGACATCGCGGTCCAGAAGGCGCGTCTCGCCTATGACATCTCCCAGGCGCAGTTCCGCATCGGAACCATCGACCTCCTGACGGTATTGACGACGGAGAACGCACTCTTCACCGCCGATGATCTTCTGGTGCAGGACGAGCTGGCTCACATGCAGGCCCTGGTCGGCCTGTTCAATGCCCTGGGCGGTGGCTGGCGGGACAGCGACGTCACGGGGCCGCCGGGCATCATGTCGGCTTCCGACCATCCAGACCCCGTGAAATAAACGGCGGGACGCGATAGAATACGGGACCGGACGCGGAAACCGAGGAGGCGGTCATGCGTAGTCTTACGGCGATAGTCCTCGCCAGCCTTGCGCTGCTGAGCCCCGGCGGGATCGGCGCCGTCGCGCAACAGCAACAGCAACAGCGGGAAACCGCGATCGTTAACGGGCATCGCATCCAGCCCCGCGCCGACGAATTCAAGGGCGACCATCCGGATGTTCCGCCGACGCAGGACAAAGAGGTCGACAGCCTCTACCAGCAGGTCCTGCGCGACAGCGCCGCGCCGACGGGATCGGGCGACGTGGTCGATCCCAAGCCCGCGCCTCCCAACACGCCGCCGAAGCCGCGCTGACACGGTGCGCGGCAAAACCGCGCGGGCGGCGGCCGCGATCCGCGGGGATCTGCACGAACTCGTGAAGGCCTGACGACGGATCTGCGTCGTCAGGACGGCCGCCGCTCAACCGCAATCATCGGCGATCGCCGCGGCACTCGCCAACCGCGCAGAATGTGGCGGCGTCGCGTCTGCGAACGGCATTCCGCCGCAACGCAGATTTGCGCTCGTCACGGGCACGTGCGTTGCAGCAACGAGCCTATATCCCAGATCAGCCTTGCGCCGTTGGATGGGAACATGAAGCGGAATTCATTAATGACGTTGCTGACGGGCTCCGTTCTCGTCCTCGGGATCGGCGGCATCGCCTGGCATTTCGCCGAGCCGACGGCGACGGCGGAAGTGGCGCCCGCGTCCGTCAGCCCCGGCGTGCCCGTGGTCGCCGGCGTGGCGCAGCAGCAGGACGTGCCGATCTTCCTCACCGGTCTCGGCACCGTGCAGGCCTTCAACACCGTCACCATCCGCACCCGCATCGACGGCGAGCTGGACAAGGTCGCCTTCAAGGAAGGCCAGGACGTGAAGGCCGGCGATCTCCTGGCGCAGATCGATCCGCGCCCGTTCCAGGCCGCCCTCGATCAGGCGACGGCGAAGAGGACCCAGGACGAGGCGCTGCTGGAGAACGCCAAGCGGGATATGCAGCGCTACGCCGAGCTCGGCACCAAGGATTTCGTCAGCCGGCAGACCGTGGACACCCAGAAGTCCCTGGTGGCGCAGCTGACGGCGACGGTCCAGGCGGACCAGGCGGCGATCGACAGCGCCCAGGTGCAGCTGGGCTACACCACCATCACCTCGCCGCTCGCCGGCCGCACCGGCATCCGCCTGGTGGACCAGGGCAACATCGTCCATGCGACCGACGCCGGCGGTCTTGTCGTGGTCGCCCAGCTGCAGCCGATCTCCGTGGTCTTCACGCTGCCGGAGGACGACTTCATCGAGATCAACCGGGAGCTGCGTCAGGGTCCGCTCAAGGTCGTCGCCTATAGCCAGAACGACCAGACCAAGCTGGACGAGGGCAGCCTCGAGCTCATCGACAACGAGATCGACCAGACCAACGGCACCATCAGGCTCAAGGCCAATTTTCCCAATCCGGAGCACACGCTCTGGCCCGGTGAGTTCGTCAACGCCCATCTCCTGCTTAACACCCGCCATGACGCCGTCACCGTGGCGGCGCCGGCGGTGCAGCGCGGACCGCAGGGCACCTTCGCCTACGTGATCAAGCCGGACGCGACCGTGGAGGCGCGGCCGATCAAGGTGGCGCAGATCGTGGACAACGTGGCGCTGATCGACGACGGGCTGCAGGCGGGCGACCGCGTGGTGGTCGACGGCCAGTACAAGCTGCAGCCGGGCACACGGGTGGCCGCGACGGCCGCCCCATGAGCATCTCCTCGCCTTTCATCCAGCGGCCGATCGCGACGTCGCTGCTGATGGTCGGCATTCTTCTGGTGGGCCTGGTGGCCTTCCGGATGCTGCCGATCGCGCCCCTGCCCCAGGTCGACTTTCCCACCGTCACGGTCACCGCCAGCCTGCCGGGCGCCAGTCCCGAGACCATGGCGTCGTCGGTGGCGACGCCGCTGGAGACGCAGTTCGCGCAGATCTCCGGCGTCACCCAGATGACCTCCACCAGCGGCCTGGGCGTCACCTCGATCACGATCCAGTTCGATCTCAACCGCAACATCGACGCCGCCGCCCAGGACATCCAGGCGGCGATCAACGCCGCCGGCGGCCAGCTGCCGAAGAACCTGCCGAGCCCGCCGACCTATCGCAAGGTGAACCCCGCCGACGCGCCGATCCTCAATCTCGGCGTGACCTCGGACACGCTGCCGATATCAGTGGTCGACGACTACGCGGAGACCATCATCGCCCAGCAGCTCTCCCAGCTGCCCGGCGTGGCGCAGGTCTCCATCTTCGGCCAGCAGAAGCCGGCGGTGCGGGTGCAGGTCGATCCCGTCAAGCTCGCCGCCCTCGGCCTCAGCCTCGAGGATGTGCGCGCGGTGCTGAACATCGCCACCGACAACGCGCCCAAGGGAAGCTTCGACGGCGCGCGCCAGAGCTTCAACATCTACGACAACGATCAGCTCCTCAGGGGCGCGCAATACGACGACGTCATCGTGGCCTATCGCAACGGCTCGCCGGTGCGGATCCGCGACATCGGCCGGGCGGTTGACGGGGCGGAGAACACCAAGCTCGCGGCCTGGCTGAACAGCAAGCCGACCGTCGGCCTCGCGATCTTCCGGCAGCCCGGCGCCAACATCATCGACACCGCCCAAGCCGTGAAGAACGCCCTGCCGCGTCTCGAGGCGGCGATCCCGCCCTCGATCCACGTCGACATCGCCATCGACCGCACCCAGACGATCCAGGCCTCGGTCTCCGACGTCGAGTTCACCATGATGGTGACCATCGGCCTGGTGGTGATGGTGATCTTCCTGTTCCTGCGCAGCTTCTGGGCGACCGTCATCCCCAGCGTCACCGTGCCGATGGCCCTGGTGGGCACCTTCGGCGTCATGTACGTGCTGGGCTACAGCCTGGACAACCTGTCGCTGATGGCGCTCACCATCGCCGTGGGCTTCGTGGTCGACGACGCCATCGTGATGATCGAGAACATCGTCCGCCACATGGAGGCCGGCCTCAGCCCGATGGAGGCGGCGTACAAGGGCGCCGGCGAGATCGGCTTCACCATCATCTCCATCAGCATCTCCCTCATCGCCGTTTTCATCCCGCTGCTGCTGATGGGCGGCATCGTCGGCCGCCTGTTCCGGGAATTCGCGGTCACCGTCACCGTGACCATCCTGGTTTCCGCTTTCGTCTCGCTGACCCTCACGCCGATGATGTGCTCGCGCTTCCTGCGCTCGAGCCACGACGTGCAGCACGGACGGTTCTACAATGCGACCGAGCGCGCCTTCGACTTCCTGCTGCACGGCTACGATCGCGGGCTCAAATGGGTGCTGCGGCACCAGCCGCTGACCCTCGGGATGCTGATCCTCACCATCGCCGCGACGGTCGGGCTTTACGTCGTCGTGCCCAAGGGCTTCTTTCCGCAACAGGACACCGGCGTCATCTTCGGAACGTCGGAGGCGGCCCAGGACATCTCCTTTGCCGGCATGGTCGAGCGCCAGCGGGCGCTGGCGGATGTCGTGACGAAAGACCCTGATGTCGCCGGGTTCCTGTCCTCGGTGGGCGCCTCCGGCTTCTCGCCGTCCCTCAATACCGGCCGGTTCTGGATCAACCTCAAGCCGCACAACCAGCGCAAATCCAGCGCCGATCAGATCATCGACCGGCTCCGTCCGCAGCTCGCCAAGGTCGAGGGCGTGGCGCTCTTCCTCCAGGTGCCCCAGGACATCAATGTCGGCGGCCGCCTCAGCCGCACCCAGTACCAGTACACCCTGCAGGACGCCAATCTGGACGAGCTCAATCACTGGGCGCCGATCATGCTGGCGAAGCTGAAGACGCTGCCGCAGCTGCAGGACGTCGCCACCGACCAGCAGGCGAACGCGCCGACGGCGACGCTGGTCATCAACCGCGACACCGCGGCGCGCTTCGGAATTCAGCCGCAGCTCATCGACGACACGCTCTACGACGCCTTCGGCCAGCGCCAGGTGACGCAGTACTTCACCCAGCTCGACCAGTATCACGTGATCCTGGAGGTGGATCCGGCCCTGCAGACCGATCCGACGACGCTGCAGAAAATCTACGTGAACTCCCCGACGACAGGGAAGCAGGTGCCCCTCAGCACTTTCGTCAAGTTCGACACCAGCACGACGGGATACCTCTCGATCAATCACCAGGGTCAGTTTCCTGCGGTGACATTGTCCTTCAACCTGGCGCCGGGCGCCGCCCTCGGTCAGGCGGTCGCATCGATCCAGCGGGCCGAGGCCGAGATCCACAAGCCGGCGACCGTGCTCGGCACCTTTCAGGGCACCGCCCAGGCGTTCCAGTCCTCGCTGGCCTCGCAGCCCTATCTGATCGCCGCGGCGATCATCGCCGTCTACATCATCCTGGGCATGCTCTACGAGAGCTACATTCACCCGCTCACCATTCTCTCGACGCTGCCGTCCGCCGGCGTCGGCGCGCTGCTGATCCTTCTGGTGTTCCGCTACGACCTCAGCGTGATCGCGCTGATCGGCATTCTGCTGCTGATCGGCATCGTCAAGAAGAACGCGATCATGATGATCGACTTCGCCCTGGAGGCGGAGCGGAGCGAGGGTCTGGCGCCGGAAGCGTCGATCTACCGCGCCTGCCTGATGCGCTTCCGGCCGATCATGATGACGACCATGGCGGCGCTCCTCGGCGGCGTGCCGCTGATGCTCGGCCACGGCACCGGCGCGGAGCTGCGCCAGCCGCTGGGCTTCACCATCGTCGGCGGCCTTCTGCTGAGCCAGGTGCTGACGCTGTTCACCACGCCCGTCGTCTATCTCTATCTCGACCGGCTGAACCAGTGGCTGAACCGGAGCGCCGGCGAGACGGCGCGGGCGGCGGCACGGGCATCAAGGCTGCAGAAGGTCCTGGCACCGGATTCCCTGGGTGCCGAATGAGGCGACAACTCTCTGGGAGCGACCATGCGCGACCATGAATTCCTGCGCGAAGCCGCGGATCTCGACCGGACAGACCCGGCGCGGGCGGTGGCCTCGATCCAGGGCATTGCCGCGGCCTGGCTGCTGGTGCTGGCGGCCGCCGCCATTGCCCTGCTGCCGTGCGCGGTGACGGTCGCCGAGGCGTCGGTGGTGCACACGGCCCACGTCGCCCGCTCGGAGATCACGCTGCTCCTGCACGACCATCCCGCCGCCCGGTCCTGAGCCGCGGGCAGGCCGCACCCGCGTCGCATCGCCGCAGTCAGCAAGCAGGCGGCGCAATCGCGAGCGAGCACCGCCGGCTCCGCGATCACACATCCCATGGGTCAGTTGCGGCCCGCCTGCCGCGGGGCATGTCCAGAGGATCGGTACGTCCCATGCATCGCATCGCCGTCACCCTCGCGCTCGGGGCGTCGCTCCTCGCTTCCGCCTGCGCCGCCGGGCCGCCGGGCACGCCCTATTCCCAGGTCGCCCAGACCATCCCGGCGGTGCCCGCCGGCGAGGCGCGGGTCTACTTCTTCCGCGACTACGAGCCTTACGAGAGCCTGGCGCGGCCGTGGATCTATCTGAATGGCCAGAAGGCCGGCGTCTCCGAGCCCGGCGGCGTCTACTATCGCGACGTCCAGCCCGGCACCTACCAGATCAAGGTCGACAGCCAGGGCCTCTACTGGAACCAATTCAAGACCGTGACCCTGGCGGCGGGAGACGTCGAGTACGTCAAGATCGAATCCCTGCGGAGCTGGGACGAAAGCGATCAATCGGACCGCGATACCTTCGTCGTGGCGCTGATCGGGCCGCCCGTAGCACAGCGCCAGATCGCCGATCTCCGCTACGTCAGCGGCGACTAGAGCCTTATGGGTTCTGATTGAATCAGAACCGGGAGAACGCCCATGCATCCGCGATCGAATGTGCAATTCACCGATCTGCGCCGGCCGCTGCCGCGACGAGCGGCCTGGTGCGGCGCCGCGAGCCTGCTGATCTCAGCCGCGGCCCTCGTGGCGTCCCTCGCCCGCTGACCGCGGCCGCCCGCTCAGAGATGCGGGCGGTAGTAGAATGGAAAGCCGTTGCGAAGGCCGGCGTCGACGAGGGTGAAGGACGTCTCGCCCCATTTGTAGTGCGACACGTTGAGCTGATAGAGCGGCGCGCAGGTCTGCGGACTGCCCTCCTTCTGCAGGCAAAGACCCTTCTGGTCATCCACCACCCATCGGCCGTACTCCGCGGAGGAGGGCGTCACGATCTGGGTGAAGCCGTTGCGCTCGAAGACCACCTGATAGCGCTGGTCGGTGCCGTCGTTGAACTCCGCCTTATGGCTGGAGAGCCGCGTCCAGGTATCGACGGAGGACAATGGCCCCGTCGTCTCCTCGGCAGGCGTATCGCAGGCCGCCAGCAGCAGGGCGCCGGCGAGGCTCAGCAGCGGCACGAGGGCCGCCTTCCGCATCTTCATCTCGATCTCCTATGTATCGGGCTATGAACTCATTTCGCGGCAAGTGCGATCCCGGCGGCGGCGGCCGGCGCGGCATGGTCGTCGCCGCCGAGGGCCGGCGGCGGAATTTGCCGCGCGACTGCCGTGGCGGTCGCCGCCATCTGCTGCGCCATCGCCGCACAGCCCAGCACCGCCATCAAGCCGAGGGCGTGGGCCGTCATCGATATGGTTTTTCCCAGCATTTCGCCTCCTCGCCCCTCGGACGCCGCCGATCGGGGATCAGGAGTTAGCTGGTGATGGGAGGCCGGCGCCTCCTGCCGGCCCTTGCTGCAATCTCCGGGATCTTGCGAGATTGGCCGGTCTCGGCCTCGAGCGCCCTAGCTGCGGGCGTGGAGAGCCATACCGATCAGCGCCGTGCCGCCGAACAGCAGGTTGATGCCCACCATCAATCCGACCGCCCAGGCGGCGGTGGCGGGCAGTCCGATGAAGATGATGGCGGCAAGGACGAGGTCCACGACGCCGCTCACCAGCATCCAGCCCCACCGCCCCGTGAGCTCGCGCTTGTGGTCGAGGGCGAACATGATTGACGCCACGCCTTCCATCGCGAAGAAGACGACGAGCACCACCGTCAGCGACAAGGCGCCGCCCACCGGCCAGCCGATCAGGGCGGCGCCGGCGACGATGCCGAGCACGGCGGAGAGCAGGGACCACCAGAAGCCCGGCGCCTGCCGCATCGAGAAGGTGGTGATCAGGCCGGCGACCCCGCTGATGAACAGGAGCCAGCCCAGGAAGATCGACACGACGAGAGTGGCGATCGGGGGGATGACGATCGCCGCCGCGCCGAGGACGACGAGAACGATCCCCTCGAACAGGAAGAGCTTCCAATGCTCGTGCAGCGACGTCTCGACCGCGGACTGCAGACGCTCAATATCGGATGATTTCATCGACATCGCAGATCTCCTGGCTGATGTCCGCAGAGGCTGCAAAGCCTAGACGGGTTTCGTTGCCGGCGAAAGTGTCAACGACCTAGGTCACGCGAGCAGGGCCAGCAACCCCCTCAGGATCCGTTCCGGCCGCGGCGGACAGCCTGGGATGTGGAGATCGACGGGCACGACCGCCGAGACGCCGCCGACGCAGGCATAGCTGCCGGCGAACATGCCGCCATCGAGAGCGCAGTCGCCGAGCGCCACCACCCATTTCGGATCCGGCGTGGCGCGGTAGGTGCGCTCCAGCGCCTCGCGCATGTTCTTGGTCACCGGGCCGGTCACCAGCAGCACGTCGGCGTGGCGCGGCGAGGCGACGAAGCGCAGGCCGAAGCGCTCGAGGTCGTAGAACGCATTGCCGAGGGCGTGGATCTCCAGCTCGCAGCCGTTGCAGGAACCGGCGTCGATTTGCCGGATCGAGAGGCTGCGGCCGAGGCGCTTGCGCGCCGCCTGATCGACGCCGGCCGCAAGCTCCGCCAAAGCCGCCGGGTCCGGCAGCGGCGCCGCTTCCGTCAGCGGCGAGCGGATGATGCCTTCGAGAAGATGCCTGCGCATGGCGTCACGTCCTCAGAGATCGTGGCCGGAATAGGAGCAGTTGAAGGATTTATTGCAGAGTGGAAAATCCGCGACGATGTTGCCCTCGATCGCGGCCTCCAGGAGCGGCCAGTGGAACCAGGAGGGATCGCGGAGATGGCAGCGTGCCACCGTACCGTCGGGCCCGATCCGCAGCCACGCCAGGATATCGCCGCGGAACCCCTCGACGAGAGCCATGCCCTCGCCCGATCCACTCGACGCTAGATCCGCGCGGAGCGGGCCCGCCGGCAGGCGGTCGAGGATCTGATCGACAAGATCCAGGCTCTGCTCGACCTCCCGGATGCGGATCCACACGCGGGCATTGACGTCGCCGTCGCTGCGCGCCGGCACCTCGAAGCGGAGCTGGTCGTAGGGTGCATAAGCGAGATTGCGCCGCGCGTCGAAATTGCGGCCGGAGGCGCGGCCGACATAGCCGCCCGCCCCGTACTGGCGCGCGAGCTCCGGACGCAGGAAACCCGTGCCGACGGTGCGGTCCTGCAGCGACGTGGTGGCGTCGTAGAGGTTCACCAAGCCGGGAAAGCGGCGGCGGGCCTCGCCGACGAGGGCGCGGATGGCGGCAACGCCCGGGCTCGCGAGGTCGGCGGCGACACCGCCGGGCAGCACGCAGTCCCGCATCAGCCGATGGCCGAAACCCGCGTCGGCCGCCCGCAGCACGCCCTCGCGCAGCACGGCGCAATGAGCCTGCATCAGCGCGAAGGAGGCGTCGTTGCAGATCGCGCCGATGTCGCCGAAATGATTGGCGAGGCGCTCCAGTTCCGCCATCAACGCCCGCAGCCAGAGCGCGCGCGCCGGCACCGCGATGCCGAGCGCCGCCTCCGCCGCCCGGGCGAAGGCAATGCCGTAGGCGACGGTGCTGTCGCCCGAGGTGCGGCCGGCGAGCTTGGCGGCGCGGTCGAGGCTGGCGCCTTCCATCAGCGTCTCGATGCCCTTGTGCACATAGCCGAGACGCTCCTCCAGGCGCACGACGGTCTCGCCGCCGGCGGTGAAGCGGAAATGCCCGGGCTCGATGATGCCGGCGTGGACGGGGCCGACCGCGATCTGGTGCAGGCTGTCGCCGGTCGCCGGCAGAAAGTCATAGGGCTGGCCCGCATCGCCGCTCGGCGTCGGCGCGCCCAGCGGCTGCGAGACGCCCCATTTCCCGTGGTCGAGCCACGGACGCGTGTCCGGCGCACCCTCGGCCTCCAGGCCGAAGAGATCGCGGATCGCGCGCTCCAGGCGGAGCGCTGGCGGATGCAGCGCCGCGATCGAGGGGAACCGTCCAGTCGGACATTCGAGGCGCAGCACAGCGAGACCACCGGCGCTCTCGTCCAGGAGCGCCATGTGCACGGCACCGCGCTCGCCCCACAGTCCCAGCAATGTCAGGCGCCCCTGGCGCAGCTCCTCCGCCGCCAGCCGCCACGCCTCGGTTTGGCGGTCCATGCCCATGAGCTCGGCGAGTGTCGTCATCGCTCTATCCGAGAAGGCTGGAGACATGCTGGAACCAGATCACCAGCTGCGGCGGCAGGTAGATGCCGGCGGCGAAGACCAGGGCCAGGTGGGCGAAGAGCGGCGCGTAGGACGCCTTGACCGGCGCGGTGCCGCCGCGCACCTCGCCGAAGGCGAGGCCGTTCAGTCGCAGCAGCAAGGCGCCGAAGGCGATCAGCAGGCCGAACACCAGGGGAATGGCGAGGAGCGGCGAGCGGGCAAAGGTGGAGCTCACCACCAGGAACTCGCTCATGAAGATCCCCATCGGCGGCAATCCTGCGATCGCGACGACGCCGAGAACCAGGCTCCAGCCGAGCCATGGATGCGACTCCGTGAGGCCGCCGATCTCGCTGAGCTTCTGGCTGCCCTTGACCTGGGCGACATGGCCCACGGCGAAGAAGATGCCGGACTTGGTGAGGCTGTGCATGGTCATGTGCAGGAGCCCGGCGAAATTCGCCAGCGGTCCGCCCATGCCGAAGGCGAAGACGATGATCCCCATGTGCTCGATGGAGGAATAGGCGAAGAGCCGCTTGATGTCCCGGCGGCGATAAAGCATGAACGCCGCGAAGACCACGGAGACCAGCCCCAGGGTCACCATCAGGGGCCCCGGCGCCAGCGCCGCCGCATTGGCGGTCATCAGCATCTTGAAGCGCAGCACCGCGTAGAGCGCGACGTTGAGGAGGAGGCCGGACAGCACCGCCGAGATCGGCGTCGGGCCTTCCGCATGGGCATCCGGGAGCCAGGCGTGGAGCGGCGCCAGCCCGACCTTGGTGCCGTAGCCCAGCAACAGGAACACGAAGGCGACGTTGAGGAGCGCCGGATCGAAGGCGGCGGCGTGGGCGATGAGCGTCGTCCACACCATGGACTCCGTGCCCTCGCCGATCACCGGCTGCGCCGCGACGTAGACGAGGATGGTGCCGAAGAGCGCGAGCGCGATGCCGACGCTGCCGAGAATGAAATACTTCCACGCCGCCTCCAGGGCCTCGTGGGTGCGGTAGATGCCCACCATCATGACCGTGGTGAGGGTGGCGATCTCGATCGCGACCCACATCAGCCCGATGTTGTTCGCCAGCAGCGCCAGGTTCATGGCGAACATCAGGACCTGGTACATGGCGTGATAGAAGCGCAGATAGGTCGGCGTCAGCCGGCCGATCTCCAGCTCGTGGCCGACGTAGCTGGCGCTGAAGATGCTGGTGGTGAACCCCACGAAGGTATTGAGGGCGATGAAGACCACGTTGAGGTCGTCGACGATAAGGTAGTTCGTCGGCGCGGGATGGGCGCCGACCAGCGGCAGGACGGCGGCAACGAAGGTGGCGAAGGTCGCGGCCACGTTGAGGCGGGCCGCCAGCCAGTAGCTCGGCAGCAGGGCCAGCACGGCGGCGGCGACGAGCGGGATCAGCAGCACCACGTAGACGGCGTCGGCGGGCAGGCCGGTCA
This sequence comes from uncultured Alphaproteobacteria bacterium, assembly GCA_963735465.1. GTDB lineage: Bacteria > Pseudomonadota > Alphaproteobacteria > ATCC43930 > CGMCC-115725 > DASZHJ01. The sequence continues at coordinate 3,828,124 of CAVTLA010000001.1, forward strand.
TTCCCGCTCTCCCCGGAATCGATCCATGGCTTGGAGATCGACGGTGTCGAAGCGCTCGCGGATGCGGAAGAGGAAGATGCCGATGACGATGAAGGCGATCAGGATCGAGAAGGCGACGCTGATCTCCACCACCAGCGGCATGCCCTTGGCGCCGGTTGCCGCCAGCACCAGACCATTCTCCAGGGACATGAACCCCACCACCTGGCTGACGGCGTTGCGCCGGGTCACCATGATGAGGAGGCCCAGCAGCACGACCGCGAGCGCAAAGGCGAGATCCTCCCGGGCGATGGGACTCGCCTCGCCGGTGACCCGCAGCATCACCACCATGGAGAGCGCCACCAGCGCCAGCCCTCCCAGCATGGTGACGCCGATCCCCACCACCGTCTCGATCTCGCGATGGATGCCGAGACGCTCGACGATCCGCCTGAGCGCGCCGGGAATCACGATCGCCTTGAAGCCGAGGGTGAGGATCGCCGTCACGTAGAGGTGCGGCGCGTCCTGGATGAAGGCCTGCCAGGCGACCGAGAGCGCCAGGGTCAGGGCGTGCAGCGGCGTAGACGTTGAGCATCGCGTAGAGCCGGTCCTGATAGAGCAGCACGAAGCTGATGAGGACGAGTCCGCCGGCGAGGAGATGGGAGATGTCGAAATCGAGGCGGTCCATCTAAAAGCTCCCGGAGACGAACCGCAGGAGCGTCGCCAGAAGCCCCAGCATCAGGGCCGCGCCCAGGAACTCCGGCACCCGGAACACCCGCATCTTGGCGATGCCGGTCTCGAAGACCGCGAGCAGCACGCCGCCGGCGGCGAGCTTGGCGACATAGGCGCCCGCGCCCATCAGCTCCGGCACCATGCTGCCGCTCGATTGCGCCAGTCCCCAGGGAACGAAGAGACAGGCGATCAGCGAGATGTAAAGCAGCAGCTTCAGATCGGCGGCGAGCTCGATCAGCGCCAGGTGCCGGCCGGAATATTCCAGCACCATCGCCTCGTGCACCATGGTGAGCTCGAGATGGGTGGCGGGATTGTCCACGGGGATGCGCGCGTTCTCGGCCAGCGCCACGATGACGAGGGCGATGAGCGCCAGCGCCAGGGACACCCGCAACCCCACCGCCGACGAGCCCATGAAGGCCGCCATGGTGGAGAGCTGGGTCGAGCCGGCGATCAGCGCCAGGGTGAAGACGATGGTGATCATCGCGGGCTCGGCCAGCGACGCGATCATCACCTCCCGGCTCGATCCGATGCCGCCGAAGCTGGTGCCGACGTCCATGCCGGCGAGCGCCAGAAAAAAGCGCGCGCTGGCGAGGAGCGCGATGATGGCGATGAGATCGGCGGACCAGCTGAAGAGAAGCCCGGTGGCGAAGGTCGGGACGAGAGCCGCGGCGACCCAGGTGGCGGCGAAGATCAGGTAGGGCGTGGCGCGGAACAGCCAGCTCGCATTCTCCGCCAGCACCGCCTCCTTGCGCAGGAGACGCAGCAGGTCGCGATAGGGCTGCAGGATCGGCGGGCCCTGGCGGCGCAGCAGGCGCGACTTCACCTTGCGCACGAGGCCGACCAGCATCGGCGCCAGCAGCAGCACCATCAGCATCTGCAGGCCCTGGACCGCGAGGGCGCGGATCAGATCCATGTCGCCAGCACCAGGAGCAGCAGCACGAGGGCCAGGAACACCAGGCTCAGATAGCGCCGGATGGTGAGGAACTGCATGGTGTTGACCCGCTGCGCGACGAAGCTCACGGCGCCGTAGATCGGCATATAGAGCCACTCCCAGACGAGGTCGTGCAGCTCGACCTGGAGCACCGCCGGTCTCGCGTCGCCGGGCGGCGGCATGGTGACGCGCTCGCTGGCGCGAAAGAGGACGGTGCCGAACACCCGCCGGATCGGCTGCGAGAAGCTGGCGGCGGAGTACTGGGTCAGTGGGCTCGGATCGGGAAAACCGCAGTCCCAGGCCGGCGCCCGCCGCACCGCCCGGGAGGCCAGGCGGTGGATCGCCACCACCGACAGCAGCGAGGAGAGCGCGATGAAGAGGAAGACCAGGAGCCCGTCATAGGAGCTGCGACCCTCGCTCACCGGCACGACCGCAAGCCACGCCATGTCGCTCTGCACCGGCATGCGGCCGCCGACGAGACCCTGGGCGAGCGGTGCCAGCGCGTCGATGACGGGACCCGGCAGCACGCCGGCGAGGAGGCAGAGGCCGGCGAGACCGAGCATCGCCGTCAGCGAGAAGCGATCGACGTCCACCGCCGACGCCACCGCCGGCGAGCGCGGCCGGCCGAGGAAGGTGACGCCGAAGGCCTTGACGAAGACCGCCGCGGCAAGCGCCGTCGAGAGCGCCAGCATGGCGCCGATCGCCGGGATCAGGATCTTGAGACCCCATTGCGGCAGGGTCGGGCTGAGCAGGATCGCCTGCAGGGTCAGCCACTCCGAGACGAAGCCGTTGAGGGGCGGGAGCGCCGAGATCGCGACGCAGCCGACGAGGACGCAGAAGCTGGTGAGCGGCATGCGGTGGATGAGACCGCCCAGGCGTTCCATGTCGCGCTCGCCGGTGGCGGTCAGCACCGCACCGGCGCCGAAGAACAGCAGGCTCTTGAAGAGGGAGTGATTGAGCACGTGCAGGAGCGCCGCGGTGAAGGCAAGCGCCGCCGCCGCGGCCATGCCGTTGGCGCGGAAGGCGAGCGCCAATCCCAGGCCGATGAAGATGATGCCGACGTTCTCCACCGTGCTGTAGGCCAGCATCCGTTTCAGGTCGCGCTGCATCAGCGCCGAGAGCACGCCGAGCAGCGCCGTCGATCCCGCGGGCGCCAGCACCACCAGCGCCGACCACCAGCTCGGCTCGCCCAGGAGATCGAAGACGATGCGGATGAATCCGTAGACGGCGACCTTGGTCATGACGCCGCTCATCAGCGCCGAGACGTGGCTCGGCGCGGCGGGATGAGCCAGCGGCAGCCAGACATGAAGCGGCACCAGCCCCGCCTTCGACCCCGCCCCCAGGAGCACGAGGCTCAGAATCAGGGCGGTGACGACAGGCGAGTGATGGCCGGCGCGGATCGCGGCGAAGGCGTAGCCGCCCTCGGGACCGGCGAGGAGACCGAAGGCGAGCAGCAGCGCCAAGGTCCCGAAACTCGCCATCACGAGATAGACATAGCCGGCCTGGGCGTTGTCGCCGTCGCGATGATGGGACATGACCAGCGCCCAGGAGCTCAGCGACATGAACTCCCAGCACAGCAGGAAGGTGAAGGCGTCGTCGGCGAGGACGACGAGGTTCATGCCGGCGAGGAACGCCGGATAGAACGGCAGCACGCGCTCAGGCGCCGATTCATGGCGTCCGTAGCCGAGGGCATAGAGGCTCGCCGCAGCGCCGCCGAGATTGACCACCGCGAGAAAGAAGGCGGCGAGCGCGTCGATCCGGAAATGCGCGCCGAGCCATGGCAGGCCGAGCGGCAGCACGATCTCCGGCGCCGCCGCAGCACCGGCGACGAGATGCAGGAGTGCCGACGCGAACGCGGCCGCGGACACCGCGAGCGCCCCGCCATAGACCATCGTCGTCGCCGAGGACGAGCGTGCCGCCGCCAGCCCCAGGCACGCCAGCGCGAGAAACGCGGCCACGCACCAGAGCGCGATGACGACCGCCATCTGCGTCTATCCCCGTTGCATCAGGACAAGATGGAGATGGCGGCGCGTGTCACGGGCGATCCCCCTCAGGTCTTCAGGCGCACGCCGCGCCCGCCGCCCGCGCTCGCGACGCCCTCGCCGATGAGCTCGATGCCGGCGATGTCGAGGGCGCCGATCAGCTTCATCAGGGAATCCACATTGCCGCGGATCACGCCCTCGCTCGCCTCCATGCGCTGGATCGTCGGCACGGACAAGCCCGACAGCTCCGCCAGCTTGCGCTGATCGATGCCGATGAGCGCCCGGGCCGCGCGGAGCTGCGCCGCAGAAATCATATTTTATACATCAACCTTGAAATAAAAAACGTCAGAGTTAATATCTAGACCGCAGGAAAATGGAACTCAAGCGGGAATTCCGCGGCAGACGAGCCCTCTGAAAATTCCGGCGCCGGCGAGCCCGGCCGGCACCGATCCGAGGCGAGGCGACATCGTGGTGCCCCTGCAATCCATGAGGCGCGGATGCACGACCGCACCACCCTCAATAGTCGCATTGCGAAACCCGGACCATGACAAAAATCGAATTGGCGGTCCGCGCGCCAGACCCAACTTGACCCGACACGTACCGGGGCATGAGACTGACGCGCTGGTGTACGAGGGCCCAACATAGGAGCGCCGCGCACCCGTTCGAGGCATCGGGAGGCGGCGTGACGGCTGAAGCAGGCGGAAAGACGGATCGGATCGTCCCTCCTCAGGGTGCCGGGGCCGTGGAGCGGCCGCAGGCGCCCAGCAACACCGAGGGCGTCTGGGGCAGCGACGTCATCGCCGACATGCTGCGGGCGCTCGATCTGCCCTATGTCGCGCTCAATCCCGGCGCCAGCTTTCGCGGCTTGCACGACAGCCTGGTCAATCACCTCGGCAATGCGCGGCCGCAGATGCTGCTGTGCCTGCATGAGGAATCCGCGGTGGCGATCGCGCACGGCTATGCCAAGGTCGCGGGCCGTCCGATGGGCGCCATCGTCCACAGCAATGTCGGGCTGATGCACGCGACCATGGCGATCTTCGACGCCTGGTGCGACCGCGTGCCGGTGATCGTGCTGGGTGCGACCGGCCCGGTCGACGCCGCGAAGCGCCGGCCCTGGATCGACTGGATCCACACCGCGCGCGACCAGGGCGCGCTGGTGCGCGATTATACGAAATGGGACGACCAGCCGGCCTCGATCGAGGCGGCGATCGAATCGGTGCTGCGCGCCCACCTGCTCGCGACCACGGCGCCCCAGGGCCCGGTCTACGTCTGTCTCGATGCCGGACTCCAGGAAGCAAAGCTCGAGCGCGCGCCGGCGCTCCCCGAGGTCGGCCAGTTCAAGGCGCCGGCGCCGGCGGTGCCGGCACCGGAACTCGTCGCCGAGGCGGCACGACGGCTGCACGGCGCCGCGCGGCCGCTCATCCTCATGGGCCGGCACTCCCGGGCGCTCGAGGACTGGCGCCGGCGCGTCGCCCTCGCCGAGGCGCTCGGCGCCGTGGTGCTGACGGACGGGAAGCTCGGCGGCGCGTTCCCGACCGCCCATCCCCTGTTCGGCGCGCCCGCGACAACCTTTCCGACCGCGCCCAAGATCGAGCTCATGCAGCAGGCGGACGTGGTGCTCGCCCTCGATTGCGTCGACCTCGCCGGCGATCTCAATGCGGTCTGGCGTGGCGCGAAGCCCGGTTCCTACATCATCCACGCCTCGGTCGATCAGCAGATCCACCGGGGCTGGAGCATGGATTACCAGGGTCTGGCGCCGGTCGATCTGCGGCTCCTCGCGGAGTCCGACGCCACCGTCGCGGCGCTCCTGCCGGCGGTCGAGCGCCTCGGCGCGCGCCCGCGCCCCGCCTGGCCCGGCCGCACCCGGTTCCAGCCGCCCGCGCTGCCGACCGCCGACGGCGCCGAGGCGATCACGGTGCCGATCCTCGCGTCCTGCCTGCGCCAGGCGCTCGGCACGCGCCCGTCGTGCCTCATGCGCAAGCCGCTGTCCTGGACCGGCCATCTCTGGGAGGTGTCGCACCCGCTCGATCTTCTCGGCGACGAGGGCGGCGGCGGCATCGGATCCGGTCCGGGCATGACGGTGGGCTCGGCGCTCGCGCTCAGGGGCAGCGGCCGCCTGCCGGTCTCCATCCTCGGCGACGGCGATTTCCTCATGGGGCTCACGGCGATCTGGACCGCGGTTCACTATCACGTGCCGGCGCTGGTGGTGGTCGCCAACAACCGCTCGTATTTCAACGACGAGATCCACCAGGACCGGGTCGCGCGGGAGCGCGGCCGGCCGACCGCCAATCGCTGGATCGGCCAGCGCATGAGCGATCCCGAGCTCGACCTCGCGACCCTCGCCCGCGGCCAGGGCGCCATCGGTCACGGGCCCATCACCGATCCCGCCGAGCTCGTGGCGGTGCTGACGCGCGCCATCGCGCAAGTCGAGGCGGGCGACGTCGTGGTGGTCGACGTGCGGGTCGAGCCCGGCTACGACCCGAACACCGCCAGCGCGATGACGCGCCAGGCGGTAAAATCTTGAGCGGCGTGGCCGCCCTGCCGCTGACCACACATCCGGAGACGGTGGTAGCACCCGCCGCCCTGGCGATCGACAACGTCTCGAAGCGCTTTGCGATCCCCGGCGGCGATCTCGTCGCGGTGGATCGCGTGTCGTTCGAGGTGCGCGCGGGCGAGTTCCTCTCGATCATCGGCCCGTCGGGCTGCGGCAAGTCGACGCTTTTCAACATCATCGGCGGTCTCGACCGCGCTTATGAGGGCCGCGTCCTGGTGCAGGGCGAGCCGATCGCCGGCTCGCACCGCTCGATCGGCATGGTGTTCCAGGAGGAAATCGGCCTTCCCCTGGCGAACGGCGCGGCAGAACGTGGAATTCCCCCTGGAGATCGCCGGCATCGACCGGCGCACGCGCAGCGAGCGCGCCGACCGCCTGTTGCGGCTGGTCGGTCTCGACGGCTTCGAGACGCGCTATCCGGCCGAGCTCTCCGGCGGCATGCGGCAGCGGATCGCCATCGCGCGCACCCTCGCCTTCGAGCCCAGGATCCTTCTGATGGACGAGCCCTTCGCGGCGCTCGACGAGCAGACCCGCCTGCTGCTCGGCGACAAGGTGCTGCAGATCCAGCAGGAGCTGCGCCAGACCACGCTTCTCATCACCCACAACATCACCGAGGCGGTGCAGCTCAGCGATCGCGTGCTGGTGATGACCTATCGCCCCGGTCGGCTGAAGCGCGTCATCGACATCGACCTGCCGCGCCCGCGCAGCTCCGAGGTCGTGGGCAGCGCCGCCTTCGGGCAGTACGTCGCGGCGATCTGGAAGGATCTGCGCGAGGAGGCAAGCCGGGGCATGAGCGAGAGCGAGGACCGCGCCCGGCACGGCAATTGAAGATCCGGTTTCGACCGCACCAAACGAGGCGCGAAGGCAATTCGCGACCACAGGGAGGGACGATCATGCGTCGCTATCTTTACATGCTGATACCGGCATTGCTGCTTGCGAGCGCCGCGGCGCGGGCGGAGGACGTTCTCAAGCTGGCGGTGCCCCAGAAGGGCTTCTGGGACACCTCGGTCGCGGAATGGGGCCAGCGCGCGGGCTTCTTCGCCAAGGAGGGCCTTAAGCTCGACATCCTCTACACCAATGGCGGCGCCGACACCGACCGCGCGATCTTCTCCGGCAGCGTCGACATCGGCATCGCCAACGGGCTCCTGGGCGTGATCGGCGCCTTCCACAAGGGCGTGCCCGTGCGCGTGATCTCGTCGGAGTTCACCGGCGCCAGCGATCTCTTCTGGTACGCACGCAGCGAGAGCGGCATCAAGAGCCTGAAGGACGCCGCCGGCAAGTCCATGGGCTATTCGAGCCCGGGCTCGTCCACCAATCTGGTGGCCGGCCTGCTGCTGAAGCAGTACGGGGTCGACCTCAAGCTGGTGCCGGTCGGCGGGCCCGCCGCCAGCCTGACCCAGGTGATGTCCAGCCAGATCGACATCGGCTGGGCAACGCCGCCCTTCGTCTTCAACGAGATCGATCAGGGCAAGGCGGCGATCGTCGCGCGCGGCAGCGAGATCGCCGCCATCGCCGACGAGACGATCCGGGTCCAGGTGTCGACCGCGCCGATCGTCCAGGCGAAGCACGATCTTCTGGTCCGCTTCCAGCGCGCCTACCAGAAGACGATCGCATGGATGTACACCGACGGCCAGGCGGTCAAATGGTTCGCCGAGGGCGCCAACGTGAGCGAGGCCCAGGGCCTGCGGGCGCGCGAGCAGTTCTTCCCGCGGAAGGCGCTCCGCCTCGGCGCGGTGCAGGGCATGGACCTCGCCATGCAGCAGGCGATCGACTTCAAGCGGCTGGAGGCGCCGCTGACCCCGGCCGAGATCGCCGAGCTGATGGCGATCGTCCCGGCGGATTGAGCGGAGGGTGGCTCCCAAGCGTCCGACCCGGAGTTTGCGGCAGGCGGCGGCGCCGCTCGTCGGGCTCGCCACCGCGCTCGCCGGGCTCGGCGTCCTCGAGCTTCTGGTGCGTCTTGGCGTCGTCAGCAAATTCCTGGTCTCGCCGCCCCTGGAGGTGATCGGCACCTTCGGCCGGCTCGTGACCCAGGAGGATCTCGCCGGCCACTTCCTGCAGACGCTGGGCGAGACCTTCGCGGCGGCGGCGCTGGCGATCCTCGTCGGCGTGCCGGTCGGCTTCGCGCTCTATCGCTTCCGCCTGCTGCGCGCCGCGATCGAGAACTGGGTCGCCGGGCTCGCGAGCGCGCCCCTGGTGCTGCTCTATCCCCTCTTCCTCGTCATGTTCGGGCGCACCGTCCTGACCGTGATCGTGATGAGCTTCCTCTCCGGCCTGCCGGCGGTGGTGCTCAAGACCAGCGAGGGCCTGAGCGGGCTGCGCCCGGTCTTGCTCGACGTCGGCCGCAGCTTCAACGCCGCGCCGGCGCAGCAGTTCTGGAAGATCATGCTGCCGGCGGCGGTACCCACCATCTTCACCGGCATCCGCCTGAGCCTGCTCTTCGCCCTCATCAGCGTCGTCGGCGTCGAGTTCCTGATCAATTTCGGCGGCCTCGGCGAGCTGATCGCCGAGCTCGCCGACCGGTTCGATCTCCCGGGCATGTACGGCGCGATCACCTTCGTGACCGTGGTCAGCGCCTGCTTCTTCCTGACGCTCGAAAGGGTGGAACGATGGCTGCGGCCGGCGTGATGGCGCCGCGGCGCGCCGGCGCCCGCGTCGGCGCGGTGGGACGGGTGCGTCTCGGGATCGTCCTCGGCCTCTGGGTCGTGTGGGAGATGACAGCGGCGTCGGGCCTGTTCTACCGCGGCGTCGTTCCCTCGACGGCGGTCATCGCGCGCGCGCTCTGGCATCTCGTCTCCAGCGCCGACTTCTACTTCAATCTCTCGGTCACGGCGGGCGAGCTCGCCGCGGCGATGGCGCTGGGCGGCGGCGCCGGACTGCTCGTGGGACTCGTCCTCGGCGCCGACCGCTTTCTCGGCCGCGCCTTCGAGCCCTATCTCTATTATCTCGGGCCGACGCCCAAGATCGTGTTTCTGCCGGTGCTCATCGTGATGTTCGGCGTCGACGAAGGCTCCAAGATCGCGATGGGTGCGATCTCCAGCTTTTTCCCCGTGGCGCTCAGCGTGGCGGCCGGCGTGCGCGGCGTGGATCCGGTCCTGGTGCGGGTGGGACGGAGCTTCCACGCGAGCGCCTGGCACATGACGCTCAAGGTCTATCTCCCCGCCCTGGTGCCGGCGCTCATCAACGGCGTCCGCCTCGGCCTTGGCGTGGGCATCATCGGCGTGCTGCTCTCCGAGACCGTGCTCTCGAACCGCGGCCTCGGATTCATCGCGATCGACGCCTACAACCACTTCAACATGCCGGCGATGTATTCGATCCTGATCGTGATCTTCGCCCTCGCGATCCTGCTCAATACGCTGATCGAGCGCCTGGGCCGCCGGTTCGGCGCCAGGCGGGCCTGACGCTTCGTTACGTATTGATCTAATTAGGATTTAGTCGATTTCCTGGCACCGGAAGCCGGGCCAGCCGGGCGGGAAATATAGCGCCTGCACGTGACCGTGGTCACATACGCCGGGTCTGAGCGCGCCTAGCTTTCGTTTACGGCAACAAGAAAGCAGGAGACGAAAATGCACGCCAGGATCGGCTTCAACAATCCCGTGTCCGGTTCGTGGAGCCTGGGGCTCCTCGACGGCAATCTCCTGCTCGTGACGGCCTTGGCACTCGGCGGCCTGGTGGTAACGCTGTTCACCGGCCTCTGAGTCCACCTACGGCCGCCGATCGCCGCGGCGGGAGGATCAGCGCTGATTGGCGGGAGCGGCCAGGAACGCGGCGAACTGATCCCTGTAGTCGGGATGCCAGCGCGACAGTGGCGGGCGGTTGCGGATGATGTCCTCCGCGGCCCACAGCATGCGCTTGTTGTCGATCTCCCGCGTCACTTCATTGTCGGGGCAGATGATGTAGAAGTCGCCCGCCGCCATGCGGTCGAGCAGCATGTCGATCACCTGCTCCGGCGTCCAGGCGCCGGGCGGCTTCGTGCCCGCCGTTCCCCGGGTCATGCCGGTGAAGGTCGATCCCGGCACCAGCAGATGCGCGCTGACCTTGCAGCCCTGGACGTTGCGCAGCGAGTGCGCGAGACCCTCGGTCAGGACCTTCACGCCGGCTTTCGAGACGTTGTAGGCGGTGTCGCCGGGCGGGCAGGTGATCCCCTGCTTCGAGCCGGTGTTGACGATGGCGCACGGCGTGCCCTGATCGATCATCGCCTGGGTGAAGCTCTGCACGCCGTTGATGACGCCCCAGAGATTGATCTCGAGGACCCGGCGCCAGCGCTCGGGATGATCCCAGGGGCCGCCGCCCGGCGCGGTGCCGGCGTTGTTCATCAGCAGCGCCACCTCGCCGAACTCGCCATAGGCGGCATCCCGGAGGCGATGCACCGCGTGCTCGTCGCTGACGTCGGTGGGAACCGCCAGCACGTCGGCGACGCCGCGCTTGGCGGCTGCCGCGACGGTGTCCGTCGCCTTCTCCAGCGCGCTGCCGCCGATGTCCGCCAGGCAGACGCGCATGCCCAGGGCGGCGAATCGCGTCGCGGCGGCGAGGCCGATGCCGCTTGCCGCGCCCGTGATGACGGCGACGCGACCCTCGGACAGTGCGGGATGCTGGCTCATGCGCCCGCCCTCAGTTCGAGAGACCCGCCGTCGCCACCAGCACCGGCTCGTCGCGATAGAGATCCGGGAACAGGCGCTTCAGCTCCGCCACCTTCGGCAGGTCGTTGATGACGATGTAGGGATATGTCGGGTGCTGGGTCAGGAAATCCTGGTGGTAGGCCTCGGCGGGAAAGAAAGCGCGATCGGGCTCGATCCGCGTCACGATCGCCGCGTCGAACGCATGCGCCTGGTCAAGCTGGGCGATATAGGCCTTCGCTGTTGCGGCCTGCTCCTCAGTCACCGGGAAGATCGCCGAGCGGTACTGGGTGCCGCTGTCCGGGCCCTGGCGATTGAGCTGGGTCGGGTCATGGGCGACGGAGAAATAGATCTGCAGGATCCGCCCATAGGTGATCTTGCGGGGATCGAAGGTGACGCGCACGGATTCCGCGTGACCCGTCGCGCCCGTGCCCACCATCTCGTATTGCGCCGTCTTCTTCTCGCCGCCGGCATAGCCGGAGACCGCGTTGGTGACGCCCTCCACATGCTGGAAGACGCCCTGGACACCCCAGAAGCATCCGCCGGCGAGAACCGCGGTCTCGGAGGCCGCCTGCGTCGCGGGCTCGTCCTGCGCCGGCGCCGGGATCACCCGCGCGCTTTCGGCGAGGGAGGGCGACGAGCGCAGCGCCAGCCCCACCGACAGGAGAAGCGCCAGGACAAACAATCCGGTCCAGACGCGCCATCTATGCTTCATCATCGGAGACTCTCCTTCGCCGCGGGTGCGGCAGCCGCAACGTCCTCAGATACGCATTGCCGCATCGGATTGTCATGGGAATAGCGCCCATCACAGGCATGTGATCCCGGACGGGAGTCTCACGCCGGCTTGAAGTTCATCGCCACGCCGTTGATGCAATAGCGCTGATGGGTCGGCGGCGGGCCGTCGTCGAAGACGTGGCCCAGGTGGCTGCCGCAGTTCGCGCAGTGAACCTCGGTCCGCACCATGCCGAGGCTGCGATCGACCGTGGTCTCGGTGGCCCCCTCCACCGGCTCGTCGAAGCTCGGCCATCCCGTGCCGCTCTCGAACTTCCGCTTCGTCTCGAACAGCACCTGGTCGCAGGCCGCGCAGGAAAACCGGCCGGGCCGCTTTTCCGAGAGCAGCGCACAGCTTCCCGGCGCCTCGGTGCCGTGGGCGCGCATCACATCGTATTGCTCGGGCGTCAGAATCCGCCGCCATTCGGCGTCGGTGTGGGTGACCGGGTAGGTCTTGACCGTCATGGGTACCTCTTCAAGTGGCTCCGTGCTGGAACGTATATAGTGATTTGCCCGGGCGAGACTACCGCGGGCTTCGCGGCACGCACGCCTTCAGGGTACCGCCGACGTCGACGATATCGACGTCGACGCCGTAGAGGAGCTTCATCGTCTCCGAGGTGATCGCCTCCTCCGGCGTCCCGATCCGCGCCAGGGCGCCGCCCTGCAGCAGGGCGACTTTCGTGGCGCAGGCAAAGGCCTGCTCGGGATGATGGGTCGAGAACAGCATCGACATCCCGCGGGCGGCGAGCTGGCGGAGCTGGTCGAGGACGCGGAGCTGGTTGCCGAAATCCAGATTGGCCGTGGGCTCGTCCAGCACCAGGAGCCGGGCTCCCTGGGCCAGCGCCCGGGCGATCAGCGCCAGCTGCCGCTCGCCGCCGCTGATCCTGAGCCAGTCGCGATCCGCAAGCGCGATGATGCCCAGGGTCGCCAGCGCCTCTTCCGCCGCCGCGCGGTCCGCCGCGCCGGGCGCCGCGAAGACGCCGCGATGGGCGGTGCGGCCCATCAGCACCATCTCGCGGACGGTGAACGGGAACTGCCCGCCGCCGCTCTGGGGGACGTAGCCGAAGGCAAGCGCCCGCCGCCGCGCATCCCAGCCCGCGGTCTCCGCGCCATCCATGCGGATGCGGCCGGCGATGGGTGCCAGAAGCCCCAGCACGGTCTTGAACAGCGTCGTCTTGCCGCCGCCGTTCGGGCCCAGGAGGCAGAGCACCTCGCCGGGCGCGATCGCGAAGCTGACGCCGCGGCCGACCGTGCGGCCGCGATAGCCGAAGCTCAAATCCTCGACGACGAGACCGGCGCTCAATTCCAGCCTCGCCGGCCGCGCGCCAGAAGCACCAGGAACACCGGCGTGCCGATCGCCGCCGTCAGCACGCCGAGGGGCAGCTCGATCGTGCCCAGGGTGCGCGCCACCGTATCCACCAGCAGGAGATAGGCCGCGCCCAGGATCGCCGCCATCGGCAGCAGCCGAGCAAAGGACGGGCCGACGATCAGCCGGGCGATGTGGGGCACCACCAGCCCGACCCAGCCGACGATGCCGCTGACCGCCACCGCCGCCGCGGTCATCAGCGTCGCCGCCGCGACGACGCTGCCGCGCACCCAGCGGATGCGCACGCCGAGCGCGCTCGCCTCCTCGTCGCCGAGCGTCATGACGTCGAGCTGCCAGCGCAGCAGGATCAGCGGCAGCATCGCGACGGCGACGGGCGCCGCCACCGCCAGAAGATCGCCGCGATTGAACGCCGCCAGGCTGCCCAGCAGCCAGAAGGTGATGGCGGGAAGCTGATTCTCGGGATCGGCGAGGAACTTCATCAGCGCCACGCCCGATCCCATGAGCGCGCCGATGACCACGCCGCTCAGCACCAGCACGAGGACGGGATCGCGGCCGCGGATCGCGGTCGCCACGCCGTAGACCGCCAGCACCGCGACCAGGCCGCCGGCGAAGGCGCTGGCTTCGATCCCCGCGACGGGGAGCGCCAGGAAGATTCCGGCGACGGCACCCAGCGCCGAGCCCGAGGAGACGCCGAGGATATCAGGCGAGACCAGAGGATTGCGGAACAGCCCCTGATAGGCCGCGCCGGCGCTGGCGAGCGCGGCGCCCACCAGCATTGCGCCGAGGATGCGCGGGCCGCGGATGGCGAAGACGACGGTGGCACCCGCGGCGTCCGGGCTCGGAAGGCCCGAGAGTTTCGCCCAGACCAGCGCCGCCAGCATGGACGGCGTCACCGGATATGTCCCGATCGCGAGCGCCACTCCGGCGGCGAGCAGCAGCAGGAGCAGCGCGCCGGCGATTGAGAGCGCGACGGGCGCGTCAGCCCGGCGGGGTCGTGCCGGCGAGAAGCTGGTCAAGCTGCGCCTCGCTCGGTTCCTGCTGATAGAAGAGGGCATAGAAGCGCCGCGCCTCGGCGCGGATATCCTCGGGGAACGCCGCGGGATAGAACAGCGTCGCGAGCCAGCGCACGCCGATCAGCCGGTTGGCCGCCGGCGGCTCGTCGGCCCAGCCGAACGGCAGCGCCGGCGCGAGATAGACGTGCTTGCTTCGGACCGCCGCGATCTGCTGCCACGCCGCATCGTGCCAGATCGCCGCGTAGAAAGCGGGATCGATGGCGATGACGACATCCGGCTGCCACGTCAGCAGCTGCTCCATCGAGACCTCGGCGAGGCCGCGGGCGCCGAGCGACGGCGTCGCCACATTGCGCGCGCCCGCCAGCTCCAACGCCTCGGCGTTGATGGAGCCGGCGAGGCCGGTCTCCAGGCCGCGCGGTCCGCGGGCGATATAGACGCTGGGGCGCTTGTCCGGCGGCACGGCGGCGACGCGGCTCTTGACCAGCGCCAGGGTCTCCTCGGCGTAGCGCGCGAGGGTCTCCGCGCGCGGCTGCGCACCCAGGCACCACCCCCAGCTTGCGCAAGGTCGTGGGCGTGTCGGCGAGGCCGCCGGCGATCAGGACATAGGGAATGCCGGTCTGCTCCTGCACGCGATTGGCCAGGGAGACGAAGGTGTCGCTGACATAGCCGAGATCGACAATGAGATCGGGCTTCGCCTTGACCACGGTCTCGAGGTTGATGGTGTTGCCACGGCCGGTCAGCCGGCCCAGGCCCGGCAGGCTGGCCTCCGGCGCCGGCAGGAAGGCGGCCTCCGCCGGAGACAAGGCACGGGTCAGGCCGACAAGCTTCTCCGGCGCCACGATCAGCAGGTCGATCGACGCCGGCGGCCCCGCCGGCAGCACGCGCCCGACCTGGGCGGGAAGCGTGACCATGCGCCCGCCATCGTCGGTAAAGGCGATCTGCGCCGCCGCGGCGAGCGGGGCAATCCCGATCGCGATCGCCAGAAGCGGCGCCAGCCCACGACGCATCACGGCGCGAAGTCTCGCGCAACCGTTGATGGCGCTTGGTTTCATCAGCACATCTCCCGGCAGATGCAGGGGCGGCGGACCGGCCGGCCACCGGACTATCCCATCGAATATAGCGCGCGGCACCGGCACGGGAGAACACGACTATGCGGCCCGATCCTTGGCGACTTGAAGCCTGCGGCTTCCCGCGGGGGTCCGGTTGACCCGAATCTCCGCATCTGCCTAAATCATAGGCGACCTTCCCGTGGCTGATAATCCCCCTCCGCCGCCTCTACCCCACGGCTTACCGGCATGGGAATTGCGTGGTGCAGCGCCGGCCCGACCTCGCGCCGCATCTCTCTAGGGAGCCATCCGATGATCCGCTATCTCCTGGCCGCGTCGCTGCTGCTGATGCCGGCGGCGGCACCGGCGCAGTCCCTGGTTTCCTCCGGCCAGATTACCTGGGGCCTCGCTGCCACTTTCCCGCCCTTCGAGTTCATCCAGGACGAGAAGCCCGTCGGCTTCGACTTGGATCTCGCCGATGCACTTTCGAAAAAGCTGGCGCTGACCTCGACGGTGACGACCTTCGAGTTCAAGGGGCTGATCCCGGCGCTCCTCGGCAAGCGGATCGATGCGATCATCAGCGGCATGTACATCAATGCCGAGCGCCAGGAAGTGGCGGAGTTCGTGCCCTATGTGCTGGTCGGCAACCAGATCGTCGTGCGTCACGGCAATCCGCTGAAAGTGACGGAGCCGATGTCGCTCTGCAGCCATCGCGTCGCCGCCCCGGTCGGCACCGCCTTCGAGATCGCCGCGAACAAGGTGAACACCGACTGTCTCGCGGCGGGCAAGCCCGCCCTGACGATCCTGGCGCTGCCAGGCACCACGACCTGCGCGCTCGCCCTCACCCAGGATCGGGCGGACGCGATCATCGTCTCCACGCCCACGGCCGCCGCGCTGATGAACGGCACGCCCGATACCTATGACGCCGCGGGCGCCCCCTACGACAACGACACCAAGGTCGGCATCGCCATCGCCAAGGACAATCCGGCGCTCAAAGCCGCGATGCAGAAGGCCATGCAGTCCGTGGTCGCCGACGGCACCTATGCCGCCCTGCTGACGAAGTGGAAACTGCCGCCCAGCAGCTCTGCCTTCTGACCTCGCGATGCGATGGCGCTCTTCTCGCCCACGCTGCTGCTGCACTACCTGCTCAGCCCGCAGTTTGCCGCCGCCGCGCTGACCACGCTGTGGCTCAGCATCGCCGCGCTCTTCGTCGGGCATCGTGATCGGGCTCATGCTGGCGGTCGGCCAGGAATCGCCGTTCCGGGCCATCCGGCTCCTGGTGCTCGGCTATCTCTGGCTGTTCCGCGGCACGCCGGTGCTGCTGCAGCTGGTCTTCGCCTTCAACGTGCTGCCGGCGTTCAAGCTCGTGCTGCCGGGCTTCGCCTGCGCGGTGCTGGCGCTGGGACTGAACGAGGGCGCCTATATGGCGGAGATCATGCGATCCGGCCTGCGCGCGGTGGGGCGCGGGCAGCGGATGGCGGCGCGGGCGCTGGGATTGGAGGAGCGGCAGATCTTCGTCTGGATCGCGCTGCCCCAGGCGCTCCGCATCATCATCCCGCCGATCGGCAACCAGTTCATCGGCATGCTCAAGCTCTCCGCCATCGTCTCCGTCATCGGCGTGCAGGAATTGCTGCTGATCGCCGACCAGACGGCGTCCGGTAATTTCCGCTATATCGAGACGCTGACCGCGGCCGGTCTCTATTATCTGGCGCTGACGACTCTGTTCATGGGCGGACAGCATCTGATCGAGCGCGGACTCGCCCGAAGGCCGGCGCGGCAGGCGCGGCGATGACCGATCTCCTCAATGCCGTGGCGATCTGGAAGCGGTTCAGCGTCGTCGATGTGCTGCAAGGCGTCGATTTCTCCCTGCGCTCCGGCCAGTGCCTGGTGCTGCTGGGCCCCTCGGGCTCGGGCAAGTCGACCCTGCTGCGCTGCCTCAACCTGCTGGAGCCGGTGAGCTCCGGCAGCATCCTGTTCCAGGGCCGGGAGATCGCGGGCACGCCCCGCCGCCAGGCGGCCACGGTACGCCAGCGCATGGGCATGGTGTTCCAGAATTTCGAGCTGTTCCAGCACCTGTCGGCCCTGGAGAACATCGCCCTCGCCCCCATCCGCGTCCGCCGTGTGCCGAAGGCGCAGGCGCGGGAGCAGGCCCGCGCGCTCCTCGACCGGGTGCACCTCTCGGACAAGGCGGATGCCTATCCCGACGAGCTCTCCGGCGGGCAGCAGCAGCGCGTCGCCATCGCCCGGGCGCTGGCCATGGAGCCCGACCTGATGCTGTTCGACGAGCCCACCAGCGCGCTCGACCCCGAGACGGTCGGCGAGGTCCTGGGCGTGATGCAGGAATTGGCCGAGGGCGGCATGACCAGTATCGTGGTGACTCACGAGCTGGGATTCGCCCGGCGCGCGGCGGACGAGGTGATCTTCATGGATGCCGGACGGATCGCCCATCGGGCGCCGGTCGGCGATTTCTTCTCCAAGGCGGTGCCCGAGCGGGTCGAGCGGTTCCTCGACCGGGTGCGCGCATGAAAGGATCGGACACAATGGACGGAATGGATGGTCTTCTGGCGCCGATCGAGACGCCGGCCGCGTGGCGCGGCGCGGAGCTTGCGGCCTCACCCGCCTGGCGGCGGCCGCTGACGAAAACCGAGATCGCGGCGCTGGAGCGCGCCACGGAGGCGGCGCGGTCCGCCCGCTGTCCCGGCTTCGGACCGGCGGCGTTTTCCGGTGCCGGAACTCAAGCCTCTCTTCGCCTGGATGGCGGAGCAGCTCGAGGGGCCGGGGGCCGTGCGCCTCACCGGCCTGCCGGTCGATCGCTTCTCCCATGAGGAGCTGCGGCGGCTCTTCTGGGGCTTCTGCGTCAACCTGGGCACGCCGATCTACCAGACTTCCGCCGGCGAGATATTGGGCGAGGTCAAGGACGAGACCGGCACCGGCGCGGCGCTCGACTACAACAGCGGCAAGGGCGCGCTGATCTCCGCCCGCACGGTCGCCCGCTCCACCGGCGCGCTCCGCTTCCACACCGACAAATGCGATCTCGCGAGCCTGCTCTGCGCCAGCAACGGGATCGAGGGCGGCATCTCGAAGATCGCCTCCAGCGTCACCATCCACAACGAGATGGCGCGCCGGCGCCCCGACCTGCTGCGCGAGTTCTATCAGCCGTTCTGGCGCATGCGGCCGACCGACGAGGAAGGCGACCGGCCCGATCGCGTCTTCCCGATGCCGGTCTTCGCCCGGGCCGCCGACGGCAGCTTCACCAGCCAGTATTCCCGCACCTACATCAACCAGGCCCAGGAAGTCGCCAGCGTGCCGCGCCTCACCGAGGCGCAGAACGCCGCCATGGATCTGCTGCACGAGATCGGCGAGGAGGTCTGCCTCTTCGCGCCCTTCGAGCCCGGCGACATCCAGTTCATGACCCAGCACGTCACATATCACGGCCGCACCCCCTACCGGAACGATGCCGCCTCCGGCGCCTCGCGGGTGCTGCTGCGCATCTGGCTGTCGCCGCCCTTCAGCCGGCTGCTGCCGGACGGCCACAAGGTGCAGTGGGGCGACACGAACTCCTGGCGCGTTGCGCGGCGGCGCGCTGGCCGGCCGCAGCGCCCTCGCATGAGGCGGGAGCGGCCGAACGAGCAGCTCAAGCTCGGCGCCTTCTTTCATCCGACCGGCCATCATGTCGCCTCCTGGCTGGACGAGAGCGCCGAGATCGATGCCGGGACGAACTTCCGGCACTACGCGGCACTCGCGCAGACGGCGGAGCGCGGGAAGTTCGATCTGATGTTCCTCGCCGATGCGCTCGCCGTGCGCGACGGCCGGCCGGAGGCTCTGCGGCGCTGGCCGCAATACATGGCGTATTTCGAGCCGCTGACTTTGCTCTCGGCGATCGCGCCGATGACGGCGCATCTCGGCCTCGTTGCCACCGCGACCACGAGCTACAACGAGCCTTACAACGTCGCCCGCAAATTCGCCTCCCTCGACCTGATCAGCGGCGGCCGCGCCGGCTGGAACGTGGTGACGTCGTCGAACCAGTCCGAGGCCTTCAACTTCGGCCGCGAGGCGCATTTCGAGCACGATGCCCGCTACGAGCGCGCGATGGAATTCGCCGACGTGGTGCGGGGCCTCTGGGACAGCTGGGACGCGGATGCCTTCATCCGCGACCGCTCCACCCAGATGTATTACGACCCGGCGAAGCTCCATGAGCTCAATCACCGGGGCGAGCATTTCCGGGTCAAAGGGCCGTTGAACGTCGCGCGCTCGCCGCAAGGACAGCCGGTGATCTTCCAGGCGGGCTCGTCGGAGATCGGCCGGGAGCTCGCGGCCCGCACCGCAGAGGCGGTCTTCACGCCACAGCACGTGCTCCGGGAGGCGCAGACCTTCTACGCCGACCTCAAGGGCCGCATGAAGAAGTTCGGCCGCAAGCCCGAGCATCTGAAGGTGATGCCGGGCCTCAACCCCATCGTCGGCCGCACGGAAGCGGAGGCACGGGAGAAGCACGCGCACCTGCAATCCCTGATACATCCCGACGTGGGGATCGAAGTTCTCTCGTACAGTTTGGGAAAATTCGACCTGCGCGGCTACGACGTCGACGGACCGCTGCCCGACGCGGTGGAGCGCCACGGCACCAACGCCGGCCAGACCGCCTTCAAGCAGATCATCGGCTGGGCCCGGGACGAGAAGCTGACGATCCGCCAGCTCTACCAGCGCTTCGCCGGCGCCCGCGGCCAGCGCACGGTGGTCGGCACCGCCGCGATGATCTCGGACGAGATGCAGGCCTGGTTCGACGGCTATGGCGTCGACGGATTCCTGATCCAGCCCTCCACATTGCCGGGCGGCCTCGACGATTTTGTGGCGCTCGTTATCCCCGAATTGCAGGAGCGTGGCCTGTTCCGGACCGAGTACCAGGGCTCGACCCTGCGGGACAATCTGGGCCTGCCGCGGCCGGTCAGCCGGTACCCGCGGAGAGATTGAACGGGCGGTTGCTGAGCTGATCTGCGGTTAACTCGCGGCGTTGCGGCACCTCGGCAGCGTTCTCTACCGTGGCGGGCATCAAGCCGCTGAAATTCTGCTCATTCCCCGTTGGCATCCGCGTTGACGCGAAGAGGTCCATTGCGTTTCGCGGAACTTTCGATAGCGTGCGCGCCGTCGATGAAAGACGGCCGACGAGCCCTTCGCGGCGACGAGCGGGCGGTAACGAACCTTAGGAGGAGACGCCGATGGACGGGCTGGAAAAGCGGACGATGGACAAGGTCGCCTGGCGCCTCGTCCCCTTCCTCATGCTGTGCTACTTCATCGCCTATCTCGATCGCGTCAATGTCGGCTTCGCCGGCGCGACGATGAGCAAGGACCTGGGCCTGACCGCGGCGGCGTTCGGCGGCGCGGCGGGCATCTTCTTCATCGCCTATTTCTTCTTCGAGGTGCCGAGCAACCTCGCCCTCGACCGCTTCGGCGCGCGCAAATGGATCGCCCGCATCATGCTCTCCTGGGGCATCGTCTCGGGCGCCCAGGCCTTCGTCACCGGCGTCTACAGCTTCAACATCGTGCGCCTGCTGCTGGGCGTCGCCGAGGCCGGCTTTTTCCCCGGCATCATCTTCTTTCTCACCTTGTGGTTCCCGTCGTCCTATCGGGCCCGCATCGTCGGCCTCTTCATGTTCGCAATCCCCGTCTCGACGGTGATCGGCGCGCCGCTCTCGGGCCTCATCCTCAACCTCGAGGGCGTCGCCGGGTTGCATGGCTGGCAATGGATGTTCCTCATCGAGGCCGTTCCGGCGCTCCTGATGGCGGTGGTGGTGTGGTTCTACCTCACGGATCGCCCGGCCGAGGCGCGCTGGCTGCTCCCCGATGAGCGCCAATGGCTGCAGAGCCGTCTCGAGGCCGAGCGCAGCAACCGCGAGTCCCTGGTGCATCTCTCCTGGCTGCAGTCGCTCCGCGACCCCCGCGTCATCGCCCTGGGATTCGTCTACATGGGCTGCAACATCCCGCAATACGGCCTCAGCTTCTTCCTGCCGCAGATCGTCAAGGCGTTCGGGGGCTTGAGCAACTTCGAGACCGGCCTCATCACCGCGCTCCCCTACGCCGTGGGCGCCATCGGCATGATCCTGTGGAGCCGCCATTCGGACCGCACCGGCGAGCGCAAGTTCCACGCCGTGATCCCGCTTGCGGTCATCGTCGCCGGCCTCGGCGCCGCCTCGGTCACCGCCGACCCCGTCATCAAGATGGCGTTCCTCTGCCTTGCCGGGTTCGGCTTCTTCGCGGTGCTGCCGGTGTTCTGGACGCTGCCCACCTCCTTCCTCAGCGGCACCGCCGCGGCGGCCGGAATCGCCGCGGTCAACTCGATCGGCAATCTCGGCGGGTATTTCGGCCCGCAGATCTTCGGCCTGCTGCGCGACCGCAGCGGCGGCGATCTCGCCGGCCTCGTCTTTCTCGCCGGCTGCGCCCTCGTCGGCATCGTCATCGTCCTGGTGCTGGGCCACAACCCGGCGCTGGAACGCGCGGCGGCGGAAGCCGCGGACTAGGGCGCGGCGGGCGGATCGCCCGGCCAAATCACGAATTTCTTGGCAGCCAACCGCGGCTGAGCCGAGGTAGGTTCTGTCGCAGTGACGGACTTTACCCGGTGATCTCCATGCCGACCTCGCTCGCAGCTCGTCTCGACAAGTGCCTCGAGACCTTGCCGCACACTTACCCCGGCCCCGGCGGAGCCGTCGCAGTGCTGCGCGAAGGCGAGGTCCTGGTCCGGCATGCCTGGGGCTGGGCCAATGCCGAGCGCCGCCTTCCCTTCACGGCCCAGACGCTCTTCCGCATGTGCTCGATCACCAAGCAGTTCACCTGCGGCCTGGTGCTCGCGGCCTTTGCCGATCCGACCGTCCTCGACGCGGACATCCGCGCGCGTCTGCCGCTGCTGCGGGAGGCGGCGCCGGGCGCGCTGCATCTCTGCCACAATCAATCGGGGCTGCGCGACTACTGGGCCGTGGCGATGCTGCTGGGTGCCGGACCGGAGGACGCCTTCGCCGAGCCGGAAGCCCGGCGCGTGATCGGCGAGACGCGGACGCTGCACTTCCCATCGGGCACGCGGTACTCCTACACCAACCAGAACTTCCGTCTCCTCGCGGATATCCTCCAGGAGCGCACGAGCCGCAGCTTTGCCGAGCTGCTGCGCCAGCGGATCTTCGAGCCGGTTGGCATGGAGACCGCGCTGCTGGCGGCGGATACGCGGGCGATGCCCGATGGCACGGAGGGCTACGAGGGGAACCGGGAGGCCGGCTTCCGCCCCGCCGAGAACCGCATTCTCTGGACCGGGGACGCGGGGATCGGCGCCTCCCTCAACGACATGATCGCCTGGGAGCGGCACATCGACGGGACGCGCGATGATGGCGAGGCGCTCTACAGCCGCCTCGCCGCGCCGGTCGCCTTCGCCGACGGCAACAGCGCTCTCTACGGCTTCGGCCTGGCGCGGCAGCCCGAGCTGGGACGCGCCGCCACGGGCCATGGCGGCGCGCTGCGCGGCTGGCGCAGCCACCGCCTGTACCTGCCGGCGGAGCGCATCTCGGTCGTCGTCCTGTTCAATCATCTCTCCGACGCCCATGACGCGGCACTGGACGTGCTGGCCGCTGTCCTCGGCGAGGATCGGCCGCGGGCGCCGGATCGTCCGGCGCCGGACTGGCTCGGCACCTACATCGAGCCGGAGAACCGGCTCGTCGTGCGCATCGAGTCCGCCGAGGCCGGGCGCGTGCGCCTGCGCTACGGGCCGACGGCGGAAAAGCTCGACCTCTGCGCCGATGGCTCCGCCGGCAGCGGCGCCACGCGAGTGCGCCCCGGCCCCGGCGGGCTATGGATGGATCGTCCGCAGGAGAACCGCAGCACCCTGCTGCGTCCTTGCGCCGGCACGCCCGCCACCGACATCGCGGGACGCTACCGCTGCGAAGAGCTCAATGCCGAGCTCGAGGTGATCGACGCCGGCGGCGTGCTCGCCGGCGGCTTCTCCGGATTTCTGGGCCAAGGCCGCATGGAAGCCCTCGAGCCGATCGGGCCGGACACCTGGATGCTGCCGTGCCCGCGCGCCCTCGACCATTCGCCGCCCGGCAACTGGTCCCTGATCTTCCGCCGCGACGACACTGGCCGCGCCGCCGGCGTCGACCTCGGCTGCTGGCTCGCGCCGCGGTTGGAATATAGTCGGATCGACTGAGCCGAAAAAATGTCGGTGGCGGAGGGAGCGGGATTCGAACCCGCGATGGGGTTTCCCCCATGCACGCTTTCCAAGCGTGTGCCTTCAACCGCTCGGCCACCCCTCCGGTCCCGGCGCGGGCGGTGGTGCCGTCCGCGAAGGTGCGCGAGACTACTCAAGGCCGCTGGGCGACGCAATTCCATTGCGCCCCCGGACGCCCCTACCTAAGGTAGCGTCCAACACCAATCGCGGGGGCTCGGGCTCGGAAGTTCATGATTCGATGCCGGGAAAACGGGCCCCTCGGGGGCCCCATCGAGTCGGGGGATGAGGGGCCTGATGGCGCGCGGGACGCACAGCACCATCGCCGCAGCCTGAGCCGGTCATGAGGGGGCATGCATGATCGTGGGCCGCATCATCGGCTGGCTGCTGCTCATCCTCGCATTCGTTGCCGAGGGGCACGACATCTGGGGCTGGGCCGACACCGGCCATTACCAGGTGGCGGCGCTGGGCCGGCTCTGGTCCGAGATGGATAGCGGCAGCCTCACTTCCCTGCAATCGGCCATCGAAGGCCATGCGGCTTGGCTCTGGGATCCCGTGATCGCCACCATCCTGGTCTGGCCCGGCGCCCTCACGCTCCTGGTGCTGGCGATGCTGCTGCTCTGGGCCTTCCGACGGCGCGGCGTGACGCGCCGCCGCCGGCGCCGGCATTGATCTGATCTAGGCCGCGCCCTCGCCGCGCGTGCGCGCGATCAGCCGCCGATAGAGATAGGCGAAGCCCACCAGGCTGGCGCCGAGGCCGAGGAACGAGGCGGCGCGATAGAGGCCGCTCAGCGCCCCCATGTCGAAGACGAAGACCTTCACCGCCACCAGCGCGCCGATCGAGAGGCCGGCGAGGCGCAGCCGCGGCTCGCCCCGCGCCATGCCAAGGCCCAGCAGCGCCGCGCCGTAAGCGAGCCAGACCAGGGAATAGGCGTACCACTCCGCGATGTCGGGCAAGCCATAGGCCAGCACCGGACCCTGGAACCAGTGGCGGGTCTCCAGCGTGAGATAGAGAAAGAAGAGCGCGAGCCCGGCGATCGCCGCCGGCATCGCCACGCCGTCGAGCGTGCCGCCCCGGAGGTCCCGAGCGAACAAGAGCGCCAGCACCGCCGGCAGCGCATAGGCGACCAGCAGCGCATCGAGGATCGGCCAGCGGCCGACGCCGATCGGCTCCAGCAGCGGATTCGAGATCAGCACCGAGATCAGCACCACGTGAAGCGCCGCCGCCGACGCGATGATCCGCCAGGCGTACTCGCGGATGACCGGCTCGATGCCGAAGGCGCGCCGCCGCAGCAGATAGGCGACGCCCAGCCACGCCGTCGATTGCAGCCCCTGCTCCACCAGCTCGTAGCGCCCGCCGGCGAGCTGACCATCGTGGACGAGATGGCGGATCTCGAGCGCGATCAGCGCCAGGGTCAAGGCGACGGCGCCGCCGTCCAGCAGCAGCACCGGCAGATCCACCTTCTCCTGCCGCAGCAACCAGGCCGCGACCGCGAAGGCGGCGGCCGGCACGCCATAGAGATAGAGAAGTCCGTTGAGGATCGGCCGCGCGTCGAACGCGTACTCGGCGATCGCGGGATTGAGCAGCAGCCGCGCCAACACGATCGCCGCCACCACGCCGGCGATGACGCGGAAGGCCCGGGTCGGAATCCGCCGATCGAGCCAGCCCAGTGCCGGCAGCTCCAGTGCCAGCGCCACCGAGAGCCACCCCAGGCGCAACGACAGGGTGAGGCCGAGGCTGACCGCCGCGGTCATCGCCACCGCATAGGCGGCGAGTGCCAGGCGCGGGCCCGGCTGCGCCACCGACGGCGCGAGCCGCTCCACGGCCAGCAGCGCCAGCGCCGCGAGGCCGAGCGCGAGCGCGGCCCAGGGCAGGCTCACGGCGAAATGCTCGAGGCGCCAATAGGCCGCCATCAGGATGAGAAGTGGTGTCGCTGCCGACACGATGGCCCAGCGCTCCGGCCGCGGCGCGCGCCACAGCAGGGCGAAGCCGCCGAGCCCGTATGCGGCACCAATGATCGTGGCCATCATCACATAGGTGCCGACATCGCTCGAGGGCGGCAGCATCAGAAGATGCAGCCGCTCGTCCGGCGTCCAGACGCCGTGGCCGAATTCCCAGCCGGCGATCACCACGCTCTCCAGCAGCGCGCCGATCCACACCAGCCGATCGAAGAACGCGTGACGCCACGCGAGTGCGGCGTAGATCGCCGCCAGGAGCGCGGCAAACACCAGCGCCGTGGTGTCGTACTGCTCGATCTCGACGAGGCCCCACATGAGGATCGCGGCAATACCCGCGGCGAGCCAGGCGGTGATCGCGCGGACGCCGACCGGCGCCTCGCCCACGCCGTCCGCCACCAGCAGGAACAGCAGCGGCAGCGCCAGCAGGTAGAGGCCGAGCGGCCACAGCAGCTCCGCATCGGAGCCGGCGACCATTGCGGCGATCGCCCAGAAGACGGCGCCGCAGAGGGCCAGCGCGCCGAGCCACGGCCAGGCGCGCCAGCGCAGCAGGGCGGTGCTGCCGGCGGTGGCGATCCCGATATATCCCAGGAGTCCCGCCATCGACGGATGCGGCGTCGTCACCAGGGCCGGCACCGCGTAGATGCCGGCGATGCCGAGCCCCGCCATGAAGACGCCGTGCAGCAGGGACTGCGCCACTGTCAGCACGCCCACCAGCGCCAGCAGCGTGAAGGTCGGAAGCGGGCCCAGCAGATCGTAGAGAGCGTGCGCGGCATAAGGACTGGCGAAGAGCGCGACGGAGCCGGCGGCGGCCAGCGCCGGCGGCACCAGGTCCGGCCGCACCGCGTCCGGCAGCGGCAAGCGTTCGTCGCGCTGGCGCGCCCATTCGCCGAGGCCCCAGAGCAAGAGGCCCAGGAGCACGCCGGCGGTCACCCGCGCCGCCGGGCCGAACCAGCCCTGCTCGATCGAGTATTTGACCAGGAAGACGGCGCCCAGCGCGAGGGCGACACCGCCGAGCCAGACCGCCCAGCGGCGCATGACCCGCTCTTCGAAGCTTTCGCGGGCGGCGGCGGGAAGGACGGGCGCGGGCGCGACTGGCGGCGGCATCACGGGCGCTGGCTCGACCACCGGCACCGTCTCAACGACCGCGGGTGGCTCGACGATGGGCGGCGCGGGCATCGCGGCCGAAGCGATCTCGGCTCTTGCAACCGGTGCCGGCTCGCTCGCCGGCACGCCCTGCGCTTCCAGCGTCGCGATCCGCCGCGTCAACGCCTTGATCTCGGCCGCGAGGCGGTTGCGCTCGCCGAGATAGAGCATCACCAGCACCGGCAGGCCCAGCACTTCGACGATGACCAGAAAGCCCAGCAGAACGGCAAGCCCGATCACGGCATTTCTCCCACGTCCCGCCGCCGGCATCTTGGGCCGGCGTCACGGTCGGCGCAATGTGGCCGCCGCCGCGGGTGAGTGAACGCTCACCGAGCTAGTCGCGGAGCCGCTTCTCCATGAAGACGCTGAGGGGGTCGGGACCGTAGTCGCCGAAGGGGCCGATCTCGAGATAGCCGGCGGCTCGGTAGAGCGCCAGTGCCGGATCCGACTTGCTGCCGGTTTCCAGGCGGAGACAGGTCAACTTCTCCGCGCGAGCGCGATCTTCCAGGACGCGGAGAATTTCGCGGGCGATGCCGCGGCCGCGCGCGGCGGCGTCGACGAAGATACGCTTCAGCTCGCCGGATCCATCCCGTTGACGAACCAGCGCGCCGATCCCGACCGCCGCGCCATCGAGGCGCGCCACATAGAAGGCGACGTCGGTCCGCCGCAGCGCCGCCACATCCAGGAAATGATTGCTCTCGACGGGATAGAGCGCGGCGGCATAGGCCTCGCCCGCCGCCATCAGTAGGTGAATCTCCGGCTGATCCGGATCCTCCACGCGAATGGTCAGCGCCAGGTCAGATCCCTCGGCGGTCAGGACTGGTCGCTCATCTTGAGGGCGGCGATGAAGGCGGATTGGGGAATCTCCACCTTGCCGAACTGCCGCATGCGCTTCTTGCCCTCTTTCTGCTTGTCGAGGAGCTTGCGCTTGCGGCTGACGTCGCCGCCGTAGCACTTGGCCAGCAC
Source organism: uncultured Alphaproteobacteria bacterium (assembly GCA_963735465.1). Classification (GTDB taxonomy): domain Bacteria; phylum Pseudomonadota; class Alphaproteobacteria; order ATCC43930; family CGMCC-115725; genus DASZHJ01. Next base: position 3,855,325 of record CAVTLA010000001.1, read on the forward strand.
GTCCTTGCGCATCGCCTTCACCGTCTCCCGCGCGATGATGCGGCCGCCGATCGCCGCCTGGATCGCGATCTGGAACAGCTGGCGCGGGATCAGATCCTTGAGCCGCTCGCAGAGCGCCCGGCCGCGGCGCTCCGCCTGGCTGCGGTGCACGACCAGGGAGAGCGCGTCCACCGGCTCGCCGTTCACCAGGATGGTCATCAGCACGAGATCGCCGGTCTCGTAGCCGGCGATCTGGTAGTCGAAGCTGGCGTAGCCGCGGCTCACCGACTTGAGCCGGTCGTAGAAGTCGAAGACCACCTCGTTGAGCGGCAGGCGATAGACCACCATGGCGCGGCTGCCGGCGTAGGTGAGATCCTTCTGCGCGCCGCGGCGCTCCTCGCAGAGCGCCAGCACCGAGCCCAGGAATTCGTCGGGCACCAGGATGGTGGCGTTGATCCAGGGCTCCTCGATGTGGTCGATCTTCACGGGATCCGGCATGTCCGCGGGATTGTGCATCTCCATCGTCGTGCCGTTGGTGAGATGGATGTGATAGACGACCGACGGCGCCGTGGTGACGAGATCGAGATCGAACTCGCGCTCGAGGCGCTCCTGGATGATCTCCAGATGGAGCAGGCCCAGGAACCCGCAGCGGAAGCCGAATCCCAGCGCCGCGGAAGTCTCCGGCTCGAAATTGAAGCTGGCGTCGTTGAGACGCAGCTTGGCCAGGCTCTCGCGCAGCTTGCCGTAGTCGTTGGCGTCGGACGGAAAGAGTCCGCAGAACACCACCGGCTGCACCGGCCGGAAGCCCGGCAACGGCTCCGCCGCCAGTCGGCGCTCTTCGGTCAACGTGTCGCCGATGCTGGTATCCGCCACCGCCTTGATGCCGGCGGTGATGAAGCCGATCTCGCCGGGGCCGAGCTCGTCCACCGGCTGGCCCTTGGGCGTGAAGACGCCGACGCGCTCCACGGTGTGCGTGGCGCCGGTCGCCATCATGCGGATCTTGAGGCCTGCCTTCAGCACGCCGTCCTTGACGCGCACCAGGGTCACCACGCCGAGATAGGCGTCGTACCAGCTGTCCACCAGCAGCGCCTTGAGCGGCGCCTCGCGGTCGCCCTTGGGCGGCGGCAGGCGATGCACCAGCGCCTCCAGCACGCCCTCGATGTTGAGGCCGGTCTTGGCGGAGATCATCACGGCGTCCGACGTGTCGAGGCCGATCACGTCCTCGATCTGCTGCTTGACGCGCTCGGGCTCCGCCGCCGGCAGGTCGATCTTGTTGAGGACGATGACGATCTCGTGGTTCGCGTCGATCGCCTGATAGACGTTGGCGAGGGTCTGCGCCTCGACGCCCTGGCTCGCGTCCACCACCAGGAGCGAGCCCTCGCAGGCCGCCAGCGACCGGCTCACCTCATAGGCGAAATCCACATGGCCCGGCGTGTCCATGAGATTGAGCACGAAGGACTCGCCGTTCTGCGCCGTGTAGGCGAGGCGCACGGTCTGCGCCTTGATGGTGATGCCGCGCTCGCGCTCGATGTCCATGCTGTCGAGCACCTGCTCGCGCATTTCCCGGGCCTGCAGCCCGCCACACGTCTGGATCAGCCGGTCGGCGAGCGTCGACTTGCCGTGGTCGATATGCGCGATGATCGCGAAGTTGCGGATATGATTAAGATCGGTCATTTGGGGGCTGGGTTTGCGGCCGCCCGGACCATAAGGGCGGACGGGCGGAAGCGCAATCGCTGTCGGGAGCGGGCGGTTCCCCTGCCTATTCCGCATGCTAAAGTACGGAAAAACCAGCCGGAGGAGACGTCCATGAAGATCGCCAGCGCCCGCACGCGGATCGTGCAGCTTCCCGCCGACGAGCCCCTCGCCGACATGCCGGAGAATCCCAAGGCGACGCGGCCCTTCGTCACCCTGGAACTCGCCACCGAGGACGGCACGGTGGGGATCGGCGTCACCTTTTTCGGCGGCGCGCTCACGGGCGCGCTCCGCCAGGCGGTGGACTCGATCGCCGCGATCGCTATCGGCGAGGACGCGCTTCGGCCGGAGGTGATCCACGGCAAGTTCCGCGACTCGTCCATGCATGGCGGCCCCGGCGGCATCTTCACCCTCGCCCTCTCGGCGGTCGACATGGCGCTCTGGGACATCAAGGGCAAGGCGCTGGGCCAGCCGCTCTGGAAGCTGCTGGGGGGCGCACGGACGAGCGTCCCCACCTACGCGAGCGGCGCGATGATGCGCGGGCTCACCCTCGACCAGACGGTGGAGGCGGCCGGGCGGCTCGCCGCCAAGGGCTGGCGCGAGGCGAAGATGCAGCTCGCGCTCCCCGGCGAGACCTCGCCGCAGAAGGAGGTGGAGCGGGCGCGGCGCGTCCGCGAGGCGCTCGGCCCCGGCATCAAGCTGATGGCGGACGCCAACCAGCGCTGGCGGCCGGAACAGGCGATCGACATCGGCCGCCGCCTGGAAGAGCTGGGCCTCACATGGCTCGAGGACGTGACCGTCGCCGACGATTTCGCCGGCCTGGCGCGGATCTCCGATGCGCTCAGCACACCGGTCGCCGGCGGCGAATACGTCTGGGGCATCGCGCCCTTCCGCCACATGATCGAGGCGCGCTCCGTCGACATCGTGATGATCGACCTCGTCCGCGTCGGCGGCATCACCCAATGGATGAAGGTCGCGGGCATGGCCCAGGCCTTCAACCTGCCGGTCGTCAGCCACCTCATTCCCGAGGTGCACGTGCACCTGATCGGCGCCATCCCCAACGGCCTCACCGTCGAGTACATGCCCTGGCTCACCCGCCTCTTCAAAGAGGTGCCGCAGCAGAAGAACGGCGAGCTCACGATGCCGACGTCGCCGGGATTGGGGCTGGAGTTCGACGGGGATGTGCTGACGCGGTTCGGGGTGGCGTAGGGCGCGCGCTGCAGCAACCTGCGTCCTTCGACTCGACCGCTTCGCGGTCGGCTCAGGATGAGGACCATTTGTGAAGGCTCGAAAGAAAATCTCCTCATCCTGAGCCGCGATGCGAAGCATCGCGAGTCGAAGGACGCACAGCCCTACTCCAGCGACACCGCCAGCATCATGCTGAGATGCGCCAGGGGCAATTCCGTCTCCGCCGCCCACCCGTTGAAGATCGCCGCCACCGCGGCGCGGTCGCGCTTGCCCTTGGGCTCGCCCTTGAAGAGGCGCCAGTGGTTGAGGGCTTTCACCACCGCATAGGTGATGATGAAAGTGTCCTTGCCGGCCATGCGGAGGAAGTAGGCGCCGGAATTGCCGCCCATCTGGTGGAAGCGCTTGGCCAGATCCTCCGAGAGCGCCAGCACGCGATCGCCGGACCAGTCCGCGAGATAGGCGCCGCAGCTGCCGTGCTCCGCGGCGAGATCGATCATGACAGCGGCGTTCGCGTGCACCGCCTTCAGCTTGCCGAGATGGCGGATCACCCGAGCATCGCCCATCAAGGCTTCCACCTGCTCGTCGCTCATGGCGCGAACCTTGCGCGGCTCGAAGCCGCGAAATGCCTTCTCGAAGGCCGGCCACTTGGCATCCACCATGTCGTGGCGCAGGCCGGCGCGAAAGATCCGGAGCGACATCAGGGAGAGATAGCGGTCGTCGCTCACCCGACGCAGCGCCGCCGCCGATTTCACCTTCGGCAGGCGTTTCGCGAGCGCGACCGTGCCAATGCGCTGCTCGGCAGCCTTGCGGATCGCGGCGAAGGTGGTCATTCCCCCGGCCCTCAGCTCCGGAGCGTGCCGCCCGTCGCCTTCGTCACCTGCTCCACGAGCTTCTTGGCGAAGCCTTCCAGCGCCGCTTCGGTAAGCGTCGCATCGACAGGCTGCAGGGTCACCTCGATGGCGAGCGACTTCTTGCCCTCGGGAAGCCCCGTGCCTTCGTAGACGTCGAAGAGGCGGACATCTGAGACCAGCTTCTTGTCGGCGCCGCGGGCGGCCTTCAGCAGCGTCTCGGCGGCGAGGGTCTTGTCCACTACGAAGGCGAAATCGCGGGTCACCGGCTGGAACGGCGACGGCTTCAGCAGCGGCCGCGCCTTGCCGGCTTTGGCGCGCGGCATCGGCACGAGGTCGAGATGGACCTCGAACACCGTCACCGTCTCCTTGGCGCCGAGCGCCTGGGCCACGCGCGGATGCAGCTCGCCGAAATGTGCGAGCACGGTGGGGCCGAGGCGCAGGCTGCCGGAGCGGCCGGGGTGATACCATTTGGGCGCGTCGGTGGAGATCTGGAGATTCTCCACCGGTGCCGCGGCGGCGGAGAGCGCCGCCAGCGCATCCGATTTGGCGACGAAGGCGTCGACCGCGCGGCCGCCGTCGCGCCACTGGCGCGGCCCGGTGCGGCCCATGCGGGCGCCCGCCACCACCAGGCTCTGGCCCTCCGGCGTGTCGTCCCGATACTGCGGCCCAACCTCGAAGAGCGCGGCATTCATCAGGCCGCGATCGGCGTTCTGCTGGGCGGCGGTGACGAGGTTCGGCAGGATCGAGGGCCGCATCACGTCGAGATCGGCGCTGATGGGATTGATCAGGGTGAGCTCCGCGCCGCCACCGCCGAAGAGCTCCGCCTGTGCCTTCGGCAGGAACGAGAAGGTGACGGCCTCGATGAGTCCGCGCGCCGCCAGCGAGCGGCGCACCAGCACCGCGCGCTTCTGGGCGGCGCTGAGAGCGGGTTTCGGCAGCGCGGTCTCGCGCGTGAGCGGCACCACGGGAATCTCGTCGTAGCCGTGGATGCGCAGCACTTCCTCGACCAGGTCCGGCTCGCCGACGATGTCGCCGCGCCAGGGCGGCGGCTCGACGGAGAACCCGCCTTCCCGCGCCTCGACCTTGAAGCCGAGAGCGGCGAGATTCTGCTGCTGCTCCGCCGGGGGGATGTCGAGACCGCCCAGGGTCTTGCAGCGCTCGGCGCGGAGGAAATATTGCCGCCGCCATTCCGGGACGGTGCCGGCGATCGCCACTTCCGAGGGCTCGCCGCCGCAGAGCTCGAGCACGAGCCGCGTCGCGATCTCGATGCCGGGCACCGTCATTTCCGGATCGAGGCCGCGCTCGAAGCGGTAGCGCGCGTCGGACTGGACGCCGAGGCGCCGGCCGGTGGCGGCGGTGCGGAGCGGATCGAAGAGCGCCGATTCGATCAGCACGTCGGTGGTCTCCGCGGTGCAGCCCGTCGCCTCGCCGCCGATCACGCCGCCGAGGCTCTGGGGCCCCTTGTTGTCGGCGATCACCGTCATGGCGGCATCGAGCTCGTAGGTCTTGCCGTTGAGCGCCGCCATGGTCTCGCCGGGCCGCGCGCCGCGCACCGCGAGATCGCCCTGGATCTTGCCGGCGTCGAACACGTGCAGCGGCCGGTTGAGGTCGAAGGTGAGGAAGTTGGTGATATCCACCAGCGCCGAGATCGGCCGGAGGCCGATGGCGGTGAGACGATCCCGAAGCCACTGCGGGCTCTCGCCGTTCTTGACGCCGCGCACCAGACGGCTGACGAAGAGCGGGCAGGCCTTGTCGTCGGGCCCCGCCAGATGCACCACCTTGGGCGCCGGGAATTTGCCGGGCACGGGCGTGATGTCGAGGGGCTTGAGGCGGCCGAGGCCCGCCGCCGCGAGATCCCGGGCGATGCCGCGCACGCCGAGCGCGTCGGCGCGGTTCGGCGTCACCTTCACGTCCAGCACGGGATCGTCGAGGCCGAGGGCGCCGGCGAAAGGCGCGCCCACCGGCGCGCCCTCGGGGAGATCGATGATCCCCTCGTGATCGTCGGAGAGCCCCATCTCGTAAGCCGAGCACAGCATGCCCTTGGAGGCGACGCCGCGGATCGTCGTCTCCTTGAGCAGCAGCTTGGTGCGCGGGATCGTCAACCCCACCCGCGCGAAGACGCCGAGCATGCCGGCCCGCGCATTGGGCGCGCCGCAGACCACCTGCACGCGCTCCGTTCCGGTATCCACCATGCAGACTTTGAGGCGGTCGGCATCGGGATGCGGCTCGGCGGAGATCACCCGCGCGACGGTGAACTCCTTCAAGTCCTTCGCGCGATCCTCGATGCCATCAACCTCGAGGCCGAGCATCACCAGACTGCGCACTATCTCGTCCAAGCTGGCGTTGCTCTCCAGATGGCTGCGCAGCCAGCCGAGGGTGAGCTTCATCGCGCCAGCCCTCCGACCATGGAGGGCACCTCGAGGGGCAGGAAGCCGTAGTGCCGGAGCCAGCGCAGGTCGCTGTCGTAGAACGGCCGGAGATCGGGGATGCCGTATTTCAGCATGGCGATGCGCTCGATCCCCATGCCGAAGGCGAAGCCCTGGTAGATCGCGGGATCGATGTTGCAGTTCTCCAGCACCTTCGGATGCACCATGCCGCAGCCGAGAATCTCCAGCCAGTCGCCGCCGGCGCCGATCTTGAGCTCGCCGCCGGCGCGGGAGCAGCCGATGTCCACCTCGGCGCCGGGCTCGGTGAAGGGGAAGTAGCTCGGGCGGAAGCGCACGGGGAGATCGTCGAGCTCGAAGAAGGCGCGGCAGAACTCGATCAGGCAGCCCTTCAAGTGCCCCATGTGCGTGGCGCGGTCGATCACCAGGCCTTCGACCTGATGGAACATCGGGCTGTGCGTCGCGTCGTGATCGCTGCGGAAGGTGCGGCCGGGCACGATGATGCGGATCGGCGGCTTCTCCGCCAGCATGGTGCGGATCTGCACCGGCGAGGTATGGGTGCGCAGCACCTTGCGGCTGCCGTCCCTCTTCTCCGTGAGATAGAAGGTGTCCTGCTCCTGGCGCGCGGGATGCTCCGGCGGGATGTTGAGGGCGGTGAAGTTGTAGAAATCGTCCTCGATATGCGGGCCCTCGGCGACCTTGAAGCCCATCTCGCCGAAGATCGCGGTGAGCTCGTCGATGGTCTGGCTGATGGGATGGACGCGGCCCTCGCCGCCGAATTCCACCGGCAGGGTGACGTCGACGCGCTCGTCCACCAGGCGCTGCTCGATGTCGCGGTGATGCAGCTTCTCGGTGGCGGCGGAGATCGCCGTCTCCACCTCGTCCTTCAGGCGATTGAGCGCGGCGCCGACGGCGCGGCGCGCCTCCGCCTCGAGGCTCGCCAGGTTCTTCATCAGCCCGGTGACGCGGCCCTTGCGGCCGAGCGCCGAGACCCGCACCTGCTCCAGCGCCTCGCGGCTGTCGGCGGCGGAGACCGCGTCCAGGATCTCCTGGCGCAGGGGATCGATCTCGTTTTCCTTCATGACCTCACCACCTCACCTGCGCAAATAAAAAGGGGCCGCACTAGCTCGGCCCCTCTTCTTCTACCGGAACTGCCTCTCGCGAGGCGATTCCTAAGGCAGCGCCTGCCGCCGGGGCCTAACGACAGGTCCCGCCGCTAAATCGCCGGATGGTCCGCGGCGCCATCGCCCTAGCTCTTGGCGAGCGCCGCGCGGGCGCTCTCCACCAGCGTCTTGAAGGCCGCGGGCTCCTGGGCCGCGAGATCCGCCAGGACCTTGCGGTCGATGGTGATGCCCGCGCGCTTGATGCCGTTGATGAACTGGCCGTAGGTGAGGCCTTCCGCCCGGGCGCCGGCGTTGATGCGCTGGATCCAGAGCGAGCGGAACGTGCGCTTCTTGGCGCGGCGGTCGCGATAGGCGTAGCGCAGCCCCTTCTCGACCTTCTCGATGCCGATGCGAAACGCATCCTTGGCGCGGCCGCGATAGCCCTTGGCGAGCTTCAGGACCTTCTTGTGCCGGGCGTGCGCGGTGACGCCCCGTTTGACGCGGGCCATGACCTACCTCGAATACGGCATGTAGGTGAGCACCAGCTTGGTGTCGCCGGGCTGCAGGACGAAGGTGCCGCGCGCCTTGCGCTTCATCTGCTTGGGCTTGCTGACCAGGCGATGGCGCTTGTGGGCGACCGCCGCCTTGATCTTGCCCGAGGCGGTGCGCTTGAAGCGCTTTTTCGCCCCGCTCTTGGTCTTCATCTTGGGCATTTTCGTCCTTTCAAGAAAGGAGGTTAAGATCGGCGACGAGGCATGCCCGAGGCGCAAAGCTGCGCGGCCAGCCGCCGGGTTGGAAGCGGCGGTTTATAGCGGCTGAAGCCCGGAAACGCAAGGGCGGGAGGCCCGACGGACGCCGCAGGTTGACGGCCGCCGCCCACGCCCCTAAGGTGCCGCCACCATGACCAAGACCGCCGACACGCGCTCCTTTACCAGCTCCGATTGGTATCCCCGGTTCAGCCCGGCGGCCTAGGATCGCGCAGTCAGTCGTAGATACCGAAGCCGCCTCGATCAGGCGGCTTTCGCGTTTCTTGGACCCTTCCCAGCGTCGAAAATCCGCCCCGAGACGGCCTCCCGAACCCTGAGGAGGTCACCATGATCGATTTCGACGTCATCACCGGCCCCAATCCCACCGAGGCGGAAAAGCCGGCGGCGGAGAAACCACCCACCCTGCCGCCTCCGTCCCAGCCGGCGGGCGGCGTCGGCGAGCCAGCCCGGCTGGCGCCGCCGACGGTGCCGAAGGGCTAGGCTGCCCCAGCCGACGCCGGCGCGGGATTGAGGGCGGCTTCCAGGTGGTCGAGAAGCCAGCGCGCGGCGCGGCCCGGACGGCGCCCGCGCAGCTGCACGACCGTCAGCGGCAGACGATGCGGCGCCCGTCCCCAGCCCGTGACGGCGATGCGCGCGAGGCGGCCGGCGGCTAGGTCATCCTCCACCATGTGGCGCGGCATGCCGCCCCAGCCGAAGCCGGCGCGGAGGAACGCCTGCTTGGTCTCGAGATCGACGAAGCGCCAGATATGCCGCGACAGCACGCCGCCGGAAAACCCCTCGGTGAGCGAGCTTCGGTCGGTCAGCACGAGTTGGGTGTGACGCTGCATCTCGATGAGCGGGATCTCGCCCTCATAGCGCGCGAGGGCATGATCTGCCGACGCCACCGGGATCATCTCCACCTCGGTCAGGAAGCGGCGATCGAGCTGATCCTCGCCGCGAGGGATGATCGCACTGATCCCCAGGCTGCATTTTCCCTCGATCACCCGGCTCTCGACGGCGCCCAGCGCCTCGGTATAGAGCGCGATGGAGAGCAGCGGAAATTCCTGGCGGATGGCGCACAGCGCGGCGATCAGCGGCGGCTTCGGCAGCATCGCGTCCACGGCGATGCTCAGCTCCGGCTCGACCTCGTCGGCAATGCTGCGCGCCCGCGCCTTGAGCTCGGCGGCGCCTGATATCAGCGCCCGGGCATCGCCCGCCAGCGCACGCCCCGCCTCGGTCAGCACCGGCATCCGGCCGCCACGATCGAAAAGCTGCACCTCGAGCGCCGCCTCCAGGGACATGACCGCATGGCTGATGGCGGACTGCGCCCGCTTCAGCCGGCGGGCGGCCCCGGAGAAGCTGCCCGTCTCGGCCGCGGCGACAAAAACCCTGAGCTGATCGAGAGTTACGGCATCCAGCATGATCTATCTTCTTTCTCGATAGATCATAGCAGAATTTTACCAATTCCATAGATGGATTGGGAGGACCAGGTTCCGGGCATCGGCAATTCCGCCGCCAGCAGGGGTACGTCCCATGACCCGCCTCCTTCACATCAGCAGCAGCCCGCTTCCCGCCGCCTCGAAGTCCCGCGCCGTCGCCGACGAGTTCGTAGCGGCCTGGAAGGCGGCCCGTCCCGATACCGTCGTTACCGAGCGCGATCTCGCGGCCTCGGCGATCCCGCATTTCGGCACCGACCTCATCACCGCCTTCGGCACGCCGGTGGAGCAGCACAGCGCCCAGCAGGCGACCGCCCTCGCGCGCGCCGACGAGATCATTGCCGAGGTCGAGGCCGCCGACGTCCTGGTGATCGGCGCGCCCATGCATAATTTCTCGATCTCCTCGACGCTCAAGGCCTGGATCGATCACCTCGCCCGCGCCGGCCGCACCTTCCGCTACACCGCGGCGGGGCCCGAGGGCTTGCTGAAAGGCAAGCGTGTCTTCGTCGTCCTGAGCCGCGGCGGCGTCTATAGCGAAGGTCCGGCCCAGGCGATGGATTTTCAGGAACCTTACCTGCGCGCCGTCTTCGGCTTCCTCGGCCTCACGGACGTGACGTTCATCCGTGCGGAGGGACTGAACGTCAGTCCGGATTCCGCGGCACGCGGCCTCGCCACCGCACGGCAGACGATCGCGGCGGCGCTTGACCTCTCTCCGGCCGCGTAAGGAGGAACGCTACTCCAGCGTCTCCAACAATCTGAGCAGGAGCTTCGCGCGGGGCTCGAGAGACGAGATGAGAATGTGCTCGTGCTCCGCGTGAGCGCCGGCGCCGACGGCGCCCAGCCCGTCGAGCGTCGGAACGCCGACGGCGGCGGTGAAATTTCCGTCACTGCCGCCGCCAGTCAGCATCTCCGGAAGATCGAAGCCGATCTCTGCCGCCAGCGACTTGGCGTGGCCGTAGAGCCCCGCGACCTCGTCGGTGCGGATGAAGGCCGGCCGGTTCACGCCGCCCTCGATCTTGAGGGAAACGTCGGGACCGGTCGGCGTCAGACCCTGGATCCGCCGCACCAGCTCCTCTGACGTCGCCTCGTCGGGGCAGCGGAAATCGATCTCGGCGCGGGCATGCGCCGGCACCACATTGGCAAAACCCACCGTGCCGCCCGACGCCACGCCGACATTGACGGTGATGCCGCGGGCGTAGTCCGTCATCGCCTCCAGCGCCACGATCTGGCGCGCGAGCTCGGCGACCGCGCTGCGGCCGAGCTCGTGATTGGCGCCGGCGTGGGCAGCGACACCCGTCACTTCCAGATCGAACCGTCCGACCGCCTTGCGCGCCGTCACCACGCCGCCGTTCGGCCGGCCGGGCTCCAGCACCAGGGCGTATTTGGCGCTCTTCGCGGTCTCCTCGATCAGCGCCCGCGACGTGGGGCTGCCGATCTCCTCGTCCGCCATGTACAGGAAGGTGATCGGCAGCTTGGTCTCCCGCGCCTGGCGCACGAGATGGCGATAGACGTAGAAGGCCATATAGCCGCCGGCTTTCATGTCGTAGATGCCGGGGCCGGTGACCTTGTCGCCGTCGATCTTGAAAGGCTTGCGCTTGAGCGTGCCTTTCTCCCAGACCGTGTCGAGATGGGAGACCAGGAGGATGCCGGGCTGATCGCCGCCCCAGGGCGAGCGGGCGCGGATGTGATCGCCCTTGCCGTCGCGGCCGGGCACGCGCTCCACCTCGGCGCCGAGAGCGGCCAGATCGTGGCATACGCTTTCCACCAGCACATTGACCGCCGCGGCGTCGGTGCTGGGCGTCTCGACCTCGACCCAGCGCCGAATGCCCTCGAGGATTTCCGCGGCATCGATGCGCGGCGCGTTGCTGCCGGTACTCTCGGACATGCTTGGTTCTCTCAGGGGATGGTCGGGCGTCAGCGGTAGTGCCAGAGGCCCTTGCTGTAGGACTGCGCGATACCCTCGGCGCCGACATAGTCGGCGCTGCTGTTGCGGTCGGCGAGGGCCAGTCCCTCCGCCACCAGATATCCTGCGATGTCCGCGCCGCCGGCGTCCAGACAGACGCGCGCCGGGATGCTCTCGCTGAGTCCCGACGGCACCCGGCAGGTGACGCTGGGGCTGCGCGCCACCCGGGAGGCCAGCACCTCCTGCGTCACTTCTGAGCAGGGCACCACGCCGCCGCGACCGAGTGTGCAGCGGTCCGCGGTCGACGGCGGCTGCACGCCGAAGAGCCTGACCTGATGGCCATCGAGAGCGATCGACACCGTGCCGGTGGCATGGGCCGGTCCCGTCAGCGTCGCCGGGATCGGCTGCAGGGACCCTTGCGGCTGGGGCATGCGCTGCGGGCCCGCTGCCGGCGCCAGGGATGGCAGCGCGGTTTGCGCCCGCGGCCCTGGCGGCGCCATCGCACTCTGGGTGGAGGCTGGCCGCGAGAGCACGCGACCCTGCCGGTCCTGGATCGTCACATGGGGAACCGGCAGGGGCTGATCGTCCGCCACCATATGAGGAGCCCGCGGCTTCACCTCCTGCACCGGAAGCGCCGGCAAAGCGGCGCCCGCCGCGGTCGGAACCGCTGCGGTTTCCGGCGGCAGCGCCAGCACTGGGCTATCACCGGACGGCGTGAGCGGTTTCGGTCTCCGTGCTGGTGTCCCTGGCATGGCCGGCAGCGTGGCCGCGCCCGGCTCGCGTGACGCCGTGACGGCCGCCGTCTCCGGTGATGGCGTGACAGCCGACGTCTCCGGCGGTGGCGCGGCAGTCGCCGTTTCAAGCGGCGGTGCGGCAGCCGTCGTTTCTGGCGCCGGTGCCACCGCCACTGTCTCGGGCGGGGACGTCGGCGGTTCGGGCGGCGACGGAGATGGCTCCGCCTCCGCCACGGGCGGCAGCGGAACCATCGGCGCAGGCGGCGCGCTCGCGATCGTTGTGGACGGCTCGGACGGGGGCACCTCGAGCTCACGCATGATCAGCGCCATCGCGATCATCAGCGCGCCGGCGATACCGACTCCCGTCACGATTTTGGTCATTCGTGGCATCGGGCGACCCTAGCGTCTCGGCGTGCCGGTGGGCATGTGAGCTACCGAGGTCAACTTGCCAGCGCCGCCGTCACGCGGCCGATGAACGCGTCGATGGCGGCGGGATCCATCCAACGCATCACCGCGACGATGCCGCTGGCGGGATCGATCCAGGTGCAATTGCCGCCGGCGCCGCTGGCGAAGACGCTCTCCGGGGACGCCTTGGAATAGCGACGGCGACCGGTATTGAGCCACCAGAAATATCCGTAGCTCGGATTGATCGCCGCTGGCGTCGTCGAGCGGTCGATCCACGTCTCGGACAGCACGCGCCGGCCGTTCCACGCGCCGCGCCCCAGCATCAGCAGGCCAAGGCGGGCCTGATCCTCCGCGTGGATGGAAACGCCGCCGCCCCAATGACTGCCGCCGGGAACCGAGATCATCGCCGTGCCGTCGATCTCCACCGTCGAATTGCGATAGCCCTGCCAGCGCCACGCCGTGGAGGCGCCGATCGGACCCATGATCGCCTCGGCAAACACGTCGGGCAGCGGCCGACGGAACAGCCGCAGCAGCGACAGGCTGAGGCGGTTCACGCGGACGTCGTTGTATTCCCAAAAAGTGCCGGGCCGTTGCAGGGCGCGGTGCGTGCCCTTCTTGCTGCGCGCGCTGCCCTCGGCGGCGAGATCGCGATTGCGATCGACGAGATCGGGCTTGTCCCAGAGCGTGCCTTCCCACTCCGAGGTCTGCTGCAGCAGATGCTCCCAGGTGATGCCGTCATTGTGCGGGGGATCGAAACCGCCGTCGGCGACCCGGAGCCCCACGCGCTCCCGAGGATCCGGCAGCAGACCGCGATCGTGGGCGACGCCGGCGAGCAGGCTCAGATAGCTCTTGGCGATGCTGAAGGTCATGTCGATTTGGCGCGTATCGCCCCAGCGCGCGATCAGCCTGCCGTGGCGGGTGATGAGGCCGTTCGGCGCGCCCCGCGGGCTGACGGGCCCCAGGATCTCGTTCCAAGGCGGTGGCTCGAAGTACGCATTGCCGATCACGCTGGCGAGGTCCCGGCTCCACGGCGTCTCGTGCGCCACGGCAAACGAGACCGCCTCGTCCAGGCGCCGGGCATCGACGCCGGCCTCCGCCGGAGGGACCGGAAGCCATGGTTCGGGATCCGCAATGGGAAATGCGATGGGAGCCAGCATTGTCGCTTCGAATATGTGCGGAAGTGCGGGAGTATAAGAGTTTGGGACGGGCGTGCCACCCCTCAACCGGTGGTCCACGGGTGGTCGGCGGCACGATTTTCCCTTGACAAAAACCCCCCCGCCGCGTCGCCTGCGGGGCAATGGGTCAACCCCTTAACTGGTTCGAGGCCGTACATGGGTAGCTTCAGCATCTGGCACTGGCTGATCGTCATCGCGGTGGTCGCCGTGCTGTTCGGCGGGCGCGGCAAGCTCACCAACGTCATGGGTGATTTTGCCAAGGGCATCAAGGCCTTCAAGTCCGGCATGAAGGACGAGGACACCGCCGAGCAGGCACCTCCGGCACGGGTTACGCCGCCCGCCGGCCAGGCGAGCGCCGGCGCCACCGAGAGGCCGGTCCACGACCGCACCTGACCTCGACCGCCCGGGCGGATCGGCGGCGCGCCCGGGTGGGCGCGCCGCTTTCCGTTCCGGGTGTTGTCCGGTAACGCCGCGACCAAGCCACTGAAGACTCTGGAGCGTAACCATGAGCGACGCCGGATCCCGCCCGCGCTACGCGCGGCTTCTCTCAGCGCTTCCAGCGACCGTGCCCTTCGTGCCGCCGGAAGCCCTCGAGCGCCGCATCGGCCGCACGCTCAGGATCCGCATCGGCGCCAACGAGAGCGCCTTCGGCCCCTCCCCCAAGGCGGTGGCGGCGATGCGCGCCGGCGCCGAGCGCGTGAACTGGTATTGCGATCCCGAGGGCTTCGTCCTCCGAGAGGCGATCGCGCGGCGGCATAACGTGGCGCGGGACAACGTGGTGCTGGGCGCGGGCATCGACGATCTCCTGGGTCTCATCGTGCGCAGCTTCGTCGATCCCGGCGACCGCGTGGTGATGGGGCACGGCGCCTATCCCACCTTCGCCTTCCATGTGAACGGTTTCGGCGGCCGCCTCGTCACCGTCCCCTACCGGGACGACCGCAACGATCCGGAGGCGCTGGCGAAGATGGCGCGGCGCCGGCGTGCGCGCCTGGTCTATCTCTCCAATCCCGACAATCCCACCGGCAGCTGGCTCGCCGCGGCGGACCAGCAGCGCCTGGTGGAGGGGCTGCCGCCCGGCTGCCTCCTCGTCCTCGACGAGGCCTATGCGGATTTCGCGCCGCCGGAGGCGCTGCCGGCGCTCGATGCGGAAGACCCGAGGGTCATTCGGCTCCGCACCTTCTCCAAGGCGCACGGCATGGCGGGCTCCCGCATCGGCTACGCGGTGGCGCCGAAGGAAACCATCCAGGCCTTCGACAAGATCCGCCATCACTTCGGCGTCAACCGCCTGGCCCAGGAAGCGGCACTCGCCTCCCTCGGCGATCCCGAGTTCATCGCCGGGGTCGTGCGCTCGGTGGAGGCCGGCCGGCGCGACTACGCCGAGTTCGCCACCGAGCTCGGCCTCAAGACGCTGCCGTCGGCCACCAACTTCGTCGCCATCGATCTCGGCAGCTTCGAGCGCGCGACCACGGCGATGAAGCGCCTCCTCGAGGAGGAAGTCGATCTTCGTGCGCATGCCCGGCGTGGCGCCGCTCAACCGCTGCATCCGGGTCACCGTGGGAACCCCCGACGAGCGCCGCGGCTTCGCCGAGGCCTTCCGCCGCGTGGTGGCGGGGCTTCCCTAACTTTATTCGTCGACGTAATGCGGCTCCGGCCGCTCGTGCAGCTGCTCGTAGTGCACCAGCACGGGCTCGCCGAGCGGGCACGGCTTGCCGTTGCGGAACGCCCATTCGCCGCGGTCGCAATCGGCGGCGCGGACGTAGCCGTTGAGATAGAAGCGGCGATCCTCGGCCGTCTTGTTGCTGGTGGAGCCGTGCACGGTCAGCACGCTCCAGAGCGCGACATCGCCGGGCTCCATCTCGAGATCGATGAGCTTCGCCGGATTGAGGCCGGCGGCCTCGAGCGCCGCGTCCTGGGGCGTGCCGGCAAGGATCTGCTGAGGTGCGGGGATCGTGAGCTCGCCGCGCAGATGGGAATAAGGCAGCAGGCGCATGGCGCCGCTGTCTTTCGTGTGCGGATCGATGGCGATTCCGGTCTGCACATAGGAGATCTCGAGATTGCGGTAGGCGGCGCGCGGCCGGCGGAAGCGCACGTCCTGATGAAAGGCGAAATCCACGTTGACGGCGCCCGGCGGCTTCCAGTGCAGCTGGTTGATGATCTGCTTGATGTCGCGGCCGAGGATCGGCGACAGGATCTCGAAGAGGCGGGGATCGCGCCGCACCTTCTCCAGAACGGGATCGTTGTAGGACGGCCATTGCACGAGGCGCACGATCTTGCCCAAGGCGGGATCGTTGCCGAGGCGATAGAGCAGGTTGCCGTGGCGGAAGCTGGCGCCGTATTTCAGGCCCGCGTCGCGCTGGCGATCGAAGGCCTGGGCCATCTCCGCCACCTCGTCGGGGGCGAAGACGCCACGCAGGACGGCATAGCCGCGGCCGCGGTAGTGGTGAAGCGCGTCGCCCAGGGTCTTTGGATCGATCATGCCAGTGCCGTCATACCCGCAACGGGTCACCAAGCGCTTAATCCCGACCGCACACTTAATTAACTAGTTAACCCTGTTTGCCGCCGCTGGCAAAGCTTCCGGCGCCATCACCACGGAGTGGCCGCTGGCGAAGAGCCGGAGGAAATCCGGCAGGAAGCTTTCCATGCCTTTGACGGTCCCGCCTTCCGGCGGCGGGATGACGCCGGCGGTATAGCCCAGCGCGGCGAAGGGCAGCACCAGGTCCTCGTCCCGGGAGAGGATGTGGATCGGCACCGTGTGGGGTGCCACCGACCCGGAGACGAAGCCCGGCGGCTGATGGTCGCCGAGGATGATGACGAGAGGCTGGCCCTTGAGCTGCTTGAGCCAGCCCGCCAGGGTCTTGAGATCGTACTGGATCGATTGCAGGTACGGCTGCTCCAGATGCCACCAGTCCGGATCGGTGTAGATCCGGTCCCACTCCGCCTGGGTCACACTCTTGTAGGGGCCGGCGTCGCTCCAGTCGGCGACGTAGGGCGGCACCGGCGCGAAGGGCGTGTGGCTCGACAGCAGCACGATCTGGGTGAAGAGAGGCGGATGCGGATGGGCGTCGATCTCCCGCAGCGCCACCTTGAGGGTCCACTGGTCGGGAATGCCGAACCAGCCGAAGGGCGGGCCGTCGTAGCCGAGATCCTTGGCGGTGAGCGTGCGGTCGAAGCCCCAGTACGCGCCCTCGGGCCACGGGCTCTTGATGCCGGGCATGATGTTGAGGCTCTGATAGCCCGCCGCCTTCATGTATTCCGGGAGCGTGCGGCGATCGGTGGAGAGCAGCAGGCGGTAGAGGAAGGGATCGAGCTTGAGGCCGCTGGACATGGTGCCGTGCGCCAGCCACGAGCCGCCGCCGAAGGTCGGCGACACAATGCGGTTGGAGAGCATGTAGTAGCCGGCGTCCTCGACCTCGCCGGCGAAGGTGTCGAGGGCGGGGCGGATCGCCGCGGCGAACTGCGCGTCGTCCAGCACCGTGGTGCCGTAGGATTCGAAGAAGACGAGGTAGACGTCGTGGTGCCGCAGCCGGCCGAGATCGCTCGCCGGCGGCTGCGGCTCGGCCAGCGCCTCGGCGTAGGGACCGGGAGCGCCGTGCATCACCCGCCAGGCGGCCCAGGTGCGGGCGGCGTGCTGGCCGATCTCCCGGCTGAGCCGGGCCGAGACCAGGGGATTTCCGCCGGCGATAGGGATCGGCAGCAGGATCAGGCCCAGCGCGGCGACGGCGAGAGCGAGCTGGGGCCGGCCGGGACCGCGCAGCGCGCGCTCCATCCGGCCGAGCAGAAACGCGACAATCATTAACACCAGAATCAGCGCCAGGAGGGTGCCGAGCAGCGCCGACCAGCCCTTCACCGGACCCGCCGCATCAAGAAAAAGTCCAAATAATCCAGGGACATGGGGCAGGTCCCAGTAGAGGTCGAGGTCGCGCTCGAAGAAGCTCGGCACCGCCGCCGCGAGGAGGTGGAAGACCGCCGCGAGCACCACCAGAAGGGCGATGCCCACGCGCGCGAGCAGCGGCAGCCGGCGCCCGAGCAGCGTCCCCACCGCGAGCCCGCCCAGGAGCAGCAGCACCTCGAGCTCCGGCCGGACATCCGCCGCGAGACGATTGCCGTCCTCCACCTGCGCCGGCAGGAACAGGAGCGATAGGAGCGCGGTGCCGAGCAGCACGGTCAGGAACGCGGGGACGGGCGGCATCGGGCGCTGCGGGGGAAGCGGCATGGGCGGAGACTAGTCGCGGAAGCGCCCGCAGTTCAACGGTTCCCCGCTCACGCTCCCGTCATCGCGGCGCGAAGGCTCGCGCCAGGCGCTCGTAGTCTTCCGCCTCGTTGTAGGCCTGGGCCGCGATGCGGAGCCAGAGTTTGCCGTCGATGCGGTGCACCGGGGCCTCGATGCGCTGCGTCTCCCGCAGCCACGGGATGATCTCGGCGGGCTCGCGGCCGCTCTCCGGCACGCCCACCACCGCCATCGCCGCGAACATGTTCGGCGGCGCCGCGAGGCCGGTGCCCCACTTCTTCGCCAGCATCGCCGCCATCTCGCCGGCGAGCGCGCGGTTCCGCTCCATGAGCCGCGCGCCGCCGAGGCGGCCATGAAACGCGATCCCGTCCGGCGTCGCGAGCCAGCCCGAGAGATCCCGCGTCCCCATCCAGTCGAACTCGGCGAGGAAGCCGCCGCCGTAGCCGTGGGAGATGGTGAGCGGATGCAGCTCGCCCTGGCGCTCGCGCCGGGCCCAGAGGATCGCCGTGCCCCGCGGCACGAACAGCCACTTGTGCAGGTTGGCGACGTAGTAGTCGGCGCCGAGGGCGGGAATATCGAGGGGAAGCTGCCCCGGCACATGGGCGCCGTCGATCAGCACCTCCGCCCCCGCCGCCCGCGCCAGCGGGATCAGCGTCTCCACCGGCAGCAGGATCGCGCTCTGGGAGGCGATGTGATCGAAGACCGCGAGGCGCGTCCGCGGCGAGAGTTTTTCCGCCACCGCCGCCACGATCGCGTCGGCATCGCGCACCGGCAGCGGGATCTTCACCTCGACGAGAGTGGCGCCGGTGCGGGACGCCACATAGGCGGCGGCGTGATTGACGGCGCGATATCCGAGCGACGTCACCAGGATCTCGTCGCCGGGCTTGAAGCTGAGGGAGCGCAGCACCGCGTTCGCCGCCGAGGTGGCGTTCTCCATGAAGACGACGTCCTCGCCTTCGGCGCCGAGATAGCGCGCCACCGCCGCCGCCGGCTCCCTGAGCGCCCCCGTCCGCACCTCCGCCATGAAGGCGGCGGGATTGCGCTCGATGCGCCGGCGCCACTCCTCCTGCGCCGCCAGCACCGCGCGGGGCGTCACGCCGAAGGAGCCGTGATTGAGATAGGCGACGGCGGGATCGAGGTCCCACTCGGCGCGGACCGCGGCGCCGAAGGGCAGATTGGAGATCGTCATCCCCTGAACTTACTGTTCCGCCACCGCCGCCGCCACCGGCGAGGGCACATGGGCCATGCCGAAATTCCGCGTGCCTTCCCGCAGCACCGCCGAGGGCACCGCGAAGGACGACGGATAGAGCCCGTTCTCCAGCAGCTCCACCGGGAAGCGCTCGCGCAGCGCCGCGACGAATTCCGGCTTCATCCGCAGGTCGCAGAGCACGGTGTCGGTGCTGGCGTCGAGGCGCGGCGTCATCATCGCCTCCTCCAGCGGCAGGTCGAAATCGACCAGGAAGGAGACGAGCTGGGTCACCGCGGGAATGATGCGCCGGCCGCCGCAGGCGCCGAGCGCCGCCCAGGGCTTGCCGCCGCGCATCAGCACCGCCGGGCACATGTTGGCGAGGGGCTTCTTCGCCGGCGCGAGCGAGTTCGGCCGGCCCGGCGTCGGGTCGAACCACATCATGCCGTTGTTCATGGGAATGCCCGTCGCGCGGCAGCACCACCTTGGAGCCGAAGCGCGACAGCAGCGTGTTGGTGAGGGCCACCATGTTGCCCTCGGCGTCGACGACGGAGAGATGCGTCGTGTTGGTGGCCGGCGGGCATGGCGTGGCCGAGCTCCGCCAGGCGCTCGGCGAAGGCGGTGCGGAGCGATTGCGCATAGGCGACATAGGCCCGGGCGTCGGGCCAGCCCACGGTGCCGTCGGGAATGGCGGCGCTCATCAGCTTGAGGGCGCGGAGCAGCGTGGTGCCGCCGGTGAGGAGCGGCGCGCCGTGCACGGTGACGTCGCGATAGGCCAGGCTCTGGGACGCCACCACCTCGGCGCGATATCCCCCGAGATCGCCGGCGGACATCACGCTGCCGCCCTCGGCGAGATCGGCGAGGAGATCGCGGGCGATCTCACCCTCGTAGTAATCCCGCGGCCCCGCCGTCTGCAGGCGCCGGTATGTGGCCGCCAGCGCCGACAGCGGCAGGTATCCGAGCGTGCCGCTGTCCCGCGGCACCGGCGGCAGATCGTTCGGCAGATAGACCGCGCGGGAGCCCGGGAAATTCCGCAGATCCGCCGCCGCCATCGAGACCTGGAGACAGGTGTTCCAGTCCAGCGGCATCCCGCGCTCGGCGAGAACCGCCGCCGGCTCGATCACCTCGGCAAAGCTCTTGCGCCCGAACCGCTCCAGCGCGAGGGCAAACCCCGCCACCGACCCCGGCACGCAGATCGAGGCGAAGCCCTTGGCGTTCCGATCCCCCGCCACCATCGGCCAGCCGAAGAGATCGGCGCTCACCCCCGACGCCAGCGGATAGGCCGCGGGATCGGTGGCCGCCGGCGACACCAGCGTGAAGTCGACGACATGCACCTGCCCCGTCGCCGCCTCGCCATAGACCAGCAGCCCCGCGCCCCCGATGCCGCTCATCCACGGCTCGACGACGCCGAGCGCCAGCGCCGTCGCGACCGCCGCATCGACGGCATTGCCGCCGGAAGCCAGAACCTCGGCGCCGACCTCCGCCGCGCGCCAGTTCTGCGCGACGACGATGCCGCGGGAGGAGACGGTGGCGGGCTTGGCGAGCGACCAGCGCTCGAGGGGGGTGGGTGGGGGCGGTGAGTGGGGGCATGAGACCATCAGCATCATCGGCCTGGGGAGAGACAATTTGCCTATAAGCCTGACACCACGGCAAGGATAGACAGATTAAAGAAATCAGCGACCAGGTTTTTTGAATGTGAGAATAACCTCACGCCGCATCCGCGCATTCAGCGCGACGGACACGCCTTCTTTCGAAGGTGGCGGCAGATAACGGCGGTTTGCAGGAAGGTGCCTGACACTTCGTTTGCGAAGATGCAACCCGGCCAGCTTCGCTAAATGCACGACTATTGTGGAATTTCGGATAAAGGTCCCTCGGATGGTATTTTCTCCGACGACATAAATGGCCTTGCCGCCAGGCGCGAGCACACGAGAAACTTCGCATACTGCGCTCTGCACATCCGAAATGTACCGCGCGAGTATGGCCTTGTCCCGCAACCCCAATTTTGGACGGAGATTTAGCTGGTCGACAAGCTCGGCAATATCTTCGTTATTTGAATCATCGCGCTTACCCACCTCGGTTCCGACGCTTCGACTGCGCAGCAGACGAAGCTCATCGATGCTGTGTCCCATCCATACAAGCGAGAACTTGCTGCACCGCATATAGTCGATTGCATTCAGGTAAGGTGGGGATGTCAGAACTAAATCCACAGACGCATTTGGAATCGGGAGGTTTCTGGCATCGCCCTCGTGAATCGATGGTGCCGGGCCACGATTTTTCGTGGTTTTGCAGACGCAATTGTCGACTACGCGCTGAACGGCTGAAATGAATTTATTAAATGGCTTGGACGGCGCCCAATCATACCATTTGTGCGGACGGCTGTGTGCGAGATCCATCGCAAGTGAAGCGCCGGATTGCTTGGTAATAATTAATCGAGAAAACGCACACCAGAGCACGTTACGGATCGTTTCATCTCGCAAACCTGCGATGGCGTTCGCCAGTGAGGCAAGCTGGCGTCGTGCATATCCGTCAAACCAATATGCAACGAATCGCCTTGTCTCTGCGTCCGAATGTCGGGGATAGGCGTCGCCCACAGACATGAGTTTGAAATTACGTTTGGCGCGCATCAAGATATCATCTGCCTTTTTGCGCGCTTTATCAGGGTTGATAGCCGTCGTCCAAACCCTGGAGATCAAAACCGCAAGGGGATCGATGTCTACCCCCATCGCGTGGTGACCTTGCGCGCGCGCTACCGCGAGCACGGTTCCTGATCCCATCATCGGATCAAGAACGCGAAGGGACTTGTCTGGGTCTCTCAGAATATCAAGCGCGATGCCGGGCGCCATTCGAGCGGGGAAGGGATGAACCGGATCACGTCCAAGTGCTTCAGTGATCGTTTGCTTATGAGACAACACCACTACTCCGCGTTTCTGAGCGTCAATTGCGGAGGGCTGCGTGTATCGGCGCAGCGCCATGAGCTAGCTTGTGTTTCAAATCAGCTCGATTTCCGGAAAGGCCATACATGGAGCGAGGCTTTCGTTCGATTCGGACCCACGCCTGCTCCGTTTCCTCGAAGCTCACTAGCTCATGCAGACAAGATGCATCGATCGCAACCAGTCCATCAAATCCGCAAACAAATATCATGTATGATCCGCGACACGCCGCTTCCAATTTTTTTAAGTCCAACACATGTTGGCGATGAAACGTAAAATGCCAAGGCGACATTCTCTTGGAAGAGTGCTTTACGAAAACGCCAATCGTCCCATTGAGCACAAATGCGCTGACACGTCCTCGCTTTCGAAATGGGGATAGGCAAACTGCCGACTTTGCACCACCAATTATTTGGCGCAGAGCGACGCCCTGATAGATCTCGTACTCGTCAAACATGCTTCAGGTTCTTGAGAAATTTGATGTTGCCATCAAACTTGTAAAATAACCTTCCCTTCCCCCTAGCGTTGTAAAATATCTTGAAATGGTGCACCGCGTCGGGGAATTTGTCCTTCTGCATTTGCGGCGCACCAAAGAATCCTCTGGCGCGCTCGATCTTTTGCTTATTGACACCATCTGTGTCCTTGTACCCGGCGATGCTCGTCGAACCGTGAACAACAACCGATTTCACGCCTGAGGGTGACGTTCGCTCAACATAACAAATCAGGTAGTCGGGCAGCGCTTCTTTGCCGATCCGGCCTTGCAGTGCCCGGAGCTTTTGAATTGGTGTCCTCGCACTCTGAACGAGCGCCTCAAGGTTTACCTTGTATTCGAAAAGACGGAAGGACATCTCACCCTTGTCGAGGGAGACGTTCGCCTGATCGATACTAGGTGCGGCGGCCGGGGCTATTCTGGTATCGCCGAGCCATACGGGCGATCCAAGTCCGGCCTTGATTGCTTCAAGTGCAAGCTTGTGAAAAACAAAACACCGATGCCAATCGAGATATAGCTGCCGCGGGATCGTCAACTCAAAATGTTGGATGTGTGCTTTACGCGATCCAAACATCCTAGCCCGCTGAATATATGTGTCCTGTTGGATTTTGTGCTTGGCGTCTCGCGTGAAGAACATCGACACGAGATTATCGAAGGTCACGCCGCGCGAGACGATATTTCCGCCAATGATGACTGTGAAGAGTGCGGCTGGGGAGGTGGCTGATTTGAAGTCAACGTTCTTATCTCTCTCGCTGTTCATAATTATGATGTTGGATCTCGTTCCGTTTTGGACGATGTAATCTAGAATAGTGTCGGAATTCTCCTTTCCGTAAAGCTTTGCCGCTACGGCTTTAATCGCCGAAGCATAAGTCGCGAACTTCGGGGAAGCGATGTTTGATAGAGCCTGCAGGACATCATCGATCGGCTGTTTGTCCGCGCGATGATCAATTTTTTTCCCACTCGTGTGAACGAGCATGGAAAAGTTTGTTTCATTTTGGCTGTTCAGATTTATATACGCTACCGTCACCATGAAGCGAAATAGTGCATCACGTAAGTGTTTCGGACTGTCGCCAGTGTCGCCGATCACATGTAGCCGGTATCCGACCGGCGTATCTATCGGGAAGAAAACGTCCTGGCCTGTATAGGCCTCGTGCGGAGGGAAATTGACCCAGCGTTCGTTATCATTATCAAACGTGTTATTTAGATCGAGCCGGGCCGGCGTCGCCGTGACACCGATATAGGTTCCGTCACTGCCGATTAGTTGGCCGACCAGCCGATTTATCTTAGTCACATCGCCACGATTTATCGCGGCGTTGGGCGTAGCGAAGTCGGCTTCATCATCGATGATGACCTTATTCCTGATGGCGTTCGCCTTCGTGACGAGTCGTCCCAGGTCCTTCGCATTCTTCTTGCAAAAAATGACATGTTGGCCAGCGGCCAAGGATATCGAGGGATCAAGCAAATCGGCGAAATTTTTGGCGGCAGGCGCCAGGCCGGACCTTTGAAATCGTTCAAGGTTTTGCTGCAATAACTGAACACTATCATTTAGCAGGTGAATGATTACGCTGTGGCCACTGTCTATTAGTTTGGCAGTAAGACAAATCATCATCTCGGTCTTGCCGCTTTGAGGCTCGCCGTAAATAACAAATGATTTTATTTTGTTACGAGAAATATTCGCACTCGCCTTGGAAACTGCCTCTTCAATACAAGATATTTGCTTCCCTTGGTGCGTGAGCCGATTTATCTGCTGCTCATATCTATTCTTAGCTGCCGCGATTGTCCTAAGCCGCTGAAGATTGATTGCCATGTCCCTCCCCGCGCACAACCGTATGACGATGACTGTGCCTCAAAAAAGAGAGGTGGTTCAATAGTTTTCTCCAGAAGAGGGTGATACACATTTGCCGAGTTGGACGTCCTGACAGCGACAGCAGCTGAACTCGGGGAGACCTGGAGCCCACGATCGGCAGCCGCGGGTAGGTGCCTGAGGTGATAACGCACAAGTGCCCCCTCACCCTGCCGATGGTGCCGGCGCCCGGTTGGCTTCTCGATATCGCCGCCGAGATTCTCGCGTGCGAGTACACAACACGGCGCGCTGCGTAGAGGCATTTCGTCGATATCCTTGACGAACTCCCGCCGCGCGCTTCTGCGTTCGAAGTCTATGATCGGCACATTTACCGGCCGGAGAAGTGGCGGGCGCTTGAGCTATGGGTGAGCGCGCTCAGCCGCACCGACAGTTGGCGGAACTGATCGATTGCCGTTCTCATCGGACCGGGATGTCGCCGATCATGGCGTGCCTGGCGCATCGCTGCATTTCCAACCTCGATGACTTAAATCTGCCTCCAATTCACTCCTAGTTATAGCATTTTTCTCTTTAAAGGTGTATTAGAATGATGTGACACTGCGGAATGGGGGTAGCGATGTTCCTCAGGATTGCCGCCTTAGCAATATCCATTCTGCTTTTGTCGGCCTGTCCTAGTCTCGCGGGGTGCACGAAGGACTCTGAGTGCAAAGGCACACGCATTTGTACCGATGGAGCATGCGTGAATGCCGACGACGAAGACGACGACAGCAATGTGAAAGCGGGAACCAAAGACTATTCACCGCCTCAGCGGTCGAGCATCGCGTCAGCCTGCTATACGAATTTTGGGGCCTGCCCAATGTCCGTGCCAGTGAGGCCCGGCTCATCATGTTATTGCCCAACATTTCGCGGCGCCATACCGGGTATCGCGAGATAGTTGCCCGTGGAGTTTCCAATATGAGTAACGAGAATGGAACGGGAAATGTTTCGGCACCAACTGCCGCCCCCGCACAAACGCCTAGTCCTGATCGGCTTTCGATGATCGTTAGTTGGTTCAGAGGTTTTCGCGAGCTGATTGCGGTTTTAATCTTTTTCGTAACCGGATTAATTTGGATCGTGAACTACTTCGCTACTAGGGCGGAGTTGGAGGAGTATCGTTGCATCAACGACGCGACTGTTAAGATGATACAAAATACCATGGACGCCAACTTCATGGACGAGTTGATCAAGGGAAATCGGAGGGAAGCGCGCGAAAATCATTCACGTCAGGAACAACAGCCCCACAAATCAGAGGGTTACAAGGCAATTAGCGATATTCTCGACGATTTATCGAGTTCAGCTGACAGACTTTCAGGACAAGAAGAAGACAGCAAAGAAAAAAGCTGACGAGGCTTTTGAGACGTTGCGTACCAATGCGTGCTGAACAAATAGACCAAAACCTGGCGCGGGACAACTATCGTCGCTCTAACAGTGACGAACGAGCGACCAGTGGCTTCAGTAGCTGGCTTTGCTCCTTTGACGCTAATAGCGAAAAAGGGTGGACATCAATTCTTCCAAGGGCGGCCACGAAGGCGGCGGGAAATTCAACTCTGATCCCTTTTCGTTTCGCACGCCCGACGACGATCTCGTGGACGTGCTGGTGACGCTCATCCAGGCCTACGAGGCGCGGCACTATCCGATCGAGGCGCCGGATCCGATCGCGGCGATCGAGTTCATGATGGAGCAGAAAGGGTTGCGCCGCCGGGATCTGGAGCCGGCGATCGGCAGCCGCGGGCGGGTGTCGGAGGTGATGACGCGCAAGCGCCCCCTCACGCTGCCGATGGTGCGCGCGCTGAGCCGGCTTCTCGATATTCCCACTGACATTCTCGTGCGCGAGTACGCGACGCGGTCGGCCGCTTAGAGAGAAGCCCGCGTCACCCCACGGGGGCTATGATCCTGCCGGGAAGACCCGCGCGACGTGGAAGGCCTTCGATGTCACGAGCCATTTCCCGTCGATGCGGTGGAATGTAAGATGGTCCATGAAGCCGGTCTGGCCGATCCGCACGCGCACCTTGGCGGTCGCCAATCCGGGCGCGGTCTGCTCGATGCTCAGGATCTCCTGCTCACGGGGGGATTTCATCGCCGCCGGAGACGCTCGGCCGCGCATCATGTCGCGGAATTCCGACGCCGACCACGCCGCGAGCTTTCCCTCCCGCAGGCCGTGGACCAGGCAAGCGTCGTGGAAGACCTCGGGGAATCGGCTGTCGTCCGCGTCATACATGAGGTCGAAATACCCGTTGATCGCGGACGCGATGGTTTGGATCTCGTCCATGCAAGTCTCCGTTGCGGTCTCGGCTGCGGCAACAGTGGCCGATGCGGAGGCGGAGTGCTACCACTCCCGTGTCATCTCTTGGATGACTGAGAGGCATCTGACATGGACGAAATCGACGGTCGACTGGTCGGTGGCCTGGTAGTCCTCGCCGCCGTTGCCGACACCCGCGGCTTCGGCAGAGCCGCCGAGCGGCTGGGCATGACGCAATCCGGCGTCAGCAAAGCGATCGCGAAGCTTGAGTCG
The DNA here is from genome assembly GCA_963735465.1 of uncultured Alphaproteobacteria bacterium. Taxonomy (GTDB): domain Bacteria; phylum Pseudomonadota; class Alphaproteobacteria; order ATCC43930; family CGMCC-115725; genus DASZHJ01. The sequence continues at coordinate 3,882,104 of CAVTLA010000001.1, forward strand.
CGCCTCAACGCCAGGCTGGTCCACCGCACGAGCCGCGCCGTCGAGCTCACCGATGAGGGACGCGCGCTCTATGAACGGGTCGTCCGGCACCTGGCGGGGATCGGCGAGGCGGCGGCGGAGACCTCGAAATCGCGAGAGGCGGTCCGCGGCAGGTTGCGGGTCAATGTCGATCCGCTGTTCTCCCGCATGGTCCTGTCCCCGAAGCTGAGCGAGTTCCTCCTGGAGAACCCTGGATTGGAGCTTCGCATCGAGACCAGGGACCGGATTGCGGACCTGGTCAGCGACGGCTTCGATCTGGCGGTCCGCTTCGGGGAGCCGACGCCATCGGCCCTCATCGCGCGGCGTCTTCTCGACGCGCGTATTCTCACGGTGGCCTCGCCGATCTACATCGAGCGTCACGGCAGACCCTGTCACCCGCAGGACTTGGCGAGGGATGCCCACCAATGCATCCTCGCGATCGATCCGTCGACGGGGCGCCCCTTCGACTGGGAGTTCCGGCGCGGGAACGAGCTGGTTTCGGTTGCGGTCAATGGGCGGCTGACCGTAACCGATTCGGGAACCAAGCTGGGCGCATGCCTGGCCGGTTTCGGAGTAGCGCAGGTCATCGACCTCGGGCTCGAGCATCACTTCAAAAGCGGGGCTCTCATCAACTTGTTCCCCGACTGGTCGGACGAGCGATTCCCGCTCTACGTCTATTATGTCTCTCGGAACCACGTGCCGGCGACGGTGAGGACGTTCATCGATTTCATCATCAGACTCGCTCGGCACGAAGATCGGAACCGCGTCGACGCGCAACCCTCCCGCCAGAGGCGATGCGATGGTCACACTCGAGGCCACGGAGTCGATAGCGCGGTTGGTTAAGGGGACATAAGCTCGCTTCAGCCGCCGGACTTGCCGACGCCGACCGCGATCAGAATGAGCGCGGCCGCCATGAGCATCCAGCCGGGATGACGGCCGCGCGTCGCCCACAGATTACCGAGAGCGCCGAACAGGTAGAGGCTGCCGACAAAGAGGCCGGTCGCGAGCCTCGCGTCCTCACCGAACCAGATGGCGGCGGCGATCAAGGCGGGGCCGCCGAGGAACCAGGCGATCGTGCTGAAATGCAGCAGCAGCGGCACCAGCCGTCTGACCGGAGCGGATATCCGCTTGTCCGCCCCGAAAAACGCCTCGAACGGCCTGACCATGAGCCGCTGGACCAGGACGCCGTGAAGCACCGCCGTCCCGCTTCCGATGATCCCGGCCGCCACCAAAGCGGCGTCTTGCCAATTCATGACCATGCACCTCGCATGGGACATATGGCACCGCGCATAATCCTCCGTGACATAAGCTGGAGTTACCCCGCGATTTTGTGCTGGCAAAGTCTCCCCCGATCTTGCACGCTTCTTAAGCGTCGATAAAATCGGGTAAAACTCATCCCGGCGTCTCGGACGGTGATGTTATGAAGTTGCGGCTTCTGATCCTGTCTGTCGTCTGTCTTAGCGTCAGTTACGGCGCTGCTCCCCCGGTTCAATATGCTGAAGCCGCGACCGCCGGTTCTCCCTACCCCAGCCATGTCAATGCGACGATGGATGACGTCTTGGCGAAGGCGCGCAAGACGTGGCAACCCGACGCCATCGTAACCACCGTGGAAATGCAGTGGTATCCCCAGGACGAGCTGGACGAGGCAAAAGTCCAGCACTGGCTGGCGATCACGCTGAATTCGCCGTCGAATGGCGCCAGGCGCTACGTCTATGTAGGGGGACCCTACGCCGGGACCGTTGTGGATATGCCGCCGGACAAAGACAGCAGCACGATTGATCACGCCCTTCCCGATTTCAAATTCGACCTGCCGCAGGCCATCGACTTCATCCGCCATGCGGGATTGAAAGATCGGCTTTTCTTCGTGAAGTTGGAGATGGTGGGCGCTGCCAACACGCCACCGATCGCTGCCTGGACCATTGCGTCTCTCAGCAGCAGCAGTCTTTACCCAATTGCCCTCGATGCGCAGACCGGGGCGATCATCCCGTGGCAGCGGGCGTACAATCCACCGCCCTTCACCGACGCGCAAATGCGGGCGGCATGGGACAAGGTACTAAATCGGAATCAACGGACGGGTCCATCGGATGCCAATAAGCATCTGGAATGCTTTCTGTCGATCCAGGAATTCGGCTTCTGCGTGAACTAGAGCGGTCAGCGAACCTTGATCCTGTTGCCGCTCCGCAGGCTCACCGGAGCCGTTTTGCTCGAGAGGATCGTCATATGTGGTCCAAGCGGTTCATCTCTCTTCTTGTCTCTCTTGCATCCATCTTGGTTTTTCTCTGCTTCGCCTCCGTCATCAGCGGCACGCGAGCGCAAGAGGTCTTCAACTCGCAAGGCAATCAGAATACCGGCGGCGATGTCTTCGCCGGGCAGGGAAATCCAAATTGCCCGCCACCGGTGATTAACGGCGTCACGCCGAAGACCTGGACATGCACAACCGGCACGCAGGGTGTCACGGGCAATCCATTTTGTCCGCCGCCGGTGATCATCATCAACGGCGTCCCGACCACGCCCAAGAACTGGTCATGTCCGGGGACCGGCCCGCAAGGTCCCGGCCGCGCCCCGCCCGCGCCCATCGGGGCCACCGCCTGCTTGCCATTTGGCAAGGGCGGTTACGACTATTGTGCCAATCCGGCTGGCACGCGATTACCCGCCGGATGCGATTGCACCAAGCAGCGTGCCGACGCGAACCCGCTCCCGCCAAGACTTCAGCGGATATGCAGACTCCCATGGCGACGTGCGAAACAAGGATGGGTCCTCTCCGGAAGGCGCCGGAAACAAGATTCCCGGCACTCCGGACGCGGGGGTGCCTCCCGTGTTGCTTCCGACAAATGGCGGCCCGCTCACGGGCGCTATTGAGCAGGTTGCTCCTCCCGTGCTCACGGGCAATACGGAGAAGTCAGCTCACCCCGAACTCGCGGGGAGCACAGAGCAGTTCGGTCCTAAATTGGATATCAGCATTGTCGCGGGATGGCCGGACAATCATGAAGTGAAGGGCACGCTTCCATCCAGGAAGGATAAGAAAGGGAAGATCATACCGAACTACTACGGAGAGGCCCGAGGGACAGTGGGAGTCGTCAAGGATGCGCAAGGTCAAGTTGTTAAGGACCAACTTGGAAATCCAAAATACTATTTCAATCTGCGGAGCCTGACGCTGAACGGGCGGAAGGAGAATTCTAGTCAAGGAGCCGGTGAAAATTGATCTGCTCCCTCCCTTCAAAGGATATTAGGCTCCTTCCTTGTCGCAGCGTGTGATGAGGCGCCGGAACTGTTTGAGACCGCCCGCGATCCTCTAAAGATTGCGACAACTTCTCCGAAATCCCCCGCGCGACACCCGTGGCTCCGCGAGCCGTCGCGCAGGACTCTCTTAATCCCTCTCGGCCACTCTCCTCCCCATCGGGATCACCCCGTCTGGAGAGTGCGCGATGACAGCGTCGATAGTCCGCGGCATGGTTCTGGCACTGGGCGCCGCGGCGCTGGTGGCCGGTGTCGGTGGCACGGCGCGCGCCGACGACGATCACTGGCGGCACGAGCACGGGCGCGACTATCGCGAGAGCGAGTGGCGGGAGCATGAGTGGCGCGAGTGGTGCTTCCATCATCCCGGCGCCTACGCCTATCCCGGCTATTACTGCCCGGTTCCGCTGCCGCCTCCGCCACCCGCACCGGTCTACTACGCGCCGCCGCCTCCGCCGCCCGTGATCATCTATGCGCCGCCCCCGCCGCCGCCCGCGGTCGAGATCGTGGTGCCCATCCACATCCGCTGATCGCCGGCCCGGCGGGCGCGCGGCCGTGACAGGCTCCCGCGCCCATCCCGATTAGTCACCGTTCTGCCGCTGGACGGCGCCCCGCGCCGCCCCCATGATCCTGCCGCCCTCTTGGGGCCCGTGCAGCAGGATCAAGGCAGGAGCTCTCCCATGCGTATCGGTCTCGTGCTCGCGGCGACGCTCCTGCTCGCGGCCTGCGGCAGCTCGCCCGAGCCGTTCAATTCCACGCCGGTCAGCATCAGCTACAAGTACCACGGCGATCAGATCGTGGCCGCGTCGCAGAAGGCGGCCAAGCACTGCTCGGCCCAGGGGAAGGTCGCGCGCCTCTCGAATATCGGGCGAGATTCCGAGGCGAACGTCGCCACCTTCGTCTGCGAGCAGGCGCCCTAGCGACCGGCGGCGGTTTCCGCGAACCCGGGCCCGCCTGTGACGCGGGTCATAGGCCGCGTGCGCGCCACGGACCTAGCGTTTAGACTCGAGGCGGCGGGATCGTTGCGGGGGGCAGGAAAATGTGGCGAGCGCGCACGAGAGGACGATATACCGCACTGACGGCGGTGCTGTCGCGGTGGGCGTTCTCGCTCTGCAGCCGCTCGGGAGCGGCGAGGCCGCCGCCCAGCCCGCGCCCCCGCTCACGGTCAGCGCCGTCTCACCCGCCCGGATCGCGCTGGGCAACGTGCTGGAGCTCACGGTGGACGGGCTCGGCGCCAAGGTCGAGCAGGAGAAATACGACACCGACGGGCTGCGGCTTTCCCTCGACGGCCATCCGCTGCCGGGCCTCAAGCCGGAATCCGTCGACGTCGGCAGCAACAAGGTGCGCTTTCGCATCATCCGCACCGCCGCCGACAAGCCGGTCTGGAGCGACCTGCTGGGGGCGCCGCCGATGTCGGGCGAGCGCCAGGTGAGCGTGGGCCTCGCCCTCGACGCGACCCACCGCATCGCCGTGGCGCCCAAGGCCGCGGCGCCGATCACGCTCGCGATCTTCAATCCGCTGCGCCTGGCGGCGGGCAGCGTGCTGCTGGCCCTCGCCATCGTGATCTTCATCCGGCTCGCGCTCCGCACCGACATCGTGCGCGACCCGCAGCCGGCGACGCTGGGCACCGGCGAGCGCCGGCCCTACAGCCTGGCGCGCTGCCAGATGGCGTTCTGGTTCTTCCTGGTGCTGGCGGCGTTCTTCCTGATCTGGCTGATCACCGGCGACTACAACGGCATCGTCACCCAGCAGACCCTGGTGCTGATCGGCATCTCCGCCGCCACCACCATGTCCGCCGCCGCGATCGACAGCAACAAGGCCGCGGCGGGCGGGCCGCCGGCGCCGCTCCACACCACCTTCTTCGACGATCTCCTGACCGATGCCGCCGGGATCGCCATGCACCGCTACCAGATGCTGGCCTGGACCGTCGCGCTCGGCATCATCTTCGTCTACTCGACCTACGAGACCCTGGCGACACCGGACTTCGACGCCAACCTCCTGACCCTGATGGGCATCAGCTCCGGCACCTATATCGGGTTGAAGCTGCCGGAGAAGCAGTAGGGCCTGGGTAGATTCCGAGCCTATCGCCGGGGTGACCGCGCCCCTATCGTCCGCGTCATAGCCTTGCAAGCAATCGGCCCGTCGGCCGCCCGTTCGTGGCGGGCGCCGAGCTTGGCCGATCGGCGCAGAGGCAAATCGACCCACATCGGACGAGGCTCGCCATGAATTGGAAGACAGCCCTATTCGCCGCGACGGCGCTTGCCGTTCTCGCGGCGGCGCCGGGAACCGCGATCGTCGGTATCGCCCACGCCACCGGCTGCGAGGCCGGCGACAAGATCGACGGCTCCACCGTCGTCGCGGCCCGCAAGCAGATGGAGAACGCGGGCTTTCACCGCGTCTACGGCCTCAAGAAGAGCTGCGACAACTTCTGGCACGCCATGGCGACCAAGGACGGCAGCGAAAGCCGCGTCGCCCTCTCTCCCCATGGCGACGTGATGCGCGAAGGCGATTGAGCCTCCGCACCTGCACCTCATACAAGGACAACCCACATGAACAGATATTGGCTGGCGAGCGCCGCGGCGTTCGCGATGTTGACGGGCGTCGCGTGCGCCCAGGGGATTTCGACGGAATCCTCCACCTCGACGCAATCGACGACGACGACCACGACCCCGACGGTGGGCAGCTACAGCTCGAGCCAGACCCACTCGGGCACCGACGCCAACGGCGTTTCGACGGACTCGAGCAAGACCTACACCAGCGGCGTCAACGGCTCGACCGCGACCTCCAGCTCCAAGACCACCTCGCCGGACGGCTCCCAGCAGAGCTCCACCCAGCAGAAGCAGACGGCGTTGCCGGACGGCAGCTCGACCCAGAGCAAGGAGACGACCACCACGACCATCCGCTAGAGCCGCGCGCTCCAACAGGGAGATCCCCATGACCCGCACGAAATCCGGCCTCAGGTTCCTGATCTGCGCCGCCCTCGTCTCCGGCACCGCGGTGCTGGCGGCCTGCGGCGGCCCGGACAAGGTGACCAAGACCACCACCACCGAGCAGACCACGACCACCGCGCCGATGCCGATGGAGCCCGCGACCTCCACGACAACGACGACCACCCGGACCCAGCAGACAAAACCCTAGTCGACTTCGGCGGACAGGACGCCCGGCCGCGCGCGACGCGGGGCCGGGTCTCGTGTCCGCCGCCTCGCCCTCAACAGGAGACACGACATGAATATCTTCACCATCATCGGCGTGGTCGTCGTGGTGCTCTTCATCGTCGGATATCTCGGCCTGCACTGATTTCACAGCACATGGCGATACCGCCTGCTACCTGCCCGCATTCGCCGCGGCGAAGCGCGGGAGCGGCATGATCGGCGGCGGCGGCAGGCGGTCGATGCGCACGCTCACGCCGGCGATGCTGGCGGAGCGCAGCACCGCGATGCGGTCCGGCGGCAGGAACGAGCCCGTCACCGTCGTGCGCTCAAGCGTGGGCCAGGCGAGATCGGCGGGATCCGTATGCTCGGAGCTCCACACCGCCCAGCGCTGGGATTCCGGAAAGTTCGGGCGCACGCCGGAGCCGGCGCGATAGGCCAGCATCACGTTCCAGGCACCGATGGGATTGCCGGAGCGCGCCGACTGGAGATACCACTCGAAGGCGACCGACAGGCTCTCGCTGCGGTCGAGGCCGATGAAGTAGAGCTGGCCGAGATTGTTCATCGCCGGCGCGAAGCCCAGGTTCGCCGACCGGTGATACCAGTTCACCGCCTGCGCCACCTTGGCGGCGATCGGCACCGCCTCCGCCGCCATCGGCGGCACCGACTCTCCCGCCGCCACGGCCGGGGCCTGTGCCTGCATCCGCCCGGCCGACGACTGGGCGAAGACGCGGATGTCGCGCCGGGCCTCGACGTCGTAGACCCAGGCGAGATGGAACATCGCCACCGCGTCGCCGTGGTTGGCGGCGGCCTCGTACCAATGCTTCGCCCGCTCGAGATCGCCCATGCCGGACCAGATGTGTCCCATGGCGCGCATGCGCGCGAGGCAGGTGGCGTCCGGTTTCGCCTGGGAGCAGTTCCAGTCGATCCGCGCCTCGAGATAGCTGAGCTCGAGCCAGGGCGCCCAGTGATAGAGCGCCACCGACAGCCCCGTGAGAACGGCGGATGTGACGGCGAGACCGATGATCAGTTTCCGCATGGGCGCACTCCCCGGGCGCGGCGGAACTCTAGAAACCCATCCCCTAAAGGATGATTAAGGGATCTCCAGGGCCATGAATGCGGGTGGGAGAGTCTTCGGCGCGGAGGGCGCCGGCGGGCTATTTCTGCGCGCGTTTGTCGGCGGCGACGGAGCGCCGGGCGTATTTGTCGACCTCGGCCAGCTCGGCGGAGCATTGCGTCCCGGATCTGGCCTGGCGGGCGAGGTCGAGGTGATGCTGCGCCGCGCGGGTATTGGGGCCGGGCTTCAGCTTGTTGAGGAAGTCCTGGGCCACGGGAATATCCGAGCACGGGATCGGATCCGCCGCGGCGGCGGCGGCCTGGGCGAGGACGGCGAGCGCGGCGGCGAGGGGGAGAAGGCGCATCGGCGAAATCCGCGTCACGGCAGCATGTCGCTGTAGCGCAGACCCACCAGCAGCATGTCGACGCCGTCGCCGTCCGCGGAGAGCGGCAGCATCAGGGCCTCGTAGCGCCGCGGCTTGCCGTCGAGGAGGCGGTCGCGGATGGAATGGAACGGCAGGCGCGTCTCGGCCGTGGTGGCGAAGCTGCGCTGGGCCAGGGTGCGGAACTCCGTGCTGGGGAGATCGCTCAGCATCTTGCCGGTGAGCTCGTAGCCCGCGCGCTGGGCGAGCTCGGTGCCGTGGAGCCGGATGCGAAAGCGCGGCGGCGGCCCCGGCAGCACGTCCACCAGGATGAGCTGGCCCAGGATGAAGCGGAGATCGATGGGATCGACGTCGCTGCGCGCCGGCATCCCGCGCCCGGCGCGCTTGCCGTCCCAATAGACGAAGAGGCGCCGCAGCAGGGGATCCACCACATCCGCCAGGCTGGCGCCGATCTGCTGCACCTCGGGACGCCGCCGGGTCATGCGCGGGCCGGACTCGGAGGGAAACGGAGGTCGATCATGCCGGCATCACATACCCTGATATGGGGGCAAGGCGGCAGGAAAAATTCGCCCGCCAGGGGATGCGGGCCGCGAGGGATCACGAAACCAGCCTCTGAGTTGAACTCTTCGCGAGGCGCGCCAACGAAGGCGGAAGAAGACTCGATCTGCTGCGGGAAATCCGCGCAGACTTCCGTTCCCGCCGCAGCCGGCGAGCCGCCCCCCATAAGGACACGCCAGATGAGAACCGCCGCCGCCGTCCTCCTCGCCGCCGTCGTCGCGGCGGGCGCGGCCACCGCCGCCGAGCCCGTCCGCATCGGCGTCACCACCATCCTCAGCGGCCCCACCGCCGACCGCGGCCAGAGCGAGCAGTACGGCATCGAGCTGGCATTGCAGCGGATCAACGAGGCCGGCGGCGTGCTGGGGCGGCCGGTGGAGGCGTTCTACGGCGACAACGCCGCCGACGTGGAGGTGGGCCTGCGCGCGACGCACCGCCTCATCGAGCAGCAGCACGTGCCGGTCATCATCGGCGCGCTGGCGACGCGGGTCACCAAGGCGATCATGCCCGTCGTCGCCGAGGCCAAGGTGCCTCTGGTGATCGACATCTCCGCCGGCCAGGATCTCGTCGACGCGTCCGGCGTCGGCGGCAACGACTATCTCTTCAAGACCATCCCCTCGGACCTCGACATCGCCCGCGGCCTGACCTCCTGGCTCAAGACCCAGGGCGTGAAGAGCGTCGCGATCGTCGCCGACGACAACCCCTTCAACCTCGCCAATGCCGCCAGCATGGCAAAGGCGGCGGAAGCGAACGGCATCGCCGTGGTGGACAACAGCACCGTGGCGAAGGGCACCACGGATCTGGCGCCGCTGCTGGAGCGGCTGAAGACCCTGGCGCCGGACCGGCTCCTCACCGTGCTCAGCACCTCGAGCGAGCCGTTCTTCCGCGCCTATGAGCAGTCCAGGTGGAGCGTGCCGGTGACCGGCCGCGTCGATTTCGCCACCGCGGCGAAGACCGTCTCGCCGGCATTCCTCGCCGCCGGCGGCCTTGCCGCCGCCACCGGCATCTCCGTCTTCTCGCCGGTCATCGGCACGCCGGGCATCCAGGATTTCGTCGCGGCCTATCAGGCGAAATACGGGCTCACGCCGACCCAGCGCTCGTTCTTCGCCTATGAGGCGACCTATCTCGTGGTGGACGCGATCCGCCGCGCCAACTCCGACACGGCCGCCGACATCGAGGCCGCCCTCAAGACCTCCACGATGCCCTCGCTCCTGGGCGGCAGCTACAAGATGGACGACCACAACCACCCGCACACGCCGATGCAGATCCTCGGCCTGCGCGACGGCAAGCCCGCGGTCATCGCCGCGGCGGGGAGCTGAGAGGCAATAGATTTAACCGCCGAAACTCGTCATGCCCGGGCTTGTCCCGGGCATCCACGTCTCCGCGGCGATGAAGGCAAGACGTGGATGGCCGGGACAAGCCCGGCCATGACGATATCTGAATAGCCGCGACTGACCTAGTTGAGCTCGGCTCTGCCGAGCTCAACTAGGATATCCGTGCGCTCGGGATCGTGGGGCGAGAGGGTGGTGTGGGCATCGTTCCAGCTCGCGAGCTTCACCACCTGCCCCGCCAATGTGCCCTCCCCGGCGGCCTCGGCCGGCTCCACGATGAGCAGTCCGTCGTCGTCGAGAAAGAAGGTGTGCTCGCCGAAGACGCGGCTGAGCTGGTTCATGGCGGGATGGCTGTCGGGAATCGCCTCGACGGGAATCTGGCTGAGCGTGCGGTCGACGAGGTCGGTTGTCAGCTTCATCACAAGCTCCTTCTGATCAACGGTTCTCGGAAATGAACTCGGCTCGCGAGCGTCAGCTCGGACGCTCGCTGTAGCGGCCGGTGCGGGCATCGACCACCAGCATCACCGGCTTGCCGTTGTGCTGGGCCTGCATCTGATACTGGTCGCCATCGCTCTTGATGGTGCGGATGTTGGAATAGCCCTGCGACTCCAGCGCCGAGCGGATCTCCGGCTCACTCAGCTTGTCGGCGGCCGGCGCGCCGGTTCCCGGCGGGGCCGCGGGCGACGGCGGCGTGCTCTGGGCCATCGCCGGCGCGGCGACGGCGAGCGGAATGGCGGTGGCGGCGGCGAGAATGCTCTTCCTCATGTGACCTCCTGTGTTGAGGAACGATGCGAATCCGGCGCGGCATCAGAGCGCCGCGCACGGACTCACAACATCTCCACCTAAGGCTCGTTCCCCATCGCATCCAGGCGCGCCATGTGGCATCGGTGTGAGGCACCGCGCGGCACCCCATCAGCGATTGTCTTGAACCGCGCGAGCGCGCGCGGCGCGCGCCGTCACACGCGCCAGAACGGCTTGTTCACGCCTCGAGTGATGGGGCGGGTGTAGGATCCCGCTCATGATCCGCATCGCCGACCTCATCGCGCGACTCCGATTTCCGCAACCGCCGCTGATCGATCGCGGCTTCGGGCTGATCTACGAGCCCGACCGCGATCTCACCTGGCTGATGGACGCGAACCATGCCCGGACCGTCGGGCGCTCGGCGGACGGGCAGCTCACCTGGGACGCGGCCAAGGCCTGGGTGCAGGGCCTCACCTATCAGGGCATCGGCGGCTGGCGCCTGCCGTCGGCCCTCAATCACGACGGCGGCGGCCCCTGCCTCGGGTCCAATTGCCTCGACGGCGAGCTCGGGCATTTCCTCACCGTCGGCAACGGCGTTCCCGGCGTGCCCTCGGCGCGGAATTTCAATTCCTTCGCCATCTACTGGACCGGGTCAGAGGCGCAGGGAGGCCTGGCTTATGCTTTCGAGCTCGTGGATTTCCGTCAGGGCACGCTGGCAAAGAATCCGTTCGTGCCGGATGCGTCCGGCATCACCGTGCCGTTGCCGGGCCCGGTGCTGACCTGGCCGGTGCACGACGGCGACGTCGCCGCGGAAATATCCAGCCGCTGGCTCCTCGTTCTGCGATCGGCGGTGGCGCGGCTGTTCGGGAGGTGAGGCCTACAACTCCTTGGTCATGAACACGCGGCTGGTGCCGGGGGGATCGCAGGGGATTTCGCCGAAGGCGCGCCAGCCGTTGCGGGCGTAGAAGCCCGGCGCCTGGAAGCTGATGGTGTAGAGCACCGCCCGCTTGCAGCCGCGGCGCCGCGCCTCTTCCTCCGCCATCGCCAGCATGCGCTGGCCGATCCCGCCGCCGCGCAGGCCGGCATCCACGTGGAAGATGTCGATGAAGAGGAGGCCGAAGGAGGTGCGGCCGAGGACGCCGCCGACGACGGCGCCGCTCCCGGAGTCCCGCGCCACCACCGCCAGCGGCCGCGCGTCCACATAGCCCACGGTCTCGGTGTTGAAGCCGTGCAGCCCCGCGGTGATGGCATCGGCGTCGGCGGGATCCGGCGCGTCGGTGAGGGTGAGGGTTGGCGTTGTCATTCGCCGCTCTCCTCCTTCGTCATGGCCGGACTTGTTCCGGCCATCCACGTCTTGAGAGCGAAAAATTCGTGGATGGCCGGGTCAAGCCCGGCCATGACGATCCCAGAAATCAGGCTCAATGCACCAACCATCACGCCTTCACGACGAGCTTGCGCGCCACGCGGGCGAGGCAGTCGGCGCCCCCTTCCGTGATGACGATGCTCTCGGTGATCTCGAAGCCCATGTTCTCGAGCCAGAGGCCGGTCATGAAATGGAAGGTCATGTTGGCCTTGAGCTCGCTCCGGTCGCCGGAGCGGAGGCTCATGGTGCGCTCGCCCCAATCCGGCGGGTAGGACAAGCCGATCGAATAGCCCGAGCGGTTGTCCTTGACGATGCCGTATTTCTTGAGGACGGCGAAGAAGCCATTGGCGATGTCCTCGCAGCGGTTGCCCGGCTTCGCCGCGGCAAGGCCGGCCTCCATCCCCTCCAGCACCGCCTTCTCCGCGTCGAGGAAGGCCTGCGTCGGCTTTCCCAGGAAGACCGTGCGCGACAGCGGGCAGTGGTAGCGCTTGTAGCAGCCGGCGATCTCGAAGAAGGTGCCCTCGCCGGATTTCATCGGGCGGTCGTCCCAGGTGAGGTGCGGCGCCGCGGCGTCGGCGCCCGAGGGCAGCAGCGGCACGATCGCGGGATAGTCGCCGCCGAATTCCGCCGTACCGCGCAGCCCCGCGTCGTAGATCTCGGCGACGAGATCGCATTTGCGCAGGCCCGGCTCGACCTTCTCGACGATGCGGGCGTGCATCTTCTCGACCAGCTGCGCGGCCTTGCGCATATAGCCGATCTCGGTGGCGCTCTTCACCGCGCGCTGCCAGTTGACGAGGCCGGTCGCATCGGAGAACCGCGCGTTCGGCAGATTGCGCGTGAGCGAGGCATAGGCCGCCGCCGAGAACCAGTAGTTGTCCATCTCGACGCCGATCGGGAGCCGGCCCCAGCCGCGGTCGTCGATCAGCTTCGCCAGCAGATCCATGGGATGCCGCTCGGTCGACTGCACGTAGTGGTCGGGATAGCCCACGATGTTGTCGGTGGCGACATAGGCGGTGCGCTTGGCGCCGGCGGCATCCTGGCCGCGGCCGTACCAGACCGGCTCGCCGTCGGGAGGCACCACCACCGCCTGGTGCACATAGAAGGACCAGCCGTCATAGCCCGTGAGCCAGGCCATGTTGGAGGGATCGCTGACGATCAGCAGCTCGACGCCCTGCCTCGCCATGGCGGCCCGCGTCTTCGCCAGACGCTCGGCATATTCCGCGCGGGAGAAATTGAGGGTGGGTGCGGTCATGGGCGGCCTCCGCAGCGAATGCGACGCGCCAGCGTGACGCGGGGAGCGCGCAGCGGCAAGAGGGAGTTGCGGGGATCCTGCGTCCTTCGACTCGCGCGCCAAGGCGCGCGGCTCAGGATGAGGAGATAGTGAGATGGACCTCATCCCGAGCCGGCGCGAAGCGCCGAGTTCGAAGGACGCACGCTATCGGGTCAATGCAATCGAGCGTGGTATGATGTGGTATCGTCACTCCACGCCCGTCGATAAACGGAGGCATTCATGGAACTCGGCGTCGCACTCCCCCTCACGGATATCGGCGGCGATCCCGACACGGTTCGCGCGTTCGCGCACGCGGCCGAGGACTATGGCTTCGACTACCTTTCCGCCCCCGACCATGTGCTGGGCGTCAACGCGGCGAGCCGGCCGGACTGGGGCGACCGCAGCACCTCGGCGGATCTCATGCACGATCCCTTCGTGCTGTTCGCGTTCCTGAGCGGCGGCCACGCAGAAGATCGGCTTCGCCGTCGGCGTGCTGATCCTGGCCCAGCGGCAGACCGTGCTGGTGGCGAAGCAGGCGGCGTCCCTGGCAATGCTGTCGGCGGGTCGTTTTCGCCTCGGCATCGGCATCGGCTGGAACAAGGTGGAATTCACCGGTCTCAACGAGAACTTCCACGACCGCGGCAAGCGCTCGGAGGAGCAGGTGCAGGTGATGCGGAAGCTCTGGGCCGAGAAGCACGTCACCTTCAAAGGCAAGTGGCACACCATCGAGGACGCCGGCATCAACCCGATGCCGCCGGGCGGCACCGTGCCGATCTGGTACGGCGGCCACGAGGAGGTGACCTTGCGGCGCATCGCCAAGTGGGGCGACGGCTGGATGATGCTGGCGCATCCCGCGGGCGACAAAGCGGCGGAAGAATTCGCCAAGCTGCGCCGCTTCGCCGAGGAGGAAGGCCGCGATCCCAACCGCATCGGCCTCGAGGTCTGGGTGTCGACGGCCGAGGGCGGGCGCCGCGGACTGGCGCCGGGAGTTCCAGTGGTGGAAATCCGCCGGCGTCACCCACGTCACCGTCGCCAACTGGTACGGCCGCAACCATCACAAGCGCATCGCCGGGCGGACCGCCGAGGCGCATGTGACGGCCATGAAGCAGTACCGGGACGCGGTGGCGGATCTGCTCTAAGCGATTGGATCAAGAAAGCTGGAGGCACCATGCAGCTCGGCGTCACCCTGCCCCTCATCGATATCGGCGGCGAACCCGGCACGGTTCGCGCGTTTGCCCAGGCCGCGGAAGAGTACGGCTTCGACTACCTCGGCGCGCCCGACCATGTGCTGGGCGTCAACGTGGCGACCCGGCCGGACTGGGGCGATCGCAATACCTCGGCGGATCTCATGCACGATCCCTTCGTGCTGTTCGGCTTCCTGAGCGGTGCCACGAGCAAGATCGGCTTCGCCGTCGAGGTGCTGATCCTGGCCCAGCGCCAGGCGGTGCTGGTGGCGAAGCAGGCGGCGTCCCTGGCGGTCCTCTCCGGCAACCGCTTCCGCCTCGGCGTCGGCATCGGCTGGAACAAGGTGGAATTCATCGGCCTCAACGAGAACTTCCACGACCGCGGCAAGCGCTCGGAGGAGCAGGTCGAAGTGATGCAGAAGCTCTGGGCCGAGCGGCACGTCAGCTTCAAGGGCAAGTGGCACACCATCGAGGACGCCGGCATCAACCCGATGCCCTCAGGCGGCAAGGTGCCGATCTGGTACGGCGGGCACGAGGAGGTGACGCTCCGGCGCATCGCCAAATGGGGCGACGGCTGGATGATGCTGGCGCATCCCGCGGGCGAGAAGGCGGCGGCGGAATTCGCCAAGCTGCGCCGCTTCGCCGAGGAGGCAGGCCGCGATCCCGCCAGCATCGGCCTCGAGGTCTGGGTCAACACCGGCGCCGGCGGCCCGGAAGACTGGCGCCGGGAATTCCAGTGGTGGAAATCCGCCGGCGTCACCCACGTCACCGTCAACAGCGCCTACGGCCGCGGCCACCGCACGCGCATCGCCGGGCGGACGCTCGAGGCGCATGTGAATGCCATGAAGCAGTACCGGGACGCGGTGGCGGATCTGTTGTAGGCGGCCGAAAAGCAGCGCCGACGCTGCACCGGGATCTGGAATGCGTCAGGCCAAGTGCGCGGCGACCGCCTTCTCGTCCCACTCCAGCCCGAGGCCGGGCACGTCGGGAATGTGCAGCTTGCCGTCCTTGATCTCGTAGGGCCGCTGCAATATCGGATCGGCCCAGTCCTGCCATTCCAGCCAGTGCGCGGTCTCGGTGACGCGCATGACGTGGGCGCCGACCTCGGGATAGAGGTGGGTGGAGATCGGGAATGCCGGCGGCGGCGGCGATGGCGGCGGAGCGCTGCCAGCCGGTGACGCCGCCGATCCGCATGAAATCCGGCATCACATAATCGCAGGCTTTCATCTGCAAGGCGGTGTGGAGCGCGCGGGGCCCGTAGAAATTCTCGCCGATCTGGATCGGCGTCTTGAGCTCCGCCGCGAGCCGCGCATAGCCCTCGAGATTGTCGTAGACGATGGGCTCCTCGATCCAGGCGAGGCCGAGATCGTCGATGGCGTGGCAGCGCTCCAGCGCCTCGCCGAAGTGAAGGCCCTGGTTGAAATCCACCATCAGGTGCATCTCGCCGCCGACAGCCGCGCGAACGGCGTCGATCGTGGCGAGGTCGTCGGCGACGCGCTCGCGGCCGAGGCGCAACTTCAACCCCTTGAAGCCGCCTTCCTCGCGTAGCTCCACCGCCTCCCGCGCCACTTCGGCGGGCGGCTTCAGCCAGAGGCCGTTGCTGTTGTAGGCGGGCACCGCGCCGACGCTGCCGCCCAGCAGCACGCAGAGCGGCACGCCCGCCGCCCGCGCCAGCGCGTCCCAGGCCGCCATGTCGAGGCCGGCCACGGCGATCATCGACATTCCCTCGTAGCCCACGAAGTGCAGGGACTTGCGGCCGGCATCGTAGAAGTCGAGGGGCGCGACGCGGCGGCCTTTGAGCATCTCGCCGAGATCGTGGAGCGCGGGGACGAGATAGCGCATCGACTTGACGATGTAGGGCTCGAGATAGGCGCGGCCGGTGACGCCTTCCTCGGTCTGGAGATCGATCAGGATCAGGGGCCAGTCGGTGATCGTGGCGATGCGCGCCATGACGGGCCGCGCCAGCTTGAGAACGACCGGCCGGGCCACGATACGCTTCAGCGTCAGTTTCTCGAAAGCCATCCGACACCTCTCCGGCGGAGCGAGCGGGACGACCGCATCCTGTCACCAAGCGCGGGCAGCGTCGACTGGCGCCTTCCTCACCGCGGGCAGGGACTGGCGTCGGCGAGCTGCTGCATGTCGGGCGGCAATCCCTGCACCGGACCGTTCCTGGATGCCGCGTCCGGCCGCGCCGCGGCGGAACCGAGGGCCGGCAGCACGGTCAGGTTGGAAAAGCCGCCGCTGATGCGGAGCGGTATGTCGAGGGCGAAGAGGCCGGTGGAGGCGGCTTCGCTCTTGATGGTGAGATCCAGGCGCTCCGCCGGCAGATCCACCTGGCCGCCGCCGATGACCGTGGTGCCCGGAGTCTGCAGCCGGAGTGGCGCGATCGTGCCGAGCCCGTTCTGCAGATCGAGGACGGCGATGAGGCAGGAGATCGGCGTCGAGGTCGCGTTCTTGCGGAAGAGCGAGCGCAGGTCGGTGGAGAGCTTCTCCAGGAGCGCGCGGGCGATGCGGCCGTCCGCCATCGCCAGCACGGCGTGGCCTCGGCTCGTCTTGAGCGCGTCCCGCACCGTGGCACCGGTCATGTCGAGGGCGGCGCGGCCGTCGATCCGGCCCGCGACCTGGCCGGCGTCGGCACCCAGCAGGGCCACGATCTGACCGATGTCGGCGCCGGATATCGCCGCGCCGGCGACGACGCGGCCACCCGGCGCGGCACTGCGCGCGGAGCCGGAAGCCTCCACCCGGCCGCCGGCGAAGGCGAATCCCAGCTGGCCGACGGTGATCTCCCCCGAGGCGAGGCGGGCTTGCGCCGCGACATCGGCGAGACGCATCCCGCGCCAGGCAAGCTCCCGGGCGGCGACGTCCACGTCGAAATTCGTGCCGCGCTGGGCCTCCACTTGCAGCGACTGGGTCCCGTAGTCGCCGCCTCCCGTCTTGCCGCCGCCCAGGATCGGGTCGAGATCGAGGCGGTCGAAGCGGGCGGCGATCCCCATGTCGTCGGGCTTGCCGCGGCCGCCTTCGTCGAGGGTGAGCGTGGTCGTGACCGCGCTGGTCGCCAGGTTTCCCGTGGCATCGGCGAGCTTCCAGCGGTCGCCGGACCGGGTGAAGGCGCCGGCGAGCGCCGTCGGGAAATCCGCCGGGACGTCGGCGTCGAAGATGCCCAGGAGATCACCGAGCTTGCGGGCGTCGATCCGCATCGGACCCTCGACGCCGTCGAAATCCCAGGGCTCTCTCATCGTGCCCTTGAAGTCGACCGTGGCCGACGGCGCCGAGGCGGTGAATTGCACGCCGAACGGCACCGATCCCTGGCGCAGCACGGTGAAGGACTGCGTTTCCGCGGTGACGCGTATGGGCGTGTCGTTGTAGGCGCCGTCGAGGACGAGGCTCGCCGGCTGGTCGTCGCCGGCGGCGCGGATCGTGAGATCCTTGAGGTCGTTCCGCAGCAGGGCGCCGCTGGAGGTGCGATAGGTCACGTGGCCGTCGTGCAGATGAAAATCGAGGAGCGTCGGCGAGCTGGTGCGCTTCTTCGAGGCGGGCGACGACGGCGCCGCGCCGAAGCGCCAGTTGCCTTTGCCGTCGGCGTCCCGCTCGAGGACGACCACGGGCTTTACCACGTCCAGCGTCTCGAAGCGGAGGACGCCGCGGAGCAGCGGGCCGACGTCGAGGCGCGCCGAGACGCTGTCGATGCGCACCATCTCGGGGACGCTGCCCCAGGGCGCGTTGGCGAGGCGGAGGTCCCGGATCTCCACCGCGAGGGGATTGCCCCAGCGGACCTGCAGCGTCCCGAAGGCCAGGCGTCGGTCGAGCTTCCAGCTCATGTAGCGCTCGACCACGGGCTGGACGCCGACCACAGCCATCGACGCGACAATCACGATGACGGCGGCGAGCAATCCCAGAAGAACGAGCGCGGCGCGCCGGCGCGGGAGAGCCGCCCTCATCGAGGCGCGGCGGTGCGTTCCAGGTTCGCGCGGTCCCACTTGCCGAGCGTGGCCGCGGCCTCGTAGGTGCTCTGGCAGAAATCGAGGATGGCCTCCCGGGGCGAGGCGGCCTGGCGCACGACGTCATAGCTCAGTCGGAATTGCGCGGCCGCGGCGTCGTAGCCGGCGCCCGCCGGACGGACCGGCGCCGAGGCGAATCCCGGCGGCTCCGGCGACGCATAGGCGTAGAAGGCGGGGCCCGCCATGGCGCCGTCGCCCGGCCACCAGCCGACGCTGCTCACCTCGTGGGAATAGGCTTCCCGCGTGATCGCGTCCGCGGCGGCATTGTCCGGCGCGCGGCGGCCGGAGAAGCGCGTCACCGCGAGATCGAAGCTGCCCCAGAAGAAATGCACCGGGCTGCACTTGCCGATGAACCGGCCGCGGAATTCCTTCAGCACCGCGTCCACGGAGACGAGGGCGCGCCAGAACCGCGCGACGGCGGCGCGATCGTAGGAGGCGTGCGTCCGATCCTTGTCGAAGCGGATCGGGTCCGGGATCTCCACCGGCATCGGCCAGATCTTCACCGCGACGTCCATGCGAGCGCAGCGTCGCCATCAGCTCGCCGTAGAAATCGGCGACGGATCTCGGCGCGAGAGACATCCGCCTGGTCGCGCCGTCGCTTTTCTCGATGACCAGCTCATGGGCGATGAAATCGAAGAGGATCTCCAGGTTCCCTCCTGCATACGGCATCGGTCCCGTCGTGAGGCCGCGCGCGCTCACATACAACGGGACGTGCCAGCAATGGTTCACATAGGGGCAGAGCGCCAGGCGGATCTTGCCGACGATCTGCGTCCACATGTGGAGCGTCGCCCGCGTCGGCTCCCACGCCGCCAGCGGCAAGCGCCGGCCACTGCGGATCGTCCGCGGCCATCCCCTATTCCCGGTACGAGGGGTCGCGCTTGTCGAGCTTGCGCAGCAGGCCCGGCCATTCCAGGAGGCCGTAGCGGCGGATGACGCCGGGGTCGTACATCGCCGTGGACTTGGCCACGACATCAGCCGGCATCTCGTTGAGCTCGGTGTTGCAGGCCATCGCCATCGCCTGGGCCTGGCAGGCGCGCTCCATCCCGTACATGGCGGTGAAGGTCTCGGCGACGGAGGCGCCCACCGTCAGCAGGCCGTGATTGCGGAGGATCATGGTGTTGAGCGGACCCAGATCCCGGGCCAGCGCCTCCCGCTCGCCGGGGTCGCGCTCGGGTCCGTTGAAATCGTGATAGGCGATCCGGCCGTGGAACCGCGTCGCCGTCTGGGTGAGCGGCGTCAGGCCGCATTTCAGCGACGAGATCGCCATCCCCGCGATGGTGTGGGTGTGCATGGCGGCGTTGACGTCCGCCCGCGCCCGGTAGAGCGCGCTGTGGATCACATACCCCGCTTGGTGCAGGCCGTACTCGCCCTCGGGCCGGTAGAGCACGGTGCCGTCGAGATCGACCTTCATCAGCGACGACGCCGTCACCTCGTCGAACAGCAGGCCGTGCGGGTTGATCAGGAAATGGCCGGGCTCGCCGGGGACCCGCGCCGAGATGTGGGTGTAGATCAGGTCCGACATGCCGTAGAGATCGCAGAGCCGGTAGCAGGCGGCGAGGTCGACCCGCGCCTGCCATTCCGCCTCGCCCACGGAAGCCCGGAGCGAGTTCGGGCGCCATTCCGGCAAGGTGTCTGAGATCGAGCGGGATCTGGCGGTCATCGGGCGGTTCCTCCGGCAAGAGGGGTTGCGATGATAGCGCAAATCGGCCGGTCGGGCGCGAGGCGTCCATCGACCGGCAGCAATCATGTCCGCGCCCAGATCATTGATCCAGATCAGGGTCCGGCGCCGACCAACGCGGGAAATTGGCGCCATCACACCCCCCGCGCGACCCATCACGAGGTTCCGACGATGCGACTCTCCCTGCTGCTGGCGCCGCTTCTCATCGCGACGGCGATCGCAACCGCCGGCGCCGCCGGCTTGACCGACGGCGACTACGGCTATCTCCGGGAGAACTACGGCATCGGAAAAGCGAGCTGGGGGATCGCGGGGCTGCAGGCCGACGAGGCGGCGCGCCTCCACGCCCTCATCAACGACCCCACCTTCACGGCGCGCCCGCTGATCCGGGACGACAACGTCGCGCGCTATCTCTACGACGTCGAGACCTGCGGCACCTGGCAGCCGACGCGCCCGGGCGACGCCTGCCCCCGCGTCTTCCACTCGGCGAGCGCGGCGGCGGAGCACGGCTACGCCATCGCCGAGCGCAACTGCCACGCCTGCCACCTCACGGGGACGACCGCGGCACCGTCATTCTACAAGCTGTCGCGAAGGGGCGGATGGGACGAGGCACACCTCGCCGAGGCCATCGGCCATGGCCACGCGATGTCGCCGATCACCCTGCAGCCGGACGAGATCCGCGCCCTTGCCGCCTATATCGCGGCGCTGAAATAAGACACGCGACGGCACACCCCCAAGGCGGGAGGCGCACCGTCGCGCGTTGGACAGGTCAGCCGATCAGCGGCGATTACGGACGCAGCGACCCTTGATGTAGTGGTGGTTCTTGTCGCGATGCCCGCGCACATAGTGGGCATGCGGGCCGCAATTGACGGCGACCTCGGTGATGACGGGCGAGCCCTGCGCCGCCGGCGCATCGAGGCCAACGGGACTGGCCAGCGCCGCTACCGGAGCCAGAAACAGGAATCCCGCGAGCAGAGAAACAGAAACGCGCAACTGCGCCTCCTTCGGTTGAAATCGAATCTGCGTATCGGCAACCGCGAAACCTATATCCCGTGCCCACGCAAAAGCAATGGCGGTACGAGCCTTTACGCGCGATTGCGTGCGCCCGTGGCAGCAGAAGTCACGCTGCTTTCGAGTGGGTTGGAGTCGGTTGGGTGGCCATTGTGCGTCCTTCGGCTCGGCGCTTCGTGGATGAGGCGAAGGAGGCACCCCGCCCGCCCCGATGCCATCGCCCATACGCCCGTATTCGATGACATGCACCGCCGTCCGCACCCCAACCAGTAGGCTTATGGGATTTTTACAGCTCTTCCGAAGGTTGGGCCAGAAGCCGAGACAACGCTTAAAATGTCGAGCGACATAAGGCGCTTGGACCGCCCCTGGCAAACTCTTGTTAACTCCTTGAGCGCAACCATGGGGCCATGCGCGAAGCCACCAAAGAGACCGCCAAATCCGCACGCCGCCGGCTCCCCGATCGGGATCTCGCGAAAGTGCTGCAGCATCACAAGCGCTACGTCGAGGGCCGCTGGCGCGGCCGCGCGGCGGCGCTGCAGTGGTGCGATCTCTCCGGCCTCGACTTGAGCGGCCAGGACCTCTCCGGCGCGGATCTCACCGGCGCCGACCTGCAGAGCTGCAAGCTCGACGGCGCGAGCTTCGCCGGCGCCAATCTCTTCATGGCGGATCTGCGTCTCGCCAGCCTGAACGACGCCGACCTTTCCAAGGCGGATCTGCGCGGCGCGCGGCTCTGGGGCACCCATCTCGAGCGCGCGCGGCTCGTCGAGGCGAATCTCGCCGAGGGCGCCATCGCGCTGGCCCGCGGCGACGACAGCGGCCGTACCGACGGCTTCGAGACGCGACCCGCCGATCTCAGCTCCGCCCGCGCGCGGGGCGCCGACTTCTCCTATGCGCAGTTCACCGGCGCCATCATCGCCAACGCCGATCTCAGCGATGCCAACCTGACCCAGGCCGATCTCACCGCCGCCGACCTCCGCTGCACCAACCTCACCGGCGCGGTGCTCGAGGGCGCCGATCTCCGCGGCGCCAAGCTCAGCCAGGCGATCCTGCGCGGCGCCATCCTCACCGACGCCAACATGCGCAACGCCGACGTGGCGGGCGCCGATCTGACCGGCGCCATCGTGACCCCGCACACCATGCAGTCGGCGCACGGCCGCGACCATGTGCGCGGGCCGACGCTGCGCAAGCTCTCCAGCGAGCAGCTTCTCGCCGAGCTC
This sequence comes from uncultured Alphaproteobacteria bacterium, assembly GCA_963735465.1. Classification (GTDB taxonomy): domain Bacteria; phylum Pseudomonadota; class Alphaproteobacteria; order ATCC43930; family CGMCC-115725; genus DASZHJ01. Next base: position 3,904,289 of record CAVTLA010000001.1, read on the forward strand.
TGGCAGCACACCCAGTGGGTGGTGAGCGACGGCCAGCGCGGCAAGCGCGGCGTCTTCAGCGACACCGATCTTTCCGGCCAGGATCTGCAGAACGTCAACCTCGCCATGGCGGTGATGCGCCACGCGGTGCTGCGCCGGGCGAAGCTTGCCGGCGCCACCCTCGCCGCCGCCGACCTCACCCTCGCCGATCTGCGCGAGGCGGACCTTACCGGCGCGGATCTCCGCGGCGCCACCCTCGACCACGCCCATCTCGACCGCGCGCTGCTGATCGACGCCAATCTCGGGCCGCTGGAGCAGGTCGGCGCCGATCACATCAAGATCCGCGCCAGCCTCACCGGCGCCAAGCTCGTCGGCAGCAGGCTCGACGGCGCCCTCCTCGCCGGCGCCAAGCTCGACCACGCCGATTTCCGCGGCACCGACATGGGCAACCTCGACCTCGTCGATGTCGACCTCACCCACGCCCGCGGGCTGGAGCCGGCGCGCTAGTTTCTTCGGCGGCCTTTCCTCACAGCACTCCATCACTCATTCGTCATGGCCGGGCTTGACCCGGCCATCCACGAATTTTCGGTCGCAAGGCGTGGATGCCCGGCTCAAGGCCGGGCATGACGACGGGGATAGCGAGCCCAATCCCCAGCACCAAAACCGTCCCGCTTCCCAGCGCCGGGAATCCGGGGTATGGGCTGCCCCCATGCGGGTTGATGCCTTCGATTTCGAGCTGCCGCGGGAGCGGATCGCCGACCATCCGGCGGAGCCGCGGGAGTCCGCGCGGCTCCTGGTGGTGGGAAAATCGCTGCTCGACCGCCACATCGCGGACCTGCCGCGCCTGCTGCGGCGCGGTGATCTCCTGGTCTTCAACGACACCCGCGTCATCCCCGCGCGGCTTCTGGGCCGGCGCGGCGCCGCCACCATCGAGGTGACGCTGCACCGCGACCTTGGCAACGGCGTCTGGCTCGCCTTCGCCAAAGGCGCGAAACGGGTGCAGCCCGGCGACCGCCTGGTCTTCGCCGACGATTTCCAGGCGGAGGTGACGGGAAAGACGCCGGCGGGCGACGTGGCCCTGCATTTCACCCTGCCGCCGGCGGAGTTCCGCGCCGCCCTCGACCGCCACGGCCACATGCCGCTGCCGCCCTACATCAAGCGGCCGGCCAGCGGCAGCGCCCGGGACCGGCGCGACTACCAGACCATCTTCGCGCGGAAGGAAGGCGCCGTCGCCGCCCCCACCGCCGGCCTGCACTTCACCGAGACGCTGCTGCGGGAATTCGAGGCCGCCGGGATCGCGCATCTCACCGTGACCCTCCACGTGGGCGCCGGCACCTTCCTGCCGGTGAAGGTGGAGAACACGGGCGATCACGTGATGCACGCCGAGACCGGCTTCATCGACGCCGAGACCGCGGCGCGAATCAACGCGACGCGGGCGGCGGGCGGCCGCATCGTCGCCGTCGGCACCACCAGCCTGCGCCTCCTGGAGAGCGCCGCCGACGAGAGCGGCCGGGTGCAGCCTTTTGCCGGCGAGACCGCGCTCTTCATCACGCCGGGCTATCGCTTCCGGGCGATCGACGTTCTCGTCACCAATTTCCACCTGCCGCGCTCGACCCTCTTCATGCTGGTCTCCGCCTTCGCCGGCTTGGAGCGCATGAAGCAGGCCTATGCCCACGCCATCAAGACGGAGTACCGCTTCTTCTCCTACGGCGACGCCTGCCTGCTGGAGCCGGAGCGCGCGGCGTGACGACAGAATTCTCGGTAACCGCCCGCGACGGCGCGGCGCGGTCGGGGCGTCTCGCGACCGCTCATGGCGTCATCGAGACGCCGGCCTTCATGCCCGTCGGCACCGCCGCCACGGTCAAGGCGATGCGGCCCGAGGAGGTAAGCGGCGACCGGCGCCCAGATCATCCTCGGCAACACCTATCACCTGATGCTGCGGCCCGGCGCCGAGCGCATCGGCCGCCTCGGCGGCCTGCATCGCTTCATGGATTGGCCGGGACCGATCCTCACGGACAGCGGCGGCTTCCAGGTGATGTCCCTCGCCAAGCTCCGGGAGATCACCGAGGCGGGCGTCACCTTCCGCTCCCATCTGGACGGCAGCCGCCACGAGCTGACGCCGGAGCGCTCCATCGAGATCCAGAATCTTCTCGATGCCGACATCACCATGGTGCTGGACGAGTGCACGCCGTTTCCCGCCACCTGGGACGAGGCGCGGAAATCCATGGAGCTGTCGCTGGCCTGGGCCCGGCGCTCGAAGCGCGCATTCGCGGCGCGGTCGGGCTACGGGCTCTTCGGCATCGTGCAGGGCAGCGTCTATGGCGATCTGCGCCGGCGCTCGGCGGTGGGGCTGCGCGAGATCGGCTTCGACGGGTATGCGGTCGGTGGCCTCGCGGTCGGCGAGGGCCAGGAGACCATGTTCCGCGTCCTCGACGAGACCGTGCCCGAGCTCCCGGAAGACGCGCCGCGCTATCTCATGGGCGTCGGCAAGCCCAGCGATCTCCTGGGCGCGGTCTCCCGCGGCATCGACATGTTCGACTGCGTGCTGCCGACCCGCTCCGGCCGCACCGCCCAGGCCTTCACGCGGGGCGGCACCGTCAATCTCCGCAACGCCCGCCACCAGGACGATCCCAGGCCCCTCGACGCCGAGTGCTCCTGCCCCGCCTGCGTCAGGTTCTCCCGCGCCTATCTCCACCACCTCGCCCGCAGCGGCGAGATCCTCGGCGCCATGCTGTTGACCCAGCACAATCTGCGCTACTACGGTGACCTCATGGCGACGATGCGCCAGGCCATCGCCGAGAGCCGCCTCGCCGCCACCGCCGCCGCAATGCTGGAGCGCGAAGCGGCGGGGGATGTGCCGGCGTTGTGAGGTGTGCATCGCTTCCCTTCTCGACGTCATGGCCGGGCTTGTCCCGGCCATCCACGCGCCCTTCGCTCAAGACGTGGATGCCCGGCTCAAGGCCGGGCATGACGAAATGAGAGAGCCTTGCTTTCAAAGATAGCGATCAGCCAATGCCCAAAAGAAAATTCCCCACCCTCACCCAGCTCGGCCGCGACGTGCCGCTGCCGGCCTCGCCCGAGGACGCCGTGCTGGAGCGGGTGCCCAATCCGCATCGGGGCACGACGTACCTCGTGCGGTTCGCGGCGCCGGAGTTCACCACGCTCTGTCCGATCACGGCGCAGCCCGACTTCGCCCATCTCGTCATCGATTATGTCCCGCGGCGGTGGCTCATCGAGAGCAAGTCCCTGAAGCTGTTCCTGGGCTCGTTCCGCAACCAGCAGGGCTTTCACGAGGATTGCACCCTCAAGATCGGCAAGATGCTGGCCGCGCGCCTGACGCCGCGGTGGCTGCGCATCGGCGGCTACTGGTATCCCCGCGGCGGCATGCCCATCGACGTCTTCTACCAGACCGGCGCGCCGCCCCGCGGCCTCTGGCTGCCGGACCAGGGTGTCCCGTCCTATCGCGGCCGCGGATGAAATGACCGGCGCCGATGCCAGATCGGCGATCCGCGAGACGGCGCTCGCGCTGGGCTTCGATGCCGTCGGCTTCGCGCCGGCGGCGCTTGGCGCGCAAGCACGGGAGAATCTGGCGGCCTATCTCGGCGCCGGATTCCACGGCGACATGGGATGGCTGGCGGCGCGCGCGCCCGAGCGCGGCGATCCCCGCGGCCTCTGGCCCGAGGCGCGCAGCGTCGTCGTGGTGGCTTTGAACTATGGCCCCGACGAAGATCCGCTGACCGTGCTGAAGGAGAGAGAGCATGGCGCGATCTCCGTCTATGCCCGCGGCCGCGACTATCACGACGTCCTCAAGAAGCGCCTCAAGAGCCTGGCGCGCTCCATCGCCGAGAGCTGGGACACGGAGCTCAAGCTCTTCGTCGACACCGCGCCTGTCATGGAGAAGCCGCTGGCCGCCCGCGCCGGCGTCGGCTGGCAGGGCAAGCACACGAACCTGGTCTCGCGCCGCTTCGGCTCCTGGCTGTTCCTGGGCGAGATCTATCTCGCCCTCGATCTGGCACCCGACGCGGCGGAGGCGGATCACTGCGGCGCCTGCACGCGCTGTCTCGACGCCTGCCCCACCAACGCCTTTCCGGCGCCCTATCAGCTCGACGCGCGGCGCTGCATCTCCTACCTCACCATCGAGCACAAGGGGCATATCGACCGGGAGCTGCGGCCGCTGATGGGGAACCGAATCTATGGCTGCGACGATTGCCTGGCGGTCTGTCCCTGGAACAAGTTCGCGAGCGTGGCCGGCGCGACCGGCCTCGAGCCCCGCGCCGATCTCGCGGCGCCGGAGCTGGCGCTGCTCGCCGGCCTCGACGACGCGGCTTTCAGGAAACTGTTCTCGGGCTCGCCCATCAAGCGCATCGGCCGGGACCGCTTCGTGCGGAATGTGCTGATCGCGATCGGAAACAGCGGGAGTGCGACACTGCTGCGGGCGGTGCGGCCGCTCCTCGCCGATCCCGCGCCGCTGGTGCGGGCGATGGCGGTCTGGGCGCTGGGGCGGCTGGCACCGGCGGAATTCGAGGCCACGCGCGCCAGCCATCTGACCGGGGAGACGGACCCCGCCGTCCGCGGCGAATGGCGGCAGGGCGACAGGCTTGCCGCCGGCGGTCATTCCGCCTAAGTCAGAGGCCAAGGCAGAGACGGAGAGTCCTCATGAGCGATCCGCAGACCGACTGGCGCGACAACGGCGTCAAGGTCATCCCCGGCAATTCCCTCGACACCAACACGGCGCAGACGCCGGGCATGAACCGCGCGGCGGCGATCAACTTCGCCCGGGTCGGCGCCCAGAAGATCTGGGCCGGCACCGTCCACATCCATCCCAACGCCAAGACCGGCGCCCATCACCACGGCGCGCTGGAGAGCGTGATCTATGTGGTGAAGGGCCGCGCCCGCATGCGCTGGGGCGAGCATCTCGAATTCACCGCCGAGGCCGGGCCCGGCGACTTCATCTATATCCCGCCCTACGTGCCGCATCAGGAGATCAACGCGTCATCAGACGAGACGCTGGAATGCGTGCTGGTGCGCAGCGACAACGAGGCTGTCGTGGTCAACCTCGACATCGCCCCGGTGGAGAAGCCGGAGACGGTGAAATGGATCGACCCGATTCATAAGACGTGAGGTTGTGCCGTCCGCTCGATAAATTCGTCATGGCCGGGCTTGTCCCGGCCATCCACGAATCTTCGCTCTCAAGGACGTGGATGCCCGGCACAAGGCCGGGCATGACGTAATTGCAGGAGGCGCGCCCTGACAGAGCACAAAAAAAGAGGCCCGGGTTTTGCCCGGGCCTCTTCTCTTCTAGGCGTTTCTTAATTACGGCTGGTCCGGGACCAGCGGCGGCGCGCCGCCGCCGACCTCGTCCCAGATCTTGATGTGCTGGGTCTGGCTCTTGATGCCGGCGAGGCTGACGACCACGCCGAGGGCGGCGATACCCATGGGATAGAACAAGCCGCCGAGAGCGACGCCGGTCATCGCGGCGATCGAGGCGCCCGCCAGCGGCACCAGCCCGCCGAACACGCCGTTGCCGATGTGATAGGGCAGCGACATGGAGGTGTAGCGGATGCGCGCCGGGAACAGCTCCACCAGGAATGCGGCGATCGGGCCGTAGACCATGGTCACCAGGATCACCAGGTAGAAGACCAGGATTGTCAGGATGACGGGATTGTCCTTGTAGGTCCCGAGCCAGGTGAAGACCGGCCAGTAGCTGATCACCGCGAGCGCGAAGCCCACCGTCATGATGTTGCGCCGCCCGATCCGATCCGAGAGAGCGCCGAACACGATGAAGAACGGCGCCGCCGCGGTGAGCGCGATCATCATGATGATGTAGACCGTGACGTAATTGATCTTCAGCACGGTCGTCATGTAGAAGAGCGCGTAGAACTGGCCGGTGTACCAGACCACGCCTTCCGGCGCCGTGGCGCCGAAGAGCGCGAGCAGGATGAGGCCCCAGTTCTTGCCGCTGCCGAAGCTCTCGAGCGCGGGATTGGAGGACACTTTCCCCTGCTGCTTCAGCCGTGCGTAGAGCGGCGATTCCGCCAGCTTCAGGCGGATGTAGATCGACAGCACCACGAGGATCGCCGAGATCAGGAACGGCACGCGCCAGCCCCAATCGCCGAAGGCCTGATCGCCGAGAGCCAGGCGGCAGACGAGGATCACCAGCAACGCGAGCACGATGCCCATCGTCGCCGTGGTCTGGATCCACGAGGTGTAGAAGCCGCGCTGCTTATCGGGGGCGTGCTCGGCGATGTAGGTCGCCGCGCCGCCGTATTCGCCGCCGAGCGCCAGTCCTTGCAGCACGCGCATGGCGACCAGCAGGATCGGCGCGAGGACTCCGATCCCCGCATAGCCCGGCAGCAATCCCACCACGAAGGTCGAGCCGCCCATCAGCAGCAAGGTCAGCATGAAGGTGAACTTGCGGCCGATGAGATCGCCGAGATGACCGAAGACGATGGCGCCGAAGGGCCGCACCAGGAATCCGGTCCAGAACACCAGGAGGCTCAGGATGAGCGACAGCGTCGGGGCCATGTCGGGCGGAAAGAAGTGCTTGCTGAAGAACAGCGCCAGCACGCCGTAGAGATAGAAGTCGTACCACTCGATGAGCGTGCCCACCGACGAGGCGCCGATGATGAAGGGCAGATTGATCCCCGTCGGATACCCGGCCCTGGCTGTCGCGGCTACTGCCATATGCGTTTCCCCTCTGATTTGGTTTGTTTTGGAGGCCTCGCATTCGGCCCGTCCGCGGGTCGATCGATGCATCCCAGCATCGCCGGCCCCGGCTCGGGCTGTGCTGCCCTTGTTCCGCGAATGCTACCGCGCGGCTAGGCCCGGCGCAATCCAACTTGCGCCCTACGCGATTGACCTTAAAGGAGGCGGTGGCGCCGTCCGTTAACCAGGAATCGACCGCCGCCCACGTCAGCCCTTCCAGTGGGGCGGCCAGGTCTTGCGCACGATGGGCAGTGTCCCCATGCGGTCAAGCCAGCCGCGCACGCGGGGACCGACGAGGTCCCCCGGCAGCACGCCGGGGTTGCGCGCACCGATTCGCTCGATGAGGGCAAGCTGGGGATAGACCGTGAGATCGACGGCGGAGAGGGCGCCGGCGAGGTAGTCGCCCGATGCCGCCTGCTCCCAGAGCGCCAGCTCCCGCTTGATATCGGCGGCGGCGGCGGCGATCCGCTCCGGCGAGCGGCTCTCGGGTTTCGTGAACGTCACGGCATCCGCGAACTCCTCCAGGGCCGGCGAGAGATAGGCGTCCGCCTCCCGCACTAGGCGCCGCTGCACCGCGCGCTGCCGCAGGTCGGCGGCGAAGAGTCGCGGCTCCGGCTGCTTGTCCTCGAGGTACTCCAGGATCGCGGCGGATTCCGAGAGCACGAAGCCGCCGTCGACGATGACCGGCACCTTATGGCGCGGCGTCAGATCGGCGAACTCCGGCTTCTTGAAATCACCCGCATCGTAGGAAAGCGTCCGCAACTCGTAGGGCATCCCCTTGTGCTCAAGGGCGAGCCAGGCCCGCCACGCATAGGGCGAGCCGGACATGTAATAGAGGGTTAGTGCCATGGCGTCCTCCGTTGCGATCGGACCCGACGGTGCGGAGAGGCACGGGCGGTGTCAAGCGCCGGGGACTGGAGGGGCATCCTGCGTCCTTCGACGCGCGGCCCAATGGGCCGCTTGCTCAGGATGAGGAGGTTTTCTTTATGCGATTACAAATGGTCCTCATCCTGAGCAAGCGAAGCGCGTCGAAGGACGCACCCCACGTGCAGCTCACTCAGCGCGAACTCGTCGCTGCGGCCGAAGACGGGCTGGGTGGCGGCGAAGCCCGCGAGCGTGAACTCGCCGACCGGCGCCAGACCCGGGCCGCAATGGGCGGCGAAATCGGCGGAGGCGAGGATGGTGCGCCCGAGCCGCCCCGCCAGCTTCTCCAGGCGTGCCGCCAGATTGACCGCCGGGCCGATGCAGGTGAAGTCCAGGCGGTTGCCGCCGCCGATATTGCCGTAGAGCACCTCGCCGAGGTGAAGCGCCAGGCCGAAGCGGACGTGATCGGCGTTCCCGGCACCGTCCATCGCCGCCACCGCCGTCCGCGCCTCCAGCGCCGCCGCCAGTGCCCCGGCGCACACCTCGTCCGCGTCGGCGCCGTCGATGGGAAAAATGGCGAGAAGCCCGTCGCCCATGAACTTCATCACCTCGCCGCCGTGCTGAAGGATCGCCGGAACCTGGCAGTCGAAATAGCGGTTGAGGAGGGCGATCAGGGTGACCGACATCACGCGGTCCGCCAGCGTGGTGAATCCCCGCATGTCCGAGAGCCAGATCGCCGCGTGGATCGACTCGGTGTGGCCGCGGCGGATCTGGCCTGCGAGGATGCGCTGGCCCGCGTGATGGCCGACATAGGTGTCGAGGAGATTGCCGGCGATGCGCCGGAAGGTGCGGATCTCGGTGACCCGGGCGAGCGGCGCGATGATCGCCTCGATCCCCGCGACCTCGCCGTCGGTGAAGCCGCCGGCCTGGCGCGTGGTCAGGGTCACCACCTGCAGCTCGCCGTCGGTGAACACCAGGGGCATGGCCAGGTAGTCGGTGATGCCCTCGGCGCGCAGATCCGCCAGCAGCGGAAAGTCGTTGGGACAGGCGGGGTCCCAGAGCCGGCGCCGGACCGGGGCGGCGGTGTCGTAGACGAACTTGACGGGATTGGCGAGGAATTCCTCGGAGTCGAGGTTGTCGAAGGAGAGCTCGGAGACGGTGACGGGCGATCCCGGCCGCCACAGCAGGCGCCGCCCCACCATGCTGGGATGCAGCGTGCGCACGAAGACGGCGACGCGCCAGAGCGGGATGCCGCACCGCACCAGGCGGGTGGAGACTTCCTCCAGTATCTGCGTCGGCTCCGTCGCCGAGCGGGCACCGTCGATGAGCCAGTCCACCACCGGGCGCGTATCGGGTGTCGTCATGGCCGGCAGTCTATCCCGCCACCGCCGGACGCGACAGCGAAGCCGTGGCCGCCGCCACGCCGCCGTCAGCCGTTGACGTCGAGCTCCCGCATGATCGCGAGCCACGCCTTCGCCGCCTGGGAGAGATAGCCGCCGCGGCGCCAGATCATCGCCGCTTGCCAGTCCGTCTGCGGCTCCTCGAGCAGGACGAGAGACAGGGCGGGGCGGCGGCGCTGCTCGGCGATCAGCCGCGGCAGAAAGGCGACGCCCAGACCCGCGGCCGCGAGCTCGACCATGAACTCGACCTGGCTGCTGACGGCGACGATGGTCGGCTCGAAGCCGCGCCGGATGCAGGCGTCCAGAACCAGCCGATGCAGCGCGAAGCCGCTCTCGAACAGAATGAAGGGAAGCTCCCGCAGGCTGGCGAGATCCGTGGATTTTTTTCGGGCGAGAGGATGGCTCGACGGCAGCAGCGCCACCAGCGGCTCGGATCTGATCTTCTGCCAATCGAACGCATCCGAGACCGGGAGCAGCGAGGCGCCGAGATCGATCTCGCCCGCCAGCAGCATTTCCCGCACCCGCTGTCCGCCTTGCTCGATCAGGCGGATGTCGATTCCCGGATAGCGTTGGCGATAGCTCGTGAACGTCGGCACCAGCAGGTTGCTGCCGATCTGCGGGAAGCCCAGCCGGAGCGTGCCGCGCTTCAGGTCCCGGAGATCCTCGAGCTCGGCAACGAGATCGTCCCGCTCCGCCAGGAGCCGGAGCGCCCGGCGGTAGACGACATCGCCCGCCGAGGTGAGCGTGCTGCGATGACCGGCGCGGTCGAGCAGGGACACGCCGAGCTCGTCCTCGAGCTGCTTGACCGCCTTGCTGACGGTGGACTGGGTGGCGAACACCACCTTGGCGGCCTGGGAAAAGCCGCCCTGGCGCACGACCTCGACGAAGGCGCGGAGAGTTCGAAGCTCCATCACTATTCGATATCAGACTAGACTCTATTCAATCAATTCATTTTAAGAATATCACGGTGAGAGCGTAGGGTCGCGCCCCCGGAGGATGATCCCATGCACGTTCCGCCAACCCGCCCGCAGCACGCCCTCGCCGCATCGCCGCCGCCGGCCCGCCCGATGCAGCCGGCGCCGAAACCCGACGCACGCGCGGCAGCCGACGGTCCCGCGCGCATCCTCGTCGTCGAGGATGATCGCGCCCTGCGGCAGGAGATCGTCGACTTTCTCGACGAGCACGGCATGTGCGCCATCGCCGCCAGCGGACGGCGCGAGATGCTGCGCTACTTCGACGGCAGGGAGCCGAACCTCGTCGTCCTCGATCTGCCTCCCCAGGGGGATGACGGGCTGGAGCTGCTGCGGGAGATCCGATCGCGCTCCAACGTGCCCATCATCGTCGCCAGCGGCCAGTGCTGCGACGAGCGCGATCGCGTCGTCGCGCTCGAGCTGGGCGCCGATGATTATCTGATGCGGCCGTTCGGCCTGCGGGAGCTGGTGGCCCGCATCCGCGCCGTGCTGCGCCGGGAGCAAGCGGCTCGAAAGCCGCGAGCACCCGCGGCGCGGGGCGGCTGGCGGTTCGGCGGCTGGCGGCTCCGGCAGAGCACCCGATGCCTCACCGACCCGGACGGCGCCGAGGTCATCTTGACGCGGGGCGAATACACCTTGCTGACCGCCTTCCTCCAGGCGCCGCAGCGGCCGCTCACCCGCATGGAGCTGATGCAGGCCGCCCATATCCACGAGGACGTCTTCGACCGCAGCATCGACGTGCAGGTCGTGCGCCTGCGCCGCAAGCTGGAGCGTACGCCCCGCGCGCCGGAGATCATCCAGACCGAGCGCGGCGTCGGCTATGTCTTCGCGCTGCCCGTCGATCCCCTATGAGCGGCGGCGGGGAACGCAATCGGCGATTCCCCGTTATTGGCAATAGTGCCCGGTCCGGGACCGGATCCGCCTGCCGAAGGGAATCGCCATGCTCAGATGGGCTCTCATCTTCCTGGTCATCTCGCTGATCGCCGCCCTGTTCGGCTTCACCGGGATCTCCGTGGCGGCGGCCGACATCGCCCGCATCCTGTTCTTCATCTTCATCGTGATCTTCATCGTCCTGCTGCTCGGCGGGCTCATGGCGGGACGCGGTCTCTTCGGCCCCTGACCGCCGGCTCGGCGCCCAGGCTTGGCGGGGCGGCGGGCATCGGGGAAGATGGGGCATGGCCAAGCAACCCGCCCCGCGCGACGCCGGCGCGCTGCCGCTGTTCTATCGGCGGCCGATCGCCCTTCAGGCGCAGCAGCACGGCACGGTCTCGCTGCGGAGCCAGGCGGGCTATGGCTTTGCCCGGGACGTCAACGCGATTCCCCTGACCACGGCGGAATTCTTCCGTGCCCAGCGCGACTATCCCATCGTCTTCGCCGACGCGGCGGCGCCGATGCCGGTGGCGGTGGTGGGGATCCGCGATGCCGCCAACCTCTTCGTCGGCGCGGACGGAAGCTGGCGCGCGGGAAGATATGTCCCGGCCCATGTCCGCCGCTATCCCTTCCTGCTGGCGCGCCAGGCGGCGGGGAGCGACCTCGTGCTCTGCGTCGACGCCGCCTCGGATCTCCTGGAGATCGGCAGCGGCAATCCGCTGTTCGCCGACGGCAAGCCTTCGCCCACGGCTCAGAAAGCGCTGGAGCTCTGCCTCGCCTATGAGCGCGAGATCGAGCAGAGCCGCGAGTTCATGCGCGCGCTCCAGCAGGTGGAATTCCTGGCCCTGCGCGACGCGAAGATCCAGGTGTCGCCCGGCGACACCGTGCAGCTCGGCGGCTTCAAGATGATCGATGAGGAGAAGCTCAACGAGCTGCCCGCGGAAACCTTCCGGGAGTGGCGCGCCAAGGGCTGGATCGCCGTGATCTACGCCCATCTGCTGTCGCTGGGGGCCTGGGAGGGCCTGGCGCGGATCGCCGCCGAGCGGCGCGGCACCCCATGAGGCGCGCGACCGCGCTCGCGGCGCTGGCACTTTCGGCGCTCATCGCCGCATCGGCGGCGGCCCAGGCGCCGGCACCGCCGTCCGCGCCGGAGACCGCCGCGCCGCAACCCTATCAGGTCGAAGGCTTCCGCTCGGCGAAGTTCGGCATGTCCGAGGCGGAGGTGCGGCGCGCGATCCAGATCGACTTCAACGTGAGAGACAGCGCGATTGTCCGCACGACCAATACGACCGAGCTCACCACGGTCCTGACCATCACCGCCCAGGACGTGCTGCCTGATGTCGGCAAGGTCAAGATCGTCTACACGCTGGGCTACGCCCACAAGAGCCTGTTCCAGGTGCGGCTGCTGTGGGGCGCCAGCGTCAGCGACACCTCGCCCACCGCCACCAACGTGCTGGCGGGCGCCAAGCGGCTGCAGAGCTATTTCGTCACCCAGACGTTTCCGGCGGAAGGCCGCGCCATCGACACGCAGATGGCCGATGGCATCAACCTGCTGTTCCAGGGCTTCGACGGCAAAGGCCGCATGGTGCAGCTCCAATACGGGACGACGCCGTGGCCGCCCCAGCAGGGCGACAAGGCCGGCCTGAAGCCCTCGCCCCGGCTTCCCTTCGGCCTGGTGATCTACGCCGAGGATCCCAAGAACCCCGACATCTTCCGCATCAAGCAAGGCCAGTTCTGAGCCGGCGAGTGCCGCCCCGGAAAAGCGCATGATCGGCTACCTTGCAATGCAAGGTACCTTGTGTTAGATAGTAGGCAGCGCCGGCCGCACGGGAGCCCATGACCGAGTTGATCGACATTCAGCTCAAGAAGGGCGCCCTGGAGCTCTGCGTGCTGGCGCTGCTGTCGCGGCAGGAGAGCTACGCCTACGAGATCGCCAGCACGCTCGCGACGAGCGTCGGCATGGGAGAGGGAACGATCTATCCGTTGATGCGCCGCATGCAGAACGACGGGCTGGTGGAGACCCACCTGGTGGAGTCCAGCAGCGGTCCGTCGCGCAAGTACTACCGCCTGACGCCGCGGGGCCGCGGCGCGCTGCAGGCGCAGACGCGGGAATGGCGCGGCTTCGTCGCCGCCGTCGGCCAGTTGCTGGGAGATCGCGAATGAACCGGGAGATGTTCCTGCGCCTGCTCAGCCAGGGTTTGTCGGGCATGCCGGCCGCCGAGGCCGAGGAGATCCTGAGCGACTATGCCGCCTATTTCGACGAGGCGCGCGCCGCCGGCCGCGCGGAGGAATCCGTGGCGGACGCCCTCGGCGATCCCCGCCGCCTGGCGCGCGAGCTGCGCGCGGAGAGCGGGCTCCGGCGCTGGGAGAATAATCGCAGCCTCGGCACCTTCGCGGCGGCGCTGCTGGCGCTCGCGGGCCTCGCGGCGGTCGACCTGGTGTTCCTGCTGCCGCTGCTGGCGATGCTGCTGCTGGCGAGCGCGATCCTCGCCCTGGTGCTGATGGTGATCGCCGCGGTGGGCGCGGGACTGCTGGTGAGCATGCTGCATTTCCATCCCCTCATGGGGGCGCTGGCGCGCGGCTTCGCCGGGCTCGGCCTCCTCAGCGGCAGCATCGGCGGCGGCGCCCTCCTGCTGCTGGCGCTCGGCCTCGCCATGAAGCTGCTCGGACGCTACGCGCGGCTGCACTATCACCTGCTGAAGCCGGCGTCCGATGCGGTCTGATCCGCGAGACCTCCGATGAGCCGGCGATTGGCCACGGTCGCGGCGGCCGCGCTCGCGATCTCGGCTATCTCGTTCGCCGTCGTCGTCTGGATCGGCGATACGGAGCTCCTCGACATCGGCGGCCCGCGCGGCGTGATGCGCGGCTTCGCCTGCGCGGCGGCGCGCCTCGTCGGCGGCGCGGCCTCGAGCAGCCCGGCCCAGACGTTGCCGCTGTCCTGGCCCAGCGGCGGAACGGTGGAGATCAATCTTCCCGCCACCGTTCTCTATCATCCGGCAACCGTCGCCGAGGCGAGCGTCAGCGGCGATCCCGACGTCATCGGCCATGTGCGCTTCGAGGGCGGCCGGCTGGTCTCGGACGGCCGCTTTCCCTGCGTCTCGGCCGACCGGGCCACCGTGCGGCTGGCGGGGCCGCCGCCCGCCACCTGGCGGATCAACGGCGCGGGCGCCCTCACCCTCACCGGCCTCGACCAGGACACGCTCGCGATCGAGATGCGCGGCAGCGCCAGGACCGAGGCGGAAGGCCGGGTGCGCGCGCTGTCGCTGGAGATCGCCGGCTCCGCCCGGGCCGATCTCCGCGCGCTCAGGGCGAACGAGGTGCACGCGCGGATCCGCGGCAGCGGCAATGCGGACATCTCGCCCGTCGAGGACGCCGATGTCGTCATCACCGGCAGCGCGAAGGTGACGGTGCACGGGCATCCCCAGCGGATGCGCTCGCGCGTCGCCGGATCGGGCGAGATCCGCCAGGAACCCTGACCGTTTGCACAGGCCTCGATCCAGGGAGCACGATCATGCGATTCCGGACTTTCGGTCTTCTGCTTTCCCTCGCGCTGACGGGATGCGCCGCATCGACGCCAGCGACGGCGGCGGTGCCCGCCGGCTGCGGCGCGCCGCCCGCCGCCGATGGCTGGGCCACGGGCACGCCCGAGAGCGTCGGCATCGACAGTGCCGTGCTCTGCCCGCTGGCCCCGCGCCTCGAGGCGCGCAAGGAGACGAACATCCATTCGGTGCTGGTGGTGCGCCACGACAAACTTGTCTTCGAGCACTATTTCGCCGGCGCGGACGAACAGTGGGGGCGGCCGCTCGGCACCGTCGCCTATGACGCGGCGATGCCGCACGACCTGCGCTCGGTCACCAAGAGCGTGGTCGGGCTGGTGGTGGGCATCGCGGTCGAGCGCGGCTGGATCCGCAGCCTCGACACGCCTGTTCTCGACTACTTCCCGGAATACGCGGACCTGCGCACGCCCGAGAAGGAGCGCATCACCATCCGCCATCTCCTCACCATGTCCCAGGGCCTCGCCTGGAACGAGGACCTGCCCTACAGCAATCCCGCCAACAGCGAGCGGCGCATGACCGACGCGCCCGATCCCTATCGCTTCGTGCTGGAGCAGCCGGTGGAGTGGCCGGCGGGCACGGTCTACACCTACAGCGGCGGCTCGACGGCACTGCTCTCCGCGATCCTGCGCAAGGCCTCGGGAGAGCCCCTCGACGAGCTCGCCCGCACGCTCTTGTTCGGGCCGCTGGGCATCACGGAGGTGGGCTGGGAGCGCTACGCGAACGGCGATCCCATCGCCGCCTCGGGACTGCGCCTCCGGCCGCGCGACCTCGTCAAGATCGGCGAGCTGGTGCTTCAACACGGCGCCTGGGACGGAAAGCAGATCGTGCCGGCGGACTGGATCGCGGCGGCGACATCGCCGCAGATCAACGGCAACGGACTCTTTTTCTACGGCTATCAGTTCTGGCTCGGCCGCAGCCTCGTCGACAAGCGCGAGGTGGATTGGGTGGCGGGCGTCGGATATGGCGGCCAGCGCCTCTTCATCGTGCCGGATCTCGACCTCGTGGTGCTCGTCCACGCCGGGCTCTATCAGAGCCCGCTGCAGTCCGCCGTGCCGCTCGCCATCTTCAACCGCTATGTGCTGCCGGCAACGGATCCGCGCAAGTGAGCCGGCATTGGCGGCAACGCGCTACTGCTTCGCGGTGTCGCCGGTGCGCTGGCGGAGCTGGGCGATGAGGTCGCCGATATTGCCGCCGTTGCGCTCGATGATGGCGGCGAATTCCTGGCGATGGGTCAGCGACATGCTGATGCCGTCCACGATCACCTCGGTGATCTTGTAGCCGTCGGCGCCCTTGCGCACGCGCCAGTCCACGTGGGCGGGCGCGCCGCCCTCGCGGCGCTGCACCTGGGTGCTGACGAGCTCGTTGGTCTCGTTCTCCGCGCGCTGCCCCGTCACCTTGAAGCTGGCGCCGCTGAATTCGTTGAAGCGGTTGGCATAGGCGAGGACCACGTAGTCGCGGAAGACCTTGGCGAACTGCTGCTTCTGGTCGTCGCTGGCGGTCAGCCAGTAGCGGCCGAGCACGAAGCGGGCGATGGTCTGGAAATCGAAATCCTGGTCGAGGAGCGCGCCGAAGCGGCTCTCGCGGTCGGGTTGCGTCAGCTTCTGATCGCTGAGCATCTGGAGCGTGCGGTCGCCGAAATCGGCAACGACGCCGGTCGGCTCCGTCGCCGCCGCGGCAACGCCGGAGAGCGGCGCCAGGGCCAGCAGACCGAGGAAGCCCAGCGCGGGGATCAGTGCACGCACACCCATGAAACCACACTCCTTCAAAGACGCCGCCCGACGGCAACGGGGACGGGATGATAACGATTTAGGCACGCCGGGCTTCCGTCGTCCCTGTGACAAGAGAGATGGCGACTGTGGCCACCTTATGGCGGCCGCGTCAGCCGCCGAATGGGCGGATGGACTGGAAGTTGCTATACCAGGAATGGTTAAGGAATAATAATGCCCTGCTGCGTCCCCGTAGCTCAGCAGGATAGAGCAACAGTTTCCTAAACTGTGGGTCGGGTGTTCGAGTCACCCCGGGGACGCCACCCTACGCTGAAGCTTCGGGTGGCGCAGCCACCTGGAGTTTCAGCGTAGGGTGTCCACCGAAGCCTTGGCGTAGGTGGACTCGCGCCGACGGAATCACCATAACCCCCGAAACCTCGGCGTAGGCCAGTCGTGTGGTACGTCTACTTCCTCCAGCTCAGCAACGGCGATACCTACGTCGGATCGACCAACGATCTGAAGCGACGGTTCAGATCTCATGAGCTTGGCCAAGTCACGTCGACCCGGCCCTTTCTGCCCATACGGCTCAATTGTTATGTCGGTGTCGAGACAGAGACGACCGCCCGGCAGCTGGAGCGGTATTTCAAATCGGGCTCAGGAAAAGCCTTCGCTAAGAAGCGCTTCTGGTAGCGATCTCGTTCGACCAGAAGCCGCCTCGGATCAAGGCGCCCTTCATCACCGGCAGTCGGCGCTCGGCGAAGTCGAAGAGGCGCAACGCAGAGTCTCTCGCCCGTCGGTGCAGGCGCGACCGAGTGTGGCTACGTGCGCCGGGCTCGCAACTGAGCGACGTGCGCCGCGGCGAACTTGTGCAATTCCGCCAGCACCACCTGCGCTCCCTCGGGCGAGTGCATGAGGTCGCAGGGAGCCAGGTTATCGAAAAGCCGGTTCGGTGTTTGCATCCACTCAGACGTCTGATCACCGAGGAGGTTCCGCACCTCGGCGTCGACGCTCGCTCCATGCAATGGACGGTTTGTCATAGAAGCCAGCCCCTAGTTCTTGTTGTTAGGCGGCGACAATACCGGGATCGTGCGGGGCACTCAAGGAGACGCCGCCCGCCGGCTCTTGACGACATGGATCTGGGTGCGAGATGTCTGATTTTTGATCCAGCGACAGCATTCGCGCGGCCAAGACGATGCGAAATATGACGTAAGGTCTGAAAAACAGTCCCGCGAATAGCCCGCCTTTGACGCAACCATCGCTTTGTAACCGGGTCTATTGAACTGGCGCGGTTAGTCGCGGAGGCTCACATGCATATTTGGCGCGTGAGGGTCTTTAGCAATGTCGCCGACCAGAAGCCCGGCAGGATCGGCTACCTTCTGGCGACCACGGAGAGCGAGGCGTTGACCGCCGCCACCCAGGAAATGGGAAGCGGTCTTCACGTCAAAGCCGAACGTACATCTCTTGGCGACGTGATCAGGCTCGAGCCAGGAAGAATACTCTGGTTCTAGACCTCACCGTCGTCTCGCCATCGGCTGCCGTCCATCGCGGCGCACGCGGATGGAAAAACCGTCACCACTTTTCTGTTCTACGCGGGAAGAAACACGGGCGCCAGAAATGTGCCGTGCCGATGTTGACTATCTATCGGGCCGCGTGAGTAGGATGCTCACCGGAGCGGTGGGTAGGTGGGCGGAAGAATTGGGGGAAACGATGACCGGCACACCGACCGTCCTGGTGACCGGGGGCAGCGGGCATCTCGGGACGGCGATCATGGGCGAGCTGGGCAAGACGGCGCGCGCGATCTCGTTCGATCAGAAGCCGCCGCGGGTCGAGGCGCCGTTCATCGCCGGCAGCGTGCTGGCGCTCGCCGAGGTTGAGGATGCGATGCGCGGGGTCGACGTCCTCGTTCATGTGGCGGCGATCCCCAATCCCCGGGACAAGCCGCCGGAGGTGGTCTTCGAGACCAACGTGCTCGGCACCTGGAACGCCTTCCAGGCGGCGTCGCGCGCCGGCGTCAAGAAGATCGTCCTGATCTCCTCGGAATGCGTCACCGGCCTCTGCTACCAGAAGGACCAGTGCCCGCCCGACTATCTGCCGATCGACGAGAGCCATCCGCTCCGTCCCGACGAGGTCTATGGCCTGAGCAAAGTCGCCGCGGAGACCGTCGCGGCGAGCTTCGCGCGCGCCGGCGGGATGGACATCACGGTGCTGCGGCCGCTCCTCATCCTGTTTCCGCAGAACTACCCGGAGATCCCGGCCCGCGGCGGACTCTATTTTCGCGACCTCTGGGGCTGGGTCGAGCCCGGCGACGTGGCGGCGTCCGTGCGTCTCGCCATCGAAAAGGTCCGGGGATTCGAGATCTTCTTCATCAGCGCGCCGAACACGCTGGCGCCCGAGCCGACGCTGGCGCTGATCGAGCGCCGCTTCGGCCGGCTGCCGGAGATCCGCCGGCCGGAGCTCTACGCGCGCGAGCCCCACGCGGCCTTGTATGACATCGCCAAGGCGCGGCGGCTCCTCGGCTACGACCCGTCCGGGAATTGGCGGCGCCACCTGGTGACCGCGGGAGACTGACCGGTGGGGGAGCTCGTCAAGTCCTTGGGGACCCGATGACCCGCCAGATCCGCGGCATGCTGAGCGTCGCCCTCGGCGTCTCGATCTTCTCGCTGCAGGACGCCATCGTCAAAGGCCTGAGCGGCACCTATCCGGTGCACGAGATCGTCGTGCTGCGCAGCCTGGTCGGCCTGCCGATCCTGATCGCGGTCGCCCGCCTCGTGGACGGCAAGACGCCGAGACTGCATCGCCTGGGTCTGCACCTGGTGCGCGGTCTCGCGCTCTATCTTTCCTACACCAGCTATTATCTGGCGCTGGCCCATCTGCCGATCGCCGAATGCGTGGCGCTCTATTTCACCAGCCCGTTCTTCGTGGCATCCCTCAGCCTGCCGATGCTGGGCGAGCGCGTTAGCATCCGCAGCTGGGCCGCGATCATCGTGGGATTCGGCGGCGTCCTCATTGTCGCGCAGCCAAGCCCCGCGCTGTTCGATCCGGCGGTGCTGCTCCCCATCGCATCGGCCCTCGCCTATGCGGTTTCCGCCGTCTTGACGCGCCGGCTCGGCACTACCGAGAGCGGCAGCGCGATGGCGATCTCGGCAACGGCCTTCTACGTCGTTGCTGGCGGGGCGACCGCGCTTGGCCTCTCGGGCATCGAGGTCGCCGGAGACGCCCATAGCAGCCTGCGCTTTCTCCTGCTGGCCTGGTCATGGCCGGGCGCCACCGACGCGGGGCTGCTGGCGGCGTGCGGTCTCATCGCCGCCGGCGGGTTCTTTTTCCTCGCCCAAGGCTACCGGCTCGCCGAGGCCAATCGCGCCGCACCCTTCGAATACGCGGCACTGCCCTGGGGCATCCTCTGGGGCTATCTGTTCTTCGCCAATCTTCCGGATGTCGCGACCATCGCGGGCGCCGTCGTCATCATCGGGGCCGGCCTCTATACGCTGCCGCGGCGGGCGGAGACCGTGGCCCCGGCGCTGCACGCCGCCCAACCGGCGCGTCCGGAGTGAGGCGCGGCGGGTCAATCGAGGGGTGATGTCACTTGCGCTCCCTCGCGGGATCGTGCTCGCATCCGCCGTCAATTGCGATGGGGGCCAGACACATGGCCGAAGATGCGATCGTCGTCGTCCGCGATCGGGAGATCCGCGGATGCAAGGTTCTGGTGACCGCCGAGCGGATCCGGCACAACGAGGGTTGGCTGGTGGTCGCGCGCGTGGATGGCGCGCTGCACGACGCGTGGCTCTCGGATTCGCCGGAGCGGGAAGCCGAGCGGATGCTGGCGGAAATCGACGGGTCGTTTCACTGATCCGCAGCGCAGGGCCCGCCGCTCACAGCACCTCGAAGACGCTGTAGACCACGCCGTCCGCCCGGCGATATCCCATGCCGATTGCGAGGACGCGGTTGAGCCAGTCGTAGGTCGGCGCGGCGGTCTCGAAGACGGGATTGATGCGGAAGTAGTATGTCGCGGGATCGACCGCCTCGCCCTTCTCGAGGCGCGCGATGACGTCGGGCGGACCGTGGCGGAGGCCCTGATAGGTCATGGCGATGAGAGCGTCGTCGCTCGTCTTCAGGACCAGGCGCACATTCAATGTCGTGGCGCCGTCGGCGCGGACGGTCTGCCAGTCGTTGCCGCCGTCGAGCACCGTGCCGGAAAGACGCTCGCCCTCGAAGGCGCCGCCGGGGACCACGCCGACGCGGCGGAAGGCGCCGGGCGTCGCGCCGACGATCTGCAGCGGCCGAACGTCGAGGCGGAGGACGAAGAGCGGCCGCGTGCGGACGCTCCGGAGCGTCTCGGGCAGATCGTCGCCGGATGTCGTGGCCATGGTCGCTGCCTCCTCAGTGTCTCGGTTTCGGGACTATCTGAAATAGAGCGGCACGGCCTTCCGTGCCCGTGGCAGGTCCGCCGGGCCGGCCTATATCTTCCTGGCGCCGAGGCGCTTCAACAGAGGAGTACGAGGCATGAAGATCAAGCGACACGGGTCGGCCGCCTGGCAAGGCGGGCTTAAAGACGGCAAGGGCGCCATCTCCACCGAGAGCGGCGCGCTCAATGCCTATCCCTATGGCTTCGCGAGCCGGTTCGAGGGGCAGCGCGGCAGCAATCCCGAGGAGCTGATCGGCGCCGCCCACGCCGCCTGCTTCACCATGGCGCTCTCCCTCATCCTGGGCGAGAACAAGCTGCGGGCGGATCAGATGGATACCGCCGCGGAAGTAACCCTGGAGCAGGTGGAGGGTGGCTTCGCCATCACCGCCTCCCATCTGACCCTCAAGGCCAAGATCCCCGGCATCGACCAGGCGACCTTCGAGAAGCTGGCGGGCATGGCCAAGGCCGGCTGCCCGGTGTCGAAGCTGCTCAAGGCCGACGTCAGCCTCGAGGCCACTCTCGTCACCTGACGCGGCGGCCAGCGCCTCGCGGCCGCGCTCGATCACGGGCGCGGCCGACGGCGCGATGCGACGATCCAACGCTTCCTCGCGCCGAGCTGGATCTCCGAACGGAGGAGTAGAACCGTGGCCGCGCCCGACACCCTTCGCTACGCGAGGATCCCGCTCACCCACGGATCCGGCGCCATTCCCGCTCTCGGGTTCGGCACGCTGATTCCCGATCCTCTCGCGACCAGGCAGGCGACCAGGACGGCATTGGAGACGGGGTTCCGTCACCTCGATTGCTCGGAACGCTACCGCAATGAGCGAGCGGTCGGCGATGCGATGCAGGAAGTGTTCACGGCGGGGACGATTGCGCGCAAGGACGTGTTCGTCACCACGAAGGTCTGGAACAACAATCACCGTCCCGAGCGGGTCAGACCCGCCTTCGAGGCGAGCCGCCAGCGGCTCCAGCTCGACTATGTCGATTGCTATCTCATCCACACACCCTTTGCCTTCCAGCCGGGCGACGAGCAGGACCCGAGGGACGGGCGCGGCCAGGTCATCTATGATTCCGGGGTGACGTTGGTGGAGACGTGGCACGCCCTGGAGCGCCTGGTGGACGAGGGCGGGTGCAAGGCCATCGGCCTGTCGAATGTCAATCTGGCGACACTGCGGGAGGTCGTCGACGCCGCCCGGATCAAGCCGGCGGTGGTCGAGGTCGAATCCCATCCGTACCTGCCGGAATGGGAGCTGCTCGACTATTGCCGGCAGCAGGGGATCGTGCTGCTGGCGTTCGCGGCGTTGGGCCACGCGATGGAGCCGAGATTGCTGGATGATCCCGTGATCGTCGCCATCGCCGAGCGCCTGCGCAAAACACCGGCCCAGGTCGTGCTGGCCTGGGCGGTACAACGCGGCACGGCTTTCCTGACCACCTCAGTCACTCCCGGCCGCATCCGGGAGAACTTCGAGGTCTCGGCCCTGCCGGAAGACGCCATGCAGGAAATTCGCGACAGCGTCGCGACGCGGATCCGATTCAATGCCGTCGTGGAGACCGGCGTGCCCGGGTTCATTCCGAGAAGCCGGTGACGGTGCCTCAGCCGTCCGCCAGGGCGTGGATGTCGCGCTCGGACCAGACCAGAGTGGCGGCGTCGCCGGGGGAGACCGGTCCGGCATAGTAGGCGCTGTCCGGCAGCAAGGCCGAGGCCTCGAACCCGGCCTCGGTCCTGAGCGCGACCCGGACGTGCGGGCCCTGATACTCCACCGCCACCACGCGCCCTGAAATATGCGGGCCCACGCCGGCCTGTCCCAGACGGCAGCGGTCGGCGCGCACCGCGATCTCCCCGTGGCCGTTCGGCAGCACGTTGTGGCCGCCGATGAAACGCGCGACGAAGCTGCTCGCCGGCCTCTCGAAGACCTCCCGCGGCGGGCCGGCCTGGCGGATGTGGCCGTCCTCCATCACCACCATCATGTCGGCAAGCCCCATGGCCTCGTCCTGGCTGTGGGTCACGTGGATGAAGCAGATGCCGAGCTCGCGCTGCAGCCGCTTCAGCTCCTCCCGCACGCGAATGCGCAGGAACGGATCGAGCGCCGAGAGCGGCTCGTCCAGCAGCAGGACGCGGGGCCGCACGATGAGGGAGCGCGCCAGCGCCACGCGCTGCTGCTGGCCGCCGGAGAGCTGCGCCGGCATCCGCTCGGCAAACAACTCCATCTCGACGAGGGCCAGGAACTCCCGCGCGGTCTTGCGCCGCTCCGCCCGGCCGACGCCGCGCATCTTCAGGCTGAAGGCGACATTGTCGAGGCAGGTGAGATGCGGGAAGAGCGCGTAGCTCTGGAACATCATCGCCGTGCCCCGGCGCGCCGGGGCCAGGTCGGTGACGTTGACGCCGTTGATGAGGATGTCGCCCTCCGTCGCCGTCTCGTGGCCGGCGATCATGCGGAGCGTCGTGGTCTTGCCGCAGCCGCTGGGGCCGAGGAGGCAGCAGTAGCTCGCCCGCGGCACCCTGAGCACGATGCCGTCGACGGCGGTGGTGGTGCCGTAGCGCTTGGTGAGCGCGATGAGCTCGACCTCGTTGCGTGGATCCATGGCGGTGCCCTCAGATCCTATGGGCGAGCTGACCGCGGCGGCGCTGCATGCGCAGGATCGCCCACAGCGTCGCGCCGATGACCAGGAAGGAGAACGCCGTCGTCACCGTGCCGATGGCGAACAGCATCGGCGACGACGAGCTCGAGATCAGCGCGTAGATCTCCAGCGGCAGGGTGTTGGTATTCCCCGCGGTGAGGGTGGTGCGGGCGTATTCGTCATAGGAGAGGGTGAAGGCGCCGACGCCGACGCCGAGGATGCCCGGCAGCAGCAGCGGCAGGCTCACGTGAATGAGGCGCTGCCACGGGCTGGCGCCGAGATCGCTCGCCGCCTCCTCGTAGGACCGGTTGAAGCGGTTGATGACGGCGAACATGGTGAGAAGGCCGAAGGGCAAGGTCCAGGTGAGCTGGGCGCCGAGCCCCGAGGCGAAGAGGCCCGGCGGCAGGCCCAGCATCTGGAACCCGAGGCCGATGCCGAAGCCCACCAGCAGGCTGGGCATCACCAGGCTGGCGACGGCGATGTAGAAAAGCGTGGCCGACCCGGGGAAGCGGCGCCGGAAGCCGAAGCCCGCGGCGACTGAGATCGCCACCGTGAGGCTGCTCACCAGCGCCGCGAGGCCGATCGAGCGCGCGAAGGAGACGGGGATGTTCGCCATCTGGCCGGGCTTGGCGATGTTCCCGAACCAGTGCACGGAGAATCCCACCATGGGAAAGGTGACGCCGCCGTTCGGTCCCTGGAACGACAGCACGTAGATCACCAGCATCGGCCCATAGAGGTAGAGGAGATAGGCGCCGAACAGCGCCGCCAGCGCGTAGAACGTCCCCGGCCGGCGGTCGCCGCCCACCGTGTGGCTCTGGCGGCCGGAGCTCGCGAGATCGCCGCGGCTCACCAGCTCCTGGCGCACGTCGACGACGCGCATGAGGAGCGCCACCAGCAGCGCCACGAAGAGCACCAGCACCATGGCGTTGGCGGCGGCGGGCGGATATTGCATCGCCTGGATCTCGGTGGAGAGCGCGGAGACGATGGAGGCGCTCTGGCCGCCGCTCATCTGCCGCACCACGAAATAATCGCCCATCACCTGGGTGAAGACCAGGATCGAGCCCAGCGCGATGCCGGTCTTCGAGA
Source organism: uncultured Alphaproteobacteria bacterium (assembly GCA_963735465.1). Classification (GTDB taxonomy): domain Bacteria; phylum Pseudomonadota; class Alphaproteobacteria; order ATCC43930; family CGMCC-115725; genus DASZHJ01. The sequence goes on from CAVTLA010000001.1 coordinate 3,928,448, forward strand.
GCGGAATGACCACGTCCACCATCGCCCGCCAGCGGCTGGCGCCGGCGTCCCGCGCCGCCTCGAGAAGCGCGGGATCGATCTTGGTGAGCGAGTTCGCCACCGGCCCCACCATCAGGATCGTATAGAGGTGCACGTAGGTGACGATGACGGCGAAGTCGGAGAACAGCAGGAAGTCGAGGGGATGCGAGGTGATGTGGAGCGCCATCAGCAGCTGGTTGAAGGCGCCGTTCCGCCCCAGGAACGGGATCCAGGCGATGGTGCGGATGATCGTCGAGGTCCAGAACGGGATGAAGCAGAGCAGGAACAGCGCCGTCCGCGTGACGCCGCTGCGCACGTGAAAGATCAGGAAGTAGGCGATGTTGAAACCGAGGACGAGGGTGATCGCCCAGACGATCGCCGCGAATTTGAGCGAGCTCAGATAGACCCGGATCGTCGCCGGCGTGGTCAGGAGATCGCGATAGTTGTCGAATATGAAGGCGGGATAGAGGCCGATGCGGTCGTAGTCGAAGAAGCTGACCACCAGGAAGAGCAGGGTCGGCAGCGCGAACAGCACCACCAGGATGAGCGCCAGCGGCCCGACCTGCAGCCAGGAGACCGCGCGCGGCGAGAGCCGCGGCAGCGCGATGTCGAGCCGACGGCGGCGGACCGCGGCGCCCAGTGCGTCCTGAGACAAGGGGCGCGCGCTCAGGCCGGGAGAGCCGGGCTCACGAGGTGATGAACTCGTTCCAGCGCCGGGTGAGGTAGCGGTCCTCGTCCATCACCGAGTTCCAGACCGCGATGTTGCCCATGCGCTGCCAGAAGCCGCCGCCGTCCCGCGTCCGGCCTGCCTTCTCCACCACCTTGCCGTAGGGGTCGACGATGTCGGTGGCGGCGGGCTTGCCGCCGTACCAGTAGTCCCACTCCGCCGGCGTCAGATACTTCTTCACCGTCTCCGGCTGGGCCGAGTAGTAGCCCTGGCGCGCGATGAAGGCGCCCTGGAAGCCGGAGCCGTACCAGTTGGCGTATTCCATGGCGCAGTCGAGCTGCAGCCCGCTCAGGTGTTTCATGATGCCGAAAGTGTAGCCCCAGCCGCGATAGCCTTCCCTCAGCGGCTGGAACACGCAGGGGATGCCGCGGGTGCGCACGGCGGTGACGGCGGGCGACCACATGGACTGGATCACCACCTCGCCCGACGCCATCAGGTTCACCGACTGGTCGAAGGAGCCCCAGAACGAGCGGAACTGCCCGCTCTTCTTGATCTCCATCATCAGCGAGATCGTCTTGTCGATCTCGTCCTTGGTCATGTTCCCCTTGTTGCCGTACTTGACGTCGCCGCGCGCCTCCACCGCCATGGCGACGTCGATGATGCCGATGGTGGGATTGTCCTGGATCGCGGCCTTGCCCTTGAAGTCCGGGCTGATCAGGTCGGCCCAGCTGGTGATGTCACGGCCGGTGAGGTCAGGGCGGATGCCGAGGGTGTCGGCATTGGTCACCGCCGGCACCGCGGTCAGCCAGTCGCTGGGCCCGTCGGAGAATTTCTGACCGTCGGCGCCGGTGGCGTAGATCACGCCAAAGGGCGCAATGCCCTGGGTCGACGCCTTGCGGCCGTCGGGATATTCGCTCTTGGTGAAGAGCGGGATCGTCTGGTCCCAGTATTTCAACTTGGCGACGGGTATGCCCTGCAGGATGTTGCGGCCGGTGAGGTAGCGTAGATAGGGCAGGCTGACGTCGGCGACGTCGATGGCGCTCGATTGCGACAGCATGCGGTTGAGGAGATCGGCATTCTCCGACGCCTGCATGTGGACGGTGAAGCCCAGATCCTTGCTGGCCTGCTCGCCGATGCGCGGGATCGCGGTGACCGGCGGGCCCGCATGATTGATCGTCACGTCCTTGATGTTCTGCGCCCAGATCGTCGGGAAGCCGCCGATGACGCCGGAGCCGGCGGCAAATCCCGCCGTGGCGGCCATTCCCTTGAGGAACAGACGGCGCGAGGGCCTGCGTCGGCTTTTCCTGATCTTCCCTTTGCCCATGACGGTTCCTTTCGTGATCGAGGCGGATCGTGATCGGTTCAGGCGGCTCGCGTGAGATTGGCGCGGCACGCCATCAGCGGCTGGATGTGAGTGCCGAAATTCTCCATGCCGGCGACGAAATCGTCGAAGGTCAGCATGACGCCGCGCACGCCGGGGACAGCGGCGAGCTCGTCCAGCATGCGGGCGACCGAGGCATAGGAGCCGACGAGGACGCCCATGCTGGTGGGGAGCTTCTCCTTGCCGGTCTGGGTCAGGCGGCTCTTGGTGGCGTAGGGATCGTTGTTGGGATCGTCGCCAGCCTGGGCGTCGCGCCAGGCGAGCGCCTCCAGATCGACGCCGGCCTTGTAATGCTCCCACTTCGCCATGGCCGCGGCGTCGGTCTCGTCTGATATCACCATCATCAGGATCAGCGCGCCGACGTCGCGGCCGGTCGCGGCCGACGCCGCCACCAGCCGCGCGACACTGGGGGCGACCTTCGTCGGCTCGTTGACGCCGAAGCTGGCGCAGAAATTGTAGTCGCAGATCTCGGCGGCGAAGCGCGTGCCGTTGTTGCTCTGGGCCGCGCCGATGATCGGAATCGGCTTCTCCGGCCGTGGGCTGAGGCGGCAGTCGTCCATCCGGAAGAACGCGCCCTTGAAGTCCGAGCGGCCGGTCTCCCAGAGCTCGCGCATGATGCCCACGTACTCGGTGCAGTACTCGTAGCGGCGCGCGTAGTGCTCGGCGCCGGGCCAGATGCCCATCTGGGTATATTCCGCGCGCTGCCAGCCGGAGACGATGTTGATCCCGAACCGGCCGTGGGAGATCGAATCGATCGTGGACGCCATGCGGGCGGTGAAGGCCGGCGGCAAGGTCAGCACCGCCACCGAGGCGAAGAGCTGGATGCGCGTCGTCACCGCCGCGAGCCCGGCCATGAGCGTGAAGGATTCGAGATTGTGATCCCAGTACTGCGACGGTCCGCCGAAGCCCCGCAGCTTGATCATCGACAGCGCGAAATCGAAGCCGAACCGCTCCGCCGTCTCGACCACCGTGCGATTGAGATCGAAGCTCGGCAGGTACTGGGGCGAGGTCGTGGAGATCAGCCAGCCGTTGTTGCCGATGGGAATGAACACGCCCAGCTGCATCCGTCACACTCCCAGGTGGTCAGCATCGCGCGGCCCCTCCGGGAATATCTAGCAATCCCTATGCCACGCAGGGCGACGCCGGCCGCGCGCGGAAATCCGCGCCTCGGCGGCGCTCGCGCGGCCGTGATTGGTCAGGCTGTGGGCAGGCTGCCGCGACTCCGCGCTGCGGTCCCGCCTAGCATGTTGCTCAGGGAGTGGAGGATGGACGGCGCATGCGCCGGTGCGCCGAACCGGCGCCGGTCAGGACCGGCCAGGGAGTGGCCGCTCAACCGCGGCGGTTACTTCTTCTTGGGATAGGCCGGCTGCGTTTTCGAGCCGGGATCGAAGACGGAGCCGCCGGCCTTCGCCTTCTGCTTCTCCAGGGTGGACTTCTTCGGCTTCTTGGCTTCGCGATTTGATCTCATCTGCCCTTTGGCCATGGTCGTCTCCCTGCGGGATGATCGACGCCGAAAAGCCGACGCCGAGCCTGGTTCGATTCTACTCTCAACCCAGGGAAACGCCACATATCCATGCCTGGGAAAGTCATAGGTTGACGCGTCGCCGCGGATCGCATCGACTGCGCAACGGCAGGGGAGCCGCCGGGGGTCTCGAACTCAGGACAGGAAAACCATCTCATGACCACCACCGCCAAGGGCCCATCGGAGACCGGAACGCCTCCCGATCTCGACGCGATCGCCAAGGACCTCGCCACCCTGCGGCGCGATCTCGAGACTCTTATGGAGCACATGAAGACGGACGCGATCGGCGGCGCCAACGGCATGGCGCGGGACGCCGTCGACCGTCTCGGCGAGGAGGGCAGGCGCGCCTACGAGAGTCTGTCGGCGCAGGGCGAGCGCTCCCTCAAGGCGATCGGCCGCCAGGTGGAGGAGCAGCCGCTGATGAGCCTGCTGCTGGCCTTCGCGCTGGGATTCGTCGGCAGCCGTCTGCTGTCGCGCTGAGCGCGCCCCATGGACGACGTGATGAAAGCCGTCCTCGCCGCCTTCGGCGAGATCGCGGCCAGCCGCAGGGTCGGCGGCGCCGCCCGCCGCATGACCCTCGCGGCGTGCTGCGCGGGCCTGGCCGCGGCCTTCGCGGCGGCGGCGGCCGGCTGCGCGGTGACGGCGCTCTGGATTTTCCTGCTGCCGGCGGTCGGCCCGGTCGGCGCGCCGCTGATCTCGGCCGCGGCGCTGCTGCTGCTGTGCGGCGGCCTGGTGGCGACGATCTGGCGCCTGCTGCGGCATCGGCCCGCGCCGGTGGCCGCCGGGGCCTCGCCGGATGCCGCAGCACCAGCCCTGCTGATCGCCGAGGCCTCGCGCCTCATCGAGGAGAACAAGGGCGCGGCTCTCCTCGCGGCGCTGCTGGCGGGAGCGGCGACGGAAAACGCCACGCGCAAATGACGGCGGTTCCGCGGGGCGCCTCCGGGGTCCGCGGCGTTTGACCGGCCGGTCCGATCCGCGGGACACCGCGCCGGATCTTGCGCGACTTCCCATTGTCTTCAATCTCAGGGCCATCAGCCTCGCCGAGGGTCTGCGCGCCGGCCTCTCCACCGCGGTCATCATCGCCGCCAGCCAGTGGCTGCACTGGCATGGGCTGATCGAGGCGGCGCTGGGCGCGCTGATGACCTGTCTCTGCGATGCCGGCGGGCCGGTGCGGCGGCGGGTGCCGGCCCTCCTCAGCTTCTCGGTGCTGGGCGCCCTCATCATCGGCGGCGGCGGGCTGCTGCGCGGCCTCGGATTGCCGGTGGCGCTGCCGGTCGCGGTGCTCGTGATCTTCTGCGCCACCTATGTCCGCGTCTACGGCCAGTCGGCCCAGCAGGTCGGCACGCTCCTCTGCGTGGTCTCGGTGCTCTCCCTCGATCGCGCGCTCTCCGACCTCGCCAGCGCCGCCGAGCTCGGCGGCATGTTCCTCGCCGGCGGCATCTGGGCCACGGTGCTGACCATGGGGCTCTGGCGCGTCCATCCCTACCTGCCGGTGCGCCGCGCGATCGCCAATGCCTACCGGACCCTGGCGCTGCTGACCCAGGACCTGCACGGGGTGGTGCGGGGCCGCGGCAGCGACGCCGACTGGGAACTCCACGCCCGCGCCCATCGCCGCACCGTGCGCGAGGCGATCGAGGCCGCCCGCGCCGTCGTGCTGGAGACGGTCCGCAGCCGCGGCCCGGCGAGCGGCCGCGCCGCCCAGAGCGTCATCCGCCTGGAGGCCGCCGACCAGCTCTTTGGCGTGCTGATCGCCCTCAGCGATCTCCTGGAAGCCGCCGGCCCCGCCGACCGCGCGCCGGCGGCGCGGATCCTTCGCCGCCTGCGACCGCTGCTCCTCCTGCTCGGCCGCGCCATCCTCACCGACAGCGCGACCGCCAACGACCGGATCGCGCGCGGGATCCGCGCCATGGCGGACGACGTGGGCCGACTGGCGGCGGAGTCACCGCTCCGGCCCCTCGCCGATGCCATCGTCGAGCGTCTGCGCGTCGCCTACACGCTCTCGGTGCCGGAGAACTTCATCCCCGCCACCGCCCCCGACGGCCAGGCGCATCCGCTCTGGCACCGGTTCAAGGTGCCGCTCGCCGCCAATCTGAACTGGCAGTCCCTCGCCTTCCGCCACGCGCTCCGCGCCGCGGCGATCACCGCGCCGGCAATCGCCTTCACGCTGATCTGGTTCACGCCCTATGACCATTGGCTGACGATCACCATCGTCGCGACCATGCAGCCCTATTTCGGCATCACCTTCACCCGAGCGCTCGAGCGCGTGGGCGGCACGCTGCTGGGCGGCGTCATCGCGGCGTTCCTCAGCCTTCTCGTCACCACGCCGCTCGCCATCGCGGCGGCGATGTTTCCCCTCGCGGTCATCGCGCTGGCGATCCGGGCGGTGAGCTTCGGCCTGTTCATGGCCGCGCTCACGCCGATGATCGTGCTGCTGGTGGAGCTGGGATCGCCCGGCACCAGCGAATGGATGATCGCCGGTGCCCGCGCGCTCTTCACCTTCATCGGCGGTGGCGTCGCGGTCGCCGGCTGCTACCTCCTCTGGCCGAGCTGGGAGCCGGACCGGCTGGCGGAGGAGATCCGCGCCGCGATCGACGCGCACGGCCGCTATGCCGAGGCCGTGCTGTCGTTCCTGACCGAGGCCACCGGCGCCGCCGAGGTGGACCAGGCCCGGCGCGCCGCCGGCCTCGCCTCCAACAACGCGGAGGCGTCGATCTCCCGCGCGCTCCTGGAGCCCGGCACCAGTGCCCGCGACCGGCTGGAGGCAGCGATGGTGATCGACGCGGCGCTGCGCCGCTTCGCCGGACGTCTCTCCGCCATGCGCCTCGATCCCGTCCTCGGCACCGATGTCGCCCCCGATCTCTGGCGGAGCTGGAGCGGCTGGATCGCCGGCAGCATGCAGGCGCTGGCCGCGGGCGCCATCACCCTCCCGCCGCGTCCCGCCGCCGTCGCCGGACCGCGCGCCGACGCGCTCGGCCGCATCGCCCGCCAGATCGACCTGATGGCCGGCGCCCTCGGGCGCATCCGGACGGAGGACGCCGCACACCGCGGGATCGCCGCCGCCCGACTGTGCTAGGTTCCGCCGGCGATTTCCGGGAGCGCCGGTGGAGTGGTTTCGCCTCTGAACGTCCTTCTCTGCGCCGCCGCGGCAGCCCTGTTCTGGACCTGCCTCGGCATCCCGCTCGCCCGCCGCCTCGTGGCGGAGCGGGTGCTGCGCCTGGCCCTGGCGCCGGTGCTGGGCTGGGCCGTCTTCAGCCCGCTGGCGCTGCTGATCTTCCTTCTGGTCCCGCTCGGCCGCACGTCGATCGCCGTCGTCGCCGGCGTGGCGCTCGTCGCGAGCCTCGTCGCCTGGAAAATCCCGGTGGAGCCGGCGGATGCGGAGGCGCCGGGGATTCCCTGGTGGGCCTATGTCGCCGCGGCACTCCTCGCGGTGGCGGCGGCGATCGGGGTCATGCCCAAGCCCGGCGACGGCGGCATCCTCCTCGCCGCGCCGATCTTCGATCACTCCAAGGTCGCCATCATCGACGACATCGCCCGCCTCGGCCTGCCGGCGGGAAATCCGTTCTTCGGCGAGCACGGCGCCGCCGGGCAGCTGCCGTACTACTACCTCTGGCACTTCAGCGCCGCCCTCCTCGCGGTGCTGCTGCACGTGAGCGGCTGGGAAGCCGACATCGCCCTCACCGGATGCACCGCCTTCGCCTCGCTCGTGCTGATGATGGGCCTGGCGGTGTGGTTCAGCGGACGCCGCAACGCCGCGCTCTGGGTGCTGCTCCTCAGCCTCGCGGGTTCGCTGCGGCCGGTGCTGACCGCCGTGCTGGGCCCGCAGGGCCTGAAGGCGCTGCTGCCGCCGGACTCGGAGCTGCAGACCTGGCTCGTCCAGGCGAGCTGGGCGCCGCAGCATCTGGCCTCGGCCACCTGCGCGGTCGCCGCCGTCCTGCTGCTGTGGCGCCTCGCCCGGCGCGGCACGCCCCTTGTCGTCGCCGCTCTGGCGTTGGTGGTCGCCGCCGGCTTCGAGAGCTCCACCTGGATCGGCGGCGTCACCTTCGCGATCGTCGCGGTGCCGATCGGTTGCGCGCTCCTGATCTTCGCCGATCCCCGGCGGCGTGTACCGTTCCTGATCGGCGCCGCCGTTGCCGCCGTGCTGGCGGCCGCGATCGCCTTTCCTTTCATCCGCGACGAGTATTTCGCCACCCTCGCCCGGGACTCCGGCCTCCCGATCGCGCTGCAGCCGTTCGAGGTCTTCGGCACGCGGGTTCCCACGGGCATCAGGCGCGTGCTCGACGTTCCCGCCTACTGGCTGCTGCTTCTGGTGATCGAGTTCCCCGCCATCTACATCGCGGGCTGCCTTCGTCCTGGCGCGCACGGTCGCATCGCCGGCGACTGCCCGCGACAGGCGAGCACCCGCCGTCGCCCTCGGCCTCCTCACCCTCGTCGGTTTCGCCGTCGCCTGGCTGCTGGCGAGCACGATCGCCAACAACGACCTCGGCTGGCGCGCGGCGCTTCCCGGAATCATGGTGCTGACGGCGTTCGCCGCCGCGGGGTTTGCCCGCTGGCGGACCATGTCCATACCCGTCGCCATCGCCACGGCTCTGCTCTTCCTGCTGGGATTGCCCGCCGGCCTCGATTTCATCAAAGAGAATGCGATCGGCATTCCCTCGTCCTCTGCCGCTGCCTTCGCGCAATCGCCGGAGCTCTGGCGCGCCGTGCGCCGGTACGCGGCGCCGGACCAGCGCATCGGCAACAATCCGCTGGCACTGGCGGACATGACGGTCTGGCCGATCAACATATCCTGGGCGCTGCTGGCGGACCGCCGCTCCTGCTACGCCGCCTGGGCCCTGGTGCAGCCCCTGGTGGCCTTGCGGGACGCGGAGCTGAAAGCGCTCGACGGGCTCTTCACCCGGGTCTTCGCCGGCACCGGCTCGCCGGAGGACGTTCACCTGCTGGCGACGCGGTACGGGTGTCACGTGATCGTCGTGGCCGCCGAGGATGGCGCGTGGCGGCGGGACCCGTTCGCCGCCAGCGCGGATTATCGGCTGGCCGAGGAAGCCGCCGACAAATGGCGGATCTACCTCGCGACCGGCCGCTAGCTGGCCCGCTCTAGATGTTGACCGGCCTCGCCGGGCGGAGACGCGGTGGCGACGCGGATGAAGGTGGCGACGATGCGCCAGCCCGCCCGGATCGAGCCGCGGAGCGAGCCCGCGACTTTCGACGTGCCGCCGCCGCGGCACCGGTACGGCATGGGAACCTCGAGGATGCGCAGGCCGAGGCGAGCCGCCTTCATCTGCATCTCGATGTTCCAGCCATAACTCATCTCGCGCATGTCGAGGTGGCGCAGGCTGTCGCGGCGGATCGCGCGATAGGCGCACATGTCGCTGTAGCGCGTGCCGTAGAGCAGGCCCATGCCGAGGCCGGCGAGGTAGCCGGCGGCGATCTGGTGCCAGCTCATCGAGCCCGGCTCCCGCACGCCGCGGGTGCGGGACGCGATGACGAAATCATGGGTCCCGGCGCGGAGGGGATCGACGAGGCGCACCAGGAGATCGCCGCGATCGGCGCCGTCGCCGTCCATGAAGACGATGAAGCCGCAGTCCGAGGCCGCGGCCCCCTCGGCGCAGGCGCGGCCGTAGCCGCGTCCGCTGGGAGAGATCACGCGGGCGCCCGCGCCGCGGGCCAGCTCCTGGGTTCCGTCGGTGCTGCCGCCGTCGGCGACGATGATCTCCCGGACGATCTCCCGGGGAATCTCCCTGACGACGCCGGCGATCGTCGCCGCCTCGTTCAGGACGGGGATGACGACGGCGATATCTAAAGACTCCATCGGAGACCGCAGTTCTGGCAGGGCTTCGGCGGCACGTCGCCGGTGAGCTGCTCGCGGAATTCCTGGTAGGCGGCGCCGTTCCAGATCTCCCGCAGGGTCTGCTGGGTGGCATCGCCCAGTGTATAGGTCTCGTAACCCCGCGCCGAGAACGGCGCGATGCAGCACGGCAGCGCCCGGCCATGCGCCGTGAAATACATCAGCGACCACGGGCGCCGGCAACCGGACCAGGGCGCGTCCTGCTGCTCGCGCTTGAGGCTGAGGCCGGGCTCGGTGGCGCCCGAGGCGTCCATGGTGACGCCGAGGCTGGCACCCAGGGCCTGGGCGGCGGCGATGGCCTCCTCCTCTTCCTTCTGCGTCCGCTCGAAGAGGGAGGAATCCGCCCGGGCGAGGCCACGCCCGAGATCGTCGAAGACCAGGCGCTGCAGATGCACCTCGCGGACGCCGATGCGGGCGGCGAGGCGGACGAAATCCGGCAGCTGGTCCACGGTCTCCTTGAGGCCGGTCAGCCACAGCGACACCCGCGGCGTGGCGGCGCCGATCTCCTTCTGCAGCTGGGTGAACTCGCTGACGTTGCGGACGATGCGGTCGAACATGTCCTTGCCGCGCACCTTGAGGAAGCTCTCCGCCTCCGCCGCGTCGAGGGAGACGCGCAGCTCGTCGAGCCCGGTCTCGATGATCTCCCGGCGCTTGCGCGGCGCCAGGAGCGTGCCGTTGGTGTTGAAGAGCACGTAGATGCCGCGCTCCTTCAGATAGCGGATCATTCGCGGCAGCGACTTGACCAGCATCGGCTCGCCGACGCCGTGCAGCACCACGCGCGCCACGTCCGGCACCTGATCGACGATCGAGGTGAAGAGCTCCCAGCTCATGTCCGCCGGCGGCTCCAGCGCCTCGAAGGTGCGCGGGCAGGTCTCGCAGAGAAGATTGCAGCGGTTGGTCACCTCCAGATAGAGGCAGACCGGTGGCGACTCCGCGCGCTTGGAGCGCCGGTCGCCCACCGCCTCGAAGTACCGGCTCGTCGTGGCAACGCTCGTGGACATCAAAGGCTCCTTGCGGGGTAGGCGGCGCGTTTCATCGGGCGGCGACCGCGTGCAGCAGGTCGAAAACGCCGAGCCGCTCGACGCAAGCGGCGGTCGCCGGCGCGGCGTAGGGACGGAGACCATCGCCACGGGTCCGGCGGGCGAGATCGCGGAGCAACCGCACCAGGGAGCCGGCGTCGTCGACGTCGTACCAGGTCGCGAGCTCCACCACCTCGAGGCCGATCTCCCGCGCCCGTTCCCGCGTCGCATCGGCGACGCGGCTGGTGCTCCAGGCGATGTCCTCGAAGAGATGGGCGTGCGGCGCCGTCATGCCGATGACGTAGTAGCCGCCGTCCTCCGCCGGACCAAGCACGACGCGGTCACCGGGCGCCGCGAGCGCGTGGGCCGCCTGCGCCAGCAGCGCCGTCGGCAGGTTGGGACTGTCGGAATTGAGAAGACACACCGACCCGTGGCCGGCGGCGAAGAGGGATTGCGCCGCGTGCAGCAGGCAGCGGCCGAAGCCGCGCACGCCAGGGGGCGCCTCGATATCTCCGTCGGCGAGAACGAGGCGTGTCCCCGGCGCGAGCCGGCCGTCGAACAGCGATTCGAGCCCCGCCGGCGCATAGGCGACATGGGCGCTGATCGCCGCGTCCCGGGCCGCCAGATGAATGTTCTCCGTGACGTCGCGCAGGAAGCTGGTGCTCAGCGCCATCGCCGCCTCTGATGTCAGCGGCGGTACGAGACGGGTCTTCACCGCGCCGGGGCGCGGCGCCTTTGCCATCACGGCAATGGCGCAATCGCGGCTGGGCAATGCAGCGTCCATGGTCAGGACCCGCTGAACCAGTTGTAGCCGCGATCCTCCCAGAAGCCGCCGGGCATCCGGTTGGTGACGTAGATCGCGGTGACCCACTTCGGGTTCTTGAAGCCGAGCTTGGTGGGAATACGCACCTTGAAGGGATAGCCGAATTTCTGCGGAATGATCTCATCGGCGAACTTGAACGCCATGATCGTCTGCGGCTGCAGCGCGGTCGGCATGTCGATGCTGCCGTAATATCCGTCGGCGCACTGGAAGCCGACATACTTCGCGGTGAGGTCGGCGCCGACGCGCTGCAGGAACACGCGGAGCGGCGTGCCGCTCCACTTGCCGATCATGCTCCAGCCCTCGACGCAGACATGGCGCGTGATCTGGCTCTCCTGGGGCAGGGCGTGGAGCGCGTCCACCGTCCAGGGCCGCTTGTCGGCAATCAGTCCCGACAGTTCCAACCGGTAATCGGCGGCGGCGAGCGTCGGCACGCGGTCGGCGGGGAAGAAGGCGTTGTAGCGGAAGTCGCGCACCGCGGCGCTCTCGGGATAGGTCGGGGCCAGCCGGTTGGAGCTGAACAGGACGGCCTGCGCCCGGTCGTTCCAGCGCGACATGAATTTGAGAATGCTTTGAACGGTATCGTCATCGGAGATGTCGCAGCCGGTGAGCAGAGTGAGGGCGCCGAGGCTGAGCGCCTGGCGCAGGAAGACGCGCCGCTCCGTCGCGATGACGGGGGCGCGCCGCTCGAGGATCGGGGTGGTCACGCTATTTCTCCTTATGCGCCGGGCTCGACGCGCGTCCCAGGATGATCGCCACCAGCGTCTTCGGCACCAGGAGCGTCAGGGCCACGTGCACGACGAGAAAGGCCAGGATCGCCGCCATGCCGAGGAAGTGCACGACGCGCGCCGTCTCGTAGCCGCCGAAGAGCCAGGTGAGCTCGTGCAGCTGCACCGGCTTCCAGATGCTGAGACCCGACAGCACCATGATGACGATGGCGGAGAGGACGCCCCAATAGAACGTCTTCTGCACCGCGTTGTATTCGCCGAGCCGGTGCGCGAGGCGGCCGCGCAGCGCGTCGAAGAGATCGCTCAGCACGGCGCGCGGCCAGACCGGCAGGAAATCGCGCCGGAAATGCCCGGAGAAGAACCCGTAGGCGAGATAGACCGCGAAGTTCAGCACCAGCAGCCACATGCCGGCGAAATGCCAGCCCAGCGCGTTCGCCAGCCCGTCCTCGTTATGGAGCGCCTCCGACGTGGTGTAGTCGCCGCCGAGGGTATACTGGGCCGGAAACTGGAAGTCGCCCGAGAGAGCCGGGTAGTAGTTGTAGATGCGCCAGCCGCTGCCGACCATGATCAGCATCGCCAGCGCATTCAGCCAATGGGTGATGCGCAGGATCAGCGGGTGATATTGGACATCGCGGGCGCCGCCGGTCGGCATCGGCAAGTCCAGGGATCGATCGCTCATTGCGGAGGTGCCTCCAGTCCAGCGGCCTTGAATCGCTCCCGCGCCGCGGCCTGGCGCAGGAACGCGGCGAAGTCGTCAGTCTTGTCGCTGCGCACCTGGCGCGTCTCCGCCCACCAGTAGACGATCGGCGGATAGGCATCGTCGGGGATCGTCGCCGCGACCGAGAGCCGGCGGTCGGCGGCGACGTCGGTGGCATAGACCACCGCCAGCCGCGCCTTGCCCCCATCCAGGAGGAACGTCGCATCCTCGGTGCTGGCGACGCCGATGGAATGCCCTTGCAGCCCGTCCCAGAGACCGAGCGCCGCCAGCGCCGTGCGGCTCTGCACGCCGGCGGTGGCCACCGGCGCATCGACGATGGCGACCGGGCCGGCGCCGGCGAGGGTCAGGAGATTGCTCTGCCGGGAGAGCGCGCCGGCGGTGGCGCCCGATCCCTCCCGCGCCACCACCAGGCGGTTGCGCCAGCCGCCGTAGCGGGTGTCGGCCTTGATGATCGCCTGCTGCGTTGCCGCCGCGGCGGCGGCGTCGCCTTCGGCGATGACGATGTCGCTGCGCACGCCATGGGCGACCTGCTGCAGCAGCAGCGCCGTCGGCGAGGTGAAGACGTGGACGCGAATGCCGGTCTGCTTCCGCCACAGGGCGCCGATCTCGCTGACAACAGGCTTCAGCGTCGGCTCGCAGAGGACGACGACATCAGGGGCGACGCCATCGTCGGCGCGAGCCGCGTGAGTACCCGCCGACGCCAGCAGCGCCAGGAGCGCGAGCACGGATATCTTCAACCCCGGCCTCATCATGTCAGCCCGCCCGTACGAGCGAGGCCCGCATGCATGGCCTGGAGGCCGGGTGCGAGATCGGAGCGGCCGAAGCCGATCCGGAAACGATCCGCCGGCGTCGGCAAAAGATCCGAGCGATAGACGCTGGCGGGCAGCAGCAGCACGCCGTTCCGCGCCAGCATCCGGTCGCAGAACGCCTCGACGCCGTCGCGCCCCTTGTAGCGGGGAAAGCCCACCACGCCGCCGTCGGGTACGTACCAGTCGACATCCTCGGCGTGAGCCGCGAAGAAGTCGCTGAGCAGCGCGATATTGTCCGCGGCGATCCGCCGGTTGCGCGAGAGGATCTGGCCCCCTGCCTTGAGGGCGATCTGCGCCAGCACCTCGCAGGGCGCCGCGTTGCAGATCGACAGGTAGTGCTTGATCCGCTCCATCCGCTGCAGCAGGGCGCGGTCGCGGCAGGCGATCCAGCCGATCCGGAGGCCGGGCAGCCCGTAGGACTTCGACATCACGCAGAGAGAGATGCCGCGCTCGTAGGCATCCACCGCCGGTGGCAGGCGGAGCGCGGGATCGCGCTCGATCAGCCGGTAGACCTCGTCGCTGAAGAGCCAGATGCCGTGCCGGCGGCAGAGTTGCACCAGGGCATCGAAGCGCTCGCGCTCCAGGATCTTGCCCGTGGGATTGTTGGGAAAGTTGATCGAGATCAACTTCGTGTTCGGGCGGATCGCCCGCGCCAGCTCGTCGATGTCGAGGGACCAGCCGCGCTCGGGATCGAGGGCGACGCCGCTCACCTCGCAGCGGCCGAGGGGGATCGTCTCGGTGGATTGATAGTTCGGCGTCACCACGATGGCGTGATCGCCGCGGTCGAGGAGCGCATGCATCGCCACATGGATGCCCTCCTGCGCCCCGGCGAAGCAGAGCACGGAGTCGGCACTCGCCCGATCGTATCCGGCGGCGATGGTCCGGCGCAGCCAGGGCGCGCCGCGGGGATCCGTATAGGAGAGCTGCAAGGCATCCCAGCGCTGGCGGTCGCCGTCATCGGCCAGGGCCAGCAGGTCGGAGAGCGTCATGATCTCGCATTCCGACGCCGTCAGATGGTGCCGGGCGACCGCATCGCAGCGGGAGAAATAGACCGTGAGCGCGAAGTCGCGCTGCGCCAGACCGTCGCCGGAGGAGGACTCGCGGGCGAAGCTGTCGTGAGGCAGGGTCAAGGTGTCAGACGCGTCGTTCAATCGCTGTCCCCTGAGACTCAATACGTGTTGGTGAAGCAAAGGTTACCGCCGTTCACGAAGTCGTGAACTCGTCGCGACCTCAGGGGATATGTAGGTCCCGGTCGGGAAAAAGCAGCCCAGGCCCGCGGCTAGTTGACGGTCGCCGGCACCACGCCCGCCGCGGTCCAGGCCTCGGCGGCGGCCGGCGCGGTGATGTATTCGATGAAGCCCTCGGCGCGCTGGGGCTGGGCGCTGCTGGTCGTGATGCCGGCGACATAAAGTGCGTAGTTCTGGTATTCCGCCGGGAACGGGCCGACCAGCGTCACGCCGGGCACGTGAATGAGCTCGCTGACGTTCTGCACCGCCAGCTCCGCCTCCCCGCCCGCCACGCGATCCGCCGCCGAGCCGCCGCGGATCAGCACCGCCTTGCCGCGGATCTCGTCGGCGATGTCGAGCTTCTGGATCAGCCCGTCGAAATAGATGCCGCTGGAGCCGCCGCCGGCGGGATCGGAATAGGCGATGGATTTCGCCGCCAGCAGCGCCGCCTTGAAGCCCGCCGCCGTCGAGATGTCGGGCCTGGGGGCGCCGGTCTTGGCGGCGAGACCCATGCCGATGCGGCCCAGCGGCACGGTGCCGCCGGGGGCGAGGCCGCCGGCCCGGTCGATCTCGGCGAGAGCCGCCGGCGGAAGGATCAGGACATCGGCGGTCTGGCCCGCCTTCAGCCGATCCTGGATCATGCCGGCATTGCCGATGACGAGCGTCACCTCGACGCCGCTCGATTTCGTGTAGCCGGCGGCGAGGACCCTGAGCCCTTCGCTCACCGCGCCCGCGCTCATGACTTTCAGCGGCTCGGCTCGAACCGACGCACTCAGCGACCCGACACAGAGAAAGATGATGATGGCACCGAGACCCAGGCGTACCAGCCGGTTCAGGACACCAGTAGGCGGTCCGCGGTCGACGCGCATCGGACCCTAGCGTCCCCTGAAATTCGGCCGCCGCTTCTCCAGGAAGGCGCGGCCGCCTTCCTTATAGTCCTCGCTGTCGAAGGCGCGGTCGATCATCCCCTGGATCTCCGCCCTGTCGCGCTCGAGGCTGCCGGTCGCGATCGACTGCAGCACCCGCTTGGCGCCGGCGATGGAGAGCGGCGCGTTGGCGACCATGACCTCGGCGAAGGCGATGGCGGCCTCGATGGGATCGCCCTCCACGCGCTGGTCCACCAGGCCGATGCGCGTCGCCTCGGCGGCATCGATCAGGCTGCCGCTGTAGAGGATGCGCTTGGCGTTGGCGAGGCCGACCAAAGACAAGAGCTGGTTGCATTCGCGGATCGTGTAGACCGCCCCCAGCTTCGCCGCGGGAATCCCGAAGCGCGCGTCGCCGCGGGCGACCCGGAAATCGCAGCTCATGGCCAGCGCGCAGCCGCCGCCGACAACGGAGCCGCTCACCGCGGCGATGCTGGGCTGCGGCAGCGCCGCGATCGCGTCGTAGCAGGCGTCCACCACATGCTCGTAGGCGGCGCCCGCCGCGCTGTCGGCGCGGATCGCGGAGAACTCGCTGATGTCGGCGCCGGCGCAGAAATGCCCCGCGGCGCCGGTGAGGATGACGAGGCGCACGGCGCGATCGCCGGCGAGCTCGGTGAAGGCGGCGGCGAGACCGCGCCATGCCGCCAGATTGCAGGCGTTCCGCCGCTCCGGACGATTGATCGTCACCACGGCGATGTCAGGCCTTCGCCGGACGATGATGATTTCGGACATTCGATCGAGAGTTGATTCGACCCCTGGCCTTGTCAAGGGAATCCGGGCCCGCGAGTTGCCGGCGCCGCGCCGATCCGAGTAAGGTAACTGCGGCAATCCCGCCCGCGAGGAGCCGACGATGCCGGAGGGAAGCTCGACGCTGAAAGTGCGCGGCTACTGCGCGCTCTGCCGCTCGCGTTGCGGCTGCGTCTCGACGGTGGAGGACGGCCGGCTGGTCAAGGTCGAGGCCGATCCCGACCATCCCACCGGCAGCGCGCTCTGCATCAAGGGCCGCGCGGCGCCGGAGCTGGTCTACAGCGGCGACCGCCTCCTCTATCCCCTGAAGCGCACGCGGCCCAAGGGCGACCCCGATCCGGGGTGGGAGCGCATCGGCTGGGACGAGGCGCTGGCCACATCGGCCCGCGAGCTCGCTCGCCTCCGCGACGAGAGCGGCGCCGAGAGCGTCGCCTTCGCGGTGACGTCCCCCAGCGCCACCGCGCTCTCCGACAGCATTCTCTGGATCGAGCGCCTCATCAACGCCTTCGGCAGCCCGAACTGGATCTACGGCACCGAGCTCTGCAACTGGCACAAGGATCACGCCCGCGCCTATACCTTCGGCGTGGGCGTGACGACGCCCGACTTCGCCAATACCGGCTGCATCCTGCTCTGGGGCCACAATCCCAGCACCTCCTGGCTCACCCACGCCACCGGTGCCGCGGCGGCGAAGGCGCGAGGCGCCAGGCTCGTCGTCATCGATCCCCGCCAGGCCGGCCTCGCCAACAAGGCCGATCTCTGGCTCCGCGTCAGGCCGGGCAGCGACGGCGCCCTCGCGCTGGGCGTTGCCGGCGTGATGATCGAGGAAGGCTGGTACGACCGCGACTTCATGCGGGACTGGAGCAACGGCCCGCTGCTGCTGCATCCGGAGACCGGGCGCTTCCTCACCGCCGCGGATCTCTCCGCAGGCGGCGATGCGCGCCTCCTGGTCGCCTGGGACGAGACCGGCAATCGCCCGGTGCTCTACGATCCCGCCGCCGGCACCTATGAGTCCGCCGCCGCGCGTCCGGCGCTGCTCGGGACCCATGACATCGAGACCGCGTCTGGACGTCTCGCCTGTCCGACCGGCGCTGGAAAAATTCCGCGCGCTCTGCCGGCCTATCCGCCGGAGAGAGTCGCCGAGATCTGCTGGATCCCCGCCGGCGGACGTGCGCGCCATGGCGCGGATGCTGCACGAGAGCGGGCCGGTCTGCTACTACGGCTGGACCGGCGTCGGCCAGCACACGAACGCGACGCAGACCGACCGCGCCATCGCGCTGATCTGCGCGCTGACCGGCAGCTTCGATGCGCCCGGCGGCAACGTCAGCTTCGACCGCATCCCCGTCAACGACGTGCGCGGCGTCGATCTCATGGGGAAATCCCAGCGCGCCAAGACCATCGGCCTCGCCGCACGGCCGCTCGGCCCGCCGCGCAGCGGCTGGATCGCCGGCCGGGATTTCTACGACGCGGTTCTCACGGCCAAGCCCTATCCCGTGCGCGGCCTGGTGGGCTTCGGCGCCAATCTCATGGTGTCCCACGCCGACGGCGCGCGGGCGAAGGCGGCCCTGAGCCGCCTGGATTTCTATCTCCACACCGATCTCAACCTGAACCCCACCGCCGAGATGGCGGACATCGTGCTGCCCGTCGCCAGCGCCTGGGAGCGCGAGGGGTTGCGCGTGGGATTCGAGGTGACGCAGTCGGCGGAAGGCCTGGTGCAGCTGCGCCAGCCGGTGGTGACGCCCCGCGGCGAGGCGCGGACGGACAGCGCCATCGTCTTCGACCTGGCGCAGCGCCTGGGACTGGGCAACCAGTTCTGGAACGGCGACGTCGACGCGGGGTATCGCCACATCCTGGCGCCCTCGGGCATTTCCCTGGAGACGCTGCGCCAGCATCCCGAAGGCGTGCGCCTGCCGCTCGCGACGCGGTACCGGAAATACGCCGGCGACGGCACCGGCGCGGCGCCCGGCTTCGCCACGCCCACGCGAAAGGTGGAGGTCTACTCCCAGCTTTTCCTGGAGCACGGACAGCCGCCGCTGCCGGACTTCGCCGAGCCCCTGACCGGACCGGTGAGCCGGCCGGACCTGGCGGAGCGCTTTCCCCTCGTCCTCACCTGCGCCAAGACCACCCAGTACTGCCACAGCCAGCACCGCAACCTGCCGCGCCTGCGCAAGCAGGTGCCGGATCCGCCGCTGGAGATTCATCCCGCCACCGCCGCGGCGCGCGCCATCGCCGAGGACGACTGGGTCGAGATCTCGACGCCGCACGGCAAGATGCGTGCCCGGGCGCGCCTGCGCGCCAGCCTCGATCCCCGCGTCGTCGCGGGCCAGCACGGCTGGTGGCAGGCGTGCCGCGAGCTGGGCCTGCCCGCCTACGAGGCGATCGGCCCCGACAGCGCCAACTTCAACGCCGCCATCAGCTCCGACGCCGTCGATCCCGTGAGCGGCGCGCCGTCGCACCGGTCGTTCCTGTGCGAGATCCGGAAGCTCTGACGCGCGCTCACCCCTTCGGCCGCACCTCGAAGCGGCAGTAGGGCGCGCCCTCGGCGGCGCATTGGGTTTCCGCCGCCTCCAGCGCGGTCGCGTTTCCCGCCTGTTGCGCCACGAATTCCATGGCGCCGGTGAAGGCGTCGCCGAACCAGTAGCAGACGCGGCGGCCGGCGGTGGCGCCGTATTCCGCGGCGACGGCGGAGTGATCGAGGCGGATGCGGGCGGTGCCGGCGGCGGGGTCCACGGCCTCGATGGTCATCTGGCCCCAGCCGCGGGCACTCATGCGGGCGAGGTAGTGGCGGAACACCTCGATGCCGGAGAGGCCGTGCGTGGCGGCCTCGCGCTCGCACCAGAGCCGCGCCGCCTTATAGGCGGCGTCGTGATAGACGCCGCGGGCGGCCTCGGCGCCGAAGCGGCGCTCGCATTCCATCTGCACGAAGGCCCAGAAGTGCCGGGGCACCAGCACCATCGCCTGCCCGTCCACGGACCAGATGCCGGTCTCGGCATCGACTTCGACGGGAACCGGCAGCGGGTTCGACATGTTTCCTCTCCAGCGCGGCGGCGCGGAGCCGACTCTAAACTCCGCCGCCGGCGGGGAGAAGCGCCGCCCGACTCTCAGGGAGGCGCGGTGCGCCGGGCGAAGGAGACGGGATAGGCGCCGTTGCGCGTGTCGATCAGGGGATCGTCCGAAGGCTCGATGCCGTCGGTGAGATTGCCCGGCAGGAACAGGAGCTGGCGCTGCACCTCGTCGTTGTTGGCGACGGGGCGCTGGATGGTGAGGACGCCGACTTCCACCACCTTGCGGCTGGCGGGCCAGGCCTTGGTCGCATCGTTGGTGGGGTCGCCGGGCGCCGCGAGCTGCGCCCGGAGGTGGAACACGAACGGTCCCTTCTTCAGGCGCGCCGGGATCTCGTCCATCAGATAGTTCGGTGGCTTCTTGGCGGCATCGGCGGCGCTGATATGGACGAGGCGCTGGGGCGAGATGATGTAGCGGAACGCCTGGCGCTGGCCCGCCTTGTTGACGAAGACGAAGGCATCGACGCCGTAATATTCCTCGTCGGCGAAACTGTCGGGGATGCCCAATGTCGCCAGCGCCTTTCCGACCATGGGATGGCTGCCGACGAATTCCTCGATCTTGGTCGGGTGCGGCGCGTTGGGCGGGCTGGCGGCGGCCGCGAGCTGCAGGTCGAGAAACTCCTGCGGCGTCGCCACCACGAAGAACTTGAGCGAGTTGGCGACGATGTCGCTCTCGCCGCCGTCCGCCAGATGGAACTTGATCGAGATGCCATGGGGATTGGCACCCTCGGAGCCGTCGGGCACGTCCGGCAGCCCGCCCGAATCCGAGAACCGCACGGTCACGGGGATGGCGGCCCCGGTGAACAGGGGCGAGGTGCTGAGCGTCGCCATCTGGGGCGATCCCTTGAAGCTGCCCTCGGTCACGATGCCCTTGGCGTGGTTGGCGCGATAGCCGTGGTGGACGCCGTAGACCTTCTCCATGGCATCGACGATCTTGGTCGGGATGTCGTCGTCGTCGGCCCGCGCCGGCAGCGCAGCGATGGCGATCCCGGCGGCGGCGGCGAGGGCTGCGACGGCGGATCTCGCACGGCTCATGTCAATCTCCCCTTGAATCAAAGGCGCGCTTGCAGCGCCGCACAGTGCCGTCCGAACTTCCGTTCGGCTTATTGGATCTTGCTGGAATGCGGTAGCCCTAGCTGAATTCCGCTCTCGATCAGAGGGTCGCGCGCCGGCCGGCGTCTTCCTCTTCGGCCGGCAGCTCGATCTGGAAGGTGGCGCCCCGGGGCTGGAGGCAATGGCTCCAGCCTGGTGAGTTACCTTGGCTTGAATGAACGCCGCTGCCTCGGTAGTAGAGTGCGGATGCGCCGACTCCAGACCATCGGAGAAACCGACGTGGCAGCAGCGGCCCTGATCGGCCCGGTCCAAAGTCAGCGGGACATCAAGGGACTTCCACCGTCCGGGTGCGAAGCAGGGAGTGGCCCGTGTCGGGATTGAGCGACAGCGCCACCACCGAGCGCGCGCTCTCCTTCGGCCCGTTCCAGCTATTTCCCGCGCGCCGGCTTCTGCTGGAAATCGACCAGCCCGTCCCCCTCGGCGCGCGCGCCTTCGACGTGCTCGTGGCGCTGGTCCAGGCGCGCGGGCGGCTCGTCACCAAGGACGAGATCATGACCCGCGTCTGGCCCGGGGCGGTGGTCGAGGAGAACAACCTGCAGGTCCAGATCTCGGCGCTGCGCAAGGCGCTGGGCGAGGATCGCGACTTCATCCGGACGGATTCCGGCCGCGGCTACCGGTTCGTCGGCGTCATCAGCGCCGGCCGCGAGATGCCGGCGACCGCCGCCGCGGCCGCGACCAACCTTCCGGCGCCGATATCCGCCTTGATCGGCCGGGACGACGAGCTCGCCAGCGTCGCGGATCTCATCTCGACGCACCGGCTGGTGACCCTCACCGGCGCGGGCGGCATCGGCAAGACGCGTCTCGGGACCGAGGCGGCCCGGCGCCTGCTGCCGACCTTCGCCGACGGCGTGTGGATCGCCGAGCTGGCGTCCCTGTCGGATCCCGGACTCGTCGCCGCGACGGTCGCCGCGGCCCTGGGACTCAAGCTCGGGACCGGCGCCGCCACTCCCGAGCGGCTCGCCGCCGCGCTCGGATCGAAGCGCCTGCTTCTCGTCCTCGACAATTGCGAGCACCTCATCGACGCCGCCGCCGGCATGGCCGAGGCGCTGCTGCGCGCCAGCCCGACGATCCGGGTGATGGTCACCAGCCGCGAGCCCCTGGGATCCGACGGCGAGACGGTTTTCCCGCTTCCGCCCCTGGCCGTGCCGACCGAGAACGACCGGGAGGCGGAGCGTCTGCTGCAGCACGGCGCGGTCAGGCTGTTCTTCGATCGGGCACGGGCCGCCGATCTCCGCTTCGCGCCGGACACGCAGCTCACCGCCGTCGTCGGCGCGATCTGTCGGCGCCTCGACGGCAACCCGCTGGCGATCGAGCTGGCGGCGTCCCGCGTCGCCACGCTCGGGCTCAAGGAAATCGCCGCGCGCCTCGACGATCGGTTCCGCCTGCTCGCCGGCGGCCGCCGCACCGCGCTGCCGCGCCATCGGATGCTGCGGGCGACGCTGGACTGGAGCCACGACCTGCTGCCCGCCGCCGAGCGCGCGGTGCTGCGGCGCCTGGCGATCTTCGCCGGCTCCTTCTCGCTCGAGGCGGCCGGCGCGGTCGCATCGGGGGACGATCTCGGCGTTTCCGAGGTGACCGCAGCGGTCGCGAACCTGGTGGTGAAATCGCTCCTCGCGGCGGATCCCGGCAAGGCGATGACCCGCTACCGGCTCCTGGAGACGACGCGCGCCTATGCCCTGGAGAAGCTGGCGGCGAGCGGCGAGCGCGAGCCTCTGTCGCGCCGGCACGCGGAATGCCAGCTGGACCTCCTCGAGCGGGTGGACGAGGCGACGACGGCCCAGTCCGACGGCCTGTGGGCGGCGGCGGGCGGGCGCGGGATCGCCGACGTGCGCGCGGCGCTGAACTGGGCGTTCTCGGCGACGGGCGACGCCTCGATCGGCATCGCGCTGACCGCCGCGGCGGTGCCGCTCTGGTTCCATCTGTCCTCGATCGAGGAATGCCGGCAGCGCGTCGAGCAGGCGCTCGCCAGTCTCGCGGCCGCGCCGGAGCCGGACACGCGGCGAGAATTGCAGCTCGTCGCCGCCCTCGGCGCCGCCCTCACGCACACCAAGGGGCTGGTGGCCGAGACCGAGCTGGCGTGGAAAAGAGTCCTCGAGATCGCCAACGGCCTGGAAGACGCCGGCCATCGGCTGCAGGCGCTCTTCGGCAGGTGGTCCTATTGCTACAACAGCGGCGATTTTCCGGCGGCGCTGACCCTGGCGCGGCAGTTCAGCGGCATCGCGGCGGAGCGCGCCGATCCGACGGACCGGCTCATCGGCGAGCGCATGATCGGTGTCGCCCAGCATTATCTCGGCAACCAGGCCGAGGCGCGGCGCCACATGGAGCGCGCGCTCGCCGGCGACCTCACCGCGATACATCGGACGAATACCGTCCGCGCGCTGTTCGACCACCGGTCGCGCGCCTACTGCACCCTGGCGCGGGCGCTCTGGCTGCAGGGATTTCCGGATCGGGCGATGCGCACCGTCGATCGCGCCATCGAGGCGACACACGGCGCGATCGACGAGGCGACGGCGCTCTGCTACGTGCTGTCCCAAGGCGGCGCGCCGCTCGCCTATATCGTCGGCGATCTGGCGGCGGGCAAACACTTCGTGACGATGCTGCTGGACCGCTCGACCCGGAGCGGCTTCGCCGTCTGGCAGGCGCGGGCGCACTGTTTCGCAGGCGTGATGCGGATCGCGACCGGCGACGCGGCGGAGGGCGTGCCGCAGCTTCGCGCCGCCCTCGACGAGCTGCACGACAAGGGAAGCGCGCTCAACTACATGGGCTTTTTCGCCACCTTGTCGGAAGGCCTGGGCGCCATCGGCCAGACGGACGAGGGACTGGCGGTGATCGACGCGGCGCTCGCGCGCGCCGAGCGGTTCGAGGAGCGCTGGTGCATGGCGGAGCTGCTGCGCATCCGGGGCAGGCTGCTGTTGGCGCAGGGGCGGGCGATCGAGGCCGAGGTGCATTTCCATCAGGCGCTCGACTGGGCGCGCCGCCAGGGCGCGCTCTCCTGGGAGCTGCGCGCGGCCACCAGCCTCGCGGGTCTCTGGCGCAGCCAGAAGCGGGCTCGCGATGCGCTGAAGCTTCTGGCACCGGTCTACGATCGTTTCACCGAAGGCTTCGCGACCAAGGACCTCAAGGCCGCGGAGTCGCTGCTCGACGATCTCCGGTAGCGAGCGTCGCTTCCCCGCGCCGGGGCAATCTCGCCTTGTCCCGGCGGCCGGAGCGTTCTACCGGAAGTAGGTAGCGGCGGCCTAACAATGCCACCGCCGGCACGTGATCCATTTTCCTGGGCTGGCGTTATTGCTGCGGCCCACCTGAGTCATCCCCCGGTCTCGACGACGGGGGGTCATATTTCAAACGATCATTGCCCGGGAGTCCGCATCATGCGTCAGCGAAATTTTGTGAAGATATCCATCGCCCTCGGCGGCTCCGTCCTGCTCGCGGGGTGCTCGAACTGGTCCTACAACCCGCCCATGCACGGCAATCCAGATACCTCGATCATCACCCATCCGGAAATTCAGCAGGTCGCGGCCCAGGGCGGCGGGGATTTCAACCACGCCGTCGCCCATGAATACGAGGAATACGCGAACTACCTCGCGGGCCTGCCGCAGGGCGTGTGGGTCGACAGCGACTATTTCTCGCGCAAGGGCCTGACGGCGGCCGGCGGCGAGCTGGTGCTGCCGGAGAACAACTCGAACTGGGCGATCCCTTTGGAGGTGCCGTTCCGGTTCCGCAGCCAGATGTCCGAGAGCCGGGTCCGGCTCATGGCCGCCCTCGACGGCGGCGGACGCGAGCGCTATCCAGCCCTCGCGGCACGGGCTCAGGCTCGCTACGACTGCTGGCTCGAGCGGACGGAAAAGGATTGGCAGACCAACTTCGACGGCACCTGCCACAAGGAGTTCCTCGCCGCCCTCGACGAGCTCGAGCGGAACCTGCGCGGCGCGGCGCCAGCCCCGGCGGCCGTCCCACCCAGCCCGGCGCGCAATTTCAACGTGTACTTCGATTTCGACAAGTCGGATCTGACGCCCCAGGCGCGCCAGATCGTCGATCAGGCCGCCGACGCGATCAAGCGTGACAAGTCCGCCCGGGTTGTCCTGGTGGGCAAGGCCGATCTCGCCGGCACCGATCCTTACAACCTGGCGCTCTCCCATCGCCGGGCCGACACCGTGCGCAGCGTCCTGGTCCAGGACGGCGTCACCGCCAACCAGATCGACGAGCGCTGGGTCGGCGAGCGCGAGCCCCCGGTGCCGACGCCGCCGGGCGTTCGCGAGCCGCGCAACCGCGTGGTCGAGATCACGCTGAACTGAGTCTCGCCTCTGCAGCGGGCGGCAGCCTCGACGGGGCGTCGGGCGGTGCCGCCCGATCTGCGTGGGGGGTAAGGAAACTCGATCTACGCGGCGGCGCGCTTCGGGGTCTCGGCGGGACGCGCCGGCGCCGCCGCCGCCGTGGCGCGCTCCTTGGCGTCGAAGTTCTTCTTCATCAGCCAGAAATCGAAAAAGACGCCGAAGGCGAAGAGGCCGAGGCCGAAGGTGTACATGCCGGTGTCGTAGGCGCCGGCGGCGAGCACCAGGCCGAGGATGCTGAGAAAGGTGACGAAAGCGGCGAGGACCAGGTCCATCATGGGGGCGTGCTCCGAGGTTGCGATGAGGCGTCGGGGGACGTACGGCGCGGCGGCTGCGCATCGTCGTAGAGGATGCGGCCGGCGGCGCCGTCGAGATCGTCGAACTGGCCGCTGCGCAGCGCCCAGAGAAATGTCAGGAGGCCGGCAAGGCCCATGGCGACCGCGATCGGGATCAGGAACAGGAGGCCGGTCACGATCCCCTCCCGAGGCGGAGCGCGTTCGCCACCACCAGGATCGAGGAGGCCGACATCGCCGCGGCCGCGATGATCGGCGTTACCAGCCCCGCCATGGCGAGGGGCACCGCGGCGAGGTTGTAGGCGAGCGCGAAGGCGATGTTCTCCCGCACGAGATACCCGCTGCGCCGAGCCACCTTGAGCACTTCCAGCACCGCGCTCAGGGAGGTGCCCTGGAACACCACATCGGCGGTGGTCTGGCAGAGATCGGCGGCGGTGGCGGGCGACAGGGAGACGGATGCCGCGGCAAGGGCCGGTCCGTCGTTGAGCCCGTCCCCCACCATCAGCACGCGGGCGCCGCCGGCCCGCAGACCATCGAGCATGCGGCATTTTCCCGATGGCGTGACACCCGCATGCCAGTCCCCGATGTCGAGGGCCGCCGCCACCGCGCGCACGGGCTCCGCCCGATCGCCTGACAGCAGCAGGACTTTCTTCCCCTCGGACTTCAGCCGCGCCACCACCGCCGCGGCGTCCGGCCGCAGCGCATCGCCGAAGCGGAACCGCGCCGGCGGGCATCCGGGGCGGGCGAGCCAGAGCTCGGGGTCGCCGTCCTCGTCGCCGGCGGGTACGTCCGGCGCGCACCAGCGGTGGCTGCCGAGACGGATTTCTCCCTCCGGCGTGCGCCGGCTCAGACCCTCGCCGGCGTGCTCCCGGATATCCGCGGCCGCGGTTGCCGCCGGCGCCGCGCGGCAGATCGCGCGGCTCATCGGATGCCGGCTGCGCGCCGCCAGGCCGGCGGCGATTTCGAGCGCGACGGGATCGAGACCGGCATCCCGCCGCAGCTCCAGCTGACCGAGGGTCAAGGTTCCGGTCTTGTCGAAGACCACCATGTCCACCTCGGCGAGGCGCTCCAGGGCGGTCGCCGACTTCAGCAGGATGCCGCGCCGGAACAGGCGGTCGCTGGCGACCACCTGCACCACCGGCACGGCAAGGCCGAGGGCGCAGGGGCAGGTGATGATGAGGACGGCCACCGCGTTGAGGAGCGCCGCCTGCCAGGGGCCCGCGAGCGCCCAGCCGATGAAGGTCGCCAGCGCCAGGAGATGCACCGCCGGCGCATAGCGCCGCGCCACCCGGTCGGAGAGCGCCACCAGGCGCCCGCGGCCGCGCTCGGCGGCTTCCATGAGACGGACGACCTCGGCAAGGAACGTGCCCTCGCCCACGGCCGTGACGGCGATGCCGAGCGGCGCCGCGAGATTGAGCATGCCCGCGAGCACGGGGCTGCCGGGCGCGACCGCCATCGGCAGGGTCTCGCCATCGACCAGGCTCTTGTCGACGGCGGAGCGTCCCTCGATCACGCGCCCGTCCACCGGCACCCGCTCGCCGGCGGCGACCAGCACGGTCTCGCCGATGGCGAGCGTCGCCACCGGGCGGCGCTGCACCGTGCGGTCCGCCGCCTGCACCGTCGCCGGCGCCGCCGCGAAGCGCAGGAGATGCTCCGCCGTCGAGCGCACGCGTCCGCGCGCGCGGCGGTCGAGGTAGCGGCCCGTCAGCAGGAAGAACAGCAGCATGACGACGGATTCGAAATAGGCGTGCGGCTGGGAGCTCAGGGTCTCCCAGAGACTCATGCCGGCGGCGAGGGTCACGCCGATGGAAATGGGCACATCCATGTTGCCGCGGCCGGCGCGGAGCGCGGCGAAGGCGGAGCGGAAGAACGGCCGGCCGGCATAGGCGAGCGTCGGAAGCGCGATCAGCGCCGAGACCCAATGCAGGAGATCCCGCGTCGCCGGCCCCATCTCGCCGGCGCCGGACCAGATCGCGACCGAGAGCAGCATGACGTTGGCGCTGGCGAATCCCGCCACCGCGAGGGCGCGCAGCAGAGCTCTCTCCTCCGCCGAGCTCTGGCCGGTGCCGGCGGAGTCGACGGGAACGACGCGATAGCCGAGACGCTGCACCAGCCGCACCAGCGGTACCGCTTCCTCGACGCCGCCGCGCCAGCTGAGCGCGAGCCGCCGGCTGGTGAGATTGACCCGCGCCGAGATCACCGAGGGGTCGCGCCGCAGCGCCTGCTCGATGAGCCAGACGCAGGCGGCGCAATGCAGCCCGTCCACCAGCAGGGAGAGCGACGCCGTGCCGTCCGCCGATGCCACCGCATGGACCGAGGCGTCCTCGGCCGGCTCCTCCGGCGGCCGCGGCCGCCGCGCGGCGGGATCGAGGGTGCGGCCGGCGTAGTAGCGATCGAGGCCGCTCTCCCGGATGAAGGCGAAGGCCGCGGCGCAGCCGCCGCAGCAGAATTTGCCATTCTCCCCCCGCGCCGGAATCGGCGCGCCGCAGTGGGCGCATGCCGTCCCCGCCGCGGCCCGCGGCGGGATCGAGGGCGAGAGCAGGGCGGCCGAGACGCTCACCGGACGACGACGCGCTCGGCGAATTTGAAGGTCTGGGTGCCGCGGAGCGCGGTGACCCGCAGTTCCCACTGCCCCGGCCGCGTCAGCACCACGCCGGCCTGGTAGCTGCCGTCGCCGGCCGGAAGCAGCGCCACGTCGCGCTCCGGCAGCGGCTCGATCGGCCGCACCACCTCGACGCTGACGCGAAGGCCGGACACCGGCGCGCCGGCCCCGTCGGTGATGCGCGCCACGAGCCGCCCGTCGAGGCCGGCGGTCGCCGCGAATTTGATCTCGCTGCGCCAGCCCAGCGCGTCCTGGGCCGCGCCCTCGGCCAGAATGCGGTTGTAGCCGTTGCCGAGCTCGAAGGGATGCTGGGCGACCAGGCCATTGTCGGAATGGAGCGCGAAGTAGGCCAGCGCCCCGTTCACCATCGCGACCAGCACGAAGCAGCCGGCGATCGTCCAGGGAATCCAGCGGCAGTTGGAGAACGACGGAAGGAACCGGGTCATCTGCCTCACTCCCCCTATTTGCCCGGGCCGCGGAAGGTGGCCTTATAGCGGACCGTCTCGCCGTCTTCCCGCGCGCGCGCCGTGAACGTGAACGGCGTCTCGGCCTGGCTCGGGTGCCTCACATGCACATAGGCATGGAAGGTGCCGACGCTGTCGTCCGGTACCGGCAGCCGCACGCCCTCCTCCGCCGCGATCGGCGGCTCCTCGCCTTCGGCGATCTGCAGCGTCGCGTCCGGCAGGCCATGGGCGGAGAGCTCGAAGCTGCGGGTGATCGGGCTCTTGTTCTGGATCTTGATGACGTAGCTGTTGCTGACCGAGCCGTCGGAGAGCCGGATGAACAGCGGGCTGCGCTCCGGCAGCACGGTGAGGCTGGCGCTGCTGCGGGTCAGCAGCGTCGTCAGCATGATGCCGAGCGCCGCCAGCATGACCAGCGTATAGACCACGGTGCGCGGCCGGATGAATTTGGGATGCGCCGTGCCGCCCTGGCGATGGGCGATCAGGTTCGCCGCGGTGTCGAACTCGATGAGGCCGCGCGGGCGGCCCACGTTGTCCATGATCTCGTTGCAGGCATCGATGCAGAGGCCGCAGCCGATGCATTCGAGCTGCAGCCCGTCGCGGATATCGATGCCCGTCGGGCAGACCGCGACGCAGGCATGGCAGTCGACGCAGTCGCCATGCCCATCCCAGCTCTCGCCCTTGCGGTGCTTGCCGCGCGGCTCGCCGCGCCAGTCGCGATAGCTCACCGTCAGGGTCTGCTCGTCCACCATGGCGGCCTGGAAGCGCGGCCACGGGCACATGTAGGTGCAGACCTGCTCGCGCGCCCAGCCCGCCAGCAGATAGGTCGTGGCCGTGAACAGGCCGAAGAAGAAGTAGATGTTGGTCGAGGCCCGCAGGGTCAGGATGTCGCGGCTGACGGTGGGCGCATCGTTGAAGTACATGATCCAGGCGCCGCCGGTGGCGGCGGCGATGGCGATCCAGATGCCGTGCTTGGCGAGCTTCCGACCCAGCTTCGCCAGCGACCACGGCTGCTGGTCGAGACGGACGCGGGCCATGCGGTCGCCTTCGACCAGCCGCTCGGCCCACATGAAGAGATCGGTCCAGACCGTCTGCGGGCAGGTGAAGCCGCACCAGAGGCGGCCGAACAGGCTGGTGACGAAGAAGAGACCGATGGCGCCGAGGATCAGCAAACCCGCGATGTAGTAGACCTCCTGCGGCCAGATCTCCAGGCCGAGGAAATAGGCGCGCCGGCCCGGCATGTCGATCAGGAAGGCCTGGCCCGGATGGTCGGCGCCGCGGTTCCAGCGCAGCCAGGGGGCGATGTAGTAGATCGCCAGGCAGACGATCAGCACCGCCCACTTGATGCTGCGCCACCGCCCCTTGACGCCGCGGGGATAGACTTTCTGCCGATCGGCGAACAGCGGGATGTCCCGGCTCGCCTCATCCTGCAATGACTCACCAGCGGGAAGCGTCATCTCCGCTCCGGCTCACTGCCCACCGCCGAGGGCGTGGACGTAAATCGTCAGCATCTTGATGGTGACGGGATCGAGGCGGCGCCCCCAGGACGGCATGCTGCCGTTGCGCGCGCGGGTGATCACGTCCACCACGTTCGCCCGGTCGCCGCCATAGAGCCAGATCTGATCGGTGAGGTTGGGCGCGCCGACCTCCGGGTTGCCGGTGGCCTTCTCACCGTGGCAGACGGCGCAATTGTCGGCGAAGATCTTGGCGCCGCGCCCGATCGCGCCGGCCGGGCCCTTGGTGCCTGACAGCGACAGCACGTAGTCAGCGACGTCGCCGATCTGCGCCGCCGTCAGCAGGCCGTCGAGGCCGAAGCGGGGCATCGCCGATTGCCGCGAGTCCGGATCGTCGTTGCGGATGCCGTGGGTGATGGTCTGGTGGATCGCCTCCAGGCTGCCGCCCCAGATCCAATCATCGTCGGCGAGGGTGGGAAAGCCCGTGGCGCCGGCGCCGCCGGCCCGGTGGCAGGGCACGCAGTTGTCGGCGAAGGCGGCCTTGCCGCCCGCCGCGGCAAAGGCGAAGAGCTGCGGGTCCTTGCGGATCGCCGCCAGGTCCGCGGCGCGGATCTTGTCCAGGACCGGCGCCTGGAGCGCCGCCACTTGCGCCATCTCGGTGTCGATGGCATTGCGGTTGGTATAGCCCAGCAGCGCCCTTGGTATGGCCGATGAAGTAAGGCACCGCCGGGTACAGCACGGCGTAGACCGCCGCGAAGGCGATGCAGGCATAGAAGGTATAGAGCCACCAGCGCGGCAGCGGCGTGTTCAGCTCGCGGATCCCGTCCCACTCGTGGCCGGTGGTGTCGCGGCCGCTGACGGAGTCCTTTTCGACCTTGGTCGGCATGGTCAGTTTTTCCTAGGGCAGAAACTGATCGTCGTTGAGCGGGATGCGGCCGTGCTCGTCGAGCTGACGCCGCCGCGTCGGCCAGCAGAACCAGACGAGAATTCCGATCATCAGCAACGCGACCCAGACCATGAAGAAGGGCCGCACCGACATCGCGAAATGGAACCAGTCCATCGCTTGGCTCCGCTACTGCGTGAGGTCGGCGGGATCGACGTCCCGGAATTTCACCTCGGTGCCGAGCACCTGGAGATAGGCCACCAGCGCATCCATCTCGGTCACCGCCCCCGGCGATCCCCGGAGCGCCTTGAAGACCGCGGCGCCGGGATAGCGCTTCAGCAGGCCCGCGGTGTCGCCGTCGGGGTCGACCTGCGCCAGGAGATCGGCCTTGGCGTCGGCGACCATCTCGTCGGAATAGGGGACGCCGACCGCCCGGTCGGCGCGCAGGTGCTCGGCGATGTGGGCGAAGTCGAGCCGGCGCTCCGCCATGAAGGCATAGGACGGCATGATCGATTCCGGCACGACGTCGCGGGGATCCTCGAGATGGGCGACCTGCCAGTCGTTCGAGTACTTGCCGCCGACCCGCGCGAGATCCGGTCCCTGGCGCTCGGAGCCCCAGAGGAAGGGATGGTCGTACATGCTCTCGGCGGCGAGGCTGTAGTGCCCGTAGCGCTCCACCTCGTCGCGGAACGGCCGGATCTGCTGGCTGTGGCAGAGATAGCAGCCCTCGCGCATGTAGATGTTGCGGCCGGCGAGCTCGAGGGGCGAATAGGGCCGGACGCCGGTCACGCGCTCGATCGTGGTCTCGATGGTGAAGAGCGGCACGATCTCGACGATGCCGCCGATCGACACCGTGAGCAGCGTCAGCACCAGGAGGAGGATGACGTTCTTCTCGATCGTCTCTTGCTTGAGCCTCATGGCTGCCCCCTCACTCGGCGGCCACGGGCGCGAAGCGCGGCTCGCTCGCCGCCACGCCGCCGCGCATCGTGCGCCAGAAATTGTAGATCATGAGCAGGCCGCCGATGAGGAACAGCACGCCGCCGATCCCGCGCACGACGTAGAAGGGATGCATGGCCGCCACGGTCTCGACGAAGGAATATTGCAGGAAGCCGAGACTGTCGTAGGCGCGCCACATCAGCCCCTGCAGGATGCCCGCCACCCACATCGACGTGATGTAGAAGACGATGCCGAGTGTCGCGATCCAGAAGTGATAGGCCATGAGCCGCGTCGAGTAGATCGGCCGCTTCCACAGCACCGGCACCAGGTAGTAGAAGGCGCCAAAGGTCATGAAGGCGACCCAGCCCAGCGCGCCGGAGTGCACGTGGCCGATCGTCCAGTTCGTGTAGTGGCTGAGCCCGTTCACCTGCCGGATCGACATGACCGGCCCCTCGAAGGTGGACATGCCATAGAAGGCGACGGCGGCGACGGAGAAGCGCAGGCCGGGATCGGTGCGCAGCTTGTCCCAGGCGCCCGAGAGGGTCATCAGGCCGTTGATCATGCCGCCCCAGGACGGCATCCAGAGCATCACCGAGAACACCATGCCCAGCGTCTGCGCCCAATCCGGGAGCGCGGTGTAGTGCAGGTGATGCGGTCCCGCCCAGATGTAGAGGAAGATCAGCGTCCAGAAATGGATCACCGAGAGCCGGTAGGAATAGATCGGCCGGTCCGCCTGCTTCGGGATGAAGTAGTACATCATGCCCAGGAAACCGGCGGTGAGGAAGAAGCCCACCGCGTTGTGGCCGTACCACCACTGCGTCAGCGCGTCCTGCACGCCCGCCGACATCGAGTAGCTCTTGCTGCTGTACATCGAGACCGGCACCGCCAGGTTGTTGACGATGTGCAGCACGGCGATGGTGACGATGAAGGCGAGATAGAACCAGTTGGCGACGTAGATATGCGGCTCCTCCCGCTTCAGGATGGTGCCGAGATAGATCAGGAGATAGAGGACCCACACCAGCGTCAGCCAGAGATCGGCGTACCATTCGGGCTCGGCGTATTCCCGGCTCTGCGTCACGCCTTCGAGATATCCGATCGCGGCGATGGCGATGAAGAACTGGTAGCCCCAGAAGACGAACCAGGCGAGAGACTCGCCACCCCAGAGCCGCGCCCGGCAGGTGCGCTGCACCACGTGGAACGAGGTGCCGAGGAGCGCGTTGCCGCCGAAGGCGAAGATCGCCGCCGAGGTATGCAGCGGCCGCAGGCGCCCGAAGCTCGTCCATTCCAGGCCGAGGTTGAGCACGGGGTAGGCCAGCTGAAAGGCGATGAGGACGCCGGCGGCAAGCGCGGCGACGAGCCAGAACAGGCTCGCCATCACGAAGGCGCGCACGATCTCCTCGTTGTAGGGCTCGGGCGCGGTCAGGGCGACAGGACGCATCTCGATCCTCGGGCTGGACATTGCACGGCAAGCGGAAGCGGCGCCGCACCGCTGCCGGTCGGCATTTCTGGCCGACGCCGGATGAAAGCGCCTTGATCTGGGTCAACGCGCGCCCTCATGCGCCGGCGGATCCGCCCAGCGCCAGAAACGCCAGCATGGCGGCGTTGAGGATCTGCAGCGGCGGCATCGCCCGCTGCGCCAGCATCCGCCATCGCCGCGCCAGGCCGGCGCCGGCGCAGCCGATCGCGACGAGGCTCGGTGCGGTCGCCGCCGCGAAACCCGCCATGGCGACGGCCCCGGCTAGCGCGCTGCCGCTGCCCGCCGCGCCCGCGAGCGCGCCGTAGAGCAGGCCACACGGCAGAAAGCCGAGCGTCACGCCCAGGATGTAGCCGCCAAGCCCGTCGTTCCGCCGCAGCATCGGCGCGGCCACGCGCGCCAGCACGGCGCCCGCATGGCGGGCCAGGCCGGTGCCGCGCGACAGCGACGGCAACAGTCCCAGGCCCTTCAGCGCCTGAAACAGGAAGAGCACCGCCGCCAGCAGCAGAAAGCCGGTCAGCGCCGGACGCAGGGCGGTCATCGCGCCAATGCCCTGGCCGATGCCGCCGCCGACGGCGCCCAGCAGCGCATAGGTCGTGGCGCGTCCGAGATGATAGGGAAGCAGCGCGCCCCGCACGATTCGGAGCGACGGCGCCGCGCACGGTTCGCTCGAGACCTGAGCCAGCACGAAGGGCCCGCACATGGCGGCGCAGTGGGTAAAGCTGCCGACCAGCCCCGCCACGAACAGCGCCGCGATCACACCGCCGGGCATGGCCATGACCAGATGCGCCGAATGATCCATGCTCGCGGCCCCGCTCGATCCCACGCAGCCCGCACCGTCGCCGCGGCAAAGACGAGCCGCCATGACCTAGATCAAGGGCGTCGGAACGGGACCCGATAGGATGCGGTCGGATCAGGCTCCGGAGTCGCCGGCTCTCGCGCGGACGTCGCCGCCAAATCGGCGTGCCCTCCGGTGGAAAGCGCTCCGGAGGCGAAGTAAATTGATGATGGCGGGTGTCAATGAGACGGACTGAATTCACGCGTCATTGCGGCGCGTTCGACATACGCTGGTACCGGCAGCGGCCCGCCCCGTGGCAGTGCCGGCCGAGGATCCGCGAGGGAGAGTTCGGAGTGAGATCAGGTCTAGGGTTCGCCGCCGCGTTCGTTTTGCTGTCGACGACATCGGCGGCGCTCGCCGCCGGCGACGCCACCGCCGGGAAACAGCTGGCGGAGCGGTCCTGCGCCAGCTGCCATCAGGTCGAGCCCGGCGGCACCGCCCGGGATAGCGCGCCGCCCTTCCCTGCCCTCGCCGCGAAGGGCGACAAGGACCTCGGCTGGGTGCGCGCCTGGCTCAGCAATCCGCATCCGCCGATGCAGGGCATCGATCTCTCGCGCCAGCAGACCGACGACATCGTCGCCTATCTGCAGAGCCTCGCGCCGAAGCCGTAAGAGCGGCGGCTAGCGCGCCTCCGTCCAGCTCTCGGAGAAGGCGAGGGCGCTGGTGCTGAAGGGGCGGCCTTCGCGCTCTACCGGCCACGGCTTCCCCGCGGCCTGCCGGCCATTCACCGTGAAGCGCGCGGCGAGTGCGGGGATCAGGATGGTGCTGAGGCCATAGCGCCGGCCCGGCGGCTCGTTGGGCTGGGTGTGGATCAGCAGGGGATCGCCGATCTCGTGCCAGGTGAGGGCGATCTCCTCGCCGTGCGCCGTCACGCGCTCGGTCCAGAAATAGTGGGGATCTCCCGTTTTGGAGAAGGCCGCGTCGGTCACCGGAATCGTGGTGTCCGCCAACTCGGCGTTCAGCATGCCCTGCACTGTCATCTGCAGCCAGCGCGCCATGGCGATATTGTCGGAATAGATCCGCCAGCGGTTCTCCGTCAGCTCGCTCTTCACGTAAAGCACGTGGCCGGGGCCGGCAGGGCAGAAGATGATGCGCCAGAAGCTGGCGCTGGTGGTCAGGGGATCGCCGGACTTGGCGCTGAGGCGGATGAACGGGTTCTCGCCGGTGAGGACGACGCGGTTGGGATCTGCGGCCATGGGACACCTCTTATTGCTTGCCCTCACCCTAGCACGGGCGCCCGGTGCTGATATCCTCTCGATCGAGGGAGAGACGGCATGTACAGCGACAGTGATCTGGACGCGGCGGTGGCGGCGGGGGTGCTCAGTCCGGAGGCAGCGGCCGCGCTTCGCGCCTTCGTCGCCCGGCGGCAGACGGCGTCGGCGGTGGACGAGGAGCACTTCCGGCTGATCACCGGCTTCAACGACATCTTCGTCTCGATCGCGGCCGTGCTGCTGCTGGTGGCGCTCGGCTGGCTCGGCAGATTGGTACTCCCCGAGCTCGGCCCCGCCGCCGTGGCGGCGGCGAGCTGGGGCTTCGCCGAATTCTTCACCCGGAAGCGCCGGATGGCGCTGCCCAGCATCGTGCTGCTGCTGAGTTTCGTGGGCGCGATGTTCAGCCTGGGCACCATGCTGATGGGTCTCCAGGGCTCATCGACCACGACGACAAGCCCGGCGATCGCGGTGGCGATCGGCGCGGGGATCGCGGCGGTCGCCGCCTACGCCCATTGGCGCCGCTTCATGGTGCCGATCACGGTCGCCGCCGGGGCGGCGGCTGTCATCGCGACGGTGCTGGCGCTGCTGCTCTGGATCGACCCCGACCTGCGCGCCTGGCTTCACCCCCTGGTGTTCCTGTGCGGTCTCGCGGTCTTCGCGCTCGCCATGCGCTGGGACGCGAGCGACCGCGAGCGCATCACGCGCCGCGCGGACGTCGCGTTCTGGCTGCATCTGCTGGCGGCGCCGCTGATGATCCATCCCGCCTTCGCCATGCTGGGGCTGGTCGGCATCGACGCGACGACGGTGGCCCATGCGGGCGCGGCGGTGGCGATCTACTTCGTGCTGGCGGTGGTGGCGTTGGCCATCGACCGCCGCGCCGTCCTCGTCTCGGCGCTGTTCTACGTGCTCTATGCCCTCAGCGCCCTGTTCCGCGCGGCGGGCTCGCTGAACGAGAGCTTCGCTCTCACCGCGCTCATCATCGGCTCGGCGTTGCTGCTGCTCTCGGCGTTCTGGCATCCGGTGCGGACGCGGGTCCTGGGCGCGATACCGGCCCCGATCCGGGCAAGGCTGCCCGCGGCCTAGAGCATGATCCCGAAAAGTGGATGCCGGTTTTCGGAAAAGATCATGCTCAGACAAAAAACTAGGGCTGGCCGTGCATCAGCCGGAAGACGAGGGCGAGATCGGCGGCGATGAAGACCGCCGCGCTCAGCAGGGTGACGAGCCAGCCCTCCCAGGTGATCGGCGTCCAGCCGAGGCCGTTGCGCCTCGGCTGGAACCACGGCCCCCGGCTCATGGAAATCCCCGCGTTGATCCCGTCGGCGGTCCCGACCCCGCCGCAAGATAGCAGGCCATTCCGGCGAGCGGCTAGGTTGATAGATAAAACCTATCGATCAATCGTATCATCCCATTTCACAGCCGCCGCCGCCGGCCCGATCATGGCGGACTTGCGCGGCCATCGCCCCGCGTCGGAGCCCTCATGGTCCTGCGGCAGCTCATGTACCTCGTGGCGCTTGCCCGCGAGCAGCACTTCGCCCGCGCCGCCAAGAGCTGCAACGTCTCGCAGCCGACGCTGTCGGCGGCGATCCGCCAGCTCGAGGCCGAGCTCGGCGCCCCCATCGTCGAGCGCGGCCACCGCTTCAACGGCTTCACGCCCGAGGGGCAAAGCGTCCTCGATTACGCCAAGCGCATCATCGCCGACTGCGAGGCGCTGAAGCAGGATCTCGGCCGCATGAAGAGCGGCCTCATCGGCCGGCTGCGTTTGGGCGCCATCCCGACGGTGCTACCGGTAGTGTCGCTGATCACGGGCGCCTTCCACGCGCGCTACCCGCTGGTCACCATCGCCGTGCTGTCGCGCACCTCGATCGAGATCCAGCGCGGCATGGACAATTTCGAGCTCGAGGTCGGGCTCACCTATCTCGACAGCGAGCCCCTCGAGCATGTGCGGACGGTGCCGCTCTACCGCGAGGAATACATCCTGCTGACGCCGGAGAAGGGCGCTTTCGCCGGCCGCGACACCGTCACCTGGGCCGAGGCGGCGGAGGTCCCGCTCTGCCTGCTGACTCCCGACATGCAGAACCGCCGCATCGTCGACGGCATCTTCCGCACCATCGGCCGCCAGCCGCGGCCGGCGCTGGAGACCAACTCGATCTTCAATCTCTGCTCCAGCGTCAGCGCCGGACATTGGTCCAGCATCATGCCGAAGGCCCTGCTGCAGGTGTTCGGCAAGCCCGAGGCGACCCGCGCGCTGCGCCTCGTCGAGCCCGAGACCACGCGCACCATCGGCATGATCATCGCCGACCGCGACCCGCCCTCGCCGCTCGCCCGCAGCCTCTTCGCCATGGCGGCCTCCCTCGACCTCGAGGGCCAGATCGCCCGCAGCCTGGCGCGCAAGATGGCGCCGCCGGACATGGTTAAGAAAATCCGTCGATTCCCGCGCGTTCGATAGAAATCACCTATCGATTGTTCCGAACAAACGATTTGCCGCGACGCCGGCAGCTCCCAAATCTGAGGGTGGCGCGGTCGGTCGCAATGCGGCCACGCGTCGACGAAAACGCCGATGGTTCTTCATGATTCGTTAGGGACGGAAACCATGAGCCGCTCGCGGTCCTGGGATTTGCGCGAGGCCGCCGACATCATCGCCGCTCACCGCGAGATGCCCGGCGCGCTGCTGCCGATTCTGCACGCGCTGCAGGATGCCTTCGGCTACATCGACGAGGCGGCGCTGCCGCTGATCGCCGACGCCCTCAACCTCTCCCGCGCCGAGGTGCATGGCGTCATCACTTTCTATCATGATTTCCGCCACGCGCCCGCCGGACGGCACGTGCTGCGTCTCTGCCGCGCGGAGGCCTGCCAGTCCATGGGCTGCGACGCGCTGATCCGCCACGTGGAGACGCGCCTCGGCGTGGAGCTCGGCAAGACCACCGCCGACGGCGGCATCACCGTGGAGGCGGTCTACTGCCTCGGCAACTGCGCGCTCTCGCCGGCGGCGATGCTGGACGGCAAGCTGCACGGCCGCCTTTCGCCCGCCAAGGTCGATCGCCTGATCGACGCGGCGCGGAGCCACCCATGACTCGCCGGATCTTCGTTCCCGGCGACGCCGCCGCGCTCTCGGTCGGCGCCGAGGAGGTGGACCAGGCGATTCAGCGCGAGATTATCAGGCGCCGTCTCGATGCGACCGTCATCCGCAACGGATCCCGCGGGATGTTCTGGCTCGAGCCCCTGGTGGAGGTGGAGACGTCCGCGGGCCGCATCGCTTACGGACCGGTGACGGCGGAGGCGGTGCCCGGCCTCTTCGACGCGGGCTTCCTCGACGGCAATCCGCACCCGCTCTGCCTCGGGCCCACGGAAGAGATCTCCTATCTCAAGCGCCAGGAGCGGCTGACCTTCGCCCGCTGCGGCATCACCGATCCGCTGTCGCTGGCGGACTATGCCGCCCATGGCGGCTATCGCGGCCTCGCGCGCGCGCTGACGCTGACGCCGGCGGCCATCGTCGAGGAGGTCACCGCCTCCGGCCTGCGCGGCCGCGGCGGCGCGGGATTCCCCACCGGCATCAAGTGGCGCACCGTCCTGGGCGAGAGCGCCGCGCAGAAATATATCGTCTGCAACGCCGACGAGGGCGACAGCGGCACCTTTGCCGACCGCATGCTGATGGAAGGCGATCCCTTCCTCCTGATCGAGGGCATGACCATCGCCGGCATCGCCGTCGACGCCACGCTCGGCTACATCTACGTCCGCTCGGAATACCCGCACGCCTTCCGCACTCTGAAGCGCGCGATCGCGATCGCCCGGGACGGTGGCCATCTCGGCGCCAATGTCGCCGGCAGCGGCAAGAGCTTCGATCTCGACGTGCGGCTCGGCGCCGGTGCCTATATCTGCGGCGAGGAGACCTCGCTCCTGGAGAGTCTCGAGGGCAAGCGCGGCGTCATCCGCTTCAAGCCGCCGCTTCCCGCCATCAAAGGCCTCTTCGGCAAGCCCACGGTCATCAACAACGTGCTGTCGCTGGCCTCGGTGCCGGTGATCCTCGACAGGGGCGCCGCCTTCTACAAGGATTTCGGCATGGGCCGCTCCCGCGGCACGCTGCCGATCCAGCTCGCCGGAAACATCAAATACGGCGGCCTCGTGGAGAAGGCCTTCGGCCTGACGCTCGGCGAGGCGATCCACGATTTCGGCGGCGGCACCGCCAGCGGCCGGCCGCTGCGCGCGGTGCAGGTGGGCGGCCCGCTCGGCGCCTATTTCCCCGAGGCGCTCCTCGACACGCCCCTCGACTACGAGGCCTTCGCCGCCCGCAAGGGCATGCTCGGCCACGGCGGCATCGTGGTCTTCGACGATACCGTGGATCTCGCGCGCCAGGCGCGCTTTGCCATGGAATTCTGCGCCATCGAGAGCTGCGGCAAGTGCACGCCCTGCCGCATCGGCTCGACCCGCGGCGTCGAGGTCATCGACAGGATCATCGCCAACCACGACCGCACGAAGAACCTGACGCTGCTGGACGATCTCTGCGAGCTGATGCTGGACGGATCGCTCTGCGCACTGGGCGGGCTCACGCCCTATCCCGTGCTGAGCGCGATCCGTCATTTCCCCGAGGATTTCGACAAGCCGGCGGTCCCCACGCCGGTCGCGGCCGAATAGGCCGAGGAGAGTCACGATGACGCTGATCAAAGAGCTCGACCACGGAACTCCCGCGCGCCTCTCCGAGACGACGGTCACCTTGGAGATCGACGGCGAGTCCGTGACGGTGCCGGCGGGTACCTCGGTCATGCGCGCCGCCGCCGAGCGCGGCGTCAAGGTGCCCAAGCTCTGCGCCACCGACAGCCTCGAGGCCTTCGGCTCCTGCCGGCTCTGCCTCGTCGAGATCGAGGGGCGGCGCGGCACGCCCGCCTCCTGCACCACGCCGGTCGAGGCCGGCATGAAGGTGCGCACGCAAACGCCGAAGCTGGCAAAGCTGCGGCGCAACACCATGGAGCTCTATATCTCCGACCACCCGCTCGACTGCCTCACCTGCGCCGCCAACGGCGACTGCGAGCTGCAGGACATGGCGGGCGTGGTGGGCCTGCGTGAGGTACGCTACGGCTACGACGGCGCCAACCACCTCGTCGCCGAGAAGGACACCAGCAACCCCTATTTCACCTTCGATCCCGCGAAGTGCATCGTGTGCTCCCGCTGCGTGCGCGCCTGCGAGGAGGTGCAGGGCACCTTCGCCCTCACCATCGACAGCCGCGGCTTCGCCTCGGCGGTCTCGGCGGGGAACGAGGACTTCATCGATTCCGAATGCGTCTCCTGTGGCGCCTGCGTGCAGGCCTGCCCCACCGCCACGCTGATGGAGAAATCCGTCATCGAGATGGGTCAGCCCGAGCACAGCGTCGTCACCACCTGCGCTTATTGCGGCGTCGGCTGCGCCTTCAAGGCGGAAATGCAGGGGAACGAGGTCGTGCGCATGGTGCCGTTCAAGGACGGCAAGGCGAACCACGGCCACTCCTGCGTTAAGGGCCGCTTCGCCTGGGGCTACGCCACCCACAAGGATCGCGTCCTGAAGCCGATGGTGCGCGCCCAAATCACCGATCCCTGGCGGGAGGTGAGCTGGGACGAGGCGATCGCGTATGCCGCGAGCGAGTTCAAGCGCATCCAGGCGAAGTACGGGCCCGATTCCGTAGGCGGCATCACGTCGTCGCGCTGCACCAACGAGGAAACTTTCCTGGTGCAGAAGCTGGTGCGCGCCGCCTTCGGCACCAACAACGTCGACACCTGCGCCCGGGTCTGCCATTCGCCCACGGGCTATGGCCTCAAGACCACGCTCGGCACGTCGGCGGGAACCCAGGATTTCAACTCCGTCGATCATACGAACGTGGTGCTCGTCATCGGCGCCAACCCCACCGACGCGCATCCCGTCTTCGCGTCGCGCATGAAGCGGCGGCTCCGCGAGGGCGCCAAGCTCATCGTCGCCGATCCGCGCCGCATCGACCTCGTGAAGATGCCCCATGTGCAGGCGGACTTTCACCTGCCACTGCTGCCGGGCACCAACGTGGCGCTCATCAACGCGCTGGCCCATGTCATCGTGACCGAGGGCCTGGTGAACGAGGCCTTCGTCGCCGAGCGCTGCGAGCCCGAGACTTTCGGGATCTGGCGCAAGTTCGTCGCCGAGGCGCGCAATTCGCCGGAGGCGGTCGAGAAATACACCGGCGTTCCCGCCGCCCACGTCCGCGGCGCGGCCCGGCTC
Organism: uncultured Alphaproteobacteria bacterium; assembly: GCA_963735465.1. Classification (GTDB taxonomy): domain Bacteria; phylum Pseudomonadota; class Alphaproteobacteria; order ATCC43930; family CGMCC-115725; genus DASZHJ01. The sequence goes on from CAVTLA010000001.1 coordinate 3,969,737, forward strand.
TACGCCACAGGCGGCAACGCCGCGATCTATTACGGCCTCGGCGTCACCGAGCACAGCCAGGGATCCACCATGGTCATGGGCATGGCGAACCTCGCCATGGCCACGGGCAATATCGGCCGGGTCGGTGTCGGCGTGAATCCGCTCCGCGGACAGAACAACGTGCAGGGCGCCTGCGACATGGGATCCTTCCCGCACGAGTTCTCCGGATATCGCCACGTCTCCGACGACGCCGTGCGCGAGCTCTTCGAGAGCGCCTGGCACGTGGGGCTCCAGGGCGAGCCGGGCCTGCGCATCCCCAACATGCTGGACGCCGCCGTCGAGGGCAGCTTCAAGGGCATCTACATCCAGGGCGAGGACATCGTGCAGTCCGACCCCAATACCCACCACGTGACCGCCGGCCTGGCGGCGATGGAATGCGTCGTGGTGCAGGACCTGTTCCTGAACGAGACCGCGAGCTATGCCCATGTCTTCCTGCCGGGCTCCTCGTTCCTGGAGAAGGACGGCACCTTCACCAACGCCGAGCGGCGGATCAGCCGGGTGCGCAAGGCGCTGCCGCCCATGGCGGGCCTCGCGGATTGGGAGGTGACCGTCGCGCTCTCGAACGCGCTGGGCTACCCCATGCACTACACCCATCCCTCGGAGATCATGGACGAGGTCGCGCGCCTGACGCCGACCTTCAAGGGCGTCTCCTACGAGAGGCTCGACGAGCTCGGCTCCGTGCAGTGGCCCTGCAACGACGCGGCGCCGGAGGGCACGCCGATCATGCATGTGAACGGCTTCGTCCGCGGCAAGGGCCACTTCGTCATCACCGAGTTCGTGCCCACCGACGAGCGGACGACGGCGCGCTTCCCGCTCATCCTCACCACCGGCCGCATCCTCTCCCAGTACAACGTCGGCGCCCAGACCCGGCGCACCGCCAACGTGGTCTGGCACGACGAGGACGTGCTGGAGATCCATCCCTCCGATGCGGAGAACCGCGGCATCCGGGACGGCGACCTGGTGGCGCTCTCCAGCCGCGCCGGCGACACCTCGCTGCGTGCCCGCCTCTCCGAGCGGATGCAGCCCGGCGTCGTCTACACCACCTTCCACTACGCCGGCACCGGCGCCAACGTGGTGACGACGGAGTTCACGGACTGGGCGACGGACTGCCCGGAGTACAAGGTCACCGCCGTCCAGGTGCGCCGCACCAACCATCCTTCGGAGTGGCAGGAGCACTACATCGAGACGCGGAAGCTTACGACGCGCGTCGGGACCAGCGATGCCGCCGACTGACGTCTCCACCCTGACGCCACCACCGTCGGCGCGCGACCGCAAGGTCCGCCGCCGCTCGGAGGTGGTCGCGAGCCTGCGCCTGACCGAGGCGGCGGCGACGCCGCGCGACGTCGCGATCGCGGCGGAGGTGCCGGTGGCGCTGGTCTATAACGGCGTCTCCCACGTGGTGATGATGGCGACGCCGGAGGATCTCTCGGACTTTGCCTTGGGATTCAGCCTCAGCGAGGGCATCCTCGGGGACCGGCGCGAGCTCTTCGATCTCGAGATCGAGGAAGGCAGCACCGGCATCGCCGTCAACATGACCATCGAGCGCGGGCGTTTCGCCCTGCTGGAGAACCGCCGGCGCAACCTGACCGGCCGCACCGGCTGCGGCCTCTGCGGCGTCGACGACCTGACCCAGGTGGCGCGCCCGCTGCCCCGCGTCGGTGCCGGCGTTCCCGTGACATCCGCCGCGATCCACCGGGCTCTCGACGCGCTGCCGGCGCTGCAGCCCGCCAACCGCGAGACCGGCGCCGTCCATGCCGCCGCCTGGGCGACGCCGGACGGCGAGATCCTCCTGGCGCGGGAGGACGTCGGCCGCCACAACGCCCTCGACAAGCTCATCGGCGCCTTGGCGAAGGCGCAGACCGATCCCGACACCGGCTTCGCCGTCATCACCAGCCGCTGCAGCTTCGAGATGGTGCAGAAGGCGGCGACCTTGCGCATGCCCATGCTGGTGGCGATCTCGGCGCCGACGACGATGGCGCTCCGCATCGCCGGGGAGACCGGCCTTACATTGGTGGCGCTCGCCCGCGCCGACAGCATCACCGTCTACGCCAACCCCGGGCGGATCATCGCGGCCCGCCCATGACGCCCACCCACATGCTGCGCCTGGCGAACCAGATCGCCCTCTACTTCGCGAGCTATCCCCGGGACGAGGCGATCGCCGGCATTACCGATCACATGGAGAAATTCTGGGAGCGGCGGATGCGGCAGCAGATCGTCGCCTACGTCGCCGAGACCGGCGGCCAGGGCCTGCACGAGCTGGCGCTCGCCGCGGTCCAGCGCCTGCGTCCGGTGCCGGCGGCGAGGATCGCGCGGGGTTAGTTTTCGTTGGAGAAGCATCCCGCGTCCTTCGACGCGCTTCGCTTGCTCAGGATGAGGCGATTTTCTTTCCGCCATCACCAACGCGCCTCATCCTGAGCAAGCGGCCCCATGGGCCGCACGTCGAAGGACGCACCGCCGCCTCTGCAACCCGCCGCTCGTCGGACGCCGCTCCTATTCCGCCGCCGCGCGCGCGCCGTCCGCCAGCACCTCCGTGATCGCCTGGTCGAGGATGGCGATGCCGCGGTCGAGCTCGTCGCGGGTGACCGTGAGCGGCGGGGCGATGCGCCAGATCGCCGCCATCGAGCCCACCGAGACGATGTTCATGGAGAGGCCGAGCTCCATGCATCGGTTGGTAATGGCGTAGCCGGTGGCCGCGTCCGGCGCGCGAGTCTCGCGGTCCTGCACGAGTTCCACGCCCTGCAGCAGGCCGAAGCCGCGGACGTCGCCGATGATCTCGTGCCTGTCCTGGAGATGACGCAGGCCGGCGGAGAGGTGCTCGCCCATCGCGAGGGCACGGGCGTTCAGATCCTCCTCCGCCAGCACGTCGAGGACGGCGAGCGCCACCTGGGCCGGCATGGGATCGGAGACATGGGACGTGGGATGGATGAAGCCCTTGGCGTGGCAGTCCGCCTCCATCGCCTCGGAGATGACGGTGGCCGAGAGCGGCAGCCCGCCGCCCAGCGTCTTCGAGAGGGTGAGGATGTCGGGCTCGACGCCGAAATGCTGGAAGGCGAAGTCGCGGCCCAGGCGGCCGAAGGCGGTCTGCGCCTCGTCGAAGATCAGGAGCATGCCACGCTTCTCGCAATGCTCCCGCACCTTCTGCCAGTAGCCGTCGGGCGGCACGATCACGCCGCCGGAGCTTTCCACGGGCTCGGCGATGACGGCGGCGAGCGACCCCGTGGACTGCGCGTCCACCATGTCGAAGCCCACCTCGAGGCAGGTGCCGTCGCAGGCGTCGCGGCAATGCCGGATCGGGCAGTGATAGGCGTTGGGCGCGGGCAGCGTCAGAGAGCCCGGCATCATCGGCCCGTAGCCCTTGCGACCGGCAACGTAATTGACGGACTGCGCCCCTGACGTCATCCCGTGCCAGGAGCCGGTGAAGCCCACCACCTCGAAATTGCCGGTAGAGAGTTTCGCCAGCTTGAGCGCCGCCTCATTCGCCTCGCCGCCGGTGCTGAGGAAGAGCGACTTGGAGAGATGAGGCGGCAGCATCTGGGCCAGGCGCTGGGACAGCGCCACGACCGGCGGGCTCAGCATGCCGCTGAAGAGATGCAGCGCCCCCTCGCACGCCTCGCGGATCGCCTCGACGATGCGGGGATGGTTGTGGCCGAGGGTCGCGCACATCTGGCCCGAGGTGAAATCCAGGATCTCCCGCCCCTCGGTGTCCCAGATCAGGGTGCCCCGCGCCTTGGCGATGAGGCGCGGCACGAAGGGCATGCCATAGCGGATGAGATGCTCGTCCCAGGGCTCGTTGGTGAGATGCGGCGTCGACATCGGCGGCGGCTCCTTGCTGGCAGACCCGCATCAAGCCTATAACGGCCGGGCCGATTTGCGATTTCTTTGTTCGAGCAAAAATGATGGAATTCGGCTTTGATTCTCGGGACAGGAGAAATTCCGATGGCAGAAATTGGGATTGAGCATGCGAAATGAAAAGCCGCCGGAAATAGCCGCGGCGCCGCTCGACGCGATCGATCGAAAAATCCTGCGCGCGCTGCAGGCGGACGGGCTGATCGCGAACCAGGCGCTGGCGGACGAGGTGGGGCTGTCGCCGCCGGCGTGCCTGAAACGCGTGCGCCGGCTGCGGGCCGCGGGCGTCGTCCAGCGCACGGCCGCCCTGCTGGCGCCGGCGGCGCTGGGCTATCCGCTGCTGACGGTGGTGCGCATCAAGCTCGACCGCCCGCGGGAGAAGGTGATGCGCGACTTCGAGCGGCGGATGCGCGACCTGCCCCGCGTCACGCACTGCCTCACCGTCGCCGGCGACATCGACTACATCATCCTCGTGCGCAGCCGGGACGTGGCGCACTATCAGGAGTTCGCGCGCCACGTGCTGGCAACCGCGCCGGGCATCCGCTCCTACACCAGCGAGATCGTGCTGGAGGCTCCCAAGTGGACGACGGAGATTCCGGTGGAGGATTGAGGGCGCGTTGGATGAGCATCGTGCGTCCTTCGACGCGCTACGCTTGCTCAGGATGAGGCGGTTTTCTTTCCGCCATCACCAACGATCCTCATCCTGAGCAAGCGAGCGGAGCGAGCGCGTCGAAGGACGCACCGCCTATCCCGCTACCCCGCCCGCGCCACATCCTCCGCGCGCAGCAAAGCAACCAGCGCCGCCGTCGCTGCCGTCACGTGATCGGCGACCAGCTTCGCCGCCGCCGGCGCATCACCCTTGCGGCAGGCGCGGAGGATGGCGCGGTGCTCGCGCTGGGAGCGGGGCTGCCAGCGCTCCGCCTGCCAGATGACGCGAAGATAGCGGTCGGCGCCGCGCCAGAGAGTTTCCAGTGTCTCCATCAGGCGCGGCCGGCCGCAGGGCGCGTAGAGGGCGCGGTGGAAGCGCCAGTTCGCCGCGGACCAATCGCCGAGATCGTCGCTGCCGTCGCCGGCCGTGACCGCCGCGGCGGCGGCGGCGAGATCGGCGGCGGTGAGGCGCGGGACCGCCAGGCGGATCGCCAGCGCCTCGAGGGCGGCGCGCATCTCCCCCAGCTCCGCCGCGTCCTCGGCACTCAATCGCGCGACGAAGAAGCCGCGCCGCGGCGCGAAGGTGACGAGCCCCTCGGCCTCCAGGCGGCGCAGCGCCTCGCGGACGGGAATATGGCTCACGCCCTGCTCGGCGGCGACGCGGTCCTGGTTGACGCGGGTGCCGGCGGCCAGCGCGCCGGAGAGGATGGCGGCGCGCAGCCGGCCGGCGATAGCGACGGGCGCGGGGGCCATTGACAGGAGGGGCTCGGCCATGGCTTGAATCCTATAGGATATAGGAAAGGGGAGCAACACCATGGCCCGCCACCGCCCCGCCCGCCTCGCCCAGATGCCCGGCATCGGCGTCGACCGCATGGGCGACACCGCCGACGCCCTCGCGGATGCCCGTATGCTGCGCATGGAAAACCTGGATACGGACATCCCGCCCTATGGGCCGGCGATCGCGGCGACCCAGCGCGCGGCGACGGAGGATGCCGCGAACTCCTACCTGCCGTTCCTCGGCCAGGATCATCTGCGTCGGGCGGCGACCGCCCATGTGAGCCGATTGAGTGGCGTCGACTACGAGTGGCGGCGCAGCTCGGTCATCAGCGCCGGCGGCCTCTCCGGCATTCTGAACACGCTGCTGGCGACCGTCGATGTCGGCGACGAGGTGATCCTGACCGATCCCGTCTATGCCGGCCTTCTCAATCGCGTGCGCCTCGCCGGCGGCGTGCCTCGCCTGGTACCGCTGATACCCGGTCCGGCGGGCTGGCGCCTCGACGTCGATGCCTTCCGCGCCGCGGCAGCTTCGCCCAAGGTGCGGGCCGTGCTGATGATGAGCCCCTCGATGCCCACGGGCTCGGTGCTCACGCCAAAAGAATGGCAGACCGTCGCGGAGGCCTGCGTCCAGCACGACCTGCTGCTGATCTACGACGCCGCCATGGAGCGCATCCTCTTCGACGGGCGCGAAGTGCTGCACCCCGCGCGCCAGCCGGGCATGGCCGATCGCACGGTGACCATCGGCTCCGCCTCCAAGGAGCTGCGCATGATCGGCTGGCGCATCGGCTGGGTTGTCGGCCCACCCGAGATCATCGCCGACGTGGGCCTGGTCGGCATCTCCAACGTGGTCTGCCAGGTCGGCATCGCCATGGAGGCGGCGGCGGTAGCGCTGGAGGCGCCGGCCAGCGACGTGCGCGACGCTGCCGCGGAATTGCAGACGCGGCGCGACCTCATCCTCCGCGAGCTCGACGGCATCGTGCCGGCGATCCCGCCCCACGGCGGCTGGTCGCTGCTCCTCGACGTCGGCGCCGTCGGGTTGGACGGCGAGACCGCCTCGCGCCGCTTCCTGGAGAAAGCCAAAATCGCCGCGACGCCGATGGCGAACTGGGGCAGCGCCAGCGCCGCCCGCTACCTCCGCCTGGTCTTCGCCAACGAGCCGTGCCCGCGGCTCGAGGGGATTGGGGCGCGGGTGAAGGCGGCGCTATCGGCGGCAACGTGATCCGGCAAAGGTAAAGACCCGGTCATTTCTCATCGGTGCCGCGCAACGCGCGCTGGACGTTCTGTCCGCCGTGAAAAATCCGCACGATCACGACCTCGGCGATCCCGACTTGAAATACGATCGTGGCTCGGCGCTCGAAACCCATTATCCGCAGGCCGGGGCGGATATCGCCGCGCGGCGCGCCGCGCTTGGGAAACGTCCCCAGCGACATGCAGGCCGTCTCGATTCGATCGATATACGTCCCGGCAACTCCCGTTCCTGCCGCCTCCGCGACGTAGCGATAAAGCGCCGGCAGATCGGCCTCCGCCCGAGGCCGAAAGCTGACCTCAAACCTTCGCATTCCGCGCGGCTTTGACCTGTTTCGCGTGATGGGCGCGAAGCCGCTTGAACACCTTGCTGGCCGGCACGCTCGGGCGCGGATCAGCCAAGGACTCGTCGACGCGTTGCCGCAGCCAGTCGTCGAGGGCCGCCTCCTCGCGATCGAGAGCACGCACGGCAGCGCGCACGACCTCGCTCGCCGACGCATAGGCACCGGACTTCACCCTCGCTTCGACGCGCTTCTGAAGGTCCCCGAGGGTGACGGTAATCGGTCGGCTCGTGCGCGGCATGGCGCTGCTCCGGCTCATGTCAGCTGATATGACAATGTCATACTAGGTGCCCGGAAAAGATTTCTCAAGAGGCACGCCGTCCGTCACCCCTTGAGTCGCTTCAGCAGCGCCTGCGCCGCGGCCGGCGCGCGGACCTTGGCGCCGTTGATGAAGTAGACGAAGCAGTCGCGTGGGCTCTTGCCTGGCGCGGGCTTTGGGTGATGGCGGGGCAGGTCGTCGGGCTCGCCGCCGGCGGACCAGGTTTGAAAGCGCTTGGCCCAGGCGTCCAGCGCCTTCGGCGAATAGCCGGCGGCCTCGCTCATCGTGCTGCGCCGGAGGCGCGCATAGACGAAATCGCCGGTCACGTCGGCGATGCCGGGATAGGCGTCGTCGTCGACGAAGACGACGGGAGTCTTGTGGCGCCGCAGCAGGTCGATGAACTCCGGCGCCTGGAAGCTGGCGTGGCGGACCTCGACCACGTGGCGGATCTTGCGCCCGTCGAGAGTCCTGGGCAGCAGATCGAGGAAGCTGTCGAAATTGCCGGCGTCGAAGGCTGTCGTGGGCGGAAACTGCCAGAGGAGAGGACCGAGCTTCTCGCGCAGCTCGAGGACGCCGCTGTCGAAGAACCGCTTCAGCGAATCCCCCGCCTCGCCGAGCGCGCGGCGATGGGTGACGAAACGCGGCCCCTTCAGGGAGAAGACAAAGTCATCAGGCGTTTCCCCATGCCAGCGGCGGAAGCTCGCCGGCTTCTGGGAGCCGTAGAAGGTACCGTTGATCTCGATCGAGGTGATCTGCCGGCTCGCATGGGCAAGCTCCTTCGCCTGAACGAGCCCCTTCGGATAGAGCACCCCGCGCCACGGCGCGAACACCCAGCCGCCGATGCCGACGCGGATCGCTGTCATGGAGGAAGTCTAGCGGATCGCGTGAGCTTGGCACCAGAACAATGCGAGAACTGGAGCACTGGCGGGCTCGCTGCACGCGCCGCGCGCAACCCGCCGCTCAACCGACATGCACGTTTCGCTTTTCCGTTGCGACCCTTGGCCCGGCGATTGCAGAGTTGATCGGGCGATGAGCCTTTCGGCTCCCCGAGGATGAGCGATGGACAACTGGGTCTCGCGCACCGGTCTCATCGATGTGAGGCAGCTCAAGGAGCTGTCCCAGCGCTCCGACGCCAAGGGGCTGGCGCAGCTCGCGGGGCATCTGGGCGCACTCGCGGTCACGGGCTATGCCCTCTGGGCGCTCTGGGGCAGCTGGTGGGGCGTGCCGGTCTTCGTGGTGCACGGCTATCTCATCAACTGCCTCTTTGCCACGCAGCACGAGTGCAATCACCAGACCGCGTTCCAGTCGCGCTGGCTCAATGATGGGGTGCGCCGCTTCACCGGCCTGACCCAGCTCTATCCCGCCTGGTGGGAGGCCTGGTTCCACTTCGCCCATCACCGCCACACCGGCGACTGGGCGAAGGACGCGGAGCTGATGGCGCGCCACAAGTACACCTTCGCGGGATATCTCTATTCCCTCTCCGGCATCGGCTACTGGCAGGGCCGGCTCAAGAGCCTGCTGACTGTCGCCGCGGGCGGCGTGCCCGCCTCGGTCTATTGGCTCAGCGACAGCCAGCGCCGCTATGTGATCTGGGAAGCGCGCGGACATCTTGCCGTCTATGCGGCGCTCGCCGCACTCTCGCTCTGGTTCCACAGCTGGCTGGTAGTGACGCTGTGGCTGGCGCCGATGCTGCTGACCAAGCCGCTGCATCAGCTCCAGAACATGGGCGAGCATCTGGGACTGGAGGACGGCGCGCTCGACACCACCAGCAACACGCGGACGCTGGCGGTGCCCGCCGTGGTGCGCTGGGCGCTCTGGCAGATGCCGTACCACACCGCGCACCACACGTTTCCCGGCGTGCCGTTCCATCGCCTGCCGGAGCTGCATCGCGCGCTCGAAGCGCGCATCGGCCGGCCGCTGCCGACAGCGAGCTACAGCGAGGTCGTCGTGGGCGCGCTCCGCGCCACCTGGCGCGGGCCGGAAGGCACCTGGGCGCTGCCCTTCGCCGCCGGCGACAACCGCCCGGCGGGGAGCGCGGAGCTGGCGCCGGCGGAGTAGCGCCCCGGGGATAGCTCTCCGCTCCCGTCATGGCCGGGCTTGACCCGGCCATCCACGACTTGTTTCCGTCACCGCAAAGACGTGGATGCCCGGCACAAGGCCGGGCATGACGGTCTGAGAAATCGTGTGCGCCGCGGCAAAGCTCGACCGAACTGCGACCCCCACACTTCGGAATCCGCCGTAACGTCGGCGACGGCCGCGCGCCATCTTCCTGACATCCGCAACGTCTTCGTGACGGAGGCACCCGATGATGATCGATGACCGGACCATTGCCGCGCCGAAGCTCGATCCCCGGGAGGAGCATTTTCATATCCCGGGCCCGCGTGGCCTTACGCTGTTCCTCCGCCATCTGCCGCCGAGCGCCGATGGGCCGCCGCTGGGCAGGGACGTGCTCTACGTGCACGGCGGGACCTTCTCCTCCGCGCTTTCCATCGCGCACCGCTTCGACGGGCGCTCCTGGCGGGACGAGCTCTGCGCCGCCGGATACGACGTGTGGGCGCTGGACTTTCACGGCTTCGGCCGGTACTCGGACCCCTATCCGGAGATGGCGGAGCCCGCCGACAACCATCCGCCCCTGGGACGGGCCGAGGAGGCGAGCCGGCAGCTCGAGCACGCGGTGCGCTTCATCGGCGCGCGCCAGGGCGCCCGCCGCGTCTCTCTGGTCGCGCATTCCTGGGGCACCATCGTCGCCGGCCGGCTCGCCGGGCGGTGCCCCGACCTGATCGACCGCCTGGTCTTCTTCGGCCCGATCGCGCGGCGCGATCCCACGGCCGAGCGCACGCGGCTGCCGGGCTGGCGACTGATCTCGCTCAATGACCAGTGGACCCGCTTCACCGAGACGGTGCCGGCGGGCGAGGCGCCGGTGCTGCCAAGGCGGCATTTCCAGGACTGGGGCGAGCGCTATCTCGACAGCGATCCCGAGAGCCGCAGCCGCACGCCGGCGTCGGTGAAGGTGCCGAGCGGTGCCTTCCAGGACATCTTCGACGCCTGGGCCGGCGAGCTCGCCTACGATCCGGGCCTGGTGCGCGCGCCGGTGGCGATCATCCGCGGCGAGTGGGACACTCTCTGCACCGACGCGGACGCGCGCTGGCTCTTCGACGCGCTCCGCTCGGCGCCGATCCGCCGCGACGTGAGGATTGCCCGGGCGACCCATCTCATGCATCTGGAGTCCGCCCGCACCGCGCTCTATCGGGAGACCGAGACCTTCCTCGCCGGCGGCGACCTCGCGCCGGCCACCTGACCCCGGAGGAGACCGACCATGTTCGCCGTCATCTTCGAAACCGTGCCGAAGCCGGAGAAATGGGACGCCTATCTCGCCTACGCCAAGCAGCTGCGGCCGGAGCTGGAGAAGATCGAGGGCTTCATCGACAACGAGCGCTTCCGCAGCAAACGCCATCCCGGCACGTTGCTTTCCCTCTCCACCTGGCGCGACGAGAAGGCGGTGGTGCGCTGGCGCAGCCACGGCCTGCACCACGGCGTGCAGGAGAAAGGCCGCTTCGAGGTGTTCCGCCACTATCACCTCCGCGTCGGCGAGATCACCGGCGACAGCGGACTTCCGGCGGGAGAGACGCTCCCGGCACAGCGCCTCGACGAGACCGTGGCCGGCGCCGCCAAGCTGGTGGCGATCACGGAAAGCGCGCTCGAGTCCGTGACGCCGGAGACCGACGCGGCAACGCTCGCGCGGCGGCTCGGCCTGCCGGAGGCGGACGGGCTCGTGGACTGGGACGTCTTCGAGAACATCAACCGCCCGGGCGCGTTCCTGCTGCTCACCTCGTGGCGCGACGCGGGCACCGGCAAATCCTGGCGCGCGCCCTCAGGCGCCGGGATCCGCCACCGCACCGTGCGCGTGATCCGCGACTACGGCATGGCGGACCGCGCCGAGGCGCCGCAGTACTTCCCGGCGGTGCCGCCGGCGCAAAAATCCTAGAGCGACAGGGAGAGCCCCATGACGATCACCGTCTTCATCCGCTATCAGGTCGACCCCTTCCAGCGCGAGGCCTTCGAGGCCTATGCCCGGCGCTGGTCCGAGATCATTCCCCGCTGCGGCGGCGATCTCCTCGGCTATTGGATGCCGCACGAGGGCACCAACAACATCGCCTACGGCCTCATTTCCTTCGCGAGCCTGGCGGACTACGAGGCCTACCGCGCGCGCCTGCGCCAGGACGAGGACGGCATGGCCAACTTCCGCAGCGCCGAGACCCAGCGCCTGATCCTGGCGGAGGAGCGGACCTTCCTGCGCAAGGTGGAGTGATCCGCCGCCGCCAATGATCCCCGCCGCAGCCCGCCATAGCCACGCTCCCCCGCCTCGGGTAATCATCGCCGGAGGGACGGTGGCGGGAGAGCCGATATGCGACGACGGGAGTTTCTGGCGGGAGCGGCGGCGCTGGCGATGCCAGCGGTGGCGCGCGGGGACGCGATCCGGCCCCTGACCTTCGTGCCCCAGGCGGATCTCAGCATCCTCGACCCCGTCTGGACCACGACCTACCCGACCCGGGATCACGCCTTCCTGGTCTTCGACACGCTCTACGGCGTCGACGCCGATTACAAAGCGCAGCCGCAGATGCTGGCGGGCGGCCTCGCAGAGAACGACGGCAAGCTTTGGAAGCTGACCCTCCGGCCCGACCTCAAGTTCCACGACGGCACGCCGGTCCTGGCGCGGGACTGCGTCGCCAGCGTCAAGCGCTGGGGCGCCCGGGACAGCTTCGGCCAGGCGCTGCTGGCGGCCACGGATGAGATTTCCGCCGCCGACGACAAGACCATCGTCTTCCGGATGAAGCGCGCCTTCCCGCTGCTGCCCGATGCGCTCGGCAAGGCGCCGCCCAGCATCTGCGCCATCATGCCCGAGCGCCTGGCATCCACCGATCCCTTCACCCAGGTGACGGAGATGGTGGGCAGTGGGCCTTATCGCTACAAGGCGGACGAGCGCGTGGCCGGCGACCGCATCGTCTACGAGCGCTTCGCCGGCTATGTGCCGCGCGGCGACGGCACGGCCAGCGGCACCGCCGGGCCGAAGGTGGCGCATATCGAGCGCATCGAGTGGCGGATCATTCCCGACGGCGGCACGGTGGCCTCCGCCCTGGGCAAGGGCGAGGTGGACTGGTGGCTGGTGCCGGACGCCGACCTGCTGCCGGTGCTGCGCCGCGACCGCAAGCTCGCGGTCACCGTCGGCGATCCCGCGGGCTATATCGGCACGCTCCGCTTCAATCAGCTGGTACCGCCCTTCGACAATCCGGCGCTGCGCCGCGCCCTCATCGGCGCCGTGACGCAATCCGACTACATGATCGCCGCCGTCGGCGCCGATCCCGCCATGTGGAAGGACCATTGCGGCTACTTCACGCCGGGCTCGCCGATGGCGAGCACCGCCGGGATGGAGGCGCTCACCGGTCCCCGCGATCTCGCCAAGGTGAAGCGAGATCTCGCCGCCGGCGGCTACAAGGGCGAGAAGATCGTCCTCCTCGCCCCCTCGGACATCCCCAGCGCCAAAGCCCTCGCCGACATCAGCAACGACGTCCTCAAGAAGCTCGGCACCAACGTCGAGTACCAAGCCATGGACTGGGCGACCCTGGTGCAGCGCCGCACCCGGAAGGAGCCGGTGGAGCAAGGCGGCTGGAGCATCTTTCATACCTCCTGGAGCGGCAGCGACCATCTCAATCCCGTGGGCCACGTCTTCCTGCGCGGCAACGGCGCCAGCGCCTCGCCGGGCTGGCCGACCAGCGCGCGGCTCGAGGAGCTGCGCAATCGCTGGCTCGAGGCACCGGACCTGGCGGCGCAGCAGAAGATCTGCGCGGAGATGCAGCTGCAGGCCTTCCAGGACGTGCCCTATATTCCCCTCGGCCAATATTCGGTGCCCACCGCCTATCAGGCGAACCTGAGCGGCATTCTCGAGGGCAATCCTAAATTCTGGAACATCCGCCGGAGCTGACCGATGCAGACGTCCAAAGTGATCCATGTCGTGAGCTGCCACGCCGAGGGCGAGGTGGGCGACGTCATCGTCGGCGGCGTGGCGCCGCCGCCGGGCGCCACGATCTGGGAGCAGTCGCGCTGGATCGCCAAGGACAATGTGCTCCGGAATTTCGTCCTCAACGAGCCCAGGGGCGGCGTCTTCCGCCACGTCAACCTGCTGGTGCCGCCGAAGGATCCGCGGGCCCAGATGGGCTGGATCATCATGGAGCCGGAGCACACGCCGCCGATGTCGGGCTCGAACTCGATCTGTGTCGCGACCGTGCTGCTGGAGACCGGGATCATTCCCATGCAGGAGCCGGAGACGCGCCTGGTGCTGGAGCCGCCGGGCGGGATCGTCGAGGTCGTGGCCACCTGCCGCAACGGCAAGGCGGAGCGCATCGAGGTGAAGAACGTCCCCGCCTTCGCCGACAAGCTCGGTGCCAAGCTCGAAGTGGCCGGCGTCGGCACCCTCACGGTGGATACCGCCTATGGCGGCGACAGCTTCGTCATCGTGGACGCGACGGCGCTCGGCTTCGCGCTCCGCCCGGACGAGGCTCGCGACATCGCCGTCGTCGGTGCCAAGGTGACGCGCGCCGCCAACGAGCAGCTTGGATTCTCCCATCCGGAGAATCGCGACTGGCGCCACATCTCCTTCTGCCAGCTCACCGGGCCGCTCACGCGGGAAAACGGCGTCCTCACCGGCGCCAACACGGTCGTGATCGAGCCCGCGAAGCTCGACCGCTCGCCCTGCGGCACCGGCTGCTCGGCGCGGATGGCGGTGCTGCATGCCCGCGGCGAGCTCAAGGTGGGCGAGCGCTACCTCGCCCGCTCCATCATCGGCAGCAGCTTCCACTGCCGCATCGACGGCGAGGCCCGCATCGGCGGCAAGCCCGGCATCATTCCCGTGATCGCGGGCCAGGCCTGGATCACCGGCACGCACCAGGTCACCCTCGATCCCACCGATCCCTGGCCGGAAGGATACCGACTCTCCGACACCTGGCCGAAGCGGAGCTGAGGGACAATCGCGATCGGCTGAGCCCGCTCGCCCTGATGGCTCCGGTCAAGCAATTCTGATTATCGCGCGATCAAGTTGATTGCTATTGTGCCGGCGAGATCCCGGCGCCGCCTCGTGGGACGAACCCGCGGGCGGAGAGCGTCGGGACGTCATCGGGAGGGAGCAGCACCATGCGGATGTGGATCGCGCTTGCGGCGGCGGCACTGGCGGTACTGACAGCCGGTGCGGCACAAGCCCAGGCACCGAAGCCGCTCGAGGTCATCGTATTCCCCGGCGGCTTCAATTGGCCGATCTGGGTCGCCGAGGAAAAGGGCTACTTCGCGAAGAACGGCGTCGCCATCAAGCTGACGCCGACGCCGGGCTCGGTGTTCCAGCTCACCAACCTCATCGACGGCAAATTCGATCTCGCCATGACGGCGATCGACAACGCCATCGCCTATGACGAGGGGCAGGGCGAGGCGCCCACTAGCCGAAAGCCCGACGTGATCGCCGTGATGGGGGGCGACAACGGGTTTCTCCATCTTGTCAGCGTGCCGGAGGTGCGCAGCCTACAGGAGCTGCGCGGCAAGACGCTCTCCGTCGATGCGCTCACCACGGGCTATGCCTTCGTGCTGGAGAAGATGTTGCAGCTCGGTGGCCTCAGGCCCAGCGACTACACGCTGGTCACCGCCGGCGGCGTGCTGCAGCGGTTCCAGGCGCTGATGAAGAAGGAACACGCCGGGACCCTGCTGCTCTCGCCCTTCGAAGTCGCCGCGGAGGCGCAAGGCTTCCACGATCTCGGCGCCGCCATCGACGTGTTCGGGCACTACCAGGGCCTGGTGGGCGCCGTGCGGCGGGACTGGGCCAAGGCCCATGGTGCGGAGATCGTGGGCTATATCCGCGGCTACGTCGCCGGACTCGACTGGCTCTACAGGCCCGCCAACAAGGCCGAGGCGATCGCGATCCTGCGAAAAAACCTCACGACGATGACCCCGGAACTGGCGGAGAAGACCTACGGCGTGCTGCTGGATCCTCAGACCGGCTTCAGCAGGCAGGCGCGGCTCGACGTCGCCGGCATCAAGACCGTGCTGGCGGTGCGCAGCGAATACGGCGAGCCCAGGAAATCCCTCACCAACCCCGCAAAATACTACGATCTCAGCTACTACAACCGCGCGATGGGGAAGTAGGAGAGTTCTGCTCCGGCTCTGATCCTGGCGCGAACTGCCTAGGGGTGGCGGAAACTGCATAGGGGCGCCGGGAGCCGCCCGGCAGGATGGGCCGGTGCCGGCGGAAGGGCCGGCACGTCCCCCTTCTTGCAGGAGAGTTGCCATGTCCGCGGCCCCGCCATCCCCCGATCTCGCCAGCCTCAAGAAACGCCAGCAGGGCGCCTGGTCCTCCGGCGACTACGCCCGCGTGGGCTCGACCCTGCAGATCGTCGGCGAGCAGCTCTGCGAGGCGCTCGACCTGCGCGCCGGCCAGCAGGTGCTGGACGTCGCCGCCGGCAACGGCAACGTCACGCTGGCGGCGGCGCGGCGCTGGTGCGAGGTGGTCTCGACCGACTATGTGCCGACGCTGCTCGCCCGCGGCAAGGCACGTGCCGAGGCCGACGGTCTCGCCGTCACGTTCCAGGAAGCGGACGCCGAGGCGCTGCCGTTCAAAGACGCCAGCTTCGACGCTGTCGTCTCCACCTATGGCGTGATGTTCACGCCCGATCAGGACAAGGCCGCCGCCGAGATGCTGCGCGTGTGCCGGCCGGGCGGCAAGATCGGCCTCGCCAACTGGACGCCGTCGGGCTTCATCGGGCAGGTGTTCAGGACGCTGGGTCAATACCTGCCGCCGCCGGCCGGGGTCAGATCGCCGGCGGCCTGGGGCACCCAGGAGCGGCTCGCCGAACTGTTCGGCGGCGGCGCCGCCTCGATCAGGGCCGAAGCGCGCAATTTCAACTTCCGCTACCGGTCGCCGGCGCATTTCCTCGACGTGTTCGGAACCTACTACGGACCGATCCTGAGGGCCCTGACGGCGCTCGACGCGGACAAGCGGAAGGCGCTGCTGACCGATCTGGAGCTGCTGATCACGCGCCTCAACCGCGCCGGCGACGGCACCATGGTGGTGCCGAGCGAATACCTGGAGGTGGTGATCCTCCGGAAATAACGGGGGTTGTTTTCTCCGCGGGCGGCGAGCCGCCACACCAACCCTCGCCGCCCGCGTAACGTAGTGTTTTATCCCACTCCTACTTCACCTGCTCGTTCGTGTCGGTGAAGTAGAGGCGGCCGTGGCGGCGCAGTATCGGTCGGTTGTAGTCGGGGTCGCCGGGGTTCAGCACGCGCAGCAGCTTCACCACCCGGTGCTGGCTGTCGGTGAAGGCGGAGAGCGTGCAGAGTGACGGCGCATACCACAGGAACTGCAGGAAGCTGGTGCCGTCCTCGAGCTTGTCGAGGCGGCGGATCTTCCAGCTTCGATAGATCTGCTTCTGCACCTCGATCGGCTCCAGGCCCAGCACCACGAACGACACATGGGCGTGGACGCCGGAGGTGCGGTCGACCCGCTCGAGCTCGAAATGGTTCTGCGGCCGTAGCGGCCAGAGCAGCTTCAGCCCATCGGCGTCGGACTCCAGGTCCCACTTGTCGCCGCCGTCATCGAACAGCAGCTGGCCGTGGCGCTGCACGAACTGGTCGGTACCGAGGATGCGGTAGGAGAAATAGAGCGGCGGCGCGTCCGGCGACTTCGGCAGGATGAGATAGGCGCGGTTGGTGTAGAGCAGCTTGGTGTCCGGCGGCGGCTCGCAATAGCTGGCGGCATAGGGGTTGGTCTCGGCGGCGCGGGCCGGCAGCACTGCCGCCAGCAGGATCACCGCCCCCCAGGATAGAACCCGCCCCCACATGACCGGCCTCCGCGCCGCAGAGCCAGAATTCTCGCTCACACCTGCAATGAAAGACCGGAAGTGCCAGCCGTGCAATGACCGGCCTTGCGAGCGGGATGGGAATCCTGCGCCCGCACGGAGATCACGGCTTCATTGCGCCGATCGGGATCGAATACATCAGCACGAAGGATTCGGTGCCGGGATTGTGCTTGCCGATGCCGGCGTTCGAGATGTGGTCGAACTGCAGGCCGAGGCGCGAATGGTCGTCGAAGCGATAGGCGCCCTCGGCGCCGGTCTTGAACTCCAGCACCGAGCCCAGATTCTTGCCGCTGCCGCGGCCGAAGGCGCCCATCGCCGCATTGGGCGTCAGCACCCAGCGGTCGCCGAAATAAAGGTCGAGCCGCAGACCCCAATACCCATAGACCGACTCGTCCGTGGTGACGAGGGCACCGACGAAGGGCTTCAGGTAGAAGAACTCGTCGGCGAAGCGATACTCGCCGCGGAACTGGCCGGCGGTGAAGTTATGGAAGACGTCGTAGACGCCGGCGCCGACGGAGAGGAAGGAGGGATCGTCCGCCCGGGCCGTGGCCGGGGCCAGCGCCAGGCCGAGAACCGCGCCAACTCCGACCGCAAGGTTCGTCGCCCATTTCGCGAAGCTCGGCAGCATCCAGTCTCCCCCCGGGATTACGTCGCGACGGCAGCATCTTAGAGATGGCAGCGCTCAGGGCAAGCGCTTCAATCGCTCCATGGCCCCCACCAGCCGGCTGCGGATGCCCGGCTCCATGGCGGAATGGCCGGCATCGGGGACGACGGTGTACTCGGCCTCGGGCCAGGCCCGGGCGAGCTCGTCGGCGCTCACGATCGGGCAAACCATGTCGTAGCGGCCCTGGACAATGACCGCGGGCAGATGGCGGATCCGCCCGACATGGCGCACGAGATCGCCGTCCCGCCCATAGAGGTGATGGGTGAAATAATGCGCCTCGATGCGCGAGAGGCCCAGCGCCATGCGGTCCTCGCCGAAGGCGGCGACGGTGTCCGGGCTCGGCATCAGGGTCGAGCAGGCGCCCTCGTAGATGCTCCAGGCTCGCGCCGCCGGCATATGGACGGCGGGATCCGGGTCGATCAGGCGGCGGTAATAGCCGGCGAGGAGATCGCCGCGCTCCGCCTCCGGCAGGAAGCCGGCGAAGTTGCGCCACGCCTCGGGAAACACCGTGCGGATGCCGTAGAGGAACCACTGGATCTCCGACGGGCGGCAGAGAAAGATGCCGCGCAGCACCAGGGCCCGGACCTGGGCCGGATGCGCCTCGGCATAGGCGAGGCACAGCGTCGAGCCCCAGGATCCCCCGAACAGCGTCCAGCGCTCGACGCCGAGATGACGGCGCAGCCGCTCGATGTCGGCGACGAGGTGGGCGGTGGAATTGTCCCGGAGCTCCCCCAGGGGCGCCGAGCGGCCGGCGCCGCGCTGGTCGTAGATCACGATGCGGTAGTGGGCGGGATCGAAGAAGCGCCGGTGGGTCGAGGTGGCGCCGGCGCCGGGACCGCCATGGACGAACAGCACCGCCGATCCCTCGGGGTTGCCCGCCTGCTCCCAATACATGGAATGGACGCGGTCCAGCTCAAGATTGCCGGTGGCATAAGGCTCGATCGGCGGGAAAAGGTCTTGCCGGCTCATCGACTCCGTCCGTCAGCAGCGACGGCGGCAGTCTAGAGGCGGCCCCGGCGAAGGCAACCCCGCGATGCGCCGCGGGATCACCGCGCGCGGAGCCGTGATCGCCTCGCCCGCCGCGGCATGGACGAATAAGGCTTTGCCCGGAGAGGGATAGAGGCGCCGTTCGGCACGAGGATGTGACCCCGACGGCCGGAGCGCGCCGGCACAAGCCCGGTTGATCGCGTCGGGCCTTCGGCTATGGTGGCCGCCGTCGAACGGGAGGAGTGCCCATGACGATCCGATTGAACCGGCGCCGCTTCGCCACCGGCGCCGCCGCGCTCGGAACCCTCGCCGCCGTGGCGCCGCTCGGCCGGGCGCGGGCCCAGGCGACGCCCCTCAAGGTCGGCGTGCTGCTGCCGCGCTCGGGCTATCTCGCCATGATCGGCCAGCAGTGCCAGCGCGGCTGCGACCTGGCGGTGCCGGTCCTCAAGGAGAGGGGATACGCGGTCGAGCTGATGAACGCCGACACGGAGTCGAAGGCGGACGTGGCGCGCACGCAGGCGGAGAAGCTGATCCGCGACGGCGCCAATATGCTGGTGGGCGCCTTCGAGTCCGGCGGCACCCTCGCCATCGCCCAGGTCTGCGAGCAGCAGGGCGTGCCCTTCGTCATCAACATCGGCGCCGACCCGCAGATCACCGAGCAGGGCTTCAAGTTCACCTTCCGCAACTTCCCCACCAGCCCGATGCTGGGGGTGAGCGGCCTCAGCCTCTTCAACGATCTCTTCCAGGCCACCGGCGTCACGCCGAAGACCGCGGTGCTCATGCACGCCAACGACACCTTCGGCATGTCCATGCAGAAGGCGGTCACCGGCCTCGCGCCCAAGCTGCTGCCCGTTCCAGATCGTCGAGACCATGGCCTACGACCCCCAGGCGCGCGACCTCTCCATCGAGGTGGCGAAGGCGAAGGCGGCGAAGGCCGACCTGCACATGGTGATCACCCGCAACAACGACGCCATCCTGATGGTGCGCGAGATGGTGAAGCAGAAGTACGAGCCCATGGGCATCATCTCCCCAGGCAGCCCCGGCATGTACGAGCGGCAGTTCGGCGCGGCGCTCGGCAAATACGCCGACTACTGCATCTCCAACGTGCCGTGGTTCGATCCCAAGCAGCCCCTCGCCAAGACCGTGGAGGACGCCTTCACCAAGGCCTATCCGGACCAGACCTTCGATCTCAACATCGGCTTCTCCTTCGAGGGCATCCTGGTCTGCGCCGACGCCGCCAAGCGCGCGGGATCCACCAAGCCGCAAGCGTTGGTGGAGGCGCTGAAGGCGACCGATATCACCGATCGCCTGATGATCGGCGGCGCGATCAAGTTCGACGCCAAGGGCCAGAATGTCGACCTCCGCTCCGCCGCGGTGCAGAACCTCAAGGGCAAGCCCACGGTGGTGCTGCCGGCGGCGAACGCCACGGCGAAGCCGGTCTTCCCGATGCCGGGCTGGGCGCAGCGGGCGTAGCTCGGTTCGGGCTGGCATCGTGCGTCCTTCGACTCGCGCCCCTTGGGCGCGGCTCAGGATGAGGACTTTTCTTTGTGCCATCCTCAATCCACCCTCACCCTGAGCCGGCGCGTCAGCGCCGAGTTCGAAGGGCGCACGCCGCTGATGCAAATCATCCACCCATGATCGAGCTCAACATCCTCGTCGCCGGCCTGCTGACCGGCGCGGTCTATGGGCTGATGGCGCTCGGGCTCTCGGTCATCTTCGGCGTCATCCGAATCGTCAATTTCGCCCACGGCGAGATGATGGTGGCGGCGATGTATGCGGCGATCGTGCTGCATCAGCGCGTCGGGCTCGATCCCCTGCTGGCGACGCCCCTGGTGGCGGCGCTGCTGTTCGCGGCGGGCTACGCGCTGCAGCGCGGCCTCATCAACCGCTTCATCGCCCGGCCGGACTACAACCAGTTCCTGCTGCTGCTCGCCATCGGCATCCTCATCACCAGCAGCACGCTGATGATCTTCGGTCCCGATGCGCGGAACCTGCAGCTGCCCTACGGCTTCGATTCCTACGAGGTCGGCGGGCTGCTGCTGGACAAGGTTCGCGTCTTCGCCGCGATGGGCGCCGTCGCCGGCGCCACCGGACTCTGGGGCTTCTTCCGCTTTGCCCGCACCGGCAAGGCGATCCGCGCCTGCGCCGACAACCAGGTGGGCGCCGAGGCGGTGGGGCTCGACGTGAAGCGGCTTTACGCCATCACCTTCGGCATCGGCACCGCCTGCGTCGGCGCCGCCGGCTGCCTGATGCTGCTGCTGACGGACGTGCAGCCCTATCTCGCCAGCGACTACACGCTCCTCGCCTTCATCATCGTGATCCTGGGCGGGCTCGGCAGCATGGCGGGCGCGCTGCTCGGCGGCTTGCTCGTGGGCGTCTCCGAGGCAATGGCGGGATTCTTCTTCGATCCCTCCCTCAAATCCATGTTCAGCTTCGGGCTTCTCATCCTCGTGCTGCTGGTGCGGCCCCAGGGCCTGCTGGGCCGGCGGGCATGAGCCTCGCGGGCCTCTCGCCGCGCGCCATGGTGGCGATCATCCTCCTGCTGGCGGCGCTCCTGGTTCTGCCCTTCGTCGCCAACACCTATCTCGTCTCGGTCATGGTGCTGGTGCTGCTGGCCGCATATCTGGGCCAAGCCTGGAACATCATGATGGGCTATGCGGGCCTTCTTTCCATCGGCCACGCGCTCTATGTCGGGCTCGGCGCCTATGCGGCGGCGGCGCTCTTCGTCCATTACGGGATCTCGCCGTGGCTCGGCGTCATCGCGGGGATGGCGGTCGCGAGCCTCGCGGGTATCATCATCGCCACCCTCAGCTTCCGCTTCGGCGTCACCGGCGTCTATTTCGCGCTCCTCACCATCGCCTTCGCCGAGTTCACCCGCGTCCTCTTCGATCACCTCGCCTGGGTCGGCGGCTCCAGCGGCCTCTTTCTCCCGGTGAAGAGCCTCGCCGCCAACGACCTCGTCAATCTCCGGGGCTCGCCGGCGATGTTCTATTATTTGATGCTGGCGCTGGTGGCGGCGGCACTGCTGCTCTCCCGCGCGTTGATCCGCAGCCGCATCGGCTATTACTGGCAGGCGATCCGGGAGGATCCCGACGCCGCCGAGGCGCTGGGCATCGACATCTTCCGCTACAAGCTCGCCGCCGTCGCCCTCTCCGCCGCGATGACGGCGGTCGCCGGCACGATCCAGGCCTTCTACTACAACAACCTCTATCCCAGCACGGTCTTCGCGATCGGCAATTCCGTCGAGCTGATGGCGGCGCCGATCGTCGGCGGGCTCGGCACCTTGTTCGGGCCGCTGCTGGGCGCCTTCGCCCTCACCGCGCTCGGCGAGACCATGACCACCCTCACCGCGACCCTGCATCTGGATGGCATCAAGCAATGGTGCTACGGCGCCGTCCTCCTTCTGATCGTGGCGCTGCAGCCCGGCGGGATCTGGCCCTGGCTCGCGCGCCGGCTTCGCCTCGATAGCGAGGAGCGCGTGCCATGAGCGGAGCACCGCTTCTTGAAGTGGAGGGCGTCAGCAAGAACTTCCGCGGGCTGCGGGCGGTCGATGACGTCAGCTTCGCGGTGCCGGAAGGGCGCATCGTGGCTTTGATCGGTCCCAACGGCGCCGGCAAGACCACGACCTTCAACCTGATCGCCGGCGTCTACAGTCCCGACAGCGGCCGGGTGCGGCTTCGGCGGGCGCGACATCACCGGCCTCCGGCCCCATGCGGTCTGCGACGCCGGCATCGGCCGCACCTTCCAGATCGTGAAGCCCTTCGGCGCGCTGACGGTGGAGGAGAACGTGCTGGTGGGCGCCTTGAAGCGGAGCGCCACCATGGCGGCGGCCCGCGACGTGGCGCGCCGCGTGCTGGCGCGCCTTGGCCTCGCCGAGAAGGCGCATCTGCCGGCGGCGGGCCTCACGCTCCCCGAGCGCAAGCGCCTGGAGACGGCGCGCGCGCTGGCGACGCAGCCGAGGCTGCTGCTGCTCGACGAGGTGATGGCCGGGCTGCAGGCCCACGGAGATCGACACCATGGTGGCGATATTCCGCGATCTGGTCCGCGAGACCGGACTCACCATCCTGCTCACCGAGCACGTCATGCGCGCGGTGATGGCGCTCTCCGATCACGTGGTGGTGCTGAACTACGGCCAGAAGATCGCCGAGGGCGCGCCCGACGCGGTGGCGCGGGATCCCCGGGTGCTGGAATCCTATCTCGGCAGCGCCGGAGTGCCCGCCTGATGCTGGCCGTCCGCGACCTCGATCTCTTCTACGGCGACGCCCAGGCGCTGGACGGCGTCTCCCTCGAGGTGAAAGCCCGCGAGATCGTCGCCATCGTGGGATCGAACGGCGCCGGCAAGACCTCGCTGATCCGCGCGATCGCGGGGATGCTGACGCCGCGCCGCGGCTCCATCGCCTTCGAGGGTCGCGAAATCGCCGGATCGCCCGCCCACCTCATCTGCAATCTCGGCATCGGCCAGGTGCCGGAAGGCCGCCAGATCTTCCCGACCATGACCGTCGCGGAGAACCTGGAGATGGGCGCGGTGATTCCCCGCGCCCGGGCCGGCGCCAAGGCGGCGATGGAGCGGGTGCTGGCGCTCTTCCCGCGCCTCGCCGAACGGCGGCGCCAGAGCGCCGGCACGCTCTCCGGCGGCGAGCAGCAGATGCTGGCGATCGGCCGCTGCCTGATGGGGGCGCCGCGCCTCATCCTCTTCGACGAGCCGTCGCTCGGCCTCGCGCCCGTCGTCGTCGAGGAGATGTTCGGGATCATCCGCCGCCTCAACGGCGAGGACGGACTCACCATCGTGCTGGTGGAGCAGAACGTGGCGCAGTCCCTGGCGCTGGCCCATCGCGGCTATGTGCTGGAGACCGGCCGCATCGTGCTGTCCGGCACCGGCGCCGCGCTGCTGGCGGATGACGGCGTCAGGCAGGCGTATGTCGGGATCTGAGGCGAAAACGTGATCGGATAAAGGTCAGTATCATTGACATTTATAGCCGGAATTGCTTGAGTACGGCGAATTGGCGTGAGGGAGGAAGACATGTCGGCGAGACTCGATTGGTCCGCGGTGTTCGCGGAGCGCGCGGCGCGCATGGGCGCCTCGGAGATCCGCGAGCTGCTGAAGCTGCTGGATCAGCCTGATATCATCTCCTTCGCCGGCGGCATTCCCAATCCCGAGCTGTTCCCCACGGCGGAGATCGCCGAGGCCTACAGTGCCGTCCTCGCCGACGCGACGCTGGCGCCTCAGGCGCTGCAATATTCCGTGAGCGAGGGCTACGCGCCGCTGCGGCAGTGGATCGCCGGCCACATGGCGGCCCAGGGCGTGCCCTGCGGCATCGACAACATCGTCATCACCTCGGGCTCCCAGCAAGGGCTGGAATTTCTCGGCCGGCTTTTTCTCGGCCCCCGCGACACCGCCCTGGTGACGGCGCCGACATATCTGGGCGCGCTGCAGGCGTTCAATGCCTATGAGCCCTGCTACGACACGCTGACGCCGGAGCGCGGCAACCGCACGCCGGAGGCCTTCGGGAAAACCGCGGCGGAGCGCGGCGGGCGGGTGAAATTCGCCTATGTCGTGCCCGACTTCGCCAACCCCACCGGCGAGACCCTGTCGCGCGCCGCGCGCCTCGGCCTCCTGGATCTCGCGACCGCCCTCGACATCCCCGTCATCGAGGACGCCGCCTATCGCGAGCTGCGCTACGCCGGCGAGGCGGTGCCGCCGATCCTCGCTCTCGACGTGGCGCGCGCCGGCCACATCGACGCGACCCGCACGATCTACTGCGGCACCTTCTCCAAGACCCTGGCGCCGGCGCTGCGCGTCGGCTGGATCTGCGCCGCGGCGCCCCTCATCCAGAAGCTGGTGCTGATCAAGCAGGCCTCCGATCTCCACAGCGCCACCGTCAACCAGATGGTGATGCACCGCGTCGCCGAGGCGGTGCATGAGAAGCGCCTGCCGGATCTCCGCGCCGCCTATCGCGGCCGGCGCGATGCCATGCTGGCGGCGCTGGCGCGCCACATGCCCGCGAGCGTCACCTGGACCCAGCCCGATGGCGGTCTCTTCGTCTGGGCGACCTTGCCCGAGGGGATCGACGGGGCGCGTCTCCTCGAGCGCGCCGTCAAGGAAGCCCGCGTCGCCTTCGTGCCGGGCAAGGCGTTCTTCGGCGAGAGCGCCCGGGCCAACACGATCCGCCTCTCCTTCTCGCTCTCCAGCGAGGCCGCGATCGAGGACGGCATCGCCCGCCTCGGCCGCCTGGTGGCGGCGATGGCCGTCGGCGACTAGAGCATTTTCCGCCGAAGTGGACGCCGGTTCGGCGAAGGAAATGCGACAAAATCAACAAGCCCAGTTCTTACCGAATCTTAACCGTCCAGGCCGATAACTCGTCTCGTGCCGCGGCCTTCGCCGCCGGCGCCACCGGCGCGATGCGAGCATGGCAGAGACGGCATCCCTGAGCATGACGCGCTTTCGCATCGGCCTCTCCTGGCCGCTGCTGATCGCGCTCTTCGGCTTCGCGATGACGCTGGCGCCGGGCCCGCGCGTCCTCGCCGATCCCGACATCCTCTGGCAGGTGGTGACCGGGAACTGGATCCTGGCTCACGGCGCCGTGCCGCACGCGGATCCTTTCTCCTACACCATGGCGGGCGCGCCCTGGGTCGCCCATGAATGGCTCGCCGACGTTCTCCTCGCGCTCTCCTATGACGCGCTGGGATGGCACGGGCCGGCGCTGCTGGCGGCGCTCGCCGCAGCCGCGGCGCTCGGCCTGCTGACGCGGGCGCTGCTGCGCTGGATGGTGCCGATTTATGCCGTGCTGCTGGCGGTGCTGGCGTGGCTGATGCTGCTGCCCCATCTCCTCGCCCGTCCGCATCTCCTGGCCTTGCCGCTGCTGGTCGCCTGGGTCGCGATGCTGCTCCGGGCGCGGGAGCAGGATCGCGCGCCGGCATTGCCTTTCGCGCTGGCGATGGTGCTCTGGGGCAATCTGCATGGCACTTTTCTTTTCGGTCTCGGCTTCGCCGGGCTGATGGCGGGCGAGGCGCTCTTGAGCGCGCCGGCGCACGCGCGCTGGACGGTGGCGCGGCGCTGGGGCGGGTTCCTCGCGCTCTCCGCGCTGGCACCGCTGCTGTCGCCGAACGGGCTCGAGGTCTATCTGCTGCCGCTCCACCTGCTCTCCATGAGCTACACCCTCTCCATGCTCATCGAGTGGCGCAGCCCCAGCTTCGACGGCCCCCAGCCCCTGGAGCTCTGGCTCCTGATCGCGCTCGCCGCCGGCTTCGCGCTCCGGCTCAAGCTGCCGCTCTCCCGTCTCGCGATCCTGCTGTTCCTGGTGCATTCGGCGCTGACCCATTGGCGCCATGGCGAGCTCCTGGGATTCGTGGCGCCGCTGCTGCTGGCGCCCGCGCTCGGCCCGCAGTTGCGGCACGCTTTCGCCGGCGCCGCGTCGGAACGCCTCGACCGCTGGATGCTGGAGCTGGCGCGGCCCGCGAGCCTCGGCGGCATGGTCCTCGCCGGCGCTCTTCTGCTGGCGGGCGCCGGCCTCGCCGCGACCCGGCCCGCTGCAGCCGCCGGAATCCTACATGCCGGAGGCCGCCGTGCACGCCGCGATCGAGAGCGGGGTTTCAGGTCCGGTGCTGAACGAATACCGCTTCGGCGGCTACCTGATCTTCGCGGGCATTCCCACCTTCGTCGACGGCCGCGCCGACATGTTCGGCGACGCCTTCATCGAGCGCGAGAACAAGGCGATCACGCTCGTCAGCGACGATCTGCCGGCACTCCTCGACGAGTACAAGGTCGGCTGGACGCTGATGCCGGCGGGAAGCCGCGCCGTCATCCTGCTCGATCACCTTCCGGGCTGGCGCCGCCTCCATGGCGACGACATCGCCGTGGTGCACGTGCGCGCGGAGACGCCTCAGCCGCGGTAGGCGAGCTCGTGGCGCACGATGGCGGCGCCTTGCGCGAGGGCTTCCAACTTTCCCGTCGCGATGCGGCGGTCCATCGGCGCCATGCCGCAATTGGTGCAGGGATGGATGCGCTCCGGCGGCACGAACTTCATGGCACCCCGGATCACCGCCGCCACCTCTTCCGGACTCTCGATCGTGTCGCTGGCGACATCGATCGCCCCCAGCAGCACGTCCTTGCCGTCGAGAAGCCGCAGCAGCTCCACCGGCACCTTGGAGTGGATGCACTCGAGCGACACCTGATCGATGCGGCTCTTGGCCAGCGCCGGGAAGATCTCCTCGTACTGCCGCCACTCGCCGCCGAGGCTCTGCTTCCAGTCGATATTGGCCTTGATGCCGTAGCCGTAGCAGATATGGACCGCGGTCTTGGCGCCGACGCCGTCGATGGCGCGATGCAGCGCCTCGACGCCCCAGTCCTTCACGTCTTTCATGTAGACGTTGAAGGCGGGCTCGTCGAACTGCACGACGTCGACGCCGATCGCCGCCAGCTCCCGCGCCTCCTCGTTGAGGAGATCGGCGAAGGCCATCGCCATCTTGACGCGGTCGCCGTAGAAGCCGTCGGCGATGGTGTCGACGATGGTCATCGGGCCCGGGAGAGTGAACTTGAGGCGGCGGCCGGTGTGGGCGCGGGCGAGGCGCGCCTCGACGGCGTGCACGCTGCGGCGGCGCTTCAAGGCCGAGGTCACCGTCGGCACCTGGGCGTCGTAGCGGTTGTTGCGGATGCCCATGGTGACCTTCTTCGCGAAGTCGATGCCGTCGATCTCCGCCAGGAAGCCATGGACGAAATGCTGGCGCGACTGCTCGCCGTCGCCGACGATGTCGATGCCGGCGTCCTCCTGCAGCTTGAGGGCGAGAAGCGTGGCGTCGCGCTTCGCCTCGTCGAGGGCGGCGCCTTCCTGGGCCCAGGGCGCCCAGAGAGTCTTGGGGGTGGCGAGCCAGGCGGGCTTCGGCAGGCTGCCGGCAATGGTGGTCTCGAGCATGGGGCGTTCTCCCTCGCGATCGCGAACTTGCGGGGATCATAGGCCGGCCGCGACGGCCGCGAAACTGCCCCTTCGCCGGGTCACCGGCCTGGGCTAAATTTAACGCACGCTCCCACGAAGAGGGCGGCAGGAGGGAATGTCAGGAATGCCCGCGGAGGCCACGGACGCGCGCCCCCTCTTCCTGGCGCCGCGCGTCGCCTGCCAGCCCCTGGCCGGCGGGCGGCATGGTGTTACGCTCGCCGGTGCCGCTGAACCCACCGCCACGCTGCCTCGGCGAGTGGCTGGCGGAGTGGGCGCGGCGCACGCCCGAGCGCACCTTCCTGGCCGAGCGCGATGGTCATGGCGCGTGGCGGCATCTCATCTACGGCGCGGCCCATCGCGCCGCCCGCGCCGTCGGCCAGGGTCTCCTTGATCGCGGCCTCGGACCCGAGCGGCCGCTGCTGATCCTGTCGGAGAACAGCATCGAGCACGCGCTGATGATGCTGGGCGCGCTGCAGGCCGGCGTGCCGGTGGCGCCGGTCTCGATCGCCTATGCGCGG
Organism: uncultured Alphaproteobacteria bacterium; assembly: GCA_963735465.1. Lineage (GTDB taxonomy): Bacteria > Pseudomonadota > Alphaproteobacteria > ATCC43930 > CGMCC-115725 > DASZHJ01. Next base: position 3,997,884 of record CAVTLA010000001.1, read on the forward strand.
CTCTCCCAGGATTTCCGCAAGCTGCGCTACATCGCCGATCTCGTGGCGCCCGGCCTCCTCTATGTGAGCGACGGCGCGCGCTACGGCGCGGCGCTGGGGGCGCTCGACCTGACGGCGATCGAGATCGTCGCCGGCGCCAACCCGCCGCGCCGCCGCGGCGTCACGGAATTTTCCGAGCTCCTCGCGACCGAGCCCGGCGCCGGGATCGATGCCGCCTATGCCGCGACTCGGTCCGGACACGGTGGCGAAGATCCTCTTCACCTCGGGCTCCACCGGCGAGCCCAAGGGCGTCATCAACACCCACCGCATGCTCTGCTCCAACCAGGAGGCGCTGGCGCAGATCTGGCCGTTCCTCACCGCGCGGCCGCCGGTGCTGGTGGACTGGCTGCCGTGGAACCACACTTTCGGCGGCAACCACGACATCAACCTGGTGCTGCGCAACGGCGGCACGCTCTATATCGACGAAGGCAAGCCGCTGCCCGGGCTTGATCGAGCGCACGGCGGCGAACCTCAGGGAGATCGCGCCGACCATCGCCCTCAACGTGCCGCGGGGCTATGCGCTGCTTCTCGATCATCTCGAGCGCGACCGCGATCTCGCGCGGAATTTCTTCAGCGAGCTCGATCTCATCATGTACGCGGCGGCGGCGCTGCCGCAGACCCTGTGGGAGCGGCTGGAGCACCTGTCGCTCCGGGAGCGCGGCCGCAAGCTGCCGATGGCCGCGGCCTGGGGCGCCACGGAGACTGCGCCGATGGCGACAGCCGTCCACTATCCCATGGCGCGGGCGGGTAACGTCGGACTCCCCGCGCCGGGCGCCGAGATCAAGCTGGTGCCCGAGCGGCGACCGCCTGGAAGTGCGCGTGCGCGGGCCGCACGTGACGCCGGGCTATTGGAAACGGCCGGATCTCACGCGAGCCGCCTTCGACGAGGAAGGCTTCTACTGTCCCGGCGACGCCATGCGCCTGGAGGATCCCGACGATCCCGCCCGCGGCCTGATCTTCGACGGCCGCATCGCGGAGAATTTCAAGCTCTCGACCGGAAGCTGGGTCAGCGTCGGCGCGCTTCGCGTCGCCGCCATCGCCGCGGGATCGCCGGTCATCGAGGATTGCGTCGTCACCGGCCACGACCGCGACGAGATCGGCCTCCTGGTGTTCCCGAGCCTCGCCGGCTGCCGCGGCCTCTGCCCGCACTTGTCCGATGCGCCGCTCGCAGCGCTCATCCGCGAGCCGGCGGTGCGCGACGCGCTTGCGCGACGGGCTCCGCGCGTCTCAACGCCGCCGCCCTCGGCAGCAGCACCCGCATTACGCGCGCACTCCTGATGGAGACGCCGCCCTCCATCGACAGCAGCGAGATCACCGACAAGGGCTATCTGAACCAGCGCGCCTGCCTCGTGCATCGGGCGGCCCTGGTGGCAGGCCTCCATGCGGAGCCGCCGGCGCCGGACGTGGTGCTGGTGGGGTGAGCGGATCTTCCCTTGCACCACTGGCGGAAAGCCCCATCTAGTGGGGCATCGACACCCCCTGGGGAGCCCTTAACCATGGCGTTATCGCACTTCCGTCCGCTGGCGCGGCTGCTGGCGCTCGGGCTTCTCGTGGTCGGCCTCGCCGGCTGCGACGTCAATGCGGTGCCGCGCCAGGACGAGGCGGTGAAGGCGGCCTGGAGCCAGGTGCTGAACCAGTACCAGCGCCGCTCCGACCTGATCCCGAACCTGGTGGAGACAGTGAAGGGCTACGCCAAGCAGGAGCAGACGGTGCTGACCCAGGTGGTGGAGGCGCGGGCCAAGGCGACGCAGATGCAGCTTCCCGCCGACATCACGTCGAACCCCGAGGCGTTCAAGCAGTTCGAGCAGAACCAGGCCCAGCTCGGCGGCGCGCTGGGACGGCTGCTGGCGGTGAGCGAGAACTATCCGGACCTGAAGTCGAACCAGAATTTTCTGGCCCTGCAATCTCAGCTCGAGGGCACGGAGAATCGCATCTCCGTGGCGCGGCGCGACTATATCCAGACGGTGCAGACCTACAACACGACGCTGCGCACCATCCCCAGCCGCTGGATCGCGGCGCTGCTCTATCCTGACGCCAAGGTGAAGGAGACCTTCACCATCTCCGAGCAGGCGCAGCAGGTACCCCAGGTCAAATTCTGATGCTCGCGCGCATCGTCGCGCTCCTGCTGCTGGCGCTCTCGATAGTGCCGGCAGCGGCGGCGGAGCCGCAGTTCCCCGCATCTCACCGGCCGCGTCGTCGACGAGGCGGGCGCGCTCTCGCCCGCAACCAAGAGCGCCCTCAGCGAGATGCTGGCGCAGCACGAGCAGAGCACCGGCGAGCAGGTCGTGGTGGTGACCTTGAAGTCGCTGCAGGGCACGACGATCGAGGATTACGGCTATCAGCTCGGCCGCCGCTGGGGCATCGGCGAGAAGAGCAAGAACACCGGCGCGCTCCTCATCGTGGCGCCCGCCGAGCGCAAGGTGCGCATCGAGGTCGGCTACGGCCTCGAGGGCACGCTCACCGACGCCGAGAGCCGCGCCATCATCGAGCAGGATATCGTCCCGGCGTTCCGGCGCGGCGATCTCAACGCCGGCGTCATCGCCGGCACCACCTCGATCCTGCGGGTGCTGGGCGGCGGGCCGGTGGCGACGACCTCGCGCCCGCACAACGGCCAGCAGCAGGTGCCGATCCTGGCCGGGCTCTTCAATGCCGGGCTGATCTTCTTCCTGGTGGCGCTGGTGTTCTTCCATCGCCGCCGGAGCTTCGGCTCGGCGCTCTATCCCGGCGTCTTCATCGGCGGCAGCCGCGGGTTCGGCGGCGGCTTCGGCGGCAGTTCCGGCGGTGGCTTCTCCGGCGGCGGCGGCTCCTTCGGAGGCGGCGGCGCCTCCGGGAGCTGGTGAGCATGATCCTCCGCCTCACCTCGGAGCAGCACGCCCGCATCAGCGCCGCCGTCGTCGCGGCGGAGACGCGCACCGCCGCGGACATGGCGGTCGTGGTGGTGCCCGCGAGCGACCGCTACGCGCTCTTTCCCATGCTCTGGGCGGCGCTGGGCGCCCTCCTCGCCACGGCGATCGCCTCGGTGATCTGGCCCGATCTCGGCATCGGCGCCGCCATCGAGATCGAGGTGCCGGTCTTCGTTCTGCTGACCCTCGCCTTCGAGTGGCTGCCGATCCGGCTCCGCCTGGTGCCGGCCCACACCAAGCGCAGCCACGCCCGCTCCCTCGCCCACCGCGAGTTCGCCGCCCACATCGTCGCCGGCAAGGCGCACCGCAGCCGCCTGATGATCTTCGTCTCGCTCGGCGAGCGTTACATCGAGATCCTCGCCGACCGCGACACGCACGCCCTGGTGCCGGAAGGCACCTGGGACCGCATCGTCGCCGAGTACGTCGCGGCAGTGCGGTCGGGCCACGTCGCCGACGGCATCCTCGCCGCGGTCACCGCCTGCGGCACGATCCTGGCGACGCACCAGCCGGCGGAGCTGGGGTGAGCGGATTTGACAAAATATATGAGATCATACATTTTATCTGAATGTCGGATACCCCCCTCGCCCCCGCGACGTGTCGGGCCGGCCGCGCCCTCCTGGGCCTGAGCCAGACGGAGCTGGCGGAGCGTGCCGGCGTCGCGCGTCTGACCGTCGCCGATTTCGAGCGCTCGGCGCGCACGCCGACTGCCACCACTCTGACGGCGATCCGCGCCGCCCTCGAGGCCGCCGGCATCGACTTGCTGCCTGGCGGCGCCGTGCTGCGGTCCGACGCGACGCCTGCAACTGGGAGCGACCAGCGGCTCGCCTCGATCCTCCGTACTCTTCAAGCTGGCGGTCCGCGGCTGCGGCGCCTGGGCGTGCGCCATCTCTCGCTCTTCGGCTCGACCGCCCGGGGCACGGCGCGGCCGGACAGCGACGTCGACCTCATGGTGGAGCTCGATCCCCGCCGCAAGCTCGACCTCCTTGACTACGCCGGCATCGTCGGCGAGATCCAGAAGCTGCTGCCCCAGCGCGTCGACGTGGCCCGCCGCGACAAGCTCAAGCCGCACGTGGCGCCGGCCGCGCTCCGGGACGAGGTGCATGTCTTCTAGCGACCCGTCGCGGCGCCTCCGGGACATTCTCGCCAACATCGACCGCATCCGCCGCCACCTCCGCAAGATGACCGCCGCCCGCTTCGCCGCCGACGAGAAGACCCAGGATGCGGTGGAGCGCTGCCTGGAGCGGATCTGCGAGGCGGCGCGGAAGCTCGGCGACAGCCTGGATGCCGCCTATCCCGAGGTGGAATTCCCCAAGCTGCGCCAGCTCGGCAGCGTGCTGCGCCACGACTACGACGATATCGACGCGGATATTCTCTGGCGCACGGTGACGGAACGGCTTGCTCTGCTGGATGCGGCGTGCCGGACGGAGTTGAAGAAGGGCTGACGGCGCGCGTTACACCCGCTCGATGAACCCCGCCATCGCGTCCAGCACGGCGGCCTCTTGATCCCGGTGCGGAGAATGCTTGCAGCTCGCCAGCACCAGGCGCTCGAACGGACCGGCGATGCCGCGCTCGATGGCGGCGATCTGGGCGAGGCTGCCATATTCGTCGTCGGCGCCCTGGATCGCCAGCACCGGGCAGGTGACGCCGGGCAGCGCGCTCTCGATGTTCCAGGCGCGGAAGGCGGGGTCGAGCCAGATGTCGTTCCAGCCGCGGAAGGCGCTGTCGGGATCGTCGTGATAGCGCGCAAGGCGCTGGCGGAGGTCCGTGGTGGCGTAGGCGGTCTTGGCTTCGGCGATGCTGGCAAGCGACACTTCTTCCACGAAGACGTGGGGCGCCTCGAGGATGAGGCCACGCACCGGCCAGCGACCGGCGCCGGCATGGATGAGGGCGATCGAGGCGCCGTCGCTGTGGCCGACCAGGATGGTGTTGTCGAGGCCGAGTTGGGATCGGAGATCGGGCAGCGCTTCCAGTGCCTCGACGTGCATGTAGTCGACGCCGCGGGGCGCCGAGATCGGGTCGGACTTGCCATAGCCGTAGCGGGAGTAGGTCACCGCCGGGCAGCCCGTGCGGGCCGCGAGCTTCGCCGGGAAATCGCGCCAGAGGGCGGCCGAGCCCAGGCCTTCGTGCAGGAAGACCAGAGTCGGTGCCTCGGCGCGGGTGCCAGCAATCTGCTCGTAATGGATGCGATGGCCGCCGCTGACGAGGTCCGGCATTCCCTCAGACTCCGAGATGCATGCGCAGGAGATCGGGTTGCGCCTTCAGCTCCGCCGTGGTGCCGGCGAAGGCTACGCTGCCCTTCACCAGGATCACCGCGCGGTCGGCGAGCGCGGTCACCGCGGCGTGGTTCTTGTCGACGATGACCGCCGCGATGCCGGTCGCGCGGATGCGCCGGATGATCGCCCAGATCTCCCGCGCCAGCAGGGGCGCCAGCCCCTCGGTCGCCTCGTCGAGGACGAGGAGATCGGGATTGGTGGTGAGCGCCCGGCCGATGGTGAGCATCTGCTGCTCGCCGCCGGAAAGCGCGTTGCCGGGATGATCGAGGCGCTCGGCGAGGCGGGGGAAGCTCTCCAGCACCCGCTCCGGCGTCCAGTCGCGCCGGCCGTGCGGACCCGGGCGCGCCGCCAGCACCAGATGCTCGCGCACGGTGAGGCGGGGAAAGATGCCGCGCCCCTCCGGCACCAGGGCCAGCCCCGCGCGCGCCACCGAATGCGGCTCGGCGCCGGTCATGTCGAAGCCGCCGACGGCGATGCGGCCGCGGCGCGGCGGCGTCAGGCCGAAGAGGCTGCGCAGCAGCGTGGTCTTGCCCATGCCGTTCCGGCCCATGAGCGCCACGGTCTCGCCGCGACGCACGGCGAAATCGACGCCGTGCAGGATGTGGCTCGGCCCATAGTAGGTGTGGAGGCCGACGGCCTCGATGAGCGGCGCCTCGCTCATGTCACGGCCTCCGCGGTGCCGAGATAGGCCTCCTGCACCGCGGGATTGTCGCGGATATCCGCCGGCGCGCCGCTGGCGAGGACGCGGCCGTTCACCATCACCGTCAGCACCGCGGCCACGGAGAAGACCGCGTCCATGTCGTGCTCCACCAGCAGCACCGCGTGGGTCTCGGCGAGGCGGCGGATGAGATCCACCATGCTGCGGGATTCCTCGGCGCCCATGCCGGCGAGCGGCTCGTCCAGGAGGAGCACGCGGGGCTCGGTCGCCAGGGTCATGGCGATCTCGAGCTGGCGCTGCTCGCCGTGGCTGAGGGTGCCGGCGAGGGACATGCGTCGCGCGGCGAGGTCGACGGCGGCCAGCGCGCGATCCGCCGCGTCGTTGAGCGCCGCGTGGCGCATCGCCGGATGGAGGAGCTGCCGCGCGGACCCGTGCCGCGCCTGGGCCGCGAGGCGGCAGTTCTCGAAGGCGGTGAAGTCCGGGAAGATGTTGGTCTTCTGGTAGCTCCGCCCGATGCCGAGGCGCGCGATGCGGTCGGCGGCGAGGCCGGTGATATCCCGGCCGTCGAGCGCGATGCGGCCGGCGCTCGGCCTGAGATCGCCGGAGAGCAGGTTGATGAGAGTGGTCTTGCCGGCGCCGTTGGGGCCGATCACCGCCTGCACCTCGCGCGCGCTCAAGGTCAGCGAGACGCCGCTCACCGCGGCGAGGCCGCCGAACTGCTTGGAGAGGGCGCTGACGCGGAGCACCGGCTCAGCCATCGGCGGCCTCCGCCTCGGGCACGCGGCGCCACGGCCTGAGGGCGAGGCCGCCCAACCCCTGGGGCAGCACCAGCACGGCGAGGATGATGAAAAGGCCCATGGGCAGCAGCCAATGCCGGGTGAGATCGGCGAAGAGGTCCTGCAGCAGCGCCAGGGCGAAGGTGCCGAGGATCGGGCCGAAGAGCGTCCCCATGCCGCCGAGGATCACCATCATGAGGACGCTGCCGGACTGCTGCCAGCCCAGGAGGTCCGGGCTCACATAGCCGTACTGCGCCGCCGCCAGATGCCCCGCCGCCCCCGCCAGCGCGCCCGCCAGCACGAAGGCCGCGAGCTTGTAGCGGAAGACCGGGAAGCCCAGCGCGCGCATGCGATGCTCGTTGGCGCGGATGCCGCGGATCGCGTGGCCGAAGAGCGAGCGCAGGACGACGCGCAGCAGCGCATATGTGGCGAGCATGGCGACGAGGGCCACGTAATAAAACTGCACGCGGCTGCCGAGATTGAACGGCGTCCAGCCGAGGATCGCCGCATCGGGCTTCACGTAGATATAGGCGCCGTCGGAACCGCCGAGCCGCTTCGACCCCGTGGCGAAATAGAAGAGCATCTGGGCGAAGGCGAGCGTCACCATGATGAAGTAGACGCCTGAGGTGCGCAGCACCAGGGCGCCGATGACGAAGGCCGCGGTCGCCGCCACCGCCATCGCCGCCAGCAGGGACAGCCAGAAATTCGCCGCCTGGTATTCCGGCGAGAGCAGCATCAGCGTATAGGCGCCGAGGCCGAAGAAGGCGGCATGGCCGAGGCTGACGAGGCCGGTGAATCCCACCAGGAGGTCGAGGCTCATGGCGAAGATCGCCAGGATCATGATCTTGGCGACGAGCTGCAGATAGAAGGTGGCGCCCACCAGGGGAAAGAGCGCCAGGCCGAGGGCGCCAACGAGAAGCGCGATCCGAACCGGCAGCGACGAGGCCCGCATCTCAGGCGCGTCCGAACAGCCCCGCGGGCCGCCACAGCAGCACCGCCGCCATCAGCATGTAGACCGTCATGCCCGCGACCTCAGGCGCCAGCACCTGGCCGAAGGTGTCGGCGAGGCCGATCAGCAGCGAGCCGAGGAAGGCGCCCTTGATCGAGCCGATGCCGCCGATCACCACCACCACGAAGGAGACGATGAGGATCTGGTTGCCCATGCCGGGATAGACCGAGGCGACCGGCGCCGCGATCATGCCGGCAAAGGCCGCGAGCGCCACGCCTCCGGCGAAGACGATGCGGTAGACGAGGCCGATGTCGATGCCGAGGAGCGCCACCATCTCGCGGTTGCTGGATCCCGCCCGGATGGTCATGCCGAGGCGGGTGCGGCCGATCACCAGCGCCAGCAGCGCCGCCACCGCGAGGCAGACCGCCGACATCAGCAGGCGATAGGCGGGATAGGAGAGCGTGTCGGTGAGGGGGATCGAGAAGGCCAGGAACTTCGGCACCGCGATGCCGTGCACGTCGTCGCCGACGAGCAGGCTGCGCAGCTCCTCCATGATCAGGATCAGCCCGTAGGTGAGCAGCACCTGATAGAGATGATCCCGGCGATAGAGCCGCCGGAACAGCAGCATCTCCAGGGCGAGGCCGATCGCGACGCTGAGGGGAATCCCCAGGAGGATCGCAACCCAGAGATTGCCGGTGAGCTCCGTGAGGGAGAAGGCGAGATAGGCCCCCATCATGTAGAAGCTGCCATGGGCAAGATTGATGATGCCCATGATGCCGAAGATGAGGGTGAGGCCGCTCGCCACCAGGAACAGCAGCAAGCCGTACTGAACGCCGTTCAGGATCTGGATGAGGAAGAAGAGGAAGTTCTCAGTCATCAGTCGTCAGGTATCAGACTTTAGCGCGATCTGAAAACTGACAACTGAGAACTGACAACTTCTTCACGCCATCATCTTGCAGCCGCGCGAGGGATCGGAGAGCGCCTTCACGGCGACGCTGACGTATTTGTTCTCGAGGCCCTCGACCTTGCGCAGGTACATGTCCTGGATCGGATTGTGGGACTTCGAGAGGGTGAACTTGCCGCGCGGGCTGTCGATGACGGTCCGCTCCATGGCCGCCACCAGCTCCTTCCGCGCGCCGAGATCGCCCTTGACCGCCGTGAGGCCCGCCACCAGAAGCTGCCCGGTGTCGTAGCCCTGGACGGCGTAGACGTCGGCGTCGCGGCCGGACGCTTTCTTGAAGGCCGCGCGGAAGGTCTTGTCCTTGGGCACGTCGAGGCCGTCGGCGTAGTGCAGCGTGGTCTCCATGCCCTGGGCCGCCTCGCCCTGGGCCTGCAGCGTGCCGTCGGTGAGGAAGCCCGGGCCCACCAGGGGGATGGTCTTGCGCAGACCCGCGGCGTGGTAGTCCTTGACGAAGCTGACGGCGCCGCCGCCGGCGAAGAAGGCGTAGACCACATCGGGCTTCGCCGCGGCGATCTGGGTCAAGAGCGCCTGGAACTCGACCTGCGGGAACGGGAGATAGAGCTCCTGCTCCACCTTGCCGCCGCCGGCTTCAAAACCCTCCTTGAAGCCGCCGGTGGATTCCTTGCCGGCGGCATAGTCCCAGCTGATGACGACGGCGCGCTTCTGGCCGCGACCGCCCGCCACCTTGCCCATGGCGAAGCCGGGCTGCCAGTTGGAGAACGAGGTTCGGAAGATGTTGGGCGCGCAGAGCGGTCCGGTCGCCGCCTCGAGACCGGCATTGGGGATCAGCAGCATGGTGTCGTTGTCGGTCGCCACCTTGACCATCGCGGCGGCGACGCCCGAGTGCACGGTGCCGATCAGGAAATCGACCTTGTCGCGCACCACCAGCTTGTTGGCGTTCTCGGTGCCTTTCGGCGGCTCGGATTCGTCGTCGACCACGGAATATTCGATCTCCCGGCCGCCGAGCTTGCCGCCGTTCTCTGATATCGCCAGCTTCAAGGCCTCGTCGATGTTCTTGCCCAGCGCCGCGTAGGTGCCGGTGTAGGGCAGCATGAGGCCGAGCTTGATCTTGGCCTGCTGCCCGATGGCGAAGCGCGCCGGCACGAAGGTGGCGGCGGCGGCGACGCCGGCGGTGGCGGCGATGCCGCCGATAATGCGGCGCCGGCTCGGCTGGTGAATGCGATGACTGGTCATGACGTTTCCCTCCTGATGTCCCCCTGTTGAGGCGGCGGCTAGTCGCTGCGCCCGCGCAGCTTGAAGCGCTGGATCTTGCCCGTCGCGGTCTTCGGCAGCTCGTCGATGAACTCGATCCAGCGCGGATACTTGTAGGGCGCGAGGCGGGATTTGACATGGGCCTGCAGCGCCTCGGCGAGGCCGGGATCGCGGGCGACGCCGGACTTCAGCACGACATAGGCGTGGGGCTTCACCAGCTTCTCGGCGTCGGTGTCGCCGACCACGGCCGCTTCCAGCACCGCGTCATGGGTCATCAGCGCCGCCTCCACCTCGAAGGGCGAGACGTAGATGCCGCCGACCTTGAGCATGTCGTCGGTGCGGCCGCCATAGGTGTAATAGCCGTCCTTGTCGGCGGTGTACTTGTCGCCGCTCCGCGTCCAGGGACCGAGGAAGGTCTGGCGCGAGCGCTCGCGCTGGTTCCAGTAGCAGGCGGCGCTGGTGGGGCCCGACACCTGCAGCTCGCCGAGCTCGCCCGGCGCCACCGTATTGCCGGCGTCGTCCACCAGGCGAATCTCATAGCCCGGCACCGGCTTCCCGGTGGTGCCATAGCGCACCTCGCCGGGCCGGTTGGAGATATAGATGTGCAGCATCTCCGTGGAGCCGATGCCGTCCAGGATCTCGACGCCGGTGCGCTCGGTCCAGCGGGTGCCGATCCCTTCCGGCAGCGCCTCGCCGGCGGAGACGCAGCGGCGGAGCGCCATCTCCTCCCGTTTGGGAAAATCCGGGCTCGCCAGCAACGCCGCGTAGAGGGTGGGGACACCGTAGAAGATCGTGGGCTTCTGCGTCTTGAGAAGGTTCGACACCACCGGCGGGCTCGGCCGCTCCGGCAGCAGGATCGCCGTCGCCCCCACCGCCATGGGAAAGGTCAGCGCGTTGCCGAGGCCATAGGCGAAGAACAGCTTCGCCGCGGAATAAACGACGTCGCTCTCGGCGATGCCGAGGATCGGCTTGGCGTAGAGCTCGGCCGTCAGCGTCAGATGCGAGTGCAGATGCACCGCGCCCTTGGGCGTGCCGGTCGAGCCCGAGGAATAGAGCCAGAAGCAGGCATCGTCGGCGAGGGTGGGCGCGGCTTCGGCCTTCGGCGCGTGCCTTGGCGAGGAGATCGGCGAAGCGCGGGCGGCCCTTGCCGTCGGCGCCGGAGACAATGACGTGGCGAAGCGCCGGCTGCTTGTCGAGAAGCGGCGCCACCTTGTCGTAGAGCGCGTCGGACACGATGAGCGCCCGCGCGCGGCTGTCCCGCAGCATGAAATCGTAGTCGGCTGATGTCAGCAGGGTGTTGACCGGCACCGGCACCACGCCGGCCTTGATGGCGCCGAGGAAGGCCACGGGAAAGTCGACGGTGTCCAGAAGCAGCAGCAGCACCCGCTGCTCCGGCTCCAGGCCGAGGGCGCGGAGCGCGCCGGCGCAGCGGTCGACGCGCTCCGCCAGCTCGCCATAGGTCAGGCTCTCGCGATCATCCCGGAAGGCGATTTTCCCCGCCCGCCCCGCGCGCAGGTTCCGCTCGATCAGGTCGACAGCGGCATTGAGCTCCCGCGGCACCGAGGTGCCCGAGCCCATCGCGGCCGGAGCCGAAACCATTCGATACGCCTCCCAAACCGGCGCCGATTATTGAGGCGCCCTTCCCCGTCGAAGTCTCGCCCGGATGGTCGCCGGGGGGAAGGTGTCCGTCAAGCAATATGGTGCAGGTGGGGCGTGAAACAGGATTTATAGTGCCTGATCCAGCCGCCGCGATTCACCGTTTCGGGCAAGGGATCTCTTTTCCGAAAGATAGGCGATGAAGGCGCCGGCGGCGTTCAAGAGAACAGCGAGATAGTCCAGGTACCGCAGCTGTCCCCAAATCGCGATACCGAGAAAGACGAGGGCGGGAACGGCCACGACAATCCCGATGAACACCCATAGGGCTGCTCGGCGTCGATCCTCCGGCGCGACGTGGATGCCGACTTGAATGCCGAAACGAGCCGCAAACACGACCGCCAGATATAGGGTGCTGGCAGCCTTCCACCACAGGCCGAGCGCCAAGCCCGATACCAGCACGACCATGTAGGTGGCGATCATCGCCGCGACCGCCGCCACCCACCGAAGAATGGTCCGCGGTTCAGCAAACGGTCGGAGATGGGCGCCCAGCATGCCGAAGAGCGGCAAGCTGTAGGAACTGAGAAACCCAATAACCGGTGGTACGCCCGCCTGCGATTCTCGAGTCGGGCAAGAGATCGAAAAGATCTGCGCAGAAGAAAAATATCACGACTGCGACGGTAGACAGCGCACCGTGGAGTAGGTTCCGCTCCCTGACGTAGATCGCCGAGATATAGCCTGAGATCACCGCGGCAACTGCGGGCAGAGCGGTCCCAATGTAGAGGCTGACGCCAGTCAACTCGAGGTGCTCCAGGCCTTTGACGCCTTGCGTCGCCAGGACCTCCACGAGCTCGACCAACACAAAAAGCACCATCATGGCGACGAAGAACAAGACGTGGGCGATATTGCCGATCAGCACTCCCTTCACGGAAATCCTGTCCATTGTCGTCGCTCCCCCACCGCACCCGGAATGAGTGCTGGTCTGGATGCTTTTCTAGTAAACGGGGGTGAATACCGGGTTAATCGCCGGTGGGCGGGGCATCAGCGCCAGCAGCCGCGGCAAGGGATCGATCGGGTGCTAGCGAGCCGGCTCCAAAGTGGCCGCCAGCACAGGCCCACGCGGCTTCCAGGCCAGCGCCCGCTTCTCCACCAGGTGCCAGGACAGCAGCGCCGCCAGCGCCGTAACCGGCAGCGCAATGAAGAATAATGCCGGCCAGCTGGTGCCGGGGCGCAGATAGAGCACGGTCTGCTCCACCGGCCAGCCGTAGATGTAGAGGCCGTAGGAGAGGTCGCCGAAGCGGGCGGCCGGGATCACCGGAAGCGCGGGATTGAGGGCGAGGTAGAGCACGAGATAGCCGCCGAAGATCGGGAACAGCAGCAGGAAGGCGCCGAGCGGCACGGACGCGACGAGACCGATGAGCGCCAGCAAAGCCAAGCGCCCGTTCAGGATGCCGCGATCCCGGAGCTTGTAGAGCGCCATCCCCATCACGAAGAAGGCGAGCATCCAGCCGACGCTGCCGATGAACTCGTAATAGGTCGTGGTGTCGAACCAGAGGCAGACCATGCCGACGGCGATCAGCGCCGCCAGCACCGGGAGCCGCATCAGGCGCAGCTGCCCGAGCGCCGCCACCAGCAGGTACATCACCATCTCCACCGGCAGGCTCCAGAGTGGGCCGTTGACGATGTTGCCGATGTCGCCGCCGGTGAACCACACGCCGGGCAGGCCGTTGTGGTCGGTGTTGACCAGGAGGTTGGCGACCAGGAAATCCCAGGTGTCGGAGGCGGACAAATACGCCGCCGGCGCAAGGCTGGTGACCAGCGGCCCGAGGCCGAAGGTGAGGACGAGGATGCAGACGGCAAGCCCGGGATAGAGGCGCAGGCTTCGCTTCACGAGATAGCGCGGCAGGGATCCCGTCTGCTCCCAGCTCTGCGTCACCAGGTAGCCTGATATCACGAAGAAGACGAAGACGCCGACCACGCCGAGGCTGGTCTGGCCGCCGGTCAGGACCATCAGCGGCTCGATGTCGAGGCGCCCGGTGGCCAGGAAGATGGCGTGGGAGAAGATCACCGCCGTCGCCGCCAGCAGGCGCAGCGCGTCGAAGTTGTTGTGGCGGGTCACCGGGACTCCCATGCGGCGTCGAGACTAGGGGAGAACGGGCGGCGGTGCCTCGGTATTTCCTCCCGGCATCCTCACGCCGCCGCGGATTGCGACCCGAACCCGCGCAGCCATTCCCGTGCCCACTCCACCGCCACCTCCTCGGGGATGGTGCCGGCGCTGGCGTCGTGGAGGAGGATCTCGCCCTGGCGGCGGGCGCCCAGCGCGGTCAGGAGCTTGTCGAACTGCTTGCCGCCGAAGCAGAAGGTCTGGGCATAGGTGTGGTCGCCCAGCGCGATGACGCCGTACTCGATCCGGCTGAGGTCGGGCTGCGCCGTCTCGACCGCGGCGAAGAAGTCCCGGGCATTGTCGGGGACGTCGCCCTGGCCGTAGGTGGAGGTGCAGATCAGGAACCGGCCGGCGCGCTCGAAGGCCTCGGGCATCAGCCGGTCCATGGGGAGGATTTCCACGGCGGCTCCCTCGGCGACGAGGGCGTCTTTCACCTCGTCCGCCACCAGCTCCGCGGTGCCGGTCATGGTGCCCACCAGGATGGTCAGCTGGACGCCCAAGATCGCGAATCTCCTCCCGTAATGGGCTGGACCGGCCCGGAAAAGTCACTATAATGCATGTTTCACGGCTCGCAAGCATGATAATACATGCCTGATCGAGGCCGACTCGGGAGCGAGACGCCATGGCGGCACCGGCAAAGCAGGCGGACAAGCGCGAGGCGGAGGCCGCCGACGCCGTCTATCTCGCCCAGCTCGGCGAGCGCATCCGCGCCGCCCGCGCCCGGCGCGGCATGACCCGCAAGATCCTGGCCCGGGACTCCGGCGTCTCCGAACGCTACCTCGCCCAGCTCGAGACCGGCCAGGGCAACATCTCCATCATCCTGCTGCGCCAGGTAGCCCAGGCCATGGGACTGCCGCTCACCGACCTCGTCCGCGAGGGGCCGGAGCAGCCGGTGGAGTTCGCCCTGCTGGTGCAGACGCTGGCGCGGCTCCAGCCGCCGGCGCTGGCGGAGGCGCGAAAGCTGCTGGCGGCGAATTTCGGCGCCGCGGTGGAGCGCGAGCGGCGCCACCGCATCGCCCTGATCGGCCTCCGCGGCGCCGGCAAGTCGACCCTGGGCGCCCGCCTCGCCAAGGACCTGGGCGTCCCCTTCATCGAGCTCGACCGCGAGATCGAGCGCATTGCCGGCATGAGCCTCGCCGCCCTTTTCGATCTCTACGGACAGAGCGCCTATCGCCGCCACGAGCGCCGCGCCCTGGAGAGCGTGATCGAATCCCACGAGCGCGCGGTCATCGCCACCGGCGGCAGCCTGGTCTCGGAGCCCGGCACCTTCGACCTCCTGCTCTCCGCCTGCTTCACGGTCTGGCTGACCGCCCGGCCGGAGGAGCACATGAGCCGGGTCATGGCCCAGGGCGACTTCCGCCCGATGGCGGACAGCGAGGCGGCGATGGAGGATCTCCGCCGCATCCTCGACGGCCGCGCCCAGCTCTACGCCAAGTCCGACACCACCATCGACACCAGCGGTAAGACCGTCGACGCCAGCCTCCGCGCCCTCAAGGTCGCGGTGGGCGGGACGGCGGCGTGACACCAAGGGAAAACGCGATGATCACCTTCGACACCGATCCCTCCCGCTACCGGCACTGGAAGCTGGCGGTCGACGAGCATGTCGCGACCCTTACCCTCGACGTCGCCGAGGACGGCGGACTGGTGCCCGGGTACAAGCTCAAGCTCAACTCCTATGACCTCGGCGTCGACATCGAGCTGCAGCGACGCCCTGAACCGCATCCGCTTCGAGCATCCCGCCGTGCGCGTGGTGGTGTTCACCAGCGGCAAGGAGCGCATGTTCTGCGCCGGCGCCAACATCTACATGCTCGGGACAGTCGAGCCACGCCTGGAAGGTGAATTTCTGCAAGTTCACCAACGAGACAAGGAACGGCATCGAGGATTCGAGCCGCGCATTCCGGCCTCAAGTTCATCGCCGCGCTCAACGGCGTCACCGCCGGCGGCGGCTACGAGCTGGCGCTGGCCTGCGACGAGATCGGACTGGTGGACGACCGCTCCTCCACCGTGAGCCTGCCGGAGGTGCCGCTGCTGGGGGTGCTGCCCGGCACCGGCGGCCTCACCCGCCTCATCGACAAGCGCAAGGTGCGCCGCGACCTCGCCGACATCTTCTGCACCACGGCGGAAGGCGTGCGCGCCGAGCGCGCCAAGGCCTGGCGCCTCGTCGACTTCTCGGCGCCGCCGCAGAAATTCGCCGAGGCGGTGCGCGGGCGCGCGGAGGCGCTGGCGAAGGCGAGCGACCGGCCGGTGGATGCCAAAGGCGTGGCGCTGCCGCCGCTCACGCGTCGCGCCGATGTGCGGGGATATCGCTACGACCACGTCGACGTCGCCTTCGACCGGGAGCGCCGCGTCGCCACCCTCACGGTCGCCGGGCCGACCGCCGATCAGCCGCGGGATGTCGCGGGCATCCTGGCCCTCGGCGCCAAGTGGTGGCCGCTCGCCCTGGCGCGGGAGCTCGACGACGCGATCCTGCTGCTGCGCACGAATGAACCGGAGCTCGGGACGCTGCTCTTGAAGACGCGGGGCGCGCCGGAGGCGGTGCTGGCGAGCGATGCGCTCATGCTCGCCCATGCCGGCAACTGGTTCGTGCGCGAGACGATCGGGCTATCTGCGCCGCACCTTCGCGCGCCTCGACGTCTCCTCCCGCAGCTTCTTCGCGGTCATCGAGCGGCAGTCGTGCTTTGCCGGCACGCTCCTGGAGCTGGCGCTGGCCGCCGACCGCAGCTACATGCTGGACCTGCCGGACGGCGACAACGACACGCCCAGGATCGCGCTCTCGGCCGTCAACTTCGGCGGCTTCGAGATGGTGAACGGCAAGACGCGCCTCTGGACGCGGTTCTCCGGCGATGCCGCGGTTCTCTCGGAATTGGAGCGGCGCCAAGGCGCGGCGCTCGATGCCCAGGCGGCCATGGCCCTCGGCCTCGTCACGGTGACGCCGGACGAGCTGGACTGGGAGGACGAGATCCGCCTCGCCGTCGAGGAGCGCGCGAGCCTGTCGCCCGACGCGCTCACCGGCCTCGAGGCGAGCCTGCGCTTCGCCGGGCCGGAGACGATGGAGACCCGCATCTTCGCGCGACTCACCGCCTGGCAGAACTGGATCTTCAACCGGCCGAACGCGGTCGGCGAGAAGGGCGCGCTCAAGCTCTTCGGCACGGGATCGAAGCCGACGTTCAATTGGGAGAGGGTGTGACATGGCGATCGACTATCAGGAGCGCATCCCCAACAACGTCGATCTCGGCGAGAACCGCACCCTGCAGCGGGCGCTGGAGCAGTGGCAGCCGCGCTTCCTCGACTGGTGGCGGGAGATGGGCCCGTCGGATTTCGCCGCGGCGGACGTCTATCTCCGCACCGCCACGTCCGTCGATGCCAAGGGCTGGGCGACCTACGGCACGCTGCGCATGCCGGACTATCGCTGGGGCATCTTTCTCGCCGAGCCGACGGCGGACCGCGCGATCGGCTTCGGCGACGAGATGGGGAAGCCTGCCTGGCAGCAGGTGCCGGGCGAGCATCGCTCGACGCTTGCGCCGCCTGATCGTGACGCAAGGCGATACCGAGCCCGCCTCGGTGGAGCAGCAGCGGCTCCTCGGCCATACCTGCCCGTCGCTCTACGACCTCCGCAACCTGTTCCAGGTCAACGTCGAGGAAGGCCGCCATCTCTGGGCGATGGTCTATCTGCTGCACGCCTATTTCGGCCGCGACGGCCGCGAGGAGGCGGAGGAGCTGCTGCAGCGCCATTCCGGCGACGCCGACAAGCCGCGCATCCTCGGCACCTTCAACGAGCCGATCACCGACTGGCTCTCGCTTCTTCATGTTCACCTACTTCACCGACCGCGACGGCAAGTTCCAGCTCAAGAGCCTGGCGGAGAGCGCCTTCGATCCGCTGTCGCGCACCTGCCAGTTCATGTTGACGGAAGAAGCGCACCACATGTTCGTGGGCGACACCGGCATCGCCCGGGTGATCAAGCGCACGCTTGAGGTGATGAAGGAGCTCGCGCACGCGAGGACGCCGCCACCGATCCGCGCCGCCGGCGCCGTCGATCTCGGCACCTTGCAGCGCTACCTCAATTTCTGGTTCAGCTCGTCCCTCGACCTCTTCGGCTCGGAATCCTCGTCGAACGCCGCCAGCTATTTCGCGACCGGCATCAAGGGACGGCCCGACGAGAGCCAGTATCCCGATCACGTCGCGACCGACGCGGTCGCCAGTGTCGAAATGCCCGACGGCAAGGGCGGCACGACCACCGAAGAGCATTCCCCTGCGCAACGCCATGAACGAGGTGGTGCGCGGCTCCTATGTCCGGGATTGCGAGATCGGCGTGAAGCGCTGGAACCGCCTGATCGAGAAGGCGGGCTACACCACGACGCTGCGCCTGCCGAGCCCGCGCTTCCGCCGCTCCATCGGCGCCTGGGCCGGGGTTCCCGTCACACCATCAGGCGAGATCATCGCCCGCGACGACTGGGACCACCGCCAATCCCAGTGGCTGCCGACCGAGAGCGACCGCGTTTTCATCCGCAGCCTGATGCAGAAGGTGACCGAGCCCGGCAAGATGGCCGGCTGGATCGCCCCGCCGGACCGCGGGATCAACAATCTCGGCGTCGACTACGAGTATGTGCGGCTGCAGTGAGGGTGTTGCGGCATCGACATGCTGCGTCCTTCGACTCGGCGCTACGCGCCGGCTCAGGATGAGGACCATTTGTGATGGCACAAAGAACAGCTCCTCATCCTGAGCCGATCGCGCAGCGATCGAGTTCGAAGGACGCACGCCCTCAATCCCATCCAATGCCCCTGAAGATCGCCATCGTCGGCAGCGGACCCGCCGGCTGCTATGCGGCGGAGCAGCTGGCACGGCTCGCGCCCGAGGCGGACATCGATGTCATCGACCGGCTGCCGACGCCCTACGGCCTCGTGCGCGCCGGCGTGGCGCCGGATCATCAGGGCACCAAGTCGGTGGAGCGCGTCCTCGAGCGGGCGCTGACGCGGCCGAATGTCACCTTCCACGGCGCCGTCGAGATCGGGCGCGAACTCGGCCTCGACGAGCTGCGCGCGCTCTATGACGCTGTCATCCTCGCCACCGGCGCGCCTAGCGATCGCCGCCTCGACATCCCCGGCGAGGAATTGCCGGGCGTGCACGGCTCCGGCGCCTTCACCCGCTGGATCAACGGCCATCCCGACGATGCCGATCGCGCGGTCGATCTCGATCGCATTCGCTCGGTCGTGGTGATCGGCCATGGCAACGTCGCCATCGACGTGGCGCGGGTGCTGGCGAAATCCCGCGACGAGATGGCGCGCTCGGACCTGGCGCCATCTTCATCGAGGACGCCATCGCGCGGGCGCCTCTCGCCGAGATTCACCTCGTGGGCCGCCGTGGCGCGGCCGAAGCCAGCTTCGCCGCCGTGGAGCTCGACGAGATGGGCCGCCTCGCCCGCGCGCATCCAGTGGTGCGACCCGATGATCTCCCGCCGGCCACCGGCGCGGTGCTGGAGATCCTGCACCGCTTCGCGGCGCTCGCCGATCCCGGCAAGCCGCTGCGGCTCCCGTTTCATTTCCGCTTGAAGCCGCTGCGCTTCGAGGGCGACCAGCCATCTCGAGCGCGTCGTGTTCGAGCGCCAGCGCCTGGACGGCGACGTTTACGCGCCCACCGGCGAGACCGTGGCGATCGCCGCCGATCTCGCCGTCACCTGCATCGGCTATGAGTGCCGCGCCTGCGGCGGTCTCGCGCCTGACAGCGGCATCTTCCGCAACGACGGGGGCCGCGTCGGGCCCGGCCTCTACGTCGTCGGCTGGGCCAAGCGCGGCCCCACCGGCACCATCCCGACCAACCGCGGCGAATCCCACGCCGTCGCCGAGCGTCTCGTCGCCGAGATCGCGCCGCAAAGCCCGGCGGGACGCGCCGGGCTCCTGGCGCTGCTGCGGGACCGCGGCGTGGAGCCGGTGAGCCTCGCGGGCTGGCAGAAGCTCAGCGCGGCGGAGAAAACCCGCGCCGCCCCCGGCCGCGCGCGGGAGAAATTCCGCTCCCATGCGGAGCTGCTGGCGGCGGCCCGCGGCTAGGCGTCGCCGGACACTGGCGCGGAACCGGCGGCTCTGCTATCGCTGCCGGCGCAACCATCGGGAGCGAGATCACCCATGTCGCTTGACAGCGCCACCGCCGCGCTCCGCGCCAAGGCCGCCCTGGCCCCGAAGCTGGGCTATCGCGTGAAGTTCGATCTCGGCGACGACGGCATCATCTTCTGGGACGGCACCGAGGCGCCGCCCGCGATCGGCAATGAGGCCGGCGAGGCCGACACGACCCTCACCCTCAGCCTCGAGGATCTGCAGAAGCTCATCGAGGGCAACCTCAACCCGACACTCGCCTACATGACCGGCAAGCTCAAGGTGGAAGGCTCCATGGGCGTCGCCCTCAAGATCAGCCAGCTCCTGGAAGACTGAGCGGCGATCCCGCCCGGAGCGGGATTCCAAAAGCGGCGCGCATATCGCGCGAGGGATCACCAACAATTTGGTTCGCAGGATTTCGCCCCCGGGCTAGAACTAGGCGCTATCCACGTGATCGGAGGGGGACCATGAAACGGCATCTGGTGGCCGCGGCGGCGGTGCTATTGCTCGCCAACGGCGCGGCCTATGGGCAGGCCTTGCGCATCGGCCTGGCGGAGGATCCCGATACCCTCGATCCCGCGAAGAACTGGAGCTTCGTCGGCCGCGTGGTGCTGATGTCCACCTGCGAGAAGCTGGTGGACATCGCGCCGGACACCAGCTTCGTGCCGCAGCTGGCGCTGTCCTGGCAGACCTCCGAGGACGGCAAGGCGCTGACCCTGAAGCTGCGCCCCGGCGTCGCCTACTCCGACGGCGAGCCCTTCAACGCCGCCGCGGTCAAGTTCAACATCGAGCGCGAGCTCACGCTCCCGGGCAGCCGCCGCAAGGCGGAGATATCGGCCGTCACCGGCGCCACCGTGATCGACGACCTCACCGTGCGCATCGACATGAAGGAGCCCTACGCGCCGCTGCTGGCGCAGTTTGCCGACCGCGCCGGCATGATGGTGTCGCCGAAGGCGGCCGCGGCGCCCGACGCCAAGCTCGACAACCAGCCGGTCTGCGTCGGTCCCTATCGCGTCACCGAGCGCGTGGCCCAGGACCGCATCGTGCTGGAGCGGGTGCCGACCTTCTGGGACAAGGACAAGTTCCATTTCGACAAGCTGACGTTCATTCCAGTGCCGGACGGCGCCGTGCGTCTCGCCAATCTGAAGGCGGGCCAGCTCGATTTCATCGAGCGCATCCTGCCGAGCGACGTGCCTGCCGTGAAGGCGGACCCGAAGCTGGCGCTGGCCGCGGCGGTGAGCCTGGGTTATCAGGGCATCACCATCAATATCGACAACGGGCCCAAGGCGAACCCCGCCTTCAAGCACAGGGAGGTCCGCGAGGCGCTCAGCCTGGCGATCGACCGCGAGGCCCTGAACCAGGTCGCCTTCGGTGGCCAGTTCATTCCCGGCAATCAGGCGCAGTCGCCGCAGAACCGGTACTACAACAAGGATTTCCCGGTGCCGAAGCGCGATGTCGCCAAGGCGAAGGCACTGCTGAAGCAGGCGGGCTATGACCGCGTCAAGCTGAAGCTGCTGGTGCCCAACGGCACCGAGACCACCCAGGTGGCACAGATCCTCCAGGCGATGACGGCGGAGGCCGGCATCGACCTGGAGCTGCAGTCGATCGAGTTCATCAGCATGCTGCAGCAGGCGAAGGACGGGAATTCAGAGGCGGATCTCGTGGGCTGGAGCGGCCGCGTCGATCCCGACGGCAACATCTCGATCCTGCTCGGCTGCAACTACCCCGGCAACGACGGGCACTTCTGCAACGCCGACCTCGACGCGGCCCTGGCGGAGGGCCGCGCCAGCAGCGACCCGGAGAAGCGCCTCGTCGCCTATGCCCAGGTAGAGAAGGTGATCGCGACGGAGAACCCGATCATCTACCTCTATCACCCCCAGTACATGTTCGCTTACAGCGCGAAGCTCGCGGGCTTCGTCCCCTATCCCGACGGGATCATCCGCCTGCGCAACGTGTCGATGAAGCAGTAGCCCGCGCCGGCACCGCCGAAACATTAATCATGACGGCGCGATGACGCCGTGATTCTCCGCCGCCGCGTCGCTTTTGCGCTTCGCGCCCGCGCGGTCCTGGGCTAAACCTCGCCTCGCGCAATCCGGGATCGGGCGGGGTCGAAATGGCACAGCGGTGGGGGCTGCCGGTCGTCGCATGGCCCCGCCGCCTGCGGCCCAATTTCTGGGACTTGATCGCGCTGCCGCTGGCAATCGGCCTCGTGGCGCTGATCGCCTGGAGCAGCCAGCAGATGAGCGTGCCCTTCGCCGAGGGGCAGCAGATCACCATCTCCCTCAGCCCCTGGAAGCTGCCGGAATACGGGCTCCGGACGGTGATGCGGATGCTGATCGCGCTCGCGGTCTCCCTGGTCTTCAGCCTCGCCTACGCGGCGCTGGCGGCGAAGAGCCGGCGGGCGGAGAAGCTGCTGATCCCGGTCCTGGACGTGCTGCAGTCGGTGCCGATCCTGGGCTTCCTCTCCATCACCGTCACCGGCTTCATTGCCCTCTTTCCGGGCAGCCTGCTGGGCTACGAGTGCGCGGCGATCTTCGCGATCTTCACCTCCCAGGCGTGGAACATGACGTTCAGCCTCTACCAGTCCTTCCTGGGCGTGCCGAACGACCTGCGCGAGGCGGCGCGCATGTATCACCTGTCGCCGTGGCACAGCTTCTGGCAGCTCGAGGTGCCTTACGCGATCCCGCAGCTGGTCTGGAACATGATGATGTCGGTGTCCGGCGGCTGGTTCTTCGTGGTGGCCTCGGAGGCGATCACCGTCGCCGGCCACAACACCCAGCTGCCCGGCATCGGCTCCTACATCGCCGCCGCCACCGACAAGCGGGACTATGTGGCGGTGGGCTACGCCATCCTGGCGATGCTCGTCTTCATCCTGCTCTACGACCAGCTGCTGTTCCGGCCGCTGCTCGCCTGGTCCCAGCGCTTCAAGATCGAGGCGATCACCGAGGGCGAGGGCGAGCGCGCCTGGTTCCTCACCATGCTGCAGCGGGCGCGCTTCTTCCGGCTGATGCGGCGGATCAGCGACATGCTGGCGCTGGGGTTCTCGCGCTGGACCCGGAGGAAAGGGCCGCCCCGGCCACGCCAGCAGCGCGCGCCCGGCCCCCATGGGGTCTGGCTCGATCGCGCCTGGAGCGCGGTCCTCGTGCTGGCCGCACTCACCTCGCTCTATTACATCGCGATCTTCGTCACCGGCGAGATCGGCCTCGACGAAGTCGGGCACGTCCTGCTGCTGGGGCTCGCCACGCTGCTGCGGGTCACGGTGCTGATCGCGCTGGCCTCGGTGGTCTGGGTTCCCGTCGGCGTCTGGATCGGGCTCAGGCCCGCGGTCGCCCACCGCGCCCAGCCGGTGGTGCAGTTCCTGTCGGCCTTTCCCGCCAACCTGTTCTTCCCGATCGCGGTGGGATTGATCTCCGCCTACCACCTCAACGTGGAGATCTGGCTCTCGCCGCTGATGATCCTGGGCGCCCAGTGGTACATCCTCTTCAACGTGATCGCGGGAACCCTGGCGCTGCCCACCGACTATCAGTACGTGGCCGGCAATTTCGGCGTCACCGGCTGGCTCTGGTGGCGGCGCTTCATCCTGCCCGGCATTTTCCCGGCCTATATCACCGGCGCCATCACCGCGTCGGGCGGCGCCTGGAACGCGTCCATCGTCTCCGAGGTGGTGAAGTGGGGCGACACGCAATACGCCGCCACCGGCGTCGGCGCCTATATCGCGAAATGGACGGAGACCGGCGACTTCCCGCGGATCGCGCTGGGCATCACCGTGCTGAGCCTCTATGTCCTACTGTGCAATCGCCTGCTCTGGCGCCGGCTCTACGCGCTCGCCGAAGAGCGGCTGCGCCTGGATTGAGGGACCCATGAGCGAGACCCAACCGCTGCTGTCCACCACGGCCCTCTGCAAGACCTATCGCACCGCCGACCGCGCCGGGCGGCTGGTGCTGGACCACATCGACTTCTGCCTCCGGGAAGGCGAGATCGTCGCCATCCTCGGCAAATCGGGCTCGGGCAAATCCACCTTCCTCAGGGCGATCGCCGGGTTGATGCCGCCGAGCGAGGGGGTGGTGACATATCGCGGGACCCCCGTGGAGGCGCCGGTCACCGGCATCGCCATGGTGTTCCAGACCTTCGCGCTCTTCCCCTGGCTCACCGTCCTCGGCAACGTCGAGCTCGGCCTCGAGGCCCAGGGCGTGGCGCTCGCCGAGCGGCGCCAGCGCGCCATCGGCGCCATCGACCTCATCGGCCTCGACGGCTATGAGTCCGCCTATCCCAAGGAGCTCTCCGGCGGCATGCGCCAGCGCGTGGGCTTCGCCCGCGCCCTCGTGGTCAATCCCGACGTGCTGCTGCTGGACGAGCCGTTCTCCGCCCTCGACGTGCTGACCGCCGAGACGCTGCGCGGCGATCTCATGGAGCTCTGGGTGCAGCGGCGCGTTCCCACCAAGGGCGTGGTCTTCGTCTCCCACAACATCGAGGAGGCGGTGGAGATCGCCGACCGCATCCTGATCTTCTCCAGCGACCCCGGCCGCATCCGCGCCGAGATCCCGGTGCCGCTGCCGCGCCCGCGCGATCCCGGCACGCCCGCCTTCCGCCAGATCGTCGATCAGGTCTACACCATCCTGACCACGGTGCCCGGCCGCGAGCCCGGCAAGCGCGGCGTGCAGGCGACACAGATCGGCATCGCCTACCGCCTGCCGCCGGCCTCGATCCAGCAGCTCATGGGTCTCCTCGACACGCTGGTCGCCGATCCCTTCAACGGCCGCGCCGACCTGCCGCACCTCGCCGAGACCATCGACCTCGCGGTGGACGATCTCTTCCCGCTGCTGGAGACGCTGCAGATCCTGGGCTTCGCCCAGGTCGGCGGCGGCGACATCGAGGCGACCGCCGCCGGCCGCGCCATCGCCGAGGCGGACATGCTGAAGCGCAAGCAGATCTTCGCCGAGCACCTGCTGCGCTATGTGCCCCTCATCGCCCACATCCGCCGGGTGCTGGACGAGCGGCCCGGCCACTCCGCGCCCGGCGCGCGCTTCCTCAGCGAGCTCGAGGATCACCTGAGCGAGGAGGATGCGAGCGAGGTGTTCGACACCGTGGTCAACTGGGCGCGTTACGCCGAGCTCTTCGCCTACGACTACGACCGGGCGGTCCTCAGCCTCGAGAATCCCTAGGCTCACGCAGCATCGATGCTGAAACCGGAGTCCTGGGGGCTGACCTTTCTGCTGGGCGCGCTCGCCGGCGTGACCGCGCTCGCCGTCGACATGAGCCTGCCGACGCTGCCGTTCATCACCGAGGTTTTCGCCACCAGCACCGACAGCGTGCAGCTGACGCTGAGCCTGTTCCTGGTGGGCTATGCGGGCGGACAGCTGTTCTGCGGCCCGCTCTCCGACCGCATCGGGCGGCGCCGCGTGCTGATCGGCGGCCTCACGGTCTATGCGCTGGCGGGCTTCGCTTGCGCGGCGAGCCCCAGCATCCACGTGCTGGTGGCGGCGCGGCTGGTGCAGGGTCTCGGCGCCTGCGTCGGGCCGGTGCTGGGCCGGGCGGTGGTGCGCGATCACCTCACGGGGCACCGCGCCTCGCAGACGCTCTCCTACATCACCCTGGTCATGAGCGTGGCGCCCCTCGCGGCGCCGATTCTGGGCGGCTTCCTCCTCAATAATTTCGGCTGGACGGCGATCTTCGTGTTCCTGGGCGCCTTCGGGACGGTGCTGCTCGCCGCCACCGTCCTGCTGTTTCCGGAATCCCTCAAGAGCCCCGACCGCGAGGCGCTGCGCCTGGCGCGGATCGCCGCCAACGCCCACGCCTTCTTCAGCAACCGGCACTGCGTGGGCTATTCCCTCATCAACGCCTTCGTCTTCGCTGGCATGTTCTCGTTCATCTCCGGCTCGCCCTTCGTCCTCATCGAGGTCTATGGCGTGCCGCCGGGGCAGTTCGGCTTCTATTTCGCCATGGGCGCGGTAGGGCTGGTCATCGGCGCCACCCTCAACAGCCGCCTGGTGCACCGGGTCACCGGCGAGCGGGTGATGCAGGCGGGCTTCGTGCTGTTGCTGGTGGCGGGGGCGGCGCTGCTGGTGGTGGCCGGGACGCGCTGGGGCGGCGCGCTTGCCCTCGTCTTCCCGATGCTGCTCTACGTGATGGCCCTCGGCCTCATCCTCCCCAACGCCACCGCCGCCGCCATGGAGCCCCTCCCGCACATGGCGGGAATGGCCGCCTCCTTCATGGGCGCGATCCAGATGGGCAGCGGCAGCCTCTCCGGCTACATCGTGGCCGCGCTCTACAACGGCACGCCGATGCCGATGGCCGGCATGCTCGCGGCGATGGGGGCCTGCGCGGTGCTGAGCTATCTGCTGCTGGTGAGACGGCGGGTGTAGGCGACGGCCCGCTCTGTATTCTTACGTCCGTCATGGCCGGGCTTGACCCGGCCATCCACGTCTTTGCGGCGGGAAAGTCGTGGATGCCCGGCTCAAGGCCGGGCATGACGAAACGAGAAAAGCAGAGCGCTATGATCGCGGCCGCATGGTCGGGAACGCGATGACGTCGCGGATCGAGGGGCTGTTGGTGAGGATCATGACCAGCCGGTCGATGCCGAGGCCGAGGCCGCCGGCGGGCGGCATGCCGTATTCGAGGGCGGTGACGTAGTCGGCATCGAGGCGCTGCGCTTCCTCGTCGCCCTTCGCGCGCTCGCGCCATCTGCGCCTCGAAGCGGGCGAGCTGATCGAGGGGATCGTTGATCTCCGAGAAGGCGTTCGCCACTTCCCAGCCGTTGATGTAGGTCTCGAACCGCTCGGTGAGGCGGGGATCGTCGCGGTCCGCCTTCGCCAGCGGCGAGATCTCCCGGGGCAGCCGCGTCACGTGGATCGGCTGGATCAAGCTGTCCTCGACCTTGTGGGCGAAGACGGCTTCCAGCGCGCGGCCCCAGCCCGACGTCGGGTGGATGTCGGCGCCCATCGCCTCCGCCTGCTCGCGCGCGGCCGCATCGTCGGCGATGGCCATGAAATCGACGCCGGTCTTCTCCCGCACCAGCTCCGCCATCGACTTGCGCGGCCAGGGCGGCGTCAGGTCGATGGTCTTGTCGCCGTAGGCGACGACGAGGCCGCCGGTCACCTCCTGCGCCGCGGCGGTGACGAGATCCTCGGTGATCGCGATCATCGCGGTGTAGTCGACGAAGGCCTGGTAGAGCTCGAGGGTGGTGAACTCGGGATTGTGCCGGGGCGAGATGCCCTCGTTGCGGAAGCAGCGGTTGATCTCGAACACGATGTCGGCGATCCCGCCCACCAGCAGCCGCTTCAGGTGCAGCTCCGGCGCGATGCGGAGATAGAGATCCATGTCGAGGGCGTTGTGGTGGGTGATGAAGGGCTTGGCCGAGGCGCCGCCGGGAATGGTGTGCAGCATCGGCGTCTCGACCTCGAGCGCGCCGCGCTCGGTCAGCACGCGGCGGAACACCTGCACCACGCGGCTGCGCTTGCGCAGCGTGTCGCGGGCTGCCTCGGTCACGATGAGGTCGACGTAGCGCTGGCGGTAGCGGGTCTCGATGTCGGCGAGGCCGTGGTACTTCTCGGGGAGCGGCAGCAGCGCCTTCGCCAGCAGCGTGACCTTCTCCGCGTTCACCGTGAGCTCGCCCCGGGGCGTGCGCCGCACCAGCCCTTCGACGCCGATGATGTCGCCGAGATCGAGGAGGCGCACCAAAGCGAGCTGCTGCTCGCTCAAGTGATCCTTGTGGGAGAAGACCTGGATCTTGCCTGATGTGTCGTGCAGGTCGATGAACATGCCGCTGTTGCGCGACGAGCGGATGCGGCCGGCGATGCGCACGCGGTCCTCGGTGACGGTGCCCACGGGGAGCGCTTCGTAGCGCCGGGCGAGATCCGCCGCCATCGCCGTGACAGGATAGGAATAGGGATAAGCCTCGACACCGAGCTTCCGGAGCGCGTCCAGCTTCTCCAGGCGCACCGCGCGATAGTCGCCCTCGTCGTTCGTCTCCGCCACGCCCGCAACTCTCCCGCCGGAATTTTACAGCGCGCCTGTTGTAGCGGTTTGTGACGAAAGCGCAACGGGTCGGAGATCGCGGGGAGTTTCACCACGGAGACACGGAGGACACGGAGAAGAACGCCGCCCCCTCTTTCCTGCCCGTCATGCCCGGCCTTGAGCCGGGCATCCACGTCTCGCGCCCGAAAAGCTCGTGGATGGCCGGGTCAAGCCCGGCCATGACGGTAGTGATGAGACTTCTCTTCCTTCTTCGTGTCCTCCGCGTCTCCGTGATGAAAGTAATAACGCGAGAAAAATGTATAATATATCATATTGACACTCTTCATCGGTCAATTTAGGTTTTCGTCAGCGCCGATTTGAAGCTTCAGCTTGCGGGCGCTTTAAAAGTGCAGCTAAAGCGAGGGCCCCGATCCGCCCCAGCGACTGCTGCGGCGGATTTTTTTGTGGAGGAGATCATGGGGTTCACCGTCACTGCCCGACAGGTTCTGCGTCTTGCAGCTCTCGCGCTTGGGGCTCTGGTTCCCGTCGCGGCCACCGCCGCCGACAAGCCCGCCACCATCCGCATCGACTACGCCTACTACAACCCCGTCAGCATGGTGCTGAAGGAGCAGGGCGCGATCGAGAAGGAGTTCGCCGCCGACGGCATCAAGGTCGAGTGGGTGCTGAGCGCCGGCAGCAACAAGGCGCTCGAATTCCTCAACGGCTCCAGCATCGATTTCGGCTCCACCGCCGGCTCGGCGGCGCTGCTGGCGCGGGCCAACGGCAACCCGATCAAGGCGATCTACATCTACTCGAAGCCGGAGTGGACGGCGCTCGTCGCGCCGAAGGACTCCCCCATCGCCAAGGTGGAGGATCTGAAGGGCAAGCGCGTCGCGGTCACCCGCGGCACGGACCCGCATATCTTCCTGCTGCGGGCCCTGGCGGCGCACGGCCTCACCACCCGCGACATCAAGATGGTCCTGCTGCAGCACGCGGACGGCAAGGCGGCGCTGGAGAAAGGCGACGTCGACGCCTGGGCCGGCCTCGATCCCTTCATGGCCCAGACCGAGCTGGAGCAGGGCTCGCATCTCTTCTTCAGGGATCCCGACCTCAACACCTACGGCTTCCTCAACGTGCGCGAGGATTTCGCCAAGCAGTATCCCGAGATCGTCGTGCGCGTGCTGAAGGTCTATGAGGCGGGCCGGCAGTGGTCGCTGTCGCACCCGGAGGAGCTCCGCGCCATCGTCGCGAAAGCCACGAAGCTCTCCGACGCGGTGGCGGCGCGCACGCTGGGCCGCAACGACCTCTCCACCGGCGTCATCGGCGAGACCCAGCGCCAGGCGATCGTCGCCGCGGGGGGCGTGCTGAAGGAGAACGACATCATCCCCGCCGACACCAACGTGGATGCGGTCGCCCGCGCCCTGATCGATCCCCAGTACATCGTCCGCGTGGTGGGCCAGAAGGCGGCGCAGCAGTGACATCCGCCACCGCACGCCGCCTCGGCGCGGCGCTGGGGCAGGCGGGCCTCATCGGCCTGGTGGTGCCGGCGCTGGTGCTGGCGCTCTGGGAAGCAGTGTCGCGGATGGGGCTGGTGCGCCCCAACCTGCTGCCGCCGCCGAGCGCGGTGGCGATCACCCTGGAGAAGCTGGCGGCGAGCGGCGAGCTTCTGGGCCATGTGGAGATCACGCTCCTGCGGGTGCTGCTGGGCTTCGCGCTCGGCACCGCGGCGGCGACGGTGCTGGGTGCGCTCACGGGCTATTCGCCGACCTGGCGGCGGCTCCTCGATCCCACCATCCAGGGGCTGCGCAGCATTCCCTCGATCGCCTGGGTCCCCCTCTTCATCCTCTGGCTCGGCATCTTCGAGGCCTCGAAGGTGACGCTGATCGCGATCGGCGTGTTCTTTCCGGTCTACCTGAACCTGGTGGCGGGGATTCAGCAGGTGGACCGCAAGCTGGTGGAGGTCGCCCGTGTGCACGGCTATGGCGGCGTAGCATTGGTGCGCCGGGTGCTGCTGCCGGCGACCTTGCCCTCCTATGTGACGGGGCTGCGCGGCGGGCTCGGCCTCGGCTGGATGTTCGTGGTGGCGGCGGAGGTGATGGGCGCCAGCGAGGGGCTGGGCTTCCTGATGATGGACGGCGAGATGATGGGTCGCCCGGCCACCATCATCGCGGCGCTGCTGCTCTTCGCCGTCCTGGGCAAGGGCACGGATCTGCTGCTGGCGCTCCTCGGCCGGCGCCTCACCTATTGGCAGGACAGTTTCGCCAGCGAGCAGGAAGGCAAGCGCGATGCTCAGGATCGAGCGCGTCTCCAAGCGGTTTGAGGGCGGCCTCGTCGCGCTCTCCGGCGTCGATCTCGCGCTCGAGCGCGGCGAGATCCTGGGCATCGTCGGCACCAGCGGCTGCGGCAAGAGCACGCTGCTGCGCCTGGTGGCGGGCCTCGATCATCCCAGCACCGGCGCCGTGCGCCTGGGCGGCGTCGAGGTGACGGGACCGAGCCCCGCCGTGGGCGTGGTCTTCCAGGAGCCGCGCCTGATGCCCTGGCTCACGGTGCGGGAGAACGTGGAATTCGCGCTGCCGCATCTGCCGGCGGCGGAGCGGCGCGGGCGCAGCGAGGCGGTGCTGGCGCGGGTCGGCCTCTCTGCCTTCGCCAACGCGCTGCCGCGGGCGCTCTCCGGCGGCATGGCCCAGCGCGCCGCGATCGCGCGCGCCTTGGTGGCGCGGCCGGAAGTGCTGCTGCTGGACGAGCCCTTCAGCGCGCTTGACGCCTTCACGCGGCTCGGATTGCAGGATCACCTCCTGGAGATCTGGCACCACGAGCGGCCGACGCTGCTCTTCGTCACCCACGACATCGAGGAGGCGCTGGTCCTCAGCGACCGCGTCATCGTCATGCGCCCCCGCCCCGGCCGCATCCACGCCTACTACGCCATCGACCTGCCGCGGCCGCGCAAGCGCAGCGACGTCAGACTGCAGACCTGGAAGGAGCGCATCCTGGTGGACCTCGACCTCGCCGTGGGCGCGCCGGAGATCGAGCCGGAGTTCTCGATTTAGATCACGCGATGGTGCGTCCTTCAACTCGGCGCTTCGCGCCGGCTCAGGATGAGGACCATCTTTGAACAACCAAAGAAAACAGCCTCATCCTGAGCCGACCGCGTAGCGGGCGAGTCGAAGGACGCAGGATGCTACAACGCCGCCGCCACCTGCGCCGTGGCTTCCGCCCGCGGCTCGTGCACCAGGAAGGCGACGCCGAGAGCGCCGATCACGGCGATGCCGCCGGTGAGGACGAAGGCGCTGGTGAAGCTGCCGGACCACTGCACGAGATAGCCCGTCACCGCCGGCGCGACGATGCCGGCGAGGTTGGCGATCAGGTGGACGAAGCCGCTGACGCCGCCGACGCGGGTATCCGCCACGGTGTCGAGGATGATCGCCCAATAGGTGCTGGCCGTCAGGTACATGAAGAAGACCGTCACCGCCATCAGCGCCACGACAGCGACGATCCCGGTCACCATGCCGGCGAGCGCCACGCACCCCGCGGCAATGATCAGGCTGGTGACCAGCACCAGCTTGCGCGCGAAGAGCGCGTTGCCGGTGACGCGGAAGATCGCGTCGCAGACGAAGCCGCCCGACGCCAGGCCGATGAAGCCCACGAGCCAGGGAATCGCATTCACCACGCCCATCTTCTGGATCGAGAGATGATGCGCCATGGTGAGATAGCTCGGGAACCAGGACAGGAAGAAATAGAGGATATAGGCATAGCCGAAGAAGGCGAAGGCGGTCGCCAGGATCGCCGGGCGCCGCAGATAAGTGCCGAGCGGTAATGCCTCCAGCTGCACCGAGCGCTGGGCGCGCTCGCGCACATGGGCGCGGAGCGAGTCCTTGTCGAGCCAGGAATGCTGGTCCGGCCGGTCGGTCGCAAGCCACATCCAGGCGACGACCCAGACCAGTCCCACCGCGGCGATGACGACGAAGGACACGCGCCAACCCGCCGCCACCGCCAGCAGGCCCACGGCGGGACCGGCAAGCGCGGCGCCGAGCGGCTGGCCGGCATTCGCCATGCCGACGGCGCTCGCCTGCTCCGGCCGCGGAAACCAGTTGCTGACGAACTTGTTCGCCGTCGAGCTGAAGGGACCCTCGCCCATGCCGAAGATGACGCGCACCACCAGGAGCGAGGCGATGCCGGTGGCGGCGGCGGTCAGGCCGCAGAATACCGACCAGACCGTCATGGCGACGCTGAAGACGTTTTTCGGCCCGATGCGGTCCGAGGCGAAGCCGCCGACGAAGCAGAAGAGGGCGTAGCCCACGAAGAAGCTGCTGAAGACGATCCCGAGCTGACCGGGATCGAGATGCATGTCCGCGGCGATGAGCGGCGCCGCGACCGAGAGCGCGGCGCGGTCGAGATAGCTGATGGCGCCGCCGATGAACAGCAGCGCGATGATGAGCCAACGCAGGCGTGCGAACATGACTGTCTCCTCCCTGGCGCCGGCATCTGTCGGCCGGTCGCCTGATACGTCAGTGGCTCGGTCGTCCCGACGCCTGTCTCGCGACCGGCGCGGGACGTCTCGCGGCCGCCTCTAGGCGGCGGCCGTCCGTCCGGTATCGCGCATCAGGATCTGCTGATGGTCGCCCGTCACCTTCGCGTGGAAGGCGACCGCCGCCTCGGAGAGATCCGCGAGCGGCCGCTGCTCCGGCTGGAAGTTTCCATAAGCGTCGACGCCGCGGACCAGCGTGGCGCTGTCGTGGGCGCCGACGATCTGGCGCACATGAGTCGGCAGATAGCGCACCGCGAACCCGATGCGGCGCTGGTCCGACGGGTTGGGATCGGAGCCGTGGATCAGGCGCACGTGATGCAGCGACATCTCGCCCGCCCGCAGCACCAGCATCTCGGCCTTGCTCTCGTCGACCTCGACCGCGATCTCCTGGCCGCGGGAGAGCAGGTTGCCCTCGGCGAAAGTGTCGCGATGGGCGAGCTGATCCCTCTTGTGGCTGCCGGGAATGACGCGCATGGCGCCGTTGTCAGCCGTGCTGTCGGAGAAGGCGATCCAGGCAGTCACGACATCGGCGGGATCGAGCCCCCAATAGGTCGAATCCTGATGCCAGGAGACGTAGCTCGGGTCCCGTGCTTCCTTGGTGAAGAAGGAGGAGCCCCAGGCGAGCAGGTTCGGGCCCAGGATATCCTCCACCGCGTCGAGGATGCCGGGGTGGCGGATCAGCTCGTCGAGCCAGGTGAAGAGCAGATGGGTCTTGTGGCGCATCGGGCCCTTGAGCCGCCCGTGCTGGCGCTCGTGGGCCTCGAGCTGGCGGCGCAGCGCCGCCGCATCGGCGGTGGAGATCGCCCGGATCGGAGCGTAAAAGCCTTGGGTTTCAAACTGCTCGGCCGCCGCCGGACTCAGCTTCTTCATCGGCTTTCCTTCCCTTATGCATCGTGTTGTCTGATGCTAGATTTCTTTAGTGTCGATACGATTTCAAGTGTGAAACTGAATGACCCAAGAAGTCAACAGCGACGATCCCGCTGATACGCCGCGCCCGGGAGCGCCGGCCCTGGAGAAGGGCCTCGATCTGCTGGAAGCGCTGGCCGCCGAGCCGAACGGCATGACCCAGAAGGCGCTCGCCGCGCGGATCGGCCGCTCCGTCGGCGAGATCTTTCGCATGCTGGGGGCGCTGGAGCGGCGCGGCTATGTCACGCGCAATCCGAAGTCGGGCGAGTACAGCCTGTCGCTGCGCCTGTTTCAGCTGGCGACGCAGCATCCGCCGAGCCGGCGCCTGCAGCAGGCGGCGCTGCCGGTGATGGAAGAGCTGGCGGCGCGCACCGGACTCGCCTGCCATCTCAGCATGGTGAGCGGCGAGCATTTCCTCATCGTCGCCACCGCGGAATCGGACCGGCCCATGGGCTGGTCGGTGAAGCTGGGCGCGGTCTTTCCGTTCACGGTGCACTTCGTCTCGGCGCGCGTCATCGCTGCGTTCCAGAACGAGCGGCGGCGGGCGGAGCTCGCCGCCGTCATGGCGCGCCAGAGCGGCGTGCCGGAGAGCGAGGTGCGTCCGCGCCTGGAATCGACCGCCGCCACCGGCTACGACCTGGCGCCCAGCAGCATCGTCGCCGGCCTCATCGACATGAGCAGCCCGATCCTCGACCACCAGGGCCAGGCGGTGGCGGCCCTCACCCTCCCGTTCCTGCCGCAACGGGACCAGAACCGCGATCCCGCGGTGGCGCTGGCCCTGCTGCGCGATGCCGCGGTGCGCATCTCCAAGGAGGTGGGCGCGGCGACGGCGTGAGTGAAAACCCTCTCCGCCACGACAGTGGGGGAGAGGGTATTTCTTATCCTCCGGCTACGTCGCCGCCGCGGGCCTTCCGCCGAGGGTGCGCAGATCCAGCACGTGGTCGTGGAAGGCGCGGAGCGTGCTGCGGTGGCCGACGCTGACGATCGCCGGCTTCCACGGCGCGTCGCGCAGCATCTGATAGAACTGCGCCTCGGTGGTCTCGTCCAGGGCCGAGGTCGCCTCGTCCAGGAAGATCACCGCGGGCTTGGCGAGGAAGACGCGGGCGAAGGCGAGGCGCTGCTGCTCGCCGCCGGAGAGCCGCTGCGCCCAGTTGTCCGTCGTATCGAGCTCGCCCTCGAAGGCGCCGAGCCCGACCTGCTTCAGCACCGCCTTGAGCCGCTCGTCGGGAATGTCGGTGCCGACCTCGGGATAGGCCAGCGCCTGGCGCAAGGTGCCCAGCGGCACATAGGCCTTCTGCGGCACGAAGAAGGTGCGGCCCTGGGCGAGCCGCACCGTGCCGCGGCCGAAGGGCCAGAGCCCGGCGATGGCGCGCAGCACCGTGCTCTTGCCGATGCCCGTGGGCCCCGCCACCAGCAGCGGATGACCGGGCTCCGCCTGAAGCTCGACGCCGGAAATGAGCGGCTTTCCATCCGGCAGCTCGAGCGTGATGCCGGAGGCGGTGACGCCGGCGCCGGATTGCTGGATCGCGAGATCGCGCGGGGTGTCGCCCTCGGCAACGATCTTCTCGACGCTCTGGTCGAAGGTGGAGAGCCGGCGCACGATCGAGAACCAGTTCGCGATCTCGCTGTAGGAGTTGATGATGAAAGAGAGCGAGTCCACGACCTGATTGAAGACGTTGCCGGTCTGCTGCAGGTCGCCCAACTGGATCTGCTTGGCGAAGAAGCGCGGTGCCTGCACGATGTAGGGAAAGAGCACGGAGGCCTGCCCGAACGAGAAAGTAAATCCGTTCACTTTCAGGCTCCGCCACATGATCGCCCAGAAATTCCCCACGATGTCGCCGAACCGGCCGCGGAAGATATCCAATTCCCGGTCCTCGCCGCGATAGAACGCGACGCTCTCTGTATTCTCCCGCAGCCGCACCAGGCTGTAGCGGAAATTCGCCTCGTAGCGCTGCTGGTTGAAATTCAGTCCGACGAGGGGCCGGCCGATCTTCATGGTGATGACCGTGCCGACGAGGACATAGACCAGCACGAGCCAGACCATGTAGGCCGGAATCGTAACGTCGCCGAGCGAGCCCAAGGGGATGGTGATCGGCCCCGAGAGCGTCCACAGGATGAAGATGAAGGAGAAGAACGAGACGATGCTGCTGAGCAGGCCGAGCGACAGGACAAGTGCGCTGTCGATGAAATCCCGCACGTCCTCGGCGATGCGCTGGTCGGGGTTGTCGGTGCTGGGACCAGTGAGCTGCAGGCGATAGTAGGCGCGATGATCGAGCCAACGCTTGAGATAGAGATCGGTCAGCCAACGCCGCCAGCGGATGCGCAGCATCTGGCTGAGGAAGCTGCGTGAGGTCCCGATCGCGACCCAGAGCGTGGCAAGGCCGGCGAAGAGCGCGATCTGAATGTAGAAGCCATGCTCGTCCAGGTTCTGCAGCGTATTGTAGAAGTCGTGGTACCAGTAGCTGAACCGCACATTGAGGGCGACCTGACCGAGGCTCAGCGCGACGACCACGATCAGCAGCCCGAGCGCCGGCCATTTCTGCTCCGAGAAATAATAGGGCTTGGCAATGCGCCAGGCTTGGCGGAGCGCGCCGCCGATTTTGCTGCTAGTCGCCATCCGATACTCCTGCCTCTTTTTTTCGAACGCCACGGGCGCGGCCGCGGATCATACCCGATCACGGCCTTACAGGCCGATCACAGATGCCTTAAAACCGGTTCATGACCGAGGAGCTTCCCATCCCCATCCTGCTGGCGCGCGGCGTCAGCCGGGCGCTGGCCCAGCGCGGATATGCGACGCTGACGGAGTTCTCGCTTGCCAACGGCCGGCGCGCCGACGTGATCGGCCTGAGCCGCGCCGGCGAGCTGGTCATCGTCGAGGTCAAGTCCTCGGTGCAGGATTTCCGCAGCGACGGCAAATGGCCGGAATACCGGGAGTTCTGCGACAGGTTCTATTTCGCCGTGCCCGAGGGGTTCCCCCGCGACCTCATCCCGGAGGAGTGCGGCCTCATCATGGCGGACCCCTTCGGCGCGGCGATCCTGCGGGAGAGCCCTCTCATCGCCCTGGCCCCGGCCCGCCGCAAGGCGATGACGCTGCGCGTCGCCCTGGTGGGATCCGACCGCCTCCGCCGCCTCCTCGACCCCGCCGCGGAGCTGCCGGACCTGATCTAGCGCGCCAGCCGCGCGATGGTCGACGTCGTGCTGAAGCCGGGGACCAGCTCCGCCAGGATCACCTCGCCGCCATAGGCCTGGACGATCTCGGCGCCCACGACCTGGTCGAGGCGGTAGTCGGCGCCCTTCACCAGCACCTCGGGCTTGAGCGCCGTGATCAGCTCCACTGGCGTGTCCTGGTCGAAGACGACGACCATGTCGACGCTGGCGATCGACGACAGCACGGCGCCGCGGGCGAGCCTGATTCTGCACCGGGCGCCCCGCGCCCTTGAGTCTTCCCACCGAGGCGTCGCTGTTGAGGCCGACCACCAGGCGGTCGCAGTGGCTGCGCGCCTGGGCCAGGAGCGAGACGTGGCCGGGATGCAGGAGATCGAAGCAGCCGTTGGTGAAGCCCACCTTGAGGCCCTTGCGGCGCCAGCGTGCCACGTGATCGAGGGCGACCGGCAGCGGCAGCACCTTCTGCCCCGCCACCGCGTCCCGCGCCACCAGCGCATCCTCCAGCTCGCTCGGATGCACCACGGCGGTGCCGACCTTGCCGACCACGATGCCGGCGGCGATGTTGGCGAGGCGCGCCGCGTCCAGCGCCGTGGCGCCGGCGCCGAGCGCCGCCGCGAGCACCGCCACCACCGTGTCGCCGGCGCCCGAGACGTCGAACACCTCCCGCGCCTCGGCGGCGAGCTTGTGCACCGCGCCGGACGGCGTCCACCAGCAGCATGCCTTCCTGGCTCAGCGAGACCAGGACCGCGCCGAGCTCGAAATCGTCGATGAGGGCGCGCGCCGCGGCGGCGACCTCGTCCTCGCTGCCGACCGGCAGCTTGGTGGCAGCGCCGAGCTCGCCGCGATTGGGCTTCAGGAGGCTGGCGCCGCGATAGGCGGAATAGTCGAGGCCCTTGGGATCGACCACCACGAGATGGCCGGCGCCGCGCGCCGCCACGATCGCCGCCGCGGCGATGCCCTCGTCGAGGACGCCCTTGGCATAGTCCGAGAGGATGGTGACGTCGCAGGTCGCCGCCGCGTGCTCGATCAGCCCCAGCAGATCCTCGCGCACCGACGGCGAGATCGCCGCCACCTGCTCGCGGTCGGCGCGCAGGAGCTGCTGCGTGCCGGCGATGTAGCGGGTCTTGATCGTGGTGGCGCGACCGCGCTCGACGAGGAGATGCACCTCGCTGTCCTTCGACTCCGCGGCAAGCCGGCTCACCTCGCGGCCGGCGGGGTCGTTCCCCACCACCGAGACGAAGCAGGGCTTCAAGCCCGAGACCCTGGAGATTGCGCAGCACGTTGCCGGCGCCGCCGAGGGTACGGATCTCCCGCTCCACCCGCAGCACCGGGATCGGCGCCTCCGGCGACAGCCGCACCGCGGCGCCGTAGACGTAATGATCGAGCATGACGTCGCCCACGCAGAGGAGGCGCGTCGTCGGCAATTTCTCCACCAGGGAGATCAGATCCAGATCGGCCATGGCGCCCCTCATAGGCCGCCGGACCCGCGTCTGGCAAGGGGAACCGGGGCACCTTGCTCCTCGCCCGCGCCAGCGGGAGAGGGGCTAATCGAACCCCTGAGCTTAGCTGCGCTTGAAGCGCGGCGGAATGATGGTGACGGCGGTCTCGGTCGTGGCGGGACGCGGCCGCAGCCGCCTCGGCGCCGGCGCGGAGCGACGGCAGGCGATCGATGAAGCGGCCCTGGAAGGTGGCGATGCCGAGGCCGAGGCCGAAGCGCACCGCCGCCTCGCTGTCGCAGCGCGCCAGGATCAGGCGTCCGCGC
Organism: uncultured Alphaproteobacteria bacterium; assembly: GCA_963735465.1. GTDB lineage: Bacteria > Pseudomonadota > Alphaproteobacteria > ATCC43930 > CGMCC-115725 > DASZHJ01. Next base: position 4,035,808 of record CAVTLA010000001.1, read on the forward strand.
CCGACCCGCTCGATGCTGTCCCGGAGCGAGTCGGCGCGGGCGGAGCGGCCGACCTCCAGCATGTCCGAGCTCCAGAACATCTTCACGAGATCGAGGCCGAGACGCTCGCGATCGATGAAGGGCAGCGTCAGGTCGGTGGCGCCGTCGAGGCAGATGCGATAGCCGCGCTCGCGGGCGAAATCCCGGGCGAAAAGGTAGGCGCCGATGTCGGAATAGATGTCGGTCTTGTCGAGCTCGATCACGATGCTGCCGCGGGCACCGGTCCTGAGGCCGGCATCGAACTCGAGGAATTCCGGCGACAGCACGGTCGCGACGTTGAGGTTGAGGCTGAAGGCGGTGGCGGTGACGCGCTCGTGGCCGCGCCGCAGCATCGCCAGCATCCGACGATCCAGGGTCTGCGTCAGGTAGCGGAAGAGCCAGCGGTCGGCGGCGAGGTCGTAGCGCGGCATGACCGCCACGGCGAGATCGGCGATGGAGATATAGGTCTCGTGGAAGAGCGGCTTCGGCGGCCCGCCGGGCTCCACCGTGCAGACGACCTGCCGGCGCAGCATGTTGGAGAGATCCGCCTGGGCGATCGCGTTGACGAGCTCGCCCAGCATCTTGGGCGCGAGCGGCGGCTTCGCCGGTCCGCGCTCGCCGGAAGCGGCGATCGCCGCGTGCCGCTTGCGCCGCCGCGTCTCCTCCTCCTCGAGGCCGCGCGCCAGCGCCAGGAAGCTCGTCGTACTGTCGGCCGAGATCGAACCAGGTGGCGAAATCGCCGGGCTCCTCCTCGGCGCCGCCCGCCAGCGGGTCCTCGCTGAAGAGATAGCGCACCCGCATGACCGCGTCGTCGAGGGCGACGATGGTGGCGCTCTTGCAGACGAAGACGATGTCGCTGTTGCCGAGCACGAAGATCTGCCCGTCGAACTGCTTGACCAGGGCCTCGAAGGTGTTGACGGCGATGCGGAGGTGATGGCTCAGGCGATTGCCCGGCCGGAGGCGCGACAGGTGTATGACCACCGCGCGCCGGCCTTCGGCGAAGCGGGCCAGGCGCTCGACATAGTCGAGCAGCAGCCGCTCGGTGCTGGCGGATCGCTCGCCGGCCGGTGACGTCACGCGGTACTCGCCCTCCCAGGCGTAAGTCACCCGGCACTAGAATGTCCGGGAGGTTTGATACAAAATGACGAGATTCCCTTACCGAAGAGTTAAACTCCGGGTTAACCTTGTTGCGACATCATCGCGACGCGGCGCTATGTTCCTGGCGCTGTCGCGAGTGCGCGCCTACATCAAGAAATCATGACCGCTGCAGCCACTCCCCCGGGTACCCGCCTCTACGCCATCGGCGATATTCACGGCCGTGCCGATCTCCTGCGCCTGCTGCTGGCGCAGATCGCCGAGGACGCGGCGGGGCGGCCGCCGGCGGCGCAGCAGCTGATCTATCTCGGCGACTACGTCGACCGCGGGCCGGAGTCCCTCGGCGTGATCGACATCGTGATGGACGAGGCGCCCGCCGGGTTCGAGGTGGTGGCGCTGCGGGGCAATCACGAGGAGATGATGCAGCGCTTCCTCGAGGACACCACGGTCGCGCGCACCTGGATGATGAACGGCGGCGACGCCACGCTCGCCAGCTATGGCGTGAGCCCGCCCAGCATCTTCGCGGGCACGCCGATCCACCGCCACGCCCAGGGCCTGTTCCGCACCCAGCTGCCGCTCCGCCACAAGGAATTCCTCGCCGCCCTCCTCGACAGCTATGTCGCCGGCGACTACCTCTTCGTCCACGCCGGCGTCCGCCCCGGCGTGCCGCTCCCCCAGCAGCGCTCGGAAGACCTGCTGTGGATCCGCGAGGAGTTCCTGAACTCGAAGGCCAACTTCGGCAAGGTGGTGGTGCACGGCCACAGCATCGAGCGCGAGCCCGTGGTGCGCGCCAACCGCATCGGCATCGACACCGGCGCCTACACCACCGACCGCCTCACCTGCCTGGTGCTGGACGGCACGGAGCGGAGCTTCCTGCAGACTTAAGACGACGGTGAGCGAGAGCCGCCACAAGATCAGGGATGCGACGGATCACATGATCGACCAAGTGAAAGCGTGGCGAGATCTGGCGACCGAGTTCGGCATTGAGGTGATCGCCCCCTGCAACATACGTCTCAAGGATGGCTCCCGGGTCCAAGCAACGGCTCACGTCAAGCAGTTCGGTGCCGCAAACGGGATGATCATCGATCCCGACTATGCCGTCCTCATGCCGCACAAGGATGCGCTGATCGCCAACGGTTACGGCTACTCGACCGTGGAACTCTCCGAGCAGTCGGATCGAGCCATGACAATTGAGATGCTGGCGGACTGGAGCTGGTCCTCGCCTCAGCCACATCCGCCGTGGCTACCCCAATTGGATCGTCCAGATTCACACTGAGCTACCCACGGTGGCTGCTCGCGCGAACGCTCCATCTAACTAAGCTTAGTCGCTCCTCCTATTGTCATAGCGAGGACTTGTTCCACGAGTGTCCGGTTTCGATTTCTTCGCAACGAGAACGATTTGATGTCTGGAGACTGAACCACTGGAGGTCGTCATCGCCGGGCTTGACCCGGCGATCCACGCCCTGCCCCGGCACCGCCGCAAGGCGTGGATGCCCGGCTCAAGGCCGGGCATGACGATGCAGAAGGGCCTCACGCTGAAGAGCGACCCGCAGGAGCACGTTTCGGGGGACGCAGGCTGATTGTGCAGCGCGGCTTATGCCTCTGCCCCATCAATCCACATCGAAAGCTCAATTCCGCGGCGCGTGCTTGCTCAGGATCCGCTGCAGCGTGCGGCGGTGCATCTTGAGGCGGCGCGCGGTCTCGGAGACGTTGCGCTCGCACTGCTCGAAGACGCGCTGGATGTGCTCCCAGCGCACGCGGTCGGCGGACATGGGATCCTCCGGCGGCGGCGGCAATGCCGCCTTCGGTGGCGATGAGGGCGTGCTCCACCGCGTCGGCGTCGGCGGGCTTGGGCAGATAGTCGACGGCGCCGGCCTTCACCGCGGCGACCGCCGTCGCGATGTTGCCGTAGCCCGTCAGCATGACGATGCGGGCATTGGGCCTGGCGGTGCGCAGCGCGCTCACCACGTCGAGGCCGCTGCCGTCGCCGAGGCGGAGATCCACCACCGCGAAGGCGGGGGCGGCGCCCGCGGCGGCGATGCCGCCGGCGACGCTGTCGGCGGTGGTCACGATGAATCCCCGCCGTCCCATCGCCACGGCGAGGCGCTGGCAGAGCGGCTGGTCGTCGTCGACGATCAGCAGCGTGCGCTCCTCCGGCGGCAGGCCCTCCAGCGGCGAGGGCGCGCCGGCGGATGGCGGCGTCTTGTTGTCGGTGTCGCTCATGCTCTTGCCCCCTCCGCCACGGGCTCCGGCGCGGTCGCCTCCAGGGCGTTGCGTGGCCATTCCACCATAACCTGTGCGCCGCCTTCCACCAGGTTGGCAAACGTCAGGCGCGCGCCGGTGCGCTCCAGCAGGCTCTGGGCGATGAAGATGCCGAGGCCCATGTGCTGCGCCGCCTCGGCGCCGCGGCCGGAGATATAGGGCTCGCCGATGCGGGCGATCACCGCCGGGGAGAAGCCGGGTCCGTCGTCCACCACCTCGACGGTGATGGTGCCGGCGGTCCAGGCCGTGGTGACGATCACCTCGCGCTGGGCGAACTGCACCGCGTTCTGGATCAGGTTGCCGAGGCCGTGCATGACCTCGGAGCTGCGCGGCACCTGGGGCTCGACGCTGCTGGGGGCGCCGGCGGGGCCGGTGGCGCCGGTCGTGTAGATGACGCGCACGAAATCGGCGCGATAGGGCTCCCCCGCCGCCTCCACCAATGCCGAGATCGGGAGGCGCGCATAGGGCGCGCCGCTCTCGCTGACGCGCTGGCGGGCGAGATCGGCGAGGATGGTGCGGCAGCGCTCGCTCTGGCTCAGGAGGAGCGCCGCGTCCGGCGCGTGGGGACTGTCCGCCGGCAGGTCCCGCGCCAGCTCCCGCGCCACCACGGCGATGGTGGCGAGGGGACTGCCGAGCTGATGCGCCGCGGCGGCGGCGAGCGCGCCCACCGCCGAGACGCGCTGCTCGCGCGCCAGCGCCAGCTGGGTCGCGGCGAAGGCGTCGCGCATCCGCCGCGCCTCCTCGGCGATGCTCCAGATGTAGCCGGCGGTGAAGAGCGCCGCCAGGATGAGCGACATCCAGACGCCCAGCACCGCCAGGGTCGGGAACGGCGGCGGCTCGCCGCGCCAGGGCAGCGGCAGGTGATAGAAGGCCAGCACGCTGATCACGCTCGCGGTCAGGATGGCGAGGCCGATGACGCTGCGCCGGGACAGCACGGTCGCCGCCACCGTCACCGGGGCGATCGCCAGGATCGCGAAGGGATTGGCGAGGCCGCCGGTGAGGAACAGCAGCACCGCGAGCTGCAGCGTGTCGTAGCCGAGATAGCAGGCGGCCTCGATCTCGCCGAGGCGGGCGGCGGTGCCGCGGGCCACCACGGCGATGATGTTGAGGAACGCCGAGGTGCCCACCACCGCCAGCGCGGCGACGATGGGGAATTCGAATCCGAGGCCGAAGCGCACCCCCAGCAAGGTCGCCGCCTGGCCCAGGATCGCGACCCAGCGGATCAGCATCAGCGTGCGCAGGCTCACGGAGACGCCGCCCGGCTCCCGCTTGCCGGCGAGGCCCACGGCCAGGCTCATATCCCGTTCCATCATCATCCCGCTCATCGCCTCTCCATATAGCGCCCGGCGGCCGGACGCCACCGTCCCGCGGGCGCTGGCCCGGAAAGGCGCTTTCCGCCATAGTCGCCCGCCATGAGCGAGCCCGTCATAGCGGTCAACGGCCTCAGCAAGCGCTTCAAGGAGACGCTGGCGGTGGACAGCCTCGACTTCACCGTCGAGCGCGGCGTCACCGCGGCGCTGCTGGGCGGCAACGGCGCCGGCAAGACCACCACCCTCTCCATGCTGCTGGGCCTGCTGCTGCCCAGCGCCGGCAGCATCCTGGTCTTCGGCGAGGACATGCAGCGCCATCGCCACCGGGTGCTGCCGCGGATGAACTTCTCCTCGCCCTATACGGATCTGCCGCATCGCCTGACCGTGCGGGAGAATCTCTCCGTCTACGGCCGCCTCTATGGCGTCGATCATCTGCGCGACCGCATCGCCACGCTGGTCAGGGATTTGCAGCTCGCCGATGTCCTCAAGCGCAAGCTCGGCAGCCTCAGCGCCGGGCAGCGCACCCGGGTGGCGCTCGCCAAGGCGCTCATCAACGAGCCGGAGCTGCTGCTGCTGGACGAGCCCACGGCGTCCCTCGATCCCGACACCGGCGACTGGGTACGCGGGTACCTGGAGACCTATCGCCAGCGCACCGGCGCCACCATCCTGATGGCGTCCCACAACATGGCGGAGGTGGAGCGGCTCTGCTCCGAGGTGATGATGCTGCAGAAGGGCCGCATCGTCGACCGCGGCAGCCCCGACGCCCTCATCGCCCGCTACGGCCGCGACACGCTGGAGGAGGTCTTCCTCGACATCGCCCGGGGCAAGGGGCGCCACCAGAAGGAGCGGGCGGCGGAATGAGCGCCAACCCCACCTTCTCGACCGGGCGCGTCAACGCCATGGTGCTGCGTCACCTCTATCTGCTGCGCGGATCCTGGCCGCGCGCCCTGGAGCTCGTCTACTGGCCCACCCTCAACGTGGTGGTCTGGGGCTTCACCACCCAGTTCCTGGTGACCAACAGCACCTGGGTGGCGCGGGCCGCCGGCGTGCTGCTCTACGCGGTGCTGCTCTGGGAGGTGATGTTCCGCGGCCAGCTCGGCGTCGCCTTCTCGTTCCTGGAGGAGATGTGGTCGCGCAACCTCGGCCATCTCTTCGTGAGTCCGCTCCGCCCCTATGAGTGGGTGGTGTCGCTTTTGGTGATGAGCCTGATCCGGGTGCTGATCGGAACCCTGCCGGCGGCGCTGCTGGCAATCCCGCTCTATCACTACTCGATCTTCACCCTAGGATTGCCGCTCCTCGCCTTCTTCGTCCTGCTGCTGGTGATGGGCTGGGCGGTGGGCCTCGCCATCATCGCCGTCATCCTGCGCAACGGGCTCGGCGCCGAGAACCTGGCGTGGGTCGCGATCTTCGTGCTGTCGCCGGTGAGCGGGATCTACTATCCGATCTCGGTGCTGCCGGCCTGGCTGCAGCCGGTGGCGTGGTCGCTGCCGACCTCCTACGTCTTCGAGGGCATGCGCGCGGTCATGTTCGAGCACGTCTTCCGCTGGGACTATCTCGTCCGCGCCGCGGCTCTCGACGTCCTCTACATCGCGCTGGGCGGCGCCTTCCTGCTGTGGAGCTTCCACCGCGTGCGCCGCACCGGCGCGCTCCTGCAGATGGGGGAGTGAGAGGATTTTCTATCCCTCATAACACCCCGCCTCCCGCGCGCGGATCTTCACCAGCGCCGTCAGCAGCTCCAGGGTCGGCGCCGGCACTTTCATGAGATGCGCGAATTCCAGCGGCGCGCCGAACATGGCGTCGAACTCCATCGGCCGGCCGTTCTCCAGGTCCTGCACGATGCTCGCCTTGTGCTGGAGGTTGCGCACCATGGCGAAGAGCTTGTCGGCGTCGAAGCCGGTGGGACAGCCCATGGCGTCGGCGATCGCCCCGGCCTCGGCGACCAGGAGGCGCACCGCCGCCTCGCAGGCGGGCTCGGCGTAGATCCACTTCGGCGCCGAATTCGCCAGCGCGCCGAAGAGGCCGGAGCAGATGTTCATCTGCAGCTTCGCCCAGATCGCGCGCCGGATATGCGGCGTCACTTCGATGGTGAAATCGTCGTCGCGCATCGCCGCGGCGAGCGCCTCGAGAGTGTCGGAAGCGCCGCCGTCCGGCCGCCCCAGGAACAGGCGGCCATGGGCGGTCTCCACGTGGACGACACCGGGCGCCACCGTGTCGCAGGCGGAATAGATCACGCCCCCCGCCGCGCGCTCGGCGCCGACGGTCCGCAGCATGACGTCATCGGGATCGATCCGCGGCAGCGTGCGGCCGTCGAGGGCGCCGCCATGGCTTTGGAAATACCACCAGGGAATGCCGTTCATGACGAAGAGCGACGACCGTTTCCGGCCCCAGAAGCGACGCCAGGCCGGCGGCGATCGACGGCAGCGCCGGCGCCTTCACCGCGACGACGACGGCATCCTGGGGTCCGAGCTCGGCGGGAGTGTCGGTGACGGCGACCGCGGCGCGGATCTCGCGCCGCGGCGCCTGCATCGTGAGGCCATCGGCGCGAATTGCTGCCAGGGTCGCCCCGCGGGCGATCATCGAGACCTCGGCGCGGCCCTTGTGCAGCCGTGCCGCGAGGGAAGTTCCCACCGCGCCGGCGCCGTAAACGCAGACCCGCATCGTCACACTCCCCAAGACACATCCCGTGTCCGGAGACTATGCAAGACGCAGACCGGCCGGGATGCCGGCGGCACATGGCGCCATGCGGGACGCCGCCGGCGCACCCTCTGGGGATGCGCCGGTGCCGTGCCCTGGGTTGCGGCCTAGGCGGCCACGCCGAGGCTGCTGGCTTCCGCCGCCGCCTTCTGCATGTTGGAGGACATCTCGTTGGCGACCGCGCTCTGCTCCTCCACCGCGGCCGCGGTCGAGGTCACGTACTCGCGCACGGAGTCGATGGACTGCTTGATGGCGACCAGGGCATTGACGACATCGTCGGAGATGCCGCGCATGCCCGAGATCTCCTTGGAGATCTGCTCGGTGGCGCCCTTCGCTTGTCCCGCCAGGTTCTTCACCTCGTTCGCCACCACGGCGAATCCGCGACCGGCCTCGCCGGCGCGGGCGGACTCGATCGTGGCGTTGAGCGCCAGCAGATTGATCTGGCTGGTGATGTTATTGATGAGATCGACGATCCCGCCCATGGCCTGCGCCGCCTCGGTGAGGCGGTGCGCGGACTGGTCGGCGACGTCGACCCGCTCCACCGCGCCTTCGGCGGTCTCCTTGGATTTCACCATGCTCTCGGCGATCTCCTTCACCGAGGCGTTGAGCTCCTCGGCGCCGGCGGCGACCGTCTCCATCATGCCGCGGATATGCTCGTTCTTCATCCGGGCGATGACCTGCGTGGTGACGTCGGTGGCGAACTTCACCACCTTGAACGGCTTGCCGTTCATGTCGAGGATCGGGTTGTAGGAGGCCTGGATCCAGACTTCCTTGCCGCCCTTGCCGATGCGCTTGTATTCCGCCGACTGGAACTCGCCGCGATTGAGCTTGGCCCAGAAGTCGCGGTACTCGCCGCTGTCGCGCTCGGCGGGATCGACGAACATGCTGTGGTGCTTGCCCTGGATCTCCGCCAGCGTATAGCCCAGGGCGCCGAGGAAGTTCTCGTTCGCGGTGATGATGGTGCCGTCGAGATTGAACTCGATCACCGCCTGGGACTTGCCGATCGCCTCGATCTGGCCGACGTAGTTGGCGGCCTCCAGCTTCTGCTTGGTGACCTCGGTGGCGAACTTCACCACCTTGAACGGCTTGCCGTTCATGTCGAGGATCGGATTGTAGGACGCCTGGATCCAGACTTCCCGGCCGCCCTTGCCGAGGCGCTTGTATTCCGCCGCCTGATATTCGCCGCGATTGAGCGCCGCCCAGAAAGCGCGATATTCGCTGCTGTCGCGGTAGCCGGGCTCCACGAACATGCTGTGGTGCTTGCCCTTCACTTCCGCCAGCGTATAGCCCATCGCGTGCAGAAAGTTCTCGTTCGCGGTGATGATGGTGCCGTCGAGATTGAACTCGATCACCGCCTGGGACTTGCCGATGGCGTCGATCTGGCCGACGTAGCCGGCGGTCTGCAGCTTCTGCTGGGTGATGTCGGTCGCGAACTTCACCACCTTGAACGGCTTGCCGCTGCGATCGAGGATCGGGTTGTAGGAGGCCTGGATCCAGACTTCCTTGCCGCCCTTGCCGAGGCGCTTGTATTCCGCCGACTGATATTCGCCGCGACCCAGCTTGACCCAGAACTCCCGGTACTCGTTGCTGTCGCGGTAGCCGGGCTCCACGAACATGCTGTGGTGCTTGCCCTGGACCTCGGCCAGCGTATAGCCCATCGCGCGCAGAAAATTCTCGTTCGCGGTGAGGATCGTCCCGTCCAGCTTGAACTCGATCACCGCCTGCGCCTTGCCGATCGCCTGCAGCATCGCCTCAAGCTCTCGCGTGTGGCTCGAAGAAAGAAATTCACGCACGTCGGTGTCCCCCCGCTGATGGTGCATCGCTGGTACCAGTTACCAGAGATTGCTGCACGCCATGGCGTGCACGCCCTCGGGTTGTAATCGTTGATGATTAAATTTGTACTGATTACGCGCGCAACTTGCACGCGCGCGCAAAAAATCGCGCGTGAATTTCAATTCTCTGCTCGCGATTGGAGGAGAGCCGACGCGTCATGACACCCGAGACGGTCAGCTGCTCTTTCCGCTGACGTGCGCCTCGGTGAATGTCGCCATTCCCGTGTGACACGCGATTGCTGCTTTGACGAGCGCGATTGCCAGCGTGGCGCCGGAAGCCTCGCCGAGCCGCATGGCGAGATCGAGGAGCGGCGGTTTCCCGAGCCGCTGCAGCAAGCGGGAGTGGCCGGGTTCCGCCGAGCGATGCGCCACCATGCAGTGATCGAGGGCACGCGGGTCGGCGGCGAACAGCACCGCCGCCGCCGCGGTCGTCGCATAGCCGTCGAGGATGACAGGCACCCGCGCCTGGCGCGCCGCCATGATCGCGCCGGCGATCGCCGCCAGCTCGCGCCCACCGAGACGTCGCAGCAGCTCGAAGGGCTCGGCGCTCTCGCCGCGATGGCGCTGGACGCCCTCCGCCACCACCGCGGTCTTGCGCGCGAGCGCACTTCCCGCGACGCCGGTGCCGGGTCCGACCCACTCCGCGGCGGTGCCGCCGAAGAGCGCGGCGCAGAGCGCCGCCGCCGAGGTCGTGTTGGCGATCCCCATCTCTCCCACCGCGAGGAGATCGACGCCGGGCTCCACCGCGGTCATGCCGTAGGCGATCGCCAGCGCGCACTCCTCCTCGCTCATGGCAGGTGCTCGCGTGAAATCCGCCGTCGGCTCCTCCAGGTTGAGCTCGTAGACCCTGAGATCCGCATCGACCATTCGGCAGAGCTGGTTCACCGCGGCGCCGCCGTCGAGGAAGTTCTGCACCATCTGCGCCGTGACGGCGGCCGGATATGCCGAGACTCCCTGCGCCGCCACGCCGTGATTGCCGACGAAGACCGCGGTGCGCGGATGATTGGCGGTGGGCGGGTGCCGGCCTTGCCAGGTCGCCATCCACTGCGTCACCTCCTCGAGCCGGCCCAAGGCGCCCGCGGGCTTGGTGAGCTCGGCCTCGCGGGCGGCGGCGGCGGTGCCGGCCTCCAGATCGGGACCCGGCAGCCGCCGCAGCAGCTGCCGCATCTCCTCGAGGCTCGCGTGCGGTGCGTCGGTGCTCATGGGCGAAGGCTCCAAAACTCTGGCGTCCGCGACAATCTAGCGCATCGCCGCCCCGATGCGGTCTGCAACCGCCGCGCTCTTGTTGCGAATCGGCGCCCTGGGGTATCTCAACATGATGGCGGACGGCAACTCCCCTGATGTCGGCAGATGGGTCGGCGAGGCGCGGCGGGTGGCCGCGTTCCTGACGCGGCTGCCGTTGGCGCCCGACGGCGACACGGAGCCTGGTGCCCTGGCGCGGGCGGCCTGGGCGTTTCCCCTGGCGGGCATCCTCGTCGGCGTCGTCGGCGCCATCGTGCTGACGCTGGGCGACCGCCTGGGCCTGCCGATCCTGGCGACGTCGCTGCTGGCAGTGATGGCGACGGTGGCGGCGACCGGCGCCTTGCATGAGGACGGACTCGCCGACACCGCCGACGGGCTCGGCGGCGCCGATGCGGAGCACGCCGCTTGCCATCATGCGCGACAGCCGCATCGGCAGCTTCGGCGTGCTGGCGCTCATCTTCAGCATCGGCCTCAGGGCAGCGGCGCTGGCGGCGCTGCCGGACACCCACATCGCAGCGGGCGCGCTGATCGCGGCCCATGCGTTCTCCCGCGGCCTGCTGCCGGCAGTGATGCTGATCCTCGATCCCGCCCGGACCGACGGGCTGGCGGCCTTTGCCGGCAAGCCCACCCCGCCAATGGCCGGCGTCGCGGCGGCGATCGGCCTGGTGCTGGCGTTGCTCGCGCTGGGGCTCGGGCGTGGTGTTGTCGCCGTGGTGCTGGCGGCGCTCGCCGTGATCGCGCTCGCCTCGCTTGCGCGCCGGCGTCTCGGCGGCTACACCGGCGATGTCCTGGGCGCGGCCCAGCAGGTAGGAGAGATCGTGATGCTTCTGGTAGCGGCAATATGACGGGATCGACGCGTTGGTGGTGGGTGCGTCATGCCCCCGTCACCGTCAATGACGGCCGCTGCTACGGCCAGACCGACGTGGCCTGCGACTGCACCGACACCGCCGCCTTCGCGGCGCTGGCTCGGCTCCTGCCCAAGGACGCGGTCTGGGTCACCAGCACGCTCCTGCGCACGCATCTGACCGCGGCGGCGATCGTGCGCGCGGGCTTGCCGGGCCCGGCGAAAATCCCCGGTCCCGACGTGTTCTCCGAGCGCGAGCTCGACGAGCAGAATTTCGGCGCCTGGCAGGGCATCAAGTACACCGATCTTCCGCACAAGCAGCCCGAGTCCTATCACCGCTTCTGGCTGGCGCCCGCCCATGTGGCGCCGCCGGAGGGCGAAAGCTTCACCGATCTGGTGGCACGGGTGACGCCGGCGATCCGCCGCCTCACCGCGGAGCACGCCGGCCGCGACATCATTGCGGTGACCCACGGCGGCACCATCCGCGCGGCCCTGGTGGAGGCGCTGGGCGTGCCGCCGGAGACCTCGCTGGGGATCGGCGTCGACAATCTCTCCCTGACCCGCCTCGATCATTATGGCGAGAGCCGCGGCGGCCATCCCTGGCACATCGTGGCGGTGAACCAGCCGCCGCGGTAGTCGCGGCGGCTTCAAGTCAGGGGCTGCACCATCTTGGTGAGGGGATCGACGACGACGGTCATCGTCTTGCCCTGCTGCTGCACCGTCGCCTCGAAATTCCGGCCGTCGGCCTTGAAATCCTTGAAGTCGCCGTAGCCCTTGGCTTCCAGGAGATTGAGCGCCTGGGTGGCGCGCCGGCCTTGCGCCGGATTCCAGTTGTAGTGATTGCCGGCGCTGGGTGTCTGCGCCGCCAGGGCGGCGCCCGTTCCAAGGACGAGCGCAATGGCGGCGGCGGTGAAGGTCGGGAACATCCTCATGACAGGTCTCCTTATTTCTCTGCAATTCCGGCGCCGCGAGGCGCGGCGCCTGCCAATGGCTGACGTAGACAGCGCTTGCGACCGGCACATGACGCCGGAATTAAATGACCGTCATTCGTGGCAGAGATCACAGCCGCGCCGCCACGCGGCTTTCATCGCCGACGACGCCGTGCTAGCGTCCGCCGCGACGAGACAGGGAAGTCCGGTGCGAAGCCGGCGCTGCCCCCGCAACTGTAAACGGCGAGGCCGAGGCAACTGCCACTGATCCCCTTGCGATCCGGGGATTGGGAAGGCGCCGCGGTCGACGACCCCGAGCCAGGAGACCTCCTCGTCGGAGCTTCTCGCAACCATCCTCGGAGGGAGGAAGGGGTCATGCCGGAGTCTTCCTTTGCGCCTGATCCGTGCGCGCCTGCCGGCGCGTTGCCGCCGCTGACCCTGGTGCTGGGCGGCGCGCGCTCGGGCAAGAGCCGCTTCGCCGAGGCGGCGATCGAGCGCGCGGGCGACGGCCTCTATCTCGCGACATCCACCGCCGGCGACGCGGAGATGGCGGCGCGCATCCGGCTGCACCGCGAGCGCCGCGGGCCGCGCTGGACCACGATCGAGGAGCCCCTCGATCTCGCGGCAACGATTGTTGCCGAGGCGCGCCCGGACCGGCCGATCCTGGTGGACTGCCTGACTCTCTGGCTCAGCAACGTCATGCTGGCGGAGCGCGACACGGAGGCGGAGATCGAGCGCCTGCTGGCGGCGCTGGCCCGCGCCGGCGGACCGCTGGTGCTCGTCGCCAACGAGGTGGGGCTCGGCATCGTACCGGAGAATGCACTCGCCCGCGCCTTTCGCGATCACGCCGGGCGGCTCAATCAGCGCATCGCCGCGGCGGCGGACCGCGTCGTGTTCCTGGCGGCGGGATTGCCGATGATGCTGAAGGACACGCATCCCGCGGAGGCCGCCCGATGAGGCGCAAGATCCCCGCCACCGTCATCACCGGCTTCCTCGGCGCCGGCAAGACGAGCTTGCTGCGCCATCTCGTGTCCGATGCCGGCGGCCGACGCCTCGCCCTCGTCATCAACGAGTTCGGCGAGCTCGGCATCGATCGGGAGATCCTCCTGGGCTGCGGCGTCGAGGGCTGCGCCGAGGACGACGTGATCGAGCTCGCCAACGGCTGCATCTGCTGCACCGTCGCCGAGGATTTCCTGCCGACCCTGGAGCGGCTCCTCGACCGGCCCGATCCGCCCGACCACATCATCATCGAGACCTCGGGCCTGGCTTTGCCGAAGCCTCTCGTACAAGCCTTCGCCTGGCCGGAGGTGAAGGCGCGGGTCACCGTGGACGGCGTCATCGCCGTGGTGGACGCCGCGGCAGTGGCCGCCGGCCGCTTCGCCGGGGATCCGGCGGCGTTGGCGGCGCAACGTGCCGCCGATCGCGCCCTCGATCACGACAATCCCCTGGAGGAAGTCTTCGAGGATCAGCTCGCCGCCGCCGATCTCGTCGTTCTCAACAAGACGGATCTGCTGTCGGCGGAAAGCTTCGATCGCGTCGTGGCCGAGATCGGCGCTCAGCTTCGCCCGGCGGCGAAATGGATCGCCGCGCGCCACGGCGTGGTGTCGGCGGACGTGCTGCTGGGCCTCGCCGCGGCGGCGGAGGAGGATATCGCCAATCGCCCGTCGCACCACGATCTCGAGACCGGGCACGACCACGAGGATTTCGAGAGCTTCGTCGTGGCGCGCGGGCCGGTCGCCGACACCGTCAGCTTCCTCAGCCGTCTCGCCGAGATCGCCGACGCCCACGACATCCTCCGCCTCAAGGGCTTCCTCGACGTGCCCGGCAAGGAGTTCCGCCACGTGGTGCAGGGCGTGGGCGCGCGGCTGCAGCAGTATTTCGACCGGCCGTGGCGGCCGGACGAGCACCGCCAGAGCCGCCTCGTGGTGATCGGCCGCAAAGGCCTCGACCGCGCCGCCATCGCCGCCGCCCTGGAGGCGTGATGCATCTCCTCGCCGCCGAGCCCGGAATCATTGTCGACGGCGCGGCGGCGGTGGATCTCGGCCAGAGCGCCGGCGACATCGTCGTGCTCACGGCCGCCGATACCGAGATCGCCTGCCTCGCCGTGGCGCAGGCCGTGCTTACGGGGCGCGGCCCCAAGCGGCCGACCCTGCGCCTCGCCAATCTCCTGCGGCTCCGCCACAATCTTTCCGTCGATCTCTATGTGGACGGCGTGATCTCCGGGGCGCGGCTGGTGGTGGCGCGGCTCCTGGGCGGGCGCGGCTACTGGCCCTATGGCGTCGACCGGCTGGTGGAGACCTGCGCGCGCCAAATCGATCCCGCTGGCACTGCTGCCCGGCGACGAGCGCGAGGACGAGGAGCTGCGCCAGCTCTCCACCGTCGAGCCAGCCGCGCGGGAGCGGCTCTGGCGCTATCTCGCCGAGGGCGGCGCCGGCAATGCCGAGGGTTTCCTGCGTTTCGCCGCGCATCTCCTCGGCCGCGACGAGAGCTGGCGCGAGCCGCAGCCGCTGCTGCGCGCCGGCCTCTACTGGCCGGGCATGGCGCAGCCGGGCCTGGAGGAGATCCGCCAGCACTGGCAGGCCGACGCGCCGGTGGCCGCGCTGGTGTTCTACCGCGCCCTGGTGCAGGCCGCGGACACGGCCCCGGTCGATGCGCTGATCGCGGCGCTCCGCTCACGCAACCTCAACCCGCTGCCGGTCTTCGTGCAAAGCCTCAAGGACAGCCAGGCCCAGGCGATCCTCGCCAGCGCGCTCGCCGATGCGCCGTCTGACATCGTGCTCAACGCCACGGGATTCGCGGTGGCCGCGCCCGGCGGCGCCCCGGTGCCGTCGCCCTTCGCGCCCTACGACTGCCCGGTCCTCCAAGTGATCTTCGCCAGCGGCGAGGCCGGGCGCTGGCGCGCCAGCACCCGCGGTCTCGATGCACGGGACGTCGCCATGTCGGTGGCGCTGCCGGAGGTGGACGGCCGCATCATCACGCGGGCGGTCTCGTTCAAGGGCGAGGCACAGCGCGATCCCCTCACCGAGGCGGATCTGGTGCGCCACGTGCCCGTCGCCGACCGCGTCGATTTCGTCGCCGACCTCGCGCGCAACTGGGTCAGGCTGCGCCGCGCCGCGCCTGACGAGCGCCGCATCGCCCTGGTGCTGGCGAACTATCCCAACAAGAACGGCCGCATCGGCAATGGCGTCGGCCTCGATACGCCGGCGAGCGTGATCGCCATCCTGCGCGCGCTGGCCGCCGAAGGATATCGCGTCACCGATATTCCCGAGGACGGCGACGTGCTGATGCGGCAATTGCAGGCGGGCCCCACCAACGCCGCCACCCATTTCGGCCGCGACGGCGGCGAGGAGTTCGGACGCAACGACTACGCCGCCTGGTTCGCCTGCCTGCCGCTGGCGGCGCAGACGCGGGTCTCCGAGCGCTGGGGAGCGCCGGAGCAGGATCCCCTGTTCCGGCCCGGCGATCTCGATTGCGGCCGCTTCGCGCTGCCGGCGCTGCGGTTCGGCAATGTCGTCGTCGCGATCCAGCCGGCGCGCGGCTACAACATCGATCCCGTCCAGGCCCAGCACGATCCGGCCCTGGTGCCGCCCCACGGCTACCTCGCCTTCCACGCCTGGCTCGCCGACGGCTTCCGCGCCCACGCCGTCGTGCATGTGGGGAAGCACGGCAATCTCGAATGGCTGCCGGGCAAGGCTCTGGCGCTCTCGGCGGAGTGTTTCCCGGAAGCGGCGCTGGGACCGATGCCGAACCTCTACCCCTTCATCGTCAACGATCCCGGCGAGGGAACGCAGGCGAAGCGCCGCGCCCAGGCGGTCATCATCGATCACCTGACGCCGCCGCTGACCCGCGCCGGCAGCCACGGGCCCCAGGCGGAGCTGGAGCGTCTGGTCGACGAATATTTCGAGGCGGCGACCGGCGACGCGCGGCGGGTGAAGCCGCTGGCGCGCCGCATCCTCGACGTCGCCCGCGCGGCAGGCGTCGCCGAGGATTGCGGCATCGGCGCCGCGGAGAGCGTCGAGGCGGCGCTCCCCAAGCTCGACGCCTATCTCTGCGAGCTCAAGGAGCGGCAGATCCGCGGCGGACTGCACGTGCTCGGGACGTCGCCGACGGACGAGGCGGAGCTCGACCTGCTGCTGGCGCTCGCGCGGCTGCCGCGCGGGACGGCGCCAGCGCAGGCGTCCCTGATCCGCGCTCTCGCCAACGATCTCAATCTGGGATTCGATCCCCTCGACGCCGATCTCGGCGCGACCTGGCAGGGGCCGCGGCCCAAGGCGCTGGCCGGCGAGCCGCCCTGGCGCAGCCACGGCGACACGGTGGACCGTCTCGAAGCCCTGGCGCGCCGCCTCGTCGCGGGCACTGAGATACCACCCGCGACATGGACGGCCACGCCGCCGGTACTCCACGAGATCGCCGAGCATCTGGCGCCGGCTCTGGCAGCCTCAGGCGCCGCGGAAATCAGGGGGATCCTCGCCGGCCTCGCCGGCCACTTCGTGCAACCGGGCCCGTCCGGCGCGCCGAGCCGCGGCCGGCCCGAGGTGCTGCCCACCGGCCGCAACTTCTATTCCGTCGACACCCGCGCGCTGCCGACGCCAGCAGCCTGGGCGCTGGGGTGGAAATCCGCGGCGCTTCTCGTGGAGCGCTACGCCCAGGACCACGGCAGCTATCCCCGCCGCATGGCGCTCTCGGCCTGGGGCACCTCGAACATGCGCACCGGCGGCGACGACATCGCCCAGGCGCTCGCCCTCATGGGCGTGCAGCCCACCTGGGAGCCCAGTACGGGCCGCGTGGTGGGATTCGAGATTCTGCCAGCCTCGCTGCTGGACCGGCCGCGGGTCGACGTCACCTTGCGCGTCTCAGGATTCTTCCGCGACGCCTTCGCCAACCTGATCGATCTCGTGGACAGCGCGGCCCGCGCGGTGGCGGCTCTCGACGAGACGCCGGAAGTGAATCCCCTGGCGGCTCGCGTGGCCGATGACAGCGCGGCGCTCGTCGAGAAAGGCCTGGCGCCGGCGGCGGCGCTGCGGCGCGCCGGCGCCCGCGTCTTCGGCTCCAAGCCCGGCGCCTATGGGGCGGGGCTCCAGACGCTCATCGACGAGAAGCTCTGGCGCGACGACGCCGATCTCGCCGAGGCCTATCTGGCCTGGGGCGGCTACGCCTATGGCGGCGGCGCCGAGGGGCGCGAGGACCGCGAGAGCCTGCGCCAGCGCCTGACATCCGTCGAGGCGGTGGTGCAGAACCAGGACAATCACGAGCACGACATTCTCGACAGCGACGACTACTACCAGTTCGAGGGCGGCCTCGCCGTCACCGCGCGGCATCTCGCGGGCGTGGCGCCCACGGTCTATCACAACGATCATTCGCGCCCGGAGCGGCCGCGGATCCGCACCCTCGAGGACGAGATCGGCCGCGTGGTGCGCGCCCGCGTCACCAATCCCAAGTGGATCGCCGCCATGATGCGCCACGGCTACAAGGGCGGCTTCGAGATGGCGGCGACGGTGGACTATCTCTTCGCCTTCGCCGCCACCGCGCGGGCGGTGAAGAACCACCATTTCGACGCGGTCTACGGCGCCTTCCTCGGCGACGCCGCGGTGCGCGAGTTCCTGGCGGCGCACAATCCCGCGGCGCTCGGCGAGATGGCGGACCGTTTCGCCGAGGCGATCGACCGCGGCCTCTGGAAGCCGGCGCGCAACAGCCTCGGCGCCGAGCTTGCCGAGATCAGGCGGACGGTGGCGCCGTGAGCGACGACGAGATCCTCAGCGAGGACGAGATCAACCGCCGCCACGCGGAGAAGGCGGCGAAGCGCAAGGCGGCGCGCGACCGCATGCTCGCCGGCAAGACCGAGGAGCGCGGCCTCGTCATCCTCCACACCGGCACCGGCAAGGGAAAATCCACCGCCGCCTTCGGCATGGTGCTGCGCTGCCTCGGCCACGGCATGCGGGTCGGCATCGTGCAGTTCGTCAAGGGCGCCTGGAAGACCGGGGAGCGCGACGTGCTGCAGCGCTTCCCCGACCTCGTCACCATGCGGGCGATGGGCGAGGGCTTCACCTGGGAGACCCAGGACCGCGCCCGGGACATCGCCGCCGCCCGCGCCGCCTGGGAGATGGCCAAGGCGATGCTGGCGGATCCCGGCTATCGACTTGTGCTTCTGGATGAGATCAACATCGTCCTGCGCTATGACTACCTGCCGGTGTCGGAGGTGGTCGAGGCGCTGATGTCGAAGCCGCGAGACCTGCACGTCATCCTCACCGGCCGCAACGCCAAGCCCGAGCTGATCGAGCTTGCCGATCTCGTGACCGAGATGAAGCTGGTGAAACATCCGTTCCGCGCCGGCGTTAAAGCCCAGGCAGGTATCGAATTCTGAGCCAAACCCATAGGGAGAACCCATGAAACGCATCCTGACACTCCTGGCGGCCACGCTGCTGCTGGCATCGACCCAGGTGGCCCGCGCCTCCGACCAGCAGGAAGTCGTGGACGGCGCCACCATCGTCGCCGACAAGATCCAGGCCGGCGCCGGCGCCGCCACCAACATCCGCGAGCTCCTGCACCGGGCCCGCGCCATCCTGATCGTGCCCTCGCTCTTGAAGGGCGGGTTCATCCTGGGCGGCCAGGGCGGGACCGGCGTGCTGCTGGTGCGGGATGCCAACAACACCTGGAGCTCGCCCGCCTTCTACGGCATGGCCGGCGGCTCGCTCGGCCTGCAGATCGGCGTCGAGGTCTCCGAGGTCGCCCTCATCATCATGAGCGACAAGGCGCTGGAGGCGATCCTGCGCAACGAGTTCAAGGTCGGCGCCGAGGCCGGCCTCACCCTCGCCACCGTGGGCGCCGGCGCGGAGGCCTCCACCACCTCGAACGTGGGCGCCGACATCTACTCGTTCTCGGAATCGAAGGGACTGTTCGGCGGCGTCGCGCTGCAGGGCGCGGCCCTCAATCCGAAGCCGGACTGGGACCGGGTCTACTACGGCCGCACCATCGCGCTTCGGGATATCGTGATCGAGCGCAAGGCGTCGACCAGCGGCGCCACGCGGCTCCGCGCCGCTCTCGACCAGATCTCGCAGCACTGAGCGTGACGGCGGGACTTGCCCGGCGCACCCCGGCCCTGATGCTCCAGGGCACGGGCTCCGACGTCGGCAAGTCGCTGCTGACGGCGGGGCTCGCGCGCGCACTGAAGCGCCGCGGGCTCCGCGTCAGCCCCTTCAAGCCCCAGAACATGTCGAACAACGCCGCTGTCACCGCCGACGGCGGCGAGATCGGCCGCGCCCAGGCGCTGCAGGCCCGCGCCGCCGGCACCGCGCCCACCGTCCACATGAACCCGGTGCTGCTGAAGCCGCAGTCGGAGCGCGGCGCCCAGGTGGTGGTGCAGGGCCGCATCCTCGTCAGCGCCGCGGCGCGAGAATACCAGGAGCTGCGCAAGCGCCTGCTGCCGCGGGTCCTCGAGAGCTTCGAGGTGGTGTCGGCCACGGCGGACGTGGTGCTGGTGGAAGGCGCCGGCAGCGCCGCCGAGACCAATCTGCGCGACGGCGACATCGCCAACATGGGCTTCGCCGAGGCCGCGGATCTCCCCGTCGTGCTCGTGGGCGACATCGACCGCGGCGGCGTGCTGGCGCAGATCTGCGGGACCCACCTGCTGCTGCCGCCGGCGGAGCGCCGGCGCCTCGCCGGCTACATCGTCAACAAGTTCCGCGGCGACATCTCGCTGTTCTCCGGCGGCATCGACGAGATCCGCCGCGTCACCGGCCTCCGCTCCCTCGGCGTCCTCCCCTTTTTCGAGCGCGCCCGGGATCTTCCCGCCGAGGACGCGCTGGCGCTGGAGCGCCTGCCGGTGCCGGCGCGCGCCGGGCGCCTGCGCATCGTGGTGCCGCGCCTGCCGCGCATCGCCAATTTCGACGATCTCGATCCCCTGATGGCGGAGCCCGCTGTCAGCGTGGAGCTGGTGCCGCCGGGACGGCCGCTGCCGCTCTGCGATCTCGTGCTGCTGCCGGGCTCGAAATCGACGCTGGCGGACCTGGCAGCGCTCCGCGCGGAAGGCTGGGACATCGACATTCTCGCGCATGTCCGGCGCGGCGGCGCGGTGCTCGGACTCTGCGCCGGCTATCAGATGCTGGGCCGCACCGTCGCCGATCCCGGCGGCATCGAGGGCGCCGCCGGCACGGCACCCGGGCTCGGCCTCCTCGACGTGGCGACCGTGCTCACCTCGGAGAAGGTGCTGCGGAGCGTCACCGGCGCCGAGCTGCGCAGCGGCGCCGAGATCGCCGGCTACGAGATGCATGTGGGCCGCACCGACGGACCCGGCACGGCGCGGCCGATGCTGCGCCTGGGGACGCGGCCCGACGGCGCGGTCTCCGCCGACGGAAGGATCATGGGCTGCCACGTGCACGGGATCTTCGCCGGCGACGCCTTTCGCCGCGCCTTCCTGGAGCGCCTCGGTGGCAGCGCCGACGCGACCCTCGCCTTCGAGGCGCGGGTCGAGTCCGCCCTCGACGCGTTGGCGGATCATTGCGAGACGCATCTCGACGTCGCCGGGTTGCTGGAGATCGCCCGTGCGCGGTGAATTGTCAGAGACGGAGCAGCGCCAGCGTCGCCAGCAGCGCCACCTCGATCACGCAGGCGACGATGAAGACGTCCAAGGCGCGGCCGATGTCGCCGGCGCCCACCTGGGACCGGCCGCGGCCCACCCAGGGATCGTCCACCAGCTCGCCGCCATAGCGCCGCGGCCCCGCCAGCGCGATGCCGAGCGCGCCGGCCATCGCCGCCTCCGGCCAGCCCGCGTTCGGCGACCGGTGCTTGCGGGCGTCCTGCAGCATGGTGAGGACGGCCTCGCCGCCGGTGGCGGCGGGCAGCACGCAGGCGGCAAGGGTCAGCAGCAGGCCGGCAAGGCGCGCCGGCACGAAGTTCGCGAGATCGTCGAGGCGCGCCGCCGCCCAGCCGAAGTCGCGAAACCGCTCCGAGCGGTGGCCGATCATGCTGTCGAGGGTGTTGACCGCCTTGTAGGCGCAGAGGCCGGGCAGGCCCAGCAGCACGAACCAGAACACCGGCGCCACCACGCCGTCGCTGAAATTCTCGGCGAGAGATTCGATGGCGGCGCGCGCCACCCCCGCCCCGTCCAGACTCTGGGGATCGCGGCCGACGATGTGACGGACCGCGTCGCGCCCGCCGGCGAGGCCGCGGCTCTCCAGGGCGCGCGCTACCGCGGCGACATGATCGTAAAGGCTGCGCTGGGCCACCAGCACCGCCACGGTGGCGATGACCAGCACGCCGCCCCAGGGCAGCGCCGCCGCCAGGCGATCGATGAGAGCGCCCACGACGGCGGCAATTCCCACCACCGCGAGCACGGTGACGATCCCGTTCCGGCGGCGCAGGTCGTCGGCAAGGTCGGACCGGTTGAGCCACGCCTCGATCGTCGCGATCAAGCGCCCCAGCAGCGCCACCGGATGCGGTACGTGGCGGAACAGCGCCGCGGGATCGCCGAGCACCGCGTCGACCGCCAGGCCCGCGATCAGGGCCAGCAGCGGATCGATGCGCACGGAATGGGCAGCGAGAAGCGGCAACATGGGCGCGGAGCATTGGGCGATGGCGGTCGCGTCGTCAACCGCGTCGTTGGGAACTGAAGGGGAAACGCGAATGGTCGAGACGGCGGTGATGGTGTGCGGCCACGGCAGCCGCGACACCGAGGCGGTGCGGGAGTTCGAGCGTCTGGCCCATGGGCTGAAGGCGCGGCTGCCGGCCCATGACTTCGAGACCGGCTATCTCGAATTCGCGCGGCCGGTCATCCGCGACGGGCTCGACGCGCTCAAGCGCCGCGGCGCGCGGCGCATCATCGCGGTGCCGGGCATGCTGTTCGCCGCCGCCCACGTCAAGAACGACCTGCCCTGGGAGATCAACAGCTTCGCCGCCGCCAATCCCGGCATCGAGCTGCGCTTCGGCCGCGAGCTCGCGATCGAGCCGAAGCTGCTCAGGGCCGCCGGCGACCGCATCGCCCAGGCGGAGGCGCTGGCGGCGCAGGCGGTGCCCCGCGCCGACACGCTGCTGGTGGTGGTGGGCCGCGGCACCAACGATCCCGACGCCAACAGCAACATCTCCAAGGTCGCGCGGCTGCTCTGGGAAGGCATGGGCTTCGCCTGGGCCGAGGTCGCCTTCAGCGGCGTGGCGCAGCCCCGCGTCGAGGCCGCGCTCCGCCGCGCGACCCGCCTTGGCTATTCCCGCGTCATCGTGTTCCCCTATTTCCTCTTCACCGGCGTGCTGGTGAAACGCATCTACGAGGAGACCGATCGCGTCGCGGCGGATCATCCCGGGATCGAGTTCATCAAGGCGCCCTATCTCAGCGATCATCCCCTGGTGCTGGACTGCTTCGCCGAGCGCGTGCGCGAGACCGATACCGGCGCGCCGGCGATGAACTGCCAGCTCTGCAAGTACCGCACCCAGATCATCGGCTACGAGGATGACGCCGGCGCGCCCCAGGAAGGCCATCACCACCACGTGCGCGGCATCGGCACCGACGGCGATCCTCACGGGCACGATCATTCTTACGATCACAGTCACCCGCACGATCACGCCCATCCGCATCACCACCACCACGACAGCAAGACCGGCTGATCCTTGACGCACCGTCCGCTCTTCGAGGTCTACGTCATGGTGGACTGGAGCGCTGCCGCGAAGCCGACGACGGGCGCCGACAGCATCTGGCTCGCGGCGCTGAAGCGCCGCGGCGGCACGCTCGAGACGCTGCTGCTGGAAAACCTGGCGACGCGGCAGGACGCCTTGGCGGTCCTGCGCGGCCTCTTCATCGCCAGCGCCGCCCGGGGCGAGCGCGTCCTCGCCGGCTTCGATTTTCCCTTCGCATATCCCGCCGGCCTCTCGGCGCGCCTCGGCCTCAAGGGCGCGCCGTGGCGCGCGGTCTGGGACGAGATCGCACGCCTCCTCGAGGACGACCCCGAGAACCGCAACAACCGCTTCGCCGTCGGCGCCGAGCTCAACCGCCGCCTCACCGGGGATGCCTATCCCTTCTGGGGCTGTCCCGCGGGCGCGGCGGGGCGCCACCTGCAGCCGCGCCATCATCGCCGGCACAGCGCGGAGGAATTTCCCGAGCATCGCCTGGTGGAGTCCCGCATGCGCGGCCCACAGCCGGTTTGGAAACTGGCGGGCACCGGCTCCGCCGGCGGCCAGGCCCTGACGGGCATTCCGATCCTGCGCGCGCTCCGCGACGATCCCGCGCTGGCGACGAAAATCGCGGTCTGGCCCTTCGAGACCGGGCTTGCGGCGCCGGTGCGCGGACGCCACCCTGCGGTGATGCTCGCGGAGATCTACCCCTCTCTGGTGCCGGCGCCGATGAAGCGCGGCGAAGTGAAGGATTCCGCCCAGGTGCGCCACCTCGCCCACCACTTCGCGACCCTCGACGGCCGCGGCGCCCTGGCGCCGCTGCTGGCAGGGGATCCCGCGCTGACGCCGGCGGAGCGCCGGCGCGTCGAGGAGGAGGAAGGCTGGGTGCTTGGCGTCGCCGGCGGAACCTCGCGACGCGCGGCGCCGCGCTATCGCTATCTGCGCAAGCCGGAGGCGATCTATCGCCGCTCCTTCGCGCTGATCCGCCGCGAGGTGGATCTCTCCCATCTGCCGCCGGAAATCCAGCCCCTGGCGCTGCGCCTGATCCACGCCAGCGGCGAGCCCGGCCTGATCGCGGACCTGCGCTGGTCGGTCGACGCCGCGAGCGAGGGGCGCGCGGCGCTCAAGGACGGCGCCCCGATCCTGGTGGACGTCCCCACCGTCGCCACCGGCATCATCGAGGAACGCTTGCCGCGCAAGACCAAGGTGTTCTGCACGCTCCGGGACAAGCGCGTGGCGGCGCTGGCGCGGCGGCACGAGACCACGCAGTCGGCGGCGGCAGTGGAGCTGTGGCGGCCGCACCTCGCCGGCGCGGTGGCGGCGATCGGCAATGCGCCCACGGCCCTCTTCCATCTCCTGGAGATGATCGGCGCCGGCGCGCCGAAGCCGGCCCTCATCCTCGGTTTTCCCGTGGGCTTCGTCGGCGCCGCGGAATCGAAGCTGGCGCTGACGGAGAATCCGTTCCGCATTCCCTACGTGACGCTGCTGGGCCGGCGCGGCGGCAGCGCGCTGGCCGCCGCCGCCGTCAACGCCTTGGCGGAGGGTTTGCGGTGACGCCCTGGATCGCCGTCGTCGGCATCGGCGAGGACGGTCTCGCCGGCCTCGCCCCCGCCGCCCGCGCCTTGGTGGCGGAGGCGCAGGTGCTGGTAGGCGGCGCGCGGCATCTGGCCATGGTGCCGGCGGGCGCGGCGGAGCGGATCTTCTGGCGCCAGCCGCTCACGGCAAGCCTCCCCGACATCGCCGCGCGCAGAGGCAAGCGCGTGGTGGTGCTGGCGAGCGGCGATCCGCTCTGGTACGGCGTCGGCGCGCTCCTCGCGGAGCACTTCGGCGGCGACGCCCTCGTGGCGCTGCCGCAGCCCGGTGCCTTCAGTCTTGCAGCATCGCGGATGCGCTGGCCGCTCGCGGAGTGCGTGACGCTCACCGTGCACGGCCGGCCCCTGGAACGGCTGGCGCTGTTCCTGACGCCGGGCGCGAGGCTCCTGATCCTGAGCGAGGACGGCGATACGCCGGCACGGGTGGCGCGGCTGCTGGCGGAGCGCGGCTGGGGCGAGAGCCGGATCACCGTGCTGGAGCGCCTGGGCGGTCCCCAGGAACGGCGCCTCGACGGCACCGCTGTGGGCTGGCCGCACGGCCGCGGCGCCGATCTCAACACGCTTGCCATCGCGTGCGTCGCGGGGCCCGAGGCGCGGCCGCTGTCGCGCCTCGCGGGGCTTCCCGACGATGCCTTCCGCCATGACGGGCAGATCACCAAGCGCGTGGTGCGCGCGGCGGCTCTCGCGGCGCTGGCGCCGCTGCCGGGAGAGCGGCTCTGGGACATCGGCGCCGGATCCGGCTCCATCGCCATCGAATGGCTGCGCGGCGGCGGCGGCTCCGCCATCGCCGTCGAGCGCGCGAGCGCTCGCGCGGCGGTCATCGCCGAGAATGCGGCGCTGCTGGGCGTGCCGGAGCTGGAGATCGTGGCGGGCGAGGCGCCCGACGCGCTCCGCGATCTGGCGCCGCCCGACGCGGTCTTCATCGGCGGCGGCACCGGCTCGCCGGGTCTCTTCGAGACCGCGTGGCAGGCGCTCCGTCCCGGCGGCCGCCTGGTCGTCAATGCCGTCACGGTCGAGGCGGAGGCGCGGCTCCTCGCCTGGCACGGCGCGCACGGCGGACGGCTCGCGCGCATCGCCGTGTCAGCGAGGCAGCGCCTCTGGGCGCGGGTACCGCCTGGCGGCCGCTTCTGCCGGTGACGCAGCTCGTCCTCGTCAGGTAAAACGAGGCACCATGAATCTCACCGCTGTCGTCGGCGCCGCGAAATTCGGCGATATCATTCGCGGCTGGCGCGCGCCTCTGCTGCTGACCCTGCTCTGCCTCGCGCTCTACCTGCCGGGCATCGCCAGCCTGCCGCCCACCGACCGCGACGAGGCGCGCTTCGCCCAGGCGACGCGGCAGATGCTGGAGAGCCGGGATTTCCTGCTGCCGCGCTTCCAGGACGAGGCGCGCAACAAGAAACCCGCCGGCATTTATTGGCTGCAGGCGGCCGCGGTGTCCCTTGTCAGCAGCGTCAAGAGCTCGGCGATCTGGCCCTATCGCCTGCCCTCTCTCATCGGCGCCCTCGTCGCCGTTCTCCTCACCTTCAGGTTCGGCGCGGCCTGGGTCGGGCGCGAGACGGCGTTCGTCGGCGCGGCGCTGCTGGCGGCCTCGGTCGGCCTCACCATCGAGGCGCACATCGCCAAGACCGACGCGGTGCTGCTGGCGACGGTGGTGGCGGCGCAGGGCGCGCTCGGCGAGATCTATCGGCGCGCCTGCAACGGCGACGCCATCGAGACGCGGCTGCCGCTGCTGTTCTGGGTGGCCCAGGGCGTGGGGCTGCTGATCAAGGGACCGGTGACGCCGTTCATCAGCCTGCTCACCGCCCTCATGCTCACCTTCTCCGAGCGGGACTCCCATTGGCTGCGGGAATTCCGGATCTCCTGGGGCCTGCCCCTGGCCCTGCTGATCTGCGGACCGTGGATGCTCGCCATCACCTTCGCCACCGACGGCGCCTTCGTGCGGGACTTCGTCGGCACCGACCTCCTGGGCAAGCTGATCCACGGCCAGGAGAGTCACGGCGCGCCGCCCGGCACCTATCTGGCGGCGGCGTTCGTCACCTTCTGGCCGGGCTCGCTGCTGCTGGGCGCGGCGGCGCTGCTCGCCTGGCGCCAGCGGGGCGACATGATCGTCCGGCTGCTGACCGCCTGGATCGTGCCGTACTGGCTGGTGATGGAGCTCGTCCCCACCAAGCTGCCGCACTATATCCTGCCGGTCTATCCGGCCCTGGCGCTGCTGGCGGCGCGCGCCTTCATGGCGCCGGCGGTGGATCCGCCGCGGCGCTCCTGGCTCGACATCGCGGCGATGGCGCTCTGGAGCATCGCCACGCTCGCTCTCGTGGGCGCGCTCCTGGAGGTGCCGCGCCGCCTCACCGGCACGCTCATCCCCAGCGACATCGCCGTCGCCGTGCTGATCGCGGTGGTGGCGGCGACCTTCCTGGTGAGCCGCGTGCTGGGGCAGCCACGAATCCTGCCGGGTATCCTCGCCGCGGTGCTGCTCTCCGAGGGCGTCTTCGGCCTGGTGCTGCCGGCGCTGGATCCGATCTGGCTCAGCCGCTCCGTCGCGCGCATCATCACCCAGCATCATCTCGAAGGCCGGCCGGTGGCCTCCGCGGGCTTCGCGGAGCCGAGCCTGGTGTTCCTCCTGGGCACCGACACCAAGCTCACGACCGGCGAGGCGGCGGCGACATTCCTGGCGACGTCGCCCACCGGCCTCGCCCTGGTGAGCGCCCGCGAGGACGCGCCGTTCCAGGCGGCACTCACAGCTCAGCATGTCACCGCGACGACGGTCGGCACGGTGAGCGGCGTCAACTATTCCAACGGCCGGCGGCTCACCCTGACGCTCTATGAGGCGGCGCCGAAATGACCGGCAGGCT
This sequence comes from uncultured Alphaproteobacteria bacterium, assembly GCA_963735465.1. Lineage (GTDB taxonomy): Bacteria > Pseudomonadota > Alphaproteobacteria > ATCC43930 > CGMCC-115725 > DASZHJ01. The sequence goes on from CAVTLA010000001.1 coordinate 4,063,071, forward strand.
CTACGGCCTCGGCGTCGGACCCGGCGATCCCGAGCTGGTGACGCTGAAGGCGGTGCGCCTGCTGCGCGCGGCGGCGGTGGTGGCCTACCCCGCCCCCGACGACGGCGCGAGCTTCGCCCGCTCGGTGGTGGCGAGCCTGATTTCGCCGGCCCAGACGGAGATCGCGATCCGCGTGCCGATGACGCCGGCCGCGGCGCCGGCCCAGGCGGTCTATGACCGCGCCGCGGCGGAGATCGCCGCGCACCTCGACGCCGGCCGCGACGTCGCCGTGCTCTGCCAGGGCGATCCCTTCTTCTACGGCTCCTTCATCCAGCTCTTCGCCCGCCTCGCCGTGCGCTATCCGGCCGTGGTGGTGCCCGGCGTCTCGTCCCTCGCCGCCTGCGCCGCCGCGGCGGGGCTGCCGCTGGCGGTGCGCGACGACGTGCTGACGGTGATCCCAGCACCTCTCGCCGAGACAGAGCTGGAGACACGCCTCGCCCAGGCCGAGGCTGCCGCGGTCATCAAGCTCGGCCGCCACTTCGACAAAGTGCGCCGCGTGCTGACGCGCCTCGGCCGCGCCGACGGCACGATCTACGTCGAGCGCGCCAGCCTCGCGAGCCAGCGCGTGCTGCCGCTGGTGGAGGTCGACGCCGCGGCGGTGCCCTACTTCTCCATGCTCCTGGTGCGCCGGCCGGATCCGGCGGCGCCGTGAGCGGTGGGCTGCCCCGCGGCGCCGCCCTCGTCGTGCTGGGGCCGAGCGCGCTGCCGCTCGCGCGGCGCCTGAAGCGGGCGCTGCCCGCGGCGGAGATCCACGCGCCCGAGCGCAGCGGCATCGCCGCCGATGCGACCTTCGCCTCGGTGGGCCCGCATCTCCGCGCCCTCTTCCGCGCCGGCCGGCCCATCGTCGGCCTCTGCGCCGCCGGCATCCTGATCCGGCTGCTGTCGCCGCTGCTGCGGGACAAGAGCGCGGAGCCACCGGTGATCGCGGTGGCGGAGGACGGCTCCGCCGCCGTGCCGCTGCTGGGCGGCCATCGCGGCGCGAACGCGCTCGCGCGGGCGATCGCGAAAATCACCGGCGGCATCGCCGCCCTCACCACCGCCAGCGATGTCGCTCTCGGCTTCGCCCTCGACGCGCCGCCATCAGGCTGGCGCGTCGCCAATCCCGCCCGCGCCAAGCCGCTCATGGCGCGACTGCTCGCCGGTAAGACGCTCACGGCCGGCATCGAGGCCGGCAGTGCGGAGTGGCTGACGGGCCATCCGCAGATCCGCGCGGCGAGCGGGCGCGGCGCGGACATTCGCGTGACCGACCGCTCGGCGGGATCAAGAGAGCGCGCACTGATCCTGCATCCGCCGGTGCTCGCCCTCGGCGTCGGCACCTCGCGCCAGTGTCCGTCGGCGGAGCTGCGCGCCCTGGTGCGGCGCACGCTGCGGGCGGCGAAGCTCGCGGAAGCGTCCGTCGCCGCGGTCGTCTCGATCGATCTCAAGATGGACGAGCCGGCGGTAACGCAGCTCGCGGACGACCTTGGCGTGCCCGCGCGCTTCTTCACCGCCAAGGCGCTGCTGCGCCAGACGCCGCGCCTCGCCACGCCTTCGGCGGCGACATTCCGCGCTACCGGCTGCTACGGCGTCGCCGAGGGCGCGGCGCTGGCGGCGGTGGGAATTTCCGGCGCGCTCATCGTGGCGAAGCGCAAATCCGCCAACGCCACCTGCGCCGTCGCCCGCGCGCCGCACCTCCTCGATCCCGCCCGCATCGGCCGCGCCCGCGGCAGCCTCGCCATTGTCGGCATCGGCCCCGGCGATCCCGCCTGGCGCACGCCCGAGGTCAGCGCCGCCCTCGCCGCCGCCACCGACGTGGTGGGCTATCGCCTCTATCTCGATCTCCTGGGCTCCGCGATATCGGGCAAGCGCCGGCACATGAGTGCGCTCGGCGCCGAGACCGAGCGCGCGCGCCTCGCCCTCGATCTGGCGGCGCGAGGCCGCGCCGTGGCGCTGGTCTCCTCGGGAGACGCGGGGATCTACGGCCTCGCCACCCTCGCCCTGGAGCTGATCGATCGCGAGGCGCGGGCGGAGTGGCGGCGGATCGATCTCCGCGTGCTGCCGGGACTCTCGGCGCTGCAGGCGGCGGCGGCCCGGGCCGGCGCGCCTCTCGGCCATGATTTCTGCGCCGTCTCGCTCTCGGACCTGTTGACGCCCTGGGCCGCGATCAAGCGCCGCCTGGAGGCCGCGGCGGAGGCGGATTTCGTGCTGGCGCTCTACAATCCCCGCTCCGGCCGGCGCACGCGGCAGCTCGCGGCGGCGCTGCGAATCCTGCGCCGGCACCGGCCGGCGACGACGCCGGTCGTACTGGCGCGCAATCTCGGCCGCGACGGCGAGGCGGTGACGGTGACGACGCTCCGGGATTTCGACACCGGCGAGGTCGACATGCTGACGTTGGTGCTGATCGGCAGCACCGCCACGCGGATGATTCCCGGCGAGCCCACGCGGGTCTATACGCCCCGGGGCTATGCGCGGAAGGCGCCGCGATGACGGTTCACTTCATCGGCGCGGGACCCGGCGCCCCCGATCTCATCACCGTGCGCGGCCTCGCCCTGATCGAACGCTCGCCTGTCTGTCTCTACGCCGGCTCCCTGGTGCCGGAGGCGGTGGTGGCGCGGGCGCCCGCCGGTGCCCGCGTCATCGACACCAGCGCCCTCACCCTCGACGAGATCGTCGCGGAGATGCAGGCGGCGCATCGGCAAGGCCTCGATGTCGCCCGCGTGCATTCCGGCGATCTCTCGCTCTATGGCGCCATCGCCGAGCAGATGCGGCGCTTGGAGGCGCTGAACATTCCCTACGATCTGACGCCAGGCGTGCCCGCCTTCGCCGCCGCCGCGGCGGCGCTCGGCATCGAGCTCACGCTGCCGGAAGTGGCGCAGACCGTGATCCTGACGCGCACGGCGGTGCGTGCCTCGGCGATGCCGGCGGGGGAGGATCTGGCGACGCTGGGGAAGAGCGGCGCCACGCTCGCGATCCACCTCTCCATCGCCAACCTGGCCCGGGTGGTGCGGGAGCTGGAGCCGGTCTACGGCGCGGATTGTCCTGCCGCCGTCGTCTATCGCGCCAGCTGGCCCGACCAGAAGATCCTGCGCGGCACCCTCGGCACCATCCGCGCCGAGGTGAAGGCGGCGGGCATCACGCGGACGGCGCTGATCCTGGTCGGCCGCGTCCTCGGTGAGGCGAGTTTCCCCGAAAGCCGGCTCTACGCCCCCGACCACAGCCACGTGTTCCGGCCGCGCAAGAGATAGAGGAAAGCGATTGTGGAAGTGGGATTCTCGAACCTCTAAGAATTGTCATGCCCGGCCTTGAGCCGGGCATCCACGCCTTTGCAGCGGTAGAAACAAGACGTGGATGGCCGGGACAAGCCCGGCCATGACGCTCTGAGTGGATGACGACATCGGCTCGCCCAATCGGATGCGACCCTAGCTCCGCGTCGCGTCCTGCAGAACGCGCATCACCGGCGCCTGGCCCGCCGCCCAGCCCAGGGCGTCGCGGCCGGTGTAGTCCTGCTTGCGCGGATTGGCACCTTTCTGCAGCAGCAGCCGCACCACCGCCAAGTGGCCGCGTCCGGACGCCATCATCAGCGGCGTGATGCCTTGGCGGTTCGCCACATCGACACCCGCGTTGACGTCGCAGAACAGGCGTAGAAGCTGCACCTGCCCGGACTCCGCCGCCCAATGCACCGGCGAATTGCCGAGCTTGTCGCGCGCGTCCGGCGAAGCGCCGGCGTTGATCAGCATCGCCGCCATCTCGAGATTGCCGAGCTGCGCCGCATAGCTGAGCGCCGTGCGGCCCTGCAGGTCCGACATGTTGGGGCTGGAGCCCTTGGCGAGGAGAACGCGGACTTCCTCGGTCTTGTTGCCGGCGGCGGCGGTGGCGATGTTGTACCAGTCGGTCGGGATCTGAATGATCTGCGCATCCCCATCGGCAGCCCACAAGGCAAAGGCGCAGGCGACGCCGACGACGACGCGCTGCGCTCTCACGGCAGCACGATCCGCGCCGCGCCCGGCACCGGCTCCTGCAGGTGACCGGCGAGCCACTCGAGCGCCGCCTCCACTGTCGCGACGCGGGCGCCGGGCTCCGCCGGCGGCCGGCGCACCATCACCACGGGCAGATGCGCCTCGCGGGCGGCGATGAGCTTCGCCTCGGTGGCGGCGCCGCCGCTCGCCTTGGCGGCCACCACGTCGATGCCGTGCCGGCGCAGCAGCTCGCGCTCCGCCGCGAGCGTGAAGGGCCCGCGCCCGAGGATCACCTCGTAGGACGCGAGCGGCAGCGGTCCGCGCGGCTCGTCGATCAGGCGCACGATGAAATGCACGTGGAGCGCCAGGGCGAAGGCGGCGAGATCGCCGGACCCCACCGTCAGCAGGCAGCGCCGGCCGAGCTTGCCGACCGCGCTCACGGCGCCGGCGAGATCCTCCACATCGACCCAGCGGTCGAGGGGATGGCGCGGCCAGGGCGGCCGCTCCAGCACCAGGCGCGGCACCGCCGTCTCCTCCGCGGCAAGGCGGGCGTGACGGGCGATGCGGTCGGCGAAGGGATGGGTGGCGTCGATGACGAGATCCACGGCGGCATCCCGGAGATACCGCGCCAGGCCCTCGGCGCCGCCGAAGCCGCCGATGCGGATCTCGCCGGGAATCGGACCCGGCCGCTCCGTGCGGCCCGCGAGAGTGGTAGTGACCGCAAGCCGATCCCCGAACCGCTCGATCGCAGCGCGCGCAAGCGTCACCGCCTCGGCGGTACCGCCGAGGATGAGAAGCCGGCGCGGCGCCGAAATGTCGGCGGCGAGGTTCTGCTCCATCCTGCCTCCCTGCGGCCCAAAGGGGCGGCGGCGCCGCACACGGCGCGGCGCCATACCGCAAGATCCCTCATATTGGTGGGACGATGGACCCGCCGGACGGTTGCATCCGACCCCAGTGACCCACAACCCGATAGTCAGCCGGAATCCCCGCCCGCCGCAACATCGGAAATTCGGGTGCGTCTCAGGCGCCCGCGCGGCCGAGGAGAGCGCCCTCGCGATCGAAGATGGCAACATCGACGGCGGTGCCGCCGGCCAAGGTCGCCAGCGCCACCTCGCGCCCGCGCTCGGCGACGATGCGGGCAAGCAAGGATCGCGGCTCCGCAGTCAGCGCCGCCAGCACCTCGCCGGCACCGGCGCCGCCTTGCGCCAGGTCGATCGCCGGCGCGGGCAGATCGAGCTCCGCCATCAGACGCGCGAGCGCTGCGCCATCCAGACGGCTGCGCGCGGAATGGAGATCGAGCTCGCCTTGCGCCAGCTTCACCAGCTTGCCGAAGCCGCCGGCGATGGTGAGGCGCGGCACCGGATGGCGGCGGAGATATTTGAGGAGCGCGCCGGCGAAATCCCCCATGTCGATGAGCGCGACCTCGGGGAGATCAAGCAATCGCTGCACCGCCTGCTCCGAGGTGCGGCCGGTGGCGCCGGCGATATGCGCGAGGCCGGCGGCGCGGGCGACATCGACGCCGCGATGGATCGCGTGGATCCAGGACGAGCAGGAATAGGGGATCACGATGCCGGTCGTGCCGAGAATCGAGATGCCGCCGAGTATGCCGAGACGGCCGTTCATGGTCTTCGCCGCGAGATCGGCGCCGCCGGGCACGGAGATCGTCACCTCGAGATCGAGAGGCGATGCGTGCCCGGTCTCGGCGGCGACATCCTCGAGGGCGGCGCGGATGATCGTGCGCGGACCGGGATTGATCGCGGGCTCGCCGACCGCCAGCGGCAGTCCCGGCCGCGTCACCGTGCCGACGCCCTCGCCGGCGCGGAAGACGATGCCGCTGCCGGCGGCACTCGGCCGGACCTCGGTCACGATCAATGCGCCGTGGGTGACGTCGGGATCGTCGCCGGCGTCCTTGACGATGCCGGCCCGCGCCCAGCCCGGCCCCTGCTCCCGGAGCGCCAGGGGAAATCCCGGCGTCTGCCCGCCGGGCAGGTGAAACCGACACCGGATCGGGAAACCTGCCGGCGAGCAAGGCGGTGGCGGCCGCGCGCGCCGCGGCGGCGGCGCAGGCCCCGGTGGTCCAGCCGCGGCGCAACGGCCGCCCCGATGTATCGGACATGGCTGGATTGTACGGGCGCGAGCGGACCCTGACTACCGGCGGCCGGGGGGTTCGACAGGATGCTGGATCGACGACAGTGCGTCCTTCGAGACGGTCGCTCGCGCTGACCTCCTCAGGAGGAGGAATTTTCTTAATTCCCTCATATATTTACCTCATCCTGAGGAGCGCGCGTCGGCGCGCGTCTCGAAGGACGCAGGATGGTTCTGCAGGGCAGTTCTGCAGCGCTGCTCAATGGGGAAGCGCTGGTGTAGTCTCCGCTGATGAATTTCGACGTTGCTCTCGATCTCCCTGAGCTCGCGTCCGGTACCGTCTGGCTGGTCGGCGCCGGGCCCGGCGAGCCCGGCCTCCTCTCGCTGCTGGCGCTGCACGGGCTCCGCCAGGCCGATGCGGTGGTCTATGACGCCCTGGTCGATCCCCGCATCCTCAAGCTCGCCCGCGCCGGCGCCGAGCTCGACTATGCGGGGAAGCGCGGCGGCAAGCCGTCGCCGCAGCAGCCGGACATCACGCTGCGGCTCATCCGCCTGGCGCGGGCGGGCAAGCGCGTGCTGCGCCTCAAGGGCGGCGATCCCTTCGTCTTCGGCCGCGGCGGCGAGGAGGCGCTGGCGCTGGCCGCCGCCGGCATTCCCTTCCGCATCGTGCCCGGCATCACCGCGGGCATCGGCGGCCTTGCCTATGCGGGCATCCCCACAACTCATCGCGACACCAACTCCGCTGTCGCCTTCATCACCGGCCATGCGAGCGACGGCGAGGTGCCCGACGGTCTCGACTGGCAGGCGCTGGCGCGGGTTCCCGTGCTGGTGCTCTATATGGCGCTCAAGCATCTGGAGCCGATCACGCGGCGGCTCCTCGATGCGGGCCGCGACGCCGACGACGCGGTGGCGATCGTGATCAAGGCGGCGACGCCGGAGCAGCGCGTGGTGGAGACGACGCTGGCGCGCGCCGCCGTCGATGCGGAGACCATGAAGCTTGAGCCGCCGGCGGTGATCGCGGTGGGACCGGTGGTGAAGCTGCGCGCCGGCCTCGACTGGCTCGGCGCGCTGGACGGCCGCATCCTCGATCCCGATCCGCTCGGCCTCCAATCCGCGCCCGGCACCGCCGAGCGCCGGTCGTAACGCGAGATTCCGATCATGCAGCCGGCGGTCAAACGTGGCCTTCTCATCTTCGTCATCGGCGTGCTCGTGCTGGCGGGCGCGCTCTGGTTCACCTATTGGCGGCAAAGCCAGCTCTCCATCGCCGAGCAGATCGCGCCGGTCTCCATCGGCGGCGACTTCACCCTCGTGGATCAGAACGGCGTGACGCGCCACGCGGCGGACTACCAGGGCAAGCTGCTGCTGGTCTATTTCGGCTACACCTACTGTCCCGACGCTTGTCCCACGGCGCTGCAGGACATGAGCCACGCCATCGACCTGCTCGGAGAGAAAGGCGCCGAGGTGCAGCCGATCTTCATCACCGTCGATCCCGACCGCGACACGCCTGAGCAGATGAAGCTCTACGCGGAGAATTTCCATCCGCGCCTCGCGGCGCTGACGGGCACGCCGGAGCAGATCGCCGCCGCCGCCCGCGCCTATCGCGTCTACTACCAGAAGGGCAAGCCGAGCAGCGGTCGGACCGACGACTACCTGATGGATCACACCGGTTTCATCTATCTCATGGGGCGCGACGGCCGCTATGTCAGCCACTTCTCCCCGGGTACCACCGCTGAGGAGATGGCGAAGGCGATCGCGACGCATCTATGAGCGGGATCATTCTCGCCGCACCCCACTCCGGCAGCGGCAAGACCACGCTCACCCTTGCACTGCTGCGGACACTCCGGCGCCGCGGCACGCCGGTGGCCTCCGCCAAGGTCGGACCCGACTACATCGATCCCGCCTTCCATGCGGCGGCATCGGGCGCACCTTGTCTCAATCTCGACAGCTGGGCGATGCGGCCGGCACTGCTGGCGGCACTGGCGCGGCAGCTGGAGAGCGCCGGTGCGCTGGTGCTCTGCGAAGGCGCCATGGGACTCTATGACGGCGTCGGCGCCGGCGAGGCGGGATCCACCGCCGACGTCGCGGCGCGCCTCGGCTGGCCTCTGGTGCTGGTGGTGGACGCCGCGCGCCAGGGCGCCTCGGTGGCGGCGCTTCTAGAAGGCTTCGTGCGCCACCGGAGCGGCCTGAGCTTTGCCGGCGTGATCTTCAATCGCGTCGGCAGTGCGCGCCACGAGGCAATCCTGGCGGCGGCGGCCCGCGCGGCGCTGCCGGAGCTGGCGATCCTCGGCAGCGTGCCCCGCGATCCCAGCCTCGCGTTGCCGGAGCGGCATCTCGGCCTGGTGCAGGCGGGCGAGCATGGCGATCTCGACGGCTTCCTCGATCGCGCGGCAGACATCGTCGGCGACGCCTGCGATCTTCCGCGACTGGTGGCGCTGGCACGGCCGGCGCGGATTGCCGAAACGCCGGCAAACTCGGCGCTGCCGCCGCTCGGCCAGCGCGTCGCGGTGGCGCGGGATGTGGCCTTCGCCTTCGCCTATCCCTTCCTGCTGAACGGCTGGCGCGCGGCCGGCGCCGAGCTGACATTTTTCTCGCCTCTCGCCGACGAGGCGCCCGACGCGGCGGCGGACGCCATTTATCTGCCGGGCGGATATCCGGAGCTGCACGGCGGCCGGCTCGCCGGCAACCGCCGCTTTCTCGACGGGCTGCGCCGGCGCGCCGGGGACGGCATTCCCATTTACGGCGAATGCGGCGGCTACATGGTGTTGGGGAACGCACTGATCGACGGCGCGGGCGCGCGGCATGAGATGGCGGGACTGCTGCCGGTCACCACGAGCTTCGCCGAGCGCCGGCTGCATCTGGGCTATCGGGATATGACGTCGGCAACCACCACGCTCCTCGGTCCTGCCGGAGCCAGCTTCCGCGGCCACGAGTTCCACTATGCCGGCACCGTCGCCGCCGGCAGCGCACCGCCCCTCTTCACCGTCCGCGACGGCGAGGGCGCCGAGCTTGGCGCCGCCGGCATGGTCCGGGGCTCCGTTGCCGGATCGTTCCTGCACCTGATCGATCGCGGGATTTGAGGGCAAAGACCGGATAGAGGCCGGAACCGGGGCCGCCTATGGTACGTCCATGAGCAACACAGAACCCGTTTCGGAGGTCGAGCCCATGGGCAACGTCTCCCTTTCTCCGCTCCGCGAGGATCCCCGCTGGACGGCGGTGATCGCCCGCGACCGCCGCGCCGACGGCAGCTTCGTCTTTGCCGTCAAGACCACCGGCGTCTACTGCCGCCCGTCCTGCGCCAGCCGGCACGCCAAGCGGGAGAACGTGGCGTTCTACAGCGCCCCCGACGCGGCGGAGTCCGCGGGGTATCGCGCCTGCAAGCGCTGCCGCCCGAAGGAGGCGCTCCGGGACGATCCCACGCTCCAGCGAGTGCGCCGCGCCTGCGCCCTCATCGACCGCGCCCTGGCGGAGGGCGACGGCGGCGCGCCGTCCCTGGGCGAGCTCGCCGCCGAGGTCGGCACCGGCCCGCATCATCTGCTGCGCCTCTTCAAGCGCCATCTCGGCATCACGCCCCGGGAATACGCCGACGCCCAGCGCCTGACGCGGGTGAAGCAGCATCTGAAGACCGGCGACGGCGTCGCCGACGCGCTCTATGCGGCGGGCTACGGTTCGCCCTCCCGGCTCTACGAGCGCGCCGACGCCCAGCTCGGCATGACGCCGGCGACATATGGCCGCGACGGCAAGGGCGCCGTCATCGACTACACCGTCGTGCGCTCGCCTCTCGGCCGCCTGCTGGTGGCGGCCACCACGCGCGGCCTCGCGGCGGTGAGCCTCGGCGCCGACGACGGCACGCTCGAGGCGGCGCTCCGGGCCGAATATCCAGCGGCGGAGATCCGTCGCGCCGATCAGCGCCTCAAGCCGTGGATCTCTGAGATCCTGCAGCACATCGCCGGCGAGCGGCCGAACCTGGCGCTGCCCCTCGACCTGCAGGCGACGGCATTCCAGCGCCGGGTCTGGCAGGCCCTGCAGAAGATCCCGTATGGCCACACAGCCAGCTATGGCGAGGTGGCCGCGGCGATCGGCGCGCCCAAGGCGGCGCGGGCGGTGGCGCGGGCCTGCGCCAGCAACCGCGTCAGCATCGTCATCCCCTGCCACCGCGTGGTGCGCGGCGACGGCGAGGCCGGCGGCTATCGCTGGGGCGCCGAGCGCAAGAAGAAGCTGCTGGCGACGGAGAAGGCCGCAAGACCGCGCCAGGCGGGATAGGCGCAATCCCGCGGCATTCGCGGGGGTATTTCTGGCGGCTCTCCCGAGGCTCCGGCACTATAGTCGCGGCAGACGCGATGCCGGCGCATCGGGGGAGCGAAATTGCGGCCAGGGATGAAGCACTCGATCGGTAGTGCGGTGACACGGTGGCTGGTGCCGTGCCTCGCCGTGCTCGCGCTGATGGCGCTGATGGCGCTCCCCGGCGACGCCGCGGCGCAGAGCAAGGCGCCGGCGTCGAGCGACGCGCCGCCGGCCAAGGTGCAGGAGCTGTTAAACCTCCTCGCTGATCCCGGCGTGCAGCAATGGATCGAGCAGCACGGCAAGCCCGGCGCGGTGGCGCCCGCGACATCGACGCCGGAGATGTCGGAGAGCCTCTCCGCCTATGGGGCGGAGCGCATGGCCACCATCCACGATCACGTGAGGGCAGTGGTCATGGCGCTGCCGGGCGTGCCCGGCGAGCTGATGAAGGCGGGCCGCACCCTCACCCAGTCCTTCATGGAGGGCGGGGTGATCCGGATCCTGCTGCTGGTCCTGGGATTCGTCGTGCTGGGCCTCGGCACCGAGCTGATCTATCATCTCGTCACCGCCGGCATCCGAGCCTGGATCGTGGCGCTGCCCCTCGACACGGTGCGCCAGCGCGTCCGTACCATCGGCATCCGGTTTCTTTACGGTTCCGGCATGCTGCTCGCCTTCGCGATCGGCAGCATCGGCGCCTTCCTCGCCTTCGACTGGCCGCCGCTGCTGCGCGAGTTCGTGCTCGCCTATCTCTGGGCCTTCCTGGCGCTGCGCCTCACCCTGGTGGTGAGCCGCTTCCTGCTGGCGCCGCGCGGTGAGCGGTTCCGCATCCTGCCGATGCGCACGGCGGCGGCGATTTTCTGGCATCGCCGCCTCGCCCTCGGCATTGGCTGGTTCGCGTTCTGGCGGATGACCCTGAGCCTGCTGCGCGGACTCGGCATGAGCGAGCCGGCGCTGCAGATCCTCGCCTATGGGCTTAGCATCGGGCTGGTGGCGCTCGCCCTCGAAGCCATCTGGCGCCGGCCGGTTGCGCCGGCGCCCGAGGACAATCGGCGCCATCACCATGCCGGCGAATGGCTGCTTTCCGCCTATGTGGTGCTGCTGTGGCTGCTCCGGGCGTCGGGCGCCATGCCCGCGTTCTGGCTCGCTGTGGTGGCGGTCGGCCTCCCCGCCGCGATCCACGCCACGCGGCGCGCCACCGATCACATCCTGCGGCCGCCCGGCGCCGCGGGCGCGGAGGAGACCGTTCCCGACGTGGTCGCGGCCTCGGTGGCGCGCGGGCTGCGCGGGCTGCTGATCGCCGCCGCCGCGGCGCTCCTCATCTGGGCCTGGGGCCTCGATCTCCGGGCACTCGCCCAGGGCGACACCATGATGAGCCTGGTGCGGGGTGCGCTCCACGCGGTGGTGATCCTGCTGCTGGCGGATTTCGCGTGGCATGTGGCGAAGACCGTGATCGACCGTAGGCTCGCCGGCGCGGAGCGCGCGGGTCTGTCGGACGTTGAGGAGGCGCGGCGCCAGGCGCGGCTGCGGACACTGCTGCCGATCCTGCGCAACATGCTCTTCATCGTGCTGCTGGTGATGGCGGTGCTGATGGCGCTCTCGGCGCTGGGCATCGAGGTGGGGCCGCTGATCGCCGGCGCGGGCGTGGTCGGCGTCGCCGTGGGCTTCGGCGCCCAGACCCTGGTGCGGGACGTCATCAGCGGCATCTTCTTCGTCCTCGACGACGCCTTCCGCGTCGGCGAGTACATCCAGACCGGCAACTACAAGGGCACGGTCGAATCCTTCAGCCTGCGCTCGGTGAAGCTCCGGCATCACCGCGGGCCGCTCTACACCGTGCCGTTCGGCGTGCTGGGAGCGGTGCAGAACATGAGCCGCGACTGGGTGATCGACAAGCTCAGCGTCGGCCTCACCTACGACACCGATCTCGACAAGGTGAAGAAGCTGGTGAAGCAGGTGGGCAAGGAGCTCATGGAGGACCCCGAGTTCGCGCCCCACATCATCGAGACCCTGAAGCTGCAGGGCGTCGAGCAGTTCGGCGACTACGCCATCGAGATGCGCATGAAGATGAAGACCAGGCCCGGCGAGCAGTTCGTGATCCGGCGGCGCGCCCTTCACATCATCAAGAGACTGTTCGACGCCAACGGCATCAAATTCGCCTACCCCACCGTGCAGGTCGCCGGCGGCGACGCCGCCACCGGCGCGGTGGCCCAGCAGGCCCTGGAGCTGGCCCGTCCGCCGTCGCCGGCGGCGTGAGCGACTGTCGGGATTGTACCCTTGTTAACGGGCGAGGTAGCGCACCGGCGTCAGGATCGGAATACCGCGGAAGGGATCGAGAGCCAGTAGATCCTTGTCGCTCGTGACGATGACGTCGGCCGAGCCGTTGATCGCAAGCTCGAGAAACATGTCATCGCGGGGATCGCGGCAGGCGCGGACCCGGTAGGTGATCGGTACAATCTCGGCAATACGACCCATCAACCGGAGGAACTGCTGGCGGTCCGCAATACTGACGTAGCGATCAAATTTTGGCCGCGACAGCACGTCGGCGAGTTCCCCCAGGGTTGCCGATGACACCAGAATTCGAGCCTGTGCAGCGGCCTGCCGAAACGCTTCGGCCGGCGGAGATTTCGGCAGCAAGAGCCGACTTACCAGCGCACTCGTATCGAGGACGACGCGTTCGTCAGCGGGGGTCGGCAAGCAGCTTGGAGAGTTTTGAAGTCGTCAGGCCGCGTTTCTTCGCGCGCGCTGCGACCCGATCGCAGAACTCGTCGAATTCGGCGAGATTGAGCGCCCGCAGCCGATCGTATTCCTGTGGCGACAGCACGACTGCGACGTCGCGCTTCTGCCGCCGGATGATGACCGGCTCCCGTTGGGCGGCGTCGAGCAACGCGGCAAGGCGCTGTTTGGCGGCGGTAGCTGATATATATCGCATTTTGATCGATCTCTAATTTGTCTAATCTAGATGAAATAGACAAAATAATCAATCCGGGCAGTGGCGCCGCGTCCGTTGCCCCTACTTCTCCGTCTCCACCAGCCCCTTCACGAACCAGCGCTGCATCGCCAGCACGACGATCACCGGCGGGATCATGGCGAGGAGGGCCACCGCCATGATCAGGTTCCAGCTCGGCGCCACGTCCACGACGTTGACGAGGCGGGAGATCACCAGGACCACCGTGTAGTAGCTCTGCTTGGTGGTGACAACGAGGGGCCAGAGATACTGGTTCCAGCCGTAGATGAACTGGATGACGAAGAGCGCCGCGATGGAGTTGCGCGAGAGCGGCAGCAGCACGTGCCAGAGAAAGCGGATCGGACCGGCGCCGTCCATGCGCGCGGCCTCGGCAAGCTCCGGCGGCACGGTGAGGAAGAACTGCCGGAAGAGGAAGGTGCCGGTGGCCGAGGCGATCAGCGGAATGATCAGGCCGGCGTAGCTGTCGAGGAGGCCGAGATCCGCCACCACCTTGTAGGTCGGCAGGATCCGCACCTCCACCGGCAGCATCAGGGTCACGAAGATCAGCCAGAAGCAGGTCATCCGCAGCGGAAAGCGGAAGTAGACGATGGCGTAGGCGGCGATGAGGGAGATCGCGATCTTGCCGACGGCGATGCCGAGCGCCATCACCAGGCTGTTCAGCAGCATCACCGACGCCGGCGGCGCGCCGCCCGACGCGATGCCCTGGCCCAGCACCGTCGCGTAGTTCGCCCACCCCTGATCGCCCGGCAGCAGCGGCACCCGGCCGCGCAGGAGCGTCGGGAGATCGTGGGTGGAGGCGATGAGGGTGACGAAGAGCGGGAATGCCACCACGGCGACGCCTGCTATCAGCACCAGATGGGCTGCGACCGTGAACCAGGAGCGTTCCTCGACCATCCCGTCCCTCAGTAGTGCACGCGGCGCTCGACGTAGCGGAACTGCACCACGGTGAGCGCGATGACGACCAGCATGAGGATCACCGACTGCGCCGCGGAGCCGCCGAGATCGAGGGCGCGGAAGCTGTCGCTGTAGACCTTGTAGACCATGATGTCGGTGGCCATGGCGGGGCCGCCCTTGGTCACGACGTCGATGATGCCGAAGGTGCCGAAGAAGGCGTAGACCACGTTCACCGTCAGCAGGAAGAAGCCGGTGGGCGAGAGCAGCGGAAACGCGATGCTCCAGAAGCGCCGGCCCGGACCGGCGCCGTCGAGAGCCGCCGCCTCGATGAGGGATTTCGGGATCGACTGCAGCCCCGCCAGGAAGAAGATGAAGTTGTAGCTGATCTGGTTCCACGTCGCCGCGATCACCACCAGGAGCAGCGCCTGGTTGCCGTTCTGGATGTAGTTCCAGGTGATGCCGAGCTGGCGGAGGAAATAGGTCACCTCGCCCACGGTGGGATCGAAGAGGAAGCCCCAGAGCGCGCCGCAGACCGCCGGCGCCACCGCATAGGGCCAGATCAGCAGCGTCTTATAGATGCCGGCACCGCGCACCACGTGATCCGCCATCGCCGCCAGCAGCAGCGAGAGCGCGAGGCCGAGGAAGGCGACGGCGGCGCTGAACACCGCCGTCACTTCGATCGAGTGGAGATAATTCGGATCGCGCAGCAGCCGCTCGAAATTCTCGAACCAGACGAAGCGGGAGGAGAGACCGAAGGCATCCTCCACCAGCACCGACTGGCGCAGCGCCTGCAGCGCCGGCCAGACGAAGAACACCAGCGTCACCGCGAGCTGCGGCGCCAGCAGCAGGTAGGGCGTGAGCTTGCCCGGGAAGATCGCGCGCTGCATGGCCCGACGATGCCGTGCCAGCCTATGGCGCGTCGTCGACGATCACGTTACTTGTTCGCCTGCTCGAACTGGCGCAGCAGCGCGTTGCCGCGGGTGACCGCCGCGTCGAGGGCCTGTTTCGGCGTCTTGCTGCCGGCCCAGACCGCCTCCAGCTCCTCGTCCTCCACGTCGCGGATCTGCACGAAGTTGCCGAGGCGCAGCCCCTTGGAATTCGCCGTCGGCGGCTTGTTGGTGAGCTCGAGGACGGCGACGTCGCGGCCGGGGTTCTTGTCGTAGAAACCCTCTTTCTTGGTGAGCTCGTAGGCCGCCAGCGTGATCGGCACGTAGCCTGTCGATTGGTGCCAGTCCGCCTGCACCTCCGGCGAGGAGATGTAGGTGAAGAACTTGGCGACGCCGGCGTAGTGCTCTTTCGGCTTGTTGGCGAGAACCCAGAGCGTGGCGCCGCCGATGATGGAGTTCTGCGGCGCGCCCTGGACGTCGGGCCAGTACGGCATCTTGCCGACGCCGAAATCCACCTTCGCCTGCTTGAAGCCGCCGGCAGCGCCGGAGGAGCCCAGATGCATCGGGCATTCGCCGCTGGAGAACTTGGTGTTCGGCTTGTCCTCGCGGCCGCCGTAGACGAAGGTCTTGTCCTTCTGCCAGTCGGCGAGCTGCTGGATGTGGCGCACCTGGAGCGGGCCGTTGAAGACCAGCTCGGTGTCGAGGCCGCCGAAGCCGTTCTCCTTGGTGGCGATGGGCTGGTTGTGCCAGGCACTGAAATTCTCGATCTGGATCCAGGTCTGCCAGCCCGTGGTGAAGCCGCATTGGGCGCCTGACGCCAGCAGCTTCTTGGCGTCGGCGGCCACCTCCGGCCAGGTCTTCGGCGGCACCTCCGGATCGAGCCCGGCCTTCTTGAACGCCTCCTTGTTCCAGTAGAAGACCGGCGTCGAGCTGTTGAAGGGCATCGACAGCAGCTTGCCGTCCGGCGTCGAGTAGTAGCCATAGACCGGCGGCAGGAAGGCCTTGGGGTCGAACTTCTCGCCGGTATCCGCCATCAGCTTCCAGACCGGGTAGACCGCGCCCTTGGCCGCCATCATGGTGGCGGTGCCGACCTCGAAGACCTGGACGATATCCGGCTGCTGGCCGGCGCGGAAGGCGGCGATCGCCTGGGTCAGGGTCTCGGTGTAGGTGCCCTTGTAGACCGGCACCACCTTGTATTGGCTCTGGGATTTGTTGAAGCCGTCGGCGATCTGGCCGACCTTCTCGCCGAGCTGGCCGCCCATGGCGTGCCACCACTGGATCTCCACCGGCGCGCCCTGGCCATGGGCGGTTCCCGCCAGCGCCAGCGTCAGAATCCCCGCAAGCCACGCTTTCCCCAGCGACATCAACCCCTCCCTGAATATGGGCGCCGGCGGGCCAAGCCCGCGACGCCGGCCGTGTTCTAGCGACCATAGCGTGAAAGTGACGTGACAGGGAGCGGACGGCACTCGCCCGCCTCCCGCACTGCACGCCCGAGTCGTGGCAAGAATGCCGACGTTCGCGGCAGTTGCAAAAAACTTATCCACGAATTTGTCGTGGTCTGCCCGAATTCGGTCATCCCATGGCTTGTGCGGGGGGCGCCCCCACGCTACAGAATCAACATGCCCGTGGTCTGCCCTTGAGCCCAAGTCGCTCCCTCGCCGAGGCTTTCACCACCGAGCTCGCCTTTTCGCGGGGAGCGGTGCCGATTCGCCTCCGGGTGAGCGAGCGGGCCCAGCGGGTGGCGCTCCGGATCGACGGCCGCGGCCAGGCGGTGGAGCTGGTCCTGCCGCACCGGACCCCCCTGGTCTCCGGCCTCAAATTCCTCGACCAGAACCGGGATTGGGTGGAGGCCCGGCTCAAGGACCTGCCGCGCCGCGTGCTGTTCGCCGATGGGGTCGAGGTGCCGGTCCTGGGCGTCAAGCACCGCATCCGCCACATGAAGCGCCGGTCCGCCGACCAGAAGCCGGTCTCCCTCGAGGACGGCGAGATCCGGGTCACCGGCGATGCCGCCCATATCTCGCGCCGCGTCAGGGATTTTCTCATCGAGCGCGCCCGCCAGGAGCTCGCCCGCCGCGCCCGCTCCTTCGCCCAGAAGGTCGACCGCGAGGTGACGCGGATCAGCGTCCGCGACATGACCAGCCGCTGGGGCAGCTGCTCCAGCAACGGCAGCCTCTCCTTCTCCTGGCGCCTGATCTTCGCGCCGGAGGGGGTGCTGACCTATCTGGTGGCCCATGAGGTCTCGCACCTCGTGGTGATGAACCACGGGCCGCGCTTCTGGCGCCTGGTGGAAAACCTGGTGCCCGACGCCCGCTACCGCCAGGACTGGCTGCGCCGCCACCGCACCGAGCTCATGCGCTTCGGCTGAGCCGGGATTTTTCTTTCTGCCATTTCCGATCCTCCTCTTCCTGAGCCGACGACCGTAGGGCGTCGAGTCGAAGGACGCACTATCGTTGTGCTGTGCCAGCAGCCGGTGCCGCCGGGCTGACGCCGCGCCCCATCAGCCAGAGCAGCAGCAGCAGGCCGGGCGCGCCCGCCGCGGTCGTCACCAGGAAGAACGGCACCCAGTCCAGCCTGTCGGCAAGCCAGCCGCCGGAAGCCGACAGCACCGTCCGCCCCACCGCCGCCAGGGACGACAGCAGCGCGTATTGCGTGGCGGTGAAGCTCACGTTGCAGAGCCCGGAGAGATAGGCCACGAAGGCCGCCGAGCCCATGCCGCCGGTGATATTCTCGATCGCGATCGAGGCCGTGAGCATGGTGAGGTCGTGGCCGGCGAGCG
The DNA here is from genome assembly GCA_963735465.1 of uncultured Alphaproteobacteria bacterium. GTDB lineage: Bacteria > Pseudomonadota > Alphaproteobacteria > ATCC43930 > CGMCC-115725 > DASZHJ01. Next base: position 4,080,927 of record CAVTLA010000001.1, read on the forward strand.
TCAGCGCCACGTACATGAGATTCGATCCCGTCTGCAGCACGCCGCAGATGAGGAGGCTCGGATAGAGCCCGTAGCGCGCCACAGCGAGGCCGCCCATGGCGACGCCGGCGAGCGTCGCGAAGACGCCGAACACCTTGCTGATGCTGGCGACCTCGGGGCCGGTGAAATGCAGCGCCACATAGAGCGGATTCGCCATCACGCCGGCGAGCGCGTCGCCGAACTTGTAGAGCACGATGAATCCCAGGATCGCCGCCCAATAGGGCCGCGTCAGGATATCCGCGAGCGGCGCCACCACCGCCACCCGCAGCCAGCTCGCCAGACGCGCGCGCCTATCGTCACCGGCAAGCGGCGGCAGCGCCGGCGCGGCCGGCTCCGGCGTCAGCCACACCGTCACCATGCCGACGCCCATGAGGAGCGCCATCAGCGCATAGGCGACGCTCCAGCCGGTGAACGCCTGGGCATAGAGAACGCCGGCGCCCGACGCCAGGAGACCGAAGCGATAGCCCCACTGGGTTGCCGCCGCGCCGGCGCCCTGCTCCTCCGGCGTCAGCAGCTCGATGCGATAGGCGTCGATGACGATGTCCTGGCTCGCCGAGAGAAACGCCACCACGACCGCCGCCAGCACGGTGGCGAGCGGCGCCGACCTGGGATCGGCGAAGCCCAGCGCCAGGATCGCCAGCGCCAGCAGCGCCTGGATCGCCAGCGCCCAGCTCCGCCGCCGGCCGAGCCAACCCGTCAGCAGCGGGATCGGCAGCCGGTCGATCAGCGGCGACCACACGAACTTGAAATTATAGGAGATGCCGATGAGGGCGAAGAGGCCGATCGTCGTGCGCGAGATGCCGACCTCGGCGAGCCAGAACGACAGCGTGCCCACGGTGAGCGGCAGCGGCAGGCCGCTGGAGAAGCCCATCAGCAGGATCGCGAGGAGGCGCGGCTCGCGATAGGCCTCGAGCGCCGCGCGCCAGGACGCCATTGCGTTAGCGCGCGCGCATCGAGGGTCCGGCCTAGCTCTTGTTCTTCTCCGCGTCGGATGCCACCTGCATCTTCACGATGCGGTCGGGATTGGCGACGGTGCCGTTGTGGTCGGGATCGCCCTTCTTGATCTCGTCCACGAACTCCATGCCCTTGGTCACCTGGCCGAAGATCGTGTACTTGCCGTCGAGGAACGGCGCCGGCGCGAAGCAGATGAAGAACTGGCTGTCGGCGGAATCCGGATCGTTGGTGCGCGCCATACCGAGAGTGCCGCGGATGAAATGCGCCTGGCTGAACTCGGCCTTGAGCTTCTGGCCGGAGCCGCCGGAGCCGGTGCCGAGGGGATCGCCGGTCTGCGCCATGAAGCCGGTGATGACGCGATGGAACTTGAGCCCGTCGTAGAATCCCCGCCGCGCCAATTCCTTGACCCGCGCCACCGTCGCCGGTGCCAGGTCCGGACGCAGTTCGATGACGACGCGCCCGGCGGGCACGTCGAGATAGAGGGTGTTCTCAAGATCGGCTGCGCTCACGGGACCTCCAGGGATTACTGTGAGCAGGGCGGCCATGAGCCAGATTCGACGCAGCAACGGGATCATAGAACGCTCCGCAAGGGAAGGGGTGGGCGACCTTAGCCGATCACGCCTGCGGAGCAAAGTGGTCTGAGGAGGTGAGCCCGCCCGCTGGTTGGAGCGGCATCCCGCGTCCTTCGACTCGTCTGCTGCGCAGACGGCTCAGGACGAGGAGCCTTTCCTTATGCCATCAACAATGGTCCTCATCCTGAGCCGGCGCGAAGCGCCGAGTCGAAGGACGCACTGTCGATATGCGGGGGAGAAAGCGCGGGCCACGGGGGCGATGCCCCGTGGCCCGGCGATGCTACTTGGTGTCGAGCCAGACCTCGGTCAGGTCCTGCTCGAGGTAGTGGCTGGGGGTCAGGTGCCAGCCGCGCAGCTTGGAGGAGGCGGCGACGATGCGGTTCCACCACAGGAACGGCACGGTGTTGGCCTCGTTGAGAGCGTGGCGCTCGAACTCCCGCACGATCTTGCTGCGCTGGCGCGGATCGGTGGTCACCGCCTGGCCGACGTAGAGGCTGTCGAGGAACCGGTCGGTGGAGTTCGAATAGTTGGACGGCGACAGATCCGTCGACACGTACTTCGCCAGCTGCAGGCTGGGATCGTCGATGTAGTCGGCGCCGAAATCGATCGCGGCCTCGAAGCCGTGGCTCTCCAGCTTTGCCTGCCAGTCCTTCGTATTGAGCTGCTCCTGGGTCAGCGTGACGCCGATGTCCTTCCACGCCGCGGTCAGGAACTCCGCCGCCGCTCCGTACGGGATCGGGATGTCGCGGTTGGTCAGCTTGATCTTGAGATCCTTGACGCCGGCCTCCGCAAGGAGGCGCTTCGCCTCGGCGCGGGACGCCTGGATGTCATGGGAGAAGCCCGGCAGCGCCGTCAGCTCCGCCTCCGGCGTCGCCATGGCGTAGCCCGGCCGCATCAGCCCGCCGACGAACTTCAGGTAGGTGGTGTTGGACATGGTGTCCGCCGCCTTCCAGCGGTCGATCGCCAGCGAGAGAGCGCGGCGCACGCGGGCGTCGTCGAACGGCTTCTGCTTGGTGTTGAACACGACGAGCAGATTGAGGATCCAGGGCGTCTCGCCGATATAGACCTTGTCCCCCATGACCTCGGTGAGCTGATCGCGCTCGGTCGGGCTGACGCTGCGGAACTCCGCCATGATCGTGCCCTTCTCGAGCCCCTCGATCACTTTCTTGCCGGTCATGAAGTCGGCCTTGTAGCCGTCGAGATAGGGACGGTCAGGCAGGAAGTACTTGTCGAACCGCTTGCCGGTCCAATGGTCGCCCTTCACGTGCTCGACGAAGGTGAAGGGGCCCGTCCCCATCACGTGGGTCTTGGGAAACTGCGGATCCTCGGCAAGTCGCGCCGCGCTGTAGATGCAGTTCCAGGGCGAGGCGAAATTCGCCAGCATCACCGCCTCGGGCCACTTGAGGTGGAATACCGCGGTCAGCGGATCGGGCGTGTCGATCGCCGAGATCGAGGAATAGTCCACCTGGCGCGCCGAGGTCACGCCCTGGGGCGGATGGGCGATCCGCTCGTAGCTCGCCTTCACGTCCGCCGATGTGAGCCGCGAGCCGTCGTGGAACTGCACGTTCGGCCTGAGCTTGAAGGTGTAGGTCAGCTTGTCCGCCGACACGCTCCAGGACTCCGCCAGATCGCCCTTGACCTGCGGATAATTGGCACCGTCGAACTTGAGAAGCGTCGAATAGTGCGGCGACACCGGATGCAGGAACGCGAAGGAGATGTTGGCATGGCAATCGTAATTGCCGGGCTCCGCATCGACCGCGAACTCCAGGATTCCGCCATGCTTCGGCGTCGCGGCGGTCTCCGCGCGCGCCGCGCCCGCGAGCGCCAGCAGCGCCGCCAGCGTGCCGACGAGGTGCAGGAATCCCGGGGGCAGCCGGGACGCCGCGCTGCAGGTGCTGCCAATCATCGGACTTTCCCCTCCTGCCAGCGCTTGAACTGATCGAACAACTCTTCCTTCTGCTGCGAGCCCATCGCCTGCCCGGTGGCGCGGCTGCGCTCGTCCAGGAACTTGGCAAAGATATCACGCATCTGCTGGTCGTTGACGGCGACCGACGGCGCGCCGCCGTTGCGCTTGATCCAGGAATCCGCCGGGCCGAAGCGGCGCCAGTTCGGCAGCTCCGCCGCCAGGTTCACCTCGGTCCATTTCGGATGGTGGCCGGGATCGAGGAGCGCGCCGAACTGGGTGAAGAACGCGTCGACGAAGTTGGAGACGTTGCGATAGCGGTCGGAATCCGGCGTCAGGTTCGCCGCCATCAGCACGGTGCCGACGGCGACGGTATCGACGGAGGCATCGACGCCGATGACGCCGGGATAGTCCTCGGCGCTGAGACGCGCCGGCAGATAGGCCGATCCCATGTCGGATTTCAGCGGCACCGCCAGGAAGTGCAGATTGTCCTGGGGGCGCACCGGCACGAAGAGCGGCGCCGGCTTGCCGGCGACGTAGGCGAGGGCCGCGATCTCGCCGGACTTCAGCTTCTCCATCGCCAGGGCCTGGTCGAAGGTGGTGGCCTCGACCTTGATCTTCAGGGACTCGAAGATCCGCGCGCCGGTCAGCAGCGTGCCGTCGCCCTGGACGCCGAAGTTCACCTTCTTGCCGGCGAGGTCGGCGACGGTCTTGATGTCGCCCCGGGCGAGCAGGTGGAACTCCTCGTTGTAGAGCTTGGCGATGTAGGTGAGGGTCTCGACGCCGGGCGGATTGTGCTGCTGGCGCGCGTATTCCAGCACGTCGGCCTGCACGATCGCCATGTCGATGCCGCGCATCACCTTGACGTCGATCAGGTTCTGCAGCGAGCCCTTGCCGACCACCGGGGCGATGCGGCGGGTGGCGCCGTCGTCGAGCACGTCGGCGAGATCCTCCGCCATGCGCACCGAGGTGCCGAGCGTGCTGCTGGTGGCGATCTCCACCAACCCGCGATTGGCGCGCTCGGCAAGGGACTGCGCCGACGCCGGCGCCGACGTCCAGGCGAGGAGCGCGGCGGCCGCGAGCGTGCCCGCCCACAAGCGCCTCGTATCGGATGTATGCACAATCATGATCATCACCGCTCCTCGACGGCCTGGCTCCGTTGCAGTCTCATCTTCAATTCCCCTCCGCGCGCCCCGGCCGGTTGCGACCGTCCCGCGCAGCATTCAGTTCCGACGTCGATGTGCTGCTGGCGCCGCGCCGGCGAGATCAGCCGCCCGTCCGCGCGAGCAGCCGCTTCAACCGAAGGTCCGCCTGCGGATCGCCGGCGGCGGCGGCCTTGCGGTACCACTCGGCGGCGAGCTTGGCATCGCCGCGAACGCCGCGGACCCGCGCCTGCTCGAGGTAGATCGGATCGTAGGTCTGGCCGACGGCGGTCGCCGCGAGCGCGCTGCCCTGCTCGGCCGCGCGCTGATAGAAGAGGCGCGCCGCCGCGATGTCGCCGGTGGCGAGCAGCTCATCGCCGCGCGCGACGAGCTGCGCGAGCTCCTGAGTCGATACCGTCGGCGCGGGCGGCGCCGCGGCGACAGGCGCCGAGGTGACGGGCGCCGCGGCGGGCTTGCTGTCGAGAGCGGGGGACGCCGGGATGCTCGGCACCGCGCTGGCGACGTCGGGAGTTCTTGGGTCGGACGTCGCTCGCCGGCGGAACCGGCGGCACCGCGGCCGGCGCTTTCGCGACGGCGGGCGGCGGCGGGGCCGACGGGACCGTGGACGCCGGCGCGACGATCGGCGGCACCGGCGCCGGTTTCAAAGCGGTCTCGGGGACGCGGAGCGGGCGTCGGCAGCGCCATCGCCGGGCGGTCGGTCAGCTGCGCCGTCTGCGGCGCGGTGCTCTCGCCACCCAGGGACTGCCAATAGACAAAGCCGCCGCCGGCGAGCAGCAGCACCGCGCAGGCGGCCGCGAGAAGGATGTAGACGCGGGAGAGTCCGCCGCGCTCCGTCTCGTCCTCGTCGGGCTCGATGTCGTGTTCCGGAAGCATCTTCAACGACGCTCGCGTGAAGGGCCGCGGGGTCTCGGCAACGGGAGGCTCGCTCGCAGGCGCCGAGGCCGGCAGCGGCGCCGGCGCCACGGCGGGCATGCGGGTCACCACGGTCTCGGGCTCGGCGGACGCGCGCTCTTCCTTGTGATCGAAGGACCAGTATGACGGCTTGAAGGTGGAGGCGGTAGCGGCGCCCTTGCTGTAGAGCACGCCCTCGGCGGGCTCGGGCGGTGCCGGCGGCGCGGGCGGGGGCGTCTCGGTGAAGGCGCTCTCCGGGCGGCGGCTGGCGATCTTCAGGACCGAGGACCGATCCACCTCTGCCGGCAATTCCACGGGCTCTGCCGGCGGCGTCTCAAGCTCGTGCGCCGCCGCGGCGCCCTTGGCGCCCAGTATCCCAGACAGCAATTTCGCTCGCCTATCGGCGCTCGCCATCGATTGCTCGCAATCCCAAGTGGTGCGTCAACACGGTCGCGTTGCCCACCTTGCGATACAACTTCTAAACACACTGTTAACGAGGGCCTCGCCAAGGCGCCAAATTCCCTTTGCCGGCAAAGCTTTGCTGGCATGTTTAGGCGAATTTCCGACGTATTTTATCGACCGTGGGTAGGGTATTGGACCGCCAGCATAATACCGGCAGGGGTGCCCTCAGCCCGCCTCGGCCTCGGCGGCGCGCTGGGAGCGCTTGCGGGCGTTGGGATCGAGGAGGCGCTTCCGGAGCCGGATCGACTTCGGCGTCACCTCGACCAGCTCGTCGTTGGCGATATAGGCGATCGCCTGCTCCAGGGTCATCAGGATCGGCGGCGTGAGGCGCACCGCCTCGTCCTTGGAGGTGGTGCGGATGTTGGTGAGCTGCTTCCCCTTGATGGGATTGACCTCGAGGTCGCTGTCCCGCGTGTGCTGGCCGATGATCATGCCCTCGTAGACCTGGGTCCCGGGCGTGATGAACATCGGGCCACGGTCCTCCAGGTTCCAGAGCGCATAGGCGACCGCGGCGCCGTCGGCGGTGGAGATCAGCACGCCGGTGCGGCGGCCTTCCACCGGGCCCTTGTAGGGAGCATAGCCGTGGAAGAGCCGGCTCATGATGCCGGTGCCGCGGGTATCGGTCATGAACTCGCCCTGATAGCCGATCAGGCCCCGGGTCGGCGCGAAGAAGGTGAGGCGCTGCTTGTGCCCGCCGGAGGGCCGCATGTCCATGAGCTCGCCCTTGCGGCGCGAGATCTTGTCGACGACGACGCCGGAGTATTCCTCGTCCACGTCGACCTGGATCTCCTCGATCGGCTCCAGGCGCTGGCCGGTCTCGGGATCGGTCTTGAAGAGCACGCGGGGACGCGAGATCGCCATCTCGTAGCCCTCGCGCCGCATGGTCTCGATGAGGACGCCGAGCTGCAATTCGCCGCGGCCCGCGACTTCCGTCGCGTCCTTCTCGTCGCTCTCGCGCACGCGGATGGCGACGTTGCCCTCGGACTCCCGCTGCAGGCGCTCGATGATCATGCGCGAGGTGACCTTGGTGCCCTCGCGGCCCGCCAGCGGGCTGTCGTTGACCGAGAAGGTCATGGCGAGGGTCGGCGGATCGATCGGCATCGCCGAGAGCGGCGTCTCGACTTCCGGCGCGCAGAGCGTATCGGCGACGGTGGTCTCGGTGAGACCCGCGATCGCCACGATGTCGCCGGCCTCCGCCTCCTCCACCGGCACGCGCTCCAACCCGCGGAAGGCCAGGAGCTTGGTGAGCCGGCCCTCCTCGATGACGCGGCCGTCGAAGGCGATCGACTTGAGCGGCATGTTGACGCGGGCGACGCCGCTCTCGATGCGGCCGGTGAGGACGCGGCCGAGATAGGAATCGCGCTCCAGGATGGTCGCCAGCAAGGCGAAGGGCGCGTCGCGGTCGGCCTTGGGCGGCGGCACGTGCTTGAGGATGAGCTCGAACAGCGGATTGAGGTTCTCGCGCGGTCCTTCCGGCGCCGGGGCTGCCCAGCCGGCTCGGCCGGAGGCATAAAGCGTCGGGAAATCAAGCTGCTCGTCGTTGGCGCCCAGGGCCGCGAAGAGGTCGAACACCTCGGAATGCACCTCGTGCGGCCGGGCGTCGGAGCGGTCGGTCTTGTTAACCACGACGATCGGCTTCAGGCCGCGGGCGAGCGCCTTGGTGACCACGAACTTGGTCTGCGGCATCGGCCCTTCGGCGGCGTCCACCAGCACCAGGCAGCCGTCCACCATGCTGAGGATGCGCTCCACCTCGCCGCCGAAATCGGCGTGGCCGGGGGTGTCGACGATGTTGATGCGCACGCCTTCCCACTGCACCGACGTGCATTTCGCCAGGATGGTGATGCCGCGCTCGCGCTCGAGATCGTTGCTGTCCATGGCCCGTTCCGCCACCTGCTGGTTGGCGCGGAAGGTGCCGCTCTGGCGCAGGAGCTGGTCGACCAGGGTGGTCTTGCCGTGGTCGACGTGGGCGATGATGGCGATGTTTCGGATTTCCATGGGGCGCGCAGACTAATGCCAAACAGTTAAAGGACGGCGACACGGCGCCGTTGATCGGCGGTATTTGGGAGCCCTGCCGGGTGAAGGCAACCTGCGTCCGGGACTGCCTGACCCGCGGCGGGCGGCGGTCTTATACAGCGGAAAGTGGCTGGCGTCGATGGGGGTCGGCAATCGGGTGTGAACCGGGCCTATTGCCTACTTCAGGTCCGGCATCGAGCCGCCCCTTCACCTTTCGACGGCCGTCCAGAGCGCCGTGAAAATGAGGCGCACTCACAATGCAGCTAGGCGAGAGCGATGAACGGAGCGATGACCGCGAAGATCCAAGGGCTCACTGAGCCCGCTCCGACAATGATGCTGAGAGCAGTCCGCAAACTTGCCGGCGCTGCTCATGCGCATCAACTAGGACCAAGCCAAGGCTACGCGAGCCAGAGAAAGATCAGCCATGATCAGCCAACGCTGCACCCCAGATGCCGACTCCGCGTGCGATCGTGCACGGCGCCAACCAGCAGGCGAAGCCGCGTCGAGACAAACGCGAGCAGCGTCATCTCGAAGATGAACCGAGGTGCCAGGTCTAGACCAGACTGCCGATCCTCCTTGGAACTTCCAGCCTCCACGAGGAGAATCCCAGCAACCAAGCGACACCGCATGCGCAGCTCGCCACAAACACGCTGAACAGCAGTTTCGACGGTGAACAGAAGTCTGGCGCATCAACGTCTGATCGCCTCTTCGAGGCACGCACCGCCTGGCCAGGCTGGTCCCTCGGCCAAATCGATGCGGCGTGACCGTAGCGCGGGGAGCGTTAAGCGGGCGTTGCCGCCACTCCGCAGGCCCTCAGCCGAGGCCGGCGGCCTTGGCCAGGTCCTTGAGGGAGGCTTCCGGCCGGGCGCCGACGTGGCTGATGATCTCGGCGGCGGCGAGGCTGCCGAGGCGGCCGCAGGTGGCGAGCGGGCGGCCGTGGGTCAGGCCGTAGAGGAATCCCGCGGCGTAGAGATCGCCGGCGCCGGTCGTGTCGACGAGGCGGGCGGTGGGCTCCGGCGGGATCGCCAGGGTCTCCTTGGCGGTGACGATGACGGAGCCGTGGGCGCTCCGCGTCAGCGCCGCGATCTCGCAATCGCTGCGCACCGCCCGGGCCGCGGTGTCGAAATCCGCGGTCTCGTAGAGCGCGCAGATCTCGATCTCGTTGGCGAAGAGGATGTCGACGTGGTTTCTCACGAGGTCGCGGAAGTCGTCCCGGTGACGCTCGACGCAGAAGGGATCGGAGAGCGAGAGGCTGACCTTGCGGCCGGCGGCGTGGGCAAGCGCCGCGGCCTCGCGGATCGCCGCCTTGGCGCGGGGCGGATCGAAGAGGTAGCCCTCGAGATATGTCACCGATGCGCCGGCGATGAGATCGCGGTCGAGATCCTCGGGCCCGAGCTCGACGCAGGCGCCGAGGAAGGTGTTCATGGTGCGCTGGGCATCGGGCGTCACCAGGATGAGGCAGCGCGCGGTGGCGGGACCCGAGGTCGCCGCCGCCATCCGGTAGGTGACGCCCGCCGCGGTGATGTCGTGGCGGAAGACCTGACCCAGCGTGTCGTCCCGCACCTTGCCGAGAAATCCCGCGCGGCCGCCCAGCGAGGCGATCCCCGCCATGGTGTTCGCGACCGACCCGCCGGACATCTCGACGCCCGGCCCCATCTCGCCATAAAGCAGCTCCGCCTCGCCGCCGTCGATCAGGCGCATGGTGCCTTTGACCAGGCCGCGCTTCTGCAGGAAGGCCTCGTCGGCGCGCGCGATCACGTCGAGGATCGCGTTGCCGATGCCGACGACGTCGTGGGTTGCATTCGCCATGGGATCAACCGGACCTGTGGGGTTGCGTGGGGCGGCGGGAGTATAAGAGGCTCCGTCCCGGCGGCAAGCCCGCCCACCAGCACGAGGCTGCCCTCGAGAATGACGTCACTTCCTGCTCACATCGTGCAGGCGCTCCGCGACGCGGTGGCGCCCGGCCAGCGCCGCGCGCTGCTGATCAGCATCGTCGCCGCGTTCCTGGTGTTCCTGGCGCTTCACGCGGCGGTTGCCTGGGGCATCGAGGTGCTGCGGCCGCAGAACCATGCCTGGCTGCGCTGGCCGCTGGAGATCCTCGGCAACTTCGCGGTGATCGGTCTCGCCTGGCTGTTGTTCCCCGCGGTCTCCACCACCATCCTGAGCTTCTTCCTGGACGCGGTGCTGGACCGGCTGGAGCGGCAGTACTATCCGACCCTGGGCCCGGCCCGGGCGGTGCCGATCTCGGCGGTGCTGCGGAGCGGCCTTCGACTCCTCGGCCTCACGATTGTCCTCAACCTGCTGGCACTCCCCATTTATTTGGCGATTCCCGCGATAAATCTGTTTCTCTTTTACCTGCTCAACGGCTATCTTCTCAGTCGGGAATATTTCGACTTGATCGCGCTTCGCCGGCTCGATGGTGTCGCGGCAAGGACGCTCTGGCGCGAGCGTCGCGGACGGTGGCTCCTCGCCGGTGTGGCGATCGCGGCGCTGCTGTCTTTGCCGATCGCCAACCTGGCGGCTCCGTTGGTGGCGGCGGCGTTGATGCTGCATCTGGTGACGGAGGCAGCGGGACTGGCCACACCGAGCGCGCTCGCCGACCCGGGAACCGGACCAGCAAGGTGAACATATGTTCCGACGCAGAAAGCCAGCCGACGACATCACGACCAACCTGCCCGACGATCCCGACACCCTCGAGCTGCCGGTGAAGTCCGGCACGCGGACGGCGGCGGCGGCGGGTCCGCTGCGGCCGCCGGTGCTGCCGCCGCGGCCGGCGCCGGAAAGCTCGCGCTCGGGCATCGACGCGATCCCGCGCCGCATGGAAACCCCGCCGATACCGACGGCGCCGCCGATCGCGGTGAAGCGCGAGGCGGAGACCCGCAAGCTCATCGTCGGCCGCGAGATCTCGCTCTCGGGCGAGATCACCTCCTGCGACCGGCTGGTGGTGGAAGGCAGCGTGGAGGCGAACCTCGCCAACTGCCGCGACATCGAGATCTCCGAGAGCGGCGTCTTCAAGGGCTCCGCCTCGATCGAGGACGCGGAGATCCGCGGCCGCTTCGAGGGCGTGCTGCATGTGCGCCGCCGGCTGCTGATCCGCGCCAGCGGCCGCGTCACCGGCACGGTGCGCTATGGCCAGGTGGAGATCGAGTGCGGCGGCCAGATTTCCGGCGACGTGCAGGCGCAGCCGACCTTGAACGAGCCGCCGGCCCCAGCGCCGGCGCCGGTGGTGGAGACGCGGATCCTGGCGGAAACGCCGAGCGAGGGCGACCTCGTCGAGTAAGAGGCGGGCGACCAACGCCGCAAGAATGCGGCGCGCCCGAGGCTGGGGGTTTGATGGTGAGCCTCGGACCGGGAAGCGGTCGAGGAGCGGCAGAGATATCCGCCGGCAGTTGCCGGGGCGACGGGCGCCGGCTTCGCCTGTTGTCCGCCGTGATGGGCGCCGCCCTGCTCGCCGCCTGCGCCCCCTCGCCCGCACCGACATCGCCGTCCACCACCCTGCCTGCGAGCGCACCGGTCGCCCTCGCGGTGGTGGGACCGCGGCCGCCGGCGGGGGCGGAGTTCAAGCAGCTCGCCGGCCGCAGCGGGACTGAGCTGCGGCGGCTTCTGGGCGCGCCCGACTTCCGCCGCCACGAGGCGCCGGCGGAGATCTGGCAATACCGCGGCGCCGACTGCGTGCTCAGCCTTTTCCTCTATCGCAAGAGCGGCCAGTACCGCGTCGCCTACGCGGAGATCCTCGACCGCGACGCCGCGGGCATGTCGCCATCGAGCTGCTACGACGGACTGCTGGCGCGCCATCCGCGGCTGCATCAGAGCCGGCTCTGATGCCATAGTCCCGCCTCCGCACTTCTCTCCCACGAGGACATCACCATGGATCTGAAATTGCGCGGCGCGGCGGTCCTGGTGACCGGCGGCAGCCAGGGCATCGGCCTCGCCATCGCCCGCGCCTTTGCCCAGGAGGGCGCCCGCGTCGCGATCTGCGCCCGCGACCGCGGCCGGCTCGACGCGGCGGCGGCGGAGATCCGCGCGCTGGGCGCCGACTGCCTGGCGATCTCGGCCGATCTCCTCGATCCCGCGGCGTGCCAGCGCGCCATCGACGAGACCGCCGCCGCCTTTGGCCGCCTCGACGTTCTCGTGAACAACGCCTCCACCAGTGTCGACCGCACGCCGCGCTCCCTCGAGGACGCGAGCGACACGCAGCTTCTCGAACGCTTCATGGGGAAGACCATGGCGGCGGTGCGCTGCTCGCGCGCGGCGCTGCCGCATTTGCGCCGGGCCGGCGGCGGGCGCATCGTCTGCATCGGCGGCACCGCGGCCAGAAGCGTCTTCCGCGGCGACGAGCTGCCGTCGGGCGGATCGGGACTGCCGCAAGGCCTCGGCAATTCCGCGCTCGCCAATTTCAGCAAGCATCTCGCCGAGGAAGTCGCCGGCGACGGCATCGTCGTCAACATCGTGCATCCGCACACGACGCGCACCAGCCGGCATCCCGGCCGCGTGGCGCGCCGCGCCCAGGCGCTGGGCATCAGCAGCGAGGAAGCCGAAGCGGCGATCGCGGCGCAATTCCCGATCGGCCGCGTCGTCGAGCCCGAGGACATCGCGCCCCTCGTCCTGCTGCTCGCCTCGCCGCTCGCCGCCGCCATCACCGGGCAGTCGATTACTGTGGATGGCGGTGCGCTCAGGGGCATTGCGTACTAGAGATGTTGCGAACATACTCAGATAAAGATGTAGTCGTGGAGGAAACAACTATGACGAGCACAAATAGCGAGCAAGTCGTCCGCGAGTGCGCGCAGTCGATCATCGACTTGATCAAGACCGAGGGAACCGACCGCACGCGGCTGCTGGACGGGTTGCGCACGACGCTGAAGCGCGCGCTGGCGCAGCCGGATCTGCTGTCCCTCGGCGTCAAGCGCGAGGGCAACCACATCGACAACTCCAAGTATCTTTATTATGACGGCCAGCTCGTCATCACCCTGGATCAGTTTCCCAAGGGAAAGAAGATCCCGCCGCACGATCACGGCGTCTGGGAAGCGCTGGCGATCTATCGCGGCAGCGTCCAGCACACCGTCTACGAGCGCAAGGACGACGGCGCGAAGGCGGGCTACGCCGATCTCGACATGATCGAGGACCGCGTGCTGAATGCCGGCGACATCTCCATCGTGGCGATGCCCGCCGAGATCCACGGCTTCACCGCCCTCAGCGACGACACCTATTCCCTCACCGTCGTCGGCGGCCACTACAAGGCGGACCGCTATTACTTCAAGCCCGACGAGAAGACCTGCGTCATGCGCAAGCCGAAGGCGCTGAGCTGATCCCAGCGCTGCGGCCCTCCGATCACGGGTGGCGCCGGTGGAACCTGATACGGGCATGACGCACGGACCGGCAGTGGGCTTCCTCGGCCTCGGCGCCATCGGCGCGCCGATCGCCGAGCGCCTGCTGCGGCAAACGGGTCAGCTCACCGTCTTCGATATCCGCCCGGCCGCCTCGGCGCCCTTCGCGGGCAAGGCCGAGATCGCGCACTCGCCGGCGGAGGTCGCGGACAAATCCGATATCGTGTTCGCCTGCCTCACCGGGGCCGACGACTATCGCCAGGCGGTCCTCGGCGGCGACGGGCTGCTGCGCGGCGCGCGGGCACGCACCTACGTTCATCTCGGCACCAGCGGGGCCCGGCTGGTGCGCCTCCTTGCCGAGGAATTGTCCGCACGCGGGATCGCGACGCTCGACGCGCCGATGACAGGCGGGCCGCCGCGGGCGCGCACGGGCACCCTCACCTCCATGGCCGCCGGCGCCCGGGCGACCTTCGATCTCGCCCAGCCGCTGATCCGCGCCTATGCCAGCAAGACCGTCTATCTCGGCGAGCGCCTGGGCGCGGCGCAGATGATGAAGCTCGTCAACAACGCGGTCTCGCTGGCCAACTTCGCCGTCGCGGCCGAGGCGATGGTGGTGGGCGCGAAAGCCGGGATCGCGCCGGAGGCGATGCTGGAGGTGCTGAACAGCGGGAGCGGCCAGAACAGTGCGACGCTGACCAAGATTCCCGATCACGTGCTGCCGGGCAGCTTCGACTACGGCGGGTCGCTGCGCATCGTCACCAAGGATCTCGAGCTGTTCCAGGCGGAAGCCGCCGCGCTCGGCCTGACCGCGCATCTCAGCGCCGAGGTGCTGCGGCTCTATCAGGAGACCAAGGCCGCGGGCGCCGACAGCGACGACATGACGACGGTGATCCGGCCGATGGAATCCGCCGCGGGGGTGCAGATCCGCGCCACGGGCGGGCCGTCGCCGAAAACATAACCCACGGGCGGGCAAGCCCGTTGCAGAGGAGGATACCGAGTATGTCCGGGAAACTGACGCGGCGGCAGGTCACGCTTCTATTGGCAACGGCCGCTACCGGCGTCGCGGCGCCGGCGATCATCGCCCATGCGGGCGAGAAGGTGACCTTCGCCATGGGCGCCGGCGCCTTCTATTTCACGCTCCACTACATCGCCGAGGCCGGCGGCTACTACACCGCCGAAGGCATCGAGCTCGATTCCGTCAATGTCTCCTCCGGTCCCCGGCAGACCTCGGCGATCATGGGCGGCAGCGCCGACGTGGCGCCGCTGGGATTGCAGCTGGTGGTGCAGGCGGCGCAGAACGCCGGCAATATCGTCGCGGTCTCCGCCGGCTACAACATCCTCCCGATGTCGATCCTGCTGTCGAACGCGGCGATCGCCAAGAACGGCATCACCCCCGGCATGACCACCGACGAGAAGGTCAAGCGCCTCAAAGGCCTCAAGATCGGCATCACCACGCCGGGCTCCGGCACCGATGACATGGTGCGCGCCGTCCTGCGCAAGCGCGGCATGGACCCCGATCATGACGTCACCATCCAGCCCCTGGTGAACGCCGAGGGCATGCTGGCGGCGCTGGAGCGCGGCGCCACCGACGGCTTCTGCTTCACCTCGCCGATCCCCGAGCTCGCGGTCAGCCGCAAGCTCGGCCAGATCATCCTCGAGCCCCTCAACGGCGACGTGCCGGAGGCGAACAACGTCCCCTACATCATCCTCTCCACCAATCACGAGGCGATCCAAAACAAGCGCCCGATGCTGGTGTCGATGGTGAAGTGCTGGACCAAGGCGATGGACCTCGTGCGCGACAACCCGGCGGAGGCCGGCAAGCTGGTGAAGCACTATTTCCCGGACCTGGAGCAGGCCGCCTACGACGCCGCCTTCGCCAAGTATCGCAAGGGCGTGCCCACCACCCCCATGATCACGGCGGAGCAGACGGAGAACGTCGTCAACTTCATGAAGATCAGCAAGGGCGTGCCGGTCAGCGCCAAGCTCTCCGACGTCTTCTATCCCGGCATCGCCGAGGAAGTCATCAAGGCCCGCGGCAAGGCGTGAGGGCGCCGCCGTGGAGGACCGCCAGCGGCGCCTCACTGCCACCGGTCACGACAGCGTCGTGGCCTGGCAGCTCGCCTTTGGCGCCTTCCTGCTGGCGGGCTGGGAGCTCCTCGGCCGCTCCGGCGGCGACCGCTGGGTGAGCGAGCCCAGCCTGATCGCGGTCAAGATCTGGGCCTGGCTCGGCGGCAGCCTCTATGTCCATCTCTATGCCACGGTGACGGAGCTGGTGACCGGCTTCGTCATCGGCACCAGCCTCGGCATCATCGCCGGCATGATCCTCGGCCGCTCGCCGGTCGCCTCCACGGTGCTGCGGCCGATCATCGTCGGGCTCTACAGCGTGCCGCTGGTGTCCCTGGCGCCGCTCTTCATCATGTTCTTCGGCCTGGGCCTGCTGCCGAAGATCGTGCTGGTGGCGATCGTCACCTTCTTCCTGCTGTTCTTCAACACCTTCGCCGGCGCCCAGCGCATCGACCGGGATCTCGTCGATTCCCTGCAGCTCATGGGCGCCGGGAGATGGGAGATCTTCCGCAAGGTGGTGGCGCCCGCGACCTCGGTCTGGATCGTGGGCGGCATCAAGATCGCGCTCCCCTATGCGCTGGTGGCGACGGTCACCGGCGAGCTGCTGGCGACCCGGGCCGGGCTCGGATATCTCCTCAGCCAGGCGGCGGAGCAGTTCGACATGACCTCGCTCTATGCGGTGCTGCTCATCCTGATGGTGATCGGATTGCTGCTGAGCGAGGCGGCCACGCGGATCGAGCGGCGGGTCCTCAGGTGGCGACATGCGGCGGAGTAACCGATGGACCAGATGACACTCGCCCCCGCGCGGGCGCCCCGCACCGACGCCGCCGAGGCGAAGATCCGCCTCCTCGGCGCGGGCAAGCGGTTCCAGATGCGCGGCACCGAGATCGAGGCGCTGCAGCCGGTCGATCTCGAGATCGGGCGCGAGGAATTCGTGGCCCTGGTGGGACCCAGCGGCTGCGGCAAGTCCACCATCCTGAATCTCGTCGCCGGTCTGATGCCGCCGAGCGCCGGCCGCGTGCTCTATGACGGGCGCGAGGTCACCGGTCCCAATCGCCGGGTCGGATACCTGACGCAGAAGGACACGCTGCTGCCCTGGCGCAGCACCGCCGACAACATCCGCATCGCCCTCGAGCTCAGATGCCGCGCGACGCCGCGCGCCGAGGCCGCCGACCGGGTGGCGCAGATCATGGATCTGGTGGGTCTGCGCGGCTTCGAGAACCACTACCCGGCCGAGCTCAGCGGCGGCATGCGCAAGCGCGCGGCGCTGGCGCGCACGCTCATCTACGAGCCCGAGACCCTGCTGATGGACGAGCCCTTCGGCGCCCTCGACGCCCAGCTCAAGCTGCTGATGCTGGACCAGCTCCAGCGTCTGACCCAGGAGCGGCGGATGACCGTGGTGTTCGTGACCCACGATCTCGGCGAGGCGATCACGCTCGCCGATCGGATCATCGTCATGACAGCCCGGCCCGGCCGCATCCGCGCCATCCACGACGTGCGCCTGGAGCGGCCGCGGGACGTCTTCAAGGTCCGCTTCACCGAGGATTTCGCCCAGCAGCACGAGCAGCTCTGGGACGAGCTCAAGGACGACATCATCAAGGGCACGTCGGTCTGATGGCGGAAGCGACCGCGGAAATATCCCTCATCGACGGCCGGCCCGGCGGCGGCTCGGCCCTGGCGCGCGTCTTCGCCACGCCCGCCGGGCGCATCGGCGCGCGGATCGTCCTGGTGACGATCCTGCTGCTGGCCTGGGAGTTCGCGCCGGTCGGCCGGGCCACGAAATTCTGGCTCAGCAGCCCCACCCTGATCCTCGGCACGCTCAGGCAGTGGATCGGCGACGGCACGCTCTGGGTGCATCTGCAGGCGACGCTGGCGGTGATGGCGGAGGGATACGGTCTCGGCTGCCTCGCCGGCATCGGCATCGGCATCGTGCTCGGGCTCTTCCCGCGCCTGCACCGGGTGCTGGCGCCGTTCCTCACCGGCTTCTACGCCATGCCGAAGATTGCGCTGGCACCGCTCTTCATCATCCTGCTGGGCGTCGGCGACAGCTCGAAGATCGCGCTGGTCGCCCTCACCGTGTTCTTCCTGGTGCTCACCAACACCATCGACGGCGTGCGCGACGTCGACCGCGACCTGGTCCAGTCCCTGACCCTGATGGGCGCCACGCGCCTGGAGATCATCCGCAAGGTGATGATCCCAGGCGCGCTGCCATGGATCTTCACCGGCATGCGCATCGCCGTGCGCTACGCCTTCACCAACACGCTGCTGGCCGAGCTCATCGCCGCCAACCGCGGCCTCGGATTCCTGATCGAGTTCAATTCCGGAAATTTCAACATCACCGGCGCCTACGCGGGGATCGCCGTGCTGGTTCTCTGCAGCGTGCTGCTGACGGAGCTGCTGAGCCGCCTGGAAGCGAGAAGTCTCGCGCTGGCGGGCGTGAGGCACCACCTCTCTGCAGCCAACAGCCTTCAGCGCTTCTTCTTGCGCGCCGGCTTCGCCGTCTTCTTCGCCGGCGCGCCCTCCAGCGTCGTCTTGCCCTTGAAGGCGCAGAGATCCACCACCACGCAGTTCATGCACTTGGGCTTCCGCGCCACGCAGACGTAGCGGCCGTGCAGGATCAGCCAGTGATGGGCGTGGAGCTTGTAATGTGCGGGCACCACCTTTTCCAGGCGCGCCTCCACGGCGTCCGGCGTCTTGCCCGGCGCCAGGCCGGTGCGGTTGCCGACGCGGAAGATGTGGGTGTCGACGGCGATGGTGGGCTCGGCGAAGGCGATGTTGAGCACCACGTTCGCGGTCTTGCGCCCGACGCCCGGCAGCGTCTGCAGCGCGTCGCGTGTCTTCGGCACCTCGCCGCCGTGCTCGGCGATCAGCATCTCGCTGAGGCGGATGACGTTCTTCGCCTTGGTACGGTAGAGGCCGATGGTCTTGATGAAGTCCTGCACCCGGGCCTCGCCGAGCGCCACCATCTTCGCCGGCGTGTCGGCGGCGGCGAAGAGCGCGGGGGTCGCCTTGTTGACGCTGGCGTCGGTCGCCTGGGCCGACAGCACCACCGCCACCAGGAGCGTATAGGGGCTGATGTATTCCAGCTCGCCGCGGGGATTCGGACGCTCGGCCGCCAGGCGGCGGAAGAATTCCTCTACATCCCCCGGTTTCATGGGCGCGATCCTATCGTCACCTCGGCGACGCGCAAAGCGGAGACCGTTCCTGCCCCGATGTGCGGGACCACATCGCTGTGGAAAACTTCCGTCGCACTCGAAAAAGCATCCGCCGCCGCTTTACCTGCGCGCGCGCACCGCCTAAGCTCCGCGTCATGGATGGCCCGACGCCCCCGGATATCCAATCAGCCGCCGTGTACTTCGACGCGGTGATCTATCCCCATCGCAGCCTGCCGCCGCTGGGATTCCTGCTGCTGATGCTCGTGCTCGGCGGCATCAGCTTCGCCGCCGGCATCACTTTCGTCCTGGCGGGCGCCTGGCCGATCTTCGGCTATTTCGGCCTCGACGTGCTCCTGGTCTATCTCGCCTTCCGCGCCAGCTATCGCAGCGCCCGCATGCACGAGTGGGTGCGCCTCACCGAGGATACGCTGACGGTGGAGCGCGTGGGCCTGCGCGGCGAGCGCCGGCGCTGGCAGTTCCAGCCCTATTGGCTCAGGGTCGTCTTCGAGGAACAGGAGGAGACCAACCGGCTGGTCCTCACCTCCCACGGCCGCGAGCTCGTGCTCGGCGGCTTCCTCGCCCCCAACGAGCGCAAGACCCTGGCGATGGCCCTCAAGGAAGCCCTCACCCGCTGGCGCCTCCACATCAATCCCGCGACGCGCTGAGTTTCTCGGGAGCGGACAAATCCTGCGTCCTTCGACGCGCTCGCTCCGCTCGCTTGCTCAGGATGAGGAGATTTTCCTCGAGGCGTCTCCTATCTTCCTCATCCTGAGCAAGCGAAGCGCGTCGAAGGACGCACCACGCCTCTCCCCCCTCACCGCTTGAGATCCAGCACGTCGCGCATGTCATAGAGGCCCGGCGGCTTGCCGGCGACCCAGCGCGCGGCGTGGACGGCGCCGCGGGCGAAGACGAGGCGCGTCGTCGCGCGATGAGTGAGCTCGAGGCGCTCGCCGGCGGCGGCAAAGATCACGCTGTGCTCGCCGGCGACGTCGCCGCCGCGCAATGTGGCAAAGCCGATGTCGCCGGATTTCCGCGCGCCGGTGTGGCCGTCGCGCACGCGCTGGCTGCGCGCCGCGAGGTCGATGGCACGGCCCTTCGCCGCCGCTTCGCCGAGCGCCAGCGCGGTGCCCGAGGGCGCATCGACCTTGTGCCGATGATGCATCTCCAGCACCTCGATGTCGTAGTCCTCGCCCAGGCGCTGGGCCGCGCTCTCCACCAGGCTGAGGAGCAGATTCACGCCGAGGCTGAAATTCGCCGCCCAGAGGATCGGCGCGTGCTTGGCGGCGGCGCGCACCGCGTCGCCCTGGGCGCGGTCGAGGCCGGTGGTGCCGAGCACGAGGGCGCGGCCGGTTTCGGCGGCGAGCTTCGCGTGCGCCGTGCTCGCGGCGGCGATGGTGAAATCCAGCACCACGTCGGCGGCCTGGAACACGAGAGCCGCATCCGCCACCACCTTGACCCCCAGCGTTCCCACGCCCGCGAGCTCGCCCACGTCCTGGCCGAGGAGCGGGCTCCCCGGCACCTCGGTGCCGCCGGCGACGCGGGCACCCGCGGCCACGATCTCACCCACGAGGGCGCGTCCCATGCGGCCGCCGCACCCGACCACGCCGATCTTCGTCTCCGCCATGTGGCACTCCCCTTCGCCCGCGAGCTCAGGGCGCTAGCTAAGGCCTGGCACCCCTCCCTGACAAGCGCTCTCGCATCAGGCGGCGGCGGGAAGCCGCGCCAGGCGCGGCACCGGCGAGCAGAGGATGACGCCGGCCTGGACCAGGAATCCCACCGCGGCGAGGAGGATGCAGCTCTGCGGCCCGTAGCCGGCGCCAAGGGCGGCGCCGACCGCCGCGCCGATCGGACGCGCGCCGGACTGCGCCGTCATGAACAAGGCCGAGACCCGGCCCAGCAGCGCCGCCGGAGTCACCGTCTGGCGCAGCGTCGTCTGGCTGATCGTCCAGAGGATGGGGCCGGCGCCGAAGAGGAAGAACGCGGCGCTCGCCAGCAGCGCCGACGGCAGCCAGATCGTCGCCACCATCGCCGCGGCGGCGGCGACAGAGACCACCGGCCCCAGCGCCACCGTCACGCCGAAGCTGAGGCGAGCGGTGATGCGCCGCGCCAACATCGCCCCCGTCACCATGCCGACGCCGAAGCTCGCCAAGGTTGCGCCGACACCTGACGCGGTGAGGCCGAGAGCCTGGACGGCGTAGGGCACGTAGGCCGCCTGCAGCACGAACCACGCGAAGTTCCACGCCACCGCGGTCAGCAGGATCGGCCGCAGCAGGCGATGACCCCACGCGAAGCCCGCGCCTTCCCGGAGATCGCCGAGGAAATGCCGCGGCGGCAGCGCCGGACGCGGCGGCTCCGGCACGCCGATCAGCAGCAGCACCGCGACCCCCGAGAGCGCCCCCGCCAGCACGAAGGCGGGCGACGTGCCGGCCCATCCCACCAGGGCACCCGCGAGAGCGGGACCGCCGGCAAAGGCGAGGCTGCGCGCCAGCTCGAGGCGGCCGTTCGCCGCGGCGAGAGCATCCCGCGGCACCAGGGCCGGCACGAGAGCCGGCGCCGCGACGCTGAAGGCCACGGTTCCCGTGGCGGCGGCGAATCCCAGGACCGCGAGGACGGGGATCGAGAGCCAGCCCAGCAGCGCCAGCACGGGCAGCGCCAGCAGCGCCGCCATGCGCGCGATCTCGGCCAGGATCATCAATCGCCGGCGCGGGGTGCGGTCGGCGAGGACACCGGCGGGAAACGACAGCAGCAGGAACGGCAGGGTCTGGGCGGCGGCGAGGAGGCCGGTCTCTCCCGGCCCGGCGCCGAGCATCAGCACCGCCACCATCGGCGCCGCGGCGAGGCCGATCTGCTCGGCGGACTGCGCCGCCAGATTCGACCAGGCCAGCCGATGAAACGATGCGGGAAGCAAGGGGGTCGAGGGTTGTGTCATTGCGGGCTCCGGGCTCTACAGGAAGCGGAACCCCGACTATCGCTGCCGCAGCCAGACCCGGCGTTCCGGTCCTTGCCCTCGAATTCTCGAGTCGCCCTTGCGTGATTGAGAATCACGCGTAGAGTCTCAACTGCAGAGAACAACTTCAGCGAGCATTCGTCGAAATCCAGAGATTTCGAGGGCCATGTCTACAACTTCCACGGGTCTGCAGGAAAGTGCCCGTCCCGTCGGGGCTTTGATGCGTGCGCCGATGCGGGCGAGCGGCTAGGCGATCCCGCCATGCCGGAACCCGACTACAAGACACTGCATCCCTGCTTCGCCTGGGTCCGGGATCATCTGGCGAAGGTGGCGCCGCCGGGCCAGCTGCCGGGGCGCCAGCATATTGACCCCGTCGATCTCCGTAGCATCCTCAATCTCATCAACCTGGCCGAGGTCCTGCGCGAGGCGGAGCACCTGCGCTTCCGCTTTCGTCTGGTGGGCACCACGCAGACCTTGGTCGCCGGCCGCGAGATTACGGGGAAGCTCGTCGAGGACGCGGTGCTGCCGGAGCTCTGCGACCGCATTCTCGGGAACATGCGCGAGACGGTGGAGCGGCGAGCGCCGGTCTACGACCGCTTCCCGATGCCGCATCCCGGCCGCAAATTCATCGAGACCGAGCGCATCTATTTTCCGCTGGCGGGCGACGGCGAGACCGTGGACATGCTGTTCATCCTGAACGGCTACCCCGGCAATCCCGAATTCATGCCGCGTCCCGGACTCTTTCTGCCATTCCCGCACGACACCGCGCCGCCTTAGCGCCGAACCGGTTTCCACTTCGGCGGAAAATGCTCTAGAAGCGGGCGCCATGGCATTGCTGCGCTCGGCCGCCACCGTCGGCTTCTACACCCTGGTGAGCCGGGTGATGGGCTTCGTGCGCGAGGTCCTGACCGCGAACTATCTCGGTGCCGGGCCGGTGGCGGACGCGTTCTTCGTGGCGCTGCGGCTCCCCAACCTGTTCCGCAGCCTCTTCGCCGAGGGCGCCTTCAACGCCGCCTTCGTGCCGCTCTTCGCCGGCACCATCGCCGAGCATGGCCGCGTGGCGGCGAAGCGCTTCGCCGAGGATGCGCTGGCGGTGCTGGTGGCGGCGCTGCTGGCGATGGTGGTGGCGGCGGAGATCTTCGCGCCCGCCCTCGTCCATGTGATCGCGCCGGGCTTCGCCGACGACGCCGGAAAATTCGAGCTGACGGTGGCGCTGACGCGCATCACCTTCCCCTATCTCCTCTACATCTCCCTGGTCTCGCTGCAGGGCGGCGTGCTCAATTCCCTCGAGCGCTTCGCCGCCGTCGCGGCGACGCCGACGCTTCTCAACATCTTCCTGATCGGCGCCCTCGTCTTCGTGCGCCCGGTGAGCGGCGTGTCGCTGGCCTGGGCGGTGACCGCGGCGGGCTTCGCGCAGTTCCTGTGGCTGATGGTGTCGTGCTGGCAGGCCGGCATGGCGCTGAGCCTGCCGATGCCGCGCCTGACGCCCGAGGTGAAGCGGCTCCTGAAGCTGATGCTGCCGGGCACCTTCGGCGCCGGCGTGACGCAGCTCAACCTGGTGGTCTCGACCGCGATCGCCTCGCTGCTGCCGACCGGCGCCGTGTCCTATCTCTATTACGCCGACCGGCTCAATCAGCTGCCGCTCGGCGTGGTCGGGATCGCGGTCGGCACCGCGATCCTGCCGTCGCTCTCGCGCCAGGTGCGCACCGGCGACGCCGCGGGCGCGATCCACACCCAGAACCGCGGGCTCGAGCTGGCGTTGCTGCTGACCCTGCCGGCGGCGGTGGCGCTCGGCATCCTCGCCGCATCCGATGCTGGCGACGCTGTTCCAGCGCGGCGCCTTCGGCCCCGCGGAGACCGCGGCGGTGACGCCGGCGCTGGCGGCCTACGCGGCGGGGCTTGCCCGCCTTCGTCCTGATCAAGATCCTGGCGCCGGGCTTCTTCGCCCGCCACGACACGGCGACGCCGGTGAAGATCGCGGTGCTGGCGATGGTGGTGAATGCCGCCTGCACCTTTCTGCTGGGTTTCGTGCTGCCGCTGGCCCATGTCGGGATCGCCATGGCGACATCGATCGCCGGCTGGGTGAACGCGCTGGGCCTGCTGACGATGCTGGCCCGGCGCGGCCACTTCGTCCTCGACAGCCGCGCGCGGCGCAGCATCCCGCGCATCGCCGCGGCGGCGCTGGGCATGGGCATCCTGCTGCTGGTGCTCGAGCGCGCCCTGGCGGCACCCCTCGCCGGCGTCTTCGCCGAGCGCCTCACCGCCCTCGTCATCCTGGTGGCGGCGGGGCTCGCGGGCTTCGCCGCCCTGGCGCTTCTCGCCGGCGCCGCCGACTGGCGCGACCTGCTGCGGCGGCTGCGGCGCCGGGCGGCTTGACCCTCGCGCCTCCCATCCGCGATAAAGCGCGCCTTCGCCTCCTCCGCTTCCAACCCGGACGGGTCTTATGAATCGCATCTTCTCGGGCATCCAGCCCACCGGCAATCTGCACCTCGGCAACTATCTCGGCGCGATCCGCAACTGGGTGGCGCTGCAGGACGACTACGACTGCATCTTCTGCATCGTCGACCTGCACGCCCTCACCCTGCCGCAGGACCCCAACGAGCTGCGCGCGCAGACCCGCGAGGTGACCGCCGCCTATATCGCCGCCGGCATCGATCCCGAGCGCTGCGTCATCTTCAACCAGAGCACGGTTCCCGCCCACACCGAGCTCGCGCTGGCTCCTGGGCTGCCTGACGCCGCTCGGCTGGCTCAACCGCATGACCCAGTTCAAGGAGAAGGCGGGCAAGCAGCGCGACAACGCCGGCCTCGGCCTCTACGCCTATCCCGTGCTGATGGCCGCCGACATCCTGCTCTACAAGGCGACCCACGTGCCGGTCGGCGAGGACCAGAAGCAGCATCTGGAGCTGTCGCGCGACATCGCCGGCGCCTTCAACCGGCGCTACGAGATCGAGTTCTTCCCGCTGCCGGAGCCGCAGATCTTCGGCGCCGCGACCCGCGTGATGAGTCTGCGCGACGGCACCAAGAAGATGTCGAAGTAGCGACACCTCGGACTATTCGCGCATCAACATGACCGACGACGCCGACACCATCCGCCAGAAGATGCGCAAGGCGAAGACCGACCCGCTGCCGATGCCGGCGACCGTGGCGGAGTGCGAGGCGCGGCCCGAGGCCGACAACCTGCTCGGCATCTACGCGGCGCTTGCCGACAAGAGCCTGGAGGCGACGGTCCAGGAATTCGCCGGCGCGCCGTTCTCGCGCTTCAAGGAGGGGCTCTCGGACCTCGCGGTCTCCGTGCTCGGCCGGATCGGCGGCGAGATGCGCCGCCTGCTGGCCGACCCTCAATATATCGACCAGATCCTCCGCCGCGGCACCGAGCGCGCCCACGCCATCGCCGCCCCCCATCTGCGCGAGGTCTATGACATCACGGGCCTGCTCCGGCCCTGAGTTGCAGCGGCGCCACGCCCCGCAAATGACCTAATAAGACGGGGCGAAACCGCTTTTCCGGGGTAGGCGCCGGATGTAAGGTGCGCCCGGGCGCCGCCGCCGTTCCGGGGCCGCGCGCGGCCCGGTTGTTGCGGATCCCATGGACATTTACCTGCCGATCGCCGCTCTCTCCGTGGACGTCTTCGTCCTTCTGGGATTGGGCGGCGCCGTCGGCTTTCTCTCCGGCGTCTTCGGCGTCGGCGGCGGCTTCCTGCTGACGCCGTTCCTGATCTTCATCGGCATCCCGCCGGCGGTGGCGGTGGCCTCCTCCGCCAACCAGCTGGTGGGCGCCTCGGTCTCCGGCGTCATCGCCCATTGGCGGCGCGGCAACGTCGATTTCCTCATGGGCTTCGTGCTGCTGGTGGGGGGCTTCGTCGGCTCCGGCCTCGGCGTCTGGCTCTTCGCCATCCTGCGCCGCATCGGCCAGGTCGAGCTTGTGGTCACCATCAGCTACGTGGTGCTGCTGGGCGTCCTCGGCCTCCTGATGCTGATCGAGAGCACGCGGGTGATCCTGCGCCGGCACCGGCCCGGCGCCGGGCGGCGCAAGCTGCACCGGCACATGTGGATCCACGGCCTGCCGCTCAAGATGCGCTTCCGCCGCTCCAAGCTCTACATCAGCGCCATCGTGCCGGTGGGGCTGGGCTTCCTGGTGGGCATCCTCTCCGCCGTCATGGGCATCGGCGGCGGCTTCGTCATGGTGCCGGCCATGATCTACATGCTGGGCATGCCGACCGCCGTGGTGCCCGGCACCTCGCTCCTGCAGATCATCTTCGTCGCCGCCAACGTCACCGTGCTGCAGGCGGTCGGTAACGGCACGGTGGACGCGGTGCTGGCGCTGATGCTGCTCGTTGGCGGCGTGCTCGGGGCGCAGTTCGGCACCCGCTTCGGCACCAAGCTCCGCGGCGAGCAGCTCCGCGCGCTCCTGGCGCTGATGGTGCTGGCGGTGGCGGTGAAGCTCGCGCGCGATCTCGGCGTCCGGCCCGAGGACCTCTACTCCATCGCCGTGGTAGGATCGTGAACCGGCCCCTCCGCGCCCCGCTCCTCGCCCTGCTGGCGTGCCTGGCACTCTCAGCCCTGGCGCCGCCCGCGCGGGCCCAGGCGCTGGTGGCCGATCTCACCAGCCATCTGGTGGCGATCACCACGGGCTTCACCGGCACCAGCGTGGTGCTGTTCGGCGCCACCGACGGCGGCGGCGACGTGATCGTGGTGGTGCGCGGGCCCGAGCGCGACCTGGTGGTGCGGCACAAGAGCAAGGTCGCCGCCGTCTGGGTCAACACGCGCCAGGCCACCTACCTCAACGTGCCCAGCTTCTACAGCGTCGCCAGCAGCCGGCCGGTGGAGGAGATCGCGCCGCCGGCGGTACGCCAGCTGCATCAGATCGGCCTCGACTATCTCCGCCTCAATACCCAGCGTCCGCTGTCGGCGGCCGACGCCCTGGATTTCCGCGCCGCCTTCATCCGCAACCAGACCCGCGCCGGGCTCTACGTGCCGAGCGCGGGCCAGGTCAGCTTTCTCGGCGATCGGCTGTTCCGCGCCACCATCAACTTTCCCGCCAGCGTCCCCACCGGGACCTATCTGGTGGAGGTGTTCCTGGTGCGCGACAATGCGGTGGTGAGCGGCCAGACCACGCCGCTGGTGATCTCCGAGATCGGCATCGACGCCGAGGTGCACGATTTCGCCGACCGCTTCGGGCTCGCCTACGGCCTGGTTGCCGTCATCTTGGCGGCGATGGCAGGATGGCTGGCGAGCCTGCCGTTCCGGAATGCATGAGAGGCTCCGCGATGAGCGATCCCAAATCCCTGCCCCAACGCGTCTTCCTGGTGGTGGTCGACGACAGCCCGGAGATGCAGGTGGCGCTGCGCTACGCGGCGCTGCGCGCGCGCTCCACCGGCGGCCGCGTGGCGCTCCTCTACGTGATCGAGCCCAGCGACCTCCAGCAGTGGATGGCGGTCGAATCCCTGATGCGCGAGGAGCGCCGCGAGGAAGCCGAGCAGCTCATGAGCAAGATCTCCCAGGAGGTCCTGGAGACCTCGGGCTCGCTGCCGATCGTCTACATCCGCGAGGGCCGGCGGCGCGACGAGCTGCTGGCGCTGATCGAGGAGGAGCCCAGCATCTCCATCCTGGTGCTGGCGGCGAATACCGGCCCCGAGGGACCGGGGCCGCTGGTGACCGCGCTCACCGGCAAGCTCGCGGTGAAGCTCCGCGTGCCGATGACGCTGGTGCCGGGCAACCTGACGCCGGAGCAGATCGGCGCGGTGACGTGAGGAGTGACGCGTCGTCGTTGCGCGCTGCAGCAGCATCCTGCGTCCTTCGACTCGCCCGCTACGCGGTCGGCTCAGGATGAGGTGCTTTTCTTTCTGGCATCAAAGTCGGTCCTCATCCTGAGCCGGAGCGAAGCGCCGAGTTCGAAGGACGCACCACCGCCGACTCAGCTTCAACGCGGCGGTTTCTCGATCTCGAAATAGGGATCCTCGGCCAGCGGCAATGCAAAGACTTCCGGCGGCTCGCGCATGCCGCGGAGCGCGTGGTGGCCGAGCGACACCACGGGGATGCCGGCGTGCGCCGCGAATTCCGCCGAGAGCAGCATGCCCTTGCCGAAATTGCGGCAGAGCCGCTGCAGCCGGCTCACCAGGTTGACCGCCGGCCCGATCACGGTGAAGTCGAGGCGGCTGGCACCGCCGATGTTGCCGTAGATCACGGTGCCCAGGTGGAAGGTGATGCCGATGCGCACGGTGATGTCGCCCGCCGCGCGCCGGCGCCGGTTCACCTCGGCGAGATTGGCGAAGGCGGCCTTGGCGGCGCTGTAGGCGGCGAGGCACGCCGGCCGCGCGCCGCCCGCATGCAGGGGAAAGATCGCCAGCATGCCGTCGCCGATCAGCTTGAGCACCTGGCCCGCGTGATCCTCCACCGGCGCGATGACCGCCTCGAAGTATTCGTTCAGAAGCTGGATCACCTGGTCGCCGCGCAGCGTCTCCGAGATCTCGGTGAAGCCGCGCATGTCCGCGAACAGGATCGCCGCCTCGATCACCTGGCCGCTGCCGCGGGTCACCTGGCCGTTGAGCACGCGGGCGCCGGCGTCGGCGCCGAGATAGACCGACAGCAGTGTCTCGGCGACGTGGCGCATCGCCCGCGCCTCGAAGATCACGCCGAGATGCGGCACCAGCGCGTCGAAGAAGGCGAGGTCGTCGTCGGCGAAGCCGCCGGCGCGCTGGGTCGCCCAGGTGACGCCGTGATTGCTGCCGTTGGTGAACGGCAGCCGCTGCGCCACATAGTCGGTGAAGGCCTCGGCCTTGAGCTCCGCCAGCACCGCGAAATCCAGCATCACGTCCGGGCTCTCGAGATGCCGGCGGAAGCGCTCGGCGCCGCCGTAGATCCAGTAGATCGGGCTGTTGGTGTAGGTCGGCAGGTTCTCGACGCCGTGATAGCGCGGCGTGAGCTCGGCGCCCTTGCCGGCGCGCCACAGCAGGGTGTAGCCGCGGATCTCCGGATGCAGCATCCGCATATGGACCGTGGAGCGATCGAGCGCCACCCCCGCCGCGACGATGCGCTCGCAGATCGCGCCAAAGAGGGCGAGCACGTCCCGGCTCTCGCGGGCGGCGCCCACCAGCCAATCCGCCACCGGCGCTGCCCGAAGCGCCGCGGCCTGCGCCGCCGGCCCGAGCTCCGGATCTCCTGCCATCGTCATGGCGCCATTTGTTCCGCAAGCGGTCCCCGGCCGCAAGCGCCGGGGTGGGCATGCCAGCATTGACCACACTGGCTAAAGGGTTGACTTGACCGGCCGGAGACCCAAGGTTGTGCGGCAGCAGCACATCCCTCCGGAGCCGATTCATGTTCATCCAGACCGAGCCCACGCCGAACCCGGCAACCCTCAAGTTTCTGCCCGGGCGCGCGGTGATGGAGAGCGGCACGGCGAACTTCACCGCCGCCGCGGAGGCTGGGCGCTCGCCGCTGGCCGAGCGGCTCTTCGGTCTCGAGGGCGTGACCGGCGTCTTCCTGGGCGCCGACTTCATCACCGTGAGCAAGGACCCCGGCCTCGACTGGCTGCAGCTGAAGCCCACGGTGCTGGGCGCGATCATGGAGCATTTCACCGCCGGCCAGCCGGTGGTGCTGAGCGACGCGCCCGTAGCCGAAGGCGGCGAGGACGACGACGAGCTGGTGACCCAGATCAAGGAGCTGCTGGAGACCCGCGTCCGCCCGGCGGTGGCCCAGGACGGCGGCGACATCATCTTCCAGCGCTACGAGGACGGCGTCGTCTACCTGCACATGCAGGGCTCGTGCTCGGGCTGCCCGAGCTCGACCGCGACGCTCAAGGCGGGCATCGAGAACATGCTGCGCCACTACGTGCCGGAAGTTCAGGAAGTCCGCGCGATCTAGCGCCGACGCCCGGCTCAATCGCCGCGCATCATCGACACCGGCAGGTCCGCGTCGCTGAGCAGCGGATAGAGCCCGGCGTCGAACAGCTGGTAGTGCCACCATTCCATCGCGTAATAGTCCCAGCCGGCGGCCGTCATCAGGCCGAGGAGCAGCAGCCGGTTGCGCTGCGCCGCCACCGAGACCTCGGTGCTGGCGTGATGGGAGAGCGGCGTGAAGGCGTCGAAGCCGGTGCCCATGTCGAGCTCGACGCCGTTGCCGTCCACCAGGGTGAGATCCACCGCGGCGCCGCGGGAGTGCGGCGATCCGCGGCGCGGATCGGCGACGAATTCCGGATCGGGCCGGAACTCCCAGAGCTTCCACTGCGCCTCGGACGGGCGGAAAGCGTCGAAGATCTTGAGGGTCAATCCCAGCGGCCGCGCGAGTTCCACGGCGCGGGCCAGACGGTCGGCGGCGTCTCCATACAGGTAGCAGCCCGGCCGTGCATAGATCGGCTTGCCCGTGACGTTCTGCCCGGTGGCATAGGCGATATCGAGCCGCACGGCGTGGGTCTCGGCTCGGATCTCGATCAGCGACATCGGTGTTGCGAAACGACGACAGTCTGAGGAAGCTGGCATTTCCTACCATGCGTTCGGAGCGAGAGGGGCGAAAAAGCGTGCGGCCATGAGAGTCCTGGCCTTCGACAGTTCCGGCAGCGCCTGCTCCGCCGCGGTCCGCGACGGGGATCGTTTGCTCGCGCGGGAGAGCGAGACGATGACCACCGGCCAGGCGGAGCGCCTGGTGCCGATGATCGCCGCCGTGATGGCGCGCGCCGCCGTCGAGTTCGAAGATCTCGACCTCATCGCGGTCACGCTCGGACCCGGTGCCTTCACCGGTGTGCGCATCGGCATCGCCACCGCCGAGGGATTGGCGCTGGCGAGCGGGCGCCCGGTCCTCGGTCTCACCAGCTTCGAGGCGGTGGCGGCCGGCGTGCCGACGGAGCACCGCGCCGGGCGCGCCCTGGTGGTCGCGATCGAGAGCCGGCGCGAGGAGCTCTACCTGCAGGCGTTCGACACCGCGGCCCAGCCCCTCGCGGCGGGTGCCCTGGTGCCGGAGGTGGAATGGCCGTCCTGGCTTCCCGCCGGTCCGCTGGTTCTGGCGGGCGACGGCGCCGGTCGGCTCGCGGCGGCCACGGCCGGGCGGGATCTCGTCCGCGCCGCCGGATCCGGCCTGGTGGACGCCGGCGATCTCGCGGCTCTGGCCCAGCGGCGGTGGCGGCCGGAGCAGGCCGCCCAGCGCCTGGAGCCGATCTACCTGCGCGCGCCCGACACCACGCTGCCCAAGGGAGTCGCCGCGCCATGAATCGGTGGCGGGTGCTTCCGGTGGCGTCGGATGCGCTGGGCGCGGTGGCGGCGCTGCACGCCCGTTGCTTTCCCGGCGAGAACTGGGACGGGCAGGATTTCGCCGGCGTCCTGGCCATGGGTGGCGCCAGCGGACGCTGGGTGGTGGACGCCGACGATCCGCGGCGGCAGCCGGCGGGCTTCCTGTTCGATCTGCTGGCGAGTCCGGCGGGAGAGATCATCACTCTCGGCATCGCGCCGGAGGCACGGCGGCGCGGGGCGGCCCGCGCGCTCCTCGCCGATCTCTTCAGCCGCGCCCGCGCCCGGAAGGTGGCCTCCATCACCCTCGAGGTGGCCGCCGACAACACCCCGGCGCTGATCCTCTACGAGAGCCTTGGATTCGCCCGCGCCGGGCTGCGCGTCGCCTATTACCGGCGACCGGACGCCAGCCTGATGGATGCCCATCTCCTGCGCATCGATCTCGGCCCCGAGCCCGGCGGGCGCTGACCCGCCCGCACGCGTGACCTCGGCTGGCGGGCGTGCAGGTTTCGGTTTCAATTTGAAGCAACAGTCGTTATCTCTACTGACCTTCCGAACCGCGCAGTTGTGAAACTGCGGATTATTGTTTTATCGGCAGCAAAAACCATATCTGTTGTCGATATCCCGAAGGAAAGACCAAGATGTCCGATAACGCGAACACTAAGGACCTGCTCGCGCTCACCACCGAGATCGTGGCGGCGCATGTGTCCAACAATACGATCGCAGCGGGCGACCTGCCGCAGCTTATCAGTCAGGTATATCAATCACTTGCTGGAGTTGGCAAGGGTCCCGCCCAGGCCGTCGAGCGGCCGGAGCCGGCGGTTCCCGTGAAGAAATCGATCCATCCCGACTACATCATCTGTCTGGAGGACGGCAAGAAGCTCAAGATGCTGAAGCGGCACCTCAAGACCGCCTACAACATGACGCCCGAGCAGTACCGGGAGCGCTGGGGCCTGGCGCCGGACTATCCCATGGTGGCGCCGAACTACGCCCGCCAGCGTTCGCGACTGGCGAAGGAGATCGGACTCGGCACCAGAGGCAGAAAAGCGAGTGCGGCCTAGGACTTAGCTGTTGGCAGTACGCCGTCATATGACGGTCAGGGGCTTTTGGATATACTGAACGACGCGTGCGTGGCGCGATACCGGGGGATGAGTTTGTCCGCCGGCCGGATCGGGTCACCGACGGTGTGGTCATGGGGTCTGATTCACCCGTCTCGCCTGCATCGAGGCGGCGTGGCGCGGCCCTCGAGGAGGCGGTTTGTCCGCGATGCCATCGCGACTTGAGCAGCTCTGCATCGACAAGGGCCTGAAGATGACGGAGCAGCGCCGGATCATCGCGCGCGTGCTCTCGGATTCCGCCGATCATCCCGACGTCGAGGCGGTGCATCGTCGCGCCAACGAGATCGATCCGCGCATCAGCATCGCCACGGTCTACCGCACGGTGCGCCTGTTCGAGGAAGCGAACATCCTGGCCCGCCACGACTTCGGCGACGGCCGCGCGCGCTACGAGGAAATGCCGAGCAATCATCACGACCATCTCATCGATCTGCAGACCGGCCGGGTGATCGAGTTCAAGAACGAGACGATCGAACGGCTGCAGCGCGAGGTCGCGAAGGAGCTGGGATTTCGCCTCATCGACCATCGCCTCGAGCTCTATGCGGTGCCGGTCGATGCCAAGCGGGACGACGGCGCGGAAAAATGAGCATTCCACTTCACGCGCAGCCGGTTTGAGCGAGTAGGAGGCGATGCGCAGGCCCCAGCTCGATCCGATGACCACCTCCGAGACCGCGCCAGCCGTGGAGATCCGCTCGGGCAGCCTCGAGGTGCGCCTGGCGGAGAGCGCCGCGGAGGTCGACGCCTCCCAGGCGCTGCGCTATCGCGTCTTCTACGAGGAGATGGGCGCGGAGCCGACGCCTGACATGGCGCGGCGCGGGCGCGATTTCGACCGCTTCGACGAGGTGGCCGATCACCTGCTGGTGCTCGACCATACGCGCGGCCACGGGCCGGAAGCCGTGGTCGGCACCTATCGCCTGATCCGCCGCAGCGCCGCCGCCCGCGCCGGCCGCTTCTATTCCGCCGCCGAATACGACATCGCCACCATGGTGGCCTATCCCGGCGAGATCCTCGAGCTCGGCCGCTCCTGCGTCGACGTGACGGCGCGCAGCCGGCCCGCCATGCAGCTCCTGTGGCGCGGCATCGCCGCCTATGTCTTCCACCACGAGATCGACGTGATGTTCGGCTGCGCCAGCCTGCCGGGAACCGATCCCGACGCCCTCGCGGTGCCGCTCAGCTATCTCCACCATCATCACCTGGCGCCGCCGGCGCTCCGGCCGCGCGCGCTGGCGCAGCGCTACGTCGACATGTGCCGGCTGCCGGCGGGGGCGATCCATCCGACCCGGTCCCTCGCCGAGCTGCCGCCGCTGATCAAGGGCTATCTGCGCCTCGGCGGCTTCGTCGGCGACGGTGCCGTCATCGACCACCAGTTCAACACCACCGACGTCTCGATCGTCGTGAAGACCGATCTCATCACCGACAAGTATTCCCGGCACTACGAGCGGCAGGCACGCGAGGCAAGCGCGCCGTGATGCTGGTCCCGCCGCGCCCATGAGCGCCTTTCTGCTGCGCCTCCGCCGGCTCTCGCTCTATATCGGCCTCACGCTGCCCCTGATGCCGGCGCAGGCGCTGCTGCTGCTCCTGCGCTCGCCGCTGGCGGTGAAGCTGCCGCGCGCCTATCACGCGCTCGCCAGCCGCATTCTCGGATTCGAGGTGACGGTGACCGGCACGCCCTCGCCGCTGCCCGCCACGCTTTTCGTCGCCAACCACACCTCTTATGTCGACATCGAGATCCTCGGCGGCGTGGTCGAGGCCGCCTTCGTCGCCAAGAGCGAGGTGGCCGGCTGGCCGATGTTCGGCTGGCTCGCCCGTCTGCAGCGCACCGTCTTCGTCGACCGGCGCGCCCACACCACCCATCGCCAGCGCGACGTGCTGGTGGAGCGCCTCAAGGCCGGCGATCGCCTGATCCTGTTCCCGGAGGGAACCAGCAACGACGGCAACCGCGTGCTGCCGTTCAAGACCGCGCTCTTCGCCGCGGTGCACGGCACGCACTTCGAGCGTCCCGTCACCGTGCAGCCGGTCTCGATCGCCTATCTCCGCCTCGACGGCATCCCGATCGGACGGCACCACCGCCCGTTCTTCGCCTGGTACGGCGACATGGATCTGGTCACCCATCTCTGGGCCATGGTGGGACTGGGCCATGTCAACGTCGCGGTCGAGTTCCACGCGCCGGTCCACACCGAGGATTTTCCGACTCGCAAGGCGCTGGCGGAGCATTGCTGGCACGTGGTGTCGGCCGGCGTCGCGGCGGCCCTCGCCGGGCGGCCGCAGCCCGCCTATCCCGCGTCGACCGTGCAGCCGGCGCCGGTGGCGATCCGCGCGCCCGCAGTCGTCGACGGCTGAACCAACAGGGACAAGCAGGCGCGCCCCGTGACCAGGAAGCTGCACATCAAGACCTACGGCTGTCAGATGAACGTCTACGACTCCGCGCGCATGGCGGATGTCCTGGCGCCGCTGGGCTATGTCGCTGCGGAGACCGCCGACGACGCCGACATGGTCATCCTCAACACCTGCCACATCCGCGAGAAGGCGGCGGAGAAGGTGTTCTCGGAGCTGGGCCGGCTCCGGGCCTTGCAGAGCGACAAGGCGAGCCGGGGCGGCCGCATGATCCTCGCGGTCGCCGGCTGCGTGGCGCAGGCCGAAGGCGCCGAGATCATCGCCCGGGCGCCCTACGTCGACATCGTGCTCGGCCCCCAGACCTATCACCGGCTGCCGGAGATGGTGGCGTCGGCGACCCGCGCCGCCGGCGGCGTCCTCGACACCGAGTTTCCCGCCGAGGCCAAGTTCGATTTCCTGCCGGAGGCGACCGCCGGCCGCAGCGCCGCGGCGCTGCTCACGATCCAGGAAGGCTGCGACAAGTTCTGCACCTTCTGCGTGGTGCCCTATACGCGCGGCGCCGAGTTCTCACGCCCCGCCGCCGACGTGATCGCCGAGGCGCGGCGCCTGGTCGGTCACGGCGCCCGGGAGATCACGCTCCTCGGCCAGAACGTCAACGCCTATCACGGCGCGGCACCGGACGGCGGCGACTGGGGTCTGGCCCGCCTCATCCGCGCGCTGGCGGACCTGCCGGGCCTCGAGCGCATCCGCTACATGACCTCGCATCCCCGCGACATGGACGATGCCCTGATCGCGGCCCACCGCGACGTGACCGCCCTGATGCCGTTCCTGCACCTGCCGGTGCAGTCCGGCTCCGACCGCATCCTCGCGGCGATGAACCGCGGCCACACCGTCGCGGAGTTATCGCCGCACGATGGAGGCGCTGCGCCGGGCGCGCGCCGATCTCGCCTTCTCCTCGGATTTCATCGTGGGCTTTCCCGGCGAGAGCGAGGCGGATTTCGCAGGCCACCCTCGATCTCGTGCGCGAGGTCGGATTCGCCCAGGCCTATTCCTTCAAGTACAGCCCCCGGCCCGGCACGCCGGCGGCCTCGGAGCCGGATCAGGTGCCGGAGCCGGTCAAGATCCGAGCGGCTGGCGCGGCTGCAGGAGCTGCTGCAACCCAGCAGCGCGCCTTCAGCCGAGCCTCGTCGGCAGCGTCCAGCCGGTGCTGTTCGAGCGGCCCGGCCGGCATCCGGGCCAGCTCGTCGGGCCGCAGCCCCTTCCTGCAGCCGGTGCACGCCTGGCTCGACGCCGGCCTCGTCGGCGCCGTCGTGCCGCTGCGCATCGTCGGCGTCGAGCCCAACAGCCTCACAGGCGAGGCGGTGGCGGCGGCGGAGAGGATCTCCGCATGAGCGCCGTCCCCGTCCTCCGCCACGCCCAAGGCATCCGAGACCGTGCAGATGCAGTTCGACGACAACACGCTGCTGCCGCCGCTCTTCGGCGAGCACGATGCCCATCTCGACCGCATCGAGAAGCAGCTCGGCGTCGCCGTGGTCTCCCGCGGCAACCGCCTCGCCATCACCGGCCCCCGCGCGCGGGCGGATCAGGCGCGCACCGCGCTCGCCGCGCTCTACGACCGCCTGAAGCGCGGCCTCGACGTGGACGGGCCGGCGGTCGACGCGGCGGTGCGCCTCGCCCACAGCCGCGACGGCGAGCCGCCCTCCGCCTTCGGCGCCGAGAGCGAGATCCACACGCGCAAGCGCCGCATCTCCGCGCGCAGCCCGGCCCAGGCCGACTACATCCGCGCGCTGCGCAGCCACGAGCTGGTGTTCGGCCTCGGCCCCGCCGGCACCGGCAAGACCTATCTGGCGGTGGCCGCGGCCGTCGACCATGCTGATGTCCGGCAAGGTCGAGCGGATCATCCTGTCGCGGCCGGCGGTCGAGGCGGGCGAGCGCCTGGGCTTCCTGCCCGGCGATCTGCGCGAGAAGGTCGATCCCTATCTGCGGCCGCTCTACGACGCGCTGCACGACATGCTGCCGGGCGAGGTGGTGCAGAAGCGCCTCGACAGCGGCGAGATCGAGATCGCGCCCCTCGCCTTCATGCGCGGCCGCACCCTCGCCCACGCCTTCGTCATCCTGGACGAGGCGCAGAACACGACGCCGGTGCAGATGAAGATGTTCCTGACCCGGCTCGGCGAAGGCGCGCGCATGGCGGTGACCGGCGATCTCTCCCAGATCGATCTGCCGCGCGGCACCACCTCCGGCCTCGCCGACGCGCTGGCGACGCTCGACGACGTGGAGGGCATGGCCGCCATCAAGTTCACCGAAGCCGACGTCGTGCGCCATCCCCTGGTCGCCCGCATCGTCCGGGCCTACGACCAGCGCGACCGTCGCCGGAACGCGCGGAGGAGCCCGCCCAGCGATGACTGAGCGCCGGAAACAAGCGAGCCGCGCGCGCCGCGGCACCGCGATCGATATCGAGCTGGCGGAGCCCTGCCCGCGCTGGGGCGAGCTGCTCGCGCGCCGGCGCGCGCTCTGCGTCGCCGCGGTGACAGCGGCCGTCGCCTTGGCGAAGCCGCGCCTGAAGCGCCGGGCGGAGTTGAGCCTGGTGCTGGCGGACGACGCCCTGGTGCGCCGGCTCAATCGCCAATGGCGCCGTATCGACGCCGCCACCGACGTCCTTTCCTTCGCGGCCGAGGACGAAGGCCTGGCGCCGCGGGCGCCCTTCCTGATGGGGGACGTGATCCTCGCCTTCGAGACCGTAAGCCGGCAGGCCCAGGAGCAGGGCAAGCCGCTCGCCGATCATCTGCGCCATCTGGTGGTGCACGGGGTGCTTCACCTCCTCGGCTACGATCACGAGGAGCCGGTCGCCGCCCAGGAGATGGAGGCGCTCGAGACCCGTGTGCTGGCGCGCCTCGGCATCGCCGACCCCTATGCCGAGCGACAGGCGGCCGGCGATGACTGAAGCCCCCAACGGCAAGCCCGCGGCGCGCGGCGAGGACAGCTCGGACGGTCCGTTCCGCGGCCTGCGCAACTGGCTGAAGCAGCTGCGCGGCGACCGGTCGTCGGAGCAGGACCTGCGCGCCTCCCTCGAGGAGCTGATCGAGGAGCACGACGAGCAGCACGACGAGGAGCCGATCGACGCCCAGGAGCGGGCGATCCTGGCGAATATTCTGAAACTGCACGAGCTCACCGCCGCCGATGTGATGGTGCCGCGGGTGGACATCGTGGCGCTGGAGGCGGAGACGCCCTTCGACCAGGTGATCAAGTCGATGGTGGAGCACGGCCACTCCCGCGTGCCGGTCTATCGCGAGACCCTCGACGACGTCGTGGGCATGCTCCACATCAAGGACCTCTTGCCCCATGCCCTCGACGGGCGCCCGGTGGTGGTGAGCAAGGTCGTGCGCAAGGTGCTGTTCGTGGCGCCCTCCATGCCGATCCTCGACCTGCTGCTGCAGATGCGCCTGACGCGCATCCACCTGGCGCTGGTCGTGGACGAATTCGGCGGCGTCGACGGCCTCGTCACCATCGAGGACGTGATCGAGGAGATCGTCGGCGAGATCGAGGACGAGCACGACCCCGCCGATCCGCCGCAGCTCATCGAGCGGCCGGACGGCACGCTGATCGCCGAGGCGCGCACGCCGATCGCGACCTTGGAAGATCGCGCCGGACAGAAGCTGCTGCCGCCGGACGTCGAGGAGGGCATCGACACGCTGGGCGGACTGGTCACCACCCTCGCCGGGCGGGTTCCGGCCCGCGGCGAGGTGATCCGGCATCCGAGCGGCTTCGAGATCGAGGTGCTGGACGCCGATCCCCGGCGGGTGAAGCGGCTGCGCTTGCGCGGCTTGCCGGCGCCGCCGGTCAGCGAGGTCGAGCATGCCTGAGGCGCCCGTCGCCTTGGGGTTTCGCGGCACCGCGCCGGTGGCGCCCGCGCAGCTCACGGCGATCCGGCTCGCCGAGCTGCAGGGTTTCCGGCGCTACGGGATGGCGTTCCTGCTGGGGGCGCTGGCGGCGGCGGCATTGCCGCCGGTCGATCTGACGCCGGTTCTGCTGATCTCCTTCACCGGCCTGGTCTGGCTGTTCGACGGCGTGCAGCGGCCGCGTGAGGCCTTCGGCCTCGGCTGGAGCTTCGGCTTTGGATTCTTCGTAGCCGGCCTCTACTGGATCGCCGCCGCGCTCTTCGTCGACATCGCGCAGTTCTGGTGGCTGCTGCCCTTCGCGGTACTGGGCGTGCCGGCGGGCCTCGCGATCTTCACCGGCGCCGCGGTGCTGGCCGCGCTGCTGCTCTGCCGCCGCCTGCGCTGGCACGGCGTCGCGCGCGTGATAGCGCTAGCAGTGGCGTGGTCCGCCGCGGAGTGGCTGCGTGGCCACGTGCTCACCGGCTTTCCGTGGAACCTCGTGGGATACGCCTGGTCGGGCGCTTTCCCCGGCAGCCTCGCCATGCTGCAGCTCACGTCTGTCGTGGGGATCTACGGCCTGAGCCTGCTGACGGTGACGGTGGCGATGCTGCCCGCGACCCTGGGCGATCTCGGCGGGCGCCGCCAGCTGCCGCTCGCGGCGGCGGCGCTGGCGCTTCTCGCCGGCCTCGCCTTCGGCTGGGCGCGTCTCAACGCGGGAACTCCGGACGACGTGCCCGGCGTGGCACTGCGCATCGTGCAGCCCTCCGTCGAGCAGACCTTCAAGAACGATCCGGCGGAGCGCCTCGCCACCTTCCGCCGGCACCTGGCGCTGAGCGGCGGGCCGAGCGAGAGCAAGACGCCGATCACCACCTTGATCTGGCCCGAAGCCAGCGCGCCGCCGTTCCTCGATCGCGACGCCGGCGCGCGGGACGCGATCGCCGCGCTGCTGCCGCCCGGCGGCCTGGCGCTGATCGGCAGCGATCGCACCGAGCCGCCGCCGGCCCGGCCGGAGCACGTCTGGAACAGCCTGGTGGCCCTCGACCACGAGGGGAAGATCGACGCCAGCTACGACAAGGCGCATCTGGTGCCGTTCGGCGAGTATGTGCCGCTCCGCGGCGTGCTGCCGATGGACAAGATCACGCCCGGCACCCTCGATTTCACCCCGGGATCCGGGCCGCGCACGCTGCATCTGCCGGGCCTGCCGCCGGTGTCGCCGCTGATCTGCTACGAGGTGATCTTCCCCGGCGCGGTCATCGATCCGGCGGATCGCCCGCAATGGCTCCTCAACCTCACCAACGACGCCTGGTACGGTTTCACCTCGGGCCCGTTCCAGCATTTCAACATCGCGCGCGTGCGGGCGATCGAGGAGGGACTGCCGCTGGTGCGCGCGGCGAACAACGGCATCTCCGGCCTCGTCGATCCCTACGGCCGGGTGATCAAGCGGCTGGCGCTCGACGCGGTGGGATATCTCGACGTGCCGCTGCCGCGGGCGCTGCCGACTACAATCTATGCGCGGACAGGTGATGTTGTTTTTCTGCTCGCTCTGCCGGGACTGTTAGGTCTAGCTTGGTGGTGCGCACGCGCGCGCCGTCGCTCGCCGATATCGTCGTAAACAAATCCTTCCCGACTTTCGCGCCACGAAAAGCTCGGTGAATCTCAAAATTTCAATTAATTTGATATTAAGTATTTTAGCCGGTTGACCGCATACGATGGTGTGAACTATCAATGGTCAACGCCAGAGCGAGTGGTCCATCAGTGATAACGAACTACAACGTTGGCGACGGGCGCAAGCGCCGTCCGAAGTCGGACAAGCCGAATCCCATCGACATTCACGTCGGGTCGCGCGTGCGGTTGCGCCGCACCTTGCTCGGCATGAGTCAGGAGAAGCTCGGCGAGGCGATCGGGCTGACGTTTCAGCAGGTGCAGAAGTACGAGCGCGGCGCCAATCGCATCGGCGCCAGCCGGCTCTACGATCTCTCCCGCGTCCTCGACGTGCCGGTGTCGTTCTTCTTCGACGACATGAACCCGACGGTGACGACCGCCGCCGAGCAGCGCTTGGGCGGCATGACTCCCGAGGCGCCGCCGCCGGCGTACGAGGCCGACCCGCTGATGCGTCGCGAGACTTTGGAATTGGTGCGGGCCTACTATCGCATCCTCGACCCGCAGATTCGCCGCCGCCTCTTCGACCTGACCAAGGCGATCGCCAACTCCACGCAGACCCCGTAGGGGCGTTCCGGGGAACCGCATACCGCTGGCACAGTCTGCCCACCATTTGGCCAGCGCAAATTGCCCACCGCAAAAATCCTTGACCTCCGTCCGGCCCGGTAGCAACTAGTCGCTGCCGCCGCGCCTCGTGATGTCCGCGGCGTGGCGCGGGCGGGATCTCCAAGACCGCAATCCGTTGCAAATTGACGGCCCGCGGAGGGTCGGAGAAAGGATCGGCTGTGACTGGGCGCAATTACGTTTTTGCCAGTGAATCCGTGTCGGAGGGGCATCCAGACAAGGTCTGCGATCGGATCTCCGACGCCGTCGTGGATGCATTCCTGGCCGCCGATCCCCAGGCGCGCGTCGCCTGCGAGACCCTGGCGACGACCAACCGGGTGATCATGGCGGGCGAGGTTCGCGGACCGGCATCCGTCTCCAAGGACATGCTGATCGAGGCCGCGCGGAGCGCGATCCGCGACATCGGCTACGAGCAGGAGGGCTTCCACTGGAAGACCGCCCAGGTCGACTGCCTCATCCATTCGCAGTCGCCGGACATCGCCCAGGGCGTCGACGCCGCCGGCAACAAGGACGAGGGCGCCGGCGACCAGGGCATCATGTTCGGCTACGCCTGCCGCGAGACGCCGGAGCTGATGCCGGCGCCGATCTACTACGCCCATGCGATCCTGCGCTCACTTTCCAAAGCGCGCCATGCCGGCTCCGCGTCAAAGCTGGGACCGGACGCCAAGAGCCAGGTCTCCCTGCAGTACATCGACGGCAAGCCGGTCAAGGCCACGTCCGTGGTGGTCTCGACGCAGCACAGCGTCGACATCGATCAGGACGAGGTTCGCGAGATCGTGCGGCCGCACGTGATGAAGATCCTGCCCGAGGGCTGGATGTGCGGCGAGGAGACGTTCTACGTCAATCCGACCGGCCGCTTCGTGGTCGGCGGACCGGACGGCGATTGCGGCC
This sequence comes from uncultured Alphaproteobacteria bacterium, assembly GCA_963735465.1. Classification (GTDB taxonomy): domain Bacteria; phylum Pseudomonadota; class Alphaproteobacteria; order ATCC43930; family CGMCC-115725; genus DASZHJ01. The sequence continues at coordinate 4,122,127 of CAVTLA010000001.1, forward strand.
TCACCGGGCGCAAGATCATCGTCGACACCTACGGCGGGGCCGCGCCCCACGGCGGCGGCGCCTTCTCCGGCAAGGATCCCACCAAGGTCGACCGCTCCGCGGCCTATGCCGCGCGCTACCTGGCCAAGAACGTGGTGGCGGCGGGCCTCGCCGACCGCTGCGTGATCCAGCTCTCCTACGCCATCGGCGTCGCCAAGCCGCTCTCGGTCTATATCGACACCGCCGGCACCGGCCGGGTCGCCGAGGACAAGCTCTCCGACGTGCTGCAGCAGCTGATGGATCTTTCGCCCCGCGGCATCCGCACCCATCTCAGCCTCAATCGGCCGATCTACGCCCGCACCGCCGCCTATGGCCATTTCGGCCGGCCCCCCGAGGCCGACGGCGGCTTCTCCTGGGAGCGTCTCGATCTCGTCCCGCAGCTCAAGTCGGCGTTCGCCTGACGCCGGAGCGGCGGCCGGCGGATCCCGCGCAGCGCCGGCGCGTCATCTACGGCCGCCGGCGCGGCCGCCGCTTGCGGCCGGGCCAGCGCGACCTGATGGCGGACCTGCTGCCGGAGCTGCAGCTCGACGTGCCGGATTCCGGCGAGCTCGATCCCCGGCAGATCTTCAAGCCCTGTCCCGACGAGCTCTGGCTCGAGATCGGCTTCGGCGCCGGCGAGCATCTGGCGGCGCAGGCGGCGGCGCACCCGGAGGTGGGATTCCTCGGCGCCGAGGTGTTCGAGAACGGCGTGGTGAAGCTGCTGGCGGCGGTGCGCCAGCGCGCGCTCGGCAACATTCGCGTCCTGGTGGACGATGCAAGGCTGCTGCTGGCGGCATTGCCGGAGCGCTCGCTCGGCCGCGTCTTCATCCTGTTTCCCGATCCCTGGCCCAAGCAGCGTCACCACAAGCGGCGCATGGTGTCGCGGGCCACTCTCGACGCGCTGGCGCGCCTGATGACGGACGGCGCCGAGCTCAGGCTGGCCACCGACGACGTCGGATACCTGCGCTGGATGCTGGAGCTTGCGCCCGTCCATCCCGACTTCGAATGGCGCGCGCGCGGACCCCAGGACTGGCAGCTGCGGCCGGACGACTGGCCCGCCACGCGCTACGAGCGCAAGGCGATCACCGCCGGCCGTCAACCGTATTTTTTGCGTCTCTTCAGACGGCCGCGCCGGCCCGGCTGAGCGGTCGCGGACGGGCGTTTTGGACCCGCTCCCGGGCAACTGAATAAGCGCGATTGAGCCTTGCATGCGGGCGAAATCGAGCTATATTCCGGGCCAAATAACCCATAGGATACGTTCACAATCGTATCTCTGATAATCGAGGGGTGGGCCGCGAGCCCGCCCTTTTGCTTTAGGGCCCGGGGCTTGCACGAGGATTGCCGGTGATCGACACCGCCCGCATCGAGACGTTGATCGCGCCCTCGCTGGAAGCGATGGGCTACCGCGTGGTGCGCATCAGCACCACCGGCGGGAGCCGTGCGGTGCTGCAGGTGATGGCGGAGCGGATCGACAGCCGCGCGATGGGCGTCGACGACTGCACCGACATCACGCATACAGTGTCGGCGCTGCTGGACGTGGCGGATCCCATCGAGCATGCCTATGTGCTCGAAGTGAGCTCGCCCGGCATCGACCGGCCGCTGGTGCGGCGCGAGGACTACGAGCGCTTCCTGGGCTTCGAGGCGAAGCTCGAGCTGGCCTCGCCGGTGGAAGGCCGCAAGCGCTTTCGCGGCCGGCTCATCGGCCTCGAGGAGGATCGCGTGCGCGTCAACCTTGGCGACGAGGTGGTGGAGCTGCCGCTGCAGCGCATCGCCAAGGCCAAGCTGGTGCTGACCGACGAGCTCATCGCCGCCGCGGCGGCGCAGGGCTGAACCAAGACATCAACGAGATCTGAGATCAACATGCAATCGCCAGCCACTTATGCCCGCCCCGAGCTTCTGCAGGTCGCCGACACCGTCGCGCGCGACAAGGGGATCGACCGCGACGAAGTGCTCGTCGCCATGGAGCAGGCGATCCAGAAGGCGGGACGCTCGAAGTACGGCCAGGAGTACGACATCCGCGCCGAGATCGACCGCAAGAACGGCGAGATCCGCCTGCTGCGCTATCGCGAGGTGAAGGACCCCGTGGAGAACGAGGCGACGCAGATCCCGCTGGTGGAGGCGCGCCGCTTCAATCCGGAAGCGGAGGTCGGCGACTTCATCACCGATCCCTTGCCGCCGATCGATTTCGGCCGCATCGCCGCCCAGACCGCCAAGCAGGTGATCGTGCAGAAGGTGCGCGACGCCGAGCGTCAGCGCCAGTTCAGCGAATACAAGGACCGCATCGGCGAGATCGTGAACGGCCTGGTGAAGCGCGTCGAGTTCGGCAACGTGATCGTCGATCTCGGCCGCGCCGAGGCGATCCTGCGCCGCGACGAGCTGCTGCCGCGGGAGAGCTTCCGCCAGGGCGAGCGCGTGCGCGCCTATATCTATGACGTGCGCCAGGAAGTGCGCGGGCCGCAGATCTTCCTGTCGCGCACCCATCCGCAGTTCATGGCGAAGCTCTTCGCCCAGGAAGTGCCGGAAATCTACGACGGCATCATCGAGATCCGCGCGGTCGCCCGCGATCCCGGCAGCCGCGCCAAGATCGCCGTGATCTCCAACGACAGCGGCATCGACCCGGTCGGCGCCTGCGTCGGCATGCGCGGCAGCCGCGTCCAGGCGGTGGTGGCGGAGCTGCAGGGCGAGAAGATCGACATCATCCCGTGGTCGCAGGATCCCGCGACCTTCGTGGTGAACGCGCTCGCCCCGGCCGAGGTCGCCAAGGTGGTGATGGACGAGGAGCAGCGGCGCATCGAGGTGGTGGTGCCGGACGATCAGCTCAGCCTCGCCATCGGCCGGCGCGGACAGAACGTGCGCCTCGCCTCGCAGCTCACCGGCTGGGACATCGACATCCTGACCGAGGCCGAGGAATCCGAGCGCCGCCAGGAGGAGTTCCGCACCCGCAGCCAGATGTTCATCGAGGCCCTCGACGTCGACGACGTCATCGCCCATCTGCTGGTGACCGAGGGCTTCACCTCGGTGGAGGAGGTGGCGTTCGTGCCGCCCGAGGAGCTTTCCGGCATCGAGGGCTTCGAGGAAAGCGTGGCGGCGGAGCTGCAGGAGCGCGCCCGCGTGTTCCTGGAGGAGCAGGCGGCGCGCGCCGAGGCCAAGCGCAAGGAGCTCGGCGTCGGCGACGACGTGGCGGCGATCGAGGGAATGACCCCGGCGCGGCTGGTCGTGCTCGGCGAGAAGGGCATCAAGACCCTCGACGATCTCGGCGACCTCGCCGCCGACGAGCTCAACGAAATGCTGCCGGCGACCCTCAAACTGGACGACGACGACGCCAATCGCGTGATCATGGCGGCGCGCGCCCACTGGTTCGACGACGAGCCGGCAACCGAGGGCGCAGCCAAGGAGTGACCGACACGACCGCGACACTGGAACCGCTCGAGAGCGAGGCCGAGATCGAGGGACCGTTGCGTCGGTGCCTGGTCACCGGCGAGGTGCGTCCGAAGTCCCAGCTGATCCGCTTCGTGGTCGACCCCCAGGGCCGCCTGGTGCCGGACATTTCCGAGCGGCTGCCCGGGCGCGGTTTGTGGACCGGGGCGACGCGGGATATACTCGCGATCGCGGTGAAGAAGCGCCTGTTTCCCCGCGCGGCCCGTGCGGCCGTGGTGGTGGAGGCGGATCTCGGCGACCGTGTGCAGTGGCTGCTCCTTCAGCGCGCCATCGACCTCATCGGATTGGCGCGGCGGGGCGGTCTGGCGGTGCAGGGGTTCGCCAAGGTGGAGGCCATGCTGGCGGCGCGGGCGGCGGGCCTCTTGATCGCCGCCGCCGACGGCAGCGCCGACGGGCGCCAGAAGCTGCGCGGCCGCGCGGGCGACCTGCCCGTGGTGGAAACGCTGACCGCGAGCGAGCTGGGAGCTGCGTTCGGGCGCGAGAGCGCGGTGCACGCGGCGCTGAAGCCGGGATCGCTCGCTCAGGCGTTCCTTACGGACGCCACGCGCCTCGGCGGCTTCCGCACGCTGGCGGCACCGGAATCGCGTATCGACATGCGCGCGTATGATAGTGAAGAAGGGACCTCGACCGTACCGAGATGACCGACAACAACGAGCAGGAAAACAAGCGCCCCCTCAGCCTTGGCCGCCCCGGCGGACGGCTCGAGCTGCGCAAACCGATCGAGACCGGTCAGGTCCGGCAGAGCTTCCCTCATGGCCGCTCCAAGACCGTGCAGGTGGAGGTGCGCCGCAAGCGCGCGCCCGGACCCGGCGGGGTGGACAAGCCGGAGACGCCGACGAGTCCGCAGACGACCAGCCAGCAGCCGGCCTCGTCGGGGCAACCCGCGGCGTCGGCCAAGCGCTCGCCGATGGTGATGCCGCGCGGCCTCACCGCCACCGAGCAGGCGACCCGGCACCGCGCCCTGCAGGGCGCGATCCACGCCGACGAGGAGGCGCGCCGCCAGGCCGTGCTGGACGCCGACCGCCGCCGCACCGACGAGGCACGGCGCCAGGAAGAGGAGCGCACCCGCCGCGAGGAAGAGGCCAAGCGACGCGTCGAGGAAGACGAAACCAAGCGCAAGGCGGACGACGAGGCAAAGCAGCGCACTGAAGCCGAAGCGAAGCGCCGCGGCGAGGACGAGAAGCGCCGCGAGATGGCCGAGCGCGCCGGCAAGGCCGCGGCCGCCAAGGTGGCGGCGCTCTCCGCCGCCGGCAAGGTCAAGATCGAGGAAGAGCCGGAAGACGAGTTCGCCAAACGCGGCAAGGTCGAGCCGCGCAAGACGCCGCTGGCGCCGCGCCGCGAGGAGCCGCGCCGGCGCACCACCGGCAAGCTGACGGTGACCCGCGTCCTCAATCAGGGCGACGAGGAGCGCATGCGCAGCCTCGCCTCGGTGCGCCGCGCGCGCGAGCGCGAGAAGCAGCGCCTGCTGCAGGCGGCCCAGGAGCCGACCAAGATCGTGCGCGACGTAGTGATCCCCGAGACGATCACCGTGCAGGAACTCGCCAACCGCATGGCCGAGCGCAGCGCCGACGTCATCAAGGCGCTGATGCGCATGGGCGTCATGGCCACCATCAACCAGACGATCGACGCCGACACGGCGGAGCTCGTGGTGACCGAGTTCGGCCACAAGCTGAAGCGCGTCTCGGAGTCCGACGTCGAGATCGGCCTCAAGGGCGAGGATGATCCGCCGGAGACCCTGGAGTCCGCGGCCGCCGGTCGTCACCATCATGGGCCACGTCGATCACGGCAAGACGTCGCTGCTGGATGCGCTGCGCCACACCGACGTGGCGGCGGGCGAGGCCGGCGGCATCACCCAGCACATCGGCGCCTATCAGGTGACCCTGGCCGGCGGCCAGAAGATCACCTTCATCGACACGCCGGGCCATCAGGCCTTCACCGCGATGCGCGCGCGCGGCGCCAACGGTCACCGACATCGTCGTGCTGGTGGTCGCCGCCGACGACGGCATCAAGGAGCAGACGGTCGAGGCGATCCGCCACGCCAAGGCGGCGCACGCGCCGATCATCGTCGCCATCAACAAGATGGACAAGCCCGACGCCAATCCCGAGAAAGTGCGCCAGGAGCTGCTGCAGCACGAGATGGTGGTGGAGAAGCTCGGCGGCGACGTGCTCGACGTCGAGGTGTCCGCCACCAAGAAGACCAACCTCGACAAGCTCGAGGAAGCGATCCTGCTGCAGGCCGAGATCCTGGATCTCAAGGCCAACCCGAACCGCCCCGCCGACGGCGTGGTGATCGAGGCGAAGCTGGAGCGCGGCCGCGGCGCGGTCGCCACCGTGCTGATCAAGCGCGGCACCCTCAAGGTCGGCGACATCTTCGTCACCGGCAGCGAGTGGGGACGCGTGCGCGCCCTCCTCGACGACCGCGGCAACCAGATCACCGCGGCCGGTCCCGCGACGCCGGTCGAGGTGCTCGGCCTCAACGGCGTGCCGCTTGCCGGCGACGACTTCACTGTCGCCGAGGACGAGGGCCAGGCCCGCGACATCGCCGATTTCCGCCAGCGCCGCCGGCGCGACCAGCAGGCGGTGGCGGGTGCGCGCGGCACCCTCGAGCAGATGTTCTCGCAGATCGCGGCGGGCGTGGCGAAGGAGCTGGCCGTCGTCGTCAAGTCCGACGTCCAGGGCTCGCTCGAAGCGATCGTCGGCTCCCTGGAGAAGCTCTCCGGCAGCGAGGTGAAGGTGCGCGTGCTGCATTCGGCGGTCGGCGGCATCAACGAGAGCGACGTCATCCTCGCCAAGGCGTCGAACGCCGTCATCATCGGCTTCAACGTGCGCGCCAATCCCCAGGCGCGCGACCTGGCGCGGCGCGACAGCGTCGAGATCCGCTATTACTCGATCATCTACGACGTCATCGACGACATGAAGAAGGCGCTGTCGGGGATGCTGGCGCCGACCTTGCGCGAGCGCTTCCTCGGCAATGCCGCGATCCGCGAGGTCTTCAACATCTCCAAGGTCGGCAAGGTCGCCGGCTGCATGGTGACCGAGGGCCTGGTGAAGCGCGGCGCCAAGGTGCGCCTCCTGCGCGACAACGTGGTGATCCACGAGGGCAGCCTCAAGACGCTCAAGCGCTTCAAGGACGAGGTGCGCGAGGTCAAGGAAGGCTACGAGTGCGGCATGGCCTTCGAGAACTACGACAACATCCAGGCCGGCGACGTGATCGAGTGCTTCGAGGTGGAAGAGGTCGCCCGCGCCATCGCCTGACGCCCGCGCCCTCCGCGTGGCGCGGAGCGGCCGGAGCGAGGATCCGACGCCCATGAGACGCAAGGACAAATCCCGCGGAGAGCCCTCGCCGCGCCAATTGCGCGTCGGCGAGGAGGTGCGCCATGGCCTGGCCCGCATCTTCGCCCGCGGCGAGATCAACGATCCCGCCCTCGCCGGCGTCACCCTGACGGTGACCGAGGTCCGCATGAGCCCGGACCTGAAGCATGCCATCGCCTTCGTGATGCCGCTGGCCGGCGTCCACACGGCGGAGACGCTCGCCGGCCTCAAACGCGGCGCGCCGTTCCTGCGCGCCCTCTTGGCCCAGGAAGTGACGCTCCGCTTCCTGCCCTCCCTCGCCTTCCGCCTCGATACCTCCTTCGAGCACGCCAACCGCATCAACGAGATCCTGCATCGCCCCGAGGTCCTGCGCGACGTCGAGACCCCCGAGGACGAGGATGGCGCGTAAGCGGCGCGGCAATCCCGTGCACGGATGGCTGATCCTCGACAAGCCCGCCGGCATGAGCTCGGCCCAGGCGGTGGCGGCGGTGCGGCGGCTCTTCCAGGCCCAGAAGGCCGGCCATGGCGGGACCCTCGACCCGCTGGCGACCGGCATCCTGCCGATCGCGCTCGGCGAGGCGACCAAGACGATGGCCTGGGCCATGGACGGCCTCAAGACCTACCGCTTCACGCTGCGCTGGGGCGAGCGGCGCACCACCGACGACGCCGAGGGCGCGGTCACCGCCACCTCCGACCGCCGGCCCGACCGGGCGCAGATCGAGGCGGCGCTGCCGGCGTTTCTCGGCGAGATCCAGCAGCGGCCGCCGGAATTCTCCGCCGTCCATCTCGACGGCGAGCGCGCCTATGACCTGGCCCGCCGGGGCGAAAGCGTCGTCCTGGCAACCCGGCCGGTGCATGTGGAAAGCCTCCAGCTGGTGGCGATTCCGGACTCCGATCACGCCGAATTCGAGGCCGAGGTGGGCACCGGGACCTATGTCCGGGCCCTCGGGCGCGACCTCGCGGAGGCTCTCGGTACCGTCGCCCACGTGACCCGGCTCCGGCGGATCCGGGTCGGCCCCTTCACCGAGGCCCGGGCGATTTCCCTGGAAAACCTCGCCTCCCTGGGGCATAGTCCCGGCCCATTCGGGCACCTGCTTTCGCTTGAGACGGCGCTGGACGACATCCCGGCCCTCGCCTTGACGGAAGCCGAAGCGAACCGCCTTCGATGCGGCCAGACCGTGCTCCTGCTCCGCCCATCCGATCGGGCCTACGTGTTGGAGCTTGGCGACGGTCATCGTATCCGTGCCACCTGCGGCGAGAAGCTGGTGGCGCTGGCGGAAATCGCGGCGGGCGCATTGCGTCCAGTGCGCGTGCTGAACCTCTAGAAACAGGAGACTCCGATGTCGATCGCACTCCCGCGCAAGCAGGAGATCATCAAGGACTACGCCCGGAAAGAGGGCGACACGGGCTCGCCCGAAGTGCAGATCGCCGTTCTCAGCGAGCGCATCCGCAATCTCAGCGAGCACCTCACCACCCACAGCAAGGATTTCCACTCCCGCCGCGGCCTCCTGGTGATGGTCGGGACGCGACGGAGCCTGCTGGATTATCTGAAGCGCACCGATCCGAGCCGCTACGAGGCGGTGATCGACCGCTTGGGCCTGCGGCGCTGACGATGCCGCGACCTTCCGGCGGACGATCGGAACGCCGGATCAGCGATGCCCTGAGCCGAGGCCGGAGTCCTGCGGGACACCGGCCCGGCTTCTTATCAACCCATACCGCCGGCGCGTTTGCCGCGAGGATCATCGGGCGCCCGGCGCCCGCCTCGCGCCGCGCCTGTCCGTATTTCTGAAGGAAGAAGGAAGAGACCGATGTTCGAGGTATTCCGCAAGGAAGTGATGTGGGGCGGCCGCCGCCTCACGCTGGAGACCGGCAAGGTCGCGCGCCAGGCCAATGGCGCCGTGATGGCGACGTACGGCGAGACCACGGTGCTGTGCACCGCGGTCGCCAACCGGCAACCGAAACCGGGGCAGGATTTTTTCCCGCTCACCGTCAATTATCAGGAGAAGACTTTCGCCGCGGGCAAGATCCCCGGCGGCTTCTTCAAGCGCGAGGGCCGTCCCACGGAGAAGGAGACGCTGACCTCGCGGCTGATCGACCGGCCGATCCGGCCGCTGTTCGCCTCGGGCTTCCGCAACGAGACCCAGGTGGTCTGCACCGTGCTGAGCCACGATCTGGAGAATGATCCCGATGTCGTGGCGCTCGTGGGCGCCTCGGCGGCGCTGACAATCTCCGGCATTCCGTTCCTGGGCCCGATCGGCGGCGCCCGCGTCGGCTACATCGACGGGAAATACGTCATCAACCCGCGCCAGGACGAGCTGCCCAACAGCCAGCTCGACCTCCTCGTCGCCGGGACCCAGGAAGGCGTGCTGATGGTGGAGTCCGAGGCGAAGGAGCTCTCGGAAGACATCATGCTCGGCGCCGTCATGTTCGGCCACCAGCAGTTCCAGCCGGTGATCCAGGCGATCATCGAGCTCGCCGAGCTCTGCGCCAAGGAGCCGTGGGATCTGGCGCCGCCGTCGCCGGAAGCCGCCGCCGTGGAAGCGAAGCTCCGCGCCGCGATATCAGGCGATCTCGCCGCCGCCTATGCCTCGCAGCAGAAGCAGGCGCGCAGCAATCAGCTCGACGCCATCAAGGTCAAGGTCGGCGTGACCTTCCCGGAGGAGCCGCAGAAGGCCCTCGCCCTCAAGATGGTGAAGGATCTCGAGAAGGAGATCGTGCGCGGCGCGATCCTGGAGAGCGGCAAGCGCATCGACGGCCGCGACACCAAGACGGTCCGTCCGATCAATTGCGAAGTGGCGTGCTGCCGCGCGCCCATGGCTCGGCGATCTTCACCCGCGGCGAGACCCAGGCGATCGTGGTGACGACGCTCGGCACCGGCCAGGACGAGCAGATCATCGACGCGCTCGAAGGCGAGTACCGCTCGAACTTCATGCTGCACTACAACTTCCCGCCCTACTCCACCGGTGAAGCCGGCCGCATGGGCTCGCCGGGCCGGCGCGAGATCGGCCACGGCAAGCTGGCATGGCGCGCCGTGCACCCGCTGCTGCCGGCGAAGGAAGCCTTCCCCTACACGATCCGCGTGGTCTCGGAGATCACCGAAGTCGAACGGCTCCTCCTCCATGGCCAGCGTCTGCGGCGCCTCGCTCTCGCTGATGGACGCGGGCGTGCCGCTGGCGAAGCCGGTGGCGGGCATCGCCATGGGCCTGATCAAGGAAGAGAAGAGCTTCGCGGTGCTGTCGGACATCCTCGGCGACGAGGATCATCTCGGCGACATGGACTTCAAGGTCGCCGGCACCGAGCAGGGCGTGACCGCCCTGCAGATGGACATCAAGATCACCTCGATCACCGAGGAGATCATGCGCATCGCGCTGGCCCAGGCACGGGACGGCCGCCTGCACATCCTCGACGAGATGTCCCGCGCGCTGACCACGGCGCGCGAGGGGGTGAGCGGCAACGCGCCGCGCATCACCACCATCCACATTCCGAAGGACAAGATCCGCGAAGTGATCGGCTCCGGCGGCAAGGTGATCCGCGAGATCTGCGAGGTCACCGGCGCCAAGATCGACATCGAGGACGACGGCACCATCAAGGTCGCCGCGGTGGACGCCAGCGCGTCGCAAGCGGCGATCGACTGGATCCGCGGCATCGTGGCGGAGCCCGAGCTCGGCGTGATCTACACCGGCAAGGTGGTGAAGATCATGGATTTCGGCGCCTTCGTGAACTTCCTCGGCGCGCGGGACGGCCTCGTGCACATCAGCGAGCTCGCCCCGCAGCGGGTCGGCAAGGTCGCCGACGTCGTCAAGGTCGGCGACCAGGTGAAGGTGAAGGTGCTGGGCTTCGACGACCGCGGCAAGGTGAAGCTCAGCATGAAGCAGGTCGACCAGGCCACCGGCGAGGACATCTCCGGCAAGCTCAACTCCACCCGCCGGCACGAGGCCGCCTCCTAATCGGAGCCCGTCCCCGCCCATGACCGCGGCCGCCGCGCGCAAGCCCAGAGGCCCGCACGCGCCGCCGCGGGTCATCGGGCATCGCGGCGCCGCGGGGCTGGCGCCGGAGAATACGCTGGCGGGATTCCGCAAGGCCGCCGAGATCGGCGTGGGATGGGTCGAGTTCGACGTCCATCTCTCCGCCGACGGCGTGCCGGTTGTCATCCACGACGACACTCTCGATCGCACCACGAGCGGCAAGGGGCCGGTGGCGGCAACGTCCGCCGCGGCGCTGGAGGCGCTCGGCGTGCCGACGCTGGCGGCGACCGTCGCCCTTCTCGGCAAGCTCGGCCTCGGCGCTGTCGTGGAGATCAAGCCGTCTCCAGGCACGGAAGCGGCGACCGCCGAGGCGACACTGCGCCTCCTTCTGGAGCGCTGGCCCGATCATCTGCCGGCGCCCATGGTCTCCAGCTTCAAGCGCGCGTCCCTGGAGCGCGCCCATAGGGTGGCGCCGGGCATCGCCCGCGCGCTCCTGGTGGAGGCGCTGCCGGCGGACTGGCGGGCGGAGGTGGATCGCCTGGGCTGCGCCGCCGTGCACATGAGCCACCGCAAGCTCGACGCCGCCATCGCCGCCGAGGTGACGCGTGCGGGATTGCCGCTTTTCGCCTATACGGTTAACGATGCGGCGCGGGCCGCGGAGCTGTTCCGGTGGGGGGTGGCGGCGGTGTTCAGCGACCGGCCGGATCTCCTCGCCAAAGCCGCTGGGGAGGCCGGTTTGATTATTGGCTGATCAATCAATACATACTGTCTCAGGGAGCATGTCACGGCGACGGGCGCGGGGCGCCGAAGCTCCGGGACGGAACGGGGATTATACGTGAAGGCACTGAATTCGCTGGTCATTTCCGGCCGGGAAGTATTGCCGCTGGTGGAAGGCGGCAAGGGCATCTCGGTCTCCAACGGCGAGAGCTCCGGCGCCTGGGCCGCGTCGGGCGGCGTCGGCACGTTTTCCGGCGTCAATGCCGACAGCCTCGACGCCAATGGCGAGCGGATCTCTCAGATCTATCACGGCCGCACGCGGCGCGACCGACACGAGGAGCTGGTCCGCTACTCCATCGCCGGCGGCATCCACCAGGCCCGCGTCGCCTACGAGCGCGCCAACGGCCAGGGCCGCATCCACATGAACGTGCTGTGGGAGATGGCGGCGGCGGAGCGCATCCTGCACGGCGTGCTCGAGGGCGCGCGCGGCCTCATCAGCGGCGTCACCTGCGGCGCCGGCATGCCCTATCGCATCGCCGAGATCTGCGCCAAGTACGGCGTGCACTATTATCCCATCGTCTCCTCGGCGCGCGCCTTCCGCGCGCTCTGGAAGCGCGCCTATCACAAGTTCCGGACTGGCTCGGCGGCGTCGTCTACGAGGATCCCTGGCTCGCCGGCGGCCACAACGGGCTCTCCAACAGCGAGGATCCGGAAAAGCCCGGCGCGCCCTTCCCGCGCGTGCTGGAGCTGCGCCAGCTCATGCGCGAGTACCAGCTCGATCAGACGCCGATCTTCATGGCGGGCGGCGTCTGGTATCTGCGGGAGTGGGAGGACTGGATCGACAATCCCGATCTGGGCCCGATGGCGTTCCAGTTCGGAACCCGGCCGCTCCTCACCCGGGAGAGCCCGATCTCCGACGCCTGGAAGAGGAAGCTCCTCACCCTCAAGGAGGGCGACGTCTATCTCAACCGCTTCAGCCCGACCGGCTTCTATTCCTCGGCGGTGCACAATCACTTCCTCGAGGATCTGCGCGAGCGCTCCGAGCGCCAGGTCGCCTATGCGGTCGAGCCCGTGGGCGATCATCTGGCGGCGCAGCAGATCGGCGCGCGGGGACGGCTGGTCTATCTGACGCCCCACGACCGCGACCGCGCCCAGGGCTGGATCGCCCAGGGTTTCACCGAGGCGCTGCGCACGCCGGATTCGACGCTCGTCTTCGTGACGCCGGAAAAGATGCGCGAGATCCGCGCCGACCAGATCAATTGCATGGGCTGCCTCTCCGCCTGCCAATTCTCCAACTGGGCGCAGAACGAGGAAGGCACCACGGGCAAGAAGGCGGATCCCCGCAGCTTCTGCATCCAGAAGACGCTGCAGGCGATCAGCCACTCCGAGGACGTGGAGTTCGAGCTCATGTTCGCGGGCCACAACGCCTATCGCTTCGCCGGCGATCCCTTCTACGGCAACGGCTTCATTCCCAGCGTGCGCGAGCTGGTGGACCGCCTGAAGACCGGCGATTGATAGGTGAAGACCGGGGTATCGAGTCGATTTGCCTCGAAGTGGGTAATGAGTTAGTCTGGAAGTATTCTATTCATGATCGGACGGTGCTGATGCCCGCGATTGCCCCCCGACCCTACGCCAACGCGCTGGAGCTTCTCCGCGCGGCGCGTCTGCGGCCGACGCGGCAGCGCCTGGCGCTGGCGCGGCTCCTGTTCGACGCCGGCGATCGCCACGTGAGCGCCGAGCAGCTCCATGGCGAGGCCCAGTCGGCCTCGGTGCGGGTCTCGCTCGCCACGGTCTACAACACCCTGCATCAGTTCATCGCGGCCGGCCTGCTGCGCGAGGTGGTGGTGGATCCCGGCCGCTCCTACTTCGACACCAACGTCAGCGACCACCATCATTTCTATTTCGAGGAAACCGGGCAGCTGCAGGACATCGCCGGCGACCGCGTGGGCGTCGCCGAGCTGCCGGCTCCCCCCAGCGGCACCTCGATCCGCCGCGTCGACGTCATCATCCGCGTGGGCGCCGAGCGCGCCCGCTGAGGCGTCTCGGCGGCGTCCCTGAACATTAGAATACTTCTAATCTATTGACAGAGAGGCGGGCCAGGCGCATAGATTGGCACCGCCCGCACGATCACCGTTCCGCGCGATCACGACAGAGGAGGACGACCGAATGGCATCACTCAAGGGTTCGAAGACCGAAGATAATTTGAAGGCCGCGTTTGCCGGCGAAAGCCAGGCCAACCGCCGCTATCTCTATTTCGCACAGAAGGCCGACGTCGAGGGCTTCAACGACGTGGCCGCCGTCTTCCGCTCCACCGCCGAGGGCGAGACCGGCCATGCGCACGGCCATCTCGAGTTCCTCGAGGAGACCGGCGACCCCGCCACCGGCAAGCCGATCGGCCCCACCGGCGACAACCTGAAGGCCGCGATCGCCGGCGAGACCCACGAGTACACCGACATGTACCCGGGCATGGCGCGCGCCGCGCGTCAGGAAGGCTTCGACGAGATCGCCGACTGGTTCGAGACTCTCGCCAAGGCGGAAAAGTCCCACGCCGGACGGTTCCAGAAGGCGCTCGACACCCTCGGCTGATTGCCGTCACGACCAGCCTGGTGAGACGAAGGGCGCCGTGATCGAACGGCGCCCTTCGCGCTCCGGGATCGTCGCACTCCAGCAATAGGACGCGCCATGCGCGAAGGCAGCCTCGAGCCGCCGGTTCGTCATCCCCTGGCCTGGGAAGATCCGGACTTCTACGACCGCGGCAAGATCGAGGCGGAGATGCACCGCGTCTTCGACATCTGCCACGGCTGCCGCCGCTGCTTCAATCTCTGCGACAGCTTCCCGCGGCTCTTCGATCTCATCGACGCTTCGCCGACCGAGGAGCTCGACGGCGTCGAGGTCAAGGACTACGCCCAGGTCGTCGAGGCCTGCACGCTCTGCGACATCTGCTTCATGACCAAGTGCCCCTACGTGCCGCCGCACGAGTTCAATCTCGATTTTCCCCACCTGATGCTGCGCTATCGCGCCATGGAGCTCAGCGAGGGCAAGGTGCCGTGGGTGCGGCGCCAGCTCGTGGAGACCGACCGGAATGGCAAGCTCGGCGGCGCGGTGGCGCCGCTCGCGAACTGGGCGGTGAAGTCCGACAACAAGCTGACGCGGCCGCTGATGGAGAAGGTCACCGACCTCGACCGCCGCGCCGAGCTGCCGAAATTCGTGGGCAAGAGCTTCACCCTGCGCGCCAAGAGCGCGCCGCCCGCTGTCGATAGTTCGGCGCCCGGCCATGGCCGCAAGGCGGTGCTCTACGCCACCTGCTTCGCCAACTATCACAACCCCAGCATCGGCGTCGCGACCCAGGCGGTGCTGGCGCGGAACGGCGTCGCGACGGAGGTGGTCTATCCCGGCTGCTGCGGCATGCCGAAGCTGGAGCAGGGCGATCTCGCCGCGGTGGCGGCCTCCGCGCGCAAGATCGCGGCGGAGCTGCTGCCTTACGTGGACAAGGGCTACGACATCATCGCGCTGGTGCCGTCCTGCGCCCTCATGCTCAAGTTCGAATGGCCGCTGATCCTGCCGGACGATCCCGCTGATCAAGAAGCTGGCCCAGGCGACCTTCGACGTCAGCGAATACGTCGTCGACATCGCGAAGAAGGAGGGCCTGGCCCCGGGCCTCAAGCCTCTCGAGGGCGGCGTGACGCTGCATCTCGCCTGCCATGCCCGCGCCCAGAACATGGGGGCCAAGGCGGCGGAGATGCTGCGGTTGCTGCCGCAAGCGGACGTCGCCGTCATCGAGCGCTGCTCCGGCCACGGCGGCTCCTGGGGCGCGATGAAGGAGAATTTCGACATCGCGATCAAGGTGGGGAAGCCGGTGGCGCGCCAGGCGGCGAAGAACGCCAAGGCCCATCTCGCCTCGGAATGCCCGCTCGCCGGCGTCCACATCCGACAGGGCATGGAGATGCTGGGGGACCAGACCAAGGTGCCCGCCGCGGCGCTGCACCCGATCGAGCTGATGGCGCGCGCCTACGGCGCGCCGGAGGAGGGCTGAGATGACCGCTTCCCGCGAGATCACCGCCGCCGACATCCTGCCCTGGGCGGACTACGCCAGGGATCGTGCCCAGCATCGCCGGCGCATCGGCGAGCTGAAGCGCAGCCGCCGCATCGAGGTGGGGCCGTTCTGCACCTTCTACTTCGAGAACCGCGACACCATGTGGCTGCAGGTGCAGGAGATGCTGCACATCGAGCGCGGCGGCGCGGCGCAGCTCGTCGACGAGCTCGCCGCCTACAATCCGATGATCCCCGCCGGCAGCGAGCTTGAGCGCCACTGTGATGATCGAGATCGAGGACGCCGAACGGCGCCACGCCATGCTCTCGCGCCTCGGCGGCATCGAGGACAAGATGTTCCTGAGCTTCGCCGGCGAGACCGTGCACGGGCGTCGCCGACGCCACCCGGGAGAACACCAGCCCCGAGGGCAAGGCCTCCTCGGTGCAGTTCGTCAAATTCCCGTTCACCCCGGCGCAGAAGGAAAAGTTCCGCGCATCCGGAACCCAGGTGGTGATCGGCATCGACCACGCGAATTACGGCCACATGGCGATGATGCCGGAAGCCACGCGCCAGGCGCTGATCGGGGATCTGGATTAGGCTTGCAAAGCGAGCGGTGCGTCCTTCGACGCGCTTCGCTTGCTCAGGATGAGGGCGTTCTCACCCCCGCCTCATCCTGAGCAAGCGGCCCGTTGGGCCGCGCGTCGAAGGACGCACGGCCCCCGGTCCAATGCTCAGATGCCCGACCTGGCTCACGAACTTCGTATTGAGATAGGCCTCGAGCGCCTCGGTGCCGCCTTCGCTGCCGTAGCCGGAATCCTTGGTGCCGCCGAAGGGCACCTCGGGCAGGGCCAGGCCGAAGTGGTTGATCGAGACCATGCCGGATTCGAAGGCCGAGCCGATCGCCGCCGCGGTCTTCGCCGATTTGGTGAAGGCATAGGCGGCAAGACCGTAGGGGAGCCGGTTCGCCTCCGCCACGACCGCGTCGAAGCTCTTGAAGGGCGCGATCGGCGCCAGGGGGCCGAACGGCTCCTCGTTCATGATCTTGGCGTCCATCGGCACCTCGGTCATCACCGTCGGCTCGAAGAAGAAGCCCTTGTTGCCGATGCGCTTGCCGCCGGTCTCGAGCTTGGCGCCCTTCTTCACCGCGTCGGCGACGAAGCTCTCCATCGCCTCGATGCGGCGGGCGTGGGCGAGCGGGCCCATCTTGGTGTCGGCCTCGAGGCCGCTTCCCACCTTCACCGCCTTGGCGCCGGCGACGAAGCGGTCGACGAACTTGCCGTAGACGAACTCATGCACCAGGAAGCGGGTCGGCGACACGCAGACCTGGCCGGCGTTGCGGAACTTGGCGGCGACCAGCATCTTGGCCGCGGTCTCCACATCCGCGTCCTCGAAGACAATCGCCGGCGAATGGCCGCCCAGCTCCATCGTCGTCCGCTTCATGTGCTGGCCGGCGAGCGCCGCCAGCTGCTTTCCCACCGGCACCGAGCCGGTGAAGGTCACCTTGCGGATGATGGGATGCGGCACGAGGTATTCCGAGACTTCCGACGGCACGCCGAAGACCAGGTTGACCACGCCCGCCGGCACGCCCGCGTCGGCGAAGCAGCGGATCAGCAGGGCGCAGCTCGCCGGCGTGTCTTCCGGTCCCTTGAGGATGATCGAGCAGCCGGCGGCGAGCGCGCAGCTCACCTTGCGCACCGCCTGGTTCACCGGGAAGTTCCATGGCGTGAAGGCGGCGACCGGTCCCACCGGCTCCTTGATCACGAGCTGATAGACGCCGTTGGCGCGGGCGGGAATGACGCGGCCGTAGGCGCGGCGGCCTTCCTCGGCGAACCAGTCGATGATGTCGCCGCCCGCCATCACCTCCATCTTCGCCTCCGCCACCGGCTTCCCCTGCTCCAGGGTCATGGCGGTGGCGATGTCGTCGGCGCGGCTGCGGAGCAGATCCGCCGCCTTGCGCATCACCTTGTAGCGATCGAAGGCCGAGACCTGGCGCCAGGCCTGGAAACCCTTCTCCGCCGCCGCCAGCGCGCGGTCGAGATCCGCCGTGCTGGCATGGGGCACCTGGCCGATGGCCTCGCCGGTGGCGGGGTTCAGCACGTCCTGGGCCTTGCCGTCCGAGCCCTTGGACCAGCTGCCGTCGATAAAGAGCGAAACGTCGGGGTACATCAATCGCCTCCGGGCGGATCATAATGGGGAAGACACAGATTACCGCATCCCGGCCTGCCGTATACCGGCCGGATTCTCAGCGTACGTCCTCGTCGGGATAGACGCCCCAGAGGTCGCTGCGCCGGAGCCAGCCGCGGACGTCCTGGGCCTCGACGCGGCACCATGGACCCTGGCATTCCAGCAGCTTGGCGATGACGCCGGGCTCGGCCCGCGCCACCACGGCGGATTGGGGATCGGGGCTGCTCAACAGCGGCGGCGTCTGGCCGCGCACGATCACCGAGCGGTTGCCGGCGATCATGCGCTGGTGCACCCAGCCCTCGGTGCCCTGGGAATCCCGGATCTTGCGCCAGACGTCGTACTCCGCCACCACCTCCACCGGCAGGCCCTTGCGGGTATAGACCCATTCGATGGGATAGCGCTCGCCGGGACCGGTGCGGAGATTGACCTCGTCGGCGCGCAAGGTCACGAACCGCGGCACGGACGGGCCCTTGTCGGCGGCATCGGCAAGGCCGCCGGAGAACACCAGCACCACCATCGCGAGCCGCAGCAGCGCGGGGGCGCCACGAAGCGGACGCGGTAATAAAGAAATCTGGCGCGGCAACCAACGCACGGAGTGATGCTCTAATCTGCCGGGAGTCTCCGGTCAAGCCGGCGCGCACTCACCGCCGCTGGGCGAGCGTCACGCCCGCCACCACCAGCAGCGCGGCGACGATCAGGGGCGCGGTGACGGGCTCGCCCAGCACCAGCACCGCCAGCAGGAGCGCGATCACCGGCTGCATGAATTGCGTGGTGCCGATGCGGGCGATGCCGCCGCGCTGCAAGGCCCAGTACCAGCAGATGTACCCGAGGATGGTGGAGCCGAGAGAGAGATAGGCGATGGCGCTCCAGCCGAGCGCCCCGGCACCGGCCCAGGCCGCCGGCCCCAGCATCGTCGGCACGATCGGCAGCAGGATGAGGCCGCCGAGGCCAATGCCCCAGAACGTGGTCGCCCAGGTGGTGAGGCGATGGGCAAGCCGCGCGCCGGCGACGTAGCCCGCCGCCGAAGCGATGCAAGCCACCACCACCAGGAGATCGCCGGCGAGGCTCGCCCCGCCCGTCCCCATCCCGGCGCGAAAGGCGATGAGCGCGCACTCGCCGAGGAATGCGAGGGCGGCGCCGAGCCACCACGTCGTCCTTGGCTGGCGCCGCTCCACGACAGCGGCGAGGAGACCGGTGAAAAGCGGCGAGACCGCGAGAATGAGCGCCGCATGGGAGGCGGAAGTTTGCCGCACGCCCACGCTGAACAGCACCGGAAACAGCACGAAGCCGCCGAGCGCGGAGACCAGCAGCAGGATCCAGTCGCGCCCGCTTCGGGGCCGCGGCAGTCGCAGCGCCAGCGCCAGGGGCACCGCCAGGCAGGCGGCAACTGTGGTGCGGAGGATGCCGACCGCCGCCGCGTCGATCGAGAGCACGGCGATCCGCGTCATCATGGGCGTCGCGCCCCACAACGTGAGCGCCGCCCCCGCAGCTGCCAGTACCAGCACGGTCTCCCGAATCGCCTGAGGTTTCGCTGCGTCCGCCGGCATGCCGCGGCGACTTTAGCGGTGAGCCACCCCTTGTCCCTATCGCAAACTTGTCACGGCGACATTGGCGCCGGCCGTGTCGTCGCACATCGTTAACGCCGGCTGCCCTGGACTCCCGGTCGGGGGGTTGCTATGGCCATGTCCAGAGAAGGGACCCCGCCGCCATGGCGCTCAAGAAGCCGCTCGTCATCGTCACGCGCAAGCTGCCCGACGTCATCGAGACGCGGATGATGGAGCTGTTCGACCCCCGGCTCAATCACGACGACCATCCGATGACGCCCCAGGAGCTGATCTCGGCGGTGCAGCAAGCCGACGTGCTCGTGCCCACGGTCACCGACCGGATCGACGCGGCACTGCTGCAGCACGCGGGGCCGCGTCTCAAGCTGATCGCCTCCTTCGGCACCGGCGTCGATCACATCGACGCGACAGCGGCGCGGGCGAAGGGCATCACGGTCACCAACACGCCGGGCGTCCTCACCGAGGACACCGCCGACATGACCATGGCGCTGATCCTGGCGCTCGCGCGCCGGCTGGTGGAGGGCGAGCGCCTGGTGCGCGAGGGCCGCTGGCAGGGCTGGGGCCCGACCCTGATGCTGGGCCACCGCCTTGCCGGCAAGCGTCTCGGCATCATCGGCATGGGCCGCATCGGCAGCGCGGTGGCGCGCCGCGCCCGCGGCTTCGGCCTCTCGATCCACTATCACAACCGCCGGCGGGTGCCGGAAGCGGTGGAGCAGGAGCTGGAAGCCACCTACTGGGAGAGCCTCGACCAGATGCTGGCGCGCATGGACATTCTCTCGGTGAACTGCCCGCACACGCCGGCAACGTTTCATCTGCTCTCGGCGCGGCGCCTCAAGCTGCTGCGGCGGGAATGCCTGCTGGTCAACACGGCGCGCGGCGAGGTGATCGACGAGGACGAGCTGACCCGCATGCTGGTGGCGGGCGAGATCGCCGGCGCCGGCCTCGACGTCTTCGAGCACGAGCCCGCGGTCAACCCCAAGCTCCTGAAGCTCGACAGCGTGGTGCTGCTGCCCCACATGGGCTCGGCGACGCTGGAAGGCCGCATCGGCATGGGCGAGAAGGTCATCATCAACATCAAGACCTTCACCGACGGCCACCACCCGCCCGACCGGGTGATCGAGGGGTTCAGCTAAAACGCTGCCTCAATGCACCGAGAGGCCGATCAGCTTCGGCACTTCGTTCGGGTCCATGGCGGAAATCCGGGCGAGAGTCGTGAGCGGCACCGGCTTCGGCGGCTCGAGCAGTATCGTGAGGCTGTGGGGATCTTTCAGGAAGGCGATGACGGGGTCGAGCACCTGAACCGCGACGGGATTCTGCTGCGCCGCCTTCACCTGCTCGAGCTGCGCCACCAGCCCGTTCCGGAACGTGTCGAGGTCGGAGCCGTTGCGTTTGGCCGAGAGGGTGAGCACGCGGGTGACCAGGGACTGATCGTCGTAGCGAAGCTCGAAGCGCCGCAGGTTCGCCGCCAGAAGCCGCTGCATCGCGAGAACGGGATCGTCGGCCTGGGGATCTATCATGATGTTATCCAGGCTCAGCGCCAGGTTCAGCGTGGCGAGCTGGGGCATGGTGAAGGTGTAGCGCGGGATCTCGATGGTATGGGCCGCGGGATCGTAGCGCGACTGCACGTCGATGTTGAGGACGAAGCGGTCGAGGCCGAACTCCGTCGGGTCGAGGCCATATCGCGACGACGGCAGCTTCGTCAGGTCGACCGCGAGCTCCTGCAGCGTGAGATCGAACGCCGTCGCCTCGGCGAGGCTCCCTGCCATGGTGGCACGGATGCCCTTGAGTCCGACCTCGCCGCCGTCCGTCGGCGACACCACGAGATCGTCGAGAGTGAAGCGGTCGAAGAACACGCGGCCCGGCATCCACTGCGAGACCGGCAGCGAGAGCATCGCCGCGCTGGCCCGGGCCTTGGCGGAATAGGGCCGATAGGCGGCGCCGGAGACGCCGAGGGAGCCGAGCTTCAGCCGGCTGCCATCGCTCGCCTCGATGGTGAGGCTCTCGAGGGCAAGCGTGCCGACGTGCCCGGGCGTGATCTTCTCGGCTACGAGCTTGCCCAGAGTGATGCTGCCCTTCGGACCGGCGCCGTGGGCCTGGAGACTGGCGAGGTCCGCCTTCTCCACCGTCATCGCCGCCAGCAGCGCCCCGACATCCGCGGGCGCCATCCGGCCGTCGGCACCGATCGTGGGCCGCGGCAGCTTGGGCGCGAGAAGTGAGGCCCGGTCGGCGGAGATCGTGACGTCGCCGTTCCCGAGCTTGACCGCGGTGAGGGCGAGGCTCGTCACCGGCGCATAGAGCGTGGCATCGGCGGCGCCGCGCGCCGTCGGGCTCGCGAGCTGCGTCACGGCGGCGGGATCGACGCCGAGAGCCGCGATCTCGTCCATGGTTAGATGATCTCCCGACGGCGTCTCAAGATCGACACCGGAGGCGCGTCACGCTGTCGATCACCGGCCGGAGCGCGCCGGAGACCGTGAGATGGCGCGCGTGGATCGATTTCCACGGCTGCCCCTCCGGCGCCGCGGCAACGTCGTCCACGTCGAGCCGGTCGCTGAGCAGCGAGTAGCGCACGGGCCCGTGTGTCACCGTACCCTGGGGCACCGCCAGGCGCAGCACGGTCTCGAGCTCGCGCTCGCCGCGCCCGTCCGCGTAACGGCTCGCTCCGACGACGGCAGCGCCGATCACCACGACAGCGGCGCCGGCCGCGATCACCCACTTGTTCATTAAAATCCCCGGCAGTTGCTGCCGAGGATCATAGCCGCACCGGCGCGAGGGTTCTAG
Organism: uncultured Alphaproteobacteria bacterium; assembly: GCA_963735465.1. GTDB lineage: Bacteria > Pseudomonadota > Alphaproteobacteria > ATCC43930 > CGMCC-115725 > DASZHJ01. The sequence continues at coordinate 4,144,131 of CAVTLA010000001.1, forward strand.
TTAACGGTGCGTTGACGCGCAGGTGGGGCAAGCGGGGTCGCGGGGAATGCGAATGCGCTGAAATCCGGCGCGGAGCGCGTCGTAGAGCAGCAGCGTGCCGCTCAGGGATTCGCCGAGGCCCAGGAGCTCCTTCAGCACCTCCACCGCCTGCAAGGTGCCCATGACACCGGCGACGGCGCCGAGGATGCCCGCGGTCTCGCAGCGCGGGATCAGGTCCGGCGGCGGCGGCTCCCGGAAGAGGCAGCGGTAGCAGGGGTGCGGAGGACCCAGGTAGGCCTTGAAGGTGGAGAGCTGACCGTCGAAGGGGGCGAGGGACGCCGCCACCAGCGTCTTCCCCAGGCGGAAGCAGGCGTCGTTCAGGAGATAGCGCGTGTCGAAGTTGTCGCTGCCGTCGGCGACGAGATCGTAGGCGCCGACGAGGGCGTCGAGAGTTGCCGGACCGAGGCGGGCGGCGTGGGTCTCCACCCGCACCTCCGGATTGAGCGCGGCCAGCGTCGCCTTGGCGCTCTCGACCTTGAGGGCGCCGATCATGCCCGTGGGATGCACGATCTGCCGCTGCAGGTTGGAGAGATCGACGGTGTCGTCGTCGACGACCCCCAGCGTGCCGACGCCGGCGGCGGCGAGATAGAGCAGCAGCGGCGAGCCCAGACCGCCCGCTCCCACCACGAGCACCCGCGCCGCCATCAGCTTCGCCTGCCCGTCCTCGCCGACCTCATCGAGGATGAGATGGCGGGCGTAGCGCTGGAACTGTGCCTCGGTGAAATCCATGGGTCGCGCCGCGACGCGTCAGAGTCCTTCGAAGAGCGCCGTCGACAGATAGCGCTCGGCGAAGTCCGGCAGGATCACGACGATGCACTTGCCCTTCCATCGCCGGCCGCGCGCCGACCTCCAGCGCCGCCGCCAGCGCCGCGCCGCCGGAGATGCCGACGGGCACGCCGTCGAGGCGCGCCACCTCGCGCGCCGTGCGGATCGCGCTGTCGTTGCCGATGCGCACGATCTCGTCGATGAGCTTGACGTCGAGGATCTGCGGCACGAAACCCGCGCCGATGCCCTGGATCTTGTGCGGGCCCGGCGGGCCGCCGGACAGCACCGCGCTGTCCTCGGGCTCGACCGCGATCATTCGGAGGCCGGGCTTGCGCGGCTTCAGCACCTGGCCGACGCCGGTGAGCGTGCCGCCGGTGCCGATGCCGCTCACCACGGCGTCCACCGCGCCGGCGGTGTCCTTCCAGATCTCCTCCGCCGTGGTGCGGCGGTGGATCTCGGGGTTGGCGGGATTCTGGAACTGCTGCGGGATGAAAGCGTCGGGGAGCGACTTCACCAGCTCCTCCGCCTTGGCGATGGCGCCCTTCATGCCCTGGGCCGCCGGCGTCAGCTCGAGCTGCGCGCCCAGGAGCAGCAGCATCCGGCGCCGCTCGATCGACATGCTGTCGGGCATGGTGAGGACGAGCTTGTAGCCCTTGGCGGCGCAGACGAAGGCGAGCGCGATCCCGGTATTGCCGGACGTCGGCTCCACCAGAACGGTGCCGGGCTTGATGCGGCCGGCGGCTTCCGCCGCGGCGATCATGTTGACGCCGATGCGGTCCTTGACCGAGGCCATGGGATTGAAGAACTCGCACTTGCCGACGATCTCGGCCTTGCTGCCGTGCGCCGCCGCCAGGCGCCGGAGCCGCACCAGGGGCGTCGCACCCATGGTGTCGATGATGCTGTCGTAGATGCGGCCGCGGAATTCCGGCGCGGCGGCGAGATCGGGTTTCACGGGCTTGGTCTGGGCCATGGCGGCTCCTCGGTGATCTTCACAAAATGATACTCGTCTCGACGGCGCGGGCGGCCATCTGCCCCTTTCGGAGGAGGCGCCGCGACGTGCGTCTCACTTATATAGTGAAGTCGAGCTTGGCGCCGAACTCGCCGGGGATGCCGGCACGGTGGGCGCGCAAACACAAATCCTCGATCGTGACGGTGTCGAGGCGCGTCATCACCTCGTCGCGCAGCTCCTGCCAGAGCGGGCGCACCACGCGCACGCCGAGCTCCGGCCCGGAATCCCGGGTGATCGCGTCCTCGCCGCGCTCCAGCGCCTGCACCACCCGCACGATCTCGCCCAGCGTGATGCGCCGCCGCTCCCGCGCCAGGCGATAGCCGCCGCGCGGGCCCGCGCACGCCGGTCAGGATCCCGGCGCGCACGAGCTGCTGCAGCACCGGCTCCAGGTACCGGCGCGGAATGCCCTGGCGTCCGGTGATCTCCGTCGACTGCACCGGCAGCGTGCCGGCGTTGTAGGCGATATCAAGCACCGCCTCGATGGCGAAGAGCAGCTTCTTGCTGAGGCGGAGCATCGTCACCGACCGGTCGAGCCGAAGCCGCCGGCGCCCCGCGCGCTCGCCGGCAGCGCCGTGACCTGCGACCAGGCGATGCGGGCGACCGGCGCCACCACCAGCTGCGCCACGCGCTCGCCACGGCGGAGGGTGACGGGCTCGGCGCCGAGATTGGCGAGGATGACCCGGATCTCGCCGCGATAATCCGCGTCGATGGTGCCGGGGCTGTTGAGGACGGTGATGCCGTGCGTGAGGGCGAGACCCGAGCGCGGCCGCACCTGGGCCTCGAAGCCCTCGGGCAGCGCCAACGAAATTCCCGTCGGCACCGCCGCGCGCTCGCCGGGCTTCAGCGTAAGGGGCGCCGACAGCGCCGCCACCAGATCGAGGCCCGCCGCCGCCGATGTCGCATATTCCGGAAGAGGAAGATCGCCGCCATGGGGCAGCACCGTCACGGGGACCGTGAGATCAGTCATTCCGCCGCGTCCTTGGTGGCGAGAAAATCTGCGATGCGCCCGGCGAGGCGATCGGCGACATCGCGCTTGGAGAGCGGCGGCCAATCCTCGACCCCCGCGGCATCGATGAGATGGATGGTGTTGCTGTCGCCGCCGAAAGTGCCGCTGGCGGCCGCGACGTCGTTGGCGAGGATCCAGTCGCAGCCCTTTTTCAATCGCTTCGCCTTGGCATTCTCGATCAAATTTTCCGTCTCGGCGGCGAAGCCCACCATGAGGCGCGGCCGGCGATTGCCGGCGTTCGAGAGCGTGGCCAGAATATCCGGATTCTCCACCAGCTTGAGGCTGGGCATCGCGCCCTTCTGCTTCTTGAGCTTCTGCGCCGCCGCATCGACGCGCCAGTCCGCCACCGCCGCGGCGCAGACCGCCACGTCCGCCGGCAGCGCCGCCTCGCAGGCGCTCAGCATCTCCCGGGCGCTCACCACATGCACCACGCGGACGCCGGGCGGATCGGGCTCCCGCGTCGGGCCCGCCACCAGCACCGTCTCGGCGCCCAGCCGCGCCAGCGCCGCCGCGATGGCGTGGCCCTGCTTGCCCGAGGAATGATTGGCGATGTAGCGCACGGGATCGATCGCCTCGTGGGTCGGGCCGCTGGTGACCAGCGCGCGCTTGCCGCGGAGGCGCGCGTTGGCGACGAAGATCGCCTCCACCGCCGCCACGATCTCCAGGGGCTCGGCGACGCGGCCGAGACCGACCTCGCCCTCGGCGAGAGCGCCGGCGTTGGGACCGACGCGGTGCACGCCGCGCTTCTCCAGCAGCGCGATGTTGGCGCGCGTGGCCGCGCTCTCCCACATCCGCGTGTTCATCGCCGGCGCCACCAGCATCGGCCGGTCGCTCGCCAGCAAGGTCGCCGAGGCGAGATCGTCGGCGAGGCCCAGCGCCATCTTGGCGAGGAGATCCGCCGTCGCCGGCGCCACCAGCACCAGGTCCGCCTCCCGGGCCAGGCGCAGATGCCCCATCTCGCTCTCCTCGGTGAGGGAGAAGAGGTCGGTGTAGACCTTCTGGCCGCTGAGGGCGGAAACCGAGAGCGGCGTCACGAATTGCTGGGCGCCCGCCGTGAGGATGCAGCGCAGCTCCGCCCCGCGCTCGCGCAGGCGGCGGATCAGATCCAGGCTCTTATAGGCGGCGATACCGCCGGAAATAATGAGCAGGATGCGCCGGTTGTGGAGCGTCACCAGGACCCCCAATAAGCGAACGCTGTAAAATCCACCCCTACCACATCGCCGCCGCTATCGCCAGCAAGGCCAGGGCGGCGATCCAGAGCGGGAGCCGGGTCCAGGCGGCACCCCGCCCGCCGCCGCCCAGGGCCGCGATGGTCTCGGGATCGAGGCGCGAGGCCGTCGGCGGCGAGCCCCGCCGCCGCCGTTTCCAGGTTCCGCACCAGGGCCGGCAGCCGCTCCAGGGTCCGGGCGATGTCGCCGGCGGCGTCCAGGAGGCGCGCCTCCAGCCCGCGATTCTCCCGCATCCACTCCTCGATGAGGGGTTGGGCGAGCGCCCACATGTTGACGCTGGGATCGAGAGTGCGTCCCACCCCCTCCGCCACCAGCATGGTCTTCTGCAGCAGCAGGAGCTGAGGCTGCGTCTCCATCTCGAACTGCTCGGTGACCTCGAAGAGCTGGGCCAGGAGCCGCGCCAGGGAGATCTCGTGCATGGGGCGGCCGAAGATCGGCTCGCCGATGGAGCGGCAGGCCTGGGTGAAGGCGTCGAGGGACTGCCGCGCCGGCACGTAGCCCGCGTCGAAATGCACTTCGGCGACGCGCCGGTAATCGCCGGTGAGGAATCCCAGCAGCATGTCGGCGAGATAGAAGCGCGTCTTGCGGTCGAGGCGCCCCATGATGCCGAAATCCACCGCGACGATGACGCCGTCCTCGGCCACGAAGAGATTGCCGGGATGGAGGTCGGCGTGGAAGAAGCCGTCCCGGAACACCTGCTTGAAGAAGGCGCGCGCCGCCTTCTCCAGGATCGCCCGCGGCTCGAGCCCGGCGGCGACCAGCGCCGCGCCCTCGTCGATGGGAATGCCGGCGACGCGCTCGAGGGTCATCACCTCGCGGCTGGTGCGCTGCCAGTCGACCGCGGGCACGCGGAAGTCGGGATCCTCGTTAAGATTCTGCCGCAGCTCCGAGGCCGCCGCCGCCTCGAAGCGCAGATCCATCTCCAGGCGCACGGTGTCGGCCAGGGTGCGCACGACCGCCACCGGCTTCAGGCGCCGGAGCGCGGGCTGCGAGCGCTCGACGAGATCGGCGACCCAGAGAAAAAGATCGAGGTCGCGGGCGAAGGCCTCGGCGATGTGCGGGCGCAGCACCTTGACCGCGACGTCGGCGCCCTCGGAGGTCACGGCGTAATGCACCTGGGCGATGGAGGCGGCGGCCACCGGCACGTCGTCGAAGCTTTGGAACAGCGCCTCCACCGGCCGGCCGAGGCCGGCGGCGATGGCGGCGCGGGCGGCCGGCGCTGGAAACGGCGGCAGGCGATCCTGCAGGGACGAGAGGTCGCCGGCCACTTCCTCGCCGACGAGATCGGCGCGGGTGGAGAGCATCTGCCCGAGCTTGATGAAGCTGGGCCCCAGCGCGTGCAGCGCGTTGGCGAGACGCACGCCCGGACGCGCCGCCGACTGCCGGCGCACCAGCGCGCGCCAGCGCCAGGAGCGGCCAGGCGCCGGGTACGCCCTCCAGGGGAAAGAGCGCGTCGTGGCGCGCGAGGGTCAGCGCGATCCGGCAGAGCCGGACAAGATTGCGGCCGGCGCGCAGGGGCTCCAGCATCCCAGCCTCAGAGCCGCCAGCCCGAGTGCAGCGCGGCGATGCCGCCGGAGAGGTTGCGGAACCTCACCTGCTCCAGGCCCGCGGCCTCCATGCGCTGCACGAGGTCTTCCTGCTTGGGAAAGCGCCGGATGCTCTCCACCAGATACTGATAGGCCTCGCGGTCGCCCGCCACCGCCGCGCCCAGGCGCGGCAGCACGCTGAAGGAATAGAGATCGTAGAGGCGCGCGAGGGCGGGCATGCCCACATGGCTGAACTCCAGGCAGATGAACCGCCCGCCGGGTTTCAGCACCCGGCGCATCTCCGCCAGCGCCGCCTCGATCCGCGTCACGTTGCGCAGGCCGAAGGCGATGGTGACGGCGTCGACGCTGCTGCTCCTGACCGGCAGCGCCTCGGCGTCGCCACAGATCCATAAGATGTCGGCGACCCGGCCGCGATCGAGGGCGCGGTCGCGGCCGGCCTCCACCATGGCGCGGTTGATGTCGCAGATGGTGGCCACCGATCCCGTCCCGGCGCCGGCGGCGCTCAGGAATCGCTCGGCGATGTCGCCGGTGCCGCCGGCGACGTCCAGGAGAAGCTGTCCCGGCCGCGGGTTGAGCCAGCGGATCATCTCGGCCTTCCAGAGCCGATGGATGCCGCCGCTCATGAGGTCGTTCATGAGGTCGTAGCGCGGCGCCACCGCCTCGAAGACCCGGCGCACGAGGTGCCGCTTCTCCTCCAGCGGCACCCGCTCGAAGCCGAAATCCGTCTCCCCGCCGGTATCCTGGCTGCCCATGGGCGCACCATAAAGCCTTAGGCCTTGAACCGCCACCCGGGGAGCCTGTACCACCAGCGGTATGCCCGAGCTTCCCGAAGTCGAGACTGTCGTGCGCGGCCTCGCCGCCCGCATGGTCAAGCGGCGCCTCGTGCGCGTCGATCTCCATCGCGGCGACCTGCGCTGGCCGATCCCCCGCGGCCTCAAGGCCAAGGCCGAGGGCCGCGTCATCGACGCGCTGACCCGGCGCGCCAAATATATTGTCATCCATCTCGACGACGGCGGCGTGCTGCTGATGCATCTGGGCATGTCCGGCCGGCTGACGATCACCGAGCGCGGCAGCAATGCGCCGCCGGAGGCGCACGACCACGTGGTCTTCACGCTCGACGACGGCACCAGCATCCGCTTCAACGATCCCAGGCGCTTCGGCATGCTGGACTACACGACGCTCGACGCCCTCGATCGCCACAAGCTGCTGGCCGGCCTCGGGCCGGAGCCGCTCGGGCCCGATTTCACCGGGCCGGCGCTCCACGCCGCCCTCAAAGGCAAGCGCACGCCGCTCAAGGCGGCGCTCCTCGATCAGCGCGTGGTGGCGGGTCTCGGCAATATCTACGTGTCCGAGGCGCTCTACCACGCCGGCCTCTCGCCCAAGCGTCTCGCGCGCACGGTGACGGCGGAGCGCGCCCAGCGCCTGGTGGACGCGATCCAGGGCGTGCTGCAGCGCGCCATCGCCGCCGGCGGCTCCTCGATCCGCGATTACGTGCAGACCTCGGGGGAACTGGGTTATTTCCAGCATGAATGGGCGGTCTACGGCCGCGAGGGCGAGACGTGCCCCGGCTGCGACTGCAAGTCCCGCATCCGCCGCATCGTCCAGAGCGGCCGCTCCACCTTCTATTGCCCGACGCGGCAGCGGTAGGGGTGCGTCCTTCGACGCGCTCCCTGCGGTCGCTTGCTCAGGATGAGGAGACCTTCTTCATGGCCTCCTCGAAATTCCTCATCCTGAGCAAGCGGCCCGATTGGGCCGCGCGTCGAAGGACGCACCACGCCCCTACCACCCACCATTGCCTGGAGCGCGGCGCGGCATTAGGTTCGCAGGCATGCCTCGTCCCCAGCCGCGCCACGTGCTCGCCGTCATCGTCCTGCTGCTGCTCGGCGTGGCGACGGCGCAGGCTCAACAGTTTGTGTCGGGGACCGAGGACCTGCCCTTGATGAAGGAGCTGGCACCGGTCAAGGGCAGCGATCTCGTTTTCGACAAACCCGAGGGGCGCATCGTCGAGGCGACGGCGCGCGGCAAGGTGACCCGCGACGCGGTGCGCGGATTCTATTCGTCGACGTTGCCGCAGCTCGGCTGGGCGACGGCGATATCCTCGGACTCCTGGACCCGGGAGACCGAGACCCTGCATCTGGACTTCAGCGGACATGACGGCGATCTCTGGGTGACCTTCACCCTGTCGCCGAAAAAATAGCCGATCAGTCCCACGCGGAGAATTCCCCCATGGCGTACAGCAACATCCTGGTCGAGACCCGCGGCAAGGTGGGCCTCGTCACCCTGAACCGGCCGCAGGCGCTGAACGCGCTCTGCGACGCCCTCATCCGCGAGCTGGGCCAGGCCCTCGACGGCTTCGAGGCGGACCCGGCGATCGGCGCCGTCGTCATCACCGGCAGCGAGAAGGCCTTCGCCGCCGGCGCCGATATAAAGGAGATGCAGGGCAAGACCTACATGGACGCCTTTCTCAACGATTTCATCACCGACGGCTGGGAGCGCATCTCCACCTGCCGCAAGCCGATCGTGGCGGCGGTGGCGGGCTTCGCGCTGGGCGGCGGCTGCGAGATCGCGATGATGTGCGACACCGTCATCGCCGCCGACACGGCGAAATTCGGTCAGCCCGAGATCACTATCGGCGTGATCCCCGGCTCCGGCGGGACCCAGCGCCTGACGCGCTTCGTCGGCAAGGCGAAGGCGATGGACATGGTGCTGACCGGCCGCATGATGGACGCGGCGGAGGCGGAGCGCAGCGGCCTGGTCTCCCGCGTGGTGCCGGCGGCCCAGCTCGTCGAGGAAGCGATGAAGGTCGCGGGCAAGATCGCGGAGATGTCACGGCCGGCGGCGCTGATGGCGAAGGAGGCGGTGAACCGGGCCTATGAGACCACGCTCGCGGAGGGCGTGCGCTTCGAGCGGCGGCTTTTCCACTCGCTGTTCTCCACCGAGGACCAGAAAGAGGGCATGGCCGCCTTCGTCGAGAAGCGCAAGCCGGCGTTCAAGAACCGTTGAGCGGCAAGTGTTAACGAGCCTGGAAATCCGGGCTTTCCCTCGCCCTTGACGGGCTCCCCCCGCCTCGTTATACACGCCGCTCTCATCTGACGTTCCGGCGACCCCTCCGAGGCAAGAGAGTCATGGCCAATATCAAATCATCCAAGAAGCGCGCGCGCCAGACCGAGCGGCGCACCGCCGTCAATCGCGCGCGGGTGTCGAGCATCCGCACCGTCGTCAAGAAAGTCGAGGCGGCGATCGCCAGCGGCGACAAGGCGGCGGCGCGCGCGGCGTTCACCGCGGCGCAGCCGGAGCTGCACAGCGGCGTCACCAAGGGTGTGCTGCACAAAAACATGGTGGCGCGCAAACTCTCGCGTCTTTCGGCTCGCATCAAGGCGCTCTGAGCCGACACTCATCCGGGCCATCATCCAGATCAGAACCGCGCTCGCCCTCGAGCGCGGTTTTTTCTTGCGCGGCGCACGGACGCGATGCATCGGCGCAACGGTTGGCAAAAAACATCCGCGCTCACCCCTTCGAACCTGTTGCATGTGACAACTGCGCTTCGCTACAGTGCCCTTGTGCAGAGCGGGGCGATGTTCGTGGGTTGAGGCACATCGATTGCGCTCGCGAATGCCGACAACCGTTTAGTAGCACCAAAACAAGTAAAGCCTGAACTACTCGCGGGAACCGAGGCTTCTAAAATACGTGCGATGCGACGGATGCAAGCTGGGAAAGAAATTTCCGGGCGCAAGGTTATGTTCGCGTCCGCATCGCATCGAGGGGATGGCAAGCGTGGGGAAGACGAGCTGGGGAATTTGGTCGTCGTTGTTGTCCCCGGTGGCTACCGTCGCGATTTCGGGGGGACGGTGAGCGATGGCGGACAGACGAGTGCTCAGCACTGAGATCCAGAGCCAATGGGCCCGCATCCGCGGCCGGTTGCGCGCGGAATTCGGCGATGCGGCCTACCGCAGCTGGCTGATGCAGATGACGCTCATGGACGTGACCGGCGGCCGCGTGCGCGTTGCGGTGCCGACACGCTTTCTGCGCGACTGGATCGCGGCCCACTACGCCGACCGCATCCGCGCGCTCTGGAACGGCGAGAACAGCTCGATCGTCGCGGTCGAGGTCAGCGTGGGCGCCGCCGCCCAGGCCCCGGCGGAGCCGCCGGCGCCCGCGGCGGAGGCAGCGGCGGCGAAGAACGGCCGCCCCATGACCGGCGACAGCGCGGGCGAGGAGAAGGCGGAGATCGGCGCGCCCCTCGATCCGCGCTTCACCTTCGAGAACTTCATCGTCGGCAAGCCCAACGAGCTCGCCCATGCGGCGGCGCGGCGGGTCGCCGAGAGCTGCGTCAGCGAGGCGCAGACGGTTCCCTTCAATCCGCTCTTTCTTTATGGCGGCGTGGGATTGGGCAAGACCCACCTCATGCACGCCATTGCATGGCACATCCGCACCCAGCATCCGCGCCGGAAGGTGATCTACCTCTCGGCGGAAAAATTCATGTACCAGTTCATCCGGGCGCTGCGCTTCAAGGACACGGTCGCGTTCAAGGACCAGTTCCGCTCGGTCGACGTGCTGATGATCGACGACGTCCAGTTCATCAGCGGCAAGGACTCCACCCAGGAGGAGTTCTTCCACACCTTCAATGCCCTGGTCGACCAGAACCGGCAGATCATCATCTCCGCGGACAAATCGCCCTCCGAGATGGAAGGCCTGGAGGAGCGCATGCGCTCCCGCCTCGGCTGGGGCCTGGTGGCGGATCTCCACCCCACCACCTACGAGCTCCGCCTCGGCATCCTGCAGGCCAAGGCCGAGAAACTCAGGCGGGCAGATCCCCGCCAAGGTGCTGGAGTTCCTGGCCCACAAGATCACCTCGAATGTGCGCGAGCTGGAAGGCGCCTTGAACCGGATTACTGCCCACGCGCAACTGGTCGGCCGCGGCATCACCATCGAGATGGCCCAGGAGGTTCTGCACGACCTGCTGCGCGCCAACGACCGCCGGGTCACCATCGACGAGATCCAGAAGCGCGTCGCCGAGCACTACAACATCCGCCTCGCCGACATGCACTCCGCCCGGCGCGCCCGCGCGGTGGCACGGCCGCGCCAGGTCGCGATGTATCTCTGCAAGCAGCTGACGCCGCGCTCCCTTCCGGAGATCGGCCGCAAGTTCGGCGGCCGCGACCACACCACGGTCATGCACGCGGTGCGCAAGATCGAGGAGCTCCGCGTCGCCGACCGCGCCATCGCCGAGGACGTCGACCTCCTCCGCCGCATGCTGGAGACGTGAGCGCTAGCGGCTCACGCATTCGCGGACCGTTTCCAATTCCGTCATGCCCGGCCTTGTGCCGGGCATCCACGTCTTTAGGGCAGCGGAAGAAAGGCGTGGATGGCCGGGACAAGCCCGGCCATGACGGCAGAGAGAGGGCGGGGCGCGATCAGAGCCGCGCCAGCCCTTCGCATCGATGCTAAAATCCCGCCGCCGACCACCACCCCATCCCAGGAGGGCCCCACCCATGCTCGAGCTGCGCCCGAACTGCGAATGCTGCGACCGCGATCTGCCGGCGGCGGCGGAGGCGATGATCTGCTCCTTTGAGTGCACGTTCTGCCGGCACTGCGCCGAGACGGTGCTGCACGGGCGCTGCCCGAACTGCGGCGGCGAGCTGGTGCGGCGGCCGGTCCGGCCGGCGGAGAAGCTCGCCAAGTTTCCGGCCGGCACCACGCGCAAGGTGAAACCCGGGGGCTGCGCGACCGCCGCCTGAATTGCCGTATCGCGCGAGTTCGAGGGCGCGGGATCGCGCCCCGGCAAGGTCCCGCCGCCGATCCCGCCGATAGTCCGCGCCCCTGCCAAGAAAGCCCTGATTTACCTGCGTTTTCCGGGCTCTTTCGCGCCGCCGAAAGCCTAGGCGATGGCGCCATTTGTGATATACTTAACTGCCGTGCCTGCCGGCCGGGTCCGGACTGTCGCGGCGATGCCCCAGGGGGCACCTTCCTCGCCGGGGACTGTCCGAAAAAGAACCGAGAACAGGACCACGCCACCCGCCATGAAGCTGACCATTGAACGCGCCCAGCTGCTCCGCGCCCTGGGCCACGTGCAGAGCGTCGTCGAGCGCCGCAACACCATCGCCATCCTGTCCAACGTGCTGCTGCGCGCCGCCGACGGCCGGCTGGCGCTCAGCGCCACCGACATGGACCTGGAGATCGTCGACGGCGTCGCGGCGGACATCTCCGGCGGCGGCACCACCACGGCGCCGGCCCATACGCTCTACGACATCGTGCGCAAGCTGCAGGACGGCGCCCAGATCGAGCTCGCCGCCAGCGGCGACAAGGGCTCGATGACCGTGCGCGCCGGGCGCTCGGTGTTCTCGCTCTCCTGCCTGCCGTCGGAGGACTATCCCCTGATGGCGAGCGGCGACCTGCCCTATGCCTTCACCCTCCAGGCGGCGGATCTGAGGCGCCTGATCGACCGCACGCGCTTTGCGATCTCCACCGAGGAGACGCGCTATTACCTGAACGGCATCTACCTGCACGCCGCCAAGACCGACGGGATCGCGATGCTGCGGGCGGTGGCGACCGACGGCCATCGCCTGGCGCGCATGGAGATCGCGCTGCCCGAAGGGCGCCTCCGGCATGCCCGGCGTCATCGTGCCGCGCAAGACCGTGATGGAGCTGCGCAAGCTCCTGGACGAGGCCGGCGACGACGTCACCGTCTCGCTCTCCGACACCAAGATCCGCTTCGTCCTGGGCGAGACCGTGCTGACCTCGAAGCTGATCGACGGCACCTTCCCGGACTACGACCGCGTGATCCCCACCGGCAACGACAAGATCCTGGAAGTGAGCTGCCAGGAATTCGCCGCCGCCGTCGACCGCGTCTCCACCATCTCCACGGAGAAGAGCCGGGCGGTGAAACTGTCCGTCGAGCGCGGCAACCTCACCCTCTCCGCCACCAGCCCGGAGAACGGCACCGCCAGCGAGGAGATCGAGGTGCGCTATACCGCCTCGCCCATCGAGATCGGCTTCAACTCGCGCTATCTCCTGGATATCGCCGAGCAGATCGAGGGCGAGGGTGCCCGCTTCGCGATCGCGGATGCGGCCTCGCCGACCCTGGTGCGCGACAGCGCGGATGCGAGCGCGCTCTACGTGCTGATGCCGATGCGCGTCTGAGGACAGTGAGAGGCGATCTCGGCATCCTCGCGGCAGCGCCAGCGGTTCCCGATCCCGCCGGCAGCGATGCGGCGAGCAGCGATGACTACGCCCGTACGGTCGCCGTGCGGCGGATTGTGCTGACGGATTTTCGCGGCTACGCGGCGGCGCGGGTGCAGACGACGGCGGCGTCCGTGGTGCTGACCGGCCCCAACGGCGCCGGCAAGACCAACCTGCTGGAAGCGCTGTCCTTCCTGGCGCCGGGACGCGGGTTGCGCCGGGCGCGGCTCAGCGAGGTGGACCGGCGGATGCGGGACGCGACGGGCGCGCTGGGATCGCCGGTGGCGGGTCCCTGGGCGGTTCACGCGCGGCTCGCGACGCCGGCGGGCGACGTGGAGATCGGCACCGGCCGCGACTCCCTCGACGGCAGCGAGCGGCGCACCTTGCGCATCGACGGCGCGCCGGCCCGCAGCCAGGGCGCGCTGTCGGAGCATCTGGCGGTGGTGTGGCTGACGCCCTCCATGGACCGGCTTTTCGTCGAGGGCAGCTCGGCGCGGCGGCGCTTCCTCGACCGGCTGGTGCACGGCTTCGACGGCGAGCATGCGGCGCGGCTCACCGCCTACGAGCAGGCGATGCGGGAGCGGGCGCGGCTCCTGCGGGACGGGCCGATGGATCCGAGCTGGCTCGCCGCCCTGGAAGAGACGATGGCGGCGACCGGCGTCGCGATCGCCGCGGCGCGGCGCGAGGTGGTGGCGCGCCTCGACCAGGCCTGCGCCGAGGCGGTGGGACCCTTTCCGGCGGCGCGGCTCGCGCTCGCCGGCGAGATCGAGACGCTGCTGGAGAGCCTGCCGGCGCTCGCCGCCGAGGAGCGCTTTCGCGGCCGGCTCGCCGAGCTGCGCGGCCTCGACCGCGAGAGCGGCACCACGCAGCTGGGCCCGCACCGCAGCGACCTCCGCGTGCGCCACGCCGGCACCGGCATGCCGGCGGCGGAGGGGTCCACCGGCGAGCAGAAGGCGTTGCTGATCGCCATCGTGCTGGCGCACGGGCGGCTGCAGGTGGAGCTGCGCGGGCGGACGCCGCTCATGCTGCTGGACGAGGTGGCGGCGCATCTGGATCCCGCGCGGCGGCGCGCGCTCTTCGGCGAGCTGGGCCGCCTTGGCGCCCAGGCCTGGCTCACCGGCACCGACGCCGAGCTCTTCGAGGGCTTGCGCGGCGCCGCCCAGTTTTTCGCCGTCGCCGATGCGAGCCTCGCACCGGCCTGACGATGTTTTGGTAGGGACGGTTGACAGATGAGTGATATCCCGATGACCGGGGTGGGTAACGGCGCGGAAGACTACACCGCCGATTCCATCAAGGTGCTGCGCGGGCTCGACGCCGTGCGCAAGCGCCCGGGCATGTATATCGGCGACACCGACGACGGCTCGGGCCTGCATCACATGGTCTACGAGGTCGTGGACAATTCCATCGACGAGGCGCTGGCGGGATTCTCCGACACCGTCACCGTCACCTTGAACGGCGACGGCTCCTGCACCGTCACCGACAACGGCCGCGGCATTCCCGTCGACATCCATCACGAGGAAGGCGTCTCCGCCGCCGAGGTCATCATGACCCAGCTGCACGCCGGCGGAAAATTCGACCAGAACTCCTACAAGGTCTCCGGCGGATTGCACGGCGTCGGCGTCTCCGTGGTGAACGCGCTCTCCTCCAAGCTGGAGCTGCGCATCTTCCGGGACGGCAAGGAGCATTTCATGCGCTTCCGCGACGGCGAGCCGGAATCGCCCCTCGCCGTCACCGGCCCGGCGCCCAAGCTCGAGGGCAACGGCACTGCCGGCATGAAGACCGGCACCGAGATCACCTTCCTGCCGAGCCCGCGCACCTTCACCAAGACCGAGTTCGACTTCGCGACCCTGGAGCATCGCCTGCGCGAGCTCGCCTTCCTCAATTCCGGCGTGACCCTGACGCTGACCGACGCCCGCGGCGTCGAGCCCAAGGTCGTCGTCATGCACTACGAGGGCGGGCTCGAGGCCTTCGTCAAATACCTCGACCGCTCCAAGCAGGTGGTGCACGCCGCCCCGATCTCGATCGTGGGCGAGCGCGAGGGCATCACCGTCGAAGTGGCGATGGAGTGGACCGACAGCTATCACGAGACGATGCTGTGCTTCACCAACAACATCCCCCAGCGCGACGGCGGCACGCATCTGGCGGGCTTCCGCGGCGCGCTGACGCGCACCATCAACAACTACGCGCTTTCCGGCGGCGTCGCCAAGAAGGACAAGGTGGCGCTGGTGGGCGAGGACATGCGCGAGGGCCTCACCTGCATCCTCTCGGTCAAGGTGCCGGACCCCAAGTTCTCCGCCCAGACCAAGGACAAGCTGGTCTCCTCCGAGGTGCGCCCGGTGGTGGAGAGCATCGTCGGCGACCGGCTGCAGCAGTGGTTCGAGGAGCATCCCGCCGAGGCCCGCAAGGTGGTGGGCAAGGTGGTGGAGGCCGCGGTCGCCCGCGAGGCCGCGCGGAAGGCCCGCGATCTGACGCGGCGCAAGGGCGCCCTCGACATCGCGAGCCTGCCGGGCAAGCTCGCCGACTGCCAGGAGCGCGATCCCGCGCTCTCCGAGCTCTTCATCGTCGAGGGCGACAGCGCCGGCGGCTCGGCGAAGCAGGGCCGCAACCGGCGCTTCCAGGCGATCCTGCCCTTGAAGGGCAAGATCCTGAACGTGGAGCGCGCCCGCTTCGACAAGATGCTGAGCTCGGCGGAGCTCGGCACGCTGATCGCGGCGCTCGGCACCGGCATCGGGCCGGAGGATTTCGACGCCGACAAGGCGCGCTATCACCGCATCATCATCATGACCGACGCCGACGTGGACGGCAGCCATATCCGCACGCTGCTCCTCACCTTCTTCTTCCGGCAGATGCGGGCGCTGATCGAGAAGGGCTTCCTCTACATCGCCCAGCCGCCGCTCTATCAGGTGAAGCGCGGCGCCGGCAAGGCGATCTATCTCAAGGACGAGGCGGCGCTGGAGGAGTACCGCATCTCCGCCGGCGTCAAGGACGCGGTCTTCCAGCAGCACGACGGCGTGCAGCGCGCCGGCAACGATCTCCGCGACCTGATCGAGCGGGCGCGAACCTATCGCCACCTGCTGGAGCCGATGGCGCGCAAGGCCGGCAGCCGCCAGGTGGTGGAGCAGGCGGCGATCTCGGGCGCCCTCACGCCGATGCTGCTCAACGACCAGGAGAAGGCGGCGGTGACCGCGCGCTACGTGGCCCAGCGCCTCGATCACCTGGCAACCGAGAACGAGCGCGGCTGGCGCGGCGAGGCGGTGCCCGGCAACGGCTTCGTCTTCATCCGCACCCGCCACGGCGTCACCGACCAGCATCCCCTCGACGCCGACCTCATCAGGAGCGCCGAGGCGCGCCGCCTCGACGAGCGCGCGGCGGAGCTGCAGGAGACCTATGCAAGGCCCGGCAAGCTCATCGCCAAGGAGAAGGAATACCCGATCGCCGGCCCGACCGCGCTGGTCGAGGCGGTGATGGAGCTCGGCCCCAAGAAGGGCGACATCCAGCGCTACAAGGGCCTGGGCGAGATGAACCCGGAGCAGCTCTGGGAGACGACCCTCAACCCCGACGTCCGCGCCCTCCTCCAGGTCAAGGTCGCCCACGCCGACCTCGCCGAGGAGACCTTCTCCACCCTGATGGGCGACCTCGTCGAGCCCCGCCGCGAGTTCATCCAGCAGAACGCCCTCCAGGTGATGAACCTGGACGTGTGAGGGTTCGCCTCTCCGCCGCGCTCATCACGATTACGAAAGACAGGCTTGCCGCCGGGCGGCATGACGCCCAGATCCCTGCGATGCAGTTGGCTGGATCGTTGCGGCGGAGCGCGCCTCGGGCGGCGACAGGCTTGGAGCCGGATCGGGATCCTGGCCGCCGCGTTCGTGCTGGCGATCGCCGCCTGCACGCCGGCGGATCACCCCTACAGCTCCTACGGCGGCGGCCACAGCGGCGGGAACCGCTGATCGCGGGCGGATGCGTTACCGCCCCACAATGCCTGATGGCAGCGACTTGAGGCGCCGCATCTCCGGCGTCTCGAACAGCTTGGGATCGTCCAGGAAGGCCAGCAGCATGTCCGTGCTGTCGGCGCCCCAGAACAGCTCGTCGCCCACCGCTGTCGTCGGCACGCCGAAGACGCCGCGCGCGATGGCGGCATCCGTGTTGCCGCGCAGGCGCAGCTTGACCTCGGGCGAGGCGATCCGCGCGAGAATGTCGTCGGCGCCGAGGGACCGCCCGATCGTCTCGATCAGGCTCGTGTCCGTGACATCGAGACCCTTGCCGAAGACGGCATCGAAGACCGCATCGACGGCGTTGGCCGTCGCGTCCAGCGCCACGATGAGCCGCAGCGCCGCCAGCGGGTTGAAGGGATGCGCCGGCGGAAACGCGAAGGGCACGCCGAGCTGCCGCGCCCGCCAGTGGCAGCTTCGATAGGCGTAGAGCCGTTTCGGCACGATCTCCGCCGGCCCCTTCTGGCCCCAATGATCGAGAATGGCGCCCAGCACCACGGGCACCGGCCGCAGAACGATCCGGCCGCAGAACCGGTCCCGCGTCTTCCACTGCAGATAGGAATAGGGCGAGACGACGTCGAAGTACCAATCGCAGGTCGGAACTGCATCCCGCATCGCGTCCCCCTTGCCGGTCCGGCGCGGCTCCCGCGCTCAGGTCATGCGTTCGCGAGATAGACCGGCGTCCGCCACTCCCCGTGATCGGCGATCTCGCCGCGCACCAGGGCGAAATACTTCTGCTGCAGCGCCCGGGTGAGCTCGCCCGCGACGCCCTTTCCCACCGGCTGGCGGTCGATGGACAGGATCGGCTGGATCTCGTAGCCGGAGCCGCAGAAGAAGGTCTCGTCGGCGGCGTAGAGCTCGGTGCGGGCGACGTCGCGCTCCTGGGTCTCGCGGCCCAGATATTCGGAGAAGATCCGCATCACGGTGTCGCGGGTGATGCTCTCGAGGATGTCGCTGTTGACGCCGGGCGTCGCCGGCACGCCGTTCCGCACCATGAAGAAGCAGGAGCCCGGCGATTCCGCGACGCGGCCCTGATCGGTCAGGATGATGACGTTGTCGTAGCCGTCGACACTTCCCTGCATCCCCGCGAGCCGGCCGTTGTTGTAGTTGGCGGTGGCCTTGACCCGCGCCGGCATCGAGTTGTCGCTGATGCGGCGCCAGGAGGAGACGCCGCAGTGGATACCCTCGGTCACCGCCTTGCCGGTCGGCTTCGGCAGCGCCGCGATCGCCCAGCCGATCGGCCCCTCGGCCCCCATATCGCCCTCGCCGTCGACCCAGACCAGGATCCGGATATGGATGTCCTCGCGCAGCTCGTTCGCCTTGATGAGGTCGATGAGCGCGCGCTCCATCTGGCGATTCTCGAGCCGATGCCGGAAGCGCATCACCTTCATGGAGAAGTGCAGCCGGTCCAGATGCTCCTCCAGGCGGAAGAGATACATCTCCTTGCGCTGCGCATTCCAATATCCGCGTATGCCCTCGAAGACGCCGGCGCCGTATTTCAGACCCGGCGTCAGCACATGGACCTTCGCATCTGCGAAGGGCACGATCTCGCCATTCATCGAGAGATATTTCGGATTTGCCATGAGGGATCCTCGCCGGTGTTCGAGACCGCCCGCAATCCATCCATGTTCGCGAGATCGGGGCAAGACCAAACCGGCAATGTCCTGCAATGCATTTTCGGCGGGGTACATTCGCCGTTCTGATGCAGTGCAGCGATATCCCCGCGCTATCGCAGCAGCGGCAGCACCTCGGCGCCCACCCTCTCCACGCAGTCCTCGAACTCGGCGAAGCGGGTGCGGAAGTCGAAGACGAAATGCTGGACGCCGGCCTCCTGGAAGCGGCGGACGCGCTCGGCGATGACGTCGGGCGGCCCGGCGATCGCGGCGCCGTCGAGATCGTCGAGCGTCTGGAAGGCGCCCGAGGGCGGCGGCACGCATTGCTTGGTCATGGCCCGGCAGAGCTCGACCATGTTGAACGACTTTGCCGCTTCCTCGACGGTGCGGCCGGGGCTCACATAGGGAATGGCGCAGACCGTCGGCCGCGGCTTGCCGGCCTCGGCGGCGAGGCGCTCCATGCGCTGCACCCGCTCGCCGAGATCGCGCACCGGCATGCGGGAGCCGATCCAACCGTCGCAGAACTCCACCGCGCGGCGCGCCGCCGCCTTGCTGGCGCCGCCGTACCAGATCGGCAGCCTGGGGCGGTCGCCCGGCACCGGCTGGATCGCGACGCCCGCGAACTTGTAGAACTCGCCGTCGAAGTCGACCTTGCGGCCGCTCAGGACCTGGCGGAGCGCGTCGATGTATTCGGGAATGACCTTCTTGCGGTCCCAGCCGCCGATCCCGATCGACTTGAAATCGACGTCATGGCCGCCGAGACCCCAGCCCGCGACGAGGCGCCCGTCCCCCACGAAGCGATGCAGCGTCCCCAGCAGCAGGGCCGCGTAGATCGGATGCCGGTGCGGGATCAGCGTCGCCGTGCCGAGGACCAGCTTCTTCGTCACCGCCGCGATCGCCGACAGCACGACGAAGGGCTCGAAATGGGTGGTGTTGGGGTCGTCGTAGGGGCGCGGCTCGTAGACCAGGTGATCGCGCACCCAGACCGCGTCGAAACCCAGCGCCTCGATCCGCCGCGCCGAGCGCAGCAGCAGCTCCGCGCTCGCATGGGGTCCGAAATGCGGCAGCAGCACGCCGTAGGTTCTTGCCTCGCCCGTGATCACGTCGTCATCCCCTCGATGTCATGAGCCGCTATTTAGATTTCACGGTCCGGTTCCACTGATCGACGAGCGTCGCATAGTTGGCGAAGATCGCGCTCCAGTCCGGCACCGACAGGTCCGCGAGGCTTGTGGTGGGCACCTTCTTCGCAAGGTTCGGATAGTCTTTCAGAACCTGATCGAGGCTCTTGTTGACGGGACCGTAGGGGAAATAGAGCGTGGCGAGCTGGAACAGCGGATCTAATGTGTAGTTGATGTAGATTTGCGCTTCCCGCGGATATTTCGTCCCCGCCACGACATCGGCGGTCGTCGTGTGCAGGAACCCGCCCTCCTTGGGATAGATGAACTTGCCGGGAAATCCGGAATCGATCAGCGCCCAGGAGCGGCCGTTGTTCCAGGGTGCCACCCACACGTCCCCCGACATCAGCTTGGTGCGAATGTCGTTCGAGGACGAGTAGTAGGACTGCACCTTGAGCTCGGCGATCTTCTGCAGGCCGGGCGCGAGATTGGTCTCGTTGCCGCCGGCGAGCTGGGCCGCCTTCAGCACGAAATCGACGCCGCCGGGACCGGTGATGTCGGCGATCGAGATCTTGCCGGCGAGCTTGGGGTTCCAGAGATCCTCCCAGGAGGTCGGCGCGGGAATGCCGTTCTCGCGAAACGCCTTCTCGTTGTAGATGAGGCCCCAGGACCAGAAGAGCCGCGCCGGACCGTAGCCGTCCTTCTGCTTGGCGGCGTCGTAGAGCTGGGCGAGGTTGGTGACGATGGCGGGATCGAGCTTCGCGAGCGTGCCCGCCGCGATCGCCTGGGGCTGGGTCTTGTCGTCGAGCTGAGCCACATCGAAGGGCACCGGCCGGCCGCGGCTCGCGATCAGCTTCTGCACCTCGTCGGGCGGGTTGGCCTCGACCCACTGGATCTTGATGCCGGTCTCGGCGGTGAAGCGCTCGCCGAGATAGCGCTGCTCGAACTGCTCGAAGTCGCCGCCGTTGGTGGTGATCCGCAAGGTCACCTGATCCGCCTGCGCCGGCGCGCACAACAGCAGCAGCCCGAGCGATGCCCCTGGGATGGACCTCGATCCCCACATGGTGCTCACCTCTCTCTTAATCCGCTGATTGACCGTGCAGGAAGCGCTCGAGGCCGAAGAGATAATTCAGCGCGATCATCACGGCGACGGACGCCACGACGATGAGCGTCGATATCGCCATGATATCGGGCTTGAGGCTGAACTCAAGGGAGGCCAGCACCTGGAGCGGAAACGTGGTGGAGTCCTCGCCCCCGCCCATGAAGAGCGCGATGGGGACGTCGTCGAAGGAGGCGAGAAACGCCAGGAACGCGCCGGAGACCAGGCCGGGACGGATCATCGGCAGGGTCACGGTCCAGAGCGTCCGCATCCGCGAGGCGCCGAGGGAGAGCGCCGCCTTCTCCAGGGCGGGATCGAGATGCGCGTGTCCCGCCAGGACGCCGCGGACTACAAAGGGTAGAGCGATGGCGCTGTGCCCGAGCACGAGGCCGGGAAATGTCCCCGCCAGGGTCACGCCGGAGAAATCCCAGAGCAGCAGCACCGCCTGATAGAGCGCGATGCCGATCGCCAGATGCGGCACCGACAGCGGCGCGATCGAGAGCACCCGGAGGGCGCCCGCGAAGGCGCCGCGCCCGCGCGCGATCGCCAGCGCCACCCAGAGGCCGAAGGCGCTCGCGATCGCCATCGTCGCCGCCGCCGCCAGCAGGCTGACCCGCAAGGCATCGACCAGCTTCCCCGAGATCTGCCCGTACCAGTGCAGCGTGAAGCTCTGGGGCGGAAAGGACAGCATCGCGGAATCGCCGACGGAGGAGATGGCGACGAAGAGGAAGGGCGCCATCAGGAAGATATAGATGGCCGCGATCAGCAGGCGGTAGAGCGACGCGCGCCGGGCTCATGCGCGGCTCTGCTCGAGGCGCTTGGAGGCCAGGGTCGAGAGCCCGATCGCCACGGTGAAGAGCACGATCGTCAGGGCCGAGCCGAAGGCATAGTGCATGACGCTCTGGATCTGCTGGGCGATGAAGGTCGCCATGACCAGGACGCGGCCGCCGCCCAGGATCGTCGGCGTGGTGTAGGAGCTGACGGCGATGGTGAAGACGAGGATGCAGCCGGCGGCGAGGCCGCGGCTGCTGAGGGGAAACACCACCGTCCAGAAGG
Source organism: uncultured Alphaproteobacteria bacterium (assembly GCA_963735465.1). Lineage (GTDB taxonomy): Bacteria > Pseudomonadota > Alphaproteobacteria > ATCC43930 > CGMCC-115725 > DASZHJ01. The sequence goes on from CAVTLA010000001.1 coordinate 4,165,777, forward strand.
ACCGCCACGGCGAGGCGCCGAGGCTTCGGGCGGCATTCTCGGTGGCGACCGGGATCGTCCGGATCACGGTCATCAGCAGGAGGGTCATGTAGGGCAGGAGCGCATGAACGAGAGCGATCACCACGCCCGCGAGATTGTTCATGAGGATGATCGGCCCGTCGATGATACCCGCCGCCTGCAGCAGGGTATTGACCGCCCCGTGATCGCCGAGGATCGGGATCCAGCCGATGTTGCGGATGACGCTGCTCACCATCAGCGGCGTGATCATCAGGAACATCAGCACCGGACGCCAGGGCGAGCTCGTCCGCGCCAGGAAATAGGCCAGCGGATAGCCAAGGCCGGCGCAGGCGGCGGTCACCGCAAGACCCAGCAGGACGGTGTCGCGCAGCACCCGGAGATAGAAGGGATCGGTGAGGATCGCCGCGTAGTTCGCGAGGGTGGGGTCGCCGATCACCTGGCCGTTGGCGCCGTCGCGGAAGATGCTGTAGAGGGCGAGCAGCAGCATCGGCGCCAGGAATCCCGCCGCCAGCAGGATCAGGCCGGGAATCGCCAGGCGGTTCCAGTTGATGTGGAGGGCAAAGCGGCTCCCGTCGCGCGGGCGTCAGGGCGGCGGCGCCCCACGTCAACCCGCTTCCGCGGCTCCCTTGCCCACCGGGGAGATCGCCAGGCGCTCGGCGACGAGCTTCTGGCCCTCGAAGGCGACGGACAATTCGTAGAACGGCAGCAGGTCCCTGAGCCGCCGCAGCAGGAAGCCGTAGTAGACGATCAGCGTCCGCGCCAGGCGCAGCACGCCGGCGCCGTCGAGCGACGGTGCCAGTTTCGCCGCTTCCTCATGCAGCGACGCCGTATCGAGGAGCGCGTAGCGCGTCCGCAGCGTGTTGATGGGGCGCCGGAACTGCTCCGCCGCCGCGGTCGCGACCCAGCTCTCCTTTGGAAATTTCTCCGCCAATGCCGCGATGAAGGCGACGCCGTCCTTCACCGTGCTCGCCTGCTGGAAGGCGAAGATCGTCGTGGTGAAGGACTGGCCCATGGCGCCCTGCAATTGCTTGACGCGCCCGACATCCGCCCCCTCGCTCCCGTGCAGCGCCTCTGTCGCCGCCTCGATCTTGGCGATCAGCCCGTCGAGACTTCCCACTGGCGATGCCATCTCAGGCGTCCTTGCTGCGAAGCGAGATCCGGATGCCCGGCTCCCGCCAGGAGCGCCGGGCCATCTCCTGGATCTGCGGCAGGTTGGTGGTGATCCGGCCGAATACGCTGCCGGGGCTGATCACGCGGAGCGCGCCGTAGTAGATGCAGATCGCGGGACCCTGAACGAAATAGCCGAGATCGCCGGGCTGGCACTCCAGGAGCTGGTTCTCCCGCTCCCACAGCAGTCCCCGCGTCGGAAACGACACTTCCTCGCCGGAGAAGTTCGCGTGGTTGATGGTCCCCGTCATCGGCAGCGCGGCACGCACCGCGGCGCAGGTCTTGGGCGCTGCGTCGTCGAACATCTCGGCGATGCCCTCGACGGCGCCGACGGTCACGATGATCTGTCGCGCGCTCATGTCTTTATCTCCATCGCCTCGGCGTTCGGAATCCTATCCGTCGATCCCGCATTTCACAATGCGGCCGCTGACGCCGCCGGCACCTTCAATCGCAGCGGGCAGTCATGCCGCCGTCGACAATAATTTCGGTGCCGGTGATGAAGCGCGCCTCGTCGGAGGCGAGGAACAGCGCGGCGTTCGCGGTGTCGCGCCCGTCGCCCATGAAGCCCAGGGGAATGCGCGCCACGCGCTGCTTCAGGATCGCCTCCACGTCGCCGCCGGCGCGCTGGCCGGCGAGCCGCGCCTCCACCATCGGCGTGTGGAGCTGGCCCGGCACCACGGTGTTCACGCGGATCTTCTGGGGCGCATATTGCACCGCGGTGACGCGGGAGAATTGGATCACCGCGGATTTCGCCGCGGCGTAGCCCACCTGGGGCGAGCCGGTCCAGCGGATGCCGGAGCTGGAGGCCGTGTTGACGATGGCGCCGCCGCCCTGGGCCGCCATCCCGGGAATCACGTGCTTGCAGGCGAGGAAGACGCTCTTGAGGTTGTAGTCGAGCTGAGCGTCCCAATCCGCCTCGCTGAGCTCCGCGGCGCCGCCCTTGGCGGAGCCGCCGACGTTGTTGACGAGGATATCGACGCGGCCGAAGGCCTTGGTGCAGGCCGCCACCATGGCGGCGACCGCGGCGCCGTCGGTAACGTCGCAGAGATAGGGCTCGATCCGGCCGCCGAACTCGTTGACGCGCGCCAGCGTCTCCTCCATGGGTCCCGCGGCGCGGTCGACGGCAAAGACCTTGGCGCCCTCCCGCGCGAACAGCACCGAGGCGGCGCGGCCATTGCCCCAGCCCGGGCCGACGCAGCCGGCGCCGGTGATGAGGGCGACCTTGTCCTTGAGGCGTCCGGCCATGGTCCTACTCCAAGGTCAGGGTATTCGCCGCGAAGAGCTGCTCCGGCGAGAACTTGAGCGGAATCACTTTCTGCGCGACGGAGAAGTCGACGAGCGACGCCAGGGGTTTCCGGTTGGCGGCGATGCCGAAGGGAAAGGGATCGCCGATCACCGCGCGTAAAGTCCGCACCGTCTCGTCGGCGGGCGCGGTCGCCGTATCCAGGCGTGCGAGATAGGCCGCCTTCGACGCCTTGAAGGCGGCGAAGAGCGCGAGGGCCACCTCCGGACGCTCCCGTAGGATAGAATCCTTCACCACCAGCCCGTGATTGAGGGGATAGATGCCGGTTTTGCGGAAATAGGCGAAGCCGGCGGCGCGGGCGTCCGGGATCAGCGGCTTGATATCGGGCGAGTCCGTCTTCACGTCGCCGATCGCCGCGTCGCAGTCGCCTGATAGCAGCAGGTCCGCCACCTGCTGGCCCCGGCGCGAGAGATCGACGTTGGCGGGCGACTTGTAGGTCGCCACATGCTCGTCGTCGGTGGGGACCCAGGTGATCTTGTCGAGATCGACACCGTATTCGGAGTTCAGAATGCCGCGCACCCAGAGGCCGGTCGTGACGGTGTAGCCGCGGTTGACCGCGACCCGGCGGCCTTCCAGGTCCTTGGGCGTGCGGATGCCGGCCTTGATGTTCTGGAACGCCGCCCAGTGATGGAAGTTCCGGGTGAGGAAGACGGGGACGGCGGTGAACTCCGATCCCAGCGCCTTGGCGCAGAGATATGTCGTGAACGCCATCTCGCAGATGTCGAATTCCATCCCGCGTACCATGCGCCGCATCGCCTTGGTGATGGGCTCGATCTCGACGTAGTCGAGGTCGAGATTCGCCGGCTTCACGCTGCCGTCCTTCAGGGCCTTGGTCAGGCCGTAGCTGCCGACGGCGATGGTGAGGCGGGTCATGGATGCGGCTCCCTTCGTTCTCAGTCCAATTTTTCCGAGTCGGATCGTTCTTTGTTCGTCATGGCCGGGCTTGTCCCGGCCATCCACGTCTTCCTTCCGTCGCCGCAAAGTCGTGGATGCCCGGCACAAGGCCGGGCATGACGGGGAAGGGAGTTCTGTCCGAGACGACACCGCCCTACCCCACCGGCCGGAAGCCGAAGGCCTGCTCGAAGCGGCGGGCGTAGAGCGGCCAGGCGTCGGGGTTGAGGAGGCGGGCCGGGCGCTTGCCGTCGAAGATATCGAGGAGCTGCTCGGCGGCGATCCGCGCCATGGTCTCCCGCGCCTCGCGGGTGACACCGGCGGTGTGCGGGCTCACCAGCACGTTGTCGAAGCCCATCAGGGGATGGTCGTGGGGCGGCGGCTCCTTGGCCCAGACGTCGAGGCCGGCGCCGGCGATCCGCTTCTGCCTCAGCGCCTCCGCCAGCGCCGCCTCGTCATGGATGCCGCCCCGGGCGGTGGTGATGAAATAGGCGTGGGGCTGCATCCGGGAAAACTGCTTGGCGCCGATCATGCCGCGGGTCTCGTCGGTGCGCGGGCAGTTGATGGAAACGAAAGTCGGCGGAGGCCAGCAGCGTCTCGAGGTCCACCTTCTCGGCGCCCCGCGCCGCGATCTCCGTCGCCGAGAGATAGGGATCCGCGGCCAGCACCCGCATGGCGAAGAGGCCGCGGCAGAGCGCCGCCACCCGGCTTCCCACATGGCCGAGGCCGACGATGCCCACGGTCTTGCCGTGGATGTCGCTGCCCATGAAGGCATCGCGCTTGACGCCGGAGGCGCGGCGCATGGCGCGGTCGACCTCCACGATGCGCTTGGAGAGACAGAGCATCATGCCGAGCACATGCTCCGCCACCGCCTCGCGGTTGCCGCCGGCCTGATTCACCGCGAGGATGCCCGCCGCGGTGCAGGCGGCGAGATCGACGGTGTCGGAACCCGGACCCGTTGGTGGAGACCACCAGCAGGTTGGGCGTGCGCGCCAGCAGCGCCGCGCCCGGCGTGGTATTTCGGATCGAGCTCGTCCCGGGCGGAGCCGATCTGATAGGCGTGGGCCGCGCCCAGGATCGGCGTCGCCTCGGCATCGGCGCCGTCGTTCTCCAGCTTGTCGAGGCGGATCTCCGGCCGCCCCGCCAGAACCTCCCCGTACCGCGGGCTCGCAAGGTACTTCACGTAGAACACGCGCTTGGTATTCACCGCCATCGCGGCACCTCCCTCGAGCCCAGGGGCGCAGTGTCGTGCGCCGGGAACGGGACGGCAATGGGGCTGTTGGCGTCGACAGCGGGTGCTTTTTCCAATGATCGAGGCAGGCACAAGCCCGTGGAGCCTCGCACGCCAGGCGAGGGGCCCCATCGGGGTAACACCCGGCGCCCATGCGCCATTTTCGAAGAACGTATGGTTAACCGAACGTATAGGTTTGCACCATAGCCTGCCGGAGGCGCCCGCTGCGTGGAAGCGTAGCGGCTGTCCGACGTCATCGACCATTCAAGGCGACATCGTCCCGTGAAACGTCCCCAATGCCTGATCCTTAGCACGCTCACCTTGCGGGCATCGATCGACACCATGTTCACCGATCTCGCCGATGCCCTGCGGCGGCAAGGCGTCTACGCCCGCATCCACAACGATACGCCGCAGGCGCCCAACCCGGATCTGGTTCGCGGCCTGATCGGCGACCTCCGAGACTACGCGGGGCCGCGCATCCTGATCGATCTCAACTGCAAGAGTGAATTCTCCATTGCGAGCGACAACGGAGACCCGGCCTCCATTCACGACGCCTGGGGCATTCCGAAGCTCACCATCTTCGAATCGAATCCGATCTACCATCTGGGATATCTCGCCAAGGCGCCGGGAAACTTCGCCTGCACGGTGATCGACGCGCAGCACCTCGACGCCCTCGATGCCTTTGACATCAAGACGCGGACGCGCGGTTTCCTACCCCATGCCGGACCGCCGCCGCTCGAAAATATCCAACCCTGGCGAGATCGACCGATCGACGTGCTCTTCATTGGCAATATAAAGCGCGAGCCGCCGGTCGAGGAATGGGTCAGCGCACTTTTCTGCAACGCAGAAATCAAGCCGGCTGTGCGCCGCGTGATCGAGCAACGATGGGAGGAGCGCTCGGATCTCCCGTCTCGCCTCCGGCAAGCTCTGGCTGACCTTGGCCTCGCACTCGATGCGCGGCGCAATCTCGCGCTCGCCAGCGAGATCGATCGCTACGTCAACAATGTGAAGCGTCTGGAGATGCTGTCGTCGATCAGTTCGGGGCGCGTCGTGGTCTGCGGCGAGATCGGCGCGGAGCTGCCGAACAGCGATTGCGTCACCGCCACCGGACCGGCGACCTTCTCCGTCGCGCTGCAGTATATGGACAACGCGAAGATCCTCCTCAATACCATGCCGTTCCGCACCGGGGCGCATGAGCGGGTCTTCTATGGTCTGGGCCGGGGCGCCTATATTCTGTCCGACGCGTCAGCGCTCCTGGAGACACCGGCTGCGAATGACGCGGGCATCTCGTTCCTGCCGGCGAGCGTGGCGGAATTCGACGGTGCCCTCGCAGGGATTCTATCGATGGATCGGCGGGATGCCGTGGCGGCGGGCCGAGCCTGGTATGCGGACCGCCATACCTGGGATCATCGCGCGCGCCAGCTCATCGAGCTCATGACGCCGCTGTTCTGAGCCTCGCGCAGAGGTCCTCGCTGCCCAGCTCCAATCGTCTTGATCCCGGCTCCAATGGTGGCCAAGCTCCGGACAAGGCGACAGGAAGGGAGGAAGCGATGGGACAGGACCGCGTTCTCGTCACCGGCGGCGCCAACGGGATCGGCCGCGCCGTGGCCGAGCGCTGCCGGGCGGAGGGTTACGAGCCCGTGGTCATCGACCGTGTCGGCGACGGCATCCGGGCGGATCTCTCCGATCCCGCGGAGACCGCCCGGGCCCTGGAGCAGGCCCTGCGGGACGGTCCCATCACCCGCCTCGTCAACAATGTCGGCATCGTGCGTCCGGCCTCCCTGGAGGAGCAGACCCTGGAGGACCTCGACGCCGTCGTCTCGCTCAACCTGCGCTGCGCGCTCCAGTGCACCAAGGCGCTGCTGCCGGGGATGCAGGACGCAGGCTTCGGCCGCATCGTCAACATCTCGTCCCGGGCGGCGCTCGGAAAAGAGCAGCGCACCGCCTATGCCGCGACCAAGGCGGGGCTGCAGGCGATGGCCAAGGTCTGGGCGCTGGAGCTGGGCGGCCACGGCATCACCGCCAATGCGATCGGCCCCGGCCCGATCCGCACCGAGCTCTTCGACCGCGCCAACCCCCACAACGCGCCGCGCACCCGGGCGATCATCGACGCCATCCCGGTGAAGCGCATCGGCCAGCCCGAGGACGTGGCCCATGCGGTCGCCTTCCTGCTCGACATCAGGAGCGGCTTCGTCACCGGGCAGACCCTCTATGTCTGCGGCGGCATGACGGTGTCGGCGGCGGGGGCATAGGGCCGGATTTTCTCGGGCACCCCATGCGGAAAGTTTGTTTGCGGGCTTCCGGGTGACTGCGCGTTAATCAGGCGATGAAATCGAGAGCGTCGGATCGGCATCGCGCGTCCTTCGACGCGCGGCCCAGGGGGCCGCTTGCTCAGGATGAGGTCTACGGGAGATCAGAGAATGAAAATCGCCTCATCCTGAGCAAGCGAAGCGCGTCGAAGGACGCACAAACCCCGGGGCGCTTCCTGGCACCGATGTTGCTTATCCAACCCCGGACCTACCGAGGGAGCGGCTCGTGGCAAAGCGGATGATCCTGGCCTTCGACGTCTCCTACATCGCCCTCGACGGGCGCTGGCGGATGCCGGGCTCCTGGGTCGGCAGGACATTTCCCGACGTGGAGATGTACGAGGAGATCGCCCGCGTCGCCGAGCGCGGCTGCTTCGACATGCTGTTCTCCGGGGACGGCACCGGCATTCCCAGCACCTGGCGCGGGTCGACCGACGCCGCCGTGCACTGGGGCATCGGCTGGCCGCGCCAGGACATGAGCCCGCTGATCGTGGCGATGGCGCGGGTCACCAGGCACGTCGGCTTCGGCCTGACCTATGCCTCCACCTTCATGCATCCCTACTACGTGGCGCGGCTTCTCAATTCGCTCGACCACATCACCGGCGGGCGGATCGCCTTCAACGTGGTGACCTCCACGCGCCGCGCCGACGCCGCCAATTTCGGCTTCGACGAGCTGATGGAGCATGGCCAACGCTACGAGCGGTTGGAGGAGTTCATCGCGGTCTGCCACGCGCTCTGGGACAGCGTGGCGCCGGACGCGATGCTCTGGGACCCCGCCACCGGCCAGGTGGCGGATCCCGCCAAGGTACGCCCGATCGATCACGAGGGCCGCTTCTTCAAGGTGAAGGGCCCCCTCAACACGCCGCCCTCGCCCCAGGGCCATCCGCCGATCCTGCAGGCGGGCGGCTCGCCCCGGGGCGTCAGGGCGGCGGCGCGGGTGGCGGATCTCGTCTTCGGCGGCGACAAGCCCCTGGCGCTGCAGGTGCGCCAGCGCCGGGACCTGGACGCGGCGCTCCGGGACATCGGCCGCGATCCCGCCACCGTGGGGATGGTCTGGCAGATCCCGCTCCTGGTGGCGGCGACGCGAGCGGAGGCCCAGGCCCATCGGGACAGCCTCCTCACCATGATCCCCCACGAGGCGGTGGGGGCCTATCTCTCCCACAACATCGGCTACGACCTCTCGACCTTGCCGGAGCGCTTCACCCTCGGCGAGCTCAACGGGGAGATCGCGGCGACCCAGGCCTCGCCCGTGGGATTCATTCACGAGCTCGCCCATGAGGTGGGCAAGGACACGCAGATCACGCGGAAGGAATTCTTCGAGCACGGGCTGCGCCATGCCACCAGCCACGACACGACGATCGCCGGCACCGCGGCCGACGTCGCCGATCACCTGGAGGAAGTGTTCGAGGCCACCGGCGCCAAAGGCGGCTTCATGATCGGGCATCCGATCTCGATGCCCGGCGATCTCGTCGATATCGTCGATCTCCTGGTGCCGGAGTTGCAGCGCCGGGGACGCGTGCGGCGGGAGTACAGCGGGCGGACGCTCCGGGAGAATCTCGCCGACGACTAGCTGGCGTCAGACGAAGGTGTCGAGCACGTCGATGGAGCTTTCCCAGCCGATGCGGTCGAAGGTCTCGGCGATCCAGCGATCGGCGGTGTCGTAGCCGAGCTGATGCAGGTGCTCCAGGAACGCGCGCTCGGTGTTCATCTTGCTGAGCGCGCCATAGGTCGCGAGCTCCTCCTCGGCGGAGATATGGTGGAAGCGCACGGCGCCGTAGCGGTCGTCGTCGAGGGTCCCGCCCTCGATCAGGCTCGACACCGTGGCGATGCCGAACATCTCGCGCACAAGGCTCGCATTGAAGGTCATCTCGTTGATGCGGTTCAGGATGTCGCGCATGGTGACCGGCACGTCCGGGCGATTGAGCGGATTGACCTGCACGATCACCACGTCGCTGCTGGCGCATTCGTTGATGAGCGGATGAATGGCGGGATTGCCGAGATAGCCGCCGTCCCAATAATGCTCGCCGTCGATCTCGACGGCCTTGAACAGCAGCGGCAGGCAGGCCGAGGCGAGGAGCGCCTCGGCGGTGATGTCAGGCGTGCGGAAGAGCCGCGACTTGCAGGTCCTGACGTTGGAGGCGGTGACGAACAGCTTCACGTCCGGCCGGCGGCGCAGCGCCTCGAAGTCGACCACGTCGAGCAGCAGCTCGCGCAACGGGTTCATGTTCATGGGATTGAGCTGGGTCGGCGACCAGATGCGTGACATGAAATCCGCCAGCATGAAGGCGGGATCGTTGTCCACCTGCCAGCCGTCGCTGAGGCCGGGAATGCCCCGGATGAAGCTGCGCGGCACGCCGTTCAGCTTGGCGACGCCGTCCCAGAATTTCGCCAGCGCGTCGATGGCGCCCTGGCGCGAGCCGGTGATGAAGCCGTGGGCGAAGACCGTCGCGTTCATCGCGCCCGCGCTGGTGCCGCTGAGACCGTCGATGTAGATGCGCGGCTCGCTGATCAGCCGGTGCATCACGCCCCAGGTGAAGGCGCCATGGGAGCCGCCGCCCTGGAGCGCCAGGCTGATGTGCTTCACTCCCGGCTTGCTCGGCCGCAGCGGCTGCGCCCGCGCGACCTTGCCCGGCAGGCTGTGGTGCGAATCAGGCATGCGCCTGTCATCCCCATCCAAACGCGCGTGCGGGCAACTTCCCCGACATGCCCACACAATGGGCGGAAACAGCCTTAAAATGAGTAAACGACGGGAATTTCCCGTCTGCCGCCGCGGCGGCGCTGGTGGAGCGCCGCCGGGCGCGGCATGCTCCGGTGCTCGTCGCCTCTCACCGACGGATCCCCATGCCGAACCATCACGTGCTGCGCTCCTCCCCCGAGACCTGTCACTGGGGCTTCTTCGATGCCGCCTTGAAGCCGGTGCTGACGGTGGAAAGCGGCGACTACGTCACCGTGGAGACGGTGTCCGGCGGCGCCGACGCGCTGCCGGCGGCGCCCTTCGAGGTGCTGCCGGAGCATCGGGCGATCCTGGCGAGGCTCACCCCGGCCTTCGGCGGCGGGCATATCCTCACCGGGCCGATCGCGATCACGGGAGCGCGCCCCGGCGACGTGCTGGAAATTCGCATCCACGCCGTCGACTGCCGGCAGAACTGGGGCTGGACCCGGATCGCGCCGCTCCGCGGCACGCTGCCGGAGGATTTTCCCGAGCGCCGCACCTGGCACAGCGCGATCGACCGCCAGCGCGGCGCCGCCACGGTGCCGTGGGGCCAGGAAATTCCGCTCGCGCCGTTCTTCGGCGTCATGGGCGTGGCGCCGCGACCGGTCTACGGACAGATCACCACGATCATTCCCCGCGAGTTCGGCGGCAACATCGACCTGAAGGAGCTGGTCGCCGGCACCACGCTCTATCTGCCGATCTGGGCCGAGGGCGGCTTGTTCTCCGTCGGCGACGGCCACGGCGTGCAGGGCGACGGCGAGGTGTGCCTGACGGCGCTGGAGACCGCGCTCACGGGCACGTTCGAGCTGATCCTGCGCCGGGATCTCCGCCTCGACATGCCCCGGGCGGAGACGCCGACCCATCACATCACGCTGGGCATGGACGAGGATCTCGACGACGCCGCCAAGCAGGCGCTGCGCCAGATGATCAAATTGATCGGCGAGATTTCCGGCCTCTCGCCCCAGGATGCCTACATGCTCTGCAGTCTCGCCGCCGATCTCCGCGTGACCCAGCTCGTCGACGGCAACAAGGGCATCCACGCGATGCTGGCGAAGAAATTCGCGGCGGCGCGCAGCTAGGCGTTACGCGCTCTGCTGGAGCACCGTGCGTTCTTCGAGACGCGCATGCCGTGCGCTCCTCAGGAGGAGGACCATTGTCGATGGCACGAAGAAAGAAGCGCCTCGATGGCCTGAGGAGCACGCTTCGGCGCGCGTCTCGAAGGACGCACGGGCGGCCATCCAGACACTCTCGCGAATTCAACGAGGAAAGATTTCCGCGCCGCCGGCGCGGCGGGCTACCGGCCTTGGGAGGGCACGGTCCGCGCGGACGGGCTCGACAGGAAGCGATCCTGCATGAAGGGTGAAGGCCCGTAGTTGTCCGACCCGCTGCCGCCGAACTGCACGGTCGTGTTGCCGAACTTCAGCGAGTTCATGCCGCCGCTCTTGCCGGACTGGTACTGGCTCGCCATGTTGTCGGTCTTGGCGTCGGGATCGGTGAAGTTGCTGCCGCTGACGCCGCCGGGGGCGCTCGGTCCCACGATCTGGAACGCGAAGGCACTGGGGGCACCCATCACCAGGGCCGCCGCCACCACCGCCAACCGTACATATCCGAGCGTCATGACCGCCTCGCAAAAACCGCGTCCGGGATACCTGGGCGCACCATACCCCCGATCCCGGGAAGCGCCAAGCGCCGCCACCGCCGGCCCCATGAATGTTTTTTAATATTGTTTAGAATCAATAAGTTAGATGAAATCCGGGGACGCCGCCGGAGCGGCCGGTCGGCGCGGATCGGGCCCGCGCCGGTTAATCTGCCGGCAACCAATCCGGTGCTATGCCCTCCCCTCCGAGATCAACCAGCCGGAGGCCTGCACGGTGTCACCGAGCGCGCGCGCGAAGTGGCTGGTGATCGCGGTGATCGTCATCCTCGATGCGGCCGGGCTTGCCCACTTCGGCATGCACCTGAGCTGGGAGGGCCTCGAGCGCGGCAGCGGCGCGCTGGTCCTGCTGGGGGGGATGGCGGGCTTCTACACCTATCAGCGGCCGAACGAGCGCATCGCCGATATCGCCCATACCATGGCGCTGATCGTCGCCTTCTTCGCCGCGACGGCGATATCAAGCTATGTCGTCGCCGCCACCAACCTGCCCCTCGTCGACGGAGAGCTGGCGGCGGCGGATCGCGCGCTGGGCTTCGACTGGCCCGCGTGGTCCGCGTGGGTCCGGGCGCATCCGACAATCTGGCTCGCGCTGGACCTCGCCTATCGCAGCGCCATCCCCCAGCTTGTGGTCATCGCGCTCTATCTCGCCTTCACCGGCCAGCCGGAGCGGAACAGCGAGCTGCTCTGGACGATGATGCTCTCGCTCTTCGTCATCGTGCCGGTCTCGGCCTTGCTGCCCGCCGGCGGCGCCTGGGTGCAGTACGACGCCATGAGCTATGCCAACGTCGCGCAGGTGCGCGACTTCCTGGCGCTGCGCAGCGGAACGCTGCATGAGCTCGACCTGCCGCGGCTCGAGGGGCTGATCAATTTCCCGTCCTTCCACACGGTGCTGGGCGTGATCTTCATCTACGTCCTGCGCCGCCGCCGCATCCTCTGCGCCGTCGCCAGCGTGCTCAACGCCGTGATGATCGTCTCGGTGCTGACCGAGGGCGGCCACTATCTGGTCGACGTCATTTCCGGCGTCGCGGTGGCGATGGGCGCGATCTGGGCGACGGCACGCCTCGAAGCGGCACTAACGCGGCCCGCGCCGGGAACGGCGGCAATTCCCGCGCGAATCTGATCCGCGCGTCAGCCCGCCAGGAACGGCGCGGCGCGGAATTCTGCCAGCGCCTCCGCCCGAGCGGTCAGCGCGTCGAGGCCGGGATAGGTCCCGACCGGGATCAGCTCCGGGTTCTTGTTGCGGAGATTGGTGACGGCGATGGCGGCGGTGACGTCCGCCTGGGTCATCCGATCCCCCACCAGCCAGGTGCCCTGCGCACGCGCCTCGAGCCAGTCGAGGGCCGAGGCGATCTGGCGGCGGATGCGCGCGACGTTCTCCGGCACCACCTTCTCCGGCGGCCGCCGCACCGTCTCGGTGCGGTACTCGACGCTCTTTTCGGCGAGGCCCAGCGCCACCGCCACCATGCCCTGCACCAGGAGGCGTCCGTCACCGGCGCGGGGCGTCAGCGCTTCCTTCGCCGGCACCAAGCCGTCGAGGTAGTCGATGATGGTGCTGCTGTCCACCAGCACGCCGCCGTCGTCGAGGCGCAGCGCCGGCACCTTGCCCAGCGGGTTGGTCGCCAGCATCTGGTCGAAATCCCCGAAGGTGGACAGCACCTCGCGGGTGAACGGCAGCTCGTAGTGCGTGAGCGTCACCGCGACGCGCCGCACGAAGGGCGAGTCCAGCATTCCCACCAGGATCATGTGCGCGTCTCCGTTCTCTATCCGCCGAGGATGATGCAGGTTGTCGTGGCATGGGCGTAGCGGCGGCCCGCGCCGTCGGTGAGGGAGGCCTCCGCCATGGCGGTGCTGCGGCCGAGATGCAGGACGCGGCCCTCGGCGATGACCTCGCCGGTGGCGGTGGCGACGGCGCGCAGATAGTTCACCTTGATCTCGAGCGTCGTATACCCCTGCCCCGCCGGCAGCCGGCTGTGCACGGCGCAGCCCATCACGGAGTCCAAGACCGTCGCGATGACGCCGCCGTGCACCGCGCCGATGGGGTTGTAGTGATATTCCGCCGGCGCCAGCACCATGACGACGCGGCCCTCCGCCACCTCGGTGATGCGGAAACCCAGGAGCGAGGCCACCGGCGGCATCGGCAGGTCGCCCCGGCGCATGGCGTCGAGATAGTCGCGGCCGCTCATCTGGCGCCCGGCGGCGGCGAGCGCGCTGGGATCGCTCCAGGTCACCAGCCGCTCCCGGGACATGCCGGCGCTCTCCGTCATCTTGTGTCCCCCGCTCATCCCATCCACCAGACGCCCACGGCGATGGTGAGGAGAGTAATCGGCACGCCGATCCGGAGATAGCTCCAGAAATCGATCTCGATGCGGAGCCGGCGCGCCCGCTCCACCACGATCAGGTTGGCGACCGACCCTACGATGGTAAGATTTCCGGCGAGGGTCGCCGCCATCGCCAGAGTAAGCCAGGCGCGCCGGGAATCCGCGAGACCGGCCACGAAGGGCTTCAGCACCAGCACCGTCGGCACGTTGCTGACGATATTGGAGAGGACCGCGGCCACCAGGGCCAGCACCGGCGGCTGGTCCAGGGCCACGCGATGGGCGGCAGCCAGGACATCGGGGGTGAAGGCGACCTTCTCCATGCCCGCCACCACGATGAAGAGGCCGGCGAAGAGCAGCAGGAGCGCCCAGTCGATCTCGCGATAGACCCGCTCCGGCTTGAGGCGCCGCGTCAGCAGCAGCAGCGCGCCGGCGATGATCGCCACCTTGGGCGGCGCCACGCCGGCGAAGAAGAAGGCGACGGCGAGGACGGTGGCGCACGAGCGCCTTCACCAGGAGTCCGCGGCGCACCCGCACCGGCGGCAGCGTCGCCGCGAGGCGGTCGGGGGTCAGGAACTCGCGGCGGAAGCTCAGTACCAGCAGCACGAAGAGCAGCACCAGGCCGATCGCCGCCACCGGCGACAGGGTCGCGGCGAAATCCACATAGGAGATGCCGGAGAAGCTGCCGATCATGATGTTCTGGGGATTGCCGGTGATGGTGGCGGCGCTGCCGATGTTGGAGGCCATGGCCACCGCCAGCAGATAGGGCACGGGATTGCGCCGGAGCCCCACCGCCAGCTCCGCCACCAGGGGCGTCAGCATGAGGCAGACGGTGTCGTTGACCAGGAACGCGGAAAGGACGCCCGATACCACGATGATGCCGGCGAGGAGTGTTACCGGATGGCGCGCCCAGATCGCCGTCCAGCGCGCGGCGAGCGCAAAGAACCCGGCGAGACGCAGGTTCGCCACCAGGATCATCATGCCCAGAAGCAGCACCAGGGTGTTGAGATCGACGGCGCGGTAGGCCTCGTCGAGGGTGAGCACGCCCGCCCCCACCATCAGGCTGGCGCCGATCAGCGCCGCACCCGCGCGATCGAGCCGGAACCCCGGCAACCGCCCGAGCGCCACCACGGCGTAGGTGGCGATGAAGATGACGAGGGCGGGGATCATCGGGGGCAGTTGGCCGGAGAAGCGTTGTGCGTCCTTCGACTCGTGCGCTTACGCGCCCGGCTCAGGATGAGGCGGTTTTCTTTGTGCCATCTCCCATCTTCCTCATCCTGAGCCGACCGCGCAGCGGTCGAGTCGAAGGACGCACCATAGCAGCCCAAGCTGCGTTCCGCCCTGATATCTATGACTTTTTAGTGGCAGAGAGATTGACGCCCACACGGCACGCACCCCTGCCGCCGCGCGCGGCTTTGTGCTAGAAGCTCGGCACCCATCCCATGGCGAAGCGCACCTCAGACGACCTCCGCGCCGATCCCGGCGAGCGCCCGGCGCGGCAACCGTCGCGTCGCGAGCCTGCCGAGCGCAAGCCGCGCAAGCGCGGCACGCCTGGCCGTCCCTGGACCCGCCTTCTGTTGCGCTGGGGCCTGGTGGCCGGGCTCTGGGCGGTGATCGCGGTTGCCCTGGTGCTGGGATATTTCGCGCTCACGCTGCCGAGCACCGCGGATCTCGCCGTCGCCGACCGGCGGCCCAGCATCACGCTCCTGGCGGCGGACAATTCCCTGCTGGCGACCTATGGCGATCTCTTCGGCGAGCCGATCCGCCTCAAGGACGTGCCGAAGTACCTGCCCCAGGCCGTCATCGCCACCGAGGACCGGCGCTTCTACAGCCATTTCGGCGTCGATCCCATCGGCCTCGCCCGCGCGGTCTTCGTCAATCTCCGGGCGGGACATGTGGTGCAGGGCGGCAGCACCCTCACCCAGCAGCTCGCCAAGAACCTGTTCCTGACGCCGGACCGCACCTTCAGCCGCAAGATCCAGGAGATGCTGCTGGCGCTCTGGCTGGAGCACCACTTCACCAAGGACCAGATCCTCGAGATCTATCTGAACCGCGTCTATCTCGGCGCCGGCACCTATGGCGTCGACGCCGCGGCGCGGCGCTACTTCAACAAGCCCGCGAAGGATCTCACCCTCTACGAGGCGGCGGTCATCGCCGGGCTGCTGCGCGCGCCCACCCGCTTCAGCCCCGCGAGCGACCGCGTCCGCGCCAGCGCGCGGGCGCATCAGGTGCTCGCCAACATGGTGGACGCGGGCTACCTCACCGAGCCGCAAGCCGCCGCCGCCGAGAGCCAGAGCACCCAGCTCTCCAAGGTGATCCCGATCCGCGCCGGCACCCGCTATTTCGCCGACTGGGTGGCGGAGCAGGTGACGAGCTTCACGGGCAACGGCAAGCGCGACCTCGTCATCGTCACCACCCTCGATCCCCGCATGCAGGACGCGGCGGAGCACGCCATCGCCGACACGCTCGCCAAGGACGGCGAGAAATCCGATGCCGGCCAAGGGGCCCTCGTCGCGATGACGCCCGATGGCGCGGTGCGGGCGCTGGTGGGCGGGCGCGACTACATCGAGAGCCAGTTCGACCGCGCGACCCAGGCGTTGCGCCAGCCCGGCTCCTCCTTCAAGGCCTTCGTCTACCTGACGGCGCTGGAGCACGGGATCGGTCCCAACGACCACTTCGTGGACGGGCCGATCCATATCGGCACTTACCAGCCGCACAATTACGGCAACAAGTATCTGGGCGACGTCACCGTGGCGGACGCGGTGGCGGAATCCATCAACACCGTGGCGGTGCAGGTGCTGCAGCGTGCCGGCATCGACAACGTGATCGCGACGGCGCATCGCCTCGGCATCACCAGCGAGCTCGGCCGCGACCTCAGCCTGGCGCTTGGCACCAGCGAGGTCTCGCTGATGGAGCTGACCGCGGCCTACGCCACTTTCGCCAATGGCGGCACCGGCGCCTGGCCCTACGGCATCGTCGAGGTCCGCGACAACACCGGCGCCGTGATCTATCGCCGGGCCGGCTCCGGCCCCGGCCAGCTGGTGGCGCCCGACATCAACGGCGAGATGAACCAGCTGCTCTCCGGCGTGATCGAGCGCGGCACCGGCAAGGCGGCGCAGATCGGCCGTCCCGCCGCCGGCAAGACCGGCACCACCCAGGACTATCGCGATGCGCTCTTCATCGGCTACACCGCCGATCTCGTCGCCGGCGTCTGGTTCGGCAACGACGACAACAGCCCGATGAACAAGGTGACCGGCGGCGGCCTGCCGGCGCGCACCTGGCACAATTTCATGCTGGAGGCGACCCGCGGCGAGCCGGTCCGGCCACTGCCGACCGGGCCCGCGGTGATGGCCTCCTCGGGCGGCGACCAGCCGGGCTCAGGCCTCGGCGGCTGGCTGAGCCGCCTCTTCGGCGGCGGTCCGCCGCGCTCGTCGGGCGCCTCCGGCACGGAGAAATCCGGGCATTAGGGCCAGCGGTCTGCCCACCACCCGACCATCGTCATGGCCGGGCTTGACCCGGCCATCCGCGAATTTTCGGTTTCAAGACGTGGATGCCCGGCTCAAGGCCGGGCATGACGCCGTGAGAAGGAGTGTCACATCCATGATGCTTAATCACGCGGGTCCCCGAGGCCGCCAACTGGCCATTTGAATTCGGCCAAACTGCGTCATCTTATTGAGGTTGGAGGGTTCGCATGTCCGTTCGCAATCTCGACCGCATCTTCAAGCCCCGCTCGATCGCCTTCATCGGCGCCACGGCGCGGCCGAAGACCGTCGGTGCGGTGCTGCTGGCCAATCTCCGCGGCGGCGGCTTCGCCGGGCCGCTGATGCTGGTGAACGCCAAATATCGGGAAATCGACGGGCTGCCGGTCTCACCCGACATCGCGAGCCTGCCGGGCGTGCCCGATCTCGCCGTCATCGCGACGCCGCCCGCCACCGTGCCCGGCGTCATCGCCGAGCTCGGCGCCAAGGGGACCCGGGGTACGGTCGTGATCACCGCCGGCTTCGGCGAGCTGGGCAGCGAGGGCAAGGCGTTGCAGCAGCAGATCCTGGACGCCGCCAAGCCGCACATTCTGCGCGTCGTGGGTCCGAACTGCGTCGGCGTGATGGCGCCCGGCGCCGGGCTCAATGCCAGCTTCGCCCATCTGGCGCCGACCCGGGGCAGCCTCGCTTTCGTGAGCCAGTCCGGCGCCATCGTGACGGCGATGCTGGACTGGGCGGCGCCGCGCGGCATCGGCTTCTCCCATGTCGTCTCCCTCGGCGACATGGCGGACGTCGATTTCGGTGACATGCTGGACTATCTCGGCGACGACACCGGCACGCGCTCGATCATGCTCTATGTGGAGGGCGTGACCTCGGCCCGGAAGTTCATGTCGGCGGCCCGCGCCGCCGCGCGGCGCAAGCCCGTGCTGGTGGTGAAGGTCGGCCGCTTCGCCGAGGCGGCCCGTGCCGCCGCCTCCCACACCGGCGCCCTCGCGGGTTCCGACAAGGTCTATGACGCCGCCTTCCGCCGCGCCGGCATGCTGCGGGTGCGCGACATGGCCGACCTCTTCGATGCGGCGGAGACACTGGCGCAGACCCGGCCCCAGATCGGCGACCGCCTCGCCATCCTCACCAACGGCGGCGGGCCGGGCGTGCTCGCCACCGACATGCTGATCGAGCTGGGCGGAACCCTGGCCAAGCTCTCACCCACGACAACGGAGCGGCTGGACGCGGCGCTGCCGCGCACCTGGAGCCATGGAAATCCCGTCGACATCGTGGGCGACGCCGACGCCGGGCGCTACCGGACGGCGCTGGAGATCCTGCTGGAGGATCCCGCCAGCGACGCGATTCTGGTGATCAATTGTCCGACCGCGATGCAGAATCCCGTCGACAGCGCCCGGGCGGTGATCGAGACGGTGCGGGCGGCCAGCCCGCATCTCTCCGGACGGAACGTGCTGACCAACTGGATCGGCGAATTCGCCGCGGCGCCCGCGCGCAAGATTCTGGGGGAAGCGCACATCGCCAGCTACGACACGCCGGACCGCGCGGTGCGCGGCTTCATGCATCGCGTGCAGTATCGGCGCAACCAGACGCTGCTGCTGGAGACGCCGGCGCTGCGTCCGGAAGGCTTCGAGCCCGATCTCGCCGCCGCCGAGCGCACCGTCGGCGCGGTATTGGCCGCAGGGCGCGAGTGGCTGGAGCCCGACGAGGTCGCGGCGCTGCTGGCGGCCTATCGGATCCCCCAGGTTCCCACCTATGTCGTCGCCGATCCCGTCGAGGCGGCCGACGTGTCGCGCCGGCTGGCCAAGCCGGTGGCGCTGAAAATCCGCTCCCCCGATATCCGCCACAAGAGCGACATCGGCGGCGTGGCGCTCAATCTCGGCCGGCCGGAGCGGGTGCAGCAGGAGGGGCTGGCGATGATCGCCCGCGTCGAGGCGGCGCGGCCGGAGGCGCGCCTCGAGGGCTTCATCGTGCAGGAGATGATCCGGCGGCCGGGCGCCCTGGAGCTCATTGCCGGCGTGGTGGACGACACGCTCTTCGGGCCGGTGATCCTCTTCGGCCAGGGCGGCACCGCCGTCGAGGTGCTGAACGACACGACGCTGGAGCTGCCGCCCCTCAACATGGCACTGGCGCGGGCGCAGATGGCGCGCACCCGCGTCTATAAGCTGATGCAGGGCTATCGCAACGAGCCCGCGGTCGACATGGACGCCGTCGGCGACGTGCTGATCCGGCTCTCCCAGCTGGTCGCCGACCGCCCGGAGATTGCCGAGATCGACATCAACCCGCTGCTGGCGGACGCCAAGGGCGTCATCGCCCTCGACGCCCGCGTGCGCGTGCGCCGCGCCGAAGTCGCCGGCGACCGCCGCCTCGCCATCCGCCCCTATCCCCGCGAGCTCGAGAGCGACGCCGCGCTGCCGGATGGAACGGCGATCCATCTGCGGCCGGTGCGGCCCGAGGACGAGCCCGGGCTCATCGACCTCGTCGCCAACATGTCGGCCCAGGATCAGCGCCTGCGCTTCTTCGCGCCGATGAAGCATCTGAGCCACGAGCTGGCGGCACGCCTCAGCCAGATCGACTACGACCGCGAGGTCGCCCTCGTCGCCGAGCCGGCCGAGCGCGGCATGCTCCTGGGCGTCGCCCGCTTCTCCGCCGACCCCGACCTCGAGCGGGCGGAATATGCGATCGCCGTGCGCAGCGACCTCAAGGGCCACGGCCTCGGATACCTCCTGATGACGCGGCTCCTGGAGGTGGCGAAGGCGCGCGGTCTCAAGGAGCTTTTCGGCAACGTGCTGCGGGAGAACGACGCGATGCTCAAGATGTGCCGGGAGCTGGGCTTCGACATCGCCGCCCACCCCGACGAGCACGACGTGCTCAACGCGACGAAGCGGATTTAGGGAGCTGGATCTGCTGGCGTGCGTCCTTCGACGCGCTCCCTCCGGTCGCTTGCTCAGGATGAGGCACTTTTCTTGGTGCCATCACCAACGGTCCTCATCCTGAGCAAGCGAAGCGCGTCGAAGGACGCGGGATGCCTCTGCCGCGCGATAGACGCTACCGCCCCGCCTGATCCACCGCGTAGCCCGCGGCGCGGACGGTGCGGATGAGGTCGCGGCGGCCGCCGTCGTTGAGGGCCTTGCGCAGGCGCCGGATGTGGACGTCGACGGTGCGCGGCTCGATCTCGGATTCCCGGCCCCAGACCGCGTCCAGGAGCTGCTCGCGGGAGAAGACGCGGCCCGGCCGCTCCAGGAGGACGCGCAGCAGGCGGAACTCGGTCGGGCCCAGATGCACCGAGGTGCCGTTGCGGCTGACCCGGTGGCTGGCGAGATCCATGGCGAGGTCGGCGTAGCGGAGCGTCTCGGCGCCGACCGACGGGCGGGCCCGGCGCATCACCGCCTTGAGGCGCGCCACCAGCTCGGTGACGCCGAAGGGCTTCACCACATAGTCGTCGGCGCCGCCCTCGAGGCCGCGCACCCGGTCCGCCTCCTCGCCCTTGGCGGTAAGCATGATCACGGGCAGGCCGCGCCACTCCGGCGTGCGGCGGATGCGCCGGCAGATCTCCAGGCCGGAGACCTGGGGCAGCATCCAGTCCAGCAGCACCGCGTCGGGCGTGCGCTCGGAGAGTTGCAGCAGCGCTTCCTCGCCGTCGTGAGCCTCGGCCACCGAGAAGCCTTCCTTCTCGAGGTTGTAGCGCAGCAACGTCGCCAGCGCCGGCTCGTCCTCGACCACGAGGATGTGTGGTTTCATTACTTGCTAGTCTCCGGGCCGTGATCGCCGACGCCGTTCTTGGTGACCTCGATGGGAGCCGGTCCCGGCGCGCTGGCGAGGCTGGTGCGGTCCCGTTTCGGCCGCACCTGCTGCAGCGGCGTGCCGTGCACCATGAAATAGAGCGTCTCGGCGATGTTGGTGGCGTGGTCGCCGATGCGCTCGATGTTCTTCGCCATGAAGAGAAGATGCGTGCAGGAGGTGATGTTGCGGGGATCCTCGATCATGTAGGTGAGGAGCTCGCGGAAGAGGCTGGTGTACATCTCGTCGAGCTCTTCGTCCCGCGCCCAGACCACCATCGCCTTGTCGGCGTCGCGCTCCACATAGGCGTCGAGGATGTCCTTGATCATCGCCTGGCCGAGCCGGCCCATGCGCGGGATCGCGAAGGCGGGCCGGACCGGCGGCGCCTGGTTCAGCACGATCGACCGCTTGGCGACGTTCGCCGCGTAGTCGGCGATGCGCTCGAGATCGCTCGAGGTCTTGAGCGCCGCCAGGATCTGGCGGAGATCCACCGCCATCGGCTGGCGCAGCGCCAGGAGGCGGAGCACGAGCTGCTCGATGTCGTGCTCGAGCTGGTCGACGCGGGTGTCCGCCTCCACCACCTCGGTGGCGAGCCGGCTGTCGCGCTTCACCACCGCCTCGATGGCCGTCGCAAGCTGGGTCTCGGCGAGGCCGCCCATCTGGGTGATGGTGTTGTCGAGGCGGCGCAGCTCCTCGTCGTAGCTCTTGATGATATGCTCGGAGACCATGGGCGTTCCTCCGTCCCTCAACCGAAGCGGCCGGTGATGTAGTCCTCGGTCCGCTTGTTCTTGGGCTGGGTGAAGATCTTCTCGGTGTCGCCGAACTCGATGAGCTCGCCGAG
The DNA here is from genome assembly GCA_963735465.1 of uncultured Alphaproteobacteria bacterium. Taxonomy (GTDB): domain Bacteria; phylum Pseudomonadota; class Alphaproteobacteria; order ATCC43930; family CGMCC-115725; genus DASZHJ01. The sequence goes on from CAVTLA010000001.1 coordinate 4,187,475, forward strand.
ATACATGAAGGCGGTGTAGTCCGAGCTGCGCGCCGCCTGCTGCATGTTGTGGGTGACGATCACGATGCAGTAGTCGGTCTTGAGCTCGTTGATCAGCTCCTCGATGCGCTGGGTCGAGATCGGATCGAGAGCCGAGGCGGGCTCGTCCAGCAGCAGGATCTCGGGCTTCACCGCGACCGCGCGGGCGATGCAGAGGCGCTGCTGCTGGCCGCCGGAGAGGCTGAGGCCGCTCTGCTTCAGCTTGTCCTTCACCTCGTCCCAGAGCGCCGCGCGGCGGATCGCCGTTTCCACGCGCTCGTCGAGGTCGGCGGGGGACAGCTTCTCGTAGAGGCGGATGCCGAAGGCGACGTTGTCGTAGATCGACATCGGGAACGGCGTCGGCTTCTGGAACACCATGCCGATCTTGGCGCGCAGCAGGTTGAGATCCTCCCGCGTGTCGAGGATGTTGCGGCCGTCCACCATCACCTCGCCCGCCGCCCGCTGATCGGGATAGAGCTGGTAGATGCGGTTGAGGACGCGCAGCAAAGTGGACTTGCCGCAGCCGGACGGGCCGATGAAGGCGGTTACCCGATTGTCGAGGAGGCGGAGGTTGATGCCTTTCAGCGCCTCGAACTTCTTGTAATAGAAGCGGAGGTCGCGGATCACGATCTTCTCCACTTCCGTGGGCGCGGCCACGGGCACCGGCGCCTGCGGCGCCGGGTGAGGTGCCGCGACTGGCGCGGCGGCAGGTTCGACCACGATCGGGCTCTTCGGCATCGGAGTGAAGGGTATCGGCCGGCGCGTCTCGGAAGTGGCGTTGGAAGCGGGGGAAGTATCGGTCATTTGGCGAAGCTCTTCCAGCTGGCGAGGAGGCGGGCGGTGATGTTGAGAACGAGGATGGTGACCGTGATCAGGAGCGCGCCGCCCCAGGCCAGGCTCTGCCAGTCCTTGTAGGGGCTGAGAGCGAACTGGAAGATCACCACCGGCAGGTTGGCCATGGGAGCATTCATGTTGGTGCTCCAGAACTGGTTGTTGAGGGCAGTGAAGAGCAGCGGCGCCGTCTCGCCGGAGATCCGCGCCACCGCCAGCATCACGCCGGTCAGCATGCCCTGGAGCGCCGCCCGGTAGGTGATCATGACGATCACCTTCCATTTCGGCGTGCCGAGCGCGAAGGCGGCCTCGCGCAGGCTGCCAGGCACCAGGTTGAGCATGTCCTCGGTGGTGCGCACGACCACCGGCATCACGATGATGGCAAGTGCCATGGCGCCGGCCCAGGCGGAGAAGTGCCCCATCCGCAGCACCATCAGGTCGTAGATGAAGAGGCCGATGATGATCGAGGGCGCGCTCAGGAGGATGTCGTTGATGAAGCGGATGACGGGCGCCAGGGGATTGCCGCGGCCGTATTCCGCCAGGAAGGTGCCGGCGAGAATGCCGATCGGCGAGCCGACCACGGTCGCCACCAGGGTCATGATCACGCTGCCGTAGATCGCGTTCAGGAGACCGCCGGAGCTGCCAGGCGGCGGCGTCATCTTGGCGAAGATATCGGGGCCGATGGCGCCGAGACCGTTCTCAAGCAGCGTCCACAGGATGAAGGCGAGCCAGACCAGCCCGAACACCGTCGCCGCCAGCGACAGCAGCAGGACGATGATGTTGGTGGTGCGGCGCCTGGCGTAAGGGCTCATGGCGTCAGGTCCCGGCCTGGCGCTGCAGTCGGATCAGCATGTACTTGGCCGCCGCCAGCACGAGAAGAGTGATGACGAAGAGGATCAGGCCGAGGGCGAAGAGGGAGGAGAGATAGAGGTCGCCCACCGCCTCGGTGAATTCGTTGGCAAGCGTCGCCGAGATCGTGGTGCCCGGCGCCATCAGGGAGGCCTGGACGCGGTGCGCGTTGCCGATGACGAAGGTGACCGCCATGGTCTCGCCGAGCGCGCGGCCCAAGCCCAGCATGATGCCGCCGATGACGCCGACCCGCGTGGTCGGCAGCACGATGTTCCACACCACCTCCGTGGTGGTGGCGCCGATGCCGTAGGCGCTCTCCTTGAGCACCGTCGGCACCGTCTCGAAGACGTCGCGCATGACTGACGTGATGAAGGGCAGCACCATGATCGAGAGGATGAGGCCGGCAGTGAGGATGCCGATGCCGAGCGGCGGGCCGCCGAAGAGGGCGCCCACCAGGGGAATATTACCGAGAGTGTCGATCAGCAACGGCTGCACCGTTGATTGCAGCAGCGGCGCGAAAACGAAGAGACCCCAGATCCCGTAGATGATGCTGGGAACCGCCGCCAGTAGCTCAATCAGCGTGCTGATCGGCCGCTTGAGCCAGGGTGGGCAGAGCTCGGTGATGAAGATGGCGATGCCGAAGGCGACGGGGATGCCGATCAGCATGGCGATCGCCGAGGTCACGAGCGTGCCGTAGATCGCGGGCCAGGCACCGAACTTCTCGGTGACCGGATTCCAGGAGTCGCCGACGATGAAGGCCCAACCGAAATGCTGGATCGCCGGCAGCGCGCCCACCACCAGGGAGAAGATGACGCCGACGAGGATCAGCAGGACGAGAAGCGCGAAGAACCAAGTGGCGCCGCGGAACGCGACGTCGAGGGAGTTCTGCCGCGCCCCCACTCCGGAATGCTTTAAGACGGCATCAACCACGCGGAAATCTTTCGAAATGGAAGGGAGAGCCGGTGACGGCACTCCCTTCCGCGTTCAACAGACGTCGCCGTACGACTGCGCGATCAGGACGCCGGACCCGCCCACACGGGCTTGCCGTCCGGTCCCTTGATCTCGCTCTTCCAGGTGTCCTCGACGAGGGAGACCACCGCCGGCGGCATCGCCACGTAGTCGAGGGACTCCGCGAGCTTCTGCCCGTTCGCGTAGGACCAGGCGAAGAAGTCGAGGACCTGCTTGGCGGTCGCCGCGTCGTCCTGCTTCTTGTAGACCAGGATGAAGCTCGACGCGGTGATCGGCCAGCTCTCCTTGCCCGGCTGATCCGTCAGCAGCAGCGAGTAGCCCGGCGTGTGCTTCCAATCCGCGTTGGCGGCGGCGGACTGGAAGCTCTTCGCGGTGGGCGCCACGAAGTTGCCTTCCTTGTTGCCCATCAGCGTGTAGGTCATCTTGTTCTGCAGCGCGTAGGCATACTCGACGTAGCCGATGGCGCCGCCGGTCTGGCCGGTGACCGCCGCCACGCCCTCATTGCCCTTGCCGCCGAGGCCGACCGGCCACTCGACCGAGGTGTTGACGCCGACCTTCGTCTTCCACTCCGGGCTCACCTTCGCCAGATAGTCGGCGAAGTTGTAGGTGGTGCCGGAGCCGTCGGAGCGGTGCACCACGGCGATCGCCTGGTCCGGCAGCTTGACGCCGGCATTGAGCTTGGCGATCGCGGGATCGTTCCACTTGGCGATCTTGCCGAGGAAGATGTCCGCGAGGACAGGGCCGGTGAGCTTCATCTCGCCGGGCTTGACGCCGGGAATGTTCACCACGGGCACGATGCCGCCCATGATCATCGGGAATTGGGTCAGGCCGATCTCGTTGAGCTCCTCGGGCTTGAGGGGCGCGTCGGAGGCGCCGAAGTTCACGGTCTTTTTCTTGATCTGCTGAATGCCGCCGCCGGAGCCGATCGACTGGTAGTTCATGGCGACGCCGGTCTTCTCCTTATAGGCCTCGGCCCATTTGGCGTAGATCGGGTAGGGGAAGGTAGCGCCGGCGCCGGAGATCTCGGCGGCGGAGACGGGGGCGCTCATGAGGCCGTAGGTAACGGCGAGCGCTCCGAGGATGAGTTTGGTGTTGGCCTTCACGAGCTTTTCTCCTCTGGCTGGCGCCCGAGATTGACGGCGAATGCCGCTCCGGGCTGCATGGGCTCGATACGCCGTTGGGCGAGACGACCGTATGACAGATGGGTTGCGCTTTTATGACGGCCGCTGTGACGGGGCGCCGCGGACTCAGGCGGCGGTCGGGGCCATCGGTAAATGCACTGTAAAAACAGAGCCTTGGCCGAGCTCGCTGGTGATGTCGAGAACGCCACGGTGGTGGTTGACGATGTGTTTTACAATCGCCAGTCCAAGCCCGGTCCCGCCGAGCTCGCGGGAGCGGGCAGGATCCACGCGGTAGAAGCGCTCGGTGAGACGCGGCAGATGCTCCGGCAGAATCCCCTCGCCGGTGTCGCGCACGGCAACCTGCACCGCCGCGGCGCCCGCGACCCGGCGCTGCGAGAGGGCGGCGCTCACCTCCACCGCGGTGCCGGCGCCGCTGTACTTGATGGCGTTGTCGATCAGGTTCTGGAACACCTGGGTCAGCTCGTCGGCGTCCCCCAGCACCGGTGGGAGATCGGGCACCAGGGAGAGGCTGATCCGCATCTCGCGCCGCGCGGCGCGCTGCTCCAGGCTGTCGGCCACGGTGGCGAGGACGCGGCGGAGATCGACGCGGTCCTTGGGCGGCAGATGCTCGTTGAGCTCGATGCGGCCCAGCGACAGGAGATCGTCGACGAGGCGCGTCATCCGGCTCGCCTGATCCGCCATGATGGAAAGAAAGCGCTCCCGCGCCGCCTGATCGTCGCGCGCCGGGCCACGCAAGGTCTCGATGAAGCCAGTGAGGGTAGCCAATGGAGTCCGCAGCTCATGGCTGGCATTGGCGACGAAATCCTGCCGCATGCGCTCGCTGCGCTTGATGCTGGTGAGGTCGGTGAGGGTCAGCACCGCCGCGGCACCGTCGCCGGTGGGCGGATCGAGGGGCGTGATCTGGGCGCTGAGATGGCGCTCCACCGGACCCGGCAGGTCGATGTCCACGGTGCGCGGCTGGCCGCCCCGCAGCACCGCGTCCGCCGCCGCCAGCACACCCGGCGCCCGGAGCGCGCCGGCGAGGTCGCGGCCCTGAAGCCGCGGGCCGAAGAGCCCGATCGCCGCCGGGTTGGCGCTGAGAATGCGCCGCTCGCGGTCGATCAGCAGCAGGGGATCGGGCAGCGCCGCCAGCACCGCCTCGGCACCGGCGCGCGCCGCGGCGCCGCCGGCGGCGGTCTGCCGGAGCGCGCGGCCGAGGCGCACCACGGCGCGGCTCAAGTCGCGGGCGGTGGGACTGATCGTCTCCACATCCGGCAATACGCCCACACCGTCGGTCAGCGCCGCCAGGGCCAGCTTCACCTGCTCGAGGCCGGCGAACAGCGGCGCCGCCACCGCCGCCACGCCGATATAGATGGCGAGCGCGGCCAGCGCCGCGGCGCCGGGGCCGAGCCCGCCGGCCGCCACCAGCGCCACCAGCACGACGAATGCCGGCGCGGACAGCGCCAGCGAGCTCAGAAGAATGGCAGGAAAGGGCGGCGCCCGCCGGATCATCGTCGGGCGTCGGCCATGATCATCCGATCGCGTCGTGGGCGGCGAGCGCCGCCAGATTGACGAGGTCGGAGACGGTGGAGCCCATCTCGAGGATCTGCGCCGGCTTCGCCAGGCCCATGATCAGCGGCCCGATATGGACGCCGCCGCCGAGCTGCTCCAGGAGTTGGGACGCGAGGTTGGCGGAATGCAGGCCCGGCATCACCAGCACGTTGGCGGGGCCTGTCAGCCGCGAGAACGGATAACGGTCCCGCATCAATCGGAAATCGAGCGCCACATCGGCTGACATCTCGCCATCATACTCGAAGTCGGTCTGCTTTTGGTCGAGCAGTTTGACCGCGTTGCGAATGCGGTCCACGTCCTCCAGCATGGGATTGCCGAAGTTGGAGAAGGAGAGCAGCGCCACGCGCGGCTCCTGCCCCATGCGGCGCGCCTTCGCCGCCGACTGCACGGCGATGTCGGCGAGCTCCTCGGCGGTCGGCGTGAAATGCGCCGTGGTGTCGGAGATGAACACCACCTTGCCGCGGGAGAGCAGCATGGCGAGACCGAACACGCGGTGGCCGGGCCGGGCGCCGATCACCCGCTTCACCTGCTTGAAGGCGTCGAAGTAGTTGCGCGTGGCGCCGGTGACGAGGGCATCGGCATCGCCGCACGCCACCATGCAGGCGGCGAAGACGTTGCGGTCCTGGTTCACCAGGCGCTGGCAGTCGCGCTCCAGGAAGCCGCGGCGGTGCAGGCGGTTGTAGAGATAGTCGCGGTAGGTGTGGTTGTGCTTGGAGAGCCGGGCGTTGTGCACCTCGAAATCGGTGGGCGCCTGCAGGCCCATGTGCTGCAGGGTCTCGCGGATGCGCTCCTCGCGGCCGATCAGGACCGGCGTGCCGTAGCCGTTGGCGCGGAAGGCCAGCGCGGCGCGAATCACGCTCTCCTCCTCGCCCTCGGCGAAGACCACGCGCTTGGGCCTGGCGCGCACCTCCTCGAAGATGCGCTGCAAGGTCGCCGCGGTGGGATCGAGGCGGCCCTTGAGGCTGTTGCGATAGGCGTCGAGATCGACCTGGGGCCGGCGCGCCACGCCGCTGTCCATCGCCGCCTTCGCCACCGCCGAGGGCACCGCCCAGATGAGGCGCGGATCGAAGGGCGTCGGCACGATGTACTCGGGCCCGTATTGCAGGCGCTGGCCGGCGTAGGCGGCGGCGACCTCGTCGGGCACGTCCTCCCGGGCCAGCGCCGCCAGCGCTTTCGCCGCCGCGATCTTCATCGCGTCGTTGATGGTGGAGGCGCGGACGTCGAGGGCGCCGCGGAAGATATAGGGAAAGCCCAGGACGTTGTTGATCTGGTTCGGGTAGTCCGAGCGCCCGGTGCAGATGATGGCGTCGGAGCGGACCGCCTTCACCTCTTCCGGCGAGATCTCGGGATCGGGATTCGCCATGGCGGCGATCATCGGCTTCGCCGCCATCGACTTCACCATCGCCTGGGTCACCGCGCCCTTGGCGGAAAGGCCGAAGAAGACGTCGGCGCCCTCCATCGCCTCGGCGAGAGTGCGCCGCTTGGTCTTCACCGCATGGGCGGATTTCCACTGGTTCATGCCCTCGGTGCGGCCCTGATAGACCACGCCCTTGGTGTCGCAGAGGATGACGTTGTCGTGGGTGAGGCCCATGGACTTCAGGAGCTCGACGCAGGCGATCGACGCGGCGCCGGCGCCGTTCACCACCATCTTGATGTCCTTGAGCTCGCGGCCGGTGAGGTGCAGCGCATTGATCAGCGCCGCCGTCGCGATGATGGCGGTGCCGTGCTGATCGTCGTGGAAGACCGGGATGTCCAGGAGCTCGCGCAGGCGCTGCTCGATGACGAAGCATTCCGGCGCCTTGATGTCCTCGAGATTGATGCCGCCGAAGGCCGGATGCAGATAGCGCACGCAGTTGACGAAGGCATCGACGTCCTTGGTGTCGATCTCGAGATCGACCGCGTCGATGCCGGCGAAGCGCTTGAAGAGCACCGCCTTCCCCTCCATGACCGGCTTGGCGGCGAGCGCGCCGAGGTCGCCCAGGCCCAGCACCGCGGTGCCGTTGGAGATGACGGCCACCAGGTTCCCCTTGGCCGTGTAGTCGTACGCGGCAGCCGGATTCTTCTGGATGTGCAGACACGGGAATGCGACGCCCGGCGAATAGGCCAGCGACAGGTCGAGCGCCGTCGCCAGCGACTTGGTGGGGGCGATGGCGAGCTTGCCCGGCTGACCCTCGGAGTGGAAGCGCAGCGCCTCTTCCTCGGTGACGCGGACGATCGTTGCTTCAGTGGATGTCAAGGCGTTTCCTCGTTTGTTTTCAACGGGAAGGCCATGGGCGTCCCGCGTCATTTACGGCCGGAGGCCGCTGCCGCAGTGTAAAGGAGAGCGGGAAGAAGCGTCAAAGGCGATACCGCGGAACGCCGCACGATCCCTTGAATTTGACCGCTGGCGATTGAAACGGCCGGGGACGCGAGTTTAAGGTTACGGTGGTCCTCCAGGAGAGCCGGATGGCGCGGCGGCGGAACATGGGGCTTGGCGTCTGGCTCGGCATCCTCGCGGTTGCCGTCAACGCCCTGCTGCCGATCCACATCGCCAAGGACATCGTTCACGCCGCCGGACACCTGCGGATGGCGGCGCTCCTGGCCCAGGGCATCGACGTCGCGGCCGCCCCTGCCCCATCTCACCATCACGAGCATCCCGGCGGCACCAATCATCACCACGACGGCGGCTGCCTGATCTGCTCGGGGTTGACGGCGGCGGCAACCGCCGCGACCCTGCCGCCGCCCGTCGTCATCGCCCTGCCGGTGACGCTGGTGCTGGCAGTCCCGACCGCCGTTGCCGGCGGCATCGCCGAGCCCACGACCCACACCCCCTACGCTCCCCGCGCGCCGCCCGCGGCGGCCTGATCGCGACCCATCGGCACCACGTCGCCGCCCGCCTCGATGGCCGGCGGCACGCGGCGCTTTTCAGATCTCATTGGGGGAGTCCTCCTCATGATTCGAATCACCTTCGGCGCGGCGGCGCTCGGTGCGGCGGCGCTGCTGTCGTTCCCCGGCGATGCCCTCGCCCACGGCTTCGCCGGCGACCGCTTCTTTCCCGCGACGTTGCAGACCGACGATCCCTTCGTCGCCGACGAGATGTCGCTGCCGACGCTGACCAAGAACCCGACGGATTCCACCGGCGGGCAGTCCTATTCCATCGAGGCCGACATCGCCAAGCGCCTCTTCAGCGATCTCGGCGTCACCGCCGCCTATTCCTGGAACTATTTCCAGCCCAAGGATCTGCCGGCGCAATACGGCTTCGGCGGCCTCAGCACCGGCGTGCAGTACCAGCTCTTCATCAACAACCCGCATGAGTTCATGGGGCTTCTCGGCCTCGACGTCGACTGGGGCCATACCGGCGCCATCAATCACGGCGGCGCCGACGATCACACCACGCTCTCGCCCACCTTCGACTTCGGCAAGGGCATGGGGGATCTGCCGGATGCCCTCACCTGGCTGAAGCCGATCGCCATCACCGGCAACCTGGGCATGAGCTTTCCCACCAAGGTGAACAGCAATGGCGATCTCAACCAGAACACCTTCAACGCCAGCTTCGCCGTCGAGTACAGCCTGGAGTACCTGCAGCATCACGTGAAGGACGTCGGCATCCCCGCGCCCTTCGACCGGCTGATCCCGGTGGTGGAATTCACCTCGACGACCCCGATCAACCGCGGCTTCAACAGCGACAGCGGGCTCACCAACGGGACCGGCAGCGCCACCACCGGCATCGTGGCGCCCGGCGTGATCTGGGCCGGGCAACGCTTCCAGATCGGGGCCGAGGCGATCCTTCCCTATGGCCAGGGCCAGGGGCACGGGGTGGGCGCGATATTGCAGCTTCACTTCTTCCTGGACGATCTCTTCCCGAACTCGATCGGCAAGCCGATCTTCAGCAACGGCCCGCTGTTCGGAGGATAGGCGATGGCCCATCGTCTCCCGACCGCTCTCATCCTCGCCGGCGCGGTCCTCTGCGCCGGCGGGTCCGCGGCGCTCGCCCACGCCTTCCTCGATCACGCGGTTCCCGCCGTCGGCAGCACCGTGCATCAGCCGCCGGCGGAGATCCGCATCTGGTTCACCGAGGCGCTGGAGCCCGCCTTCAGCACGATAAAGCTCGCCGACGCGTCGGGGACGGCGGTGGCCACCGGCGCCGCCCACGCCGATGACGCCAGCAAGACCGTGCTGGTGCTGCCGTTGCCGGCCCTGGCACCCGGCAGCTACCGTGTGATGTGGCGGGTGCTCTCGGTCGATACTCACGTGACCGAGGGCAGCTTCCGCTTCCAGGTGGCGCCGTGACGCGGCGGGAGGGAGCCTTGGGATGATCGAGCCGATGGCGCTGGTGCGCGCCCTGCACTACGTCACGACGCTCTTCGTCACCGGCGCCCTCGGCTTCGAGGTGCTGGTGCTGCCGGGCGTCATCGTGCGGTATCGCCGCACGATCCTCGCCGCGGTTCTCCTGGCGCTGCTCTCGGCGCTGGGCTGGCTCGTCGGCGAGACGGCGAACATCATCGGCGGCACGCTTGCCCAGGCGCTTAACCCCGCTCTCCTCTGGCAGGTGCTGCGCCTCACGGAATTCGGTCACATCTGGGCGCTGCGCCTCATCCTGCTGGCGCTGTGGCCGCTGGCCCTGGTGGGATTGCGCCGGAATCCCGGCGTCTTCGTCGATTTTCTGATCGGTCTCGCGGCCACCATGCTGCTCGCCTTCGCCGGTCACGCCGCGGCGGGCGGCATCGTGCAGCAGGTCTCGGACATGCTGCATCTGGGCCTGGCGGCGCTGTGGCTCGGCGGGCTGCTGCCGCTGGCGGCGGTGATGGCGGCGGCGACGACCGCGCGCCTGCCCTCGGCCGAGGCGGCGCGCCGCGCCCACCAGGCATGCCTGCGCTTCTCGCCTCTCGGGATGATCTGCGTCGGCGGCCTCCTCGTCACCGGCATCGTCAATGCCTGGGAGCTCGTCGGCACCGTCCCCGGCCTCATCGGCACGCCCTACGGCCGACTGCTGCTGCTCAAGATCGCGGCTTTCCTGGCGATGATCGCGATCGCCGCGATCAACCGCCAGCGCCTGACGCCGGCGCTGGCGGAGAGAGGTACCGCCGACGCGGCGCGGCGTCTGGCGCGCCATGCGCTCGTCGAGGCCGCGCTGGGGATCCTCATCCTCGCCGACGTGGGCGCCCTCGGCATTTCCGTGCCGGCGGCCCATGACCGGGCGCTCTGGCCGCTGCCGATCACCTGGAGCCTCGCGGCCGCCGGCGGCAGCGGGCTGCGCACCGCGATCGCGGTCGGCGCCGTCGCGGCGGCGGTCGCCGGGCTCGCGGCGTTGGCCGGCGCGGTGCTCGCGGCCCAGCATCGGCGGCGCTGGATCGGCACCGGCGGCATCCTGATCGTGCTCGCTCTCGCCGCCGCCGGCATGGCGTTCCGCGAGGACGCGGTTCCCACCCTCTACGCCGCCTCGCCGCTCCCCTATTCCGTCGCCACCGTCGCCGCCGGGGCGCGGATCTATACGGACACCTGCGCCGCCTGCCACGGCGCCCAAGGCTATGGCGACGGGCCCGGGGCGGCGAGCCTGCCGGAGAAACCCGCCGATCTCGCCCACCAGCATATCGGCCATCATCCGGATGGCCTGCTGTTCTGGTGGATCGCCAACGGCAAGCCGCAAACCGCGATGCCCGGCTTCGGCCCGGCGCTGGACGACGACGGATGCTGGCAGGCGCTGGCGTTCCTGCACGCCAACTTCGACGCCGAGTCCGGCCGTCGCCTCGGCCCCGCCGTCGATCCCGCGCTTCGCCTGCCGGCGCCGGATTTCAGCTTTGAGCGCGGCGGCGACGGCCAGCGCACCCTGGACATGTTCCGGGGATCCTGGGCGGTGCTGCTGGTGCTCTATTCGCTTCCGGAGTCCGAGGCGCGTCTCGACGCGCTCGCCCGCGACGCGCAGCGCCTCGATCTCCGAGGCCTCAGGATTGTCGCGGTGCCCCTGGGCGAGGCCAGCAAGACCGGCCCGATCTTCGCCTCGGCGAATCCCGATCTCGCGGCGGCCTATACGATGTTCGCCCGCGGTCTCGCCAGCGCCGAAACGCCGCCCGATCATCTGGAATTCCTGATCGACCGCTGGGGATATCTGCGCGCCCGCTGGGGCATCGCCGATGCCGCCGACCCCCAGCACCTGACCGCGATCCTGGACCAGCTCGACCGGGAACCACCGGCCCCGCCCGCCGTGCACGTGGGCCATGTGCACTGACGCTGTGGTTGGACAGATATGGTGCGCCCTTCGACTCAGGCCCTCCGGGCCTGGCTCAGGATGAGGTGGTTTTCTTTGTACCATTCTCCATTTTCCTCATCCTGAGCAAGCGACGCGCAGCGAGCGCGTCGAAGGACGCACGACCGCCCTGCAGTCCCTGAAGCCCCGCTCCCCAAGCCGGAACCTCGCGTGGTAGTCTGCGGCGGTTTTCCCGCGAGCGATTCTGCCTTGTCCATGAACGACGCCCCAACCGCCATCGAGCCCGCGCCGCCGTTTCCGGCGGGGGACGCCGTGTCGCCGATGATGGCGCAGTATCTCGAGATCAAGCGGCAGTATCCGGACTGCCTGCTGTTCTACCGGATGGGCGATTTCTACGAGATGTTCTTCGAGGACGCGGCGCGGGCCGCGGCAGCGCTCGACATCACCCTCACCAAGCGCGGGCGCCACGAGGGCGACGAGATCCCCATGTGCGGGGTTCCCGTCCACGCCGCCGAGGCCTATCTCTCGCGCCTCATCCGCCAGGGCTTCCGCGTCGCGGTCTGCGAGCAGACCGAGGATGCCGCCAAGCGGAAGTCCGCGAAGGCGCCGCTGCGCCGCGGCGTGGTGCGGGTGGTGACGCCGGGGACGCTCACCGAGGACACGCTCCTCGACGCGCGCCGGCATAATTATCTGGCCGCCCTGGCGGAAGCCGGCGGCGCGCTTCGGCCTCGCCTGGCTCGATCTCTCCACCGGGGATTTCGCGGTGCAGCCGATCACGACCGGCACTCTCGACGCGGCGCTGGCGCGGCTCTCGCCGGGCGAGCTGCTGATCGCCGATCGCCTGCTGCAGAAGCCCGATCTCTTCGAGCTGCTGGCGGCCTGGAAGGATCGTTTGACGCCGCTGCCCTCGCAACGCTTCGACAGCGACGGCGGACGCAAGCGCCTGGAGACCGCGTTCGGCGTCCACACTCTCGAAGGCTTCGGCGCTTTCGAGCGCGCCGAGCTCGCCGCCGCCGGTGCCCTCGTCGACTACGCGACCCTGACCCAGCAGGGGAAGCTGCCGCGCCTCAAGCCGCCGGAGCGCCTCGCGGTGGGGGCCACGCTGGAGATCGACGCCGCCACCCGGCGCAATCTCGAGCTGATGGAGACGCCGACCGGCGAGCGCAAGGGCAGCCTCCTCGCCACCATCGACCGTACGGTGACCGGCGCCGGCGCCCGGCTTCTGGCGGAGTGGCTCGCGGCTCCCCTCACCGATCCCGCAGGGATCGCCGCGCGCCTCGACGGGGTGGAGGCGCTCGCCGCCAACGAGCGGCTGCGCGAGGATCTCCGCGCCCATCTGAAGCGCACCGCCGACATCGCTCGCGCCATGGCGCGCCTCGCGCTGGGGCGCGGGGGCCCGCGGGATCTGGCGGGGCTCCGCGACACGCTGGCGGCGAGCGCCGAGCTGCGCCAGCGCCTGCGGAGCGCGCCCCTTGCCGTCGCCACCGCGCTCCTCGGAGAGGCCGAGCGCGATCTCGGCGAGCACGGTGTCCTGGTGGAGCGCCTCGCCCGCGCGCTCGCCGCCGATCTGCCGCTCTTGACCCGGGACGGCGGCTTCATCGCCGCGGGCTACGCGCCCGACCTCGACGAGCTCAAGAGCCTCCGGGATGAGAGCCGGCGCCTCATCGCCGGCCTGCAGTCGCGCTATGCCGGCGCGAGCGGCATCGGCAATCTCAAGATCCGCCACAACAACGTGCTCGGCTACTACATCGAGGTGACGGCGGCGCAGTCGGGCAAGCTGGGATCTGACTTCATCCATCGCCAGACCATGGCGAGCGCCATGCGCTTCACCACGACGGAGCTGGGGGAGCTCGAGAGCAAGATCCTGAGCGCCGCCGACAAGGCCCTGGCGCTGGAGCTCAAACTCTTCGACGATCTCGTGAGCGAGGCCCTGGCGCGCGGCGAGGAGATCGCGCGGACGGCGGCGGCGCTGGCCTTTCTCGACGCGGCGGCGGCGCTCGCCGAGCTCGCGGTCACCGAGCGCTGGTGCCGGCCGGTGGTGGATGCGAGCACGGAATTCTCCATCGCCGGCGGCCGGCACCCGGTGGTGGAGGCGGCGCTGCGCCAGAGCCAGGCGAGCTTCGTCGGCAATGATTGCGACCTCGGCGAGGCGCATCGCCTGTGGCTGGTGACCGGCCCCAACATGGCGGGCAAGAGCACCTTCCTGCGCCAGAACGCGGTCATCGCCATCCTGGCGCAGATGGGAAGCTTCGTGCCGGCGGATGCGGCGCGGATCGGCGTGGTGGATCGCCTCTTCAGCCGCGTCGGCGCCGCCGACGATCTCGCCCGCGGCCGCTCCACCTTCATGGTGGAGATGGTGGAGACCTCGGCGATCCTCAATCAGGCGACGGACCGCTCCCTCGTCATCCTGGACGAGATCGGCCGCGGCACCGCCACTTTCGACGGCCTCTCCATCGCCTGGGCGGCGGTGGAGCATCTCCACGACGCGAACCGCTGCCGCGCCCTCTTCGCCACGCACTATCACGAGCTGACGGCGCTCGCGGCGCGGCTGCCGGCGCTCGCCTGCCACACCATGCGAGTGAAGGAGTGGCAGGACGAGGTGGTGTTCCTGCACGAGGTGGCGCCCGGCGCCGCCGACCGCTCCTACGGCATCCACGTGGCGAAGCTCGCGGGCCTGCCGCCGGCGGTAGTGGCGCGGGCGGAGGAAGTCCTGGCGCTCCTGGAGAAGAGCGAGCAGTCCGGCGACCTCGCGCGGCTTGCGGACGACCTGCCGCTCTTCAGCGCCGCGCGACCAAAGGGCGCGGTCTCGTCAAAGGAATCCGACGTCGAGAAAGCCCTCGCCGCAACCCAGCCCGACGCGCTCAGCCCGCGCGAGGCGCTGGAGCTTCTCTACAAGCTCCGGGCGATGCTGCCGGAGAAATAGCGGCGGCTGGCTTCGTGCGTCCTTCGACTCGCCCGCTGCGCGGTCGGCTCAGGATGAGGAGCTGTTCTTTGTGCCATTCTAATTGGTCCTTATCCTGAGCCGGCGCATCAGCGCCGAGTCGAAGGACGCACCGCCGTTCTTGCAAGCCCCCCTCAATAAAACGGTGCCGCCAATCCCTCGGCGGCAAACGCGCGCTGCACCGCCGGGCGCGCCATCACCGTCTCCATCAGCTTTCCGAGATGCGGGAGCGTGCGGGCCGGGCGGTTGAAGCCGCGGCTCCAGCGGCCGAGCATCAGGAGAAAGATGTCAGCGGCAGAGAAGTCCCGGCCCAGGAGATAGGGGCCGCTCTCGCCGAGGCTCGCCTCGATCTTGTCGAACATCGCGGCGAGATGGGCCTCGGCGTGGCGCTTCACCTCGGCGGCGCCGGCGCCTTCGGCCCAGCGGTCAGGATAGAAATAGACCAGCATCTCCGCTTGAACGGTGTTGGTGAGATAGACCAGCCATTTGTAGAAATGCGCGCGGGCGGCGGTGCCGGGCTTGGGCGCGAGGCCCGCCTCGGGATGGCGGTCGATGAGGTAGAGACAGATCGCGGCGGTCTCGAAGAGCACGAGATCGCCATCCACCAGCGTGGGCAGCCGGCCGTGCGGGTTGAGGCGGAGATAGTCTGGCGACTGGAGGGCGCCGCCGCTGCGGTCGACGAGGCGCAGCTCATGCGGCGCCCCGATCTCCTCCAGCACCATGTGCGGCGTCAGGTTCGCATTGCCGGGAAAGTAATAGAGCTGATACATCGCCGATCCCCCTCGCCTTTTGTGCGCGGGAGATTTCTAGCATGGGGCTCACGTGTTCGGCTTCAGCTCCGTGTGATAGCCGGGATTGGTCGCGGGGCGGAGCGCGTTCGGGTAGTTCCAGTCGGTCTTGACGTCGACTTCCACGCCCTTGATGCCGCGATAGACCTCGTAGGGATCGGCGATCGAGACGAACTGGTCGAAGATCCGCGCGCCCTTCGACGTGTTGCGGCCGGCATAGGCGCGCACGGTGCCGACGCCGAACAGGCGGTCGAAGACGCCGACGGTGACGTCGAGCTCCTGGATGGTGTCGTAATCGACGCTCTTGAAGGACGTGCCGATGACGCCGCTGCGCATCAGGAGGCGGCGGTTGCTGTAGGCATAGACGGTGTTCTTGTGCACCAGCACAAGATAGACCGCATAGCCGATGCTGCCCCAGGCCGGAAAGCCGTGCAGCAGGGCGAACATCATCAGGAAGAGATCGAGATGCCCGTGCGAGGCGGTGAACGCCCGGCCCAGGATGCCGAAATCCATCGTGCCCCAGATCATGCCGAAGATCATGATCGGCACCGCGTGCAGTACGAAGGGCCAGAACTTCGGCTGGCCGCGCCAGAGAATCTTCTCGTCAGGCTCGGTGATGGACTCGAAGTCGGGACCAAGGTGCGGATCTTGCAGCATGGGGACGCGCTCTCCCAGGACGACGGGGCCCCGAGCATCGCGCGCGAGTTGCTATGGATTAGTAAAACCGAAGCGAGCAATTCCTAAAAGGCCCGGCATCCCGAAAAGTGCAAATAAAACGGGCGCCGGTTAAGCATGTTCCGGCGCCCGTGGCCTCGCTCTTGCCGGTATCCCTATTCGTATTCGCCCTCGATATCCTTGCCGGTGTAGTCCGGCATCATCGTCGCGGCGATGATGCTGACGACCGCGCAGAACAGGATATAGACGGCGATCGCATAGCCGGAATGGTAGACGCCGAGGAGCCAGGTGGCGATCAGCGGCGCCGGCCCGCCGGCGATGACGGAGGCGAGCTGATAGCCCAGCGACGCGCCGCTGTAGCGCAGCCGCCCGGTGAAGGATTCCGCGATGAACGCCGCCTGGGGCCCGTACATCATGTCGTGCGGGATGAGGGAGAGCACGATCGCCAGGAAGATGATCGTCGCCGAGCCGGTGCCGAGCATGCCGAAATAGAGAAAGCCGAAGACGCCCACCACGGCCGCGCCGATGATGTACATCTTCTTGCGCCCGATCCGGTCCGAGATGTGGCCGAAGAGCGGGATCGACACGAAGGACAGGAGCGATGCCACCAGCACCGCCACCAGGAGGAAGTTGTAGGAGACCTTCAGCACGGTGGTGCCGTAGCCGAAGACGAAGGCGGTGAAGATGTAGAACGGCGCCTGCTCCGCCATCCGCACGAAGGCGGAGACGAAGATCTCCTTGGGATGCCGCTTGAACACCTCGAGGATCGGCGTGCGCTCGATCTTCTTCTCCGCCACCAGCTTGGCGAAGACCGGCGTCTCCAGGATGCCGAGGCGGATGTAGAGTCCGACGCCCACCAGAATGATGCTGAGGAAGAACGGGATGCGCCAGCCCCAGACCACGAATTGATCGCCGGAGATCCCGCTGAAGGTGAGGAAGGCGAGGTTGGCGAGGAAGAGTCCGCAGGGCACGCCGAACTGCGGCCAGGAGGCGACGAAGCCGCGCGAGCTCGAGGAGCGCGACCATTCCATCGACATCAGCACTGAGCCGCCCCACTCGCCGCCGACGCCGATGCCCTGGATGAAGCGCAGCACCACCAGAAGCACCGCGCCCCAGACGCCGATCGAGTCGTAGCTGGGGACGAAGGCCACCAGGAAGGTGGCGATGCCCATCAGCATGAGCGTGGCGATCAGCGTCGACTTGCGGCCGATGCGGTCGCCGTAATGCCCGAAGATCGCCGCGCCCACCGGCCGGGCCACGAAGCCCACGGCGTAGATGGCATAGGAGTTGAGGGTGCCCACCAGGGGGTCGGAATTGGGAAAGTAGAGCTTGGCGAAGACCAGGCCGGCGACGGTGCCGTAGAGGAAGAAATCGTACCATTCGATCGCCGTGCCGACGGTGCTGGCGATCACCGCCCGGCGCAGCTGAACGCCGTGCTCGCGGTCGGTAAGCGCACCGGATCCTATTGTTGTCGTGGACATGGTGTGTCTCCTCCTCTCTGTGCCGGCGCATATCCTTCGGCAAAGAACCGCAAAAGTTCGCGGCTTTTCCGTGGCATATGACGCGGCCGGCACCCGCCGGCCGCCGCTACCGGCGATTGATCAAAAGATAGTCCCGAGACCCTGGCGGCTCCAAGGGGATTGCCCGCGCCGGCACCCGCCCGCCCGTCTCCGGGCGACGAATGGGCGGGGGAATGCTAGAATGGCGACCCCATGCCCACCCCCATCGCCAACCAGCGGGACATCATCGACCGCCGCGCTCTGCAGGAGCGCCTCCGGGCGCTTGCCGAGGGCGGCGAGCCCGAGCGCCGGCAGGTGGTCGAGGTCCTGAAGCAGGCGTTCCAGGCCGGGCGGAGCGAGGTGCGCCAGCGTTTCGAGCGGGGTGCCTCGGGCACCGAGGTGGTGCGCTCCCTCAGCTTCCTGGTGGATCAGCTCGTTCGCGCCCTCTACGACTTCGTCACCGAGGCGGTCTATCCCGCCGCCAACCCCACCGCCGGCGAGCATCTGGCGGTGATCGCGGTCGGCGGCTACGGACGCGGCGAGCTGGCGCCTTTCTCCGACATCGACCTGCTGTTTCTCCACCCCTACAAGACCACGCCCTATACGGAGCAGGTGGTGGAGTATCTGCTCTACACGCTCTGGGATGTCGGCCTCAAGGTCGGCCACTCCACGCGCTCCGTCGAGGAGAGCGTCCGCCAGGCTACCGCCGACATGACGATCCGCACCGCTCTTCTGGAGGCGCGCTTCCTCTGGGGCGACCAGATGCTCTACAGCGAGCTGAAGCAGCGGCTGGACAACGCGGTCTTCAAGGGATCGGCCTCGGCTTTCGTGGTGGCGAAGCTCGCGGAGCGCGACCAGCGCCACGCGCGCCTCGGCGAATCCCGCTATCTCGTCGAGCCCAACATCAAGGAGGGCAAGGGGGGCCTGCGCGATCTGCACACCCTCTTCTGGCTCGCCAAGTACATCTACCGCGTCGACGACGTCTCCAAGCTGGTGGAGCTCAAGGTCCTATCCGCGGAGGAATCCCAGCGCTTCGCCCGGGCGCAGAATTTCCTCTGGACCGTGCGCTGCCACCTGCACTGGATCTCCGGCCGCGCCGAGGACCGGCTCACCTTCGACCTGCAAAGCGAGATCGGCCGCCTCATGGGCTACACCGATCACGCCGGCACCCGCGGCGTCGAGCGCTTCATGAAGCACTACTACCTCATCGCCAAGGACGTGGGCGACCTGACGCGGATCTTCTGCGCCGTCCTGGAAGTGGAGCAGCAGGGCAAGCCGAAATTCTCGTTCCGGCGCTGGGGCCTGTTCAAGAAGCAGATCGAGGGCTTCCTGGTGGAGGGCGAGCGCCTCGACGTCGCCTCCGACACCGCGTTCAAGGACGATCCCGTCAACCTGATCCGCCTCTTCTATGTCGCCGATCAGCACGATCTCGACATCCACCCCCACGCACTGCGGCTCATCACCCAGTCGCTGAAGCTGATCGACGGCAAGCTCCGGAACGATCCCGAGGCGAACCGGCTCTTCATGGAGATCCTGACGTCGCGGAAGGACCCGGAGACGGCGCTCCGCCGCATGAACGAGGCCGGCGTCTTCGGCCGCTTCATGCCGGACTTCGGCCGCGTCGTGGCGCAGATGCAGTACGACATGTACCACATGTACACGGTCGACGAGCATTCGATCTACGCCATCGGGATCCTGCACGATATCGAGGCGGGCCAAGCTCAAGGAAGAGCTGCCGCTGGCGACGTCACTCATCGGCACCATCCAGTCGCGCCGCGCGCTCTACTTCGCCATGCTGCTGCACGACATCGCCAAGGGCCGCGGCGGCGATCATTCCGTGCTGGGCGCCGAGGTGGCGCAGAAGCTGGGCCCGCGGGTCAAGCTCAGCGAAGAGGAGGTCGAGACCGTCGCCTGGCTGGTGCGCTGGCACCTGCTGATGAGCAACACCGCCTTCAAGCGCGACATCGACGACCCCCAGACCATCCACGATTTCGCCGAGAAGGTGCAGTCGCCGGAGCGGCTCAAGCTGCTGCTGATCCTGACCGCCGCCGACATCCGCGCCGTCGGGCCCAAGGTGTGGAACGGCTGGAAGGGCAGCCTGCTGCGCGAGCTCTATCACCGCACCCTCGAGGTGATGTCCGGCGGCCTGGTCACCGGCGAGCGCGACCAGCGCATCGCCGCGGCGCAGAAGGAAGTCCGCGCGCTGCTGCCGGATTTCACCGACACCGATTTCGCCGATTTCGAGAAGCGTGCATATCCCTCCTACTGGGTGTCCTTCGATCCGGCGACGCTGGCCCGCCACGCGCGCCTGACCCGCGGCGCCGAGGCGACGGAGGCGCCCCTCACCGTCGACACCCGCGTCGATCCCAAGGCCGCGGTCACGGAAATCACGGTCTATTCCGCCGATCATCCCGGGCTTTTCTCCCAGCTCGCCGGCGCCCTGGCGCTGGCCGGCGCCAACATCGTCGACGCCAAGATCCTGACCATGGCGAACGGCATGGCGCTGGACACGTTCTGGGTCCAGGACGCCGACGGCGGCGCCTTCGGCCGCTCGGAAAAGCTCGCCAAGCTCGCGGTGCTGTTCGAGCATGTGCTGGCGGGGGAGCGCGATCCCTATACCGAGCTTTCGGCGCCGAAGCCCTATCCCAGCCGCACCCGCGTCTTCACCGTGCCGCCGCGCGTCCTCATCGACAATCAGGCCAGCGCCAGCCACACGGTGATCGAGGTCAACGGCCGCGACCGACCGGCGCTGCTGTTCGAGGTCACCCGCGCGCTCACGCAGCTCAATCTGCAGATCTTCTCCGCCAAGATCTCCACCTACGGCGAGAAGGTGGTGGACGTCTTCTATGTGAAGGATCTGTTCGGCCACAAGATCGACCACGAGCAGCGGCTCGCGGACATCCGCCAGCGCCTGATCGACGTGCTCGCCAACACCGGCGCCGCCGCGGCCGCCACGTCGACACGGCGTCGGCGCGCCGACGAAGTGGCCGCGCAATAGGGCCTCGCGCGTCACCGCCGCGCGGCGTTGACAAGGTCGGCAAAGCAGACAACTCTCGCACTCGTCATGAACATCGAGCCCGCAATGCCTATGGTTAACGCCGATGTGCGCGCGCGCGTGCGCCATCAGAGCGACGCGCTGCCGTGGCTGGCGGGCGGCGCGCCGGGCGTGCTGTGGAAAGTCTTCGAGCACGACGGCCGGCGTCAGGGCCGCATCACCGCGCTGACCCAGTGGTCGCCGGGCGCGCGGATCGAGGAACACTCCCACGAGCTCGGCGAGGAGACGCTGGTGATCGCCGGCAGCTTCGCCGACGATTTCGGCGACTATCCCGAGGGCAGCTATCTGCGCTATCCGCCCGGCTCCGATCATGCGCCGGTGACGCAAGAGGGCTGCACGCTCCTGATCAAGCACCGGCAGATGAGCGCAGACGACAACGATCGCGTCGTCGTCGACACACGCCATGCCCGCTGGATGCCCAGCGTCCGCGACGGCGTCAGCGTGATGCCGCTGCATCGGCACGGGCTCGAGAGCGTGTCCCTGATCAAGATGGTGCCCGGCGCGCGCTACTACGGCCACCGCCACGTCGGCGGCGAGGAGACCTTCGTGATCTCCGGCAGCTTCAGCGACGATTTCGGCCATCATCCCCAGGGCACCTGGCTGCGCTATCCCGGCATGAGCGCCCATGCGCCGGAAAGCGACGAGGGCTGCGTGCTCTATGTCAAAGCCGGCCACCTCTCGGTGCCTCAGCGCTCGTTCTGGCCGCTGCGCCGCACGGTCTGAGCGGCTGACGCGGCGGGGATGAGCGAACCCGGCGCCTATGAGCGGGCCTGGCGCGATCGCCGCTGGCGGCGCGCCGCCCTCGTCATCTGGCTGGTGCTGCTCTTTCCCTACATGTGGCTGCTGGCGGCGGTTCCGCCGGTCATGGGCGGCAGGCTCCTCTATCTGCTGCCCTGGCTCGTTCTCGGTGCCGTCCTGGCCGCGCGCATG
Organism: uncultured Alphaproteobacteria bacterium; assembly: GCA_963735465.1. Classification (GTDB taxonomy): domain Bacteria; phylum Pseudomonadota; class Alphaproteobacteria; order ATCC43930; family CGMCC-115725; genus DASZHJ01. The sequence continues at coordinate 4,208,907 of CAVTLA010000001.1, forward strand.
CTGATGTTCAGGTGCCCGCGCTGCCGGCGCTTCTTCAATCTCTCGGCTTCGATCGGCTCCTACTCGGTGAAGCCGCGCATCGACTGCATCCATTGCGGCCTCGGCATCGGCGCACCCCACGACTGAGACCGCTTGTCAGGTGACGGCGATCGGAGTAGATCATCGGGCACGGGGGACATCGCAGACTCCCCGCCAGACGGCTCCCGTCGTCCAAGCTCTGCACAACTCGCCAGGCGAGGAGTGCACACATGGACGAGAGCCGTTTTTTCATTTCTCCCGAGACTTTGTACGCACGCATGGGCACGGCGGCGGCGCCGATCCTGATCGACGTGCGCCGGCAGCCGACCTTCGATGACGCCGACCGCATGATCGCCGGGGCATTGCGCCGCCCGCCCGACACCGTGGCGGCGTGGCGCCAAGAGCTTCCCGCCGGCGGCGCGGTCGTCGTCTATTGCGCCCATGGGCTCGAAATCGGGCAGGGCGTTGCCGCCGCGCTGCGCGCCGGCGGCGCCGATGCCCGCTATCTTCAGGGTGGCATCTCCGCCTGGGCCGATGCCGGACTGCCGCAACGGCTCAAGACCCCGGCGCCGGCGCGGCGGTGGGTGACCCGGAAGCGCCCGAAGATCGATCGCATCGCCTGTCCGTGGCTGATCCGCCGCTTCATCGATCCCGAGGCGGAATTCCTCTACGTGCCGGCGGACCGGGTTCTCGATATCGCCCGGGAGAGCGGCGCCGTCGCCTACGACATCCCCGGCGCCGAGCCCTTCTCCCACGACGGCGCGCACTGCAGCTTCGACGGCTTCCTCAAGACCTTCGGGATCTCGGATCCGGCGCTCGACCGGCTGGCACTGATCGTACGCGGCGCCGACACCGGACATCCGGAGCTCGCACCGCAATCGGCCGGTCTCCTCGCGGTGTCGCTGGGCCTGTCGGCGAATTTCGCCGACGATCAGGCGATGCTCGCTGAGGGGCTGGTGCTCTATGACGCTCTCTATGCCTGGTGCCGCTCGCTCCAGTCGGAGACGCACACTTGGAAGCCGGCGGCATGACCGGACGGGGGGACGGGGTGGCGATATCCGATACCGGAGCGATCCCTACGGCGCACGCCCACGGCGTGAGCTTTCCGGACGCCGTCCGGGTCTGGCTCCGGGTGGCGCTGCTGTCCTTCGGCGGTCCGGCGGGGCAGATCGCGGTGATGCATCGCATCATCGTCGAGGAGAAGCGCTGGGTCGGCGAGGCCAGGTTTCTCCACGCCCTCAACTACTGCATGCTGCTGCCGGGACCGGAGGCACAGCAGCTCGCGACATATATCGGCTGGCTGATGCACCGCACCGCCGGCGGCGTCGTCGCGGGCACGCTCTTCGTGTTCCCCGGCGCCGTCGCCATCATGGCGCTGAGCTACGTCTATGCCGGCTGGGGCCACCTGCCCCTCGTCACCGCGCTTTTCTTCGGCCTGAAAGCGGCGGTCCTCGCCATCGTGATCGAGGCGGTGATCCGGATCGGCAAGCGCGCCCTGAAGACATCGGCCCTGATCTCCCTCGCGGTGCTGGCGTTCGTCGGCATCTTCTTCCTGGGCGTGCCCTTCCCGGCGATCATCCTCGGCGCCGGCCTGGCGGGATTCCTGGGCGGCCGGGCCGGACTCCCCGGCTTCGCGGCGGGCGATGGTCACGGCGGCGGCGCCGCCAAAGACCTGAGCGGCGAGAGCCTCCTCGGCGAGGACCTGCCGGAGCACGCGCGGCCGACGGTGCGGCGGGCCCTGCGCGTGGCAGCAATCTGGCTGCTGCTGTGGCTGGTGCCCGTGGTCGCCGTGCTGCTGGCGACCGGCGCCGGCAGCACCTTCAGCCAGATCGCCGTCTTCTTCTCGAAGATGGCGATGGTGACCTTCGGCGGCGCCTACGCGGTGCTGGCCTATGTCGCCCAGCAGGCGGTGGAGCATTACGGCTGGCTCCGGCCCGGCGAGATGCTGGACGGGCTCGGCATGGCCGAGACGACGCCGGGGCCGCTGATCATGGTGCTGCAGTTCGTGGGCTTCATGGCGGCCTTCCGCGATCCCGGCGCGCTCGCCCCCATGGTCGCGGGGACCCTCGGCGGCCTCCTCGCCACCTGGGTCACCTTCACGCCGTGCTTCCTCTGGATCTTCCTGGGCGCGCCCTTCGTCGAGCGGCTGCGCGGCAACGCGGCGATCGCCGCCACCCTCTCGGCCATCTCCGCGGCGGTGGTGGGCGTGATCATGAACCTCGCGATCTGGTTCGCCATTCACACGGTCTTCCATGCCGCGGTGCCGTTCCGGGACTTCGGCCTCCGCGTCGACCTGCCGGTGCCGTCGAGCGTCGATCCCTGGGCACTGGCCCTGGCGATCGCCGCCATGGCCGCCATCTTCCGCTTCAAGCTCGGGATGATCCGGACGCTCCTCGCCTGCTCGATGGCGGGGATCGCGCTCCACCTGCTGGGGACACTCTGATGGTGCGTCCTTCGACGCACGATGCCTATCCAATTCGGAACTCGCGCCTTGAGCCGCGGCTCGCGACAGGGATAGGCTCGCGCGGACAACTCCCCCAGGGACGCGATGCCATCAGCCCTCCGCCTGCCGCTCCAGCGACCCGCCTGGGCTCTCGCGGCGCTGACGCTCGCGATCCATCTCTGCGCCAGCGGCGGCTACGGCTATTTCCGCGACGAGCTCTACTTCATCGTCTGCGGCAGCCGGCCGGCCTGGGGCTATGTGGATCAGCCGCCCCTGGTGCCGCTGATCGCCGCGGCAATGCACCGTCTCTTTCCGGACTCCCTGGTGATGCTGCGCCTGGTGCCCGCGCTGGCCCATGCCGCCACGGTGGCGCTGGCGGGCGAAACCGCACGGCGTCTGGGCGGCGGACGCTGGGCCCAGGCGGTGGCGGCGCTCTCGGTGCTGACCGGCGTCGTCTATCTGGCGCAAGGCACGATCCTCATCACCGACGTGATCCAGCCGCTCACCTGGCTCTTCTGCGCCTACGCGCTCATCTGCATCATCCGCGATGGCGAGGAGCGCTGGTGGCTGGCGATCGGCGCCGTCGCGGGCGTGGCGCTCCTCTCGAAATACATGATCGCCTTCTGGCTGGCGGCGCTCGGCCTCGGCCTTCTCGCGACACCGGCGCGACGCTCCCTGGCGCGGCCGTGGCTCTATCTCGGTGCCAGCCTCGCCGTCGCTCATCGTGCTCCCGAACATTCTCTGGCAGGCGGCCCACGACTGGCCCTTTCTCGAAATCGGCCAGCGCGCCGCCGAGGTGAAGAACGTCGCGCTGTCGCCCCTCGCTTTCGTCCACGCCGAGATCCTGGCGCTCAACGTCGCGACCGCCCCGGTGTGGCTCGCGGGGCTGGGCGCTTTCGCCTTCTGGCACCGCTTTCGGGACCTCCGGCTCTTCGCCATCGCCTTCGTCGCCGTCATCGCCGTCATGATCGGGATCCACGGCAAGCCCTACTATCCCGTCGGCGCCTATCCCATTCTGCTCGCCGGCGGCGCGGTGGCGCTCGAAACCTGGCTATCGTGGCCGGTCGTGCGCGGCGCGCTGGCGGCGGCGATCGTGGCGATGGGGCTGGTGGGCGCGCCCTTCGCGCTGCCGATGCTGCCGATCGAGCGCTTCGTCGACTACCAGGCGGCTCTCGGGCAGGTGCCGCGATCGGACGAATGGTCCAGGGTCGGCCGCCTCCCGCAATACTATGCCGACATGTTCGGCTGGCCGGAGCTGGCGGCGACGGTGGGCCGCATCTACCAGTCGCTGCCGCCGGAGGAGCGGACATCCGCGGTCTTCCTCGGCAGCAACTACGGCGAGGCGGCGGCGATCGACGTGCTGGGCATGCCCTGGCACCTGCCCCCGGCGATCAGCGGCCACAACAGCTATTTCCTCTGGGGACCGCGCGGCCACGACGGCAGCGTGGTGATCCGCCTCGGCGGCGAGCGCGAGAGCCTGCTCAAAGCTTACGCTTCCGTGGAGGCGGCCGGCGTCTTCGAGACCGCCTGGGCGATGCCCGGCGAGACCGGCCAGACGATCTGGATCTGCCGAGGCCGCAAGCCGCCCCTCGACGCGGCCTGGGCCGGCTTCAAGAACTACAACTAGATATTTTCACCACGGAGACACGGAGAGCACGGAGAAGGTCGGAACGGACATCTTGCTTTCTCCGTGTCCTCCGTGTCTCCGCGGTAAATCCTAGTTCTTTGCGCCCGAGCTTCGACGCAGCCGCGCGGGGTTGCCCATGACCGTGGCGCCGGCGGGAACGTCGCGAGTGACGACGCTGCCGGCGCCGACGATCGCGTCGTCGCCGATCGTGATGCCCGGCAGGATGATGGCGCCGCCGCCGATCCAGGTGTTGCGGCCGATACGGACGGGACGGCCGAGCTCGAGGCCGCTGCGGCGCTGCTCGGCGTCGCGGGGATGATCGGCGGCATAGATCTGCACCGCCGGGCCGATCTGGGCGCCGTCGCCGATCTCGACGCCGACGACGTCGAGGATCACGCAATCGAAGTTCAGGAAGGCGTCATTGCCCAGGCGGATGTTGTAGCCGTAGTCGCAATGGAAGGGCGGCCGGATCACGGCGCCCGTGCCGACGAAAGCCAGGCGCTCGGCCAGGATCAGCCGGCGCGCGTCGGCCGAGAGCGCGAGGGCGGCGTTGTATTTGACCAGCCAGAGTTTTGTCCGGGCCACGTCGGCCTGGAGCTCGGGATCGCCGGCGCGATAGAGCTCGCCCGCGAGCATCTTCTGTTTTTCGGATTGGCTCACCGGCGGTTCGGCCACGCCGCTATTCGCGGAGGTCGCCGAAGAATTCCTTCACGCGGGCGAAGAAGCCCTCGGTCTCCGGGCTGGTGTTCTTGCCGCCGCCGGCTTCCTCGAACTCCCGCAGCAGCTCCTGCTGGCGCTTGCTGAGGTTGACCGGCGTCTCCACGACGACCTCGATGTACATGTCGCCCCGGGCGGGGGAGCGCAGCACGCTCATGCCCTTGCCGCGCAGCCGGAACTGCCGGCCGCTCTGGCTGCCGGCGGGCACCGTCAGCTTGGCGCGGGTGCCATCGATCGCCGGCACCTCGAGGCTGCCGCCCAGCGCCGCCGTCGGCATCGAGATCGGAACCCGGCAATGGATGTCGGTGCCGTCGCGCTGGAAGAAGCGGTGCGGCTTCACCGCGAGGAAGATGTAGAGATCGCCCGGCGCGCCGCCGCGCATCCCCGCCTCGCCTTCGCCGGCGAGCCGGATGCGGGTCCCGTCCTCGACGCCGGCGGGGATCGCCACCGCGAGCGTCTTCTCGCGCCGCACGCGGCCCTGGCCGCTGCAGACACGGCACGGGTTCTCGATCACCCGGCCGGCGCCGTGGCAGGTGGGGCAGGTGCGCTCGATGGTGAAGAAGCCCTGCTGGGCACGGACCCGGCCGTGGCCCTGGCAGGTCGGGCAGTTGATCGGCTTGGAGCCGGTCTCGGCGCCGCTGCCGCTGCAGGATTCGCAGGCGACCAGGGTCGGCACGCGCACCGTCGCCTGCTGGCCCTTGAAGGCATCCTCGAGAGTGATCTCGAGATTGTAGCGCAGATCGTTGCCGCGGGTGGCGCTCTGCTGGCCGCGGCGCTGTCCGGTGAACTCGCCGAACATCTCGTCGAAGATATCGGCGAAGCCGGTGGCGAAGCCGAAATCGGCACCGCCGGGGCCGCGACCGCCGTTCTCGAAGGCGGCATGGCCGTAGCGGTCGTAGGCAGCGCGCTTCTGCTCGTCCTTCAGGACGTCATAGGCCTCGTTGATGTCCTTGAATTTCTGCTCCGCCGCCTTGTCGCCGGGATGGCGGTCGGGATGACAGGTCATGGCGAGCTTGCGGAACGCCTTCTTGACGACATCGGCGTTGGCGTCGCGGGAAACGCCCAGCAGCTCGTAAAAGTCCTGCTTCGCCATGCGTCAGACCTTGCGCCCCAGCCCGTCAGACCGCCCCGTTACACATCCGGCGCGAAACCGCCCCCGACACGGCCGTCGCCAGCCATGTCCGGGGCGGTGACCCGCCTGCTCCGCGTGGGAGGGCCTCAGCCCTGCCCGCGCTTCTTCTGCTCGTCCACTTCCTCGAAGTCGGCGTCGACAACCTTGTCGTCCCCCGCCGGCTTCGGTCCGCCCGCCTCGCCGCCGCCTTCCGGTGCGGCTCCCGCCGCGCCGGCGCTCTGCTGCGCCTTGTAGATCGCCTCGCCGACCTTCATCGAGGCCTGGGAGAGCGCGTCGGCCTTGCTCTTGATGACGCCGGGGTCGGCGCCCTGGAGCGCCGTCTTCAGCTCGGCGACCGCGGCTTCCACCGCCTGCCGCTCCGCCGATCCCACCTTGTCGCCCGCGTCCTGGAGCGACTTCTCCGAGGCGTGGATCAGGGCCTCGCCGTTGTTCTTGGCTTCCACCAGCTCGCGCCGCTTCTTGTCCTCGTCGGCGTGCGCTTCGGCGTCCTTCACCATCTTGTCGATGTCGGCCTGGTTCAACCCGCCCGACGCCTGGATGCGGATCTGCTGCTCCTTGCCGGTGGCCTTGTCCTTGGCCTGGACGCTGACGATGCCGTTGGCGTCGATGTCGAAGGTGACCTCGATCTGCGGCATGCCGCGTGGCGCCGAGGGCAGACCCACCAGGTCGAACTGGCCCAGCAGCTTGTTGTCCGCCGCCATCTCGCGCTCGCCCTGGAAGACACGGATCGTGACCGCGGTCTGATTGTCCTCGGCCGTCGAGAAGGTGTTGCTCTTCTTGGTCGGGATCGTGGTGTTGCGATCGATGAGACGCGTGAACACGCCGCCCAGGGTCTCGATGCCCAGCGACAGCGGGGTCACGTCGAGCAGCAGCACGTCCTTCACTTCGCCCTTGAGGACGCCGGCCTGGATCGCCGCACCCACCGCCACCACCTCGTCGGGGTTGACGGAGCGGTTGGGCTCCTTGCCGAAGAACTGCTTCACGACCTCGATCACCTTGGGCATGCGGGTCATGCCGCCCACCAGGATCACTTCCTGGATCTCGGACGCCTTGAGCCCCGCATCCTTGAGCGCGTTGCGGCAGGGATCGATCGTCTTCTGGATGAGATCGTCCACCAGCGCCTCGAGCTTGGCGCGCGTCAGCTTGATGTTGAGATGCTTCGGCCCGGTCTGGTCGGCGGTGATGAAGGGCAGGTTCACCTCGGTCTGCATCGACGAGGAGAGCTCGATCTTCGCCTTCTCCGCCGCTTCCTTCAGGCGCTGCAAGGCCAGGCGATCGCCGCGGAGGTCGATGCCCTGCTCTTTCTTGAACTCGTCGGCGAGGTAATCGATGATTCGCTTGTCGAAGTCCTCGCCGCCGAGGAACGTGTCGCCGTTGGTGGACTTCACCTCGAAGACGCCGTCGCCGATCTCCAGCACGGAGATGTCGAAGGTGCCGCCGCCGAGGTCATAGACCGCGATGGTGCCGGTGCCCTTCCGCTCCAGCCCATAGGCCAGCGCCGCCGCCGTCGGCTCGTTGATGATGCGCAGCACCTCGAGGCCGGCGATCTTGCCGGCATCCTTGGTCGCCTGGCGCTGGCTGTCGTTGAAGTAGGCGGGGACGGTGATCACCGCCTCGCTGACGGTCTCGCCGAGATAGGCCTCGGCGGTCTCCTTCATCTTCTGCAGGACGAAGGCGCTGATCTGGGAGGGCGCGTATTTCTTGCCGCGGCTCTCGACCCAGGCGTCGCCGTTGTCGCCCTTGATGATCTTGAAGGGGACGAGCTCCATCTCCTTCTTCACCATCGGGTCCTCGAAACGGCGTCCCAGCATGCGCTTCACGCCGTAGAGGGTATTCTCGGGGTTGGTGACGCCCTGGCGCTTTGCCGCCTGGCCCACCAGCCGCTCGCCGGATTCCGTGAACGCCACCATCGAGGGTGTCGTGCGGGCACCCTCGGCGTTCTCGATCACCTTGGCGGACTTGCCTTCCATCACCGCGACGCAGGAATTCGTGGTGCCGAGATCGATTCCAATAACTTTGCTCATGGCCACCTCTTGTTGACAGCAGGGCCCCGGAGCCCGGAACGGCGCTCGCGTGAGCCCCCTCAAGACTGGGGTTCATCGGCCGATAAGGCGGTCTGAACCCAGCCGCTTATATATGGAGCGCACCCGGGCCATGCAACCCGCAAAGGGCTGGAATTGCACCCTTAGGACAGTTTTTGACGGCCTGGCGGCGACTTCCGTGCGGTTAATATGGGGCCGGCCCGATCCCCGGAACACCCCCGTCCCGACCCATGTCCCCAACGCCCCTGATCATCTCCGCGAGCTATCGCACTGACATTCCGGCGTTCCACGGGGAGTGGTTCCTGCGGCGCCTCGCCGCCGGCCGCGTTCGGGTCGCCAACCCCTATGGCGGCCCGCCCTCGGAGGTGCCCCTGGGCCCCGGCGCGGTGGCGGGCTTCGTGCTCTGGACCCGGAACCTGAAGCCCCTGATGGGGGAGCTCCCGGCGGTGCGGGCGCGGGCGCCCTTTACCGTGCAGTTCACGCTGACCGGATATCCCCGCGCCCTCGAGACCGCGCTGATCGAGGCGCCGGCGGCGGTGGCGCAGATCCAGGCCCTGCGCCGCGACTGGGGTCTGCGGACGGCGGTCTGGAGATATGACCCGATCCTGGTCTCGTCGCTCACGCCCCTCGACTGGCATCGGAGAAATTTCGCCGAGCTGGCGGCGGCGCTCGCGGGCAGCGTCGACGAGGTCGTGGTCTCCTTCCTCGATCTCTATCGCAAGACCGCGCGCAATCTCGCCGCGGCGGCGAAACGTCACTCCTTTACGTGGCGCGATCCCGAGCTGGATGAGAAACGCGCGCTGATTGTCGAGCTCGCCGATATCGCCGCACGCCATGGCATGCGGCTCAGCCTCTGCACCGAGCCCGCGCTTGCGGGCGACGGCGCCGAGCCCGCGCGCTGCATCGATGCGGAGCGTCTCTCCGACGTGGCGCAATGTCCGATCCTGGCGCCCGAGCAGGGCACCCGCCCCGGCTGCCTCTGCGCCCGCTCCCGGGACATCGGCGCCTACGACACCTGCGCCCACGGCTGCGTCTACTGCTACGCGGTCGAGAGCCGCGCGAAGGCGGTGAAGCGCATCAAGGCGCGGGATGTGGCCGGGGACAGTCTGGGTCTGGTCCGAGCCCCGCCGGAAGCATCCCCCTCACCCAGCTCCGGCTAAGCTCGCTCTCGCTCGCTAAGCCTCCGCAACCCTCTCCCCCGCGTCGGGGGAGAGGGAAGGGTGAGGGGGTGGTTCTGATGTCGGCGGACGTCGCTTAGACGACGATATCCGTCCGGAGCGGCGGCGGATCGGGGCGGTCGTCGTCGCCGTCGGAGCCGCGGGGCGGGGGCGCGATGTCGCCCTTGGCGACGCCGACCATGGCCGGGCGCAGCAGGCGGTCGTGCAGGAGATATCCGGGCTGCAGCACCTCGACGATGGTGCCGGGGGGCTGGCCGGTGCGCTCCACCTCGAAGATCGCCTGATGCAGGTTGTGGTCGAAGCGCTCGCCCTTGGGATCGATGCGGCGGATGTGATGGCGCTCGAAGGCCGCGAGCAGCGCGCGCTCCGTGGCGGCAACGCCGGTCAGCAGCGTGCGCGTGAGCTCGTCCTTCACCTGCGCCTCGGGCACGCTCTCCACGGCGCGGCGGAGATTGTCCGCCGGCTCCAGCAGATCCTTGGCGAGCTGGGTGACGCCGTATTTCGCGGCGTCGCCGCGCTCGCGATCGGCGCGGCGGCGCACGTTCTCGACCTCCGCCAGGGCCCGCAGCAGGCGGTCCTTCAGATCCGCTGCCTCGGCGCGCGCCTGCGCCAGCTGTCCCTCGAGGGAGGCGGCGGATTGCGTCTGGGCGAAATCCGGCGCGCCGTTGTCGCTACCGTTGCTGTTCTCGTTCATGGCCGTACCAAGTCTTTCCGAATGAGGATCACGTCAGCCGAGAAGGCGTCCCACCACCTTCGCGGTGTAGTCGACGAGAGGAATGATGCGGGCGTAGTTGAGGCGCGTCGGACCGATGACGCCGATGGCGCCCACCACCTGCTCCCGGCTGTTGGCGTAGGGCGCCACGATCATCGAGCAGCCGGCGACGCCGAAGAGCGCGTTGTCGGCGCCGATGAAGATCTGCACCCCCTCCCCTTCCCGCGTGGAGTCGAGGAGACGCAGCATGGTGTCCTTGGTCTCCAGCATCTCGAAGAGGATGCGCAGCCGCTCGAGATCGGCAAGCGCCGTCACGTCGTCGAGAAGCTTGGCCTGGCCGCGCACGATCAGCGCCGACTTCTCGCCGCCGCCGGCCCAGGAGGCAAGCCCGGCCTCGACGACTTTTTGCGTCAGCTCGTCGAGCTGGGCGCGCTGGGATTGCGTGTCGGCCGCGAGCTGCGCCTTCGCCTCCTCGATGGTGTGGCCGACGAGGCGCGCGTTCAGGTAGTTGCTGGCCTGCACCAGGGTCGAGGGCGGCACGCCCAGGGGCACGTCGATGATGCGGTTCTCGACCAGGCCGTCCTCGGTCACCATCACCACCAGGGAGCGCCCCGGCGACAGCGGCACGAATTCCAGATGCCGGAGCGGCCGCTCGGTCTTCGGTGCCAGCACCAGCCCGGCGCAGCGGGAGAGGCCGGCCAGCATCGCCGTCGCCTCCTCCAGCGCCTGGGGCACGCTCTTGCCGGCGGTGGCGCAGCGCGCCTCGATCGCCGTGCGCTCGTCCTCCGCCAGCCCGCCTACTTCCAGCAAGCCATTGACGAAGAGGCGCAGACCCGCGTCGGTGGGAAGCCGCCCTGCGGAGGTATGCGGCGCATAGAGCAGACCTACTTCCTCCAGGTCCGCCATCACGTTGCGGATGGTGGCGGGCGAGAGATCGAGAGCCGAGCGCCGCGACAGCGTGCGCGAGCCCACCGGCTCCCCGGTCTCCACATAGGCGTCGACGATCTGCCGGAAAACCTCGCGGCTTCGCTCGTTGAGCTCGCTGATCAACGGCTTGGGGACGGGCTGGGTCATGCCGGCCGCCGATCGAGTGGGGACGGAAACATCAGACTCATTGCGGGCGGAATGTAGGGAGGGGGGACCTGAGCGTCAACCGGCGGTCCCCGCAGGGGTGGCCCGACCACCGCCCTTTACGGGCCCCCGCCGCCGCTCTAGGGTGCGCGCCGACTCAATAATAGAGAAAGCGCCCCCATGCCGCGCCCCTCCGGCCGCGCCCCCGACCAGATGCGCAAAGTCGTTCTGGAGCCCGGGTTTGCCAAATACGCCGAGGGGTCGTGCCTGGTGCGCTTCGGCGACACCCATGTGCTCTGCACCGCGACGGTGGAGGAGAAGGTGCCGCCGTTCCTGCGCAATACCGGGAGCGGCTGGATCACCGCGGAATACGGCATGCTGCCGCGCTCCACCCACACCCGCACCGACCGCGAGGCGAGCCGCGGCAAGCAGAGCGGCCGCACCCAGGAGATCCAGCGCCTGATCGGCCGCAGCCTGCGCTCGATCGCCAACCTGAAGGCGCTGGGCGAGCGCCAGATCCGCATCGACTGCGACGTGCTGCAGGCGGACGGCGGCACCCGCACCGCCGCCATCACCGGAAGCTACGTGGCGCTGCATCAGGCGCTCCAGGGCCTGATCGCCAAGGGCGCGCTGGCGAGCCTGCCGCTCGGCGACGCCGTGGCGGCGGTCTCCTGCGGCCTCTCCAGCGGCGCCGCCGTGCTCGATCTCGACTACGCCGAGGATTCCACCGCCGAGGCCGATGCGAATTTCGTCCTCACCGGCACCGGCGGCATCGTCGAGGTGCAGGCGACGGCGGAGCAGAAGCCCTTCGCCGAGGACCGCTTCCTGGCCCTGCTGGCGCTCGCGCGCAAGGGCGTGGACGAACTCTTGCGCCATCAGCGGGCGGCTCTCGGCCTTGCCTGATCGGGCTCGCCCGTCGCGCCGCTTCGCCGGCGGCGCCCTGGTCATCGCCACCCACAACAAGGGGAAGCTGGCGGAGATCGCCGACCTGCTGCGACCATTTCAGGTCGAGACCCTGAGCGCCGGCGCCCTCGGCCTCGACGAGCCCGAGGAGACCGGCAGCACCTTCGAGGCGAACGCGAGCCTGAAGGCGTCTCTTGCCGCCGATATGAGCCAGCTGCCGGCGCTCGCCGACGATTCCGGCCTGGTGGTGCCGGCGCTCGACGGCGAGCCCGGCATCTACTCCGCGCGCTGGGCGGGCCCCACGAAAGATTTCTCCCTCGCGATGGGCAAGGTCGAGGAACGCCTCACCGGCAAATCGGACCGCCGGGCCTATTTCGTGGCGGTTCTGGCGCTCGCCTGGCCCGACGGCCACCTGGAGGTCTTCCGGGGCGAGGTGCATGGCACCCTCGTCTGGCCGCCGCGCGGCGACCGCGGCTTCGGCTATGACCCGATGTTCCAGCCGGAGGGCTCGACGCTCACCTTCGGCGAGATGGATCCACCGGCGAAGCACGCGATCAGCCACCGCGCCCAGGCCTTCCGCAAGCTGGTGGCGGCGTGCTTCGCGCCGGCGGCACGATGATGCGCGCCGACGCCGAATTCGCGATCTACGTGCACTGGCCGTTCTGCAAGTCGAAATGCCCCTACTGCGACTTCAACAGCCATGTGCGGGCCTCGATCGACGAGGCGCGCTGGCGTCGGCGCGCTTCTCGGCGAGCTCGACCACTACGCGGCGGAGACCCAGGGCCGCGCCGTCACCTCGATCTTCTTCGGCGGCGGCACGCCGTCGCTGATGACGGCGGAGACGGTGGCGGCGGTGCTCGACCGCATCGCCGCAGCGCTGGCCGCTGCGACCCCGCCGTCGAGATCACGCTGGAGGCCAACCCCACCTCGGTGGAGGCGGAGCGCTTCCGCGAGTTCCGCGCCGCGGGCGTCACCCGCGCCTCCCTCGGCGTGCAGGCCCTCGACGACGGCGCGCTCAAGTTCCTGGGCCGCGCCCACGACGCGCGGGAGGCGCTCGCCGCCCTCGACGTGGCGCGGCGAAACTTCGAGCGCTTCTCCTTCGATCTCATATACGCGCGGCCCGGGCAGACCGTCGCGGCCTGGGAAGCGGAGCTCGGCCGCGCCCTCGATCTCGCCGGCGAGCATCTCTCGGTCTACCAGCTCACCATCGAGGCCGGCACCGCCTTTGCGACCGCATACGCCCGCGGCGACTTCGTGCTCCCGGACGAGGAGACGCAGGCGACGCTCTACGAGCTGACCCAGGCGCGGCTGGAGGCAGCGGGATTGCCGGCCTACGAGATCTCCAATCACGCGCGTCCCGGCGCCGAGTGCCGCCACAACCTCGCCTACTGGCATTCGGCGGATTACGTGGGCGTGGGGCCCGGCGCCCACGGGCGCCTCACCCTCGACGGCACGCGCGTCGCGACGCGTCAGTCCCGGGCGCCGGAGACCTGGCTCGCCGCCGCCGAGCGCCAGGGCCATGGCAGCGAGGCGCGCGTCGTCGTCACGGCCGACGAGCACCTCGAGGAGGTGCTGATGATGGGGCTTCGCCTCACCGAGGGGATCTCTCGCGTCCGCTTTCGCCGCAGCCTCGGCCGCGAGATCGAGGCCGCGCTGGATGAAAAGCGCCTTGCGCCGCTGATCGACGGCGGGTTCCTCACTCTCGACGAGACCGGTCTCGCCGCCACCGCCGCCGGCCGGCAGCGCCTCAACGCCGTGCTGGCCGCGATCGTCGGATAGGCCTCGATCTCGTGAATACCGATGGCGCCGTCGCCATAGGTCAGGATCGCTCCTTCGAGTCGAGCAGTCGCTCATATTCCGCCCGCACGGTGTGATAGCACTCGCAAGCCGTGGCTTCGAGGCCCGCTCGATCCAGGACAAATATGCGCCCACGACCGGCGGTGATCGTGCCGGCGTCGCTCAGCGCGCGCAGGGCCATGGTCACGCCGGCCCGCCGAACGCTCAGCATCATCGAGAGGAACTCGTGGGTCAGCCGCACCTCGTTCGTCTCCGCGCAGTCATTTGCCATCAGCAGCCAGCGCGCCAATCGCTGGGGTAGTTGATGGCGGGCGTTGCAGGCGGCCGATTGAGTGATCTGCGCGAAGAGCGCCTGAACGTACCGGAGCAGCATCTGCCGGATCGTCGCGCTGACGCCGATCTCCTGTCGCAACCGGTCGGTCTTCATCGCCCAGGCAGAGCCAGGCATCTGCACGATGGCCTCGCCGGAAATCCGGCTGGCGCCGAGGCCGGCGAGCACCCCGACGATCCCTTCTTTGCCGACCAGCCCGACTTCGACGATGTTGCCATCCTCGAGCGAGAGGATGAGTGACACCATGCCGGTCTCGAGAAAATAGGCCTCGTCGGTCGGCACGTCCGGGCTGAGCAGCCGTTGGTGCTGGGTCAGCACCATATGCCTCAGATGCGGTCCAATCCGCTCGAAGTCGCTCGCCGACAGGCCGGCGAGAATCCGGTTTCCGACGGTACCGCGATCCCGCGGCGATCGGCCGTCGATAGCTTTGGCGGCGAGCATGGATGCTTTTGTTGACGTCATGGGTGCCTCTCGGTCACCGGTAACGGCGCCAGCCCTGGCAAGCTTCCGCTCACGTGAGCGCCGGCGCCAATCTCGTCCTTTCCCGCGCTCTCGGCCAGCGCTCGGTTGGGGCTCAGAGCCCCGCGCCGAAACTCTGCGGTGCCGGGCCGACCACCGTCGCGCCGGATTTGTGGATCTCGATCACCGCGAGACCGCGCTCGACGCGGCCGTCGGGACGCAGGCGGAAGATACCGTCGAGACCGAGGAAGCCGTTCTCGTTGTCGAGGGCCTCGGCGGTGAAGTTGGCGCCTTGCTCGCCGCGGGTGAGCGCGCCCGCGAGCGCCGTCGCGTCATAGGCGAGGGTCGCCAGGCGCGGCGGCGCATGACCGTAGAGCGCTTGGAAGCGCTTCTCGAAATCCGCCCGGCCCGAGGGATCCGCCGCGGCATACCAGCCGCCGTCGAGATCGGGCTCGGCGAGGAGCGAGGGATCGTCCCAGATCCCGGTCCCGAGATAGTGGACGCGGGCGTGATCGATGCCGTAGGACGCCAGCATCGGCGCCAGCGTCTTGAGCTGCTGCCCGCCGACCGGCAGCAGCACCGCGTCGAAGGGCACGTCGCCGGCGAGCTGCTGATCGCTGAGGCGCTTCAGCGCTTCCTGGGAGGCGGGATCGTGGGCGAGTTGAAGCTGCTTGCGCTGGGCGTCGAGGGCTGCCTTGCGGCTATCGTACTTCGCAAGCTGGCGCACCGCCGGCGACGGATCGATCGCGGTCGGATCGAAGGTGACGCTCTGCACCACCGCCACCTTCTGCTCGGCGGCGGCCTGGCGGAGCGCGTCGCTCACCAGCTGGCCATAGGGCGTGGCGGGCGCCAGCACCGCGAAGCGCTGCGCGCCCTTGTCGCGGGCGAAGGCAACGATGCGGCGAACCTCCTCGCCGGGGAGGAAACCCAGGAGATAGGTGCCGTCGCCGGCCAGCGTCGCGGCGGTGGAGAAGGCGAGGACGGGAACGCCGCGTTCCGCCGCGATCGGCTTCACCGCCGCCACCTCCGCCGCGGTGAGCGGGCCGATCAGGATCCTGACCCCCTGGTCGAGAAGATCGCGGGCGGCGGCGGCGGCGCCGTCGGCGGTGCCGCGGGTATCCCGCGGCAGCAAAGTCAGATGCGCATCGGGCACGTCGAAGAGCGCCATCTGCGCCGCGTCGAGCATGCCTTGCCCCAGGGTGGCGTTGGGACCGGAGAGCGGCAGCAGCAATCCCGCGACCCCCGGTCCGCCGATCTCTGGGTTCACCGCCTGCGGCGTCTCGATCGGCGGCAGCTCACTGGGCGTCGGCAGCTCGCTCGAGGGCGGCGTCGTCAGCGGCGTCGCTTGCGGCGGCCCCGGAGGTCTCGCTACCTTCGGTCCGCCACAGCCCGCCAGCACCAGGGCGAGAAGGAGCACCGATGCCGCGCCGTACCGGCGGCAACAAGTTCGGAGCACGGGAAGGACGGGAGTCACGCGCGGCCTCCGGCCGAAGCGGCAAGGACGGCCGAGAGCCTATCGAGGCCTCCCCGCGAAGTAAATCGGAAGCTCCCGCAGGGTCCGTGAGCACTGAGGCGCTGAAGTCGGGCCTCTATATAGTCGCGACGCCGATCGGCAATCTCGGCGACATCACGCTCCGCGCCCTGGAGGTGCTGCGCCGTGTCGACCTCATCGCCTGCGAGGACACGCGGGTGACCGCGACGCTCGCGCGCCGGTTCGACCTCACCGCCGACCGCGTGCCCTATCACGACCACAATGCGGAGGCGATGCGGCCGCGCCTTCTGGCGCGGCTGGCGGCAGGAGCGGCCGTGGCCCTCGTCTCCGACGCCGGAACGCCCCTGGTCTCCGACCCCGGCCTCAAGCTGGTGCGCGCCGCCGTCGAGGCCGGAATTCCCGTGACGACGCTGCCGGGACCCTCGGCGGCGCTGGCGGCCCTGGTGCTGGCGGGCCTGCCCACCGACCGCTTCCTCTTCGCGGGATTCCTGCCGCCGAGGCAGAACCAGCGGCGCCAGGCCCTGGGCGAGCTCGCCCGCATTCCCGCGACCCTGGTGCTGTTCGAGACCGCGCCCCGCCTTGCCGAGGCGCTGGCCGACATGGCCGAGGTGCTGGGCGATCGGCCGGCGGCGGTCACCCGCGAGCTCACCAAGCTGCATGAGGAGGTGCGCCGCGGCGCGCTGACGGAGCTCGCGGCGTACTACGCCGGCGCCGAGACGATCCGCGGCGAGATCGTGGTGGTGGTGGGGCCGCCCGCCGAGGACGCGGCGGAGATCTCGCCGGAGCATCTCGACGAGCGCCTCGCCGCGGCGCTCCTGACCCAGAGCGTGCGCGCCGCCAGCGCCGCCGTCGCGGTGGAGACGGGCTTGCCGCGCCGCCAGGTCTATGCCCGGGCGCTGGCGCTCGCCGGCAGGCGCCCGACGTGACGACGGCGCGCCGGCGCGGCGCCGAGCGGCGCGGACGGCTGGCGGAGACGCTTTGCGTCTGGTGGCTGCGCCTCAGGGGCTATCGAATCCTCGCCCGCGACTATCGAGTCGCGGTGGGCGAGGTCGATATCGTCGCGCGGCGCGGCGGCACGCTCGCCGCCATCGAGGTGAAGGCGCGGGACGATCGGGGCCGCGCCAACGAGGCGCTGAGCCCGCGCCAGCGGCGGCGCATCGAGCGGGCGATCGGCCAATTTCTCGTGCGCCGTCCGGATCTTGCGCGCCTTGCCATCCGCTTCGACGTGATGCTGGTGACGCCCGGACGACTGCCGCATCACCTCGAGGATGCCTGGCGCGAGGGCGATTTCTGACTGCCGCAAAATCGACTCGCGGTTGCCCGCTTGGCGCCACAGTTTTGCTGATTCATATATAGAGGAGCGGGTCGACGGGCGGCCCGCCTTCGACGGAGGACGTCAGCCGTGTCATTGCATCCGCGTCACAGGTCGATGCTGGCCGCCGGCGCGGCGATCGGCCTTCTGTCCGTGCTGCCCGGCTGCGTCGTGCTGGTGGCGGGTGCCGCCGGCACCGCCGGCGGCTATTCCGCGGCGCAGGAGCGCAGCATCGGCGACAACATCACCGACGCCACCCTCAAGTCCGAGATCACCCAGTCCTGGGACAAATACAATTTCGACATGTCGCGCGGCCTCGGCTGCGACGTCTATGAGGGCCGCGTGCTGATCACCGGCAGCGTGCCCAATCCGGAATGGCGCGACGAGGCGGTGAAGCGTGCCTGGCAGGTCAAGGGCGTGAAGCAGGTCTACAACGAGGTCGAGATCGGCGCGATGGCCCTCAGCGGCGACGATTTCAACGACAGCTGGATCACCACGCGGCTGCGGAACGAGCTCACCTGGGACATGGACATCCGCTCGCTCAACTACACCATCACGACCTCCGACCACGTGGTCTACCTCATCGGCTCGGCGCGCACCCAGTCGGAGCTCGACCGCGTCACCGGCTATGCCCGCAACATTCCGAATGTGCGCCGGGTCGTGTCCTACGTGCAGATGCGGACCGGCGCGCCGGCGGACTCGCAGCCGGCGACGGCCCAGCCCGCGCCGGTGCAATCGGCGCCGGCGGCGGACGCGGGGTTGGCCCCGGTCAACGCGCCGCCCACCAGCGGCAGCGCGCCGGCGGGCGCCGGCGACAAGATCGAGGTGAAGCCGCTGCAATGAGCGTCGGGGGGATCGAGAGCACGCCCGACGGGCTCCCCTTCGACGACCGCGACGGCGCGCTCCGCTACCTGAAGGCCCTGGCCCAGCCCGAGGACGCCGTGCTGCCGATCGGCACCGCGGCGCTCGCCCTTGCCTCCCTCGACCGTCCGCGGGTCGATCTCGAGCGCTATCACCGCCATCTCTCCATGCTGGCCCAGGACGTCGGCGCGGCCGCCGCCGGCACCGCCGACGGGCGGGCACGCGTCGAGGCGCTTGCCACGGTGATTCTCGGCACGCACGGCTACGCCGGCGACAGCCTTACCTACGAGGATCTGCAGAATGCCAACCTCATGCGCGTCATCGACCGCCGCAAGGGCCTGCCGGTGGCGCTGGGCATTCTCTATCTCCACGCCGGCCGCGCCCAGGGCTGGAAGATGGCGGGCCTCGCCTTCCCCGGCCATTTCCTGGTGTCGCTCGAAGCGGCGGACGGGCGCGTCCTCATCGATCCCTTCAACGGCGGCGGCGTCCAGAGCGCCGTCGAGCTGCGCCAGTTGCTGAAACGCGTGAGCGGCACCGACCAGGAGCTCGCACCGGCGCATTACGCGGCGGTTTCCGACCGCGAGGTGCTGTTGCGCCTGCAGAACAACCTCAAGCTCCGCCTGCTGGAGAGCCGGCAGGCGGAGGCGGCGCTCGTCGTCATCGACACCATGCTGCTCTTCGCCCCCGATCGCGCCGAGCTTCTGCGCGAGCACGGCGTCATCAACGCCGCGCTCGGCAATCTGAACACCGCCCTCGACTCGCTGCGGCGCTCCATCGAGCGCGAGCGCGACTCGAGACTCCAATTCGCGACGGCGGCGCTCCTCCAGGACCTCAAAGCGCGCCTCCAGTGACCCGCGCGGCCGTCGCGGCGGCGGCGCGCGGCACGCCGCGGAGGGTGAGTTAACGATTCATTACTTGAGTCGCGGCTCGTCGGTCGAATACCGAAGAAACCCGCATGAATGCTGCTCTTCTGAGAGGTCGCGCCGAAGATTCACTTACCGTTTTCTGACTCCGATCATGGGCTCGACGCGCTCTCCTTGTGTCCGCGCGGCCACAGCATGCGCGGGAATTACTTTTCTTATTTCTTGTCAAGGAATTTTCTGTATATTGGGGCTTCCTGCAACCTACATGGAATCAGATCCATGCCTAAAGTTAAGCGTCGTAAGACCCGGTCCGCGGCGGCCGCCAAGGCGTCGAAGACCAAGAAGGCAAAGCGTAAGGTCAAGAAGAAAGCCAAGAAGAAGAAGTAGCCGTAGGGTGCATTCATCCGGCAGCAGTGCTGCCGGAGCCTGAAAGGAAGGGCCTGGCCGCGGATCGCGGTCAGGCCCTTTCCGTTCCGGGGGCGGCTACCCCTGGGGGCCTCAGACCGTGATCCGATTGGATCGGATCACGGTCCGGGTCGCTTGTTTTGTCGCATTTTCCGCGTCGAACCGGCATCCGCTTCGACGGAAAATGCTCCTAGCCGCTCAGTACGTCGCCGAAGAGCTGCCAGCTCTTGCCGTCGAAGCGCTGCAGCTGCATCTGGCGGATCGGGAAAAAGTTCGTGGCGGACGTGCCGACCTTGATTCCCGGCAGCAGCATCGGCAGCTCCAGGTCCTTCAGGCTCGCCGCCTGCTTCATCACGTTCTCCCGGGAGAGATCGCTGCCGCACTGCTTCAGCACCTGCACCAGGGTCATCGCCGCCATCATCCCGTAGGGATGGTCGTTGTCGGCGAGATCGGCGCCGGGCATGTACGCCTGCATGAAGGCGAGCCACTGCTTGTAGCCGGCGTCGTCCTTCCAGCGCGGATCGGTCGCGTCCTTGCGGTAGTCGGCGGTGATGATGCCGGCCGCTTTCTCCAGCCCGGCGGGCTGCAGCACCGAGCCCACGGAGATCGAGACGTTGGTGAGGTAGTGCGCCGCCTTCCAGCCGATGTCGAAGGTCTTGCGGATCGCCTGCGCCGCGAATTTCGGCGTCGTGGCGTTCAGGAACACGTCGGCGCCCGACGATTGCAATGTCACGATCTGGGAATCCACGGTGGGGTCGGTGACCTCGTAGGAGATCTCCTTGACCACCATCGTCTTCGCCTTGTCGCCGAGCGCCTCCTTGAGGCCGTTCAGGTAGTCCTTGCCGAAATCGTCGTTCTGGTAGAGGACGCCGATCTTGCCGTTGGGCTGGTTGGTCAGGATCGACTTTGCATAGATGTGCGCCTCGGTCTGGTAGCTCGGCTGCCAGCCCATGGTCCACGGGAAATGCTGGGGATCGCCCCATTTGCTGGCGCCGGTCGCGACGAAGAGCTGCGGCACCTTCTTGTCGTTGAGATACTTCTGGATCGCCGAGTTGCTGGGCGTCCCCAGGCTCTGGAAGATGAAGGCGACCTGCTCCTGCTCCACCAGGCGGCGGATCTGCTCCACGGTCTTGGGCGGGCTGTAGCCGTCGTCGAGGCTGAGGAGATTGATCTTCCGCCCGTTGACGCCGCCCTCGTCGTTCACCTTCTTGAAATAGGCGAGCTCCGCCTTGCCGATCGCGCCATAGGCGGAGGCGGGGCCGCTATAGGGCATGGTCTGGCCGATCTTGATCTCGCTGTCGGTGATCCCCGGCGCGTTGGCGGCGGCGGCGGGCCGCACGCGGGCGGCGACGAGAACCGCCGACGCGGCGGTGGTCTGCAACAGTCTGCGTCGTGAAAGCATGGTTTCCTCCTCTGCGGTCGGTTATGGCCGGACTCAAGGCGTCCGGGGACGCCGTTGCGCAAGCTGCGTCGCGGTGGAGCGCAGCAGCCCCACCACGCCCGATGGCATCAGGTACATGAAGGCGATGAGCAGCAGGCCGTAGATCGCCCAAGGGAGCGCCTTGGCGCGCTCGCCCAGGAGATCGGAGATCTGATCGGCGTAGTTCGGCACGAAGACGATGAAGAGCGCGCCGAAGAAGGCGCCCGATATCGAGGCGAGGCCGCCCACCACCACCCCCACCAGCAGGCTGAGGGAAAGCAGGATGGTGAAACTGTCAGGCGCCACGAACCCCACCACGATGCCGCCCAGCGATCCGGCGACGCCGGTGTAGGCGGCGCTGAGGCCGAAGGTGAGGGATTTGTAGAGCGCGGTGTTGATCCCCATGGTCTCCGCCGCCACGGGATGGTCGCGGATCGCCACCAGGGCGCGCCCGACCCGGCTTCCCACCAGATTGCGCGCCAGCCAGAACAGCGGCAGCACCAGGGCGAGAGCGAGGAAATAGAGCCACTGGTCGCCGTCGAGCGGCAGATGGAAGGGTGCGTCGGGCTTGTCCAGGAGGATGCCCTGCACGCCGCCGGTCCAGGCGTCGAAGGCTTTGAACTTGAGGATCTGCGGCGTCACCAGCGCCAGCGCGAAGGTGGCAAGCGCCAGATAAAGTCCTTCCAGACGCAGCGCCGGCAGGCCGAAGAGGAATCCCGCCACCATGCAGACGGCGCCGGCGATGGGGATGGTGACCCAATAGGGAATGCCCGCGTGCTGCACCAGCACCGCCGTCACATAGGCGCCGATCGCGTAGAAGGCGCCATGACCGAGAGAGATCTGGCCGTTGTATCCCGTGAGGAGGTTCAGCCCCATGAGGGCGATCGCGTAGACCAGCACCTCCGTCAGCTGGAAGACATGATAGCTGCTGCACCAGAACGGCGCCGCCACCGCCAGCGCGAGCGCCGCGGCCAGCGCCACGCGCTCCCAGGCGCCGAGGCTCAACCCCGCCAGCGCCCGGGGCGGGGAGGCTGCCGACGTGGTGCTGACCTCGGCCATCGTCCTAGACCCTTGTCGCGACGGGCGTGCCGAAGAGTCCCCACGGCCGCACCACCAGCACGCCGACGATGATGACCAGCGCCGCCGTCAGCTTGAGATCGGCGCCGACGACGTATTCGCCCGCGAGATTCTCCAATATGCCGACGATGAAGCCGCCGAGCGCCGCGCCCCAGGGATTGTCGATGCCGCCCAGGAGCGCGCCGGCGAATCCGTAGAGGAGCGTGCCGCCCATCATGTTGGGCTCGAGATAGACGATGGGCGCCGCCATCATGCCGGCGACCGCGCCCGCCGCCGCCGCCATGCCCCAGCCGAGCGCCAGCATCCAGCCGACGCGGATGCCGACGAGACGACTGGAGACCGGGTTCTGCGCCGCGGCCCGCATCGCAAGGCCCAGCGGCGTGAAGCGGAAGAACGCATAGACCAGCGCCAGCATTGCCAGCGTCACCACGATCTCGCCGGTCTCGTGGGGCGACATGTAGGTGGTGCCGTACCAGGCCTGGGCCGGGAACGGGCTCGGGAAGCTCTTGAGGGTATAGGTGAAGATGAATCCCGCGACGCTGTTGAAGATGGCGAGGAGGCCGATGAAGACGCAGACCGCCGCCAGCACCGGCGCCCGGGCGAAGGGGCGGATGACGACGCGCTCGATCAGCACGCCGCCGGCGAAGGACAGCACCAGCGTCAGGAAGAAGGCGACCCAGTAGGGGAGCCCCGCCGAGATCAGCGTCCACGCGATGTACGTGGAGAACATCGCCATCTCGCCCTGGGCGAAGTTCACAAGATGAGTCGCCTGGTAGATCAGCACCAGCGCCAGCGCCACGCTCGCATAGATGCCGCCGGTCGCGAGGCCGGAGAGGATCTGATGCAGGAGCGTGCTCATGGTCCCCTCAATATCCGAGATAGGCGCGGCGGATGGAGTTGTCGGCGCGGATGTCAGCCGCGGTGCCGTCCATCACCACGGTGCCGGTCTCCAGGAGATAGGCGTGGTCGGCAAGCTCCAAGGCCAGGCGCGCGTTCTGCTCCACCAGCAGCAGGCTCACCCGCTCCTCGCGGTTGATGGCGCGGAGGATCCCGAAGATGTCCCTTGTGACCAGGGGCGCCAGGCCGAAGGACGGCTCGTCCAGCAACAGGAGGCGCGGCCGCAGCATCAGCGCGCGGGAGATCGCCAGCATCTGCTGCTCGCCGCCGGAGAGCGTGCCCGCCTGCTGCCGCCGCCGCTCGGCGAGGCGCGGGAAATAGCCGTAGACGCGGGCGAAGTCGGCTTCCACCGCCGCCTTGTCCCGGCGCACATAGGCGCCGAGGCGGAGGTTCTCCTCCACCGTCAGATGGACGAAGGTGCCGCGTCCGTCCGGCACATGGGCGATGCCGAGGCGCGCCACCTCCTCGGTGGCGAGACCGGCGATCCCGCGCGTGTCGAAGCGGATCTCGCCCTCGGTCCGCACCATGGCGGAGAGCGCCCTGAGCAGCGTGGTCTTGCCGGCACCGTTGGCGCCGAGGAGCGCGGTGATGCCGCCTTCCTCCACCGCGAGATCGACGGCGTGCAGCACTTCGGTCGCGCCATAGAAAGCCCGGAGTCCGCGGACCTCCAGCACCGGCGCCATCAGGCGGCGTCTCCGAGATAGGCCCGGATCACCTCGGGATGGCGCTGCACCTCGGCGGGCGTGCCGTCGGCGATCTTGCGGCCGAAATCCAGCGCCACCACCTGGTCGGAGACCCGCATCACCAGGCTCATGTGATGCTCCACCAAGAGCACGGTGATGCCGCGCCGGTCGCGCAGCGCCTCGATTTCGCCGCGCAGCCGATCCACCTCCTCGTGATTGAGGCCGCCGGCGGGCTCGTCGAGGAGCAGCAGCTTCGGCTCGCTGGCGAGCGCGCGGGCGAGCTCGACCCGCTTCTGGGTTCCGAACGGCAGTGCGCCCACCGGCAGATGCGCGACGTCGGCGAGATCGAGCTCGTCGACCAGGGCCGCCGCGCGCTCGCGCACGCGGGCATCCTCCCGCGCGGTCGCCGGCAATCCGAGCGCGCCGGCGAGAAATCCGCCGCGGCTGCGGCAATGGGCGCCCACCATCACGTTCTCGAGGACGCTCAAGGTGCGGAACAGCGCCAGGTTCTGGAAGGTGCGGCCGATGCCCAGCGCGGCGATGGCGTGGCGCGGCACGTCCTGCAGCGCCTGGCCCGAGAAGAGGATGCGGCCGCGGGCGGGCTGGTAGAGCCGCGACAGGCAATTGAAGAGCGTGGTCTTGCCGGCGCCGTTCGGGCCGATGAGGCCGCAGATCTGCCCCGCGCACACCGAGAAGGAAATGCCGTCGAGAGCGACGATGCCGCCGAAGCGCACCGCCACGTCCTCGACCGCCAGCAGCGCCGGCGCCGAGTCCGGGCCAGCCGCCGACGCCGTCCTCTCCGGGCGGGTGACCCACACGCGTTCGACCTCCCCAGGTCCGATCTTCTCGCGATTCCGTCGGCTTATGCGCCGGCTGCCCCGTCAGGGGGACTTCAAGGTACGATAAATTGCCGCCGACTAGAAGCGGCGAGAGCCGGCGCGGCCCCCCTTGCCGAAAGCGCCGGTCAACCTCGATACTGCATGTTCCCTTAGACTCTAGCCTCTTAGGACGTTTCCCATGGGCCTGGTCGTCGCCATCCAGATGGATCCTATCGAAACCGTGAACATCGACGCGGATTCGACCTTCGTGCTGGCGCTGGAGGCCCAGGCGCGCGGCCACGCGCTCTATCATTACTCGCCGCGGCGTCTCGCCCTGAAGCAGGACCGGCTCACCGCCCGCGGCCAGCGCCTGGAGGTCCGGCGCGAGCTGGGCCGGCATTTCACCCTCGGGCCCCTGGAGACCATCGACCTCGCGGCGATCGACGTGATCCTGATGCGCCAGGACCCGCCCTTCGACATGGCCTACATCACCGCGACCCATCTCCTGGAGCATGTGCGGGAGACGACGCTGGTCGTGAACGATCCCGTCAGCGTGCGGAACGCGCCGGAGAAGCTGTTCGCCACCCACTTCCCCTCGCTGATGCCGCCCACCATCGTCACCAGCGAGCGCGAGGAGATCGTGGCGTTCCGCCGCGAGCACGGCGACATCATCCTGAAGCCGCTCTTCGGCAACGGCGGCGCCGGCGTGTTCCACCTGCGCCCCGAGGACGACAATCTGAACGCGCTCCTGGAGATGTTCACCACGGTCTATCGCGAGCCGATCATGGTGCAGCGCTACCTGCCGTCGATTCGCGAGGGCGACAAGCGCATCATCCTGATCGACGGCGAGGCGGTGGGTGGGGTGCTGCGGGTGCCGGCGGCGGGCGAGGCCCGCGCCAATCTCCATGTGGGCGGCCAGGCCAAGAAAACCGATCTCACCAAGCGCGAGCGCGAGATCTGCGCCGCCCTCGGGCCGGTGCTGAAGGAGCAGGGCCTGATCTTCGTCGGCATCGACGTCATCGGCGACTACCTGACCGAGATCAACGTCACCTCGCCCACGGGGATCCAGGAGATCAACCGCCTCGACGGCAAGCACCTGGAGGTGCAGGTCTGGGACGCCATCGAGGCCCGCCTCAAGGCCCGCGGCACGCGCTCGGCCGCATGACGCTCAAGCGTCTCGCCGCGGAGGCGGTCGGTCCGCCAGCCTTCGCGGTGCCGGCGGTGCCGGCGCCGGCTCAACCGCCGCGCATCTTCGATCTCTCTTCCCATCGCCGGGCGCGGGATGCGCTGGCCTTCGGCCTCGCGGTGCCGGAGCTCGGCTACAACATCTTCGTCGTGGGCGAGGATCGCAGCGGCCGCATGACCGCGACCCTCGATCTTCTGGAGAACCGCGCCAAGCTTCTGCCGCCGGCGGCGGACTGGATCTATCTGCCGAATTTCCGCCATCCCGAGCGGCCCCGGGCCTATCCGCTGCCGCCGGGCGTCGGCCGGGCCTTTCGCGACCGGCTCAGGGCGCTGTTGCCGGCGCTGCGTCAGGCGCTGGCCCGCGCCTTCGAGGCCGCCGACTTCGCCGCCCGCATCGAGCGCGAGAGCGCCGCCGCGCGCCAGAGCGTCGGCGCCGCCTTCGCCGAGCTCAATGCCTTCGCCGGCGAGCGCGGGTTGTCGGTGGAGCGCACGCCCCAGGGCATGACGATGCAGCCGCTGCCCGGCAACGAGCCCGAGGCGCTGCAGAAACTGCCTGAAGCGGAGCGGGAGCGCCGCGCCGCCGGCTTCAACGAGGTGCGCCAGCGCCTTGCCGTCTTCGTCCGCGCCGCGCGCCAGAGCGAGCAGCAGTTCGCCGCGGCCCTTCGCGAGGCCCGGCGCCAGGCGGCGGACGCGGCCCTGGCCCCGCTCCTCGATCCCATCGCCACGGAATTCGCCAGCCACAAGGGGCTGGGGCGCTGGATGATCGAGCTTCGCGCCGATCTCGGCGACCACCTCGATCTTCTGGCGACGTCGGGCGAGCCGGAGCCGGACGCGGCGCACGAGATCGCCGCCGAGGAGCGCTACGCCGTCAATCTGCTGGTGGATCACGGCGAGGAGCTTCACGCGCCGGTCGTCCTGGAGCCGACACCCATCTACGAGAACCTGTTCGGCGGCTTCGAATACCGTGTGGAGGGCGGCGTCGCCGCCACCGACTATCGCCACATCCGGGCCGGCGCGCTGCATCGCGCCAACGGCGGCATCCTGGTGCTGCGCGCCGAGGCGATCGCCGAGCAGCCGACGGTGTGGAATTTCCTCAAGGCGGCATTGCGCGACCGCTGCCTGCGCATCGAGCCGCCCCATGGCAACGGCCCGCCGCTCGCCGGCGCGCCGACACCGCATTCGATCCCCCTCGACGTCAAGGTCGTGATCGTCGGCGGGCCGCGCTGGTATTACACGTTCTTCTCCGCCGATCCGGATTTTGCGACGTACTTCAAAATCAAGGCCGACATCGATCCGGACCTGCCGGACGCCGCCGACGATCTCGCGGTCTATGGCGCCCTGATCCGACACATGGCGCTGCGACACCAGGCCGCCGGCGTCACCGATCCCGCGGTGGCGCGGCTTCTGGCGGAAGCGGCGCGCTGGGCCGGGCACCGGCGCAAGCTCTCGGCGCGCTTCGAGCTGGTGGAGGATCTCGTCATCGAGGCCGGCGCCATGGCGCGCGCCGACGGGGTGCGGCTGATCGACCTGCCGCACGTCCTCAAATGCCTGACCGAGCGGCGGCTGCGGCGCTCGCGGATCGAGGACCGCGCCCAGGACTCGATCCGCGACGGCACCATGCTCATCGACACCGACGGATCGCGGGTCGGCCAGGTGAACGGCCTCACCGTGCGCGATCTCGGCGACCACGCCTTCGGGCTGCCGGTGCGGCTCTCGGCGCGCGTGTACGCGGGGCGGCACGGCATTGTCAACGTCGAGCGCGCGACCGACCTCGGCGGTCCGATCCAGCAGAAGGGCGTCTACATCATCGGCGGCTATGTCAGCGGCGCTTTCGCGCGCCGTCTGCCGCTCTCCTTCGCCGCCACTGTCACCTTCGAGCAGAGCTACGGCGGCGTCGAGGGCGACAGCGCCTCCATGGGCGAGCTGGTGACGGTGCTGTCGGCGCTCGCCGAGGTGCCCTTGCGCCAGGACATCGCCATGACCGGGTCGGTCAACCAGAACGGCGAGAGCCAGCCGATCGGCGGCGCCATCGAGAAGATCGAAGGCTTCTACCGCACCTGCGCGACGCGCGGCCTGACCGGCCGCCAGGGCGTGCTGATCCCGGCGGCGAACGCGCTCCACGTGGTCCTCTCCGAGGAAGTGGCCGCCGCCGTCGCCGCCGGCCGCTTCACCATCTGGACCATGGAGAGCGTGGAGGACGCGCTCGCGCTCCTCACCGGCATCGAGGTCGGCCGGCCCGGGCCCGATGGCCGCTTTCCCGCGGGATCGGTGATGGCGCGGGTCGAGGCGACCCTCGAGCATTTCGATCGCCTGCTGCGGGAGCGCGACCAGCGCGCCGAGTGAGCCCGCGGGCGGCCTTGCCGCATACGTAGATATGCGGATGCGCGCCGGCGCGCATAGGGGATTTTCCCTATGCCCCCGCGGCGTTCCGTCACCGCCGATTTAACCGCTTTTCCGCGCTTTCTGCGCACTCTGGCGCTTGATCCAGAGGTGGCATCGGGCCGCCCGCAGCACGGCAGCCTCGAAGCAATGGCGAGATCGGCAGCAGGCGATATCGGCACCGGCAAGGGCATCCTCAAGCGCCTTACACGGGCACACGGTCTGCGCGCGCGCATCATCGGGCTGGTGATCGCCCTGGTGATGCCCATGCTGGCGTTCTCCGGCTTCGCCATGTTCCGACTGAGCAGCGGCGAGCGCGACTCCAACCGGCACGAGCTTCTCGGCACGGCGCGCGCGCTCTCCGCCGCCATGGACCTCAAGCTCAAGACCGCGACCGCGGCACTCACTGCCCTCGGCACCTCGCGCTCCCTGGCGGATAACGACATCGTGCGCTTCTACGAGCAGGCGCGCCAGGTCGCGGCGGCGCATCATGCCTGGATCCTCCTCGCCGACCCCGCGGGAACGGCGATCTTCAGCACCCGCGAGCCGCTCGGCGCGCCGTCCCGCTTGCTCAAGTCCGCTGACCTCGTGCGCGCCGCCGCCGGCACTCGCTCGACGCAGATCTCCGGCGCTTTCACCGGTGGCTCATCGCTGGAGCTGCAGGTCTCGGCCTATGTCCCGGTGATGCACGGTGAGACCGTCACCTATGTGCTGCTCATGAGCTTCAACATGCGGGAGCTCGGCCAGGTTCTGCTGGAGCAGCATCTGCCGGCGAGCTGGACGGTGCAGGTGATGGATAGCGGCAACCTCATCATCGCGCGCAACCGGTCGATCGACGCGGTGGCGGGCATGCCGGCCGAGCCGTCGCTGAGCGACGCGGCGGCCCGCGACGACGGCTCGATCTTCACCGCCACCGACGCGGACGGAAATGCGGCCATCGCCGCGCTCGCGCGCTCCGACTTCACCGGCTGGACGCTCGCGATCATGATCCCGCGATCGGAGATCTATGCGCCGTTCTACCGCTCGCTTTGGGAAGTCGGCCTGGCGGCGGGCATGTTGCTGCTCCTCGGCACCGTGATTGCCGTCCTCGTCGGCAGATCGATCGCCGGCCCGGTGCGCGCGCTCTCGGACGCCGCCGTCGCCCTCGGCCGCGGCACGCCGCTGCCGCCGATGCACACGCGTATCAACGAGGTGAACGACGTGGCGACTGCCCTCGTCGACGCCGCCACCCGCCTCGCCGACCGGTCGCGGGAGCGCGACACGGCCGAGGCGGCGCTGCGACGGAGCGAGCAGCGCTTCCGCGACATCGCCGAGGTCTCCGGCGACTGGGTGTGGGAGACCGACCGCGAGCATCGGTTCTCCTACTTCTCGAAAACCCACGCGCAGGTCTTCGACCGCAGTCCGCAGGTGATGCTGGGCCGCACGCGCTGGGAGATCGCCGACGCGGACCCCGACGCGGAACCGTTCGCGCAGCATCGGGCGGATCTCGAGGCGCGGCATCCGATCCGAAATTTTCGTTTTTCCTACATCGCCGGCGACGGCAAGAACGTCTACATCAACGTGAATGGCCAGCCGATTTTCGACGAGGCCGGGGAGTTCCTGGGCTATCGCGGCACCACCACCAACGAGACCGCGATCGTCGAGGCCCGCGCCCAGGCCGAGCGCGCCGAGGCCCTGCTGCAGGACGCCCTCGACAGCATTTCCGCCGGCATCCTGATCTACGACCGGGACGACCGCCTCGTCATGGCCAACGAATCCTGGCACCAGATGTATCGCAAATATCTCGATTCCTCGCCGATCGGAAAGACCTTCGAGGAGTTCCTGCGCGAAGGCCTGGCCGTGGGCCGCTATGCGGCGGCGGCGGGTCATGAGGAGGAATGGCTGGCGGAGCGGCTCAAGCTGCATCACAGCGCTACGGGATCTCTCGAGCAGCAGGTGGCCGGCGACCGGTGGTTCCTGATCACCGATCGGCGCATGCGCAACGGCGGCATTGCCGGCCTCCGCGTCGACATCACCGATCTCAAGGCGGCCCAGGCGGCCCTGCAGGAGAGCGAGGATCGACTCGACCGCGCCCAGCAGGTCGCCGGCATCGGCAGCTGGGACCTCGACGTTGCGACCGGAAAGTATCTCTGGTCGAAGGAGATGTTCCGCATCCGCGGCCTTGCGCCCGACGCCGAGCAGCCGACCATGAAGAGTCTGGTCGGCACCATCCACGAGGAGGATTTCCCCAAAGTCCATGCCTGGCTGAAGCTGCTGCGGCAAGGCGGCGAGCCCAGTGCCGTCGAGTTCCGCATCCGACGGCCCGATGGCGAGGAGCGCGTGGTCAACTCGGAGGGCCGGGCCAGCCGCGACCCCAAGGGCGTCGTCACGCGGGTCACGGGCACGGCGCGCGATGTCACCGAGGCACGCCGCATCGAGGCGGAGCGCCAGCAGCTCGAGTATCAGCTGCGCCATTCCCAGAAGCTCGAGGCCCTCGGCACGCTCGCCGGCGGCATCGCCCACGATCTCAACAACACCCTGGTGCCGATCGTCGCGATGACCAAGCTCGGCCTGAAGCGGTCCGGCGACGACGCGCAGCTGCGGCAGTATTTCACCTTGATCCAGGACGCCGGCGTCCGCGCCCGGGACCTGGTGAAGCGCGTCCTGGCATTCAGCCGCAAGGACAAGGTCGAGCAGCGGGAATTCAACATGGCCGACGTGGTCGCCGAGGCCCTGGCAATGCTACGCGCCACCACGCCCGCCACGATCACCCTGACGAGCGACATCCGTCCAGTGCCGACTTTCCTGGGCGATCCCACCCAGATCCACCAGGTCGTCGTCAACCTCGTCACCAACGCGATGCAGGCGATCGGCGCCGGCGCCGGCACCATCTCGGTGACGCTCTCGCCGGTTGCCGATGCGGCGGAGCGGCAGACCCAGGCGATCCGCCTGGTGGTGAGCGATACCGGCATCGGCATGGACGACGCCACCGCGCAGCGGATCTTCGAGCCCTTCTTCACCACCAAGGGGGTGGGTGAAGGCACCGGCCTCGGCCTCTCGGTCGTGCATGGCATCGTCACCAGCCACGGCGGCACCATCCGCGTCGAGAGCCACCCCGGTCACGGCTCGCGTTTCATCGTCGAGCTGCCGATGATGGCGGCGGAGCAGGCGGCGATGGACACCCGCATCCCCGCCTGAGGCGGGGCGCGGATCAGGCGTGTACGGCGCGCCGGCGCCACGCTATCAAGGACGCGCGAACCTTGGGGTGGAGCGCCAGCAGTCCGGCATGAGCACCGTCATCGGGATCATCCTCCCGGTCTTTGCCGTCATTCTCGTGGGCTATGGCTTCGGCCGCAGCGGCGCCGTCAGCGCCGAGGGCGCGCGCGGCCTCGGCGTCTTCGTCTATTACGCGGCGATCCCGGCGCTCCTCTTCCGCAGCATGGCGGGAGAGACGCCCGATATCGGCGATTCGCTGGCGGTGCTGGAGGCCTATTTCGCGGGGACCCTCACCGTCTTCGTCGCCAGCATGGCGCTGGGCCGCTTCGTGTTCCGCCTCAGCCTCGCCGAGCAGGGGCTGATGGGGGTGAGCGCCGCCTTCTCCAACTCGGTGCAGCTCGGCATTCCCATCGTGGCGACGGCCTTCGGGGACGCGGGGCTGGTGCCGCTCAGCCTGATCATCAGCCTGCACTCTCTGATCCTGCTGTCCCTCGCCACCGTCGTGGTGGAGATGGGCCGCGGCCAGGGCGGCCACTTCCTGCACACGATCAAGGTCACGGCGACGGCGATCCTCGGCAATCCCGTCATCGCCGCGATCGTGCTGGGCTTCCTCTGGCATGAGGTGGGATTGCCGCTGCCGGATCTGCTGCGGCGCTTCCTGGATTTTCTCGGCGGCGCCGCGACGCCGGCGGCGCTCTTCGCCCTCGGCGCCACCATCGCCGGTTTCCGCATCGCCGGCGATCTGCGCGAGAGCCTCGCCGTCGTGGCGATCAAGCTGCTGGCGCTGCCGCTGCTGGTGTGGATCTTCGCCGCTTATGTATTTCGCCTGGCGCCCCTCGATATCGCGGTCGCCACCACCTGCGCGGCGCTGCCCACCGGCGCCAACGCCTTCATCCTGGCCCAGCGCTACGAGATCTATGTCGCCCGCGCCGCCAGCAGCGTGGTGATCTCGACCGCGCTCTCCATGCTGACGCTCGGCGCCCTCCTCGCCGCCACCGCCCCGGCGCGGTAGGGAAAAGCCGGCAGTCATCATCAATCGGCAACCGTCAATATTTTTTGAGGAATTTTTTTAGCCTCGGCGCCGCTGTGAAGCCCGTCACAGGGCAACGGGGCGCGCCGGTGCCTACCTCAGGAGCGAGCGGCCGCCATCCCGAGCGGCACGCGCCGGAGGAGAGTGAGATGAGTCCATCGCAATTCGGCTTCTGGAAGATCGAGGCCCTCTACGTTGCCGCCGCGGTGGTGGCGCTGACCATCACCGTGGCGATGGGCGTGAATGCGGAGGGTCCCGCACCCACCGGCAACAGCCGCCGCGGCGCTCCCCGCCGTGTCGCCCGCCGCCGGCACGCCGACGAGCGCGCCCGGCGTGACGCCGGCCCTGGTGCGCGACCTCGGCACCGACGATGTCCTCTCCGTCACCGAGCCCGATCCCGGGCAGTTCGATCGCGCGGGCATGGAGGCCTGGTGGTGGCGCTACCGCTCGCGCCATCCCACGGAGCGTTAAACATTACGGCCGCATCCGGTCGGCGGCCTTGAAGTAGTGGCGGGCGTGGGCGACGAGGGCGTCGTCGGTCGGATGATCCACGCTCTCGATGCCCGCCAGGCGGCTCATGAGCTGGGGATCGTGATGGTGGATGTGCTTCACCAGCTCGGTCTTGGCATTGGCGGGGCCGGTGATCAGCACCGCGCCGGCATCGGCGATGGCGCTGGCGACGGCGTGGAGAAAATTCTGGTCCTCCGCCGCGTGGCCGCTGCCGATGGAATTCGCCTTGTGATGAATGTGCCGCGTCGGCTCGTGAGGATGCAGCACGAGTTTGTCCACGTCCTCGGGATTGAAGTGGAAGACGCGCGCCTCGTGATGATCGATCCAGACGACGGCGTGATAGTGGCTGGCCATGGCGGAGCTCCTGTGAGGGGTTGGCCGGGAGGATGCCACCTCCCGCACCCCGGCGGTAGAGCGGGATTGCCGCAGCGGGGTTGCCGGCGGGAGAGCAAGCGGCGATGGGGCGGGCATCCTGCGTCCTTCGACTCGGCGCTGACGCGCCGGCTCAGGATGAGGAGATCTTATTTGCCCCAAAAAAATGGTCCTCATCCTGAGCCGACCGCGAAGCGGGCGAGTCGAAGGACGCACCACCGCCGCCCTGCCCCCGCCCACCCCCAACTCATGCTATATTTCCCGGGAGCTTAGGGGCGGAGATGCATGGGAGCGACCGGGGGACCGCGCCTCAATCGGCGTGTCGTTTTGGGCGGGATTGCCGCGGCGGCGGCCCGCGTCGCGCCGGCGCGCGCCGACACCTTGCCGCCGCCGCAAGGCGCGGTGCTGCTCACCGTCACCGGCCACATCTCCCGCACGACGTCGCCGGGGCGGGCGGAGTTCGACCGGGCGGCACTGGAAGCGCTGGGCCTCCACGAGATCAGCACCTCCACCGCCTGGACCGACGGCGTCTCGCGCTTTGAGGGGCCGCTGCTGCGGGACGTGCTCGACCGCGTCGGCGCCAGCGGCACGCGCCTCACGGCCCGCGCCATCAACGACTACAGCGTCCATATCCCGATCGGGGATTGCCGGAAATACCCGGTGCTGCTGGCCCTGACCCGGGACGGGCGCGAGCTGCAGCGCCGGGACAAGGGGCCGATCTGGGTGGTCTATCCCCGGGACCAGCATAAGGAGCTGCGCTCGGAGCTGATCAATTCCCGCTGGATCTGGCAGCTCGACCGGCTGGACGTGACATGAGCGAGGCCAGCCCGCGCCGGGAACCGGCGGAACCCAACACCCACCGCGCGCGGCCGGCGCGGCGGCCCTATTTCATTCTCGGCATCGCCGTCGCGATCTTCGTCGCCAGCCTCGCCGGCGCCACCTGGCGTCTCTATACGATCGAGGCCAACGTCGCCCGCGACTTCGGCGAGAACCTCGCGTGGTCCATGAGCCAGAACGAGGTCGAGCTGCTGCGCCTCGCCGACGCGATCCGCCGCCACGGCGACGGCGGCACCGGCCTCGACGACGAGGAGGTGCACCGGCGCCTGGACGTGGTGTGGAGCCGTCTCGGCACGACCCGCGAGGGCGAGATGGCGGTGCGGCTGCGCGACACGCCCGGCGCCGCGGCGGCGGTGGAGTCGGCGCGGCTGGCGCTGACGCGCCTCGAGCCGCAGATCCGGGCGCTGCCGGCGGGGGATCCCGTCTGGGCGCGGGAGCTGGCCGGCGAGGTCGCTGGCCTGGTGCCGGACCTGCACCAGGCCAGCGTCGCCGTGGCGCAGTCCGAGCTCCTGCGTCTCGCCGAGCGCAGCGGCAAGCGCCAGACCGCGCTCCTCTCCGTTCTTCTGCTGCTGGTGGGGCTGGTGCTGAGCGCCGCGATGCTGCTGGCGCAGCTCTTCCGCGAGCTGCGCCTCGGCCGCCGCCTCACCGCCAAGGCAGAGGCCGCCGAGGGCGCGGCGCTCGCCAGCGAGCAGCGCTTTCGCGACATCCTCGCCGCCGCCAGCGACTGGATCTGGGAGACCGACGCCGAGGATCGCTTCGTCTTTCTGTCGGGCCATCTGCGGGAGCTCTCCGGCGAGGATCCGGCCCAGGTGCTGGGGCGCGCGCGCCGCGACCTGCGCCTCCCCGACGATCGCGACGATGCGAACTGGGCCTGGTACGACGCCATGGTGGCGACGCGGCAGCCCTATCGCGGCTTCGAGTTTCCCTACGGCGATGCCGGCGGCAAGGCGCGCTGGGGCCGCATCCACGGCAAGCCGATCTTCGATGCCCAGCAGCGCTTCATCGGATATCGCGGCACCGGCCACGACATCACCGCCGAGCGCGCCGCCGCGCGCGAGATCGCCGAGAGCCGCGAGCTTCTGCGCGCGGTGATCGACGCCGTCCCCGGCATCATCAACGTCAAGGACCGGGACAGCCGCTACGTGCTGATGAACCGCTTCCAGGGCGAGGTCTATGGCGTCGATCCCGCGGACGCGGTGGGCAAGACCAGCATCGAGTTCACCGGTCCCACCTACGGCAACCGCTCCCGGGAGCTCGACTACGAGGTGGTGGCCTCGGGCGTGGCGCAGCCCTTCGCCGAGCGCGAGTTCATCGGCCGCGACGGGCACCGGCGCATCTGGTGGACGGCGAAGCAGCCCCTGAAGGACATGGCCGGCGTGGTGCGCCACGTGGTGACCGTCGCCCTCGACATCACCGGCCTCAAGACCGTGGAGCGGGCGCGCGCCAACCTCGCGCGCTATTTCTCCCCCAACATGGTGGATCTCCTCGCCGCCAAGGACGAGCCCATCGGCAAGGTGCGCCGCCAGGACGTGGCCGTCGTCTTCACCGACCTCGTGGGCTTCACGCGGCTTGCCGCGCAGGAAAGTCCCGAGCGCACCATGGCCCTCCTCCGCGATCTGCACGGCCGCCTCACCAACATCGTCTTCGCCCATGAAGGCACGCTGGAGAAATTCCTCGGCGACGGGATGATGGCGACCTTCGGCACGCCGGACCGCAGCCCGCGGGACGCCTGCAACGCGCTCGAATGCGCGATCGACATGGTGCACGCCATGGCGGTCTGGAACGAGGAGCGCGCCGCCTCCGGCGAGGCGCCGCTCGCCGTCGGCATCGGCGCCCATTTCGGACCCGGTCACGCTGGGCGACATCGGCACCGACCAGCGCGTCGAATACGCCGTCGTCGGCGACACCGTCAACATCGCAAGCCGCCTCGAATCCATGACCCGCCGCCTCGGCACGCCCGTGGTGGTGAGCCGCGCGCTGGTGGACGCCGTGCGGCGCGAGCCGAACGCGCCGCTGCATCATCTCGACGCGTTTGCGGCGTCAGCGGCGCAGGCGATCTCGGGGCATGACGAGACGATCGAGGTGTTTACGCTGGATCTGGGGAGGTTGGCGGAGAAGGAGATGGGGGAGATGGTACAACGGGAGTCCGTTTGAGCCAACGCCAAGACCTCCGGAGCCCTTCTGTCAGGCGGTCGAAGGACTTTCTAAGGTCGGCACGACCCTGTTCGAGGCGATAGGCGACATGTCCGATGCTTTCTGCCCGTTGTAGTTGTATGCATCATATTCACCATTCCCGACGCGCGTTTCCGTTTTCGATTCCCAGGCATCCGGATCTCGGCCATCGGGGTACTGGGGCAACGATGACTTCAGACGCATCTCAGCTCTCGGCGAAATCACGTCTCTTATCGTGGCAGTTTTCCGTGAAATGGCGAAAAAGGGACGTTATCGACCTTCGCGCGCTTGAATGCCGAAATGACGGCTCACCGAGTTGGGTGGGGCGGCGCGACGGTAGCAGAAGCTTTCGACGCGGCCTTTGCCGTGCTACGCCGCGTCGGCCGCCGGGACGAGTATGTCTATCGGGTGGCGCTAACTCGTAATATTCTCGGGCAAGCACTCGCTCAACACAGCGAGTATGCTCAATGAATTCGAGTTGGTGTTTGCAAGGCGACCTCGTGATTCGAATGGAACCGCGACGGTTTATGAGATCAAATCCGAGCGCGATTCGCCAGTCGGCTCGCGCGTCAGGTCGAGAACTACCGACGCGTTTCCGAAGGTCTACGTCATTGCCAGCGAAAGCCATGTCCGCGGGGTAATTGATACTGTCCCTGAGGATGTGGGCGTGATGACCTCAGCCGGCGCTTCCAATTCGGTGGTCCGCGACGCGGTCGATCATTCGGATTTTGTGTGCCCACAAACGGTTTGCGATTCGTTGCGTTCCTCGGAGGCGCGAACCATCCTCGAGATGCTCGGCGTCACTGTTCCCAATGTGCCGAACACGATATTGCGTAGCGCTATGCGCGAGGCTTTCAGTCAGCTCCAACCAGCGGAGCTGCATAAGGCTATGGTGGAAACTTGAAGCGACGCTGCAACCTAGGGCCACTCGGCACGGTGGTCGATCGTCTGCCGGCGGCGCCACTGCTCTTCGTCCGGCGGATCTCATGGTTCTGTTTGACACCAAGCGCGACCAAACCGGCTGTGACGCAAGCGAGGAAGGCGGTGGCCCAAAAGACCATCTTGGTGTACTTGGCGAGATTGCCGGTGAGTTCCACGGGCTGTTGGTCCGTGGCCGCTTCTGCTTCTCGCGTGCGTCTTTCCGATCAATATCCTGCTGGGATTTCTCCGCCAACGCACTTGCAGAAGCGCTCAGTGACGAGGGGTTCACAACCCGCAACGTCTTCTTCGAAGCCAATTGGGGCAAACTGTATCGCAAGCACTTCCTGGACACCGAACGCATCCTACTCCGCGATGGCTTTCGACGCCGTCGCAACCGCGACCACCCGCCGTTGGTTGTTCTGTGACCTTCAGTCACGTACGAAGAAGAAGGGATGAACGGGTTCGGAGACTTCTTGATCGTCGGCGACGACTATTCGAGTCAGGCGGGCCGGCATATGCAGTCGCAATCCATCTCACCTTCGTCGATAGCGACCAGGACGATCGTGATGTACCTTTATCAAGTTGTAGCGGAGCGCCAGACACGCAACCGATATGGCGGGCGTGCGAAGGCGTTGGCGAATCTGATCCACATGCTGGGACTCCGGCAATTAAGTACTTGAGATGACGGCCATTAAGGAATTCGGGGACTCCATGTCAGGGGCCATAATTCCGGGGCACGGGTACGTAATCGCCGCGTTGCTGGGTCTAACCGCCATCAAGTATCGTGTCCCGAATTGCTTCACCCTTAGCGCCCGTTCCAGATATCGCCCGCAGCATCGTGCGGTGGAATGGCACGATCTCGCCAGGTACATCCGCCCCGGCCGGTTCTGGCAATGCACCACTGTCAACGACCAACTCCCGCCCACCCACCGCGCCCGTGCGCAGCAGGACTGCAACTCGGAAGTCAGATGGATGTCCGGGCCCACACCAATTCCGGGCCCTAACGCACTTGCCCGCTGACGGTTTGCCCAACACGTGGTATCGCGCGCGTATCCGCTCCGGCGGTATAACATATCCCATCACCGAGATGGGTGCGCCGCCAAAGCGGCTCGCGATGCATGGCCGCGCCAATCCGCCCGGCATCCCATATCTTTACCTCGGCTCGCTTCCTGAAACCGCGGCCGCGGAGCTGCGCCCTCATACGGGCGAGGTCGCCTGTGTTGCCGATTTCACGATTGCAGATCCACTGAAAGCGGTTGACCTCAGAAACCCCCGCAAACTAGTCTCGCCTTTCCTGCTGGCAGATGCCGGCGCTATCGGCCAGCTACGGGCAGACATTCCATTCCTCGAGCGCTTAGGCGAGGAATTGACCCGGCCCGTTGTGCCTCAGGGCGCGGCGATCGACTACCTTCCGAGCCAGTATCTTTGCGAGTTCATCAAGAAGAGCGACTATGACGGCGTGATATATCGCAGCTCCGTCAGCGACGGCATGAACCTGGCGCTTTTCAATCCGGCGAAAGCCACGGGTGGCAATGTCGCCCTTTACAATATCAGTCGCGTCTCGGTGAAAGTGGACGCCGTTTAGGAGCCCCTATCTGTGAAAAGGGGGCCAAGGATCATTGTGCCCTCGGAATTGAAGAAAACCGGCCCCATCACCCCAGCCCTTCCACGCCCACCAGCCGCGCCGAGCTGCAGGCGTCGCGGATGCTCTTCAGGTCCCGGTAGGTCGGGCCGTTGTAGAAGGTTTCCCAGGCGGCGAGCGAGGGGAATTCCAGGAGGACGAGCCGGCGCGGCTCCCAGTCGCCTTCGTAAACCTTGTGGGCGCCGCCGCGCACCAGATACTTGGCCCCGGCCTTTTCCAACGCCGGCTTCACGCCCACCATGAATTCCTGGTATC
Source organism: uncultured Alphaproteobacteria bacterium (assembly GCA_963735465.1). GTDB lineage: Bacteria > Pseudomonadota > Alphaproteobacteria > ATCC43930 > CGMCC-115725 > DASZHJ01. Next base: position 4,247,663 of record CAVTLA010000001.1, read on the forward strand.
GCGCCGGGTCGGTGATATCGACATCGAAGATCACGTAGGCCGCCATTGCCGCTCTCTCCTTCTTTGGCTTCCGAAGACCATCGGCGTTCCGGCCTTCACATGGGCCGCCGCCGCGATGACCATCGCCCTGCCACGTTACCGGCTTATGTCGGACTCGAATTCAGAATTCAGGGGACACAATACATAATCGCCACGTTGCTGGAGCTAACCGCCACACTCGGTACGAGGCCGAAGGGAGGCCGCAAGGAATTGCGAGAGGGACCGGCGCTGCCAATCAGCGTCACACTCTCAAAGCGTGCAATTCCTTCGCATTTCTCGATATAAGGGTGGATAATCCTGTTATATTGCCGACACTTAGTTGACGGCTGGACATTTTAGAGGGAATTCCTTATATTATGGCCAGGCCCAGTACCAACGCGCCGATCGTGGCTTTCGAGGATTCGGCGCTGGGGTCGGCGACCTCGGAGTTCACGCGGTTCAGCCCCAAGACCGCGGATCGGTTCTTTCGTCACTTGACGCGGGTCGCCTCCGGGAAAATCGATCACTGGACACTGCAGGAATTCACCGACTACGCGGGCATACCTTTTTATAAGGCGGAGATCGGTGGCGAGATCATGATCTATGCGGTGGAGGAACAATCTCTCGGCGACCGCAAGGTGACGGTCATGCTGTGCGGAAAACGCGGGGTCGGATGCACCTTCGGCGGATATAAGTGGGACGGACAGGATGTGGACGCGCTGAAGCAGAACGTCATTCTTTCCCGGGCCAAGGCGTGGTTCACATGAATGGATTGAGCCGATGACGAAGAAAACGGAAATCGTGCGCGCGGGCAGCCGAGACGTGGAAATCGAGACCTCGAGCGTCCGACGGCCGCACCGACGGCCGAAGGTGTCGAGCGGCGAGAATGGCCGCGACCTCGCCGACGTATTGCAGCATTTCGAGACGGCGGCGCCGGCAACGGCGAAGCGAACGGGCATGACGAGCGCCGGGATGCGGGCCGGAGCGATCGTCCGCGGCATGCGCCGGAGCGCGGGCTTCACCCAGGCCCGGCTGGCGCAGAAGCTCGGCATAACCCAGGAACGCGTCAGCGAGATCGAGCTTGGTCATGGTCCGCAGGGCCCGACCTACGAGCTCCTGGAGCGCATCGCCGCCGCCTGCGGCATGGTCATCATGCCGATCGAGCGCGGGCAACTCGCGGCCCTCGAGCACAGCGCCGCGATGGCCCTGCGCGACGAGGTCTAGGCGGTCAGCCTCAGCAACGGCGTCGATCAGGTATCGTGTCCCCGAAATCGCGGGCGGAGATCTTGCAGCATGGCGAAGCTCATCTTCGGATTGTCGCAGTCCCTGGACGGCTACGTCGACCACCTGGGGATGCGGCCGGGCCCCGCGCTCTTTCAGCACTTCGTGGAGCACGTGCGCGACCTGGCCGGCAGCGTGTACGGTCGCCGCACCTACGAGATCATGCGCTATTGGGACGAGGACCTGCCCGGGTGGGGCGCGGCGGAACGCGACTTCGCGGCGGCGTGGCGGCGCCAGCCGAAGTGGGTCGTGTCGCGCTCGCTGACGTCGGTCGGCCCCAACGCCACGCTAGTCGGGAATGACATCGAGGCGGTGATACCTGGGCTGAAGGCAGGGCTCGTCGGGGAAATCGACGTCGCCGGACCGGACCTGGCGCGAAGCCTGGCCGAGCTCGGTCTCATCGATGAGTATCGGCTCTACTTCCGCCCCTTCGCGCTCGGCCGCGGCACGCCGTTCTTCGCCGGCCCCCGGCCATCGCTCCGCCTTGTGGCCAGCGATCTCGTTGGCGAGGACGCGGTCAGATTGACCTATGTTCCCGCCTGATCGCGCGGCGCGGAATCGGCCCGCTCACCCCAGCCCTTCCACGCCCACCAGCCGCGCCGAGCTGCAGGCGTCGCGGATGCTCTTCAGGTCCCGGTAGGTCGGGCCGTTGTAGAAGGTTTCCCAGGCGGCGAGCGACGGGAATTCCAGGAGGACGAGGCGGCGCGGCTGCCAGTCGCCTTCGTAGACCGTGTGGGCGCCGCCGCGCACCAGATATTTGGCGCCGGCCTTTTCCAGCGCCGGCTTCACGCCCGCCATGAATTCCTGGTATCGCGCCGGGTCGCTGATTTCGACGTCGAAGATCACATAGGCCGCCATCGCCGCACTCTCCTTGCATGTGCTTGCGAACATCATCGGCGTTCCGGCCTTCGCGGGGGCCGCCGACCACTGACGATCACCCTGGCAGGTTACCGGCTCATGTCGGAATCGAATTCAGGTGACACGATGCTTGATCGACGCCGTTGTTGCCGGGGCTGACCACCAATCAAGGATCGTGTCCCCGGAATTAATTCGATTTTGCATACGGGAGAACATCCGACGGTACGGCGGCCGGCGCGGTTCCGCAAAGTCCGCACGATCGGTACGGAATCGTACGCGGAAACCGGGATTTATCGCCGATTTCCCGATGGCGCCGGCTGGACATTGACGCGACCCGCTACAGCTTCATCCTGGGCGATGGTGCGCTGCGCGGGGTGAGCAGGATGCCTCTCTATCGGTGCTATTTTCTGAATCGGTCGGAGCAAGTGACGAATTGGCAGGCCGTCGAGGCCAGCTCTCACATGGAGGCGGAGACCCGCGCGCAGGATCTGTTGGAAGAGCGTGCGGAGAATGTCGCGGTCGAGGTCTGGCACGCGGACCAGCTCATGTTCCGGCGCGACCGGCGGCCAGTCGGCTAGCGTCGATTTCCGCCGCCGGATCAGGGACGGCGGGACCGGTCAGAGCCTGAAGATCCGCCGCGCGTTGCCCTCGCGGATCGCGTGGCAGACCTCCGCCGGCAGCGCCGCCGTGTTCGCCATCGAGCCCTTGATGTCGTGCACCTGGTGCGGATAGTCGGTGCCGAAGAGGACGCGGTCGGCGCCCACGATCGAGATCAGGAATTTGAGCGCGCCCGGATGATAGGTGATGCAGTCGTAGTAGATGCGCTTGAGGTATTCCGACGGCTTCGCCGTCATTCTCCGCCGCGAGGGAATCTCCACCTCGTCGCCCTTGTCGAAGCGGCCGACCAGATAGGGGAGCGTCGCGCCGCCGTGGGAGGCGATCAGCTTCAGATTGGGATAGAGATCGAGAAACCCGTCGAAGATCATGCGGGTGAAGGCGAGCGTGGTGTCGGCCATGAATCCGACCGACCAGCTCAGGTCGTATTTCTTCATGTCCATCTGATCGATGCCGGGCAGATCGGTCGGGTGCACCAGGACCGGGAGCGCGCGCCGGTCGATCTCGGCCCAGACCGGGGCGAAGAGCGGATCCGTCAGGCTGCGGCCGGCGATGTTGGCGAGGACCATCACGCCCACCGCGCCCGCGTCACAGCTCCGCGTCAGCTCCTCCACCGCCAGCTTCGGATATTCCCAGGGCAGCGAGGTGAACCAGCGGATGCGGTCGGGCCAGCGCTTCTGGGCCTGGGCCATGCTGTCGTTGGATTCGCGCGCGGCCTCGCAACTGACGTCCTCGTTGCCCCAGTAGACGTTCGGGCAGGTCAGCGAGACGATCGCCATGTCGATGTGCCCGGCATCCATGTCGCGCAGGCGCAGCTCGTAGTCGAAATGCCCGCGCTGGGGAATGGCGACGGGGGTGTCGTGACGGAAGATCTCCACCTGCCCGTCCGGCCGCGTCTGCAGATTGTAGATGCCGCCCTTGGCCTTCAGCAGCGCCATGAACTTGTCGGTGAACATGTGCGTGTGGGCGTCGATGACGGTCATTCCGGTTTCTCCTCCCCCATGCCCTGAGCGGGCTTTATCAGACGTCTTATCATATCCTGCCGACCGCGGGCCAGCGCGCGAACGGTCGTGGAGGAGCGGGCGCTTACGGCGGCGCGGCGGGGAGAGCTTTGGAAAACGCCGTCACGTCATCCGCTCGACCCATTGGACCCGTGACGGTCCCGGCTCGAACGCGTCGCCGAAGTATTGGGTCTCCCGGGCCACCTTCCCGTCCCTGAACTCCATGATGCTCACGGTGTAGGACGGCTGGCCGTCGTAGGCGAGGATGAATTCGGTGACCCAGAGGTCGCCGGCGCCGAGCATCCGCCGCACCGTGAAGCGCTTCCTGTTCGGCTGCGCGGTGCGCGAGGCCTGAATGTTGCGCCGGCCGCGGATGCGCTCGCCCGATTGCGGATACTCGAGCACGGCATCCTCGCGATAGATCTCGTGCTCCGCCTCGAAGTCGCTCGCGTCGGAGGCGGTCCAGTGGCGATCCAACGCGGCGCGAATCTCCCGGTCGTCCATCACAAACTCCCTCGTCGGCGTGTTCACGAAAGGGCCCGACCGAACGGGGCCGGAAGTCCTTACCTAGGCCACCGAGACGTTTCCGGCAACTGGACGATCCCATCGCGCCGTTTGGTCACGCGGTCGCGCGCGCTCCGGCCTGGGCCGCCGCCTCCATCCACGCGATCTCCCAGACATCGCCGTCGCTGTCGCCGGCGCGGAGCGTAAGCAGGGCGTGGCGGCCCGGTTCCGCGTCGCCGGCCGGACGCCTGACGACCTCGCGATAGCGCTCGGGCGTCATCAGCATCACCCCGATCGCGTCCGAGAACATGATCGACGTGGCCTGCCCATCGGAAAGCCTCGCGTTCACCTCGCCGCCGAGCGCCAGGTAGAGCGCGGTGGAGGCGGCAAGATCGTGCACCGGCACGGTCACGAAAATCATCTTGGACATCGCTTGCTCCGTTCCCACTCGCGAACGTCAGCCCTCTCGCGGCTACGGCGCGCCCAGCGCCTTGTCGAAAAGAGCCAGGGCGGCGGCGATCGCCGCCTTGTGCGTCGCCGCCCGCGGCACCTTGGTGAGGCAGAGCGGCACCGCCGCATCGCCGGCCGGCGTGCAGTCCGACAGGAAGTCGTAGTGGCCCACGCCCGGCAGAATCCCGATCCCGGCGCCGGGGATCGCGGCGGCGGCGACCTCGCCGTTGGTGGCCGGAGGCGCCACGGTGTCGGCGTCGCCGAGGATGATATGCACCGGCACCGTCATGCGGGCGAGACTCGCGGGATCGAAGCTCTGGACGATGGCCGGCGCCATGACAAAGGCGGCGCGGATGCCGGGAATGGCGAGATCGCCGCGGGAGCGCGCGATTTCCTCCGCCATGTCCGGGGCGGCCAGGAACCGGTCGGCCTGCGCCGGGCTGACGGCGAATTCCTGCTGCGGCGCGCAGACGCCGTCGGTGGGATTGGCCGCGCAGAAGGCGCGCAAGCGCTCGTGGTCGACGCGCGCGCCCGCCGCCGCGAGGCTGGTGAAGCCGCCGGCGGAGAAGCCGGCGACGCCCAGGCGGGCCGGGCTGAGGTGCGGCGCGATGGTGGGATCGGCCTTGACCCGCGCCCAGGCCGCGGCCAGATCGCCCGGCCGTTCCCAGTAGAGGATGGCGCCGGCAAGCGTCATCGGATCCATGCCGTTATTCCCGGGATGATCGACGGCGATCACGATGTAGCCGCTCCGCGCCAGCGCGGTGCCGAACCACCCCATCATCCGCGCGGTTCCACCGAAGCCGTGCGACAGCAGGATCACCGGCCTCGGCGTGGCGTCGGCGAAACCCGCCCCGGGCGCGGCCGTGCCCGGGCGGAACAGCGGCCTGCCCGGCGGACCGATGTCCAGCGGCTCCTCCACTGCGCCGGCGGCGGCGGGATACCAGACGGTGATGCGGAGCCGGTCGCTCTTCCCGGCGTCGCGCAGTGCCGCCGACTGTTCCGACGTGATGAGGTGGCGCTCACCGACGGGGAACGTTTCCGCGGCGTCTGCCGCGCGGGTCGCGCAGGCCGCGAGCAGAGCCGCCAGGATCAGATGCCGCATGATCCGCCTCGGCGTGACGGAAGACGGACGACGAACGGCGGCGCGATGCCGATGTCCATTACGACGCCGGGCTCTGCCCTCGTGCCGGCGATGGCCGGGCGAACCATCCGCCTTGCACGGCCAGAACGCGTCCCGGGCCGTGCGCGGCCGCGAACAGCAGGCCCGCGGTGAAGGTGAAATGATCGACGAAGAAGCCGAACTCGGCCTGGTTTCCCGCCCAATGGGAAGGTCCGTGGAAGGCGAAGGCGAGGAACAGCACATAGGCCGCGGCCGCCAGCGCGACTTCCGAGAAATAGGCGCCGGTGAGGAAACCGGCGACGAGAGCGAGCTCCAGCACCGCCGCGAGGCAGGCCAGAAGCGTGGGCAGAGGGAAGCCCGCCGCCGCGATGTAGGTCGCCGTCGCAGTGATATCCATCAGCTTGAAGCTCACCGCCATGAGGAAGATGGCGGCGAAGATCAGGCGCCCGGCAAGCACCGCCGCCGTTGCCCATCGCGGGTCGTTCGCAGGTGTCGTCATTGACCGCTCCCTGTCTCGTTTCTCTAGCCTTCTCGCGCCATCTTCCTCCGCCGGGCCAGCTCGGCCTCCGTCGGCGTCGCAAGGGCGAAGGATCCGGGCCTGACCGCCCCGGCGGGCCGATAGGTATTGATCAGCACGCCCGTCGACGACGACTTCGTGTCCACAAGCGACAGCGCCTGGGGCGCCGTTCCCCGCTCGAACAGCCGCTTGCCGCGCCCGAGGACGAGCGGGAAAACCCAGAGGCGGTAGTCGTCGATCAACTGGGCGGCGATCAGCGTCTGGAGCAGCACGGCGCTGCCGTGGACCTGCAGATCGGGCCCGTCTGCGGCCTTCAGCCGCTCCACCTCTTTCGCGACGTCGCCCTGGAGGAGCCGGGAATTGACCCAGTCCAGCCGGTCGAGGGTGCGCGAGGCCACATACTTGGTCGCCCTGTTGAAGACCTCGGTGATCGGGTTCTCGCCGGCATCGGGCCAATAGGCGGCGAAGATCTCGTAGGTCTTTCGGCCGAGCAGGAGATCGAACGGCTGGGACATGCTCTCGCCCATGATGCCGTTCATCACATCGTCCCAATAGGTGAAGGACCAGCCGCCCTGGGTGAAACCGCCGGTCGGGTCCTCCTCCGGCCCGCCCGGGGCCTGCATGACGCCATCGAGCGAGACAAAGGCGCACGCGATAATCTTTCTCATGGTGCTTCTCCGAGTTGACGGTCGTGGGTCTCTTTGATCCGAGGACGGGCGGCGGACGCTCATCCCGACAGGGGCGGCAAATTTTCTCGATCCGCTCGAAGCCCGCGGACGGCCGAGACGACGGGCTATTTAAAGGCACTGATTGGCTGGCGCATGGGCCAGATTCTGAGTATTTGAATAGGCCAATGAGCGACGAGATCGACCTATCGAGGACGCGGTACCGCGTCATCTACGACCGGCTGCGCGCCTCGATCGCGGACGGCAAGCTCCGGGCGGGGGATCGGATTCCATCGGCCCGGGCGCTGGCGGCGGAGCTGAATGTCGCCCGCGGAACCGTCGATACCGCCTATTCGCTGCTGACGGCCGAGGGATTCCTGGACACGAAAGGGCGGGCGGGGACATTCGTGTCGCCGTCGATTCCCGAGCTGGCGCGCCGACCGCTCGCCGCCGCGGCCCCGGCACATCCCGCGCCACGCGACCCGGAAGATTTCGGATACCTGTTCGACCAGCCTCTGCCGCTGCTGCCGGGATTGCCGAGCTTCGATCAGTTTCCCCGCAAGCTCTGGTCGCAAACCGTCGCGCGGCAGGCGCGCCGGAGCGGCATCCCTCACATGACCTATCCGGATCCGCTGGGCCTTCCGGCGCTGCGGCGGGCCCTGGCCGCCTATGTGGCGGTGGCGCGCGGCATCCGCTGCGTGCCCGAGCAGATCATCATCACCGGCGGCTACCTGGCCGCGCTCGGACTCATCTGCCGGGCCCTGCTGCAGCCGGACGACCGCGCCTGGATCGAGGCGCCGGGGTACGGGTTCACGCGGCGCGCCATCCAGATGGTGGGCGCCGTTCCCGTCCCGGTCCGCGTCGACGATGAAGGGATCGACGTCGCCGAGGGCATGCGCGTGGCGCCCGACGCCGCGCTCTGCGTGGTGGCGCCGTCGAACCAGTTTCCCCTCGGCGCCAGCCTCTCCCTCAGACGACGGTCCGCCTTGCTGGACTGGGCGAGACGCGGCGGAAGCTGGATCGCCGAGGACGATTACACCGGCGAGTTCCGCTACGAGGGCTGGCCGCTGCCGGCGCTCAAGAGCCTGGACAGCGCGGACCGCGTCTTCTACATCGGCACCTTCAGCAAGACCATGTTCCCGGGATTGCGGCTCGGCTACCTGATCGTGCCGCGCTCCATGCTGGCTCTCTTCAGGAATCATGTCCGGCGTCTCGAGGGCGGCAGAGGCATTCTCGAGCAGGCGGCGCTCGCCGAGTTCATCGCCAACGGCTCCTTCGGCCGGCACATCAAGGCGATGCGCCGCCTCTACAAGGCCCGAAAGACGGCGCTGGCCGCCGCGATGGCGCAGGTCTTCAAGAGCCGGTTCGAGATGCGGCCGATGGCGGGAGGCCTGAACCTCATCGCGCATATGAGCGATGGCGAGAGCGACATCGGGCTGGAAGCGGCCGCCGTCGCCGCGGGCCTGCGTCCGCTGGCGCTCTCCGCCATGGGTCAGGGCCGACGCGGCCCCGCGGGACTCATCCTGGGATTCGCCAACCTGCCGGAAGACCAGGCGCTGCCCGTCGTTCGCCGCCTCGAGCGCGCGCTTCGGCCCTGAGCCGCCAGGGCGCCCCTTTTTTGTCGCAGCGGGTGCCGGGCGGATTGGATAGCTTGGCCCGGCCTCTCCCCTGCGCCCAAAGTCGCAGGACATTACGCGTTGGAACGCTGCGCCACCGCCGACGGCGGCCGGCGCTGGTTTGCCCGGGAAGGCATGCTGACATATGGCGACGACCAAGCAGCGGACAGGCGCCCTCGCGCGGCCGGTTCCAGGCGGGGTTGAGGGGCGCATGGACCTGGTCGAGCGTCATTCCGCGTCGCTGACGAGCGATGAGTGGTCTCGCCTGCTCGTCGAGAACATCGCCGACTACGCCATTTACATGCTCAACCCCGACGGCATCGTGACCAGCTGGAACGCCGGGGCCCGGCGCTTCAAGGGCTACGAGGCCTCTGAGATTCTCGGCCAGCACTTCTCGCGCTTTTACACCGAGGAGGATCGCCGCTCCGGGCTGCCGGAACACGCCCTCAAATCCGCCGCGGCGGAAGGAAAATTCGAGAACGAGGGCTGGCGTGTCCGGAAGGACGGGGCCCGCTTCTGGGCCAGCGTCGTCATTGACCCGATCCGGGCGCCGGACGGAGAGCTTTTGGGATTCGCGAAGATCACCCGCGATCTCACGGAGCGCAGGGAGGCGCAAGCGGCCCTCGAGAAGACCCGCGAGGTTCTCGTCCAGTCGCAAAAGATGGAAGCCATCGGACAGCTTACCGGCGGCATGGCGCACGACTTCAACAATCTGCTGACGGCGATCCTCGGCAGTCTCGATCTCGTGTGCAAGCGAGTCCCCGACGATCCGAAGATCATGGCGCTTCTCAACAACGCCGTTCAAGCGGCCGAGCGCGGCGCGTCGCTGACCCAGCGCATGCTGGCCTTCGCTCGACGACAGGAACTGAGTCCGGAGCCCGTCGAATTGCGGCGGCTCGTCAACGAGCTGAGCAATCTCCTGCAGCAGACGCTGGGCCCCATGACCACCATCGAGGTCCGGTTTCCGTCCGACCTCAGCCTGGTGCAAGTCGACGCCAACCAGCTCGAATCGGCGTTGCTCAACCTGATGGTCAACGCGCGCGATGCCATGCCGGCGGGCGGCACCATCACCCTGAGAGCGCGCGATGAGAGCGTGACCGACGAATTTTCCGACGCCTTGGCGCCCGGCCACTTACGTCTGCCTCTCCGTCACGGACACCGGCCACGGAATGGACGCGGCCACGCTGGCGCGGGCCACGGAGCCCTTCTTTACGACCAAGGGACCGGGCAAGGGCACCGGCCTGGGACTGTCGATGGTGCACGGACTCGCCGTGCAGTCGAAGGGGAAGCTCGTCCTGCGAAGCGAGACGGGCAAAGGCACGACCGTCGAGCTGTGGCTCCCCGTGGCGACGCCGAGCGAGGCGAGTTCCGGCCGCCGCGCGGTGGATGCCCGCGCGCCCGGAGCCGGCGGCCGTCCGCTGACCGTGCTGGCGGTGGACGATGACAATCTGGTTTTGCTGAATACGACGCTGATGCTGGAAGATCGCGACCATGTGGCGCTCCACGCCAGCTCGGGCCAGGAGGCGCTGGATATTCTGCGCAAGCGGCGCGTGGACGTCGTCGTGACGGATCAGGCGATGCCGCAGATGACCGGCCTTCAGCTCGCCGCCGTCATCGCACTGGAATGGCCGGATCTGCCGGTGGTGATCGCGACCGGATACGCGGAACTGCCGCCTGACGCCACCCTCAATATGCCAAAGCTTGCCAAGCCGTTCCGTCAGGAGGATCTGCTGCGGGCGATTGCCGCCGCGATGAACGGGAGGCGTGCCGGAGACTGACGGAGGTGCGGGCGCGGACCGACGGCGTCATCGCGTGGCGGCCCCAGCGGTCCCAATCCGCGCCGATTTCGGGCCGGTGACGCCGGGGCGACTTTCCTATTGCAGCAGGTCGCGCGCCTGATCGTCGCTCAAGGAGCCGGTGATCGCCGGGTGGTCCGGTCGCGTCGCCTGATAGGCGCGAATGGCGGCGGCGGTCTGCCGGCCGAAAATTCCGTCCGCCGGCCCCGGCCGGAAACTGCGCGCCTGCAACGCCTCCTGAATCTTCTTCGCCTGCTCGCGGGTGAGCGCGACGCGCGGGATCGGCTTGATGGTCGGCAGCAGAAGCTCCACCGCCGCCAGTCTCCGGTCCAGATCGTCGAGCCGCTTCTGGCTCGCCTCGGCGGATTTGCGAAGCACGTCCTCGAAGGCGCTGAAGCGGGCCTGCTGCTCGGCGCCGAGGGTGGCCAGCGCGGCGCTGTTCCGGTCCGCGATCGCCACCGCCTCGGTCGCTGTCTTCTGCGCGGCCGCGATCATGGCGAGCGTGGTCGCGTCTTTCGGTTTTTCCGTCGTCGACCCGAAGACCAGCAGGACCACGGCGTAGCAGAACAACGCGAGGGCGGCCAGGAACAGCGTCACGAAGACCCCGCGCGCGTGGGTGATCATGGACGCCTTGGCCGTGGCCGAGGTGCGGCGCGCGCCGGCGGCGGGCGCCACGCCATTCTCGTTCTGCAGCCGGGTGAGAAGATTGGCGTAGACCGAAATGCCCCACACCGCCGCGGTGATCGTCGCCAGGAACAGGATCCCGCAGCCGCCGACGAGCAGCTTGCGCATCACCGTCTGGGGAATCTTCGCATCGTCCGTCAGGATCGCGGCGAGACCCGCGATCCCGGCCGATCCCAGCGTGAGCGCCTGCTTGAAGAACTCGAAGCGCCCGGATTGAGCGTCGATCGCTTCCTTTACCGGGTCCGCCGAGGGACTCGGCATCTCGTCAGCCTGGCCAGCATTCGCAGGAGATCATGTCGGCGAGCATCTTCATGTTCTGCATGACGTAGATGGCGCCGATCAGCCGCTCTTCCTTCGAGGCCAGGTTCTGCTCTTTGACGGCCTCGCCGGCCTTGTAGGTGATCTCGTTCAGAAATCGCTCGACGTTGCCGAGCACCAGGGACTGCATGCTCTTGCGGCTGTCCGCGTGGGTATAGCCCCGCAGACCCAGGTGATCGGTCTCGAGCGACACGAACGCCTGCTGCAGCACGATCTGGGCTGGCAAGGACAGCCGCCAGCCCGAATACTGCTGAAACTCGGCAAGCTTCTGATCCAACGCCAAGAGCATTCCCGGGTCCATAGCGCCCTCCCTGCTGCCGTCACACCCGCGATCCGGCGGCATCCGCTCGGGATCGCCCGCGATCAGGGTGCGCCCGGCCTCCGCCGCGCACAAGCCCGTGGCGAGGCGTTTCGCTCACGCCGCCATCGCCCTGAGGGCTGAGATCCGGCTTCCGGAGCGATGAATCGCCGACTTTCTGGCGATCCCTAGTACGAAGGGATATGAGGCGAAGGAGCGAGTTACGAGACCGGTATATCGCACACCCCGTCCGCGCTACCGGCGTCACCGGCCTGCAGATAGCAGAACGATTTGAACAGTGGCCGTGTGTCCAACGTATTGCTCCCGTGCCAGGGCTGGCGGATGGAATCGAGGCCGACGTAGCTGTAGGGCGACACGTCGATGATCGTCGAGACCAAGGTCCAGCGCTCCCCCGTGGCGCTGACGTAATATTTATAGGTGGCGCCGCTCTTCGTCAGCCTGAGATAGACCTCGTTATTGCCATAGGGCGCGAATGGCGGATCGATCGGCCCGTTGGTGTAGCTGGCGATGCCAAGTCCATTCTGGCGATTTTGATAGCTCAACTCAAAGCGGTGAAATTTGCTCGACCGCGTAAAGCCGCCCGGTTCCATCGCGAGGATCAGGCCCGCCGCCTGAAAGTCGATCGTCGGCGAAAACATGAAATGAGTGATGATCGTCCAATTCGCCGCCGGCGAGATCGGCTGAAGCAGCAAGGACGCCCGATAATTGGTGCCGATCCAGAGATCGGAACCGCCGTTTTTGCCGGACGCTTCCAGAAGCAGACCCTCGGGTCCGATCGCAACGGAGGAGGCTGGATTCGGTTGCGACAGGATCCAGCCGGGCTTCAGGATTTTGTCTTCGGTGAAGTCGTCGGAAAATGGTCTTGGGCGTCTGCGCCAAGGCGCCGGCTGCGCAACCGGGGCACGCCATCAGCGTGATGATCAGAAATGCGACACGTCCGGTCACGGAGATCCTCGCCAACGCACAGGCCGGATCCCATAGCGCGCCAGTCGTTGCGCAAGGCTTAATGCAGCGGGCGGGACCCGAGGATGCCGGGAGCAGACTCTGTCTTCCGGGCGATCAATAAAGCGGCCTTAAATCGGCTTTGGCTTCGGCTCGTAATCGGCGGCGATCTGGTAGAGGCAATCTCCGGGCCGCGTTGCGCCGAGAGCGCGCTTGCAGATGACGACTCCCGCCTGGCGGAAATACGCCGGCTGAGGATCGCGCCAGGGCGTGTCCGCGTGGTGCAGGTATCCGGCGAGCTGCTGGCGCGAAACCTCATCCCCGAGCCGCGCCACGGGCTCGAAGATCCCACGCGCCTCGGCAAATACGTAAAACCGCAGATCGGGAACATGTGTCAGACGGGTCGTGCCCTTGGGGGCGGGTGGCAGCACCGAGCTCATCGAGGAAGGCATGATTCTGCATATCGAGCCAAAGCTCGAGGCCCATGGCGGTGTGTTCCAATGCGAAGAGGTCATCCATGTCGGTGAGCGCGCAAACAGCTTTCTCACCGACATATGTCCCGAGAAAGTTCCCATCATTGGATAGTTGAGGGAATTGCAACTCACAGCGACGGTCTGCCGGCCGACGGCCAGCATCGGCGTTCGCCCTCGACAGAGATCAGAAATAGCGGGCGAGCCGGAACAGCACGCTCGCCGCCTGGGGCAGGCTGCCGAAATCCGAGTGCGCGTGGCCGGCATCGGCGATCACCAGCCCGCCGACCGTCCAGGTATCGGACAGATGATAGTCGGCGGTCATCTGGACGAGGCTGGAGGCGTCGTAGAGATCGGTGTTAACGAACCCGGTGAGCTCGAGCCGGGGAATGAACGCGTCGACCCAGTCGGCGCGCAGGAACAGCGATTGCTCGGCGAGCGGCTCCTGCTGCTCGGCGGCGTAGGAGCGGATGTACCAGAGCTGGCGGGTGATCGCCGCGGAGGCGGCCGGGGCCGAGCCGGCGCCGAACCAATTGGTCCAGTCGCGCCGCGAGAATCCGGCCTGATTGAAATGATATTCGAGATTGAACGTGATCTTCGACTCGGTCGTGTACGAGCCGCCGATCGAGAGCTGGGATTGAAAGTGACGGGCCGGATCCTCGGGAAGGGCGCTCGGCGCGCTCGGCGGCAGTGTTCCCGTCTGGCGGCCATAGCGCAGCGCCTCGTCGACAAGGCTCGCGCGCCGTCCGCCCGCCCACTCGGCATAGGCCACGGTCTTCTGGCCGATGCCCTTGGTGAGGTTGGCACCGAAAGTGGTGCGGTCGGCCTCGTGATAGACGAGAAGCTCGGGCGCGAAATCCTCGGCGAGATCGGCGCTGCCTTTGACGAGAAACCGGTCATGGGCGTTGGTGCGGTCGAGGGACGGATCGAGGCTCCGCAGATTGGTGTTGGTGTAGACCGGCGTCGGGTCGTAGAGCTTTGGCGCAACCGCCACCGTCAGCGTGGCGCCTTGCCAGATGCGCTCGCCGAGGCCCATCAGCGTCCCGAGCCGATCCTCGCGCAGCACCGTCGGGTCGACGGACAGCGGGTCGACGACGGCGCGCGTCTTGAAGAAATCGGTCGGGTTGAAGCCGGCGGCGACGCCGCTCTTGAGGTTGATGCGGCCGGCATCGAGATAGGTGCGGTCGAGCGCCTCCCAGCTCGCATAGCCTTCCCGGAAGTCGTTGATCCCGTTCTCGTGACCGGGAAAATCGAGATTGTCCTGGGCCCGCAGGTTGAGGCGGTCGCTGAGCGTGAGGTTCAGCCGGTCGCCCAGCGCCCATTGCTTGCGCGCATCGAGGAAGAGGCGCTCCTGCCAGGACGCCGGTGCGGGCTGCGGGAACGGCACCAGGAGGCCGCCGCGCCGCGCCGTCGCGGTGACGGCATCCTCGAGATAGAGGCGCTGATTGGCGGCGCCGGCGGGCGCCGCCGGGGCCGGGCCGCGCTGCTGTGTCGCCGCCTCGGGGATCAGATCGAGATCGCTGTTCTCGTCGGCGACCGCCGCCGTCTCCGCCAAGGCCAGGCCGAGAAGCGCCAGGCCGCACAGGCGCGCGATCATTCCGGCTGCAATCGCGGCAGATAGTCGCGCTGGAACCACGCGTCCGGGATGCTCTGGGCGTGGAAATCGCCGAATTTGAAGGTGGTGACCAGCGAGCTGTCGACCGCGTCGATGATGATGGCCTCGGTCGGCCGGATGCGGCCGAGCTGCTCCTCGAAGCCGCGGTAGTAGAGGATTTTCAGGAGCCGGCCGCTGTCGGAATAGAACTTGGCCTTCACCGGGTAGTGGGTCCCGTGCTCGACCCAGTATTCGACGCGGTTGTAGACCGCCTGATCGTTGGCCGCCTTCATGTCGAGATGCCAGCACTGCCGGTCCTTGCGGCCGGCGTCCTGGATCGTCTCGTCGCCGAGCAGCGTGCCGGCGTAGTCGACCGCGAGATTGACCGTCAGCACGTCGCCGATCGCGGCCTGGCCGATCAGCCGCTGCTGCGGCGAGATGCGCACGCTCGCCTTGGAGTTGGGGTCGTAGAACCACAGCGCGCGGGCGTCGAGCAGCACCATCTTGCCTTGATCGCGCGGCGGCGCCACGTAGCGGATGAGGTTGCGGAACTGGTGCGTCGCCGGGTCCTCCTTCGCATAGACGACGAGCACGCTCTGATCGCGCGGCTTGCCGGCGACGAACTCGGTCAGGGTGTTGGTCGAGCGAAACGGCTCCTGCGGGTTGCGGATCTGGTCCGAGGCGGCGATGATTTCCTGCGCCGTCTCCGCCCGCGCCGGCGCCGCCACGGCCAGCGCGAGGAGGGCCAGGACCCAGACGCCGCGCAGGGTTCGCCGCTCAGACATGGCGCAGCGCATCCACGACCGGCAGCCGCGCCGCGCGGTTGGCGGGAATGAGGGCGGCAAGGGTCGCGATCAGCACGATGCCGGACCAGGCGCCGATGGCGAGGCCGGGCTGGCCGAAGACGTAGAGGTGGACCGGCGCCGGGCTGGCGTTGCCCGGCGGGACCCAGGTGAGGCCGGCGCCGTTGATCGCCGCCGCGATCACGAGGGCAAGCAGGGCGCCGATCGTGGCGCCGGCGCTGCCGATCAGCGCTCCCTCGAGGATGAACTGCCAGCGGATGGCGCGGCGGCGAACCCCCATGGCGCGGATCGTGCCGATCTCGTTCGTGCGCTCCATGACGTTCATGGTCATGGTGTTGACCACGGCGAACAGCACGATCACGCCCATGACCAGCGCGATGAACAGGAAGATCGCACTGAAGAGGCGCACGACCTGGCCGTAGAACGGCGTCAACTCGCCGAAATCGCGGACGTCCAGATCGAGGTGATGCTCTCCAATGAGCGATACCAGCCGCGCCCGCGCGGCAGGCAGGTCGGCGCTGCGGCGGAGCTGGAGCACGATCGCCGTGACCTTGTGCTCGCCGCGCCCGTAGACAAGCTGCTGCGCCAGCGCGAGGTGCATCGCGATATAGTTGTCGTCGAGCTCCTTGACGCCCTGCGGCTCGGCGCCGCTCACCCTGAGGCTCACCACGTTGGGAGCGCCGCCGGCCGTGGCGGCGAGAAGCTGGATCTGGGGCGCCTCGGACGACGCGCCGGCAGCGTCGGATTCGCGCCGTGCCAGGCCGACGATCTCCGGATCGGCCGCGACGGCACTGTCGTGGGCCGGCCGCTCGGCCTCCGGCAGCGGCGGACAATCGGCGAGCCCCAGGCGCGCGCAGAGACCGAGGATGCGGGCGAGGCCGACGCCCATTACGCCTGGCGTCTCGTCGGTGTCGGAAAGCCGCGGGTCGGGCGGCCGCGCGGCGCCGATCCCGAATTGATCCCATTGCCGCATCCGGTCGCGGTCCGACGGGATCAACCCCACGCCGAGAAACGTCTTTGAGGCGTCGACCTCCGCGGAGAAATTGCCGGCGATGCCGACCAGGGACTGCGTCGGCGTCAGGACATTGATCATCGGCGCCAGGATCGGATCGGTTCCGATCAGCTTGATGACCTCGCCATAGCGGTCGATGCCGAACGCCGCGGGATTGCCGGACCCGAAGAGGAAATAGCCGGCGCGGAAGACGGTCAGGTGACCGATCCGCTGCACGCTGTTGGTCTCCAGGCCGGCGAAGATATAGGCCGAGAAGCCGCCGAAGAGCAGCATCGCGAGGGCGCCCGCGGCGACCGCCGATCCCGTCATGAGCGAGCGCCGCTTGTTGCGGAAAATATTGCGTGCCGCGATCTTGAACAGCATGGTCATGGCGCGGCTTCCGCCGTGTGGCCGACCAGCCGCCCGTCGCGGATCGTGAAGGTCTCGTCGGCGTGCGACATCAAATGCGGGTCGTGGGTCGAGAACACGAAGGTCGTGTGGAACCGGGACTGTACGCGGTGCATCAGGTCGATGATCGCGGCCCCGGTCCCGCTGTCGAGGTTGGCGGTCGGCTCGTCGGCGAGAACGAGGGTCGGCTCCTTCACCAGGGCGCGGGCGATCGCCACCCGCTGCTTCTGGCCGCCGCTCAGCTCGTTGGGGCGCTGGCGGCTTTGCTTCGCCAATCCCACCGCCTCCAGCATGGCGAGCGTGCGCTCGCGGCGTTTCGCCGCCGACACGCCGATCAGGAGAAGCGGGTATTCGACGTTCTCGTAGGCGGACAGGACCGGAGCCAGGCTGAAATTCTGGAACACGAAGCCGACATGGCGGGCGCGGAAATCCGCCAGCGCGTTGTCTTTGAGCTCGCCGATGTGCTGGCCGCAGACCTCGACCGTCCCCGTGCTCGGCGCGTCGATGCACCCCACGAGGTTGAGCAGAGTCGTCTTGCCGCTGCCCGACGGCCCGACAACCATCGAGAAGCTGCGCAGCGGGATGTCGCAGCTGATGCCCCGCAAGGCCGCCACCTCCACCGTGCCGGTGCGGTAGGTCTTGGTGACCTCGGTCAGCCTGACCGCGATCGCGCGATCCTGGCCTGGCATGACCGTGAGCCGTGGCGCCGCCACACCCTCAAGCAATCTTGGCTCCAGCGCCGGAAGGCGCCCGCGCCGGCAGCGGACGCAGAAGCAGATAGAAGGCGATAAAGTGCGTGATCATCAGCAGGGGCGCGTAGAGGACGGGGATCGCGTAAGTGGCGCCGAGCTCTCCCGCGAGCGGCGGAAGATCGGCCTGAACGCCGTGGTAGTAGTCCACGACAAGGTCGGCCGCCCCCGCCGCGTTGAAGGCGACGACGAAGGGCCAGAAAAGCGCGGGTATCCTCGCCGTAAGCAGCGCCAGAATCGCCAGCACGCCGGTCGCAAAGTCGCCATAGGCGGCGAAATCAGCAAAATCGGCCGGCAGATGCGGGCCCACGACGCCGGGAACGAGGAAGACCAAGCCGAAGAAGCGGAAGCTGTGCACGGTGGCGATGACGCGCTGCGCCTCGACCGGGTCCATGGACTTCAACCACGGCAGGGCATAGGCGCCGACGCACAGTAGCCACGGGACGTAGCCGAGAATGAGATGCATCTGGAAGATGGTTGCGGTGGACATTCGCCCTCCACTCAGGTCTTGGTTGACGTGGTCTCGAGCACCGCGGTCAGGATTCCGAGCCGGCCTTCCATGAGATTTCTCCCCAGATTGGCGGCAAGCTCGACGAAATCCGGTCCCATCACCACGCCGAGATTTGGCGAGGGCGGCGGCCCCGACGCGCGCAGCTTGGAGAACCAGGACTTGGCGGCCTCGGTGTCGTCCTGCCATGCCAGCGCGCGGAAGCCCGCGGATTCGATCGCCTCGCGCGTGGCGGCCGCGGTCAAGAGAAAGCTCGTCGCCGGCGTTCGCGCCCAGGGAACGGGGTAGTGGGGTTCGCGGCCTTGCGACACGACGTCAAAGGTCGCAAACCTGCCGCCCGGCTTGAGCACGCGCCGGATCTCGCGGTAGAGCCGCGCCCGGTCCGGGATGTTCATCGACACGTGCTGCAGAAACACGACGTCGAAGCTTCCGTCCTCGAAGGGCAGCTCGAGGGCGCTGGCGGCCTGGAACGACACTTGCCCGCTCTGCCCGGTGCGCTCGGTCAGATAACGCGCGGCCTCCACGAATGATGGGCTGAGGTCGACGCCGGTTACACGACAGCCATAGGTCTGAGCCAGGAAGCGCGTCGGCCCGCCCACGCCCGATCCGAGATCGAGAACCGCCATGTCGGCGGTGATCCCAACCAGCTCGGCAAGCTCGATCGTCGCGGCGAGACCGCGGGTGTGAAACTGGTCGAGGGCGCTCAGCTGCTGGGGCGTGAGCCGCTGATCGAGCGGTCCAAGGGCCGTCAGCGCCGTCTTCAGCCGGTCGACGAGACCGGCCTGGTGATAGTGATCGCGCACGCCATCAAGTGCATCGGCCATGACGAGGTTCCTCCAGGGCTTGCGGCCGCGACCGCGGATGTCGAGCCTCGACATCGGCATCGCTCCCGCCTTGCAAGGCCGGTGTACGACCGCTTCGCATGAGGGACTATCCGCGATAATATCGACAGGCTATGAAGCGGAACTTCACAACCCGGCACGGCGCGCTCGACGGCGTCGAGACGTTTCTGGCGGTGGCGGCGCAGCGCAACTTCCGCCGCGCCGCGGCGGCCCTCGGAGTCACGCCGTCGGCCGTCAGCCAGGCGGTCCGGTCGCTGGAAGCGCGGGTCGGCGCGGCGCTTTTCGCGCGCACCACGCGGAGCGTCGGCCTGACCGAGGCCGGCCAGCGCTTCATCGAGCGCGCCCGGCCGGCCTTCGAGGAGCTGGTCGCCGCCGGCGAAGCGGCCCGCGATCTAGGACGGCGCCCCACCGGGCTGTTGCGCCTCTCGGTTCCCCGGGCGGTCGTCCCGTTGATCCTGGAACCGATGCTCGCCTCGTTCTGCCAGGCTTACCCCGAGATCGAGCTGGAGATCGCCGCAAGCGCCGAGATGGTGGACCTCGTGGCGGGCGGCTTCGATGCCGGTATCCGTCTCGGCGAGTTCATCGCGCCCGACATGGTCGCGGTACGGCTGACGCCGCCCTTTCCGTTCATGGTCGTCGGCAGCCCCGACTATCTGCGCCAGCGGAAGCGGCCGCAGCGCGTCGACGACCTGCGTGACCATGCCTGCCTGCGCTTTCGTCGCTCGGATGGATCGATCGCGCCCTGGCGCTTTATCGACGGCAACAAGTCGCTCGAGGCCACCGTCTCCGGGCCGCTCGTCGCAAACGATTATCCGACGCTTCTCGGCGCGGCGCTCCAGGGACTTGGACTTGCACAGATGCCCGGCCCGCTCGTCCGGGCGGCGGCTGCCGATGGTCGATTGGAGGCGCTTCTCAAGCCCTTTGCCGACACGACGCCGGGGGTCTTCCTCTACTACCCGGGCAAACGCCAAGCCTTGCCGAAACTGCGCGCCTTTATCGAGCACATGAAGAGCCGCTCGGGTCGTATCGGCAACACCAGCCGTCGCAAGGGACGCTGATCTCCCAGCTTACTCCGCCGATCGCGCCCTCCTTGAGCCGGGGACAATCCCCGGACGTGACGGCTTTAATCCCGCCGGGGCCGGCGCAGCGTGAAGGTTTCGAAGGGGGTGAGGCCGCCGTCCGGGCCGCCCACGTCGTAGTAGGTGACCTTGATGGTGGTCATGCCGCCGCGCGTCGAGCCGGGATCGACGGTGAAGGCGGCGAAGCCATAGGAGTGGGCGGCGTTCCGCACCGCGGACCAGGGCGCCTGCTCCTTCACATAGACCGGCGGGCGCTTGCCGGTCTTGGGATCGAGCTCGCCGACCGCGGTGATGACGCGGCATTGCGGCGGGTTGAAGAACAGCTGGTTCGAGGGCGCGGAGGTGCCGCCGCCGCCGATCACCATGTGCACGGTCCCCTTCGTGGTGTCGATCACGTCGGTGGCGGTCGCGACGGGAAGCGGCGTCAGGGTGGCGTTCGCCTCCCGGCCGCGGATCGGGTGCGAGCGCTCGTAGTGGTGCTCGTGGCCGCAGACCACGAGGTCGACGCCGTACTTGTCGAAGAGCGGCACCCATTCCTGGCGGATGCCGAGGTCGGCGCCGTTGAACATGTCGGCCGTCGAGATCGCGACCTGGTGCATGCAGACCACGACCCAGTCGATGTCGCGGGTCGCCGCGGGCGGCGGCCAGTTCCTTTTCCAGCCACGCCTTCTGGGCGCCCGACGAATATCCGCGCACATAGGAGTTGCCGCCATCCTGATAGGCGACGTCGTCGTTGGCGATGCTGATGACCCGCACCGAGCCGGCGGTGAAGGCGTACCAGAGGCCGCGCGTCACCTCGGTCTGGCCGGCGGCGGCCGGCACCGCGAAATAGGTCTGATAGGCCTGATAGCCGATCGGCCCGTTGCCGAGCTCGTTCTCGTGGTTGCCGGCCGCCGGCATCCAGGGGCGGTTGCGGGCGCTGCGGCTGTTGTTCTCCCAGAAATCCCACCAGGTGCGCACCCGGTCGTCGGCGAGGTTGGCGTAGCAGAGGTCGCCGTTGAGCAGATGGAAGAGGGGCTGCAAGCGCTCGACGCCGAGGGTGGTGTCGCCCGCCGCCGGCGATCCGAGATTGTCGTTGACGAAAGGCGCGTTCACCATCGTCCACCCCCGCCGGCGGCACGAACTTCTTGCCGAGGGTGGGCGTGCCCTGATCGCCGAAGCTGGTGAAGGTGAACCGCGCGCGGCCGCGCGGCGACGGTGCGGAAGGTGCGCGAACTCGGGCTCGGCCCCGTCGTGCATCGCGCCATAGAGATAGGCGGTGTCGGGGCGCAGCCGGGCGAGCGTCGCGTGATAGACGTGGACGACGCGGCCGGACTTGGCGTCGGTGTAGCTCATCGCGGTCGCCGCCACGGTCTGCTCGAGCTTGCCGTCGAGATGGCCGAGCACCACGCGCGGATTGCGGACGGGCTGCAGCGTGTGCCAGGACACCACCATCTCCGACGAAGCGTCGGCGCCGAACTGCAGATGGAGGCCCGCGACCGGCGGCGTCGTCACGGGATCGGCCGGCCGGCGCGGCGGCGGCGCGGGCGCGGCCTCGGCGGTGCCGGATCCAAGAAGGGAGGCCGCCACCGCAGCGCCTCCGGCGGCGGCGAGCAGCTTGCGGCGGCTGAGCTCGAGATTGATGTCGGTATCCGCGGCGGTCATGGCGATTGCTCCCTCCCCCGATGGTCGGGGGAGCCTATCGCGGCTCGATGACAGTTCGACGACCCCGGAGCGGCGCCCGCGGAGCCAGGCGTCAGCAGATTCCCGAGCGATGCTCCGGCTCCACGGCGCAGCCGCCGGCGTCCTCATGGAGATTTTTCAGGATGCGCAGAAGAACGCCCGCGATGACCAGAAGCCCCACGGCGGCCAAAGCCATCCCGGCATCCACGTCATCGGACGTGTATCTCATCAGCCAAAACAGAAAACACGCATCCGCCAGAAGACCGGCCGCGACCACCAGAAGCCCGACATACCGTCGGCGGTTCAAGCGGAAATACGCCGGTGCGGAACGGCTTGACGGGGCGGCCATCGTGGTCGGTCGCATGATTCTCTCCCGACTGCCGGCACCGGCTTCGTCGGATGGCCCGGGATTCTATGCGGCCTCCGTCGACTCCGTCGTTTGACTGACCTGCACCGCCGCTGACGATCGCAGGCAGGCCAGCACGCTTCCGAGGCAACAGATCACGGAGAAAGCGGCCCAGCGGTACATGAAAAAAGCATGGATGACCGTGTAGTTGCGGAAGGTCATGTACCAAAATACCGGAATCAGCGCGACCAGCAGATAGATCGGCGCCCGGGCGCGCAGCGTGAACCGCCAGCCGGCGGCCAGGCGGGTCGCCACCAGGATCAGCGCGCCGAGGAGAACCACCGGGAACATGGGATTGATGACGACGAACTTGGCGTTGCGAAAGAGGGGAGAGAGGAAGCCATGCGTCTCCCACGGAACCTCCCCATTCATGCGAAACGTCAGCTGTGCAAAAAAATCCCTAAATCCGAGCATCGGATCGGGGAGCAAGAGGGCCGATACGCCGACGCGGAGCACCATCGTGCCGAGATAGCCGCAGGCCCACGCGAGCAGGACCACGGCGAAAGTCTGGCCCAGGGACCGCAGGCTTTCGCCCGGAGGTCGTGCCGTGATTGCCGCGATGACCAGGACCATGGCCGCAAGGGGCGGCACGTAGTTCTCGTCGATGAAGGCAATGCAGGCCGAGATGGCAATACCGGCGAGGAACAGTCGGGAGAGCGATGCTCCCGCCGCCGCGCGGTGCATCGCGAGACCGCCGGCAAATGTGCTCAGCAGGGCGAGATTGTGGACCATGACGCCGTCGAGATTCTCCGCGCCGGTGAGCAGGGCGAAGCCCGCCGCGAGAAACGCCGCGTCCAGCAAACCTTGCCCGCTCATCGCGGTCACGACGAAAAACGCGCCAAGGGCGACCAGGTAGAGAACGCCCGAGCCGATCCGCAAACTGGTCAGGTCCACCAGCAGCAAGAGCGGCTTCGTCAGGATCTGATAGCCGTGCCAGTAGCGAAAGTAGTTCACGATCGGCAGCGGGTGATCAGCTCCGGCTTTCACGTCCGCAAGGAATTCACAGGCGTCCCGCTCGCCGTTCCTTTCCCCCACCACATCGGCGTCGCGCAGGAGGTCCACGGGTCCGCGGCCGGGAGCGCCGAAGAGGTTGGTCGAGACCGCCGTGCAGTCCGAGAACCTGTCCAGCTTGTTGCCGGTGAAATCGACGGGGAAATTCTGCGCATCGATCTGTCCGGTGGCCACGAAATGCGCGACGCGGTCTTTCAATACCGCGTGGGGGACGAGGGCGTTGACGACGACAATCGCCACGGCGAAGAGCAAATTGAGACGGAGCACCAGGAGAGCGCCCGCGAAAATCGCGGGGATCGGGCCCGCCCGCAGACGCGCGCGCCAGCCAGCGACCGGCCCGCGAGGCATCTCCGGAGCGCCGCCAGATGTCGGGGCCGAGAGCGATGTCATGCCGTTACCCAACCCCTTCGCACGCGAAGAGCCGGACCATATCGATCGAGGGTTAGCTGGTATTTGGCGAAAATCCCGGGTATTCGTCCATCCGAAAGCGTCCCGATCCCATAAATGCTACGCACGAGTGTAGTCGCGATGGGTACGCCGGTATTCGTTTCAGCGGCACAGACGAGATCATCGAGCGTCCGGCACCCATGGGCTCAATGTTGGTTTCGCACGTACAATCGGCTTGAAACCAACGGCGACAGGATCCCCGGTGACCAGACGCCAGGCCATTTCCGCCGCCGGCATCATTGCCAGCGCGATGGTGCTTGCCGGCGCCGGCATCTGGCATCTCGGGCCGATGGGCGCGCCGCAGGCGGAAGACGCGGCGGCCGCGCAAGCTCCGCAGCCGCAAGCGCCGCCGGCGATCGAATCCCCCCTCGCCGGATTGACCGATGCGCAGCTGCGCGCGGAAACCGCGGCTTTCGCCGCCGGAATCAAGACCCTGGAAGATGCCTACAAGCTCGAGCGCGGGCAGATCGCCAACAACAACAGCATCCAGGACGCCCAGAGCGAGCTCGACCGGATCAGGGCCGGCTATGCGGAGCGGTTCCGGCGGGACTATCGGCCGAGAGCCCTCACGCTGCGCGGCGAGCTGTTGCGGCGGCTCAATCGGCCGCTGACGCCGGAGATCTCGGCGGCGACGTCGCCGGCGGACGGCGGCCCCTTGGCGGGCCCGTCGCCCCTGGCGGATCTCGGCGACTATTTGTCGGCGCTGGCGGCGAAACTGCCCTAGGCGCTCCGTCCCCCGATCAACCGGCCTTACGCCGACGCGCCGGCTTCGCGCTCTCGCGCGGCCGCGCGGTCTCCTTCGCCGCTTTCTTGCCGCCGCCGGCCACCGGCAGCAGCAGGCTGCGCTGGCGGCTGTCGGCTTTCTTCTTGCGGCCGACCGGCGCCGGCGGCGCCGCGGCCTTGCCGGCGAGGCTGCGCTTCAGGGCCGCCATGAGGTCGACCACGTTGTCGGCTTCGGCGACGCGGGGGTGCTTGGGCTTCGGCAGGCCCTTTGCCTTGGCCTCGATGAGCTTGCGCAGCTCTTCCTGATAGCGGTCCTCGAAGTCGGCGGGATCGAAGTCGCCGGCCATGCGATCCATGATCGTCTCCGCCAGATCCACCATCTTCGGATCGAGCTTGCCGCTCTTGAAATCGTAGTCCGCGTCGCGCACCTCGTTCCTGGCGCGCAGCAAGGTCATCAGCAGACCGCCGAGGAACGGCTCCACCATCACCGGATGCTCCCGCGTGCTGAGCACGATGCGGCCCAGCGCCACGCGCTTCTTGTTGGTGAGGGCCTGGGCGATCACGCGATAGGCATCCACCCCCGACTTGCCGGGGTAGATGAAATAGGGATCCGACACGTAGAGCGGATCGACCGACGACCGGTCGGCGAAGGTCGTGAGATCGAGGACGCGGGAGGATTCGATCTGCAGCTCGTCCAGCTCCTCCGGCTTGAGGATGACGTACTGGCCGTCCTCCAGCTCGTATCCCTTCACCAGCGCCTTGCGGTCCAGCTCCTCGCGCGTCTCGGCGTCCACGGGCTGCAGCGAGATGCGGTTTCCCGTGGCGGGATTGATCTGATGCAGCCGGATGCGCTCCGCCTCGCTGGTGGCGGGCGACAGCGTGATCGGACAGGAGACCAGGGACAGCCGGAGCTGTCCGGTCCAGGAGGGGCGTGGGGCCATGGCGTGATCTCCGCTCTGCGTGCAGGAGTTGAACGCTCCGATGCTACGACTCGTTGCAAATAGCGTGCAACTCCGCCGACACGATCCCGCCGCGAAATTTCCCTGGACTCTCTCGCGCGGTTTGTTCTTCTATTGTTCTCATGGACCGCGATGATCCGGCCGCTTTGATACGGGTCTCGCAGGACGAGCTGATCCTCTGCGTGGCGATCGCGCTCAAGGTGCTGCGGCCCCCGGTGCAGATCGGCCGGGGACGCAAGCTGCCCCACGAGAGCGACCGCGATTGCCGCGTCGCGGCGGAGCTGCTGGCGCGCCACTTCGAGCAGATCGGCTTCCGGATTTTCCGGACCCCGCCGCTCTCGCCCCACGGCGGCGGATTCGGACGGCCGAGCACGCCGACGGAAGACCTCTAGGCCGAGCGCTGGGACCGCCGCGAGTGCGTCGGCCCGTCCATGTCCGGCGCCGCGGCGGGCACTTCCGAGAGCGACAGCACGAGACGCTCGGCGGGGAGGTGGACGCGGATGGTCGTGCCCGCGCCCTTGACGCTCTCGATCGCGAGATGGCCGCCGTGCAGCTCCACCAGGCGCCGGGCGATCGACAGGCCGAGGCCGGTGCCTTCGTATTTCTTGGTGATCGCGTTCTCGACCTGGCCGAACGGCTCCACGGCGATGGCGATCTCCTCCGGCGACATGCCGATGCCGGTATCGGCGACCGCCACCGTCAGTCCCCGCGCGGCGTCGCAGGCGATCGTCACGGTCACGCGTCCGGCCTCGGTGAATTTGACCGCGTTCGACAGCAGATTGATCAGCACCTGGCGCAGCCGCACCGCGTCGCCGCGCAGGCGCGGCAGGCCCAGCGGAACGTCGGCGACGAGCTCGAGCTGCTTCGCGTCCGCCTGGACGCGCACCGCCGCCAGGCTGGCGGCCAGGATCTCCGAGGGATCGACCAGCTCGTCGCTGATGTCGGTCTTTCCCGCCTCGATCTTGGAGATGTCGAGGAGGTTGTTGATGATCTCGAGCAGGTGCTCGCCGGCGCCGAGGATGTGCTTGGCGTAGTCGGCGTAGACCGCCTTGCCCGGCCCCATGATCTGCTCCTTGATGATCTGGGAGAAGCCGATGATGGCGTTGAGGGGCGTGCGCAGCTCGTGGCTCATGTTGGCGAGGAAGAGCGACTTCGCCTGGCTCGCCTGCTCGGCCGCCTGCTTGCTCTCGCTGAGATCGGCATTGGCGCCCTGCAGCTCGAGATTGGCGGCGTGCAGCTTGCGCCGCTCCGCCGCCAGCTCCGTATCGCGCCGGGCGCGGCTGCGGATCTCCCGCGTGAGGTAGAAGGCGAGGCCGCCGAGCAGCAGCGTCGCGGCGGCGGTCAGGCCAACCATGGTCTTGGCATGGGCCCGGGCGAGCGCCAGCCCCTCGTCGTAGTCCAGCCCGACGGAGACGACGACGGGATACTCCGCGCCGCGCCGGTAGCTGAAGAGACGCCTCACGTGATCGGACGCGCTCTCCTGGATATAGGTGCCCTGGCTATTCTCGGGGACCGCCTCGGGACCGATCTTCTCCGCGATCGATCCGCCGATGCCGTCGAGGCCGTCCGGGCTGCTCCGGCTGAAGCGGGAGAGGACGACGCCGTCGACGCCGATCAGCGTGATGCTGCCGAAGTCGCCGAGATTGATCGACTTGTAGAGGCTGGTCAGCTTCGCCGGCGACACCATGAAGATCAGCACGCCGAGAAGATGCCCGTCCCGGGTCTCGACGCGCTTGGTGATGGGTATCACCGTCTGATCGTAGATGCCGCCGCTCGCCGGCCGCCCGATGAAGAGACCCTTGAACCGCCCGTCCCGGTGGATGCGGAAATACTCCTCGCCGCTCACGTCGACCGGCCTGGAGACGGCGGACTTCGTATTGGCGACGAGCATGCCGTCGGGCGAGAGGACGCCGACGCCGATGATCGGCCCGGCCAGGATCGGAAACTGGCGCGCCCAGGCGTAGATGTTCATGTCCGATCCCGGCGTGCGCATGCGGTTGGCAACCGCGTCCATGGTGCCGGCGATGTTGTCGAGGGTGTGGATGACCTCGTCGTCGAAGGCGAAGGCGAGGTTGGCGGCGGTCGACTCCATATCCCTGAGCGCGGTGTCGCGGGATTGCGTGATGGAGATCGCGACTCCCGCCCACATGGAGACGATCACGGCGACGACGACGGCCGCGATGCCCAGTCTGAGGGCTCGCGCGCGGCTGCGTGGCTCGATGTCGCTGGGGCTGTTCATGGGGTCGCGGGACTCTAGGCGATCGAGCCCGGGAACTCTCAAGTATCAGACGGTATTTTAGGCATCCGCCGGCGCCGCCCGATTCATGGTTTACGTCGGCGCCTTAACCATGGTGGCACGATTCCGGCGGCATTTTAAGCGCGCTTTAAAAAAGATGGGCCGACGATGGTCGCGTCTCTGCGGAGGGTCCGCGCGATCCCGCGAAGGAGCGATCGACGATGAAACAGCAGCGACCGATCCGTCTCGGGCTCGGTCTCATCATGTGCGTCGCGGCGATGGGCCTGGCCTCCTGCCAGGGCCTCTCCGACGGCACTCTCTTCGGCGGCGCCCCGGACGCGGCACCGCCGCCGGCCTGCCCCGTGACCAATGACGACATCCGGGTCAGGAACCTGCAGGCGGAGAATGCCAAGCTCAGGAAGCAGCTCGCCGACGCCATGCGGGACAACGCGATGCTGCGGGACCTCGCCGTGAAGAAGTGGTGACATCGGGCGTGCCGGGACTGCCGGCCTCGCACCCCCGCGCCCTTTCGGCTTCTGACCCTTCCGCCGCGGTGCTAGGTTCCGGGAGTCGCCCGGGAAAATCCCACCAACGGAGGAGGTCGCCGATGGCCGAGCCGCAGATCCGCTTCGATGACGGCGCCGCCTATGAGCGGATGATGGGGGTCTGGAGCCGCTTCGCCGGCGGCGTCTTCCTCGACTGGCTGGCGCCAGGCCCAGGCCTCGGATGGATCGACGTCGGCTGCGGCAACGGCGCCTTCACCGAGCTGATCGTCGATCGCTGTGCGCCCAAGGAGGTGCAGGGCGTCGATCCCTCGGAGGGACAGCTCGCTTTCGCGCGCGGGCGGCCGGCGGCGCGGCTGGCGGAATTCCGCATCGGCGACGCCATGGCGCTGCCCTTCGCCGACAACAGGTTCGAGGCCGCCGTCATGGCCCTGGTGATCTTCTTCGTGCCCGATCCCGCCAAGGGCGTCGCCGAGATGGCCCGGGTGGTGGCGCCGGGCGGCCTCGTCGGGGCATATGCCTGGGACGTGCTCGGCGGCGGATTTCCCCTGGAGCCGCTGCACGCGGAGATGCGCGCCATGGGGATCACGCCGCTCCGCCCGCCGAGCGTCAGCGCCGCCAGCCTGGACGCCTTGCGGGCGCTGTGGACCGGCGCCGGCATCGGCGGCGTCGAGACGCGGGAGATCACGGTCGAGCGCAGCTTCACCGATTTCGAGGATTTCTGGACCACCGTGACCCTGGCGGCGAGCCTCGCCCCGACGATCGCCGGATTGTCTCCCGACGACCGCGAGCGGCTCCGGACGCGGGTGCGTGCGCGGCTCCCCGCCGATGCGGCCGGCCGCATCACCTACAGCGCCCGCGCCAACGCGGTGAAGGGACGCCTTCCCGGCTGAACCGCCGCCGGCGGGCTGTTCCGGACTCTACGTAACTGCTGCGCTTTGGCGCCGCTTGCCGCCTTCGCGGGCGGCACGCCGACAAATCCCTATCCCAGGGCCGCGAAGCTTGGCAGCTTCCGCCACCTGTGGAACCGAGGAGGGGCGCCCCATGGAGAGGATCAAGTCACCGGAGGAGATCGACCGCCGGCGCTTCTTCGGCACCGCGGCCATGACCATCGCCGCCGCCCAGCTCGCCCTGATCGGGACGGCGGGCGCCCAGACCGCTCCCGCGAAGGTGCCGGCGATCAAGCCCGGCACCAACACCTCCTTCGCCGCGCTGAAGCAGATCGACGCCGGCCTCCTCAGCATCGGCTACGCCGAGGCCGGCCCGGCCAATGGGCCCCCGGTGATCCTGCTGCACGGCTGGCCCTACGACATCTACAGCTATGTGGACGTGACGCCGCTCCTGGCGGCGGCGGGCTACCGGGTGATCGTCCCCTATCTGCGCGGATACGGCACCACGCGCTTTCGCTCCGGCGACACGGTGCGGAACGGTCAGCAGGCGGTGGTTGCCGTCGACATCATCGCGCTGATGGACGCCCTCAAGATCCCGACGGCGATCCTCGGCGGCTACGACTGGGGCGCGCGCACGGCCAATGTCATCGCGGCGCTCTGGCCGGAGCGCTGCAAGGCCATGGTCTCCGTCAGCGGCTATCTCATCGGCAGCCAGCAGGCCAACAAGACGCCGCTGCCGCCCAAGGCCGAGCTGCAATGGTGGTACCAGTATTATTTCGCCACCGAGCGCGGCCAGGCGGGCTACGACCAGTACCGGCACGATTTCGCGAAGCTGATCTGGCAGATCGCCTCGCCGAAGTGGGGCTTCGACGACGCCACCTTCGACCGCAGCGCCGCCGCCTTCGCCAACCCGGACCACGTCGCCATCGTCATCCACAATTACCGCTGGCGCCTCGGCCTCGCCGAGGGCGAGCGGGCCTACGACGAGCTGGAAAAGCGCCTGGCGCAAGCGCCCGTCATCGCCGTGCCGACGATCACGATGGAGGGCGACGCCAACGGCGCGCCGCATCCGCCGCCCGCGGCCTATGCGAAGAAATTCTCCGGCAAGTATGCGCACCGGCTCATCTCCGGCGGCATCGGCCACAACCTGCCCCAGGAAGCGCCGCAAGCCTTCGCCGAGGCGATCGTCGACGTCGCGGGAATCTGACCGGCGTCAGTCGATCACGACCCGCCGGACTCGCATTCCATTCCGCGCTGGAGTTCAGCCGGCTGATGTCTCCGGCCCCTGATCCCGGGCTGCCCCCATCCCGGCGCGTACCATTTGTCGGCGAAGGCCGATGACGACCGTCGAGCCGACATGAAACTGCAATATCGCAGTAGCCGCGCTGTTATTCCCCGTGCCGCAAAATAATTCCGTGGATTACTCATCCTGAGAACGAGTGATCTGAATATACTTCTGTGTACACTGCTTTATTCCGACAATAATAATGCCCATAAGAACAGAAGACTCCATGTCAGGTACTTGAATTCCGCTCGCTTGATGAAATTTATTCGGAAATAAAACCGCGACTACCTCGATCCCCTTTGTGAGACCGGGACGGCTCTGCCCTGATCCGGGGCGCGATGAGCGTCGATGTCACCGGTTGCAAGAGGGGAAGCAGACATGAACGTGAAGAGGACTTTGTTGCGGACTGCGCTCCTGGGGTCGACGGCGCTGCCGCTGCTGTACGCGCTGCCCGCCTTGGCGCAGCAAGGCGCCGGAAGCTACCCGGGCTCATTCCTGATCCCGGGCACCAGCACCTCGTTCAAGATCGGCGGCTACGTCAAAACGGATTACACCTACGACTTCGGCGTGGCACAGAGCGTTGCCACCGCGGGCATTACCGGCGCGCTGGTTTCAGCGATACCGCTCGACGGCAATGTGCCTGGCACCAGTGCGACCGCCGGCCATAGCGTCCATGGCGCCTCGCACATCTCCGCCGGCGAATCCCGCTTCAACATCGAGACGCGAACGCCATCGGCTTACGGCGAGGTCAAGACCTTCATCGAGGGCGATTTCGAGAACCCGAGCGGCCTGACGCCGGGCAAGACCTTCGAGGTGAACAGCAACTCTTCCGGGTTCCGTCTCCGTCTCGCCTACGGGGTGCTCGGTCCGATCCTGGTCGGGCAAGCGCCACCGCTGTTCCGCGATCCTCAGGCCGAGCCGGAGACCTTGGACTTCGGTGGCAACATCGTGGCCGGTCCGCTGCGCCAGCCGCAGTTCCGCTACACCTATGACCTCGCCAACGGGCTCTCGCTCGCGGGGTCGATCGAGAACCCGGACACCTTCGTCATCGACGGCACCTCCACCACGGGCGCCACCAACACGACCTTCGGCGCCGGCCAGGGCGACAAGATCCCGGATTTCGTGGGCGCGCTCACCTATAACCAGCCCTGGGGTCATCTTTCCTTCCGGTCGGTGTTTCGCGATCTCTACTGGCATGCCGGCGGTCTCACGGGCGGCACGACCGGCACCAATGTCAGCCAATCGCAATTCGGCTGGGGACTCGGCCTCTCCGGCGACGTGCACACCTGGGGCAAGGACGACGTGCTCGGCCAGATCAACGGCGGCGATGGTATCGGCCGCTACAGCAACAACGCTGGACTGACGCAGGACGCGGTGTTGAACGCCGCCACGAACAAGCTGGAGAACCTGCAGATCTGGGACGCCAGCCTATCTTATCTGCACTGGTGGGCCGACAACCTCCGCAGTACCGCGGAGGCTAGCTACCTCCAGGTCAATAATCCCAAAGCTGCCTTCACCACCGCGGCGCTTACCAGCCCGTTGGGATTTAATCAGTTGAATCGGGACCTGATCACCACGCACGTCAACTTGATCTGGAGTCCGACGCCGGCGGTGGATTTCGGCGGCGAATACATCTGGGAACGCCGCGAGACCGAGAACGGACAGCAAGGGATCATCAACCGCTTCGAGGCCTCGGCGAAGTTCAAGTTCTGACCGACGCTCGCGCGTGAGTAGCCCGATGGCCCCTCGGGCCTGCCGCTCCTCCAACGGCAAGATGGTACGCGCGAGAAGGGCCCCGCCGGATGGCGTCCGGCGGGGCCGCCCTTTTTTGGTGTCGCTCCGTCGCCGCGATCCGTCCGTCCCGAAGGAGTTCGAATTGAAACTCGTTCGTCTTCTCACCCTGGGCATTCTCGTTGCGGCGGGTCTTGCCGCCTGCCAGTCCCCGAACAGTGCGCCGTACTCGCCCGATCCAGCGCCCGGTACCGGCATCGACTATCAGGGGATCGAATATCGCGGCGGAGGTCGCTGACATGCGGAGGTCGGCGCCGATCGGCGTCAGTCGATCACCGCCTGGTAGCTCAGCACGCGGAGCTCGCGGCGGAACGGCCAGGTGGTGGAGGGCATGAGCTGGGTCAGGAAGATCACCGTCATGTCCTCGACGGGATCGATCCAGAACGCGGTGCTGGCGGCGCCGCCCCAGGCGCATTCGCCCGGCGTGCCGACGATCTGGGCCCGGGCGGGATCGAGGGTGACGGAGAATCCGAGGCCGAAGCCGATCCCCTCCGCCGTCGATTCCGACCAGCGCGGCTGTCCCATCGCCGCCATGTCGCCGCGCAGATGGTTGCTCATCATGAGCTCCACCGTCTTGCGGCCGAGATAGCGCACGCCGTCGAGCTCGCCTTTGTTGAGCATCATGCGGCAAAAGCGCCAGTAGTCCGCCGCGGTGGAGACCAGCCCGCCGCCGCCGGAATGCACCTTGGGCGGGCGGAGGTAGCGGCTTTCCCGGGGATCGTCGATCACGGTGAGGCCGCCCGTCTCGCCGCGGGCGTAGTTGGCGGCGAAGCGGCCGGCGTTCTCAGGCCGCACGTGGAAATCCGTATCCACCATGCCCAGGGGACCGATCAGCCGCGCGTGAAGGAACTTGGCAAAGGGCTGCCCTGACAGGACCTCGACGAGATAGCCCAGCACGTCCGTGGAGACGCTGTAGTTCCATTCGGATCCGGGCTGGGCGATCAGCGGCAGCGCCGCCACCGCCTCGACCACGGCGCCGAGGCTGGTCTCCGCCGCGCCGAAATCGATGCCCTTCTCCCGATAGAGCGCGTCCACCAGGGTCGAGGCCATGAACCCGTAGGTCAGGCCCGAGGTGTGCGTCAGCAGATCGCGAAACGTGATGTCGCGCTGGGCCGGCACGGTGTCGAGCTTGCCGCGGGCGCCGCCGGTGCAGACGCGCTGATTGGCGAAGTACGGCAGGAAGCGGGTGATGGGATCGTCGAGCTGAAATCTTCCTTCCTCGTAGAGCATCATGATCGCCGCAGATGTCAGCGGCTTGGTCATCGAGTAGAAGCGATGGATGGTCGAGGGCGTCATCACCGTGCCGCGGGCGATATCCGCGAGGCCGGAGCTGGCGAGATGCACCACCTGGCCGCGGCGTGCCACCAACGTGGTGGCGCCGGCGACCTTGCCGTCGGCGACGATCTTCTCGCGCCAGGCGTCGACGCGCTTCAACCGGTCGGCGGATATCCCAACGGTCTCCGGGGAAGCTTGCGGCAGGCTGTCCATGGCGGGTCTCCCTCTGGCTCGCAGGAGGATAACCCAAGCCGCGGTTTCGCCAAATCATGCCCGCGTAAGCAACGGCACCGGCCGCGAGCGCCGGGGTATGCGGTCGCGCATCGACATCCGCAATGCATCCGGAATTATTTTGGATCAACCGCTTAGAATCCGTGAACGAGCCTCGGATCGGCGGGGGATCGAGCTAGTTACCTTTGTACCGGCCTCCCAAAGTGGCGGACCGGCCAGGTGAACAGAATGGGCCTCTATCGATGCTACTTCATGAATGAAGCCGGAAACACCACGGCGTGGCAGGCGCTGCACTGCAACTCCTGCGAGGAGGCGGAGAGTTTCGCGAGAGAACTGTTGGTCGGACGGGTACAGGATTCCGCCGTCGAGCTCTGGAACCTGGACCGGTGCGTCTACCGGCACCCGCCGCTCCAGTGATCGGCCGCCGGCGGCCGACCGGCGGATCGGCTTGCTGAGGGTTGCAGCGCGGTTCAGGCGCTCGGCGTGATGTGGGTGATCTTCGAGCCTTCGATGCTGGCGCTCGCCATCAGCCCGTGCAGGCCGAAAGGAATGGCGACCACGTCCTGGGTGATCGACGTGGTGTCGAGGGAGGTCGCCGCCCCCTTGTCCATCACCACCACGCTGGGTCCCGATCCCAGCGCCCAGCCGTCGCTTTTCTGCAGATAGTCGAGGGCGCTCTGTTTCATGAACAGCAGCGCATAGCTGAAGGACTCGCCGCCAATCTGCAGCCCGAAGGACGCGGCGGCGATATTGTAATAGCCCGTCGTCTTGCCGCCGATGCGCAGCGCGCCGTCGCCGTACTGGCCGCCGACAATGAGTCCGCCCTTGATGATCTTGGGAAACATCAGGATGCCGACGGACTTCGCCATGAGAGCTCTCGTCTTCGGGCCCTGGGTTCGCAGGCGCGCCAGCCCGTCGTCGACACTGTGGTCGATCGCCCGGGCGGTCGCGGCGCCGGCGGCGCCGGAATAGGTGGCGGCCGTCCCCGCCGCCAACGCGAAGACCAGGACGTCTCGCCGCGTGACCCGGCCCAAAACTCCGGCTTCTGCGTATTTCATGGCAATTGCCTCCGGTAAAGTTGTCGGTGACCGTATTGCGCCACAGACCTCGTCGATAGGGCGCGCTTGCCGAGTCCGCGGATATCTTGCGTCGGAATCATGGGCCGGACTTCGTGGTCGACGCTTCCGCCATCGCACACAGCTCCGCCGCGCGCTCCTCCAGCTCCAGCGCATATTGCTTGAGGATGGGGGAGACTTCCGGGTGACCAGCCAATAGCGCGAGTTCCCGCATTCGCTTCGCTTTCGCTCGATAAGCGCGAGCTTCCGCCAAGAGTTCCATGTCAGTTTCGGGCATTCGCGGGCCCCCGTCGCAGTCCTGAAGGGGAAGCCTATAGAGCGGCGTCGGCCCTGGGCGCGACAAGACTAGGGCAGTTCTGGGGGTATTCAGGGGGGCTGCAACTTCAGGCCTGCTGATCTGTTGGCTTGCGATGACAGATCTCACCGAACATTTGGCCCGCGCCCTGATCGAGGCTCACGGCAAGGCGGCGATCGACTTTGCCGAGCAAGCCCTGACCAACGTCCGCAACCGCGGACTCACGGAGAGGATATCGGAATGGGAACGCGTCATCGCCGCCATCAAGGCGATCCAGGGCGGCGGCCCGTAGCCGCGCCGTCGCCCTGGGTAATTATCTAGGCGGCGCGCGCCGGACCGGCTATCTGGGCCGCGCGCGCGGCACCGGCCGCCTTGTCGCGAAACGCCGCGCCCTCGTGGGTGAGCAGCCAGCGCTTGCGAGCGATGCCGCCGCCATAGCCGGTCAGCGAGCCGTCGCTGCCGATGACGCGATGGCAGGGCACCACCACGCTGATGGGATTCGATCCGTTGGCGAGGCCTACGGCGCGGACGGCGCTGGCGCAGCCGAGCTTCGCCGCGAGCGCGCCGTAGCTCAGGGTCTTGCCCGGCGCGATCCTGGTGAGGCCGGCCCAGACCTTGCGCTGAAACGGCGTGCCCGACGTCCGCCACTCGATCGCGTCGAGGCCGCCGATCTCGCCGTCGAAATAGCGGGCGAGCCGGCGCTTCATGTCTTTCGGCGCGGCGCCCGGCGTCGGCGTCAGGGATCCGTAGTGGAGGCGCAGCAGGCGCGCCATGCTGGCTTCGCAGTCGGCCCAGTCGAAGGCCCGGAGATATCCGGCCTCGTCGGTGACGATCAGCGCGTCGCCGATCGGCGTCGCCATCCGGTCGAGGCGGAGGCGGTCAGGCAGCTGGCGGGTCATGGGATCACCTCATCAAGGGAGGCACCATGTTCGCCGATACACCAGGGAATGTCTTCCCGTTTACGAACTTTAAACTACGTCTACCGCCGTAGCGCCGGACCCGGCGGTGGGATCTCCGAGCTAGGTAGAATTACGGATTCCGGGCTTGGGCCTGTCCTGGCATTTTCCCCCTCCCTATCTCTGCGGATCCAACACCTGCGGGGGTTACGGGGTGAAGGCCTCTTGGCTTCGGCCAAGGGGCCTTCTTTCTTTTCATCGGAAAAAAATGAGCGCCCCGCGCGGCGCCCGGTTCTTCAGTTCTTCGGATGCGCGGCGAAGAAGGCCCAGATCGTCGGCGTGGCCGCGATCGCGGTGGAGGGCTTGTCGAGGAAGGACGCCATCTGGGTCCCGCCGGGCCAGGCGTGGCCGCCGCCGGCGATCACGTAGTAGGCGACCTCGGTGCCGGCGCGGCAGCCGCGGTAGTCGCGGAGCGTGACGCCGGGCGCGGGCTCCGATGCCGCGGGTGCTCCGCAGCCGTCGACGCCGGCCCAGAGATCGATGGAGCCCTGCACCGGCGGATAATTCGTGTGGGTGCGTGCCTTGGGACCGACGCCGCCGGCAAGGGGCACGTTCCGGTCGGCGCTGCCGTGGATGTGAATGACCGCCACCGGCGACGCGGGCGCGCAGGGCCGGGTCACGACGACGCCGGAGACCACGCCCACCGCCGCCACGAGATCGCTCGCCTCGCAGGCCAGGCGATAGGACATCATGCCGCCGTTGGAGATGCCGGCAGCGTAGACGCGGCGCGAATCCACCGGCAGCTCGCGGGCGATCGCCGCCACCATGGCGCGCAGGAACGCCACGTCGTCGACGCGATGCTCCATCGCATAGGCGCAGCAGTCGCCGGCGTTCCAGGTGAGGAACCCGCCCTTCCCCACCGCGTTGAGGAACGGCCGCGAGCGGCCGCTGCCGTCGGGATAGGCCACGATGAAATGCTGCTCGTCAGCCTCGGCGCTGAAGTGCGTGTGCTTGTCCGTGGTGGCGCCGTTGCCGCCGCCGCCGTGCAGCACTATGACCAGCGCCATGGGCTGCGCCGGTTTGCCCGGCGGCACGTGCAGGCGATAGGTGCGCTCGACGCCGTCCACCTTGATGGTGCGCACGAGATCGGCGGCGGAGGCCGGCGCGGCGGCCGCGGCGGCCAGCAGCAGCGTCGCCACCATCGCCGCAAGGTGCGTTGCTCGTCCCATCGGGATC
This sequence comes from uncultured Alphaproteobacteria bacterium, assembly GCA_963735465.1. GTDB lineage: Bacteria > Pseudomonadota > Alphaproteobacteria > ATCC43930 > CGMCC-115725 > DASZHJ01. Next base: position 4,284,733 of record CAVTLA010000001.1, read on the forward strand.
AGCGCCTCCGTCTGCCGTCATTCATGATAGGGCGGCGGCCGGCGGCGCATCCACCTCAGGACGTGCGGCCCAACGGGTGGCTCAGCACCAGCTTCCCGGCGGCTTGGCTCTTCGCGCGCTCCTTCGCCAGAGCGAGGAACGCGTCGTACGCCTTGAAGTAGTCGGCGAAGTCTCCGGCCTTCCCCGCGCACATGGCCGCGGTGAAGATGGCAGCGACGATGCGATCGGTATCATCCATATTCAATCTCGTGACCTGCAGCCGTCATCGACGCGTCTCGCGCCGGTGCTGCGGGTATTGGCGGCCAGTATCGCATTCCCGGCACTAATGACCTGTTAACCACCATGAAGAAGGTGGGGCCAAAGATTGCCGGGCCTCCCGCCGGGGCGGCCGGCTGTCCCCGACGCCGCTAGCGGAGCAACTCGCCATATCCCCGTTTCCGGGTTGCCGCTAGACTTGGGGCCCGAGCGGGCAAGCCGGAGCAGCACCTTGGTGGCGCGGATCAAGACGGTGGCCTTTCAGGGCATCGACGTCCTGGAGGTGGATGCCCAGGTGACGATCGCCTCGGGCATCGTCGCCTTCAACGTGGTGGGCCTTCCCGACAAGGCGGTGGCGGAATCCCGCGAGCGGGTGCGCGCCGCGCTCAACGCCCTGGGCCTGGCGCTCCCGCCCAAGCGCATCACGGTCAATCTGGCGCCGGCGGACCTCGCCAAGGAAGGCAGCCACTTCGATCTGCCGATCGCGCTGGGTCTGCTGGCGGCGATGGGCGTGCTGCCGGCGGACGAGATCGCGGGATACATCGCGCTGGGCGAGCTCGCCCTCGACGGCGCGCTCCTGCCGGTGGCGGGGGTGCTGCCGGCGGCGATGGGCGCGGCGGAGCGCGGGCTCGGATTGATCTGCCCTGCGGCCTCCGGCGGCGAGGCGGCCTGGGCCGGATCGGTGGAGATCCTGGCGGCGCCCTCCCTCCTCGCCCTCATCAATCACTTCAAGGGGACGCAGGTGCTGTCGCCGCCGGTGCCGCGGGTCGCCGAGCCCGGCCCGGCGCCGCCGGATCTCCGGGACATCAAGGGCCAGGAGACCGCGAAGCGCGCCCTCGAGGTGGCGGCGGCGGGCGGCCACAATCTGCTGATGATCGGCCCGCCCGGCGCCGGCAAATCCATGCTGGCGGCGCGGCTCCCCGGCCTTGCTGCCGCCGCTCGATCCCGCCGAGGCGCTGGAAGTCTCGATGATCCATTCCGTGGCGGGGCTGCTCCGGGACGGCAAGCTGCTGCGCCAGCGGCCGTTCCGCGATCCCCATCACTCCGCCTCGCTGCCGGCCCTGGTGGGCGGCGGCGTGCGCGGGCGGCCGGGAGAAGTGAGCCTCGCGCATCTCGGCGTTCTGTTCCTGGACGAGCTGCCGGAATTCCAGCGCGCGACGCTCGAGGCGCTGCGCCAGCCGCTGGAGACCGGCCGCGCCTCGGTGGCGCGCGCCAACATCCACGTGACCTATCCCGCCCGCGTCCAGATGGTGGCGGCGATGAATCCCTGCCGCTGCGGCTATCTCGACGATGCCGCGCTCGGCTGCGGCCGCGCGCCCCGATGCGCCCAGGACTATCAGTCAAAGATCTCCGGCCCGCTCTTCGACCGCATCGATCTCCACATCGACGTGCCGGCGGTGAAGCCCGCCGATCTCTCCCTGCCGCCGCCGGCGGAAGGCAGCGCCGAGGTGGCGGCGCGCATCGCCAAGGCCCGCGCGCGCCAGGCGGCGCGCTTCGCCACCCTGCCCGCCGACCGCCGCATCCGCACCAACGCCGAGGCCGACGGCCAGCTCCTCGACGCGATCGCCACCCCCGACGCCGACGGCAAGAAACTCCTCCTCGACGCCGCCGAGCGCCTGAAGCTCTCGGCGCGCGGCTACCACCGCGTGCTCCGCGTCTCCCGCACGCTGGCCGACCTCGACGGCGCGGAGAGCGTGCGGCGCCTCCACGTGGCGGAGGCGCTCAGCTATCGCAGAATCGCGCTTGCGGGATGAGAGCGGGGCGCAAGGAGACGCTGGAGCGGCTTTGCGGTAGGGTACTCGCATGAGCAAAGTGTTTAGAGAAGCGGTTGCAGAGGCGGCACGAGCGCGCTCACGAGGTGAGGGCGGAGCGCAAGGAGACGCTGGAGCGGCTTTGCGGTAGGGTACTCGCATGAGCAAAGTGTTAGAGAAGCGGTTGCGGAGGCGGCGACGCTGCCCGAGGCGGCCCAAGAGAAGATCGGCCGGGAGCTGCATGCCTATGTCGAAAAGCTTCGGCGTCTACGCGACGAAATCGGGCCGGGCGTCCGCTCGCTCGACGCGGGAGCGGGAAAGACCCTCGACATGGAAGACCTCATGAGGCGCGCACGCGCGCCGCGTGTACTCCAAGGGCCGCAACGGAGAACACAATGACCGACGCGCTTCAGCAGGCAGCGCAGGAATTTCTCGTCCGATACGGCGGCGACGTCTTTCCGAGCCTGTTCCGCTCGGCCAAGGGCACCATCGTCACCGACAGCGCCGGCCGGGAATATCTGGATTTCACCTCGGGGCAGATGTGCGCCACCATTGGGCACAATCATCCCGCCATCGTCGACGCGGTCAATCGCGCCGGACAGAAGGCGTTCCATTTCTTCAGCGGCATGATCCCCGAGGTGGTGGTGGAGCTGGCGCAGACCCTGGCGCGGGACTGGCTGCCGGGCGACATCAAGCGGTCGATCTTCATCAACACGGGATCCGAGGCGAACGAAGTCGCCCTTCGCATGGCGAAGATGTACACGGACGGCTACGAGGTCCTGGTCCTGGGCGGGTCGTGGCACGGCGTCACCGGCGGCGCCAGCGCGGTCTCCATGGCGAGCGACCGCCGGGGCTATGGCGTGCCGGCGCCGGGGGTCTTCGTCATTCCCGAGCCCAACGCCTACCGGCCTTATATTCAGGGTGCGACCGAGGAAGAGGCGGCGCTCGCCAACCTCGATCTCGCCCTCAAGATGTTCGACATGCAGTCGGCGGGCCGCGGCGCCGCCATCATCGCCGAGCCCATCATCAGCGCCGGCGGCGTGCTGGTGCCGCCCAAGTCCTTCATGCAGGCGCTGCGCAAGGCGGCGGACGATCGCGGCATGCTGCTGATCTTCGACGAGGCGCAGACCGCCTTCGGCCGCATCGGCACGAAGACCGGCTCGGAGTTCTTCGATGTCGTCCCCGACATCATGACGATGTCGAAAACCCTGGGCGGCGGGTTGCCCCTGGCGGCGGTGGCGACCACGGCGAAGATAGAGGACGTGCTGCACGAGCGGCATTTCACCTTCTACACCAGCCACGTCTCCGATCCCCTGGGCGCCGAGGTCGGGCTTGCCGTCCTGAGGGTGATCGCCGAGGAGCAGCTCGTCGCGCGCTCCCGGGAGATGGGGGCCTATCTGCGCGGCCGCTTCGAGGAGCTGCAGCAGCGCTACGAGGTGATCGGCGACGTGCGCGGCGCGGGGCTGCTCCTCGGCGTCGAGCTGGTGCGGGACCGCGCGTCCCGGACTCCGGCCCATGCGCTGGGCGCGCTCACCACGCAGAAGTGCCTGGAGAAGGGCCTCAGCATGAACATCCGTCGCCGGCCCGAGCGCGGCTCGGTCTGGCGCATCGCCCCGCCGCTCACGGTCTCCACCGGCGAGATCGACCGCGCGGTCGACATCCTCGAGACGTCGCTCCGGGAAAGCCTGGACGAGACGGCGCGCCCTCAATGATAGACCGTGAGCCGGGCGCCCTGGTCGTGGACGAAGACGGCGAGGAGCTGGGCATCCTCGGTCGTGCTCATGTTCTCAGCGAAGGTATGGGTGACGCCGAGCGGCTCGAAGAAGCTCTGGCCGGCGGTGTAGATCTGGGCGGGGCCCGCGTCGAGCTGGGAGCGGATGGTGCCCTTCAGCACATAGACCGTGAGCGAGCCCTCGTGGTGATGCTCCGGCGAGAAGGCGCCGGGCGGGAAGTCCACGATGACCGCGGTCATCTGCTTGCCCTTCATGTCGGGGATCGCGTGGGTGGAGATGATCGTAACCTTGGTCGGCGGGCGCTGAGCGGCGCTCGCCATTCCCGGCACCGCCGATACGTGCACGTGGGGCGCGGGAAACTTGCCGCCGCCGAGCAGCAGCGCCAGAAGCACGATGCCGGAGCCGGCGATGGCGATGCCGGCTGCAAGCGAGCGGCGCGCGGGGAGCACGCTCATGCGCCGCGCTCCTCGGGCTTCACCTCGGGCTCCTTGCGGAATCCCACGCCGAGGCGGTTCAGCAGGTTCATCAGCCCGATCGCATAGGTGAGATCCACCATCCCCTTGTCGCCGAATTGCGCGAGCGCGGCCTCGTAGACGTCGTCGGGGGCGCGGGTCTCGGCCACCAGGGTCAGGCTTTCCGCCCAGGCGAGCGCCGCCCGCTCCCGCGCGCTGAAGAACTGCGTCTCCGCCCAGGTCACCACGGAATTGAGCTTCCGCGCCGCGACGCCCCGGGCGAGCGCGTCGCGGTAGTGCAGATCGACGCAATAGGCGCAGCCGTTGATCTGGGAGATCCGGAGCCAGATCATGTCGATGAGGGCGATGTCGAGGCCGCTCTCCTTCACATAGGTATAGAGCGACATCATCGCCTGGCGCGCCTGGGGCGCCACCGCGTTGTGGTCGAGCCGTTTCGCCATTTCCGTCTCCCGTGCCGTCCGTCCGTTGTCGACGCCTTGAACATGCGCCTTGCTTGGTCCAGGCGACAGAGCCAAGAATGGCGAAATCGACTGGGCCATCCATGGCACGAACAGCAGCGGCGCCGCCGGCGATCGCCCTCGACCGGCGCCGGCCCGCCTATCGCGAGATCTACGAGCGCTTCCGCCAGGCGATCCTGGACGGCAGCCTGGCCCTGGGCGCGCGGCTGCCCTCGGCGCGGAGCCTCGCGGCCCAGCTGGGATTCGCCCGCGGCACGGTCGATGCCGCCTACGGGATGCTGATCAACGAGGGCTACGTGCTGACCCGCGGCGCCGCCGGCACCGTGGTGGATCCCTCCCTCGACCGGCGGGCGCTGGGCGCGCTGCGGCCGCGGCCCTCGGCACCGGCGGCGCCCGAGCCCGCGGCGCCGGCGCCGGCCGGCACGGCGCTGCCGTTCCAGATGGGGCTGCCGGCCCTCGACGCCTTTCCGCGCAAGACCTGGGCGCGTCTCGTCGCGCGCCACGGCCGCGCCGTGCCCGGGGACGGCCTGCCCGAGGGCGCCGGCCTCATGGCTCTGCGCCGGGAGATCGCCACCTATCTCGGCGTCGCCCGCGGCATCGCCACCGCCGCCGACAATATATTCGTCACCGGCGGCTTCCAGGGCGCGCTGGGCCTCGTCGCCCTGGCGCTGCTGCGCCGGGGCGAGCCGGTCTGGATGGAGGAGCCCGGCTATTTCATGACCCGGCACGGGCTCATCGCCGCCGGCGCGCGCCCCGCCTTCGTGCCGGTGGACGACCAGGGGATCGTGGTGCGGGACGGCATCCGCCGCGCGCCCCGGGCGCGGCTCGCGGTGGTGACGCCGTCCCATCAAAGCCCGCTCGGCGTCACCATGAGCCTGGCGCGGCGCCTCGAGCTCCTGGCCTGGGCCGGGCGCACCCGCGCCTGGATCGTCGAGGACGACTACGACGGCGAGTTCCGCTATCGCGGGGCCCCGCTCCCTGCCCTCAAGAGCCTCGATCGCGACAACCGCGTGCTCTACGCCGGCACCTTCAGCAAGGTGCTGCTGCCGGGCCTGCGCCTGGGATATCTCGTCGTTCCTGACGCGGAGATGGCGCGCTTTGCCGAGATCGCGCGCTACCTGGCGCCGGCGCCGGCGCTGCTGCCCCAGGCCGCCGTCGCCGACTTCATCGCCGAGGGACATTTCGCAACGCACATCCGCCGCATGCGCGCGCTCTACGGCGAGCGCCGCGGCGCGCTGGCGGCGGCACTCACGGCGCGCTTCGGCGATCGCCTGCGCATCGAGCTGCAGGCGGGCGGCATGCATCTTCTGGCGTGGCCCGCGGGAAAGCGCCGGGACGGCGAGCTGGTGGCGCGCGCCGCCCGGGCGGGGCTGGCGCCGAGCGCGCTCTCATCGTGCTCCGGCACTGGCCGGCAGCCGCCGGGCCTGCTGCTGGGATTCGCCAACACGCCCGTCGAGCGCGCGGCGGAGGATGCCGAGCGGCTGTGGCGCGCGCTTACTTCTTCCTAGGTGGCAGCTTCAGCCCCGCCTGATCCGCGTAGACCTTCACCACGGCGCTGTCGTCTTCGCGGCCGAGGCCCTTGGCGCCGGCGGCGAGGAAGAGCTGATGCGCGGTCGCCGCCACCGGCAGCGGAAAGGTCAGTGCCTTCCCCGTCTCCAGCACGATGCCGAGATCCTTGACGAAGATGTCGACGGCGGATTTGGGATCGTAGTCGCCCTCGAGAATATGCGGCACGCGGTTCTGGAACATCCAGGACGAGCCGGCGGAATTCGAGATCACGTCGTAGAGCGTGGCGGGATCGATGCCGTTGCGGATGGCGAACGCCATCGCCTCGCAGGCGGCGGCGATGTGCACGCCGGCGAGGAGCTGGTTGATCATCTTGACCTTGGATCCCTGCCCCGCCTTGTCGCCGAGGCGATAGACCTTGGCGGCGATGGCGTCGAGGAAGGGCGCGGCCTTGTCGAAGGCGGCGGCGACGCCCGAGGCCATCACCGTCATCTCGCCCGACGCCGCCTTGGCGCCGCCGCCGGAAACCGGCGCATCGAGCATCAGCAGATCGGCCGCGTCGAGACGGCGGCCGATCTCCTCGGCGGCGGCCGGCGGCACCGTGGCGCAGCAGGCGACGACGGCGCCCTTGCCCAGCGCCCGGGCGGCACCGTGCTCGCCGAAGAGCACCGCCATCGTCTGCTCCGCGTTGACCACGAAGACGAAAAGCACGCCGGCGCCGCGCGCCGCCTCCGCCGGGCTCGCGGCGTCGATGCCGCCCTCGCCGGCGAAGCGCTCGCGCACCTCGGGCCGCACATCGAACCCCGCGACGGAGAAGCCTGCCCGCAGCAGGGAGCTGGCGGCGCCATGGCCCATGGTGCCGAGACCGATCACCGCCACTCTGGATGCCATCGCATGAACTCCGGGAAAAGGGACACGCGCGTCATCATGGCAAGGCGGGGCGGCGCTGTACACGGGAGGGATGCGACGTTTTTGGGGGCGGGTGGGGCGCGGTGCGTCCTTCGACGCGCTTCGCTTGCTCAGGATGAGGTCCATCTTTGATGGCACAAAGAAAATCTCCTCATCCTGAGCAAGCGGCCCCGTGGGCCGCGCGTCGAAGGACGCAGGATCATTCCACCCTCACCCGCTCGCCACCGCGCGCAGCTGCCATTGCCTCCAGACGATCAACCCGCCGGACCAGGCGAGCATGGTGAGGAGCGCCGCCACCAGCGCCGCCGGCGCGCCGAGCGGCACCGCCAGGGCGTGGAGCACGAGGAGGCCCAGGGTGAATCCCACCATGCCCCGGAGCGCGCTCGCCATGGCGGCGGCGGCGACGCGGCCGCCGAGGCGCGGATGCACCACGAGAGCGAAGCTGCTGAAGCTGACGGGAATGAGCGCCACCATGCCGGTGAGCGCCGGCCCGAGGCGGGCGCTGAGCGTCACCACGGTCGCCACCAGCAACCCCACGCCCGCGGCACTGGCCAGGAGATCGGTCCAGCGCCGTTTCGTTCGCGCCACCGGCACGTCGGTGGCGACGTTCCGCGTCACCCGAAACGCAAAGGCGAAGACCGCGACGTTGAGGGCGATGACGCCGGCGACGCTCCAGGCGAGGGCGTGGATCGGCACCGCGAGGGCGAGCCACGCCAGGAGGCCGCCGGCGACGCTGACGAGAGCGCCGGCGCGCGGCGCCAGGAAGACGTAGGCCACGAGGAACAGCACCGTGCCGGCGGCGGCGGCGGCGCTGGCCAGCGCGCCCGCGGCGATGAAGCCGTCGTCGGCCTGAAGCGCCAGCAGCACATAGGCGGGGCCGGCGGAGACCGGCAGGCAGGCGATGAGGGCGCCGAGGAATGGGCCGGCGCGCTCGGCGGTGAGCGCCGCCGCCATCACCACCGACATGGTGGCGACGATCTTGAGGACGAGCGGGAGCCAGAGGATGTCAGGGGTCATCGCGCGCGGGGGCGGCGCGGCCCCCGTTGCTCTCAGATCTCGACCTGTCCGCCCAGCTCCACCACGCGGTTGGTGGGGATGCGGAAGAACTCGGTGGCGTTCAGCATGTTGTTGGTCATGAACGAGAACAGCCAGCGCCGCCAGCGCGAGAGCCGCGAGTGCTTGCTGGCGACGATCTTCTCGCGGCCGAGGAAGAACGACGTCTCCATCAGGTTGAAGCGGAACTGCATCAGGCGAAGCTGCGCCAGGGCGCGGGGAATGTTCGGCTCGTCCATGAAGCCGTAGTGCATCAGCACGGTGTGGAAGCCGTGCTCGAGATGCTTGATGTCGAAGCGCTGCTCGTCCGGCACGTGGGGAATGTCCTCGGTGCGCACCGTCATCAGCACCACGCGCTCGTGCAGCACCTTGTTGTGCTTCAAGTTGTGCAGGAGCGCCGCCGGAATCTGATCGGCATTGGCGGTCATGAAGATGGCGGTGCCCGGCACCCGCTTGGGACGGTCCGGACGGAGCGTGGCAAGGAAGGCGTCCAGCGGCATGGCGTCCCGATGGCGCACGGCGACGACGAGGGCGCGGCCGCGCATCCAGGTGGACATCACCGCGAAGGCCATGGTGGCCACCAGCAGCGGGAACCAGCCGCCCTCCTCGATCTTCACCAGGTTGGCGGCGAAGAGGGAGAGATCGACGGTGAGGAAGAAGCCGAAGAGCAGCGTGCAGAGGATCGGGTTCCAGTGCCGCACGCCCGCCATGTAGACGAAGGCGAGGAAGGCATCGAGGCTCATGGTGCCGGTGACGGCGATGCCGTAGGCGGTGCCGAGATTGTCCGAGGATTTGAAGCCCAGCACCAAGGCGATGACCGCCACCAGCAGGAACTGATTGACCTTGGGCACGAAGATCTGCCCGCGCTCCTCCTCGGAGGTGTGGCGCACCTGGAGGCGCGGGAGATAGCCCAGCTGCACCGCCTGGCGCGTCATCGAGAAGGCGCCTGAGATCACCGCTTGCGAGGCGATGATGGTGGCGGCCGACGCCAGCACCACCAGGGGATAGAGGCCCCAGGACGGCACCAGGCGGAAGAAGGGATTGTCGAGCGCCTCGGGATGGCGCAGCAGCAGCGCGCCCTGGCCGAAGTAGTTGAGCGATCAGCGCGGGGAATACCAGGTAGAACCAGGCGCGACGGATCGGCTCGCGCCCGAAGTGTCCCATGTCGGCGTAGAGCGCCTCGGCGCCGGTCACCGCCAGCACCACCGCGCCCAGGAGAATGAATCCGTGGCGCGGATCCGCCGCCAGCAGGCTGATTCCGTAGAGCGGATTGAGCGCCAGCAGGATGCGCGGCTGCACGAAGATCTCGCTGAGGCCGAGGACGGCGATGGTGACGAACCAGAGCGCCATGACAGGGCCGAAGAATCCGCCGACATGGGCGGAGCCCCGGCGCTGCATCACGAAGAGACCCACCAGCAGCGCGATGGTGATGGGGATCACGTAGGGATCGAAGAGCGGCGTCGCGATCTTCAGCCCCTCGACCGCGCTCAGCACCGAGATCGCCGGCGTGATGACGCCGTCGCCGAAGAACAGGGACGCGCCCACCAGCCCGGCGGCCAGGATCAGCTTGTGCCGGCGGCCGCGCTTGCTCTGGCTGCGCAGCGCCAGGGCGGTCAGCGCGAGAGTGCCGCCCTCGCCCCGGTTGTCGGCGCGCATGATGACGATGACGTATTTGAAGGTGACGACGATGGTCAGCGCCCAGGCGATCAGCGAGAGCGCGCCGAGGATGCTGGCCTCGGTCACCTGGCCGGCACTCTGGAAGCACTGCTTCACGGTGTAGAGGGGCGAGGTCCCGATATCGCCGTAAACGATGCCGAGCGCGCCCAGAACGAGGGTCTGCCGCGCCTTCCTTCGGGTCTCCATGCCGTTATGCGTCGCCGCGAGGGCCATGTGCCGCCGATTGAGGTGCTGCAGGCGCCGTCTTTAGTCCGATTCCGGCCGACATGCAACGCGGGTTGCAAAGCCCAGCCGGAATAACACCTTGGGATCCTCGGTCCGCCGGCTGCGGTGGAACCGCGACGGGATAAAAGGGTGAATGACGGATCCGGTTCCATCGGGTCCGGCGGCGGGATCCGCGCCGGCGGGCGCTCAGATCTCCAGCTGCCCGCCCAGCTCCACCACCCGGTTGGTGGGGATGCGGAAGAACTCGGTGGCGTTCAGCATGTTGTTGGTCATGAACGAGAACAGCCAGCGCCGCCAGCGGGCGAGGCGGGAGTGCTTGCTGGCGACGATCTTCTCGCGGCCGACGAAGAACGAGGTCTCCATCAGGTTGAAGCGGAACTGCATCAGGCGGAGCTGGGCCAGGGCGCGGGGGATGTTCGGCTCGTCCATGAAGCCGTAGTGCACGACCACGGTGTGGAAGCCGTGCTCGAGATGCTTGATGTCGAAGCGCTGCTCGTCCGCCACATGGGGGATGTCCTCGGTCAGCACCGTCATCAGCACCACGCGCTCGTGCAGGAACTTGTTGTGCTTGAGGTTATGGAGGAGCGCGCCCGGCACCTGCCCGGAATTTCCCGTCATGAACACGGCGGTGCCCGGCGCCCGGGTGCGGTCCTCGCGCAAGGTGGCGAGGAAGATCTCCAGCGGCATCGCGTTGCGCTGGCGCTCCGACGTGACCAGGGAGCGGCCATACATCCACGTCGACATGACCGCATAGACCAGGGACGCGATCGCCAGCGGGAACCAGCCGCCTTCCTCGATCTTCAGGAGATTGGCGCCGAAGAAGGCGAGATCGACGATGAGGAAGAATCCGAACAGCAGCGCCGCCAGCACCGGATTCCATTTCTTCACGCCGACCATGTAGATGAAGGCCAGCACCGTGGTCAGCGTCATCGTGCCGGTGACGGCGATGCCGTAGGCGGTGCCGAGATTGTCCGAGGACTTGAAGCTCAGCACCAAGGCGATGACCGCCACCAGCAGGAAGACGTTCACCTTGGGCACGTAGATCTGTCCGCGCTCCTCCTCGGAGGTGTGGCGGATCTGCAGGCGCGGCAGATAACCCAGCTGCACCGCCTGTCGCGTCATCGAGAAGGCGCCTGATATCACCGCCTGGGAGGCGATGACCGTGGCGGCGGTGGCAAGCGCCACCATGGGATAGAGCGCCCAGTCCGGCATCAGGCGGAAGAACGGATTGTCCAGCGCCTCGGGGTGGCGCAGCAGCAGCGCGCCCTGGCCGAAATAATTCAGGATCAGCGCGGGAAAGACCAGATCGAGCCAGGCGCGCTTGATCGGCTGCGGGCCGAAATGTCCCATGTCCGCGTAGAGCGCCTCGGCGCCGGTCACCGCCAGCACCACCGCGCCCATCAGGAAGACCCCGTGGCGGGGATCCGACGCCAGCAGCTCGAGCCCGTAGAGCGGATTGAGCGCCCAGAGGATCCGCGGCTGGATGAAGATCTCGACGCCGCCGACGGCCCCGATGACGAGGAACCACAGCACCATGATCGGGCCGAAGAAGCCGCCCACCAGGGCGGTGCCGCGCTGCTGCACCAGGAAGAGCCCGACCAGCACCATGACGGTGAGCGGGATGACGTAGGGATCGAACATCGGCGTCGCGATCTTCAATCCCTCGATCGCGCTCAGCACGGAGATCGCCGGCGTGATCACGCCGTCGCCGTAGAAAAGCGCGGCGCCCACCAGCCCCGCGGCCAAAATGAGCCGATGCCGGCGGCCGCGGCGGCTGGTGCTGCGCAGCGCCAGCGCCGTCAGCGCGAGAATGCCGCCCTCGCCCCGGTTGTCGGCGCGCATGATGACGATGACGTATTTCAGCGTCACCACCACGGTGAGCGACCAGGCGATCAGCGACAGCACCCCCAGAACCGATTCCGGCGTGATGGCGGTGCCGCTGTCGAAGCATTGCTTGACGGTGTAGAGCGGCGACGTCCCGATGTCGCCATAGACGATGCCGAGCGCCCCCAGGACGAGGCTGTGGCGGGCTTTCTTGAATGCGTGCGCGTCGCCGCCGGCTGCCGCCTGCGCCATATCCGATCCCGACCCGTGGGCCCCCGATGAGCGCCTGTGTTTAGTCCCAATTCCCGCGGCACGCAACGATGGGCGGGCGCCGGCCCCGGCTCCTGGGAAATGAATTAGCGATTGCGATGGGCGCGGCGATCCGTCACTCTCCGCGGTTTTTTTGCCGCGCGCCGGCCGTCTCAGCCGGGACGGCGGGCGGCGGGCGCCAGGACCCGCTCGGGCGGCAGACGCACCCGGGCCATGGTGCCCTGCCCCGGCGCGCTGATCAGCTCCAGGCTGCCGCCGTGCAGCTCCGCCATCGCCTTGGTGAGCGGCAATCCCAACCCGGTACCTTGGTACTTCCGCGCCAGCCGGCTGTCGATCTGCCCGAAGGGCTGCAGCGCGATCGCCAGATCCGCCGCCGCCATGCCGATGCCGGTATCGCTCACCGCCAGCACCAGCCCGCGCTCGTCGGTGGCGGCCGATATCGTCACCTGCCCGCCGCTCGGCGTGAACTTGACCGCGTTGGACAGCAGATTGATCAGGATCTGCTTCATCCGCCTGGTGTCGGCGCGCAGCGCCGGCAGATCGCCCGGCAGCTCCGTCACCACCGCGACGCCGGCGGCGTCGGCGCGCTCGCGCACCAGGCGCACGCAGGCGTCGATGATCTCGCTCAGCGGCACGCTCTCCTCGGTGAGCTCGATGCGGCCGAACTCGATCTTGGCGACGTCGAGCACGTCGTTGATGAGATTGAGGAGGTGATTGCCGCTGTCGCGGATGTCGTGCAGGTAGTCGCGATAGCGCGCGTCGCCGAGCGGCCCGAAGATCTCGCCGATCAGCACGTCGGAGAAGCCGATGACGGCGTTGAGGGGCGTGCGCAGCTCGTGACTCATGTTGGCGAGGAATTCGGTCTTGCTGCGGCTCGCCAGCTCCGCCTCGTCGCGGGCGCGGCGCAGATCCGCCTCGACGCGCTTCCTCTCGGTGGCGTCAGTATAGGTGATGAGAAGCCCGCCGTCGGGCATCCGCACGCGGCGCTGCTCGAGCATGGTGCCGTCCGGGCGCAGCCGCTCGCGGACCGGCGGCTCCAGGCGATTGAGTGCGGCGTTGCGCGTGGCGACGAGGGTCTCGATGTCGCCGGGACCGTATTCGCCGCGCCCGGCGATGATGCGCGTGATGTCGGCGATCGGCGCGCCGAACCGCACGTCCTCGGGCGCAAGGCCGATGAGGGTGAGGAAGCGGCCGTTCCACGCCTTGATCCGGAGATCGCCGTCGAGCACCAGGAGCCCCTGCTCCATGTTGTCGAAGGTCGCCTGCAGCACCTGGGTCTTCTCCGCCAGCTCCTGCTCGCGCCGTTTCAGGTCGGTGACGTCGACCTGTACCAGCACGGTGCCGCCCTCGGCGGTCGGCCGCTCCGTGAGCTGGAACCAGCGGCCCTTGGCCTGGCGCTCCTCGGTCCAGCTGCCGAAGCTGCGATGGCGCGCCAGTCGGTCGGCGAGCCAGGCGTCGATGCGCCCCTCCGCCGCCGGGATCAATCCCGCCTCGGCGCTGGCGCGGCAGAGATCGGCGAAGGGCGTGCCCGGCGCCAGCGTCTCCTCGATGACAGCGTGGGCCTCGCGGTAGCGGCTGTTGCAGAGGATCAGACGATCCTCGGCATCGAGCAGGACCAGGCAGGCGGGAATGCTCTCGATGGCGTCCACCAGGCGCGCCTGGGCCGCGACGGCGCGCGCCTCGGCGTTCACCTGCTGGGTGATGTCGCGGCCGATGCCGCGGTAGCCGCGGAAATTGCCGTCGTCGTCGATCATCGGCACGCCGCTGATGGAGAGATGGCGGATCGCGCCGCTGGCCAGGCGCCGCTCGAAGCGGATGTCGCGGAAGGCGCGATGCGCGGTCTGCTCGGCGATCAGCGGCGACCAGTCGATCTTGTCGATGTCGCCGAAGCGGACCTCGGTGATGCGCTTGCCCAGGAAGGCCTGGGACAGCAGCGTCGAGGGCGCGTGCATGTTGTCGGACATGAAGGTGAAGCGGAGCTCTTCGTCGACTTCCCAGACCCAGTCCGAGGCGGCCTGGGCGAAATCCCGGAAGCGCTGACCCTCGGCCTCCGCCGCGAGCGTCGCCGCAACCGCAACATCCACCGGCTGCTCCGTCATGACGATGGCGGTCTCGCTGCCGGGCGAGGCGCCCGCGGGCGAGAGCTCGACGCGATGGCGGCGGATGCCCGCCGATGTATGCACCAGGAGATCGCCGGAGAATTGCCCGCCGGTCGTCACCTGCTGCCAGATCGCGGCGGCCTCGCGGCGGTTGACGACATGGGCGACGAAGCCGTTCGTCTCGCCCTCGGGAAGGCTGCGCGCGACCGCGTAGGCAGCCTGTGCCTCGGTGTTCTGCAGCAGGATCGCGCCGGCGAGACTGAGCACGGTCACGGCGAGGCCGGGCATCGGCGCGACCGGCTCCGGCGGCGCCGCGTCGCGCGGCAGGCGCTTGCGGTACGGCTGTACTGTCATCACCCTCTCCCGCGGGTCCCGGCTGCGGCGATCCGGGCGCGCAGGATTCTCTCCCGGCCATCGTTATTGCATCGAATGCTAGGAATAATTGGTTAAGAACCCCTCAGCGCCGTGATGACTGGGCGTCAACGCGCCGGCGCCACCATGCGGCCGAGGTCGCGGCCGCCGAAGATGTGGATGTGGAAGTGCGGCACCTCCTGGTGCGCGTCCCTTCCGTGGTTCGCCAGGATGCGGTAGCCGCTCTCGTCAAGCCCTTGATCGCGCGCGATTTTCCCCGCCACGCGCAGCACCGCCGCGAGCTCCGCGTCGCTGCCGCGGGTGGAGAAATCCGCGAGCGATTCATAGGCGCCCTTGGGGATGACCAGGATATGAGCGGGGGTTTGCGGCCGTATGTCCCGGAATGCCAGCACGTGCTCGTCCTCATAAATCTTGTCGCACGGCAGCTCCCCACGAAGGATACGGGCGAAGACATTACTGGGGTCATAGGTCATGGGGTACTCCGGACGGGTCGCTCAGGAACGGGGACGGAGGGATTTCTCGGCCAGGCCCGAGGTGCCCTCGCGGCGGATGAGCTCGCTCCAGACCTCCGCCGGCGTCACGCCCATCGCCGCCCACAGCACCAGCAGGTGATAGAGGAGATCGGCGCTCTCGCCGACGACGCCCTCGCGCCGGCCGGCGGTCGCCGCCAGCGCCGTCTCCAGCGCCTCCTCGCCGAGCTTCTGCGCCGCGCGCTCGGCGCCGGCGGCGAGGAGCGTCGCGGTGTAGGAGCTGGCGGGATCCGCGTGGCGTCGGGCGTCGATGGTCTGGTACAGGCGATCGAGCGTGGTGCCGTCGGGCGTTGCCATGGCTGATCTCATGTGATGAGAGGGCGTTCGGGCTGCTGCAACAGCGTCGTGCGTCCTTCGACTCGCCCGCTCCGCGGCCGGCTCAGGATGAGGAAAATCTTTTGGGGCATCGAAGAATGCTCCTCATCCTGAGCCGGTGCGTCAGCACCGAGTCGAAGGACGCACGATCGCTCTGCGGCCAGACCACTCACAACCGCACCGGGATCCCGGCGGCGGCCAGCGCCGCCTTGGCGTCCTGGATCCGAAAGGTGCCGAAGTGGAAGATCGAGGCGGCGAGCACCGCGCTGGCGTGGCCCTCGCGCACGCCCTCGACGAGATGCTCGAGGGATCCCACGCCGCCGGACGCGATCACCGGGATCGTCACCGCATCGGCGATGGCGCGCGTCAGGCGGAGGTCGAAGCCCTGCTTGGTGCCGTCGCGGTCCATCGACGTGAGCAGGATCTCGCCGGCGCCTGATTCCGCCATGCGCTGGGCCCAGACCACCGCGTCGATGCCGGTCGCCTTGCGGCCGCCGTGGGTGAACACCTCCCAGCGGCCGGGGCCGGTCTGCTTGGCGTCGATCGCCACCACCACGCACTGGCTGCCGAATTTCTCCGCCGCCTCGCGCACGAACTCCGGCCGCGCCACCGCCGCGGTGTTGATGGAGGCCTTGTCGGCGCCGGCCAGCAGCAGCTTGCGGATGTCCTCCACCTCGCGCACGCCGCCGCCGACGGTCAGCGGCATGAAGCAGCGCTCGGCGGTGCGGCGCACCACGTCGAAGAGCGTGGCGCGATCCTCCGACGATGCGGTGATGTCGAGGAAGCAGAGCTCGTCGGCGCCCTCGATGTCGTAGACCCGTGCGTGCTCCACGGGATCGCCGGCATCGACGAGGTTGACGAAGTTGACGCCCTTGACGACGCGGCCGTCCTTGACGTCGAGGCAGGGAATGACGCGCGCCTTCAGCATGAAAGGGGCTCCGCCAGAAGCGCCAGCGCCGCCGCCGGATCGAGGCGGCCGTCATAGAGCGCGCGGCCGCTGATGACGCCGGCGATGCCGTCCCGCTCGTGCTGCCGGAGCGCGCGCAGATCCGCCAGCGACGCGACGCCGCCCGAGGCGATGACGGGAGTCTTGAGCCGCCGCGCCAGCGCCGCTGTCGCCTCCACGTTGACGCCGGAGAGCGCGCCGTCGCGGTCGATATCGGTGTAGACGATGGCGGCGACGCCGGCGTCCTCGAATCTCAGCGCGAGCTCGACGGCGTCCACTCTCGATGTGCGCGCCCAGCCCTCCACCGCGACCTTGCCGGCGCGGGCGTCGATGCCGACGACGATGCGGCCGGGATATGCGCGGCAGGCGCTCCGCACCAGCTCGGGGTCGCTCAGCGCCACGGTGCCGAGGATCACGCGGCGCACGCCGCGCATCAGCCACGCGTCGATGGCGCCGCGGTCGCGGATGCCGCCGCCGAGTTGCACCGGAATTTTCACCGCGGCGAGTATCGACTGCACCGCGGCGCCGTTCACCGCCTTGCCTTCGACGGCGCCGTCGAGATCAACGACGTGCAGCCACGGGAAGCCTTGCGCCGCAAAATCGCGCGCCTGGGCCGCGGGGTCATCATTGAAGACGGTGACCGCCTGCATGTCGCCCTTGAGCAGGCGCACGCAGCGGCCGTCCTTGAGATCGATGGCGGGGAAGAGGATCACCTGGGCTCCGCCTCCGGCACCAGGGGCTTCCAGTAGGCGTGGCCCGCCATCATGCGGCCGTTGATCCGGGCATAGGCGGGATGGATGCCCCAGCGCCGGTAGCCCAGCGCCTCGAAGAGATGCATCGCCGGCTTCTGGGTCTCGCGAATGTCGAGGTTCAGCACCATGATGCCAAGGGTACGGGCGGTCTCCTCGGCAAGGCCGACGAGCAGCCGCGCCAGGCCCCGCCGGCGCGCCCAGGGCGCGATGAAGGTGCCGCTCAGCAGCGCCGAGGCCGCCTGCGCCTCGTTCTGCCGCGGCGGGCGCACCAGCTGAGTGGAGCCGGCGATGGTGCCGTCGAGGCGCGCGACGCAGAGATGGCGGTCCGGCACCAGCAGCACGCCCTTCCAATAGGCCTCCAGGATGTGGCGCGGCGGCGGCTTCAGCCAGCCGAAGCCGCCGTCGTCGTTGATGGCGGTGATCGCCGCGTCGCAGAGATCGCTGAGATCGGTGCCGCGGAATTCCTTCAGCACCTCCGCCGAGGGAACCCCCTCCAGGCCGGATCCGCTCATGGCCGCCACCGCAGGAAATTGGCGATCAGTTTCAGGCCCGCCGCCTGGCTCTTCTCGGGATGGAACTGGGTCCCGGCGAGATTGTCGCGGCCGACCAGAGCCACGACCGTGCCGCCGTAGTCCGTGGTGGCGAGGACATGGGCGGGGTTCTCGCAGCGGATCTCGAAGGAGTGCACGAAATAGACGTGCTCGCCCTTGGCGATCCCGGAAAGAAGCGGGTGCGGAATTTTAGGCTCGAGCTCGTTCCAGCCCATGTGGGGAATCTTGAGGGCGGGATCGTTGGGGCGCATCGCCACGACCTCGCCGGGAATCCAGCCGAGGCCGGCGACGTCCTCGAACTCGCGGCCGACGCTCGCCATCAGCTGCATGCCGACGCAGATGCCGAGGAACGGCCGGCCGCGCTGGATCACCGCCTCGGCGAGAGCCTCCTCCATGCCGGCGACGGCGGCGAGACCGCGCCGACAATCGGCGAAGGCGCCGACGCCCGGCAGCACGATGCGCTCCGCGCCGCGGACGATGTCGGGATCGCTGGTGACCGCCACCTCGGTGGCGATGCCGTGCTCAGCGGCGGCGCGCTCGAACGCCTTCGCCGCGGAGCGCAGGTTGCCGGAGCCGTAGTCGATGAGGGCCGTGGTCATGATGGTCGTCGCCCATGCCGGTGCCCCTACACAGTCTTCGCCAGGGTGCCCTTGGTGGAGGGCACGAGGTTGGCCTGACGGGGATCGATGGAAAGCGCGTGCTTGAGGGCGCGCGCCACCCCCTTGTAGCAGGACTCCACGATGTGGTGGCTGTTGTCGCCGTAGATATTCTCCACGTGGAGCGTGAGGCCCGCCGACTGGGCGAAGGCCTGGAACCATTCCTTGAACAGCTCCGTGTCCATCTCGCCGAGCTTCGGCCGGGTGAACGCCACCTTCCACACCAGGTAGGGCCGGTTGGACGCGTCGAGAGCGACCCGGGTCAGCGTCTCGTCCATGGGGATGAGGGCGTCGCCATAGCGGTGGATGCCGCGGCGGTCGCCGAGCGCTTCCGAAATCGCACCGCCGATCACATAGCCGGTGTCCTCGGTGGTGTGGTGGTAGTCGATGTGCAGGTCGCCCTCGGCGCGGAGCGCGATGTCGATCAGGCTGTGGCGCGACAGCTGCTCCAGCATGTGATCGAGGAAGCCGATGCCGGTCGAGATGTCATAGGCGCCGGTGCCGTCCAGATTGACGGTGCCGCGGATGCGCGTCTCCTTGGTATTGCGCTCGACGGTGGCCCGGCGGGCGAGGGGCTTGGACACGGGCGGCTGCTCCTATCGTCCGGGGGGGCGACTGCCACCCTCCGGCGGCCGTCTTTTAGCAAGAACTGCTGGCTGGTGCCAGCCTGACGGAGTCCTTGTAATTCGGACCCTTACTGGGCATATTTATTGCCCAGACTGGGTCATATTTTATGGATCGGCCGGTCATGCCCGAGGGATTTTCGCTCAAGGAAGCCGCCGTGCTGGCGGAGACGTCGGAGAAGACGATCCGGCACGAGCTGCAGCGGGGAATCGCCGGCGCCCGGCCGAAGCGGGCGGGCAAGACCGCCCGCCTGCGCCTCAGCGAGAGCGAGGTTTTCTACTATTACCTCGTTCGCTCGATGCCCGCCGTCCTCTCCCCCGCGGATCGGCGGGATCTCTATCGCCTTGTCGCCTCGAAGCGGGGCAGTGAGGGCCGCTGGACAGCGACGCGGAACCGGCTGCGGCTCAGCGGCGACGTCGATCTCGAGATCGATCTGGCGCGGCCGCGCAAAGTCCTGAACGACCGCCTCAGGGCCTTCGAGCGCGGATTGGAGCGGGTCGAATCGCGGCCGGACGTGCTGAGCGGCGAGCCCGTGTTCAAGGGAACCCGCGTGCCCATCCGCTATATCGGCGCGCTCGTGCGGAAGGGCGTGCCGGTGGCTGAAATCCGCGGTGACTACCCCTGGCTCAGCGACGGCGATATCAGCTTTGCCAGCCTCTTCACGCGCCTTCGCCCCGGCCCCGGCCGCCCGCGCAAGCGGATCGAGCTGCGACGGGTAGGATAGCAGCGCATCCTTCACGACTTTGCGCCGTCGCTCGGCAACGATAGAGCATGAATTTTAAAATTCTGCTCGACCAGCACATTTCGCCGCGCCTGGTTGACCGTTTGGCACGCAAGGGAATATTCGCCCAATATGTCGGCCATCTCGGGCGCTCGCGCATGAGCGACCCCGACCTGTGACGATACGCGTTCGCGCATGATCAAACGGTGGTCACCGCCAATGCCCGTGACTACATCACTCTGGCCGCCAAATCCGAGATTCATGCTGGCCTCATCATTCTGCGGGCTCATGACCTCACGGCCGAGGAGCAATGGCAGCATCTGGAGCCCGTGATCGACCGGCGCCTCGCGGAGGGCCTGGACCTCACCAATCACGTGGTCGAGGTGTGGGATATCGGCGGCTTTGAGATCCGGCCGATACCACCGCCTTGATCCGGCGGCCGTCCTTGATTAAATGCTGTCGGGCCGCGGCGGTTCCTGCCGCCCGCGAGCCCGCCTATCTCCCTGAAAGGCCTCCATGTCCCAACCGAGCGATCTGACCTGGCACGGCACGACCATCCTGTGCCTGCGCAAGGACGGCAAGGTCGTCATCGCCGGGGACGGCCAGGTGTCCTTCGGGCAGACCGTGCTGAAATCCAACGCCAGGAAGCTGCGCCGCCTCGGCAATGGCAGCGTGCTGGCGGGCTTCGCCGGCGCCACCGCCGACGCGCTGACCCTCTTCGAGCGCCTGGAGGCGAAGCTGGAGCAGTACCCGAACCAGCTTTCCCGCGCCTGCGTCGAGCTCGCCAAGGACTGGCGCACCGACCGCTACCTCCGCCGCCTGGAGGCGATGATGGCGGTGGCGGACAAGAGCGTGTCCTTGATCCTCTCCGGCACCGGCGACGTGCTGGAGCCCGAGGACGGCATCATCGGCATCGGCTCCGGCGGCACCTATGCGCTGGCGGCGGCGCGCGCCCTCATCGACCAACCCGGCCTCGACGCCGAGGCGATCGTGCGCAAGGCGATGGCCATCGCCGCCGGGATCTGCATCTACACCAACGAGAACATCACCCTAGACACCCTATGACCTCCTCCTTCAGTCCGCGCGAGATCGTCTCCGAGCTCGACCGCCATATCGTGGGGCAGGGCGACGCGAAGCGCGCCGTCGCCATCGCGCTCCGCAACCGCTGGCGCCGGCAGCAGCTGCCGGAGGGCCTGCGCGAGGAGGTGCTGCCGAAGAATATCCTCATGATCGGCCCGACCGGCATCGGCAAGACCGAGATCGCGCGGCGCCTCGCCAAGCTGGCGCAGGCGCCCTTCCTCAAGGTGGAGGCGACGAAGTTCACCGAGGTGGGCTATGTCGGCCGCGACGTGGAGCAGATCGCCCGCGACCTGGTGGAGATCTCCCTGGGCATGACCCGCGAGCGCATGCGCAAGGAAGTGGCGTCCCGCGCCGAGCTCGCCGCCGAGGAGCGGGTGCTGGACGCCCTCGTCGGCAACAACGCCTCGGCGGAGACGCGGCAGAAGTTCCGCAAGATGCTGCGGGAAGGCCTTCTCGACGAGAAGGAGATCGAGGTTCAGGTGCAGGAGGCGGCGGGATCGGGGATGCCGACCATCGAGATTCCCGGCATGCCCGGCGCCCAGATGGGCATGGTCAATCTCGGCGACATCTTCGGCAAGGCCTTCGGCGGCCGCACCAAGCCCCGGCGCATGACCGTGCTGGAGAGCCACCGCGTGCTGATCGACGAGGAGAGCGACAAGCTCCTGGATCAGGAGAAGGTGGTGAAGGAGGCGATTACGGCCGTGGAGCAGAACGGCATCGTCTTCCTGGACGAGATCGACAAGATCGCCGGGCGCAGCGACCGCGTCGGCGGCGCCGATGTCAGCCGCGAGGGCGTGCAGCGCGACCTCTTGCCGCTGATCGAGGGCACCACCGTCGCCACCAAGCACGGCGCGGTGAAGACCGATCACATCCTCTTCATCGCGTCCGGCGCCTTCCACCTGGCGAAGCCCTCGGACCTGCTGCCGGAGCTGCAGGGCCGGCTCCCCATCCGCGTGGAATTGAAGCCGCTGACCCGCGAGGATTTCCGCCGCATCCTCACCGAGCCCGAGGCAAGCCTGGTAAAGCAATACAAGGCTCTGCTCCTCACCGAGGGCGTGACCCTGGACTTCACCGAGGATTCCATCGACGAGATCGCGAGCCTCGCCGAGGACATCAACGGCACGGTGGAGAACATCGGCGCAAGGCGACTCCATACCGTGATGGAGAAGCTCCTGGAGGAGATCAGCTTCACCGCCTCCGACCAGCACCCCGGCACCACCATCCAGATCGATCGCGCCTATGTGCACGACCGCGTGGCGCATCTGGCGAAGAACGCCGATCTATCGAAGTTCATTCTCTAGATATGGCGAAAGCGACGGCGAAGCCGCGCAAGAAGAAACGGGTTCTGCCCATCGATCAACTCCGAAAGATCTGCCTCGCGCTCCCCGAGGCGGAGGAGCGCGAGACCTGGGAGATCCCGACCTTCCGCATCCGCAACAAGATCTACGTCATGTACGTGGAGGACGACGACGACCGGCCCGGCATCTGGTGCAAGGCGCCGCCTGGCAGCCAGACCATCCTCGTCGGCGCCGACCCCGACCGCTTCTTCGTGCCGCCCTATGTCGGCCACAAGGGTTGGGTCGGCATGCACCTCGACCGCCGCGTCGACTGGAAGGAAGTGGCGCTGCTGGTGGAGCGCAGCTACCGCCTCACCGCGCCGAAGCGGATCGTCCGGGAGATGGGGTAGGGAGTCCTGTTCGATCTGCCGGCGTCGCCCGACCGTTCAACACCTCGTCATGGCCGGGCTTGACCCGGCCATCCACGAATTTTTCGGTTTCAAGGCGTGGATGCCCGGCTCAAGGCCGGGCATGACGATGGTGGGGAGTGGTATAGGGGCGACTCTATCCCCGCGCCTTTTTCCCCGGCACCCACTTCTGCGGCTTGGGGGCGGGCTTGTCGGCGGCGGGCTTGGCGTCGGCGGGGACGAAGCTCTCGATGAAATGGCTGTAGCGGCGCTTGAGCTCGGCGCGTTGTTCCGGCGTCATGTCGGTGATGCTGAGATTGGAGAGGTCGGCCTGGCGGAGATCGTTGTTGCTCATCGCATACCTCTGGGCGCTTCGGGCGGAAACCGCCTGAGCCTCGCCGGGAATACTTAACAGGTCGTTAGCGGCCGGGGCGCGGCGGTGCCGAGGCGGGCCGGCGGCGCGGGCGGGGGCCGGTCGCGGAGGTCTTGAGCACCGTCAGCATGCGCTCGATCTCCGCCGGCGAGAGCTTGCGGATGCGCTCCGCCAGCAGGTTCGCAAGCTCCGTCGCTTGCGGCGCCAGGCCTGCGGTGTCGACGGTGACGCGGGGGTGGGAGAGCCGCGCCAGGCGGATCAGCTCGTCCGCCTCGTCCCAGATGATGTTGAGCTGGGCGCAGAGCGCCACCACCATGGGATGGGCCGGCCGGCCGCGCCGGCCGTGCTCCAGGGCGGAGAGATAGGCGGGCGAGACACCGAGGGACTCCGCCATCTGCTTCAGCGTGATGCCGCGCTCGGTGCGGATCTGCCGAAGGCGCACGCCGAAGGGCGTCATCGGATCCGCCGCAGCAGCACGTAGAGCGCGCCGGCGCCGCCGTCCTTGGGCTGCGCCCAGGAGATCGAGAGCACGAGGGCGCGGAGCGGCGACTGGTTGAGCCAGCGCGGCACCGCCTCCTTGAGGACGCCGCGGGTACCGTCCCGGGAGCCCTTGCCGGTAATGACCAGCACCGAGCGGCAGCCGCTCTCCTGGGCCCTGGGCAGAAACCGCTCCAGGGCGCGGTGCGCCTCGTCCTGGGTGAGGCCATGCAGATCGAGGCGCGCCTCCACCGGCAGGCGGCCGCGGCGGTGCTTCTCCGCCGTGCGCCGGTCGACGCCGGGAGAATGGCCGGGCTTCAGCGCCGGGAGCGCCGTGGATTTTTTCGCGGGCGCCGGGCGGGCCGGGGCGCGGCGGGCCGGCGGCGGAGCCGGCATCGCTTCCTCGGCAAGCTTCGGCAGCGGCCGCTTCGGCGCGAGAGGCGTCACGCCCTGCATCGAGCGGCGCCAGAGCGCGCGCTCCTCGCGGCTAGGAGGACGCCCCATCGTCGATCAGGATGATGTGGAGACGGCGCGGCCCGTGAGCGCCCAGCTCGATGCGCTGCTCGATGTCGCCGGTGCGGGACGGGCCGGTGATGAAATTGACCGTGCGCGGCATCGACCAGTCGGGGCCGCCGTGCTTCTGCCGTTCGCGCAACCGATCGAAGCCGTCCTCGTAGGTGGCGGCGACCTGATCGCCGCGCAGCACCACGAGATGATCGTCGGGCAAAAAGTTGTTCCGCGTCGGCGCTTCCGGCCCCGAGGTCAGCATCAGGGTGCCGGTCTCCGCCACCGCCGCGAAGCAGGCGGTGACGCCGACGGAATCCTTGTCCTCGGCGCGGCCGCGGCGGATCTCGAGAAGCGGTCGGTCGGCCCAGGGAATGTCGTCGAGCTGCGGGTCCGGCGTCATCACCAGCTTCGACGGCAGGTTCCGCTCGGCGAGGTAGTTCGCCACCGCGTCCGGCACCTCGGCGGCGGATTTGACCCGCACCACCGTGGTCTGCACCTCCTCCGCCATCTTGACGAAGAGATCGATCTGGCCGCGATGGTCGAGGCTCGCCGCGCGCGCGGGGATCACGTTCCGCTGGGGCGAGGCGAGCCGGGCGCGGAGCGTGGCGGCCGTCGCCTCGTCGACCGGCCCGCGCTTCAGCGCCTTGCGGATCCCGCCGAGGATCTGCTCGCGGCCCTCGCTCATGGGCGGGCGCCCTTCTTCTGCCGCTCCGCCCAGAGGCTCTGGAAGCTGCGGCCCTCCGGCGCTGGCATGTCGCGGACCTGGGTCCAGCCGTTGGCCAGCGGCAAGGTGCGGAAGCGGCCGTGGCGGCGGCCGAAGGCGCCGAGGACGCGGGTCGCGACGTTGGTCATCGCGTGATAGAGCGCGGGCCGCCGCGCGACGAAGGCCCAGGCGGAGAGGCCGGTGCGGTAGGCGGCGGGCGACAGCTTCTTCTCGAACTCGCGCTCGCGCCAGTGCCGCATCATCTTCGGCAAGGGAATCTTCATCGGGCAGACGCTCTCGCAGCGGCCGCAGAAGGTGGAGGCGTTCGGCAGGTTGCCCGCCTCCTCGACGCCGATCAGGCTCGGCGTCAGCACGGATCCCATGGGGCCGGGATAGACCCAGCCATAGGCGTGGCCGCCGACGGCGGAATAGACCGGGCAATGATTGAGGCAGGCAGCGCAGCGGATGCAGCGCAGCATGTCCTGGAACTCGGTGCCGAGCATGGCGCTGCGGCCGTTGTCCAGGAGCACCACGTGATACTCGGCGGGCCCGTCCGTATCCTCCGGCCGGCGCGGGCCGGTGGAGAGCGTCGTGTAGGTCGAGAACTCTTGCCCCGTCGCGCTGCGAGCCAACAGCCGGAGGATCGTCGCCGTGTCCTCCAGCGTCGGCACCGCCTTCTCCAGGCTCGCCAGCACGATGTGCGCCTTGGTGAGCGTCTGCGTCAGGTCGCCGTTGCCTTCGTTCGTCACGATGACGCTGGTGCCGGTCTCGGCGATCAGGAAATTGGCGCCGGTGATGCCGACGTCGGCGGCGAGGAATTTCTGCCGCAGCTCGGCGCGGGCCTCGTCGCACATGGTGCGGGCGTCCGGCAGCGGGCGGTTCGGATCGAGGTTGGTGTGGTTGGCGCGGAAGGCCTCCGCCACCTGCTCCTTCACCAGATGCACCGCCGGCGCGATGATGTGGCTCGGCGGCTCGTGGCGGAGCTGGATGATGTATTCGCCGAGATCGGTCTCGATCGGCGCGATCGCGTTGGCCTCGAGGTAATCGTTGAGGGCGATCTCCTCGGCGATCATCGACTTGCCCTTGGTGACGGTCTTGGCATTGAGGCGCTTGCAGATGCCGAGCACGGTCTCCCGCGCCTCCGCCGGCGTCCGGCACCAATGCACGTGGCCGCCGCGCGCCACCACGTTCTTCTCGAAAGTCTCGAGATAGAAATCGAGATGCTCCAGCGTGTGCATCTTGATCGCCTTGGCGGATTCGCGCAGCGCCTCGAACTCCGGCAGCTTGGCGAAGGCCTGGGCGCGCTTCACCTGGAAGCCGGTCTTCATCATGCCGAGCGCCCGCTGCAGCGTGGCATCGACCAGCGCCTCGTGGACGTTGGACTTGAAGTTGTGGCTGGTGGCGAGCATCAGGTTTTCTCCGGCACGCCGATCGGTGCCACCTCGCCCGCCATGTCCGCCAGCACCTCGGCGACGTGGCGCACGCGAACATCCTTCCCTTGGCGCTGCAGCTTGCCGGCCATGTTCAGAAGACAGCCGAGATCGCCGGCCAGCAGCGTGTCGGCGCCGGTCGCGACGATGTCGGCGGCCTTCTCGCTCACCATCTTGTCGGAGATCTCCGGATACTTGATGCAGAAGGTGCCGCCGAAACCACAGCAGATCTCGGCGCCGGGCAATTCCTTCAGCGTGAGGCCCGTCC
This sequence comes from uncultured Alphaproteobacteria bacterium, assembly GCA_963735465.1. Taxonomy (GTDB): domain Bacteria; phylum Pseudomonadota; class Alphaproteobacteria; order ATCC43930; family CGMCC-115725; genus DASZHJ01. The sequence continues at coordinate 4,310,955 of CAVTLA010000001.1, forward strand.
ACCGAGGCGAGGAGACGGCGCGGCTGCTGCTTGACGCCGAGCTCGCGCAGCCCCGAGCAGGCTGTCATGATACGTGGCGACGCCGGCGCAGCGCGCCACCACGTGATCCATGCCGCGCACATCCACCAGGAACGAGATCAGCTCATAGGTGCGCTTCGCCAGATGCTGCACCCGCTGCGCCATCGCCGGCTCGTCGGCGAACATCTCCGGATAATGCGAGCGGAGCTGGCCGGCGCAGGAGCCCGAGGGCGCCACCACGTAGTCGAAGCCCTCGAAGGCATCGATCACCTGGCGGGCGAGCGCCTTGGCATCCGCCTTGTCGCCGGAATTGTAGGCGGGCTGGCCGCAGCAGGTCTGCAGGCGCGGCACCTCCACCGCGCAGCCGGCCTCCTCCAGCAGCTTCACCGCGGCAAAGCCGACGCTGGGGCGGAAGAGATCGACAAGACAGGTGACGAAAAGGCCCACGCGCACGGGCTGATCGGACATCGGCGAAGGAGTCCTCGAAACGAAGTTTAGGGCCTTGAGAATGACCGCTGATTCCCGCGGTGGCAACGGTGTTTCGCGGGCTGCAAGGGTGGGGTGCGTCCTTCGACGCGCTCGCTCCACTCGCTTGCTCAGGATGAGGCGCTTTTTCTTTGGGGCATCTCCCATGCCCCTCATCCTGAGCAAGCGAAGCGCGTCGAAGGACGCACGCCCCGTCAACTCGTCGGCGCCACCGCCACCGTCTTCGGCAGCAGGATATAGTCCGACCCGCGGGCGCGCTGGCCGCCGGCGCGCTGCTCGGCGTCGGCTCCATGGCCCCAGAAGACGTCGCCGCGGACCGGGCCGCGGATGGCGCCGCCGCTGTCCTGGGCCACCAGCAGGCGGCGGATCTGGTTCGCGCTGTCGGCGGCGTCGAGCCAGATCGGCGCGCCCAGCGGCAGGAACTTGCGGTCGACGGCGAGGCTGCGGCCCGGCGTCAGCGCCACGCCTTCGCTGCCGAGGGGACCGTCGCCGGTCAGCTCGCGGAAGAACACGTAGGAGCGGTTCTCGTCCATGATCGACTTCGCCTGATCGGGATGGGCGGCGAGCCAGGCGCGGATGCCCTGCATGCTGGCGCTCTCGCGGTCGAGCAGGCCGCGATCCACCAGCACCTTGCCGATCGCCACATAGGGCCAGCCGTTCTGCCCGTCGTAGCCCACGCGCGCCACGGCGCCATCCGGCAGGGTCACGCGGCCGGAGCCCTGGATCTCCAGGAAGAAGGCGGCGACGGGATCGTCGACCCAGAGCAAGGCCAGATCCTGGCGGTCGAGAGCGCCGCCCTCGATCTGCGCCCTTGTCTCATAAGGCTTGAGGCGGCCATTGGCGACGCGGCCGGCGATGCGGACGCCCTTGAGATCGGGGCGGGTGTCGCCGAGCTCGCCGGCGAAATCGGCGAGATCCACCATGACGAGATCCGGCGGCCGCTTGCGGAGCGGCGTCTGGAACGCGCCGCCGCGCGCCCGCGCGCCCGTGAGCTGCGCCTCGTAGTAGCCGGTGAAGAGTCCCTCGGCGACGGCGTTGTTGGTGCAGCGGTAAGGTTGGAACCAGGTCTCGAAGAAGCCTCGCGCGGCCGCGTCGTCGCTCGCGTCGACATCAGCCGCGGCGGCGCAGGGCGGACGCCAGTCGGCGACGGTGCCGGCGATGCCGTTCGGGCCGACTTGCGCGGTGTCGGCGAACTTGAGCCGCGTGCCGCAGGATTTGAGGAGCGCCGGCAGCGCCTCGCCTTGGTGATCGTCGCTCCAGCCCCGGAGATCGGCGAAGCCCGCGGGCAGCAGCACGAGACGATCCGGCGGCGGCTTCGGCGCGGCGCAGCTCGCCAGCGCGAGGATCAGGCCGAGCGCTGCGATCCCCCGCCGCACGAGGACGTCAGGGGCTGCGGGTGGCGACAAGCTGCCAGTTGGGATCGCGGGAGCGCGTGTCGCGGGCGAAGGTCCAGAAGTCGGTCTTCTCCACGACCTGATCGGCATTGCCGTCGACGACGGCGCCGTCGGCGGCGCGGGTCACGTTCACCTGGTCGGAGATGAACTTCGCCGTCACGGAGGCGATCGTGCCGTTGACGCCGGCCTCCACGAGATCGACGCCCTTGATCGTCATCAGCGTGGTCTCGTGCGTCTCCTTCGCCGCCTGGCGCTGGGCGATGGCGTCGGCGAAGGACCGGTAGACGTCGTCGCTGAGGAGCGGCTTCAGCGCCGCCGTGTCGCCGGCGGCAAAGGCGTTGACGATGATCTCGAAGGCGCCGCGGGCGCCCTGCAGGAAGATGCGCTCGTCGAAAGTGCGGTCGACGGATTTGAGGCGGGAGACGCCTTCCGCCAACGGCAGCGGCGCAGCCGGGGCGGCAGCGGCGGAGACCGGCGTCGCCGTGCCGTCGATGACGGGACCGGGACCGACGGGCGGCGTCTGCGGCTGCGGCGGGGCGCGGAACGACATGGACCCGAAGCCCGGGCGCGGCCGCTCGTTGCCGGTGCGGCGGCCCAGCACGCCGCGCAGGCGGAATACCAGGAACACCACCACGACGGCGAAGAAGAGAAGGGATCCCAGATGAAGGTTCTCGCCCATCAGGCGCGCCTCGCGGTGGTTCTCGGCTAAAATGGGCGCTTTGCCGGCAAAGGGCAAGCCGGCGCCCTCGATGTTACAGCGAGCACCCGGGCCGGACCGCGGCCGCGATCCGATCGGTTAATTCACGTCCCCGGCCGGTGCTTGCCGGCAGCCGCGGCCTCTGCTCTATAGCGCTCTCATGATCCTGATTCGCCACGGCCAATCCGAGTTCAACGTCATCTTCAGCGTGACGCGCAAGGACCCGGGCATCCCCGATCCGCGCCTGACCGAGGAAGGGAAGCGCCAGGCCCAGGCGGCCGCCGAGACGCTGCGCGGCCACGGGCTCGAGCGGCTGATCGCCAGCCCCTATACCCGCGCCCTGGAAACCGCCGAGATCGTCGCCAGCGCCCTCGACCTTCCGATCTCGGTGGAACCCCTGGTGGGGGAGCGCGCGGCCTTCGTCTGCGACATCGGCTCCAGCCCGACGGATCTCCGGGCGCGCTGGCCGCACCTGGAGCTGGATCACCTCGCCGAGCAGTGGTGGCCGGAGCACGAGGAGGCCGAGGAAGGCCTGAGCCAGCGCTGCGCCCGCTTCCGCGTCCAGATGACCGAGCGCCGGGACTGGCAGCGCATCGGCGTCGTCACCCATTGGGGCTTCATCCGCGGCCTCACCGGCCTCACGGTGCCGAACTGCGCCGTGCTGCGCGTCAACCCGCACCGACCGGAGCTGGAGCCGGAAATGCTGTCGGTGCCGGCGCCGCGGTAATCCCCGCGCCGTTGTACCCGCCGCGGATTCCATGCTAGGAGCCCGCGCGAACCAGGGAGTCACGACACCATGTCACCGCCCAGCGATGCGGCGCCGGGGACGGCACCGCTGCAGCAGCTCATCATCAACGCCCAGTATCTCAAGGACCTCTCCTTCGAGAGTCCGCGCGCACCGCACAGCCTGCTGACCCAGGCGGGTCCGCCGGAGGTCACCCTCGACGTCGACGTCAAGGCGCGCAGCCTCGGTCCCGACGTCTACGAGGTCATGCTCACCATCAGCGCGGGGGCCAAGCACGGCGCCGAGACCGCGTTCCTGGTGGAGCTTACCTACGGCGCGGTGACGACGGTCCAGAACACGCCCCAGGACGTCGTGCCGTTCCTGCTGTTCGTGGAGACGCCGCGGATCATGTTCCCCTTCGCCCGGGCGATCCTCGCCGACGCCACACGGGACGGCGGCTTCCCGCCACTGCTGATCAACCCGGTGGATTTCGCGGAGCTCATGCGCCGGGATCAGGCGCGGGCGCAGCAGCCGGCGGCCCCGCCGACGCTGCAGAGCTGAGCCGGCGCCGCGTTCAGCGTCCCGTCGCGATGCGCTCCACATGAATGGCGCGACGCTCCAACAGCGCCTGGACGCTGTCGGGGCCCGCGAGATGTGCCGCGCCGACAGCGACAAAGCGGATGCCTGACCCTTTGAGCATGGTCGCGATCGTCTTGGCCCAGGCTTCGTTGCGGTCCACCAGGAGAATGCGGTAGAGCGCGGGGAAGGGCTGCTTGAGCTCGTCCACCATCATGTGCGCGATCGCCGCGTCGTCGCCGGCGAGCCAGGCATCGATCATGGTCGAGAGCTGTTGCGGTCCCCGATCGAAATCCTGCAGCGTGTTCTGCAGCAGCTGCAGCTCGAGCGCGGGCTTCATGTCGCCGAAGAAGCGCAGCTGCTGTTCCAGGGTCTCGAAACCGCGAACCGGTTTTCCGGCGGCGGTCGCCTCGCGCAGAAGCGCGGCCTCGACGCCGCTCGCCGGGTCGTAGCCGGCATGAACCACGACCGCGTCCATGAGCGCGACGGAGACGAGCCAGGGCCGCATCGGCTCGAATGCCTTCTCGCCGTCGGCGATGCCGAGGGATTTCGCCACCGCCTCCAGATGCGCTCCCGTGTCGGACGGCAATTTGCTCGACAGCGGATGCGCGCGATCGAAACCGAGCTGCTGGGTCAGGGCCTGTGCCTTCTGGGCATTCTGCGGATCCGGCACCTCAAGCCAGAGCTCCTGGCTCTTCGCCAGCGCCGCGGCAACCGCCGGCGATTCCCACGCCTGCCCTTGCCGCAGCACATGGATGGTGCCGAAGAGATAGACCGTGGCGCTGGGCCCTTTGGCAACCCAAAGCCCGGGGTCGGCGCCAGCCGAGGCCGTGAGGACGACAAGCAGCGAGGCGACCGCGACGAGACGGGCCGCCAGGGCACGCAGTGACCTTGCGATTGACATCGTCATATCCCACCGTTCACTCATGAAGCCCGCCGGCCCGTTAAGAAAACGTTGCCAGCCCGGCGAGTTGACGGCGGTTGACGGCGCCCTATTCCTCCGCCAGCCACAGCGGCGATTTGAGCTTCGCCAGGAACGCCGCGTGCGCCGCGAGCTCGGCGTCGGTCGGCGCGTGGGGGCGGGGCGGGCGCATGATCCGCTCCACCATGCCGTCGGCCCCGGCGGCGCGCGACTGCACCACGAAATCGAGGCCGGGCTGGCGGCCGCCCGTCAGCTCCAGGTAGACGGCGGCGAGGAGCTCGGCGTCGAGGCGGGCGCCGTGCTTGGTGCGCTGGGAAAGATCGATGGCGAAACGCCGGCAGAGCGCGTCGAGGCTGGCCGGAGATCCCGGAAACCGCTTGCGCGCCAGCAGCACGGTGTCGACGAAGGGAATCTCCAGCGCCGGGCGGTCGCAGCGCGCGAGCTCGGCGTTGATGAATTTGAGATCGAACTCGGCGTTGTGGATCACCAGGGGATCGCCGGCGATGAAGGCGAGGAGCTCCTCGGCGATCGCCGAGAACAGCGGCTTGCCCCGGAGCATGTCCGTGCTGATGCCGTGGATCGCCACCGCCTCCGCCGGCACCTCGCGCTCGGGATCGACGGCGTGATGGAAGACGCGGCCGGTCGGCACGTGGTTCAAGAGCTCGACGCAGGCGATCTCGATCAGCCGATGCCCGGCGGCGGGATCGAGGCCGGTGGTTTCCGTGTCGAGGACGATTTCGCGCATGGGAGATTCTGGCTCAGGACGGAGTCCGCTGCAAGCGGTGTGCGGGCGTGGTGCGTCCTTCGACGCGCTCCCTTCGGTCGCTTGCTCAGGATGAGGGGGATGGGAGAGGGCAGAATGAAAATCTCCTCTTCCTGAGCAAGCGGGCCTTTGGCCCGCGCGTCGAAGGACGCACCACCGCTCAGCCGCGCCTGGCGACCTCGCGGAGGATTCTCTTCAGATGATTGAGCGTCACCGTCTTGCCGAGACCGGTCGGCACCACCCAGTCGGCGCGGCGGCGCTTTTCGGCGTCGGGCATCTGGCGGGCGAGGATGGCGTCGAGGCGCGCCGCGGTGACGCCGGGCCGGCGCAGCACGCGCTGGCGCTGCAGCCGCGCGGGCGCGCTCACCACGATGACGCCGGCGCAGCGCCGCTCGCCCTTGGTCTCGAACAGAAGCGGGATGTCGAGGACGGCGATGGGCGCGTGGCGGCGCCGGTTGATGGCGAGAAAGCGCCGCTCCCCCGCGCGCACCAGAGGATGCAGGATCGCCTCCAGACGCTTCAGCGCCGGCGCATCGTCAAACACCAGGCGGCCGAGGATCCGGCGGTCGATGCGGTCGCCGGCGGCGGCGGAGGGAAAGGCCCGCGCCACCGCTGCCACCGCGGCGCCGTCGGGACCCAGAAGGCGATGCACCTCCGCGTCGGCGTCGTGCACGGGAACGCCGAGGCGCCGCAGCATGTCGGCGGCGGTGCTCTTGCCCATGCCGAGGGAGCCGGTGAGGCCCAGCACGATCACAGCTGCCGCCTCACGCCGCGAGCGCGCCGTGGCCGCGCAGGAAATCCAGGAGCGGCAGCAGCGGCAGGCCCAGGATGGTGAAGAAGTCGCCGTCGATGCGCTCGAAGAGCTGCGCCCCCAGCCCCTCGAGGCGATAGGCGCCGACGGAGCCCAGCACATCATCGCCGGCGGCGACGAGATAGTGATGCAGAAATTCATCGCTGAAGCCGCGCATCACCAGGTCCGCGCGGTCGATGCCATGCCAGAGGACCGTGCCGCCGCGCAGCACCGCCGTCGCCGAGATCAGGCTGTGGCGCTTGCCGCGGAGCGCCCGGAGATGGGCGCGGGCGTGATCGAGGTCCCGGGGCTTGTCGAACCAGACGCCGTTGCACTCCAGCATCTGGTCGGCGCCGATCACCAGCGCCTCGGGATGCCGGGCAGAGATCCGCGCCGCCTTCGCTTCCGCCAGCGCCGCGGCGCAGTCGTTGGCGCTGGCCTTGGCGGCGTGGAAGGCAGCCTTGATCTCCTCCTCGTCCACCGCGGCGGGCTCCACCGTCACGGGAATGCCGGCTTCCGCCAGGAGGCGCGCCCGCGTCACGCTCGCCGAGGCCAGATAGATGGTCTCGCGGGGCGCCAGGCTCATGCGTCGTCGCCGCGCCGGCGCTGCAGCAGCTTCAGCACCGCCGCCGCGGTCTCCTCGATCGAGCGCCGCGTCACGTCGATGACCGGCCAGCGCCGCTCGGAGAACATGCGCTTCGCCTGCAGCACCTCCTCGCGCACCGCGTCGTCGTCGGTGTAGTCGGTCGCGGTGTCGACCTCCTGATGCAGCAGCGACAGGCGGTTGCGGCGGAGCTGAATCAGCCGCTCGGGATCGTTGGTCAATCCCACGATCAGCGGATCCTCGGCGGTGAAGAGCTCCGGCGGCAGCGGCGAGCCCGGCACCATCGGCACGTTCGCCGCCTTGATGCCGCGATTGGCGAGGTAGAGGCAGGTCGGCGTCTTCGAGGTCCGCGACACCCCCACCAGCACCACGTCGGCGCTGTTAAGGCCCCAGGGCGACTGGCCGTCGTCATGGGCGATGGCGAAGGTCATGGCGTCGATGCGCTGGAAATAGCCGCTGTCGAGGAGATGCTGCTGGCCGGGGAGGCCGCGGCTCTTGCGCCCGAGATGATTGGCGAGGACGCCGATGACAGGATCGAGGACGGGGATCGCCGCGACCTGCAGGCCGCGGCAGCCGTCCTGCAGCACCGCGCGCAGATTGTCGTCGACGAGGGTGAACAGCACCACGCCCTTGTTGGCGCCGATGCCGGCGATCACCCGCTCCATCTGCGCCTGGGTGCGCACCATGGACCAGATATGCTCCACCGCCTCCGCCTCCTCGAACTGCACCAGGCAGGCGCGCGCCAGGGAGTGCACGGTGTCGCCGGTGGAGTCCGAGACCAGATGAAGATGGAAGCGCGTCATGGGTCTTGAATGTCCTGTGGATGAAAGCGCGAACAACCGGCCCGATTTGCCGTGCGGCGCCCCGGCAGGGATTCGATGCCCGCTGCCGCGATCGCCCGGGCACGATCATACCGCGGGGGATGGTTTCGCCGACGTCCTCGCTCAATGTGCATGAAATCCGGCATCCCCATTTCTATCCCTGAGTCCCGCCTTATTCAAAGTCAACGCAACCCGGTCCATTCCGCCGCTCTCAGGCGTCCATGCACCGGTTTTCCCGAGCCTGTCCCCGTATCCGTCTCGGACCAGCCCGCGCCTGGGATAATCGTCCGACACCGGTTAATCCCCACGATTCATCCCTCCTACTACAGCTACCCCTTTAGATTAGATTCTATAAGAGGTAAGAGGGCAGTTGGAAAAAGGAGCCTCGGTGTCCCCCCTGCGGGCCAAAGCTGGACGGAAGCCGCTGCTGCGGGCACTCGGCGGCGAGACGCTGGCGGTGCCGCCGGTCTGGCTGATGCGCCAGGCCGGGCGCTACCTGCCGGAGTACCGGGCGCTCAGGACCCAGGCGAAGAATTTCATGACCTTCTGCCTGACGCCGGAGCTGGCGGCGGAGGCGACCTTGCAGCCGATCCGCCGTTTCGGCTTCGATGCGGCGATCCTCTTCGCCGACATCCTGGTGGTGCCGCACGGCCTCGGCCAGGCGGTGGGCTTTCGCGAGGGCGAGGGGCCGGTGCTGGATCCCGTGACCGATGCCGCCGGCATCGAGCGGCTGACGCCGTCCACAGTGGCCCTGCGGACCGCGCCGGTGATGGAGACGGTGCGGCGGGTGCGGACGGAGCTGCCGGCGTCGACAGCGCTCATCGGCTTCGCCGGCTCGCCCTGGACGGTGGCGACCTACATGGTGGAAGGCGGCACCAGCCGCGACTTCACCAAGACCAAGCGCTGGGCCTTCGGCAATCCCGAGCAGTTCGCCGCTCTCATCGGCAAGATCGTCGAGGGGACGATCGTCTATCTCTCGGCCCAGATCGATGCGGGCGCGGAAGTCATCCAGCTCTTCGACAGCTGGGCCGGCGTGCTGCCGGATCCCGCCTTCGAGCGCTGGGTGATCGCGCCGACCCGGGTAATCGTGGCGGCGCTGAAGCAGAGCCATCCGGATATCCCCATCATCGGCTTTCCCCGCGGCGCGGGCCTGCGCTACCAGAGCTACGCGCGGGAGACTGGTGTCGATGCGGTGAGCCTGGATTCGACCGTGCCGCTGGCGTGGACGCGGCAGCACCTGCAGGCGACCTTGCCGGTGCAAGGCAATCTCGATCCCGTGCTGCTGCTCACTGGCGGCGAGGCGATGCTGGCGGCGGCGCAGGAGATCCGCGATGCGCTCGCGCTCGGTCCCTTCGTGTTCAATCTCGGCCACGGCATCCTGCCGGAGACGCCGCCGGAGCATGTGAGCGCGCTCCTGAGCGTCATCCGCGCGCCGATGTCATGAGCCGCACCGCGGTGGTGCTGTTCAATCTCGGCGGGCCCGACCGCCTCGAGGCCGTGCAGCCCTTCCTCTTCAACCTCTTCAACGATCCCGCCATCATCCGCCTGCCGCAGCCGTTGCGCTGGTGCATCGCCAGGCTGATCTCGATCGCGCCGCGCGCCGGTCGCCCGGGAGATCTACCGCCATCTCGGCGGCGGCTCGCCGATCCTGCCCAACACCGAGGCCCAGGCCCGCGCCCTCGATCAGTCCCTCGGCGAGCGCTTCCGCTCCTTCATCGCCATGCGCTACTGGCGGCCGGGCAGCGACGTGGCGGCGGCGGCGGTGAAGGCGTGGAATCCCGACAGTGTCGTCCTGGTGCCGCTCTATCCGCAATTCTCCACCACCACGACGGCGTCCTCGGTCGTCGACTGGCACGCCGCGGCGAAGCGCGTGCATCTCACCGTGCCGACGCGGCTCCTCTGCTGCTGGCCCGAGGATCCCGGATTCATCGAGGCGGTGGCGGAGCCGCTGGCGAAGGCGCTGGCGGCGACACCGGCGGGGGAGCGCACGCGGGTACTCTTCTCCGCCCATGGCCTGCCGGAGAAGATCGTGCAAGCGGGCGATCCCTATCAGTGGCAGGTGGAGCGGACGGTGGCGGCGGTGCTGCAGCGCCTGGCGCGGCCGGAGCTCGACGCCGTCATCTCCTATCAGAGCCGGGTCGGTCCCCTGGCCTGGATCAAGCCCGCCACCGACGCGGAGATCCGCCGCGCCGGCGCCGAGAAGATCTCCCTCGTCGTCGTCCCCATCGCCTTCGTCTCCGAGCATTCGGAGACCCTGGTGGAGCTCGACCGCGACTATGGAAAGCTCGCCGCAGAGACCGGCGTGCCGCGCTACCGCCGCCTTCCCACCGTCGACGCGCATCCCGCCTTCATCGGCGGCCTCGCGGCGCGGATCAGGGCGCTGGCGGAGGCGGGACCGGCGATCGCCAGCGCCAGCGGCGGACGGCTCTGCGCGCCGGGCTTCGCCGGCTGTCCGCAGATCGCGGGGGTGCGGCCATGAGCTGGATCCCGCTCCTGAACGGGCTGCGCGACGGCTATTTCTGGATCAAGGCCGCCCACGTCATCAGCGTCATCGCCTGGATGGCCGGGCTCCTCTACCTGCCGCGGCTCTTCGTCTATCACGCGGACGCGCCCCGGGGATCGGCGCAGTCGGAGACCTTCAAGACCATGGAGCGGCGGCTCCTGCGCGGGATCATGAACCCCGCCATGATCGCGACCTACGTCTTCGGCCTGGCGATGCTGGCGACGCCGGGGACCTTCACCTTCACTTATGGCTGGATGCAGGCGAAATTCGGCCTTGTGCTGATCCTGACCGCCTACCACATGCTGTTGGCGCGCTGGCGGCGGGCCTTCGCCGAGGACGCCAATCGGCATCCGGCGCGGTTCTACCGCGTCATGAACGAGGTGCCGACCCTGCTGATGATCGGCATCGTGATCCTGGTGGTGGTGAAACCGTTCTGACGTATTGCTTGCATTGGGGTTTGACTCGGACCCTGGTTTTGATTAAGGCTAGTGACGTCGCGCCCTCGGTGCGTCTCCCACCGTCCCTTCGACGAACTCTCCGAAAACAATAATCTCGGTCGATCGAAGAGACCGTATCTCCCCGCTCGGCGGCCCGCGCGTCCCTTCGCGCCCGGCGGCCACTCCCACCCCTCGCCTCATAAAACAATTCGTCCCCAATGAATCTCCAAGAACTCAAACGCAAGACCCCGGCGGAGCTGCTCGCCTTCGCCGAGGAGCTGCGAGATCGAAGCCGCTTCGGCGCTGCGCAAGCAAGACATGATGTTTGCGATCCTGAAGCAGCTCGCCGAGAACGGCACCGCCATCTACGGCGACGGCGTGCTCGAGATCCTGCAGGACGGCTTCGGCTTCCTGCGCTCGCCGGAGGCCAACTACCTGCCCGGCCCCGATGACATCTACGTGAGCCCGAGCCAGGTGCGCCGCTTCAGCCTGCGCACCGGCGACACCGTGGAAGGCGAGATCCGCTCGCCCAAGGACGGCGAGCGCTACTTCGCCATGCTCAAGGTCAACAAGATCAACTTCGACGACCCCGACAAGGTCCGTCACCGCATCAACTTCGACAACCTGACGCCGCTCTATCCCGACGAGAAGCTGAAGCTGGAGCTCGAGGATCCCACCAAGAAGGATCTGACGACCCGCGTCATCGATCTCATCACGCCGCTCGGCAAGGGCCAGCGCGGCATCATCGTGGCGCCGCCGCGCACCGGCAAGACGGTGATGCTGCAGAACATCGCCCACGCGATCTCGAAGAACCACCCCGAGGTCTACCTCATCGTGCTGCTCATCGACGAGCGGCCGGAAGAGGTGACCGACATGGCGCGCACGGTGAAGGGCGAGGTGGTGAGCTCCACCTTCGACGAGCCGGCGGTGCGCCACGTGCAGGTCGCCGAGATGGTGATCGAGAAGGCGAAGCGCCTGGTCGAGCACAAGCGCGACGTGGTGATCCTGCTGGATTCCATCACGCGGCTCGCCCGCGCCTACAACACGGTGGTGCCCTCCTCGGGCAAGGTGCTCACCGGCGGCGTCGACGCCAATGCGCTGCAGCGGCCCAAGCGCTTCTTCGGTGCCGCCCGCAACATCGAGGAAGGCGGCTCCCTCACCATCATCGCGACCGCCCTCATCGACACCGGCAGCCGCATGGACGAGGTGATCTTCGAGGAGTTCAAGGGCACCGGCAATTCCGAGATCGTGCTCGACCGCAAAGTGGCGGACAAGCGCACCTTCCCGGCTCTCGACATCACGAAATCCGGCACCCGCAAGGAAGAGCTGCTGGTGGACAAGGGCGTCCTCTCCAAGATGTGGGTGCTGCGCCGCGTCCTCATGCCCATGGGCCCGGTGGACGGGTTGGAATTCCTGATCGGCAAGCTCAAGGAATCCAAGACCAACAACGATTTCTTCGAGCAGATGAACACCTGAGCGGGTCCGCCGCTCGCGCTTCCCTCGCACCAACTTTTATCGTCATGCCCGGCCTTGTGCCGGGCATCCACGTCTTGAAAGCGAAGATTCGTGGATGGCCGGGTCAAGCCCGGCCATGACGAAAGAGGGGAGTCGGCTCCGTCTTTATCTGCTCCACGCTTTGCCCCAAGATGTCGGGGCATGCAGCGCAGCGACACCCGCATCCTCACCACCCATACCGGCAGCCTGCCGCGGCCGAAGGATCTGACCCGGCTCTATGCCCGGCGCGAGCGCGGCGAGGCGGTGGATGAGCAGGAGCTCGCCGCCGCGGGGCTGGCGGCGGTGCGCTGGGTGGTGCCGAAGCAGATCGAGGCCGGCATCGACATCGGCAACGACGGCGAGCAGCAGCGCGAGGGCTTCTTCCTCCACGTGCGCCGACGCATGAGCGGCTTCGGCGGGACCTGGCAGCGCTGGGCGCGGGGCGACATCGAGCGCTATCCCGTCTTCAAGCGGGCCTTCACCGCCCGCGCCGCCGGCAAGGAAGCCGTCGGCAACTTCGCGCCGCCGAAAGCGGTGGGCGAGATCCGCTATCTCGATGCGGGGCCGGTCAGGGCGGAATGCGCGGAGTTCCGCGCCGTCCTCGACGAGACCGGAACCGGCTTCGTGGAGCCCTTCCTTACCGCGCCGTCACCGGGCATCGTCGCGGCCGCGATGCGGAACGAGCATTACGATAGCGAGCGGGCCTATCTGGAGGCGCTGGGCCGGGCGCTGCGCGTCGAATACGAGGCGATCATCGAAGCGGGATTCCTGCTGCAGCTCGACTGCCCCGACCTGGCGCTGGAGCGCCATGTCTCGTACCAGGATCGGCCGCTGGCTGAGTTCCTGGGCTTCGTCGAATCCGTGGTCGAGGTCATTAACGGCGCCCTTGCGAACGTGCCGAAGGAGCGCGTGCGCCTGCACGCCTGCTGGGGCAATTACGAGGCGCCTCACGACTGCGACGTGCCCCTCCCCGAAATTCTTCCGATCCTGCGCCAGGCGCGTGTCGGCGCATTGGTGCTGCCCTTCGCCAATCCCCGCCACTCCCACGAGATCGACTGCCTCGCCGAGCTGCCGATCGCTGACGATCAGCTCCTGGTCGCCGGCGTCATCGACACGCTGACGAACTTCGTCGAGCATCCCCAGGTGGTGGCGGAACGCATCGAGCGCGCGGCCCGGGCCGTCGGCGATCCAACCCGCGTCATCGCCGGCACCGACTGCGGCTTCGATACCTCGGCGGGGATGGGCCATGTCGCCGAGGACGTGGTCTGGGCGAAGCTCGCGACGCTCAGCGAGGGAGCGAGGATCGCGTCGGGGAGATTATTTGGATGAGTACCGTGCGTCCTTCGACGCGCTTCGCTTGCTCAGGATGAGGAGATTTTTTGTGTGCCCTCTCCCATCTTCCTCATCCTGAGCAAGCGGCCCCATGGGCCGCGCGTCGAAGGACGCACGGCCCATAATGCAGCCCCGCCTCAGACCGTGAACACCGTGGAGCCCGTGGTCTTGCGGTCGTGGAGGTCGGCGTGGGCCTTGGCGGCGTCCTTGAGGGCGTAGGTCTGGTTGACCTCGATCTTCACCGCGCCCGAGAGCACGGCGTCGAAGAGGTCCTTGGCCATCGCCACCATGTCGGCGCGCTTGCTCGCGTAGGTGTTGAGGGTCGGGCGCGTCACGTAGAGCGAGCCCTTGCCGGCGAGGATGCCGAGATCGATCGGGCCGATGGCGCCGGAGGACTGGCCGAAGCTCACCATCAATCCCGTGGGGCGCAGGCAGTCCAGGGACTTCAGGAATGTGTCCTTGCCCACGCTGTCATAGACCACGGGCACCTTCTCGCCCTTGGTGATCTCCTTCACCCGCTCGACGAAGTCTTCCTTCGTATAGACGATGACATGCTCGCAGCCGTGGGATTTCGCGAGCTTCGCCTTGTCGTCGCTGCCGACGGTGCCGATCACGGTGGCGCCCAGCGCCTTCGCCCACTGGCAGGCGATGAGGCCGACGCCGCCCGCGGCAGCGTGCCAGAGGATGGTGTCGCCGCGCTTCACCTTGAAGATCTGGCGGATGAGGTATTGCGTGGTCATGCCCTTGAGCATGATCGCCGCCGCCTGCTTGTCGCTGATGCCATCCGGCAGCACCACGAGGCGGTCCGCTGGCATGACCCGCGCCTCGGAATAGGCGCCGAGCGGGCTGTTGCCATAGGCGACGCGATCGCCCGCCTTGATGTCGGTGACGCCGGAGCCGACTTCCTCCACCACGCCCGCCGCTTCGGCACCGAGGCTGCCGGGCAGCGCCGTGGGGTAGAGGCCGCTGCGGAAATACGTGTCGACGTAGTTGAGTCCGACAGCGGTGTGGCGCACCCGCGCCTCGCTGGGGCCGGGCCTGCCGACCTGGACCTCGTCCCATTGCAGGACCTCGGGTCCGCCGGTCTTGTGGAATCGGATCGCGTGAGTCATCGGGTCTGCTCCCTAGTGTCTGTGTTTATCCAAAGATATTTCTTGAAGAACGCGGCCGTGCGCTCGTTCGCGAGGTCGGCGCTCTTCTTGTCGTAATGCTGGCCGCCGGCGCGGGCGAAGGCGTGGTTCTGGCCGGCGTAGCTGTGCAGCGTGACGTGGGAATTGCCGCCGAGCGCCTCCTTGATCTTGGCCTGGGCCGGCGGCGGGCAGTACTCGTCCTTCTCGGCGATGTGGAGAAGGAGCGGCTTCTTGATGCTGTTGGCCTCGTCGAGGGCGCCCTCGATGCCGACGCCGTAATAGCCCACGGAGCCGTCCGCGTCCGAGCGCGTCGCCATGAGATAGGCGAGCTTGCCGCCGAGGCAGTAGCCGACGCTGCCCACCTTGCCGGTGCAGGCCGGCAGCGCGCGCAGATGCTTCATGGTAGATGTCAGATCCTCGACGCCCTTGGCCTCGTCGAAGCCCTTGTAGAGGGAGAAGGCCTTGGCCCACTCCGCCTCGGTCTTGTCGGTGATCTGGATGCCGGGCTCCTGGCGCCAGAACAGGTCCGGGCAGAGCACGACATAGCCCTGCCGGGCGAAGCCGTCGGCGAGATCCCGCATCACCTTGTTGACCCCGAAGATCTCCTGGATCAGCAGGATGCCGGGTCCGCGCCCGTTGCCCGCCGCGGCGGTGCTGGTGGGCGTCGCCAGATAGGCGCCGAAGCTGCCGCCGTCGGCGGCGCGGATGGTGACGTCGGTCATGGTTCTGCTCCCTGGATTGCCCCAACCATAGACCGCGGCCCGCGTCCTTGTCACCCCGGGGCGCCGATCCCAAAACCGTGATGGCGGCTCAGACCAGGAGCGCGCCCTCGAGCACCAGGAGCGCGGTCTTGGTCTTGGCGCCGCCCTCGCCGCTGTAGCCGCCGAGACGGCCTTGCGCCGCCAGCACGCGGTGGCAGGGGATGATGATGGGAATGGGATTGCTGCCGCAGGCGCCGCCTACCGCCTGAGGCAAGCCGCCCACCTCAGCCGCGATCTCGCCGTAGCTCCGGGTCTGGCCATGGGGAATGCGCGACATCGCGGCCCAGACGTTCCGCTCGAAGTCCGAGCCCGCGGGCCGGAGCGGCAGATCGAAGTCGCGCCGCGTGCCGGCGAAATATTCCGAGATCTGCCGCGTGGCATTGAGCAGCAGCGGCGTGAACTCATCCTGGCGCGCGCGGCCCCAGCGCACGGCGACGATCGCATCGCCCTCCTCCTCGATGCTGAGCACGCCCACGGGGCTGACGACGGTGATGGCGGGCATTGATGTCTCCCGGTTGGTGCGTCCTTCGACTCGCGCGCCAAGGCGCACGGCTCAGGATGAGGAAATTTCCGTTTTGTTGATACATCAACGATGATCCTCATCGCTGAGCCGATCGCGAAGCGATCAGTCGAAGGACGCACGATACCAGCAACACTCATTTCGCCAGCTCCGCCCTCAGCACCTCCGCCTCCGTGATCGGCAGTGAGCACATCGGCCCGCGGCAGACATAGGCGGTGGCGCGGCCGTCGACCTGCGTCTTGCCGGCGGCGGGATGTGTCGGCGGCAGTGCGGCGGCGGGATCGATCACCGTCAGCACGCGCGTCGGCAGCGACACGGCGTTGACGGCGCCCAGCAGCGCATCGGTAGATGCATCCCCGCGCGTGCCGAGGATCACGATCTGGATTGCCCGCTGCAAGGTCTCGTTGCCGTTGAGGAGCGAGCCGAACGGAAAGAAATTCTTCGGCACGTCGCCGGCGAAGGCGTTGATGGTGGCATCGGCGCGCTGGCGATAGGTGTCGTCGCCGGTGAGATGGAAGAGCCGCGCCAGCACCTCCGCCATGGTGCCGTTGCCCGACGGCGTCGCCGCGTCCTGCACCATCTTCGGGCGCGTGATCAGCCCTTCGGTGTCGGATGCCGAGACGAAAAATCCGCCGGCGGCATCGCCGTACCAGCGCTGGGCGAGATCCGCCAGCGCCAGCGCCCGGACGCGATAAGCGGGCTTGCCCGTGGCTTCCTCCAGCAGCAGCGCGGCGCGGGCGAGGTTCGCGTAGTCGTCGAGCGTGGCGGGATGGCGGGCGCGGCCGTCGCGATAACTGTGATGGAGGCGGCCGTCGCTCGCGGTCATCTTCTGCTCGATGAAGGCGAAGGCGTCCTCGGCCAGGGCGATCCAGTCGGCGCGCCGGAAGACCGCGCCGGCGTAGGCGAGGGCCGCGATCATCAGCCCGTTCCAATCCGCCAGCACCTTGTCGTCGAGGCCCGGCCGGACCCGCGACGCCCGCGCGCGGAGCAGCACGGCGCGATCCTCCGCCAGCTCCGCCTCGGCCGCGTCGTCGGCGCGCTCGAGATGATGCAAGCGATTGAGGATGGTGTGCTCTTCCCAGTTGCCCTCCGGCGTCACGTCGTAGACATGCTTGAAGCGATCCGCGCGCGGGCCGAGGAGCGCGTCGATCTCGCCGGCGCTCCAGACGTAGAACTTGCCCTCCACATGCTCGCTGTCCGCATCGAGGCTGGAGGCGAAGCCGCCCTCGGGCTGGCGCATCTCGCGGACGAGCCACTCGATGGTCTCGGCGACGCGCTCGGCGTAGAGCGGTTTCCCCGTCGCCTGCCAGGCATGGACGAGCAGCTCCACGAGCTGGGCGTTGTCGTAGAGCATCTTCTCGAAGTGGGGCACCAGCCAGCGCGCATCCACGGAATAGCGGGCGAAGCCGCCGCCCACGTGATCGTAGATGCCGCCCTGGCAGATGTGGTCGAGGGTGAGCAGCACCGCGTGCTGCATCGCCGCGCTGCCGGTGCGGCGATATCCGCGCCAGAGCACCGACATCAGGCTCACCTGGGGAAACTTCGGCGCGCCGCCGATGCCGCCGTTCTCGCCGTCGATCTCTCCCGCCAGATGCTCGGCGATGCGGTCCGTGAGCTCGAGGGAGACACCGGCGCCGGCGGTTGGCGTGCCGAGACGTCCCAGCGCCGTGGCCATCGCCGTCACGTTCTTGGTGACGGCGTCCCGGTCGCTGCGATAGGCGGTGGCGAGAGCGGCGAGCACCTGGGGAAATCCCGGGCGACCCCAGCGCTGCTCCGGCGGAAAATAGGTCCCGCCCCAGAACGGCGCCCGGTCCGGCGTCAGGAACATGGTGAGGGGCCAGCCGCCCTGCTCGCCCATGAGGGCGAGGGCGTGCTGGTAGATGGTGTCGACGTCCGGGCGCTCCTCCCGGTCGACCTTGATGTTGATGAAGTCCTTGTTCATGGCGGCGGCGATCGCGGGGTTCTCGAAGCTCTCGTGGGCCATCACGTGGCACCAATGGCAGGCGGCGTAGCCTATGGAGAGCAGGATCGGCTTGTCTTCCTGCTTCGCCGCCTCGAAAGCCGCCGGCCCCCAGGCCTGCCAGGCCACGGGGTTGTCCTTGTGCTGGAGCAGATAAGGACTCGTCTCCTCGGCGAGGGCATTGCGGCGGGTCATCGGAGCTCCAGGCTTCAGGCGTCGGGGGACAGGCCAACTATATGGCCATCTTTATGGCGGGCGGCGGCGTTTGGCGGCATAGTTTTTCCGATCCCACGAAACCTCCACAGGCAGGCCAGGTCCCCGTGCCACGGCCGCTCGACGACACCATCTTCGCCTGCGCCACCGCGCCGGGACGCGCGGGGATCGCCATTATCCGCATTTCCGGTCCGCGCGCCCGGGGGATCCTCGAATTATTCGACGTGGCACCCCCACCCGCACGACGGCTCTCTCTTGCGACATTTCGGGATCCCCGGATGGGCGATGTGATCGATCGCGGCATGGTGGCGTGGTTTGACGCCCCACAGACTTACACGGGGGAGGATCTCTGCGAATTTCACGTTCACGGCGGCTCGGCGGTGTTGAGTGCCATAACGGAGAGTTCTGGGGCAAGTGCCCGGATTTCGCGTGGCGGAGCCCGGAGAATTCACCCGCCGTGCCTTCGAGAACGGAAAACTGGATCTGACCGAGGCGGAGGCCGTCGCCGACCTCGTCGCCGCCGAAACGACGGCCCAGCGGCGTCAGGCCCTGCGCCAGCTCGGCGGCGAGTTGGGCGCTCTCTACAAGTCCTGGCGCAAACGGCTGCTGCTGGCCCTGGCGCGGCAGGAGGCGTTGATCGACTTCCCGGACGAGGATCTGCCGGACACGGTCAAATCCGCCGTCTGGGCCGAGATCACCGATCCTGACCGTGGAGATCTCCGGACATCTGGCCGACAACCATCGGGGCGAGCGCCTGCGGGAGGGATTGTCCATCGCCATCCTCGGCCCGCCCAATGCCGGCAAGTCCAGTCTGCTCAACGCCCTCGCCCGGCGGGAGATGGCGATCACCTCGCCGATCTCCGGCACCACCCGGGACGTGATCGAGGCGCAGCTCGACCTCGGGGGATATCCGGTCACCCTCAGCGACACCGCGGGGCTCAGGGAGTCCGCGGACACCATCGAAGCCGAGGGCGTCCGCCGCGCCCGTGCCCGTGCCGGGGAAGTCGACCTCAAGCTGATGATGGTAGATGTCGCCAGACCACAAGATGTTGATGCGGCCGTTCGGGACCTGGTCGATCGCGACACGATCATGGTCGCGAACAAGGTCGATCTCGCGGAGGCTACATCCTGGGTCGATGAGCTCGCGGACGCCCCAGCGCTGCGGCTCTCTCTATATACGGGCGAGGGGCTGGACGTGGTGATCGCGACGCTGACCGCCGAGATCGCCAGGCGCTTCGACACGTCAGGCTCTCCCTTGATCACCCGGGCACGTCACCGCGCCGCCCTTGAGGAGTGTCTGGCAGCGCTGCGGCGTTCAGCCGACGCGGATCTCCCCGAGCTCGCCGCCGAGGATCTGCGCCTGGCCACCCGCGCACTTGGCCGCATCACCGGCCGGGTCGACGTGGAGGACATCCTCGACGTGATCTTCCGGGAATTCTGCATCGGCAAGTGAGTCAGGCCCGGCGCGGATGAGCCAACAGAGTGCCGAGGGCGCAGATGATCCCCAGGGATTCCACGATGGCGCCCACCAGGAACAGGGGCTGGTAGTGGCCGATGGTGGCGAAGACATAGGAGAGTCCATAGCCGCCGATCGCCTGGCAGGTGGAGAAGGCAAGGATGGCCAGGCCCCAGCTGCGCGCTTGCTCCTCCGGCGGCACCAGCTCGGCGATGCGCGCCGCTGACAACGCCGCGATCCCCGGTGCCAAGGCCCCCACGATGAAGGCGGAGGCCGCCAGCACGGGCAAGTCCGAGAAGGCCCAGGGGAGGGCGATCGCCAGGGTTTTCACCGCGAAAGCCAGCACCAATGCCAGGCCGATGCCGATGCGGTCCCCGATCGGTCCGGAGAGAACGGGGCCCAGTGCCGCTCCGAGCCCGAAGAAGAGCCAAATCCCATTCCCAACCGCTGCACCGTGACCAAGCTCCCGGGCGATGAAGTCTACCCAGAAGAGCGTGTGGGGAATAAAGCCGATTCCGTCGATCCCGAAGGCGGCAATGTTGAACAAAAGAGGAACAGAAGCGTGATGGCGGGTGGAATTCAGGGATCCCACCGCTCTGGCAGCTCCGGCGCCGCGCCATCCCCGCCAGGAGAGCGCCGCGGCGATCGCCGAGGCCGCCGCCAGGCCGAGCCAGGCCCAGGCCAGATCGAGGGGCGCCAGCAGCGCCACGATCAGGCTGCCGAGGCCGGTCCCGATCCCCACGCCCGCCAAGGCCAACCCGCTGACCCGGCCGCGCTCGCCGGCCGTCGCCCGCACCAGCACCACGCTCGGACCGAGGATCATCAGGAGAGCGCCGGTCGCGCCCACCAGGATGCGCCAGGGCAGCAGCCACCACATCCCACCGGGAACGGCGCAGGCGGCAAGGCTCAGGGAAGTCAGGACAAAGGCGATCCGGAGCACGGTGGCGGCACCGAACCGCACCGCCAGGGAGCTCGCCCCCAGGGCCCCCACCACATAGGCCGCCAGGGTTGCCGAACCCAGATAGGCCGCTCCGGGCGGCGTGACCTGGCCGCTGTCGATCAGGTGGGGGATGAGGGCGGTGTAGGTGAACCGGGCGAAGCCGATCCCGCTGAGGGTGGCGCAGAGGCCGGGCCAGGCGATCCCCCACCAGCGCTGGCCCGCCATCATGCCTCCCTGGGTTCTTGCCCCTGGCTCTATGAGCCCCCGGGCGGCCCCCTGTCAACGGAGCCGGCTGTTTCACGTGAAACGGGGGCGGGTCGGGAGGGGGCGGCGGGCGAGGCGCGTCCTTCGACGCGCTCCGCTTGCTCAGGATGAGGAAAATGGGAGAGTTGAAAGAAAGGCCCTCATCCTGAGCAAGCGGGCCTACGGCCCGCGCGTCGAAGGACGCTAGCTGCCCGATCCAGCCCCCTCCCGCGCTTTGACTTCACCCGCCCCCGTCACTAGAGTGCGCCGCCATGGCGGGATACGACGTGATCGTGATCGGCGGCGGGCATGCCGGCTGCGAGGCTGCGGCGGCATCGGCGCGTCTGGGCGCCCGCACCCTCCTCCTGACCCACAAGCACGGCACCATTGGCGAGATGTCCTGCAACCCGGCCATCGGCGGGTTGGCCAAGGGGCATCTGGTCCGGGAGATCGATGCCCTCGACGGCGTCATGGCCCGGGCGACGGATCGCGCCGGCATCCAGTTCCGGATTCTGAACCGCAGCAAGGGTCCGGCGGTGCGGGGACCGCGGGCCCAGGCGGACCGCAAGCTCTATCGCCAGGCCATGCAGGCGATCCTGGCGGAGCAGACGAACCTCGACATCGCCGAGGGCGGGGCGGAGGACCTGGTCCTCGACGCCTCCGGCCGCGCCGTCGCAGTCGTTACCGGCGACGGGCGAACCATCACCGCCGGCCGGATCATCCTGACCACCGGCACCTTCCTGCGCGGTCTCATCCATATCGGCGAGGAGAAGATCCCCGCCGGCCGGGTCGGCGAATCCCCTTCCCTCGGCCTCTCCCGGACCCTCGATCGCCTTGGCTTCCGTCTCGGCCGTCTCAAGACCGGGACGCCGCCACGCCTGGACGGCCGCACCATCGATTGGGCCGGTCTCGAGGCTCAGCCTGGCGATGATCCACCGGCGCCCTTCTCCTTCCTGACCCACCGCATCACGACACCCCAGGTCCAGTGCCACATCACCGGCACCACCGCCCGCTCCCATGCCCTGATCCAGGCCAATCTGCACCGGGCGCCGCTCTATTCCGGCCAGATCGAGGGCGTGGGGCCACGCTACTGTCCCTCCATCGAGGACAAGGTGGTGCGCTTCGCCAGCCGGGACCGGCATCAGATCTTCCTGGAGCCGGAAGGCCTCGACGATCCCACCATCTATCCGAACGGGATCTCGACCTCCCTGCCGCGCGACGTTCAGCTCGAGCTGCTGGCGACCATCCCCGGCCTGGAGCGTGTGCGGATGCTCCGGCCGGGCTATGCCATCGAGTACGACTTTGTCGATCCCCGGGAGCTCTATCCGACCCTCGAGACCAAGAAGGTGCCCGGCCTCTACTTCGCCGGCCAGATCAACGGGACGACGGGGTATGAGGAAGCGGCGGCCCAGGGCCTGGTGGCCGGCCTCAACGCCGCCCTGGGCGCCGGCGGCGGCGAGCCCGCCGTGTTCGACCGCGCCGGCTCTTATATTGGCGTGCTGGTGGACGATCTCGTCACCCACGGCACCACCGAGCCCTATCGCATGTTCACGTCGCGGGCGGAGTATCGCCTGGTGCTCCGGGCCGACAACGGGGATCAGCGCCTGACGCCCCTGGGAATAAGGATCGGCTGCGTGGGAAGTGAGCGCGCCCAGGTCTTCACCGCCAAGCTTGCCGCTCTGGAGGAGGGGCGCGCCCAAGTGCGCCGGCTGTCCCTGAGTCCGACGGCGCTCCGCCAGCGCGGCATCGCCGTCAATGCGGATGGCGTCCCCCGCAGCGCCGCCCAGCTTCTGGCCTATCCCGACGTGACCCTCGATCGTCTGGCGGCTATCTGGCCGGAGCTCGCCGGCATATCCCCCGACATCGCCGAGCAGCTGGAGATCGATGCGCGCTATGCCGGCTATGTAGAGCGCCAGGAGGCGGATATCCGCGCCTTCCGCAAGGACGAGGCCCTGCAGCTCTCCGCCGACCTCGATTACGACACCGTCGGCAGCCTCTCCACGGAGATCCGGACCAAGCTTCGAGAGGCGCGGCCCGCCAGCCTCGGCGCCGCGGCGCGAATCCCCGGCGTGACGCCGGCGGCGCTCGTGGCGCTGCTCAAGCATGTGCGTCGGCGGGACACCGTTGCGGCGTGAGCGACCCTCACCCTCTCGTCCATCCGCTACGCGGCTTGACCCCGCTTGCGGGAGAGGGGACTCGGTTGCGTCGCTCAGTCTTGGTAGCCCCCTCGCCCGCGAAAGCGGGAGAGGGTGGGGGTGAGGGTGGCTGACCTCATGCCCCTCGCTCCCGAAGCCTGCGCGAAGCTCCTCGGCGTTTCACGTGAAACGCTGAGCCGCCTCGAGATCTATGTCGCCCTGCTGCGAAGCTGGAATGTGCGCATCAATCTCGTCGGCGCCGACAGTCTGGAGGATGTCTGGCGGCGCCACATCCTCGACAGCGGCCAGCTCTTCCGGCATCTGCCGGCCGGAGCCACCAGTCTCATCGATCTCGGGAGCGGGGCGGGGCTGCCGGGACTGGTGCTGGCAATATTGGGCGCGCCCGGCGTCCATCTCGTCGAGTCGGACCAGAGAAAGGCAGCGTTTCTGCGGGAAGCGGCGCGGGTGACCGCGACCGCCGTCAAAATTCACGCGACTCGCAGCGACGCCGTTCCGGCCTTCCCCGCGAGCGTGATCACCGCTCGCGCCTTGGCCCCGCTGCCAAAATTGCTGGAAATGGCGCTGCCCTTCGTCGGGCCGGGGACCGTCTGTCTTTTTCTCAAGGGGGGCGACCTCGGCGATGAATTGACCGCGGCGCAAACGAAGTGGATAATGAAGCCACAAGTTATGGTCAGCGACTCGGACCCCACCGGCCATATCTTGAGATTGGAGGAGCTCCAACATGCTCCCAGACCCTCTACAGGATCTTTGCGTCCTTGACGCGAGAGCCGAAAAGCGAGTTCTTGCGGTCGTAAATCAGAAGGGCGGGGTGGGCAAGACCACCACCGCCATCAACCTGGCCACGGCCCTGGCCGCGGTGCATAAGCGGGTGCTGGTGATCGACTTCGATCCCCAGGGCAACGCCAGCACCGGCCTCGGCATCAACCGCCATTCCCGCCCGGTCACCAGCTACGATGTGCTTCTGACCGATCGGCCCCTGGCGGAGGCCACGGTCCCGACCCTGGTTCCCGATCTGTTCGTGGTTCCCGCCTCCGTGGACCTCTCCGGCGCCGAGGTTGAACTGGTGGCGCTGGAGCGGCGGGAGTATCGTCTGCGGGACGCATTGGCGCGCGCGACCCTCGATTACGACTATGTCCTGATCGATTGCCCGCCGTCCCTTGGGCTCCTGACGTTGAACGCCCTCGTCGCCGCCGATGCCGTGCTGGTGCCGCTCCAATGCGAGTTCTACGCCCTGGAAGGCCTGAGCCATCTGGTCCGTACGATCGAGCGGGTGAAGCGGCATCTCAATCCCGGCCTGGAGATCCAGGGGGTGGTGCTGACCATGTTCGACAAGCGGAACAACCTGAGCGACCTCGTCGCCGCCGATGTGCGCGGGCATTTCGGCGCCAAGGTCTATGACACCGTCATTCCCCGGAATGTGCGGGTGTCGGAAGCGCCGTCCCATGGCAAGCCGGTGCTGCTCTATGATCTCCGCTGTTCCGGCGCTCAGGCCTATGTCCATCTCGCCGGCGAGGTGCTGCGCCGCGAGCATCGGCTGAGCGCGTGATCGACGACAGCAAACGCCGCGGCCTCGGACGCGGCCTCTCGGCTCTCCTCGGCGACGAGGAGGGCGCTCCCGAAGGCGCGCCGCGCACCATCCGGATCGACCTGCTGCACCCCGGCCGCTATCAGCCCCGGCATCAGTTCGACCCCGGCGCCATCGAGACCCTCGCCCAATCGATCCGGGAAAAGGGGGTTTTGCAACCCCTGCTTGTGAGACGCCATCCCAGCCTCGCCGATGAATACGAGATCATCGCCGGCGAGCGGCGCTGGCGCGCGGCGCAAGTGGTGCAGCTCCACGAAGTGCCCGTCGTCGTCCGGGAGATCGACGATCGCGAAGCCCTCGAGATCGCGCTGGTGGAGAACCTCCAGCGCCAGGACCTGTCGGCGCTGGAAGAGGCCGAGGCCTATCAGCGCCTGATGGACGAGTTCCGGCACACCCAGGAGGCGGTGGCCCAGGCGGTGGGGAAGAGCCGGAGCCACGTGGCCAACACCTTGCGGCTCCTGGAGCTGCCGCTCACGGTGAAGCGGCTCCTCGGCGAGGGCAAGCTCACCGCCGGACATGCCCGCGCCCTTCTCGGCACCGAGGATCCCGTGGTGCTCGCCAACGAGGTGGTGCGCCGGGGCCTCAACGTTCGCCAGGCCGAGCGCCTGGCCAAGCGCGGCAAGATAAAGACCAGCTCCCGTCAGGCGCAGCCGAAGGCCTTCGGCGACACCAAGGACGCCGACACGCGGGCGCTCGAGCGCGAGCTCTCCATGGTGCTGGGCCTCATCGTCAGCATCGACCCCACCGGCACCGGCGGCACCATCACCATCCGCTACCAGACCCTGGAGCAGCTCGACGACGTGCTCCGCCGATTGAGCCAGCCCCCGCTGCCGAAGGTCTGAGCGGCGACACCCTCACCGCCGCTTCACGCCCCGCGCCAATCGCAGCAGCACCTCGCTGCAGATCGTGTGATCGGGAAATCCCGTGCGCTTGCACTGGCGCTCGGCGTCGAGGAGAAGCGTGAGCGCGGCGGCGGCGCGGCGCGGACCCCAGTTCCGGAGCTCCGCCAGAAACCGGTCCTGGTGCTTGAAGAAGATCGGCGGGCGCAGCGCGCGGAGCGCCTCGTCCGGCGACAGGCCCGACGCGATCCTGACGCCGGCGATGTGCAGGCGATCGAAATGCCGCATCGCGCCGCGCACGATGCCGATGGCGCTCTCGCCTTCCTGGAAGGCGCGGGTGAGCGCCCGCTCCAGCGCCGCGCTGTCGCCGTCGGCGGCGGCGAAGATCGCGTCCTCCACCGTGATCGCCGCGCTGTCGCCCACGCTGGCGACCGCGTCCTCGAGAGCGACCGCGCCGCCATCGCCTGCATAGAGCGCGAGCTTCTCCAGCTCGGCGCGGCTCAAGCCGCGATCGGCGCCGAGATGGCCGACGAGATAGTCCCGCGCCTCGGCGCTGGCGCTCACTTGATGACGTCTCAACACCGCGGTCACGAGCTCGCCGAGCTCCTTCGTGGTGTCGGCGTAGCACGGCACCGCCACCCCGTTGGCGGCGCTCTCGAAGGCGCGACGCAGCGCGCTGCGTCCCGCGAGGTCGCCGGACTCCACCACCGCGACGCTGTCGCCGGGCGCCGGCGATTTCAGGAACTCCGCGAAGAGCGCGCCCAGGGAATCCGCGGCGTCCCGCACGCGCACCAGGCGACGGCCGCCGGTGAGGCTCATCGCCGCCATCTCGTCGTGGAGCCGCGCGGGATCTCCCGCCAGCGCCTGCGTGCCGAGGTTCGCGACGCGGAAGGGATCCTCGAGATCGGGCGAGATCGCAGCGCCCAGCGCCGCCGCCCGCTCGCGCACCAGGCCGGTGTCGGGACCGTAGAGCAGGATGGCGCGAAGCTTGGGATCGGGCTGGGCGACGTAGCCCGCGACGAAGGATTGGATGCGCTGGCCCGTGAGCTTCAAGGGGGCTCAGGACGCCGCCGTGGTGGCGCGGTGCTCCTTGACGTAGATCGCCAGGCGGATCTGGATGTCGTCGCTGAGCTGATTCAGCGAGCGCTCCTCGGCGCTGTGCTGCGCCACCGTGGTGGCGTAGTCGTCGACCTCCACGTCGAAGGCGCTCACCGCCCGCGACGTCCCCGTCAGCAGCGGCTCCTTTATCTCCGAGTTGACCGCGAGCAGGCTGAAATTCGCGGTCATCGTGATCTGGCTGCGGGACGTCGTGCCGTCGGAGCGATAGCCGACGTCGACGCGATACTCGCTGAGCTGCACATTGAGGGTGTAGCGCTGCTGCACCTTGGTGCCCGTCGGGTTGAGCCCGTCGCGGAGCGAGATCGCCATCAGCTGGCCGATGCGGTTGGGAATCGTCGAGACCTTGATGGCGGCGAGATCCACATTGAGCTCGCCGCGGTCGCGCCCGGCATAGAGCGGCCGGAAGCCGCAGCCGCTGAGCGCCAGCAGCGCCGCCGGAAGGAAGAATTTTCGCCTAGAGAACGACATTGACGATCCGGTTCGGCACGATGATCACCTTGCGCGGCGGTTTGCCCTCCAGGAGCCGCGTCACCGCCGGCAGCTCCAGGGCCGCCGCCTCGGTCGCGGCCGTGTCGTTGTCGCGCGGCAGATCGAGCGTGCCGCGCAGCTTGCCGTTCACCTGCACGGCGATCGTCACCGTCTCCTCGGTGACGAGAGCGGGATCCGCCTTCGGCCAGGGCTCGTTCACCAGCAATGTCTTGTGGCCGAGCTGTTCCCAGAGCTCCTCGGCCAGATGCGGCATCATCGGCCCCAGGAGCCGCGCCGCCACCTCGAGGCCGAAGCGCAGCACCGCCGCCTCGCCGGCGCCTTTGCCGGAGATTTCCTCGAGCATGTTGCTGAGCTCGCGGATGCGCGCCACGCCGCGGTTGAAGCGGAATTTCTCCAGATCGTCGGTGACCGCGGCGATGGTGCGATGGGCGAAGCGCCGCGCCTTCTCGGCGGCGGCGGAGAGATCGTTGGGCATCGCGCTGCCCACCGCCGGCAGCGGCACCGGCGGCTCCGTCACCAGGCGCCAGAGGCGGTTGACGTAGCGCCACACGCCCTCGATGCCGGCGTCGGTCCATTCCAGGTCGCGCTCCGGCGGGCTGTCGGAGAGCAGATAAAGCCGCGCGGTGTCGGCGCCGAACTCGCCCACGACATCCTCGAGCCCGACCACGTTCTTGCGCGACTTGCTCATCTTCTCCAGGCGGCCGACCGTCACCGGGCGGCCCATGGCATCGACCACGCGCTGGTCGCTCTCCCGCGTCACGTCCTCGGGGAAGAGCCAGTTGCCGTCCACGTCCTGATAGGTCACGCCGACCACCATGCCTTGCGTGAACAGGCCGGCGAACGGCTCCTTCAGGTCGAGATAGCCGCACTCGGTCAAGGCGCGGGTGAAGAAGCGGGAATAGAGGAGATGCAGCACCGCGTGCTCGACGCCGCCGATATACTGGTCGACGGGCATCCAGTAGTCGACGTCCCCGCGCTCGAAGGCGGTGGCGGCGCGCGGCGAGCAGAAGCGCAGGAAGTACCAGGAGGATTCGAAGAAGGTGTCGAAGGTGTCGGTCTCGCGCCGGGCCGGCGTGCCGCAGGTCGGGCACGTGACGTACTTCCAGGTCGGATGATGATCGAGGGGATTGCCGGGCTGGTCGAAGGTGACGTCGTCGGGCAGCCTGACCGGCAGATCCTTCTCCGGCACCGGCACGATGCCGCATGTGCCGCAGTGGATCACCGGGATCGGGCAGCCCCAGTAGCGCTGGCGCGAGACGCCCCAGTCGCGCAGCCGAAAGACGATGCTGCTGGCGCCGGCGCCGAGCTCCTCTAGGCGGTCGATCACCTTGCGCTTGGCGCTGGGCACGTCGAGGCCGTTCAGGAACTCGGAATTGAAGAGCGTGCCGTCGTCGGTATAGGCGACGTCGCCGATCTCGAAGGTCGCGGGATCGGCGTCCTTGGGCAGCACCACGGGAATGACCGGCAGCCCGTATTTCCGCACGAAGTCGAGGTCGCGCTGGTCGTGCGCCGGGCAGCCGAAGATGGCGCCGGTGCCGTACTCCATGAGGATGAAGTTCGCGACATAGACCGGGAGAGTCTTGCCCGGCAGCAGCGGATGCTCGGCGAGGAGTCCGGTGTCGTAGCCGAGCTTCTCCGCCTGCTCCAGCACCGCCTCGCTGGTGCCCATGCGGTTGCACTCGGCGATGAACTCCGTGAGCTTCGGATCCTTCGCCGCGAGCTCGGCGGCCAGCGGATGATTGGGCGAGATCGCGGCGAAGGACGCGCCGAAGAGCGTGTCCGGCCGCGTGGTGAAGATCTCCAGCGGCTCCTTGCGTCCCTTGATCTCGAAGAAGACGCGCGCGCCCTCGGAGCGGCCGATCCAGTTCTCCTGCATCAGCCGCACGCGCTCGGGCCAGCGGTCGAGCTGCTTGATGCTGTCGAGGAGATCGTCGGAATAGGCGGTGATGCGCAGGAACCATTGCGACAGCAGCCGCTTCTCCACCAGCGCGCCGGAACGCCAGCCGCGTCCGTCGATCACCTGCTCGTTGGCGAGGACGGTGTTCTCCGATCGGATCCCAGTTGACCCAGGACTCCTTGCGATAGGCCAGGCCGGCCTTGAGGCAGATCCAGGAACATCTTCTGCTCGTGGCGATAATATTCCGGATGGCAGGTGGCGATCTCGCGCCGCCAGTCGTAGCCGATGCCCATGCGCTGCAGCTGGCCGCGCATGGTGGCGATGTTGTCGTAGGTCCAGGCCGCCGGATGGATCTTGCTGGCGATCGCCGCGTTCTCGGCAGGCAGGCCGAAGGCGTCCCAGCCCATGGGATGCAGCACGTTGAAGCCCTGGGCGCGCTTGTAGCGCGCCACCACGTCGCCCATCGTGTAGTTGCGGACGTGGCCGACGTGGAGCTTGCCCGACGGATAGGGAAACATCTCGAGGACGTAGTATTTCGGCCTCGCCGGATCGGTGGCGACTTCGAAGACGCCTCGCTCACGCCATATCCGCTGCCACTTCTCTTCGTTTTCTTGCGCACTGTAGCGCGCCATCGCGCGACCTCGGCTCCCCGGTAAAGGTGCTGAAAAAAGCCTGGCGGCGCCGGCTTATGACTTGGTGATGGTGCTGAGCCGAAGCTGGCGCGCGCGGGTGAGGATCGCGTTCTCGATGTCGGTCGCGGTGTTGGTATCGACCGGCGCCTCGCTCCACTGGCCTGTCGTGTCGCGCTTCTGATGGAAGACGCTGGCGCGCACGCCGTCCGCGCGCAGCTCGCGGCCGAGGATGAAGATGTTGACCTTGAAGCGCTCCGCCGGCTGATCCGGCGGGCTGTACCAGTCGGTGATGATGACGCCGCCGAAGGGATCGGCCGAGGACAGCGGCATGAAGCTCACGGTGTCGAGGGTGGCGCGCCAGAGGTAGCTGTTGACGCCGACGCCAGGCTGCCCGCCGCCGTTGTTATTGTTGTTGTTGTTATTGCCGCTGCCGAACAGCGCGCCCATCAGGCTGAACTGGTCTTCCTGATTGCCGTCCACCCGAGGGTTGTAATCCTTGGGATCGACATAGCGCGGATCGTACTTGCCGTTGGTGCTGGCCTGCTGGTTCGTCTTGACGTCGCCCGAGCTGCTGTCGCCGCCAAACCAGCCGCATCCGGCGACGAGCAACGTCATCAGAAGCACCAGTCCCGAATTACGGATCGACATGAGAGGCCTCCTGGAAACCCCGGGAAATCCCCGCTTCCCGGGCCGGCATCCTACACCGGGGCGGCGCGGAATTCCGCTAAATCTTAAGGCTGAGCGGCGCTCTTGACGCCGCCCGGCGCGCCCGCCAAGGTCCCCGCCATGACGGAGCAAACCCTTGATCGCGCAATGAGTGTAGCCGATGGCCTGACGGCGGTGCGGGATCGCATCGCCGCCGCCGCCCGCGCCGTCGGCCGCGATCCGGCGGCGGTCACGCTGGTGGCGGTGACGAAGACCCATGGGGCCGAGGCGGTTGCCGCGGCGCTGGCTCAGGGCCAGCGCGTCTTCGGCGAGAACCGGGTGCAGGAGGCGGAGGGGAAATACCCCGCTCTCAAGACCGCATACCCGGATCTTCAGCTGCATCTGATCGGGCCCCTGCAGAGCAACAAGGCGCGGGACGCGGTGGCGCTCTTCGACGTCATCGAGACCGTGGACCGGCCCAAGCTCGCCGAGGCCCTGGCCCAGGCGATGGAGCGCCTGGGCCGCCGCCCCGCCTGCTACATCCAGGTGAATACCGGCGCCGAGCCCCAGAAGGCCGGCGTGCTGCCGGCGGAGGTCGACGCCTTCATCGCCGCCTGCCGCGAGCGCTACAAGCTGCCGGTCCGCGGCCTCATGTGCATCCCGCCGGTGGACCAGGAGCCCTCGCCGCATTTCGCCCTGCTCCGCGAGATGGCGCGGCGCCACGGCCTCGCCGACCTCAGCATGGGCATGAGCGGCGACTTCGAGATCGCCATCCGCCTCGGCGCCACCCACGTGCGCGTCGGCACCGCCATCTTCGGCGCGCGGCCGACGGCGGCGGTGTAGGTTTTTCAGACCGTCATGGCCGGGCTTGACCCGGCCATCCACGAATTTTCGTTTTCAAGACGTGGATGCCCGGCTCAAGGCCGGGCATGACGATGTGAAAAGGGGCCGCGACCTAATTCAATCCCCAACGATCACCCGCGAGGTGATCTCCACCTCCGCCAGCACCTGCAGCAGATCCGGCAGCGCAAGCGCCACGCAGCCCTCGGTGCCGGAATAATCCGGCCGCGCCAGGTGCAGGAAGATCGCGCTGCCGCGGCCGGGAACGACGGGGTCGTCGTTGTAGCCCAGCGGCACGATGAGATCGTAGATGTGATCGCCGCGCCAGAGCCGCTCGGCGCTGGCGCCATAGGGCAGGCGGACCCGGCGATTGTAGGCGGGATCCGCCGGCGCGTCGCACCAGCCGTCCTCGGCGCTAAGTGCGCGCACGGACAGCCGCGTCGCTGGCGCGCTCAGACGATCGGGGCGGTACAGCAGCTCGCGCAGCAGGAACGCGCCCACCGGCGTCGCGTGATCGCCTTCGCGCTTTTCCTCCGAGATCCCGGCGCGGCCGAGCGCGGCGCGGAATCGGCGCGACCCCCAGAGCGCGCGGCCGTCGGCGTAGACGATGAGATCCATGGCGCTGGATATATCGCGCGCCGGTGCTACGCGCTATGGGCTGACGTCGACCTGGGCGCCGCGCGCGGCGGGCTGCAGCGCCATGTACTTGTCCAGGGCCTGGAGCATCTTCTGGGAGATCTCGATCGGCCGCCCGTCCGGCGGCGGCAGGGTGGCCGCCGTGTCCGAGCTCGCCGCGGCCGGCGTCGCCGGCGGCGATGCCATGACTTTGATCGCGCGGGGCTGCGGCGCCATGGTGCCGAGGGCGCCGGGAGGAATCTGCAAAGGGATCGGCTGGGAGGTCAGCACGCGGCCGTTCTCGGTTGCCGGTCGCTGCTGGAACGGCCGCTCGCGCTGCGCGAACTCGCTGCGGAAGGTATCGGCGGGATCCTTGGAGGCGGTGTTGGTGGTGGACGGCGGGGCCGCGATGGTGCCGGTCGCGGCGCCGCGCCCGAGCGGGATCGGCGGATGATCCGGCACCGCCGGCGGCGGCGCCTGGGGCGGGACGGGCAGCGCGCTGGCGACCGCCGGGGACGCGGCCGGCGCCGGCGTGGCGTCAACAGTCGCGGACGCTGCGGTGGCATCCGCCGTCGGGGCGGGAGGCTGCACCGCCGGTGCGGCCGCCTCAGTCGATGCGGCGGGCGCGCTGTCCGAGCCGCCGGTGAGGGTGGCGATGACGTGCTCGCCGATGTCCTTGCCGCTCTCTTCCTTGACGAGAACGCCCAGCAGCCCCGAGACGAAGCCGATCGGCCCGCCATAGATTGCATCGCCGACGACGCGGGGCAGGTTGCCGATGCTGTCGCCGGTGATCCAGCGATAGATCGAGGAAATCACCGGCAGGTGCTGCAGTGGATTGACGACGTCGAGAAGGTCGTGGAACTGGAAGCCTTTCTGGGCCCAGACATGGGCCTTGCCGTCGTCCGCCGGCGCCGGCACGGCGGTCGCCGCGGCGGACTGGCCCGCCGGCGCCACTGGCCAGGGAAAACCGGGATCGATTCCATCGTTCGGCATGCGTGACCTCCAGGCTTGGTTAAGCAAGCCCGGTGCCAGAAAAAGACCGTGATGAATCAGGGAGTTACAAACTAGGGACGGTGGCTGCCGGCAGTTCCTGCCGGGCCCGCCGGCAGGATCGCCGACGGACGCTCCCTAGAGCAGGTGCCCGCTGCGGGCCGCCTTGGTCTTGAGGTAGCGCTCGTTGTGGCCGTTGGCGGGAAACACATGGGGGACGCGCTCCACCACGGTGATGCCGCAGCGGATGAGCGCCGCCATCTTCTCGGGATTGTTGGTGAGGAGCCGGATGCGGGTGAAGCCGAGCTGGCGCAGCATCTCGGCCGCGGGAAGATAGACGCGCTCGTCGGCGTCGAAGCCCAGCTGCTCGTTGGCATCCACGGTGTCGAAGCCGGCGTCCTGCAGCTCGTAGGCGCGCAGCTTGTTCACGAGGCCGATGCCGCGTCCCTCCTGGGCCAGATAGAGCAGCACGCCGCCGCCGGCCCGGGAGATCTCGACGATGGCGCCGCGCAGCTGGTCGCCGCAATCGCAGCGCAGGCTGCCGAGGAGATCGCCGGTGAAGCATTCGGAATGCAGCCGCGTCAGCACCGGCGTCGCCGGATCGGGCTCGCCGATGAGAATGGCGAGATGCTCGAGGCCGCCGTCGCTCGGCCGGAAGGCGATGATGCGCGTCGATTCCGCGTCCTTGAGCGGCACATTCGCCTGGCTCACCGGCCGCAGCGAGCGTGCCGCCGAGGCCTGATAATCCAGCACATGGGCGCTGTCGACCGCGAGCACCGCCTCGGCGGCGACGATGCGCTGCGCCGAGGTGCGCGAGAGCGGCACCACCACGGCCGCCGGCAGCAGGCGCGCCAGCTTCGCCAGCTCCACCGCCGCGTCGGCGGCGGCGCGGATCGCGCTCTCCACCGCGGCGAAGGGCAGCGGCGCGCGGTTGGGGGCGGCGGGGTCGGCGAGATCGCGCAGCAGTTCCGCGCCGGTGCCGTCAGGAATCGAGAGCAGCACGCTGCCGCCGGGACCGGTGGGCGCGTCGACGAGACCGAGCACCGCCGCGCGCCGGCGCGTGATGGCCAGCGCCGGCGCCGCGCCGGCGAGGCGCGTGAGATCGGCCAGCGCGGTATCCGTCACCGCTTCCGCCGCCAGCATCAGCAGGGCCGCGTCCGGCGCGCGCAGCACCACGAAGCCGCCGCGGCGCAGATCGGTCACCGCGCGGTCGATCTCGACGAGGGCATGCGGGTCCGCCGCGGGTGGCTGTCGCTGCTGAAATGACGTCGATCTCTGACTCACGAAAATCCCGTCCCGTTGCCTCTGCATACTATATGGGAACGGCCGCGGCGCAGCGTTCGTTCCCTCGGAAGGCCTTCAATTGATTGTGCTTACGGCCGCTCGCCGGCCGCGACCCCGGGTGAGGAGGGTCAGGATGTCGGCTCCGAACGACCATACCAGGGCGGCAAGGCTGCTGCCCAGGAGAATGCCCGGACCCGGCGCCTGCGCCGCCGGGATGAGCGCGGCGATCAGCGCCAGCGTGGTTAACACGCAGACCGTCTGGCGCCGCAGGCTCGGCGCCAGGGGCGCCGCCAGCGCCGGCCAGAACCGGCTCAGCCCGACAAAGCCATAGCGCATCAGCCCGATCAGCAGCACCCAGCCCCCGGCCCGGCCGCTCACCACGACCAGCATGCAGAGGGCGAGGACGCTGAGGGCGTCGACTTCCATGTCGAAGCGCGCGCCGAAGGCGCTGGTGAGCTCCAGTCGGCGGGCGAGCCAGCCGTCCACCCCGTCCAGCACCAGGGCCGAAAGCCCCGCGACCACCACCGCCCAGGACCAGATATTGCCCCGCGCCGCGCCGAGCTCCAAACCGTTATAGCCGCCGATCAGCCCCTCGATGGCGATCGCCGACAGCACCGCGGCGATCCCCGCCCGCAGCAGGGTCACGCGGTTGGCGAGGCCGAAGCGGGCGTGGGGCGCATGGCCCTTGAGGCCGCGCAGCACCAGCAGCACGATCAGGCCGTAGACCAGGCTGCCGCTCAGCGTCGCCGTGATCTGCGTCCTCCCGGCGCCCGCCAGCAGCGCCAACGCCAGCAGCACCAGGGCGCCCACCATCAGCGCCGCCCATCCGGCCTGCACGGTGCGGGTGTTCTGGATTTGCGTCAGGGATCGCGCCGCCACGGATCACGTCCTTGTGAGAGCCTGTTTCACCCTTCGGTGACCCAACGTTATCTCCGTCGACAGCGCGCATCCCAAGGGTGTATGCGGAAACCGGGGGTTCATGTCACCGACAATGCCGCCAAACCTGCGGGATCACAAGCCGACGCCGGACGCCGTGGCCGAGACCGCCGCCGATGCGGCGGCGTGGCAGGCGGTGCTGATGCTGCGTCAGCGCGCCCGCGCCGGCAATCTCAGTTTGCCCCTCGACGTCGATATCGGCGGCGCGCGGCTTCACATTGGCGCGAACGGCGCCTGGCACGTCCACGGCACGCCCGATACGGTAACGGCCGATCTCCTCGATCTCTTCCTGCCCCTGGCGCTGATCGCGCCCCGGCGCTCCTTCGTCATCGCGCATCTGGGGCAGAGCCTCGATGGGCGCATCGCCA
Source organism: uncultured Alphaproteobacteria bacterium (assembly GCA_963735465.1). Taxonomy (GTDB): domain Bacteria; phylum Pseudomonadota; class Alphaproteobacteria; order ATCC43930; family CGMCC-115725; genus DASZHJ01. The sequence continues at coordinate 4,346,134 of CAVTLA010000001.1, forward strand.
CCCGCGGCGGCGCCTCGCAATGGCTCACCGGCAGCGAGGATCTCTGCCACACCCATCGGCTGCGCGCGCTCGCCGACGCGGTCATCGTCGGCGCCGCCACCGTGCGCCAGGACGATCCGCGCCTCACCGTGCGGCGCTGTCCCGGCGAGCATCCGGTGCGCGTGGTGCTCGACACCAACCTCACCCTCGCCGCCGATCGCCAGGTCTTCCACGACGCGGCGACGCCGACCCTGGTGCTGGCGGCGGCGGACTGCGCCGGCACCGGCGGCCGCCTTGGCGCGGCGGAGATCGTGCCGGTGCCCCGGGAGGGCGAGCGCCTGGCGCCGCAAGCGATCCGCGCGGTGCTGGCGCGGCGCGGGCTCTACTGGCTCTTCGTCGAGGGCGGCGGCGTCACCGTCTCGCGCTTCCTCGCCGCCGGCATCCTGGACCGCCTACATCTCGCCATCGCGCCGGTCATCCTCGGCTCCGGCCGGCCGGGCCTGCAGCTCGCGGAGATCGGCGATCTCGCCGGCGCGCTCCGGCCGCGCACGCGCCGCTTCGCGCTGGGCGCCGACATGCTGTTCGAGTGCATCTTCCATGACTGAGCGGGCGCGCGCGTTCTGGGTCACCGGACCCGGACGCGGCGAGCTGCGCGACAGCGATCTTGCGCCGCCGGGTCCGGGCGAGGCCCTGGTGCGCGCGCTCGCCAGCGGCATCAGCCGCGGCAGCGAGAGCCTGGTGTTCCAGGGCCGCGTGCCCTCCAGCGAATATCAGCGCATGCGCTGCCCGTTCCAGACCGGCGATTTTCCGGCGCCGGTGAAATACGGCTACGCCTCCGTCGGTATCGTGGAAGCGCTCGGCCCGCAGGCGCCGCCGTCGCTCCGCGGCCGGCGCATCTTCTGTCTGCATCCGCATCAGGATCGCTACGTCGTGCCGGCGAGCGCCCTGGTGCCGGTTCCCGACGACGTCCCGGATGCGCGCGCGGTGCTCGCCGCGAATATGGAGACGGCGGTGAACGGTCTCTGGGATGCGGGGCCGCGCGTCGGCGATCGCATCGCGGTGGTGGGTGCCGGCGTCGTGGGCGCGCTGACGGCGGCGCTCGCCGCGCGCATTCCCGGCACCCGCGTCGAGATCGTGGACATCGATCCGCGCCGGGCCGAGCTCGCCGCCGCGCTCGGTTGCGGCTTCGCGCTGCCGGACGAAGCACACGGCGAGGCGGACGTCGTGATCCACGCCAGCGGCGCGCCCACCGGTCTTGCGACGGCGCTCTCCCTCGCCGGCTTTGAAGCCCGCGTCATCGACATGAGCTGGTATGGCGACCGCCCGGTGACGCTGCCGCTCGGCGAGGCCTTTCACGTGCGCCGCCTGCGGCTCATCTCCTCCCAGGTCGGCGAGGTCGCGGCGTCCCGGCGCGCGCGCCACAGCCGGCGCGATCGCCTCGCCCTCGCCCTCGCCCTCCTCGGCGATGCGAGCTTCGACCGCCTCCTCACCGGCGAGAGCCCGCTCTCTGCACTCCCGGACGTGATGCCCCGCCTCGTCCAGACTCCCGACGGTGCGCTCTGCCACGTGATCCGGTATTGAGACGGTTCAGCTACGTCAATTCAACGGCAGCATCGGATCCGGCGGCCGTTTTCGTGGTGGCTTCATCTCCGGCATGATGCGTTTCATGAACTCGTCGAACAGAGGCACCGTGAACGCGGTGTCCCCGTGTGCGGGACTGAAGATCATTCCCTTCTTGATCAGGCCACTGCGAAGTGGCGCCACCGAATGGACGCCGACGTCCAATACTTCCGCGACATCACCGGAGCGATGCGGGCCCGCGCCCAACTCGGCCATCGCGCGGAGATAGTCTTTCTCCCGCGGCGTCAGTCGATCGAATCTGACACGGAAAAAACTGTCATCGAGACGCTGGATCACGATCGGGTTTGCCGCTCGCACAGCGTCAAGCGAGATCGGTGTTGCCGTCGCGGTGTTCCAGGTTTGATAGCCCCACTCCTGGAGGAAGTATGGGTATCCTTTGGTGATCTTGACGATCTCATCCAGCGCCGACGGTTCGAAGTCGGCATCCTCGCGGCGGACGGGCTGCTGCAGTGCATTTCGAGCATCTTGGTCTTTCAGCGCGTCAATCCTCGGAAAATCGAAGAGACGCTCGGCGTAGGATTTTGACTTTCCGGTGAGGCCGACCAATTGAGGAAGGCCCGCTCCGACCAGCAGCAGCGGCATCTGCTTTTGCGCTATCCTATGCATCGCCATGATCAGCGCGCTCAGCTCGTCTTCATTTAGGTACTGCATCTCGTCGAGAAAGATCGCCACCGGCACCTGTCTCGACTGCGCAGCCTGCCCGACAGACAGCAGCAGGTCCGGAAGGTCGGTCTCCAGATCGCCGCTGTCGCCAGTTCCGACCTCTGGGTCCACGTCGAGGCCGAGATCGAAATCACCGAGGCTGAGCTTGAATTTGCCGGCGAAACTCTTCAGCACACGCAGGCTTCGTTTGACGTACTCGTTCACCTGTTCGGTCCGATCTAGTGCGAGCAGTACCTGTCGCAGCGAGGGGATCAAAAGGGCGGGAAGCCGCTTGTTTTCAGGCGCTTCGATCGATATCGCTCGATATCCTTGTGCTTCAGCGACTTCCTGGATGCGATTTAGCAGGACGGTCTTGCCAACCCCACGTAACCCAATGAGGAGAAAGCTTTTTGCGGGCCGGCCCTGCTTCACGCGGGCGAGCGTGACGGCGGCACCATCCAGAACTTCTTCTCTGCCGACCAAGGCCGGCGGCTGGGTTCCTGCTCCTGGGGCGAACGGATTTCGAATGCGATCCATATATAGGGATCTTATCTAAGTTTACGAAGATTCGCATAAACTAGGATAATATCTCTACACTTTCAAGCCAGTCCCGTGATCGCAAGGAGTGCCCAAATTCCATGTACAGCCTCGCCGTCAGCGACCATTTCATGATCGCCCACAGTTTCGTCGGCGAGGTGTTCGGGCCGGCGCAGCAGCTGCACGGCGCAACCTATGCCGTGGAGGTGGAGGTGCGCCGCGCCCAGCTCGACAGCGACGGTCTCGTCTGCGACATCGGCCTGGCGCTCGCCACGCTCAAGGAGGTGCTGGGCGCGCTCAACTACAAGAATCTGGACGAGGTCGCGGAGTTCCGCGGCCGCAATACGACGACGGAATTTCTTGCCGGCGAAATCTTCCGCCGCCTGAAGCCGCGCATCGCCGCGGGCGAGCTCGGGCGCGGCACGGCGGGGGCGCTGGCGTCGCTGCGCGTGATGCTGCGGGAGTCGCCGAACGCCTGGGCCGCCTTCGAGGGACCGCTGGGGTGACGCCCCTCGCCGTCATCGTTCCCGGCCCCCTCGACCAGCTCACTGGCGGATACCTCTTCGATCGTCACGTCGTCGACGGGCTGCGCGACAGCGGCCGCCGCGTCGATGTCGTGGAGCTCGCCGGCAACTTTCCCGACGCGGACGACGTCGCCCGCGACGCCGCCCGCGCGGCGCTGGCGGCGCTGCCCGACGGCGCCGCCGTCGTGATCGACGGCCTGGCGCTGCCGGGATTCGCGGCGTGCCTCGAAACGGAATCGAAGCGTCTCGCGGTCGTCGCCTTCGTGCATCATCCGCTCGCGGACGAGACCGGATTGAGCGAAGCGGAGAAGAAGCGCACCGCGGCTCTGGAAGCGCGCCTCCTCGCCTTTGCGCGCGGCGTTCTTTGTCCGAGCGAGAGCACCGCGCGTCTCGTCGCCGCCTACGGCGTGCCGCGAACGCGTCTCGCGGTGACGCCGCCGGGGACGTCGCGGCCGGCGCGGCTGCCGCGGCGGCGTCCGGCGCGCGGGCGCCTCGAGCTCCTCTGCATCGCCTCGGTCACGGCACGGAAAGGCCATCTGCTCCTGGTGGAGGCGCTGACGCCCCTCGCCGATCGCGACTGGCACTGCCGCTGCATCGGCAGCCTCACCCGGGATGCCGCCACCGCCTCGGCGCTCCGTTACGAGATCGGCCGGCGCGGCCTCAAGGGACGTTTCACCTTCACCGGCGAGTGGCCGCCGGCGCGGCTCACCGCGGCCTACGCCGCGGCGGACGGCTTCGTGCTGCCCTCCTATCACGAGGGCTATGGCATGGCGTTGGCGGAGGCGCTCGTCCACGGCGTGCCGGTGATCTCCACCACCGCCGGCGCCATTCCCGAGACGGTGCCGGCGAGCGCGGGTCTGCTGGTGCCGCCGGGCGACGCGGCGGCGCTGGGCGCGGCGCTGGCGCGGTTTCTCGACGAGCCGAAGCTGCGTGCCGCGCTCGCGGCGGGCGCCCGGGCCGCCGGCGCGCGGATGCCGGACTGGCCGCGCGCGGTCGCGGATTGGGCGGCGGCCCTCGACCGCCTGCTGGCGGCGTGAGCGAGGGCTTCTCCCTCGACTGGCTGCGCCTGCGCGAGGCGCCGGACATGCGGGCGCGCAGCCGTCCCCTCGCCCGCCGCTTCGCCGCCGCGGTGCGGCGCCGCGCCAGCGACGGCCCGGCGCTCCTGGTGGATCTCGGCGCCGGCAGCGGCAGCAGCTTCCGCGCGCTCGCACCCCTCATTCCCGGCGAGCAGGACTGGCGCCTCATCGAGAACGATCCCGCGCTCCTCGGATTCCAGGCGGCGGAGATCGCCCAGTGGGCGCGCGGCCAGGGTCATCCCGCCAGCCTCGGCAGCGGTCTTGCCGTCGTCACCGCCGGCAGCACCGCGTGGCGTGCCCACAGCGTCGCCCATGATCTCGCCGCCGGCCTCGACACGCTGCCGCTCGCCGGCGCCCATGGCGTCACCGCCTCCGCGCTCCTCGATCTCGTGTCGTCGGACTGGCTGGCGCAGCTTGCCGTGCGGCTAGCCGCGGCGAAGATTCCCTTCCTCGCCGCGCTCACCGTCGACGGCCGGCGCACATGGTTGCCGGCGCATCGCGAGGACGGTCTCGTCGAACAGCTCTTCGCCCAGCATCAGCGCGGCGACAAAGGCTTCGGCACGGCGCTCGGGCCGACGGCGGCGGAAGCCGCCACGGCGCTCTTCCGCGGCCGCGGCTATGCGGTCGCGACGGTGGCGAGCGACTGGCGCCTCGAGCCCGGCGACGACGGGATGCTGGAGATCATGATCGACGGCGCCGCCGACGCGGCCGGAGAGGCCGATCCCGAAGCCCGCGGCCGTCTCGATCGCTGGCGCGAGGCGCGCCACGCCGCCCGGTCCGCTGGCACGCTCCGCCTCACCGTCGGACATGTGGACATTCTCGCGACCCGGGACGAGACTGCGCCGAATTCCTGAGAGGCACCCATGGCGCTCTATCGCGACTACGACAAGGCTGGGCTCGACGCCCAATACAACATCCGCGATCGCGTCCGGGACCACGCGGAGTGGAGCGCGCGCTGGGCTGTCGAGTGCGCGGCGATCCGCAAGACGCGGCCGTCGCGCCTCGACATCCCCTACGACAAGGAAGCCCTCGACATCTTCCCCGCGGCGAAGACGCCGGCGCCGGCCCTGGTGTTCATCCACGGCGGCTACTGGCAGTCCCGCACCAAGGCGGATTTCAGCTTCATCGTGCCGGCGTTCCAGGACGCCGGCATCACCGTGGTGCTGGTGGAGTACACGCTGGCGCCGGCGGCGACGATGGACGAGATCGTGCGGCAGAACCGCGCCGCCATCCTCTGGGTGCATCGCAACGCCCGGGAGTTCGGCATCGATCCCGCGCGCATCCACGTCGCCGGCCATTCCGCCGGCGGCCATCTCGCGGCGATGATGATGGTGACGGACTGGTCGACCCTGGGCCTCGATCGCCACCCGCTCCGCGGCGGCTGCGCCATCAGCGGGCTCTACGATCTGGAGCCGATCCGCCTTTGCTATCTCAACGACGTCCTCGCCATGGACGCGGCGATGGCGGCGCGCAACAGCCCGATCCACCTGGTGCCGCCGTCGGGGCCGCCGCTCATCCTGGCGCTGGGCACCACCGAGGCCGAGGAGTTCCACCGCCAGCAGGACGTGCTGGCCGGGCTCTGGCGCCGGCACGGGATGGCGCTGGAGATCGCCGACCAGCCCGGCGACCACCATTTCTCGGTCATCCAGCGCCTGGGCGAGAGCGACAGCATCCTGCACCGCAGCGTGATGCGGCAGATCGCCGCCGCCTGAGCTGCGGGGTTCGATGCCGGGCGCGGCGCCGCTCCCGCACTGCGGCAAATCCGGCCACTGGCAGAGGGGCTTGGCGGAGGCGGCGGCGCGGCATCGGTGTGACAACCCGCCCGGAGAGCCCGGACGGGCCGCCTGCCCGTCGCGCGGGCGTTGCATTGAGCGGCCTGCTAACATAAACACTGGCCGACGGGACGATCTCCCGTCGCGCCGCAACCAGGGCGCGTGCACCAGGGAGTTCGCAATGACGGGCGGCCGCAAGATCCTGATCGTGGACGACGACCTGGCGCTGCGCCATTCCCTCGCGGAGCAGCTCGAGCTGCATCAGGAGTTCAAGGTCGCCGAGGCGGAGAACGCGAACCAGGCGCTGGAGCAGGTGAAGCAGCAGTACTTCGACGCCATCCTGCTGGACGTGGGTCTGCCGGACATGGACGGGCGCGAGCTCTGCCGCTTGATGCGGCGCAGCAACGTGCGTACGCCGATCCTGATGCTGACCGGCGCCGACAGCGACGCCGACACCATCCTCGGCCTCGACGCCGGCGCCAACGACTACATCCCGAAGCCGTTCCGTCTCAACGTGCTGCTGGCGCGCCTGCGCGCCCAGCTGCGACAGCACGAGCAGAGCGAGGACGCGGTCTTCACCATCGGCCCCTACACGTTCCGGCCCAGCACCAAGCTGCTGCTGGATCAGGGCGGGCGGAAGAAGATACGGCTCACGGAAAAGGAAACCTCGATCCTCAAGTATCTCTTCCGTGCCGGCGACCGTACGGTGGGACGCGACGCGCTCCTGAACGAAGTCTGGGGCTATAACGCCGGTGTCACTACCCACACGCTAGAAACTCACGTTTATCGCCTGCGCCAGAAGATCGAGCGCGATCCCGCCCGGGCGGAGATCCTGGTGACCGAGCCCGGCGGCTACCGGCTCGTTCCCTAGCGTTGTCCACTTCCGCTCAATCGGCACGGGCGACGCTTTTTTCTCTCGACCCGGCGCCTCTCCCCGTCTACGTAACTAGGTGTCCGGATCTGAATCGGACCGGCCTGGGCAGCCGTCGAGCGGAAACATGGGCTCGGGGTCCGTGGCGCTGCTTGTCACTCCCAGGAAACGAACGTCACGCGTGAGCCACCAGGGGCACCGAACCCGTCCGGAAGGGCGGAGGGGAGAAGGCGCGGTGCAGTTACCGGACCTCGCGATCCGCTTCTGGGGCGTGCGCGGCAGCATTGCCTGCCCCGGCGCCGATACCGCCCGCTACGGCGGCAACACATCCTGCGTCGAGCTGCGATATGGCGAGCGCGTCGTGATCTTCGACGCCGGCACCGGCCTGCGCCTGCTGGGCGACGCCATGCTCACCAACGGCCGCGCGGTCGACGCCGACATCTTCTTCAGCCACACCCACATCGACCACGTCTGCGGCCTGCCGTTCTTCCGGCCGGCCTTCGTGCCGGAAAGCCGGCTGCGGCTCTGGGCCGGGCACCTGCTGCCGGAGCACACGCTCAAGGGCGTGCTGTCGGAGATGATGACGGCGCCGCTCTTCCCGGTGCCCCTCGACATCTTCCAGTCGCGCATCGACTACATCGACTTCCGCGTCGGCGAGACCATCACGCCGGCGCCGGGCATCGTGCTGAAGACGGCGCCGCTCAATCATCCCAACGGCGCCACCGGCTATCGCGTCGAGTGCGGCGGCAAGGTGGTGGCCTATCTCACCGACACCGAGCATGTGCCGGGCAAGCTCGACGCCAACGTGCTGGCGCTCGCCGACCACGCCGATCTCATGATCTACGATTCGACCTACACCGACGACGAATACGACTCGCACAAGACCTGGGGCCATTCCACCTGGCAGCAAGCGGTGAAGCTCGCCAAGGCCGCCCACGTCAAGACCCTCGCCATCTTCCACCACGACCCCTCCCACGACGACGCCTTCATGGACCGCGTCAGCGCGGAAGCCGCGACGCTGTTCCCGGATTCGATCGTGGCGCGCGAGGGCATGGTGCTGCGGCCGTAGGATTCTGAGCGCGATGGCTGCGAACGTATCTACCGATACGGATCCGCCGCGTCTCTCAATCCGTCGCCCAGGAAATTGAACGCCAGCACCACGGTGATGACCGGCACCACCGGCAGCATCAGCCAGGGATAGAGCGCCACCACGTTGATGTTCTGGGCCTCGTTCAGCAGCACGCCCCAGCTGGTGATCGGCGGGCGGAGGCCCAGGCCCAGGAACGAGAGGGCGGTCTCGCCGAGGATCATCGAGGGGATCGAGAGGGTCGCCGAGGCGATGAGGTGGCTCATGAAGCTCGGCAGCAGGTGGCGGACGATGATGCGCGAGGGCTTCGCGCCCATCAGCATGGCGGCGGTGGCGAAGTCCTCCTCGCGCAGCGCCAGCAGCTTCGAGCGCACGGCGCGGCCGAGGCCGGTCCAGTCGATCATGCCGAGGATGAGGGTGATGCCGAAATAGACCAGGAGCGGGCTCCAGGTCACCGGCAGGATCGCCGACAGCGCCATCCACAGCGGCAGCTCCGGGAAGGAGCGGATGATCTCGATCAGGCGCTGCACCAGGCTGTCGATCCAGCCGCCGTAATAGCCGGCGAGCCCGCCCAGGGTCAGGCCGATGACGAAGCTGATGGAGATGCCGACGATGCCGATGGTGAGCGAGATCCGCGCGCCGTAGAGGATGCGCGAGAACATGTCGCGGCCGAGGCGGTCGGTGCCGAGGAGGAAGGCGTTGCCGCCCGCCGCCGGGCAGAAGAGGTGCCAGCTGCCGGGGATCAGGCCCATGTAGAAATAATTGTCGCCGCGGCAGAGGAAGCGGATCGGCTCGATCTTGTTGCCGTCCGGAGTATAGACGCGCTGCAGCGTCTTCATGTCGAGGCGGTAGTCGTAGCCGTAGACGAAGGGTCCGATGAACTGCCCCTCGTGGAAGAGATGGATGCGCTGGGGCGGCGCGTAGATGTAGTCGTTGTGCCGGCTGTTGAGGGCGTAGGGCGCCAGGAACTCGCTGGCGAAGATGGAGAGATAGAGCGCCGCCAGCACCCAGCCCGAGATCACGGCGAGGCGGTGGCGCCGCAGCTTCCACCACATCATCCGCCATTGGGACGCGAGGTAGAAGCGCTCCTGCTCCGCCGTCATCGCCTCGACGGAATAGGGATCGAAGGGCTCCGGCGAGACGTAGTGCGGCAGGCGCTCCAGCGCCGGCGGGGCTTCGGCCTTCATCGGCTGGTGCCCCCGTCGAGTCGGATGCGCGGATCGAGCCAGGCGAGCGCCAGGTCCGAGAGGAAGACGCCGATCACCGTGAGCGTCGCCATGAACATCAGAAAGGAGCCGGCGAGATACATGTCCTGGCTCCGGAGCGCCGACAGCAGCATCGGTCCCGTGGTCGGCAGCGACAGCACCACGGACACGACAGCCGCGCCCGAGATCACATGGGGCAGGAGCGCGCCGATGTCGGCGATGAACGGGTTGAGCGACATGCGCAGCGGATACTTGATCAGCGCCTTGAACGGCGACAGGCCCTTGGCGCGCGCGGTGACGTAGTACTGCTTCTGCAGCTCGTCGAGAAGGTTGGCGCGCAGCCGCCGGATCATGCCCGCGGTGCCGGCGGCGCCGATCACCAGCACGGGGATCCAGAGATGCTGCAGCACCGAGATCGCCTTGCCCACGCTCCAGGGCGTGTCGAGGTAGCGCGGCTCCATGAGGCCGCCGATCGAGATGCCGAAATAGACGTTGGAGAGATAGAGCAGCACCAGGGCCAGCAGGAAATTCGGCGTGGCGAGGCCGAGGAAGCCCAGGAAGGTGAGCGTGTAGTCGGACCAGCTGTACTGATGCGTCGCCGAGTAGACGCCGATCGGGAACGCGACGATCCAGGTGAAGACGATGGTGGAGAACGAGACGATGAAGGTGAGGAGCAGGCGGTCGCCCACCACGGCGGAGACCGGGAGATCGTACTGGAAGGAAAAGCCGAGATCGCCGTGCGCCAGCCCGCCGACCCAGTAGAGGTACTGCTTCCAGGCGGGATCGTCGAAATGATACTGGTCGCGCAGGAAGGTGATCTTCTGCTGATCGACGGATTCTCCCGACGATCTGCAGCTCGGCGATGTAGGTGCTGAAATAGTCGCCGGGCGGCAGCTTGATGATGGTGAAGATCACGGCGCTGATGATGATCAACGTCGGGATCATGATCAGCACGCGCCGCATGATGTAGTGGAACATTCCGCCTCGTCCGCCCCCGCTGCCTGCCCGGTTCGTGCTCTCAGTCTATTTTTGTCTCGCCGCCCCGGTCCGCCCGCCTACCCGTGACTTCTGCGGCGTCGAGGCCTGGTTGGTGCCATCGGGCGCCAGCCAGAACGTCTCGGGGTGATAAATCCCGAAGAACGCGCCGGGATCCCAGTTGTAGATGCCCTCTGCCGGCACGTTGCGCAGCTTGTTGCTGACCACCACCGGCTGCATCACGCCGGCGACGATGCCGATGGTGAAGACCTGGTCCGCCTGGAGCGCCAGGATCTTGTGCCAGACCACGGCGCGCTCGCTCTCGCTCGCGGTCTTGAACCAGTCGAGATAGAGGTTCTTGAGCTGCTGCGCCTCGGGCATGTCGATGGGCTCGCCGGCCTTGCCCTTGGTCTCGACGTACTGCCCCCATTTCGGCCATTGCAGCTGGCGCTGGTTGGTCGGGGTGAACTCCGTGGGCGGCATGTCCGCGGAGGGCAAGCCGTTGTCGTAGCCCTTGTCGATCGACATCATGGTGGTGCCGGCGTAGACGCGGCGCAGCCAGATGTCGAGCTGGGACGGCTTGGAGAACAGCTTGACGCCGACCTCGGCCCAGCTGTCCCGGATCAGCTCCAGCACGTCGGACTGCTCGGTGGAATCCCCGGCGTTCTCCACCACGATCTCCAGCGGCCGCCCGTCGGGCAGCAGGCGGATGCCGTCGCTGTCGCGCTGGGTCAGGCCCAGCTCGTCGAGGAGCGCGTTGGCCTGCTTCGGATCGTAGCTCGCCCACTCCGTGCGGTAGTCCGCCTTGTAGAGCGGCGACTGCGGCAGCACGGTGTTCTGCCCGTTCACCGCCAGGCCGTAATAGATCACCTGGTTGATCTCCTGGCGGTCGATCGCGAGGGAGAGGGCGCGGCGGAAGCGCACGTCCCGCAGCAAGGTGCGCCAGACGGGGTCGGTGAAGTTGAGGTTCGGGTAGAGCGCCAGCTGCGCCCCCGGCGCCGTATGCCAGAGCCGCACCGTATAGTCGTTGTGATCCTCGGCGTCCTTCAGGAAGGTGTAGTTGTCGAAGCGGAGATAGCGCGCCTGCAGGTCGCTCTCGCCGGCGCCGGTCTTCGCCGGGATGATCTTGGAATCCGCGATCGACATATCGACCTGGTCGATATACGGGAGCTGATGCCCGGCGGTGTCGATGGCGAAATAGTAGGGGTTGCGCTCGAAGACGAAGCGCTCCGAGGGCGGTTTGGTCTGCAGCACCCAGGGATCCAGCGTCGGCAGCTCCGGATTGTCGTTGTGATAAGGATGGAACAGCTTGGTGTGGAGCGCCGCCCAGTTGCGCACCCGGTTCTCCTTGATCAGCGCCGAGAGCACGTTGGCATCGGCGTATTTGGCGTTGAGGCGGCGCAGGTAGTGGGCGGGGCCGTAGATATAGAGCGGGTCCGGCCCGGCGAGCGCCGGCAGGAAGAGCGCGTTGGGCTTGTCCCAGGTGTAGCGCACGGTCTGGGGGTCGATGACCTCGAACTTCGGCCCCTTGCCGTCCACCAGCAGCTGCTCCGGCAGGCCGCTCGGGAAGAGATCCTTGCTCGAGGCCACGTCCTGGAACCAGTAGCGAAAGTCCTCGGCGGTGAAAGGCCGGCCGTCGGACCACCTGTGGCCCTTGCGCAGATGGAAGGTGAAGACGCGGCCGTCCTCGACGTCGACGGCCTTGGCGATGTCGGGCTCCAATGTGTAGTCCGCCTTGTAGCGCAGCAGCCGGGCATAGCCGTAGACCACCATCATGCGGGTGTCCTTGCTGCCCGCCATCAGCAGGCGCAGCTCGCCGCCGGGCTTGCCGATCTGGGCCGGCTGCAGGATCAGCGGCTCCTCCGGCACCCGCTCGGCCACCGGCGGCAGGCGGTCGGCGGAGACCGCGTCGGCGAAATGCGGCGTCTCCACGAGCGTCGGCGTCTCCGCGTGCCCGGCGGTCGCGGCGCCGAGGGCCAGCCACAGGATCGAGGCGAGAGCGATGAGCTTTTTCATTGGGCTGCCTCGATGTTTTGCGTGGCGGCTTGCACGAAATGGCCGCCGCCGAGATCGACCAGCTCCGGCCGGTGCTGATCGTCGAGCCGGAACGGCAGCGGCCAGGCGGCGGGATCCGACGCCTTCTCCTCCATCAGCCCGGCGAAGTCGAGGCGATGATCGAGGTCCGGCGCCGGCACCGCGGCGAGGAGCGCGCGGGTATAGGGATGGACGGGATTGCGGAAGAGCGTGGCGCGCGGCGCCAGCTCGACGATGCGGCCGCGGCACATCACGGCGATGCGGTCGGCGATGTAGTCGACGACCGCCAGATTGTGGGAGACGAAGAGATAGGTCAGGCCCAGCTGCGCCTTGAGGTCGCGCAGCAGGTTGAGGATCTGCGCCTGGATCGAGACGTCGAGGGCGGAGACCGGCTCGTCGCAGATCAGCAGGTCCGGCCGGAGCGCGAGCGCGCGGGCGATGCCGATGCGCTGGCGCTGGCCGCCGGAGAAGCTGTGCGGATAGCGCTTGAGGTAGCGCACGTCGAGACCCACCAGCAGCACCAGCTCCTTCACCATCTCCCGGCGCTCGTCGGGCGTTCCGATGTTATGGATGATGAGGGGCTCGCTGATGATGTCGTAGACGGTCATGCGCGGGTTCAGCGACCCGAAGGGGTCCTGGAACACGAACTGCACCCGGCGGCGGAAGGCGGTGCGATCCGGCTCCTTGAGGGCCAGCACGTCCACCGGCTTGCCGGCGTCGTAATAGGTGACCTTGCCGCTGTCGGGGGTGAGGGCGCCCAGCAGCATCTTGCTGAGGGTGGTCTTGCCGCAGCCGCTCTCGCCCACCAGGCCCAGGCACTCGCCGCGCTCGATGGTGAAGCCGACGTCGTCGACGGCGACGGCGCGCAGCTCCGGGCCGCCGCCGAAGAACGAGCGCTTGCGGATCTCGAAGCTGCGCTTCAGATGCTCGAGCTTGATCAGCGGCCCGGCGGTGAGGGTGCGCGTGCGCTCCGCCATCAGATAGCGCGCGTCGGCCCGGGCGATCTCGCGGATCGGCACCAGGCGCTCGCCGGGCTTCATGTCGAAGCGCGGCACGGCGCGCAGCAGCGCCTTCAGATAGGGATGCTCCGGCGCCCGGAAGATGTCCTCGATGGTGCCGCTCTCGACGACGGCGCCGTGATACATGACGACCACTTCCTGGGCGACATTGGCGACCACGCCGAGGTCGTGGGTGATCAGCAGCACCGCCATGTCCAGCTCGCCCTGGAGATCATGGATCAGCTTCAGGATCTGCGCCTGGATGGTGACGTCGAGGGCTGTCGTGGGCTCGTCGGCGATCAGCAGCGCCGGCCGGCACACCAGAGCCATGGCGATCATGGCGCGCTGGCGCAAGCCGCCTGACAGCTCGAAGGGATATGTGCGCAGCGCCTTCTTCGGATCGGGGAACCCCACCAGGCGCAGCATCTCCTGGGTCAGGTCCAGCGCCTGCTCGTGGGAGACGTCCCGGTGCAGCTCCAGCGCCTCGCTCACCTGGTTGCCCACGGTGTGCAGCGGCGACAGCGACGTCATCGGCTCCTGGAAGATGATGGAGATGCGCCCGCCGCGGATGTCGCGCATTTCCTTGCCGTCGCGGTCGAGGACGGCGATGTCGGTGACCACGCCCGGCGTGCGCGGATCGGCGAAGAGGATCTCGCCCTTGGGGATCTTCGCGGTGCGCGGCAGGATCCCCATGATCGCCTGGCTCACCACCGTCTTGCCGGAGCCGGATTCGCCGACGATCGCCATGGTGCTGCCCTGGCGCACCCGGAACGAGGCGCCGCGCACCGCGCGGATCACGCCCTCGGGAGCGTGGAATTCCACGTGCAGGTCGCGGACGGTCAGAAGGTCGGCCACTCTCACTCCCCCGCGCCGGGCGCCAGCGGAATGCCGAGCGCGGCAAAATTCGTCGTCGTGGCCTGGGTCAGCTCGAGATGGCGGCGCGCGGCGACCCGGGCGGCGCGCGCGGCGATGTCGCGGAAGCCGTCGATGCGGCTGTCGAGCGCCAGGCGATGTCCGGCGCCGCGCAGCTTCAGCTCCATCCACCCCTTGGCGCCGTCCCGGCGGGTGGCGAAATAGCGCAAGGTGACGCCGTCGAGGGCGTCCCAGGAGAGCTGCACCGGAAAGATGCCGCGGGCCGCGATCCCGTCCTCGCCGACCTCGATGCGGCGCAGCTGGCGCAGCAGCGTCAAGCCGCCGAAGACGGCGAAGAGCGCCACCAGCGCCCCCAGCACCGCGCCGACGTAGGCGTTGAGGGGCACCAGCACCAGGGGCGCGCCGGTGAGGACAAGGCCGGCGCCGGCGCGGGCGTAGTCGCCGAGCAGAACCTCGGTGGGATAGCGATGCTCGCTCATGACGGCGGGAAGAGGTCTGCTATCGCCGGGAAGCGCGCCGCGCCGTGGGACCGCGCGACGTCGAGAAAACGATCGAGGAAGCGATCGGTGTCGGCGTCCTGCACCAGGTGATGGGTGAGGAGGCCGGTGGGCTCCGCCGGGTCCGCGCGGCCGGTGCGGCGCGCGGTCAGGTGCCGGAGGATACCGCCCAGGGCCGGCTGCTCGCCGATGAAACCATGGCCGCTCGGCCAGTCCACGAGATCGACGTGCACGTTGACCGCGGCGACGCCCGGCGCTGCCTGGGCGCTGGTGCGCGGCAGCACGGTGGAGAGGCCGCGGATGCCGATGTCACGCAGCAGCGGCGGAAGATCCTCGGCGATGCGGTTCCAGGGCGGCACCAGCACGGGCAAGGCGCGATCGCCGAACAGCGCCCCCAGGCGTGCGTGACCCTCGCCAAGCTCTTGAAGACGCACGGCGGTCGGGCGTTGACGGTCGAGCTCCGCCTTCTTCTCGCCGGCGCCCGCATGATTGCGGTGCCGCCAGCCGTGCTGCAGTACGCGAACCGCCGGGAAATCTCCGAGCTTCTCCGCCAGCATCGGCTCGGCCTCGGCGGGGATCACCGCCAGCGCCACCGGCAGGCCGGCGGCCCGCGCCAGCAGGCGCTCCAGGGCCGGCGTCCAGGCGGTGGCGTCGTCGTCCCGCCACCAGAACTCCGCCTGGCGTCCCGCTGTCGCCCAATGGTCAAGCTCGGCGGCGAGATCGGTCCAATCGGCCAAGGCGGGGGGCACCGGCAAGCGGGTCATGGGTGAAGTATAGTCAGAGGTTCCGGCGAGTCCAAACCGGTGGCCACGCAGCTGCAAACAAACCGTAAATCCCATCAGGCACCGGACCGTTGCCGGGCGAAGTCGCCAACCGCCTCGGCCGCCCGGCGGGCGCCGTCGAGGGCGAGGCCCGCGGCGGCCGGCGGCGGCGCGGCGAGCGCCTCTCCGATGGCGGCGGCGAGGCCGGCGCCGGCGGTCGGCAGGTCGAGCGCCGCCTCCTCCGCCAGGTGGATCAGCCCGCGCGCCGCCAGCAGGCGCGCCCGCAATCCCTGCTCGGTTTCTCCCCCATGGGCAAATGGGACCACGACCGCGCGCCGCCGCGCCTGCAGCACATCCAGGAGCGTGTTGTAGCCGCCCTGGCTTACGGACAGGTGACACCCCGCCAGCAGCGCCGGGAAATCCGGGCGGAACCGCTCGAGCACGACGCCGGCGGGACAGGCCTCGGCGAGGGACGCAAAATCCGCCGCCGGCAGGTTCGGGCCCGAGATCAGGCGCCAGGGTCGATCGGCGAGCGCGGTCCGCGGCCGCGCCGCCAGCGCCGCCCGCAGCAGCGGCAATCCCACCGCGCCGCCGCCGGCGGAAACGATCACCTCGCCGGTGTCGGGAACCTCCCTCGCCGGCGGCGGAGCCGCCGTCACATAGCCGGTGTAGCGCAGCTTGTCGGCGATCTCCCCGGCGGCGGGAAAGCTCGCCTCCAGGGGAACCAGAGCGGGATCGCCGTGCACCAGCACCGCGTCGAAATCCCGGCGCACCCGCGCCACGATGTCGGCCGTGCGGCCGGGATCGTCCTTCGCCACGAGGATGTCGCGGATCGAGGCCAGCACCGCCGCCGATCGCGCGCGGGCGGCGGCGACGAGGGCGTCGAGCTCGACGCGAAAGGCGCGGCGGCCGAAGGGATAGCTCTCGATCAGCACCACCGGCGGCGCCACGCGCTGCAGCGTGTCGAGGACGAGGCGGCGGCGATTTTCGTGGAACGCCGCATCGAGCGGGCGGTCCTGCGCATCCACCAGCGGCTTGAAGGTCTGGTCCCGCGCCCGCGCCCAGGGCAGCTGCACCATGTCGGCGCCGCCCCAGTCGAGATCCAGGGGCTCGCCGCCGGCGAGCACCGTCACCGACAGGCCCGCGCGCTGCATCGCCGCCGCCAGCATCGCCGCGCGCCGGGCATGACCGATGCCCAGGAGGTGCTGGACGTGGAACAGCACGCGCGGGCTCACGATGCGGCCAGCCTCAGATTGAGCCGCTCGACGCGCGGTGTGCCGTCGGGCGCCAGGCGGAAGAGATGCAGCGCGTTCCACACCAGCTTCGCCGGCTCCTTCTCCCGCATGTCCCAGCCGGTGGCGAGCGCCAGCACGGCGCGGATGACGCCCTTGTGGGTGACGGCGGCGACGGAGCGATCGGCGTCCGCGAGTTCTCTCAGCAGCGGCAGCACGCGCCGCTGCACCGCGCGCGGGCTCTCGCCGCCGGGCGGCTCCAGATCGAGGCCGCGCGCTTCCCAGGCCGCGAAGGCGACGCTGTCCTCGGCGCTGAGATCGGCGGCGCGCCGGCCTTCCCACTCGCCCCAGCTCATCTCAACGAGGCGCGGCTCGACGGATGCCTCGACGTCGAGCAACGCCGCCGTCTCCGTGGCGCGGCGGAGCGGGCTCGTCATCCAGCGAAACTCCGCCGCTTCCGGCGGCAGGCGCCAGCGCCGCACCTCGTCGCGCCCGCCGTCGTCGAGGGGAATGTCGGCGCGGCCTTGCAGGCGATGCTCCCGGGTCCAGCTGGTAGGGCCGTGACGCAGCAGCGCGAGGCGCGTCATTGCGCCGCCGGCACCAGGTTGCGGAGGATGCCGTCGAGGCGGCGCGCGGCGGCGGTGAGATCGTGCTCCGCCGCGACCCGCTGCAGCGCCGCCTGGCCGAAGCGCTCGCGGCAGGGCGCGTCGTCGAGGAGCAAGCCCACGGCGGCGGCGAAGGCGGCGCCGTCCCCTTCGGTTGTCAGCACGCCGGTCAGGCCGTCGGCGACGATGTCGGCGACGCCGCCGGCGCGGCCCGCCACCACCGGCACGCCCGCCGCCTGGGCTTCCAGGAGCGCCAGCCCATAGGCCTCGCCGAGCGCCGGCCAGACGCAGAGATCGCTCGCCGCCAGCACCGGCGGCACCGCCGATTCCTCGAGGGCGCCGAGATAGCGCACGCGCGCGCCCAGCGGCGCCAGCGCCCGCTCCACCTTGTCCCGGGCCGGACCGTCGCCCACCACCAGAAGCTCGAAGAGCCGCTCCTTGTTGGCGGCAAGCGCGGTTCCCAGCAGGCGGTAGGAGTTGAGCTTCACGTCCTCGCGCATCATGGCGACGGTCGCGAGCCAGGGCATCCCGGGATCGAGGCGCCAATGGGCGGCGAGCTCCCGGCGCGTCGCCTCCCGCGCCGCCCGCGCCGCGGCGAAGGGCTTGCGGTCGAGGAACGGCTTCAGGGGCAGCCAGCGCTCGGGACTGTCGAGCGCCTCCAGCACGCCCTCGCGATCGGCGGGGTTGAGGCCGATGATGCCGGCGGCGCGGCCGATGGCGTCCACGGTGGCCTGATGGCCGAGATGCCACGGCCCATCCCGGCGCTTCTTCGCGAGCGACGCCTCGGCGACGACGTAGGGAATGCCGAGGCGCGTCGCGACCCGCGGGCCGATCCAGTCCGGCGCCTTGTAGTAGAGATGATAGGTGAACCAGAGATCGGGGCGCAGCGCCGGATGCCGCGTCACGCGGGCGATGTAGCGGTCGGCGAGGCGGGAGCCCAGCGCCCCCATGCGCGCCTGGCGCACGGGGTTGTCGGTGCGGGCGCGGCTGCGGAAGCGCGCGGCGAGCACCGGCTCGTGGCCGGCGGCGACGAGCGCCGCCCACAGCATCCGCGCCATCCGGCGATCGCCCGACGGCACCGGATTGTCCGGCGGCTTCAGCGGCGCATAGAACGCGATGCGCATGGCTCGCTGCTCTCCCAAACAACCTCCCCGAGGCCGAATTTTTCCGCCAGCGCGTCGATGCCGGCGTCGAGCGTGAAGTGCCGGCGGACCCTGGCCTCGCCGGCACCGGCGAGCCGCGCCCGCTCCGCCGGCGCGCGCATCAGCCGCTCCAGCGCCGCCGCCAGCGCCGCGGGATCCGCCGGCGGCACCAGGGCGCCGGTGATGCCGTCCTCCACCAGCTCGGCGATCGACGGCAGCGTCGTGGCGATCACCGCCAGGCGCTGACTTTGCGCCTCCAGCAGCACGTTCGGCAAGCCGTCCCGGTCGCCGTCCTCGGCGACCCGGCTCGCCAGCACGAAGAGATCCGCCTCGCCATAGGCCGCGAGCACGGCACCATGGGCCTGGGCGCCCCGCCACTCGATACGATCGGCGAGATTGAGCCGCGCCGCCATCTCCTTGAGCTCCGCCAGCAGCGGACCGCCGCCCACATGGGTGAGGCGCCAGTGCAGGTCCCGCGGCAGACGCGCCAGCGCCTCCAGAACGTCGTCGTATCCCTTCTTCGCCACCGCGCGGCCGATCGACAGCAGCCGCAGGGGATCGGCTCTGTCGCCGCCGGTGCGGGTCGATCCCGCGCGGGCGGTCGGCGGAAAGCGGACACTGTCGAGGCCGTGATAGACGAGGCGCACGCGCTCCCCATCGGGCGCGAGCGCCGCCAGATGCCGCGCGCCCGCGGCCGTGCACGTCACCGCCCACCGGCAATCGCGGAGCTTCTCGGCGACCTCCCAGTCCGGCGTGGTCCAGATGTCCTTGGCGTGGGCGGAGACCGACCACGGCAAGCCCCGCAGCAGCGCCGCGTAGCGCGCGACCGAGGCCGGCGTGTGCAGGAAATGCGCGTGCAGGCGGTCGACGCCGTCGGGCAGCTCGTGGGCCAGCACCATCGCCTGGCCGAGGCGGCGCAGGCGGTTGGAGGTGAGATCGCGCCTGAGATCGCCGAGGAAGGCCGCGCGCACCGCGCGCCAGCCGGGCTGGCGCCGGCTCCACAGCCACGCTCTCAGAACGCGCCGCGGCTCCTGCCACAGATATTCCGGGAGATAGAGGATCGGCGCCCGGATCGCGTCGGTGACGGGATGGCGCTGGCGGTCGGTGGGATGGCGCAGCGAGACGATGCGGATCTCGAGGCCGCGCCGCTCCAGGGCGTGGATCTCCTGGGCGATGAAGGTCTCCGACAGCCGCGGATAGCCCTTCAGAACGAAGGCGACCGCCGCCGGTCGGGCGCGCTCAGGCGCGGAGATAGGCGGCGACAGGGACGCGGCTCTGCTTGCGCTCGCGCCCGAGCCATTTGCGCGCGAGGCGGTTGACGCTGTCGAGACCGTCGAGAAGTCCGGGCACCACCACCTGGGACGGCAGGCTCTGCTGCGGCAGCTGGCGCAGCGCCGTCGCCATCACCTGGGGATCGCGGTTGCCGTCGTCGCTCAGCATCTGCACCAGCCCCATCTGCTGGGCGCGCGCCGCGCGGATGTACTGCTCCAGGCGCGGCTTGGTGCGCGGCACGATGAGCGCCCGCTTGTCGAAGGACAGAAGCTCGCAGAAGGTGTTGTAGCCGCCCATGGCGACCACGCCCACCGCGCGCTCCATCAGGCTTTCCATCCGGGCATCGAAGGTGATGGCGGAGAGTTTCGGCACAAGCGCGACGCGCGCCATGAAATCCGCCTGCAGCTCCGGCTGCATGAAGGGGCCGAGCACCAGGAGCGCCCGGGTCGGCAGATGGGCGTCGTGCTCGTAGGCGGAGATCACCCAGTCCACCAGCGCCTCGCCGTCGCCGCCGCCGCCGGGCGTCACCAGCAGGAACGGCTCGTCGCCGAGGCCCGGCAGATAGGTGCTGGGCGGCGGCATCGTGCGCTTCAGGTAGCCGGTGTAGGTCATCCGGTTGCGCACGCTCTGGGAGACGCCGATATCGGCCAGGGGATCGCAGATCTGCGGCAGGCCGTAGACCCAGATGTCGTCGTAGTACTTCTTCAGCGCCGGCAGCACTTTCTTGCGCGACCATTCCGGTCCGAGCTGCGCCGGCTCGTCCATCACGTCGCGCAGGCCCAGCACGATCGGCGTGCCGCGCCGGCGCAGCAGGTCCAGGGTGCCGGCGACCTCGCCGCGCAATCCCAGCGGCTCCTTGTCGACGATGAAGAGATCGGGATCGAAGATGTCGGCGGTGTGCTGGATGATGGAGGCGCGCATTGCCAGCGTCTCCTCGGTCCGGATGTGCAGGTTGAGCGAGGTGTATTCGCCGTCGCGCAGCTTGATCACGCCGGGCACGCGCACGAAATCCACGCGGGCGCGAAAATCGAAGCTGCCAATGATGGGCGAGCCCGATAGAATCAGCACCGACAAGTCCTTGTCGTGCTCCACCAGCGAATGGGCGATCGCCCGGCAGCGCCGGAGATGGCCGAGCCCGAAGGTGTCGTGGCTGTAGATCAGGACGCGCTTATGTCGATCCATTGTTATGCCCCCCTGGCGCGCGTAAGACATCTATATCGCATAGGTCAGCCGAGCTAGAAAATCTCTTTCATGAAGGCGCTGTCGTTCACCACCCTCTTCCGCGCGCCCCGTGCCGACGCCGGCGCCGCCGGCGGAGCCGCGCCCACAACGCAAGCGGGTGATCGCGGCGTGCCGCAGACGCTGTACGGATTCATCCTGGCACACAGCCTATGGCAGCAAGGTTTCGTTCTCATACTAACCCTGGTGTCGTTTCCCTTTCTCTACTACTCGCTCGACCTGCCGAAGACGATCGTGAACGTCTTCACAAAAGGGAGTGGCGTGCACGATTTTTCCATCGGCGTCGCCCACTTCCCGCTGGCGCAGATCCCCTACCTGATGGTGCTCTGCGTCCTCTACCTGGTCATGGTCCTGGTCAACGGCGGCTTCAAATACTGGATCAACCGCTACAAGGGTCAGCTCGGCGAGCGCATGCTGCGGCGGCTGCGGTACGAGCTATATAGTCGGCTGCTGCGGTTTCCACTGCATCACTTCAAAAAAATTTCGCCGGGCGAGATCATCCCGATGATCACCTCGGAGGTGGAGCCGCTCGGCGGCTTCATCGGCGACGCCTTCGCGCTGCCGGCGTTCCAGGGCGGCACGCTCCTCACCATCATCCTCTTCATGTTCATGCAGGACCCGATCCTGGGCGCCGCCTCGATCGCGCTCTACCCGATGCAGGGCTACGTGATCCCGAAGCTGCAGCGGAAGGTGAACCTGCTGGGCAAGGCGCGGGTGCGCACGATCCGCCGCGTCGCCGACCGCCTCAACGAATCGATCCATGCCTCGGCCGACATCCACAGCCACGACAACGCGCGCTTCCAGCTCGCCAGCTTCGCGCATCTCCTGGGCACCATCTACGACATCCGCTTCGAGATCTATCAGCGCAAATTCTTCGTGAAGTTCCTCAACAACACGCTGAACGCGGTGACGCCGTTCTTTTTCTTCTCGATCGGCGGCTATCTGGTGATCCAGGGCGAGCTCAGCGCCGGCGTCGTCGTCGCCATGCTCTCCGCCTACAAGGACCTGTCGTCGCCGTGGAAGGAGCTGCTGGACTACTACCAGCAGTTCCAGGACACCCGGATCAAATACGAGCAGGTGATCGAGCAGTTCCAGCCGCCGGACATGTTCGACGAGCGGCTGATGCTGGCAGAGCCGGAGACGATCCCGCATTTCACCGGCGAGATCTCGCTCGCGAGCGTGACGCTGATCGAGGACGACCGGCTCCGCGTCGTCGACAGCGTCACCACCAACCTGCCCCTCGATCGTCCGGTGGCGGTGGTCGGGCAAAGCGGCAGCGGCAAGCAGGAGCTGGCACTGCTGATCGCGCGGCTGGTGGCGCCGACCCTCGGCCGCGTCACCATCGGCGGCACTGATATCGCCACGCTCCCCGACGCGGTCATCGGCCGGCGCATGGGCTATGTGGGCTCGATGCCCTATCTCTTCACCCAGACCCTCGGCGCCAACCTGACGGCGTCCCTGAAGCACCGCCCGCTCACCGAGCCGGACTACGATCCGCCGCGTGCCAAGAGGATGCGCCAGCGGGTGCGGGAGGCGCGGCTCTCCGGCAACATCGACTACGACATCGACGCCGACTGGATCGACTACGAGGCCGCCGGCGTCAAGGACGCGGCGGATCTCACCGAGCGCGTGGTGGAGGTGCTGCGCCTCGTCGATCTCGACCAGGACGTCTACATGTTCGGCCTGCGCGGCAGCATCAACCCGGATGCGCGTCCCGACGCGGCGGCGGCGCTGCTGGAGGCGCGCAAGGCGCTCAACGCCCGCCTGGCCGCCGACGGCCTCACCCATCTGGTGGAGCGCTTCGATGCCGGGCGTTACAACACCAACGCCTCGGTCGCGGAGAACCTGCTGTTCGGCACGCCGATCGGTCCCGCCTTCGACGTGACGGGGATCGCCACCAACACCTACGTGCGCCAGGTCCTCGACAAGGCCGGCCTCACCGACACGCTGGTGGAGCGCGGCATCAAGGTCGCCGAGACCATGGTGGAGATCTTCGCCGACGGCGCGCCCAGCGACGAGTTCATCAGCCAGTTCAGCTTCATCGGCGCCGACGAGCTGCCGGAATACCAGGCGATCCTGGCCCGCATGGGCAAGGGCGAGCACCGGGAATTGCACAAGGAGGATCGCGAGCGGCTGCTGGCGCTGCCGTTCAAGCTGGTGGTCTCCCGGCACCGCCTGGGTCTCGTCGACGACGAGCTGCAGGAGCGCATCCTGCAGGCGCGCCGCATCTTCGCCACCGATCTGCCGCCGGAGCTCCGCGGCAGCATCGCGATCTTCGCCGAGGACCGCTACAACGCGGCGGCGAGCCTTCTCGACAATATCCTGTTCGGCAAGATCTCCTACGGCGAGGCGGACGCGGAGACGCGCCTCAACGGCGCCGTGGCCGAGGTGATCGACGCGCTCGGATTGCGCCGCACGGTGATCGAGGCCGGCCTCGATTTCCCCGTCGGCCCCGGCGGCTCGCGGCTCTCGCCCGGGCAGCGCCAGAAGGTGGCGATCGCCCGCGCCGTCCTGAAGCGGCCGGAGGTGCTGGTGCTGAACGAATCCACCTCGGCCCTCGACGGCCCCGCGCAAGCGACGCTGATCCAGGGTCTCAAGGAGGAATTCGCCGGTCGCGGCCTGATCTGGGTGCTGCATCGCGTGACCTTGGCGCGCCAGTTTCAGGAAGTGGTCGTGATGAGCGGCGGCCGCCTGGTGGCCCAGGGGCCGCTGATCGAGCTCGACAAGCCCGGAACCCATCTCACCATGCTGTTGATGGCGGAATAGGGACAGGGCGGAGAGAGTCTGGAGGACACCATGAGTCTGCAAGAAGAAGTCGAGATCCTGCGCCGCATACCGCTCTTCGCGCAGATCGAGCCGTCGAAGCTGAAGCTCCTCGCCTTCACCAGCGAGCGTGTCGCCTTCGACGCCGGCCACACCCTCTTCCGTCAGGGCGACATGGCGAATGCCGCCTTCGTCATCATCGAGGGCAAGGCCGAGGTGCTGGCGGAGAGCCCCGCCGGCCCCGTGACCCTGGCGGTGCTGGGGCCCAGCGACTTCTTCGGCGAGATCGCGATCCTCTGCGACGTGCCGCGCACCGCCACCATCCGCGCCGAGACGCGGCTCATCACGCTGCGCATCTCCAAGGAGCTGTTCCTGCGCCTGATCAAGGAATTCCCCCAGATCGCCGCCGGCATCATGCGCGAGCTCGCCCACCGCCTGGAGAACACCAACAACCAGCTCCGCAGCGCCCACGCGGAGCTCGAGCAGCTCCGCCGCCGGGCCTAGCGCCAGAGCATGATCCCGAAAAGTGGACGCCGGTTTTCGGATAAGATCATGCTCAAACAAATAATCATCGCGTCTTCGCGATGAGCCGCCTCGACAGCTTCATCCGCCGCTTGATGGCGCAACGCGCCTGCTTGGAGCGCGCGGTGGAGCTGATCCGCGATCTCCCCGGCCCGGTGCTGGAGCTCGGTCTCGGCAACGGCCGCACCTACGACCACCTGCGCGAGATCCTGCCGGACCGGCAGATCTATGTCTTCGAGCGGATGCTGGCGGCGCATCCCGACAGCGCGCCGCCGGCGGAATTTCTCATTCTCGGCGACGTCCGCGAGATGTTGGCGATGATGTGGGACCGGCTGCCGGCGCCGGCGGCGCTGGCGCACCTGGATCTCGCCACCGGCGACACGGTGGCCAGCGCGCGCCTCGCCGCCGAGGTGGGACCGCTGCTGGCGCCGCTCCTGCGCCCGAACGCCATCGTCGTGAGCGAGCCCGCCATGGAGATTCCCGGCTGGATCGCGATGGCCCTGCCCGGCGGCGTCCGCGAGGGGCGGTATCACCTCTATCGCGTGGGGTGACCTGGGCCAGCCGCGTTGGCCCCAAACGAGGCTGGCCCCGGCACGTACATCTCCCGCATCCCCGCGACGCCGCGCAGCTCATGAGGGCCGAGGCTGGTGACGGGCTGGCCGCAGCCTTTGGCGATGCTCTCGGAGAGCAGCAACTCGCGGCCGAGCGTCTTGGCGAGGGCCTCCATGCGGCTCACCTCGTTGACGGCCGGCCCCACCACGGTGAAGTCGAGGCGCCGCGCCATGCCGATATTGCCGTAGACGACATCGCCGAAATGGAGGGCGATGCTGAGCTCCAGCGCAGGTCCGCCCTCGGTGGCGCGCCGGGTGTTGAGCGCCCGGTTTCGATCGCAGGCGTCCAGAGCGGCGCCGAGCGCCTCGCCGCAGGCGCGATCGGTGCCGACATGCTCGGTGGGGAAAACGGCGAGGAGCCCGTCGCCGAGAAATTTCAGCACCTCGCCGCCGCGCTCCGTCACCGCGTCACCGATGCATTCGAGATGCTGGTTCAGCCAGCGGACGACGTCGTTGCCCGGCGCGCGGTCGACGAGCGCGGTGAAGCCGCGAAGATCGGCGAGCAGCAGACCCGCCGAGATGATCTGGCTTTCGCCGCGCCGGATCATGCCCTGCAGCACGCGCGCCCCGGTCTGGGCGCCGAGATAGGCGCCGAGCGTCTCCACGGCAACCCCCGACAGCGCGATCCGGTAGGCGACCACGCTCAGCGCGGGGAGAATGCGGTCGAGCACGTCCAGCTCGCCATCTCTAAAGCCGCCGGCGCGGTCGGTCGCCACGGAGAAGACGGCGCCCTGGAGCGCCGTGCGCCCCTTGCTGAACTGCAGGAAGCGAAGGCAGTACTCGGTCATCCCCAGGGCGCGGAGCTCGTCGAAGAGCGGGAACTCCCGCACGACCTCGGGGTCTTCCAGCGACCACCGCTGGGCCGGGACCTTCCCCTCGATCAGATAGCGCACCGGGCTGCTCTGGTAGGACGCGCCATAGGCCTCCTCCGGAGTCAGCGCCGAACTCCGCAGACCTTTGTCGCGGTACCAGATATGGGTCAGCACGGCCGCGGTCGGATCGATGGTGGGCAGGCCCAGATTGGCGCGGCTGAGGGGAATCCCCAGCACCACCAGCCGCTCGCAGAGCCCGGCGACGAGCGCGCCGAGATCGTCGCTGCGGCGGCCCTCCTCCAGTATCCAGTCGATGATCTCGATCAAGGGGGCGCCTATCGGTCGGATGCACTGCGCGCTGCCGGCGCCCCCATCATACTGTGGAAGACCGGCACGGGGCATCTGCGGCCGCCGCCGCGATCGGACACGACACGGAAAGCGAAAACCCCGCTCGGGGAGAGCGGGGTTTCCTCTTTCTGGAAGCATGGCCCCTGCGGGTGTTGGATCCGCACAGGAAGCGTGAACGATCATCACCATGGTCCCGACAGATTAAAAAACTGTAATATTACGCACTCGGAGGACGAAAAAGGCATGACATGCCCGCGTATTACACGTGTTATGGAAGCGACGAAAATCCTGCAGAATCAGCGTGATAATGTCGCCTGCGCCATTTTCCGGAGCGCCGGATAGCGCGCCAGGAGGCCGGCGCATTCCGCCATCGCCTCGATGTCGTTGAAGACGGGAACGCCGGCGCCCTCCAGACTGGCGAACCACTCCGCCTTGCCGGGCAGGGTTCCCATCATGCTGTGGAGGAACGGCACCGGCACGTGCGGCGCGAGCGCGGCGAGGCGCGCGATGACCGGCCCCGCCTCCACCATGAACGGCACCACGTGAATGCCGAGGATGGCATCGAAGGCTTGTGAGCCCTCCGCGATCGCGCTCTCCAGGGTGAGGCCGAAGCGATCCTCCCTTGCGTCCGCCAGCAGGTCGAGGGGATTGGCGACCGAGGCTTCCGCCGGCAGCGCCGCCTTGAGCCGCGCCGCCATCGCCGCCGGCAGCGGTGCCAGATCGAGCCCCTCCGCCGCCGCGCGGTCGGTGCAGAGCACGCCGGGCCCGCCGGAATTCGACAGCACGAGCACGCGCGGGCCGATGCCGGCGGGAAACGCGCCGAAGCCCTTCGCCGCCAGCAGCAGGCGGCGGAAGCTGTCGACGCGGAGCATGCCGCACTCGGCCGCGAAACCGTCCATGGCGCGGTCGCCCTCGGCGGCGGCTCCCGTGTGCGCCGCGGCGGCGCGGGCACCCGGCGCCGTGCGGCCGCCGATCAGCGCCACCACGGGCTTCTGCGCCGCGACCTGGCGTGCGATCGTCTTGAAGCGCTCCTTGTCGTCGAGGCTCTCGATGTAAAGCAGCACCGCGGAGATCGCGGGATCGTTGCCGAGGTACTCGAGGTAGTCGGCGACGCCGAGCTGCACCGCGTTTCCCACCGAGACCAGGGTACCCAGGGGAATGTTGAGGGCATGGGCCGCGGCGATCGCCTCCTCGCCCAGCGCGCCGGATTGCGTCACGAAGGCGAGGGAGCCGCGCGCGTTGGGGCCGGGCGGCATGTCGCGCAGGAAGGTCGCGGCGAAGCGCGCGCCCGCGGGGAGATGAATGATCCCGGCGCAGTTGGGGCCGACGACGGCGAGGCCATGCTCGGCGATGACGGCGCGGAGCTCCTTGTCGCGTGCCTTTCCCGCCTCGCCCGCCTCGGCGAAGCCGCCGGGAAGGATCAGCAGGTGGCGATGCCCCGTCGCCGCTGCCTCGCGCACGGCGTCCAGGATGAGATCGGGGCGGATCACGATCACGACGAGATCGGCGGGACGGGCGAGCTCACGCAGGCTCTTCCTCGCGGTGAGCCCAAACATCTCGCCGCCCTTGGGATTGACCGGCAGGATCTCGCCCGCGAAGCCGGAGATGCGCAGGTTCTGCAGCACCGCGCCCCCCGACGACGTCGCCCTCTCCCCCGCACCGACGACGGCGACGCTGCGCGGAGCGAAGAAGGGGGTGAGGTCAGCAGTCATCGTGCGTCCTTCGACGCGCTCGCTCCGCTCGCTTGCTCAGGATGAGGAGGTTTTTTTGGTGGCATCAACAGATCGTCCTCATCCTGAGCAAGCGAAGCGCGTCGAAGGACGCAGGATCGCCGCTCCGAGATAAAACCCTAACGCCACTCTCACTCCTTGAACCGCACGATGACCGGCACGTGGTCGGAGCCCTGTTTCCAGCCGCGGGCGGCTTTGCGGACGTCGGCGCTGGCGAGCTGGGGCACCAGCTTGGGGGTCACCCAGATGTGGTCGAGGCGGCGGCCGCGGTCGGACGCGGCCCAGTCCTGGGCGCGGTAGCTCCACCACGTGTAGAGCTTTTTCTCCGGCGGCACGAAATGCCGGATCGCGTCCACGAAGCCGCCGGCCTTCTGCAGCGTGGTGAGCTTCTCCACCTCGATCGGCGTGTGGCTCACCACTTTCAGAAGGTCCTTGTGGGACCAGACGTCGGTCTCGAGCGGCGCGATGTTGAGATCGCCCACCAGGATCGACTTGCGTCGCTTCGGCGATTCCTCGGTGAACCAGCCCTGGAGCTCGTCGAGGAACTGCAGCTTGTGGGCGAATTTCGGATTGGCCTTGGGATCCGGCACGTCGCCGCCAGCGGGGATGTAGATGTTGTGGAGCTCGATGCCGCCGGGCAGCTCCACCGCGATGTGCCGGCAATCCTCGCGCTGGCACCAGCTCTTCGTGTGCGGCTTCGCGAACGGCAGCTTCGAGACGATGGCGACGCCGTTGTATCCCTTCATGCCGTGGATGAGCTGATGGGGATATCCGGCCGCCTCGAAGGCTTCCCGGGGAAAGAACTCGTCCTGGGTCTTGGTCTCCTGCAGGCAGAGCACGTCGGGCTCCTCTTCCTTGAGAAGACGCCGCACGAGATCGATGCGCAGCCGCACCGAGTTGATGTTCCAGGTCGCGAGGGTGAAGGCCATGACTCGGGATCAGGCGATGGTGATGGCGAGATCGGTGAGCCCGTCCACATGGCCCTCCAGCCTGTCGCCCGTCACCACGGCGGCGACGCCCTCGGGCGTGCCGGAGTAGATGATGTCGCCCGGCGCCAAGGCGACGAGGCCCGAGAGATAGGAGATCGTCTCGGGAACGCTCCAGATCAGCATCTCGATATCGCTCTTCTGCCGGTCCTTGCCGTTGACCTTGAGCCAGATCGCGCCCTTGCCGATGTGACCGACCTTGGAGACCGGCGAGATCGGCGCGCAGGGGGCCGACTGGTCGAAGCCTTTGCCCATGTCCCAGGGCCGCCCCATCTTCTTCGCCTCGCCCTGGAGGTCGCGGCGGGTCATGTCGAGTCCCACGGCGTAGCCGAAGACGAGATCGAGGGCCTTCGCGACAGGCACGTCGCTGCCGCCGCTCTTGAGCGCCACCACCATCTCGATCTCGTGCTGGTAGTCCTTGGTCTTCACGGGATAGGGGATGGTGCTGCCGGTGGGAACGATGGCGTCCGCCGGCTTCATGAAGAAGAAGGGATCCTCGCGGTCGGGATCGGCGCCCATCTCGCGCGCATGAGCCGCGTAATTGCGGCCGACGCAGTAGATGCGCCGCACCGGAAAGCTGTCGCCGCCGAGAACGGGGATGGTGGTGACGGCGGGTGCGGGAATGGCAAGGCCCATGACGGAAATCTCCTGAAGGGAAACCGGAACGGTCAGAACAGATAGCAGCGCTCGCCCACCACGCCCAGCAGCCAGTGGCCGCCGGCGAACAGGCGATATTTGGCGGCAAGCGGGTGATCCTCGCTCGCGCCGGCCGCCTGCACCAGCCCCATCTGATGACAGGCGAGCGCCGCGGCGCCGGCGGCGACCCGGCTCAACACGGGATCGGCGATCCCCTGGCGGGCGGCGGCCAGCGCCGCAGGACCGTGGAGGGCGACGGCGGCTTCGGTGACGGCACTGAGGGCAGCGAGAACCTGGGTCTCGCCGATCTCCCGGCCGGCGGCATCCTGGAGCGCGCGGGCGGCGCGATCCTCCGCCTCCCACCAGGCGCGGCTCCAGTCCGGCCGCTGGGCGGTGGCGGCGGCCTCCATCCAGCCGGGGACGGTATCGATGGGAAGCGGATCGAGGCCGAGGCCCGCGAGATAGGTCCGCGCCTCCTCGCTCTCGGCCGCGGTCAGCGGCTCGCCGCAGGCGGCGAACCACGGCGCCTCGGCGAGGGAGCGGGCGAGATCCGCGACCTGGGCGAGCCGGCTCTCGCCGGCGCCGATCGGCCTCAGCGGTTGCCGCGGTCCTCGCGCCACAGTCCGAGCTTGTCCTGCACCGGCCGGTCCGAGAAGGAGAACAGCACCGTCTCGCTCTCGGGACGGTGCACCACCCGCTGCCAGCTCGGCACCACGAAGATGTCCCGCGGGCCCCATTTGAAGGTCTGGTCGCCGATGCGGCTCTCGCCCTTGCCCTCGACGCAGACGTAAACAGTTCCGTCCGAGGAGCGATAGGGCGAGGTCTCGAAGCCTTTCGGCAGGAGCTGCATGAAGGTCGCGATCGTCGGCATGGCGTAGTCGCCGGTGCCGGGATTGACGTAGCGCATCTTGTGGCCGTGGCAGGGATCGGGCCGGTCGTTCTTGGCGAGGGTCGCCAGCGCCTCGCGCGTCCGCGCATAGGGATAGCTGAAGATCGGCGAGGTCTTGCGCTCGGGCTTCCAGTCCACCGGCAGCAGGCCCTGGCCGTAGCGCTGCAGGGAATCGCCCGGCGGACGCGTCACCATCTGCTGCTCGGCGTTGCCGGGCTCGGCGAAGCTGGCGTCGAGGATGCGCACCAGGGGCACGTCGAGGCCGTCGAGCCAGACCATCGGCTTGTCGCTGTCGTTGCCGTGATCGTGGAAGGTCCAGGACGGCGTGATGATGAAATCGCCGTACTCCATGATCGAGCGCTCGCCGTCGACGGAGGTATAGGCGCCGCTGCCCTCGATCACGAAGCGCAGCGCCGACTGGGTGTGCCGGTGGGCCGGCGCCACCTCGCCAGGAAAGATCAGCTGCAGGCCGGCGAACAGCGAATGCGTGACCGAGGTCTTGCCCTTGAGGCCGGGGTTCTCGAGGATCAGCACCCGGCGCTCGGCTTCCTTGGCGGTGATGAGCGCGCCGGTGCGCATGAGATAGGGCCGCACTTCGGCGTCGTAGTGCCAGATCGCGGGCTTCGCCGGCGAGACCGGCTCCTTCGTCACCACGCCGTGCAGCACTTCCCAGAGCGGCGCCAGGTTGTGCGGCGCGATCTCCTTGTAGAAGGCCTCGCGCTCGGGCGTGCGGGTCGGTGAGGCGTCCATGAAGTCCTCCGTGCTACGCCGCCTCGGCGGCGATCTCAGGCAGCTTGAGCTTCAGGTGATCTTCCACCAAGGCGCGGGCCCGTGCCAGGAAATCCGCGCGCATGTCCTCGTTGGGGCGCTGCTTGATGCCGAAGCGGCGGAACAGCTCGTTGTTCTTGGAGCCGCTCTTGCCGAAGAACGCCGGCAGCATCGGGAAATAACGGTCGATGGCGTCCTGCACATGGGCGCGGCCCTCGGGCGTCTGGCAGAGCTCGGTGCAGAAGTCCTTGCCGAACTGGGCGTGGAAGCGCTCCTCGGGCATGGTCATGCGGGCGAGGTTGCGGAGGGGATGGAAGGTGCAGTGCAGGAGATCCTCCACCTGCAGGATCTCCGCCAGATCCGCCAGCAGCTTGATGACGCAGAATTCCTCCCAGGTCTTGAGGGGGAATTCGAAGATCGACAGCGGCTTCTTGCCCGTGGGCGTCATCTCCGCCTCGGGAATCCCCATCTGCTCGCCCAATTCGCGAAACCGCACGTGGTGCCCGTACTCCTCCATCGCCACCCGGCAGGTGAGCCACTTCGCATAGGGCGTCGGCGCCAGGGCGATGGCGGGCTCGTCGAAGACCTGGGCGCCATAGAGCTCGTTCACCGCATGGCTGCGCACGATCTTGCGCAGCGCCGTCCGGTACTCCTCCGGCGCGCTCTCGAGATCCTTCACGGTCTTGACGGGGGCGAAGGCGGCGGTGGTCATGGTTGCGTTCCCTTCTGGATCGGCGCGCCGCCTGGAGCGACATCGCGCGTCCTTCGACGCGCGGCCCAAAGGGCCGCTTGCTCAGGATGAGGAGGATTGGTCGATGCCATCAAGAAAGCCTCCTCATCCTGAGCAAGCGAAGCGCGTCGAAGGACGCAGGATCGCACTGCAGCGAGTCATCATCTCAAATCTTCGGCTCGCCGCTGAAGGCCTCGAGGTCGGTCTCCAGCGGCGTGTATTTCGGCTTCAAGCGTGGCGGCGATGGCGGCGCCGATGTCGTCGCCGGACACGACGATCTCAGCCGTGGGCCGCGGCTGCGAGAACAGGAAGATCTCCCGCCCGCGCACGCCGAAGAGCTGGCCTGTCGTGTCCTGGGCCTCGGTGCTCGCGAGCCAGGCGACGAACTCGCCCACCGCTTTTGCCGGCACCTTCAGCGCGCGCTCCTTGTACGTGGCCTGGCCTTCGTTCGCGGGCTTGATCGAGTCCGTGACGCGGGTCGCGGCGAAGGGCGCCACCGCGTTGCAGGTGACACGGGCGCGGCTCATGTCGAGGGCGACGACGCGGGTCAGTCCCACGAGGCCGGCCTTGGCGCTGGCATAGGCCGCCTGGCCGTAATTGCCGTAGAGGCCGGCGGTCGAGACGATGTTGACGATGCGGCCCCAGGAATAGGGCGCGCCGCCGCGCTCGGCTTTCGCGGCCTCCCGCAGCACCGGCGTCGCCGCCGCCAAGACGTGATAGGCGGCGCCGAGATTGGTGCGGATGACCGCGTCCCAGTTCTCCGGCTCCGCCTTGAAGATGAAATTGTCGCGCAGGATCGCCGCGCCGTTGACGACGATGTCGAGGCCGCCGAAGCGCCGCACCGCCAGATCCACCGCGGCGGCGGCGGCGCTCGGGCTGGCGATGCTCTCGCTGAAGGCGGCGACTGTCTTGCCGAGGCTTGCGGCCACTGACGGCGCCAGCTTGGGATCGGCGCCGCTGCCGTCGATGGCGGTGCCGTTGTCGGCGATGACCACGGCGGCGCCGCGTGCATGCAGGGCTTCCACGATGGCGCGGCCGACGCCGCGGGCGCCGCCGGTCACCAGGGCCACGCGGCCCTCGAGATTTCTTCCGCTCATATGACCGCCCCCGCGTTCAGCTCCTGCTTTTCCGCCTCGGTGTAGAAGGCGTCGGCGTGGATGTCCTGGCGGCGCATGCCGCGCGCCAGCAGCTGCCGCGTCGCCGCCTCCACCATCACCGGCGGGCCGGCAATATAGGCTTTGGCGCCATCGACGTCGCCGATGTCCGACAGCGCCGCCTCGTGGACGAAGCCGGTGCGCCGCCGCGTCGATGCCGGCGCCTGAGACAGCACGGGCACGAACCGCAGATTGCGGTGACGCGCCGCCAGCGCCGCGAAGTGCGCCTCGAGATAGAGATCGCGCTCGTCGCGGACGCCGACATAGAGATGGATCGGCTGGCGATGGCCGTTGCCCAGCGCGGTCTCCACGATGGACTTGATCGGCGCCAGGCCGGAGCCGCCGGCGATCGCCAGGATCGGCCCGGTATGGGTGTCGCGCAGCCACGACGCGCCGAAGGGTCCCTCCACCTGCACCCCATCGCCGAGCGTCAGCCCGTCGGCCACATAGCGGCTGGAGGCGCCGCCGGCGACATGGCGGATGTGGAATTCGAGCAGCGCCTCGTCCGGCCGGTTCGCCATGGAATAATCCCGGGGCGGCAGATCGGCGAAGCGGAGCGCCGCGTATTGCCCGGCGGAGAAGCCGAAGGGTCCGCCGGAGAGCATCTCCAGACGCACGCGCTTGATGTCATGGGTGAGATCGTCGAGGGCGACGACGCGGCAGGCGAGCTGACGGAGCGGATGCACCGCCACCTCGTCGGTCTCCAGCCACCGCACGGTGGCGTCGCTCCAGGGCGTCGCGCGGCAGGCCAGGATCAGGCCGCTCGCGCGCTCCTCGCTGGTGAGGGCAAATTCCGAATAGGCGGCGAGGTCGACCTCGCCCGCCTCCAGGGTGGATTTGCAGGCGCCGCAGTTGCCGGAGCGGCAGCCGTGGGGATAGGGCACGCCCTGAGCGAGCGCCGCCTCCAGAATCGTCTGCCCGGCCTCGACCGTGATCGGACCGCCGTGCTGCGGGAGGGTGACCGTGTACGTCATGGATGCGCCCTGAGCCCGGGAGAGTGGCGTAAAATCGTTCGCGAGTCAAATTGTTCGCTACACGAACAGTACGCCAAGGCGACTATCGCCGGGAGGGGTCGGCTGAAGGGATCCCCAAAACGATGGCGCCCGGTCAGGGGGGATTGACCGGGCGCCGGAAGCGCCGTTGGGGGAGTCCTCAGCCGGCAGGGGAACCAGCCTTGGACAGTCGGAGGGAGGGTCCGCCGACCGCTTCAGCCAATCTATTTGGTGCGGCAGAGGCGCCACAGGAGGCGCCAGACTCGCATAACGAACATTCCAAAAACGCATGGGTCAGGGCCGGCCAGCCATCCGCCCCAGGATGAGATCGCGGCAAACCGCGGGCTGCTGGGGAATCATCATGTGCCCGGCGCCCGGCAGGACGGTGAGGGTTGCGCCGGGTATGCGCGCCGCCAGGGCTGCCATGGCCCCGCTCACCCAATCGTGCTCGGGCTGTTCGGGGTCGCCGCTCACCAGATGGAGGCGGTCGCGGATCTCCGGCAGCCGCTGCCAGGTGTCGGCGTCCCGATGCGCCTCGAAAATGGTGCTCTCCACCTCGGGCGGGCAGCACAGGACAAAGCCGCCCTCCGGATCCGGCCGCAGGGTCGCCCGGCAATGGGCGGCGAGGAACTCCGGCTCGAAGCTGCGGAAGACGCCCCGTGTACCCAGGTAGTCGCAGAGCGCCTCCGGGCTGGCCCAATGGGCCTGGCGCCGGGCGCTGCCGCGCACCAGGCGGGTCTGCTGGGCGATCGCCTCCGCATAGGTGGGAGCATCCGACGGTGGAAAGATCGGCGGCTCGAACAGGGTCTGAGTCGCGAAAGCCGGCGCGGCGTGCCGGACCGCGAGCCGCACCGCGGCGGCCGCGGCGAGGGAATGGCCGACGAAATGCAGCGGCGTGGGCCCGAGGCGCCGGAACAGATCCGCCGCCACCAGGTCCAGATCGTCGGCGAAGCGATCGACCGCGAACACGGTCTCCAGCGGGCCCGCCGGCCAGCTCGATCCGCCATGGCCCCGGGCGTCATAGGCGAAGACGCGGGCATGGGCGGCCAGCTCCCGGAGCCACGGCTCATAGGACCCGGCCGCGAGGCCATTGGCGTGACCGATGAGAACGGCCGGCGCGCCCTCGGGACCGCCGCAATCGTAAACCGGAACGATCGCCCCATCGGTCGTTGCGATGTCGAAACGAGCACGGAATTCCGCCAGGGAAGCAAACGCAGGGGCCATGCAAACCGCCTTGTAAACGCGCGGGAGCTTAGCGCATCCTCGCCCCGCCCGTGAAAAGACCCGGGGGACCGAGCGGACGCGCCCATGCCGAACGAGAAGCCTCCCCGCAGCGGCCCTGGCGGCGCCACGTCGCTCGGCATGCTGACCAGCCTCCTGGGCTATCACCTGCGCCGCGCCCAGGTGTCGGCGTTCCAGAATTTCGCCGAGGTGGTGGGACCGTCGGAGCTCACGCCGGGGCAGTTCGGCGTCCTCGTCGTCGTCGACGCCAATCCCGGCCTCAGCCAGACCCAGCTCGGCAACGCGCTCGGCATCGACCGCTCCACCGTGGTGGCCGTCATCGACCGCCTGGAGTCCCGCGGCCTCCTGACGCGGGAGCCCTCCCCCAACGACCGCCGCTCCCATGCGCTGCATCTCAGTCACGACGGCGCCGAGGCGTTGACGCGTCTCGGCGAGCGCGTGCGCGCCCACGAGCGGACCATCGCCCGGGATCTCACCGGCGAGGAGCAGGCGACATTGATCGCGCTCCTGCGCAAACTCGCCCGCGACTGAGTCCGCCGTGAGCGATGCCGTCACGCTCCGCGCCTATCGCGAGAACGATCTCGACGCCCTCATCGATCTCTTCCGGACGACCGTTCGCACCGTCGCGCGCCGCGACTACACGGAGGCGCAAGTGCGGGCCTGGGCTCCCGACCACATCGACCGCGCCCGGTGGGTGTCGCGCTTCGCCGCGAGCGAGACCGTGATCGCCGAGCGCGCCGGCGAGATTTTCGGGATTCGCGAATCTCGGCAACGATGGTCTCGTCGACATGCTCTTTATTCACACGGCGCAGCAGCGCCGCGCCATTGCCACTGCCTTGCTGCAACGGCTGGAAGAGCACGCGCGATCGCGACATCTCCCGCGCCTCCACGCCGCCGCCAGCCTCACCGCCCGCCCCTTCTTCGAGCGCCGGGGATTCCGGGTGCTGGCGATGCAGACGGTGGAGCTGCGCGGCGAGACGCTGACGAATTTCCGAATGGAGAAAGTGTTGGCGTAACGCCGGATCGGGTGCGGTGCGCGCTTCGAGACGCGCGCTAACGCGCGCTCCTCAGGGTGAGGAAAAATAGAGAATGCCGATAAGAAAGAACCTCATCCTGAGGAGGGCGCGAAGCGCCCGTCTCGAAGGACGCGAGATGTTTCGGCGAGACTCGGATGACGCTACGCCGCCGGCTGGGCGCGGCGGTGGCGGCTTGCGGCGTGGCGGCGGCAGGCGTCGCCGAAGGCGTCGAAGAGATGGCGGCCGAAGCGGGTGTCGCCGGCGCGGAACTCCGGGTGCCACTGCACGCCGATGACAAAGCTGCGGTCGGGGCGGCTCACGCCCTCGATCTGGCCGTCGGGCGCCACCGCTTCCACGACGAAGCCGTCCGCCAGCCGGTCGATGCCCTGCTGGTGCAGCGAGTTGACGATCATCTCGCCGGCGCCGGCCCAGCGCTCGAAGGGGCCGCCCGGCGTCAAGGCGACGGAGTGCGCGCTGTGGTCATAGCGTTCCGGCATGGTGTCGCGTTTGGGGGCGCGGTGATCGATGCGGCCGGGCACCGCCTGCACCTGCTGGTGCAGCGTGCCGCCCAGCGCGGCGTTCAGCTCCTGGATGCCGCGGCAGATGGCGATGACCGGCAGGTCCGCCGCCACCGCGGCGCGGATCAGCGGCAGGGTCACCGCGTCCCGGGCCGGGTCATGGGCGAGGTCCGGCACCTTCTCGGCGCCGTAGTGATGGGGCTCGACGTTGGAGCGGCTCCCCGTGAGCAGCAGCCCGTCGAAGCGCTCGATGATCTCCTCGACCGGCACGTGATGCGCCAGGGCCGGGATCAGGAAGGGCGTGACGCCCGCCCGCTCCGACGCCGTCACCAGGTATTTCTCGCTGGCGAAGTGGGTCATGTGGTCCCCCTGAAGGCGCGTGCAGCAGGGGATCACGATGGCGGGACGGGATGACGTCATGGAGGGAAACCCAGGGGATGAGGCGGCGAGCGCCCGGCAGTTGGGGTTGAGCAAAGCTTGCGGCAAGATGCGCGGCAATGCAAGACGCGGCGGCCACGCTCCTCGCCCTCAAGGGCGGTCTCATCATCGCCTGGATGGCTTGCTTATTCCTTGCCGAGCGGCTGGTTCCGGCGGCGCCCGTGCCGGCGGTGGTGCGCCCGCGCCGGCGTCTGATCAGCAATGCCGTGATGTGGGGTCTGAACGCCGCGCTCTCGCCCCTGGTGGTGCTGCCGGTCACCGCGTGGGCTGCGGGTCACGCGCTGCCCTGGCGGCCGGAATGGTGGTCCGGCGCTCCCGGCCTCCTCCTCGATCTCCTGATCCTCGACGGCCTGATTTATGGTTGGCACCGGATTAACCATGAGACGCCGTTCTTCTGGCGCTTCCATTCCATCCACCACCTCGACCGCACCCTCGATACGACGACCGCGGTGCGCTTCCACTTCGGCGAGGTGCTGCTGTCGGCGGTGGCCCGGGCCGGCGTGGTGATCCTGCTGGCGATACCCCTGGCCTCGGTGCTGGTGTTCGAGACCCTGCTGCTGCTGGCGACGATCTTCCACCACTCGAACCTGCGCCTGCCGCCGGCGGTGGAGCGCGCGCTCTCCCGCGTGATCGTGACGCCGTCCATTCACTGGGTGCATCACCATCGCCGGCGCGGCGACACGGATTCGAACTACTCGACGATTCTCAGCATCTGGGATCCGCTGTTCCGCACGCGCTCGCCGACGCCGCGCACGCGGGATCTCGAGATCGGCGTCGAGGGCCGCGAGGAGGAGGACCTTCCCGGACTCCTCGTGGCGCCGTTTCGCGAACGCTGAAGAAAGATCCCTACTTCCCGTTATTCGTCGGGCGCGGGTCGGTCCAGTTGAACAGGTTCGGGCTGAGGGGCGCGCCGTAGTGGGGGTCGTCGAGGGTGAGGGTGGTCTGCTTCTGCTGGGCGTCGACGATGGTCCACTGGCGGAGCTGGATCGGCCGGTCCTCCAGCACCAGGGTCACCGATCCCTGGCCCGGCTCCTTGGTCTGCACGACAGTGGCACGGATCGCGCCGGGGTGGTGGTCGAAAGCGGTGAGGGTCACGTCGCCGCTGAGGCGGATGGTGTCCCGGAGCAGGAAGCCCGCCGGCGTGTCGTCGACACGGATGTCGGAAACCTGCTGCAGCTCCTTGTCGTAGTAGTAGATGTTGCGCCCGTCGGCGACCAGCAGGATCGGCACCGGCGGATCATACTCGAAGCGCATCTTCCCCGGCCGCGACAGATAGAGCTGCCCCGAGGCGGTGCCGCCATTGGCGGAGAATTGCTGGAAGCGCGAGCTGAGGGTGCGGATGCCGTTGAGATAGCTCTCCACCGCCGCCACGTCGGCGCGCTGCTGATCGCTCAGCGGCATCGGCTTCGGCGCCGTCGCCGCCGAGGCCCAGCGCGGCAGCATGGCGCCGAGCGCGAGGGCGCCGGTGCCCAGAAGGATATGTCGGCGGGTCAGCATCGTCGATTTACCTAGTGCGGGATTGCGGCAGGACCAAGGCTGCGGAGATGGTGCGTCCTTCGACGCGCGGGCCAACGGCCCGCTTGCTCAGGATGAGGGATATCCCGTGATGCCAAAAAGAAAATCGCCTCATCCTGAGCAAGCGAAGCGCGTCGAAGGACGCACGACGTCCGGTGCCGCTAGTCGATCGACCGCGCCAGGACCTCGCGCTTGCCGACGTGGTTGGCGGAGCTGACGACGCCTTCGGCTTCCATGCGCTCGACGATGCGGGCGGCGCGGTTGTAGCCGATCTGCAGGTGGCGCTGGATGAAGCTGGTGGAGGCCTTGCGCTCGCGGCAGACGAGTGCCACCGCCTGATCGTAGAGCTGATCGCCGGAGCCGCCGCCTTCCTCGCCGAACACCTCCAGCGGCGCGTCGGGATCCTCGGTCACTTCCTCGAGATATTCTGGCTCGCCGCCGCGCTCCTTGAGGAAGCGGACGATGTGCTCCACTTCCTCGTCGCTGACGAAGGGGCCGTGCACGCGGGTGATGCGGCCGCCGCCGGCCATGAACAGCATGTCGCCGCGGCCAAGCAGCTGCTCGGCGCCGCTTTCGCCGAGGATGGTGCGGCTGTCGATCTTCGACGTCACCTGGAAGCTGATGCGGGTCGGGAAGTTCGCCTTGATGGTGCCGGTGATGACGTCGACGGAGGGGCGCTGGGTCGCCATCACCAGGTGGATGCCGGCGGCGCGGGCCATCTGCGCCAGACGCTGGATCGCCGCCTCGATGTCCTTGCCGGCGACCAGCATGAGATCCGCCATCTCGTCGACGACCACGACGATGAAGGGAAGCGGCGTGGTGTCGAGGGGCTGCTCCTCGAACATCGGCTGGCCGGTCTCGGGATCGAAGCCGGTCTGCACCTTGCGCAGCAGCACCTCGCCCTTGTCCCGAGCCTCTTTCAGCCGCGCGTTATAACCCTCGATGTTCCTGACACCGAGCTTCGACATCGAGCGGTAGCGGCTCTCCATCTCCTTGACCGTCCACTTGAGGGCGACGATCGCCTTCTTGGGCTCGGTCACGACCGGCGACAGCAGATGCGGGATGCCGTCGTAGACCGAGAGCTCCAGCATCTTGGGGTCGATCATGATGAACTTGCATCGATCAGGCGGCTGGCGATAGAGCAGCGACAGGATCATCGTGTTGATGCCGACGGACTTGCCGGAGCCGGTGGTGCCGGCGATCAGCAGATGCGGCATGCGCGCGAGATCGGCGATGACGGGCGTGCCGCCGATGTCCTTGCCCAAGGCAAGCGCCAGCTGCGCGCCGGAGCGCTCGTAGCTCTCTGCCGCCAGCAGCTCGCGCAGGAACACCATCTCGGCCTTGGCGTTGGGGAGCTCGATGCCGATGACGCTGCGGCCCGGCACCACGGCGACGCGGACGGAGACCGCGCTCATGGAGCGCGCGATGTCGTCGGCGAGGCCGATGATGCGGGACGCCTTGATGCCCGGCGCCGGCTCCAGCTCGTAGAGAGTGACGACGGGGCCCGGCCGCACCTTCACGATCTGGCCGCGGACGCCGAAATCCTCCAGCACCGTCTCCAGGAGGCGCGCGTTCTGCTGCAGCGCGTCCTCGTTGACCGTGGTGTTGCGGGAGACTTGCGGCTCCGCCAGCAGCTCGATGGGCGGCAGCACGTGGCGGCCGCCGGGGCCGAGGTCGAGATCCGCCTGGCGCTTCACCGTCTTTCGCTCCGGCGCCGCGCGCTTCGCCGGCACCACGTCGGCGCGGCGCTTCGGCTGCGGCATGTCGATGGGCTCGTCGTCGCCGTCGTCGATGTCGGCCCCCGGCTTCTCCACGAGATCGGCGGGGGCGACGCGGCGCGGCTGGGGCGTTGCCTTGGGCTCGACGCGGTCGGGCCTCGTGTCGACGCGCGGGCGCAGCCAGCCAGCGATGCGGGCGGAGATTCGCGCCGTGCGCGACGCGCCCCGGCCGATGTCGCCCCAATCCTCGAGCGTCAATCCCAGCACGTAGATCAGCAGCAGCCCGTCGATCGCCGCCGCCGTCATCGCCAGCGCGGTCCGCGGGATCCCCGAATGGGCGAGCGCGTCGAGGCCCATCAGCCCGACGATGCCGCCGAGGCCGGCATGGATCGGCCACTGGGCGCC
The DNA here is from genome assembly GCA_963735465.1 of uncultured Alphaproteobacteria bacterium. Lineage (GTDB taxonomy): Bacteria > Pseudomonadota > Alphaproteobacteria > ATCC43930 > CGMCC-115725 > DASZHJ01. The sequence goes on from CAVTLA010000001.1 coordinate 4,386,889, forward strand.
CGGCGGCAGCAGGTCGAGAGCGATCGCCGCCAGCACCAGGAGCGGCAGGAAGAGGGCGAGGCGCAGCACCAGCTTCTCGACGCCGCGGCTCAGCATCAGGCGGAACGCCCAGGCGATCAGCACCGCGGGGATCAGCGCCGATGCCAGGCCCAGGGTCTGCAGCAGCACGTCGGCCACGGCGGCACCGGCGGGGCCGACGATGTTGCGCACCGGCCCCGCCACCGCGTGGCTCGGCGAGGGATCGCCGCGGTCGTAGCTGGCGAGCGCCACCGCCAGCAGCAGGCTCGCGAAGACCAGCGCGACGCCGGCGCCCTCTCCCAGGCGCCGCTTCAGCGCCTCCATCGGCGGCGGCGCCTTCCGCGACTTGCGGCCAACTCCCTCGCTTACATGGGCCATGAAGCTCTCACCTCGTCTCCAGCACGCGCACCATGCGCTCGAGCCCTTCGCCGATGGTGGCGTCGTCGTGCACGAGGGCGACGCGGATGTAATCCTCGGCGGGATTGATGCCGCTGATGTTACGGCGCGCGAGATATCCCCCGGGCAGCGTGCGCACCGCCGCCTCGCGCCAGAGCCGCAGGCACGCGCGCTCCCCGTCGCCGACATTGAGCCAGAGGAAGAAGCCGCCGGGCGGCCGGTAGAAGTCGAACTTGCCCTTGAGCACGCGCTCGGCGACATCGAACTTGCTGCGATAGAGCGCGCGGTTCTCGCTGACGTGATCCTCGTCGCGCCAGAGGGCGGTGCCGGCTTCCTGGATCGGCAGCGGGACCTGGCAGCCGCCGTAGCTGCGCACCTGGGCGAAGCGCTTGATCACCTCGCCGTCGCCGGCGATGAAGCCGATGCGCAGTCCCGCGGCGCTGGAGCGCTTGGAGAGGGAGTGGAAGACGACGACGTTGGCGAAGTCGTCGCCGAGCGCCGCCGCGGCCTCGAGCCCGCCCGCCGGCGGCGTCTTGTCGTAGATCTCGGCGTAGCACTCGTCGACCACCAGAAGGAAATCATGGGCGCGTGCGAGCTTGAGCGCGTGCTTGAGATACTCGAGGCTGGCGACGGCGCCTTGGGGATTGGACGGGCTGCAGAGATAGAAGATCGCGGTCCGCGCCAGGATCTCCTCGGAGATCGCGTCGAGATCCGGCAGAAACCCTGTCGCCGCCGTCGCGTCGAGATAGTGGATGTCGGCGCCGCCCATCACGCCGCCGCCGCTGTAGACCATGTAGTAGGGATTGGGGACCAGCACGAGGGGCTGCTGCCCCGCCTTGGTCTCCGGCACCGCCACCTGCCCCACCAGGAACAGGCCTTCCTTGGTGCCGGCCACCGGCAGGATGTGGCGCTCCGCCGAGAGCATGCCCGCCGGCAGGCGATAGCGCCGCGTCAGCCAGTCCGCCACCGCCGCGCGGTAGGCGGGCGTGCCGTTCATGGTGGGATAGCGGTTCCAGAGATGGGAATTGTCCGCGATCACGCGCTCGACGAAATGCGGCGGCGTGTGCTGGGGATCGCCGACCGACATCACGATCGGCGAGGTGTTGGCGCGCGGCGCCTCCGGCGCCAGGAGCTCCGCCAGCTTGGTGAAGGCGTAATCGCCGAGGCGATCGAGACGAGGATTATGCTGCACGCCGATCGACCCCCGGAAAATCCGCCGCTGCCACGACCAGTACCGGACTTAAGGCAGCGCTTTAAGACCGCGCCCTAAGCTCGGGACAAAAGAGCAACAGCATAATCCCCGTGGATTCGTCAATACAAGGATCGTCTCTACCGCATCTTGTGGGCGACTCCGCCCCGCCCCTCCCACAACTTGCGCCGATCCCGCCCTGTTCTCAAAACCCCCAACTCGGCCGCGACTCGGGCCGACTCGGGGCGACTCGGAAGGGGCGAAAAGCCGGCTCAGCGCAGCAGAATCGGCCCCAGGGCGCGGGCGAGCTCGGCGAGGCTTTGCGGCGAGAGCGGCAGGTCGACGACGCGGTCGGCGCCGAGGTCGAAGCGCAGGCGCGCCACCTCGCCGCCCAGCGGCGGCGCCAATGCCACGCAGCGCTCCGCCAGGGGCAGCACGTACCAGCCCGCTTCGTCGAGAGCCACGGCCTGCAGGCCGACACCGGTGAGCGCCATGAGATCCTCCTGTCGAGGAGTAAGGTGGCGCCAAATATTGGGATGACCTGAGAAAAAAGTCACTCGCCATGAGAATTAACTCCCTGGGGTTCGGCAACCCAGAGACGTGACTACGGGAGGGTGCGGCGCATGAAGGCGGCGGCGGTGGGCGCCAGCGCCTTGAATTCCGTGGTGTCGGCAATGGCGGCCGGCGCCTGGGCGCGGTCGAATTCCCGGAACCCCGCCCGGGCGAAGAAATCCGCATGCTTGGCGGTGAGGAGATAGAGAAAGCGCACGCCCAGGCGCTGGGCATTCGCCGCCATCCGCTCGACGATGGGGACACCGTAGCCGCGCCGGCGCATCTCCGGCCGCAGCACCAGGGAGCGCAGCAGCCCGTCGCCGTCGTAGATCTCCATGCCGGCGTAGCCGACGTGGGCGCCCTCCTGGTCCCGGAACGAGAAGAAGATCCGCCCTGGCCAGCGCAGGTCATCGATGGGGAGCCCGCCCTCGGAGAGCGCCGCGGTCATGGCGGTGCGCTCGGCCTCCGCCAGGGGGCGGGCCGTCACCATGCGGGGAACCGGCCGGATTGCCTTCATACCCCAGAGTGTGGCCCCGGCTTGCCTAACCAAGTGTGCAAGATTTCAGGGATTTAGCCTAACCCCTCATCTCTTAAGGGGTGAATGATGAGGCACGATGTGCCTGCACTGGCGCTCGGCGCGATCAATGCCGCGCGCAACGAAAAGGGGGCGTCTTGCGACGCCCCCTTCCGCAGGCTTTGGGAGAAGGAAAGTTCTTACTGAACCGTCTCACCGTGGAGCGCGAGGTCGAGACCATCGCGCTCGGTCTCCACATCGACCCGGAGGCCGATCACGACGTCGATCACCTTGAGGATGATGAAGGTGGCGACGGCGCAGTAGGTCAGCGTGCAGAGCACGCCTTCGCATTGGATCAGCACCTGGCCAGGATTGCCGTCGATCCAGCCCATCTTCGCCGGCGTGTCGCCGTTCGCGGGATTGAGGAAGCCGCGGGCGAAGACGCCGGTCAGGATGGCGCCGACGATGCCGCCGACCGCGTGGACACCGAAGGCATCCAGGCTGTCGTCGTAGCCGAAGAGGTGCTTCACCGTGGTGGCGCCGAAGTAGCAGGCGACACCGGCGGCGATGCCGATCGCCAGCGCGCCGCCGGGGGCGACGAAGCCCGAGGCCGGCGTGATGGCGACGAGGCCGGCGACCGCGCCGCTGATGATGCCCAGCACGCTCGGCTTGCCGCGCGTCGCCCACTCCGTGAACATCCAGGCGAGGCCCGCAGTGGCGGTGGCGATCTGGGTCACCGCCATGGCCATGCCGGCGTTGCCGTTGGCGGCGACGGCGGAGCCGGCGTTGAAGCCGAACCAGCCCACCCACAGCAGCGAGGCGCCGATCACGCTCAGCACCAGGTTATGCGGCATGAAGGTCTCGGTGCCGTAGCCCTTGCGCTTGCCCAGCACCAGCGCGCAGATCAGGCCCGCGACGCCGGCGTTGATGTGCACGACGGTGCCGCCGGCGAAGTCGAGCACGCCGGCATCGTTGAGAAAGCCGCCGGGACCCCAGACCCAATGGGCGATCGGCGAGTAGACGAAGAGGCTCCAGGCGCCCATGAACCACAGCAGAGCCGAGAACTTCATGCGGTCGGCGAAAGCGCCGCAGATCAGCGCCGGCGTGATGATGGCGAAGGTCATCTGGAAGGTCATGTAGACCGATTCCGGAATTGTCGGCGCCAGGGCGTTGACGTTGTTGAGCTCCATGTTCTGCAGGAACAGCTGGCTCATGCCGCCGATGTAGGGGTTGCCCTCGGTGAAGGCGAAGCTGTAGCCGATGATCGTCCAGAGCACCGTCACCAGACAGGTGATGGCGAAGCTCTGCATGACCGTGGCCAGCACATTCATCTTGCGGACCATGCCGCCGTAGAAAAGCGCGAGACCGGGAATGGTCATCATCAGCACCAGCGCCGTCGATGACAGCATCCAGGCGGTATCGCCGGAATCGAGCTTGGGTGCCGCCGCGGCGGCATCAGCCGCGGCCGGCGCCGCGGGCGCCGCCGCCTGGGCGAGGGCATGGGCGATGGGCAGCAAGGCCAGGACTAGGCTGGCGGCGGCCAGCACCCCGGCCCCCCTCCGCCACTTCGACGACAGCAGACCAACGGTCATAAAACCCCTCCCGTATGCGGTTGGCGGCAGCCACCTGACGATCCCGCGCGCTCGCGCCCGCCGACTGCCCCTGTCGGTCTAATAACAAGAATTGTGCCAAGGGCTTGCAGGCCCGCCAGAGAACGACCTCGGGCCAATCGGCGCTTTGGCCGTGGGACAAAGGCAGCATCGCTGCCCAGCATTTGAACCATGCGATGCAGGTTGCTCAATTATTGAACAGATCCCGAGCCGCGGTCACCAGAAAACTGCGTCCTGTGCGGAGTGTTGGCAACAACGGCGGGGGCCCATGGGGCGGTTCTGCCGATGGCGGCGCCCTCGGCGCTTCCCCTGGTGCCGGCGCCAGGGGGCATTATTGTGAGGAGCCGAAAATTTCCGGTGGCGTTCAGATTTCGTTAACCCTCGTTGGCCACACTCGCGGATGTTGATTCTGGGAGGGTCCCCAACGAGTGGACGACGATAGGGGTCCTACGGGAAGCCCCGCCGAAAGGCGGGGCTTTTCCGTTAATGCAGGAATTCTCCATTCGTTAATGACGGGGCTCGATTGTCGGAGTCCCTATGCTGCGCAGCGGGCCCTGTCCTTGGACCGGGCCGGGCTGCTTCCGGACGACGTGGCCCGCGCAGCATAGGGACCTGATTTCGGCGCCGTCGGCACCGCGGCGTTTTGCGGCGGCCGACCGGTCCCGTGTATTGTCGGCCCATGGCCGCGCCGCAGCCCACCCCCGATCGCGCCGAGCACCATGAGCTTGTGATCGTGGGCGGCGGCCTCGTCGGCCTTACCCTCGGTATCGCGGTGGCGAATGCCGGCCTCGACGTCGCCGTCATCGACCGCGACGATCCCGCCGCCATGGTGGCGGCCGGCATCGACGGCCGGGGCTCCGCCATCGCCTACGGCTCGCGCCAGGCCCTGGCGGCGATCGGCCTCTGGGACAAGGTGGCGGACGCGGCCTCGCCGATCCTCGAGATCCGCGTCGCCGACGACAACGGGCCGCTGTTCCTGCATTACGACCACCGCGACGTCGGCGATCATCCCCTCGGCTGGATCGTCGAGAATCGCGCGCTGCGGCAGGCGCTTCTTGCGCGCGCGGCGGAATTGCCGCGGCTCCGGCATCTGGCGCCCCTGGCGGTGTCGCAAGTGGAGCGGAGCGCCGCCGGCGCGCTCGTGCGCCTCGCCGACGGGCGCGCGATCTCGGCGCGGCTGGTCGCGGCGGCGGACGGCAAGGCCTCTCCCTTGCGCCAGGCCGCCAGCATCCGCACCGTCACCTGGTCCTATCCCCAGACCGGCATCGTCGTCACGGTGCGGCACGAGCGCCCCCATCGCGGCGTCGCGGTGGAGCATTTTCTCCCCGCCGGCCCCTTCGCCATCCTGCCGCTGACGGGCAATCGCTCGTCCATTGTCTGGACCGAGCGGTCAGAGCTGGCGCCGCGTCTCCTGGCGCTGCCGCCGGCGGACTTCGCCGCCGAGCTCGGCCGCCGCTTCGGGAATTTCCTCGGCGCGATCGAGGTGGTCGGGCCGCGCTGGTCCTATCCCCTGACCTTCCTCCATGCGGAGCGCTACGTCGCCGAGCGCCTCGCCCTGGTGGGGGATTCGGCCCACGTGATCCACCCCATCGCCGGCCAGGGCCTGAACCTGGGCCTCCGGGACGTGGCGGCCCTGGCGGAGGTGCTGGTGGATGCGCGCCGCCTCGGCCTCGATATCGGCGACGGCCAGGTGCTGGCCCGCTACGAGCGTTGGCGGCGCCTCGACAACTGGATGCTGTCCGCCGCCACCGACAGCCTCAATCGCCTGTTCTCCAACGCGATCCCAACCGTGAAGCTCGCCCGCGACCTCGGCCTCGCCGCGGTCGACCGGGTGCCGCCCCTGAAGCGGCTCTTCATGCGCCACGCCATGGGCGTGATCGGAGAGCTGCCGCGGCTGGTGCGCGGCGAGGCGCTCTAGCGGCGGCACCGAAAATCGTTACGGCGGCGCAACGATATCAGCCGTGTCGATCCGGCGGCGGAATGACTCTTGCCCGCGGAACGGTAAATAATGCGGAGATTCGCCATGGTTTCGAGGCCGTAACGAATTTCCATTGCGTTGCGGGCACCGGATTTCAGCGGCGCCGATCGTTCCGCTTCCGTAACATCGGCGTATCCCGCAGCAGAGGAGCCGACGATGACGTCACTCGCCCCCTGGGCACCGAAGACCGGCGTCCTCGAGCGGCCGGACGCCGCTCTCTATTATGAGGTGGCGGGTCAGGGCCCGGGCCTGATCTTCGCCCATGGCCTGGGCGGCAATCACCTGTCCTGGTGGCAGCAGGTACCGTCTTTCGCCGACCGCTATACGTGCGTGACCTTCTCCCACCGCGGTTTCACGCCGTCCGCGATCGCCGAGGGCGGCGCCGGGGCCGCGGCCTTCGCCGGCGACCTTGCGGCCCTCGTCGATCACCTCTGCTTCGAGAAAGTGGCGCTCGTCTGCCAGTCCATGGGCGGCTGGACCGGTCTCGCCTATGCCCAGGAGGCGCCGGCGCGGGTCGCGGCCCTGGTGCTGGCGTCCACCTCGGGCCGCATCGACTTCACCACGGTGGCGGAGCCCGATGCCGGGCGTCTCAAGGACTGGGTCCGCAATTCGGCGGCGGCGCGGACCGCGCTCCTGGAGCAGGGGGTCCATCCGGCTCTGGGCACCCGCGGCGCCCGGGAGCAGCCGGCGCCGCATTTCCTCTATCAGCAGATCGACCGCCTGACGCCGGCGGCGGTGAAGGAACGGATGCGGGCGGAGATCTTCGGCAATCGCGACCAGAAGGCGGAGACGCTTCGCGCCCTCAAGGTGCCGGTGCTCTACCTCGTCGGCGACGAGGATGTGGTCTTTCCGGCGGACGCCGCGCCGGCGCTGGCCAAGCTCACGCCTGGCGCCCGCGTCGCCCGCGTGCCGGAAGCCGGCCACTCCGTCTATTTCGAGCGGCCGCGTGAGTTCAACCGCCTCGTCGATGGATTCCTGGCGGAGACGCTGGGGATTCCGACGCGGAGTTGAAGAAAGGTTTTCACCACGAGGACACGAAGGGCACGGAGAAAAGAAAATGCTCTTCGCGGCCTCCGTGCCTTCGTGGCGAATCAAATGTTTCTTCTGCAGCGCGACTGTGCGTCCTTCGACTCGCGCGAAGGCCCGCGGCTCAGGATGAGGACCACAGGTGAGGGCATAAAGAACAACTCCTCATCCTGAGCCGGCCGCGGAGCGGACGAGTCGAAGGACGCGAGCTGCTTTTCCAGCCGACTAAAATCAGCCGCGCTTCGGCTCCCGCGACAAGCCGCGCGCCTGCATCGCCGCGAGATAGTCGCGCCAGCGCGTCGCGTGCTCGCGGCCCAACGTATAGAGATATTCCCAGGAGTAGATGCCGGTGTCGTGGCGGTCGTCGAAGATCAGGCGGACGGCGTAGTTGCCGACCGCCTCCACGTTGGCGATGCCCACCTGGGCGCGGCCGTCCACCAGGGTCTTCTGGCTGGGCCCGTGGCCCTGCACCTCGGCGGACGGGCTCTCGACGCGGAGATATTCCGCCGGCAGCTCGAAGCGCGTGCCGTCCTCGAAGGTGACGTCGAGAATTTTCTCCGCCTTGCGCAGGCGGATCTCGGTCGGCCAGTGGGTGGTGCCGTGAGTGCTCACGGTTTCTGCGGCGGCATCTTCTCGGATTCGTCGAGCGGCCGCGCCTCGTCGACCAGCATGATCGGGATGCCGTCGCGGATCGGATAGGCGAGGCTCGCCTCCAGGCTCACCAGCTCCTGGCGCTGGCGGTCGTAGCGCAGCGGCGCCTTGGTTAGGGGACAGACCAGGATCTCCAGGAGTTGCGGGTCGATTTCGCTGGCGTCGGCCATGAGCCTCGCTCCTCTCTCAATGCCGAAGGGTGGTCTGCTCGGGCGCGGTGGGCGCGCCCGCCATCTCGAAGAGCGCGGTCAGAAGTCGCGCCCGCGCTTCCAGCCCGTCCGCCTCCAGCAGCGCCTGCTTCTCGCTGGGCGCGAAGGGGCAGCCCATGGCCAGCATGGTGACCAGCGGCTCGTCCGCCATCTCGTTGACCGCGTTCCAGTCGGCGTCGATCTTGCGATGCTGGAAATAGGGCTTGAGCGCCGTCAGCACGTGCTTGCGATCGATGCCGCCGGCCGCCGCCGGCGCGAGGTCGCCGCGAAATCGGGTCCAGTCCACGCGCACGGTGCGATAGCCTTTGACCAGCGGCAGCTCCGCCGTGACGGTGAAGCGCGCGACACCCGCCAGCGTGATGAGATAGCGGCCGTCGTCGGTCTCGCTGAAGCTGGTGATGCGGCCGGCGCAGCCCACGGGATATGTGGGCGGCTCGCCGGCGTCGCCGCGGCCTTCCTGGGGCTGGATCATGCCGATGAAGCGCGGCGGCGAGAGCGCGTCGGAGACCAGGGCCAGATAGCGCGGCTCGAAGATGTTGAGGGGCAGCCGTCCGCGCGGCAGCAGCAGCACGCCGGTCAGGGGAAAGATCGGCAATTCCCGCGGCAGATCCTCGAAGCCCGGCGAGAAATGCTCCTCCGCCATGCCGCGACCCCTAGGAGAACAGGATCGACGACAAGCGCCGGCGCGCGGAGATGGTGAGCGGATCGGTGCCGCCCATCGCCTCGAAGAATTTCACCAGCTGCTTGCGCGCGGCCTCCTCGTTCCAGGCGCGGTTGCGCCGGACGATCTCCAGCAGATGATCGACGGCGGTCTCGCGCTCGCCGGCGGCAAACTGCGCCGAGGCGAGCTCATAGCGTGCCTCGAAGTCTTTCGGGTCGCGCTCCACCCGCGCGGTCAGATCGCCAAGCGCGCCCTTGGCTTTCTCGCCGGCCTCGGCGAGCTCGAGGGCGGCGCGCGCGGCCACGATCTCCACATGGGCCGCGCTCTCCTTCGGCGCCCGCTCCAGGGTCTGCTTCGCCTTGGCCAGCTCGCCCTGGGCGATGAAGCTGCGCGCCAGCCCGGCGAGCGCGTCCACGTTCTCCGGCTCGTGCTGCAGCACCTGCGCATAGATGGTGCCGGCGCGGCTGGCATCGTTGGATGCCATCGCCTCCTTCGCCAACTCCATCGCTTCCTCGATGGGGGACGGCCCTTGCGGGCCGGCGCCGGCGGCGAGGCGCTGGACGAACTGCTTCACCTGGCTGTCCGGCACGGCGCCGACGAAGCCGTCCACCGGCCGCCCGTCCTTGAAGGCGTAGACGGCGGGGATCGACTGGATGCGCATCTGCTGCGCCAGGTCCTGGTTCTCGTCGACGTTGACCTTGACCATGCGCACGGCGCCGCGCGCCTCGCGCACTGCCTTCTCCAGGGCCGGGCCCAGGGTCTTGCAGGGGCCGCACCAGGGCGCCCAGAAATCGACGATCACGGCCTGATCGTGGGAGGCGTCGATCACGTCGGCCATGAAGGTCTGAGAGGTGCTGTTCTTGATGAGGTCGGCGGGCGCGGGCTGCGCCGCCGCCCCGATGAGGGGTTCCATGGGCGAGTAAGGTCCTGTTGCTGTGCCTCTAGAAGATGGCGAGAGGGGCCTCTGATGACAAGCGCTTCCGGTTCCGGGAGGGTACCGCCGCCCCTGGGGGTCGGTTCGGCCAGAAAAATGTAACAAACCCCGGAGCTTCAGCCGGCGGCCTCAACCCGTGCGGTCGAGCCCGTCGAGGCTCAGGATATGGGGCTTGTGCCCGCCGGCGGCGATGAATTTCAGCAGATCCTCGGGGGCCACCGCCGTCGTTTTCGTATTGATGAGGGGGTGGTAGTTGAGGGGAGTCTCGCGCAGCATTTCCGCGTCCAGCACAACCTGCACGGACTGCTGAACGTCATTGGCGAGCGCGAAGGGGGTGACGCTGCCGGGGGTCACGCCCAGGGCCGCCAGCAGGAGCTCGGCGCTGCCGAAGGAGAATCGGGGCGATCCCAGCTTGTCCGCCAGGGCCTTCAGGTCGGTGCGCCTGGCCTCGAGCATCACCGCCAGCCAGAGGCCGCCCTTGCGGTCCTTCAAAAAGAGGCTCTTGCAGTGTCCGCCCGGCAGCTTGCCGCGGAGCGCCACGGATTCCTCCACGGTGAAGACCGCGGGATGCTCGTAGGTGCGGTGGGGAATGCCGAGCGCGGTCAGGCGCTCCAGGAGCTGGTCGGGGGTGAGGGGCATGGACCGCCCCTTTTTAGCGGCGGGGGCCGGGGCGTCAACCCCACCCCTGCTTCCCTTGCAAACCGGGCCTCAGCCAGTATGATGCCGCCCGCTCCGCCACCCCCTCGGGGGCGGCCGGGCCGCCGGCGCGGGCGTAGCTCAGGGGTAGAGCACAACCTTGCCAAGGTTGGGGTCGAGGGTTCGAATCCCTTCGCCCGCTCCATTTCAAAGCCGCAGAAAGCCCTCGGGGTTTTCCGCGGTTTTTCTTTGCGCGAGAGGTGGCGTGCAGAGACGCGAGAAGACGTGAACGGCACGCGAGCTGACGCGGATTTCTGACAAGAAACCGACACGGTTTTCCCGGCTTGCTCTCCAACTGGCGAGGTAGCGCGGCCTCGGCGCCAGCTTGAGACCGACGTCATGGGCGCGGATTGCTTCGGCGGGAGGATTGGCGAGCGAGAGAACGATGCCGCGCGAGCGGCGATTCCGTTGCGATCAGGACCTGTCGGGAAAGACAGTGGAGTGCTCTGGTGCCCAGGAGAGCCGCACGGCCTGCCCTGGCGCAAGGCTGATCCTGTCCGCGTCATTTGCATGATGCAGGGAAAAACAGTCGCGGCCATCCGCGAGGCGGACCACCGTGCGTCGGGCGTTACCGAGATAGATGATCTCCGTCAATACTCCGGCAAGACCGGCACCATGGGGTGTGGCCGGGTTGAGTCTGAGGCGCTCGGGCCTGACGGCGATCACCACCGGGGTGCCGTCGGCTACCGGCGTCGGCGCGGTTGCCTCGAATCGACTCCCGGCAATGTCGACCTGGCAAATCCCCCCGCTGGAGCGGAGCACCCGCCCGGGGATGAAATTGGTCTCGCCCAGGAAGTCCGCGACGAAGCGGGTGGCGGGACGCTCGTAGAGCTCTGCCGGCGTGCCGATCTGCTCGACGCGGCCGCGGTTGAAGACCGCGATGCGGTCGCTCATCGTCAGCGCCTCCTCCTGATCATGGGTGACGTAGAGGACCGCGATCCGGCGCTCGCGCTGGACGCGTTTGATCTCGCGCTGCATCTGCTCGCGAAGCTTCTTGTCGAGGGCGCCCAGCGGCTCGTCCATCAGCAGCAGGGCCGGGCGATAGACCATGGCGCGGGCGAGCGCCACCCGCTGCTGCTGGCCGCCGGAAAGCTGGCGCGGCAGCCGGTCGCCGAATTCCGCGAGCCCGACCAGCCGAAGCGTATCGGCGACCTGGCGCTCGATCTCGGCCCGCGGGAGCCGTCGCATCTCGAGCGGAAAGGCCACGTTCCGGCGCACGCTCATATGCGGGAAAAGGGCGTAGTGCTGGAACACCATGCCGATGTCGCGCCGGTAGGGCGGCAGGCGGTCCACCGGTTGGCCGCCGAGGCGGATCGAGCCCGCATCGGGCTGCTGCAACCCCGCCACCATCATCAGCATCGTCGTCTTTCCCGAGCCGGACGGGCCGAGGAAGGTCATGAACTCCTCGCCCCGCAGCGTGAGATCGACGCTCTCGACGGCAACATGACTGCCGTAGCTTTTCCGGACGCCGCTCAGCTCCAGGACGGGTGTCGTGATGTCGCGGCCCGCCGTCGTCACGTTCGTTCAACCCCGGTGCGGCGCCTCAGGATTGATTCAAGAAGCAGTGCCGCCAGGGCGAAGGCGAAGCAAAGCGAGGCGATCGCCGCGATCGTCGGGTCGACATCGCCCCTTATGTTCGACCACATCTGCACGGCGACCGGCCGGACGCGAGCGGAGCTGACGAAGAGCGAGACGATCAGCTCGTCGAATGAGGCGACGGCGGCGAAGAGCAGGCCGGACAGGATCGCCGGCATCAGCAGCGGCAGGGTGACGCGACGGAATGCCGCGAAGGGCGGCGCTCCCAGCGTGGAGGCGGCATCCTCGAGCCGCGCATCCATCGTCCGCAGGGAGGAGCTCACCGTGGCCACCACATAGGGGATCGTGAGGACGATATGTCCGATGATCAGGCCGGTCAGAGTCCCGTTCAGCCCGAGGCCGCGGTAGACGCCGAAGAGCGCCGCTGCGGTGATGATGGCCGGGACGACGATGGGCAGCATCAGCACGGCGCCGATCAGCCCCGCGCCGGGAATGCGGCCCCGGACCAGGGCATAGGCCGCCGCGGTGCCGAGCACCGTCGCGCAGCCGGCAGACGGAATCAGGATCTGGATGCTGACGGCGATCGACGCCGTCCAGGCGGGATCGCCGAAGAGATTGTGGTACCAGCGCAGCGACAGGCCGGGCGGCGGAAACTGCAGGAAAGGCGCGGCGCTGAACGAGATGATCACGACGATGGCGAGGGGCGCCAGCAGGTAGAGCGTCACGAGCACGCAGACCGTGCCGCGAAACGCCCGCCAGCGGTCGAGCCCGTCGCCCTTCATCGCGCCACCGCCTTCAGCCCGACGGTCAGGTGGAGCAGCAGAAGCATCACGCCGGACACCGCGAGCAGCAGCAGGGACAGCGCCCCCGCCATGCCCCAATTGCCGAACTGCGCGATCTGGTCCTGGATGGTCTGCGCGATCATGGTCTGGCGCGGACCGCCGAGCATCGCCGGCGTCACGTAGTAGCCGAGCGTGCTGATGAAGACGAGGGTCGCGCCGGTCAGCAGGCCGGGCAGGGTCAACGGCAGATAGACGCGCAGGAACGCCCGTATCGGGCCGGCGCCGAGCGTGAGCGCCGCCTGCATGTAGGCGGGATCGATCCGGAGCATGGCGGCATGCAGCGGGAAGATGACGAAGGGCAGCAGCACCTGCACGGCGCCCACCAGCAGCCCGGTCAAGTTGTAGAGGAGCGGCAGGGGCTCGTCGCGAAATCCGAAGCCGATGAGCAGGGCATTCAAGGGGCCGTTCCGCTGCAGCAGAATAACGGTCGCGAAGGTACGCACCAGGAGGCTGGTCCAGAACGGCACCAGGACGATGAAGACGAGCCATCGCCGCAGGCGCGGCGAGCCGTAGGTCATCGCATGGGCGACCGGGAATCCCAGCAGGACGCAGATGGGCGTGGCGATCGCGCTGATCGCGACGGTGTTCCACAGCACCTGCAGGTAGCCCTGCCGCTCCCAGAGATCGACGAAGTTCTGCAGTCCCGGATGCGGCTGGGTGAAGGCGCGGGACAGCAGCCAGCCGACCGGTCCGATGAAGGCAACGATCAGGAGCAGGATGGCCGGAGCCAGCAGCCAGATATGGCGGCCGAGACGACTGTCCCGCGGAGGCTTTGGCGCTTCTGCCGTTGTCGCGTCCGAGCGGTTCACGGCAGAATTATGCCACAGGTTACGCCAGCTTCCAGGCCGCCCACCGTTCCTGGAGCTTCTTCAGATTGTCGCGCCAGAATTCGGCGTTGATCACGAAGCCGCGCTTGACGTTGTCGGGCGCGGTGGAGAGCCAGGGCGCGATCTGCGGATCGATGGCGCTGAACGCCGCCGGATTGGTCGGCGCATAGGCGATGGTGTTGGCGAGCTTGGCCTGGTTCTCCGGCAGCGTCATCATGTCGATGAGGCGCATGGCGGCCTCGCGGTTCTTGCTGCCGCGGGGCACCACGAGATAGTCGACGGACTGGATGTTCTGCTCCCAGGAGACCGCGATCGGCGCGCCCTTCTTGGCGGCATCGTAGGCACGGCCGTTCAGGATCAGCCCGAGGGTCACCTCGCCGTCGACGAAGAGCTGCTGCGACTGGGAATTGCTGCTCCAGAAGATCGTCTGCGACTTGATGGTGTCGAGCTTGCGGAGCGCGCGCTCGACGTCCAGCGGATAGAGCTTGTCCGGCGCGACACCGTCCGCCATCAGGGCGGCCTCGAGGGTCGACACCACGTTGTCGGCAAGGGTCCGCTTGCCGGGAAAGCGCTTGAGGTCGAAGACGTCGGCCCAGGTGCGCGGTGCATCCTTTCCGGCATAGGCCTTGGTGCTGTAGCCGAGATTGTACGACCAGACGATGCAGCCGATGCCGTAGTCGCTGACGAAGCGCGGGTCGACCCGACTCGGTGTCGACGATGCCGCGGTCGATCTTCTCGAAGAGCTTGTCGCCGATGCCCGCATAGAGGAAGTCGATGGTGATGTCGGCGACATCCCAGTCCGGCGCGCCGCTCTCGATCATGGTGCGGAACTTCGCGACGTTCATCGGGCCGTCCTGAACGACGCGCGCGCCGGTCGTCTGCGCGAAGGGATCGCAGTAGGCGACCTTCTCCGCATCCTGATAGGCGCCGCCCCAGCTCGCGAAGACGACGGTCTTGCCTTTGAGGTCCTCCGCCGCGCGGGCCGGCGCGGCGGCGCCAACGGCCAGGGCGCCGGCGAATCCCAGAGAGCTGCGCAAGACCTTGCGGCGGGTAAGCCGCGGATGAGAGATCGCTACCATCTTGTTCCCCGTTCCGTTTGATGAGTGACGGCAATCCCTGCCGCTTGGATTTTCGAGTGGGCCATTCAGCTCCGCAGGTTCTCCCTGAGCGTGCGGCCGGCATATTCCTTCCGGAACAGGCCGCGGCGCTGCAGCTCCGGGACCACGCCGCGGCAGAACTGCTCGAACATCCCCGGGAAGGTCGTCGGCGTGACCACGAAGCCGTCGCAGACGCCGGCCTCGAAGATCTCCTGCAGCCGGTCGGCCACGCTGCCGGGGGTGCCGACCAGCTCGCGCCCGGAGCTGCGCTTCGCCGTTGCCTGAGTGAAGCTCAGCCCCTCCGCCTTCATGCTCTGCCTGAGGACCTCCTCGGTCCCCTTCATGCCCTGATTGCCCTGCAGGCTCGGCAGCGCCGCCTCGGATTTGAGCTTGGTCAGATCCGCGCCGAGGCTGCTCGACGATGAGGCGACGCTGAGCTCGGGGTCGATGAGGCTGTTGAGGTAGTCGGCCCGCTCGCGCGCGATGCTCTCGGTCTCGCCCAGCACCACCGAGATCGCCGGCAGGATCGCGCATTCGCCGGGCCCGCGACCCACCTTCTGCATGCGGGAATGCATGTCGTCATAGAACTCCCGCATCTCCTCGCGTCCGCGCTGGATGGTGAAAATCACTTCGGCCCAGCGCGCCGCGAATTCACGGCCGCGATCGGAGCCGCCGGCCTGCATGATGACGGGGCGGCCCTGCGGGCTGCGCGGGATGGAGAGGGGCCCGCGCGTCTTGACCCAGCGGCCGGCATAATTCGCGTAATGGACCTTGCCGGGGTCCGCCAGCACGCCCGCCTGCTTGTCGAGGACGAAGGCGTCCGCGTCCCAGCTGTTCCAGAGCGCGAAGCACGCCTCCAGCACCTCGTCCGCCCGGTCGTAGCGCTCCTCCCGCGGCGGCAGTTCGTCGAGGCCGGCGTTGCGCGCCTCCAGATCGGTCGCCGACGTCACGACGTTCCAGGCGACCCGCCCTTTGCTCATGACGTCGAGGGAGCCGAGCCAGCGGGCCAGGTGATAGGCGGTGTGAAAGCTGGTGGAGAGCGTCGCGCCCAGGCCCAGATGCCGCGTGGCGGCGGCCATCACCGGCAGCACCACGGTCGGGTCGAGGAAGCTGATCTGGCCGCCGCGGCGGACATAGGCGTCGAAGCTGCCGCCGTGGATGTCGTAGAGGCCGAAGAGATCGGCGAAGAAGCAGCCGTCGAACTTCGCCGCTTCGAGGACGCGGGCGATGTGCTCGTACCGGCTCGGCTCCAGGATGTCGTCGAGCGTCGATTCCGGATGACGCCAACCGCCCACATGGATCGCCGTGGGACCGGTCTTCAGATAGGCAACCAGATGCATCTGACGCTGCTGCATGATCCCGCCGCCTCTTTGGTCCTGCAATTCCCGGATCAAATAATCGTCGCGCCGGCCCATCTATGCATCCTCCATTCCATAGGAAGATAGGCTTCATCCATCCTACGGAGCTTGCTATCATGCCCCGATGGGCCGTCCCCGCACGCTTGGCGTACCCGCGGCCGACCACTCCTCCCTGTTCAAATCGCTCGGAGAGGTGGCGAGCCTGATCAACGCCAGCAGCGATCTCGACGCGACGCTGCGGCATCTGCTGGAGGCGGTCTGCCGCGAGGCGCCGTGGGCGGCGGGTGGCATCATGAGCGTCGACCCGGAGGCGGGCTACGCCCAGGTGATCGCGCGGCACGATCCAAGCCCGACCGGCGCCGCTCTCAGCGATCGTTGGCTGCTGGCGGAGAGCCCGAGCCAGCTCGCGCTGGCGAGAAACGAGCCGGTCGTCATCCGCGATGCGCAGAAATCCCGGCAATTTCCGGGCTATCGGCGCGAGGCCATCGAGGTGGGCTACCGGACAGTGGTCGTGCTCCCGATGGAGCACCGCGGCCCCACGGGCCACCGCACCGTGCTTTCCGTGCGCTCGCGCGACATCGTGCCGGTCAGCCGGGCGGAGATCGCGCTGCTCCGCTTTGTCGTCCACCTCGGCGATATCGCCATGAACAAGGCGCGGTCTCTGGCGGAAGAACAGACCTTCGCCGCGCGCCTCCGCAGCGCGCTCATGGCTCACCAGTCGCTCCTCGACCAGGTGCTGACCAGTGGCTCGGTCGAGATGGCCGCCGCCAAGGTGAGCTCGATGCTGCCCAACCCTCTGGTCATCGTCGATCTCACCTCGTGGCGGGTATTGTCGGAGCAGTCGCCGGCCCCGGGCGTAATCGACGATGCGGCCTGGCGCGCGGCGATGGCGGGGGAGGACGCGCGGCAATTTCTCGACTTGGCGCGGCGAAACTTTCCCGGCGGCCGCTCGACCGCGCTGGAAGTCGACATATCCGCTGGTGGTCGCCGATTGAGGGCCCCCGCGACCGTCTGCTCCCTCACTGTCGATGGCGAGAGAGTCGGTGCGCTGATCGTCTTCTCGCGAACATCGGATTTCCACGATCTCGATCATCTGCTGCTCGACAGCGCCCGCTTTGGGCTCAGCGTTCAGATGATGCGGTCCTACGTGGCGCACGCCGCCCAGGCGCGCGGCCTCGAGGACCTGTTCGTCGATCTCCTGGAGGGGAATTCCCGCGTCACCGATGGAATCGCCGAGCACGCCCGTCGGCTCGGGATCGATCTGGAGGCGCCGGCGCGCATGGCCGTCTGCAGCCTGCCGGACGGCGAAAGGCTGCCGGAGAGCCTCGCGCTCGAGCTCCGCGGCGCCGTCACGCGCATCGCGCGGCGGTTCGACGAGCGCGCGGCGGTCCTGCTTCGTGCGGGATCGGTCGTCGTGCGATATCTGATCGATCAGCGGAAAAGTGGCGATCAGCGCGCGCTGGTGCAGCGTTTCAGCGACGAGATCCGGACCGTCGCCGGCAAGACGCCCATCGTCGTGCAGAGCAAGATCTGTCGCCATCCGGCAGACTACGCGCCGGCTTGGCGCGACTGTGGCCGTGTGCGCGATCTCGCGCGACGTTTTGGCCGCAGCGGCATCGTCACGGCGGAGGATTTCGGGCCTTTCCCCGTGCTGATGTCGGCGGTCGATCGGGGCGAGATGCTGGCTTTCGTCGACGGTCTCATCGGCGCAGTGGTGCGGCACGACGATGCTCGCGGCACGGCCTACGTCAAGACGCTGGCCACATTTCTCGATCATGGCCGCCGGCATCAGTCCTGCGCGGACGCCCTGGGTCTGCACGTAACGACGCTTCGCTACCGGCTGTCGCGGTTGAAGGATCTGTTCGGGCTCCAGACCGATACGCCGGATCAGTGCTTCGGCCTGCAGCTCGCGCTGCAATTCCGCAAGGTGATCGCTCCGGCCGCAGGAGCGATGGCCTCTGGAACATCGGGGGCGAAATAAGCTTCGATCGCCGTGCGGCCGGGCGACACAGCGGTTCCGGCTGCGGCCGACCTTCTCGCTGACGGCGGATCATGCGGCATGCCGATCGGCGCGAGGCACCCGGATTTGATGAGGATAGGCGGCGGCGCCCGCGATCGTTTCGGCGGGAGCCGGCATCTCGCTCCAGCAATTCTGTCCTGTCGCTTCCGGGCGCGAAACCGACATCCGCGGATCAGATTCAGATGGGCCCCCTGTGCCACAAACAGACCCTTCCAGCCCTAAGCGGCTGAATTCAAAGGATTCGCGAGTACGGACGTTCGGGAATGAAGAGCGGTCGCTTCGACCGAAGGATCGATGCCTGAAGAATGGGACTTCGGGGTAATCCCCCGGGCGGCAAATATCCTATTCTGGCGAAGGAATTGCCGGCTTAAGCTTCACGAAACTGCCGGCGGGAGCCGAGTGAGGGAGGAATTTGTCGTCGCCTTGCCGGCGAGAGCGCAAGCCCGTTTGATGCCGGCGCCGACGACCAAGCCTGAGACGTCCCATGTCCAACGCCCTGAGGATCGCCCACGGCAAATTTGGACGCGTCGCGCTCCTGGATATGGATGCGTCGCTGGTGCGGCATGCGCATCCCCATTGCCATGTTCTCCTCAAGGCGGAGGGCGCGGACACCCAGTTCCTCGTGCGCGACCGCCTGGTTCCCCTGACGGACGATAGCGCGGTGCTGATCAACGCCTGGGAGCCGCACGCCTATGTGCATGATCCGGCCCGCCCGCGCACGGTCATCCTTGCCCTCTATATCGAGCCCGGGTGGCTGTCGAGCTTCCGGCGCAACTGGGTGGCCAGCGGCGTTCCCGGTTTCTTCGGCCGCAATTGCGACCGGGTGACGTCCGGGATCAGCCGGCTCGCACGCGAGCTTGCGGCCATGATGATGGACTTCCCCGACGCCGGCCTTGCCCAGGAGACGCTGATCTCGGCGCTGATGATCAGGGTTCTGGAACGCTATGCATCGTGGCGAACGGCATCGGTAACGGACTTCGCCGGGGGCGGAGCCTTCGACTACCGGATCCGCCGCGCCTTGGTGCTGATGCAGGACGATCCCGCGAGCATCGGCGACATGAATCGCCTGGCGCGCGCCGCCGGACTCTCCCGCACCCATTTTTTCCGACTGTTTGGCCAATCCGTAAAAATCCCGCCACGGGTCTTTCTGAACACCATCCGAATGGAGACCGCGGTCGCCGAGGTGGTGGAAAGCGAGGTACGCATGGCCGATGTCAGCGACCGTCTCGGGTTCAGCACGCCGGCGCACTTCACGCGGTTCTTTCGCGATCATGCCGGCGCAGCTCCGCGCGAATTTCGCAACATCTCCCGGCTTCAGATGCCGCACCTCTCGGCGCCCGACCACCGAACGGGCGTTGCCGACGTTGCGGGATAGCCCGTTGTTGACCGGACGCCCTGCTATCCGGAGATCACGCGCGGATCGCTGCCGCTGCGCGCGATCTCGCCGCCGGAAAGGGTGATCGCGCATGGATGCGCGTAGCCCCGACGTCACGCCGCCTTGGGTCGGCCGGTCACTGCCGCGGGTCGAGGACGCAACTCTTCTGACCGGCCGGGGCCGGTTCATCGACGATCTCGGCGTTCCCCCGGGAACGCTGCACGCAGCGATCCTGCGCTCGCCCCATGCTCATGCCGAGATCGAGACGATCGATGTCGCCCGCGCGCGATCGCTCCCCGGTGTCGCAGGCGTGCTGACCGGACAGGATATCCAGGCAATGACATCGAGCCTGGTCGTCGGCGTGAAGGCGCCGGTGGATTGCTGGCCGATCGCGGTCGATCGCGTGCGCTATGTGGGCGAGCCCCTGGCCGTGGTCGTGGCGAGCGACCGATATAAGGCGGAAGATGCGCTGGATCTCATCGATGTCCGGTACCGGCAACTGCCGGCGGTGATCGATCCGCGGGCCGCCCTGGGGCCGGCGGCGCCTGTTCTGCACGCCGGGTTTGGCGGCAATGTCGCCAGCGACCGCTCGTTCCGGTACGGCGATCCGGAGCAGGCCTTCTCCGACGCGGATCGCCGCATCTCCATCGATATTTCCTATCCGCGCAATGCGTGCACACCGATCGAGACCTATGGCGTGGTCGCGGAATACGATCCCGGTCTGGACGCCTACGACGTCTTGGCGAATTTTCAGGGTCCGTTCAGCCTGCACGCGGTCATCGCCCGGGCGTTGAAGGTGCCCGGCAATCGCCTCCGTCTCCGCACGCCGCCGGAGTCCGGCGGCAGCTTCGGCATCAAGCAGGCGATTTTTCCGTACATCGTACTGATCGCGGCGGCCGCCCGCAGCACCGGGCGTCCGGTCAAATGGATCGAGGACCGGCTGGAGCATCTGGCCGCCTCGGTCTGCGCCACGAACCGCGTGACGCATCTCGAAGCGGCCGTCACCAATGAAGGCCGCATCCTCGCGCTGGACTGGGACCAGATCGAGGACTGCGGCGCGCATCTGCGCGCGCCGGAGCCGGCGACGCTCTATCGCATGCATGGCAACATGACCGGCGCCTATGACGTCCGGCACGTGGCGATCCGCAACCGTGTCGTGCTGACCAATAAAATGCCGACCGGGCTCAATCGCGGCTTTGGCGGGCCGCAAGTGTATTTCGCGCTCGAGCGACTGATGCAACGCATCGCCCTGGAGCTCCGCCTCGATCCCCTGGACGTGATCCGCCGCAATCTCGTGCCGGCCGAAGCCTTTCCCTATCGCACCGCCACCGGCGCCCTGCTTGATTCCGGCGATTACCCCGCCGCCATGGATGTCGCGGTGCGACACGGCGGGCTCGACGAGCTGCGCCGCCGCCGTGACGCGGCCCGGGCCGAAGGCCGGCTCTACGGCATCGGATACGCCGCCGTCGTCGAGCCCAGCGTCTCCAATATGGGCTACATCACGACGGTGCTGACGGCGGCGGAGCGGCGGCGCGCCGGTCCAAAAAATGGCGCCCAGGCCACCGCCACGATCAACCTCGACCCCGTCGGGGCCGTCAGCGTGCATGTCGCCTCGGTTCCCCAGGGCCAGGGGCACCGCACGGTGCTGTCCCAGGTCGTCGCCGATGTGCTCGGTTTGCGTCCGCCGGACGTGCGCGTCATCACCGACATGGATACGGCCAAGGATGCCTGGTCCATTGCATCGGGCAACTACTCCAGCCGCTTCGCGCCCGCGGTCGCGGGAGCGGCTCACGTGGCGGCGACCCGCTTGCGCGAGCGGCTGGCGCGCATCGCCGCGGCGCAGCTCAACATCCCCGCCGATGACGTGGTGTTCGAGCAGGGGCGGGCCCATGCGCGCGCGAATCCCGACAACGGGATCGCCTTTACCCGGCTGGCCGCCGCGAGCCATTGGGCCCCCGGCACGCTGCCCTCGGACGTGGATCACGCGATCCGCGAGACCGTGTTCTGGACCCCGCCGCAACTCACCGCGCCGACCGATGCCGATGAAGTGAACAGCTCGCTTTGTCACGGCTTCATTTTCGATATCTGCGCGGTCGAGGTCGATCGCATGACCGGGGAGATCCGGATCGATCGCTATGTCACCATGCACGACTGTGGTCGCATCCTGCACCCCGCGATGGTCGACGGTCAGGTGAGAGGCGGCTTTGCGCAGGCCTTGGGGGCCGCCACCCTGGAGGAGCACGCCTACGGCCCTGACGGCAGCTTCCTGGCGGGAACCTTGGCCGACTATCTCATCCCCACCGTCATGGAGGTTCCGGCCCCGATCATTCTCCACCACGAGACGCCGTCGCCCTTTACCCCGCTCGGCGCCAAAGGTGTCGGCGAGGGCAACTGCATGTCAACGCCGGTTTGCATCGCCAACGCCGTGGCCGACGCGCTTGGTGTCGCCGATATCTCCCTGCCGCTGATCCCGGCACGGCTTGCCGCCTGCATCCACGGGCCCGAGGCGGCGCCGCCGGCCAAGCTTGCCGCGCGCCCGGCATCGCCGGGCAAGGCCGGCGAGCGGCAGCTCTTCGGCGAGGGAAGCGTCGTCGTCGCTGCGTCCGCGACGAAGATCTGGGCCATGCTGCTCGATCCCGACACGCTGCTGGCGGTCGTGCCCGGCGCCCACGGCATCAAGAAATTATCAGACACCCGCTTCCAGGCCGAGGTCACGCTCGGCATCGGCCCGGTCAAGGGCCGCTATCGCGCGGAGATCTCGCTCTCCGACTTGGTCCCGCCCAGCGCCGTCACCCTTACCGGCTCCACGGACGGCGCGCTGGGCTTCGGTCTGGGGGTCGGATACGTGAGTCTGCGGGAGGAGACGCCGGGCCGGACGGTCATTTCATACCGTTACGAGGCGTCGGTCGGCGGGAAAGTGGCATCGATCGGCGGCCGCCTGCTGGACGGTGCCGCGCGCGTGATCATCGGGCAATTTTTCCGGGCGCTCGCGGCCCAGGCGGGCGGCGGGCAGGCGCACGGCATCTGGGCCCGGTTGCGGCGGTGGCTTGTGAGATCTCGATGAAGCCCGCGGCGTTCGACTACGTTCGCGCCGAGACCTCCGAGGAGGTGCTCGACATCCTGCATCAGGAGGGCGGGAACGCGCGCGTGCTGGCGGGCGGCCAATCGCTGGTGCCCATGCTGAACATGCGCCTGGCCCGGCCTGGCGTGCTGGTGGATATCATGGCGGTGAGGGAATGGTCGGATATCCGGGATGACGGCGCCGCGTTTCGAATTGGTGCCGCCGTGCGTCAGGCTACGGTCGAGGGCGTTGCGGATCTGGCCCGGCGTCAGCCGCTGCTCGCGGCGGCACTGCCCTGGGTCGGCCACGCGCAGACGCGCAGCCGGGGAACCGTCTGCGGCTCGGTCGCGCACGCGGATCCCAGCGCCGAGTTGCCGCTGATCCTGGTCGCCCTGGGCGGGGTGGTCCATCTGCGCTCCCGTCGACGGGAACGACGGATTCCGGCCGACGAATTTTTTTCCGGCATGATGGCCACGTCGCGCGCCGACGACGAGATCGTCGAAGCAATCACGGTTCCGCTCAAGCGACCGGGTACCGGCTATGCGTTCCGCGAGGTTGCGCGCCGGCATGGCGACTTCGCCATCATCGCCTGCGCCGCCGTGGTTGACGGATCGGGCACGCGCCTGGCGATCGGGGGCGTGGCCGACCGTCCTGTTGCTCGAGTGCTGCCCTTGCCGGACGCGAAGGAATTGGCGGAGGCGCTGGACGGATTTGCCTGGGACGTGGATGCACGGGACGATCTGCACGCGACCGCGCGCTACAGACGCGAGCTGGTCCGCCGGCTGGGTCGCGCCGTGATCGAGGAGGCCGCGAAGTGCATCGCCTGAATGCCGGCCGGTTTCACACCGTGACGTTCACGCTGAACGGCGTTCCCGTCTCGGGCCAAGCCGAGCCGCGCATGCTGCTGACGGATTTTCTGCGCCACATCATCGGCGCGACCGGAACCCACGTCGGCTGCGAGCATGGCGTTTGTGGTGCCTGCACCGTGCAGATCGAAGGTCAGCCCGGCCGCGCCTGCCTGATGTTCGCGGTTCAGGCCGAAGGCACGCACATCCAGACAGTCGAGGGTCTGGCGCCGGCACCAGGCCACATGTCCATTCTGCAGGAGAGCTTCCGGGATCACTACGCGCTGCAATGCGGCTTCTGCACGCCCGGCATCCTGATGTCGCTCAGCGCGCTGCTGCGCGACAAGCCGGCGGCCTCGGAGCAGGAGATCCGGGAAGTGCTCGCGGGCCACCTGTGCCGGTGTACGGGCTACGTTCCCATCGTGGAGGCGGCGCTCGCCGCGCAACGGCGGTTGCGGAAGGAGAAGGAAACGGCGAATGCTTGATCTCGGCACCAGCTTCCTGGCGAGCGTGGCGCGCGATCCCGATGCCATTGCCATCGTCGATGGCGATCTCCGGCTGACCTACGCGGCGTGGCTCAAAAAGATCTCTTCCGTCGTCGCGGGCCTCGACGGGGTGGGGCTGAAGCCGGGAGACCATCTGGTGAGCGTGCTGCAAAATCGCTGGGAGGCCGCGACGCTGCACTGGGCGTGCCAATTCGCCGGCATCATCCTCACGCCGCTGAACTGGCGCGTCAAAGCCGACGAGATCGACTATTGCCTGGGGGACGCGGAAGCGACTGCCCTGGTCTATGAGGCGGTGGCCGAGGACGCCGTCGCGCAGTCGCGAGAGGCCGGATCGGTTCCGAGCATTCGCGTCGGCCCGGCGAGGCCGGGAGAGACGAGCTTTGCCGAGCTGATGGCCGCGCCGGCTCGCGAGGCCATGCCGCGCGTGGACGCCGA
Source organism: uncultured Alphaproteobacteria bacterium (assembly GCA_963735465.1). Classification (GTDB taxonomy): domain Bacteria; phylum Pseudomonadota; class Alphaproteobacteria; order ATCC43930; family CGMCC-115725; genus DASZHJ01. The sequence goes on from CAVTLA010000001.1 coordinate 4,411,225, forward strand.
GGCGTGGTCGCTGATGCTCTATACCTCCGGCACGACCTCGCGTCCGAAAGGCGTGCCGCGCCGCCATCGGGCGGAGCGCGCCGCCGCCATCGCCCATGTGGCGCAAAATCTCTACGCCCATGGCGAGCGCACGCTCGGCGTCATGCCGCTCTATCACACGATGGGCGTGCGATCGCTGCTGGCGATGTCGCTGCTCGGCGGCACCTTCGTCTGCCTGCCGCGGTTCGACGCGACATCGGCGTTGCATCTGATCGAGCGCGAGCGCGTGACCAACCTTTATCTCGTGCCGACGCTCTACCACGATCTGCTCGCGCATCCGGATTTCGCCAAGACGGACGTCGGCTCCGTGCGCAAGCTCGGCTTTGCCGGGGCGCCGATGACCGACGGGCTGCTGAAGCGGCTCGTCGCGGCGTTCCGGCCGGAGCTTTTCGTCAATCATTACGGCAGCTCCGAGATCTACACCTGCACGATCGACCAGAACGCCGTCGCCAAGCCGGGCTCCGCCGGCCGGGCCGGCCTCAATCAGATGATCCGCGTGGCCAAACTGGGCGCCAAATCCGCGCTCGAGATTGCCGGTCCTGGCGAGGAGGGCGAGATCGTCGCGCTCCTGGCCGGCGACGAGGCCTTCGAAGGCTATTGGCGCCGGCCGGACGCGGATGCCAGGGCATTGCGCGAGGGCTGGTATTTCACCGGCGATACCGGCTATTTCGATGCCGATGGCGACCTGTTCGTCACCGGCCGCGTGGACGACATGATCATCACCGGCGGCGAGAACGTGTCGCCGGTGGAAATCGAGAGCTGTCTCTCCCTCCACCCCGCCGTATCCGAGGTGGCCGTGGTCGGCCTGCCGGACGAGCGCCTGGGAAAGATCGTCGCCGCCTTCGTCCGGCGCGCCGCCTCCGTGGAAGCCGCGGAATTGGAGGAGTTCTGCCGCAAGTCGGGCCTGGCGAACTTCAAGCGGCCCCGGCGCTTCGTCTTCGTCGAGGAAATCCCGAAATCTCCGGTGGGCAAGCTCCTCCGGCGCAAGCTGGTTGAGGGCGAATACCAGCCCGCCGCCGTCGACCATCTCAGGAAACAGGAAGCCAAGACATGAGCGAGAACGATGCGACTCTGCAGGGCCTGGACGGATTCCGGGTCGAGATCGATACCGGCCGCGCGCGCGCCGACATCATTCTGGATCGGCCGCCGCTGAACGTCGTGACCATGCCCCAGCGCGATCAGCTCCGCCGCGTCTTCGAGACGCTGGATGAGGATGAGCGCGTGCGCGTGATCGTCCTGCGCGCCGTCGGGGAGCATTTCTCCTCCGGCGGCTACATCAAAGGCTTCATGGAGGCGTCGCCGGAGCGCGTCTCCCAGCTGGCCTGGAACATCGCCGCGCCGGCCAGATGCAGCAAGCCGGTGATCGCCGCCAATCGCGGCTATTGCTTCGGCGTCGGGTTCGAGCTCTCGCTCGCCTGCGATTTCCGCCTCGTCTCCGAGACCGGCTTCTACGCGCTGCCGGAGCAGAAGCTCGGGCAGATCCCGGGCTCGGGGGGGTCGGCCCGCCTGCAGAAGATCATCGGCATCACCCGCACCAAGGACATCGTCATGCGGTCCAAGCGCATCCCCGCGAAGCAGGCCTATGACTGGGGCATCGCCACCGAGCTGGTGGCTGACAGCGGGCTGGAGGCGGCAACCGATGCGCTGGTCCAGGAGCTGGTGGGATTCTCGCCGCTGGCCCAGCGCACCGCCAAGAAGCTCCTCAACGATACCGAGGACGCTTCGCTCTCCGTCGCCATAGAGCTCGAAGGCCACTGCTACAGCCGGCTGCGCTCGTCGGAGGATTTCCGCGAGGGCGTCGCCGCGTTCCACGAGAAGCGGCCGGCCAAATTCCGCGGCCTCTAGACCGGAGACCTCGCCGATGACGAACACGGATGGCAGAAACGTCCCGGCCCCGGGGCCGGTCGTGGCGCTGCGCGATTGGCTCGATCATCTGGCCGCCCATGGCCGCCTCGCGGTCATCCGTCCCGATGTCGATCTGCGCTACGAGCTGGCGGCGATCTCCAAGCGGCTGGACGGCCGGCAGGCGACGTTCTTTCCCCGTCCCGGCGGGCACGCGATTCCCGTCGTCTCCGGGCTGCTCGGCGACCGGGCCTGGATCGCCGACGCCATGGGGGTGGGCGGGGGCGCGGTGCTGGCGCGGTTCAGCGAGGCCGCCGCCAATCCGCTGCCGTGGCGCGAAGTGGCGGTGGCGGCGGCGCAGGAAGTGGTGCATGAGCAGGTGAATCTTACCCGCCTGCTGCCGATCCCCACTCACAACGAGCTGGACAGCGGCCCCTATATCAGCGCCGGCCTCTTGATCGCGCGCAACCCGCGCACCGGCGTGCAGAACGTGTCGATCCATCGCTGCCAGATCAATGCGCCGGATCAGCTCGGCATTCTGCTGCTGCCGCGTCACACCCTCGCGTTCTACGAGGCGGCGGAGGCCGCGGGCGAGGCGCTGGAGATCGCCATCGTGATCGGCGTCGATCCGTTGACCTCGCTGGCCTCCCAGGCCATCGTGCCGATCGATCACGACGAGCTGGAAATCGCCGGTGCCCTGCACGGCCGCCCGCTCGAGGTGGTGAAATGCCTCAGCAATTCCGTGCGGGTCCCCGCCAATGCGGAGATCGTTCTGGAAGGACGGATCCTGCCGGGCAAGCGCGCGCCGGAAGGGCCGTTCGGGGAGTTTCCGCAATATTACGGCGAGCGCGCGGAGCGGCATGTGGCGCAGATCGACCGCGTCACGCACCGGCGCGACGCCATCTTCCACACCATCGTGGGCGGCGCCAACGAGCATCTGCTGCTGGGTGCCATCCCGCGCGAGGCGACGCTGCTCGGGCATCTCCGTCGCAGCTTCCCCGGCGTGCTGGACGTGCATCTCAGCATGGGCGGGGTCGGTCGGTACGTGCTCTACGTCAAGCTCCGCAAGCGCCAGGACGGCGAGGCCAAGAACGTGATGCTCGGCGCCTTTGCCGGGCACTACGACGTGAAACACGTGATCGTGGTGGACGAGGACGTCGACATCCATGATCCCCGCGAGGTGGAATGGGCGGTCGCCACGCGGGCCCAGGCGGACCGGGATCTGCTGGTGATCGCCAACAGCCAGGGGTCGAAGCTCGATCCCTCATCGCGCAATGGCGTCGGCGCCAAAATGGGGATCGACGCGACGGTGCCCCTGGACGCGCCGCCGGGGAAATTCACGCGGATCCGGGTACCCGGCGAGGATGCCGTTGATCTGGCGGCGGTAATTGACGTCGAGGCCGGCGGCGACTGGCGCCGCCCAGGAACACGGTAAGCGCAATAAAAGAGACTGCTGGGTAAGCGGCGGGATTGCCGGCGCGTTTAGCTTGAAGCGCGAAGAAGGGCTGGGGATACGACTTGATCGACCACCAGCCGCGAAAGAGGGCCATCGAGGGGAGGGCAACATGCCGACAGCCGTGGAGAACGTCAGCGGGGCCGTAGTCGTCGGAAAGCGGCAGATGCTCTCCGCCGTTCTCGCCTCGTCGCTGGGATGGGCGCTGGACCTATTCGATCTCTTCATCCTCCTCTATGTCGCGCCGATCATCGGCAAGCTGTTCTTTCCGTCGGACTATCCGACGCTGTCCCTGGCGGCGGTCTATGCATCCTTCGCCGTCACGCTGCTGATGCGGCCGGTGGGCTCCGCCCTGTTCGGCTCCTATGCGGACCGGCACGGGCGCAAAGGCGCCATGATCGTGGCGGTCACGGGCGTCGGCATCAGCACCGCCCTGTTCGGAGCCTTGCCGACCATCCAGCAGGTCGGCGCGATCGCACCGGTTATTTTCCTCGTCCTGCGCCTGATACAAGGCATCTTCGTCGGTGGCGTGGTCGCCTCCACCCACACCATCGGCACCGAGTTCTGTCCCGCCGCATTGGCGCGGCGCGATGTCGGGCCTGGTGGGCGGGGGCGGGGCGGGAATCGGCGCCTTGATCGCCTCGCTCGTCTATTTCGCGACGTCCGAGATCTTCCCCGGCGATGCCTACGCCGTCTGGGGCTGGCGCTGCATGTTCTTCTCCGGAATCATCAGCTCGATCCTCGGGGTTTTCATCTTCAACAGCCTGGAGGAATCGCCCATCTGGTCCGAGCTCAAGGCGCGGCGGGCGGCCGGCGATCAAGGCGGAGTGGTCCACGCGCCGATCCGGACCTTGTTCTCGCGCGAGTATCTGCCGATCCTTCTGGTCAATCTGCTCATGACATTCGGCGGCGGCGCCGGCTACTACCTGACCTCGGGATATCTGCCGACCTTCCTCAAGGTCGTGAGCGGCATACCGAGCACCTCGGCCTCGCTCATCCTGATCGCCTCGAGCCTTCTCGCGATCGTCATCTGCGTGGCAACGGGTCATCTCAGTACGCTGTGGGGTCGGAAGAAGGTTTTCCTGGCGATGGGCGTGTTGCGCATCGTCGGCATGCCCTTGTGCTTCCTGGCCATGGCCACCACCAAGGATGTGACCGTTCTGCTGGGATATGCACTGCTGCTCACCTTTCTCGGCAACGGCGGCTACGCGCCGCTCCTGGTGTTTCTCAACGAGAGATTTCCCACCGCCCTGCGAGCGAGCGGCACCGGCCTGTCCTGGAATATCGGCTTTGCCCTCGGCGGCATGATGCCGACCTTCGTCTCGCTCTCCGCCGCCACCACGCAGGACCTGCCCATGGTCCTGGCGATCTTTACCTTCGGCATCTCGGTCCTGTTCCTGATCGGGGCCGCGGTCATCCCGGAGACGCGAGGGGATTTCAGGTAGGCCCGAGGCCGCTCAAGCCGCCTGCCCGCTTCCGGTCAGTGCCGAGGCCGGCCTGCCTGACGACAAGAATTTCGGCGCCGGCACGTCTCTGACCCTGCGTTCCGGTCGACTCCGGTCCCGCGAACCGCGGGATGCGGAAGGGCCCATTCTTGCGTGCAAGCAACGGAGCGATCCGATGAAAACCATGATCGACGCGACCGATCGGCATCCGCGTCGACGAGCCCGAATCCTCGACACCGAGGTCAGCTATGTGGATGTGGGGAAGGGCGACCCGATCGTCTTCCTGCATGGAAATCCGACCTCGTCCTATCTGTGGCGCAACATCATTCCCTATGTGGAGGACCGCGGGCGCTGCCTTGCGCCTGACCTGGTGGGCATGGGGCAGTCCGGAAAGTCGCCGACTCAGGCCTATCGCTTCCTGGACCACGCGCGCTATCTCGACGCGTGGTTCGACGCGTTGCACCTGAACGGGAACATCGTTCTGGTCTTGCACGATTGGGGCTCCGCGCTGGGCTTTTACCGGGCGTTTCGCCACCGCGATCACATCCAGGCGATTGTCTATATGGAGGCCATCGTTCAGCCGCGGCGATGGGAGGATTTCCCGAACGGCCGCGACGCGATGTTTCGGGCCCTTCGATCGGAGCCGGGCGAGCATCTGGTGCTGGACGAGAATTTCTTCATCGAGGTGGTTCTGCCCAGGAGCATCGTCAGGAAGTTGAGCGATGAGGAAATGGCCGCTTATCGGGCGCCGTTTCGGGACCGGGAAGCCCGCCTCCCAACACTGCTTTGGCCGCGCGAGTTGCCGATCGAGGGCGCTCCGGCCGACGTGGTCAAGATCGTCGACAGCTATGGCGGGTGGCTGGCCGGGAGCGATCTCCCGAAGCTCTTCATCAATGCCGATCCCGGCGCCCAGATCGTCGGGCGCACTCGCGACTTCTGCCGCGGCTGGTCAAATCAAACCGAGGTCACGGTTCCCGGCATTCACTTTATCCAGGAAGACTCGCCGGACCAGATCGGTGCCGCAATTCGAGAGTTCGTCGGCGGCTTGCGCCGATGACCGCAGGCGCGAGCGGTGCCGGCGTCTCCTGCGGGCGCGATGTCCCTGGGTCCCAATGCCCGGAATTTTGATGCAGGCGACTTCTCCGGATCGGCGCCTCGCGCCCGCGATTGGCAAAAATCTGGCACGCACGCCTGGAACAGTGGAATTATCAAGCATTCGCATACCATTAGAGTAGTCCCCCCGGCCTTGCCAAGGTTGCGGTAGAGGGTTCGAATACCTTCGCCCGCTCCATTTCAAAGCCGCAGAAAACCCCCGGAGCTTTCCGCGGTTATGCCTCGCGCGACAGCGGACCCGGAGGGGCGTGGAGACCGTCGGGCTGACAGGCGATGTTGCCGAAACCGGTGCGCCGCCCATATCCTTGTCGCGCATGCGGGCCAGACGCCGGCACCCAAGCCCTTCCTGATCATCGTAAGCTGGGCGCGCACGCCCGCCGGCTGGAAGATGGCGGCCGACATCGCGCCGCCGATCCGCCGGCGCCGCCGCAGGGCACTTCCGGAGTTACCAGATTGGACAAAGCATGACGCGTGCCATCCGACTGCTGCTGCAAACGACCATACCGCCCCTCGCGGATGACTGGTCGATCGCTCGAATTCAGCAGCCTGACGGAGCTGCTCCGTAACCAGCGGCATCCTGACGGACGCGCAATGTTCGATGTCGTCGCCCGCGACCGCGAGCGGCCGGGACAGCCGGACCCGATCCTCTCCCGGCTGGACGGCAGCGACTTCGACGAGCTCTGGCTCTTCGCCGTCGACGAAGGAGACGGCCTCACGGCGGAGGATTGTGACGGGATCACCCGATTCAGAGAATCAGGCCGCGGCCTGATGGTGAGCCGGGACCATATGGATCTCGGTTCCTGCATCTGCTCCCTGGGCGGCGTCGGCAGGGCGCACCACTTCCACACGCGCAATCCCGACCCCGACGCGTCCCGGCGCGTGAACGACGATCCCTATTCAACCAATATCTCCTGGCCGAATTTTCACTCCGGCGCCAATGGAGACCATCAGGACGTGGAGATCGTCGGGCCCGTGCATCCCGTGCTCCTGGATCCCGGCTCTCCCACCGGCGCGATCCGCCATCTGCCGGCGCATCCGCACGAGGGCGCGGTTGACGCCCCCGCGGGCGAGTCCGCTCGAGTGATCGCCCGGGGCAGGAGCCAGGTCACGGGCAAGCCCTTCAATCTGGCGGTCGCCTTCGAGCCGTCGGAACGTGGCGGCCCCGCGATCGCCCAAAGCACCTTCCACCACTTCGTCGACTACAACTGGGACACAAGCCTGGGCGCTCCGAGCTTCGTCAACGAACCGCCGGGGAACCGGATGCACGACGAGCCCCAGGCGCTGCGCGACGCTCACCGCTACGCCATCAACGTCGCGCTGTGGCTGGCCCGCGCGCTCTGAGGGCGCCAGTCAGGTCCCGAGGCTCAAAGAGAACGTCGGCGAACCGTTATCGCCCGATGACGTCGTCGCGGAACCGCTTCATCGCGTCCAGCATCTGCTCCGCCGTGGCGCCGCCGAAGCCGAAATCGATGTGCGTGACGCCGAGCTCGCCGAGATCGTGGAGGTCGCCGGCGATCTCGGTCGCGCCGCCGGAGAACAGCCGCCGCTCGCCGTCGCTGGCTTTTGTCGGCACATCGCCGCCATATCTCGCGACACGGTATGCCAGTCCGATGCTCAGGGGAGCGCGGCCGGCATCGCTCGCGGCCTTGCGCAGCCGGGCGACACCCGCGCGGTACCGGGCGAGGCTGTCGAGAGGATGCGCGGGGTTGGTGCCGATCGGATACCAAGCGTCACCGAGCCGGGCGGTGCGGCGCAAGGCCGGTCCGCTTTCGCCGCCCACCCAGATCGGCGGCCAGGGCTTCTGCACCGGCTTGGGTGCGAAGGCGATGCCGGCGAATTTGACGTGCTCGCCCTCGAAGCGCGGATCGTCCTCGGTCCAGAGGGAACGGAACGCCTGCAGGTATTCGTCCGTGACCGCGCCGCGCGCGGCGAAGGGCGGCGCTCCCAGCGCCTCGAACTCCTCCTTGAGCCAGCCGGCGCCGACACCGACGATCAGGCGGCCCTCCGACAGGATATCGATGGTGGAGAGCATCTTCGCGGTCAGCACCGCCGGCCGATGCGGCACCACCATCACCGAAGTGACCAGCTTGAGGCGCGAGGTCTTGGCTGCGATGAAAGCCACCTCGGTCAGCAGCTCGTGACGCCCGCCCCTCGATCCCTGAGGGAATTCGCCAGTATCGGAATAGGGATAGTTCGGGCTGATGGTCGCGGGGATGACGACATGGTCGCTGAAGGTGGCAAAGTCGAACCCCATCGCCTCGCCCTCGACGCAGATCCTGAACAGCGCCTCGGGCTCGGCCAGCGGCCCTGCTATCGGTGCATTGAAGCCAATCTTCATGGGTCCTCCGGTTGGATCGTATCGCCGATCGGGTCGCCCGGTCGATCACTCAACGAGAGCGCGCATCGAGCCAGGCAAGGAGCGCGTCCCGGAACGGCGCCAGGCTCTTGTAATGCGTGATCGCACCGGGAAGTGCGCGCACCGCGTCGGCGAGGCGCGCGGCGACCTCCGGCGTCGCCGCGATATCACCCAACCCGTAGCGATGAACTCTGATCCCGAACAGGACGGCCGTCGACACCGGCAAGCGCCGCAGCGTCTGGCGCTCGACGCGCAGGAACAGGCGGCTGCCGGCGGTCTCGGCGGTGACCCTATCGTTCACGTCCGTGCGCCACTTGCCCGTCGGCTGGAAGAGCGCGGGATCATCCGTGATCGACCAGTTCACGCGCGAGGCGACGTGATCCGGCTTGATGGACTGTATGATGCGGTCGACCGGCCGGGCGAGCCGATCCGGATAGATCGGTACGGGCTGATGAACGATGGCGAGGGGGTGCCCCAGTTTCTCATGCAGGCGCCAGCGGCTCGGAAAGCAGAGGATGCCGGCGGTGAACACCGGTCCGTCCGGCCCGTCCTGCACCACGCAGAGATCTTCCTGCACCAGCCGTCCCGCAAGCTCCAGGGGGTCGCAGGACGGCGCGCTCAGATCCCAGGCTTCCCCCGTCAGATGATTGGCAAGGCGTTCGCCCCGACGGTCGAACCAGTCGGGATGGTGGCGCACCAGGTGGGCCGCGACCATGTCGAGAACTTCGCGCCGGGCGGGAGCGGATTCCGGCCGCATGCCGAAAACTTCTTCGTGTCGCGTCTCGAGAAGGCGGCGGCGCTCCGCCATTTCCGTCTCATAGCGCTCGTCCAGCTCGAACCACTGCTCCTCCGGCACGGTGACCAGACCCATGGCCATGCGATAGGGGCCGGGCTCGAAGGAGAGATGCGTGGTCTCCGGCGGCAGGGACTTGCGGGAGCCCGGCGCCGATGTCGGATCAGGTAGACCGGATTGCCGCGGTGCGGATTTCATTTTTTGAGTCTAGCATGACCCTGTGTCCTATCAGGAGCCCACTTAACATGACCAACTCATCCGACTATGTCCCGCCGAAGGTGTGGGTCTGGAACAAGGCCAGCGGCGGCCGCTTCGCGACCATCAACCGGCCGATCGCCGGGGCGACGCACGACAAGGACCTGCCGGTCGGCCGGCATCCCCTGCAGCTCTACTCCCTCGGCACGCCGAACGGCGTGAAGGTCACGATCATGCTGGAGGAGCTGCTGGCGCTCGGGCATCGCGGCGCGGAATACGACGCCTGGCTGATCAAGATCGCCGACGGCGATCAATTCGGCAGTGGCTTCGTCGCGGTGAACCCAAATTCCAAGATACCGGCGCTCATGGACCGCAGCGCCACACCGCCCATCCGCGTCTTCGAGACCGGCTCGATCCTGCTCTATCTCGCCGAAAAATTTGGTGCGTTCCTGCCGACGGAGGCCGGGCCGCGCGCCGAGTGCCTCTCGTGGCTGTTCTGGCAGATGGGCAGCGCCCCTTATCTCGGCGGCGGCTTCGGTCATTTCTACGCCTACGCGCCGACCAAGATCGAATATGCGATCGATCGGTTCGCGATGGAGGTGAAGCGCCAGCTCGACGTGCTCGACCGTCGCCTGGCTGCCAGCGAGTACGTCGCGGGCAGCACCTATACGATCGCCGACATGGCGATCTTCCCCTGGTACGGCGGGCTCGCGAAAGGCTGGCTCTACGGCGCGCCCGAATTCCTGAGCGTGCAGGACTACAAGCACGTCCAGCGCTGGGCCGACATGCTGCTCGAGCGGCCGGCGGTGAAGCGCGGGCGCATGGTCAACCGCATGACCGGCGAGCCCGCGAGCCAGCTTCACGAGCGCCACGACGCCGGCGATTTCGACACGAAGACACAGGACAAGGTTGCGGCGCAGACGTGAGTACTCTTTCTGACCATGTCGCCGAATTTCTCTCCCGTCTCCATGCCCGATACGGGAGTGCGGGCACTGCGCCGCCGGCGACGCGCGACGAGCTGACGGCGCTCCGGGCGGTCTGGCCGCGGCGGGGCACAGCGTTGACGCCGACCGCGACGCGGCTTCCGGCCTGCGACCACCTGGATACGGCGCTCGCGGCCGGTGCCCGAGGGATCGAGACCGGTCTTGCCAAGGGACTGGCGCCCATCGCCCGGCAGCTCCAATGGACCTATGGCTACCCCGAGACTCCGGGAACGCGCGGCCTCGATACCGCCGTGGCATTCGCCGAGATCGTCGGGCCGAGTGGCTTCCTCGACAGCGAGAAGATCCGCGTCGGCTTGACCCTGATCGCGCCCCAGACCCACTACCCGCTCCATGCGCATCCGGCGCTGGAGCTCTATCTCGTCGTCGCGGGAACCGCCGCCTGGCAGCTGGGGCAGGAGCCGCCGAAACCGCAGCCGCCCGGCTCCCTGATCTTCCATCCCAGCAGCGCGCCCCATGCGATGGAGACAGGCGGCGAGCCGCTGCTTGCGATCTACACCTGGCGCGGCGACCTTGCCTCGCCGTCCGCCTATCTCTGACCGTCGCGCGAGCCGCTCTACTCCGCGGCGCTCGGCATGGCGCCCTTGTTCCGTTCCGGCAGCTTCCAGCCCGGCCGGATGAAGTGGCACGTGTAGCCGTTGGGGATCCGTTCCAGATAGTCCTGGTGCTCGGGCTCGGCTTCCCAGAAGGGGCCGGCGGCGGCGACCTCGGTCACGACCTTTCCCGGCCACAGGCCGGAGGCGTCGACGTCGGCGATGGTGTCCTCGGCGACACGCTTCTGCTCCGGGCTGGTGTAGAAGATCGCCGAGCGATAGCTGGCGCCGAGATCATTGCCCTGGCGGTTCAGCGTCGTCGGATCATGGATCTGGAAGAAGAATTCCAGCAGCCGGCGATAGGTGATCCGCGCCGGATCGAAGACGATCTCGATGGCCTCGGCGTGGGTCCCGTGGTTGCGATAGGTGGCGTTGGGCACGTCGCCGCCGGAATAGCCGACGCGGGTGGCAATCACTCCGTCATAGCGGCGGATCAGATCCTGCACGCCCCAGAAGCAGCCACCGGCCAGAACCGCGCGTTCCTGCGCCATCGGATTTCCTCCACCTGGTTGAGATAGACACCGCGGCCCTCAGCGAAGCCGAGTTCATGCAAGAACGCAAGCCCCCCGCGCTTCCGCGGGTCGTCGGGCAAAGCCGCCGACCGTCAGATGAAGGTGAGCAGGCGGCGCGGATTGCGCACCATGATCGCGCCGATCTCGGCATCGGTGTAGCCCCGCTTGCGCATGTGCGGCAGCACCGTCTTCTGGATATGGGCATAGCCGTGTCCGCCGAATTCGCTGAACTGGATCGTGTGGCAGATGTCGTGGCTGATCACGATCTGATCGAGGTGTCCCCGCTCGATCACCCGGCGGATGGTGCGCAGCCGCATGCCGTCGTTGGGCATGTCAATGTCGGAATGCGCGTAGTAGGTATTCTCCTGGCCGAAGAGGTCCCATTCCAGGATCACGCCCGAATCGGCGAGGCGAAACAGCCGGTCGTCGTCGAAGATCGTGCGGTCGATGTGGTCGATGATCGTCCGGCTCAGATCCGCCCCATGGGCGCGCAGGAATTCCACCACCATCCACGGATGATCCTCATGCCGGGCGGGATGGACGGTGAGCGCCGCGCCGGTCTCCTGCTGGGCGATGACGGCGCCGGCCAGCACGCGCTTCTCCAGATCGGTCCAGGGCCATTGGCAGCCGATCTCGCCGATGATGCCGGCACGCACGCCGGTGCCCCAGGCACCCTGCTGCACCTGCTCGACCATCTCCCGGGCGAAGCTGTCGACCGTGCGGTCGGCGTTGGCGGGATCCTGGTAGTCGTGCACGTAGTGTCCGCAGCCCATGACGACCTGCGCGCCGGTATCGCGCGCCACCTGCGCCAGCCCCTCCGGATCGGGCCTCAGCCCGCCGATCGTCAGCTCGACGATCGTCCTGCCGCCGGCGGCGACCATCTCGGCCGCGGCCCGGGTTGCCATCCCGCGATCCCGCTGGGCGGTGTTGCTGACGTCGCTGGCACGGCCGTTCAGCAGGTCCCAGTATTGGCTGGGCCGCGGCCCGCCGGTTGCCGCCGGATCGCGCTTGGCCGGCGGCGTGATGTCCCAGATGAGATGCTCGTGCATGAGGGTCGGCCCCAGCTCGGCGGGCTCGACGAGCCCCCGCACGGTCTGGGCCTTGCCCCGCATCGCGTCTCGTGAAAGGCGCATCCGATCCTCTCCTTGGCTGGCGGCGCCAATCAGCAATCCAGTGTCGTCTCGCGCTCCCATTGCGTGAGATGGCCCGCGTAAGCGTTCCAGTCGTCGTGCTTGAGTTTGAGATAGGAGGTGACGAAGGCCTCGCCAAGTCCTTGCCGCAGGACGCTCGACTTCTCCAGGAGACGCAGCGCGTCGAGCAGATTGAGCGGCAGCCGCTTGGCGTTTTTGACCGTGTGACCCTCGGTGTACATGTTGATGTCGAGGCGCTTGCCGGGGTCCCGCGTGTTCGCGATGCCATCGAGGCCCGCGGCGAGAATGCCCGCCTGCAGCAGGTAGGGATTGGCGGCGCCGTCGCCGAGGCGCAGCTCGAAGCGGCCGCTCTCGGGAATCCGGATCATGTGGGTGCGGTTGTTGCCGGCGTAGGTCACCGTGTTCGGCGACCAGGTCGCGCCGGAAACCGTGCGCGGCGCGTTGATGCGCTTGTAGGAATTGACGGTGGGATTGAGGAGGGCGCAGAGCGGCTCGGCATTGTGGATCACGCCGCCGATGAAGCCATAGCCCAGCTTGGAGAGGCCGAGCTCGCCCTTCGGGTCCTGGAACAGGTTCTTCCTGCCCTGCCACAGCGAGACATGGGCGTGGCAGCCGTTGCCGGTCAGGTTCGAGAACGGCTTCGGCATGAAGGTCGCCCTGAGCCCGTGCTTCTCGGCGATGGATTTTGCCATGTACTTGAAGAAGGCGTGGCGATCGGCGGTCACCAGGGCGTTGTCGAATTGCCAGTTCATCTCGAACTGGCCGTTGGCGTCCTCGTGATCGTTCTGATAGGGCGACCAGCCGAGCTCCAGCATGGCGTCGCAGATCTCGGTGATCACGTCGTAGCGGCGCATCAGGGCGGCCTGGTCGTAGCAGGGCTTCTGCTGGTGGTCGGCATCGTCGGCGATCCGGTCGCCGCCCGGCGTCACCAGGAAGAACTCGCATTCGACGCCGGTCTTGAGCTCATATCCCTTGGCCTCGCCGGCGGCGAGCGCGCGCTTCAGCACGTTGCGGGGCGCGTGCTCCACCGGCTTGCCGTCCATCCAGAGATCCGCCGCGAGCCATCCCACCGTCGGCCGCCAGGGCAGCTGGATCAGGCTCGCGGGATCGGGCCGGGCGAAGAGATCGGAATCCGCCGGCGTCATGTCGAGCCAGGTGGCGAAGCCCGCGAAGGCGGCGCCGGCCTTCTGCATCTCGCCGATGGCGGCGGCCGGCACCAGCTTGGCGCGCTGGGTCCCGAAGAGGTCCGTATAGGAGATCAGGAAATAGCGAAGCCCCTTGTCCTTCGCCGCTTTCGCAAGATCGCGTGCCATCCTTTTTCTCCCCCTTGTCCGCGCGCCGCCGCTCAGCCCGGGTCGCGCCGGCCGGGAATCCAGTTCGTGCCCGCGAGCGGCACCCCCGCCATGGCGGCGGCTTCCACCGTGAGGGCCACCAGGTCCTCGGGCTCCAGATTGTGCAGGTGGCTCTTGCCGCAGGCGCGCGCGATGGTCTGCGCCTCGAGCGTCAGCACCGAGAGGAAATTCGCGATCCGCCGGCCCCCCAGCACCGGATCGAGCCGTGCCGCCAGCACCGGGTCCTGGGTGGTGATGCCCGCGGGATCGCGCCCGTCCTGCCAGTCGTCATAGGCGCCGGGCAGGCTGCCCATCGCCTTGTACTCCGCCTCATAGGCCGGGTCGTTGTCGCCGAGGGCGACCAGGGCCGCGGTGCCGATCGAGACCGCATCGGCGCCGAGCGCCAGGGCCTTGGCGACGTCGGCGCCGTTGCGGATGCCGCCGGAGATGATGAGCTGCACCTTCCTGTGCATGCCCAGATCCCGCAGCGCCTGCACCGCCGGCCGGATCGCCGCCAGGGTCGGGATCCCCACGTGCTCGATGAAGACCTCTTGCGTCGCGGCGGTCCCGCCCTGCATGCCGTCGAGAACCACCACGTCGGCGCCCGCCTTCACCGCCAGCGCCACGTCGTAATAGGGACGGCTCGCGCCGATCTTCACGTAGATCGGCTTCTCCCAGTCGGTGATCTCCCGCAGCTCCTCGATCTTGATCTCGAGATCGTCGGGGCCGGTCCAATCGGGATGCCGGCAGGCCGAGCGCTGGTCGATACCCTCGGGCAGCACGCGCATGGCGGCGACGCGGGCCGAGATCTTCTGCCCCAGCAGCATGCCGCCGCCGCCGGGCTTGGCGCCCTGCCCCACCACCACCTCTATGGCGTCCGCCTTGCGGAGATCGTCGGGATTCATGCCATAGCGCGACGGCAGGTATTGGTAGACGAGGAGCGTCGAGTGGCCGCGCTCCTCCGGCGTCATGCCGCCGTCACCGGTCGTGGTCGAGGTGCCGGCGATCGAGGCGCCGCGCCCCAGCGCCTCCTTGGCCTGGGCCGACAGCGAGCCGAAGCTCATGCCGGTGATGGTAATCGGGATCTTGAGCTCGATCGGCTTCTTCGCATGACGCGCCCCGAGCACGACGCTTGTATCGCAGGTCTCCCGATAGCCTTCGAGGGGATAGCGGCTGATGGAGGCGCCCAGGAAGAGCAGGTCGTCGAAATGCGGCAGGTGCCGCTTGGCGCCGCCGCCGCGGATGTCGTAGATGCCGGTCGCCGCCGCGCGCCGGATCTCCGCCAGCGTGTGCGCGTCGAAGCTCGCGGAGAAGCGCGGCGGAGTGGGCGGAATGTCGGCGTAGTCGCTCATGGCGTCCCTAATAGGCCGCGGCGTTGTCCACATGGAAATGATAGAGCCGCCGGGCCGATCCATAGCGGCGAAACCCACCGACATCGACGCCGTCCGCGATCCCGGCTTTCCGCAGGAGCGCCCGAAGAAAATCCCGGTGCTCGTCCCGCATCTCCTTCTCGATGCAGTCGGCGCCCAGGCTCTCGACCTTGCCGCGCACGAAGAGCCGCGCCTCGTAGATGGAATCGCCGAGCGCCTCGCCGGCATCCCCCAGGACGACCAGGGTGCCGGCCTGGGCCATGAAGGCGCTCATGTGGCCGACCGATCCCTTGACGACGATGTCGGCGCCCTTGAGCGAGATCCCGCAGCGCGCCGACGCGCTGCCGTCGATGACCAGCAGCCCGCCGTTGGCGGTGGCGCCGGCGGACTGGCTGGCGTCGCCCTCGACGCGCACCAGCCCCGACATCATGTTCTCGGCGACGCCCACGCCCGCATGGCCCTTGACGATGACGGTCGCGCGCTTGTTCATCCCGGCGCAGTAGTAGCCGACGTTGCCATCGATCTCGACGGTGACGTCGGCATCGATGCCGGCCGCGATCGAATGCCGCCCCTTGGGATTGCGGACGAGCCAATGATCCGTGGCGCCGGGCTCGAGGCGGTGCAGCGCCGCGTTGAGATCGCGGACCGCGTCGCGCGCGAGATCGACGGCACGCGCGTTGGCGCGCCGGCTCATGGCCGCACGTCCCAGAAATAGGCTTTCGCCGGCGCCGGCTCGAAGACGCAGGCGCGCTCGACGCCGGGCAGCTCGGCGAGCGCCCGATACTCGGTGCCGAAGGCGACATAGTCGTCGGTCTCGGCCATGACAGCGGGCTTGCAGGCGATGGGGTCGCGCAGCACGCCGAAGCCGGACTCCGTGCCGACCACGAAGGTGTAGAAGCCGTCGAGATCCCGGAGCGCCGCCTGCAGCGCCGCGTCCAGATCCAGGCCCTGGCGCAGGCGCCAGGTCAGATAGCCCGCCGCGACTTCCGTGTCGTTCTCCGTGGCGAAGGCGAGACCATCGCGCACCAGCTCGCGGCGGATGGTGTTGTGATTGGAGAGCGAGCCGTTGTGCACCAGGCACTGATCGGCGCCGGTGGAGTAGGGGTGGGCGCCGTCGGTGGTCACCGCGGATTCCGTCGCCATGCGCGTATGGCCGATCCCGTGCGTCCCCGACATGCCCGCGAGATCGAAGCGCTTGACCACATCGGAGGGTCGCCCGACTTCCTTGTAGAGCTCCATCCGCCGACCCATGCCGACGACGGCGATGTCAGGCGCGATGCGGCCGAGGTGAGCCCGGGCGTCGGCGGCGCGCGCCACCGGCACCGTCAGGACCGCATGGGTATCGCGGCGATGGACCGCCATCTCGCCGCCGAGCTGGCGCCCCAATTCGGCGGCGATGGCGGCGAAATCCGTATCGGATCCGCCCCTCAGGGTGAGCTTTATGCGCTCCGGAGACGCGTCTGCGTAAACGGCGAAGCCCGCGGAATCGGGGCCGCGGTCGGAGAGGGTGGTCAGCATGGCGCCCAGGAGAGCGCCGAGCTCCGGCTGCAGCCTGGGCGTCTTGAGAAAGAGACCGACGATGCCGCACACGGGGGAAGCCGCTCCGCGCTGGTGTTACTGAGGCTGGCACGGGCCGCTCGGGCCTGTCAACGCTCAAGAACAAAAGTTTCCTTTGAGGAAATATCGGGTAAAATGGCGCCCATGAAAGCCCGCCGGAAAACCGCGGCCAAGGCCGGCAATGACCTGCGGACCGGCTCGTCGGCGCCGGAGGCGGCGCATCGCGGCATCGAGGCCAGCATCGGCGCCGAGGTGCGGCGCCTGCGCAAATCCCTCGACCTCACCGTCGCGGAGCTCGCCGCCACGTCCCGCCTGTCCGGCGGCATGCTCTCCAAGATCGAGAATGGCGCGATCTCGCCGTCGCTCGCGACGCTCGACGCGCTCGCCCGGGCGCTCAACGTGCCGATCGCCCAGCTCTTCACCGAGACCGAGGAGCGCCGGGATTGCTCCTTCGTAAAAAAGGGCAAGGGCGCGCGGATCGACCGGCGCGGCACCAAGGCCGGCCATCTCTACGACCTCCTGGGGCACTCGCTCGCGGGCGAGATCGGCGTGGAGCCTTATATGATCACGCTCAGCGAGACGGCGGAGCCCTACACGCAGTTTCGCCACGCCGGCCTGGAGCTCATCTACATGCTCTCCGGCAAGGTCAGCTATCGCCACGGGGATCGGACCTACGCCATGGAGCCCGGCGACGCCCTCTTCTTCGACGCCGCCGCGCGACACGGGCCGGAGAAGCTGACCAAGGTCCCGATGCAATACCTCTCGATCATCATCTATCCGCGCCAGGGTCGCTGATCGCCTTCGGTCGTCCGCTCCACCGCTTGACAGGGAGCGGGGCGGAGGACACTGTAGCGAGAATACGGAATGCTGTTCCGTTCAACGGAACAAGATCGAGGAAACGTCCTTGTCTACGGCTAGTGCTGGGGCCGCGGCGGTTGCCGCCGCCCCGACAGAGACCAGCGGTCTCGCTTCGGTCGATCTCGTGCTGAAGCTCATCGAGCTGCTCGCGGCGGCACCGCGGCCGCGCGGCGTTTCCGACATCGCCCGCACCCTCGGCATCTCGAAGCCGCGCGCCCATCGTCATCTGCGCACTCTCGTCGAGCACGGCTACGTCCGCCAGGACGCGGAAACCGAGCGCTACGAGATCGGCATCAAGCTGCTCGGCCTCGGCGAGACCGTGCGCGACCGCTTCGACATCCTCGGCGTGGCGCGGCCGGAGATGATGCGGCTGCGCGAGGAGACCGGCCACGCGGTGACCGCTCTCCGCCCTGGTCGAGGGGGCCACGACCATCCTCGAGCTGGTGCAGGGCAAGACGGCGATCGAGTTCGGAATCAAGCCGGGCTCCACCTTCGATTTCCACACCTCGGCGCACGGCCTCGTGGCGCTCGCCTTCGGACCGCCGCCGCTGCTGGAGGAGAACCTGAGCCGCCCGCTCCGCGCCTGGACGAAATTCACCATCACCGATCCGGCCCGCCTCAGGGCCGAGGTCGAGGCGGTGCGGCAGCGCGGCTGGGCCACGGCGGCCGATCAGGTCCTGGTCGGCGTCAACACCTTGGCCTGCCCGATCTTCGATCACCGCAAGGACTGGCGCGGCGCCATCGCCATCGTCGGCTCCTCGCAATTCATCGAGGCGCAGCCGACGGAGCGCCAGATCGCGCAGGTCCGCGAGGCCGCCGCGGCGGCCTCGCGGCAGCTTGGATGGAGGACGGCAGGGACATGAGCTATTCGCTCGCGGTAGACATCGGCGGCACCTTCACGGACGTGGTGCTGCGCGGCAGCGACGGCTCGCTTGCCGTCGACAAGACGCTGACCACCCATAAGAACCTGCTCGACGGCTTCTTTCAGGGCATTCATCTGGTCCTGAAGAAATCCGGCGTCGCCGCTGGCGATATCGACGGCGTCGTCGTGCACGCGACGACCGTCGTCACCAACGCGCTCATCGAGCGCAAGGGGCCGCGCACGGCCCTCCTGACCACCAAGGGCTTCCGCGACGTGCTGGCGATCCGCAACGAGCACCGCTACGAGATGTTCGATCCGCAGATCGAGTTCGCGCCGCCCCTGGTCCCGCGCGAGCTCACCTTCGAGATCGACGAGCGGACGCTGGCCGACGGCGACGATCCTTCGCGAGGTCGATCGCGAGGAGGTCGCGGCGCTCGCCAAGACGCTCAAGGCCAAGGGCGTGGTGTCGGTGGCGATCTGCCTCCTCAACAGCTTCCGCAACGCCGCCAACGAGCAGGCGGTCGCCGCAGCTGCTCCGGGCCGCCGCGCCCGATCTCTATATCTCGATCTCGTCCAGCGTGGCGCCGGAAATCCGCGAATATCCGCGCGCCTCGACCACGGCGATCAACGCCTACACCGCGCCGATCACCGAGCCCTATCTGCGCGGCTTGGCGCAGCGGCTGCGCGACGACAACGTCCGCCACCAGCCGCTGATCATGCTGAGCTCCGGCGGCATCATCGGCGCCGAGGTGGCCGGCCGCAATCCCGTGCGCATGATCGAGAGCGGCCCCGCCGCCGGCGCGCTCGCCGCGGCCTATTACGCCCAGCAGCTCGGCCTCGATCGTCTGCTCTCCTTCGACATGGGCGGCACCACCGCCAAGGCCTGCCTCATCGAGGACCGCAAGCCGCTGGTCACCGGCAGCTTCGAGGTCGATCGCATGTACCGCTTCTGCGAAGGCAGCGGCATGCCGCTGACCATCCCCTCGATCGACATGATCGAGATCGGCGCCGGCGGCGGCAGCATCGCCTGCGTGGACTACGCTCGGCCTCCTGAAGGTCGGCCCGCGCAGCGCCGGCTCCGAGCCGGGACCGGCCTGCTACGGCCGCGGCGGGCTGGAGCCGACGGTCACCGACGCCGATCTGGTGCTGGGATTGCTCGACGCGGAGAATTTTCTCGGCGGCGACATGCCGCTCGACCGGCGCGCGGCGGAAGCGGCGGTGCAGCGCCTCAGCGACACGCTCGGCGCCGACTTCGCCCAGACCGCCGGCGGCATCTATCGCATCGTCGCCGAGACCATGGCCGGCGGCGGCGCGCACCCACGCCACCGACCGCGGCGTCGACTATCGCGGCCTGCCGCTCCTCGCCTTCGGCGGCGCCGGCCCGGTGCATGCCTGCGCCGTCGGCGAGCTGCTGCAGAGCACGGCGGTGATCTTCCCGCCCCAGGCCAGCGTGCTCTCCGCCTTCGGGACGCTGGTGACGCCGGTGCGCCTCGATCTCGTGCGCAGCGCCGTCGGCAAGCTCGACGCCCTCGACTGGGGCGACGTCGACCGCGTGCTGACGGAGATGATCGACGAGGGCACGGCCGCCCTGGTCCAGGCGGGCTGCGCCCCGGAGTCGGTCCGGCTGGTGTTCGGCGCCGATCTCCGCTATTTCGGCCAGCAGAACGAGGTCAGCATCAGCTTCGAGCGCGATCCCCGCCGCGGCCGCGACGTGGAGATGGTGCGGCGCGATTTCGAGGCCGCCTATCACGCGCAGTACGGCGTCAATCCCTCCCACGTGCCGGTCGAGATCGTGAGCTGGCGCGTGACCGCCCAGGGACCGGAGATCGCCGTCTACGCGGCGGCGCGGCCCGCCGCCGGCAATGGAAAGCCCAAGTCGAAGCGCCGCATTCTCCTGTGGCCGGAGGCCGGCGACGCGCCGGTCTACGACCGCGCAAGCCTCGCCGCCGGCCAGACGATCGCGGGCCCGGCGATCATCGAGGAGCGCGAGACCACCATCGTCCTCCTGCCGGACTGGCAGGCGGTGGTGGACGAGATCGGCTGCGTCGTCGCCCAGCGGAAGGCACCCCTATGAAAATGGACGGTATCGAGCTCGAGATTCTCTGGTCCAACCTGATCGGCATCGTCAGCGAGCAGGCGAAGGCGCTGCAGCGCATCGCCTTCAGCCCGATCGTGCGCGAGGCCGGCGACCTCGCCAGCGCGCTCTTCGACGCCCGCGGCCGCATGGTGGCGCAGGCCAACACCGGCACGCCCGGCCACATCAACTCGCTGGCCGCCGCCGGCGGCACGCTGGCGCGCCTCTTCCAGGGCAAGCTCGTCGCCGGCGACGTCGTCATCACCAACGATCCCTGGATGTCGGCCGGGCATTTCTTCGACATCACCGTGCTTCTGCGCCGGTCTTCTGGGACGATCGCCTCATCGGCTATATCGGCTCGACCATCCATCACACCGACATCGGCGGCTACGGCATCGGCGCCGGGGCGCGCGACGTGCACGAGGAGGGTCTCTGGATCCCGCCGCTCCAAGCTCTACGAGGCGGGCGACGCCCAACGCGCTCCTGCACGACATCATCAAGCACAACGTGCGCACCCCCGACCACGTGTTCGGCGATCTCGCGGCCCAGGTCTCCAGCGGGCGGACCGGCGGCGAGCGGCTGATCGCGCTGTGCAAGCGGCAGGGCCTGCAGCGACATCGAGGAGCTCTCCGACGAGATCATCCGCCGCTCGGAGCTGGCGACCCGCGCGCGATCCGCGCGCTACCCGCCGGCACCTGGCACGGCGAGAGCCGCTTCGACGTGCCCGGCGGCGAGATCATCACCTTGAAGGCCGCGGTCACCATCGACAACAAGGCGGGCGAGATCACCATCGACTTCGCCGGCAGCTCGCCGGCGCCAGCCCGATCGGCATCAACGTCGTGATGAACTACACCCACGCCTATTCGACCTTCGCCATCCGCAGCTGCCTCAATCCCGAGCTGCCGAACAACCACGGCTCGCTGGCGCCGATCAAGGTCACGGCGCCCAAGGGCTCGATCGTCAACGCGGCCTATCCGGCGCCGGTCAATGCGCGGCACGTGGTCGGCATGTTCGTGCCGATGCCGATCCTGAAGGCGCTGCACCAGGTCATGCCCGATCGCGTGCTGGCGGAAGGCTCGGGCGCGGTGTGGACGGTGCAGATCCAGGGCAAGCGCGAGAGCGGCGAGCCCTTCACCTCCTCGATGTTCAACTACTCCGGCGGCATGGGTGCCCGGATCGACCAAGCCCGGACCGAGCGCCACCTGCTATCCGACCGGCGTCGCGGCGGTGCCGGTGGAAATTCTCGAGGCGGCGATGCCGATCGTGTTCGACCGGCGCGAGCTGCGCCTGGGCTCGGGCGGCAACGGACGCTCGCGCGGCGGCGACGGCCAGATCATCGGGTTCCACATGCGCACGCGATCAGCCCTGGCTGCTGAACGCGGTGCCGAGCCGGCTCGATCGCGGTCCGGAGGGGCTCGGCGGCGGCGAGCCCGGCGAGGCGGGCCGGTTTCTCGTCAACGGCAAGCCGGTGTCCGAGGCGCGCAAGATCACCATGCAGCCCGACGACGTCGTCCTCTTGGAGACGCCAGGCGGCGGCGGGTACGGTCCGGCCTAGGAACCCGCCGGCAACGATCCTGCGGAGATCAACGACAATGAAACATGGGAGGAAGGAATGAAGATGCTCAAGACCGCAATGCTCGCGGTGATCGCAGTGGCGCTGTGGGCGCTGCCCGCCGCGGCGCAGGCGCCGTTCAAGATCGGCATTTCGGCGGGTCTCTCCGGCTACGCCGCCACGGTCGACACCGCCTGGCGCGATGGCGTCGAGGTTGCGGTGGCGGCGCTCAATGCCAAGGGCGGCTTGCTCGGCCGCAAGGTCGAAGTTGTGGTGGAGGACAACCACTCCGATCCACAGCAGGCGGTCACCGTCTATCGCAAGATGATCTCGTCCGACAAGGTCGACATCTTCATCAGCGGCTGCGTCTCCGCCGGGAACTTCGCCGCCGCGCCCATGGTGGTGAAGGCCGAGATCCCCATGGTGCTGTGCTCCATCCTGCCCAACCAGCCGGACCAGGTGAAATGGGCCTTCGCCACCATTCCGCCGCCGCGCTTCGAGATCGAGAAGCGCCTCGAATATCTGCGCGACAATACCAAGATCAAGAAATTCGGCGTCCTGCACGACCCCACCCCTTATTCGAACCTGCAGAATGCGGCGGCGGAAAAGGAGGCGGGCGATTACGGCCTGACCATGGTCACGTCGGAGCAGTACGAGCAGAACGATTCCGATCTCAGCGTCCAGATCGCCAAGATCAACGCCGCCGGCGGCGGCGCGATCCTCAAGATCGGCCTCGGCGGCTCGACCCTCACCGCCGCCAAGAACATCCAGCAGCTCGGCCTCAACCTCCTCATGCTGACCAGCCTCGAGGACGTGGCGGTGTTCAAGCCGGTGGCGGAGGTCATGGGCGACCGGTTCTTCTTCGTGGCCTCGCCCTCCCAGGTCTATGACGCCCTGCCGGCGAGCCCGCTCAAGACCGCGATCGCGGATTTCCTTGGGCCGTGGCGCGCGAAGTACGCCGACCGGGATCCGAACTGGGCGGCGCGCGGCTGGGACGCGGTGGCGCTGGTGACGGCGGCGGCCAAGGCCGCCAACGCCACCACGGGACCGGCGCTCCGGGACGCCCTCGAGAAGCTGCAGGGCTTCCAGGGGACCACCGGCATCTACAATATGTCGCCGGAGAACCACTACGGCCTGACCCAGAACCCGTTCTTCCTGGCTCAGATCATCGACGGCAAGACGCGAGTGGCGAAATAGGCGCCCGATGGCGGCCCTGCTCGACATCCAGGGACTGTCCGCGCGGCACGGCCGGGTCGAGGCGCTGAAGCGCGTCGACCTCGCCGTGGGCCGGGCCGAGTTCGTCCTCGTCCTGGGGCCGAACGGCGCGGGCAAGTCGACCCTGCTCGCGGCGATCATGGGGCTGCTGCCGGGCAGCGGCGCCGTCCGCTTCGAGGAGCGGCCGGTCGAGCATCTCTCGACGCGGGCCCGCGCCCAGCGCGGCATGATCATGGTGCCGGAGTCCCGCGGCATCTTCGGGCCGCTGACCGTCTGGGAGAATCTCGAGCTCGGCGCCTTTCTCGCCCGCGACCGCGGCGAGGTCGAGCGGCGGCGGGCGAAGGTCCACGAGCTCTTCCCGCGCCTGCGGGAGCGCGAGAAGCAGCTCGCAGGCTCGCTCTCCGGCGGCGAGCAGCAGATGCTGGCGATCGGCCGCGGGCTGATGGCGAACCCCACGCTCCTGATGCTGGACGAGCCGTCGCTGGGCCTGGCGCCGCGCATCGCCGCCGAGATCATGGAAACCCTCGGCGAGCTCAACCGCCGCGGCCTCACCATTCTTCTGGTCGAGCAGAAGGCGCCGCTCGCCCTCAAGCTCGCGCACCGCGCCTATGTTCTCTCGCTGGGCCGCATCGCCGCCGAAACCACGCCCGATCAATTGAGCTCCGCCCATGACCTTGCTCGCTTCTATCTCGCCTGAGCCGGCCTTGCCGCGCCGGCGGGTGCCGGCGATGCTCCTGCTCGCCTGCGCGGCGATCGCGGTCATCGTCGCGATCGGCGGGTACTTCGTGACCGTCGTCTGCTTCGCCGCGATCTACGCGCTGTTCGTCTCCGGCCTCAATCTCTTCATGGGCTATACCGGCCAGGTGTCCTTCGGGCAGAACGCCTTCGCCGCGCTGGGCGGCTACGCCACCGCGGTCCTGACCACGCGCCTCAATCTCGATCCGCTGGCCGCCCTGCTCCTCGGCGCCCTGCTCTCCGCGGCGATTGCCATTGCGGTGGGGTATCCGACCTTGCGCCTGCGCGGCCACTACCTCGCCATGGCGACCCTGGCGCTCGGCCTCATCGCCTATGAGGTGGCGGTGCAGTGGACCGGGCTCACCCAGGGCTACATGGGAATATCCGGCATTCCCGGCCTCGGCTTCGCCGGCGTCGACGTCGAGAACGAGCGCCTGCAGGCCCTGGTGCTCCTCGCCATCGCGGGGCTCGGCATGGGAGCCGCGGTGCGGCTGCGGCGGTCGCGGTTTGGCCGCGCGCTCGGCGCGGTCGCCGGGAACGAGGAGGCGGCCCAGGCGCTCGGCATCGACGTCACGCACCACAAGCTCGTGGCCTTCGTCATCGCCGCCGTCTACGCCTCGATCGCGGGCTCGCTGATGGCCCAGTACGTGGGCTTCGTGAGCCCGGAGGAATTCGGCCTCGGCATGGTCGTGCTGGGGTTCACCATGCTGTACGTGGGCGGGATCGGCACTGTCGCCGGCCCGCTGATTGGCGCCCTCATCGTCGAGGCGCTGCCGCAGATGGTGAGCGGCCTGAAGGACTATCAGGATCTCGTCTACGGCGTCGGGCTGCTGCTGATCCTGATCTACGCGCCAAAGGGGCTGGCGGCCGTGGATCGCGGCGTGCTGCCGTGGCTCGGGAGCAGGACATCCCCATGAGCCTGCTCGAGGTCCAGGGATTGACCAAGGCGTTCGGCGGGTTGCTGGCGGTCAACGACGTGTCCTTCGCGATCGAGGAAGGCGGCATCGATGCGGTCATCGGACCGAACGGCGCCGGCAAGACCACGCTCTTCAACCTGATCTCCGGCGCCCAGCAGCCGACGGCCGGCGCGGTGCACTTTGCCGGCGCGCGGCTGACCGGGTTGCCGCCCCACAAGATCGCCGCCCGCGGCGTGATCCGCACCTTCCAGCTCGTGCGCCTCTTCGGCGACATGAGCTGCGAGGAGAACGTGCGCGTCGGGTTCCACCTCTCCACCCGCGGCGGCGCCTGGTCGGCGCTGGCGCGTCCGCGCTGGATGCGCGAGGCGGAGGTCGAGGGCACAGCGAAGGCGCGCGAGCTGCTGGCGTTGGTGGGCCTTCCGGACCGCGCCGAGCTGCCGGCGAGCCAGCTCACCTATGGGCAGCAGCGCCTCCTCGAGATCGCCCGGGCGGTGGCGGCGGGTCCGCGCCTCCTGCTGCTGGACGAGCCCGCGGCCGGGCTGGATGCCGCCGAGACCGATGCCCTTGCCGAGATCATCCGTGTCGTCAACCGGCGCGGCGTGACGGTTCTCCTGATCGAGCACGACATGCGCCTGGTGATGGGAATCGCACGGCAGATCGTGGTGCTGGATTTCGGCCGCAAGATTGCCGAGGGCGTGCCCGATGCGGTTTCCCGCGACCCCGCGGTGCTCGAGGCCTATCTGGGAGTGGCGGCGAATGCCGAGGGCGGAGTTGCTTCCCATGCTTAGCCCGGCGCTCCTCCTGCAGTTCCTGGTCAGCGGCATCGGCGTCGGCTGCGTCTACGGCCTGATCGGCATCGGGTTCTGCGTCATCTACAACGCGAGCGGCATCGTGAACTTCGCCCAGGGCGGCTTCGTGATGCTGGGCGGCATCATTACCCACGTCCTCCACGTGCAGCACGGCCTGCCGCTCCTGCCGGCGGCGATCCTGGCGGTCCTGCTGGTGGCCGCCCTCGGCCTCGTCGTCGACCGCCTCGTCGTGCGGCCGCTGTGGAACCGCAAGGCGACCACCTTCGTCATCATCCTCGCCACCCTGGCGATCCAGATCGTGATGGAGCGGGCGACGCTGCTCCTGGTCGGGGACTCGCCGAAATCCCTGCCCAGCTTCACCGCGGGCGGGCCGCTGCGGCTCGGGCCGGTCGCGATCAATCTGCAATTCCTGTGGATCGTCGGGATCTCCCTGGTGCTGATCGCGGCGCTCGCGCTGTTCTTCAGCCACACCAGGACCGGCCGCGCCATGCGCGCCTGCGCGGTCAATCCCCAGGCGGCGATGCTGCTGGGCGTGCCGGTCTCGCGCATGCTGGCCTATGCCTTCTCGATCAGCGCCGGCCTGGGGGCGATCGCCGGCATCCTGATCACGCCGACGCAGTTCGTGGCCTATAACCTCGGCGTGCCCTTCGCCATCAGCGGCTTCATCGCCGCGATCGTCGGCGGCTTCGGCAATCCGCTCGGCGCGTTCCTGGGCGGCATCCTGCTGGGGGTGACGCAGTCGCTTGCCATCGTGGTCGTCGGCGCCGGCTACAAGAACGTGGTCGCGCTCTCGATCCTGCTGCTGTTCCTGCTGGTGCGTCCGGCCGGCCTGCTGGGCGCCCGCAAGGTTGCTTGATGGCCGCCCGTGATTCGTTGACCCTTGGAGATGGAAAGGAAACCCCCGTCATGAATATCCACCACGTCGATTGGAACAAGCTCCCGTGGGAGAAAGTGCGCGAGGGCGTCGAGCGCAAGGCGTTCTCGGGCGAGGGCGCCACGGTGTCCCTGAACCGGCTGATGCCGGGACACACGCCGCGTCCGCACGACCATCCGCACGAGCAGATCGTCTACATCCTCAGCGGCCAGATCGATTTCCATATCGGCGAGACCGTGACGCGGCTGGGGCCCGGCGGCCTGCTGGTGGTGCCGCCCAACGCGCGGCATTGGGGCATCGTCGTCGGCGACGAGCCGGTGCTGAACCTCGACGTCTTCACGCCGAAGCGCGGGGAGTACGCCGCCTGACATGAATTTGGCGAGCCATCTCGCGCGCAACGCGCGGCTGCGGCCGGACGCGCCGGCCCTGGCGCTGGGCGACCAGGTCGTCGCGACCTGGGCGGAGATGCAGGGGCGGGCCGCCCGCCGGGCGTCGGCGCTCCGGGGCAAGCTCGGCCTCCGCCCCGGCGACCGCGTGGCGCTCCTGATGAAGAATGCGCCGGCCTATGCCGAGCTCCTCTATGCCGCCTGGCACGCGGGGCTCGCGGCGGTGCCGGTCAACGCCAAGCTGCATGCCCGCGAGGTCGCCTTCATCCTGGAGAATTCCGGCGCCGCCGCGATCTTCGCGACGCCGGATCTCGTGGAGACCGCCGCCGCGGCGCGGGGCGAGGCCCATCTGACGGCGCCGATCCTCGACGTTTCCGGCCCTGAGTTCGCGGCGATGGGCTCCGCCGATCCCGTGGCCATGGCCGAGGTCGAGGCCGGCGACCTCGCCTGGCTCTTCTACACCAGCGGCACCACCGGCCGGCCCAAGGGCGCGATGCTGAGCCATCGCAATCTTCTCGCCATGGCGCTCGCCTACATCGTCGACGTGGACCCGCCCTCGACGTCGGGCTGCCTGCTGCATGGCGCCCCGATGTCGCACGGCTCCGGCCTCTACGTCGTGCCCCATGTGATGCAGGGCCATTGCCAGGTCGTGCCGGAGAGCGGCCAGTTCGATCCGGCGGAGATCTTCGACCTGCTCCGGACCTGGCGCGAGGTCTCGATGTTCGCGGCGCCCACCATGGTGAAGCGCCTCGTCGATCATCCCTTGAGCCAGGCCGCGGACGCCTCGGCGATCCGCACGATCGCCTATGGCGGTGCCCCCATGTACGTGGCCGACCTCAAATCCGCCATCGCCCGGTTCGGGTTCCGCTTCGCCCAGCTCTATGGCCAGGGCGAGTCGCCGATGACCATCACCGGCATGACCCGCGCCATGATCGAGGCCGCCTACAGGGACGGCCGCGACGACCGCCTGGGCTCCGTCGGCGTGCCGCAGAGCGTGGTCCAGGTCCGCGTCGCCGACGGCGGCGACCTGCCGCAGCCGGTGGGCGCCGCCGGCGAGATCCTGGTGCGCGGCGATTCCGTGATGGCGGGCTATTGGCGCAATCCCGAGGCGACGGCCACCGCCCTGCGCGGCGGCTGGCTGCATACGGGCGATATCGGCGCCTTCGACGACAGCGGGTTCCTGACCCTGATGGACCGCTCCAAGGACCTCATCATTTCCGGCGGCAGCAATATCTATCCGCGGGAAATCGAGGAGGTGCTGCTGCGCGATCCCGGTGTGGTGGAGGTCTCGGTCGTCGGCACGCCGGATCCGCAATGGGGCGAGCGCGTGGTCGCCTTCATCGTCTCCCGCGAGGGCGGCGCGGCGACCGCCGAGACCCTCGATCGACTGTGCCTCGCGCACATCGCCCGCTTCAAGCGGCCGAAGGAATATCGGTTCGTCGACCGGCTGCCCAAGAACAACTACGGCAAGGTCCTCAAGACCGAGCTGCGAAGGTTGCTCACACGAAGCGATTAAGTCGCGATTCGCTATAACCCGTGCGAATAAGCGACCGAAGAAACCGACTTTGACAAACGACCCTGCCCCTCACAGCCTCAGGGCGATGGGGAAGCACAGAACATGAAAAGTCTCTGGCTCGCGCTCTTCTGCACTCTCTCGCTCGCTGTCGGCGTGGCGGCAGCGCCGGCCGAGGAGAACGTCCTGCAGGTCGGCGCCGACGGCACGGATATCACCACCCTGGATCCGATCCGGGCGACTCAAACCACCGACGTCGTTCTGGTGGGGTGGCTCTATAACGGCCTGGTCCGCTTCCGGCCGGGGAGCGCCGACCCGAACGACCTGGAACCCGATCTCGCGAAGTCGTGGGAGACGTCCGCGGATGGCAAGAGCTGGACGTTTCATCTTCGCGAGGGCGTCAAGTTCCACGGCCAGTGGGGTGAGCTGACCGCCGCCGACGTGGTCTTCTCGCTCACCCGTGCGGCCGACCCCAAACGGTCGACCTTCGCGTCCGACTTCGCCGGAGTAGAGAGCATTGCCGCGATCGACGATTACACGGTGAGGATTCAACTCAAGTATCCCGACGCCAGCTTCCTTGGCCGCGTGGCCAACTATCACGGTGGGAACATCGTCAGCGAAAAGGCGGTGGAAGCGCTCGGCGACAAGTTCGGTGCCGAGCCGGTCGGTACCGGCCCGTTCGCCTACGCCGAGCATCTGACGCAGCAATACGTCAAGCTGGCCGCCCATGAAGGCTATTTTCGCGGGCGGCCGCGCCTCGACGGCATCGTCTATCGCATGGTCCCCTCGGACAGCTCCCGCGACCTCGCCTTCGCGTCGGGAGAGCTGCAGCTCATCCAAGGCAAGCGGGAGCAGCGCTGGACCGATGCGGCCAGGCGGCGACCCGGCGCGGTCGTCGACATCTTCCGTCCGGGCGAGCTGCGCACCATACACATCAACCGGGCCATCCCGCCCCTCGACGATATCCGGGTCCGCCAGGCGATCGCCCATGCGATCAACGTCGACGATCTCGTGCGTTTCGTCGGCAAGGATGTCGGACCGCGCGCCTGCTCCGTGGTCCCGCCCGGGTATCTCGGGGAGGATTGCTCCGCCGGCCTCTATGCCTATGATCCGGAGAAGGCGAGGGCGCTGCTCGCCGAATCCGGCCATGGGAACGGACTCACCCTCAAGGCCGTCGTCTCCAGCATCTCGGCGCAGCTGCCGGTGATGGAGATCATCCAGGCTGAGCTCGGAAAGGTCGGCATCAAGCTGGACATGAGCGTCGTCGATCACGCGACCTATCAGAGCCAGGTGCGCAAGGATGTGAGCGCGCTCGTCTTCTACGGCGCGGCGCGGTTTCCCGTCGCCGACGCCTATCTCAGCGAGTTCTATCATTCGAGCGCCATCGTGGGGACGCCCACCGGCGTCACGAACTTCTCCCATTGCGCGGTCGCGGACCACGAGATCGAGGCGGCGCGCCGGGCGACCAGCGCGGAGGAGCAGATCGCCCTGTGGAAGGCCGCCCAGATAAAGATTCATGACGACGTCTGCGCCGTGCCGCTGTTCGAGCTGCTGCAGGTCTGGGTCCACAGCACGCGCCTCGACTACGGCTACAAGCTCGAGGGCTCGTTGAGCCTGGGCCCGCCGATCACCGAGGCGACGACGCTCGCTCCGCCATGAGCGCTATTGCCCCGACGGCGATTGCCCGGATAGCCGCCTATATCGAGGCGACGGGAGGGAGCGCGGCGCTCTCGGAAACAGCGACGCGGTCCGCGCCGCGCTGCCTGCTCG
The DNA here is from genome assembly GCA_963735465.1 of uncultured Alphaproteobacteria bacterium. Taxonomy (GTDB): domain Bacteria; phylum Pseudomonadota; class Alphaproteobacteria; order ATCC43930; family CGMCC-115725; genus DASZHJ01. The sequence continues at coordinate 4,441,541 of CAVTLA010000001.1, forward strand.
ATCTCCTCAGTGCGATGGTCGCCGGCCTCGACGATCCCGGCGCCACGGCGGTGCGCGCCATGGCGGCCACGGTGTTCGGCCAGGGCCGCTGCTCGATCTGGTTCACCGGCCAGACCAGCAACGCCATCGGGGCGGCCTGGGCCAACAGCGCCGCCGCCTCGGCGCTCGACCTCGATGATGGAAACCGGCCGGCGCGCGGCCATCCCGGCGCCGCCGTCATTCCCGCGGCCCTCGCGGTCGCCTCGGAGACAGGCGCGCCGTTCAACGACCTCATCCGCGCCATCGCGATCGGCTACGAGGTGGCCGTCACCGTCGGCGCGTCGCGCCGGTTCTACGCCAACACGGGCCTATGGTCGTGCTATGGCGTTGTCGCCGCCGCTGCCGTGCTGCGCGGGACGCCCCGCGACGTAATCGCCCATGCCCTCGCCATCGCGGGCAAGAGCGCGCCCAATCTTTTGTTCTCCGGCGCCGGGCCGCTGCATCCCTTCCCCGAGGGCAGCGACGTCAAGGAGGGGATCCCGTGGTCGACGGTGACGGCGCTTGTCGCGCTCGGGCTCGCCGAGGCGGGCTGCACCGGTCCGCGGAACATGCTCGACTGCCCGGATCTCTACGCGCTCGACGACGAGCTGGCCGCGCTCGGGACGGCGGAGCACATCTCGCGCACCTACTTCAAGCTCTATTCCTGCTGCCGGCACGCGCACGCCCCCATCGACGCCCTCTGCGCCCTGATCGAGCGGCATGGCCTCGAGCCGCGCGAGCTGGATGCGGTCGAGGTCGACACCTTCAGCGGCGCGTTGCGCCTCTCGAATCTGACGCACCCGTCGAACCTGGTCGACGCCCAGTACAGCATCCCCTACTGCATGGCCCTCGCCGCGCTCGCCGGCCGCTCAGCCCTGCTGCCCCTGGCCCCGGCGGCCCTCTTCCGCGACGATGTCTCGGCCTTGGCCGGCAAGGTGCGGCTCAGCCTCGATCCCGCGCTCGACGCGTGGTTTCCCGCGCAGACGCTCGCCCGTGTGACGGTGACGAGCGGCGGCCGGCGCTACACCTCGGATGTGACCGCGCCGCGCGGAGAGGCGACGGACCCGTTGTCCTGGGCCGAGCTCGAGGAGAAGTTCGCCACGGCCACCCGCGGCATCGCGACGGCCGGCGAGCAGGCCCGCATTCTCGATGGGGCTCGCGCCGCGCGCGCCGGCGACCTGTCGGCGCTGACGGACTGCTTTCGGCAGTTGACACTCTCCGGCCGCCGTCACATGCCGTCCAGCGCATCCCGGGAGACGCGCGCCGCCGTCACGCGGGTCTCCTGAAGAAAATCCTCCACCAGCCGGGCGTTGCGGCTGTCGCGGCTGTGGCAGAGCTGGAAATCGAAGGGAATCTCCGGCTCGAAGCGCCGGACCACCAGCCGGTCGCGGAAGCCGCTCACCATCAGCGGATGGACGAGGGAGACGCCGAGCCCGGCCGACACGAACTCGCACAGCGTCGGCGACACGTTGGCGACCAGCACGATGTTCGTCCGCACCTTGTAGGCGTCGAACATGGTCGCGATGCGCTGGCCCGAGAAGCTCTCGGGATCGAACGACACGAAGGGAAGATCGTCCAGATCCGTCGGGCCGATCACGCTCTTGGCGGCCAGGGGATGGCTCGGCGGCATGATGCAGACCAGCGGGTGCTGCATCAGCGGCTCGTGGCTGACATAGGGATTGTCGATCCGCGAGCTGACCAGCCCGACGTCGAGCTTGCGCGTCACCAGCCAGTCGGCGATCCATTGCGAGCTGCGCGACTCGATCGAGCAGAACACCTTCGGATGACGGCGCAGGAAGCCCATCGAGACCTCCCGCACGAAGGCGCCGGATAAGGCGGGCATGACGCCGACGACGAGCCGGCCCTGCTCCTCGCGGCGGATCGCGTCGATGGCATTCTCGATCTGCTGCACGCCGGCGAAGATGCGGTCGATCTCCTCGTAGAGCCGCATGCCGCGCTCGGTCGGCGCGAGCCGCCCCTTCAGGCGGTCGAACAGCTGGAGCTCCGCGTTGGCCTCCAGATGGGCGATCAGCTTGCTCAACGCGGGCTGCGATATGTTGAGGACCGTCGCCGCCCGGCTGACCGTGCCGTGCTCGATCACCGCCTTGAACGCCTCGACCTGCCGGAGATTGAGATGGCGACGCATCTATAACCTTGCGGAATAGAGCCGCGAAAATATGGCCTTTGACGTTTATAGCATCAGCACCTAGCGTCGCCGTCAATGAGGGCCGGTTCATCAATCGCTGACGTGATCGTCATCGGCGCCGGGACGGTGGGGGCCGCGATCGCCTATGGCCTCGCCCGGAAAGCGCTGCGGGTAACGATGCTCGACGGCGCGGATACGGACTTTCGCGCAGCCCGCGCGAACTTCGGTCTCGTCTGGGTTCAGGGCAAGGGCATGGCGATGCCCGCCTACCAGGAGCTGACGCGGCGGAGCGCCGATCTCTGGCCCGCTTTCAACGACGAGCTCATCCGGCGCACCGGCGGCGCCCTGCACTACGAGCGGAACGGCGGTCTCGCCTTCTGCCTCGGCGACGCGGAATTCGAGACGCGGCGCCTGGCGCTGCAACGCCTGCACAATGCGCTGGGCGGCGAGCCCGACTGGGAGATGCTCGAGCGGCCGGAGCTGGAGAAGCTGCTGCCCAAGGTCCGGCTCGGGCCGGATGTCAGCGGGGCAAGCTTCGGCCGCCGCGACGGCCATGTGAATCCCCTGAGGCTGCTGGCGGCCCTGCACGGCGCGCTCCCGGGTCTCGGCGGATCACTGCACTCTGGAAGCCCCGTGCGCACCATCGCCGGTGTCGGCGGCGGCTTCGCGGTGGAGACCGAGTCCGGCCGTCACGAGGCGGCGCGGATCGTCATCGCGGCCGGTCTCGGCTCTGCGGCGCTGGCGCGGCAGGTGGATCTCGACATTCCGCTGCGGCCGCAACGGGGGCAGATCCTGGTGACGGAACGCCTCGACCCCTTCCTGCCGCTGCCGGCGAGCGGCTTGCGGCAGACCGGCGAGGGCACGGTCATGATCGGGGCCACCCAGGAGGAAGTCGGTTTCGATACCTCCACCACCGGCGAGGCCGCGGCGCGGCTCGGCGCCAAGGCCGTGCGCATCGTGCCGGCGCTGCGCCCGGCGCGGGTGGTGCGGCAGTGGTCCGGCCTTCGGGTCCTCACGCCCGACAGCTTTCCCATCTACGCGCAGTCGCCCTCATATCCCGGCGCCTTCGTCGCGCTCTGCCATTCGGGCGTGACGCTGGCGGCGCTCCACGCCACGGTCCTCGCGGACGCGGTCGCCGCGGGAGAGCTCCCGGCATCCCTCGAGATGTTCCACCGCAGGCGGTTCGATGTTCCGCAAGCTGCATGAGCCGGCGCAGGCCCTCACGATCCACATCGATGGTGCGCCGGTCGCCGCCGAGGCGGGCGAAACCGTCGCCGCCGTCCTGCTGCGCCAGGCGGAACCCTGGTCGCGCACGACGCCGGTGAGCGGCGCCCGCCGCGCGCCCTATTGCCTGATGGGCGTCTGCTTCGACTGCCTGGCCGAGGTCGACGGCGTCGCCTCGGTGCAGACCTGCCTGATGCCGGTGCGCGACGGCATGCGCGTCACTCGACAGCTCGGCGGGCGCAAGCTCGCGCCATGAGCGTCGATCTGCTCATCGTCGGTGCTGGGCCTGCCGGCATGGCGGCGGCGGTGAGGGCTCGCACGCACGGACTCTCCGTCACCGTCCTCGACGATCAGCCGGCTCCCGGCGGCAGTATCTGGCGCGCGGTCGAGACCGTCGCCGCGACGGCCCGCGGCGAGTTCCTCGGTGACGCCTATCGGGACGGCAAGCCGGTCGCGGACGCCTTCCGGGCCAGCGGCGCCAGCTACGAGGCGGGGGCGCAGCTCTGGCAGATCGAGCCGGGGTTCCGTGCCTTCGTAACGCGGGACGGAAAGGCGCGGACCCTGAGGGCGCGCGCCATTCTCCTCGCGACCGGCGCCCAGGAGCGGCCGGTGCCGTTTCCCGGCTGGACCTTGCCGGGCGTGCTGACGGTGGGCGCGGCCCAGATCCTGCTCAAGACGCCGGGCCAGGTGCCGGCGAAGCCGGTCTGGATCGCCGGCTGCGGCCCGCTGCCGCTGCTCTACGCGACGCAGCTTCTCAAGGCGGGCGGGCGGATCGCCGGCGTCCTCGACACGACGCCGCCTGGAAACCTGGCCCGGGCGCTGCGCCATCTGCCGCGGGCGCTCGCCGCGGCGGGCGACCTCTGGAAAGGGCTCAGCTGGGTGCTGGCGCTGCGCCGCGCGGGCGTGCCGATCCTGCGTCCTGTGGCGGAGATCATGGCGTTGGGCACGGACCGGGTCGAGGCGCTGCGCTACCGGATCGCCGGCGGCGCCGAGGCGGACGTCGCCGCCGAGGCCGTGCTCGTCCACGAGGGCGTGGTGCCGAACCTCCATGCGGCGCTGTCCCTCGGCTGCGCCATGAGCTGGAACGACGAGCAGGACTGCTACGTGCCGGTCCTCGATGGCTGGGGCGAGACCTCCCAGGCCAATGTGTTCATCGCGGGCGATGGCGCCGGTATCGCCGGCGCGACCGCCGCGGGACTGCGCGGCGAGATCGCCGCGCTCGGCATCGCCGTGAAGCTCGGGGCGCTCGCTGCCGGCGAGGCGGCCGCCGCCGCGCGGCCGCTGCGGCGGCGCCTGAGGCGGGAATTGGCGCTCCGGCCGCTGCTCGATGCCCTGTTCCGCCCGCGCCCGCAGGTCTTCGCTCCCGCCGACGACACGATCGTCTGCCGCTGCGAGGAAGTGACGGCGGGCCAGATCCGCGCCATGGCGCAGCTCGGGCGGCCCGGTCCTAACCAGGTCAAGGCCTTCACCCGGGCCGGAATGGGACCTTGCCAGGGCCGCCAATGCGGCTACACCGTCACGCGGTTGCTGGCGACCGCGGAAGGCCGGCCGCCGGGCGAGGTCGGCTTCTACCGCGCGCGGCCGCCGCTGAAGCCCGTGACTCTCGGCGAGCTCGCCTCCCTCGATGCGGACGCTCCCACGTGACGACGGAATCGAGCTGCGACGCGGTGGTGATCGGCGGCGGGCTGCACGGTCTCTCGGCGGCGCTGCATCTCGCCCGCTCCGGCTTGCGGGTGACGATCCTCGAGCGCTCGTGGGTCGGACGCCATGCCTCGGGCGCTTCCGCCGCCGGCGTGCGCACGCTCGGCCGCGACCTCGCCGAGGTGCCGATCTCCCTCGAGGCGATGGAGATGTGGCACCGCATCGCGCAGCTCGTCGGCGACGGCTGCGGCTTCGCCGCCCACGGCCAGATCCGCGTCGCCGAGCACGAGGACCAGGTGCCGCTGCTCGAGGCGCGGGCGGCGGAGGTCCGGCGCCTCGGCTACGACCATGAGGAGGTCATCGACCGGGCCGAGCTTCGCCGTCTCGTGCCGGCGATCAGCCCGCAGTGCGTCGCGGCCCTGATCGCCCGCCGCGACGGCGCGGCCGACCCGCACCGGACGTTGACCGCATTCCGTCGCAGCTGCGAGGCCGAGGGCGTCGAGATCGCGGAAGGTCTCGGCGTCTCCGCCATCGAGCGCGGCGGGCCGGACTGGCGCGTGCGCGCCGGCGATCGGACCATCGTGGCGCCGGTGGTGGTCAACGCGGCGGGCGCCTGGTCGGCGCGCATCGCCGCCATGGTCGGCGACGACATCCCGCTCGGCCTCAAGGCGTCGATGATGATCGTGACCGAGCGCCTGGCGCCGCTGCTCGATCCCGTGGTCAGCGCGATCGGACGTCCGCTGTCGTTCAAGCAGTCGAACCAGGGAACCCTGGTGATCGGCGGCGGGCTGCAGGGCCGGGCCGATATCGACACGCTCGGCAGCGCGGTGGATTTCATCGAGCTGGCCCGCGGCGCCCGCGCCGCGACGGAGCTGTTCCCGAGCGTGCGCGACGTGCGCGTCACCCGCGCCTGGACCGGCATGGAGGCCAAGACCAGCGATCTTCTGCCGGTCATCGGTCCCTCGCCTTCCGCGCCCGGCGTGTTCCATGCCTTCGGCTTTTCCGGCCACGGCTTCCAGCTCGTGCCGGTGGTGGGCGCGATCCTGCGCGATCTCGTCGTCGACGGCGGCACCAACCGGCCGATCGCGGCCTTCGCCGCGGAGCGGCTGATGACGCGGAAGGCGGCGGCGTGACCGGCGTCGCGCTCGAGTGTCACACGGCGGGAGCGGTCAGCAGATCGACGAGCCGAGTGAAGTCCGCATCCGGCCGGTCGAGGCCATGGATCGCGTCGACGATGGCGTTGCTCCGCTTCAGGCCTAGCGCCGGCTCGGCGAGGGCCCGGTATTTCTCCTGCAGCTCGTCGTCGGACAGCGGGCTCCCGGGATCGCCGCGGGTCGCCGTCGTCGGCGATGCCAGCCGGTGGCCGTCCCCGAGAACGAGCACGACATCGGCGAGCCGCTCCGCCGGAAAGCGCGCGTTGTAGTCCGGTCGCTCGATCAGCCGCGTGGCATCGACGAGGCGGAGGATGTGCGGGTCGGCGAGCGCCAGGTTGTCGATGTCAGCGGGTCCCAGCCCGTCGCGGGCAAGGGCGGCCGCCACGGCGAAGGCCAGGCTGTACTGGGCTTCCTCCGTCGATCGCGGCCGGTTCGCGCTGAGCCGGATGGCTTCGTGAAAGCTAGCGATCTCGATGCCCGTCACCGCCGCGGGATCGAGGCCGTGCGTCCGCCGCAGCGTCAGCACCGCTTCGATCGCCGGATGCGCCCAGCGGCAGACCGGATAGGGCTTGAAGTAGAGCTCCAGCATGCGCCAGCGCCGGCCCAGGTCGGCCCAGAGGTCGGCGACATCGGTCCCTTCGATGACCAGGGCCGGCGCGCCGGTGAAACCGCTGGACGCCAGGAGCGCCGCCTCGATCCCGACCATGGTGCCCCAGCCCGAGCCGTCCTTCAGCATCGTCGGATGATCGATGCAGCGCATCATCTGGCTGCGCGGCCCGTTGTATTCGGCGATGCCCAGCGCCTGGCGCAAAGTCTCCGGGTCGAAGCGCCGGAGGCGCGCGGCGACGGCGGCGACTCCGAGGGCATTCCAGGAACCGGAGGTGTGATAGTCGCAGCACGTCCGATGGGTGGCGATGCCCGCCCGGATCGCCACCTCGTAGCCGAGGACGAGGGCGGCGAGCGCGTCGCGGCCGGTGACGGTGCCGCCGCCCAGTGCCAGCAGCGCCGGCAGCACCGCGACGCCGGCGTGGCCCTTGGTCAGGGGATGGCCGTCATGGGAATCGAAGCCGTCGATCATCGTCGCATTGGCCATCGCGGCCCAGGCGGGAACCGCCGCGCGACCGTCGAACATCAATCGCGCGCCGCCGGGCGAGGCGTAGTGCCCCGCCACATGATCCCGGATGATGCGGCCGATGCCCGTGCCATGGCCGCCGATCGCCGCCGCCACCAGATCCAGCACGCAGCGCTTCGCCTGCGCGACGACCGCCGCCGGCAGATCCTCGTACCGGAGGTCCCGCACGAAGGCAGCCACGACGGAGGCGCCGTCCCCGAGCGTCGTGGCGGCGGCGGGAGGCGGCACCGCCGGGGTGCCGCCTCTCGGCTCACTTCGCAATGAGCTTCTGGCCGCGGAGGAAATCCGCTGCCACCTCCTCGACCGTCTTTTTGTCGACGTCGACCTGGGCGTTGAGGCCGGCCATGGTGGGGTCGTCGAGCTTCGCCGAGAGCCGGTTGAGGAGCTCGGCGAGCTTCGGGTTCTTGTCGAGCACTTCCCGGCGCACGTTCGGCGTCAGCGCATAGGGCGGAAAGAAGTTCTTGTCGTCTCCCAGGACCTGGAAATCGAAGGCGACGATCCTGCCGTCGGTCTCGAAGACCAGGGCCACGTCCACCTGCTTGTCGCGCAAGGCCTGATAGGTGAGGCCGGTGTCCATGCGCCTGATGTCGGCGATCGGCCATTTGAAGCCGTACTGCTGCTCGAGGCCGGGAAGCCCGTCGGGGCGGCCGGGGAATTCCGCGTTGACCGCGACGGTGATGCCCTTGCCCGCGTTGATCGCGGCGGCGAGCTGGCTCAGCGTGGTGATGCCGGCGGTGGCGGGGCTGTCCTTCTTGCGGACCGCCAGGGCATAGGTGTTGTTCGCCTTGGAGGGATCGAGCCAGACGATGCCTTTCTTGGCATCGAGCTCCTTCACCTTGTTGTAGGTGTCCGCGGCGGACATCCGATCCGTGATCTTGTTGTAGGCGATGAGAGAGGTACCGGTATATTCCCAGCAGACGTCGATCTGCGCGGATTCCATGGCCTGGCGCAGCACCGCCGATCCCATGCCGGTGCGCTTGTCCGGCTTGAAGCCGTTGGCCGCCAGCAGCTGCGAGGTCATCTCCGCCATCAGCAGCTGCTCGGTGAAGCCCTTGCTGCCGATCACGATCGGCGTCTGGGCGAGGCTCGCGCCCGATCCCGCCGCGACGGCGGCGATCAGAACCGTGGCGGCGGTCAGCAGTCTAAATATCCTGGCAAGCATCGTTTTCTCCCTGGTTTGTTTTTCTTCAAGCGCGCGCAAAGGCGATGCCCCGCGGAGTCATCAGCTTCGCGAGGTATCCAACCGAGCCGCCGAGGCCAATCGCGAGCAGGCTGCTCGGGATGGCGCCAGCCAGCATCATCGCGGGATCGAACAGGTCGATGCCGGCGAAGATCAATTCTCCGAGGCCGCCGCCGCCGATCAGGAACGCCAGCGGCGCGGTGCCGGCGTTGATCACCATCGCGGTCCGCACGCCGGCGAGGATGGCGGGAAGCGCGTTCGGGATCTCGACGCGGCGCAGAATCTGGCCCTCGGTCATGCCCATGCCGGCCGCCGCCTCCACCAGCGCCGGCGGCACCGCGACGAGCCCCGCGTAGGTGTTCCGCGCGACCGGCAGCAGCGAATGCACGGCAAGCGCGATGATCGCCGCGGTCGATCCGATGCCGAAGACGCTCATGGCGAGGGCCAATACGGCGAGAGTCGGGACCGTGTTGCCGATATTGAGCACCTGCATCGCCGCCTCCGCGTGAACGCGCAGGGCGGGGCGGCTCAGCGCCACGCCGGCGGAAAGGCCGACGACGATCGCGATCGCGCCGGAGACGGCCACGAGGTAGAGGTGCCGCCACAGGAGATACTCGACCAGGGGCGCCTGCTGCCAGATGCCCGGCAGCAATCCGCCGAGCCAGAGCCAGCCGGCAAGCACGAGTGCCACGATCACCGCCACCAGAGTGCCGGATCGAGGGGCGCTCATGGCTCGGTCTCCGGCGGTTCCGCCGCCGCCAGCGCGCCGGCGATATCCTGCTGCGTGACCAGTCCCGCGAACTGGCCTTCGGCATCGACGCAGGCGATCCAGTCCGTGCCGGTCGCCAGCATGCGCGACAGCGCCACGCGGAGATCCTCGTCGATCCGCACGATTGCCGGGATCGGCAGCGCGTGGCTTCCGCTGGAACCGCTCTTGCCGAGGGCGTGATGGTGAGGGATCCAGCCCTGCGGCGTGCCGCGTCCGCAGAGGACGATGGCGCGATCGCCGCCGCCCGCCGCCATCAGCGCGGCCGCGCGCTCGACCGGCTCCTCGGATCCGAGCCGCGGCGCGCCGCCATTCATGGCGCCGATGACCGACACCAGGCTGAGGCGCTTCAAGGTGCGGTCCTGGCCCACGAAATTCGCGACGAAGTCGTTCGCCGGGCGCGCCAGCAGCTCGTCGGGCGGTCCGAGCTGCTCCAGCCGGCCGGCGCGCAGCAGCGCGATCCGGTCGCCGAGGCGGATCGCCTCGTCGATGTCGTGACTGACGAAGATCACGGTCTTGCGCAGCCGGGCCTGCATCTTCAGGAACTCGCCCTGCAGAACCAGGCGATTGATGGGATCGAGGGCGCCGAAGGGCTCGTCCATCAGCAGGATGGGCGGATCCGCCGCCAGGGCGCGGGCGACGCCGATCCGCTGCGCCTGGCCGCCGGAGAGCTCGTTCGGATAGCGATCGAGGAACACGGCGGGGTCGAGCTCCATGAGCTCGAGGAGCTCCTGCGCGCGCCCGACGATGCGCGCGCGGTCCCAGCCCAGGAGCCTCGGCACGACGCCGATGTTCTCCGCGACGGTCATGTTGGGGAAGAGGCCGATCTGCTGGATCACGTAGCCGATGCCGCGCCGCAGCTCGACGGTGTCGATGGCCTCCACATCGCGCCCCATGATGAAGATGCGGCCCGACGTCTTCGGCACGATCCGGTTGATCATCTTGAGCGTGGTGGTCTTGCCGCAGCCCGACGGGCCCAGCAGGACGCAGATCTCGCCGGCCTCCACCTGCAGGCTGACGCGGTCGACGACGGTGAGCGGTCCCGCCGCCGTCGGATAGGTCTTGGTCAGGTCCTCCAGGCGGATCATGCGGCGCGCGCTCCCGCCATTCCCCGCGGCGTCAGCCAGCGCTCCACCCGCCCCAGCAGCCAGTCCGCGCCCAAGGCGAGGAGGCTCACCGCCAGCGCGCCGGTGATGACCTGCCGCGGGTCGGTCTGGGTGATGCCGCCGCGGATCAGCAGGCCGAGGCCGCCGGCGCCGATATAGGCGGCGATCGCGGTGACGCCGATGTTGAGCACGACGGCGACGCGGATCCCCGCCATCACCACCGGCAGCGCGCAGGGAATCTCCACCCGCGCCAGGCGCTGCAGGCGCGTCATGCCCATGCCGTCGGCGGCCTCGCGCAGCGCCGGATCGATCGAGGTGATCGCCGTGTAGGTGTTCTGCACGATCGGCAGCTGGGAATAGAGGAAGACGGCGATCGCCGCCGGCAGAAAGCCGATGCCCTGGTTGATCGTGGCCAGGATCGGGATCATGAATCCGAAGAGGGCGATCGACGGGATCGTCATGATGCCGCCGGCGAGGTTGAGCGCCACGTCGGCCAGCCGCCGGCTCTGGGCGATCAGGATGCCCAGGGGAACGCCGGTCAGGATCGCGGCGCCGACGGCGACAGCGACGATCGAGACGTGCTGGCCGGTGAGCCGCAGGATCAGCGGATAATTCTTGGCGATGAAGACGACAAGATCCAAGAAGCCTGCTTCCCCCGCGAGAGGCTTCGGCCACCGTGGCCGGACCGGAACGGCAGTCTAGTCCAGGCTGGCGGCATTTGTTACGGGATAGGGCGCGCTCCTGCGGGGACGTCGCTCCCGGAACAGCCCCTGTCGCAAAAGGGATGATTGGCGGCCGGCGAGGGACTACTCTCGACGGCAAGGCCGGACAATGGGCCATGGGGGAGGAGAGTTCGCGATGAGCTTCGGCGCGCCGTCCCAGGCACCGACGGAGATCGGCTTCTTCCTGGTCCCGCGATTCTCGATGATGGCCTTCGCCGCGGCGCTGGAGCCGCTCAGGGCGGCGAACCGCCTCGCCGGGCGCGGCCTCTATCGCTGGCGCCTGATCTCCCGGGACGGCAAGCCGGTGGCGGCGAGCAACGACATCCCGGTGCCGGCGGACGCCTCGATCCGCGATCCCCTGGCGATCTCCATGCTTGTCGTGTGCGCGGGGATCAACGCCGAGCGCTATCACGATCGCGGCGTGCTCGCCTGGCTGCGGCGCCTGGAAAAACGCGGCTGCGAGGTCGGCGCCATCAGCACCGGCGCCTATCTGCTCGCCCATGCGGGGCTTCTCGACGGCAGGCCCTGCGCGCTGCACTGGGAGAATCTCGCGAGCTTCCGCGAGGCGTTTCCGAGCGTCACCGCCACCGACGAGATCTTCGTCGTCGACGGCGACCGCTTCACCTGCTCCGGCGGGACGGCGGCGCTCGACATGATGCTGCACCTGGTGCAGCTCCAGCACGGGCGCGAGTTGGCGACCGCCGTCGCCGAGCAGTTCATCCACGGCCCGATCCGCGACCGCCACGCGCCGCAGCGCATGGAGCTCCGGCACCGCATCGGCACGACGCATCCGCGGCTGCTGGCGGCGATCCGGGTCATGGAGGCCAATCTCGAGGCGCCCCTGGCGCAGGACGCCATCGCCCGCAAGGCCGGCCTGTCGCGCCGCCAGCTCGAGCGCCTCTTCCGGAGCTCCCTGGCGCGGACGCCCAACCGTCATTACCTGGACATGCGGCTGGAGCGCGCGCGGCATCTGCTGGAGCAGACCGGCCGCTCCGTCCTCGATATCGCGATCGCCTGCGGCTTCGTCTCCGCCTCGCATTTCACGCGGCGCTTCCGCGAGCGCTTCGGAGCGACGCCGCGGGATCTGCGCCGCCCGCAGGCCGCGGGTCCGCTTGCCGCCGTTCCCCTGGCCGGCCTCGTCGCGAATGGCCGTCCGAACTGACGGTATCGCCTAGAGACGCTTGGCGTAGGAGCGGTTGACCTTCGCCACCAGCTTGTGCGTGCCGAGGAAGGCGTGCTTCGACATGTCGGGCGAATAGCGGCTGGCCGGCGGCTGGCGCCCCAGCGCCTCGGCGACGCCGCGGATGTGATGCGGGCCCGCGCCGCAGCAGACGCCGAGATAGTGGATGCCCAGCTCATAGGCTTCCTTGGCGAACTCGCCGAGCTCGTAGCGATTGCAGGCGAAGGGATCGAGGGCGGTGGGGAACGGCCGGTCGCCGGGAATGCAGTCGCACTGGGCGTCGCGCAGGGACTGGAACGACGGCTGGCTCCGCGACGTGCGATAGGGCACCGGCAGCGCCGCCATCTGGCATTTGATCGCCTTCCGCATCCGCTTCAGCAGCGGCATCATGGTGCGCGGGCCGCGGATGCAATTGAGGCCGACCACGTCGGCGCCGGCGGCTTCCAGGCGCCGCGCCGCGTCGACGACGCTCCAGCCCTCCCGCGTCACGTCCTCCTGATGCATCGCGAGGGTGATCACCGCGGGCTTCTTCGCTGCCTTGATGACCTCGAGGGCCAGCAGCGCCTCCGCGGCGTAGGAGAAGGTCTCGCCGATGACGAAATCGACGCCGGCCTCGCCCGCCCAGCCGACCTGCTCCTCGAACATGGCGCGAACGGTCTTGTGCGACTTCGGATCCGTCGGATCGTAGATGTTGGTGTTGCAGATATTGCCCGCGAACAGCGTGCCGGTGCTCCGCGCCACCTTGCCGGGCGATGCCGAGCGCGGCGCGGTTCATCGGCTCGAGATCCTTCTCGCGGCCGACGATGCGCAGCTTCTGGCGATGGGCGTAGTAGGTGAAGGCCTCCACCACGTCGGAGCCCGCGTGGACGAATTCCCGGTGCAGCTGCTCCACCAGCTCGGGATGCTCCAGGACCACCTCGGGGACGTAGGCGCCGGCCTGAAGATAGCCGCGCCGCTCGAACTCGAAGAGATATCCCTCGGCGCAGATCACCGGCCCCTCGGCCAGGCGTTTCAGCAGCGATTTTCCCTTGGCGGTCTGGCGCGCGGCCATGGCGGATCCCTCTCGATTGTGGTGCCGCATCCTAGCCCTCCGCCGGCGGCGGAGATGCCCGAATGCGACGCGCTCTGGTGCTTCAGCGACATCGTCAGTCCGCGGTCGCGAGTGCCCGCCAGCCCTGGATGTCGATCCAGTCCTTCTCCAGCTGGGCGAAGCGATCCAGGCGAAGGCTGGAGAGATCAGCGAAGCCGCAGGCCCCGTCCACCACCAGATCGCGGATCGCGTGGCCGCTGGCGGGGGACAGGCCGAAGCCGATGCTGGAGAGCGTCGCCACGATGACGTTCTCGGGCGAGGCCAGGCGGTCGATGACGGGCCGGCCGTCCGGCGTGTTCTCGATGATGCCCGCCCAGCTGCGGATCACCCGCGCATGAGCCGCCTTGGGGAAGAGCCGCGCCAGCCGTCCGGCGATGTGGCCCATCAGCGGCGTGCTCGGCCGCTCGGCGGCGGGCTCGCTCAGCCATTCATGGGGACCGCCGCCATAGGCGAGATTGCCGCGCAGGGTCTGGCGGCCATAGAGGCCGTTGCCATCGACGCCGCCGATGGGCATCAGCGGCAGGGGCTCGGTGACGATCATCTCGGCGCGCGCCGCGACCATGGGGATATCGACGTCCAGCAGGCGCGCGAGCCGGCCGGTCTGCGGCCCCGCCGCCAGCACGAGCCGGTCGCAGCCGATCGTGCCGCTGCCGGTGCGCACCGCCGTCACGCGGTTGCCGCTGCGCTCGAATCCTTCGACTTCAGTGTGCTGCAGCACGCGGCCGCCATGATCCTGCATCGCCCAGGCATAGGCCTGCACCGTCCGATGCGGATTGGCGTGGCCGCCGAAGCGGTAGAAATAGCCGCCGATCGTCTCCTCGCCGGCCAGCGGCACCAGCTCGCGTACCTGGCGGGGATCCAGCAGATCGGTCGCGAAGCCCTGCCGCTCGGCGTTGCGCTTCGCCTCGCCGTAGAGCACGAGCTGCGCCGGATCGAAGGCGATGCGGATCCGGTGCGGCCTGAATTCCGTCGGATATCCCAGGAGCTCGTCCATCTGGGGCCAGAGACGCTGCTCCTCGCGGAAGAGCGGGCTGAAGTGATGGCTGCAGCCGCCGCCGTTGCGGCCCGATGCCTCCCAGCCGACGATGCCCTTGTCGATCACCACCACGTCGATGCCCTCGCGCGCCAGCCACCACCCGGCGGAGAGACCGGTCGCGCCGCCGCCGATGATGACGACCGAGGCTCCGGTAGGCGCGCTCATTTCGGCGGTGCCTTGGTGCGCACGGGACGGGTCGCCGCCTTGTAGTGACGCGGCGCGTCCCAGAACGGCACGTACTGCGCCGCCATGCCGAACCAGGTATCCCAATGCGCCGCCATGTCGGGCGATTCCAGCCGCGCCGCCAGGCGCAGTGGCAGCGGGCGTACCGGCGCGCGATGGGTGGCGAGCGGCATCTCGGCGAGATCGACGCCGGCGCCCAGCGCCAGCAGGGCCGCGACCTGCTCGCGGCAGCGGCGGCCCTGGCAGACGCCCATGCCGGCGCGGGTCAGCCGCTTCACCAGATCGGGGTTGGGTGCGCCGTCGCCCAGCAGGCTCGCGAGGTCGCGCTGATTGCGCCGGTCGCCCGCCCAGCCGAGGTAGCGCGGCGGCCGCACTTCCAGGATCTCCCGCGCGGTGACCTCCTCGCAGCGGCAGACATGGGGCTCGCCGTTCCCGCCGATCACGGTGGCGCGCACCCAGTCGAGGCGATAGGCGGCGATATCAGGCCCGTCCGGTGGTGCTGGCGGCGATGGCGTGTCGGCGGCGGCGCGGCCGAGCGCTACCGCCGCGGACCGTGCGGCGCGCCGGCCTTCCTCGCGGGCGATATCGGGCTCGCGGCTTTTCGCCGGCCAGATCCCGGCGCCGTCGCCGGCCGACGAGCAGATGGGGAAGGGTGGTCTGCTGGCCCGCGTCCAGCACCGGCACGGAACCGCCACGCTCCGGCGCGAAGGCGATGCGGCAGCCGGCGGCATCGAGGAGCTCGACGACCGGCACCGCGCCCACGGCGAGGATCACCGTATCGCAGGCGATCTCCCGCTCTCGCGCGGTATTCTCCCGCGGCGCCACCACGAGCTTCCGGACCTCGTCGCCGCCCTCGGCGCGGCGCACCACATGGCCGCAGAGCAGCTCGATGCCGCACTCGGCGGCGGCGGGATCGAGAGGCGATGGCGCGAGCTCGATCATTGCGGCGATCTCCACGCCGGCGTCCCGCAGCCGGCACGCCCCCAGCAGCGCTTCCGTCGTGCTGCCCAGCACCACCGCGCGGCGCGCGTCGAGCGCGCCGTACCGGGTCGCCAGGCGCTCCGCCGCGACCATGCCCATGACGCCCGGCAGCTCCCAGCCGGGAAAGGCCAGGCCCATGTCGCGCCGCCCGGCGCAGACGATCACCTGGGCCGCGCCGATCATCCAGGACCGGTCCGCATCCGCCAGGCCGGCGACGGGACCGGGCAGCCAGGAGACCGCCGGGCCGTTGGCGAAGACGCCCCAGCAGATCGTGCCGAGACGCAGGTCGACGCCGAGATCGAAAGCCTCCTCGATCGCGGGATCGCTGGCGACGAAGGCATCGGTCATCGCCGTCCGATTGCGCGCGGCGCCGCTCATCCGGCCGCCGAACAGCAGCGGGATATCGTCGCCCATGGCCTCCGCCGGCACCGGATTCTCATCCACCAGCACGGTCTTCAGGCCGAGGCGCGCCGCCTCGATCGCCGCCGCCAGTCCCGCGGGCCCGGCGCCGATCACCAGCAGCTCCGTCTGCTCGTCGACGGTCAGCGTCTTTCCGGCGGTGGAGGCGGGATCGCGCACGCTCACAGCACCTTGTCCAGGAAGGCGCGGGTCCGGGTCTCCCGGGGCGCGTCCAGCACCTGCGCCGGCGGCCCGTGCTCGACGATGACGCCGCCGTCGGTGAAATAGATATGGTCGGCGACGCGGCGGGCGAATCCCATCTCATGGGAGACCAGGATGCAGGTCATGCCCTCGGCCGCGAGTTCCTGCACCGTCACCAGCACCTCCTTCTTCGTCTCGGGATCGAGGGCCGCGGTCACCTCGTCGAATAGCACGACCTTCGGGCTCATCGCCAGCGCCCGGGCGATCGCCACGCGCTGCTGCTGCCCGCCGGAAAGCTCGCCGGGATAGGCATCGGCCTTGTCGGTGAGACGCACTTTCGCCAGCAGCTCCCGCGCCCGCGCCTCGACCTGCACGCGATCCTGGCGCAGCACATGAATCGGCGCCATCATCACGTTCTGCAGCGCGGTGCGGTGCGGAAAGAGATTGTACTGCTGGAACACGATGCCGACGTCGCGGCGCAGCGCGAGCTGATCGAGGCCGGGATCGTTGACCTCCCGCCCCGCAACCGTGATCGATCCGGCGTCGACCGGCACCAACCCGTTGATGCAGCGGAGCAGCGTGGATTTCCCCGACCCGGACGGGCCGATGACGCAGACGGTCTCGCCGCGATGCACCGTGAGCGAGACGCCGGACAGCACAGTGAGCGGACCGAAGCGCTTCTCCACGTCGCGCAGCACGACGACGGGTGGACCGAGCTCGTGGGCCATTCAGCCGCGCACCTGCAACCGCCGCTCGAGCGCCAGGGTCGCCCGCGCGATCGGGTAGCAGTAGACGAAGAACAGCAGCAGCAGGAACAGATAGAGCGGCAGCATCAGCTCCGGCCGCGCATCGGAGGCGATCGCCGCGCGGGTGATGGTCAAGCCGTCCTGGATGCCGACGACGGAGATCAGCGTCGTCGCCATGGTGAGGATCGCATAGAGATTCATCCACGGCGGCAGCATGCGCCGGATCGCCTGGGGCAGGATCACCAGCCGGACGATCTGGAACGGCCCGAAGGCGAGGCCTTTCGCGGCACTCCACTGCGGCTCCGGAATGGATTGCAGCGCGCCGCGCACGATCTCGGCGAAATTGGCGGAAACCGGCAGGGACAGGCCCAGGACGGCCTTGGCCCAGCTCGGCAGCGGGATCGCCAGGCCGCCCACATGCACCTCGAAGGGCAGCAGGAACATGACGTAGAACAGCAGCACCAGCCAGGGCGCGTTGCGGAAGAACTGGGTCAGCGCCCAGCCGATCCCGCGGGCGGGTCTTGTCCGTGCCATCAGCAGCAAGCCAAGCGGAAATCCCAGCGCGGTGCCCAGCGCCATGGAGAGTACGCTGACCAGCACGTTGAAGAGAAACCCGCCGAAGATCAGCGGCGCCCAGCGCAGCACGGCGCCGAGCGCGCTCTCCGCCGCGGGTCCCGACGCCGCCTGCGGCCCAGGCGAGGGAGCATAGAAGGAACAGGCCGGCGGCAAGCGGCACGACCGGCAGGGCCAGGGGCACGCGGACCCCGGCCAGCGGGCCGACCGGACGCAGCACCGGCAGGTCGGTCACGGCGTATAGCCGGGGATTCGCAGCGCGCGCTCCCAGCGCTCCATCACCCAGACCAGGACGGCCACCAGCGCGATATAGATCGCGAGCAGCAGATACATCATCTCGCGGACGTTCATCACCTCCGACCAGATCTGCGAGGCGGCATAGAGCAGCTCCGGGACGCCGATGGCATAGGCGAGGGTCGTGGTCTTGACGAGGTTGACCAGGTTGTTGGTCAGCGCCGGCAGGCAGATCCGCAGGCCCAGGGGCGCCAGCACGTAGCGATAGATCTGCAGCCGGCTGTAGCCGAGGCCTTCGGCGGCCTCCACCATGATCGACGGCACCGCCTCGACGCCGGAGCGGAAGATCTCGACGTTGAAGGCGCCGGCCAGCAGGCTGAAGGAGATCATCGCCCAGCCATAGCCGTCGATCAGCGGCGCCCGTGCCGACGCGCCGGGCGCCGAGGGCAGCAGGCTCCCCACCGCGAAATAGAAGAAGGCGAGCTGCACCAGGGGCGGCGTGTTGCGGAATGCCTGCACGTAGCCGCGCACGGCGTTCCGGGCGAGCCGCGACCGGGTGGAGAGCATCCAGGCGCCGAGGAGGCCCAGCAGGACGGAGAGGACGATGCAGGTCAGCGACAGCTCGACCGTCGTGCGCAGTCCCAGCAGGAGCCGCTGCCCGTCGAACGCGTCGGTGAACGGCGAGAAATTGAGGCCGTAGCGGTCGTTCAGCCAGCGGAAGATATCGGCGAGCGGGCCCTGCATCGGGCCTCCTCAGTTCATCGACAGCTTCTGCTTCATCTCCTGCAGGTAGGGGCTGGGCTTGATGCCCCACTTGGTCTCGAGGTCGATGATGTGCCCGCTCTTCAGCCACTCCCGGCTCATCTGGCTCAGCAGCTTGCCGAAGGGGCTGTCGAGGTCCTCGAGCCGCACGCCGAAGGCCCAGAGCTGCGGGTCCTCGGAGGGGAGCGGCATCTCGTAGCCGGCCCATTTCGGATCGCCGCCCGCAAGCGTGGATTCGATGAGCGTGTCGTCGAACAGGAAAGCGTCGCAGTTCCCCGCCGCCAGCGCATTCAGACCGTCGGGAACCGCGGGGAATACCACCATCTGCGGGGCGTAGAGCTGCTCGACGCGGCGGTTGTAATAGGCGCCCTGCACGGCGCAGACCTTGCGCCCCTTGAGGTCGGCCCAGCTTTTCAGCCCGACCGATTTCGGCGCCAGCACCGTGGTGGCGCCGGCGAAGTAGTTCGGCTCGATCATGCCGATGACCTTGCGCCGATCGGGCGTGTCTCCCAGCGTGGCGATGATCAGGTCGATCCGGCCCTGCTTCAGGAACTCCATCCGGTTGACGGCGGTGACCGGCACCAGCTCGATCTTCACCCCGATCCGGTCCGCCACTTCCCGCGCCAGATCGATTTCCAGACCGACGATCTGCCCGGACGGATCGATGAAGCCCCAGGGCCGGTAATCGTTCTTCACGCCGACCACCAGGGTGCCCTTCTGCTTCACGGCGGCGAGGGTGTCCTCCGCGTGGGATCGCGTCGCCCCAAGGCAGGCGGCGAGGACCAGCAAAGCGAGGGCGATCGGTCTTTTCATCGTGCGTCTCCGAAACTGGGGGTAGCCCGGCGCGAGCGTTGCACGCGCGCGAGGGCCTAGGCAAGATGCGCCCCGCCCGTCGATGGAACTCTATTAGATGGGGAGTGTCGGGCTCGGCTCGTCCGAGCGCACCGACAGGACCGCGCCCAGGAAAGCGTCGAGCTCGGCGGTCCGTGGCCGCGCGAACAACGTCTCGGGCGGCCCCTTCTCCCAGACGCGGCCCTGGTGCATGAACACCAGCGTATCGGCGGCGCGGCGGGCGAAGCCCATCTCGTGGGTGACCAGCACCATCGTCATGCCGTCGGCGGCGAGCTTCTCCAGCACGCGGACGACCTCGCCGATCAGCTCCGGATCGAGGGCCGACGTGATCTCGTCGAAGAGGATGAGGCGCGGCTGCATGGCCAGCGCGCGGGCGATCGCGACGCGCTGCTGCTGCCCGCCGGAGAGCTGCATCGGGGACGCCGATATCTTGTCCTCGAGATCGACCTGGCGCAGCACCGCACGGGCGAGGCTCGCGCGCCTCCGACAGCGCCATTCCCTTGCCGGCGGTCGGGCCCAGGGTGATGTTGCGCTCGACCGAGAGATGCGGGAACAGATTGTAGCTCTGGAAGACGATGCCGATCTCCCGGCGCAGCGCCCGGAGGCCGGCGCGGGACCGCGCCACCGATCGGCCGTCGAAACGGATCTCGCCGCTGTCGGGTATCTCGAGGCCGTTGATGCAGCGCAGGAGCGTGCTCTTGCCCGATCCGCTGCGCCCGATGATCGCGACCACCTCGCCCGGCTCGATATCGAGGGAGACGTCGGCGAGGGCAATGTGGGCGCCGAAGCGCTTAGAGATGCCGCTTAATGCCAAGACCGGCATCGATACGCCTCTCGAGATATTGGCTGAGGAGGGAGAGCGGCCAGCACATCAGAAAGTAGAGGGCGGCGACCACGGGATAGACGATCATCGGCTTGAACGTGACGTTCACGATGAGCTGCCCCGCCCGCGTCAGCTCCACGAAGCCGATGATGGCGGCAATGGACGTTCCCTTGATGAGCTGCACCAGGAAGCCCACCGTCGGCGGGATCGAGATCCGCATCGCCTGGGGCAGGATCACGAACCAGAGCTGCTGGACGTAGCCGAGGGAGATGCATTCCGCGGCTTCCCATTGCGTGCGCGGAATCGCCTGGATCGAGCCGCGCCAGATCTCGCCGAGAAACGCCCCGGAATAGCAGGTGAAGGCGATCGTCACCGCGGGCCAGGCGTCCATCTGGATGTTGAACAGCACCGCCAGCCCGTAATAGCAGAGGAAGAGCTGCATCAGCACCGGCGTGCCCTGGAAGATCTGGATATAGGCGATGCTGATCCAGCGCAGGGGTGCGATCGGAACCGTGCGCAAGACGGCGATCAGCAGTCCCAGCACGCCGCCGCCCACGAACGCGATCGCCGAGAGCAGCAGCGTCCAGCGGATCGCGGCAAAGATGAAGAGGAACTCCGCGGTGGCGAAATCGCGGCTCATGGCGGCGGCCTCACCGTGCGCGATCGCGGACGAAGGCGGCCCAGTAGACGCCGCCCCAGAGCGCGCGGAACCCCAGGGCCATCGCGAGATAGAGGCCGGTCGCGACGAAGTAGAACTCGAAGGATCGGAAGGTCGTCGACTGCAGCGTGTTGGTGATGGCGGTGAGCTCCACCGCCGAGATGGCGGAGACCACGCTCGAGCCCAGCATCAGCAGGACGAACTGGCTGGCAAGCGCGGGGAATACCGTCTTCAGAGCCGGGAAGATCACCACGAACCGGAAGGTCTGCAGGCGCGACAGGCCCAGCGCCTTCGCCGCCTCGATCTGTCCTTGCGGAACCGCCTCGATGCCGGCGCGCAGAATCTCGATGCCGTAGGCGCCGAAATTGACGACCATCGCGAGCAGCGCCGCCTGATTGGCCTCCATCCGCAGGCCCAGGGCCGGCAGCGAGAAGTAGATCAGGAAGATCTGCACCAGGAACGGCGTGTTGCGGATCACCTCGATATAGGCGGCGATCAGCCAGCGGATCGGCATCGGACCCGCCGCCCGCGCATAGGTGAAGACCACCGCCACCGCGAGCCCGATCACCATCGCCATCGCGGAGAGGCGAATGGTGAGCCAGGCCCCCTCGGCGAGCTCGGGCCAGTGGTCCCAGACCACGTTGAAGTGGAAGGAATAGTTCACGCGTCCCCGAGGCGGTGGTGGGTGGCGAATTCAGGCATCGACGGCGGTCCGGCCTAGAACACCGGCAGTGCCGGCAGATCGACCTCGGTGTATTTCTTGTAGATGCCGGCGAGGACGCCGTTCTGGGTGTTGATGAAGACCCAGGTATTGATCCACTGCAGCAGCTCCAGATCCCCCGGACGCACGGCCGCGGCGTAGTAGGCCGTCGTCACCGTGAGCTTGTTCTCCAGCTTCTTGTCGGGGTTGCGGTCGGCGACCGACTTCGCCGCGAAGGCGGACATGCCGGCGGCGTCCACCTGGCCCGAGAGCAGGGCCTGGATCGTGGCGGCGATATCGTCGAAGAAGACGATGTTGGTCCCCTGACCGGCCGCCTTCGGCACCGTCGCTTCCTCCAGCGTCGCGCGGGTGATGCCGACTTTCTTGCCGACGAGATCAGCCATCGACTTGATGGCGGTACCCTGGGGCGCCGTGATGACGATCGAGAGCGCGCCGTGCGGATTGGCGAACGCCACGGTCTTGGCCCGCTCGAGCGTGATCGAGAGCGAGGAGATCGCGACATCGGCGCGTCCGGCGAGGAGAGCGGGGATGCGGTTCGGCGCGGTCACCTGCACCAGCTCCAGCTCGACGCCGAGATCCTTCGCCATCTGGCGCGCCGTCGCGATCTCGGAGCCGTCGGGCTTGTTGTCCTTGTCGAGAATGCCGAAGGGCGGCGAGGTCACCTCGGCGGTGATGCGGATCTTCTTCTCCTTGAGGATCCGGTCCAGCGTGCTTTCCGCATGGGCGGCCTGGGCGACCAGCAGCAGCGGCAGCAGGACGAGCAAGGCCAGGCGGGCGATCTTGAATGACGGTCTCACGGGCATTTCCTCCTTGGATATCTTTTTGATTGTCGGGCTCAGAGTGTCGGCAGCGGCGGCAG
Source organism: uncultured Alphaproteobacteria bacterium (assembly GCA_963735465.1). Taxonomy (GTDB): domain Bacteria; phylum Pseudomonadota; class Alphaproteobacteria; order ATCC43930; family CGMCC-115725; genus DASZHJ01. Next base: position 4,463,928 of record CAVTLA010000001.1, read on the forward strand.
GTCGAGACCGGTGTACTTCTTGTAGATGTCGGCGAGCACGCCGTTGCCCTTGTTGATGAAGACCCAGGTGTTGATCCACTTCAGCAGCTCGAAATCCCCCGGCCGCACCACCGGCCCGTAATAGGCGGTGGTGACCAGCAGCTTGTTCTCGATCTTCTTGTCGGGATTGCCGTCGATGACCGCCTTGGCGGCGAAGCCGGACATGCTGATCGCGTCGACCTGGCCCGACGTCAGCGCCTGGATGGTGGCGGCGATCTCGTCGAACCAGACGATGTTGGTGCCCGCCGGCGCCATCTTGGGAACGGTCGCCTCCTCGAGGGTGGCCCGGGTGATGCCGATGCGCTTTCCCACCAGATCCGCCGGCGTCTTTATGGTCACGCTCTGCGGCCCGAAGATGACGATGGTCAGCGCGCCGGTGGGGTTGGCGTACATCACCGCCTTGGCGCGATCGAGCGTCACCGAGATCGAGGAGAGTGTCACGTCGGCGCGGCCGGCGAGCAGGGAGGGGATGCGGCCGGTGGCGGGCACCTGCACCAGCTCCAGCTCGACGCCGAGATCCTTCGCGAGCTGCTTGGCGGTGGCGACCTCGGAGCCGTCGGGCTGGCCGCTCTTGTCGAGGACGCCGAAGGGCGGCGAGGCCACGTCGCAGGCGATGCGGATCTTCTTCTCGCGCAGGATGCGATCGAGCGTGCTCTCCGCCTGGGCGGGATGGGCGATCGTCACTATGGGCGCGATCGCCAGCATCGCGATCGCGATCAGTCCCAGAACTCGTCTCATGGTGTTTCCCCCTTCTGTTCGTTGTTCGTAGCGGCGTCAGGTCTTGGTCTTGCCGGCGTCCCGCAGCGTGGCGATGCCGCTGGCGAGCGCGCCCTGCAGCAGGCTGATGTCGGTCCCGTAGCCGAGGCAGCGGAATCCGCGCGCGAGCCACGCGCGGGCGGCGCCGGTGTCGGTCACCAGGAAGCCCGGCGCCTTGCCGTGGCGCGTGCAGGCCTCCACCAGCTTCGCGACCGCGGCCAGGAAATCCGGATGATCGAACTGTCCGGTGATGCCCATGGAATTCGAGAGGTCGTAGTGGCCGAGCCAGATCACGTCGATGCCCGGCACCGCGGCGATGGCGTCGACATTGGCGATTCCCTTTGCGGTCTCCACCAGGGCGATGGTGAGGGTGCGGGCGTTGGCCTCCGCCATCTTCCGCACGACGTCGCCGCCGGTGTATTCGTCATGGGCCATGTTGAAGGCGAGGCCGCGCACGCCCTCCGGCCGATAGCGGCACCAGGCGGCGAGGCTTTCCGCCTGCTCGCGCGTCTCCATCATCGGCACCATGATGCCCATGGCGCCCGCGTCCAGCACCGTCGCCACCAGGTGATAGTGGCAGCCGGGCACGCGCACCATCGGCACGATGCCGGCGCCGTGGGAGGCCGCGATCTGCCCCTTGATGGTCTCGATGCCGATGCCGCTGTGCTCCATGTCCAGCAGCACGAAATCGGCGCCGGCATGGGCGAGCACGGCGGGAAGGCCCGGCGTAAAGAACTCGAAGGCCATGGTTCCGAAAGCGGTGCCGCCCGCGCGCAGGGTGTCGCGGACGGGATTGGGTCGCATCAGCGCGGTCATGGATGGGCTCCGAAGTCGGGGGCGGCGACGCCGAACCGCGCGCCGGCGGCGGCGATCTGGCGCAGGGTCTCGGGGTCGAGGGGAATGCCGTTCCGCTCCCGCTCGGCGCGGCTGCGCCGCTCCACCTCGCCGGGCAGCAGCACCTCGCCGTCGGCCGCGATCGGCGGCGATGCCTTGACCCAGGCGATGAGGCGATCGATGTCCGCCGCGAAGGCCTCGCGGCCGGCGAAGGAGGCGGGATCGAAGGCGAGGGTCAGCATGTTGTTGACGAGGCGCCTGGCGCTGGGCTGGCCGGGGTGGCTGCTGCCGCCGCCGGTGAGCGCGCCCGCCAGCACCTCGCAGAAGAACGAGAGGCCGGAGCCCTTGTGTCCGCCGAAGGGAAGTATGGCGCCGGGAGGGTCGGCGTAGAACGCCCGCGGGTCGGTGGTGGGCCGTCCCGCGCCGTCGAGAATGGTGCCGGCGACAACCGTCTCGCCCTTGTTGCGGGCGACCTGGATCTTGCCTTCGGCGATCGCCGACGTCGCGATGTCCAGGATCAAGGGCGCCCCGCCGCGGACCGGCACGCCCGCCGCGATGGGATTCGCGGAGAGGCGGCGGTCGCTGCCGCCGTGGGGCGCCACCAGGATGCCGAAGCCCGAGGTGTTGACGAGATGCAGCGAGACCAATCCCTCGCCCGCGAGCTGCTCCGCCCAGGCGCCGATGCGCCCGAGATGGCCGGTGTTGCGGATCGCGACGATGGCGATCCCGTGCCGGCGCGCCCGCTCGGCCGCGAGCGCCATCGCCTCCCGGGCGATCACCTGGCCATAGCCGAAGCCGCCCTCGACGATGAGCAGCGGCCCGTTCTCCATCGCGATCTCGGCGTGGCGATTGGCGACCACCAACCCGTCCGCGAGCCAGTCGATGTATTTCGCCGTGCGGAACGCGCCATGGGAATCGTGACCGGCGAGATTGGCGTCGACGAGATGATCGGCGACGATCTCGGCCTCGCCGCTGCCGGAGCCCGACGCCGCGAAGATCGCGGCGATGTAGCGGCGCAAGATCCCGGGCTCGATTCTGCTGTCGCTCATCGCAGGGATTTTCCCCCAGTCTCGCTCAGGGAAGATCGCGGATCTTGACGCCGATCAGCTCCGCCAGGATGCCCGGGAGCGTCGGCATGAAGCGCTCGCCGTGGCCGCGGATGTTGGCAAGCTGATACGTCTGGTTGACCGCCTGGGCGATGAAGGCGGTCGCGGGCGCCAATTCCGCGAGGCGGGTATAGAAGCGCATGTCCTTGCCGGCGATGCGCAGCGGACCCCGAAGGCGGCTGTCATCGCCCTCGAGCACCCAGGGCATCATCATCTGGAACATGTTGCTGTTGGCGCCGCCGGAGGAGACGACGTCGTAGAACTTGCGCAGATCGACCCCGAGCTTGGCCGCGGTCGCCACCGCCTCGGCGATGACGGCGCTGGTGCCGATCGAGATGAAGTTGTTGAGGAGCTTCAGGGTGTGCCCGCTGCCCAGCGGGCCCGCCTCGATGATCGTCTCGGCGTAGCAGGCGACCACCGGGCGCACCGTCGCGACGATCTCCGGCTTGCCGCCGAGAAAAGTGTTGAGCTTGCCGGCCTCGGCCTCCTTCGGCGTGCGTCCGAGCGGCGCATCCACCATGGCGGCGCCGCGCGCCTCCAGCTCGCCGCCGATGCGGCGGGTGGAAGTCGGATCGGCGGTGGTGGAGTCCACGTGGATCATGCCGGCGTGAGCGCCCGCCAGCAGACCGTTTTCGGCGAAGACGGTCGCCTCGACCTCGACACTGGAGGGCAGGCAGGTGAAGACGATGTCGGATGCCGCCGCGATCTCCGCCGGCGTGCGGCCCTCGCGCGCGCCTTGCGCCACGAGATCCTCTACCGGCGCCCGATTGCGATTGCCGAGAATGGTGAGCGGGTAGCCATTGAGGAGGATGTTCTTCGCGGCGCCATGCCCCATAAGGCCGACGCCGATATATCCGATGCGCGGCTTGCCCTGCACGGCTTCCCTCCCACACGCGATCGGCCCGTTGAACCGGCCATCGTTCTGGTGTGGCGGACAGAGTGAAGCAATCGGGTGGGCTTGGCTAGATCGGCGCTAGGTCGGCGCGCGCCGCTCGGAAACCCGAACGGTTACAAACGGCGCTCGACGACGCGAATGATATCGTCGGGCTGGATCGGTGCCGTGAGCAGGGCCCTATATTGTCGGTCCTTCCGAGTGACCAGCACGTAATCTTCCTGGGCGCGGTAGGTGAAGCCACCTGCCGTCGCGATGGCGCTCGCGACCTGCATGCCGCTGGCGAAGGGATAGGAGCCCGGCTTCGTCACCTCCCCATAAATATAAAACGGCCGATAGGTGAGAAGGCTTACGGTCACCTTCGGATTCTTGACAATGCCCTCCGCCAGTTTCTTTTCCAGAGACCGCTCCAGCTCGGCCCGGGTGAGCCCGGTCGCCTGTATGTCACCGATAAGAGACGAGCTGATGGTTCCGTTGTCGCCGACGAAGTAGTCGCCGCTCAGATCGTCGGCGCCAAAGACCTGCACATGGAGCTTGTCGCCGGGCCCCAGGCGATAGTCGGTCACGCCGCTGCCCCCGCCTTCGAGGAGGGGCAAGTTCGAGCCCTGCGAGCCGCAGCCCGCCAGCGGCAAGAGCATCATCGCCAGCAAAAGAAACAACCAGGCTCGCACGCGCACGAAATGGCTCCCTTTCCGGATGACGTCGCTCGGGTACCGTCCGCAGCGGACGGGATAGTAAGGCCCGACTTGTCTCGACGCAAACAGCCATCCGATTGCATAGGACGCCTCGAGCCGCCGCGGATGGCTGGTGTCCGAGGTCCCTAAAGTGCCGGCCACGGCAGCGCCAATTCCAGCTCGCACGCGACCGGCTCGATCACCATGACCACGGGCGAAGGCCGAAACCACGCGTCGAGACCGACGCTTTGGGCAAGCTCACCCATCCAGCGATCCAGGATCGCGAAGCGCGGCGCCTGAGCCGCGGCCCGTCCCCGATGGACATAAAACAGCCGGGTGGCGGGCGTGAGCATCTCCCGGACCATCGCGTCGTCCTGGCCGTTCGGCGAAACCACGACGACTTCGGCGCCGCTGTCGCAACCGGGTCCGACGTAGCGCCGTGCGAACGGGCCACCTTCTTCGGTCAGGCCGCGCACCTCGGCGAGGGTCCATCCCTGCCGCTGAAAGAAATCGGTCAGGCGGGGATCGCCATCGGCACCGCGGCTGGCGTCGAAATGGGTGTAGTAAGCGACCTTGGGCAGGACAGTCACTGCCAGGATCACGGCAATGCTAAGCAGCCGGGGGAGGCCGGGCATCGGTCGATTTCGCGGTGATCGCGGCTGTCGCGCCCGCCACGGCGAGGAGGGCCACATTGAAGACATTGGCGCCGACCGGACCGTGCACGAGGTAGAACCATTGCGGTCCCAGACCCATCAGGGCCATGCGAAAAACATTGAGCCCGACGACGCCGACGCAGACGACGACCGCCGACGGCAGCTCGGTCCACCGCCATTCCGTATGCAGCGCGCGGGTCACGGTGATCCAGCACAGCAAGGCGGCGGACATTCCGGCCACCGACGAGCATCCCGTCGCGACCACGAGCGCCAGATCCGGTCCGGCGTGAATGACGTTGCCCTCCCGGACCACGTCCGCGCCGGTCATCAGGGACAGCGCGGCCGTTGCCATGGCGGCGTCGATCTTGAACAGCGGCGCCGCGAAGAGCTGCAGCAGGAAGGCGCCCCAGAACTTGTTCACCGCGATGGCGAGAAAAATAGACGCGGCAGCGAGGGAGCTTGTCGTTCTCGGCCCTCGCGCGATCTCGTAGAGCGCAAGGAGGGTGATCCCGATCCAGCTGCCGGCGCGATGGGGAACGAGGAGGAGAAGCGCGCAGAGAGCGATCACGGCCCAGTCCGTGTGGTCGATGTCGCGATCGGACGAGTGGAGCAGGAAGCGGGCGGCGACGACGGATGCCAGCACGACCACGACGCTGACGTCGAAGGTGTCGAAGGCCGCGGCCCAGATGCCTTTGATGACGATCGAGCGGACGACGTCGGCAATGCTGCCGTTGACCACGCCCAGCAGGAAGAGAGTGGTCACCAGGCCGCGCCGGGATAGTGACCCCGAGACCAGGGCCTGCTGGACTGCCATCGTGGCTCTCCGGGCCGGAAATCGCCGCTAGATCTACATACTACGCCAAGCGCCGGAAATTACTCAATTTTCAACGCCGCGCAGGCGGCGGGGAGGGGAGCGAGCCCGGGACGGTGCCGGAAGAAAAGGGCCAAGTAATCCGGCACGCGCTCCTGCCGCGAAACGGCTGTATATTAACCATAAGGATAGCAACCTAGACTTGCGCGGTCCGTTCCGATAGATTTTGACGACGGGGCATTAGAGCTTTACGCAGCGGGTGGGCACGATGATCAATCTGAAGGCGGCGATGCTGGTGGCGTTTCTTGGCCTGATTGCGGCACCCGCATTCGCGGATGATGGCCCTCACCATGGTGTGCCGCTTCCGATCGTCGGGGCCGGGGTGCCCGCGCTGATGGCCGTGGCGGCCGGCTATCTGTTCCTCCGCGGAAAGCAGCGCGGCAAATAGCTGCCGCCTTAACTGGTCGATCAAAAACGAGAGCGGCGGCGTCTGAGCGGGCGCCCTGGCGCGTGGAGGATCACCGGGATCCCGACTGGGGGATCGGCCGATGAACGCCGGCGCTCGCGGCCACTCCGGTCCTATTCAGACCAGGCCGGCAATTTAGCGATCGCTCTCAGGATACGTACTCGAACAGATCGCGTTGCTCGGCCAAGGGCGGGTTGTGCCGATCGCGGTCGGACAGGATGGCGGTCTCGCCGACGACGGGCCAGTTGATCGTCAGCTCCGGATCGTCCCAGGCGATTCCCCGATCATGGGCGGGGCTGTAGAAGGCGGTCGTCTTGTACTGGATCTCGGTGTCGCCCTCCAATGTGCAATAGCCGTGGGCGAAGCCCGCGGGAATCCAGAGCTGGTACCAGTTGTCGGCGGACAGGACGGCGGCCGCGTGGCGCCCAAAGGTCGGTGACCCGCGACGGACGTCGACCGCGACGTCGAAAATCGAGCCGCGCGTAACCCTCAGCAGCTTTCCCTGCGCCGCAGGAGGGATCTGAAAGTGCAGCCCGCGAACCGTGCCCTTGGCGGGGTTGCGGACATGATTGTCCTGGACGAAGTGGCCCTCGATGCCCTGGGATGCGAAGTCGCGCTCGTTCCAGACCTCGGAAAAAAAACCGCGGCTGTCGCCGATGCGGCTCGGCACCACGATCTTTATTTCCGGGAGTGACGTCTCGATCAGCTGCATCGCGCTCAATCTAGCCCGATCGGGCCGGAATGAAAAGTTGCCCGGCTCCCGGCGGGCAGGCGGGGCCAGGACTGCGCGACGCCAACCCCCAGGATCGCCAGCACGGGCAGCGCGAAGCCCTGGATCTGCAGGCTGAAATCCACCAGCGAATGCAGCACCGTCAGCAGGCAGACGGCGCTGGCGATGGTGCAGCAAAGCGAGCCCAGTCGCAGCGATCCCAGCGTGCAGCGCAGCAGGATCCAGCCGAAGATCAGCCACAGCATCAGCCCGGCGGGAACTCCGAGGACCATCAGCGCCTCGAGCCAGTCATTGTGGGCGTATTCCCAGATTCCGTGCGGCGAAAGATGGTCGCCGCGAAACATCGGGAAGGCCTGCGCGAAGGCGCCGTAGCCGTACCCCAGCCAGGGCGAGGCCTTGATCGCGGCGAGCACGCTCTCGTCGACGGCAATGCGCTCGGTCATGGCCGCGCCGAGGATCGGAAGGCGCACGAATGCCGTGACGCCGGTCACCAGCGCGACCACGGCGACGGCCGCCGCGGCGGCCGGAACGGCCAGCAGGACCGCGCGGCCGCCGCGGGATTTCGGCAGCGTCAGCGCCAGCACGACGGCCAGGCCGATCGCGGTGACGGCGAGCCCGGCTCGCGAGCCCGACAGCAGCAGCCCGCCGCAGGCGAGCAGGAATACGGCGCCGAGGACGCCAAGCCGCGCGCACGCGCGCAAGACCGACCCCGACGCCCGTGCGGCGCTCACCCACAGCATCTCGTCGAGGCACAGGCCGACGGCGCAGACCATGGTCACGCCGGCATAGACGGCGAAGGTGTTGCGGTTGATGAAGGTCGCCGTCGCCGAGGTGTAGTAGGCGTGCTTGGGCCGCCACAGGACCCAGTCGTTTCCGTTGAGGTAGACGATCAGGCCGTAGGCGGCGATGGCGCCGCCGGTGAGCGCCAGGATCTGCAGGATGCGCCGCGCGCGCCGCGGCTCCCGGCCCCATTGGACGGCGAGGAAGAAGACCGCGGCGGCGGTCGCGGTCCACAGGATCGCCACGCGCCCCGCCGCGGGGTAGACGCTGATCGCGCCGGCGATATCGTCGCCGAGCAGCCCCGAGGCCAGCGTCCAGACCGGGTTCCACCACGCGCGCGGGACCCAGGGGATGGTCTGTATCGCCGCCCAGATCTCGACCGCGGCGATGGCGAGGAGCGGGACCCGGAGCCGGGCCGCCGGCACCGGCAGCGGGCGCCCGCCCCGGAACAGCGTGGCCCCGTATGCCGCCAGCACCAGGCCGAACAGCGCCGCGTGGACGCCCCAGGCGATCGGTTCGTTGGAGCCGAACCACACGGGCGCCAGCGCCACCCCGGCGAGCCAGACCCCGCACAGGCCGTTGTCGATCCGGCTCACCGACCGGGTCGGTTGCGGACCGGAAGCAGTGTCATGGCCGATCACAGGGGACCCGGCGGCCGTCCGGTCTCGCCGAGCATCCCGGCGCGCCAGCCGCGCCAGGCCGCCCTGAAGGCGCGTCGATTGCCGCGCACGAGATAGTCCGGCAGCAGCACCAGGCTGGCGAGGGCGGTCAATGGAAAGAGGCGCGGAAACCGGTCGCGCGTCAGCAGCAGCGCATTGCGCTCCGTGAGATAGGTCGACAGGCCCGAGCGCGCGCCGATGCTCCCGGCCGACCCGATGGTGGTGCCGTGGGCGTGACGGACCACCGCCTCGTGCGCGTACCCCAGCCGGAACCGGCCGCGGCGCAGCGCCCAATCCACGTCCTCGCAGTAGAGGAAGTACCGCTCGTTCATCGGACCCACGTCCGTCACGAATGCCCGCGTCGCATAGAGCGCCGCCCCGGAAATCCACTCGAGACGCTTCTCGACGGCGGCCACATCCGCCGGCGCGTCGGCGGGCTCGCCGTAGCCGATGCTTTTGCCGCGGCCGATCAGGCGCCGCCAGGTTCCGCCCCGCATCTGGATGCACTCCGGGCCGGCGAGCACGAGACGGCAGCCGACCAGCCCATAGCCGCCGCGCTCCGCGTGGTCGATGACCGCGGCGAGCGCCGCGGGCTCCGGCTCCGTGTCCGGGTTCAGGATCCAGACGCCGCGCCAATCCGGTTCCTCGGCAAAGCAGCGGACCGCCAGATTGACGCCGCCGGCATAGCCGAGATTGTCGGCCGCGGCGAGAACCAGCACCGCCTGCCGCGCCGGAAGGACCATGCGATGCCAGCGCACCGCCCGCGCGCCGGCGCGGGCGGGCTGGGCGAGCGCGCCCTCGGGCGCCGGCGCGCCGGGCTGCGGCCAGCTCCCGGCGAGCGCCGCGACCAGGGCGTCAAAGGCGGCGGCGCCCGCATTCTCGACGACGACGACCTCGAAGCCGGCGCGGCTCGAGCGCGCGAGCGCGGCGAGGCAGGCCACCACATCGGTCGGCCGGCCATAGGAGACGATCGCGATCATGGCGGGACCCGAGGCCGCCTCCGGCCCCGATGCCGCGCTGGCCGCGGTGGCGACAGTCGATCGGCAAGCCGGATCCAAATCGGGCCTCGTCCCCAATTGCTCCCCGAGGGTAGAGCACGGCGGCGGGGGCGTCGCAAGGAAAGGCCGATGGTGCTGTCGCGGGCGGGCAAGGTAGGCACGAGGCCTCTCATCCGATGCCAAGTTGCGTGAGCATTTCCGCCAGAGCAAACTTCAGCGTGTAGATCGCAACCGGATCACCGCGCCTCCGCTGATCCATTCCCACAAAAAAAAGGCGGATTGGACCGAGAGCTCGCGCCGTCCATCCAACCATCTTCAGAGCATCGGTCGTCGCTGGCAGTCGCTTCGAAGAGATGGCCGCAGTAATTTCCGCCACCAGCCTTCGTCGCGGCGCCCACGCATGCTTTAGTGGGCCAAAAATGCTGCGACGTCTTATGACCCTCAGCAGCCACGAACTAGCTCGCTCGCGGCCGGTGCCGTAGGTCATGTTCGCACCTACGATGTTGTGTCCGTGCTGGCGGTAGGAGACAAGCGGACGGTGCAAGGTCACCACCTGGCCCATGATGGATGCAACGATGGCGGTCCACTGATCGTGGTGAAATCTCACCTCGCCATCCTGCCGCGGGAACGGCAGCAACCGCGGAATAATGGTGGAGCGGAAAGCGGCGGCGCAGCCAGTGACGGCATTGCGAATAAGGAGATGACCGCAATCCATATTGTCGATGTTCCTCTGCTCGGCGGCGAAGCAAGATGCACCGATGCAGTTACCTGCGGCGTCGATGAGATCAAGATCGGAGTGCACGAGCGTTGCCATTGGGTCGACCTTAAAGCACTCGATGATCGATTCGATCTTGTCGGAGTGCCAAATATCGTCTTGGTCGCAATAAAAGATGATCTCTGCATCGCTGGGCGTAGCTGCGACGCCGCGCTCAAAATTATGGAAGACGCCCGCGCGCTCGACCCGTGCATCCAGTGTGAACCGCTGGTCACTCGACAGAACTTCGGCAACGAAGCTGAGAGAAGCCGCGTCGCTTGCGTCGTCAAGTACGGCGCAAGTCCAGCTGGTGAAGGTCTGACGGCAGATCGAATCAATCTGTGCCCGGAAGAATTCCGGATCGGGATTATAGGTACACAAAATGATGTGGGCATAGGCCATGTCGAGCCAAGCTTCCTCTTTCCAAGTAGCGGGCCTAGTTCATTTTAGGGCCTCGTTTATAGTTCTGTAAAAAGGCAGTATCATCCATCCTCGTCTTTTCCAACATGGAACAGAGCCTCTTCCCGCTGACCGGACAATATCGGCGACAATGAAAATCTGCTTTGTCTCACATTCAGCCGGACTGGGAGGAGCGGAGCGGATCTTGCTCGAGACGATCGACGTGCTGTCCGAACGGCGATTCGCGTGCCACGTATTGCTACCTGGTGAGGGGGAGCTCGCCAGGGAGCTGCACTCTCGCGGCGTTCCCATCAAATTTATCCAGCCCGCCTCGCTGGCGGCGTGGGAATATCCCTCACTCTGGGAGCGCGCGAAGGCGGCAATCAAGATCGGCGTTGCCGCGCTGGCGACGGCGAGGATGGTTCGTGAATGGAAATGTGACGTCGTACATAGCAACACCGTAACGACATGCCACGGTGCGATTGCTGCCAAGCTACTGGGTCTTCCGCATCTCTGGCATCTCCAGGAGTTCGGTGAGGAGGATCAGGGTCTAATTTTCTACTTTGGTCATAACTTCTCTTGTAGACTCTTCGGCTACCTGTCCACGGTCGTGATCGTGCTGTCAAAGGCCCTCGCGGGAAAATATGGACGGCTCATCGATCCATCCAAGATCGCCGTCATCTATCCATCCATGCATCTGGCAGACCGCCATTCTTTGGACGCCGACTCTGCCGATCCGCGCAGCACCAGAGGCGATAGACGGTTCCGTTGTGTAATCGTCGGCGCTTTGCGAGAGGGCAAGCGACAGGAGGATGCGGTGCTTGCCATGGCCCATCTGAAGCAGAATGGAGTCATGGCAGAGTTAGTGATCGTGGGCGGTGGGGATGCACCATACATTCTGCGGCTGAAGGAAATTATCCGGGAGCACGGTCTCGAGGATCGGGTGCTCATGACGGGGCAGGTGCGAGACGCCTCTCAATTCATAAGAGACTCCGATGCGCTGCTGGTCTGTTCGAAATCTGAAGCGTTTGGAAGAGTCACGATAGAAGCCATGCTCGCCGGAAAGCCCGTGATCGGTGCCGACGGAGGGGCGACTCCCGAGCTGATACGCAATGGTGAGAACGGCCTACTTTATCGAGTGGCGAGCCACGCCGAACTGGCTGAGAAGATTTGCCATTTACTTGAGCACCCATGCCTTGCCGTCCAATTGGGCGACAATGGAAGACGGTGGGCCGAGACGGTCTTCACACGAGAGCGTTATGCAAGTGAGCTGGTGAGAGTTCTAGGTTCCCTGGGAACCTCGCTTGCGTCTTTCCCCTCGGCGAGCCGGTCGTGAACGAAAGCGGCCGCGCCGTTCTTGCGCGACGCATAGCCCGAAATAGCGTCCTTAACCTTTCCACCACGATCGTTATTTCGGGTCTGAATCTCGTGTTCATTCCTCTGATGCTGCACGCATTTGGAACCGAACTTTACGGGGTGCTGTCGTTTACCTGGGCGGTATTGGCAAATTTGAGCTGGCTCGATTTCGGATTTGGCCGAACGTCGACAAGGTTTGTTGCGCAAGAGCTCGAGAAGGGGCGGCCAATGGAGGCCTGCTTTTGGGCTTGGACGGCCCTGGTCGCGCAAGCGGCGATGGGAAGCCTCGGCGCGGCTTTGCTTTGGTTCCTCGCTCCATTCCTGGTCGAGCACATTCGTGTATCGGGCGAGGCGAAGGAACTTGTCATTCTCACGCTGCGGCTCTTTGCGTTCGCACTTCCGATCGACTTCGCGACCAAGTCCATGACGGGCGTGCTCCAGGCAGGGCAGCGCTTTGATTGGGTCAACGGCCTCAATGTCTTTGGCGCGGTCGGGACATTCGTCGTGTACACCGCGGGCATCATTCACGGCCACGATTTTTATCTCATTGTTTATGGTCTCTTCGCTGCCCGAATTGTGAGTTTGGCGGGTGCCGTTTGGGGGGCCACCCATGTGCTGCCAGAGCTCACGTCGCTTTCGAGTTTGACGAGCGCTTCGATAAGCTATTCGAGGCACATATGGCCGATGCTTCGGTATGGTTCCTGGCTCACGGTCGCGTCGGTGATCGGGCCGCTGATCTTGTACTTCGACCAATCCATCATCAGTATTACCGTAGGGGTCGCCTTGCTGCCTCTCTACACTATCCCGTTCAACCTCCTTTGGCGCTTGGTCCTTGTACCGGCCAGCCTCACGACGACGCTTTTCCCCGCTTTCAGTGCGCTCAGCGTTCGGGATGAATGGCAGACGCTTCAGACCTTCTTTTTCCGTGCGAACCGTTATGTGCTGATTATAACGACGCCGCTGATCTTTGTTCTCTATGTGTGGGCGCCAGAGATTCTCCGTCTATGGATTGATGCTGATTTCGCAGCGAATGCGACGGTTCCATTTCGGCTGCTCGCGGTCGGGTATATCCTTGCCGTCCTTGCGCCGCTCTCGGGGGCAGTTATCGAGGCCATCGGCAGGCCGGATCTGCTTGCCAAGATCTACCTGCTCGAATTGCCATGCAATGCCGTCATCGTGTGGGTGCTCACCGACAAATTTGGTATTCCCGGCGCGGCACTGAGCTTTGCCATTCGTGCCATTGTGGAAACAGTTATCGTGTGGCTCGCCTTGTTCACGGTGGCGCCGCTTTCGGGAAAGTTGTTCTTCAAGCAAGCGCTACTGATGCCTGGCTTGCCTGTGATACCGATCTCGTTTATGGCGTACGCCATTGGCGACGGAGAAATTCGCCGGCTCTCTGACATCGGTCTCACCGCTCTGACAGTTGCGTGCTACAGCGCCTATGCACTGGCGGTGGCTCTCGATCGCCAAGATCGTCAATTTATGGCCACGCTGCTTAGAAGGAGCAGGGTAGAGCTGCTTTGGAAACCGTGAAGCACGCTATGGTCCTTGTCGATTGGAACCTCCGGGGGGTGGCGAGCAATATGCCACGCGAGTCCCATGGCAGCGACAGACGCGTTCAAGATGCATTGGCCACGCTACGCCCGTGAGTTGGCGGCCGTTGCCGCTCTCGGCGTCGGCGCTGCCGGCTATTTTTTTCTAGAGTTCTGGGTACGCCACTTCACGCCACAGCTGGGGGCTGTTTGCCTTGTGGTGGCGCTGCTGTGTCTCTTATGTCGTATTTGGTTTGCGGCCGGTAGCTGGGCCATCGCCGCCGCCCTCTGCCTCTATCAGATCGTTCCAGACTATCTGCCTCACCGCGCAGTGGCGCGGGAGGGCTGTACGATCTCCATCGTCACCTTCAACAAGCTTGCGGGCTCCTCCGACGATCTGAGTGCCGTAAAGTCGCTGGAAACGCTCAAGCCGGATGTGGTCTTCATTCAAAAAGTCGACAGCATCAGTTTCCGCGACGTGCTGTTGAATAACGGTTTCGCCGGATATCATTCCCGGAGTGGACAGGGCTTGATCCTATCCCGCTTCCCGGTCGTGCAGGCCGCGGATGAGGGGCAAGGCCCGATCGATGTTGCCGATATCGTTGTGGAGGGTCGGCTCGTGCAACTCGTCAATATGTATGCACCTCGCCCCACCAATGCGTGGCCCCGATATGCCAACGGCAATCTGCCTGCGTATCTGGCTTACTATGCGAAGCTCGATGAGATAATTCGAAATGAGAACAAACCACTGGTCGTTGCTGGCGATGGGAACGCGACCGAATTCACGGCGGAGATTGGTGGTCTCCAGAACGTTCTCACAGATTCGTGGCATGAGCGCGGATTCGGCCTTGGCGCAACGTTTCCTGGACCCTGGCGGCGAGCGGGCGCATTGGGTCCCTGGATGCGATTAGATTATATTTTTCACAACGCTTCCATCGATGCCGTCGAGATTCGTCGCATCAATGATGCGACCGGTGCGGGACACTATCCGCTGTGGGCGAAGCTTGCTCTGGCAGGCGCTGGGAAAGCAGGAGCGCCGTGCAGATAATTCCAGGTCTGTTAGGCCGCTACTTTTCGCTTTTGTGCTCGGCGCCTTGGTCCAGCAATATGCGATAGAGATGGACTCCATAGCCGCTGAACGAGTCCTGGAAAACACCGTTTACAACTGGAACGTCTCGATCTTCACCAAGGACGGTTGCTCGTGCGCTGCCAATGCCCGAGATTTCGAACCGGGGTTTCGCTGGATTATTCAGCATGGCCACCGCAAAGACGTAAAGTTCGTTGCCGTTCTCTTTCAGCTTCGTCGCGATTGGCACGGCAGATTTTATGGAGATCTGTCGCCGAGCATCGGGGCTATTCAGAATCGGTGCTAACGCGTGGATGCTGCGATTGACCGCGGCCACCTCTTGCGCGACCTCGGGATGACGAAAGATCCCGTCTTCCCGAAACGTCGGTGCAAATTCATGAACGAAATAGCCGATGCCGGTGGCGCCGTGAATTAGTGCCATCCAAACTTCGGCTCGAACTTCCGATGGCTGCACAGGCCGCTGAGGATCGAGCGCGCTGGTTTCAATGATCGCCCAAACAGGCTGCCCGCGAGCAGCGTGCTTCCTGAGGTTCTCGACTCCATGCGCGACATATTCAAGCTTGCCTTTTACCTTCGGCTCCGCTGAGCCTGCTGGATAGATATCGAAGGAAAGAATGTCCGCGCCATCGCTGGCTACATCATAATAGCCCACGTCACCGGTGCAGGATCCGCGTCCGATCCAATTCTCATCCGCGAGGCCGGGCCCGAAGTTAAGCCAGACCGGCCGCGTCGGATCGCGAGATTTCATTTCGCGGTAACGCCGGACAATTTCGCTGGCAGGCACGCACGGTCCATAGACACCGGGCGTGATCGCCTGCGCATCATCCGGTTCATCTTGCTGCATCCATGCCCTGATAATCCGGTTGTTAGGCGAACTGAGGCCAACATCGTTTTGCGTGGCGATGGCCAGCAAATTCTCGTGGGCGAGATCCACGAGCTGCTCTTCTGTTGGCCCATTCCACAGGCCGATGAGAGTATTGATTCCAAGTGATGCATAATAAGGGGCGTTCTTGGGCGATTGCATCCAGACACCAATCGGGAAAAATCTCTGGTCATCGGGAAAACCAGCTGGGTAAGTTTCGCCCGCCGACGCGGGCTGAATGCTGTTAGCCATCCATCCCGCAACAGCCAACACAACTGCACAGGCAGAAATTGTGGGGGCGTGCAGCCGCCGCATTAGAAGGTGCGCCAGCGGCGGCACTATTTTCGCCGGGTCAGTTGGAGGCGGGATTCCGAGGCTGAATTTCTGGCTATTCCACGAGAAAAACCTTGGCGCCTTGGGGGCGATTGGGAATCAGAATTCATCGCGGTCTTGCTCTGCATCTCGTTGGCAGAAAGCTGGCCAAGATAAGCCCGTATTCCTGCGAGCATGCCGATGATGGTCCAAAGGGATCCGAAATAGTAGACAGTGAAACCTAGATAGATGGTCAGGAAAGTAGTGATACCCAAAATGCTCGCTAGTTTCGTCTCGCGCTCTTCAATACCGACCGAGTTAGATCGTGTCTGTCCAACGGGGAGCGATGATGAGCCAATGAGAGCGATGGCTACGAACAGCGATCCGGGTATCCCGTATTTCATGGCCAAGCGAAGCCAGAGCGCGTCCACAGAATTTGAGAAACCCATCCATTCAGGTCGTTGCCAATTTTCTTCGAGCCCTATTCCGAAGACAGGAGACTGGGATATGAGTTCACCCGCCAAGTGCCAAGTCAGCATCCTGTACCACCCCGTCATCGGGTCGAGTGTCAAATGGCCAATGAACCAGGCGACCGGGTCATTGGAAATGATGAAGATCGCAACCAGCATCAAACTTCCGACCGCAATCAAAGCCAACCAGCGCCTCGGGAAATGGGCGATGCCGTCATATGTTGCGAGCGCGAGCCCGGTGACTATGCCTAGCCAGGGCGCCGACGACAGCGACAGGAATAAGCCGATGCCACAGCTGACCCGACAGAACATGCGGCATCGACGTTCGAGGTCGCGACTGAGCAAGAACGCGTAGCACATTGTGATGCCAAACATAATTGGGTGGTCCAAGGGACCTTCGGCGCGTAGCAAGCCAAGCCGGTGAAGGTTGTTGTAGTCGGCCGCCGTGGTCGCTTCCGGGTTATAGAATTCATAGCCCGTGATGCTCGCTAAACCGCTCCGAAGCAGGTAGCGACCCGAGACCGTATCCAATATTCCCAGCAAACCAGCGACCGCCGCGACAATGCAAAACACCCTAACGATCGCATGAACTTGCTCTCTTCCGCGAAGCCCGAAACGCATCAATGTATAGGGAACGACGAGTCGCAGAGCCTCCGAACCCGCGGTCTGCAATGCGCGTCCCAGCCCGTCGACGACGGACGGCGCAGCAATCATCCAAATCAACGCCAGCAGCATCAGAAGGTCCGAGGCGACGAAGTGGTACCGACCCGAGGCAGTAACGTCTGCCAAGCAAATGAGGGCGCTGGGTAACAAAATCACTGCGGCAAGGGTAGTCGGTGTAAATCTGATGCCGAATAGAAAAAAACCCAGCGCCTCGGGGAGGAATGCGAGGATAATAAGCAGCACCGGTGCCAACGGAGTTTCAACCTTGAACGCCCGCGCGCGAGCGTGGGTCGTCGCGCCCAACTGGTTGGCAGTCCTCAAACGCTGCAGCCTGATTAACATGGTCGCTCGAGTGCTACGATATTTGTATACGTGGGAGATTTATCCATCATTGGGAACCAATAGCGACGCTAACCATACTGCACCAGATAATATTTGGGAGGTGATGCGATGAGTCTTGATGCTGCTGGGGATTCCTTGCAAATCCGCAGTACTCATCGACGAGGTAGCTCCACCTTCGTGCATGCGGCTGCGTCGCTGGCGAGGTCCGCCCGAAATATAAGCCAGAGAGGATGCTGAATGCATCCAGTCGCCTGGAAGTCGCTTCGCACTTTACAGAGTTATTTGCCAGGGATCGCCCGTGCAAAGAACTTATTCTACCTGCATGCTAGACGGTTTCTGAGAAAGCCTCACGAGAGCGATTTCGGCATGCTTCGCCATTTTTCGCCGCGATTGGAGGAATGCTTCGTCGACGTAGGTGCCAACCACGGTCAATCGATAAAGTCTATATTGCTGTATAACAAGGGTATCTCGATCGTTTCATTCGAGCCGAATTTTGATTTGGCGGCGCGTCTCAGAAAGCGTTACCGACATATCCCGAATATCGATATTCGAGACTATGGCCTCGCTGATGTCGAATCGACCTTTGACCTTTATGTTCCAAGTTATCGAGGACGCGTCTATGACGGCCTCGCATCCTTCAGCTACGAAGCAGCGGTTGGCTGGCTAAATTCCGAAAGGATGTTCCTGTTTAGTGAAACAGAAGTGCGCGTGGCAAAACTGACCTGCTCGGTTCAAACGCTCGATGCTCAAAACCTCGTCCCTGCATTTATTAAAATCGACGTGCAAGGATTTGAGTACCAGGTGCTGAAGGGGGCCGCAAACACGCTCAAAAAAAGTGAACCAGTTTTGCTGTTGAGAATCCAGGGCAAGATCCTCGCATACTAGATCTGCTTATTTCTCTGGACTATGAGGAATACCACTACCTTGATGGTTTGCTTCGCAAAGGCCGCGGGTCAGGCGACAATTCGCTGTTCATTACAAACTCGAGATTGGCATGGTCATATCGGTCCTATTCCGGTCCGATTCCTAGCGTACATACCCGGCCAAGCGAGACCAAGGGCCGGAAAGCTTCTCAGCAGGGTTACTGAGAGGGGAAGGGCGATGAATTTCACCCGCCGGATAACCGATTATAATAACCCGCAGTCGGCCGGCTTCCGGTTCCGAGCCGCCCGTGCGAAGAGGCTTGCCGCCATGATCGAGCGGATATGTGCCGCTCAGGGGAGGTGCCGCATTCTCGATCTCGGCGGCACCGAGAGCTACTGGCGCGTTGTCGATGCACGCATCCTCGCCGCTTCGAACTGCCACATCACGTTGCTCAACGTTACCGCGCCTGACGTGACGGACCGCGAGCGCTTCACGGCCATCGCCGGAGACGCCTGTTCCGTCGGCAAGACGGATGGAAGCTTCGATCTCGTGCACTCGAATTCCACGATCGAGCATGTGGGAGAGTGGGGCAAAATGTCCGCGTTCGCCGCAGAGGTCCGACGCCTCGCGCCCGCGTACTTTGTGCAGACGCCGGCCTTCTGGTTCCCCTGGGAGCCCCATTTCGGCGTCCCGTTTTGGCATTGGCTGCCGGAGCCGGTGCGAGTTCGCACTGCTGATGCGCCTGGGATTCGGTCACATCGCGAGGGCCGCAACCGTATCCGGCGCCGTTCTGTCCGTGCAGGATTGCCATCTGATCGATGCGCGAATGGTGGCGGCTCTTTTCCCCGACGGACGGGTGATACGGGAGCGGGTGCTCGGACTTACGAAATCCTTCATCGCCGTCCGGGATGGCTGACCGTCATCCTGCGAGCTAAGGATAAAGCGGCGCCACTGGCGCCAGCGCCACGGCGCCGGCCAGCGCGAATCCGCCGGCCGCCGGCCAGAGGCGCAGGACGGCGGCGACCGCCGCCGCGACAAGCGCGCCGAATCCGGCCTGCGGCATCAAGTGCAAGGACCAGGGTTCGGCGAGCCAGAATCCCAGGACACCGACCGCGAGAAGAGTGAGCGCGACCATCCCCCGCGCCGGGCGGCGGCCTCGCCGCGTGCGCTGAGTTCCGCCCGCCGGGTCAGCCTCCCCCCGTAAGGTCATATCCAGAATCCGACAAATAATGGGCTCGGTAACACTCTGTATCGTGAAAGCGCAACCGGCCCAAGCTTTAAGGAAGATGAATGTGGCGCCGCCATCGACCACGCGCTACGATTGTCGACACCGGTGTTCTGCTTGCCGTACAGGGTGCAAAACCATAGCGGGAATTAGGAGCGAGCTTAGATCACGGGGGGTCGGTGTGGCCATTATGGCTGGTCGGCGTCGGTTTTGGGCGGAACTGGCGCGCGACGCTGGAGCGAGTTTCGGTAGGGGGCCTGATGACCAAGGTTTCGTGTACGCATACGCCGCGCCAGACGTTCGGCTTCCGGATTACACCGCTGTCGGCGAAAGACATCATCCAGCGGGTGCTCGTCACGCGCCATGTGGACAACGGCGTCGGTCTCATCGTGACGCCGAACCTCGACCACGTGGTCAGGCTGCAGACTGACCAGGATTTCGTCGCCGCCTACTCGAACGCGGAAATCATCACCGCGGACGGCTTTCCGGTTTACCATTATGCGCGTCTGTGGGGCGCCAAGGTTCCGCATCGGGTGACCGGATGCGATCTCGCGGAGGAGCTGTTCCGCCACGCCGACATCGGTCCCGAGCAGCGCCTGTTTCTCGTCGGCGACAGCGAGGAGACCGTGGGGGGCGTCGAAGCCTCGCTCGCCGCGCGCGGCATCGAGGCGCGGCTGGCGGCGGTGGTGCCACCCTTCGGCTTCGAGAACGACGCCCAGTACTGCGAGTCCCTCGTCGACAAGATCGTCCGTCACGGCACGACGATCCTGCTCATGGGCGTGGGCGCTCCGAAGAGCGAGGTCTTCGTGAACCGGCACCACGCCGGGCTCCCGCCCTGCTGGGCGCTGTGCATCGGATATGCGATCAGGATCGAGGCCGGGACCGCGCGCCGGGCGCCCAAGCTGTGGCGGCGGCTCAATCTGGAATGGCTCTGGCGGCTCGCCGGCGATCCGCGCCGGCTCTGCAAGCGCTATGCCTTCGGTGCGGTCAATTTCCTCGGCGCCGTCATCCGCGACATCTCCCGCGGCGGCCGGCATGCCACGCCCGCGGCGATCCTCGAGGGAAGCCAGGCGAACAGCATCGATGCGGTGTCGCATCACTGACCCGGCGCCGGGCCGCTCGGGGCGGATGCGCTAGCATCCGCGCGCCGGCGGCCGGCCGCTTCCGGCGGTGCCCCGGCGATCCGGTCTTGCCGCCTTCCGATGCCCGGACCGCATGAGCGCCGCCGCCGCCCCGCCCGATCCTTCCCGTCCGCTGGCCTCGGTCGTGATCCCGCATTTCAACGATCTGGAGGGGCTCGCGAGGTGTCTCGCGAGCCTGCGCCGGCAGGCGCTGCCGCGGGAGCTCTTCGAAGTGATCGTCGCCGACAACAACTCCGCGGCGGGCGTGCCGGCGGTCAGGGCGGTGGCGCCGGACGCGACCGTCCTGGCGGCGCCGATCCAGGGCGCCGGACCCGCGCGCAACGCCGGCGCCGCCGCGGCGCGCGGCAAGGTGCTCGCCTTCATCGATTGCGATTGCATCGCCGACCCGGACTGGCTGCGGGAAGGCCTCGCGGCGCTCGAGCGCTTCGACTATGCGGGCGGGCAGGTCGTCGCCGAGACCGACGCGCGGCCGATGACGCCGACCGCGGCCTTCGAGCTGGTCTTCGCCTACGACTTCAGGAAGTTCGTCGAGAAGCACCAATTCTCCGGCACGGCCAACCTCTTCGTCCCGAGCGAGATCTTCCGGAAGGTGGGCGAGTTCCGCAGCGCGGTCTCGGAGGATGTCGACTGGTGCTGGCGGGCCAACGCCATGGGCTTCCGGCTGGGCTATGCCGATCGGGCCATCGTGCGCCACGCGGCGCGCCGGGAATGGCCGGACCTCAGGCAGAAATGGGATCGCGCCACGCGGGAGGCGTTTGCGCTCGCCCGGGAGCGGCCCGGATGGCGCCTGCGCTGGGCCCTCACGGCCGTCCTCGTCGCGGGATCGCCGCTCGCCCATTGGACGGCCGTGGTCGGCAGTCCGCGCCTGGCCGGGGCCCGCGCCAAATGGTGCGGCGTAACCGGCTTGTTCTGTATTCGGATCTATAGAAGCTATCGAATGATGCAGCTATTGTTTGGGTCACAATCGTAAATGTCGGAGCATCCTGCTCTTGGAGAGTTCTCCTATTTATGCTGACAGCGTCATGGCCGCGACGATATATTTGGGAAAGTCTGGGTGCGGGCCAAATAAACCATACCGACATCAGCGGGTCGCGTCGGGGAGTGCGGCGGTCCCGGCCCCGCCACGGCGATCCGGCTCTGGGGAAGTCTGGCGACGCGCTCGGTCGGTGGTGTTCGCAATACGGGTCGTGCTCATGTTGCTCGCATGGATGAGCTAGTGCATTCCTCCGCAGCTATGAGGGGCCCACCTCTCGGAGACCATCCGTCTTCGCTGTCGGATATCCGCTCCATTGCCGGCGTCCTGCTGCGGCACTGGAAGCTGATCCTCGTGCTGCCGCTGCTGGCCGGCGGCATCGCCTACGGCATCCTGCACGTCATCCCGCCGCTCTATAAGTCGACCGTCGATATCGTGGTGGCCGATCCCAAGCGGCCCACCAACGCCGCGGACGATCGCCCGCTCTCCGACGTCGAGATGAGCGGCGCCACGATGGAAAGCGAGATGGCGATCATCACCTCGCAATCCCTGGCGCTGCGCGTCGCCAGAGATCAGGACCTGGACAAGGATCCGGAGTTCCTTCGCTCGCGGACCGAGATCGCCTTGGAGCGCAGCGGGATCAAGGATCTGCTCGAGAGCCTGGGGCTCGGGCGGTGGCTTGCGGCGCCGACGCCGCTGCCCGATGCGACGGTCGGCAGCAGGACCGGCGCCGTGTCGCCGAAACTCGACGCCGCGGCGTCGTCGCTGCGCCGCCAGGTCAGCGTCGAGCGCGTTCAGTTCTCCTACGTCCTCTCGGTGTCGGTCAGCTCCCTCGATCCCGCGAAGGCGCAGCGCCTCGCCAATGCGATGGCCGACGCCTATCTGGGCGAGCAGCTCGAGGCGCGCCAGGACGCCGCGCAGCGCGCGACCACGTGGCTCACCGGGCGTCTCGAGGAGCTCCGCGGCCGCGTTCTCGAGACCGATGCGCAGATCCAGAAGCTCAAGGCCGAGAGCGGGCTCAGCGACACCGGGCTCGGCGGCAACGTCACGCAGCAGCAGCTCTCGGACCTGAGCGCGCAGCTCAACGCCGCCCGCGCCGACCTCGGGGAAAAGCGCGCGCATTACGATCAGGTGCGGCGGATCATCGATCGCCAGGGCGACCTGCAGACGATTCCCGAGGTTCTGGCCTCGCCCGTCATCGGTCAGCTCCGGGCGCAGCAGGCCGAGGTGCAGCGGCGCGAGGCGGACCTGGTCGCTCACTTCGGCAACCAGTATCCGCCCCTGATCAATGTGCGCTCGCAGCTGGCGGAGATCGAGAAGTCGATCAGCGCCGAAGTGAACCGCATCCTCGAGAACCAGAAGAATTCGATCGGCATTGCCGAGCAGCGCGAGCGGTCGCTGTCCCAGAGCCTGGATCGGCTTACCGGCCAGAGCGCCAATTCGCAGGCGGCGGTGAAGCTGCGCGAGCTGCAGCGGGTGGGCGACGCGAACCGCAAGATCTACGAGAGCTTCCTCTCGGCGTTCGACAACATCCAGCAGCGATCGACGCTCCTTGATTCCACCGCCCGCATCATCACGCCGGCCTCCTACTCCGGCTCGCCAAGCTATCCGCGCAGCACGCTGATCCTGGCGCTGGCGATCCTGGGCAGCGTCGTCCTCGCGGTCGGCCTCGCCTTCATCGGAGAGTTCCTCGACGGCGGCTTCAGGACCGGCACGCAGATCGAGGAGGCGCTCGGCTGCCCGGTCCTCGGCATGATTCCGGTGATGCGGCGGCCTCTCTTCCGCCGCGCGCGGCAGCGCTATGCGATGGTGGACCGGATGATCGCCGCGCCCGCCTCGCAGCTGGCGGAAGTCGTGCGCTCGGTGCGGATGAGCCTCGATCTCTCCGAGACCGAGGCGCGGTCGCGGGTGGTCCTCGTGACATCCTCGGTGCCTGGCGAGGGCAAGTCCACCACGGCGCTGCTCGTCGCCACGTCCTGGGCGGCGGCGAAGGGCAGCGTGCTGCTGGTGGATTGCGATCTTCGCCGCAAGACGGTGTCGAGCGTCCTCGGCCTCGCGAAGCTGCCGGGGCTGGCGGAGGTGCTGGCGGGCAAGCTCGATCTCGCCGACGTCATACGGACGAACGGCAAGACCGGCGTCGATGTCATCGCGGCCGGACATGCGGAGGCGAATCCGGCGGACCTCCTCAATTCCGAGCGCATGCGCGAGCTGCTGGCCGTGCTGCGCCGGCGCTATGACCACATCGTCCTCGACGCGTCGCCCCTGTTGCCGGTGGTCGATGCCACCGTGCTGGCGCGGCTGGTCGATCAGGTCCTGCTGATCGTGGAGTGGAAGCGCACCCGGCGCTCGAGTGTCCTGGAGGCGACGAAGGCGATCATCGGCGAGGCCGGCCCGGTCGTGGGCGTGGTCTTGAACAAGGTGGATTTCCACCTCCTCCGGTCCTACGGCTACGGCATGGGCTATGGCTACAATTACGGGCCGTACTATCGCGGGATGGAGAAGTACTACACCCGCCTATGACCGCCGCGTCGCCGACCGCATTCCGTCCCGCCGCCGCGGCGGTGCTGGTCGTCGCCGGCCTCGCCCTCTCTCTCGGCGGGCTTGCGGTTGCCAGGAATTCCCTGGCGACCGACGCTCTGATCGCGCGCAGCAGCCTCGCCTGGCAGGGCGTCGAAACCTTATCGGCGGCGGAGGCGACGGCGATGATCGACACGCTGCGGCGGGTCGCCGGCGAGGGGGGGAGCGCCGACGAAGCCGCCGCCCTGTCCTTCCTGCATTCCGTCGCCGCGTCCGAGGCGGCGATCCAGCGCGACGCGGCCACCTGGCGTCGGGAGCTGCGGGCCGCTCGCGCCGACGCACGGATGACCCTGGCCTTGGCCCCCGCTCGGGCGGACGTGGCGCTCAGTCTTGCGGAAGCGGAGTTCCAGCTTGGCGCCGGAGATGACAGCGTCGACACCGCGCTGAGGCTCTCCTTCGACGTCGCTCCCAGGGAACTCTGGATCGCTCAAAGGCGCATCGGGTTGGGCCTGCGGCTCATTGCGACTGCCCCGTCCGACATTCGATCGAATGTCGCCCGGGATGTAAGGATGGTGGGCGAGCCGGCGCAGAATCTTGAGCGGTATCGTATATTGGCGAGTGCGGCTTTCTTGGCGGGGCCCGCCGCCGTCGCATTCGTTCGCTCCGAGCTGTCGGTCGCGCACGAGCAGCCGCTGGCGCTGTTCAATGCCTATCTTGCCGAGCTCGAGACTGTCCGGGACGCCAACGCCCCGCCAAAGCCAAATTAATTGGCGGCAACCCGATAGTGACGATTGCCTTCGGCTGCCGGCGGCCTTGCTGAACTAAGCTGCCTCTTCACCTGGCCGGGCTGGTGGGAGGATTTCCCGCGCCCTGCGTTCCCAGAGGGGGAGTGAAGTTCGTCGTCGGCCCCTGACCATTGCCGCCCGCTCCGGGAGACAGCCCCGCCAGCTCGCCGATCTGGATCAGGTTGTCGAGCTGCGCGACCTGGCCCTGAAAACCTGTCAGAGCGGCGTTGTCGTCCCCGTGGGTCCCGGGCTGCCAGACCGTATGGGTCTGCCCCTGGTGGATCGGGAACTCGCCGCCGTTCTTGTCGATGATGAAGGCATCGCCGAACAGCGTGTTGAGCGTCGTGTGATCGGAATAGACGGTAAAGGTGATGGATGTGCCGCGAACGCCGATCGTGCCGTTCGGCGTCGTGATGGAATAGGACTGATGATCCATGTTGCCGGTGACGAAGCGGAACACGCCGCTGACCGCGGTCAGGAAGAAGGCGCCGCGCGTCGGGCTCGGGTCGTAGACGAATTTGTTGAGGGTGATGCGGGCGTTGGGGCCGACGGACAATTTGGTCCCGTCGACGAACTGGATCTCCGACGCCGCATCGGCCTGGGTGGCGATGATCTCGTTCTGGGCGACGTTGTCGTTGAGCACCAGCTGCCGCACCCGGGTCTCGAGCGTGCCCAGCACGGTCTTTACCACGATGACCGTTTTGCCGATATCAGTCGCGGCGCCGGCGGGAATGGCGAGCGTCGCCAGAACCGTCGCGCACAGGAGTCCCCGAACCCATTTCACCGGCATGATGCTCATGACCGTCCCAGAAGTCGCCGACGTTTCACTACGCAAATCAGGCGGAAATACTCGCACTATTGGTGCGAGTTCTCAATCGAAATCAAGTCTTGGCTCCGGCGGGGATGCGGCTGCGCCGGGACGGCGGAGCCGCCATCAGGGCGCGGGCGACCGCCGGCGGGCGCGAAAAACACTTGGCAGGCAATACCTTAGGTCGAGGCTGCGGGCGCGCCGAAGGCGCGCGGCCGGGCGGGGTCAGCCCGTGGCCGGGGAGTTGCTCGCCGGGCAGAGTATCGAGTGCAGCTTCATCCCGCTGACCATCCGCCGAAGCAGGCCCTCGGCCGCGAGATCCTGGCCGTGCAGCAGCACCATGATCGCCGCCAGCACGGTGACCAGGCCACGCAGGGCCTTTGCCCTGGGCCTGTCCTTGGCATAGGCGCGCGCGAAGACCGCAAGCGCGATCAAGCCGAGAATGAAGCCCAGCACGACTTCGGGAATGCTGTGAAATTTCAGGATCGTCCGGGAGCCGGCGATGGTCAGAACGAGGAGCAGGCCTCCCGCCGCGATGAGGAGCTGCCGGCGTCGAGGCGCCTCGGCGCCGAAGATGATGGCGATGCTTCCATAGACCAGCGTCGCCATGCTGGTATGGCCGCTGGGGCTGACAAGCTCCGGGACCGGCGGGCACGCGTAGAACACCATCTTCAGGAGGGCGGTGCCGCCGGCACTGAGCGCGAGTGCCACACCCCACCAGACGGCGAGGCGTCGCGCCTGCACGACTAGCAGCCAGCCGCCGATCGCAACGGACATCGGGGCGAGCACCGCCAGGTCCCCGCAGTCGGTCAGGATCGTCAGGATGGCCGAGATCAAGTCAGAATTCACCGATACCGGAAGGCACGGCCGCGCCGCCACCGCAGGGGACGGCCGACCGCGCCAGTCATGCCCGGGGCATGGCCAGCTGCTCTACCTTCTGGGAAGCAGCGTTGACCTCCGCCGCCGGCACCGCCGTCAGCGGCTGACGTTCCGCCTGGGTGATCTTCTTGGCGAAGAGGTCGTAGAGCGCCGACAGGTCCGGCCGCGATGCCCGGCAGAGGGCGATCAGCTCGCGCGCCTTGCGCCACTGCTGCGCCCTATAGGCGGCGAGGAATTGTCCATGGGTTTCCTTGTGCGCGAGGAAGACGGGGTCGCTGCCCATCGCGCGATCGCCCAGCAGCGCGAAGATCCGCGTCTGCTCGCGCTTGCCTTTGACCGCCACAAGATCGAGCTCCAGCGTGGCGAATCCCGGGGCGAGCTTCTCCGTATCCTCGCCGATGATCATCGAGACGCCGTAGTTCTTCGATTCGCCCTCCAGCCGCGAGGCGAGATTGACCGCGTCGCCCAGGACCGAGTAGTTGAACAGGATATCGGAGCCGAGATTTCCGACGATGCAGTGGCCGGTGTTGATGCCGATCCCCGCTTCGAGCCGCAAGCCGAGGGGCTCGCCGCCGGCGGCTTCGCCACCCTTGGCCGCCGCTTCCGCCGCCAGCTCCTCGTTGAGGAGCCGCAGCTCGGCGCGCATCGCCAAGGCGGCCTCGCAGGCCCTGGCCGGATGGTCCTTGTCGTCCACGGGCGCGTTCCAGAACGCCATCACGCAGTCGCCCATGTACTTGTCGATCGTCCCGCCATACTGAAATATCGCCCGGGTCATCCGGTTCATGAATCGGTTCACGACGGTGGTCAAGGCGTTCGGATGATCCCGGTATTGCTCGGCCAGGGACGTGAAGCCGCGGATGTCGGAAAACAGGAAGGTCATGTTCCGGAGCTCGCCGCTCAGCCGCAGCTTGGAGGGATCCTTGACCAAGTGCTCGACCACGGCCGGCGACAGGTAATGGCTGAAAGCGTGGCGGATCTGGCGCTTGTCTGCCTCGGTTTCCAGGTGGCTCACCAGGGACGACGAGAGGTAGACGCAGAGGGCCACGCCGGACGGATAGACCGGAGAAAACAGCAGGCCGAGCTCGCTGAACGCGTACCATGAGCTCGCGAACGCCGCGCCGATGGCGGCGACGGTGAAGGCCGCGCTGCGCGCCGCGCCGAACCGCGGCAGGCCGACGATCAGCGCGAGGCCGAGTGCGACGAGGTAGAACATCTCGGCGCCGCCCGCCCAATCCGGACGGCGGAGAAAATTCTGCAGCAGCACCTGCTCGGCGATCTGCGCATGGACCTCGACCCCGGGAACCGACGCGCTGAGGGGGGTCGATTTCAGGTCGCCGAGGCCGGCGGCGCCGACGCCGATGAAGACGATGGCGCCTTGCAGATCGCTCGCGGACGCGCTGCCGTCCAGGATCCGCCAGGCGGGGATGACGCGCCGCGTCAGATGGCCGGTGTCATAGAGCCAGAGCGCGCCGGTCCGATCCGGATCGGTGGCGAGATCCCCGATCCGGATTCCGGCGATCCCGGTCCGTTCGCCGAGCGAGATGATCCCGCTCGCGCCCGAGGCTTTGACGAAATAGCTGTCGGTGTGCTGATAGACGCGCAGGGATTCGGCGACCAGCGAGGGAAAGAGGTGGTTCTCGTACCGCACCAGCAGCGGCACGCTTCTGGCGACCTGGTCGTTGCTGGTGATCAGGTTGAGGCTGCCGTTGCCGTGGGCCGTGGCCTCGATCTCGGGCAGGTTCGTGACGGCGCCGCCGTAGCCCGGCACGAACGCCGCGGGGTCGTCGCCGGCGATCGACCACCCGGCCTTGAGAGCGGGAGCGCGTCCGCCGCCATCGCTCGTCAGCGCGAAGCCGGTGACCACGGGAGCGTCCGCGATCGTCTGGGCAAAGACGAGATCGTGGTCGGGCTGCGATGCGGCCCAGCGCATGACGACGTCGGGCGCGCCGCTCAGCTGCTTGAATGCCAGGGCAGGCGAGGTGCGGTCCGGCTCGGCCAGGATCATGTCGAGGGCGATGACCGCCGGATGCAGCTTGTTGAGGCGGTCGATCAGATCCGCCATCAGCGTCCGCGGCCAGGGCCACTGCCCGAACTTCGTCAAGGTGGTGTCGTCGATGTCGACGACCCGCACCGGAACCGGCACGTATTGGCGCGGCTTCAGCTGCTGCATGAAATCGAAGGAGCGCGCCTGCAGATCCTCGATGACCGAGGGATCGAGGACGCGGATCCCCAACCCGAGGATGAGGACGAGGGCCGACAAGCCTGCGTTGCGCCAACGACCGATCAAGCGGCTGATCCCGACCTTCCGATCGGGTCCCCTCGGGCGGAAATACCGCGCACCGTGCGCAGGACTGACCGCCGAGGAGACTAGCCTAGCTCCCCCGCCCGTCAATCACCATTCAGCGGCCAGTTGATCTACAAAGAAACGAAGATGAATATTGCCTGCGACTATTACTTGGGGAGCCCCGGCGGCTGGAAACGCGCTCGAGGACCAGGCGGCCCCCGCGACCGTCGGCGGCCGCACCGGTGCCGATATCCCGGATTAGTGTTCGGCTCCCTCGCCTAAGCCCTATCGTTATGTGAGAAATTCGGGTAACTATAATCCCGGATTGGTTTACAGGGTGGCGGGGGCCGTGGGGCAGCGACTATCTGCATGGTCGATCGCGTGCAGCCTTCTGCTGGCCGCAGTGCCCGACCTCGCCATCGGTCAAATTCAACCCATGGTCCCCGCGCCGGCCCCGCCGGCAGCGCCCAACTCCCAGGAAACGCCGGCGATATCCCTCGATCGCGGCCTCTCCGTGGCCGACCGGACGCGGCCTGAGTACGATCCCCTGGGAATGCGCCTCGGCGACTTCTTCTTCTTTCCGCGGTTCGAAGTCGACGAGAGCTTTAACGACAATATCTTCGCGGCCAACGTCGGCCAGCAGAGCGATTTCATCACCGCGGTGGCGCCGTCCTTCGATCTCAGATCGAACTATCGGACCGACGCGATCAATCTGAGCGCGGGAACGATCATCTCGCGATACGCCAGCCACTCGGCGTTCGACACCGAGGACGCGTTCCTGAACACCGATGGCCGCTACGATCTCGATGCCCGGCAGAACCTGCACGGGGCGATCAACGTGTCGAAGCTGCACGAGGATCCAGGTGCGCCGAACATTCCCGGCAACGTGGCGGAGCCGGTCAAATACATGAGCTATCGCGGGACGGCCGGCATCGGAAACATTCCAGCACCCCTGGGCTATGCGGCCGATATCAGCGCCACCCGCGGAGAATACGAGGCGGTCCCCATCGTCGGCGGCGGCACATTGCCGGAGAGTGACCGCAACAACTGGACCTACGACGCCAAGCTTCGCGGCAGCTATGAATTTCAGCCGAGCTACCAGGCATTCGCCCAGGGCGCGGTGAATTACCGGGATTACGATCACGCCGCCGTCGGCACCCCGATCCGGACATCGCACGGCTTTCGCATCGACGGCGGCGTCCACGTCGATCTGACCAGCCTGCTCTTTGCGGATGCCTTCGCGGGATATCTGCAGCAGGACTATCAGGCGGCGAGCCTCGGGACCGTTTCGGGTCCCGACGTGGGCGCCAATGTCGTGTGGAATCCCACCCAGCTCACGTCCCTCAGCCTCAAGGCCGAGCGCAGCATCCAGGATGCCGCGGCAACAGTGGTGGGCACCGCGCCGTCGCCGGCGTTTTTCGAATCGACCGCCCGGCTGAGCATCGATCAGGAGCTATACCGCAACGTCCTCGTGAACGGCCACGTCGGGTTTGCGAATGACGACTTCAACGGCATCGATCGCACCGACAACGACTATACCGCCGGCGCCGGCGTCAAATATCTGCTGGATCGTCACCTCTACCTGGGCGCCACCTACGACTTCGAGCACCGGGATTCCAACGGCACGCAGGCGATCAATCAGTTCAGCCGGAACATCCTCATGTTGCGGATCAGCACGCAGCTCTAGCCAGCCTGCGAGCCGGCCGTCTCACGCCCATTTTTGAAATCGACGTCGAGGCCGGCCTTCTAGCGCGGCGTATTCCGTTCGCCCTTGATCAGCATGAACGCCAGAACGGCGCAGGGCACCGCCACCCAGCCCCAGGAAACATCGTGAATCATGCCCAACAGGGCGAGGCACGCCGTTGTACACAGGACGAAACTCATAGCTCCACGCCACCCGTTGCCAGCCGCTTTTCGCCTCGCAAAAAGCGGACCAGCTTCTCCGGCGTCCGGGGCGCTACGCCGCCGTGGTCGCGGCGCCGAGGATCGAGTGTATCTGCGCCACGACAGCCGCGCCCTCGCCGACCGCCGAGGCCACCCGCTTCGTCGAGCCGGACCGGACATCGCCGATCGCGAAGACGCGCGGCTGGCTGGTTTGCAGCGGGAGCGGCGCCGGAACCGGCGGTCCGGCCGGGCCCCGCGCTCCCGTGACGATATAGCCCTTCGGATCCAGGGCCAGGGAACCGGCGAGCCATTCCGTATTCGGCTCGGCGCCGATGAACATGAAAAGGTGGCGGAGCGGCAGGCGGAAGGTCTCGCCGGTGGCCCGGTTGCGGACCGTCGCCGCCTCGAGGGCGCCGGCGCGGTCGCCGTGCAGCTCCGCCACTTCCGACGCCACGAGGATGTCGACGTTCTCCAGCATTCCGATCCGGTCGACCAGATAGCGGGACATCGAGGCTTCCAGCCCCGGACCCCGGACGATCATGGTCAGGCGCTTCACCTGGGGTGCCAGGAAGGCGACCGCCTGGCCCGCGGAATTGCCGGCGCCCACCAGGGCGATCTCTTCGCCGCCGCAGAGCTTGGCCTCGGCCGGCGAGGCCCAGTAGTGGACAGCGTCGCCCTCGAACGCCTTCAGGCCGGCGATGTCCGGGCGCTTGTAGCGGGCCCCCGACGCCACGACCACGGTGCGCGCCCGCACCGATCCCTGCTCCGACAAGGTCAGTTCGACCGTCTCGCCGCCGTCGGCGCCGGCGCCGCCGCAGCGCAGCCGCGTCGCCACCAGGGGGATCGCCACCTGGGCGCCGAATTTCTGTGCCTGGTTGAGCGCCCGGCCGGTCAGCGCCTGGCCCGAGATGCCCGTGGGAAAGCCCAGATAGTTCTCGATCCGCGCCGAGGCGCCCGCCTGGCCGCCCAGCACCTCGCCGTCGAGGACGAGAACCGAGAGGCCTTCCGAGGCCGCATAGACCGCGGTCGCGAGTCCGGCGGGTCCGGATCCGATCACGGCGACGTCGTAAAGAGTGTCGGCGCCCAGCGTCGGCGTGATGCCGAGCCAGGCGGCGGCCTCCTCGTTCGACGGCCGCTTCAGCACCCGCCCGCAGGGACAGATGAGGAGCGGCAGGTCCTCGGGCGGCAATGCCAGATCGTCGATGATCTGCCGGCCGCGCTCGCTGGCGCAGCTCAGAACCAGATGGGGATAGGCGCTCCGGGTCAGGAACGCCTGCAGGCGGAGAATCTCGGCGGAGCCGGCGCGGCCGAGCAGGACCGGACCCAGGCCGCGCTCCAGGAGGCCGACGCGGCGCAGGATGAAGGCGCGCATGATCATCTCGCCGAGCTCGGCGGAGCCCACGATGAGGGCCCGCAGCCGTCCGGCGTCGAGGGGCAAGGCCACGCATCCCTCCTGGCCGGCCCGCGCGCTGGTCAGGCTCGGCTTCCCCGCCAGCTCCTGCAGCTCGCCGGTGAACTGGCCGGTCTCGAGGTGCCGCAGCGGCGTCTCCTGGTCGAAGCCATCGCGGGTGAAGAGGTCCGCGGAGCCGTCGAGGAGAAACCAGGCGGGAACGCCCTTGTCGCCCACCTCGAAGATGGGTTCGCCGGCCGAGAAGCTCCGCGCGTCGTCGGCGGCGAACCGCATGACGACGTCGAGCTGGACCTCGCGCAGCCGCGGAAAGCGCTGGGCGCTGCGGTCGGAGACCGGCACCAACGCCTCGATCTTCTCCGGCGTCCTCATCTCAACCTTCCCTTCGAAAAGCCGCCGTCACGTCTTGGCGGCGATGGCCTCGACCTCGACCAGAAATTCCGGCCGCACCATGCCGGTCACCACCATCAGCATCGACGCGGGCTTGATGTCGCCCAGGTACTTGGCGCGCACCTTGCCATAGGCTTCGACGTCGGCGGCGTTCGTCAGGTAGGTGGTGGTCTTGACGAGGTCGCTGGGCTCCATCCCCGCCGCCCGCAGGGTGGCGAAGATGTTCTTCCAGACCTGCTCCGCCTGCGCCGTGATGCCCGAGGGTAGCGTGCCGTCGGCCGTCAGGCCAGGGGTGCCCGAGGTCACCAGCCAGCGGCCGTCGAGGGGGATCTCGACGGCGTCGCTGTAGTTGCCGATCTGCTCGGCGATGCCGATGTTGCGTTTTTGATGCGCCATGGTCCTGGTCTCCTTTCAAGGTCGTGTCGTCCGGTCATCGCGCGAGCCCCGCCATCCCGACCATCACCGTCTTCACCGGCGCGCTCTTGCTCGGGATTGGCGCAAGACAGTCTGGCTTGCGTGCGAATGACCTGTAGAACCTGGGCCGGCGAGGCGATCCGAGACTCCGGAAAGCGTGGCCGATCGTCCATTTCAGGTCCGGCCGGCCCCGGATGAGATTGTCCGTGCGGCCCGTCGGCAGGATCCGGCCGTTGGCAGGTTATGGATTTCCCGCAGCGTAATTCGGACTTTTGGGGCGCCGCCGACGGCGGCGGCGGCGTTCCCCAAGGCCTATATCTTGCGGGCCGGTGGTAGGCCGACAGGGGCGTTCGCAGCGCGACCGGTTTCCAGAGGTCGCCGACGGGTACGCGATGAACCTTTGATGGGAGGCCCTCCCGATGCCCAAGAAAAGCGATGGCGCGAAGAAGGAATATTTCTTCAAGATGATCAAGTCGCCGATCGGCGCCTTGAAGCTCGTCGCCTCCGGCGATGGCCTGGCGGCGATCCTCTGGGAAAAGGAGGATCCGCGGCGGGTTCGCCTGAACATCATCGGGGAGGACAGGACTCATCCGATGCTTCTCGAGGCCGAGCGGCAGCTTGGGGAGTATTTTTCGGGCCGGCGGAAGAGCTTCGACCTGAAGCTGGATTTCGCCGGCACGGAGTTTCAGAAGAAGGTCTGGGCGACGCTGCTCGCGATCCCCTTCGGAGAGACACGCTCCTATGGCGAGATCGCGCGGCAGCTCGGCAATCCCCGGGCGATGCGCGCCGTCGGCGCGGCGAACGGGAAAAATCCCATCGCGATTGTGGCGCCCTGCCACCGGGTGATCGGGTCGCGGGGCGACCTCACGGGATTCGCCGGCGGTCTCAAGGCGAAGGCGCATCTGCTGGGCCTGGAACGGCCGGTGCACCAGCCGAGCCGGAAGACGGCATAGAGACGGCAGGTTTTATTTTCGGGGTCCCGTAGACTCCGAGTGAAATGGCGCGAGATAGACCATGAAGGGGCCGAAGACATGACCGCAGTGAAAGAGCGCGCAATCCTGGCAGGCGGCTGCTTCTGGGGCATGCAGGACCTGCTCCGCAGTCAACCCGGCGTCGTCGCGACACGGGTCGGCTATACCGGCGGAGATGTACCCAACGCGACCTATCGCAATCATGGGACCCACGCCGAAGCGATCGAGATCGTCTTCGATCCGCAGAAGCTCAGCTATCGGAAGCTGCTGGAATTCTTCTTCCAGATTCACAATCCGACCACGCGCGATCGCCAGGGTCCGGATGTGGGAACCAGCTATCGGTCGGCCATCTTCTATACCAGCGACGAGCAGCGGCAGATCGCCAGGGACACCATCGCCGAGCTCGATGCCGCCGGTATCTGGCCCGGCAAGGTGGTGACCGAGGTGGTCCCGCTCGGCCCGTTCTGGGAGGCCGAGCCGGAGCATCAGGGATACCTCGAGCGCAATCCCAACGGCTACACGTGTCACTTCATCCGGCCGGACTGGAAGCTGCCGGCGCCGGCCACCTGAGCCTCGCCATTCGTCGATTCGCGTCCTGGAACTGAAGGTGGGAGGTTGCGCCATGTCGGTCTGCGTCAGCCGGCGGTTTGTTCTCGGTGCCGGCGCCGGTCTTCTGCTCGCGGGGGCGCCCCGCGGCGTATCGGCGGTCCTGCACCCCCGGCACAGTGCCGAGCTCTTCGTATTCCCCGCCCCCGACACGGGGAAATCGGTGTTCGCGGTTGTCATTGCCGGGGCGGGAGCGGTTTCGGCGTTGCCCATGCAGGTGCGCATCCACACGGGTTCGCGGAGCTGGACGGTGGAGACGCTGCGGTCCGCGCACGCGCGGGATCGCGATGGCGACCGATTTTTCATCGGCCAGGTGAGCGGCGGCCACGGGCCCATGGGAATACGCCACGACGCCGTCGTGGTGGAGAGCCCGCTCCGGGAGGCGGTGGCCGCCTGGGCGGAGATCCGCACGGCGGAGGGGGCCCGGCTCCGGGTCGGCAGCCCCTTCGTAGCCGACCTCCTCGCTCGCGACCCCGCGCTGTCCGACACCTATCATGGGACGTCGCCGGCGGAGGATGCCGCGCTCTTCACCGGCGCGCTCCAGAAGCGTCTCGCCGCCATGGCGCTATCCGGCGGCGTTGCAGACCCGGACGCCCATGCCCGGCGCCTGGCCGCGCGGCTGCTGCCCGACGTCATCCCCTATCGCCGGGACGCGCCGGTCGGGTTCAGCTTCGCGAGCCAGAACGGACGCCATCCGAGCGACGACGTCGATGCAGTCACCGCGACATTGCTGAGGGGAGCAGTCGTGCCGCGGAAGGCCGCGCCGCCCCGGTTCCGGCTGACGAGCGATTTCCCCTATTTCCCTGCGGTCGGTGTCTGACCGCTGCTTCCCCGCCAAGTCCGAGAGCCCCGCAGATGTCCCACCATTTCGATACGCCGACCGCCCAGAAGGATCCGCGCATCAACCTCTGCGACCTCTACCTGTTCCCGGGTCGGCCGGGAACCACCGTGATGGCAATGACGGTGAATCCCGACGCCGGCCTCTCGGCGCCGGACACGTTTCACGACGAGGGCCTCTATGCGTTCCGCTTCGATCTCAACCGCGACGGCCGGGAGGAGGTGGCTTTCAAGGTCCGCTTCGGCGCCGTCGATCACGCCGATGGCGACGGGCACCGGCACCGGCAGACCTTCGAGATCCGCCGCGCCACCGGGCGGGCGGCGGTGCGGGGCTGGGAGGGCGAGCCCGTCGCGAAGGGCTACACGGGCGAGGTGACCAGGACCGGCGCCGGGGCGATGGCCTATGCCGGGCTCGCTCCCGATCTCTTCGCCGGTGACGCGGCGGCCCTCGGCAGGCTTCCGCAGCGCCCTCTATAACGACGGCAGGTACGACCCCGGCGCCTTCGAGAATCGCAAGAACTTCTTCGCCAGGCGGAACGTCACCGCCATCGTCATCGAGGTTCCCAGCCATCTGATCGGCCGCGGGCCGGTGCGGGGATGGGCGACGGCGTCGCTCTATGGCCATGCCCCGGAGGTCCAGGTCTCCCGCTGGGGCCTGCCGCTGATCACCCACGTCTTCATGCCCGACGCGGAGATGAAGGAGCAGTTCAATCGGGCGGTTCCGACCGACGACCAGAGCCGCTTCATCGCGCAGGTCGCCGCGGTCGCAGAGAAGCTGACCACGCTCGCGGGCTCCACGCTCGAGCCCGGCGGAATATGCCCGGCAGCTCACCGCCCGGCTGTTCCCGACGATGCTGCCCTACGAGCTCGACACGCCGGCGGCCTTCGACTTCGCCGGCTTCAACGGCCGGGCCCTGACCGACGACGTCATGGACGTCATCCTGACGCTGGCGACGAACACGGCGCTGGGCGACGGCGTGATCCCGGACAAGGATCGCACCCGCGCCGAGTTCCCCTATTTCGGCGAGCCCTACAGCGAGCGCCGAGCAGGCCGACGTCGCGCCGGCTCGCCCTGTCGCGAAGAAGGAGTGAGACAAAGACGGGAATATCGACGCGGCGCGGACCGCTTTCCCCAGTCGCCTATTTGTGCGCCGACCGCGTGCCGACCTGGCGCGTGAGAAAAGCGTCGACCCGCGCCGCGATCTCGTCGGGCTTCTCGTCGAGGGCGAAATGCCCGGCGTCGAGGATGTGGATCTCCGCCTTCGGCAGATCGCGGCGATAGGCCTCGGATTCCGCGACCTGGAACGACGGGTCGTAGCGTCCCCAGAGCACGAGGGTGGCGGGCTGATGCTGCCGGAGCCAGGCCTGCCACGCCGGATAGCTCGCGACGTTGGTGCGGTAGTCGTAGAACAGATCGGTCTGGATATCCGCCTGCCCGGGCTGGCTCAGGAACGCGAACTCGTCGGTCCAGAGATCTGGATCGTAGCGGTCGATGTTGGGACTGGAGCCCAGGTGGCGCTGCCTGGTCGCCGCCAGGGAGAGGAAATTCCCGCGGAGAGCCGCCTCGTTCGGCGCGCGATCGGCCCAGAACTCCCGGCGTTTTTGCCATAGGGGACCGAGGCCGTCCTCGTGGGCGACGGCGTTCTGGATGACGAGGGCCTGGACGCGCTCGGGATGGGCGAGGGCGAGGCGGAACCCCACGGGTCCACCGTAGTCCTGGAGATAGAGCGAATAGCGGGCAAGACCCAGCGCCTCGGTGAAATGCTGCGTCACCTCGGCGATGTGATCGAAGGTGTAAGCGAAAGTCTTCGGATCCGGCGCGTCGCTGTGGCCGAAGCCGGGATAGTCAGGCGCCACCAGATGAAACCGCTGGGAAAGACGGGTCAGCAGCGGCTCGTACATCCGCGAGGACGACGGAAAGCCGTGCAGGAGAAGGAGCGTCGGCGCCTCCGGTCGGCCGGCCTCGCGATACGCGATCGACAGGCCGTCGACGGTGATGCTGCGATAGAGGACGGGCTCGCGACGGGAGTCGGGAGCCGCCTGGCTGGCCATGGGCATCGTCATTCCGAGGCACGCCGCGATGATTGCAAGAGAGCCGGGCCTGAGCACGCGCACCTCCGGGAAATGGACGACGCGCCCTATCGTTTCAACGGGGCGTATCCCTGAATGTAGATCCAATCCGTCGTCTGCGCCGGCACATGGCAGCCTTGGCAGTCCGCCGTGTAGTCCGTGGAGGTCGTCTTCAGGGGATTGCCGGCGTCGAACCACGACCAGCCCCAGCCATCGCCCCATAGCTTGTTGCCGGGATGGCTGTTCCGCCCGTCTTTCACCATCACGAACCAGCCCTTCAAGGTCTGGGCGCGGCTGACGGTTCCCGTCGCCATCTGGTCGGTCGCGGCGGCGAACACCTCCTTCACCAGCACCGCGCCCTCGGGAAAATGTCCGTCCCGGCGATAGGCGGCGATGGTGCCGGGCGAGGCGTAGACCACATGAAGCTGCTGCGCGCCCGGTCCCTGGTCCGCCGCCACCGCCCAGCTGCCCAGGAACTGATAGGTGGTGCGGTAATCCGCGGGCACGCGCAAGTTGCCCTTCGCATCGGCTACCGGGCCGGGCTTCGGGGTCACCGCCGCCGCAGCGCCACTCATCTGGCCGTGGGCCGCAATCGAGACCGATATCAGCAATCCCATCACGGTGATGCCTATGGCGCCGATGTTTTTCATGCTCTAGCTCCCTCGGATGGCTCGATGTCGCGCTCGTAATCTAGGCGCGGTTTGGATAGGAGTTGCTGTCCTTAGGTCACTGTTCTGTTCCGAGGGTCCTGAAAGCGTGTCGAATCGTCCAAGCCTCCCGATCTCCCGCTCGGTCCTGGAAATTCTGATCTCGACGCTGGATGTCAATGTCGTCCGGCTGATCGAGTGCCTGGTCAGCCCCGGGTGGCGGCTGTCGTTTCCGGCGGCGCATCTGCCGGCGATCCACTACAACCTGTCGGGCCGCGGGCATGTGTACGTCGGCGACGCGCCGGCGATTCCGATTTTCCCCCACACTCTCGTCATCGCGCCGCCGCACCAGCCGTTCCGCATCGAGGCCGCCGGCGATGGCGGAGCCGCCTCCTGCCTGAAGATCGTGGAGCGGCCGTGGCAGGCCGACGACACCGCCGCCATCGTGCATCGATACCGCGCCGGCGAAGCGGAGCCCGAGGTGGCGCTGATCTGCGGCTATTTCCGCGCCTTCTACGGCACGTCGATCGACCTCTTCGGCACGCTGCACGCCCCGATCGTCGAGCAGTTCGGGACCGCCGACACCCTCGACGCGAAGCTGAGCTCCGCGCTCGCCGAGCTCAGGGCCCGGCAGATCGGCATGGAGGCGATGACGACGGCGCTGCTGAAGCAGGTCCTGGTGACGCTGATCCGCCGGTCGCTCTATTCGGCGGATGTGTGGCTGGAGCGCTTTTCGATGCTGAGCGATCCCAACATCGCGCGGGCCTTCACCTGCATGCTGACCGAGCCGGGCGCGGCGCATTCGGTCCTGACCCTGTCCCAGGCCGCCGGCCTCAGCCGCTCCGCCTTCATGGCGCGCTTCGCCGGCGCCTTCGGGTGCTCGCCGATGGCGGCGCTCCGCCAGCTCCGCATGCACCGCGCCGCCGCCATGCTGTCCGCCAACATCCTTCCCCTCAAGCAGATCGCCCACGCTGTCGGCTATACCAGCCCCAGCAGCTTCTTCCGCGCCTTCCGCCAGACCTACGGCAAGGATCCCCTGGACTATCGAGCGTCGTCGCGGCGCGCGCCCGACGAGACGCCCGCACTGCCTGCGCGGTCCCTGCACGGC
Source organism: uncultured Alphaproteobacteria bacterium (assembly GCA_963735465.1). Classification (GTDB taxonomy): domain Bacteria; phylum Pseudomonadota; class Alphaproteobacteria; order ATCC43930; family CGMCC-115725; genus DASZHJ01. Next base: position 4,502,915 of record CAVTLA010000001.1, read on the forward strand.
TGACGCGCGATTCGACCGGAAGAGGCGCGACGAGGGCCGCGGCGATGACGGCACGCCGGAGCAAGACATAGCAAGAAACCCGGCTGGCAAGGCGTCGCCCCTATGTCAGCATCGAAGCCGTGTTGTCTGGTGAAGGATCGGCGGTGAAGAAAGAACATCCGGCCTCGGTGCGTCGGCGCGACCTGCTGCGGACGGTGATGACCGGTGCCGCGGCGGCGGCGGCGGTCCTGGCCACGGGGACGGTTGCCGCGGGACCCGCGGCGGCCTTGCCGCGGAACAGCGCGGAGAAGAGCAGACCCCGCTACCGGGCGAGCGCCGCGGAGGTTCAGGAATTCTATCGCGTCAACCGCTATCCGGTGCGGTAAGGGAGACATCCTCTGCTGACTAGGAAGACGAGAGAGCGCCGCGGCGGCCATGGAAAATCGGCCGCCGCGCCGCTGAACCAATCGGAAAGCGGGGTCGATCGGCGCGGCTTTCTGCAGCGCTCCGGCCTTGTCGCCGGGAGCCTCGCGGCGCTGGGCAGCCTGCCCCTCGCCGGCATCCGCACCGCCGCGGCCGGCCCGCCGCCGCCTGTGGGCATGACGGCCACCAGCCGCAAGAACCTCTGCACCCATTGCTCCGTCGGCTGCTCCGTCGTCGCCGAGGTCGCCGACAACGTCTGGATCGGCCAGGAGCCGGACTACGACAGCCCGATCAATCGCGGCTCCCATTGCTGTAAGGGCGCGGCGGTGCGCGACGACGTCCTCAGCGAGCGCCGCCTGCGCTACCCGGTGAAGCTGGTGAGCGGCCAGTGGGTCCGCCTCTCCTGGCAGCAGGCGATCGACGAGATCGGCGACAAGCTGCTGGAGATCCGTCAGAAGTCGGGACCGGACTCGGTCTACTGGCTGGGCTCCGCCAAGTTCACCAACGAGGCCGCCTACCTCAACCGCAAGCTCGCCGCCTTCTGGGGCACCAACAACAGCGATCACCAGGCGCGGATCTGTCATTCCACCACGGTCACCGGCGTCGCCAATACCTGGGGCTACGGCGCGATGACCAACAGCTACAACGACATCCGCAACGCCAAGACCATCCTCATCATGGGCGGCAACCCGGCGGAGGCGCATCCGGTCTCCCTGCAGCACATCCTCGAGGGCAAGGAGCTGAACCGCGCCAACATGATCGTCATCGATCCCCGGATGACGCGGACCGCGGCGCACGCCACCGAATACGTCCGCGTCCGTCCGGGCACCCACATCGCGACGATCTACGGGATGCTCTGGCACATCTTCCAGAATGGCTGGGAGGACAAGGAATTCCTCAGCCAGCGCGTCTACGGCGTGGACGAGATCCGCGCCGAGGTGGCGAAATGGCCGCCCGCCGAGGTCGAGCGCGTCACCGGCCTGCCCGAGGCCCAGGTCAGGCACGTCGCCGAGACCTTCGCCAAGCAGCGGCCGGCGACCCTGATCTGGGCGATGGGCCAGACCCAGTTCACGACCGGCACGGCCAATGTGCGCGCCAGCTGTCTCCTGCTGCTCGCCACCGGCAATGTCGGCCTCGCGGGCGGCGGCGCCAACATCTTCCGCGGCCACACCAACGTCCAGGGCGCCACCGATCTCGGTCTCGATGTGACCTCGCTGCCGCTCTACTACGGCCTCTCCGAGGACGCCTGGCGCCATTGGTGCCGGGTCTGGGAAGTGGACTACGACTGGATGCGTGCCCGCTTCCCCGACAAGACGCTGATGGAGACGCCGGGCATTCCCAGCACGCGCTGGTTCGACGCCACGCTCCTGCCCAAGGACCAGGTGAGCCAGCCCGACACGCTCCGGGCGATGTTCGTGATGGGGCACGGCGTCAACACCATCACCCGCATGCCGGAAGCGGTGCGCGGCATCGAGAAGCTGGATCTGCTGGTGGTCTGCGATCCCTATCCCACGGCGTGGTCGGTGATCTCCCAGCGCAAGGACGGCATCTATCTGCTGCCGGCCTGCACCAGCTTCGAGATGGACGGCTCGCGCACGGCGTCCAACCGCTCGCTGCAATGGGGCGAGCAGATCGTGCCGCCGGTCTTCGAATCGAAGAACGACTACGACACCATGTACATGCTGGCCCGCAAGTTCGGCTTCGCCGACCTGATGTTCAAGAACATCAAGGTCACGAACGGCGCGCGTCTCCGCCGAGGACATCCTGCGCGAGATCAATCGCGGCGGCTGGTCCACGGGCTATTGCGGCCAGTCGCCGGAGCGGCTCAAGGCCCATATGCGCAACCAGCATAAATTCGATCTGGTGACCTTGCGCGCGCCCAAGGACGATCCCGAGGTCGGCGGCGACTACTACGGCCTGCCGTGGCCGTGCTGGGGCACGCCGGAGTTCCGGCACCCGGGCACGCCGATCCTCTACAACACCAACCTGGCGGTGAAGGACGGCGGCGGCACCTTCCGCGCCCGCTTCGGCGTCGAGCGCGTGGTCACCCGCAAGGTGATGGAGAACGGCCAGGAGGTGGAGAAGCAGGAGCACGACAACCTCCTCGCCGAGGGCTCCTACTCCGTCGGGTCGGAGATCCAGGACGGCTATCCCGAGTTCACTCTCGGCGTCCTCAAGAAGCTCGGCTGGGACCGGGATCTGACGGCCCAGGAGATGGAGGTCATCCAGCGCATCAATCCCGCCAATCCCGATGCGGTCTCCTGGGCCCTCGATCTCTCCGGCGGCATCCAGCGGGTCTCGATCGAGCATGGCTGCTCGCCCTATGGCAACGGCAAGGCGCGCATGGTCGCCTGGAACCTGCCGGATCCCATACCGGTCCACCGCGAGCCGATCTATACGCCGCGCCCGGATCTCGTCGCCAAGTATCCGACCCTGCCCGACGCACGGCAGTTCCGGGTCCCCAACATCGGCTTCACCGTGCAGAAATCCGCCGTCGACCGGGGCGTCGTGAAGCAGTTCCCGCTGATCCTGACCTCCGGCCGGCTGGTGGAATACGAGGGCGGCGGCGAGGAGACGCGCTCCAACAGGTGGCTGGCCGAGCTGAAGCAGGACATGTTCGTCGAGATCAATCCGGCGGACGCGGGCGAGCGCGGCGTCAAGGACGGCGACTGGGTCTGGGTCACCGGGGCCGAGAGCAGCTCGAAGACGCGCATGAAGGCGCTGGTGACCGAGCGGGTCGGCAAAGGCGTCGCCTGGATGCCGTTTCACTTCGCCGGCTGGTTCCAGGGCGTCGATCTCCGCGGCAAGTATCCCAAGGGCGCCGATCCCATCGTGCTCGGCGAGAGCGTCAACACGCTCACCACCTACGGCTTCGACCCCGCCACCGGCATGCAGGAGCCCAAGGCCACGCTCTGCCAGATCCGCGCGGCCTGAGGGGAGACACCATGGCGCGAATGAAATTCCTCTGCGACGCCGACCGCTGCATCGACTGCAACGCCTGCGTCACCGCCTGCAAGAACGAGAACGAGGTGCCCTGGGGCATCAACCGCCGCCGGGTCGTCACCATCAACGACGGCAAGCCCGGCGAGCGCTCGGTCTCCATGGCCTGCATGCACTGCACCGACGCGCCCTGCGCCGCGGTCTGCCCGGTGAACTGCATCTTCCCGACCGAGGACGGCATCGTCCTGCATTCCAAGGATCTCTGCATCGGCTGCGGCTACTGCTTCTACGCCTGCCCGTTCGGCGCGCCGCAATACCCGAAGGTCGGCAACTTCGGCACCCGGGGCAAGATGGACAAGTGCACCTACTGCGCCGGCGGCGGCGGACCGGAAGTTTCCGGCAGCGCCGAGGAATATGCCAAATACGGCTCCAACCGCTTCGGCGAGGGCAAGCTGCCGCTCTGCGCCGAGATGTGCTCCACCAAGTCGCTCCTCGCCGGCGACGGCGAGGTGATCGCCGAGATCTACAAGGAGCGGGTCCTGACGCGCGGCTACGGCTCCGGCGCCTGGGGCTGGATGACCGCCTACCACGAGGACATCTCGGTGTGAGCGCCCTGACGCGGGTCGCGCGCACCCTCCTCGTCGTCGGCGTTCTCGCCGTCGCCAGCGGTATCTCGGCGCCGGCCCAGACCCTCGGCCCCGACGGCGCGCCGAACCCCGATGCAAGCTCGGTGCATCAGCAGACCCTGCTGCAGCAGGCGCCGCGGATCGAAGGGCGCATCGACATTCCCGACGCGAAGGCGAGGGTTCTGATCCAGCCCGCGGGCCGGACATGGGACTATTTCCACGAGGTGATCCTGCACTGGATGGGCGCGGTGGTGATCCTCGGCATGATCGCCGTGCTGGCGCTCGGGTATTTCATCCTCGGCCGGATCCGGATCTCCGCCGGCCGGTCCGGTCGGAAGGTGCGCCGCTTCAGCGCCTATGAGCGCTTCTCCCACTGGCTGACGGCGGCGTCCTTCGTCGTGCTCGGCCTCACCGGCCTCAATATCACCTTCGGCAAGCTCCTGCTGCTGCCGGTGATCGGGCCCGAGGCGTTCAGCGACATCTCGCAGTGGGCAAAATACGCCCACAACTTCACCAGCTTCGCCTTCGTGCTCGGGCTGGTCCTGATCACCGCGAATTGGATCAAGGATAATATACCGCGCAAGGTGGACATCGATTGGATCCGCCAGGGCGGCGGCTTCATCAAATCCCGCCACGCGCCGGCGGGACGCTTCAACGCCGGCGAAAAGATGGTGTTCTGGCTGGCCCTCGTCGGCGGTGCCGCGGTGGCGGCGTCCGGATATCTGCTGCTGTTCCCGTTCTACGGCACCGGCATCGCCGAGATGCAGCTGGCCCAGGTCGTGCACGGCGTGGTCGCCGTGCTCTTCGTCGCGCTGATCCTGGCGCACATCTATATCGGGACCCTCGGCATGGAGGGCGCCTTCGAGGCCATGGGGACCGGCGACGTCGATCTCAACTGGGCGCGCGAGCATCACGACGTCTGGCTGCGGGAAAAGCTCGCCCGGGAAGGTCAGCCCGGGCCCGCCTCGACCACGCCGGCGGAATGAGCGACGGAGCGGGCGTAATGCCGTCGGCGGCGGCACTGCTCTCGGCGGCGGCCGAGCTGATGCCCGATGTGCCCATGCTGGAGCTCGAGAGCGCCGGCGTCATTCTCATCTATGGTCGCGACGAGGTCGCGATCGAGGCCGGCAACCAGCTCCGGGATCACCTCGACGTCACCGTGCTGGTCGAGCCGGGCGCGACGGTGACGCTGGGGCCCGCGACGGAATTTCCCGTCGCCCGGGGCCGCATCCGCACGGTCAGCGGTCACCTCGGCGCCTTTGACGTCGTGGTCGATGACTTCGCCGAGCCGGCGCCGTCGGTCGGATTGCCTCGCGATGGCGCGCGGTCGCGCTGCGACCTCCTCCTCGACCTCACCGGCGGGACCGCGCTGGTCGCCGCGCCGGATCTGCGGGAGGGATATCTGCGCGCCGATCCCGACCATCCCGCCGCGGTGACGGCGGCCGTCCTCCGGGCGTGCGATCTCGTCGGCGGCTTCGAGAAGCCGCGCTATATCGCCTTCGATGCTTCTCTCTGCGCCCATTCCCGCTCGGGGATCACCGGCTGCACCCGCTGCCTCGATCTCTGCCCCGCCGGCGCCATCGTTCCCGCCGGCGATCAGGTGGCGATCGATCCCTTCGTCTGCGCCGGCTGCGGCCAATGCGCCGCGGCCTGTCCGACCGGCGCCGCTTCCTACGCGATGCCGCCGGCGGACGCGCTGGTGCGGCGGCTGCGCGCGATGCTGACGGCCTTTCGCCAAGCCGGCGGCGAGCACGCGGTCCTGCTGGTGCACGACGATGCCAACGGCACGCCGCTGATCGATGCCCTGGCGCAACAGAGTGAGGGCCTGCCGGCATGGGTGCTTCCGCTGGCGGTGAACGAGGTGACCCAGGTCGGCCTCGAGGGCATCGCCGCCGCCTTCGCCTTCGGCGCCTCGGCGGTGCGGTTTCTGCTTCGCGCCCAACCGCGTCACGACATCACGGGATTGATGCGGACCATCGCGCTGGCCGATCCGATCCTGACCGGTCTCGGCTTCGGCGCCGGACGGGTCGCCACGATCGAGACCGATGACCCCGACACCCTGGGCGACGCCTTGCGCGCGATTCCCGCGATGCCGTCGGCGCCACGTCCCGCGAGCTTCCTGCCAGTGGGCGGCAAGCGGAGCGTCCTGCGCGCCGCGCTCGATGAGCTGCAGCGCGCCGCGCCCGATCCCGTGGATGTGATCGCGCTGCCGGCCCCGGCGCCCTTCGGCGCGATCGAGATCGACGTGGACGGCTGCACCCTCTGCCTCGCCTGCGTCTCCGCCTGTCCGACCGGCGCGCTGCGCGACGATCCCGAGCGGCCGATGCTGCGCTTCGCCGAGGACGCCTGCGTGCAGTGCGGCTTGTGCAAGGCGACCTGCCCGGAGAAGGTGATCACGCTCAAGCCGCAGCTCGATTTCCGCACCTCAAGCGCCGCGGCGCGGGTTCTCAAGGAGGAGGAGCCGTTCTGCTGCATCCGCTGCAGCAAGCCCTTCGGCGTCAAGAGCACGATCGAGCGCGTGACGGCGAAGCTCCGGGGCTCGCATTGGATGTATCGGGAACAGCCCGGCCGCCTCGATGTCATAAAAATGTGCGACGATTGTCGCGTCGCCTTTGTCTCGAATGAGGGCTTCGATCCCTATGGCGCGCCCGGCCGGCGGCTGCGCACGACAGACGACTACCTGCGCGAACGCCACACGGACTCACCGATACCGGGAGGGTCTGGCAAGTGAAGCTGCTGCGGACGATCCGCCTGGATGAGTCGGACGCATTCCTCTTCGAGACCGCGGCGGAGTCCGGCGAATGGGCTGTCTCCGGCGCCTTCGCCTTCGCGCATCTGGATCCGGCCCTGCTCCTGGGCAAGGCGCGGGCGGCGTTTCACGGGGGATTCCTGGGGATCGGGTCTCTGGGCTGGTCGACGCTGGTGCAGGTCGTCGAGGCCAGCCCGGGGGATCGCGCGGCGGCGGTGGCCGCGCTGGCGCGACAGCTCGTCGCCCGCTTCGGCGCCCCCGATATCGCCACCGCGCTGCCGGCGGCGGAGGAAGAGATCGCCTTCGCGGCGTCCCTCGCCGAACATCCCACGGGCGTTCTCGCCGCCGTGTCGCGCAGCCATGACGCCGGCTCCGTCCGCGAGTCCTTCCGTGTGCTGCGTCCGATCGCGGAACCGCCGCTGCGTGTCTTCGATGCCCGAATGGCCGTCGACGAGCCGCTGGCGGAGCACATCGATCTCCTGGCGATGGCGCGGGGAGGGCTCCCGTGAGCGGTGGGCATCCGGTGCCGGCGAACGCGAACGCCACGGCCCTCGCGCGCCTTCCCGTCGGCGTAGTGGTGGAGCGGCGTCCGGCGAAGAGCCCGTGGCTCGACTTCCTGTGGCGGCCGATTTCAGTGCTGGCCGGGGGCTCCTCGGCGGCGCCGTGGACGCCGCTCTCGGAGACGGCGGAGACCGCCCTCTTCTACGCCGGTGAGGCCGTGATCGAGCTGCATCGGACCGAGACCACGAACTACCGCGACAACCTCGCCTCGGGCGCGCCCGTGCTATGGGTGATCCTGCGCCCCGGCGTGTCGACGCATCCCTACCATCTTCTGACCGTGACCGCCGACCCGGCGGAGGGCGAGGCGTTCACCGACGCCGGCAACGATCTCGTGGAGACCGTGCCGATGCCGCCCCTGGTCGCCCAGGCCATCGAGGATTTCATCCGGGAGCATCACGTGGAGCGGCCCTTCGTCAAGCGCCGCCGCCGCCCGGCCGAACCGCAGGCGTCGTGCGGAGATCCGCGGGAATGAGCAGCGCCGAAACTTTCCTCTCGCGCTGGTCGCGGTTGAAGCGAGGAGCGGTGGAGGAGCGCGACACCCCTTCCGCCGACGATGCTCGGCCAACCGATGCCATCGCGCCGGCATCCCCGGTCTTCGATCCCGCGAGCCTTCCGCCGATCGAGTCCATCACGTCCGGCACGGATATCCGCGTCTTCCTGCAATCGGGCGTGCCGGCGGAGCTGACCCGGGCGGCGCTGCGGCGAGCCTGGGCGAGCGATCCCGCGATCCGCGACTTCATCGGCATCGCAGAGAACCAGTGGGACTTCACCGATCCCGCCTCGATCCCGGGATTCGGACCGCTGCGGGAAACGGACGACGTGGCCAGCCTCATGGCCCAGGCCCTGGGAACGCTGAACAAGGCGGTCGAAGCGGTGTCCGCGGAAGAAGCGCCGCCGGCGGCGACGGGTCTCCAGCACGACGCGGCCGATGAGCGACGGCGCCAGGGTCCGGACATGCCGCCCGCTGCCCCGGTGCGCGACGCCCGGACGGCGGATGCCGCCGATCCGCGTGAGCCTGAACACCTCCGCCCGCGCCACGGCGGCGCCTTGCCGCGGTAGAATCCATGCCGGCATCCGCACATCCGAGAGATCCCGCACGCCGCGTCGACGAGATCGATCGCGCCCGGGCGGAGGAATATGCGCTGCTGGCGACACTACTGGCGCGCAGCCCAGAGGCCGGGATGATTGGGCGCCTCGCCCGCTTGCGCGGCGACGGGACTCCCCTCGGCCTCGCCCATGCGGCGCTCGGGGAGGCCGCGGCCTCGGCGACCGCCGAGAGCGTGCAGCGGGAATATTTCCAGCTCTTCGATGGGGTGGGCCGCGGCAAGCTCATGCCATATGCCTCCTATTATCTGACGGGCTCGACATACGGACGCCCGCTCTCGCGCCTGCGCCAGACCCTCCGGCGCTTCGGCATCGAGAAGACGGACGGGAACTCGGAGCCGGAGGATCATGCGGCGGTCCTCAGCGAGATCATGTCGGGCCTCGCCGGTGGTTCCATCGCCGCGCCGGCGGGCGCGGAGCGCGAGGTCTTCGAGCAGCACCTGGCGCCGTGGATCGGGCGTTTCTTCGGCGATCTGGAGCGGGTGGACTCCGCCGGATTCTATGCCCGGGTAGGCGCCCTCGGCCGGATCTTCGTCGAGATCGAGACCACGGGTTTCACCCTCGCGCCGTGAGCGGCCGGGAATACGAGATCGGAGAGCAGAGAATGCGCCCTTTCATCCTCGCGTGCTGTGCCATCATCCTGATCGCCATCGGCGCCGCGATCGTCCTTGATCGCTTCGTGCAGAAGTCATCCACGACCGCATTCACCGCGCCCGGCGCGCAGAGCTAGCGCCGCTCGGCGGTCATCCGCGTCGGCCGCGCAAGGCCATTATGTGCTGGCAAGCGACGGGCCTTGAGGTATGAATGCGGGTGGGTTGAATGCATTGAATGGGTATTCGTGTGAGCGCGCACAAGCCTCTCGACTGTCTCAAGTGTCCCGGCCTCTGCTGCAAGATGGCGGGCTCCGTCCTGGTCAGCCGCTATGACATCCGACGCCTGGCCCGGCATCTCGGACTCCGTCCCGCGGAATTCGAGGAGAAGCACATCGTCAAGGTGACGCGGGCCGGGAAAAAACGCATCAAATCCGCCGAGGACACCTGCCAGTTCCTGGGCGCCGATCGCACCTGCACGGTCTACGAGGCCCGCCCCACGGATTGCCGCGGCTATGTCTGCTGGGACCAGGACGACACGACGGTTTACGACTACGCCAGGTTCATGCAGACGCCCGTGGCCAAGCTGCGCAAGGCCGAGCTCGAGGAAGAGCAGGCCGAGGCCTGACGTCGCGGGCTATGCGGCCGTCACGCGCCAGATGACGTCGCCCACGTCGTCGGCCATCAGCACGCTGCCGTCGGGACCGAGCGTCACGCCCACGGGACGTCCGTAGGACACCTTCTCGTCCGGTGCCAGGAACCCCGACAGGATGTCGCGCGCGGGGCCGGACGGGCGTCCGTTCGCGAAGGGCACGAAGACGAGCTTGTAGCCGCTGAGTTTGCTGCGGTTCCACGAGCCGTGCTGGCCGATCGCCATGCCGTCGGGGAACCCCGGCAGCGTGCCGGCGGGCAGCCAGCAGAGGCCGAGGGATGCGGTGTGCCCGCCCAGCGCATAGTCCGGGGTGAGGGCAGTCGCCACCTTGGCCGCGTCCTGCGGCACCCGGTCGTCCACGGTCTGGCCCCAGTAGCAATAGGGCCAGCCGTAGAAGCCGCCGTCGCGCACCGAGGTCAGATAATCCGGCGGCGTCTCGTCGCCGAGACCGTCGCGCTCGTTCACGACGGTCCAGAGCGCGCCGGTCGTGGGCTCCCAGGCCATTCCCACGGCGTTGCGCAACCCGCCGGCGAAGATGCGGCTGCTGCCCTTGGCGAGGTCGAGCTCGTAGATCGCGGCGCGGCCTTCCTCGACCGCCATGCCGTTGTCGGCGATGTTGGTGGATGAGCCGACGCCGGCATAGAGCTTGGTTCCGTCCGGGCTCGGCAGCAGGCTCCGCGTCCAATGGCCGCCGGGCTTGAAGGTGGCGAGCCGCCGCCCCGGCGCGGTGATTTTCGTGGCATCAGGCGTATAGGGGAAGGCCATCACGCCGTCGGTATTGCCGACATAGAAAGTATCGCCCAGCAGCGCCATGCCGAAGGGCTGGTTCAGCCCTTCCATGAACACCTCCTGGATCTCAGCCACGCCGTCGCCGTCCTTGTCGCGCAGCAGCGTGATGCGGTTGGCGCTCTCGCCCATGGCGGCGGCCCGCTTCATCGTGGCGACCATGGCGTAGTCGAAGAGGCTCCGGGCAGGTCTCTCCACGTTCGAGGACTCCGCGACCAGAACATCGCCGTTGGGCAGCACCTGGATCCAGCGCGGATGCTTGAGGCCGGCCGCGAAGGCATTGACCTTGAGGCCGGGCGCCGCGATCGGCTTGTGCCCCGGCGCCCAGCCCTGGGCGGTCGGCATCTTGAGGGTGGGAATGGCGCCCTGGGGCTTTGCCGCGGGGATCGCGGGAGCGGCGCCCCAGGCCGGTTCCGGCAATCCATCCGTCATCCGCCTCACGGCCACCGTTCCGGCGCCCACCAGCGCCACCACCCGCGCGAAAATTGCCGAGACGCTCAATGTTCTGTTTCCCCTGGCCGTACGCGCGTGAATGATGATCAGTCTATGGTCAAACCGGCCGCCGGCGCGAGCCTTCCGTGGTGGGCCGTCCGGTAGACAGCTCCAGATCAAGACCGCAAGATGCCGGCCTGCGGCGAAACGCGATCCCGCGAGCTCGCGGGAAAATCGGGGAGGAGCGCATGCGTCTGAGCGTCGCCGAGGCACGGGCGCTCGCCGACGGGGTGATGCGGTCTCTCGGCCACGATCCGGCGGAGGCCGGCATCATCGCCGACCATCTCATCGATTGCGAATTGCGCGGGCTGCAGTACGGCGGTCTCGCCCGGGCGCTCAGCATCGCCGAGCGGCTGACCCGCACCGGCTACCGGCCGGAGCCGCTCCGCATCGAGAAGGAGACCGCGGTCTCGGCGCGCCTCGACGGCGGCGACCGGCTCGGCTACATCGTCGCGCGCCGGGCGACTGACATCGCCATCGCGAAGGCGACCGCGGCGGGCATCGCGATCGTCGGCGCGAACAACACCTGGTACACGGGGATGCTCTCCTATTACGCCGAGATGGCGGCGGCCCGGGGCCTCGTCACCATGATCGCGTCGAACGCCTCGCCGTGGGTGGCACCCCATGGCGCCAGCGAAGGCCGCTTCGGCACCAATCCCATCTGCTTCGGCTTTCCCAGCCGCGAGGACCCGATCATCTGGGATATCGGTACCTCCGCAATCATCCACGCCGAGGTCACGCTCGCCGGCCGATTCGGGCACATGCTGCCCGATGGCGTCGCCTTCGATGCCGCGGGCAATCCGACCCGGGATCCCGCCGCGGCGCTGGTTGGCGCCTTCGCGCCCTGGGCGGGTGCCAAGGGTTCCGGCCTCGGCCTCGTGGTGCAGATGCTGGGCGCGCTTGCCGGTGGGCCCTTCATCCCGCCCGAGCTCGCCCGCTTCGGCTTCGTCATCGTCGCCGTGCGGCCGGATCTCCTGACCTCGGCGGAGGAGTACGAGGCCGGCGTCGCGGAGTATGCGACGGCGGTCCGCGCGGCGCGCCCGGTCGCCGGCGGCGCGCCGGTGCGCATGCCCTTCGATCGCTCCCGGGCAGAGCGTCGCCGCCGTCTCGACGAGGACGCGATCGAGGTGGCCGACGCCGTCCACGCCGCCCTCGTCGCGCGCTGCGCTACGGCGTAGCGGCTCAACCGCGGGCGCATTGACCGCCCGGCGATGACGCGCTAGCGGTAGCAACTCTGCTTTTCAGGCGAGGTCGGGAACATGGGCAAGAAGATCGCGATCATGGGCGCGGGCGCGGTGGGCGGATATGCCGGCGCCCATATGGTCCGCGCCGGCGAGAACGTGACCTTCCTCGATCCCTGGCCCGCTCATGTGGAGCGCCTGAAGAGCGACGGCCTCCGCATCACCCATGCCATGGACGTGCCGGAGTTCACCGTTCCCGTGCGCGCGCTGCACCTGACCGAGGCGCAGCAGCTCGCCAGGGAGGCACCCGTCGACATCGCCTTCGTCTGCATGAAGTCCTACGACACCGCCTGGGCCACCACGCTCATCGCCCAGTACCTGGCGCCTGATGGATTCGTGGTGTCGCTGCAGAACTGCATGAACGAGGCGACGGTGGCCGGCGTCGTCGGCTGGGGCCGGACCCTCGGCTGCATCGCCAGCGTGATCTCGGTCGGCCTCGACGAGCCGGGACACGTGCATCGCGGCGCCGGCAAGGGCGGCGCCGCCCACACGGTGTTCCGCGTCGGCGAGGTGCACGGGCGCGTCACGGCGCGCGCCCAGGAGGTCTGCCGCCTCGTGGCCTACGCCGATAGCGCCAAGGTCACCGACAATCTCTGGGGCGAGCGCTGGTCGAAGCTGGTGGCGAACGCGATGGCGAACGGGCTTTCCGCCTGCACCGGCCTCACCGGCAAGCAAATGCTGGAGAACGACACCCTCCGCCGGTTCTCCGCCCGGCTGGGCAGCGAGGCGATCCGCATCGGCCAGGCCCTGGGTTATGCCCTGGAGGAGATTCTGCACCTGCCGCCGGAGACGATCGCGCGGGCGGGCGAGGGGGACGCGGCGGCGATGCGCGAGGTCGACGAGCGTCGTATTGCCGACGGCAAGAAGGCCTCGGCGACTCAGCGCCCGTCCATGGGCCAGGACATGGCGAAGGGCCGGCGCACCGAGATCGAGTTCCTGAACGGCTTCGTGGTGCGCGAAGGTGCGCGCGCCGGCATCGCGGCCCCCGCCAACGCCGCCCTCACCGACATCGTCGGGCGCGTGGAGCGCGGCGAGCTCAAGCCCGATCCGCGCCACATCACGGATCTCAGATTGAATTGACGGGGCGCGGAGCCGGTTTTCGCGCCGGCGGCTTCCACGCTAAGGTGGCGAAGCTTTGGACATGAATTGGAGTGGGAGACCTGCGATGAAGCTCGGACGACTTGGCGCCTGGTACAGCATGGACAAGCTGACGGGGCCGCAGATCCCGCCCTTCCTCGCGGTGCTCGAGCGTCTCAACTACGACGTTCTCTGGTATCCGGAATCCCGCGGCTTCGAATCCCTGTCCCTCGCGGGCTTCATGCTCGGCAACAGCAAGAAGCTCAAGATCGGCAGCTCGATCGCCAGCATCTATGCGCGCGATGCCTTCACCGCGCGCCGCGGCATGGTATCGTTGAACGCGCTCTACGGCGACCGCTTCATCCTGGGTCTCGGCGTCAGCCATGTGCCGATGGTGGAAGGCGTCAGGGGCCACACCTATACCAAGCCGGTGCCGGCGATGCGCGAGTATCTGGACGGCATCACCAGGGATCAGCCGGGCTCGGCGGACTGGCCGATCGCCGTCGCCGCCCTGGGCCCGCTGATGCTGAAGCTCTCGGCGGAGAAATCCCGGGGCGCACTCCCCTACAACGTGACACCGGAGCACACCGCCCGCGCGGCGAAGATCGTAGGCGCGGGCAAGTGGCTGGCGGTGGAGCAGAAGGTCTGCCTGGAGACCGATGCCGGCCGCGCCCGCGTCCTCGGCCGCAAGGAGCTGGCGCGCTACATGGGGCTCGACAACTACCGCAACTGCTGGCTCGGCCTCGGCTTCACCGAGGCCGAGCTGGCGAACGGCGGCTCCGATCGTTTCATCGACGCAATGGTGCTCTGGGGCGATGCGGCGACGGTGAAGGAGAAGCTCCGCGCTCATTTCACCGCCGGCGCCACCCATGTCTGCATCCAGCCGGTGCATGATGACGGCGACGTCGCCGCCCGCGATCGCACTCTCACGGCGCTGGCGGATACCTGATAGTCAGGCGGCCTCAGAGAAAGTCGCGGGGAATCGACCGATCCCAGTCGCGCTGGAAGACCTCGGTCTCGCCATCCATTGCCCGCAGGCTGGTCCGCAGCAGGAAGGCGTCGCGCGTGCAGGAGAGCCGCATCCAGGTCTCGAGCCGGATGCGCCAGCTGTCCCGCGTGATCGTCTCGACGCGGCGTATATCGACCACCGCGCTCAGGGGATCGTCGTCCTTGATGTCGTACGTGAACTTGCCCTCGTTGCCGAGCTCCAAGCCGAGGCGGTCGATGCGCTCGACGCCAGGGCGGGGCGCGGTGGGCTGCTCCGGCGTCGCGGTCTCCGCCTCCGGCAGCGGCCGCAGCGCGTCGCCAGCCTCGGGCGCCCGCGCCGGCAGGTCGAGGGTGCCGCCGAGTATCGTCACCGTCGCCGCTTCCGGGCTGGGCCAGATCATCGGCCAATAGGCGGTGGAGAGGGCGATTCTTATCCGATGGCCGGCGGGAAAGACCGCGCCCGCGTCGTTGAGCTGGATCCGCACCCGGTAGCGCTCGCCCGGCACCAGGGGCGCCGGCGTTTCATGCCCGTCGCGATGGGTAAGATTGAGAACGCCGAAGCTCACGCGCAGGGACGCGCCGGAGGGATGCACGTCGCAGAGCCGCGCCACCAAGTTTGCGATCGGCCGATCTGAGGTGACGTCGAGCGTGACGACCGCGGCGCCGAGGATCTCGACGGACGCTTTGAGCGGCGCCGTCTCGAAGACCAGGGAGCGGCTGTCGTCTTCCCGCTGGTCGCCGGCCTGATCGGCGCCGCCGAACGGGCACCACTCTCCCGCCTGCTTGCCGACGGTCTGCGGCGAGCACACGCCGCGCGCCGCAAGGGGCGCGTTCTCGGCGCTCAATCCCCCATCGGTCAGGAACAGGCGGAGCGGCGCCCGCCCCGTCGGCGGCCACGCGGGCTCGACGACCCAGCGGCCCGGCAGCGTCGCGTGATCGGGCGCGGGCATCACGCTATCGGTCATCCAGGCGCGCAGCATGGGCTCGTCCATCACGCCGGTGTCGATGCCTTTGAGCCACTGATCCCACCACCGCAGCGTCTCCTGCAGGAAGCCGACCTGGGGGCCGGGCCGGGCGAAATGCGGATAGGCGTGGGCCCAGGGCCCGATGAGCCCCTTGCGCGGCACCGTCAGATGCTCGAGGAGGCGCGGAATCGCGTTCTTGTACCCGTCGGTCCAACCGCCGACGGCGTAGACCGGACATTGGATCGCGCCATAGTCCTCGCAGACCGACCCATGTTGCCAGTAGGCGTCGCGGCGCTGATGCCGGAGCCAGATCTCCGGCAATAGCGGCACGTTCTCCATCCGAGCCATCCACATCGCCCGCCAGCTGTCGCCAACCAGCTGCGGATCCGGCGGATGGCACAGGGCGCGGAAAAAGAACGACGCCCAGCCGAGGCCGGAGGTGAGCATCGTCCCGCCCATGTAGTGCACGTCGTCGGCATAGCGATCGTCGGTGGAGCAGAGCGTCACCACCGCCTTGAGCGCCGGCGGACGTCGCGCGGCGACCTGGAGCCCGTTGAAGCCGCCCCAGGAGATTCCCATCATCCCGACCGCGCCGCTGCACCAGGGCTGCGCCGCGAGCCAGGCGATGACTTCCAGGGCGTCGTCCTGCTCCTGCTTCGTGTATTCGTCGAAGATGAGACCGCTGGACTCGCCGCTGCCCCTGATGTCGACGCGGACGCCGGCATAGCCATGACCGGCGAGATAGGGATAGGTCAGGGCGTCCCGCTCGTAGGTGCCGTCGCGCTTGCGGTAGGGGAGATATTCCAGGATCGCGGGAACCGGGTTCTGCTCCGCGTCGTCGGGCAACCAGATGCGGGCGGCCAGCGTCGTGCCGTCCCTGAGCGGGATCAGGGCGTGCTCGATCTCACGCACGGTCCGCGGAAATTTTGTGACGATCATCGTCACCCCCGGGTCGACCAGTGACTACGGAACCCGGCGCGCGAAGACGCCGGAGGAATTTCAGGACGCGTAAGCCGGCGCCTCGGCATCGAGAATCTCTTTCATCGCGGTGAAATGGAGATCGGCGTTCAGCGTCACTGAGCCGAACTGCTCATGGGTGAGGCGGGCGAGCTCGTCCGGCATGACGTTGAGCTCGCGGCCGGTCTGCATCGCCAGGATCTGCACCTGGGCTGCGCGCTCCAGGTAGTAGAAGTCGTCGAAGGCCTGGGCCACGGTATCGCCGACGACGACGACGCCGTGATTGGCCAGGAACAGGATGCGCTTGTCGCCCATCGCCTCGGCCATGCGGTCGCCCTCGTCGGTGCGGACGGCAATGCCGTTGAAATGGTCGTCGTAGGCGATCTCGCCGTAAAACCGCGTCGAGTTCTGGTGCACCATCTCCAGCCGGCCGCCGCGGATCGCCGTGATCGCGGTGGAGTAGGGGGCGTGGAGGTGGAGGACGACCCTCGCGGATGGATGCATGAGATGCATGCGCGTGTGGATGGAATAGCCGCTCGTC
Organism: uncultured Alphaproteobacteria bacterium; assembly: GCA_963735465.1. Lineage (GTDB taxonomy): Bacteria > Pseudomonadota > Alphaproteobacteria > ATCC43930 > CGMCC-115725 > DASZHJ01. The sequence continues at coordinate 4,519,585 of CAVTLA010000001.1, forward strand.
GGCGGCCGGCCGATGCCTTCCAGTGTCTTGCCGTATTCGTCGATGACGATGAGGCCGCTGGCGGTCATGCGCTCGAAATGCGTGCCCTTGGGATTGATCAGGAAGCGCCGCCCCGAAAGCATCATCGAGAGGTGATTGCACACGCCCTCATGCATGTTGAGGCGCGCGGCGCAGCGGAAGGCGGCGGCCAGATCGATGCGGGCCTGGATCGTCTCTTCCCGGTTGTCGCCGGTGAGCGGGGATGGCTGTGTCACGCCCTGGCCTCCAATCTCGATTGCACGGGGTCGGCCGAGCTTACAGGAAATTTCGTCCGGGAGAATGCATTGACCGCGGATGCCGGCTGTTTATGCGCTGGATCATCCGGAGCGCGAGGCACATACTTCACGCCGGCAGGTTCGAGGCGCCCTGCTCTTTGCGCAACGTCGAAATCGCGCGGACGGCGGTGCCGTGAACGGGGTTCGCAGCGCATAGCGCGTTCGGGATCTGCCGGTTGGGGGCAAACCAGGAGGGATTCCAATGATCGACCCAAAATTATTGCAGGACCCATCACGATATTCCCTTGGACGTCGTGATCTCCTCAAGGGAGCCGCCGCCGGCGCCGCGGCGCTCTCGGTGTCCTCGGTGGCGTTTCGCGCCTTTGCCGCGGAGACCCTGACCGTTGCCGATCCCGGCGGCGCCTGGACGCCCGCCTGCGACGCCGCCTTCGTCAAGCCGTTCGAGAAAGAGACGGGTGTCGCGATCAATCACATTGCGCGCCAGCATTACCCGAGCGTCGAGATCAAGGCCAACGTCGAGACCAAGTCCTATACCTGGGACGTGGTGATCGCGACCGACGCCGACGTCTACGAGCTGGCGCCCCAGAACCTCCTCGAGCCCCTGGACTGGAGCGGCGAGGACATGAGCCAGATCATGCCCGAGGCGCATCAGCCCGGCTGGCTCGGCAGCGACCTCTACTGCACAGTCATCGCCTATCGCAGCGACAAGTATGGCAAGAACGGACCCCAGAGCTGGGCGGATTTCTGGAACGTGGATAAGTTCCCGGGCCGCCGCGCCATGCACAAGCACCCGATCGACATGCTCGAGGTGGCGCTCCTCGCCGACGGCGTCCCCATGGACAAAATCTACCCGATCGACCTCGAGCGCGCCTTCAAGAAGCTCGACCAGATCAAGTCCCATATCGACGTCTGGTGGACCGGCGGCGCCCAGACCACCGAGATGCTCCAGAGCGGCGAGGTCGACATGATCCCGACCTGGAATGGCCGCGCCCAGGTGGTGATCGATGCCGGCAAGCCGGTGGAGATCGTGTGGAACCAGGGGATCTACGCGCTGGAAGGCTGGGTGGTGCCGAAAGGCGCGCCCAAGGCGGAGCTCGGCAAGAAGTTCATCAAGTTCTGCGCCAACGCCAAGCGCCAGGCGGAGTTCGTCTCGACGCTGCCCTATGGGCCGACCAACCCCAAGGCCTACGACTACATCCCGAAAGAGCGCGCCAAGTTCCTGCCGACGGCGCCGGATAATTTCAAGCTGCTGATGCAGTCGAACACCGAGTGGTGGGGCAAGAACAAGGCGCAGGCGATCGAGCGCTTCGAGGCCTGGCTGCTCGCGTAGCCGAGGCGAAGGCGGAGGGGCGGCGCGGCTGGGGGATGCCGCGCCGTCCTCGTTTCTGAGTGGGGGAGTTGGAGGGTGCCGGAGGCGAAGACAAAGCTCTCGATCCGAGGGGCGACCAAGCAGTATGGCTCGGTCACGGCGCTTGCCGACGCGACGCTGGAACTGCGCGAGGGCGAGTTCCTGACCCTGCTCGGTCCCTCGGGCTCGGGCAAGACCACGCTCCTGATGATGGTTGCGGGCCTGGTGCCGCCGACCAGCGGCGAGATCTGGATCGACGGCAAGCTCGCTACTTATACGCCGCCGAACAAGCGCGATATCGGCATCGTCTTCCAGAACTACGCGCTCTTCCCGCATCTGACGGTGCAGGAGAACATCGCGTTTCCGCTGCAGATGCGCCGGGTCCCGTCGGTGGAGATCGCCCGCGAGGTGAAGCGTGTCCTCGACATCGTGCGGCTACCGCAGGTGGCGGGCCGCTTGCCGCGCGAGCTCTCCGGCGGCCAGCAGCAGCGCATCGCGCTCGCCCGCTGCATGGTCTACCGGCCCTCGATCATCCTGATGGACGAGCCGCTGGGCGCCCTCGACCGCCAGCTCCGCGACCAGATGCAGCTCGAGATCAAGGACCTGCATGCGCGGCTCGGCATCACCGTCCTCTACGTCACCCACGATCAGGAAGAGGCGATGGCGATGTCCGATCGCATCTGCCTCATGAACAACGCCCGCATCGAGCAGATCGGAACGCCCCAGGAGCTCTATTTCCAGCCGCGCAGCGTGTTCGTGGCGCAATTCCTCGGCGAGTCCAACCTCCTCGACGCGACGGTGACGGAATCCGGTGCGACGATCGGACTTGCCGGGCTCGGAGGTCTCGAGATCCGCGCCCTCGGCGCCGCCGCGAACAGGCCCGGGGACGCGGTCAAGGTGCTCATCCGGCCGGAACGGCTGCGCCTCCTGGCGGCGGCCGAGTCCGCGGACAACGTCGCAGCGGGCATCCTCAAGGAGACGATCTTCGCCGGCGGCGTGACCCGCTATTTCGTGGCGCTGTCGGGCGGCGTGGTGCTCTCGGCACGGCAGCTCAGCCCTGGCGCCGGGGCGGAGCCGCGGGTGGGCGATCCCGTGCGGCTGGGCTGCAGCGCCGATCACGCCCTGGTCCTGCGACAGGAGCCGTCCGTCCCATGACCGCGGCCTATTCCGCGCCGGCGCGGCTGCCCCTGAGCCAGGCGCTCTGGATCAAGGCTTGGCCGCTCTATCCGCTGCTGCTCTTAATCCTCTGCCTCTTCGTCTATCCCGTGGCGCAGATCCTGATATTGAGTGCTTTCGACACCAGCGGATCGCTCTCCACCGCCAGCTACGCGCGGATCGCGAACTCGCCGGTCTACCTGCAGACCCTGCTCATCACCTTCAAGATCGCGGGCTGGACCACGCTCTTCGCGCTCCTCGCGGGATATCCCGTGGCCTATCTCCTGGCCAACTCGTCGACGCGGACCCGGGATACCCTGACGCTCCTGGTGCTGATGCCGTTCTGGACCAGCTTCCTCGTCCGTACCTTCGCCTGGATGATCCTGCTCGGCCGCAACGGGGCGGTGAACCGGCTGCTGATCGCGCTGGGCATCACCGATGCGCCGGTGAGCCTCATCTACAACTTCACCGGCGTGATGATCGGCATGGTGCACGCCATGATGCCGCTCGGGATCATGGCGATGCTCTCGGTGATGCAGAGCATCGACACGAATCTGGTCAAGGCGGCGCGGACGCTGGGCGCGCGGGGCGGGCAGGCGTTCTGGCGCATCTATTTTCGCCTGTCGCTGCCGGGCTTGGCGGCGGCAGGGCTCCTGGTCTTCATCACCGCGCTGGGCTTCTTCATCACGCCGGCACTCCTCGGAGGACGGCGCGAGACCATGATCTCCCAGATCATCATTACAGTCGTCCAGGAGCTGATGAACTGGCGCTTCGCCGGCGCGCTCTCGGTGGTGCTGCTGGCCGCCGCTGGCATCGTCTTCTACCTCTATGACCGTCTCTTGGGCATGTCGACCTTGTCGGGAGGTGCGGCCGCCTCGGATCTGGTCGGCCGGGGACGCGGCATCATCGCCCGCGGCGGCGCCGTCGTGGGCGAGCGGATCATCGCCGTCCTCGGCTGGATCTCCGATCGCGCCGGAGGTCTGTGGGATCGGTTGTCTCCGACGCGCGCGGACCGGCCCCAGCACGGGCTCGCCCGGGCGATCCTCTGGACGGCCGGGTTGCTTATCATCGCCTTTCTCTGCCTGCCGTCGCTTTTCGTGATCCCCGTCTCCTTCACGTCGGGCACCTTCATCGAGTTTCCGCCGCAAGGCTTCTCCCTGCGCTGGTACCAGACGTATCTGTCCTCGCCGGGCTGGGTCGCGGCCACCATCCGCTCCTTCATTGTGGCGTTTCTGACGGCGTGGCTCGCGGCGGCGCTCGGCACGGCGGCGGCCTTTGTCCTGGTGCGCCAGCGACTAACCGGCCGCACGGCGATTCTGGCCCTGATCATGGCGCCCCTGGTGCTGCCGCGCCTGATCATCGCGGTCGCGCTCTTCTATCTCTATGCCCGGCTGGGGTTGGTCGGCACCATCCTGGGCCTCGTGCTTGGCCACACCATCCTCGCGGTTCCCTATGTGGTGATCACGGTGATGGCGGTGCTCAAGACCTACGACGAGCGCCTCGACCAGGCCGCCTGGAGCCTCGGCGCCGGCAAGTGGCGGACGCTCTATCACATCACCCTGCCGCAGATCCGCGGCGGCGTGATCGCGGGGTTTCTCTTCGCGTTCATCACGTCCTTCGACGACCTGACGGTGGCGCTCTTCATCACCGGCGGTAGCACCTCCACGCTGCCGCGCCAGATGTGGAACGACCTTCTCCTTCAGGTGAACCCCACCCTCGCCGCCGTCTCCACGGTGATCCTGGTGTTCGTCACCGCCTTCGTCGTTCTCGCGGAGATGCTGCGCCGCCGCGCGGTGGCGAGGACCGGCTAGAGCGAGCCCTGGCCCTGCAGCCGGGTGCGGAGCCGCGTCATCTCTATGTAGACGTCTTCGAGATCGTCTACGTGGAACCCCCCGGCGAGATCCGTGCTTGCCGTGCGCAGCCGGTCGTGCAGCACGCCGGTGTAGCGGGCCGCGCCGCCGGGACCGACGACGAGGCCGCTCGCCTCCTCGAAGCGCGCGTTCCAGGCAATCGCCTCCTCGCGCGCGAGGGTCGGTGGAAGCTCGAGGGTGAGCATGCCGTCGCGGTAGATGACGGGGTAGCCGCCGGGCAGGCCCTGGGGCCCGGGGACATGTCCGGTCCAATCGCCACCGCCGGCCATCGCCAGCATCATCGGCACGCCGCTGGCGCCGGAGATCTCCACCGCCGGCTCCGGCGTGATCTTCACCGCCGCGAAGGTCCGGAAGACGTCGGCGACTTCGCTTTCGTCGATCCATACCCGGGGCGCGAGCCCGTTGCGCGTGGCCGCCGGCTGGCGGAACGGCGTCACCGACTGATAATGCGCCAGCATCTTGAGGGCGCCCGGCTCACGGATGCCGAGTTCGCCGGCAAAGGCGTTCGACAGGATCGCGATGTTGCCGACACCGCAGGTGATCGGCAGGTCTCCGGCGGCGATCAGGGAATTCACCACGTCGGGGAAGCAGCAATTGATGAAATGACACGGGATTCGTGCAGCGCGGACCGCTCGCGCTACTCGCATGGAGAGCTGGGCCTGGAATACCGCCGTGGCGCTGAGGCCGCCCTCGGCGACGAGCTGGCTCCAGGCGTTACCCTGGGTCGCGATGACGGAAGCGGGTTGCGAGGAGGCCGCCTGTACCAGAACGGCGGGGCGATCCCGCTCGATCAGCTCGGCGACGGCGTCCGCGCTCAGGAGATCGACGGCGCGATTTACGAATCTCGCCGACCGGCCGAAGACGGTGGCCCGTGCATTGCCGGCAGTCTTGAGCCAGGACAACCGCTCCGCATTGCGGCCGGCGACTGCGATGGTGACGGGACGGGACGCCGTGGCCGCGAGATCAAAGACGATGCGGGCGGCGAAGCTGCCGGTGCCCAAAACAAGGATGTCAGGCTTGTCCGTCACGAGTTGCGATCCCCCTCGCTGTCTGGCACGCTCCCCCGCTGCGGAAGCCGTGCGGCCACGCGCCGATCGATTGCCAAATTAGAGCCAAGGTGGATCCGATGCCAGCCTACATCCTGACCGAGCGGCAAGGAGCCGTCGGGATCATCACCCTCAACCGGCCGGAGACGCTGAACGCCTGGCATCGTCCGATGCGCGAGGAGCTGATGGAGGCCATCGCCAGGATGGAGGCGGATCGCGCCGTGGGTGCCATCGTGCTGACCGGTGCCGGCGATCTCGCTTTCAGCGCGGGCCAGGATCTGGGCGAGACCATCGATTTCGATCCCGACCGCGCCGAGGAATGGATCCGCGAGTGGGAGGCTCTCTACGATCTCATCCGCTCGCTCTCCAAGCCGCTGATCGCGGCGCTGAACGGCGTTGCCGCGGGCTCGGCGTTCCAGGTGGCGCTGCTCTGCGATTTCCGCATCGCCCACGCCGGCGTGCGAATGGGACAGCCGGAGATCAACTCCGGCATCGCCAGCACGACGGGTCCCTGGATCATGCGGGAGATGATCGGCCTCGCGCGCACCATCGACCTCACCCTTACCGGCCGCATGATGGACGCCCAGGAGTGCCTGTCCCTGGGCCTCGTCAACAAGGTGGTGCCCAAGGAAGAGGTGATGGCGCAATCGATGATCCTGGCCCAGGAGCTCGCGGCCAAGCCGCCGATCGCCATGCGGCTCAACAAGGCGCGCTTCCGCGAGGTGACCGAGGCGGGTTTCCGCGATTGCCTCGCCGCCGGCATCCGCACCCAGCGCGAAGCCTTCGGCACCGGCGAGCCCAGCCAGATGATGGAGCAGTTCTTCGCCAAGCGGGCGGCGGCGAAGCGCAACACCTGAGCGTCGGCAAGACCCGATCCCGGACCGCGCCCATGCTCGGCGACGAAGGCTTCCTGCATCTCTTTGCCGCGAAGCGGCGCGACACGCCCGAGGGCATCTTCGCCCGCTTCAACGGCGCGCCCATCACCTTCGCGGCGCTGGGACGGATGGCGGATGGCGTGGCTGCCGCGCTCCGCCGCCGCGGCATCGTCAGGGGCGAGCGTGTCGCCGTCATGATGCGCAACGGTCCGGCGACGCTCGCGACCATCTTCGGGCTGGCCCGGGCCGGCGTGGTCTGGGTTCCCGTCAATGTCCAGCAGCGCGGGCCGGGGCTCAAATACATCCTCGAGCATTGTGACCCACGCCTCATCATTGCCGACGCCGATCTCGTCGCCACCATCGGCGACAGCGGGGCGGTGTTGCCGGATGTGCCGCTCGTGACGTCAGGGGATGCGGCGTCCGCCGATCGTCTCGAGGCGATGCTGGAAGGCGAAGCGTCTTTCGACGAGCCGTTGGCCGGTCCCGCCGACTGCTTCGCGATCTGCTACACCTCGGGCACCACCGGCAATCCCAAGGGCGTGATGCTCTCCCATGGCATGCTGCGCTTCGCGGGCGCGGCGGTGGCGCTGGTGTCGGCGGCGCGGGAGGGCGACGTCTTCATGATGTGGGAGCCGCTCTATCACATCGGCGGCATGCAGCTCATCGTGCTGCCGCTCACCCTCGGCATCACGCTGGCGATGATCGACCGCTTCAGCGCCGGCCGCTTCCTGAGCCAGACGCGGGAGTATGGCGCCACTCATATTCATTTCCTCGGTGGCGTCCTGCAGATCCTGCTGAAGCAGCCGCCGAGCCCACTCGACCGCACTCATGGCGCGCGGATCGCCTGGGGCGGCGGATGCCCGAAGGATGTCTGGCGACCCTTCGAGGAGCGCTTCGGCGTTCAGATTCGCGAATGCTACGGCATGACCGAGGCGGCCAGCATCACCACCTTCAACGACACCGGCACCGTCGGCTCCGTCGGCCGCCCGGTACCCTGGCTCTCCGTCGAGCTGCGCGACGAGAGGGACGGGCCGGTCGCGGCCGGCGAGCGCGGCGAGATCGTGGTGCGGGCGCACGCGGAGAACGTCCTGTTTCCAGGCTATTTCCGCAATCCCGAAGCCACCGCCAAGGCATTGCGCGGCGGCGCGCTCTATACGGGCGATCTCGGCGTCTTCGACGGCGAGGGCAATCTCATCTTCCTCGGCCGCATGACCGACAGCGTGCGCTGCAAGGGCGAGAACGTCTCGGCATGGGAAGTGGAGCGCGTGGTCGTGACGCATCCCGCCGTCGAGGACTGCGCCATGATCGGCGTCGTCGCCGAGATCGGCGAGCAGGACATCAAGCTCTTCGTCAAGCCCAAGCCCGGCGAGGCGATCGATCCAACCGCGCTCTCCGCCTGGCTCGGCGCGCGGCTGGCGCCCTATCAGAACCCGCGCTACATCACTGTCGTCGACGAGTTCGAGCGGACGCCGAGCCAGCGCATCATGAAGCACAAGCTCACCCGCGACACCGCCGGCTGCTGGGATCGCCTGGCCTCCCGCTGATGACCTGAGCAAGGTCTCGCGCGGGGCATAAAAGAGATCAAGAAGAGGCTTTCGCAGGTTTTCTCGCTCTGCCGGGCTCGGCGTTACGTCCGTAACCGCATTCCTCCGCCCTGGAACACTGCCGCAATGCAGGGGCGGCAGCATCTCCCCGTCCAACAGACTGTGGGAGAGACCTATGCGAGTTGAGACCCATTTGCCCCGCGCCTCGTCGTCGCCCGCGATTGCCCTGAGCGCCGCCGAGACGGCAAACAGTCCGACGCCGGTGCGGCGCTCGATCCGCACCTGGATCTCAAGAGCCCTCGCGCTGATCGGCGACGGCGTCGCTGCCTATGGCGAGAATATGTATCCGAGCTTCTTCGGACCGGGCGAGGACGCGATCCTGCTCTATCTCAGAGAGACGCGGCAGGCCGGCGAGCTCCGCGATCATGGATGGGGCGGTGACATGTCCCGTCTGCAGGAGATGCCCGCCGATTCCGAGGACAACGCTGACTCATGTCGGACCCGGCCGGACTCGCCGGTTCCCTTTGCTCCCGACCATGACGCGCGCGGGGACGAGGCAAGTGGCCCCGGTTGGGGGGCATGGGCACTCTCTGCGCCAGGCAGGATCTGGTCCGCGCTGCGCCGCGCGCGCGACCGCCGGCGCGCAAGGCTCAGGCTGGAGTCCCTCGACGATGCGACGCTGAAGGACATCGGCATCCACCGCAGCCAGATCGCCTATTTCTCCTGGGATAAGAACCGTCATTTGTAGCGTGGTTGTAGCCTACCAGTGAAAGGCGGTGCCACGACCGAGGTCGCAGTCGAATTCCGACTCCTGGACGGCGGCATAGGTTGCCGCGTTGAAGAATTGCGAATGGGCATTCACCTTTCCGTCGGGCTGAACGTTGAACGATAGGAACTCGGTGACCGGCGTGCCGTCGTCGCGCACGGTGAAGTGAGTCAGCGAGAGCACGATGTTTTGATCGCCTCGAATCATGACGGCGTCGAACCGGACGCTGCCGCGGATCGGCGGGCCCGACAGCTCGGTGCCGTGCCTCAGGCAGGCGGACAGATCCAAGGTCATGCGGATGTCCCTGCCATCCAGGACCGCCTGCTCCAAGTTTCGATAGTCCCCGTTTGTCTCGGCGGCCTCGGCGCCGCTGGTAGTGGTCGCGACCGCCATCAGCAATAGCCAGAGTCCGCCTGACCGCGCCGTCCATCTCCGCATCATGGTCTCCGATTCAATGTGAGGCGGCCGCGCACCCGCCGCGCACCGACTCCTGTTTCGATGCGGCAACCGTGCGGAATCGCCACTACGTGATGATGTCATCGCGGCACTGTTGCGTTACGGCCGTAACCCAGTCCCCCAATCTGGAAATCGCCCGGCAATGACGCGGGCAGACCCTTTTTCCCGGCGCGCCGAGACGTTCTCGGCCCTTGAAAAGAGGCACCCGATGATGACACCGATCAGCGTTCTGCACCGTCAGGCGGAGACTCGCCCGACCGAAACGGCCCTTGTCTTCGGCGACGACGTCTGGAGCTATCAGCGGCTGGCGACCGAGGCCGAGCGCCTGGCGCGGGCGATGCTCGCGCGCGGGCTGCGTCCCGGCGATCGCGTCGTGCTGCATATGGCGAATCTGCCGGAGATGGCGGTGGCCTATTACGCGTGCTTTCGCATCGGCGCGCTCGCCGCGCCCCTGAATATCAGGTTCAAGACCGCCGAGCTGCGGCCGTTGCTGCGGCGGCTGCAGCCGTCGCTCTATCTGGGACAGGCGAGGCTTTACGAGCAGGTCGCCGATATCGATCCGGAAATCGTCCTGCCCTCCGCGCGCTACGTCCTCGGTGACTGCGACGACGTCTGGGCGCAGCCCTGGGCCAAGCTGCTCGAGGATATCGGCGCGCGGCCGATTCCATCCCTCGATCCCGACGCGCCCGCCCTGCTCCTCGCCACGTCGGGGACGACCGGGGTGCCGAAGTTCGTGACCCATACGGCGACGACCCTGTCGGCGATAGTCGAGGCCGCCGCTCATTTGACCTTCGGCGACGAGCAGGTCGCCCTCCACGTGGTGCCGATGGTGCACGCCAGCGGGCTCTTCACCATGCTCATGTGCATCCGGCATGGCGCGCCGATGATTCTGCTGGAGCGCTTCGATCCCGAGGCGGTGCTGGATGCCATCGAGAGGCATCGGGTGACGTGGATGCTGGGGCTGCCCTTCATGTATGACGAGCTGATGAAAAGCCAGCGGGCGCATCCGCGCGACGTCGGATCCCTGCAGGTCTGCCTTTCCTGCGGCGACGTTTGCCCGATGCAGGTGCAGCAGGATTTTCCGGATGTGTTCGGCGTGCCCCTCTACTCGTTCTGGGGCGCGTCGGAGACGGCGGGATCGCTCACCTACGGCGCGGAGCCGGGACCGGTCAGCCGGATCGTGGAGGCGGCAGGCGTCCGTCTCGTCGACGATGACGGCGTGGACGTGGCCCGTGGCGAGGTCGGCGAGCTCCTGATCAGCGGCCCCAACCTCACCATCGGCTACTGGGTCGGCCCGGGCCGCGTCGACGGCGTGGCTCCTGATGGCTGGTTCCATACGGGCGATCTCATGCGCCAGGGTGAGGGAGACGACCTCTGGTTCGTCGCGCGGAAGAAGGACCTGATCATCCGCGGCGGCTCCAACATCTCGCCGCTGGAGGTCGAACGCGTTCTCCTGGAGCATCCCGCCGTGCGCGATGCCGCGGTCGTCGGCATCCCCGATACTGCGCTCGGGCAGCGCGTGGCCGCCGTCGTTCAGCTTCGACGCGGCACGCCCCGAGCTGTGCTGGACGACATTCTCGTCCGCGCGCGGTCGCAGCTCGCCGACTACAAGGTGCCGGAGCGGCTGCGGGCCGTCGACGGCATCCCGAGGACCGCCCTCGGCAAGGTCGATCGCAGCTCCCTGGCGGCGATGCTGGTGGACGACCGGGAGATCACGACCGTCTTGCGCTGACGCGCGCGGTCCGGTGGCGGCGGGGAGCGCGGATACGCTCCTTGCCGTCGTCGGGGGCATCCGTTATTCCGGGATGCATGAACAAGGCGCAAGGGATGACATGGCTGGCTGGCCCCGCGGGCGGCGGCTGGTACGCAATGGCGGAGGCGCTCGCCGGGCTGATCGATAGGGAGCATCCGGATCTGGGCCTGACGGTCGCCGGCGGCGGCGGCAGGAATAATCCCGCGCACATCCAGGACGGCGCCGGGCAGCTCGCCATGAGCATCGATTTCCTGGTCGCCGCCGCCTATGCCGGCAGGTCGCCCTATGAGGGCCGGCCGATGCCGGCCATCAACACTCTGGGCACCGGCTGGTCGCCGCTGCCATTTCATCTCCTGCGTGGCAGGGAGTGCACCAGCGACTTCCGGGCCGCCGTCACCGGCCGCGGCGTGCGTATCGCGATCCCCGCCAAGGACACGTCCGACGAGCTCACGTTCCAGCGCGTGCTGGCTTTCTACGGAACCTCCTATGAGCGTATCGCAGGAGACGGTGGCCGCGTCGTGCACGGAACCTACGACGAGATCGTCGCTGCCTTGACGCGCGGCAAGGCCGATTACCTCTTCGGGGCGACGACGAAGCCCGCGGTCATCATCGCCGAGGCCGGTGCCGGCGCCCGGCCTCTGCGCCTGGAATCACTGCCCGCCGATCTCATGGCGCACCTGACGCGCGCCTACGGCTATGGCCGCGGGATCATTCCCGCGGCGACCTATCCGGCCCTGCAATCCGCCGACATCACGACGACCTTCATGGAGACGATCTTTATGATTTCGGCGGCGGTGCCCGAGGAGTCCGCGTACCGAATCGCCCGAACCTTGCTGACGCATCGGGCCGAGCTCATTGCCATCAGCGCCAGCATGGCGGATTTCGATCCCCGGCAGGCCTGGCGCAACCCGCCGGCACCGCTCCATCCCGGTGCGGTGCGCGCCTACCGCGAGCTGGGCTATGCTGGCTAGATGAAGGAAATGAAGATGACGGGATTAGCGCGCCGCGACTGGGTGCCTGCCGCCTGCGAGGACTACATCCTCGGTATCGCGGGCCGCACCGCCGGCGCCTCCGCCGATGACATCGACGCGGAAATTCAATCGCAGATCGCCGCCAACCGGACGATCCACCTGCAGGATTGCGTCAACCTCAATCCCGCCACCAATGCGATGAATCCCAGGGCGGAGGCGGCCCTTGCCTCGGGCCTGGGCTCGCGCCCGTCGCTGGGATATCCCGGCGACAAGTACGAGATGGGCCTCGAGGCGGTGGAGAAGATCGAGGTGATCGCCGCGGAGCTCGCCGCGGAGATTTTCGGCGCGCGCTTCGCCGAGATCCGGGTGGCCTCGGGCGCCATGGCCAACCTCTACGCCTTCATGGCGTCGGCGGCGCCCGGCGATCGCATCATCGTCCCGCCGGCCTCGATCGGCGGCCACATTACGCACCACAAGCCCGGCTGCGCCGGGCTCTATGGCCTGGAGATTTATCCGGCGCCGGTCGATGCGGAGGGCTACACCGTCGATGTCGCGAAGCTCGCGGTCCAGGCGCGGGAGCTGCGGCCCAAGCTCATCACCATCGGCTGCAGCCTCAATCTCTTTCCGCATCCCGTGCGCGCGATCCGCGCCATCGCCGACGAGGTCGGCGCCACGCTGTTGTTCGACGCCGCCCACATGTCCGGCATGATCGCCGGCCGACACTGGCAGCAGCCGCTGGGGGAAGGCGCTCATCTCATGACGATGAGCACGTACAAGAGTCTCGGCGGACCGCCCTCGGGGCTGATCCTCACCAACGACGCGAGCTTGGCGCAACGCCTCGACGCCATCGCCTATCCCGGGCTCACCGCCAATTTCGACGCGGCGAAATCCGCCTCTCTCGCCATCGCGCTCCTCGACTGGAAGGAGTACGGCCCGGCCTACGCGGCCATGATGGCGGATACCGCGTCGGCGCTGGCGCGCAGCCTCGTCGATCTGGGCCTGCCCGTCTTCGCCCGGGATCGCGGCATCACGCGCTCGCACCAGTTCGCGATCGAGGCGGCGCGCTTCGGCGGCGGGCAGGCGGCGGCGAAGAAGCTGCGCCGCGCCAACATCCTCGCCTGCGGCATCGGCCTGCCTCTCGACGAGGTGGAGGGCGACATGAACGGGCTGCGCCTGGGCACACCGGAAATCGCGCGCTTCGGCATGACGGCGGCGCACATGCCGGAGCTCGCGAGCCTGATCGCCCGGGCACTCATCGGCAATGCCAGCGAGGTCAGCGTCGCCGCCGACGTCACCGCCTTCCGCCGACGCTTCCAGCGGATGCACTTCGTTCGCTAGAGTTGTCGCCTAGAAGTGCGGCTGCGTCGCCGTCATCGACGGGCGCGTGGCCATGCCCTCCTGCCAGCGCGCCACCGCGGGATGACCGGCACGCCAGTTGAGATCAGGCAGGCGGAAATCGAGATAGCCGAGGGCGCAGGCGAGGGTGATCGTGGCAAGGTCGATACGCTTGTCCAGAGCGGCGGCCTGTGTCTCGACGGCGTCGACGGCGCGCCGGATCTTGGCTTCCTGACGATCGAGATTGCCCTGAAAGACAAGATCCTTCGGCCGCCGCACCGCCTCGACGACGCGGGCGACGGCGGCTTCCATGATGCCGTCGCCGAGCGCATGCCGTTGCAGTACCGGCCAGCGCTCGGTTGGCGCCGTCGGAATCAGCGGGCGTCCCTCGTGCAGGGTGTCGAGGTATTCGCAGCAGAGCGTCGAGCCGATGAAGGTGCCGACGTCGGTGACGAGCGCCGGCACTTTGCCCAGGGGATTGTCGCGCGCGATGTCGCTATCCGGTGCCCAGACATCGGTGGGGACGAGCTCGATGCTCGCCGCCAGCCCGGCCTCATGGGCGAAGACCAGAACCTTGCGCACGAAGGGCGAGGCCGATGAGTAGCGGAGCTTGAGCGCCATGAGATCCCCCTATTCGGTACGCAGCCGGTGAGCTTTACGATATAGCGGAGCATTGTTTTCCCATATGAAATGATTGCGGCCGATTGCCCTCCTGCGGTCGGCGGAAGGGTCCACTAATCGGGCGAATCATTTTATATGGTCGGTTGACATGCCATAATATAAAAATCTATAACGCCAGCCCGGCGGCGCCATACCGAGGAGGTCGAAGAGAGCATGCCACGCATGAAAGGCGGCGAGCTCATCGCGGAGTTCCTGATCAAGGAGAAGATTCCCTACGTCTTCGGGATCTGCGGACATGGCAATGTCGGCATTCTTGACGCCCTCTACGAGGTGCGCGACCGGATCAAGCTGGTCTCGCCGCGCCACGAGCAGGTCGCGGGCCACATGGCGGACGCCTATTTCCGGGTCAAGCATCGGGCGGTGGCGACGCTCACCTCCTGCGGGCCAGGCTCGGCCAATCTGGTAATGGCGTTGGCGGTGGCGCAGACTGATTCCTCGGCGCTGCTGGCGATCACGGCCAACGTGCCGACCTCGCAGTTCAATCGCAGCCCGTTCCAGGAGCTCAACCGCCATAACCAGGCGGATTTCCCCAATGTCATCCGTCCGGTGGTGAAGCGCAGCTTCCAGCCGAGCCGGGTCGACATGCTGCCGCTGGCGCTGCGCCAGGCCGTCACCACCATGACAAGTGGCCGCGCGGGGCCCGTCAATGTGGACGTGCCCTTCAATCTCTTCCAGGAGGAAGCCGACGTCTCCCTGGAGCCCGCCTGGGACGGTTTCAACCAGCGCCGCAGCGGCGCCTCGCCGGAAGACATCGGCACCACCGTCGACATGCTGCTGGCGGCAAGCAAGCCCGTTCTCTTCATCGGCCACGGCGTCACCTTGTCGGAGGCGAGCGCCGAGCTCACCGAGCTCGTGCATCGCCTGGGAATTCCCGTGCTGAGCTCACCCAACGGCATGGGCTGCCTGCACATGGGCGATCCACTTTCTCTGGGGTTCATCGGCCGCAACGGCACCTATCCCGCGAACCAGGCCGGCCGCCATGCCGATCTCGTGCTGGCGGTGGGAGCGCGCTTCGACGACCGCTCGTCGTCGTCGTGGCTGCCGGGATATTCCTGGAACTTCCCTCACGCCAAGCTGATCCACGTCGATGTTGACCATTCCGAGATCGGCCGAAACTACGCCCCCGACCTCGGCATTCTCGCTGACGCTCGCACCTTCCTGCAGCAGGTGCTGGCGGAGCTGGAACGGCGCAACATCAAGAAGAGCGAGCGGCTCAAGCCGTGGCATGCGCAAATCGCGGCGTGGCGGAGCGAGTGGGACGCATTCACCCGCCCCAACTTCGACGTCCACGCCTCGCCGCTGCGGCCCGAGCGCGTGGTGGCGGATTGCCGGGCGGTGCTGCCGGATAACGCCATCATCTCGCTGGATTCCGGCGTGCACCACAACTGGTACATGCAGTTCTGGGAGGCGCGGCAGCCGCAGACCATGCTCAACACCTGGGGGTTTTCCGGCATGGGCTTCGGTCCCGCCGGTATCCTCGGCGCCAAGCTCGCGGCACCCGACCGTCCCTGCGTCGCGATCTGCGGCGACGGCGGCTTCACCATGGTGCCGCACGTGCTCTGCACCGCCGTCGAATACGACATCCCCGTGGTCTGGGTGGTCTGGAACAATTTCGCCTGGGGCGCGATCCGAGACATCCAGTACGGGCTGTTCGGCGGTCGCGAGCACGGCACCGCCTTCTACCAGGGACCGAACAACAAGCCGTACAATCCCGACTTCGCCGCCTGGGCGCGGGCCTGCGGCGTCGAAGGGATCACCGTCACCAAATCCGAGGACTTCAAGGGCGCGCTTGCCCACGCGATCAAGCTCAACAAGCCCGTGCTCATCGACGTGCATGTGGACGCCAACATCCGGCCGCCGGCGATCGGCACCTGGGCGCTGCCGCCGACGCCGCACAAGGAGCCGGTCTTCGGCGGCAAGTACATTCCCGAGGACGTGAGCGGAGAGTGAGCAGCAGGAGGCGAGCATGAACAAAATTCCCAAGCGCGAGCCGCTGATCCGCAACATTGCCGAGGTGCCCTGGGACGAGCTGCCGGGTCATCACGGTGGCGCCCTCTCCAAGCTGCTGGCGCATCCGGAGTCCGTGGGCGCCCGCCATATCGATCACCGCATCTCCAGCTACGCGCCGAAGGCCTTCGTGGAGCGTCATTCCCACAAGGTGCAGGAGCAGGTCTATCACGTACTGGCGGGCGAGGGGCTGATGGAGATCGACGGCAGGCGCCAAGTGGTGCGCGCCCAGGACGTGATCTTCATCCCGCCGGGCGTGGAGCATGCCCTCTACAACACCGGCGTCGAGCGCCTCACCTTCATCGTCGTAACCTCGCCGGTCACCGACGACGCGCCGATCCCGGTCTAGCGATTGGCGCCTAGGGCGGCGCGAGCAGCACTCGTGCCGGCGATCTTGCCGAAGACAGCCCCGGCCATCAGCCCGCTGCCGCCGGGATAGTTGAAATAGAAGATGCCGCCCACCATCTCGCCGGCGGCATGAAGGCCGCGGATCGGTTCGCCCTCGGTATCGAGCACCGCCGCATCGGTATCCACCTTGATGCCGCCGAAGGTGAAGGTAAGCCCGCAGGTGACCGCATAGGCCTCGAAGGGCGGCTCCTCGATGGTGTTCGCCCAGTTCGACTTCGGCACCGCAAGTCCGATGGTGCCGCGGCCGTCCTTGAGGTTGGGATTGAACGGGACCTCGGTTTTTACCGCGGCGTTGTACGCCTTGATCGTCGCAAGCGCGCGCTCGGGGTTCACATCGTCGAGCTTTCCGACGAGCTCTTCCAGCGTCTGCGCCTGGACCTTGGTCACCTGGCGGATGCGGTACTCGTCGCGGAGAAGGTGCAGCACCTTGCGGTCGAAGATCTGCCAGGCAAACTGGCTCGGCTGGCTCAGGATGACGCTGCCGTATTTCGCATAGGTGTAGTTGCGGAAGTCGGCGCCTTCGTCGACGAAGCGCTCGCCCCTCGCGTTGAGCATGATGCCGAAGGGATAGCTGTGCTTCTGGAAGTTGTCGCCGACGGCGAGATCACCGAAGGGCGGCGCGTTGCGGTCCCAGCCGACGGCGTGGCCGCCGGACCAGTTGCCCCAGGGCATGGCACCGGCTTCGAGGGCCATGCGGATGCCGTCGCCGGTATTGAACCGCGTGCCGCGCACCTTCGCCAGATCCCAGCCAGGACCGAGATAGCGGGTGCGCCATTCAGTGTTCGCCTGGAATCCGCCCGCCGCCAGCACCACGGACTTGCAGCGCACTTCCCGGGTATGGCCACTCTGCTTGACGCGGACGCCGCTGACGCCGGCGTCGCTGGTGACGAGGCCGAGGGCGCGGGCGCCATAGGCGATGGTGATGCCGTTCCTGACCGCCGCTTCCGTGAGCGCCGTTACCAGGCCGGGTCCTCCGCCCCAGGCCTCGATTGTGAGGCCGCCCCAGAACTTGAAGCGGCCCTCCACCTTGAACGCCTGGCGGCCGTAGATCGGCTGAAACTTCACGCCCTTTTCCCGCATCCACCGCAAGGTCGGTCGGCTGCGTTTCACCAGCAGCTCCACCATATCCGGGTCCGCGCGGTACTCGGTGACGCGCCCCATGTCGTCGAAGAAGTCGTCCTCGGTGTACTGACCGAAGTCGGTGATGCCAATCAGCTCCTCGGAGAGGTCTGGCATCAGGGCGCGGAGATCGTCGACGCCATCGTAGACGCAGCGAATGGCGCCGGCGGTGAAGCGGCTATTGCCGCCGCTCTCGATTTCCGGCGCGCGCTCCAGCACCAGCACGGTCACCTTCTGCTCCGCGGCGGCGAGCGCCGCGCATAGGGCGGCGTTGCCGCCGCCGACCACCACCACGTCCACCGCCTCCGGCAACATTGTCCCTGCCCCCACTATCCCGTCCTCGGATCTAGGAGTATATTTTCATAATTTGGCATTTCAAACGACATTGTCGTATCATAGATCCAATGAGGACCGGCTGGCAGTCGAGCCCCCGCGCCACCGTGCTATATTGACCCGCGCGACAGGCATGCGAACGGATGGACGATGGCGATGGACAGGACCGGCAGTGCGGCCGTGGCGGCGGACGATCAGGTGGTCGAAAACGTCCGCGGCGGCGGCATCCAGTCGATCGAGCGGGCTTTCGCGATCCTCGAGGAGGTCGCCCGTAACCGGGATGGGATCAACCTCGCGGAGCTCAGCAAGCGGGTGGGCCTGCATACCAGTACGACCTTCCACCTCGTGAAGACCATGGTGACGCTCGGCTATGTCCAGCAGGCGAAGGAATCGAAGCGCTATCGGATTGGCCGACATCTTTTCACCCTGGCGGCCGGCGCTCTCGACGAGATCGAGCTGGTAAGCTTGGCAACGCCTGTCCTGGAGAGCCTGACCCGCGCCACCGGCGAGTGCAGCCATTTCGCCATCCGCTCCGGCGACAACATCGTCGTCCTCGCCAAAACCGCTGGCGCCGGCATGTTCCAGATGGCGAACCAGGTGGGCGTGGTGCGCCCTGCCCACAGCACGGCGCTGGGCAAGGTGCTGCTGGCGGCGCTCTCGCTGCCGCAGCGCGAGCGCTATCTCGCCGGCCACGAGCTGAAGCGTTTCACCGCGAAGACCATCGTCGAGCCCGACGCCTTGCTGCGCGAGATCGAGGCCGTGGGCCGCAACGGCATCGGCTTCGACGACGGCGAGTTCGATGCGGAGGCGCGCTGTGTCGCGGTGCCCGTGCGGGATTTCACCGGCCAGGTTGCTGGCGCCATCGGCATCTCCGGTCCGATCTGGCGGCTCTCGATCCAAACGTTGCAGGACAAGGCGCAGCAGGTGCGCGAGGCCGCTACGGAGCTTTCCCGCGAGCTGGGCTTCGATGCGGCGGCACCGCGCGCCGTCGGCTGAACGGCGCGCCGTCCGCGCCCGTGTCGCCGCAGGCGGGTCTTACGATCTGAAATTATCGGGCTGAGATAGCCGTCGCCGTTGCGCGCACCGAGGGCGCGACGCGCTGCACGCGTTGCCAAGCCACGGAAACGCGGGCGATTCGCCATGGGGCCGGTGATGTCCATGATTTAATATCGTGGCAAATTCATTGGCGATATGAAATTATCGCTGATCTCGCCTAGTGCGAGGGAAGGGCGGCAAGCCGGCGCGTGAACCGGTCGCACCAGCACACAGGCCAGAAGACAACGCGAGGGGAGGAACATGATCCGCAGCCACCGCAGAAGCGTGTTGAAAGCCGGCGCCGCGATCGCCGGCACCTATGCGCTTGGATTTCCCGCCATCGGCTACGGCCAGTCCGACAAGATCAAGATCGGGCATCTGACGCCGCTCACAGGCTTTCTCGGCGCCCTCGGCGAATATGCCGTGCTCGGGATTCAGATGGCGGTGGAGGAGATCAACAAAGCCGGCGGCGTCCTCGGCCGGCAGCTCGAGGTGACCTCGGAGGATTCCGTCAATCCCGCCACCGCCGCCACGAAGGCGCAGCGGATGCTGGAGCAGGATGGCGCGGCCGTGCTGCTAGGGGAGATCAACTCCGCCTCGGCACTCACGATCTCCCAGGTGGGGGCCCGCAACAAGCGGCTGTTCCTCAGTACCGGTGCGCGCTCCGATGCGCTGCGCGGCGCCAGCTGCAACCGCTACATGTTCTGTATCGACATCCCCAACACGGTGCAGGTCAATGTCGTCGGCAAGGCGCTGCTACGGGACAACATGGTGAAGGGCAAGAAGTTCTTCTCCCTCACCGCCGACTACATCTTCGGTCACGATCTGCTCGCCGCGGCCAAGGCGTTCTTCGCCGCCAATGACGGCAATCTCATCGGCGACGAGCTGGTGGCGACCGACGTCACCGACTTCAGCCCCTATCTCCTGAAGATCCGCCAGGCCAAGCCCGATGTGGTCTGCTCCAACCTGGCGGGCAACCAGGTCACGGGCCTGATCAAGCAATACGCCGAGTTCGGTCTGCCGTTTCCGATCGTGGGATTCAATCTGAACACGGCGGATGCCTGGGCCGCCGGTGAGGGCAACCTGACCGGCACCTGGCCCACGGTCTGGCATCACGATCTCGACGTCCCACAGTCCAAGGCCTTCGTGGCCGCCTTCATCAAGAAGCACGGCAAGCCGCCGGAGAATCATGCGTGGATCGAATACGTCACGCTGAAGATGCTGGCGCAGGCGATGAACGACGCCAAGTCGGCGGATACCGAGGTGCTGATCGCCTATTTCGAGAAGCAGACGGAATTCGACATTCTCAAGGGGCGCAAGGGCTGGTTCCGCGCCTGGGATCATCAGCTCATGCAGGAGGCCTATTCCTTCACGGTCAAGCCCAAGGGACAAGCCAAGGACAAGTGGGATTTTCTTGCCTTGGGCGCCGCGATTCCCGGCCCGTCGGAGTCCCTTGAGGCTATCGCCACCACGAAAGCGCAGAATACCTGCAAGCTCTAGAGGGCACGCCGCGCCCGCCATCCTGATCTGAGATCCGGCTGATGTTCCTGCTGGAACAGGTGGTGAATGGCCTCGTGCTCGGCGGCTACTACCTGCTCATCGCGCTCGGCCTGTCGCTGATCTTCAGCGTCGGCGGCGTGGTGAACCTGGCCCACGGCGCGTTCTATGCGCTGGGTGCCTATGCCTCCGTCGAGATCACCAAATATCTGGGCTTCGGCGCGGCGGTGGTGCTGTCGCCGGTCGCCGTGGCAATCCTCGGCATTCTCTTCGAGCGTTTCCTGCTGCGCCGCTTCTATACCGCCGATCCGATCCTCAGCCTCCTCGTGACCTTTGGCCTCGCCATGGTGGTGGAGCAGCTCATCCGCATCCTCTGGGGCGCAGCACCTTTGTCGGCGACGATGCCGGCCGAACTGAAGGGCGCGGTCTTCCTCGGCGACTTCCTCTTCTCGCGCTACCGCCTCCTGCTGCTGGCGGTAGTGGCCGTGGTGCTGGCGGGCGTATGGCTGCTGCTGCACAAGACTTCCTTCGGCCGTGTGGTGCGTGCCGGCATCCAGCGGCCAGACATGGTGGCGGCGCTCGGCATCCGCCTGCAGCCCTACATGACTGCGGTGGTCATGCTCGGCGTCGGCATGGCGGCGCTGGGCGGGGCTTTCTTCGCGCCGATCACGGTGGTGCATCCGGCGATGGGCGGCGAAATCATTACCGTTGCCTTCGTCGTGGTGGTCATCGGCGGTCTCGGCAGCTTCTGGGGCGTGGTGCTGGCGGCGCTGCTGGTGGGTGTGGTGCGCGGCATCACCATCCATTTCCTGCCCGCCGCCGGCGAGGCCTCCGTGTTCGTCCTGATGTTCTTGGTGCTAATGGTCCGCCCGCGCGGCCTTCTCGGCGAGCGCATCGAGAAATTCGAATGAAGACCGGGCGGACCTCCTCGAAATACCGGCCACTATGGATCGCGGCGATCGCGGTCCTCGTACTGCCCTTCGCCATGCCGCTCCTCGGCTTGACCGTGAACACCGCGGCCATGGTGGTCATCCTCGCCATTGCGGCCATGGGGCTCAATCTGCTGGTAGGGTATACGGGCCTCACCTCCTTCGGCCACGGCGCCTGGTTCGGCATCGGTGCCTATGCCGCGGCGCTGATCCAGAAATATTGGTTCACCGATCAGATCGCGGTGCCAATCTTGCTGTCCATGATTGTCGTCGCCATCCTCTCCGCCGTCGTGGGATCGCTTTTCCTGCGCCGGCGCGGCGTCTATTTTTCCCTGCTGACCCTGGCGCTGTCGGCGCTCACCTACACCATCGCCTTCCGCTGGACCGAGGTGACCGGCGGCGAGAACGGCCTCGGCGGGCTGCAGCGTGGCAGCCTCGGACCGATCAGCCTCGATGACGAGCGCGCGTTCTATGTCGTGGTCGCCGTGATCGCTCTTGCCGTGCTCTACCTTCTGCTTCGGGTGGTGCGCTCTCCCTTCGGGCACGTGCTGGTGGCGATCCGCGAGAACCAGCAGCGCGCCACCTTCCAGGGCTATCTCGTGCAGCGCTACAAGCTGGTGGCTTTCGTCCTGTCCGCTGTCGTGACCGGACTGGCCGGTGCGCTGCTGGGTTTCCAGATCTATCTCGTCTCCGCCGAATCGGTCTCGGTGCCGTTCTCCGGTGAGCTCCTGGCGATGGTTGTGATCGGTGGCATGCGGCACATCCTGGGCCCGGCCCTCGGCGTGCTCTTCTACATCCTCTTCCGCGAGCTCTTGTCGATCTGGACCGGGAACTGGCTGCTGTGGTTCGGCCTCGTCTTCATCGGCTTCGTGCTTTATTCGCCCGGCGGACTCGCAGGCATCTGGGCCGGGATCCGGCGGCGCTGGCGCCCCGCGCCAAGCGAGGCGGCGGCGATGAGCCGGCGCAGGATATATGAGGGCCTGCCATTGCCGGCGTTTCTGCGCCCGCAGGGTAAACCGGGGATCGTGCTGGCGGTCGACGGCGTCTCGCGGCGTTTCGGCGGCATCCACGCCGTGGCGGGGGCGAGTCTCGAGGTATCAGCGGGCGAGATCCATGCCCTGATCGGCCCGAACGGCGCCGGCAAGACCACCCTGTTCAACCTGATCTCCGGACTCCATCTGCCGCAGAGCGGCACCGTGCGACTGCACGGCCGCGAGATCCAGGGCCTGCCGCCCCATCGCATCTGCCAGCAGGGCCTTGCCCGCTCGTTCCAGATCACCAACCTGTATGGCGGCCTCACGATCCACGAGAACCTGCGCCTGTCGCTGCAGGCGCGCCATGCGGGACGCTTCGACATCTGGCATGACGTCGACAGCTATCCGGACATTCACGGCGAGACCGCGGAGCTGATCCGGTTCCTCGGCCTCGAGGGCATCGAGGAGATCGGGGGCGGCGAGCTCTCCTATGGCGGACAACGGCTGGTGGATCTCGGCATCGCGCTTGGGTCGAAGCCCCAGGTATTGCTGCTGGACGAGCCGCTGGCCGGTTTGGCGGCGGCGGAGCGCGAGCGCGTGTCTAAGCTGGTGAAAAATGTGGCCGCGAACATTCCCGTGCTGATCGTCGAGCACGACATCGACCGCGTGCTGGGGTTCTCCCGGCGCGTCACCGTGATGAATCAGGGCGAGGTGCTGATGGCGGGCACGCCGGACGAGGTCCGCACCGACCGCCGCGTGCAGGAGATCTATACGGGAAGCGGCACGCCGCCCGTTACCGGCCGTCTGACGGATGCGTCGCGGACCACGCAGGTCCTGTCCGTCGAGGGCATCAATGCGTTCTACGGGAAGAGCCACATTCTCAACGACGCGAGCCTGGATGTGCGCGACGGCGAGATCGTGGCGCTTCTCGGCCGCAACGGCGCCGGCAAATCCACCTTGCTGAAGACGCTGACGGGGCTGATCAGGCCGGCGTCGGGGAAGATCGACTACGAGGGGCGGAACATCGCGGGATTGCCGGCACCCGATATCGCGCGGCTCGGGATCGGCTACGTGCCGCAAGGGCGCGGGCTGTTCGCGGGAATGACGGTGGCGGAAAACCTCGCCCTCGGTCGGCTGGCGCGGAAAACGGACGGCAGCAAGGGCGTGGTCTGGAACGAGGAAATGATTCTCGAATATTTCCCGCGTCTGAAAGAGCGCATGCACGTCGCGGCGGATTATCTCTCCGGTGGCGAGCAGCAGATGGTGGCGGTGGCCCGTGCGCTCTCGGGCAATGTCCGGCTGCTGCTGCTGGACGAGCCTTTCGAGGGGCTGGCGCCGGCGGTGGTCCTGGAACTGTTCCGGGTCTTCGATCAACTGCGCCGGCACGTCTCCATCGTGATCGTGGAGCACAATCTGGATCTGGTGCTGGCGCTCGCCGATCGCGTCTTCGCGCTCGAGCGCGGTGCGGTATTCCATCAGGGGCCGGCAGCGCCGTTGCTCACCGATCTCGACTACCGCAAGCGGATTCTCTGGCTGTAGGTCCCGGCGGCCCCGGACTCGCTCAGCCGGATTTCGCGGGAACGCGGCGCCAGAAGCGGGGGTCCAGCAGTGCCGACGTGGACATCAGCATCCCCGTGCTGCCGTTCTGGCCTTCCGGCACCAGGCGGACGTGGGTGGGAATTCCCGGCAATTCGACGAGAGCTTCCACCACATACACTCTTCGGGACGAGCTGCTGCCCGTCGTGAACATGTCTCCGACCGCTATCTGATCGTTTCCGAACATCACTGCCCTTCTCAATCTAACCAGGGAAGTGCCGCTCGGCGGCGTGGTCCCCTGGGCGGCTCCAGGCCGCTGGTGCTTATCGCTCCAATTCAGCGGCAACGCCAGCCCGCTCGAAGGGCTTGTCGGTAAATTGCAGGGCCGCCAGACGGGCATAAAGGCCGCCCGCCCGGATCAGCGCCTCATGGGACCCCTGGGCCACGATCCGCCCGGCATCCAGGACAACGATACGGTCGGCCTTCAGCACCGTGGCGAGGCGATGGGCGATGACGACGGTCGTACGCGCTTCCGACAGGCGCTCCAGGGCGATCTGCACCGCCCGCTCGGATTCGGCATCGAGCGCCGACGTCGCCTCGTCCAGTAGCAGGATCGACGGGTTCTTCAGGACCGTGCGGGCGATGGCGATCCGCTGCCGCTGCCCGCCAGACAGGCGCACCCCCTTTTCGCCGAGGAAAGTGCCGAATCCCTGGGGCAATTGCTCCAGGAAGCCATCGGCGGCGGCCACTTCCGCGGCGGCGCGCACCTCGGCCTCGCTGGCTTCCGGCCGGCCGTAGCGGATGTTCTCCAGGGCCGAGGTGCTGAAGATCACGGGATCCTGGGCCACCAGGCCGACGCGACGTCGGAGCTCCTTTGGATCAACCTCCCGGATATCGACGCCGTCGACACGGACGGTGCCGCTGGTGACGTCGTAGAACCGCAGCAGGGTCTGAAACATCGTGGTCTTGCCGGCGCCGGAGGGTCCAACCAAGGCCACGGTCTCGCCGGGCTCGATCGCCAGGGAGAAATCGTGCAGGGACGGGCGGTCAGGCCGCGAGGGATAGAAGAAGGTCACGGACTCGAAGTCGACGCGGCCCTGGGGCGGAACCGGCAGCGGCCGGGGATGCGCCGGCGCCGCGATGTCGGGCTCGATGGCCAGGAGCTCAAGCAGCCGCTCAGTCGCCCCCGCTGCGCGCTGGAGGTCGCCGAAGACTTCCGACAGTGTGCCAACCGCGAAGGCGACCAGGATCGCGTAGAAGACGAAGGCGGAGAGCTGTCCGCCGCTCATCCGGCCCTGCACCACGTCGTAGCCGCCGATCCACAGCACGAAGGCGACGGCACCGAAGGCGAGCAGGATGACGACGGCGGTGAGGAACGCCCGCACCCGGATCCGAGCGATGGCGACATCGAAGGACTCCGTCACCCGGGCCAGGAAATCGGCGCGGTCGGTCTCCTCATGAGTGAAGGCCTGCACGGTCCGGATCGCGTTGATCATCTCCTCCGCATAGGCGCCGACGTCGGCGATGCGATCCTGGGAGCGGCGCGACAGCGCGCGCACGCGGCGGCCGAACGTCATGATCGGCACGACGACAACAGGCACCACCGCCAGGACGATGCCCGTCAGCTTGACGCTGGTCACCGCCAGCATGACCAGGCCGCCGAGCAGGATGAGGAAATTCCGCAGCGCGAGGGAAACGCTGGAGCCGATCACGGTCTGCAGCAGGGTCGTGTCGGTGGTCAGCCGCGACAGCACCTCGCCGGTCTTGGTCATCTCGAAATAGGCCGGGCTCATGGCGATGATGCGATCGAAAACCGCCTTGCGGAGATCGGCCACCACCCGCTCGCCGATCCAGGACACGAGGTAGAAGCGGCAATAGGTCGAGAGTGCGAGAACCACGACCGTAGCGAGGAGGATCACCACGGCCTGGTCGAGGAAATGGGTATTCGACGCCTTCAGCCCGGCATCGACGAGATAGCGCAGCCCCTGCCCCAGCACGAGGACGGTGGCGGAGGAGATGACGAGGGCGATACTGGCGCCGAGAATGCGCCGCCAATAAGGCCGCAAGAAGCGATAGAGCGGGACGAGTTGCCGCACGACATTCAGGGGCTGCCGCGAGGCGGGCTTCCCGTCGCTCCCCGGGAGGTTCTGCTGGCTGGTCATGTGCTGATCTAGGGGGATGGGTCTGCCACCACGGCCATCGTGGTGACGGCAGCATATCCCAATTCACGGCCCGGGGCGCCAGTCGCGGGAATGATCTTGTCTCCCGCCGGCGCCGGTATGAGGATCCCTCCGCCTCGCTCCACATCATCGAAGGGGAAACCATGGCGAAACAGGTCTTGCGTCCGCCGAGCTTGCTGTTCCAGCCGCGCCCGACCTATCCCTATTCGCCGGGCGCGAAGGGCGGTGGGTTCGTCTTCACCGCCGGCCAGGTCGCCTGGGACAAGACCGGCAAGGTCGTCGGCATCGGCGACGTGCGCAAGCAGACCGTGCAGACGCTGCGGAACGTCGTCGCCGTGCTCAAGGAAGGTGGTGCCAAGCCCGCGGACGTGTTGAAATGCACGGTCTACTTGGCGGACATGCGGCACTTCCAGATCATGAACGAGGAGTTCGCCAAGGTCTTCCCCCGGGATCCGCCGGCGCGCACCACCGTCGAGGCGCGTCTCGCCGAGGCCGAGATGCTGGTGGAGATCGAGGCCATAGCCTGGGTCGGCTGAGCGGCAACCTCGACTACGGCATCACCGTGCCGCAGTTGGGGTCGAGGGTCTGGCCGGTATAGGCGTCGCCGTCCGACGAGGCCAGGAACACCACGGAGCGGCCGACGTCCCACGGCCGGACCCAGCGCTTCAGCACGATCCGGTCCCGGATCTCGTCGCGGTATTCCGGTCCGGTCTTGAACTTCTCCGTCTCGGTCGGGCCCGGGCAGACCGTGTTGACGGTGATCGTGGGTCCCAGCGCGAGGGCCAGGGACTTGGTGAGGGTGCGCATCCCACCTTTCGTCGCGGTGTAGTGGACGAGGCCGGGATAGCCGATATAGGCCTGCTCCGACGAGATGTTGACGATGCGGCCGAATCCCCGCGCCTGCATATGCGGCGCCACCGCCTGCGAGAGAAAGAACGGTCCCTTGAGGTGCAGCCCGGCGGAGAGATCGAAATCGGCCTCGGTGATCTCGGCGAAAGGCTTGTGCTGGGCGAAGCCGGCGTTGTTGACGAGGATGTCCAAGTGGCCGAGCTCGCGAATCGTCTCGTCGATCAGCCGCCGGCATTCCGCGACTTGCGTGACATCGGCCTCGATCGTGATCGCGCGCCGGCTCAGGCCGCGGATCGCCGCGGCGATCTCCTCGGCTTCCTCGCCGCGGCCGAGATCGTTGATGGCGATGTCGGCGCCTTCCTCAGCCAGCGCCGTCGCGATGGCGCGGCCGATCCCGCCGCGCCGCGCCGACCCCGTCACCAGCGCGGTCTTGCCCTTCAACCGGTCCGACATCGTCACCCCTTCCCGTGATGGCGCGGCAGTGTAACCATGGACGTCAGAGTATGGTCTCCATCCCGCCGCCGCTACGGGGCATTCCCATGATCGAAGAAACTTTGGACATCACCACCAAGGACGGGGCGATGGAGACTTTCGTCTGTCGCCCGGAACGGGACGGCCCGTTTCCCGCCGTGCTGTTCCTGATGGATGCGCCGGGCATCCGGGAGGAGCTCAAGGACATGGCGCGCCGGCTGGGCACCTCGGGATATGTCGTGCTGCTGCCCAATCTCTATTATCGCGCCGGCCGCGACACCATGTACGGGCCCGATGTGCTGGAGAAGGGCAGCGCCGACCACACGCGGATGCGCGCCGTGCGCACCAAGATGACGATCCCGCCGGTCATGGACGACGTCGCCGCGATGCTGGCCTATGTCGATCGCCATGCCGAGGCGAAGAAGGGTCCGGTGGGGACCCACGGCTATTGCATGAGCGGTCCCTATTCCCTGGCGGCCGCCGCGCGCTTTCCCGACCGCATCGCCGCCGCGGCCTCCTTCTATGGCACTTGGCTCGTCAGCGACGCGGTGGAAAGCCCGCATCTGACCCTGGCCGAGGCGAAGGGCGAGCTCTACATCGCCTGCGCCGAGCACGACGACCTGGCGCCGCCGCCGATGGTGGAGGAGCTGCGCGGCCTGTTTGACCGGTCAGGGGCGGCCGGCGAGCTCGAGATCTATCCCGGCGTCCATCACGGCTTCGCCTTTCCCCAGCGCTATTGCTACGACAAGCCCGCCGCCGAGCGGCACTGGGAGCGGCTTCTCGCGCTTTACCGGCGCCGTCTGGCGTGACGTATCACGGCGACTGAGAGAGCTGCCGGCGGGATTTGC
The DNA here is from genome assembly GCA_963735465.1 of uncultured Alphaproteobacteria bacterium. Taxonomy (GTDB): domain Bacteria; phylum Pseudomonadota; class Alphaproteobacteria; order ATCC43930; family CGMCC-115725; genus DASZHJ01. The sequence goes on from CAVTLA010000001.1 coordinate 4,547,847, forward strand.
CCACGTCGCTCGCCGAGACCGCTGCGGCGGCGTTGCCCCAGGTGTTGCGGACGTAGGTGACAACCGCCGCCACCTCCTCGTCCGACAGCTTCCAGCCGAAGGCCGGCATCGCCGCGCCCGTGGGCGCCGGATCCGTGGCGACGCTCTGGGCGCCCTGCAGGACCACGCGGATCAGGCTGGTGGGCTCCATCGATTGCACGGAGGCGCTGCCTTTGAGCGTGGGAAAAAGCTGGGGAATGCCGGTTCCATCAGCGCCGTGGCAGGTGGCGCAGTTGCTGGTGTAGACGGTCTGCCCGGCGCGCATCGCGGAATCGTCCGCTGCAAGCGACGTCGCCGCGGACGCGACCGCGGGGCCCGCATCCTTGAGGTAGGTGGCGATCGCCGCGAGATCGGCCTTGGACATGTGCGAGGTGGAATTGGTGATCACCTCCGACATCGGGCCGCTCGCGGCCGCGAAGCGATTGTGGCCGGTGCCGAGATACTCGACGATGTCATCCGTCGACCAGCCGCCGACGCCGACGCGCGCATCTCCCGTCAGGTTCGGCGAGAACCAGCCCTGCAGCACGCCGCCTTGCAGCGTGTGGCTCGTCTTGTCGCCGCCGAGGAAATTCTTCGGCGTGTGGCACATGCCGCAATGGGCGAGGCCTTCCGCGAGATAGGCGCCGCGGTTCCACTCCTCCGACTTGCCGGGCGTCGGCTTGAAGGTGCCCGGAGTGAAGAACAGCGTGTTCCACCCCGCCATACTCAGGCGGATGCTGAAGGGGAAGGGCAGCTGGTTGGCGATCACGGGATTGCGGACCGGCTCCAATGTTGCGAGATATGCGCGGATCGCGAGCGCGTCGTCCCGCGTCACCTTGGTATAATAAGTGTAGGGCATCGCCGGATAGAGGTGGCTGCCGCCGCGGCCGCGCCCGATCTGCAAGGCGTCGACGAACTCGTCGTCGCTCCAATCGCCGATCCCGGTCTCGCGGTCCGGCGTCAGGTTCGGCGCCAGCAGGGTGCCGAACGGCGTCTCCAGGGGCCGGCCGCCGGAGTAGAGCTTGCTGCCGGGTATCGTGTGGCAGGCAACGCAATCGCCGACGGCGGCGAGATAGCGGCCGCGGGAGATCTGGTCGAAGGACTGGCCGTCGGTCGCGGCCTGGGCCGCGACGGAGGTGCCGAGTAGTAAAGCGAGGCCGAGGAGAGCGCGTTTCATGGTCCGCGCCTCCTCAAGCCTGCACCAGCGGACCGGGCGACTTCAGGTACTGATTGACGATGGCGTCCGCCGCCCAGAAGGCGAGCGCGGCAACGGTGTTCGTCGGGTTGTAGCCGGCGTTTTGCGGGAAGGCGGAGGCGCCTGTCACGAAGAGATTGGGCACGTCCCAGCTCTGGAGATAGCGGTTGAGGGCGCTGGTCTTGGGATCGTCGCCCATGACCACGCCGCCGCAGGTGTGGGTGGTCTGGTAGATGGTGCTGTTGTAATGGCCGGTGCGGGGATGCTTCTCCATGATCTTGGGCCCCATCTTCTGGGTGATCTCGGCCACCCGGTCGGTCAGGTACTGCGACATCTTCAATTCGTTGTCGTGGAAGTCGAAGTTGATCCGCAGTAGCTTGCGGCCGAAGGCGTCGGTATAGGTGGGGTCGAGGTCGAGATAGGCGTCGCGATAGCTGGCACAGCCGCCGTGGGTCGCGGTCTGGTAGGTGCGAAGATAGTTCTGCGCGATCGACTTCTTCCACTCGGCGCCCCAGGCCGGCGTGCCGGCGGGGGTGAGCGTGGTCTGCAGCGGCCGGCCGTTGGTCTGCACCGCGCCGATGTAGCCGCCGCCGACGAAGCCCAGGTTGCCATGGTCGAAGTTGTCGCCGTTGAAGTCGTCGACGCACATGCCGATCGAGCCGGACGAGATGAAGGGGTTGAAGATCTTGTCCTCGAAGAAGGCGTTGACGCCCGAGGTGACCTGGTAGGAATAGTTCCGCCCGATCACGCCTTCGTTGGTCTGGGGGTCGTAGGGCTTGCCGATGCCGGACGACAGCAGCATGTGGACATTGAACAGCTGGAACGCGCAGAGCAGCACCATGTCGGCCGGCTGCTCCCAGCTCTCGCCATTGCTGTCGAGATAGGTGACGCCGGTGGCGCGCTTTCCCGATGAATCCAGATTGATCTTCAGGACCTCGCATTGGGTGCGCGCCTCGAAGTTCGAGCGCCGCGTCAGCACCGGCAGGATCGTGGTCTGCGGGCTCGCCTTCGAATAATTGCCGCAGCCGAACCACTCGCAGAAGCCGCAGAAGGTGCAGGGGCCGAGGGTCACGCCCAGGGGATTCGTATAGGCCTGGGAGAGATTGCCCGAAGGCTGCGGGAAAGGCTGATAGCCCATCTCAGCCGCGGCCTTGGCGAAGAGAGTGGGGCCAAAGGGCTGCTTCTGGGCCGGCGTCGGATAGGGGCGCGACCGCGCGCCCTCGAAGGGATTGCCGCCCGCCTGCTTCGCACCCTTGATGTTGCCGGCGGTGCCCGACGTGCCGCAGAGATATTCGAAGCGGTCGTAATGCGGCTCGAGATCGTCGTAGGTGACGCCCCAGTCCTGGATCGTCATGTCCTCCGGCAGGAAGTTCTTCCCGTAGCGCTCGATGTTGTGCGAGCGCATCTGGAAGTCGCTGGGGAGGAAGCGCCAGGTCTCGGCGTTCCAGTGCACGCCGCCGCCGCCGACGCCGTTCGGCGGCATGAAGGAGCCCCAGGCTCGGATCGGCAGCGCGGTCTGATTGCGGTTGTTCCGGAACGTCATCGTCTCCTGCGCCGGGCGCAGGAACAGGTCGTGGCGGATGTGGTAGCGCAGCTCGTCCTGGGCGTAGGTGGTGGGAAAATCCGTCGCGGTGTCGCGCCAGGGGCCGCGCTCGATCGCCACCACATTGAGCCCGGCGCCGGTGAGCTCGTGGGCCATGATCGATCCCGTCCAGCCCAGGCCGACGATCACCACATCGGTCGATGGCAGTTTGCGTGTCATGGTGTCTGTCCTCGAAAGCTGGAAGTGCTCACGTGCGCGTGCCGCCGATGCTGATGGGCGGCAGCGGATAGCGCTCGTTGTGGCGCTCGACCCAGTTGCGATAGTCGTATTGGGTGCCGGGGAAGCCGATCATCTTCCAACCGACCATGCCGCGATTGCCGCCGTAGATGGGATCGGCGAGGAATCCCTCGCGGGTGTTGTTGAGGATCTGCTCGAAGAGTGCCGTGGCGCTGGCGCCGGCGAAGGTGATCGGGCCCTTTTCCATGCCGGCGAGCACCTTGTCCTTCTGCTCGTCGGGAAGCCGAGCGAAGGATTTTCCCGCATAGGCCTCGCGGCAATACTTGTCGAGGGCCGCCAGCCCCTGGCGATAGCGGGCGGCGGGCGTGAGGGGAGACTGCGGGCCCTGCTGCGGCGTCCCGTCCATGAACGGCGGCCGCATGTAGAGCGCCCGGGCGCTGCCATAGGGACCGGCGAGCTGGCGGTCGATGAAAACGGCGCAGCCCGCGTCCTTGCCGCCGGGGGTCTGGGGATCGGGCGGGATCAGCCGATCGACGATCGCCTCGACGGCGGTGCCTTCCTCGGCGGTGAAGTACTGCCATGGTCCGGGCCGCACCGGCGTTGGCGGTGTCCCCGCATCGGGCTCCCACGGCAGGCCCCCGGTGACGACGCGCGCCACCGCCGGCGCCGATGACAGCAGCAAAGCCAAGCCGGTGCCGGCCAGCAGATCGCGGCGGCGGAGCGTCATCGCCTTCTCCTTGTTTCGTCGGCTATGTCGGATCCGTGCCGCGGAGCACCGCCAGCCGCTTACCGAACCGCTGGCTCCCGGCTTGGTTCCGCATCGTGCATTTCCTCGACCCGATTTTCTTCGCGGCAGACTTTGTCCGGAATCGCCGGACGCCACACGGACGGGATTGCTGCTGCTGCTAGATGCTTGCTCAAATGCGGGTGAGGGAGGAGGCTCGACCGGGGATCCCCCCGCGGAGCGGTTCTTGCATCGCTCCTGGCGGGGGGCTCCGGCCGCCCCTCGTCGCGATGAGGCGGCGGCGGAGACAAAGAATAGAAAGGGAAATCACCATGACACGCTTCACGCGCAGGCAAACTCTGAAGGGCGCCGCGGCGACGGCGGCCATCGCGGCCCTCGCCGAAACCTTCGGCGCGATGCACCCGGCCTTCGCCGCCACCGACATCACCGCCGTCGAATGGGGTGGCGACGTCGTCGACGCGATGAAGAAGATCGAGGCCAAGCAGGACAAGGTGGCGGTGAACTGGGTGCTGCATCAGGGCGGCTCCGGCGCCATCCTGCCCAAAATCAAGGCGACCTGGCCCAAGGCCGAGTACGACTACGTCGCGGGCTGGGAGGGCTCATTCAATGGCATGATCAAGGAGGATTGGCTGGTTCCCGTGACCGTCGACACGGTGCCGAACCTCGCCGACATCCCCTCGAAGATCATCGTCAAGGACGACAAGGGCGCCTGGATGGCGGTGCCGCGCGCCGTCGGCGGCATCTACTTCGCCTATCGCAAGGACATCAGCCCGGTCGAATTGAAGAGCATCGACGACCTCTTCAATCCCGCCTTCAAGGGCAAGCTGGTCTGGCCGGGGCCGACCCAGAGCATGATGCTGCAGATCGTGGCGCTGGCGCTCCATGCCGGCGGCAACGAGAAGAACATGGAGCCGGGCTGGGCGCTGATGAAGAAGCTGGCGCAGTCCGGCAACATCGGCCGCATCGCCGTCACCGACACCGACTTCACGACCTCGCTGACCAGCGGCGAGACCGCGGCGGGCTTCTTCTCCGAGCCGCAGCTGACCTCCGTCGCCAAGTCCTTCCCCCTGGTGCGCCTCACCAAGCAGGAGGGCATGCCGACCTTCCTCTACCAGAGCGGCTTCGCGGTCCTGAAGAACCGGCCGAATACCAAGGCCACCCTCGACTTCATCAATTTCTGCATCAGCCCGGAGATGTCGAACCTCTACGCCGAGATCGCCGGCGAGGCGCCCCTCAACACCAAGTCCAAGACGCCGGACGCCCTGAAGCACCTTGCCTTCACCTCGGCGGAAATGGACAAGTACGTCTATGTCCCCGACTTCAACGTCGTGCTCAGCCAGCAGGACGCCTGGACCAAGCGCTGGGAGAACGACATCGCGCCGCTGCTCTAGGGCGGCGGACAGAATGGGACGGCAGCCGCGGGAGGGATCGTGAGATCCGACCGCGGCTCCCTCCCGCTGCTCCTGCCGGGCGGGGCGGTCTTCCTCGGCCTGTTCTTTCTGCCGATGGCCGGGCTCTTCGTGGAGAGCTTCCGACTCTACGAGCCCGGCCGCATCGGCGCCGCCGCCAACGCGCCGTTCACGCTCGCGAATTACGCCGAACTGCTGACGCCGGCCTTCGCCGGATTCTTCCTCGAGACGATGCGGATCAGCCTGCTGGCGTCGCTCGCCGGCCTCGTCTTCGCCTTCGTGCTCGCCTACTGGATCATCGCGGCGCTTCTCCGCCCGCTGGCGCGCGGCGGCGGTGGGGTTCTTCGTCACGCTGATGTTCCTCAGCGTGCTCGTGCGCACCTACGCCCTGGAGCTCACCTTCGGCGCCACCGGTCCGTTGCGCCCGCTGCTGCAATCCCTGCACATCGCCGTCAACGGCCGCGGCTACATCGAGACCCTCGTGGGCGGCGGCCTCCTGCACTACATCGTGCCGATGGCGACCTTGACCTTGCTGGGGACGATCCAGAACGTCGATCCCCGCTTGGTCGATGCGGCCCAGGCGCTGGGTGCCCCCGCCTGGAAGGCGCATCTCACCATCACGCTGCCGCTCTGCGTCCGCGGCCTCCTGGCAGCCTTCCTCTTCGCCTTCACCTTCTCCATCAGCGCCTTCGTCATTCCGATGATCCTGGGCAAAGGCCGCGTGCTCTTCATCTCCAACCTGGTCTACAACCGCTTCAGCGAGATCGCCGACTATCCCAGCGGCGCCGCGATCTCCATCGTGCTGTTCGTCGTCGCGCTGGCGATCGTCTACGTGACCTCCAGCCAGATCAGCAAGCGGTGGGCGCCATGAGCGGCCGGGTCCTCGACGACGGTTTCCGCCTGCTGGGGATGCTGATGATCGCCGTCATCGTCTGCTTCCTGCTGACGCCCATCGTCGTCACCGCGATCATGGCCTTCGACAGCCGGCCCTATCTGGGTCCGCTGCCGCCACCGTCGCTGTCTCTGCGCTGGTTCGAGAAGTTCTTCTCCGACAGCTATTTCCTGCGCGGCCTCGCGACCAGCCTGAAAGTCGCCGCCATTGCCGTGACGGTGTCGGTCTGCGTCGGCGTTGCCACCGCAGTCGCCGTCGACCGCGCCCGCTTCCGCGGCAAGGAGGCGCTGATCTCCTTTTTCCTCTCTCCTCTCATCGTGCCGCCCGTGGTCACCGGCTTCGCGCTGCTGCTGTTCCTCTCCCAGCTCGGCATCGTCAGCGGATTCACCCGCCTGGTCTGCGGCCACATCATCATCACGGCGCCCTATGCGATCCGCTCCACCCTCGCCGGTCTCGCCGGCATCGACACGTCGCTGACCGAGGCGGCGCTGAGCCTGGGGGCGACGGAGCGCCACGCCTTCTGGGACGTGACATTCCCCCTGGCGCGCACCGGCATCGTCAGCGGCGCGATCTTCGCCGTCGCCGTCTCCATGGACGACGTGGCGGTCTCCATCATGCTGACCGACGCCAACACATATACTTTGCCGGTGGCGCTCATCAGCAGCATGCGGGCGAATTTCGATCTCGCCATCGCGGCGGCAGCTGTCCTGCTGATGCTACTCACGTTGGCGCTGATCTTCATCCTGGAGAAAGCCGTCGGCCTCAACCGGGTCATCGGCCAGGGCGTGTTCCGATGACATCGGCGACGGTCATCGAGTTCCGCGACGTCATCAAGCGCTTCGGCCAGGCGGCGGCGGTGGATCATGTGACGTTCTCGGTCGCCGCCGGCGAGACGGTGGCGCTCCTGGGGCCCAGCGGCTGCGGCAAGACCACGACCTTGCGCCTGATCTCCGGCTTCGAGGCGCCGGACGAGGGCGTCATCGAGATCGCCGGCCAGTCCATGGCCGGCAAGCGGCCCTACGAGCGCAACGTCGGGCTTCTCTTCCAGCACTACGCGCTCTTTCCCCACATGACCGTGGCCGAGAACGTCGCCTACGGCCTGAAGCACCGCCGCTGGCCCAAGGCCGAGATCGGTGATCGCGTTGCCGAGATGCTGCGTCTCGTGCAGCTGCAGGGATTCGGCGATCGCCGGCCCGGCCAGATGAGCGGCGGCCAACAGCAGCGGGTGGCGCTCGCCCGCGTCCTGGCCACCAAGCCCCAGCTCGTCCTCCTGGACGAGCCGCTCTCCGCTCTCGATGCCAAGCTGCGGGAGGAGCTGAGAGTTCGAGCTGAAGCAGATCCTCACTGCGGTGGGATCGACCACGATCGTCGTCACCCACGACCAGGACGAGGCCATGAGCCTCGCCGACCGCATCATGGTGATGAACCGTGGCCGCATCGAGCAGGAGGGCACGCCCGAGGATATCTATGCCAAACCGCGGACGCCCTTCGTCGCCGCCTTCATCGGCCGGGCCAATTGGTTCCACGGGCGTCTCTCGAGAGGCACCGGCGCCTGCCGGCTCACCACGGATGCCGGCACGGCGCTGACGATATCGGATCCCGGTGGCGCCGATGGCGCGGCGTGGAGTGCCTGCATCCGACCGGAGCGCGTCACGGTGACGGAAGCTGGCGGGGTTGGGGAGAATCGACTCGCCGGCGGGATCGTCGACGTCGTGAACATGGGGGCGGCGCTGCACTACATCATCGACGTCGCCGAGGGCCGGGTGATGGCGATCGAGCCGAACCGCGGCGGACCGCGGGCGCGCCGAGGCGACCCGGTTCAGATCTCGTTCCGTGCCGAGGACTGCGTGGTGCTGCCGCGAAGCGATCAGCAGACCGCGTAGGCCATGCCGGCATTGGCCTCGTCGATCGCCTGCCTCGTCAGATTGATCGTGTTGGCGCGATCAGCGGGCCTGCCGCTTAGCCGTTGAAAAGACTTGATTTCTCGGCCCCCGACGATGCCCCAAGCATCGTGTCGAGATGTACCCTATATCTTTCCCGGCGATAGAACCGGGATAAGGAGATTTGCCGTGGACGACAAGAAGATCACCGAGAACATCGACGCGCTGGCGCGGGAAGAGCATGAGCTGTTCGAGCGGGAATCCCACGGCAGGGCGACCGATGCGGACCGCGCGCGGCTGCTGCATCTCCAGGGCACGCTGGACCAGTGCTGGGACCTGCTGCGCCAGCGGCGGGCGAAGCGGTCCGCCGGCCAGGACCCCAACGAGGCCCACGTTCGCGACGAGCGAACGATCAAGAATTACATCGGCTGATGGAGCGCCGCCGTCTCGGGCGGGAACCAAGGGCTTGACCCGGCGTTTCTATCGGGCACGCGGAGAGATCCGCGCGGGCAACGGGCGTCGCGCGCGCTCCGCCGTGAGCGCCGATCCCAGGAGCCCTATGGCAACATGACGCGCGATCCCGAGCCCCTCGGCATTGGCGACTACGCTCTCATCGGCAACACCTATACGGCGGCGCTGGTCGGCCGGAACGGGTCGATCGACTGGTTGTGCCTGCCGCGCTTCGATGGTCCCGCCTGCTTCGCCAATATTCTCGGCCATCCCTCAAACGGACGCTGGCTGATCCAGCCCCGCGAGGAAATCCGCGCGGTGGAGCGGCGCTACCGGTCCGATACGCTGGTGCTGGAGACCCGCTTCCGCACCGACAGCGGCGAGGTATTGCTGATCGACTTCATGCCGCCGCCGCGGGCCCGCGGCGTCGTGGAGGTGGTGCGGCTGGTGCAGGGGGTGCGCGGGCGCGTCCCCATGGTCTTCGAGGCGATCATCCGCTTCGACTATGGTCACACGGTGCCGTGGGTGCGGCGCCGGGACTACGGCATCAGCGCCATCGCGGGTCCCGATGCGCTGCAGCTCCGCACGCCGCTCAATCTCGAAGGCAAGGACAATAAGACCGTCGCGGACTTCACCGTCGAGGCCGGCGAGACGGTGCCGAGCCTCCTCACCTGGTCAGTCTCCAACGGCAGCGAGCCGGAACCCCGCGACGGGCTGGAGGCGCTGGCGGAGACGGAGAAATTCTGGCGCGACTGGATCGGCCAATGCGAGATCCAGAGCGCGTGGCGGGAGCCCGTCGTGCGCTCCCTCATCACGCTGAAGGCGCTGACCTACAGCCCGACGGGCGGCATCGTTGCCGCGCCCACCACCTCGCTCCCCGAGTTCATCGGCGGCGTGCGCAACTGGGACTATCGGTTCTGCTGGCTGCGCGACGCGACCTTCACTCTCTACTCCCTGCTGATCACGGGCTATCGCGACGAGGCTCAGGCGTGGCGGGAATGGCTGCTGCGGGCGGTGGCGGGGGATCCCGCGGGCCTGCAGATCATGTACGGCCTCGCCGGCGAGCGGCGGCTCTGGGAGCACGAGCTGCCGTGGCTCGACGGCCACGCCGGCAGCCGTCCGGTGCGGATCGGCAACGCTGCCCACGGGCAGCGCCAGACCGACGTGTACGGCGAGGTCATGGACGCCTTCCATCTCGGCCGCACCTACGGCATGGAGAGCGACGACGACACCTGGCGCGTCCAGCAGGCGTTGCTGGATTACCTGGAGGGCAACTGGCAGCACCCGGATTCCAGCCTCTGGGAAGTGCGCGGCCCGGAGCGGCGCTACACCCACTCGGCGGTCATGGCCTGGGTCGCGGTGGATCGCGGCGTGAAGGCGGTGGAGAATTTCGGCCTCGCCGGCCCCGTCGATCGCTGGCGCGCGCTGCGCGCGCAGATCCACGGCGATGTCTGCCGGCATGGCTACGATGCCGAGCGCAACAGCTTCGTGCAGTATTTCGGCGGCAAATCCGTGGACGCGGCGCTGCTGATGCTGCCCCAGGTGGGATTCCTGCCGCCCAACGATCCGCGCATCGCCGGGACGGTTGCCGCCATCCAGCGGGACCTGACGGTAGACGGCTTCGTGCAGCGCTACATCACCGATCCCAAGGTCGACGGGCTGCCGCCGGGAGAGGGCGTGTTCCTCGCGTGCTCGTTCTGGCTCGCGGACAATCTCGTGCTGCTCGGGCGCAACGACGAGGCGGAGGTGCTGTTCGAGCGCCTGCTGGCGATCCGCAACGACGTGGGATTGCTCGCCGAGGAATACGATCCGCGCGGCCGGCGGCTCCTGGGCAATTTTCCCCAGGCCTTCTCCCACGTGGGGCTGATCAACACCGCCCACAACCTCAGCCTCGCCCACGGCCCCGCCAAGCAGCGCGCCGACCACTAGGTATCTGGCTCGGGCTCGTGGCGCGGTAGAGAGGAGCGACAGATGCAGCGTGAATTGAGTGTCACTTTCGCAGGTCGGAGCGGCCGATGAGCGCCACCACCACGGGCGCCGCCGATCCGCCGCGCTCGGCCGATCCCTGCACCTTCGTGATCTTCGGCGGCGCCGGCGATCTCGCGAAGCGGCTCCTGCTGCCGGCCCTTTACAATCTGGCCAAGCAGGGTCTGCTCGCCGCCGATTTCGAGATCGTCGGCGTCGCCCACACCGATCTCTCCGAGGACGAATTCCGGCGCCGCCTGGAAGACGGGTTGCACGAATTCGCCACGCAGAAAGTCGATCCCGGCATCGCCGCGAAGCTTCTCCAGCGGACGTCCTATGTGCGCGGCGACTTCGGCGACCCCGCAACATACCGGCGCCTCGGCGAGCGGCTGGCGGCGCGGCCTTCCCAGGGCAGGGCCACCAACACGCTTTTCTACCTGGCGATCCCGCCCGGTAGCATCGCCGAGGTGGTGCGGCAGCTCGGCGCCGCCGGGCTGACCCGGGAGGAGAAGGGCACCTGGCGCCGCGTGGTGGTGGAAAAGCCCTTCGGCACCGATCTCGCCTCGGCGCGCGCCCTCAACCGCGAGCTCCTGGGCATCCTCGGCGAGGACCAGATCTATCGCATCGATCACTACCTCGGCAAGGAGACGGTGCAGAACATCATGGTCCTGCGCTTCGCCAACGGCCTCTTCGAGCCGCTGTGGAATCGCGACCACATCGATCACGTGCAGATCACCGTGGCAGAGGCGGTCTCGGTGGAGCGTCGCGGCGGGTTCTACGACGGCACCGGCGCGCTCCGGGACATGATGCCCAATCACCTGTTCCAGCTTCTGGCGCTGACGGCGATGGAGCCGCCGGCGCGCTTTGCCGCCGATGCTGTGGGCGCCGAGAAGGCGAAGGTGCTGCATTCGCTCAAACCGCTCGACCCCGCCAAACTCTCGTCGAGCGTCGTGCGCGGGCAATATGACTCAGGCACCGTCGGCGGCAAGCACGTCGACGCCTACCGCGAGGCGCCCCGTGTGGCGCCGGACAGCATGACCGAGACCTATGTGGCGGCGCGGCTGATGATCGACAACTGGCGCTGGGCGGACGTGCCGTTCTATCTCCGCACCGGCAAGGCACTGGGGGTGCGCAAGACGGAGATCGCCATCAAGTTCAAGCAGGCGCCGCTGACGCTTTTCCGCGAGACCACGGTAGATCGGGTGGCGCAGAATTTCCTGGTGCTGCGGATCCAGCCCGACGAAGGCGCGGCACTGCAGTTCAACGTCAAGGTGCCGGGGCCGCAGCTGCTGGCGGACGGCGTGCGCATGGACTTCAAGTACAAGGACTACTTCGAGGCCTCGCCCAGCACCGGATACGAGACCCTGATCTACGACTGCATGATCGGTGACGCCACGCAGTTTCAGCGCGCGGATTTCGTCGAGGCGGGCTGGGAGGTGGTGCAGCCGATTCTCGACGCCTGGAAATCCGCGGCGAAGCCCGGCCTCGCGCGCTACGCCGCGGGCAGCGAAGGGCCGAAGGAGGCCGAGGATCTCCTGGCCCGGGACGGCCGCCGCTGGCGTGCGCTGTCATGAGGCGCGCCATGCATCCCTACACGCTGGCGATCGATATCGGCGGCTCCCATCTCAAGGCGTCCGTGCTGGACGCGGACGGCCGCCTCGCCGCCGAGCCCGTCCATGTGACGACGCCGCGGTCCCCCACGCCGGAGTGGCTGCTGCGAACGGTGCGCCGTCTGGCGCGCGATCTGCCGGGTTTTGATCGCATCTCAGCGGGATTTCCCGGCGCGGTCCGGGATGGCGTCGTGCTGACCGCGCCCAATCTCGGCACCAAGGACTGGCACGGATTTCCATTGGCGGCGGCGTTGGCGGAGCGGATGGGAAAGCCGGCGCGCGTCCTCAACGATGCGGAGGTGCAGGGCTTCGGGGTGATTACCGGCCGCGGCCTCGAATGCGTGCTGACCTTCGGCACCGGGCTCGGCAGCTCGCTGTTCTGGCACGGCCGCCTCACGCCCCATCTCGAGCTCGGCCAGCATCCTCTCCATGGCCGCAAGACCTATGACCAGTATCTCGGCGATGCGGCCTTTCGCGCCAAGGGACGCAGGAAATGGAACCGCCACGTAGCCCGGGCGATCGACGTGATGCGCACCCTCGTCAATTTCGATCGCCTCTACCTGGGCGGCGGCAACTCGGCGAACATCGATCTCGAGCTTCCGAAAGACATCAAGATCGTCGGCAACGTCGCCGGGATCACCGGCGGCATCGAGCTCTGGCGGCCCGGCAACGACGACCTCTTCAGCGACCTCGTGGGTCGTCCCCGCTGGGCGGCGGCGGTTACGTCGCCGAAAGGCCGAGGGCGCGTCGCGCCGCGGCGGTGAGGTGCTGGCGGATCTTGGCCATGTCGCGCCAGGGATCTGTGCGCTTGCGCAGCAAGTCCGGCACGGTCTTCAAGGTGAAATCGCCGGGCCGGAGATCCGGCGTCACCTCGTCCCACTCCAGGGGCATCGCCACGCCGGCCCCGTCCCGGGCCCGCACGGAGTAGGGCGCCACGCCGGTCTGGCCGCGGTCGTTGCGGAGATAATCGATGAAGATCTTGCCGGCGCGCCGCTGCTTCAGGGGATTGATGGTGAAGAGCGCCGGCACTGCGGTAACGAGACTCTCCGCCAGCGCGTGGGTGAATACCTTCGCCTCATCCCAGCTCGCCCGGCGCTGCAGCGGCACTACAACGTGAAGGCCCTTGCCGCCGGTGGTCTTGGCGAAGGATGTGAGGTCGAGTTCCCGCAGCCGGTCCCGGATCACCACGGCGGTCTCCACCACCCGCTTCCATTGCGTGGGCGAGCTGGGATCGAGATCGAAGATCAGGCGGTCCGGCTTGTCGGGGTCGTCGCCGCGGGCGCCCCAGGGATGGAATTCGATGATGCCGTTCTGCACCAGGGCCACGATATCGGCCGCGGTGCGCACCATAACGTATTCGTGCTTCCCTTCCTTCTCCTCGATGGCGACGCGGGGCAGCGCCTTGAGCTCGCCGGACTTGAAGTGCTTCTGGAAGAAGCACTGGGCGGCGATCCCCTCGGGGCAGCGCAGCAGGCTGAGCGGCCGCTCGCGGATCTCCGGCAGCATCCAGTCCGCCACCGTCTCGTAGTATCGGGCGAGGTCGAGCTTGGTCGCCTTCGCCTTGGGGAAGACCAGGCGGTCGGGATGGGTGATCGCGATGCCGGCGACGGTGGCGGCGCTCACTGATTTCCGCTGCGGGGCGGGCTTTGATACTCGTGCCACTGTCGGCTTCTCCCGAATGATCTCCACCGGCTTCTTGTCCTCGCGCAGGCCCTGGAAGGAGGGATGCCGCAGCAGCCCGTCCGGCGTCCAGGCCAGGAACTCGACTTCGCAGGTGAGCTCGGGCTTCACCCAGATCGCACCGCGCCGCGCCGCGGCCGGAATCTCTGCGACGGCGGTCCTCGTCTCGAACTTCTTCAGCAGCGACCGAAGCTGCTTCGACATCCGGTCGGAGAAGCCGGTTCCCACCCGCCCGGCATAGACCATCCTGCCGTCGTCGTGATAGCCGAGGAGCAGCGCGCCGATGCCGCGCGATCCCGCCTTGGGACGCGTGAAGCCGATGATGACGAATTCCTGCCGCGCCACGCATTTCGATTTCAGCCACCCGCCGCCGCGGCCGGACCGGTAGGGTTGATCCGCCTGCTTCGAGACGACGCCCTCCAGGGCCATCTGGCAGGCATGCTGATAGACCGCGGCGCCCGTCGCCTCCACGTGATCGCTGTAGCGCACCGGTCCAGTGCCCGGCGCCCGCCCGAAGAGATCGGCCAGCAGCCGCTTGCGCTCCGTCAGCGCCGCGCTCCGGAGGTCGTAGCCGTCGAGATGCAGGAGATCGAAGACCAGGAAGGTGAGGGGGCGCCGGTCGTCGGCGCTGAGCGTCTCCTGCAGCGCCGAGAAGCTGGAGACGCCGTCCTCGTCGAGGACGGTGATCTCGCCGTCGAGGGCAAATTGCCGGGCCGGCAGGGATTTGACGGGGTTGACGAGAGTGCGGAACCGGCCGGTCCAGTCCTTGCCGGTCCGGGTCAGGAACCGAACGTCGTTGCCGTCGCGACGGCAATAGGCACGGTAGCCGTCGATCTTGATCTCGTGCACCCAGCCCTCGCCCGTCGGCGGCCGGTCGACGAGGGTGGCGAGCTCCGGTGCCACGAAATCCGCGAGCGCCCCGCGCTTTACTCCCGAGATGGCGGAAAGCGCCGGGGACTCCGGCTGTGCCTTCTTCGCGGGCGTCCTCTTCGGCGCCGCCTTCCTGGCGCCGGGCTTGTCGCCGGCGAGCTGCTCCATGGTCCGGCCGCTGACGACGCTCTTGGTCACGCGGGCCAGCAGGCGCTCGCCGTCGCCGGGCTTGGCGAACCTGTCCCGCTCCTTGATCAGGAGCCAGTTGTCGTGGCCCTTGTCGAAATCCCGGCCGCGCATCCGCACCAGCATCCAGCCGCCCTTGAGATGTTCGCCGTGGAGCTGGAATTTCAGCTTGCCCTGGGCGTAATCCCGGCGGGCGTCGCCCATCGGCTCCCATTCGCCGCGGTCCCACAGCATCACCGTGCCGCCGCCGTACTGGCCCTTGGGAATGGTGCCTTCGAAGTCGTTGTAGGCGATCGGGTGATCCTCGACGTGAACCGCGAGTCGGCGGTCGGCGGGATCGAGGCTCGGCCCCCGCGTCACCGCCCAGCTCTTCATGGTGCCGTCGAGCTCCAGGCGGAAATCATAATGCAGGCGCCGGGCGTCGTGCTTCTGCACCACGAAGCGGGCGCCGCCGAGAGCGGCCTTCTTGCCCGGTGCCGGCTCCGGCGTGCGGTCGAAGTGCCGCTTGCTGCGGTATCTGGCCAGGGGGTCGACCCGCAGCCGCGCCCGCGCTTTCGCCTTTCGCGGTACGGCGGGCCTCGGTCTCCGGTTGGGCGCCATGGGTCTCCCCGTTTCCGATCGGCGGCACTGAGCAAATCTAGGGACGGCACGGCAGGTTGCCAGCCCCCGTGCGACCGGTCCCGGCGCCGTTGTCACGAGTTGAGCATCACGTCGGATCGGCCCCGGCAGGGCCGCGGCCTCTATCCTATTCCCGGCCGAACAGCCGGCGCAGCTCGGTCTTCGCCTGCGCGAGGACGTGCTTGCGGGCCGCAGGCAGATTTCTGCCGGCGCGATTGATGTAGAAGTTCAGCATGGACATGGCGGACTGATAAGGGCCCGGCCTTGCGGCGACGGCTGCGGACCGCCGAGCGCTTGAGGGAGAGCGCGATCCGCCGGGGATTTCTGAAAGTGAAGGCGTGGTGCTCGAGATCGAGCGCGTCGCTCTTCTGAGTGACGCCTGCGGACCAGTATTTCGATTTCGCGGCATGACCGATCTCGGAACGTGGTGGCTGGCAAAGCCCCCGTGCGCGCCGCTGGTCGCGCGCACGGGACCCGATGCGAGCCTACTGCCAGTACGGCGTCACCCGATAATAGTCGTGCACCGAGGTGCCCCACTTGCGGTCGTCCCAGTCGAACTTCGCGTCGGACTCGCCGATGGTGGGCGCGCCCTCCAGGGCCCGCTTGTCTAGGTTCACGACATAGCCGCCGGTGCGGGGGTCGTAGCGCAGCACGCTCCAGGGCAGCGGGTGATGGCGGTCGCCGATGCCGAGGAAGCCGCCGAACGACATCACGGCATAGGCCACCCGGCCGGAAAGCTTGTCGATCATGACCCGCTCGACGGAGCCGAGCTTGTCGCCGGTGGCGTTGTAGACGGAGGTGCCCTCGACCTTGTCCGCCGCGATCAGGCCGCCGGTCTCGCGCTTCTGCAAGGTGTCTTCGCTGGTTCGAGCCATTCTGGTCTCCTCAGTTGAACGTGATGTGACTCCAACGGCCGCCGCTCGGCGGGGTTGCGGCGGCCGCGGGGCCGTCGACGCGCATTCCCTGACATTTTTGGGGATCGGGGAACGCAGGGGTTGATCCCGTGTTGAAGGATCACGGACCTGATCTCCGTTCTCCGGAGGCGCCCATGACCCCGCGTTATTCCGTCGCCGTCGTCGCGGTGGGTCTGCCGCTCGCCCTCGGCGCCTGCGACACGACCGGCGACGTGGGCGCCAGCAAGGTGAGCCTGGGCAAGCTGGTCTGGCGGACGAATTCGTCCGGCGGCGTCCATCCCGCGACCGCGACCGCGGTTCTCGTCCGCAACATCCAGGGCGGCTTGCGCCGCCTGGGCTACGACCCCGGCGCGGTGGACGGGCGGCCCGGGCCGCGCACCGGCGACGCCATCCGGCGCTATCAGCGGGACAACGGCTTGGTGGCGGACGGGCGGCCCTCGCCGGCGCTCTGGGGCCAGATCCACTCGCAGATTTCCGGTTAGACGGAGGGACCCGTGATCGCCGTGAATTGGAGTCTCGTTACCGCGTTGTCGGGCATGACGTCCTTCGCCGTCGTCTACGGGCTGGCGGGCCTGCCGGACGGCATCGGCCGCGACACCGCGTCTGCCCGAGGTGCCAGCGGCCACGAAACGAAAGCCAGCTGCGCCGTGACGGACTATCGGGCGTCCGGCGACGGTTATGAAATTCTGCTGGGCGACCGCTGGATCCAGCTCGGCGACGAAGCGGCTCTCGATCGGATCCCTCATGCCGCCGGCCACGCGATCGTCTGCGCGCGAACCCGCGCCCCGTCCATCGACCTGTAGCGCCGCGGGCGGCCGCCGGCTCAGCGGGCGTCGAGAACCTGACGCACCTTGGCGGCGAGACCGGCATAGGCGAAGGGCTTGACGATGAGATCGACACCGCGATCGAGGCGTCCCTGATGCACGATGGCATTGCGCGCATAGCCCGTGGTGAACAGCACCTTGAGATCGGGCCGGCGGCGGCGGGCTTCGTCCACGAGCTGCCGGCCGTTGATGCCGCCGGGCAAGCCCACGTCGGTGAACAGCAGGCGGATGTCGGGATCCGCGTCGAGGATGTGGAGCGCAGCGCGGGCATTGGCCGCCTGCTCGACGCGGTATCCCAGCTCCCGCAGCGTCTCGACGCTGTAGACGCGCACGTCCTCGTCGTCCTCCACCACCAGGATGGTCTCGAGCTTGGTTCCCGCCGGCACTTCCTGCCCCGCCGCCGCATCGTCGGCGATTTCCTCGCCGGTGCCGAGGCGCGGCAGATAAAGCTTCACCGTGGTTCCTTCACCTGGCTCGCTGTAGATCTTCAGGTGTCCGCCGGATTGCTTGATGAAGCCATAGACCTGGGACAGCCCCAGGCCGGTGCCCTGGCCGGTCTCCTTGGTGGTAAAGAACGGCTCGACGGCGTGAGCGATGACATCCCGGTTCATGCCGACGCCGGTGTCGCTGACGGCAAGTTGGATGTACTGGCCCGGCGTCACTTCGGCGCTGGACGCCGCGTAGGCCTCGTCGAGATAGGCGTTGCTGGTCTCGATGGTCAGCTTGCCGCCGCGCGGCATGGCGTCCCGCGCGTTGACCGCCAGATTGAGGAGCGCGCTCTCGAGCTGGTTGGCGTCGATCGACAGCGACCACAGGCCGGCGGAGAGCACGGTCTCGATGGCGATGTTCTCGCCGAGGGTTCGGCTGAGAAGGTCCGATATTCCCACCACCAGCTTGTTGAGATTGACCGGCTTGGGGTCGAGCGGCTGCCGGCGGGAAAACGCCAGGAGACGCTGGGTCAGCACCGCGGCGCGCTCGGCGCCGCGCATCGCCAAGTCGACGAGGTGAATGAGATGTGCCTGGTTCGCCGGCAGCCGGCGATGCAGCGTCTCCAGATTGCCGACGATGACGGTGAGGAGATTGTTGAAGTCGTGGGAGATGCCGCCGGTGAGCTGGCCCACAGCCTCCATCTTCTGCGACTGGCGCAGCGCGTCCTCCGCGGCCTCGCGCTGACGCATCGCTTCCCGGGCCCGGGCGATCGCCATATGCTCGCGCCGCGTATAGCGCAGCGCGACCAGGGTGAGCGCAACCAGGCTCAGCGTCGCCGGAATGCCGAAATAGAGGTGCGTGACCATGACACCGCGCCATTCCCCGAGGATCGACGGCCAGGTTCGTGCCACCGTCACGTAGATCGGATAGTTGGCGAGTTTGCGATAGGCGATGATGCGGTAGGTGCCGGTGAGTCCCGACGGCCCTTCCAGGATGCCGCCGACAGTGCCGCGCGCGATCGCCGCCGACGTCTGCGTGCTGGCGCGCGGCGCCGAGACGAGCTGGGGGTCGATAGTGGGATAGCGCGCCAGGGTGAGGCCGTCCTGGCGGATCACCCGCGCCGCATAGTCCGTGTGTCCCAGCAGCTCAGAGAAGAACGGCTGGAAATAGTCCGACGGCACGGCGGTGACGATGCTGCCGTTGAACATGTGGCGGAGAGGGCGCGAGATCAGGAAATAGAACTTTCCGTTGGCCGGTCCGCCCTGCAGGGAGCCGAAGGTCACGTCCCGGTCGGGGTCGCGCAGAGCGCTGGCGGCCAGCGCCGGCGTATCGGCGATGGGAAAATCCGGATCCGGCGCGACTTTCAGCAGGACATGTCCGGAGTCATCGAGGAGCCAGACCGCCGGGACCTGAGGAAAGTTCCGGATCGTCGCGGCGATCTGCGCGCTCAGCGCCTTGGCCCGTGTCGCGATATCAGCCGGCGTCACCTCGTCCACCAGCCCGTCGATCGCCGCCGCCGCCAGCAGGTGCGCATCCAGGACGCCGGTGACCTGCTGCTCGGAGGCCGAGGCGACATGGGAGAGGTCGACACCGGCGCGCTCGAGGATCGATCGATACGCCAGATAGGCGCCGCCGGCGAACACCAGGAGGGGAACCACGACCGAGCACGCCAGCAGGACTCGCAGTGTCCGTTCCGCGGCGAACGTCGGCGTTGCCTCGCTCATCCCGGTGCTTCTCCCCTCGCCGGTCGCCGACGCGGTGGACCGCCGCGAATTTTCCGCGCCCCCCGGCCGGCGCGCACCGGATCGATCGAGCGCCCGCATCGTGATCCTCCGGAAAATGTCTAACTCACGGCCTCCCCGGTCGGCAACAATGACGATCAAAATCGCCGTTGCCGGTCACGTCCGGTCCCGCTGAGCGGTGCCGCGACGATGGTGGAGGCTCCCGCCCGAGGGCAGGCGGGGAGGCGGCGCGAGCGCCGCGGTCTAGTCGATGCCCCAGCGGTAGCCGAAGCGGGCGTAGTTCTGGACGCGATCGAAATCCGTGTCCACGGTCCGGAACTTGGTGCGGATGCGCTTGATGAAGGTGCGGACGTTGGTGTGGAAGCCGGTGCTGCCGGCGCCCGCCGAGAAGCCCTTGCCGTGGACGAGATCGTAGAGCTCGCGATAGGAGGCGTCGACGCCGGGACGCTCCGCCAGCTTGGCCACCATCCTGAATTCCGTGAGCGTGAGATCCACCAGCTTGCCGCGCCAGTAGGCCCGGCTGGTGTCGAAGCGGAGCTCGAGCGCGCCGCGGCGCAGCTGCAGCGTCGGCGGGGCGTCGGCGGCCGCCGGCTCCGGCAGCGGACGCTTGCCCTCGACGATCATCTCGATGCGTTTCACCAGCACCGAGAGCCGGCGCGACTTGCTGACGAAATCCACCGCGCCGTCCGACAGCGCCACTTCCTCGCAGGCGTCGTCATGCACGCCGGTGAAGAAGATGATCGGCGTGGTGATGCCGCGCTCGCGGATCGCGTGCAGCACCGCCAGCCCGTTCATGCCGGGCATGCGCCAGTCCAGCAGGATGATATCGGCGCTCTCGTCGCTGCCCAGATACTGCAGGGCGGTCTGCCCGTCCGCGAGGGCGGTGACCCCGAACCCCTCGTCGATCAGATGAATCGCCAGGGACTCGCGAAACTCATTGTCGTCGTCCACGAGGACGATCCGTGCCGCCTGGCGACCGCGATTGCTCATGTTTTCCCGTGCCGGGGTCGCCGCCGTCGATGACGGGCCAAGCTGCTGCAACATGGCTTCCAACCTCCGAGTTCGCCGCGATGATCTGATGACGTCAGTTTAGTAAATCGGTCTGGGCGCTGAAGTGCACAAAAGGAGAGATCTGCGACATTGTTGGTTCCGCGGATGGCCCGCCTACCCCTCAATACGACCAGGATAGCCCGCATTTGACGGCGCCGAGGTGGCAAGACTGCGGTCACTGGGGAAGAAAATTTAGCTGTTTCTCATCAACGCCTTATGTGAGTACCCGAGAGGGCCAGGGAGAATGGCCGCCGCATGTCTGACCCGAAAGGAGGATGCGTTGCTGGCGCAGGATCCCGGGATTTGTCATCGCCCTTCCAAGCGCAACCGCGCCCGGTCGCGGGCGGTTCGGACTCATCGCTTCGCAACGAAAGCGGGACCCACCGACGGGAGCATTCGCGATGTCACATATTCCCCTGGCCACACCGCCCGGCCGGCTCCGCTTCTCCGATGCTTTCGGCGCCGCGACGGAGTGGCTGCTGATCGCCACCGTCATCGCAGCGGTGGCCGTCACCGTGCTGATCGGCGGCTAGAGCTCTGCCGGCGGCTCGCCATCCGCCGATGGGGCCAGCGCGGGCAGCGAAATGAGCACCTTGGTGCCTTTGCCCACGGCGCTCTCGATCTCCACATGGCCGCCGGCCTGCACTACGAATCCGTAAACCTGCGAGAGGCCGAGGCCGGTTCCGGTGCCGGCTTCCTTGGTGCTGAAGAACGGCTCGAAGGCGCGCGCACGCACCTCTGGCGCCATGCCGCTGCCGGTATCCTCCACCACGATCTTGATCACCACCTCGGCTTCGGCGCCCGGTGCCCCGCTGGCGGCCGGATCGCGTCCGCTCTCGCGCCGGGTCTTGATGCTCAGACGGCCGCCCCGCGCCATCGCATCACGGGCGTTGGTGACCAGATTGAGCAGCGCGGTCTCGCATTGCGCCTGGTCGAGATGGGATCGTGGCAGGCTGGGATCCAGCGCCAGGTGCAGCTCGATCGTCTCGCCGCACGCCAGACGCATCTCCGCCTCGAGATCGCCGATGAGCGCATTGACGTCGAGCGGCTGCGCGTCCGCGGGCTGGCGTCCGGCGAACACATTGAGCTGATTCATCAGCAGCGTGCCGCGCTGGGCGGCGCGGCGCGCGCCTTCCACCAGCCGCCGAAAGCGCTCGGGATCCTCCGGTCCGGCGAGCAGCCGGTCGAGATTGTTGCCGACGACGGTCAGCAGATTGTTGAAGTCGTGCACCATGCTGCGGGTGAACTGCGCCATCGCCTGCAGTTTCTGCCGCTGGAACAGGGTCGCCGAGCTCTCGTCCGACAGCAGATAGGCGGGCTTGTACTCCCGGATATCGCGGCTGACGCTGGCGTAGCCGAGGAGACGAGCGGCCTCGTCATGGATTGGATGCAGGACGACATGGGCGAAGAAGCGCCGGCCACCTTTGCCGACGCGCCAGGTCTCGCCTTCGAACTTGCCATAGCGCCGCGCCGCGCGCAGCGCCCGGGCCGGCTCGCCCAGGGCCTGATCCTCCTCGACGTAAAAGCTCGAGAGGTGGCGTCCGATGGCCTCGGCGGCGGAATAGCCAAAGATCCGCTCGGCGCCGGAATTCCAGCTGCACACGATACCCGTGGGATCCAGCATGCAGATGGCGTGGGTCTGGAGCGCTTCCACCAGGAGCTGTGGGCGGCGCGTCTCTGTTGCGGACGGCGTGACCGGCAATTGAGCCGCGCTCTGCGCGGCGGACCCGGCACCACTGTCAGACATTTCCCACTCTCCACTCGCGCGCACTGCGCGGGATCGCATCAACATTCCGGAGCGGTTGATCAGCCGCCGCCCGAACATCATGGCACCGGGGGCGCCCGCCGACAACTGGGGCGGCATCACGATGGCGGGGGAACTCCGCGACGGGTTCGCGCGTATAGATCACCGACCGCCGCGACATCCCGAATCGGATGCATACTGCAGCGACCTGATCTCACCGAAATCACGCCGGGTGGATATTGGTCGCGGCGCTTCCCAATGCCGCGGCCCGTCGCGCCGCGCCGGTTCCCGATGGAGGCTCGATCCTTCCCATGACCTTGCAATCGCAGCGCCGGCGCCTGCTGCTGGTAGAGGACGAGCCGCTGGTGGCGATGATGCTGGAGGACGTGCTCGGCGAGGCGGGCTACGCGGTGGTTGGCCCGATCGCGCAGCTGGACGCGGCCCTGGCGGCGGCACAGGCCGAGGCCGTGGATCTCGCGTTGCTGGACGTCAATCTCATGGGAAAGCACGTCTACCCGGCGGCGGCGGCGCTGGCGGCGCGGAACATCCCCTTCGTCTTCATGACCGGCTATGGCGACGGTTCCCTGCCGGCGGAGTTTGCCCGCCGCCCGTCGGTGTCAAAGCCTTATAAGGTGAAGACGCTGCTCGACGCCCTCGACGCCCTGCAGCCGAAGCGGAGCGACGCCGGCTGAGCCGACCGCCGCCGCGCGGAGATTCAGTCCGACGTCCGATCCAGTTTGTCCGCTTCCTGGTCCGCGTCCAGGGCCTCGACCTTCACCCGGGTCACGCCATCCTCGATCATGCCCAGCCTCGAGGCGGCGTGGGCCGAGAGATCCAGGATGCGGCGGGGATCGTCGGCGACGTTCGGGCCGCGGTCGTTGATGCGGACCTTGGCGCTTCGCCCGTTCTCCAGGTTTGTGACGCGCACCACGGTTCCCAGCGGCAGGCTGCGATGCGCGGCGGTCATCGCGTGCATGTCGAACGTCTCGCCGCTCGCCGTCTTGCGACCGTTCCAGCCCCGCCCGTACCAGGAGGCAAGGCCCTCCTGGGTGAAGCGGGGCTTCGGCGGCGCCGGCGCAGGTGCCACCGACGCCGCCGCCGTGCCGCCGGGATTGGTGGCGGGCGCCGCGCATGCCGCGAGGCAACCCGCCATCACCACGACGGCGACGAAGCGAGGACGTCGCATGGGAGTCGTTCAGGCCGCCGAGGGCTGAACGTGGGGCTCGAGCTTGCCGCCGATGCGGCGCAGTCGCGCCCGCGCGGTGGCGAGACGCCGCGCCGCCTCCGACACCTGGAGGTTCAGAAGGATCGCGGCCTGCTTCACGGCGAAGCCTTCCAGCAGCACCAGAAGCAACAGCTCGCGATCGAGGAGCGGCAGATCCTCGAGGTCCCGCCGCAGTTGCCAGCCTGGTGTCAATTCTACGACCGCGTCCTCGTCCGCCGCTGACACGTTGAAGATGTGCAGCACGTCGTGGAAGAGACGATAGAGCTGAAAGCGCACGTCGCCAGCGGTGCGAACGCGCCACGGCTCCTCCGCCAGGGTCTCCAGCGTCACCCGTACATACCGATCGCCGGCGGTGCGGTCGCCGGTGAGCGCGATGGCGTAGCGGCGCAGGCTGGGCACCGTGGTCTTCAGCGCTTGCGGGAGCGAGGTCATGTCCTATTTCCTCCTTCATCGGGGCCGTCGCGGCCCGGGCGTGAGGAAGAGTCTAAGATCTCCGCGGTGGCATGAACGCGACATGTCGCCGGCAGACGTGACAAAACCCGGTCCCAGGTCGCGATTTGGTCACGGGTTTCCCGCATGATTTCCCTTGCGGTGCCGGGACGTGGCAATCGTCGGACGGAACAAATTGGCAAGCGGAGCTGTTCAAGGACAGAGCCGCTGGACGGCGATGGATTCGACAGGAGGCCGCGATGCCACGAGGCGAAAAGTCGAGTTACACCGGCAAGCAGAAGCGTCAGGCGCGGCGCATCGAGAAGGGCTACGAAAGCCGCGGCGTCTCCGCGCCGGAGGCGGAGCGGCGCGCCTGGGCCACCGTCAACAAGATGTCCGGCGGCGGCAAGAAATCCGGCTCCGGGCGCGGCAAGCGCGTGAACCAGGCGTCGGCGCGTCGCGGGGGCAAACTCGGCGGCAAGGCCGCGGCGGCCCGGCCGGCGGCGGCCCGCTCGAAATCCGCGCGCAAGGCGGCGCGCATGAAGTCGCGGCGCAAGAGCGCGAAGCGGTAAGAGGCGGCGCGGCGCTATTCGCTCGCGTCGCTGGGGACCGGCTTCGGCAGCGGGATCATGCTTTGACGGGCCAATCCTGCGGTCGGCGCATGGAAGGCGGGCTGCCGCATCAGCTCGCCCTTCGACATCGCGGCGATCGCCTCGTTGCGTCCGGCA
Organism: uncultured Alphaproteobacteria bacterium; assembly: GCA_963735465.1. GTDB lineage: Bacteria > Pseudomonadota > Alphaproteobacteria > ATCC43930 > CGMCC-115725 > DASZHJ01. The sequence goes on from CAVTLA010000001.1 coordinate 4,572,230, forward strand.
TCGATGGTGAGATCGCTCCAGCTCACCACGACATCAGTGGCACCGATGCCGAATACGCCGCCGACGGCCACCACCAGATTCTGGACTCTGCCGTCATGACCGATGATCACGTTGTCGATCTTGCCGACGGCCCGGTTGTCGGCGCTCTTGACCGGCAAGCCGACCACCGGCGAGCCGAGCGCTGTCTCCGCCCGAGCGGCGGCACCGCGCTCCGGTGAGGTCGGCGTCGTGGCGCGGAATTCCGGCGGACCGGATTGCGCCACGCTCCCGCCCGCCAACAGCAGCATTGCCGCTGCGCTCAGCGACAGTGTCTTGAATGCGTTCTGCATCGGTCGTCTCCTCGGTGTCGTGCGTGTCGCGCGCGTGACGGCAGCGGCGCCGCCTGGACTGGCAACCCGAGGCCCGGACGGAGGTTCCACGCAATTTCGGCCGTCGCGCTCTTCCGTAGGTGGTTGGGCAGCGCTCGCTAATTTGTCACCCCGCCGTGACGGGACCGCGCTTAGCTTCCTGAGAATGAACGCGGCTTTCTAGATGGCAGCGCGAGAACAGATGCAATCGATCGCACAGCAGATGCCAAAGATCCTGCCGGACTTGCGTCGATATGCACGGGCGCTCAGCGGATCCCGCTTGCTCGGCGACGGCTGGGTTGCCGCGTGTCTGGAATCGCTGCTGTGCAATGCCGTGCGCCTTCAGTCCGGCGATGACGTCAAGGTTGAGATGTACCGACTGCTGAATCGTTGCGCGGAGCGCTCGGCCGTCAGTGGACGCCTGCGATCCGGCGAGGATGAGCCGCGGGACCGATTGGAACGGGAGGTGCTCAATCTCCCGCTGGTCGACCGGCAGGTGCTGCTGCTGGTCACTCTCGAGGGCTTCTCCCTCGAGCGCGCGGCTCTGCTGACCGGCTTGCGCCGGCGCGACGCGGAGCTTCGCCTCGACGCCGCGCGGCGCAAGCTGAGCGCCAGCGTTCCAGCGCGGGTGCTGATCATCGAGGACGAGCCGATCGTGGCGATGGATCTGGTGAACGTCGTGCGCAACGCCGGCCATGTCTCCACCGGCGTCGCTCCCACCAACCGCCGCGCCCTCGAGCTGGCCCGGGATCGTGTCCCCGATCTCATCCTGGCGGACGTTCGCCTGCGCTCCGGCGAGAGCGGCATCGCCGCGATCAAGGAAATTCTTCGCGCCGGCGCGCTGCCGGTGATCTTCGTCACCGGCTATCCCGAGCGTGTCCTGACCCGGGAAGGGATCGAGCCGAGCCTGCTCGTCCCCAAGCCCTTCGACCCCGAGCTCCTGGGCCGTGCCATCAATCGGGCGGTGTCGGGCGGATTGCCGGCGGCCCGCCGGCGCGACGTGGTTCCCGGCTCCTCGCGCTAGCCGCCGCGCTCAGCCCTTCAGGCGCTCCAGCAGGGCCGCGATAGGCTCCGGGATCGGCTCGTCGGCGATGGCGCCGTACATCTGGCGCAACTGTCGCGTCAGGGGATCGACAGAGTCGAGGATGGGCGGCGCGGAGTGGCCGTTCATCACCGGCAGCGGGGTGGTGGAGGGGCGACCGTCCATGAACTCGTCGTCGCGGCTGGACACGGCGGTGCGGCGGTTCAACGGCCTTGAACTCTCGCTCATAGCCGCCCCGTCACGAGCAGGACGACGACGACGATGAGCAGCAGGCCCAGCCCGCCACCGGGATAGTATCCCCATCCCGCGCTGTACGGCCAGCTGGGCAGGCTCCCGATCAGCATCACCAGAAGCACTATGATCAGGATGGTACCGAGCATCGGAAGCTCCTTCTTGCGAGGGCGGCGACATGACCCAAAACTGCCATCGGGCCATCTAGTTCCCTGGGAATTGGTCATTTGAGTCGAAATTATGCCGGGCGTGGCGGGGCGGGTTCGGACGTGCGCCGGCACCGAGACGTCATAAGCTGGGTGCGCTCATTCCGCTGCTTCCCGTGAAATCCGTGGTTGTGCCAATTGCTGTTCGGGCTGCGGAATTGCGGCAATGCAAGAGCACACGGAAAAAACCCCCTCGCCAGAGCTATTAATCTTTCACGATATACGGGAACCCATTGCGGCATCGCCGTGTTTAACCCTCGAAGTGGGGTGGATCATTGGGGAGGATCTGGGAATGTCTGTCATCCTCGTCTCCAATCGTGTTGCAGACCCGCATCGGGCCGGGCCGGTCCCGGGCGGTCTGGCGTCGGCCCTGGTGGGCGCGGTCCGCGAGAACGGCGCGATCTGGGTGGGCGGCAGCGGCAAGCTCCTGACCGGCGCCGTCACCGGCGACCTCCCGATGTCGTCCACCACTTTGGGGTCGGGCACCCTCGCGCTGGTGGATTTTCCCGAGGCGGATTACCGCAAGTTCTACGACGGCATGGCGAACTCCGTGCTGTGGCCGATCCTGCACTTCCGCGCCGACCTGCTGCGCTATCAGCAGGACTTCTTCGCCGCCTATGCGGCCATCAACAACGCCATGGCCGATGCGGTCTGCCGCGTCGCGAAGCCGGAGTCGGTGATCTGGGTGCACGACTACCATTATTTCATGCTGGGCGACGCGCTCCGGCAGCGCGGCATGGCGGGCTCCATCGGCTTCTTCCTGCACACGCCGTTTCCGAACCGCTCGATCGTCTCCTGCCTGCCGAACCACCGGGACGTCATGCGGAGCCTCGCCGCCTACGACCTCATCGGATTCCAGACCGACGAGGATCTGCTGCGCTTCCGCGACTATGCCACCGCCGAACTCTTCGCGACCGTGGTGGGCCAGACCGACTTGCGCATTGGCGATCGCCGCGTGCGCCTCGGCGTGTTCCCGATCGGCATCGACGCCGAGCACTTCGCCAAGGCGGCGGAGAGCGGCCGCCACTCACGCCCGCTGACGCGCCTGGCCCAGGTGCTGGCGGGCAGCAGCCTCGTCATCGGCGTCGACCGCCTCGACTACAGCAAGGGGCTGATCCGCCGCTTCCAGGCCTACCAGCAGTTCTTCGCCCGCTATCCCGAGGAGCGCCGGCGAGTGTCGTTCCTGCAGATCACGCCGCCAACGCGCGGGAAGGTGGCGGCCTATCGCGAGATGCGCGCGGAGCTCGCGGGCATTTCCGGCGAGATGAACGCCCGTCTGGGCGACGCGGACTGGGTCCCGCTGCGCTACATCAACGAGGGCTTCGCGCCGGACCGCCTCGCCGGCTATTACCGGATCGCCAAGGTCGGCTGCGTCACGCCGCTCCGGGACGGGATGAATCTGGTGGCGAAGGAATACGTGGCCTCTCAGGACCCCGAGGATCCCGGCGTCCTCGTGCTGTCGACCTTCGCCGGCGCCGCCCGGCAGATGAGCGCGGCGCTCCTGGTCAATCCCTATGATTCCGAGGCGGTGGCCCAGCGCCTGCGCGAAGCGCTCTACATGCCGCGAGAGGAGCGGATCGAGCGCTGGACCGCGCTGATGCGCACGCTGCGCGGCAACGACCTGCAGGCCTGGTTCCGCTCCTTCATCGCGATCCTGGAGACTCCGACCGTCGCTACCGCGCCCTTCGCCGCGCGGAGCGTCGCCTAGCGGGCGGGCACCGACGTGATTTCGACCTGTCGCGCTGCGACGGCAGCCAGCGCGCGCGGCGGCGCGGGCACGTGATCGTGGCGGAGATGCTGGCAACCCGCGAGGCGATGTCGACAGAGCGTTCCCGCGCGGCGGTAACCGGCGCCGCGCCGCGACTCTACGCGGTGCCCTCCGCCGGTGCCTTGGGAGAGGACCGCGTCCGCGAGATCGTGCGGCTGCATTTCGACTGGGTCGAGATCCCCTTGTCGCTCTCGAAGCCGGCGGGCGACGCCGGTCTCGTGCAGCTCCGTGCCGCGGCCGCCGGTGCCGGGCGCGCCGGCCTCAACGTGATGATCGCCCTGGATTTCGCTGCGACGGGGGACGATCCGGACCGCGTCGCCGCGGCGACGGAGGTGCTGCGCGCCCTGCGGGTGACTGCCCAGGGCGTGCGCGCCATCGCCGCGCAGAAATACCCGCCGGAGCTCTGGAGCGCGATCATTCCGGCGGGGCGCGAGGTGGTCCCCGGCCTGGTCTGGGCCGCCGATGTCCTCGGCGCCTCTCAGGCGGAGAGCGAGCGCCTTCTCGGCGCCGGCTTCGATTTCTTTCTCAGCAGCGTCAAGTGGTGGAACGGGATCGATGCCTGGGCGGTGGAGCAGTACGAGCGGACGCGCGGATTGGCGCGCTCGATCGGCTTTCCCGAGGCGCCCGGCGGACCGTCCCTGCGCGCCGAGCTGGCGCAGGCCGGCGACAGCGGGCAGGTGCGGGCGATGCTGCGCCTGCGCTACGCCCTGGCCGCCGTCTTCGGCGCCGGCGTGCTGATGCCCATGGGCTATGAGCTCAGCGGCGAGGGGGCCGTCGGGGACATCGTCGACGTGCGGGCGGCGATCACCGCGGTCAACCGGCTGAAGGCCACCTTCCCCGACGTGAATCAGGAGGCGGCGCACCGGCAGCTCGCCCTCGGCGAGGTCATGGGCTGGGTGCGGGTCGACGGTTCCGGCACGCCGCTCAGCTGCTTCGTCGGCAATCCCACGGCGCGCGGCATCGCGGTCGAGATCGCGGCCGCGGCGGCGGGGCTGGATCTGGGCGCGCTCCGGGACATCACGCCCGGCGCGATCCCCCGCCTCGTCGATCATCCCCTCTGGCTGGAGCCCGGGCAGTGGCGGCTCTTCCTGCGCGAGCGTGTGCCGGGAGATCGCGCTCCCGCGCGGATGGAGAAGGCAGGGAAGGCTTCCGCACGGATGGCGCGGCGGTCGGGGCCGGCGCGGGTGGCGATCGAGAACGTGCAGCCGGAAATCGACGGCGGCCGCTCCGCCATCAAGCGCGTGGTGGGCGACCGGCTGGAAGTCACCGCCGACATCTTTGCCGACGGCCACGAGGTCTGCGGCGCGGCGCTGCTGCTGCGGCCGGCGGACAAGACCGCCTGGTCGGCGGTGCCGATGCGGTACCTCGACAACGACCGCTGGGTCGGCGCCATCGCGCTGCCGGAGAACCGCCGCTACGTCTATTGCATCGAGGCCTGGCTCGACGACTACGCCTCGTGGCGCAACGGCCTCGCCAGCAAGCACGACGCCGGACAGGACCTGACGCTGGAGCTGACGGAGGGCCGCCATATCGTCGCCACGGCCGGGCGGCGCGCCATCGGCGACGCACGGCGCGTGCTGAAGGCGGCGCTGGCGGCGGCGGAAGACTCTACCACCGCGGCGGCGATCGACGCGCTGCTGGCGGAGGATGTGCAGGCGGTCATGGCGGAGTGGGGGTCGCGGCACGGCGTCACCCGCTACGACCGGGAGCTGCCCCTGATGGTGGACCGGCCGGCGGCGCGCGCCGCCGCCTGGTACGAGATGGTGCCACGCTCCCAAGGAAAGGTGCCGGACGAGAGCGCCACGTTCCGGGATTGCATCGCCCGCCTCGACGACATCCGAGCCATGGGGTTCGATACCATCTATCTGCCGCCGATCCATCCGATCGGCAGCACCAACCGCAAGGGCCGCAACAACGCGCTCGTGTCCGGGCCCGGCGATCCCGGCAGCTTCTACGCCATCGGCGGCGAGGCTGGCGGTCACGACGCCGTGCATCCGGATCTCGGCACGCTGGAGGATTTCCGCGCCTTCGTCGCCGCCTGCCGTGAGCGCGACATGGAGGTGGCCCTCGATTTCGCGGTGCAGTGCTCCCTCGACCACCCCTGGGTCCGGCAGCATCCGGAGTGGTTCGAGTTCCGCCCCGACGGCTCGGTCAAATACGCCGAGAACCCGCCGAAAAAATACCAGGACATCGTCAATCTGAAGCTCGCCGGCGACGGGCCCCTGGCGCTCTGGGAGGCGCTCAGGGACATCCTGCGCTTCTGGATCGACGCCGGCGTCACCGTCTTCCGCGTCGACAATCCTCACACCAAGCCGTTCCCGTTCTGGGAGTGGCTGATCCGCGAGATCCAGATGGAGCGTCCGGATATTCTTTTCCTGTCCGAGGCCTTCACGCGGCCGAAGCCGATGCGGAAGCTGGCGAAGCTCGGCTTCACTCAGTCCTATACCTACTTCACCTGGCGCAACACCAAGGCGGAGCTGACGGACTATTTTACCGAGCTGACGCGCGGCGAGGCGCGGGAGTACATGCGCCCGCATCTCTTCACCAATACGCCGGACATCCTGCCGCCCTTCCTGCAGCAGGGCGGCGCGCCCGCATTCCGGATCCGGGCGGCGCTGGCGGCGACCCTGTCGAGCCTCTACGGCATCTACAACAGCTTCGAGCTCTGCGAGGCGACCGCCATTCCCGGCACCGAGGACTACCTAAATTCCGAGAAGTATCAGTACAAGGTCTGGGACTGGGATCGGCCCGGCAACATCAAGCCATTCATATCGGCCCTCAATCGCGCGCGGGCACGCTACGGCGCGCTGCGGGACTGGCTGAACCTGGAATTCCTGCCTTGCGACAACGACCAGGTGCTGTGTTTCCTGAAGCGCGGGCCTGCGGCGCAAGCGGATATCCTCGTCGCCATCAGCCTCGATCCCGCAGCGCCACAGACGACCACGATCTCGATCCCGCCGCTGAAGGGCGGCCTCGGCGGCTACCAGGATTATGCGGTAGAGAACGCGCTCACGGGCGAGGTGCTGCACTGGGTCGGCCGGGTGCAACGCATCGCCCTCGATCCGCAGCAGCCCGCGCTGCTGGCGGCGCTCGGGCCGAGGGCGGCGCCATGAACGATGTCGACACCGCCATCGCCGAGGACGTCACGCTTTCGCCGGCGACGGACTGGTACAAGGACGCCATCGTCTACGAGCTTCACGTCAAGGCGTTCTTCGACGCCAACGGCGACGGCGTCGGCGATCTCGCGGGCCTCACCGCCAAGCTCGACTACCTGCAGGATCTCGGCGTCACCGCGATCTGGCTGCTGCCGTTCTTCCCGTCGCCGTTCCGGGACGACGGCTACGACATCGCCGATTATCGCGAGATCCATCCCGGCTACGGCACGCTCAAGGATTTCCGCAATCTCGTGCGCGAGGCCCATCGCCGGGGCATGCGCATCATCATCGAGCTGGTCATCAATCACACCTCGGACCAGCATCCTTGGTTCCAGCGCGCGCGCACCTCCAAGCCCGGCTCGATCTATCGCAACTACTACGTCTGGAGCGACAGCGCCGAGAAATACGCGGGCACGCGGATCATCTTCACCGATACGGAGAAATCCAACTGGACCTGGGATCCGGTGGCCCAGGCGTTCTACTGGCATCGCTTCTTCTCGCATCAGCCGGACCTCAACTTCGAGAACCCGCACGTCATCAAGTCCGTGCTCAACACGATGCGGTTCTGGCTCGACTTCGGCGTCGACGGGTTCCGCCTCGACGCGGTGCCCTATCTCTGCGAGCGCGAGGGCACCAACAACGAGAACCTGCCGGAGACCCACGCCGTTATCCGCCACATGCGCGCCGAGCTGGAGAAGCAGTATCCCGGCCGCATCTTCCTCGCCGAGGCCAACCAGTGGCCGGAGGATGTGAAGGATTACTTCGGCGCCGGCGACGAATGCCACATGGCGTTCCACTTCCCGCTGATGCCGCGGATGTACATGGCGATCGCCCAGGAGGACCGCCATCCCATCACCGACATCATGCGGCAGACACCGGAGATCCCCGAGAACTGCCAGTGGGCGATCTTCCTGCGCAATCACGACGAGCTGACGCTCGAGATGGTGACCGACGCCGAGCGCGACTATCTCTGGTCGACCTATGCCGTCGATCGGCGCGCCCGGATCAATCTCGGCATCCGCCGCCGCCTCGCGCCGCTGATGGACAACGACCGCCGCAAGATCGAGCTCATGAGCAGCCTGCTGCTGTCGATGCCGGGGACGCCGATCCTCTACTACGGCGACGAGATCGGCATGGGCGACAACATCTATCTCGGCGACCGCAACGGCGTGCGCACGCCCATGCAGTGGACGCCGGATCGCAACGGCGGCTTCTCCCGCGCCGATCCCGCCAGCCTGTTCCTGCCGCCGATCATGGACGCGGTCTACGGCTACCAGACCGTCAACGTCGAGGCCCAGGCGCGCAGCCTGTTCTCGCCGCTCAACTGGACCAAGCGTCTGATCGGCGTGCGGCAGTCCCTCAAGGTGTTCGGCCGCGGCACCCTCACCTTCCTCTATCCCGCCAACCGCGCGGTCTTCGCCTATCTGCGTCAGTTCGAGGACGTGACGGTGCTCTGCGTCGCCAATCTCTCGCGCTCGGCCCAGGCGGTGGAGCTCGAGCTCTTCAATTTCGTGGGCTTCGTGCCGGTGGAGCTGCTGGGGCAGACCGCGTTCCCCACCATCACCGAGGCGCCTTACGTCATCACCCTGCAGGGCTACGGCTTCTACTGGTTCCGCCTCACCCACGGCGCGGCGCTGAACCGGCCGGCGGTGGTGCCGCTGCCGGAGCTCTTCACCCTGATCCACCAGGGCCAGATCGCGAGCATCGTCGAGGGGCGCAATCGCAAGGTCCTCGAGCTCGACGTGCTGCCGGGCTTCCTGCCGGGGCGGCGCTGGTTCGGCCAGAAGAGCTCCCGCGGCACGCAGATGGGCATCACCCAGGCGCCGACGGTGGCGCTGGGCGGTCGCGACTGGTGCTGGGCCTTCGTCGAGACCCGCTCGACCGACTGCGTGGCAACCTACTCCGTGCCGGTGGCGGATGTTTGGCTGCCGGGCACGGTGCCGACCGTCGCCACCCTGGCGAAGCTGCGCAAGGGCTCCCAGGAGGGCTTTCTCACCGACGCGCTCCACGACGAGCGCTTCGTGCGGGCGGTGGTGGAAGCGGTGCGAGCGGGGCAGGAGATCGGCACCGCCGCCGGACAGCTGCGCTTCCGCCCGACCTCCGCCTTCGCCGAGGTACCGCCGACCGAGACTCTGCCGATCCGGGTCAGCGGCCAGGAGCAGTCCAACACCACGGCGATCGTCGAGGACACCGTCGTCATCAAATTCTACCGCCGGGTGGCGCCGGGGATCCATCCCGAGATCGAGATGGGCACCTATCTCACCGAGCGCGCCCACTTCGCCAACACGCCGGCGGTGCTCGGCAGCGTGCATCTGGTCGACGCCAACGGCGTGGAGACCGCGCTGGCGGTGTTGCATGCGTTCGTGCGGCACCAGGGCGACGGCTGGGCCTATACCCTGGGCTATCTCGATCGCTTCCTGGCGGAAACCCGGGTGGCACCAGTGGTGGAGCCCGTCGTCGCCACCGATGTCCACGCGGTCTACCGCGCGCTGGTGGAGACCCTGGCGCTACGGACCGCGGAGCTGCATCGCGCGCTCTATGTGGAGACCGGCGATCCCGATTTCGTCGCCGAGCCGATGACGCCGGAGGCGGTGGCGCAGTGGGGCAATTCCGTGCGCAGTCTCGCCGCCGCGGGGATCAGTGCCCTGGCCCGGGCGTCCGGGCGTCTGGTGGAGGATGCCGCTGTCCTCGCGACCGATCTGGCGGATCGCAAGGCCGTGGTCTCCGCCCATATCACGGCGCTTGCCCATACCGCGGCGCCGATCCTGGCGTCCCGCCATCACGGCGACTACCACCTGGGTCAGGTGCTGGTGGTCAAGAACGACATCTGCATCGTCGATTTCGAGGGCCCGCCCCAGGTGCCGCTGGCGGAGCGGCGCGCCAAGCAGTCGATCCTGCGGGACGTGGCGGGGATGCTGCGCTCCTTCGACTACGCCGCGTGGTCCGCTCTCGACCGCGCCACGGTGAGCCAGCCCGATCATCGCAACGAGCTGCAGCAGGCGGCGCTGGCGTGGCGCGACGAGGCCAGCCGCAGCTTTCTCGATGCCTATATCGCCGCGATGCAGGGCTGTCCGCTCTGGCCCGGAGATGCCGAGACCGCGCGCCGCCTGCTCTCGCTCTGCCTGATCGAGAAGGCGTTCATGGAGCTCTCGTACGAGCTGGCGAACCGGCCGGCCTGGGTGATGGTGCCCCTGAAGGGTCTGCAGACCCTGCTGCCGCCATGAACGATCGGCACGACAGCGACGCGGCGGCGATCGTCCGGGCGGATCACGCCGATCCCTTCGCTTACCTCGGCCCCCATGAGCTGGGCGGCGGCCGTCACATCGTGCGGGCGTTCCTGCCGGGGGCGCGGACGGCGCGGCTCCTCGATCACGTGACGGAGACACCGATCGCGTCGCTCGAGGCGGGGGGAGAGCCCGGCCTCTTCCAGGCGATCCTGCAGGCGAAGCCGCCGCATCCCTACCGCTTCCGGGTCGACTGGGGCCGCGGTCCCGTCGACATTGTCGACCCCTACCAGTTCAGCTTCTGGCTCGGCGAGACCGACTTCTATCTTTTCCGCGAAGGCTCGCACTTCCGGCTCTACGAGCGGCTGGGCGCGCATCCGACCACGCTCGACGGCGTTCAGGGGGTCGTCTTCGCGGTCTGGGCGCCCAATGCGGCGCGGGTCAGCGTGGTCGGGGATTTCAATATCTGGGACGGACGGCGGCACCCGATGCGCCGGCATGCCAGCGCCGGGATCTGGGAATTGTTCGTGCCGGGCCTGGCGGAAGGCGAGCGCTACAAGTACGAGATCGTCGGCCACGGCAACCGCTTGCTGCCGCTCAAGTCGGATCCGCTGGCGTTCTTCGCCGAGCCGCCGCCGGCCACCGCCTCCATCGTCCATCGGGCCACGTCCCATCAATGGGCGGACGATGAGTGGATGCGCCAGCGCGAGGTGGTGCCGAATCACATCAAGCCGATGACGATCTACGAGGTGCATCTGGCGTCGTGGCGGCGCCAGGTGGAGGAGGGCGACCGGTTCCTCACCTATCGCGAGCTGGCGGAGACGCTGGTGCCCTATGTGAAGGATCTGGGATTCACCCACATCGAGCTGCTGCCGGTGATGGAGCATCCCTTCGGCGGCTCCTGGGGCTATCAGCCCACGGGACAGTTCGCGCCCACCAGCCGCTTCGGCACGCCGGAGGATTTCGCCGCATTGGTCGACGCGTGCCATCAGGCCGGCATCGGCGTCATCCTGGATTGGGTCCCCGGGCATTTCCCCGACGACGCCCACGGCCTCGCCGAGTTCGACGGCACGCGGCTCTACGAGCACGCCGATCCCCGCCAGGGCGTGCACAAGGACTGGAACACCCTCATCTACAACTACGGCCGGCCGGAGGTGGCGGAGTTCCTGGTCAACAGCGCCCTCTTCTGGGCCGAGCGCTATCACGTGGACGGGCTGCGCGTCGACGCGGTGGCGTCCATGCTCTACCTTGACTACAGCCGCAAGCCCGGCGAGTGGATTCCCAATCGCCAGGGCGGCAACGAGAACCTCGAGGCGATCGCATTCATAAAGCGCCTCAACGAGGTGTTCTACGCCCGCTTTCCCGGCGCCCTCACCGCGGCGGAAGAGTCGACCGCCTGGCCCATGGTATCGCGGCCGATTCACGACGGCGGGCTCGGCTTTGGCTTCAAGTGGAACATGGGCTGGATGCACGACACTCTCGCCTACATGGCGGAGGATCCGATCGCGCGCTCCTACCATCACGAGAAGCTGACCTTCGGCCTGCTCTACGCCTTCACCGAGAATTTCATCCTGCCGCTCTCCCACGACGAGGTCGTGCACGGCAAGCGCTCGATCCTCGGCCGCATGCCGGGCGACCGCTGGCAGAAGTTCGCCAATCTTCGCGCCTACTACGCCTTCATGTACGGGCATCCCGGCAAGAAGCTGCTGTTCATGGGCAACGAATTCGCTCAGGAAAGCGAGTGGAACCACGACCGCAGCCTCGACTGGCATCTGCTGGGCGACGCCGCGCATCAGGGCGTGCATCGCCTGATCCGCGATCTCAACGCTCTCGTGCGCGGGCTGCGGCCGCTCCATGAGCTCGACCACGACCGCGCGGGCTTCGACTGGATCGACGCGTCGGACCGCAGCTCCAGCGTGCTCTCCTTCATCCGCTGGGGCCACGCGCCCGGCGATCACGTGGTCGTCGTGTGCAATTTCACCCCGGTGGTCCGCCAGGGCTATCGCATCGGTCTGCCCTCCGGCGCCCGCTATCGCGAGGTCCTGAATTCCGACAACGTCGTCTATGGCGGCAGCGGCGTCGGCAATCCCGGCTCGCTGCCCGCCGAGGCGCTGCCGTGGCAGGGGCGAGCCCATTCCGTGCCGCTGAACCTGCCGCCGCTGGCGACGATCTTCCTGGTACCGGATTCGGCATGACCGGGAGCGTCCTGACCGCCGGCCGGCCCTTTCCGCTCGGCGCGCATCTCGATGCGCGCGGCGCCAACTTCGCGCTCTTCTCGGCCCATGCGGAGAGGGTGGAGCTCTGCCTCTTCGATCCCCTGGGCCGCCACGAGACCGAGCGCCTGACGCTTCCCGAATATACCGACGGCATCTGGCACGGCTTCCTCCCGGAGGCGCGGCCGGGACTGCTCTACGGCTATCGCGTTCACGGACCCTACGATCCCGCGGCGGGCCATCGCTTCAATCACCACAAGCTGCTCCTCGATCCCTATGCAAGGGACATCGTCGGGCTCTTCCACCTCTCCGATGCCCATTTCGGCTATCGCATCGGCAGCTCGCGCGGCGATCACACGGCGGACCGCCGCGACAACGCCCGGGTGATGCCGAAATGCCGGCTGGTGGACGAGAGCTTTTCCTGGGGCGATGACCGGCCGCCGCGGACGCCCTGGCGTGACACGGTGATCTGCGAGCTCCACGTCGGCGGCTACACGCGGACCCACCCCGAGGTCGAGAGCACGCTGCGCGGCTCCGTCGCCGGGCTGCGGGCGCCGGCAGTGATCGCCCATCTGAAGCGGCTCGGCATCACCGCGGTCGAGCTGCTGCCGGTGCACGCCGCCGTCGACGATCGCGTGCTGGCGGAGCGGGGCCTGCGCAACTACTGGGGCTACAACTCCATCGGCTACTTCGCGCCGGACCGGCGGCTCCTGGGCCGCGGCGGTGTCAACGAGTTCAAGCGCACCGTCGCCGCGCTGCATGCCGCCGACATCGAGGTTCTGCTCGACGTCGTCTACAATCACACCGCGGAGGGCAATCATCTCGGCCCCACCCTCTGCTTCCGAGGTATCGACAACGCGTCCTACTACTGGCTGATGCCGGAGGATCGCCGGCACTACCTCGACTTCACCGGCTGCGGCAACTCGCTGCAGCTTGCACACCCCCGCGTGTTGCAGATGGTGCTGGATTCGCTCCGCTACTGGGTCGAGGTCATGCATGTGGACGGCTTCCGCTTCGATCTCGCCACCACCTTGGGCCGTGGTCCGAACGGCTACGACGCCGCCAGCGCCTTCCTCGACGCGGTCATGCAGGACCCGGTGCTGGCCCAGGTCAAGCTGATCGCGGAGCCCTGGGACCTCGGCCTCGGCGGCTACCAGGTCGGCAAGTTCCCCGCCGGCTGGTCGGAGTGGAACGACCGCTACCGCGATACGCTGCGGCGATTCTGGCGCGGCGACGGCGGCCTCGTCGGCGAGATGGCCTCGCGCCTCACCGGCTCGGCCGACATCTTCCGGCACTGCGGCCGCCGGCCCACCGCCAGCGTGAATTTCGTCACCGCCCACGACGGCTTCACCCTCAACGATCTCGTCAGCTACAACGAGAAGCACAACGAGGCGAACCACGAGGAGAACCGCGACGGCACCTCGGAGAATCTGAGCTGGAACGGCGGCGCCGAAGGCCCGACCGACGATCCCAGCGTTCTCGAGCTGCGCTGCCGGCAGCGGCGCAATCTGCTGGCGAGCCTGCTGCTGTCCCAGGGCGTGCCGATGCTGCTGGGCGGCGACGAGGTCGCCAACAGCCAGAACGGCAACAACAACGCCTATTGCCAGGACAACGAGATCGGCTGGGTCGACTGGTCGAAGCTCGGTGTCGAGGGCCAGGATCTCTCGGGCTTCGTCGCGGCAATGGTGGAAATTCGGCGCTCCTGCGGCCTGGCCCGGGACCGGTTCTTCGATGGCGCCACGGTGTCCAGCAACGGCCTCAAGGATACGACCTGGCTTCGCCTCGACGGTGCCGAGATGACCGAGGAGGACTGGGCCTATCCCAACGCCCGCTTCCTCGCCTATGCCGTCAACGGCAGCGTCTCGCCGGTCATGATCGTGCTCAACGGCCATCACGAGATGCTGCCCTTCGTGGTCCCGACAATCGGCGGCACCAGCCGCTGGCGCACCCTGGTGGATACCTCGACGCCGACCGGCGCCGCCGGGACGCAGCGCCAGGCCGGCGAGACCTTCGAGGTGCCGGCGCGCTCGCTGACCGTGCTCGCGGGCTCGCCGGGCTGAGGCGCGCATGGTCCGGCGCCGGCACGAGATGCCCTTTGGCGCGACGGTCCGCGAGGACGGCACGCTGTTCCGCCTCTGGGCGCCGGCGGCGCGCTCGGTGGATCTCCGATTGTCCGAGCCGCAGGGCCTGGCGCCGATGTCGCCGCTCGCGGACGGCTGGTATGAGACCTTCGTCACCGGTGTCGGCGACGGCGCCCGGTATCAATACGTCATCGACAGCGACCGCGCGGTGCCGGACCCGGCCTCGCGCTTCCAGCCTCTCGACGTGCACGGACCGAGCGAGGTGGTCGATCCCCGACGGTTCGACTGGAGCGACGACGGCTGGACCGGCCGGCCCTGGCGCGAGACCGTAATGTGCGAGATCCACGTGGGCGCCTTCACCGCCGCCGGCACTTTCGCGGCGGTGATACCGGAGCTTCAAAACCTGGCGGAGCTCGGTGTCACCGCCATCGAGCTGATGCCGGTGGCGGATTTTCCGGGCGCGCGGAACTGGGGCTACGACGGCGTGCTGCCCTTCGCGCCCGACGGCAGCTATGGCGGTCCCGACGATCTGAAGCGGCTGATCGCGGCCGCCCATGGCGCCGGCCTCATGGTCTTCCTCGACGTGGTCTACAATCACTTCGGGCCGGAGGGGAATTACCTCGGCCTCTATGCGCCGCAGTTCTTCTCGCGGACTCATACGGACTGGGGCCAGGGCTTGAATGTCGCCGCCGGCGGCCTGGGGTCGGCACGCGAATTTTTCATCGAGAACGCGCTGTACTGGTTCCGGGAGTTCAACGTCGACGGACTCCGCCTCGATGCCGTCCATGCCATCCACGACGACAGCGAGATGCATTTCCTCGACGACCTCGCGACGCGCGCCCGGGCAACCGCGGCACCGGGTCGGCACCTGCATCTCGTGCTAGAGAACGACGACAACACGGCGCGGCTCCTCGGCGAGGAACTCTACGATGCCCAGTGGAACGACGACTTTCACCACGCCTTCCATGTGATCCTGACCGGCGAGACCGCCGGCTATTATCGCGACTACGGCGAGGCGCCTCTGAAGCAGCTCGGCCGCTGCCTGACCGAAGGGTTCGCCTATCAGGGCGAATGGTCTGCCCATCGCGGGCGCGCCCGGGGTACGGCGAGCGGTGGCCTCTCGCCTCTCGCCTTCGTCAATTTCCTGCAGAACCACGACCAGATCGGCAACCGCGCCTTCGGCGAGCGGCTGACCGAGCTGGCGCCGCCCGAGGCGCTGGCGGCGGCCACCGCGATCCTGCTGCTGGCACCCTCGCCGCCGCTCCTGTTCATGGGGGAGGAATGGGGCGCCGACACGCCCTTCCTGTTCTTCTGCGACTTCAAGGGCGAGCTCGGCACCGCGGTCCGCGACGGCCGCCGGCGCGAGTTCGCACGCTTTCCCGCTTTCGCCGATCCGGCCGAGCGCAAGCGCATTCCCGATCCCGTCGCCGCCGGCACCTTCGAGGCGAGCCGTCTCGACCGCTCGCCGGATGCTCTGCGCGCCGACGTCGCCGCTCTCACCCGGCGCCTGCTGGCGCTCCGGCACCGGGAGATCGTCCCGCGCCTCGCGGGGCAGGTCGCCGGCGCCGGCTACGAGGTTCGCGGCACGCTGCTCTCGGCGCGCTGGACCCTCGCCGACGGCAGCACGCTCATGGTGACCGCCAATCTCGGCGGCGCGGCGGCGCGGGCGGGTGTGCCGCCGCACGGCTGGCGCGAGCTCTACAGCGGCGGCACGGCGACCGTCGATTCCCTGGGACCATGGAGCGTGGTCTGGCATCTGCGGGAGGCGAGCTGACGATGACGCGCCCCGATCTTCTCGAGGCCTGTGCCCGCGCCGGCATCGCACCGGCCTATCACGATGCCTTCGGCGTCTGGCGAGAGGTTCCCGACCGGACGCTGGAGCGGCTGCTGCAGGCGCTGGGAGCCTCCGCCGAATCCACCGCGGCAGATATCGCGGCGCCGCCGTGCTACCGGCCGGAGTGGATGGTGCGGGGCGAGCGGGCCTGGGGCGTGGCGGTGCAGCTCTATTCCCTCCGCTCCCGGCGCAATTGGGGCATGGGAGATTTCGGCGATCTCCGGCGGCTGATCGAGCTGGTGGCCGCCGGCGGCGGCGACGTCATCGCGCTCAATCCGCTCCACGCGCTCTTCGCGGCGGAGCCGCGGCGCATCAGCCCCTATGCGCCGGCGAGCCGGGAATTCCTCAATGTCCTCTACATCGATGTTCCCGCGATGCAGGCGTACGGCGCCGCTCCTGCCGCGCGGGAGATCGTGGAGGCGCCGGAGTTTCAAGAGGCGCTGGCGGCTCTCCGGCGCGGCGAGTTCGTGGATCACCTCGCCGTCGCCGCGCGCAAGGAAATGGTCTTCCGCGCGATCTTCGATGAGTTCGAGCGTGGCTGCGCCGCCGATCCCGAGGCGCCGCTCGCGCGTGAGTTCGAGCTCTATCTCCACGAACGCGGCCCGGCGCTGCTGAATTTCGCGACCTACCAGGCGCTCTCGGCGATGGCCGGATACGGGACCGACTGGCGGGTCTGGCCGGAGGGCTATCGCGATCCCGGCACGTCCGACGTGGCGGCATTTCAGCAGCAGAACGTCGGCGAGGTCCGCTATCACCAGTTCCTGCAATGGGAGGCGGAGGCGCAGCTGGCCGGTTGCGCGGCGGCGGCGCGCGAGGCCGGCATGCGCCTCGGCCTCTGCATCGATCTCGCGGTCGGCGCCGAGATGGCAAGCGGCGAGGGCTGGGCGGAGCAGGGGCGGCTGATCGCTGGCTTCCACGTTGGCGCCCCGCCCGACGCCTGGAACGAGAACGGCCAGGACTGGGGCCTCGCCGCCGCCAATCCCCTGGCGATTCCCCAGGACGGCGCCGCCGCCTTCCGCCGCATGCTGCGCGCCAACATGCGCCACGCCGGCGCGCTTCGCATCGATCACATCCTCGGCCTCAGCCGGCTGTTCCTGGTGCCGGCGGGCGGGCGATGCAGCGATGGCGCCTATCTGCGCTTCCCCCAGGAGGCGCTCTACGCGGCGCTGGCGGCGGAGAGCACGGACAACCGCTGCCTGATCGTCGGCGAGGATCTCGGCACGGTGCCGGAAGGATTCCGCGAGCGCATGAGCGCGCAGGGCATTCTCGCCTATCGCCTGCTGATCTTCGGCACCGACGGCGAGGGACGCTTCCTGCCGCCGGAGGCCTATCCCGCCGAGGCCCTTGCCGCCTTCTCCACCCATGATCTCCCGACGTTCCGCGGCTATATGGAGGGGCGCGACCTCGCGACCCGTGCTGCGCTCGGGCTTTATCCCGACGATGACGCCCGGGCGCGGGCGGCGGCGGCGCGGGAGGCGGAGCGCCAGCGGCTCATCGATGCCCTGCGCCAGATCGACCCCGCCGCCACGTCTTCCGTCGAGAGCCTTCTCGCCGCCGTCTATCAGTTCCTCGCGCGCACGCAGTGCCGGCTGTTCCTGGCGCAGATGGAGGATCTCGCGGGCGAGGCGGATCAGCCGAACCTGCCCGGCACCGCCGACGAATACCCGAACTGGCGCCGCAAGCTCTCCCGGGATCTCGAGGAAATCTTTGCCGGCGAGGGGCTCGCCGAGCTGCTGCGGCGGATACGGGCAGAGCGGCCGCGCGCGGATGCGTCGGCCTAGATGCCGCCGCGATCGCCGCCCGATATTCCCGTCGCGACCTACCGGCTGCAGCTCAGCCGGGATTTCACCTTCGATGCGGCGGCGGCGCTGGTGCCCTATCTGGCGGAGCTTGGGATCAGCCATCTCTATGCCTCGCCGTTCCTGAAGTCGCGCGCCGGCAGCACGCACGGCTACGACATCGTCGATCACAACCAGATCGATCCCGAGCTGGGCGGACAGGGGAGCTTCGACGCGCTCTGCGCGCGGCTGCGCCAGCACGGGATGGGCCTGATCCTGGATTTCGTGCCGAACCACATGGGGATCGGCCGGGACGACAATCCCTGGTGGCTCGACATCCTGGAGTGGGGCGCGGCCTCGCCCTACAGCGGCTATTTCGACATCGACTGGAACCCGCCGCGTCCGGCCCTCGCCGGCAAGGTCCTGGTGCCGGTCCTGGGCCAGCCCTACGGCGTCGCCCTCACCGCCGGCGAGATCGAGCTGCGCTTCGACGCCGCCTCAGGCACCCTCAGCTTCTGGCACTACGAGCATCGGTTTCCCCTGGCGCCGGCGGATTATGAGGAGGTGCTGGCCGGCGCGTTGCCGGACCTCGAGAGCGGAGAGCAGGAACGGCTCGCGGGATCCCTGCGACACCTGCGCGAGGCCGATGGCATCGAGGCGACGCACGCCGCCGCGGACACCGTCAAGCAGTGCCTCAGGGAGCTGGCGCGACGCGAGGCCGCCGCTGCGCGGCTCGCGGCGGCCGTGGCCGCGTGGCGGGGCGAGGCGGGCAACCCCGAGAGCTTCGCGCGCCTGCACGAGTTGCTGCAGCGGCAGGCCTATCGTCCGGCCTATTGGCGGGTCGCCGCCGACGAGATCAACTATCGCCGGTTCTTCGACGTCAGCGATCTCGCGGGCCTGCGCATGGAGGACAAGGCGGTCTTTGCCGCCACCCACAAGCGGGTGGGGGAGCTGATCGCCGCCGGTCAGATCCATGGGCTGCGCATCGACCACGTGGACGGCCTAGCCGATCCCGAGGGCTATTGCCGGGATCTCGCCGCCTTTGCCGCCGCTCACGCCGGCAGGCCCGAGGGCGGGGAAGCGCCGTCTCCTTATATTCTGGTGGAGAAGATCCTGGCCCACCACGAGCAGCTCCGGCCGGCCTGGCCGGTGGCGGGAACCACGGGATACGACTATCTGGCGCTCGCCAACGGACTCTTCATCGACACCGCGGGCGTGGCCCGGCTGGAGCGCATCTGGCGCGGCTTCACCGGGGTCTCGACGCCTCTCGCCGACGAGACCTATCGCTGCAAGCGCCAAGTCATCGACAGCATCCTCACCAGCGAGCTGGCGGTGCTGACCAACCTCCTGGTGCAGATCACCGAGGCCGACTGGTTCTCCCGGGACTTCACCCGGCAGCGCCTGCGCGCGGCGCTATCGGAGATCGCCGCGGCGTTTCCGGTCTATCGCACCTACGTGACCGAGCGCGGCGTCGACGAGGCCGACGTCCGCGACATCGTCTGGGCGATCCAGCAGGCGAAGAAGCGCTGGACCGGCACCGACGTCGAGGTGCTGGACTTCATCCGCTCCGTGCTCACTCTGGAAATCGCCTCGACGCGGCCGGCGCATTACCGCGACCGCAAGGGCGGCATCCTCCGCTTCATCGCGCGTTTTCAGCAATACACCAGCGCGGTGACGGCCAAGGCCGTCGAGGACACGCTGTTCTATCGCCATATCCCGCTGCTATCCCTGAACGAGGTGGGCGCGGACCCGCGCCACCTGGGGACGTCCCTGGAGGCGTTCCATCGCGAAGGCCCCCTCCGCGCGCGGCACTTGTCCCGCGCCACGCTGGCCTCGGAGACCCACGACACCAAGCGTGCCGAGGACGTGCGCGCGCGCCTCAACGTGCTGAGCGAGCTGCCGGAGGACTGGGGCCGCCGCATCGCCCGCTGGCACATGCTCAATCGTTTCAGCTTCACGGAAACCGAGGACGGCCCGGCGCCCGCCGCCAACGACGAGTATCTGATCTATCAGACCATCGTCGGCAGCTGGCCGATGGAGATCGCCAATCTCGCCGCCGCGGATCGGCATCTTGCCGGCTATGTCGAGCGCCTGAAGGGGTATGTGATCAAGGCGATGCGGGAGGCAAAGGCGACGACGTCCTGGACCTCGCCCAACGAGCGCTACGAGGCCGCCGTCGCGGGCTTCATCGAGCGCATCCTCAGCCTCGCCGCGCACAATCCGTTTCTTGAAAGCGTGATCCGGTTTTCCGGCCGGATCGCGGCGCTCGGCGTGCTCAACGGCCTCGGCCAGCTCGTGCTCAAGGCTACCATGCCCGGCGTGCCGGATTTCTATCAGGGCAGCGAGCTCTGGGACCTGAGCCTGGTGGATCCCGACAACCGGCGCGCCGTCGACTTCGAGCGTCGCCGGCTGGGACTGCTCCATGTGCGGACAGGAACGGTGGCGGCGATGAAGGGGCGCTGGCGGGATGGGCTGCTGAAGCTCGATGTCACCGCCGCGCTGCTGCGCCTGCGCAATCAGCTGCCGGACCTCTTTCGCGACGGCGCCTATCAGCGGCTCGCGGTCGAAGGCGCGACGCCCGACAGTGTGGTGACGTTCAGCCGCCGTCTTGGCGACGCCGAGGTCGTGGTCGTCGTAGGGCGCTTCTTCGCGCGCCGGCTCGCTACCGATCGCGGTGTGCTATGGCCCAACGGCGACATCTTCGGGGATCACGTTCTGCGCGGCGCGGCGTCGGCGCAGTTTGTCGACATTCTCTCCGGTGCGATGCTGTCGGCGCCGGAGGCGGGACTGCCGCTGGATCAGGTATTGCGGTCGCTCCCGGTGGCGGTGCTGAGCTCCATACCGGCGGCCAGCTAGCGCCTCACTTACGCGGCAGAATCATCCAACGTCCTTCGACGCGCGGTCCAAAAGACCACTCGCTCAGGATGAGGACCTTCTTACGGCTTTTCAGAACGTCTCATCCTGAGCAGGCGCGGTGCGTCGAAGGATGCATGGTAGCTGATCCCGTCAGTAAGCTGCCGTCCGCCGCACTTCCGTCATCTCGGGGTGGCGCTCGGTGCGGGCGGGAGACCGGGGAAGGGCAGTGTCGGAGCGCGCCTCGATCGCCGGCGTCTGCTCGGGATTGAGGATCTGCTGCAGCTGAATGCGGGCGCGCGACACGCGGCTCTTCATGGTGCCGACGGCGCACTCCGCCACATTCGCGGCCTCCTCGTAGGAGAAGCCGCTGGCGCCGACGAGGACGAGCGCCTCGCGGTGCACCGCGCTCAGGGTCTTAAAGGCGCGCTCGAAGTCACGCACGTCGAGATTCTCTTCCTGTCCGCCGCTGGTGGTGGGCTCGTCGTGGGTGACGCCGAGATTGAGCTGCGTGACGCGACCGCGATGGCGCAGCTCGTTGAAGAACGAATTCCTGAGAATGGTGGAGATCCACGCCTTGAAGTTCGATCCCGGCTGGAACTGGTCGGCGTGGGTGAGGGCGCGCACCACTGTCTCCTGAACGAGATCGTCGGCGAGCGTGCGCTCGCGCGTCAGCATCAGGGCAAAGGCGCGCAGGTGCGGCATATGCTTGATGATTTCCGGATGCAGATTCTCACTCATTCTCAATCCTCCGAAGTGACATCAGGGGAAGTCGAAGAGCCGCCGAGAGTCCCGATGACTCAGTCTCGACGTTCGAATGTCGCGGCGCGGACACGTAATCCCTCTGCGCTTAAGATGGCGATGGCGACCATGGTGATCCAGAGTTGCGAGAGATGCGGCGGTGCCAAACACAGATAGGTCACCGAATGACCCGTCGGTGCTCTCCGCGAGCGTGCCAATGCACGGCATCAGCGTTGCGTGGTCACAGAAAGATCGCAGCCACGCGCTCATTCGCGCGCACCGTGAAGGAGAACTCGCGCCGCGGCTGGAACGCTGGCAGCCGCGGGGTCGCTCAGATCACATGAAAGAGTTTATGAGTGCTGCCGCGATTCCATCCCGCCAGATAATTGACCCCCGGCGGTGAGGGGAGCACCGGCCGGGGGTCTGAGCCGGACCGCAGGGGAACGGTCCGCCGCGCGGGGTGGGAGGTCCTGCGCGGTATTTCGATGCGGCTCCCGATCTGAACGTACCGATCCCCTGAAGGTTCCCCTGCGCCGCTCGGGCGTCGCAAATTTGGCACGGGATGCCACCGGCATCGGCACGGAGCCGGGAACCCCGGGTACGCAAGCCCCGTTCAATTCGGAAGCATTCGAGGAGGTAGACATGGCGGAATCCGCTTCGAAATTGGATCTGGCGGCGGCGCTGCTGGATCCCGCGTCGGCATTCCAGCAGCCGAAGGACGTCGTGTCATATCCCGGCCTGTCCCGGGAGCAGCGCCTGGCGTTGCTGGAGCAGTGGGAGCGCGACGCCCGGGCGCTCGCGGTGGCGGAGGAAGAGGGCATGACCGGCGGGGAGGAAAGCCTGCTGGCGCGGGTGCAGAAGGCCCTGGCGTCGCTCGGCGCCAACCGGGAGCGCCATGACATCGGCACCAAGCATGGTGGCTGATCCCGAGCGCGCCTGAGCGCCTACGGGACGGTGAAGTGGTACACCGCCAGGAACGCGACGACCGCGAGGGCGAGGGAGATCACCAACACCTTGCGCGTCACGCCCGGGGCGATCCCCTGCCGCGCCTCGGTGGTCGTCTTGACGATCCGGTCCGGCTTCGCGTCGTCAGCCATGCGGTCCTCCGTCGTGCTCGAATGACGGGATCCGATACCGGTCCCGTTTCCTTCAGGTAACGCGGTCGCCAGGACGCCGGTTCCCGTGACCGGCGGGTGGGATGACGTGCAGTGGCAAAGGCTTCCGGTTCGCACGCGCGGAACGTCAGCGCCTCGACCCCGTTCCTAGAGGGCATGAAAATGTCCCCTGTATTTCCGCCGCCCCGGAACGCTGAGCATCCCGCATTTCCACACAAGTCGCTCGCGGACGCCGCGCCGCCCATGCGGGAGAGCGGGCAGTCCATGCCGCGCGGGCTGTTCGCCTATGTGTGGCGCGTCAGCGGCGGCCGTCAGATCTGGCTGTCGGCGCTGTCGATTTCCGTGTTCCTGGTCGACCTCGTCCCGATCGAGCTGCAGCGGCGCCTGGTGAACGCCGCGACGGAGCGCAGTCAATGGCACCTGATCGTGCTGCTGGGGCTGGCCTATGTCGCCGTCACGCTGCTGCAGGGCGGCCTGAAACTTGCCTTCAACGTGCTGCGAAGCTCGATCAGCGAGGGGGCGACGCGGATGCTTCGCCTGCTGACGCGGCCGAAGGCGGTGGCGACGCCGGAGGGCGAGCCCGACGTCGTGCATCAGGGCGTCCACGTCTCGCTCCTCGCCGAGGCCGATCCGGTCGGCGGCTTCGTCGGCATGAGCTTTTCCGAGCCCCTCCTGCATGGTGGCGTGCTGCTGAGCGTCTTCGGCTATATGCTGGTGCTGCAGCCGTGGATGGCGCTGGTCTGCCTCGCGGTGTTCATTCCGCAGTTCGCCTTCCTGCCGGTGATGCAGGGCACCATCAACCGGCGCACCAAATCCCGCATCAAGCTGCTGCGGGAGGTCAGTGTCGAGATCGTCGACAACGCCGGCGATCGGACCGACGACCACGCCGACACGGTTTTTCGCGAGAACGCGGACCGCATCTACGAGGTCAACATGTCGATCTTCCGCATCAAGTTCACCATGAACTTCCTGATGAACCTGCTCAATCATCTGGCCGTCGCGGGCGTGCTCCTCGTCGGCGGCTGGCTGGTGGCGCAGGGACGGACCGAGGTGGGCACCATCGTCGCGTTCATTTCCGGTCTTGCCCGGGTCAACGACCCTTGGGGCGATCTCGTGAATTACTTCCGCGAGCTGGCGGCGACCCGGATCAAATACCGCCTGATCGCCGACGCGGTTGGCGCGGCGCCGGTCGGCGCGGCGGGGTAGATCATGCAACGGGAGCTCAACTACCGGCTGCGCCAGCAATCGCTGTTGGCCGATCTTGGCGTCTTCGCCCTGAAGTGCCGGGATCTCGACGTCCTGTTCCACGAGGTCTGCCGCCTTTGCGCGCTCGGCCTCAATACCGAGCTGTCGAAGGTGCTGGAATTTCTCCCGGAGCAGCAGCGGCTGCTGGTGCGGGCTGGAATCGGCTGGCATCCCGGCGTGGTCGGACACGCCACGATCGGCGCCGACATGGAATCACCGGCGGGATTCGCGCTCCACACCGGCATGCCCGTGATCTCCAACCAGCTCTCGACCGAGGAGCGTTTCCGCACCCCCCGGCTGCTGGTGGAGCACGGCGTCAAATGCGCCATCAACGTACTGATCGGCAAGGGCGGCGAGCATTTTGGCGTGCTCGAGGCCGACAGTTCGGTGGAGGGGGAGTTCACCGGTCACGACATCGCCTTCATGACCGGCATGGCCAACCTGCTCAGTGTGGCGATCGAGCGCGAGCACGCCGAGCGGGCGCTGGCGACCGCCGTCCTGGAAAAGGACGATCTCCTCGCCCAGAAGGACCTGCTGCTGCGGGAGGTCAATCACCGCGTGCGCAATTCTCTGCAGCTCATCACCAGCCTGCTGCGGATCCAGGCCCAGCGCATCGACGATGACGATCTCCGCCACGCCTTCGCCCAGGCGACCGACCGCATCAGCGCGGTGGCCCGCGTCCACGACCGGCTGATCCAGTCCGACGACGTGACGACGGTGGAGTTCGGCGCCTATCTGCGGCAGATCTGCCTGGATCTCGTGGAATCTGGCGGGCACCGCAGCCGCCTCGCGGTGCAGTCCCTGCGGCTGCCGACCGATACCGCCATCTCCCTGGCGCTGATCGCGGTGGAGATGCTGACCAACGCCATGAAGCACGGCGATGCCGATGCCGCCGATCAGGTCGTGGACATCAGCTTTGGCGTACAGGACGACGGCCGGCCACGGCTGGAGGTGCGGGACTACGGGGTCGGGTTGCCGCCGGGTTTCCAGCTCGCTGGGCACGAGCACACCGGTCTCGGCACGACACTCATGACGGCGCTGGCCCGTCGCATCAGCGGCGATCTGACGGCGGAGAACGCGACGCCCGGCGCGCGCTGGTCGGTGGTGCTGCCGCCGATGTCGGCCTGATTTCGAGGGCGCCCGCCGCCTGAGTCAGCGGTGACCGAGAGCGTCGCGCAGGCGATCGGCGAGATCGGCGCGGCGATATGGTTTCGGCAGCACGGTGAAGCGGGTGCCGAGTTTCACCGCCTCGGCCGAGAACCCCGTGGTCAGCAGGATGCGTAGATTCGGCAAGCGGGCGCGGATCTCCTCCGCCAGCTCCATGCCGCTCAGCCCGTTCGGCAATACGATGTCGCTGAAGAGAAGGTCGATGCGCGCGCCGCGCGCGATCAGTTCCAGGGCCTGCTGGCCGTCGGTGGCGATGAGGACCCGGTAGCCCAGCTCCCCCAGCAGCGATACCACGGTGTCGAGCACGAGGTCGTTGTCCTCGACGACAAGGATCGTCTCGCCCCTGCCGGGCTTGTCCGTCTGGGTCAGGGCGGCATCGGACCCCGGGGCTACGGGATCCATGGTGCGGGGAAAATAGAGGCCGAAGGTAGTGCCGACGCCGGGCATGCTCTCGATATCGATATTGCCGCCGGATTGCGTGGCGAAGCCATAGACCTGGCTGAGGCCGAGGCCGCTGCCCTTGCCCACGGGCTTGGTGGTGAAGAACGGCTCCACCGCCCGCTCGAGCGTCTGGCGCGACATGCCGTGACCGGTGTCAGATACGGTGACCCGCACATAGTCTCCGGGCTGGATGACGCCGTCGCGGGCGGCCTGCGGATGCTTGATCGTCACGTTCTCGGTGCCGACGCTGAGGCTGCCGCCCGCCGGCATCGCGTCCCGCGCGTTGACGGTCAGGTTGAGGAGAGCCGCCTCGAACTGAGAGGGATCCAGACGGCAGGCCCAGAGATCGGCCGTCAGATTGGTCTGCAGCGATATCGCCTCGCCGACCGCGCGGCGCAGGAAGATCCTGAACTCGGCGATGGTCCGGTTGATGTCGAGGGGCACCGCCTGCAGAACCTGGCGGCGCGCGAAGGCCAGCAGCCGCGTGGTCAATTGGGCGCCGAGCTCCGCCGCCTGCTCGGAATTCGAGATCAGCCGCCTGAGTTTGGTCGGCGGGATCTCGACCCGATCGTCCAGTGAGGCGCCGATGCGCGCCAGGTTGGCGATGATGACAGTCAGCAGATTGTTGAAGTCATGGGCGATGCTTCCGGTCAGGTGGCCGATCGCCTCCATCTTCTGCGCCTGCAGCAGCGCCTCCTCCGCCTTCTTGCGCTCGGCGATCTCGAGCAGCAGCTTCTGGTTGGCGTCGGCCAGCTCCTGCGTCCGCGCGGCGACGCGCTGCTCCAGCGTCTCGTTGAGGCGGCGCAGATCGCCCTCCGCCGCCCGCAGGCGGAGCAGCGACCGGATCGTCGCCACCAGCACGTCGCGCTCCAGGGGCTCGGTCAGGTAGGCGTCGGCGCCGCTGTCGAGGCCCAGGGCCAGATCCTGGCCGCGCACGAAGGTCGCCGAGGTCTGCAGCACCAGGATGGTGGAGCCCTCGTCCTTGAGTTTGCGGCAGATCTCGAGGCCGTTGGCATCCGGCAGCTTGACGTCGAGAACGACGAGATCCGGTTGCTCCGCCTCGATGATCGCCAGCGCCTCCCGGCCCGTGGTGGCCTCGAGGACCTGATAGCCGCTGGTGCGAAGAATGCGGCCCTTCGAGTAGAGGCTCGCCTCGTCGTCGTCGACCACGAGAATCCGCGCGGCATTGTCACGCATCGCGGAGTTCCTCCGCGGGCGGTTTCAGGGCCTCGACGATGCAGCCGACTAGCACCGACGTGGAGAGCTGCGCCTTCGAGAGAATCCGCCGCGCCCGCCGCAGGCGGGCGGTCGCGCGATCGTCGAGATCGGCCGAGGTCACGATGATGACCGGCAGGTCGCGGGTGCGGGTATCCTCGCTGAACTGCGCCAGGAGGCTGAAGCCGTCGGTCTCGGGAAGGTTCAGGTCGAGCAGGATGATGTCCGGACGCAGCTCGCGCGCGAGGCGCAGCCCCTCGAGGCCGGTGCCGACTTCGATGGTCTCGTAGGCGGCCGCCGGCAGGAACTGCCGGATGGCATATCGGAAGGCTTCCTCGTCCTCGATGAGGAGAACCCTGGTCCGGGACTTCTCCGCGAGGACGCTCCGCAGCGCGTCGTTGAGATCGGCTGATGTCACCGGCTTCAGGAGATAGCGGTCGCTGCCGATCTTGCGTGCTTTCGCCTCGTCATCGATGGTCGAGACGACGATCACCGGAATTCTCCGGATTGCCGGATCGCGCTTGAGATCGGACAGAAGCTGCCAGGAGTCCTCGCCGAACAGCATGAGATCCAGGAAGATCGCCGCCGGCCGCACGGTGCGCAGGACGCGACGCGCCTCCGCCGCGGTGCGCGCCGAGAGCAGGCGATAGGGCGTGCCGTGAAACGCCCGCTCATAGATGAGGATGTCCTCCGGGCTGTCCTCGATCGCGAGCAGCGCCGGCCGATCTCCGGCGGCGGTTGCCGCCTCGGCATCGATCTCGGCGATGACCGCGTCCGGCGCCTGGGCATAGGCCAGCGGCAGATGCAGAGAGAAGGTCGAGCCCTTGCCCGGCGCGCTCTCTATGCTGATGCGGCCTCCCAGCAGCTCCGCGAGCTTGCGCGACAGCGGGAGGCCGAGACCGGTGCCCTTATAGCGCCGCTGCGCCGGGTTATCGAGCTGGACGAATTCCTGGAAGATCGTCTCGTGATGCTCAGCGGGGATGCCGATGCCGGTGTCGGTGACGGAGAACGCAATCCACGTGCCGTCGGTGGCGAGTTGGGCGCTCACTCGAACTTCGCCCTGGTCGGTGAATTTCAGCGCATTCGAGATGAAGTTGCGCAGGATCTGCGAGACCTTGCCTTCGTCGGTGAAAGCGGCCGGCACCTGGTCCGCGCTCTCGAAGACCAGCGCCACGGATTCGCCGACCAGCAGCGGCCGCAGCATGCCGCGGAGCGTCCCGAACAGGCTTTCGATCGAGAACTCGGTCGGGCGCACGTCGATCTTGCCAGCCTCGACCTTGGCGAGATCGAGGAGGTCGTTGACGAGCTCGGTCAGGTTCTCCGCCGCCTTGCGCATGAACCGGATCTGCTTTTCCTGCTCGGGGGTGAGCTCGCCGTCGGTCCGGTCCAGCAGCAGCCGCGACAGCGCCAGAATCGAATTCAGGGGGGTGCGGAACTCGTGGCTCATGTTGGAGAGGAACTTGGACTTGAGGTCATCGGCCCGGCGCAGATGATCGGCGCGCTCGTCCAGCTCGGCGTAGAGCGCGACCACGCCGCGATTGGTATCCTCGAGCTCCTCGTTGAGCTTCGTTACCTCGTCGTGCCGCTGGCTTATCTCTTCGAGGCTGACGAGCAGCTCCTGGTTCTGCCGCCTGATCTCGGTCATGGGATCGAAGGTGTCCGGCCGGGCCAAGGCACTGGCGACATCGCGAAGCTCGGCGGCGCCGATGAGACGTTTTTTCGCCGGCAGGAACTTGCGCAGCGAAACGGTGGTGCCGCCGCCGGGCTCGCACTCGATCTCGAACTGATCCATCAGCCGGCGGGCGCCGAGAATTCCGAGGCCCATGCCGGTGCGCGAGTGATGGGCGCCCGCCAGGATCCGCTCCAGCTCGGGAATGCCCCGGCCGGCGTCGCTGACGACGACCTCGAGAAGCTGCGGCGGCGTGTTGCCGTGCAGCAGGAATTCAGCGCGCCCGCCGCCGCCATAGTCGAACGCGTTGCGCGCGATCTCGGAGACGGCCGTCGTAATTCGGGTCTGATCCTGTTTCTCGAAGCCGAGTAGCTCGGCGACCTGGCGCGCGCGCTGGCGCACCAGCACGACGTCGGTCTCGTGCTCGATGGAGACGCTGATGAGGCGCGCGCTCATGCGGGCGCCCTCAGGACGGCGATGGTGGCATCGTCGCGCTGGCGCCGGCAATCGCGGAAGAGCACGCCGGCGATGAGACTGACGTGCTCCCGGGCGAAACCGGGGTAGGCGTCCAGCTCCCAGCGCGCGGAGAGTCCGTCGGAATGCAGGATCAGAACGATGTCGCCGAGGAAGGGATAGGTAAACTCGGAGATCCGCGGCGACAGGTGCCCGGCGGTGCCGTTGTGGTTCACCATCCGCCGCAGCTTGTCGTCGGTGAGAATAGCGGCGCCGATGTTGCCGATTCCGACGTAGCGAACCAGATTGGCGACGCGATCGACGCGGGCGATGCCGATGGCGGCGCCCCGTGTCGGCGCCAGGGCCCGGTGGATGCTGGTGGCGAGCGACACCAGGTCCGCATTCTCGTTCGCGGCGAATGTCGCGCGGGCGACCTCCGCCGCCGCCGCCGCGGCTTCGCCGTGACCGAGACCGTCAGCGACCAGCAGAGTATCGCCGCGGCGGTTGCCGTAGGCCCAGGTATCGCCGCTCAGGGTCTCGCCGGGATAGGGAACGTTGATGGCGCCGATCGCGGCGCGCGCCGCGGGCGGCCGGGCAGCCGACCCCGCCTTCGCCAGGCGGGCGACCAGCACGGTTCCGGCGTCCGGGCGCGAGTAGATGGCGAACCGGTTGCTCAGACGCTTCGCCGCGCCGAGCCCGTTCCCGGGGCTGCCGGCGGTGGAATAGCCGTCCTCCATGCTGCGCGGGATGTTCGCCATACCCGGTCCGCGATCAAGCGCCAGCAGCTCGATACCTTCGCCATCGGCATCGACGAAGGAACCCAGTATCAGCTCGCCGCCGCCGGCGTGCTTTATGAGGTTAGTGGAAAGCTCCGTCGCGACCAAGGCCACCCGGCCCGCATCGACATCGCTGAACAGCAGACGTTGCGCGAGGCTGTTGGCCGCTCTGCGCGCCTCGCCGACCTGGCTGCTATTTTCAATGCGTAGAAGCACTTATTTCCAACGCGTTAGGGTAACGGTCGTTCCCTGACCGGGGCTTGAGATGATCTCGAACTCACTGGAAAGTCGCCGCGCTCCCCCCAGCCCGAGGCCGAGGCCGCCACCGGAAGTGTAGCCGTCGGTGAGGGCCAGCTTAACGTCGGGGATACCCGGGCCCTGATCTTCAAAGACAAGTCGGACGCCGCGCCGGGTCCCGTTCCGCACAATCTCAAGGCGAGCGGTTCCGCCCCCGCCGTAGACAAGGGTGTTGCGCGCGATCTCGCTGGCCGCCGTCACGATTTTGGTCTGATCGACCAGGCTCAGTCCGACCGCCAGCGAGCAGGTCCGGACTTCGCGCCGGACCCGGACCACATCCTCGCTGGAGCGGACTGGCACCGTGTCAGTCTGCTCGATGACCAGTGCCACTGCCTACCTCAGATTCGTCGTCCGTGTCGGGCTCGCCGCTTTCCGCCATGGGCTCGTCGATGGCGTTGCGGATGAGCTTCAGACCCTTGTCTACGTTGAGCGCCGTGCGCACGCCGGTCAGCGCCAGACCCAACTCGACCAGGGTGATCGCCACCGCCGGCTGCATGCCGACGACCACTGTCACCGCGTCGAGTACCCGTGACATCGACGCGATGTTGTTCAGCATCCGCCCGATGAAGCTGTCGACCATCTCGAGGGCGGAGATGTCGATGAGAACGCCGCGCGCCCGGCTGGCGACGATTTTCTCCGTGAGATCGTTCTGCAGCGTCATCGCCAGGCGGTCGTGCATGTCCACCTGGATGGTCGCCAGCAGGCAGTCGCCGATCTTGAGAATCGGAATCCGTTCCATCTGCCTACTTCCGTGCCGAGGCCGCGCCGACGCGGGTCACCGCGCGACCGGTCCGCCGGAGGGCGAGAGCGAAGGCATCCGCCATCGTCGCCTTCGACACCAGATCGAGCTCGATGCCGAGATGCACGATGGTCTGGGCGATCTGCGGCCGGATGCCGCTGATGATGCAGTCCGCCCCCATGAGGCGGGCGGCGGAGACGGTCTTGATGAGATGCTGCGCCACCAGCGTATCCACGGTGACGACGCCGGTTATATCGATGATGGCGATGTCGGCCTCCAGCGCGACGATGCGCTCCAGCAGGTTTTCCATCACCACCTGGGTGCGCTCGCTGTCCAGGGTGCCGATGAGCGGCAGGGCCAGAATGCCGTCCCACAGCTTCACGACCGGCGTCGACATCTCCAGCAGCTCCTGCTGCTGCTGCGTGATGACGGCCTCGCGGCCTTTCTGGAAGATCTCCGTGGTGTAGAGACCAAGCTCGTCGAGGAGCTTGGTGGCGGTCCAGGTCTCCGCTGCCAGCTTATCCGCGTCCTTGCCGATTTCCTGGCGCAGCAGGGAGAAGATCGGCTCCTTGAGCGAGAAGACGAACTTCGCGGTCTCCGACGGGCTGAAGCCCTGCTTGACCCGCTCTCGGGAGACGGTCTCCAGGATGTCGCGGACGCCCGACCACGCCGTTGCGGAGATGTCGTCGAAATCGCCGGCTTGCGCGCCTTTCCGCAGCTCCGCGAGAAATCGCCGGGACTGGTCGGCGAGGGCGGTCTCATCGATCTTGCCCCGGGTCTGCAGGCCCGATTTCTGCGCCGTCAGCCAGTCACCCAGCAGCTTCTGGTGATATTTTTCGATGAGGGTGGGAATCACTGTTTGTCTTTCTTTGGCCATCGCGTCGCCTCGGGGGGATAGGGTCTGAGGATAGAGTTTTAGGATTGGTCCGCCGGCACCGGTAGCGGATCGTGGGGCGGACAGCCCGCGATCGTGGCGGGGCAGGACTGTAGCAGCCTGCCCGTCCACCGCTTGCCCGCAGAATGCCGTTCGCCGGCCGCTGGTGTCTGCCCGGCTCCGTGCCGGCGCTTCAAGCGCGGTCAAAGGTGCCAACCGCGCCTCGCCCGGCTTTCGGCGTGCCGGGACTCGTTGTTTGTTTACAATGGATTACGGGAGCCGAGAGCGACCCCAAACGGAACCGATCGTCACCGGTGACCCTTACGGGCGAGAGAATGGGAATCTGCGAGCTTTTTTGACCGGAGCGCCGGGGTGACATTGGGTCGTACGCATCGGCGGCAATGGCGCGAGAATGGGGCTCGGCGGCGCGGCGGAACGTATCGAGCCGCGCCGGAGTTGCCTAGCTGGTGGATGGGGGGCGCACGACAGATGTCCGAGACTCCGGAAACCGTCGCACGGCGGTTGGTGAAGACTCACGGCACGGAAGCGCTTACCGTCGCACGGCTCGCCGTCGGCAAGATGAAGATGGCGAACAAGTCATTGGCCGAGCACTGGCGCCGGGTCGAGCGGGCGGTCGGGATGTTGCTGAAGCCCTAGCCTGCGTGGCGGCATGATTGTGACGGCATGATCGGAAGCGGCGAGAGCATCCTCATCGCGGAAGTCGCGCTCCTACTTCTGGTGGGGCGCGGGCTGGGCGAGGCGATGCAGCGCCTGGGCCAACCGGCGGTGATTGGGCAACTGCTGGCGGGGCTGATCCTGGGACCGTCGCTGTTCGGCTGGCTCTGGCCGCATGCCCACGACCTGATCTTTCCCAAAAGTCCGGAGCAGAAGAGCCTGATATCGGGTCTCTCCAGCATGGGCGTGATGATGCTCCTGCTGCTGACGGGCATGGAGACCGACCTCAAGCTGGTGCGGAAGGTGGGCGCGCCCGCCATCATCGTTACCGCGTCGGGGGTCGCCGTACCGTTTCTCTGCGGCTTCGCGCTGGGCGAATTCCTGCCGGAATCGATCCTGCCGGATCCCAGCCATCGCCTGATCGCGGCGCTCTTCCTCGGCACCGCGCTCTCGATCTCCTCCATCAAGATCGTGGCGATGGTGGTGCGCGAGATGAACTTCATGCGCCGCGACCTCGGCCAGATCATCGTCGCCTCGGCGATCATGGAGGATACCGTCGGCTGGGTGATCATCGCCGTCACCCTGGGCATCGCCGGGGCCGGCGGCGTAGCGCTGGGCTCTCTCGCCCAGACCGTGATCGGAACGGCGCTTTTCCTGGTGTTCAGCTACACCCTCGGCCGCCGCCTGGTGTTCTGGCTCATCCGCTGGGTCAACGACGCCTTCGTCAGCGACTATGCGGTGGTCACCGCGATCCTGATCGTGATGTGCGTGATGGCGCTGATCACCCAGGCGATCGGCGTCAACACGGTGCTGGGCGCTTTCGTCGCCGGCGTTTTGGTGGGGCAGTCCCCGATCCTGTCGCGCCAGATCGAGGACGAGCTCCGGGGATTCATCACCGCCTTCATGATGCCGATCTTCTTCGGCCTCTCCGGCCTCTCGGCGGACCTCACCATCCTCGGGGATCCCCACCTCGCCCTCTTCGCCGCCGGGCTGGTGATGATCGCCAGCGTCGGAAAATTCGGCGGCGCGCTCGGCGGCGGCCTCGTCAGCGGGCTGTCGATGCGGGAATCCCTGGCCCTCGGCTGCGCCATGAACGCGCGCGGCAGCACCGAGGTCATCGTCGCCTCGATCGGCCTCGGCATGGGCGCGCTGACGCAGAATCTCTACACCATGATCGTGACCATGGCGGTCATCACGACCATGGCGATGCCGCCGATGCTGCGCTGGGCGTTGCGGCGGGTGCCCATGGGGCCGGAGGAGAAGCAGCGCCTCGAGCGCGAGGAGCTCGATGCCAAGGGCTTCGTCAGCCGCTTCGAGCGCCTGCTGATCGCCGCCGACGAGAGCCGCAACGGCAAGCTCGCCTCGCGCCTGGCGGGCTTCATCGCCGGGCAGCGGGGCCAGCCGATCACCGTGCTGCAGCTCAAGGAGGGCAAGCGGACCGATGATGGAGAGAAGCTCAGGGAAGCTGCGATCGAGGGGGCGAAGGAAGCCCGCCGCGCGGTGGCGGAGGAGACGGGCGCAGAGTATCCGGAGAAAGTGAGCATCGGGGTTGCCACGCCGCAGACCAGGCAGGTGGGCCAGGCGATCGCCGAGGAGGCGGAGAAGGGCTATGACGTGCTCTTCGTCGGCGTCGCGAAAATGCGCAACGCCGACGGCACCTTCTCCTCGAATGTCGACCATGCTGCGGCCGGCTTCGATGGCCCGCTGGTGCTGACTATCGCCGGCCGCGGCGGTGCCGACGCCGGCTTCAATATCCTGGTGCCGGTGGCGGGCACCGAGGCGTCGCGCCGCGGCGCCGAGCTGGCTTTCGCCCTGACGCCGCCGGGGCAGTGCCGGGTCACAGCACTCCACGTGGCGCAGCGCGGCGGCACCTCGCCCAGGCAGTCCGCGCGTCGCGCGCGACCGCAGCATCGGGCAGAGAAGGCGATACTGGACGACGTCGCCCAGCTCGCCGGGCGCTATGGTCATGAGAATATCGGGACTGCCACGCACACCGATCTTGCAACCGATGTCGCCATCCTCGAGGCGGCCCATCGGCTCGACGCCGATCTCATCGTGATTGGCGCCAGCCGGCGCGTCGGCGACTCCCTCTTCCTCGGCGAGACCGTCACCTCGGTGCTGCGCGAGTGGAAGGGCGCCATCGTCGTGGTGGCGATGTAGCGCCTTATGCGAGGCGCTCCCGCGTCCGCGGCTCCGCCGCGATGTCCGCCGGCGTGTCGGCGGTGATGTCGCTCGTGCTCGTCTCCGGGCCCCACCAGACCGCCAGCGCCGTCAGCAGCGACAGCAGGATGACGTAGCAGGCGACGCCCCAGGGCGCTCCCGCCATGTAGCCCACCAGCAGCGCCGCGATGAAGGGCGAGGGGCCGCCGGCGAGGATCGAGCCGAGCTCGCGGGCAAAGGCGAAGCCGCTGTAACGGAGTCTCGGCCCGAACAGCTCGGCGAAGAACGCCGCCTGGGGCCCGAACATGGCGCCGCCGCCGATACCCATGATCAGGATGAAGGCGAGGCTGATCAGCGCCGGATTGAGAGTGTTGGTGAGCAGGAAGAACGGGAAGGCGAAGGCCGCCGAGAAAAGCGCGCCGCCCATATAGACCGGCCGCCTTCCGATTTTGTCCGAGAGCCAGGAGAAGAAGACGATGCCGATGATCTCGGCGAAGTTGCCGAGCATGACGCCTGATATGGCTACTTCCCGCGACATGTGCAGCGTGTTGATGACGTAGCCGAGGCCGAAGACCGGGAAGAGATAGCCGAGGCCGTTCTCGGCCAGGCGCGCGCCGATCACCACCAGAAAGTTGCGGGGATGGCGGCGCAGCGCCTCGATCGCCGGCGCCTTGAGGGGCGGGCGCTTGGCCTCGACGGCGGCGAAGACCGGCGTCTCCGAGACCTTGGCGCGAATCCAGACGCCGAGGCCGAGCAGCACCAGGGACACCAGGAACGGAATCCGCCAGCCCCAGGCCAGCAGGTCGTCCTTCGACAGCATGGTGACGAGGTAGAAGACGCCCGCCGCCATCAAATTGCCGATGGTGACACCCATGGGTGCGAAGCCGCCGTAGAGGCCGCGCCGTCCCGGCGGCGCGTATTCGACAGCGAGGATGACCGCGCCGCCGTACTCCGCGCCGGCGCCGAAGCCCTGGATGAGCCGCATCAGCAGCAGGAGCAGCGGCGCCCAGATGCCGATCGCCGCATAGGTCGGCAGGAGGCCGATGAAGAAGGTGCCGCCGCCCACCAGCAGGATGGTGGCCACCAGCATCGGCTTGCGCCCGAGCCGGTCGCCGAAATGGCCGAAGAAGAGGCCGCCGAACGGCCGCGCGATGAAACCTACGGCGAAAGTCGCATAGGCCGCGAGCGTGCCGAGCGTCACGCCGCCGACCGCCGCGTCCGATTTCGGAAAGAACAGCTCGCCGAAGACCAGCGCCGAGGCCGTGCCGTAGATGAAGAAATCGTACCACTCGAGGGCGGAGCCGACGGCCGCCGCCGCCAGCACATGCTTGAGCGTACTCGATGGCACCCGTGCGACGCCGAGATCCTGCTGGGCCATGTCCTCCCCCTCTGTCGCGAGAGGTGCCGGTTTCCCCGGCATCCTCTCAGTTAACTCGCCCTGACCACGGCGCTGGATGCGCCGCGCGGCCTTATGCGGGCTCGCGAACCTTGAAGTACTTGTTCTTCGCCGCTGTCTGGTTCTCGTAGATCGAGCCCTGATGCGGCGACGGCGGCAGCGGCATCCGCACCGGCGCGTCGACGATGCGCGGCACGATGCCGGGCTCGCCTGACACCATGCGGCTGTTGAATTCCGCGAAGTCCTTCACGCCCATGAGCGGCCAGGCATCGGCGGCGGCATACTCGTAGAGCAGGAGCTGGCGCGAGCGGTCCGAGGTGTTCTGGGCCGAGCCGTGCACGAGGCGCACGTGATGGAAGCTCATGGAGCCCGCGGGCGCCGTCAGCGCCACGGCCTGGGAAAAATCCATATCGGTGGCGCCCGGATCCATCGCGCCGGCAAAATACCCGTCCACGTGATGGTCATGGGTCGGGCCTTTGTGGGTGCCGGGCATCACCATCAGCGGGCCGTTCTCCAGCAGCATGTCGTCGAGCATCACGCCGACCGCGAGGATGTCGTCATTGGTGTGGGGATAGAACGCCCAGTCCTGATGCCACTCCACCGGCGAGCCGTAATGCGGCGCCTTGAGGTTGATCTTCGAGCCATGGAGGCGCACGCCGGAGGGGCCGAGCAATTGCTCGAGGATGCCGACGAGCTTCGGCAGCCGGGCGATCTTCCAGAAGAAGGGATGATTGAGGTGGGGCGTCTTGATGCGCCGGACCCGCGGCGCCTCCGGCCGATGGGTCGGTTCCAGGTCGTAGACGGTGTCGTGAGCCGTGACCTTGGCGGCGCCGGCGACGAGCTCGGCGATGACTTGGCGCGCCTGGGACAGCAGCGCCTGGTCGAGGATGTCCTCGACCACGATGTAGCCGGTCTCGCGGTACTGCTCGATCTCGCGGGCCGAGAGCATTGGCTGCTTCCTCCGGTCGTGCACGTCGCCGCTCAGCAAACGGGCAAATGATGGTAGCGCTACCATTCCTGGGGCGTCAACGGGAAATATGCGATATCGTCGGTGCCGGACACCTGGGGATGGCATGAGCAGACCGCGGATCGAGGATGTGGCGGCACTGGCGGGGACCTCGCCGATCACGGTCTCGCGGGTGCTGCGCGCGCCGGCGAAAGTGGCGCCGGCGACCCGCGCCAAGGTCGCGGCGGCGATCGAGCAGCTGGGATATATCCCGAACCTCTCCGCCAGCAGCCTCGCCTCCCGTCGGAGCGGCATCGTGGGATTGCTGGTGCCGACGATCGACAACTCGATCTTCGCCCAGACCGTCCAGGGATTGAACGACGCCATCGGCGATGCCGGGCTGCAGCTGCTGCTCGGCGACTTCCGCTATTCCGACGAGGGCGAGCGGGCCCTGGTGCGCGCCCTCGTGGGCCGCCAGCCGGAGGCCCTCGTCGTCGTCGGCGTGGTGCGCGACGCGGCGCTGCGCCGGATGCTGCAGAGCCTCGCCATTCCCGTGGTGGAGACCTGGGATCTCACCGGCGATCCCATCGACACCGTCGTCGGATTTTCCAACGAGGCGGCGGGTGCCGCCATGGCGCGGCACCTCCTCGAGTGTGGCCGGCGCCGTCTCGCCTTCGTCGGCGGCCTCGACCATCGCGCGCGCCTGCGCCGCGCCGGCTTCGCCGCCACGATCGAGAGCGCCGGCGCGCCGCCGCCTTACGCGCGGGACATCGACGGCATCAGCATCGCCGAGGGCCGGCGCGCACTCACCCACGTGCTGGAGGCCGCGCCGGAAACCGACGGTGTCTTCTTCGCGACCGACGTGCTGGCGGTGGGCGGTCTGATGGAATGCCAGCACCGCGGCATATCCGTTCCCGGCCGCCTCGCCATCGCCGGCCTCGGCGACCTCGAGATCGCCCGCGAGCTGAGCCCATCGCTCACGACGGTGGGCATCCCCGCTTACGAGATCGGCAAACGCGCCGGCGATATCGTGGTAGCGCGCTTGCGTGGCGAGTCCGCCGGCGAGCGCATCCTCGATCTGGGATTCACGATCCAGGTGCGGGAGAGCACCACCCCTACATCACGAAGCAGAGCCTGATCGCGTCCAGGATCGCCGAGTGGATGTTGCGGCTGGTCACCGCGTCGCCGATGCGGTGCAGCTCGAAGGAGCCGGGTTTTGACCGCGGCTGCGGCTGGCTCTCCAGGAGCGCGTCGATGTCGGTGACACCGCCGTTCGCGGAGTCCGCGCGGAGATCGCGGTAGAGCTGGTCCGCCGGCAGGGTGCCGCGCTCGACGATCACCTGGTCGGCGAGATGCTCCACCGCCTCGCGCGTCATGAGATTGCGGAAGGTCGCCACCAGGCGGTTGCCCCGGCGCTCCACCTTCTCAATCTCGTGGTCGAAGCTCATGGGCAGCCTCAGCTCATAGGCGCGCTTCTTCCAGATCGTGCGCTCGGCATAGGTCAGCTCCTGCGCCAGCATGGCGTCGATGGAAACGAGCTGCACCTTGCGGCCCTGGGAGACGGCAAGTTCCGCCGCCTGGGGCGCCGGATGCCGGCCGGTGCCGTCATAGACCAGGATGTCCTGGCCAAGGGGCGTCGCGGCGCTGATCGCGTCCCAGACGCTGGTGCAGTGCTCGGCGCCGGGAATCCACTCGATGTCGGGCGTGCCGCCGGTGGCGATGATGACGACGTCGGGGGTCTCGGCCACGACGTCGGCGCGCTCGGCGTAGGCGTTTAGCCGCATTTCCACGCCCAGACGCTCCAGCTCCCGCCGGCGCCAGTCGATGATGCCGACGATGTCCTTGCGCCAGCTCGCCCGGGCCGCCAGCAGCACCTGGCCGCCGAGACGGTCCGCGGCCTCGAACAGCGTCACGCGATGGCCGCGCTCGGCCGTGACCCGCGCGGCTTCCAGCCCCGCCGGTCCGCCCCCAACCACCACGATCCGCCGCCCGGGTTTCTCCGAGCGCTGGACGATCTGCGGCAGCGAGGCTTCCCGCCCCGTCGAGGGATTGTGGATGCAGTGCGGCCGGTACTGGGACTGACAATGGGTGGCGCCGACGCAGGGGCGGATCAGCTCCTCCTGGCCCGCCTCCAGCTTGGCGACGATGTTGGGATCGGCGATGTGCGCCCGCGTCATCGCCACCATGTCGAGGAGGCCCTCGCGGATCGCGTGGCGCGCGGTCGCGATATCGGAAATGCGCGCGGCGTGGAACACCGGCAGCTTCACCTCGCGCTTGAATTCGCCGACGCGCTTCAGCCACGGCGCGATCGGCGACGCCATGCCCGGCATGTTGTCGACGGCGAGGCCGATCTCGGTATCCATGCGGCCATAGATGGCGTTGAAGAAATCGAGGCAGCCCGCGCGCTCGAAGACATGGGCGATCTCGACGCACTCCTCGAAGCCCATGTCGTCCGGCGCCGGACCTTCATCCACGACGTAGCGAAATCCCACCAGGAAATCATCGCCGACGCGGCGGCGGATCTCCTCGAATACCATGAGGCCGAAGCGGCAGCGGTTGGCGAGCGAGCCGCCGAAGGAATCCGTGCGGTGATTGGTCTTCGGCGACAGGAATTGGCCGATGAGATGGCCGCCCGCCAGGGTCTCGATGCCGTCGAGGCCGCCTTCCTTGCAGCGGAGCGCCGCGGCGCCATAGGCCTTCACCACGCGATGGATGTCGTCCTCGTCCATCTCCTTGGGAAAGCTGCGGTGCAGGGTCTCGCGCACCGGCGAGGGCGCGATGGTCGGCAGCCAGTTGGTGGCATAGGGCTCGCCGCGGCGGCCGAGATGGGTGATCTGGCACATCAGCCGGGCGCCGTGAGCGTGAATGCGCGCCGAGAACTGTTGTAGGTAGGGAATGACCGCGTCGACGCCGACGTTGAGCTGGCGGAAGACGTTGGGGGAATCCGGCGCCACGTTGGAGGAGCCGCCGAACATGGTAAGGCCGATGCCGCCCCGCGCCTTACCCTCGTGATAGGCCTGATAGCGCTCCACCGGCATGCCGTCGACCTCGAGGCCGGCGGCGTGGCTGGTGCTCATCACCCGGTTCTTGAATGTCACGTGCTTGATCTGCAGCGGCTGCAGCAGCGGGTCTCTGATAGCGCGGGCAGGGTTTGCGGACATGGGTCTACTCTCTTGCGTGACTGCGGCGTGAAGGAGGGATGGTCGGCTTGGCGAAGTCGGCGAGGGCGAATTGCGTGGTGAGGCCGCCATCGACGATCAGGGTCTGGCCGGTGACGAATTCCGAGCGGGCGAGGTAGAGCACCGCCTCGGCCACGTCGGCGCCCCGGCCGATGCGGCCCAGGGGATGGCGCGCCGCGGCGGCGGCGATCATGCCGTCGACGTCGCGGCCGGGATTCGATTCGACCAGGGACTTCCGCAGGAAGTCGGTATCGATGTAGCCGGGCGCGATGGCGTTGACGCGCACGCCCTCGGATGCCACGTCCATGGCCAGCGCGCGCGCCAGGGACGAGAGGGACGCCTTGGCGACGGTGTAGGCGACGCGCCGCGGGCTCGCCGTCACCGCCCAGATCGAGGAGATCAGCACGATGAGGCCGGTGCGCCGCGCCGTCATGCCCGGCAGCACCGCCTGGGAGAGGGTGAAGGGCACGCGGAGGTTGGCATCCATGCAGCGGTCCCACTGCTCCACCGTGGTCTCGACCGCCGATCCCGCGGAGGCGCGGCCGGTGCAGCAGACGAGGATGTCGATGGCGCGGCTTTGCGCCGAGAGCCGCGTCAGCGCGCGCTTGACCGCCTCCGCCTCGAAGACGTCGAGCTGGATGGCCTGGATCTGCAGCTTCCTTTGCCGCGCGACGCGACGGCAGGCGGCGACGCTGGCGGCTGTCGAGCCGCAGACGATGACCCAGGCGCCGTTCTCCGCCAGCAGCTCCGCCACCGCGAGGCCCATGCCCCGGGTCCCGCCCGCGATGAAGGCGGTCTTGCCCGCCAGGGCGCCGCTGGCCGCACTCGCCTGCCTACGCATCGGCGATCTCCCGCCAGCGGTGACAGGCGACGGCGCGACCGCCGGGGATGGGCTCCAGGGCCGGAGGCACCACGGCGCAGGGTGGCGCCGCATGGGCGCAGCGCGAGGCGTAGCGGCATCCCGTCGCCGAAGGCGACGCCGCCGTCGGATCCGCCTCGTCGGCGCCGGCGATCTCCTGATCCAGGGTTCCCAGCAGCGTCCGCGTATAGGGGTGGCGCGGGGACGTAAAGATCTCCTCGGTCGGGCCCAGCTCCACCAGCTTGCCGAAATACATGACGCCGATGCGATGGCAGAGGTAGCGGGCGACGTGGAGGTCGTGGGTGATGAAGAGGATCGAGAGGGCGTTCGCCTCCTGCACGTCGCGCAGCAGGTTCAGGATCTGGGCGCGCACGGAGACGTCGAGCTTGGAGACCGCCTCGTCCGCCACCAGCAGGCTCGGCGACAGGGTCAGTGCCCGTCCGATGGCGACGCGCTGAAGCTGGCCACCGGACAGCTCGTGGGGAAAGCGATCGCCGAAGGCGGGTGACAACCCCACGCGGGTCAGGGCCGCCTCGACCGCGCGGGGGACCTCCGCGCGCGGGCAGATCCCATGCAGCCGCAACGGCATGGCCAGGGAGTCCGCCACGGTCTGGCGCGGGTTGAACGATGACAGCGGGTCCTGGAACACCATCTGCAGGTCGCGCCGAAACGGCCGCAGCGCGCGCTCGCTCAGCTTGGCGAGATCGGCGCCGCGAAAGTGGATGCGCCCCTCGCTCGGGCGATGGAGCCGCAGCAGCGCCTTGGCGAGGGTGGTCTTGCCGCTGCCGGATTCCCCCACCAGACCCAGCACCTCGCCGGCGCGGATATTGAGGCTGACGTCGTCGACGGCGCGGAAATGTCGCCCGTCGTCGTCCCCATGGCCGCGTCCGGGAAACGCCACCGAGAGATTCTCCAGCCGCACCAGGCTCTCCGTCGCGGCGGTCATGTCGCCTCCGCCAGGTAGCAGCGCGTCTGATGCGGCGGCGCGCCGAACATCGGCGGCGCCACCTCGCGGCAGCGGTCCATGGCTAGGGCACAGCGCGGCGAGAACAGGCAGCCGGGTGGCGGCGATCCCAGGTTGGGAAGCTCGCCGGCGATCTCCTTGAGCCGCTTCGCCCGGCCCTTGAGGGCGATCGAGGTCGCGATCAGGCCTTGCGTATAGGGATGGCGGGGCGCCTCGAAGAGCTGACGCGTCGGGCCGACTTCGACGATCTCGCCGGCGTACATCACGGCGATGCGGTCGCAGAGCGCCGCGGCCACCGTCATGTCGTGGGTGATGAACAGGAACGCCGCCTTGAGCCGGCTCTGCAGGCGGCGGAACAATCCCAGGATCTGACGCTCGACGATGTTGTCGAGGTTGGTGGTGGGCTCGTCGGCGATGACGAGATCGGGCTCGAGCGCCAGCACCATGGCGATGAGGATGCGCTGGGCCATGCCGCCGCTGAGCTGATGCGGATAGAGGCGCAGCACGCGCTCCGGCCGCGGGATGCCCACCGCCTGGAGCGCCGCCTCGGCCGCTGCCGCCCATTCCGCCTCGGCGCCGTGGCGCCGGCGGATCACCTCTCGCAGATGCCAGTCCACGCGCTTCGCCGGATTGAAGGCGCCCACGGGGTTCTGGAAGATCATGGCGAGGCTGCGGCCGCGCAACGCCTGGAAGGCGCGATCATCAAGGCTTTGCAGGTCGGTCTCCTTGTAGCGAAGCACGGCCGCACTCATGCGCGCGTTCCCCGGCAGCAGGCGCAGGATCGAGAGCCCGGTGATGGTCTTGCCGGAGCCGGATTCGCCGATTAGGCCCAGCATCTCGCCGGGCGCGATCGCAAGGTCGATGCCGCGCACGACCTCGAGGCTGCCGCCGTGGAGCGCGAACCGGGTGCGGAGATCGCGGATTTCCAGCACCGGCGTCATTGCTGCGCCCGCTGACGGAGCCGGGGGTCCATGAGATCCCGGAGCCCGTCGCCGAAGAGATTCAATCCCAGGAGCGCGCAGGAGATCGCGACGCCGGTCATGGTCAGCACCCA
This sequence comes from uncultured Alphaproteobacteria bacterium, assembly GCA_963735465.1. Taxonomy (GTDB): domain Bacteria; phylum Pseudomonadota; class Alphaproteobacteria; order ATCC43930; family CGMCC-115725; genus DASZHJ01. The sequence goes on from CAVTLA010000001.1 coordinate 4,614,927, forward strand.
GGGCGCGCGGGCGAAATACTCGCGCCCGTCCGCCATGATGACGCCGAGAGAGGGGGTCGGCGGCTGCACGCCCACGCCGAGGAAGCTGAGACCGGCCTCGATGACGATGCCGAAGGCGATGCCGATGGTGGCCTGGACGATGAGGGGCGCGGCGATGTTCGGCAGGATCTCGCGGAGGAGGATGCGCCAGGTCGGCTCCGCCATCAGGCGCGCCGCCTGCACGAAGGGTTCCTCGCGCACCAGCAGGGTCATGTTGCGGGCGAGCCGGGCGAAGATCGGAAAATAGGTGAGGGCGATCGCCAGCGACACGTTGGCGGTGCCGAAGCCCAGCACCACCATCAGGAACAGCGCCAGCACGAAGGAGGGGAACGCGAAGAGGAGATCGGCGATGCGCATGAGCACGGCGTCGGCGACGCCGCCCTTGTAGGCGGAGATCATGCCCAGCGCGCTCCCTACAGCGCCGGCGAGGGCGATGCCGGCGGCGCTCACCACGAGGGAGACCCGGGCGCCGTAGAGCACGCGGGTGAAGACGTCGCGGCCGAAGGAATCGGTGCCGAAGAGATGCGTCCAGGACGGCCCCGACAGGATGTCCATGAAATCGGCGTGGTCGGGTCCATAGGGCATCAGCGCCGCGCCGAGGGTGGCGGCGAGGATCACGAAGAGGGTGATGCCGGCGCCGAAGACCGCCGTGGCGTTGCCCAGGAAGGAGGCGAAGAGGCGGGCGTAGAGCTGGCGGCGGCGCGGGGTCACGTCGACCTCCGGGGATCGAGGGCCACGCAGATGAGATCGACGGCGACGTTGACCAGCAGCACGATGGTCAGGAACACGATGGTGCAGGCGAGCACCGTCGGATAGTCGCGGGCGAAGGCCGCGTCCACCATCAGGGAGCCCAGGCCCTGGATGCCGAAGATGCGCTCGATGACCACGACGCCGCCCAGGAGATAGCGGATCTGCAGCCCGATGATGGTGACGTAGGGAATGAGCGCGTTGCGGAAGATGTAGTGGCGGAAGACAAAGGGCGCGGAGAAGCCGAAGGAATTCGCGACGACGACGTATTCCCGGCTCGCGGTCTCCAGGAGGGAGGTGCGGAGCATGCGGGCGAAGACCGCGGCCATGGGGGCGGCGATCGCAAGCGCCGGCAGAAAGCCGCTGTAGAGCGCGCCGGCGGGAGAGTCCACGGGCGAGACAAAGCCGTAGGCCGGGAAGATCCGCCAGCCGAGCGCAAAGGCGAAGACCAGCATGTAGCTCAGCCAGAAATCCGGCATGGAGATGCCGAGGACGGCGACGGACGTGGCGATGGTGTCGGCCGCCTTGCCGCGGTTGAGCGCCGCGATGGTGCCCATGCTCAGCGAGATCGCCACCGCGATCAGCACGGCATAGAGCCCGACGAAGGCCGTGATCGGCAGTCGCGCGGCGATCAGCTCAGAGATCGGGATGCCGCCAGCGATGGTGAGGGAGAGGCCGAAGTCACCGCGGAGGATGCCGGAGAGCCAGGTCCAGAACTGCGCCCAGAAAGGCTCGTCGAGGTGATGCAGGTGGCGGAACGCCGCCACCGCCTCCGGCCGCGCATTCTCGCCGAGCACGGCGAGCGCGGGATCGCCGGGCGCCGCCTTCATCACGACATAGACGACGAATGCGCCGGCGAGAACCGTGAGGATCGCGCCGGTCAGCCGGCCGGCGATGTAGAGGAGGGAACGGGGCACTGCAAGATCCTCAGGATGCAGACTGTAGCTGCTCCGGATCCAACAACCCCTCTGCCGTCATGCCCGGCCTTGTGCCGGGCATCCACGTCTTGAAAGCGAGAATTCGTGGATGGCCGGGACAAGCCCGGCCATGACGTGGTGGGTAGTTGCTATACCAATTCAACGTCATCCAATAAGACAGCCTCACCCCATCTTGATGTTGGCGAACTGGTCGCCGAAGTTCGAATAGGGCAGCTGGATGAAACCAGATACCTGGGTCGTCATCAGATTGTGGATGTTGGAGCAGAAGCAGGGCAGTACCGCCGCTTCCTCGATGGCGATGTCCTCGGCCTGCTTGTAGATGGCGCCGCGCTTGGCGAGATCGAGCTCGATGCGCCCCTGCTCGCAGAGCTCGTCGAGCTTGGTATTGCTGTAGCCGTAGAAATTGCGCCAGCCTTTGGTGCTGAGGATCTCGCCGATATATTCATCGGGATCCACGGGCCCGAGCCAGCCCCAGACACTGGCCTGGAAGTCGCCGGATTTCTGCCGGGCGAAGACGGTGTTGGGCTCGTTGACCTCCACCGTGAACTTGGTGCCCAGCGTCTGGTTCACCTGCAAGGCAAAGACCTCGACGATGCGCTTCCACCAGCTCGAGCCCCAGGTAAGGACTGGGATCTCGCCGGTTCCGCTGGCGTATTTCGACTTCGCCAGCTCCGCCTTGGCGCGCTCGGCGTTGAAGAGGGCGGTCTCCCGGGCCTTGGTCTCATAGGCATAGGCGAGGGAAGGCGGGATCAGCCCGTGGGACGGCACGCCCTCGCCGAACAGCACCACCTTCACCATGGCGTTGCGGTCGAAGGCCATGGAGACGGCGCGGCGGAAATGCACATCGTCGAAGGGCGGCTTCCGGTGATTGACCGAGATGAAGCGGCAGTTCATGCCCGGCTGCTTCAGGATCTTGATGCTCTTGTCCTGCTCCAGGCTCGGCACGTCGGCGAAGGGCGCGGTGCTCGTGAGATCGATCTGGCCGCCCTTGAGGGCGGTGACGCCGGAGGAATTCCTCGGCGATGAGGGGGATCTCCACGGTGCCGACGCTGGGCTGGCCCTTGATGAAGTATCCGTCATGGGCGACGAGGGTCACGCTCTCGTTCGCCTTCCACCCCTTCACCTTATAGGCGCCGGTGCCGACCGGCGCCCGGCCGAAAGCGTCGTCCCCCATGGCTTGGACTACCTTGCGGGGAACGATCTGGGTGCCGGTGCGCGCGTTGGTCAGGAAGGCCAGCAGCGGCGCGAAGGCCTGCTTGGTGACGATCTCGACGGTATAGGGGTCGACGATCCTGACCTCCTGCACCTCCGACACCTTGTTCTTGTTCGGCGAGGCGTATTTCTCGTCCTGCAGCCGCTCGATGGTGAACCTCACGTCGTCGGCGGTCATCTCGCTGCCGTCGTGGAATTTCACGCCCTTGCGCAGCTTGAAGCCGATGGTGGTGCTGTCCTTGACCGCGAAGGACTCCGCGAGGTCCGGCACCACCTCCATCTTCTGATTGAATTTCAACAAACCGTTGAAGAGAGCCCAGATTACATAGGATTCCGGTATGAGGGAGCTCTTGCCCGGGTCGAGCGTGTTGATGACGTTGTAGCCGGCGATGCCGGCGCGCAGCGTGTCGGCGGCGGCGCGAGCCGGCGCGATGAAGCCCGGCAAGGCGCTGGTGGCGGCGATGGCGGCTCCGGCACCCAGCACCGTGCGGCGGCGAATTCCCTTGGGCCCATTGGTCGGCATGATCCCTCTCCCCTGCTTGTCCCCGCCTGACAGTCGATAACGGACCGGCCATGCCGTCAAATGCAAACCGATGCCGAAGCTATACCGCCATGTAATACCTGTTTCCGCGCCCTTCTATGGCAAGCTTCTCACTGTCGCACGTCGCGCAGCAGCTCGTTGCGGCGACGGCGCAGGACGGAAAGGAATGCGCGGGCAACGCGCGACAGCGGGCGATGGGTGGGATAGAGCACGCCGAGGCGCATCTTGATCGCGGGGCGGAACGGCACCGCGACGACGCCGCGCGAGGCATAGTCGGCGGCGGTGAAGGGATCGACGATGGCGAGCCCGACGCCGCGCTGCACCAGCTCGCAGATGGTGGCGTTCACCTGCGCCTCGGCGACGAGGCGGCGCGCGACGCCGGCACGCTCGAAGACCTGGTCGATCAGATGCCGGCCGACATAGTCGCGCAGCAGCGAGATGAAAGGCGCGCCTTCGAGATCGGCGGGCCGCGCCACGGATGCCGACGCCAGCGGATGCCCCTCGGGCACCACCAGGCATTCGGACGCGCTGCAGAACACCTCGCTCTCGACGCCGGTCAGGCGAAAGGGAAACTCGGCGATGCCGAGATCGACGCCCTGGGCCGCCACGGTCTCCTCGACACGGGCGGAGAGGTTGACCTCTGTCGTGATCAGCACCTTCGGATGCGCCTTGTGGAATTCCTGGATCACGCCGGGAAGGAATCCGAGGCCGATCGCCGGCAGCGCGGATACGTGCAGGCGCCCGGCCTGAGCCGAGCCGATGCTGGCAGCGACCTCGCGGATCTTGTCGACGGAGACGAAGGTGCGCTCGACTTGATCGTGCAGCATCTGCGCCTCGACCGTGGGCGCAAGGCGGCCCTTGCTGCGATCGAAGAGCGTGAGCTTCAGCTCCTTCTCCAGGCGGCCGATCAACCGGCTCACCGCCGGCTGCGACACGCCCAGCAGCACCGCGGCGCCGCTGATGGTGCCGGCCAGCATGGTCGCGCGGAATGCCTCGAGCTGCCTGATGAACATGCCGTCCCCCGCTCTTTCTATATATCGGCGCGGGCGTGATGGGCAGGGCCTCTCATGAACGGGTGATCAGATGCGCCAACCACTCTCCACACTGGACGGCAAGTCCTTCGCGGTCGCCGTTGTCGGCGCCGGCGTCAACGGCGCCAGCGCCGCTCAGCACCTGGCGGCTGCGGGCCACGATGTGCTGCTGGTGGACAAGGGCGATTTCGGCGCCGGCTCCTCCAGCCGGTCGAGCCGTCTCCTCCACTGCGGCCTGCGTTATCTGGCGCCGGGCGAATCGATGTGGGATTTCGTGCGCCGGCCGAAGACGCTGGGCATCGCGCTCCGCATGGCGCGCCAGGCGATGGAAAGCCGCGCCCAGATGATCGAGACCGCGCCGGAGCGGACGGCGAAGGCCAAGTTCCTCTTCCCCATCTATGCCGGCGGCGCCTATGCGTCCTGGCAGGTGTCGCTGGCCTTCCGGCTGCTGGAGCGGCTGGGTCCGAAATCGGTGCCGCTCGGCTACAAGCGCTTCGCGCCGGCGGAGATCTCCGGCATTCCCCTGGCGCGCTGGCTGCGCGAGCCGGAGAAGCTCAAGGGTCTCGCCATGTTCGACGAATACCGCTTCGACTGGCCCGAACGCATCTGCATGGATGCGGTCCTGGATGCCGAGCGTCTGGGCGCGGTGGCGCGGAACTATACCGCCGTCACCTCGATGACGCGGGCGGGCGAGGGCTGGAAGCTCAGCCTCTCGGATCAGCTGCAGCCGGGATCGACCGTCACCGTCGGCGCCAAGATCGTGCTGAACATGGCCGGCATCTGGATTGACCGGGTGAATGCCTCGGCCGGATCGACGGGGCGCCGGCACATCACTGGCACCAAGGGCGCCCACATCATGGTGCGCCTGCCGCCGGAGTGCCGGGACTACGGCATCGCCACCATCAACCGGATCGACGAGCCCTTCTACTGCTTCCCCTGGCGCGGCATGCATTTCTTCGGTCCCACCGAGACCGTCTACGAGGGCGATCCCGACAATGTCAGCGTCACCGATGACGAGATCGACTGGCTGATCGACGAGACCAATCACATGCTGCCGGCGCTGAATCTCCGGCGCGAGCATGTGATCTTCACCTGGGCTGGCGTTCGCCCGCTGGGCGCCGATCCCGACTTTCCCAAGGGCGTCCGCTCTCGCGAGGTGCATGATCTCGCCACCGAGGGACTTCCCGGCGTCTACGCCATGACCGCCGGCCCGATCATGACCCACCGCTCCGCCGGCCCGGAGATGGCGGCGCTGCTGGCGTCCAAGCTGAAACCGTCCCGCGCGCCGCAGCAGCCGTCCTACGCCGCCTCGAAATTCCCCGAGAACCAGAACTCGCCACCGCTCCTCGACGACGACACCTCGATCAAGCTCTCCGATCTCGAGTTCGCGGCGCACAGCCAGCACGCGACCAGCCTGATCGATTTGCTGTTCCGCCGCGTCGGCGCCGGCTGGACCGCGACCATGGGCTATGACGCCGCGGAAAAGGCCGCGCAGACCGTGGCATCCACCATGGGCTGGGATCCCGCGCGCACGGCGGAGGAAATCCGCAGCTACCGTGCTTATCTCGTGCGGCTCTACCGCCTGCAGCCTGGTCGAGACGCGCCCCCGGTGCAGCCCGCTCGCGGGCCTTGATCGTGGCGTCCGGTTCGGCGACTCTCCCGGCACCCGCATCGGCTCCCGCCGAGAAAAAACAGCGCGGGGCAGGGAGAATGAGATTCCCGTGACCGCACTTGCCCATGGATGACGCCGTCCTCGTCCGCGCGCTTCATATTCTGGCGGTCGTGCTGTGGATCGGCGGCGTCGCCATGGTGACGACCGTCGTGCTGCCGGCGGCACGCCGGCTCCCTGGCGCCGAAGAACGCCTCGCCTTCTTCGAGGCGATCGAGCGGCGCTTCGCCTGGCAGGCCCGTATCACCACCCTCATCGCCGGCGCCAGCGGCTTCTACATGGTGGCGCGGATGGACCTGTGGCTGGGCTTCCTCTCTCTCGACTACTGGTGGCTCGACGCCATGGTCGCGGTCTGGCTGCTGTTCACCATCGTGCTCTTCGTCGCCGAGCCGCTGTTTCTCGACCGGTGGCTGCGCGAGCGCGCGCTGCGCGCGCCCGAAGCGACCTTCGCCCTGGTCCAGCGGTTCCACTGGGTCCTGCTGATCCTCAGCGTCATCACCATCTTCGGCGCCGTTGCCGGCAGCCACGACCTGTCGTTCTTCGACTGAGCGTGTCGGAACAGCCGCGCTCCTTCTTCCGCCTGTTCCTGCTCTGGCTGGCGGGCAACGATCTCCGCATCACCCTGCTGGCGCTGCCGCCGGTGCTGCCGTTCGTCCACCGAGACCTCGCCCTCAACGAGACCGCGATCGGCGCGCTGGCGGCGCTGCCGGTGCTTCTGCTGGGAATCGTGGCTATCCCCGGCTCGCTGCTGATTGCCCGCATCGGCCCGCGGCGCGCGCTGATCGCCGGCCTCGTGCTGATCGCCGCGTCCTCGGCGCTGCGTGGCCTCGGGCCGTCGATCCCAATGCTTTTCGCGATGACCTTCCTGATGGGCGTCGGCATCTCCGTGATCCAGCCGGCGCTGCCGTCGATGGTCAGCCAGTGGTTCCCCGCTGCCCCGGCCCAGGCGACGGCGGTCTATGCCAACGGTCTTCTGATTGGGGAGACCGTTGCCGCCGGCTTCACCCTCTCCCTGGTCTTGCCGCTCGTAGGGGGCAGCTGGCCCCTGAGTTTCGTCATCTGGGCGGTGCCGGTGGCACTCACCGCGGCGCTCATCGCCGGGTTCACCCCGAATGTTGCCCGCGCGCCCGGCCATGGCCCGGTGCGCTGGTGGCCGGATTGGAAAGATCCGCGCATGTGGCGGATCGGCCTCATGCAGAGCGGCTGCGGCACGATCTACTTCGGCGCCAACGCCTTCATCCCCGATTATCTCCACGCCATTGGCCAGCCCGATCTCGTGGGCGCGTGTCTGGGCGCCCTCAATGCCGGTCAGCTCCCGGCGTCCTTCCTCATCCTGCTCTTCGCCGGTCGTCTCGCCGGCCGGAGGAAGCCGGTGGTGGCGGTCGGTCTTCTTGCCTTCGTCGGAATCGCCTGTCTCCTGTCCGGCGTGCCCTGGGTGATGATCACCGGCGCGGCGCTCGACGGTTTTGCCGCCGGCTTCATCCTGATCCTGACCCTGGCATTGCCGCCGCTATTGGCGGCGCCCGACGACGTCCATCGTCTCTCCGCCGGGTCCTACACCATCGGCTACGCCGGCTCGTTCCTGCTGCCATTGCTGGGCGGCGTCGTGGTGGATGCGACGGGCTTCATCGCGACCGCATTCCTGCCGGTGGCGGCGGGCGGCATCCTGGTCCTGCTGATCGCCGCGACGATGCCGCTGCGGCCGGCGGTCCCGGGCTGATCCGTGCTTCCGGTCGCCTATTTTTCGGGCGCAATGCGCGTTGACCGATGAACGAGCGACGGATAGCGTAGTGACAGGCCGTACCTAATTGTCCGCGCAGTCCCCTTGAGTGACTGCTCTTCGGGTCAAGCGAGAGCGATCGGCGTCCGCCCAAGAAAATTGGCAGAAGAGAAGGCGCGCCCCGCCGATTCGGAGGCACCGGTGTGTTCGAGGATTGAGCCGGCTCCAGGCGGCACGTAGCCAGCCTGTTTTGGGATCACTCCGCGCAGAGATCCCTGACGAGACGCTCAACGTTGCCGCAGACGCCGACCAGCCGCACCGCGATGAGTGCAGGCCCGGGTGCTGCGCAAGCTTGGCCAGATCCAGAAAAGGAGTGCGGTCATGTCTCCCATATCATTGAAGGGCTTGGGCCGGTTCACGCCCCTGTTGCTGGGGGCTGTCCTGGCGGCGGTCGCATCGCCCGCCATGGCCGCGCAGACCGCCGGTCCGGTCACCGACGATATCGGCGTTCTCACGATCCCGAAGGGCGCGCCGATCACGATCGGCGGCATGTGGGTGCTCTCGGGCGCCGATACCGCGCTCGGCACCGATTCCAAGCGCGGCGCCGAGATCGCCTTCAAGGACGCCGGCAACAAGGTCGCGGGTCATCCGATCAAGTTCAGCGTCGAGGACGATCAGTGCAATGCCGAGGGCGGCCAGACCGCGGCGACGAAGCTCGCCGCCAACCCCGCCATCGTGGGCGTGCTCGGCTCCGCCTGCTCGAGCGTCTGCACGCCGGGAGCGCCGATCCTGTGGAAGGCGGGCATCCTCGAGATCGGCACCGCCTGCTCGGCCCCGTCTCTGACGGCAGCCGACCGCAAGCCTCAATATGACGGCTTCGTGCGCACCATCTTCAGCGACATCGACCAGGGCGCGGCCGATGCCAAATACATCTACACCACGCTCAAGGCACGCAAGATTGTCACCGTCCATGACGGCAGCCCCTATGCGCAGCAGCTCACCATGGTGACGGCGACGAACTTCACCAAGCTGGGCGGGACGGTCTTGTCGCAAGAGGCGATCTCGCCGACCGACGTCGACATGCATCCGCTTCTCACCCGTGTCGCGACGGAGAAGCCGGACGTGCTCTACTTTCCGGTCTTCGTCGCCGGCGCGGCGCAGATCCTGCGGCAGGCGAAAGAAACGCCCGGCCTGGAGAAGACCGCCTTCGTCGGCGGCGGCTCTCTCATGGCGCCGGACATGATCAAGGCCGCCGGTGCGGCGGTGGTCGGCTTCCGCATCGCCTATCCCGACGTCTCGCCGGAGGCGATGGGCAAGACCTATCCGAAGTTCCTGGACGAATACAAAAAGGCCTATGGCGAGGGGCCGATCTCCGGCTTCCACGGACAGGCCTATGACGCGGCTCAGCTCCTGATGAAGGCAATCCAGAAGGTCGCGGTCACCGACCAGAAGACGGGTACCACCTATATCGGCCGCAAGGCCCTCAGGGACGCGGTCTTTACCGTCAAGTTCGACGGCGTCTCCGGGCCTATCGCCTGCGACGCCCATGGCGAGTGCGGCGAGTTCAAGCCGGCGGTGTACGAATACACCAGCGCCGACGCCGCGACTTTCGCGATCGGCAAGAACCCGAAGAAAATCTATCCCTGATCGCGGCTAGAGCGCGTTCCGATTACGTTGAATCGGAACGCGCTCTAGTTTCTTTGGTTGTGTCGTTTTTTCTACGCCGAGCCGGCATCCACTTCGGCGGGAAATGCTCTATTCGGTCCGCAACGGGGTGACGGTCGGATCGACCGTCACCCCACCGACGCCACGAAATTCGACACATTTGCGCGGTTAGAAGGCTGCCCGGCCGGCGCGAAACGGCGTGGATTTCCGCGCCGGACCTGAGACAGTATCGCCTATGCGCCTGCGGGATCAGCGCCGCCCCCCATGCGCGAGAAGGATTGGCCGATGACGTCTGTTCCGCCGCCGCAATCCCTGGAGGGGACGACGGTCCCGCCCGCGGGATCCGTGGCCCCGGCGGGCATGTGGCAGGCCGTGATCGAGCATGTCCGCAACGCTCTCGACGGCCTGATCCAGCGCAATCTCCGCGACAATGAGGTGGCGCTCCTGGTGGTGAGCGCCGTCGTCGGCGTGGCGGTGGGCGCCGGCGTGGTGGCGATCCAGGCCGTCGTGCAATTGCTTCACGAGATCAATTTCGCCCTCCCCAGCGGCCAGCACCTGAGCGAGGGGCTCGCGGTGGAGTGGTGGCGGGTGATGGTGGTGCCGGCGGTGGGCGGGCTCCTCGCCGGGACTGCGGCGGTGCTGGTGCGGCGCTCCCGCCAGCGCGAGACGGTGGACGCCATCGAGGCCAACGCCCTCTTCGGCGGCAAGATGTCCCTCACCGACAGCGGCACGCTGACCTTCCTCACCGTGATTGCGGCCGGCTTCGGCGCGTCGGTCGGGATGGAGGCGGGATTCACCCAGCTTGGCGCCGGCTTCGCGTCCCGGGTCGGGCAGAGCCTCAGGGTCCGCCGCGGCGATCTCCGCACCCTCGTGGGCGTGGGCGCCGCCGCCGCCATCGCCGCCGCCTTCGATGCGCCGCTGGCGGGCGCCTTCTACGCCTTCGAGCTCGTGATCGGCAGCTATTCCCCCGCCGTGCTGGCGCCCATCAGCATCGCCGCGCTCTCGGGCACGATGGTGGTGCGCGGCGTGTTCGGCGCCGAATCCATCTTCACCCTCGACACGCCCATTCACATCGTGGGCCTCGACTACGCCTTCTTCGCCGGCATCGGCCTTGTCGCGGCGGCGATCGCGGTCGCCACCATGACCGGGGTGAGCTGGATCGAGGGCCTGTTCCGCCGCCTCAAGGTGCCGGCGTGGCTCCGGCCCTGCATCGGCGGCGTTCTCGTCGGCCTCATCGCGGCGATCTTTCCCCAGGTGCTCGGCAGCGGCCACGGCGCGATCGAGCTCACGCTCCAGCACAGCATTCCTACCGGCATCCTGCTGGGGCTGGTCGCCGCCAAGGGCCTGGCCTCGGCGATCTCCGTCGGCTCCGGCTTTCGCGGCGGACTCTTCAGCTCGTCGCTGCTGCTGGGCAGCGTCTATGGCGGCACCGCCGTGGTGATCCTGCAGGCAGCGCTCTCGGCGCTCGGATTCGCCCACATCGAGCTCGATCCCAACGCCTACATGCTGGTGGGCATGGCAGCGGTGGCCGCCGCCATCGTCGGCGCGCCCGTGACCATGATCTTCCTGGTGCTGGAGCTCACCGGCAGTTTTCCGGCGGCGCTCGGCGTCATGGTGGGCGTGATCATCGCCGCCCTCACCACGCGACTCACCTTCGGCTATTCCTTCGCCACCTGGCGCTTCCACCTCCGCGGCGTCTCCATCCGTGGCGGCTACGACGTGGGCTGGGTGCAGGAGCTGACGGCGGGCAAGCTCATGCGCACCGACGTGCATCTGGCGCCGATGGGCATGTCCGTCGCCGCGTTCCGCGCGCAGTATCCCTTGGGCGGCGTGAAGCGGGTCTTCCTGGTGGATGCGGAGAACCGCTATCGCGGCATCATTGCCGCCGCCGACGTGCACAATCCCGATCTCGACGGCGATGCCAGCGCCCGGGCGATCGACGATCTCCGCGCCGAGGAGGATCAGTTCCTGCTGCCGTACCAGACCATCCGCGTCGCCCTCAACCGATTCGTCAGCGCCGAGGCGGAGACGCTGGCGGTGCTCTCGGACAGCACCCAGCGCCGCGTCGTCGGCTTCGTCACCGAGGGCTACGCGCTCCGCCGCTACAATCAGGAGCTGGAGCGGGTGCGCGCCGAGGAGCTCGGCGATCGCGCCCTCTTCGGGCCGGGCTGAAAGGATGTCCGTGAGCGACTCCCCAACCGCGGCGCCGCAACCCTCTCCGGAATCGAGAGCGCGCTCGCGCCGGCGGCGGCGGCGCGTCGTGGTGGCGGTGGTGCTCGGCGTCGTGGTCGCGGCCTATACCTACGGCGCGCTGGCCGAGCGCGTCATCGCCGAGGATCGCAACGACCTGCTGCCGGAATGGGTGGAGGCGCTCCTGCTTGGCGCCGCGGTTGCCGCCGGCTCGCTGCCGGTCGCCTGGTCCATCGTCGCCCGTGCCATCATTCCGATCCCGACCCTGATCCTCTATCTCACGGTGTTCCTCGGCAAGAATCCGCCGCTGCCGTTCTATGCTGCCTTCGTCATGGCACTGATCTACGCTGGCGCCCTCACCGTGCTCGCGGATTATCTCGCCGACCGGCCGGACCGGTCGCGGCTGGGGTCGCGCCACTCCTAGGATGCAGAATTGGTCTGACCATATGTATTGACAGACACAATCCGGCGCGCGACCGTATAGATAAGTCGCGAGTCACGCGGCGAATTCGGGAGGATGCTCTGAGCGACGTCGCCTTCGACGACGGTATCGGCCGGGTTCATGTTCCGAAGGCGGCGGACGTGCTGGCGGAGCGGCTGCGCGAGCAGATTCTGTCGGGGCGTCTGCCGGAGGGAGCGATCAGCTTCCGGCGGAGCGGGAGCTGGTGGAGCAGACCGGCCTGGGCCGCAGCTCGGTGCGGGAGGCGCTCCGGGTGCTGGAGAACCAGGGGCTGATCTCGAAGCGGCTGGGACGCAACGGCGGCTCGCTGATCCGGCGGCCGGACCGGAGCGCCATCGAGAGCTCGATCGATCTCTTCATCCGCGGCCAGAAGCTGCGCTTCCGCTCGCTGCTGGAGACGCGGGAGGCGATCGAGCCGGCCTCGGCGCGCCTCGCGGCGCTGCACCGGACCGAGGAGGATCTCCTGGCGCTGGGGGAGGCGCACCGCCAGCTCGAGGCGGCCTACGCGGACATCCCGAGCTTTCTGGTGGCCAACGTGCGCTGGCATCTGGCGGTGGTGGCGGCGTCGCACAACGAGCTGCTGATCGCGTTCATGACGGCGATCTCCCAGGCGATGCACGCCGGGACCGACCTGCAGGATTTCAACTCCGAGGACGTCCGCACCATCACCACCAAGGCGCACCGCCGGATCTTCGAGGCGATCCGCGACCGCGACCCCGACGCGGCGCGCCGGCGCATGGAGCGCCACGTCGGCGCCTATTGCCTGCATGTCCGGCAGAAGGTCGAGACCGACAGGGCCATGGGGGAAGGGGAGAAAGCACCATGACCCCCGCGGTGGCCCGCGACCTCCCGGGCGGGCAGCAGAAAGGACGCTGACATGTCGATCGATTTCGCCGTCGCCGACGGCATCGCCACCATCACCATCAACCGCCCGGAGCGCCTCAACGCCATGGACGGCGAGCACTACCGCCTGCTGTCGGAAGCCTGGACGCGGGTGCGCGACGATGGAGCGATCCGCGTCGCCGTCATTACCGGCGCCGGCGAGAGAGCCTTCACCACCGGCGCCGACATCAAGAGCTTCCTCACTCAGCCCGCCGGCCTCTCGGAGATGTGGCTGACCCAGCGAGATCAGCTCCTGAACCGCGGCTTGGAGATCTGGAAACCGATCATATCAGCCGTCAACGGCTACTGCGTCGGCGGCGGCATGACCTTGATGCTCGCCACCGACATCCGTGTCGCGGCGGAGCATGCGATCTTCAGCCTCGCCGAGGTGAAGCGCGGCGTCGTCGCCGGCAACGGCGGGACCCAGCGCATGCTCGATCAGATCCCCTATGCGCTGGCCATGGAGCTGCTGCTGACCGGCGATCAGATCGATGCCGCCACCGCGCTCCGCTGGGGCCTCATCAACAAGGTGGTGCCGGCGGCGGAGGTGATGTCCGCCGCTCTCGACTACGCGCGCCGGATCGCCCGCAATGCGCCGCTCGCCGTGCAGGCGGCGAAGGAGCTGGCGATCCGCTCCCGCGAGATGGATCGGGTCACCGGCTTGCGCATGGAGCAGCTCGTCAACCGCATGCTGCAATTCAGCGACGACGCCAAGGAGGGTCCCGCGGCCTTCGCCGAGAAGCGTTCACCGCATTTCAAGGGAGAATGACCGTGGCGGGATATCCCCTCGAGGGCATCCGCGTGGTGGATCTGAGCCAGATCTACAACGGCCCCTATGCCACGTTCCTGATGGCGATGGCCGGCGCCGAGATCATCAAGATCGAGCCGCTGCAAGGCGAGCATCTGCGCCGGCGCGGCGTGGTGGGCGGTGCGGCACTCCCCTTCGCCATGCTCAACGGCAACAAGCGCGACGTCACCCTCAATCTGAAAGCGCCGCGCGGCCGCGAGCTGCTGATCGAGATGGTCCGGCGGGCCGATATCCTGGTGGAGAATTTCGCGCCGGGCGTCATGGAGCGTCTCGACCTCGGCTACGAGTTCCTGCGCACGATCAATCCGCGCCTGATCTACGGCCAGAGCTCCGGCTACGGCCGCACCGGCCCCAACCGGGATTATCCCGCCATGGACCTGACCGTGCAGGCGATGTCCGGCGTCATGAGCGTCACCGGCTTTCCCGACCGGCCGCCGGTGAAGGCCGGACCGGCGCTCTGCGACTTCTTCGCCGGCGTCCATCTCTACGGCGCCGTCATGACCGCGCTTTACGAGCGCGAGAAGACCGGCACCGGCCGTCTCGTCGAGGTCGCGATGCAGGAGGCGGTCTACGCCTCCCTCAGCTCCAATCTCGGTCTCTATTACGGCTCCGGCGGCGAGGCGCCGCCACGCACCGGCAATCGTCACGGCGGCATGGCGGAGAGTCCCTATAACGTCTACCCCACCGCCGACGGCTATATCGCCATCATCTGCGTCGGCGAGCTGCACTGGAAATCCCTGCTGAAGGCCATGGGGCGCGAGGACCTCAAGGACGATCCGCGCTTCGCCGATCTCAAGACCCGGGTCGCTCATATGGACGTGGTGGACGATCTCGTCACCGCCTGGACCGCGCCGCAGGAGAAGCAGGCGCTGTTCGAGCACCTGATGCAGCACCACGTGCCCTGCGCGCCCGTGCGCGATCTCGTGGAGGTCGTCAACGATCCGCATATGCACGCCCGCGGTGCTCTCAAATGGATCGAACACCCCGAGCTCGGCCGCATCGTGGTGCAGCACAGCCCGCTCCGCTTCGACGGCGTCCCGCTCAAGGAATTGACGCCGAGCGCCCGTCTCGGCGAGCACAACGCCGCCGTCTACGGCGAGCTTGGCGTCTCCGAGCGCGAGCTCGCCGAGCTCAAGAAGGAGGGCGTGATCTGATGCGCGGCAAGACCGTGATCGCCGGCGTCGGCCACACCGCCTTCGGCAAGCACCCCGGCCGCGGCACGCTTTCCCTCAACGCCGAGGCGATCCGCAAGGCGCTGGAGGATGCGCGCATCGAGAAATCCCTGGTCGATGCGCTCTTCGTGAAGGTGCCGACCTCCCGCTACGAGGCCATGTACGGCCAGAAGCTCGCCGAGGCGGTGGGATTGCAGCCTCGCGTCGGCGGCGTCTGGGACCAGGGTGGCGCCGCCAACATCAGCATGATCTCCTTCGCTGCGATGGCGATCGATGCCGGCCAGTGCGAGGTGGCGGTGGTGAGCCTCGCCGACAATCCCAAGACCGGGACGCGCCAGGCCTATGAGAAAGCCGGCGGCGACGATGCGGCCTACGGCTGGTTCGGCATTCCCGCCGGCTATGCCATGATCGCACGCCGGCACATGGCGGAATATGACACCAAGGCTGAGCAGCTCGGCGCCATCGCCATGGCGTGCCGGAATCACGGTGCCAGGAATCCGAACGCGCAACTCCGTCTGCCGCTCACCCTCGACCGCTACATGGACTCGCCCTATGTCGTGGAGCCGCTGCGGCGCGACGACATCTGCCTGGTCTCCGATGGGGCGGCGGCCGTGGTGGTCATGAGCCCGAAGCGGGCCCAGGAGCTCAGCGTGCCGGCGCCGGTGCCGATCCTGGGCTTCGGCCAGGGCCACACCTCCTGGGACGTGGCGCAGCGGCCGGTGCTGACCTCCACCATCGCCGCCACTTCGGCGAAAACCGCCTTCAAGATGGCGGGGGTGGGGCCCGAGCACATCGACGTGGCGCAGATCTACGACTGCTTCACCATCGCGGCATTGATGACCCTGGAGGATTACGGTTTCTGCAAGAAGGGCGAAGGCGGAAGTTGGGTCGAGGGCGGCCGCATCGAGCACGGTGGCGAGCTGCCCATCAACACGTCAGGTGGCCTCCTCTCGGAGACGGGGATGCCGGGCATGCAGCTCATCATCGAAGGCGTCCGGCAGATGCGCGGCACCGCGAACCTGCAGGTCGCCGGCGCCGAGAAATGCGTGGTGAGCAACCAGGGCGGCATGATGCACACCCACGCGACGCTGGTGCTGGGCCAATGACCGCGCCCTTTCCGGCGCCGGAAATAACAGCAGTGAGCGCGCCTTACTGGAGCGCTCTCGCCGAGGGCCATCTGCAATTTCAGCGCTGCGCTAAATGCAAGCACGCCTGGCTGCCGCCGCGGGGCGAATGCCCGTCCTGCCTCGCCGACATCTGGTCCTGGGAGCGCGCCAGCGGACGCGGCACGGTGGTAAGCTGGGTCGTCTATCACATCGCCTATCACGAGGCCTTCGCCGACAAGCTTCCCTATAACGTCGCCGTGGTCGAGCTGGCGGAAGGCCCGCGCCTCATCACCAACATCGTCAATCCCAAGGACTATGGCGGCCTCGCGGCGGACCGGCCGGTGGACCTCGCGATCGAGCGGGAGCATGGCGTCGCGTTGGCGCGCTTCCGGCTGATTCCATGAGATCGAGGCCGATATGAAAGCACTTCTCTGCAGGGAATTCGGGCCGCCGGACTCGCTGGTGCTGGAGGAGGTACCGTCGCGCCATCCCGGCCCCGGCGAGGTCGCGATCCGCGTGATGGCCGCCGGGGTCAATTTCCCCGATCTCCTGATCACCCAGGACAAGTACCAGGTGAAGCCGCCGCTGCCCTTCGCGCCTGGCGGCGAGGTGGCGGGCATCGTCGATCGCGTGGGATCCGAGGTCCGCAAGTTCAAGCCCGGCGATCGCGTCATGGCCTATGTCGTCACCGGCGGCTTCGCCGAGGAAGTGGTGGTGGATGCCGGCAACGTGCTGCCGATGCCCGCGTCCCTGGATTTCATCGCCGCCGCCGCCTTCACCATGACCTATGGCACCTCGCTCTATGCGCTGCAGGATCGCGGGCAGCTCGCCCGCGGCGAGACGCTGCTGGTGCTGGGCGCCGCCGGCGGCGTCGGCCTCGCGGCGGTGGAGATCGGCGCGGCGCTGGGGGCGCGGGTGATCGCGGCGGCCTCCAGCGACGACAAGCTGGCGCTCTGCCGCGAGCATGGCGCCACCGAGGGCATCAACTACGGCCGCGAGAACCTGCGCGAGCGCATCCGCGCCTTGACCGGCGATACCGGCGCCGACGTGGTCTACGATCCCGTGGGCGGCGGCTATTCCGAGCAGGCGCTCCGCGGCACCGCCTGGGGCGGCCGCTTCCTGGTGGTGGGTTTCGCCAGCGGCGAGATCGCCCGCGTGCCGCTCAATCTGGCGCTGCTCAAGGGCTGCTCCATCGTCGGCGTCTCCTGGGGCGGCTTCCTGCGCCGGGCGATGCCGGGGAGGGCTCGCCACCTCGAGGAGCTGGCGCGCCTCGCCGACACCTACAAGCTGCGCCCTCATGTCTCCGAGACATACCCCCTGGAGCGCGCCGCCGAGGCGCTGAATGCCATGGCCGAGCGCCGCCTCAAGGGCAAGGCGGTGATCCTCGTCGGAGAGCGCTCGTAGGGCTTCAACTATTCGAGTCGGGGAGGAAAGTCATGACCGCAACGCTGGGGACCGATCGCTTCAAGTACCGGGTCCAGGAAGGCTGGGGCAGCCTGCCGGCCGGCTGGTCGTTCCGGGACGTGGCGGCGGTCGGTGTCGACCACAAGGACAACGTCTACGTCTTCAATCGCGGCGAGCACCCGATGCTCGTCTTCGACCGCCAGGGCAATTTCCTGCGCTCCTGGGGCGAGGGCGTGTTCCACCGCGCCCACGGGCTGCACATGGCGCCGGACGAGACGATCTACTGCACCGACGATGGCGATCACACCGTCCGGCGGTGCTCCCTCGACGGCAAGGTACTGCTGGAGATCGGCATCCCCGGCAAGCCCGCGCCCTATATGAGCGGCGCGCCCTTCCACCGCTGCACCCACACCGCGCTCTCGCCCAAGGGCGAGATCTACGTCTCCGACGGCTACGGCAATTCCCGCGTCCACAAATTCTCGCCCGACGGCAAGCTGCTGATGTCCTGGGGCGGGCCCGGCACCGATCCCGGCGAGTTCAACATCGTCCACAACATCTGCTGCGACGGCGACGGCTGGGTCTATGTGGCGGACCGGGAGAACCACCGCGTCCAGGTCTTCGACGGCAACGGCAAGTACGAGACCCAGTGGGCCAACCTGCACCGTCCCTGCGGCCTCTACATGCCCCCGGGCAAGCAGCCGATCTGCTACATCGGCGAGCTCGGCCCCGCGCTCGCAGTCAATCTCAACGTGCCCAACATCGGTCCCCGCGTCAGCATCGTCACCCACGAGGGCAAGCTGCTGGCACGATTGGGCACGCTCCCCGCCGGCCTCGCCGCCGGCCGCTTCATCGCGCCGCACGGGCTCGCAGTCGACTCACACGGCGACATCTACGTGGGCGAGGTCGGGTATACGGCGTGGTCCAGCGTCTTCCCGGAGCAGCCAGTGCCGGCGGGGCTGCGCACGCTGCAGAAGCTGGTGAAGGAGAGCTAGCCGACCGGGTCAGGCATTCTGCGTTCTTCGAGTCGCGCGCTCAGGCGCGCGGCTAAGGATGAGGAGCTTTTCCTCCTGCCATCCGAAATGATCCTCATCCTGAGCCGGCGCGAAGCGCCGGCGATTTTGCATATCGAGTCACGACTTGAATACATGGTCGAGTAAGAGCGCGCTTCGTGGCGCTCGCCTCACTCCGCCCGCCACTCCGCCAATTCCACCGTGATGTCTTCGGGACCGCGCAGGAAGACAAGCTTGCGGTCATGAAACTCCATCACGTGATTGCGCAGCTCGATCCCGGCCGCCGTGAGCTTCGCGATTTCGGCATCCAGATCGTCGACGGCAAAGCACACGTGATTGAACCCGAGCTTGTCGAGGCGGTCGATGTTCGAGTCGGGCAGGGGATCCGGCCGGCGGTAGTGCAGGAGCTGCACCTCGATGTGGGGCGCGGCGTTCTCGAGCGCGAGCGTCACGTGATCCGCCTCGATCCCCGCGACTCCCATGTAGTCCTCCATGACTTTGCCGGTCACGACCGCGACCTTGCTTTCCTTGAAGCCCAGCAACGCGAAGAATCCCTTGGCTCTATTGAGGTCGTGCACGACGATCGTGACGTGATCGAAACCTCTGACCATCGGCCGGTTCCTTCCGTGAGCGCCAAGAAACTCATTCCCGACCGTGTTCCAATCAATTGGTGTCGGAACACAGCCCTTCACGACTGCCTTTACCGCACTCCGCCCGCCACATCGATGATCGTGCCGGTTACGTAGGACGCCTTCTCCGACAGCAGCCAGACGATCGCTTCCGCCACCTCCAGCGCGCTGCCGGCGCGGCCGATCGGCATCTTGGGGCCGAGGCGCGTCACGCGGTCGTCCTGGCCGGCGCGGGCGTGGATGTCGGTGTCGATGAGGCCGGGCCTGACCGCGTTGACGCGGATGCCGACGCCGGCGGTCTCGGCGGCGAGGCCGAGGGTCATGGTATCGACGGCGCCTTTGGAGGCGGCGTAGTCGATCCACATCTTGGGCGAGCCGGTGGTGGCGCCGATCGAGGAGACATTGACGATGGCGCCGCCCTTGCCGCCGTGCCGGGTCGACATGCGCTTCACCGCCTCGCGGGCGCAGATGCAAGGCGCCGACGACATTGACCCGCATCATGTCGACGACGCGGTCGAACTTCATCTGCTCGATGAAGCGCCGCTCGCCGCCGAGGATGCCGGCGTTGTTGACGAGGCTGGTTAGCGGTCCGAAGGCTTTGTCGGTCTCGGCGAAGAGGCGCAGCACGATATCGGCCTCCTTGCCCATATCGGCGGCGACCGCGAGGCCGCGTCCGCCGGAGGCCGCGATGTCGCTTCACCACGGCGTCCGCCGAGGCGCGGTCGCTCTGGTAGTTCACGACGACGTCGGCACCCTGCTGGCTCCGAGGAGCCGCGCGGTGGCGGCGCCGATGCCGCGGCTGGCGCCGGTGACGATCGCGGTCTGCTTCATCGGTTCACGCTGCTCCCGCGAGGTTGCCGAGGCGGGTCGCGCGGGCCTCGGCTTCGAGCGCGATCTCCATCACCTTGAAGCAATGAGACTGGGCCATGGCGCGCTCGGTCCGCTCGTGCACGTCGGCGATGAGATTGGCGTAATAGGGCAAGGTCGCGTCGCTGCAATCGATGTAGCGGGTGGCATCGTTGGTGACGATGAAGAGATGGTCGGTGCCGGGCCGTCCGGCGATGTCGACGTATTTGCGCAGCTCGATATAACCCTTGGTGCCGAGGATGGTAAGACGCCCGTCGCCCCAGTTGGCGAGTCCGTCCGGCGTGTACCAGTCCATGCGGATATAGGCCTGGGTGCGCCCGCTCCGCAGCAGCATCTCGCCGAAATCCTCCAGGCCGGGATCGCCGGGATTGGCGAAATTGCCCACCGACGAGGTCACGACCTCGGCGTCGGTCGAGCCGGTGAAAAACAGGAACTGGTCGATCTGGTGGCAGCCGATGTCGCAGAGGATGCCGCCATAGCGCGCACGGTCAAAGAACCACGCGGGCCGCAGATGCCGATTGAGCCGATGCGGGCCCAACCCCACGGTCTGCACGACGGTGCCGATCTCGCCGGCCGCGACCAGCTCCGCGGCGCGGGTCACCGCCTTCACCTCGAAGCGCTCGGAGTAATTCACCGACCAGATCCGGCCGGTCTCCTTGACCGCCTGGCGCAGCGCCGCCAGCTCCGCCTTGGTGGTGCAGCCGGGCTTGTCCACCATGACGTCCTTGCCGTGGCGCATCGCCTCGATGGCCAGCGCCGTACGGTCGCTGGGGATCGCCGCGGTCGTGATCAGCTTGATGTCGGGATTCTCCAGAAGCACGCGCTTGTCGGTGACGCGGGGAATGTTGGGAAACCGGCGCAGGAATCCCTCGAGGGGTCCGGGCTCGCCCTCGGTCCAATAGCCCACGCAGTCGCAGCCAAGCTCGAGAAGGCGTCCGACCTGCTCGTAGATGTGCCGGTGGTCGAGACCGATGGCGGCGAATTTCAGAGGCGGCGGTGCGGCTGGCATGACGGACCTCTTCAGCGGACGGCGTCGGTCGCCGGCGCCACCGCCTGGCGGCGCTCGGCGGAGTGGAGGAGCGCGTCGATCAGGCGATGCACGCCCAGCACCTCGCGCCCGGTGGCGGTGGGCGCGCGGCCGGCGTCGAGGGCGTCGAAGAAATCCGCGATCAGCGCCATGTGGGCGTCGTGGGGAAACGCCATGGGATCGGCGCCGCCGCCGGTCTTGCCCTGGCCCGCCACCTCCTCGCTCCGCCCGTCCAGCCATTGCACGCGCAGCGCGTCGCCGGTGAGCATCGCCGTGCCCTTGGTGCCGGTGAGGATGAGCTGCTCCGGCGTGCCGGGGTAGAAGCCCGTGGTGGCGATGACGCCGCCCAGCGCGCCGTTGGCGAAGCGCAGGCCGGCGCTGACGAAATCCTCGGTCTCCATGCGATGGAGAGGGCTGGTTCCGGCCACGGCGGAAACCTCGGCGACGGGTCCGGTCAGGCTCAGCATGAGATCGAGGGAGTGAATCGCCTGGCTGATCAGGACGCCGCCGCCATCCCGGGCGAGGGTGCCGCGACCGGGCTCGTCGTAATAGGCCTGGGGCCGCCACCAGGGCACCGTGAGCTGGGCCAGCGCGAGATCGCCGAGCGCGCCCTCGGCGAGAAGCTGGCGCAGCCGGACCGCCGCCGGGCGGAAGCGATGCTGCAGCACGATGCCGAGGCGGATCTTCGCCGCGGCGCAGATGCCGACGATACGCTCCGCCGCCGCCGTGGTGCGCTCGATCGGCTTCTCCATGATCACGTGCTTACCCGCCGCCGCCAGCCGCTCGATCAGCTCGAGGCGCGCGTTGGGCGGCGTCAGGAGCAGCACGGTATCGATGTCGGGATCGAGCACGCGGTCGACGGAATCGACGATTGGAAAATCAAAGGCCTTGGCGAAAGTAGCGCGGCGCTGGGCGCTCGGGCTCCAGGCGGCGGCGACCCGCAGGCGGCCCGCCTGCTGCAGATCCCTGAGGCTCTTCGCATGGGGCGTCACCGCCATGCCGAGGCCGATGATCGCGACGGAGTGCGGTTTCGACATTCCCTATCCTTTCAATGGCCGCGGATACTTGCACGCGTGTATTCTTGCATGCAAGTATCCCGGCAGGCCGCCGCGACGGCGGCACTTGATCTCGGGATCGTCAGCCATGGACGCCGTGCCGTCCTTTCGTCCGCTGCGGCGGGACACCATCTCGGCCCAGGTGCACGCCCATCTCCGCCAGCAGATCGTGCGCGGCCGCTACCTGCCGCGCCAGCGCATCTCCGAGAACGAGCTCGCCGCCGCCCTCGGCGTCAGCCGCACGCCGGTGCGCGAGGCGCTCGGCAAGCTGCAGGACGAGCGGCTCATAGAGACCGTGCCCCAGCGCGGCACCATCATCGCGCCGATCCCCGTCGCCGACGTCCACGCCAACCAGTTCGTCCGCGAAGCGCTGGAATGCGCCACCATCGCCAGGGCCGCCGAGCGCGCGACGTCGGCGGACGCGCGGCGCCTGCGCTCGATGCTGGAGAGCCAGCGCGAGGCGCGGGAGGCGGACGACGCCTTCTTCGCCGCCGACGAGGCGATGCATGCCGAGCTCATGCGGATCGCCGGCCAGCCCAGCGTCTGGCGGGTGGTGGAGACGGCGAAGCTGCAGCTCGACCGCGTGCGCCACCTCACGGTCAGGAGCCAGATCAAGCGGCAGTCCATCCTCCGCGAGCACACGGCGATCGTGCAGCGCGTCATCGCCCATGACCCCGAGGGCGCGGTCACGGCGATGCGCCAGCATCTGCGCGGCATCTTCGCCTCCATCGAGCCGATCCTGCGGGAGCATCCCGAATTCTTCGTGACGGCGTCAGGCGACGCCGCCGCCATTCGCACGCCGGCCTGAACAAGAGGGACTTCCAGATTTCATGAAGATCACCGACATCAAGACCTTCCTGGTGCAGGCGGGCGCGCCGCCGGATGCCGCCTGGGCGTCGGACGGCAAGGGGATGCAGAACACCAGCCGCAACTGGCTCTTCGTCAAGGTCTATACGGACGAGGGCGTCACCGGCGTCGGCGAGGGCAGCGGCTGGCCGCGCGTCATCGAGACCGCGGTGCTGGATCTCAAGACTGTGCTGGTGGGCGAGGATCCCGCCCACATCGAGAAGCTTTGGCAGAAGATGATGTCCGCCATCATGGGCCATGGCATGACCGGCGTGGTGGGCGGCGGCGCCATGACCGCGATCGAGATGGCGCTCTGGGATATCAAGGGCAAGGCGCTGAACACGCCGGTCTGGAACCTGCTCGGCGGCCAGGTCCGCGACAAGATCCGCATCTATAGCCACGCCAGCACGCCGGAGGTGGCGTTGGGGCTGAAGGAGCAGGGCTTCACCGCGATCAAGACCGGCGGCGTGCGCGACATCCTGCACAAGGTGTCGGCGATCCGCGACGCCGTGGGCGACGAGATCGATCTGATGGTCGATCTCCACGGCCCGCCGTGGATGACGCCCAAGGATGCGATCGTGCTGGGCCGCTCGCTCGAGCCGCTGCACCTCCTCTTCATGGAGGATCCGATCGCACCGGAGAATCTCGACGCCTATCAGCGCATCCAGGATGCGGTGGCGATCCCGCTGGCGGCGGGGGAGCGCATGAGCACGATCTGGGGCCTCCGCCCGCTGATCGAGCGCGATCTCGTCGACGTCATCCAGCCCGACACCGGTCGTGCCGGCGGCATCATGCAGATGAAGAAGATGGCGGCGATGGCGGAAAGCCACGGCATCACCGTGGCGCCCCATTCAGGCTCCCTGGGACCGATCGCCGAGTTCGCGGCGCTGCACCTGATGGCGGCGATCCCCAATGCCCTGATGCTGGAGCGGATCGAGAACGACTGGGCGGGCCGCAACGAGGTGATCTCGGCGCCGCCGGTGCGGGACGGCGGCTTTCTCGTGGTGCCGACCGCGCCGGGCCTCGGCGTCGACATCGTCGAGGACGTGATCGCCCGCTATCCGAGCCAGCGCAACGTCAGCATCTCCGCCGGCGGCTACGAGCCCGGCACCGAGATGGAGTTCCTCTACCAGCAGGTCCGCCTCCGGCGCGCGGCCAGCTTCAAGCCGAGAAAGAAGAAATAGCGGACCGCCTTAATCTCCGATGTGAGCCACTGTCGGCGGACGGTTGATCAGGGGCTCGATCTGCGGCGCCAGCGAGGTCAGGAGCTGCACCGCGAGCGCGCTGGTGAAGTGGTATTTCGCCGCCTGGGCGCCGGGGACGAAGGCGGTGATGGTGCCGTAGAAGCGGTCGCCGATGAAGAACACGAAGGTGGCGGTGCGGTCGACGACGCGCGATCCCGTCATCGCGCCGCCGGCGGAGAAGGTCTCGAAGCGGTTGTCGCCGGTGCCGGTCTTGCCGCCGACGACGAGCACGCTGCCGTCGGTGGCGCGGAAGGCCGTCTTCACGCGCTGGCCGGTGCCGTGGGCGACGACGCCCATGAGGGCGCGGCGGACTGTCTGGGCCACTTCCGGCGCGAATACCTGGCGCGGCGCCGCCGGGCTCAGGCTCATGTCGGTCTCGTAGGGCGTGCCGGCGGCCATTTCAACGCGGTCGATGTCCGCCGTCGGCAGCTCCACGCCGTCGTTCAGGATGATCCCCATGAGATGCGCCAGCGCGTCCGGCCGGTCGCCGGAGCTGCCGATGGCGCTGGCGAAGGACGGTACCAGATGGCCGAAGGGATAGCCCTGCTGGCGCCAGTCCTGCAGCACGCGGTCGAAGGCGTCCTCCTCCATCAGGATGCGGATGCGCATGTCCTGGCGGCGGGTGTCGCTGGTCTTGAACAACCAACCGTAGACTTCCTGGCGCTCGTTGACGCTGGCGTTCATGACCTCGCTGCGGGTCGCGTCCGGATGAGTCTGGAGATAGGTGGCGAGCCAGAGCTCGAGGGGGTGCACGCCGGCGATATAGCCGCGATCCTGGAGCGAATACTTGTCGATGCCGTAGCTGCCATAGAGCTTCTCGGCGGCGCCGCCGTCGGGGGCGAGGCCGTGCAGATGCTCGGCGAGGAACGCGCGGAACTCCGGCATCGCGGCATCCGGCCGGACCGAGCGGTAGACCACCGCGAGGCGGCGCGGCGCCGGGCTGGTGCGGCTCACCAGCAGCGCCAGGGCCTCGTCCGGGCTGCGGCCGTGGAAATCGTCGTAGAAGTGATTAAGGAACTCGCGCCCCTCCTGGTCGGCGAAGCGGCGCAGGTAGGATTCCCGGACTGAATCCTGTCCCTCCGCCTGGAGGTCCTTGGTACGCGCCGCGTCCGCCACCGTGTAGTAGCGCACGACGTCGCGCATGATCCGCACGAAGGCGAGATTGACGGAATTCTCGAACGCGTCCTCGACGGTGTAAACGGTATGGTCTTCCGACTTCTCGAAGTTGTGGAAGACGTGGGCGCCGCCGCCGGTGAAGAAAGTCTCGCTGGGATCGCCGGAATAGTGGCGCAGCATCGCCGCATCCAGCATCGCCTGCAGGCTGCGGTCGGTGGCGCTCCCGAGATAGTCGGCGGCCCAGCGGGTGAGCGGATCGTCGGCGGTGGCTGTGGTGGCGAGGTCGCCCGGCTTCAGCGGCGCCGAGGCGGCCGTGCAGCTCGGTGATGATGTTGAGATAGGTGACCATCGTCCGGAGCTTGGCGGTGGATCCCAGGATCAGCTTCGCGCCGGAATTGATGTCGAAGGGCGAGTCCAGGCTGTCGGCGTGGACGCGCACGAAGTTCGTCTCCTGACCGCGCTCGTAGAGCACCATGCTGTAGGTCACCTGGGCGGGATCGGCGGCTCCAAGCAGGTTCTGCCCGACCATGTTCAGGGCCTTCGCCTCCTCGGGATTGCCGAGGCGGCCGAGCACGCCGGTGACGCGCTCCTCCGCCGGCGCGTCGAGGCTGGTGTGGACCGTCACGTCCAGGCGGTCGAGGCTGTAGAGGTACGGCACCCGCAGCAGGCTGCGCAGGCGCATGCGGATCGCGTCGGCGCCCTTGCGGCCGACGAACTGCACCGGCACCGGCGCCGGCGGCTCCGCCTGGAAGTGGAGCTGGGTGGCGAGCGCGGCGTCGCGCAGCTCCGGCTCGATCACGCCGGCGGCGGCGAGCAGCGGCAGGTAGCGGTCGGCCAGCGCGTTGAGGGCGCCGCGGTCGATGTTGAGATAATAGGACGGCCGGCGCTCCGCCAGCAGCAGGCTCAGGATCTGCTTGTAGACGTCGGCCTTGCGGGCGAGGAGGGCGTCGCTCTCGGTGGGCGCCGCCAGGATGCGGCTCGCGGACTGGAGATCGGTGCCGTACCAGGCCCGGAGCCCGTCGCCGAGACCGATGATCTCGCCGTAGCCCGGGCGCGAGCTGAGCGGCGTCGCGTCGAGATAGGTGGTGACGATGCGCTGGCGCGCCTCGGTCGTGTCGGCGCCGTCGAGATAGGCCCGCGCCGTCGCGGTCAGCATCTGGCGCGCCTTCTCGCTGAAGCCCTCGGTGCGTCCGGCCGGCGAGTGGCGGAACTTCTCGATCTGGGTCGCGAGCGTGCTGGCGCCGCCGCGGCGCAGGCGCGGATCCAGGATGCCTTCCGCCTGGCCGCTGGCCGCCACCACGAAGCGGCTCCAGTCCACGGCGGGATTGTGCTGGGGATAGTCCGCATCGAGGAGGTGCTGGTCCTCGATGAACAGCAGCGTCCTGGCCACGATCGGCGGAACCGACGCGAAATTCTCGTAGGTCGCCTCGGGATAGGCCGCGCTGTAGATCGGTTTGCCGTCGCGATCGAGGAGCCGCAGCCCGGCGCGTCCCTTCTCGCGATAGAGCGCGTAGCCCCCCATGCCCACGAAGGCGTCGAGATCGTCCGACATCATCGCCTGGCGGGTCACCGCGAACTGGTGCGCCTTCAGGGACTCGATGAAGGTCGGCATCCGCGCATAGCCCAGGCGCTCGTCATAGGGTCCGTTGCGGGGAAACCGCAGGTTCTCATTGGGCCCTTCCGCGACCGCAAAGGCGAAATCGCGGGTGAATTTGGTCGCCAGCGTCGATTGCACCAGGGAGGTCCGGGACTCGATGGTCGCGCCCCAGGCCAGGAGGCCGAGGCAGACCAGCCGCAGGGCCCAGAGCATGTGGCGTTCGCCGCGCCGGCCGAAACGGCGCCGGGCGGGCGCCACGGCGTTGGGGTGGGGGATCGTCGGGTTGGCGGGTAGCAGCTGCTCTGTCATCGGCAATGTCCGGTCTCGCTCGCCTCGCTCGGCGGTGCTCCCGACGCGTCGATCGGCGTCATCGGCATCCGTCATCATCGGGGCCGGCTCTGGTCGTCTCCTGTGAACTCGATCCCATCAGGCGCATCGTCGCTGAACAAGATTGAGAAATTTTCAATGCGATTGCGATCTTGTTGGATTGAGCCGACCCGGAGGGGTGAGGTGCCGGGTATGCAGTCTCCGGCGCTTCCGCACCCGGGGGTCGATCCCCTATCCTGAGACATGATCGCGATCGACTGGGGAACAAGCTCTTTTCGCGCCTATCGCATTGACGCCGCAGGCGTCGTGCTGGACCGCCGTGCCTCGCCCCGAGGCATCCTGACGGTGGAGGGCGGCGATTTCGCCGAGGTCCTGATGGCGGAAACCGGGGACTGGCAGGCCGCCGATCCCGGCCCGATCCTCATGGCCGGCATGATCGGGAGCCGGCAGGGCTGGCGCGAGGTCCCCTACCTCGACTGCCCGGCGGATCCGGCGGCCCTCGCCCGGGCCTGCGACGAGGTCGTCTGGGGCGAGGGGCGGCGCGGCTTCATTGTCCCCGGCCTCGCCTGCCGAGACCGTCACGGCGTGCCCGACGTGATGCGGGGCGAGGAGACCCAGATCGTGGGTGCCCTGGAGGCGCTGGGCCCCACCGCTACGGTCTGCCTGCCGGGGACCCACAGCAAATTCGCCGCTGTCCGGGACGGCCGCATCGAGCGGTTCGAGACCCATATGACCGGCGAGGTCTTCGCCGTGCTCTGGCGCCACAGCATCCTCGGCCGCCTCGGGTCGACCGCGGAGGTCGGCGATCTCGCGGCCTTCGACGCCGGCGTCGATCGCTCAGGGGAAGATCAGGGCCTGCTGCACCACATATTCGGCGTGCGTGCCCGCGGCCTCTTCGGCGAGCTGCCGGCGGACGCACTTGCCTCCTATCTCTCGGGCCTGCTGATCGGGCATGAGATTCGTGCGGCGACGATCGCGAGCCCGGTGGCCGTCATCGGCGCGGCGGAGCTCGGGGCGCTCTACTGCCGCGCCTTCGCCCGCTGTGCCATCGATGCGGCCGTGGTGCCGGGAGAGCCGGCGGCGGCGGGGCTGTGGCGGATCGCCCGGATGATGGGAGCGGCATGATGGCAACCCTGGCTTCCCTGCTGGCGAAGGCGCCCCTGGTGGCGATCCTGCGCGGCATCCGCCCGGCGGAGATTGCCGACATCGCCGCGGCGCTGATCGAGACCGGCTTTCGCATCCTGGAGGTGCCGCTCAATTCGCCGGAGCCCCTGGAGAGCATCGCGCGGCTGGTGCGCAATCACGGCGGCGAGGCGCTGGTAGGGGCCGGCACGGTGCGGCGGGTCAGCGAGGTGGAGGCGGTGCACGCTGCCGGCGGCCGGCTGATCGTGATGCCGCACGCCGACGCCGCCGTCGTGCGCCGCGCCAAGGAGCTGGGAATGCTCGCCATCCCCGGCTTCCTCACGCCCACTGAGGCCTTCGCGATGATCGATGCCGGCGCCGACGGGCTGAAGCTGTTTCCCGCCGAGGCCGCCTCGCCGGCGGTGCTGCGCTCGCTGCGCGCGGTGCTGCCGAAGGAGATTCCGATCCTGCCGGTCGGCGGCATCGACGCGGGATCGATCCCGGCCTGGCTGCAGGCCGGTGCCGACGGTTTCGGCATCGGCTCCGCTCTCTATAAGCCGGGCGTCGATGCGGCCGAGATCAAGCTGCGGGGACGCAAGCTGATGCAGGTGCTGCCGGGCAAATCCGGCGGCGCCGGCTGGCCGCTCGCCAGTGTCAAGCGGCGCCGCCCGCCGCCCGCGCCGCCTCGTCCAAGATCCACTTCTCGAACATCCTGATCTTGCGCGGCTGCTGGGTCTGCGGCGGGTAGATCAGGAAATAGGCGCCCTTTGTCGGAACCTCGAGCGAGAACGGCGCCACGAGGCGCCCGACCGCGAGATCCTCCATCACCAGCAGCCTCTGCGCCATGGCGACGCCGAGGCTGTCGATCGCCGCCTGATAGGCCAGGCTGGAATTCTCCAGCTTCAACCCGCTGTTGCCGTCGAGGCCGCGCACCCGGGCGGCGGCCAGCCATTGCGGCCAGTCGTCCGGGCGATGCAGCGAGCAGAGCAGCACGTGCCGGGCGAGATCCGCGGGCTTCTCGAGCTTGCGCTTCGACGCCAGCAGGGCCGGATTGCACACCGGCAGCAGCGTCTCGCCGAAGAGCCGCCGGCCCACCACGCCGGGCGGCGGCTCGGTACCGGAGTGGATCGCGATGTCCACATCGTCGCGGTTGAAGTCGACGGTATGGTGGGAGGTGGTGATCTGCACGTCGATCGTGCGGTCGAGGGCATGGAAGCGCGCGAGGCGCGGCACCACCCAGCGGATCGCGAAGGTCGGCGGCAGCTTGATGCGGAGCGTCGGCACGTCGGGACCGGCGAAGACCTGCTTGGTGGCGTCGTCCAGGCGGTCGAAGGCATCGCGCACGGCGCGGAAATAGGCGGCCCCTTTGGGGGTGAGCTCGACGGCGCGGTGGCGGCGCTCAAAGAGCCGGGTCTGCAGCTCGGTTTCGAGGCTGGCGACATGGCGGCTGACGGCGCCCTGGGTCACGAAAAGCTCGGCGGAGGCCTTGGTGAAGCTCAGATGCCGTGCCGCCGCCTCGAAGGCACGGACGGAATTGAGCGGGGGAAGCCGGCGCGCCATGCTGCCTGCGGGATGTTGGCATGAACCTGGATCACTCTAGCAAGCGGCGCCGCGGCGGGCAAAACCCGCCGGCGGCTCAGGACGCCAGCGCCCCCACCCTGGTCCGCGCGAAGACGCCGGGAGTGGTGCCGGTCCAGCGCTTGAAATGCCGGGTCAGATGGCTCTGATCGGAGAAACCGGTCGCCGCCGCCACCTGGGCGATGGCCTCGCCGCGCTGCAGCAGGTGGATGGCATGGGTGATCCGCAGCCTGATGAGATAGGCGTGCGGCGTAATCTGCATCTCGCGCCGGAACGACCGGATGAGCTGGAACCGACTCTTGTTGAGTGCTCGCGCCAGATCCTGCAACAGTCCGGGGGCGAGATAGTTGCTCTCGAGATGATCGATCACCCGGCGGACCAGCGGCGAGAGCGCGGTGTCGTGCCGGCGGAAGCCTGGCATCGCCGGTATTGCCACCGGGCGGGCGGCCGCTGCGGCAAAGTGAAGGCCGACAACGGGCGCGGCACGATCCACGGCGACGGCTGACGCGTCCTGACGCATCTGGCTTCCTCCCATGGCGCCCGCGGTTACATGTCCGCGGGACACCGGGAAGCAGCAGAGCATCATCGACGGCCAGCCCTCAACGCAGATTAAGTCAAATCATGCATGAGCAAACCTCATGCATGATGCCGTCCGGCCAGGCTATTTCTTCGGCTTGAGGTCATCGGCGAGGAAGCTGGTGTCGACGATTTTGGTCCAGTCCACGTCGCCGCTGAGGGCGCCGACCAGCTTCTGCGCCCGCAGCATGGCGTTCATGCCGTCGAAATCGAAATTGCCGGCGCCCCAGTAGGGAACGCCCGACTTGCCCTTGGCGACCAGGTTGTGGATCGCACTGGAGGCGACGTCGGGATCGATATTGTAGGCCTTGGCGACGATGGCGATGGCCTCGTCGGTGTTGGAATACATGAACGCGACGGCCTTGCGCCGCCCGCGCAGGATGGCGCGGATGAAATCGCCCCGGGACGCCGCGGCGGTTCCCGTGGTGACCCCGATGACATTGCAGAGCGGCGGCAGCACGTCGTTCGCCGAGACCACGACGCGGAGCTGCGCCTTGTTCTTCGACCAGACGGGATCGGCGATGGCGGAGATGTCGATCGAGCCGAGGTTGAGCGCCACCACCGCCTCGCCGAAGCCGCCGGTCTTCACCAGCTCCGCCTCGTCGGGCTTGAGGCCCGCCGCTTCCAGCAGCAGCACGTCGAGCGCCTGACTGGTGGAGCGCGGGTTGGTGTAGCCGATCTTCTTGCCCTTGAGGTCCTTGATGGTCTTGATCGGCGAGTCCGGCTTCGCCGCCCAGACGAACTCGGCGACGGTGAGGACGTTGTCGCTGATGATCTTGAGATCGGCGCCCTGCTGGATTGCCGCCACGGTGCCCGCGAGATCGATCTCGCCGTAGGCGAGATTGCCGGTGAGCAGGTTGCGCACCGTGGTGCCTCCGCCGGAGGAGGAGAGCACGCCGGTGACGTCGGCGCCTTCCGCCTTGAAGAAGCCCTTCTCCATCGCGATGGCGTAGGGCATGCCGTTGGCGGCGACGCCGTAGTTGCTGACGACGATTTCCTCGGCGCTCGCCGCGACAGCGGGTAGCAGCGCCGCAAAGGCGAGGGCCGCGAGCGCGCGGCTGATGATGGTACGCATGTATCCTCCCGAATGATTGTGGTCTTGAGCGTGGATTATTCTTGCCACTGTCCGATGATGCCGTTGAAAAACCCGTTAAGTCGAGCCGCGTCGGAACTCAGGGGAATTTCTGCTCGATCTCGCCCCACCGGCGCAGCTTCACCGCTTCTTCCAGAGCCTGAAACCCCAGCTCCGCCGCGCCGGCGCCGAGGCCGGGATCGCCGCCCGCTGCCAGCTCGCCGAGGCGGCGCAGGGCCTGATCGAGGGTGTGGGCGACGCGCAGGATGAGACTGTTGGGATAGCTCACCTGGGTGAAGCCCATCCCGTAGAGTTCCGCCGGCGGCATCCATGGCGTGCGGCCGCCCTCGAACATCACGGCGGCATTCCAGCTGCCTTTGAAGGCGGCTCCGACGCGGGCGAACTCCTCGGGCTTCCGCAACCCTGCGACGAAGACGCCGTCGGCGCCCAGGCGAAGAAACCGCTCGCCGCGGCGCAGCGCCTCGTCCAGCCCCTCGGCGCCGGCGGCGTCGGTGCGGCCGATGATGACGAAATCGCCGTCGCGCCGCGCCGCCATGGCCGCGCGCAGCTTCTGTTCGATCACCTCGATGGGTGCCACGCCGCGCGCCGCGTTGGCGCCCGGCTGCTTGCCGGTGCGGAGCTGATCCTCCAGCAGCGCGCCGGCGGCGCCGATGCGCTCGTAGGATTCGATCGTGTTGACCACGCTCTTGACGTCGCCGTAGCCGTCGTCCGCGTCCACCAGGCACGGGAGCGGCGCCGCGTCCAGGATGTCGCGCACGCCCGCCACCATCTCGCCGAGCGCCGCGAGGCCGAGATCGGGCAGGCCGTGCCGCGCCGCCAGCAGCGCCGAGCCGCCGATGTTGAACGCCTTGAATCCCGCGCGCGCGATGAGCCGCGCCGACAGCGCGTCATGGGCGAGGGGCGTGAGCAGCGGCCGCGCGGCGGCGTGGATCGCGCGAAACGCGGCGCCGGGTGTCGGCGAGCTCATTACTGCGCAATCTCCCATGACATCGTGGCCGCGGCCGGATCGAGCGGGCGCACTGCGCCACACTCGGCGCGAAGTGTCGCCGGAATGCCGGTCGATTTCTTGAACGAAATTGCGCCGGAAACCGCTGCAAATCGCTGGTTTTCGACCTTTGCGCGCTGGACGCTGCGGATTGCATTCCCTACTCTCGGGACGTCGCGGCGCGTTGCGCGGCATCCCCTTGCAATTCTCGGTGACAGAGGTCGCATGAACCAGATCGAACGTCCCGTCGAAGCCAACTCGATCGGATTCGAGTGGGGCAGCGATGCCATCGCCCTCATGCTGCGCTCGCTCGAGCTGCCGTTTCTCTGCGTGACGCCCGGCGCCAGCTTCCGCGGCCTGCACGACAGCGTGGTGAACGCACTCGGCAACCGCGCGCCGCAGATGCTGCTCTGCCTGCACGAGGAGAGCGCGGTCTCGATCGCGCACGGCTACGCCAAGGTGACGGGAAAGCCTCTCGGCGTGGTCCTGCACAGCAACGTCGGCCTGATGCACGGGACGATGGCGATCTTCAATGCCTGGTGCGACCGTATGCCGATGCTCATCGTCGGCGCCACCGGTCCCATCGACGCGACGCGGCGCCGGCCCTGGGTGGACTGGATCCACACCGCCCGCGATCAGGCAGCGATGATCCGGCACTACACCAAGTGGGACGATCTGCCGGCCTCGATCCCCGCCGCCTATGAGGCGCTGCTGCGGGCGTCGATGATGACGTCGACGGCGCCTTGCGGCCCGGTCTACGTCTGCCTCGATGCGGGCCTGCAGGAAGCGCGGCACGAGATGACAGCGCCTGTGCCGACGCCCGCCCGCTTCCAGTCGCCGGTGGCGCCGACGCCGGCCCATGAGCTCGTGATGCGCGCCGCCGAGATGCTGGCGGCGGCGAAGTCGCCGCTGATCCTGATGGGGCGCGTGTCGCGCGGCGAGGCGGGCTGGCAGGAGCGCATCGCGCTCGCCGAGCGCCTCGGCGCCACGGTGCTCACCGATCTCAAGACCGCGGCGTCCTTCCCGACCGATCATCCGCTCCACGGCGCGCCTCCGGGCCTGCTGGTGCGGCCGGAGGCGCTGGAGTGCGTGCGCAAGGCCGACGTGGTGCTGAGCCTCGATTGGGTCGACGTGGCGGGAACCCTGATGCAGGCGTGGCCGGGACAGGAATGTCCGGCGAAGGTGATCCAGGCCTCCCTCGATCTCTACATCCACAACGGCTGGAGCATGGATCACCAGGCGCTGCCGCCGATCGACATCGCGCTGATGGGCGACCCCGACGCGGTCGTCACGCTGCTGCTGGCGGAACTCGCCAAGGGCAAGCGCGCCGCCGCCCCCAAGCCCGCGCCGGCGCCGACCGCGGCGGACTATCGTGCCACCGAGGCCAAGGAGATCGGCATGCCCGATCTGGCCGCGGCCCTCGCTCATGCCACGCGCGGCCGCGACATCTCGCTCATCCGCCTGCCGCTGGGCTGGAGCGGCGAGCTCTGGCATTTCCGCCATCCCCTCGACTATCTCGGCTGCGACGGCGGCGGCGGCATCGGTGGCGGACCGGGCATGGCGGTGGGCGCGGCGCTGGCGCTGCAGGGGAGCGGACGGCTGCCGGTTGCCATCCTCGGCGACGGCGATCATCTCATGGGCGTCACCGCCCTCTGGACCGCCGCGCATTACCGGATTCCGCTGCTGACGATCATCGCCAACAACCAGTCGTTCTTCAACGACGAGGTCCACCAGGAGCGCGTCGCGCGCCAGCGCGGCCGGCCGGTGGGCAATCGCTGGATCGGCCAGCACATCGGCGATCCCGACATCGATCACGCGGCGCTGGCGCGCGGCCAGGGCCTCGTCGGCATCGGGCCGGTGCGCGATCCCGCCGAGCTGCCTGGCCTTCTCGCGGAGGCGGTGGCGGCGGTGGCGGGCGGCGCCAGCGTCGTCGTCGATGTCCGGGTGAAGCCCGGCTACACCTTCGCCATGGAAAAATCCCTGACGCGGGATCGCGAGAGCTGAGGTGAACGACAGTCCGGCGCGCGCCGAGCCGAAGCGGCGCGAGGATCTGCGCCTGCTGACGGGCAAAGGCCGCTACACCGGCGACATCTCTCTCCCCGGCATGACCCACGCGGTCTTCGCCCGCTCGCCTTATGCCCACGCGACGCTGCGGAGCCTCGATATGTCAGCGGCGCTGGCGGAGCCGGGCGTGGTGGCGGTGCTGACAGCGGCGGATCTCGCCGCCGACGGCATCGCCGATCTCCCTGGCGGCGTCGATCTTCCGCGCTCCGGCGGCAATCCGTCGCTCCGCACCGCCCGGCCGCTCCTCGCGCGCGAGCGCGTGCGCTATGTGGGCGAGCCCGTGGCGATGGTGGTGGCGGAGACCCGCGAGGCAGCCCAGGTGGCGGCGGAGGCGGTGGTCGCCGACTACGAGGAGCTGCCGGCCCTCGCCGGCGTCGAGATCGCCCGCGCCGACGGCGCCGCGGCGGTCTGGGACGCGGCGCCCGACAATATCGCCTTCGTCTGGCGCGGCGGCGACGATGCGGCGGTGACGGCGGCGATCGCGGCCGCGCCCCATGTGACGCGGCTTCGCCTCGCGATCTCCCGCGTCACCGCGATGCCGATCGAGCCGCGGATTTCCCTGGCTCTCGTGGATGAGAGCGGCCAGATCGTCCTCCACAACAGCCATCAGTCGCCCCACGAGCTCCATGCCGCCCTCGTCCGGCTGTTCAGGATGCCGCCGGAGCGCCTGCGCGTGATCGCCGGCGACGTCGGCGGGTCCTTCGGCATGAAGGCCGGCAATTACCCGGAGACCGCGCTGGTGATCTGGGCGACGCGGCGCGTCGGACGTCCGGTGCGCTGGCTCTCCGACCGTGCCGAGGCCTTTCTCTCCGACGAGCACGCCCGGGACATCATGGCGGATGTGGAGCTGGCTCTTGACCGCGCCGGCCGCTTCCTGGCGCTGCGCGTCGCCTACGACGCCAATGTCGGGGCCTATCTCACCGGCCGCTCCCTGGCGCCGGTCAACAATATCGGCGGCATCGCCGGCGTCTACACGACACCCACCATCGCCGCCGAGATCCGTGGCGTCTTCACCAACACGGTCCCTCTCGGTCCCTATCGCGGCGCCGGCCGGCCGGAGGCGAGCTATGTGATCGAGCGCGCCATAGACGTGGCAGCGAGCGAGCTCGGCATCGATCCCTTCGAGCTGCGCCGGCGCAACCTCGTGCCGCCGACGGCGATGCCGTACAAGACCGCCTTCCTCTTCACCTACGACTGTGGCGATTTCCTCGCCAACATGACGGATGCGGCGCGGCTCGCCGATCTCGAGGGATTCCCGGCGCGGCGCGCGGAGGCGGCCAAGCGAGGCCGGCTGCGCGGCATCGGCATCTGCAATCCCATCGAGGTCTCCGGCGGCCCCTACTTCAAGATCGGCCGCGACAACGCGCGCCTGACGCTCGCCGCCGACGGCGACATCATTCTCGACGTCGGCGCCATGTCCACGGGACAGGGGCTGGAGACGGCGCTGCCGCAGATGGTGGCGGACCGCCTTGGCGTCGCCGCCGACCGCGTGCGCTTCCGCCAGGGCGACACCAAGTACCTCGCGACCGGCCGCGGCAGCGGCGGGTCCAGCGCGCTCTGCGTCGGCGGGCCCGCGGTCTCCTTCGCCGTCGACCGCGTGCTGGAGAAGGGCCGCTTGATCGCCGCTCATGCCCTTGAGGCCGCGGCGGTGGACGTGAAGTTCGCCGCCGGCGAGTTTCGCATCGTCGGCACCGATCGCCGCGTCAGCCTGACGGAGGTGGCGGCACTCGCCGCCGATCCCGCGCGGCTGCCGGAGGGGATGGCGCCGGGTCTCGCCGAGCTCGGCCAGTTCCAGCCCACCGCGGTGACCTTCCCCAACGGCTGCCACATCTGCGAGGTCGAGGTGGACCCGGAGACCGGCCGCGTCGAGCTGATCTCCTACAGCGCCGTCGAGGATGTGGGTCGGGTGATGAATCCCGTGCTGGTGCGCGGCCAGATCCAGGGCGGCGTGGCGCAGGGCGTCGGCCAGGCGCTGGGCGAGCAGATCATCCACGATCCCGCGAGCGCCCAGCTCCTGACGGGATCCTTCATGGACTACGCCATGCCCCGCGCCGACGATTTCGCCGAGATCCGCCTCGAGACCCGCGAGGTGCCGACAGCGGTCAACCCGCTCGGCGTCAAGGGTGTCGGCGAGGCCGGAACCGTGGGCGCGCTGGCGGCGACCCTCAACGCGGTCTGCAACGCTCTGGCACCGCTGGGCGTGCGCCATGTGGACATGCCGGCGACACCGCAGCGCGTCTGGGCGGCGATCGCGGCGGCGAAGCGGGAATAAAGGCCGATCATTTAAGGCGGAGCAGGCTCGGCTCGCTGCAAAGCCATTGTGCGTCCTTCGACTCGCCCGCTACGCGGTCGGCTCAGGATGAGGTACTTTTCTTTCTGGCATCAAATCGTCCTCATCCTGAGCCGGCGCGAAGCACCGAGTCGAAGGACGCACGATGCTTCCGCGATGCTCACGACGCCCGCCGGTGCAGCCGGTGGTCGATGTAGATCAGCAGCGTGCTCACCGCCGCCGCGAACAGCACCACCAGCAGGGTCACCGCCATGATGACCTTGATGTTCTGCAGGCCGATGGCGGTCATCAGGAGATAGCCCAGGCCGCGCTGGGAGCCGAACATCTCGCCCAGCAGGGTCCCGATCAGCGTCAGCGAGAATCCGACGCGGAGCCCGGTGAAAATCTCCGGCAGCGCCGCCGGGAAGAGGACCGAGGTCACCACCTTCCAGGGCCGGAGCTTGAGCACGCGGGCGGTCTTGAGCAGCACCGGGCGGATGTTGCGCACCGCGCTCATGGTGAAGATCGCGACCGGCACGATGCCGTGGATGGTGCCGAAGGCGACCTTGGCGGGCATGCCGAGGCCGAAGGCCAGTAGAACGATCGGATAGAGGGTGATCTTGGGGACGGAATAGAACGCCACCAGGATCGGCTCCGCCACCTCGCTGGAGAAGCGGTGGAGGCCGAGGAGGAAACCGATGCAGAGCCCCAGCGCCACGGCAAGCACCAGCGCCAGGAGGAAGGCGCGGCCGGTCTCCAGGAGGTGGCCCCAGAAGGTGTTGGTGGCGAGGAGCTGGGCCAGGTAGCGGAAGGTCTCGAGGGGCGGCGCCATGGCGTTGGCGCCGGCGACCTCGAACAGGATCTGCCAGGCGATCAGCAGCCCGCCCACCAGCACCAGGGCGTTGAGCGTGCCGGACCACGACCGCACAGTCATCACTGGCCGCGGCGCTGCATCAGGACCTTCTCCCAATGGGAGAGGGTCATGTTCACGACCGTGGAGATCACGATGATCAGCACGATCAGCGGATACATGATCGCGTTGTCGAAATTGTTGTAGGCGAAGCTGATCTCGTAGCCGAGGCCGGTCTGGGACATGATGAACTCGGCGCCGATCACGCCGATGAAGGCGTAGGCGACGGCGAGCTTCACGCCGGTGAGGAGATAGGGCGCCGCCGACGGCAGCGTGATCTTGAGCGCGGTGGCGATCGGGCCCAGGCGATAGACCCGGGCGGTCTTCATCAGCACGCGGGAGACCCGGTCGAGGCCGCTGAGCGTGTTCACGATGACCGCCACCACCGCCAGCATGAAGCCGATCATGATCTGGGGAGCGTCGCCGAGACCGAAGAGGATGATCAGCAGGGGATAGAAGGCGTAGACGGGGATCGCGTAGTAGGTGGCGAACAGCGGCTCCAGCCCCTGCCGGATGGCGCGATGGTTGTGGATCGCGACGGCGAAGGCGATGCCGGCCACCACCGACAGCACGAAGGAGATGGTGACGTTGGTGAGCGTCTTCAGCATCGCCGCGTTCATCGATCCCGAGGCCAGCAGGCGGACGAGGTCGCGCAGCATCTCGCTGGGCGGCTGCATGGTCAGGTGGTCGATGACGCCGACCCGGCAGAGCCCTTCCAGCAGCAGGATCGCCCCCACCACCACGGCAAACCGATAGCGTGCCGCCCGGCTCATGACGCCCGCGCGGTCTTGCCGATCGCCTTCAGGGACTCCTCCCGCAGGTAGCGCCAGAGCCGGCCGGTGATCTCGCCGAAGGACGGGTCGGCGACGATCCGGCTATCCCGGTCCCGGGGCCAGTGCGTCTCGACGATGTCGAGGATGCGGCCGGGCCGGGCCGACATCACGCCGATGCGATCCGCCAGCATCGTCGCCTCGTCCAGCGCGTGGGTGATCAGCAGCACCGTGGCGCCGGTATCGCGCCAGAGCCGCAGCAGTTCGTCGCCCATCAGCAGCCGGGTCTGCTGGTCGAGGGCGCCGAAGGGCTCGTCCAGCAGGATGAGGCGCGGCTGCAGTACCAATGTCCGCGCGATGCAGACGCGCTGGCGCATGCCGCCGGAGAGCTGGGCGGGATAGGCGTCGGCGAATTCCTCCAGGCCCATGAGGGTCAGGGCGTGGCGCAGGCGCCGCTGCAGCTCGGCCGCCTCGGTGCCGATCTGATGCAGTCCGAAGGCGATGTTGTCGGCGACGGTGAGCCAGGGAAAGCAGGCGTCCTCCTGGAACACCACGCCGACGCCATCGGGCACCTCGCCGCCGGCGATCCGCTTGCCCTCGAACTCGATGCTGCCGTCGGAGGCCGGCGCCAGTCCCGCGATCAGGTCGAGGAGGGTCGACTTGCCGCAGCCGGAGGGGCCCACCACCGCGAAGAACTCGCCCTGGCGAAGCTCCAGGCTGACCGGACCCAGGGCGTGCACCGGCCGCCCCTTGCCGGTGGCGGCGTAAACGCGGGTGACCTCACGCAGCGAGACCTGGGTTGCCGGCATCCTTATTCCTACTCCTCAATTCGTCTTGGCCTTCAGGTCGTCGGGCAGGAAGCGCGCGTCGATGACCTTCGACCAGTCCACGTCGCCGGTGATGGCGCCCACCAGCTTCTGCGCGTCGATCATGCGGTTCATGCCGTCGCGATGAAAGTCTCCGGGTCCCCAATAGGGAAGCCCATCCTTGCTGCGCGCCGAGGTGAGATCGCGCACCGCGGCCTTGCCCACCTCGGGCTCCAGGCTATAGGCCTTGGCGACGATGATGCCGGCCTCGTCCGGATGGGCGTACATGAACTCGACCGCCTTGCGGCGCGCGCGCAGGATCGCG
Source organism: uncultured Alphaproteobacteria bacterium (assembly GCA_963735465.1). Taxonomy (GTDB): domain Bacteria; phylum Pseudomonadota; class Alphaproteobacteria; order ATCC43930; family CGMCC-115725; genus DASZHJ01. Next base: position 4,654,727 of record CAVTLA010000001.1, read on the forward strand.
CGCAGGAAATCGCCCCGGGTCTCCGCCGCCTTGCCGGTGGTGACGCCGACGACATTGTCGAGGGCCGGCAGGATCTCGCTCGCCTTGGCGATGGCGCGGTACTTGCCCTGATACTTGGACCACAGCGGCTCCGGAATCGGCGCCACGTCGATGGCGCCGAGATCGAGTGCCACCACGCCCTCGCCGAAGCCGCCGGTCTTCACATAGTCGGTGTCGTCGGCCTTGAGGCCGCCCGCCTGCACCACCAGGATCGCCAGCGCCTGGCTCGTCGATTTCGGATTGGTGTAGCCGAATTTTTTGCCCTTCAAATCTTGCAGCGTCTTGATCGGGGAATCGAGTTTCGTCGCCCAGATGAATTCCGAGACCGTGAGCACGTTGTCGCTGATGATCTTGAGATCGGCGCCCTGGCGGATCGCGATGACGACGGCGGTGGGGTTGATCTCGCCGTAGGCGAGGCTGCCGGTCATCATGTTGCGCATGGACGTGCCGCCGCCTTGCGACGACAGGATGCCGGTGATGTCGGCGCCTTCCTCCTTGAAGAATCCCTTCTCCATCGCCACGGCATAGGGCATGCCGTTCGCGGAGACGCCGTAGTTGCCGACTTCGATCTCCTCGGCGCGCGCGACCGACACGGCCGCGGCGAGGGTTGCGACGGCACACATGATTCGAATGATGGGAAATGTGCTCATGGCTGCTCCCGTTTCTAGGCGCTCCCATGCTGGGCGTCGACACGGGTTCCGCCGCGACCGCAACATGATAGGCAAGGGCCTACCAATCCGTTAGGACGAAAGTGCGCCGTGACTTGGACGGCGGTTGCAATGTTGCAACTAGCCCGCGTGCGGCGGAATCCAATTGTGCAGTGCGAGACCGCCGTCCACGACGACGGTGGTGCCCGTGACATAGCGCGCGAAGCGGTCGGAGAGCAGGGCCAGCGCCATGTCGGCGACATCCTCCGGCGTTCCCAGCCGTCCCATGGGCACCAGCTCTGCCATGGCGGGATCGGCGGCGAAGCCGCCGCCGGGAATGGCACCGGGCGCAATGGCGTTGACGCGGATGCCCGCCGGTCCCAGCGCCCGGGCCAGCTCCTTCATCAGCATGGTCATCCCGGCCTTCGACGCGCTGTAGTGCGGCAGGTTGCGTGGGGTCTCCGCGTGGAGCGATGTCACGAACAGCATGCGCCCCTTGATCCCGCGGTCCCGCATCAGCCGGCCCACGTTGCGGCCGAGGCGGAAGCCGCTGCGCAGGTTGACGGTGAGCATGGCCTCGAAGACATCGTCCTCAACTGCGAGGACGTGATCGCTCTCCCGCCGCGGCGGGCTCGCGCTGTGGACGAGGATGGCAGGCGGTCCCAGCCGCGCCACGGTATCCTTGAGGAGCGCGTCCGCATTGTCGACGTCGCTAAGATCCGCCGGCAGAAACACCGCATCGCCGCCGGCCTCGGCGCGGGCGGCCTCGCCCTTTTCGCGATTGATATCGGCGAGGGCGACGCGGGCGCCTTCCCTGGCGAGCGCGATGGCGATGGCGCGGCCGATGCCGTTGCCGGCGCCGGTCACCAACGCGATCTCGCCGGCGAACAGCATCGTTCCCCGCCTACATCGCGTGCTTGCGGAAAACCTCGACGAAGCGGTCGACGTCCTCCTCGTCGTTGTAGACATGGGGGCTGATGCGGATGCGGCCGAGGCGGGGCGCCGCATAGACCTGCTCCGCCGCCAGTTTTTCCATGAGCCCCGCCGGCAGGCCCTTGGGGAATCCCAGGCTGAGGATGTGGGGCGCGCGCACGCGCTCTTCCGGCACCAGGACGCCGGAGTTGCGCAGGCCCTCGGCGAGGCGCCGGGTCAGCATGCGGATGCGCTCGACGATGGCCTCGGCGCCCCATCCCGCCACCAGCTCCATGCCGATCGAGGCCATCTCCAGGGAGATGAAGTGATCGCGCTCGCCCATGTCGAAGCGCCGCGCGCCCGCCACATAAGAGGTGTCGCTGAGATAGGGCGCGCGCTCCGCGGCGACGGCCTTTCGCCCATAGCTCGTCTGTTCCAGGGGCACGCCGTCCTGGTGCCGCTTCGCCACATAGAGAAAGGCCCGGCCGTAGGGGCCGAGCACCCACTTGTAAGTTGGGAATACCAGGAAGTCGGGATCGAGGGCGCGCACGTCGAGCTTCATGACGCCGGCGCCGTGGGTCGCGTCCACCAGCAGCGCCGCGCCCTGGCGGCGAAGCGCCGCGGCGACGCGGTCGAGATCGATGGCGCCGCCGTCGGACCAGTGGATCGACGAGATCGAGGCGAGGCCGACGGGCGGCGCGCCCTTCCGCTCGATCGCCGCCAGTACCGCCGAGGTCCAGTCGGCGTCGGCCGGCTGCGGCACGGTCTCCACGGTGAATCCCTCGGCCTCCGCCCGGCCCATCCACTCGAGCACCGGCGAGGAATGGTCGCTCTCCAGCAGCAGCACCCGGGAGCCCCGGGGCACCTCCAGGATCCTGCCGGCGGTGGCGACGCCATAGCCCACGGAGGAGATCAGCGCGACGTCGGCGGGGTCCGCGTTGATGAGGCGGGCCGCCGCCGTCCGCGCGCGGTCGTGCTGCTGCGCCGCGAAATCGGGCTTGATCTTCCAGGGCTGGCCCTTGCGCCCGACGCCGATGCGCCCGGCCTCCTGGCTCGCCAGCGGCAGCGGGCTCCAGGCCGCCGCGTTCAGGAAGCAGACCTCCCGGGGAATATCGAAAAGTGCCCGTTGCGATGCCAGCATTTCCCGCCCTCTCCTCTGCCGATTTCCCTCGGAGACTACATGCATTGGCGTGCTGGTCCCAAGACCGGAGATGGGTTGACCGCCGATGGTCCCGCTGCGCATGGTGCCCCGCGGCACGGCAACAATTCCCGGCGGTTCAGGCTCATGGCTTCTAAATTCAGGCGCGGCGCGCTCGCGTATGCGAAGGACGGGCGGTCCTATGTGGTCGAGGATATCGATGCGGGCATGATCTACTGCTCTGCGGACAACGGGGCGGAGACGGAATTTCCCGAGACGGCGCTGATGACCGAGGCGGAATGGGCGTCGCGCGCGGATGGGCGGCGCGATGTCTCCTACAGCCGCCTGAAGCAGTCCCACGTCTATGCCTCGACCACGGCGAAGCTCGACCGCGCCGCCGCGGCCACCTTGATCGCGAAGGTCGAGCGGCTCTCCCCGGGCCTCCTCGATTTCGCCGCCTTCCAGGTGGCGAGCCGCACCGTGACCGAGAACGGCGATTCGGATCTCATCGCCGGCCTCTCCATCATCAAATGCCGCGGCCTCTTCGATGCGGCGACGCCCGAGGTTCGCGCCAGCCTCCTCGCCGGCATCCTCGGCATCGCGCCGGCGGTGCTCGTGGATGCAGGGCGTCTCGGCGACAATCTCATGCGGGCGATGGTGGAGAAGGGGCTCACGGCCCAGGCCGAGGCCTTCGAGTCGTTCGGTAACCGCCGGCGGCGCTAACCTCCATATGACGGACATCTACGTCGACGGCGACGCGTGTCCCGTGCGCGAGGAGGTCTATCGCGTGGCGGAACGTCTCAATCTCAAGGTGCTCGTCGTCTCCAACGGCTCGCGCCCGATCCGGCCGGTGCGCGATCCCAATGTCAGCATGGTCGTGGTGAGCGAGGGCGCCGACAAGGCCGACGACTGGATCGTCGAGCGCATCACGTCTGCCGACGTCTGCGTCACGTCGGACATTCCGCTGGCGTCGCGCTGCCTCGCCAAGGGCGCGCGGGCGCTGTCGCCGCTCGGCAAGCCCTGGACGCCGGACAATATCGGCAACGCGCTTGCCGGCCGCGAGATCGCGCGGCACCTGCGCGAGATCGGCGTGGGCTCCGGTGGCCCGCCACCGATCACCAAGGCGGACCGCTCGCGCTTCCTCGGCGCCCTCGACCAGGCCGTGCAGGCAGCGCTACGCGGCCGTTGAGGCCGGCCTCACATTTCTGCGAGCGGGTTCGCTGCGGCAGATGTCTTCCGCTGCCGCATTTCCGCGCAGTGCCGGCAGTCACGATCTCATAGGGCGGAATTCGCCGCGAAAGCCGGTGGGGCCACCCCTTCCGCTATATCGTGCCCGACTGCAAACCACCCTGTCTTGTGTGGCGTCACTCCCGGATGCTCCGATGTCTCATCATCCCCGCGACGGAGTAGGGAATCACAACGGATTCTTAAACCCCCCGCGGCCAAACTCGCCGCGCTGAAAACCTCCAGGCCCCGTGCGCTGGAGCCGATCTCACCACCGTGCCGAGGGGGAAGGACGATGAGGAGCGACGGCGGCTGGCGGACATGGTCGCCTGCGATCCTGCTGCTGCTCGTCAGCTTTATCGCCTCCGCCTGGCTCGATCTCCGGCCCGTGCTGGCCGCGGATGAGCCCGTGGCGGCGCTGTTCCCACCGTGGTGGAGCGCCGATCGCACTCTTGCCGCCGCCACCTCCACCGGCGGCGCGATCGTTCGCGAAGGCGCGTGGTCGAGCATCCTCGTGCTCAAATCCGACGACGGCGATCTCGGGCGGCGGCTCTACGCGTCCGGCGCCTGGCTGCTGGTCAACCCCAAGGCGCTCGAAGCCTGCTTGAAGGAGAAGACGTGAATAATATCGCCGACAATGGTCTCGAGGGGCTGCGTGACGTCACCACCAAGGGACTTCTCATTCTTCTCTGGGCTCATCTGCCGTTCAACCTCGTGGTCGGGCTGGCGATGGGGAACGATTGGCTTTTCCCGGCGCTGCTGGCGGCAGGGCTTGCCGGCGCGGCGACGGCGGCGTGGTGGGGCGCCGGGAGCACCGCGGAGTCGACGCGCCTCGTCATCGCCGTGGCGCTCATCGGGATGGTGTCGCTCCTGCTTTACGAGACGAAGGGAAATCCCTGGCAGCCCGATCTGCACCTCTATTTCTTCGTGGCGTTCGCCATGCTGACGGCCTACTGCGATCCGCGCGTGCTGTTTCTCGCCGGCGGCGCCACGGCGCTGCATCACCTCGTGCTCAATTACGTACTGCCGGCTGCCGTCTATCCCGGCGGCAGCGATCTCGGCCGCGTCGTCCTTCACGGTGTCCTGGTCGTGGTGGAGATCGGCGTGCTGACCGGCCTTACCCATCAGATCGTCCGGCTGTTTCACCGCGCCGCGCAAAAGGAAAGCGAGCTGGAGGCGGCGCGGATCTCCGAGGCGAAGGCCAATGCGGAGCGCGTGGCAGTGGAGGGGCGCTCGGCGCAGGCGAAGCATGCTGCGACCCGCGAGCTCGCCGACGTCATCGAAGCGAGCGTCCAGGGCCTGGTGAAGACCGTGACCGCCGCCGCCGCCGAGATGCGTGGCACCGCCGAAGGGCTCTCCACCATGGCGAACGACGCGCGGCGGCAGACGACGTCGGTCGCCTCCGCCTCCCAGGAGACGGTGGCAAGCGTGCAGACCGTCGCCACCGCCGCCGACCAGCTCTCCGGCTCGGTCGCGGAGATCACGCGCCAGATCGGCGAAGCGGCGCGGGTCGCCGGCAAGGCGGTCGCCGAGACCAGGACCACCAACGAGACGTTGAAAGGACTTGCCGGCGCCGCGCTGCGCATCGGCGAGGTGGTGGAGCTCATCAACAGCATCGCCAGCCAGACCAATCTCCTCGCGCTCAACGCCACCATCGAGGCGGCGCGGGCGGGCGAGGCGGGGAAGGGTTTCGCGGTGGTGGCGTCCGAGGTGAAGACGCTGGCGACCCAGACCGCGAAGGCGACAGAGGAGATCCAGGCCCAGGTCACCTCGATCCAGGCGGAGACGAACAAGGCGGTGGGCGCGATCGGCGGCGTCGCCGGGACCATCAGCGAGATCAGCGATATCACGGGGTCGGTGGCGAGTGCCGTGGGTCAGCAGGGCTCGGCGACCCAGGACATCGCGCAGAATGCCGAGCGCGCAGCGACGGGCTCGAAGGGCGTCGCGGTGGGTGTCGAGGGCCTCTCGCGCATGGCCGACGAGACCGGCGCCGTCGCCGCAAAGGCGCTCACGGCCGCGAGCGAGCTCTCCCGGCGCTGCGATGGGCTGACCACCGAAATTCGCGAGTTCGTCCAGAAGATCCGCGCGGCGTAGCGGCCGCGCCGCCCACTGGGCATTCCGCCGGGCGACATCGTTGGGCCGACGCCCATCGGTGGGCGCGCGGCGGCACGACGGTCGGATGTTGCCGCCGCCCGTCCCTTCGGTCAGAATCCTCCCAACAATCGCGGCCTCCAGGGCTCGCGAATTCCATGGGGAGGATACGATGCGCGGAAGCAAGGCGTGGCTGCGGCTGGGGATCGCCGCGGTGCTGATCGCGACGGCGATGCCGGCGACGGCCGATACCGTCAAGGTCGGGCTGATCCTGCCCTACTCCGGCGTCTTCGCCCGGCTCGGCGAGACCATGGACAACGCGGTGAAGCTCTGGGTGGCGCAGAACGGCGACAGCGCCGGCGGCACCAAGATCGAGATCATCCGCCGCGACGAAACCGGCCCCAACCCCGATACGGCAAAGCGGCTGGCCCAGGAGCTGATCGCCCGGGACCAGGTGCAGATGCTGGCCGGCATCGTCTTCACCCCCAATGCCCTGGCGGTGGCGCCGCTCGCCACCGAGGGCAAGGTGCCCACGGTGATCATGAACGCCGCCACTGCCGTCATCACGACCAAGTCGCCCTATTTCACCCGCGTCTCGCTCACCCTGCCGCAGACGACCGAGGTGTTCGGCAAATGGGCCGCCACCAAGGGCGGCATGAAGCGGGCCTATACGGCGGTCTCGGATTACGGGCCCGGCTTCGACGCCGAGGACTCCTTCAAGCGCAGCTTCACCGAGGCCGGCGGCACCATCGTCGGCAGCGTGCGCTTCCCGGTGATGAACCCGGACTTCGCGCCCTTCCTGCAGCGCGTCCTCGACGAGAAGCCCGACACGCTCTACGCCTTCATCCCCGGCGGCAGCCAGCCGCCCGCCTTCGTCAAGGCATTCCACGAGCTCGGCCTCGCCAAGGCCGGCATTCGCCTGATGCCCAGCGCCGAGGCGGTGGACGAGGCGGACCTGCAGAACCTGGGCGATCTCGCCGTCGGCATCACCAGCGCCAGCCACTACACCGCGGCCTATAACTCGCCGGCGAACAAGGCCTTCGTCGCGGCCTGGAAGAAGGCCTATGGCGCCGACAAGGACCCCGATCTCTTCGCCGTCGGTGCCTACGATGGCATGGCGCTGATCTATGACGTCGTGAAGAAGCAGAGCGGCAAGTTCGACGGCGACGCCGCCATGGGCGTGATCAAGGGCTGGACCCACGAGAGCCCGCGCGGTCCCATCAGCATCGATCCCGAGACTCGGGACATCGTGCAGAACGTCTATATCACCCGCGTGGAGAAGGTCGGCGGCCGCCTCGCCAACGTGGTCATCGACACCTATCCCGCGGTGAAGGATCCTTGGAAGCAGCGCAACAAGTAGGAAGTGAGAGAACATCGATGAGCCAGAGAGCGAAGCCGCCGTTCCGCGCCGATCACGTCGGCAGCCTGCTGCGCCCGGCGCGCCTGCGCGAGGCCCGCGTTGCCCGGGAGAAGGGCACGATGTCGGCGGCGGAACTGGCGCGGGTCGAGGACGACGCCATCCGCGAAGTGGTGAAGCTGCAGGAGGACACGGGTCTCAAGCTCGCCACCGACGGCGAATTCCGCCGCAAGGAGTGGCACATGGACTTCCTCAAGCAGTTCGCCAACGTGCGGGAGGTGCCGTCCCATATCAAGCTGCACTTCCACACCCATGAAGGCGACACCGAGGTGAGTCCGCCCAGCCTGCACATCGAGGGCAAGCTCGGCCGTCCGCACGGCATCTTCGTGGATCACTTCAAGTATGTGCAGTCCGTCACGAAGGTGACGGCGAAGCAGACCATCCCGTCGCCCACGATCATGCATTTCCGCGGCGGCCGGGCGGCGGTCGACAAGACCGCCTATCCTGACATGGACGCCTTCTTCACCGATCTGGCCCGCGTCTACAGCGAGGAGATCGCCGATCTCGGATCCGCCGGCTGCCGCTACCTGCAGATCGACGATACCAACTTCGCCTATCTCTGCGATCCCACCTTGCGCGACCAGGTGCGCGCCAACATCGGCGAGGATCCCGATCGCCTGCCCGGCATCTACGTCAAGCTGGTCAACGATGCCATCGCCAGGCGCCCGAAGGACATGGCGGTCTGCATGCACATCTGCCGCGGCAACAACCAGAGCGCCTGGCTCGCCGAGGGCGGCTACGAGCCGGTCGCGGAGACGCTGTTCAACGAGTTGAAGATCGACGGCTTCTTCCTGGAGTACGACACGCCGCGCGCCGGCGACTTCAAGCCGTTGCGCTTCGTGCCCAAGGGCAAGATGGTGGTGCTGGGTCTCATCACCACGAAGGTCCCCCAGCTCGAGAGCAAGGACGAGCTCAAGCGCCGCATCGACGAGGCCGCGCGCTACGTGCCTCTCGACCAGCTCGCCCTCAGCCCGCAATGCGGCTTCTCCAGCACGGTGGAGGGCAACAAGGTCACGGTGGCGGACGAGATCGCCAAGTTGCGCCTCGCCGTCGAGGTCGCCGAGGAGGTCTGGGGCTCCGCCTGACTCAGCTCAGGCGGGCTTGCGGCCGAGGAGCGTGGGAGCGATGAAACGGTCGAGGGAGATCGGCCCCGGCCCGCGGGTCAGGATGAAGAGCAGCAGCGCCGCCCAGGTGAGGTGCTCGATCCAGCTCTCGGGATAGACGAAGATCTGAATGATCAGCGCCTGCCCCAGCATCGGCAGGGTAGCGAGGCGCGTCGCCAGGCCCAGGAACAGCAGCACCGGGCAGGTGAGCTCGATCGTCGTCGCCATGTAGGCGGCGAGCTCCGGCGGCAGCACTGGCACCTGGTACTCGTCGCGGAAGAGGGTGAGTGTGGTCTGCCAGCTCGCGATCTTGGTCAGGCCCGCGTTCCAAAAGACCGCGCCGATGCAGACGCGGAACAGGAGCTGAAAGAGAGCGAGGGGAAAACGCTCCAGGAGCGCAATCAGCGATGCCGCCTGTCTCAAGGCGCACCCGCGCCCGGCGAGGCGAGATCGAACCCGACGACGGCGCCCTCGCGGAAGAGATCGCCGAAGGCGGCGGAGAGATCGAAATCCGGGCTCGTCTCCAGCGCCGCTTCCGCGGCGCTCTCGAGACGCCCGCCAAGGGCCAGCGCGGTCCGAAAGACGAAAGTCGGGGGATCGAGGGCACGCATCACCACGTCGTCGCCGAGGCGCCGCACCTCGATCCGCACGGCACCGGAGCCGAGATCGACCTCGGGATCGCCCGCCGCGCCGGGCCGGTTGGCGCGCCAGATGCGGTCCGCCGGCCAGGGCGAGGCGAGGAGTCCGAGGGACGGCTCGAGGCGGAAAGTGAGATTGCTGACATGGATCTCGCCCACCGCGGCGAGCGCGTCCGGCTTCAGCGGCACGGCGTCGGCCGCGTGGGACGCGCGCTGCATCAGCCATTCCAGCCGCGCCACGTCCGCGAGATAGGGGAGATGCTGGCACGGCGGGAACGCCGCCAGGAATTCCGCAAAGCCCTCGCCATAGGCGAAGAGGCAGGCCTGGCGCGGCGGCGCGGCGCGGATGAATTCATCGGCGGCGTAGAGGAAGAAGCGCTCGTCCACCAGGCGGCAGACCGCGGGGAAGGCGCTCTTCAAAGCAGTCTTCAGAGAGACGAAGGTGTTGTTGCGATAGACGTCGAGACGCTCCGCCACCGGCATGCCGTCGTCGAGGATCGCGCCCGCCAGCGTCGCACCGGTCCCGCCCAGCAGCACGTTGCGCATCTCGGTCTGCAGCGCCGCGAGATCAGGCATGGGCGGCCGCCGATAGGTCCGCCACGGCATCGGCACGGCGCGCTTCCGCCAGCAGGACGGGAAGCGCCGGCAGGTTGCTGTCCCACTCGATCAGGGTCGGCGCGTGGCCGAACCGGGCGGCCGCGTGGCGATAGAGATCCCAGACCGCGTCCGCGACCGGCGCGCCGTGATCGTCGATCAGCAGCGGGCGGCCGGCGCGCTCGCCGCGGAAATGCCCGGCGAGATGCATCTCGCCCACCGCCGCCGGTGGCAGCGCGTCCAGATAGGCTCGCGCGTCGAGGCCGAAATTTTCCGCCGAGACGTAGATGTTGTTGACGTCGCAGAGCAGGCCGCAGCCGGTGCGCCGCGTGAGCTCGGCGAGGAACTCCGGCTCGGGAATGGTGGACTGGCGGAAGCGCAGATAGGCGGAGGGGTTCTCCACCAGCACCGGGCGCTTCAGCGTCTCCTGCATGGTCTCCACATTGCGGCAGACCACGGCGAGCGCTTCCTCGGTGAGCGGCAGGGGCAGGAGATCGTTGAGATAGACGCCGCCGGCGACGCTCCAGGAGAGGTGCTCGGAGACCAGCCTCGGCTCGATGCGCTCGACGAGCGTCCGAAGGCGATCGAGATGATGGGTGTCGAGCCCCTCGGCGGTGCCGAGGGAGAGGCCGACGCCGTGCAGGCTGATCGGGTAGTGTGCGCGGATCGCCTCGAGCTGGCGGAGGCCGGGGCCGCCACCCATGAAATTCTCGGAATGCACTTCGAGGAAGGAGAGGGCGGGTCGCGTCGCCAGGACCTCGGCGATGTGCGGCGCGCGCAGGCCGATACCGGTCGTCCTGCGCGGCGCCGCGTCGCCGTGATCGGAAGCAGACATCGAACCGCCCTCTTGTCGTCTTGTCCGCGATCCTACTTCGCCGCCAGACTACCGCCGTTGATCTTGGCGCAGGTGCCGGCGGGGACGTAGATCCAGCTGTCGCCGGCGGCGGCGCGCTTGGCCTCGCCGGCGCAGGAGTGCGTCGCGGTCTGGCAATCATTCTGGCCGGATGCTGCGATGCCGAAGCACTTCTCGGCCTTGAAGGCGGGCGCCGCCGCCGGGCCGGCGCTCGCCAACATGGGCATCGCCAGAGTGGCGCCGAGGGCGGCGGCCACGAGAAGGCCGGTCTTGGTGGCAGGCTTTTGCATGGGAGTCTCTCCGGTTATGCTGAATGGACCGCGGACCGGTCCGGCGTCTCGCCGACAGCCCGCCTCTTTCTGTTCGCGGCGTCGCCGCATTTGGTTACAGGCCAGAACTTGATCCCTGCGAGGACGCCAGGCAAGCCGGGTCGGGATCCCGCGAGGGAGCGTGACTGGTCAGGGTTAATGGCGGCGGCCCAGGACGGCGAACGCGCTGCCTATGACCGGCTGCTGCGGGAGATCCTGCCCTTCATTCGTGCCGTCGTCTCGCATCACCACCGTGCGCCGGATCGTGTGGAAGACGTGGTGCAGGACGTCCTGCTGACCCTGCATCGAGTGCGCCATACCTATGATCCCACCCGGCCCTTTACCCATTGGCTGGCCACGGTGGCGCGCCGGCGGTCGATCGACGCGCTGCGCCGGCGCGGCCGGACCGAGCGGGTCGAGGTAGCGGATCCCGTGGCTTATGAAACCTTTGCCGATCCCGCAGCGAACAGGGAGATGGAGGTGCGCGAGCGCACCGCCGGTCTCGGCGGCGCCATCGCGGCCCTGCCGGATGGCCAGCGGGAGGCGCTCGAGCTGGTGAAGCTCAGGGAGATGTCGCTCGCCGAGGCCGCCCGGACCAGCGGCAAGTCGATCGCCTCCCTCAAGGTCAGCGTGCACCGCGCCATCAAGGCGTTGAGAGCGCAGCTGAAAGGAGACGGACGGTGACGGAGGCGACGGAGCGCCTAATCGATCGGCTGGTGGCGGAGGCGGCACCGGTGCGCCGGCTGCGGCCGCCGGTCCTGCGCGCGCTGCTGTGGCTGCTGACCGTGGCGGCGCTGGGCGCCGTGGCGATCCTGCTGTTCTCCGATCTCGGCGTCTTCGCCCGGCGCGCGGCGGATCCGAAGCTGCGGCTGGAGCTCATCGGCACCGCCCTCACCGGTATCCTCGCCGTCGTGGCGGCCTTCGAGCTCAGCCTGCCGGACCGCACGCCTGCCTGGGCGCTGCTGCCGCTGCCGCCGCTGCTGCTGTGGATCGCCAGCAGCGGCTATGCCTGCTACCGCCACTGGATCGTCCTCGGCCCCGGCGGCTGGGAGATCGGCGAGAGCGCGCATTGCTTCCGGTTTATTCTGGCGATCAGCGTGCCGCTCGGCGTCAGCCTGGTGCTGCTGCTCCGTCGCGCGCATCCCCTGACGCCGGGGCGGGTGGCGGCGGTGGGCGGACTTGGCGTCGCCGCCATTGCCGCCTTCCTGTTGCAGTTCTTTCACCCCTTCGACGTCACCTTCATGGACCTTGGCATCCACGGGGCGGCGGTGGCGATCGTGGTGGGGGTGGTGTCCATGGGCGCGCGCCTGTCGCCGCGCTAGGGCGGGCCTCGCCTTAGAGCTTCGACTGGAACAAGGTTCCGGCGTAGAGCAGAAAGCCCAGCGCCGTTATGGTCATTGCCACGGCGTGGCCGAAATCCACCCGCCGCAAATTCTGTCGCAACCTGGCCACGGCTCATACTCCCTGATTTGTCTCGCTCGGACCCGGCGTCTCGCCGCTGGTGGGGACCGATCTGACGGCCCTCCTGTCCGGCGCCTGGAATATGGATATGGAGGGTGCCTCGTTGAAATGCCGATTGAGCATGGAATCCATGAATTTTTAGTTGGCGTTAGGGGCGAATTCCCCAACTGGAACGCGAACATGGCAATCCCGTCGGGTTTCTCCCCCTAAAGGGGCGCGAGCTTGCCGATCAGGACCGGCAGGAATTCCGCGACCGTCGGGTGGATGTGCATCGCCCGCTGCAGCAGGGTGTAGGGGGCCTTGGCGTACATGAGGTCCAGGATCACGTGGACGACCTCGTCGCCGCTGACGCCGAGGAATGCCGCGCCCAGGATCTGCTTCGAGTCGCGGTCGACCACGATCTTCATGAAGCCCTCGGTCTCGCCTTTCTCGAATGCCCGCGTGACATTCGCCATCGGCAGCGTTGCCAGCAGGGCCGGCCGTCCGCTCTTGCGTACCTCCGCCACCGTCACGCCCACGCGTCCCAGCGGCGGATCGGTGTAGAGGGCGTAGGCGGGGATGCGGTCGCCGACACCGCGGCGCTCGCTGTCGAGGAGGTTGGCGGCCACGATCTCGAAGTCGTTGTAGGCGGTGTGGGTGAAGGCGCCGCGGCCGTTGCAGTCGCCGAGCGCCCAGATCCCCGGCACATTGGTGGCGAGCTGGTCGTCCACCACGATGTAGCCGCGCTTGTCGCGGGCGACGCCGGCGCGCTCCAGGTCGAGATCGTCGGTATTGGGCCGGCGGCCCACGGCGACGAGGAGATGGGAACCCAGGATTTCCTGCTTGCCCTCGGGGCCCTCGATCTCCACCGCGATGTCGTCGCCGACTTTCCGGACGCCGTCGGTGCGGGTGCCCAGGTGCAGGGTCACGCCCTCCCGGGTCAGGAAATTCGCGATCTCCATGGAGACGTCCTCGTCCTCCCGTCCCACCAGCCGCCGTCCCATTTCCACGATGGTGACCTGGCTGCCGAAGCGGCGATACATCTGCCCGAATTCCAGGCCGATATAGCTGCCGCCGATGATGACGAGATGGCGCGGCAGGAAATCCACCGCCATCATGGAGCTGTTGGTGAGGTAGGGGACGGTGTCGAGGCCGGGAATCGAGGGGATCGCCGCGCGGCCGCCGACATTGATGAAGATGCGCTCCGCCGTCAGCACCGCGCCGCCGACAGTGACCTCCCGCGGCGAGAGAAAGCGGGCGTGGCCATCGTAGACCGTGCAGTTCGCCAGGGTCCGGAGCGAGTGCTCCACGCCGTGGTTGGAAATCCCCACCACTTCGTCCTTGCGCGCCTTGACGCGCGTCATGTCCACCTTGACGGGGCCGTCGATGACGACGCCGAACTCGCCGGCGCGGCGCGCCAGGTGGGCGGCATAGGCGCTCGCCACCAGGGTCTTGGTGGGTGTGCAGCCGGTGTTGACGCAGGTGCCGCCGAATTTGCCGCGCTCGGCGACGGCGACCTTCATGCCGGTGCCGGCGAGGCGGCGCGCCAGGGACGGACCGGCCTGGCCGGTGCCGATGATGATCGCGTCGTAGGCCGGCATCGTCGACTCCCCGCTATTCCGTCTTCTTCTCGTCCTCGGCGGACTCGAAGGTGAGTGCCACGCCGTTCATGCAGTATCGCAGTCCTGTCGGCTCCGGTCCGTCGTCAAAGACGTGGCCGAGATGGCCGCCGCAGCGGCGGCAATGCACCTCGACCCGGGCGAAGAACAGGCTGCGGTCCTCCGAGGTCCCAACGCCATGCTCGATCGGCGCGTAGAAGCTCGGCCAGCCGGTGCCGCTCTCGAACTTGGTCTCGGAGCGGAACAGCGGCAGGCCGCAGGCGACGCAGACGAAGCGGCCGTGCCGATGCTCGTCGTTGAGGGGGCTGCTGTGCGGGCGCTCGGTGCCGTGCTTGCGCAGCACGCGGAATTGCTCCGGGGTCAGGAGGGTCCGCCATTCCGCTTCAGTCTTCATCTCCGCTCTCCCGCCGTGAGAGGCTGACATCGGGTTGAGCCTCCTCCAGGTCAAGGCCCGGGGTCAACGAGGACCCGCCGCCGGCGCCGTCATCCGCAGGCGAATGGCGAGGAGCGCCGCCGCCAGCAGCGCCACGGCGATCCCGCCGACGCAGGCGGGCCAGCCGAAGCGGTCGAAGACCTGGCCCAGCACCACGCTCCCGACGATGCCGCCGAAGAAGTAGCAGGCAAGGTAGATTCCGCTCGCCGAGGCGCGGTCGGTGGTGGCGGCGCGGCCGACGAAGCCGGTGGCGGTAGCCTGGGCGAAGAAGGTGCCGACACCCACCAAGGCCAGCCCCACCACCACGGCGGCGAGGCTCGGCAGCAGCAGCAGCGGCAATCCTACGCCCGCCACCGCCAGGGATCCCCAGAAGGTGGGCCGCGTCCCAAACCGCCGCGCGATGCCGCCCGCCAGGGGTGTCGTGACGATCGAGGGCAGGAACACGAAGTAGAGGAAGCCCAGGGTCATCGGCCCGAGCGCGAAGGGATCGCGCACCAGCACGAAGTTGATGAAGGTGAAGGTGCCGATGAAGGCGAAGAGGATGCAGAAGCCGATGCAGAAGCTGACGCGGAGCGCGTCGTTGCGCAGATGCTCGACCCAGCTCGCCAGCGGCGAGCGCGCCGGCGCCATCGCCATCATCGGGGCGGTGCGGGCGAGGCTGACATAGACCAGCACGGCGCCGCTTAGGTTCAGCAGCGCAAAGACATAGAAGTTGGCGGCGAGGCCGAGGTGATCGACGATCGCCGCGGACATCAGCCGGCCGAAGAGGTTGCTGGCGACATTGCCGGTGATGTAGGCGGCGGCGGCCTTGGCCGCATCCTCCGCGCTGCACTGCTCGGCGAGATAGGCCAGGGTCAAGGTGAAGGCCGCCGACATGAAGACGCCCTGCACGATGCGCAGGAGGGTGAAGAGGTGGATATTGGGCATGAAGCCCAGGAGCGCGGTCGGAATCGTCAGCAGCATCAGGCTGATCCAGATGCCCTGGCGGCGGTCGATGTGGCGGCTCAGGAGCGCCACCGCGAGGCCGGAGACCGCCATGCCGATGGTGCTGGCGTTGACGGCGAAGGCCATCATCGCCGGCGTCGTGTGATAGGCCCGCACCAGGGACGGCAGGATCGCCTGGGTCGCGAAGAGATCGACCACGGTGAGAAAGGCCACGAGCCCGATCACCAGGCTGCGGAGCAGGCTGCCGGCGTCGTGGTGGGCTGCCGGCAGGGCGGCGGCGCTGGAGTCATGCATGGGGGTCGAGCTCCGATCCGAGGGGCGGGAGCGTGACGCCGGGGTCCACCCGGACGTCACGCTCTCGAGGCAGGCGCCTGAGGGCGCCGATCACATGTTCTTGTCCATGGGATCGTGCAGCAGGTCGGCGGAGAGCAGGATCACGGTCTCTTTGCCCGTGTTCTTCCACCAATGGGCCGTGGCGCTGGTCTCCCGCGCGACCTCGCCGGCCTTGTGCACGATCGGCACCGCGCAGTTGCTGGCGTATTCCAGGATCGTCCCCTTGATGATGTAGATGATCGCCGGCCGGTCGCCGTGGCTGTGCCAGGGAACGACGCCGCCCGGCTTGATCTCGAGCTTGCGCAGGCGAAGCTGCCGGCCCGGGATTTGCGCCGGCTCCTTGCTGAGATCGATGGCGGCGAGGACCTTGTCGGTGACGTCTTTCGCCGGCGTGGTCACGGGCTTGGTGAGGTCGACGCCCATCTTGTCCGCCGGGCATTCGCCGGCCGAGGCCGCCGTCGCGAAGGCGGAAACGCCGCCGAGAAGCACGGCCGTCATGGCGAGTGTCCGCCAGATGGAGCCGCTGGTCTTGTTGGTGACGATCATTGTCGCATGTCTCCTTGCAGCTGCAGATGGCGGCGGCCGGGCTGGCCGCACTGTCCGACCGCAAGGTCGTGGAAACGTGCATCGAACGGAAATGCCGATTGATTACCGATTCCATGAGCGGAAGGTATCGATCGTCCTTTTCATGGCTGTGCCGCGCCGCCGCGCGCGGCGATCGACCCGCTCAGGGGAGTCCGGCGAAGGGCGATACTCGCCGCTCATGGAATCCATACTGCCTTTGCATTTCCGCTACATATCCCTGCGTGACAGAGTGCCGGCACCATGGCGCGTGGGTATCGCGCGGGAATCAGAAGGAGCAGAGAGTGACGACCAGGAATCAGCAACGGACCGCCAGCGATCCCGCCGCCGCTCTCGATGAAGTGATCGGACACCATCGCAAGAACCTCGATACGCTGCATGAGGCGATCCGGGGGATGCTCGATTGCGCCCACGAAGTCGCCGGCCGGCAGTATGCGTCGATCGCCGACGCGCAACGGCGCTTTGCCGCCTTGCTGCAACATCCCAGCGTTCCCGGTGACCTCGATGGAGCCGCGACCGCGAGTCTCGACCTCGCGCGGGTGGCCATGGATGTCGGACTGGCGCAGGCGGAGATGGCCGCCAAGGCGCAGCTCGATGCGCTCATCCTCTGGAGCCGCTACGTCAGCGACGGCGTCGCCGATCTGCGGCGGCTGGCCTCGAACGGAGCGGCCGCTGCGGCCGACGACTAGAGAAAGGTCGACGCGCACCGAATAACTGTCCGCGCCGGGCTCGACGCGCGCTATGCTTTACCGCGGTCCGCGGCGGCGACAAGGTTCCGGTATCCCCCATGCAGATGAACCAGATCCGCTATTTCCTGGCGGTGTGCGAGGCGCTGAACTTCACCCGCGCCGCGGAGAAGTGCAACGTATCGCAGCCGGCGCTGACGCGCGGGATCCAGACGCTGGAAGCCGAGCTCGGCGGGTTCCTGTTCCGGCGGGAGCGCGGCTTCACCCATCTCACCGATCTCGGGCGGCTGATGCTGCCCTATCTCGAATCGATCTACCGGCAGGCCCAGGTCGCCAAGACCACCGCCCACAGCTTCCTGCGCCTGGAGGATGCGCCGCTCAAGCTCGGCATCATGTGCACCATCGGCCCGCTGCGCTTCATGAGCTTCATCAATCATTTCCACGCCGGGCACCCTGGCATCGAGCTGACCATCGTCGAGGCGACGCCGACGCGACTGAGCGAGCTCTTGCTGCAGGGCATGCTCGACGTCGCCGTGATGGCGCAGCCGCGCGCATTCGATGTCCGCTTCCAGGCGCGCCCGCTCTATCGCGAGCCCTTCGTCGTGGCGTTTCCCCACGGGCATCAGTTCGAATCCGCCGAGGTGGTGCGGATCAAGGACGTCAAGGGCGAGGCCTATCTGTCCCGCATCAACTGCGAATACCAGGATTATTTCGACTACCTGTGCCGGCAATACGAGGTCGATATCGTCGAGTCCCATCGCAGCGAGCGCGAGGATTGGGTGCAGGCCATGGTGATAGCTGGGCTCGGCATCTGCTTCATGCCGGAGTTTACCGCCTGCCTGCCGGGACTCGCGGTCCGCAAGCTGACGGAGCCGACGGTGGAGCGCGTCGTGAGCCTCGTCACCGTCGAAGGCCGGCCGCCCTCGGCGCCGGTCGATGCTCTCGTGACGTCGGTCGAGAGCTTCGCCTGGCCGTGACCGCGACGGCTCCGCCCTCCATAGGGTGAGCGTATCGAAACCATAGGAACTCGGCATTATCCCGCTGGCGGCCGCTGCGGCACTCTCGCGACATCGAAAACCGCGTTGCCGCACGCCAGAGCAGGGGAGTTCCGATCATGCTGATGACCAAGACCGAGACCGTACAGAAGCGCGCCCTCGATGGGCGCACCGCGATCGTCACGGGCTCGACGAGCGGCATCGGGCTCGGCATCGCCCGGGCGCTGGCGGGCCAGGGCTCCAACCTGGTGCTGAACGGCTTCGGCGATGCCGCCGAGATCGCGGCGCTCCGGGACAAGCTCGCCGGCGAGCACAACGTCAACGTGATGTTTGATGGCGCCGACATGAGCAAGCCCGAGGCGATCGAGCGCATGGTGGCGCACGCCGTCGAGGCGTTCGGCAGCGTCGACATCCTCGTCAACAACGCCGGCATCCAGCACGTGGCGCCGATCGAGCAGTTCCCGCCGGCGAAGTGGGACGCCATCATCGCCATCAACCTCAGCGCCGCCTTCCACGCCACGCGCGCCGTCTTCGCCGGCATGAAGGCGCGGGGCTGGGGCCGCATCGTCAACATCGCCTCGGCGCACGGCCTGGTGGCATCCCCCTTCAAGGCGGCCTATGTCGCCGCCAAGCACGGCATCGTCGGCCTCACCAAGGTGACCGCGCTGGAGGGCGCGGAGTCCGGCGTCACCTGCAATGCGATCTGCCCCGGCTACGTCTGGACGCCCTTGGTGGAGAAGCAGATCGGCGACCAGGCGGCGGCCCATGGCATCACCCGCGAGGCCGTCATCCGCGACGTCCTGCTGGCGCAGCAGCCGAACAAGCGCTTCGCCACCGTGGAGGAGCTGGGCGCGCTGACCGTGTTCCTCTGCAGCGAGGCTGCCGCCTCGATCACGGGAACGTCACTGCCCGTGGACGGCGGCTGGACCGCACACTGAGCTCAACCGAAAACCTGAGGAGATTGCCATGGACGGCGTGCACACCGAGAGCTCACCGCGCTCCGCGTCGCGCAAGCGCGCGCCGGCGCAGGTGAAGAGCATCAATCTGGCGCTCCAGGGCGGCGGCGCCCATGGCGCCTTCACCTGGGGCGTGCTGGACCGCCTCGCCGAGGACGAGCGTATCGCCATCGACGGGATCAGCGCCACCAGCGCCGGTGCGATGAATGCCGTCGTTTTTACTTATGGCTGGGCGATGGACGGCCGCGAGGGCGCGCGCCAGGCGCTCGCCAACTTCTGGCGCCGCATCAGCAAGGCCGCGGCCATGGGACCGCTGCAGCCGAGCTGGTTCGACCGGATCATGCACAATCACTCCCTGCCGTTCTCGCCGGCGTTCCAGGCCCTGGACATGATCTCGCGGCTGTTCTCGCCCTACGAGTTCAACCCCTTCAACCAGAACCCGCTGCGGGACGTGCTGGAGGAGTGCGTCGATTTCGAGGCGCTGCGCAAGTCGGACTGCCCGGTGAAGGTGTTCCTCTCTGCCACCAACGTACGCAGCGGCAAGGTGCGGGTGTTCGACCGCAGCGAGATCTGCGCCGACCGCACGCTCGCCTCGGCCTGCTTGCCGTTCCTGTTCCAGGCGGTGGAGATCGACGGCGAGCATTACTGGGACGGCGGCTATATGGGGAATCCCGCCCTCTTTCCGCTGATCTACAACTGCGAGAGCAGCGACATCGTGGTCGTCCACATCAACCCGCTCTACCGCGAGAAGCTGCCGCGCACGGCGACCGAGATCATGAACCGCATCAACGAGATCAGCTTCAACTCCTCTCTGATGCGCGAGATGCGCGCCATCAGCTTCGTCACCAAGCTGATCGAGGACGGAAGGGTCAATGGCGAGGGCTTGCGCCACCTCCTGATCCACAGCATCTCGGCGGAGGAGGAGATGGCCAAGCTCGGCGTCGCCAGCAAGATGAACGGCGACTGGGAATTCCTCACCCACCTCCGCGACATCGGCCGCCAGCACGCGGACGCCTGGCTGGCCCAGAATTTCGACCGGCTCGGCAAGGAATCCACCATCGACATCCGCGAGCAGTATCTCTGAGGTGGGCCGGGCTGCTATCGTGCGTCCTTCGACGCGCTCCCTGCGGTCGCTTGCTCAGGATGAGGGCCATTTGTCGATGGCACAAAGAAAAATGCCTCATCCTGAGCAAGCGAAGCGCGTCGAAGGACGCACCGATTTCCCTCCAGTAGTCGACCGCCGGCGCAAGCTCGGCCTGCGCCTCGCTCTCACCGGCCTCATCCTCGCCACCGTCACCGTGACGGCGCTGCTGATCCATCTCTCCTGGTCCTATACGGCGCGAGAGAACGTCAGCGACGTCGTTCGCGAGCTCAATCGCCAGATCGTCGAGTTCGTCCATCACGAGGTGCGCGGCGTTTTGGACGATGCCTGGTCGATGCAGGAGGCGGTGCGCTCGATCTTCTTTCAGGGCACGATCAAGACATCGGACGAGGCCAAACGCGAGTTCGTGTTCCTCTCCCTGCTGCGCTCCCAGCGCAGCCTGTCCTGGATCTCGCTCGGGTTTCCCGACGGCAATTTCTTCGGCGCCCAGAAGGTGAGCGACACCGAGATCGACATGGTCGAGGTGAAGTGGGACCCGGAGACCAAGACCGCCAAGCGCCGCATCGACTACTACACTCCCTCCGAGGGCGACATCATCTTCGACAACCGGGAATTCGAGGACAGCACCTATGACGCGACGGAGCAGCCCTGGTATCGCCGCGCCGTCGAGGAGAACGGGCCGGGCTGGAGCCATGCCTCCCATTACCCCGACAGCGACCGCCAGGCGATCAGCACCTCGACCCCTCTGGAGGTCGATCACCAGTTCGTCGCCGTCATCAACATCGTGATCGAGCTGGGACGCCTCTCGGAGTTTCTCACCGGGCTCCAGGTCGGCAAGACCGGCACCGTCGTCGTGCTCAACCGCGACGGCAACGTGGTGGCCTCGGCGGATCCCATGGCGGCGGAGCAGCAGCAGCAGGGCCGCATGCCGACGCTGCCGGAGCTCGGTGGCGGCAACAAGCTGCTGCAGGCCGTGGCCGACAAGCTGCGGGAAGGCGACGTCGATCTCGCCGCCGTCACCGACACCCGCCAGACCCAGTTCACCGCAAAGGACGGCGAAAGCTATTTCATCACCTTCTCGCCGCTCCACTTCGACAGCTGGGTGGTCGCCACGGTCATTCCCACCAGCGACTTCCTCGCCAGCATCGAGCGCAACGCCCGGATCCTGCTGGGGGCGCTGGCGGTGTTGACCGTGCTGCTGGCGGTGCTGGCGCTGCTCGCGGTCAATCGCCTGATCGCCGCGCCGATGCTGCGGATCGTCGGCCAGCTCAAGCACATCGAGAGCTTCGATCTCGCCGGCATCACCCGGATCGCCTCGCCGCTGCGCGAGCTCGACAATCTTTCGGCGGCGCTGATGCAGATGAGCCGCGGCCTCGCCTCGTTCCAGAAATATATCCCCACGGCGCTGGTCCGCACCCTGGTCTCCCGCGGCATCGAGGCGCGGCCGGGCGGCCACGAGGAGGTGCTGACGGTGCTCTTCACCGACATCGCCGGCTTCACCGGGCTTTCCGAGCGGCTCGGCGACGACGTGATCTCGGTGCTGACGGAATACCTCGAGCTCACCTCGGCGGCGGTGCTGGCGCGGAACGGCACCATCGACAAGTTCATCGGCGACGCGGTGATGGCGTTCTGGGGCGCGCCGATCCCCAACCCGAACCATGCCGCCGAGGCCTGTGCGGCGGCGCTGGACTGCCAGCGCCGACTCGCGGCCCAGCGCGAGGCCGCGGCGCGCAGCGGCGGCCCGCCGCTCCGCATCCGCGTCGGCGTCAATACCGGGCGCATGCTGGTGGGCAACATCGGCTCGACCGAGCGCCTGAGCTATACCGTGATCGGCGATCCCGTGAACGTCGCGAGCCGGCTCGAGGCGGTCAACAAGCGCTACGGCACCGAGATCCTGATCGGCGAGGACACGCGCCACGCCGCCGGCGACGCCATCCTGGTGCGCCGCCTCGACCGCGTCGCGGTCTACGGCCGCATGCAGGGCATCGACGTCTTCGAGCTCCTCGCCATGACGGCCGACGCGCCCGCGGAGGCGCCCGGCTGGATCGCGTCCTACGAGGCCGGTCTCGACGCCTACGCCGCGCGGCACTGGCACGAGGCGATCGGGCATTTCCAGGCGGCCCTGGCCACCCGCGGCGGCGACCGCCCCTCCGAGATCTTCATCGAGCGCTGCCGTGCCCATCTCGCGGCACCTCCCGCCGACGACTGGACTCCGCTCTCGGTTCTCGACGGCAAGTAGTTCGCGGCGCCGGCATCCTGCGTCCTTCGACTCGTCCGCTTCGCGGCCGGCTCAGGATGAGGGCGATAGTGGGTGCCACCAGAAAAACCTCCTCATCCTGAGCCACCGCCGAAGGCGGTGAGTTGAAGGACGCACGATGTTGCGGCCACCTCCCTCGTTCCATACGTGGCGCGCATCGGAACAATAATGAAACGGCATTTTATCGCCTGGCGGCAGGCTCATAGAGTTTGCCCGGTCGAGGCCGTTGCCGGCCTCGCGGAATTCGACCCCCTTCAAAGGAACACTCTCATGAAAGCGTCCCTGCTCGTCGCCTCCGCCGTCGCGGCGACCATCGCCCTGCCTCTCCTGGCGAGCGCCGGCCCGGCGCCGGCCCCGGCCTTCAAGGCCGAGAAGTGCTTCGGCGTCGCGGCCTCCGGCCAGAACGATTGCCAGACCGCGACGCACTCCTGCGCCGGCGAATCCAAGCGCGCCGCCGCCGGCGACAGCTGGATCTACGTCCCCGCCGGCACCTGCGCCAAGATCAGCGGCGGCACGCTCGCGGCGAAGTAAGCCCGGGTCGGACGGCGGGGAGGGCCAGCGCGCCCGCCCCGCTGCCGACTGGCTCCGCCCATCGCCAGAAGGAATGACTCCATGTTCGCCCGCGACGCCGATATGAGCGATACCGCCACTCTCGCCGACAGGCTTGCGTCCCTCCTCGCCTGGCTCGGCCGCTTTCCCCTGGCGATCCTGCAGCTCGCCTTTCGGTTCAGCATCGCCTCGGTGTTCTGGCATTCGGGCATGACCAAGATCGCGAATTGGGACATCACCATCGCCCTCTTCCGCGACGAGTACATGGTGCCGGTGCTGCCGCCCCAGCTCGCCGCCACCATGGCGGCCTGCGTCGAGCTCAGCTGCCCGGTGCTGCTGGTCCTGGGCCTGGCGACACGGCTCGCGACCCTGCCGATGCTGGGTATGACCTTCGTCATCGAGGTCTTCGTCTATCCCGAGCAATGGATCGAGCATCTCATGTGGGCCTCGATCCTGCTCTTCATCCTCACGCGCGGCCCGGGCCCGCTGTCGGTCGATCGCTTCATCGCCGGCGCGGTCTCCGGCCGCAGGGGCGATTGACCGTGGACGCCGAGCCCAGCTGCCCGGTGTGCGAGTGGCCGGCAATGTCAGCCGGCGCGAGCCCCGACGGGATCCCCCGGGTAGTGATCGTGGGCGCCGGCTTCGGCGGCCTCACCGCGGCCAAGGCGCTCGGCAAGGCGCCGGTCCATCTCACCGTCATCGACCGGCGCAACCACCATCTGTTCCAGCCGCTCCTCTATCAGGTCGCCACCGCCGGCCTCTCCCCGGCCGACATCGCGACGCCGATCCGCGCCATCCTCGGTCGCCAGCGCAACACCACGGTGCTGCTGGGCAAGGTGACCGGCATCGACGCGGCCGCGCGCATGGTGATGATGGATCGCCAGCGCATCCCCTACGACACCCTCATCATCGCCACCGGCGCGCGCCACGCGTATTTCGGCCACGACGAGTGGGAGGCGGTGGCGCCGGGCCTCAAGAAGCTCGACGACGCCACCGACATCCGCCGGCGGATCCTGGTCGCCTTCGAGCTGGCGGAGAACCTGCCGGAGTCCGAGGAGCGGCGCCGGCTGCTGACCTTCGTCATCATCGGCGCCGGGCCCACCGGCGTCGAGCTGGCGGGCGCCATCGCCGAGCTGGCGCGCCGGGCGCTGGCGGCGGATTTTCGCAACATCGATCCGCGCTCGACCCGCGTCGTGCTGGTGGAGGCGGGGCCGCGCGTGCTCGCGGCCTTTCCCGAAAGCCTGTCCGCCGCGGCGCAGCGGGCGCTGGAGAAGCTCGGCGTCGAAGTGCGGCTGGGTCGGGCGGTGACCCGCTGCGACGACGGCGGCGTTGACATCGCCGGCGAGCGCGTGGACTCCCGCACCATCCTCTGGGCCGCCGGCGTCGCCGCCTCGCCCGCCGCCAAATGGCTCGGCGCCGAGGCGGACCGCGCGGGGCGGGTCAAAGTGACGGCGGACCTGACGCTGCCGGGCCATCCCGAGATCTTCGTCCTTGGCGACACCGCCGCCGCGGTGGACGCCGCCGGCAAGCCGCTGCCTGGGATCGCGCCGGTGGCGAAGCAGCAGGGCGCTTATGTCGCCGATGTTCTCCGCGCGCGCCTCGAGGGCGGCGCGGCGCCGGAGCCCTTCCGCTATCGCCATCTCGGCAATCTCGCCACCATCGGCCGCAAGGTCGCGGTCGCCGATTTCGGCGTCATCCGCCTCCACGGTCGCGTCGCCTGGCTGCTCTGGGGCCTCGTGCATGTCTATTTCCTGATCGGATTCCGCAACCGCGCCGCCGTGCTGATGGACTGGCTCTGGGCCTATGTCACCTTCCAGCGGGGCTCGCGCTTGATCACGGGGCCGATGACATGAGGCGGCTCCGCATCCTGGCGGCTCGCGGTGTGCTATATCTGGCCGCGACGGATTCCTAGGAGGCGGTGGGGGCGCGCCGATGGAGCTCTTTCAGGTCCGATACTTCCTGGCGCTGGCGAAGACGCTCAACTTCACCCGTGCGGCGGAGGCCTGCAACGTGTCGCAGCCGGCGCTGACGCGCGCGATCCAGCGCCTGGAGGAGGAGCTCGGCGGGCCGCTCCTCTATCGCGAGCGCAGCCTCACCCAGCTCACCGAGCTCGGCAAGATCATGCTGCCGCACCTCGAGACCGCCTACATGGCGGCGGAGGCGGCGACCGCCCAGGCGGCGGCCTTCAAGCGCCGCGACGTGGCCTCGCTCCGCGTCGGCCTCGGCGACACCATCTCCGCCCAGGTGCTCACCCCCGTCCTCCGGGAGCTGGAGACGCACGTGAAGAATTTCGAGCTCTCCCTCCTGGAGGGAAGCTCCGAGCAGCTCCTCGGGCAGCTCCTGGACAGTGAGGTGGATGCCGCCGTCGTGGTCGAGCCCGACAAGATCCCGGAGCGACTCAACCGCTGGCCCCTGTTCGACGACCGCTACGTGATCCTGTTTCCCGAGGGGCATCCCTTCGCTGATCTCGATGCGGTGCCGTCGGGCGCGCTCGCCGAGGAGCGCGTGCTGATGCGCGCCCGCGGCGGCTGCGACTTCGCCCTGGTCTTCGACCGTCTCTGCGCCACCGCCGGCATCAAGCCCGGCGCCCGGCATACCGCCTCGACCGAGGATCAGGTCCAGAGCATGGTGCGCGCCGGCCTCGGTGTCGCGATCTCGGCCGCGCATCGGCCCGCGGTCGCCGGTCTGCTGTCGCGACCCCTGGCCGATCCCGAGGCGCGGCGGCGGGTCGTGGTCTCTGCGGCGGCCGGGCGCCAGCACGGGCACGGCCTCGCGCTCTTCCTCAAGCTGATGCGGGCGCGGGATTGGAGCGGGATGGCCGCGCCAACGGCCGGAGCATCGGCGTCATGACGCGTCTTGGTAACATCAGGAAGACGAGAGCATCCCATGTCGTTGAACGATGAGCTGGAAAAGATCCGCGCCCAGAGCGTGCGCAACGAGCAGATCCGCCTTGCCTACGAGGCGATCTTCAATCAGCTCGGCCGCTCCGAGGCGGCGAGCCTGGCGCTGAAGGCCGGTGATGCCATCCCGAGCTTCATGCTGCCCAACGCCGAGGGGCACCTGGTGTTCTCCGACGAGCTGCTGAAGCGCGGACCGCTGGTGATCAATTTCTTCCGCGGCAACTGGTGCCCCTATTGCCGGCGCACCCTGGAGACGCTGGAGGTGGCGCTCCCGAGCATCGTCGCCGCCGGCGGGCAGCTGGTGGCGCTCACCCCCGACACCGGCGGCCATCTCGCCGCCACCAAGCGCGGGCATGGCCTGACCTACGAGGTGCTGTCCGATGTGGACGGCGCGGTCGGCATGCAGTTCGGCGTCCTGTTCCGGACGCCGGAACCCTATCGCGCGCTCCTCGCCGGCGCCGGGATCGATCTCGCGGCGCGCCACGGCAACGAGGGCTGGTTCATCCCTATGCCCGCGACCTACGTGGTGGATCAGGGCGGGATCATCCGCTACGCCTTCGTGAACGGCGACTTCACCCGCCGCGCTGAGCCCGACGATATCGTCAGGGTATTGCAGGGTCTCAAGGACCAGGCGGCGACGGGCTGACGCGAGGCGGCTTCACTCCGGCCGCGCGTAGGTAGCGACGAGCTGCTCGTCCATGCGCGGCGTGAAGGCGATGCCCTTGCGGCTTTCAGCTTGTCCTCGTGGCTGGCGTCGAGGCCGAAGACCGCGCTTTCGATCAGCTTGTCCAGGCCGGCGTCGCGGAAATCGCCGCGGTTGCTGGCGCCGAAATCCTGCTTGGGGTCGTAACTGTGCAGCACGAGCGACAGCTCAGGATGAGGAAGATGGGAGATGCCGCGAAGAAGATGCGCCTCATCCTGAGCAAGCGGCCCACTGGGCCGCGCGTCGAAGGACGCACGATCAGCTCAGCCGAGCGCGCTTCTTTCCCGCCAGCCCCGCCGCCGCGATCACCTCTGAAATCGCCGAGGGGTTCTGGGGCGCCATCACATGGGCGCCGGCGATGCCGGGAATTTCCGCCAGCTCCTGCATCAGCTCGATGCAGATCTTGCGGCCTTCCTGGGCGGGATCGGCGGCCTGCTCCAGGCGCGTCACGACCGCATCGGGGATGATGGTGCCGAAGAGATTGCTCTGCATCCACCTGGCCGAGCGCGCCGAGGGGATCGGCGCCACGCCGATGAGGATGGCGAGCTTCTGGGCGATGCCGAGATCGGCGAGCGCCGCCGCGTAGCGCCTGACGATGCCCGCGTCCATGCAGAACTGGGTCTGGGCGAAATCGGCGCCGGCCTCCACCTTGGCGATCATGCCAGCGGGCTTCCATCCCGCCGGCGGATCCACCGGCGTGTCGGCCATGCCCAGCAGCAGGCTCACCGGCCCCTTGATCTCCGTGCCCGAGGGGAGCTTGCGTGCGCTCCGCATGTGATGCGCCAGCGCGATCAGGCTGCGGCTGTCGAGATCGAAGACCGGCTTGGTCTCTGGCTGATCGCCCTTCTTGGGATCGTCGCCGCTCAGCACCAGGACGTTGCGGATGCCCAGCGCCATGGCGCCCAGCAGGTCCGCCTCGAGGGCCAGGCGATTGCGGTCGCGGCAGGTCATCTGCAGGATCGGCTCGACACCGGCCTGGCGCAGCAGATGCGCCGCCACCAGGCTGGAGAGATGCGCCTTGGCACCGGCGCCGTCGGTGACGTTGAGCGCCGCCACCAAGCCGCGCAGCCGTGTCGCGCGCTCGAGGAACTGCCGGGGGTCGGTGGAGACCGGCGGCGTCAGCTCGGCGGTGACGACGAAATCGCCGCCCGCCAGCCGCGCTCGAAGCTCGCCCTCCGCAGGGTGCTGACTGTCGGGGCTCACGCGCGCACGTAGATTGTCATGCCAAGACCATACTGCGGTCTTGTCCGAGGCTATGTCTAGCGCGCGGGATCGAAGCCGGGCCGTGCGGACTCGGCGAAGCCGTCGTCGAGCCGGGCTGCGGCGCCAGGCGGCGGTGCGGGCAATGCCGCCGAAGGTGAAGAAGTGCAGCCCCGCCAGCATCGCCGGCCGCCGCTCCGTGGCGAGCGCCGATATCACCGGCTCCGGTCCCGACTCGGTCATCAGCCGCGCGATCGCCGGCTGCCGCCCTACCAGGGCGCGGATCGAGTTGCCGATGCCGCAGCGGATCGCGAACTTGGCGAGGCTCGCGACGCTGGCGGGTCCGGCGAGGCCCACATGCACGGGGATGTCGAATCCCGCGTCGGCGAGACGCCGCACCGTGGCCAGGATCGGCGCGGCCTCGAAGCAGAACTGGGTCACCACATAGGGCTCGAGGCCGTCGCGGTGGGCCAGCGCGAGCTTGGCGCGGAGCGCCGCGTCCAAGGCGCTGTCCGATATCTTCGGATGGCCCTCGGCGTAGCCGGCGATGCCGACGCGGCGGATGCTGTGCTGCTGCAGGAGTCCGGTCTTGAGGAGCGCGAGGCTGTCGGGAAAGGGGCCGGCGGGGTGATCGGTGTCGCCGGCGATGGCGAGGATGCGATCGACGCCGGCCTCGCCGTTGGCCCGCGCCAGGAAATCCCTGAGCTGGGTGAAGCTGGCGAGCCGCCGGGCGGCGATGTGAGGCACCGGGACGAAGCCCCGGCGCCGCAGCCGCGCGGCGGTCGCGACGATGCCGTGGTAGCGTGTCGCCGGCTGCGTGATTGATGTAGACGGTGGCGCCGGGCTCCAGCGCGTCCGGGAGCGTCTCCTGAGCCGCGTGATCGTGGGCGGAGACTTCTAGGGAGGAGCCCTGCATCAGCGCAACCATTCGCTCACTCTGCTGCCGGTCCGGCGCGGGCGTGGGGCGCGGGATCGCGACGCTGGCGGACATCATACGGAATCCCGCTTGCGGGAGATCACGTAGGACTCGTCCGTGAACCAGAGGCCACCGTGCTGCTGCAGGACTTCCTTGGTGGCCTCCAGATAGGCGCCGCTGTGCACCACCTCCGAGAGGCGCTGGTCCTCGATCTGCGCCACGTAGATCGCCGCGTTCCAGGCGGCGAAGAGCGTCGAGGTGCCGATGGTCTGGCTGATCTCGGTCGGCAGCGTGTGCATGTCGTAGCGGAACAGCGAGCGCGCGTCCGCATAGGCGTTGAAGTTGAGATCGCGGCCGGCGACGCCGAGCTCGGTCTTCACCGCGCGCATCAGCTGATGGCGGTCGGTGGTGAAGGGGTTCTCGCCGGGCCAGAGCTTCTGGATGATCTCCAGGCCGGGATCGTTGCCGTGCGAATGGATGCCGATCAGCCGGCCCCCCGGCGCCAGGCTGCGCGACAGGGGGGCGATCACCTTGCTGGCCTTGAACTCCACCGAGGCGCGGGCGCGATAGGGCTGGGAGGCGATGACGAGATCGTAGTCGGCCCGCGCGGCGCCGCGCCGGGGCCGCACCTGGTCCAGCAAGAACTTGTGGTCGTCGCGGTAGAGCACCAGCACCACCGGCTTCTCGTAGACCGGATTTCCCGTGGTCGGGCTCGCCTTGGCGCGCCAGTGCTCCGACAGGAACGGCTGCAGGGCGGTGATCTGCTCCTCGAAGGAATGGCTGGTGTTGCCGAGGAGGCCGACCTCGTGCCAGACGAGGCTGGTGGCTGACGTGATCGACTTCGGCGTCAGCCACGGCGCCTCGGCGTAATACATGTTGGTGATGACCAGCACCGTCGCCGGATGCTCGAAGAACCGGTCCGGCATCTTCTCAAGAGTGAGGCGCACGTCCTCGAGGCTGATCTCCTTGCCGACGATATAGAACGGCATGGTGGCGAACTGGTTGTGCATGGCGCGCATGACGCGGGCCAGCACGGTGCCGTCGCCGACGCCGGCATCGAAGATCCGCACCGCCGGCGGCCGCGGGTGGATGTTGGCGAGCTCCATCGTGACGCGCTGGGCCACCACCCATTTCTCGCTGCAGGTGGTGACGAACAGCAGATACTTCTGGCGGTTGTCGTAGAAGCGGAAGCTGCGCTCGGTGCCGGCGGCCTCCGCCTCGATCGGTGCCACAGGGACCGGGCGCGGCAGGGCGGTGCCATTGGCCGGCCGCGGCGTGGAAACGACGGCCTGCGGACTGCCTGCCGGTATCATGAAGGCGCGCACGCGCTCCGCGGTTTCCGTGGTGACGCGCCCGCCGAAACGCAGGCGGCTCACCAGCTTGCCGTCGTTGACAGCGAGGCGACCGAAGGTCGACTCCGCCATGCCGACTTGCCGGCAGTACTCTGAGATCTCGCGCAGGAGCGTTTCGCTGCTCACGGGCGTCCTCCCGATCGGCCCTTTCTTGGGCGCTGTCCCGCCATTCCAGGCCCGTCCTGCCCCATCGTCAACCAAAAACTCGCCCACTGCAGAAGTGGGCAATATAGTGGGACATTGCCCATGAAAAAGTGGGCAGACTGCCGACCGGAAAGGCGTTTCAGGGCAGGATCTTCCCGATTGTATCCAAAGTGGGCGGTGGTCCCCGCAGCGCCGACCGGAAAGGGCGGAATCCCTTGACCTCCGCCTCCGCTGGGGGACTCTATGGATACAAGAGAGACGGGACTCGCCGTCTCCCGGTCGGAGGGAATCCTCGAAGATGGCCCCAGGCGGCCGCATCGTCCTCAAGTTGCGCGAGCTGATCCTGAGCGGCGAGCTGGCGCCGGGCCAGCGCGTGGGCGAGGTGGCGCTCGCCGAGCGGCTCGGCGTGTCCCGCACGCCGGTCAGGAACGCGCTCGCCGTCCTCGCGCGCGAGGGGCTGCTGACGGCGGCCGGCGCCCGCGGCTTCCTGGTGCGGGAGTTCTCGCTGAAAGACATCCTGGACGCGATCGAACTGCGCGGCACGCTCGAGGGCATGGCCGCGCGGCTCGTCGCCGAGAGCGGCCTCGATCCCGACGTGGCGCGGCGTCTGGAGGCCTGCGTCGCCGAGGGCGATGCTATCGTGCAGGGAACCGAGTGGGCCGCCGACGGCGATCAGCGCTGGGCCGGGATGAACGAGCTCTTCCATCGCCTCATCGTCGAGGCCGGCGGCAACCAGGCGATCGTCCACGCGCTCTCCCTCAACGACACCTTGCCCTTCGCCTCGGCGGCGGCGCTGCTCGGCGGCGACAGCGAGGATCCGGCGCTGCTGCGCCGTCATCGCGACGTGCTCTTCGGCGCACAGCAGCAGCACCGCGCCATCCTCGACGCGCTCAGCCAGCGCCAGGGGGCCCGCGTCGAGGCGCTGATGCGCGAGCACGCGCTCGCCGCCCGCGACAACAACGTGCTGTTCCAGTCGAAGATTCCCGCGATCGCGGAACGCCGCGAGCGCGTGGCGCCGCCGGTCGCGTTCCGGATGTAGCAAGAGAATAAAAGGGAGATCCAGATGAACCAGCGTACGACACCGCCGTTCCGCGCCGATCACGTCGGCAGCCTGCTGCGCCCCCAGGCGCTGCTCGACGCCCGCGAGCGGCGGAAGCGCGACGAGATCACGGCGGAGCAGCTTCGCGAGATCGAGGACAAGTCGATCCGCGACGTGGTTCGCCTCCAGGAGCAGGCCGGGCTCCAGTCCGTTACCGACGGGGAGTTCCGCCGGGCCTCCTGGCACATGGACTTCCTCTACCAGATCGGCGGCGTCACCAAGGTGCAGGACAGTCTCAAGGTCCAGTTCCAGAACGAGAAGGGGAAGATCGAGTTCACCCCCGCGGCGCTGCGCATCGTCGACAAGCTCACCTTGAAGAAAGCCATCTTCGGCGAGGACTTCGCCTTCCTGAAATCGACGGCGAAGGCGACGCCGAAGCTGACCATCCCCTCGCCCAGCATGATGCATTACCGCGGCGGCCGCGCCGCCATCGACGCCAAGATCTATCCGGACATGGCGCCGTTCTGGGCCGATCTCGGCCGCGTCTATGCCGAGGAGATCGCCGCTCTGGACAAGCTCGGCTGCACCTATCTGCAGCTCGATGATACGAGCCTGGCCTATCTCAACGATCCCGCGCAGCGCGAGTACATCACCAAGCTCGGCGGCGAAGGCGAGCATCAGCACCTCACCTACATCAAGCTGATCAACTCGGCGCTCACCCACAAGCCCGCCGGCATGACCGTCTGCACCCACATGTGCCGCGGCAACTTTCGCTCCTCCTGGGTGGCGGCGGGCGGCTACGACCACGTGGCGGAGGCGCTCTTCGGCGAGCTCAAGGTGGATGGATTTTTTCTGGAGTACGACGACGCCCGCTCCGGCGGCTTCGAGCCCCTGCGCTTCGTGCCCAAGGGCAAGATGGTGATCCTGGGCCTGGTCACCACCAAGAACGGCGTGCTGGAGAAGAAGGACGACCTCAAGCGCCGCATCGACGAGGCGGCGCGTTATTGCCCCCTCGACCAGCTCGCCCTCTCGCCCCAATGCGGCTTCTCCAGCACCGTCGAGGGCAACAACCTCACGGTTGACGACGAGATCCGCAAGCTCAGCCTGATCGTGGAGACCGCGCGGGAGGTGTGGGGGTAAGCGCTGCGGAAGCGTCGTGCGTCCTTCGACGCGCTCCGCTTGCTCAGGATGAGGAAGAATCTTTCCGGCACATAGAAAAGGTCCTCATCCTGAGCAAGCGGCCCTTTGGGCCGCGCGTCGAAGGACGCAGGCTGCTCCTCCCACAAGTCTTCTCACACCACCCCCCGCTTTCTATACCGCCGCTGCACCAGCGTGTTGGCGCCGACCGTCAGCAATAACGTCGCTGCCATCAGCACGAAGGCAAGCGCGCCGCCCAGCGGCCAGTTCGCCTGCTCGGAGATCTGGGTGTAGACCAGCGGCGCCATCATCTGGAAGCGCGGGCCGCCCAATAGCACCGGCGTGGCGTAGGCGTTCATTGCCAGGATGAAGCAGAGCATCGAGCCCGCCACCACGCCCGGGAGCGAGAGCGGCAGGGTCACCTTGCGGAACGCGGTCAGTGGCGGCGCCCCCATGCCCATGGCGGCTTCCTCGAGGGCGGGGTTGATGCCCTCGATCACGCTCTGCAGCGTCAGCACCATGAAGGGCAGATTGAATCCGACGATGCCGATGATGACGGCCAGCGGCGTGTACATGATGTCGAGCGGCGCCTGGATCAGGCCCAGCCAGATCAGCGTCGCGTTGAGGGCGCCCTTCGAGCCGAACATCACGATCCACCCCGCCGCGCGCACGGCGTTGCCGACGAAGAGCGGCATCACCACCAGCAGGATCGCCCAGCTCTTGAAGCGCGACTGCATGCGCGCCAGCAGA
Organism: uncultured Alphaproteobacteria bacterium; assembly: GCA_963735465.1. GTDB lineage: Bacteria > Pseudomonadota > Alphaproteobacteria > ATCC43930 > CGMCC-115725 > DASZHJ01. The sequence goes on from CAVTLA010000001.1 coordinate 4,687,729, forward strand.
TATGCGGCGGGATAACCGATGACGAGACAGAGCGCCGTGGTGAGCGCCGCGATGCCGGCGGTGAGGAACAGCACGTTCCGGTAATAGGGGTCGGCGAAGACCTTCACGTAGTTCTCCGCCGTCACCGCCTCCACCATGAACTGCCCGGGCACGAAGCGGTTGAGGCTGTAGCGCGCCAGGATCGCCAGCGGCACCAGCAGCAGCACGACGACGAAGATCGTCGCCGGGCCGACCATCGCGGCGGCGGTGAGGTTGCTCCGCTTGGTGTTCATGCGGCTATGGCGGTGCCGCCCCCTCACCCTGTCCCTCTCCCCCAAGGGGGCGAGGGGACGCCGCGGCTTCGCGTGTGTTCAGAGCTCCGACTGCGCCTCTCCCGCGCAAGCGGGGTCGAGCCGCAAAGCGGATCGACGAGGGACCCGCCGCGTCAGCGGTGGGAGGGTGAGGGGATGCCCGCACGGACGCCAATTACGCCTTGAACTCCTTGTCCCACCACTCCTTGAGCTGGGCGTCGTTCTTGGCGAGGTAGTCGTAGTCCTCGACCTTGAGATTGGCCTGCTCCTCGGGGGTGAAGCCCACGCGCTTCGCGATCGCACTCGAGAGCTCGACGTCGGTGACCGTCGGGTTGTAGCCCATGTCCTCGATGAAGCCCTCCTGGGGCTTGGGGTCGAGCATGGCGTTCAGGAAAGCGTAGGCGTTCTCCTTGTTGGGGGCGTTCTTGGGAATGGTGAAATCGGTGATGTAGGTGACGACGCCTTCCTTGGGCGCCGAGATCTCCACGGGAACGCCGGCGTTCTGCCACATGACGCCGCGCGCCTTCCACATGATGCACATCCAGACTTCCTCGGTCTTGAGCGCCGCCGCCATCGCCTCGTTGGTGGGCATCACCTTGCAGCCGAGCTTCTTCAGCTCCATCAGCTTGGCCTTGCCGGGCTCGAAATCGCTGAGGGTGCCGCCGCTGATCATCGCCGCGGATTCGATCGTGGTCTGGTACTGGATGTCGATGACGCCGATGCGATCCTTGTATTTCGGATTCCAGAGGTCGTTGTAGGAGGTCGGCTTCTCCGTCACGAACTTGGGATTGTAGAGAATGACGCGGCCGGAAAAGATATGCGGCACCGCGTAGGGTACCGAGATCGGCTTCAGGAGGTTCTTGGCGTTCGGGATCTTGCTCATATCGATCTCGAGGAGCGTCCCCGCCTTGAACATCTCGTAGCTGCCGGCGCGGGTGAGGGCGGAGATGTCCATGGTGCCGCGCGGCAGGCGCGCCTCCGCCATCATCTTGGTCTTGCGCGGGGAGTCGTTGCCGGTGTCGTAGACGGTCTCGATGCCCTTGGGCGTCAGCAGCGGCGCCGCGATGTTCTTCTGGATCAGATTCTGATAGTCGCCGCCCCAGGTGCCGACGATCACCTTGCCGGCGGCCCGCGCGCGGCGAGGCGCCACCGTCGCGGCGATGCCGGCGGCGGCGCTGCCCTGCAGGAGACGGCGCCGGGTCAGGAGGAGTGAAGGCTTCGTTGTCGGCTCGCGGTTTTTCATGATCGGTCTCCCTGTTTGTTCAGATATCCGAAGGTGCGGTCACGGGATGAGCTGGCAGGCCTCGGCGTCCCAGGCGATCTCGACGGCGGAGCCCACGTCGAGTTCGGCGGCGGCGTCTGGCCGGGTATTGTGCATCTCCACCGCGACGAGATCGCCGCTCGGAAGGCGCACCGCGTATTCCGTGGTGGCGCCGAGATAGCTGACGAACTCCACCGTGCCGCGGAAGGCGTTGGCGCCGCCATTTGCAGGTCCGAGGCGGATCCGCTCCGGCCGCACCGACAGCAGTCGTTCCGCGGCGGACGCTGCCGGCACCGCGATGTCGAGGCCGCTCTCGGTGCGGAAGCGGGCGGGGGCGGTCACCGCGCCGTTGAAGAAATTGCTGCGCCCGATGAAGTCGGCGACGAAGCCGTTGTGGGGGGCGTTGTAGAGCTGACGCTGGCTGCCGATCTGCTGCACCTCGCCGTCCTTCATCACGACAAGGCGATCGGCGACCGAGAGCGCCTCCTCCTGGTCGTGGGTCACCATCACGGTGGTGAGGCCGAGGCGGCGCTGCAGCTGGCGGATCTCCACCCGCACCTCGCCGCGCAGCTTGGCGTCGAGATTGGAGAGCGGCTCGTCCAGCAGCAGGATCTCCGGCTCGATGACGAGGGCGCGGGCCAGCGCCACCCGCTGCTGCTGGCCACCGGAGAGCTGGCGCGGCATGCGCTCGCCCAGCCCGTCCAGGCGCACCAGGCGAAGCGCCTCCAGGGATCGCCGCTCCACCTCGGCGCCCGCGATCTTCCGCATCCGGAGGCCGAAGGCGACATTCTCCAGCACGCTCAGATGCGGGAAGAGCGCATAGCCCTGGAACACGAGGCCGGTGTTGCGGCGATAGGACGGCAGCTCCGTCACGTCGCGGTCGCCGAAGAGGATGCGCCCGCCGCTGGGCTCCACGAATCCCGCGATCATGCGCAGTGTGGTGGTCTTGCCGCAGCCGCTCGGCCCCAGCAGGACCAGGAATTCCCCTTGTGCGATCGAGAGCGAGAACTCCTTGACCGCGACGTGATCGCCGAAGCGCTTGGTGACGGCCTCGAGGCGGACGCTGGACATTGCCTAGACCACCTGGCTCAGGCGCACGAAGCGGTTGGTCGCCACCATCGCCGCCATGACAATGACGATCTGGATCAGGGACACCGCGGCGATGGTGGGATCGATCTTCCATTCCAGGTATTGCAGGATCGCGATCGGGAGCGTGGTGGTGCCGGGGCCCACCAGGAACAGCGACAGCTCCAGATTGCCGAAGGAGACCGCGAAGCTGAAGAGCGCCGCCGCCACCACGCCGGGCCTTATCGCCGGCAGGGTCACCTTGATCAGGGTCTGGAGCGGCGTCGCGCCCAAATTCATCGCCGCCTCCTCGATGGTGCGGTCGATGCCGACGAGGTTCGCGGCGATGAGGCGCACGGTCCAAGGAATGCTGATGAGGATGTGGCCAAGACCGAGACCCGCCACTGCCCCTGTAAGGGGCCAGTCAGTCGCGATCTCCACGTCGACGAAGAAGAGATAGAGCGCGGTGCCGATCACGATCGCCGGCACCACCAGGGGCGACAGCAGGAGCGTGTTGAGGAGTTCCCGCGCCGGCATTTCCGCCCGCACCAGGGCGAGGCTGGCGGGAATGCCCAGCAGCAATCCGCCCACGGTCGCCACCAGGGCCACCTCCACGGAGGTCACGAATCCGTCGGCGAATTGCGGCTGCAGCCAGAGCTGGCTGAACCACTTGAGCGTATATCCGTCCGGCGGGAACGACAGGATCGCATTGCTGAAGAAGCTGATCCAGCAGACGAAGACGATGGGCAGCAGCATGACGGCGAAGCAGAACACCGCCGCCGCCCGCAAGGTCCAGCGGCCGAGCCGCCGCTGCAGCCGTCCCGCGATCACCGGGCGAGCCGGTTCTTATGGAAGTGCCCGCCCTTCATGATGACGGAGAGATGGGCGCCCTGATCCTGGAACAGGCCCAGGTCCTTCAATGGATTTCCGTCCACGACGAGGAGGTCGGCGAAGGCGCCGGGCTTGATTTGGCCGAGCTTGCCCTCATGCCGCAGCAGCTTCGCGTTCACCAGGGTTGCCGAGCGGATGATGTCGATCGGCGCCATCGCCTCGGAGCGGATCAGGAACTCGCGGCACTGGTCGTTCTGGAGCTCGCCCAGGAGGTCGCTGCCGAAGCCGATGGGCACGCCCGCGGCCTTGGCGGTCTCGAGCGAGCGTATCCCCGCCGCCAGCACCCGCTCGTTCTTCTCCAGGCTGATCGGCGGCAGGCCCAGGTCCTTGCCCCGGCGCTTCATGGCGTCATAGGCGATGAGGGTCGGCACGATGAAGGCGCCCTTTGCCCGCATCAATGCCGCGGTTTCCGCGTCGACGAAGTTGCCGTGCTCGATGGTTCGGACGCCGCATTCCACGGCGCGGCGGATCGCGTCGGCGCCATAGGCGTGGGCCGCGCAATAGCTGCCCCAGGACGTGGTCTCGCCGGTCGCCGCCAGGATCTCCTCCCGAGTGAACTGGGTCGCCTCCAGGGGATCGTGGGGCGAGGCGACGCCGCCGGACACCATCAGCTTGATGTGGTCGGCGCCCTTGCGCAGCTCGTCGCGGACCGCGTGCAGCATCTGCGGCACGCCGTCGACGATGCGCGCGATGTAGTTGACACCGCTGCAGCAGGAGCAGGGCGCCTCGCTTTCGGTGCGACGGCGGAAGTCCGCGTGGCCGCCGGTCTGGCTGATGCTCTGCCCGGCGATGAAGAGCCGCGGCCCCGCCATCTGCCCGGTCTCCACCGCCTCGCGGATGCCCCAGTCGGCGCCGCCGGTGTCGCGCACGGTGGTAAAGCCGCGGTCGAGCATGGCGCGCATCAGCGGCCCCGCCCGCGCCGCCATCAGGCTGATGGGCATCTCGGCCATGCGGCCGATATTGACCTCGGAGAGGTAGACGTGGATGTGGGCATCGATCAGGCCCGGCATCAGGGTCTTGCCGCCGACGTCGACAACCTGGGCCTCGGCGGCGCGGATCGGCCGGTCGGAGACCTCGCGGATGCGGTCGCCCTCCACCAGGACGCTCATGCCCTCCCGCAGGTCGTTTGCCTCGGGATCGAGCAGGCGGGCATTTTGGAACAGGATCAGCACGATGGATCTCCCTGCCTCGGCGGGCATCCGCGCCGCCGATGGGCTGGTGGGATGCATTCTCCGGGCCAGTTGCGGCCGGAAATACTAGAGCGCCGGCGGGCCGCCACCAAGGGTCCGCTGCCGGGAGGGGTGCCGGCGTTGCCGTGGCGGCATCGGCCCCTTAGTCTGAGCCGCTCAGCCAATCTGTCTGGGGAGATTTCGATGCCGCAACTCAAGGACAAGATCGCCTGGATCACCGGCGCCGGCAGCGGCATCGGCGAGGCGGCGGCGCTGGCGCTCGCCGGCGAGGGCGCCACGGTGGTGCTCACCGGCCGCCGCCGCGATCCCCTGGAGGGCGTCGCCGAGCGCATCCGCGGCGCCGGCGGCACCGCCCATGTGCAGCCCGGCGATCTCATGAAATCGACGGCGGTGGAGAGGATCGCCGGCACCATCAAGGAGACGCTGGGGCGCCTCGACATCCTCGTGAACAACGCCGGGCTCAACATCGTCGAGCGCGACTGGAAGCGGCTGAAGCCGGCGGGGATCGACGAGCTGATCCACGGCAATCTCAGCAGCGCCTTCTATGTCGTCGCGGCGGCGCTGCCGATGATGCGGGCGCAGCAGGACGGCGTGCTGATCCACACGGCGTCCCGCGCCGGCCGCTGGGTCAGCCCGATGAGCGGTCCCGGCTACACCGCCGCCAAGCACGGCGTCGTCGCCATGAGCCACAGCATCAACGCGGAGGAATGCGTCAACGGCATCCGCTCCTGCGTCGTCTGCCCCGGCGAGGTGGCAACGCCGATCCTCGACAAGCGGCCGGTGCCGGTCAGCGCCGAGGATCGCGCGAAGATGGTGCAGCCGGAGGATTGCGGCGACCTCATCCGCTACATCGCCTGCCTGCCGAGGCACATCTGCATCGACGAGGTGGTGATCAGCCCGACCTGGAACCGCGGCTACGTGGCGGCCCTGTCGGCCCCCGCAATCGCGAAGCGATAGACGCCGGCAGGGATCGGCGTGGTCGGCGGCGAGGCGCGGCCGAAGGGGGAGGTTCTCTGATGGCGATGCCGACGCTGATCGGGCCGAAGGAGCTGACCCGCGCCGTCATCGACGAGGAGTTCCCGCGCAAGATCGGCGGCGCCTATGTCATCGGCACGCCCACGCCGGAGCATGTCATGCTGGTTCCCTATGCCGGCCGCGCCGACGACGACATTGCCGGCAGGCTCAGGACTCATATCGGCAACTACGAGGCCTTCTCCTACATCCTGGCGGACTCGCCGAAGCAGGCCTACGAGCTGCACTGCGAGATCTATCACGAGCTGAAGCCGTCGAAGAACCCGCAGCATCCCCACAAGCCGTCGGGCGTCGAGTGCGTCTGTCCGGTGTGCGGGAAGTGAACCGGCGAAAGCAGGCTGCGTCCTTCGACGCGCTCCGCTTGCTCAGGATGAGGACCATCCGGGGCGGCAGAAAGAAAATCGCCTCATCCTGAGCAAGCGACCGCGGAGCGAGCCGAGTCGAAGGACGCAGGACGGCTTGCCGCAGTTTGCGCTCACCCGCCGATCGCGCCCTGGGTGTTCACATAGAGGGCGTAGATCGACTGGCTGCCGGCCATGAACAGGCGGTTGCGCTTGACGCCGCCGAAGCAGAGGTTGGCGGCGCGCTCGGGGAGCGTGATGTGGCCGATGGGCTCGCCGGTGGGGTTGAAGATGCGGACGCCGTCCAGCTCGCTGTTCCCCATGCCCCAGCCGGCCCAGAGATTGCCGTCGACGTCGCAGCGGAAGCCGTCCGGCGTGCCGTCGCCGGCCTCGATGTGGATCCGGCCCTTGGCGAGCCTGGTGCCGTCGGCCACCACGTCGTAGACCCAGATGCGCCGCGGTGAGACGCCTGATTCCACGATGTACATCCGGCTCTCGTCGGGGGAGAAGCAGAGGCCGTTCGGCCGGTTGACCTCCGATGTGACCACCGTCGCCTTTCCGGTCTTGCCGTCGACGCGGTAGACGTTGGTGCCCAGCTCCTGCTCGTCCACGTGGCCCTCGTAGTTGCTGAGGATGCCGAAGGGCGGATCGGTGAACCAGATGGAGTCGTCGGACTTCACCACGATGTCGTTCGGGCTGTTGAGCTTCTTGCCCTCGAACCGGTCGAGGATGACGGTGATGGTGCCGTCGTATTCCGTCCGCGTCACCCGCCGCGAATCATGCTCGCAGGTGACGAGGCGGCCCTGGCGGTCCCTTGTATTGCCGTTGGCATTGTTGGAGGGCCGGCGGAAGTCGCTGACCGCCCCTGTCGACTCCTCCCACTTCACGATCCGGTTGTTGGGGATGTCGCTGCACAAGAGGTAGCGCCCGTCGCCGAACCACACCGGCCCCTCGGCCCAGCGCAACCCGGTGGCGATGCGCTCCACCGCCGCCAGCATCACGCGATATTTGGCGAAGCTGGGATCGAGGATCCTGACCGCGGGATCGGGATAGGAGGTCGCGGGCTGCCACATGATGTGCTCCGTCAAAGGCTCTACCGCTTGATGTCGGAGTAGGGATAGACGAGATCGCCGGTCTTGAGTTCCGGGGGAAAGAGGATCGGCGTCTTCTCGCCGGTGCGGAACTGCTCGACGTCCCCGTCCTTGATGTCGCGGAATTGCACGAACAGCACTCGCGGCTTCGCCCATTCGCCGTTCGCCGCGAAGGCGACGTCGCCGACGATGGTGTGGAAAGTGGTCTTGTGGATGTCGTCGGAGATCTTGGCCTGGTCGAGGCTGCCGACTTTGTTGACCGCGTCGGCCAGGATCTGCATCTGGGCATAGGCGAAGGGCGGCAGGTAGTAGCCCAGCGGATCGACGCCCTCCTTCTTGGCACGCTCCTGATAGCGGCTCAGGAACTCGTCGATCCCCGGGAATTTCATCGTTCGCACGGGCTCGTAGACGTCATAGGCGACGACACCGTTGAGGAGATGGCCGAGCTGCACCTTGATCGGCGTGAAGGCCAGGCCGATCATGCCGCCGCCGAACATCTTGGGCTTCAATCCCACTTCGTTCGCCGCCCGCACCATGCCGACGGAGTCCGGCGGATATGACGCGACGTAGACTACGTCGGGATTGGTTGCCTGGATCGCGCGCACGATCGGCGAGTAGTCCGTGGTGTTGGGCGGGTAGGTCTTGTCGTAGACCACCTTGAGGCCGAGCTTCTTCACGGTCTCCCGGGCGCCTTGCAGGGAATTCTGCGCGTATTCCGCGTCGGCGCCCACCAGCGCGATGGTCTGCGGCTTCGGGTTCATGGTCATCGCCGTCTCCAGGAATCCCTGGGACGGCCCATGCTTGGTGTCGGTGCCGTTGGGCAGGATCTGGAAATAGCGGGCGTAGTTGAAGGTGTCGTTCACGCCGGTGCCGAAGAGGGCCATGAAGACCAGGTTGCGCTGCATCACGATGGGCATCGCCGGCGCGATCTGGTTGGTGGCATAGGAGGAGATCACGAGGTCGACCTTGTCGATCTCCAGGAGCTTGGTGTAGATGCCCGGCACCGCCGACGGGCTGGACTGGTCGTCGTAGAAGATCAGCTGCACCGGCCGGCCGAGGAGCCCACCCTTGGCGTTGACGTCCTCGCTCCAGATCTGCAGCGCCAGCAGCGCCGCCTTGCCGCCGCCGGCAAGGCCGCCGGTCAGCGACATGCTGAAGCCGATCTTGATGGGGTCCGCCGCCCGCGCCGGCAAAGCGGCCGCGAGCGCCAGCAGCATGCCCAATGCCAGGACCCTGATGTGACGCAGATATCGAGACTTCATGTGCTTCCTCCCGCTTGGATCGTTATTTCTTCAGGTTTTACCACGGAGACACGGAGGACACGGAGAAGGATTTGCTCGGCTGTGACGGAGGCTATTATTCCTCTTCGTGCCTCGGTGGTGAAAATTAGTGCAGTGCCGCCACGGTAGCCACAATGCGCCCGCTGGCCTCGGCAAGAGCAGCCTTCTGGCGAGGCAGATCCGGATACAGCAGCTTTCCCGCCCGCTTCATCACCCGCCCCGCCACCAGCACGGTCTCGACATTGGCGATGCCCGCGTGGAGGACGACGGCGGCGACGGGGTCGGTCAGCGGGAAGAGATTGAGGGCGTCGGCGTCCAGCAGCACGATGTCCGCCTGCTTGCCCGGCGTCAGGGACCCGATCCGGTGCTCGAGCCCCACCATGGCGGCGCCGTCGATGGTGGCCCATTCCAAGGCCTCGCGGGCGTCGACGGTGACGCGGGGCGGACCCAGTCCGGTCTCGCGCCGCGCGGCGAGGCTGTCGGCATGGCGCAGCGCCTGCAAGGCGACCCGCATCACCGTGAACATGTCGCCGCCGATCAGGCACTCGATGTCGACGCCGAGGGAGGGCCTGGCACCGAGCTTGCGCAGCGGTCCGGTGAGGCAATCGCCATAGCCCATCTGCAGCTCGATGTCGGGCGTTATCGTGACGGTGCCGCCGGCGCCGGCGATCCCGCGCAGGGTCTCGAAGTCGATGCTGTTGCCGTGCACGATGTTGACGCGGTCGTCGATGAGGCCTTCCGCCAGCAGGCGCGGGAACCCGTCCGGCGTCAGCATCTTGCCGCCGCCCACATGCATGCTGACGAGCATGCCCATCTCGCGGGCAAGCTTGAGGTCGGAGCGGCTCACCTCGTAGGTGGAATAGGCCGGCCCCAGCACCGCCATGCCCAGGGTGACGAGGGCGTCCGGCGGATGGCAGCCGGTCGCGAGCCAGGCGCTCGATCTCGGCGCGGGGATGCGGGATCTCGCTGAAATGCTTCTGGCCGGGCTTGGGGTCGGGCTTTGGCGAGCCGTGCAGGAAGACGGCGCGGATGCCGGACTCCCGCAGCGCGTCGATGGCGCGCTCGGTGTGGGCCGGCGTCGGGTTGTTGTGGCACCAGTCGACCAGGGTCGTGGTGCCGCAATTGATCTGGTTCAGCGCCCCCACCAATGTGGAGACATGGATGTCCTCGGGCGTGAACGCCGGCGCGATCGCCGCGTGCATGTTGTGGAGGTATTCCAGGATCGTCCAGTTGGCGGCGATGCCGCGCAGCGCCGTCTGCCAGGTGTGCTGGTGCGCGTTGACGAAGCCCGGCATCACGATCCGGTGCGCGGCGTCGATCACCTCGGCATCATCGGCGGCAATGACCGGCGCCACCGCGACGATGCGATCGTTTTCGATCAGCACGTCGCCGGTGGGCAGATCGGGAATCCCCCGATCCATGGTGACGATAGTGCCGGATTTAATGAGCAGGCGAGACATCAGTGGGCCAGATCCCAATCGCGAAAGGGCAGAACGTCTCAAGTTAGCATGCGATCAGGTGATGGCAAAATCTCTGGATGTAGATGGTGCGTCCTTCGACTCGCCCGCCCTGCGGGCGGCTCAGGATGAGGAGCTTTTCTTTATGCCATCGACATCAACGACGGTCCTCATCCTGAGCCACCGCCGGAGGCGGTGAGTCGAAGGACGCAGGATGCGCGTGCAGCGATTTAGATCACGCTGTCCGGCGGGAACTTCGGCGCGCGCTTTTCCTTGAGGGCCTTCACGCCTTCCGGCAGCTCGGTGCCGTCGAAGCCCAGGAACTCCATCGCCAGCGACGCGTCGAAGCTGGGGCCGGCGCTGCGCAGCCAGTTGTTGAGGGCGTATTTCGTCCAGCGGATGGCGCTTTGCGCGCCCTCGGCGAGACGCACGGCGACCTCGAGGGAGCGGCGCTGCAGCTCCTCGTCGGGGACGGCGAGGGAAATCAGGCCGATGCGCTCGGCCTCCTCGCCGGTGACGGGCTCGCAGAGCAGCAGGTGGTATTTCGCCTTCGCCATGCCGCAGAGCAGCGGCCAGATGATGACGGCGTGATCGCCGGCGGCGACGCCGAGCTTGGTGTGGCCGTCGATGAGGCGCGCGGATTTCGCGGCGATGGAGATGTCGGCGAGGATCGCGACGACAAGCCCGGCGCCGACCGCCGCGCCGTTGATGGCGGAGACGATGGGCTTGCTGCAGTTGATGATGTTGTAGACCATGTCCCGCGCCTCGCGCCAGACATGCATCCGCGTCGGGAAGTCGGCGATCATCTTGTCCACGAGACCGAGGTCGCCGCCGGCGGAGAACGCCTTGCCGGCGCCGGTGACCAGCACGGCGTTGACGCTGGGGTCGGCATCGATCTCCGGCCAGATCGTCGCCAGCGACGAATGCATCCCGGGATCGGTGGCGTTCAGCTTGTCCGGCCGGTTCATCGTAAGGCGCAGCACCTTCGGATGCGGCCGGTCGATCAACAGGCCGGAGAAGCGTTGATAGCGTTCGTCCATGAGGGCTCCTGAAATTTTCTAGTGCGTGCCCGTGATCCGCGCCGTCACCTCGCGCACGAGGACGTGGCGCTGGATCTTGCCGGTGGGGGTGAAGGGAAGCTGCTCGAAGATCTCGAGCCGCTCGGGAAGCTTGTAGGTGGCGACGCTGTCGCCGAGGAAGGCCACGAGCTCGGCGAGGGTCGGTGGCGCGCCGGGCTTCGGCACCAGGCAGAGGCAGTTGCGCTCGCCGAGGCGCGGATCCGGCAATCCCACGATCGCGGCGTAGAGCACCTTCGGGTGCGTATAGAGAATCTCCTCGATCTCCCGCGGGAAGAACTTCATGCCGCCGCGGTTGATCATCTCCTTGAGCCGCCCGACGATGCGGAGGTTGCCGTCGCCGTCGATCATGCCGAGATCGCCGCTGCGGAACCAGCCGTCCGGCAGGAAGGCGTCGGCGTTTGCCTTGGGATTGTTGTGATAGCCCAGATGCACGGACGGGCCGTCGCTGCAGATCTCGCCATCCTGGCCGCGCGGCACTTCGCGCCCCTCGAGATCGATGAGGCGGAGACCCATGTGGCTCGCGGGCCGGCCGACGGAGCCCGCGACCTGCTCGGGATCGTCGCCGGGCCTTGTATACGTCTGATACCCCGTCTCCAGCATGCCCAGCAGCTCCAGCAGCTCGCCGGGGGCCGCGCGCCGCCACGCGCGAATGGTCTCCACCGGCGCCGAGGCGCCGCCGCTCACCACGATGCGGAGGCTGGAGAGATCGTGGGACGCGAGATCCGGCTCCTGCAGGATCGCGGTGAGCGACGCTGGCGCGGTCGGGATATAGGTCACGCGCTCCTTCTCGATGAGATCGAGGGCGCCGGCGGGGCGGAAGCGCTCCTGCAGCACTGCCTTGCCGCCGGCGAGAATTGACTGCACCAGGGTGAGATATCCCCAGTTGAGGCCGCAGGGGAGCCAGGTCATCAGCACGTCGTCGGGACCGATGCCGAGATCGCCGTTGAGGATGCGCGCCGCCGCCAGCGTGGTGTTGTGGCTGTGCATCACGCCCTTGGGATTGCCGGTCGTGCCCGAGGTGAAGGCCATGCGCATGACGGTGTCGGCGCTCTGGCGCGCGGCCGTGAAATTCGCCGGCGGACCCTTGCCGGCGGCGACATCGTCGAGGCTCACCATGCCCGGCCGCGGCGTGCCCCGCAGCACGGCCACGGTCTTGAGCTCCGGCACTTTGCCGCGCAGCTCCTCCGCCATGGCGAGGTGATCGAAATCCCGGAACGTCGCGCAGCACACCAGCATCTTGGCGCCGGCGAAGCGGAGGATGTAGTCCAGCTCGCGGCTGCGGAAGTCGACGCTGACCGTCACCGCCACCGCGCCGAGGCGCTCCAGGGCAAAGAACACGAAGGGGAATTCGACCCAGTTCGGCACCTGGATCCCGACCACGTCGCCCTCGCCGATGCCGAGGCCGCGGAGCTTCGCCGCCATGCGGTCGATGCCGTGGGTCAGCTCGCGGTAGGTGAGGCGGCGCGTGCCGTCGGTGACCGCTTCCTTGTCCGGCATCTCCGTCACCCGGCGGGCCAGCACATCGGCGAAGGTCTCGTCGCTCCAGAGGCCGGCAGTCCGCCAACGGCGCGACATCTCGGGTGTCAGACGGGTCTCGAACGCCATGGTGTCTCTCCGCCTCAGCCCGCGATGATCTGGCCGCCGTCCACCTGCAGCACCTTGCCGGTGATGTAGGCGCCGTCGGGTCCGGCGAGGAAGCAGACGACGCGGGCCACTTCCTCCGGCGTGCCGATGCGGCGGAGCGGGATGCCGCGGATTACCCGCTCCGTCGTCTCCGGTCCCCACTCCGCGAAGGCGGCGCGGCCCATGTCGGTGTCGGTGAGGCCGATCGCCACCGCGTTGACGCGGATGTTACGCCGGCCCTCCTCCCGCGCCACCACGCGGATCAGCGCCTCGAGCCCGGCCTTGGCCACGGCGCCCTGGGCGTTCCGCGCCTGGCACATCTGCGCCGCGATGGAGGAGATCGCGACGATGGCACCGCCCGCCTTGCGCAGATGCGGCAGCACCGACTTGATGACATAGAAGGCGCCGGAGAGATCGACGGCGAGATAGCGGTCCCATTCGTCGATCGAGAGCGCCGCCGCGTCGCTCCACGCCCCCATCGCCCCCGCCGCCTGCACGACCACCTCGATGCCGCCCAGGTCCTGGGCCGCTTTTGCCACCGCCGCCTGTACGGCCGCGGCGTCGGCGAGGTCGGCCTTCAGCGCCAGCGCGCGTCGCCCGAGCGCGCGGATCGCGGCCGCCGTCTCCGCCGCCTCCGCGTCTCGGCTCCGATAGAGGAACGCCACATCGGCGCCCCGCCGCGCCAGCTCCAGCGCCGCCGCCCGCCCGATGCCCCGGCTGCCGCCGGTGACCAGGGCACGCTTGCCGGTGAAGTCGGAGGTGCTCATTGGCGGCCTCTCTGGCCGTGCGTCCTTCGACTCGGCCGCTCCGCGGACGGCTCAGGATGAGGAAGATTGGTAGATGGCATCAAAGAAACCTCCTCATCCTGAGCCGTGTGCGGAGCACACGAGTCGAAGGACGCACGATGTGTGCCCAACCAAATCAGCCCTCACAGCGTCAGATATTTCGTCTTCACCGCCTCGCGCTCCCCGCGGAACTGCGCGACCGGTGCGTGATAGACCATGCGGCCCTTGACCATGACGTAGACGACGTCGGCGACGGCCTCGGCGAGCTTGAGGTTCTGCTCCACCACCAGCAGCGTGACGCCCTCCTTCCGGAGTTCGCCGATGAGCCGCGTCAGCTCCGCCACCACGAGGGGCGCCAGGCCCTGGGAGGGCTCGTCCAGGAGAACGACATGGGGATCGGTGGCGAGCGCCCGGGCGACGGCCAGCATCTGCTGCTCGCCGCCGGAGAGCTGTGCGCCCTTGTGGTCGCGGCGCTCGGCGAGGGACGGGAACAGCTCGAACAGACGCGCGACGGTCCAGCGCGGCGCCGCCACCCGTTGCGCCACCCGGATGTTCTCCACCACAGTGAGGTCGGAGAAAATCATGCGGCCTTCCGGCACATATCCCACGCCAACCCGCACCACGTTGTGCGGCGCCCAGCCGGCGACGTCGCGATTGTTGAGGAGGATGCGGCCGGTGGTGGGTGGCGCCAGCCCCATGATCGAGCGGAGCGTGGTGGTTTTGCCGACGCCGTTGCGCCCGAGCACGGCGGCGATGCTGCCTTGGGGAACCTCGAGGTCGACGCCTTGAAGAATATGGCCGTGGCCGTAGTGGGTGTGCAGATCCTCCAGACGCAGCATCACTCGGACTCCCCGAGATAGGCACGCTGCACCTCGGCGTTGGCGCGGACGTCGGCGGGCGGCCCGTCGGCGATGACGCGGCCGCGATGCAGCACGGTGATGGCGTGGGCGAGCTTGAACACCACCTCCATGTCGTGCTCGACGAGAATGACGCTGAGATCGCCCTCCGACAGCATCGCCTTCAGGATCTCCACCGCGCGATCCGTCTCCTCGATGGAAAGGCCCTGGGTCGGCTCGTCCAGCATCAGGAGGCGCGGCTGCTGCGCCACCGCCATCGCCACCTCCAGGAGCCGCTGGTCGCCGTGGGACATGAGGCCCGCCGGTGTCTGGGCGAAGCGCGTGAGGCGCAGCCGCTCCAGCGCCTGGTCGGCGACGACACCGGATCGACCGAGCACGCCGCCGCCGCCGAGAAAGCGCCAGCGGCCGTCCTCTCGCGCCTGGGCCGCGACACGCACGTTCTCCCGGGCGGTGAGGCCGGGAAAGACGTGACAGAGCTGGAAGGTGCGGGCGATGCCGCGCTGGGCGATCGCGTGGACGGCGAGGCCGGTCAGGTCCTCGCCGGCGAAGACCACGCGTCCCGCACTCGGGCGCAGCACCGATGTGATGAGATTGAACAGCGTCGATTTGCCGGCGCCGTTCGGTCCGATGACCGCGCGGATCTCGCCGCGTTCCACCGCCATGTCGACGGCATCGACGGCGACGAGGGCGCCGAAGCGCTTGCCCACGCCCTTGCACTCAAGCAGCGGCATCGGGTGCCTCCGCGGCGGCTCGCGGCGTGGCGGCGGGCGTCAGCCGCGTGAGGCGGCCGGTCAGCAGGCCCCAGATGCCTTGCGGCGCGAACATGATGAAGGCGATGAAGGCGGAGCCGAAGATCAGCGGCCAGAGGTCGGTGATCTGGGAGAGCTCGTGCTCCAGGAACAGGAACGACGCGCCGCCGAGGATCGGGCCGATGAGCGTGCCGGCGCCGCCCACGATCACCATGATGAGGACGCGGCCCGACGCCAGCCAGAAGAACAGCTCCGGCGAGGTGAAGCCCGCGAAAGGTGCATAGAGCGCGCCGGCGAGGCCGCCGAAGCCGTAGGCGAGCACCACTGTCGCGAGCTTGTAGGCCCGCGTGTTGTAGCCCAGCGCCCTTGTCTTCGCCTCGTTCTCGCGGATCCCCGCCAGCACCGCGCCGAAGGGCGAGCGCACGATGGCGCGGCAAAGGAGGTAAGAACCCACGAGGCAGAAAAGGACGAGGTAGTAGTAGCCGAGCTTGCCCTGGAACCAGTCGATGCCGAAGGGACCCGGCGGGCGCGGGATGCCGTCGATGCCGTCTGAGCCGCCGGTCACGTCCTTGAAGCGGAACAGCATGGCGTAGCCGAGCTGGGCGAAGGCGAGGGTCAGCATGGCGAAGGAGACGCCGGTGGAGCGCGTGCAGACCCAGGCGATGGGCACCGCGATCAGCACGGTGATGCCGACCGCCAGCACGATGCCGATCGGCAGCGGCAGTGCCAGGCGAGTGAGGAGCAGCGCCGCCGAATAGGCGCCGAGCCCATAGGCCGCCGCGTGGCCGAAGGAATAGAGTTTGCAGTAGCCGACCAGCAGATCGAGGCTCATGGCGAAGAGGCCGAAGATCAGCGCCTCGATGACGATGGTGAGGGAATACTGCGGCACCGCGAAGGGCAGCAGCACCGCCGCCGCGGCGCCGAGGAGGATCGCAACCCGGCGATTCACCTCACTCCTCCCGGCCTAGCAGCCCGCCGGGCCGGACCACCAGCACCGCCAGCATCAGCAGGTACATGAGGGCGAGGGCCAGGTCCTGGAAGTAGTAGGAGCCGAACACCTGGACGAAGGCCACCAGCAGGCTGCCGATGATGGAGCCCAGGAACGAGCCCATGCCGCCGATGATCACGATGACGAAGGCATCGATGACGACGTTGGTGCCCATGCCCAGGAACGCCGTCACCATCGGCCCCGCCAGCACGCCGCCGAACGCGGCCATGGCGCAGCCGAGGCCGAAGACCGCCGTGCGCACGAAGTCGACGTCGGTGCCCAGCGCATGCACCATCTCCGAGTTCTGCGACACTGCCCGGATCAGGAGCCCGGCGCGGGTGCGCTCCAGGAACTGCCAGATCACGAGCGCGGCGCCGACGCCAAGCGCGATCAGGAACAGGCGGTAGATCGGGAACGGCTGGTTCAGCACCAGGACGATGCCGCGGAGAAAATCCGGGATGCGGGCGCCGAGCGGCTGGGCGCCCCAGATCAGGCGAATGACCTCGCTCAGAACCACGGCGAGGCCGAAAGTCACCATGAGATAGGCGCCGCCGTCGCGCCTTCCGTAGAGCCGGCGCAGGAAAATACGCTCGAATGCCATGCCGACGATGCCCACCACGACCGGCGCCAGGGCGAGCGACAGGAGGAAGCTGTCGGTGACCGCCAGGATCGTGAATCCCACATAGGCGCCCAGCATGTAGATCACGCCGTGGGCGAAATTCACGATCCGCATGATGCCGAAGATCAGGGTCAACCCGCAGGCGATGAAGAACAGCAGCGACGCCTGGGACAGCGCGTTGAGGCACTGGGTCAGAAGAAATCCTAGAAAATTCATCCGTCGCCTCGGGCGTGCAGCGCCCCGGAAGGCCGGCGGCCCTCCGGGGGACGCCGGCGCTAACTGCTGTAGGAGGAACTCCGGCAATCCGGGGTCGACAGCTCACGGGGATAGATCTTCACGATCTCCGGGATCGGCTCGGCGTATTTCGGATTCTGACCGACCTTGACGACGAAGCCCTGGTTCTCGCCCTGATGATCGCATTTGCGCATCAGCACCGGGCCCTTGACGCTGGTGACGTCGAGATCCTCCATCGCCGCCACGATCTTCATGGGCTCGTCGGAATCCGCCTTCTCGATGGCGGCGAACAGGATCATCAGCGCCTGGTAGACCTCGCCGTCGGTCCAGTCGGGGATCTCGTTCTTGTATTCGCCCATGAAGGCCTCGACGAAGGCCTTGTTCTGGGGAATGTCGTAGGTGAAGGGATAGCGCGAGGAGCCGATCAACCCGATCGCATCCTTGCCCAGCACCTTGATGTCGGCCTGGGCCACGATCTCGGTGAAGAACTGCACTCGCGAGCCCAGGCCGTACTGGCTGGCCTGGGAATAGAAGGCGCGTGCCTCGTCGCCCTGCAGCGCGATGTAGCAGCCCTCGGCGCCCGACTGCATCACCTTGGTGATGTAGGTGGAGTAGTCCTTGTTGCCGACCGGGGTGAAGATCTTGTCGACCACCTGCTTGCCGATTTTGGTGATCTGCTCGTCGAAGGCTTTGACGCTGGACTGGCCCCAGGAATAGTCCGATCCCAGCGCCACGAACTTCTTCTGCGGCGCGTCCTTGAGGTAGAGCGCGACGCCACGGGCGCCCATAGGCGCCGAGGTGTTGGAGCGGAAGAAGCGCGGCACCAGCAGCTCGGCGGTCAGCCTTCCGTCGCCGTTGCCGTCGGAGATGAAGAAGGCGTTCCATTCCTCGAGCTTCGGCATGATCGCCGCCGCTTCCGAGGAGACGATCACGCCGGTGAAGATGCGGCAGTTGTCCCGCTCCACCATCTCCTGGCATTTGCGCACGCAGTTTGCGGGGTCTCCGGCGGTGTCCTGAAAGACGAATTCCACCGGACGCTTCAGCACGCCGCCCTTGGCGTCCGTCAGCTTCTTCACCAGCTTGCAGGTGCGCATGGTCTGCGCGCCCAGGATCGCGTAGCCGCCGGTGATCGCGGTGGGGATGCCGATCTTGATCGGCGTTGCCGCGGTGGCGCGGGTGAGATAGGCGGGTGCGGCGACGAGGGCCGAGGCGGCGAGCGCCCCCTTGAGGACCCGGCGCCGCGTCGCCACGGCTGTGGCTGACGTCTTGGACTTCGGCATTTCCCTCTCCCTGTGAAGCGTTGTGCTTATTATCGTCCGGCGCCTCGTTGGGCGCCGGACGTCGCGCGCGATTATTCCAGCGTCACCGTGTCGAACTCCGCCGGCAGGATGATCTCCAGGAGCTCGCAGTCGTCGGAGTAGTCGAGGACGGTGTGCTTGATCTTCGGCGGCTGCATCCAGGCGGTGCCCTGGCGCATCACCTGCTCGCCGTGGCCTTCGAACTCGTTCTTGATCCAGCCCTTGAGGACATAGACCATCTGGAACTCGACGTCGTGGAAGTGCAGCTTCGAGACTTCCTCGGGGTTCACCGGCGGGATCATGCGGATGACATGGGCCTGCACCAACCCGCCGGTGGCGGCGCTCATGCCGAGATCGCGGTACTTCGCGTACTCCCGCAACCCGCCGAGGAAATCCTCCTCCCGATGGTGGCTGACGTTGAATTTCTGCTTCGGCCGTGCCTTCGCCTTCTTCGCCTTTGCCGCCACCTTCGCCCGGGGCGCTGCGCGCCGCCGTGCCGCTGTCTTGGCGCGCGCCCGCGCCTTCGGTGCCGCACGTCTTTTGGTCTTTGCTTTCGCCATGGCTTCCTCCTCGATTACGTCAGGTCTTATGCCGCTCCCTGGGGCCGGAGCTCGATCAGGTCGGGGCAGCAATTGGGCTCCGCTCCCGCCGCGTAGACCACGGCCTCGGCGACTTCCTCCGCCGTGAGCGCGGTGATCTTCCGCGCCTTCATGGCTTCCACCACCACGGGATGGCGGCTGGCGTCGCGGATATGGGTGTCCACCATGCCCGGCGCGATCTCCGTCACCTTTATGCCGTGACCCTGCAGCTCCAGGCGCAGGCCGCGGGCCACCGCCGAGAGCGCGTGCTTGGTGGCGCAATAGACGACGCCGAGGCGATAGACATCCCGCGCCGCCGTGGACGTCATGAAAATGATGTGGCCGCGCTTCCGCGCCACCATCGGCCGGGCGATCGCCTGGGCCACGCGAAAGGCCGCCAGCACGTTGGTGCGGAACATCTCCTCGCACTCGTCGTCCTGCATGTCGAGAACCGGCGCGTAGGTGAGGACGCCGGCGTTATTGAGAAGGATGTCCACGTGACCGGCGGTGCTGGCGAGGTCGCGCACGAATCCCACGTCGTTGAGATCGCCGGCGACGGTGTCGACGCGGCCGCCCGCGGCCTTGGCGTCGGTCTTGAGACGATCGAGCTCTTCCTTGCGGCGACCGGTGGCGATGATGGCGGCGCCGCGCGCCGCGAGAGCCAGCACGCTGGCCCGCCCGATGCCGGCGCTGGCGCCGGTCACGAGCACGGTCTTCCCCGCCAAACCCTGGCTCATCATTCCCTCCGCCGGCGTCTTCTTGTCGTTATTGGCAGCGACTATACAGGCCGCGACGGTGGCGCAAAAGATGGAACTCCCGCGGCACGCCCCGTGCCGCCGCCGGCGCCACCCTGCACCTGATTCGGGTGGCGCTCGGACAAGATCTGCGGCTCAGGCGCGCAGCGTGATGCGGTCGATGTCAGCCATCTCCTCGGCGGTCAATTTCCAATCCACCGCCTTGATGTTCTGCTCCAGCTGCTCCGGCTTGGTGGCGCCGGCGATCACGCTGGTGACGGTCGGCCGCTGCGCCAGCCAGCTGAAGGCGAGCTCCAGCATGGTGTGGCCCCGGGTCGCCGCGAAATCGCCCAGGCGCTCGACGATCTCCCAGTTCTTCTCGTTGATGTAGCGGTCGGCGAGGCGCTGGGTGGTGGTGAGACGCGCGCCCTCGGGCATCTTCGCATTGCGCTTGTACTTGCCGGTGAGGAGGCCGCTCGCCAGCGGGAAGAACGGCAGCAGGCCGAGATTGTACGCCTGCATCGCCGGGATCAATTCCTTGTCCAGGCCGCGCACCAGCAGGCTGTACTCGTCCTGGCACGAGATGAAGGCGTTGAGATTGCACCGCGCCGCCGTCTCCTGGGCCTCCGCCACCTGCCAGGCGGCGTAGTTGGAGCAGCCGACGTAGCGCACCTTGCCCGAGCGCACGAGATCGTCGAGGGTGCGCAGCGTCTCCTCGATGGGTGTCAGCGGGTCCGGCTGGTGGATCTGGTAGAGGTCGATCCAGTCGGTCTTGAGGCGCTTGAGGCTGCCCTCGATCGCCGAAAGGATGTAGCGGCGGGACGCGCCCTTGAGCGTCCCCTCCGTGTTCATGGCCATGCCGCATTTTGTGGCGAGGATGATGTCCTTGCGCTTCTCGCCCATGACCTGGCCCATGGCCTCCTCGGAGCCGCCGAAGTTGCCGTAGATGTCGGCGGTGTCGAACAGGTTGATGCCGAGGTCGTAGGCCTTGTGGATGACCTTGCGGGTGGCGTCGAGATCGATGCGGCCGCCGAAATTATTGCACCCGAGCCCCACCACCGAGACCCTGAGACCTGACTTGCCGAGGTTCCGCTGTTCCACCGCTAGGCTCCCCTGATGCGCCGTGAATTTAATGAGCGATCATTGCAAATAGCGGGGCGGGCGTCCATGGCGCGGCCGATCACTGGCTGCAAAGCTGCCGTGCGTCCTTCGATGCGCTTCGCTTGCTCAGGATGAGGAGCTCTTCTTCGTGGCCTCTCCCATCCCCCCTCAACTCCCCGGCAGCTCCGCGATCTCCGGGAAGAACAGGTCCTTCCACGTCTTCGGCGCGGTCTTGATCGATCCCACCTCGGCCATGAAGCTCGCGTATTTCATCGTGTTCTCCGGCGTCAGAGTCCATTTGACCTGGGGCCCGGCGATCACGGAGTAGACGAGGTCGGGCGAGAGCTTGGATTTGGAATCCTCGATCCAGAGCTGGGCCGCGGCGTGCTTGTCGGCGTTGAGGATGTCGGTCGCCTCCTTGAGGGCCGCCACCAGCGCTCCATAGAGCTTGGGATTGCCGTCGTGGAACTTGCGCGAGGTCCAGGCGACGGTGAAGCTGTGGGATCCCCCCAGCACCTCGAAGGAATTGAGCACGGTGTGGATCGCCGGGTTCTCGAGCTGCTGCACCTGGAACGGCGGCACGCTGAAGACGCTCTCGAAGGTTCCGCCGCCGGAGAGGAGGCCGATGGTGGCGTCGGGCGGCGACAGGGAGACGGTGAGAGGATCGAGCTTCGCATAGTTCGCCTTGCCGAATTCCTTTGCCGCCGCCATCTCCAGGGTCACCGCCTGCACGGACACCTTCACCGCCGGCAGCGCGATCCGGTCGGTCTCGATGAAGTCGCGCACGGTCTTGATGCGGGGGCTGCGCGTGTTGAGGAGGAAGGGCTGGGAGCTGAGTGCCGAGATGCCCTTGATCTCCTGGGCGGTGCCCTGGGTCTTGCTCCAGACCGTCACCAGGCCGGGCACGCCGCCGGAGACCACGTCGACGCTGTCGGCGATGAGCGCGCTGTTCATGGCGTCGGGGCCGTTGAAGGTGGCCCAGGTCACCTTGACGTCACCGAGCCCGGCGGCCTTGGCGTATTTCTCGATCAGCTTCTGGTGGTCGAGGATGTTGAACTGGACGTAGCCGAGGGAGAATTGCTTGGCGAGGCGGATCTCCTGTACCTCTGCCTGTGCCGGCGATGCGGCGAGCGATGCCAGAACTGCCGTCGCGGCGAGCATCGAGCGGCCGAGCCCGTGGTCCATCCTGTCCTCCCGAATTATTCTATGTTGGTTCCGACCTTGGCTCCGCCATGATAGCCTTGTGCGGTGCGGGCGCAATGTGCGGCCTCATTCATTCTTGTGTAGTCCCTCATCATGAAAACTGATGTGGCCGTGATCGGCGGGGGTGCCATCGGCGCCAGCATCGCCTATTTCCTCCGCGCCCATGCCCGGCCCTGCGAGGTCGCGGTCATCGAGCGCGACCCCGCCTTCAGCCAGGCCTCGACGCCGCGCGCCTCCGGCGGCATCCGCCAGCTCTTCTCGCTGCCGGAGAACATCCTGCTCTCCACCTTCGGCCTCGAGTTCTTCGAGAATTTCGAGAAGGACATGGCCGTCGACGGCGAGCCCGCCCCTATCGGCTTCACCCGCGGCGGCTATCTCTTCATCGTGCCAACCGAAACCATTCCGGTCCTGCAGGCGAATTTCGAGATCCAGCAGGCCCATGGCGTCGATGTTCGCTGGCTCGATCCCGCCGGGCTCAAGGCGCAATTCCCCTCCCTGCGCGTCGACGATCTCGGCGCCGGCGTCCATTCGCCCACCGACGGCTGGCTCGATCCCAGCTCGGTGCTGCAAGGCCTGCGCCGCAAGGCCCGGGCGCTCGGCGCGAAGCTGGTCACCGGCGAGGTTGTGGCCATCGAGTGCGAGGGGAAGCGCGCCCGGCGCGTGGCGCTCAAATCAGGGGAGAAGATCGAGGCCGAGATCGTGATCAACGCCGCCGGCGCCTGGGCCAAGGAGATCGCGGCGATGGTGGGCATGACCGCGCCGATCGAGCCCATGCGCCGCTACGAGCATTACTTCGAGCCGGCGACGCCGATCGAGAAGCTCCCTTACGTCAAGGACGTGAACAAGCTCGCCTTCCGCCCCGAGGGCAAGGGCTATACCGGCGGCGTGCCCGACCTCCGCGAGCCGCGCGGATTCAATTTCGAGGTCGATCACGATTACTTCGAGCGCGTGGTCTGGCCGGCGGTGGCGCATCGCTTCCCCGCGCTGGAGACGCTCAAGCTCAAGAACACCATGCCCGGCCTCTATGACCAGAACGAGCTCGACGGCAACGCCATCCTCGGCCCCTGGACCGGCGGCATCGAGAATTTCCATCTCGCCGCGGGATTCTCCGGCCACGGCCTGATGCACGCCCCCGGCACCGGCCGCGCCTTCGCCGAGCTGATCCTCGACGGCGGGTATCGCACGCTCGACCTCACGCGCTTCGGGTGGAAGCGCATTGCTGAGAACAAACCGTATCGGGAGCGCGGGATTATTTGAGGGGCGTGCTGTGCGGGCATCGTGCGTCCTTCGACGCGCTCCCTCCGGTCGCTTGCTCAGGATGAGGGCCATTGCTGCCGGCACAAAGAAAATCGCCTCATCCTGAGCAAGCGAAGCGCGTCGAAGGACGCATTACCGCCGATCCAGCGCTCACCCCGACTTCGCCAGCATCACCAGCTTGAAATCGGGCCGGCCGGCCAGCGTGAGCGAGATCTGCTCGTAGCGGAGCATTCCGTCCGTGGGATGATTGAAGCTGCGCTCGCCGCCTTCCCGGGAGATCACGCCGTGCTCATCCCAGAGACGGGCGAAGAGATCGCTCTGGCGGCGAAGGTCGTCGATGAGGGCGCGTAGCTCCGGGTCTTCCAGGTGCCGGCTGGTGTCGGCGCGGAATTCCGCCAGCACGCGCCGGGCGCGCTCCTGGCGATCGGGGATCAGGCGCCGCGCGTCCGGCGAGAGAAAGATGTAACGCAGCAGATTGCGCTCGCCGCCGTCGAGCCAGCCGACGAAGAGCCGCGCCGCGGCCTGGTTCCAGGCGCTGGCGTTCCAGGCGCGGTCCAGCACATAGGCGGGGAGCGCGATGGCATCGAGGGCGGCGACCAGGGCCGGCGGCGCGGTCATCGCCGCACCGGTCTCGGGGTTGGGGTCGCGCTTCTCGGCGAGCTCGAAGAGATAGGCCCGCTCCGCCGCCGAGAGCTGCAAGGTGCGGGCGAGGCGCGCCAGCGCCGCCGGCGAGGCGGAGACGTCGCGGCCCTGCTCGATCCAGCTGTACCAGGTGGCGCTCATGCCGCAGAGCTGCGCCACCTCCTCCCGGCGGAGCCCCGGCGTGCGGCGGCGCTCACCGCCGGCAAGGCCGAGGCTCGCGGGCGTCAGCCGCGCGCGGTGGGCGCGCAGGAAATCCCCGAGGAGGCGGCGCTGTCCGGCGGCGGGGGCGGCGACCATGGCAGTTTTTATACCAGGATAAGTGCACTCCTAGTACCAGTTTAATGTTGCCTGCTATTGATGCTCCCGCCGCGGCTGGACCCGCCGCGATTTGCCGAGGAGGATGAGATGATGACCGCCAAGACCCACGAGAGCGTTGTCACGGGCCAGTTCGGCCCCCGCGCCGCGGCCTATGTCACCAGCGCCGTCCACGCCCAGGGCGAGGACCTCCAGAAGCTCGCGGAGATGGTGCGCGGACAGGGCACGGCGCGGGCGCTCGATCTCGGCTGCGGCGGCGGTCATGTGAGCTTCCACGTGGCGCCCCATGTGGCCGAGGTCGTGGCCTACGATCTCTCGGAGGAGATGCTGGCGGCGGTGCGGGGCTCCGCGGCGGAGCGGGGCCTGGGCAATATCGTGACACACCAGGGCGCGGTGGAGCGGCTCCCCTTCGAGGACGCGTCCTTCGATTTCGTCATCAGCCGTCTCAGCGCCCATCACTGGCGCGATTTCGCCGCCGGCCTGCGGGAGGCGCGGCGCGTCCTCAAGCGCTCCGGCCGCGCGGTCTTCATCGACGGGGTGACGCCGGGGCAGGGCCTCCTCGACACCTATCTGCAGACGATCGAGCTGCTACGGGACCCCTCGCACTTCCGCAACTATTCCCGCGCCGAGTGGCGCCAGGCGCTGACCGACGCGGGCTTCGTCCCCGACGCCGGCACGCTGCGGAAGCTGCCCCTGGACTTCTCCTCCTGGGTCGCCCGCATCAACACGCCGGAAATCCATGTGAAGGCGATCCGCTCGCTCCACGGCAAGGTGTCGAAGGACGTGCTGGATTATTTCCAGACCAAGCCCGACGGCAGCTTCACCCTCGACATCATGACCTTCAACGCGACGCCGGCGTAGATCAGTAGACGGTTTCCGGCGGCTCGGCGGGCGCGACGTCAAGCTTGATCACGATCCGGTCGTTGTCGCTGCGCACCACCAGGAAATCGACGGTCTCGCTGGTGCCGAGATTCCGCTCCTGGTGCGGGACGTGGGGCGCGAAGTAGATGAAATCGCCGGGCCCTACTTCCGCGGCGAATTCCAGCCACTCGCCCCAGCGGATCTCGCTGCGGCCCTTCACGACGTAGACCGCCACCTCGTGCCGGCCGTGATGGTGCGCGCCGGTGTTCGCGTTGGGCGGCAGCGTGACCGTGCCGATCCAGGTCTCTTTTCCGCCGCTGCCGGTGAAATCGAACGCGGTAGCGCGTCCGGTTCCCGAGGGTCCGCGCATCGCCGCGTCCAGGGACGTGGCGCGCACCACTCGCACGCCGTCGGTCCGCCAGTTTGGTGCGCTCATTGTCACGCGGCGTCCCAGTCCGGCGACCAGCCGGGATTGACGACGCGGGTCTTGGCGGGCAGCCCGTCGAGGGCGCGGCGGTCCTCGGCGTCGAGCTCGAAATCGAAGATGTCGAAATTCTCCCGGGCGTGCTTCTCGGTGGAGGTGCGGGGGATGGCGGTGACGCCCCTCTGCTCCACGAGCCAGCGCAGCGCCACCTGGCTCAGGCTCATGCCGTGCTTCTTGGCGACGCGCTCCGCCACCGCGTTGCCCGCGAGCTTGCCGCGGGCGAGGGGACAATAGGCGGTGACGACAATGCCGTGCTTGCGGGCATAGTCCAGGACCGGCTTCTGGGACAGCAGCAGGTGGTATTCCACCTGATTGCAGGCGATGCCGTCGCCGAGCTTGGCCACGGCTTCCTGCATCAGCGCCACGGTGAAGTTGCTGACGCCGATCTGCCGCACCTTGCCGGCGGACTGGAGCTTGGCGAAGGCGTCGAGAGTCTCCGCCACCGGCACCTCCGCATTGGGCCAATGGATCAGCAGGAGATCGACGTAGTCCGTGCGGAGCTTCTTGAGGGATTGCTCGACCGACGGCGCCACCTTCGGCCCGGCCAAGCTCGCCATCCAGACTTTCGTGGTGAGAAAGATGTCGCTCCGCGCCAGCTTCGAGGCGGCGATGGCGCGGCCCACCTCCGCCTCGTTCTCGTAGACCTGGGCGGTATCGACGTGGCGATAGCCGATCTCCAGCGCCGCCGCGACCGCCCGCTCGCAGGTGCCGCCGGTGAGCTGCCAGGTGCCGAATCCCAGGGCCGGCACCTTGGTTCCGCGCATATCCGCAAAGATCATGTCATGAATTTCCTTGAGAGTGATGTCAGGCGGCGCGGTCGAAGGCGGTTCCGATCCTGGCGGCGGCAAGCGCCGCCTTCAGGCGCTCGATCTCCACCGCCGGCAGCTTCATCAGCGGCGGCCGCACCACCGCCCGCGGGAGCCGGCCCAGCAGTACCAGCGCCTCCTTCATGCGGTTGTGCATGTCGAGGAAGGGCGGCGCGTAGAACGCCTGCACCAGAGGATACATGCGGTCGTTGACCGCCTGCGCCGCGGCGAGATCCTTCGCCTGCACCGCCTCGAAGAGCGCCGCCTGGAGATCCGAGATCACGCTGCCCGCGCCCGACAGCAGCCCGCCGCAGCCCAGCACCAGGGAGCTCATGAGCCAGGCGCTGTGGGTGCTGAGGACGGTGACCGGGCGCTTCAGCGCGGCGAGAGTGCGGATGTGGCGCTCGTGCAGCATCGCGTCGTTGGACCAGTCCTTGATGGCGCGGATGCTGGGGACGTCCTCGAGGAGCCGCAGCAGCGTCTCGAGGGGATATCCCAAGCCGCCGCCGAGGGGATACTGGAAGAGGATGAGCGGCAGATCCGTGGCGTCGGCGATGCGCTTGAAATGGGCGAGCGCCATCTCCGGCCGGAGCTGACCGCCCATCCCCATGCTGTTGGGCGGAAAGACCAGGAGCGCCGAGGCGCCGCCGCGCGCCGCCATGGCCGCGATCTTGGCCGCCTGCAGGCTGCCGTCGCTGTAGACGCCTGAAATCACCGGCAGCCGGTCGCCAATCTCGTCCATGGTGAGATCGAGTACCTGCGCCTGCTCCTCGACGGTGCAGGCATGCACCTCGGAGGCGTGTCCGTTGGTGGTGACGGCGGTGATGCCCCGAACGTCCGCGAGATCGCTCAGATGCTGGCGATAGGCCGCCCCGTCGATCCCGAAATCCTCGTCGAAGGGCAGCAAGCAGGCGGGGATGACGCCCGACGGGGCATAGTCCTTGAAGCGGGGCATGCGGATCCTCTCCTCGATGGGATATCCAAGTCTATACCGATTGGGGCTCGGAGGTCGAATGGGAGCGGTGGGAGCTGGGGAAGTGCTGTGCGTCCTTCAACTCGTCCGCTACGCGGCCGGCTCAGGATGAGGCGATTTTCTTTGTGCCATCAAAGATGCTCCTCATCCTGAGCCAAGCCCGAAGGGCTTGAGTCGAAGGACGCACCACCTTGCACCCTCTCACCCCATCTCCAGCATCTCCCGCGCCTCCGCCGGCGTCGCGATCTCGCGGCCCATGGCGCGGGCGAGGTCGGCGACGCGGCGGATGACCTCGCCATTGGTGGGCGTGCCGAGCTCGGGATAGAGATAGTCGCCGAGGCCGATGGCGACGTGCCCGCCCATCTCGATGGCGGCGGCGGCGGGGCCGTAGAGGTTGCCGATCTTGTTGCAGACGCTCCACTCGATGCGCCGGCGCGCCGGCAGAAATTCCAGATGCGCGAGGAGGCCGCTGATAGTGCCGGGATGGCCGCCGAGGATGCCGCCGTCGGTGAGCTCGAAGAGGAGATAGGCGGGCTCCCCGGCGATCCCCATCTCCAGGAACGCCTCGAGAGTGCGGGTGAACGGCACCGCCCAGGAGACGAAGGCGGGCTTGATGCCGAGCGTCGGCAGCGTGGTGGCGAAGTGCTGCAGCGTCGCGATGGAATTCAGATAAGTCTTGTCGCCGGAGCCATAGCGCTTCGCCACGGCATCGTACGTGTCGATGTTGGTGCTGCCCATGTCGATGGGGGCGAAGTCCGGCTTGAGGGCGGGATCCTTCGCCAGCGCCGTCACCGTGGCGAGACGCGCGGCGGCGTCGCCGGCAACCGTCACCTGGCCCAGCGTCGAATGCACGAGGACGTCGGACTGGCGGCGGATCGCGCGGATGGCGGCGCCTGTCGTGTCGATGTCGTGGGCCGGGGAGCCGTCCGGCTTGCGGCCGTGGAAATGCACGATGGCGGCTCCGGCCTCGCGCGCCTCGGCGGCGGCGCGGCCGATCTCGTCGGGTGTATAGGGCACGTTCGGATTTTCTCCCCGCATCATGTATTCGTTAATGCGGGCCTCGATGATGAGCTTTTGCCGCGCGGGCATTCCAGTCACCGGTTTGCGGTGGAGCTCGGATGGTCCGCGACATCTGTTGCGATTGCAACCGTGCTGCGTCTTCTTGCCACTCCGACCCCTCTGGACCCCACTAGGAAACCCCGCTAGACCGGCACCATGGCCGAGCCGGTGATGGATGCGGATGTGGCGATCGTGGGCGCGGGGGCGGCGGGTCTCGCCGCCGCCCGGCGCCTCCTGGATCTGGGACTGCGCGTCCTGGTGCTGGAGGCGCGGGACCGCATCGGCGGCCGCTCTCACACGGTCGTCACGTCCAGCGGCTACGCCGCGGATCTCGGCTGCGGCTGGCTGCATTCGGCGGACCGCAATCCCTGGGTTCCCATCGCCCGCAAGCTCGGCTTCACCGTCGACCAGACGCTGCCGGGGTGGGGCGAGCGCCTGGTGCGTTCCGGCTACAGCCAGGCGGAGCAGGACGAGTGGGTGCGCACGCGGGAGGAATTTTATCGCCGGCTGGAGGAGGCCGCGAACCAGCCCGACCGCCCCGCCAGCGAGCTCCTGGAGCCGGGCAATCGCTGGAACGCGCTGCTGAACGCCATCAGCACCTATGCCAACGGCGTCGAGCTCGAGCATCTCTCCGCTCACGACTACAACAACTACGACAGCACCGACATCAATTGGCGGGTGCGCGAGGGCTACGGCGCGCTGGTGGCGCGCTTCGCCGCCGAAGTGCCGGTGACGCTCTCGACACCGGTGGCGCGCATCGACTGGAGCGGCTCGCCGGTCGTGCTGGAGACATCCGCCGGCACGCTCAGGAGCCGTGTCGCGATCCTGGCGGCGCCGCCGACGATGGTGGCCAATGACAGCATCCGCTTCTCGCCGACGCTGCCGCCGACGAAGCTCCGGGCGGCGCACGGGCTGCCGCTCGGCGTCGACAACAAGCTGTTCCTCTCGCTGGCCGACAACTGGTCCGACGTCGGCAGCAACTGGCACGTGGCCGGCTCGGTGGAGCGCACCGCCACCGCCTCCTATCAGCTGAAGCCGCTGGGGGCGCCGGTCGTGGAGATGTTCGTGGGCGGCGAGCTCGGCCGCGATCTCGAGCGCGCGGGGATCGAGGCCATGACCGACTTCGCCCGCGACGAGCTCGCCGGCGTCTTCGGCAACCGGATCCGCGGCGATCTCACGCCGCTGCTGATGTCATCCTGGGCCACCGATCCCTATTCCCTCGGCAGCTATTCCTTCGCCCGGCCGGGCCACGCGGAGGACCGCGCCGTCTGGGCCGCGGCGCTGGACGACCGCCTGTTCTTCGCCGGCGAGGCCTGCTCGACCCACGATTTCTCCACCGGCCACGGCGCCTACCTCACCGGCGGCGCGGCGGCGGAACAGGTGATCGCGGCGCTGAAGAAGGCGGGTGGGTAGGGCAACAGCATCTCGCGTCCTTCGACGCGCTCGCTTCGCTCGCTTGCTCAGGATGAGGAGATTTTCTTTGAGACATCTCCCATCTTCCTCATCCTGAGCAAGCGAAGCGCGTCGAAGGACGCAACGCCCTCAGGCCCTCACCACGAGAACGCGATCGCGGCGGTGCCGACCTCGTCCGGCGTGTGCTGGCCGGTGAATTCCTCGGTGCGGCGGACGACGCTGAGGTCGACGCGGAAGGCACTGGTCCAGAACAGCGAGACGCCGGCCTGAAGGTCGGCGACGAAGGTCTTCTTGTTGACGCTGGGGCTGGTGCGGAAGGAGTTGCCGTCCAGGAAGATGTTGTGGCCGACGGCGCGCCCCTGGGCGCCGGCGAAGAAGTACCAGCCGAGCTTGCTCTCGAGATGATCGGCATCGAAGTAGTCGGTGCCGGAGAGAGCCGGCCGGATGCGGATCGGCCCATAGTCCGCGTGCAGGTTCTGGCCGAAGCGGATCATGCCGCCGATGTCGCCGTAGGTGAAGACGTTGCCGGCGGTGCCGCCGACCTGGGGCACGAAGTCGACGCCATCCACGTTGCCGATGATCGGCAGGCGCCAGGCGCGCTCGTAGCTCACCATGATGCCGGGCTCGTACTGGATCTGGCTGCTCCAGCCCTGGGCCTCCTTGATGCCGATGAACTGATGGAAATCGTTCTGCGTCTGCCGGCCGAGGGCGGCGGGACCGACGACGCCGAGGTCGAGCTCCAGGTTCTCGAGGGAGCGCTGGTTGTTGTCCTGCAAAAGGCTGGTGCCGGCATAGAGCCAGCCACCGTAGGGCCGGTCCTTCGAGTCCGGCGGCCGCGCCTGGAGGTTCTTTGGCGTGAACAGGCTCTGCCCGAGGAAGACGGAATAGCGCCGCTGGATCGGCGCGTCGGCGCTGCCGGGGCCGAAAACCGGGGCGAAGCTCGGCGAGATGTCATTGAAGAAATTGAACGGCCCGTTCCAGCCGCTGTCGGGTTTGACATCGGGGAACAGGTTCGAGGCGCGCAGGCCCTGGGTGTAGTGCTTGTCGGAATTGAAATAGAGGGAGTCGTTTTCCTCCAGAAGCGTGAAGCGGTCGTTGTCGTCGGCGCGCGCCGGCGTCGGCGCCAAGCCCGTCCACAGCACCGCCGCCAGGGCGATGCTCGCCGCCATGGCTGAAATTCGCGCCCTGCTCATGCCCGATCCCATATGCCCGCGTCTCCACTCGTTTCCGGATGTGCCGGTCGCTGCGACCGCGCGAGCATGGTCGGTGGTGGGGGTGTATTTGCGAGTGACATTAAGCGGTTGCCCGATAAGGTCACACCCGCGGTCCGGCGCCGCATGGCCGCGTCTCAAGCCGGGCGCTCGGCGACGTAGATCTCGATTCTCTCTTTGCCCTTGCCGATGTTCTTGCGCTTGAGCTCGATCGTGCCGATCTCGCCGGTGCGCTTGAGGTGGGTACCGCCGCAGGGCACCGGGGCGAACTCGGGTATCTGCCAGTAGCGGCGCTCCGCCGCCTCGTCGCTGTAGGCGCTGACGATAGCATGGTTGGCGGCAACGATCTGCTGCGCCGCCGCCGCGAGGGCCGGGAATAGCCCGGAGATGTTCTCGCCCCACTCGAAATCGATGCGGGCCTTCTCGGGGGCGATATGGGCGCCGATCTTCCGCACCGGACCCAGGGCGCGATAGACCAACTCCAGCACGATCTCCGCCGCGAAGTGGAGGCGCATCAGGCGATAGCGCCGCTGCCAGTCGATGCTGACCGCAACGGGATCGCCGGGCTTGAGACCGTGGCCGCTTGCCAGCGTGTAGCGGATCTCTCGCCCGTCCTTGCGGGCCTCCAGCACCGCGTGGCCGCCGATGCTTCCGCGATCGCTCTCCTGGCCGCCGGAGAGGGCATAGAAGATCGTGTCGTCGAGGGTGACGACGTCGCCCTCGACGCCGGCGACCCGGGTCTCCAACTGCGCGCGATAGGGATCTTCCCAGAAGACCTTCCGGGTCATGGCCGAGGCACGTCAGGTCTCATGGACCACCGCGTCGAGGGCGTCTTCCTCGTCGACCTTCTTGCGGTGATGGTCGGCGGCGAACAGCACATAGGCCGCGGGCACCACGAAGAGGGTGAAGAGCGTGCCGATGGAGATGCCGCTGGCGATCACCAGGCCCATGTTGAAGCGCGACAGCGCGCCGGCGCCGCTCGCCAGCAGCAGCGGGATGACGCCCAGCACCATGGCCGCCGTCGTCATCAGGATCGGACGAAGGCGGATGCCGGCGGCCTGCTCGATCGCCTCGCGCTTCGACTTGCCCTCCGCCTGCATTCCGTTGGCGAACTCCACCATGAGGATGCCGTGCTTGCTGATGAGGCCCATCAGCGTCACCAGACCCACCTGGGTATAGATATTGATGCTGGTGCCCGGGAAGATGCCGACGCTGATGAAGAGCAGCGCGCCGGCGATCGACATCGGCACCGACACCAGGATGATGAGCGGGTCGCGGAAGCTCTCGAACAGCGCCGCCAGCGCCAGGAAGATGATGATCAGCGCCAGCGTGATGGTGACGAGGAAGCCGCCGGACTCCTGCACGAACTGCCGCAGCGGTCCGCCGTAATCGACGGTGTAGCCCTGCGGCAGCTCCTTAGCCGCGAGATTGCGCAGGAAGGCGAGTGCGTCGCTCTGGGCGACGCCCGGCGCGACCACACCCTCGATATTGGCGCTGTTGAGCTGCTGGAAGTGGTTGATGGATTCCGGCACCGCCTTGGTGGTGATGCGCGCAACCGTGGAGAGCGGCACCGCCGTTCCGTCCGATGTCTTGATGTAGTAGTTGAGGAGCTGGTCCATGGTGAGTCGGTAGCGCTGCTGCACCTGCGGGATCACCTTGTAGGAGCGCCCGTCGATGCTGAAGTAGTTGACGTAGCCGCCGCCGAGCATGGACGTCATCGCGGCACCCACGTCGCTCATCTTGAGGCCGAGCTGGGAAGTCTTATCCCGATCGATCTCCACCGTCGACTGCGGCTGGTCGATCTTGAGGTCGCTGTCGAGGAAGATGAAGAGGCCGCTCTTGAGCGCGTCCTGCAGGAACTGCTGCGCCACTTCGTTGAGGCGGCCGAAATCCTGGGTGGTCCCGAGTATGAACTGCACGGGAAGGCCGAAGGCGCCCGGCAGCGGCGGCGGCTGGAACGCCACGATCTTGGCGCCGGCGATGCCGCCGAGCTGCTGCTGCAGGATCGGCTGGATATCATTGGAGGTGCGCTTGCGCTGGTCCCAGGGCTTGAAGACGAGGCCGGCCAGCGACTGGCCGGGCGACTCGAGCTGAAAGACGTGCTGCATCTCCGGATACGAGGCGAAGATGTTGAAGACCTGCCGGCTATAGAGCAGCTTCTGCTGCAGCGTGGCGTCGGGCGCGGGGGTCGAGCTGGTGATGATGACGCCCTGATCCTCCTGGGGCGTCAGCTCGCTCTTCGCCGTCGTGTAGAGGAAGTAGATGCTGCCCAGCATGATCAGGGCGAAGACCGCCGTCACCGGCAGATAGTTGAGGCTGCCGTGCAGCCAGCGCTCGTAGCGATGGCGCAGCCGGTCGAATCTGCGGTCGATGAACGTGATGAGGCGATCCTGCCAGCCGCGACTCTCCGGCAAATGCGGCTTGAGGAGACGGGAGCACATCATCGGGGAGAGCGTCAGCGCCACGACCGCCGAGACCGTCACCGCGCCCACCAGGGTGAAGGCGAACTCGGTGAAGAGCGCGCCGGTAAGACCGCCCTGGAAGCCGATCGGCACATAGACCGCCACCAGCACCACGGTCATGGCGATGATGGGACCGCCGAGCTCGCGTGCCGCCAGGATGGCGGCGGGGATCGGCTTCATGCCGTCGTCCAGGTGCCGGTTGACGTTCTCCACCACGATGATGGCGTCGTCCACCACCAGGCCGATCGCCAGCACGAGGGCCAGCAGCGTCAGCAGATTGATGGAGAAGCCGAAGGCCAGCATCATCATGAAGGTGCCGACCAGGGACAGCGGGATCGCCACCGTGGGGATGAAGACCGAGCGCAACGAGCCCAGGAAGGCGAAGACCACCAGGGTTACGATGACAAGCGCTTCGAGGAGCGTGCGCACCACCTCGACGATGGCGCTGTTCACGAACTCGGTGGAATCGTAGACGATCTGGCCCTCGAGGCCCTGTGGCAGCTGCGAGACGATGTCGGGGAAGATCGTGCGCACGCCCTTGGTCACGTCGAGAAGATTAGCGGCGGGCGCCGCCTGGATGCCGATATAGACCGCCTTCTGGCCGTCGAATCCCACCTCGGATTCATAGTCGTCGGAGCCCAGCATCACGTTGGCGACGTCCTTCAGGCGGACGATGGCGCCGCCCGACTGCTTGATGACCAGGTTCTTGAACTCGTCCACCGTGTGCAGACTGGTGGAGGCGACCAGGTTTACCTGCACCATCTGGCCCTTGGTGTTGCCGAGGCCGGAGATGTAGTCGTTCTGGCTGAGCGCCGTGCTGACGTCGGCGGCGGTGAGGTTGTAGGCGGCGAGCTTCTTGGGATCGAGCCAGGCGCGGAGCGCGAAGTTCTTGGCGCCGAGGATCTCGGCGGTCTGCACGCCCTCCACCGCCTGCAGCTTCGGCTGCACCACGCGCACGAGATAGTCGGTGATCTTGTTCGGCGCCAGCACCTCGCTCTTGAATCCGAGATACATGGCGTCGAAGGTCTGGCCGATCTTCACGGTCACGACAGGCTGCTGCGAGCCCGGCGGCAGCTGGTTCAGCACCGAGGTGATCTTGGAATTGATCTCGGTCATCGCCTTGTCGGCATCGTAGTTGAGCCGCAGGTTGACGGTGATCGTGCTGGTGCTGATCTGGCTGATCGACGTCATGTAATCGATGCCGTTCGCCTGGGCGATCGCCTGCTCCAGCGGCGTGGTGATGAAGCCTGCCACCACGTCGGGATCGGCGCCGTAATAGGTGGTTGTGACCGTCACCACCGCGTTCTCGGTGCGGGGATACTGCAGCACCGGCAACGACATGACCGCGCGGATGCCGAGCACCAGGATCATCAGGCTCACCACCGCCGAGAGCACCGGGCGGCGGATGAAGATGTCGGTGAATTTCATCGGCCTGCTCCTACTGGTCCACCGGCACGGGGCTGGCGTCGGCGGTGGGCATCACGGAATTGTTGATGGCCAGCGGCGAGCCGTTGCGCAGCTTGTTCTGGCCGGCGGTGATGATCGTGTCGCCCGCCTTGACGCCGGTCAGCACCGCCACCTGGTCGCCGCGGCGGGCGCCGGTCGTGACGAAGGTCTGCTTCGCCACCAGCTTCGGCTGGCCCTTGTCGTTCTTGCCCTGGTCGTCCACGAGATAGACGGTGTCGCCATAGGGGTTGAAGGCGATCGCCGTCGCCGGCAGCGTCACGTATTGCTGCGGCGCGCCGCTGTCGATGTCCACCGTGGCGTACATGCCCGGCAGCAGCCTGTGGTCGGGGTTCTTGATCAGCGCCCGTATTTGTACGTTGCGGCTGTTGGGATCGATCTTGGGATTGATGGCGGAGATCGTGCCGGCGAAGCTCTGGCCCGGGTAGGTATCGATCTGCGCCGTCATCTTCTGGCCCGGCTTGATCTGGTCGAGTGCCTGCTGCGGCAGGAAGAAATCGACGAAGATCGGATCGAGGGCCTGCAGCGTCACGATGGTCGAGCCGGCGCTCAGATACTGGCCGAGATCGACCTGGCGGATGCCGAGATGGCCGTCGAAGGGCGCGCGGATGAACTTGTAGTCGAGCGTCGCCTGCTGCTGGTTCACCTGGGCCTCGGCGCCCTTCATATTCTGCGCGTCGGTATCGACGATCTGCTGGCTGACGGCTTGCGCCTTGAGCTGCTGCACGTCGCGGTCATAGGTGATCTTGGCGAGCGCTGCCGCCGCCTTCAGCGACTGCAGCTTGGCGAGGTCGTCGGCGGAGGCCAGCTCCAGCAGCAGGTCGCCTTCCTTCACGTCGGCGCCGGACTCGAAATGGATGGCGGAGACGATGCCGGAGACCTGGGAGCTGAGATCGGCGCCGTTCATGGCGCGCAGGCTGCCCACCGCCTCGAGGCGCGGCTGCCAGTCCTGCACCGCCGCGGTGGCGGTGGAGACCGTCTGCGGCATGGTGGCGAAGCCAGCGAGGGACTCGCGGATCTTGCCGGCGACGAAGGATTTGAAGCCGAAGACGCCGCCGAGCACGGCGCCGACCACGACCAGCATGATGATGAATCGCTTTACCATGGCTTTCGCCTCCATTCGCAATCGTCTGTCACAGCGGGCTCTGGCTCAGGGCCACGCAAATCCGCTGGGCGCGCTCTCCGTCACGTCGGCGCGGTTCCACCAGCCGCCGCCCAGCGCCTGGAACAGCGCCGCGGTATCGGCAAAGCGCGCGGCCTGGGCCTGCACCAGGCTGACGCGGGCCTGGAGCAACGTGCGTTCGGCGTCGAGCAGGGACGTGTAGCTGATGGCGCCGAGCTGGAACTGGCGCTCCGACAGGTCGAGGCTGTCGGCGGCGGCCTGCTCGGCCGCGAGCTGCGCGTTGAGGGCGTCGGCATCGGACTGCAGCGCGCGCAGCGCGTCCGCCACGTTCTGGAACGCCACCAGCACCGTGCCGCGGTATTGCGCCGCCGTCTGCTCGTAGGCGGCGACGGCGGCGCGCTTCTCGTGGATCAAGGTGCCGCCGCGGAAGATCGGCTGCACCAGCCCGGCGCCGATGCTCCAGATGCCGGTGGAGGGATTGAAGTCGACGCCGGAGCCCGACACGCCGAAGGCGCCGGTGAGGTTGAGCTGCGGCAGCAGGTTGGCGGTGGCGACGCCGACCTGGGCGCTGGCCGAATGCATGGCGGACTCCGCCGCCTGGATATCTGGCCGCTGCTCCACCAGCTTCGACGGCAGGCTGAGCGGCAGATCCTGGGGCAGCTGCAGGCTCGCGAGCTCGAAGCGCTCCTTGGGCTGGTCGCTGGGGAAGCGCCCCGACAGCACGGCGAGGAGGTTGCGCTGCTGCGCCAGCTGCTTCTGCAATACCGGCAGGCCGGCCTTGGCCTGGGCCAACGTCGCCGCCTGGGCCAGCACCGCGGCCTTGGAGGCGCCGCCGAGATCGAACTGCCGTTGCAACAGGTTGAGCTGCTGGGTCTCGGCGCTGATGATGTCCTCGGTCGCCGTGATCTGGGCCCGGAGCGAGGCCTCCTGCACCGCGGCGGTCACCACGTTCGAGGTGAGCGTGAGATATGTGGCCTCGAGCTGGTAGCGCTGCGCCTCCGCCTGGGCGTCCGCGGATTCGATCTGCCGCCGCGTGGCGCCCCAGATGTCCACGAGGTAGGAGACGCTGACCTGAGCCGTGCTGAGGGTGAAGATCGGGTTGAGGCCGGACTGGCCGAAGGACGCACCAGAGATCTTCTGCCTGGTGACGTTGTACTGGGCATCGATGCTCGGAAACAGCGGCCCGCGCGTGGCGAGGGCGGTCTCCTGGGTCTGGCGCAGCGCCGCCTGGGCCGCCTGCAGGTCCGGGTTGGCCTTGAGCGCCTGATCGATGAGGGTGTTCAGCGCCTCGGAGTGGAACAGCGTCCACCACTGGCCGGGAATGTCCTGGTCCTTGACGAAGCGCTGCGCCTCGCCCGCCGCCACGCTCGAGGCGGTGGTGGGCGGCAGCGTCGCCTCCGGCGTGTAGCTCGTCGTTTCCGGCGCCGCCGGACGCATGAAGTCGGGACCCACGGTGCAGCCCGTGAGGAGCGCCGAGATCGCGACACCGCCCGCCAGCGCCAGGGCGCGGGAGCGGGAGCGGGACGCGGGGGAAACAACGTACTGCATCATCGGGTCATGCCTTTCGTCGCGCGGAAGATGGCGGCGGTGTGCTCGCGGACCAGCGCCTGGATCGCCAGGATCCGGTCCTCGCTGAGCGCCGCGGCGCCGAGCTCTCGCCGCGCGCCCTTGTTGCAGAAGATCACGACCTCGCCGACGATCATGAGGGTGCGCAGCAGCACTTCCTCGGATCCGGTCGGCTGGCCGATGAGACGGGCGACCAGCGCGGCGCAGGGCTCGAACACCTGCCGCCGCCCGGTCTGGTGCAGAAGGTCGAGCGCCTCCTTGCGCTCGATCTCGGCGCGGGCGAACAGCATCCGGCGGCTTTCCAGATTGTCGCCGCAGTTCACCATCGAGACGAAGGCGTCGAGCACCTCATGCAGGAGTGCCAGGAGCTGCTTGTGGGTCACGTCGGGCCGCGCCAACGCCTCGCGAACCCGCACGGCGATCGGTGCCATGCATTCCTCGATCCCGCCCGCGATCAATTCGATGACCGCGCGGTAGAGGCCTTCCTTGCTGCCGAAATAATACTGGATCGCCGGCAGGTTCACGCCCGCTTGCTCGGCGAGCGCCCGCGTGCTGACGCCCTCATAGCCATCGCGGGCAAAGGCCGACAGCGCCGCGTCGAGAATGCGCCGGCGCGTATCCTCGCCGCGTTGATACGTCCCGGCGCGCTGCCGGGTTTTGAGTTCGCTCACTCGCTTTATCCCCGAAGTGGAGGCCCCCTATATTTGGAACGACCGATAATGTCAATCGATCGATAGGTTTTTACTGCATGGCAGGGCTGTGACCAGTGTTGGACGATAATTCCAGAGCCATATCAGTATGTTGATACGCTTGCCGCGGCCGCTGCGAACCGTCGCCGGTCGCGCTTCCGGCACCGGCGCGGGCGACACGCGGCGGGACTCAGTGCTAGAAATCAAAAAACCCGGGAGGGAACGCCATGCTGAGCGAGATCGTCACCGGCCCCCGCGCCTGGACTGGGGCTACCATCCGCCCGGATTCCTGGCTCGTCCCGATACCAGCTCCGTGCCGCGACGAGCTTGATCGCGCCCTGGCCACGCTCCGCGCCCACCCGCTGCCGCTCTTTCTGCTCAAGCCCGAGGATTTCGAGCTCGACGCTTGCCGCGCCCTGATGGCCGAGGTGCGCGATCGCCTTGAGGACGGGCTGATGTTCGCGGTCCTCGACCGGCTGCCGGTGGAGGAGATGAGGCAGGAGGAGGCGACGGCGCTCTATTGGCTCCTCTCCTCGCTGCTGTCGCGGCCGGTGGCGCAGAAGATCGACGGCACCATGGTCTTCCTCGTCCGCGACACCGGCGCCACCATGAAGCCCGGCTCCGGCATCCGCCCGACGGTGACCAACGTCGAGCTCGTCTTCCACAACGACAATTCCTACAACGAGACGCCGCCGCACTACGTCGGGCTCCTCTGCCACAGCCAGTCGAAGGAAGGCGGCACCAGCAAGGTGATCAGCTTCTACTCCGCTCACAATCGGCTCCTGGCGGAGCACGGCAACGTGCTGCCGCGGCTCTATCGGCCGTTCTGGTACGACCGCCATCGCGAATTCTTTGACGGCGAGCCCGACACCCATGCGGCGCCGGTCTTCGCCAATGACGGCGACCGCCTCACCGCGCGCTTGGCCCTCCTGGAGATCCACGGCGGCTACGCGCTCCGCGGCGAGCGGCTCGATCGCGAGGGCGAGGCGGCGCTGGAGGCCATGGAAGCGGTCATGCGCGCCCCCGGCCTCGCGATCGATCTGCAGTTCCGGCCCGGGCAGATCCAATACGTCAATAACCGGACCACCGGCCACATGCGCACCGCCTTCGTCGACGGCGAGACGCCCGATCAGAAGCGTCTGCTGACCCGGCTCTGGCTGCGCGACGGCGGCCGGCAGAGCTATCGGGGGTAGGAGTAAATTCCGGAATTCAGCAGCGCGCGACGTCGGTCCGGGCGAAGTCATCGCCCTTGAACAGCAACGGCTCGCCCGACGTCTTCGACAGCGCGTAAGCGAAGCAGTCGCCAAAATTGAGGCCAGCGGGGTGGCGACCGCGGCCGAAGCGGCGGTATGCCTCACGAGCAATTGCAACTTGCTCGGCGTTGAAGGGCATCACGACAATTCGACTCTTCAAAATGAAGTCGTCGATTGCGGTAGCGCCTGCCGCGCCGTTCCGGCTTTCCAGGACGATACTAAGCTCAAGTAGCGTGCCCGCGGAAACGAGCCGCGTCGTCGCACCTGCGATGGCGCCCGCAAAGGTCGCCCTATCGGGCTCGAGGAGCAGAATCGCAAGAATGGCAGACGTGTCGAGCACCATCAGCGCGGGATGCCATCCTCGTCATAGCCAAGAATCTCGTCTGCACCGCGGTTATCCTGCGCCGGCAATCGGGCAAGACGCTCGCCGATGGCCAGAAGCTCATCAGCGAGGTCTGTTGTCTCCGCCGCAGCCCGATCCTGTGCTGTGCGCCGCTCGATCTCGCGCTGAAGCTCTCGAAAATTCCAGACCATGTCCCCGGACTCATCGACAATGAGAGGGTTCTGAAAATTTGGCCGGCCCCACAGATCGCGAACCCGCTGCAGTGCCGCCTCATTATTCGGAAATGGCTCTCTCTGCATCATGCCGAACCGGCCATCGGGTCCGATCCACAGGGATTTGTCGGAATAGATGAGAGCTACCGGTCCGTGGTCGGGCCTCTGCGCTTGTTGTTTCTGCCAATGCTCAAGGTAAAACCTGCATGTGCATTCGACGACTTTCGAGATCGGCGTTTCGCCGTTCTCCCAGTTTTGGATCGTGACTCGCGTTACGCCGAGGCGACCGCCTGCCGCCTCTTGAGTGAGACCGAGCCTCTGCCGCCATGCCTTCAATTCTCCGGGCCGCATAACGTCCTCATCCCTCAGTAGTATATGGCTACAGGTAGGGTCGAGATCGGCATAAAGCAAGCAATATTTGCTAAAAGCATACTTTGAGCGATCTTGGCGTACTGATCGGTTGGGGCCGCACCGTCAGTCGCTCGTCTGCGAGACCGCGTGAAAGAGGGAGTCGACGACGACGGCGTCGGTGAGGGCGAGGGGCGGGCCGCCGACGGCGTCGACGAATCGCCGGCCCTGACGGCGATAGTCCGCCACGCGCCGGGCGTGACCGTCCGTGTCGAAATAGATCGCGATCAAGCGCCAGCCGCCCACCTCGTCGGTGGGCGAGCGCGGATTTCCTCCGTGGCGAGACGCATAATAGAAAGTGTCGCCGGTCTGGGCCCGCAACATGAAAGGCGCGCCGAAGGCGGCGATCACGTCTTTCTCCGACATGCCGATGGCGATCTGCCCGGCCACGGTGTCCGGCGGCGAATCCGGGCTGGCGGCGATCTGCGCTGCCCAGCGGTCCTGGATCGCGTCGTAGATCCGGGCGTAGTCCACGGTCTGCCCGGTGATCTCGCAGCTGATCGAGCCCCGTCCCTGCAACGCGGACGGCCACCGCACGCGCGCGGGGTCGAGCTCGAGGCGCACATATTCCCGGCCGCGTCCTCCCTCCTCGAGCTCAACTCCAGAGATCGCCGACCAGGGAACGCGCTCCCGGCAGGACAACGCATCGTCGGCGACGGTGATATCCGGCGTCACGAAGATGAGATCCGAGGCGAGCCACAGGAAGCTGAGAACCGCCAGCGCCGGTATCAGGAGCGCGCCGTAGGACCGCGCGCCGATGGCGCGTCGGCGGCTCGCCAGGACCAACCACAGGAAACCCAGCATCGCCGACAGAATCGCCGGCATCCAGATGTCGGGATAGAAGGTTTCCGCGTCCGCCGTCGCGAGCGCGGCAATGCGCCGTGCATGGAGATGCGAGGCGAGCCATGGCAGCGCAAGCACGATGGCGGCAAGCAGCAGAAAACGCCACCGCGTCCGCGGCGCCCCGCTTTCCGGGCGGTCGGCGGGCGGCGAGTCTTCGATCGGCTGTGCGTCCAGCGTGATCATGGCCGCGCCCTCTCGCCATCGTCGCGGGCCCGGCATCGATGCGAGCGGCCGCCGCGTCCCCGGATGGGTGCGACCGAAGGTGCAAGACACGGATTAATAGAGTGCTAACGATGGGCGTCTTGGCCGCCGGCCGCGGGCGCGTGCCCAAAATAAAGCCAGTTTCAGGCCCGCCAGGCGTCGATTTCCCGGCGATGGCGGGGGCATGCAGTGCGATCTGGAGCCACTCCAGCGCGCCCTTGCCGAGCGTCCGTCGGCCCCATAGAGTTGCGGACAAGAAGCAGAGTGATCGCGGCCGGATGGACGGCACGCGACGCATCAGGGGAGGAAAGCATGCTCACGACGAGAGCCAGGACGATCTTGTGTGCCGGTGCCGCCATGGCTGCCGGTCTTGCGGTGGGCATGGCCGACGCCCGCGCCGCCGACGCCAAGCACTTCACCTTCGGCTACGACCAGCCCCATACCACCGCCTACGGCTTCACCGGGGACACTTTTGCCGCCAAGCTGAGCGAGCTCAGCAAGGGCACGATGATCATCGACCAGTTCCCCGGCGCGCAGCTCGGCCAGGAGCCGCAGATGCTGCAGAAGATCCGCACCGGCGACATCGACTTCATCATCTCCGCCACGGCGAACGCGGCCACCGTGTCACCCGAAGCTGGCGTGCTGTCGATTCACTTCATCTTCCGCGGCGAGGAGCACCTGAAGAAGGCGGTGAGCGACCCCAAGGTGATCGCCTCCTTCCGCAAGATGATCACGGACACGGTGCAGGGGGCCCATGTGCTGACCCTCATCACCCTGGGCCTGCGCGACTTCTACAGCAAGAAAGAGATCCACAACATCGGGGATCTGAAGGGTCTGAAGGTGCGCGTGCAGGCGACGCCCACGGAAGACACGCTCTTTGCCGCCTATGGCGCCCAGGTGACCCACATGCCCTTCGGCGAGGTCTATACCTCGCTGCAGACCGGCGTCGTCGACGTC
The DNA here is from genome assembly GCA_963735465.1 of uncultured Alphaproteobacteria bacterium. GTDB lineage: Bacteria > Pseudomonadota > Alphaproteobacteria > ATCC43930 > CGMCC-115725 > DASZHJ01. The sequence goes on from CAVTLA010000001.1 coordinate 4,730,017, forward strand.
GCCGAGAACGGCGTCAACGTCTACCTCTCGAACAAGCACTACGAGGTGGCGCCGATCATGTCGATGTCGGAGCACGAGGCGAACGCCAACTGCATCTGGGTCAGCGACAAGGCCTGGAACAGCTTCTCCGACGAGCAGAAGAAGTGGGTGCAGGACGCCGCCGACGAGACCAATCGCGTGGAGCCGACGCACGCGATCGAGCTCGAGCACGAGTCGATGGCGAAGCTGGAGAAGATCGGCGTCAAGTTCGTCAAGAACGTGGACAAGTCCGGCTTCATCAAGATCGCCGAGCCGATCCAGGACAAGATCGCGACGCAGCTCGGACCGCATGCGGTCGAGCTTCTGAAGTTGATCCGCGAGGTGAAATAGGCCCCGCGCCCCGTGTCGAATGACGTGAAGAGGCCGGTGCCCGCACCGGCCTTTTCAAATCCCGACTTCAGCGCCGCCGTGACGCCGCCATGAAGACTCCAGGCCGCCTCGTCCTGCAGGAGCAGCGTCACCTCAAGTGGCCGGCTCTCGACATCCTCGAGCACATCACCATGGTGCTCTGCGGCGTCTGCCTCACCGGCTTCACGTCCTCGGTGTTCTTCGATGTGGTGACCCGCACGATCGGCCATCCGTGGCTCTGGCTGCAGGAGGTCACCAGTACCTTCTTCGTCTACGGAATCTTCATCGGCGCCGCGGCGGCGACGCGCCGCAACGATCACCTCTACCTCGCCGCGATCCAGGAAACCATGTCCGGCACGCCGCGGCTCGTGATCGAGACCTTCAGCCGCGGCATCGTGCTCGCCGTCGCGGTCTGCATGGTCTATTTCGGCTACATCAACTTCCTGCAGGGCTTCGGCAGCTTCCGCATGCCCTCGATGACGCCGATCGCCTCCTACTACGCCGCGATCCCGCTCTCCGGCCTCATGATCTGCCTGTTCACCATCGAGCAGCTCGTCAACGGCTGGCGCTATGGCTTCGAGGAGCCGAGCCTGGAGCGCCGCCAGATGCATGTCGAGTAGGGCGGGCCGGCAATGAGCAACGGCTGGATCCTGGTGCTGATGGGCGGCCTGTTCCTGGGCCTGGGATATCTCGGCGTGCCCGTGGCCTTCGCCCTCATCGCGGGCGTCATCGTCTCGACCCTGCTGACCCCCATCAGCCTGCCCTCGATCATCGGCCAGCTCTTCAACGGCGTCGATTCCGAGGCGCTGCTGGCGGTGCCGTTCTTCCTGCTTGTGGGCGAGCTCATGACCTCCGCGAACGTGGTCGTGCGCATGATCCGGCTGTCCCAGGCGCTGATCGGCCATCTGCGCGGCGGTCTCGCCCAGGTGGTGACGCTCTTCAGCATGTTCTTCTCCGGCATCTCCGGCTCCTCCTCGGCCGACGTCGCCGTGCTCTCGCGCACGCTCGCCCCTTCCATGGCGCGGGAGGGCTACGATCCCGGCTTCACCGCCGCCCTCATCGCCGCCGCCTCCACCATGGCGAACCTGATCCCGCCCAGCATCATGGCGGTGGTCTACGGCGCCACCGGCAACGTCTCGATCGGCGGCCTTTTCCTCGGCGGCGTGGTGCCGGGCGTGCTGGTCGGCATCGGGCTCATGATCTACAGCTATTTCTTCGGCCCGGTCGGATTCCTGAAGCCGCGGGCCTCGCTGAGCACGGTGGTGGGCGCCGCGGGGGACGCAGTGGTGCCGCTGGTGATCCCCGTGATCATCATGGGCGGCATCCTCACCGGCTGGTTCACCCCCACCGAGGCCGGCATGATCGCGGTGGTCTATATCCTGGGCGTGGCGATCCCCGTCCTGAACCGAGGCCATGTCCGCGAGCTGCCCCTCGATTTCGCCAAGACCGGGCTTCTCTCCTCGATCCCACTGATCACCGTGGCGGCGGCCTCCGCCTTTGGCTGGATGCTGGCCTATCTGCGCGGGCCCGACCTGGTCTCCGACTGGATCACCAACGCCGCCGGCACCAGCCCCTTCGCCATCATGTTCCTGCTGGTCGCGGCCTTCGTGATCATCGGCGATTTCGTCGATGCGATCCCGGCCATCATCATCTTCATGCCGATCATCACCAAGCTCACGGAGATCGGCGGCATCAACCCCGTGCACATGGGCGTGGTCATCATCGTGACCCTGGCCTTCGGCCTGATCACGCCGCCTTATGGCCTGGCGCTCCTGATGGCGTCGAAATTCGTCGGCGTGAAATTCTCGATCGCGCTGGTGCGCTCGCTGCCGCTCTATATCGTCTTCTTCGCCACCATCGCCTTCTGCATCTTCTTCCCCGACATCGTGCTCTGGCTGCCCAAGCACGTGCTGCCGGAATCCGTCGGCTGCTTCAAGTCGCCGTCGGGGATCGGCTACATCTGCCCAGAATGAGGGCGGCTCAGCCCTTGAGCCCGCGCAGAAACTTCGTGCGCTGCGTCGCCGCCGCCAGGACGAAGGCGAAGTCGGCGCCGCCGAGGATGAACTGGCAGCCCATGCCGATGTACCGGCTCATGAGATCCTCGACGTAGACGCCGCCCATGCCCGCCCATTTGCCGTGCCGCTTGGCGGCGGCGATGACGCGCTCATAGGCCGCCACCACCTTGGGATGGCCAAGCTCGCCGGGATGGCCCAGCTCCATGGAAAGGTCGTTGGTGCCCATCAGCAGCACGTCGATGCCGGGCACCGCCGCGATCGCCTCGGCGTTCTCCACCGCCTGGGGCGTCTCGATCATCACCACCAGCAGGCTCTCGGCGTTGAGGATGCGGGTCGCCTCGGCGAGCGGCACCGGCTGATAGTCGAACTGCGCCATGCCGCCGGCGACGGAGCGGTGACCTTGCGGCGGATACTTGAGGCGATCGACGATCTCGCGCGCCTCCTCGGGCGTATCCACGTGCGGCATCACGATGCCGCCGGCGCCGCCGTCCAGGAGCCGTGTCGCCAGGGTGTAGGACTTCGCCGGCACGCGGGGGATCGCCGCGATCCCCGCATCAAGCGCCGCCACGCACATCTGCGCCGCGGTATCGAGGCCGATGGTGCCGTGCTCCATGTCGATGAAGAGCCAGTCGAAGCCGCCGGTCGCCATCGCCTTGGCGATCTCCACGGTGCGCGACAGCCGGATGCCGACGCCAAGGGCGAGCTCGCCCTGCTTCAGGCGCTCGCGCGCCGGATTGACGAAGCTGGCCATGTCGGAAGGTCCTCCCGTTGATCTCGTTCGCCGGGCGCCCTCGGGATCAGTCCCGCAGCACCGAGCCGTAGTCGTCCAGCAGGTTTCCCGTCGCCGTCACGAAGCCGTCGTAGTCGCGCTTCTCCAGCGCCACCGACAGCGTCATGTAGTTGCGCCGGGCCATGTAGTAACCGCGCGCCAGCATCTCCAGGTGGAAGAGGGCGCGCTGCTCGTTGGCGGGCTTGACGTCCGCCGGGCGCCGGATCGCCGTGGTCTGGAAGTGGATGTTGAGGAGCGAGCCGATGCCGGTGACCTGGGCCGCGACTTTCTTCTCGGCGAAGAGGCTGTTGAGGCGGGTCTTGAGTGCCTCGCCGGTGGCCGAGAGCGCGCGGGCGGCGTCGGGCGTGTAGATGTCCCGGAGTCCGGTGACGCCCGCGGACATGCTCATGACGTTGTTGTTGAAGGTGCCCGCATGGGCGAGGCTGTCGGCGCGGCTCGGATCATAGCGCTCCATCAGCCGGCGCGCGCCGCCGAAGGCGCCGAAGCTGAAGCCGCCGCCCAGATACTTGCCGAAGGTGGTGAGGTCGGGCCGGATGCCGTGCGCCTCCTGGAGGCCGCCCGGCGAGAGGCGCGAGGTCATGACCTCGTCGAAGATCAGCACGATGCCGTGCTTGGCCGTGGCATCCCGCAGCGCCTGCAGGAACGGGCGCTCCGCCGGGATGGCGCCGCCGCCGCCCATCATGGGCTCCAGGATCACCGCCGCGAGCTCGTTCTTGTGGCGCTCGATGAGGTCAAGCGTGCCCTCGATGTCGTTGTAGGATGCCATCACATAAGGGAAGGGCGCATTGATGTCGGAGGGACCGTCGGCGAATTTGAGGACGCCGCCGTGATAGCCGCCCTGGAACGCCATGACATGGGTGCGGCCGGTGACGACGCGGGCGGTCACCAGCGCCATCAGATTCGATTCCGTGCCGGAATTGCAGAAGCGGATCAGATCAATGGAGGGGAAGCGGCTCTTGACGAGATGGGCGAGCTCCGCCTCGTGCTCGTTGGGGCCGCCCAAGGTCAGGCCGGCCTTCAGGGCCTCCCGCGACGCCGCCATGATCCTGGGATGGGAGTGGCCGTAGAGGCCCGCCGAATACTCGCCCAGGAAGTCGGTGTAGACGTGGCCGTCGATGTCGGTGAGCCGCTGCCCTTCGCCGCTGTGCAAGGTCACGGGAAAGGGGCTGTAGTGCAGCACCGTCCGCGTGTTGCCGCCGGGCATCGCCTCGGCGGCGTGCTTGGCGCGGGCCTCGCTCTTGGGATTGGCGGCGACGAAGCGCCGCTCGCTGTCCTTGAGCGCGGCGGCGAGATCAAAGTTCACGCGGGTATCGGGCATGGCATCCCTCCTGGGCCTGAGCCCGCGGGAATATTGGGCCAGCCCGCCTCAAGGTGCAATGCCGCGCTGGTGCCGCGGGTCCGGGGTGCGTCCTTCGACGCGCTCCCTACGGTCGCTTGCTCAGGATGAGGAAAATAGAGGATGGCATGAAAAAACCCTCCTCATCCTGAGCAAGCGAAGCGCGTCGAAGGACGCACGGGCCGCCCGCCAGCGGGAGCTACGCCACCTTCATCTCGCCGAGGTAGGCCTGCTGCACCATGTCGTTGTGCAGGAGGCTGTCGGCACTGCCGTGCAGCACCACCTCGCCGGTCTGCAGGACATAGCCGTAGCTGGCGATCGAGAGCGCCATGCTGGCGTTCTGCTCCACCATGAAGATGGTGGTGCCCTGCTTGTTGATGGCCTGGATGAGCTCGAAGACCTGCTCCACGTAGAGCGGAGACAGGCCCATGGAGGGCTCGTCCATGCAGAGAAGCGCCGGCCGCGCCATCAGCGCGCGGGCCATCGCCACCATCTGCTGCTCGCCGCCGGAGAGGGTGCCGGCGTATTGGTTGAGGCGCTCCTTCACCCGCGGGAACAGCTCGAACATGCGGTCCATGTCGGCGAGGATGTCGGCCTTGTCGGTGCGGATGAAGGCGCCCATCTCCAGGTTCTCGCGCACGGTCATGCGCGGGAACAGGCGCCGCGCCTCCGGCACCGGCGCGATGCCGCGGCGCACGCGCTCCGCCGTCGGCAGGTCGTTGATGGTCTCGCCGGAATAGACGACGGTGCCGTTCTTCGGCTTCACGATGCCGAGGATGGTCTTCATCGTCGTCGACTTGCCCGACGCGTTGCCGCCGAGGAGACATACGATCTCCCCGGAGCCCACCCGGTAGTTCACGTTCTTGAGGACGTGAAGCTCGCCGTAGTAGGTGTCGACGTTCCTGAATTCAAGAAGCGGCGGCCGCTCGTGCGGCTGCGGTTGCTTTGCGTCCGAGATATGCACGAAGCACTTCCTCATTGCGGTGAATTTCTGCGGGCAGGCCCTCGGCGATCTTCTCGCCGTGGTCGAGAACGATCACCTTGTCGGCGATCTCGTTCACGACGTTGAGCTTGTGCTCGATCATCAGGACGCTGACGCCGCGCTGGCGGAGCCCGCGGATCTGGTCGGTGAGTTCCAGGGTCTCCGTCGGATTCATGCCGGCGGTGGGCTCGTCCAGCAGCAGCAGCACCGGCTCGGTGACCAGCGCCCGGGCGATCTCGAGCCGGCGCCGGTTGGCGTAGGAGAGGGTGCGCGCCAGGTGCAGGAGGCGCGGCATCAGGCGGTTGCCGAAGATGCCGAGGATCTCCAGGGCGCGGCCGCGCGCCGCCGCTTCCTCGCGCCGGACACCGGGCAGGCGCAGCACGGCGCCGATGGCACCGGTGGTGGTGCGGGTATGGGTCCCCACCAGCACGTTCTCCATCAACGTCATGTTGGCGAAGAGGCGCAGGTTCTGGAAGGTGCGGGCGATGCCGCGCTCGACGATGAGGTGCGGCTTGAGGCCGGTGACGTCCTCGCCAGCCAGCAGCACCGTGCCGCTGTCGGGCTCGGTGAGGCCGGTCACCAGGTTGAAGAAGGTGGTCTTGCCGGAGCCGTTGGGGCCGATCACCGCGACGATGCTGCCCGGCATCATGGTGAGGTCGAGGCTCTTCACCGCCTGGATGCCGCCGAAGGCCTTGGCCAGGCCCTTGATCTCGAGGAGCGGCTTCGTCGGATCAATCTCCTTGCGGTGCAGCGGCTTGAGCTCGCTGCTGATGCCACTGCGGGTGGGAACCGCGGTCTGCTGGGCGTGGGAGAGCGCGGTCACCGCGCGCCGCTCCGGGATCAGGCCCTGGCGGCGGTAGAGCATCATGATGACGAGGATGACGCCGAAGATGAGCTCGATCGATTGCACGAGATCGACGCGCTCGAGGAAGCCCGCGCCGGTGACGCGGCCCAGCGCGTGAATCCACTCGGTCATGTCCTGCAGGAACCAGGATTGCAGCAGCTGCAGCAGCAGCGTTCCCACCACCACGCCCGCCACCGAGCCCATGCCGCCCAGCACGATCATCACCAGCAGCATGACCGAGACCGGGAAGGTGAACATCTCCGGCGTCGCGGTCTGCAGTTTCGCCACGTAGAAGGTGCCGGTCATGCCGGCAAAGCCGGCGCCGACCGCGAAGGCCAGCAGCTTCAGCTTGGTGCGGTTGACGCCCATCGCCTCGGCGGCGATCTCGTCCTCGCGGATCGCGAGCCAGGCACGGCCGATGCGGCTGTCCTTGAGGCGGACGCTGACGAAGATCAGGAAGATGATGAGCGCCAGGCCCACGTAGTAGAACGGCGTCGAGGCGACGCCGAAGCTGCCATAGCCCGGCAGGTAGGGCGGCAGCGCGCCGTTCAGGCCCTGGGCGCCGTTGGTGAGATAGGGCGTGTTGCGGGCCACGATCGGCACGATCTCGCCGAAGCCCAGGGTCACGATCGCGAGGTAGTCGCCCTTGAGGCGGAGCGTCGGCGCGCCGAACAGCACGCCGAAGCTCGCCGCCACCACCGCCGAGACCGGCAGCATCAGCCAGAACGACACCGCGAAGTGCACGGTGCCGGGCAGCCCGTTGGGCGTCAGGTGCTGCACCAGGCCCAGCCACTGGAACGGCTCCCAGAAGCTGCTCCACTCCGGCTGCACCTGGTAGGAGGAGAAGATGCCGTAGGTATAGGCGCCGATCGCGAAGAAGGCGGCATATCCCAGGTCGAGAAGGCCGGCGAAGCCCACCACGATATTGAGGCCGAGGGCCAGGATCGCGAAGGCGGTGGCGTTCGCGGCCGCGTCGATATCGCCCTCGTTGCCGTCGATCAGCGGAAAGGCGATGGCGGCAAGCACGAGGAAGAGCAGCACGCCCTTCCGCCATTCCTCGCTTCTGACACGCTCCCAGAAGAGCGGCAGGAAGCTGCGGGTCTGCTCGAGTGGTGGATTGATCATGGGTGAGGGCTCAGGATTTGGTCGGCGCCGCGCGGCCGAAGAGTCCGGAGGGACGGAACACCAGCACCAGAACCAGGATCGAGAAGATGATCACATCGGTCCAGCGCACGGCGATGAACTGCCCGCCCAGGGATTCGATGAGGCCGATCAGCAGGCCGCCCAGCATGGCGCCGGGAATGTTGCCGATGCCGCCGAGAACGGCGGCGGTGAAGGCCCTGAGGCCCGAGGTATAGCCGATGATGAAGCTGGTGTAGTTGTAATAGAGGCCGAAGATCATGCCGGCGGCACCCGCCAAGGCCGAGCCCAGGAAGAAGGCGATGATGACGACGCGATCGACGTCGACGCCCATCATGCGCGCGGCTTCCTGATCCTGGGCGGTGGCCTGCATCGCCTTGCCCATCTTGGTGTGGCGCACGAAGTAGTGCAGGCCCAGCATCAGGACCAGCGACACGCCCCAGAGCAGCAGCTCGCGCATGCGCAGCACCGCGTCGCCCACGTCCCAGCGGATCGGCGGCATCGGATTGGCGTAGTTCTTGGAGTCCGCGCCGACGGTGAGCAGGATGACATTGAAGAGGATGTAGGAGACGCCGATCGTCGTGATCATCGGCGCGGTTCCCATCACGCCGCGGAGCGGCCTGAGCGCGATCCGCTCGATGGCGACGCCCAGCAGGCCTGTTATCATCATGGTGCCGACGAGACCCACCAGCAGCACCCCGATGAGCGGGAAGCCGTACAGCACCTGGGTCTGGCCGGTGAAGCCCATGGCCTGGAACAGCCAGAGCGCCACGAACGAGCCCACCATGAACACGTTGAAGTGGGCGAAGTTGATGAGCTCGATGATGCCGTAGACCATCGTGAACCCGAGGGCGAGGAGCGCATACATCGCCCCCAGGCTCACACCATTGATGATCTGCTGCAGCAGGAGGTCCTGAAACGACATTTCAGGACCTCCTTCCGAAGATGACTGACACCATTAACCTCAGGACTGCGGTGCCACCCCGATATAGGTCTGCTGATGCTCGATGTCGTCGTCAGGGAACTTCGCATCGTGCTTGTACTGGAACACGCTGACGGTCCGGTCCTTGATGTCGCCGTTCTCGTCGAAGGACACGGTGCCCTGCAGGGTCTTGAGGTTGGTCGACTGCATGGCGTCGCGCACGTTGTCGCGATTGACCGGCTTGCCGCTGTCCGCCACCCGCTTGATCGCGTCCAGCACCACCAGCGCGCCGTCATAGGCGGTGATGGAGTAGTCGTCCGGCACCTTGCCGTAGGTCGCCTTGAACTTCTTCACGAAGTCCGCCGCCTGCGTGCTGTCGGTGAGATGCGGGGACGCGTTCGTCGCGTACCAGCCGTCCACCGCCGGGAAGCCGCCGCCGGTGAGGAAGCTGCCGCCCTGCACGCCATCGCCGCCGCCCTTGGGCATCTTCGGAATGATGTCATAGGCCTGCTTGGCGAGCTTGACGCCGGCCTGGCCGACGCCGCCGTAGTAGAGGGCGTCGGGATTGAGCGACTTGATCTTGGTCAGGATCGTCGTGTAGTCCGCTTCCTTCGGATTGAGCTGGTCGCGGCCCAGCACCTTGATGCCGTTCTTCTCCGCCTGCTTCTGGAAGGAGTCGGCGATGCCGACGCCATAGGCGCCGCTGTCGTCGAGGATGTAGACCGACTTCACCTTGAGCGTCTGGGTGTAGAAGTTCGCCATGTTCGGGCCCTGGAAGGCGTCCGTCGTCACGGTGCGGAAGTAGATCGCCTTGCCCTTGGGCTTGAATTGCGCCGCCATCGCCGGATTGGTGATGTCGGGATTGGTGGAGGACGGCGTAATGGTGGCGAGATTCGCCTCGCTCAGGATCGGCGTCATCGCCTTGCCTTCACCGCTCATCTGCGGGCCGACATTGGCGACGACCGCCGCGTCGGAGATCAGCTTCTTGGTGTTGGTGGCGGCCTGGGCCGGGTCGTACTGGCCGGCGGTCGCGGTGCCGCTGTCGTAGACCACGACCTCGACCTTGTAGCCGGCGACGCCGCCTTTGGCATTCGCCTCGTCGATCGCCATCATGGCGCCGTTCTTGATCAGCAGCGCGTCCTCGGCATCGGCGCCGGTAAGCGGCAGCGTGATGCCGATCTTCACGGATTTCGTCTGTGCGTCCGATGTTTGCAGCCCGGCGATGCCCGCCAAAGCCGCAAACGCAACTACCGCAGCGGCTTTAACGCCACCGCGGACATAATTCGACTGTCCCATGGTTTTGCCTCCCAAAGAGCCTGCTCCTGTCACCTCGTGGCCGCCTCATGACAGCCGCGATGTTTGTCATTGCAAAAACTTTACCATCGCGGGCAGGGCGCTGGGAAGGTGCCATCGACTCGGGCGCGAGCGCCCGAGAAACCGCGGCGAATCCCCACCAATTCACCCTGGTCCTGCCGACGGAGCGACAGGCACCGTCCGCGCGTCCCCGCCGCCAAGCCTCAAAACTAGGCCATGTGCCGGGCGAAGCGGCATGGCGACGGGGACGATGCGGGGACACCAAGCTCCCGCGGCCAGAGTCCTTATTGGCAGTACCGATGTACATCAGGACTTCCGCCGCGGGGGCTACCGATTTCCGGAGCAGCCGGTGGCTCAGGACGCGGGCGCCTCGGGCGCGACGCCGATGTAGGGGTTCTGATGGTCCATGTCGTCCGCCGGAAACCCCTTGTTCTCGTGATATTGGAAAACGCTGACGATCTTGGTCAGCATGTCGCCGTTGGCATCGAACGACACCACGCCCTGCAGGGTCTTGATGTTGGTGGACTGCATCGCGTCGCGCACGGTGTCGCGATTGACCTCCTTGCCGCTCGCCGCCACCCGCTTGATCGCGTCGATCAGGACGAGGGCGCCGTCATAGGAGGTGATGGTGTAGTCATCGTAGGGCGCGCTGTACTTGGCCTTGTACTTCTTCACCCAATCCGCCGCTTCCGGAGCCTCGGTGACGTGCGGTGAGGCGTTGGTCGAATACCATCCCTCGACGGCCGGGAAACCCACGCCGCGCAGGACGGACTGGCCTTGCATGCCGTCGCCGCCGGCCTTGATCATCTTGGGAATGATGTCATAGGCCTGCTTCGCCAGCTTGACGCCGCCCTGGCTGACGCCGCCGTAGTACATGGCGTCGGGATTGAGCGATTTGATCTTGGTCAGGATCGTCGTGTAGTCCGCTTCCTTGGGATTGAGCTGGTCGCGGCCCAGCACCTTGACGCCGATCTTCTCCGCTTGCTTCTGGAAGGCATCGGCGATGCCGACGCCGTAGGCGCCGCTGTCGTCGAGGACGTAGACCGACTTGATCCCCAGCTTGTCCCGCATGAAGTTCGCCATGTTCGGGCCCTGGAACGCGTCGGTCGTGACGGTGCGGAAATAGATCGCCTTGCCCTTGGGCTTGAACTGCGCCGCCATGGCGGGATTGGTGATGTCGGGGTTGGTGGAGCTGGGCGTGATCGTGGCGAGGTTCGCCTCGCTCAGGATCGGCGTCATCGCCTTGCCCTCGCCGCTGTTCATCGGGCCGAAAGCCGCCACCACCAGGGGATCGGCGATCAGCTTCTTGGTGTTGGTGGCGGCCTGGGCCGGGTCGTACTGGCCGGCGGTCGCGGTGCCGCTGTCGTACATCACGACATCGATCTTGTAGCCGGGAACGGCGCCGGCGGCATTCGCCTCGTCGATCGCCATCAGGGCGCCGTTCTTCATGAGAGTGGCGTCCTCGGCGTCGGAGCCCGTAAAGGGCAGCGAGATTCCGATCTTGACGGACTTGGTCTGCGCCTCGACTGCCTTCATACCCCCGAAGCCTGCCAAGGCCGCGAAGGCGATTACCGCGGCGGCTTTGACCGCGCTGCGGGCATAGTGACGCTGTCCCATGATCTGGCCTCCCGAAAAAAGTCTGCTTCAGTCACCTCCTGGCCGTCCCATGACGAGCCCGACGGTTGCACTGCAAAAACTCTACCAACGCGAACGGGCCCGAGAGAAAGCCCGTCGATTCGAGCGCCGGGCCGGCAAAACCGCGGGAATCCCGACGGGAGTCCAGTCGGCGCCGCCGCCGGGGACGCTGGCGACGGCGTGAGCGCCCCGCATCAAAACTAGGCCATGTGCCGGGCGAATTGGCACGAGACGCGATGCGCCGCTCTTCCCTGGCGGCACGTCGCACCGAGTGATGCTTTCCGCGCCGTCCCAGCGTCGCCGATCTTGCCGGCGAAAAATGTTATGTTATAACATAACTCTTGGGAGGCGCCGTCGCCGGCGGCGCTGTCGGTCTCGCTTTGGGGGAATCCGCGCATGGAATGCGCCCGCGTTCGCCTGTCTTCGCCCGCCATCTGGCGGCTTTGCCGCCTGGCGATCTCCGTTCTCGCTCTCGTCTGCGCCGCCGCCGCCGCCGCCGCCGCGCCGCCCGCCGGCACTGTCACCGGTGTTGCCCGGGATGCCCTCGGGCGCCCGCTGTCGGGCACGCATCTGCGTCTCGAGGCCGCCGACGGTCGAGCCGTCGCGGAAGCGACCACCGCCGCCGACGGCGGATTCGGCTTCAGCGGCGTCGCCGCCGGCGTCTATTCCGTGATCGCGGAGAAGGACGGCTTTGATGTCGCCACCGTCGTGGTGACCCTCGGGGCGGGCGCCGGCACGACGGCCGATCTCGTGCTGGCATCCAAATCCGCTCTCGACCTTGACGTCGTGGCGCGCCAGCTCGAGGCCGCCCGCACCAGCATCCAGCCGCGCATCGGCGCCTCCACCTACAGCATCACCCAGCAGGCGATCGAGACCCAGCCCGGCGGCGAGAACAACCCGCTCAACCAGGTGCTGCTGCAGGCGCCGGGGGTGTCGCAGGATTCCTTCGGCCAGATCCACGTCCGCAACGAGCACGCCAATATCCAGTACCGCATCGACGGCGTCAGCCTGCCGGAGGGCGTCAGCTTCTTCGGCCAGAGCCTGAGCCCGCGCATCGCCGGCTCCATCGACTTCATCACCGGCACGCTGCCGGCGGAATACGGGCTGCGCACGTCAGGGATCATCGACATCCAGACCAAGAGCGGCGCCTTCACGCCCGGCGGATCGGTGGGCATGTATGGCGGCAGCCATGGCTGGCTGGAGCCGAGCGGGGAATACGGCGGCTCGGTGGGCCACTTCAATTACTACGCTACCGGCGACTATCTGCAGAACGGCATCGGCATCGAGAACCCGACCGGGTCCTACCATCCGATCCACGACGACACCCAGCAAGGCCACGGATTCGCCTATGTCGAGGACATCCTCGACACCACAAGCAAGGTGAGTGCGATCTTCGGCACCTATCGTGGCCAGTTCGACATCCCGAACAGCCCGGGCCAGCCCACGAATTTCACCGTCAATGGCGTCTCAACCTTTGACTCATCGACGCTTGACGAGAGTCAACGCGAGATCAACCACTACGGAGTCCTGGCATATCTGCGCTCGCAGGAGAATTTCGACTTTCAGGTCTCCGGCTTCACCCGCTACAGCAGCCTGACCTTCCGGCCGGATCAGCTCGGCGATCTCCTCTTCAACGGGGTGGCCCAGGACGCCTACCGCCGCAGCATTGCCAGCGGGCTGCAGACGGAGGGGAGCTACAAGCTGACGCCGGATCACACGCTCCGCTCCGGCGTTATCGTCACCGGCGAGCGCACGAGCTCCTCGACCACCTCCCTGGTGCTGCCGGCGAGCGGTGGGGTGCAGACCTCCGACGTGCCGTTCCCGATCACCGACGACGGCGCCAAGACCGGCTGGACCTACAGCGTCTATCTGCAGGACGAGTGGAAGCTCACGCCGACGATAACGGTCAACTACGGCGGCCGCTTCGACGCCGTCGACGCCTTCACCCACGAGAACCAGCTGAGCCCGCGGCTCAACACGGTCTGGAAGGCGACCCCCACCACCTCCGTCCACGCGGGCTATGCCAACTACTTCACCCCGCCCCCCTTCGAGCTGGTCTCCATCACCAGCGTCAACAAGTTCGTCAACACCACCGCCGAGCCGCCAAGTCTGACCAACAGCACGGTGAAGGCGGAGCGCTCGCACTATTTCGACGTCGGCGTCGATCAGCAGATCCTGCCCGGCCTCAAGGCCGGCATCGACGCCTACTACAAGTATTCCCGCAATCTCATCGACGAGGGGCAGTTCGGCGCGCCGATCATCCTGACGCCCTTCAACTACCACACCGGCCGCAACATGGGGGTGGAGCTCACCACTTCCTATGTCAAGGGACCGTTCTCCTCTTACGGCAACCTCTCCATCGCCCAGCAGAAGGCGGAGGGGATCTCGTCCGCGCAGTTCAATTTCTCCGCCGACGATCTCGCTTATATCGCCACCCACCCGATCCACACCGACCACGATCAGCTCATGACCGCCTCGGCCGGCATGTCCTATCTCTGGGAGGACACCCGCTTCAGCGTCGACATCCTGGCGGGGAGCGGGCTGCGGACGGACAACGGCTTCGCCCCCAACGGCGGCAGCCTGCCCTCCTACGAGCAGGTGAATTTCGGCATCTCCCACCGCTTCGAGCATGCGCCGGGCGGGCCGCTCGAGGTCCGCCTCGATCTCATCAACGTGCTGGACGAAGTCTACCAGATCCGCAACGGCACCGGCGTCGGCGTCGGCGCGTCGCAATTCGGTCCGCGACGTACGGTCTTCATGGGGTTCCGCAAGGAGTTCTGACATGGAAGTCCTGACCGCGCTCCGGGCCGGCGGCGTCACCGTCTATCCCCTCGTCGCCCTTGCCGTGCTCGCCGCCGTCGTGGTGCTGGAGAAGGCCTTCGTGCTGGGAACCCGGACGCGGCTTCCGGCGGCGCTGGTCGCGTTGGCGGAGACCTATGGCTTCGCCTGGGAGGATCTGGCCCGCGAGGTCGCGGCGCTCGGGAGCCGCAGCTATTTCGCGGGCTTCTTCCGCGTCATCCTGGAGAACCGCGCCCATCCCGCCTGGTGGGTGGAGTCCCGCGCCGCCGACGAGGCGAGCCTGATCGAGAAGGATCTCGGGCGCTGGCTCTGGGTGCTCGAGACCATCGTCACCGCGGCGCCGCTTCTGGGTCTCCTCGGCACCATCACCGGCATGATCCGCGCCTTCAAGCTGTTCGGGAATCAGGGCCTGGTGGATCCCGGCGGCGTCACCGGCGGCGTCGCCGAGGCGCTGATTGCCACCGCGCTGGGCCTCTTCATCGCCCTCATTGCGCTCTTCGCCTTCAACTACTTCTCCTATCGTCAGGCCCAGGTGATGGACGAGATGGAGCGTCTGGGCACCCGTCTCGTCGATCACATCCGCCTCGATGCCGGCGAGGCGGCCTCATGAAGCTCCGGAAGTCGCGCGCGCGCCGCCGCGGCCGCATCGAGATCATCCCGATGATCGACGTGATGTTCTTCCTGCTGGCGACCTTCATGCTGGCCTCGCTCTCCCTGCAGAATCTGCATTCCCTGGCGGTCGATCTGCCAAAAGGCAAGGCTGCGCCGCTCGCGGCGAAGACGCCGGTGACCCTCACGGTGACCCGCGACGGCCTCGTCTTGCTGAACGAGACCGCGGTGACGCTCGAGACCCTGGCGGCGGCGCTGCAGCCGCTGCTGGCCTCGCCCGACGCCAACGTGATCGTGGCGGCGGACAGCGCGGCGCCCAACGGCGTCGTCGTCCAGGCGATGCTGCGGGCGCGTGAGGCTGGCGCGCAACACTTTCTGTTCGCGATCAAGCGAGAATAGGAGTGTCGGCGGCGGCCGGTCGCGACGATCCCTGGCGGCGTTTGCCGTGCACCTTGCCGGCGGCGCTCCTGCTGTCGCTGTTGGCGTTGGCCGGCTTCCTGCGGCTGCTGGCGGGGTTGCCCGTGCCGCCGGCGCCCTTGCCGATTGAGGTTGGGGTGATCGAGGAAGCGCCAGCGGCGCCCGCACCATCGATGGCAGCGCCCCCGCCGCCGGAGATCGTTCCGCCGCCGCCCGAAATCGTCCCCTCCGCGGAGCCGCCGCCGCCCGAGCCCGCGCCAGAGGCCCAGCCCGCACCGCTGCCCCCGCCGTCTCCGCCACCGCGTCCGCCGCGTCCCCAGCGACCGCCGGCCGCCGCGCCGGTGTCGCCCGCGCCACCAGTTGCGGCGACACCGGCGCCTGCGTCACCTGCAGCGCCCGGCGGCGCCAATATGAGCGCGCGGGCGATCTATCGGCCGCTGCCGGAAATCCCCGAGGCGCTTCGCCGTCGCGTCCATCGATCTGGTGGCGGTGGCGCGTTTCCGCGTCGCCGCCGACGGCAGCGCCGAGGTGGATCTCATCGAGCCGACGCCGGATCCGCAGCTCAATCGCGCGCTCCTGGAGAGTCTGCGGCGCTGGCGTTTCTTTCCGGCGATGGAGAACGGCAAGGCGGCGCCCTCCAGCCTCGACATCCGCATTCCGATCTCCGTACGCTGATCTCCGAGGTCAGCGGCCCCATCGTTGACACAGCTAAGTTGTCTTAGATTCGCGCGGAAAGCGATTGCGGTGCAGCAATGAATTCGTTTAGCTGTTGGATATCGTCGGGGACGTTCGCGGGGGGATGCCGTGCGGAGAGAAAGAATTTCTTTCGCGCTCGCCGTTGTTTTCATTCTCGCCTCTGTATCCAATGCTTTTTCGATGAACTGCGTGCAGTTCGTGCGCGCAGCATCGGACTTCGATATTTCCGGCAATGCCTGGAGCTGGTGGTATCACGCCGCCGGACTTTACGACCGCGGCAGAGCGCCCCGCCCGGGGGCGGTGCTGGTGTTCGAGCGCACCGGCAAGATGCCGGCGGGTCACGTGGCCTTGATCTCGGGCATCGTCGACGACCGGACGGTGCTGATCGATCACGCCAACTGGTCGACCGGCGGCGGCGCCAGCGGGCACGTCGATCTCGGCGTCGTCGCCATCGACTGTTCGCGCCATCACGACTGGTCGGCGGTCTGCGTCTGGAACAAGCAGTACCAGAGCTTCGGCCGCCCCTATCCCACCAACGGGTTCATCTATCCCGAAGGCTAGATCGCCGCTTTCACACCTCCGCGTGAAGGTCGCGCAATCCGGTTGTCAGCCTGCGCTGCACGTCCTAGCCTCTCTCCCTTGAGCGGCAGGCCCCGCGCGTCTATGTCGCGGTGGACCTATAATCGAGGAGAGCAGGCGATGGCGGCGATTCCCGACAAGTATCTCGATCTTTTCTCGGACCAGAAGAAGGCCTTCGCGCATCTGGCGACGGTGATGCCGGACGGCTCGCCCCAGGTGACGCCGGTGTGGTTCAGCTACGCCAACGGCGTCATCCGCGTGAACACCGCCAAGGGCCGGGTCAAGGCGCGCAACATGACGCAGGGCTCCACGGTGGCGCTCTCGATCATGGATCCCGACAACGCCTATCGCTACATCCAGGTCCGCGGCCGCGTGACGCGCATGACCGAGGAGGGCGGCAACGCCCACATCGACAGCCTGGCGAAGAAATATCTCGGCCAGGACAAATACCCCTGGGCCAATCCCAAGGACGTCCGCCAGATCTTCGAGATCGAGCCGGCCTCCACCTTCACCATGGGCTGAGGCAACCCAGGGTTTAATGGCGCTGTCGGTCCCGCGCTGGATCGACAGCGACGGGGCTTGCTCTCATACTCCGGCGAACCTAGGGAGCCGCCGGTGCTGTTTCGCCTCGCTCGATATCTCCTCGTTTCCCTCGCGGTCGCAGTCGCCGGCGGCGGCGATGCCTGCGCGCAGAGCATCAACTACATCCGCGACGCGGAGATGGAGAGCACGCTCCGCACCTTCTACGACCCGATCTTCAAGGCCGCCGGTCTCGATCCCGACGCGATTCACGTCTACATCGTGAACGATCCCCAGCTTAATTCCTTCGTCGCCGGCGGCCAGAACGTCTTCATCAACACCGGCACCATCATGCGCAGCCAGACGCCCAATCAGCTCGTCGGCATCGTTGCCCACGAGACCGGCCACATCGCCGGTGGCCACCTGATCAAGGGCGAGGAGGCGATGCACGACGCCTCCATCGAGAGCATCATCGGCATGGTGTTGGGCGCCGGCGTCGCCGCGGTGGGCCACGGTGCCGGCGGCGCCGCGGTGCTGAGCGGCGAGAGCGTGGGCCTGCGCTCCTACCTCGCCTTCTCCGTGGCCCAGGAGGGGACGGCTGACCAGGCCGGCATGACCTTCCTCGACCGCACGCACCAATCGTCCCGCGGGTTGCTGCAGTTCTTCGAGATCCTGCAGCAGGACGAGGTGCTGGCGGGCATCCGGGAGGTGCCGTATCTGCGCACCCATCCGCTGACCCGCGAGCGCATCGAGGTGGTGCGCAATCACGTCGAGCATTCGCCCTATTCCGACGTGCCCGATCCGCCGGAGTGGGTGGAACTGCACAAGCGCCTGAAGGCGAAGCTGATCGCCTTCCTGCAGGCGCCGACCCAGGCCCTCGATCAGTATCCCGAGAGCGATACGTCGGTCGCCGCGCGCTACGCCCGCGCCATCGCCTACTACCGTGTGCCCGAGCTCAAGAAGGCGCTCGGGATCATCGACGGGCTGATCGCCGTCGAGCCCCGGAACGCCTATTTCCAGGAGCTGAAGGGCCAGATGCTGTTCGAGAACGGCCGCGTCCAGGACGCGGTGGCGCCCTATCAGGCCGCCGTGCGCCTCGCGCCGGACGTGGCTTTGCTGCGCGTCGAGTTGGCCCAGGTGGAGCTCGAGACCAACGACGCCGCGCTGGCCCAGGACGCGCTCACCCATCTCAGGAGCGCGATCAAATACGAGAATCGCAATCCCGACGCCTGGCGCTTCCTGGCGATCGCCTACGGCCGCGGCGGCGACATCGCCAACAGCAGCCTGGCGCTTGCGGAGCAGGGCATGGCGGAAGGCGACAAGTCGATGGCGCGCCAGGAAGCGGCGCGGGCGGTCAAGCTGCTGCCCGCGGGCTCGCCGGGACGGCTCCGCGCCGAGGACATCGAGCTGGAGACCCAGCATTCCTCGCAGTGAGTGAGAGGACGGGGTGCGTCCTTCCAGACCCTTCGCATTGACAGCGCCGGATCCGCGGGCTAAGCGCACTCCATGACCCCACGGAGATCGCGCAAGGCATCGCACCGGCATCGGCGGAAGGCGCGCCGGCTGTCGCGCCGCTCGCTGCTGCTGGGCGGCATCGTCGCTGCCTTCGCCGTGAGCCTCGGCATCGGCGCGGTGATCGGGCGCTTGGGCCGGCCGGCGCGGCCCACCGCGTCGACGGCGCTGCCGCCGCGCATGGCCGCCAAGACACCGCCGCCCCGGCTCATGGAGGAGGAGCCGCTTCCGGGCGACATCTACATTCCGAAGCTCGCCGCCCGCGTCCCAACGCCGCAGCCCCGCGCGACCCAGGCGTCGCCGACCTGGCTCAGCAACGCGGAGCCCCTGGTGGCGGCGGGCGGCACGCCCGTGGTGGCGATCGTGATCGACGATCTCGGCCTCGATCACGGCCGCACCGAGCGCGCGATCGCTCTGGGCGGCGGCGTGACGCTGGCCTTCATGACCTACGCCGAGGGCCTGCCCCAGTGGACGGCGGCGGCGCGGGCGGCGCGTCACGAGCTCCTGGTGCATGTGCCGATGCAGCCGCTCTCGCCCGAGGCCGATCCCGGGCCCAACGCCCTGACGACGGGGCTCGGCGAGGCGGAGATCCGCCGCCGCCTGCGCTGGGGGCTCGACCGCCTCGACGGCTACGTCGGCGCCAACAATCACATGGGAAGCCGCTTCACCGAGAGCGCCGCCGGGATGGGCGTGGTGATGGACGAGCTGAAGGCGCGCGGCCTGCTGTTCCTGGATTCCCGCACGACCGGCGCCAGCGCCTGCGCGCCCCTCGC
The DNA here is from genome assembly GCA_963735465.1 of uncultured Alphaproteobacteria bacterium. Taxonomy (GTDB): domain Bacteria; phylum Pseudomonadota; class Alphaproteobacteria; order ATCC43930; family CGMCC-115725; genus DASZHJ01. The sequence continues at coordinate 4,749,286 of CAVTLA010000001.1, forward strand.
GGCGGCGCGGGATCTCCCCTTCGCCGCCCGCAACGTCTTTCTCGACAACGAGCCGACGGTGGCGGCGGTGAGCCGGCAGATCGTGGCGCTGGAGGACGTGGCGCGCCGGCATGGCAGCGCCATCGGCATCGGCCATCCCCACGACGGGACCCTGACCGCCCTGGCGGAGTGGCTGCCGACGGCGGGCGCCCGCGGCGTCGTGGTGGTGCCGCTGACCTCGGCGATGCGCCATGGCGCGCTGCGGAGCTGATTCCCGACCCGTTAACAGGATTTAATGTTGCGGCGGCGCCGGTGGGACTAAAATCACCCTCGGTTCAAAGCAATCGCTGAGGGGCGCGTCATGGCGGATTTCTCCCAGACACGGCGGCAGCTGCTGCTCGGCACCGCCAAGTGGGTCGGCGGCTTCGCATCGGTGGCGGTGATCGGTGTCGCCCAGCCTGCCCAGGCGTTTCGCAGCTATGTCGCCAATCCCGCCAGCGGGGTCGGCCTCCTCTATTCCGACCGCTGCGGCCCCGGCGCCGAGCACGCTCAGCTCATCGCCGAGCTGCAAGGCAAGCTGGAGAGCGATCCCTCCCTACCCTCGATGACGGTGATGTGCCCGCTCTGCGGCTGCCCGGTGACGGTTACCCGATAAGTCCGTCGTCGGCGTCCTGGACGCTGGCAACCGCCGTCGCCAATCGCTAGCGTGCGGCCATGGCCCTGATGACGACGCCCTGGCGCACGACGGCCGTCGCGGTGGCGGCGGGGCTGCTTGTGTCGACGCCGGCGGCAGCGCATCCTCATGTCTTCATCGACTACGCCGTGACCGTGCGCTTCGATGATGCCGGCATCGCCGCCGTGCGGCTCTCCTGGACCTTCGACGAGATGTACAGCTCGATGCTGTTCCACGACTACACCAGCCGGCCGACACACGGCGCGCTCAGCGACACCGATATCAAGAAGCTGGAGGAGGGCGCCTTCAAGGACACCGCCGACTATCACTACTTCATCGACATGACGATGAATGGCAAGGCGGTTCCCGTCACCGAGGTCGGCGATTTCACCGCCCGCTTCGAGCAGCATCGCATGACCTATACCTTCACCGTGCCGGTCCACGGCGGCACCGCCGACGCGCGCAACACGCTGGAGATCGCCGCTTTCGATCACGAGTTCTATATCGACTTCGAGCTCGCGAAGAAGGCGGCGGTGACGGTGCAGCATGGCGAGAAGCTGGCCGCCGCCTGCGCGCCGAAGACGGTGCGCAAGGACACCTCGACCTTCGGTCCCATGGACGCCGTCGTCGTCGCCTGCACCTACGGCCGGACGAGTTGAGGATGCGCGGGCTCCGTTCTCTCCTCGTCGTCCTGGCGCTGCTCCTCGGCATCGCGCCGGCGCTGGCGACCGATCCGCTGACCGGACGCGGCCCGGCGCCGCAAACGGAGACCACATCGCCCCTCGCGTCCGGCGTCGTGCTGCGCCTGGCCCAGGCGCAGCGGCGGCTCAACGACGCGATCTCCGCCGCCTTCCGCGAGGTGCGCGACAACGGCTCCCACGGGGCGATCGCGGCGATCCTCGGCCTCGCCTTCCTCTATGGCGTGCTGCACGCCATCGGGCCCGGCCACGGCAAGGCCGTCGTCGCCTCCTATTTCGTCGCCAACCGCGCGCGCTGGACCGGCGGCATCGCCATGGGGAGCCTGATCTCCCTGATCCAGGGCGGGACCGCCGTCGTCCTGGTGGGGTTCCTCGCGGTCGTCCTGCAATGGCGCCAGTTCGACGTGCTGAACCGCGCCACCCTGGTGGAATTCGTGAGCTACGGGCTGATCGCGCTCCTGGGCGTGGTCATGCTCTGGCGCGGCATCGCCGGCCACGGCTGCGCCCACGATCATGGCATGGTGCATGACCACGACCACGATCATGGGCCGTCGGGCAGCGGCGCGGCGCTGCGTCGCCGCCTGGTGCTGGCCGCCGGCCTCACGCCCTGCGCCAGCGCCATCATCATCCTGCTTTTCGCGCTGGCCAATCAGGCGCTGCTGATCGGCATCGCCGCGGTGACCTCCCTGTCGCTGGGCATGGCGATCACGGTCTCCGCCATCGGCATCGCCAGCGTGCTCGGGCGGCGGGCGCTGGTGGGCGTGCTCGACCGCATCGGCCTGCAGAGCCACCGCCTCGAGCAGGGGCTCTCGATCCTCGGCGCCGTCGTCATCGTCGCCGCCTCCGGCCTGATGATGGCCGGCGCCTGGGCCCGGCTTTAGAGAGCGATCTCCTGTGGCTGAGATGCAGGATCGGCTGCCATACGTCCTTCGAGAGACCGCATGCGCGGCCTCCTCAGGATGAGGCGGTTTTCTTGCGCCACGCCTTTCAGTCGCAAGAAGGAGCAGCCCGTGGATGGCCGAGGCGCAGGAGCCCAGGCCATGCACGGTTTGGAGGCTTCAGACCTGCCTCACTGGCTCCGTGCCGCGGACTTCCCTCCCTACCGCGTAATGATATAACATAACGATCTCGGCGCGGTGGCGCCTGTCCTCTTTCGGAGATCGTTCATGCGCGGCAGTGTGTTCCTGTTCGGTTTTCTCGCGGCGGCCAGCCTCGGCCTCGGCACGGCGCACGGCCGATCCCGTCGCCATCGTTGCGGCGGAGAATTTCTATGGCGATGTAGCCCAGCAGATCGGCGGTCCCGACGTGCGCGTGGTGAGCATCCTCACCAATCCCGACCAGGACCCGCATCTCTTCGAGGCCAACGCGTCCACGGCGCGGGAGATCTCCACCGCCGGCATCGTGATCCTCAACGGCGCCGACTACGATCCCTGGATGGGGAAGCTGCTGGCGGCCTCCCGCAGCACCAAGCGCGAGACCATCGAGGTGGCGAAGCTCGTGCACAAAAAAGCCGGCGACAATCCCCATCTCTGGTACGATCCCGGCACCATGCCGGCCTTCGCCAAAGCCCTTGCCGCCAGCCTCGCCAAGCGCGACCCCGTTCATGCCGCCGACTACGAGACGCGGCTCGCGCTGTTCGTGGCGTCGCTGAAGCCCATCGACGACGAGATCGCGGCATTGCACCGGGACTATGCCGGCGCGCCGGTGACGGCGACCGAGCCGGTCTTCGGCTACATGGCGGCGGCGATCGGCCTCAAAATGCGGAACGAGCGCTTCCAGCTTGCGGTCATGAATGACACCGAGCCCAGCGCCTCGGCGATCGCCGCCTTCCAGAAGGACCTGCGGACCCGTGCGGTCAAGGTGCTGCTCTACAACAGCCAGGCCACCGAGGAGCTGACGCAGAAGATGCGCGACCTCGCCACCCAATCCGCCGTGCCCGTGGTCGGCGTCACCGAGACCGAGCCGCCCGGCACCAAATTCCAGGACTGGATGCTGGGGCAGCTCAAAGCGCTCCGGACGGGACTCTCCGGCCGGCAGCCGTGACCGCGATCGAGCTCCGCCATCTGACACTGCGGCGCGGCGAGCGGGAAGTGCTCTCCGACGTCGATGCCAGCGTCGGCGAGGGGGAGTTCATCGGCGTCCTCGGCCCCAACGGCTCCGGCAAGACGACTCTGCTGCAGGCACTCCTCGGCCTGCTGCCGCCGGTGGCGGGGGAGATCCGCGTCTTCGGCCACGCGCCCACCCGCGGCAACCCCCTCGCCGGATACCTGCCCCAGAAGCGCGCGTCGCTGGCGGATCTGCGCTTGCGTGGCTGGGACTTCGTGGCGAGCGCCTATGACGGGCATCGCTGGGGCCTGCCGCTGCTGAGCGCGGACGGCCGGCGCGAGGTCGCCTGGGCGCTGGAGATCGTGGAGGCGACGGACCTCGCCGAGCGGCCGATCAATCAGCTCTCCGGCGGCGAGCTGCAGCGGCTGCTGCTGGCCCAGGCGCTCCTGGGAAAGCCCAAGCTCCTGCTGCTGGACGAGCCTCTCATCAGCCTCGATCCCCGCTACCAGCAGACGGTGGTGACGATCGTGAAGCGGGCGCAGCAGGCGCTGGGCATGACCGTGCTGTTCACCGCCCATGAGCTCAATCCGCTGCTGCCGGCGATGGACCGCGTGCTCTATCTCGGCCGCGGCCGCGCGGCGCTCGGCACCGTGGACGAGGTGATGACCTCGGCGGTGCTGTCGCGCCTCTATGGCGCCGCCATCGACGTGCTCCGCATCAAGGACCGCATCATCGTCGTGGCCGCCCACGGCGAGGCGGAGGCCGAGGCCCATCGCCACGACGACGCCCATCACCACCATGCTTGACTACGATTTCATGCAGACCGCCTTCGCGGCGGGTCTGGTGGTGGCGCTGGTGGCGGGCGCGGTCGGATATTTCCTGGTGCTGCGCAACCTCACCTTTGCCGGCCACGCGCTCTCCCATGTGGGATTCGCCGGCGCCACCGGCGCGCTCCTGGTGGGCATTCCGCCGTTCTGGGGCCTGCTGGCACTGACCCTGGCGGCGAGCGCGGCGATGGGGCTGCTGGGCGAGCGCCTGCGCGGTCGCGACGTCGCCGTCGGCATCATCCTCTCGATGTCGCTGGGCCTCGGCGTCCTATTCCTGAGCCTCTACACCGCCTATGCGACTCAGGCGACGGCGCTCCTCTTCGGCAATGTGCTGGGCGTGAGCCGTGACAATCTGCTCTCTCTTGTCGCGCTTGCGGTGGTGAGTCTCGTGGCGCTGGCGGCGATCGCGCGGCCGCTGCTCTTCGCCACGCTCGATCCGGAACTCGCGGAGGCGAAGGGCCTCTCGCTGCGCCTGATCTCGGTGCTGTTCCTGCTCATTGTCGGCATTGCCGTCGCCGAGGCGGTGCAGGTGGTGGGAATTCTCCTGGTGTTCACGCTGATGGTGGGGCCGGCGGCGACGGCGCTCCGCCTCACGCCGCGCCTCGGGGCCGGCGTGGTGCTGGCGATCCTGCTGGCGATCGCCGAGACCTGGTCAGGCATCGCGCTGGCCTATGTCTCGGACTGGCCGCCCACCTTCTGGATCACCGCACTGAGCTCCGGTGCCTATCTCCTCTCCCTGCTGATGCCGCAGCAGGCGGGTCAGCCTGCGCCGCGCTCCGCCGCCGCCGCGGCGCCGGAGACCGCGGAGCGCGCGCGCCTCACACCTTGAAGGCGGTAGCGACCTCGCGCGGGAACAGCTCCTCCGGTGTCACCAGGCGATGGCAGACGCCCTGCTCGTGGGCGTATTGCAGGAACGGCTCCAATGTCGAGCGGTTGGCGGCGACGCCATAGGGCCAGTACTCGCCCTTGAAGAGATCCCGGGACTGCCGCGCCAGCTCGAAGGTCCAGGGGATCGGGAAGCGCGAGGCCGTCGCCTCGAAGGCGCGCTCGACGCTGCGCTGCTTCGCCGTCTCGAAGGCCTTGTAGAGGTTCATCGCGGCCCAGGGGTGCGCCTCGAACACCTCCCGCTTCATGGCGATGCAGTGCATGATCGGGAAGATGCCGGTGCGGCGCCAGTACTCCCGCTCCACTGGCAGAAAATCCTCCACCAGGCGCACGATCCTGGGATCGCCGGCCTCGAAGGCGGCGGGCGCGTGCGCCGTCAGCACCGCGTCCACTTCGCCCGCCAGCAGCATGCCGTTCAGGCTCTTGTCGGGATGGCGCTCGATGGTGACGCCGGCGGGGAGCGCCAGCTTAACCTTCTCCACCCGGCCGGGCTCGTTGACGCCGGCCTGCACCCAGCGGATGTCCGCGAGCGGCACGCCATACTGGTGGGTGAGGAACCCGCGGCTGTAGACCGCGGCGGTCTGCGCCCATTCCGGCAGGCCCACGCGCTTGCCCCGGAGGTCTTCCGGCGATTTGAGCCCGCTGTCCTTGCGCACATAGATCGAGGAATGCCGGAACACGCGGGAGGGGAATACCGGCAGCGCCGTCAGCGACGTATCGCCCTGTGAAACCAGCGACACGTATTTCCCCATCGACATCTCCGACAGGTCCCACTCGCGATAGAGCGTGAAGCGAAAGAAAATCTCCTCGATGGGAAGCGTGAGCGCGGTGAGCTCGATGCCTTCCGCCTTGACGCGGCCGGTGACGAGATCGCGGACATGGTCGTATTCGCTGATGGCGAGGGTGAGCGGCAGCAAAGGCATCGGTGACGTCTCCGGAAAGGTGCGGCGGCGAGAGTGCGATTAAAGGCCGCGGCACCGTCCGCGGCCAAGTGCAAATGTTCACCGCGAGCAGAATCTTTGAGAAGACTCGCTCGCCGGGATGGCGGTGCTAAGATCGTCTCGGAGGTCGGGCGCCGATGGAAGGATACGCGAGGACGAGGCTGGAAGTCGTTGATCTCGCGCCCGCGATCGGTGCAGAGATTCGCGGTCTCGATCTCCGCCGGCCCCTCGATGCCGATCTGTTCCAAAATATTGAGCGCGTCTGGCTCGATCGCGGCGTGCTGCTGTTCAGGAATCAGGATCTGACGGAAGAGGAGCAGGTCCGCTTCGCCTCCGGCTTCGGTGAGTTGGGCCGCGTCATCAACAAGCACGGCGGCGTCACCTTGACGCGGCATCCCTCCGTCATGCTGGTCTCCAACATCCGCCAGGACGGCAAGCCGATCGGCGCGCTGCCGGACGGCGAGATGTATTTCCACTCCGACCAGTGCTACGTGGAGCGGCCGTGCAAGGCGACTTTCCTTTACGCCATGGAAATTCCCTCGGTGGGCGGCAACACGCTCTTCGCCAGCACCACCGCCGCCTATGATGCGCTGGCGCCGGAGCTGCAGGCGCGCCTCGCCGGATTGAAGGCGATGAACGTCTACGACTACGGCGGCGCGCCCACCGAGCGGAGCGCCCAGCTCTCGGAGACTGCGCCGCGCTTCGCCCATCCTGTGGTGCGCACTCATTCCGACACCGGACGACGGGCGCTTTTCGTCAATCGCCTGATGACGCAATACATCGAGGGCATGGCGCCGGCGGAGAGCGACCGCCTGCTGCGGCAGATCTTCGATCACCAGGAGCAGCGGCGCTTCGTCTACGAGCATGCCTGGCGTCCGGGCGACCTCGTCCTCTGGGACAATCGCTCGACGCTGCATGCCCGCACCGACTTCAGCGCCGGCGAGCGGCGCCTGCTGCGCCGCTGCATCGTCCTCGGCGAGCGGCCGGAATGACCCCGGTGCTGAAGAAATATCGTGCGTCCTTCAACTCGCCCGCTTCGCGGTCGGCTCAGGATGAGGAGCCTTTCTTTATGCCATCAAGGATGATCCTCATCCTGAGCCGCGCGCCTTGGCGCGCGAGTCGAAGGACGCACCACGAGCGTGCAAGTTGCTTCGACACATCCGTCAACGCGCCGTAGGCAGATCCCCTATGCCCCTGGTCCTGCAGGAGACGCTCCGTGCCGTGTTCTATGCGCCGTTCTACGCGGCGATCGCGCTCGGCGCCTACGAGCAGGAGGGGCTCGACGTCCGCCTGACCCGGGCACCGAAGCCGGCGGAGTCCGCCGTCGGCCTCTTCACCGGCGAGGTCGACGTCGCCTGGGGCGGACCGATGCGGGTAATGCTGACCCGGGACCGGGACGCCAATTCCGATCTCGTCTGCTTCGCCGAGGTGGTGACGCGGGATCCCTTCTTCCTCGTGGGATCCCTGGCACGGCCGGATTTCCGCCTGCAGGATCTCGTGGCCAAGCGCCTCGGCGCGGTGAGCGAGGTGCCGACGCCGTGGCTTTGCCTGCAGGAGGATCTGCGCCGCGTTGGCCTCGATCCCGCCGTGGTGAAGCGGGGGCCCGAGCGTCCCATGGGGGAGAACCTGGCGGCGCTGCGCCGGGGCGAGCTCGAGGTGGCGCAGCTCTTCGAGCCCTTCGTCGAGGACGCCCTCATCGGCGGCGCGCATCTCTGGTGCGCCGCCGCCCAGCGCGGCCCGACCTCCTACACCTGCCTCTACGCGCGCCGCACGGTGTTCGAGGATCGCCACGACGAGATGAAGGCGATGACCCGCGCGCTCTACCGCACGCAGAAATGGCTCGCCGGCGCCGCGCCTGCCACGCTGGCGAAGGCGGTGGCGTCCTATTTTCCGGAAATTCCGGCGCCGGTGCTGACGGCGTCTCTCGCGCGGCTGAAATCCGTGGGCGTCTGGGGTCGCGACCCGCGCCTGCCCCGCGCCGGCTACGAGCGGCTCAAGGCGGGCCTGCTCTCCGGCAACCTCATCCGCGCGGCGGCCCCCTACGAGGACGCCGTCGACAACACCCTGGCCCTCGACGTGATGCGCGAGGACCCGCCGGCGCTGGTGGTGTGATCTAGTTCCCGACTTCGTCGCTGTGGGCGCGGCGCACGCCCGCTTCCAGCATCTGGGCCCAGGCGCGGGCCAGCGAGCCCTCGAGGTCGATGCCGCGGCAGGCGTCCTCCACCACGACGGCATCGAAGCCCTCGCGCCGGGCGTCGAGGGCGGAGTAGTGCACGCAGAAATCCGTGGCGAGACCGGCGAGAAAGACGCGGCTGAAGCGCCGCTCGCGCAAGTAGCCCGCGAGCCCTGTGGGCGTCGTGCGGTCGTTCTCGTAGAAGGCGGAATAGCTGTCGATCTCCGGTCGGAAGCCCTTGCGGAGCACCAGCTCGGCGTGGGGGATCGCGAGGTCGCGGTGGAAGGCGGCGCCCGCGCTGTCGGCAACGCAATGATCCGGCCACAGGACCTGGGTCCCGTAGGACATCTCCATGCTCTCGAAGGCCGTGCGGTTGAGGTGGCTGCTGGCGAAGGAGAGATGGCCGGGCTTGTGCCAGTCCTGGGTCAGCACCACGTGGGGGAACCGCGCCGCGAGACCGTTCACCGCCGCCACCACCTCGTCGCCCTTGGCGACGCCCAGCGCGCCGCCGGGGCAAAAGTCGTTCTGCACGTCCACCACGATCAAGATGTCACGCTGGGAGAGTCCGACCACCTCGGCTCCTTCCGCTACTGCGCCGCCGCCGGCCGGTCCTCGGCCACCAGCGCCTTGAGATCGCCCTCCGTCAGCGTCTCCTTCTCCAGCAGCAGGCGCGCGCCGCGCTCCAGCACCTGGCGCCGGCTCTTGAGGAGCGCCAGGGTGCGATTATAGGCGGCCTCGACGATCGCCTTCACCGCCTCGTCGATCTCCCGGGCCGTCGCCTCGCTGTAGCTGCGCTCGTGCCAGCCGGCGCCGGCGGGGCCGCCGAGGAAGCTCTGGTTCTCCGCCTCGTAGGTGATGTTGCCGAGGCTCTCCACCATGCCGTAGCGGGTCACCATGCTGCGGGCGATGTTGGTCACCTTCTGGATGTCGTCGGCGGCGCCGGTGGAGATCTCGCCGAAGACGATCTGCTCCGCGCCGCGGCCGCCCAGCAGCACCGCCATCTTGTTCTCGAGCTCCGCCTTGGTCATGAGAAAACGGTCCTCGGTCGGGCGCTGGATCGTATAGCCCAGCGCGCCGACGCCGCGGGGGATGATGGAGACCTTGTGCACGGTGTCGGTGCCCGGCAGCGACAGGCCCATCAGCGTGTGGCCCATCTCGTGATAGGCCACCACCTCGCGCTCGTGCGGCACGAGGAGGCGGTTCTTCTTCTCCAGGCCGGCGACGATGCGCTCCACCGCCGCGGTGAAGTCGTTGAGGGTCACGGACTCTGCGTTGCGGCGCGTCGCGATGAGGGCGGCCTCGTTGACGAGGTTGGCGAGATCGGCGCCGGTGAAGCCCGGCGTCAGGGCCGCGATCTGCTCGGGATCGACGTCGGCGGCGAGCTTCGCCTTCTTCAGATGCACGTTCAGGATCTGGATGCGGCCGGCCTTGTCCGGCCGGTCCACCAGGATCTGGCGGTCGAAGCGGCCGGCGCGCAGCAGCGCCGGATCCAGGATCTCCGGCCGGTTGGTGGCGGCGAGCAGCACCAGCCCCGACTTCACGTCGAAGCCGTCGAGCTCCACCAGGAGCTGGTTGAGCGTCTGCTCCTTCTCGTCGTGGCCGCCGCCGCCGGGATAGGCGCCCCGCGCGCGCCCCAGCGCGTCGAGCTCGTCGATGAAGATGATGGCGGGCGCCTTCTGCCGCGCCTGCTCGAAGAGGTCGCGGACGCGCGCCGCGCCGACGCCGACGAACATCTCCACGAATTCCGAGCCGCTGATGGAGAAGAACGGCACGCCGGCCTCGCCGGCGACCGCGCGCGCCAGCAGCGTCTTGCCGGTGCCGGGCGGCCCGATCAGAAGAATTCCCTTCGGCACGCGGCCGCCGAGCCGGCCGTGGCCCGCGGGGTCCTTCAGGAAGCCGATCACCTCCTTCAGCTCCTCCTTCGCCTCGTCGACGCCGGCCACGTCGTCGAAGGTGACCTTGGTGTCGGTCTCGACGTAAACCTTCGCCTTGCTGCGGCCGATCGACATGAGGCCGCCGGCGCCGAAGCCTTGGTTCGCAGCCATGCGGCGCACCACGAAGAACCAGACGCCGAAGAACAGCGCCGTCGGCACCACCCAGCCGAGCAGGTCCTGGAAGAAGGTGCTCTGCACCTCGCCGGCGAACTTGACGTGATATTTGTCCAGGTCGGCGGCGATGTCGGCCGGGACCCGCGTGGTGATGAAGAGCGACTTGCCGTTGTCGTTGGGGGCCTTGAGGGTGCCCTGGATGTACTTGTCGCTGACGCGGACCTCCGCGAGCTTGCCGCTCTGGAGGTCATCCTGGAACTGGCTGTAGGGGATGACGTCGACCTTCTGATGCTCGGCCCAGAGCTCCTGCAGGATCAGGATCCCGAACACCGCGGCGAGGACGTACCAGAGATGAAACTGGGTCTGCTTGTTGATCGGCACGGCCGTCGCTCCCTGGTTTCCACGGGCTCGCGGCTAGACAGATAGGCGTGGCCGGTGCCGGCCGCAACTGGCGGGACCGGAGAGCGCGAGGCTTATTCTTTCTTCGCGGGCCCGTATTGCAGAACCTGGACCTTTTCCAAGGTGACGAGGCCGGAGCCCATCATGCCGTCCAGCACCGGCAGGAAGGCGTTGATCTTCGCCTCGCTGTCGACGATCTCGACCACGATCGGCAGGTCCTGGGAGAGGCGGAGGACCTTCGTGGTGTGGAGCGTGCTGGAGAGGCCGAAGCCCATCGGTCCCCGCAGCACCGTGGCGCCGGCGAGACCCTGCTCGCGCGCCTTGAGCACGATCGCCTCATAGAGCGGCTGGTGGCCGTGGCGGTCGTCCTGGCCGAGGTAGGCGCGCAGCAGCATGGCCTGTTTCGGTTCCGGCATGGCTCAGGCTCCTTTCAGGCCGCTGAGGCTCGCGGCTGCGACATGGCCGAGCCACACCGCCAGCAGGCACAGCACGACGGAGAGAATAACGTTGCCGGCGGCCCACAGCCACTCGCCGTCCTGGGCCAAGGTCAGGGTCTGCAGGCTGAAGGACGAGAAGGTGGTGTAGCCGCCGCAGATGCCGATCATCAGGAACTGCCGCGTGGCGGTGCTCGCCAGCACCCGCCCGTCCGGACCCGTGAGGGTGGCGATGAAGCCGATCACGAAGGAGCCGGTGATGTTGACGATGATGGTGCCCCAGGGAAAGCTCTCGCCGACCCTCTCGGCGACGAAGCCGGAGAGCCAGAAGCGCCCCACGCTCCCCAGCGCGCCGCCCAATGCGATCAACAGATAGCTCAGCATGCGCGCCTGTCGTGTGCCGCCGGTTCGAGCCGCCATCCTTGTGGATGCTCGCACGCCCGTCAATCGCGGCGTCCGGCGGCAAGGCAGGCGACGAGATTTCGATGCCTCCCGTGACCTTCTTCACAACCGGCGCGGCAGTGGCGCGCGATGATCGATCCTGCGGAATGCCGGCGATCGGTCGGGGCCCGGCGCTCCGTCAGTGCCCTGCTTCACCTGCTTTTAAGGAGGTAACTATGGCCGGAACTTGGTCGCCCATGACCCATCAGCCACCAGCGCCGCTCAATGCCGAGAGCATGATCCTGCTCACCGACGGATCGCTGCTGGTGCACAATGCCTACGCCGCGGATTGGCGGCGCCTGACGCCGGACGTGCACGGCAACTACAGCACCGGCACCTGGTCGGCGCCGATCGTGATGAGCAACTCGCGGCAATATTTCTCCTCGGGCGTGCTGCGCAACGGGCTCGTCTTCGTCATCGGCGGCGAGGATTCAAGCGCCGGCTCCGATACGCCGCTCGGCGAGATCTTCGATCCCCAGAACAACACCTGGTCTCCGCTCTCCGGCAAGCCGGCGGGCTTCGACTGGATCCGCGGCGATGCCTCGAGCTGCGTGCTGCCGGACGGCAAGGTGCTGCTGGGCAGCCTCGACGATTCCCGCACCGCGATCTGGGATCCCGAGCACGACAGCTGGCGCGAGGCCGGCACCGCCTTCGGCACCCAGAGCCCGACCAAGATCGGTCGCACCAACGAGGAGACCTGGACCCTGCTGCGCGACGGCACGGTCCTGACGGTGGAGACCTTCAATCCCGCCGCGGCGGAGAAATATCTGCCCCACGAGGATGTCTGGGTGAGCGCCGCCGCCACGCCGCACAGCCTGGTCGATGTCGTCATGCGCGAGATCGGTCCGGCGGTGCTGCTCACCGACGGCCGCGTCTTCGCGATCGGCGGCTCGACGCATACCGCGCTCTACACGCCGCCGCATCACCCGAAGGACCCCGGCAGCTGGATCAACGGACCGGAGCTGATGGACAGCGGCAATCACCTGCTGACCGCGATGGATGCGCCGGCGGTACTGATGCCGAACGGCAAGGTGCTGTGCTGCGCCGGAAAGCGGCATCCCGAGGGCACGGAGTTCTGGTCGGGCCCGACGGTGTTCTTCGAGTTCGATCCCCTGAGCAACGGCCTGGCGCAGACCCCGAGCCAGCCCGCGACCGCCGGCGGCGACACCTGGACCGCGCGCCTGATGCTGCTGCCGAACGGCCAGGTGATGTACACCTCGCAGCAGAACCAGGTCTGGATCTATACGCCCGACGACGGGCCGCATCATGACTGGCGGCCGCACATCACCGAGCATCCGCACAAGGTCTATCGCGGCGAGGGCTACGAGATCGAGGGCTTACGCCTCAACGGTCTCTCCCAGGCGGTGAGCTACGGCGACGACTACACCGCCGCCACCAACTACCCGCTGGTGCGGATCAGCAAGAGCGGCTCCGTCGCCTATTGCCGGACGCATGGATTCTCCACCCTCGGCGTCGCGACCGGGGAGCGCAAGGTGCACGCGCGCTTCCACGTGCCGGCCTCGGCGCCCACCGGCGATTGCCATCTCGCGGTCATCGCGAACGGCATCGAATCCGAGCCAGTGCATGTTCACGTACACTGATTGAGGGCGGTCCGTAAGCACATTGGCAGCCGGGGGCGGTCGCGTCCCCGGCTGCGGTTTGCCTCGGCGCGAGGCGATTCCGTGGTATCATTGAGGCACTGAGACAGGGCTGCCTCACGAAAGGGCCGCCGCATGCAGGGAAGCGACAGCACCGAGAGCCCCCGTAGACTCGCGACCATCCTCGCCGCGGATGTCGTGGGCTCGAGCCGGCTTATGGGCATCGACGAGGAAGGCACCCTCGCGCGCCTCAAGCGCCATCGCCGCGAGCTCATCGAGCCCACCATCGCCGAGCATCACGGCCGCATCGTCAAGCTGACCGGCGACGGCTTCCTGGCGGAATTCGCGAGCCCGGTGGAGGCGGTGCGCTGCGCCGTGGTGATCCAGCAGAGCATGCTGGGCCGCAACGCGGCGCTGCCGCCGGCGCAGTGGATCCAGTTCCGCATCGGCGTCAATCTCGGCGACATCATCATCGACACCGACGACATCTACGGCGACGGCGTCAACATCGCGGCGCGGCTGGAAGGCCTGGCGGAGCCCGGCACCGTCTACATCTCCGGCGGCGTCTACGAGCTGGTGAAGAACAAGCTGGTGGTGGGCTACCAGTCCCTGGGCGATCAGCACGTCAAGAACATCACCGATCCCGTGCAGGTCTATCGCGTGCTGCCGGATCCGGCGGCGGTGCGCCTCACGCGCCATGGCCAGGGCCGCCCGGCGCTGCGGCTGATCCCGATCGCCGCCGCGGCGGCCGGGGCCGCGGCGATCGTGCTGACCGCGGGCTGGTATGCCTGGAACAGCAAGACCGTCAGCTCCGACGCGCGGGTGATGGCGGCCGTGGCGCCGGCGGCGGCACCGCCGCCACCCCTGCCGTTCACCGTGCCGCCGAGCCCGCCGGCACCCAAAACCGAGGATCCCCCGCGCGTCGCCGTCATCGATCCGCCGAAGCCGCCCGCCCTCGCGCCGCCGCCGGCGGCGTTCCGGGAGCCTGACATGGTGACGCTCACGGGCGGCGAGTTCGTGATGGGGAGCCGGGACGACACGTCGGAGCAGCCCGCCCATCGCGTCACGGTCCGCCCGTTCCTGATCGGCAAGTATCCCGTCACCGTGGCGGAGTGGAAGGCCTGCGTCGCCGCCGGCGGCTGCGAGGCGGTGCCGACCCGGGAAGACGACGCCATGCCGATCGACAACGTGAGCTGGACCGACGCACAGAAATTCGCCGCCTGGCTCTCGACCGCGACGGGGAAGGCGTATCGCCTCCCCAGCGAGAGCGAGTGGGAATACGCGGCCCGCGCCGGCACGCAGACCAAGTACTGGTGGGGCAACGAGGTGAAGCCGGGCATGGCGAGCTGCAAGGGATGCGGCGAGCCCTACGACGCGCGCCAGCCGCTCCGGGTCGGCAGCTTCGCCGCCAATCCCTTCGGCGTCTACGACATGGCCGGCGGCGTCGCCGAATGGGTGGCGGACTGCTGGCACCGGGACTATCAGGGCGCGCCCGCGAACGGGTCCGCCTGGGAGGTTGCCGACTGCCGGGCCCACGTGCTGCGCGGCGGCTCCTGGCGCAACGACCCGAGCTATCTCCGGGCGTCGAGCCGCGACCAGTACGACACCGGGGTGAGGTACGTCACCCACGGTTTCCGGGTCGCGCGCTCACAATAGCGACCGACATCACAAGGGAGACGAGAGATGCGACACGTCATCACGAGACGGCTGCTGCTGGCGGCGGCGGCCTGCGGGTTGCTGCCCGCCCGCGCGCTTGCCGGCCCGACCGCGGCGCCCAAGGACGCCTACCTCTATATCATCTGGCCGAACGAGGGCGACCACATCAAGGGCGCGTTCTGGTGCCGCTTCGGCCTGCGCAACATGGGCGTGACCCATGCGGGCGACCACTTCGCCAACGCCGGCCACCACCATCTTTTCATCGACGTGGACGAGCCCCTCAACGCCGACGAGACGATTCCCCAGGACAAGAAGCATCTGCACTTCGGCGCCGGCCAGACCGAGGCCCGCCTCGAGCTGGCCCCCGGCCCGCACACGCTGCAGCTGGTGCTGGGCGACGCCGACCATCTTCCGTTCAATCCGCCCGTCGTGTCGAAGAAGATCAAGATCACGGTGACGTAGGGGTTGCTTTGAGCGGCCCGCGAATTGCTGGACCCATCCCCCTCACCCATTGACCGCTGATCGCGGTCGACCCGGCTAAGCTCGCTTCGCTCGCGAAGCCTGCGCAACCCTCTCCCCCACGTTGGGAGGTCGCGCCGCGATGCGGATCGACGAAGGGTGAGGGGGGCATCCGGTTTCCGTGGCGTCGCTTTAAGGTGTCACTTCCACTGGCCCGGTGGCGGGCGGCAAGCGGACCTCGCTGTAGCGGATGCGGAACACATCGCCGGCGCTCTCGATCTTCCCGGCCTTGACCAAAGCGCGCACGCGTCCGGACAGGACGAAGGTATCGATGTCGGCGAACTTGTCGTCTCCGGGGCCGGAGAGAACCTCACCGACCACCCGCGCCACCTTCCGCCAGTTGCTCACGACGTGATCGAGGATCTTGGCGTCGAATATTGCGAGGTCGGCGGATTGGAGGCCGGCATCCGTGAGGATGCGGAGCGGCGCATTCTCGGTGCGAAGCCGGTGCCACAGGTTCAGGTGCCGCTGTCGGGACACCTCATCGAGCGGCCGGGCGGCATCGAGAAGGCGAAGCTCCAATATATCCTCTGGCCCCAAACTGGCGAGCGAGCGGGCGAGTCTTGGCGACAATCTGCTGCCGTCACGCCAGGTGCGCACGACCGTGGTCTCCGTCAGATCCACCACCTCGCAGGGGAGATTGCCGAGCCTCCGCAGCCACTCCAGGAATCCCGTGTATTCCATCGCCGATCGCCGGGAGGTCCAGGCGACGAGGCGTTTTCCCGGCTCCAGCGCCTCGTGCCAGAACGGCTCGGTGTCGCCGACCATTTCCTCGTACCAGGCGCCATGGTGCAGCGCCCGCCGCACCCAGGCCTCGCGCTGATCCGGATCGAGCGGCTTGATCGGGCCGAAGCTGAGATCGTCGCGGAAGACGGTGACGCGATCGAGCCGGCCGGCCTGCCGCACCGCCTCGCGCAGATCGTCCACCCCGTCGCGGTTGAAGACGACATGAACCGTGGGCAGCATCGGTGCGCCTCAGAGCGGCGGCGAGAGCTCGCGGTCGGCGGCGGCGATTTCCGTCGCGACGCGCGCGGCCGAGGGTCGGGCGTCGACGCGGGCGTACCAGGCGGTGAGATCGGGATGCCGATCGAGGCGCGGTCCTTTCAGCCGCAAGGACCAGAGCACCGCCATGAAGAGGGCGATGTCGGCGACGGAGAAGGTGCGGCAGAAATACTCGCGCCCGCCGAGCTGCTCCTGCAGCCGTCCGTAGTGATCGAGGAGGGCGGCCTCGCCCCGCTCGGCCTCCGCCTCGCGCAGACGCTGTCGCTCGGGATCGGGGTCCCGTGGGCTCGTGCGCTGCATCAGCGCGCGCAGCGGCGGCAGCAGGATCTCGTCGGCGGTCAGCTCGAGAAGGCGGCAGCGCGCCCGCTCCGCGGCGCCGGCGGGAAAGAGCGGCGGCGCGGGATAGGCGTCCTCGAGATATTCGGCGATGACCGTCGAATCGAAGAGCGTGATCGCGCCGTCCACCAGCACGGGGACCTGGCCCTTGGGATTGGCGGCCAGCACCGCCGGATGCTTCGGGGCATAGCCCTTTGCCTGGGTGAAGGGCACCATCACGCGCTCGAACGGCAGCGCCTTCTCGTAGAGCGCGATCTCCACCTTGCGGGAGAACAGGCTGAGAGGGCCGGAATAGAGCAGCATCTGGGTGCCTCCAATCCGAGGATTTGTTCATGATATGTTCCCAGCAAACACCTCTTTGTCGCGCGCGTCAATCCCGGGCGAGACCTATCTCTGATGGCGAACACCTTTCTTTCGGGAGACGCCCATGGCGCGTGTGATCGGCATCGACCATCTGGTGATCCGGGTCTCCAACTTCGCGCGCTCCAAACGCTTCTACGACGACGTCCTGGGCTTCCTCGGCTTCAAGCTCAAATACGACTACGGGGACACCGCCGGCTGGAGCAACGGCAAGACCCTGTTCTGGATCGGCGAGGCCGACGCCCAGGGCAAGAAGCATCCCTATCGCATCGGCGACATCGGCTTTCACCACTACGCCTTCGAGCTGGCGCGGCGGCGGGACGTCGACGATCTCCAGGATTTCCTGAAGAAGAAGAAGGTGAAAATCGTCGATCCCGCGGCGGAGTATTACGAGGGCGGCTACTACGCGGTCTTCTTCCTCGACCCCGACGGTCTCAAGCTCGAGGGCATGTTCTTCCCGTCCACGCCGAAGAAGAAGAAAAAGCCGGCGCGCAAGAAACGCTAGCTTAATGTCTCCTTGAAGAGCCCGAGCGTGCGCTCCCAGGCGAGCTTCGCCGCGGCCGCGTTGTAGCGCGCGGCCTGGGTGTCGTCGTTGAAGGCGTGGTTGGCGTCCGCGTAGAAGTAGAGGGAGTATTTCACGTGGGCGGCCTTGAGCGCCGCCTCGTAGGCCGGCACCTGGGAGCCGATCCGCGTGTCGAGAGTAGCGTCGGCGTAGTTGAGGAGGAGCGCCGCCTTGATCCGCGGCACCGCGGCGGGATCCGGCGGCAGGCCGTAATAGGCGACGGCGGCGGTGAGGGCGGGATCGGCGACCGCGAGCTGATTGACGACACCGCCGCCCCAGCAGAACCCCACCGCCCCGGTCCTGCCGTTCACCTCCGGCCGCGCGCGCAGCCAGGCCGCCGCGGCGGCGGCGTTCGCCGTGGTCTTCTCGCGGTCGAGGTCGCCGAACATCTTCATCGCCTGATCCTCGTCCCTGGGCGTGCCGCCCAGCGGCGAGAGGAAGTCGACGGCGAGCGCCACGTAGGATTCCGTCGCGAGCCGGCGCGCCACGTCCTCGATGTGGGGATTGAGGCCGCGGTTCTGGTGGATCACGACCACGCCGCCGCGCTTGCCCTCGGTCCTGGGCTTGGCGAGATAGGCCTTCACCTCGCCGGTGGCGCCGGGAAAGCTCACGCGCTCGACGGCGAGGCGCGGGTCGTTCTCCGCCACGATCGCCGCCCGGGCATAGTTCGACTGCAGCAGCGGCAGCAGGGCCGCCGCGGCGCCGGCGCCGCCCACCAGCCTCGCCGCCCGCTCCAGGAACAGCCGGCGGTCGAAATGGACGTGCATGAACTCGTCGTAGAGATCGATGAGGCGCTGGTCCATGGCTGGCCCTCCCCGGCCGATGCGTCCCGTTCAGGGGATCTCGTAGAGCGTGACCTCGTCGGCGATGCCGCGCAGCATGTGGCGCTGCTGCACGGGATGCAGGCCCGCGCCTTGCAGGAGGCGCGCGGAGCCCGCGTTCTCCACCACCGGCCCGGTGGCGAAGATCGAGCGGGAGTCCGCCAGGCCCTGGACGCGGGCCGCGATGTTGACGGTCTGGCCGAAGTAATCCTGGCGGTCGTTCAGCATGACCGCGAGGCAGGGGCCCTCGTGGATGCCGATCTTCAGCAGCAGATCCTCGCGCTGGCGCCGCTCGTTGAGGCCGCGCATGGCGTCCCGCATGCGGAGCGCCGCCGCCATGGCGCGGTCCGGCGTCGGGAAGGTCGCCATGACGGCGTCGCCGATGGTCTTCACGATGGCGCCGGATTCCGTCGACACGATATCCGTGAGCACGCCGAAATGCGCCCGCACGATATCGAAGGCGACGAGGTCGCCGACGCGCTCGTAGAGCTCGGTCGAGCCCTTGAGGTCGGTGAAGAGGAAGGTGAGGCTGGTGATCTTCAGGCGCTGATCCACGTCGAGAGTGTCGGTGCGGTAGATGTCCCGGAAGACCTGGTTGGTGAGGAGCCGCTTCGCCGTGAGGAACGGCCGCCGCCGGCCCAGCAGAGTGTGCAGGGTGTCGCCGGCGCGCCAGATCGCCGGCAGCACGCGGTCATCGGTCTGGTTCTCCAGGGAGAGGCGGAGCGGGCCCGGCGCCAGCGTCACGGTCTCGTTGGAGATGTGCGAGGTGTTGAGCACCATGGTGACGTTGCGGCGCTCCCGCGTCGCCTCGCCCTTGACGTCCAGGAACTGCGTCGCGTGGGTCACGGGGTCGAAGACGATGCAGAACTCGTTCGGCAGCTGCAGCGACAGGATCGCCTTGCCGCCCGGCGGCAGCTCGATGGCGTCGAGGGTGATCTCCTCGATGAGATCCTCGAAATTCTCCGGCAGGTCGACGCCGGAGCTCCAGAACACCTGACGGCAATATTCCGCCATCGGCAGCTGGTTCGGATCGTGGGCGGCGATGCGCGCGCACCCGCGGGCTCACGGTGAAGGTGACCTCCACCATCTCGTCGAGCGTCGGCTGGTACCCGGCGGCGCAGAGGGCGCAGTTGTACTCCTCCTGATCGACGGCCTTCAGCGACGTGCCGGCATCGAGCACGCCGCCGCAGCCCGGGCACAGCACGTTCCACGACAGCTCGAAAATCCCGAGCCGCGCCGCGTGCAGGAAGGCGCCGATGACAGCTTCCTCGCCAATACCGTTCTTTGCGGCAAAGGCGAGAACATTGATGCGACAGAGATCGCGGTCGAGTCCATCGCGGATCGACGTCTCGATGGCGGCGACCGCCGCGGCGTCCGCGGATTGCCGCAGGACGGAGAACAAGGCTTCTGATTCGCTCATGGGGAGAGTCTAGCGCAAAAGCCCGGCCGGCACACCTAGCGGAGACGTGAACGGCTGGGCTGCAGGGCGGCATTGCGTCCTTCGACGCGCTTCGCTTGCTCAGGATGAGGCGATTTTCTTTGGGGCATCTCCCACGGCCCTCATCCTGAGCAAGCGACCGGAGGGAGCGCGTCGAAGGACGCGGGATATCGGCCCCTCACACCTTCTCGAAATCGATGCGCTCGTCCACCGGCAGGCCCTGGAGGTGGCGGCGGAGGCAGTCCATGCCCATCTCGATGGCGCCGAGGCGGACCCAGTCGCGGCCGCCGAGGATGCGGGCGCGGCGGGTGGCGGTGCCGCTCTCGGTCGCGATCGCGAGGCAGATGGTGCCGCCGAAATCGATGCGGTCGGCGCCGTCGTCGAGATCGACGAGCACGGCGAGCGCGTGGCTGGCGCCGGCTTCCTGGCGCATCGCGCGCGCCACCTCGGCGGCGATCTCCGGGGTGAGCGGCGCCTTGGCGTCGCCGTCGAGGTCGAGGGCGGTGCGGATCTGGCCGAGGTCGCGGGCGACGATGCCGCGGCGGAACACGGTCTCGGCGCCGGGAAGATGGGCGATGCGGGCGGCGATCTGGCCGCTGGTGAAGTTCTCCACCACCGCCAGGGAGCCGCCGATCTTCTGCAGCGCCGCCAGGATCACGCCTTCCAGCGTCTGATCGTCCTCTGCCAGGATGAAATTCCCGATGCGCTTGCGCACCTCGGCTTCGACCGGCGCCAGCTTCAGCTCGAGCTCGCCCTTGTCGGCGCCGCGGACCGTGAGCTTGGTCTCGAGCTGGGGATAGTGGGCGCGGAAGCCCAGCTTCACGCTGCCGTCGGGCACCATCGCCTCGAGCCCCGAGAGCAGGGTGTCCACATGGGACTCGCCGAGGCCGTAGGAATGGAAGCGCTTGAGGCGGATCGCGGTCTGGACGCCGCTCCGCGCCAGGAGGCGCGGGATGATCTGCTCCTCCAGCATACGGCGCAGCTCCCGCGGCACGCCCGGCGTGAAGAAGAAGCGCGCCTTGCCGATGTCGAGGGCGAAGCCGCAGGCGGTGCCGACGGGATTGTCCAGGACCTCGGCGCCGGCGGGCAGCATCGCCTGCTTGCGGTTGTTGGGCGGCATGATGCGGCTGCGCTTCTGGAAATAGGTCTCCATCCTGGTGAGCCAGTCCTGGCTCAGCACGAGGTCGACGCCGGCGGCGCGGGCGGCGATCTCCTGGGAGAGATCGTCCACCGTGGGCCCAAGGCCGCCGTTGACGATGACGGCGTCGGCGCGGGCGCCGGCCTCGCGGAAGGCGTTGAGCAGCGTCTCGCGATCGTCGCCGACCGTGGTGCCCCAGCGCACGGAGAGGCCGAAGTCGCCGAGGCGCTGGCTCATGTAGCTGAAGTTGGTGTTGACGGTCTGCCCGGTCAGGACCTCGTCGCCGGTGCAGATGATCTCGATGCGCATGCTGTCGTTCCTCGACACCGCTGATGTCGCGGCTTCATGGGTGTTCGTGCGGGCTCGGCTCGTGGATGGATCAGGCGACCTGGGCCACCGTCGGCGCGGACCCCGCGACGGTGGTGCGGCGGACATCGCGCACGAGCGTCTCGTCGAAGCGGCGCACGCGGTGCATGGTCTGGCGGTTGTCCCACATCACCAGGTCGTACTGGCGCCACTTGTGGACGTAGACGAACTGCGGCTGGGTCGCGTGCTCGGCGAGGTCGCGGATGAAGGCGCGCGCCTCCGGCACCGGCCAGCCGAGGATGCCGCCGATGTGGGAGGCGAGGAACAGCGACTTGCGGCCGGTGACGGGATGGGTGCGCACCAGGCGCTGGCGCACCGGTCGGAACATCGCCCGCTCGTCCTCGGTGAGCTCGGTGAAGCCGAGGGCGGCGCGGGAATACATCAGGGAATGCTCGCAGACGAGATCCTCGATCTCCGCCTTGGTGGCGGCGTCGAGGGCGTCGTAGGCGGCGCGCATGTCCGCGAATTCCGTGTCGCCGCCTTGGCTTACCACGACGCGGCCCGAGAGCAGGGAGAACTTCGCCGGGATCGCGCGGTAGGAGCTGTCGGAGTGCCAGAGCCGGTTGCCGAGGTTGAACATCCGCCGCCGGTCGTCCCGCGCCAGCGGCTTGTTGTCCTGGCCCAGGTTGGAGACATCGTTCAGCAGCGGCGACAGGCGCTTCTCGTGCTGCTTGGTGATGTGGCCGCCGGCGGAATTCTCGATCTCGCCGAAATTCCGGGTGAAGGCGACCTGCTGCTCGTCGGTGATGTTCTGGCCGCGGAAGACCAGCACCGCGTATTGGTCCATACCGGCCTCGATCGCCGCGGCCTGGTCCGGCGTCAGCGGCCGCGTGAGGTCGCAGCCGCTGACCTCGCCGCCGATGGTGGGGTGGAGCGGACGGAGGACAGGGGTCATGACAACGCACTCCCGCGGCACGAAAAGGGGTTAAGAAATCATAGCAAGCGGCGCCCGCGCTGTCATGGACCGGTAAACAGATCTCCACCATTCCGCGCACGCCAGGGGGTGGCGGACCCCATCGGCGTGTGGCACACTTTTGCCAGGCGATCCGTGTCAGCTGCCGGGTGTCTCCACCGTAATGTCCTTCGATCGGTTCCTTGCCGCCATCACCGCGCCCACGCTGATCACCGTCGCAAGACATTGGCAGGCCGTGCGGAGCGATCGGCTGATGCCGGCCTGGAGCGACATCGACGCGGTGCAGCTGCGCCACGCGCTGCCGATCATCTGGGCGTGGCGCTATGACGCCGGGCGCAAGACCTTCATGGGCCGGCTGGCGGGCGAGGAGGTCGTCGCCGTGCTCGGCGGCAACGTGCGCAATCGCCCGATCGAGGAGTGCTTCAGCGCCACCGCCGTCCCTGTCATCCGCGCGCGGCTGGAGCAGGTGATGGCCGGACCCTGCTTCATGCACGGCGCCGGCACGGTCTATGTGCGCCACGGCTACACCGGCTCGGGCGAGCGGATCTGCCTGCCGCTGGCCAGCGACGGCATCCACGCCGACGGCGTCCTCGGCGCGACGCTCTACCGCCTCAACGTCAAGCCGGCGGCGGGCGACAACGTCTCCTTCGATCCCGAGGCGGAGACGATCGGGTTCTTTCCGCTGGGGGAGTGAGGGGGTGGCTTCAGTGTCTGTTGGTGAAGCTCTACCGCCCCGCCTTGCGCGCCGAGGCCAGCTCATCGAGCGCGTCCGCCCAGGCGTCAACGGTGTGCTTGATGTCCTCGGCGGTGTGGGCCAGCGACATGTAGTATTTGGACTCGCCCTTGAGGACGCCGCGCTCGCGCAGCAACCCGTTGAACTTCCGCAGGAGGTCCGCGTTGCCGGTGAGGGCGCCGCGATAGTCGCGCACCTCGTCGCTGGTGAAGACGACGTCGAAGAGCGGCGCGTCGCCGATGACCTGGCCGGGGATGCCGCTCTTGCGCAGGAGCTGGGTCAGCTCGCCCATGAGCTCGCGGCCGGTGGCGAAGATGCGCTCGTAGGCGCCGGGCCGCTTCAGGATCTCGAGGGTGGCGAGACCCGCGGCCGAGGCCACGGGATTGCCCGAGAGGGTGCCGATCTGGATCAGGAAGGCGTCGTCGGCGACGGCGCCCTTGTCGAAATGCGCCATGATGTCGGCGCGGCCCGCGATCGCCGCCAGCGGGAAGCCGCCGCCGATCACCTTGCCGAGGGTGCAGAGGTCGGGCGTCACGCCGTAATAGGCCTGGGCGCCGCCATAGGCGAAGCGGAAGCCGGTGACGACCTCGTCGAAGATGAGGGGAATGCCGTGCTCGGCGGTGATCTTGCGCAGCGCCTGGAGGAAGCCCGGCGCCGGCGGGATCAGGCGCTGGAACGGCTCGACGATGACGCCGCCAAGCTCGTCCTTGTGCTCGCGGATCAGGCTCGCCACGGTCTCGATGTCGTTGAAGGGCGCCACCAGCACCTCGTCCCGCACGCTGGCGGGAATGCCGGGTGAATCCGGCACCGCCTGGGGGAAATTGCCGGAGCGCTTGGGGGCGAGGCTCATCAGTGAATAGTCGCTCATGCCGTGATAGCCGCCCTCGAACTTCAGGATCTTGTCGCGCTTGCGGAAGGCGCGGGCGACGCGCATGGCGTAGAGGTCCGCCTCGCTGCCGCTGCTGACGAAGCGCACCTTCTCGGCGCAGGGCACCGCCGAGACGAGTTCCTCGGCGAGCTTGATGCCGTGCCGGTTGTTGGCGAAGAAGGTGGTGCCGAGCGCCACCTGCTGCAGCGCCGCCGCCGTCACCTCGGGGTGCGCGTGGCCGACCAGCATCGGGCCGGAGCCGAGGAGGAAATCGACGTACTCGTTGCCGCTCTCGTCCCAGACCCGCCCGCCCTTGCCCTCGCGGATCACGATGTCGCCGGCGACATTGCCGAACGTGCCGCCCGGCAGCACGCGCTTCGCCGTCTCGATGAGGCCAAGCTCGAGATCGCTGTGGATGCGAGGGGTCATGACGGTTCTCCCGGTGCGGATGGATCTCCGAAAACTCTAACCGGAGCGGAGGAATTTGTCGCGGCCGGCGTGCCCTAGTCCGGCTTCTGCGCCAGCAGGGAGTAGCGGGGATCCGCCGCCAGGCATTCCGCTTCCGGCAATCCCAGCTCCTTCCGCACGATGTTGGTGCCCAGCACCATGGCCACCATCTTGTAGGTGGCGTGGCGGCGGCTCATGCCTTCGCGGCCCATGCCGCAGTCGGAGGAGATGATCAGGCGCTCGGGCGGGATGTGCTTCAGCGCCTCGCGGATGATCGCCGCCACCTGGTCCGGCCGCTCCACCTGGAGCGTGTGGTGGTCGATGACGCCGATCACGACCTTCTTGTCCTTGATCGCCTTGCCGATCGCCGCGAGATCGCCGGTGCCGGACGAGCAGGTCTCGAAGGTGAGGGCGTCGGCGTCCACGTGGTTGAGCGCCTCCAGGGTCGGCTGATAGCTCTGGATGTCGCGGAAGACGCGCTGCTGGGAGGGATTGCCCCAGCAGGTGTGGCACCAGACCTCGGTCTTGGCGCGCAAGCCCTTCACCGTGGTGTTGAAGACCTCGGCGAGGTCCATGGCATCGAGCTTGCCGAAGGTCTTGCCCCGCGCCGGCGTCATGTGGATCTGCGGCTCCTCCATCTGGATCACCGGGCAGCCGGCGTCGGCGAGCTCGTGCAGCTCCTCGTTGATCGCCTTGGCGAAGGCGTAGGTGCACTCCACCGGGTCCTTGTAGTGGCTGTTCTGCACCGTGGCGGCCAGCAGCTCCGCCGTGATGGTGCCGAACTTGACCGGCTTCCGGGTCAGCTTCTGCGCCGTCTTCCACATGGCGGCGTATTGCAGGTCGCCGCGGCCGATCGGCCCCACCACCGTCGGCAGCACCCGCGCCTCCAGGAAGTCGTGCAGGATGTGGCCGCGCGGCTGCGTGGCGGTGGTGACGTTGAAGGCGGTCATCTGCGGCGACTTGTCGAATCCCGCCATATGCGTCGGCGGATAGCTCATCCAGCTCATGCCGCCGACCTGCTCGTCGTAGTGGGCGTCGCCGTCGGTGCAGATGTCGAGGCCGGCGGTCTCCTGGGCGCGCAGATAGACGGATACCGCGTCCTCGTACTGCTCGCGGTAGCGCGCGTGCATCATCGCCTCGAGGAAGCTCTGGTTCCCCAGCACCACGTCATACCAGGACGGCCGCGGCAGCGACCCGATGATCGAGGTCGGCAGCAGCGTGGCGGCGGATGCCTTGTACATCTCACTTCCTCCCGATGGGTGTTTCTCTCAGCGTGGCGGAAGGGAGGAGAGGGCGTCAAGCGAAGCGCGTCGAAGGACGCAATCACCTTGCCGTCTGCGTCAACCCCGTGGGCGGGCCGTCGATGGCGGTCCAGCCGGCGTCGATCATCATCGTGCTGCCGCTGATGTAGCTGGCGGCGTCGGAGGCGAGGAAGGCGACGGCGCTCGCGACCTCGCTGGGCTGGCCCCAGCGGCCGAGCACGGTGTGTCCCGCATAGGTGTCGTAGATCTCCGGTCGCGCCTTGATCGGCTGGGTGAGGGGCGTCTCGATGATGCCGGGGGCGACGGCGTTGACGCGCACGCCATAGGCGCCGACCTCCGCCGCGAAGCCCTTCACCAGGAGCGAGATCGCGGCCTTGGTGGCGCCATAGACCGCGAGGCCCGGCTCGATGGTGCTGGCGCGGATCGACGAGGTGGCGATGACGGAGCCGCCGCGCTGCGCCACCATCACGCGGCCGACGTCGCGGAAGAACAGGAAAGTGCCCTTGAGGTTGAGAGCGACGATGCGGTCGAACTCCGCCTCCTCGTAGTTGAGGATCGTCTTGCGGATGTTGATCCCCGGCGTGGTGACGGCGATGTCGAGGCGGGTCAGGGATTTCTGCGCCCGCGCCACGAGGGCGGTGATATCGGCGCCCTTGGACGCATCGCAGGCCGACGCTTCCGCCGCGCCGCCGGCGGCGCGGATGGCCGCCGCGGTCGCCTCCGCGTGCGGCAGATCGATGTCGGCGCAGTGGACGCGGGCACCCAGCGCTCCCAGCGCCTCCGCCGACGCCCTGCCGATGCCGGAGGCCGCCCCCAGCACCAGCGCGGTCCGTCCGGTGAGATCGAAGAGTTTTTTGTAGTCGGTCATCTTCGCCTCCGTTGAATGCTATGGAACCATAGTGCGTCCTTCGACGCGCTTCGCTTGCTCAGGATGAGGAAATTCTCCGCCCCACCTCATCCTGAGCAAGCAAGTGCAGCGGGCGCGTCGAAGGACGCACGATCTCTGCGCCCCATGTTGACGCTTTCCCAGGGGAATGAAAGAGTGGTCATACGATGACCAGACAACACACGGACAGTTCCATCGTGCTGATGGGCCCGCTGCCGCCGGCCCAGAGCCGGTCGCGGGAGCTCATCGGCCGGCTCACCGACGAGATTGCCGGGCGCCGCATCGCGCCGGGGGCGCGGCTGCCGACGGAGCAGCAGATGATGGCGGCTTTCGGCGTCAGCCGCACCGTGGTGCGCGAGGCGGTCGCGGCGCTGCGCGCGGAAGGTCTCGTCGAGACGCGCCAGGGTGTCGGCGCCTTCGTCAGCCGCGACGTGCAGCGCCGGCCGTTCCGCATCGACCCCGGCGAGGTGCGCGAGCTTGCCGATGTCCTCAACGTGATGGAGCTGCGCACGGCGGTCGAGACCGAGGCCGCCGGCATCGCCGCGGAGCGCGCGACGCCTGAGGCACGGGACGGCATCGGCCGGACGCTCGCCGCCCTCGACGCGGCGCTGGGGCGCGGCGAGGCGGCGGTGGACGAGGATTTCGCCTTCCACAAGGCGATCGCCGAGGCCACCGGCAACGGGCAGTTCCTGCGCTTCCTGGAGTTCCTCGGCCGCTTCATCATTCCGCGCCAGACCGTCCGCTTCGGCGCCCGGCGGCCCGAGAATTTCGAGGCCTATCTGGCCCTGGTCCAGGCCGAGCACCGGCGCATCTACGAGGCGATCCAGGCCGGCGATGCCGCCGCGGCGCGGGACGCCATGCGCCGCCATCTCATGGACAGCCTCGGCCGCTACCAGCGCTTCGCCAAGACGACGGCGCCGGCATGAGCCGACCGATCAAAAGACCAAAAATCATCTGGGGAGAACGCCATGCCGCCGCGCCGCGGCCACGGGAGAATTCCACCTAGACGCACGGCCGGAAGCGCGCCCGCATGAGCGCGGAGACGACGGCGACGGTTGCCTCCACCGCGCTTGGCGCGCGGGCCGATGCCGCGCTGCGTGTCATCGATCGCGGCGCCGAGATCGTGGTGGTGACGGCGCTCCTGGG
This sequence comes from uncultured Alphaproteobacteria bacterium, assembly GCA_963735465.1. Taxonomy (GTDB): domain Bacteria; phylum Pseudomonadota; class Alphaproteobacteria; order ATCC43930; family CGMCC-115725; genus DASZHJ01. The sequence continues at coordinate 4,776,881 of CAVTLA010000001.1, forward strand.
CGAGCTCGCCATGGTGCTGGCCAACGTGGTGGCGCGCTCGGCGTTCCAGCGCTCGTTCCTCTGGTCCGACGAGGTGGCGCGCCTCAGCCTCTCCATCCTCGCCTTCATCGGCGGCGCCGTCGCCTACCGCCGGCGCGATCACGCCTTCGTCCGCGTCGTGCTGAACCTTCTGGGCAAGCGGGCGGAGGGTGCCTGTCTCGCGCTCGCCGACATCCTCGTGCTGTTCGTCGCGGGGATCACCGGCATCGCCTCGGTGGAGTTCCTGGCCTCGAGCTGGAACGAGCGCACGCCGATCCTGCAGCTGCCGGCGACCTTGATCGGCCTGCCGCTGCCGATCGGCATGGCGCTGATGGCGCTTTATGCTCTGGCGAACCTGCGCAATGACCATGGCCGCGCGAGCTGGGGCGTCGGCAGCAGCTTCGTCGCCGTCATGAGCATCGCCGCCGTCAGCCGCGACATCTGGCTGCCCTGGCTCGGCGGCGACGCCGCCATCATCGCGGCGCTGATCCTGTTCTGCGTCGCGATCTTCGCCGGCGTGCCCGTGGGGTTCGTGCTGCTGCTGTCGACGGCGACGTATCTCTGGGCGGCGGACGCCGCCTCCCTGGTGGTGCTGCCCCAGAGCATGGTGAACGGCACCGGCAATTTCATCCTGCTGGCGGTGCCGTTCTTCATTTTGGCGGGCCTGATCATGGAGCGCGGTGGCATCAGCGTGCGCCTGGTGCATTTCATCCAGGCCCTGGTGGGGCATCTGCGCGGCGGTCTCCTGCAGGTGACCGTGGTCAGCATGTACGTCGTCTCCGGTCTCTCCGGCTCCAAGCCCGCCGACGTCGCCGCCGTCGGCACGGTCATGCGCGACCGCCTGCGCGAGCGGCACGGCGGCGCCGACGGCGCGGCTGTTCTCGCCGCCTCCGCCGTCATGGGCGAGACGGTGCCGCCCAGCATCGCCATGCTGATCGTGGGCTCGATCACCAACGTCTCCGTCGCCGGCATGTTCATCGGCGGGTTGGCGCCGGCGGCGGTGATGGCGCTCTGCCTCATGGCGCTGATCTATATCCGCGCCCGCCGCAGCGGCATGGCGCCGGCGCCGCGGGAGCCGCTGGCCGCGGTGGTCCGTGCCGGCCTCGGCGCGATCTTGCCGCTGCTGATGCCGGGTATGCTGCTGGCGGGGATCCTGCTGGGCTTCGCCACGCCGACGGAGGTCGCGGCGCTGGCGGTGATCTATGGCTTGGTCCTCTCGGTGGTGGTCTACCGCGAGATGGATCTTGCGGCGTTCCTCCGCGCCGTCACCGACACCGCGGCGCTGACCGGCGTCCTGCTCTTCATCTTCGCCGCCGCGTCAGGTTTCTCCTGGACCCTGACGGTGGCCTACCTGCCGCAGCGGCTGGTGGAGATCCTGCATTCCGTCGGCGGCAGCACTGAGATTTTCATGGTGGCATCCATCGTGCTGCTGATCGTCGTCGGCGTGCTGCTGGAGGGCCTGCCGTCGCTCAACGTGCTGGCGCCCCTGCTGCTGCCGATCGCCGGCAAGCTCGGCCTCAGCGAGCTGCACTACGCGCTCGTGCTCATCATCGCCATGGGCATCGGCGGGTTCATGCCGCTGGCCGGTGTCGGCTTCTACGTCTGCTGCGCGGTCATGCGCTGCGACATCGAGGCGGCGTCCCGCGCCATGATCCCCTATCTCGTCGTGCTGATCGCGGGGCTTCTGATCGTCGCCTTCGTGCCCTGGTTCACGCTGTTCCTGCCGCATTATTTCGGCTTCCGCGGCTAGCCAAAAAATCACCTGGGGAGGACACCATGCATCGCAGAGATTTCCTGAAGACCGGCATCGGCGCCGCAAGCTTGACGCTCGCCGCGCCTTACGTCGCCCGCGCCGCCGGGCCGATGACCCTGCGCTGGGCGCATTTCGCCCAGGAGGATCATCCCGCCAACGTCGCCGCGAAGCAGTTTGCCGCCAATGTGGAGAAGCGGACCTCGGGCGCGATCAAGATCAACATCTTCCCCAACAACGTCCTCGGCGGGCCGCCGGAGCAGGCGCAGCAGATCAAGCTCGGCACCATCGACATGGGGTTGCCGACCCAGGGCCAGCTCGACAAGTTCGATCCCGCCTTCGCCGCCGTCATCCTGCCCTTCATCTTCGCCAATTCCGCCGAGGTCTATCGCGTCCTCGACGGCCCGGCGATGGACTGGCTGGCGCCGCTGGCGGAGAAGCAGGGGTTCATCCTGCTGCGCAACTGGGAATACGGGTTCCGCAACCTCACCAACATCGTCCATCCCATCAACGTGCCCGACGACGTCAAGGGCCTGAAGATCCGCACACCGCCGGAGCTGCAGATCCAGGCCTCCATGGAGGCGCTCGGCGCCGTGGTGCAGGCGATCGCGTTTCCCGAGCTCTATCTCGCGCTGGCGCAGAAGGTGGTGGACGGCGAGGAGAACCCGATCGCCGTCATCTACTTCAACAAGTACTACGAGGTGCAGAAGCACTTGGCGATCACCCGGCACATCTACAACAACATGATCCACACCGTGAGTGCCATCACCTGGAAGAAGCTGACGCCGGAGCAGCAGGGGATCTTCCGGGAGGAGAGCAAGTCGGCGGGCGATCTCATGCGCAAGCTGATCGGCGACGACGAGGCGGACCAGATCAAGAAGCTGGAGGCGGCGGGGATGCAGGTGACGCGCCCCGACCTCGCCCCCTTCCGCGCCAAGATGGATCCCGCCTACGCCCGCATCGCCGCCTACGCCGGCGAGGACAACGTGAAGAAGTTCCGCGCCATGGTGGATCAGATGCGGAAGGCGTGAGGGATCTGCGGAGGCGCGGTGCGTCCTTCGACTCGGCGCTATCGCGCCGGCTCAGGATGAGGAGGTTTTCTTTCTGGCACGCTTTATCTTCCTCATCCTGAGCCGACCGCGGAGCGGTCGAGTCGAAGGACGCACGCTGCTCCTCCAGCGTGAAAGGCTCACGCTCTGGCCCGGTGATCCGCCAGCACCATGGCGATGATCGCCGTCAGGTGCTTCGCCGTGGGGATGTGCAGGAACTCGTTGGGGCCGTGGGCGTTGGAGTGCGGGCCGAGCACGCCGGTCACCACGAACTGCGCCTTGGGGAATTTCTCGCCGAGCATCGCCATGAAGGGAATGGTGCCGCCCTCGCCCATATAGGCGGGGGCGCGGCCGAACGTCGCCTCTGACGCCTGGGCCAGGGAGCGCTCCAGCCAGGGCGACAGCGCCGGCGCGTTCCAGCCGATGGTGGTGTCCTTGATCGCGAGGCTGACCTCGGCACCGTGCGGCGCCTTCTCCTGCAGCAGCTTGACGACCGCGGCCTTTGCCTCCTTGGCGTCGAGGGTCGGCGGCAGGCGGAAGCTCAGCTTCGCCGTGGTGAAGGGCAGCAGCACGTTGCCGGCATTCCCCGGCGCCGGCAGTCCCTCCATGCCGGTGACGGCGAGCTGCGGCCGCCAGGTCCGGTTGAGCACGAGCTCGACGAGATCGTCGGACATCGGCTGCGTGCCGCCGGCGAAGGGGAACTTGGCGTGGACCTCGCGGCCGAGCGCCGCCGCGGCAACCTTCGCCTGGGCGATGCGCTCCGCCGGAACCTGGACGTGCAGCTCCGGCAGGCGGATCTCGCCGGTCGCCTCGTCCTCGATGCGCGAGAGCACCTGGCGGAAGACGCGGAAGCTCGAGGGCACCACGCCCGACGCGTCGCCGGAATGCACGCCCTCGGTCAGCACGCGCACGGTGAGGGTGCCCGCGAGCATGCCGCGCAGCGACGTCGTGACCCAGAGCTGGTCGTAGTTGCCGCAGCCGCTGTCGAGGCAGACGACGAGGGCCGGGCTGCCGATGCGGCTCGCCAAATGATCGACGTAGTGCGGCAGGTCGTAGCTGCCGGATTCCTCGCAGGCCTCGATCAGCACCACGCAGGGCGCGTGGGCAATGCCCTGCTCATGCAGCGCCGCGATCGCGGTCAGCGCGCCGAAGATCGCGTAGCCGTCATCGGCGCCGCCGCGGCCATAGAGCTTGTCGTCCTTGCGCACGGGAATCCACGGGCCCGTGCCTTCCGTCCAGCCCTACCATCTCCGGCTGCTTGTCGAGGTGCCCGTAGAGCAGCACGCGCTCGGCGCCGCTGCCGGGAATCTCGATCAGGATGAGCGGCGTCCGGCCGGGGAGCCGCACCACGTCAAGCGTCGCGCCCGGCATCCCCTTCAGCTTCTCCCGCGCCCAGCGCTCCATCAGCGCCACCGCCTTGTCCATATAGCCATGCTCGGCCCATTTGGGATCGAAGGCGGGCGACTTGTTGGGGATGCGGATGTACTCCGTGAGCTCCGGCAGGATCTCCTCGTCCCAGACGCGGTTGACGAACTGCTTCAGCTTGGCGTGATCCATGCGGTGCTCCGAGGGTTTCGTTCCGGCAGCCGCCGGCTCGGGCCGCAGTTTGGCGGGGACACGGGAATCAGTCCAGTGAGTGGGAACGGATCTGCCCTGGGAGGTCTAGGGACGCAGGCCAGCGGCTTCGAGTCCCTCGGCTGCCCGGTCGTGAAAACTCGACGTGTGGGGCAACGCCGACCTGACATCGGCGATCGTCAGGTCTGGATAGTGGCGGAGGAGCTCGGTGACGCTGCGGCTCGCCTCCTCCTTTCGGCCGGCGAGCGCATAGGCCGGCGCGCGGTACCGATCCACCCAGACGGCCGACGGATGCTCGGCAAGGCCGCGCGTGAACCAGTGCGCCGCCTCGTCATAGTGGCCGGCCTCGAAATGCGCCGCGGCAATTCCGAGCGAGCAAAAGAAATTCAACGGGTCATCGGGCGCAATGCTGCGGGCGATCTGGAACCGGTCCACGGCTTCGGCCGCGTCGCCGCGATAGACACTGAGCCAGCCACTCCGGTTCCATGCCCAGACGCACGCGCCGTCGAGCGCGAGCGCGCGCTCGGCATGGAATCCGGCCGTCAACAGATCATGACCAAGCGTGTAGGCCGCAGCCAGCAGCGCAGTCGCAATGGGATCGCCGGAATTGAGTTGCGCCGCGCGATCGGCGAGCTCTCGGGCGGCCTGCTTCTCCGCCATCGACCGTGTGGTGAAATGGTGGCCGCCGCGCTGGCCATGGCACCATGCCGCCAACGCAATCGGCAAGGCATCGGCGGGCGCCAGCTCCATCGCCTGCCCGAGCAGCTCGAGCGCTTCGCCCTGGGATGCGGCGCTGATCGACAGCGCGCGGGGCAAGGCCCGCATTGTCAGGCCCCACGCGTCAAGCCGGGCGGGATCCTCGCGGCAGGCGCGATCGATCTCCGCACCGCGGACCGCACGCTCGATCGAGGCCGCCGCGCGAGCGGCCACGCGCTCCTCGAAGGCAAAGGAGTCGCCGGCGTCGCCGTCCCAGCGATCGGCCCAGATATACCGGCCGGTCGCCGCATCGACGAGCATGACGATGACGCGCAAGTGCCCGGCACGATCGGCCCGGACGCTGCCGCGCAACCGATATCGGGCGCGACCGGGCTCGGCGACGGCAATCGAGCGATTGCGGCAAAGCCGCGCGGTGATCTCCTCGGTGAGGGCGGTGGGCGTGCCGGGTCCGATGAGGTCGAACGGCAACACGGCGACGGTGGGCCGGTCGAGGGACAATGGAACGCCGGCCGGCGAGCCGCTCCCCGGCGCGAAAGCGCGCCGCGATCGTCGAAGGGTCGCCGACGGGCTTTCGCCATAGCGGGCGCGAAACTGCGCCGCAAAGCGCCCAAGGTGAGTGAAGCCGCAACCCAGCGCTATCCCGGTCACGGAGGCGTCCGGCGAAGCCCGCAGCAGGTCGCGCCGCGCCTGTTCCAGGCGCAATTCCCGCCATACCTCGACCGGCGTGCGGCGAAGGAACCGGCGGAAATGCTTTTCCAGGGTACGGCGCCGCACGCCGCACGCCGCGGCAAGCGCATCGATACCGCCCTCTCGGGCGGGATCCGCCTGGAGCAATTCCAACGCCCTTTTTACGTCGTGAGGAAGCAGCTGCATCCGGCCTACCCCCGTCGGCCAGTACCTTAACACGGGGGAATGATGCCGCGTTGTCCGAATCGGGCGCAGGGCGGCGGTTGCGGGCGCAAAATGGCTAGTGCCGCGGGCCGGCGCATGACGATGTTCGACGCTCGTCTCGCCCCGCGGCCGATGACGTGACGGATCCCGTCAGGACCGCGCGGTACCGCCATTGGAGAGCGAAGATGTGGAAATCTGCAGCCGGCCTTGCGGCGATCATCACGATGGTGCTGCTTGGTGCGCGGCATGCCGACCGGGGCGAGGCCGCCGCGACCGAAGCCGCCACGGACGCCGCGCCGAAAATCGGCACCGTGCATTTCGCCACCTCGTGCGACCCCGCGGTCCAGGGGCAGTTCGACCGCTCCATGGCGCTGTTGCATTCCTTCTGGTCACGGGAGGCCATCGCGGGCTTCACATCGGTGCAGCAGCGCGATCCCGGCTGCGCCATCGCGCTCTGGGGCATTGCCATGTCGCTGCAGCAGAACCCTCTGACCGCGCAAGAGCCCAGCGGCAAGGCGACAGAGGACGCGCTCGCGGCGCTCGACAAGGCCAGGGCCATCGGTGCCAAGACGGCGCGCGAGCGCGACTACATCGCCGCCGTCGATCTCATCTACCGCGACGCTGACAAGATGGATTTTCGCAGCCGACGGCTTGCCTATGAGAAGGCCATGGAGGCGCTGGCGCGGCGCTATCCCGACGATGTCGAGGCGCAAATCTTCTACGCGCTCTCGCTGGACATGACGGCGGAGCCAGTCGACAAGGCCTACGCGAACCAGCTCAAGGCGGCGGCGATCCTGGAGCAGGTCCGCCAGCAGCAACCCGACCATCCCGGCGTTGCCCATTACCTCTGCCACAGCTACGACTATCCGTCGCTGGCAGAGCGCGGCCTTGCCGCCGCGCGCCTCTACGCGAAGGTAGCGCCCGACAACCCGCATGCCCTGCACATGCCGTCGCATATTTTCACCCGGCTCGGCATGTGGCCGGACTCGATCGACAGCAACGTGCGCTCCGCCGCTGCCGCCAAGGCCGAGGGCAACGGGCAGGAGCAGGCGCACGCCATGGACTATCTCGTCTATGCCTATCTGCAGGTCGGCCAGGACGGGGCGGCGATGCGCGTGGTCGACGAGAGCGCGACCACGGCCGTCAATCCGGCGATCCTCGTCGGGCCGTACGCCGTCGCGGCAATGCCGGCGCGCTACGCAGTGGAGCGGCAGGCCTGGAGCGAGGCGACCCGGCTGGAGGCGCGCCGCGGCAAATTTCCCTTCACCGAGGCCATCACCCATTTTGCCCGGGGTCTGGGATTCGCCCATACCGGCGACATCCCGTCAGCGCGACAGGAGGAGCAGGCGCTGGCCGAGGCGCGTGACGCGCTCGCCGCACAGAACAACACCTATTGGTCCAAGCAGGTGGAGGTGCAGCGGCTTGCGGTCGCCGCCTGGACGGCGTCGGCGCAGGGCCGCCGCGAGGATGCGCTCGCCCTGATGCGCGCCTCGGCGGATCTTGAGGACACCATGGAAAAGCACATCGTTACGCCGGGCCCGGTGGTGCCGGCGCGCGAGCTTCTGGGCGAGATGCTGCTCGACGCCAAGCAGCCGGCCGACGCGCTCGTCGCCTTCGAGGCCTCGGCCAAGCGCGAGCCCAACCGATTGCGCGGTCTCTACGGTGCTGCCAGGGCTGCCGCCGCGGCGGGTGATCGCGACACGGCGTCGCTCTATTTCACGAAGCTAGCCGCGCTGGCGCAAACGGCCGACGCGCAACGCCCCGAATTGTCCGAGGCGAAGGCGTATCTGGCGCAACGCTAGCGGTGCCCGCAAGCGCGCCAGACTTTCTCGGGCGTCGCGGGCATGTCGAGGGCGGCGCCGGCCTCGCCCGGTATCGCGTCGGCGATGGCGTTCATGATCGCGGCGAGCGCACCTGTCGTGCCGGCCTCGCCGGTGCCTTTGACGCCGAGGGGATTGGTAGTGCAGGGCACGGGATGGGCGGTGGTCGCGAAGGACGGGAGATTGTCGGCGCGGGGCATGGCGTAGTCCATGAATGAGCCCGCGAGGAGCTGTCCCGACGCGCGATCGAAGACCGCGTCCTCCCACAGCGCCTGGCCGACGCCCTGGGCGATCCCGCCGTGCACCTGCCCCTCCACCAGGACGGGGTCGAGCATGGTGCCGCAGTCGTCCACCGCCGCGTAGCGGGCGAGGGTGACGACGCCGGTCTCGGGATCGATCTCGACCTCGGCGATGTGGCAGCCGTTCGGGAAGGTCTGCGGGACTTCGGCGCGTCCTCTGGTATCGAGGGATTCGGCGATCTCGGCCGCCCGCTCCGCCACCTCGAAGAGGGAGATCCGCCGGTCGGTGCCGGCGACGAGGAAATTTCCGCCGCTGTAGGCGATGTCGGCCTCCGCCGCCTCGAGCAGCAGAGAGGCAATCCGGCGTCCCTTCTCCAGGACGAGATCGACGGTGTGGACGATGGCGCTGCCGGCGGCGCTGGTGGAGCGCGAGGCGACGGTCGCGGTGCCGCCGAGATCGAGGCGCGTGTCGCCTTGCCGCACGAGGATCTGCGCCTCGGGGATTCCGAGACGCGCCGCGCCGAGGCGGCGGAACAGCGACCCGTGTCCCTGTCCCGTCGACTGCGCCGCCATCGCGATGACCAGGCGGCGGTCGCCGGGAAAGCTGATCGCCGCCGCCTCGCCGGGCTGGCCGCCGGCATGCTCCAGGAAGCAGGAGATGCCGAGGCCGCGCCGCCGCCCCGCCCGCTCCGATGCGGCGCGGCGTGCGGGAAATCCCGCGACATCCGCGAGGACGAGCGCCTTGTCGAGGACGGCCTCGAAGTCGCCGCTGTCGTAGGTCGTGCCGACCGCGCTGGCATAGGGCAGCGAGCGCGGCGCAATCATGTTGAGGCGGCGGAGCGCGATGCGGTCGATGCCGGTCTGTCGCGCCGCCGCGTCTACCAGCCGCTCCAGGGCGTAATTCGCCTCCGGCCGCCCGGCACCGCGGTAGGGGCCGATCTGGACCGTGTTGGTGAAGATGCAGCGCACGTCGACGGCGATTCTGGGAATGTCGTACATGCCGGGGAAGCAGCGGGCGAAATTGCTCGACGCGATGAAGGCGCCGTGGGAGCTGAGAAAGGCCCCCACATTGGCGAGCGCACGAACCCGCAGGGCGAGGAATTTTCCCGCGCCGTCGAGGGCGAGCTCCGCCTCGGTCACGGAATCCCGCGCCTGGTTGTCGCTGAGGAAGGCCTCGGAGCGGGTCGACATCCAGTGCACCGGACGGCCCACCTGCTTCGCCGCCACCAGCAGCGCCGCGTATTCCGCATAGGCTGCCGTCTTCATGCCGAAGCCGCCGCCGACGTCGTCGGTGGTGACGCGCAGCCGGTCGCGACCGATACCCATGCTGGTGACGAGCTGATCCCGCAGCATGCCGACGCCCTGGGATGGCGCGCGGAGCTCGTAGCTGTCGGTCGCGGGATCCCAGGTCGCGGTGGCGCCGCGCGTCTCCAGGGAGGCGACGACGATCCGCTGATTGACCAGGCGCAGGCTGACGATGTGCGCAGCGCCGGCAAATATGCCATCGACCTCGCGCCTGATCTCGTCGTGCAGGGGCTGCGGGCCGGGCCAGTCCAGGGCCAGGTTTCCGGGCGCCTCGGGCCAGAGCTGGGGCGCGCCCGGCTTCACCGCGTCGCCGACATCGACGACGGCGGGCAGCGGCTCGTAGTCGACGGCGATCAGCTCCGCCGCCTCCTGGGCGATCGCCAGCGTCTCCGCCACCACCAGGGCCACGGGCTCGCCCACATGCATCGCGCGGCCGTCCGCCAGCGCCGGGCGGCGGGGAACGATCAGGCGCGCGCCGTCGCGGCCGGTCTGCGGCACCGGATGGGACAAGGTGCCGACGCCGGCCGCTGTCATGTCGGCGGCGGTCAGCACCGCGAGCACGCCGGGCATCGCCCGCGCCGGCGCGGTGTCGATCGAGCGGATGCGGGCGAAGGCATGGGGCGAGCGGAGGAAGCACGCCTCCGCCTGGCCCGGCGCGCGGACATCGTCGGTGAAGCGGCCGGCGCCGCGGAGCAACGCCGCGTCCTCGATGCGCGGCACCCAATTCTCGGGGCGGTGATCGTGATCTCCTGAGGTCATTGGCGCTCTCTCAGCCGGCGAGATGCAGGAACGGCTTGATCGCCTGCCAGAATCCCTCGGGATCCTGGATGTGCGGCGAGTGCCCGCAGTGAGCCAGCTCGACGAGCGACGCGCCGGGAATGCCGGCGGCAAGCTCGCGCGAAAGTGCCGGCGGCGTCGCCGTGTCGCGCAATCCCACCACGATCAGGGTCGGATTGCGGATCGCGGCGAGGGACGCGCGCCGGTCGAAGCGGGCCAGCGCCCGGCAGGCAGCGGCGAAATGCTTGGGATCGGCGGCGCGGAGGCTCGCCTTGCGCTCCCTGGCGATCTCGGGATGGGCCGCCAGGAAATCCTCGGGAAACATCCGCTGCAGCGCCGTCGCGACAACCGCCTCCATGCCGCCGGTCTCGACCCGCTCGGCCATGGCATGGAAGGCGGCCTTGCCTTGCGGGGGAATAGCGGCGCCGGTGTCGACCAGCACGAGCCGATCGAAGAGCCGGCCGTGGCGCGCGGCCAGCGCCACCGAGACGAAGCCGCCGAAGCCGTTGCCGAGGAGATCGGTCGCGCCGATAAGGCCGAGCTTCGGCAGCTCCTCGGCGATGCGGTCGGCGACATCGTCGAGCTCCGGTCCCGCCGGCGCCGAAGCCCCGAAGCCCGGCAGGTTCACCAGCCACAGGCGCCGCTCGGCGGCGAGGCGCGGCGCGATGCGATCGAAGGCGCTGCGGTCGGAGAGCAGGGAGTGGAGCAGCACGAGATTGCGGCCCTTGCCCTGCTGCGCAACGTCGAGCCTGGTCTCGTCGGAGGACATCGGGTGGACCCTCATGCTAAATTAGCGCACGATAACCGCGAGGCGGAACGCCCAAGAATATAGCGCCGGGGGGAGACAGCAAATGGCCACGACCGTAAACGCCGGCGCCCGGCTCGACCGGCTGCCGATTTCCTCCTTCCACTATCGCATCTTCTGGCTGATCGGTGCCGGCATGTTCTTCGACGGCTACGATCTCTATGTGGGCGCCTCGGTGCTGGGGGCGGCGGTGCAGTCCAAATTCGCGACCTTGCCCCAGGTGCCGCAGTTCATCTCCTGGACCTTCGTCGGCATGACCATCGGCTCCCTGGTCGCAGGCTTCCTCGGCGACGGCTTCGGCCGGCGCTTCACCTATCAATTCAATTTGATCATCTTCGGCCTCGCGTCCCTCGCCGCCGCGGCGGCGCCCAGCATGGAGTGGCTGATCGTCTGCCGCTTCTTCATGGGGCTGGGTCTCGGCGCCGAGATCGTCGTGGGCTACTCCACCATGACCGAGTTCGTGCCGCCGGCGTCCCGCGGGCGCTGGATGTCCTTCATGGCCTTCATCGTCGTCGCCGGGTTTCCCGCCACGTCCCTCGTCAGCACCCTCGTCATCCCCAGCTTCGGCTGGCGGCCGATGTTCGTGGTGGCCGGCGTCGGCGCGCTGATCGTCTGGTACCTGCGCAAGAAGCTGCCGGAGAGCCCGCGCTGGCTGGAACGCCAGGGCAGGCCCGAGGCGGCGGAGGCGCTGATGCGGGAGATCGAGCGCGAGGCCTCCGGCGGCCGGCCGCTGCCGCCGCCGGCGGTGCCGCTGCCGGTGCCGCCCTGGACGTTCGCCTCGCTCTTCAGCCCGGCGCTGCTGCCGCGGCTGGTGGTCGGCTGCGTGGTGCTGGTCACCGCCAACACATTGATCTTCGGCTTCGTCAACTGGCTGCCGACCTTCTTCGGCCAGCAGGGGATCGGCATCGCCAAGTCGCTGTCCTATACGCTGGTGCTGGCGGGCGGCTCCCTGGTGGGCTGCGCCGTCGGCGCGGTCACCGCCGACCGCTTCGGCCGCAAGCCGACGATCATCGGCGCCTCGATCTTCACCATCGTCTTCGGCGCGATCTATCCCTATACGGTCGAGCCCTGGCTGCTGCTCACCACGGGCTTCTTCCTGGTGGTCGGCATCTACGTGCTGACCGCCGTGCTCTACGGCGTCTACACCACGGAACTGTTCCCGACCGAGGTGCGCCTCCGCGCCAACGGCCTCTGCAACATGCTCGGCCGCGGCGTCACCATCGTCACGCCCTTCATCATCCTCGCGCTCTTTAAAGAGTACGGCGTCGGCGGCGTCCTCGCCCTGATGATCGGTCTCCTCGTGGTGCAGATCGGCGTAGTCGCGATCTGGGGCATCGAGACCAACCGCCGCGGCCTCGAGGAGCTGGAGGGAGAGGCGGGGAGCGCCGGCGGCGTGGCGCGCCCGGTGCAGGCGTAGAAGATCCTGCGTCCTTCAACTCGTCCGCTTCGCGGCCGGCTCAGGATGAGGCGCATTTTCTTTCCGTCACCACCAACGGTCCTCACCCTGAGCCGGCGCGGAGCGCCGAGTCGAAGGGCGCACCCACGCCTCTCAATCCTCCCGCACCTGCACCGTCGCGTCCGGCGGCCAGATCACCGTTGCTTCTGCGCCTTCCTCGGGAAGTGCCTCGCTGCCGGTGGGGAGCGTGAGCGTCAGGGCGTCGCCCGCCGGCGTGCGCACCAGGAGCTGGGCGTAGGTGCCGACATAGACCGCGCTCACGACGGCGCAGCGGATGGCGTTCATGCCGTCGGGCATTTTGCCGTTGGCGAGGCCGGCCTTGTGCGGGCGGAGCGCCAGGGTGACGGAGCTGCCGGGGGCGAGGCCGCTCTCCGTCACGCGGTGGCGGATGGTGGCCCCGCCCATCGCCAACGTGGCGATGCCAGCGTTGACCGCCGTCACCTTGCCGCTGAGGAAATTGCTCTTGCCGAGGAAGTCGGCGACGAAGCGGGTGGCGGGGCGCTCGTAGAGCTCCTTGGGCGCGCCCAATTGGATCACCTTGCCGTCCCGCATGATGGCGATGCGGTCGGACATGATGATCGCCTCCTCCTGGTCGTGGGTCACGTTGATGAAGGTGGCGCCGAGGCGGCGATGGAGGTCGCGGAGCTCGAGCTGCAGCTCGGCGCGGAGCTTCTTGTCGAGGGCCGACATCGGCTCGTCCAGCAGCAGCACCTGGGGCTGGAAGACGAGGGCGCGGGCGAGCGCCACCCGCTGCTGCTGGCCGCCCGACAGCTGCGGCGGCATGCGGTCGGCGAGTGGCCCGAGCTGCACCAGGTCGAGGGCCGCCTTCACGCGGCTCCCCATCTCCGCCTTCGCCGTGCGCCTCACCTTCAGCGGATAGGCGACGTTGTCGGCGACGCTCATATGCGGGAAGAGGGCGTAGCCCTGGAACACCACGCCGAAGTTGCGGCTCTCCGGCGGCTTCTCGGTGATGGGCGTGCCGTCGAGGCGGATCACGCCGTGGGTCGGCGTCACGAAGCCCGCGATCGCCATCAGCACCGTGGTCTTGCCGGAGCCGGAGGGACCGAGGAGGGTGATGAACTCGCCGGGCGCCACCGCCAGGCTCACGTCGTCGATCGCCTTCACCGAGCCGTAGTGCTTGGAGACGTTCTCGAGGGTGATGGCGTGGGCCGAGGTCACCGGGATCGTCCGCTCAGGCGCCGGCCGGCGCCGCTGACGTGAGCCGCGCCCATATCCCCTCCACGCGCTTGCGGATGATCAGCGCCTCCTCCCAGCGGTCGGAGAGCTCGTAGCCGTCGGGGCCGGTGATGGCGTATTCCGGCGGTCCCAGCTCGCAGAGGAAGCGCAGCGTGGCGTCGGGCTCGGCGCGCATCAGCCAGAGCCCCATCCCCTCTTCCCACCAGGCCGCGAAGAGGTCGAACCATTTCTGGTGCTGCGGGAAAGTGATCTGCACCTGGATCTGCTCCCGGCTCGCGACCCGGCCCTGGAAACTGTCGGAGCGCTCGAGGATGCGGCGGATGAGCGCGTGATTCTCCTTGGAGATCGGGTACCAGAACTCGCGGTCGAGGAGGAAATGGGAGAGGTCGGCGCAGAGCCGGAGCTCCGGCACCGCGTCCAGCAGCAGCAGCGTCGCGAACAGGTCGTTGGTGATGCAGTTGCGGTGGGTCTCGAACTGCACCTCGACGCCCTCCGCCTCCGCCATGGCGAGCCAGGCGCGGACGACCGGGATCATGCCCTCGACCGAGAGCGGCATCACCTGGCCGATGATGTTGACGAAGCAGGCGTTGAAATCCTTCGCCATGCGCAGCACCGGGCGCAGCGCCTCCACCGTGGTGGGAAAGGCGTTGATCATGCAGCCGAGGCGATGCTTCTCGAAGAGCGGCTTGTACTTGCGGGCGCCGGCCACGTCGAGGCTGGCGAGATCCACGGACATGCCGTGGTACCCGGCCTGCGCCACCATCTCGAAGGACTCCTCCACGCGTGCGCTCGCGCCCGTCGGGCCGGCGCAGCTCCATTGCCCAGAGCGACTGATAGATCTCGAGCTTAGGCATGGATCTCCGTGGTGTTGCGGCGCGGCGAAATCATGTCAACCGGTCTGGTCCGAGTCAAACCTCCCCGCCCGCCGCCGGCATCGTCGCCGTGCGGCCCTGCTTCACGATCTGGTAGCCCACCATCACGAGGGTGATCGCGAACAGCACTGTCGCCGCGGCGGCGATGGTGGGGTCGACGCGCTCGTTGATGCCGTCCCACATCTTGCGCGGGAGCGTGTAGATCGCCCGGGACGCCACGAACAGCGTCACCACGATCTCGTCCCAGGAGACGATGAAGGCGAAGACCGCCCCCGCCAGCATGCCCGGCCGGATCTGCGGCAGGATCACGTGGCGGATGGTCTGGACGAGGGAGGCGCCCAGGGATCGGGACGCCTGCTCCTGGCGCTGGTCCAGGGTGGCGAGCGCCGCCGACACCGTCACCAGCACATAGGGCACGGCGAGGAGCGTGTGGGCAATGACGACACCCACGAGGGTATCGAGGAGATCGAGGCTGGCGAAGAATTTGTAGAAGGCGAGGGCCGAGACCACCGGCGGCACGATCATCGGCGCCAGGGCCAGGAGCCGCACGCTCTCGGCGAGCTGGGAGGAAAGCCGCCAGAGGCCGATCGCGGCGAGGGAGCCGATCGTGGTGGCGATGATCGTGACGAGGACGCCGATCAGCAGGCTCTGCAGCACCGCCGAGCGCCAGATCGGATCGACGAAGAGATCGGCATAGTGCTGGAACGAGATCGAATCCGTGGGGAGCGACAGGTAGTCGTGGGGCGTGAGCGACACGGGGATCGCCACCAGGGTCGGCAGCACCAGGAAGAGGAGCACGGCCCAGGTGATCCCCACCAGCAGCGGCCAGCCCCAGCGGCGGGAGGCGGCGGTCATTTGGCGCCGAAGAGCTGGCGGATGTCGACCACGCGCGACATGACCGCCAGCAGCGCCACGGTGGCGAGGAGCAGCACGGAGGCCATCATGGTGCCGATGCCCCAGCGCACGGTCTGCAGGATCTGGATGCTGACGTACTCCGCGATCATCACCACGCGCCCGCCGCCGAGGATGGCGGGCGTGACGAAAAATCCCATGGAGAAGATGAAGACCAGCACGCCCGAGGCGGCGATGCCCGGCGCCGAGAGCGGCAGGAACACGGTGCGGAAGGCGGTGAAGGGGCTGGCGCCGAGGGAGCGGCTGGCGTCGGTGAGGCGCCGGTTGATGCCGCGCATGTTGGAATAGAGCGGCAGCACCGCGTAGGGCACCATGTAATGCACCATGCCGAGCACCACCGCGAACTCGTTGCGCAGCAGCGGCAGCGGCTCGCTGATGACGCCCCAGCTCATGAGCGCGGAATTGATGATCCCCTCGGCACGGAGCAGCGTCACCCAGGAGAAGGCGCGCGCCAGCACCGAGATCCAGAACGGTACCAGCACGAAGCCGGTGATCCAGAGCCGCTGCCGCGGCCCGGCCTGGGTCATGACGTAGGCGATGAGATAGCCCAGCAGCAGGGCCAGCGCCGTGGTGATGACGCAGATCCGCGCGGTGGAGAACAGCACGCGCTGCAGCGGCTCGGAATGGAGCAGCGTCTCGTAATTGCCAAAGCCCGGCTTGGGATCGGTGACGCTGATCCAGAGGATGCGCGCGAGCGGCGCCAGGAACAGCACCACCAGCGGCAGCAGCAGCGGCAGGACCAGGAGCCAGGAGGCGAGGGCGCGGCGACGGTCCGCCGCCGCGCCCATGCCGGCCCCGCCCTCAGCCCGCCATGAGGTCGAGGAAATCGTTCTGCACCTTGTCGTAGTTCTCCGCGTACCACGCGGTGTTGATGGGGATCTGGCGCTTGTAGTTGGGCTCGTAGTTGCAGTCGATCTTCTGCAGGTCCGGCGTCTCCTTGGCGCTCGCCGCGGGATTGGCGGGACCGTTCCCCAGCATCTGCAGCAGCACGAGCTGCCGGTCCGGATCCTGGGTCGAGGCCAGGAAATCGAACACCGCCGCGCCCGCCGGATTCTTGGCGAGAGCCACGATGACGCCGGGCGCCACGATGCCGTGATCCCAGGTCCAGGTGATCTTGCCCTTGGACTCCCGGTCGAGCACCGAGGCGCGGGTGCTCCAGAGATTTCCCATCACCACTTCGCCGTCGCGGAAGAGCTGCTGGCTCGCGGCGCCGCCACCCCAGAGCAGGAACTCGGCTTTGTGCTCCTTGATGATCGCGAAGGCGCGCGGCACGTCCAGGGGATAGAGCTTCGCGGGATCGGTGCCGGAGCCGATCAGGACCGCCTCGAGAGATCCCAGCAGCCATTTGTACATGGCGCGCTTGCCCGGGAAGTCCTTGAAGTTGAGATAGTCCTTGTAGCCGTTCGGCACCTTGCCGCCGGTCTTCTCGGTGTTGTAGCCGTTCACGGTCGAGTACATGTAGTTGGCGCAGCCGTACTCGAAGACGTATTCCGGCCGCACCTTTTTCTTGTCCACCTTGGTGTAGTCGATCTTCTGGATCAGGTTCTGCTTGCCGAGGATCGGCGTGTAATAGGCGTCGCCGTCGGCGCAGTCCCAGATCACCTTGCCGCTCTCCACCTGGGCCTTGATGGCGCCCGGCGTCGGCTCGCCGCCGATCACCGACACCTTCATGCCCGAGGACTTGGCGAAGGGCTGGCCCCAGGCGGTGTCCCAGGCTTTGACGGCGTCGCCGCCGAAGTTGCAGATCACCAGCTCCTTGGCCTGGGCCGAGGCTTCCGACGAGCCGAGGATGATCGGCGCCAGTCCCAGCGCGGCCACCGCGGTCAGGAAGCCGCGGCGATCGATCTCGCCCGTCTCGAATTTCTCCGCCGCCAGCGCGGCGAGATCCGCCTTGTAATGGGATGCCGTCATCTGAATTTCCTCCTCTGTGGATCGGCCGTTAGCCGGCCGATTTCATTTGGGAAGCCGGGTTGGTCCCGCGTCATTCCCATCGGATATTCCGTGCCTTAAAGTATGCGGATATCGTCGCGCGGGGATCAAGGCGAATCCGCGGCACATCGCTGTTTCCACGTTCGCGGTTCCCCGAACATTGGGAGTGCTGAGCAATGATCGTCCTCGACGGCAAATCTCTCACGGTGGACGCGGTGGCGAAGGTCGCCCGCGGGAATGCTCCGGTTTCGCTCGCGCTCGATGCGCGCAAGGCGGTGGCGGAGTGCGCGGCTTTTCTTGATCGGCTCGTCGCCGAGGGGCGGCCGATCTACGGCCTTACCACCGGCTTCGGCGCCCTCGACGGCCGCAGCGTCGCGCCGGAGGCGACCCGCAGCTCCCAGCACAATCTCCTGCGCAGCCACGCCGCCGGTGTCGGTGCGCCGATGGCGGCGGACGCGGTCAGGGCAATGATGACGATCCGCGCCAATGTCCTGGCCTCGGGCTTGACCGGCGTGCGGGAGGCGACCCTCGATGCGCTCCTCGCCATGCTGAATGCCGGCGTCCTCCCCCGCGTGCCGGAGCAGGGCTCCGTCGGCGCCTGCGGCGACCTGGCGCCGCTCGCGCACATGTCGCTGCCGCTGATCGGCGAGGGCGAGGCGCGGATCGGATCCGGCGAGTGGCTCTCCGGCGCCGCGGCGCTAGCCGCCGCCGGCATCGAGCGGCCGCGCGTCGAGGGGCGGGACGGTCTCGCCCTCATCAACGGCACCGAGCAGACCACGGGCATCGGCGCGCTCGCGATCCACGACGCGAAGCGCCTGGTGGCCCTCGCCGAGGCGGTCTCCGGGCTTGCCATGGAAGCCTTCGGCGCCGTCTCCGACAGCTTCGACGAGCGCGTCGCCTTGGCGAAGCCGCATCCGGGCCAGATCGCGACCTCGGCGGCGCTGCGCCGGCTCACCGCCGAGAGCGCCGCGGTGCTGCCGCCGCGGCCGAGCCGGTTGCGGGATTCGCTCTCGCTGCGCTGCGTGCCGCAAGTGCTGGGCGCGGCCCGGGACGCGGTGGCGCTGGCGGAGAATGTGCTCACCATCGAGATCAACGCCGCCAACGACAATCCGCTCTTCGGCGTCGCCGATGGCTGGGTCACCTCGAACTCCGGCAACTTCCATGGCCAGCGCGCCGGCGAGGCGCTGGATCATCTCGCGACATCCCTGATCTCCGCCGCCGTCATCAGCGAGCGCCGCACCGCGCGCTTCGTCGACGAGAAGCACAACGGCGGGCTGCCGGCGTTTCTCATCCATCCCCGGGCGCGCCAGGGCGAGAATTCCGGCTTCATGATCGCCCAGTACACGGCGGCGTCCCTGGTGGCGGAGCTGCGGATGCGCGCGATCCCCGCCAGCATCCAGTCGATCCCGACCTGCGCCAACACCGAGGATCATGTGCCGATGTCGCCGCTCGCGGCCCGCCGCGCCGCCTTCGCCGTCGACCAGGCGATGACCGTGGTCGCGATCGAGGCGCTGCTGGCGGCCCAGGCCCTCGACATCCGCGGCCTCCAGCCCGCGCCGGCGCTCCGCCCCCTCTACCAGGCGATCCGCGCCCGCGTTCCCGTGATGGTCGAGGACCGCGTCATCGGGACCGACATCGCGGCGACGCGCGCGGCGCTGGAGGAGGCGGGGCCGGCGCTGGTCTGATCGCCGCGGAGGCATGGTGCGTCCTTCGACTCGCGCGCCACGGCGCGCGGCTCAGGATGAGGAGATTTTCTTTGTGTATTCAATGACTTTTCCCCTCCGAGGTGGCCAAAGGGGCTGCCGAAGGGGGCTCGCTCCCACCCCCTCCGCTTCCCACTTCCAAACCGGGCCGGAGCCCCTTATAAGGAATTGTCTCGCAACCATTTGAAAGGAGGTGATCCAGTGTCTCATTGTCTCAATCCGCGGTCGTCGGAGGCTCAGACCTGGAATCCCGCCTCGTTCGAGGTTCCCGCGCGCTGATCCGGCGTTTCTCCGACCTCGAGTCGGAACGCGGTTCGACAATGGAAGGGCTGCCCGCAGGGGCGGCCCTTCTTTGTTTTGCGTGACGGCTGGCGCCGATGCACCCGCTCCCGATCCTGCAAGTGCTGGCGCTGACGGCGCTGGCGAACGGCGTGCCGGTGATCGCCAAGAAGATCCTGGGGCAGTGGTGCGCCTGGCCGCTTGACGGCGGCGTCAATTTCCTCGACGGCCGCCCGTGCCTCGGCGCCTCGAAGACGTTGCGCGGCGTCGTGCTGGGGATCGTCGCCAGCAGCGCGGGCGCGCCGCTGGTGGGAGTGTCCTGGACGATCGGCCTGCGCGCCGGCGCCGCGGCGATGGCTGGCGATCTACTTTCCAGCTTCCTGAAGCGCCGCCTGGGGCGGCCATCCAGCAGCCGCGCCTCCGGCCTGGATCAGGTGCCGGAATCCCTGTTTCCGTTTCTCGCCTGCCTCGGCGCGCTGCCGCTCACCGTCCTCGATATCGCGGTCGGCGTCGCCGTCTTCTTCGTCGGCGAGATCCTGCTCTCCCGCCTTCTGTTCAAGCTACGCCTGCGCGACCGCCCCTACTGATCCGCGCCGCAGCCGGTGCAGCGTGATCTCCGGCGGGCAGTTGAGGCGGACGGGAACCAGGCTGGTGCCGAGGCCGACCGAGGTATAGCCGTGCATGCCGTGATACTGCCACGCGCCGGACCCGAAGCGCCGCGGCAGCTTCGCGTCCAGGATGATCGGGATCGAGCCGGGCAGGCAGATCTGGCCGCCGTGGGTGTGGCCGCTCAGCAGCAGGTTGAAATCCGCGTGCGCCGCCTGGCGGTAGATCTCCGGCGTATGCGTGAGCAGGATCGAGAACTCGTCGTGGGGAATATCACCCACCGCCTTCTCGATGTTGTCGACGCGGAAGAAATGCGCGTCGTCGACGCCGACGAGGTGGATGTGCTGGTCGCCGCGGCGGAGCACCTCCGCCTCGTTCAGCAGCATGCGGATGCCCATCTGCTCCATCCCCGGCACCATGCGGATGGTGTCGTGATTGCCGAGGACGCCGTAGACCGGCCCCTTCAGATGCGGCCGCAGCCAGCGCAGCCCGTCGAGGACGGCCTCATGGGGGCCGAAGGTCTGGGCGCGGAAGTCGCCGGTGAGGACGCAGATGTCGTAGCTGGTCTTCGGCAGCAGCTCCACCACGCGCTCCAGGGCGCCCGCGTTCATCTCCACGTGGAAGTCGCTGAGATGCAGGAGGGTGAAGCCGTCGAAGAGCGGCGGCAGATCGGGGAACACGATCTCGTTGTGGCGGAGCTGGACGCGCGCCGCATTGCGCCGGCCGCGCCCGTAGAGGCCCGAGAGCCTGAGGGCGGTGCGGATCACCGCATGGATCGAGTACCAGTTCTCCAGGTGGAAGAAGCTGCGCGCGCCGCCGCTGAACACCCGCGCCTCATAGGCCTCCTCGATGCCGAGACGCTGGCGCAGGTGCAGCCGCCCCAACCGTCGCGCGAGCTCGTCGGGAATTTCAGGCTTCATCGGGGGAGACCGCTTCCGGAGACCGTCATGGCGCCGGCAGCATTCAGGCCGGACGTCCCGGCGTCAATGTGGAAGCCACGGCGGGTTAAGCCCATTGTTGTGGCCGCCGCCCGCCAGGCACGGCAGAATGGCGGCTTGCCGGAAGGAGCGATGCCGTGGTGCTGCGGGTGAGCGAGATCGATCGCGGGCTGCTGGTGGAGGCGGTGCGCCTGCTGGAGCGCGCGGCGCGGGGCGAGAGCATCCGCGCCGAGGCCGAGCGCTTCACCGCCGGCCTCGAGATCCGCCTCACCGACGAGACCGACGCCAGCGGCCGCAAGGTCGCCCGGGTCTATCTGAAGCGGCCAAGCCGGTAGCCTCACCCCGCCGCGCCGCCGCGGAGCGCGTTCTTCAATCGGCGGGACATGAGGTCGGCGCGGCCGTCGTCGAAGAGGATGCCGGCGATGCGGATGGCGCCGTTGAGCTGGGCGGTGGCGGCGGCGTGGCCGGGCTCCCGCGCCAGCAGGTCGAAGAGCCGGTTGCCCCGGCTGGTGATCGCGGTGCCGATGGTGTCGATGGCGCTCAGCGCCAGGCTCGAGAGGCCGTGGCGGGTGCCGCGCTGCAGGAGCAGCATCAGGAAGCGCGCGGCGCGCACCGCCTGCTCGATGGTCTCGCCACTCGGCACCGTCTGCAGGTCCGGGTTCTGGCTGCCGAGGCGGCGCGCGGAGAGGCCGCGATCCAGCGGCAGCACCGCAAGCGCGGTCTCCACCACCAGCGCCAGGCGATTGGCGGCGAGGGCGTCGGCGAGGGTGGCGCGCGTCGCCAGGATCTGCTCGCCCCAGGCGGAGTCGCGGCGGAAGCCGAACTCTCCCAGCATCTGCTCGGCATTGTCGATGTAGCGGCTCAGCACCTGCTGCATCCGCTTGAAGTCGGTGGCGTCGGTTCCGGTCTGGTCCGGCGACGGCATCAGGGCATCGATCTCGCCGGCGAGCACCGCCAGATCGTGGGTCAGGCGCTCGCCGAGAATGGCGAGCTCGGTGTCCTGCATCATCACGTCGTCAGGCTTCCACGACAGCGCCCGGCCGAGGCGCAGGATCTGCCACGGCCGCTCGAGCCGGCTCATGATGCCGAGGGCGACGTAGCGCGCGTCGGGCCCATGCGTCTGGGCGAAGCGGAGATACTGCCGCTTCGCCTCGGAGATGGTGTCCTCGCTGAATTCGAGGATGCGGCGTGCGCGGGTCTGGCCGAGGCGCGCCGCCGTGGTGCTGACCGCTTCCAGCGCCTCGCGCAGGGGATCGGCAATGGCGAGGAGGCGCGCCATCTCGGCGAAATCCATCCGCAGGCCGGGGTCGCGCAGGACGCGGCGGAGCGCGGGATCGTCTTGCTTCTGATCGCCGGGACCGGCGAGCGCCGCCGCGGTCCAGCCGCAGGCGGCGCGCTGCACGACGGCGGAGAAACGCTCGATCGCCGCATAATCCTGCGCGGCTGCGTGGCGCGCGAGCTCGATCTCGTAGGCCTTGATCTCCGCCGGCGCCACCGCCTGCAGCGCCTGCCACCAGGGCTCGATCGAGGCGAGGGGGATCAGGCCCGGCATCCGCGCGGCGTCCTGGCGATCGACGAGAAAATCCTCGAAGCCGGAGGAGGCGAGGCGGCGGAGCGTGGGCGTCCGGGACGGCTGCGAGACGCGCAGCTTCTGGCGCAGGCTCGCCAGGATCGATTCCGCCGGCAGCGTCTCCTGGCCCAGCGCGCGTTGCAGCTCGAGCTTGCGCGCCAGCGCCGCCGCCTCGTGGGGCGGCAGGCGGTCGAGAAACCCTTTCAGCGCCTCGAGCTTCTTGTCGGACATGGATCGCATTCTCATGCAGTCATGGTGAAGAGAAACTTAAGGAAACAAGGACTTGCCCGCCGGAAGGTGGCTCGGTGGCGGGGCCTGCGGGGGCATCGTGCGGCAGGGCCTGTTGCGCCTGGGTTGCAGGAGTCGCGGCGAATTCGCCTGCCCGGGGGATCCCCGGCGGCCGGACCGCCCTCGCGGCAGTTGCGCGAGCTGGGGCCGCGAGGGGATACTTGGTCCACGGGCCCCGTCCCGCTTCCCATCCCTCCGCCGAGGAGAGAGCCAGGTGCGCAGCCATCACGACATGGGCGGGCTTCCCGCCGGGCCGGTCGATCGCGCGGAGCACGATTACGCGCACTGGGAAAAGCGCGTCGACGCGATGATGGTGCTGCTGTCGGCGCGGAAACTGCTGCGCGTCGACGAGCTGCGGCGCCAGATCGAGGGCCTGCCGCCCGACGCCTACGAGACCATGAGCTACTACGAGCGCTGGATCGCCGCGATCAGCCGGGTGCTGCTGGAGCGCGGCGTGCTCACCGCGGACGAGCTCGGCCGGCGCATGGCGGAGGTGCGGGCGAAGGGAGAGACCGCGTGAGCGCGGACACCGTGGCGCCGCGCTTCGGGCCGGGCGATGCCGTCCATGTGCGCTTCGCCGATCCGCCGGGCCATCTGCGCGCGCCCTGGTACATCCGCGGCCGGTCCGGCGTCATCGAGCGGCTCTGCGGCAGCTTCGGCAATCCCGAGGAGCTCGCCTACAACCGCTCGGGCCTGCCGCAGCAGCCGCTCTATCGCGTGCGCTTTCAGCAGAGCCGGCTCTGGCCGGATTATCGCGGCGCCGCCGCCGATACCGTCGAGGTCGAGATCTATCAGCACTGGCTCGAGCCGGCCTGAGCGCCGGGCCCTGGAGATTTTTGCATGAGCACGCCTGCCGATCCGCACGGCCACGACCACCACCACGATCACGATCATCACGATCACGATCACGGCGTCCCGCACCGGCATCCGGCGCGCGCCGACACCGACGACAGCCTGGGCTACTACCAGGCGATGGAGATCGCCGTGCGCGACCTCCTGATCGAGAAGGGCATCATCACCGCCGAGGACGTGCGCCGCGCCATCGAGACGATGGACGCGCGCACCCCGGCGCAAGGCGGCCGGGTCGTGGCGCACGCCTGGCTCGATCCCGCGTTCAAGGGGCGGCTTCTCGCCGACGGCAACGCCGCGATCCGCGAGCTCGGCATCGATGCCGGCGGCTTCAAGCTGATCGTGGTGGAGAATACCCCGGCGCTCCACAACATGGTGGTCTGCACGCTCTGCTCCTGCTACCCCCGCGCGGTGCTGGGCCTGCCGCCGGACTGGTACAAGAGCCGCGCCTATCGCAGCCGCGCCGTGCGCGAGCCGCGCGTGGTGCTGCGGGAATTCGGCACGCCGATCCCCGACCACGTCGAGGTGCGCGTCCATGATTCGACGGCGGACTGCCGCTATCTCGTGCTGCCGGAGCGGCCGGACGGCACCGCACAACTGAGCGAGGCGGAGCTTGCCGCCCTCGTCACCCGCGACAGCATGATCGGCGTGGCGCGCGTCGGCGCTCCCGGCTGAGGCAGGCATGGCGGTCGATCCCAAACCGATCGCTGTCGGCGGCCACCCGCTGCCACCCGAGGTGCTGCAGAGCATCCGCCAGGCCAGCGCCCGGACCGGCGTTGATTTCGGTTTCCTGGTGGCCCAGGCCTCGGTGGAGAGCGGCTTCAACGCCGGCGCGGTGGCGCGCCACTCCAGCGCCGCCGGCCTGTTTCAGTTCACCAGCCAGACCTGGTTCCAGATGATGCGCCAGCACGGCGCGCAGTACGGCTACGGCGAGCTCGCCAAGGCGATCCAGGTGCAGCCGAATGGCCGCCTCGGCGTTGCCGACGCGACGACGGAGAAGCAGATCCTGGATCTCCGCGGCAACGTCGACGCCGCCGCCGTGATGGCGGGAGAGTTCGCCAAGGCGAACGGACAGCGGCTGCAGCGCGCCCTCGGCCGCACCGCCGGCGCCGCCGATCTGCACCTCGCCCATCTCCTGGGCTCCAACGGCGCCATCCGCTTCCTCAAGGCGCGGGACGCCGGCGGCGATCAGGCCGCGGCGAAGGTGGTGCCGGCGGCGGCGCGGCAGAATCCGCAGATCTTCTACGACCATGGCCGCACGCCCCAGAGTGTCGCCGCCGTCTATCGCCGCATCGAGGAGAAGATCGCGGGACCCATGCGCCAAGTGGCGGCGCTGGCGCCGGAGCCCGTGAAGAAGGCCGCTGCTCCCGTCGCTCTGAAACCCGGCCTCGGCCTCCTCGCCAGCCTCACCAACCCGCGCCGCAAGGGCACGCCGGAAGGCTGAGGCAGCTCGCGTCCTTCGACTCGACCGCTCCGCGCGCATCAGCGATAAAACACCTGCTTGCCGATCCACGCCGTCGCCTCGAGCTTCGCCGCCCAGTCCGGCTTTTGCCGGCGCAGCAGCCGCTGCTGGGTCGGGCAATAGAAATGCGTGGCGCCGCCGGTGAGGTCGTCGGTCAGCTTGCCGTCGATCATCTCGCGCGCCAGGGAATTCGCGAGGTCGAGACCGGCGGCCTCGGCGGGATCGGAATGGGTGAGAAGCACGGGCTCGTGGCCGCGGCGGATCGAGTTGAGGGCGCGGCGGAAGCGGGCGCCATGCAGCGCCTCGAAGGCATGCTTCTCCGCGACGACGTCGCACGGCAGCGGAGTCTTGCCGCCGTCGTCCGCCGCCGCGCGCACGCGGTTCATCACCACGAACATGATGGCCAGCATGCCCTCGCGGCCCTCGCCGCGCGCTTCGCCGTAGGCCACCAGGGACATGCAGCGCTGCTGTCGCACCGCCTGCTTCTCGGTGAGCTCGACGTTTCTGCCGCCGATCCAATAGGAGCGCGACATGCCGTCGGCCGCGCCGGATCCCTTGTCGACGGTGGCGTTGGCGGCGGCGCCGCACATCAGGGTCAATATTGCCGCACAAACGATAAGACGTTTCACCATCGGAACATCCGCTCTGCTGAGGGGGAAGATGCGGGGGCGGCTTGCGCGCGCCCGCTTGGAAGATATGAGGTGTGCGCGGGGTCGACGGTGCGACCGACGCGCGGCCAATATGGGGGCCTTATCGTGGCTTCGCCACATTGGCGCCCATGAAACGCGGAAATCGCCCATGGGCGCCGCGTCCGGTGAAAGCATTTTGTGAGCCCGCCGCGGCGCGGTATTTCTCGGGCACGTTATTTGCTGAGCTGTGCTCCCGGCTTCGTAGTGAAGAGAGACCCGATGATCCCGAGACTGTTCCGCCTGGCGACGATCTCAGCGCTGCTCGCTCTCGTCTTCGTGAGCGTGGCGTCGGCCGATGAGCTCGCGGGCTGGGCCGGCTCCGTCGACGGGGTCTGGAACTGGCGGTTGCCCGACACGCCCGACGGGTTGAAGCCGATCCAGAGCTGGCACTCCACGGGATCGTCGCCCGATGGCGACATCTACGTGGGCGGCATGGATCACGCGACCAATTCCGCGCTCTACCGGCTCGATGCGCGCGCGGGCCGGCTGCGCTATCTCGGCGACGCCCGCGCCGCCTCCGAGGCCGCCGGCAACTGGCGGTCGGGCGAGACCGCGCAGAAATTCCACACCCGTCCGCTCTGGTTCGACGGCAAGGTCTATGTGGCGACCCTGGACAGCTCCACTCTCGACGACGTCTATCTCGGCCGCCGCGGCTTCCACTGGTACGCCTACGATCCCGCCCAGGATCATTTTGCCGATCTCAGCGCCACCGAGCCCGGCGGCGTCGGCGCCGCGCGGCTCGGGCTGGTGACACTCGCCGCCGATCCCGCGCGCAAGCTGATCTATGGCGCGGCGATCCCCACCGCCGAGATCTTCCGTTACGACGTGGCTCACGGCCGCACCCAGGCGCTGGGCCGTCCCGCCTCCTACGACACGCCCTATCTCTATACGGGCCGCGTGATGTGGGTGGACAGCCGTGGCCGGCTTTATTTCACCGCCGGCAATCCGCAATACGCCGAGGGCGATCCCGCCATCTACGGCCACATCCACTATTACGATCCCGCCACCGGCGGATTCGGCGAGCGCAAGGACTGGGCGCTCGCCGAGCCTCGCGCTCTCGAGACGGGACAGTGCATCGACGGGCGCGCGCACTGCTTCTTTGCCGACGATCACGGCCACGTCTATCGCTTCGACGATGCGGGACCCGCCTGGACCTATCTCGGCCAGGCGCAGGCGCCGGACGCGGAGATCTGGATCTGGATGTTCCAGGTGAGCGCCGACGGCAAGACGGCCTACTACGCCACCAGCAGCTGGATGCCCCAGGCCAATCCGGCCAATCTCTACGAGTTCGATCTCACGACCGGAAAAAGCCGGCGCCTCGCCAGCCTCGCTGAGCTCGATCCCGAGCTGGTGCCGATGTTTCTGCACACCGGCTACGACGCCTGGGACCGCGACGGGCGCTTCTACTTCACCAGCTTCACGTCGGATACCGACCGGCGCGTGGTGCTGACCCGGGTCGATCCGGCGCGCCTCAAGGCGGCGCTCGGCGTCTCGCCCTAGTCCGCGTCGTCGGGCTCGCCATCGAAGCGTGGCCGGTCCTCGGGAATGAGGACTCCCGGCAGCTTGCGCGAAACCCAGATGTGGATGGCGGTGCCGAGATCGAGGGGCACATCGAGGGAGCCACCCTTGACGCTGAGGGTTTCTTCCGCGGGCTCCGCCTCGTGCCAGAGCCGCGAGCCGCACTCGGCGCAGAACAGGCAGCGCCGGCGGCGGCCGCTGTCCGCTAGGCGCGACCAGGACCTGACCGCGCCCTGGGTCAGGCGAAATCCCGCGCTCGGCACCATGAGCGAGATGCCGAAGGCGGAGGCCGACTGCTTCTGGCATTCGCGGCAATGGCAGACATAGAGCGCCTGCGGCTCGCCTGAGATCTCATAGCGCACCGCGCCGCACTGGCAGCCGCCGCGGAGGGGAAGGAAGGTGGGCATCGCGAGTGCTCCGACTGCGTCATTTGCAGTCTGCCGCAGCGCTGCGCAGCTTGCTAGGGTAGGGGTGCTGGATCGATCGCGGTGCGTCCTTCGACGCGCTTCGCTTGCTCAGGATGAGGCGCATTTTTCATGCCATCACCCAATCTCCCTCATCCTGAGCAAGCGACCGCAGGGAGCGCGTCGAAGGACGCACAGAGCCTGACCCTGGCTCCCGAGCACGCCGCCCTCCAGGAAAGCTGGACCGCCAACGCCGGCCCGTGGATCGACGCCGTGCGCACGGGCGCCATCGCCAGCCGGCGTCTCGTGACCGACGCGGCCGATCGTCGATGCGGTGGCGGGTCTGGCGCCGCGGCGCGTCCTCGATCTCGGCTGCGGCGAAGGCTGGCTCGCCCGCGCCCTCGGCGCCCGCGGCATCGCGGTCACCGGCATCGATGCGTCGCCGCCCCTCATCGAGGCCGCGCGGCAGGCCGGCGGCGGCGACTTCCACGCGCTAAGCTATGGCGAGCTTGTCGAGGCCCCGGCACGTGCCGGAAATGACTTCGATATCGTCGTCGCCAACTTCGCGCTGCTGGATGACGCCGCGGTGCCGCTGCTGGTGGCGATCAGAGAGATCATCGCGCCCGGCGGCGCCCTCGTCATCCAGACCCTGCATCCCCTCGCCGCCGGCCCGCCCTACCGCGACGGCTGGCGCGTCGAGGATTTCCACGGCTTCGGCGACGCCGGCGCGTGGCAGAAGATGCCCTGGTACTTCCGCACGCTCGGATCCTGGCTCGCACTCCTGCGCGACAGCGGCTACAAGCTGCGCTCGCTCGCCGAGCCGCTCCACCCGGAGACCGCGCTGCCGCTCTCCCTGCTTTTGAGCGCCGCGAAATTGTAGTTCTGTCGCATTTTCTTCGCCGAACCGGCGTCCACTTCGGCGGAAAATGCTTTATTTCCCCCACCGCAGCGCCACCGGATTGAGGGGCCGCGCCAGCTCCAGCAGTCCCGCGCGTGTCGCGGGATGGAGGCGCTCCAGGGGATGGCGCACGGCGTCGCTCTTGATGACGCCGCCTTCCCTCATCGCGGTCTTGGTGGCGCGCAGGCCGCACTGCCGGTTCTCGTAGTTGATCAGCGGCAGGATGCGCGCATAAGCCGCCAGGGCCTCGGCGCGGCGCCCGGCGGCGTGATGCGCCAGCACCGGCTTGATGAGATCCGGCAGCAGGGCGCTCGGCATGGTGCCGGTGGCGCCGGCGTCGAGATCCGCCATCAGCGTGATCGACTCCTCGCCGTCGAAGGGTCCGGCGATGGCATCGCCGCCGGCCTCGATCAGCGACCGCAGTTTCGCCGCGGCGCCGGGCACCTCGATCTTGAAGTAGCGGACTTGAGGAACCTCCCGGGCGAGCCGGACCAGGAACGGCACCGAGAGGGTGACGCCGCTCAGCGGCGCGTCCTGCACCATGATCGGAATCGGCGCCGCCTCGGCGATGCGGGCGAACTGCTCCAGGATGCCCTTCTCGTCGGCGCGGAGCGCGGCGCCGTGATAGGGCGGCATCAGCATCAGCATCGCGGCGCCCGCGGCCTTGGCGCGGCGCGCGCGCTCCACGGCGATGCCGGTGCTGAAATGGCTGCAGGTGACGATGACAGGCACGCGGCCGGCGGTATGAGAGAGGCAGAGATCGAGAAGCTGGTCGCGCTCGCGGTCGGAGAGCAGGAACTGCTCGGAGTAGTTGGCGAGGATGCAGATGCCGTCGACGCCCTGATCCACCATGCAGTCGATGACGCGACGCTGCCCGTCGAGATCGACGTCGCCGCTCTCGGTGAAGGGCGTCGGCGCGATCGGGAACACGCCGCGATAGGGATCAGCCGCCGGGGATGCCATGTCTCACTCCTCCCTATTTGCTTGCTGTGACGAATCATAGCGTCTCCCGGCGCGGAGTCACGCGAAGGTCACGCCGCGGCGGCCCGGCGCCATTGCCGCGCGATTCTCGCGGGCCTAGTTTGACGATCGAGAGCGCCCATCCCCGGGACCGCTCATCGGCGACAGGCATTCTCCTTTGCGAGGCTATCCTGCTGCGGCCCTGCTGACCGCCGTCCTGGCGCTCACCGCCGCGTGCTCTTCCACCTCTACCGCCGAGCTCGATCCGGCCCTGTGCAAATCCGTGCTGGCGCAAGGCGGCACCGCGACCGACTACGGCCGCTGCATGCTGAGCCAGGGTCAGGGCAAGACCGTCGGCGGCATGCCCGTCCTCAACAGGAGCGCGCAGGTCTTCCTGCGCAAGAAGGACGACGACAGCTGCCTGGCGTCGGGGCAGACCTCGACGGATTATCTCGCCTGCCAGTTCGCCCTTGATCCCGGCCCGACGGCCACCTCCGCCGCCGGGCAGCCGCGCGCCCGCACCGGCCTCGACCCGCTGCCGCTCACCATCATCGACCGCAACTGAGCGGCGGCGCGGCTGCGCATCCCGCCCGTTGCCGCCGCCGCAAAACCCGCGTATGGACAGGCGCGGAAAAAAGCGCCGTGGGGGAGTGTCCGACATGCAGAGCGATCGGGTTCACATGAGCGTCGATGCCGCGCGGGCACTCGGCGAGGCGGCCTTGCGCGGCATCGGCTACGACGGCGAGGAAGCGCGCATCGTCACCGATCACGTGATCGACGCCGCGCTCTGCGGCTACGAGTATTCCGGCCTGGCAAAGCTCCTCAATGTCGCCGAGAGCCCGCGCTTCGCCCTGCCGCGCCGGCCGATGACGGTGATTCGCGAGACCGCGGTCTCCGTCCTCTACGACGGCGGCAACAACGTCGGCATGCTGACGCTCTACCACGCCGCCAACGCGGCGATCGCCAAGGCGGCGGCGCTGGGGATCGCGGTGGTCGGCGTCACCAACAGCTGGGTCAGCGGGCGGAACGCCCATTACGTGGAGATGATCGCCCGCGCCGGCCTCGTCTGCATCCACACCGCCAGCGCCAATCATCTGGTGGCGCCGTTCGGCGGCAGCCGCCCGGCCCTCGGCACCAATCCCATCGCCATCGGACTGCCGGGCGGGCGCGGCCCCGTGGTCTTCGACATGGGGACCTCGGCTTTCATGTTCACGGAGCTGCAACTGCGCGAGCGGCTGGGCCAGCAGCTGCCGGAGAACGTCGCGGTCGACGCGGACGGCAATCCCACCCGCGATCCTGGCGCCGCCAGGCTCGGCGCGCTCCTGCCCTTTGGCGGCTACAAGGGCTTCGGCCTCGCCCTCATGGTCCAGGCGCTGGGCGTGCTCGCGGGATCGGCCCGGGATCTCGAGCACGAGCACGGGTATCTCTTCATCGTGATGAAGCCCGATCTGCTGACGCCTCTCGACCAGTTCCAGCGCGAGCTCGACGGGCTCATCGATCGCGTCAAGGCGACGCCACGGCAGCCGGGCGTGGACGAGATCCGCATCCCCTCCGAGCGGGCCTTCCGCCACCGCGAGCAGGCGCTGCGGGACGGCCTCACCATCGATCGCACCGTTCACGAAGCCCTGATCGCGCTTTCGAAAAAAAATGTGTGATAAGGCTCACAGCCTGTGGGGCCGGACCCGGGGCATGCTGCTTTGGCGGCGCGCAACGCGGTTCTCGGAAAGTTAAGAATATGATTCAAAAGCTCGAGATCAGCCCTTACCTCCGGATGTCGCCGCGGAGCCTGCGGCAAGCCTGCATCGACGTGACGGGATGCGGCGGCGGATCGCGCGAGATCTGTCGCGGCTGCGGGCTGCGCGAGCTCTGCCATCCCGCGGAGCTGGAGCCGGCGGAAACCGCGCCGGATCATATCCTGCAGCGCCTGGGCAAGCCCCGCATCGTCGCCGGCACCGACCGCGACTCCCAGATACGGGATTCGGCTCTCGCGAAGCTCGTCAGCCTCAGGCGCGTCTGAGTCATTTCAGGATTCACCATCCTTTCTTCCGTCATGCCCGGCCTTGTGCCGGGCATCCACGTCTTTGGGGCAGCGGAAGAAAGGCGTGGATGGCCGGGTCAAGCCCGGCCATGACGTCGACGGGTGCTCCGTGTCTCCGCGGTGAAATGACTTTTCGCTAAATCCAAGCCAAGATCCGCGACAGCGCCCAGTCCTACTTCGTGGGGAAGCGCTCCAGGGCCCACTTCGTCATGGGGTCCTCCTGGTCGAGGGCGAGGACGCGGGTCTTGAGCTTTGCCGTCGTCGCCTCGACGTCGGAAAACTCGCGGTCGGTCCAGAAGCGTCCCTTCGGGTCGAAGTAGCCGACGACGTCGAGGAAGGCGAGGGTGAAGTAGTAGCTGTTCGGCAGGGACTCGCCGACCGCCCGCGCCACCACGGTGCCGTCGGAGGCGATCGCGGTCCCCAGGCACCAGTCGGTCATGCGGCGGATCTCCTCCGCCGCCCGCGTGCGCTGGTCCGGCCGCATCTGCGGCCAGGCGAAGCGGAACAGCGTCACCACGTCGTAGTTGTTGTGGCTGGTCATCCCCTCGGGATCGAGCCAGCCGTCGGGATAGCGGTCGTCGCGGATGCGGAGCAGCGTGTCCGTGAGCTCGGGCCAGTGGCCGATCTTGCCGCCGAGGTAGCTCGCCATGTGGAAGGTGAGGCTGAGGTCGGTGGTGGTGGTGCGCTTGCCGTCGATCTCGTAGGTCTCGCCGAAAAATCCAGTGCCGGGATCCTGCCACTCGGCGATGAAGCGGCGGATGACCGGCTCGGCCCGCGGGTCCCAGGCGTAGTTCGCCGGACGATGGCGGATGATGAGGCGCAGGAGATCGGCGGTGGCGAAGTTGAGCTCCTTGCGGCGGTCGATGCCATCCACCGCGGGATGGGAGATCACGAGGGAGTCGAGATAGGCCTTGAGCCGGTCGGGATCGTTAACCCGGTCGAGGAAGCGCGGCGGCGCCGCGTTCGGATCCGGCACCGTCTGCAGCAGGGGATCGGCCGAGGCGTCGAGCTTCAGGAACCAGGGCTCGGTGCAGATGCCCCAGCTGCCCTCGGCGTCCTGGGCATGGGCGGTGGGCGGCGTCGCCATCGCGGCCCAGTCGCGCACCCGCTGCAGCGCCGCCTTCGCCGCCTCCGCGTCGCCGGTGGATTCCAGCCGCCAGCGCAGCTCGATCAGCGCCTGGCGGACGCAGGAGGTATCGGCGCCGCCGACTTCCATGCGGTCGAGACGCGCTTCCAGGGCGAGAATCTCCGGCACCGCCGCGCCGAGAACTTCCAGCATCGCCGGGAAATGCGCGGCGATCACCGATTGCGGCACGATCTCGGCGGCGCGCGCCGCCGGGGCGAGCGCAAGCGCCGCCGGTGCCGCGGCCGCGATCGCCACCGACATGACAAGACCCGCATGCCTCAGCAGCATCGGCCCCCCGCTGGTCTTCACCCGCGATCTCCCGTCGCGGGCCCGGGGCAAGAATAGCAGATCGCCGGCCGGACGGGACGCCGGAGGGCAGGCCTACATTTTCTAATGGGGCCCATGCACTAAGTTTGTTTGCGGGACGTCCCGAAGCCGCCTAGATCGAATGTCGGTAAATCGAACGCAATTCGCCGCCATCGTTTGTAGAACCCGAGGAGCTCCCATGGCCGCCCGCAGCACCGTCAGCCGCGTCACCGCCGTCTCCGACTACGTCGAGGCGCCGTTGACATATCTCGTCGACACCAAGATCAAGCCGGTGACCTACAACCCGCCCATGGGCCAGGGCGAGATCCGCCGGGTCGGCAACTATGGCACCTTCACCGCCCGCATCTACGACGCGCGGCCGATCGTCGGCGACCTCTCCCTCGAGCGCGAGGGCTTCCTGCTGGCGCGCCACGACACCGCCGTTAAGGATTTCTACGACGCGGCGGAGATCAAGAGCGTCTACTACCCGGAGATGGAGCGCCTGGTGGCGCGCGCCACCGGCGCCGCCAAGGTCGTGGTCTTCGATCACACCGTGCGCAGCGGCGAGCGCGCGGTGGAGCGTGGGCTGCGTCAGCCCGTGCGCATGGTGCACAACGACTACACCGAGAAATCCGGTCCCCAGCGCGTGCGCGACCTGCTGCCGCCCGAGGAGGCCGAGCGCCGCCTCCGCCATCGCTTCGTCGAGATCAACGTGTGGCGGCCGATCCGCGGCGCGGTGGAGGCGATGCCGCTGGCGCTGGCGGATGCCCAGAGCATCCGGCCCACCGATCTCATCACCGCCGATCTCGTCTATGCCGACCGCACCGGCGAGATCTATCACGGCCTCTTCAATCCGCAGCACCGCTGGTACTACTTCCCGCGCATGCAGCGCCACGAGGCTGTCCTGATCAAATGCTTCGACAGCGAGACCGACGGCCGCGCGCGGTTCTCCCTGCACACCGCCTTCGACGACCCCACCACCCCCGCCAACGCTCCGCCGCGCGAGAGCATCGAGATCCGCACCCTCGCCTTCTTCGAGGCGTGAGAGGGCGGACATCGTGCGTCCTTCGAACTCGGCGCTACCGCGCCGGCTCAGGATGAGGAAATTTCTTTTCAGCCATTCCAAATGGTCCTCATCCTGAGCCGACCGCGGAGCGGGCGAGTCGAAGGACGCAGGATTTTGCCGATCAATCGCGCGCCGACTGAACTCATCCGGACCCCTACACCGTGACCTGGATCGGCGGAGCGGCGGTGCCGTCGGGTTTCTGCTCGGTGTAGTCGATCTCGACCTTGGCGAAGGCGAGGGCGACGTGGTCGATCGGCATGATCTCGCTGCCGCCGGCGGCGCCGGTCTCGTAGGCGGACACCACCACGTCGGCGAATTTCAGCACCAGGAACTCGATCTGGAAGCCCGTCGATCTCCGGCAGGTCAGCACGGCGCTCTTGAGGCGCTGGCCCTCGGCGCAGGCCGCGATCAGCTTCGGCGAGGCCTTGCTCACCGCGGCGGCGAAATGGAAATCGCGGAACTTGACCTTGCCCGCGCCGGCGCCGCTGGCGCCCGTCTCGGCGCCGGGGTCGCTCTCCCCGAAGCTCCAGGCCTCCACCACGATCTCGCTCGGATGCTTGATGTCGGTGCTCTCGCCGGGGATGCCCTCGATCTTGAGGAAATAGTCGACGGTCGGCATGGCGGTTCTCCCAGGGTTTGAGGGCGCGCAGTCAGGTGCCGGCGAGGGCCGCCGCGGCCTGGCGCAGGCACGCTTCGAAACCGCCGAGGTCGCGGAAGCGTTCCGCGGGCAGGGCCGCGTGACGCAGGATCGGGTGACCTTGCCCGGCCAGCGTCATGTCCAGCATGAGATTGTCCGCATTGCCGAAGTCCTCGATCGTCATGCCGTCGCCGTCGTGCCAGATCCGGGCGGCCGCGTCGAGCACCGCGCCGTTCGCCGCGCGCAGGCGCTCCAGCAGGTCGCGGGGATCGTTGGTATAGGCGAAGACCGGCTTTCCCATCCCGGCCAGCACGCCGAGCTCCAGCACGGTGCCGGCGTCGGCGCTCGGGCCGCGGAACGGCGTCAGGTTCAGGATCCCGAGATCGGCGGCCCGCATCATCGCCAGGCAACCGTCGTAGATGCGCCGGTCGAGGCCCGCCGCGGGCTCCGGCGGCACCTCCGCATCGAGAGGATAGAGCCCCTCGAAACCGTGGTGCCGGCAGAGCTCTTTCTTGCGCCGGCCGATCTCGGCGGCGTCGGGCAGGAAGACTTCCGGCCCCGCCAGGTAGGCCGCGAGCGGGCGCCGGGAGGGTGGCTGACGCATGGCTGCCCTCCGGAAAATTAGACCGGCGGATTGTGGTATCCAGCCAAAGTCTATACCGGATCTAGGGCCGGCGCCGCCGCTTTAGCGATATCTAAACTCCTGGGGAACACGATACTGTTTCCCCCCTTCATATCCAGACCGCGAGCGGTGCGGCCGATCTTCACTGCGGAATTAAGCCTGGTGCGATTTTTTTTCGAGCGCATGAATATGGCCTCCCTGCACGGGGCTCTCGTCCTCGGGATGGCGGGGGCCTTCCTGCTCGACACGCTGACGCCGCCCGGCGTCGCCGACGGCATCGTCTATCCCGCGCTGCTGGCGCTTTGCCTGCTGGTGCCGAGCCGGCGGGCGCTCCTGACCTATTCGCTGCTGGCGACCGTGCTGACGGTGATCCCCGCCTTCTTCGCGCCCCTGACCGGCCTTGGCGAGGCCTCGCTCCTCAATCGCGCCATCGCGATCGGATCGATCTGGATCATCTATGTCCTGATCAACGGGCGCCTCGCCCTCGACGCGCGGCTGCGCGCCCGGGAGCGCGAGGCGCGCGAGGCGAGCCAGGCGAAGTCCAGCTTCCTCGCCAACATCAGCCACGAGCTGCGCACGCCGCTCAACGCCATC
Source organism: uncultured Alphaproteobacteria bacterium (assembly GCA_963735465.1). Lineage (GTDB taxonomy): Bacteria > Pseudomonadota > Alphaproteobacteria > ATCC43930 > CGMCC-115725 > DASZHJ01. Next base: position 4,812,746 of record CAVTLA010000001.1, read on the forward strand.
ATCGGCTTCTCCGACTTCATCGCCGCCTCGAGCCCGCAGAAGATCGGCGAGCAGAAGTTCCAGGAATACATCGCCGACATCCATTCGAGCGGATTGCATCTCCTCGCCCTCATCAACGATCTCCTCGATATCGCCAAGATCGAGGCCGGGAAGTATCGCATCGCCGAGGAGCAGGTCGTCGTCTCCCAGGTCGTCGACGAGGCGGTGCGGCTGGTGGCCGCCACCGCGCACCAGAGCGGCCTCGTCATCGAGGCGAGCCTCGACGGATCGCTGCCGCTGCTCAGCGCCGACCGGCGCGCGCTGAAGCAGATCCTGCTCAACCTGCTCTCCAACGCGGTCAAGTTCACGCCGACGGGCGGGCGGATCTCGCTCGCCGCCGGCATCGCCCATGACGGGCTCTGGATCACCATCGCGGATACCGGCGTCGGCATTCCCGCCGCCGATCTCGGCCGGCTCGGCCGGCCGTTCGAGCAGGTGCACGCCAACACCGGCCGCGCTCAGCGCGGCGTCGGCCTGGGCCTGGCGCTTTGCCGCACCTTCATGGAGCTGCATGGCGGCGTGCTGGAGATCGTGAGCATCGAGGGCGGCGGGACCACGGTGCGCGTCCGCTTTCCGTCGAGCCGCGTGCTGGCGCCGGGCACCGCGCCCCAGCCCGGCGTCGGACTGCCTACTGCAGCGGCAGCAGCAGTGCCTGAGTGATGTCCTCGCCGGTGCCCGCGTCGTAGACGACGAGATCGACGCCGTCCTCGGCCAGCGCGCGGACGTCGTCCAGGGTCATGTAGCCCAGTGTCGCCGTGTTGTAGAGCCGGCGCCCGTTGTAGCGCTTGATCACCATCGCCGGCAGCCGGCCGCCAATCCGTCGCTTCATCTCGGGCACCTCGCTAACTCAGCCTAGCACACTATCAGTTCTTGCCGGACGGTATCGCGGCCGATCGCCGCGGCGTCTTTACCATGGCAGCCGGACCCCGCGATAGGACCGCGCCGGTGGCCGCTTCCGGGCCCGCCCGCGCGGTGCTAGCCTTGCCGCCGGTCCTTGATCGCCCAATGAACTCAAACCGTAAGGGAGGTTGCCCGATGACCCAGCCGACCGCCACGCGCGAGGCGTCCCGCCGCGACCATCTGCCGTTCGAGGCGCGGCATATCGACGACATGGACTGGGAGACGATCCGCTGGCCCGGCGAGACCGGCAAGATGCTGTTCCATCCCCGGCCCGAGCGCCCGACCGAGCCCAACGCCGGCATCCTGCGCCTGGCGCCCGGCGCCTATCATCCCGAGCACTATCACGGCTTCGCCCAGGTCTGGTACATCCTCTCCGGCGAGTTCGAGATCGACGGCGTGCTCTACAAGCCCGGTACGATGCTGTACCACCCGGACCCGCATTTCGAGGGCGAGTTCAAGACCGCGACCGGCGGCGACATCCTCCTCGTCCAGTATCCCGGCCCCACGACCGGCGAGACGCCGATCTTCGCCGGCCGCTTCGACATGGCCGAGCGCAAGCCGGTGGCGGAGGAGCGCGTCGACCGCTAGGGCCGCGCGGCGGCAGGTTCCGGCTCAGAGATCCCTGCCAACGCGGCGGTAGTACCAGTGCGGGATGCGCGGCGGATCCATGGGAACGCCGGCCTCGCCGATGTTCTCGGTCGGCAGCTCCCAGAGCAGGACGTGGATGTCGTGCCGGGCGACCTCCAGCACCTGTTCCATTGAGTCCGTGAGCGCCTTGATGAGCGAGCGCTTGCGGTCCTTCGGCCGGCCGGTCGCCAGCGTCACGTGAATGTAAAACGCGAGGTGCTCGCAGAAAGCCGAACCCGTTGTTAACGGCCGATAAGATCGATCTCAAAGTGGACTTTGCGCGCGGTTAAGATGGGGCGGCGGGCGCGGCCTTCGCCTTTGTCGAGCCGCACGATCCCTGCCGCTGCCAGCTTGTTGAGCGTGCGCAACACGTTCTGTTCGGCGCGGCCTGTCATCGCCGCCAGCTCCGTCACCGACCGTGGCTTTCCCTCTGCGATCGCGCGCAGCAGCAGCCAATTCTTGACCGACAGCAGCTTCGCCCCCGCCTCCAGGGACGGAAACCGCACACGGGTGCCCGTCGCGCCCTCGATGCGCTCGCACCAGATCCTGGGCTCCGACGGCCTGACATCACGCCTGCCCCGCGCCACCGCGAGGGTGAATTCCCTAAACTCCTTGAAGCTCGCAATTTTGCGCTTCACGACGTGCCTCCTCGATCCCTCAGAATCCGCTCGACCTCGCGGTAGAAATCCTCCAGCAGCGCCACTGGACCTCGGAATGCGTAGCCGACGATCTGCCGCGCTCCGTAGACGTGCCGATGGTCGAACTCGCGGCGCCGGCCAGCCTTGTGAGCATTGTCGAGGCCGTAGATCCGCCGGCCGTCGGGGTCGTGCAGCGTCAGGCTGTATTTCACGCCATGCGGCCGGCCTTCTGGCCTCCACCCGCCGCGCTTCGAACTTGATGCCGTAGCGGCTGGCAAACCTGAACTCATAGCCGTCCAAACTGATCAGGAACTCCAGCTCGTGATCACCGTCGGCCATGATAACATCATATCAGGATTGGATGTTACTTGGAAGCGGATCAAACGGGAATGGAGATGGGATCGCAGGCCCACCAAGCCAGAGTACGCTTACTCCAGCGCCGGCCCGTCCCGCGCCGTCTTGGCGAAGCGCGGCAACCCGTCGGCGAGGTGCACCCAGGCGAGCTGCTCCTCGACGAAGACATGGCCCTTGGGCTGCAGGCTCGCGGGCTCCTCGAAGCTCGGCACGAAGAGATGGATCTCGTCGGGCCAGCGCTCGCCCTCGAAGGTGAGGGGCGAGCCGCAGCGCAGGCAGAACCGGCGCGTGACGCCGGGCGAGGAGTGGTAGACGCCTGATGTCTCGCCGGACCATTCGACGGTGCCGGTCACGTACCCCGCATAGGTGGCAAACGCCGCGCTGGTCGCGCGCCGGCAGGTCTCGCAATGACAGTGCGCGACCCATTTGGGCTCGCCACGCGCCACGAAGCGCACCGCGCCGCAGAGGCAGCGTCCCCGTCGCTCGATCGTGGTCATTGCCAAGGACTCCCGCTCTAAAGGTTCTCGCGGCCGTCGCCACAGTTTCCGCTGGTCTCCGCCGCCCATCAACCGCGATCAGCCTTCGCTTGCCCGCCGGCAATCTGCCCTCTATATTATCGGCATATTGCCGCTATGCAAGGAGCCCGCCGTGGCCACAGAACCGGTCCTGGACACCGTCTTTCGCAAGCTCGGCGGGCGCCGCGGGCTCGGCGGCGACGTCGCCTCCGAGGCCGATCTCGCCCGCGTCGTCGCCCGCCGCATTCCCCTGCGCGTCCTGAGCCATGTCCGGCGCAGCGGCTTCTCCGAGGGCGAGATCGAGCGTTTCATCATTCCCGCCCGCACCCGTCGCCACCGCGAGGTCCGGAAGGAGCCGCTCACCATCGACGAGTCCGACCGCCTGGTGCGGCTCACGCGGATCCAGGCGATCGCCGAGGACGTCTTCGGCGATGTCGGGAAGGCGAACCGCTGGCTGCGCGAGGATCTCGGCATTCTCGGCAACAAGCCGCCCCTCGAAGTGGCGCGCACCGACAGCGGCGCCCGCGTCGTCGAGCAGATCCTGGCCAAGATCGATTGGGGCGCGGCCGCCTGAATGATCCTGTGGCGCCTGTCGAGCGCGCGCCGCGCGCGGGATTTCGACGGCGGCTACGGTCTTGCCAACAGCGGGCGCTGGAACAGCCGCGGCCGCCCCGTCACATACTGCGCCACCGTCCCCTCGCTCGCCGCCCTGGAGAAGCGCGTGCACGCCGGCGATCCCGGCCTGCTGCCGCCCCAGATGATGGTGGCCTTGGACGTGCCCGACGATCTCCCGCTCCGCCGCATCGAGCTCACCGATCTCCCCGCCGACTGGATCGCGCGCGAGGCCATGACCCAGCAGCTCGGCGACGACTGGCTCGACGGAATCGGCGAGGCGCTCCTCATCGTGCCCTCCGTCATCATGCCGATCTCGGCCGCCCCCGACCGCAACGTGCTGATCAACCACCGCCGGCTGGAGACCGCGCGCATCGCGATTGTCGACGTCGTGCCGTTCACGCTGGATCCGAGATTGTTCAGGTCGTGAGGGACGGCGCGGTTGTGTGGCGAGTATGCAGTGGATAGGTTTCGTGAAAACGCGAAAATGAGGACGGAGTCAGGTCTCGGTGACGACATGAACATAGACTGGCGCCCCTTGGTAAGTGAGGCGATGAGTCGACAACGCGCATCGATTAAAGCGGAAGAATTTGTGTGCGAGCTCCGACCGAATGGTTGGCGGCCCGTAAAATTGCGCGGCGCGGACGGCGAACACTACGCAGTGAAGACACTCGGAATATCTCACGATGGTCTGCCTACAGGGCGCACCATGTTTAATGAGTATGTCGCTGGAAGCTTGGGAAAGCTCATTGGTGCCCCCGTGCCAGAGGTGGCGTTGATCTGCGTGCCGAGACAGCTAGTTGACCAGCACAATTTGCTGCCCCGGCTATCTGGATTGGCACACGGCTCGCACTTCATCAGGGACTGTCGTGAACCAGAGGGACAAAAGGATCAGATCCTTTTCGAGACGGTAAATCGCGAGAGGTTTGCGCTTCTCGCGGTATTCCTTGGCTGGGCGATCTGGAAGGTTCCGGGAGACAAGGAGTTCATTTACGACGAGACATCACACCGGGTGTATTGCATTGATTTCGGTAATTTTCTTGGCGGCCCAGATTGGAAAGTGAGCGAATTTCAATCGAGCTCAATGGCAACGCTGGATGATGTCTTGTGTGATAAGTGCAAGTTTACCAGCGACGAACTTGCCGATGCGCGCGCGCTCCTCGTAAAGGTGACGCCCGAACAGCTTGTGGCGGCAATTGGGGTCCCGCCGAACGAGTGGGGGGTTGAGTACACCGAGCGCGTCGAACTAGCCAAATTTCTCTGGAAACGCCGAGAGGAGTTACTGAGCGCATAGACCACGGCCGTCAGTCACCCCGATCACGGCTGATATCAAGCCATGCCTCCACCCCTCACGCCACCTTCCGCACCTCCCGCTCCCGCCGCCGCTCGTAGCGCCACACCAGCGCCGGCGGCAAATTCGCCCAGATTCTCGCCGCGATCTTTCCCTTGAGCCCCAGCCGCTCTCGGGCGATCGGTGACGTGAGGCCATAGGTGAACTGCACGAAGGGGGCGTGCAATCCGAGGAGGGCGAAGCTCTCGGCGATGATGCGGGTGCGGGTCGGCTTCGGCATCGAGATCAGCGGCAGGCTGGAGACGACGGCCGCGGCCTTGGTGATGCCGAGAGGGGCCAGGAGCTTGCGCAGGCGGCGCGCGTCGCCCTTGAGGACGGTGAGCTTGGGGAAGCGCTCCTTCAGATGCCGGTGCAGCTTCTCGTCGCGCTCGATCACGATCAGGCGCTCGGGCGCGATGCCGGCTTCGAGGAGCGCGCGCGTCACGCTGCCGGTGCCGCCGCCCAGCTCGATGATCGGGCCGGGGCCGGCGCTCTCGACCTCATGGGCCATGGCGCGGGCGAGGGGGCGGCCCGAGGGGGCGACGGCGCCGATCCGGTGCGGTGCCTTGAGCCAGCGCACGAAGAAGAGCGCGGCCTCCTTGTCGGCCTCGTCGAGAAGCACCAGGCGCCGCGGCTCCGGCCGCCGCGCGCCTTCGCGCAGGGCGTCCCGGGACTCTTCCCGCCGCGGCGGCGCTTTGCCGATATGGAACGGCGATTTGACCGCTGTCATCTCCTGGTCCTTCCTGCCAGCGTAGGCTCAACCTAGAGCGGCGGCGCCTGACCCGGAACCCCCCTTGGCACAGGGGTCATATAGGCGCCATGTTGCGCCGATAAACCAGGGTGTTACAACAACCGCCCCGAGTGGGAGGAGAAGCCATGGCCTTGCGCGCCGAGGAGCAGAAACGGGAGCAAATCGACGGCGTTCTGGGCCGGGTGACCCAGAAGTTCGCCGGTGCCCGCGCGGCGCCGATCCAGCGCTTCGTCAATCAATTCTATGACCACGTGCCGCCGGAGGACGTGGTGCCCCGGGGCGCCGACGATCTCTACGGCGCCGCGCTCTCGCTCTGGCAGTTCGCCCAGGAGCGCATGCCCGGCACCGCCAAGCTCCGCGCCTTCAATCCCCGCCTCGACGCCGAGGGCTGGCGCGCCGGCCGCACCGTGGTGGAGATCGTCAACGACGACATGCCGTTCCTGGTGGACAGCGTCACCGCGGCGCTGAACCGCCTCGGCCTCATCGTCCATCTCGTGATCCATCCGATCCTGCTGGTGCGGCGGGACACCAAGGGCAAGCTCGCCGACCTGCTGGAGCCCGGCGCCGGCGGCAACGGCTCCGAGGCGATCCGCGAATCCGCCATGCATGTGGAGGTGAGCGAGCAGAGCGATCCCGCCCGCCTCGCCGAGATCACGGCGAAGCTGACCCGCGTGCTGGAGGATGTGCGGTTCGCGATCACGGACTGGCAGCGCATGCGCGGCGCGTTGCTCGCGGCGCGCCAGGCGGTGCTGGCGGCGCCGGCGGCAATGCTCAACATTCCCGCCGCCGACGTCTCCGAGACGGCGGACTTCCTCGCCTGGCTCGACGACGACAACTATACTTTCCTGGGCTATCGCGAATACCGCTTCGGCACCGCCGAGACCGGGACCGGCATCGACATCGTGCCGGAGAGCGGCCTCGGCATTCTCCGCCGCGACACCTATACGATCTTCGACGGCTTGCGGAACTTCAAGACCCTGCCGCCGGCGGTGCAGGAGTTCCTGCGCCTGCCGTCGCTGCTGCTGATCGCCAAGACCAACAAGCGCTCCACCATCCACCGCCCCGCCCACATGGACGCGATCGGCGTGCGCATGTTCGGCCCCGACGGCTCGGCGGTGGGCGAGCGGCTCTTCGTGGGCCTCTTCACCTCGCTCGCCTACAGCCGCGGCGCGCGCTCGATCCCGCTCCTGCGCCGCAAGGTCAGCCGCGTGCTCTCCCGCGCCGGCTTCCCGCCCCAGAGCCACGACGCCAAGGCGCTGCAGCACATCCTCGACACCTTCCCCCGCGACGAGCTGTTCCAGATTTCCGAGGACGAGCTCTACGAGACGGCGCTGGGCGTCCTCAATCTGCAGGAACGCCAGCGCATCGCCCTCTTCGTGCGCCACGATCCCTTCGGGCGCTTCGTCTCCTGCTTCGTCTACGTGCCGCGCGAGCGCTACACCACCGAGCTGCGCCGGCGCTTCGGCGAGATCCTGGAGCGGTCCTTCAAGGGCGAGGTCTCCAACGTCTACACCCAGATCGACGACTCCGTGCTGGCGCGCGTCCACTACGTCGTGCGCACCGATCCGCACCAGGGCCGCGAGAACCGCACGCTCGACGTCGCCGTGGTGGAGCGCGAGCTGGCGGAGGCCGGGCGGAGCTGGGAGGACCGGCTCTCGGAGGTGCTGACGGAAGCCCAGGGCGAGGCGGCCGGCCTCGCTCTCCTCAAGCGCTATGGCCGCGCATTTCCCACCGCCTACAAGGAGCGCTTCGCCGCCGCGGTGGCGCTCTACGACATCGAGCGCATCGAGGAGGTGCGCGCCGGCAAGACGCCGCTCGCCCTCACCCTCTACAAGCCCATCGAGGCGGAGGCGACGGAGCTGCGCTTCAAGATCTATCGCCGCGGCGCGCCGGCGGCGCTCTCCGACGTGCTGCCGATGCTGGAGCAGCTCGACCTCAAGGTGATCAGCGAGGAGCCGTACCGGATCCAGCCCGCCGGCGACGGCGAGCCCATGGTGATGCAGGACTTCGAGCTCACCTGCCGCACCGGCGCCGTCGACGTGGCCCGCGACCGCGGCCGCTTCGAGGCCGCCTTCGCCCGGCTCTGGGCCGGCGAGATGGAGAGCGACGGGTTCAATCGCCTGATCCTCGGCGCCGGTCTCGACTGGCGCCAGGTGACGGTGCTGCGCCTCTATGCCAAGGCGCTGCGCCAGGCCGGCAGCGCCTTCAGCCAGGCCTATATGGAGGACACCCTCGTCCACTATCCGCTGATCGCGGCCAAGCTCGCGCGCCTCTTCGAGCGGCGATTCGACCCCGCCGGCAACTCCGCGGCATCGGACTCCGAGACCCTGGCCCACGACATCGAGCAGGATCTCGACGCCGTCGCCAATCTCGACGACGACCGCATCCTCCGCAGCTTCCTCACCCTCATCCGCAAGAGCCTGCGCACCAATTATTTCCAGCGCACGGCGGACGGCGCGCCCAAGCCCTATCTCTCGGTGAAGCTCGCGAGCCACGAGATCGAGCTCCTGCCTCTGCCGCGGCCGCTCTACGAGATCTACGTCTACGGGCCCGCGCATGGAGGGCTGCCATCTCCGCGGCGGCAAGGTGGCGCGCGGCGGCATCCGCTGGTCCGACCGCAAGGAGGATTTCCGCACCGAGATCCTGGGCCTGATGAAGGCGCAGATGGTGAAGAACGCCGTCATCGTGCCCGTGGGCTCCAAGGGCGGCTTCGTGGTGAAGCATCCGCCGACCGCCTCCGGCCCCGGCGGCCGCGAGGCGCTGATGGCGGAAGTGGTGGAGTGCTACAAGACCCTGATGCGCGGCCTTCTCGACATCACCGACAACATCGTCGGCGACACGATCGTGCCGCCGGTGGACGTCGTCCGCCACGACGAGGACGATCCCTATCTCGTGGTCGCCGCCGACAAGGGCACCGCCACTTTCTCCGACATCGCCAACGGCGTGGCCGCTGACTACGGCTACTGGCTCGACGACGCCTTCGCCTCCGGCGGCTCCCAGGGCTACGACCACAAGGTCATGGGCATCACCGCGCGCGGCGCCTGGGAGCTGGTGAAGCGCCACTTCCGCGAGCTCGGCCTTGACGTCCAGACCCGGGACTTCACCTGCGTCGGCGTCGGCGACATGTCCGGCGACGTCTTCGGCAACGGCATGCTGCGCTCGAAGCACACCAGGCTGCTGGCGGCCTTCGACCACCGCCACGTCTTCCTCGATCCCGATCCCGATCCCGCGAAGGGCTTCGCCGAGCGCCAGCGCCTCTTCGATCTGCCGCGCTCGAGCTGGGCCGACTACGACAAGAAGCTGATCTCCAAGGGCGGCGGCGTCTTCGCCCGCGATCTCAAGTCGATCCCGCTCTCAACCGAGGTGCGCGCCCGTCTCGGCATCAAGGCGGAGCGCCTGACCCCCGCCGAGCTCCTGCACACGCTTCTCAAGTCGGACGTGGATCTCCTCTGGTTCGGCGGTATCGGCACCTACGTCAAGGCGACGAGCGAGAGCCACGCCGAGGCCGGCGACCGCGCCAACGACGCCGTCCGCATCAATGCGACCGAGATCCGCGCGCGCGTCGTGGGGGAGGGCGCCAATCTCGGCCTCACCCAGCGCGGGCGCGTCGAATACGCGCTGGCGGGCGGCCGCATCAACACCGACGCCATCGACAACTCCGCCGGCGTCGATACCTCCGACCACGAGGTCAATCTCAAGATCCTGCTCAACGCCAGCGTCGCGGCCGGCGATCTCACCATGAAGCAGCGCAACCAGGTCCTGGGCGGCCTCACCGACGACGTGGCGGCGCTGGTGCTGGCGGACAATTATCTCCAGGGCCTGGCGCTGACATTGGCCCAGGCCCAGGCGGCGGAGCGCCTCGATGCCGAGGCCCGGCTCATGCACACCATGGAGAAGGTGGGCAAGCTCGACCGCGCGGTGGAGTTCCTGCCCGACGACCACGCGATCGCCGCCCGCCAGGCCCAGGGCAAGGGGCTGACGCGGCCGGAGCAGGCGGTCCTCATGGCCTATGTGAAGAACAACCTGGCCCACGACCTCGTGGCGACCGATCTCCCCGACGATCCCCACCTCAAGCAGGATCTGGTGGCCTATTTCCCGACCTCGCTGGCGAAGCGCTTCGGGCCGCAGATCGAGACCCATCGCCTCCGGCGCGAGATCATCGCCACCTGCGTCGCCAACGAGCTGGTCAACCGCTGCGGCATCACCTTCGCCGCCGACATGGCGGAGCGCACCGGCCGCGGCCCCGGCGACGTGGCGCGCGCCTATGCGGTGGTGCGCGGCGTCTACGATCTCGACGCGATCTGGCGCGAGGTGAACCTCCTCGACAACAAGGTGGCGGCGGAGGTGCAGACCGAGATGCTGCTGGTGGCGAGCCGGCTGGTGGAGCGCGCCACCGCCTGGTTCCTGCGCCTTCCCGGCACCCTCGACATCTCCGCCGTCACCGTCGCCTACCTGCCCGGCGTCTCGGCGCTCGCCGACGGGCTCGCCACCTGCATGCCGGACTCCCAGAAGGCGGAGCTGCAGCGGCGGATCGCCGCCTGGACCGAGAAGTCGGTGCCGAAGCCGCTCGCGGAGCGCGTCGCCCGCCTCGACTTCCTGGTCTCCGCCGTCGACATCGTGCGCCTCGCGGTCGCGACCCAGATCGACTCGGTCGAGCTCGGCCGCCGCTTCTTCGGCACCGGGGCCCGCTTCCGCCTCGATCTCCTGCGGGCGGCGGCGCGCAAGCTCGCCGGCGACACCTCGTGGCGCCGCCTCGCCGTCAACGCGTTGGTGGAGGATCTCTACGGCCACCAGGCGGACCTCACGGCAAAGGCGCTCGCCGCGGGCCCCGCCGGCCTCGGCGCCTGGCTCGCGCTCCATGCGGGCGAGCTCGCCCACCTCGACGCCCTCATCACCGAGATCCTGCAGGCGCCGACCCCCGACCTCGCCATGCTGACGGTGGCGAACCGGCAGCTCCGGGCGCTGGTAACGGCGTAGCTCGAGGCGGATACCGGGAATGCGCCGCGGTCAGCGGCGCAGGCAGACCACGGTCAGGTCGTCCGCCACGGCGGCGCGTTGCGTCCGGGCGAAATCGTCGAGGACCGCCGATGTGGCGGCGCTGGCGGTCGGCTCGCGGACGCAGCGCTCGGCCAGCGCGCATAATTCCTCATCGGAGTATCCCGCCCCCGGCGCGGAGCCCTGGTTCAGCAGCCCGTCGCTGACCAGCAGGATCGATGCGCCCGGCGGCAAGGCCGCGAGCCGCTGCGGGTAATCCATATCCTCTGCAATGCCGAGGGGCAGGCCGCGTCCATCCAGGAGGCTCGCGCTGCTTCCGCTGCCGCCGGCCAGCACCGGAGCGGGCGTGCCCGCGGCGGCGTAAGCGATCTGCCCGTCCTCGGTGTTGACGACGCCATAGAACATGGTCGCGAACTGGCCGGGAGTCAGGACGGACGACAGCCGCTTGTTGAGCGCCGACAGGAATTCCGAAGGGGAGGCGGCAAGGTCGCGGAGGTCCGCGATCAGCGCATGGGTGCGAAAGGTGTTGAGCGCAGCCCCGACGCCGTGGCCGGAGAAGTCGAGGGCGTAGACGGCGAAGCGGACATCGTCGATGGGGACCAGGCCCCAGAGATCGCCGCCGATCTCCGAGCACGGGGTGATCCGGCCCGCGACGTCGATGCCGTAGCGGGCGAACATCGACGCCAGGAGGTCTGCCGAGGGAAGCAGCGCCTGCTGCATCTCCTGAGCGACGGACAATTCCTCCTCGGTGCGCAGCCGATAGCGGCTCAGGTCGGCGATGAGCCGTCGCCGCTCCAGATGAAGGGTGGCGCGCGCCACCAGCTCCGCGGCGTTGATCGGCTTCGACACCAGGTCGGTGGCGCCGCATTTGAACGCCTTGGCCCGGTCAGCGGCGTTGTCGAGGCCGGTCTGAAAGAGAATCGGCAGATCGGCGAAGCGGGCGTCGCCGCGCAGCCGCGCGCACACCTCCAGCCCGTCGAGCCCGGGCATGACGATATCGAGAAGCAGGAGATCGGGCGCCTCTTTCTCGATCTGCGTCAATGCGTCGGAACCGTCGACCGCCAGCCGAACGTTGATGAATCCATGCTTGCGCAGGATGCCCTCGATGTAGAGGCGGTTGACCGCGTCGTCGTCGACGATCAGGAGCCGGCAGTCGCGGATGGAGGCGCCGGTCCGGTCGTGGCTCACAGCTTGAACGCCAGGACGAGCCGGCGTCCGCCCTTCCTCCAGGTGCAGCGCGACGCCAGCGCCTGGATGATCTGGATGCCCCGGCCGCAGGGCAGGTCGGAATTCCGTCCCTGACGCGGCGTGAAGCCCCGACCTTCGTCGGTGATCCAGGCGAGAACATGGGCGCTGGTCCAGCGCAGGCGGATATCGCACATCCGGTCGCGCACGCGGGGATCGTGCAGACGCGCGGCAATTCGCTCGCGCAGCGCTTCGGTTGCCTCGAAGCCGTGCTCGGTCGGGCGCTCGATCTCCAGATTGCCGTGGATGACGGCGTTCAGCACCGCCTCGTGAAGCGCGATGGCGATCGAGCTGCGCAGGTCCGGCGCCAGGATCAATCGACGGGAAAGGAGGTTGGTGACCATCTCGCCCACCGGCCAGCGGTAGGCGACCGGCGACGTCAGGCGCAGGCGCAGGGACGAGCCGGGGCGGTTATCGAGCGTCGCCGCGGCGTCGTCGACCTCATCCGGCCAAACGACGCATGGGGCGTCGGTCACGGTTCAATGGTGCAAAGCTTGTCGAACTGCACGATGGACAGCAGCCGCGACACCGCCTCCGCCGGACGCCGGAGTTTGAGGGCGCCGCCATGCTGCTTGAGCTGACCGTTCAGAATGACGAGCAGACCCAGCCCGGCGGAATCGACCATGGTGAGGTTGCTGAGGTCGACCGTGACCTTGCGCGGCTTTGTCGCCATGACCTTGCCGACCAGGGCGCGGAACTCCTGATGGTCATGGAAACTCAGAGTATCCGAAAGCTCGATCTGAGTTTCGTCGGAGGTGGCGTTGAGACGGTATTTCATGCGACTCTTCCTTCATCGCGCTTCATGGGTCGCCTTCGTGTGCCGCGCTCGAAATCGCATGCGCGCGTACTCCGCCCGCGATCGGTGGCGGGCGGGCGCGCAGCTTCGCGCGGCGCGTCTTAAGAACGCGTGAGTCCCTGGACCGGAATCGTGTACGTGATTCTGCGTATGGGCGACGCGCGACCGCGCGCCTCAGGCGGCCCGGCGCAGCCGCATGCCGACCTTGACGAAAGCCACCAGCAGACGCGACAGCAGCTCCATGTCCATCGGCATGCCGGGCCGCCAGACATCGAGCAGCAGCGCGATGCGGACCTTCTCGCTGCGGTTCCAGATTTCTGAACGCCGCCAATCCCACGCCCAACGTCGGTTTTTCTAACGCCCCCTATTTCCCGCGCCTCACGTCAACGACCGACGGCAACGGCACGACGCAGTACGGCTATGTCCCGGTTGGCACGCCGGGCGCGTTGCAGCTGCAATCGGATTCGAGCCCGCTGCCGAGCAGCACCATCGCCTATGCCTATGATGTGCTCGGAAGGATGACATCTCGGACAGTCGCGGGAGCGGGGCCCGAGACGTTCCAATACGACGCGATCGATCGGCTGACCAGCCACGGGAGCGATCTCGGCTCCTTCACGCTGAGCTATCTCGGCCAGACCGGACAGATCACCGCGCGCCAGCTCGCGAGCACCACCTTGGCGACGAACTGGAGCTATCTCCCCAATTCCGGCGATCGGCGGCTTGCGAGCATCAACGATACCGGCCTCACCGCGGGCCAGTTCTCGAATTTCCAATTCACGACGACTCCGGAGAATTTCATCAGCGCCATAACTGAGACGAGCGACAGCGCCACCGTCTATCCGCCGACCGGCGTACGCAGACCGCGAGCTACAACAACGTGAACGCGCTGACCAATCTCTCGGGCCAGGCTTTCACCTACGATGCAAACGGCAACCTGCTCTCGGACGGGCAGCGCGCTTACGCCTGGGACGCCGAGAATCGGCTGGTGCGCAATCACCTACCCAGCCCAGCCGGGCAAGCAGACCGGCTTTGCCTATGACGGGCTCGACCGGCGCACCGCGATCAGCAGCACGCCGGCGGGCGGCGGCAGCGCGGTCACGACCTCCTATCTCTGGTGCGGCTCGCGCCCGTGTCAGGCGCGCAACGGGACCAACGCCGTCACCCGCGGCTACTACGCTGAGGGCGAGCTGGTTCCGGGCGCGCCGGCGCAGCCTTACTACTACGGGTCGGACCAGCTCGGCTCGGTGCGGCGCGCTTTCGCCAGCACCAGCAGTGCGCCGGCATACGGATACGATCCCTACGGCAATGCGCTGCAGGCGACGGCGCCGCTCACCGACTTCGGCTATGCCGGGATGCTCTACAACGCCGACAGCGGGCTCTATCTGACCCAGTACCGTGCCTACAACCCAGTCGCCGGGCGCTGGCTGTCACGCGATCCGAACGGGGAGAGCAGTGATCCCGCAGCGAATCTGTATGCGTATGTAAACGGGAATCCTTTGATAAGAGTTGATCCCTGGGGGTTGGCCGACGTACCTGCACCAACGGACGCAAATGGAAACCCATTACCTCCACCGGTTTCTTTACCCAATGGCAAAAATGGCGAATCAAATTCGTGGGTACCCTGCGCGCCAAGCGGTTCTGGAAGTCGAAGTGCGAAATGGAAGCCCAAATTCTCTGTTCCTTCGCCGTATGGAGGACAGCCAGGAGCAAGTTGGGATCCTGAGGGGCATTGGGATATTGACAACGGCCAGGGTGACCGACAAAGAATCGACGAGAATGGAAATCCAGTTGAGCATGGCAACCCACAGCCGTTGCCGCCACCTCCTTCTACTTCTTCAAACCGATCGATACAACCTCCACCCTGGTGGATGATAATTCCGCTGCTTCCATTTCCTGGCAATCCGCTCTACGGCGGCGCATGAGGTTCGTCATGAGAACGCTAAAGACTTCAGAAGCGACTGAATGGGCCAAATCTCGTAAAATTGGCCTCGATGAACATGGGAAACCTGGAAGCACGGAAAGCGGACTACAAAAGCGCCGCTTTGAGACTCCAAGATATGCAAGCAAACACGTTTCGTTTTGTCGTTTTATGGAAAACTCGTTGCGTCCATGGAGTCGCTGTCTTTTTTGGGTTACCGAATGGGGAGTTTGGGAAAGCTCCGAAAACTGGCATCTATATTACCGTCTTCGGCAAAGTTATGGAGATCATCGGCTTATCGAAGAAGCTCCCGCCCATTTGTTCCTCGACTACGAGGTTCACGACTTGATAAGCTTTTTGCAAATTGGACTTAGTATGGGTTGGGACTTTTATTTGCTGACCCAAGATGACGACAGCCGCGTTTCTGTTTCTCACGACGAATGGGTTGAGTTCGTAATGCGGGACAAAACGGAGTTGGAGAAAATCAGCGCCGAATTAGTCAAATCCGGAATCAAAGCTCTTTCTGCTCCAGGCTCCGCAAAACCCGAAAAGCCGCGTGCAAGTTGAGAGTTTGGTGACGCGCCGCCAGCTTCATCTGTCGGCTAAAAACCCGGGCTGCCTTGGACGTCAGTTCTCCTAACGAGATGGACCGCACCCCTGTGGTGAGACAGAGAAATCGGGACACCAGTGCCTTCAAGCCGCCTTCCGCCACCGCATGCCGACTTTGACGAAAGCCACCAGCAGCCGCGACAGCAGCTCCATGTCCATGGGCATGCCGGGCCGCCAGACATCGAGCAGCAGCGCGATGCGGACCTTCTCGCTGCGGTTCCAGACCTCATGCTGATAGGTGTCGTCCCACAGCAGGCATTCGCCGTCGGCGATGCGATAGGTGCGATCGTGGATCCGCAGCACCGCCGCCGGCATGTCGGTTTCCGATCCCGGCATCGAGAGGCCGAGCTGAAAGCGCAGCACGCCGCGGAACGGTCCGCGATGGGCCGGGATGTGCTTGCCCGGCGCCAGGAACGAGAACGAGGCGGAGAGCACATCCGGCGACGCGGCGACCAGGGCGGCCAGCGTCGGGCAGCGCGCCATGTTGGCCGGGATCTCGGTGCCGTAGGCCTTGAGGATGAACATCCTCCAGTCGCGGCGGTCGTTCGCCGAGATGGATTCCTGCTCGCGCATGATCTCGTGGAAGCGGGGCACGCTGGGGAGATCCCGCGCGATGTCGAGGGCCTCGTCCCGTATCTTCTCCCAGGACCCGGTGAAGTTGCGGCCGGCCGGAAAATTCGACGCGAGATCGAGGACCGGCGGGCCGCTGATCCGGCTGTCGTAGATGCTTCTGATGGCACTCGCGGCCTGGTCGTAGGGAAATGTCATGTGCTCCTCGCCTGCAAATGTTCGTCCGGCGTCGAAACATCCCCCGACTTAACCTTAGGCGGCCAGCCCCGGCGCAATCCCCACGCCCGCCCTTCTTGAGATCGATCGGGCCCGCACGAGGTGATGTGGGCGCCGCTGCCGCCGTCCGGCCGGAGCAACCACATGACAAATCTGAATCAAGGTGCCGGGATTCCGTGTAGGCGGCGCCGGCGGGATAGGTTCATGAAGGTCACGTTGAGCAGCACTGCCGTCGCCGGCCCCAGCTGGTCGTCGTCGAGAATGCCGCCGCCCATGATGTCGATCGCGCCGCCGCGCCGGACCGCCGCCGCGGCATGGGCGATGGCGGCCGCGGCCGCCTCCGGCGCCAGGACCTGGATCAGGGCGCGCAGCACCGCCGCGTCGTGCTGCAACCGCCGGATGGTCTCGGGAGACGGGGGAGGTGGGTCGGTCATGGCGCTGGGATCCCCGGGAGAGATAGAGGGGATCCGGCGCCTCGGCAACGGCTGGAAAAGGGAGACGCCCGACCGGTCTCGCTTGGAACCGACCGGGCGTCCGGGCTTATTTCTCCGCCGATCTCTCCAGCAGGTTCTTCATGTCGTCGGCGTGCTCTTCCTCAACCTTGAGGATGTCCTCGATCAGCTTGCGGGTGGTGGGATCGTCGTTGCCCAGCCAGCGGATGATCTCGGAATAGGACTCGACGGCGATGCGCTCTGCCACCAGGTCCTCCCGGATCATCGAGCGCAGGTCGCTGCCTTCCGCGTATTCGGAGTGGCTCCGCTTGCCCAGGCCCTCGGGATTGAAGTTGGGCTCGCCGCCGAGTTGGGTGATGCGCTCGGCGACCCAGTCCGCATGCTGCTGCTCCTCGATCGCGTGCTGCAGGAATTCCGATTTGACGGACTCGGAGTTGATGCCGGACGCCATGAAATGATGTCGGCGATAGCGCAGCACGCAGACCAGCTCGGTCGCCAGCACCTCGTTCAGCACGCCGATGACGCGCTCGCGGTCGGCCTTGTAGCCCTCGGTCACCGCGCCTTCCTCGATGCGCTTGCGCGCCCGGTCGCGGATCGTCTTTACGTCGCTCAGAAACTGGCCCATTGCGGCTCTCCCGATGGCTGGTCGCGGAAAATTGTCCCGACGGCGTGAGCCGCCCGGCATGATTCAAACGCGCGACCGTGCCAGCCGGCCCACCGGCCGCCGCCACGCCCGATTTTTGTCACGCGACCGCCGGCCGCTGGGCGCGGCATGCAGCGATCGCGCGGCGCCGGCGTTGGATCGGGCGGAGGAGAAGACATGGGCACGGATGTGACGCCGCAGCAGCTCGATATCTACGCCGCAACCGCCTGGACCTGGGCGGTGACCTTCCTGCCGCGCCTGGTGAGCGCGCTGGCGATCCTGGTGGCGGCGTTCTTCGTGGCGGCCTGGCTCTCGCGGATGCTGCGCGCCATGCTCCGCCGCAGCGGCCACGTGGACGAGACCGTGCAGCCGGTGCTGGCCGCGATCGTGCGCTACGCGATCCTGATCCTCGCCTGCGTCGCGGCGCTGGCGCAGATCGGCATCCAGACCGCCTCGCTCCTCGCGGTGCTCGGCGCCGCCGGCCTCGCCATCGGCCTGGCCTTGCAGGGGACGCTCACCAACATCGCCGCCGGCATCATGCTGCTGTGGCTGCGCCCGTTCCGCCTCGGCGACTACATCGAGGTTCCCGCCGGCAACATCAGCGGCCGGGTGCGCGAGATCGGCCTCTTCGTCTGCATCCTGGAGAATTTCGACGGCGTCTTCGTCTTCGCGCCGAACAGCGCGATCTGGAACAGCGCCCTGCGCAACCACAGCCGCAACGCCGGCCGGCTCATCGCGCTGACGGTGACGCTTCCCGCCGCCGCCGAGCTGGAGCGGGCGCGTGACATTCTGCTGGCCATGCTGCAGACGGACGCCCGCGTCCTCAAGGCGCCGCCGCCGCGGGTCTTCGTGGAGGGCTACGGCGCCGGCGGCGCGCTCATCCTCAACTGCAGCCTCTGGGCCAGCCACGGCGAGGCCGGCGCGCTGCAGCGCGAGCTGATCGAGGCGGCGCGCCACCGCCTGGTGGGCGCCGGCACCGACTCCCTGGTGCCGCTGCAGATCATCCGCACCGTGCCGCCGGACGCCGATCCCTCGCGCCTCGCCGCCGCGCGCACGGATATTCTGACGCGCAGCTTCTAGCGGTCCGCACCAGGCGGCATCGAATCCATAAGCAATCGGCATTTCCGGCGAGCGGGACGGCTCGGCATTCTCCGCTCCGAGAGGTCGCGCGCCCGCGTGGCCGCAGACACCGGAGGAAACCATGCCCTCGCCGCTTGCCAAGCTTGCCGCCGCCGCCCTCGCCGCCGTCGCCATCGGTGCCTTCCTGATCGTATCCGCGCCGCCGCCGGTGCCCGCCGTGGCGGCGGTGCCCACGGTCCTGAAGAACGGCGTCGTCACCGTCCGCAGCGCCTATCCCCTGGCGGAGACGGTTGAGCGCCTCAAGGCCGACATCGCCGCCAAGGGCATCATGTTCTTCGACGAGATCGACCAGTCCAAGCTCGCCGGCAATGCGGGCATCGCGCTCAGGCCCTCGACCCTGCTGGTGTTCGGCAATCCGCCGCTCGGCATCCAGTTCCTCACCTCCAATCCCGCCGCCGGCCTCGACTGGCCGGTGCGCCTCCTGGTGTTCGAGGACGCGCAGGGAAAAGTCTGGTGCGCCTACACGGATTTCGCCTGGATCGCGCGGCGCCACGGCATCTCCGACCGCGCCGCCGCCTTCAAGATGGCCTCGATGGTGATCGCGTCGATCACCTCGAGCGTCGCCGTCCGGTAGAGAAAATTTTCGGAAAAGATGCGCGCGCTCGCGCTATCCACAGAAGACATCGGGATTGCGAGATATGTTTAACCCGGTGTTAATGCGCCCGACGCCACCCTCGTCCCGCGACGCAGCAAAGCCGATTCGATGACAACGGCGACCGCTGCGGATTTATTCCGGCGAGGGCGGGTCTTTTTATGCAGGGCGCTCGGACAGGGGATGGCGGAGAGAAGCGGGATCGGGGGATCCGGCGGCTTCCGCGCGTCCTCGCCGCGCTGGCGGCGGCGATGATAGCCAGCTTCTCGGCCAACGCCGAGGCGGCGATGATCGAGGCCCAGACCGCCTCGCTCCCCACCGCCGACGCCGCCGCTCTCGCCGATCTCTCCGACGCCGGTACGCTGCGCCCCTACTCGGCGTGCAGCAATGCCGGCGGCGCCGGGCACCCCGCCGTCGATCGTCCGCTCTGCGGCGCGGCGCTGGCGCCGCCGGTCCGCGAGTTCCGCGTCGACCGCGCCGACGCCTTTCTCAGCCTCGGGCTCGCCGGCGACGGCACGGGTGGCCAGGCCTTCGGCGAGGTCCGCAGCATGCTGGGCTTCCGCCATCTCATGGACGGCGGCGCGCTCGCGGGCTGGAAGGTCGGCGCCGACGTGCAGCTCGGCCGCACCGCCTTCGGGACCCTCGACACGCCCCTCGACGAGCAGATGCACGTGTCGCTGGGCCGCGACGTCGCGGGCTGGGCATTCGGATTCAATGCCGGCGCCACCCGCCTCGATGCCGCGGATCCCGCGCTCGCCACCCAGACCATGACCTTCGCCGCCGGCCTCGCAAGGGGCTTTGCCGGCGGCGCCCCCGGCGAGAGCCATCGCCTGAGCCTCCGCCTGGAGGAGGACAGTACCGCCGCCGGCACCTGGGGCTGGGACCAGCGCACCACGCTGGCGAGCCTGGGCTACGACTACAAGCGCGACATCGGCTCGATCGGCGCCGAGGTCTCGCTCTCCCGGGCGGATTCGGCGGGGGTCGACGCCCAGAGCTCGGCGCGCAGCGAGATCAAGTTCCGCCGCCCGTTCTAGACTGCCGTTAACACTCTGATACTTGTGAGAAAGCTCACTTGAGCCGGGGCCGGTCTGGGGTAGATTGGCGCTGACCGTCGGGTCGTTCATCCGGAGAGCGCCGCGGTCGCGGGTCTGTCGGCGCGGGGGAGAGGGCAAGACGAGGCGTCCCGCCGGTGGGTTCGCGACTGTGGCCGTCCGCAGTGAGGAAACGGCCATGCCCGCTCAGCCCAGCCTGCAGAACATGTCCATGAGCGCCGTGCTGCTGCTCGTGCTCGGCATCGCGCTCTCCTTCGTTCTGGCGGCGCGCTCGTTCCAGCTTCGCCGCGTGCAGTTCGCCGGGCAGCCGGCGCTGCCGCGCTATCTCACCCGCCCCAACCTCTACGTCGTGGGATTGGTGGCTTATTCCGCCCTCGCCGGCGTCTTCTACCTGGCGCTCATTCTCTATTGGGGGCCGCTCAGCGAGACCTTCGGGCCGATCTTCGGCGACGACAACTGGGTCGGCCAGCTCCTGCAGAAGCACGGCAGCGGCGCGCCGAACCAGGATCTGATCCCCTGGCTCGCGGCGGCGGTGATGCTCTATCTCGTGCGCTGGGAGAGCAAGTACAACCCGCTCCTGATCATGCGCGAGTTCATCTTCGACGCGGTCAGCATTCCCCAGCGCGCGGTCGATGTCTATCAGGCGCTGCGCACCGCCGACTTCCGCACCCTCGGCGACGCCGAGATCGCGGAGGTGCTGGCGGCGCCGTCGGTCACCGCGGTGGCGTCCGGCGACTTCAAGCTCAACCGCAACACCGTCGAGTACAAATGGGCGCACATCTCCTATCTCTTCTTCCGCGCCCTCGATTTCGCCGAGCGGCAGTCCTATGAGTCGCTCTTCGGCGACGACATGCTGCGCTGGGAGAGCATCCGCGCCGACTACACGGTGGAGGGCGCGCGGGTCGCGGCCTGGAAGTCGTCGTCGCCGCCGCCGCATTACACCGAGACCCTGGAGCTGATCGGCACCCTCGACGACGTGACCCAGCGGCTCTATCGCCTGCTCGCCTGCGTCGCGGTCTTCGGCAACGGCGACGCCCAGGCGACCCAGAGCTTCGTGCGCGACGTGACGCGGCAGCTGCCGGCGGCGGCGGCGGTGAAGGACCTGACGCCCTATCTTCTCCTGTTCATCGCCTCGATATTCGTGACGATCCTGATCGGGCGCGAGGTGTCGGTGGCGCTCTATCACGGGCTGATCGGCCCCGCCGACGACATCGTGCAGTTCGACGCCGCCAAGATGAGCTGGTGGTCGTCGGTCTCGATCCTGCTCTACATGCTGCCGGTGGCATTGATGTTCGCCTTCCGCTGCCGCCTCAAGCCGTACTTCCCCTTCGACGTCGCCCGCTACTGGAACCTCTACATCGCCTTCGCGGTGCTCGCCTTCGCGATCGCGGCGCTGACACTCCCCACCATCTCCGGCCTGGCGCGCTTCGACCTCGCCTCGGCGGCCTATTGGAGCGGCGTTCAGCGCGAGATTCCCTGGTCGATCCTGCCCGGGCTGCTCTGCGGCTATGTGGCCTATCAGATGGATACGCCGGTCCGGCCGCGGGAGACCCGGCGCGAGATCCTGGTGGCGGGGCTCGGACGCTTCGGGATCTCGGTCGTGGTGGGGGTGCTGGTGCTGGGCTGGGCGGTGCGCTTGACCGGCGTCGTCGCCTCCCAAGGCTTCGTCATCGTGGTGACCGGCGCCCTCCTCGTCGGCGTCCTCGGCGCCATGTCGCGGTTCCGGACGAGTTAGGGGGCGGGGCCGGGACTACGGTCGTGCGTCCTTCGACGCGCTTCGCTTGCTCAGGATGAGGCGTTTTTCTTCATGCCGTCACCAATATTCCTCATCCTGAGCAAGCGCCCGTTGGGCGCGCGTCGAAGGACGCAGGATGATTCCGCCGCCCTCACTCCGGCATCAATCTCCGCCGGACTTCCTCGATGTCGCCGCGGTCGCTCAGCACCATGGAGTGGGGCGGGGCCGAGCGGCCGCCGTGATAGGTCTGGGCGCCGAGGATCATCGCCACCGCGTCGCCGCCGTTGGCGAGCGGCACCAGCATGCGCTTGGTGAGAAGCGTGTCGCCGTCGTCGGTCTTGAGCACGCTCTCGGTATAGAGCGGCCGGCGGAGCTGGCGGATCTCGCTGTTGAGCTGGGTGAGGTAGCCCGCGTATTTGCTGCCCAGCGCCTCGTCGTGATAGCGGCCGGTGAGATCGACGCCGAGGCGCTCCACCATCTTGGTGCCCATCAGGCGATAGCGCCAGCGCGGCGGCGCATCCGCGAGCTCGACCATGAAGAGGAAGGGCAGCAGCGGCCGGGGAATTTCCACGGGATCGATGTCCCGCCGGTCCGGCAGCGCACGTCCGCCGCGCTTCTTATCCCAATAGGAATAGAGCGAGAGGAGAAACGCGTCGTCGCTGCTGCTGGGGCTGGCCGCGGGCATGGCGCCCGACTGTAGCGCCGCCTCAGGCCGGCAGCAATCGCCGGCGGACCTCCTCGATGGCGCCGCCGTCGGTCAGCACCAGGGAATGGGCGGGGGCGGTGCGGCCGCCGTGATAGGTCTGCGCGCCAAGGATCATCGCCACCTCGCTGCCGCCGTTGGCGAGCGGCACCAGCAGGCGCTTGGTGAGGAGCACGCCGCCGTCGGTGCTGGTGAGGGTGCTCTCGGTGTAGATCGGCTGGCGCCGCTGGCGGACCTCGGCGTTGAGCGGCACGAGGTAATTGCTGTAGCGGCCGCCCAGCGCCTCGTCGAGATAGCGGCCGGTGAGATCGACGCCGAGCCGCTCCACCATCTCCGTCCCCATCAGACGGTAGCGCCAGCGGTCGGAGATGTTCGCGTATTCGACGATGAAGAGATAGGGCAGCAGGCCCGGCGGCATGTCCACGGGATCGATGTCGCGGCGCTCGGGCAACGGGCGGCCGGCGCGCTTCCCCTCCCAATAGGCGTGCAGCGCCAAAAGAAAACCGTCGCCGGTGGCGTCACGGGGCATGCCCTTGAATGTAGGTCTGGCTCGCCGAAGGGCAACCAATGCGCCGCGGGCCAACGGGTGATGTCCGCCGCGGCGGCGGCGGCCGCGATACGGGTCGAGGCCGCGGGCAAATGCACCCACGGTTGATTCCGGCAATCGCCGTTGCTACTCTCCTCCAGCTAGTCGGAAGGGAAGCGGCGGCATCGATACGGTGTCCGCGGAGGTGGGGGTCATCATGGGGTTGCACGTACGTTGGCGCGTGGCCGTTGCGGCGGCCGCGGCGGTTCTTCTGGCGGGTTGCGCGGCGGCGCCGGAGATTCCCTACGATCGCGGCACCGCCGGCGAGATCCACAGCATCGGCATCCTGACGCCGAGCTTTCCGGAGAAGCCGACGGTCTTCCTGGCGAGCACGCCGGGCCAGAGCTTCGGCCTCGTGGGCCTGATCATCGATACCAGCCTGCAGACCAGCCGGGAGTCGCATTTCACCACGCTGCTGCAGGAGCGGAGCTTCTCCGAGCAGGACTGCTTCGTCGCCAGCCTGACCGCGGGCTTGCAGGCCCAGGGCTATACGGTCGCGGTGGTTCCGTTCAAGCGCGAGACCAGGCAGGAGTTTGCCGTCAAGTATCCGACCGGACCCGCGCCCGATGTGGATGCCTATCTCGATCTGGTGGCCACCACCTACGGCTATATGGCCACCGGCATCGGCGCCGACACGCCCTATCGTCCCTGGCTCGAGGTGCGCGCGCGCCTGGTGAATGCCCGGGACGGCAGCGTGCTGATGCAGGACATCGTGGTCTACAATCCCCTCAACGGGCGCGACCACGTGGTGACCATCGCGCCCGACCCGGCGCGCCAGTACTACAACTTCGATTCGCTGATGGCCGATCCCGACGGCGCGGTGGTCGGATTGCGCCTGGCGACGGAGCAGTCGGCGCAGACCGTCAGCAAGCTCCTGCAGTAGAGGCCACGATGGCGCGATCGATCTTTCCGCCGAGGTCGGCGGCGCTTCTGGCTCTCGTGGCGCTCGGCGCCTGCGCGGCGCCGCCCGACGTGCCGCCGATCCTCAGCCTCGACGGCCGCGCCTGCGCGACGGGGCCGGAGCTCGTCACCGCGCATCCCGTGCCGCTCGACGGCGGCAAGGAAACCAAGGTCGCGGTCAGCACCGACGCCGACATCGCCTGCATGCAGTCGGCGGACGGCACGCGCAGCTCCTATGTGGCGTTCAGCCTGCCGACGTCTCCCGGGCGCTATCTCGTCACCGTCAAGAGCATGCCGGTGGGCCAGACGCTGTTCTCGCCGCGGATCCTGCTGCTGGACGGACTCGGCCATCCCGTGCGGGAACTGTCCCGCGACGTCTTCATGTTCCATGGCGCGACGCTCTACGCGGGGGTCCAGGCGACGCCGGACGAGCGCTATCTCGTGGTCGCCTCCGACCCGCCCACGGTCGGGCAGCAGGTCTCCCAGCTCGCCGGCAGCACGCAGGTCAACGGTTATCCGGTGCCGGGCGGCGGGAGTTTCATCATGCACACCGGCTCCGAAGCGATAAAGACGCTGATCCTTTCCCACAACGGCAACCTGTCCGTCACCGCCCAGCCGATGCCGAGGGTGAATTGAGGGCGACTTAGCGGTCGGCGTCCGCCGCGAGCGCGCGCGAATTGCTCCTCTCCTTCGCCTCCCGCAGGCGCTGGACGCGCTCCATGATCAGCTCGCGGGCGCGCTTGGCCGAAGCTACGATCTCCTCGCCGGTGCGCGCGCGCTCGGCGCCGGCACCGCGCTCGCCGAGGAGGCCGAGGTGGCGGGCGAGGAGCTCGAGGGCGCGCAGCTTGCTGTGAAGCCGGACCCGCGTCGGCCCGCCCTCGGGAAAGGCCACGATCTCCTGGATCGCCGCCTTGTCGTCGTCGGCGAGCGTGTCGTGCGGCTTGAGCTTCAGGCCCGCGGGGCCCCACTCGGCAATGCGGGTGGGCTCGGCGAAGGCGACGCGCGCCAGCTCCAGCAGCACGCGGGCGGATGTCACGCGCAGGCTCCGCCCGCGCTCGTCGATCGCCGCCTTGACCGCCGCCGCGACGTCGGGCCGGCGTAGCAGCTGGCAGCCGATCTGACAGTGCACGCGAGGCGAATACCCCGCGCGGAGCGCCGCCTGGGAGGCGTTGAGATCGACCAGGTACTCCTCGACGAAACGCTGATGGCGTGGGGACATGGGGGAATGCTCCGTGGCTGGAGGGGAAAGGGACCTCCCCGGAAATGCGGCGCGGATGCGGGCGCGCTGAAGCGGCGTCGGCCCGGTGAGGGGGCGACGCGGAACAGAT
Organism: uncultured Alphaproteobacteria bacterium; assembly: GCA_963735465.1. Lineage (GTDB taxonomy): Bacteria > Pseudomonadota > Alphaproteobacteria > ATCC43930 > CGMCC-115725 > DASZHJ01. Next base: position 4,837,992 of record CAVTLA010000001.1, read on the forward strand.
CAAATGATGACGAAGATCGCCTGAAGGCGACGGTGTCAGCTCCCGCCGCGGTTCACGCCGCGTCGACGAGATCGAGCTTGAGCCTGAGGCCCAGCGCGGCAGCGGCGCGCTTCAGCGTGGCGAGGGAGACCGCGTCGTTCTCCGGGTCGAGCACGCGATAGATCTCGGTCCGCGACGTGCCAAGCTTCGCCGCGAGCGCCGTCTTCGACAGCTTCTGGCGCTTCATCGCGGCGCCGAGCTGCCAGGCGATGACGGCCTTGATGGCGTGCTCGTAGACCTCGTCGCGAAGCCCGTGCTCCTCGAGGAAGCTCTCGAGGGTGTCGCCCGCCGGGCTGCGTGCGCGCTTCTTGCGGGCCATCGCTAGTGACCTTTCCGACGCTGGTAGTCCGCCCACCGCGCTTGCGCCGTCGCGATCTCGGCTTGTTGTCGCGCCGGCTTCTTCTGGTGTCCGTGCAGCAGGATCATCGAGCATCCGTCGAGGCCGAAGAGGACTCTGGCTTCAACTTTGCCGCGTCCGATGGTGGAGCGCACCTCGCGCAGCCCGTTGCCGACCGGGCGGCAAGTGGGCATTCCGATCGGCCAGCCGAACTCGCAGATCGCGATATCGCGCCCGACGATCTTGCGATCCCGCTCCGGAAGATCCAGCAGCCAATCCCGCACCGGCTGACTCCCCGCTGCCGTCCGATAGAACCGCGCCGTGATGCGTTTCATGGCGTCGCCGGCGGGGACAAATGTACCTTATAAGGTACGATATTACAAGGAGCAGCTATCTCGCGGGGAGACGAGAAATGCGGCGACAACCAAGCGCGGAACCGAAATAAACGGCTCGTGGGAGCCGATATCCATCGCGCCTATTGTTCATGTTTTGTACCACATCAAGCGCATTTGGTCAATCTGTACCTGGGCATGGGTGGGGCACTTAGCTGCTGCTTGAAGGCGGTTGTGCGTCTTTGCCGAGGAGTGCCGTCAGCGCTTTCTCGAGCTGCGGCAGGTTTTCCTCGATCACGCGCCACACCGTCGCCGGGTCGATCACGGCATAGCCGTGGATGAGAATATTTCGGAAGGCGATGATGCGTGGCAGATGCGGCACCTTCGCCGCCAGCTCGGGATCGACCTTCGCCAGTTGGTTCAAGGCCTCGCCGATGATTTCAAACTGGCGCTCTACCGCCGACCGGAGCAGCAGATCCCGTGTGAAGTCATCTCGACTTTTGCCGCGCGTGAACTCGACGATTGCACGGGTGGCCTGATGCGCATCCCAGAGATAGGTCTGCGGCTCACGCCGCATAGACGGTCTCGCGGCTCCCCTCGATGCTGGCCTTGAGATGTGGATTATTGACCGCGTCGGGCATCACGAGATCGACCGACCGCCCGAGCAGCGTTTCGAGCGCTTCCTTGAGGCCGAAATAGGCATCGAGCGCGGGTATCTTGGGGTCGCGCTCGAATTCGACGAGGAAGTCGAGATCGCTGCGCTGGGCGTCGAAATCGCCGCGCGCGGCGGAGCCAAACAGATCAAGTCGCCGCACGCGAAAGCGCCGGCACAGATCCCCGAGTTCGGCGATACGCTGCTTCACGATCGGCTGCATGGCACTTAATTCTAACCAGATTGGTCCGACGCCACGACTCAGGGCTTCAGTCGAAAGCCACCATGGCCACTGTTCACGTTTTGTGCCATATCAAACGCGTTTTGTCAAGCGGTTTCGCTTGCGGGCAGGCTCCGTGCACACCTTATCGCGGTGAGACATGGCGTGACGGCACCGCAATGGTTGCGGCAGAATGCGGGCGATGAATAACTTCGTCCGCAATCCCATTCTCAACACTCCCTACGATCCGCCGGAACGGCATTGGGACCTCGATGAGCACGGGCAGCCGACCGGTACCGAGAAGGATGGTCGCCGCCCGCATCGCTACGTCGTCCCCGTAGCCGCGAGCCGGCGGCGTCCGCAGCAGGGCGCGCTGCCCTACGAGACCGAGGAAACCAGCGACAACACGCTGGTTACGTCGATCCGGCCGCAGGTCGATGCCTGGCGCCGACTGCCGCCTTCGCAATGGGGCGTGACGGCGGAGACCGAGCGGCTCCTGCGCTGGTGGCGCGATCGAAGCGTGCGGGATCTTCCATTTTTCTTCTGCCAGATCGAGGCGGTCGAAACGATCATCTGGCTCACCGAGGTGGCGCCAAAGTCCTTCCACGACAGGATCGTGGAGGCGAACGACACCGCCAATCCCGGCCTCTTCCGCATTGCCGCCAAGATGGCGACCGGCTCCGGCAAGACGACCGTCATGGCGCATGCTGATCGCCTGGCAGGCGATCAATGCCGCGCGCCGGCCGAACTCGACGCGGTACTCCACCGGATTTCTCATCATCACGCCCGGCATCACCATCCGCGATCGCCTGCGGGTCTTGAAGCCGGAAGAACCCGACAATTATTTCGACGACCCCAAGCGTCGCATCATTCCGCCGGAGATGGTGTCGGATCTCCGGAAGGCGCGGGTCGTCGTCACCAATTTCCATGCGTTCCAACTCCGTGAGAAGATTGAGCTTTCGCCGACCTCGCGGAAACTTCTGGGGGACCGGGGCGAGGAGAAGCATTTTCCCGAGACCGATGGCGAGATGATGAACGCATTGCGCCGGAGCTCATGGGACTGAAGCGCATCGTCGTCTTGAACGATGAAGCCCATCACTGCTACCGCCGTAAGCCCGGCGAGAGCGAGGAAAGCCTCACCGATTCTGAAGACCGGGCAGAAGCGAAGAAGAATGAGGAAGCCGCCCGTATCTGGATTTCTGGGCTCGAGACCTTTGCCCGCAAGATCGGTCTTGCCGTGGTCTACGACCTGTCGGCGACGCCATTCTTCCTGCGCGGCTCAGGCTATCCCGAGGGAACTCTCTTCCCCTGGGTAGTCTCGGATTTCTCGCTCATGGATGCGATCGAATGCGGCATCGTGAAAACGCCCCGCTTGCCGGTGTTGGATGATGCAGTCCAAGGCGACATGCCGAAATATCGCGCGCTCTATCAGAACCTTCCGGCGCGTAGCCTGCCTAAGAAAGGCCGCCGGACGGGTGGCAAGGATCTCGATCCCGAGCAACTTCCCGAGCTGTTGCGTGGCGCCCTGGAGGCGCTTTATCGTCACTACGAGAAAACGTCCACGAAATGGGAAGAAGTCGGTATTGGCAGGCCACCGGTCTTCATTGTCGTTGCCAACAATACCGCGACGTCGAAACTCATCTACGATTTCATCGCCGGCTACGAGAAGACGGAAGGTGAGGGCGACCAAGCGCGCACCCGCATTGTCGACGGCTGGTGCTGAGATCGTGTGCTTCGATTTCCCGCCTCAGAAGGCGGCCCAGATGGATCTCTGTGGCGGCGCGCGCGGCCAGTCCCCGCGGCGGCGGACGATCAGGCCTGACCCTCGAAGCTCCACTCACGCCGCGTCCGCCGGCCGCACCCGCCGTGCAATCTCGCGTCCACGCTCGCGTTGAACCGTCGCGATGTCGTGTTGACCTTGGAGATCGATCCAGAACTGGGCGCTGTTTCCGAAGTAGCGACCAAGACGCACCGCCGTGTCGGCGGTGATGGAGCGGCGGCCATTCAGAATGTCGGTGATACGACCTGTGGGCACGCCGAGATCGAGCGCCAGTCGGCTGGCGCTGAGCCGACGAGCCCCGATCTCGCGCTTTAGGATGCGGCCTGGATGGGCGGTCACGTTTGTCGCGGCTTTGAGTTTTTTGCGTGATCGTTTTGTCGTGGCGCGCGATCTGCTCACGGAGTTCGGTTCGATTTTCGTGCAAATCGGCGACGCAAATGTTCATCTTGTGCGAGCGCTGCTAGATGAAGTTTTTGGGGTCGACCATTTCATCTCAGAGATCGTCGTAAAAAAGAAAGGCGGCCAGAAGAGTTCTCTGGTCGACCCGGTAAATGATTTTATCCTTTGGTATGGACGTAGCCCGCGTGCCGACGGACGAATGAAATTTCGGGCTCTATTTGAGCGCCGACCGCTGGACGCAGAGACAGTTTCCGAGTTCTCTCGAATTGAACATAACGGCGAGCTTATCGGGAATGTTCGTGCGATCCCATCACCAAGTGGCGTCCTCCGTGACTATCGCCTTGCGCCCGCTGCCATAGAAGCAGACTTCTCGGGCGCTCGGCTATTCCGGCCGTGGCCAATTACCAACGGCGGGAGCCGAGCACGCCAAAATGATCCCGTTTCCTTTGAAGGACATGCTTATTCTCCGCCTCGCGGCCGATGCTGGAGCCACACCTCATCCGGTGACAGTGGCACGCTTACCGGCATGGATCGTGTCCGTGTTGCGGGCAGGCTAGTTGCTTCCGGATCATCGCTGGACTTCAAGCGATATCTCGATGATTTCCCGTACAAATCGATATCGAACTGGTGGGATGGGTTTGGCGGAGCTTCCGACCAGATCTATGTCGTTCAGACCAATGAGCGCATCGTAGAGCGCTGCATCCTCATGTCGACCGATCCCGGTGATCTTGTGCTCGATCCAACCTGCGGCTCAGGCACAACCGCCTATGTGGCGGAACAGTGGGGGCGTCGCTGGATCACGATGGATACGTCGCGTGTAGCGCTGGCGCTGGCTCGGGGACGACTGATGAGTGCGAAATATTCTTACGACTCTACTCCGAGACTTACGGGAAGGAGCGGCTAAAGAAGCCGAATTCGCAGGACGCTTGGTCACGACAGAGGTGTTCTTAAATGATCTTCGTCAGGGATTTGTCCATCCAGCGTGCACCGCACATCACGTCCGGAGGAATAGCCAATAATGTCGAAATCGATGAGATATGGGAGCGGTGGCAGCAGACACTGAAGCCCCTGGGCATCTCCCTCAGTAGGTCACTCTCCAAATCATGGGAGGAATGGCAGATTCCGCTGAAAGCATCTGCCGATTGGCCACCAGCTGGCGAAGGACGCGCACGAGAAGTGGTCAGAAGCGCGGCAGGCGATGCAAGCGGAGATCGATGCTTCAATAGCTCGGCACGCTGATATCGAGTTGCTCTACGATCGGCCCTACGAAGATCGGAAGATCGTACGCGTCGCCGGACCCTTTACCGTCGAAAGCCTATCGCCTCATCGCGTCATTCCGACCCATGAAGATCCGCACGTCCTGGCGGCGATCGCAGAGGAGCGCGGCGAGGAGTTGCCGCCTGCCGTACCGCTCACGCCGGAAGAGACTGACTTCGCCAAAGTGGTTTTCGAGCATCTGAAGGTCGCCGGTGTGCAGAACACCAAGAAGAACGAAAAGCTCGTCTTCGACAGCCTCGAGCCGTGGCCCGGGCGGGGCTATGTCGCCTTCGAGGGGCGGTTCACTCAAGGTGGTAAGACAATGCGTGCAGCTGTTGCGATTGGGCCGGAATACGGCTCGGTCGGCTATGAGTTCGTCCGCGCTGCGGCGCGGGAGGCGCGAGACGCATTCGACATGTTGATCGTCTGTGGCTTCCAGTTTGCGCCCGAGGTGGACGATAGCATGCTCAACTTCGGCCGCCTCACGGTGCTGAAGGCGCGGATGAAATTCCAGGACATCCGCATGGGCGACAAGCTCAAGAACACCGGCGCCGGCAATCTCTTTGTGGTGTTCGGCGAGCCCGATATCGAGCTTCGACATCTCGATGGTGACATGATCGAAGTCGAGATCAAGGGCGTCGACATCTTCGATCCCACCACCGGAGAGGTGAAGTCGAGCAGTCGACCCCAAGGACGACATCGCCTGCTGGTTCATCGACGACAGCTACGACGAAGAGAGCTTCTTCGTTCGGCAAGCCTATTTCCTCGGGGGCGCCGCTGGTGATCCCTACGCAAGCGTGCTCAAGCGCGCTCTCAAGGCGGAGATCGACGAAGAGGCGTGGTCGACACTCCACACCACAGTCTCTAGGTCATTCCCGAAGCCGGCTTCGGGCAAAATCTGCATCAAAGTCATTAATCACTTCGGTGACGAAGTGCAGAAGGTGTTTCGGATTTAGAGGCACCGTCGGGCAGTACTACGACAACGGTTCGTCTTAAGACGCAGTGCGATACGGGCGCCCTCTGACAAGCAGCGTCGTTCCGGGCCGTTCTAATGGTCTTACGAGGCCGAAGCGTGCTCGCCCGCCGCGTGGCAGGATTCGAAAGAATGCGCTCGCGCTTCGACGCATCGTAGACCGCCGTCATCACGCTATAGCCGAGCGCGCTCAAGGCCTCGGTTAGCCGCGGAATCTTGCTGTTCTCGCTGGGATCGAGAAGTCGCCTTGCCTCCTTGTGATCGATCTCCAGAAGTCTCGACAGGTCTGCCGCCGTCACCTTCTTCTCCCGCATCGCCTTGTGAAGTGCCGCCTTGAGGGCGACGGTTGCATCCGGCGCGATCTGGTATTGATTGCGCCCGACGGGGGATGGATCGGGAATTGCCTCCCCATCGACAATGCGCGACATGAGGGCCTCCGAGAGCGCGTCAGCCGCCTCATGCAGCGCCTCATCTTCGGTGGCGCCATCCGTCAACGCTTCCGGAAGATCTGGAAAACGAACGAGGAGGCGGCCCTTCGCATCTCGAGTGAGCGTGGCCGGATAGGCAAAGACAGTGGCGCGCATCGGCGATCTCCTAGCTCAGATCTCTCTTGGTCAGCCCCAGCTGGTGCAGCATCGCATTCAGCAAGCCCGGCCCGATCTCCTTCTTCCGGTCTTTCAGTGTCGTCTTCCGCATGCCGTAGTAGAGCGTCCCGTGGCTGCCCTTGCCGTGACGCTGATCGAGGCGGACCGGCGTGCCGGTTCGCCTTCCCAGGGCTTGAATTCTCCGCAGAAATTCGGCGCCGGTCATGTCGACGCAGGATAGGGGAAAAATCCCCTATCGTCAACAGAATATAGGGGAAAATTCCCCCATTTCAAAGGGCGGAGAATAACCTGAGCGCGGTCGCAATAGGGAGTGGCGCACGAGCGGCTCAATAACTCGGAGGAAAGGAGAGCGGGTCCTACCCCCTATTCATCCGGTGCTCCACCAGATCCGTCACGACCGCCGGATCCGCCAGCGTGCTCGGTGTCGCCGAGCTGGCTCTCCTCGTTCGCCGCGATCTTGCGCAGGATGCGCCGCATGATCTTGCCCGACCGCGTCTTCGGCAGGCCCGGCGCCCACTGGATCAGGTCCGGCGTGGCGATCGGGCCGATCTCCTTGCGCACCCACTGCGCCAGCTCCTTGCGCAGGATCTCGCTCGGGCTCGAAGCCGGCCTTCAGCGTGACATAGGCGTAGATGCCCTGGCCCTTGATGTCGTGGGGATAGCCCACGACGGCGGCCTCGGCGACCTTGGGGTGGGCGACCAGCGCGCTCTCGACCTCGGCGGTGCCGAGGCGGTGGCCCGCGACGTTGATGACGTCGTCGACGCGGCCGGTGATCCAGTAGTAGCCGTCCTCGTCGCGGCGCGCGCCGTCGCCGGTGAAGTACTTGCCGGGGAAGGTGGAGAAATAGGTCTCGACGAAGCGCTTGTGGTCGCCATAGACCGTGCGCATCTGGCCGGGCCAGGTGTCGGCGATGCAGAGATTGCCTTCGGCCGCGCCCTCGAGCTCGCTGCCCTCGCCGTCGACGATCACGGGCTTGACGCCGAAGAACGGCCGCGTCGCCGAGCCGGGCTTCAAGGGCGTGGCGCCCGGCAGCGGCGTGATCAGGATGCCGCCGGTCTCGGTCTGCCACCAGGTGTCGACGATCGGCACGCGGCCGTCGCCGACCACGTTGTAGTACCAGAGCCAGGCCTCGGGATTGATCGGCTCGCCGACCGAGCCGAGGAGCTTGAGGGATTTGCGCGAGGTCTTCTTGACCAGCTGGTCGCCCTCGCGCATCAGCGCGCGGATCGCGGTCGGCGCGGTGTAGAAGATGTTGACCTTGTGCTTGTCGATCACCTGCCAGAAGCGCGACGCGTCGGGATAGTTCGGCACGCCCTCGAACATCAGGGTGGTGGCGCCGTTGGCGAGCGGGCCATAGACGATGTAGCTGTGCCCGGTGACCCAGCCGACATCGGCCGTGCACCAGTAGATGTCGCCGTCGTGATAGTCGAAGACGTATTGGTGCGTCATCGCGGCGAAGACGAGATAGCCGCCGGTCGTGTGCAGCACGCCCTTGGGCTTTCCGGTCGAGCCCGAGGTGTAGAGGATGAAGAGCGGGTCCTCGGCGCTCATCTCCGCGGGCGGGCAGTCCTTCGCGGCCTTGGCGAGCTCCTCGTGGTACCAGAGGTCGCGGCCCTCGCGCCAGTCGATCTGGCCGCCGGTGCGGCGCACGACGAGCACGGTCTTGACGTCGGGGCAGGATTTGAGCGCCTCGTCGACGTTGGCCTTGAGCGGCACCTTGCGGCCGCCGCGCAGGCCTTCGTCGGCGGTGATCACGATCGGTCGACTGGCAGTCCTGGATGCGGCCGATCAGGCTCTCCGGCGAGAAGCCGCCGAACACCACGGAATGAACGGCGCCGATCCGCGCGCAGGCCAGCATGGCGAAGGCCGCCTCGGGGATCATCGGCATGTAGATGGTGACGCGGTCGCCCTTCTTGACGCCGTGCGCCTTCAGCACGTTGGCGAGGCGGCAGACGTTCTCGTGCAGCTCCGCATAGCTGACGTGGCGCTGCTCGCTCGGGCTGTCGCCCTCCCAGAGGATCGCGGTCTGGTCGGCGCGCGTCGCCAGATGCCGGTCGATGCAGTTCTGGGAGGCGTTGAGCGTGCCGTCCTCGAACCAGCGGATGCTGACGTCGCCGGTGAAGCTGGTGTTCTTGACCTTGGTGTAGGGCTTGATCCAGTGGAGCCGCTTGCCGTGCTCGCCCCAGAACGCGTCGGGCTTGGCGAGCGAGGCGTCGTACATCTCGAAGTAGTCGGCCTCGTCCACCCAGGCGTCGCGAGCGAGCCGCTCCGGCACCGGAAAAACGGTCGTGTTCGACATCGGCGTTTGCTCCCTACACGGGGGTCCGTTCGGACCTCGGCTGACGCGATTATTGGCGCAACGGCGGGGCGGCACAAGCGGCGGCGATGGGGCGCTTTGTGACAGTGCGGTCGTGCAGGGTGCGTCCTTCGAACTCGACCGCTTCGCGGTCGGCTCAGGATGAGGACGATGGAGAACGACATCGGCAAAGAAGTGGATGGCGTTGAGAAAATCGCCTCATCCTGAGCCATGACCCCAGCGGGGTCATGAGTCGAAGGACGCAGGTTCGCCGTCCAGCAGAAACGCGACGAGCGCCCTACTTCGCCACCGCCATGCCGGTGGCGGGCAGGCCGATCGTCGCGGCGGGCTCGGGCGCCGGTTGCGGCGCCAGGCTGCCGGTGGCGAGAAGCGCCGCCTGGGTGCGGTTTGCCACGTGGAGGCGCTTGATGATCTGCTTCACATGCGCCTTCACCGTGCTCTCGGACATGGTGAGCGCGTCGGCGATGAGCTTGTTCGACTTGCCCTGGGCGATGAGGCCGAGGACGTCGCGCTGGCGCCGGGTCAGCTCGGACCAGGGCTCGTTCGGCGCGCTTCTGCGCCGGCGCGGCGCTGGCGCGCTGCGGGCTGGGATCGATGAGCGAGGAGGGCACGTAGACGCCGCCGGCGAGCACGAGGTCGAGGGCGCCCAGCAGCACCTTGAGGCTGAGGGAGGCGGGCAGGAACCCCCGGGTCCCGGCGTTCAGGATCAGGCGCGCGCGATGCGGGTTGTCGTTCTCGGCCACCACGACGATGCGGCGTGTCGGGGAGCGCCAGGTGCAGCGTCTCGATCTGGCGCGAGGTCGACGAGCTCGGCGGTCGCGGCGCCCAGCAGCAAAAGATCGAACTGCTGGCCGCCCTCCGCTAGCCGGAGCACGTCCTCGGCGCTGGCGAGGTCGAGGATGCGCCAGGTGCTCTCGTGCTCCATCAGGGCGAGCTTCAGGCACTCTCGCCTAAGGCGACTCTGATCCAGGAGTGCTACCACACTATCTTGTGCGACTCCTGACTGGCGCGGCGCACTTCGTGCGCCGGCGCCCCCTTGCCGCCGATCACGTCGTTGTTCCGATCCATGCGCCCCTCCGGCAGAATCGCCAGAGCTTGAGCGAGGCGCACCCGGGCGATTCGCGGGTCGCGGTCATAGGCCCGCTCGGCCCGGTCAACGCCCGCGAAGACGGCCTGGAGGCCGTAGTAGTCTTCCTGCGTGATCGGGTCGAACTTGTGATCGTGGCAGCGGGCGCAGTGGACGGTCGTGCTGACGAAGGTGGACATCGACCGTGGTGACCATGTCGTCGCGGTCGAGGTAGTGGCCGATCTGGCGATCGATGCTGTCGTCGCGGATGTCGCGCAGCGAGCTTTCGTCCCACGGGCCGGCGGCGATCATCCCGAGGGCGACAGTCAGCCTGCGGCTCGTCGGGAAAGAGCACGTCGCCGGCGATCTGCTCCTCGACGAATCGGGCGTACGGCTTGTCGTCGTTGAACGCCTCGATCAGGTAATCGCGGTAGGGCCAGGCGTTGCGCCGGATGCGGTCCTGGTCGTGGCCGTGCGTCTCGGCGAAGTGGACCAGGTCCATCCAGTGCCGCGCCCAGCGCTCGCCGTGATGCGGGCTGGCCAGCAGGCGATCGACCAGCCGCTCGTAGGCGTCGGGGGAGTCGTCGACAAGAAGGCTCGCACCTCGTCGGGGTCGGGCGGCAGACCCATCAGGTCGAAGGAGAGTCGCCTGATCAAGGTTCTGCGATCCGCCTCGGGCGGGCTCGAGACCATTCTCGCGCAACTTGGCGATGACGAAATCGTCGATAGGCGTCCGGGCCCAGCCAGCATCGGCCTTCGTGGGTCGGGGAACCTCGGGGCACGAGATCGGCTTGAGGGACCACCACGGGCCTTCCTCTTTCCCGGAGGGCTTGCCCTTGTCGGCTGTCGTCGCGCTCTCCCGAGAGAAGTCTCGCGGATCAGGCGCACCCATCTCCACCCAGCGGCGAAAATCGACGATCACCGCGGTGGGCAGCTTCTGCTTGGGGGGCATTTTGGCGAAGTCTTCGGTGTGAGCGAGGGCGCGAAGGATCAGGCTTTCCTCGGGCTTGCCGGGAACCACGGCCGGGCCTGTCTCCCCTCCCTCACGCATCGTCTCGCGAGAGTCAAGCCTCAATCCGCCCTTGATCTTCTTCGCGGAAGCGGAGTGGCAGGAGTAGCATTTCTCGATGAGAACAGGACGAATCCGGGCCTCGAAGAAACCTGTGCCGGGCGGCTCTCCGGCCATGATCATGGGAGCCAAGGCGAGCAACGATCCCAGAGCGATCGCGGTTTGCAGCCAGAGACGCTGTCGTCCCGTCCCAGCAAGCCGCAAGCTTGGTTCTCTTCGATCGACGCGTGATTGACATCGGAGGCAACCTCGATCGGGCGGCGGGGCCAGCAATCCTGCAAGACAAAACCGCTGACGAGCCTGACTCTCAGCTTGCCCGACCAGGCATGATTTAACAAGGGTGAAACATCTTCGACTTCATGCTCGAGGGGTCCGGAACCCGGCTGCCATCGGCGACGAGGCAGTGCTCACCGCGGATTGCGGTGCAGCACCAGGCCGCTCCGGTGCCGTTTTCTCGTAGCGGTCAAACTCATACCCCGTGAAAGGTCGAGTAGAAGGTGCGGAAGTCGTTATCGAAGACAAAGTTGGTGAACGAGATCGTGACCGTGACATCGATCCCTTCCACGAAATGCAGGCAGCCGACCGGCAGGAAAAGGATTTCGCCGGGGCTGAGAATACATTCCATGATCTGCGGGCTGCCCAGAGGCCGGGGTGGGGTGAGGGGGGCCGCTCCGGCCGTCGACCTGGCAGAAGACATGGTAGTTGTTCTTCATGAGCGGCATGTCCCACGAGGGCGCGATCTTCACTCGTTTCGGCCCAGCACCTGGGCCATGAAGTTATTGGTGAGATCGTGGTGGAACGGGGTGATGCGTGCCGGGAGGCCCCATCCAGAAGAATCCGCCGAGGGGGTCTGTGGCGTCAAGGTATTCGGGAATCTGAATAATGTCGTCCCACAGTTCGGGCAGAGCTTGCTTGTTCGCTCGAGTTGTTATTGGCCGTCAGGTAAAAGTCGTTTGTTCCCCTCGCCGCCCGGACCATCTCGACGAATTTGGAGAACTTGATTCGCGACAGGTACTTTTCCCGCTCGATCTCGTAGTTGGCCCCGGCCTCGCGTCCCATCTGGATCTCGATTTCACGGTCGCCGAATCGCTCCTGGAAGTAGTCGAGATTCCATTTCCTCATCGCCGGCCAGTCATCCATCATGCCTGTGATGATCACAGGCCGGTTGGTGCTGTAATAGCCGGCCAGAAATTCGTCACGCCCTAGCTTGTGGCGGCGTTCGACTTCGCCGGAGCGGGGATGAAGCCGGTTGAGCTTGCGGTAGGTGGCGAGCAGCCAGTCTCTCTTCCGGAGACGGTTGCGGAGAAGCTCCGCGCCCGGAGATAGGGACTCTCCAGCGCGAGGCCGACCTCGTGCAGAGCATTCTCGCGGGAGATGCCGTTCGCTGTCATGGCCTGGACCAGGCTGCCAGCGTCGGCGCCGAGCATCAGGTTTTCCGCGATCCAACGCCTCCATTCATCATTAACCGGCACCGAGGCCACGCGGATTTCCGCCGGTCCGCGTCCGTGTCCCGGCGCACGGAGCGCACCGGGAGCCTTCTCTGCGAGTTGCGGCGAGACACCCACGTTCGCGTACGCGCCGGGCTGCTGGGCCAACATCCCGGATGAATGATACCTGATACTCGGCGGCTTCACTTTGGTCATGTGCCCAGTGGCCGGAAGTCCCGGCCCCGGGATCGCGGCCCTGGAAGTAGTCTTTTTGCCAACCATCCGGCTTGACCTCGCCTCTGGCCTTCTGGGCATGGAAACCTCTCCGGCCTTCGTCCCAGGCCTGGTAGGCCTTGTAGACCTCAGGGCAATCCATCAGTCGCTGATAGGAGACCGAGGCGCCCTCGAGGTCGGCAGCCACATTGCCAGTCAGGGGTATCGCCTGGAAAAGTGGTTCGCCTTCGTCGAACCGGACCGGCTGGTTGGGAACCATGAGCTTCCAGTTCATGGTGAACGACATGGTCATCCAATCGGTCTCGATGAGCGCAGTCAGAGGATGTGCAAAGGCCTTGAATTCATTGATCGGGCCGCACACCAGCAGCCGCGAGCCCGCCGGCTTGGTCTGGAACAGAAAAGGCGTGTTCCAGGTGATGATCCCCTCGCCGAACTGGCAGTTGATCCAACCTTTCCACAGCTCTTCCGAGACATCAAACCGGAAGTCGATTTCGCCCGGCTTACTCGAACCTCGCCAGGTCGCGGTGAATCCGACGGGGTTCCTGATCCACCATCCTGTCTGATTGGCGATCGTCAAGGGCAGACAGCGATAGGCAAAGCGATTGGGCGTCGCGTCCATCCAGTGTCGTTGCCAGTCGGCCCAGCCCCACTCCCATCCCGAGCCGTCGGAACGGTTCTTCTTGAGCATCCCGTCATCCACAATCTGATAGATCATAACCTCAAGACATGAACTTTCCATAGGGATGTGCTCGCCTGACAGGATGCGAAGAGTTGAACAAGACTCACCCAGCAAAAGCTCCTTCTCGATTCACCCTACAGCGCGACGCGGCAGGCGTCCAGCGCCCGCCGATCGACCGACAAACCGGGCTGCGGGACCCAGGGGCGAGGTACGAGAGCTGGCGATAGGAACCAAACGCGACACTGGGACAATCGAAGTGTGTCCCTGAGATAAGCTGCGGAGGACTGGGCCCGAGCATCTTTTCGGGGACCCCGACAATTCGTCTCAATTCGCGGACCCACCCAGGCGGAACGCGCTTCGGCGGCCGCGGCCGCCACGCGCATTGAGGCCGAAACCGGGCTCTCCTCGTCCGGCGGCTGGGCTGGGGCCGGGATCGGGAGCCCAGAGGTAAAACGCCATCCAGCGGGCGATTTGCGAGTTCGAGGCCGCATCAAGCAAGGTGTGCTCTCGGCCCAGGATGTCGTAAACATCTCGCTCCGTGTAGCGGGCTGCCAGGGGCCCGAGCCGAGCGAAATCGCGATTCGACAGGCCGACCCGCCCCAGGGCAACGTGATGCCCGCTTCGGAAGAGTATCGGATAGTACCTGAGGGCCTCGTCCTTGTGGTTGTAGAGGTTCAAGAGCGCCTCGCAAGAGTTCAGGGCGCGATCAAGCCTCGCCCCCGGATCTAGCCAGGTGTGGTCGCTGGCGCCGGCCAGAACAATCGCGCGCAGGTGCAAATCCGGACGCACCGAGGGCAAGTAAACCGGCGGGTCGTGGTCCTGGCTGTTCAGGCTGCCCCCGCCCACTAGGTGCAGAGCCGACGGTACCACGCGTCCCCCGTAGCTCTGGCCCAGGAGGCAGATGCGGCTCTCGGCGGGGAACCCTTGCACGAACCGGGCCAGGTGATAGCCGGCGACATAGGCGCGACGCCCTTTCTCGTTGATGTCGAGCACGTCGTTGCGATAGATCCGCTGGCTGGGCCAGTCAAAGGCAATCACAACCGTCTCGGGAAGCATCGCCTGGTGTCGCTGGAGCCAGCTATGCGTCCAGAGCAAGCCCCCCAGCGCGACGTCCGGCGTGGTCAGGCTTCCTTGAACCTGAATGAACACTGGCTTGCCAATCGTCTGCGCGAACAGGATTGCGGGGTCGACCTCCACCAGATCGCCTCCGACTGTCGAAATGTCGAACCTTCAGGCAGCTCCACGGGTCTGTCCCCATTTCCTGCGGGCAATCGCGGGTACTGACGATCCAGAACTGTTCGACCCGGCCGGCTCGGGGCGCGAAGTGGTCGAGAAAGACAAACGGCCAGCCTGTTCGAGGATCAAGCGCGCCGTCCAGAAAGTTTTCCTCACCCTGGCTGATCCCCGGCCCCGTGGCGCCGGGGTCGAAGATGCTTCCAGGCCGCGGCCGGCCTCGGGCGGAAGGTGATCCAGGCGGCGCGAGCCCCCGACCGCCATTGCCAGAGGGTAGAGGCAAGGGCAGGACCTCGCCGAGACGGCCCAAGACGCCAGGCGCGTTGGCGGGAAGCGAGCGCGACTCTTCTTCCGCTGGTCCTTGCAGTAGGCCAGGCGCATCGCCGGCAGGGACCTGCACGCGGTCGCCAGGCGCGGGAGCCGATGGGGATGGCAAGCCCGGCAAAGGAAGCGTTCTCGGCGCTGAGAGATTCGGCAAGGGTGCAGGCGGCCGACGCAGCTCCTGCGCCTGGGCCGGCAAGGTTGTCACGACTAACCAAGCCACGACGGCAGAACCGCCGCTCCCGTGCAACCGCCGAGAGGACATCAGAACACCCCTTCCTGGGCGGTGCCACACTCCTTGTGCGCGCCGACTCCTTTGCCTCTCTTTCTATCGAGCCGCGGGGTGCGCGGAGTTGAAGATCATTACATTTGCGGGCGAGCCGGGCCGCCTTCGACCTTCCTCGCCGTCGGAGAGGCTCCCTGGGGCCGGTGACTGCAAGGTTGTCGTTAATCCGGTCCAGCAGCGCAGAGGCACGCTGGGCATTACCCGACTTCTCTGCATAAATGCATGTGGTTACTTCGCATCCGTTCTCCACCGGCTCGATCCTGACTGCGACCAGGCGATACCAGTTGCTGAGGACGACCGTCGCCACCTTGGTCCCATCTTGCTTTGTGCTCTCCTTTCGCACCACGTTAACGTGTATGTTCGTTTGCAGCTCCGGGTCCGTTTTCTTACTGTCAGCCGGAGGCGGGGCAAAATCAAGGTTCGCACCGTCGATGAAGGCGTGCTGCTCCGACAACGCGCGAGAGAGGGCCTTCTCGACCTCGCCCCGAGAGGCCGGCACGAAGCGGCGGACCCCCTCCTGATCGAAAAGGTCGCCATTCTTCGCCATGAGATGCGTGTACATTTGATGGGCACGCGGCTCGATCGCCTGACATCCCGCGGAGAGCAAAAGGACCATCAATACTGCCGCACCGCGACGATGACTTTTCATCGCATTGTCCTCCGTGACACGCGAAACCCCCTCAGAATACACGGAATTCCTTCACCCTGTGGGAAGTTTATTCGGGTCGGGACTGTTTGGGAATGCAGGATGAGACAAAAGCGATTGCAGCGAGACGAATCGCTGGGATCGCGGGCAGACAACGCGGAACCCGGCGCTGTCGATCCTTGTGGCAACCCTCGCTCGAATAGGATAACAAGAGATTGAGACGTTGAACGCGACGAAACACAAGATGCACCAGCGACAAAGGAGACAGCGATGCAACTCGGAATGATCGGACTCGGCCGCATGGGCGCGAACATGGTACGGCGGCTGCTCAAGGGCGGCCACCAGTGCGTCGTCTTCGACCTCTCACCAAAAGCCGTGGAAGGGCTGGTCAAGGAAGGGGCCGAAGGAGCATCCTCGCAGCAGGACTTCGTGAAAAAACTGGAGCAACCGCGGGCGATCTGGCTGATGGTTCCCGCGGCCGTCGTGGACCGGACCATCGCTGACCTTTTGCCTCACCTCGAGCCCGGAGACACGCTCATTGACGGCGGCAATTCCTACTACGTTGACGATCTTCGCCGGGCCAAAGAGCTCAAGCCCAAGCAGATCAATTATGTGGACGTCGGAACAAGCGGCGGTGTCTGGGGCCTGGAACGCGGCTATTGCATGATGATCGGAGGACCCGACCAGGCGGTGCAGCGGCTCGACCCGGTGTTCAAGACGCTGGCCCCTGGACTCGGCGATATCCCGCGCACCCCGGGACGCGAGAAGCTTGGCGGCACCGCCGAGCAGGGCTATCTCCACTGTGGGCCCTCGGGCGCCGGCCACTTCGTCAAGATGGTTCACAACGGCATTGAATATGGCGTGATGGCCGCCTATGCCGAGGGACTGGCCGTCTTGCGCAGCGCGGATGTCGGCAAAAGGCCAGCATGAGGTCGACGCGGAAACGACGCCTTTACGCGAACCCGAACATTACGAGTTCGACCTCAACCTGCCTGACATCGCCGAGGTATGGAGGCGCGGCAGCGTGATCGCCTCGTGGCTGCTCGACCTGACGGCAGCCGCCCTGGCCAAGGATGCCGCGCTGTCGGAATTCGCCGGCCGGGTCTCCGATTCGGGCGAAGGGCGATGGACGATCAAGGCGGCCATCGACGAGGCCGTGCCCGTACCCGTTCTTACCACCGCGCTCTATGAGCGCTTCGCGTCTCGCGGCGAGGCCGATTTCCAGGACAAGCTACTTTCGGCCATGCGGTTCCAGTTCGGCGGACATCACGAGAAAACCGCCGGCAAGTAAGAGGGGGTGAGCCTGAGCCCCGCCCAGCAGAGACCCGCCGCGACTCGCCCTGTTCCGTTTTTATCCCAATGGAGACGACCGATGGGCGGGCTGATTTTCGATTGCGAGGGTGGTAGACTGGTGTCTCGTACGCCCGTGTAGACGATCCTCGACCGGGAGGCTGGCCATGACTGAACCGAAAGACCTCGTTCTCTTGAACGAACAACTCCGCAGGTCAAACCGGAGGTGGAAAGTGATTGCCCTGACCGCGTGCGGCGCCTTGATCCTCATGGCAATCGTCGGCGTCGTCGCGGCGGCATCGGCACAAATGCGGCTCAAACACGAGCTGCGGGCGGCGAATGCAGCCATGGCGCGTGCCGAATGAGGCCCTGAATCAGGCCCTGCCAAGGTGATGCAGTGTCGATGCCACCCCAGCCCCTCGGCTGGAGAATTTAAAAGTGGTCACGGTGTGAGTTTACTTACCCAGCCAGAGCAGGTAAGGCACCCCGACCAACAGCAGGGCGCCGAGGAAGATGAGACCGAAGACGAATCCGAGGACCCAGAAATCCCTGCGGGGGATGTACCCGCTGCCGAAGTAGACCGGGGCAGGTCCGGTCGCGTACGGCGTGATCACGCCCATCAGGCCAATGGAGTAGGCCAGCAACATGGCGAACACTTTCACCGGCATACCGGGCACAGCCGCTCCCGCCGCCAGCAACGCGGGAAGGACCGCCGTTGTGTGCGCCGTGAGGCTCGCAAACAGGTAGTGGACCAGGAAGAAGAACGTCACGAGGATCGCCATGACAACCAGCGGCGGAAAGCCTTTCAGCATCGCGGACACGCTCACGGCAGCCCAGGCGACCACGCCGGTTCGTTTCAATCCGTCTGCCAGCGTCAGCAGCGTGGCGAAGTAGAGCAGCGTGTCCCAGGCGCGACGGTCGCCGACGATGTCGTCCCAGTCCACGACCCTCGCCACGACCATGAGACAGACCACGGCGAGGACGACGGTCGTCGCATTGAGCAGGTCGCCCCCGAGCACCCAAAGACAGAGCGCCGCCAGGACCAGCGCTGCCATCACGCCTTCCTTGAATGATGGCCTGCTCATCGCGCGCAGTTCTGCTGCTGCCCATGCGGGAACCTCCTCGCTCGTGCGAACCTCGGGCGGGTAGATCAGGCGCACGAGCAGCGGCAGTGGTGCGATCAGGAGGACGCCGACGGGCAGGATGCCCAGCGACCACCGCGACCAGGTGATCTCGATCCCGGTCTCTCGTTGAATGATCGCGGCCGCGAGCAGGTTCGGTGCCAGGGCGGTCAGAAAGAGCGAGCTGGTGACGGCGGTAGACGCGAACGCGGTCCACATCAAGTAACCGCCGACCCGACGAGCTGTCGGTCCCGGCTGCGAGCCGTAGAGGCCGGGGATGCCCCGGAGGATGGGGTAGATGATCCCGGCACTCCGGCCCGTGTTCGAGGGGGTGAACGGCGCGAGGAACAGGTCGGCCAGCATCACCGCGTAGCCCAGGCCGAGTGTGCTCTTGCCCATGAAACAGACGAGGGAAAGGGCGATCCTCCGCCCGAGGCCTGTCTTTTCGTAGCCCGTGGAGAAGACTAACGCACCGAAGATGAGCCAGACGGTGGGATCGGAGAAGCCGCTCAGCCCCCACCTGATGGATTCTCCAGGGTTCGTGGACACATAGCCCAAGGAAGTGGCGAGCGTGACGCCCACCAGCCCCACCGCCGAGGCGGGCATTGGCTCCAGGACCAAGGCCGATGATGACAGCGACGAACAGGGCGTGGTAACGCCATCCGCCAGGGTCCAGACCGACAGGGCACGGGATCGAGGCAAGGAAGATCCATCCGACGAGGGGGACAGCGAATCTCCACCAAGACCTCACGGTCTGAGCCCTCTCTATGTGAGCTTCGATTCGATCCCAGATCGGGAGGTTGGAGTTCATGCCGTCGAGCCTAGATGACCTTCACGGGTTTTACCATCCGTTCTCCAGGTCGATTCCTCGTTCAATCTCGCCGAATTCGGCGGTGAGTGCCTTACCGGAGTTAGACCGAGTGTCAAGCTAGCTTGCAACTCGGTCTGACTCCAGAGTATGTCCTTCTGCCAGATCTGAGCGTTAGATCGTGAACTGGCCCTCGATGAGCGGTGGTATCGAGCTTCGATCCAAAAGTAAGCATCCCACCTTGCTGGCAAGGTCACGGGCCCCAGAAGTGAATGTTGTCACCAAACCCGTAAAACTGGAGCTTAGCGAACCCGAATCGTTACGAGCCTGACAGGCGTTCAGTACGACCGTCGTACTGAACATCCATCGACAGGCACGCCAAGCGCTTCCAAGCTGAACCTGGACATCCAGGGCCAGCTCGGAGGCACTACCTTGGCAACGCTCACAAGGGAGCAGATCGTGACGATCGAGGTCTTGCAGCAGCGCGGTCAATCACAGTGTGAGACGGCCCGGATCCTCGGTGTGACCGAGGGAACCGTGCGCTACCATCTCCGCCGCGCCAAGGAGGCGGCGACCGATGGCCGGCAGAAACCCTCGCTCATTGAGCAACTCGGCTTGGTCGAGGCCGTCGCCCACTGGTGGCAGGGCCAAGTCCAACTTCTCGGCCAGGAGCGGCCGCCCAGCGTCCAGCTCCTCCACGAGTTCCTCCGCGCCGAGTACGGCTATGACGGCTCCTACAAGGCAGTCCGCAAGTTCGTGCGGGCCCGCTACGGCCGGCCCCCGATCCGCCCGTTCCGGCGGGTCGAGACCCCACCCGGGGCCCAAACTCAGAGCGACTGGGGCGAGTTCCGCCGGGTCGATCTCGGCGACGCCGACGGCCCGACGACGGTCTACGCCTTCGTCATGGTCCTCAGCCACTCCCGCAAGGAGGCCGTTGTCTGGAGCCGCTCGATGGACCAGCTCGCCTGGCATCACGTCCACAACGAGGCCTACCGCCGGCTCGGCGGCGTGGCCGCGGTCAACCGGATCGACAACCTCAAGACCGGCATCGCCACCGGCTGCGGTCCCTGGGGACAGATCAACGAGCAATATCGTGTGTATGCTCGTATGATGGGTTTTCACGTCGATGCCTGCGAACTTCGTGCGCCCGAGCAGAAAGGGAAGACCGAACGCCGCGTCGGCGACTGCAAGGGCCTGGATGTCCAAGGCCGGCACTTCGACGGCCTGACCGGGCTCCAGTCCTGGACCGATGCGGATCGGGTGGACCGCGCAACCAGACGGATCTGCCCGGCCACCGGGCTCTCGGTCGCGGCCAGTTGGGAGGCGGAGAAACCCTTCTTGCGGCCGCTGCCGGAGTTGTTGCCCGAGCCCTTCGACCTGGTCAAGACGGTCCCGGTGCACAAGGATTGTGCGATTCATTTCGAGGGACGTACGTATGTGGTTCCGTTCTCCTATGTGGGCCGCGAGGTGGAGGTCCGCGGCTGCTCGGGACTCGTGCAGATCCTCGATCCCCAGACCGCCGCGGTGTTGATCTCGTACCCCCGGCACACCCAGGAACGGATCTTGATCGATCCGGTGTGCTACGAAGGTCCCGGGACCGCGGGCGTGCTGCCGCCCAAGCCGCTGGGGCGGATGGCCAGGAAGCTCCAGGAGATCGCCGCGCTGCCGGTGGAGCGCCGGCCGGTGGATCTGTATGCCGCGTTGGCGGAGGTGGCACGATGAGCAACCAAAGGAGCCGCGCATGAACCGGAGCGGCCCGCGGCGTTGCCCGCCAAGGCGGCGACGGCCGACCTGGGGACGTTGGTGGACCAGTTGGTGAAGCTGGGCTTGGAGTTTGCGGCCGAGGCCCTGCCGACTGTCTTGACCCGCGCCGTCAAGGAGGACCTGGGTTCGCCGGCCTTGCTGGAGCAACTTCTCCGCGGCGAACTGGAGCGCCGTGAGGAGCGCCGGGTCCGGACGTCGCTGCGGCTGTCGGGCCTGCCGACTGGTCAAACGCTGGCCAACTTCGACTTCGCGTTCCAGCCGGCGGTGCAGCGGTCCAAGCTCGACGCGTTGGCCACCTGTGCCTGGCTGCGGGAGAAGCAGGGATTGCTGATTCTGGGTCCTCCCGGAGTCGGGAAAACACATTTAGCTGTGTCCTTGGGAGTGAAGGCGATCGAGAGCGGCTTCTCGGTGGCGTTCTTCCGCTTGGAGGAACTGCTGCACGCGATGCGCAAGGACGCCGAGGTGCCGCCGACACGCCTCAAGGGCAAGAAGTACATGAAGGCGGCGCTGGTGATCATCGACGAGGTGGGCTTCGAGACATTCACACGTGAGGAGGCGAACCTGTTCTTCCGCCTGGTGAGCTATCGCTATCAGCGTGGCTCGCTGTGCATCACCTCGAACAAGGCGATCAAGGACTGGCCTGAGATGCTGGCCGGCGACGAGATCATCACGGCGGCGATCCTGGACCGGCTGCTCCATTCGTGCCACGTGCTGAACATCCGAGGCCGGAGCTATCGTCTTCGTGAGTTGGAGGAGAGTCTCAATGGGCGGTCGTGAGTGGCGTGGGAGTCGGATACGTCCCCGGGCCGCGAGCGATGTTTTCTCAAGAGTCGTGGCGGTCCTGGAGGAGCTGTTCACGGCGACGGCAGAGGAAGTGAGCCGGAGGCACGATCGGGGGCCGGGAAGGCCGTCATCGAGGGAGGGAATCGGGGTTCGTGTTCAGTAGTCTTTTTGTCCAGTGAAACGGTCCTGGAGGAGCCGTTGGGGATGGCGGAGGGGGGATAGTAATGGACTTGATTCGGAGGCCATGGACGGCAGCCGACAGAGGTGAAAGAACCTAGACATGTACACTAAGATTTTTGTTCAGGAGCAGTCCTGGAGGAGCTGTTCACGACGTCGGAGTGGCAGAGACAGGGTTTTGAATGAGCCAGTTCGACCGACCTCGGACGTGGGGGAAACCGAGAGTCGAGAAGGCGAGAACTCGTATGGCTTGAGGTCCGAGCGATGGTCGCCCTGGGAGACTTGGGCAGAGCCAAGAGGACCTCCCTGACAGAGGTGAAACGTCCAGAAGAAAACTGAGAATCAGGGCGGTCCTGGAGGAAACCGCCCCGCCATGAGACCCTCAGGCCTCGTAACAGTTCGGGTTCACTAACTTCGTAAGGATTCGGGTTC
>CAVTLA010000002.1:0-887839 GCA_963735465.1 uncultured Alphaproteobacteria bacterium
AAAGGTTTGCCGCGAGCGGATGCATCGAAGAGAAGTGCAGACACCTAAGGTGTTGGCGTCCCGCCGCTCATGCGCGTGAGCGGTGAAGTGCGCGCGCCTATCGCGAAAGTCGCGCGGTCAACGAACGCCGAGCGCGCGCTCCCCCGCGCGGCCCCCGCGCATCGCCTATCTCGATGCGCTGCGCGGCCTCGCGGCGCTCACGGTCGCCGTCTTCTTCCACTACCAGCATTTCTCCAGCATGGCGCAGCCGGGCGGGCCGGCGCCGGAGAGCGCGCCGCTCTATCATCTGCCGGGGATCGAGCTGGCGTACCGCTATGGCGGCTTCGCGGTGGATTTCTTCTTCATCCTCTCCGGCATCGTGTTCTCCCACGTCTACGCGGAGGCGATCGGATCCGAGCGCACCGCGTGGCGGCGCTTCTGGGCGCTGCGCGTCGCGCGGCTCTGCCCGATCCATGTCGCGACGCTGCTGGCGGTGGGCGGGCTGATCTGGATCTTCCATGGCCTCACGCAGCGGTTTCCGATCTACGCGCCGAATGACGCCACGGATTTCCTCCTGAGCCTCACCTTTCTCCAGGGCGGCATCCTGGAGCGTCCCCTCACCTTCAACGGGCCGGCGTGGTCGCTCTCGGTGGAGGTGTTTCTCTATCTCGTGTTCTTCCTCGTCGCCCGCTGTCGCGCCGGCGGCTGGGCGGCGGTGGCGATGCTGGCGGCGGGAGTCCTGATCCTGGCGAGCCCGGTGCGGTTCATGTTCCTGGCGAACGAGCCGATCGCCCGCGGGCTGGTGGGCTTCGCGCTGGGAATGCTGGTCTACCTCGCCGCCATCGCCGGCGGGCGGCCGATCGCCGCGGCCGTCGCGCTCGCCGCGCTCGCGCTGGTCATGGCGGCGCTCCGCACGCTGGGCGGGCTGCATGATCTGAGCTTCTGCGCGGTGTCGGCGGCGCTGGCGCTGGGGCTGGTGCTGATCAGCCGCTGGCGCCTGCCGCAGCGGCTCCTGGAGCTGCCGCCGCTGCTGCGCCTCGGCGACGCGTCGCTCACGCTCTATCTCATCCATGTCCCGGTGCAGATCGTCATCCTCATCGGCGCCGCCTGGATCGGATGGCGGGTGCCCTATGAGTCCCTGGGCTTCTGGGCGATCTATGTCGTGGTGGTGGTGGGCGTGGCACTCCTCGTGCACGCCTGGTACGAGGTGCCGATGCGCCGGCTGCTGCGCCGCCGCCTGGCGCCCGCTCCTACGGCATCGTCAACCGCAGCGTCACGGTATCGGGTGTGAACCGCAGCGACTTGGCGGCGCCGCGGGCGACGGGGATGCGCTTCTTCTTGCAATAGGCGAGGAGCGCCGAGGCGAGCTCGGTCTCGTAGAAGGTCACGCGCGAGGGCTTGCCGCCGCCTTCGAAGGCGACCTTGTTCTCGCGCCGGCCGACGGCGATCAGCGGCCGGATCTTGCCGGTCGGCACCGGCCGCTTGTGGGCGCGGCAGAAATCGACGAGGGCCTCGATCACCTCGGGGCCGCTGAACTCGATCGTGCGGGTCTCGATAGGCAAGGAAGGTTCTCCTGGCGAGCGGGGCGCCTCTCCCTGTTTAGCCTGTCGGGAGGGAGGGGCATA
This sequence comes from uncultured Alphaproteobacteria bacterium, assembly GCA_963735465.1. Lineage (GTDB taxonomy): Bacteria > Pseudomonadota > Alphaproteobacteria > ATCC43930 > CGMCC-115725 > DASZHJ01. The sequence goes on from CAVTLA010000002.1 coordinate 1,605, forward strand.
GGGGGGCGCGCTTCTGCCATGCCGACGTGCACGTGCCCAGCATTCCGGCACTGGACGGCCATACCGACGGCGGCGACTCCATTCATTGGGCGGTTAAATCGGGTGGCACGGCGGTTGCTATGAGGGGCTGGGGGTCCGCATTCCGGGATCGCTCACAGGGGGAGATATCCATGGCCGCCGACCATTTCCATCTCGCGTGGTTCCTGCAAGGCTCCAGCATCCAGGCCTGGGGCGAGCAATGGACCGGCAACATCAGCGAGGAGTGGGGCTCGGCGGAGATGTTCCTCGACCTCGCCCGCGCCATCGAGCGCGCCTGCTTCGACTATCTCCTGATCGAGGATTCCATCTACGTCGGCGAGATGTGGCAGAAGTCCCGGGACATCTATCTCAAGAACGGCATGTCGGTGCCGCGCCAGGAAGGCTCGGTCGTGGCGTCCCTGATGGTGGCGGCGACGCGGCATCTCGGCATCGTGCCGACGCTCTCCACCTTCGCCTACGCGCCCTATCTGGTGGCGCGCACGGTCGGCACCCTGGATCAGGTGTCGGGCGGACGCGCCGGCTGGAACATGGTGACCGGCAGCTCCGACCTCTCGGCGCAGAACTTCGGCTACGCCAAGCTGCCGGACCACGATCTGCGCTACGACATGGCGGACGAGTACATCGAGATCGTGACCAAGCTCTGGGACTCGTGGGACCCCGGCGCCATCGTCGCCGACCGCAAGAGCGGCATCCTCATCGATCCCTCGAAGGTGCATCCGATCAACTACGAGGGCGAATACTACCGCTGCCGCGGGCCGCTCAACTCGGGCCCCTGCCCGCAGGGCCGGCCGGTGATCGCCCAGGCCGGCGGCTCCGACCGCGGCAAGCGCTTCGCCGCCACCCACGCCGACACCATCGTGGCGCATGTGAAGGGCGTCGAGCAGATGAAGGCCTATCGCGACGACGTGCACGAGAAGATGAAAGCGGTGGGGCGCGATCCCGATTCCTGCAAGGTGCTCTACCTGATCGCGCCGATCCTCGGCGACAGCATCGAGGAAGCGCAGATGAAGGCCGAGGCGCGGCGCCAGCGCGCGGCCAAGAACACCGACGTCAAGCTGGCCCAGCTCGGCTGGAGCACCAACATCGACTTCTCCGTCTTCGATCTCGACCAGCCCGTGGGCGAGCTCACCACCAACGGCCACCAGCAGAGCCTGGCGCAGTTCCTGCGCAAGGCGGGAAAGCGCACGCTCCGCGAGGCGATCACCGACTACGGCACGACAGGCATGTCCGTGGACCTGATCGGCACGCCGGACTCGGTGGCGGCGCAGATGGGCGAGGTGATGCAGGAGGTGGGCGGCGACGGCTACCTCGTCGCCCTCGGCAATGTCAGCCGCAAATCGGTGGCGGAGATCACCGACGGGCTGATCCCCGCGTTGCAGCAACGCGGCCTGACGCGCAAGGCCTACGAGCACAAGCACCTCAGGGACAATCTGCTGGAGTTCTGAGGGAACTGGAGAAGCGCCGACGGCGCAATTCTCACCGCGTCATGGCCGGGCTTGACCCACGGCTGTCCGGTTCCGGATTCGTTGCAACGAGAACGGGCCAGCGTGCCATATCTGAACCATCAAAAGTCGTCATGGCCGGGCTTGACCCGGCCATCCACGTCTTCTCTCTTGCGGCCGCGAGACGTGGATGGCCGGAACAAGTCCGGCCATGACGATTCTTTGGGGTTTCGAAAATCCTGCTTTCACAATCGCATTCGCTCAACCGGACAGCCGTGGGCTTGACCCGGCCATCCACGAATTCTTGCCTCCACGACGTGGACGCCCGGCACAAGGCCGGGCATGACGATCCTGGTAGAGCGCGTCAGCCGGGCGGCATAGGCCGCCAGCTTCGATACTTCGGGTGCCCGGCGCCGATCGGGAGCGCGACCGGCAGGCCCGTCTCCGCCGAGTGGAAGAGCGCGGTTACCAGCTCGAGGGAGCGGCGGGCGTCCGCCAGCGTCACCGGGAATTCGGCGCCGGCGGCGAGCGCCTGGTGGTAGCGGCCCAGCAGCCCCTCGAATCGCGAGGGCACGAAGCTCCAATCGGCGAGGGCCTGGGCGATGCGGGCCTCCGCCTCCGGCGAGGCGGGGATGATCTCCCAGGGGTCGTCGCCGGGGCTGTAGGGTCCGAGGGAGCTCTCGAAGGTCACGTGCTCGAAGCAGAAGCGGAGCCGGCTGATCTCCCTCTGGGATCCCAGCGTCGCCGCCAGCGAGGCGAGCGCGCCGCTCTCGAGGGTGAGGCTCGCCACCGCGCAATCCTCCACCTCGATCGGATTGACCCGCGTCGCCGTCCGCGCGAAGACCGAGGCGATCGGCCCCAGGAGATATGTGAGGATGTCGTGGGAGTGGATGGCGTGGGTGAGCAGCACGCCACCGAGCTCGGTCTCCCAGCGCCCGCGCCAGGGCACCGAGTAATAGGCCGCCCCGCGCTTCCAGGCGGTCTCGACGGTGGCGAGGTAGGGCGTGCCGGCGAGGCCGAGATCGACGATGCGCTTCGCCCGCTGCAGCCCGTTGCCGAAGCGGTACTGGAAGACCGGCATCAGGCGGGTCTTGGCAGTGCGCTCCGCCGCGATCAGCCGGTCGACGTCGGCCAGCGAGCCCGCGAGCGGCTTCTCGCAGATGACGTGCTTGCCCGCCGCGAGCGCCGCCAGCGCCTGCTTCACGTGGAGCGCCGGCGGCGTGCAGATGTCGACGATGTCGATGTCGTCCCTGCGCAGCACCTCATCGAAAGAGGTCACGCGGCGGCCGATCGCGAACTCGTCGCCGACGGCGGCGAGCCGCTCCGGATCGATGTCGCAGAGCGCCGCCACGCGGAACTTGTCCTTGAGGCGCTCATAGCCCTCGGCGATGTGCTGGCGGCCGATGCCGCAGCCCACCACGGCGACGGAGAAGCGGCGAGAGGTCATGAAGGTGCTCCCATGATGCGGGCGGCTCAACCCTTGAGGCCGGTGGTCGCGATGCCCTGGATGAGGAGGCGCTGGAAGAGCAGGAAGCAGGCGAAGACCGGCAGCAGGGTCACGGTCGACATGGCGAAGAGCGCGCCCCAGTCCGACTTGCCACTGGAATCGACGAAGCTGCGCAGGCCCAGCTGCACGGTGTAGTTGCTCATGTCGTTGAGATAGACGAGGGGCCCGAAGAAATCGTCCCAGGTGAAGATGAAAGTGAAGATCGCCGCGGTGGCCAGCGCCGGCAGCGACAGCGGCAGGATGATCTTCCAGTAGATGCCCCAGGGACCGCAGCCGTCGATCTTGGCCGCGTCGTCCAGCTCGCGCGGGAGGGTGCGGAAGAACTGCACCAGGAGGAAGATGAAGAAGGCGTCGACGGCGAGGAACTTCGGCACCACCAGGGGCAGGAAGGTGTCGATCCAGTCGAGGTTGAGGAAGAGGATGTATTGCGGGATGAGCGTCACGTGATAGGGCAGCATCAGCGTCCCCAGCATCAGCGCGAACCAGAAGCTGCGGCCGCGGAACTCGAGGCGTGCCACCGCATAGGCCGCGAGAGAGCAGGAGAAGACGTTGCCGATCACCGACAGCGTCGAGACGATGAGGGAATTGAGGAGGAACCTCCCGAATCCCACCTGCAGCCCGCTCCAGCCGCGGCGATAGGAGTCGAGGCTGAAGCTCGATGGCCAGAGCGACGCGCTGCCGAAGATCTCGCTCTCCGGCTTGAAGGAGCTGGCGAGCATCCAGAGCAACGGATAGAGCATCGCCAGCGACGCCAGGCAGAGGACGACGTGAAAGGCGAGCGAGCGCCCTGCTCCGCCGCCGCGCGCAAATCCCGCTTCCGGGCGATCGGCGTCAATCACTGTAGTGTACCCAGTAGCGCGCGGTGAGGAACGCGAAGGCGGTGAAGCCGGCGATGATGACCACCAGGATCCAGGCCAGCGCCGCCGCATAGCCCATGCGGAAATAAGCGAAGGCCTCCTGGTAGAGGTAGAGCGTGTAGAAGAGCGTGGAGTCGATCGGCCCGCCGGTGCCGCTGCTGATGATGAAGGCCGGCGTGAAGGCCTTGAAGGCGTCGATCGTCTGCACCACCACGTTGAAGAAGACGACCGGCGTCAGCAGCGGCAATGTCACGCTGCGGAACCGCCGCCAGCGGCCGGCACCGTCGATCGCCGCCGCTTCGTAGACGTCCTTCGGGATCTGCCGAAGCCCCGCGAGGAAGACGATCATCGGCGAGCCGAACTGCCAGACGCTGAGCACCACCAGGGTGAAGAGGGAATAGCTGGGATCGGAGATCCAGCTCGGCCCGTGAATGCCGAAGAGCGCCAGGAGCCGGTTGACGAGGCCGTCGCCGGCGAAGAGCTGACGCCACAGCACCGCGATGGCGACGCTGGCCCCCAGCAGGGACGGCAGGTAGAAGAGCGCGCGATAGAGCGGCAGGCCGCGGATCCCCTGATTGAGGAGCATGGCAACCGCGAGCGCGAAGGCGAGCTTCAAGGGCACGGCGAGGCCGACATAGACGAAGGTGACCCGCATCGCCGCCCAGAATTTCGGGTCTGATGGTCGCGATCCGCACGTAGTTGCCGGCGGCGACCCAATGCGGCTCGCGCACGAGATCGAAATCGGTGAAGGAGAGATAGAGCGAGGCGAGCGCCGGCCCCAGGGTCAGGCCGAAGAACCCCGCGAGCCAGGGCAGCAGGAACAGGTAGCCGGCGGCGTTGGCGTACTGCTCGGGATTGATCGATCCCGCGAGCGCGACCGTGCCAGGCTGCCGCCCGTGGACAGCGATCGACATCGGCTCAGCCGCGCGCCAGGATCGCCTTGGCCTCGGTCACGAACTGCGAGGCGCCCTCGCTCACCGAGCTTTTCCCGAAGCCGATCTGCTCGTTGATCCGCCGCAGCAGGTTCTGCACCTCGCCGGCACCGGCGGGCGGCGGCGCCGGCAGCGGACCGACCTTGTCGGTGATGAAGGAGACGTACCGCACCTGCGTCTGGCCCAGCTCGTCGAGGGTCGGCTCCACCGCCTTGCGCATCGCCGCCGAGGCCGGCACACCGCGCTCGACGCCCAGGATCAGGTTGGCGTCGGCGTTGCCCATGTAGAAGTCGACGACTTCCACGGCGGCCTTCGGATTCTTGGTGCTTCGCGGCGACGCTCCAGAGCATCGCCGGCTTCAGGTACTGGCCGGGCTTGGCGCCGGCGCCGCCGCTCGGATACATGGTCATGCCGAGCTTGCTCTTGTTGACCGCCTGGAAGCCCACGAGCTGGTTGGAATTGGCGAAGGCGATCGCCGACTTGCCGAGCGTCAGCAGGCTGCTGTCGATCTCGCCCATGTCGAGCGCCTGCACGTCCGGCGCCGCGGCGCCGCCCCGCTTGCGCAGCCCGTCCCAGAACGCGAACCACTCGGCGATGTCCTTCTCGGCGAATCCCAGCTTGCCGTCGGCGCCGTAGAGCGCCTGGTCGCGCTGGCGGAGCCAGACCTCGAGCGCCGGCTCGTAGCGGGCACCGTCCTGGATGCCGGCATAGCCCCGAGGCTGACGCCTCCCCGTCCCTTTTGGCGGAACTTCCTCCCGTCATGGCCGGGCTTGACCCGGCCATCCACGGCTTCTTTCTTGCGACCGCAAGGCGTGGATGCCCGGCACAAGGCCGGGCATGACGATTGTTGGTTGCCTTCACGGCCATCACTCGCGCCGCATCCCTTAGGCTACCCCTAACCGCGCGATTGCCGCCACCCGTCACGCCGTCTATGTTCCTGACTCCGGGAGCAAATTCGGAACGCCGATGGCCGTTACAGCGGGACTGTCCGACCCCTCCGCGGCGCTGCGGCGCCTCCTCGACGCGGCGCTCGCCGCCGCCGACCCCGCGAAGGTGGTGCCGCCGCATCTGCCGCGGCGCCCCACGGGCCGCACGGTCGTGGTGGGCGCCGGCAAGGCCGCGGCCGCCATGGCGAAGGCGGTGGAGGAGAACTGGCCGGGCCCGCTCTCGGGCCTGGTGGTGACGCGCTACGGTCACGGTCTTCCCTGTAAACGCATCGAGGTCGTGGAGGCGAGCCATCCGGTGCCGGATCAGGCCGGCACGCGGGCGGCGGCGCGCATTCTCGAGATGGTGCGGGGATTGGGGCCGGAGGATCTCGTGCTGTGTCTCATCTCCGGCGGCGGCTCGGCGCTGCTGGCGCTGCCGGCGCCGGGACTCACCCTCGACGACAAGCGCGCGGTGACCAAGGCGCTGCTCCGGAGCGGCGCCAACATCGCGGAGATGAACTGCCTGCGCAAGCATCTCTCGGCGATCAAGGGCGGGCGGCTCGCCGCCGCCGCGGCGCCGGCCCGCGTGGTGACGCTGGCGATCTCCGACGTTCCCGGCGACGATCCCGCCGTCATCGCCTCCGGCCCCACGGTGCCGGACCCCACCACCTTCGCCGACGCCCGCGCCATCCTGGCGAAATACGGGATCGAGCCGCCGCCGGCGGTGGCGGCGCACCTCGCCGCCGCCAAGGAGGAATCCCCGAAGCCCGGCGATCCCGCCTTCGCCCGCGCCGAGTACGTGATGATCGCGACGCCCCAGGCGGCGCTCGAGGCAGCGGCCGCCGCCGCCCGCGCCGCTGGGCGTGACGCCGGTGATCCTGGGCGATGCCATCGAGGGCGAGGCGCGGGACGCGGCGCTGATGCACGCCGCGATCGCGCGCCAGGTGGCGGCGGATCGATTCATCGTCGGCGAGCGCGCGGTGAAACCGCCGGTGGCGCTGCTGTCCGGCGGCGAAACCACGGTGACCGTGCGGGGCAAGGGCCGCGGCGGGCGGAATGCGGAATTCGCCCTGGCGCTGGCGGTCGCCCTCAACGGCGCACCCGGTATTTACGCTCTTGCCTGCGACACCGACGGGGTCGACGGCACCGAGGACAACGCCGGCGCCCGCATCGGCCCGGACACGATGTCACGGGCGGCCGTGGCCGGCGTTAACCTTAAGGAAAGGCTGGCCGACAACGATGGCTACGGCGCCTTCGCCGCCCTTGGAGACCTCGTGATCACCGGCCCCACCCTCACCAACGTCAACGACTTCCGCGCCATCCTCGTGCTCGAGGCGATCCATGGCCAAGACTAAGGTCACGCTGGCCCCGCGCCGGCAGCGCTCCGCCAAGATCGTGGCGACGCTTGGGCCCGGCGAGCTCGACGCCGGAGCAGATCGCGGCGCTTTTCGCCTCGGGCGTGGACGTCTTCCGCCTCAACTTCAGCCACGGGACCCAGGAGGACCACAAGGCGCGCCTGGACACGATCCGCGCGCTCGAGGCCAGGACCGGCCGCCCCATCGGCGTGATGGCGGACCTGCAAGGGCCGAAGCTGCGCCTCGGCACCTTCGCCGCCGGCAAGATCGCGCTGACCCAGGGCCAGCATTTCCGCCTCGACCTCGACAAGACGCCCGGCGACCAGAACCGCGCGCCGCTGCCCCATCCCGAGATCTTCGCGGCGCTGGAGACCGACGCCGAGCTCCTCCTCGACGACGGCAACGTCCGGCTCAAGGTCGACACCTGCGGCAAGGATTTCGCCGAGACCACGGTCATGGCGGGCAGCGCGCTCTCCGACCGCAAGGGCGTCAACGTGCCGGGCGTGGTGCTGCCGCTCTCGGCGCTGACGCCGAAGGATCGCTCGGACCTGGCCTACGCCCTGAAGCTCGGCGTCGACTGGATCGCGCTCTCCTTCGTGCAGCGGCCCGACGACGTCGCCGAGGCGAGCAAGCTCATCGGCGGCAAGGCCGGCGTGCTGGTGAAGCTGGAGAAGCCGGCGGCGATCGGACGCCTCGACGAGATCGTCGAGCTCACCGACGCCGTCATGGTGGCGCGCGGCGATCTCGGCGTGGAGATGCCGCCGGAGGACGTGCCGCCGATCCAGCGCCGCATCGTCCAGGTGAGCCGCAACGCCGGCAAGCCGGTGATCATCGCGACGCAGATGATGGAATCGATGATCCGCCTGCCGGTGCCGACCCGCGCCGAGGCCTCCGACGTCGCGACCGCGATCTATGAGGGCGCCGACGCGGTGATGCTGTCGGCGGAGACCGCGTCGGGCTCCTATCCCGTCGAGGCCGTGGCGATGATGGATCGCATCATCCGCCGCGTCGAGGCGGACCCCAGCTTCCGCGTCGCGATGCTGAACACCCATCCGGAGCCGGAGCACACGGCCTCCGACGCGATCAGCGCCGCCGCGCGCCAGGTCGCTCATACCATCGGCGCCGCCGCCATCGTCTCCTACACCACCTCGGGCGCGACCGCGCTCCGCGCCGCGCGCGAGCGGCCGGACGTGCCGGTGATCGGCCTCACCGCCAGGATCGAGACCGCGCGGCGCCTCGCGCTCGCCTGGGGCGTCCACTGCGTCCACACCGCCGACGTCACGAATTTCACCGACATGGTGCAGAAGGCGATCCAGCTCGCGCTCCGGGACGGCTTCGCCGAGAACGGCGCCCGCCTCGTGGTCACCGCCGGCGTGCCCTTCGGCACGCCCGGCGCCACCAACGTGCTCCGCATCGCCTGGGTCGAGGGCTGACTACGCGTCCGCCAGCCGGCGCAGCAGGTCGCAGAGCAGCTTCCGCTCCGCTGGCGTGAAGGGCGCAAGGGTCTTCGCCGTCGCCGCCGCCTGCACCGGCAGCAGCTCGCGAATGAGGGCGAGGCCCGCGGGCGTCAGGCGCACCAGGATCTGCCGGGCATCGTCGGGGTCCCGCTCGGTCGCGACCAGGCGCCGGCGCCGAAGCCGCTGCACCACGTCGCGGATATTCGCCGGCTCCATGGCGACGAGGCGGCCCAGGAGATTCTGCGACAGCGTCTCCCGCTCGTAGAGCCGGGCCAACGTCGCGAATTGCGGTGGGGTCAGGTCGTGGGCGCCGATGCCCTCGATCAGGTTGGCGCCCGCGCGCTGATAGGCGCGCCGCAGCAGAAAACCCACCTGGTCCTCGAGGCGGTGGCCTCCGTCGCGGCGGGGCTCCGCCGCGGCGAGCCTAGTCGACGTTCTCGGCATCCCGGTACATGACCTTGTGTCGCGTGGTGGCGATCCATTCGTCGATGTCGGCATCGCTCATGAAATGCGCGCGGTCGAACTTGTTCCAGTTGGTGATGTCCGCGAGGGTCTTCTTCCATCTCTTATAGGGCGGCTTCGCCGGCGGGCCGAAGCACATGATGTCGAGGACCGAGAGCTCGTCGGGAATGTCGAGGAGCGGCTTCATCGCCTGCTGCGCCTTCTCCTGACCGATGGCGGTCACCCACCAGACGTTGTAGCCCAGGGCGGCGGCGGCCAGATGCGCCGACATGGTGGCGGCGGCGACGCTCTGCAGCAGGATGCGCTCGGCGTTCTGCTTGTACATGGCATCGAGCTCGGAGCCGTCGTTCAGCACCGGGAACGCCTTCACCCAGCGGAAGTCGCTGGCGACGACGATGAAGCCCGGCGCCGACGCCAGGCCGCGGTAGTCCGGCGTCGGGAATTTCATCTTGAGCTTGGCGCGCGCGATCTGCTCGTCGCGGAAATACCGGGTGATCTTGTTCTTGAGATCCTGGTCGGTGACGACGATGAAGTGCCAGGGCTGGGCATTGGCGCCGGAGGGAGCATGGCGCGCCGCCTCCAGGATCAGCTCGAAATGCTCCCGGGGAATGACGTGGCTCTGGTCGAAAGCGCGAGTGGTAAGGCGATTTCGCGCGACTTGCATGAACGCGTCGTACTTGGTCCGATCGCTGAAATCGTATTTCGAGGGTGCCGCAGCCTCCATCATCGACGTCTCCCATGACCGATATCGTTATGATCATAACGATATGGCCGGCGCGAGGCGGTGTCAACACATGGCCACGGCGGGGCCGGATGGTGTATCCGTTCGGAGCATGGTTGGTTTCGGCAGGAAGGACGCATCTTGGACCGGGTTCCCATTCTCATCGTCGGAGGCGGCATCGGCGGCCTCACCACGGCATTGGCGCTCAGCCGCCGGAACTGCCGGGTTCACGTCGTCGAGAAGTCGCCGGAATTTGGCGAGATCGGCGCCGGGCTGCAGCTCGCGCCCAACGCCCTGCACGTGCTCGACGACGTGGGGCTGCTGCCCGAGATCCGCAAGCATGCGGTGCAGCCGAGCCGGCTCGTCTGGATGGACGCGGTGCGCGGCACCCGCCTCACCGCCCTCGAGATCGACGACGCCTTCCAGGCGCGCTACGGCCATCCCTATATCGTGATGCATCGCAGCGACCTCCTGGACTGCCTGCTCGATGCTTGCCGGGCGAGCCCGCTGATCACGCTGGAATCGAACCGGCCGGTCGCCGCGATCGAGGATCTCGGCGACGGCGCGCGGGTGCGCTTTGCCGACGGCAGCCAGTGCGAGGCCGGGTTGCTGATCGGCGCCGACGGGCTCTGGTCCACGGTGCGCAAGCTGTTCTCCGACGACGCCCCCATTAGCGACGGTTATGTCGCCTATCGCGGCACCATCGACATGGCGCAGATGTCCCAGCACGCCGGCCTCGACAACGTCGTGATGTGGATCGGACCCGACATGCACTTCGTGCAGTATCCGATCCGCCGCGGCGAGCTCTACAATCAGGTCGCCGTCTTCCGCAGCAAGCGCTACCGCCCGGGCACCGACGACTGGGGCACGGCGGAGGAGCTCGATGCGCACTACGCCCAGACCTGCGACTACGTGCAGGCCTGCATCAAGGTGATGTGGCGGGACAAGCGCTGGCCCATGCACGACCGCGCGCCGATCCTCACCTGGACGCGCAACCGCATCGGCCTCCTGGGCGATGCCGCCCATCCCATGTTCCAGTACATCGCCCAGGGCGCCTGCCAGGCGATCGAGGACGCGCTCTCCCTCGCCAAGCGCGTCGCCGCGTCGCCGAACGATCCCGCGGCGGCCCTCAAAGCCTATGAGCGCGACCGCGTGCTGCGCACGGCGCGGGTACAGATCACCGCCCGCGCCATGGGCGCCTATTTCCACCTCGACGGCGTTCCCGCGATCGTGCGCAACGACCTGCTGGAGCGGCGGGCGACTGATGACTACGGGATGCTGGACTGGCTCTACGGCCACAAGGTCTGAGAGCCGGCCTGGCGTCACGCCTTCACGGTGGAGGCCCGGTAGATCTCGTCGATGGATTTTGCCAACGCCGCGTCGAACTCGGCATCGCTCATCGGCCGCCTGAGGTCTTCGAGCAGCGCCCGGGAGAAGCTCGCGATCATGTTGTGGTTGGCCGCGAGGCGCTTGCAGGCGTCGTCCCGCGTGTAGCCGCCGGAAAGCGCGACGATCCGCGCGACGCCCTCGTGATCCCTCAGCGCTGAATAGAAATCCGGCGCTTCCGGCAGCGTCAGCTTCAGCATCACCTGGCGGCCCTTCGGCAGGGCGTCGAGTTTCCTGGTCAGCTCCGCCCGGAGGATGGCCTCCGCGCCGGCCTTGTCCGGGCTCTTGATCAAGACTTCCGGCTCGATGATGGGCATCAGGCCACGCTCGGCGATGCGCGCGGCCAGATCGAACTGCTGCGTCACAATCGCGGCGATGCCGGATTTCGAGGGCAGGTTGATGACCGAGCGCATCTTGGTGCCGAAGACGCCCAGCGTCACCGCCCGGCCGAGCAGCGCATCCAGCGCCGGCATCGGCTTCATCAGGCTGACGCCGTCCTTCTCGGCCTCGAGCCCCTTGTCGACCTTCACGAAGGGGACGACGCCGCGCGCCTCCCAGAGGAACGCTGGAACCGGCTTTTCCCGTGCCTGCCGGTTCATCGTGTCCTCGAACAGGATGGCCGCGATGACCTTGGCTCCCGTGAAGGCCGGCGCGGTCATGATGCGCACGCGCATCTCGTGCATGAGATCGAACATCTGCGCATCGCCGCTATAGGCGCCGTCGGGAATGCCATAGAGGCGGAGGGCACCGGGCGTCGATCCGCCGCTCTGGTCCAGCGCGGCGATGAAGCCGCCCTTCCCGGAAATCTGTGCCAGCATCTTGTCATTGATCATGGTTTGTCACCCTCACTGGCCTGCCGATAGTATCCGAACCGCCGATACAGTAGCATGCCGTCCGCATAATTTGGGGAGCCGCTCGCCATGTTCATCCGCACTCTCGACGAGTTGAAGGCGGCCGGGCGGATCAAGGTGCTGGTCAACGGCACGACGCGCTCGGCGCGGTTTCTCACCGCGGCGGACGGGATGGGATTTTCCTACAACGAGAACCGGGTCGACAAGGGCTCGGAGGCGATCCTCTGGTACAAGAACCACTGGGAGGCCAACTACATCATCTCCGGCCGCGGCGAGCTCACGGACCTGACCAGCGGCCAGAATTGGGCGCTGGGTCCGGGCACGCTCTACATGGTGGGACCCAACGACCGGCACCGCTTTCGCGTGACCGAGGACGAGCATCACGTCAGCGTCTTCTATCCGCCGCTCCGGGGCGACGAGGGCCACGACAAGGACGGTGCCTACGAGGCGAGCGGCCCGGGGCCGAAGACCGATCGCCGCATGTTCGTGAAGCGCGTGGACGAGATGCGCGCCGCGGGCCAGGAGATGGTGGTGGCCAACGGTGCAGCGCGTACCATCCGCATGCTGACCAAGGCCGACGACGTCGGCTTCGGCCTCTCGGACGTGCGTCTCAAGGCCGGCGCGTCCTCCGTGCTCTGGTACAAGCACCATTGGGAGGCGAATCACATCCTTTCCGGCGCCGGCGAGGTCACGGATCTGACATCCGGCCAATCCTGGAAGCTCGCGCCCGGCATGGCGTACTGCGTCGGGCCCAAGGACCGGCATCGGCTCAGCGCCACCACCGACGTGCATCTCCTCAGCTTCTTCTCGCCGGCCCTGGTGGGCGACGAGATGCACGATGCGGAGGGAGCGCTGGCGCCAAGCGGCCCGGTGCCGCCCGGCCCTCGCGGGGGTTGAGTCCCTCCTAGCGGCGCGTCTTAAGCCGGTCTCGATGGGCGGCCTGCTTGGCGCGATTGCCGCAGATCGCCATGCTGCACCACCGGCGCGCACGCCCTCGGGTCCGGTCCAGGAAGAGCAGCGTGCAGGCCGGGCCTTCGCAGGCTTTGACGCAGGAAAGATCGTCCGTGCTCAGGAATTCCGCGATCACCTGGGCGATCGGCAGGAGCAGGGAATCCGGCGAGCGCCATCGCCGCCGCGCCTGTAGCGCGAGGCCCGACGCGCCTGCGTGATCGTGATCGCGAGGGCCGATGACGATCTGCCCGAATGCTTCGTCGCGCTCGAGCACTCGATTGAGCGGCGCCAGCTCGGCCACGGCGGTCTTGGTAAGAGGCTTCCCCTTGTGCTTGAGCACGAACCCGCGAAACCACTCCCTGAGCGCCCGCGCCTGTGCCGCAACCGCATCGAGCTCGCCGGGAAGAGCACTGGTGCGGAAGGCGGCGGCGACTTCCTTTGGGACGAGCTTGGCTTCCTCGAGCCACCGCAGCAGCCCTTCGCCGCCATCGATCCACTCGACCTTCTCGCTCGCCGGGGTCGCGGTCGAATTCAAGAAATCGAGACCGAGAGCGTCGGCGATGAAGATCGCGGGTAGTCGCTTATCAGCCATGTGGCGATTAAGCGGTGGTCGGCATCTGGGGCACTGCGTTCGGAACTCCTGATAACCTTAGTATATGCGTTAGGATGGTTATCCTGACCAGACCCCTGCTGTCAACCCTGCATCCTCGGAGCGCCGCCGTTGCGGCAACCGTCAACTTGATGACTTGCCTCTGCCCAATGGACATGGAGAAGCGGGCATTCTTGCGAGATTTTGGGCGACCTTGCGCTGCCGCACCGGCACGGGGCGCTTCACCGATGAGCTAACTTGACAATAGAGAGTAGGACGGTTACTCGGCTGATTCGTAGAGAGACCCACTCAAGTCGACGCGAGAAGCGGGCGGCCGGCGGCGGTCCCCGTCAGCATTTGAAGGTCATGGCCATGAGTGTCCTTGTCTCGGTGAATGTCGGGCTTCCGCAAGAGGTCCCCTGGCAGGACAAGATCGTCCGGACGGCGATCTGGAAGCGGCCGGTGGCCGGTCGCGTGATGGCCAGGCGCCTCAACCTTGACGGGGACGCGCAGGCGGATCTCGGAGGTCACGGCGGCGAGAAGCGCGCCGTGATGGTCTATCAGCTGGACTCATACCGTTACTGGGAGCGGTATCTGGGGAGATCGGACTTCGAGCACGGCCAGTTCGGCGAGAATCTCACCGTCGAGGGCCTGGCCGACACCGAGGTCTGCATCGGCGACCGCTTCCGCATCGGAGGCGCCGTATTCGAGGTCACCCAGCCACGGGTCACCTGCTACCGGCTCGGCATCCGGATGAACCATCCGCCGATGCCCGCGCTGCTGGTCGCCCATCATCGGCCCGGATTCTACTGTCGCGTCATCGAAGAGGGTGAGATCGGGGCGGGCGATCCGATCGTAAAGATCGCCGACGGTCCCGAGCGGATGAGCGTCGCCGACATCGACGCCCTTCTCTACACGTCCCGTCACCCCGCCGACGCGCTGCAGCGCTCTCTGCGCATCCCGGCGCTCAGCGACGACTGGAAAGATTCCTTCGCGGCGCTCCTCGAGGCAGGCTCGGACGGCGGGCAAGGCGGCAATGCGGGGCTGACGGCGTCGGTGCCCTTGGCCTGGCACGGCTTTCGCTCCCTGGAAGTCGTCGCGTCCACGCTGGAGAGCGAGGACGTGCGGTCCTTCGTCCTGGCGGCGGTCGACGGATCGCGGTTGCCCGAACCTCTCCCCGGGCAGCACATCGTCCTCAGGTTCCGCGTCAAGCCGAATGCGCCCGCGATAACCCGGATCTATTCGCTATCGGGGCCGCCGGACGCCGCAACCTATCGCATCAGCGTCAAGCGCGAGGCGGCGAGCGCCGGATCCACCTATCTCCACGAGCATGTGCGTCCCGGAGACATCCTCGAGGCCAGCGCGCCGCGCGGAACCTTCGTGCTGCCACCCGGCAAGAGCCCGGTCGTCCTGATGAGCGCCGGCATCGGCGTCACGCCGTTGCTGGCGATGCTCTATGCATCGGCGGCGGCCAAGGCGGACTCACCACGGGAAGTCTGGTGGCTGCACGGCACGCGTGACGGCGCGCATCATTCCTTTGCGGGTGAAGCGCGCAAGCTCATCCAATCTCTGACACTCGCCCATTCGAGCGTGCTCTACAGCCGACCGGGCGCCGGCGATCAGCTCGGCCAGGGCTTCAGCGCCAAGGGTCGGCTGAGCATTCCGCTGCTGCAGCAACTTGGCGTGCCGAAGGATGGCGACTTCTACCTGTGCGGTCCGGAGGGATTTCTCGAGGAGATGAGTTCGGGGCTTGAGCGATGGGGCGTCGCCGGCTCCAGGGTTCACCAGGAGGTCTTTGGAGCCACCGCGGCCTTGATGTCGAGCGTCGTGAATGCCCGCAGCGAGCCGCCCCACTTGCCGTCCGGCGACCCCGGCACGGGTCCGACCGTCACGTTCACGAGGAGCGGACTTACCGTTCCCTGGAGCACCCGTTTCGCAAATCTGCTCGAGCTCGCCGAAGCTTGCGCCGTTCCCGCCCGGTGGTCCTGCCGGACCGGCGTCTGTCACACCTGCGAGTGCGCTCTCATCGATGGCGCGCTGCGCTACGCGCCCGATCCCCTCGACCCGCCGGCGGATGGCAACGCGCTGATCTGCTGCTCGATACCGACGTCGGATCTGCAATTGGACCTCTGAGCCGGAGAGGAGAGAGAGAAATGTCCGCCGATGAGATGAACGTGGTCCTGGCGCACGGGGCCTGGGCCGACGGATCGAGCTGGGGCAAGGTGATCGGCCTGCTGAGGGCCGAGGGCATTGCGGCTCACGCCGCCCCGCTACCGCTGACCACTCTGGCCGACGACGTGGCGGCGCTTGATCGCACGCTGGAGCGGATCCCCGGCCCGGTCGTCCTTGTCGGCCACGCCTATGCCGGCGCCGTCATCGCCGGGACCCTGGCCAGGAACGTCCGATCGCTCGTCTACGTCGCCGCGTTGGCGCCGGATGAAGGCGAGACCGTCGCCGAGGTCTTCTATCGCGCCGAGCCGCATCCCAGGGCCCCGAAGCTCGCCCCCGACAGCCATGGACTGATCTGGCTTCCCGACAACGCCTTCGCCGACGCCTTCGCGCAGCATGCCTCCGCCGAGGAGCAGGCGCTGCTGGCCGCCGTTCAGCGGCCGATCGCGGCCGCCTGCATCGGCGTCAAGGTCGAGCGGCCGCTCTGGAGGGATCGGCCGAGCTGGTTTCTGGTGGCCGGGGAGGACCGCATGATCGCACCCGACACGCAGCGTTTCATGGCGGCAAGGATGAAGGCGCGGGTGCGGACGCACCCGGTCGATCACACGCCGATCGTGACCGCGCCTGGCGTCGTCGTGGACGTCATCGTCGATGCGGTACGCGACGCATCGGCGGCCTGACATCGTTCAGAAGGAGAAACCTGATGACTGCGATCAGATATCGGTCCGCCGACGTGGACGGCTTCAAGATCTTCTATCGCGAGGCCGGCGCCCCCGGCGCGCCGGCGCTGCTGCTGCTGCATGGCTTCCCGAGCGCGAGCCACATGTTCCGGGACCTCATCCCGCTCCTGGCCGATCGCTTCCACATCGTGGCACCGGACCTGCCGGGCTTCGGCCGGTCGGACATGCCGCCGCGAGACAAGTTCAGCTACACCTTCGACAACATTGCCGGCGTCATCGACCGCTTCACGGAAGTGGTCGGCCTCAAGCGCTTCGCGATCTACGTCTTCGACTACGGCGCGCCGACGGGCTTCCGGATCGCCGTCAAGCATCCGGAGCGCATCACCGCGATCATCTCCCAGAACGGCAACGCCTACGAGGAAGGCCTGAGCGAGCGAGGCTGGCAGCCGATCCGCGCCTATTGGCAGGATCCCTCGCCCGCCAATCGCGAAGCCCTGCGCGCCTTCCTGGCGCCCGAGACGACGCGCTGGCAATACACCCACGGCGTCGCCGACGAGACGACGGTGTCGCCGGATGGCTGGTCGCTCGACAATTTCTATCTGGCGCGCCCCGGCGCCGACGAGGCCCAGCTCGACCTCTTCGGCGACTACAAGAGCAACGTCGCGCTCTATCCGACCTTTCAGACCTACTTCCGCACCCACAAGCCGCCCTTCCTCGCGGTCTGGGGCAGGAACGATCCCTTCTTCCTGCCGCCCGGCGCCGAGGCGTTCAGACGCGACATTCCCGCCGCGATCGTTCGCTTCTTCGACACCGGCCACTTCGCCCTGGAGACGCACGCCGGCGAGATCGCGGCGGCGATTCGCGACTTTCTCGCCCGCTGAATTGGACCCGCTCAACTAGAAAGGAGACGCCGTGGCTTCCACGATCATTTCCGCCGTCATGCGTCACCCTTTCCTGGGCCGATTGTCGATCGCGCACTGGGCGCCGCTTCCCCTTCGCCTGATCGTCGGATATGGCTTCATGGAGCATGGCTTCGCCAAGCTGGCCAGGGGCTCCGATGTCTTCGCCGGCATCCTGCAGGCGATCGAGGTGCCCGCGCCGCACCTGATGGCGTGGTTCACGATCCTGATCGAGGTGCTCGGCGGCCTGGCGGTGCTCCTCGGCGCCTTTGTCCCCCTGGCCAGCCTTCCCATGGCGGCGGTGCTGCTGGTTGCCATGTTCACCGTGCACCTGCCTTACGGGTTCAGCTCGATCAAGCTCCTGGCGGTGACCGCCGCGGGCGCGCAATTCGGGCCACCTGGCTATGAGACAGACCTGCTCTACCTCGCATGCCTTGCAGCACTGGTCGTCGGCGGTTCCGGCCCGCTGGCGATCGATCGCCTGATCGGAAAGCTGGGGAAGAGCGAGCATTCCTGGACCCGGCAGGCGCATTGACCGGAAGCCGCCACTGTCGGAAAGCAGGAGAGATCCCATGTCGAAAACCGTCGCGATCGTCACCGGAGCCAGCCAGGGCATCGGCCGCTCCACCGCCATCCGGCTTGCCCGCGGCTTTTCCTCGGTCGTCCTCGTTGCCCGCGACCGCCCCCATCTGGAAAAAACAGCGGAGGCGGTGCGGGCGGCCGGCGCCGAGCCGCTCGTTGTCGACATCGACCTTTCCGGGGCATCGGCGGCCAAGAGTGTCGTCGACCGCACGCTCGGCGCATATGGCCGCATCGATGCGCTCCTCAACATCGCGGGCGCGGTGCCGCAGATCGATCTCTTCGAGATGACCGACGAGCAATGGGAGAACGGCTTCGCGCTCAAGCTCCACGGCGCGCGCCGGCTGACGATCGCGGCATGGCCGGCCCTGAAGGAAACCGGGGGCTCGGTCGTGCTGATGTCGGGGAATTCGGCGCTCTTCCCCAAGGCGCCTTACGCCGCCGTCGGCACGATCAACGCCGCGATCGTGGCACTCGCCAAGGCGTTCTCGGACCGCGGCATCGCCGATGGCGTTCAGGTCAACAGCGTCCTGCCCGGCCCGGTGATGACCGGGCGGCGCCGGTCCTACCTCGCCCATTGGGCGCCCCTCCACCACATGACCGTGGAGGAGGCGACCCAGAGATTCCCGCAGGAAGCCGGCATCGCCCGCTATGGCGAGCCCGAGGAGATCGCGGAACTGATGGCGTTCCTGGTGTCGCCGGGCGCCCGCTGGATGACGGGCTCGTCGCTGCGGATGGACGGCGGCGAGGTCAAGTCGATCTGAGCCGGCCGCTAGGCCCGCACCAGCCCGTCCATTGGACGGATCTGCGCGCTGTCCGGAAAAACTTTCCCGGCGAGCGATGCGGCATCCACGCCGAGGTGATCGCGGAGAAGTCCCTTCATCACCGCGCGGCCGTCGGTGGCGACGCGGAGGTCGCGGTCGTCCTGGAGCTGGCGCAGGCCCGGCCAGTCGCCAGCGATGCGGCCGCCCTTCACCGCGCCGCCCATGACGAACATCATCGAGGCGGTGCCGTGGTCGGTGCCGTTGGTGCCGTTCACGTGCACGGTGCGGCCGAACTCCGTCACCGTCACCACGACGGTGTTGCGCCACGCCGGTCCCAGGCTTTGCGCCAGCGCGTCGAGGCCCTCGGCGAAGCCCTGTAGGTTTCCCGCGAGGCGGCCGCTCTCGGCGCCCTGCCCCACATGCGTATCCCAGCCGCCCATGTCGAGGGCGGCGATGCGCGGACCGTCCGGCGCCGCCAGCAATTTTCCCGCGGCCTCGCAGAGCGGCTTGAACGCCTTCGGCCCGAAGCCGCCGCCGCCCGCGTTCTGCATGTCCTGGCCCAGCACCTCGTTGGAGAAGCCCTGCGCCTTGATGCCGTCGGCGAGCGCCGGCCCCAGGAGCTTGTCGCCGGAATAGAGCACCGCCACCGCCTCGATGAAGCCGGGCGCCGCCTCCTGGAATCCCGCCGGCTCCCAGGACGCCACCGGCATCGCGCCGCGGAGGATGAGCGGCGTGGCGCCGCCGACCGCGAGGCCGAGACGGTCCTTGCCGTGCTGGAGGAGCGCGAGGCTGCGGTTGAGCCAGCCGTCGCTGAGGCCGCGCTTCACCGCGAAGCCGCTCTCCATCAGGTCCTGGGCATCGAAGTGCGAGCGCGTCTGATAGCCGTTGCCGGTGGCGTGCACCACCGCCAGCTCGCCCTTGCCGAAATAGGGATGGATCGCCGCCAGGGAGGGATGCAGCGCGAAATCGCGGGTAAGCGCGAGGCAGCCGTTCGCCTCGCCCGGCGGCTTCAGCGCGAGACTGCCGCGGAGCGACGCGTAGTTCGGATCGCTGAGGGGCGCCACCGCGCCGAGACCGTCCATGGCGCCGCGCTGCAGCACCACCACCAGGCGGCGGTCGCCGGGAATGGCGGCGAAGACCGCGCCGGGCAATCCCGCCAGCGCGAAACTTCCGACGGCGGTGCCGCCCAGCAGCCTCAAGACATCGCGACGCGTCGTCATTGATATCACCGTCTCTGGAATTGCGGGCTGGCGATGAGGAGCGCGAGGCCGGCGCGGCGGCTGGGCGCGCGGCGCACCGCCTGCTGCACGTCTTCGGGAAGCCCATCGCCGAACGCGGTCTGCATCGCCGCGAGCGGATCGGGCTCGTCGGGGAGGCGCTGGGAGAAGGTCTGGCACCACTCGGCGCGGCGCAGCACGGTCTCCGGCGAGATCCATTGCGCGGCGACATCGGGCCAGCCCGCCGGCGAGGGCGCGAAGAACGGCGGCTGGTCGAGGTTCTTCAGCATCTGGAACGCCTGCCCCGGCGGCGGCGCGGTGCCCACCACGCGGTAGGCCGAGATCACGAGATCGGTCGGCGTGCGGATCTTGCCGAAGGGCTCGCGCCACGCGGCATCCTCGCGCACCACCGCCAGGGTCACCTGGTGCAGATCGCCGCCGGTGTCGCGGAAGACGCGGGAGATGCGCTCCACCGCGTCCACCGGCGGCGTGTCGGCGATGAAGTGGCGGGCGAGCTGAGTCGCGATATGGCGGGCGGTCGAGGGATGCACCGCGAGATCGCGCAGCGCCGCCTCGCCTTCCTCCACGCCGTGCTCGCCGTAGACCCGGCCCAGCAGCGTCTTCGGGCCGGGCTCGTGGATCCGCGGCCGGAACATGAAGGCGCCGGGGCGCGCCTCCTCGACCCGCGCCACGCTCCAGCCCGTGAGGATGCGCGCCAGCGCCTCCACATCCGCCTGGGTGTAGCCGCCGTCGACGCCGAGCGTGTGCAGCTCCAGGAGCTCGCGGCCGAGGTTCTCGTTGAGGCCCTTGTCGCGGCGCTGGCCGACCGGCGAGTTCGGCCCGATCGACTGGGCGTTGTCGAGATAGAGCAGCATGGTGGGATGGCTGGTGACCGCCAGCAGCATGTCGGAGAAGCGGCCGGTGACATGAGGCCGGATCGCCTCGCGCTCGAAGGCGCCGGTGGCGCCGCGCACGAAGGGGCGCATGCCCGAGACGGTGAAATGATTGCTCCAGAACTGGGTGAGCCGCTCCCGCACCGGCGCGTCGCCGAGGATCGCGGCGCGCATGCGGGCGTCGATCTCGGCGAGAGTGGTGGCGCGGATCCGCTGCTGCAGCTCGCTCCGATCCTGCTGACCCTTCTCCTTGCGGTCCTTGCGCGCCTGCAGCATCAGCGCGATGGTGTCGTGGGAGGGCGGCAGGTCTCCCGCGAGCGGCGCGGTGCGCTGCGCCAGCTGCGCCGTCACCCAGGCGCGGGGATCGCCTGGCATATGGATCGCCAGCTCCCCCGGCTTCGGCGCGAAGCCGAAACGGGCGGCGGCAACGATCGCGGATAGGGTCGAGGCGGGCATTCCGCACTCCCGGCAGGGCAGCGACAATCCTGGTTATTGATAGGCCGGCTCGGGGCGTCTCGGCATCCCCGGCCAGCCGGGTCAGGTCGGCTTGCCCGCCAGCTCTTTCTTGAGCCGCTCCACGATGTCGCCGGCACCGGTTAAATGCGGGTTAACCTTGAGAGCGGCCTCGAATGCCCTAAGCGCCGCTTCCTTCTTGTCGAGGAGCAGGTAGATCTGGCCGAGGCCCGAGAGGGCGCCGAAATGCCGGGGCTCCAGCTTGAGCGTGCGCTCGATGTCGGCGACGCTGGCGTCGTAGTCGCCGCGCATGAACTCCACCGTCGCCCGCTTGTTGAAGCCCTCGGCGAAACTGTCGTCGAGCTCGATCACGCGGTTGAAGGCGTCAAGCGCCGCATCGAGATCGCCGCCCTGCATGGCGTTGGCGCCAAGCTCCATCAAAGCATCGACCCTCGGGTTCCCGTCCTTGCTCCAGACCCGCCAGATCTTCGCCTCGACGAGGCGGGATTCCGTCGTGGTCTTGGCGCCCTGGAGATCGTCGAAGAGATCCTTGAGGCGCGCATCGTCCTGGCGCGCCAGGGCAGGCATCGAGAGGGCGGCGAGGAGGACGGCGGCGGCAAGCGCGAGGCGCATCCAATTTCTATAGTGGAGAGCTGCCCGCTCTGCCAGTCCCGACGGCGTGAGGGCCCGCGGCGAGCCTGCTCAGCCCTACCTGGCCCCGCTCTCCACCACGATCTCGATCAGGCGGTCGGTGGTGCGGCGCTCGCCCATCTGCAGGAGGGCGGCGCGGAAGACGGCGCCGATCTGGGGATCGGACACCACGACCTTGAGGGCGGTGCCGAAGGTGGCGGAGCGGAGCGTGGCGGGCGCCAGGCGATTGACCGCGAGGACGGTGAGCGCCACGAGGTCGGCAAGTACGCCATCCGGCATCGCCGCCGCCGGAAACGCGACGCGGTCGCTCTCGACGGCGGTCGGTTCCAGGATCGCGACGGCTGCATCCATGGGAAGCCGTCTAGCAGCGCGCCAATGACAGATTTATGATGGGCGGGAAGTCAGCGAATCCCAAGGCTTTCTCGATTTCACCCATCCCTCTCTTAAGCGCGCGATCAAGCGCGACTCGGATGAATCAGGCCGCGGGATAGACCAGGCGCAGCCGGCGGTCGGCGATGCGGAGAGTGACCGGCAATCGTCCGAGCACGTCGCCGTCGATCTGCACCGGCGATCCCGCGGGGCCGGCGAAGCGCGCGGCGCTCGCGGTATCGATGCCGACGTCGGGAAGCCGGTGCAGGAAGCCGCAGCCGAGGGCCACCATATAGCGCAGCGCCGCCCAGCGGCCCCAGCGCCCGAAGCGGACGATGCTGAGGCCGGGCGCGGCGAGATCCGCATGGGGCGCCAGCACGAAGCGGCCGCCGTAGTGGCTGGCCCGCGTCGCCACCGCCGAGGCGGCGATGCCGCGGGTCCAGGTCCCATCCCGCTCCAGCGCCACCTCGTATTGCGAGGGCTGGTAGCGCCGGATCCGGCAGAGGATGCTCCAGACGAAGGCGAGCCGGCCGGCGCGGCGCTTGAGAGCGAGATCGAGGCCGGCGACCACGTCGGCGTCGAAGCCGGTTCCCGCCATCAGCAGGAAGCGCCGGCGGCGCGGCGGCTCGCCCTCGAACTCCGCTTCGCCGAGGGGGATCTCGCGCACGGGACCGCTCACCGCCAGCGCCGCCAGGGTGGCGGGATCGCGCGTGAGCCCGATCTCGAGCGCCAGGACATTGGCGGTGCCGAAGGGAAAGACGATCACGGGGAGGGCGGGATCGACGAGGCCGTTAATGACTTCGTTAACGGTGCCGTCGCCGCCTGCCGCCGCCACCGCGTCGAAATCCGCGGCATCGGCCTCGGCGGCGAAGCGCTCCGCATCGCCGGGCGCGCCGGTCACCCGCAGCACCACGGCAACCCCCAGGGCCTCGAGCGCCCGCAGCGTGGCATCGAGACGGCGCCGCGCGCGCCGCCCCGGAACAGGATTGAAGATCACCAGAAGACGGCGGCGCTCCGCCGGTGCCGCAGCCGTCATAATCCTGTCATTGAAGAGTAATTTCCCCGCAACACCAATTCTTTATAAGCCTTCCTTCAAGTGAAGGATTTTGCGACCGCACTCTGCTTGAGGCGACAGCGAAAGACAAGGCTGGCGAAGGACGAAATGCAGCGGTGAACTTCATCGACCCGACGCGACGTTATCGATCCATCTGGATCTCGGATATTCACCTCGGCACGCGCGGCTGCAAGACCGAGTTCCTCCTCGATTTTCTCAAGCACACGGACTCCGAATATCTCTACCTCGTCGGCGACATCGTCGACGGCTGGCGCATGCGGCGCTCGTGGTACTGGGCGCAGTCCCATAACGACGTGGTGCAGAAGCTGCTGCGCAAGGCGCGCAAGGGGACTCAGGTCTATCTACATCCCCGGCAATCACGACGAGTGGCTGCGCGACTATGTCGATCTGCAGATGGGCGGCGTGTGGCTCCTCGAGGAGGCCTTTCACACCACGGCGGACGGCCGGCGCCTGCTGATCCTGCACGGCGACGCCTTCGACGGCGTGGTGCGCTATGCGCGCTGGCTGGCGCTGCTCGGCGACTGGGCCTACGAGAACGTGCTGCGCGTCAACCACCACTACAATGTCATCCGCCGCAAGCTGGGCTATCCTTACTGGTCGCTCTCGGCCTATCTCAAGAGCAAGGTCAAGAACGCGGTGGAATACGTGAGCAACTACGAGCGCGCGGTCGCCGCCGAGGCCAAGCATCGCGGCGTCGACGGCGTGGTCTGCGGCCACATCCACCAGGCCGAGATCCGCGACATCGACGGCGTGCTCTACTGCAACGACGGCGACTGGGTGGAGAGCTGCACCGCGCTGGTGGAGCATGCGGACGGCCGGCTCGAGATCCTGGACTGGGCGAAGCTGCGCGGCTTCGACATGCTGGCGCCGAGCGCGCCGGAGCCGGAGGTCGAGCCCGTCCTGCCCGAGCTCGGATGAGGATTGCCCTCGTCAGCGACGCCTGGCGGCCGCAAGTGAATGGCGTCGTCAGGACGCTGGCGACGGTGGCGGACGAGCTCACCGCCATGGGACACGAGATCGATCCGATCACGCCGGATCGTTTCCTGACGCTTCCCTGCCCGACATATCCCGAGATCCGCCTGGCGCTGGCGCCGCGCTGGAGCGTGGCGCGGCTCCTGGACAAGACCCGGCCCGACGCGATCCACATCGCGACCGAAGGTCCTCTCGGCGTCGCCGCGCGCAGCTATTGCCTGAGCCGCGGCCTCGCCTTCACGACCGCCTATCACACGCGCTTTCCGGAATACGTGGCGGCGCGGCTCTTCGTGCCGCTGCGCTTGACCTACGCGTGGCTCCGGCGCTTTCACGCGCCGTCGCGCAGCATCATGGTGGCGGCGCCCTCGATCGCCCGCGAGCTCACGTCCCGCGGCTTCGACAACATCCGCCCGTGGAGCCGCGGCGTCGACGCGGATCTATTCCGGCCGGAACGGCGCGAGGATCTGCCGGATCTGCCGCGGCCAATCTTTCTCACCGTCGGCCGCGTCGCGGTGGAGAAGAACGTCCAGGCCTTCCTCGCCCTCGATCTTCCCGGCAGCAAGCTGGTGGTCGGGGACGGGCCGCAGCTCGAGGACATGCGGCGGCGATATCCCGACGTGCACTTCGCCGGCCGCAAGGAAGGCGCCGATCTGGCGCGGCTCTACGCGTCCGCCGACGTCTTCGTCTTCCCGAGCCTGACCGACACCTTCGGCCTGGTGCTGCTGGAGGCGCTGGCCTCCGGCCTGCCGGTCGCGGCTTTCCCGGTGCCGGGGCCGGTGGACGTCATCGGCGACGCGCCGGTGGGCCGCCTCGACCGCGACCTCCGCAAGGCCGCCCTCGCCTGTCTCGAGTTCTCCCGCGCCGCCTGCCGCGAGCACGCCATGCGCTTCAGCTGGCGCGCCTGCGCCCAGCAGTTCCTGGACAATCTGGCGCCGGCGAAGAACTGAGGCGCCGCCTACACCACCTTCCGCACGACGTGGTGGCGGTTGCTGGTATAGGGCCGGACCTCGCCGGGCCAGCGGCCAAGCTCGCCCGCCTTCGCCCATTCGGCGCTGGCGAGGACATCGGGACTGTCGAGCTCATAGATCGCCATGTAGCGCGGATGCCCCTCGCCGGTCAGCCGCTTCATCTCGCCGCCGATCAGGAAGCTGGCGGGCTCGGTCTTGAGCCGCGTCGCCGAGCGCACGCCCGGCACCTTCAGCAGGTTCGGCACGTGCTCGCGATCGTAGACCTCGTTGAAGAGCGCCTCCTTCTCCGGCGCCACGTCCATGCTGACGATGAAGAGGTATTTCGCCGTGACCGGCATCGCGCTCTCCCTTTATGTGCGGCATTGGTTGCAGCGGCCTATTGAGCCATCACGAGGGGGGCGAAAGCAACCGCGGACGTCCGGTCACGGGCGGGCGGCCTCCGTCGTGGCGATCCAGATGCCGGCGAACACCGCCACCAGGCCGATGACCAGGTTGGGCGTGATCGGCTCGCCGACGAGCTGGGTGGCGAGGAGGCCCGCGGCGATGGGATTGACGGTCATGGTGTTGGCGACGCGGGTCGGCGTCGCTCGCTCGAGCGCCATGACCCAGAGGATGAAGGCGAGCGCGCCGCCGCCGACGCCGAGATAGACACCGGCGATCCACTGCGGGGCGCCGAAGCTGTCGAGGATGGCGACGCGGCCGGTCAGCACGCCGGCCAGGATGAGCGCCGCGGCGCCGGCCCCCATGCCCACCGAGAGGAATCCCAGCGCGCTCGACCGCCGGATGAACGGCCGCGACCAGACGCTGTAGAACGCCATGCACAGGACGGCGCCGGTCATGATGAGCTCGCCGCGCCAGGCGCCGGCGGGCGCGGCGGCGAGGCCGGACGCCAACGCCGCAAAGACGCCGAGGACCGCGACGCAGACGCCGATGGATTTGCGCGGCGTCAGCGGCTCGATGCCGAGGAGCGCGCCCACCACCATGGTCTGCAGCGGCAGCGTCGAGAGCGCAAGGCTGGCGCGGGCCGCCGTCGTGTAGGACATCGCGATGTTGTAGAGGATGAAGAACACGCCGAAGAAGCAGATGCCGAGACCGGCAACCGCCAGCCAGTCGCCGCGCGGCGGCCATCGCACGCGCAGGAACAGCGCGCAGGGCAGCACGCAGAGGAAGCCGATTCCCCAGCGCAGGATGGCAAGCGTGACCGGATCGGCGTTGCCCACGAGATAGCGCGTCACCGCCGCGGCGGTGCCGCCGAGGCAGACCGAGATCACCGCGAGCGCCACGCCCGTCCGCTCACTCATGCACATCTCCTGTGTTTCGCCGCGACGGGCTGTGCCATCTTGTCGAGCGCGATCGTTTCGGCAACTACCTCAGAGGTATTCATGTCCATGCAACGGAGCTTTGCAACGAGGCTCCGCTGGTGGCGTCAGCATCGGGGACTGTCCCAGCTCGATCTCGCCGGGCGCGCCGACATCTCCCAGCGTCACCTCAGCTTCATGGAACTGGAGCGCGCGTCGCCGAGCCGCGAGATGGTGATGCGGCTCGCCTCCGCCCTCGATATTCCGCTCCGCCAGCACAATGCGCTGCTGCTGGCCGCCGGCTTCGCGCCGGTCTGGCGCGAGAGCGGCCTCGCCGCGCCCGAGCTGGCCCAAGTCCGCAGCGCTCTCGACTTCATCCTGGCGCAGCAGGAGCCTTTCCCGGCATTCGTGGTCGACCGGCACTGGAATCTGCTGCAAGCCAATTCCGGCGCGGCGCGCCTGGTGGAGTTCCTGGTCGGGCCGCTGCCGCCGGATACGCCGGTCAATCTGGCGGATGCCCTGGTGGCGCCGGACGTGCTGCGGCCGTTCCTGGTGAACTGGGCCGACGTCGTCCGCTATTTCATCCGCAGCGTCGAGGCGGATGCCGCCGCCGACGGCACGGCGGAGACGGCGGCGCTCCTGGAGCGGCTGCTGGCCTATGACGGCGTGCGCACGGCGATGAAGGCGCCGGTGCCGGATTCCGCCGCCGGTCCGGTGCTGCCGATGCATTTCCGCAAGGGCGATACCTCGCTGCCCCTCTTCACCACCATCGCCACGCTGGGAACGCCCCAGAACGTCACGGCCCAGGAGCTGCGCATCGAGAGCTTCTTTCCCATGGACGACGACACGGCCGGCGACGCTGCGGGCCTGGGCGGCGAAGACGGGCTGAGCGCGTCGCCCGACCTCGGACCGGCTTGTCCGATAGGGCGAAGTTGATACATGCTGGCGGCAAGCCGTTCCGGTCGGGGATCGGCAGTCAGGGGAGAGACGTCGATGGGATCGAGGACGAGCGCAGTCGCGGCCGTGGCAATCGCGGCCATCGCGGCACTGGCGGTGCCGGCCGTGGCGCAGCAGACCATCATCGACGAGTGGCCGAGCATCAAGACCCCGCCGGCGCCGGCGCTCAAGGAAGTGACCGCCGACCCCGGCACCACGGCGCTGCTTCTC
The DNA here is from genome assembly GCA_963735465.1 of uncultured Alphaproteobacteria bacterium. Lineage (GTDB taxonomy): Bacteria > Pseudomonadota > Alphaproteobacteria > ATCC43930 > CGMCC-115725 > DASZHJ01. The sequence continues at coordinate 29,234 of CAVTLA010000002.1, forward strand.
CTCGATTTCGTCAAGCAGACCTGCAACGAGAAGGTACGGCCGCGCTGCCTCGCGACGCTGCCGGCGGCGAAGCGGCTCCTCGCCGCGGCGCGGGCCAAGAACGTGCTGGTCGTCTACAGCTACGTCATGGGCGGCACGATGGCAGATACGCTGCCGGAGGTGGCGCCGACCGGCAAGGAGCCCGCGGTCCAGGCCGGCCCGGACAAGTTCCTCAATACCGATCTGGAGAAGATCCTGAAAGACCACGGCATCAAGACCGTGATCGTCACCGGCACCGCCGCCCACGGCGCCGTGATCCACACCGCCGACGAAGCGGTCTTCCGCGGCTTCGGCGTGATCGTGCCGGTCGATACCATGTCAGGCGAGAATGCCTTTATCGAGCAGTACGTGACATATCACTTCACCTCGGCCCCTCGGGTCGGCGCCGCGACGACGCTGACGCGCGTCGGCATGATCAAGTTCTAGGAAGGGACGCAGTGCCGGCTACTTCTCTTCCGTCAGCAGATTAGCGTCCCGGGCGAGCCGCCAGCGCCCATCGGGTTCCCGGCGCAGGATCGTCAGCGTATAGCCGGAGCGGCGCAGAGGCTCGGCGGCGCCGGGTGGCGTGATCGCCATCTCCAGGCGATTTCGCAGATAGGCCCAGTCGCCGAGGACTAGGATCTCCTCGATTTCGCTGGTTCCCTCGATCCGCGCATTCTTCATGCCCTGGGAGGCGGCGGCGAACTCTTCCTTCCCGAAGGGTTTCCGCCCGGGAACCATGAAGACGACGTCATCCGTCATCAGGTCCAGCACGGTCGCGAGATCACCGCTCCTGCTGGCCGCGAGCCAGGTATCGATCAGCTCGCGAATGGCACGCTCGTCGTCGCCCATCCCGTCTCACCGGCTCAGCGCAAACCCGCGATAGCCCTTCGCCGCCACGTCCGCGCAGATCCGGCGATAGTGCGCCATGCCGCCCGCATAGGGCATGAAGATGCGCGGCTTCCCCGGCACGTTGGCGCCCAGGTACCAGGAGTGGTGCGCCTGCGGCAGCAGCGTGGCGTTGGCGGCGGCGTTGACCTCCGCCATCCACTCGTCCATCGCTTCCGGCCGCGCCTCGATGCGCTCTATCCCCTCCGCGCGGAGGTGGGCGATGCAGTCGGCGATCCACTCCACATGCTGCTCGATGGCGACGGGCATGTTGCAGAGCACGGACGGACTGCCGGGGCCGGTGATGGTGAAGAGATTGGGGAAGCCCGCCACCTGCAGGCCCAGGTAATTGAGCGGGCCCGCCCGCCACACCTCCGACAGCGGCAGGCCGTCGCGGCCGCGGATGTCCATGCGCAGCAGCGGCCCGGTCATGGCGTCGAAGCCGGTGGCGAAGACGATGATGTCGAGGGGGTAGTCCGCATCGCCGGTGCGGACGCCGGTGCGGGTGATCTCCTCGATCGGCACTGCGCGCACGTCGACGAGGTCTACATTGTCGCGATTGAAGGTCTCGAAGTAATTGGTGTCGATCGGCGGGCGCTTCGCCGCGTAGGGATGATCGATGTCGGCGAGCTTCTTCGCGGTCGCGGGGTCCTTGACGATCTCGCGGATCTTGGCCTTGATGAAATCCGCCGCCGTGTCGTTCGCCGTCTTGCTCTGCAGGAGGTCCTGGAACGTGGCGCGGAACTGCAACCCGCCCTTCTCCCAGGCCGTCTCGTAGATCTGGGCGCGCTGCTCCGGCGTCACGTCGAAGGCCTTGCGGTCCTCGATCCGGAACGCGTGGCCGTTGGGGGTGCTCTGCATCACCTCGCGGATCGCGGGGATGCTCTCCTTGACGTAGTGCTGGAACTCCGGCGTCAGCGGCACGTTGCGGGCGGGCACGCTGTAGTTCGCCGTGCGCTGAAAGACCGTGAGATGGGCGGCCGTCGCGGCGATGACCGGCGCCGCCTGGATGCCGGTGGAGCCCGTCCCGATCATGCCGACGCGCTTGCCGGTGAAGTCGACGCCTTCGTGGGGCCATTGGCCGGTGTGGTACCAGCGGCCGGCGAAATTCTCGAGCCCGGGAATCTTCGGCACGTTGGCGGTGGAGAGGCAGCCGACCGCCGCGATCAGGAATTTCGCCGTTAGCCGCTCGCCCGCTTCGGTCGTGACGTGCCAGAGGTTCGCCGCGTCGTCGTACCGAGCCGCGACGACGCGGGTCCCGAAGCGGATGTCGCGCTTGAGGTCGAGGCGGTCGGCGACGAAGTTGAGGTAGCGCAGGACCTCCGGCTGCTCCGGATAGCGCTCGGTCCACGCCCACTCCCGGGCCAGCGCCTCGGAGAAGGTGAAGCCGTAGGAATGGCTCTCGGAATCGCAGCGCGCGCCGGGATAGCGGTTCCAGTACCAGGTGCCGCCGACCCCCTCGCCCGCCTCCAGCACTTGCACCGAGAGGCCGAGGCGGTCGCGCAGGCAGTGCAGCTGGTAGAGGCCGGCAAAGCCGGCGCCGATGATCAGCGCATCGAATGTACGCACCGTCGCCGCCGCGCCATTGCTGGAGCCATTTGCGGGCATCATGATCTTTCTTCGCCTCGCACTTGCACGCAGGCGGCCAGCATGGGGCCATCGCCGGGAGCCAAGCAAGAGACATCCTGCGGGCGGGGTTTCCGGCGGCGGGCGTACCGCGCTAGTATCTCCCCATAAGCTGGAAGGATGGTGCGATGTACGATCTCGTGGTCAAGAACGGCGTGGTGATCGACGGCTCGGGCCTGACGGGCTATCGCGCCGATGTCGGCGTCAAGGACGGCAAGATCGCCTTCATCGGCCGCATCGCGGCGCCCGCGAAGGAGACCATCGACGCCGAGGGCCATGTGGTGACGCCGGGCTTCGTCGACGGCCACACCCATATGGACGCCCAGATCTTCTGGGATCCGATCGGCACCAGCTCCTGCTATCACGGCATCACCTCCGTCGTGATGGGCAATTGCGGGTTCACGCTGGCGCCCTGCCGCGAGCGCGAGGCGGACCTCGTCTTCCGCAACCTCGAGCGCGCCGAGGATCTGAGCCGCGATGCCATGCTCGCCGGCATCAAATGGCGCTGGGAGACCTTCCCGGAATTTCTCGACGTGCTCGACACGCTCCCCAAGGGCATCAACTACGCGGGCTATATCGGCCACTCGGCGGTCCGGACATACGTGATGGGCGAGCGGGCGTTCAGCGAAGCGGCGAGTGACGACGACCTCACGGCGATGACGCACCACGTGCGGGAGGCGATCAAGGCCGGCGCCATCGGCTTCTCCACCACGCGCAGCGACAATCACGAGACGTCGGACGATCGGCCGGTCGCGAGCCGGCAGGCGAGCTGGAGCGAGCTCGAGGCGCTGGTCGGCGCCATGAGCGAGGTGGGCGCCGGCATCCTGGAGACCGCGCTCGGCGATCTCGGGCCGGAGAATTATCCGAAGCTCAAGAAGCTGGCCCTCGACACCGGGCGGCCGATCACCTTCGGCCTGTTCTCCCGCCGCACCCAGCCGGACGCCTGGCGCGCCGGCCTCGACATCATCGAAGAGACCGCGCGGGAAGGCGGACGCATGTTCGGGCAGGTGCACAGCCGCGCCCTCAACGTGGTGATCTCCTTCGAGACGCAGACGCCCTTCGACAAATGGGACGTGTGGCGCGACGTGCGCAAGCTGCCACTGGCGCAGCAGAAGGCGGCGCTCCGCGATCCCGAGACGCGGGCGAAGCTGGTAGCCTCGGCGAACCGGCCCTATGACGGCCGCCGCGTCATCGGCACCGAGGCGCGGCCGCCGGAATGGGACTGGGTCTTTGTCCTGGACCGGATGGAAGGCCCGCACCGCTCCATGGCGGATCTCGCCCGGGAGCGCGGCGTCGATCCCGTCGAGCTCATGATCGACCTCGCTCTCGAGCGAGATATGAAATTGTTCCTGCTGCAGCCCGTCGCCAACGAGGATCAGGACATCGCCCTGGAGCTGATCAAGCATCCGCGCACGGTGGTGACCTTCTCCGACGCCGGCGCCCATGTCTCCCAGATCATGGACAACTCGCTGCAGACCCATCTGTTGAGTCATTGGGTGCGCGAGAAGCAGGCGCTCACCCTGGAGCAGGCGATCAAGCTCATCACCTACGACACGGCGACCCATTGGGGCTTCCACGATCGCGGCCTCATCCGCGTGGGCATGGCGGCGGACCTCGTGGCGCTCGATCCCGCCACCATCGGCCCGCGCATGCCCGAGGTGGTAACCGACCTCCCCGCCGGCGCCAAGCGCCTGAAGCAGACGTGCGACGGCATCCTGGCGACGGTCGTCGCCGGCCAGATCCTGCTGCGGAACAACGAGCACACCGGCGCTCTGCCGGGCCGGCTGCTGCGCGGAAGGGTGCCGGGTTAACGGGCGCGCGCTGCGGAGCTATCCTGCGTCCTTCGAGACGCCCGCTTCGCGGGCTCCTCAGGATGAGGACCATTCTTGATGGCACAAAGAAAATCGCCTCATCCTGAGGAGGACGCAAAGCGCCCGTCTCGAAGGACGCACGGTAGTTGACCCAGCAACGGCCCGCCCCCTGCCCCCGCCGATCGCCCCCTCACGCCATCAGGCGGGAACGGATGAATGCGCCGGCGCTGGCGAGCGCGCGGCGGCCGGGTTCCAGGTGTGCATTCCACACCGGCCAGGCATGGATCATCTGCGGCCAGATCTCGAGCATGACCGGCACCTCGGCGGCTCCCGCCGCCTCGGCGAAGCGCGTGGCGTCCGCGAGCAGGGTCTCCGCCGATCCCACCTGGATCAGCGTCGGCGGCAGGCCGTGCAGGTCGGCAAATAGGGGAGACACGCGCGGATCCCGCCGGTCGACGCCGGCCGGTACGTAGGCAGCGGCCAGCTCCTCGAGATAGGGCTTGTGGATGAGGGGATCGACGGCATCCTTGGTCTGGAGCGTCGAGCCCGACATCGTCAGGTCCGTCCACGGCGACACCAGCCAGGCGCAGCCGGGAAGCTCCTCCCTGGCGTCGCGCAGATGGCCGATCAGCGCCAGGGTGAGCCCGCCGCCGGCGCTGTCGCCGCCCACGGCGATGCGCGCGGCGGCGATGCCCTGGCCGCGGAGCCAGCGCCACGCCGTCAGGGCATCGTCGAGCGCCGCGGGAAAAGGATGCTCCGGCGCCAGCCGATAGCCCACCGCCAAAGTCCGGGCACCGGCTGCCCGGCCTGCTTCCGTCACCATCCGGCGATGGCTGACGAGGGAGCCGGAGCAATAGCCGCCGCCATGAAAGAACAGGAGTACGCGGGCGGGATCGCTGCCGGGCGCGATCGACCATTCGCAGGTGACGCCGTGGAGATCGATGGCGTCGAGCTTGACGTCACCGGCCATCGGCCAGACGGAGCAGACCTCGTCGATCCGCTGGCGCCGGGCGGCCCAGCCGACCGGGCGCGCCTTCGAGCTCAGCAGCGCGCGAATGGCATCGATTTCGCTCTGGCTCATCGGATGGACCTCGCGGGACGGCTGCGGCGCGGCCGCTATCTCTCGGCGAACGCCAGCTTGGCGCCGAGCGCCACGAAGGCGGCGGCAAAGGTGCGGCGCATCCACGTCAGTACCCGCGGGCGGGAAATCACGTGGGTGCGGATCGCCGCCGCGAAGAGGCCGTAGCCCACGAAGACGACGAAGGTCAGCAGCATGAAGACGGCGCTGAGCTCCAGCATGCGCGGGAGCGGATGGGAGTTGTCCGCGCTCACGAACTGCGGCAGGAAGGCGAAGAAGAAGATCGAGAGCTTGGGATTGAGGATGTTGATGAGGATCGCGGAGACGATCACCTGCCGCGACGAACGCGGCCCGCTCTGCTTCTCCACCTTGAGTGCGCCGGTCTCCTTGAGCGCCATCCAGGCCATGTAGAGGAGATAGGCCACGCCCAGGTACTTGAGAGTGTGGAAGGCCACGGCGCTGGTGTGCAAAAGCGCCGCCAGCCCCATGATCGCCGCCGCCATGTGTGGGACGATGCCGAGAGTGCAGCCGAAGGCCGCGACAATACTGGCCCGCGACCCGCGCGAGAGCCCGGCCGCCAGCGTGTAGAGAACGCCGGTGCCGGGGGAGATCACCACGATCAGGGACGTCAGCAGAAACTCGAGGCTCACCGCGGCGCTCCCACCATTCTCACGCCAGCAGCGGCGCGTACTTGTCGAGGGTACGCAGGATCTCGTCGCGGCTGAGGTCCGGCACCTCCAGGAGCGCGCTGTCGATGCCGGCGTCGCGATAGCCTGCGAGCGCCGCGGCGTCGGCGGGGGCGCGGAACACCGTGGTCTGCAAGGTCTTGGGATCGCGCCCCGCCTTCTCCGCGAACTGGTGCAGCCGGGCGAGCGTGGCCTTCATGTCGAGGCCGGGCTTGGCGCGGGGGAACCAGCCGTCGCAGAACTCCACCACCCGCTTCAGGGTGTAGTCGGTCTCGCCGCCCAGCAGGATCGGCGGATGCGGCCTCTGCTTCGGCTTCGGATAGCTCCAGATCGCGTCGAAGTTCACGAAGTCGCCGTGGTAGGTGGCGGCCTCCTCGGTCCAGATCTTCTTCATGGCGAGGACGCGCTCGCGCATCATCTTGAAGCGCGTGTCGTAGCGGGCGCCGTGGTTCTCCATCTCCTCCACGTTCCATCCGGCGCCGATGCCGAAGACGAAGCGGCCGCCGGAGAGCTGGTCGAGGCTGGCGATGGTCTTGGCGGCGACGATGGGATCGTGCTGCGGCACCAGGCAGACGCCGGTGCCGAGCCACAGCTTCTTGGTCGCCGCCGCGGCGAAGGACAGCGCCACGAAGGGATCATGGGTGTGGATGTATTTCTTCGGGATCTCGCCGCCGCTCGGGAAGGGCGTCTTCCGGCTGCTGGGGATGTGGGTGTGCTCGCAGACGAACAGGGAGTCGAACCCGCGCGCCTCCAGCGCCGCTCCCAGCTCGCCCACGTTGATCCCGTAATCCGCCGGAAAATAGAACACGCCGATTTTCATGGGTCAGTCTCCCTCGCCAAGTGCGCTGCGAACGCCTGCCGGATTCATAGCACGGATCCAATGGCGATGGCATCGGTCGGACTGCACAGCTGTCGTGCGTCCTTCGACGCGCTTCGCCTGCTCAGGATGGGGACCATTGGTGGATGGCACGAAAGACAATCCAGCTAGCCGTCGAGAGCGCCCCAGCTCGTCGCCCGCTCGATGCGGAGCGCGATCACGGGAAGGTGTGCGAGGTCCATCGCTTCGAGCTGGGGATAGCGGGCGCGCAGCAGCGCCTGGGCCGCGCCGTGCTCCTTCCCCGCCGCCAGGATCTCGGCGCGGCCGCGCAGCATCACCCAGCCGAGCCGCGTCCAGTCCTCGTCGTAGCGATCGACGACGAAGGCGGTGGCGGGATTCTCGGCGATGTTGCGCAGGCGCTTCAGCGGCCGGGCGGATTCCTGCTTCGGCTTCCCGTCGATGGTGATGTAGAGCGTGCCGCCGGCGAGCGCGAAGCAGACGGGCACCACGTGAGGATTGCCCCGGGCATCCGCCGTCGCCAGCCGGCCGACCCGCTGCGCGAGCAGAAACCGCTCCTCGGGGAATGACAGCGTGGTCTCCACGGGAATCATGCTGTTCTTTTCCCTGCCGATCGGCCAGAGTTTTCCCGCGGAGCGCAAGCCAGAGGGAATTTCAGCAAGGGCATCGCGGCGGCCAGTGCCGCTGCGTGCCAGAACACGTCGGCTCATCGGGGGAGAGTGCCATGGTCCTGGGTCTATCGCTTTACGCCTACACCACGATCCACACAGTGATCAGCCTGGTGGCGCTGGTCGCCGGCATCATCGTGGTGCTGGCGCTTCTCGCCGCCCGGGTGCCTCGGCTCACCACTGCGCTCTTTCTCTTTACCGCTGTCGCCACCGACGTCACTGGCTTCGGCTTTCCGGTGCAGCACTTCCTGCCGTCTCACGGGGTCGGCATCCTCTCCCTGATTCTGCTGGTGCCGGCGATCCTCGCGCTCTACAGGTTTCGCCTGATCGGCGCCTGGCGGTGGATCTACGCCGTGGGCGCGGTGGGCGCCACCTACTTCCTGGTCTTCGTCACCATCTTCCAGGCATTCCTGAAAGTGCCCGCGATCCACGCCCTGGCGCCGACCTTGTCAGAGCTGCCGTTCAAGGCAACGCAGATCGCCGCCGTCGCGATCTTCCTCGTGCTGCTGATCGCGTCGACGCTGAAGTTCCGGCCGGATCCGGCGTTGATGGCGTAGGGCTCGCGGCTCAGCCCGCGTCTTCGCCCCAGAAGGGCGTTGCGGCCTTGAAGGCTTTCCAGTGCTTGCGGAGCTTGGGCTCGAGCGCCTTGGCACCGCGGCCGTGCCAGCCAATCACGAGACCGCTGGCGCGTCCCAGCGCCGCCGCCTCCGCCGCGGAGCCGTTGCCGCCGAGCGAGGCCAGCAACCGCTCGGCGGTCTCGACGTCGCTGAGATGGCCGAGCGCATCCTGCAGCCGCGACAGGCGTTTCATGTACGGCAGCACGACCTCGGCATCGTAGAGCGAGCGGAAGCAGTCGGCGGCGTAGCGGAGCTTCTTCACGCCAAGGCGCAGGCGATGCTGCTCGGTGGCGGTGAGCTTGGCGAAGCCGCGGCCGCGCTTGCGGGCGCTGTGGTAGCGCTCGTTCATGAGCTCGCCGGCGAGCGACAGCGCCGGCTTGGCCAGGAGCCGCTGGGCCTCCTCGTCGAGGCTGTCGTGCCAGAGCCGGCTCTCGGCGAGGCGGCCGATCTCCAGCAGCAGCGCGGTATAGCGGCCGGTGGCGAAGGCGGCGCGCACGCGCTCATAGGCGGCGCCGCGCTCGTCCCGCGCCCGCGCCTCGAGGAGCATGAGGCCCGCATCCTCCGGCAGCGCCGCCTGCAGCGGCCGCAGCAGCTCGCCCAGGAAGACGTCGAGGTCCCGCGCCGGCCCCATCTCGCCCGCAAGCCATTTGAGCTCGGCGCCGAGCCGCTCCTCGGTCTCCTGCGGCAGCGTGCGGCGGAACAGGATCAGCACCGAGCGCAGGCGGCGGAGCGCCACGCGCACCTGATGCACGCCCTCGGGATCGCGCCCCTCCTGGGCCGCGCGCTCGTTGCGCATGAGGTGGGAGAGGTTGTGGCGGAGGATCGCCTCGAAGGCGTCGGCGCCGGTCCCGCCAGGATCCAGGGCCAGCGGCACCGCCTTCGACCAGGCGATCGCATCCTCGGTCAGCATCGCGTAGCCGCGATCGGACTTGCTGGTGGTCTCCAGGCGGAGCGGCGTCACCTTGTTGAGGGCGAGCGCCAGATCGTAGAGCGCGTCGGTGTTGCCGTCCTTGAGCTCGAGCTCGATCTCGCAGATCGGCGCCGAGCCTCGCGACGTCAGCACCCGGCCCTGGTCGATCGCCACCTCGACGCGGGCGGCGTTGCCGCGCTGCACCGTCCGGGTGATGCGGCGAATCTCCGACGTGAAGACCGGCGCCAGGCGCCCGGCGGCATCGCCGATCCGCTCCCGCAGGCCGGCGTCGTCGATCCGCGCCAGGTCGGGCTTCGGCCCGGTCACCGGCTTTTCCCATTCCAGGCGGCGCATGAGTCCGCTGCCGTTGCCGCCGGACTTCAATGTCTGCACGAAGCGCCGCCGCGCCTCGCGGATGCGCAGCACGAGGCCGCGTTCCCTGAGCGCCAGATGCGGTGTGTCGTAATAGATGTTCTTGAGGGCGCGCGCGATGGCCCGCCTCGCCCCTTCCGGCTTGAGATCCGGAGAGCGCATGACACGCTCCAGGCGGTCGGGGCGAACCGACAGCTTGAGCTCGATTTCCCGGCCGGATTGCATCCGCTCTTCTACGTAAGCCCCCACTGCGTTCTGCGCCGGCACTGTAGCCCAGGCGCCCTTAAAACGTGTCGCAGAATCGTCGCATTGGACGGCGAGAGATATCCACGCTATCCACAGACACGAGATCGCGTAGTCACAATTCGACCACCCACCAACCCTTGCGGGCCCCCCGCCCGCTTTCTAACCTGTGCCCATGAAGGCCCTGTATCTTCTGCGCCATGCCAAGTCGAGCCGGGATGACGACTCGCTGCCGGACCACGACCGTCCGCTGAGCAAGCGCGGGCGGCGGGACGCGGAGGCGATCGCCCGCCATCTGGCGGCGGCGGGGCTGCATCCCGATCTCGTGCTGTCGTCGACGGCGCTTCGCACCCGCGAGACGCTGGCGCCGATCCAGGCGGCGCTGAAACCGCGGCGCGTGGTCTTCGACAACGACCTCTACCTGGCGCCGCCGACGACGCTTCTCGATCACCTCCGCCGCCTGGACGAGGCCGTCGTCGAGGTGCTGGTGGTGGGGCACAATCCCGGCGTGCACGAGGTGGCGCTGCTGCTGGCGGACCGCCGCTCGGCTCCGGCATTGCCGCCGAGCACGGGAAAATTCCCGACCGGCGCCCTCGCCAGCTTCGGCTGGGACGGCACCTGGCGGCGCCTCGGCCCGGGTACGGCAACGCTCACCGCCTACACGGTGCCGCGCGACCTCCGCGAGGAGTGAGAGGCAGATGCCGGATCAGCCGTCGCTCGCCGGCCTCGCCCTGCTGCTGGGCCTGAGCTTCTTCTTCGGTCTCGCCTTCGAGGAATTCTATGGCGGGAGCGGCTCGCCGCGGCCCGGCGGCATCCGCACCTTCCCGCTGCTGGCGATCGCCGGCGGCATGCTCTATCTCCTCGAGCCCGTGCATCTCTCCGCCGTGATCGCCGGATTCCTGGTGCTGGGCGCCTTGCTCCTCGTCTACTACCGCGATCGCCTGCAGAACCGCGACGATACGATCGAGCCCAGCGTCGGCCTGATGGTGCCGATCTGCAATCTGCACGCCTATCTCCTGGGGCCGATCTGCCTGGCGCTGCCCCATTGGGTCGCGGTGGCGGTGACGGTGGCCTCGGTGCTGCTGTTCACCGGGCGCGAGCGCCTGCATGCGCTGGCGCACAAGGTGCGGATGACGGAGATCGTCACCGCCGGCCAGTTCCTGATCCTGACCGGTATCGTGCTGCCGCTGCTGCCGAACGAGCCGGTGACGGCGCTGACCGCGATCACGCCGCGCCAGGCGTGGCTCGCCTTGCTGGCGGTCTGCACGGTCTCCTATGCCACGTATCTGGTGCAGCGCATGATCGCGCCCAAGGAGGGCGATCTCTGGATGGCGGTGCTGGGCGGCGCCTATTCCTCGACGGCCACCACGGTGGTGCTGGCGCGCCGCGCCCACGCGGAGCCCGCGACCGCGGCGGGCGCCCACGCCGGCATCACGCTCGCGACATCGGTCATGTATCTGCGCATTCTCGTGATCGTCGCGGTCTTCAATCACGTGCTGGCATTCCGGCTGGCACTGCCGATGATCGGTCTCTCGCTGCTCGCGGCGGCGCTCGCCTGGGCACAGTACCGCCGAGTGCCGCCCGCCGCGCCGGGCACCGCGCAGCCCTATGAGCCGCGCAATCCGCTGGAGCTTCCCGCCGCCGCGCTCTTCGCCGTGCTCTATGTCCTGATCTCCCTGCTCTCGACCTGGGTCGGCGGCGCGTTCGGCCGCGCCGGCATCTATGCGCTGGCCGCCGTCGTGGGTGTCTCCGACATCGACCCCTTCGTCCTCAACCTCGCCCAGGGCGGCGCCGCCGAGCTCTCGGTTCCGGCGATGGCAGCGGCCATCCTGATTGCCATATCCTCCAACAACCTGCTGAAGGCCGGCTACACCGTGGCCTTCGCAGGCTGGCGGCAAAGCCTGCAGACGGTGGCCTCGCTGGCGGCGCTGTCGGTTCTCGGCGTTGCCGTGGCCCTGTTCGCGACCGCCGGTTGATCGGAGTTCCCGCCAATGCCGAAGAAATCGAAGCACCCGCCGATGCCGCCCTCGATGACGCATCACGCCTACGCCAAGGCGCTGCTGAAGCTGCAGATCCAGCTGGTGAAGCTGCAACGCCACATCATCGAAAGCGCGACGCCCGTGCTGGTGATCTTCGAGGGACGCGACGCCGCCGGCAAGGACGGCACCATCAAGCACGTCATCGAGCATCTGAGCCCGCGGGAAACGCGGGTGGTGGCGCTGGGGCCGCCGTCCGACCGCGACCGGCGCTCGTGGTATTTCCAGCGCTACATCCGCTTTCTCCCGGCCGGCGGCGAAATCGTGCTGTTCAATCGCAGCTGGTACAACCGCGCCGGTGTCGAGCGGGTGATGGGATTCTGCACCCACGCCGAGACCCGTGCCTTCCTGGAGATAGTGCCGGGCTTCGAGGACATGCTGGTGCGCTCCGGCATCAGGCTGTTCAAGTACTACCTCGACATCAGCAAAGACGAGCAGAAGAGCCGGCTCAAGGACCGCGGCAAGGACCCGCTGAAGCAGTGGAAGCTGAGCCCGATCGACGCCAAGGCGCCGAAGCTATGGCGCGACTACAGCAAGGCGCGCAACGAGATGCTGGCGCGCTCGCACACGGCGGAGACGCCGTGGATCATCGTGCGTGCCAACGACAAGCACCACGCGCGCCTCAATGTGATCCGCGACCTGCTGTGGCGCCTCGACTATCCCGACCGCCCCAAGCACCTGGACCTGCCGGATCCCAGCGTGGTCTTCGCCTACGACAAGACGGACCTGGAGAACGGGCTCATCGCGCCGTGAGGGCGGGTTGCAGGGGGGATCGTGCGTCCTTCGACGCGCTTCGCTTGCTCAGGATGAGGCGTTTTTCTTTATGCCTTCACAAATGGTCCTCATCCTGAGCAAGCGGGCCGTTGGCCCGCGCGTCGAAGGACGCAGGATGCCATCGACCTAGCAGATCAGCCATGAGCCCCGGCACCTAGCCTCCGGCACACGTTGTGCTAGGGTCCCGCCCTTCCTCCCGCATCCGCCGCGAGCCCACGTTGCCCGATCAAGCCGCGCCCGAAGACACCACCCGTCACGCCTCCGCCCGCCGGCGGCCGCTGATAACAGCGGCCGTGATGATGGGCCTCTTCATGGCGGCGGTGGAGAGCACCATCGTCGCGACGGCGATGCCGACCATCGTCGCCGATCTCGGCGGCTTTCGCCTCTTCAGCTGGGTGTTCGCGATCTATCTGCTGGCGCAGGCGATCTCGGCGCCGATCTATGGGCGCCTCGCCGACATCCATGGCCGCAAGCGCGTGTTCTGCGCCGGCGCCACGCTGTTCCTGGTGGGATCGACGCTCTGCGGCTTCTCGCCGGGCATGATCGCGCTGATCGGATTCCGCTGCCTGCAGGGCCTCGGCGCCGGTGCCATCCTGCCGATCTCCACCACCATCATCGCCGACATCTACAACCCCACCGAGCGGGCGCGCATGCAGGGATACCTCGGCAGCGTCTGGGGCGTCTCGGCGATCGTCGGTCCGGTGCTGGGCGCCTTCATCGTGCAGCACCTGTCGTGGTCGGTGATCTTCTGGGTCAACCTGCCGATCGGCGTCATCGCGATCGCGATGATCGCCATCTTCCTGCGCGAGGATCTGAAGCCGCGCATGCACAGCATCGACTATCTGGGATCGGCGCTGCTGGTAGTGGGATCGGGCGCCCTGATGCTGGCGCTGATCCAGGCGAACGAGCTGTCGCGGACGGTCTTGTGGACGCTGCTGGCGGTGGCGGCGGCGGGCGTCGCGGCCCTGATCCGCCACGAGCGCGTGGCGCCGGAGCCGATGCTGCGCCTCGATCTCTGGAAGAACCGGGTCATCGCCATCGGCAATCTCGGATCCACCTCCATGGGCGCGGTGCTCATGGGCATCACCGCTTTCCTCCCGGCCTATGTGCAGGGCGCCATGGGGCGAAGCCCGGTGGTGGCGGGCTTCGCGCTGACGGCGATGTCGATCGGCTGGTCATCCACCAGCGGGGTCGCGGGCCGGATGATGCTGCGGCACTCCTATCGCACGGCGGCGATGGTGGGCGGCTCGCTGCTGATCGCCGGCGATGTCCTTCTGGTGCTGCTGCAGCCGAGCTACGGCCCGGTCTGGGCCGGCGCCGGCGCGCTCCTGATCGGCGCCGGCATGGGATTCCTCAACACCACCTTCCTGGTCTCGGTGCAGAGCAGCGTCGGCTGGCACGAGCGCGGCACCGCCACCTCGTCCCTGCTGTTCATGCGCATGCTCGGCCAGTCCATCGGCGTCGCCATCTTCGGCGGCGTCTTCAACTACGTGCTCTTCGCCGGCAAGTCCGAAAGCTCCGACGTGGTCGACCGGCTGATGGAGCCGTCGCTGCGCCAGGGCCTGCCGGAGGACGAGATCGCGCGCCTGACACTGGAGGTGGCGCAGGCGGTGCACGAGGTCTATCTGATCGCCCTCGCGGTGGCGGTGCTGACGTTCATTCTCGTGGCCCTGCTGCCCGCCGGCCACAGCCCGACGGCGGCTGCGAAGGCAGCGGACTAAGCCGGCACGCCCGGGGCCAGCCACTTGCGATGCTCGGCGAAACGCGCCACCACCAGGTCGAGGAAGCTCCGCACCTTGCTGGAGACGTGATGGCGGTGCGGATAGATCGCGTTGATCGCGAACTCGAGGGGCTGATGATCCCCCAGCAGGGCGACGAGCCGGCCGGCGCTGACGTCCTCGCTGACGACGAAACTTGGCGCCAGGAATACGCCGCTGCCCTTCAGGGTCTGGTACCGCAGCATCTCGGCGCTGGTCGTGAGCAGGTTGCCGCCGATGCGGACCGAGACCGGCTTGCCGTCGGGATCGATGAAGCGCCACTCCTCGCCGAAGGGATAAAAGGCGTAGCGCAGGCAATTGTGCCGGGCGAGATCCTCCGCCCGCCGCGGCGCCGGATGCGTCTCCAGATAGGAGGGTGCGCAGCAGAGGATATGGCGCCACGGCGTCAGCCGCCGCACGATCAGGCTTGAATCCGGCGGCGGCGTGGCCCGGATGACGAGATCGACACCTTCCTCCACGAGATCCACCATCCGCTCGCCGATATCGAGGTCCACGGATACCTCGGGGTAGCGCTCCAGGTATTCGGAGATGACCGGGGCGAGGAATCCCACCAGGGCCGCCATGGTGTGGAGCCGGAGCGTGCCCCGCGGCGTCGTCTGCAACGCCCCCGCGATCTGGTCCGCCTCCTCGATCTCGGCGAGGATCTGAACGCAGCGCTCGTAATAGGCCTTGCCGGTATCGGTGAGGCTGACCTTCCGGGTGGTACGGTTCAGGAGCCGGGCACCGAGCCGGTCCTCCAGAGCCTGGACGTGGTTGCTGACCATGGTCGTGGACATGTTGAGGCGCCGGGCCGCGGCCGAGAAGCCGCCGCTGTCCACCACTCGGACGAACACCGTCAAGCTTGTCAGCCGGTCCATGAGTCCTCCGGATTATCCGCCCAGAGTGGATGATCCATCCCGATTTTCCTGAATTATCATATCCCCGCCCCCATCGCATCTTCCTGTCATGAGAACGGTCCCCCGGGCACGGCCAGGGGATTGGTAGATAAGGAGGATTTCAGATGGTCGACACGGCGCAAACCGCCCCCGCCGGAACATCCAAGGCCGGCAAGGGCTTATTCCCCTCCCGTACCACCTTCAACCGGGTGGTCCTCGGCCTGGCGGCCATCGCCGGCATCACCCTCGCCTCGGACTACGGCTATCGCTACTGGACCGTGGGGCGGTATCTCCAGTCCACCGATGACGCCTATGTGAAGGCCGACTACACCACCATCGCCCCCAAGATTTCCGGTTACGTCGCCGAGGTCCTGGTCCGCGACAACGAGCGCGTGGCCGCCGGCCAGACCCTGGCCCGCATCGACGACCGCGACTTCCGCACCGCCCTGAACCAGGCCCGCGCCGACGTCGAGTCCGCCGGCGCCGCGATCCGCAACCTCGATGCCCAGATCGCCTTGCAGCAGTCGGTCATCGAGCAGCAGAGATCCGACATCACCGCGACCGAGGCCGCCCTGCAGTTCGCCCAGCAGGAGCAATCGCGCTATCGGGACCTGATGCAGACCGGCTACGGCACGGTGCAGCGGGCCCAGCAGACCGAGGCCAATCTGCGCGGCAAGACCGCCGAGCTGCAGCGCAGCCGCGCCGGGCTTGTGGCGGCCGAGCGCAAGGTGGACGTGCTGGCGACGGAGCGCGACAAGGCCAACGCCCAGCGCGACCGCGCACTCGCCAGCCGGGAGCAGGCGGAGCTGAACCTGTCCTATACGACGATCACGGCCCCGGTGGACGGGACGGTGGGCGCCCGGTCGCTGCGGGTCGGCCAGTTCGTCCAGGCCGGCACCGAGCTGATGGCGGTGGTTCCTCTCGATGCGGTCTACGTGGTCGCCAACTTCAAGGAGACCCAGCTCACCCATGTGCGCGACGGCCAGCCCGTCGAGATCGCGGTCGACGGCTTCCCCGGCGCCCGCCTCACCGGCCATGTGGACAGCCTGTCGCCCGCCAGCGGCCTGGAGTTTTCCCTGCTGCCCCCCGACAACGCCACCGGCAATTTCACCAAGATCGTCCAGCGCATCCCGGTGCGGATCGCCCTCGACAAGGACGCGCTCGCGGGACTCCTGCGCCCGGGAATGTCGGTGGAGCCCACGATCGATACGAAGGCGGCGCGATAGACGCCCCGCCGCAGACACATCTCGCGTCCTTCGACTCACCGCCTCCGGCGGTGGCTCAGGATGAGGTGCATCGTGAATGGCACAAAGGAAAGCGCCTCATCCTGAGCCAAGCCCGCAGGGCTTGAGTTCGAAGGACGCACGGAAGGCCGTCCGATCTTCAACTCCCAGCGGACAATCCTTCCGCTCTTTCCCGGATTATCGCGAGGCGCCTTCCGCCGCATTCTTTCTCTCGTGAGCGCCACGGAGATCTGAACATGACCACTGCCCAGCACGTCTCGCCCCGCACCTGGATCGCCGTCATCGGCTCGACTCTCGGCGCCTTCATGGCGATATTGAATATCCAGATCGTCAACGCATCGTTGGCGGACATCCAGGGCGCGATCGGCGCCGGGATCGACGACGGCGGCTGGATCTCCACTTCCTATCTCATCGCCGAGATCGTGGTGATCCCGCTCTCCGGATGGCTGGCCCAGGTGTTCTCGATCCGGATCTACCTGCTGACCAACGCAGTGCTGTTCCTGATCTTCTCCGGCGCCTGCGCCTTCGCGCAGAACCTGGAGCAGATGATCGCGCTCCGCGCCATCCAGGGCTTCAGCGGCGGCGTGCTGATCCCGATGGCCTTCACCCTCATCATCACCCTGCTGCCGAAGGCGAAGCAGCCGGTCGGCCTTGCGCTCTTCGCCCTCTCCGCCACCTTCGCGCCGGCGATCGGGCCGACCATCGGCGGCTATCTCACGGAGAACTGGGGCTGGCAGTATATCTTCTACGTCAACCTGGTGCCGGGCGTGCTCATGGTGGGGATGCTGTGGTTCTCGCTCGAGAGCGCGCCGATGCGGCTCCCGCTCCTGAAGCAGGGGGACTGGCCGGGCATCGTCACCATGGCGATCGGTCTCAGCGCGCTCCAGACCGTGCTCGAGGAAGGCAACAAGGACGACTGGTTCGGCTCGCCCTTCATCGTCCGCCTCACCGTCGTCGCCGCGGTCGCCCTCGCGCTCTTCCTCTGGATCGAGCTCACCTCGACCCGGCCGCTCCTGAACCTGCGGCTGCTGGCGCGGCGGAACTTCGGCTTCGGCGTCCTCGCCAACTTCCTGCTGGGGACTGCGCTCTACGGCTCCGTCTTCATTCTTCCGGTCTACCTCTCGCGCATCCAGGGCTACAACGCCGAGCAGATCGGCGCGGTGCTGGCCTGGACCGGCCTGCCGCAACTGGCGCTGATCCCCCTGGTGCCGCGGCTGATGAAGCGGTTCGATCCCCGCCTGGTGATCGGCGCGGGCTTCGCCCTCTTCGCCGCCAGCAACTTCATGAACATCGACATGACCGCCGACTACGCCGCCGACCAGCTGCTCTGGCCCAACGTCGTCCGCGCCGTGGGGCAGGCCCTGGCCTTCGCGCCGCTCTCGGCGGTGGCGACCGCCGGCATCGAGCGGGAGAACGCGGGCTCCGCCTCGGCGCTCTTCAACATGATGCGCAACCTCGGCGGCGCCGTCGGCATCGCGATGCTGCAGACCTTCCTCACCAAGCGCGAGCAGTTCCATTCCAACGTGCTGTCGGAGCCGGTGTCCCTGTTCGAGCCGGCGACGCGGGCCCGGATCGACCACCTCGCCCAGTATTTCCTGGCCCACGGCATCGCCGATCACGCGACGGCCTGGCACAAGGCGGTCGTGGCAATGGGTGGGATCGTGCGCCAGCAGTCTTACGTCATGGCCTTCAGCGATACATTCTATCTGCTGGGAGCCGCGCTGATCGTGGCGCTGGTCGCCGCGTTGATGCTCAAGAAGCCCGATCACCTGAAGGCCGGCGGCGCGCATTAGAGCCGGACCGCCGACCCCCAATCCGAAGGAGGACGATCATGAAAGCAAGATTGAACGCCTACCAGGTGGCCCCCGACGCCATGAAGGCAGTGGCGGCGCTGGAGGGCTACGTGCAGGAGAGCGGCCTCGAGAAGGCGCTCATCCACCTCGTGAAGATCCGAGCGTCGCAGATCAACGGCTGCGCCTTCTGCCTTCACATGCACACCCGCGACGCCCGCGCCGACGGCGAGACCGAGGAGCGGATCTATCTGCTGGACGCCTGGCGGGAGTCGCCGCTCTACAGCCAGCGCGAGCGGGCGGCTCTGGCCTGGACCGAGGCGGTGACCCTGGTGGCGCAGACGCATGTGTCCGACGCGGTCTACGAGGAGACGCGCCGCTTCTTCTCCGAGGCGGAGCTGGTCAAGCTCACGGTGGCCATCACCGCCATCAACGCCTGGAACCGGATCGCCATCAGCTTCCGCTCCGTGCATTCGACGAAAACCGCCCACGCCGCCTGAGGAGGATCACGCCATGGCCCCGCATAGAGGGAGGAGAGAATGACAACGATCAAAGCGTCCTGCCCATCGGCCACCGCCGACGTCGGGGCCGCGGCGGGATCGTTGCGGATCCTCGAGGTCGTCGAGTGGCTGAGCGGCGACGAATGCCACGACCTCGACGACGCCGGGCTCATCGCCGGCCTCGGCCGCCGGCTGCGCGCCGTGGGCCTGCCCGTGGACCGGCTCACCCTGCACCTGCGCACGCTGCATCCGGAGATCCTCGGCCGCGCCGTGGCGTGGTCGCCCAACGAGCCGGTCGAGATCCACGACCGGGAGCATGGGGTCGAGGTGTCCGCGGATTACCTCGACAGCCCGCTGCGCCGCGTGATGGACATGGACGAGCCCCTCGCCGTCCGCCTGAACGATCTCGACGGGCAGCGCTGGACGAACATCGACGTCTTCCGGGAGCGCGGCCTCACCGAGGCCATCTTCGTGCCGCTCCGCAGCGGCGACGGTCTCGTCAGCGCCGCCTCCTTCTGCACCGCGCGCCCCGGCGGCTTCGGCGCTCGTGAGCGCGCGGCCCTGGATCGGATCGTGCCGGCGCTGCGCAACGCCTGCGAGCTGCGCACCCTCCGGAAGGTCGAGCTGACGCTCCTCGACACCTACATCGGCCCCACCACCGCCCAGCGCATCCTGGCCGGGCGGATCCGCCGCGGCCAGATCGAATCCCTGGAGGCGGCGCTGCTGCTCTGCGATCTCCGCGGCTTCACCGAGCTCTCGAACCGGCTCCCCAGCGCCCGCGTGCTGGAATTGCTGGACGCCTATTTCGACCGCGTGGTGCCGGCGATCACCGACGCCGGCGGCGAGATCCTGAAATACATGGGTGACGCCGTGCTGGCGTTCTTTCATCGCGACGACGCCGCTGCCGCCTGCGAGGCGGCGCTCCGCGCCGCCCTCGCCGCCCTCGACAACCTCGGCCATTTCGCGGCGCCGGACGCCGAGCTGCACGCCGGCGTGGCGCTGCACTACGGCGAGGTCAGCTACGGCAACATCGGCTCGGGCCAGCGCCTCGACTTCACCGTGATCGGCCCCGACGTCAACATGGTGAGCCGCATCCAGACCGTCAGCGGCACCGTCGGCCGCCCGCTGGTGATGTCCGCACGCTTCGCGGGACTGTTGAGCGGCCATGCGATCACGTCGATCGGCCGCCACAGCCTGAAGGGATTTGCGGAGCCGGCGGAGCTCTATTCGCTGGCGTCTTGAACCGAAAGACGCTGGATCAGCGTCAATGCGTCCTTCGACTCGGCGCTTCGCGCCGGCCCAGGATGAGGATCCGTTTGTGGTGCCGGAAAGAAAATCCACCTCATCCTGAGCCGGCCGCGCGGCGGCCGAGTCGAAGGACGCAGGATGGCGGTGCGGTCCCTTAGGCCGCCCGGATGCTGGCGAGGAAGCGGTCGACCTCGCTGCGCAGGGTTTCCGCCTGCTTGCTGAGGTCGCCGGCGGAGTCCAGCACCTGGGACGCGGCGGCGCCGGTCTCGGTGGCGGCCTCGTTGACGCCGACGATGTTGCGCGAGACCTCCTGGGTGCCGCGCGCGGCCTCTTGCGTGTTGCGGGCGATCTCCTGGGTGGCGGTGCCCTGCTCCTCGATGGCGGCGGCGATCGCGGTGGCGATCTCGCTCATCTTGGTGATGGTCTGGCCGATATCCTTGATGGCGCTGACGGCCTCGCGGGTCGCGCCCTGCATGGCGGTGATCTGCGCCGAGATTTCCTCGGTGGCCTTGCCGGTCTGATTGGCGAGCGCCTTCACCTCGGAGGCCACCACCGCGAAGCCCTTGCCCGCCTCGCCGGCGCGGGCCGCCTCGATGGTGGCGTTGAGCGCCAGCAAATTGGTCTGGCTCGCGACGTCGTTGATGAGCTGAACCACGTCGCCGATCTTGGTCGCGGCGGCGGCGAGACCCTGGACGGTGACGTCGGTGTGCCGCGCCTCGTCTACCGCCTTGGCGGCGATGGCGCTGGACTGGGTGACCTGCCGGCCGATCTCCGACACCGTCGACGACATCTCCTCGGTCGCCGCGGCCACGGTCTGTACGTTGGTGGAGGCTTCCTCCGACGCGGTGGAGACGGCGGTCGCCTGGCGGCTCGCCTCCTCCGCCGTCGAGGCCATGCTCTCCGCGGTGGCGCGCATCTCGGTGGAGGCCGCGGCCAGCGCATCGAGTGCGGCGCGGACGGAATTCTCGAATACCACGATCGCCTTCTCGACCGACCTCTGGCGCTCTTCCCTGCGCTGCTGCTCCGCCGCCTTTTCCGCTTCGAGCTGCTGCGTCTTCGCCGCATGCTCCTTGAAGACGACGAGGGAGCGGGCCAGCGCGCCCACCTCGTCCCGGCGCTCGGCGCCTTGGATCGCAATCCCGATATCGCCGTCGGCGAGCCGGACCATGAGCGCGGTCATCGACGTGATCGGCCGGGCAATTCCCCGGGCCGCCACGGTCGAGAACAGCGAGAACCCCACAGCGAGGCCGAGCGCAGAGCCCGCCGCCAGCACCCAGAGCGCCAGGGTGGCATCGTGGTCGGCGGCCGTGCCGGAGGCGTCCATCGAGGCGCGCTCCATATCGATGATCGCGTCCACCGCCTTGATCGCATCCTGGCGATGCTTCGCCGCCACCTTGCTCGATTCCTCGAAGGCGCCCTTGGGATCGCCCTTGAGCGCGAGCTCGAAGACATGAGCGCTGGCCACGCGGCGCGCCTGGACAGCGGCGCGGAACGTATCCACCAGCGCCTTCTCCTCGGCGGCGCGCACCATTGGGGCTAGGCGCTCGATCAGCCCCAGCGTGTCCTCGCTCGCCTTGTCGTAGAGGCCGATGTGCTTGCGCATCGACGGCTCATCGCTGGAGAGGATGACATTCTTCTCGCTGATGGCGGCGCTGTTGAAGACGCTCTCGGCGGCGAGCGCGAGCTCGAGCCGCTTGGCGTTCACCACACGGATCTTCTGGCCCGCCGCGTTCACCTGGTTGAGCTCGACGGCGCCATAGATCACGCTGGCAACGGAGATCAGCGCCAGGAGAACGGCTGGCACCAGGATCTTGACGATGATCTTCTGATTGTCGAGGAAGCGGAGCATGAGGAATTCCCGAATGCGGACCGCAAGGTGAATGCGCGGGCAATTCCAAAAATGCTGCGGTTGCGTTACGATTTGGTAAAACAACCAAACCAATAGACGACCAAAAAGTAGATTTCTCTCGTGATGAGAGCAGCCACCAAGCCGGCCGCTCGCCCGGCGACGCGAATTTCCGCGCCTACAATTAGGAACTCAGCGGCCTGCGGGGGGCCTCGGACGTGTCGAAAACGGCCTGGGCGGCAGCGGCTCCAGCGCCGGCAGTCAGGCGAAAACCCTGATCGCCCAGCACCTTCTCCAGAGATGATAGGCAGAATAGAACATTGCCGGAGGTCGCATTATATCCCATGGTGCCGATGCGCCAGATGCGACCGCGCAGCGGCCCGAAGGACGTGCCGATCTCCAGATTGAACTCCGCCAGCAGGGCCGCCCGCACCCGCTCGCCGTCGACGCCCTCGGGGATCACCACCCCCGTCACGTTCGCCATCTTGTGCCTGATGTCGCCGTAGAGGGTCAGGCCCATGGACTCGAGGCCCGCCATCAGGGCCTCGCTCACCAGCCGGTGCCGGGCGAAGCACTCGCCGAGACCCTCCTTCAGCACGATGCGGGCGCACTCCCGCGCCGCGTAGAGCATCGAGGTCGCCTCGGTGTGATGGTTGAGGCGCTCGGGTCCCCAGTAGTCCATGAGCATGGCGAGATCGAAATAGTTGGAGCGGATGACGGGCCCGTTGCCGGGCACGAAGCCCGCCGGCGCGATCCCCTGCTCCACGTGCTTGCGGGCGTTCACCAGGGACGCCACGCGGTCGTTGAAAGTGATCGGCGACGAGCCCGGCGGACCCGAGAGGCATTTCTGCAATCCCGCCGATAGGGCGTCGATCTCCCAGCGATCGACCGCCACGTCCATGCCGCCGAGCGTCGCCGTCGCGTCGACGTAGAGATAGGCGTCATGGCGGCGGCACGCCGCGCCGATACCATCCATCGGCTGCGCCATGGTGGTGGAGGTGTCGCCGTGCACCAACGCCACCAGCTTGGGCCGGGTCTTCTCGATCGCCGCCACGATGCGCTCCGGCGGAAAGACCGTGCCCCACTCCGCCTCGATGGTGGTGAGCTCGGCGCCGCAGCGCTTTGCGATCTCCGCCAGCAGATGCCCGAAGCGGCCGAAGATCGGCACCAGCACCCGGTCGCCCGGCGCGACCATCGAGACCAGGATCGCCTCGATGCCGGCCCGCGCGGTGCCGTCCACCAGGAAGGCCCAGCGGTTCTGGGTCTGGAAGACCTGGCGCAGCAGCACCATCACCTCGTTCATGTAGCGGGTGAAGGCGGGGTCGAACTGGCCCAGGAGCGGCATCGCCAGCGCCCGCAGCACGCGGGGATCGGCGGTGACGGGACCCGGCCCCATCAGAAGGCGCTGGGGCGGGTTCAGCTCGTCGAAGATCTCTGCCACGTCCGGTGTCGCGTCCTTCAGCTGCTGGCGCCGGCGGCGTCTTCCCGCCGCCCGTAGAGCAAGGTGACGTTGATCCGACGGTCCTTGTATCCCTCGCGGAAGGTGATGCGGTCGGTCTCGTGGAAGAGATCGGAATCGAAGATGACGGCGCGATTGGCGCGGTAGGGCACCGTCACCGAGGTCGCCTTGGCAGTGGCGAGGAAATCGCGCATGGCCTGGGGATCCGCGTTGTACTTCTCGAAGTCCCAGTCGAGGGGCGCCGGCACGTCCCAGATCACCAGCCCGCCATGCTCGGGATCGAGGTTGGCGTCGTCGGGTGTGATCCAGAAATTGACGTTCACCGCGGCGAAGTCGGCGTGGACGTTGATGCCGGTGAGGCGGCTGTCGTACTTGAACGCCCAGCACTGGGTCAGCAGATGCTCATGGAAGACGCCGGGAAAGCGCCGCCGCAGCTCGTCGGAGATCTGCGCCAGCAGCGGCACCGCGAAGCCGCTCTCGGGAATGGCGCCGAGATAGCCCTCGGGATATCCCCGGCGCCACATCGTCGAGCCCCAGCAGAAGCGCCGCATGCCCTCCAGCGCGTCCGGCGTCAGGAGATCGTCGATGACGACGACGTTGGGCCGGCTTCCGACCCACTTCGCCTCGATGTCGGCCGGATCGTTGGCGGGATTGATCGCCGGCCCCGAAACGCGCGCGCCCCCCTCCAGGCGCAGGTATCCGCGGAAGAGATCCGCGGGCGCCGGCCCTCCGGGAGGCGGCTGTATCCGGCGGAGCGCCGGGTCGTCGACGGCGATCTCCCGGAGATGCGCGAGCTGCTCGAGGTCGTGCTTGCCTCGATGGGGAAATACGGTTGTCGCCGGCACGGCGTTGACGGGCCCGTACTTGAGCTCGGCGTGGCGCCGGAACGACGCGAAGGACGCCTCGAGATCGCCGCGCGCGAGACGGACCAGAGCCAGGCTCTTGTGCGCCTCGGCGAATCCGGGATCGAGGGCGATGGCTTTTTCATAGCAGGCGATTGCCTCGTCGGCGCGATCGCTCTGGGCCAGCGCCATGCCGAGATTGAGGTGTATCGCCGGCGTGCCGGGATCGAGGCGCACGGCCTCGCGGTAGGCGGCGATCGCCTCCTCGAGACGGCCCTGGTCGCGCAGCACCGATCCCAGATTGTTGAACGCCGCCACCAGCGTCGGGTCGAGCGCGATTGCCCGATGGTAGCTGTCGATCGCGTCGACAAAACGCCGCTGCTGTTCCAGCGCCATGCCGAGGTCGATGTGAACCGGCGCCGCCTTGGGCTCGATGGCAAGCGCCCGGCGATAGCAGTCGATCGCGCCCTCGAGCTTCTGCTGCTGCTCCAGCACCCGGCCGAGATTGACCAGCACGGCCACGGCGCCGGGCTGGATCGCAAGCGCCGCGCGGAAGGCCGCGGCGGCGTCATCGAGCTGGTTGAGCGCCGCGAGCGCCATGCCGAGATTGAACTGCGCCTCGATGGCGCGCGGCGCGAGCGCGAGGGCGCGGCGGTAGCTCTCGACCGCCTCCGGAAGCCGGCCGGCGCGGTGGGCGTCCATGGCTCTGCCGAAGAGAGCCGCGGCCTCTGCCGGCGGACGGCTGCGTCCGGGGATCGCCTGCTTCGACGCCATGTCCCTCCTCGCGGGGTTCGCGGCGGCGGAGCTGAGGAACCCGCGATGCCCGCGCGGGACGGATTGAAGCGGAGCCGCCGCCCCTAGTCAAATTTCAGGGGCGGCTCGGCAAGCTAGCCTCGACTACCGGCGCGACAAGTTGCCGCTGGAGAGGAGATCGTTGAGGGCCCAGAGCCCGTAGGGGTCGCTGCCGAGGACCCCGTCGCGGCCGGGAGCAGCCTGGGCTTCCGGAAGGTCGGCGTAGTCGTGGGCGGCAGGCCGCGGAAGCCCGCGCGTCAGCTTCTCCGGCAGGTGGGCGGCGGCGGCGATGCAAGTCTGCAGGAGGCTCATGGCGGGTGTCCCGGTGATGGGCCGGCCCGGCGCGGGGCGGCCACGGCTGAAATAAGAACAGGCCGGCATGCCCATGTCTGTGACCCCCATCACACGGTCGCCACCGAAACTTCCGCCGGAAAACCGGCGTTAATCATTCGCATGCTAGGACCGGTGCCGCGGCAGATGCCGCACGTCACGGCTACTCGCGGCAATTCCGCGATTTCCGGAACGAAGTGCCAGACCCATTTCAGGCCTGGGTCGAAGCCGCCCGGCGGCTTCGAGTCCGAGCCCTTCAGGAAGTTCTGACATGACTGCGAGAATTTTCCTCGATCCCGGCGCGATCCAGACCTTCATGGCCTTCCCGCTCGGCGTGGAGCGGAACGGCATGGAGCTGACCATGGGCACGGCGCTGGTGGGGATTGGCGAAGATCCCTGGGACTTGGCCCTGGCTCTCTCGGCGCTGTCCCGCGGCGAGGCCACGGCCCGCCTCGGCGGTCTCCTGAAGCAGATCGGCGCGAGGGTGCTGCGGCCGGACGATGTCGCGCAACGCGCGGTGGCGGGCCTGCCGGCGCCCCGAGTCGAGGGAGCAAGCTTCATGGTCGCGGTGCGCCTGGCGCTCCGCTCGCCGGACCTGCTTCTGGCACTGGCGCTGTGCGCGGTGCCGTCCATCATCGCCATGCTGTCGCTGCTGGCGGTCATGGAGCAGAGCCTGGTCGCGGCGGGCGCCGCCTGCCTCGTCATGGTCGTCGCCTTCGTGGCGGCGTCGCGCTGGGCGTCGCTCGGCATCGCGTTCCTCATCCTCAGCACCGCCAGCCTGATGGGACTGCCGTTCCTCCTGGTCGAGCTCGCCGTCTGAACGGCGGCGCGCTCACGCCGGCCGCCCGAACACCGCGATCCAGCGGCCGCGCCAGCTGACCGCGTCGCGCCAGGCGCGCAGGAGGGGGCGCCAGCCGACCACCGCCACCCGCAGCGGATTCCCGAACCGCGCATCCACTCCATCGACCCCGAAGCGCAGCGGCTCGCCCACGGGCGCCCGGGCGAACGTGCCGAACATCCGGTCGAAGACCAGCAGCATGCTGCCGAAATTCCGGTCGCGGCAGGCGTCGTTGGCGGCGTGGTGGACGTGATGGCTCGCCGGCGTGTTGAGCGCCCAATCGAGCGACCCCAGCTGCGGCGCCCAGGCCATGTGCAGGAAGAACTGGTAGAGCAGCCCCACGCCCAGCACCGCCAGCACCGCCAGCGGATGAAATCCAAGGCCCACCAGCGGCAGGTAGAACAGGAACCCGCCGCTGAGATTGCCGCCCCAGCCCAGTCGCAGCGCGGCGCTCAGATTGAGCTTGGTGGTGGAGTGATGCACCGCGTGGGTCGCCCACAGCCAGCTCACGCCGTGCATGGCGCGGTGATGCCAGTAGTAGGAGAACTCGACGCCGAGAAAGAGCGTCGCAAGAGACCAGGGTTCCGCCACCGGCATGTCGAGAAGGCGATGGCGATAGAGCCACAGCATCGGCGCCGCGGCGATGCCCGCGGTGGCGGCGCCGATCAAACGGCCGCCGACGGCGATCGCCAGGGTGGCGAGGATCTCACGCGCGTCGTAGACATGATGCCTGCCGATGCGGCTCGCGAGATATTCAAGCCCGATCAGCGCCAGCATGATCGCCGGCAGCACGAGCCGCCCGGAGCCGGGCGCAAAGCTGGGAATGGCGGAGATCATGTGGCGACACCCGGGATCGCGGCGAGAGCGCCGGCGCGCGTCGGATGCGCGGCGAGCCGGCGCTCCGCCACCTCTTACTGCGCCGGCGGCGCGACGGTGACGGTGCCGCTTTTGCTGACGGAGCCGCCGTTGGGGCCGGTGGCGCTGCGGCTGTAGTCGTACGTGCCCTGGCCGGTCTTGGTGACGCTGCCCGAGGTGTCGACGGTCTTGCCGTTCGGGCCGGTAACGGTGCCGGAGCGCGAGCACGAGCCGTTGGCGCAGCTGCCGGAGCTCTGGCTGGTGACGGTCTTGCCATTGGGACCGGTGGTCGAGCCCGAGCGCGAGCAGGCGTGATTGGCGCAGCTGCCGGAGCCCTGGCTGGTGTAGGTGCCGCGACCGGTGGTGACCGTGCCCTTGCGGGTCCAGGCCGAGGCATCGCTGGCCATGCCGGCGACGACGATGCCGATGATGGCGGTGGTGACAAGAAGCTTGCGCATTGCGGGTCTCCTGTGGGGTTGGCGACGTCCGATGGGGGCGTTCGGACGCTGGCAAACTGAGCCCGCTTCTTTGCCCGGGTTTTGCAGCGGAGGGCCGTCTTGTAACGTTTTGTTACCGCCCCGGCGTTAAGCATTGCGGGACCCACGACCGCGTGTAGGCTCTGGCGCGATGTCTCGCATACCTCGAAAAACCATCCTTCTCGTGGAGGACGATCCGGAGATCCGCGGCCTGCTCGGCGATTTCCTGACGCGGGAGGGATTCGCCGCGGAGCTGGCGGAGGACGGCGAGGAGATGGACCGCGCGCTTCGCCGCGTGGTGCCCGATCTCGTCATCCTCGATCTCATGCTGCCGGACGAGGACGGGCTCTCGATCTGCCGGCGGCTCCGGGCGCGCAGCGCGGTCCCGATCCTGTTCCTCACCGCCAAGGGCGACGACACCGACCGCATCGTCGGCCTCGAGCTCGGCGCCGACGACTACATCGCCAAGCCCTTCAATCCGCGCGAGCTGCTGGCGCGTATCCGCGCCGTCCTGCGCCGCACCGGCCGCGCGCCGGCGGACAGCTCGCCGCGCCGCCGCTTCACCTTCGCGAACTTCGTGGCGGACCTCGACGCCCGCAGCATCGAGACCGCGGGCGGCGCACGGGTGCCGCTCACCTCGGCGGAATTCGACCTCCTCGCCTGCTTCATCGAGCGGCCGCAGCGCGTGCTGTCCCGGGACCAGCTCATCGACTGGACGCGCGGCCGCAGCGCCGAGCCCTGGGACCGCACCATCGACGTCGCGGTGAGCCGTCTCCGGCGCAAGTTGCAGACCGCCGACGCCGCGGCCGCCGATCTCCTGACCACCGTGCGCAACGGCGGCTACCTCTTCGCCGCCGACGTGCGCGAGGCCTGATCGCCCATGCGGCGCCTCGGTCTCGTCTGGCGCGTCGCGCTCATCGTCGTCGCCGCGCTCTTCATCCTGCAGCTCGTCATCGCCGGCGCGTTCCTGCATGAGCGGAGCCGCGTCACCCAGGTCGGGTTGCGCCTGCCGCTCTCCGACCAGGTGGCCGCGCTGGCGACGCTGCTCGATCACGCCGCGCCGGATCAGCAATCCCTGCTGCTGCGCGCGGTGAACGGCGCCGGCCTCCATGCCGAGGTGCGCCCGGACCGGCCAGCGGAAATCGATACCGGCCGCGAGCTGGAGCGGGTGGAAAGCGCGCTCAGGAAGTATCTGGCGGCGCCGGCGGATCGTTTCATCGCGGCGCGGCTCATCGGCGGCCCCCAGACCGCCGCCATCGTGTTCCCGCGCCTGCGCGGCTATCTCGACAGCCGCGCGGAGATCGTCGTGTCCCTTGCCTCCGGCGACTATCTCGTGGTGGAGAGCGCGGACCAGCTGGTGCCACGCCTCTTCGGCCTGCCGACGGGGTTCTGGGCCGGCATCGTCGGCTTCGTGGTCGCCGTCATCGCCATTCTCGCCGTCATCCGCGAGACGCTGCCGCTGTCGCGCCTCGCCGATTCGGTCGAGCGCTTCGGCGCCGATCTCGAGCCCAAGCCGACGCGGGAGCGCGGCGCGCGGGAAGTGCGCGCCCTCATTCGCGCCGTCAACCAGATGCAGTCGCGCATCGCGGCGCTGGTGAAGGGCCGCGCCTTCATCATCGGCGCCATCGCCCACGATCTGCGGACATATCTGACGCGCCTGCGGCTCCGGGTCGAGACGCTGCCGGACGCCGCGATGCGCGAGCGCGCCGGCCGCGACGTCGAGGACATGAGCGCGCTGCTGGAGGACGCCCTCAGCTTCGCCCAGGCGAGCTTCGTCGGCGCGGAGAACGAGGCGGTCGACCTCGCGAGCGTCGTGCGCCATGAGTGCGAGGTGCGGGCGGCGGCGGGCATGCCGGTGACGGCGACGCTGCCGGAAACGCCGCTGACCATACGCGGCAGCGCGACGGCCCTCGCCCGGATGGTGGGCAACCTCGTCGACAATGCCGTCAAGTACGGCGGCCAGGCGGAAGTCGCCCTCCTCAACACGTCGGGACAAAGCGAGATTCTGGTGGAGGACCGCGGCCCCGGCATCCCCGCCGGCGAGCGCGAGAGCATCTTCGAGCCGTTCCGCCGCCTGGAGCCGTCCCGCAACCGCGCCCGCGGCGGCGCCGGCCTCGGCCTCGCCATCGCCCATCGCGTGGCGGAAGGCCACGGCGGCAGCATCGCCATCGAAGACCGCCCCGGCGGCGGCGCCCGCTTCCGCGTGCGGCTGCCACTGAGCGTGGAGGGCTGAAGGGTCGTGCGTCCTTCGACTCGGCGCTGTTGCGCCGGCTCAGGATGAGGACCGTTGGTGATGGCATAAAGAAAATCCCCTCATCCTGAGCCGACCGCGGTGCGGTCGAGTCGAAGGACGCACCCCCGCAAAACATAGCTCTCCCTCAACTCCATCCCTTATGCTCTCGCCGGCTGAAGCGGGGGAGAGCGGCACCTTGGAATTCGTGTTCGTCCTGGCGGTGGGTCTGGTCGCCGGCACCATCAGCGGCATCATCGGCACCGGCTCCTCGATCATGCTGGTGCCGGTGCTGGTCTACGAGTTCGGGCCGCAGCAGGCGGTGCCGATCATGGCGGTGGCGGCGGTCATGGCGAACCTCTCCCGCATCATGGCGTGGTGGCGCGAGGTGGACTGGCGCGCCTGCGGCGCCTACGCGGTCACCGGCGCTCCCGCCGCGGCGCTCGGCGCCCGGACGCTGCTGATCCTGCCGCCGCGGGTGGTCGACGTCGCCATCGGCGCCTTCCTCATCGGCGCGATCCCCGCGCGGCGCTGGCTCGTCGCCCGCCAGATCAAGTTCAGCCTATGGCACCTCGCCGTCATCGGCGCCGTCGTGGGATTCATCACCGGCATCGTGGTCACGACAGGCCCGATCACGGTGCCGATCTTCATGACCTATGGGCTGGTGAAAGGCGCCTTCCTCTCGACGGAGGCCGCGGGGTCGCTCGCGATCTACCTCAGCAAGGCGGTGACGTTCCAGCGCTTCGGCGCCCTGCCCCTCGATGTCGTCGGCAAGGGCCTGATCGCGGGATCGTCGCTGATGGCCGGCGCCTTCATCGCCAAGCGCTTCGTGCTCCGCCTCGATCCCAATCACTTCCGCCTGCTGATGGACGGGCTGATGCTGCTGTCCGGCCTCGCCATGCTCTGGAATGCGATCTAGCCGCCGACGGTCAGCCGCCGATCTCCCGGCGTTGGACCGGTAACGACCGCTGGCCGAGCACGCTGGCGAGGAGCGCGGCGAGCTTCTCCATGCGGTAGGGCTTCGGCAGGCGGGCGATGCGGGTGCCCTGGGCGCTGCCGGGCGGCTCGGCGAACCCGGTCGCGAGGATGATCGGGAGATCGGGCCTGATCTCCCGGATGCGGTCGGCGAGCACCGTGCCGGTCATTCCCGGCATCGCGTAGTCGGTGATGATGAGATCGATGTCCTGGGTCGAGTGGATCACCGTCAGAGCCTCGGCGCCGGAGGACGCCACGGTGACGCGATGGCCGAGATACTCCAGCATCTCCACCGTCCCCTCCGTCACCAGCGCGTCGTCGTCCACCAGCAGGATCGAGCTGGGGGGTGCCGCCCGCGGCTCCGCCGCCGCCGATGTCATGGACTGCCGCGCGCCGTCGAATTCCGCCACCGGCAGCCAGAGCTCCACCGTGGTGCCGGCGCCGATCTGGCTGGCGATGCGGGCGAGGCCACCGGACTGGGCGGCCAGGCCGTAGACCATGGAGAGGCCGAGGCCGGTGCCCTTGCCGATGTCCTTGGTGGTGAAGAAGGGCTCCGGCGCCCGCTTCAGCGTTCCCTCGTCCATGCCCGTGCCGGTATCCGTCACGGCGATGCGGAGATATTCGCCCGCGGCGAGGCTCACGATCGCGTCGGCGCCGACCTTCTCGTAGCGCGCGCTCATGCGCAGACTTCCGCCCCCGGGCATGGCGTCCCGCGCATTCAGCGACAGGTTCAGGATCGCCAGCTCGAGCTGGTTGGGATCGACGCGGATCGGCGGCAGGCCGTCACCGAACTCGGCGGCGATCTCGATAGTCGGTCCCAGCGACCGCCGCAGCATCTCCACCATGCCGGAGACGTGGCGGGCGACATCGACGCTTTCCGGCCGCAGCTCCTGGCGCCGCGCGAAGGCCAGCATGCGCCGGGTGAGCGCGGTGCCGTGCTCCGCGGCACGGATCGCGCCGTCGAGGAGGCGCTTGAACGTCACCTCGTCGGTTTGGGAGCGCCGGGACAGCACCTCGAGATTGCCGAGGATCGCCATCAGCAGGTTGTTGAAGTCATGCGCCACGCCGCCGGTGAGCTGCCCCAGGCTCTCCAGCTTCTGCATCTCGTGCACCTGGGCGAGCGCCACTTCCCGCTCCCGCGTGCGCTGCTCGACCCGCTGCTCCAGATCGGCGTTCGTCCGGGCCAGCTCCGCCGTCCGCTCGCCGACGCGCTGCTCCAGATCGGCGTTGAGCCGCTCGAGCTGCCGCGTCTTGCGGTAGAGCTCGGCGAAGATCCGGACCTTGGCCCGCAGCAGCTCGGGGATCACCGGCACCGAGACGTAGTCGACGGCGCCGTGCTCGTAGCCCTTGAGCAGGTCCATGTCGGTGAGCGCGATCGCCGAGACGAAGATGATCGCCGTGGTCTGGAACCGCGGATGGTCGCGGATCATCTGCGCCAGCTCGAAGCCGTCGAGCTCGGGCATGATGACGTCGACGAGGATGACGGCGATCTCCTTCTTCAGGAGATGCCCGAACGCCGCCTGAGCCGATCCGGCGGTGATCAGGTTCTCCCCCAGCCCCTCGAGGATCGCCTGGTAGCTGAGCAGCTTGTCGGCCTGGTCATCCACCAGGAGGATATTGACGGGATCCTTGGCGATCATGGCGGCCTGCCGTCCCTAGCGGTGCAGCCACATGCGCAGCGCCGAGAGGAGCTGCTCAGTATTCACGGGCTTGGCGAGATAGTCCGAGGCGCCGGCCTCCAGGCATTTCTCCCGGTCCCCCTTCATCGCCTTGGCCGTGAGCGCGATGATCGGCAGCCGGCGGAAGGCGGGATTGCCGCGCATCACCTGCATCGTCTGATAGCCGTCCATCTCCGGCATCATGATGTCCATCAGCACGATGGCGACTTCCGGCGTGGCGTCGAGGAGCGTGATCGCCTCGCTGCCGGTGGTGGCGGTCAGCACCCGCATCCCGCGCCGCTCCAGCGCGCTGCTCAAGGCAAAGATGTTGCGCGCATCGTCGTCCACCAGCAAGACCATCTTGCCGACGAGGTCCTCGTCGGAGCTGTGCAGCCGCTCCAGCATGCGCTGCTTTTCCACCGGCAGGTCCGATACCACTCGATGCAGGAAGAGCGCGGTCTCGTCGAGGAGCCGCTCCGGCGACTCCACGCCCTTCACCACGACGCTCCGCGCCATGGTGTGGAGCTCGGCGTCCTCCTCGGCGGAGAGCTCGCGGCCGGTGAAGACGATGACCGGCGGCTCGGCGAGGCCGGTGTCGTCGCGGATCTGCTCCAGCAGGTCGAAGCCGGACATGTCCGGCAGACGCAGGTCGAGGACGACGCAGTCGATCTGCTGCTCGCGCAGCGCGGCCAGCGCCTCGCCGCCGGTGCCGACCGAGCTGATGTCGATGTCGTCGTGGCCCAGGAGCTCGGCGATGCTGCGCTGCTCGTCGGCATTGTCCTCCACCACCAGCAACCGCTTGCGGCGCGGCGCGGCGTAATCCTTGATCTTGGTCAGCGCGTGCTCCAGCCCGTCCTTGGTCGCGGGCTTGGTGATGAAGGAGAAGGCGCCGCGCGCCAGGCCATGCTGGCGGTCCTCGTCCATGGTGACGATCTGCACGGGGATGTGCCGCGTCGCCGGATGCTGCTTGAGCTGGCTCAGCACGGTCCAGCCGAGCATGTCCGGCAGGAACACGTCGAGGGAGATCGCGCTCGGCTGGTATTCCCGGGCCAGCGCCAGGGCGTCGGCACCGCGCATCGCCACCAGGATCTTGAGACCGGAATCCCGGGCGAGGTCGGCCATGATCCGGGCGTAATGTGGATCGTCCTCGACGATGAGCAGCACGGTGTCGCCGTCCTGCACGCTGTCGCGGTCGTCGGGAAACTGCTCGACCGCGGCCTCGCTGGCACGGGCGGCGGCGATCGCCACGCCGAGGGCCGCGGCGCTGCTCGACACCGGCCGCTGCGGCGCCGGCGCGCCCACATAGCGGAGCGGCAGATAGAGGGTGAAGGTGCTGCCGAGGCCCGGCGCGCTGCGCAGCTGGATCTCGCCGCCAAGGAGGCGGGCCAGCTCGCGGCTGATCGCGAGGCCGAGACCGGTGCCGCCGAACCGCCGGCTGGTGCTGGCATCGGCCTGCTGGAAGGCCTCGAAGATGATCTTCTGCTTTTCCGGCGGGATGCCGATGCCGGTGTCGCTCACCTCGAAGGAGATCACGCCCGCCGCCTGGGGCAGCGTCGGATGATCCGGGCTCCAGCCGCCGGCGGCGGCCGTGATCGACAGCCGGACGCCGCCATGCTCGGTGAACTTGAAGGCGTTCGACAGCAGGTTCTTCATCACCTGCTGCAGGCGCTTGGAATCCGTGACGATGCTGCGGTCGAGCTTGGGATCGATCTGCACGTCGAAGGAGAGGCCCCGGCTCTCCGCGACGTGGCGGAACGGCCGCATGACCATGTCGTGCAGGTTGGTGAAGAACACCTCCTCGGCCTCGACCGAGACGGTGCCGGATTCGATCTTCGAGAGATCGAGGATGTCGCTGATGAGGTTGAGAAGGTCGGTGCCGGCGGAGTGGATGGTGCGGGCGAATTCCACCTGCTTGCCGCTGAGGTTGCCGTCGGCGTTGTCGACCAGCTGCTGGCCCAGGATGAGGATGCTGTTGAGGGGCGTGCGCAGCTCGTGGGACATGTTGGCGAGGAAGTCGGACTTGTACTTGGAGGTCTGCGCCAGCTCGGTCGCCTTCTCTTCGAGGGCGCGGCGGGCCTGCTCGATCTCCTGGTTCTTCGCTTCCACCTCGACGTTGCGCTCGGCGAGCTGCTGCGCCTTCTGCTCGAGCTGCTCGTTGGTCTGCTGCAATTCACGTTGCCGGGTCTGCAGCTCGGTCGCGAGCTGCTGGGACTGCTTCAGCAGGCCCTCGGTCTGCATCGTCGCCTCGATGCTGTTCAGCACGATGCCGATGCCGGCGGTGAGCTGATCCAGGAACGAGACCTGCAGATCCGTGAAGATGCCGACGGATTCCAGCTCGATCACCGCCTTGACCTGGCCCTCGAACAGCACCGGCAGCACCACCAAGTTCTGCGGCACGAGATTGAGGCGGCCGGAGCGGATCGGCACCACGTTCGGCATCAGGTCCGAGATCAGCAGCCGCTTCGCATCGACGGCGCATTGGCCGATGAGGCCCTCGCCAAGCTGCAACCGGTCGCGATGGCCGCCTTCCTCGTTGCCGCTGTCGGCATAGGCCGACAGCAGCTTCAGGTGCGGCACGTGCTCCCCTTCCAGGAGGTAGATGACGCCGTGCTGGGCGTTGACGACGGGCGCCAGCTCCGACAGCAGCATCTTGCCCACCGTCGACAGGTCGCGCTGGCCCTGGAGCATGTTGGTGAAGCGGGCGAGGTTGGTCTTCAGCCAGTCCTGCTCGGTGTTCTGGTCCGTGGTCAGGCGCAGGTTGCCGATCATCGTGTTGATGTTGTCTTTCAGCTCCGCCACCTCGCCGCGCGCCTCGACCTGGATCGAGCGGGTGAGGTCGCCCTTGGTGACGGCGGTCGCCACCTCGGCGATGGCGCGCACCTGGGTGGTCAGGTTCGCCGCCAGCAGGTTCACGTTGCCGGTGAGATCCTTCCAGGTGCCGGCGGCGCCGGGCACGTTGGCCTGGCCGCCGAGACGGCCCTCGACGCCGACCTCGCGGGCGACGGTCGTGACCTGGTCGGCGAATGTGGCCAGCGTGTTGGTCATGTTGTTGATGGTCTCGGCGAGCGCCGCCACCTCGCCCTTGGACTTCACGGTGAGGTTCTGCTTCAGGTCGCCGTTGGCGACGGCGGTCACCACCTTCACGATGCCGCGCACCTGCTCGGTGAGGTTCGCCGCCATCACGTTGACGGTGTCGGTCAGATCCTTCCAGGTGCCGGCGACGCCGGGCACCGCGGCCTGACCGCCGAGCTCGCCTTGCGTGCCCACCTCGCGGGCGACGCGCGTCACCTCCGAGGCGAAGGCGTTGAGCTGATCCACCATGGTGTTGATGGTGTTCTTGAGCTCGAGGATCTCGCCCTTCACATCGACGGTGATCTTGCGCGAGAGGTCGCCGCGTGCCACCGCCGTCGTCACCTCGGCGATGTTGCGGACTTGCGTGGTGAGGTTCGCCGCCAGCAGGTTGACGTTGTCGGTCAGATCCTTCCAGGTGCCGCCGACGCCGGGCACCACCGCCTGGCCGCCGAGGCGTCCTTCGGTGCCGACCTCGCGCGCGACGCGGGTCACCTCGGCGGCGAAGGAGCGGAGCTGCTCCACCATCGTATTGATGGTCTCCTTGAGCTGCAGGATCTCGCCGCGCACGTCCACGGTGATCTTCTTGGAAAGGTCGCCGCTGGCGATCGCGGTCGCGACCTCGGCGATGTTGCGGACCTGGCCGGTCAGGTTGCTGGCCATGAAGTTGACGTTGTCGGTCAGATCCTTCCAGGTGCCGGCGACGCCGGAGACCGCGGCCTGGCCGCCGAGCTTGCCCTCGGTGCCGACTTCCTTGGCGACGCGGGTCACTTCCGAGGCGAAGGCGTTGAGCTGGTCCACCATGGTGTTGATGGTGTTCTTGAGCTCCAGGATCTCGCCCTTCACGTCCACGGTGATCTTGCGGGACAAGTCGCCGCGCGCCACGGCGGTGGTCACCTCGGCGATGTTGCGGACCTGGGCGGTCAGATTGCCGGCCATGAAATTGACGCTGTCGGTCAGGTCCTTCCAGGTGCCGGCGACGCCGGGCACGTTGGCCTGGCCGCCCAGACGGCCCTCGGTGCCGACCTCGCGGGCGACGCGCGTCACCTCGCCGGCGAAGCGGTTGAGCTGATCGACCATGGTGTTGAGGGTCTCTTTCAGCTGCAGGATCTCGCCGCGGACGTCGACGGTGATCTTGCGCGACAGGTCGCCGTTGGCGATGGCGGTCGCCACCTCGGCGATGTTGCGCACCTGGCCCGTGAGATTGCCGGCCATGAAGTTGACGTTGTCGGTGAGATCCTTCCAGGTGCCGGCGACGCCGGGCACGTTGGCCTGGCCGCCGAGGCGCCCCTCGGTGCCGACCTCGCGCGCCACGCGCGTCACTTCGCCCGCAAACGCGTTCAGCTGATCCACCATCGTATTGATGGTCTCTTTCAGCTGCAGGATCTCGCCGCTGACATTGACGGTGATCTTCTTGGAGAGATCGCCGCGCGCCACGGCCGTCGCCACCTCGGCGATGTTGCGCACCTGGTTGGTGAGGTTGCTGGCCATGGAATTGACGCTGTCCGTCAAGTCTTTCCAGGTGCCGGCGACGCCCTTCACCTGGGCCTGGCCGGCGAGCTTGCCGTCGGTGCCGACCTCGCGGGCGACGCGCGTCACCTCGCCGGCAAACGCGTTCAGCTGGTCCACCATGGTGTTGATGGTGTCTTTCAGCTGCAAAATCTCGCCGCTGACGTTGACGGTGATCTTCTTCGAGAGATCGCCGCTGGCGATGGCGGTGGAGACTTCGGCGATGTTGCGGACCTGGGCCGTGAGGTTGCCGGCCATGGAGTTGACGCTGTCGGTCAGATCCTTCCAGGTGCCGGCGACGCCGGGGACCTGGGCCTGGCCGCCGAGGCGGCCGTCGGTGCCGACCTCGCGGGCGACGCGCGTCACTTCCGAGGCGAAGGCGTTGAGCTGATCCACCATCGTGTTGATGGTTTCCTTGAGCTGCAGGATCTCGCCGCTGACCGTCACCGTGATCTTCTTGGAGAGATCGCCGCGGGCGATGGCGGTCGCCACCTCGGCGATGTTGCGCACCTGGCCGGTGAGATTGCCGGCCATGGAGTTCACGCTGTCCGTCAGATCCTTCCAGGTGCCGGCGACGCCGCCGACCTGGGCCTGGCCGCCGAGGCGGCCGTCGGTACCGACCTCGCGCGCGACGCGCGTCACTTCCGAGGCGAAGGCGTTGAGCTGGTCCACCATGGTGTTGATGGTGTCCTTGAGCTCCAGGATCTCGCCGCGCACATCCACGGTGATCTTGCGGGACAAGTCGCCGCGGGCCACCGCCGTCGTCACCTGGGCGATGTTGCGCACCTGGTCGGTCAGGTTGCCGCACATGGCGTTGACCGAGTCCGTCAGGTCCTTCCAGGTGCCGGCGACGCCCGGCACCAGCGCCTGGCCGCCGAGCTTGCCCTCGGTGCCGACCTCGCGCGCCACGCGCGTCACCTCCGAGGCGAAGGAGCGCAGCTGGTCCACCATGGTGTTGATGGCTTCCTTGAGCTGCAGGATCTCGCCGCGGACGTCGACGGTGATCTTCTTGGAGAGATCGCCGTTCGCCACCGCGATGGTCACCTCGGCGATGTTGCGGACCTGGGCGGTCAGGTTGTTCGCCATCGAGTTGACGCTCTCGGTCAGGTCCTTCCAGACGCCGGTCACCTCGCGCACCTGGGCCTGGCCGCCGAGCTTGCCGTCGGTGCCGACCTCGCGCGCGACGCGCGTCACCTCCGAGGTGAAGACGCTGAGCTGCTTGATCATGGTGTTGACGATGTCGGCGGA
Organism: uncultured Alphaproteobacteria bacterium; assembly: GCA_963735465.1. GTDB lineage: Bacteria > Pseudomonadota > Alphaproteobacteria > ATCC43930 > CGMCC-115725 > DASZHJ01. The sequence goes on from CAVTLA010000002.1 coordinate 67,358, forward strand.
GCGCAGGAACTCGCCCTGGAGCGGGCGGCCGTCGACCTCGAGGGGCACGGTTTGCAGGAGATCGCCGCGGGCCACGGCGCCGATCGCGTGGGTCACCGCCGTCGTCGGCCACAGGAGATCGTCGATCAGCGTATTGACCGAGGATTCCATGTCCGCCCAGGCGCCGGTGGAGAGCCCGAACTTGACGCGCTTCCTGGTCTTGCCCTCGCGGCCGACGACCTGGCCCACCTGCTCGAGCTGCTGCGCCATCCGCTGGTTCGCGGCGACGATCTGATTGAACTTGTCGGCGACCTTGCCGGCAAGCCCGCTGGACCGGCCAGGCAGCCGCACGGAGAAATCGCCGACGCTCATCGCGTCAAGCGCGTCCAGCAGCATGTGGAGATTGAGGGACTCGTCGCTCTCTGCCGCATGCCCGTTGCCGTTGACGGGGACCCGGCGCTTCACCGAGGCTAGGGTGGCGCTGGCCGCCAGGGCGCGGCTATGCGCTCGCGCAGGGGTTTTGCTGGTACGCGGCATCGCCGGGCTCCTGGTTCTATAGGGCGTAGTACCATGGTAGCTCGTCGGACCGTCCCGGCGTGACTACACTTTAGGCGAGAACACCCTTTGGGCCTAGATATCTTGATACCAAAGTTTGATAGCGGCCTATTCGAAGGGGGCGGTATTGGCCGCGGCTGGTGCTGGAGAATCAGCCAGGGTAACCCTCGTAATGCCGGATTCGGTGCCCGTTCGGGTGTCCGATTGACACCGCTGTGACCAATAACAGGCTGTGTCCGGGATAGGGCCTGAAGCTCCTCGATTTGACATGGGATCTGGAAAACCGCAGATGAGCGGACGCCTGACGCTGGGACTCACTCGGAAACGCGCGCTGCGGGCGACGCTGTTTCCGCCCACGACGCTGGGCCGTGCCATGACCATCCTGGGCTTCGTCCAGGCGGACCCGATCCGCGCGCCGGCCCGCGCCCAGGATCTCATCCTCCGGCACCGTGTCGCCGGCTACCGCGCCGGCGATCTCGAGCGGCATTTCGCTCGGCTGCGCCTCTCGGAGGATTTCCTCTACGCCTATGGCTTCATGCCCGGCGACACCGCGCGCCTCCTGCATCCGCGCCGCGATCCCAGGCGCGCCGACGGGCGCCACGTGCCCACGGGCCTCGCCGCGAAAGTGCTGGAGTACGTGCGCAGCCAGAGCGAGGTGCATCCCCGCGATCTCGAGATCCACTTCGGCAAGAAGCGCGCCGTCAACGGCTGGGGCGGCTTCTCCAAGGCGACGACGCGGGCGCTGCAGAGCCTGCACCACCACGGATTGCTGCGGGTGGCGCGGCGGCGCGACGGCATCCGGATCTACGAGGCGGCTCCGCCGCCGCCGGAGCCGCTCCCCACGGAGGAGCGGCTGCAGCGCCTGGTGCGCCTGGTGACGCGTCTCCTGCAGCCCGCGCCGGAGACCAGCCTGCGCGCCGCCTTTTCCCTGCTGCGGAGCCGCTCGCCGGGCCTTGGCAATGTCCGCGCCACCATCGAGGCGCTGATATCCGCCGGCGAAATCGAGCGCGGCGAGGTCGACGGCGAGACCTATCTCTGGCTCGCGGGCGATACCGCGCCGGCGGAGACCGATACGCCGCGCGAGGTTCGCTTCCTCGCGCCCTTCGATCCCGTGGTCTGGGACCGCCGGCGCTTCGAGCATCTCTGGGGTTGGCCCTATCGCTTCGAGGCCTATACGCCGGTGGCCAAGCGCCGCCTCGGCTACTACGCGATGCCGCTGCTGTGGGGCGACAAGGCGATCGGCTGGGTCAATGCGGGGACGTCCGAGACCGGCCTGCGGATCGAACCCGGCTTCGTGGCGGCGCGGCCGAAGGGACGCGACTTCGCCCGCGCCTTCGACGCCGAGGTCGAGAGCTTCACGGAATTTCTCGCGGGATCGCGCGGCGATGTTGATTCCGCCAATCAAGATTGACGGCGTTTTTTCCGCGACGGCATGCTGAGGCATGATGCACGCCCACTTCCTCATGTTCGCGAAATACAACGCCTGGGCGAACGGGCGACTCTACGACGCCGCGGCAACGCTATCGGACGCCGACTATCGTCGCGACCGCGGCGCCTTCTTCAAGTCGATGCACGGCACGCTCAACCACCTCCTGGTCACCGACTGCATCTGGATGCAGCGCTTCACCGGCGAGGGTGCTGCGCCCGATCGCCTCGACGCCATCCTCTTCGAGGAGCTGGGCGCGCTCAGCGCGGCACGCGAGGCGGAGGATCGCCGCATCGTCACCTACGTCGAGGGTCTCGACGAGGCCCGGCTCGCCGGCGTGATCAAGTACCGCCGCGTCTCGACGCCGGAGGAATTCACCCAGCCCCTGGCGCCGGCGCTGGCGCACTGGTTCAACCACCAGACTCACCACCGCGGCCAGGCGCACGGAATTCTCACCGGCCTGGTTGGCCGCGCGCCCGAGCTCGATCTCCTGTATTTCCGGCGGGTCTCCGGTAGCTAGAGATCGCGGAAGAGAGCGGAGGAGTCCGCCTTCCGCTCGAAACCGATCCCCAGCACGTCCGGCGGCGCGACGCGGCCGGCCACGGGCACCGCTCCATCGACGAGACCGCCGAAGGGCTGGAAGCAGAGCGGATTGACCTCGACGCCCCCGAGGCCGAGGGCGGCCACGACGTGCTGGCAGAAGAGATGGCCCCCATGAGGCCAGAAGGCGGACCGCGGCCAGCCGGCGACCTCCAGGGCACGGAGAATCCTGAGATAGCCCGGCAGTCCGTAGCAGTGGACGGGATCGAAGACGAGGATGTCGCGGTCCGGCCTGAGCCCGCCATGGCGATGCAGGAGCCGCGCCTCGGCCTCGGAGAACAGCGCCTCGCCGGCGGCGATGGCGCCGTCGTACCGAGCCGCCACGGCGGAGTGCGTCTCGAAGTCCAGGGGATCGCAGATGTCCTCGAACCAGCGGAGCCCATAGGGCGCCAGCGCCGCAGCCGCCGCCAGGCTTTCCTTCGCGTCATATGAATTCATGGCATCGACGGCGAGATGCGCGCCGTCGGGCAGCAACCTCAGCGTCGCCTCGATGCGCCTCGCCTCTTGCGCCAGCGGCGCGCCGCCGATCTTGATCTTGACGCTGGTGTAGCCGAGATCCCGCAAGCGGCGGATCTCGTCGGAGAGACGCGGGATGTCGTCGGCGGGATAGCGGTAGCCGCCGCCGGCGTAGGCCGCGAGATCGGACGTCGCCGGCCGCGCGTCGGGGAAACAATTCGCGAGATGGCGGTGCAGCGGCAGGCCGGCGATCTTCGCCGCCGCGTCCCAGAGCGCCATGTCGAGAGTACCAACGGCAACGCAACGCTCACCGTGACCGCCGAGCTTCTCGCCCGCCATCATCGCATCCCAGGCGCGGAAGGGATCGAGGATTCCATCTGCGCCCACGAGATCCCCGGCGGCGAGCAGGCGCGGCGCGAAGCGCTCGCGGATGAGGCCGCCCTGGGCGAAACGGCCGATGGAGGCGAAGCCGTAACCGATCACCGGCCGGCCGTCGCGCCGCGCGTCCGTCACCACGGCGACAATGCTGGTGGTGAGGCCGCCTGACGGCAACGCGGGGTCGCCGAAGCGGGAGATCGGCACCGAGCGCTCGCGGATATCGAGAATGCGCATGAGCCGCGGCCTCCGCGCCTCTATCGAGGTCCTGTCTTCCCGTTGCCAAAAGCGCCCGCTGCGGCCAGCGCCTCGGTCGCGGCGCGGTCGAGGCCCAGCCACTCCGACAGGACGGCGCCCGTGTGCTCCGCCAGCAGCGGCGGCGGCGCGGGCTGCGGCGGCGGCGCGTCGTCGAAGCGGATCGCGCTGGCAACCGCGCGGACCGCGCCGGCGGCGGCGTGGGGCATGCTCTGGATCATCCCGCGTTCCACCAGCTGCGGCGCCATGCAGACCTCGGCCACGGTCTTGATCTCGCCGCAGGGCACGCCCGCGGCATTCAGCACTTCGAGCCAATGTCGCCGCGGATGCGGCAGGAACAGCGGATCGAGAAGCGCCCGCAACGCGGGCCGGTTCGAGACGCGGTCGCGGTTGACGCGAAAGCGCGGATCGTCCTTGAGCTCGCCGGCGCCGAGGGCATCGCAGAGCAGCCGCCAGAATTTCTCGTTGGCGGCGCCGACGTTGATCCAGCCGTCCGCCACCTGGAACGTCTCGTAGGGCGTGATGGTCGGGTGCGCGTTGCCGCGGCGCTTCGGCGCCTTGCCGGTGGCGAAGAAGCTGCCGGCATTCATGGTGAGAAGCGAGGCCATGGCGTCCAGCATCGCCACGTCGACGCGGCCGCCGCGCCCGGTACGCTGGCGCCGCAGCAGCGCCGACAGCACCGCCTGGGCCGCGTAGAGGCCGGAGACGAGATCGGCGACCGACGTCCCGACCTTGGTCGGCGGCCCCTCCGGGTCGCCGGTCACGTCCATCACGCCGGACTCGCCCTGGACGATGAGATCGTAGCCCGGCCGTCCCGCCTCCGGCCCCTCGCGGCCAAAGCCGGAGACGGCGCAGAGGATCAGGCGCTCGTTGACGCGGCTCAGGGTGTCGAAGCCGAGGCCCAGGCGCTCCAGCGTCCCCGGCCGGAAATTCTCCACCACCACGTCGGCGACGGCGGCGAGCTTCAGCACGAGATCGTGCCCGGCCGGCGCCTTGAGATCGATGGCGCAGCTTCGCTTGTTGCGGTTGACCGAGAGGAAATAGGCGCTCTCGCCGCCGAGGAAGGGGGGTCCGAAGCCGCGGCTTTCGTCGCCGGTGCCGGGCTCCTCGATCTTTACGACATCGGCGCCGAGATCCCCGAGCAACATGGTGCCGAAGGGGCCGGCGACGACGCGCGTCAGATCAAGGATGCGGACGCCGGCCAGCGGCGCGGTCTCAGACCATGACATCCGCCAATTCCTCCATGCTGCGCACCAGCAGGTCCGGCTGATGCGGGGTGATGCCGAAGGGACGGCGTCGCCGATCGATGAAGGCGGTGCGCATGCCCGCCGCCTTGGCGCCGATGCAGTCGAAAGCGTGGTTGGCGACGAAGAGGACCTGATCCAACCGCACGCCGGAGATCTCGGCCGCCTTGGTATATGTCGCGACGTGGGGCTTGAAGGAGTTCGCGGCGGCCACGGAGATCACGTTGTCGAAGGGGATGTTGTGATAGCGCTTGGCGGTCTCCAGCATATCGGGATCGCCGTTGGAGAGCACCACCAGCTTGTAGCGCGTCTGCAGCCGCGCCAGCGCCGCCGGCACCTCCGGGAAGGGCTTGAGCCGCTCGATCGCCGCCACCAGCTCGCGCACCTCATCCATCGTATGGGGAATGCCGGCGCGCTCCATGACGAAGGCGACCGCGCGGTGGCCGATCTCGCGATAGGGCGTGTGCTCGCAGTGCAGGAGCGCATCGATCATCGAGTTCTCGAAATGCGTCCGCCGCCACCAGGTGACGAAGGAGTTGGGATCGCCCGTCCAGCCCTTGGTCCTGAGGAACGGCGTCGCCACCTCCAGGAGCCCGCCCTGCATGTCGACGACGGTGCCGTACTGGTCGAACATACAGATCTTGATGGCGGGTTTGAGCTCGGCAGCGGTGGTCATGGGCGGTCTCCCGGCGAGGGGTTGGTCATGCCAGACACCATGACGCGGGACCCATCATCTGTTAAATAGATTGTTGTTCTCTGCCTATTGATGCGGCATGAATGATCATCGGAGGCCGGCGTGAACCTGCGGACGGTGGACCTGAACCTCCTCGTCGCCCTCGACGCGCTGCTGGCGGAGCGTCATGTGACGCGGGCCGCCGAGCGCGTGGGGTTGAGCCAGCCCGCCATGAGCAACGCGCTGGGCCGGCTCCGTCATCTCTTCAAGGACGAGATCCTCGTGCGGACCGCGACGGGCATGCAGCCGACGCCGCGCGCCCGGGAGCTGGCGGGCGCCACGCGGCAGCTCCTGCGCCAGGTCGAGCATCTCCTCGCCGCCGACATCGCCTACGATCCCCACGCCTCGGACCGGCGCTTCTCGGTGCGGATGTCGGACCTGCTGGGCCTCCTGCTGCTGCCGGGGCTGCTGGAGCGGATGCGCGCGCGGGCGCCGCGGCTGGGCTTCGACGTGCTGCATCTGCCGCCGGCGCGCACCGTCGATGCCCTGGAGGCGGACGAGGTCGACGTCGCCGTCAGCACCGGCCTCGAGCACTCCGGCTCGATCCGCGCCGAGGCGCTCTTCGCCGACCGCATGGTCTGCCTGATGCGCCGCGCGCATCCGGCCGCGCGCGGCAAGCTGACGCTGGAGGCGTTCCTGGCGCTCCGCCATCTCAAGGTGTCGCTGAGCCCCACCGACGCCCGTTTCGCCGACGACGTGCTGGGGCGCCTCGACCGCAAGCGCGACATCGCCGTCAACGTGCCGCACTGGCTCCTGGTGCCCCACGTCCTGCGCCGCACCGATCTCGTCGCGGTGATGCCGGGCCGACTGGCCCAGGCGATCGCCGGCCGGCATCTGGTGGCCCGCGACCTGCCCTTCGCCCCCGATCCCTTCGACTGGACGCTTTACTGGCACCGGCGCTACGACGGGAATGCCGCCAACGAGTGGCTGCGCCAGCAGATCCGCGAGGTGGCGAAACCCTTCGCCTGAATCCCTCTACTGCAGCGCGCGATAGCCGCCGCGGAAATGCAGGAGGGGATCGCCGCCGGGGGCGTCGGCGTGCAGCACCTCGCCGACGATGATGCGGTGGTCGCCGCCGGGCAGCGCCGAGGCGATCCGGCACACCACGAAGGCGACGGTGCCCTCGAGCACCGGCACCGAGCTGGCGTGGACCCGGTGCGGCACGCCCGCGAACTTGTCGAGGGATTTGCCGGCGAAGCGGCGGGAGATCTCCTCCTGGCCCGAGGCCAGCAGGTTGATGCAGAAGAAGCCGCTCGCCAGCATCGGCGCCAGCGAATCCGAGCGCTCGTCGACGCAGATCAGGAATTGCATCGGGCTCAGCGACAGCGAGGTGACGGCGCTCATGGTGAGGCCGAAGGGGCGTCCTTCCCCGTCGACGGTGGTGACCACGGCCACGCCCGTCGCCCAGTGGCTGGCGACGTGGCGGAACAGGTCGGGGTCGCAGCCGCCCGTGTCAGGGGAGGTCGATTCCGCGATCTCGCTCACGACGCCGTCCCGCGACTACCGATCAAGGCTCTCCGCTTCACTGGCCGCTCCGTTCTCCGCTTCGCGCTCCGGCGTCTCGTCCGAATACCTGCAATTAACATACCGAGACCGGCCCACCGGCGGCAATGGGCGGGTGCCCAACGGAATTTTGAAACTAGGCGGTGTTCGCGGCCGCCTGCAGCTTCAGCACCGTGTTCCAATTGCGGGCGGTGCCGCGGGTGCCGAGCGTCTTCTCGATGAGCGCGATCGTCAGCTTCGACCGCCCGATACCGTCGGGATAGACGATGTAAAGCGTGCGCCCTTTGACGCGCACGGTTTCCCGCCCCTTGATCGCGGCCTCGAGCGCCGCCACCGCCGGTTTCGTCGGCGCCGACTTCAGAGGCATCGCCACCAGATGAGCGGGATCGTCCGCAGCCTGGCGGGGAAACGGGTTGCCGGCGACGATCGCCGTCCATTCCCGGGCGGACCGCACCAGATAGTCCGCGCGCAGCCTCAGCCGCGTCTCGGTTTCCAACTCCAGAAGCGATTCCAGCGCCGCGCCGGTCTCCGCGCCGCCGTCGAAGATCACGTTGCCACTCTGCATCAGCGTGCGCGCATCGGCGAAGCCCAGCGCCGCAAACATCGCCCTGAGATCCGCCATGGCGATGCTGCGCCCGCCGACATTGACCGCGCGCAGGAGAGCGATGTGGGTGGTCATGTGAGGAGAAAGCTAGAGCCGCGCTTATGGCTTGGCTGGGGCGCCAGGATTCGAACCTGGGAATGGCGGAATCAAAATCCGCTGCCTTACCACTTGGCTACGCCCCAATTCCCGGAGCATTTTCCGCCGAAGTGGATACCGGTTCGGCGTAGAAAATGCGACCAAATCAATGACCCAAGCGGCGCGACGATACCAGAAAGCCCCGCTGCCGCAACCGAGCCCGGAATGCGGCCTCAGGCCAGATCCATCGCGTACTTCTTGAGGTCCGCCAGCGCGCAGTATTCGAGCGCGCCCTCATGGGTGGCGCGCAGCACGACGCGAGGCGCCTTGCCGGCGTCCAGCGCCTCCTGCCAGCGCGGCGCGCAGAGGCACCAGCGGTCGCCGGGCTTGAGGCCGGCGAAGCCGAACTCCGGCACCGGCGTGGAGAGATCGTTGCCGCACGCCTTCGAGAACTGCGAGGAACTCGGCGGTCATGACGACGCAGACGGTGTGGCTCCCCATGTCCTCGCGGCCGGTGTCGCAGCAGCCGTTGCGGTAGAAGCCGGTCATCGGCTTGATCGAGCAGCTCTCCAGCCGCTCGCCCAGCACGTTGCGGGACGGGCTGCGCCCGCCGCCGCCGTGATCCCCGCTGGTATCGTCCAAAGGCATGAAGCTCTCCCGTGCAATCGCCGCGCGAGGCTATACCGCCGCCGCCGAGGGCACCAGAGGCGAGGCCGCCGCGAGATCGCGGGTCGCGGCCCAGGTCAGGCGGGTGTCGAGGTTGCCGCCGTCCAGCGTCTCCAGGTGCCAGACGCGCTCCTTCATCCCCTTACCGGCGAGGTGCACGACCGCGAGAGGATGATGCGGCTCGTGCGGCTCGACCAGCAGGGCGCGCCCGCGGTCGTAGGCCGGCGTGCCCTTGCCGCAGAACCAGTTGCAATAGGCCGGCAGGAAGCTCGCCGGCGCGCCCTCGGCGAAGACGACGTAATTGAGGGCGGTCTGCTCGGAGTTGACAAGCTCGAGCGTGCCGATGTCGAGGGAGCCCAGGCGCCGACGATTGACGGCGCGGGCGTGCGCCAGGGCCCAGCGGCTCCAGTGCGGCGCGTCGGCGCGGAGCGCGAAGGCGCCGGTGTTGAGGATCGCGTTGCGCCCGAGGCGATAGCCCGCTCTGCAATCCGTAGGCCCAGGCAAAGGCCTTCTGGTTCTGGCCCCAGGGCTTCGGCCGCTTGTGGATCGTCCAGTAGCCGCGGTCGATCTCCGGCACGATGGCGAGCTTGCCGCGCCGCGCCGCGCGGATGAAAAGCTCGAGCCCGCCGTCGTCCTGCACCCAGGTGTCGGCGTCGAGCCAGAGATAGATCTCGTAGCCCGGAAAATGCTTGGGCAGATGCGGCCGCGCCGTCATCGCCTGGAAGTGCCGCGGCAGGCGGTCGCGGCCGGGGAACGCCACGTCCCAGCCGGGCTCGACGAGACGCGCGCCCTGCCCTTCGAGCCAGCGGCGCTGGGCGGGGTCGAGGCCGAGATCGAGGATCGAGATCGGCAGCGTGCGAGCGACCGGCCCCGCCTTCAGGGACAGCACCAGGCCTTCGAGGAGATCGAAATAGGCGGCATCGGCGCCGGAGACGACAGTGATCGAGGGACGGTCAGGCACCACATCCTCGCGCGCGGGTTCGCGGACCCTAAAGCGCGGACGGGGACGGCGCAAGCGAGGGGGGCTGGAATGGGAATGGTGCGTCCTTCGACGCGCGGCCCGGAGGGCCGCTTGCTCAGGATGAGGCGCTTTTCCTTCGTGCCATCCGCCAAGCCGCCTCATCCTGAGCAAGCGAAGCGCGTCGAAGGACGCACGATCGCGGCGCAACCACCCTCCCGTCGACAGGCCGCTCCCGATCGCACATGATCGATCGTCAATCCTTGGAGCGTTCCCCTTGCCCTTTCTCGGCGTCAATTCCTGGCGGTGGCAGTATTTCGAGAACCAGCCCTTGCGCGAGGACGTGGTGGTGCCGATCGACGACGCCACCGCCTGGACGCTCTATCCGCGCCATCGCTGGGTCTACAACAAGCTCCTGATCTGCGAGACCCAGGGCTTGGCCCACGGGCCGCACGGCACCACGCCGCCGGGCTTCCCGATCTTCTCCAAGCCGATCTACAACATGCGCGGCATGGGCACCGGCAGCCGCGTGCTGACTTCCGCCGAGGAGTACGAGGCGGCGATCGAGCCGGGCTATCTCTGGATGCCGCTCTGCACCGGCGAGCACGTCAGCACCGACGTGGCGCTCCGGGACGGCAAGCCGCTCTGGTGGCGCCACACCACGGGCATCGCCACGGGCGACGGCACCTTCGACTACTGGACGGTGCACGCCGAGACGATGCCGGCGCTGGACGCGCGCGTGCTGCCCTGGCTCGAGCGGAACCTCGCGGGCTTCACCGGCGTCATCAACATGGAGACCATCGGCGGCACCATCATCGAGTGCCACCTGCGCATGGCGGAGCAGTGGCTCGACCTCAATGGCGCCGGCTGGCTCAACGCGGTGGTGGCGCTCTACACGACCGGCGACTGGCCCTTCGAGGACCGCCGCCGGGAGGGCTACAGCGTGGTGCTGTTCGGCGACCACGGCGTCGCCTGGAAGATCGATCGTTCCGCGGTCAAGGAGATCCTGCGCCAGCCCGGCATCTCCTCGATCCAGATCACCTTCGACGACGACATCCCCCTGGAGCAGCACGCCATGCCCCCCGGCGGCTTCCGCCTGGCGATCGTCAACTGCTGGGACCTGGCCGCCGGCCGCGCCGCTCGCGAGCAGCTCCGCGCCCGGTTTGCGGGGCGTTAACGCGGGTCAGGGCGCGGCAAATCGCCCCATGGCCCGCAGGGTTGCGCCCGGCCGGGACGCCGCTATGATCGCGCGCAGCCCGCACCCAGGAGCGCCCATGCTGATCACCGACGAGAGCAGCCTTTGGATCTTCATTCCGATCATGACCATCCTGACCGTGGTGGGCGTGATCCTCGCCGGAGTCTATGAGGACGGCTTTTTCCACTACTCCGGCATCGCGCTGTTCGTGGTCTGCGTGCTCTATATCTTCGCGACCATGAAGGCCTATTACGACGCCAAGGACCGCGGCGCGCACAGTCACTGAGTCAGCGCGCCGGCGCCGCCGCCATGCGGCGCACGATCTCCGCCAGGCGATGCAAGGGGCCGTCCACGAGGCCCAGCTCCTCCAGATGCTCCACGGTGTTGTGGAGGTAGTGGCTGCAGGGACCACGGTCGCCGGTCCCCTGCACGATGTACTTCGCGGTCTGCCGCAGGCTGAGCTCGCCGGCGTAATCCTTGTGAGCGTGATCGACGACGAAAGTATAGGCGTCGACACGCCGCCCGCCGGCAAGGCGCGGGCGCACCGTCTTCATGTGATAGCCGCCGCCCCGGAGCTCGCGTTCCCAGAGATAGAGCAGCGCCTCCTTGGCGTGGCGCCGCGCCACGCGATAGACCAGCCCGCGGCAGGTGCCGCCATGGTCGAGCCCCAGCACCAGTCCCGGGCAGTCCGGCGTGCCGCGGTAGCGATAGGAATAGACGCAGAAGCGCCGATGATAGCCGTAGAGCAGCGCTGGATGCACCTCGGCGTGACGGAAGCCGGGATCCCACATCAGGGAGCCGTAGCCAAAGACCCAGAAATCGCCGCGCCGGGCGAGCGCCGCCTTGATCGTGGGCGAATCCAGATAGTGCTCCTCCCGGCTCACGGTGTGCCGCCCCTCAACACCAAGGCGACGCCCACCACCGCCACGCCCATGCCGAGAAGCGCCGGCGCGTTGAGGCTCTCCCCGAAGGCCGCATAGGCCAGGAGCGCAGTCACCGGCGGCACGAGATAGAAGACGCTCATGAGGCGCGTCGCGGTGCCCCGGCGCAGCAGCCAGTAGAGGAGCAGCGTCGCCCCCACCGAGAGCGGCAGGACCAGCCAGGCGAGGGCGAAGACGAAGGGCACCGTCCACTCGATGGTGCGATCCTCGAACAGCAACGCCCCCGCCACCATCATCAGCGCGGCGACGGCATTCTGGATCGCGGTGCCGCTGCGCAGGTCCATCCCGCCGCAGAACCGCTTCTGGTAGAGCGTGCCGAAGGTGACGCCGCCCAGCGCCGCCAGCGTGCTGACGACGCCCCAGAGATGACCGGCGTCGAGGCTGAGCCGGCTCGTCACCACGAGCACCACGCCGGCAAGCCCGAGGACGAAGCCCAGCCATTGCCTCGGGGTCACGCGCTCGCCGAGGAAGCGGCGCACCAGGGCGGCGGTGAGGATCGGCTGCAACCCGACGATGAGGGCGGAGACGCCGGCGCCCACGCCCCTGGCGAGGCCGATGTAGACGCCGCCGAGATAGAGCCCCTGCAGCAGCACGCCCACCACAACGATGTGCAGGGTCTCGCGCGCGCTCGCCGGCCAGCGCGCGCCCAGGACCAGGCTCGCCGCGACCATGATCGCGGTCACGATGGCGAAGCGCAGGCCCAGAAAGGTCATCGGCTCCGCGTAGGGCAGACCGAGCTTGGCGCCGATGAAGCCGCTCGACCACAGCAGCACGAAGAGCACGGGCAGCAGGCTCGCGAGCGACAGGCGCGGTGGAGTGGCCACGGTGAGATCGGTTGCGGAGGACATGAGGTGGGGAAACCGGCTTTGCCCGCAGTCTACCCGCGGGACCGGCCACCACAAGCGCGCTGCCTGCATTCGAGGCCTGCGGGTTTCGCACCCGCGTCCTCTGCCCTATAACCAGTCGCCATGGTTAAGCCTTCCTTGTCGCCGCGCGCCCTCCTGCTGCTCGTCGCCGGCGTGCTGCTGCCCCTGCCCGCCGCGGTCAGCGCGCTCTGGCTCTATAGCGCCCATCGGATACCCACGGAGATCGCCGCCTGGGCCGAGCGTGAGCGCCAGGCAGGCACCAGCGTGCATTGGGACACAATGGCGGTGGGCGGCTTTCCCCTGCGCCTTCAGGTGACCCTTGCCAACGCAACCTACGGCAAGAGCCTCCGCCCGCCGGTCTACGCCACGACGACGCCGCGGCTCACCGGAACCGCTTGGATCTGGGACTGGAACGACTGGACTTCTGAACGCGCCCGACGGCGCCACGCTGTCGGTGCCGGCAAGCGAGGACCGGCTGGCGATCGACGCGGCCGCCGCCGGGGTCAGCGGCAGGGTCAGCGTCGGGAGCAGCGGCACCGCCATCGCCCTCACCGCGACCACGGTCACGAGCGGCGCCGTTCAGGCGCTCCGGGTGGAGGCACGGGTGACGGTGCCGCGCCTGCCCGCGACGAACCATCTCGATACGGACGGAACCCTGGCTCTCGACGTCACCGGCCTCACCCTTCCCGGCGCGATTCCGACCCTGGGCCGCGTCGTCGATACCGTGAGCGCCCGCGCCACTCTCAAGGGCATGATTCCCTCCGGGCCCACGCCGCTGGCCTTGGCGCACTGGCGCGACGACGGCGGCACCTTGGACCTGGAGCTCCAGCATCTGGTCTGGGGACCGCTGCAGGCGGTCGCCAACGGCACGCTCGCCCTCGACCAGAACCTGCAGCCGGTCGGCGCCCTGAACGCCACGGTCATCGGGCCCGGCGCCCTCGTCGATGCCGTCGTCGCGAGCGGCGCCATGCGCCCCAACGACGGCGCCTTCGCCAAGATCGCCCTCGGCATGCTGTCGAAGCCCGGCGCCAACGGCACGCCGGAAGTGACGCTGCCGGCGCGGATGCAGAACGGGAACCTCTACCTGGGGCCGGCGCGCCTCATGGCGATGCCGCGCATCGCCTGGTAGCGCCAGGCAGAAGACTCCTTACGCCTGCTTCGCCTCGATGATCGAGCGGCGGATCGCGCGGGTGCGGGAGAACAGATCTTCCAGCTTCTGACCCTCGCCCCAGCGGATCGCGCGCTGGAGCGCGGTCAGGTCCTCGCTGAAGCGCTGCAGCATCTCCAGCACCGCCTCGCGATTGTTCAGGAAGACGTCGCGCCACATCACGGGATCGGAGGCGGCGATGCGGGTGAAGTCCCGGAAACCGCCGGCCGAGAACTTGATCACCTCGGACTTGAGGGTGTCCTCGAGGTCGGTCGCGGTGCCGACGATGGTGTAGGCGATGAGATGGGGGAGATGCGACGTCATCGCCAGCACGAGATCGTGGTGCGCGGCGTCCATGGTGACGATCCGCATGCCCGCCGACTGCCAGAGCGCGGTCACCGCCGCCAGCGCGGCCGGATCGGTGTCGGGGAGCGGGGTCAGGATGCACCAGCGGTCGTGGAAGAGATCGGCGAAGCCCGAGGCGGGACCGGAATGCTCGGTGCCCGCGACCGGATGGCCGGGGACGAAATGCGCGCCGGCGGGAATATGCGGCAGCACGTCGCGGATCACCGCCTGCTTCACCGAGCCCACGTCGGTGACGACGGCGCCGGGCTTCAGCGCCGGGCCGATCGCCTGGGCGATCTCGCCATAGGCCGAGAGCGGCGTCCCCAGCACCACGAGATCGGCACCCGCCACCGCGAGCGCGGGATCGGCGGTGGCGCTGTCGCAGAGCTTGAGCTGCAGCGCCGTGTCGAGGGTCTCCTGCCGGCGCGCGCAAGCGACGATCTCGCCGGCGAGCTTGTCCCGGCGCAGCACATGGGCGATCGACGAATTGATGAGGCCGATGCCGATGAGGGCGACGCGACCGAAGCGCGGCGCGCTCACGGTGCGCCGAGGAAATCGGCGCACGCCTTGACGACGGCGCGCATCTCCTCCTCCGTGCCGATGCTGACGCGCAGCCATTCCGCGAGATGATAGCCGCCCATCTTGCGCGTCAGGATGCCGCGCGACTTCAGGAGCTCGAACGCGGCGTCCGCGGTCTTGCCGCGCTCGCCGGAGAACCGCACGATGACGAAGTTGGCGACGCTGGGATTGACGGTGAGCCCGAGCTCCTTGAGAGCGCGCTCGAACCACGGCCGCCAGATGTCGTTGTGCTCGCGCGCGCGATCGACCGCCGCCACGTCCTCCACCGCCGCCACCGCCGCCGCCTGCGCCGCGGCGTTGAGATTGAAGGGGCCGCGCACGCGGTTCATCACGTCGGCGACCGGCGCGCTGCAATAGGCCCAGCCCACGCGCAGGCCGCCGAGCGCGTAGATCTTGGAGAAGGTGCGCGTCATCACGACGTTCTGGTGGCTCTCCACCAGGGCGATGCCGGGCTCGTAGTCGTTGCGCTGCACGTACTCCGCATAGGCGGCGTCGATGATCAGCAAGGTCGACTTCGGCAGGCCGGCGTGCAGCCGCTTCACTTCCTCGGCGGGAATGTAGGTGCCGGTGGGATTGTTGGGGTTGGCGAGGAAGACGATCTTCGTCTTCCGCGTCACCGCCTTCAGCATCGCGTCGACGTCGAAGGTGAGATTGCTCTCCGGCGCCGTCACCGGCGTCGCGCCGGCGGCCTTCGCCGCGATCGCGTACATCATGAAGCCGTGCCGGCTGTAGAGCACCTCGTCGCCGACGCCGGCATAGGCCTTGGTCAGGAGCCCGATCAGCTCGTCGGAGCCGTTGCCGCAGACGATGCGCGCCGCGTCGAGGCCGTAGCGCCGGGCCAGCACCGCGCGGAGCGCGTCGGCGCCGCCGTCGGGATAGCGATGGAGCTCGCCGGCGATCGCCCTGTAGGCCGCCATCGCCTTGGAGCTCGGCCCCAGCGCGCTCTCGTTCGAGGCGAGGCGGATCGGCCGCTCGAAACCGGGCGCGCCCGCCTCGCCGCCGCGATAGGGAGCAATATCCAGGACGCCGGGTTGCGGCTGCGGAATGATCTGTGCGCTCATGACGGCTAGCCCCGTTTTTTCGCCAAGCCCTTGCGACGCCCCGCCAGCTCCTGGCTGGTCAGGGGAGAAGCGTAGCCTCCCAGAGACGACACCCGATCGACCGCGGCATCCAGCGGCGCCAGGGCCTCGCCGAGCCGCGCGTCGCCGGGCTCGACGACGCCGTCGACTTCGAGGAGATTGACGCTGGCCCCCGGCCGCTGCTCGACGGCGGCGACGAAGGCCGCGTCGAACCCGCCGGCCTTCAGCGCCGTGAGCAACCGCCCGCGGCTCATCTCGGCGCGCGTCTCCAGCACCAGGAGGCTGCGATCGGTGCCGGTGGTCTCGGGATCGCCGCGGCCGATCGCCAGCGCATCGACACCGTTCATCCGCGCATTGCCCGGCCCCGCGAAGGGCAGCCGCGCGATCACCCGGGGCGCCTGCGGATCCGCCGAGACCAGCTGCGGCCACCAGGCCTCGCGGTCGCCTTCCTGGGGCCACGCCAGCACGCCGACGGTGGCGCCGCCCTCGGTGACGGCGCGCAGCACCTGGCTCGCGGTTCCGTGAGCGGTCATCGGCGTGAAGCTGCCGTAGTGATCGCGGGCGAGATCCCAGAAGCCCGGCGCCACCGCGGGCGCGAAAACGGCGACGGAAAAATCCACCTGCATGGCGATGGTGCCGCTCATGAGCTCGCGCCAGATCCGCGCCACCAGCGCGCCGGGAAACGGACCCTCGTGACGCCCCATCAGGCGGCGCAGGATCTGCGCCTCGCGTCCAGGGCGCAGTGCCGGAATCCGCTCGCCCTTCTTGACCGTTCCGACCGACGCCGCGAGCTCGGCGCGGCGCATCAGCAGGTCATGCAGCTTGTCGTCGATCTTGTCGATTTGCTGACGCAGTTCATCGAGGTTCCAAGGGGGGTCGGACATGGTCAAGACGTGGCTGCCGGGCGGGCGTTACAGATAGTCGGGCGCGCCCGGGAAAGCAAAGAAAACATTGACGCTACGGCGACTTGGCTCCAGGCCATGCGCCCGTCCCGCGCGCCAGCTTGTGAAACCCTCTCGCGGGATCAACGACATCCGATCCGCGGCGCCGGCGCGGTCCGGAAGTGTGGCGCCGGACACCTTCCCGGGGGCCGGCGGACTTGACAGTCAAGGCGGGAAAGCGCTACCTCACCGGCACTTCGTGGTGATTTGGCCGACCGGCTTGCGACCACGTAAAACCAACCGCTAAAAGGTCGGAGTTCCCACCGGAACCCTGGACCCTTTCGCGGGCCAGGGTTTTTTGCTGACCGGCCGGCGCCTCTGATGGAGATGACCGATGCCCGATATGACCTCGCCTCCCGATGGCGCCCGTGCCCGCACGTCGCTCGCGCCCGGCAGCGCGGGCGGAAGCGCGCGCTGAGACCAGCGAGGCCATCCAGATGATGTCGGACGTTGCCGTGGGGAGCACCGAGGAAACCGGCACGCGGACGGGACACCGCTTCGTGGTGCCGGAGCCGCTGGCGCTCGACAGCGGCGCCATCCTCGGCCCCATCACCATCGCCTACAAGACTTACGGCACGCTCAACGCCGATCGCACCAACGCGATCCTGATCTGCCATGCGCTCACCGGCGACCAGTACGCCGCCGAGACGCATCCCGTCACCGGCAAGCCCGGCTGGTGGTCCACTCTCCTGGGCCCCGGCAAGGTGCTGGACACCGATCGCTACTTCCTGATCGCCACCAACGTGCTCGGCGGCTGCATGGGCTCCAGCGGGCCGAAGGAGTTCGATCCCGCGACGGGAAAGCCCTGGGGCCTCTCGTTCCCGGTGATCACCGTCGCCGACATGGTGCGGGCGCAGAAGCGCCTCATCGACCATCTCGGCATCGACACGCTCTTTGCGGTGGTCGGCGGCTCCATGGGCGGCATGCAGGTGCTGGAGTGGGCGGCGAGCTATCCCGACCGCGTCTTCGCCGCGGTGCCGATCGCGACCGCGGCGCGGCACTCGGCGCAGAACATTGCCTTCCACGAGGTCGGACGCCAGGCGATCATGGCGGATCCCGAATGGTGCCAGGGCAACTACCAGGCGGCCGGGCGCAATCCATCCCGCGGCCTCGCCGTCGCGCGCATGGCCGCCCACATCACCTATCTCTCGGAGCCGGCGCTGCATCGCAAGTTCGGCCGCCAGCTCCGCAACCGCGAGGCCGTGACCTACGGCTTCGACGCCGACTTCGAGGTGGAGAGCTATCTGCGCCATCAGGGCAGCAGCTTCGTCGATCGCTTCGACGCCAACTCCTATCTCTACATCACGCGCGCCTGCGACTACTTCGACCTCGCGGCCGAGCACGGCGGCGTGCTGGCGAATGCGTTTCGCGGCGCGCGCACGCGCTTCTGCGTGATCTCCTTCACCAGCGACTGGCTTTACCCCACCTCGGAGAACCGCGCGATCGTGCACGCCCTCAACGCGGCGGCGGCGAATGTCAGCTTCGTCGAGGTCGAGACCGACAAGGGCCACGACGCTTTCCTCCTGGACGAGCCGGAATTCTTCGCGACGCTGCGCGGCTTCCTCGACGGCTGCGCCGAGCACCGGGGGCTGACGGCACGATGAGTCCGGCGACTGCCAAACTCGCGGAGCCGCAGACCGGCGCCGCCGTCCTGCCGCGCCTGCGCGGAGATCTCGCGTTCGTCGCCGATCTCATCGAGCCGGGCTCGCGTGTCCTCGACATCGGCTGCGGCGAGGGCGAGCTGCTGGCCTATCTCGCCCGCGCCAAGGGCGTCGACGGGCGCGGCATCGAGCTCTCGCAGTCCGGCGTCAATGCGTGCGTGCGCCACGGACTCTCGGTGATCCAGGGCGACGCCGACAGCGACCTCGCGGCATATCCGCCCGACTCCTTCGACTACGCCGTGCTGAGCCAGACGCTGCAGGCGACGCGGCATCCGCGCGTGGTGATCGAGCATCTCCTGCGCATCGGCCGGCGCGCCATCGTGTCGTTTCCCAACTTCGGCCACTGGCGCATCCGCCTGCACCTGCTGGTCAAGGGCCGCATGCCCGTGGCGCACCTCTTCAATCACGACTGGTACGACACGCCGAACATCCATCTCTGCACGGTCCGGGATTTCGCGACCCTCACCAGCGCCCTCGGCGTCACCATCGAGAAGAGCGTCACCCTCGATCACGCCGGCCGCCCGTTCTCCCTCGATCCCCGCGGCAATCTCGCCAACCTGCTCGCGGCGCAGGGCCTCTTCATGCTGAGCCGGCGAAGAGACTAGAGGAGCGTATTGCACAAGCAGCGTTGCGTCCTTCGAGACGCACGCTGACGCGTGCTCCTCAGGATGAGGTGAATGGGTGATGGCAAAAAGAAAATCGCCTCATCCTGAGGAGGCCACGCAGTGGCCGTCTCGAAGGACGCACCACATCGATCCAGAGCTGAGGCAGATTTTGCCGGGTTGGAAGCTTTTGCCCGGAGCGGCGCAACGCCGATCGATGGCGAGGCCGCGAAACGCGCAGATCTGACGGCCATCGGGCTGGCCCGGATCTTGCTCCCGCCATTGTGGCAGTTCTCATGCCTTGCCAACTCACGCGGAAAGGGAGCTCCCGTGTCCGTTACCGGCGTCTCGAACTCTGCGCAGTCATCGCTGCTCTCGTCGCTGCTGGAGGGCCTGCCGACGCTGAAATCCGCGCCGGCCGCCTCGTCCACCGCGACGGGCGGCGGCTCGTCCTCCGCCTATCTGCTGTCGCTGGGGCATCAGCAGGCCCAGAGCGCCGTGGTCGGCTACAACCAGCTCGGCAAGCTCGTCAACCAGGCGGACGATACGCTGGCCGGGCTTACCCGGGGCGACACGCTGCAGACCGGCGGCAGCAGCCGTCTCGCCTCGATCCAATACGCCGTCAACGTCCAGCAGCTCGCCGAGCCCCAGACCGTGAAGAGCGCCGAATTCGGGAATACCGGCCAGAGCGTGGTCGGCACCGGCGATCTCACGATCCAGCCCGGCACCCTCGACGCGACCGGCAAGACCTTCACCGCCGGCGGCGCTCCCGTCACGATCAAGATCACCGACGGCACCCTCAACGGCATCGCCGGCGCCATCAACGGCG
This sequence comes from uncultured Alphaproteobacteria bacterium, assembly GCA_963735465.1. Lineage (GTDB taxonomy): Bacteria > Pseudomonadota > Alphaproteobacteria > ATCC43930 > CGMCC-115725 > DASZHJ01. The sequence continues at coordinate 86,972 of CAVTLA010000002.1, forward strand.
CGAAGGCCGGCGTCACCGCATCGGTCGTGCAGGGCAGCGACGGGAAATACCAGCTTGTCGTGACCGGCACCCAGACCGGTGCCGCCAGCGCATTCAGCATCGGCGGCATCGCGGCCCTGACCTATGATCCGACCGCTCCCGCCAGCAGCGCGCTGACGCTCGGCCAGGCTGCGCAGGACGCCCACTACACCGTGAACGGCACCCCTGAGACCAGCCCGTCGAACCAGGGCGCGCCGGTCGCACCCGGCGTGGTCGCGACCCTCACCGCCCTCGGTCCCGCGACTGTGTCCGCGCCCTATGGGCAGCAGCAGGCCGCGGCGGCGGCCAACACGCTGGTGACCTCGTTCAACTCGCTGCTGTCGAGCTTGGCCGCGCTCGCCGCACCCGGCGGCAATCTGAATGCCGATCCCACCGTCGCGGCGAATCTCGCCCAGACCATGAGCACGATCGCCGGCACGACGTTGGTGCGCGGCAAGGGCCTCGCCGATATCGGCATCACCGCCGGGCCGGGCGGCGCCCTCGCCATCGATCCGACGCAGCTGCAGAGCGCCTATGCGGCCGACCCCGCCGGCACCAGCGCGGTGATCGTCCGGGCAGCGACGTCGCTGCACCAGGCCCTGGCCGGACTCGAAGGGCCGAACGGCGCCATCGGCAAGGAGACGCGGGCGCTGGTCTCGGTCATGTCCCAGGGCTCGTCGCTGCTGAGCTATCTGCTGCCCGGCTCGAACGCCTCGGGCCCCGCCTCGATGCTCTCGGCACTGGGGACCGCATCGAGCGGCGCCAGCAGCGACCCGCTGCTGGCGGCACTCAACCGCAGGCCCTGAGAGCTAGCGATCGCTGAGCGCGATCCGGGTCGCCGGCGTCGCGCCGTGAGGCATCGGGAGATAGACCGACCGCCGCTGCAGCCGGCGCGAGTCCGAGGCCTTGGCGTAGATCTGCTTCGTCGCCTCCACCAGCACCACGCCCGCGAAGGTCGTGAACCAGCGCTCGCCCACCTGCTCCCAGGCAGCGGCGGAGCGCAGCATCATGCGGGACGCGGTGGGCGGGATGAACAGGGCCGGCGAGGTGCGCTCGGGGGTGAAATGCTCGTCGCGCAATAAACGCGCGAGCTGACCCGCGGTGTAGGGGTGGCCGATGCCGAGGGGCGTGCGCTCGAGGCGGGCCCAGATGCCGCGCCGGTTGGGCACCACGGCAAGCAGCCGGCCGCCACCCGCCAGCACGCGCCAGACCTCCCGCAGCAGGAGGCGCGCGTGCTCGCTGTACTCCAGAGCGTGCACCAGCAGCACGCGATCGACGGAATAGTCCTGCAGCGGCAGCTCGCCTTCCTCCGAGAGCGCAACGCAATTGGGCCCGTCGGTCGGCCAGGCGAGCACGCCCTGCTCCGCCGGCATCATGCCCAGCACCCGCTCGGCCTCGTCGCTGAAGAGCCGCAGATAGGGCGCGGCGTAGCCCATCCCCATCACGCGCATGCCATGCACGTCCGGCCACATCAGACGGATGCGCCGGCGGACCATGCGCCGCACCACCTGCCCGAGGCGAGTCGCGTAGAAATCCCGGAGATCGACGACGTCGGCATACATCGCGGCTAGCATGACATGGCCCGCAAGGGTTAGGCTAGGCGGGTCGAACGAGCGACACCCCGCAAACCGCACCCGCAGGAGCCATGGCCGAGCTCATCATCCGTCAGCTGACCGCGCTCAGGGACAACTACGTCTACCTCCTGCACGATCCCGATACCGACGTCACCGCCGCCGTCGATCCCTCGGAGGCGGCGCCGGTGGAGCGCGCGCTGGCGGAGACCGGCTGGAAGCTGACGCATATCCTCAACACGCATCATCACCCCGATCACACCGGTGGCAACCTCGCGCTCAAGGCGAAGTGGGAATGCACGATCGTGGGGCCGCGCGCCGACCGCGCGCGCATCCCCAGCATCGACATCGATTTGGCCGACGGCGACGAGTACGCCTTCGGCCAGCAGGTAGCCCGCGTCTTCGACGTGCCCGGCCACACCCGCGGCCACATCGCGTTCTGGTTCGCGGGCTCGCGCGCGCTCTTCAGCGGCGACACGCTCTTCACCCTCGGCTGCGGCCGGCTCTTCGAGGGGACGCCGCAGCAGATGTGGCACTCGCTCTCGAAGCTCCGCGCGCTGCCGCCGGAGACCCGCGTCTTTTGCGGTCACGAATACACCCAGGCGAACGCCCGCTTCGCGCTCACCGTCGAGCCCGGCAACGCCGCCCTCGTCGACCGCTCCCACCGCGTCGATCAGCTGCGGGCGGCGGGCCGCCCGACGGTGCCGGCGACCATGGCCGAGGAGCGTGCCACCAACCCTTTCCTGCGCGCCGACGAGCCGGCCCTCCAGGCCGCCATGGGCGCCGCCGGAGATGCCGTCGCCACCTTCGCCGAAATTCGCCGCCGCAAGGACGTGTTCTGAGCACGGCTGCGACCAGAACCAATTGGAGGAAGCACCCATGAAGCTTCGCTACGCACCCACCTCGCCCTTCGTGCGCAAGGTGATCGTCACCGCGATGGAGACCGGGCTCATCGACCGCATCGAGAAGGTGCCGAGCTCGGTGTCGCCCACCAAGCCCAACGACGAGGTGGCGCGGGAAAATCCCCTGGTGAAAATCCCTGCCCTCACCACCGATACCGGGCTGGTGCTCTACGACTCACCCGTGATCTGCGAATACCTCGACAGCCTGCATGACGGGCCGAAGCTGTTCCCGGCCGCCGGCGAGGCGCGCTGGATCGCGCTGCGCCAGCAGGCGCTCGGCGACGGCATCATGGAAGCCGCCATCCTCGCGCGCTACGAGAGCGTGCGGCCCAAGGAAGTGCTGTGGGCCGACTGGATCGAGGCGCAGCTCCGCAAGGTCCGCGGCGCGCTTGCCGCCCTGGAGAGCGAGACCGACAAGGGCGAATTGCGCGGTCCGCTCACCATCGGCCTCGTCACCATCGGCTGCGCGCTGGGATATCTGGATTTCCGCTTTGCCGGCGAGCAATGGCGCCAGCGCGCGCCCGGCCTCGCGCGCTGGTATGCCGATTTCGCCGAGCGCGCCGCGATGCGCCAGACCGTGCCCGTCGAAGCAAAATGACGGCGGCGCCCGGCGATGCCGAGGCGGTGATCCGCCGCCTCGGCCTCGCGCGGCATCCGGAAGGCGGCTGGTTCCGCGAGACGTTTCGTGACGCGGGCACGGGCGGCGCGCGCGGCGCTTCCACCGCGATCTACTACCTGCTCCAGGCCGGCGAGTTCTCCCATTGGCATCGGGTCGATGCGGCGGAGGTCTGGCACTGGTATGGCGGCGCGGCGCTGCGGCTCTCGCTGTCGCCGGACGGCAAGCGCCGCGACAGCGTGACGCTGGGCCCCGGCCTCGCCGCCGGCGAGGAGCCGCAACGCGTCGTTCCCGCCCGGGTCTGGCAGAGCGCCCGCAGCCTTGGCGCCTGGACCCTGACCGGCTGCACCGTGGCGCCGGCCTTCGACTTCAGCGGATTCGAGATGGCGCCGCCGGGCTGGGAGCCGGCCTAGCAACCGGCGCCCGCCAGACGGCGCTCAGTACATGTGCTGGCCGCCGTTGAGCGACAGCGTCGAGCCCGTGATGAAGCCGCCCTGGTCGGAGACCAGGAACAGCACGCCGCGGGCGATCTCGTCGGCGCCGCCGAGACGGCCCACGGGGATGCGCGCCACGATCTTCTCCAGCACGTTGGGCGGCACCGCGCGCACCATGTCGGTATCGATGTAGCCCGGCGCGATCGCGTTCACGGTGACGCCCTTGCCGGCGCATTCCTGGGCCAGCGCCTTGGTGAAGCCGTGGATGCCGGATTTCGCGGCGGCGTAGTTCACCTGGCCGTACTGGCCGGCCTGGCCGTTGATCGAGCCGATGTTGACGATGCGGCCGAAGCCGCGCTCGCGCATGCTCTCGATCACCAGGCGGCACATGTTGAAGCAGGAGGTGAGATTTGTGGCAATCACGGCGCCCCATTGCTCAGGACGTCATCTTGTGCAGCACGGAATCCCGGGTGATGCCGGCGTTGTTGACGAGGACCTCCACGGGTCCGAGCTCGGCCGCGATCTGCTTCACCCCATCCTCGCAGGCGCCGAAGCTGGCGACGTCGAACTTGTAGGTGGGGATGCCGGTCTCGGCGGTGAAGTCCCGCGCCGCATCGTCGTTGCCCGCGTAGGTGGCCGCGACTTTGTAGCCTGATTCCTTGAGCGCCACCGCGATCGCCCGGCCGATTCCTCGGGTTCCGCCGGTCACCACCGCCACACGTGCCATGTCGTCCTCCCTCTAGAGAGCGCGCCGTTTCACTTAGATTTGCCCTTTGCGGCGTCCCGTCAATTCTTCATTTTGTTGCAGTCTTTGCCGCAGTGCACAAATCATCGCAAGAAAAAGCGCCGATAAACTCTGATCGAGAGAGTATAGCAAAAAACGGGCCGCCTGGCGGGCGGCCCGTTCCGCATACGATGGAATTCCGTCTCAGCCGCGCTCGACGCACATGGCGATGCCCATGCCGCCGCCGATGCAGAGGGTGGCGAGACCCTTACGGGCGTTGCGCTTGCCCATCTCGTGCAGGAGCGTCACCAGCACGCGCGTGCCGGACGCGCCGATGGGATGGCCGAGGGCGATGGAGCCGCCGTTGACGTTCACTTTCTCGGGATTGAAAGCGAGCTCCTTGTTGACAGCGCAGGCCTGGGCCGCGAAGGCCTCGTTCGCCTCCACGAGGTCGAGGTCGTCGACGCTCCAGCCCGCGCGCTTCAGCGCCAGCTTGCTGGCAGGAATGGGGCCGGTGCCCATGACGGCGGGATCGACGCCGGCGGTCGCCCACGAGACGATGCGCGCCAACGGCATGATGCCGCGGCGGTCCGCCTCTTTCGCCGTCATCAGCACGACGGCCGCGGCGCCGTCATTGATGCCCGACGCGTTACCGGCGGTGACGGTGCCGTTCTTGTCGAAGGCCGGGCGAAGCTTCTGCAAGGCATCGAGGGTCGTGCCGTGCCGCGGATGTTCGTCGGCGTCGACGATCACCTCGCCTTTGCGGCCGGCGATCTTCACCGGCACGATCTCGTCCTTGAAGCGGCCGCTCTTCTGCGCCGCCTCGGCGCGGGACTGGGAGCGGAGCGCGAGCTCGTCCTGCTGCAGGCGGGTGATCTGCCAGCGCTGCGCCACGTTTTCCGCCGTGTTGCCCATGTGATAGCCGTTGAAGGCATCCCAGAGCCCATCGCGGATCATGGTGTCGACCAGCTCGGCGTCGCCCATCTTGGGGGCATTGCGCAGATAGATGCAGTGCCGCGCCTGGCTCATGCTCTCCTGGCCACCCGCCACCACGATCTCGCTGTCGCCGTTGCGGATCGCCTGGTAGCCGAGCGCCACCGTGCGCAGGCCGGAGCCGCAGACCTGGTTCACGCCGTAGGCGGTGACCTCGTAGGGAATCCCTGCCGCCACCGCCGCCTGGCGCGCGGGATTCTGCCCCTCGCCGGCGGAGAGGATCTGGCCCATCACCACCTCGGAGACGTCCGAGGGCGCCACCTGGGCGCGGCGCAGCGCCTCCGATATCGCGACCTGCCCGAGGTAGTGCGCGGGTACGCTGCTGAGCGCGCCGTTGAATGCGCCGATAGGAGTACGGGCGGCGCTCGCGATCACGACCTCGGTCATCGGATCCTCCTCGGTTCTGGGTTGGCGGTTCTTGTCAGGGTCTTTCCCACAAATGGGGCGTCCGCACAAATTTTAAACGCCAGGTGTCGCCACGGTCCAGGCGGTGGGCCCGTACGCTGGCGGCGTGACGGCCTGTCAGCGGGGGCGGCGCGGGGCCTTGCGGGCTGGCGCCGGCTTTGCCTTCCGCGCGGCGGCGCGGCGCGGCGCCACGTCTGGCCCGGCATGGCGCAGGAGCCAGTCCCGGAGCGGCCGCCAGACAGCCGTGGGAGCCTCCTTCGACACCACCATGCCGATGTGGCCGAGGGTCGGCTGGAGGGCGCTGACCTGAGGCAGCAGGCCGGCAAGCGCCCGGGCGGAGCCTGGCGGCACGATGCGGTCCTGCGCGGGTACCACCACCAGCGCCGGCATGGTGCAGCGGGCGGGATCGACGGCGCGCCCGGCGATCCGCCAGGCGCCTCTGGCGGTGGTGTTGGCGCCGTACCAGCCGCCGAGGCAATCCTCCGCCACCGACAGCGCCAGGGGCACGCCGTCGTTGAGCCAATCCTCCAGCGCCACGAACTCGGCGACGCGGGCGTCCCGCTCGGCAAGCGCCGCGAAGCGGGTGAACTTCCGGAGCGCCAGCAAGGGGTCGAGGCTGGCGAACAGCGTCTGCAGCACGTCCACCGGCAGCTCGCCCCAGCGCTGGAAGAGCGTGCTGAGCGAGGGCACCAGCGCACCCAGGAGACGGCCCTGCTCCGGCCGCTCGGCGTGGAAATCCCAGGGCGTCGCCAGCAATGCCAGCGCGCTCACCTGGCGCGGCCGGCGAGCGGCGAGCGCCAGCGCCAGCAGGCCGCCCATGCAGTAGCCCATGACCGCCACCGGTCGCCCCGTCAGCTCCACCGCGGCATCGAGCGCGGCCTCCAGGCGGCCGGCGATGTAGTCGGTGAGGGTGAAGCGCCGCTCCACGGCGCCGGGCTGGTCCCAGTCCACCAGCAGCGGCCGCAGGCCATTGCCGGCGAGCCAGCGCAGCAGGCTTTTCTCCGGCATCAGGTCGAGGACATAGGCGCGGTTGATGAGCGACGGGACCACCAGGATCGGCGGGCCGTCGCCGCCGTAGTCGAGAAGCCGCGTGGTGCCCTCGCGCCAGATGCGCCGGGGGATCGGCGAGGGCACGGCGGTAGGCGTGGTGGCGATAGCGCTCGATACCCTGCAGGAAGAGATCCGCACGGCCGCGCAGCTCGGCATCCACGGCGGCGGCGATCGTCTCAAGTCCGGCGGCGGCGAGATTTCTTTCCAGCTCGCGGCCGGCCGCCTGCAGCTCCGGCTTCCAATCGAGCAATCCGCTCTTCAGCAGCGGCAAGGCGGCGTAGGAGCTCGCGAAACTCGCGATCGCCGCCCCCAGATGCACTGGCAGCGGGCGCGGGCCGATCCGCGGCGGAGCCGGCACCGGTCCAGTCACGGAACCCCGCCGGCCAAGTCGGTTGCGGCAGGGCCGCCAGGAGGCGCGCCAAGCCCTCGGCCAGCTCGGGGTGCGCGGCAAGGGCTATCAGCTGATCTTGCCACAGGTCCACATAACGCTTGGCCAGGGCCGCGAGGTCCGGCGGGTCCGCCATGGCGCGGAGTATATCGGCGCCACATGACAGTGGCTAGGCAGGCGGGTACACCGCGCTCCGCATTACCCCTTGCGACCTCGGCCATGAAAGCTGTTATGCTGGATGCCTTATTCTTGCGCAACAAGGCGCACAGCGCAGACTGGGACGCTGGCAGACACATGGCAGACGAGCAGACCGAGACGCCGAGCAGCAAGCCCGCTCCCTTGCCGCCGGTCGTCATCAAGAAATACGCCAATCGACGCCTCTACAACACCTCCACCAGCAGTTACGTCACCCTGGACGATCTCTGCCAGATGGTGAAGGGCGGCCGCGAGTTCCTGGTGTACGACGCCAAGTCCGGCGACGACATCACCCGCGCCGTGCTGACGCAGATCATCGTCGAGGAGGAGCAGAAGGGGCAGAACCTGCTGCCGATCAGCTTCCTGCGCCAGCTCATCGGCCTCTACGGCGACAACATGCAATGGCTGGTGCCGCGCTACCTGGAGCAGGCGATGGCGGCCTTCGCCCAGAACCAGGAGCAGATGCGCAAGAACCTGCAGCAGACCTTCGGAGGCCTGTTCCCGTTCGGCAAGCTCGAGGAGATGGGCAAGCAGAACCTCGCGCTTTTCGAGCAGACCATGAAGATGTTCTCGCCCTTCCCCGTGCCCGGCGCCACCCCCGCCGCCAAGGACGAGGAAAAGCCGGCGGCAGCCGAGGGCGACATGAAGGACCTGAACGAGCGCGTCAACTCGCTGCAGAAAGTGGTCGAGGATCTCACGCGCAGCCGGAAGAGCTAGCGCCGGGGCACGACTGCCTCAAACCCAGTAAACCCCGAGATGCGGCCTATCGGCTGAAAGCGGCCTACGACGCCGCGAGGTTCTCCGCCGGCTCGGCGGCGGGCGGCAGGGCGAACGCTTTCTGGCGCTGCAGCCAGGGCTTCTCGATGCCGGGGATGCCGAAGTGATAGCCCTGCAGGAAGCCCACGCCCTCGCGGCGGAGGATCGCCGCTTCCTTCGCGGATTCCACGCACTCCGCCACCGTGCGCAGCCCGAAGCCGTCGGCGAGGCCGACGAGGTGGCGCAGGAAGATCTGGTCGTCGTAGCTGTCGGCGAGATTGCGCACGAAGGAGCCGTCGATCTTGACGATGTCGACGTCGAGGGTCTGCAGATGGCGCAGCGAGGTGAAGCCGGCGCCGAAATCGTCCAGCGCCACGCGGCAGCCGAGCTCGCGCAGCGTGCTGACGAAGCGCGCGCACTCGTGGATGTCGTAGAGCGCCGCGGTCTCGGTGATCTCCACCACGATGCGCCGAGCGACCTCGGGCTTGTCCTTCAGCAGCGACACCACCAGGCGCAGCCAGGAGTGGTCGGCGGCGGTCAGGCCCGAGATGTTGAACCCGAGGCAGATGCCGGGGTTCTGCGACACCTCCGCCACCGTGCGCTCCAGCACGTAGCGGTCGATGAGGCGGATGAACCCGAGCTGCTCGATCACTGCCACGAAGGCGCTCGCCGGCACGATGCTGCCGTCCTCGGCGATCATGCGCAGGAGACACTCGTAGTAGTCGACGGCGCCGCTGTCGCTGTCCACGACGGGCTGATAGGCGAAGACCAGCCGGTCCTCCTTGAGGGCGCGCTGGACGCGCTCGCCCAGCGCCAAGTCGGTACGGTGCTGGCGCCGCTGGCTCTCCGCCAGGCGGTAGGGCACGAAGCAGTCGCGGCCGGCGCGCTTCGCCTCGGCGAGGGCCGTCTCCGCGCGGGTCATCGCGTCGAAGGAGGTCTTGACCTGGTCCGGGAAGGTGACGCTGCCGATCGAGATAGTGGCGTAGAGCGGACCGGCGCGGGTTGGGATCGGGGTCTGGCTCACCAGCGCCAGGATCTTCTCGGCGACGCCGGCGATGTCGCTCTCGGGGCAGTTGGTCAGCACGACGCCGAAGCGGTCGCCGCCGACGCGGCCGATGACATCGCTGTCACGAAATTGCCGGTCGAGGCGCTGGCCGATGTCGATGATCACCTGGTCGGCGGTCTCGTAGCCGAAGGCGTCGTTGACGGTGGCGAGCTTGTCGATGCCGATGGCGAGATAGGCGCCCTTGAGGCCGGAGCGCATGCTGGTCGCGATGACGTGGTCGAGCGCCTCGCGCAGGCGCGTGCGATTGAAATGGCCAGTGAGGTCGTCGTGATTGGCGAGACGCTCGAGGCGCTGCTCCTCGGTCTTGCGGCCGGTGATCAGGCGCAGCACGCCCGAGAGGCGCTTGGCGTGGCCGCGCTGGTCGAACTCGACCCGACCGCGCTCCTGCACCCAGACCTGCGTGCCGCTGTCGGTGCGCAGTCGGTACTCGCATTCGAAAGGCTCGCCGCGCGCCGTGTGCGCCTCGAGGCGCTTCTGGCGCAGCGCGCGATCGTCGGCGTGAATGCGCGCGGTGAAGCTGCCGCCGGTCGCCAGCGCATCGGGATCGTCGACGCCGAGGCCGAGGCGCGGCAGGCTCGCGCCGTACCAGCGCAGCGTGTCGCTCGCGAGCTCCCACATGTATGCGAGATCGCCAGCGCCCTCTAGCGCCGCCAACAAATGGTCTTTTGCCGATCGACTGTGCGAAGACATCAGAGGCGTCCCGTCCTGTCGCGGGCTGAAGAAAAAATACCGTGCTTTCCCTGCGGCAGATGGTTCCGCCGAGCCACCAAAACTAGTCAGTGACAGCTTTAGGAAGACTTAAATCCGCGACGTCGGGAACATCATGAATGCGTCGGTCCAGAGGGCCTTAGACGTGGACGGGATTACATCCGATGCGCGAATGCGCGCGCGCAACGTGCAGCGCCGCCAGCAAAATCCGCGCCCTGTTTACGACCCGTTGACGCTGTTCGCCGGTGCCGCGGCGGGGCCGGAAACGTCAACGATGTCCGAACGACCACGGACATCAAGGGCGCGCCGGAGTATGGGCCTTGAGAAACGGCAGCACGGCACTGTTGAATTCGCGCGCGGCGACCTGAGTGAAGGCATGCCCGCCCTGCGGGAAAATCTTGACCTCGGCCCCTGGGATCAGGCGCGCGAGCTCCTCGGAGAAGTAAATCGGCGTCACTGCGTCGTCCTGGGCGCCCAGGATCAGCGCCGGCGTCTTGATTCGCCCGAGCTCGGCCGTGCGATCGAAGGCCAGGATCGCATCGATGCGGCTCGTGACAATTTCGGGCGTGGAAAAGGTGGAGAGGCTCTGTGCCTCGAGCTGGCGCAGCTTCTCATTGTTCTGGGCGATCCAGAACGGAGGATAAAGCAGCAGGGTCGAGCTCTGCAGATAGGCCGCCGGGCCGAGCCGGCCCAGGATCTCCTTGCGCAGTGTGAAGAGGCGGCGGAAATAGGCATCCGCTTTGGTCCAGCTGGCGGAGATCACGACACTGGCAAGGCGGGCGGAATGCTCGATCGCGAGAATTTGTGCGATGGCGCCGCCGGTCGAGTGGCCCACGATGTGGGCCTTCTTGATGCCGAGCGCATCCATCAATCCGATCACGTCGGCGGCGAGCCGCTCCACGGTGTACGAGATCGGACTGTGGTCGCTCTGGCCGACGCCGCGGTGATCGTGGACGATCACCTCGAACTCCTTGGCGAAGGCGGGGATCTGCTCGCGCCAGAAGGCCGCATAGCCGCTCAGGCCGGTGACGAAAACCACGGGGAATCCACCGCCATGCCGCTCGTAGTAGAGGCTGCAGTCGCCGATCGAGATGCGCGGCATGGGCTGGGATCGTCTCCGGACACGGTGGAGACCGGTCGTTATCATCGTACCGCGGCGCCTGTCAAACACCGCCGCCGGACGGCTGCCATGCCGGCTCCGCATCGGCCGCCACCGGTTGAAAATTCCAGGCTCAGCCCTAAATACTCGTCGAGTGGTCGTGCGGGATTCGGCAGTCGTGCGCATGAACCGCAGCCCGTGAGCAACTTGAGGCAACAAGACTCACTCTCCTCCGCTCTCTAGTGCAATGCGTTAGACAGTCGGATGAACTTGATTTAACCCGCGGCGTCTCGCGAACGTGTTAGGGAGTTCCAATTCCACCATGACCCAGATGACGACGACCACCAGAGTGCAAGACATCGATCGCCACGTCGGCGCGCGCATCCGCGAATCCCGGATCATGCTGGGCCTGACGCAGCAGCAGCTCGCCGATCTCATTGGCGTGACCTATCAGCAGGCCCACAAATACGAGCGCGGCATCAATCGGGTGTCGGCCGGCCGGCTCTACCAGATCGCCCGTGCGCTGAGCGTGCCTGTTGGCAGCTTCTTCGAAGGGCTGGAGGAGCCGCAGAGCCGGGCGCATGGCTCACGCGAGCGCATGTGCTTGGAACTCGCCAAGAATTTCGCCCAGATCCCGAACGAGCGCTATCAGGAAGCCCTGAGCCAGCTCGCTCGCGCGCTCGCCACCGAGCACTGAGGTCGCGCCCAGCCAGGACGACACGGCGCTGGCCCTCCGCGTGCGGATACGCACCCGGAGGGCGGTGCCACGGAATAGGCGCCGGCGGATGCGCCCGCGGCGTGCTCAGCCCTTGTGCAGCGTTACCTGACGGACCGTGCTGCAGGCGGCGGAGTTGTAGCTGCCCTTGAACTCGCTGCCGGTGAACATGCCCTCCAGCGGGATGTTCGCCATGAATCCATTGACCAGCTTCCCGTCGGCGCCCACGGTTCCCCGAATCTTGTAATTGAAACGGCCCGCCTCGTAGCTCCCTTCCAGCTTGCCGTCGGTGATGGTGGCCGAGATCGTGTTGGATGGACACCCGTTCTTGCCGCCGCTGGACGGCGATTCGCCCTTCCAGCTTCCATCGAACGGCCCGCCGGCAAAGGCGGCGCCCGACGCCAGGATCATCGTTCCCAGAAACGCTCCCAATCCGATCCGCATTGGCTTCTCCCCGTTGCGCCGCGCAAAATCGCGCGGAGAGCGGGAGCATGAGGCAGGATGCGGATGGCTCGCAATGGTTGTATCTACGTCAACCACTCTACTTATTGTAGAATTACCGCCAGCACCTCAGAGGTCGGCGAGGCGCACCCAGCCGCCCACCAGGACCGCGAGGATCAGCCCCAGGGTCACCGCCATGGGACCCATATTTCCCGCAATCAGCAGCCAAAGCCCGAGGACGAAAATACCGACGGCGATGCCGCCGACGAGGGATGCGATCGAGCGCTTGAGGGTCGCCATCGCCGGTCAGGCCCGGACCCGGCCCGCCATGGGATCGTCGACGCCGGCCCGCACCCGCTCCAGGTTCCGCTTCACGAAGCGCTGATCGTAGCCGTTGAAGACGTGGCCGATAAGGCCGCGGTCGAGATCGCTGGTGCCGAACAGCCAGTCGGCAACGGGATAGGTCAGGTTCATGTTGCGCGCCATCATGATCGAGGGATTGTGATGGGCGATGTGATGGCGCCGGATCGTGTTCATGAAGGGGATGTGCCGGATCAGGCGATCGTCCTTCACGTGGCAGCCCCAGTGGAAGAGCTCGTAGTTCAGGTACATGAAGGTGGTGGTGCAGAGCAGCAGCCAGGCCGCGTTCGCGGACCAGATCGCGTTCACGACGGCCGCTCCCGCCGCCGACATGCAGATGAACACCACCAGGGCATAGGGCGGGAAGAAGGTGATGCGGAAGTCTTTCGTCGTGTCGATGGTGGGCTCGCCGTCGGTGAAGAACTGGTGATGCGCCAGGGTGTGGCGCTTGTAGATCCCCATGAAGCCCTTGATCGGGCGATGCATGACGTAGCGGTGGATCCACCACTCGAAGACGTTGGCGAAGAGGAATGCCGCCGGCACGATCAGCCAGTCGAGAGCGCTCGGGCCCTGGATATGCGGGATGAAATACCAGAGCGCGGCGAACCCGATCCCATAGATCAGGATCACGTGGCCGATGCCGCTGTACCACGGCGAGACCCGGCTGCGGTAATCCGCCCGGAAGGCCGCCTGCCGCTTCGTCATTCCCGTCATCCCGGCGCTCCCTCGATGACCGTTTCCGCGCACTAATATATCAGCGATGTATTGGATGTCGAGTCCGCCCTCCCGGTGACACGGGATCAACCGATGTGCGTCCTTCGACGCGCTCCCTTTGGTCGCTTGCTCGGGATGAGGCGCTTTTCCTTTTGCCATTCTCCGTGCCCCTCATCCCGAGCAAGCGAAGCGCGTCGAAGGACGCACGATGCCTCTACAGCGCGGCGCGCCTCAATCCAGCCCCACCGTCGCCCGGGCGAAATCCTCGATGTAATCGATCAGGCGGTCGGCGGCGCGGCCGGCGGCCTCCGCCTCGCCGCGCGCGATCGCCCGCGCCGCCTCCGCATGGAGCCGCGCCGCGAGCGGCAGATCCGCCGCCTCTTTGTAGTGGAGGTACCAGAAGCGCCGGGAGAGGCCTTGCATCAGGGTCATGGCGCTGGCCGCGAATTCGTTGCGCGACGCCGACACCGAGAGCTCGTTGAATTCGCGGTCGAGACGCATGAAGGCGGTGTCGTCGTTGTCGGCCGCCGCCCGCTCCATGCCGTCGGCGATCTCCTCCAGGCGCCGGCGCTCCGATGCGTCGGCGCGCTTCGCCGCCCGGCTTGCCACCAGCCGCTCCACCTCCCGGCGCAGCTCCAGCAGGCGAAGCTGGGTCTTGATGTTGATCTCCGAGACGATGATGCCGCGATGGGGAATGATGGTGACGAGGCGCTCGCGCGCCAGCCGCCACAGCGCCTCGCGGATCGGCGTGCGACCGATGCCGAGGCGCTGGCTCAGCGTCGCCTCGGACACCACGGTGCCGGGCGGAATTTTGAGGGTGACGATCTGCTCCTCGAGCTCACGATAGGCCAGAGCGGTCAGGCTCTCCCGGCTCTCGCCCATCCCGGATCGGGCGCGGCGGCGGCGCGGCGCGGGCTTCGGCGCGGTCCTAGCCACGGGCGAGCGCCTGATCGATATCGGCGGAGGTGAGCCGCCAGGCATTGTCGAGATGGGCCACTACGTCCCGCATGAAGCTCTCGTACCGCCGGAGAGCCTCCGCGTCGCTGCCGAGATGATCCGCCAGCAGCGCCAGCGCGAGCTGCGCCGGGCCCGGGCCCTCGAAGGTCCATTCGAAGCCGGTCCGCGACAGGCGCCTCAGGTCGTGGCGCGGCGGCAGCGGCTTGCCGTCCACGGTGACGCTGGAGCCATCGAGACTGCGGCCGCCCTCATAGACTTTCATCACTGCTCCCCGGCGCCGCTGGCGGCGTGGTGCCGCACATCAGCACCGGCGCCCTCACCCTCTATACGGTGGTAATATACCGGTAATATGCCAGGACACGCGAGCCGTCGAGCGACGGAGTTTGAATAAAGCACCCTCGCGCGCCCTTCCGGCATCTGCTATAAAAATGCGTGCCTTTCCTTCGGTAGGGCTGTTGAATGCCCGGCTACATTAATCAACGCACAACTTAGCGTAGAACAAGCCCCGCGCATATTGCGCGATCCTAGGCATACGCTAAATCGATACTTGGACAAGTCCATGACCGAGCTGACGGACATCACCCCCGAGGCGGAATTTTCTGCGTTATCACCAGGCGCTCCTTTTGCGGTGAGCGACCGGTCTGAGATACCCCTTCCGCTGGTGGCACGCCTGGTCGCGAAGCTCGTCGCCGGCCGCCCGACTCCCGCCAGCGAGATCCCAGAGCTGGTGGCGATGGTGAGCGCGGCGATGGCGCAGATCCTGAATCCGGCACCGATCCCCGTCGTGATCGAGCGGGTCGCCACAGTGCCCGTCCGCCGCACACGCCCCCAGACCGGCCGCAAGCGGGGCCGCCCCCGCAAGGAAGTCGTGCCGGAGGTTCCCGAGGCACCGCCCCCGCCGCCAGTGCCGCGGCTGGTGCGACGTGCCGAGGCCGTCACCACAGCTCCCACGCCGGAGATCCTGGTGCTGGAGGTTCCCAGCGACGGCACCGTGCGCGGCGTCGTCCGCTGGTTCGATCCGGCGCGGCAGACCGGCGGCCTGCGCCTCACCGGAGTTCCCGAGGACGTGCCTCTCGAGCCGCAGATCTTCGCCGCGACCGGCGTCACGCGCCTCTTCAAGGGCCAGGAGATCGAGGCCACGCTCAGCCGGACCGACGGACGGGTGCGGGTGACACGGCTGCGCATTCCCGGCGGCCCGGCGGCGCCCACCGTCTCCGGCCCGATCGCCGCCAGCAACGGCCGCCGGCCTCGCATGGTGATGGTGGAGAAGAAGCGCGACTCGATGCGGCGCGTCGCGGCGCGCAGCGAGGCCGAGCATCTCCTCGGTACACCGGGAGCGACCAAGCCCTCCCGCTGATCCCGCCGCCGGCCGCGCTCGTCGCGGTCACCGGGGCGTGATAGCCAAGCCACCCGCGCCCGGCGTATGCTCGCCCGCACAGTGAGGCGATAAGTCCCTCGCTCCTCGCCTCCGAAACCGGCGCTTGCCAGAAGGAGGCACCATGGCTGCTCCCATCGTCTACGGTCCGACCATCAGCACCTACGTGCGCACGGTGCGGCTGACGCTCGAGGAAAAACCGGCGTCCTACGAGCTCGTCGACGTCGCCATGATCCAGGGCGCGCACAGGGAGCCCGAGCACCTCGCGCGCTGTCCCTTCGGAAGAATCCCGGCGTTCTCCCACGACGGCTTCGATCTCTACGAGACGGACGCCATCGTGCGCTACATCAACCAGGCGATCCCCGGCCAGGACCTGCAGCCCGTCGAGGCGCAGCCCCGGGCGCGCATGAACCAGATCATCGGCATCGTCGAGTCCTACGCCTATCCCAACATGATCACCAAGGTGGTGATCCAACGCCTGGTCCACCCGATGCTGGGCCAGCCCGTGGACGAGGCGGTGATCAAGGACGGCCTCCCCACCGCTGACCTCTGCCTGAAGGAAATCGAGCGGCTGATGGGCAACGGCAAGCATCTGGCCGGCGATCGCATGACCCTCGCCGACCTCTTCCTGGCGCCGCTTTTCCACTACCTCGTGCTGACGCCGGAAGGCGAGGCGCTGCTGAAGCCCCGAGCCAAGCTGCGCGCGTGGTGGGACCTGATGAAGACCCGCAACAGCATGGTCAGCACCGAGCCGAAGTTCGGGTGAAGCTGTCTACCTGGTCCCCAGGATCGTACCGGCCATGGCGCGGGGGTCGCGCTGCGGCCAGCGGCCGTGCTCGACCTGGTGGAAGAAATCGGCGATCGACTGGTTGAAGAGCGCGGGCTCCTCGAGATTGACCACATGGCCCGAATTGGGCACCACCACGAGCGCCGACGATGGGATGACGCGCTTCAGATAAAGGCCGGGCTCCAGGCACGGCCAATCCTCATCGCCGGTGATGATCAGGGTCGGCAGCGTCATCTTTGAGAGCGGCTCCTGCAGCTCGTAGAGCGACGGGCGCATGCGCTGCACCCCCAACAGCGTCAGCGCCGATCCCGTCGTCGAATGCTCCGCCAGCTGGCGGGCGAATTCGGCGAAGCCGCGCGGGTCCTTGTTGAGGTACTGCACGCGTGTGGGCGCCATGGCGTAGATCGGCGCCACCTCCCCCATGCCTTTTTCCTTGAGGTGAGCTGCGGTCTTCTCGAACTCGGCCTGGAACTGCTGGCGCTTGTCGGGCTCGGCGCCGTAGCCGCAGCCAGCGACCACGATGGAGAGCGCCCGATCGGGATAATGCATGCCGAAATGCAGCGTAGCGAAGCCGCCCATGGAGAGTCCGACCACATGCGCCTTGTCGATCTTGAGTCCGTCGAGCACGGCGCGGATGTCGTCCCGGGCGCGGTCCTGGGAGTAGCGCGACACATCCGCCGGCACGTCCGAGGGCGGATATCCCCGGGCGTTGTAGGCGATGCAGCGATAGCGGCGGGAGAAGAATCGCAGCTGCGGCTCGTAGCTGCGATGATCCCCGGCGAACTCGTGCACAAACACGATGGGCGTGCCGGAACCCACCTCCTCGTAGTAGAGCCGGACGCCGTCGTCGGCGGTGAGATGGGGCATGACTTCCTCCCGCTCTTATTTAGCCGGACTTGTTCGCGAGGCCGCCGTCGATGGTGATGACGGTGCCGGTGGTGTAGGCGGAAAGATCCGAGGCCAGCAGCGCCACCATGGCGGCGATCTCCTCCGGCTTGCCGGCGCGACCGAAGGGCAGCGCCTTGTCGAGCTCGACCCAGCGCTCGGGATCGCCGAACTTGTCCTCCGCCGCCTTGCGCATGAGTGTCACGTGGCGGTCGGTGGCGATCGGACCGGGATTGATGCCGACGACGCGGACGCCGACGGCGGGGCTGGTGCCGCCGAGGGCGCGGGTGAAGGCCATCAGCGATGCATTTCCCGTCGAGCCCGCGATATAGCCGGCGTTCATCCGCTCGCCGGCGCCGCCGATCACGTTGATGATGACGCCGCGGCCGCGCCCTTTCATCAGGCGAAAATATTCGCGGGTGAGATTGATGTAGCCGAAAACCTTCAGATCCCAGGCGGTACGCCAGCGCGTCTCGTCGATCTCCTCGACGGAGCCGCCGGGAATGGCGCCGGCGTTGTTCACGAGCACGTCGATGTCGGAAAATTTCTTCGCCAGGGCCTGGGCCGCCTTGCCGTCGCTGAGATCGGCGGGCTCCACGGTGACGGCGACGTTGGATTCGGCGCGGATGCGATCCCGCGCCGCTTCCAGGTCCTTGGCCGTCCGCGACACCAGAATGACGTCGCAGCCCTCTTGCGCCAGACAGCGGGCGGCGGCGTAGCCGATGCCCTTCGATGCCCCCGTCACCAGCACCTTGCGGCCCCTGAGCTTCAGATCCATCGCGGCACTCCCTTGGGTTTCCTGGTCCCTATGCGGGGTCGGTGAACTCTCGCATGGCGGCGGTGAGCCACGCCACGATATAGGGCGCGAATGACCGGCGGACGTAAAGCCGGTAGCGCGGGGTCTCGTCGAGCTGCTGCAGCACCACCGGCACGCGCACAAGCGCGCTCTGGGCGCAGCTTCCGGTCCTGAAGACGCTGACGTGGAGATCGAGGCTCATGCCCTTCGCCAGCACCGTGCGCGCCTGTGGCCCCGCAAGCTCCAGCACCAGCCGTCCCGCCGAGACGTCGCAGAGGGAATGATGGAGATCGCCGAGGGCAGTCGCCAGTCGCGGCGCGACGTCCGACGCCGGCGCCACCACCAGCCACTGATCGGGACCAAGCCAGAGCAAGCTCGCGGCACCAGCGGACGCCACGGTGTTTGGCGCGCTCGGCGGTGCCGCGCCCAGCGCGCCCGCGACAGCGGCGATGAAGGCGGGATCGCCGGGATCGCCGCGCAGATCGAGGAGGACCAGGGCGGGGACGTCGGTGAGCGCCACTGCTGCGTCAGCCATCGCGGCGCTTGCCCTCGACATCGTAGAAAAGCGGCGCCACCGTCACCGCCTCGACGGTGCGATCGCCGAGGGGCGCCAGCAGGGTCTCGCCGAGCCGCGCGGCGCCGCCCTTCACCAGCGCCAGCGCAAAGCTGCGGCCGATGCGGGCGCCGAAATAGCTCGACGTCACGTGTCCGACCATCGCCGCGGGCGGCTTTGGCGCGAGCTGACGCACGAGCTGCGCGCCCTCCGGAAGCACGGCGTTCGGATCCTTGGGCAGCAATCCCACGAGCTGCTTGCGCTCGGGATCCACGAGAGCGGTGCGCCGGAGCGAACGGCGGCCGATGAAATCCTTGGTCTTGGAGACCATGCGTCCCATGCCGAGATCCGCCGGGGTCACGCTGCCGTCGGTCTCCTGGCCCACGACGATGAAGCCCTTCTCCGCCCTGAGCACATGCATCGCCTCGGTGCCGTAGGGCGTGATGCCATGGGCCTTGCCGGCCTCCATGGCGGCCTCCCAAAGCCGGCGGCCATGGGTCGCGGGAACGCAGAGCTCGTAGGAGGATTCGCCGGTGTAGCTGACGCGGAAGATCCGCGCCGGCATGCCCGCGAGCGTCCCGGTGCGCAGGCTCATGAACGGAAACGTCGCGGGATCGACGGAGAAGCTCGGCCCCATCGCCTCCAGCACCGCTCGCGCCTTAGGGCCTGAGAGCGCGATGGTGGCCCAGTCCTCGGTCACCGAGGTGCAGAAGACCTTGAGCTCCGGCCACTCCGTCTGCAGCCACTCCTCGAGCCAGTCGAGGACAAGCGCCGCGCCGCCGGTGGTGGTGGTCATGTAGTAGTGCTGCTCGCCGAGGCGCGTCGTCACGCCGTCGTCGAACACCATGCCGTCGTCCCGGCACATCAGCCCATAGCGGCAGCGGTCGAGGCCAAGGGTCTTGAAGCCGTTGACGTAGACGCGGTCGATGAAAGCAGCGGCGTCGGGACCGCGGACCTCGATCTTGCCGAGGGTCGAGGCGTCGAAGATGCCGACGGCATCGCGGACCGCGAGGCATTCGCGGCGCACCGCCGTCTCCATGTCCTCGCCGCTGCGCGGGTAGTACCGCGCGCGCTTCCACTGGCCGACATCCTCGAAGACGGCGCCTGCCGACGCATGCCACTCATGAACGGGCGTCTGGCGCACGGGATCGACGAGGCCGTCCCGCGCCATGCCCGCCAGCGCGCCGAAGGCGACGGCGACATAGGGCGGACGGAACGTCGTGGTGCCGGTCTCGGCGATGGCGCGGCCCACGGACTCCGAGAGCAGGGCCAGCGCGTTGACGTTGGATGTCTTGCCCTGATCGGTGCCCATGCCCGTCGTGGTGTAGCGCTTCACGTGCTCGACGGAGCGAAAGCCCTCACGGGCGGCGAGCGCGATGTCGGCGGCGGTGACGTCGTTCTGGAAATCGACGAAGTGCTTCGCCGGCCCCTTGCCCGGGGGCGCGTCGCCGGGAATCAGCCACGTGGGCTTCAGCGGCGTCTCGATCCGCCGGCGCGCCGAGGGCATCGACGGCGGCGGGCCACCGGCAAATCCCGCCGACGCCGCTGCCGCCACCCCTGCCGCGGCACCTTCCGCCAAAGCGTCGCCCACGGCGAAGCAGCCGTTGGCGGCGCCGGCGACACGCACCCGCTGCGCGGCGACTCCGGGCACGAAGGCGGCCAGGGTCTCGTCAAAGCGCAGCTTGCCCTGGGCCTGGGAAAAAAGATGCACCGCGGGATTAAATCCGCCCGACATCGCCAGAAGATCGCACTCGATACGGTGGCGAGCGCCGGCAACGCCCTGGCCGTCGGGATCGAGGGAGCGCACTTCCACCGCCTCGACGCCGCCCTTGCCGGCGACCGCCACGACGCCGCGCCCGGGCAGCACGGGAATGCCGCGCTGGCGCACCGCGTCGGGCCAGAACCCGTCGGCGGCGGGGCGGAGATCGACCACGGCGGCAACCTCGCCGCTGGCGTCGGAGAGGGTGAGCGCCGCGCGATAGGCGCTGTCGTTGTTGGTGACCACCACGGCTTTGCGTCCGGGCAGCACGCCGTAGCGATGGGCATAGGCGGCGGCGGCGCTCGCCAGCATCACGCCGGGACGGTCGTTGTCGGCGAAAACCAGGGGCCGCTCATGGGCGCCGGTCGCCAGCACCACCTGCTTCGCGCGCACGTGCCAGACGCGCTGGCGGATGCGGCCACGGCGCTCGGTTGGCGCCAGATGATCGGCGACGCGCTCCAGCAGCACGAGGTAATTGTGATCGTAGTAGCCGATCGCCGTCGTGCGCGGCAGCAGGCGCACGTCCGGCATGTCGGCGAGAGTGGCCACGACCGCGCCCACCCAGTCCATGGCCGGGCGTCCGTCGAGATATTCCGCCGCGTCCAGGAGACCGCCGCCCCACTCCGCCTGCTCGTCCACGATCATCACCCGCGCGCCGCCGCGGCTGGCGGCCAAGGCTGCGGCGAGACCGGCGGCGCCGCCGCCCACGACAAGCACGTCGCAATGGGCATGGCGATGATCGTAGGCGTCGGGATCCGGCAGCTCCGGCGCGCGACCGAGGCCGGCCATGCGGCGCAGGAAGGGCTCGTAGAGCCGGTCCCAGAGCCACTTCGGCCGCATGAAGGTCTTGTAGTAGAAGCCCGCGACGAAGATCGGTGAGAGCAGCCCGTTGATGGCGCCGAGATCGAAGTTGAGACTCGGCCAGCGGTTGATACTCGCCGCGGAAAGGCCGTCGTAGAGCTCCACCTGGGTCGCCCGCAGATTGGGCTCGGTGTCGGCGCCGGTGGCGAGCTGGACGAGCGCCGAGGGCTCCTCGGCGCCGGCGCCCATGATGCCGCGTGGACGGTGATACTTGAAGCTGCGCGCCACCACGCGCACGCCGTTCGCGATCAGCGCCGAGGCCAGCGTGTCGCCGGCGAAGCCCTGGAAGGGCCGGCCGTCGAAGACGAAGCGCAGGGGCCGCGCGCGATCGATGCGGCCGCCGGCGGCGAGACGGATGCCGCTCACGGCTTTTTCTCCTCGATCGCCGGCGGCGGCTCGCCCATGCGATAGACCGCGAGGATCTCGTGGCTGACGGTGTGGCGCAGCACGTTGAACCAGCGCCGGCAGCCCATGGAATGCACCCAGCGCTCGCGATGCAGCCCCTTGGGATTGCCGCGCATGAAGAGGAAATCCGCCCACTCGGCGTCGGAGACCGCGTCGGGATCTTTCGGCCGCGCGATATGCGCCTCGCCGCCGCAGCGGAATTCCGTCTCATCGCGCGGACCGCACCAGGGGCAGGAGATCAGCAGCATCGACGGGGCCTCAGTGCGCGACGCCAGCGGCGCCGTGCTCGTCGACGAGCGCGCCTGTGGTGAAGCGATCGAGGCTGAAGGGTGCCGCCAGCGGATGCGGCTCGTCGCCGGCGATGGTGTGGGCGAAGACCCAGCCCGAGCCCGGCGTCGCCTTGAAGCCGCCGGTGCCCCAGCCGCCGTTGAGATAGAGACCTTCCACCGGCAGCTTGCCGATGATCGGCGAGGCATCGGGGCAGACGTCCACGATGCCGCCCCAGCTCCGCATCATCCGCATCCGCGAGAAGATCGGGAACAGCTCGACGAGCGCTGCCATCTGCCCCTCGATCACATGGAACGAGCCGCGCTGGGCATAGGAATTGAATCCGTCGATCCCGGCGCCGATGACCAGCTCGCCCTTGTCGGACTGACTGACGTAGACGTGGACGCTGTTGGACATCACGACGCAGTCCAGCACCGGCTTCACCGGCTCGGAGACCAGGGCCTGCAGCGGGTGGCTCTGGATCGGCAGCCGCACGCCCGCCATCGACGCCAGCACGGAATTGTGGCCGGCGGCGACGATCGCGACCTTGCGCGCGCCGATGAAGCCCCGCGTGGTCTCGACGCCGGCGACGCGGCCGCCGTCGCGGCGGATCGCGGTCACCTCGCAGTTCTGGATGATGTCGACGCCGCGATCGTCGGCGGCGCGGGCGAAGCCCCAGGCGACCGCATCGTGCCGCGCCACGCCGCCGCGACGCTGCAGCGTCGCCCCCAGCACCGGATAGCGGGTGCCCGGATCGGTGTTGAGGATCGGGCAGAATTCCTTGACGCCCGCCGTCGTCAGCCACTCGCCGTCGATTCCGTTGAGGCGGTTGGCATTGACCCGCCGCATGCCGTCGCGCACGTCGTGCAGCGTGTGCGCCAGGTTCATGACGCCGCGCTGGCTCAACATGACGTTGTAGTTGAGTTCCGCCGAGAGCCCTTCCCAGAGCTTCAGGGAATGCTCGTAGAGGGCGGCGCTGTCGTCCCAGAGATAGTTCGAGCGGATGATCGTGGTGTTGCGCCCGGTATTGCCGCCGCCGAGCCAGCCTTTCTCGATGACGGCCACATCGGTGATGCCGTGGTTCTTGGCGAGGTAATAGGCGGTGGCGAGGCCGTGGCCGCCGGCGCCGACGATCACCACGTCATAGCTGGGCTTCGGGTCGGGATCGCGCCACAGGCGCGGCCAATCCTGATGCCCGGAAATTGCATTGCTCAAAAGCGAGAAAATCGAGTAGCGCTTCATCGGGTGGGGCGTCGCGGCCTTCGCGAAGAGGGTGGGCGGCCCGCACCTTAGCCGATGACCCCCCGCGGGCGCACCCCGGTTTCTTCGGACCCTGATACCAGAGGACAGAGGAGAGAGACATGAGCGAGACCGCTTTCATCGTGGGAACCGGCAGTGGCCTCAGCGCCTCCCTGGCGCGGCTCTTCGCCAAGGAAGGCATGAAGGTGGCGCTCGCCGCCCGCGATCCCGGCAAGATCACTGATCTCGCCAAAGAGACGGGCGCCAGGACCTATGCCTGCGACGCCAGCCGGCGCGAGGACGCGGATGGCTGCATCGCCGCCGTCGTGCGCGACCTCGGGGTGCCCGACGTCGTCGTCTACAACCCCAGCTTCCGGGTGCGCGGCCCGCTCGTCGAGCTCGATCCCGTGGCGGTCGAGAAGACCCTGATGGTGACTTGCTACGGCGGTTTCCTGGTGGGCCAGGCAGCGGCAAAACTGATGCTCGAGCGCGGCCACGGCTCGATCCTCTTCACCGGCGCCTCCGCCAGCGTGAAGGGCTATGCGCTCTCCGCGCCCTTCGCCATGGGCAAGTTCGGATTGCGCGGCCTCGCCCAAAGCATGGCCCGGGAACTGGCGCCGAAGAACATCCACGTCGCCCACTTCGTGATCGACGGCGGCATCAAGCAGCAGGGGGATACCAGGGGCGCCGCCCGCGGCAACGACGGCCTCCTGGAGCCCGACGCCATCGCCCAGACCTATCTCCACATCCACCGCCAGCACCGCAGCGCCTGGACCTGGGAAGTGGAGTTGCGGCCCTGGGTGGAGAACTTCTAGGGAGTTTCCCGCCGTTTGGACCCTCTCCGGGAACTATGCTACACCGCTGCGCCGCGCGAGGACCGAGGCAGGAAAGCGGCGCAGAGTCGGCGGGTGAATGGAGCTTTCCGTAGTGATACCGGCGCGCAACGAGGCGCCCAACGTGGCGCCTCTCGTGGCGGAGCTTCGGCGCGCCCTCGATAGCCGCCTCGACTACGAGATCATCTATGTCGACGACGGCAGCAGCGATGCCACCACCGCCGAGGTCCGCCGCCTGGGCGGCGAGCTGCCCCGCCTTCGCCTCGTCCGCCACGCCCAGAGTTGCGGCCAGAGCATGGCGGTCCGCACCGGCGTCAAATCGGCGCGGGCGCCGTGGATCGCGACCCTGGACGCCGATGGCCAGAACGATCCGGCCGACATCCCCAAGCTGTGGGAGATCGCGCGCGCGGCGCCGGCGACGCCGCCCCTGCTGGTCGCGGGATATCGCCAGAAGCGGCGCGACACCTGGTCGAAGCGCATCGCCTCTCGCCTCGCCAACGGAATCCGCCGCAGCCTCCTGGGGGACGGCACGCCGGACACCGGCTGCGGCCTCAAGCTCTTCCGGCGCGATCTCTTCCTCGATCTCCCCGCCTTCGATCACATGCACCGCTTCCTGCCGGCCCTGGTGCTGCGCCAGGGCGGCAAGGTGGTCTCGGTCGCGGTCAATCACCGGCCGCGCGAGCGCGGCGTCTCCAACTACGGCGTCCTCGACCGCGCCTGGGTCGGCCTCGTCGATCTCTTCGGGGTGATGTGGCTGATGCGGCGGTCGAAGAACCCCGTGATCGCCGACGACGGCGCGCGCCCGGCACCATGACGCCGGACGCGGCACCGGCGCCGTTCTCCCGGCTGCGCCTCTTCGGCCGCATCGCCGCTCTCGTTCTCGTGGCGGCGGGGATGGCACTGGTGATCGCCAATCGGGGTGCCCTCGGTCCGGCGGAGATCAAGAACGCGATCGGCGGCGCACCCCTGGCGCCGCTGATCTTCGTCCTCGCCCACATCGTCGCCAGCCTGATCTTCGTGCCGCGCACGCTGCTGGCCGTGGTGGCGGGGCTGCTGTTCGGCGCCGTCGGCGGCTTCATCTGGGCGACGGTCGGCAGCACGCTGGGCGCTATCACCGGATTTCTCCTCGCGCGCTACGTCAACAGCGGGCTGATCGATCCCGAGAGCGTACCGAAGCTGGGGCCCCTGCTGCTCCGGGCCGAGGCCGGCGGCTGGCGCGCCGTGGCGCTGCTGCGGCTCATCCCGGTGATCCCGCACCCCGTCACCAACTATGGCCTCGGCCTCACGCGGCTCTCGCTCGCGAGCTACACGGTGGGGACGCTGGTGGGGCAGATCCCCATGACCGTGGCCTATGTGGAGTTCGGCACCGCCGGCGACCGCCTGCTCTCCAGTGGCGCCAACTGGCTGCTGCCGACCCTGATCGGGCTCGCGGTGGTGCTGGGCTCGATCCTGCTGCCGAAGCTGATGGCGCGGCGGAGCTAGGCTCCGCCGCCTCTCAGAAGGTGTGACGGAAGATCCAGAACAGCGAGCCCGAGAGCATGATCGCCGCCGGGAGCGTCAGCACCCAGGCCATGATCATGCTGGTGATGGTGGACCACTGCAGACCTGAGTGGTTGGCCGCCATCGTGCCGGCGACGCCTGACGAGAGCACATGGGTGGTGCTGACCGGCCAGCCCCACTGGTCGGCGGCGCCGATGGTGGCCATGGCGATGATCTCCGCCGCCGCCCCCTGGCCGTAGGTCAGGTGCGTCTTGCCGATCTTCTCGCCGACGGTGACGACGATCCGCTTCCAGCCGATCATGGTGCCGAGGCCAAGGGCGATGGCGACCGCGACTTTCACCCAGGTCGGGATGAATTTGGTCGCGTTGTCGACATCCACCTTGTAGGTCTTGAGATCGGCCTGTTCGGTGGCGCTCAACTTCGGCTCGCCGCTCTTGGCGATGCGCGACAGCATCTCGCTGGCGAGATACATGTCGTTTCGTACGTTGGTCGTCTGCGCGGCCGGCACCTTGGCGAGGGCGCCGTACTCGGCGACCTGGCGCGCGATGTCGGCGATCAGGAACCGGAGCGCCGGCAGGGCTTCCGCCGTCACCGTGCGGGTCCGGAGCGCCTCGGTCACGTCCTTGCGCGGGTCGGCACTCGTGCCGCCGCCGCCGTGCTGAGACAGCACGTCCGCGGCGCGCTGGCTGTGCAGCGTGAAGACCTGGGCCTGATCGGCGCCGACGGCGTGGTTGAGGGCGTAGGCGGTGGGCACCGTGCCGATGAGGATGAGCATGATCAGGCCCATCCCCTTCTGGCCGTCGTTCGAGCCGTGGAAGAAGCTCACGCCGGTGCAGGTGAGGATCAGCAGCGAGCGGATCCAGCCCGGGGGCGGCGCGGAGCCTTCCGGCGCCTTGTAGAGCTTGGGGAAGGGCAGCACGAACTTGGACACCAGCAGCAGCAGCCCCGAGAGCACGAAGCCCACCACCGGCGAGAACGCCAGGGAGCGGAAGACGCTGGTGGCCTGGCTCCAATCGACGCCGCTGGTGCCGTTCGGGCCGCCCATGAGCTGGTTCGCCAAGCCCACGCCGATGATCGAGCCGATGAGGGCATGGGAGCTCGAATTGGGAATACCGAAATACCAGGTACCGATGTTCCAGATGATGGCGGCGATGAGGAGCGCGAAGACCATGGCGAAGCCGGCGGACGATCCGACCTGCAGGATGAGCTCCACCGGCAGCAGCGACACGATGGTGAAGGCGACGAGGCCGGCCGAGCTCATGACGCCGATGAAATTCCACACGCCAGACCACACTACCGCTACGTGAGCCGGCATCGAGTGGGTGTAGATGACCGTGGCAACGGCGTTCGCGGTGTCGTGGAAGCCATTGACGAACTCGAATCCCAGCGCGATCAGCAGCGCCACGCCGAGCAGCACGAACGGCAGGATCGTCGTGCCCGGCGGCATGCTCGAGAGATCGCCGATCAGCGCGGTCGCCGCATAGACGGCTCCCACCGCCAGGATCCCGAACACGCCGAAGTTCGTCGCACGCTGCGTCCAGGCCGGCGTGCGCGATCCATGCAATGGATGATGGCGGTGGCCTGCGGTCGTGTCGCTCATGGTCGTCCCCCTGATTCTGGCATTCACGCGCACCCCGATGCCGCCGGTGCGCGTGCCTTCCGGAATGTGACGTCCTTGCGACGGTACGCGCCGAGCGTGACAGGTTTTTTACGACGGCTATCGCTCCGGATCGCCCGCCGAGGCGGACAGATTTGCCGGGTGCCCCCTGCCATATTTTCCTCTGGCGGGAGGCGGCGCGCCCCGGCCTCGTCCACATCAGGAATAACTGCAACTCCATCAATGACTTAGAAACGTCCCGCGATGGCATGGCGATTGCCTTTAGAGAGCCGCGTCCCGTGAACCGAGTGATAGAGGCGAGGGCATTCATGCTGACCAGCGGCCGACGGTATCTCGAGCCTTTCATTCGCGCGCCCATGCTCGGGCTGGCGTGCAGCCTCCTGCTGTTGCTGGGCGCCGTCGCGCTGAGCACGCACAGTCTGCTGGCCTTCTTCAGCATCGAGGGGCTGGTGATCGTCGTGGGCGGGGTGATCGCGGTCGCCTTCATGAGCTTCGAGGCCGACGACGTCAGCAAGGCCCTGTCCGTCATCGCCGCGATGTTCAGGAAGTCGGGCGTGGCGCCGGCGGAAAATCTTCATCGCGACATGATGGAGATCGTCGCCTGGGCCTATGTGGTCAAGGAGAAGGGCGTGCATCGCCTTGAGTCGAGCCTCGCCAAGGGCGGGATCGACGATCCCTTCGTCAAATACGGCCTCAACATGGTGGTCAGCGGCTACTCCGCCGAGGACGTGCGCGCCATGATGGAGACCGCCGCCGACGCCACCCATGACCGCGACAGCCATCCCGTCGACGTGCTGCAGACCATGACGAGCCACGCCCCCGCTTTCGGCATGATCGGCACGCTGGTCGGCATGGTCGCCATGCTGTGCAGCCTCAATGAAAATGTCTCCAGCATCGGCTCCAGCCTGTCGGTCGCCTTCCTCTCCACCCTCTACGGCGTCGTGACGGCACGCATCCTCTACATGCCGGCCGCGGCAAAGCTGCGCCGAGTGGTCGAGCAGCGCCGGTTTCGCAATCAGCTCATCACCGAAGGCATGGTCATGCTGGTCAGCGACCGGTCGCCGTCCTACGTCAAGGACCGCCTGAACAGCTTCCTGCGGCCGGAAAGCCGCGACTTCCTCGATACGTTCAAGCTCGACGCCAAGCCCGAACCACGCGCGCCAAGCTTGAAGGTTGTCGGCGCATGAGCTACCGCCGGCACGCCGATCGGGAGACGGTGCGCCATACCGACGATTGGCTGATGACCTATGCCGACATGATCACGCTATTGCTGTGCTTCTTCGCGATCTTCCTTTCCGTCTCGACCCCGCGAAGGGACGTGCCGCAGAAGCTGGTGGTCGCGCAGTCGATCCCGCTGCCGGCGCAGCGAGCGGGCGTCGTGGACGACGACCGGCCCGTTCGGGCCGCCGCTCCGGTGCCGGAAGCCGCTACCGTCGCGCCGGCCACCAGAGTGGAGGAACCGCCGGCCGCAAAGGCCGCCGCCATCGCCGAGGTGCCCAGCCGCACCGCGCCCGACACCAGTCCTATCTCGCCGCCCGAGATCCTCCAGAGCCTCAAGACCGAGGGCGCGGCCAGGATCGAGCAGGAGGGCGACCGGATCACGACGCTGGAGATCAACAGCGCCGCATTCTTCGACAGCGGTTCGGCGACCCTGAGCAGCGCCGGCGAAACCATTCTTCGCGCGATATCCGCCAAACTCAAATGGGACGAGCTCCGGGATTATCGGATCACCGTCGAGGGCCACACGGACGACTCGCCCATCAGCACCGCGCGGTTCCCATCCAACTGGGAGCTTTCGACGGCACGGGCCTCGGCGGTGGTGCATTTCTTTCTGGACCAGGGCATTCCCGCCCGGAAGCTCCGCGCCGCCGGCTATGCCGACACCTTCCCCAAGGTGCCGAACCGGGACGCCAACGGCACCGCCATTCCGGCCAACCAGGCCCAGAACCGCCGCGTCGTCATACAGCTGGAGAAGATCGACAAGGCGGAGCGCGGCTCGGACACAGCCTCGAACGCCCCGATCCCACCGTCGGTACTGCGCTAGGACTCCCGCGCCAGATTTCTAGGCGTCCGAAATCGCGTCGGGTCGCGGGCCGCCCGTGGCCCAGTCCAGCAGCTCCACCGTGTGCACGACCGGCACGCTGGCGCCGCCGCGGAGCTGGGTCATGCAGCCGACATTGCCGGCGGCGATGATCTCCGGGCGGACCGCGGCGATGTTGCGGAGCTTGCGCGTCTTGAGGGCGCCGGCGAGCTCCGGCTCCAGCATGTTGTAGCTGCCGGCGGAGCCGCAGCAGAGGTGCCCCTCGGGGATATCGACGACGGCGAAGCCCGCGCGCTGCAGCAGCTCGCGCGGCACGGCGTGGATGCGCTGGCCGTGCTGCAGGGAGCAGGCGGAGTGATAGGCCACGCGCTGGCCGGTCGCGATCACGGGCGCCGCGAGTCCGATCTCCTGCATCACCTCGCTGATGTCCCGCGCCAGGGCCGAGATGCGCGCCGCCTTGGCGGCATATTTAGGGTCCGTGCGCAGGAGGAAACCGTAGTCCTTCACCATGGTGCCGCAGCCGGATGCGTTCACCACGATGGCATCGAGGCCGCCGGCGGCGATCTCGCGGTCCCAGGCATCGACATTGGCGCGCACCCAGTCGAGAGCATCCTTGCCGAGATGATGGGTGAGCGCGCCGCAGCAGCCGGCGCCCTCGGCCACCACCACATCGCAGCCATGCCGCGTCAGCAGCCGCACCGTCGCCTCGTTGATGTCGGGCGCCACCACCTGCTGGACGCAGCCGGCGAGAAGCGCCACGCGCTTGCGCCGGGCGCCCTCGGCGGCAATCACCTGCGGCCGCTCCACCGGCGCCGGGCTCGGCATCAGGGCCGGTGTCAGGCGCAGCATCGCGCCGAGCCGCCCCGGCAGCAGACGCCCCACCGGCTTGGCGATCAGCGCCCCCAGCATCAGCCAGCGGAACAGGATCGGTCGCGGCAGCACCGTGGCCAGCAGACTGCGCACGACGCGATCCATGAACGGCCGGCGATAGGTCTTCTCCACATGGGCCCGGCCGTGATCGACGAGATGCATGTAGTGGACGCCGGAGGGGCAGGTGGTCATGCAGGCGAGGCAGGAGAGGCAGCGGTCGATGTGCTTGACCACCTTCGGCGCCGCCGGCCGGTTGTTCTCCAGCATCTCCTTGATCAGGTAGATGCGGCCGCGCGGACCGTCGAGCTCGTCGCCCAGCAGCGCATAGGTCGGGCAGGTCGCATTGCAGAAGCCGCAATGGACGCAGGTGCGCAGGATCTTCTCGGCGTCCCGCGTATCGGGATCGGTGAGCTGCGCCAGCGAGAAGTGGGTCTGCATGCCCGCCTCAGAGATCCCGGTACATGCGGCCGGGATTGAGGATGCGCTTGGGATCGAAGCTGTCCTTGATGCGCTGGCCCAGCGCCTGCAGTGCCGGCGGCTGCGGCTCGAAGATCGGGATCTCCCGGCGCAGCGCCTCGGGGGCGCGGATCAAGGTGGCGTGGCCGCCGATCTCCTTGATCGCGGCGCGGATCGACGGCGGCGCCGCCGTCGGGGGCATCGGCCACCGCGAGCCACAGCAGCCCGCCGCCCCAGTCGTAGAAATAATGCGCATCGAGCGCGCGCGTCACCGCGGCAACGACGCCGGGGCCGGCCTGGGGCGCGACCGAGACGCGCCAGATCACGCGCTCGCTTTCGCCGGCATAGGGCGCGATATCCGCCAGGGCGCGCCAGGGCTGTCGCGCGATTCCGCCTCGCAGCAGCTCCACGGCGCCGAACTCCTGCAATTCCTCCCGGAGCGCCGCCGCCCGGGCTTCCACCGAGGGCGGCGGGCCCTCGACGCGGATCAGCGTCTTCGCCCGGTCGGCGCCCGAGAGCACGCTGCCCGCGGTCGCCGCCGGCAGATGCGCGGCGCCGCCGGTCTCGTGCGGGCTGTTGAGGGCGCGGGTCATCGCCGCGACGGCTCTCACATCGTCGAGACCGGAGAGCACGAGCGTTCCCGTCTCCTCCGGCGCCGGCAGCACCTTGACGCTGACCTCGGTCAGCACCGCGAGCGTGCCGTAGGAGCCCGCCATCAGCTTCGAGAGGTCGTAGCCGGTGACGTTCTTCACCACGCGACCGCCGGACTTGAACTGCTCGCCGCGGCCGCTCACGGCGTGGAAGCCCAGGAGATGATCGCGGGCCGCGCCCTGCTTTATCCGGCGCGGACCCGCGAGATTGCAGAGCAGCACGCCGCCGAGGGTCTGCTGCTCCGGCGCGGCGCCCATCAGCGGACCCCAGTCGCCGGGCTCGAAGGCCAGCATCTGCTGGGACTGGGCGAGCAGGCGCTCGATCTCCGCGAGCGGCGTCGCCGGACCGGCGGTGAGCACCAGCTCCTCGGGCTCATAGCTGCGCACGCCGGCGAAGCCCGTGGTGTCCAGCACGTGCGCCGCCTCCACCGGCCGGCCGAGGCCGCGCTTGGTGCCGTTGGCGATCACCTCCAGGGCCTGGCCTTCGGCGACGGCCCAGGAGACGAGTTGTGCGAGCTCGCGGCTATCTGGCGGGCGGAAGCGGGGCACGGGCGCGGTCTCAGAAGCGGGGGATGTCGGGGAATGCCACCTGGCCGCGGTGGATGTGCACGCGGCCGAGCTCGGCGCAGCGGTGGAGCTTGGGAAACACCTTGCCGGGATTGAGCAGGCCCTGGGGATCGAAGGCGCATTTGACGCGCATCTGCTGGTCGAGATCGATCTCGTTGAACATCGTGCCCATGAGGTCGCGCTTCTCGACGCCGACGCCATGCTCGCCGGTCAGCACGCCGCCGACCTCGACGCAGTAGGTGCAGGATATCGGCGCCGAACAGTTCCGCGCGCTCCAGCTCGCCCTCGACGTTGGCGTCGTAGAGGATGAGCGGATGCAGATTGCCGTCGCCGGCATGGAACACGTTGGCGACCCTGAGCCCGTGCTTGCCCGAGAGCTCGCGCATGCGCGTCAGCACGTCGGGCAGGCGCTTCCGGGGAATGGTGCCGTCGACGCAGTAGTAGTCCGGCGAGATGCGGCCGACCGCGGGAAAGGCGGCCTTGCGTCCGGCCCAGAACGCGAGCCGCTCCTGCTCGTCGGCGCTGACGCGGAGCGAGACCGCCTGGTTCTCGCCGCGCGATCGCCTCGACGCGGCTCGATGAGATGATCGACCTCCGCCTTCGGCCCGTCGAGCTCGACGATCAGCAGCGCCTCGACGTCGAGCGGATAGCCGGCATGGACGAAATCCTCGACGGCGTGGATCGCGGGCTTGTCCATCATCTCCATGCCGCCGGGGATGATGCCGGCGGCGATGATGGCGGCGACGCAGTCGCCGGCGCTCTCGTTGGTGGGGAAGCCGATGAGGACGGCCCGCGCGGTCGCGGGTTTGGGCAGGATGCGGACGGTGACCTCGGTGACCACGCCCAGCAGCCCCTCGGATCCCACCATCACGCCCAGCAGGTCATAGCCCTCGGCGTCGAGATGCTTGCCGCCGAGGCGGACGACATCGCCGTCGATGGTCACGATCTCCAGACCCAGCACGTTGTTGGTGGTGAGGCCGTACTTGAGGCAATGCACGCCGCCGGAATTCTCGGCGATGTTGCCGCCGATGGTGCAGGCGATCTGGCTGGACGGATCCGGCGCGTAGTAGAAGCCCGCCCCCTGCACCGCCGTGGTGATGCCGAGATTGGTGACGCCGGGCTGCGTCACCACGCAGCGGTTGGCGTAGTCGATCTCCAGGATACGGTTGAACTTGCCAAGGCCGAGGACGATGCCGTCGGCGAGCGGCAGGGCGCCGCCGGAGAGCGAGGTGCCGGCGCCGCGCGGCACCACCTTGATCTCGTTGTCGCGGCAGAAGCGGAGCACCTGCGCCACCTGCTCGGTGGTGGACGGCAGCACCACCAGCAGCGGCAGCTGGCGGTAGGCGGTGAGCCCGTCGCTCTCGTAGGGCCGCCGCTCCTCCTCCTCGGAGATCACGCCCTCGCCGGGCACGATCCGCCGCAGCGCGGCGGCGATCTCGGCGCGCCGGGCGATCACGCCCGCATCGGGCTCCGGCATGCGCATGGCGGTACTCCCATTGCCGCTGCCCCGCTCTCGTCCGGGCAGCTGATCCGGCAGCCGTTATGTAGGCAGAGCAACCGGCTGCGCGCCAATAAAAAAGCCGCGCCCGGGGACGCGGCTTTGGGGCTCTATTAAAAAAGCCGCGCCCGGGGGCGCGGCTTTCCTGGCCTCAGTCCGGCCGGCGCGGGAGGCTCAGCCCTGGCGCGCCTTGTATCGGGGGTTCGTCTTGTTGATGACGTAGACGCGGCCCTTGCGGCGCACGATGCGGCAGTTCTTGTCGCGCTTCTTGAGCGACTTCAGGGAATTTGCGATCTTCATGGGCCCAACCTCTCGTCTCATAAGCCACGCGGGGCCCCCGAGGCCCCGCGCGCGGCCGGACCATAGGGGGCCCCGGCGGCGCTTGTCAACTGCGCCGGAAGTCCATCGGTATCGGCGTTATTTCTTCTTCTTGCCCTTGCGCGCCGCGGTCGGCGGCGGGCTGTTCGGGGCAAGGGCGTAGAGCCGGTACAGCTTGAGGGCGCCGCTGTCGAGGGCGGCGATCGTATACATCCAGGTCTCGGCCTCGTTGATGATGGCCGCCACGTGCTTGCGCGGCATGCCGCGGAGATCGGCATGCTGCAGCAGCTGCGCCCAGCCTTGCAGGATCAGGCTGCGGTAGCGGGCCGTGGTTTCCTCGGTAATCCGGATGTCGAAGCCGAGCTTGGTGAGGCAGAGCGTGTACTGCGACAGGGTCCAGAGCTGCGGCGGGGGCGCCGGCTGGCGCCGCTGCCAGGCCTTGAACTCCGGCTTGTCCGCCGCCTGGGAATCGACGACGAACTCGGTGAGCATGAGCTGGCCGCGCGGCTTCAGGCCGTGCGCCAGCATGGTGAGAAAGCGCTCCTTGTCCGAGAGCGTATAGGTCGCCTGGCGGCCGAGAATGCAGTCGAGAGCGGCCGGGCGCAGCTCGAAGGTCTCGGGGTCGAAGTGGGTCACCGGCGCATGCTTGCCCATGCCCTGCAGCGTCGACATCTCCGCGCCGAGCTTGGCGATCTCGGGATCGCGCTCGTAGGCGGTGAGATAGATCTTGAAGGTGCTGGAGAAGGCGCGGGCCGGGCCGCCGAGGCCCGCCGAGACGTCGAGCATGCTCATGGCGGGGTTGAGGGCGAAGGGCTTCACCAGCTCCAGCACATGCTCCTCGTTGCCGGGAATATTGAAGCCGGCCCCCCAGAGCCACTGGGCGAGCACCATCTTGTCCAGGGGCGGCTGGTCGGCGCCGTCCACCCGCCGCGTCAGCAGCAGCGGCTCCTGCTCGGCGACGGCAAGGGTCGGCGCGCCCCCCAGCCAGGACATCAGCCTGGAAAAGAGCGGTGGCCGTTCCACCTGTAGCCGGCTTGCGATCGCCTGGGCCGCCATCGGGACTCGAAACTCCTGGGCTGGATCCCTGTCCGGGATGCTTCGCCGCGCGCCGGACCCGGCCGGGGAATGCCCGCCAAAGTCCTGGATTAGCTCGTCCTTATTTCACCAGAAGAGGGTTACCAGACCCTTGCGATACCAGGACGACTGGCGCGCCGCCGGAGCTGCCCGTCATGGCCTCCAAGGGCCGGAAAAACCTCGGATATTGCGGATTTCCAAGGCTTCCGGCATGCTGGCCGCCAACCAGGAAATCTCGCCGGGGCCCGGATTCCGGGCCTTGGCGGACGGTCTCACCGCTCCATCCGCACGAGGACAGCATGCGTTCCGACGATCTCCGAGCCCTGCAGGCGCCCCTGAAGCAGCGCTACCGGGACGCCCCCGAGGCGGCCGTCATCACCCTCAAGGCAAAGGGCGAGCTGGGGGACGAGGGCCTCACCTGCAAGGTGGAGACCGGCCGGGCCCTGGTGGAGGCGGGTCTCCATCCCGCCACCGGTGGCGACGGCATCGCGGCCTGTTCCGGCGACATGCTGCTGGAGGCCCTGGTCGCCTGCGCCGGCGTCACCCTGAAGGCGGTCGCCACCGCCCTCGACATCGCCGTGGAGAGCGGCACCGTGAGCGCCGAGGGCGATCTGGATTTCCGCGGCACCCTCGGCGTCGCCAAGGATGCGCCAGTCGGCTTTCGGGCCATTCGCCTCCGCTTCGATCTCAAAACCGCTGCCAGCGCCGAGCAACTGGCCACGCTCATCAAGCTCACCGAGCGATATTGCGTGGTATTTCAGACCATTAACAACAAGCCGCAGCTCTCGGTCGAGGTCCGCCCCGCTCTTTCTTGACACACCAGCCATGCAACCTATGGGGATGCATGGGGCCATCCAGTGCCTAAATTTCTTTTAAGGATGGTCGGAGAGAGCGCTCACGTGCGCCCGTCTCCAGGTGGAGGCCCTCATGATCCTGTCTCGCGGAATCACGAACCAACTCAACTGGCGCGAGCGCCTTCTGGCGACATTCATCGTGGCGAGCTTGGCGCTGCCGTTCATTCCGGTTCCCGGCGACGGCACCGCGCACATGAAGGTGACCCGCCACGATTCCGTGGAGCCGAAGCCGGTGAAGGTGTCGACGGAAGCACCGCGCAGCGTCTGTGCGGTGCTGGCGTTCTCGCTCGCCTACGAGAACCCCGAGACCGGCGCCTACACCCGGGTCGCCTGCAAATAACTAAGTAGCCTCGACCTTCAGGCCGAGGAGACGCTCGAGCGTCCCGTGATCCGCCAGCAGCGCCGCGCTGGCGGCGCGGTGCATGATGCGCCCGCGATCCAGCACCACGGCGCTCTCGGTGAGGGCGAGCGCGATCTCCGCGTGCTGCTCCACGAGGACAAGCGCCACCCCCTCCTCCGCCCGCATCCGCGAGATGGCGCGGGCCAGCTCCTCCACGATGACCGGCGCCAATCCCTCCAGCGGCTCGTCCAGCAGCAGGAGGGAGGGATTGGTCATCAGCGCCCGGGCGATCGCCAGCATCTGCTGCTCGCCGCCTGACAGGTGATTGCCGCGATTGCGGTGGCGCTCGGCGAGACGCGGGAAGAGATCGTAGATCGCCGCGAGCGTCCAGCGGCCGGGGCGCGCGGCCACATCGAGATTTTCCTGCACTGTCAGCGACGGAAAGATCTCGCGCTCCTGCGCCACCCAGCCGATGCCGGCCTGGGCGCGGCGATGGGCCGGCAGGCGGCCGATCTCGACGCCGCGCCAGCGGATGCTGCCGCGATGGAGCTGCGTCAATCCCATGAGGGTCAGCAGCAGACTGCTCTTGCCGACGCCGTTGCGGCCGAGGAGTGCCAGGCTGCCGCCGTCGGGGAGCGAGAGCGAGATGTCCTCCAGCACCACCGAAGGCCCGTAGCCGGCGGTCACGCCATCGAGCTGCAGCAGCGGCTCAGACACGGATCTTCGTGCCTCCGAGATAGACCTCGCGCACTCCGGGATGGGCAGCGATCTCCGCGGGCGTGCCTTCCGCCAGGATGCGTCCCGCCGCCAGCACGATGATGCGGCTGGCGAAGCGGAAGACGAGATGCATGTCGTGCTCGATGAAGAGCACGGCGATATCGGACGGCAGCGCCGCGATCACCTCGAAGAGCTCGGCGCTTTCCGCCGTGGGCACCCCCGCCGCGGGCTCGTCGAGCAGCAGCACCTTGGGCTTCGCCGCGAGTGCCAGCGCGATCTCCAGGAGGCGCTGACGGCCGTAAGCGAGCTCGCGGGTCGGGCGGTCGCAGTCGTCGACGAGACGGAGCGACGCCAATAGCTGATAGGCCTCGTCGATGGCGGCGCGGCAGGAGGTGAGGCGCCGATGCCAGCCGCCCGCGAGACCGAGACGCTCGCAGACCGCGAGCGTCACTGCCTCGAGCGGCGTCAGCGCCGGAAAGAGCGCGTTGATCTGGAAGGTGCGGGCGAGGCCACGCTTCACCCGGCGGTCGGGATCGAGCGCCGTCACCTCGGCGCCGCCGAGAAACACGCGGCCGGTATCGGGCCGGAGGATGCCGGTCAGCAGATTGATGAGCGTGGTCTTGCCGGCGCCGTTTGGCCCGATCAGCGCATGGCGCGCGCCCACGGGAAGCGTGAAGCTCACGGCATCGGCCACGCGCAGCGAGCCGAAGCTGCGACAGAGACCCTCGGCCGCCAGCGCAGGCTCGCTCATTTCCACCCCGTCAGCCGCGCGCGCAGCGCCTCGAAGCCACCAACGATGCCGCCGGGGAGGAACAGCACCACCGCCACCAGCAACGCGCCCAGCCAGAAGAACCAGTACTGGGGATTCATGTCGGCGAGCTGATCGCGGGCCACCAGGAAGATGATGGCGCCGACGATGCCGCCGTAGAGCCGCCCGGTGCCGCCCAGCACCAGCATGATGAGCACATCCGCCGAGCGCTGGAAGCTCACGACCTCGAGCGCCACCGATTGCGTCGTCTGGGCGAGGAGCGCGCCGGCGACGCCGGCGTAGAAGGCGGCGATGGTGTAGATGACGCGCTGGCGCCGGCGGATCGGCGCGCCCAGCGCCGGCATGCGCGCGGCGTTCTCGCGCATGCCGCGGAGCGACAGGCCGAAGGGCGAATGGACGATGCGCCGTGCCCCCAGGAACATCAGGAGCAGCACGCCCAGCGCATAGAAATAGGCGGTGCGCCCGTAGAGATCGAAGGTGAAGCGGCCGAGGAGCGGCCAGACCTCGATCTCGTGCAGCCCGTCGTTGCCGCCGGTGAGCCAGGAGAGGCGGTTCGCGGCTTCCGCCAGCAGCACGCCGACGCCGAGCGTCACCATCAGCAGCGCGAGCTTGCTCACCCGCACCACCAGGAAGCTGGTGAGCCAGCCCAGGAGCGCCGCCGCGAGGCCTGATATCACCAGCCCCGAGAACGGCTCGACCCAGCCAAAGCGCACCACCAGGATCGCCGCCGTGTAGGCGCCGACGCCGAAGAATGCCGCATGTCCCAGCGAGATGATGCCGGCATAACCGAGAATGAGATCGAGGGAGAGTGCGAAGAGCGCGGCGATCGCCACCTGGCTTGCGAGCGACAGGTATGTGGGCGTCAGCACGTAGGGCAGCAGCATCGCGAGCCAGAACACCGCCTCGCCCCAGCGCCAGCGCTGCGGCTGGGCGATCAGGCGCTGGGGGTCGACCGCGGCGGTCGGGAGATCGGCGGCCATCCTCTAGCGCCGCCCGAAAAGCCCGGCGGGCCGCCACAGCAGCAGCGTCACCATGACCGCGTAGATGATGAAGGCGCCGGCCTCGGGCACATAATACTTGCCGGCGACGTCGCTGATGCCCAGCACCACGGCGGCGGCGAAGGTGCCGCCCACCGAGCCAAGCCCTCCCACGGAGACCACCAGCAGGACGAACACCAGGTACTTGGTCGCGAAGTTGGGATCGAGCCCCACCACGTTGACGGCGAGCGCGCCGCCGAGCCCGGCGAGACCGCTGCCGATGGCGAAGGTGGCGGCGAAGATCGAGTTGACGTCGATGCCGAGGCCGCGGGCCATGCGCTGGTTGTCGACGGCGGCGCGCACCCGGGCGCCGAAGCGCGTGCGCTCGAGGCCGAACACCAGCGCCAGGACCAGAGCGCCGCCGACGCAGACCAGGAACAGCCGATAGACGCCGATATCGACGCCACCCACGGAAAAATAGCCAGAGAGATAGGCCGGCAGGCTCACCTGCTGCTGCTGGGTGCCCCAGATATAGGCGCAGGCCGCAACCGACATCAGGATGAGGCCGATGGTGAGGAGCACGTGGTCGAGCTCGCCGGAGCGGTAGAGCCGGCGATAGAGCAGCCGCTCGAAGACCACGCTGAGGACGCCGATGCCGACGAAGACGACCGGCAGCGTCAGCGGGAACGGCACTCCCAGGCGGTCCATCAAGGTGACGCAGAAATATCCGCCGAGCATGGCGAAGGCGGTATGGGCGAGGTTGACGAAGCCCATCAGCCCCATGGTGACGGAGAGGCCCACCGACAGCACGAAGAGCAGCATGCCGTAGGCCAAGCCGTCGAACATCACCCCGAGAAGATGTGGGAGCATCAAGCGTCCTTCGAACTCGGCGCTAGCGCGCCGGCTCAGGATGAGGAGGTATTCTTCGTGCCGTCAACAATAGCCCTCATCCTGAGCCATGAGCCCGAAGGGCTCATGAGTCGAAGGACGCATCATCGCTGTGCAGCGGATCTCGCAGGCTTGGACCAACCATCCATCTACGGCTGCTTGCCGGGATCCTTCACGTTGGGGATCGTCTCGAATTCGACGTTGAGCAGCTTGCCATCCTTCTTCTCGACCTTGCGGATGTAGATGTTCTGCACGACGTCGCGGGTCTCGGGGTCGATCATGATCGGCCCGCGCGGGCTGTCGATCTTCATGCCCTTGATCGCTTCCATCGCCTTGTCGCCGTCGATGTTGCCGTTGAGGCGCTTCGCCACCTCGTAGATCAGCGCCATCCCGTCATAGCCGCCCACCGCCTGAAAATCCGGGCGGAAGTCGCCGTATTCCTTGGCATAGGCCGCGATGAACTCCTTGTTGAGGGTGGAGTCATGGGCATAGGAATAATGATGGGAGGTGATGAGGCCGAGAGCTGCGTCGCCTTCCTGCTGCAGCACCGCGTCGTCGGTGACGTCGCCGGTGGCGATGATCTTGATGCTGGACGTGGTGAGCCCGCGCTCGGCGAAGGTTTTCATCAATTGCGCCGGCTGGTCGTTGGACGGCACGAAGATGAAGACGGCCTGGGGGTTGAGGTCCTTCACCTTCTGGGCATAGGCGGAAAACTCCGGGCTCTGCAGCGGCATGCGCACGCTGCCGACGATCTCGCCGCCGTCGCCGGTGAAGGCCTTCTGGAACGCCTTCTCGGCGTCGAGGCCGGGACCGTAATCCGTCACCATCGTATAGGCCTGCTTGACGCCGTTCTTCGCCGCCCAATGGGCCAGCGGCTCCGTCACTTGGGGCAGCGTGAAGGACACGCGGACGAAATAGGGCGACTTGGTGGTGATGATCGAGGTCGCTGCGTTCATGATGATGGTGGGCTTCTTCGCCTGGGTCGCGACGTCGGCGACCGCCAGCGCCTCCGGCGTCACCACGAAGCCCGCGAGAAAGTCGACGTTGTCGCGCACCACAAGCTCCTGCGCCAGGCGCTTCGCCACGTCGGGCGCCGGGCCGCCGGTGTCCTTGCGGATGATCTCGATCTTCTTGCCGGCGACGGTGTCGCCGTGCTGCTTCATGTAGAGCTTGATCGCGTTGTCCATCTCCCGGCCGGAATCGGCGAATGGACCGGAATAGGTGATGATCAGCCCGACCTTGATGGTGTCGCCGGCATCGGCAGGCGTCGCGCCGCCCAGCGCCAGCAGCGCCACGGCGGCCAACCCGCCCAGCACCCTGGATGCCCCGAATCCCGTCATCGCACTCCTCCCTAGGAACTTGCCCGCTCACAAAATCGGCCGTCGTTCCGGCCGCTGGGAGAGTAGCAGCGCGAGAATGGCGCGTCCTAGCCATCCTTGCACAGTCTCGACCCTCAACGCCGAACGGTAGAAGGCCGCATATCGTTGGTCAACCGCATTGTTGACCTATAAAACTGTCACGGGCGAGCGCACCAGGCGCCGGTCGGCTCGGCCTTGCCGCCGCCATCGGGGGCGCGCCACAATTGCTCGCACGGGAATCGCGGAGCGCAATGACGTCAGGCCACCACAGCCACGCCCATCACCACCATGCGCACGACGGGCCGCGCAGCTATGGCGCCGCGTTCGCGATCGGCACCTTCCTGAACCTCGCCTTCGTGGTGATCGAGGCGAGCTACGGTTTCCTCAGCAACTCGATGGCCCTGCTGGCGGACGCCGGCCACAATCTCAGCGACGTGGCGGCGCTCGCCATCGCCTGGGGCGCCAGCGCCCTTGCCCGCCGCCTGCCCAGCGCGCGCTTCACCTATGGCTTCCGCAGCTCGTCGATCCTGGCTGCCCTCTTCAACGCGGTGGTGCTGCTGGTCGCGGTGGGTGCTATCGCGCTTGAATCGATCCAGCGCCTGATGACGCCGGGCCCGATCGCCAGCCTCACCGTGATCGTGGTGGCGAGCGTGGGCATCGTCGTCAACGGCATCACCACCTTGATGTTCAGCGGCGGCCGGCACAGCGACCTCAACGTCAGAGGCGCCTTCCAGCACATGGTCGCGGACACGCTGGTGTCGGTGGGCGTGGTGGCGGCGGGTGTGCTCATCCTGGTGACGGGCTGGCTGTGGCTCGACGCGGCGGTGAGCCTCGTCATCGTCGCCGTCATCCTGATCGGCACCTGGAGCCTGCTCAGGCAATCGATGCAGCTCGCCCTCGACGCGGTGCCGGCCTCGATCGATCCCGAGGCGGTGCGGCGCTACCTCGCCGGCCTCGGCGGCGTCGCCGACATCCACGATCTCCATATCTGGCCCATGAGCACCACGGAGACCGCGCTCACCTGCCACATCGTGATGCCCGGCGGCCATCCCGGCGACGCCATGCTGTCCCAGGTGGCCGCGGAGCTTGGCCACCGCTTCCACATCCAGCACGCGACGATCCAGGTGGAGATGGGCGATCCCGCGCATCCCTGCGAGCTGGTGCCGGACCACGTGGTCTGAGGCGCGCCGATGAGCACGGCCGCCCGCCCCGCGCGGGGCATCGACCACGTGGTGATCCTGGTCCGCGACATCGACGGCGCCGAGGCGCGGTTCTGCCGGCTCGGGTTCAACCTGACGCCGCGTGGCCATCATTCGCGCCTCAAATCCTACAATCACTGCGCCATGCTGGCGGGCGGCGATTATCTCGAGCTCCTCACCACGGGAGAGCGCGGCGCCCGGCCCTATTACGATGACTTTCTCGAGATGCGCGAGGGCGTCGCCGGGATCGCTTTCCGCACCGCCGATGCGCGCGCGACCCGCGATGCCCTCGCCGGCCACGGCTTCCGCCCGGAGGAGCCGATCGCCTTCGGCCGGCCGGTGGAGATCGACGGCGGGACGCGCGAGGCGCGCTTCGTCACCGTCACCGTCGACCCCGCCATCGCCCTGGGCGCCCGGACGTTCTTCTGCCAGCACGAGACGCCGGAGCTGGTGTGGCGGCCGTCCTACCTGCCCCAGCCCAATACGGCGCGGGGGATCGCGGCCGTCACCTTCGTCGATGACGGGATGGATCTCGCCGCGCGCTTCGCCCGCCTCCTCGGCGGTGAAATCGCGCGAAGGGGGGAGGGCGCCGCCCTCGATCTCGGCCCCCAGCAATTGGAATTCCTGACGCCATCAGCCGCCGCGGCGCGCTTCGCCGACGACCCGGTGCTGCGCCTGACGCCACCCTATATTGCCGCGGTCCGCCTCGCCGTCACGGATCTGACCGCGAGCGAACGGTCGCTGCGCGACGCCCACATGCCGTACCGGCGCACCGATCGCCGCAGCCTGCGCGTCGCCTCCGGCGATGCCGCAGGCGTTATCCTGGAATTCGCCTGAGCGTGCCGCCGTTGCCACGTGGGACGCGGGGGATATAGCCTCGCCGGAGGCATCGGGGGAGGGTTTCGCATGGAACGGTTGATCGCGCGCGTGCTGATCGCCGCGCGCTGGCTGCTGGTGCCGCTCTATCTGGGCCTTGCCCTGCTGCTGCTCCTGTTCGTCGTGCAGTTCTTCCAGGAGCTCTGGGAAACGGCGATCGCGTTGCATCAGGCACCGCGCTCGCACCTCATCATCGCCGCCCTCGGTCTGGTGGATCTCGTGCTGGTGGCGGGCCTCATCGTCATGGTGATGCTCAGCAGCTACGAGAATTATGTCTCGCGCCTGGACATGGCGGGTGTGGCGGCACAGCTCTCCTGGCTCGCCAAGCTCGACGCCGGCTCGATCAAGGTCAAGGTCATGGTGGCGATCGTCACCATCTCCGCCATCGACCTGCTGCAGGCCTTCCTCGAGATCGAGGACATCGCCGACGACAAGTTGCTCTGGCGGGTGATCGTGCATCTCACCTTCGTGGTGTCGGCCATCGCGCTGGCGGGCCTCGACCGGCTTGCCGCCAAGAGCCACGAGGGCTCCCCATGACCACGCACCC
Source organism: uncultured Alphaproteobacteria bacterium (assembly GCA_963735465.1). Lineage (GTDB taxonomy): Bacteria > Pseudomonadota > Alphaproteobacteria > ATCC43930 > CGMCC-115725 > DASZHJ01. Next base: position 129,961 of record CAVTLA010000002.1, read on the forward strand.
GACCGTCGGCTTCATCGGCATCGGCATCATGGGCGAGTCCATGACCCTGCGGCTCCTGGAGCGCGGCTGGCCGGTCACCGTCTGGAACCTGACCGACGATCGCTACGCGAAGGTGGCGCCGGCGGGCGCCCGTGTCGCGGCCTCGCCGGCGGCGGTGGCGGCGGAGAGCGATCTCGTCCTGATGTGCGTGCTCGATGCGGTGGCGGTCAGGAATTGCGTGCTGGGAGAGAACGGCCTCGCCTCGGCGCCCCGTGGCGCCAGACTCGTCGTCGACCACTCCACCGTCAATCCCGACGTGACGCGGGAGGTGGCGGGCGAGCTGCAGGCCGCAACCGGCATGGGGTGGGTGGATGCGCCGGTTTCCGGCGGACCCCTCTTCGCGCGCGACGGCAAGCTCACGATCATGGCCGGCGGCACCGACGCGGATATCGCTGCGGCATTGCCAGTGATGCAGGACCTGGCGGCAACCTTCACCCATGTGGGGCCGCTGGGCGCCGGCCAGACCGCGAAGATCCTCAACCAGGCCATCGTCGGCACCGGCTATGTGCTGATGGCTGAGGCCCTGGCGCTGGCGGAAGCGGCGGGGCTCGACGCGGCGAAATTGCCCCAGTGCCTCGCCGGCGGCTTCGCCGACAGCATGCTGCTGCAGAAGATCTACCCGCAGATGTGCGCCCGCGACTTCGATCCGCCCCGTGCCTATGCCCGCCAGCTCCTCAAGGACCTCAAGAACGTGAAGGGATTCGCCCACGACGCCGGCTGCGCCCTGCCGCTGATCGAGACGGCGGTGGCGCAGTACAACAGCTACGTCGCCGCCGGCAACGAGATGGCGGACGCCGCCTCGGTCTCGCGCCTCTACGAGAAGCCACGATGACGGACGACGACGACGATCTCCCCATCATCGACGCGCACCAGCATTTCTGGGATCTCGCGCGCAACCCCTATCCCTGGCTGCAGGATGAGCCGGTGGTGTTCCGCTACGGCGACTACAGCGCGCTCCGCCGGACCTATCTGCCGGAGGATTATCGCACCGACACGCGCGGCCATCGCGTCGTCGGCACCGTGCACGTCGAGGCGGAATGGGATCGCGCCGATCCGGTGGGGGAGACGCGCTGGCTGGCGAAGCTCCGCGCCGAGACCGGCCTGCCGACGGTGGCGGTGGGGCATGCGGCGTTCGACCGCGACGATACCGCCGAGGTGCTGGCCGCCCACGCAGCCTTTCCCTTCATGCGGGGGATCCGGTTCAAACCGGCGGCGGAGGCGAGCGCGCGCGAGTTCCGGCGCGGCAAGCCCGGCTCCATGGACGATCTCCGGTGGCGCGCCGGCTATGCGCTGCTGGGCGAGCATCGTCTCTCCCTCGACCTGCAGACGCCGTGGTGGCATCTGCCGGCGGCGGCGGAGCTCGCCCGCGATTTCCCGAACACGCGGATCATGGTCAATCACACGGGCCTGCCGGCCGATCGCAGCGCCGAAGGGCTCGCCGCCTGGCGCGCCGCGCTGGCGGACGTCGCCGCCTATTCCAACGTCGCCCTCAAGATCTCCGGCCTTGGCATCAAGGGCGCCGCCTGGAGCGCCGAGGCGAACGCGCCGGTCATTCGGGATGCGATCGCGATCTTCAGTGTCGACCGCTGCTGCTTCGCCAGCAATTTCCCGGTCGACAGCCTGGTGGGCAGCTTCGATACCATCTATTCCGGCTTCAAGGCGGCGACGCGCGATCTGCCGCTCGCCGACCGGCGCAAGCTCTTCCACGACAACGCCGTCCGCCTCTATCGAATGGACACGGAATGACCGGGATCGAGACCCATCGCAGCATGGTGAAGGCCTGGGAGTGCGACAGCTTCGGCCACTTCACCGTCGCCTACTACTTCGACCGTTTCGCCGATGCGTCGGCGACGCTCCTGGAAATGCTGGCGGCGGCGCGCGGCTTGCGCACGGCGGGTCGTGGGTTCCGACCGAGTATCATGCCCGCTTCGTCGCGGAGCTGCGCGGCGGCGAGGTGCTGCACGTCGAGAGCGGCGTGATCGCCGTCGAGGCCGACCGGCTCCGTGTCGGTCACCGTCTGATGAACTCCGCCACCGGCAAGGTGTGCACGACCGTCGAGGAGCACCTTGAGGCGAAGCCCGGCGTGGCGCCCCTCGATGAGGCCGAGCGCCGGCGCCTCGCCGAGCCCGCCATCGACTGGGAGGAAAGCAAGACCGATCCCGGCTTCGCCGATGGCATCGCCGCGGGGCTGATCCCGACCGGGCGCGACCGCGTGACGCCCTCGGAGGTGGACGAGAGCGGCGGTCTCGCGCTGCCGAACTACGTGCACCGCAGCTCCGTCGGCTGCATCCAGCTCCTCACCGCCATGGGCCTGCCGCCGGAGCATCTCGCGTACCCATCATCGCGGCTTCTCCACCTTCGAGATCAAGCTGCGCCTCGACGGGTCCGGGCCTAAGGCGGGCGACGCGCTGCATCTGGAGAGCGGCCTCATGCACCTCGGCAGCTCGTCGGTGCGCATGGTGCATCGCCTGCACGACAGCAGAAGCGGCCGCCGCGTGGCGACACTCCGGCAATCCGGCGTACACTTCGACCTGGATGCCCGGCGCTCGACGCCGATCCCGGAGGAACTGCGCGCCAAGGCCGCCGGCCTGGTCCTGCGCACGGCCTGACACGAAGAGGAAAGAGAGAGGAATGACGCCATGGAGCTCACGCTTTCACCCCGCGCCGTGCTGCCCGAGGACGGCACCGCCGGCACTCTCATCGCCCGTGTCTGGGTTCCCGGCACGACGCCGGGCCCGGTGGCGGCCGTGCTGCGCGCGGACGGCGTCCACGCCTTCGGCCGCGAGGTCGCGACCGTCGCCGATCTCATGGAAGCGCCGGATCCCGGCGTCCTCGCCCGCGGCGCGCCAACGACGCGGCTCGGGTCCTTCGAGGAGATCCTCGCCAATTCCGTGCTCGGCCCCCGCGACGCGGCGAAGCCGCATTTTCTGGCGCCGATCGATCTGCAGGCGATCAAGGCCGCGGGCGTCACCTTCATGCGCAGCCTCTTGGAGCGGGTGATCGAGGAGCAGGCCAAGGGCGATCCCGCCGCCGCCGAGCGGGTGCGCCAGACGCTGGCGCGGGAGATCGGCGCCGATCTCGGCAGCGTCAAGCCCGGCTCTGACTCCGCGATGCGCCTCAAGGCGGCGCTGATCGAGCGCAAGCTCTGGTCGCAGTATCTGGAAGTGGGCATCGGCCCCGACGCCGAGATCTTCACCAAGGCGCAGCCGATGGCGGCGGTGGGCACCGGCGCCGAGATCGGCCTGCATCCGGCCTCCGTCTGGAACAATCCCGAGCCCGAGGTAGTGCTGGTGGCAAACAGCCGCGGCACCATCGTCGGCGCCACGCTTGGCAACGACGTCAACCTCAGGGATTTCGAGGGCCGGAGCGCGCTCCTCCTCAGCAAGGCCAAGGACAACAACGGCTCCTGCGCCGTGGGCCCGTTCATCCGCCTGTTCGACGGAACCTTCAGCCTGGACGATGTCCGCCACACCACCGTCAGCCTCAGGGTCGAGGGCGACGATCAGTTCGTGCTGGAAGGCCGCAGCTCCATGAGCGAGATCAGCCGCGACCCGGCCGAGCTGGTGGCGCAGATGATGAGCGCCATCAACCAGTATCCCGACGGCGTCGTGCTCTACTGCGGCACCATGTTCGCGCCGACCAAGGATCGCGGGAAGAAAGGCGACGGCTTCACCCACGCCGTGGGCGACATCGTGACGATCTCGTCGCCCAAGCTCGGCGCCCTCGTCAATCGCGTCAACCGCAGCGACCGGATTCCGCCCTGGAAATTCGGGACCCGCGCGCTGATGCGGAGCCTCGCGGCGCGCGACCTGATTTAGGCCGCGCGCAGGCTGGCGAGGAAGGTGTCGACCTCGCCGGTGAGCTTCTCCGCCTCGCGCGCCAGCGAGCCGGCGGCGCCGACCACCTGGGTCGCCGCGGCACCGGTGTCGCGGGCCGCCGCGCTCACGCCGCCGATATTGCCGGAGACCTGCCCGGTGCCCTGGGCCGCCTGCTGGATGTTGCGGGCGATCTCCTGGGTTGCCGCGGCCTGCTCCTCCACCGCGGCGGCAATGGCGCCCGAGATCTCGTTCACCGACCGGATCGTCTCGCAGATGCCCCGGATCGCGCCGACGGCGGACTGAGTCTCGGTCTGGATCGCGGTGATCTGCAGACGGATGTCCTCGGTCGCCTTGGCGGTCTGGGTGGCGAGCGTCTTCACCTCGCTGGCGACCACGGCAAAGCCCTTGCCGGCGTCGCCCGCGCGCGCCGCCTCGATGGTGGCGTTGAGCGCCAGCAGGTTGGTCTGGGAAGCGATGTCGGTGATGAGGGCCACGACGTCGCCGATCTTCTGCGCCGTTTCGGCAAGGCCCTGGACGCTGGCGTCGGTGCGCTGGCCGTCCTCGGCAGCCTTGCCGGCGATGCGCGAGGCCTCGGCGACTTGGCGGCCGATCTCGGCGATCGAGGCCGACAGCTCGTCCGACGCGGTAGCCACTGTCTGCACGTTGGCGGAAGCCTGCTCCGCCGCCGTTGAGACGGTGAGCGCCTGGCGCTGCGCCTCCTCGGCGGTAGAGGACATCGACCCGGCAGTGGTCTCGATCTCGCGAGAGGCCGTCGACACTGCGCCGGCAACGCCCTTCACGCTCGCCTCGAAGCGGGACGCGAGCTCTGCCAGCACGCGGCGCTTCTCGGCCTCGGCGCGGCGCTCGGTCTCGGCCTGCTCGGCGCGCATCGCCTCCATCTTGGTGGCGTTGTCCTTGAAGACCTGCACGGCGCGCGCCATCACGCCGACCTCGTCGCGGCGGGCGGCGTCGGGCACCATCACCTCGTTGTCGCCGTCGGCAAGCCGCCGCATCACGGCGATAAGGCGCTCGATGGGCCCGGTGATGCCACGTCCGATCAGGACCGCCGCGCCGATCATGAGAACCGCGATGATCCCCAGCGACCAGGTGAGCTGCCGGGAGGTAGTCGCGCGGATTTCCGCCAGCGCCGCCATCGCGGCGTCATAGGCCTGAGCGGCCTCGTGGTCCGCCGCCGTGATGCCGGGCTCCACGGCCTCGCGCATCAGCGTCAGCTTCTTGACCTCGCTGTCGAGGGCGAGAACGCCCTCGGCGAGCGCCAGAAAATCCTTCTGATAGGCGGCCATCTTGTCGGCGATCACGGTGCGGTCGGCGGCCGGCATCTGCGTCTGCTGGAGCAGCGTCAGAAAATGCGCGCCGACGGATTTCATGCCCTCGCGGGACTTTGAATCATGGCGCTGCAGAAAGTCCTTCTCGTTCCGGCGCATCGTCAGCATGTCGACATTGAGCTTGTCCGCCTCGACCTTCTTGATCTCCTCCTCGGCGGCATGGACGGAATCGCGCATGGAGCCTTGCAGGCCCGTGTCCTGGTCGTAGCCGACCTTGCGCTGCAGCTCGACGACCCGGGCGAACTGCTTCACATAGGCCGTCTGCGGCTCCTTGACCGCGGCGAGCTCGGCGCGCAGCACGGTGCTTCCGTCATCGCCGGAGCGGGACAGAAACCCGTCGATCGCCTTGGCCGTCGCGTCGTCGAATTTGGCGCGGCGCTGGACGATGTCGTCTTTCTTGCGCAGCAGAAAATCCCGTTCCGCCAGAAGCGCCTCGGACATATTGGCCGCGATCGTCGTGATCGCGCGCTGGTCGGTGGCCGCGTGATCCACCGCGGCCTGCAGGCGCGTCTGGGCCGCATTGCCGTATTGGTAGAGTCCGCCAAAGACCAGCAGGCCGATGAGGCCGATGCAGGCGACGAGCCCGATCTGATATTTCAGGCTGAGGCGCGACAGCAGCTTGACGCGCGACAGGCGCTTCATGCCCGACCACGGGTTGATACACGACAACAGGCGTTTCATGACGGTCCCCCTTTTCGTCGTCGCGCCGCTCGCGGCGGGCCCTCCTGGCAGGTCCGCGCCGGCGGACTCTTTCTAGTGGCGCGACCGTCGAGTACGCCAGTATGTAGCTGCGGGGTTAAGAAATGCCTAGAACCTGAGCATCTCAAAACGAGCTATTAATCTTTCGTCTTCCCTCGATCAGGGTGGGCCATTCGGCGCCCAGGACTTTCGCGGCTGGCCGGCTTCCGGTATCAACACCAGGAGTTGTGCAACGGAAGCGCGGCGCGGGGGGCGACGATGGGCACAATCGCAACTGGCGTGTCGGCCGTCGTGGAGGGGACGATCCGTCTGGCACTGGCGCTCGCCATCGCCGGCGCGGTCGCCGGCCCCACCTTCGCACAAGCGCCGCCGGCAGGCTCGGCCAGTGCCGGCTTCGTGCCGCCGCCTCGCAGCATCGCCGACATCACCGCGGTTCTCGACGCCGACAAGCCCGATCCCGCCAAGCTCGCGCGCTATGCCGCGCTGGTCGACGCCCAGCCACCGGCGGGCGCCTCGCCCTCGACCCTGGCGCGCTTCTATCTCGACCGCGCCTCGGCGGCGGGCCAGGTCGGTCGTGTCCAGCAATGGATCTCGGATGCGCAGCAGGCGCTCAAATTCGCCCGCGACAGCGGCGATACCGGCGAGGAAGCGCTGGTCGAGCTCGTCAACGCGGAATTCCAAGTCGGCAACTACGCCGCCGGTCTCGACTTCGCCCAGCAGCGCGCGGCAATCGTCGGCAACCGCGCCGGTGGCATCGTCGCCGCCCACAGCGGCCTGGCGCGCAGCCTCGCGGTCGCAGGCCACATGAAGGAAGCGGAGGTGGAGATCCAGCGCGTCCGCGACGCCCTCGCCGTCATGCAGGCGGCCCGGCGCATGGACCCGATCTCGCTCCGCAACCAGGAGGGCAATGCCGCCGACGCCTTCGGCACCATCCATGCCGTTCAGGGCCGCTTCGCCGACGCGGAGCGCGAGCTCGCCCAGGCCGTGGGATTCGCCGATCAGACGGTGCACGACTACGACGCCTGGATGACGCCGATCAAGCCGCCGCGGGAGATCTTCGAGAACTTCACGGTGCAGCGCCGCCTTCGGCTGGCGAATGCCATCGAGCGCCAGGGACGGGTCGTCGAGGCGGAAGCCGTGGCCCGCACCGCGCTTCTCAACAGCCTGCACCAGCAGGGCCGCTATGCGCCCACATCGGCCGTGGCCATCGGTGCGCTTGCGGTCATCATCCTCGACGAGGGCCGGCCGCAGGAGGCGCGACGCCTCGCCCAAGCCGCGCTGGACGTTTATCGCAGGATCGGCGCCTCCATGGGCTCGCGCGCGGCGGTGGTGGCCGGCATCACCGTCGCCAGCTCCTACGCGACGGAGGACAACTGGCGCGATGCCCTGGCGGCCTATGACGAGGTCGGGCGCGGCATCGGCCCCACGGACGATCAGGCGCGGACGCTCTTCAACAACAACCTCGACCGCATCGTGGTTGAGCTCCGGTCGGGGCGGGTCAACGAGGCGCTGAAGCGGTCGGAGGAGATCGTCGGCCGGCGCGAGAAGTCCCTGGGCGCCGATCATCCGGACACGCTCGACGCCCAGGGCCTGCATGCAGCGGCGCTCGCCGTCGCCGGCCGCCGCGACGAATTGCTGGCCGCTTTCCGGGCCGTGGCGCCCAAGCTGATCCAGTCCTCCCGCGTCAGCGACACCGGCGAGGCGTCGCCGATCCTGCGCGACCGCCGGCTGCGCTTCGCCCTGGAGTCCTACATCACCCTGCTGTCGGATTCCCGCGACACCGGCGCGGCCACCGAGGCTTTCGCCGTCGCCGATGTCGTGCGCGGACAGTCGGTGCAGCGCGCGCTCTCGGAGAGCGCGGCGCGCAGCAGCGTGCGCGACCCGGCGCTGGCCGATCTCGTGCGCCGGGAGCAGGACGCCCGCGGCCAGGCGAACGCGCTCTTCGGCCTGCTCGCCAGCATCCAGGCGGCACCGGCGGGGCAGCGCGACGACGCGGCGGTGGTGGGCGTCCGCGCGCAGATCGACCAGCTCCGGACCTCCCGCGCGGCGCTCCGCCAGGAGATCGAAAAGCGCTTTCCCGACTACGCCAACCTCATCGATCCCCGACCCGTCACCATCGAGCAGGTCCGCAAGGTGCTGGGCCCGGACGAGGCGATGCTTAGCTTCTATGTGGGCAGCGCCAAGACCTTCGTCTGGGCGGTGCCGCCGTCGGGCCCGGTCGCTTTCGTCGCGGCACCGCTCTCGGCGGCGCAGGTCGCAGAGGAGGTGCGCGCGCTCCGCCGCGCCCTTGATCCCAATGCGTCGACGCTGGCGGAGATTCCCGCCTTCGATACCGCCCGCGCCTACAAGCTCTATGCCGCCCTGCTGGCGCCGGTGGAGTCCGGCTGGCATAGCGCCCACTCGCTGCTGGTGGTGCCGCATGGCGCGCTGGGAGAGCTGCCGCTGGGTCTCCTGCCGACGGCGGCGCCCAAGCCGGAGGCGAAGAGCGGCGTGCCATTCTCGGAATACAAGACCGTACCCTGGCTCATCCGCCAGGTGGCGGTAACGCAGCTGCCGTCGGCGACCTCGCTGGCGACCTTGCGCGGCCTGCCGGTGGCTGACGCGCGCCGCCGTGCGTTCGCTGGCTTCGGCGATCCCTGGTTCAACGAGGCGGAGGCGCGGGAGGCGCAAGGGGTCGGCGAAGATGGTCGCCAGCACCGGCACCGTCGCGACGCGCGGCGTGCGGTTGCATCTGCGGGCCGCGCCCAAGACCGAGGCGTCGTCGACGGCGACGGTCGCCGACCTGCCGCGCCTGCCGGAGACCGCCGACGAGGTTCGCAGCGTCGCCGCCGCGCTCAAGGCCGATCCCGCCACCGACGTCTTCCTCGGCGACAAGGCCAACGAGGAGGCCGTGCGCACCCTCAATCTCAGGGACCGGCGCGTCGTCATGTTCGCGACGCATGGGCTGGTGCCCGGCGATCTCGACGGGCTGCAGGAGCCGGCGCTGGCGCTTTCGGCGCCGTCGGTCGCCCATACCGGCGGCGACGGGCTCCTCACCATGAGCAAGATACTCGGCCTCAAGCTGGACGCGGACTGGGTTGTGCTGTCGGCATGCAACACGGCGGCGGGCAACGGCGCCGGCGCCGAGGCGGTCTCCGGCCTCGGCCGCGCGTTCTTCTATGCCGGAACCCGCGCCGTCCTGGTCTCCAACTGGCCGGTGGAGACGAATTCCGCCCGCGCGCTCACCACCGACCTGTTCCGGCGTCAGGCCGCGACGCCCGGTCTCGGCCGCGCCGAGGCCTTGCGCCAGGCGGAGCTGGGGCTGATCGACGGCGAGGGCAGCGTGGTGGATGGCAAGACCGTGTTCTCCTACGCCCACCCGATCTTCTGGGCCCCCTTCGCGGTCATCGGCGACGGCGGCGGGAAGTCGGGGTAGGCCTACTTCTCCGTCAGCACCGACACGCCACTCCAGTCGACCGGCGGATCGGTAACGTAGTCCGCGGCATGGGCGGCGAGCCGGCGCGCCGCTTCGTCGCCTTCAGCGAGCGCCGCGAATTGCCGCGCGGCCTCGGCGAAGGCGCCGGAGCGCCAGTGTCGGAGCGCTGCGGCGAAAGCATCCCGGCGCGCCAGCGTCTCCGCGGGAATGGCGCCGGCGACGCCCAGAGGCTCGTAGAGTCCGACCTGCTGCGCGCGGCCTTGCACCGTCACGGTGTCGATCTCGCGGAAGACGATGGCGTCGCCGCAGGCCGCCACAGTCGCATCGCTCACCAGCAGCAGCGTGCCGTAGCGCTTGTTGACGCCCTCGACCCGGGAAGCCAGGTTCACCGCGTCGCCCATCACGGTGTAGTTGAAGCGGCGCGGCGAGCCGATATTGCCGATCAGCACCGGGCCGGTGTTGATGCCGATCCGCGTCTCCGGCGGCGATCCGCCCGGCGGCGCCAGGGCCCGCGCCGCCTCGCCGCCGGCGGCGCGCATCGCCAGCGCCGCCCGGACCGCGTTCTCCGCATGGCGGGGATCGTCGAGCGGCGCGCCGAAGACGCCGACGACAGCGTCGCCGATGAACTTGTCGACGAAGCCGCCATGGGCCTCGATGATCGCAGTGACGCCCGCGAAATAGGTGTTGAGCGCACCCACCAGCGCCTGCGGTTCGAGATACTCCGAGACCCGCGTGAAGCCCGCAAGATCGGAGAACAGGATGGAGACGATCCTGAGCTCGCCGCCGAGGCTCGGCTGGGTGTTCGTCGCCACCAGCCGGTCCACCACCGGGCCCGGAAGATAGAGCGTGAAGGCCTTGGCGAGCCGGCGCCGGTTGCGGTCGGTGACGCCGAAGCGATAGGCAAGCGCGCCACCGAAACTGAGGAGAACCGCGACGCCGCCGTTGAAGAGCGGAAGCACGACGTCGTGATCGAAGGCGGCGAGCCCCGCCCCGCCCCACCCCACCAGCACCGCGACCGCGGCCGCGACGGCGAACGGGAGGTGGGTGCGCATCACCGCGACGCCGACGACGGACGCCAGCGCGAAGAGCGCCGCGATGCTGAGCCATCTCCGCGTCGGCACCAGGCCGGTGCCGCGCAGAAGCGTGGTGATGGCGGCGGCATGAATGTAGACGCCGGGAATGGTGTCGCGGCGCAGGTCGGTTCGGAACAGGCCGGCCATCGGCGGCACCACGCAGCGCGCCGGCTGATTCATTCCCTCGGGCCAGGTGGCGAAGCGCTCGGAGGAGAGGATGCGATCCTCGACGTCGAGCACGGTGCCGATCAGCACCACTTTTCCCGCGAAATTGCGCCGGAAATAATCCGCGTTCCCCTGCTCGGCGCAGGCTGTCATGTCGGCGAAGGAATAGGTGGGAACGGCGCCGGGCTCGGTGTCGAAATTGATGCCGAGGGAATTCGCGTCCATGCGACGCACGGGGACGCCGCCGAGCACCGCGCCGCCGTCGTCGCCGCGCTCGGCGGTCATCGACCTGGCTCGGGCCGCGAGCGCCAGGGCAAAGGCGGGCTGCGCCGTGGTGCTGCCGTTTTGGCCGTCGGCGTGGAGGAACAGCGGCGCGCGGCGGATGACGCCGTCGGGATCCTCGAGCAGGTTGAGGCCGCGCAGCGTGTCGGCGCCCGCCGCCAGGATATGGCCGCGGAACGGCACGATCGGCTGCTGTTGATGCTGCATGTATCCAAGCACCAGGCGGCCCTCGCTGCCGGCGCGATGCAGGCCGCGCAGGAACTCGCGCTCGTAGCCAGGCAGGAACGGCTCGATGGACGTCGAGTAGACGGAGTCGAACCCCACCACCGCGGCGCCGGCGTCGAGGACGGCATTCAGGACCTTGGCCGCCTGAGGCGTCCACATGATGCGGGGCGTATCGACGAAGGGCGGCCGGCGATAGGTCTCCTCGTCGAGGCCAATCACCACGACAGGGCTGTCGGCGGGCATATGGGGCGAGCCGAGGACGCGCTGGCGCAGCCAGAACAGGGCGTCGATGCCAGGCCCGTCGAGGCGCGCGAACAGCGACGAGGTGAGTAGCACCGCCGCGGCGAGCGCGATGCCGGCCACCGCGGCAAGGTCGCGGCGCGTCACGTCAGAATCGAATCAGGCGGACCAGCGGAGAGCCGGCCTCGGCAGTCTCCGCGTCGATCCGAAAGGTGATTGCGGCCGAGCCGTAGCTCGCCCGATAAGTGCCGCCGGGCGCCAAGCGGACGCCGCGGGTGGCGAGATCGACCGGTTTGCCCGGAAGGTCGAGGGCGAGGGCGTCCGCCGGCTGATCGACGCGGACGATGACGAGCTTGCCGGCCCGCGGCAGGGAGACCACCGGGCTCGCGCCGTGGATCACGAGCGGCTGCGGCGTCGGAGCTGCCGCCGTCACCGGCGGCTTGCGGAAGACGATGCCGCCGCTCTTGCCGCTCTGATCTGTCGTGAGCTGCAGGGTGCGGCCGGCGCAGGCGACGGTCTTTCGTTGCACGGTGCCGCCGTCGACTGCCGATTGCTCAGCGCCCACGGTCACCGTTCCGCCGGCGATGGTCTCCTCGACGCAGGAGCCGAGATAGCCGAGGGTCAGATGCCCACCAACGCCCAGCGCGATCCGCTTGCCCGCCGGCACATAGTCGAACGCGCCAACCCCGGCAACGCCGTCGGAGACGTCCTCCACCAGGGCCACGGCGCCGGCCGCCTGGGCCATCGCCGAAGGTGATGCCGGCCCCATGATCACGAGCGTCGGCAGGACGAAAGCCATCACCAGTCGAGATCCGCGCATCAGGCCCGACACCCTCTGCTATCCACTTCGGCCGCAAGCCTGCGGTGGGCATGGTTAATAGAAACTTACTCCAAGGCCGCCACAAGTCCATCCGGAGCCGATCGCCGCTTGCATTGCCGCTGCGCAACGAATCGGCTAGAGAACTGATTGGGGACTTTCTTCAACTCTTTGATCGGCGCCGACGACACTTCATGTCCGATCCCACGATTTCCTATCGAGCAGCTTCGGCCGACGGCAATTCGCGCCGGCGCTTGCTGCTGGCCGGTCTTTTCATCCTGCTCTGCATCGGCCTGAGCAACGTCGCCGCCCGCGCGCTCAACATGGAGTCGAGCCGCAATCAGCTCCATGCCTGGGCGCTCGATCCCGGCCACGGCTGGGCGGATTCCTGGGATCCCATGATCGCGGCGCTGGACTGGCTGCAGGGGCCCCATGAGGGCAAGCTCTACCAGAGCATCTTTTTCCAGCAGCAGATCAAGTTCCAATACCCGCCCACCTCGCTGCTGCCCATCGCGGCGATGCGGGCGGTGGGCGTGCCGCTCTCGCCGGATCTTCTCAACGTGGTCGGCTGGGCCTGGATCGTGGTGACGGCGCTGGCGCTGGCTGGCTTCACCGTGGTGCTGGCAGAGCGCAGCGGCGTGGCGGCGAAGGGCGACATGCTCACCCGCGCGCTGGTGGGCGGCATGGCGGTGGTCACCACCCTCACCTTCTATCCCGTGATGCTCGCCTACACGATCGGCCAGGTGCAGGTCTGGATCAACGCGATCTTCATCTTCGCCTGTCTCGCCTGGGTGCTGGAACGCCGCGGCATCGCCGGCATGCTGATCGGCGCGATCTGTCTGTTGAAGCCGCAGTTCGGCCTGTTTCTGATCTGGGGATTGCTGCGGGGCAATTGGTCGTTCCTGGTCGGCTGGTGCGTGGTGGTGGTGCCCGCAAGCATTCTGTCGGTGGCGCTCTTCGGCCTCGCCAACAACCTCGACTACCTCACCGTGCTGCAGTTCCTGTCGAGCCACGGCGAGAACTATTTCCACAATCAATCCGTGAACGGCCTGCTCAACCGCCTGCTGGTTCCCGGCGACAGCCAGGTGGTGCCGCCAGTCTTCCCGCCCTATCATCCCGTCGTCTACTTCGGCACCCTCATCACATCCCTCGCGCTGGTGCTGGCGGCGCTGTTCCTGCGGGGACGCGCGGCCGACAGGGGCGGCTTCCTCGATTTCCTCACCGCTGCGCTCACCTTCACCATCGCCTCGCCGATCGCCTGGGAATATCACTACGGGATCGCGCTGCCGATCCTCGTCGCCATACTGTTCGCGCTGCTGCGGCAATCGCGGGGAACCGCAGGGCTTGGTCTCTGGGCAGGCCTCGGCCTTGCCTACCTGCTCACCGCCAACTTTTTCCCGATCACCAATCTGCTGGCGGAGACGTCGCTGAACGTGGTGCAGAGCTATCTGCTCTTCGCGGGCCTCCTGACCCTGTGGCTTCTCTACCGCGTCCCGGTGCCGCAGAGCTTCGACCGGCCCTGACGCCGGCCGCCCCGCCGGCACGTCACGAAAAATGCTTCCTTGCCCGCAAAATCATCGCTTTTTATGATGGCAGGAACACTCCTCCGGAGGGCGGGATGGACGCGGGCGACTTGGCGGTATTCGTGGCGGTGGCGCGGGCGGGCGGCATCACCAAGGCGGCGCAGACCCTGAACACGGTGCAGTCGAACGTGACGCAGCGGATCCGCCTGTTGGAGGCGGAGCTCGGCGTTCCGCTCTTCAACCGGCACAGCCGCGGCGTCAGCCTCACCAGCGCCGGCACGCAGTTGCTGCCCTATGCGGAACGCATCGGTCGTCTTCTCGGCGAGGCCAAGCAGGCGGCCTCTGACGGACCGATCCCGCATGGAAGGATCGCGATCGGCGCGCTCGAATCCGCGACCGCGGTGCGCCTGCCGCCGATCCTCGCTGCCTATGGCGCGGCGTGCCCCGACGTCGACATCGAGATCATGACCGGCACCACCGCCGAGCTGGTCGCTGCGGTGCTCGAGCAACGGGTCGAGGCTGCCTTCGTCGCCGGCCCGGTGCGGCACCCTGAACTTCTGGCGGCGCCCCTCATCGAGGAGGAGCTGGTGGTAGTGACGGCGCCCTGGATCGCCCATCTCGCCGCGCTCACCGCCGCGCCCGGCCGGGACAAGCTGAAACTCATCGTGTTCCGCCCGGGCTGCACCTATCGCGCCCATCTGGAGGCGCTGCTGTCGGAGCGCGGGCTCGTCGACGTGCGGCGGCTGGAATTCGGCACCATCGACGGGATCATCGGCTGCGTCGGGGCCGGCATGGGCGTCACGCTGCTGCCGCGCGCGGCGGTGGCGCGCGCGGCGAGCGAGGGGCGCGTCGCGCTCCATTCCCTGCCGCGGGACGAGGCGCGCGTCGAGACCATGCTGGTGCGCCGCCGCGACGCCTTCGTCTCCAAGGCGCTCCAGCATTTCATCGATCTCGCCGGCCGGCATCTAGCGGCAATCAAGACGGCGCCTCAGCCCGTGGAGCACGCCCGCGCGACGCGCGCCGGGCGGCGCGCCCAGACCGCCAGCTCCAGGGCGAGCGCCGCCAGCAGGGCGACCGCGCCCAGGCTGAAAAGCAGGGTATAGCTGCCGGCGACCGCGAGGACGTGGGCGCAGGCATAGCCCGCGAGCGCCTGTGTCAGCGCCCAGGCAATGGTGGCGCGGCTCCAACAGCGGGTCTGGTCGGCGGCATCGGGCAGCAGCTCGTGAACCCTGCCGAGAACCACCGGCACGATACCCGGCGTCATGGCGCCGGCGATCAGGCAGGAGAGCGTCAGCGACAGCGGGCTGGACGAGATCACGGGCAATCCCACCCCGACGGCCTCCAGGAGCAGCGAGAGCCGCAGCGCCGCCGCGAATCCGACGTGGTCGCCGATCCGGCCAGTGATCAACGGCCCCACCAGCGCACCGACGCCGTAGAGGACCCAGTAGCCGGCGCCCACGTCGAGGCCGCGGTCGAGGCCGCGCGCGACAAAGGCCACGAGGAAGAGCATGTGCGGCACGAGGCCGGCGGCATTGAGTCCGTATACCGCCAGCAGCGCCGCCACCGGCAGGCCCATCGGCCGGGCAGGCGCGGCCGGCGACTTCGGCTGCGTGCCCGCTGCGGCCAGCGGCCAGCCGTTCCAGGCGACGAGGGTCAGCACGAGGGCGAGCGCGCCCAGGCCGGTCCAGGCGCCGACGAGTCCGCCGAGGCGGAGCAGCAGCGGGACCAGCGTACCGGAGGCGGCGATGCCGAGGCCGACACCGGTGAAGATGACGCCGCCGACGAGGCCGCGGCGCTCCATCGGCGTCGCCGCCAGCACCGCCGGCGCCGCCAGCACCATGATGGCGCCGCCGGCGAGGCCCGAGGCCAGGCGCCAGACGAAATACCAGGCAAAGCCGAGATCCCGGAGCACGCAGGCGAAGAGGCTGGCGACGACCAGCAGCAGCATCGTTCGCAGCACCGTCGCGGTCCCGATCCGCCGCGCCAGGCCGCGGGCGATCAGGGCGCCGGCCAGATAGCCCGCGAAATTCGCGGCGCCGAGATAGGCGGCAGCGCTCTCGGTGAACCATCCCGCCGCCACCAGGGCCGGCAGCAGCGGCGTATAGCCGAACCGTGCCAGCCCGATGCCGACCAGATTGGCCGCGAGGCCGGAGAGCGCGGCACGACGGATCGCCGCCGGACTTGGCGGGACGGACGCATCTGCAGGCAACGCCATGACGACTCCCGGGCGCGAGGACTCAGGAGATCACTTAGTCGCGTTCGGTCATCATGAAAAATGGTTTATCATGATGCGACCCATCTTTTCTAGAGATGAGAGGATAAGCCCTCACATCGAGAGGCGGTCGATGCGGTCGCGCATGCGGTAATAGGCGCCGACGAGGGGCAGGAACCAGGGATTGCCGGTATAGGTCGGGCGCGTCGGGAATTCGCGACCGTCGAAGGCATTGACCCGGTTGGCACCGCCGATCAGCTTGCGCGCGGTCTGGGTCCCGAGATAGCTCATCATCGCGATCCCGCTGCCGTTGCAGCCGAGCGCGTAGTGCATGCCGTCGTCCTTGCCCATATGCGGCAGGAAGTCGAAGGCGAAGGCGACGTTGCCGGTCCAGGCGTGGGTGACGCGTGTCCTTGAGCTGCGGGAAGCGGTCGGTCATGAACCGGTGCAGCACCGGCGCGCTCACCTCAGGCGCCACCTGGGTGAAGCGCGCCCGGCCGCCGAACAGCACGCGCCGGCCGTCCGGCGACATCCGGTAATAAGTCAGGATGCGCGGCGTGTCGCTGATCGTCTTGCCGCGGGGGATCAGGCTCCTCGCGAGATCCTCCGGCAGCTTCTCCGTCGCGATGATGTGGCTCGCGACGGGAATGACGCGGCGCTTCAGGTTCGGCGTGACGTCGCCCGTATAGCCGTTGGTGGCGATCACCACTTCCTTGGCCTCGATGTCGCCGCGGGTGGTCGTGAGGGAGAAGCCGCCCGCCCCGCGCCGGATGCGGGTGACACCGGTCTCGGCGCAGAGCGTCACGTTGTGGCGCCGGCACGCGTCCAGCAGGCCCTTGTAGTAGAGCGCCGGATGCAGCTTGCCGGAGCGCTTCACCACCATGCCGCCATGGTAAAATCTCGAGTCGATCTCCTCGCCCTGCCGCTCCCGCGGCAGCATCTCGGCCTCGGCGGCGGCATGGCGGTTGAGGGATTCGACCTTCCGGCAGAGATCGTCGTAGTGCTTCGGCGTATAGGCGCCGACGAAGCGACCACTCCTCTCGTAGAAGCACTGGATGTTCTCCCGAGCCACGAGCTGCTCGACCACCAGCAGCGAATCCGACGCATCCGTCAGCAGGGCGGCGATCTCGCGCTCCCAGGCCTCGCGGTCTTCCTTGCCCGCGCGTCCCGAGAGCCCCTTGCCCAGGTTCACGCCGCCGCTGACGGCACCGCCGTTTCTCGTGCTGGCGCCGTGACCGAACACGTTGGCCTCGAGGACGACCGCCGCCACGCCGTTGCGCGCCAGCTCGAGGGCGGCGGCAAGGCCCGCATAGCCGCCGCCGACGATCGCCACATCCGCGCGTACGGGCACCGGCATCGAGCCCTCGGCGCTCGGCCGCCAGGCCTCCCACCAGTAGGGCGCGGCCTTGAACTCGGGATGAAAGATCGCGCTCGACATCCTGGGTCTTCCTTTTCCGTGCCCGCTGGACACAAGGATAGCCCGTACGTCATCGCGCGGCGAGACGCTCAGACGATATAGGCGGCGAGCACGGCCTTGAGAGACGCGGTCGAGACCATGCGCTCGCCGTGCAGCAGCACGGCCACCATCAACGCCGGCAGCAGCAGCGCCGGCATCAGCCGCAGCGGGATCCGCTGCTCACGCAGCGCCCGATCGACGACCAGAACACAGACACCGCCCAACAGAAGCCCGAAGACGATATCGAGAGCGTGGTGCCAGCCGAGGAGCCGCACGGACACCACGATCGCGAGCGCGAAGCCAGCGACGACGGTCGCGAGGCTCCGGGCGACATGCCGGCTCCAGCCGGCGCCACTGGAGCGCCAGATCGCCAAGGCCAGGGTGCCGTAGAAGGCGGTGGCGGTGCTGGTGTGGCCGCTCGGGAATTCGTCGGCGATGATGCGGACCGAGAGGATTGAGAGCTGAAATCCGCCGAGCCAGGCCTTGAGGGCAAAAGTGGCGAGGACGCAGGCGCCGAAGGACATCGCCCAGACCAGACCAAGCCGGAACCGCCCCATGGCGACGAGCATGATCAGGATGGCGAGTGTCGCCGGCGCCAAGGCATTCACGTCGCCGAATCCGGCGAGGTAGTGGAGATCGGCGTCGAGGGTGGGGTTGAGAACCAAGGTGCGGGAGTCCGATCGATACTGGCCCGGGCGGTCGAGCTCGGCTGGCGCCCGAGGGAGGGCGACCTCAGAACGATAGACCCTTGGGAGTTAATCCCTGATGACCACGCAATAAATAGACCGCCCCGTGAATGGCGGAAATCCGCGGCCGATTGCGGCCAACTAAGCCTGGATCACGGCAGTACCTTCAGGAACGCCCGGACGACGGCGGCGGAATTGTCCGCCGCAAGCTGAATGAATGTGCCCATCTCGTTGGCGCCCTCGCCGCCGCCCGCCAGATCGGACAGGCTGCGGAAGGCGATGAACGGCGTTCCGTTGATAAAGGCGACATGGGCCACCGCCGCGCTCTCCATGTCGAGGACCTCCGCGTCGAAGGTCGCCCGCACATATTCCCGGAACGCCTTGTTGTCGACGAAGGCCTGGCCGGAGACGCCATGGCCGCCGACAACGATGCGCGGCTTGCGCGTGAGGCACTTTTTCTCGAGCGTACAATCCCTGAGCACCGCGGTGTCCGCCACGCCCCGGGCCACCGCCAGAAGCTGCGGATCGACGGGGAACCAGGTCCGCTTCTCCACACGGCCGCCGTCTCGGGCGATCTCGACCGGCTGCGGGAAGATCATGCCGTAATTCGCGAGGCCCTTCTCCGCATAGCTCGGCAAGACATAGCCGCCGGCGGCGTCGCGGGCGAAGACGGATTCAAGATACTCGCTCCACTCCGCGGGAACGACGACGTCGCCGATCGAGAGCTCGGGGTCGATGCCGCCGGCGATGCCGGAGAACACGATGCGGCTGACGGCAAAGCGATCGAGGGCCTGTTGGGTCCTCATCGACGCATTCACCATGCTGATGCCGCTCAGGAACAGCACCACGGGCTTGCCCTCGATCGTGCCGGTAGCGAAGGTCGTTCCGTCCACGACGTAGTCCTTGCGATCCCGCAGTGTCGCCTGCAGCGCCGCCCACTCCGGCTGGAAGGCCGACATGACGGCGGTGCGCGGTGTCGCGTCGAGCGTTTCCGCGGCATTTGCGACCGCCACGACACCGGCCAGCAAGGCAAGCGACAGCGTCAGGGTCCGGCAGCTCGAGGTGAATTCCATGGGTGCCGGAATGTCCAGTTGCTAGGCGATGGCCTTCAGTCGCTTGGTCTCGTGTTCCTGCTGGCAGGCCTCGATCCGCTGCAT
Organism: uncultured Alphaproteobacteria bacterium; assembly: GCA_963735465.1. Lineage (GTDB taxonomy): Bacteria > Pseudomonadota > Alphaproteobacteria > ATCC43930 > CGMCC-115725 > DASZHJ01. The sequence continues at coordinate 149,114 of CAVTLA010000002.1, forward strand.
GTGCTGCTGTCCCCAGGCGCACAGCGGCGCCAGGGCATCGCAGAGGGAGTGGCCGAACTCGGTCAGCGCGTAGTCCACCCGCGGTGGCACCTCTTTGTAGTCCGTCCGCGTCACGATGCCGTCCGCTTCCATCTCCTTCAGATGCTGGATCAGCATCTTCTCGCTGATGCCCGGGATCTGCCGGCGCAACTCGCCGAAGCGATGGGGCTCGGCGCGGAGCGGCCACAGGATCAGCACCTTCCACTTGCCGCCGACCACCTCGAGGGCCGCCTCGAGACCACAGTTGTATTTGCGGGATTCGGGTTCCTTGCGCATTTCGTCCGTCGCCATCTCGCAATCTCCTCCGCCAGCCCGTTTTTTGATACTTACCAAAGGGTGGGTACTTGTCGGTCGGAAATCAAGGCCGATATCAGGCGGTGCCGCTGTCTTCGCGACTGCGGCAAGTGCCTGAAAGTAGAGGGGATCTCATGGCTACGACACCGAACCGCACGATCCGGCGCCTGTTCATCGGCAGCGCGATCGTCGCCTTGATCGCCGCCGGCGGTGCCTATTGGGGATATAACCCGCATATGGGTCAGAAAGCGGTGGCGGCTACCCCGGCCCCGGCGGTCGGGGTCACCGTCCGGACCCTCGCCCCCCAGAAGGTGCGCGTCTGGTCGGAATTCTCCGGCCGGTTGCACGCGGTCGATTCCGCGGAAATCCGGCCTGAGGTCGGCGGACGCATCACGGAGGTGCGGTTCGAGGACGGCCAGAACGTAAAGGCCGGCGACGTCCTCTTCGTCATCGATCCCCGCCCTTACGACGCAGCGGTGCAGCGCGCGAAGGCCGGCCTCGCCACCGCCCAGGCCAATGCCAACCTCGCGAAGCTCGAGCTCGACCGCGCCGCCGGCCTCCTCAAGGCGCAAGCCGTCGCCCAGACCATCTATGACGGCCGTGCCAACGAGAACCGCGTCGCCCTCGCCGCCATCGATTCCGCCGACGCGGTCTTGAAGCAGGCCGAGATCGATCTCGATCATGCCTATGTGAAGGCGCCAATTTCCGGCCGGGCCAGCCACGCGGAACTCACCGTTGGCAACCTCGTGCAGCCCGGCTCGAACGCGCCCCTGCTGACCACGATCGTCTCGAACGATTCCATCTACGCCGACTTCGAGGTGGATGAGCTCACCTATATCGAAAGCGTCCGCTCCTACGCCAAAGGGCGCGACGATGAGCGTCGCATTCCCGTCCAGCTCTCGGTGCTGGGCGACACCTCCCACGTCTATCGCGGCACCATCTACAGCTTCGACAATCACATCGATCCCGCGAGCGGCACGATCCGCGCCCGCGCCAAGTTCGACAATGCCGACGGCTCACTGGTGCCCGGCATGTTCGTGTCGGTGAAACTGGCGGAGGGCACCGAGCGCGTGGCGCTCATGATTCCCGACCGCGCCGTCGGCTTCGACCAGAGCCGGAAGTTCGTCTACGTCGTGGACGAGCACAACAAGGTCTCCTATCGCCCGATCGAGCTCGGCAAGCCCGTGGGAGCCGAGCGCATCGCGCTCAGCGGCGTCGAGGCCGGTGACCGCGTCATCGTCGACGGCGTACAGCATGTGCGGCCCGATGCCGTCGTCGATCCCAAGGAGAGCGCCCCGGCCGATCCGCAGCAGGCCGCATCGCTGCCGGTCTCCCGGTAACCGAGCCGCGGTCGCCTCCCATGAATCTCTCCCGGTTCTTCATCGACCGACCGATCTTCGCCGGCGTGATCTCGGTCGTCATCTTCCTGGCCGGCCTGGTGTCGCTGTTCCAGCTGCCGATCTCGGAATACCCCGAGGTGGTGCCGCCGACGGTGGTGGTGAAGGCGCAGTTTCCCGGCGCCAATCCCAAGGTGATCGCGGAGACCGTGGCCACGCCGCTGGAAGAGCAGATCAACGGCACGGAGGGCATGCTCTACATGTTCTCCCAGGCCTCGTCGGACGGGAATCTAACGCTGACGGTGACGTTCCAACTCGGCGTGGACCCGAACCTGGCCCAGGAGCTGGTGCAGAACCGGGTGAACCAGGCGCTGCCGCGCCTTCCCGACGTCACCCGGAATCTGGGCGTAACCACCACCAAGAGCTCGCCGGACCTGACGATGGTGGTGCATCTGACATCGCCCAATGGCCGGTACGACATGCTGTACCTGCGCAACTACGCCGTCCTCAACGTCAAGGACCAGCTCGCCAAGATTCCCGGCGTCGGCAGCGTGCAGCTCTTCGGCTCCGGCGACTATGCGATGCGCATCTGGCTCAACCCGCAGAAGGTGGCCGAGCGCGGCCTCACGCCGATGGACGTGATCGCCGCCGTGCGCAGCCAGAACGTCCAGGTTTCCGCCGGCGTCATCGGCGGACCGCCGTACGGCACCGGCGTGGAGCTGCAGCTGCCGATCAACGTCCAGGGCCGGCTGACCGACGCCGACCAGTTCGGCGAGATGATCGTGAAGCGCGACCAGGCAGGCGTCATCACCCGCCTTAAGGACGTGGCGCGCATCGAGATCGACGCCGCCGAATACGGGCTACGGTCCCTCCTCGACAACCGCCAGGCGGTCGCCATCCCGATCTTCCAGTCGCCGGGCTCCAACGCCATCGAGATCTCGAACCAGGTCCGCAAGACGATGGCGGAGCTGCAGAAGAACTTCCCCGACGGCGTCGACTATTCCGTGGTCTATGACCCGACGGTGTTCGTGCGCGGCTCCATCGAGGCGGTGGTGCATACCCTCCTGGAAGCGCTGGCGCTGGTGGTGCTCGTCGTCATCGTCTTCCTGCAGACTTGGCGCGCCTCGATCATTCCGCTGGCGGCGGTGCCGGTATCGATTGTAGGCACCTTCGCGATCATGAACGCTTTCGGATTCTCCATCAACGCGCTGTCGCTCTTCGGCCTGGTGCTGGCGATCGGCATCGTGGTGGACGACGCCATCGTCGTGGTGGAGAACGTCGAGCGCAGCATCGAGGCCGGCCTCACGCCGCGAGAGGCCGCGATCAAGGCGATGAGCGAGGTGACGAGCCCGATCATCGCCATCACCCTGGTGCTGTGCGCCGTCTTCGTGCCGATTTCCTTCATCAGCGGGCTGACCGGCCAGTTCTACCGTCAATTCGCCCTTACCATCGCCTTCTCCACCGTCATCTCCGCCTTCAATTCACTGACACTCAGCCCGGCGCTGGCCGCTCTCCTGCTGAAATCCCGCGAGGCTCCCAAGGACCGCCTGACACGCGTCGTCGACACGCTCTTCGGCGGCTTCTTTCGGATCTTCAATCGCTTCTTCCAGCGCAGCTCGGAGAACTACGGCCGCGGCGTGAACGGCGCGCTGAAGCACAAGGTCCTCGCGCTCGTCATCTACGTGCTGCTGCTGGGCGGCGCCTATGTGGGGTTCCAGGCCGTGCCGCCGGGCTTCGTGCCGGTGCAGGACAAGCAGTACCTGGTCAGCTTCGCGCAGCTCCCCGACGGCGCCACCCTGGAGCGCACCGAGGCGATCATCCGCGAGATGTCGGATATCGCGCTCAAGGAGCCCGGCGTCGAGAGCGCGGTGGCGTTTCCGGGACTCTCGATCAACGGCTTCATCAACAGCGCCAGCGCCGGCATCGTCTTCGTCACCCTGAAGCCGTTCGAGGAGCGCAAGTCGCCGGACCTGTCGGGCTTCGCCATCTCGCAGAAGCTGCAGCGGAAATATGCCGGCCTCAGCGACGCTTTCATTGCCATCTTCCCACCGCCGCCGGTCCAGGGCCTGGGCACCATCGGCGGCTTCAAGTTGCAGGTCGAGGATCGCGCCGACCTCGGCTACGAGGCGCTCGACGCCGCCATGAAGCAGGTGGTGGCGAAGGCGCGGCAGAACCCGGCGCTGGCGGGCATCTTCACCAGCTACGAGATCAACGTGCCGCAGCTCTATGCCGACCTCGACCGCACCAAGGCGCGCCAGCTCGGCGTCAACGTGCAGGACGTGTTCGACGCGCTGCAGATCTATCTGGGCTCGCTCTACGTCAACGACTTCAACCGGTTCGGGCGCACCTACCAGGTGATTGCCCAGGCCGACAAGGAGTTCCGTTCGCGTCCCGACGACATTCTGCGGCTCAGGACGCGCAATTTCGCCGGGCAGATGGTGCCGCTGGGCGCCATGGTGCAGATCTCGGACACGACCGGCCCCGAGAGCGCCATGCGCTACAACGGCTTCCGGTCGGCGGATCTGAACGGCGGCCCGGCGCCGGGCTATTCCAGCGGCCAGGCGCAGCAGGCGATCGCCAAGATTCTGAAAGAAACTCTGCCGCCCAGCATGCAGTACGAATGGACCGAGCTCACCTTCCAGCAGGAGATCGCCGGCAACACCGCCATCATCGTCTTCCCGATCTGCGTCCTGCTGGTGTTCCTCGTGCTGGCGGCGAAATATGAGAGCCTGATCCTGCCGATGGCGATCATCCTGATCGTGCCGATGTGCCTGCTCTCCGCCATCACCGGCGTCTGGATCAGCGGCGGCGACAACAACATCTTCACCCAGATCGGTCTCTTCGTGCTGGTGGGTCTCGCCTGCAAGAACGCCATCCTGATCGTGGAATTCGCTCACGAGATCGAGGCGCACGGACGCAGCACCATCGAGGCCGCCATTGAGGCAGCCCGGCTCAGGCTGCGTCCGATCCTGATGACGTCCTTCGCCTTCATCATGGGCGTGGTGCCGCTGGTGGTCTCCACCGGCGCCGGCGCCGAGATGCGCCACGCCATGGGCGTGGCGGTGTTCTCGGGCATGCTCGGCGTCACCTTCTTCGGCCTGTTCCTGACGCCGGTCTTCTACGTGATGATGCGCGGCATCGAGAAGCTCATCAAAGGGCACGAGGCGGTGCCGAGGCCGGCACCGGCGGAGTGAGGGCCTAGGCGGCTCAGCGGAGGCGGCGCACGGCTTTTGCATCGGTCTGGGGATCGGCTATCCTGGCTCCACGCGATGCCTCGGCAATGCGCCGCATCTTTCCTCTGGGAGACCTGCCATCTCGCCCCCGGTCAACCCCGTCCAAAGCGACGAGAAGCTGCCCAAGACCGCCGACGTCGTCATCATCGGCGGCGGCATCATCGGATCCTCCGCGGCCTATTATCTGGCCAAGAAAGGCATCTCGGTCGCGCTGATCGAGAAGGGCCGCATCGCCGGCGAGCAATCCAGCCGCAATTGGGGCTGGTGCCGGCAGCAGGACCGGGACGAGGCGGAAATACCCCTCATCAAGGAGAGCCTCAGGATCTGGGGCGATCTCAGCACCGAGATCGGTGCCGACACCGGTTTCCGGCGCACGGGAATGTTGTACGTGACCGAGGATCCCGCCGAGCTCGCGAAGTGGGAGCGCTGGATGGAGTATGCCCGCACCTACCAGCTCCACTCGCGGCTGCTGAGCGCCGCCGAGGCCCAGGCGATGACGCCGGGCTGCGACACCAAGTGGATCGGCGGCATGCATACGCCGAGCGACGGGCGCGGCGAGCCGTCCATGGGCGGGCCGGCCATTGCCACCGCGGCGCGCGCGGCCGGCGCCACGATCCATCAGAACTGCGCCGCACGGGGCCTGGAAACCGAGGCCGGCGCGGTATCGGCCGTCGTGACCGAGCACGGCACGATCCGGACCAAGGCGGCGCTCTGCGCCGGCGGTGCCTGGTCGAGCCTGTTCTGCCGCCGGCACGGCATCGATCTGCCGCAGCTCACCGTGCGCGCCTCGGTGCTGCGCACGGACGCGGCACCGGAAGTCTTCGACAGCGCGCTCGGCACGCCAAGCTTCGGCATCCGCCGCCGCCTCGATGGCGGCTACACCGTGGGCTTCCGGGACCAGGTGTCCTTCCACGTGACGCCGGACACCTTCCGCTACATCCGGCAGTTCTGGCCGGCATTCTCTTACGAGCGCCGGCACATCAAGCTGGAGTTCGGTGCGGATTTCTTCCGGTCGCTGTTCACGTCGCGGAACTGGGCGCTGGACCGACCGTCGCCCTTCGAGGCGACGCGCATCCTCGATCCGGCGCCGGACCGCGCCCTCCTCGACCGCGCCCTGGCGAATTTCAAGGCCGCCTATCCGGCGGTCCGGGACGTCAAGATCGCCGAGGCCTGGGCCGGCATGATCGACATCACGCCGGACGCGATCCCCGTGATCTCGCCGGTGGAGTCATTGCCGGGTTTCTTTCTCGCGACCGGGTTCAGCGGCCATGGCTTCGGGATCGGCCCGGGAGCCGGGCGCCTTGCCGCCAACCTGGTGGCGGGCGATGCGCCGATCGTCGATCCCAAGCCCTTCCGCTATTCCCGCATGATCGACGGCACCAGGCTGGCGCCGGCATCGCGGCTCTAGCCGCCGGATGCCGATCGCGGGGTATTGAGCGGACGGAGCACGCGGCCGTCGAGGAACGCCTCGACGTCCTCCAGCGTGTCCGAATAGATCAGGCGATAGTTCTGCTCGACGACGTAGCCCAGGTGCGGCAGCAGGACGGTGTTGTCCAGGCGACGCAGGGGATCGTCGACGGGCAGCGGTTCCACGCCGTAGACGTCGAGGGCGGCGCCGGCGATGCGCTTCTCCCGGAGATGCTCGAGCAGCGCCGCCTCGTCCACGATGGGCCCCCGCGAGGTGTTGACGAGATAGGCGGTGGGCTTCATCAGCCCGAGCTCCCGCCGCCCTACCAACCCGCGCGTCCGATCCGACAGCTTCAGGTGGATCGACACCACGTCCGAACGCACCATCAGCTCGTCCTTGGGGACGAGGCGCGCGCCGCCGGCCGCGGCGGCCTCGGCGGTCAGGTTCTGGCTCCAGGCGAGGACGTCCATGCCGAGCATCTTGCCGAAGCGGGCCATCTGGCCGCCGAGGGAGCCGAGGCCGAGAAGGCCGAGCGTCTTGCCGTGCAATCCGATGCCGAGGGTGGTCTGCCAGCGTCCCTCGCGCATGGCATGGTCTTCCCGCGGGATGTGCCGGGCGAGGGACAGCATCATGCCGAGCGCCAGTTCCGCCGCGGCGAAGGACCAGTCGCCGGTGCCGCAGACCTGGACGCCCTGCTCCGTCGCGGCGTCGAGATCGATCGCCACGTTCCACATGGCGGCGGTGACGAGCAGCTTCAGGTTCGGCAGCTTCTCGAAGAGAGCGCGGGGAAACTTGGTCCGCTCGCGCACCATCATGACGGCGTTGTAGGGCTGCAGCCGCGCGGCCAGCCGGTCGACATCGGGGATATGCTCGTGGATGGCGTCGACCTGTGCTCGCTTCGCGAGGCGCGCCCAGTCAGCCATCTTCAAGGCAACGTCCTGGTAGTCGTCGAGCAGGGCCACGCGGAACATGCGAAGGACTTTCCGTTTGGGTGTTTCGGACGGGATCAGCGCGTCGTCGACGCCAGCTTGGTCTCGTCGGGCGTCGTCGCGGATTTGCGGTCGCGATGGACGAAGTGGTGGACGAACTCGCCGAGGATGCCGCGGCGGAACACCATGACGATGACGACGAACAGGCATCCCAGCACCAGGCTGCCGCTGTCGGTGACCGTCGACAGCACGTTGCGGATCAGCAGCACGACGGCGGCGCCGAGAAACGGCCCGTAGATCGTGCCGGCGCCGCCCAGCAGCGTCATCATGATCGGCTCGCCCGACGCCCGCCAATAGACGGCCTCCAGGCTGATGAACTGGTGATTGAAGACGTAGAGGGCGCCGGCGACCGCGATGATGAAGGTGGAGAGTGCATAGGCCTGCACGCGCACCCGGTAGACGCTGTAGCCGACGCTCATCATCCGCCGCTCGTTCTCCCGGGCGCCGACCAATGACATGCCGAAGGGCGACTTCAGGATGCGGAAGACGAAGAGCACCATCAGGACGACAAAGACGAGCGCCAGGTAATAGAAGACGCGGTCGTTCGCCAGGCTGATGCCGAAGAGACGGCCGCGCAGCACGTCATGCAGCCCGTCCTCGCCGCCGGTCAGGGACGGGAACTGGTTGACGACGAAATAGACGATCTGTGCGAAGGCGAAGGTGATCATCGAGAAGTAGATGCCCTTCTTCTGAGCGATGATGAAGCCGAAGACGACGCCGAGCGCGGTGGTGGCGGCGACGCCGAGGAGGAAGGCCGACCACGCCGGCAGGCCAGCCTTGCTCACCAGGACGCCGGTGATATAGGCGGCGGCACCCCAATAGGCGGCCTGGCCGAAGGAGAGGAGTCCAGCGAAGGCGAAGAGCAGGTCGAAGCCGAGAGCGCAGAGGCCCCAGAGGATGATGTCGGTCGCGACCACGGGATAGATGAACCACGGGAGCGCGAGCCCTACGACGAGCGCCGCGCAGGAAAACGCGGGGCTCAGGAAGACCCGTCGCGCGCGCTCGGTCATCGGCGTGTAGTGGAGCGGGAAATGCGAGATGTCGATGCCGCGAAAGATGCCGCCGGGCCGCACCACCAGCACGACCAGCATCACGATATAGGTGATCGCGGTGGAGGCGGCGGGATACCAGAGCGCCGAGAGCGAGGACAACACGCCGACGATAAAGCCCATCAGCACCGAGCCGGCGATTGATCCCATGCCGCCGGCGACCACCACGGCGAAGGTGAGCGCGATCATCTCCTGGCCCATGAAGGGCGAGATGCTGCGGATCGGCGCCGCCAGTGCGCCCGCCACGCCGGCGAGACCGGTGGCGCAGAAGAACGTGCCCGAAATCAGTAGCGGTACGTTGCCGCCAAAGCACTTCAACAGGTCCGGCCGCTCCGTCGCAGCGCGCACCAGCGCGCCGAACCGCGTGCGCTCGAGGACGATCCAGGCGACGAGGCAGAGCAGGACTGAGATCGCCAGTACGAACAGCCGGTACTTCGGATAGAAGGTGAAGCCGAGATTGAAGGCGCCGGAGAGCAGGCTCGGCACCAGGAACTGCGCGCCCGTGGTGCTGAAGAAGCTCCGCATCAGGTCTTCGATGATCAGCGTCAGCCCGAAGGTCAGCAGCAGATTGTAGGCGGGATCGAGCCGGTACAGGCGGCTGAGGAACATGCGCTCGAGAATGACGCCGAGCCCGCCCACCAGCAGCCAGGCCAGAAAAAGTGCGAACCAGAGCGAGATGCCGAAATAGGAGCCGACGAGAAATGCCACGTAGGCGCCGAGCATGTACATGGCGCCGTGCATGAAATTCACCACTCGCATCATCCCGAAGACGATGCTGAGGCCGAGGCTCATCAGCGCGATGAAGCCGCCGTTGACGAGCCCGTTGAAAATCTGAATCGAGTAAAGCGACAAGGACATCAGCTTCTCCGGCCGCGCCCGGCGGCTGCGGCAAGGGCACGCGACAGGCGTTCCCGTCGCGTGCCGTCATGCGGCCGCACTACCAGTCGTGCTTGCAGGTGCTCTCGCTCTCCGGGATGAAGACGTCCTTGCCGGGAATGGTCGCCAGCACCTGGTAGTAATCCTCGCTGTCTTTTTTGACCTCCTCGGACTTCTTCACCTTGATCACGTACATGTCGTGGCTCACCAGGTGATCCTTCTTACGCCAAGTCGCATTGCGGGCGAAGAAGTCGCTGAAGCCGGTGCCTTCGAGCGCCGCGGCGATCTTGTCGGGATCGTCAGTGCCGATCTTCTTCACCGTGTTCAGGATCTGCGTCACCGCCGAATAGTTGCCGGCATAAAGGCTGCTGGGGGTGATACCCGTGCGCTTCCTGAAGCGGGCCGCCCAGTCGCGGGTCTGCTGGTCGTAGTTCCAGTACCAGATCTCGCCGGCGGTGATGCCAGTCCAGGTCTCGAGGCCGGTCGCACGCACGTCGGAGAAGTTGAGCTGACCGGGGACGATCTCGACCTTGCCGGTGCCGAGCAGCCCGAATTCCCGCGCCTGCTTCACCGCATTGCGCAGATCCTGTCCGGATTCGAGGACGCCGATGCCGGTGGCACCCGCTGCCTGCGCCTTCAGGAGGTAGCTCGAGAAGTCGTCATTGGGAAACGGCACCATGTCGTTGCCGACGATGGTCCCGCCCTTCGCCTTCACCTGCTTCGAGAACTCCTCCAGCAGCGAATGGCCGAAGGCGTAGTCAGCGGTGATGAAATACCACTTCTTGAAACCCTGCTGGGTCACCAGACCAGCCGCGGTCGCCATCGCGCTCGTGTCCCAGGCGTAGTGCCAAGTGTACTTGCTGCAGGCCTCGTTGGTGAGGGCGGTGGTCCCGGGGCTGACGAAAGTGGTGGTGATCTTGCGCTCGTTGGCGAGCTTCGCCACCGCGATTGCTGCCGCGGAGCTCGTCACGTCGGTGATGAGGTTGACGCCCTCGGTGTCGATCAGCTCGCGGGTCTTGTTCACGGTCAAGGCGACGTCGAGCTTGTTGTCGAGCACGATGACCTTGATCGGCACGCCGTTGACCGAGCCGCCGAAATCCTCGACCGCCATGTTGACGCCCTCGACCGATCCCTTGCCCGAGGTGTCCGAGAACGCCGACGAGAGGTCGGTGACCACCAGGATGGTGAATTTCTTGCCGCTCATCGCGGCGCTCGCCGGCGGCGCCATGAGCATCGCGCTGCCGAGCAGCGAGGCTACCGCCGCGCCGAAAAACGTCCGTCTCATCGTTCCTCCCCTTTTTCCGACCGCATTGGGTGAGAGGCTGGGGTTCCAGGGCCGGGCCTGTCAAGAAGATTATAAAATGTATTTTGCATTCTGGGCCGGCCGTGCTTCATTTAACCTGGATGAAGCGCCGGAGAAACGGGCGCCACGGACAGGTTCGGAGGAAACGACCGGAGATGGCGATGTCAGCTACCCCTGTGGCCGCACCGGCGGCGGCCGCGACCGGCAACGGCTCGTCCGCCACCCCCGAGCTCGCCCTCGAGGGAGTGACCAAGTCCTTCGGCGGGTTCGTCGCGGTGAACAACGTGACCGCCAGTTTCCCGGCGGGCGCGGTCTACGGCATCATCGGCCCGAACGGCGCCGGCAAGACCACCCTCTTCCACCTCCTCAGCGGCTTCCTCAAGCCCACCAAAGGGAGGCTGCGCCACCGCGGCGACGACATCACCGGCCTCGCGCCCGAGGCGATCGCGACGCGCGGCGTGGTGCGGAGCTTCCAGATCACCAGCATCTTCGCCAACCTGTCGGTGGCGGAGAACCTGGTCCTGCCGATCCAGCGCCGGGAAGGCGGCAGCTCGGCGTTCCTGCGACAGAGCCGCTGGCGCCAGCACCACAGCGACGAGATCGACGACATCCTGCGCCAGGTGCACATTCCCGCGGACTGGCGCGATCGCACTGCCGGCTCGCTCCCCTACGGCGTCAAGCGGTCGCTGGAGCTGGGGATCAGTCTTGCCGCCCGCCCCACGCTCCTGCTCCTCGACGAGCCCACGGCCGGCATGACCATGCAGGACATCGTGCGCGTGACCGAGCTCATCGGCCGGATCGCCGAGGGCCGCACGGTCATCGTGGTCGAGCACAATCTCGGCGTCATCGCCGACCTCGCCCAGGAGATCATCGTCCTGCAGCAGGGCGCGCTGCTGACACGGGGCAAGTACGACGAGGTGCGCCGCGATCCCCGCGTCATCGACGCCTATCTCGGCACCAAGGGCCGCCACGCCCATGCTTGAGATCCGCGACCTCAACGCCTCCTACGGCGATACCCAGGTGCTGCGCGGCGTCAGCCTCGACGTGCCGGCAGGCGAGATCGTGACCTTGATCGGGCGGAACGGCGCCGGCAAATCGACCACGATGAAATCGATCATGGGTGACATTCCCCAGCGCAGCGGCTCGATCCGGTTCAAGGGCCAGGAGATCATCGCTCTCGGCGCCGAGCGGATCTGCAAGCTCGGCATCGGCTACGTGCCTGAAGATCGCGGCATGTTCGCCACCCTCACGGTGTTCGAGAACCTGACGATCGCGCCGCCGCAGAACGAGACCGCCTGGCCGCTGGCCCGCATCTTCGGCCTGTTCCCTGCCCTGAAGACGCGGGCGCAGCAGAAGGCATCGGCGCTCTCCGGCGGCGAGCAGCAGATGCTGTCGATCGCGCGGCCGCTCTACATGGGCTCCTCCTTCCTGCTGCTGGACGAGCCGACGGAGGGATTGGCGCCGGTCATCATCGATGCCATCGGCCGCGCGGTCGCCGAGCTGAAGAAGGAGGGGCTCACCGTGCTGCTGGTGGAGCAGAACCTGCCCTTCGCCACCTCGGTCGCCGACCGCCACAACCTCCTCGAGAACGGCAGCATCATCCGGACGATGACGAACGACGAGGTCATCCGCGAGGAAAGCCAGCTGCTCGCCCATCTCGGCGTCTGAGCGGCCACCAGGGAGTGCCAAGCACATGAAGAAGTTGCTGAACGACCCCAAGCTCTACGTCGACGAGATGCTCGACGGCCTCTGCGCCGCCCACCCGGAGTATTTCCGCCGCCTCGGCGAATCTGGCCGCGTGATCGCTCGCGCCGGCGGCGCCAACAAGGGCAAGGTCGGCATCGTCTCCGGCGGCGGCTCCGGCCATCTGCCGCTCTTCACCGGCTATGTCGGCCCCGGCTTCATCGATGCCTGCGCCATTGGCAATGTCTTCGCCGGACCCTCCGTCGACGACTGCGTCGAGGCGATGCGGGCGGCGGATGGCGGCGCCGGCGTGCTGCGCCTTTATGGCAATTACGGCGGCGACCGCATGAATTTCGATATGGCGGGCGAGCTCCTGGACGGCGAGGGCATCGAGACCACGACGGTGCTGGGTGCCGACGACGTGGCGAGCGCGCCGCCGGCGGAGAAGGAGAAGCGCCGCGGCGTCGCCGGCCTCATCTACGTCTACAAGATTGCCGGCGCCAAGGCGGAGAAGAAAGGCGCCACGCTCCGCGAGGTGACTGCCATCGCGACGAAAGCCTCGGCGGCGGTGGCCACGACCGGCGTCGCCCTCGGCCCCTGCACCGTGCCCGAGGCGGGCAAACCCACCTTCACTCTGGCCGACGACGAGATCGAGATGGGCATGGGCATCCATGGCGAGCCCGGCATCTGGCGCGGCAAGCTCAAATCCGCGGACGCTATCGCCGGCGAGATGCTGGAGCGGATCCTCGGCGACCTCCACGTCGGCAAGGGCGAGCGCGTCTCTGTCCTCGTCAATTCGCTCGGCGCCACGCCCCACGAGGAGCTCTACATCCTCTACCGCCACGTGGCCCGCGAGCTCGCGGCCAAAGGCCTCTCGATCGTGGCGCCCCTGGTGGGCCGCTACGTCACCTCCATGGAGATGACGGGCGCCTCCATCAGCGTCATCCGCCTCGACGCGGAGCTGGAAGAACTGTTGCGCGCGCCGGCGCGCTCCCCGTTCTGGATGGTCTGAGATGGCGCTCGACGCCGACACCCTCGTCGCGGCATTGGGCCGCTGGGCGGCACGCCTGGAGCGTGCCGCACCGGAGCTCAACGCGCTCGACGGCCAGCTCGGTGACGGCGATCTCGGCGCCACCCTGGAGAAATGCTCCGGCAATGTCCGCAAGGCGCTGGCGACGCCGCCGTCGGATATCGGCGGCATCTTTCGCGCCTGCGCCGTCGCCTGCACCAGGGCGTCGGGATCGAGCCTCGGCACGCTGCTGGCGGTGGCGTTCCTCACCGCCGGGAGGCTGACCGCTGGCCGGCGAGAGATGCCGTGGAACGACCTCTCGGGGCTGCTGGGCAAGGTGATCGAGGCGATGGCGGCCCGCGGCGGCGCCAAGCTCGGCGACAAGACCGTCCTCGACGCGATCGAGGCGGCCCGCGTCGCCATCGCCGGCATCGACGACCCCGCCCGACAGCTCGCCGCCGCCCTGTCGGCGGTGGACGCCTGCCTTGCGCAATACCGGGGTGAGCTCAATCAGATCGGCCGCGCGCGGATGTTCGGCGAGCGCTCCCGCGGGCTAGACGACCCCGGCATGGTCGCTTTCCGGCACATGGTCGCCAGCCTCGCAGCGCCGGAGGCCTCGTGAAATCGCCGATTTTCACACGCAGGCAAGTGGGCTCGCCTCCGCCGGAATGTCCATTTGCTTTCGAGCCCTGGCCGCGACATGTTGTTTCGGGATCGGCGCCGCGCCGGTCCCCAACGACCAGAAACGGCCACGAACAGGAGATCCATGGCCTTCGCCACCAAACAGGACGTCGTGGCCGAGATCATCCGCGAGAGGATCATCGTCGGTGCCTACAGCCGCGGCGAGAAGCTGAAGCAGGCGGATCTTGCGAAGGAGCTCGGCGTGTCGGTGACGCCGGTGCGCGAAGCGCTGCTGACCCTCGAGGCCGAGGGCTATGTGCGTGGCCTGCCGCACAAGGGACTTCTCGTCCCCGAGCTGGTTCCCGACCGCTTGTGGGAGATCTACCATCTGCGGCTGGTGCTCGAGCGCGAGCTTACGGCCGCGGCGCTGCCGAAGATGTCGCCGGTCAAGCTGCAGGAACTGATGGATCTCCAGCGCACCCTCGTGCAGTCGATCGGCTCCGGCGACCTGCTGGCGGTGCGCATCGCGAATTACCGCTTCCACTTCCGCCTCTACGAGCTGGCGGAGCGCCCGCAAACTTTGCACTTCGTTCGCGTGCTCTGGGCCAAGTATCCGTTCACCGCCCAGGACGTGAAGCGGAACCGCCCGGTGCGCATGCGCAGCGAGCACGACCTGTTCCTGGAAAAGGTCCGGAAGCAGGATCACGCCGGCGCCGTCGAGGCCATGGTCCAGCACATCAGCAGCGGCTGGCGCGAGATCACCAGCAGCCCCGAGCCGGACGAATATCGGACGACGCCGTCCACATCGACCGAGAGCGTCGGGGCCCCGCTCGCACAGCCAAAACGCCGGCGCCGGGTCTGACCGCCGCGCCCCGCCTCGGCGCTCGCGCGCGTCCTCTTCTTCAACGTTGTCACATCGCCGCGCCTACGCCGGCGGGTTTTACGCGTTGAGATTATTTTTTATATATTGCACCATATCTGGCATCAGGCAGTACCAGTCACAGGCGCGTCGTCCGCTCGCGGCCGGCGGCAAGAACGGGTGAAGGAGCGATGGTAAGTAAGGACAGCCGACCCTATGACGGCGTGCGCATCATCGATCTGACCTACGAGCTGGGCTCGTATTGCGCGCGTCTCTTCGCCGACCTCGGCGCCGAGGTGATCCGGATCGAGCCGCCGGCGGGACGGTCCGATCGCCGGCGCCCGCCGGCGCTCGCCGGCGCGGAGCCCACGGTCTTCGGCGGCGTTCCCTACGCCTTTCTCAACATCAACAAGAAGAGCGTGACGCTCGACACCACGGCGGCGTCCGGCCGCGCCGTTTTCAGGGATCTCGTCGCCGCATCGCAGGTGGTGATCCATGAGCCCGGCGAGAGCGGCGGCGTGGAGCTGGCGGAGATACTCGCCGTGCCCGGCCGCCGCGTCGTCACATCGGTCTCCCACTTCGGGCTCACCGGTCCCTATGCCGGTTTCGTCGGCTGCGATCTCGTGGCCCAGGCGCTGGGTGGCATCGCCTGGCTCTCCGGCGAGCCCGGCAAGCCGCCGCTTCGCCTCGCCGGCGAGCAGAGCATCTTCGTGGCCTCCCTCTACGCGGCGGCGGCGACGGCGCTCGCGCTCTGGCACAGCGAGGAGCATGGCGCCAGCCACGTCCTCGACGTCTCCGCCCAGGAAGCCATCGCCCATTCCTTGCAGAACGCGATCCAGGTCTATGACCTCGAAGGTCTGGTCTCCTCGCGCGGCGGCGAAGGCGTGCGCGACGCGACCGAGAGCGCATTTGCCTGCAAGGACGGCTATGTCTTTCTGGCGGCGCCGCTGTCGCTCAGCGCCTCCTGGTCGGCGCTTCTCGCCTGGCTCAAGGAGGAGAAGTTCGACGGTCTCGATCGCCTGCTGGCAGCGGACTGGAAGGATCGCCCAACTCGCGCCACCTCGGCCATGAAGCGGGAGTTCCGCCAGCTCTTCGAGCGCTTTGTCGCCGGCAAGACCAAGGCGGAGCTGGGCGCCGAGGCGCTCAAGCGCAAGATCGTCATGGCACCGGTGAGCCGCATCGCGGACCTGCAGCTCGATCCGCAGCATGTCTTCCGCCGCTTCTTCAAGAAGGTGGCGATGCCCGGTCTCGGCGAGGTGTCGTTTCCCGGCGCGCCCTACCGGCTGTCGGAGCCGCTGTGGCGGATCGACCGCGCCGCACCGCGCCTGGGCGAGGACAACGAGGCCGTGCTCGGCAACATCGGCGCCAGGCAGATCGGCCAGTAGGGGACAGATAGATGTATCCGGATTTCCTCAAGGGCATACGCTTCGTCGACCTGACCTGGGCCGGCGCCGGCCCCTTCTCCACCAAGCTGTTCAGCGATTTCGGCGCCGAGATCATCAAGGTCGAGAGCGCGTCGCGGCCGGATCCCGTGCGCGTCGGCGGCCCCTATCGCGACGCCATTCCCGGCATCAACCGCAGCGGCTACTTCGCCTCGCGCAACACCGGCAAGCGCAGCTTCGCGGTCAATCTCAAACATCCCAGGAGCCTCGAGACGCTGTTCGAGCTCATCCGCACCGCCGACGTCGTCAGCAACAACTTCGGCCCCGGCGCCATGGACCGACTCGGCCTCGGCTACGAGGCGGTGAAGGCGGTGAAGCCCGACATCATCTATCTCGCCATGCCCATGTACGGCGAGACCGGGCCCCTCGCCAACCTCACCGGCGTCGGCATGACGATCAGCGCCGTCACCGGCCTGATGTGGCAGACCGGCTACGAGGGCGAGGGCCCGCTGGGACCGGGCACGCATTTCCCCGACCACGCCGCCAATCCCTATCATGCGGCCTTCGCGGTGATTGCGGCTCTGCGGCATCGCCGTGCCACCGGACGCGGCCTCAAGATCGATCTTTCCCAGGTGGAATCCACCATCAACTGCATGGGTCTCGCCGTGCTTGAGCACGCCGCGAGCGGCGTCGAGCAGGATCGCCTCGGCAATCGATCGGCCCATCACGCGCCCCACAACATCTTCAAATGCGCGGGCACGGATGACTGGTGCGCGGTGGCGGTGCTGACCGACAAGCAGTGGCAATCGCTCTGCCGGGTGATCGGCGCCACCGATCTCGCCGGGGATCGCGAGCTTGCGACGGCAAAAGGTCGCCTCGCTCAGGTCCGGCGCGTCGAGGCGGCGGTTGCTCGTTGGATCGCGGACAAGGACGCGACCGCGGCGATGATGACCTTGCAGGCAAAGGGCATTCCCGCCGGCGTCGTGGCCTCGTCCCGCTATCTCATGGACGAGGACCAGCAGCTGGCATCGCGCGGCTACTGGCAGAAGGTGGATCATCCCGAGATCGGCGAGGCCCGCTTCACCTCCCCGCCCTTCCTGATGGACGGCGAGCGCATCGAGCTGCGCCGACCGCCGCTGCTGGGCGAGCATACCGACGCGGTGCTGAAGGAGATCCTAGGCTACACGCCGGAGCGCGTGGCCGCGCTCCGCGCCGAGGGAGTCCTGGAATGAGCGGGCTCAGCAAGGTCGCCGCCGTCATCGGCGTCGGCCAGAGCGACTATGTCGGCGACTATGCCCGGGTGAAGGCGGGCGAGAAGCCGCATGATTCCTACGGCTATGCCGCCGTCGCCTTCAACGACGCGCTGGCGGACGCCGGCATTGCCCGGGACGACATCGACGGCCTCATCGTCGGCCCGACCGTCGCCTATGAGCGCGTCGGCGAGATCCTCGGGATCAACCCCACCTGGGGCAGCCAGGCCGACGCGATGCTGGCGGTGATCGAGGCCTGCATGGCGATCAAGTCAGGCCTCGCCCACACCGTGGCTCTTGTCTATGGCAACGACCAGCGCTCCGCCGCGATCCAGTACGGCGGCCCCGAGGCGATGGGCGGGAACATGTTCCTGTCCTACATCTACCATGCGCCCTGGGGCTACACCTCCCAGGGTGCGCTCTACGCCATGATGTTCCGGCGCTTCATGGAAGTGACCGGCTGCACGGAAGCGCAGCTCGGCGAGGTCGCGGTGGCGCAGCGCCTCGCCTCCAGCTTGACGCCCCACGCCCTGATGAAGAAGCGCATCACCATCGAGGAGTATCTGGCCTCCCGCTACATCTGCGAGCCCCTGCATCTCTTCGACTACTGCCTTATCAACGATGGCGGCGTGGTCCTCATCGTCGCCGAGGCGTCGCGGGCCAAGAAGCTCGGCAAGAAGCCACCGGCGATGATCCACGGCGTCGGCCGCTACGACATGAATCGCGGCGCCACGAGCCTGGAGCCGCGGCTCCTCGACTTCTATCGTCCTGCGGAGGAGCGCTGCGCCGAGCAGGTCTTCAACATGGCCGGCGTCGGTCCCAAGGATATCGACGCGGTGCAGATCTACGACAGCTTCTCCTGCCACATTCCCCTGGCGCTCGAGGGCTATGGCTATTGCCGCAGCGGCGATGTCGGCCGGTTCATGGCGGAAGATGGCATCTCGCTCAAAGGCAAGCTGCCCGTCAACACCGCCGGCGGCCACCTCTCGGAGACCTACATGCAGGGCTGGGCGCATCAGGTGGAAGCGGTCCGCCAGGTGCGCGGCGAATGCGGCGAGCGCCAGGTGAAAGACTGCCGCTTCGTCCACTACAATTCGGATGTCGCCGGCAAGGCGGTCTCCATCATCTACGGCAGATAGGACGGGATCGGCAGCATGTCTGGCACGAAAGCCGTCATCACCCTCTACGACCAACCGATGTGGGAGAGCATCCACGCCAGGCGCTGGGCGCTGCAGCACTGCGACAGTTGCGGCCAGTACCGCTATCCGCCGGCGCCCAACTGCCCGAATTGCCTCTCCCTCGCCTACACCTGGAAACCGCTCTCCGGGCGCGGCAAGATCCTGTCCTGGGTGGTATTCCATCGGCAATATTTCGAGGACTATCCGCCGCCCTATAACGTCGTCGCGGTGCAGCTCGCCGAGGGGCCGATCGTCATCAGCAACCTCACCGGCGAGGAGCCGACGGGAGGCTGGATCGGGCGGGAGGTGGAAATCTGCTACGAGGACAGCAAGGAGAACGGCCTCACCCCGAAGGTGAAGCTGGCGAAATAAGGCGCGCGCCGCACGCAAGGAAGGGTGAGGAAACGAATGAAGACGCAGGTTCTGGGATCCCTGGAGATCCGCAAGCTGGTCGAGATGGAGCAGTTCGCGGTCGATTGCAATTGGCTCCTCGGCAATCTGACGCCGGAGATCCTCGGCGAGCATCGGGGGTGGCTGGGACCCAAGTCTGGTCGAGCCCGGCTCGAACAGGTCTATATCGCCTTCCACAGCTACGTCATCCAGACGCCGACGCTGAACATCCTCATCGATACCTGCAACGGCAACGACAAGCAGAGGCCGTCAATGCCGGCCTGGACAAACCTGAAGACCCCCTACCTCGAGCGGCTGAAGGCGCTGGGGCTCACGCCCGAGGACATCGACATCGTGATGTGCACGCATCTGCACACCGATCATGTCGGCTGGAACACGCGGCTCGAGAACGGCCGCTGGGTCCCCACATTCCCCAACGCGCGCTACATCATGTCGCGCGGTGACTATGAGTTCTATGACAAGCTGCACAAATCCAATCCCCCGCAGCCCGTCAACCGCGGCAGCTGGATCGACAGCGTGCTACCCGTGGTCGAGAACGGCCTCGCCGTGTTCGTCGATCCCGGCGACACCGTCGACGCCGATCTGACCGACAGCGTCAGGCTGGAAAGCGCGATCGGCCACACCGCGGGAAATCTCAACATTCTCCTGAACTCGGGCGGTCGCAAGGCTTGCCTCTCCGGCGACGTCTTTCATCACCCGATCCAGTTCGCTCGGCCTGACCTCATGAGTCCGGCGGATTTCAACAGCGATAAGGCGGTCGCCGTGCGCAAGCGCATGATCGACAGCTACGCCGACAGCGACATGATGATCCTGGCGGCCCACTTCCCCGACCCGACCGCCGGCCACATCGTTCGCCACGGCAATGGCTTCCGCTTCAAGTTCGAGAGCTAATGCGCCGGACCTGACAGACCATGACCAAGCCCGGAATGCTACGGGGGCTCCGCGTCATCGAGACGGCGGACGAGCTGGGCGAGTACTGCGGCTTGCTGCTCGCCGGCCTCGGCGCCGAGGTCATCAAGATCGAGCCGCCGGACGGTTCGTCCACGCGCAAGATCGGGCCCTTCTACGAGGACGTGGAAGGCCCGGAGCGCTCGCTTTTCTTCTGGGCCTACAATCGCGGCAAGAAATCGGCCCACGTCGCCAGCCGCGACGACTATCTGCAGCTGATCGCGGGCGCCGACATGCTGCTCGACAGCACCGGTGGCGGCTTCACCCGGGATCTCGGCGTCGATCCACGCTCCCTGAACGAGCAATTTCCTGCCCTCATTACCGCCCGCATCACTCCCTTCGGCGATACCGGGCCCTGGAAGGATTTCAAGGCGTCGGACCTGATCCATCTGGCGCTCGGCGGTATCATGATGAATTGCGGCTATGATTCGCCGCCGGACGGCCAATACGACCTGCCGCCGATCGCGCCGCAGATCTGGCACGCCTATCACATCGCCGGCGAGCAGCTTGCGATCGCCATTACCGCGGCGCTGCTGCATCGGGAGCGCACCGGCGAGGGACAGGACGTCTCCTGCGCCGTGCACGAGGCGGTGTCGAAGAACACCGAAGTCGACATCATGTCCTGGGTCATGCGCCGGGCGCCGGTCTACCGGCAGACCGGCCGCCACGCGGTGGAGCGGCCGAACCGCACCCCCAACATGAGCCACACCAAGGACGGCCGCTGGGTGATGACCTGGGGCGTCTCCGCCCGGGACCGATCGAAGCTGGTACCGTTTCTCGCCGGCTACGGTATGGCGGCGGATCTCCGGGCGCCCGACAGCAGCGCCGATCTCACCGCACGCACCGTGCCCGGCGCCAACGACAGCAACGAGGAGAGCAACCACACCCTCGACATCATCCAGCGCTTCGTCCGCGCCTATCGCTTTCGCGACGTTCCCTGGCGCGAAGCACAGACCGCGGGCCTGCTCTGGGCACCGATCCGCAAGCCGCACGAGAATGCCGTCGACGAGCACTGGTTGTCGCGCGCCACCTTCGCCAACATCGAGCATCCCGAGCTTGGCCGCAGCTTTCGCTATCCCACCAGCAAGTGGCTGAGCACCGCCACCGCCTGGCAGCCGGGAACGCGCGCCCCCTTCGTCGGCGAGCACACCGCGGCCGTGCTCGCCGAGCCGACGCGCGCGGCAAAGGTCTTTCCGACAGCGAAGCCCTCGCTGCGCCTCTCACCGCGGGGCAAGCCGTTTCCGCTGCAGGGTGTGCGGATCTTCGACTTCTCGTGGTTCCTCGCTTCCGCCGGCGGCACGCGACTCCTCGCGTCGCTCGGGGCCGAGAGCCTGAAGGTCGAGTGGAAGGAGAATCCGGACACGCGCCTCGCGGCGATGGCGCCGGTGGGCGGCCGCGCCGCGCGGGCGACGGCGACCGCGCCGCTGCCGGGCGTCACCGACCCCGACATGGGCGGCCAGTTCAATCACAAGAACGCCGGCAAGCGCGGCCTCTCCCTCAACATCCGCCATCCCCGTGGCTTGCAGATCGCCAAGGACCTGATCCGCGTGTCCGATGTCGTCGCCGAGGGCTTCTCGCCGGGCGTGCTGGAGCGGCTGGGCCTCGGCTACGAGGTGCTGAAGTCGATCCGGCCGGACATCATCTACATCCAGCAAAGCGGCATGGGCGGCGCCGGGCGCTACGGCCGATTCCGCACCGTGGGGCCGATCGCGGCTTCCTTCGCTGGCGCCACCGACATGTCCGGCATGCCGGAGCCGGCGATGCCCGCGGGCTGGGGCTATTCCTACCTCGATTGGATCGGCGCTTATGGCTTCGCGCTTGCCATCGCGGGCGCGCTCTTTCATCGCGAGCGCACCGGCGAAGGTCAGTGGATCGACAGCTCCCAATGCGAGGCCGGCATCTTCCAGACCGCGGTGCCGATCCTGGACTGGTCCGCCAACGATCGCACCTGGTCGCGCTTCGGCAATCGCTCGCCCCACAAGCCGGCGGCGCCCCACGGCGCCTATCGCTGCCAGGGCGACGATCGCTGGCTGGCGATTGCCTGCTTCACCGAGGCGGAGTGGCGTGCGCTGACCGAGGTGGCCGGGCTCGCGGCGCTCCGCGACGATCCGCGCTTCGCGACCCTCGCCGACCGGCTGCGGCATCAGGATGCGCTCGACGACGCCGTCGGCCAATGGACGGCCGGGCTCGACGCCTATGACGGCATGATGCGGCTCCAGGCCGCGGGCGTTCCCGCCGGCGTCTGCCAGACCGCCGGCGATCGCTGCGACAGCGACCCTCAGCTCGCGGCTCTCGAGTGGATGACCGAGGTCACCGGCACCAAAATCGGCCGCTGGCCGGTGCCGGAATTTCCAGTGCGCCTGAGCCGGACGCCGTCCTATGCCGGCGGCCCGATCGATCGCGGCGCGCCCTGCTACGGCGAGGACAACGCCTATATTCTCGAGACTCTGCTGGGGCTGTCACCGACGGAGATCGCGGATCTCGCGGCGCAAGGCATTCTCTGATTACGCGCGCGGTAGAAGCATCCTGCGTCCTTCGAGACGCGCGCTGACGCACGCTCCTCAGGATGAGGTGGATAGAGGATGGCATAAAGAAAACCTCCTCATCCTGAGGAGGACGCGAAGCGTCCGTCTCGAAGGACGCACCGTCGCCGATCCAATGCGAACAGGAGTAGCTCAATCCGACGCCGTTTCCGCCGCGCCTGAGGCGCAGAGGGCGGCGATCTCCTCCGGCGTATAGCCGCCGACCTCCGCCAGCACCGCGTCCGTGTCGGCGCCGATCTCGGGCGCGTCCGCCTCGATGCGGAGCGGTTCCCCCGCAAGCTGGAACGGGAAGCCCTTCAGCATGCCGTACCCCCCGTGCACCTCGATTGCCCGCGACCAGAGCTTGCCGCGGGTTGCCAGCATCCCCTTCCCATCCACCGCGGGCGCGGCCGCGATGCCGGTAGCGGCCAGAGTTCTGACAGCATCCGCCACCGGACGCGCCACACTCCACCGCTCGAGAGAGGCCATGCGCTCCGCGGCGCCGCCGCCGTGACCGATCACCGCGTCGAATGCAGCCAGCTGATCCGGCAGGACACTGAGCGCGAGCCACGCGCCGTCAGCCGTGCGCGCGCAGTCCTGCAGCGCATAGGGCGTGCGCGCGTTTCCCGCACGCGACGCCGGCGCCTCGGCGGCAAAACCCTCGCCCACCATGAAGCTCGTGAGCTCCCGCTGCGCCAGATCCAGATGCGCGCCCTCGCCGCCGCCGCGCCGCGCCAGCCAGGCGGTGGCGATCATGCCGGCGGCGAAGATCGCGACGTTCTGATCCGGCAGATTGACCTCCTTGCCGCTCAGCACCGGCGACCCGCCGGCATAGCCGGTGAGCGACGCGAGGCCGGCCACGGCCTCGAGAGTGCTGCCGAAGGAGACGTAATCCGCCATCGGTCCGGTTTCGCCCTGGCTGGAGATCGAGGCGAGGATGATTCCGTCGTTGACGGACTTGAGGGTGGGATACCCGATGCCGAGCCGATCCAGCACGCCGCGCCGGAAATTCTCCACCACGATATCGCTTCGGGCGACCAACCGCAGGAACGCGGCGCGCCCCGCCGCCTGCTTCAGGTCGAGGCTGACACCGAGCTTGCCGCGGTTGGTGAAGCGGAAGAACGGCGCCAGGCCTTGCTGCGGCATGGACGATGTCCAGACGCGGAAAGGATCGCGATAGCTCGGCGATTCCAGCTTGATGACCTCGGCGCCGAGGTCCGCGAGCAGGGCCGACGTAGCGGCACCGGCGGTGATGATGCCGAGGTCGAGAACCCTGCATCCCCTGAGCGGCCGGGTCATGAGGCGAGGTCCATCCCGTCCGCCACTGACGCCGGCACGGGCCCGACGGGAAAACTCGCGCCGTTCCACCGCAGCGGCAGGCGCGGCACGCAGAGAGGCGCACCGGCGCCGAATGCCGCCTCCGCCAGGAAGCCGCGCGTCAGCACTTGGGGGTCTCCGCGCAACTCCGCCAGGTCCCAGACCGCGCCAAGCGGCAGACGCATCTCCATCGCCCGCTGC
The DNA here is from genome assembly GCA_963735465.1 of uncultured Alphaproteobacteria bacterium. Taxonomy (GTDB): domain Bacteria; phylum Pseudomonadota; class Alphaproteobacteria; order ATCC43930; family CGMCC-115725; genus DASZHJ01. The sequence goes on from CAVTLA010000002.1 coordinate 173,023, forward strand.
TGCAGCTCGCGCCGGGTAAGACAGCCGAGGGATTGCTCCATGATGTCGGCGAGCCCCCGTGAATTGGCGCGGCGTGACGCGGGATCGGCGAAGCGGGGCTCGTCCAGGCGAGGATCGCCGCTCAACCGACACAGCGCCGGCCAATCCGCCGGCTGGTGGACGAGCACGAAATACCCGTCGGCGCAGCGCAGCACCGGCCATTCGGCGCCCCGACCGGCTCGGGTAGAAAGCTCGCCCAGGCAGGCGACGCTGGCGGCGCTCTTCCAGTTGATCCAGACGGCGACATCGAGGAGGGCGACGCGCGCGGTCTCCGGCTCGGGCCGGCGCAGCAGACCGGCGACCAGCCCGGCATAGGCGGCGAGCCCGGCGGAATAGGCCAGCTGATGGCCACCGAGACAGAGCGGCTGGCGCTGCGGGTCACCGACGATGTCGAGGAGGCCGCCCAGCGCCATCAGCGTGAATTCCGTCTGCACTCCGGCCTTCGCCGCCTCCGGCGCATCCTCCGCCAGCATGGACAGCACCACCTGCACGGAATCGGCGCGACGGCCGATTGGCGCCCGCGCATCGTCGACGATCGTCGCGTCCGCCTTCCCGAACAGGCGCTCGGCGACCGTCGGGATGTCCGCCACCGATTGCTTGCCGGCGTTGAGGAAGGCGAAGAGGGCGCTGCGACCACCGTCGGCGAAGGGCGGCAGGCGCCGCACGGGATCGCCGCCGGATGGCTCCAGCTTGATGACGCGGGCGCCGAGATCGGCGGCGATCCTTCCAGCGAGACCGGCGGAAAGACGCAGCGCCAGCGGGCACTCCCAGGACATCGCCTCGACTACGGTGACGCCGGCGAGGGGCGCCGTCATCATTTGCTTCCCCGGGGTTTGCTGCCCTGGGTGACATTGGCCTCGCCGCGGGCGAAACGGCCGAGTCCCTCGGTCTGGCCGGAGGTACGCGCCGCGATCGCGGCATTGACGCGCGCGCCATGATCGAAGCCGCCGGCGAAGTCGCCGATTTCGGGCCGGAATCGTGTCGAGGGCGGCCTTGGCCTCGCTGAGAGCCGCTGCGTCGAACTGCGCCACGTGCCGCGCCAGCGCATCCGCCTCGCGATCGAGATCGGCGAGCGGTACGCTCTGATTGACCATGCCCCAGCGCTCCGCGGTCTGGCCGTTGATGCGACGCGCGGTCAGCACCATCCAGGCCGCGCGCTTTCGCGGCAGCATGATCTGCATCGCGGGCCCCGCCATTCCCGGATATGTCGCGAAGCCCATCTCGGGCATGCCGATTTCGGCCTCGTTGGCGGCGATGGCGAGGTCGGAGACATTGATGAGAGTGCTGCCGCCGCCCAGCGCAAACCCGTTCACCGCGGCGATGAAGATCGCCGGATGCCGGCGGATGGAGAGCAGCACGTCGATCCATTCTCGCGAGCTTGCCGCGCCGGTGCCGGCCTCGCGCTCCGCCGCCGCCTCCTTGAGATCGATGCCGGCGCAGAAGCTCGACCCCGTCCCCGTCAGCACCACGACCTTGTGTCCGCGTGTCGCGGCCAGCGCGTCGGCGAGCGCCACGCGAGCCGCATGAACTCATGGCGTTGCGCTTCTCGGCGCGATTGAGTCGGATCAGCGCATAGGCCGAGCGATCCTCCACCAGAACGAGATCGGATCCGCTGTCGCTCATGCGCGCCAACTCCTTTTCCACCCTCCGCAGCCTTGACACCTTGTCCGGCGGCACTCTACCTTGAGGGACAAAAGAATGCATCATCCGTCAAATATGTTCGACGGAGTCGCCTGCCAAAGATAACAAGAGAAGGGGAGTGAAATGCCGACGCAGGGCCTTTCGAAGTTGGCTGCCGTTCTGGCGATGATGCTTTTCATGGGGCTGGTGTCGGGCCCCTCCGAGGCGGCGTCCGACAAGACGCTCCGCGCGGTCGTGAACGCCGATCTCAAGATCATCGATCCTACCTGGACCACCGCCTACATCACCATCCGGCACGGCTATCTCGTCTACGACAACCTCTTCGCGCTCAATTCGAAGTTCGAGCCGAAGCCGCAGATGGTCGACACCTATTCCATGAGCCCGGACGGGCGCGTCTACACCTTCACGCTCCGCCCCGGCCTCAAATGGCATGACGGAACGCCTGTCCTCGCCTCCGACTGCGTCGCCTCGCTGCAGCGCTGGGCGAAGCGGAACGCCATGGGCCAGCACATGACGGAATCCATGGAGGGCTACGAGGTCGTCGACGACCGGACCTTCAAGATCAAGCTCAGCAAGCCCTTCGGCCTGGTCATCGACGCCCTGGCCGGCGCGGAGGCGCCCGCCTTCATGATGCCGGCGCGCATCGCCAACCAGCCGATCGATCAGCAGATCACCGACGCCATCGGCTCCGGCCCCTTCATCTTCAAGAAGGATGAGTGGCAGCCCGGCCACAAGGCGGTCTACGTGCGCAATCCCGACTACATTCCGAGGAGCGAGCCCCCGGACTATCTCTCGGGCGGCAAGGTGGCGAAGCTCGACCGCGTCGAGTGGCTCTATATGCCCGACAACAACACGGCGCTCGCCGCGCTGCAGGCGGGCGAGATCGACTATTTCGAATCGCCGCCGCTGGATTTCATCGCCCTGATGAAGAGCAATCCGGATCTGGGGGTGCTCAACATCGGCACGCTCGGCGTGCAGATGATGGTGCGCCCGAACTCCCTCTTTCCGCCCTTCGACAACTACAAGGCCCGCGAGGCCCTGCTCTACCTCACGAGCCAGAACGATACCATGCAGGCGGTGGTGGGCGATCCCGACCTCTTCATGAAGAGCTGCCCCACCTACTTCATGTGCCACTCCGACAACGAGACGGCGGCAGGCTCGGCGCCCTTCGCCAAGCAGGACTTCGCCAAGGCGAAGCAGCTGTTCCAGGAGGCGGGCTACAAGGGCGAGCCGCTGGTGGTGCTGCAGCCGACGGATCGGCCGCAGTATGCGGCCGCCACGACGGTGCTGATCGACAGCCTGCGCAAGGCCGGCGTCAATGTGGACGTGCAGTCCCTCGACTGGAGCACGATCACGTCCCGGCGCGCCAAGAAGGATCCGCCGGACAAGGGCGGCTGGAACATCTTCATGACGTCGCAAGGCGGGCCGGATGTGGCGTCGCCGATGGCGAATATCTGGTTCAATTCCGCTTGCGCCCAGGCGAATGTCGGCTGGGCCTGCGACCAGGAGCTGGTCAAGCTGGTCGATCTTTGGGCGGCCGAGCCTGATCCGGCGAAGCGCCATGTCGATGATCGACAAGATCCAGGAGCGCGCCTACGTCTCGGTACCCTACGTCAATGCCGGACAGTACTTTCAGCCGATCGCGTTCCGCGCCAACATAAAGGGTGCTCTCGTGGCCGGGGTGCCGGTCTACTGGAACATCGAGAAGCAGTAGGAGCCACCCGCCGCCGGAGAGACGAGCCCGCCCATGATTCGCGTCATTCTGCGCAAGCTCGGCTCGACGGCGGTCGTCGTCGCGGTCGTCGCCGTCATCGTCTTCCTGCTGATCCACGTCAGCCCGGGCGATCCCGCGGCGATCATCGCCGGCGACCGCGCGACCTCTGATGATATCGAGCATATCCGGACCAGCCTCGGCCTGGACGAGCCGCTCATCGTGCAGTTCGGTCTCTGGGTCGGCCGGCTCGCCCATGGCGACCTCGGCGTCTCCCTCTTCAGCCACATGCCCGTGAGCACCCTGGTCGCGGGGCGGCTCGAGCCCACGATCTCGCTGGCGGTGGCAACGATGCTCTTCGCCGTCCTCACCGCCCTCCCCCTCGGCATCCTCGCCGCCTGGCAGGTCGGGCGCTGGATCGATCGCGCCATCATGGTGGTGGCGATCGCCGCCTTCTCGTTTCCGATCTTCATCATCGGCTACGGGCTGGTCTGGGGTTTCGCGCTGCATTGGCGGCTGCTGCCGGTGCAGGGATACACCAGTATCGCCAACGGCGTCGTTCCCTTCCTCCTGCACTTGATCCTGCCGGCGGTGTCCCTGGGCCTGGTGTTCATGGCGCTGCTGACGCGGATGACCCGCAGCACGATGATCGAGGTGCTGGGCGAGGACTACATCCGCACCGCCCGCGCCAAGGGATTGGGACAGCTGGCGGTGCTGCTGCGGCATGCCCTCAAGAACGCGGCGGTGCCCATCGTCACGACAATCGGCAGCGGCATCGCCCTGCTGATCGGCGGCGTCGTGGTCACCGAGAGCGTGTTCTCCATCCCCGGTATCGGGCGGCTCACCATCGACGCCGTCACCCAGCGGGATTATCCCGTGATCCAGGGCGTGATCCTGATCTCCTCCTTCGCCTATGTCCTCGTCAACTTCGTGATCGATCTCAGCTACCGGCTGTTCGATCCGCGCATCCAGGCATGACGCCATGAGCGAAACTACGCTCGCGGCGCCGACCCTCGCCTACTCGCGCCGCCGCCGGCGGCTTCGTTTCCTGTCCCGGCACCTCACCATCGTGGTCGGCGGCCTGCTGCTGATCCTGCTGATCGCGGCGGCGATTGGCGCGCCCCTCATCACGCCCTTCGATCCCATCGCCCTCGATGTGGCGCACCGCTTGCGCCCGCCCAATGACCTGCACTGGTTCGGCACCGACAATTACGGCCGCGATATCCTGAGCCGCACGCTCTATGGCGGCCGCATCTCGCTGTTCGTCGGCATCTCCGCCGCCGTCGGCAGCAGCCTCATCGGCACCGCGATCGGTCTCACCGCCGGTATGTTCCGCTGGGCGGACGCCATCTGCATGCGGATCATGGATGGGCTGATGGCGATCCCCTCGATCCTGCTCGCCGTCGCAATGATGACGCTGGTGCGGCCCGGCGTGCTGATCGTCATCGTCGCCATCACCGTTCCCGAGGTCCCCAGAGTGGCCCGTCTCGTCCGCTCGGTCGTCCTCGTCATCCGTGAGCAGAACTACGTGCAGGCCGCGACCTCGATCGGAACCCGGCTGCCGCGCCTGCTGCTGCGCCATATCCTGCCCAACGCCCTGACGCCGATCATCGTTCAGGCGACCTATGTCTGCGCCTCCGCCGTATTGCTCGAGGCCTATCTGGGCTTCCTCGGCGTCGGCATCCCGCCGGAGGTGCCGAGCTGGGGCAACATCATCGCCGACGGCCGGACATATGTGCAGCTCGCGATCTGGATCGTGCTGTTCCCCGGCGCCTTCCTCGGCATCATGGTGATGGCCATCAACATGCTCGGCGACGGCGTGCGCGACCTGCTCGACCAGCGCCTCGCCAGCCGCTTCTGACGGACGCGGACGCGATGGCCGACGCGACAACCGCTCCGCCGGCGCTAGATGTCGACGACCTCACGGTCTGCTTCGATTCCCAGGACGGCGATGGCGGTGGCGGTCGACGGCATGTCCTTCTCGGTCGGCCGCCAGGAGACCCTGGGCATCGTCGGCGAGTTCGGCTGCGGCAAGAGCGTCACCGCGCTCTCCCTGCTGCGCCTGGTGCCGACGCCGCCGGGCCGCATCGCCGGCGGCCGGGTCCTGTTCGAGGGCCGCGATCTCCTGGCGCTCAGCGAAGGGGAGATGCGGAAGGTGCGCGGCAACGCCATCTCCATGATCTTCCAGGACCCGATGACGTCCCTCAACCCGGTCCTCACCATCGGTCAGCAGATTGCCGAGATCGGCATGCTGCATCAGGGCCTGAGCCGCAAGGCGGCGCTGGACCGCGCCGCCGAGATGCTGCGCACCGTCCACATCGCGGACCAGCGCCGGAGGCTCGAGGAATATCCGCACCAGCTCTCCGGCGGCATGCGCCAGCGCGTGATGATCGCGATCGCGCTCACCTGCATGCCCCAGGTGCTGATCGCCGACGAGCCGACGACGGCCCTCGACGTCACCATCCAGGCGCAGATCCTCGACCTCCTGTCGGAGCTGCAGGAGCGGACGGGAACCGCCATCGTGATGATCACCCACGATCTGGGCGTGGTGTCGGAGATGGCCCGGCGCGTCGTGGTCATGTACGCCGGGCGGAAGATCGAGGAGGCGCCGGTGGAGAGCCTCTTCGACGCGCCGCTGCACCCCTATACCTGCGGGCTCCTCGCGGCGAGCCCGCGCTTCACCGAAGGGCGGGAAAGCGGCGGCCGCCGCGTGCCCCTGGCGGAAATCCCCGGCACCGTGCCGGCGCTGACCGCTCTCGTCCCCGGCTGCCGCTTCGCGCCGCGCTGCACGCTCGCGGAGGAACGCTGCCGGATCGAGCGGCCGCCCCTGATCGAGCACCGGCCGGGCCATTGGGCGGCGTGCTGGCGGGCGGGCGAGATGCCGGCGGTGCATCATGCGTGACGTCGCTACGCCGGAGCCGCTGCTCGTCGTCGACGATCTGAGCAAGCACTATCACGTCGGCGGTGGATTTTTCGGCGGCGGCGGCGTACCGCTGCGGGCGGTGGACGGCATCTCCTTCCGGATCGGGCGCGGCGAGACTTTCGGCCTGGTCGGCGAGAGCGGCTGCGGCAAGTCGACCGCGGGGAAGGCGATCCTGCGCCTCGTCGAGCCATCAGGTGGCAGCGTCCGTCTCGACGGTGTCGAGATCACGACCTTGTCGCGCGCCGCGCTCCACGAGCAGCGCCGCAACATGCAGGCGATCTTTCAGGACCCCTTCGCCTCGCTCAACCCGAAGATGACGGCCGCCGCCATCGTCAACGAGCCCTTCATCAACTATCGCCTGCATTCACGCCGCGAGCGGGCGGATCGGGTGGCGGCCCTCTTCGCGCGGGTGGGCCTCAGACCCGATCACATGGCGCGCTATCCCCACGAGTTCTCCGGCGGCCAGCGCCAGCGTCTCGGCATCGCCCGGGCGCTCGCTCTGGAACCGAAGCTGGTGATCGGCGACGAGCCGGTCTCGGCCCTCGACCTCTCCGTGCAGGCCCAGGTGATCAACCTGATGGTGCGGCTTCAGGAGGAGCTCGGCCTCAGCTATCTCTTCATCGCCCATGACCTGGCGGTCGTGCGCCACATCAGCGACCGCATCGCGGTCATGTATCTGGGCCGGATCGTGGAGATGGCGGCCGCCGAGACGGTATTCTCGGCGCCGGCGCATCCCTATACGCGGATGCTGCTGGCCTCGGTGCCGTCCGCCGGCGCACGGCGGCAGACGCGGCGCCGGACGGTCTTGCGCGGCGAGCCGCCGAGCCCACTGTCGCCGCCGACCGGCTGCCACTTCCATCCGCGCTGTCCCGACGCGATCGAGCGCTGCCGCATCGAGACCCCGCTCCTCCGCCGCGTGGGCACCGGCCACCTCGCCGCCTGCCATCTCGCCGGCGGCGAAATCGTCGGCAGCAGTCGCCCTAGCGGCTGACGTCGAGAACGTAAGTCGCCTTGAAGTCGCGGTGCCCGGAGGCGATGTGCGCCTGCATGGCGCGCATGGCCTTGCGCGGGTTGTTCTCCCGGAGCGCCGCGATCAGCTCCTCGTGCTCGTCGAGGACGCGCACGGGGCGGCCGGGGATCGAGCCCAGGAGGTCGAAGGGATACTTTGCCCACAGCACCCGCACAAACTCCAGGGAGTGCGGCATGTTCGCGTGCTCGTAGAGGCGGAAGTGGAAGCGGAAGTTGCTGCCGCGCACGGTCTCGCGCACGCCGCGGGCCAGCGCGGTGCGAATGTCCTCGTTCAGGTCGACCAGGACCTGCAGGTCCGCCGGCGTCAGCCGCTTCGCTGCCGCCGCGGTGAGCTTGCCCTCCAGTGTCATACGGAGATCGAAGAGCTCGTCCGCGTGCTCGATCTGGAACGGCGCCACCACGGCGCCGCGATGGGAGGAGACATGCACGTATCCCTCAGCCTCGAGCAGCCGGAGCGCCTCGCGCACCGGCGTGATCGAGACCTCGAGCATCTTCGCGATTTCCGCCTGCTTGAGCTTCTGGCCGCGCACCACGACGCCGGCGATGATCTTCTCGCGCAGGAGCTCGGCGACCTGATGCTCCTTGGTCTGGATCGGCAGAATCTTCCATCCGCGGCCGAGATCCCGCGTCAGAGACGCGGCAGGCTTCAGGGCCTCTTCCCGCTTCCTGATGCCAAGCGTGGGCGGGAGATCCATCGTGGACCCTCCCCCGAACTCCTGATCCTGCTTGTGCGGCACGGCGCGCCTTTACCATCGTTGATGGATGACGCACTATTATAATGCCTATTCACCGTTGCGACGAGGGCTGTTCAGGGGCGGACGACTGCCGCGTCAGGCGTCACGTTCGAACTTTGGCAGCGTGATCTCGTCGGTGACCGCCTCGAAGACGACATGCACGGGATCGCTGATTTCCGCCGCGGCCCCCACGAGGTTGCTCACCATCAGCGGCCCTTCCTGCAGGCGGATCAGGCAGACGCGATAGGGCAGCTCGCCGGCGAAGCCCGGCCAGTAGGCACGGTGGAATTCAACCCAGGATTCGAGCCGGCCGCGCCCGCTCACCGGCTGCCACTCCTGCTTGTCGCTGAGGCATTTCGGGCAGACCGGCGAGGCCGGGAAATGCACGTCGCCGCAGGCGGAGCAGACCTGGGCCGCCAACCGGCGTGCCCGGGCGTGCTCCCAGAAACCCTGGGTCAACTCGGTGATGACAGGCAACGGCTTGTCGTACCCAGCCGCGCGCGGACCCGAGGAAGAAGTGCCGTAGCTCATCCGCTTCTCCTCAGCCGCGGGTGTAGATGATGGTGCGGCTGCAGGGCGTCGCCTGCACGTACTGCACGACTTCGCAATCCCGCACCTGCCGCGCGCCGCATTCGCCGCGGAGTTGGCGCACCGCCTCGACATTGAGCGCCCAGCCCTGCATGTAGGAATTGGAGAGATGGCCGCCGTCGGTGTTCATAGGCAGCGCGCCGCCCACCTTGATCGTGCCGCCCTCGACGAAGCGACCGCCCTCGCCGCGCGGGCAGAAGCCCAGCCCTTCCAGGCTGAACAAAACCGTCGGGCTGAAATTGTCGTAGGCCATCAACGCGTCGACGTCACCGGTGCCGATGCCCGACATCGCCGTCGCCTGCTCGCCCGACGCCTTCACCGCATCGTACCAGAAGCCGAAATCGAAATTGCCCATCGCCGACTGGCTGAAGCTGTCGAGGCCGCCGAAGCCGCTGATGAGGACCGGCGGCTTGCGGCCGTCACGGGCGCGCTCCGGCGAGGTCACGATGACGCAGACCGAGCCGTCGTTGATGAGGCAGTAGTCGAGGAGCCGCAGCGGCAGCACGATCGGCCGCGCCGCCTCGTGCTCGTCGATGGTGATCGGCTTCTTCATCACCGCGTCGGGATTGAGGCAGGCGTGATGGCGGATCGCCACCGAGACTTCCGCCAGCTGACGCGTGGTGGTGCCGTACATCGACATGTGCCGGCGGAACATCATGGCGTGGGAAGCGCCCGGCGAGGTGAAGCCCCAGGGATCCCAGATCGACGCCATCTCGTCGCCGCCATAGTTCACGCGGCGGGAGCGGCCGGTGTTGCTGTAGAGGAGCGCCACCATCTTCGCCTGTCCGGTAGCGACCGCGAGCGCCGCCTCGATCAGGCCGATACCGGACATGCGGCCGTGGGGCGGGAGCGTGATCGACCACTTGGGATCGATGCCGAGCACCTCGCCCATGCGCGCATAATAGGGAATGCGGCAGACGACGAGACCGTCGATCTCGCTCTTGTCGATGCCGCCGTCCGCCAGCGCCGCCTTGAACGCTCGCGCCGCGAGCCCGTATTCGTCGGTCTCGGGAAAGCTGCCGTAGGCCGTATTGCCAACGGCGATGACCGCCGCCCGATTGCTGAGCGCCTTGGAGTTGTTCGACACTGCTCGCCTCGCCATTTCCTATCGCCGAGAGTTCAATACCGGAACCCCGGCTACGACCACAATGGCGCCGCGACGTCCTGGCCGAAATAGGCATGCTCCAGCCGGTTCGGCAGATCGCTCTCGTCGGTATTCGCCTGCAGCACGATGGAGCCGCGCGTCAGCGCGTAGACGCGATCGGCCAGCGCCAGGGCTTTCTCGATGAGCTGCTCCACCAGCAATATCGCGGTGCCGGCGTCGCGCAACCGGCCGGCGGCGGCGAGCACCCGGTCTACCAGGACAGGCGACAGGCCGGCGGACGGCTCGTCCAGCATGAGAAGACGCGGTTTGCCGACCAGCCCCTGCGCCACCGCCAGCATCTGCTGCTGCCCGCCGGAGAGCGTGCCGGCGCGGTCATCCCGCTTCGCCGCGATCTCCGGAAAGAAGCCGAGCGCCTCCTCGACCCGGGATGCGCGCTCCCGCCGCGACATGGCGTATCCCGCCAGCAGGAGGTTATCAAGGACGGACAGCTGGGTGAAGACGCGGTGCCCCTCGACGACGTGTACCAGCCCGGCCCGCACCGTGTCGCGCGGGCTTGTCCCGGCGAGATCGCGGCCGCCGAAGCGCACGTGGCCCGACCAGGGCAGCAGGCCCGAGACGGCGCGCAGCAACGTCGTCTTGCCGGCTCCGTTGGGCCCGAGCAGCGCCACGATCTCTCCCTCGCCCACCGACAGATCGATACCGCGCAGCACGTCGATCTTGCCGTAGCCGGCGGAGAGGCCGGCGACTTCCAGCAGCGGGTTACGCACCGAGATAGGCATTGACGACCTCGCGATGGGAACGGATCTCGGCAGGCGTTCCCGCGGCCAGCACCTTGCCGAGATTGAGCACGGTCACATGGTCGCAGATGTCGAAAATCAGATCCGCATGATGCTCCACCAGCAGCACGCCGGTGCCTTGCCGGCTGATGGCGACGATCAGCGCGCCGAGGCGCCGGATCTCCTCGGCGGAAAGACCCGCCGCCGGCTCGTCGAGCAGCAGGAACGCCGGGCGCAGCATCAAGGCACGCGCTATTTCCATGAAGCGGAGCTCGCTGTGCTGCAGCCGATCGGCGCGCGCGGAGGCGAGGCGATCGAGGCCCACCGCCGCCAGCGCCAGCATCGCCGCCTCACGGAGCGCGACCTCGTCGCGCCGATGGCGCGGCAGCGAGAAGAGAGATTCGACGAAGCTGCCGCGCCCCGCGATCGTGCCGCCGATCATGACGTTCTGCAGCACCGATGCGGCGCCGATCAGCCGCGGGGTCTGAAAGGTACGCGCGATGCGGAAGCCCGCCCGCCGCTGCGGCGCTTGCGACGGCAGCGCCGCACCGCTGAGGCAGACCTGTCCCGACTGAGGAGCATAGTATCCGGAGATGACGTTCAACGTCGTGGTCTTGCCGCTGCCGTTCGGTCCGATCAGCCCATGCACCTCGCCCGGCCGGATAGCCAGATCCAGCTTGTCGATCGCGCGAACGCCGCCAAAGCTGAGTGCCACGCCCTCGAGCGTCAGCAGGCCTCTATCCCCGCCCTGCCCGAGCACGCGGGGCAGCACGTCCGGGCGCGGCGCGATTTCCCGGTTGCGCTCGAGTGGACGGCGGTTCTTGAAATCCAGGAGATCGGCAATGCCGCCGGGCATCGCGAGCACGATGACCAGCAGGAGCCCGGCGTAGAGAAATGTCGACCACGCCACCAGGGGCGCGGCGAACTCCGGCAGGACGGTGAGGATGATCGTGCCGATCAGCGGACCGAGGATCGAGCCGCGGCCGCCGATCAGGATGGCGATGAAGAACAGCACCGACAGGTCGAAGGTGAAGGCATCGGGCGTGATGTAGGTCTGCAGCGACGCGAAGAGCCCGCCGGCGATCGCCGCCACCGCGCCGCTGAACAGGAACACGACCACCAGCAGGGACGATTTGGAGATGCCGGCGGCCTCGGCCGCGACCTCCGCGTCGCGGATCGCCACCAGCGCGCGCCCGAAGCGGCTGGCGGCGATATTCGTCGTCATCCAGGTACAGATCGCGGCAAAGCCGAAGCAGAGATAGTAGAATCCCCAGCGGCTGTCGAAGGGCTCGGGGAAGACCGGCCCGAGCACGCCGATGCCGCCGCCGGTGACGGTGCGCCAGGCCAGCGCCACCTGAGTGACGATGGTGGCAAAGCCGAGGGTCGTCATGGCGAAATAGAACGTGCGCAGGCGCAGCGCTGGCAAGCCAACGACCACGCCGCAAACGGCCCCTGCCACGCCCGCGACGGCAAGGGCGAGGAACGGCGAGAACGCCGGCGTGACGGTACCGGCCGTCAGCACGCTGGTGACATAGGCGCCGACGGTCAGCAGCGCCACCCATCCGATCGCGATCTGGCCGGCAAATCCCACCACCAAGTTGAGCGCCGAGACCAGCACCCAATAGACGCAGGCGCGCGTCGCGATCACGCCGAGATAGCTGTCGCCGAGGATCGGCAGAACGACACCGGCCACACCCAGGGCGAGGAATGGCCACGAGGCCTCGATCCGGCTCACCCAACGCGGGGCGGCCAGGCGGGCCGGCGAGAGGGGCGGCGTCGCCGCGTCCATCACACGCGACGCATGATGACGGCGCCGGCAAGACCCTCGGGCCGCGCGAGCACGACGATGATGAACACCGCGAACACCGCGACTGAGGCAAAGATGCCGCCGAAAAGGAAATTCGCCGACTGCTGAAGCAATCCGAGAACCAGGCCGCCGATCACGGCACCGCGGTTGCTGCCCATGCCGCCGAGCGCCACCGGCACGAATCCGTAGAAATTCAGCATCGGTCCATTGCCGAAGAAGGCCAGCAGGACCTCGCCGCCGGCAAACCCGGCCAGAACACCGATCATGCCGGCGAGCGCGTAGCTCATCATGCGGAGCGACTGCTCCGGCAAGCCGAGCGCCCGCGCCGCATAATTGTCCTCGGCGATCGCCAGGAAGGCACGCCCGACAAGTGTATGGCGATAGAGCAGCTCCAGCCCGACGATCACGGTTCCGCAGGCAAGGACCGGAATCCAGAATTGCTGATCCACCAGCCCGGGACCGATGTCGATGAGGCGCGGAAACGGCTGCGCCTCGGTACTCCACTCGATGGCGGTGAACTGCTGGATCAGCAGAGCGAGAGCGAGCGTGGACAAGACGTAAAGATGCTGCTCGAGACTCTTCAGGACCGGCCGCACCGCGATGATCTCGGTGACGACGCCGACGGCACCCCCGGCGACGAGAGTGAGGACGAGGCCGAGCACCATCGGCAGACCGAGCCGGTTGATGAACAAGGCCCCGAACACCCCACCCAGCATCCCCAGCGTGCCCGCGGTGAAGCTGAACACGCGGGATGCCGTGAACATCACATTGTAAGTGATGCCGATCAGCGCGTAGATGGCACCTAGGGCCAGGCCGTAGGAGATGATCGATTCGATCATCGCGTCAGGCGCTGTAGCCGGGTGCTATCTTGAAGGAGCCATTCTTGAACGAGTTGGCCTCGACGAAGACCAGATCCTTGTCGGGATAGCCGTTGTGATTGTCCGGCGTCCAAGTCATGTCGCCGAACACGCCGGGCCAATCCTTGAGCTGGTTCCAGTAGCCGGCAATCTGCTTCGGCTCGCTGCCGGCGGCCTTCACGGTATCGGCGATGAGCTTCGCCGAATCGTATCCGAGCGCGATCCACCAGAGCAGCGTATCGGTCATCTCGATCTTGGCGGCGCTGATGCGCTCGACAAACGCCTGGGTCCGTGCCGGCAGCTTGCCGTTCGCATCGAAGCTGCAGCTGCGGAAATTGTTGGCATAGACCTTGTTCCAGTTTTCCGGCTTTTCCAGTAGCGCCCGGGTCTGACCGGAGCCAAGCGTCGTTTGACCGACCACCGGCACATCCCATCCCATCTGCCCGCGCGTGTTGAGGATGCGGGCGAGAAAGCCGGCATTGACGCTCCACGGCATGACGACCTCCGCGCCGGCATCGCGCATGCGCAGCAGCTCCGGCTTCAGGTCCGGGTTGCTGGCATCGACTTCGCCCTGATAGACGATGTTGGCGCCGCCCGATTTCAGCATCGGCACGTAGGCATCGACCGATGCGGTGCCGTAGCCCGTGGTGTCGCCGATGACGGCGACCTTCTTGATCTTCATCACGCCCAGTACGTAGCGGTTCGCCGAGGCGCCGATCTGCTGGTTGGTGGGCGCGTTGCGGAAGCAGAGCGGGTATTTCTTCGGATCCGTCAGGGAGTCGACGAAGCAGGGATGCAGCTGTACCACGCCGTCGCGCGCGATCAGCGGCGTCGCCGCCAGCGCCTCGCCGGAATTCAGCGGGCCGTAGATCACATTGACCTTCTGCCGGCTGGAAAGCTCGGCCGAGCCGTTCACCGCCTTCGTCGGATCGCTCTGAGTGTCGCGGACGATCAGCTCGATCTTGCGGCCGTTGACGCCGCCGGCTTTGTTGATCTCTTCCACCGCGAGCTCGGTGCCGCGATTGATCGCGATCCCCGTGGACGAGCTGGGCCCGGTCAGCGCCGGAAGAAACCCGATGCGGATCGGCTCATCCGCGGCGACGGCGGGGCGCGGAAATCCGGCCGCGAGGGAAACGGCGCCTGCGGCAGTTCCAGCCAGAATGTGACGACGCGTGATGGACATTTGATTCCTCCCGGTGGCGTTCGATTTTGTCGTTTTAATATTTTATATTTTACTGCGGCGACGCATCGCGAGCAACATGTTGTTGGCCTTCGAGCGACGGAATGAGCAACATTAGCGGAGAGATTCCGGCCTTGCCTGTGATCAACACGGGCGCGCGCGAGATAGCAACGGCGCGCACCGGAGAGCTGCTCTCCAGGGAAGCAATTTTCTCACGGCAGGACGGCGCAACATGTCGCCCGTTTGCATTGTCGGACAGGCAGCCTCTCCGTCATCCCATCGTCGTTCCTCCTCGCTCCAAGACTCCCATGGCGTCGGTCAGCGTCCTCTGAACTTCGGCTTGCGCTTCTCGTTGAAGGCGCTCACGCCCTCGCGCCGATCCTCGGTCGGAACCATCCGGTTGTAAGCCTCGATCTCGAACATCATCCCGGACTGCAGATCCATCTGCAGCCCGAAATGGATGGCGTGCTTCGCCTGGCGAACCGAGATCGGCGCGTTCCCGGCGATGCGCTCGGCGCAATCGAGGGTCTCGGCCAGCAGTGTTGCCGGCTCGCAGATCCGGTTGACCACGCCCCAGGCGAGCGCGTCCGCCGCCGAGAACGGCTGGCCGCTGAGGATGATCTCCTTGGCCCGCCGCTCGCCGACGATGCGCGGCAGCGTCTGCGTCCCGGCGCCGCCGGGCATGATGCCGATGGTGACCTCGGTCAGCGCGAAGCGCGCGGTGGTGGCGGCATAGGCGAAATCGCAGGCGAGGGCCAGCTCGCAGCCGCCCGCGTAGGCGGCGCCGTTGACGGCGGCGATCACGGGAATGGGACAGGCCACGATCGCCCGCATCATGCCCTCGAAGACGCGATGCTGGACGAGCCACGCGTCGTTGGGCATGCCGCGCCGCTCCTTGAGATCGGCGCCGGCGCAGAAGATGCGGTCGCCGGCGCCGGTCAGCACCACCGTCCGGGCGAGGAACGGGTCCAGCTCGAAGGCATGGAAGGCCTCCGTCAGCTCGTGCCCCATCCGGGTGTTGAGGGAATTGGCGACCGCCGGCCGGTTCAGGGTGATCTGAACCAGGTTCTCGCGCGGCGTCTCGACGCGGAGCGTCTCGTAGTCCGTCCTCACCGTGGTTTCCTCCGATGCAGGATCTCGTCGTTGTGCTCGCCGAGCCTCGGCGACGTGCGCTCGAAACCCGGCCGCTTGCCGTCGAAGGAAAGCGGCATACCCATCAGCGACAGCGCGCCGTCGGGCGATTTCTGGATCATTCCCAGCGCCGCCGTCTGCGGGTGCTTCGCCACCTGGTCGAGGGTCTGCAGCGGCGCGCAGGGAATCCCGTCCGCCTCCAGGCGCGGGAGCCAGTACGCCGACGCCTCCCGGGCGAAGACTTTTTCCAGGAGCGGGATCAGATCGCCGCGATTGACGACGCGGTCCTTGTTGGTGCGGAAGCGCGCATCCTCGGCAAGCTCCGGCTTCCCCACCGTCTTCGCGAGACGGCGAAAGAGATTGTCGTTCCCCGCCGCCACCATGATGTGGCCGTCGGTCACGGGGAATGCCTGATAGGGCACGATCTCCGCGGTGCCGGAGCCGCGGCGCTTCGGCAGATCGCCGGAAGCAAGGTAGGCTGCCGCCGGCGTAGTCATCCAGGCGAGCGCGGTCTCGTAGAGGGACGTATCCACCACGCCGCCGATGCCGGTGGTACGCCGCTCATTGAGCGCCGCCAGGATGCCGATCACCGACCACATGCCGGTGGCGAGATCGACCATGGAGACGTTGACCCGGACCGGCGGACGGCCGTCCTCGCCCATGATGCTCATGAGGCCGCCGAAGGCCTGCATCAGGGGATCGTAGCCCGGTCGCTCCCGGAGCGGCCCCCGGGCGCCGAAGGCGCCGAGGTTGCAATAGATCAGCGACGGCTTCAGGGCGACGAGCTCTTCCGAGCCTAGCCCGTATTTTTCCAGCGCGCCGAATTTCAGATTGTGCAGCACGACGTCCACCCGCTCGCGGATGAACCCGATGAGCCGGCTCACTTCCTCGGGATTGGCGAGGTCGACGGTGATGCCCTGCTTGCCCCGGTTCACGGAATGGAAGGTCGTGGCGGCGCCGTCGTCGGCGAAGGGCGGCCCCCAGTCCCGGGCGTAGTCGCCAGTGCGTGGATTCTCCAGCTTCACCACGGTGGCGCCAAGCTCGCCCAGGATCATGCCCGCATAGGGCGCGGCGATGCTGTGGCCGATCTCCAGCACCGTGACGTCCTTCAGCGGCTTCACGCTCGGCATGTCCTCAAGCCCCCGACTTGGCGCGGCGCCGCGCGGTCGCCGCCGCGTCGACGCTGCGGCCGTCCGTGGCCATCACCACGCCATAGGAAGCCTCGGCGGCGCCGGCGGTGATATAGCCGTTGACGACGTCCTCGAGGACGAGCTCCGCCGGCCGCTCCAGGGGTGAGCCGTAGCCGCCGGCGCCCGCGGGCTGGATGGTCACGAGATCGCCGGCGGCGAGCACCGCCTGCTTGCCCTTGGCGGGCAGGATCTCGCGCCGGCCGTCGCGCCGCTGCACCGTGCTGGCGAAGCAGGTACCGGCCTCGCCGCCCAGCACGCCGGCGGGTGCGACGCGCCCGCGCTCGGCGATGACTGTGCAGGTCGCCTCCTCGTAGAGAACGCGATAGGCCCGACGCGTGCTGCAGCCGCCGCGCCAGCGGCCAGGACCGCCGGTATCGGGGACGATGCTCCACTCCTCGACGGTGAGCGGCGTCGTGTGCTCGATGAGCTCGATCGGCGTGGCGCCGGTATTGCCGACATAGACGCGGATGGCATTGACGCCATCCTTGTCGGGCCGGGCGCCCATGCCGCCCGCATGCACGTCGATGAAGGAGACGTAGCGCCGACGCAGGGATCGGCTCCGATCGTCGTCCGGATCCTCGCCGGAGAAGATGCCGGAGCAGGCGGCGCAATGGCTCTGGCCGATGACGCGCTCCGGCACCGCCTGCACGAGGGCCCGCAGCAGCAGGTCGATGACCCGCGGCGAGGTCTCGGTGTTGCCGCTCACGACAGAGGCCGGAAAGGTGCAGTTGAGGATCGTTCCCTCCGGCACGATGATCTCGATCGGCCGGTAGCAGCCCTGGTTGATGGGAATGGCGGCGTCGGTGATCGCCTTCACCGTGAACCAGGTGCTGTTGCAGGTGACCGCGAAGGGGCAGTTGATGCCGCCGCGCACCTGCTTTGCCGTCCCCGTGAAGTCGAAGATCATGCGCTCGCCGGCGACAGTGATCTTGACCTTGATGGGAATGAGATCACCGCCGGCACCCACGGGCTCGACGTGGTCGATCGCCTCGTAGACGCCGTCGGGAATGCGCGCGATCTGGGCGCGCATCAGCCGCTCGGAATGATCGAGGGAGTTCGCCATCGCCTGGCGCAGATTTTCGGGCCCGTATTTCCGGGCGAGCGCCACGATGCGCCGGTCGCCGACGAAAGTGCCGGCGTATTGCGCCTTGATGTCGAGGACGCGGCTCGCGGGATCGCGGGTGTTCTGGACGATGAGATTGAGGAGGTCCGTCACCGGCTCGTCGTCGCGGTAGAGCAGCACCGGCGGGATGCGGATGCCCTCGCCGAAGATGTCCCAGGTGTCCGGCGTGAAGCTGCCCGGGGCCTGGCCGCCGATGTCGGACCAGTGGCCGCGGGTCATGGCGAAGGCGATGATCTCGCCGTCGAGGAAGATCGGCCGAGTGAACTGCACGTCCGGCTGGTGATTGCCGCCACCGAGATAGACGTCGTTGCTGAGAATGACGTCGCCCGGCCGCAGCTTCTCGATCCCGATCGCCTCCACCGAGGCGCGGGTGGAAATGACCGCCGAGCCCAGCATGGTCGGGATGTCGTTGCCCTGCGCCACCAGCTGCATCTCGGCATCGAAGATCGCCGCCGAGGCGTCGCCGCCGGAGTGGATGATCGGGCTCGCCGCGGTGCGCATCATCGCGATCTTCATCTCGCGGGCGACGGCGTAGAGGCCGCTGCGGATGATCTCGTAGGTGATCTTGTCCATGGGATCAGCCCACCTGCGTCACGATGAGGTTCTGCTCGCCGTCGACCGCGGCGCGCCAGCCCTCGGGGAAGACCAGGCTTGAGCTTGCCTCCTCGATCACCGCCGGTCCTGCCAGCTCGTGACCGAAGCCCAGGTCCTGGCGGCGATAGGCCGGCAGTCGGGTTGGCGATCCCGCGATGGTGATGCTGCGCTGGCGATAGGGCCTGGGGGCGCCGCTCGCGCGCTCGCCGACGCCCGCGAGCTTGCGGCCGGGCGTCGCCACCACCGCCTGGAGCCGGAGATTGACCAGGCTGATGGGTCGGTCCGGCTGGGTGAAATTCCAGTGCCGCCGATGCTCTGCCTCGAAGGTGCTCACGAGCGCCTGCGCCGTGCCGGCGGTCACGGCACCATCGGGCATGTCGATCGTCAGGGATTCCGCCTGGCCAAGATAGCGGCAGTCCGCCCGCCGACGCAGCGCCACGGCGCCCGGCGCGATGCCAGCCTCGCGGAAGAGAGACGCTGCTTGAGCTTCGAGCTGTTGAAGCCGCCCGGCGAGATCATCCGCCGCGATGTCGTCGAGATTTATCAGGACCGGAAGCTGGAGGTCATAGGTCTGGTCCGCCACCAGCATGCCGAAGGCGCTGAAGAGGCCGGGCATCTGCGGCACGACGACGGTGGGGATCTCCAGTTCCCAGGCGAGCTCGATCGCGTGCACCGGGCCGGCGCCGCCATAGCAGACATAGGCGAATTCACGGGGATCGTAGCCGCGCTCCACCGTCATCAGGCGGATCGCCTGGGCCATCAGGGCGTTGGCGACGGCGCGCACGATCTGCGCCGCCTCGACCAGACCGCAGCCAAGGGGCCGCGCGACCTTGGTCTCGACCACTCGGTGCGCGGCATCGACGTCGAGAGCGAACTCGCCGCCGAGGAAGCTCTCGGCGTCGAGATATCCCAGAACGAGATTGCAGTCCGTCACCGTGGGATGTTCGCCGCCGCGGCCGTAGCAGGCGGGACCGGGATCGGCGCCGGCGCTCTGCGGCCCCACATGGACGCCGCCGCCATCATCGACCCAGGCAACAGAGCCGCCGCCGGCGCCGATCGATTCGATGTCGATGGTGGGGAAACGCACGGCATAGCTGTGCAGGAGCGCGATGTTGCGCATCTCGGCCCGGCCGTCGCGCACCAGGGAAACGTCGAAGGTGGTGCCGCCCATATCGCCGGTGATGGCGTTGGCGAGGCCGAGGCGCTGGCAGAGCTTCGCCGCCGCGGTGACGCCGCCGGCGGGACCGGATTCCAGCAGCGACACCGGCCGGAGCGCCGCCACCGCGGGCTTGGCGAGACCGCCGTTCGATTGCATGAAGAGGACCTCGCCGGGCACGCCGGCCTCGCTGACGCGGTCCCGGAAGGTGCGGAAGTAGCGGCCGCACTTGGGACCCAGCATGGCGTTGATGACGGTGGTGCTGGTGCGCTCGTACTCGAACATCTCGGGGTTGACGTCGCAGGAGGCGGTGACGAAGCGGCCGTCGAGGCGGCGGCGCAGGGTCTCCAGCATCTGCCGCTCGTGGGCGGGATTGGCGTGGGAATTGATGAAGCAGATGGCGACCGCCTCGACCTTCTCGCCGGCGAGGCCGTCCGCGATCGCCTCCGCCGCGGAGGCGGCGAGGGGCTCCGCCACCTCGCCGTTGAAGAGCACGCGCTCCGGCGCCTCGAGCCGCAACGCGCGCGGCACCAGGGGCGGCGGATTGGTGAAGAAGAGATCGTAGAGATCGGCGCGGTCGTGGCGCGACACCTTGCGGATCTCCAGGATGTCGCGGAATCCCTTGGTGGTGACCAGGGCGGTGCGCGCCCCTTTCCCCTCCACCAGCAGATTGGTGGCGATGGTGGTGCCGTGGCCGATGAAGCCGATGTCGCTCCCGGCGGCGGCGCTCACCTGCAGAATGCGGGCAATGCCATTGAGCGCACCCTCGACGGGGTCCGCGGGCGTGGTCGGCACCTTGGCGGTCCAGACCCGGCCGTCGGCATCATCGAGGAGAACGACGTCGGTGAAGGTACCGCCGACATCGATGCCGATCCGCTTCATATCCTCCAGCGCCTCATCCCTCGGCGGTCCCCATTCAGCTCGGAACCGGCCATAAAAACGTTTCCAAATTGGTATCGCAGGGACCCTCAGGCGTCAATCCGGGAGTGCGGGAGCAAATTAATGACGACGCTCAATGGCCTCGCCGTCCTTATTGCGGTGCGGGACCGCAGGACCCGCGCATGATCAGCTCGGTCGGGAACACGATCCGCCGCGGCGCGCCCTTTCCCCCCTGCCCGATCCGGTCCAGCAGCACACGCGCCGCCGCCTCGCCGAGCTCGCGATAGCTCCAGTTGATGACGGTGACCGGCGGCGTGGCGAGGCGCGCCAAGTCGGTGTCGTTGCTGCCGATGAGAGAGATGTCCTTGGGGATGCGGAGGCCGCGCGATTGCACCGCGCGGAGCGCGCCGCTCAGCATGTTGATGCCGCCGGCGATGATCGCCGTCGGACGGTTCGCCAGGCTGAGGAGCGCCGAGGTCTCCAGGAAACTCGAATCCGCTGAAAATCCGTCGCTCCGCAGCAACGCCGGGTCCGTCGGGATGCCACGCGCCGCGTGCGCCGCCTCGTAGCCGCGGATACGCTCGCGCGCGGGATAGACGGCGGGATTTCCCGTGATCAGCGCGATCCGGCGATGACCGAGATCGAAGAGATACTCGACGCCGCGGCGCAGGCCGTCGCGATGATTGACGGTCATGGCGTCGAGCTCCGCCGGTGTCTCCCGGTCCAGCAGCACGATCGGAAACGCCTGGCCCTGGCGCGCCTTCAGGAGATCGGCGTCCGCCTCCGACGCCGTAGTCATGATGAGGCCGTCGATGCGGCGCCGCGACAGCAGGTTCAGGAGCTCGAGCTCGCGGTCCTTGCGATCCTCGGAGCAGGTGATGATGAGGGTGTAGCCCGCATCGTGCAGGGCGTCCTGGGCCGACTTCACGAAATCCGCCAGCGCCGGCACCGTGATGTCGCGGATCACCACGCCGATGGTGAGCGTGGCGCCCTTGCGCATGCTCTGGGCGACCGCGTCGGGCTCGTAGCCGAGCTCGGCGATCGCCGCGGTCACCTGCTGGCGGACGCGGTCGCTCACCGACTTGTGGCCGTTGACGACGCGGGACGCGGTGCCGAGGGACACTCCGGCCGCCCGCGCCACGTCCTTGATGGTGGCCTTGCTCATCTCCTCCCGCTCCGACCCCGGCGGCGCGCCAGGGCGCCGCTTCTTGGGGCGACAATGGGTGAATCCGGATGCTTCCTCAAGCCAGGATAACCCGATATGAATTGTTTCACGAAGCTGGGCCGGAAGTCCAGGGAGGCATGAGCATGGCGCCAGGGGCCAAGACGATGCGGGCAATCACCACCAGCGGCGCCGGCGGGCCGGAGGTGCTGACGGTGGCGGAGCGGCCGATGCCGACGCCCGGCCCGGAGGACCTCCTGGTGCGCGTCCGCGCGATCGGCGTGAACCGCGCCGACGCCCTGCAGCGCGCCGGCCGCTATGCGCCGCCGCCCGACGTCAGCGACATCCTCGGCCTGGAGCTGGCCGGCGAAGTGAGCGCGATCGGCGCCAACGTTCGCGGCTTCTCCATCGGCGACCGCGTCTTCGGCCTCGTCGCCTCGGGCGCCTATGCGGAATTCGCGGTGGTGGACCACGGCCTCGCGCTGCCCATGCCGGCGGCGTGGGATTTTTCGACGGCGGCGGCGGTCATCGAGACCTTCTGCACCGCCAACGAGACGCTGTTCACGCTTGGCCGGCTCGCCGCGGGCGAGAGCCTGCTGATCCACGCGGGCGGCAGCGGCGTCGGCACCTCGGCGATCCAGATGGCGAAGCAGGCCGGCGCCAAGGTCTACGTCACCGCCGGCTCCGCGGAAAAAATTCGGCGAACCCGTGAGCTCGGCGCCGGCGGCGGCATCGACTACCACCGCCAGGACTTCGCCGACGAGATCATGCGCCTGACCGAGGGCAAGGGAGTCGACGTCGTGCTCGACTTCATCGGCGCCAGCTACCTGCCGCGCAATGTCGCGGTGCTCCGCGTCAAAGGGCGGCTGGTGATCGCCGGCGTCATGGGGCCGCCGACGCATCCCGTCGACACCAGCCCGATCCTGGGCAAGCGGCTTCAGGTGCTGGGCTTCACCTTGCGGCCGCAGACGATCGCGGAGAAGCGCGGCATCGTCGCCCGCTTCGCCGAGCGCTGGCTGCCGCATCTCGCCGCGGGCGCGCTCCGACCGGTGATCCACGCGACGCTGCCCTTCGGCGAAATCCGCGAGGCGCATCGGATCATGGAAGCCAACGAGAATTTCGGAAAGCTGGTGCTGACCGTCCCGTAGGCCGTGCGCCCCGATGATCGCCTGGGCTGGAATCGTTTCACATGTCCCCAGCCGCTCCGCCAGCGCCAGCGGAACCCGCCGTCACGCCATGGGTTATCCTCCGAGGCCAAGTGGAGGTATGCCGATGATTGCCAAACCCGACACCTTGACGCCGGCCACCGAGCTGGCACGGGACAACGCCGTCCGCATTCCCAATGAAAGCGCCGAATACCGGGCCGCGCGCACCGCACTCCTGGCGGAGGAGATCGAGCTCCGGCGCCACATCGAGCGCGTCGCCGCCCAGCGCCGCGCCCTGCCCCGCGGCGGCACGGTGATCGGCGATTACCGCTTCCAGGGCGAGGACGGTGCCACCGATTTCGCCGGGCTCTTCGCTGGCAAGCAGACGCTCGTCGCCTACAGCTATATGTTCGGACCTCAGCGCGAGCGCCCCTGCCCCATGTGCACCAACCTGCTGGGCGCCTGGGAGGGAAACGCCGCCGACATCGGCCAGCGCGTCTCCCTGGTCGTGATCGCCCGCTCCCCCATCGAGCGCCTGATCGCCTGGAAGCGCGAGCGCGGCTGGAAGAACCTGCGCCTCTATACCGACCTCAACGGCGCCTATTCCCGCGACTATTTCGGCCTTCTGCCTGACGGCTCGGAAATCCCGGCACTCAACGTGTTCACGCGCCGGGACGGAATCCTTCGCCATTTCTGGTCCGGGGAGATGACGGGATCCACCGCCGATCCGGGCCAGGACCCGCGCGGCGCTCCCGACCCGGCGCCACTGTGGATGGTACTGGACTGCACGCCGGAAGGACGGGGCACGGACTGGTATCCGAAGCTGAGCTACGAAAACTGACGATCGACGGCGGGGACTATAAGATAGTCTGATCGCACCGGCCGCATCGCCACGGATGCCAAGAGAATGCGCGGTGGCGCGATGCACGAGGATCGCAGATGGCTCATCTGACTCGCCGGGACTTTGCCATGCTGGCCGCGGCGGCCGCCGTTGCCCGGCCGGCGCTTGCACAGAGTAGCGACACGACTCTCCTCACGCGGCCGATCCCCGGCACCGGCGAGCGCGTGCCGGCAGTCGGACTGGGCACCGCCTACGTCTTCGACAACGACGGCGAGCGAACCCGGCAGAGCGCGTCGCAGGTGGTCAAGACGCTGATCGACGCCGGCGGGCGGCTGATCGACACCGCCTCGACCTACGGCGACGCCGAAACCGTGTTGGGAAACGCGCTCGCCACGGGCCGCTGGCGCGACAAGGTCTTCATCGCCACCAAGCTGGAACAGCCCGATGGCGCCGAGTTGAAACGCTCGCTGACCCGCCTCAAGACACCGAAGGTCGATCTGCTCCAGCTTCACAACGTCAACGACCCGCAGCAGTCGCTGGCACAGTTCCAGGCCTGGAAGGCGCAGGGTATCTGCCGCTACATCGGTATCACCTCGACCTTCCACCGGGATTTCCGGGCGATCGAAGCGGTCCTGGGTCGGGAAAAGCCGGATTTCGTCCAGATCGACTATTCCGTCGACAACCGCGAAGTCGAGAAGCGCATCCTGCCGCTGGCGGCCGAGGTCAAAGCCGGCATCCTCACGGCACAGCCCTTCGGGACCGGCCGGCTGTTCCGTGCCGTGCGCGGCAAGGACCTGCCCGACTGGTGCAAGGATTTCGCCGAGAGCTGGGCGCAGGTGTTCCTGAAGTTTCTGCTGGCCGACGAGCGCATCACCGCGGTCATTCCCGGCACCTCCGATCCCGCCCATATGGCGGACAATCTCGGCGCCATGCGCGGGCGCCTGCCGGATCCGGATCAGCGCCGGAAGATCGTCGCCTTCATCGAGGGTCTTTAACCGGGGACGCCGGAGCGCGCCGCGGCGGCGGCTTCCAGGGATTGCTGCCGGCGGCCAAGCCACAGGCCGTTGACCAGCCAGACGGCGGCAACGGCAATCGCCACCAGTGCCGCAACATATGACCCCGCGCCGCTCAGCAGGGCCACCGACCAGGCGCCGACCTGATCGCCGAAGCGGTAGACGAAAGTGTCGATGAATCCCTTGGTCTTGTAGCGGTCCTCGCGGGACACCACGGTGAACAGCACTTCGCGGGTGGGCCGCGCGATCGCGTAGTCGCTGGCGCGCCGCAGGATCTGAAACACCGCGATCGAGGCGAGGCTCGGCATCAGCGCGAGGGCGCCGAAGCCGATCATCGTGAACGCCGGCAGAAGCGCCAGCACCAGGGAGATGCCGAGCCACACGACGATGCGGCCGGTGAAGAACAGCTGGATCACCAGGGTGAGCACATTGACGGCGAGATCGATGGTGGCGAAGAACGCCGTCTGCGCCCCGCGATCGGCGAAGCTGTGGCTGACGATCGCCGCCTGCTGGAAGTAGAGGAAGGTCGAGGTGATCGCGAACAGCAGCAGAAAGCCGCTGACGTTCAGCAGATAGAGCGAGCGCACCGCATGGGTGATGCCGGCGATGATGCTGCCGCCGAGCGGACGCTCGTCCTCCCGGGCGTCGCCGGGACGCCGGTGCAGGCTGGGTGAGAGCCGGGAGAGGCGGGCGACGGCGAAGACCGCGACCTCCAGCAGCACGGCGGCGCCGATCAGCAGCAGGGTCGGCGAGACGTAGCGCGCCAGGCCCGCGGTGATGGAGGAACCGACGATGGCGCCGATCGACGCGCCCGCGGCGATGAAGCCGAAGAGCCGCTTGCCCTGCTCGGGACTGAAGAGATCGACGTTGAGCTGCCAGAAGACCGAGACGACGAAGAGATTATAGACCGAGGCCCAGATGAAGAAGACGCGGCCGACCCAGACCGTCTGCTCGGGATTCGCCACGTGCAAGGCCACGGCGAACAACAGGATATTCGCGGCGAAGAAGCGATAGGTCAGCGGGATGAAGCGGCTGCGCGGCAGCTTCTTGACGAGGTAGGCGAAGGGCAGGTTGAGCAGCAGCATGCCGGCGAGCGTACCGGTGAACAGCCATTGCAGATTGTTCACGCCGCCGGCGACGCCCATCTGGTCGCGGATCGGCCGCATGATGTAGTAGGAGGACAGCACCGCGAAGATATAGAGCCAGCACCAGAAGACCGCGGGCGCCTCCTCCGGCCGCACCGCGACGACGCGCTGCAGCAGGCGGTAGACGGGCCCGATGGGGCGGGTTTCCGCGGCGGCGGTCCGATCGAAATCAGCCAATGCGGACCGCCTCGCCGATCACTTCAAAGTGGCGGCGATCTGACGGACCTCGGCGGCCGTGTGCTCGCCGGCGAGGGGGGTTCCCGGCACCAGGTACTTGCCCATGGCGAGGCCGCCGACGAGCACCGGCTCGAACCCGACCTCCTTGATCAGGCTGGATGCCAGCGCGATCGCCTTCGTGTCGTCGCCGGCGATCGGCACCGCGACCAGGTCTCCGGCGCGATTTGCATCGGGCGCCAGCCGGCCGGATCCGATCGCGTTGAACGCGCGCACAATCGGCGCACCCGGCAGCAGCTTCGCCGTGGCGAGGCCGGCGCCGCCTTGCTCCTCGACCCATTTCACGATCTCGCCGTCCCGAGACGCGTTGGGATTCGAGATGTCGAGGATGAGCTGCTTGGTGGCGAGCGCCTTGCCGAAATCCTTGCCGACCTGCTCCATGGCGGAATAGGGCACGGCGATCACCACGACGTCGGCGAAGGCCACCGCCTGCTCCACCGTGCCGGCCTGGGCCGTCGGGCCGGCGGCAGCGACGAGATCCTTGAGTGTCTCGGGGTGACGCGACGAGAACATCACGGGGTGACCCCGCTTGGCGAACAGGGTGCCGAGCGCGCCGCCCTCGCGGCCGGCGCCGATGGTGCCGATCTTGAGCGCCGCCACCCCGCCGGCCTGGCCGAATGCAGCGAAGGGCGAGGCCGCAATCGCGCCGACCACGAAAGCGGTGCCGGCGAGCCGGAGAAAATCCCGACGATCGAATTCAGAGCGTGGATCGTTTGTCATCGCAGCTCCCAGATGACGGATATGTTGCCGTCGACTCTACGCCGGGAGGCAGTGGCACACACCTCACGATCGCGGCAGCGGCACGCTCCGTCGGAAGACGCGGCAGGTCTCGGTGGTGGTGGTGGTTGTGGTGAAAATGGTGGGCACGACAGGGATTGAACCTGTGACCCCCGCCATGTCAAGGCGGTGCTCTCCCGCTGAGCTACGTGCCCGCCGGCAGCGCCCCATGCGGGAAGGGCGTCGCGACAGCGATCGGCGATTTAACCCAATTCCGCTGGGCTGGCAAGCCTGGGGGCCGGCGCCGGGCAGCCGCGGCTCACGCCGCCAGCATGCGCTCGACTTCTTCCACCAGCTGACGCAGGTGAAACGGCTTCGCCAGCACCGTGGCGGGCCGGTCGCCCATCTCGCGCTGGCGCAGCGCCACGGCCGCGAATCCCGTGATGAACATGACCCGGAGCGTGGGCCAGCGCTTGGTGGCCTGGCGCGCCAGCTCGATCCCGTCGAGGCCCGGCATCACGACATCCGCCAGGAGAAGATCCACGGAGTCGTCGATGAGCAGATTGAGGGCGGAATCGCCGTCCGCCGCCGGTAGTACGATGTGCCCGGCACGACGCAGCCCGCGGGTCAGAAACTCGCGGAGATTGTCGTCGTCCTCAGCCAGCAATATGCGCGCCATGGGGCTCCAATTCCCTACAAATCTGCCTACAGCCATACCCCCAGAGCCCCCAAGGGAAGGTTAAAGGGGCCGGGAGGCCCCCAAACCCCCAAGCTGGCTCAGGGAGATCGTGACAGGCCCGCCCGGTTGCCCGTAATCTCAGGGCGTATGGAAGGCATTACCGAGTCCAGCGCGGCGGTCGACCCGCCGATTGAGGTCGCCGCCCCGCCCGTGCAGACCCGGGCGCTGGTGTGCGCCTCCCCCCATAGCGGGACCCGCTACCCCCCTGAATTCCTGGCCGCCTCGCGCCTCGATCCCCTGACCCTGCGGCGCTCGGAAGACAGCTTCGTCAACGAGATCTTCGACGGCGCCCTGGAGCTCGGCGCCCCCCTGCTCTCGGCGCACTTTCCCCGGGCCTATCTCGACCCTAATCGGGAGCCCTTCGAGCTCGACCCGCAGATGTTCGAGGACGCGCTGCCGCCCTACGTCAACAGCCGCTCGCCCCGCGTCCAGGTGGGGCTCGGCACCATCGCCCGCGTGGTGGCCACCGGCGAGGAGATTTATGCGCGCAAGCTGCGCTTCGCCGACGCGGTGAGCCGGATCGAGCGGCTCTACCGACCCTATCACCGGGCGCTGCGCCAGCTCCTGGCCACCACCTGCGAGCACTTCGGCGGCTATCTCCTGATCGACTGCCATTCCATGCCCTCGACCGCCGGCCCCGGCGAGCGCGACTTCAAACGCACGGGCATCGACATGGTGCTGGGGGATTGCCACGGCACGTCCTGCCATCCTCTGTTCATGGAGCGGGCGCAGCGCGTGCTGGCCGCCAAGGGATATCGGGTCGCGCGCAACACGCCCTATGCCGGCGGCTTCACCACCTCCCACTACGGCACGCCCGCCACCGGGCGGCATTGCCTGCAGATCGAGATCAGCCGCGCGCTCTACATGGACGAGCGCAGCATCGACCGGAAGCCCGCGTTGCAACAGCTCGCCCAGGACATGCGCGATCTGCTGGCGGAGCTGGCGGAGCTGGAGCCCCGCCACCTCGCGGCGGCATGAGCGCTCGTCGCGCGCCAGCCACGACGCCGGTTGCCGTGCGCGCCTCCCAGGAGGCCGACCTGCCGGCGATCGCCGAGATCTATTCCCATCACGTGCTGCATGGCTTCGGCTCCTTCGAGGAGGTGCCGCCCGATGTCGACGAGCTGGCGCGGCGGCGGCAGGAGATCCTGGCCAAGGGGCTCCCTTACTTCGTCGCCACCGACGACAGCGGCGAGGTGGTGGGATATGCCTACGCCTCTCCCTACCGACCGCGCTCGGCCTATCGGTTCAGCATCGAGGATTCGATCTACGTGGCGCCCGGCGGCGCCCGCAAGGGCATCGGGAGAGCGCTGCTGACGGCCATCATCGAGACCGGCACGGCGCTGGGATATCGCCAGATGGTCGCCGTGATCGGCGACAGCGGTAACCACGGGTCGATCGGCCTGCATCAGTCGCTGGGCTTCACACGCGTGGGCCTGCTGACCTCGGTGGGCTTCAAGGCCGGGCGTTGGGTCGACGGCGTGCTGATGCAGCGGGCGCTCGGCGCCGGCGACAGCACCCTGCCGCAGGAGCGCCGCTAGGAAGCCACCCGGCGGCTTGAATCCGGGCCGTCGGCGCCAACGTTATCAACAGCGGCCGGTGCCGCAGGTGTCGTCCATGTCCCACTCGGCCTATGCGGGCGCCGCGGCGCCGAATTCGGCATCGCTCGCCTTCGGAGCGGGCGGATTTCACCATCGCCCAGGACTGGGCCGGCTATACCGCCGATGAGCACGACGTCTGGCGCACCCTCTTCCGTCGCCAGGAAGCGCTGCTGAAAGGGCGCGCGGCATCGGAATTCCTGGCGGGCATCGCCGATCTCGGCGTCGCCGCCGACGGCATCCCGGATTTCCGGCGGCTGAACGACGTCCTCGGCCGCGCCACCGGCTGGTCGATCGTCGCGGTGCCGGGCCTGGTGCCCGATGCCATCTTCTTCGAGCACCTCGCCAACCGGCGCTTTCCCTCCACCTGCTTCATCCGCCGGCGCGACCAGCTCGACTACCTCGAGGAGCCGGACGTCTTTCACGACATCTTCGGTCATGTGCCGATGCTGGTGAACCCGGTCTTCGCCGACTACATGCAGGCCTATGGCCGGGGCGGCCTGAAGGCGCTCGGCCTCGGCGCGCTTCACAATTTGGCGCGGCTCTACTGGTATACGGTGGAGTTCGGCCTGATCGAGACGCCGGAGGGCCTGCGCATCTATGGCTCCGGGATCGTCTCCTCCAAGGGAGAATCCGTCTACTCCGTGGAGGATCCGCGGCCCAATCGCCTGGGCTTCGACCTCCTGCGGGTGATGCGGACGAAGTACCGCATCGACGACTTCCAATCGTCGTATTTCGTGATCCGCGGCTTCGATGAGCTGTTCGACGCGACGCGGCCGGACTTCACCCCGTACTACACCCAGCTCCAGCAGCTCGGGGATTACGAGCCTGATGCGGTGCTCCCCGGCGATCGCGTGTTGCACCGCAGCAGCACGGCCTGAGCCTGGGCACAAAAAAATTGGGCCGTGTTTGCACACGGCCCAAGTTTAGGGAGGAAACGCCTAGAAGACGTACGGCAGGACAACGTCCATGCCGCACTGCACAATATGAAGACCTCGCCTCCCCAAATCAAGCACCAAATCACGTTTTTTCTGAACCCCGGCGGGCGTGACACTTTTGCCACAGTGCCAAGGCTTAACTCGTTGATATTGCAACGCGAAATGGCGTTCCAATGCCCTCTCCCCCCGCCCCAGGCGAGGCCCCCGGGGGCCTCCCCCCGCCAAGGCTGTGCTGCATGTGCACATTGTCGCAGGTCGGCTAGGACGAAAGTGCGCCGCCGCAGAGCCCGCGCTCTGACCCAGGCTCAGCCCCAGAGGGACGGTTTCGGGGGGAACACCACGCTGCCGTCGTAGCGCAGGCCCGGCTGCCGGTCGCGGGCGAGGAGCAGCGGGGCATCGAGATCGACGAATTCCGCGTCCGGCCCCAGGAACATCGCCGGCGCCATGGCGAGGGAGGTGCCGACCATGCATCCGACCATGATGCGGAAACCCCGCGCCCGCGCCGCCTTGGCGAGGATCAGCGCCTCGGTGAGGCCGCCGGTCTTGTCGAGCTTGATGTTCACGAACTCGTACTTGCCCACCAGCCGGTCGAGATCGGCGCTGATGTGGCAGGCCTCGTCGGCGCAGATCGGAACCGCGTGGGCGATCCCGGCCAGGGCCTCGTCCTTGTCCGCCGGCAGCGGCTGCTCGATGAGCGCCACCCCGAGCTCCGCCAGCGCCGGCGAATATTGCAGGAGATGATCGGCGGTCCACCCCTCGTTGGCATCCACGATGAGGCGCGATCCCGGCGCCGCCCGGCGCACCGCGGTCACCCGCTCCAGATCGCCCTCGCCGGTGAGCTTGAGCTTCAGGAGCGGCCGCAGCGCCTGTTCCGC
Source organism: uncultured Alphaproteobacteria bacterium (assembly GCA_963735465.1). GTDB lineage: Bacteria > Pseudomonadota > Alphaproteobacteria > ATCC43930 > CGMCC-115725 > DASZHJ01. The sequence continues at coordinate 203,890 of CAVTLA010000002.1, forward strand.
CGCCGCGCGGCCCATGGCCTCGGGCGTATCGAGGCTCAGGGTATAGGCGGTGGTCAGAGGATGCGGAGGGTCGATCTGTGCCAGCCGCGACACGGTCTTGCCGGCGGCTTTGGCGTCGAAATCCCAGAGCGCGCAGTCGAGGGCATTGCGCGCCGCCCCCGGCGGCATCGCCGTCTGGAGAGCCTCGCGGTCGAGGCCGCCAGCCACGGCTTCCGCCATCGCCTCCAGCTCCGCGACCACGCCCTCCACGGTCTCGCCGTAGCGACCATAGGGCACGCCCTCGCCACGGCCCTTCAGAGGCCCCTGGGTGAGCTCCGCCACCACCACCTCCGCCGTGGTGCGACTGCCGCGGGAGATCGCGAAGGCCCGCGCGAGGGGCCAGGATTCCCGGCGGACTGTCAGGCGACGCATGGGCCGAGCCGCTCGATCAGAGACGATCCACGATGGCGCCGACGCCGGTGCGCACGGGATCGACGCAGGGAAGGCCGAATTCATCGGCGGTCTGCTGCAGCACCTTTTCCGCGGCGGCGGCATCGAGGGCCGAGGTGTTGATGGCGATACCGACGACGGCGACGCCAGGGCTGGTGAGGCGCCCGGCCTGCAGGTTCGCCTCGATGCAGGTCTTGAGGGCCGGCAGCGGATAGTGCGGCAATCCCCGCATGTGGGTGCGGGTCGGCTCGTGGCAGACCACCAGCGCCGTCGGCTGCGCGCCATGCAGCAGCCCCATGCTGACGCCGGCGTAGGAGGCGTGGAAGAGCGAGCCCTGGCCCTCGATCAGGTCCCAATGGTCGGGCTCGTTGGCGGGCGCCAGCCACTCCACCGATCCCGAGATGAAATCGGCCACCACCGCGTCGACGGAAATACCGTCGCCGGCGATGAGGATCCCGGTCTGGCCGGTGGCGCGAAAATCCGCCTTCATCTTCCGGCGCCGCATCTCGCGCTCCAGCGCCAGGGAGGTGAACATCTTGCCGATGGAGCAGTCGGTGCCGACGGTGAGAAGGCGCTTGCCGGCGCGCGGCTTGCCGCTGGCGACGTCGAATTCCCGGGTAGGATGGCGGACATCGTGGATCTGGCGGCCATGACGCTCGGCCGCGGCCTTCAGCGCCGGCACCTCGGTGAGCCGCCGGTGCAGGCCGCTCGCGAGATCCATGCCGCGCTCCAGCGCCTGCACCAGAACGGGGATCCAGCTCTCGTTGATGACACCGCCGCGATTAGCGACGCCGACCACCAGGGTCTTGGCGCCCTCCGCCGCGGCGGCCTCGACGGTTTTGTCCGGCAGCTTGAGGTCCGCCTTGCAGCCGGGCAGGCGAAGCTGACCGACGCAGGATTCCGGACGCCAGAAGGCGACGCCGGCCGCGGTCTTGGCGGCGAGCGCGTCATGGGCGTCGCCGAGGAAGAGAAGATAGGGTGTCTTGAGCATCGCCATGGTGGCGGTCCTGTTCTTGAGAGCATGGGATCGTCGTGGCGAATATGACGGGATTCCGCGCCGAAGGAAACGGCGCGCCGCGCGCCGTCGCGCAGATCAGCTCTGCCGCGATTTTGGGCACGGCCACGGCGTCCGCGGCAACAATCGCGGTTAACGGTGAACTTAAGACACTGTTGAGGTTTGTGGCGCTACTGTCCCGGTCATACCTCATTCTCGTGCCGGGACCGGGCCCTAGTCCATGACTCGTAACACCTCTACCAACTCCGCCGCCCTCGATGCGCGCGAGGACGACGTCGATCGCGAGCTCGAGCAGGAGTTCAAGGACGAGGCCCTCGACGCGGTCTCCAATCTCACGCTGGTGGTGCACGCCGTCATGGACGGACAGGTCAGCGGCGCCGATGCGCTGACGCGCATCCGCCGCGAGATCTCCACGCTGCGCATGCGCGGCCGTTCGGTGAAGCTGCCGGCGCTCACGGTGGTCGCGAGCCGCCTCGAGGACTACGTCTTCGAGCTCAAGGACCTGGACGCGCAGCACCTGAGCGGCCTGCAGGCCTTCCTCGACCAGATGAGCCGCGTGCTCGACGGCACCGAGGCCGACACCGCCGACATCATCCGCGCGCTGCCGGCGAACCCAACCTTCGATCCCAGCGAAGTCACCATCAGCAACATCGAGATCCTGCTGGTTGAGCCGCAACGCACCACCGCGCACATCGTCTCGCGCGAGCTCAAGGCCTGCGGCTACCGCGTCACCGTCGTGAACGGTCCGTTCGAGGCGCTGGAGCTGGTGACCCGCATCAAGCCGGACATGGTCGTGGCATCCGCGATATTGGGCGACATCTCCGGCATCGATCTCGGCTGCGCACTCGCCGCGATGCCAACCACCCGCCATATCCCGTTCGCGCTCCTCACCAGCTTCGGGCGGGAGAACGCCTCGCTGGACGAGCTGCCGGCGCGCGCCGCCATCCTGCACAAGGGCGCCCGGTTCGGCGAGGATCTCGCCGAGGCGCTCTCGCGGCTCGGAATTACCTGATCGTCATCGTTGCCGGCGTGCCGTAGAGCGGCTTCCGATCGGTCGGATCGGAAGCGGCAGACGGGTCAGTGCCCGCCCTTCCAGTCCTGCCGCTGGGGATAGTTCTGGGCGACGAAGCGATAGATCTCCTTGATCGCCCTCTCCTGCACCTCGCCTTTGGCGACCGGCACCGGCTGCCAGACGGCGATGACGTCGTCCCACAGCATCAGCTTGCTGTGCAGCTCGTCACGCATGTTGCGGATGAACTCGACCGTCGCCTCGTATTTCTTGAGCACGGTCAGGATCTCGCCGGTCATCGCGTCGCACTGGGTGAACAGGTTCTCGAATTCCTGCTGCGGCCGCATCACCAGCGTGCGCACGCGGGAGATTTCCTGTGTGGTGGTGCGATCGCCGCGATAGGCGCGCACCAGGCCGTTCAACTTCTCGATGATCGACTTCACTTCGCCGTAGCGCTCGCGCAGCGCCTCGATGTAGGAGAGCTCGCGGGCGAGATCGTCGATGCGATCGATCACCTCCTGCTTGCGGCCGCGGCCCATGCCGAGCTTCTCGGCGACGTCGCCGAAGGCCTGCTCGATCCGCTGCTTGGTGCCGGGATCCTCGACAAGCTGCTCCAGCGCCGCCAGGTCCACGACCACGGACTCCTCGCCGGCGAGCCAGGATGCCAGCTGCAGACTGAGGCGGCCCTTGGCGATCATGCGGTGGTGATCGCTCACCGACCAGGACGCACTGCCGTCGAGAATTTCCCGCGGAATTGAATCGTTGGGCCGGATCTCCTTGACGAACCGGAGGCTGCGCTCGACCACGCCAAGCAGCTCCGCATCCACGGAATCCGCCTTGATGTTGAACTCGTGGCGCACGGTATCGAGGCTGAGCGAAACCTGAAGATCGCCCAGCATCACGTGGAATGCGGGATCGCGCTGGCCCTTGGTCAGCGCGAAGCGCGCTCCGGGGACCGAGAATACCTTGCTCTCGAAAGCGAAATGCGTGCTGCGGGGGCCGCGCGGGCGGGTCGCCGTCGCGGCTGAGGTGTCGCTCATCGCCGCATACCCCGGTGCACCGGCGGGCCAATCGTCGATGGACCGGATTCTCCGGTCCGCGCGAATGTCCTTGCCATGTTTCAGTGCTCCCGAGGGTCCTATCTACGCTCGGGAGCCTAACGGAGGGTGGTAAACACTCTCTGAAGTGGCCTACCGGGGGCATTGCGTAGTCAAGCGAGAACTGGCTACCTAATGCTCGCCGTAGAGGAAGGCCAGCAGCACGAAGCGGCGGCCGGAGCGCACCTCCAGGGCCTCGTGCAGCATCGAGCAGGAGAACACGATGGCGGCGCCCGTCGCCGGCCGATAGAGCTGCTCGCCGTATTCAGGATAGCGCAGCTCGCCGCCCTCGAACTCCGTGGTGTTGAGGTTGAGCGACATGGCGAAGCGCCGGTGCGCCGCGATCACCTCGGAATCGTCCCGATGCCCGTGTGCCTCGCCGCCCCGCGCGCCGGTATAGCAGCCGATGCGCATGCGCTCCCGGCGCGTCACCGAATACTGGAACGCCTTGCGGATCTCCGGGAAGAGCCGGCTCGCCAGGCGTCCGTCGATGAACGACGTGGTGTCCTTGTCGACGACCCAATGATCGATGCGATCGCCGCGTCCGTAGTCGGGCACCCGCATCTTGTAGTCCGTGGTCATGTTGTCGTCGCCGTGTCCGGACTCCAGGAACACCTTGCCGCGGGTCTCGTAGACCTGGATCAATCGCCGGCAATCCTCCGGGCTCAGGACGTCAGGCACCACCAGCACCGGAGGATGCGGCACCAGTTGCGCCGCGCGATAATCCTCGATCACCGCGCGCATCGCCGCCAACGCGACACCCATCTGCTCCGCCGGGGGCGTGCCCTTGACGATGCGCGCGACGTGATAGCTGTGGCGCAGCACGACCGTGGTCACCTGATCCCGGGTGCCGGCGCCGAAGCTCGCGAATGCCTTGCCGTCGCGATCCAACAGAATCGGGAAGGGCAACGCCTCCGCCCCGGGCGGCATCCCCGCCAGCGTCACCGCGAAAACGCGTACGCCCTGCTGCGCCAGGGCGGCATGGCCCTCGGCGAGCGCCGCTGCCGCGGCCGCGAGCGCGTCGGCGTCGAGGCGGGGCCAGAACGCGAGCACCAGAGGACGACCCGCCACTTCGTCACCACGAAGATCCACCATGCCGCCATCACGCGACGGCAGCACGCAGGACGGCGCGATGTCGCCCACGGCGAGAGGCGCACGGAAAGCCGGTCGATCGCGGGAGGAGGTGGGAAGCGCCATGGCGAGCCTTTCCCTTAAGTATCAGATCGATATGTCATCGGCAATCGAGGCCGCCTGGAGGGCTTGAAACCGCGCCGCGGGCACCCGGCATTGCGCCCGGTGAAAGCCTGCCTAGATCCATGGAGGCCGAGAACGATCCCACTGGGAGGTCTTCATGCAATTGCCGCTGCAGATCACGTTCCGCAACCTCGACACGTCAGAGGCAGTAGAAACCAGGATCCGTGAGCGCGCCGCGGAGCTGGATCAGGTCTACGACCGCATCACCGGCTGCCGCGTCACCGTCGAGACCGCCACCCGCAAGCGGCAGAAGAAGCGGCTCTACAGCGTCCGCGTCGATCTCACGGTTCCCGACCATGAAATCGTGGCCAACCGCAGCCCGGCCAACGATCATTCCCACGAGGACATCTATATCGCGGTTCGCGACGCCTTCGCGGCGGCGCGGCGCCGAACTCGAGGAGCACGTCCGCCGCCGCCGCGGCGACGTCAAATCCCACGCCGTGCTCTGAACCCTCTCGACTGCACCGCAGACGGGGCGCCGGCTGATTGATCTATCGGGGTGCGAATGCGAGCATGTGCCAGCGCGGAAACCACACATCAACATCGCGTACCCGAAGTATTCGTTGTGCGACGCAACAATATCTCGCAATGCAGCACACTCAGCGCCCAGTTGCTTTAAGAATAATTTATCAAAGCTGGCAGCAAACTCCTGTTGACCTACCTCAAGTATTGAGAGAAGAGCAATGCCATGAGGCAAAACATATCTAGGGCGCACGAGGAAACGATGGCGAAGACAGTGAGCAGCGAGCGCACCGAAACGACGGAGCTCGAGCAGCGTCACCGCATTCAGAAGCTGCGTTGGCTCGGCGAGCACGAGGAAGCGGATCGCCTGGCGACCGCGACGTCGAAACCCGAGCGCAGCGAGCGCAGGGTATCGCTGCCGACGGCCTGCCCGGACACGGATTGACCGACGGGCCGGCGGCACCGCGTTCCGGGCCCCAGGGCCCGGAGACCCGGCCGGCGGCCGATGCACAGGACGAGGCCCTCGCCTTTCTCGCCCAGGGGGTGAGCTATGGCGACGCCTCGGCTACTGTCGAGCGGATCGATACCCATTGCTCCGTGATTTTTCTGGTCGGCGAGCGCGCCTTCAAAATGAAGCGCGCGGTGGTCTTCTCCTATCTCGATTATGGCACGCTCGAGCGGCGCCGGCGGTTCTGCGAGGCGGAGCTGGCGCTGGGACGGCGGCTGGCGCCGGCGATGTACCGCGGGCTCCACGCGGTGACCCGGGAGGCCGGTGGCGGGCTCGCCCTCGACGGCACCGGCACGCCGGCGGAGTTCCTGGTCGAAATGCGTCGTTTCGGCGAGGCCGATCTCTTCGACAGGCTCGCTGCCGCAGGCCGGCTCACCCCCACCTTGATGCGCACCCTCGCCGACGGGATCGCGGAATTTCACGGGACGTCGGAGCCAACGCCGTCCCACGGCGGCAGCGCCGCGATCCGTGCCATCATCGACGACTGCCGGGATAATCTTCGCCGCGCGTCGGGCATATTCGAGAACGAGAGGGTGGACGCGCTCCATGCTGCCTCGCTGGCGGCGTGGCAGACCGTCGCGGAGCTTCTCGACCGGCGCCGGGCCGAGGGCAAGGTGCGCCGCTGTCACGGCGATCTGCATCTCCGCAACATCTGTCTTCTCGACGGCAAGCCGACGATGTTCGACGGCATCGAGTTCAACGAGGATATCGCCGACATCGACGTGCTCTACGATCTCGCCTTCCTGCTGATGGATCTCCGCCATCGCGAGCACGACGATCTCGGCAACCTCGTGTTCAATCGCTACCTCGACCGCACCGACGATACAGGCGGTCTCGCCGCGCTGCCGCTGTTCCTCTCGGTCCGCGCCGCCATTCGCGCTCACGTGACCGCGGCGTCCGCACCGCAACAGCCCGACCGCGCCGCCGCGGCCGAGCAGGCGCGGTCCTACCTGGCCCTGGCGCGCGATCTCCTGCGTCCGCGCCAGCCGTCGCTGATCGCCATCGGCGGTGTGAGCGGCACGGGCAAGAGCAGCCTCGCCCGCGCCGTGGCGCCGGCGCTGGGCCCCGTCCCCGGCGCCCGCATGCTGCATACCGACGTCATTCGCAAGCGGCTGGCGGGCGTCGCGCCGGAAACCCGCCTGCCGCCGGCCGCCTATGGCCGGGAGATGAACGACCGGGTCTATCGCGCCCTCTACGCCGAAGCGGCGCAAGCCCTGCGCGCCGGCTATGCCGTGATCGCCGATGCCGTATCCCTGCTGCCGGCGGAACGCGGAGCGATCGCCGAGGTCGCACGATTGGTCGGTGTTCCCTTTACCGGCATCTGGCTCGAGGCGCCGCCGGAGCTGCTGGCGGAGCGGATTGCGGCGCGCACCGGCGATGCCTCCGATGCCAACATCGACGTCTTGCGTCTGCAGCTCGGCCACGACCCGGGAGCGATCGAATGGCACCGTCTCGATGCCGCGAAGGGAATCGCCGAACTTGCCGCCGCCGCGCGCTCGATCCTGGCGGCCTCCGCCTAGGCGGAGCGACTATTCCCCCAGCGTGACGACTCCGGCGCGGGCGAGAGCGTCGACGACGGCGTCGTCGAGACCGAGGGATTTCAGCACGCCGCGCGTATCGGCGCCGGCCTGTGGCGGATCGCTCCGCACGGAAAAGACGGTGTCGTCGATCTCGATCGGCAGCCGCGGCACCTTGACGATCTTGCCGTCGGGAAGGCGCGTCTCGCGCAGGTTGCCGTCGGCGTTCAGATGCGGATCGTCGATGAGATCGGTCGGCATGTTGACCGGCGCGAAGGCAAGCTCGGCCTCCTCGGATTTCGCGATCAGATCCGCCGTCGAGTATTTCCTGAAGAAGTCCGTCAGCAGCGGTACCAGGCTCGGCCGCGCCGCCACGCGGCTGGTGTTGCTGCGGAACTCCGGCACCTCCAGCAGGTCCGGGCGGTTGAACACCGCGCAGAAGCGGCGCCACTGGGTGTCGGTGACGATGCCGATGAAGATCGACTTGCCCTCGGCGCTCTCGAAGATGTCATAGACGCCCCAGGCGCTGTTGCGCACGGACATCGGCACCAGGGGCAGCGGCAGATAGGCCGCATTCACCATGTGCTGACCGACCAGGAAGGCCGCCGCCTCGAAGAGGCCGGAGACGACGCGGCTTCCCTTGCCGGTCTGGTCGCGCTGGCGGAGCGCCGCAAGGATGCCGATGACGGCGCCGAAGCCGCCCATGATGTCGACGACGGAAGCGCCGGCGCGCAGCGGCTGACCCGGCGGCCCGGTCATGTAGGCGAGGCCGCTCATCATCTGCACGACCTCATCGAGGGCGCGCCGCTGCTCGTAGGGACCGCTGAGGAAACCCTTGAGCGAGGCGTAGACGAGGCGCGGATTGAGCCGCGACACCTCCTCGTAGCCGAGGCCCAGGCGATCCATGGTGCCGGCGGCGAAATTCTCCACCAGGATGTCGCTGCTGCGGATCAGCGCCTCGACCGCCGGTCGCGCCTGGGGCGACTTCAGGTCGATCGCCAGGCTCTTCTTGTTGCGATTGTAGAAGCCGAAGAATCCGACGCCGGAGCCGGTCAGCCATCGCGTGGGATCGCCCTTGGGCGCGGGCTCCACCTTGATGACCTCGGCGCCGAGATCGGCGAGCACCATCCCCGCAGAGGGCCCCATGATGGCGTGGGAGAACTCGGCGACGCGGAGGCCCGCGAGCGGCAACGCAGCCTCCGTCGATGGCCGCTTGCGGGCGGAATGCTCAGATGTCTCCAAGCGCTGACTCCCTGGGGCATGGCGTGGGGAACGTGCGCCGGAGCCTATCGTCGATTCCCGCGCGAGAGCAACATCGTTTGCTCACGCCGGCGGCGATTGCGCCACCCCGCTCGCGGGTGGTTAAATCATGATCTCAGGAGAAAACGGGAGACCGATCGCGATGAGTGCCGATGCCGCACCGCGCACGCTTTTCGAGAAGATCTGGGAACGTCACAAGATCGTCGAGCGCGACGACGGCCAGACCTTGCTCTACATCGACCGCCATCTCGTCCATGACGGCTCGCGGCGCGCTTTCGAGGTGCTGACGGAGCGCGGCCTGCCGGTGCGGCGGCCCGACCGCACCTTCGGCACGCCGGACCATTACGTGCCCACCACCAGCCGCTCGCTCGACGATATCGCCGATCCCGAGGGGCGCCGGATGGTGGAAGCGATCACGCGCAACGCCGCGACCCACAACGTCACCGTCTTCGGCCTCGACGATCCGCGCCAGGGCATCATCCATGTGGTAGGGCCGGAGCAGGGCCTGACCCAGCCCGGCCTCCTCATGGTCTGCGGCGACAGCCATACCTCGACCCACGGCGCGCTGGGCGCGCTCGCCTTCGGCATCGGCGCCTCGGAAGTGGCCCATGTGCTGGCGACGCAGACGCTCTGGCAGCGCAAGCCCAAGACGATGCGGATCACCGTCGATGGCGCGCTCGGCCCCGGCATCACCGGCAAGGACGTGATCCTCGCGATCATCGCCAAGATCGGCGCCGCCGGCGCGGTGGGGCACGCGATCGAATACGCCGGCAGCGCCATCCGCGCGCTCTCCATGGAAGGACGCTTCACTGTCTGCAACATGTCGATCGAGGCCGGCGCCCGCGCCGGCATGATCGCCCCCGACGACGCCACCATCGCCTTCGTCGAGGGCCGCCCTTATGCGCCGAAGGGACCGCAGTGGGAGAAAGCCGTCGCGATCTGGCGCCGGCTGCCAAGCGACCCCGGCGCGCGCTTTGATCGCGAGGTCACCCTCGATGGCGCCGCCATCGCGCCCATGGTGACCTGGGGCACCAGCCCGGAGGACGCGGCGCCGATCACCGCGCGGATACCCGATCCCGACGCCGTCGTCGATGGCGAGCGCCGCGCGGCGATGACGCGGGCCCTCGACTACATGGGGCTGGCGCCGGGCACGGCGATCGACGAGATCCCCGTGCAGCGGGTCTTCATCGGCTCCTGCACCAACAGCCGCATCGAGGATCTGCGCCTCGCGGCAGGAGTGGCGCGAGGCCGCAAGGTGGCCGGCTCGGTCCACGCCATGGTGGTGCCGGGCTCGGGCCTGGTGAAGCGCCAGGCGGAAGCGGAAGGCCTCGACCGCATCTTCACCGACGCCGGCTTCGAGTGGCGGGATGCGGGCTGCTCCATGTGCGTGGGCATGAACGGCGACCTCGTGGCGGCGGGCGACCGCTGCGCCTCCACCTCGAACCGGAATTTCATGGGCCGCCAGGGCAAGGGCGCCCGCACGCACCTCGTGAGCCCGATGATGGCGGCGGCGGCGGCGGTCACCGGCCGCTTCACCGACGTGCGCCAGCTTCTCGGGCGTTAAGGCGGCGATGGAACCCTTCAAGCGCCTCTATGCCGTCGCGGCAGCGATGCCGGTCCCCAACGTCGACACCGACCAGATCATTCCCGCCCGCTTCCTGCGCAAATCGCGCAAGGACGGCTTCGGGCAGTACCTCTTCCACGATCTCCGCTTCGACGAGGGCGGGAAGGACAAGCCGGACTTCCTGCTGAACCGGCCGGAGTATCGCGGCGCCAGGATTCTCGTGGCCGAAAAGAATTTCGGCTGCGGCTCCTCCCGGGAGCACGCGGTCTACGCCCTCTGGGATTACGGCTTTCGCGCGGTGATCGCGCCGAGCTTCGGCGACATATTTTACGGCAACAGCCTCAAGAACGGCTTCCTGCCGATCGTCGTGCCGGCGGACGTGGCGGCGGAGCTGCGAGCCGGGATCGAGAGCACGCCCGACGCCCGCATCACCGTCGACCTCGAGCATCAGCAGGTGACCGGGCCCGATGGACGCTATCACCGGTTCGAGATCGATCCCTTCCGCAAGCATTGCCTGCTGAAAGGCGTGGACGAGCTCGACTTCACCATGGGCTACGGCGACGAGATCGCGGCGTTCGAGAAGCGCACCGGCAAGGAGATGAGCTGGCTTTAGCCGCGATAGCGCTTCTCCAGCGCGTCCCACCTGTCCTTGTCCACGAGGCGCTGGCGCTCGTCGAAGCTGGCGAGGCGGTTCTCGACCCGGGCCAGCGAGCCGTCCTCGTGCAGCGCACCCAGCACTTCCCGCATCGCCAGCACCGAGGCCTGCAGCGCGGCGTTCGCATAGAGCACCAGGCTGAATCCCATGGCCTTGAGGTCCTGCTGGCTCGCCAGCGGCGTCTTGCCGCCCACCACCATATTGGCGACCTGGGGCACGGAGAGGCGCCGCGGGATCTCCGCCAGCTCCTGGGCATTGATGGGCGCCTCGACGAAGGTGACGTCGGCGCCGGCCTCGACATAGCGCCCGGCCCGCTCGATCGCGGCATCGAGACTCTCGACCGCCCGCGCGTCGGTGCGGGCGATCAGGAGAAAATCCTGGGAGTGCCGCGCATCCGCCGCGGCCTTGATCTTGGCCACCATCTCAGTGGCGGGAATCACTTCCTTGCCCGCGAAATGGCCGCAGCGCTTCGGGAAGACCTGGTCCTCGAGCTGCAGCGCCGCGGCGCCGGCCCGCTCCAGCATCCGCACGGTGCGGATGGTGTTGAGGGCGTTGCCGAAGCCGGTGTCGCCGTCGACGATCAGCGGCAAGGTCGTGACATCGGCGATGGCGGCCGTCATCTCCGCCAGCTCGCTCAGGGTAGCGAGACCGATGTCGGGCACGCCGAGCGAGGTATTGGCGAGGCCGGCGCCGGTGAGATAGATCGCCTCGAAGCCAAGATCCTCGATGAGCCGCGCGGTCAGCGCGTTCGCCGCCCCGGGCACCAGCAGCGCGCGGCGCCCCGCCAGCGCCGCTTTGAGCTTCCCACCTGCACTCATTGCCATACTCCCTCCCTTCAGCTTCCCTTGCGCCCGTTGAGCACGGGAAAAAACACATCCTGCCACGATTTGGGCTCGGTCTTGATCTCTCCGGTCTTGGCCATGAAATGGGCGAATTTCTGGACGCCGGTGGGCGCTACCGAGTAGGTGAGCGTGCCATCGGTCAGCATGGCCAGCACCTGCTCCTTCGGCATCTTGGAGGATTCGGACTTGATCCAGATGTCGGCGGCGGCACTCGGGTCCTTGGCGATGAAGACACGGGCGTCGTCGAGGGCTGCCACGATCGCCGCCACCACCTTCGGATTGGCCTCGACGAATTTCCGGCCCGCTCCCAGCGCCGCGCCGGTCGCCTCCTCGCCGCCGAGGATCTGCTTGGAGGTCACCACCGCGTGGATCTTGTCGCTCTTGGCCAGGGGCGCGATGAAGGGTGGCGTCGCCACATAGCCGGAGATGGTGCCGGAGAGGAGCGCCGCCGTCGCATCGGGATGCGGCAGGCTCACCAGCAGCTTGTCGATGCGCCCGTATTGGCCGGGTCCGAACTCCTGCTCCGCCGCCATGCGCATGAGGATCGCCTGGGGCGAGGTGCTGGCGGGCGTCGCGATGCGGTCCTGGTCGGTGAAGTCGGCGAGCTTCTTCACATTGGGCTTGTTGGTGTCGAGGATGAAGGGGTGGGCCGCCAGACCAGCGACGCCCGCCACGTCCATCCGGCCTCGGGTCTTGTCCCAGGCGATCAGCAGGCCGGGGACGCCATAGGCGCCCACGTCCACATTGCCCGAGAGCAGCGCGTCGTTCACCGCCGGCGAGCCGCTGAAGCGCTGCACGGTCACCTTGAGATCAGCGAGGCCCGCCTTCTTCGCCTCGCTGGCGAAATACCCCTCGGACTCCGCCACCGCCACCGGCAGGTAGACCAGACCGAACTGGATCGCGATCCTGATCTCCGGCACCTCGGCGTGCGCCGAGGCGGTGCCGAGAAGCATCAGCGCGGCTGCTCCCAGGACGGCGCCGCAGCGGGCAAGACGGGCCATGGTTTCCTCTCCGGTATATCTTTGTTCGAACCCGAGCCTAGCAAAGGACCTGGCTTCGGGCGAGCGCCGCCCGTGCTAGCATTCCCGCACCTGTGGACAGGGAGGACCCCATGCGCGGCATGATCGTGGCGCCCCAGCCGGAAGCAGTGGAGGCCGGCGCCCTGGCGCTGAAGCGCGGCGGCAACGCGGTGGACGCGGCGATCGCCTGCGCCTTCATGCAAGGCGTCGTCGATCCGCAGATGGCGGGGATCGCCGGCTTCGGCGCGATGCAGATCTATCTGCCCAAGCGCGGCATCCACGTGCATCTCGACTTCCACGCCCGCTGCCCAGCGACGGTGCGGCCGGACATGTGGGAGCATCTGATCGAGGGCGAGGCCCCGGACGGCTTCGGCTTCCTGCTCAAGGGCAAGATCAACGACGTGGGTTATCTCTCCATCGCCGTGCCCGGCAGCCTGCGCGCCTACGAGGAGGCGCTCGCCGAGTTCGGCACCATGGAGTGGAAGGACGTGATCCGGCCGGCGATCGCGCTCGCCCGGGAGGGCTTCCCGGTGCGGCCGCACATGTACACGATGTGGACTCAGAAGGAGAGCCGCTACGGCCGCGTCGACTTCGTCGACAAGCTGCGCTTCACCGAGAGCGGCCGGCGCATCTATTTCCATCCCGACGGCACCCTCAAGGGCATGGGCGACCGCGTCGCCAACCCTGACATGGCGCGGAGCCTGGAGCGCATCGCCGCGGGCGGCGCCGATCTCTTCTATCGCGGCGAGATGGCGGAGGAGATCGCCGCCGACATGAAGCGGAATGGCGGCCTGATCTCCGGCGACGATCTCGCGGGTTACAAGACCACGCGGGGCGCACCGGTCTGGGGCGGCTATCGCGGCCACCGCATCGCTTCGGCGCCGCCGCCTGCCGGCGGCGTCCAGGTGATCGAGATGCTGCACGTCCTGGAGAATTTCGATTTGAGGCGCCTCGGCCACAACAGTCCCGGCTTCATCCGCGTGCTCGCCGAAACGATGAAATACGCCACCATCGACAAGGATCTTCACGTCGGCGATCCCGGTTTCGTCGACGTGCCCCTCGACCGGCTGCTGTCCAAATCCTACGCCCGCGAGCTTGCCGGGAAGATCGAGGCCGGCGAGAAGGTCCATGTGGAGCGCCTGGGCCAGGAGAAGCACGGTACCACGCAGATCTCGGTCATCGACGAGGCCGGCAACGTCGTCTCGATGACGCATTCCCTCGGCACGCCCTCGGGCGTCATCACCGAGGGGCTGGGCTTCATGTACAACGGCTGCATGGGCGTCTTCGACCCCAGGCCGGGCCGCGCCGGCTCGCTCGCGCCAGGCAAGGCGCGCTTCACCGCCATGTCCCCGAGCGTGGTCTTCAAGGACGATGCGCCCGCCATCATCATCGGCGCGCCCGGCGGCACCTACATCAGCGGCTCGGTGGCCCAGGGCATCGTCAACGTCGTCGATTTCGAGATGTCGATGCTGGAGGCGGTGGTGGCGCCGCGCATCTCCGTCACGTCAGACATCATCGATGTCTCGAACCGGATCCCCCGCTTCGTCACCTCGGAGGTGGAGGCGATGGGCTATCGCGTGGCGCGCTCCTACCAGAGCTACGCCTTCGCCGGGCTCCACGGCATCAAGGTGGAGGACGGCCGCTGGTCCGGCGGCGCCGACCCCCAGCGCGACGGCATGGCGCTGGAGGTCTAAGTCGGAGCCTTATCGCGGCGTCACGTCGAGCTTCACCGCGATCCCCTCCAGGTCCGGACGCACTGCCGGATACTGCAGGAGCACCTTGGGATCGTGGCCGGGAATGATGTGGCCCGGTGTCTCCGCCAGCTTGTCCAGCACCGTCCAGGCCGCCAGGTATTTGGGCACGTCCACCAGAATCGCGAAGGGCATCCCGAGCTCCTTGTTGGCGTAGTAGTGCAGCGTATCGGACGCCAGCACCACCCAGCCGCGCCGCGTCATCACCCGCACGATCTGCATCCCCGGCGTGTGACCGCCCACATGACGGATGTGGATGCCCGGCGCGATCTCCTCCTCGCCCTCGTGGAAGGCGACGCGGCCGCCGAAGTTTGCCCGCATCAGCGCGCAGACGTGATCGACGCTGTAGGCCTTCTGCAGCAGGGGATTTCCCATGCAAGGGCCGGTCGCATGGATCACCTCGCTCTGCTGCACATGAAAGCGCGCTTTGGGAAACTTCTCGAAATTGCCCGCATGATCCCAGTGCAGGTGGGTGGTGATGACCTCGCTGACGTCGCCGGGATCGACTTCCAGCTGCCTCAATGTCTCCGTCGGGCAGCGCAAAAAATCGTGGCCGCGGGCACGGCACATCGCCTCGTCGGCGCCGCTGTCGATGAGGATCGTCCGCTTCTCGCTCCTGGCGAGCCAGACGTAAAAGTTGATCGGCATCGGCGCATCATGGAGATCGCCGGGCGGCAGCTGAAGAAAGGTCTCGCCTTTGGTCCGCCGCGGATTGGTGGCGTAGCGAATCGCATAGAGCTCATAGGTTTCCATATCCGGCCTCCTTCCCTGTCGATATCGCCCCCAGAGCCTGCCCCATCGCGGCGACAAACGCCACGCCGCCATGTCGCGATCGCGCTTCTGCCCATGGCCGCGGCGGCCTATAACAATTCAGCGACCACGTTCCCGGAGAAGGCCATGACCCCAGCGCCGGCGCCCGTCACCGCGGTTCCTGCCGCGACGCTGATGCTGCTGCGCGGCGGGCCTGACGGTCTCGAAGTGCTGATGATGGGGCGCCACGATGCCGCGGGCTTCGCCGCCGGCGCCATGGTCTTTCCCGGTGGCAAGGTTGACGCGGGCGATCGCGATCTGCTGTCGGTCAGCGCCGGGACCGGCGCCCTCGACGAATTCGCGCGGACGCTTCGCATCGCCGCCATCCGCGAGACCTTCGAGGAATGCGGCGTCATCCTCGCCCGCGCGGCACCGGGCGGCGCACTGCTGTCCCAGGCGGCGCTCACGGCCCTGCTCGCGGCCAACGCCGACGCAAAGAGTTTCCCCGCGCTGGTGACCCGAGCCCGTCTCGAGCTCGCCACCGACCTGCTGGTGCCCTTCGCCCACTGGATCACGCCGGCGGACCGGCCGAAGCGGTTCGACACCCATTTCTTCCTGGCGCCGGCGCCCGGCGATCAGGTGGCGCAGCATGACGGGCACGAGGCGGTGGAGACGCGCTGGATCACGCCCCAGGGCGCGCTCGACGCCGCCGATCGGGGCCAACTCAAGCTGGTCATGGCCACCCGCATGAACCTGATGAAGCTCGCCCGCTGGCAGACGGTTGACGGGGCGCTCGACGCGGCCCGGAAAACTCCCGTCGTCACTGTGGAGCCCACGGTGGCGCAGACGCCGGCCGGCCTCGTCTTCCGGATCCCCGCCGCCGCTGACTACGGCATCACCGAGATGCCCGCCGGCAACCGGGCCTGAGGACGCCCCCGTGGTCGAGATTCCCTTCAAGCGCGATCTCAAGTTCGAGTACGGCGTCCTGGAGACGGTGAGCCCGCTGATCCGCCGCATCGTCGCCCGGAACCCCAGCCCCTTCACCGCCCAGGGCACCGGCACTTATGTGGTGGGCCGCGGCAAGGTCGCCATCATCGATCCCGGCCCCGATATCGCCGAGCATGTGGACGCGCTGCTGGCCTCGCTCAGCGGCGAGACCGTCGAGCGGATCCTGGTGACCCACACCCATCTCGATCATTCGCCGGCAGCGGCGGCGGTGAAGCTCGCCACTGGCGCGCCGACCCACGGCTATGGACCGCACGCCGCCGAGCTCGGCCCCGCGGTGGAGGAAGGCGGCGACCGCGCTTTCGTGCCGGATCACGCGCTCCGCGACGGCGACGTGGTGTCAGGGCCGGGCTGGAACCTCGCCGCCGTCCATACGCCCGGCCACACCTCGAACCATCTCTGCTTCGCGCTGGCGGAGGAGAAAGTGCTGTTCTCCGGCGATCACGTGATGGGCTGGTCCACCAGCGTCATCGCGCCGCCCGACGGCAGTATGGGCGACTATCTGCGCTCCCTGGAAAAGCTGCTCGAACGCGACGACGCGACGTTCCTGCCGACCCATGGGCCCGCGATCACGGAGCCCAAGCCTTTCGTCGGCGCCTTCATCGAGCATCGCCGGGAGCGTGAGGCGGCGATCCTGGCGCGGCTTGCCGCCGGCGACCGCGAAATCCCCGCCATCGTCACCGCGATCTATATCGGCCTCGATCCCCGACTGCACCGCGCCGCCGCCCGCTCGGTACTGGCCCACCTCATCGAGCTGGTGGCACAAGGCCGCGTGCTGTCCGAGGGCCCGCCAAAGGTCGATGCGCGGTTTCGGCTGAAGAACTAGCCCGCCGCCAGATACGCCATCGCGGCATCGACGCCGCCCTTGCCGTGGGGCACGCCGGTGAGGCCGAGCGCCATCTCCACCGCCGCCAGCGCGCCGAGGAGCATGGGCTCGTTGAGGTCGCCCATGTGGCCGATGCGGAAGACGCGGCCCTGCAAGGGACCCAGACCGCCGCCGAGGGAGACGTTGAAGCGCTCCTGGCAGGTGCGGCGCAGCGCATCGGCGTCGTGGCCCTCCGGCAGCATCACGGCGGTGACCGAGTCCGATTCGACTCGGGGATCGCTGGCGAAGATCTCCGGCCCGTTGTTCTGACGCCAGGCGCGGATCGCGCGCCGCGTCGCTTCCGCCAGGCGATGATGCCGCGCGAAGACCTGGTCCAGCCCCTCCTCCAGGATCATGCGGAGGGATTCCTGCAAGCCGTAGTACATGTGCACAGGCGCGGTGCCGGGCCAGCTGGTCTGGTCGCGCCCGGTGAGATAGCGCCGCCAGTCCCAGTAGATCCGCGGCGTCTTCGCCGCTTCGCTGGCCTTGAGGGCCTTGGCGCTGACCGCGGTGAAGGCCATGCCGATCGGCAGCATCAACCCCTTTTGCGAGCCGCCGACCACCGCGTCCACCTGCCATTCGTCCATGCGGAAATCGAAGGAGCCGAGGGAGGAGATGACATCGGCGAGATAAAGCGCGGGATGCCCGGCACGATCGATGGCGCGGCGAATCTCGCCGCAACGGTTGGCGACGCCGGTGGAGGTCTCGTTGTGGACCAACAGGACCGCCTTGATCTCGTGCGCGCGATCCAGCCTGAGGCGTGCCTCCACCGCGGCGGGATCGACACCGGCGCGCCAGTCCGCCGGCAGCGTCTCCGCGACGAATCCCAGCTCCTCGGCGAGCTTGCCCCAGTTGAGGGAGAAGTAGCCGGTCTCCAGGACCAGCACCTTGTCGCCGGGAGAGAGCAGATTGACCAGCGCCGCCTCCCAGGCGCCGTGGCCCGAGGAGGCGTAGCCCAGGATCGGATTCTCGGTCTTGAACACGCGCCGGAGACCCTCGGCGCATTCCGCGGTGATGGCGCGGAATTCCGCGCTCATGAAATCCATCGCCGGGCGATCCATCGCCCGCAGCACGCGGTCGGGAATGTTGGTGGGGCCAGGGTTTTGGAAAAACTGGCGCCCGCGCATCACGGCCATACTGCCTCTCCTTCAACTCCGGCGGCTGCCGCCGGCGGAGCGCACTTAAGCAGAGGGAGACCGATTAGGAAACCCACGAGTTGTGGGCTGCACGCGGTCCACCCGGTGGTCCGATGCTGACGGATGACTCCCATCCGTCAGCTGAATTGGCCCACCAAATTATTGATCTGGTGGTCCGAAACCGACGCTTGGCCCAGTGCCAAGCGTCAGATTCGAACCACTAGCGGCGGAGCGGGTCAGCGTTTGAGGAGAGACGGGTCCTGCAGCGTGGTGTCCTGGCCGCGCACGGGATCGGCGATGGCCTCCGCCAGGCTCTTCGCCCCCTTCCATTCGCTGGAGGGGCGCACATGCCCGTCGCTCCCCACCTGGTCGAGACCCCAGTAGATCTCCAGCCGGTGGCCGTCGGGGTCGCGGAACTCCACGGCGATCTGCACGCCGGCACGGCGTCGGCCCTCGAAATCGATGGTGACGCCATTCTTGCGCAAGTAGTCGCGGGCGCGCAGCACCTCGTCCAAGGTCGCCACCTCGAAGGCAAGATGGTTAAGCTCGAGGTTGGCTGACGTCGCCGACATTTCGCCGACGAGGGCGACGCCGTGATGGTCGCTGTTGCAGCGCATGAACACCATGCCGCCGGGAACCAGGCTCTCGGGATAGACGTCCGACACCCGGAACCCGAGGATCTGCGTATAGAAGCGCACCGAGCGCTCCATGTCCGTGACGTTGAGCACGACATGGCCGATCTTGCCGATGCGGAACGGCATGCCCTGGGGCCGCGTCAAGGCTTTGAGCTGGTCGGCATCGAAACTCATGGCACTCCTCCCGATCGCGCTTGATGACCGGCGATCCCAGGACCAGCCTAGCCGGAATCCTCCGACGATGTCAGCCCACCGCCCGCGCGACACTCCGGGAGCCGCCGGTATATGATGGCGGCTGCGTTGCAATGGGGGAAAGCACCAGGCCATGCCCGATACCACAAGACAGCCCGGCGGCACGGTGGCCGGCGGGTCGATCCAGACCTTCTATCAGAAGAAGGGCGCCCGGCAGCGTCCCACGGTGGCGCGGGCCGAGGGCATCTACATGTGGGACACCGACGGCCGGCGCTATATCGACGCCTCCTCCGGCCCCGTCGTCAGCAACATCGGCCACGGCAACGAGCGCGTGCTGCAGGCGATGATCGAGCAGGCGAAGAAGGTCGCCTTCGCCAGCCGCGCCGTATTCGAGAACGAGCCCAACATCCAGCTCGCCGAGCTCGTGAGCGGCCTCGCCGGCCCCGGCTTCGAGCGCGCTTTCTTCGTCTCCGGCGGATCGGAGGCGACCGAGGCCGCGATCAAGCTCGCGCGCCAGTACGCGGTGGTCAAGGGCGAGACCCAGCGCTGGAAGGTGATCGGACGCGAGCCCGGCTATCACGGCGCGTCGCTCGGCGCGGTTTCCGTCACCGGCGATCCCGACGCCCAGCGCACTTTCGGCGCGCTGATCAAGGGCATGCCCAAGGCGCCGGCGCCCTTCACCTATCGCCTGCCGGCGAACCACGATGCCGACAGCTACGCGCGCCACTGCGCGGCGGCCCTCGACAACATCATCCGCCAGGAAGGTCCGGAGAGCGTTCTCGCCTTCATCATGGAGCCCGTGGGCGGGCTCGCGACCGGCGCGCTGGTGGCGCCCGATCACTACTACGGCGCGGTGCGCGAGATCTGCAGCCGCCACGGCGTGCTGCTGATCTACGACGAGGTCATGAGCGGCGCCGGCCGTACCGGCACCTTCCTCGCCGCCGAGCACTGGCCCGCCGGGCGACCGGACATGGTGACCCTCGCCAAGGGCATCGCCGCCGGCTACACGCCCATGGGCGCGGTGCTGGCGCCGGCGGCGATGGTGGAGGCGGTGGCGGAATCCGGCGGCTTCCTGCACGGCCACACCTATTCCGCCAACCCGCTCTCCTGCGCCATCGGCCATGCGGTCGTCAGCGAGATGATGCGGCAGAACCTGATGGAAAATGCCGAGCGCATGGGCGCGCGGCTGCGCGGCAAGCTCGAGGAGATCAAGGGCCGGAGCGCGATCCTCGGCGACGTCAGAGGCAAGGGCCTGCTGATGGCGATCGAGATCGTCGCCAGCAAGGAGACCAAGGCGCTGGTGCCGGCGGAGCACCAGGCGGTCTATCGCATCATCGAGCTCGGCATCGAGCGCGGCCTCCTGCTCTATTCCCGCCGCACCGCCAACGGCAAGTACGGCGAATGGCTGATGGTCTCACCGCCGCTGATCGTCACCGCGACCGAGGTGGACGAGATCGCCGGCCTCATCGAGGCCACCCTCGCCGCCTACGAGAAGGAGCTTCGCCAGCTGCGGGTGCTCTGAGCCGCCGGCGCCGGCCAAACCGACGCGATTAATTTTTCCTAAATGCCTCCCGCCTAGGATCCGCACCGGTCGAGACCGCCCTGGTTTTCGGCCGAAAGCCGGGTTGCCTGTGACTACCCCGGCAGGTGGAGGCGCGGAGAAGCATGTCGGCGGCGGTCAACCGAGCGGCACCGGGGGCTGAGACGCCCGCCGCAGGTGTACGCCGCCAGGCTCGCCGCACTCTCGCGCCCACCGAGCAGCTGCTGACCCAAGGCGGCGACCTCCGCATCGAGATCGATGCCGAGCGCGGCATGAACAAATACGGCTGCGCGCCGCTCCCGGATCCGGCGCTGGCGGCCTTCGGCTCCTCCACGGCATCGACGATCTCCGAGACTGCCTTCGACGCCGCCGACCGGCTGCGCCGCCGCCTCGGCGCCAGCGCCAATACCGAGCCGCCGGAGATCACCTACGCCCGCGAGCTCACTCGCCTGCGCCAGGAACTGGCGCGCCTCGCCGGCGTCGGCGATCTCGCCGGCCTCGAGATCATCTTCGCCGCCTCCGGCACCGATCTGCACCTCCTGGCGGCCCAGCTCGTCCGCTGCGGCGAGCCCGCGCCGCTGCTGGCGCTCATGGCCGAGACGGCGGAAACCGGCAGCGGCGTTCCCGCGGCCCTCGCCGGCCGCCACTTCAGCGCCCGCACCGCTCTCGGCGACACGGTCACGGACGGAGCCGCCCTCGGCGACGACACCGAGATCGAAGTCGTGGCGGTGTCCGCGCGCAGCGTCGACGGCCTGCCCCGTCCGGCGGTCGCCGTCGACCTCGAGATCGAGGAGCGAGTGGCCGCCGCCGAGGACGAGAAGCGGCGCGTGCTGCTGACCCTGGTGGACGCCTCCAAGACCGGCATCATCACGCCGAGCCCTGCCTTCGCGCTGGCACTCCGCCAGCGCTTTCCCGGGACCGTCGACGTGCTGGTCGACGCCTGCCAGTTCCGCCTGGCGCCGGCCTCGCTCCGAGCCTATCTCGAACGCGGCTTCATGGTGGCGCTGACGGGATCGAAATTCCTCACCGGCCCCACTTTCTCGGGCGCGCTGCTGGTGCCCGCCGCTCTCGCGGGACGGCTGCGCAAGAACACCATGCCGCCGTCGACCGCCGCCTACTCCGCCCGCGCCGACTGGCCCGAGGGCTGGGCGGCCGCCGGCGCGCTCCCAGAGGTCGCCAACTACGGCCTGCTGCTGCGCTGGGAAGCGGCGCTCGAGGAGCTGCGCGCGTTCCGCGCGGTGCCCGAGCGGACGGTGGCGCGCTTCCTCGCCGCCTTCTCCGAGGCGGTGCAGAGCCGCCTGCGCGCCGACCCCATCTTCCAGGCGCTGCCGGTGCCGGATCTCGACCGCCGTCCCCTGACCGAGCCTACGAGCTGGGATCACATTCCCACCATCTTGCCGTTCCTGCTGCGCCACATCGACGCCCGGGGCCAGGCCACGCCGTTCAGCCGCGAGGAGATGGTGCGGGTCTATAAGCTCCTCGCCACCGACATCGCCGATCCCCTGGGATTGCGGCCCGGCGATGCCGATTGGAACCTCGCCGTGCAGCGCTGCGAGGTGGGACAGCCGGTGCTCTGCGGCAGCCGCGGCGGCATCCCCACCAGCGCGCTCCGCCTCTGTGCCAGCGCGCGGCTGATCGTCGAGGGCGTGTCCGCAAGCCGGCTGGACCGCAACCCGGTGATCCAGCGCGCCCTCATGGTTCTCGACAAGACCGCCCTCATCGGCCGCGAGCTCTCGCGCCTCCCCGGCACCCTGCCGACGACGACAGATCGGACATCGACGCCATGATCGCACTCGCCAGCTTCGCCCGTCCCGCCGCGGCACCGGAAGCCAACGCCCCTCCGGCCCCGATGGGCCTCCGCACCTTGGCGAAGATGGCTTTCGAGGGCACCGATCTCGGCCCGCTGTCCTCGTCGCTGATCCGCCGCATGGTGACGGAGCCGGACAACGCCGCCGTGCTGATGGACCTCGCGACGATTGAGCAGCTTTTCGGCAACCGCGGCGACGCGCTCCGCCTCCAGGGCGAGGCGCTGCAGCTCTCTCGGCTCTTCCGTCGGGTGCCGGACCGCGCGACGGCCACGCCGCTTCGTCTCCTCGCCCTCATGGCGCCCGGCGATTTCATGGCCAACACGCCGCTGGAATTCCTGCTCGAAGGCTCCGACGTCCGCCTCGACATGCTCTACATCGTGCCGGGCCTGCCGTTGCCGGACAATATTCCCGAGCATGATCTCGCCTTCGTCGCCATCGGCGAGTCCGACGAGAACGGACCGCTGCTCGACGAGGCGGAGAAGATCATCAGCGCCTGGCCGAAGCCGGTTCTCAATGCGCCCAAGCGGATCGCCCGGCTCTCCCGGGACGGTGCTTGCGAGCTGCTTCGGAGCGCACCTGGCATCGCCATGCCGCGGACCCATCGCCTCGATCGCGCCGGCCTTGCGCGCATCGGCGCGGGCGAGATCGCGCTCGACGATGTCGCGTTTCCGATCATCGCGCGTCCGATCGGCTCCCACGCGGGCGAAGGCCTGACCAAGCTCGACGGGCCGGCGGCGGTCGCCGCCTATCTGCAGGAGCATCCCGAGGAGGAATTCTACGTCGCGCGCTTTGTCGACTATCGCGGCGCCGACGGGCTCTTCCGCAAATACCGCATCGTCCTGATCGGCGGCCGTCCCTACGCCAGCCACATGGCGATCTCCAACGACTGGATGATCCACTACCTCAACGCCGGCATGCGCGAGAGCGCGGAGAAGCGGGCGGAGGAAGCGCGCTTCATGCAGGTGTTCGACACCGACTTCGCGCGCCGGCACGAGACCGCCTTCCGCGCGCTGGCGGAGCGGGTGGGCCTCGACTACTTCGGCATCGACTGCGGCGAGACGACCGACGGGCGAGTTGCTGATCTTCGAGACCGACGTCGCCATGATCGTTCACGCCATGGATTCGGCCGAGCTCTTTCCCTACAAGCGGCCGCAGATGCGCAAGGTGTTCGACGCCTTCCGCGAGCTGCTGAAGGTCCGCGCCGCCAGGTAGGCCGGCGTCAGCCCAGCACTTCCTTGTTGATCACGTTCTCCCGGATCGGCGCGCCATCCAACACGCTGAGGAGATTGCGCACGGTCGCCACCCCCATGCGCTCGATGGATTCCCGCGTCACGCCGGCAACGTGCGGCGCCGTCACCACGTTCGACAGCGCCAGCAGGGGATGATCGGCGGCCACCGGCTCCTTCGCGAAAACGTCGAGGCCGGCGCCGGCGAGCTTCCCCGCGCTGAGGGCGGTGTGGAGGGCGGGCTCGTCGATGATGCCGCCGCGGGCGGTATTGACGAGGAAGGCCGTGGGCTTCATGCGCATGAGCCGCGCCGCATTGATGAGGCCGATGGTCTCGGCGTTCTTCGGGCAATGGATGGTGACGAAGTCCGCCCGCGACAGCGCGGCGTCGAGATCCGCCACGGGCTCGCAGCCGGCGGCCCGGACGGCATCCGCCGCGACGTAGGGATCGTAGACCAGCACCGTCATTTCCATGGCGAGGCAGCGTCGAGCCATGCGGGTGCCGATGCGGCCGAAGCCGATCACCAGCGCGGTCTTCTCGAAGAGATCGACCGGCAGGTACTTGTACTTGTCCCACCACTGCCCCTGGCGCACCAAGCCATCCATGGCGGCGCCGCGCCGTGCCAGGGTCAGCATCAGGAACAGCGCCTTCTCCGCCACCGATACCGAGTTGGCGATCCCCGCCACCAGCAGCGGGACGCGGCGGCGGGTCAGTGCCGGCACATCCACGGCGTCGAAGCCCACGCCGATCCGCGCCACCGCCTCGATGCGTGGGCCGGCCGTCAGCTCGGGATCGCTGAAGGGCGTGGCCGCCAGCGCGATGCCGCTGACGTCGTGCAGAAGCGGGCGCAGGTCGGCGTTCGTGATGTCGATCGGATAGGGAAGCGCCTCGATGTCGTCCCGCGTCTGCAGCAGGTCCCAGCCAGCCTGGGCCAGAGTACTGGGCAGCAGCAGCTTCTTCCGGTTCGAGGCCATTCTTCCTCCCGATCTCGCTTGTTTGTGCCGCCTAGCTCAATGCGCCGGCGGCGCCCTGTCAATGCACGTCTGCGCCGGACCTCAATGCGGCGCTGTGCTCTTGTGCTCGAGGCGCGACAGCAGGCGAACCAGGGGCCAGAGCATCGCGAGATAGATCAGCGCCGCCAGCACGATCGGCGTGGGGTTGTAGGTGAGCGCCTGGGCCTGGCGGGCGTTGTTGAGGAGCTCCGGCAGCGCCACCACGCTGGCGATGGTGGTGAGCTTGATCACCTCGACGGTATTGCTGATGAGATCCGGCAGCACGTTCCGGATCGCTTGCGGCAGAACGACGTAGAGCATCGCCTGGCGCCAGGAGAGGCCGGTGGAGAGCGCCGCGTCCGTCTGCCCGCGCGGAATGCTCTCGATGCCGGCGCGGAAGACCTCGCCGTAATAGCTCGACGTGTTCAGGAAGAACGCCAGGGCGACGGCGGCGAACTTCGGCAGGTCCACCTGCAGGAACGGCACGCCGAAATAGATCAGTACCAGCAGCACCAGCGGCGGAAACGCCCGGAAGAAATCGACGTAAGCGATGAGCATCCAGGTGAGCCAGCGCCGGTGCAGATCGTGCAGCACCGCCACCGCGAGCCCGCCGGCGATCCCCAGGGGCACGACGACGAGGGAAAGCACGATCGTCAGGCCGAATCCATCGAGCAGAAAGCGCCAGACACGCTCGGCGATGTCGATATTGAAGAAGACCTGGAGCACCTCGGCCATCAGCGCTTCCAGGCGTAGCGCGTCTCGAGCCAGCGGCCGAGCGCCACGAAGGGAACGAAGAGGATGAGATAGGCCGCAGCGCCCAGCATCATCG
Source organism: uncultured Alphaproteobacteria bacterium (assembly GCA_963735465.1). Taxonomy (GTDB): domain Bacteria; phylum Pseudomonadota; class Alphaproteobacteria; order ATCC43930; family CGMCC-115725; genus DASZHJ01. The sequence continues at coordinate 229,250 of CAVTLA010000002.1, forward strand.
GCGTGGCATTGCCGGATTCACTGGCGCCGGAAGAGGCCTGGTTCAGGATCTCGTGCAGCGCCACCACCGAGCCCAGCGCGGTGCCCTTGGTGATGGCGATGGCGCGATTGGTGAGCGGTGGCACCGCGAGGCGCACCGCCTGCGGCAGCACCACCAGCCGCAGGGTCTGATGGTGCCGAAGGCCGAGGGCGCGCGCCGCCTCCTGCTGCCCCACGGGCACCGCGAGGATGCCGGCCCAGAAGATCTCCTCGGAGAAGGCGGCGAGAACCAGGGCGAGCGCCACCCAGGTCGCCGTGAACGCGTTCATGGAGAGCTGCAGGTAGGGAAAGGCGAAATACAGGATGATGATGACCATCAGCGGCGGCAGCGCGCGGAAGACATCGGCGAAAATGACGACGAACACGTTCACCGGCCGCAACCGGAACGAGCGCACTGACGCCAGGATCAGTCCCAGGGGAATGCCGGCGACGATGACCGCGAGGCCGAGGTAGGTCGTGACGACGAACCCCTGGGCGATGCTGACCCAGTAGTGCGCCGCGACGTCGGCGTTGAAGAAGCTGAAGACGAAGCGGTCGAGGCCGGTCATCCCGGGCCGGCCCCGAAGCGACCCCTCACCCGCACTTCGGCGGCGCCGATGTCGGCTCGTAGCCGGGCATGCCGGGCACGCCATGGCCGTCGTTCACCTTGACGGCGGCGGCGTCGGGAGCGGGCTTGGTGCCGAACCATTTCTCGCTGAGCTCGGCGAAGGTGCCGTCCAGCTTCATGCATTTGACGACGTCGTCGACCTTGTCGCGGCCCGCCGTATCGTCGAGACGGAACGGAATCGCCCAGACCAGGCCGGTCTTGATGGTGTAGGTAAGCTTCAGCAGCGGGTTCTGCTTCGCAGCCCAGGCCACCGCCGTGTTGCCCGCGAGATTGGCGCCGGCGCGGCCGGAGAGCACCGCCTGCACCGCATCGGCATTGGTGTCGTAGACGTCGAACTTGAAGCCGTACTTCTCCGCGTTGTCCTTGGCCCAGGCCTCGTAGGCGGAGCCCTTGTTGAGGGCGATGGTCATGCCCTTGAGGCCGTCGAGGGAAGCGATCTCGGGATCGCTCTTCTTGACCAGGAACTGGAAGTCGGTGTCGAGATAGCCCTCGGTGAAGAGCATCGTCTTGGCGCGCTCCGGCGTCACCGTCGTCGGCGCCGCGATCCAGTCGTATTTCTTCGCGTTGAGTCCGGCGATGAGTTCCGAGAACTGCGTTCCCTCGATCTCGATCGGCTGTCCCAGGCGCTTCGCGATCTCGTTGGCCATGTCGATGTTGAAACCCTCGAGACCGCCGCCGAGCTTGGCCATCGCGTGCGGCGCGAAGGTGGCATCGACGCCGGTGTGGATGGTCTGCGCCGCGACCGGCGACGCCAGGCAACGCGGCACGAGCATGGCGATCGGCAGGCGCACGCGTGCACAAAAAAACATCATTCCCCTCCGTGTAAATTTCCCCACGTCCCGCGCGATGCGGTGTTCTTTCTCCAACTATGGGGATGTCGTCGCCGCTCCCGTCAAGCTGATTTGCGCGCGACGCCGACCGCTGGATCTATATCACGCGTCCTTCGACGCGCTCCCTGCGGTCGCTCGCTCAGGATGAGGCGCATTGGCGGGGCATCAAAAAAATCTCCTCATCCTGAGCAAGCGGAGCGCGTCGAAGGACGCATCACCGGCTTGCAGTTGACCACCCCCGCATTCCTGCGGGAACTCCGGCGAGCACAGGGGTGGCGCCGCTGCGACCGCCTTCACACGCAACGGGAGGACGTTTTCGATGTCGGAGCATCTCGGTTTCATCGGTGTCGGCAAGATGGGCGGGCCGATGGCGGGGCGTCTCATGGACGCCGGCCACAGGCTGACGCATCTTCGACACCAGTGCCGCGGCGCTGGCGCCGCTGACGGCGCGGGGCGCCGAGGCAGTGGCTTCGCCGCGAGAGGTCGCCTCAGCGGTGGAGACTGTGTTCGCGAGCCTGCCGACTCCCGACATCGTGCGCGCGACGGCGCTCGGCGAGAGCGGCGTGATCGGTGGCACCGCCATCAAGACCTTCGTCGATCTCTCCACGACGGGCCCCCGCGTCACCGCCGAGATCGCCGCGGGATTGCAGAAGAAGGTCATCGCCATGGTCGACTGCCCCGTGAGCGGCGGCGTCGGCGGCGCGCAGAAGGGAACCCTGGCGGTGATGGCGGCCTGCCCGCGGCCGCTCTTCGACAGCCTGGAGCCGATCCTCAAGAACCTCGGCAAGGTCTTCTACATCGGCGACCGGCCGGGCATGGGGCAGACGATGAAGCTCTGCAACAACCTGCTCTCCGCCACCGCCATGGCGATCTCCGCCGAGGCGATCGTCATGGGCGTGAAGGCCGGCCTCGATCCCTCAGGTGATGGTCGATGTCATCAACGCCGGCAGCGGACGCAATACCGCGACCACGGACAAGTTCCCGAAATCGGTGCTGCCGCGCAGCTTCGACTTCGGCTTCGCCACCGGCCTCATGTACAAGGACGTGAAGCTCTGCCTGGACGAGGCGGAGGCGCTGCAGGTGCCGATGTGGGTCGGCGGCGCCGTGCGTCAGCTCTGGCAGCTCGCCAACAGCGAACTCGGTCCCCAGTCGGATTTCACCGCCATCGTCCAGTGCATCGAGGACTGGGCGGGCGTCCAGGTGAAGAAGCCCGGTAACTGATCACCGAGCTACATCGTCTTGGTCTTGCCGCCGTCGATGTCGATGGTGGAGCCCTGCAGGTAGCTGCCGCGCCGGCTGACCATGAAGCTGACGAGGCTGGCGACGTCGGCGGACTCGCCGATGCGGGTGAGGTTCTCCTCCGCCACCATGCGCCGCTCCGCCTCCGCCGCGTCGACGCCCCAGGACTGCATCGCCGCCTTCAGGCGGCGGTCGAAGCGGTCGGTTCGGATATCGCCGGGATTGATCGTGTTGACCTGAACACCGTCGGCGGTTCCGCGATCCGCCAGAGCCTTGCCAAAGGACTGCACCGCGGAGTTGACCGAGCCGCCGATGGTGAACTCGGCGCCGGGCGTACGGCCGCCGACGCCTGATATCATCACCACGGAGCCCCGGCGCTCCTTCAGATGCGGCCAGGCCGCCTTGAGGAGGCGCGTGTGGGCGAAGAACTTGAGGGCGAAGCCGTCCTGCCAATCGGCGTCGGTGAGGGCGAGGAAATCCCCGCGCTTGGTCGCGCCGGCGTTGCAGACCACGATATCGAGGCGGCCGAACCGGGCGATGGTCGCGGCGACAAGGGCGGCGGGGGCCGCGGGCTCGCGCAGGTCGCTGGCGTGGATCTCCGCCCGCTTGGCATCGCCGATCTCGGCGGCGCGCGCCTCCAGATCGTCGGCGCTGCGGGACGCCAGCATCACGCTGCACCCTTCCCGCGCGAGCTCCAGCGCGATGGCCGCTCCGATGCCGCGGCTGGCACCCGTGACGACCGCCACCTTGCCCTTGAGATCCAGCTCCATGCCCCGGCCCCTTCCCTCCATTGACGCTTCGCGAAATGTGCAGTGCGACTTTGTTCGGCGAGGCGCCGCCGGGTCAAGTCACTTCGGGTTCAACCCGCTCGCAAGAGCGCGCTTGCGAGCGGGTCTGGCATGCGCGTAGCCTTTGCGGGCGCCCGTCGGCTCGAGCGGTCGACGCGGGCGGTCGCCCCCGGTGGTTCGAATCCGGCGCTTGGCACCTGGCCAAGCGTCGGTTTCGAACCACCAGATCAATAACTGGTGGGCCGATTCAGCTGACGGATGGAAACCATCCGTCAGCACCGGACCACTGGGGTGATTTCCAAAAACACGCTCGCGGGAGCATCGCCTCGATGGCACGGGTGCCGTATCTCGACCCCTCCGACCTCGCACCGGAAGACCGCGATCTTTTGAAGCGCCCGATCACGCTGCACCGGGCCCTCGTGCACAGCCCGAACGGCGCGCGCGCCTTCCTCGGCCTCGGCGAGTTCATCCGCCACAAGAGCCGGCTCGATCCGCGCCTGCGCGAGATGGCGATCCTGCAAGTGGGCTACCTAGCGCGCTCGCCCTATGAGTATTCCCATCACGTCAAGATCGGCCTGGATTTCGGCGTCTCCCGCGACGACATCCGCGCCATATCAGCGGAGACCGAGGGCAAGTCGACCAAGCTGGACCCGCTGGCGAAGACGGTCCTGCTGGCAGCGCGGGAGATGGCGACGGATCTCACCCTCTCCGATGCCACTTTCGCGACATTGAGCCGGTCGCTCGATACCGAGCGCCTCACCGACCTCCTCATCACGGTCGCCTATTATTGCGGCGTCGTGCGGCTGCTGGCCTCGCTGCAAATCGACGTCGAGCCCGACTACCTCCCCTATCTGGAAGAGTTTCCTCTGCCCAAGACTTGATCGGAAGGAAGGCCTCGGATGCGTCTCGAAGGAAAGATCGCCGTCATCATCGGCGCCGGCCAGAGCCCCGGCGAGGGCGTCGGCAACGGCCGGGCGACCGCGCTGCGCTTCGCCCAGGAAGGCGCCAAGGTGCTGGCGGTGGACAACCGTCTGAGCTCCGCCGAGGAGACCGCCGAGATGGTGCGCAAGGCCGGCGGCGACAGCCTCGCCTTCGAGGCCGATGTCACAAGGGAAGCGACGCTGGCGGCGACGATCGCCGCCGCGCAGAAGCGCTGGAGCCGCGTCGACATCCTGCACTACAACGTCGGCGTCAGCATCGCCGGCGGCGACGCGTCGCCCACGGAGATCACCGAGGAAGCCTTCGACCGGATCTGCGCCCTCAATCTCCGCGGCGCCGTCATGGCCGCCAAGCACGCGCTGCCGGTGATGCGGGCGCAGAAGAGCGGCGTCATCATCAACATCTCCTCGGTCGCCGCCTGGGAGAATTATCCCTACGTCGCCTACAAGGCGACCAAGGCGGCGATGGTGGCGCTGACCCAGCAGCTCGCGATCCAGAACGCCTCCTACGGGATCCGCGCCAATGTGATCCTGCCGGGGCTCATGGATACGCCCATGGCGGTCGACACGCGGGCGCGTTCCACCGGCAAGAGCCGCGCCCAGGTGGCGGCGGAGCGCGATGCCCGGGTGCCGCTGCGAGGCCGCATGGGCACCGCCTGGGACGTCGCCAACGCGGCGCTGTTCCTCGCCTCTGACGAGGCCAACTTCATCACCGGCGTGCAGCTCCCCGTCGATGGCGGAGCCCTCGTTCATATCAACTGAGGGTGACGGCTGGGCCGGCGCACTGCCGAGCAACCGCGCGGCGCATCGTCATTCCGATGTAACGGAGATGGCGGATGGCTCGGGCGATCGATCCCGCGGCGGGAATTCCAGCAAGATTGCCCAATTCCCCACAATCAGCAGCGTGCGGACATCGCTACAGTCGGCGCGCTTTATGTCGCTCTTCGTGGGAGAATTCATGACACGGCGCGCAAGCAAAGTTCATCGCCCAGGCCTTGGCGGACATGGCAGGCGGATCGGCACGCTCGGCTTCGTCTCGGCGGTGGCGCTGCTGTCGGGCCTTGGGGCTGCGACGGCGCAGACGATGGGTTCGAACGCGGCGGGCAGCTTTCCCGGCTCGTTTCTCATTCCGGGATCGCAGACGTCGTTCAGGCTCGGCGGCTACGTCAAGCTGGACTACGACTATGACTTCTCGGTGGCCAGAACCGCCATCGGCGGCTTCGATGTGCGCTCGATCCCGCTGCCGGGCACCGCCGGGCACTCCGTGCACGGAACCTCGCAGCTGACGGCGTCGGAGTCCCGATTCAACGTGGACACCCGCACGCCCTCCGCTTACGGCGAGGTAAAGACCTTCCTCGAAGGCGACTTCACCAACCCCAACGGCCTCACCAACAGCTCGACGTTCGCCACCGAGAGCAACTCGAGCGGATTCCGCCTGCGCCAAGCCTATGGCACGCTCGGCCCGTTCCTCGCCGGCCAGACTTTCTCCACCTTCCGCGACACCAGCGCGGAACCGGAAACCCTCGACTTCTTCGCCCAGGCCGGCGTCGCCGGACCGACGCGGGTGCCGCAGATCCGCTACACCTACGACGCCGGCGACGGCCTCAGTGCGGCGGTCGGCATCGAGAATCCGGAGACGCTCTTCGAAAGCTCGACCGGGGCCGTCACCAACACAAACTTCGGCACCGGCGGCGTCAACCGGCTGCCCGATGGCATGGTGAAGTTGCGCTACGAGCAGGGTCCGGGACATCTCGAGGTGCGCGGGCTCCTTCGTCAGCTCAGGTTCGACAATACCACCGGCATCAACAGCACGGCGATCGGCTGGGGCGTCGAAGTCTCCGGGCATTACAACACCTTCGGCAAGGACCAGGTGCAGTTCGAGACCAGCTATGGCGACGGCAGCGGCCGGTACTACGCCGACAACGGCTTTCCAGACGCCGCGATCAACACCAGCACCGGCGCGTTCACGTCTCTGGTGAGCTACGGCAGCGACCTCACCTATCAGCACTGGTGGCTCAACAATCTCCGGACCAACGTCACCGGCGGGTACATTCACATCAACAACGAATCCAGCGTGTTCTCCGGCGCGAATTTCGCCGCGCAGAACCAGTGGGTCACCGTGGAGAAGGCCAACCTGATCTGGACCCCGGTGTCGATGGTCGACCTCGGCGTGGAGTTCATGTACGGCTATCGCCGCAGCCAGGGCGACGGCAGCCAGGGCTTCGAGCGCCTGATGATGTCGAGCAAATTCCGCTTCTAGCCGACCGACAGGGCGAGCGTCAGACGGAGGGCGTGTCCGCCAGCTCGACGTGGCGGCGGACTTCCTCCTCGACGTGGCCCCAGATCCTTGCTTTCAGCTCGGCGAATTCCGGCGACAGCTGGATCGAGACGTGCCGCGGCCGCGCCAGGTTGTTGGGCAGGATCGCCTTCACCCGGCCGGGCCGCGCCGACATCACCACGATGCGGTCGGCGAGGATCAGGGCCTCGTCGATGTTGTGGGTGATGAAGACCGTGGTCTTCCGGCTCTGCTCGTGAATGCGGATCAGCTCCTCCTGCATCACCTGGCGCGTCATGGCGTCCAGCGCCGCGAAGGGCTCGTCCATCAGCAGGACCTCGGGATCGGCGGCGAGGATGCGCGCCAGTGTCACCCGCTGCTGCATGCCGCCGGAGAGCTCGGAGGGATAGCGGTTCTCGAATCCTCTGAGATTGACCATCTCGATGAAGCGCTGGGCGGTGGCGCGTCGCGTGGCCGCCGGCACACCCTGCATCCTGAGGCCGAACTCGACATTCCCGCGCACGGTCTTCCACGGAAAGAGCGCATAGGACTGGAACACCATGCCGCAGCGCGGCTCGATCCCGGTGATGGGTCGGCCGCGCAGCAGCACCTGTCCGGTCGTCGGCTGGATGAATCCGGCGAACATGTTGAGGAGGGTCGACTTGCCGCAGCCGGAAGCGCCGATCAGGCAGAGGAACTCCCCTTCCGCCACCTCGAGGGAGAGATTCTGCAGCGCCACCAGCCCGTCGCCGCCGGCGGGAAAGGCCTTGGTCACGCGGTCCGCGACGAGGATGCCTGCCATCTAGCCGCGCCGGTGCCTTTCCCACGGCAGCAGGAGGCGCTCGATCTGGTCGGCGATCGCATCCGCCACCAGCACGGTGATCGAGATCCCCACCATGCCCACCAGCACCAGGGAGAGGTTGCCCCAATCCTTGGCGAACCAGATCAGCGCGCCGAGACCGCTCTGGGCCGCCACCATCTCCGCCGAGATGACGCAGGACCATGAAATCGCCAGCGTGACCTTGAGGCCGGAGAGGATGCCCGGGAGCGCCGCCGGCAGGATCACCTCGCGCATGACCGCGAGATCGGAGGCACCCAGGTTGCGGGCAGCACGGACCAGCAGCGGGTCGACGCGCTTCGTGCTCTCGAGCGTGTAGAGCAGGATATAGATCCACGAGCCCATGAAGACGATCGCCGTCTTCTGCGATTCTCCGATGCCGAGCCAGAGGATGCTGAGGGGGATCCAGGTGATCGACGGCAGCGGCCGCAGCAGCGAGACGAAGGGATCGATGAGCGCCTTCGCCGGCCACCAGACGCCCATGATGATGCCGAGCGGCACGGCGACGACGGCGGCGAGCGCGAAGCCCAGGAACACCCGCCGTGAGGATGCCAAGACCGCGTCCCAGAGCTCGCCGGTGCTCATCAGCTTGCCCGCCGCCCGCGCCACCGATGCCGGCGACGGCAGGAAGATCGGCGAGATCCAGCCGAGCTCGGTGGCGGCGCTCCAGAGGCCGAGGAAGGCGCAGATCGAGACGACCTTCAGCGCCAAGCTCAGCCGGGCGCGCAGCCATGCGGGACCGCGCCGCGCCTGGGCCCGTGCGATGGTGATCGCCTCGTCGGCGGTATTCGTCGTCGTCACGTGCTACGGACCTCGACGTCGCCGTGCGCGGGCGCTCCGCCCGCCGGCGGCGTCACCTCAGGACTTCGGAATGAAGCCGACGCTCATCCACTTCGAGACGTCCGGCTTGTTGTCGATCTTGTTGGTGTCGTAGAGCCAATCCGTCAGATCCTGCATCTGCCGCTCGTGCAGCTTCATGTGCTCGGGCCAGCCCTCGAGACCGAAGTACTTGAAGCTCTTCATGCCCGCCAGCACCTCCTCCGGCGTCTTCTTGAAGTAGTGGGCGACGGTCTGGGCGGCCTCCTCGGGATGCTTGATCGCGAAGTCCGCGCCCTTGAACATCGCCGCCGCGAGCTTCTGCGCCTGGTCCGGATGCTCGTCCACCAGCTTGCGCGAGATGATGACGATGTCGGGGGACGCCATGGTGCCGTATTTCTTGTAGCTGTCGGTGTCCATGTCGGTGCCGAGGAGCTTGCCGCCCGGCGCCGCCTGCTTCACGCCCTCCAGCAGCGGCTGCCACACGCAGGCGGCATCCACGTCGCCCTTGGCGATGGCACCCGCCATCTCGTTGGGCGGCAGGTTCACGAACTGGATATCCTTGGCGGTCATGCCGGCGGCCCGCAGCAGGCCGTTCATGGTGATCTCCGCCGAGGTATTCGCCGCGACTTTCTTGCCCTTGAGATCAGGGAAGGACGCGAAGCCCGGCCGCGCCCAGCAGCCCTCGTTCCCCGGTGAATCGTCGATGTTGGCGAAGTAGTAGAAGTTCTTGTTGCCGCGGGCCATCTCGGTGATGACGGCGACCCGGCCGAGATTGCTGAACGCGACCGAGCCCGCGGTGAGCGCCGCGATACGATCGCTGGAGCTGAGGATCACCTGGATCTCGACGTCGAGGCCCTGCTCCTTGAAGAAGCCCTTGTCGACGGCGACCATGACCGGTACCTGGCCGAACCACGTGACCGAACCCGCGAAGTCCAGCTTCACCGGCGCCGCCTGCGCCAGCGCGCGTCCCTCGACGCCTGCACCGATGACGACTGCGAGCCCGGCGAGGGCCAGCATCGCGGCGCCCCGCGTGATGGCGCGGCGTACCGCTCCGCGACACAACACACCCGCTTTTGTCCTGTCCATGATTTTTCCCCTCTTCGCGTGCCGCCGAGATTCCGGATGTCTTACCGCGACCGGACTTGCCGCCCCCGGATACGCATCGGTCGCTCCCCGCCGCCGCAGTCGCACGCACTCGATCCACGACGCCTGAAAACGCTAGGGTTCGAGCGGTCGAGGAGTCAAGCGCTCAACCGCGACTGCGACTTGCTCGTTCGAGCTCGTTCAAACGATCCGGTTATGGTTCCTATGAGATTAATGTCTTAGACGACGGATCGCATTTCACCATAGGCTGCACGTGCAACGGTGCAATCGGCGACCGCGGTGACATGCGCGCGGAATTCGACGGCATCGGATCCGCACTCCAGCCGATCGGTGGAATGACAGATGTCGGATCTCGGCAAACCGCCCCACAGCGCGTTCTGGGATTTCACCCTGTCGGTCTACCGCCGCGACGGCGTCTCTCCGGCGTTGATTTCATTGCAGGATCGCCTCGGCCTCGACGTCAATTTCCTGCTGTTCTGCCTGTTCGCGGGCGCCCGCGGCCGCGCCCTCGCCGGCGCCGACTTCGGGCAACTCGAGGCGGCGGCGGCGCCGCTGCGCCAGAACCTGATCCATCCGCTGCGGCGGGTGCGCCGATGGCTGAAGGAGCAGACGCTGATCGGAAAAGAAAGCGCCGATGCCATTCGCCGCGCGGTTCTGTCGCAGGAGATCGAGTCCGAAGGACTGCAGCAAAGAGCGATGGAAGCCCAGCTGACCCTGCCCGAGGGCGCCGCCGACGCCGCGACCGCCGCCTGCAATCTGGCGCGATACCTCGCGTGGTCGAATGTCGTCGCCATGCCCGCGGAGGTCGAGTTGCTTGCCACCGTGCTGGCGCAGGCTTTCGCGTCGAGCCTGGAGGGCGCAAAGTGGAGCCTGCACACCGCTTTCGCGAAGACCGCCGCCCCGTAAAAATCCAGCCGACGAGAGAGCATCATGTCGAAGCACGATTTTCCCATCGAGGAGTTCAGCAGCCGCCAATCCCGCGTGCGCGCGGCCATGGCCGAGGCGGGTCTCGACTGGCTGATGCTCGTTCATCCCGTCTCGATCCACTGGCTGATCGGCGCCGACGGCAAGAGCTATCAGGCCTTCCAGTGCCTGCTGATATCGGCCAAGCCCGGGCCGACGGTCATGTTCACCCGAGAGTCCGAGCGCAACGAGTTCGAGGATGACACGCTTGCGAGCGAGGTTGTCGGCTGGGGCGGCTCCGAGCCCGCGGATCCCGTTGACGTCTTCGAGAAGCTGGTCGATCGGCTCGGTCTCAAGAAGGCGCGGGTCGGCATGGAAGTGCCAGCCTATTACCTGCATCCGCAGCACTATGTCCGCCTGAAGGCGATGTTCGGAGGGGCACTCGTCGCCGAGCCCACCAACCTCGTCAACAACCTCAAGATGGTGAAGTCGCCGCGCGAGCTGGAGTACGTGCGCGAGGCAAGCCGCATTGCCGACATCGGCGCTGATGCCTTCATCGCCACCTTCCAGGAAGGCCGGACGGAGACCGAGGTGGCGGGCGCCATCTATGGCGCCATGATGGCCGCCGGCAGCGGGCTCGCCGGCAGCACCCTCAATCTGGTGAGCGGCGAGCGCATGCACCTCAGCCACGGCGCACCGACACTGCGCAAGATCCGCCGCGGCGACTGCGGCAATGTGGAGTTCGGCGCCGCCTACAAGCGCTACACCAAGACCATGGGACGGCAGATCAGCCTGGGCAAGCCGTCGGCGCGGATGAAGGAGATCTACGGCATCGTGCAGCGCGCCGGCGACGCCATGATCGCGGAGATCCGCGCCGGCGTGCCGGCGATCGTGCCGCACGAGGCGGCGAAGCGCGTCATCGCCGAGGCCGGCTACGATCGCTATCGCATCCACACCTCGGGCTACGGCATCGCGCCAGGCTTCCCGCCGGCCTGGGGCGAGCCCGTCAACATGTTCGGCGGCAGCAAGGACGTGCTGCAGGCCGGCATGGTGCTGTCGATCGAGCCGCCGATCTTCATCGGCGAGGAGAAGATCGGCGCCCGTATCATCGACAATGTCATCGTCACGGAGCGGGGCTGCGAGCGCCTCTCGCGCCACTCCCGCGATCTCATCGTGGTGGACTAGCCCCGATCCAGCGACTTCCCCGGCCAGGCGCCTGACGCGGTGAGGTCGCGGGCGACCTTGCGGATGGTGGCGATGAAGCCGTTCAGGATGTCCGAGCGCGGCTGGCTCGCCGAGGTCATCAGCGCCAGCGGCCAGTAGGCGCGCGGCCGCAGCGGCCAGGCCTGCACCTCGCCGAGGCGGAGATCGTCGGCGATGGCGCCCTGGGTCAGCAGGCTGAAGCCCACGCCCTGCTTCACCAGGGAGCGAATGACGGAATGATCGTCCGCCTCCATCCGGATATTGAGGGAGATGCCCTTCTGGGCGATCCAGCTGTCGAGGAGGCGGCGCGAGGCGTTGGGCCGGCTCGGCAGCACCAGGGGCAGGTTGGCGAGATCGTCGATGCGGGCGTGGTCGCGGCTGAACCGCGCGGCCCCCGGCTTTCCCACGAGATAGACCTGCTCGCGCACCAGGGGGATCACCTCGAAGCCGCGCTGCGGCAGCGGATCGTGGACGCAGGCGAGATCGACCTGGCCGCGCACCAGCCACTCGTGGATATAGCCGCTGAAGCCGCCGATCACCTTGAGGAAGACGTTGGGGAACTCGCGGCCGAAGCGCTCCACCAGCGCCGGCACCAGGAAGTGGCCGGCGGCCGGCGGCACGGCGAAGGAGAGAACGCCCGAGGGGCCCACCCGGCCGCCGCGAATCTCTGCCTTGGTCTGCTCGAGCTGGCGCAGCGCGATCTGGCTGCGCTCGAGCAGGATGCGGCCGGCCTCGGTCAAGCTGACGCCGTGGCCGTGGCGTTTGAAGAGCGCGCTGCCGACCTCCTCCTCGAGCTTGCGGATCTGCCGGCTGATCGCCGGCTGTGAGATGCGCAGGAAGCCGGAGGCGCGGCTGTAGCTGCCGAATTCGGCCACGCTGTGAAAGTAGCGCAGCGCACGCGTCTCCAACGGGATCTGCCTCCGCTGCTTTCAAACGATTTCAGCATATCACTTATACGTCTTATGCCTTGGACGCAATAATCCGCCGGGGCTAGCATTTGCATCGTCGACACGGGCCCGGGCTTCCGGGCTCGCAAGGGGGATCGCGGCGATGAAATTCGGATTGATGACGCAGCTCCAGATACCGCGACCGTGGGTCGAGACCACGGAGCGCGACGCGTTCTGGCACGCCCTCGACCAGACGGTCGCCGCCGAGCAGGTGGGCTTCGACCATTTCTGGATCACCGAGCAGCATTTCTATGCCGAGATCGGCCACAGCTCGACGCCGGACATGATCCTGGCCGCGCTCAGCCAGCGCACGCGGCGGATCCGCCTCGGCTATGCCGTCGTGCTGATGCCCTGCCACAACCCCTTCTACATCGCCGAGCGCGTGGCGACGCTCGACGTGCTCAGCAACGGCCGCTGCGAGTTCGGCGCCGGCCGCGGCACCTCGCCCTATGTGGTCGAGGGCCTGGGTTTCGATCCCGCGCTCGGGCGCGACGTCGGCCGGGAGGCGATGGAAGCGGTGCTCAGCATGTTCGAGCACGAGCATTTCCCGGGATACAAGGGCAAGCACTTCGATCTGCCGGCCCGCCACGTTGTGCCGCGCCCGATCCAGCGCCCGCACCCGCCGCTCTGGGTCGCGGCCTCCAACTTCGAGACCTACGAATACGCGGGACGGCAGGGCGTCGGCATCATCGGCGTGACCCGCAACACGCCCGCCGAGACCAAGCCCGCCATCGCGGCCTATCGGAGCGCGATCCGCAGCGGCGACAAATCGAAGTTCGTCGGCAAGTTCGCCAACGATCACGTGGGCGTCTACGCCGTCGCCTGCTGCCACGACGACGACCGTACCGGCCGCGACCTCGCCTGCGCCGCGGCGCGCTGGTACTACGGCGACAACGACGCCGAGATCAACAAGTACCGCTTCGGCTCCGCCGCCGGCGGCGTCGCCAAGGTGGTGGACAAGATCACTAGCCGCAGCAACGATCAGCTCATCGACGACGCCATGGCGATCGGCGGTAATCCCGACACCGTGTGCCGCCAGGTCGAGCGCTGGGCGGAGGCGGGCATCGACCAGATGGCGTTCATGTTCCAGGCCGGCCACACGACCCACGACCAGGTAATGCGCTCCATCGAGCTGGTGGGCGAGAAGGTGATTCCGCGCTTCGCCGACTGAGGCATATCGGACAGGGAGATCGGACCGCGAGGGAATGGCGCCTATCCGGAGTTGGAACGAGCTGAACCTCGCCATCGTCGGCGGCGATCAGCGTGAGCAGGAGATCGCCCGGTGCGCGGCGGCGACGGGCGCCACCGTGCGCGCCTTCGGCTTTCCCTGGCCGGAGCGCGGCATTTCCGGCGTGACCCGGGCACGCTCGGCGGCGGAGGCGACATCAGGCGCCGCCGTCGCCCTCTTCCCGATCGCCGGCATCAAGGACGGCTGCCTCTATGCGCCCGGCCTCGCCTCGCCGCCGCGGATCGACGACGATCTCATCGGCGGGATGACGCCGGGCGGCCACATCTTCGCCGGCGCGGCGGATGCGACGCTGCGGCGGTTGGCGGAGACCTATTCGCTGTCGGTGCAGCAGTACGAGCACGATGCCGAGGCCAAGCTGATGCGGGCCCCCAGCGTCGTCGAGGGCGTGCTCGCCACGCTCATCGCCAACACCGTCATATCGATCCACGGCTCGACGATCGCCGTGCTGGGCCAGGGCGCGCTGGGCAACCTCCTCGCCCACACGCTGCACAAGCTTGGCGCCCGCGTCCACGCGGTGGCGCGCGATCCCGTGCAACGCGCCCAGGCGAGCCTGCACGGCGTCACGGCTTGCGACTTCGACGGGCTGCTCACCCTGGTGCCGCACCTCGACATCCTCATCTCCTCGGTGCCGAGCCGAATCGTCGATCTCGACATGATGCGGCAGCTCCGTCCGGGCGCCCTGGTGGTCGACCTCGCCTCGCCGCCGGGCAGCGTGGATTTCGAGGCGGCGCGGACGCTGCCGATCAAGGCAATCTGGGCGCGCGGCCTCGGCGCGCGGGCGCCGGTGACGGTCGGGCGCGCCCAGTGGTGGGCGGTGCGCCGCCGCATCGCGGATCTGCTCGGTATCTGAGCACGCTTCCGGTCGCCCCGGTTGTGCCGGTAACGATTTCGGCATTGCCGAGCAAAATCTCTCCGCCAGTGATCTAGGTCACATCGCCCGCGGCGGGTCGGCCGTATCTTTACACCTGTCGCCCGCTCCTCCCTTGTAGCCCCTGGTTAGAGCAAACGGGCGACACCACTACAGGCCTTCGAGGGCGCCAACCCCTCGAAGGCCCTTTTTTTCGTTCGCTCCCGTGGCACCTCAAATCGTCATTCGCCACGCAATCAGGGCACGCGCTGCCACTGATCGGACCATGGCTCGAAGCGATAGAGCTGCGGCTGCGCCGCCGACGCGGGCAGTGCCGGCGTGTCCGCCAGACGTGCGCGATGCAGGGACCCCGGCTTGAAATCGTAGGGCACCGGCGCCGCCGCAGTCTGCGGACGATTCCAGCCCGGAGGGTATATGCCCGCGGCAGCCGCCGGCATGGCTGCCATGAGGCGCCCGAATGACAGCAAGGCGACGCAGAGCCGGCGCGCGCGGCGAGCGGAATTCACCATGATACGTCCTCCATTCCCGGGCTCTCCCGTGAGAGTCCTTCCGCTTCATGGACCGCGACGCGAGGCGGCGCATTCCCGGACGCCGTCACTTTCCCGGACGCACCCGCCGGGCGCGTGACGGAACGCGGCTCTTGAACCCAGGCGACATGGCTTCCCATCTATTCTGCCCAGTCCTCCCACTCCGCTTCGGCAGACGTGCAAATCCCATGACTTTCATCCCCTCCCCTAACTCGCCGGCGTTGACGCCGATCTCGGCGTCCGATGCCGGAACAACCACCGACAGCCGCCCCCGTCCGGACGGTGATGAGGATCTCCTCGACGCCTACTCCCACGCCGTGGTCGGCGCCGTCGACCGGGTGGCGCCAGCGGTGCTCCACATCCAAGTGGAGAAGGACGGCCGTCCCGCTGGCGGCGGCTCGGGCGTGCTGTTCACGCCTGACGGATACGCCCTCACCAACAGCCACGTCATCGGCGGCGGCGATCGCATCCGCGCGACCTCCACGGACGGTCGCACTTCCCATGCAACCATCATCGGCGACGATCCCGAGACCGACCTGGCCGTGCTGCGCCTCGATGGCCCGGCGCCAGCCTTTGCCCGGCTCGGCAACTCGCGCCGGCTGCGCGTGGGGCAGCTCGCGATCGCCATCGGCAATCCCTTCGGCTTCCAGCATACGGTCACGGCGGGCGTGGTGAGCGCGCTTGGCCGCTCGCTCCGGGCGCGCTCGGGCCGGCTGATCGACAGCGTCATCCAGACCGATGCCGCCCTCAACCCCGGCAACTCCGGCGGGCCGCTGGTAAATTCCGCCGGCGAGGTGGTCGGCATCAACACCGCCATCATCGCCGCCGCCCAGGGCATCTGCTTCTCGATCTCCTCCAACACGGTGGAGTTCGTGGCCTCGCGCCTGATCCGCGACGGCCGGGTCAGGCGCTGCTTCATCGGCGTTGCCGGGCAGAACGTGCCGCTGTCGCGCCGGTCGGCGCGCTTCCACGACCTCGCCCAGGAGTCGGGCGTCCTCGTGCAGTCCACCGGGGCCAACGGTCCGGCCCAGCGCGCCGGCGTCGGCAGCGGCGACATCATCGTCGCCGCCGACGGCGTCGTGGTGCGCGATATCGACGATCTCCACCGGCTGATGACCGAGGATCGCGTCGGCCGCTCGGTGCCCCTGGTCGTGCTGCGTCAGGGACAGAAGATCGACCTGACGGTGACGCCGGAGGAGCTTCCTCCGGCGGGCCACCGCTAGCCGAGGAAATCCCGCGTCCAGCCGGTGTAGTCGGCGTCCCGCGTGACCCGCTTCATGAGATCGGCCGAGGCGACACCGACGAGCTTCGCCGGCGGCGTGCCCTCGCGGAGCGCTTTCAGTGTCTCGTAGGTGGCCTGGACCGCCGCCATGAAAGGCTGATGGCCCTGCAGGCAGACCCGCACCCTCTGGCTCCCGAGATAGGCGAGATCCACGACCTCCGGCGCGGCGCTGCCGAGGACGAGTGGGATCTTCACCGCGGCGGAAATCGCCTCCAGCTGCGCCCGCGTCTTGATGCCCAGCATGAACATGGCGTCGACACCCGCGGCCTCGTAGGCGCGGGCGCGGGCGATCGCGTCCTCGAGGCCGGTGACCGACAGCGCACTGGTCCGGCCGACGATGGCGAGATCGGGGTCCTGCCGGCCCGCAAGCGCCGCCTTCATCTTGCCGACGCCCTCCTCGATGGAGATCAGGCGTGTGGCGCCATCGCCGAAGGGCCGCGGCAGCACGGTGTCCTCGATGGTGAGCGCCGCCACCCCCGCGGTCTCCAGCTCCTCCACGGTGCGCTTGGCGTTGAGGGCGTTGCCATAGCCGTGATCGGCGTCCACCAGCAATGCCAGATTGCCGGCGCGGCAGATGCGGTAGGCCTGGGCCGCGAATTCCGAGAGGGTGAGCACGATGAGATCGGGGGCGCCGAGCACCGCGAGCGAGGCGACCGAGCCCGCGAACATGCCGACCTCGAAACCGAGGTCCTCGGCGATGCGCGCCGAGATCGGATCGAAGACGGAGCCGGGGTGAACGCAGCGAGTGCCGGAAAGAAGCGCGCGAAAGCGCCGCCGGCGGTCGGTCCAGTGCATTGCCAGGTTTCCTGTGCTTGTGAAGCTACATCAAGAAGACGCCCTTGCCGGTCGTCTGCTTGTCGAAGAGCTGATAGGCCTCGGTCGCCTGGTCGAGGCGCCAGCGGTGGGTGAACAATCTGTCGACGGGAATCTCGCGCTCGGCGATGAAGCGGGCGCAATCCGCCTGGCCCATGGCGGAGAAGGTCCAGGAGCCGATGAGGGTCAGCTGCTTGCGCAGCATGTCGCGGCTCACGTCCAGGGTCACCGTGTCGCCCTCGCCGACAAAGCAGGTGACGCCCCAGGTCTTGGCGCTCTGCACTGCCGCAAGGCGACCAACTGGCGAGCCTGACGTGTCCAGGGTGAGCTCGGCGCCGCGTCCTTGCGTCAGCTCCTTGATCGCGGCCACGGGGTCGTTGGCGCCGGGGTCGACGACGGCATCGGCGCCGAATTCCTTGGCGCGCGCCAGGCGCTCCGGGCTCGGATCCGCCGCGATCACCCGCGCGCCCATGGCGACCGCGAGCTGGGTCGCGGAGAGGCCCACCGGCCCCTGGCCGAAGATCGCGACCGTATCGCGCCCGGACAGGTTCATGCGCCGGAGCGCGCCATAGGCGGTGCCGGTGCCGCAGGAGATCGCGGCGCCGGTCTCGAAGGAAAGCTCGTCCGGCAGCGGCACCAGGGTGCTGGCGGGGACTTTCATATAACCGGCATGAGCGCCGTGGCCGGTGACGCCGTAGACGACGATGCCCTCGGCGCAGAGCTGCTGCCAGCCGACGCGGCAATGCTCGCAGACGCCGCAGCCCTTGTAGTGGTGCACCATGACGCGCTGGCCCAGCGGCGCCTGGCGCGCCTCGACGCCCGGACCCACCGCGGCGACGACGCCGCAGGGCTCGTGGCCGGCGATGACCGGCCCCTTCGAGGTACCGAGGCCCAGTGACTGGCTGGCGTTCTTCGAGGCGCGGTAGACCTTGAGGTCGCTGCCGCACATGCCGGAGGCCTTGATCTCGACCACCACCTCGCCCGGGCCCGGCGAGGGATCGGGAAATTCCACGAGATCCAGCTTTCGCTCGCCCGCGAAGACCACGCCGCGCATGTCATCCTCCCTCGCTGCCGGTTCGCAGCAGTGGAGCACGGGTGACCCGGCGCCGGCCAGAGGCTTGCGCGGGAGCTGGCGGATCAGTTCACGATCAGGCCGGCGGGGCCGACACGGCGCGTCCGACGGTCGGGATGGTGAAGAAGAAGGTGGTGCCGCCGCCAAGATTGGGTTGAGTCCAGATCAGGCCGCCATGGGCCTGAACGATGGTGCGGCAGATCGACAAGCCCACGCCCATGCCCCCGGACTTGGTGGTGGTGAACGGCTGGAACAAGCGGGTCATCACCTCGGGCGAGAGCCCTGGACCGCTGTCGGAGACGTTCACCTCGATCTTGTCATTGTCGGCCGCCAGCGCTGCGATCACGAGCTCGTACCGTCCCGTGAGCTGCATCGCATCGACTGCATTGCGGATCAGGTTCACCAGCACCTGCTGGATCTGAACCTTGTCGATCAGCACGTCCGGCAACCCCTGCTCGATCGTGATCCGCGGCCGCAGCGCGGGCTGGGACACACCGACCAAAGCCAGCGCCGTGGCGTCCTCGATCACGCCGAGGATCTGCTCCGCCTGCCGCCGCAATTCCCCGGTCTCGACGAAGGCGCGCAGACGCCGAATGATTTCTCCGGCTCGCTGAGTCTGCTCCGCCGCCTTCTGCAAGGCCGCGTCCACCTGCGCGCCGGTCGATGTACCGCGCTCGATCATGCGCCGGCTCGCCTGCACATAGTTGAGAATGCCGGCGAGCGGCTGGTTGAGCTCATGCGCCAGGGTCGCCGCCATCTGTCCCATGTCGGTCAGGCGGCCAACGTGAATGAGCTGGGACTGAAGATCCTGGACGCGTGTCAACGCCTCGATGACGGTGCGCCGCTCGGTGACGTCGGTGACTACGCCGAATACACGCGACGTCTCGCCATCAGCGGCGCGGTGCAGAACGGAATGGCTGGCGAGCCACCGCACCACGCCGTCGGTTCCCCGTACAATGCGATATTCCGCATTGATCGGACCCGTCGCCCTGGAAACCGATTTCTGCAGTCCCAGCACCAGCGGGCGATCGTCGGGATGAACGATCCGCAGGTAGGCGTCGAAGGACGGCGGCGTGGTCGCGGGGTCGAGGCCGACCAAGTTGTAGAGGCTCATGGACCAGACGAAATATCCGCTTCCCGGCCGCATCTCCCAGGTGCCGATGCCGGCTGCCTCCTGTGCCAGCCGCAAGCGCTCCTCGCTGGCGCTCAGCTCCGTCGCCGCGACGCGCTGCTCCGTGACGTCGCGGAAATAGACCGACAGACCGCCGCCAGCCTGGGGATAGACAGACACCGACAGCCAGCGATCGGAGATCGGCGACATCGTCTCGAACTCGCGCGGCTCATCGTCAGCAATGGCCTGGCGAAAATTCGCCTCGATCCTGTTGTCGCCCAGATGCGCAGACAGCTCCAGAAGCGGTCGGCCGAGAACCTGCTTCGTGGTCATTCCCAGAAGCTGCAATGCCCGGTGATTGATGTAGGTGAACCGCCAATCGGCATCGATGGCGAAAAAGCCGTCGCCGATGCTCTCCAGCACTTCCGTGGTGCGCCGGAGCGACTTGTCGAGCGCCGCCGTCCGCTGCCGGGCCAGATCGCCGGCGGCGCGGAAGGCATCACCGAGCTCGTTGGCCTCCCGCAGCGGCGTCAAGACGGGTGCGACCGCCTCGCCGCGCCCGAGATCGTCCGCCGTCGCGACCAAGGCCCGAATGGGCGCCGCGATCCTGCGGCCGACCAGCCAAGCCAGGGCCAGGGCGAGGATGGCGCCGACAGTCGCCACGGTGACCAGGGCACCGAGCGCGGACCTGAGGGGCGCCTCCAGAAGATGAGCCGGAATTCCCACCGCCACGTACCAGCCCGAGAGCCGCGAGCGGGCATAGGCCGAGACAATCTCGAGCCCTTCCTGATTCCTGCCGCGCCACACGCCGCTGTCGCCGGTCGCGTGGGCGGAAAATTCCGCCGAGGTGGGCTTGCCCACATACTCGTCCTGCTGCGTGATGCGGGCGATGATGTTCCAGCTTGCGTCGATGACGCCGGTTCTCCAACCGTCGGGGAGACCGGCCTGCAGCGTCAGCTCGCGCACGCGAGCCGCCGGCTTTTCCAGTCCAAGCAGCAGGACCGCCGCGCCGTCCTGCAGCACCGGCACATAGACGCTGACGATGGGTGTCCCGTCTTCACCGGCATAGACTCCGGAGAACGCCGGGCCGCGGCCCGCGAGCGCGCGGCGCTCGACGTCGTCGGGGCCGCCGCCGGAACTCACGCGCGCGAGCCCGCTGCCAGTATCAAAAAGTCGTTGCCCCGTCAGATCGCGTGCGACGACATCGACACCGAGAGCGCGGGCTCCCTCCTCGGCCGTTCTCCGAAAGGCCGCGAAATCCTGAGCTCGCAGAGCCATCGAGGCCGCGAGGGTCTGGAGCACGGCGGTCTGCGCCGCGAAATCGCGGTCGATATCGGCGATGATCGCCACGGTGGCATCGTGGGCCTGTCCCTCCAGGAGCCGCTGTTCCCGGACGGAGAATTGCCACAGGAGCACGACGACCAGTGCCAGCGTCGGCACCAGAATGCCCGCCGCGAACATGGCGAGATGCCAGGCCAGCGAATGGTCGTGTCGTCGCGGTGCCGGCGATATGCGGCTGCTCCCTTCGGACACTGATCATCCGCTCCGTTCTGACGCCCCCACCGAGGGGCGGTTGTCTGTCTACCATCACAGAAAGCCGGACGCCGAATATCGGCGCAAACACGCCGATTCTGCGCGGGAAACGCAATGACATAGATCAATTTCGGGTTTATCGGAAGGCGGCGCGATGGCCCGCCGCTGCGTCCCGGTCAGCGTCGCCGCGGATCGCTGGGCTCGAACTCGCGAGGACGCTCCGGCATTTCGTGCGGATCAAGTGCCGCGTTGACGGTCCGGGAGCGCTCGTCCGGACCGACGTGCAGTGCCGACCCAATACGGCGGCGACGTTCGCCCACTGGCGAATGAGTCGATGCCCGCAAAGTATGCGACAGCCATTCCAGCCACATGCGCGGCTCCTCGGCCAAGAGACGCCTCCCTTTTAGACACGGCGTCATGACGGTCGGGTGACCGGGCTGCGGCCTTTTCAAGGCGATACATGACGCGGACTGTCGGCGCGGCAAAACCCACGGGCGATTGCGTGGGGACACCGCCGTCTCGCGACGGACTGTCTTATTTTGCCAGACCGGCTATGATCGGGTCCCCGCGCGGGGGGCCCACAAGGAGGGCTGCGAGCGCATGTTGAAGGTCAAGGGTGGTGCCAGCGAGCCCGTAGAATTGCGGGCTGGCGCAGGCGTTCGCGAGGCCGCCCGCGAGGTGGAGCTGGAGCAATGGGCGTGGCGCAAGGTCAAGGGCCTGCGCCTCCTCTATACGCACCTGACGCTCTACGTCTTCATCAACATCATCCTCCTGCTGATCGACGTCTCCACCCCCGGCGAGGCGTGGTTCTACAAGGTGATCCTGGGCTGGGGGTTGCTGGTCGGGCTGCATGCCGCCCACACCTACGAGCTGCTGCCGTGGTCGACGCGGGACTGGGAGCAGCGCAAGGTGCGCCAGCTCATGGAAGACCAGCGGCAACGCCGCCATCGCTCCTAGCCTGTCCGGCATCGCCGGCGATCACATCCCGCCGCCGCCACCGCCGTTGGCGCCGCCGCGATAGGCCTCGCCATGCCAGCGGTCATAGACGGGATCCGGCGGCGCCGGAGTACCGCAGGCCGCGAGAGACACCGCAAGCAGACCAACCAGGCAGATCGCTGTCAGAATTTTCATGGAGTGGGATTTCCTCTCCCAATTGAAGTGACGTGATCACCGTGCCGGGCCTTCGGCACGTCACATCTCGGTGAGGCGCCGCGCGACACCGGAATGGCTTGCCTTGGATCGCCAAACGGTGATGCTGGTCCCGGGTGATCACGGTGGGGGCGGCGGACAGATGGCGCGGGAGCGACGGAAGGATCCCAGGGGTCGGCGGGTCTCCCGGCCCCGTGCGCCCTCGCCGGCGCCGACGGCCCGCGGCAAGGCGCTGTTGCGCATCACCGGCGACGGGTTCGAGCTCGCGCAGCTGCGGGCATTCTATCGCGGCCAGGGTCCCGCCGATCTCGATCCCGGCCTGCGCGCCGCCGTCGAGCGCGCCAGCGCCACGGTGACGTCGATCGTCGAGCGCGGCGAGACCGTCTACGGCGTCAACACCGGCTTTGGCCTGCTGGCGCGCAAGACGATCTCCGCCGATCACCTCCGCGAGCTGCAGCGCAATCTCGTCCTCTCCCACAGCGTCGGCACCGGGCCGGCTCTCGACGATGCCAGCGTGCGCCTCATCCTCGCGCTCAAGGCCGCATCCCTGGCGCGCGGCCATTCCGGCGTGCGCTGGAGCCTGATCGAGGCGCTGCTGCGGCTCCTCGAGGCCGAGGTCTATCCGGTGATCCCCGCCAAGGGATCGGTGGGGGCATCCGGCGATCTGGCGCCGCTCGCCCATCTCTCCGCTGCCCTCATCGGCGTCGGCGAAGTGCGCTGCCGCGGCGAGACCATCGCGGCAACCGAAGGCCTCCGCCGCGCCGGCCTTGAGCCCTTGGACCTCGCGCCCAAGGAAGGCCTGGCGCTCCTCAACGGGACGCAGGTCTCCACCGCCCTGGCGCTGGTCGGCCTCTTCGCCATCGAGGACGCCTTCGCCGCCGCCATGGTGGCGGGCGCGCTCTCCGTCGATGCGGCCAAGGGATCCGACACGCCGTTCGATCCGCGCATCCACGCGCTCCGCGGCCATCCGGGGCAGATCGAGACCGCCGCCGTCTATCAGGCGCTGCTGAAAGGAAGCGCGATCCGCGCCTCGCACCTCGACTGCAACCGCGTCCAGGATCCCTATTCCCTGCGCTGCCAGCCCCAGGTGATGGGCGCCTGCCTCGATCACTTGCGCTTTGCCGCCGAGGTCCTGCGGCGCGAGGCCGGCGCGGTCTCCGACAATCCCCTGGTCTTCGCCGAGAGCGGCGAGGTGCTGTCCGGCGGCAATTTCCACGGCGAGCCGGTGGCGATGGCGGCGGATGTGCTGGCTCTGGTCATCGCGGAGATCGGCGCGCTTTCGGAGCGGCGCATCGCGCTCCTCATCGACCACAACATCTCCGAGCTGCCGGCGTTCCTGGTGCGGGACGGCGGCATCAATTCCGGCTTCATGATCGCCCAGGTCACCGCCGCGGCCCTCGCCTCTGAGAACAAGAGCCTCGCCCATCCCGCCAGCGTCGACAGCCTGCCGACCTCGGCGAACCAGGAGGATCACGTCTCCATGGCGACCTTCGCCGCGCGGCGCCTCGGCGACATGGCGGACAACACCGTGGGCATCGTCGCCATTGAGCTGCTGGCGGCGGCGCAGGGCGTCGAGTTCCATCTCCCGCTGCAAACCTCGCCGCGCCTCGCCGAGGCCAAGGCCCTGATCCGCGAACTGGTGCCGCCTTACGACAGTGATCGCTACTTCGCCCCGGACATCGAGGCGGCGAAGCGGCTGGTAGCGAGCGGCCGCCTCGCTCGGTTCATGCCATCAGGCCTGCTGCCGAGCCTCCCGGGCTAGCGCCTCCGACGCCCCAAAAAGGTCATCGCCGCTCCCATCCACCTCAAGGGCGAGGAACCCTTGGCGGTCCCCAGCGTTCAATGGGTTGAATAGGTAGTGGCGCCCCGCCTTCGTCGAGCGGCGCCCGCAATCGCAATCAATGAAGGAGAGATCATGAAACGCGCCCGCACCTCGGCTCGGATCGTTCTCGCTGTTGCATTGGCCGCAGGGCTTGCGCCAGTGATTTCAGCCTGCTCGGAGACTCGCACTCAGGAGAGCACGGGGCAATACGTCGACAGCTCCGCGATCACCACCAAGGTGAAGGCCGCGCTGGTGCAGGATCAGTCGCTGAAGGCTTTCGACATCCACGTCGACACATTCAAGGACGAAGTGCAGCTAAGCGGCTTCGTCAACTCGTCGGAACTGTCCGCCCGCGCCACCAGGGTCGCGAGCAGCGTCGAGGGCGTGCGGACGGTCAAGAACAACCTGATCGTGAAGTAAGCGCGCCAGCCCACATTACCCAGGGCCGGGCACCCGGCATTTTTCGTGGAGCACACCAGCATGACCGCAGCCAAGGAAACCGATCTCGCCGACGACGTCGCCGCTCTGAAGCGGGACCTCGCGCATCTGATCGAGAACGTCAAGAAGACCAGCAAGGGAACCGCCAACGACGTCTACCGCAACATCGCGGCGGAGAGCGAGCGATCCATCAAGGCGGTCAGCCGCCAGGTGGAAGAGCAGCCGCTGATGAGCCTGCTGATCGCTTTCGGCGTCGGTCTCGTCGGCGGCCGCCTGTTGTCGCGCTGAACCTCAATCCGGCGATGCAAGAGGCCCTGCGACTGGCGGCGACGCTCGCCGAGAGCGCCCTCAAGCCGGAACGCCGGCCGGCCGGAGGGGCGTGGGTCACGCTGGTGCTCATGCTGACCGCCGGCTGCCTCGCCTGCACCGCCGCCGGCTTCGCGATCACCGGTCTCTGGCTCTATTTGGCGCCTGAGATCGGCCGCGCGCCGGCAGCAGGGGTGATCACCGTCATTCTGGTGGTGGCCTCCCTGGCGGCATTCCTGATCGCCCGCTCCGGCCGCGGCGCCGAGCGGACTGCGCCGGCGCCGGCGATCGACTTTCAATCCCTCGCCAGGGAAGCGAACGGGTTGGTGCGCGAGCACAAGGGCGCGCTGCTCGCCGCGGCGTTCGTGGCGGGTCTCCTCGCGAGCGAAGAGCGCAATCGCTAATTCGCGCTCGTTGGCGCGACCGTGGGGGAACCCTGACCGCGCGCGGCCCGTTTCATGGATAGGTTCACTTTGCAAAGGAGTGGCGCATGAACTGGGATCAAGTGGCCGGCAACTGGAAGCAGGTCTCCGGTAAGGCGAAGGAGAAGTGGGGCAAGCTCACCGACAACGACTGGACAGTCGTGAAGGGCAAGCGCGAGCAGCTCGTCGGCAAGGTGCAGGAGCGCTACGGCATCGCCAAGGATGAGGCCGAGAAGCAGGTTTCCGAGTTCGAGACCCAGCTGCAGGCCGCCGAGCGGAACAGCCGTCCGCAGTAGATCGGCCCTCTAGAAGCGACGCGTCACGGACCCCGGAGGTCCCGGGCGCGTCGCTTTTTGCGTCTCGCCCCAACGATGCCGGGGCGCAACGGCACGTCCACGCCTGCGCGCAGCACGAGACTTCGGGGCCGCTTGCTGCGATCCTGGCTCCCCAGCGCCAGCAAGCCCTGAGGAGCCCGGATGCCAAGCCCCACCTTCCACATGATTTCGGGCGCGCCGACGCCGGTCGCGCCCTTCAGCCATGCCGTCGAGACCGACGGCTGGCTTTTCGTCACCGGACAGATGCCGACCTGGCCCGACGACGACGGCAAGCCCCTGCCGGACGGGATCGAGGCGCAGACGCGTCGTGTCATGGACAACCTGATCCTGGTGCTCGAGGGCGCCGGCTACGCGCTGGCCAATGTGGTATCGGTGCGGATCTATCTCACCGACTTCAAGGGCCACTACAGCGAGATGAACGCGGTCTATCGCGGCTATTTTCCCGCCGGCCGGCTGCCGGCGCGCACCTGCGTCGGCGTCACCGGCCTCGCGCGCGACGCCCTGGTGGAGATCGACCTCGTGGCGCGCAAGTAGGGTCGTTGCATGGATCGGGATCGTCGGTCGTGCGTCCTTCGAGACGGCCGCTTACGCGGGACAACCCGGCGGCCCTGCGACGGGCCGCCCCGGAGGGTTCGATCGCAAAGCGATCGAACGGGTTGTCCAGGATGAGGACTTTTCTTTGTGCCACGCTTAATTCACCTCATCCTGAGGAGCGCGCCTCGGCGCGCGTCTCGAAGGACGCAGGATGCTTGCGCAAAGCGTGGCTGCGTCATCTCCCCGGCGCGCCGTAGACCGCCGACGGCGAGGGCTTCGAGGAGATCGGCGTGATCGTGACGATCTCTGCCGGCAGCGATTGCGGCGCGGCGTCGCCGGTGCGCCAGAGCCAGTAGGTGTTGTTGGGGTTGCCGTTGACGGCGACCACTTTGTGATTTCCCTTGGCGTCGATGGCGTGGATGGTGACGCGGTCGATGAGACCGCCCTTTAGACGCCGCATGTCCTCCGCCGCCTCGCGCACCGCGGCGTCGACGCTCATGCCCATCTTCATGTAGAGCACCACGGCGCGCGACGTGCCGCAGCGGATCGTCATCTCGCCGGCGCCGGTGCAGGCGCAGGCACCGTAGCGAGTATCCGCGTACATGCCGGCGCCGATGACGGGAAAGTCGCCGAGCCGTCCGGGATACTTCCAGCCCCAGCCGGACGTGCTGACGCCGCCGCCGATCTCGCCCTTGGCATCCAATGCCAGGAAGGTCGTGGTGTCGCGGCCGGTCTCGGGATCGATGGCGTGGCGGCAGAGGTCGATGAGCGGCACGTCGGGCCAGCGGCGACGGTCGGCTTCCGGCACCTCCTTCTCGAACCAGGCGCGCCAGACGCGGGCGCTATCGGCGATCAGGTTTTCGCCCGCCTCGGCGCCGATCTCGCCGGCGAAGCGCTCGGCGCCCGTGCCGGCCAGGAATACATGGGGGAGGCGCTCCATCACCGCCCGGGCGATGCTGATGGGGTGGAGGTAGCCCTTGATCGCGC
This sequence comes from uncultured Alphaproteobacteria bacterium, assembly GCA_963735465.1. Lineage (GTDB taxonomy): Bacteria > Pseudomonadota > Alphaproteobacteria > ATCC43930 > CGMCC-115725 > DASZHJ01. The sequence continues at coordinate 256,227 of CAVTLA010000002.1, forward strand.
CCACCGCCCCTGACCGCAGCGTCGTCCCGTCCATGATGGCGGCGTCGAGCTCGACCTCGCCCAGGAGATTGGGCCAGCCGCCCCGGCCGACGGTGCGGATGGTCTCGTCGACCTCCACCACCCGGATCCCGGCCTCGATGGCATCGAGCGCGGCCGCGCCCTCCTGCAGCCGGCGCGCGGTGGTTCCGACGCCCGGCCGGCCCTCGTTGTTGGTGACGACGATCATCGATGTTTTCTCCTTCGATTGCGGTGACATATGGGCGCCATGCCACTCCCCCAGCCGGTCCGAAAGCCGGGGATCCCTCGACCCCCCGGCGGCCTATAACCCCGGGCGGCCTTCCCGATCCGCCGATAGACCCGCACGCCCAACTGTAACCGATTGTGGATACTCGATTAATGCTTCCTGAGAACCGCCAGATATTCCTTCGCACGAGGCAAATGTCTATTATGTTTGCATGGCATTGCCCAGCGGCGGCCGAGAACGGCCAGGAAGGCTCGGCGGCGATCGCTCCGAGGCCGGGAGCCGCGTGGCCGGCCTGACCACCGCAGCGCCTGACCTCCCGCAACGCATCGACGGTTCCCGCGTGCTCGTCCCCGACCCCGACCCACATGGATGACCTGAATACCCAGAGGCAATTGGAGGCGCCGCCGCGCCCGGCGGGGCTGCTGCCGGCGCCGACGCGCGCCCCCCTGTGGCGGCGCCATCTCTGGATCGTCGCCTGCCTGGCGATAGTGGCGGGGCTGGCGTGGTGGGTGCATCAGCGGCCGGCGCAGCAGGCGCGCAGCGGACGCTTCGCCGTCACCGGCGCGATGCCGGTGGTCGCGGCGACCGCCCAGAAGGGCGACATCAACATCACGCTCAACGGGCTCGGCACGGTGACGCCCCTCGCCAATGTGACGGTGCGGACGCAGATCGCCGGCCAGCTCATGCGCGTCGCCTTCAAGGAAGGCCAGATGGTGCAGGAAGGCGATCTCCTGGCGGAGATCGACTCCCGGCCCTACGAGCAGCAGCTGGCCAATGCCCAGGGAACGCTGCTGCGCGACCAGGCGCTGCTGACCAACGCGCGCCTCGATCTCGAGCGTTACAAGACCTTGGTGAAGCAGGACTCGATCCCGACGCAGCAGCGCGACACCCAGGACTCCCTGGTGCATCAGCTCGAGGGCACGGTGAAGTCCGATCAGTCCCAGGTCGACACCGCCAAGCTCAACATCGCCTACTGCTTCATCATCGCGCCGGTCAGCGGCCGCGTGGGATTGCGGCAGGTCGACGAGGGCAACTACGTGCAGACCGGCGACGCCAATGGCATCGTGGTGCTGACCCAGCTGCAGCCCATATCAGTCGTGTTCACCCTGCCGGAAGACAGCATTCCCGCGGTCATGAAGCAGATTGCCGCCGGCAACACCCTGCAGGCAGTGGCCTACGACCGCAGCCAGACCACCAAGATCGCCACCGGCACCCTGGCGGCCGTCGACAACCAGATCGACACGACAACCGGCACGCTGAAGCTGAAGGCGCAGTTCGACAACAAGGACGGCGCCCTGATCCCCAATCAGTTCGTCAACATCCAGCTCCGCGTCCAGACCCTGCACGACGAGACCGTCATTCCCACCGCCTCCGTGCAGCGCGGCGCGCCCGGCACCTTCGTCTATCTCATCAAGCCCGACGACACCGTGACGGTGCAGGCGATCAAGCTCGGGCCGGCCGAGGGCGAGCGGGTCTCGGTGAAGACCGGCCTCTCGGTGGGCGACCGCGTGGTGGTGGACGGCGCCGACAAGCTGCGCGACGGCGCCAAGATCTCCCTGCGCGATGCCAACGGCGCCGCGGCGACGGCAACACCGGCGGCAGGTACCGCACCGGCGGCACCCGCGGCGGGCGCCGCGCCCGGGGCGACGGCGGCACCGGCGAGCCCGCCGGATCCGCAGCAGCCGGGCCAGCCCGGCCAGCGCCGGAAACGTGCGAACAGCGCGAACGGGGGCAGCGGCGGGACCAGCGGGACCAGCGAATGACGGACCGCCGCCGTCGCCTGGGATGAGCGAGGCCCCGCGATGAGCCCCTCGCGTCCGTTCATTCTGCGGCCGGTCGCCACCACCCTCATGATGGTGGCGATCCTGCTGGTGGGCATCCTCGCGTTCCAGTTCCTGCCGCTCTCGGCGCTGCCCGAGGTCGACTACCCCACCATCCAGGTGCAGACCTTCTATCCCGGCGCCAGCCCGGACGTGATGACGACGTCGGTGACCGCGCCGCTGGAGGTGCAGTTCGGGCAGATGCCGAGCCTGAACCAGATGTCGTCCAGCAGCTCCGCCGGCGCCTCGGTCATCACGCTGCAGTTCAGCCTCTGCCATCAACCTCGACGTGGCGGAGCAGGAGGTGCAGGCGGCGATCAACGCCGCGGGCAACCTGCTGCCCTCGGATCTGCCGGCGCCGCCGATCTACGCCAAGGTGAATCCGGCGGACGCGCCGATCCTGACCCTGGCGCTCACCTCCAAGACCATGCCGCTGCCCCAGGTGGAGGACCTCGCCGACACGCGGCTGGCGCAGAAGATCTCGCAGCTCCCCGGCGTCGGCCTCGTCAGCATCAGCGGCGGCCAGCGGCCGGCGGTGCGCATCCAGGCGAATTCCCGGGCGCTCGCCGCCTACGGCCTCAACATCGACGACCTCCGCACCACCATCGCCAACGCCAACGTCAACACGCCCAAGGGCAACTTCGACGGCCCCTCGCGCTCCTACACCATCAACGCCAACGACCAGCTGCGCAGCGCCGACGACTACCGCAACCTCGTCATCGCCTACAAGAACGGCGCGCCGGTGCATCTGACCGACGTGGCGTCGGTGGTGGACGGAGCGGAGAACTCCCGGCTGGGCGCCTGGGCCAACACGACGCCGGCCGTCATTCTCAACATCCAGCGCCAGCCCGGCGCCAACGTGATCGGCGTCGTCGACAGCATCAAGGCGCTGCTGCCGCAGCTCCAGGCCGCCTTGCCGTCGGCGGTGGACGTCGCCGTCCTCACCGACCGCACCACCACGATCCGCGCCTCGGTCGTCGGACGTGGAGTTCGAGCTGACGCTGGCGGTCGATCCTGGTCGTGCTGGTGATCTTCGTCTTCCTGCGCAACGTGCGGGCGACGATCATCCCCAGCCTCTCGGTGCCGCTCTCTCTGGTGGGCACCTTCGGCGCCATGTATCTCCTGGGCTTCAGCATCAACAACCTGTCGCTGATGGCGCTCACCATCGCCACCGGCTTCGTCGTCGACGACGCCATCGTGATGATCGAGAACATCTCGCGCTATCTCGAGGAAGGCGATTCGCCGCTGCAGGCGGCCCTCAAGGGCTCGGAGCAGATCGGCTTCACCATCGTCTCGCTGACGATCTCGCTGATCGCGGTGCTGATCCCGCTGCTGTTCATGGGCGACGTCGTCGGCCGCCTCTTCCGCGAGTTCGCCATCACGCTCGCGGTGACGATCCTGATCTCCGCCGTCGTGTCGCTGACGCTGGTGCCGATGGCCTGCGCCAAGCTGCTGCGCCGGCCGGAGCACACGCGGGAGACCGCCTTCGCCCGCAAGAACCGCGAGTGGTTCGAGGCCCTGGTGCGGCAATACGAGCGGGCGCTCAACCTGGGTGCTCGACCACCAGCCGCTGACCCTTGCCGTCGCCGTCGGAACCCTGGTGCTCACCGGCCTTCTCTACGTCGGCGATCCCCAAGGGCTTCTTTCCGGTCCAGGACACGGGCCTGATCCAGGGCATCTCCGAGGCGGCGCAGTCGATCTCCTATGCGGCGATGGCGGATCGCCAGCAGGCGCTCGCCGCCGCCATTCTCAAGGACCCCGATGTCGACAGCCTGTCGTCCTTCATCGGCGTCGACGGCACCAACACGACGCTCAACAGCGGCCGCTTCCTGATCAACCTCAAGCCCCATGACGAGCGCAAGCTCAACGCCAGCGACATCATCCGCCGCCTGCAGCGGGAGACCGCCGATGTCGCCGGCATCACTCTCTATATGCAGCCGGTGCAGGACCTCACCATCGACACGACCGTCAGCCGGACGCAGTACCAGTTCGTCCTGGAGGACGCCAATCCCGACGAGCTCGCGACCTGGGCGCCGAAGCTGGTGGACCGGCTGAACCAGCTGCCGGACTTCGAGGACGTCGCCAGCGACCAGGAGCAGCAGGGACTTTCCGCCTATCTCACCATCGACCGCGACACCGCGGCGCGCTTCGGCATCACGCCGGCGACCGTCGACAACGCGCTCTACGACGCCTTCGGCCAGCGCATCATCTCGACGATCTTCACCCAGTCGAACCAGTACCGCGTGATCCTGGAGGCGGATCCCGCCCTGCAGTCGTCCCTCACCGAGCTCACCGCGATCTACCTGCCGTCCGCCACCGCCGCCGGCGGCCAGGTGCCGCTCTCCGCCATCGCCAAGGTGACCGAGCAGACGGCGCCCCTGAAGCTCAATCATCTCGGGCAGTTCCCGGCCACCACTATCTCCTTCAACCTGGCGGCCGGCGCCTCGCTCGGCGACGCGGTGACGGCGGTGAAGCAGGCGGAGCAGGACATCGGCCTGCCGCCGAGCGTCTTCACGGTGTTCCAGGGCGCGGCGCTGGCGTTCCAGGCCTCGCTCGCCAACGAGCTGTTCCTGATCCTGGCGGCGATCGTCACGGTCTATATCGTGCTGGGCGTGCTCTACGAGAGCTTCGTCCATCCCGTCACCATCCTGTCGACGCTGCCCTCGGCCGGGATCGGCGCGCTGCTCGCCCTGATGGTCTCCGGCAACGATCTCAGCATCATCGCCATCATCGGCATCGTGCTGCTGATCGGCATCGTCAAGAAGAACGCGATCATGATGATCGACTTCGCCCTCGACGCCGAGCGGAACGAGGGCAAGTCGCCGCGCGACGCGATCCATCAGGCCTGCCTGCTGCGGTTCCGGCCGATCCTGATGACGACGATGGCGGCGCTGCTGGGCGCATTGCCGCTGATGGTCGGCACCGGCACCGGCTCGGAGCTGCGCCATCCCCTCGGCATCACCATCGTCGGCGGCCTGATCGTGAGCCAGATGCTGACGCTCTTCACGACGCCGGTGATCTATCTCGCCTTCGACCGGCTGGGCATGCGCCTCGCGCGCTATTTCCCGCCCGAGCCCGAGGAAGCGGCGGAGCGGAAGCCCGCGCCATGAACCCGTCGGAATTCTTCATCCGCCGCATGGTGGCGACGACGCTGCTGACCGTCGGCGTGGCGCTGGCCGGCGCCATCGCGTTCTTCCAGCTGCCGGTCTCGCCGCTGCCCCAGGTCGACTTCCCCACCATCTCCGTGCAGGCATCCCTGCCCGGCGCCAGCCCGGAAGTGATGGCGACCAGCGTGGCGACGCCGCTGGAGCGCCATCTCGGCGTCATCGCCGACGTCACCGAGATGACGTCGTCCAGCACCGTCGGGTCCGCCCGCATCACCCTGCAATTCGGCCTCGACCGCGACATCGACGGCGCGGCGCGCGACGTGCAGGCGGCGATCAACGCCGCCCGCGCCGATCTGCCGGCGAGCCTGCGCAGCAATCCCACCTACCGCAAGGTGAACCCGGCCGACGCGCCGATCATGATCATCACGCTCACCTCCTCGACCCTGAGCCAGGGGCAGATCTACGACGCCGCCTCCTCGGTGCTGCAGCAGAAGCTGTCGCAGCTCTCCGGCATCGGCCAGGTCACCATCGGCGGCAGCGCGCTGCCGGCGGTGCGGGTCGAGCTCAATCCGCGCGCGCTCTTCAAGTACGGCATCGGCCTCGAGGACGTGCGCGCGGCGCTGGCCGCCGCCAATGCCCACGCCCCCAAGGGCGCGATCGAGGACGGCGACCTGCACTACCAGATCTACGACAACGACCAGGCCACCAAGGCCAGCCAATACCGCTCGCTGCTGGTGGCCTACCGCAACGGCGCCGCGGTCCGCCTCTCGGATGTCGGCGAGGTCCTGGATTCCGTGGAGAACATCCGCAACGCCGGGCTCGCCAACGGCAAGCCCTCGGTGCTGGTGATCCTCTACCGGCAGCCCGGCGCCAATGTCATCGAGACCGTCGACCGGGTGCGCGAGCTGCTGCCGGATCTGCAGGCGTCGGTTCCCAGCGATATCGACTTGAACGTGGCGCTGGACCAGTCGACGACGATCCGATCCTCGCTGCACGAGGTGGAGCGCACGCTCCTGATCTCCATCGCGCTCGTCATCATGGTCGTGTTCATCTTCCTGCGGAACGGCCGGGCAACCCTGGTGCCGAGCGTCGCGGTGCCGGTCTCGCTGCTCGGCACCTTCGGCGGCATGTATCTGCTGGGCTACAGCCTGGACAATCTCTCGCTGATGGCGCTCACGATCTCCACCGGCTTCGTGGTCGACGACGCCATCGTGGTGCTGGAGAACATCTCGCGCCACATCGAGGCGGGCATGCCGCGCTTCAAGGCCGCCCTCCAAGGTGCGCGCGAGGTGGGCTTCACCGTTCTCTCCATGAGCGTCTCGCTGATCGCGGTGTTCCTGCCGATCCTGCTGATGGGCGGCATCGTCGGCCGCTATTTCCGCGAATTCGCGGTCACGCTCTCGATCGCGATCCTGGTGTCGCTGGTGGTGTCGCTGACGACGACGCCGATGATGTGCGCGCGTGTGCTGGTGGCGTCCGCGGACCGCAAGCCGGGACGGCTCTCGCGCTTCGCCGAGCGCTGCTTCGACGGGCTGCTGCGCGGCTACGACCGCACGCTGCAGCACGCGCTGGCGCATCCTCTCAGCATCATGCTGATCCTGCTGGTGACGCTCTGCTTCAACGTCTATCTCTTCGTCGTCGTGCCCAAGGGCTTCTTCCCCCAGGAGGACACCGGCCGGCTGATCGGCGGCATCCAGGCGGACCAGAGCATCTCGTTCCAGCTGATGCGGCAGAAGCTGACGCAGTTCATCTCCATCGTGCAGAAGGACGACGCGGTCGCGAACGTGGTGGGCTTCACCGGCGGCGGCCAGACCAACGGCGGCTTCGTGTTCATCTCCCTGAAGCCCCTGGCCGAGCGCAGCATCACGGCCGATCAGGTGATCGTGCGCCTGCGCCGGGAGCTGTCCCAGGTGCCCGGCGCCGCCCTCTTCCTGCAGAGCGCCCAGGACATCCGCGTCGGCGGCCGGCAGAGCAACGCGCAGTACCAGTACACGCTCCAGGGCGACAACCTCGCCGACCTCTTCACGTGGGTCGCCGAAGATCACCCAGGCGCTGCAGCAGATCCCGGAGCTGACCGACGTCAACTCCGACCAGCAGCAGAACGGGCTGGAGACCGATCTCGTCATCGACCGCGCGACGGCGTCGCGCCTGGGCGTCACCGCGAGCCAGATCGACAACACGCTCTACGACGCCTTCGGCCAGCGCCAGGTGTCGACGATCTACAATGCGCTGAACCAGTATCATGTGATCATGGAGGTGGCGCCGCAGTTCTGGCAGAGCCCGGACACGCTCGAACGAGCTCTATGTCAGCACCTCGGGCGGATCGGTGGGCGGCGTGCAGCAGACCAACGCCGTCGCCGGCACCGTGACGAGCTCGAGCCAATCGTCCTCGTCCTCCGCCGCCACCATCGCCCAGGACAGCGCGCGCAACCTGGCGAACAACCAGCTCGCCGCCACCGGCCACAACGGCGCATCCACGGGCGCGGCGGTGAGCTCGTCGAAGGAGACCATGGTGCCGCTCGCCGCCTTCACCCATTACGGGCCCGGCAAGACGCCGCTGGCGGTCAACCACCAGGGCCTCTTCGTCGCCAGCACGATCTCGTTCAATCTCACCGCCGGAAAGTCGCTCAGCGACGCGGTCGCCGCCACCAGCGAGGCGATGAACCGCCTCGGCGTTCCCGCCACGCATCCACGGCACTTTCCAGGGCACCGCCCGGGCATTCCAGCAGTCGCTGGCCAACGAGCCCTATCTGATGCTGGCGGCGCTGGCCGCCGTCTACATCGTGCTGGGCGTGCTCTACGAGAGCTACGTGCATCCCGCTGACGATCCTCTCGACGCTGCCCTCGGCGGGCGTCGGCGCGATCCTGGCGCTGATGGCGTTCAACACCGAGTTCGACATCATCGCGCTGATCGGCGTCATCCTGCTGATCGGCATCGTCAAGAAGAACGCGATCATGATGATCGACTTCGCCCTCGACGCCGAGCGCAACCAGGGCCTCGACCTCGCACGAGGCGATCTACAAGGCCTGCCTGCTGCGCTTCCGGCCGATCATGATGACGACCATGGCGGCGCTCCTGGGCGCGGTGCCGCTGGCGATCGGCGCCGGCGAAGGCGGCGAGCTGCGCCGGCCGCTCGGCATCTCCATCGTCGGCGGGCTGATGGTGAGCCAGGTGCTGACGCTCTACACGACGCCGGTGATCTATCTCTACCTCGACCGCTTCCGGCTCTGGTCGCAGCGGATGTGGAGCGACCGGCGTCCGCCCAAGGTCGTAAATCCCCGGCCGATGGGGGGCGCGTGAGCACAGTCCCGACACTTCGGCGGATCGCGCCTGTCATGGCGCTGGCGAGCCTCGTCGCCTGCTCCGTCGGCCCCGACTACAAGCGGCCGGAGGCACCGACGCCCGTCGCCTACAAGGAGCTCAACGGCTGGAAGCCCAGCGAGCCCAAGGAGGCCGCCAGCAACGGGCCCTGGTGGTCGATCTACGGCGACGCGGATCTCGACGCCTTGGAGCGGCAGATCGACGTCTCCAACCAGAACCTGAAGGCCGCCGAGGCCGCCTTCCGCCAGGCGCGGGCCCTGGTGGCGGAGGCGCGCGCCGCCTACTTCCCCACGGTGAGCATCGGCGCCTCGGGCCAGCGCAGCGGCCAGGGCCGCGCCGCCGGCGGCTCCGCCAGCCAGACGCGGTCGTCCGCCTTCACGCAGAACCAGTTCGACCTCAGCGCCAGCGCCAGCTGGGAGATCGACGTCTGGGGCCGTATCCGCCGCACCGTGGAAAGCCAGGAGGCGAGCGCCCAGGCGAGCGCCGCCGATCTCGCCTCGGCGCGCCTCTCGGCCCAGTCAGAGCTTGCCAGCGACTACTTCCAGCTCCGCGTCACCGACGAGCTGAAGCGGCTCCTCGACGCGACGGTCGAGGCGGACACACGCTCCCTGCAGATCACCCAGAACAAATACGCCTCCGGCACCGCCGCCAAATCCGACGTAGCCCAGGCCCAGGCCCAGGTGGAGGGCGTGCGCGCCCAGGCGATCAATGTGGGCGTGCAGCGCGCCCAGCTCGAGCACGCGATCGCCGTGCTGGTCGGCAAGCCGCCCTCGGATTTCGGCCTGGCGCCGGGGCCGATGCGCCTCGACGTGCCGGTGATGCCGGCGGGACTGCCCTCGACGCTGCTGGAGCGGCGGCCGGACATCGCCGCCTCCGAGCGCGCCATGGCGGCGGCCAATGCCCAGATCGGCGTCGCGATCGCCGCCTACTACCCCACCGTCACGCTCTCCGCCTCCTACGGCTTCGTCAGCAGCATGCTGCAGAGCCTGGTGCAGACCTCGCACAACGTCTGGTCGTTCGGGCCGGCGTTCTCCGAGACCGTGTTCGACGGCGGGCTGCGCGGCGCCCAGGTGGAGGCGGCCCGCGCCTCCTACGACCAGACCGTCGCCGCCTACCGGCAGACGGTGCTGGCGGGCTTCCAGCAGGTGGAGGACCAGCTCGCCTCGCTGCGCATCCTGGAGCAGCAGGCGGGCGTGCAGGACGCGGCGGTCAAGGCGTCGGAGGAAGCCGAGCAGCTCATCCTCAACCAGTACCGCTCGGGCATCGTCGCCTACACCAGCGTCATCACCGCGCAGACCACGGCGCTCGGCAACGAGCAGTCCGCCCTCACCATCCTGCAGAACCGCCTGGTGGCCAGCGTCACCCTGGTGGAGGCGATCGGCGGCGGCTGGGACGCCTCGCAGCTGCCGCCCGGCGACGACCTCGGCCGCGGCGTCGCCAGCGGCAACTAGAGCATGGCAAGGGCGTTCCAATAAGGTAGCCTCGACCGAGGCGGGAGTTGCGTCGGGCCGTCCCGGGGGCGGGCGCCGGGCGATGCTGCGGGGAAGACGTCCATGAAAATCTGGTCTCCGGCGACGAAGTCGCAAGGATGGGTGCTGGTTGCGCTGGTCGTGCTGCTGCTGGCGGGGCTGCCGGCCGCGGTCTGGCTGGACCTGCGCACCTTGGCGGAGAGCTCGCTGCGCCGTCAGACCAGCGACCTTAACTCCGTGATCACCAGCGTCCGCAGCTACTATGCGACCAACGTCGTCGCCCGCGTCCTGTCGGCGCACGGCACCACCCAGGTGGTGCACAACTACGACGCCGTTCCCGGCGCGATCCCGATCCCGGCGACGCTGTCGCTGGAGCTTGGCCGCGTCATCAGCGAGCAGCAGGCGAACATCAGCTACCGCTTCGTCTCCGACTTCCCCTTCAAGAACCGCGCCGCGCACCCCCTCGACGAGTTCGAGACGACCTCGCTCGCGACGCTTCGCGGCCAGCCGAACCAGCAGCTGACGGAGGTCTCGTGGTCGCTCCTGACCAGCCACGTCCGCCTCATCGCCCCCATCATCATGGCGCCGGCCTGCGTCTCCTGCCACAACTCGCACCCCGAGAGCCCGAAGCACGACTGGAAGGTCGGCGACGTCCGCGGCATCCAGGAAGTGACCATCACCCAGGCCCTGGCCACCAACATCTTCTCGTTCAAGTTCCTGCTGATCTATTTCGTCATCGCGGCAACCGCCGGCGTCGGCTTCATCATGATGCAGCGGCGGCAGGCCAAGATGATCCAGGGGATGAACGGCGAGCTCGAGGCGGCCAACGACTTCCTCGCCACGATCTCGATGAAGATCTCGCGCTATCTGGCGCCGCAGGTCTACAAGAGCATCTTCAGCGGCCAGAAGGACGTGACCATCCATACCGAGCGCAAGAAGCTCACCATCTTCTTCTCCGACATCAAGGATTTCACCGCCACCACCGAGCGCCTGCAGCCCGAGGAGATCACGCTGCTGCTCAACGAGTATTTCACGGAGATGTCGGCGATCGCGGCCCGGCACGGCGGCACCATCGACAAGTTCATCGGCGACGCGCTTCTGATCTTCTTCGGCGATCCCGAGACCAAGGGCGCCGCCGAGGACGCCAAGGCCTGCCTCAGCATGGCCGTCGACATGCAGCGCCGCCTCGCCGAGCTCGACGTCAAGTGGCGGCGCGAGGGCACCGAGCAGCCGTTCCGCGTCCGCATGGGCATCAACACCGGCTTCTGCAACGTGGGCAATTTCGGCAGCGCCGACCGCATGGACTACACGATCATCGGCGCCGAGGCCAATCTGGCGGCGCGCCTGCAATCGGTGGCGGAACCGGGGAATATCGTGATCAGCTATGAGACCTACGCCCTGGTGCGCGACGCCGTCGCGGCCCATGCCCTGCCGCCGATCTCCATGAAGGGCATCAGCCGGGAGGTCATCCCCTACGCCATCGAGGGCCTGCTGGACGCCGGCGGGCAGAAGATCCAGATCTTCAGCGAGCACATGCCCGGCCTCGACCTCTACCTCGACACCAGCGTGGTGGACGCGCCGGCGGCGGAGCGCATCCGCACGACGTTGCGCGGCGCCATGGCGGCGCTGGAACGGCTCGAGGGCGGCGGTCAGCGGAGCGAGATGAAGCCGGGCTGAGGGGCGGCTCAGGCAACGCCCGGGAGCAGACCCTCTTCGGACGCCTTGATCTGCAGGCCCAGATATTTGGAGTAGATGCGGCACTGGGCGAGGCTGCCGGCGATGAACCACAGGCCGGGCTGCGCCGTGCGCATGAACATGTTGCGCAGTTCCTGCCCGTCGCCGAATCCCCAGATCGGACCGAGGCGGTCGGCAACGCCGTCGCCGAACAGCTTGCGAACCAGGTACTCCTGGCGCCGGTAGCCGGTGGCGAGCACGATGAGATCGGCGGCACGCGTCTCGCCGCTGCGCATCCGCGCGCCCGCGGCGACGAACTCGGCGATATCTGAGAATTGCAGCAGGTCGATCTTGCCCTCGGCCACGAGATCGGAGCAGCCGACGTTGAAGTAGTAGCCCCCGCCCCGCGTCAGGTACTTGAACTGCCAGCCGGACCCGTCCTCGCCGAAATCCAGCCTGAACCCCACGCGCTCCAGCCCGTCGAGCAGCTCCTGGTCCAGTTTCCGCGCCTGCTCGGTGAAGCGGATGTGGCTCTTCCGGGCGAGCGGCAGCGGAACGGACGTGGTGATGAGGTCGCTGTCCTCCAGGGGGAGTCCCTCATCGTAGAGCGCATAGGGGAGCTGCGCGCTGGGCTCGACGTTGACGATCAGGGTCGAGCCGCGCTGGACCAGCGCCACCTCGGCACCGCTCGAGTACAGGTCCTGGGCGATATCGTGGCCGCTGTTGCCGGTGCCGATGACGAGGGCCCGCTTGCCCTTCCACGCCTCGCCGTCGTCATACTGGCTGGAATGCAGGACCTTGCCGCGGAAATTCCCCAGCGACGGAATATCCGGCAGGCTGGGAATACCGCTCACGCCGGTCGCCATCACGACGTGCCGCGGATGCATCTCCCGCGCGGTGCCGTCCGTCCGGCGCAGCACGACGGACCAGCGGCCCGCACCCTCGTCATAGGTGCCGCCCGCGAATTCCGCGCCGGTCCAGTAGTTCAGCTCCATGGCTCTCCACATAGGCCTCGAACCAGCCGGCGAGCTTGTCCTTGGGGATATAGACCGGCCAGCTCGGCGGAAATGGCATGTAGGGGAGATGATTGACCTGCACCTGGTTGTGCAGGGTCAGCGCGCGATAGCGATTGCGCCAGTTGTCGCCGACGCGCTGCTCGCGATCGACGATCAGCGTGTCCACTCCAAGCTGAGTGAGGCGCGCGGCGATCGACAGACCCGCCTGCCCGCCGCCGACCACCAGCACGGCGGGATCGCGATCGGCATAGGCGGCGGCGGATTTCCGCAGGTCGAGCCAGTTGGGGCCGCGGAAGTCGCGGGAATAGGATTCCCCATGGGGCCGCGATTTCCCGATCCGCTCCTCGAATCCCTTCAATTCATCGAGCGCCGTGAGCAGCGTCCATGCCTTCAACGTGCCGCCATCATTTGCATCGGGGACGAGCCGCAGCACGCCGCTGCCGCGTCCCTCGGCGGTCTCGAACCTGAAGATCGCCTCGATCGCCGGCGTGCCCGCGCGCGTCACCTGGCGCGGCGCGGTCCGGCGGGGATCGATCTCGAAACCGGTGGGCCGGCTCCGGCCGGCGTGGGCTCTCAGCTCACGGAGAATTGCAGCCGACCCCTCGACCGTCTCGATCTCCCAGGTCAGGGCCAGCACGTCGCGCCAATAGCTGTCGGGGTGAAACAGGCCCGCGAGCAGGACATCGTCGGTGCCGCCGAGCGCCCGCTCGAATCGCGCGAGCCAATTCCCTGCGTCGCTCATCTCAGGCAACGTCGAAGAGGCGGCCCCAGCCGCGCACCGTGCGGGGCGCGACGCCGGCGAGCGCCAGGGATTTCCAGAGCGCCGTCGCCACGGTGTCGTAGATGGGAATGCCGAGGTCCCGCTCCAGGCCGGCGACAAGATGGGCGGCGCGGAGATTGGTGCAGAAGATGGCGATGGCGTCCGGCCGCTCGCTCGCCACCGCCTGCACCATCTCGGCGATGGTCTCCGGCGCGATCAGGGAGAAGGAAAAATTGCCGCGGTCGCGCAGGTGGCGCTCGCCGCGGCAGGCGAACCCTGCCGCCTCGAAGGTGGCGATGACGCGCGCCTGGATCTCGTCGAGATAGGGCGTGGCCCAGCCCAGCGTGCGGGCGCCGGTGCGCTCGAGGACCTCGGCCAGCGCCAGGGTGGAGGTGGTGGCGGGAATGCCGGTCGCGTCCTCGATACGCCGGCAGAGCTCGCGGTCGACGTCGAGGCCGAGCCAGCCGCCGGAGGTCCCGTTCCAGGCGATGGCATGGACCTTGGCGTCGGCCAGGAGCCGCGCCGCATCCAGCAGCGGCTCATACTGGAACTGCCCCAGGGCCGCCGTGCCCAGGGAGATCTCGGTGACGCGGAAACGGGCAAAATGTACGCTGACGTCGTCGCGGCCCGCCAGCATCGCCGCCGTCATCGGCTCCAGCACCGTGTTCGAGGACGGCGTCAGCATGCCGATCCGGCGCGACGCCGATGTGCCGATCCCCGCGCTCATGGAAAAACTCCCCCTTCGCTCGCCACCCTCGCCCGCACCGAGCCTCCTGTGGCATTCGACTTGCATCCGATCCCATAATAGACGATCCCCCGGCGCGGCAGCTATGGACACGGATAAGGGGTGGATTGAGGAGGCTCGAATGAGCGAGAAAAGACAGGACGCGGCGGAGGTCTCGGCGCGGCAGCAGATTTCCCGCGACGTGGTTCCCGCCGGCGGCCGCTGGTCCGCGAGGCTCAGCCGCGGCGAGACGCTGCGCATCGTCGATCTCGAGGGGACCCAGGCGGTGGATTTCCTCTGCTTCGCCGCCGAGGATCCCCACGATCGCTACAACGCCGGCAATACCATCAAGATGCAGGGCTCGATCTATATCGCGACGGGATCGGTCCTCTATTCCGACCAGGCGCGGGCGCTGATGAAGGTGACGGCGGACAGCTGCGGCTTCCACGACACCATCGCCGGCTGCTGCAGCACGCCGATGAACCTGATGCGCTATGGCGTCAAGGACACGCCGAGCTGCCGCACGAACTTCACCACCGAGCTCGCCCGCTGGGGTCTGGGCGCGGCCGACGTCGTCGCCAACGTCAATTTCTTCATGTACGTGCCGGTCACATCCGAGGGCGCCGCCGACATCAAGCCCGGCCTCTCCAAGCCCGGCGATTTCGTCGAGGTGGCGGCCATGACCGACGTGATCGCCGTCATCTCCAACTGCCCGCAGCGCTTCAACCCCTGCAACGGCTTCGAGCCGACGCCGATCGAGGTGTCGGTGCTGGGATGACAGGCTCGGCGCTGGTCCTGTTCTCCGGCGGACAGGATTCCGCCACCTGCCTCGCCTGGGCGCTGTCGCGCTGGCCGTGCGTCGAGACGCTGGGATTCGACTACCGCCAGCGCCATCGCGTCGAGCTCGACTGCCGCGGGCCCGTGCTCGACGCCATCAGGGATGCCTTTCCGCACTGGGCGGACCGGCTCGGCGAGGACCGGGTGATCGACCTCGGCCTCATCGCCGAGATCGGCGGCAGCGCGCTGACCGGCGACGCCGAGATCACGATGCAAGCGAACGGTCTGCCGAACACCTTCGTGCCCGGCCGCAACCTGCTGTTCCTGACGGTCGCCGGCGCCATCGCCTATCGCTGCGGCATCAAGCATCTCGTCGGCGGCATGTGCGAGACCGACTACTCCGGCTATCCCGACTGCCGCGACGATACGCTCAAGGCGCTGCAGGCGACGCTGAACCTCGGCATGGAGAGCCGGCTGGTGATCGAGACGCCGCTCATGTGGCTCGACAAGGCCCGGACCTGGGAGCTCGCCCATGAGCTCGGCGGCGACGTTCTCGTCGACATCATCCGCCGCGAGACTCATAGCTGCTACGAGGGGGATCGAGAGCATCGCCACGAATGGGGCGCCGGTTGCGGGAAGTGTCCGGCCTGCGAGCTGCGACGCCGGGGCTACGAGGCCTATGCGGCCGGCGGGCGCTCGCGCATCTTGGGCGCGGCTTCGAGCTGAAACGTGGGCTCGGCGGCTGAGCGGTCGCCGTGGCCGCGCCGCCGCTCTCGCCCATGGCGGAGCATCGCCCCGATCAACCGCGCGCCGGACCAGACGGCAACCAGGGTGGCGGCGGCAAGCGCCACCGCGCCGCCAACGCCCAGCTTGATGCTGCTGAAATCGTCCAGCGTCCAGAGCGCGAAAGCGATCAGGGTCACGAGCTCGACGAAGGCGGTGGCGATCACCGCGAAGATCCAGCGCATCATGGTTCGTGATCCCCGACGCGATCGCGGCAGCCAGGAGCAGGCAAAGTCCATCGTCATGACGGCGTTCCCTAGAGCGGCCGCGGCGCGGAGAGGCAGAGCGAGACGGCCTGCAGGCACAGCACGGCAATGACCGTGGCGGCGGCGTAATCGATCAATCTCTGCATCCCCGTACACTCCCTCTTCATCCGCGGTGACCATTAGGTTCTAGGGCGCGGGCTTTGCTGGATGATGTCGGGCGGGACGATTTTCTGTAACATCGTGTTACACGCGGCGGGCGTGCAACATTCGGTTACAAAATTCCATATGCGCCCCCGCCCCGCCTGCGGATAATCCCGGCCATGGAAACCTCCCCACACCTGCTGATCGTCGATGACGACCGGGAAATACGCGGCCTGGTGTCGCAGTTCCTGTCTCGGCACGGCTTTCGCGTCTCGTCGGCGAAGAACGGCCAGGAAATGCGCGATCAGCTCGCCGCCAGCCGGATCGACCTGGTGGTCCTGGACCTCATGCTGCCGGGGGAGGACGGCCTCAGTCTCTGCCGCCGGCTGCGGGCGGAATCCAGCGTGCCCGTCGTGATGCTGACGGCCATGGGCGAAGACACCGACCGCATCATCGGCCTGGAGA
Organism: uncultured Alphaproteobacteria bacterium; assembly: GCA_963735465.1. Lineage (GTDB taxonomy): Bacteria > Pseudomonadota > Alphaproteobacteria > ATCC43930 > CGMCC-115725 > DASZHJ01. Next base: position 272,735 of record CAVTLA010000002.1, read on the forward strand.
TGGGCGCCGACGATTATCTCGCCAAGCCCTTCAATCCTCGCGAGCTGCTGGCGCGCATCAAGGCGGTGCTGCGGCGGACGGCACGGCCGGCGGCGGGTGTCGTCGCGGGCCCGCGCATCCTGAGCTTCGAGGGCTGGCGGCTCGACGTCTCGCGCCGCCAGCTGCATTCGCCGGACGGCGCCCTGGTGGAGCTGAGCGGCGGCGAGCTCGACCTGCTGGTGGCCTTCGCCGAGCATCCGCAGCGGGTGCTGACCCGGGATCAGCTCATCGATCTCGCCCGCGGCCGCGCCTCGACGCCCTTCGATCGCAGCATCGACGTGCAGGTGAGCCGCCTCCGGCGCAAGATCGAGCGCGACCCGAAGGAGCCGGTGCTCATCAAGACCGTGCGCTCCGGCGGCTACGTCTTCTCGGCGGTCGTCGAGGCCGCATGACCGAATTCCTGCGGCGCCTCTGCCCCTGGAGCCTGGGCCTCGTCGGCCGGATCGGGTTCGTGCTCCTGGGCGCCGTGGTCATCACCCAGACCATCAGCACGGTGTTCTTTCTCCTCGAGGGCACCAACACCAGCATGGCCGTCGTGCGCGGCGCCCGGCCCCTTGCTGAGCAGATCACCGCGCTCTACCGCCGTATCGACGCGCTGCCGCCGGCGGAGCGCCCGGACGCCGTGCGCCTCGCCAGCACGCCGCTCCTCGGCCTCGAATGGCCGGCGCCGGCGCCGGCCATTCAGGTCGATGACGGCGACCGCTACGCGCCGGAGCTGCAGGATCTCGTGCACGCGGACCTCGGTGACCCCGTTCGCACCGTCGCGGTCGAGCCGATCGCCAACGCGGGCTACGAGATCCGCGCCACGGCGATGCTGCATACCGGCGAGGTGCAGGCGCTGCGCGGTCCGAAGATCAAGGTCTCGATGCCCCTGAGCGACGGCACCTGGCTCTCCTTCTACGCGCCGGACTGGCTGCCGCCGCGCTTCCCCCTGCTGGTGTTCCTGCCTCGCGTCCTGCTGCTCTCGGCCATCACGGTGGTGCTGTTCCTGTGGATCGCCCGGCAGTTCACACGGCCGATCGTGCGCCTCGCCATCGCGGCCGAGCGCCTCGGCCTCGACGGGCGAGAGCCTCCTCTGGCGGAGCAAGGCGCGCCGGAGGTGCGGGCCGCGACCCGCGCCTTCAACGAGATGCGCCAGCGCCTGCGGCGCCTGGTGGCGGACCGCACCCAGATGCTGGCGGCGATCTCCCACGATCTGCGCACGCCGCTCACGCGGCTTCGCCTGCGGGCGGAATTCGTGGAGGACCCGCAGCTCCAGGAGAAGATGCTGGCGGATCTCGCCGAGATGGAGGCGATGGTCGCCTCCACCCTCGCCTTCGCCAAGAACGACGTGCAGGGCGAGCCGCGGGAGGCCATCGACATCGCGGCGCTGCTGCAGAGCTTGAGCGAGGACATGGCGGATTGCGGCCAGGCCGTGAGCTACGACGGGCCGCCGCACGCCACGGTGCAGGCACGGCCGGTGGCGCTCAAGCGCTCCCTGGTGAACCTCCTCAACAACGCCGTCAACTATGGCGCCGCGGCCCGGGTGCGCCTCGCCCAGGCGGAAGGCGGCGCGGTCGTGGAGATCGACGACGACGGCCCGGGCATTCCCCCCGACGAGCAGGAGGAGGTGTTCTCCCCCTATTACCGCCTGGAGCGCTCCCGCAACCGGGAAACCGGTGGCACCGGCCTCGGCCTCTCCATCGCCCGCGGCATCATCCGCGCCGAGGGCGGCGACATCGAACTGGCCAATCGACCGGAAGGCGGTTTGCGTGTACGGGTAAGGCTGCCGCGCTAGGGTGCGGTGCCGCCCCGTCCGTCGGGGCTGCGGGCGGCCAGGGACCATCGGGGGACGCGCGGGCATGGGCGACGGAAGGGGGATCGCGGGTCGCGGGTGGCCGGCGGTGCTCGTGGCGACGGCGGTGCTGCTGAGCCTGGCCGGCTGCGGCGGCGATGACGGGAAACGCGACGGCAAGGCCGCGGAGGTCCGCAAGCCGGTGCCGCGGACGATCTACAGCCCCGCCGGCGAGCCCCTCAATGGCGGTCCCCTCGGCCAGTCCACCTGCTCCGACGCGATGTCGCGCTGGTTCGATCGCACGGACACCAACCATGACGGGACTCTCGATCTGGATGAGCTGCTGGCCGACGCGCGGCGCCAGTTCGCCGTCATGGATCTCAATCACGACGGCATGATCGATCCGGCGGAGCTCACCGCCTATCGCGCGCCCTTCGCGCCGCCGCCGGTGCAGGAATATCAGCGGGAAGACAAGCCGAACCTTGCCGACCGCGTGCAGCGCAGCCTCGGCCTCGGCGGCAAGCCCAAGGAGGGCGCCGACGGCAACCTCGGCGGCAATGCGGCGGAGCAGCCGGATCCCGTGATGTCCGCCGACGCCACGCTCCGCAACCGCGTGAGCCTCGACGATTTCGTGACCTACGAGCGCCGGCTGTTCGGCGAGCTCGACCGGAATCACGACGGCCGGATCAGCAAGCCGGAGCTGCTGCGCCTCTGTGGCGTGACCCCGGAGTCCTAGGCGCGGTGCGTCCTTCGACGCGCTCCCTAGGTCGCTTGCTCAGGATGAGGAGATGTTCTTTTGAGCATCTCCCATCCACCTCATCCTGAGCAAGCGGCCCGATGGGCCGCGCGTCGAGGGACGCAGGATCCCCTTCCAGTCGGCGGATCGACCCACTACCATTCCCCGCACGAGACATAAGGGAGACGTCGGAAAGCGATACCAATAACATTTGCAGAACACGAGGAGGCCAGCGATGGGAACCAGGTCTAGGAAGTGGGCCAGCGGCGTCAGCCGCCGCGCCGTCGTCAAGGGTGGGATCGGGGCCGCCAGTGCCCTGGCGATGCCCGCCCTGCTCAGAGCAACCGCCCGCACCGCCTTCGCCGCCGATGCCCGCGCCACCATCAAGGTGGCCCCCGAGACCGACCTCAAGATCTTCGATCCCATCTGGACGACCGCCACGATCACCTCCACCCATTCCTGGGCGGTCTACGACACTCTCTTCACCGTCGACAGCAAGTACAACGTGAAGCCGCAGATGGTGGAGAAGTACGAGGTCAGCGACGACGGCCTCACCCATAATTTCAAGCTGCGGGACGGTCTCGGCTTCCATGACGGCACGCCGGTGACGGCGCGCGACTGCGTCGCCTCGATCCGCCGCTGGGCCGCCCGCGTGGGCAAGGCCAAGATCATGCTGGACCGCACCGAGAAGCTCGACGCCGTCGACGACAGATCTTTCACGCTCAAACTCAAAGAGCCCTTCGGCCCGGTGCTGGAGACCCTCGGCAATGCGAGCCAGGTCTGCTTCATGATGCGCGAGAAGGAAGCCTCCACCGACCCCTACGAGCAGGTAAAGGAGGTGGTGGGGTCCGGTCCCTTCATCTGGGTCAAGGAGGAATGGCAGCCCGGCAATCTCGTGGTCTACCGCAAGAACCCGGCCTACAAGCCGCGCTCGGAGCCCGCCGACGGGTATTCCGGCGGCAAGGTGGTGAATGTGGAGCGCGTGGAGTGGCACGTGATCCCAGATCCCGCGGTGCAGACCGCGGCGCTCACCACCGGCGAGCTGGATTACCTCACCAACCCTGTCGCCGACCAGGTGAAGGAGATGCACGGCAAGCCCAACATCACCGTGGGCTTTCTCGATTCCCTGGGCTGGCAGTTCCACATCCGCATGAACGCCCTCAACAAGCCGTTCGACAACGCCAAGGCGCGCCAGGCGGTGCAGATGCTGGTGGAGAGCCGGCAGGAAGCCTATCTCACCGCGACCGGCCAGACCGGCGATCTCGGCAAGGTGTGCCTGGCGCCTTTCGTCTGCGGCTCGCCGAACGAGAGCATGACGGGCACCGAGCCGTTCAAGAAGTACGAGCCGGAGAAGATCAAGGCGCTCTTCAAGGAAGCGGGTTATGGCGGCGAGCCCATCGTCATCATGGACCCGACCGACCAGCAGAACCTGCATTTCCTGGCGCTGGTGCTGAACGAGCATCTGAAGGAACTCGGCATCAACACCGATCTGCAGTCGATGGACTGGCAGACGCTGGTGTCGCGGCGCGCGATCAAGAAGCCTCCCGGCGAGGATCGCGGCGGCTGGAACATCTTCACCACCGCCTGGCCCAGCAGCACGATGATGGACCCGGTGCTGAACGCACCCCTCGATTCAAGCTGCGACGGCAAGAATTGGTTCGGCTGGCCCTGCGACGACCAGATGCAGAAGCTGCGCCTCGACTATCTGGCGGCCCGCGGCCCCGACCAGCGCAAGGCCGCCATCGAGGCGATCCAGAAGCGATATTTCGAGGAAGCGCCCTACGCCTACGCGGGCCAGTATTTCCAGCCCATGGCCTACCGCTCCGACCGCCTCAAGGGCCTCGTCGGCCTGGTGAGCCCGGTCTACTGGAACGTGCAGAAGATCGCGGGCTGAGGCGTCAGCAGAAACCCGCATCCTCCGTCGAGGGAAAGGCCCAGCAGGCGGCGGGCGGCAGCACGATGTCGAGGGTGCCGTCGACGGGATGGCGCGCGTCGGTGCCGAACTCGACGGCTTCCAGCGTGCCACCAAAGACGGCGAGCTCGTAGACGGTCTGCGCGCCCTCGTAGCGCCGGGCCGTGACGCGGGCGGTGAACTGGTTGACGGGCCCGTCCTGCACGCCGCAGCGCACGTTCTCCGGCCGCACCACGATCTTCACCGCCGCGCCGGCGGCGATGCCGGGCGGGAGCCGGACCTGCAGGCGATGCCCTTCGCCCGCCTCGACGGTGCCGAACTCGCCCTGGCGCTCCAGCACGCGGCCTGCCAGCAGGTTGGAGGCGCCGGTGAAATTGGCGACGAAGAGATCGGCGGGATGATTGTAGATCTCGGTCGGCGGGCCCATCTGCAGCAGCTTGCCATCGCGCATCACGCCAATGCGGTCGCCGAGCACCACGGCCTCCGCCTGGTCGTGGGTGACGTAGAGGGCGGTGACGCCGGTCTGCTTGATGATGCGCCTGAGATCGTCGCGCAGCCGCAGGCGCAGCTTGGCGTCAAGGTTGCTGAGGGGCTCGTCCAGCAGCAGGAGCTGCGGCTCATAGACGAGGCTGCGCGCCAGCGCGACGCGCTGCATCTGGCCGCCCGAGAGCGATACCACCGGCCGCTGGGCATAGTCCGAGAGACCGACCAGCTCCAGCGTCTGGGCGACGCGCCGCTCCAGCTCGGCGCGGGGCGTGCGGCGATGACGCAGCGGATAGGCCACGTTCTGGAACACCGTCATGTGCGGCCAGACCGCGTAGGACTGGAACACCATGCCGATGTTGCGCCGGCGCGGCGCCACCAGCAGGCCGCGCTCCGGCGCCGACACCAGGGCGCCGCCTATGGAGATCTCACCGGCGCTGGGATGTTCCAGTCCGGCGACGCAGCGCAAGGTCGTCGTCTTGCCACAGCCGGACGGCCCCAGCAGCACCACGATCTCGCCGGTGGCGATCGTGAAGCTGACATCGTCCACCGCCGGCTTTCCCGTGGCGAAGACCTTGCGAAGGTGCTCGACCCGCAATTCCGCCGACATGCTGCGTGGCCCTAGGAACGCGCCAGCCGACTCACTGGCGATACCCGTAGGTCTTGTTCCACTCTTCCATCCAGGTGGCGTGCAGCTTCTGGTACTGCTCGAAGTTCGGGACCCAGACCTTGACCACCTTGGGATCGAAGCCTTCGGGATAGAGCGGCGCCTTCTTGAGCGACGTCAGGTTGCCGAGCTCCTTGATCATGAAGGTCTGGCCCTCCTCGGAAAGGCACCAGTTGAGGAAAAGCTTCGCGGCGTTCGGATGCGTCGCGGTCTTGGCGACGCCGCTGGCGTAGGGATTGAGGGGCACGCCTTCCGGCGGGAAGAAGATCTCCACCGGCGCGCCGTCGTGCTTCTTGGTCCAGATGATGTTGTAGAGGAGCGGGGCGATCTGCACTTCGCCGCGCACCAGCGCATCCGACAGCGGCGCGCCGGAGGGATAGAGCACCGGCTTGGTCGCCGCCTGCCTCTGCCAGTAATCCTCGCCCAGCACCTGGCGCTCGAACATGATGCGGGTCCAGGTGGTGCCGCCGGAGGGGCCGATCACCTGGCCGATCTTGCCGTCGCCGTATTCCGGCTTGGTGAGATCCATCCACGACTTCGGCGGCGTCTTCATCAGCTCGGTGTTGTAGCCGATCGACCAGCCGAGGGTGGCGCGCGGCCACAGCTTCGGCGAGACCAGCACGTCGGTGATGTAATCGCCGGCGTTGGGCGGCGCGTAGTCCGCGAAGAGGTCGGTGAGCTCCAGCATGAGCCCGCGATCGGAATGGTCGATGACGTCGGCGGCGAGCTTGCCGGCGGCGGCCTCGGTCTTGACGCGGGTGATGAGCTGCCCGCCCGGCGCCCGCACCATCTCCACCGTCACGAAGGGAAAGCGCTTGTTGAAGGCCTTGATGACCTCCTGCTCAACCTCGGCGAAGTTGGCGGTGTAGTAGACTATCGAGCCTTCCTTCTTCGCGGCCTCGATCAGCTCCGGCGGGCCGAAGGGGTTCGGCGTATCGGCGCGGGCCGAGCGTGTCACGAGCGTGGCCGCGAGACCGGCGGCGCCGGCCATCACCGCCCGCCGGGACGTGAGATGCCTCTTCATGTTCGTCGTTCTCCCTGATTGTTTTATTTGCTCAGCCCGCGCGGCCCACGCCGCCGTCGGCGGCGCCGCGGGACAGCCAGTGGGCGATGCCGATGAGCACTGCCAGGATCACCGTCTGCACGAGGCTGAACGCCGCCGTGATGTTGATGTTCTGATTGTAGTAGTCCAGCAGCAGCACGGCCATGACCATGGAGCGGCTGCTGTAGAGGAAGAGCGAGGACCCGAGCTCGCGCACCGCCAGGATGAAGAGCAGCGTCATCGCGGCGACCACGCCGGGCCGCGCCAACGGCAGTACGATGCTGCGGATGGTGCCGAGCGTGCCCTTGCCGCAGAGCCAGGCTGCCTCCTCGAGCTCGCGATGGATCTGCATCAGCGAGGTCGAGAGCGCGCGCACGGTGTCCGGCATGAAGCGGGCGATGAAGGCGAGCGCCAGGATCCAGATCGTGCCGTAGAGTCCGCCCGGGAGACCGATCCAGGCCCAGAGATAGGCCACGCCCACCACCAGGCCGGGGATCGCCACCGGCAAGGTGGAGATGATCTCGACGCCACGCCGGCCCGGCGCGCTGGTGCGGTTGACGGTATAGCCGATGGCGAAGGCGAGCGCGCCGCCGGCGAGCGCGGTGATGACCCCGACCTCCAGGGTGTTGACGATGGAAAGCATGGTCAGCGGGTTCGCGAACAGGTGCTCGAAATGCTGCATCCCGTATTGCCGGGAATCGAACAGGCTGGCGATGTCCCGGAAGAACAGGAACTTGCGGAAGGCGGCGACGATCAGGGCCAGGCTCGGCAGCACGACCACAATCACGAGATAGAGAATCGCGAGGCCGAGCGTGACGTACCGGCCGCGGCCGAGGCTTAGCGGGCGGGGCCGAAAGGCCTTGCCGGCGACCGTGGTGAAATTCCGCCCGGAGAGCGCTCTCTGCTGCAGCAGCACCAGAAAGCCGGTCACCACCATCAGGATGATCGCAACGGCGGCGGCGATGTTGTAGAGCGGCGGCGACCATGCCGTCAGATTGAAGATATAGGTGGTGAGGACCGAAATGTTGGCGGGCGCCCCCAGCACCGCGGGAATGCCGTAGATGCCGAGCATGACGATGAAGGACAGCAGCATTCCCGAGATGATCGCCGGCGCGATCAGCGGGAACGTGATCGTCAGCAGCGTGCGCAGCGTGCCGGCGCCGGAGATCTCCGCCGCCTCCTCGAGGGACGGGTCCATGTTGCGGAGCGCCGCCGAGGTGAACATGTAGACATAGGGTGCGTAGTACATGCCGAAGACGGTGATCAGGCCCGGCATGGAATAGAAGTTGAGCCGCCAGCCGATGCCGGCCCAGGCCAGCACCGTGTTGAGGAGCCCGGTCTTGGGCGAGCCCAGGATCGACCAGGCGACGCCCGCCACCAGTGGCGGCACGAAGAGCGGCAGCAGCCCGGCGGTCGCGATCAGCCGCTTGCACGGCGTGTTCGTGCGCACCACGATCCAGGCGAAGGCGAGGCCGATCGCGACCGCGATCGCGGTGCCGCCGGTGCAGGCGACGAAGGAATTGATCAGCGCCACATGGACGTTGTCGTTGGCGAGAACCGCGGCGAAGGTGGTGAGCGAGATGTCCGAGGGATGGAAGCCGTCCACCACCGGATTTGCCCCGGTAAGCGCGCCATAGAGCAGCATCGCGATGGGGTAGAGCACGAGGAACGTCAGCAGGATCAGCAGCGAGCCCGACCACAGCCATCCCCGGGCGCGCGGCCATGCTCGCCGGCCGCCGACCCGTTCCGTCTCCGCCATGGCTGCTGCCGTGGCATCCACCGCGCGCCTCCCCCGATATCCAGTATTTCGTCCACCTTAGGGGAGTCGAAGCCGTCCCCGCAAGCCGAGGCACGGCCGCGACAGCGCAAACTCGACGTGGGGATATTGGGCCGGCGACCGGCGTCTCAGCGGCGCCGGGCGCGCACCGCTTCCTGGACACGGATGAAGTTGCCGAGGTTCGACTTGATGCGATCCAGCATCACGTCGAGCTGGCGGACCTCACGGTCGGAGAATCCCGCGAACGCCGCGAGGCGGATCGTGCGGGCATAGGGCATCAGCCGTTCCCGCAGCGCCCGCCCCTTGGGCGTGAGATAGATCAGCATGCGGCGCCGGTCGGTCGAATCGGGGACGCGCTCGGCGAACCCATCCCGCTCCAGAAGGTTGACCGAGAACACGGTCGCCGCCGAGGTCATGTCCAGGAGGTCGCTGAGCTCGCTCTGGGAAACGCCCTCGCGCTCCCACAGCACACGCAGGAAGCGCCACTCGCCGAACGTCACGCCGTGCCGATTGAGGCGCAGCAGGAGCGGCCGCGCGAACAGCTTGGTGATCTCGCGCATGCGGTGGCTGCAGCCCTGGTCATGCTGGCCGATATCGGCCTGCGTCAGCTGCACGCTACGGCGGACGAGCTGCGCGCTCTTGGACGCAGCTGACACCCTCGTCTTTTTCTTCATCATGCAGCGGGACGGCAGCGCGGGCGTCGCGACCTGGATGTCCCCGCAGCCGCCGGCGGACGGCCCACGGATCTCCCCCGTGGGCAGCCAACCGGCAAAAACGCCGGCGCCCCATCAATCCAATACCGGTGCCCTGCGGCAGGGCAGATCGCAAGCCAACCTGAAAGCATCACGGAATACCGCAAGAAGCCGAAGATTCTGACACGGCTCAGTTTCAGTTTATCGCATGCTTATTTTATCCGTTTCGCGCCCGGACGGGCAACGGCGCGAGCGGACAGTATCCCTCAATTCTATATTACCTCGAATAGTCAGTTTGCACCCGAAGGAGGTGGGTTTTCGCCAAAGGATGGGCAAGATGAACACAGCCCGACGGCGGTGCTGGATCGCCGCGCAATCGGGGCGTCACAATGACGGCGTCATGTATCCGTCAATGGTGTTGTCCTATGAGCCGAGCGCGTGAGCTCAGAACGGCGAGCTGAGGCAGATGGCACCGAGAGCGACGACGATACAGGCCGCTATGCGACGCAAGGTCAGCCGCTCGCCGAGGAAGATGCAGCCGATGAGGGCGGCGAAAACGACGCTGGTCTCGCGGAGCGCCGAGACCGCGCCGATCGGGCTCAACGTCAGCGCGGTTACCACTAGCCCATAGGTCAGCAGACTGACCAGGCCGCCGATCACGCCTTTCAGCGTCTCAGGAGCGCGGACGTCGATGCTGATCGACCCGCGCGCGAGGCGCAGAACCGCCGGCAGGGCGGCACCGTAGAGCACGAAGATCCAGGCGACATAGGCCTGCGGATTTCCGGAGAGACGCGCGCCGATCCCGTCCAGGACGGTATACCCGGCGATAAAGCAGCCGGTCACGATCGCATATGCCGCCGAGGCCGGCGCCGCGCCTCCCTTGCCGAGGGCCAGGCTCATGATGCCGCCGGAGACCAGCGCGATGCCGATCAACGCCACGGTACCGGGGTGCTCGCCGGCCAACAGCATCGCGCCCATCGCGCTCAGCACCGGCGCCGAGCCGCGAATGATCGGATAGACCTGCCCGAGCTCGCCCTGGCGGTAGGAGGCCACCAGTGAGATCGCGTAGCCGACCTGGAGCATCGAGGAGACGCAGAGGTAGGGCCAGCTCGCGGCCGCCGGCAACGGCAGGATGATGACGCACGGCAGCGCCACCGCTGTCGTGGCCATGCTCATGACCGTCATCGCCAGCAGCCGGTCCGCGCCGCTGCGCAGGAGCGCGTTCCAGCCCGCATGCAGCACCGCGGCGGCGAGAACGAGAGCGACGACGAGAGCGCTCATCCGGCGAGCCGGCCGGAGAGAACCCGCACCTCAGGCATGATCGACACCCCCATCCCTCCGCCGGCATGATCCGGATCAGGTTCAAGGGGTCGTCCCGGTCGGGACCTCTCAGCCGCGCCCGCGGCTCCCCCTGGTGAGGGGAGCGTTGTAGCGCGGCCCGGCGTGCTTGGGCAAGGCGATCGCCGCCGTCAGCCGCCGGCGGACTGCTGGCCCTGGACCTCGAAGAAGGAGGTATTCTTCCAGGCGCTGGGCAACTCCACCGACATCCCTGCGAGACGCGCATGGCGGCTCGGCTTTTCCTGCACCGATAAGCTCGGCGGCAATGTCGGCGATCCCCGACTCGAAGGCGACCTGGCGTTAGGCCTCGGAAATCTCCGCGGGATTGTTGATTCGGCGCAGGCGCGGGCTGGCGGGATTATGCCCAGCCTCGAGATCGAAACGCGGCCGCCCGTCGCTCGACATCCGCAGGCGCGAGCACGGCCATGGCTTTCCTCCCTCGGCAGCTCAATCCGCGCCGGTCATTCCGCGAGACCGCGCAGCCGCGCCGAGCGCCGCCGCAGCAGCTCGACGCTGATCAGCAGGATGATCGAGAGGACCAGCAGCAGCGTCGCCACCGCGGTGATGGTGGGGCTGATCTCTTCGCGTATCCCATCGAACATCTGCAGCGGCAGGGTGCGCTGCTGCGGGCCCGCGAGGAACAGGACCACCACGACCTCATCCCAGGATGTGACGAAAGCGAAGAGTGCTCCAGAAATCACTCCGGGCAAGATCAATGGCAACATGACTTTGCGGAACGCCAGCACGGGGGACGCGCCCAGACTGGCCGCCGCCCGGGTCAGTGAATGATCGAAGCCGGTGAGCGTCGCCGTCACGGTGATCACCACGAAGGGCGTCGCCAGGGCGGTGTGGGCAAGAATAATGCCGAAATAGGTGCTGGCGAGATTGACCAGCGCATAGAAGAAGTACATCGCGACCGACGTGATGACCACCGGTACGATCATCGGCGAGATCAGCAGGCTCATGATCAGGCCCCGGAACGGTAGCCGCCCGCGGCTCAAGCCCAGTGCCGCCAGCGTGCCCAGCAGCGTCGCCAGCACCGTTGTCGCAGCGCCGATCATCACGCTGTTAAGGAGCGCGCTCTGCCAGCGCTGGGAGGTGAAGAACTCGTGGTACCAGCGCAACGACACACCGGCGAGGGGATAGCTGAACCAGGGCTGGCTGTTGAAGGAGAGCGGCACGATCGCCAGGATCGGCGCGACCAGAAACACGAACACCGCGCCGCACAGCAGGAGGAACATGCCGTGCCAGGCGCGCTCGATACCGGAAGCATATGCGGGAACCGCCATCCCCTACCCCAGTTTCACTTTGTCGATGCCGAGGAGCCGGTTGTAGACGCCGTAGAGCGCCAATGTCGCCACCAGCAGAATCGCTCCAAGCGCCGACGCCATACCCCAGTTCAGTTCGCGGTTGGTATAGAGCGCCACGAAATAGCTGATCATCTGATCGAGGGGACCGCCCACCAGTGCCGGCGTGATGTAGTAGCCAAGGCTCAGGATGAAGGTGAGCAGGCAGCCGGCGCCGATGCCCGGCAGCGTCTGCGGAAAATAGATCCGCCAGAAGGCGTAGAACGGCCCGGCGCCGAGGGAGCGTGCTGCACGCAAATGGGTGGGCGAGATCGTCTTCATCACGCTGTAGATCGGCAGGATGGTGAAGGGCAGCTGGATGTGGGTCATCGCCACTACCGTGCCGCCGCGGTTGAAAATCAACTGCATGCGCTCGTTTATGAGCCCAAGCGAGAGCAGCGCGTCATTGATCACGCCGTTGTTCTGCAGCAGCACCACCCACGCGGTCGTGCGCACCAGCAGCGAGGTCCAGAACGGCATCAGCACCAGGATCAGCAGCAGATTGCTGGTGCGGGTCGGCAGGCTCGCCAGCAGATAGGCCACGGGAAACCCCAGCAGGAGAGTGGCAGCCGTGACCAGGACGCTGATCCAGATGGTGCGGCCGAAGACAACGAGGAAGATCGCCTGGTCGGGAATGGCCCTGGCCAGATGGTTGGCGATGTCCCAGCGCATGTCGACGGCGGAGAGCAGATAGAACGAGGTGAAGGGGTGGGCGGCGCGCTGCAGCACGACCCAGATGTCGCGCTCGCCCCACATCGGCTCACTCTTGATGATGACGTCACGCCAGGGGCCGGCGGTGGCGCGCTCGACGTCGCGGCCAGTCTTGATCACCTTGCTGCGCACGCCCGGCATCTCGTAGTTGAGGCGCTTGCCCACCAGGCCGGTGTTTCGGGTCTTTTGGGTCTCCTTGAGGTCGGCGGCGAGCGCCGCGAAGACCGGCTCGCCCGGCAGGTCGCGACCGTCCCAGGTCGCGATCGCCGCCGCCGTCTGCGGCAGATTCTGCACGATCTCCGGATTGTCCACCGCCCGGTACAGCATGAAGCCGATCGGCATCGCGAAGGTGCCGAGGATGAACACCATCAGCGGCGCCACAAGGGCAAAGGCGCGCAGCTTGCTGCGTCGCTCGGCCCGGCGGAGGCTGACCTTCAGTGGCACCCCATCCGCGGTGCGCAGTACCGGGAATGAAGCCGGCAGGGACACCATCGACGCCTGTATTCCTACAATTCGGCACAGACCGGCGGCCGGGCGTCCCATGGACGCCCGGCAACCAGCATGACTACTGCGCGAGCCAGGTGTTGAAGCGCTTCCTGAGCTCCTCGCCGTTGTCGCCCCAGAACTGCGCGTCGTTGACGAGCACGTTCTTGGAGTTCTCCGGCGCCGTCGGCAGGTCCTTCAGGATATCCGCCGGCACGTTCGGAATCGCCGAGAGGACGGCGGGGCCATAGGAGATGTACTTGGTCTGCATGGCGATGACCTTGGGCTCCGAGGCGAAGGCGATGAACTTGTACGCCTCGGCCAGGTGCTTGCTGCCTTTCGGGATCGCCCAGAGATCCCAATCCTGGAGCTGGCCGTCCCAGACGATCTTGAAGTTCTTGCCGTTCTTGGTGGCGTCGAAGATGCGGCCGTTCCAAGCCTGTGCCATCACCACCTCGCCCGAGGCCAGCAGCTGCGGCGGCTGCGCGCCGGCTTCCCACCACACGACGTCCTTCTTGATGGTGTCGAGCTTCTTGAAGGCGCGGTCGACGCCGGCGGGTGTCCGCAAAGTCTCATAGACCTTGTTGGCCGGCACGCCGTCCGCCATCAGCGCGGCCTCGAGATTGCCGAACGGATTCTTCCACAAGGCGCGCTTGCCCGGCCACTTCTTGGTGTCGAAGAGATCGGCGATCTTGGTCGGTCCGTCCTTAATCTTGTCGGCGTCGTAGGCGAAGATCGTGGAGTAAACGATGTTGGGAACGCCGCACTCGTGCAGCGCGCCCTCGACGAAATCCTTCTTCGGCGCCACCTTGGAATAGTCGATCTGCTCCAGGATGCCCTCGTCGCAGGCTTGGCGGACGGTGGCGGAATCGACATCGACGACGTCCCAGGACACCGTGCCCGACTGCACCATGGCGCGGATCTTCGAAACCTCGCCGTTGTACTCTTCCTCGGTGATCTTGGCGCCGAACTTCGCTTCGAAAGGCTTTACGAAAGCCTCGTCCTGGCTCTTCTGGTAGGCACCGCCCCAGGACACCATGGTCAGATCTTCCGCCGAGGCAAGGCTCGGCAACGCCATCGTCACGACGCCGCCTGCCATCCACAGCGCGAGACGGGTGAATTTCGTTTTCATTGCTCGCTCTCCCTGTTGGGCCGGATCCCCCGGCCGGTTCCACGTAGAAGTCCCCCGCAACGCGGCCTGGCCGCGTTTCCGTCAAAATGCGTCAAGCGCCCGACAGTCCTCTTTCTTCCAGCCGACCGGGATCTGGTCCCCCGGCGACAGCTTCGGCACGCCCTCGCCGTTCGGCACCTTGACCACGAAATCGGGATGGCCGCAGACGTCGATGCGCACGCGGGTGTGGTCGCCGAGATAGATCAGCTCCTCGACCCGGGCATTGAATTGATTGCAGCAGCTTCCGGACGGCGGGTTGATCATTACCCGCTCCGGCCTGAGCGAGATGGTGGTGTCGGCGCCGACGCCGGGTACGTTGACCGCGAGCGCCTCGACGGTGATGCCGCCGTCCATCGCCACCTGGCATCCGACGCCGTTCATGCGCACGACCTTGCCGCGCAGCCGGTTGTTCTCGCCGATGAACTGCGCGACGAAGGAATTGGACGGGCTCTCGTAGAGCTCGGAGGGATCGGCGAGCTGCTGGATCACGCCGTCGCTGAAGACCGCGATGCGATCGGACATCGTGAGGGCTTCGCTCTGGTCGTGGGTGACGTAAACGACGGTGACGCCCAGGTTCTCGTGGATGTGCTTGATCTCGATCTGCATCTGCTCGCGCAGTTGCTTGTCGAGGGCGCCGAGCGGCTCGTCCATCAGCACCAGCTTCGGCTCGAAGACGAGCGCGCGGGCCAGCGCCACGCGCTGCTGCTGTCCGCCGGAGAGCTGGCCCGGCCGGCGATTGGTGAAGCTGGTGAGCTTCACCATGTCGAGGGCGCGCTTGATGCGGCTCTCGATCTCGGCTTTCGGCAGGCGCCGCACCGTGAGCGGGAAAGCGAGGTTCTCAGCCACCGTCATGTGCGGGAAGAGCGCGTAGTTCTGGAACACCATCCCGATGTCCCGCTTTTCAGGCGGCACCCGATTGAGTGGTTTTCCCTCAAGGGTAATGACACCGTGCGACGGCGTCTCGAAGCCCGCGAGCATCATCAGGCTGGTGGTCTTGCCGGAGCCCGAGGGTCCGAGCAGCGTCAGGAACTCACCCCGGAAGATGTCCAGGTTGAGGTTGCGAATGACGAGGGTTTCGCCGTCGTAGCTTTTCTGCACGTCGGTGAAATTGACGATGACGTCGTTTGATTTTGGCATCCGCCTCCGATGGCCTCGGGCACTCGAGAAGGAATTCCTGGATGCAGCGCAGCAAACCGCGTGCCAACAGAGGTGCGATGGTTTTTCGGCGCCGCACCGCCTCTGCGACGGCTCCGCTGCCGAGCGAAAGGACCGAATGCATAAATATTGAGCGATGGCGGCCGGCGCTGTTGGGCCGGCGGCTATTCCTGCGCGCCGTCCGTCGGACTTGCCGGGCGCGGGCCGCGCAGGCGGGAGACGCCGACCACCACGAGGACGCAGCCCGCCACCTGCAGCCAGGTCGGATAGGTCCCGAACGCCGCCGCGGTCATGATGCCGAACAGCGGAATGAGATTGAGATAGAGAGAAACTAGAATGATCCCGATCCTGGACACGCCATAGTTCCAGAGCACGCCGCCCGCGAGAGTGGCGGCGAGGGTGATCCAGGCGAGCCAGCCCAGCGCGGTGGGCGACGGCAGCACCGGCGGCAGCACGGCGAACTTCGCGAGAAGCAGCGGCGGATAAAGGACGCCCAGCACCCCTGCCGCGCCGAGATAGGCCAGCGCGGTGATGCGATGCTGGCCGAGGTCGCCGAACCAGGCCTGTGCCTTGATCGAGTACCAGGTCCAGCAGATGCCGGCGACGAGCAGCAGGATCTCGCCGCCGCGCAGCCCCGCCTGGGCCGGATCGAAGGTCGTGGAGAGCGAGGCGATGAGCGCACCCGCCGTCGCCAGGGCGAAGGCGGTCACCGCGCCCCGCGGCAGCGGCTGCCGCTCGACGCAGGTGGCGAAGATCGCCGCCACCGCCGGGCTCGCCGCCGAGACGATGATCGCCGATATCGGGTTCGAGAGACCGATGCCGAAGGTGTAGAGGACGGAGAATCCGGCGACCGCGATGCCGATCAGCAGCACCCGCCGCCATTGCACCAGGCGCAGCCAGGAGACGCCGCCGACGCAGGCCGCGCTCGCAAGCAGCACTGCCGCCGCGATCGCGATGCGCAGCAGCGCCAGGGTCCAGGCGTCGATCTCCCGCAGCACCACCCCGGTCACCGGGATCAGGGTGCCCCAGGCGAACATCGTGAAGATGGTGCCGAGATGGGCCGAGAGATTGAGGCGCGCATTGGCGCGGGAGATCGAGGCGTCGCTCACGGCCGGCGGCCTTTCGGTTCAGGTGCTTGAGGCAAGCGCGCTATATCCTCGCCGGCCGGGACCGGGGCTCGGCGCGGGCGAGCTTCATACCCCGCCGTACCGCCGCGCGCAAAGATCCGGTATCGTCGACACCGGCGCCCGGCATTCCCCTTGCATGTGGGGAGATCTGCGCCCTGCATATGATGGAGCAGTTTCCCATGCTGGAACCCGCCGACATAGAGGCGTTTCGAAGCTCAGGCTATCTCCTCGTGCCCGGCGTCGTGGGCGGCGAGGATCTCTCCGCCATGCGCCAGGAGCTGGCGGGATGGATCGAGGAGAGCCGGACCCATCGTGCCAACTACGGCGTGATGGCGCGCAACAAGCTCCGCTTCGACCTGGAGCCGGGTCACTCCGCCGAAGTTCCCCGTCTGCGCCGGGTCGCCAATCCCGTCGACATCAGCCCGGCCTATCGCCGGGTGCTCTGGGAAGGGCCGATCCCCGAGCTCGTCGGCGATCTCATCGGCCCCGACGTCAAATTCCATCACTGCAAGCTCAACATCAAGCTGCCGGGAATGAAGACCTTCGTGGGATGGCATCAGGACCATCCTTTCGACCCGCACACGAACGACGACATCGTGGTCGCATTGGTTCTCCTCGACGACATGAACGTGGAGAACGGCTGCCTTTACGTCGTTCCCGGGTCGCACCGGCAGAAATTCACCCACTATCGCGGCGACGATTTCGTCGGCGAGACGCCGGCGGAGCTGGCGGAGACCTTCGCCCGCGACGCGGTGCCGATCATCGGCCGCGCCGGCGATCTCTGCCTCATCGATACCTGGATGGTGCACGGCTCGCCGGCGAACCTCTCGAGCGAGCCGCGGCGGATGCTGATCTGCGACTATACCGCCGCCGACGCCTTCCCATTGACGTTGGTGTCGGTTCCCTCCACCGAGTCCGGCCGTATCCTCAAAGGGCAGAAAACCCGCATCGCGCGCTTCCGCGCCGGCGCCGTCGAGCTGCCACCCGCCTACGAGGCCGACAGTTTCTTCACGCTCCAGAACCAGGGGGTCAGCCAATGACCGTCGCGCCCGCGACCATCGACGCGTTCCAGACCGACGGCGCCACCGTACTGCGCGGCGTGTTCACGGGCTGGATGGAGAAACTGCGCGCCGGCATCGAGCGCAACATGGCGGAGCCCGGCCCGTTTCAGCGCATCTACACGCCCGCCGGCAGCACCGGCCGCTTCGTCGGCGACTACTGCAACTGGGCGCGCATACCGGAATACCGCAGCTTCGTCTTCGAGAGCCCGGCGGCGGGCATCGCCGCGGAGCTCACGGGCTCAAAATCCGTGCGCTTCTTCCACGAGCACATCCTGGTCAAGGAGCCCGGCACCCGCGAGGTGACGCCCTGGCATCACGACCAGCCCTACTATTGTGTCGATGGCAGCCAGGTCGCGAGCCTCTGGATCCCCCTCGATCCCGTGCCGAAGGACGTCTGCGTCGAGTTCGTCGCCGGATCCCACCGCTGGGGCCGCTGGTTCCGGCCGCGGAAGTTCAACGGCGTGGCCTACGACCACAAATCCGACAGCCTCGAGGACATGCCCGACATCAGCGCCCACCGCGAGGACTACCGGCTGCTGAGCTGGGACCTGGAGCCCGGCGACGCCATCGCCTTCCACTTCCTCACCGTGCACGGCGCCCCCGGCAACCCCTCCACCAACCGGCGGCGCGCCTTCGCCGCGCGCTGGCTCGGCGACGACGCGGTCTATGCCCGGCGCTCCGGCGAGATCTCGCCGCCGTTCCCCGGCCTCGACGCGCGTCTCAAGCCCGGCGACCCCCTCGCCGCGGAGGAGTTTCCCCTGGTAATCGCCTGATCATCACGGGGTCGAGCCGCGACGAGTCGCGAGCACTGCCTCGCAAACCGTCAAGAGGCTTCTAAAGCCTTGAAAGAGTGATCCGAGCGCGCTGCCACCGAGGCGGTTCAGCAACTGTATCTGGCACAATTTGGTTCCAGGAGCTTTCCCCTCACTGCAGTAGAGGGCCTGGCCTTGTACACTATCTTGCACAACATACTCACGCCTCCGGTCGTGCTTGCGACCGTCCTCGCGGCCACCGTCGCGGTCGCCGCGCCGCCTGCCAACTCCCCTGGAACCTACCGCAGTTGGTTCGAAAGCCTGCGCCAGCCGAAGACCGGCGCCGGCTGCTGCTCGATCGCGGATTGCCGCCTGACCGAATACCGACTCGGTCCCGGCGGCTACGAGGTCGCGGTGGAGGATCGCTGGGTGCGGGTTCCGGAAGACCGCATCCTTCGCGGCATCACCAATCCCACCGGGCGCGCCGTCGCCTGCATCTGGGGCGGCGAAGTCCGCTGCTTCATCACGCCGCCGGAGACGTGAGGCGGCGCTGATTTGAGAGCTATGCTGCTCCGGCGCCTCGGCAGGAGTGCCGGCGCCGGAGGACAGGATAGACGCTGCGGGAAAACCGACCGAGGCGATGCTGGCGCTGGCGTCGGAACTCGCCAACGACGCCCGTGCCTATGTGCGGCCGCGCTTTCGTCGCAAGCTGTCGGTGACCGACAAGGCCGACGGCACGCCGGTCACGGACGTGGACAAGGGAGTGGAGGCGCTGCTGCGGAAACGCATCCGCGCGACTTTCCCCGATCATGGACATCGTCGGCGAGGAGGAAGGCGGCGAGCGCGGTGACGCCGAGTGGGTCTGGGTCATCGATCCCATCGACGGCACGCTCTCCTTCATCCTGGGCAAGCCCACCTTCGCGACGCTGATCGGCCTCATGCATCGGAACCGGCCGGTGCTGGGGGTGATCGAGCATCCGGCGCTCGGACGACCGCTGGATCGGCGCCGCCGGCCACGGCACCACCCACAACGGCGAGACCGTCCGCGTCCGCCCCTGCGCCGGCGTCGGCGACCGCCGCGCTCACCACGACGGGACCGAACTGGTTCGCCGCCGACGAGCTCCCCGCCTTCGATCGCGTGCGCGGGAAAGCCAGGATCCAGCACTGGGGCGCCGACTGTCATTCCTATGGCTTGCTGGCGAGCGGCTTCATCGACCTCGTCGTCGAGTCCGGCCATCTCCTCCATGACTTCTGCGCCCTGGTGCCCGTGGTCGAGGGCGCCGGCGGCGTGATGACGGACTGGGCCGGCCGGCCGCTCGGGCCCGGCAGCTCGCCCCGCGTGATCGCCGCCGGCGATGTCCGTACCCATCGCGACGCACTCATGTTGCTCGGCGCCGGGAAGGCGTGGTGACGGCCGGGCGGTCCTACGACTACATCATCGTCGGCGCGGGATCGGCGGGTTGCGTGCTGGCGAACCGCCTCTCCGCGGAGGCCGATGTGAGCGTGCTGGTGCTGGAAGCGGGCCCCCGGGATCGCGGCTGGAAGATCCACATGCCGGCGGCCCTCACCTACAACCTCTGCGACGACAGATACAACTGGGCCTACGAGACCGAGCCGCAGCCGCACATGGACGGGCGGCGGATGTACTGGCCGCGCGGCCGCGTGCTGGGGGGCTCGTCGTCCCTGAACGCGATGGTCTATGTGCGCGGCCACGCTCTCGACTACGACCGCTGGGCGGGGAACGGTCTACCCCAGTGGTCCTATGCCCATGTGCTGCCCTACTTCAAGCGCGCGGAGACCTGCGAGCGCGGCGGCGACGCCTATCGCGGCACCGACGGGCCCCTCAATGTTTCCCGCGGCGTCATGGGCAATCCGCTCTTCGCCGCCTTCATCGCGGCGGGACAACAGGCGGGATATCCCCTCACGCCCGACATGAACGGCTTCCAGCAGGAGGGCTTCGGCCCGATGGACATGACGATCCATCGCGGCCGGCGCTGGAGCGCGGCCACCGCCTATCTGCGGCCCGCGCTGGCGCGGCGCAATCTCGAGGTCGCGACGGAGGCCCTGGCGACGCGGGTGCTCCTCGAGAAGGATCGAGCAGTTGGCGTCGAGTTTCGCCAGCGCGGCCGGCTGCGGCGCGCACGGGCGCGGCGCGAGGTAATCCTTGCGGGCGGCGCCATCAACTCGCCGCAGCTCCTGCTGCTGTCCGGCATCGGTCCCGCCGACGAGATCCGCCGCCACGGCATCGCCGTCGCCCACGACCTGCCCGGCGTCGGCCGCAATCTGCAGGACCATCTCGAGCTCTATGTGCAATACGCCTGCACGCAGCCGATCACCCTCTATCTCACGGAGCAGTGGCCGCATCGCGTGCGCATCGGCCTCGAGTGGTTTCTGTTCAAGACCGGTCTCGGCGCCTCGGCGCATCTGGAGGCCGGCGCCTTCATCCGGCGCGATGCCGCCGTTCCGCATCCCGACCTGCAATATCATTTCCTGCCGTCCCTGGTGAACGACCACGGCCGCAAGCCGATCGGCCGGCATGGCTTCCAGGCCCATGTGGGTCCGATGCGGGCGACGAGCCGGGGTTATCTGCGCCTGCGCTCCGCCGATCCCGCCGCGCATCCGGAGATCCAGCCCTTCTATCTCGCGACCGAGCAGGACCGGCGGGAGATGCGGGACGCGGTAAAGCTCACCCGCGAGATCTTCGCGCAAGCGGCCTTCGATCCCTATCGCGGCGAGGAGATCCAGCCCGGCGCGGCCATCCGCAGCGACGCCGACATCGATGCTTTCGTGCGCGCCAGATCCGACAGCGCGTACCATCCCTGCGGCACCTGCAAGATGGGTCTCGACCAGACGGCGGTGGTGGATGGCGAGTTGCGCGTGCGCGGCATCGAAGGCTTGCGCGTCGTCGATGCCTCGATCATGCCGAGCGTCGTCAGCGGCAATCTCAACGCCCCTACCATCATGATCGCGGAGAAGGCGGCCGACATGATCCTGGGCATTGCGCCGCTCGATCCCCTCGATGTTCCTGTTTACGCCGGCTGACGCTCAGCCGGCCTCGCCGCTCTCCAGCACCAGCACGTCCTCGCGGGTGAAGCCGATGGTGACGGATTTTCCCCGGGTCGGCGGCGGCACGTTGGGGTTGTTGAAGGTGTCGAAGGAGATCGCGCTCTCCCTGAGCCGGACGCGGATGCGCACGATGGCGCCGAGGAAGCTCACCTCCTCGACGGTGCCTTTGAGCCGGTTGTGCTCGCCAGCATCGCCGAGCGAGACCGCCTCCGGCCTGAGCGCCACCGAGCGCGTCTCGCCGCGCTGGGCGCCGGCGATGGCGCCGGCAGCCACGATCTCCTGATCGTCGATGGCGAGCCGTCCCGACGCGGCGTCCACCACCCGGCCCGCCAGGATGTTCAGCGTGCCGACGAAGGAGGCGACGAAGCGGGTGCGCGGAGAATTGTAGATCTCGAAGGGCGTGCCGATCTGCTCGACCCGACCCTCGTTCATCACGACGATCCGGTCGGACATCGACAGCGCCTCTTCCTGGTCGTGGGTCACGTAGATCGTGGTGATGCCGAGATCGCGTTGCACCGTGCGGATCTCCTCGCGGAGCGACACGCGGATCTTGGCGTCGAGGGCGGAGAGCGGCTCGTCCAGCAGCAGCACCTGGGGCTTGATGGCGAGCGCACGGGCCAGCGCCACCCGCTGCTGCTGCCCGCCGGAGAGCTGATAGGGATAGCGGCCGCCGAGATCGGGCAGCTTGATGAGCCGCAGCATCTCGGTGACGCGGGGCGCGATCTCCGCCGCCGGGCGCCGCGCCACCTTGAGGCCGAAGGCGACGTTCTCCGCCACGGTCATGTTGGGAAAGAGGGCATAGGACTGGAAGACCATGCCGACCTTGCGCTGGTTCGGGCGCAGGTAGGTGACGTCGCGGCCGTCGATGCGGATGCTGCCGGAGGTGGGGGTCTCGAAGCCCGCGATCATCCGGAGCGTGGTGGTCTTGCCGCAGCCGCTGGGTCCGAGGAACGAGACGAACTCGCCGCGCGCCACCGCCAGCTCGAAATGCTGTACCGCGTTCTGCGCGCCGAAGCTCTTGCGGAGGTTCTCGATGTCGAGGAATGCCATGGTTCTACCGCGTGTCGCCGGCCCGGCGGCCGAACAGCTGCATCAGCCCCATGCAGGCCCAGGTCACGATGAAGGCGATGATGGCCAGCGCCGAGGGCTCGTAAGCCCGGTTCGCGCCCATGAGCTGCAGGTAGGGGCCAAAGGCGGGACGGTCCAGCAGGCTCGCCATGGTGAACTCGCCGATGACGATGGCAAAGGTGAGGAAAGCCCCGCTCAGTATCGCGACGCGGACATTGGGAAAGATCACCTTGAGGAGAATCGTCGGCCAGCGCGCACCCAGGCTTTCGGCCGCTTCCGTCAATGTCCGGACATCGATCGACCGGAGGCCGGTATCGACGGCGCGGTACATATAGGGAGCGCCAGCGTCACGTAGCCGAAGGTCAGCAGCAGATTGGTGGCAGTCTCGTTCGCGGTCATCGGCAGCAGCGATGAGCTGTTGTAGATGCGCAGATATCCGAACACCAGGACGATGGCGGGGATCACCAACGGCATCAGGGTGATGAACTCGACAAGGGGCCGGAGCCGCGGCAGGCGCAGCTGGATCCAGTAGGCGGTGGGCACCACCAGCAGCACGCCCACGACGATGGTGGCGAGCGCCAGGACCGTCGAATAGAGGAAGGTCGCCTGGAACTGCGGATCCGCCAGCACGATCCGGTAGGCATCGAAGCTGTACTCGCCCCGGCGCAGGCGGAGCGAGAACTCGAAAGTGCAGATCAGCGGCACCAGGAAGTAGAGCGTGCCGATGCCGATGGCGAGCCAGGATCCGAGCCGCGAGCGCTTCATCGGAGCCACCGCTCGCTGCGGCTGCGCAGCCAGATATAGGCGGCGTTGGACACTCCCGTTATCGCGATCATCCCCAGCGCCAGGGCGTATCCCAGATTCTGATCGTGCAGCACGTCGCCGCGGATCTGGGCGTAGAGCTGGATGGTGATGATGTTGAGGGAGCTGCCGGTGAGGCCGTAGGCGGTGGCGATGGCGCCGAAGGCGTTGGCGAAGAGCAGCAGCGTGGTGCCGAGAAGGCTCGGCCACAGCACCGGCAGCGCCACGTAGCGCCAATACTGCCAGCCGCTCGCCCCCAGGATCGCCGACGCCTCGCGCCATTCCCGCTTCAGCCCGTCGAGAGCCGGCGTCAGGATCAGCACCATGAGCGGGATCTGGAAGTAGAGATATGTGAGCGCCAGGCCCCAGAAGCTCAGCAGGTTGAAACCGGTGCTGTAGATGTTGAAATCGAAATACCGGACGAGGAGCGCGGTCACCAGGCCGGTGCGCCCCAGCGTCGCGAGGAAGGCGAAGGCCAGCGGCAGGCCCGCGAAGTTCGAGGCGACGCCGCAGAAGGTGATGAGCGTCGGCCGGATCCAGCGCGGCAGCCCGCCGATCACGCCGGCATAGGCGAGGAAGAATCCGATGACGGCGCCGCCGATGGCGGAAGCGGCGCTGACTTCGATGCTGATCCAGTAGGCGCTGCGGATCGAGGGCTGAAAGAGCTTGCCGATGTTGGCGAAGGTGAAATGGCCCTCGGCGTCCTGAAAGCCGCCGACAACGAGGAAGCCGGTAGGCAGGAGCAGGAACAGCAGCGCGAAGAGAAAGAACGGCGTCACGCCGATCCACGCCCAGGAAAACTTGTCGAGGCGCGGCCGCCCGACGGGAGGGCGGCCGGCCACGACGTCAGTGGACTGGGACATCGCTGGCATACTTGGCGAGCTGCCGTCTCGCCGTGGCGGCCTCTACTTCACGTTCGCGCCGACCACGGCGTCCCATTGCGTGGTGATGACGCCTTTCGACTGCCCCTGCTGCTCGAGGGTGGGAAACACCGCCTGGGCGTAGGCCGCGGGCGACGGCAGCTTCGCCAGCACGTCCGCCGGCACCTTCTTGCTGCCGACGAGGTCCTGGAACCGGATCGGGTGGCAGTAGCCTTTGAGCCAGCCGAGCTGCCCCTCGTCGGAATAGAGGTATTCCATCCAGAGCTTCGCGGCGTTGGGATGCGGCGCGAAGGCGCTGATGGCCTGGACGTAGACGCCGGCGACGACGCCGGTCTTGGGCACGACCACCTCGACCTTGGGATTACCCTTGAGGGTGTCGCGGTCGGCCAGCGCATTGTAGTCCCAGCGCACGATGATCGGCGTGGCGCCCTGTGCCAGCGGCGCCGCCTTGCCGATCACAGGCACGAAATTGCCGTTCTTGTTGAGCTCGGCAAAGAACTTGAGCCCGGCGTCGCCGGCCTTCGCCACGTCGCCCTTGCCGGCGGAGAGGCCGGCCGCAAACACGCCCTGGATCGCCTGGTTGGCGACGCGGGGATCGCCGGCAAGCGCCACCATGTTCTTGTAGTCGGCCGCCAACAGATCGGGCCAGTCGGCGGGAACCTTCTTGACGATATCCGCATTCACTTCGAAGGACAGCACGCCGTAATAGTCGCCGTACCAGTAGCCGTCCGCATCCTTCTGGCTGTCGGGGATGGTGCTCCAGGTCGCGACCTTATAGGGCTGCAGCAGCTCCTCCTTCTTCGCCGACGGGCCGAAGGAGAGACCGACATCGATCACGTCGGGCGCCTGCGGACCCTTGTTGCCCTTGTTCGCCTTGATCGCCTCTACCTCGTCGCCGGAGCCCGCATCGGGATTGAGCTCGTTGACCTTGAGTCCATATTTCTTCTTGAAGTCATCGATCAGCGTGCCATAGCCGCACCAGTCGTGCGGCAGCGCGATCACCGTGAGCTGGCCCTCGCCCTTCGCGGCGGCGACCAGCGCGTCCATCGACTGACCGACCGCGAGTCCGCCGGACGCCAGAATCGTCGCGATCGAGATCGGCATCATCCATGCTGATTTCATCACCCGCCCCCTGTTATTACGAGTTGATTACAAAATGCGATCTTCGCTGCATTCTATGACACGAGGGCACTGTGTTTTGCGGTCAAAACATTGTCAAGGCGACCGCGCCGGGATCGACGGGCGCCGAACGCGCTCATCCATGCTACGCTCACGATCCGATGAGGCCGTGGCGCCACGATAGAGAGGGAGCGGGCATACTCATGACGGCAACCGGACAGGAAATCCGCGTCACTCCCCTCGCCCTCGATGTCGCCGCACGCATCGCCGCCATCGATCAAAAGAAACTCCGGGCCTATCGCCTGGAGCGGCTGCGCGCGCAGCTGCGCCGGCGCGACTACATGGGCTGCCTGCTGACCGACCCCCTGAACATCACCTACGCCACCGGGACCCACAACATGCAGGTCTGGAGCCTGCATTCGCCGGGCCGCTGGGCCTTCGTGCCGACCGAGGGGCCGGTGGTGCTCTACGAGTTTACCGGCGTGATGCACAACAATGTGGGCATCGAGACCGTCGCCGAAATGCGGCCGACGACGCCCTGGTTTCATTTCCTCGCCGGGCCCCGCTGCGAGGAGAAGGCCGGGGTCTGGGCAGCAGAGATGGCGGGCATGGTGGCACAGCACGGCGGCAGGAACCGCCGCCTGGCGGTCGACCGCTGCGAGCCCATGGGGGCCGTCAAGCTGGCGGCGCTCGGCGTCGAGCTCTTCGACGCCCAGGAGGCGATCGAGCTGGCGCGGCTCATCAAGTCGCCGGAGGAGATCGCGGCGATGCGCCTTTCCATGGAGGTCTGCGACGTTGCTATATCGGGCATGCGCTCGGCGATCCGGCCGGGCATCACCGAGAACCAGCTCTGGGCGGTGCTGCACGAGATCAACATCGCCCACGACGGCGAATGGATCGAATCCCGCCAGCTCGCGTCCGGCGAGCGCACCAATCCCTGGTTCAAGGAATGCGGCAACCGCGTGATCGAGGCCGGCGACCTCGTCGCCTTCGACACCGACATGGTGGGCCCGATGGGCTACCTCGCCGACATTTCACGCAGCTGGGTCTGCCCGGGAAAGCCGCCCAGCAGCGAGCAGAAACGCCTCTATGGTTTGGCCCAGGAGCAGGTGCTGCACAACATGGCGCTGCTGCGCCCGGGCCTGGGCTTCCGGGAATTCGCGGAGATATGCTGGCCGGTGCCCGAGGCCTTCATCCCGCACCGCTACATGATGATGGTGCATGGCGCCGGGATGGTCGACGAATACCCCAGCGTTGCCTTCACCCGCGACTTCAAGGAGTGGGGCTACGACGGGGAGTTCCAGGAGAACATGGTGGTCTGCGTCGAGAGCTTCATGGGCGAGGTCGGCGGCAAGGAAGGCGTGAAGCTGGAGCAGCAGGTGCTGATCACCGAGCGCGGCGCGGTGCCGCTCTCGAAGACTCCCTTCGAGGACGCGATCGCCGTCTGAGCGCCGGCGACGGAACGGCTTTGCTCCCGTTCCGTTGCCGAATATGATCGGTCGGCCACGACCTCCCTCATCTCAATCTCACCTCGGCACCGCATGACCCGCACCGTACCGACGACGATGCCTGCCCGCCTGCCGGCACAGGCCAGCGAATCCTGGTTCCGCTTCCGCGTCGACCAGCGCTGGCTCGACCGGCGGCGCGAGCCCGTCATCGATCCCAAGCTGCCGATCGTCGACCCCCACCATCATCTCTGGGATCAGGCGGAAAATCGCTACCTGGTTCCGGAGCTGCTGAGCGACCTCAGCGCCGGCCACAACGTCCGCGCGACCGTCTTCGTCGAGGCGGGATCGATGTACCGCATCGACGGACCGCCGGAGCTCCGTCCGGCTGGCGAGACCGAGTTCGTGAACGGGGTCGCCGCCATGTTCGCCAGCGGCATCTACGGTCCCCTGCGCGCCTGCGCCGGCATCGTCGGTTTCGCCGATCTCACCCGGGGTGCCGGTGTCGCCGACCTCTTGGAGGCCCATATCGCCGCCGGCGGCGGACGGTTCCGAGGGGTCCGCAATCCCGCGGTCTGGCACCGCGACAAGCTTCTGCGCAGTCCACGCACGGATCCGCCGCCGGGCATGCTGGGGGATCGCCGCTTCCGCGCCGGCTTCGCGCGCCTGGCACCGCTGAATCTCACCTTCGAGGCCTGGCTCTATCACACGCAGATCGGCGAGCTCGTGGATCTCGCACAAGCCTTTCCGGACACGACGATCATCCTCAACCACGTCGGCGGTGCCGTCGGCATCGGCCCGTTCGCCGGGCGCCGGGCGGAAGTCTTCGCGCAGTGGAGCGAGAGCATCCGGGACCTCGCCCGCTGCCCGAACGTCTTCGTGAAGCTGGGCGGGCTCGGCATGAGAATAGTCGGCCTCGGGTTTCACGGCGCCAAGATGCCGCCTTCCTCGGCGGAGCTGGCCCGGGCCTGGAAGCCTTACATCGAGACCTGCATCGACGCCTTCGGCGTCGAGCGCTGCATGTTCGAGAGCAACTTTCCCGTCGACAAGGAGATCTGCGGCTATCGCGTGATCTGGAACGCCTTCAAGCGAGTGGCCGCAGGCTATTCCGCCGCCGAGAAAACGGCGCTGTTCAGCCGCACCGCGACGACCGTCTATCGCCTCGACTATCCCGGCGCGGCGCGCGGCGCCAAACGCCGAACCCGCCCCTAGCGGTCGCCCGCGGCCAGCCGCAGCAGGAATTCCGGCCCGAGCTCGTCCAGTTTCTCGACGCCGAGAAGCGCCATGTCGCGGTCGATCTCCTCCGACAGCAGCTTGATCGCGTGGGCGACGCCGGCCTCGCCGCCGACCGCGGCGGAGTAGAGGAATGGCCGGCCGAGGAAGACGAAATCGGCGCCGAGCGACAGCGCCTTCAGCACGTCGGTGCCGCGCCGGACGCCGCTGTCCAGCATCACGGTCATGCCGCCGGCAGCGGCCGCGATCTCCGGCAGCACGCGAAGCGGTGATGTCGCGCCGTCGAGCTGCCGGCCGCCGTGGTTGGAGACGATGACGCCGTCGGCGCCGCTCTCCCGCGCGAGGTGCGCGTCCTCCTTGGAGAGCAGGCCCTTCACCACCAGCTTGCCCTTCCAGCGCCGGCGGATGAGCTGCAGATGCTCCCAGGTGAGCCCGTCGCGGTTGCCGAGAGCACGGACGAGATGACGCGACAGGAACGGCGGTCCGCGCACCGCGTCCATGTTCTCCAGATGCGGCATGCCGTGGCGCAGCAGTGTCCGAAGCGCGGTGCCGATGAGCCAGGACGGGTGGCTGACGCCCTGCCAGAAAAGGCGCGGACTGGGCTGCAGGGGAATGCTGAAGCCGTTGCGAACATTGTTCTCGCGATTGGACGGCACCGGCACGTCGGCGGTCAGCACGAGGGTCTCGAAGCCCGCCGCCGCCACGCGATCGACCAGCGGCTCGATCCGCTTAGGATCGCCGGGCAGATAGGCCTGGTACCAGCTCGTCGGACCGTTGCGCCGGATCTCCTCCAGGGGGATGAGCGAGGCCGCGCTCACGATCATGGGAATGTTGGCGGCGCCGGCGGCGGCGGCCAGCGCGCAGTCGCCGCGATAGGCGGCGATGGCGCTCGCCCCCATGGGCGCGATCCCGAACGGGACCGCGTAGCTGCGGCCGAAGAGGGTGGTGGACTTGCTGCGGCCGGTGACGTTCACCAGCACGCGCGGGACGAAGCCGTATTCCGCGAAGACATTGCGGTTGTCGCGCACGGTGGCATCGGTCTCGACGCCGCCGGAAATGAAGCCGAAGAGCATCTGCGGCAGATGCCGGCGCGCCGCCCGCTCGAAATCACCAAGAGAAAGGATATGGCGCAGCCCGGCGGGAGCCTGGGACCGCTTCCGGGTTTCGCTGAGGATGGGCGCCCGCTGCTGCGCTCCCGCGGCGGATGTGGACGCATTCATATTCTGCTCGGTCGTCGACATAGGCCTCCCTCACCCCCAAGCGGGGATTTCAGCTTTGCCCCGATGCTAGCACTTTTTTCGCGGCCATCGAGAGCCGAGGCTCAAAGCCCCAGGCGCGGCAACAGAGCGAGAACCGTGCGCTCGCCCACGGCCGCACCGGGCGGAAACAATTCATCGAGGGCGGCGATCGTGCGCGGCGAGATCTGCAGCGCCGCCGCCGCGGCATTCTCCTCCAGCCGGCCCTTCCTGCTGGTGCCGGCGATCGGCACGATGTCGTCGCCCCGCGCCATCACCCAGGAAATGGCGAGCTGCGCCGGCGTGCAGCGCTCCGCCTTGGCGAAACTCGCGAGCTCGCGCACCAGCTCACGGTTGCGCTCGAAATTCTCGCCCTGGAAGCGCGGCATGGTGCGGCGGATGTCGTCCTTCGCCAGGCTCGCCTCGTCGGGGATCGAGCCCGTGAGAAATCCGCGGCCGAGCGGCCCATAGGCGACGAAGCCGATGCCGAGCTCGCGACAGGTCGGCAGGATCTCGCTCTCCACGTCCCGGGTCCAGAGCGAGTACTCCGTCTGCAGGGCCGTGATGGGATGCGTGGCGTGGGCGCGGCGGATCGTCTTCACACCCGCCTCGGAAAGCCCGATGTGGCGCACCTTGCCTTGCTCCACCAGTCGCGCCATGGCGCCCACGGTGTCCTCGATCGGCGTCGCGGGATCAACGCGATGCAGGTAGTAGAGATCGATGGTGTCGATGCCGAGCCGCTTGAGGCTCGCCTCGCAGGCCCTCGGCACATACTCCGGTCGGCCGTTCACCGCTGGCGAACCGTCGGGCGCGCGCAGATTGCCGAACTTGCTGGCGACAACGTAACGGTCGCGGCGGCCCTTGAGGGCGCGCGCCACCAGCTCCTCGTTCTTGCCCTTGCCGTAGGCGTCTGAGGTGTCGATGAGATCGATGCCGAGCTCCGGTGCTCGCAGCAAAGTTTCCAGCGCGCTCGCGGGGTCCGGATCGCCGTAGATCGGCGTCATGCTCATGCAGCCGAGACCGAGGCTCGACACTTCGAGCTTGCCTAGCTTCCGTCGGCGCATCCTCGCTCCTCCCTAGTGTTATAACAAATTGACTCATCAAGGGCCCCAGCATAGGGTTTGTTATAATAAAGGTCTAGAAGTCAGGGGAGCGATAGCGACGCGCACCATGCCAGGGCAGCCTCAGCGCAAGCGCGACGATCTCTCGATGGTGCTGCCGGTCAATCGCGGCGACATCGTCAACGGCAGCCTGCACGACGACATCTATGCCGCGCTCCGCCAAGCGCTGATCATCGGCGATCTCGTTCCCGGACAGGCCTTCTCGATCCGCAGCCTCGCCGAGCGCTTCGGCACCAGCCTGATCCCCGTGCGCGATGCGCTGAAGCGCCTGGTGGCGGAGCACGCCCTCACCATGCTGCCGAACCGCACGCTCTGCGTGCCGCGGATGACGCGGCCACGGTTCCAGGAATTGCTCCAGGTCCGCCTCAGCCTGGAGACCATGCTGACCCGCCGCGCCGCGGAGTTCATCGGCGTCGAGGAGATCCAAAATCTGGAGCGGATCAACGCCGAGATGCAGGGCGCGGTCGGCACCGACGACGTCAAGCGCTACCTCAGCGCCAACCAGTCCTTCCACTTCGCGCTCTATGGCGCCGCCGGCAGCGCGGTGATCTTTCCCATTGTGGAATCCCTGTGGATGCAGGCGGGGCCGTTCCTGAACGGCGTTTTCACCAATACCGGCACGCGGAACGCGCGGGACGACCACACCAAGATCCTGAAGGCGCTCCGCCGGCGCGACGCGGTGGCCGCCGCGGAAGCGGTCGCCAGCGATCTTGCGGACGCCGCCGATGTCATCCTCGCGCGAGAGGAGTTCGTCCTGGACGAAAGCTCATAGGCTCGCGAGAACGTCGCGAGACACCGGAAAGACGATCAGCCGGATCAACCGGCCGACCCATAAAAGAGAGATGGAGGAAGCCAGATGATGTCGTTGCACCGGATGCGCGGGCTGCTGCTCGGCGCGATTTCCCTAGGCGGCCTTGCCGTACCGGCCTATGCGGCCGAGCCCGGCATTACCGACAGCGAGATTACCATCGGCATGTTCGCGCCCCTCTCGGGGCCGCTCATCGCCTATGGGATCGACCCGCTCAACGCGGCCAAGATGGTCTACGAGGACGTCAACGCCAAGGGCGGCATCAACGGGCGCAAGATCAAGCTCGTGGTCGAGGACGACAAGTGCAACGGCAACGACCTCGTCGGCGCGGTTAAGAAACTGGTCACCGTCGACCACGTGTTCTTCCTGCACGGCGGCTCCTGCACAGCGGCGATCGCGGCGGCGCAGGAGTACATCGGCCGCGAGAAGGTGCCGTTCGTGATGCTGAACGCCGCCGGCGACAACGTGGTCTTCCCGCCGCAGCATTATATCTTCGGCTCGTTCCAGGCGACCCAGCGCGTCTACGGGGCGGCGCTGGCGGAGTTCGCGGCCAAGACCCTCAAGGCCAAGAAGGTCGCCATCATCGTCCACGACGACGACTACGGCAAAGCGAACCTCGCCGCCGCCAAGGCGGCGACGGAGCGGCTGGGCGGAACCGTGGTGGCGATGGAGCGCATCCCCCCGGCGATCACCGACGTGACCGCGCCGCTCCTCAACATCCGCGCCGCCAAGCCCGACGTCATCATATCAGGCGCATATCCGGCGCCCGCGGTGCTGATCGCGCAGAAATACGGCGAGTTCGGCATGAGCGCGATCCCGCTCCTGCAATCGACGCAAGGCATCCCAACGCCGTCGGTCTTCGCCAAGAACGTCGGCAACGACGACGCCCTCAAGAACTTCTACTACACCTGGGCCTTCACCGACGTGGGCGACCCGGCGCTGCGGCAGAAATGGGTGGCCAGGTACAAGCAGGCCTATCCCGACCGCGAGCCCGGCGCCTTCATGATCACCGGCGTGCCCTCGGCGCTCGCCATCGTCCAGGCATTGCAGAAAGCGGGGCGCGATGTCACCCGCGAATCCTTCGTCGAGGCGCTGGAACATCTCGATCTCAAGACCGAGATCCAGGGCGAGGCGCTCAAGTTCGGGCCCGACCGGCATGACGCGCTCCGTGGCGTCTACGTCGTGCGCTTCGACGGCAAGACCGAGAAGGTGGAGCCCGGCGTCTATTCCTGGAACGGCAAGGACGGCACCTGAGGCGGGTGGAAACCGGACTGGAGAGTCGCCAGCCATGCTGACGATCCTGATCCTGCAGGGAACGGCGAGCGGCATCGTGACCGGATGCGTCTATGCGCTGGTCGCGCTGTCCCTCGTCATCGTCTACAAGGCGACCGACGTGGTGAACTTCGCCGGCGGCGAGCTGGTGATGCTCGGCGGGTATCTGGGCCTGTTCCTGCTGGTCTACTTCGACCTCGCATATCCCCTGATGTTCATCATAGCGCCCTTGCTAGTGTTCGCCGTGGGCGCGCTCTTCGATCGCATCACCCTCAACAAGATCAGCGGCCGCAAACTCGCCAAGCATGCGGATCTGGTGCCGCTGGTGGTGGCGACCATCGGCCTCTCCTACCTCCTCAAGGGCGCCGTGCGCGTGGTGCCCTATACCGAGGAGGTCCGACGGCTGCCGCCGCTCTTCAAGGGCGCGCCGATCTTTCTCGGCGACGTCGTGCTGCAGCGGCAGGATCTGGCGATCATCGGGATCACCACCGCGATCATGGTGGCGCTCTGGATGTTCTTCCGGTTCACCATGATCGGCAAGGCGCTGCGGGCCACCAGCCAGAACGCCCGCGCCGCGGCGCTGATCGGGATCCCCGTGCGGGCGATGCGCATGGCGGTCTGGGGCCTCGCGTCGGCGATCGCGGGGGTCGCCGGCGTGCTGCTGGCGCCGAAACTGCTGATGACCCCGGACATGGGCTCGGTGGTGATGCTCGCCTTCGCCGCCGCCATCATCGGCGGCTTCACCTCGCTGCCGGGCTGCGTCGTGGGCGGCATCCTGCTGGGCGTGGTGCAGAACCTGGTCGGCATCTTCATCTCGCCCCAGGCGATCACCGTCACGCCGTTCTTCGTCATCATGCTGGTGCTGCTGATCCGGCCGCAGGGCCTGTTCGGCGAAGCCATCGCCCTCAAGAAGGTCTGAACCCGTGCACGGCGCTCCCGGCCTCAGGGAATTGCTGCCGCTGGCGCTGCTGGTGCCGATCGCCCTGCTATCGCCTCTCGTCCTGCCGGAATATTTTCTCTATCTCGGCAATCTCCTGATGATGTACGTGATCCTGGCGCTAGGTCTCGACATTCTGCTGGGCTGGTCGGGCCAGTTCGCCTTCGCGCACATCGCCTTCTTCGGCATCGGCATCTACGGCACCACGCTGCTGCAAAGCCGGCTCGGCATACCGTTCATCCTGGGCATGCCGGCGGCGGCGGCGCTCGCGGCCGGCATCGGCTTCCTGATCGCGCTGCCGGCGACGCGGCTGCGCGCGGTCTACTTGGCGCTCGCCACCTTCGCCTTCGCGGAATGCGCGCAATGGGTGGCGCGGAGCTGGGATTCCCTGACCCATGGACCCGACGGGCTGCAGATCGCCGCGCCCGATCTCTTCGGCTATGTCGTCGGCACCGACCGCCGGGCGCTGCCGGTGATGGCCCTCATCCTGACGCTGGTGCTGGCGGCGACGCTCTACCTGACGCGCTCGCGCCTCGCCCGCGACCTCTGCGCCATCCGCGACAGCGAGCACGTGGCATCCGCTTCCGGCATCGATGTCAAGCGCACCAAGGTGATCGCCTTCGCGATGTCCGCCTTCTACGGCGGCATCGCCGGCGGCGCCTACACCCTCTTCCAGTCCTTCGTCCACCCGGACGTGATGAACGTGTGGCAGCTCGTCCTCGTGCTCACCATGATCGTGGTGGGCGGCAGCGGCACGCTGCCGGGCGTGATCCTCGGCGTCATCCTGCTCGGCCTGCTGCCGGAGGCGCTGCGCGCGGCGCCCCAGGGCCTGCTGGTCTGGCAGGAATTCGCCTATGGCATCATCCTCATCGCCGCCATCATGTTCATGCCGAGCGGCATTTGGGGCCTGCTGCGCGGCGCGTTCCGGATGCGCCGCGCCGGGACCGCGACGGGCCGGCCGCGGGGCGCCAGCGCGCTGGAGCGCCAGACGCCATGACCGCGCTGTTCTCGATCGAGAATCTCACCATGCGCTTCGGCGGGCTCCTCGCCCTTAACGGCTTCAGCATGGAGGTGGAGGCGGGCTCGATCCACGCCCTCATCGGCCCCAACGGCGCGGGCAAGTCCACGCTCTTCAACTGCGTCTCGCGCTACTGCACGCCGAGCGACGGCAGGATCCTGCTGGAGGGCCGGCCGCTGCTGGCGGAGCGGCCGCATCGGCTTGCGGCGCAGGGCGTCGCGCGCACCTTTCAGAACATCGAGCTGCTGCACCGCATGACCGCGCTGGAGAACGTGCTGGTGGGCCTGACGAGCCGGGTTCCCCGCTATTTCCCCTTCGCGCCGGGTCGCGCCCGTGCGGCCGCCGAACGCCAGGCAGTGCGCGAGGCGGAAGAGGCGCTGGAGTATACGGGCCTGCTCGCCTATCGCGATACCGCCGCCGGCGAGCTCGATTTCGGCCGGCAGAAGCTTCTCGATCTCGCCCGCGCGCTCGCCGCCAAGCCGCGGCTCCTGCTGCTCGACGAGCCGGCGGCAGGCCTCAGGAACCGCGAGATCTCCCACATCGACGCGATGCTGGTGGATCTCGCGCGCCGGCGCGGCATTACCATCGTGCTGGTGGAGCACGTCATGCGCCTCGTCATGTCGGTGGCGGACCGGGTGACCGTGCTGAGCTTCGGCGAGAAGATCGCCGAGGGCGTGCCGGCCGAGATCAAATCCAATCCGCGGGTGATCGAAGCCTATCTGGGACGCGACGCCCATGCTTGAGGTCGCCGGCATCCACGCCGCCTATGGCGCCGTCCGGGCGCTGGAGAATGTCAGCCTCAAGGTCGGAGCGGGGCAGATCGTCTGTCTGCTCGGCGCCAACGGCGCCGGCAAGACCACCACGCTCAACTGCATCTCCGGCGTGGTGCCGGTGCAGGAGGGACGCATCCGATTCGACGGCGAGGATATCACCAACGCCCGCGTCGACCGCCTGGTGGCCCGCGGCATCGTGCAGGTGCCGGAAGGCCGCGAGATCTTTCCCACTCTCAGCACGGAGGACAACCTGCTGCTGGGCGGCTGGACCCGTCCGCGCGGCGAGAGCCGCCCGCGCGAGCTGGCGCGGATCTACGACCTCTTCCCGCGCCTCAGCGAACGCGCCGCCCAGATGGCGGGCACGCTCTCCGGCGGCGAGCAGCAGATGCTGATGATCGGCCGCGCGCTGATGGCGAAGCCGAAGCTGCTGATGTTCGACGAGCCGAGCCTCGGCCTCTCGCCGCTCCTGGTGCAGCAGGTCTTTCAGATCATTCCGCGCATCAACGCCGCGGGCGTGCCGATATTGCTGGTGGAGCAGAACGCGCGCATGGCGCTACAGGTCAGCTCCTACGGCTACATCCTGGAGAACGGCGAGATCGCGCTGGAGGGGCCATCCTGCGAGCTCGCGGGCGATCCCCAAGTGCAGCACGCCTATCTCGGAGCCTGAAACCGGAGGAAACCATGACCAAGCTGAACGACTACGGCGAGAGATACCCGAGCATCCGGATGAGGCGCGAGGGCGGCATCCTCGAGATGACGCTGCACACCAAGGGCGGCACGCTGCAATGGGGTCTCGGTCCCCACGCCGAGCTGCCCGACGCCTTCCACGACATTGGCGCCGACCGCGAGAACAAGGTGGTGATCCTGACCGGCGCCGGCGAGGAGTTCTCCGGCCCGCGGGTGATCCCGACCGCCGGCCATCCGCTGTTCCCGGTGCGGCCGACGGCGCAGTTCACCGAGAACCTGATCTCCGAAGGCAAGCGGATGCTGATGAATCTCCTCAACATCGAGGTGCCTGTCATCAGCGCCGTCAATGGGCCGGCCTGGCGCCATTCCGAGATCCCGCTCCTCGGCGACATCGTGCTCGCCGCCGAGCATGCGGCGTTCCAGGACTCGGCGCACTTTCCCGGCGGTCTCGTGCCCGGCGACGGCGTTCATGTCGTCTATCCCATGCTGCTGGGCGTCAACCGCGCGCGCTATTTCCTGCTGACTGGCCAGACCATAGGGGCCGCCGAGGCACAGCGCCTGGGTCTCGTCGCCGAGGTGCTGCCGAAAGAGAAGCTGCTGCCCCGCGCCTGGGAGCTCGCCCGCGACATTGCCGCCAAGCCCGAGGTGCTGGTGCGCCACACCCGCGCCCTCCTCACCGAGCCGATCAAGCGGCGGATGCAGGAGGAGCTGGGATTCGGTCTCTACAACGAATGCCTGGCGCTGATGGATCGCCCGGACGCGAAATAATCAACCCCCGACAAGGAGCCACGACAGTGCAGTTTCTTCTGAAGATCGACGTCAGCATTCCCCCAGAGATGCCCCAGGCCGATAAGGACAAGCTGCGCGAGCGCGAGAATGCGCGCGCCATGCAGCTCATCGCCGAGGGCACTCTTGTCCGCATCTGGCGCATCGTCGGCCGCATCGCAAATTTCAGCGTCTGGGACGCCGCCAGCCTGGAGGCCCTGCACGACGCCGTCGGCTCGCTGCCGATGTTCCCCTACATGAAGGTGGACGTGACGCCCATCATCAATCACCCCGCGACCGAGGCGGCG
Source organism: uncultured Alphaproteobacteria bacterium (assembly GCA_963735465.1). GTDB lineage: Bacteria > Pseudomonadota > Alphaproteobacteria > ATCC43930 > CGMCC-115725 > DASZHJ01. Next base: position 309,538 of record CAVTLA010000002.1, read on the forward strand.
GAGGCCCGCAACGGCCGCGCGCCGCCGCGCAAGTGAGCCGCCGCGCCGTCCGTGCCTAGCGTTCTCCCAGGAGGAAGTCCGTTATGAGTGCCGTCGCCCAGACCACGACGATCTTCCGCGGCGATACCGCGCGCCTGAAGAATGTCGTCAATCTCCTCGAGAAGATCCAGCCGGCGTATTTCCAGGAGGAAGTGGCGAAGATCTTTCGCCGCGCCTGGCTGCCGGTGACCTCGGCCTCGGAGCTGCCCCAGCAGGGGAGCTACGTCGTCGTCGAGGTGCCGCCGCTCCAGGCGTCGCTCCTGGTGGTGCGGGGCCAGGACAATGTCGTCCGCGCCTTCTACAACATCTGCCGGCACCGGGCGAACAAGCTGGTGCAGGACGACAAAGGCTGCAAGCTCGGCTTCACCTGCGGCTTCCACGCCTGGACCTTCGCGGCGGACGGCCGGCTGGCGGCGGTCACGGACGAGTCCCAGTTCGTTGGATTGGACAAATCGAAATATTCCCTCATCCCGGTCGCCTGCGAGGTCTGGGAGGATTTCGTCTTCGTCAATTTCGACAAGCAGCCGCGGGAGACGCTCAGGGAATGGCTGGGCGACATCCACGGCGGCTATCGCGGGTATTTCGACGATCGCCAGCAGATCGCGAACTGGTCCATCGTGGTGAACGCCAACTGGCACATCACGGTCAACGCCTTCACCGAGGGCTATCACTCGCTCTTCCTGCACAAGAACACCCTGCCGGACTATCAAGGCGGCAAGGGCAATCCGATGCGGCACCGGCCGTTCCTCGAGATCATGCCGCGGCACGGCCGCTATTCCGCCAAGGCGAACCCCGACCACAAGATGACGCCGGTGGAATCGGTGGCGTATACGCACGGCCGCAAGCTCTACCCCGCCTTCCCTGAGGTCGACACCTCGGCGCCGGATTTCCCCACCTCCGTCAATCCCGGCCGCATCGACGGCTGGGCTTTCGACATCCTGGAGCTGTTTCCGTGCTTCGTGCTGATCGAGGGCGCCGACTGGCATCAGAACATGTGGTTCTGGCCGATCGATGCGGACCATACGGAGATCCGCGTCGTCGACTACGCCTACAAGTCCAAGACCCTCGGCGACCAGCTCGCCCACAGCTATCTCCGGGTGCGCAACCGCGAGGTCTTCCGGGAGGACATCTCCACCATGGAGGCGATCCACGCCATGCTGAAGTCGGGCGCGATGCCGGAGATCATCCTCTCCCAGCAGGAGATGCTGATCCAGAAGCACTACGCCATGGCCGAGCAGATGGTGCGCGAGCCATGAGGAAGCCGAGCGATACCCTGCGCAACAATCCGCTGCCGCCGGACTTCGCCGACCTCGCGCCCTTCGTCAAGGACTGGGCGCTGGCGACGGAGCGGGACCGCTACTTCAAGCTGCTGGCGACGCCGATCGAGGAGCTCCGCGTCTTCTACGACGCCCTGCTGCCGCGGGCGGAGGCGATCGTGACCTATCTCTCCAGCCTGCCCCTCGACGACCTGCCGGCGGACGGGCGCGTCCTGCACGAGCTGCTGCTCACCTTCGTGGAGACCGCGCATCCCATCGAGCTCAAGTGGAAGCAGACCGACATCGAGGGCGGCACCGCACCGGAGAAGCTGCACTTTCATGGCCCGAGCGCGACACCCGCCTAGCGCGGCAAGACACCTATCCGCGCCCGCCGCCCGCCATCACCTCGGCGATCGGGGCGCCAGCGCGGATGGCGGCCTGCCGCTTCTCCTCGTTGAGAGCGATTTTCCGCGCCCGCCCCAGCACCTCCGCGGCGCGCAGCCGCGGCACGAAACAGACGCCGACCTCGTCGGCGAGCACGATGTCGCCGGGCATGACGGCGATGCCGCAGATGGCGACGGGCTTGTTGACCGCGACGGTCTCGATGCGCCACTTGCCGGTGATCGGGCTGAGGCTCCGCGACCAGACGGGATAGCCGATGGCGCGGGAATGATCGACGTCGCGCACGGCGCCGTCGACGATGGCGCCGATCTCGCCCTGCCGGCGCGCGATGCTGGCGAGGATGCTCCCCATGTTGGAGATGAGATCGACGCCCTGGAGCACGAGCACGTCGCCGGGCTCGGCGAGGTTGTGCGCCTCGACGTCCGCCAGCATGGAGATGCCGGAGGCCAGCGCCGCCGCGAATCTCTCCTCCCGGCGCACGTTGTGGACCGTGAGCGCGCGACCGACGATGCGGGCCGACGGATCGCGCGCGCGGAGGATCGATCCGGGAATCGTGCCGGCGAGGTCGAGCTCATCCATGGCGTCGGAGCACATGCCGGTCAGATCCGGCAGCCCACGGAAACCCTCGATGAGACCGGCCGGAATCGGCGGCAGCACAAGCGTGCCGAAGGCGTCGGCCGGGAGCTTGCCTAATGTGGCGGGAGGCGCAGTCATCGTTGGCTCTCTCGGCCCTCGTCGTCCGGCGCAACCGATCCGCGACGCCACACAGTCGGGGCGACCTTGCGGGGCGTCAACTTTCGAAATCGAATACGGATCATCACTGGCATCTATGAGAGGGAGCGCGCGTCGATGAGCGAGAAGCGGATCGATCTCAATCTCCTCAACGTGTTCTACGCCATCATGGCGGAGCGCAGCGTGACCCGAGCGGCGCAGCGGCTGGCCATGAGCCAGCCCGCGGTCAGCAACGCCCTGCGCCGGCTGCGGCACCTGTTCCAGGACGAGCTCTTCATCAAGGCGCCCGGCGGGATCCGCCCGACGGAGAAGGCCACGCTGATCTGGCCCGATCTGCAGGAGGCCCTGGGCAAGCTCCGCGCGGTGACGATGCCGCCGGATTTCGTGCCGGCGGAGACCCGCCTCACCTTCAACATCGCCGTCACGGACACGCTGGTCTCCCGCGTCGTTCCTGCCCTTGCGATCCGTTTTGCGCGGGAGGCTCCGAACGCCCGGCCGCACTTTCACCTGCATTCCAATCCCGGCTCAACCTCGGCGCTTGAGCGCGGCACCCTCGACTGCGCCGTCGGGATGTTCCCCAATCCGTCGGTGGAGCTGCAGATCGAAGGCCTGTTCAGCGACGAATACGTCTGCATCTTCCGCCGTGGCCACCCCACCCTCGGCATTCCCCTGACTCTCGACGCCTTCGTCGCCGCGCGGCACGTGCTGGTGAAGCAGGCGATCTGGCAGATCGGCATCATCGACGCCTGGCTGAGCCTGGCAGGGCAGAAGCGCGACATCGTCATGGTCGTGAACAGCTGCGCCGACGCGATCTCCGTGGTGGAGAGCACCGATCTCACCGCGGCTGTGCCTCGGCGCTTCGTGGAGACCACGGCATCGGGGCGGCGTCTGCAGATCGCGCCGATGCCCTTCGACAACGGGAAGATCCTCTACAAGCTGGCCTGGCACGAGCGGAACACGGGCAATCCCGCCCAGGTCTGGCTGCGGCAGATGATACGGGAGATCGTCGCGGAGATCTGCACCGACGCGCCGGCGGAGCCGGTGCCGGCTCCGCGCCTGATGGTCGCCGCGCGCAACTCCCGGTCGCAACATCCGTGACGCGCGAAATGATCCCGTCGACCGAAATTTGCCGTGGTGCGCGCGACGGCGGCTGCGCTACGCTGAGGGACGCGTGCGTCCACGCAGACTTGCGCGAACGAAATGGGGAGGCGCGGCGATGCTCATCCAATCCCGCATGATCGGCGATGCCCGCGTCACGCGGGTGCTGGAATATTCGGGGCCCACGCATCTGCCGGACTACCTCTTCCCCGACTACGATCCAGCTTTGCTGCGCGCCGAGCTCGAGGCGAACCGGAGCTGGCTCGCGCCCAATCACTGGATCCCCGGTATGGACCGGCTGATCATCACCATCCAGCTCTGGGTGATCCACGCGGGCGCCAGCGTCGTGGTGGTCGACCCCGGGGTCGGCAACCACAAGCCGCGCCCGGCGGCGCGCATGAACATGCTCAACACCCTGGTGCTGCCGTGGCTCGAAGCCGCCGGCGCGTCCCGGGAGAAGGTGACGCATGTCGTGATGACGCACCTGCACACCGATCACGTCGGCTGGAACACCATGCTGGAGAACGGCCGCTGGGTTCCCACCTTCCCCAACGCGCGCTACCTCATGCCGAAGCCCGACTTCGACACCTTCAAGAAGGATCACGACGCCGGCGTGCCGGATGTGCAGGCGGGATCCTTCGCCGACAGCGTGCTGCCGGTGGTGGAGGCCGGCCTCAGCGAGTTCATCAACATGACCAAGGAGATCGCGCACTGCCTGCAGGCGGAGCCGGCGCCGGGCCACACGCCGGGACAGGTCAACTTCCGCCTGCGGTCGCGGGGCGAGGAGGCGATCTTCTCTGGCGACGTCATGCATCACCCGATCCAGGTGGTGAAGCCGGCGTGGAACTCGCGCTTCTGCATGGCGCCGGACGAGGCCCGCGCGACGCGCGCCACCGTGCTTGCCCGCGCCGCCGACCGCAGCGCCCTCATCATCCCCGAGCATTTCGGCGCGCCCTACTGCGGCTATGTGCGCCGCCAGGGCGACGGCTTCGCGTTCGAGCCGGCAACCTGGTGACGGGCACGGAGGCACGCGTGTCGAGGCCGCTGGCGGCAGACTGGATCGAGGCGAACGGCGCGGCGCTCCGCTATGAGCTCGTGGGCAGCCAACGCAGGACGCTGGTGCTGATCCACGAGATGGGCGGCAGCCTCGAAAGCTGGGACTTCGTGCTGCCTGTCCTCACCGAACGCTGGCGCGTGCTGCGCTATGACACGCGCGGCGCCGGCCTCTCGGAGAAGATCCACGGCGCCCTCCGCATCGACACCATGACCGACGATCTCCTGGCGATGCTCGATGCTCTCGGTATCGCCGAGCCGGTGGCGCTCGTGGGCTGTGCCGTGGGATCCGCCATCGCCCTGCATTTCGCGGCGCGCCATCCCGAGCGGGTGGCGGCTGTCGTCGCGATGGCGCCGGCGACCGGCATCGCAGCGGAACGCAAGGCCGCGACCCTCGCTTACGCGGATCGGATCGAGACCGAGGGCGTGCGCGCCACCTGCGACGAGGGGCTGACCGGATCCTATCCCGTCGAGCTGCGCGGCGACGCAGCGAAGTTCCAGGCGTTTCGCGCCCGGCGGATCGGCAACGATCCCCCGAGCTACGCCGCCGTCTACCGGATGCTGGCCGGCCTCGACATGAGCGGCGATTTCGCGCGCATCGCCTGCCCCACCCTGGTGATCTCGGGCACCCTCGACCGCGGCCGCCCGCCCGCCAATGGCGAGGCAGTGGCGAGGGCGATCCGCAACGCGAGGTTCAAGACCTTGGAGACCAGCCATTTCATGGCGGTGCAGACGCCCGAGCCCGTCGCCGCCGCCATCACGGGATTTCTGAGCGAGATCGGGTTCTAGACCACCAGCGGGAAGCGGAGCGCATGAGCATCAAGGGAAAAGCCTATATCGCGGGGGCCTTCGAGCATCCGACGCGGCTCGCCAAGGACAAATCCGTGGCGCAGCTTCACGCGGAGGTCGCCAAGGGCGCGCTGGAGGACGCCGGCCTCACCAAGGACGACGTGGACGGGTATTTCTGCGCCGGCGATGCGCCGGGAACCGGGCCGCTCTCCATGGTCGACTACATGAACCTCAAGCTGAGGCACGTGGATTCGACCGACACCGGCGGCTCGTCCTACATCCTCCATGTGGAGCATGCCGCCGAGGCGATCGCCGCCGGCAAATGCAACGTGGCGCTGATCACGCTGGCCGGCCGGCCGCGCAGCGACGGCATGGCCACCGGTACCGCGCCCCGCATCCTCAACGCGGCGCAGCCGGACTTTCAATGGGAATACCCCTTCGGTGTCGCCACCGTGAACAACTACGCGATGTGCGCGATGCGGCACATGCATCAGTTCGGCACGACCAGCGAGCAGCTCGCCTGGGTCAAGGTCGCGGCCTCCCACCACGCCCAGCACAACCCCCACGCCATGCTGCGGGACGTGGTGACCGTCGAGGAAGTCGTGGACTCCCCCATGATCGCCGATCCCCTGCACCGCCTCGATTGCTGCGTGATCAGCGACGGCGGCGGCGCCCTCGTCGTGGTGAAGCCGGAGATCGCGCGAGAGCCTGAAGCGGCCGCTGGTGAAGGTGATCGGCGCCGGCGAGGCGCCCAAGCACCAGATGGGCGGCAATATCGACGTCACCTATTCCGGCGCCGCCTGGTCCGGCCCCGCCGCCTTCGCCGAGGCCGGCGTCAAGCCCGCGGACATGAAATACGCCTCGATCTACGACAGCTTCACCATCACCGTGGTGATGCAGCTCGAGGATCTCGGGTTCTGCGAGAAGGGCAAGGGCGGCCGTTTCGTCTCCGACGGTAATCTCATCTCCGGCACCGGCAAGCTGCCCTTCAACACCGACGGCGGCGGCCTCTGCAACAATCATCCGGCCAACCGCGGCAGCATGACCAAGGTGATCGAGGCGGTGCGCCAGCTTCGCGGCGAGGCGCATCCGGCGGTGCAGGTGAAGAATTGCGATCTGGCGCTCGCGCACGGCACCGGCGGCTCTCTCGGCAGCCGTCACGGCAGCGCCACCCTCATCATGGAGCGGGAGTGAACATGTCAGCGGCAAAACAACGAAAGATACCGGCGCCCACCACCAATCCCGAGACCCAGCCGTTCTGGGACGCCGCGGCCCAAGGCAGGTTCCTGCTGCGCATCTGCACCGAGTGCCGCAAGCCGCATTGGTATCCCCGCGCCATCTGTCCCTTCTGCTTCAGCGCCAAGACCGAATGGACCGAAGGCTCCGGCAAGGGAAAGATTTACACCTACAGCGTGATGCGCCGGGCGCCGGAGCCCTACGCCATTGCCTACGTCACCCTGGCGGAAGGACCGACCATGATGACCAATCTGGTGCAGTGCGACTTCGACGCGCTCCGCATCGGCCAGGAGGTCAAGCTGGTCTGGACTCCGACCGAGGGCGGCCCGCCGGTGCCGACCTTCACGCCGGTCTGAGGCAGTGGGGCGACTTTCCGCTCGTTATTTGCGGTCGTGATGATCCGCATATGTTTTTTGACGTTGACGGTATAGCGGCAGGGGAAGAACGTTAAAGCAGCCGTCGCGCTCGCGTCTTCGCGAAGCCGTGCCGCAGCTCTAAGAAGACGATAAATCCTGGGGAGGAGATTGCCATGGTGCGGAGATACCTGATTCGCGTCGCCAGCGTCGCCGTGGTTCTCGTTGGCGTCGCCGTTGCAACCCCGTCGATTGCCGCCGACCCGATTCAGTTCGGCGCCATCCTGCCCCTCACGGGCCCCGGCGGTGTGATCGGCACCCAGGAGCAGCGTGGCATCCAGTTCGCCACGGACGAGATCAACGCCAAGGGCGGCGTCGCCGGCCACCAGATCCAGGTCCTGTTCGAGGACAACCAGGCAAAGCCGGATCAGTCCGTGCTGTCCTTCAACAAGCTGGTGGATCTCCAGCACGTCGCCGTGGTGTTCACCGGCTATTCCGGCCCGACCCTGGCGATGGCGCCGCTGGCGACCCGCAAGAAGGTGCTGCTGGTGAATGCGGGCGCCCAGGCCGACAAGCTGGCGGACGCCTCGCCCTATCTCATCAACACCCTGCCGACGATCGCCGACGAGATCGCGGTGCTGTCGAAATATCTCACCGGCGAGGGCAAGAAGAAGGCGGCCATCCTGTTCGAGAACGACGCCGCCGGCATCTCCGGCCGCGACGATTACCTCAAGTTCTTCCCCGCCGCCGGCGGCGAGATCGTGGCGCAGGAGCCGTCCCAGTTCGGCCAGACGGATTACCGCCCGGCGATGCTCAAGCTGGCGGGCTCCAAACCGGATGTCATGCTCCTCGCGATCACCGCCGGCCTGCTCCAGCTCGCGCAGCAATACAAGCAGCTCGACATGAAGTTCGTGGTCGCCGGCACCACCTTCATGGCCGATCCGCCGACAATCGCGGATCCCTCCTCCAAGGGCTTCATCCATACCCAGGTGCGGATCGACGCGCCGGCGGACATGGCCGCGAACTTCAAGAAGAAGTACGACGCGGACATGGATTTCTTCGCCAAGCAATATTACAACGCCACCACCGTCGTACTGACCTGCCTCACCAAGGTGCTGGCGGACAAGAAGGAGGTCACCGGCGAGAACCTGCGCCAGGCCCTGTTCGATATCCGCAAATTCCAGGGCCTCATCCCCATGGAATTCAAGACCAATACCGCCGCGACCGCGATCGACATCAACATGATGCGCGACGGCAAGGACGAGCGGATCAAGGAGATGAAGCCGGAATAGCTGACGCGCGCAGCTGGGAATCGCCGTCCATGGTGCTGCTCCAGCTGCTGGCTCAGGGATTGGTGACGGGATGCGCGCTCGGCGTGGTGGCGATCAGCTTCTCGCTGATCTACGCCACCACGCGGATCTTCCACGTCGCCCATGCCGGCGTCTACACCATGGGCGGCTACCTCGCGTGGTCGCTGACCCGGCGTGGCGTGCCCGATCCGATCGCGCTCCTCCTGGCGATGCTGATCTGCACGGCGGTGGGCGCGCTGATCCAGCACCAGCTCTATCACCGGCTGGAGCGGCGGCGCGCCACGCCGCTCGTCATCCTCATCGCCTCGCTAGGCGTGCTGGCGGTGATCCAGAACATCATCGCCGCGATCTACACGCCCAACATCCTTCAGTTCGCCAGCACTTGGGGTGGCAAGACCATATCCCTCGGCGGCGTTCTCCTGACCTATGCGCAGGTCCTGATCGTGGCGGTGAGCCTCCTGACGTATGTCGGGCTGCTGCTGTTCGCGCACCGGACGCTGCTGGGGAAGCGCATCCGCGCCGTGGCCTCCAACCCGTTCCTGGCGGAGATCACGCGGCTGCAGCCGAAGGACGTCTACGTCATCGTGATCGCCATCGCCTCGGCGGTGGTGTGCCTGCCGGGCGTGCTGATGCCCTTCGAGCTGGGCCTGCAACCCTATGGCGGCGTCACCGTGCTGCTGACCGCCACCATCGCGATGATCGCGGGCGGCGTCGGCAGCATCACCGGTGCCTTCGTCCTCGCCGTCGCCATTGCCGTCCTGCAGAACCTCTCACTGCTGGTGATGCCCGGGGAATGGAGCATCGGCGTCACTTTCTTCATCTTCGTGATCTTCATGCTGTTCCGGCCGCGCGGCCTATTCGCAGCGGCCTGAGGAAAACCCATGGATTTCCTGAACAGCTACATCGTGCTGGCCGAGGTCTACGTGCTGCTGGCGCTCTCGACCAACCTGCTGGTGGGGATCGTCGGCATCTTCTCCGTCTCCCAGGCGGCGGTGTTCGGCGTCGGCGCCTATATCGTCGCGTTCCTGCTGATGCACGACGTCCTCACGTTCGTGCCGGCATTGCTGCTGGCGGCCGCCGGCTGCATCGCCCTCAACATCCTCGTGACCTTGCCGTCACTCCGGGTCGCCGGGGACTATTTCGTGGTGACCTCTTTCGGCATCCAGCTTCTGGCAACCGCGGTCTTCACCAACTGGACCGAGGGCACCGGTGGTGCCAACGGTCTTCCCGGCATTCCGGCGCCGACGATCCTGGGATTCGAGATCGCCTCCACCGGGCAGTTCCTGCTGCTGTCCAGCGCCGCGCTGACGGCGGGGTGCGTCTCCTTCTGGCTCATCATGCGGGCGCCCTTCGGGCGGCTGCTGCGGGCAATCCGCGAGGACGAGCTGGCGGTCGCCGCCGCCGGCAAGAACGTGCTGCGCGCCAAGGTCAGCGCCGCGGCCCTCGCCGGCGCCTTCGCCGGCATCGCCGGCGGCGTCTACGGAACCTTCCTCAGCTTCATCGATCCCTCCTCCTTCGATCTCGACGCCTCCATCCTCATGCTGACCATGGTGGTGGTGGGCGGCGCGCGAACGCTCACCGGATCCATCATCGGGCCGTTCCTGCTGCTGGCCCTGCCGCAGCTCCTCACCCTGGTGGAGATCCCCACCACCATCGCCGCGGCAATGCGCCAGCTTCTCTACGGCGTGCTGCTCATCGCCTTCATGCTGTTCCGGCCCCAGGGCCTGGCGGGAGAGCGGCTGTGACGCCCTATCTGCAGGCATCAGGTCTCAACAAGCGCTTCGGCGGACTGCAGGCGCTCAGCGACTGCAGCTTCACCGTCGCCGAAGGGCGCATCACCTGCCTCGTCGGCCCGAACGGCGCCGGCAAGACCACGATCTTCAACGTCGTCACCGGCTTCTTCCGCCCGGACACCGGCAGCGTGACGTTTCGCGGCCGGAAGCTCGACGGCTTGCGGCCCCAGGCCATCGTCCACGCCGGCATCGCCCGCAGCTTCCAGAACCTGCGGCTCTTCGACGACTTGAGCGCCCTCGACAATGTACTGGTAGCGGTCGCGAACCAGTTCGCGGAGGAGCCGCTGGGGGCGATCTTCCGTCCTCTGCATGCGGCTCGCGAGCAGCGGCGCTGCGTGGAGATCGCGCGGCAGACGCTGGAGCATGTGGGCCTGGCCGACCAGGCCCGCCAGATGGTGCGCAACCTCTCCTATGGCGAGCGGAAGCTGCTGACCGTCGCCCGCCTCCTCGCCACTGGGGCGGAGCTTCTCCTGCTCGACGAGCCGGCCTCGGGCCTCAGTGCCGGCGCCCTCGACGCGATCATGGCGCTGCTGCGCCGGCTGCAGTCGGAGGGCAAGACGCTGCTGGTGGTGGAGCACAATACGCGGGTGGTGCAGAAGATCGCCGACGACGTGCTGTTCCTGCATCAGGGCCATCTGATGGCCCAGGGCTCGCCGGCGGACATCATCAGCGATCCCCGCCTCGCCGAGATCTATTTCGGCGGGGCGATCTAGGCATGACGATGCGATTGCAGCTGGAGGGGATCGCGGCAGGGTATGGCGTAAAGACCGTCATCTCCGACGTCTCCTTCGCCCTCGAGCCCGGCAAGATCCTCGCTTTCCTCGGCCACAACGGCGCCGGCAAGACCACCACGCTCAAGACCATCATGGGCCTGCTTCCGGCGCGCGCCGGCGGCGTCAAGCTGGACGGGCAGCCGATCGAGCGCATCTCCGTCGCCGATCGCGTGGCGATGGGCGTGCGCCTGCTGCCGGAGGGGCGCGGCATCTTTCCCGACTTGTCCGTGGCGGAGAACATCGAGGTGGTGGCGGCGCGGAACTGCGGCGCGGGCAGCCTCTTCGGCCCGGACGAGGTCTATGGCCTCTTCCCGGTGCTGACGGAGCGGCGATCGCTCCGCGCCGGCAATCTCAGCGGCGGGCAGCAGCAGATGTTGGCCCTCGGCCTCGCGATCCTCGGCAAGCCGAGCTGCCTCCTGCTGGACGAGCCCTCGATCGGCCTGGCGCCGAACCTGGTGGAGCGGCTCTTCGAGCAGATCCAGCACCTCTGCCGGGCGCCCGCGATGACCGCGATCCTGGTGGAGCAGAATGTGGCGGCGGCGATGAAGATCGCCGACCACGTTCTCATCATGAACAACGGCCAGATCGTCTTCAACGGCCCGCCCCAGCAGGCGCGGGAATCCAACTTCTGGAATTATTTCTGACCCGCGATGCCCATGGCCCCGCGATCAGCTGTCATCGACAGGGAGGTTCGCCTGCACCGAGGGGCGCCGGTTGAACTCCTGATGCCAGCGGGCGAGACGCGGCCGGCCCTCGCGCCAATTCTCCGCGGCGAAGCGAAAGTCGAGATAGGCCAGCGCCACGCCGATGGAGATGTGGCCGATGCCGAAGGGGGCCGCCGCGATAGCGTCGGCCTCGCGCTCCAGCGTCTCGACGCAGGTGCGGATCTTGAGCTGCCAGAGATCCATGTGCGGCTGCGATACTCTCTCCGCCGGCCGCAGCCGCTCGGCGAGCCATTGCAGCAGGACGTCCAGCATGCCGCTCCCCAGGGCATCGCGGCGGAGCGCGGTGAGGCGCTCGCTCCCGCCGGCCGGGAACAGCTTCGGCCCGTCATGCAGGCCGTCGAAGTATTCCGCAATAACGGAGGAGTCGTAGAGCACGGTACCGTCCTCCAACACCAGGGTCGGAAGCTTGCCGAGGGGGTTTTCCCGCATGAGATCGAGATGCGGCTTGGTGCCGCCGACGACCGTGCGGATGCATTTGAGCCGTTCGGCGACGCCGGCCTCGTGGGCAGCGATCATCACCTTGCGCACGAAAGGCGAGCGCGGCGACCAGTGCAGCGTCATCATTGCGGCCATGAAATTTCCTTCCTGGCGTCAGGTTGGCATCATTCGACGCAAGTGCAAAGATGCCGTGAGCAGCCGCGGCCCGCGCCGCACCGCACCATGCAACCGCACCGGAGTTGGAGCCATGCGCTGGATTAGATTTGCCCGGAATGGGGCCGAGAGTTTTGGAATTCTCGAGGGCGAGACCGTGCTACCGGTCAAGGGGTCGCCCTTCGCCGCCTGGGAGAAGACCGCGGACAAGGTGCCGCTCTCAGCCGTCAAGCTGCTGCCGCCGGTGCAGCCCGGGACTTTCTACGCCTGTGGGCTGAACTACATGGGCCACATCAAGGAGGTGGCGATCGCGACGGGCACGGCGATGAAGCTGCCGCAGAAGCCGGAGGTGGGGTACCGCGCCAACAGCGCCCTCATCGGCCAGGGCGACACGATCGTGATCCCCAAGGACGCCACGGAGAAGGTGCAATACGAGGGCGAGCTGGTGGTCGTCATCGGCAAGAAGGCCAAGCACCTCACCGAGAAGGACGCGCTCTCCTGCGTCTTCGGCTACACCATCGGCAACGACGTAAGCGAGCGCACCTGGCAGGGTGCGGACCGCACCTTCTGGCGGGCGAAGAACACCGACACCTTCAAGCCCATGGGCCCCTGGATCGAGACCGACGTCGATCTCGACAAGCTCGTGACCAAAGTGCGGCTCAACGGCAAAGAGATGATCTCGTTTCCGACCAACGAGATGCATTTCAGCATTGCCAAATACCTCTCGACGATGACCCGCTATCTGACGCTCAATCCCGGCGACGTCGTTTGGATGGGGACCGACGGCGATCCCGCCAACATCAAGCACGGCGACACGGTGGAGGTCGATATCAGCGGCATCGGCGTGCTGCGCAACCCCGTGGCCCGGGAGTCGTAACTCTCCTCAGCAGTCGACGGAGGTCACTCATGCCCGGCAGGAGCAAGGTGGTCGCGAGTTTCGACCAGGCCGTCGCGGATATTCCCGATGGCGCCATCATCGCCTTCGCGGGCTTCGCCGACATCGGCATGCCCGGCAATCTCATTCGAGCGCTGGCGAAGCAGGGCGCCAAGAACCTGATCTGCGTCTCCAACCGCACCGGCGGCCCCGATGTGCCGCCGGAGACCGCCGACATCGGCCTCCTCGCCGAGCGCGGACAAGTGAAGAAAGTGATCTGCGCCTTCACGGCGCCGACCCGGCGCTCCCAGAAGCTACGCTTTGCCAAGCTGCACGAGGCGGGGCTGGTTGAAGCGGAGATCTGTCCCCAGGGCACGCTGGCCGAGCGCCTGCGCGCAGCCGGCGCCGGCATTCCCGCCTTTTATACGCCGACCGGCGTCGGCACCGAGCTTGCCGAGGGCAAGGAGATCCGCGAGTTCGACGGTCGAAAATACGTGCTGGAGTACGCGCTGCCGGTCGACTACGCCTTTCTTCGCGCCTATCGCGCTGATGCCTTCGGCAATCTCCAGTACCGCCGCTCCCAGCGCAATTTCAATCCGGTCATGGCGATGGCGGCGAAGACGGTGCTGGTGGAGATCGAGGAGGAGATCCTGCCGGTGGGCGCCATGGATCCCGATCAGATCCATACATCAGGCGTTTTCGTGCATCGCATGATCCAGGTGCCGCCGCCGCCGGAAGGCCTGTGGCCGCATATCGACAGGCTGCCGCGCAAATGAGCGAGGAAGCCCGCGGCCTCACCCGACAGCAGATGTGCGACCGCCTCGCCATGGAATTCGCCGACGGCTGGATCGTGAACCTCGGCGTCGGGATCCCGACGCTGTGCTCGAATTTCGATTTCGGCGACAAGCAGGTGATCTTCCATTCCGAGAACGGCGTCATCGGCTATGGACCGCTGGCGGCGCGCGGCAAGGAGGATCCGCACCTCACCAATGCCGGCGCGCAGCACGTGACCCTCAATCCCGGCGCCGCCATCATCCATCACGCCGACGCCTTCGCGATGATCCGCGGCGGCCGCATCGACGCGACCGTTCTGGGCGCCTACGAGGTGGCCGCGAACGGCGATTTCGCCAATTGGCGGATGCTGGGCCAGAAGGGCGGCGGCATCGGCGGCGCCATGGACCTGGCGGTGGGCGCCCGGAACGTCTTCATCGTGATGGAGCACACGACGCGGGACAACCAGCCGCGACTGGTCGCGTCCTGCGCCCTGCCCCTCACGGCCGCCGGCGTGGTGACCCTCGTCGCCACCAACTTCGGGCTGTTCGAGCCCAAGGGGAGAGGCTTCCTGCTGCGGGAAATCGCCGCCGGCATCGACGTCGCCGAGGTCAAGGCGACCGTGGGCTGCGAGCTGACCGTGCCGCCGGATCTGCGCCCGGTTCGCCTGCGCGGGAACTAGCGCTATAGTTCACGATAGTCCCGCAGCGAGGCGCCCATGCCCGGCTACGTCATCACCGTCGATTTCCACCTGAAGCCCGAGAGCAGCGACAAGTTCCTGAGCCTCGTCCGCGAGAACGCGGCGCTCTCCCTCGCGAACGAGGCGGGATGCCGCCACTTCGACGTCTGCGTGCCCCTCGACGGCTCGCCGCACGTGTTCCTCTACGAGATCTACGACGACGAGGCCGCCTTCAAGGCGCACCTGCAGATGCCGCATTACAAGAGCTTCGCGGCGGCGACGGCGGCCATGGTGCAGGACCGCAAGATCGTGCCGCTCCGTCTTCTCTAACGTCCAACGCCCAGCTCGCGCTGCGCCACCGCGACGCTCTCGCCGAGGATGCCCACCATCTCGTCGATCTGCTCCGCGGTCGCGATGAGGGGCGGCGCGAAGGCGGCGTAGTCGTTGCCGCAGCGGAACAGCAGGCCGCGCGTCCGCGCCTCGCGCTCGATGATCTTGCCGGGCTTGGCCGAGGCGGGAAACCGCTCCTTGGTGGCGCGGTTCTTGACCAGCTCCACCCCCTGCAGCAGCCCCGCGCCGCGGACATCGCCGATGATCGGATATTTCTCCGCGAGCTCCAGCAGCCGCTGGCGCAGCCGCTCGCCCTGGCGCCGGGAGTTGCCGACGATGTCGTCCTCGACCAGCTGCGTCACCGCCGCGATGCCCGCCGCACAGGCGACGGGATTGCCGGCATAGGTGTGGCCATGGTGGAACTGGACGTTCTCCGAATCCTCGCCATAGAAGGCGGCGGCGATGCGGTCGCGGATCAGGATCGCCGCCAGCGGCGCATAGCCGCCGCTCATGCCCTTGCCGCAGCAGGTGATGTCGGGCGCGGCCTTGAAGTATTCCGAGCCGAACATGGTACCGAGTTCGGCCGAATCCGGTGATGATCTCGTCGTAGATCAGCACGACGTTCTGGCGATCGCAGATCTCCCGCAGCCGCGGCAGGTAGTCCGGTGGCGGCACCATGAAGCCCGCCGAGGAGATCGAGATCGGCTCGACGATCACGGCGGCGACGGTCTCGGGATCCTCGGCCTCGATGGTGCGCTCGATCAGCTCGACACAGCTCCGCCCGCAAGAGGGATAGCTCTGGTCGAAGGGGCAGCGGTAGCAATAGGGCGGATGGACGTGGATGAATCCCACGCCCAGGGGCTCGTAGACGGACTTGCGCTCGCGTCCGCCACCGGCGGAGAGCGCTCCCATGGTGGCGCCGTGATAGGAGCCGTAGCGGCTGATGATCTTGTATTTGTGCGGATGCCCGCTCTGGCGATGATATTGCCGCGCCAGCTTCATGGCGGCCTCGGTGGCCTCGGAGCCGCCGCTCAGGAACTTGAGCGCGGTGACGCCTGATGGTGCGATCTTCAGAAGCATCTGGGTGAGATCGAGGGCCGGCCCGGTGGTGCTGTGGAGCGGCGGCGCGAAGGCGAGGTGCTTCAGCTGCTCGGTCATGGCGTCGATGATGGGCTTGTTGCCGTGCCCCAGGCTGGTGACGAAGACTCCGGACAGCCCGTCGATGTACTTCTTCCCCTCGGCATCGACGAGATGGATGCCCTGCCCTTCCGCGAAGACCAGCGGGTTCTTGGCGAACTGCTGCATCTGCATGAAATCGAGGAAAAGCGAGGGAATGACATTCTGGGACCGCATGGAGCACTCCGTGTTGCGAGCCGAAAGGCGCTCTTCCTGCCCGCGCCCGGCTTCGCGCGATGGTACGGGGCGACGGCGGCTTAATCAACGGAGGCGGCAGTGGTCTGCCCGGCGCCTGCGAATTAATTGATCAGTTAGTGATCTATCAGCAGGCACTAATTCCGAGCTCGCCGCCATATTTCGAATGGTCGCCGCCGATAGCTCCGCGCTACTCTTTCTCCCGATGGTGCATGACCTGATCATCCGCAACGTCCTGCTCTGCGACGGGCTGGGCAATCCGCCGCGATCCGGATCCCTCGCGGTCACCGACGGGCGCATCTCCGGGATCGGCGACGGGCTGGACGAGGCCCGCGAGACGATCGACGGCAGCGGTCTCGTCCTGGCGCCGGGCTTCGTCGACATCCACACCCACTACGACGCGCAGCTCACCTGGGACAGCGCGGCGATGCCCTCCCCGGCCCTCGGCGTCACGACCCTGGTCATCGGCAACTGCGGCTTCACCTTGGCGCCCTGCAAGCCGGACAACCGCGGGGCGATCCTGCGCGACCTCACCAAGATCGAGGGCATGCCGCTGGAGGCGCTGCAGGCCGGCGTGCATTGGAACTTCACCACCATCCCCGAATACATGGACGCGCTGGAGCACCGCGGCATCGTGCCGAACGTCGCCTGCTTCGCCGGCCACACCTCGATCCGCGCCTTCGTCATGGGCGAGGCGGCGGCGCGGCGCAAGGCGACACCGGACGAGCTGGCGGCGATGCGGCAGATCCTGAGCGAGGCCCTGGCGGCGGGCGCCATCGGGTTCGCGACCTCGACCCTGGAGATGCACAACGGCGACAAAGGCATCCCCGTCGCCTCGCGCTTCGCCGATCTGGAGGAGTTCCGGACTCTCTCCGGCGTTCTCAAGGAGGCCGGCCGCGGCGTCTTTCAGATCACCAAGGGCGTCGCCACCGGCATCGACTTCCTGACGGAGATTGCCGCCATCTCCGGCCGGCCCGTGCACGTCTGCCCGATGCTTATCGACCCCAACAAGCCCGAGGAGGTGTTCGCGGAGATGGCGGCGATCGCCGAGGCGAGCGCCCACCACCACGAGATCTACGGCCAGGTGAGCCCGTTCCCGGAGCTCCTGGACTTCACCCTGGAGGAGCCCTACCCGCTGGAGAGCATCGACGCCTGGCGGCCGGCGATGGCATCGACGGACCGCGCGGCGCGCAAGCGCATCTATGCGGATCCCGCCTTCCGCGCGGCGGTCAAGGCCGAGCTGGACACGCCCGCCACCACGCTTCGCTTCGGCGGACAGTGGGACATGATCAGCGTCCTGGCGACCCCGGCGGGCGCCGGCGATCCCCGCATCGGCCGCTCCATCGCCGAGCTGGCGGCGGAGCACGGCCAGCAACCGCTCGACTATTTTCTCGATCTGGGCCTCGCGGAGGATCTGCGGACCCGGTTTCGGATATTGATGTGCAACTCAGATATCGACGCCGTCCGCGAGCTGATGTCCCACCCCGACAGCCTGATCGGGCTCGGCGATGCCGGCGCGCATCTGACGCTGTTCTGCCAGGCCGGCACCGGCCTCTATCTCCTGCAGCATCACGTCCGTGAGCGCCCTGATTTCAGCCTCGAGGAGGCGGTGCGCATGCTCACCAGCCGGCCGGCCGACGCCTTCCGGATTCCCGACCGCGGCCGGCTCGTGGTCGGCGCCCATGCGGATCTCCTGCTCTTCGATCCCGATACGGTCGGGCTCGGAGAAAAGCGGCTGGTGTCGGACCTGCCGGGTGGCGCCGCCCGTCTCACCACCCCCGCCCTCGGCGTGACGGGCGTCTGGGTCAACGGCCGGCGGATCGTCGACGAGACCGGCCTGATGCAGCCGGCGCCGCTCGCCGGCACCCTCCTCCGGCAGTTCTCGGCCTGAGGCCTCTCCCACCGCGTCGATTACCGGGCTGACAACCGCGCGCAATCGGACTATCGAGGTGCGTCACCGACCCACCTGGGAGAGCCGGCCGAACATGACCAGCGGAAAAGCGCTTCGGGACGGAATGGCCGAGAAGGGCCTCGTCCATATCATGGCGACCCACAGCCCGATCTCCGCCCGTCTCGCCGAGGAGGCGGGATTCGACGGGCTCTGGGCCAGCGGCTTCGAGCTCTCGGCGCTCTACGGCCTGCCGGACATGAGCATGGTGACGATGACCCAGCACCTGGAGATGCTCCGCTGCGTCACCGGGCGGTCGTCGCTGCCGGTCGTCGCCGACATCGACACCGGCTATGGCAACGCCCTCAACGTCATCCACGCCATCCGCGAGTACGAGCGCGCCGGCGCCGCGGCTGTCGTGATCGAGGACAAGACCTTTCCCAAGGTCACCAGCCTGGTGGCGGCGGGTCGCCAGGAGCTTGCCCGCCCGGAGGAATTCCAGGGCAAGATCGAGGCCGCGGTGGCGACGCGCCGGGACCCGGATTTCCTGGTGATCGCCCGGACCGAGGCGCTGATCGCCGGCCAGGGCGAGGCGGAGGCGCTGCGTCGTGCCGCCGCCTACGAGGAGGCCGGCGCCGACATGATCCTGATCCACTCCAAGAGCAAGACGCCGGACGAGGTCGAGAGCTTCGTCAAATCCTGGGGCGGCCGGGTCCCGATCGCCGTGGTGCCCACCGCCTACCCCGAGATGACCGCGCCCCGCATCCGGGCGCTGAAGAAGATCGGCATGGTGATCTACGGCAATCACGCCATCCGGGCCGCCGTCACGGCGATGAAGGATGTCTTTGCAGCAATCATCGCCGATGAGGGCATCCACAACGTCCAGAAGCGGATCGTCTCCGTCGAGGAGATCTTCCGGCTCCAGGGCATGGACGCGGCGAAGGCCGACGAGGCCAGGTTTCTGCGCTGATTTCGGCTAAATCATTACGTTAGAAAGATAATCCGCAAACGCGCGAGGGGTCGTTGATCTCGGCGTGGGGGTGATCTAAGTCATTGATGCCGCATCTTCCCCGACGGATTGTACCGGCGGCCGACCCCGGCCGGGTTCAGGGCTCCTCATCGCGACAAGGGCATTCCAAACATGGGTTCCTTCCAAGCGTTCTGCCGTCAGACCCTCGACGATATCCGGGTGCAGGGACGCTATCGCGAGTTCACCGCGCTGCAGAAGCAGGCGGAGCGCTTTCCTTATTACCGCCGGCCGGACGGAAGCGAGGTGCTGGTCTGGTCGTCGAACGACTATCTCGCCATGGGCGGCCATCCCGTGGTGGTGCAGGCGGCCTGCGACGCCGCGCGCGAGATGGGCGCCGGCGCCGGCGGCACCCGCAACATCAGCGGCACCAGCCCGGCCCATGACGCGCTCGAGGCGGAGCTCGCGGCGTTGCACGGCAAGCCGGCGGCGCTGCTGTTCACGTCGGGATTCGTCTCCAACCAGGCGGCGCTCGCCACCATCCTGAACAGCCGCCCGGCAGGACCGGACGTGCTGTGGCAGGTGTTCTCCGACGCCAAGAACCACGCGTCGATGATCGCCGGCATCAAGGGCGCGCGCGCCAACGTCCAGATCTTCCGCCACAACGACATGGAGCACCTGGAGGCGTTGCTGCGCGCCGCGCCAGTAGGGCCGCCGAAGCTGATCGCCTTCGAGTTCGTCTATTCCATGGACGCGGACATCGCGCCGCTGGAGGCGATCTGCGACCTGGCGGAGCGCTTCGGCGCTTTCACCTACCTCGACGAGGTGCACGCGGTCGGCATGTACGGCGCTAACGGCGGCGGCGTGTCGGAGCGCGACGGCGTGGCGCATCGCATCGACATCATCGAGGGCACGCTGGCCAAGGCCTTCGGCTGCCACGGCGGCTATATCACCGGCGACGCCGACGTCATCGACTACGTGCGCTCGGTGGCGCCGGGCTTTATCTTCACGACCTCGCTGCCGCCGATGATCGCCGCGGCGGCGCTGGCGAGCGTGCGCCATGTGCGGGCGGATCACGCCCGGCGAGCGACGCTGATCGAGCGCACCGACGCGCTCAAGCGGGCGTTCGACGCCGCCGGCCTGCCGCGCATCCCCTCTGCCAGCCACATCGTGCCGCTCCATATCGGCGAGGCGGCGCTTTGCAAGGACATCAGCAAGCGGCTGCTGGACGAGTACGGCATGTACGCGACGCCGATCAACTATCCAACCGTGCCCCGCGGCGAGGAGCGTCTGCGCTTCACGCCGACGCCGAAGCACACGGACGAGATGATGGCGGCGCTGGTGGACGCGCTCTGCGCCATCCTGCGGCCGGTACAGCGCGCGGTGGCGTAGCGGCTCCGGAGCTCAGCCGGTGAGCCCTGCCGGCGCATGAGTTCGTCCTGCGCCGGCTGCCGGCTCTGCCGCCCGCCCTAACGGCGGGTGGACTCGAAGAGGAACCAGGTGCGCCGCTCCGCCTCGTCGATCCAGACCTCGATCAGGCTGGTCGTGGCGACGTCGCCATACTCGTCGCAGACCGCGTGGGTCTCGCGCAGATGCAGGGTCAACTGCTTGTTGTCGTCGCGCAGCTCCGCCAGCATGTCGAGAGGCGTGACGAACTCCGCGTCATTGTCGAGGACGCGCTGCAGACGCGCGATTTGGCCGATGGAGCGCAGCGTCGTGCCGCCGATCTTGCGCGCACGCTCGGCGATCGCATCCGTCGTGGCGAATATCTGATCGCTCTGCTCATCGAGCAGCAGGTGATAGTCGCGGAAATGCTGGCCCGACATGTGCCAGTGAAAATTCTTCGTCTTGATGTAGAGCGCGAACATGTCGGCGAGCAGCGTCGTCAGCGCGGCGGAAATATCGCGAGTGGCATCGGACGACATGTCCGTCGGGGTCTTGAGCGGAGCCGCCTGCCTCGTCTTGGCTTCCGTGACACTCATTGCCGGTACCTCCTGTCAGTTTGTCGGGTCGCTTGGAATGGCGCTCACCATGCACCGCATGGGACTGCACCGGCAACGGAGGTCGTCACCCGCGCCCGCGGATTTGCGCAATTTCACAACGGTCCGTCAAAATCCTGCGGCTGCCGTCGGCGCGGTGAGCTCTCCGATCAAGCCAGGAGTGTTGATTTGGCGATGGCCTGGCGCGCGAGAGTGATGGATGTCCTGAGCCCATGCCCGGATTTGTCCGCCAGATAGGCCGCGAAGAACCGCTGCCGGGGAATCTCCGGCTGCGCGCGCAGGATGCGGAGGCTTGACGCGCGAGGTTCCGTCGGCAGGATGGCGGTCGGCAGCACCGTCACCCCGGCACCCACCGCCACCAGGCGCAGGATCACCGACAAGCTGTTGCAGGTGCTGACTCGCGTGGGATGCAGCCCCGCCGAGCCGAACCAGTTCTGCACCAAAGTCATCAGGTTTGCCGGCGCGGGATTCGTCAGGATGTCCTGGTCGACGAGATCCGCCGGCGTCACCAGCTTCGGCAGGCTGAGGCGCGCGCCGGCGATCCAGGCATGCTCCATCGTGCCCAGAAGTTCGGTGCGGACGTGCGGCTCGACGCTGGGATCCGCCAGGAAGGCCACGTCCAGCAGGCGCTCGTTGAGCTGCTCGCTCAGCACGCCGCTGTTGTCGACGGTGAGGGCGATCTCCAGGTCGGGGCGCGCCTCGCGGATCGACTGCAGCAGCTCCGGCATGCAGGTGAGCCCGAAACTGTCGGGCGCGCCCAGGCGCAGCTGACCGTGCAGGGGATCGTGCTGCATGGTCATCGAGCCGAATTCCTCGGCGATCGCGATCATGCGATCGGCGCGCGGCAGCAGCGCCGCGCCCGCGCTGGTGAGACGCGTCCGCCGGCCGGCCCGCTCGAAGAGCCGGGCATCGAGGGCCTCCTCGAGGGCGCGGATACGCAGGCTGATGGTCGGCTGCGTCAGGTTGAGGAAATCGGCCGCGCCACGGAAGCTGCCGAGACGCGCGATCCAGTAGAAGGCTTCGATCTGACCCAGGGTCGCTTTCATAGATAGGGAATTCTTATCGAAAATCGCGAATTAAATCAATTTGTTCAAAGCATGGCCTTTGGCTACCGTTCGCGAGCGCACAAAACCTTGCCGCGGGTTCGCCGCGGCAGCGGGGCGAAATGGCCGCGGGCGCGGCGGCAGCACGCGGGGGACGGCTCGATGGTCTTGAAAAGCATTGCCAGGCTTGGTCTGTCGGCAGTCGCGCTGCTGCTCGCGGCCGGCGCCACGCCGAAAGCGCATGCCGAGGACGTGACGCTCAACGTCTGGAGCCACGAGGCCGACGAGGACGCCAAGGTCGCGTTCCGCGAGAAGGCCGCGAAAAACCTCGAGGCGGCGCATCCCGGCGTGCACGTCAAGATCACCTGGTACGAGAAGAATCCGCTGCTGGCGGCGCTCAAGACCGCGCTGCCGGCGGGCCAGGGCCCCGACGTCTTCTATGTGGAGCCGGACTGGACCGAGTATGTGGAGGCCGGCTACCTGGCGCCCCTCGACGATCTCGTGAACTGGAACAACATCGAGCCCTGGGCGCGCGCGGTCTGGATGCACAACGGCAAGACCTACGGCATTCCCCAGGAGGCCTATACGAACGAGATCTACTACAACAAGGATCTGCTGAAGAAGATCGGCGTCACGCTGCCGGCGAACGGGCAGCTCACCCAGGCGCAGTTCCTCGATCTCGTGAAGAAGGCCAAGGCCGCCGACATCGTGCCGATCGCCCAGGGCGTCGGCGATCGCCCCTTCCCCGGCGCCTACATCGTCGGCGAGGCGCTGCTGCGCAAGCTCGGCAAGGCCGACTACACCAAGCTGTGGACGGGCAAGCTGTCCTTCGAGGATCCGCGCGTCGTCGACGTCCTCAAATGGACCAAGGAACTCGTCGATGCCGGGGCCTATCCGAAGAACTTCATGACCCTGAAGCTCGGCGAGTCCCACTACTACTTCTATACGAAGCCCGGCGCGCTGATGCTGCCGATGGGAAGCTGGTACACCGGCCGCGCCTTCGTGCCGGTGGACAAGGGCGGCCAGCCCGCGGACTTCCCCCTCGGCATCATGCAGTTCCCGGCGATGGACGGCGGTGCCTGCAATCAGTGCAAGACGTCCGACGTCGGCGCCAGCTTCGCCATCAATGCCGCCAGCAAGAACAAGAAGCTCGCCGCCGAATATCTCGACGCCATGTCGACGCCCGAGATGGGCAAGATGTGGATCGAGACGGTCTACCTGCAGACCGGCATCAAGGCCGACGTCAAATCCTTCACCGGTCCGCACGCCGCTTACTTCACCGAGCTGATGGATCGTCAGAAGGGCGAGGACTACTTCGTCGGCGGCCCGCTCGACCTCATGGCGGGCCAGTGCAAGGACAGCTTCAAGCAGGTGCTGAACAGCGGCTTCCCCGGCGGCTTGCTGACCGTGGAGCAGACGGCGAAGATGATGAATGCCGGTTGCTACAAGGGCTGATGGGGCGGGGGCTGGCCGCCGCGTGGCGGTAGGGGCGCGGCTCGCGCGGCTGGTGGGACGCCGGGAGCCGGGGGCGGAGGTGGACGCGCGCCGCGCGTCGCCCCGCACGCTCGTCATCTTCCTGGCACCGGCGCTCCTCCTCTATGCCGCCTTCATCGTCTATCCCGTGCTGCGCACGTTCTGGAACAGCCTGCACACGATCCGGCCGCAGAACGTCCAGGAGTTCGTCGGCTTCGCGAATTTCTCCGAACTCCTGACCGTCGACCCCGTGTTCTGGAAGGCGGTGGGCAACACCGCGATCTTCACCATCGTCGCCACCATTGCCGATGTGCTGGGCGGGCTCCTGCTCGCCCTCTGCCTGTTCTCCGGCGCGCCGATGGCGAAGCTGATGCGGGTGGTGTGGTTCACCCCGGTGCTGATGTCCTACGTCGTCGTCGGCGTCATCTGGGTGTGGATCTACGACTACGACTGGGGTCTCGCCAATCACATCCTGCGCTCCCTCGGCCTCGGCGCCTTCGAGCAATCCTGGCTCGGCGATCCCCATACCGCCCTCTGGTCGGTCATGGTGACCCATGTCTGGAAGTGGCTGGGCTTCAACATGATCATCTTCCTGGCCGCGCTCTATGCGCTGCCGGCGGAGGTGCTCGGCGCCGCGGAACTCGACAACTGCGGCTGGCTCGCCAAGCTCGTCTACATCATCATCCCCATGCTGCGGCCGACTATCGTGAACCTGACGGTGCTCTCCTTCGTCGGCAAGATGATGATCTTCGACCTCGTCTGGATCATGACCGGCGGCGGTCCGCTCTGGTCCACCGAGACGGTCTCCACCTACGTCTACAAGCGCGCCTTCGACTGGAACACCTTCGATCTCGGATATCCCTCGGCAATCGCGGTGCTCTGGTTCGCCATCATCCTGGTCTTCGTCTTCGCCATGACACATCTGCTGCGCCAGCGCGACCGCCTGGAGTTCTGAGGCCCGTGACCTCGCCGTCGCAATTCTGGCTGGGACACGTGCGGCGCTCGCCGCTGCTGCTGTTCGTGCTGCTCTATACGGTGATCTCCGGCGGTCCCTTCCTCTGGGTCGCGGTGATGTCGCTCCGCACGACGCCGGAGATCTTCGCCAGCCCCTACGCGCTCCCGGAGCGCCTGCATTGGGAGAAGTTCGCCGACGCCTGGACGCGGTCGAACTACAGCACCTACTTCTGGAACAGCACCATCGTCGTCGTGACCGCGGTAGTGCTGCTCACCATTATCGGCGCCATGGTCGCCCACTGCCTGGCGCGCTATCGCTTCCGCGGCAACCGCCTGGTCCGCTTCGTGATCCTCTCCGGCATGATCCTGCCGCCGCAGCTCCTGATCCTGTCACTGTTCCAGATCCTGCTGGATTTCGGCCTCTACAACACGCTCACGGGCCTGACCCTGGTCTATGTCGCCGGCCAGCTCGCCATGACCGTCTATATCCTCGAGGGCTTCTTCGCCCAGATTCCCGCAGGACCTCTTCGACGCCGCGCGCATGGACGGCTATTCCGACTTGGAAATCTTCTGGCGGATCACGCTGCCGATCGGGGCGCCGGCGCTCTTCACCACGGTGACGCTCAATTTCATCATCCTCTGGAACGAGTTCCTCTACGCCGTGGTGCTGCTGACCGACGACGACAAGCGCACCCTGCCGCTCGGCATCATGCATTTCATGGGCAGCCACCAGCTCGACATCGGCATGCTCGCGACCGGGCTGATGATCGCGATCGCGCCGGTGATCCTGCTCTACGCCTTCTTCTCGGAGACCATGATCAAGGGCATGACGGCGGGAGCGGTGCGCTGATGGGCGAGGTAGCGCTCAACGGGCTCAGCAAGCGCTACGCCGGCGGCGGCGATCCCGCGGTGAAGGACGTGACGCTCACAGTCGCCGACGGCGAGTTCATGGTGCTGCTCGGTCCCTCCGGCTGCGGCAAGTCCTCGGTGCTGCGCATGATCGCCGGGCTGGAGCCGATCAGCGCCGGCACCGTCGCCATCGACGGCAAGGTCATCAACGACGTCCCCGCCAAGGACCGGGACATCGCCATGGTGTTCCAGTCCTATGCGCTCTATCCGCACATGGACGTCTACAACAACCTCGCCTTCGGCCTGCGCCGGCGCGGCATCGCCCGGGACGAGATCGATAAGCGCGTCGCCTCCGCCGCGGCGAAACTCGGCCTGATGCCCTTCCTCAAGCGCAAGCCCCACGCGCTCTCCGGCGGCCAGCGCCAGCGCGTCGCTCTCGGCCGCGCCATCGTGCGTGACCCCAAGGTGTTCCTCTTCGACGAGCCGCTCTCGAACCTCGACGCGGCGCTCCGCGTCAGCACCCGCAACGAGCTGATCACTCAGCAGCGCGAGATCGGCATCACCACCATCTACGTGACCCACGACCAGGTGGAGGCGATGACCATGGGCCATCGCATCTGCATCATGGACAAGGGCGAGGTGGTGCAGATCGGGCCGCCGCTCGCGGTCTATCGCGATCCCGCCAACACCTTCGTCGCGCGCTTTCTCGGCAACCCGCCGATGAACCTCATGGGAGCGACGGTCGAGGCCAACGGCAGCGAGCCGCGCCTGCGCCTCGGCAAGCTCGCCGTCCCGGCGGCGGCGTGGTCCGCGGACAAGCTCCGCGCCGCCGCCGGCGGCGTGCTGCTCGGCATCCGCCCGGAGGATCTCTACGAGGTCTCGCCGCGGCCCGGCGACAACGCCGTGCTGCCGGTGCCCGCGCGGGTGACGGCGGTCGAGCCCCTGGGCGCCGAGACGCTGCTGCTGCTCGCGCTCGACGGCGTCGGCGAGGAAGTGATCGCCCGCAGCGGCCGGGAGACGCGGCTCCGGCCCGGCGAGACGACGACGATCATGCTGGACAGCGCCGCCACCCATCTCTTCGACGCGACGACGACGCGGGCGATCGCCCGGCTCTAGCCTGTGAGGACGTCGGCCATGCCGCACGCGAGAAGCATCGACACCCACGCGCACATCATCGATCCCCGGCGCTTTCCCTTCGATTCCGGCCCCGGCTACAAGCCGAGCCCGGGGGAGACCGGCACAGCGGAGGATTATTGCGCGGTGCTGGACGCCCACGGCGTCAGCCATGCGCTCCTCATCCAGCCCAGCGGCTACGGCTATGACAACACCGCGATCCTCGACGCGATGGTCCGCTTTCCGGGTCGCTTCAAGGCGATTGCGGTTGTCGATCCCGAGACGCCGGAAAAGGAGCTGCGGGCGCTGGCGGAGCGCGGCGTGGTCGGCGTGCGCTTCAACCTCGTGAGCTACCGCGCCGACGCCCTCGACGGCAAGGCGGGAGAACGATATCTCGCGCGCCTCAGAGATCTCGGCTGGTTTGCCCAGGTCTTCGCCGACGACGCCCAGTGGCCGGAGGTCGCCGCCCTCCTCCGCCGGAGCAGCGTGAAGGTGCTGGTGGATCATTTCGGCGTGCGCGATCTCGCCCGCGGCACCCACCAGCCCGGCTTCGCCGCGGTGCTGGCGCTCGGCCGCGACGGCAACGCGGCGGTCAAGCTCTCGGCACCGTTCCGCGTCTCGCGCCAGCCCGCGGATTTGGCTGATCTCGATCCCTACGCCGCGGCGCTTCTGGCGGCCTTTGGCAGCGACGGCTGCATCTGGGGCTCCGACTGGCCATTTCTCGGTCTGCCCGGCGGCTACCGCTACGACACCGCGCGACGCGCCGTCGAGCGCTGGCTCGTCGAGCCGACCCGGCGCGACGCCGTCCTGTGGTCCAACGCCGCCCGCCTCTTCGGATTTGGAGGACAGTCATGACCGACGCACGACGGACGCTGCCTATCAAAGTGGCCTGTGCCGGAGCCGGCATGATCAGCTGGTATCACCTCACGGGCTGGAAAAAGCTCGGCGCCCGCGTCGAGCTCGTCGCCATCTGCGATCCCGACGCTGGAGCCGCGAAGCGCCGCGCCGACGAGTTCGGCATCGCCCGGGTCTATAGCGGTCGCGAACAGATGCTGGCGGGCGAGACGATCCACGCCCTCGATGTCGCCTCGCCGCGGGAGACCCACGCCGCCTGGGTCGAGGCGGCCGCGGCCCGCCGCATCGACGTCCTCTGCCAGAAACCGCTCACGCCGACGCTCGCGGAAGCGGAGGCGCTGGTGCGCCGGGTCGACGGCAAGTGCCGGCTGATGGTGCACGAGAACTGGCGGTTCCGCCCGTGGTACCGCGAGCTGCGCCGATGGATCGCGGCCGATGACCTGGGCGAGATCGTGCTGGCGCGCATGGCAATGATCAATTCCGGCTTTCTTCCGGACGAGACCGGCCGCCGGCCAGCCTTCGTCCGCCAGCCCTTCATGCAGCACGAGCGACGGCTGATGATGGCGGAGGTGCTGATCCACCATATCGACGTCATGCGGTATCTCTGCGGCGAGCTCCGCGTGGTTTCGGCCCGCGCCGGCCGCACCCTCGCCGACGTTGCCGGCGAGACCTTCGCCGCGATCTCCCTGGAGAACGCCATGGGCGCGCCGGTCGAGGTCGTCGGCACCATGGCGGCGGCGGGCTATCCGTCCCGGGCACCGGACCGGCTCGAGATCGTCGGCAGCAAGGCGAGCGCGATCTTCGAGGACAATATTCTCCACCTCGCCGGGCCGATCCGGCGCGAGATCACCTATGACCACGACCATGGCTATCAGGCGAGCTTCGACGGCGTGATCGCGCATTTCATCGATTGCCTGGAATCAGGGGCGCCCTTCGAGACGGATCCCACCGATAATCTCGAGACGCTGCGCCTGGTCGAGCACGCCTATTGGGCGGCCGGCCGTCACCGGCAGTCCGGCAGGGGAGATGCGCCATGAGGGATCGTCAGCGGCTGGAGAGCGAGACCACGGCGGCGCTCGACACGCCGGCGCTGGTGGTGGACCTCGACATCATGGCCGGCAACATCGAGCGCATCGCGCGCACCTGCCGCGACCACGGCGTCGGCTGGCGGCCGCACACCAAGGGACAGAAGACGCCGGAGATCATCCGCCTGGAGCTCGCGGCCGGCGCCATCGGCATCACCTGTGCCAAGGTGGGCGAGGCCGAGGTCATGGTGGGCGCCGGGATCGGCGACATCCTCATCGCCAACGAGATCGTCGGCGAGATCAAGCTGCGCCGCCTCGTGGAGCTGCTGGCGCGCACCGACATCACCGTCTGCGTCGACGATCCCCGCAACATCGCCGCGCTCGGCGCCGCGGCGGCCGGGCGCGGACGGCGCCTCGGCATCGTCGCCGAGGTGGACATCGGCATGCACCGGGCGGGCGTCCTGCCGGGTCCCGCGGTCGTCGAGCTCGCCAAGGCCGCCGCCGCCCATCCCGGCCTCGCGTTCCG
The DNA here is from genome assembly GCA_963735465.1 of uncultured Alphaproteobacteria bacterium. Taxonomy (GTDB): domain Bacteria; phylum Pseudomonadota; class Alphaproteobacteria; order ATCC43930; family CGMCC-115725; genus DASZHJ01. Next base: position 338,406 of record CAVTLA010000002.1, read on the forward strand.
TGGCGTCATGGGCTGGGAAAGCCAGGCGGTCACCCTCGCCGATCCCAAGGCCAAGGAGAGAACCGTCGTCGAGGCGGTGGCGCAACTCACGGCGAGCGCCGCCGCCTGCCGCGCCGCCGGCTTCGCCCTCGACATCGTGAGCTGCGGCGGCACCGGGACCTTCCCCTACTGCATCCAGCAGCCTGGCGTGACCGAGGTACAGATCGGCGGCGGCATCTTCAGCGACATGCACTACGTGACGCACTACCACAACGATTTCACGCCGGCGCTCACTATCCTCGCGACGGTCATAAGCCGGCCGACGCCGACGCGCCTCGTCATCGACGCCGGACGCAAGGCGATGAGCGGCGATGCCGCCCTGCCGCAGCCGCTCGGATTGCCGCCGGTGCGGACCGTGCGCCTCTCTGCCGAGCACGCGACGATCGAGCTCGAGGCTCCGAGCGAGACGCCTGCCGTCGGCGACAAGATCGAGCTGATCGTCGGCTACTCCGACACCACCGTCCACCTGCACGAGGAGATCGTCGCCACGCGATCGGGCCGCATCGAGGGCATCTGGCGGGTGATCGGGCGCGGGAAGATCAAGTAGCAACGGTCGCTCGGGACCATTGGCTGCACGGCGGCGGTGCGTCCAATCGGCACGCCCACCCTTCGCATTTGACAGCCCTCCCAATGACACGTCTAATTTCCAAACCAGCCGCCGAGACGATTGCGTCCTCGACCTCGACGGGTGGCGTCGGGAGCGCGCCATGTTCAGCGTCGATCGTGCGATCGCGGAGGTTGAGGCGGTCTGCGGGCACGATATCCAGCACCGCAATATCGGTCCTCTCGTCCTGCACACGCGCGGAAATCTCGCCGCCGGCGCGGCGTCGATCGCGGCGCATGCGAACCCGCACATCGCCATCATCACCGGCTTCTATCTGAGCCACGGCGAGCCTCCCAACTGCGAGACCGACGGCCCGCCCGGTGCTGCGATGCTGGCCGCCGGGTTCGACACCCTCGGCATTTCCTGCCGGATCGCCACGGACCGGCTGAATGCGCCGGTCATCCGCGCGACCCTCGACGGCGGCGGCCTCGGCGGCATTCCTCTCGATGTGATCGCGATCGGAGCGGAAGACGGCGACGAGGCGCTGCCGCTCGAGACGGTGCAGGCCGCGTGGCTCGCCGCGTCGCCGCCGATCTCCCACGTCATCGCCATCGAGCGCTGCGGGCCGTCGCGCGACGGCCGTCCCCGCAACGCGCTGGGCCGGGACATCTCGCGCTTCCATGCGCCGCTCGAACGGCTGTTTCTCGCCGGTCCCTGGACCACCATCGGTATCGGCGACCTCGGCAACGAGCTCGGTATGGGCAGCTTGCCCGATGCTCTCGTCGCAAGCAGCATCCCGAACGGGCACGAGATCTGGTGTCCGGTCGCGTGCGATCACGCCATCGTCTCCGGCGTGTCGAACCTGGCGGCGGCGGCGCTGCTGGGATCGATGGCCCTGCTCCGGCCGTCCTGGAGATCGCAGCTTCTCGGGCGACTGACGCCGAGCTTCGCGTTCCAGCTGCTGCAGGCGGCGGTCCGCGACGGCCAGGCCGTCTCGGGCGGTCGAAGCGAGGGGCCGCCGCGGCCTCGCCTCGCCGTCGACGGCATCCCCTGGGACAGGCTTGAGCCGATATTTCGCCGGATCTACGACATCTCCTGCGGCGCCGCCGTCGCGCCCGAGGAGCGGCGTCGGGCCCAGGAGCAACGGCGCCACGCCGCAACGCTTGGCGACATCTTGCCGGCGCGATCCCAGGAAGACGGCACCGCCTGACGGCAGTCCCGCCGCGACACGCTATTGTGGCGCTGCCGCGACGTCGGTCGGGGCCATCAGGGAATCGGCTGCGGCGCGCCTCGCCTCGTCGATCGCGGCCTGCATCAGATGAAATCGGCACGCCTGGGCGAGGTCGTCGCCATAGGCGGCCAGTCGCGCGTCATGCCGGCGTTTCTTCTCCGCGTAGGACAGAGCCGGAGACGCGTCGTAAGCGCAAGCGGCGGAGAATTGCTGGGGATCGGCGGCCGGGTCATGGAAACGCGCGTTGACGGCGACTTTGGGGTAGCGGCGCAACCACGCGGAACACGCGCCGTAATTCGGCGTCAGTATCGTCCTGATCTCCGCAGCGGTGATGGCGGTGGCATCCGCAACACGCCGGTCGAACCGCTCGCAGGCGCCGCGGTCGCCGGCGACCTGCGATGCGTGCGGCAGCAGCGCAGTGAGGCAGAGCGCGCCGGCCACCGCCGCCAGCGTGGCCCCGATGCCGACCCGCACTCTCCACAGCAGGAGATTTTGCAGCCCTGCGACCGCGGCAAAAGCGAGAGCCGGGACAAGCCCGGCGATGAGCGCGGCCACGACCAGCTCCAGCCACTGGCCGGGCGGTGCGGCGGGCTTTGCTCCCAAGATCGCCGGCATGTTGTTGGCGACGACCCAGGACACCAACCCTACCGCGGCGCCGATCTCCGCCGCTCCTACGACATTCCACTTTCGCCAAGCCATCGCTCGGTCCCTGCCGTCCCGATCGCAACGATCAGCGTAGGCATCCCGGCAAATCATGTCCACGTACGGGCGATAACGCCGCGTGCCACCCGAAGTGTCGACACGGCGCTTCATTCCCCGGTTTGCATTGGTTTTTCCTTCGCTTCCTGACCCCGAGCTTCGCGATTTTGACTGTGGTGATAACTTTGTGAGCGACCCCATGCCGTTCATTGCATGGTGCTGCCGCTTGCCGCGACCATCGGCGTGCCGTCCCGGGTCGAAGCCTGTCGCGATCGCTCGCGAGCTGCGGCTCGGTATTTGCCCTCGACCAAGGCGGAAGCCGGGGAGCGGCCCCCGGCTCCGGCTCAGCGTCGAACCATGCGGTGGACTGTCATCCGGTGGGGATCGATCGCGCAGTGTCCGCTGGCAATTTGAGGGGACGAGGGACGCCCTTCGAGACGGGCCCAAAACCACGACAATACAACGGCTTCAGCCGCGGCCGCGGCATTCGTCGCCACCACAGGTTCAGGATTACCGTTATATATCAACAAATTGGCGGAGAGGGAGGGATTCGAACCCTCGAGACCCCTCACGAGGCCTAACGGTTTTCGAGACCGCCCCGATCGACCACTCTGGCACCTCTCCGGGGTCCATTCCGGTCGGGGCTGGCACGCGCCGCCGCCCGCCCGAAAGGCGGCGGAGACTACCCCAGGAAACGCGGTTCCCGCAACCCGCGGGACCCGTGGAAATCGTTGACTTGAGGGGCGTTGCGGCTATAGTGCCGCCCTCTTCGGACGGGAGTTTGCCCGTCCGTTCGAGTTTCCAGGCCACCCGCGACGACCGAGCCAGCGAGGCGCTTTCGCCCATGTACGCAGTGATCCGCACCGGCGGCAAACAATACCGAGTTGCCAAGGACGACGTCATCACCGTCGAGACCGTGCCGGCGGAAGCCGGCGCCTCCGTCACCCTCGACGAGGTGCTGCTGGTGGGTGGCGAGGGCGCCACGACGACCATCGGCACCCCCATGGTCGCGGGCGCGGCGGTCACCGCCGAGGTGGTCGAGCACAAGCTTGGCGACAAGGTTCTGATCTTCAAGAAGCGCCGTCGGCACAACTACCGCCGCAAGAACGGCCATCGCCAGCCGCTCACCGTGCTGAAGATCACCGGCATCACGGCCGGAAAGTAAGGAGACCCCACTATGGCCCATAAAAAGGCAGGCGGCTCATCGCGCAACGGGCGCGATTCCGGCGGCCGGCGTCTTGGCGTCAAGAAGTTCGGCGGCGAGATCGTGGTGCCCGGCAACATCATCGTGCGCCAGCGCGGCACCGAATATCATCCCGGCGACAATGTCGGCCTCGGCCGCGACCACACCATCTTCGCCCTCGAGGGCGGCGCCGTGACCTTTCGCCGCCGACGCGGCGGGCGGGTCTTCGTCTCGGTGCTGCCGCGACCGGCGGAGGCTGCGGACTAGGCCGTTCCCGCCGGGCGCCCGTGGCGCCCAACTAGGATCTGAAGGGGGAATGGCCGCCATTCCCCCTTTTTTCATGTCCACCATCAGGCCCAGGCGACCGCCGTGCAGTTTCTCGATCAGTGCAAGATCTACCTCCGCAGCGGCGACGGCGGCGCCGGCGCCGCGAGCTTCCGGCGCGAGAAGTTCATCGAGTTCGGCGGCCCCGACGGCGGCGACGGCGGCCGCGGCGGCGACATCGTGTTCGAGGCGGCGGCCAACCTCAACACGCTGATCGACTTCCGCTACCAGCAGCACTTCCGCGCCCAGAACGGCCGCGGCGGCGCCGGCCGCAACCGCAGCGGCGCCTCGGGCGAGACGCTGGTGCTGCGCGTCCCCATCGGGACCCAGGTGCTCGACGAGGACCACGAGACCGTGCTCGCCGACCTCACCACGCGCCGGCCAGCGCCTCGTCTTCCTGCGCGGCGGCGACGGCGGCTTCGGCAACACGCATTTCAAGAGCTCGACCAATCGCGCGCCGCGCCGCGCCGGTCCCGGCTGGCCCGGCGAGGAGCGCTGGGTCTGGCTGCGCCTCAAGCTGATCGCCGACGCCGGTCTCGTGGGCCTGCCGAACGCCGGCAAGTCGACGCTGCTCGCCGCCGTCTCCCGCGCCAAGCCGAAGATCGCCGACTATCCCTTCACCACCCTGAAGCCGCAGCTCGGCGTCGCCCACGCGAACGACGAGGAATTCGTCCTCGCGGATCTGCCGGGCCTGATCGAGGGCGCCAGCGAAGGCGCCGGCCTCGGCCACCGCTTCCTCGGCCACGTGGAGCGCTGCGCCGTCATCCTGCATCTGATCGACGCCACCGAGGAGGATGTGGTCGGCGCCTACCGCACCATCCGCGGCGAGCTCGAGGCCTATGGCCATGGGCTCGCCGAGAAGACGGAAATCGTGGGCCTCAACAAGTCCGACGCGCTTCCCAAGGAAGAGATGCAGAAGCGCCGCCGCAAGCTCGCCCGCGTCACCAGGAACAAGGTGATGGTGCTCTCGGGCGTCGCCGGCGCCGGGGTGCCGGAGGTTCTCGCGGAATTGCTGCGGGTGATCCGCGCCGAGCGCGAGCGCGCGAGCGAGGCGGCGAAGGACGCCGCGACCGAGGCCGTGTCATGACGGGCCTCGCCGACGCCCGCCGGATGGTGGTCAAGATCGGCTCGGCGCTGCTCGTGGACGATGCCAGCGGCGACCTGCGCCGGCCCTGGCTCGAGGCGCTGGCCGAAGACGTCGCCCGCGCCATGGCGCGCGGCCAGGAAGTACTGCTGGTCTCCTCCGGCGCCATCGCCGCCGGCCGCCGGCAGCTCGGACTGACCGGTCCCATCCTGAAGCTCGAGGAGAAGCAGGCGGCGGCGGCCACCGGCCAGATCCGCCTGGCGCACGCCTATCAGGAGGCGCTTGGCGCGTCACGGCCTCGGCGTGGCGCAGATCCTGCTGACCCCCGACGATACCGAGGCGCGCCGCCGGCACCTGAACGCGCGCGCGACGCTGAGCCAGCTGCTGGCGCTCGGCGCCGTGCCGGTCATCAACGAGAACGACACCGTCGCCACCGCCGAGATCCGCTTCGGCGACAACGATCGTCTCGCCGCCCGCGTCGCGCAGATGGTGAGCGCCGACACGCTGGTGCTGCTGTCGGACATCGACGGGCTCTATACCGCCGATCCCCGCGGCGACCGCTCGGCGCGCCACATCCCGGAAGTGCGCGAGATCACCGCCGAGATCGAGGCGATGGCGGGCGCGGCGCCGCCGGGCATGAGCTCCGGCGGCATGGTGACCAAGCTCGCGGCGGCGCGCATCGCCATGACCGCGGGCTGCCGCATGGCGATCGCCAAGGGCGAGATCCTGCATCCGCTGCCGGGCGCTGGAAGACGGCGCGCGCGCCACCTGGTTCCTGCCGTCCTCGGAGCCGCTCACCGCGCGCAAGCGCTGGATCGCCGGCAGCCTCAACCCGTCGGGCGTGCTCGTCGTCGACGAGGGCGCCGCCGCGGCGCTGCAGCGCGGCACCAGCCTGCTGCCCGCCGGCGTGGTCGCGGTCGAGGGCGCCTTCGAGCGCGGCGACGCGGTGCGCGTTCGCTGCCGCGACGGGCGCGAGGTCGGCCGCGGCCTCAGCGCCTATTCCAGCGCCGACGCCCGCGCCATCGCCGGCCATAAAAGCCGTGAAATAGAGGCCATCCTCGGCTACCGTGGCCGGGACGAGGTGATCCACCGCGACGATCTCGTGATGAGCTGAGCGTCATGACCGCGCTGCGACCCCTCTCGAGCGATCTCGACGCGACGATGCGGCAGATCGGCGCCGCCGCGCGGGAGGCCTGCCGCATCCTCGCGCGCGCGCCGGCGGAAAAAAAGACGCACGCCCTTGCCGCCGCCGCCACGGCCATCCGCGAGCGCCGCGCCGAGATCCTCGCCGCCAACGCCCGCGACCTCGACGAAGCCGGCCGCACGAAGCTCTCCGCCTCCCTGCTCGATCGCCTGATGCTCGACGAGAAACGCGTCGAGGCGATCGCCGCGGCGCTCGATGCGGTCGCGGCATTTCCCGATCCCGTCGGCGAGATCATGGCGAAATGGACCCGTCCCAACGGCCTCGCGATCGAGCGCGTGCGTGTGCCCCTGGGCGTCGTCGGCATCATCTATGAGTCGCGTCCCAACGTGACCGCCGACGCGGGCGGGCTTTGCCTGCGTGCCGGCAATGCCGCGATCCTGCGCGGCGGGTCCGAGAGCTTCCACTCCTCGACCGCGATCGTCGCCTGCCTGCGCCAGGGCCTGGCGGCGGCGGGGCTGCCGGAGACCGCCGTGCAGCTGGTGCCGACCCGGGACCGCGCGGCGGTCGGCATCATGCTGGGCATGACCGAATTCATCGACATCATCGTGCCCCGCGGCGGGCGCTCGCTGATCGAGCGCGTGCAGGCGGAGAGCCGCATTCCCGTCATCGCCCATCTCGAGGGCCTCTGCCACGTCTACGTCGATGCCGACGCTGACCTGGAGAAGGCGCGCCGCATCGTGCTCAATGCCAAGATGCGCCGCGTCAGCGTTTGCGGCGCGGCGGAGACGCTGCTGATGGATGGCGCCGCGGCGGAGGAAATGCTGCCGGCGATCCTTGCCGATCTCAAGGCAGCGGGTTGCGAGATCCGCGGCGATGCGTCGACCCGTGTCTTCGATCCGACCGCGATACCTGCGACAAAGCAGGACTGGCGCACGGAATATCTCGACGCCATCATCTCGGTGCGGATCGTCGACGGCGTCGAAGGCGCGATCGAGCACATCAACACCTACGGCTCGCATCACACCGACGCCATCGTCACCGAGGATGCCGCCGCCGCCGGGCAATTCGTCGCCGAGGTCGACAGCGCCATCGTGCTGGTGAACGCCTCGACGCAATTCGCCGATGGCGGCGAGTTCGGCATGGGCGCCGAGATCGGCATCTCCACCAGCAAGCTGCACGCCCGCGGTCCCGTCGGCGCCGAGCAGCTCACCAGCTTCAAGTACGTGGTCCGCGGCAACGGCCAGGTGCGGCCCTGACCGCATCGCTGGCGCTGCCGCGCGCGCTCGGCGACCGGCGCGACCGGCGCATCGGGCTCCTCGGCGGCTCCTTCAATCCCGCCCATCGCGGCCATCTCCACGTGAGCCGGGAGGCGCTGAAGCGCCTCGACCTCGACGAGGTCTGGTGGCTGGTGGCGCCGCAGAATCCCCTGAAGCCCGCCAAGGGAATGGCGCCATTCGCCGAGCGTCTGGCGGCCGCGCGTGCCTTCGTCCATCACCCCTGCATCAAGGTGACCGACGTCGAGGACCGGCTCGGCACGCGCTACACCGCCGACACCCTGACCGCCCTGCGCCAGCGCTTCCCTCGCGCCCGCTTCGTCTGGCTGATGGGTGCCGACAATTTGGCGCAAATCCGCCATTGGGACCGTTGGGAGACCATCTTTGAGCTGGTGCCGGTTGCGGTTTTCGACCGTCCTACCTATGTTTCGAGGGCATTGGCGGGGCTTGCCGCCGAGCGCTTCGGACGGTATCGAGTGCCCGCCCGCAGCGCACGCCAGCTCGCCGACCGGACACCGCCCGCCTGGGCGTTCTTCCCGATCCGGCTGGACGCAAGCTCCGCCACGGCCCTTCGCGCCAAGCGCCGGAGGAAAACGGCCACCAGCACGACGAGGTGACGACCATCCCACGCGCACCAACGAAGGCCCGGAAGACCGCGCCACCGCCCTCCCCCCTGCTCGACCGCATCGTGCAGGCTCTCGACGACGGCAAGGCTGAAGACATCGTCGTCATCGACCTCCTCGGCAAGACCAGCATCGCCGATCACATGGTGATCGCCACCGGACGCTCCCAGCGTCAGGTCAGCGCGCTCGCCGAGCGCGTGATCGCCATGCTGAACGAGAAGGGCAAGCCGCGGCCCGGAGCGGAAGGCATGCGCCAGGGCGACTGGGTGCTGATCGACGCCGGCGACGTGATCGTCCACCTGTTCCGGCCCGAGGTGCGCGGCTTCTATAACCTCGAGAAGATGTGGGGCGCGGCGCTTCCGGATGCCGCCGGCAGCCCCGGCTGACACCGGCCGCCCGTGCGGGTCCTGATCCTGGCGGTGGGGCGGCTCAAATCCGGCCCGCTCGCCGAGCTGCAGCAGCTTTATACCGGCCGCCTCACCTGGCCGCTGGAGATCCGCGAGGTGGAGGAGCGGCGCACGCTCTCGTCCCCGGAGCGCAAGTCCCGGGAGGGCGAGCTGCTGCTGGCGGCGCTCCCCGCCGAAGCCCTCCTGGTGGCATTGGACGAGCGCGGCAGGCAGCTCGCGAGCCGGGACTTCGCCCAGCAGATCGGCCGCTGGCGCGAGGCCGGGACGAAGACCCTGGCATTCGCCCTGGGCGGCGCCGACGGCCTCGCGCCGGAGGTCCTGCGGCGCGCGGCGTTAACCCTTTCGCTGGGCCCCATGACCTGGCCGCACCTGCTGGCCCGGGGTCTGTTGCTGGAGCAGCTCTACCGCGCGCAGCAGATACTCGCCGGCCATCCCTACCATCGGGAATGACCGCAATTACCACGCCGGCTGGTGGCTGGCGGCCTTCCGCCGGGGGCCCATTTCCTCTATAAGTCGGGGCAATGACATCAGGTTTTCGGCCGCGCCCGGTGGTGCTGTGCATCCTCGATGGCTGGGGCCATCGCGTCGACTGCACGGACAATGCCATCTGCGAGGCCAAGACCCCGGCCTGGCATCGATTCATGGCGCAGGGACCGCACGCCTATCTCCAGGCGAGCGAGCTGTTCGTGGGACTGCCCAGCGGCCAGATGGGAAATTCCGAAGTCGGCCACATGAACATCGGCGCCGGCCGCGTGGTCATGCAGGATCTGCCGCGCATCGATCAGACGATCAAGGACGGGACGCTCCAGCGCGAACCCGGCCTCGCCGCGTTCATCATCGCGCTCAAGACAAGCGGGGGTGTCGCGCATCTCATGGGGCTACTGTCGCCGGGCGGCGTCCATTCCCATCAAGCCCACATCGCGGCCCTGGCGCGGTATCTGTCCGCCGCCGGCATCAAGGTGCGCGTGCATGCCTTCCTCGACGGCCGCGACACGCCGCCGAAGAGCGCCGAGACCTATCTGAAGAACTTTCTGACCGAGACCGGCAAACTCCCCGGCGTCGAGATCGCCACCGTCAGCGGCCGCTATTACGCCATGGACCGGGACAAGCGCTGGGACCGGGTGGAGAAGGCTTATCGCTGCCTCGTCGCGGCCGAGGGCGAGCGCGCGCCGGACGCGGCCTCCGCCGTCCGGCAGAGCTATGTCGCCGGCAAGACCGATGAGTTCGTGCTGCCGACCGTGATCGGAAGCTATGCCGGCATGGCCGATGGCGACGGCGTGCTGATGGCGAATTTCCGCGCCGACCGCGTGCGCGAGACGCTGCTCTCCCTCCTCGATCCTGGCTTCGCCGGCTTCCCGCGGCCCCGCGTGGTCAAGTTCGCGGCGGCCCTCGGCATGACCGAGTATTCGACCGAGCTCAACGCCTTTATCAAGACCCTGTTCCCGCCGGAGGATCTCAAGGAGACCTTCGGCGAGGTGGTGTCACGCGCCGGCCTGACGCAGCTCCGCATCGCCGAGACCGAGAAATACGCCCACGTCACCTTCTTCCTGAACGGCGGCCGCGAGGAGGAGTTTCCCGGCGAGAGCCGCATCCTCGTTCCCTCGCCCAAGGTCGCGACCTACGATCTGAAGCCGGAGATGTCCGCCTACGAGATGACGGACAAGCTGGTGGAGGCGATCAACTCCGGGCGCTTCGACGTCATCGTCGTCAACTACGCCAACACCGACATGGTCGGCCACAGCGGCGATCTCGCCGCCGCGATCAAGGCCGTCGAAGCCGTGGACAAGTGCCTCGATCGCCTCGGCGCCGCGGTGACGCACGCGGGCGGCACTCTCCTCATCACCGCCGACCACGGCAACGCCGAGCTGATGCGCGACCCCGAGACCCACGAGCCGCATACCGCCCACACCTTGAACCCGGTGCCGCTGCTGCTGGTGAACCCGCCGGCGGGCATCGCCGGTCTCGACAACGGACGCCTCGCCGACATCGCGCCGACGCTGCTGGCGCTGCTGGGACTGCCGCAACCGGCGGTGATGACGGGGCATTCCCTCGTGCTGCGCGCCCGAGCCGAAGCCCGTGCGTCGGCCTGAGCGCCGCCGCACCGCTGCTGTCCTCGCCCTTGCGGCGATACTCCTTGTTGCGGCATCGCCGGCGCGGGCGGATCAGGCGCCGCAGCAGAAGCTGCAGTCTGTGGAGCAGCAGCTCGATCAGAGCCGCAGCCACCAAGACGCCCTGAGCCGGCAAGCGGAGGCGCTCGCCGGCGAGCTCGCGACGCTCCGCGCCGACAGCGTGCAGGCGGCGGAAGCGGCGCAGACCCACGAGCGGGCACTCTCCGATCTCGAGGCGCAGCTCGCCGCTCTCGGCGCCGACGAGGCGGTCAAGAAATCGGCCATCGATCGCGATCGGGCGCGGGAGGCGGATCTGCTGGCGGCCCTGGCGCGGCTCGCCCGCAATCCGCCCGAGGCCCTGGCCTTCGGGCCAGCGGCGCCGGAGGACGCGATCCGGACCGGCATGCTGCTGGGCGAGACGGTGCCGCGCCTCGAGGCCGAGGCGCAATCGCTCCGCGTCGAGCTCGGCGACCTTCGGCGGCTGCGCGCCGAGATCGCCCGCAAGCGCCAGGCGACCGAGGCGGAGCAGCAGGCGCTGACGGCGGAAAATGCCCGGCTCGACGGCCTGATCCAGCGCAAGTCGCTGCTCCGCGACCAGACTCTGCAGAGCGCCGAGGAGACCGGTCAGCGGATGCAGCAGCTCTCGACCCAGGCCGCCGACCTGCACGAGCTCATCGAGCGGCTGGAGGCCGAGCGCAAGGCGCGCGAGGAAGCCGCCCAGCGCGAGGCCGAGCGCAAGGCCCGCGAGGAGGCGGCACTCCGCGAGGCGGACCGCCGCGCGGAGGCCGAGCGCAAGTCACGCCTGGCGGCCATCCCCAGCATCGAGCCCTCCGCCGGCAGCAGCCGCACCCTGGAAGTCACCGCGCCGGCGCCGCTGCGCCTCGACCCCTCCAAGCCCAAGACGATCCGCTCCTTCACAAAGGCGCGAGGCCAGGTGGTCTTCCCCGCCAGCGGCACCCTGCTCAGCCGCTATGGCGAGCCCAACGAATTCGGCATTTCCAGCAAGGGATTGACCGTGGCCACGAGGCCCGGTGCGGTGGTGGTGGCGCCGTTCGACGGACAGATCGAATTTGCTGGTCCTTTCAAGGGCTATGGGCAGATATTGATCATCCAACACGGCGACGGATATCATTCGCTGATTGCGGGCCTGGACAGGATCGACGGAACGGTAGGCGACTGGCTGGTCTCGGGGGAGCCAGTCGGTGCCATGGCGCCCGGCGAGCCGAAACCCCGCCTCTACCTCGAACTGCGCCATAACGGCCAGCCGATAAACCCGTTGCCGTGGTTGGCGACTCGCGATGAAAAGGTAAGTGGATGATGCGTCTCGGCTTGGCAGCGGCAACCGCCGCAACTGTCTGTTGGCTCCTCTCCCCCGGCGGCGGCGCGCAGGCGCAGACGCAGGCGGCCACCCCCAGCCAGCAGAAACAGGAGATCTATCGCGAGCTCGATCTCTTCGGGCAGGTGCTGGAGCGGGTGCGCTCCGACTACGTCGAGGAGGTCAACGACAACCAGCTCATCGAGGCCGCGATCAACGGCATGCTGAGCTCGCTCGATCCGCATTCGAGCTATCTCAACTCCAAAAACTTCCGCGACCTGCAGACGCAGATGCGCGGCGAGTTCGGCGGCCTCGGCATCGAGGTCACCATGGAGAACGGCCTGGTCAAGGTGGTCTCGCCGATCGACGACACGCCGGCGGCGAAGGCCGGCATCAAGCCCGGCGACTACATCGTCGAGATCGACGGCGACCAGGTGATGGGCCTGTCGCTGAGCGAGGCGGTGGAGAAGATGCGCGGCCCCGTCAACAGCGACATCAAGCTGACGATCCGCCGCGACGGCAAGGATCCCTTCCCGGTCAAGCTCACCCGCGCTGTCATCAAGATCCAGTCGGTGAAGTACAGCCTGCAGGGCGGCGACATTGGCTACATCCGCATCACCAGCTTCAACGAGCAGACCGACGTCGGCCTCATCAACGCCTTCAAGCAGCTGAAGCAGCAGGCCGGCAGCAAGCTGATCGGTATCGTCCTCGACCTGCGCAACAACCCCGGCGGCTTGCTGGAGCAGGCCGTCTCGGTGTCGAACGCCTTCATCGACAAGGGCGAGATCGTGTCGATCCGCGGCCGCAAGCCGCAGAGCGCCCAGCGCTTCAACGCCCAGGCCGACAAGGATGTCTCCGGTGGGCTGCCGGTGGTGGTGCTGATCAACGGCGGCTCCGCTTCCGCCTCGGAGATCGTGGCCGGCGCGCTGCAGGATCATCATCGCGCGGTGCTGATGGGGACCCGCTCCTTCGGCAAGGGATCGGTGCAGACCATCATCGAGCTCTCCGATCACAGCGCGATGCGCCTCACCACCGCGCGCTACTACACACCGTCCGGCCGCTCGATCCAGGCGAAAGGCATCGATCCCGACATCGTGGTCGAGGCCGCCAAGATCGAGAAGCTCGCCGTCGGCGACACAAGGCACGAGGCCGACCTCAAGGGCGCGCTCGCAAATCCCGACGCGACCCCGACCCCGCCGGGCGACGCCAAGAAGCCGAAGACGGGACCCACGTCCCAGGCGAAGCCCGCGGATCAGGGCGCGGCGCAGACCGTCCAGCAGAGCGCGGATCCGGCGGCGGTCGACGCCGCTGTCATCGGCTCGGAGCAGGACTATCAGCTCGAGCGAGCATCGGATCTGCTGCGGGGCATTGCCATGTTCGGCAATCGGATCCCGCATTGATCGCGGACTACCGTGGCGCGCCGCGGATCGGAACCCGAGACCGGCGGCAGCCGCTCCTCCTTGAGCGGGCGGCTGCTCGCCATCACGGCGCTGCTGCTGGTCTCGGCGGTGGGCGGCATCATCGGGTGGCTGGCGCAGGCTGACAAAAAGGCGCCGGCGCAGCAGCCGCTGCCGGCATTGTCGATGAAGCTGCCACCGGCGACGGCGCCGGTTCCCCCGCCCGCGGCGATCGCCCGTGTCACGCCGCCGCCGCCAGCCCCGGCGCCAGCACCTCCCCCGCCGGTCGCCGTGCCCGCTCCGCCCCAGCAGGCGGCCGTGCCGCCGCCATCCAAGCCGCAGCCGCCGCCGAAACCGCCGACGCCGACCCGCGCCGAGCCCCTGGCGCCAGCGCCGGACCCCGGCCTCGTCGAGAGGAGCGACGAGGGTCCGCTGCCGATCGTAGGCGCCGACGGGCGCAAGCCCTGGCAGGTCTATGCCCGCCCCTTCGACCGCGCCGACAAGCGCCCGCGGGTCGCCGTGATGGTGACCGGCCTCGGCCTCTCCGGCGCCGCCACCGAGGCCGCCATCAACGATCTCGGGGGCTCGGTGACCCTGGTGTTCAATCCCTATGCCCAGCGCCTCGACGAATGGATCCAGCGCTCCCGCGCCGCCGGGCACGAGGTGTTCCTGTCGCTGCCCATGGAGCCGCTCAACTATCCCCGCATGGATCCGGGCCCGCACACGCTGCTGGTGGCGCTGGACTCCCGGCAGAACCTGGAGCGCCTGCAATGGGTGCTGAGCCGGGTCACCGGCTATGTCGGCACCGTGAGCTCGGCCGGCTCGCGCTTCACGACCTCGAAGAGCGACCTGCTGCCGGTGCTGGAAGCGCTGAACCATCGCGGCCTGATGTTCGTGGACGCCCGCTCCACCGACCGCAGCGTCGCCGGCTCGCTCTCCAAGGGGATCGGCCTGCCGCGGGCCTCCGTCGACCTGGTGCTGGACCAGCAGGCGTCCCGCGACGCGATCGATCAGCGCCTGTCCCAGCTCGAGACGCTGGCGCGGCAGAACGGCGTCGCGGTTGCCGCCAGCGACGCCTATCCCGTCACCATCGAGCGCCTGGCGCAGTGGATCCCGACTCTCGAGGCCAAGGGCATCGCGCTGGCGCCGATCTCCGCCACATCGGACATGCAGTCGGACCGCACCGCCGAGGCGACGCGATGAGCGAGGCGGCGCCGGATCGCGCGCGGGCCGCGGGCTACCGCCGCGCCGTCGGCATCATGCTGCTGAACGCCGCCGGCGAGGTGCTGGTGGCGCAGCGCCTCGATTTCCCCGGCGACGCCTGGCAGATGCCCCAGGGCGGCATCGACAAGGGCGAGACGCCGCTGCAGGCGGCGCGCCGCGAGCTGAAGGAAGAGATCGGCACCGACAAGGCCGAGGTCATCGCCGAGTGCCGGCGCTGGCTTGCCTATGATTTCCCGCCGGACCTCCAGCGCCGGGCCTGGCGCGGGCGCTATCGCGGCCAGACCCAAAAGTGGTTCGCCATGCGCTTTACCGGCAGCGATGCCGACATCGACCTCGCGACCGGGCATCCGGAGTTCGGCGCCTGGAAATGGGTCCCGCCCTCGGAGCTGACACGCCTCATCGTGCCGTTCAAGCGCCAGCTCTATCAGGACGTGATCGAGGAGTTTCGCGGGCTGCTGAAGCTGCGCTAGGCGGCGATGCGGTCGAGCCGGGCGGCGCGGTAGCGCATGAAGCGCCAGGCGAGGCGCGTCAGCACGGGATTGAGGCGGCCGTTCGGCTTCAGGCCCACCGCTTTCAGCACCATCGCCATGCCGCGCTCCACGTGATGCTGCCGATAGACGCTGTAGGCGCGGCGTGCGTAGGCGCTGCTGAACCGCTGGCGGTCATAGGGCGCGGTGCTCTCGTTGGCGGCGTAATAGGCGTAGGCGAGCTCGTCGTCCTCGGATTCCGCGACGCGGCCGGCGGCGACTTTCAGGCGGCGCCAGAAGCCGATCCGCTCCTGGGCGAGATAGCGCTTCAGGTGATCGTAGAAGAGCTTGTAGTGGCGATGCTCGTCGGCGGCGATGCGGCGGCAGATCGCCTGCAGCACCGGCTCCGCGGCGGCTTCGCCGAGGGCGGTGTAGTAGGAGCTGGTGCCGGTCTCGACGATGCAGCGGGCGATGAGCTCGCCCGACCGCGTGCCGCGTACGGAGGCCTTCGCGTCGAGATCGACGCGGAAGCCCGCGGTGAAGCGCCGGCAGGCGTCCGCGTGATCGAAGGCGGGATCCGCCAGCATCGCCCAGCGGCCGAGCGCCGCGCCGTGCTGGATCTCCTCATGGCCCCAGGCCATGGCCACGGCCTGGAAATCGGGATCGTCGTGGAAGACGTTGCAGAGGTAATGGGCGTAGTCGCCGCCGTTCTGCTCGACGAGGCTCGCCGCCTTGACGATGCGCAGCAGCTCCGGATCGACCTTGTCAGGGTCGAACCGGTCCCAGGGAATGTCGTCCAGCGTCCAGGTACCCATCTCGATCCCTTCCGCCTACAACGGTACACGACTATAGGATCGACTCATCGCGAGCGCAAATCCGGTGGCGATATCAACGATATGCCACAACCCACCCCTTAATGGGCGGTGGTCGCCTCGACGGCGGTGCGCTTGGCCTCGGCGACGACGCGCCGGTTCAGCGCCGCCTTGAGCTCGATCTCCACGAGATCGCGCTCGGCGCCCTGGACCTTCCCCAGCCGGTCCTCGAGGCCGGCGATCTCGGCGACCGCGGCCTTGAAGCTCTCCTCGATCTGGCCGCGGTCGAGGGACGAGAGCGGCATCGCCTCGTCCGCCAGCACCGTGCAGCGCTCCGGCGTCACCTCGGCGAAGCCGCCGGAGACGAAGATCCGCTCGCTGACCTGGTTGTTGGTGTAGCAGTCGATGACGCCCGGCCGCACCGTCGAGATGAAGAGGGCATGGCCCGGCAGCACGCCGAAATACCCCTCGGTGCCGGGCACCACGACCATCTCGACCTCCTCGGAGAGCAGCAGCTTCTCCGGCGAGACGAGCTCGAACTTGACCTTGTCGGCCATGACGAATTCCCCGGCGCTCAGGCGGCCTCGGCGGCCATCTTGCGCGCCTTCTCCACCGCCTCCTCGATGGTGCCCACCATGTAGAAGGCGCTCTCGGGCAGGTCGTCGTACTCGCCGGCGACGATGCCCTTGAAGGCCTTGATGGTGTCCTCGAGCTTCACGAACACGCCGGGCGTGCCCGTGAAGACCTCGGCGACGTGGAAGGGCTGCGACAGGAAGCGCTGGATCTTGCGCGCGCGGGCCACGGTGAGCCGGTCCTCTTCCGAGAGCTCGTCCATGCCCAGGATCGCGATGATGTCCTGCAGCGACTTGTAGGTCTGCAGCACGCGCTGCACGTCGCGGGCGATCTTGTAGTGCTCCTCGCCGACGACGCGGGGGTCGAGCATGCGCGACGTGCTGTCGAGCGGATCGACCGCCGGATAGATGCCGAGCTCGGCGATCTGGCGCGAGAGCACCGTGGTCGCGTCCAGATGGGCGAAGGAGGTGGCGGGCGCCGGATCGGTCAAGTCGTCGGCGGGCACGTAGATCGCCTGCACCGAGGTGATCGAGCCCTTGCGGGTGGTGGTGATGCGCTCCTGCAGCGCGCCCATGTCGGTGGCAAGCGTCGGCTGATAGCCCACCGCCGAGGGGATGCGGCCCAAGAGCGCCGACACCTCGGAGCCCGCCTGGGTGAAGCGGAAGATGTTGTCGACGAAGAACAGCACGTCCTGGCCTTCCTCGTCGCGGAAGTACTCGGCGAGGGTCAGGCCGGTCAGGCCGACGCGGGCGCGGGCGCCCGGCGGCTCGTTCATCTGGCCGTAGACCAGCGCCGCCTTGGAGCCGGGTCCGTCGGTCACGATGACCTTGGACTCGATCATCTCGTGATAGAGGTCGTTGCCCTCGCGGGTGCGCTCGCCGACGCCGGCGAACACGGAATAGCCGCCGTGCGCCTTGGCGATGTTGTTGATGAGCTCCATGATGATCACGGTCTTGCCGACACCGGCGCCGCCGAAGAGGCCGATCTTGCCGCCCTTGGCGTAGGGCGCCAGGAGATCGACGACCTTGATGCCGGTGACCAGGATCTCCGACTCGGTGGACTGATCGATGAATTCCGGCGCGGCGCGGTGAATGGGCGCGCGTGCGCGTGGTCTTCATCGGACCGCGCTCGTCCACGGGCTCGCCGACCACGTTGATGATGCGGCCCAGCGTCTCCGGCCCCACCGGCACGCTGATCGGGGCGCCGGTGTCCACCACCTCGGCGCCGCGCACCAGGCCGTCGGTGGTGTCCATGGCGATGGTGCGCACGGTGTCCTCGCCCAGATGCTGCGCCACTTCCAGCACCAGGGTCTTGCCCTGGTTCTGCAGGTGGAGCGCGCTCAGGATAAAGGGCAGCTCGCCGTCGAACTTCACGTCGACGACGGCGCCGATGATCTGGGTGATGGTGCCGATGGTGTTCTTGGCCATGGTCCCGAGTTCCCTTTACTTCTGTGCTACAGCGCCTCGGCGCCTGAGATGATCTCGATCAGTTCCTTGGTGATCGACGCCTGGCGCGAGCGGTTGTAGGTGATGGTCAGGCGGTCGATCATGTCGCCGGCGTTGCGGGTCGCGTTGTCCATCGCGGTCATGCGCGCGCCCTGCTCGCTGGCGTTGTTCTCCAGAAGCGCGGTGAAGATCTGCACCGCCAGATTCCGCGGCAGCAACGCCTTCAGAATCTCCTCTTCGTCCGGCTCGAATTCGTAGACGCCCTGCACCGCCGGATCCGGCCGCGCCGCGTTCTCCGGCACCGCGAAGGGGACGAGCTGCTGCTTGGTGACGATCTGCGTCATCGCCGACTTGAAGCGGTTGTAGATGATGCTGGCGACGTCGAACTCGCCGACATCGAAGAGGGCGTTCACGCGCTCGGCGATCCCGACCGCGTTGGCGAATTGCAGGCGGGGCCGGCCGATCTCCACCAGGCTGTCGAGGATCACCCTTGTGTAGTCGCGGCGGAGCCCGTCGCGGCCCTTGCGGCCGACGGTGAGGATCTTCACCGTCTTGCCGGCGCGCTCCAGCTCGCGGATGGTGCGGCGCGCCTCGCGCAGGATGGTGGCGTTGAAGCCGCCGGCGAGGCCGCGGTCCGAGGTGGCGACGATCAGGAGATGCGTGTCCTGCTTGCCGGTGCCGGCGAGGAGCGGCGGCGCGTTGCCGCTGTCGACGATGCTGGCGGCGAGCGAGCCCAGCATGCGCTCCATGCGCAGGGCATAGGGACGTGCCGCCTCCGCCTGCTCCTGGGCGCGGCGCAGGCGCGAGGCCGCCACCATCTTCATCGCCGAGGTGATCTTCTGCGTCGACTTGACGCTGCGGATGCGGACCCGAAGGTCCTTGAGCGTGGCCATAGGCGCTCCGGCGCGTCCCTAGACGAAGGTCTTGGCTGAACTCGTCGAGGAAGGTCTTGAGCTGCTCCTCGGTGGCGCTGCCGATCTCGCGCTGCTCGCGGATCGCCCGCAGGATCTGCGGCTGCCGGGCCTTGATGTCCGACAGCATCGACTGCTCGAAATGACCGATCTTCGACAGCTCGATCTTGTCGAGATAGCCGCGGGTGCCGGCGAAGATCGAGATCACCTGCTCCTCGACCGCCATCGGCGAGAACTGCGGCTGCTTCAGGAGCTCGGTGAGGCGCGCGCCCCGCGCCAGCAGGCGCTGGGTGGCGGGATCGAGGTCCGAGGCGAACTGGGAGAAGGCCGCCATCTCGCGGTACTGCGCCAGCTCCAGCTTGATGCGGCCGGCGACCTGCTTCATCGCCTTGATCTGCGCCGCCGAGCCGACGCGGCTCACGGAGAGGCCGACGTTCATCGCCGGGCGGACGCCGCGATAGAAGAGATCGGTCTCCAGGAAGATCTGCCCGTCGGTGATCGAGATCACGTTGGTCGGGATGTAGGCGGAGACGTCGCCGGCCTGGGTCTCGATGATCGGCAGCGCGGTCAGCGAGCCCGAGCCCATCTTCTCGTTGAGCTTCGCCGCGCGCTCCAGGAGGCGCGAATGGAGATAGAAGACGTCGCCGGGATAGGCCTCGCGGCCGGGCGGGCGGCGCAGCAGCAGGGACATCTGGCGATAGGCCACCGCCTGCTTGGAGAGATCGTCATAGACGATGACGGCGTGCATGCCGTTGTCGCGGAAGAACTCGCCCATGGCGCAGCCGGTATAGGGCGCCAGGAACTGCAGCGGCGCCGGCTCCGAGGCGGTCGCCGCGACCACGATCGAATACTCGAGGGCGCCGTAGTCCTGCAGCGTCTTCACGATCTGCGCCACGGTGGAGCGCTTCTGGCCGATGGCGACGTAGACGCAGTAGAGCTTCTTGCCCTCGTCGCCGCCCTTGTTGATCTCGCGCTGATTGATGAAGGTGTCGATCGCCACCGCGGTCTTGCCGGTCTGGCGGTCGCCGATGATGAGCTCGCGCTGGCCGCGGCCGACGGGCACCAGCGCGTCGATCGCCTTGAGGCCGGTCTGCACCGGCTCGTGCACGGAGCGGCGCGGAATGATGCCGGGCGCCTTCACCTCGACGCGGGTGCGCTTCACGTCCCTGAGCGGGCCCTTGCCGTCGATCGGATTGCCGAGCGCGTCCACCACGCGGCCGAGGAGGCCGCGGCCCACGGGCACGTCGACGATGGCGCCGGTGCGCTTCACCGTGTCGCCCTCGCGCACGCCGGTGTCGTCGCCGAAGATCACCACGCCGACGTTGTCGGTCTCGAGGTTGAGCGCCATTCCCTTGGCGCCGTTCGGGAATTCCACCATCTCGCCGGCCTGCACCTTGTCGAGGCCGTAGATGCGCGCGATGCCGTCACCGACCGAGAGGACCTGGCCGACCTCGGCGACGTCGGCCTCGGTGCCGAAATCGGCGATCTGCTGCTTCAGGATGGCGGAGATTTCCGCCGCGCGGATTTCCATTTACTGAACCCCCTTCATCGCAAGCTGCAATCGGCTGAGCTTGCTCTTGATCGATGCATCCACCATGCGCGAGCCCACCTTGACGATGAGGCCGCCGATCAGGCTGGGATCGACGCGCAGGTCGACCGCGACCTTGCTGCCGACCGCCTTGCGCAGCTGCTCGTTGACGGCTTCCGTCTGGGCCGGCGTCAGCGGCTTGCGCCGCGGTCACCTCGGCGGTGACCTCGCCGCGCCGCACCGCCAGCACCGAGAGATAGCCCGATATCACGCCCGGCAGCACGAAGAGCCGCCGGTTGCGCGCGACCACGCCGAGGAAGTTCCGGGTGAGCTGGGAGAATCCCGCCTTCTCCGCGATCGCCGCCACTGCCTTCGCCTGCTCGGCGCGGGAGAGAACCGGGCTGCGGATCAGGCGGCGGAAATCCGCGCTCTCGTCCATCAGCGTGCGCAGCGCGCGCAGGTCGCCCGCCACCTCGTCGAGCACCTTGCGGTCGTCGGCCAGCTCGAACAGCGCATTGGCGTAACGCTCGGAGAGCCCGGAGACGCCTGTCGCTTCGGATGCCACGTGAAAAGAACCCTCGAATGCCTTGGACGAGAG
This sequence comes from uncultured Alphaproteobacteria bacterium, assembly GCA_963735465.1. Lineage (GTDB taxonomy): Bacteria > Pseudomonadota > Alphaproteobacteria > ATCC43930 > CGMCC-115725 > DASZHJ01. Next base: position 359,336 of record CAVTLA010000002.1, read on the forward strand.
GCGAAAGCCGCCGTCGATTCCCTGAAACCGGCACTTTCCCGCGGAATTTCGGCTGGGTAAGCCCCGCCTTGTAACCCCCGGCGCGGAAAGCCGGCGGGTTTTAACATGCACTCCGGACCCGCGCAACCGCCGGGGAATGCGACGCTTTGACCGCGGTGAGGCGGGGTGGCGGCGGTGGTCCGGAGGCGGTGCGAGAGGGCGGCGGCGATTGATATTTTGCAACGTGCATCGAGCGCAGGGGTCCTCCGAAGGGAGGGGAAAATTGGGTTCGTTTCGCAGAAAACAGGTTTGTGCGGTAGCGCACCGCAGACCGTCCATAAGGCCCGTCGCCCGCGAAGCGGATCGACGAGGACCCGGCGTGCAGCGCTGGGAGGGCGAGGGTCTCACCACGGAGGCACGGAGAACACGGAGGCGCAGGATGACGACGTGCGCCATGGGAGGGTTACCCGCCCCTCGGGCGCCACAGGAAATTGGGTTCGTTTCGCAGAAAACATGTTTGCGCGAGGAGCGCAGGTTGGTGGGGTGGCGGTCGCCGCCGGAGCGAGGCGGAAGAAGTCCCTGCGTATCCCGTCTCGATCTGAACTTGCAGTCGCCATCAGCCTTCGCCTCCTTTCCGGATAGCGGCGATCCGCCTCCGGACTTACCGCATTTTACGTACACCCCGGATCTCATGTAGGACCGCACCCTTCCCTATGCAAGCCCGCTCTGAGCCACGGAATTGCTAAGCGTGAGACGGTGAGTTCTTCCCTGGGACCGCGCTGAAACTGTTTAGAGCTTTAGTCTTTGGAAAGACTATTTTCACGTGTTGGCCGCAGCGTATCGACCATGGGCTCCCTCACCCGCCACCGGTGAGATCGCGAGGGAAAAGTGGATGGATTTATGCGTGCGCCGCGACGCCGCCGACTGCTGCTCGCTGCGATCATCGCGCCGGCCGCACCGGTAATAATGATATTGGTCCCTCAACTGACCGGGCACGCGCGACTCAATTTGACAGATTGGGGCGACGATCTCGTCCTCGTCATGATTCTTTGCGGCGCCTACGCTCTGTCGCTGCTGCTGGGCGTGCCCGCGTACTTGATCGTACGTCGGCTTCGACGTCAGAGCGCGCCTATATACCTGCTGGCCGGTTTCTGCATTGGCGCGGTCTCAATTCCCCTGGTGATTCTCGGCATATTCTCATGGGCTCTTCTCAGCCGAGGATTTGAGAAGCTCATCGTGATCGCATCGCCTTTTGCGCGCGAGGCCGACAAGGTTCTTGGAGCGTCCGTCGGTATTGGGCTCTTGTTCGCCCCCATCGGCTTGCTGTTTTGGTTCATCGCCCGACCGAATCAAAATCCGTGAAAGCTTTCCGGCCCAATTTGCCCGGTATCGTCAGTTGGACAGTTATCAGCGGCTGCTTCGTGACTGCCGTGATCCAGCGCATCATGGGCCCGGAAATATCGAACTCCCTGGTGCGAAGCGCTGGCGTTGTCCCGGAATGGCTTCTGGGCCGCGAAGCGCGGCCGCTGGAATTTGAATCAGGCGTAGGTTCCGGGGACACAATATATAATTCCCGGAGTTCCGGAATTCCGCGCTGCGATGATCAGTATTATGTCCCCGGAATTCGTGATCTGTCCCCGGAATTCACGGGTGATCGAGTATGTGCTGTCGCCGATCTTGTAATATCGGCAGGAAGCGATGAGGGAGATGTGAGTCTCTTGAGATCAAATTAACTAACAGGAGCAATGCACGATGTCGCCTGCGGAACCTGACAGCCCGGGCTCTTCCAACGCAACGGGGGAAAGTTCGTCCACGAAATGGTGGTGGCTAGATCTTTTCCCTGCACGCTGGTCGGTAGAAGAGCGCCGCACCCGAACGCTACTCTGTTTGACGACCCTCTCGATTTATATCGCGCTCTTTTTGCCTGAAGTGTGGATCTTCGGAATGCTCCGCATTGAAGACCATATCGGTGCGTTGCTGACGATATTTACAGCCCTCATTCCGGCTGTGTTTCTCTCACGACCGATTGGTGTACGCCTCTGCCCTGAATTGGTTAGTCAAGCTGATGCCAACGCGGCGAGACGGCTCGCCTCACGTAAACAGTCCTGAGGATGCAAGGGGCCCATTGGATTCGGAATAACGCGCTAGTTTGCGGAGGGTCACAGGATGTTTAGCGGATTTAGTCTCCTCCTAAGGATACTCGGAATTCCGGGGACGCAATACATGACCGACGACTTAAGTCTCGAAACCGATCCTAAACTGAGCACCGACCCCGTTTCGCCCGGCATCGTCAGTTGGACAATCATCGGCGGCTGCGTCGCAACAGCCGTGATCCAGCGCATCATGGGTCCCGAAATGTCGGACTCGCTGGTACGGCGCGCTGGCGTAGTTCCTGAATGGCTTCTTGGCCGCGAAGCGCGACCGATAGAATTCGACTTAGTGCCGACTTGGCTTACGCCGCTGACCAGCATCTTCGTTCACGATGGGATGGCACTGCACATTCTTGCGGGCGGTCTCTGGCTGGCACTTTTCGGTCCAAAGCTCGAAAGAACGTTCGGCCTCGTGCGTTACGTCGCGCTGCTGGTGACCTGCGCCTATGCAATAGTGATCTTTGAAGCGCTTGCATTGCCGCTCTCCGGCCCGCTTGTGGGCGTAAGCGGCCTTGGTGTTGCTGTCCTCGGAGCAAGCATCGTCATCCGATCCAAAGCAATTCTCCGCGTCGGCTTCGGTCCGCCTGGGTGGATCATGCCCATGCCCGCCAGTTTCCTCGCAGTAATTTTTCTCGTCCTCGATCTGACGTTGACGTTCGACGACATGCGGCAGCAAGCCAGATGGGATACCGCATACGCCGGCCACCTCTCCGGCATTCTGTTTGGAATTGCGGCTGCCGTGCTCCTGAAGCCGCCGAATGTCGCCCTCTTCGACAGCGACAGGCCGTGGCCGTCCTCTGCAGAGCTGGAGGATATGGTCCGGGACAGCAACGCTGACGCGATCGAGCGGACGCGGAAATATACGATAGCGTGGCGCGACGGCCGGATCGCAAATCGATGGCTTATCCTGCTGGTTTGTGTGGCTGCCATCATGATCGTTGGTGTCGCTCTCGCCCGCGTCCTTCACCTTTAGCCGCGGACGACTGTCAATGACGGCCGGAGCGAAATTTCCGCGGTAGCCCGAATTCCGTGGACACAATACCTAATTACTCCGCCTCCTCACGACCTGAAGCATGACCCCGCCTCAGTGCCCGGCGTGGATCGCGCGCAGCTCCTTCTCGAGTGCTACGGCAAGCCGCGCGTTGCGCTTGTCGGCCCGGCGCCAGTCGGCGACGACGGGGGCGAAGGCGGTGCGCCAGCGCGTCGCATCGGCGCCGGCGGGCTCGACGATGGACTGGGTCGGATCGGTTTTCAATTCCGCGACGACGCGCGCGCGCTCGGTGTCGAAGGCGCGGCCGAAATCGCGGGCGAGCTCCACGCCCTTGTGCCGGTCGATGGCGGCCTTCGCCGCCGCCGGCAGCCGGTCGTAGGAGGCGCGGTTCATGACATAGCCCAGCATCACGCCGCCGAGCGGATAGGCCAGATGGTTATGGGCGGCCTTCAGCGTGCCGAAGGTGTTGGAGCCGACCCAGTCGGCGACGACGCCGTCGAACTCGCGATCGACGAGGGTCTTGGCGGCGCGCGGCGTCACGTAGGTGTTCGGACATCTGGGCGCCGAGCCTGGCGAAGAGCGCGATGGTCAGCCTGGCGTTGGTGTTCCAGCGCTTGCCGTTGAGATCCTCGGGGAGGCGCACGGGATATGTCGAATGCGCGACCGAGGGCGCCGCCACCAGCACCGCGAGGGGCACCAGGTTCTCGAAGCCGGTGAGCAGCCCCTTCTGCTGCATCCGCGTCGCGGCGACGGAGGCCTCCGTCGCGTTCGCCAGCATTCCCGGCTGCATGAAGGCGTCCTGGTCGCGGAAGCGGTCGGGATAGTTCGGCAGCACGATGAAGGCGATGTCGGCCTTCCCCGACAGCACCAGGGCGAGATGCTCGATCGGATCCTTGGTGAAGCCCTGGGGACGGTTGTCGATGACGAGGGCGCCGTGGCTGTCGGCGACGACTTTCTCCGCCCAGGGCTTCCAGGTGCCGGCGTAGACGAAGGCGTCCGCGGGCTCGTGCGTGGCGAAGATGAGCGTCGTCGGATCCGCGCTCGCCGCGCCCACTCCCCAAAGCATGGCCGCAAGCACAGCAAGGTGCAACCGCATCGGTGTTCATCCTCCCCGAGATTTGCGGGTGAGGATAAGGAGCGGGGCTGGAGGCGGCAAGGAGATCGGCAGCGTTGCGGTGGCGGTGCGTCCTTCGACGCGCGGCCCAACGGGCCGCTTGCTCAGGATGAGGTGCCTGGGAGATGGCGAAAAGAAAAACGCCTCATCCTGAGCAAGCGAAGCGCCCTCATCCTGAGCTTGTCGAAGGACGAAGGACGCAACCTTGCCTGGGCCGCTATTGGACTCACCCGGCGGCGCGGGTGGCAAGATTGGCGAGCGCCTTGCCGAGCGCCGCCACCGCCGGCTCCGTCTCGGGGCCAAGGCCATAGCGATGGGCGAGCCAGCCGATGTCGGAATAGGTGAGCCAGACTTTTCCGGAGGCATCCTCCCACGCCAGCATTTTCAGCGGCAGGTCGAGGCCGATGGTCTGGCGGGACTGCATCAGCGGCGTGCCGCCCTTGGGATTGCCGAAGATCAGCAGCTGGGTCGGCCGGAGCGGCATCTCGACCGCCGCGGCGCCCGCGCCGTGATCGATGCGCGCGAAAACCGTGAGCCCGGCGGCTTTGACCGCGGCCTCCAGCCGGTCGATGGTCTCCTGCACCGGATGGTGGCTCGCCATGGTGACGAGACCGTCGTCGGACATCATCGCTCTCCTGCTCCGGCGCCGCACGGGCGGCAGGGCCGCCGTCCCGAAAGACGGCGGCCCTCGGTGTCGCGTCAGTCCCGCAGGAACGCCAGCAGGTCGGCGTTGATGGTCTCGGCCTCGGTCGTCGGCATGCCGTGGGGAAACCCTTTGTAGGTCTTCAGCGTGCCTTTCTTCAGCAGCTTCGCCGACAGCGGCCCGGCGGCGACGTAGGGGACGATCTGGTCGTCCTCGCTGTGCATCACCAGGACAGGCACCGTGATCTTCTTCAGATCTTCGGTTAAGTCGGTCTGGGAGAAGGCGACGATGCCGTCGTAGTGCGCCTTGGCGCCGCCCATCATGCCCTGGCGCCACCAGTTCCAGATCACCGGCTGGGAGGTTTTCGCGCCGGGCCGGTTGTAGCCATAGAAGGGACCGGCCGCCACATCGTAATAGAACTGCGACCGGTTGCCGGCGAGCGCCGTCTGAAACCCGTCGAACACCTCCTTGGGGAGCCCCAGGGGATTGGCCGCCGTCTTCAGCATCAGCGGCGGGATCGCGCTGATGATCGCCGCCTTCGCCACCTGGCTGTCGCCGTGGCGCGCCAGGTAGCGCACCACCTCGCCACCGCCGGTGGAATGGCCGATGTGGATCACGTTCTTCAGATTGAGCTGCGCGGTCACCGCCGCGAGGTCGTCCGCATAGTGATCGAGATCGTGGCCATCGGCGGTCTGGGTCGAGCGGCCATGGCCGCGCCGGTCATGGGCGATCACGCGATAGCCCTTGCCGAGGAAGAACAGCATCTGCGCGTCCCAGTCGTCGGCCGACAGCGGCCAGCCGTGACTGAACACGATCGGCTGACCGGTGCCCCAGTCCTTGTAATAGATCTCGATGCCGTCCTTGGTCTTGACCGTGGCCATGTGATTGTTCTCCCTGCCCCGATTGTCGGGGGATTGCCGCCGATGAAGCTGATATCGATGGACGGGGAACGCGCCCCGCCGCGTTGCCCACACTCTCATCTTTATTCAGGGGCGTCGCGCGGTCGATCTTGCGCTGGACCGCGCGGGACTGCGGGGTTATTCCGCGGCCGCGGCGCTAGCAGACCGGCCGGCGGGAAATATCCAGAGCGCCGAGCGCGCGGGCGTCCCACAACCGGCGCACCAGCGCGTCGGCGCCGTACTTGCGCTTGAAGTCGACTTCCTGCCGGTGGATCGGAATCGCCGCATAGATATGAAGCGGCTCGCCATTCTCCAGCGCGACGCGGCCGAAGCCGGCCCCGAAGGGCGCCGGCGGAGTCAGCAGCCAGCAGCAGAGCTCGGTATTGTCGGCGAAGGGCCGCGGCGGATCGCCGTTGGGGATCGTGTGGCCATAGCTCAGCCAGGTCCGGTATTCGTGCGGCATCCGCGCCAGCTTGTAGAGCCAGCGCAGCGGCCAGTAGTTGCGCTCGTCCCCGATGTCGCTCTGGGTGAGTGGCCAGTGCGGCGGCAGGCACATCGCCAGCTCCGCCCAGCGCATGTGCGGCAGCTCCTGCGGCACGGTCATCGGCCGGCGGCTCATGCCCTCGGTCATCAACACGCGCAGGGGCAATCTCTCGGAGGGCTCATGGACATGCACGTCGATGTGCACGAACTCGGAAACGATCTCGTGCCAGACATTCTCCGCCGTGCCGAGATGCGCCCGCACATGCGTCGCCAGCGCCCTGCCATGCGGCCAGTCATAGGTCGCCGGCTGCAACTCCTCCGTGATGCGCCGATGCCGCCAGGTCGGCGATCCCGCGGCGCCCGGCTCTCCCTTGCTCCTGGTCTCGTACGCACCCATGCGCCCACTCCGATGCGCAAATCACGTTATGGACGAGGCTAGAACAAACAGAGAACTTACGCAAGTGGCGCGCTGCAGAACGATCGTGCGTCCTTCGACGCGCTCGCTCCGCTCGCTTGCTCAGGATGAGGAGCTTTCCTTTTTTGCAATCTCAAATCGTCCTCATCCTGAGCAAGCGAAGCGCGTCGAAGGACGCGTGATGCACCTCACAGAAAACTGTAGGGATCGACGTCGACCTGGAGCCGCACGGAGTTGGGAAATTTCACCGGCGCCAGCCATTGGCGCAGCACCGCCTGGATGTTGACGCCGCGCTCGGCCTTGAGGAGAAAGCGCCGGCGGTGGCGGCCGCGCAGCACCGCGAGCGGCGCCGGCGCCGGTCCCAGCACTTCCACGCCTTTCAGATGCGGCGCCGCGCGGGCGAAGGCGCGGGCGGCGAAATCAACGGATTCGTCGTCGGGGCCGGAGAGGATGAGCGCGGCGAGGCGGCCGTAGGGCGGCCAGTCATGGGTCTTGCGCTCCTCGGATTCGGCGGCGAGGAAACGGTCGCGGTCGTTGGCGACCAGGGCCCGCATCACCGGATGCTCGGGCATGTAGGTCTGGAGGTAGACCAGGCCCGGGCGCTCGGCGCGGCCGGCGCGGCCCGCCACCTGGTGCAGAAGCTGGAAGGTGCGCTCGGCGGCGCGAAGGTCGCCGCCGGTGAGGCCGAGGTCGGCATCCACCACGCCCACCAGGGTCAGAAGCGGAAAGTGATGGCCCTTCGCCATCACCTGGGTCCCGATCACGATGTCGATGGCATGCTCCTCGACGCCGCGCACCAGCTCCGCCACCGCGCGCGGGCCGGTGAGCGTGTCGCTCGCCACCGTCGCGAGCCGCGCCGTGGGGAATCTCGCCGCGACCTCCTCGGCGAGGCGCTCGATGCCGGGACCGCAGGCGGCGAAGCTCGCGGATTCACCGCAGGCCGGGCACGCCTCGGGCAAACCCTCGGTGTGGCCGCAGTGATGACACTGCAGCCGGCCGATGAAGCGATGCTCCACCAGCCAGGCGGTGCAGTTCGGGCACTGCATGCGATGGCCGCAGTGGCGGCAGAGCGTCAGCGGCGCATAGCCCCGGCGATTGAGGAACAGCATTGCCTGCTCGCCGGACTGCCAGCGTCGTCTCCAGCGCGCTCACCAGGGGCGCGGCGAGGAAGCGCTGACGCTCCAGCTTCTGGCGGCGCATGTCGATCGCCTGCACCACGGGCATGACGGCGGCGCCGTGGCGCGCCGGCAGATGCAGGCGGCGATAGCGCCCCTGCTCGACGTTGAGCACGGTCTCCAGCGACGGCGTCGCCGACACCAGCACCACCGGCAATCGGGAGAGCGAGGCCCGCACCACGCCCATGTCCCGGGCGTGATAGATGACGCCGTCTTCCTGCTTGAAGGAGCTGTCGTGCTCCTCGTCGATCACGATGAGTCCGAGCCTGGGAAACGGCAGGAAGAGCGCCGAGCGCGCGCCGACGACGACGGGCACCTTTCCTTCGGCGATCGCGCGCCAGGTATGGCGGCGCTCCGCCTGGCTCAGGTCCGAGTGCCACTCCGCCGGCTTGACGCCGAAGCGGCGCACGAAACGATCGAGCCACTGCACGCCGAGCGCAATCTCCGGCAGCATCACCAGGGCCTGGCGCCCCTGCTCCAGCGCCGCTGATATCGCCTGGAAATAGACCTCGGTCTTGCCGGAGCCGGTGACGCCGTCGAGGAGCGTCACCGAGAATTCCGCGCGCCTGACCGACGCCGCCAGGGACTCGGCGGCCTCGCTTTGCTCCGGCGAGAGTGCCACGCCCCCATGACGCCAGTCCGGCAGTTCCGTGACGGCGCGGGGCGCCACCGGCACCTTCTCCAGGAGCCCCAGCTTCTCCAGCCCCTGCACCACGCCGACGCCGACGCCGCCGAGTCGCGCCAGCTCCTTGGCGGCGAGCGGCGGCGCATCGCGGGCGGCCTCCAGCACCCGGCGCCGCGGCGCGGTGAGCGTTGCGTCTCGTATCGGTAAGGATGGCGCGGCCGGCGGTGCTCAGCGCCCAGGCCAGTGTCTGCCGCGGCGGCTCCAGGGCGTCGGGCGCGCTCATGGCCATGCGCAGCACCGCACCCGGCGGCGTCAACGTATAGTTGGCAACCCATTCGACGAAGCGGCGCAGCTCCGCGGAGAGCGCGGGCGCATCGAGCTTCTCCGCCACCGGCTTCAGCTTCGCTTCCGCGACGTCGCCGGGCGTGCCGTCCCAGACCACGCCGATGGTCTCGCGCGCACCTAGGGGCACCGCGACGAAATCTCCGGGCGCCAGGTCCATGCCCTCGGGAACGCGATAATCGTAAGCACTTCCGAGGGGAAGCGGCAATAAGACTGACACACGCGGCGCAGCAAACTGCACCGGCGATGTGGCCGTGGCGGAACTGGCGTGGCGCTCGGACATAAGCTAGACTCTTAGAGGTAAACGGAGGGCGGTGCCAGACGCCGCCCGCCGCGGCACGAATGGATGGCTTACGGGAAATGTCGCGCGCATGAAATTCTTCATCGACACCGCAGACCTCGCGGAGATTCGCGACCTCGCCGCCACCGGATTGGTGGACGGGGTTACCACGAATCCCTCCCTGGTCGCCAAGACCGGCCGCAACTTTCTCGACGTCGTCAAGGAGATCTGCGCGGTGGTGCCCGGCCCCGTCAGCGCCGAGGTGACCGCAACCGACACGCCCACCATGCTGGCGGAAGGCCGCAAGCTCGCGAAGATCGCGCCGAACGTCACCGTGAAAGTGCCGCTGACGCCGGATGGATTGAAGGCCTGCAAGACCCTCTCCGGCGAAGGCACGATGGTCAACGTGACGCTCTGCTTCTCGGCGGCCCAGGCGATCCTCGCCGCCAAGGCCGGCGCCACCTTCGTCTCGCCCTTCGTCGGCCGCCTCGACGACATCGGCGCGCCGGGCATGGCGTTGATCCAGGAGATCGTCGAGATCTACCGCCAGTACCCGGCCTTCAAGACCGAGGTGCTGGTGGCCTCCGTGCGCAGCCCGCTGCACGTGATCGAGGCCGCGAAGATGGGCGCCCACGTGTCGACCTTGCCGCCGGCGGTGCTGCGCCAGATGTTCGCGCACCCGCTCACCGACAAGGGGCTGCAGAGCTTCCTCGCGGATTGGGCGAAGACCGGCCAGTCGATCCTGGGCGACGACAAGAAGAAGCTCGGGGCGGCGGCGGAGTAGCGCCTTGGATCGCACGAAGGACAAACCCACCTCGCCCGCCGCCGCCAAGCTTGCGGCATCCGTGGGCCTGGCGCCCTCGGACGTGGTGGCCTATCTGCGCCATCACCAGAATTTCCTCGCCGAGCATCCGGACCTCCTGCAGGTGCTGACGCCGCCGGCGGTGCAGCGCGGCGAGACCGTGGTCGACATGCAGCAGTTCATGCTGCAGCGCCTGCAGACCGAGGTCGCGCGCCTCAAGAACCAGCAGCGCATGCTGATCGCCACCAGCCGCGCCAACCTGGCGAGCCAGTCGCGCATCCACGCCGCCGTCCTGGCGATGCTGGGGGCGCCCAGCTTCGAGCATCTGATCCAGATCGTGACCACGGACCTCGCGGTGCTGCTGGACGCGGACGTGATCACGCTCGGCGTCGAATCCGTGGCGGCGGGCCAAGCGCATCTCTCCGTGCGCGGCGTGCAGATCCTGGAGCGCGGCACGGTGGATCGCCTCTTCGGCGCCGACCGCGACGTGCTGCTGCAGGGCGAGGTGGAGGGCGATCCGCTGCTGTTCGGCAGCGGCGCCGGCCTCGTGCGCTCGGCGGCGCTGCTGCGCCTGCGCGTCAGCCCCCAGGCGCCGGCGGGGCTGCTGGCGATCGGCGCGCGCCGCGTCAACAAGTTCCATCCGGGCCAGGGCAGCGAGCTCCTGGGCTTCCTCGCGCGGAGCCTCGAGGTCGTCATCGCGGGATGGCTCGACCTTCCGACCTGAAGCGGCCCCGGGCGGCGGCGCCCCTTACGCGCTATGCCGCCGCGGACGATCTCTCCCACGCCATCGGAGAATGGCAGAGCTGGCTCCGCAACGAGCGGCGCGCCTCGCCCCATACCCTTCTGGCATATGGCCGCGACCTCGCGGCTTTCCTCGATTTCCTGCGCGAGCATCAGGGCGGCCTTCCCGGCCTCGCGGCGCTGGAAGCCCTCGGCCCCGCGGATTTCCGCGCCTACCTCGCGACCCGCGCCAACGCCCGCCTCGAGCGCAGCTCGACGGCGCGGGCGCTCTCGACCTTGCGCGGGTTCTTCCGCTTCCTCGACCGCCGCGGCTTCGCCAGCAACGGCGCGCTCGCCGCGGTGCGCACGCCCAAGCTGCCGCGCTCGGTGCCGAAGCCGCTCAGCGCCGAGGACGCGGCCACGGCGCTCGCCCGCATCGGCGAGCTCGCCGAGGCGCCCTGGCAGGCCAAGCGCGACATCGCGATCCTGACGCTCTTCTACGGCTGCGGCCTCCGCCTCGCGGAGACGCTCGGCCTGACGCGCGCCGAGGCGCCGCTCGCAGCCGGGCATCCTCACGATCACCGGCAAGGGCCGGAAAACGAGAATCGTGCCGGTGCTTCCGGCGGTCGCATCGGCGGTCAGCGACTACGTGGCGCTCTGCCCGCATCGGCTGGCAGCGCGCGCGCCGCTCTTCGTCGGCGCCCGCGGCGGCCCGCTCAACCCGCGCCTGATCCAGCGCCAGATGCAGCGCCTGCGCGCGCTCCTGGGATTGCCGGAGACCGCAACACCCCACGCGCTCCGCCACAGCTTCGCCACCCATCTGCTGGCGGGCGGCGGCGACCTCCGCACCATCCAGGAGCTCCTCGGCCACGCCAGCCTCTCCACCACCCAGCGCTACACCGCGGTCGACGCCGAGCGACTTCTGGGCGTCTACGACCAGGCCCACCCGCGGGCGAAGGCGAAGGTATAGCGGCGTACGTTCGCAGATCGAGCGCGCATCGATGTGGGAGTCTCTATCCGAAGTCATGACCGCCCCCGGATCTAAGTCCGGGGGTGTCCCGGCCATCCACGAATTTTCGCTCGCAATGTGAAGGTCGCCTCCTCCGTGTCTTCGTGGTGGAACTCCTTTTTCGATTCACCCCAGGCGCAGCAGCGGCACGGCCCCTGCGGCCAGCAGCACGGCGAGCAGGCGTGACCGGGTGAACGGCTCTCTCAGCCACACGACCGCGATCAGGATCGCGAAGACCGCGCTGGTGTCGCGGAGGGCGGCGGCGGGGGCGATCGGGGCGTGGCTCCAGACCCAGAGGATGAGCAGGTAGGAGGCGACCGAGGCGGCGGCGGCCGGCGCCGCGACCGCCCAGTTCGAGCGCAGCAGGCGCCAGGGCGTGCCCACATGGCGCTGCCGCCAGCACATGGCCGCCGCGTTCGTCACGGAGACGGCGAGGCCGTAGGACCACGGCGATCCTGCGAGGCGGACGCCGCGTGCGTCGCAGAGGACGTAAGCCGCTGTCGCGAGGCCCGCGAAGAGCGTCCAGGCCAGCATCGCTATGGTGAAGCTTCGATCCCGCCGAACGCCATGGGCGAGCACCCCGAGGGAAATCGCGACAAGGCCGACGCCGGCGACGGCCCCGAGACCCAGCCGGTCGCCCACCAGCAACGCAGCGAGCGGCACCACCAGCACCACCGACACCGCGCGCACCACGGGATAGACGACGCCGAAGCCGCCGAGCTCGTAGGCGCGCAGCAGCGCGGTCACGGTCACGATGTTCGTCAGCGTGGAGGCCGCGATCCAGATCCAGGACGGCGGCGCCGGCAAGCCCGTCCACCACAGGCCCGGCACCGCCAGCAGCGCGCTCAGGAGCATCTGCGCCGCCATCGCCTGCGGTCGGGCGCACGCTCGCCTTCACCGCGGCATTCCACGCGGCATGCAGTACCGCGCTCAAGAGAGCGGCGGCGACGTCTCCGATGCCCATGAAACTAGCCGAGCTTGCGGTAGTAGACGCTGGTGCCGCAGAACCCGCCGGTCGGCCACATCGCGTAGTCCGGGATGACGCCGACCAGGGTCCAGCCCATCCGGGCGTAGAGGCGCTCGGCATCGCCGCTGGCGGTGTCCAGGACCAGCAGCGATTTCGCCGCCCGGCGGGCGGCCTCCTCGGCGGCGCGCATCAGCGCCGCTCCCACACCGCGGCGGCGCGCGCGGCGGTGCACCAGCATCTTGGAGATGTCGGCGCGGTGCGGCTGGTTCTCGGGCTGCTCCAGCACCACCTGGACGGTGCCGACGATGCCGGTGGCGTCCTCGGCGATCAGCAGGATGCGCGCGCCGCTCGCGACGTCGACTGCGACGCCACGCCAGAACGCCACCGCCTTGGACGAGCGACAGCGGATGCATGAAGCTGACGGACGCACCGCCCTCGACGCAATCGATCAGCACCCGCGCCAGCGCCTCCACCTGGGCATCCGTCGCGGCGGCCAGGCGGCGGACGGCGTAGGGGCCGCTCATCTCACGCTCTCCGGCTGGCTCACGACCACGACGGCGTAGCGCGCGATCTTCCGCGTGCGGTTGTGGAAGGCGGTGGGGCGATCGAGCACGAAGGCGAAGCAGTCGCCGGTGCGGAGCTGGTGGCGGTCGTCGCCGACCCAGACGTCGATGGCGCCGTCGAGAACCCAGACTTGCTGATGCACCTGCATATCGCGGGCGCCGGTGTCGAACGCCACCCGGGCGCCCGCCGGAAATTCCACCTCGACAATCCGGATCGGCGAGGCGAAGCCGGCGGGCGACACGTTGCGCCGGATATATCCAGACGCCGGGTCGCGCCATTGCACCTGATCGGCGCGGCGCGCGATCGGATCCGCGTTCGCGACGGGCGTCTCGAAGAGGCTCGCCAGCGGCACGCCGAGGGCGGTCGCCAGCCGCTCCAGCAGCACCGCGGTGGGGCTGCTCTCCCCGCGCTCGATCAGCGAGATCATCGAGCGGCTGACGCCACTGCGCTCCGCCAGCGCCTCCAGCGTCAGCCCGCGCGCCGCGCGCAGGTCCCGCGCCCGGCGTGCGATCCGCCGATTGAAATCCTGCTCGAGCCGATCCTCCATTCTGGAATTAGTTCCATTATATTGGATCGGCTGTCAATACGGTCGGGGCGCCGGCGCTGCACGGGCGTCAGCGCGGCGCGGGGTAGAGGCTGAGGATCCTTTCGACGTAGGCGCGGGTTTCCGCGTAGGGCGGGACGCTGCCGTAGCGGGCGACCGCCGTCTCGCCGGCATTGTAGCCCGCGAGCGCCAGGGAGAGGTTGCCGTCGAAGCGCGCCAGCAGCCAGCGCAGGTACCGCGCGCCGCCGCGGATGTTATCCGCCGGCTCGAAGACATCCCTGACGCCGAAGCGCCGCGCCGTCTCGTCCGTCAGCTGCATCAGCCCCCGCGCCCGATGCGGCGACACCGCGTCGGCGTGGAACGCGGATTCCGTGGCGATGACGGCGGAGAGCAGTCCGGGATCGACTTTGTATTCCGCGCCGATCTCGGCCACGAGACCGGCGATCGCCGGTGGCGGTGTCGTGCGCGCGGTGGTCTTTGGCGGCCCGGGACAGCCGCCGGCAACGCCCGCGGGCATGCCGGCGAGAAGCTCGAGGAGATGCGAGGCTTGCACATTCCCTCGCCTCGCGGCGAGACGGAGCCAGGCCGTGCCGGCGACGGTGTCGCGCGCCACGCCGTGCGCGGTGAGGAACATCCAGCCGATGTCGAGGGCGGCCTCCGCGCTGCCGTGCCGGGCCGCATCGCAGTAGAGGCCGAGCGCACGGCCATAGTCCCGCGGCACGCCCAGGGCGCGCTCGTAGCGCAGAGCCAGGGCGACCTCGGCCGCGGCGTTCTGGCCGTCGGCGGCGGCCGGCCTCGCCAGGAGCAGGAGCGCGGCGCCCAGCACGACACCCCGCACCCACATCAACCAGAAAGTGCTCGCCCCCATGAACGGGCCCCACAAGTCCCACGCCAGACCGCGCCGACATTGTGGGCGCAATGAGTTTTCAGTTCGGTGACGGGCGCCCGGACTCCTGCATACGCGGGCAATAGGAGAAGTCGTCCGGATTTGCGCTATGCTGGTTTCGCGTGTCGGTTCCGTGGGGGGTGACATGTGTCCCGACAGAAGCACGATCAAGGACGACATCGCCGAATACGAGCGCCAGTTTCGCGAGATCCTGGAGCATTGCTCCGCCGGCCTGAACGTCGTCGATGAGGACGGGCGGCTGCTGTTCCACAACGCCCGCATTCGCGACCTTCTCGGCTACACCGGGGAAGAGCTGCACCTCTTCGACACCAGGAAATTCTGGCGCGACCTGGACCAGCGGGCCCGCATCATCGACTCCCTCCGCAGCAGCGCGGACCAGGTCCTGAACGAGGAGGCGGTCTGGCTGACGAAGCAGGGAAAGCCGGTCCATGTGCTGATCTCCTATCCCCAGGCGGCCTATCGCGGCGGCCGCATCAGCTTCGTCGGCGGCAAGCGCGTGGCGTGGATCTACGACATCACCGCGCTCCGGGAGCGCGAGGCCGAGAGCGCCGAGCACGAGCGCCAGTTCCGGGAAATTCTCGATTACTGTCCCGCCGGCCTGAACGTCGTCGATGAAGATGGCCGGCTGCTGTTCCACAACGCGCGGGTCCGCGAGTTGCTGGGCTATAGCGAGCAGGAGATGGAAGGCTTCGACACCCGCGGATTCTGGTACGACCTCGACGAGCGCGCGCGTCTCATCGAGAAGCTGCGGGAAGGCCGTGAGGGGGTGATCAATCAGGAAGTGCTCTGGAAGACCAAGAGCGGCGACCCCGTCCACGTGCTGATCTCCTATCCCCAGGTCGCCTATCGCGGTGGCCACATCAGCTTCGTCGGCGGCAAGCGCGTGGCCTGGATCTACGACATCACCGCGCTCAAGAAGGCCGAGGCGGCGCGCCAGCGCAGCGAGCAGCGCCTGGTCGAGGCGATCGAGAGCATCTCCGAGGGCTTCGCCTACTACGACAGCGACGACCGGCTGGTGCTCTGCAATTCCTGCTACCGGGAGATGCTGCACGCCGGCGGCGACATGGTGCCGGGAACCAGCTTCGAAAGCATCATTCGCGGAGCGGCGGGACGCGGCGACATCAGGGATGCGGAAGGCCAGATCGAGGACTGGATCTCCCGCCGCCTGCATCAGCACCGCAATCCCGGTCCGCCGCAGGTGCAGCGGCGAAGCGGCGGGCGCTGGATCATGGTCAGCGAGCGGCGCACGATCGACGGCGGCACCGTCGCGGTCTATTCCGATATCTCGGAGTTGAAACACCGGGAGGAGAACCTCTCCGAGAAATCCGCTGCTCTCGAGGCGCTGTCCGGGAAGCTCGCGAAATACCTGGCGCCGCAGGTCTACGACTCGATCTTCGCCGGGCGCCAGGACGTCAGGATCGCCAGCCAGCGCAAAAAGCTCACCATCTGCTTTTCCGACATCGCCAGCTTCACCGAGACCACCGACCGGATGGAATCCGAGGACCTGACCCAGCTGCTCAACCACTATCTGACGGAGATGTCGAAGATCGCCTCGGAGTATGGCGCCACCATCGACAAGTATGTCGGCGACGCGATCGTGATGTTCTTCGGCGATCCCGAGAGCCGCGGCGTCAAGGAGGACGCGCTCGCCTGCGTCAAGATGGCGATCGCGATGCAGCGGCGGATGACCGAGCTCGCGGGGCTCTGGCGCGATGCCGGCATCCAGACGCCGCTCAGATGCCGCATCGGTATTCACACCGACTATTGCACCGTCGGCAACTTCGGCAGTGCCGACCGCATGGACTACACCATGATCGGCGGCGCGGTGAATCTCGCCTCGCGCCTGGAGCACGAGGCGCCGCCGGGAGAAGTCGTGATTTCCTACGAGACCTATGCCCAGGTGCGGGACGAGATCCAGTGCGAGGAGCACGGCAATCTCCGCGTCAGGGGCATCGCCTATCCGGTGACGACCTATCGCGTCGTCGATCTCAAGACCAACCTGGCCGTGGGCGACGTCGCCATCCGCACGCAGCTTCCGCACCTCAGGCTCGAGGTGGAGCCGCACTTGATGTCTGCCGAGGAGCGCGACCAGGCGGCGACGGCACTTCGCCTGGCGCTCGACCGGCTCTCGGGCTGACTCCCGCGTGAGGCTTTAGAGCTTCCGGATCGCCACCAGCGCCCCCGCCGAGCCTGCGCCCATGCTACCCCGCCAATGCCCGTTGCACCGCCTCCGGCTCTCGATCGATCACCCGCAGCAGGGCGCGGGCCGAGCCTTCGGGCCGGCGGCGGCCCTGCTCCCAGTTCTGCAACGCATCCAACTTGAAACCGAAGCGAGCCGCAAACTCACCTTGGGAGAGCCCCAGACGTTTGCGAATCGCCGCCACATCCACATGATCGGGGACGTGAGCGACGAACCCCTTGCGCCGACCTTTCGCATAGGCCAGCGCCTGGCGCGCGCCTCTGAGGATACTCTGTCCCGACTTCGACATGTCAGCCCGCTCCTCTCATGTATGCCGCTGCCAAGCTCCCCAGCACCTGACGGAGCTCATTCCGCTCGGCCTTGCTCAGATTTGCCTTCTCGCCCTTGCCGAAAACCATCAGCAGAAATACTGGAATGCGCGGGCCGCCGAAATACGTGATCACTCTCGCGCCGCCGCTTTTGCCTTTGCCTCTCGCGCCCCAGCGCAGCTTGCGGGCGCCACCGGCTCCTTGCATGAGATCGCCCGCACTGGGATTCGCCGCGAGGAAGCTGATCAGTTCCGCCCGTTCCGATTCCGTAAATATACGTCTGGCCGCGCTCACGTATTCCGGCGTCTCGACGACGGTATGCAAGCGCGGGACCATACAATTACTATACGCCAATGGCGGATAGATGCAAGGACGTGAAGTTCCGAAATCATCAGCCGCGCTGACTCGCTACAGCTTCCGGATCGCCAGCAGCGCCCCCGCCGAGCCCGCGCCCATGGCCAGGAAGGCGAGACCCCAGGCGCGGCTGCTCTCGGCGCCGCCGGCGAGGTCGAGCACCACGCCCACCGCCAAGGGGCCGAGGAAGGCGCCGGTGAATCCCAGGATCGAATGCACCGCCAGCGTGGCGCCGCGCTGGCCCGGCGCCGACATCGCGACCGCGCCGCCGGTGAGCGCCGCCGAATCTCCCATGATGACGAGGTGGTAGACGAGGCAGAGCGCCGCCACCGCTGGGAAGGGCAGCGACGAGCTGAAGCCGGTGATGATGGAGAGCGCCACCGACGCCATCATCACCCGACCGATGATCCGGCGGCGGTCGGCGCGGGCGGCGGCCTCGGCGCCGTAGATGCTGGAGAGCGTGCTCAGCACCACGATCGCCGTGGTGATCCAGCTCGCGCCGGAGAGATCGGTGCCGCCGCCGTGGGTCGCCTGGGCGTGGATCAGGAACGCCACCAGCCAGGAGCGCAGCGCGAAGAGCTCCCAGGCGTGGCCGGCATAGCCCCAGACGAAGGCCATCGCCGGGCGATTGCGGAGCACCGGGCGGAAATCGAAGAGGCGGCGGTGCACGATCGTCGACGGCTCCGGCCGCACCGCCGGCACCAGCGCCAGCACCAGCAGCAGCGCCACCACCGCGCCCACGGCCGCGCCGAAGAAGGCCCAGCGCCAGCCCAGCCACTGCGCCATCTCCGCGGAGAAGGGATATGAGACCGCGGTGCCCAGGCTGAACCCCGCGGTGTAGTAGGCGACGTAGCGGCCCTGGCGCGGATGGGCGCCGATGCGGTCGGTCATCAGCTTCAAGCCCGGCATGTAGGTGCCGGCCAGGCCAAGCCCTGCGAGAGCGCGGAACAGGAAGGCGCTGACGAAGCCGTCGGCGAGGAAGCCGTAGCCCAGCGTCGCGACGGCGGTGAGGCCGAAGGAGAGGAGATAGATGCCGCGGGGATCGACGCGGTCGGTGAGGCCCACCAGCACCGGCACGCCCAGGACATAGCCCGCGAAGAAGATGCCGCTGATCCAGCCCGCCTCGGTGTTGCTGAGATCCCAGAGCCGCTGGAACTCCGGCAGCAGCGCCGAGAAGCTGGAGGCGCCGAGCATGCCCAGGATGGAGCAGATCGAGAGGAGCGAGACCAGCCCCCCGGCGCCGATGCCCTTACCTGTTTCCCCCGTCACATCGGGAAGTTTAAGACTATCGCCGCCGGATCGGCGCGGAAAATGCGACTACACTCTGTTCCGTCATGGCCGGGCTTGACCCGGCCATCCACGTCTTGTTTCCACTGCCGCAAAGGCGTGGATGCCCGGCTCAAGGCCGGGCATGACGAATGCCGGGAGTGTTGGCCCAGAAAACTGCAGGCTAAATATGAATCGCCCGCTTCGCCACCGCCAGCGCCGCTTCCTTGACCGCTTCGGGCAGGGTCGGATGGGCGTGGCAGGTGCGGGCGATGTCCTCGGAGGAGGCGCCGTATTCCATGGCGAGGGTCGCCTCCGCGATCATGGTGCCGGCGTCGGCGCCGATGATGTGCACGCCCAGCACCCGGTCGGTCTTGGCGTCCGCCAGGATCTTGACGAAGCCCTCGGTGTCGCCGTTGGCGCGGGCGCGGCCGTTGGCGGTGAAAGGGAACTTGCCGACGGCGTAAGCGATGCCGGCGGCCTTCAGGTCTTCCTCGCTCTTGCCGACGGAGGCCACTTCCGGCGCGGTATAGATGACGGCGGGGATCGCGTCGTAGTCGATGTGCGGCTTCTGGCCGGCGATCACCTCCGCCACCGCAGAGCCCTCGTCCTCCGCCTTGTGCGCCAGCATCGGGCCGGCGATCACGTCGCCGATGGCGTAGATGCCGGGCACATTGGTGCGGTACTGGCCGTCCACCTTGATGCGCTTCTTCTCGTCGAGAGCGACGCCGACGCTGTCGAGGCCGAGCAGGTCGGTATAGGGCCGGCGGCCGACGCAGACCAGCACGGCATCGGCGACCAGTTCCTCCGCGGGCCCGCCCGCCGCCGGCTCCAGCGTCAGGACGACGCCCTTGTTGCCGGTCTTGGCACCGATCACCTTGGTGCCGAGCTTGAAGGTGAAGCCCTGCTTCTGCAGCACGCGCTGCAGGCTCTTGGCGACCTCGGCGTCCATGCCGGGGGTGATGCGGTCGAGGAACTCCACCACCGTCACCTGCGATCGCCAGCCGGCCCCAGACCGAGCCCATCTCGAGCCCGATATAGCCGCCGCCGATCACCACGAAGCGCTTCGGCACCTCGGAGAGCGTCAGTGCGCCGGTCGACGACACGATGCGCTTCTCGTCGATCTCGATGCCCGGCAGCCGCACGATGTCGGAGCCGGCGGCGATGACGATCGACTTCGCCGTGATCGTGTCGCTGCCGCCGTCCGACAGCGCCACCGCGATGGTATTCGGCCCGGTGATCTTGCCGGTGCCCTTGACCCAGGCGACCTTGTTCTTCTTGAACAGGAACTCGACGCCCCTGGTGTTCTCGCCGACCACCTTGTCCTTGCGCGCCTGCATGGTCTTGAGATCGAGGCTGACGCCCTCGACCTTGATGCCGTGCACCGCCAGCGCGTGCTGGGTCTCCACATAGCGCTCGGAGGATTGCAGCAGCGCCTTCGAGGGGATGCAGCCGATGTTGAGGCAGGTGCCGCCGAGGCTGGCGCCCTTGTCGATGCAGGCGGTCTTGAACCCCAGCTGCGCGGCGCGGATCGCTGCCACATAGCCACCGGGGCCGGCCCCGATCACAACGACGTCGTAGGTCTCGGGCATGGGGAACTCGCTCTTTGGAGATGATGGTGCGTCCTTCGACGCGCGCCCTTTCGGGCGCTTGCTCAGGATGAGGAATATCTCACGCGGTCACTCAAACAGCCCTCATCCTGAGCAAGCGGCCCATTGGGCCGCGCGTCGAAGGACGCAAGGCTGCTTGATCCTACATATCCACCAGCAGACGATCCGGCTCCTCGATGCCTTCCTTGACGCGGACGAGGAAGGTCACGGCCTCGCGGCCGTCGATGACGCGGTGATCGTAGGAGAGCGCGAGGTACATCATCGGCCGGATCTCGACGCGGTCGCCGATGGCAATCGGGCGCTTCTGGATCTTGTGCATGCCGAGGATCGCCGACTGCGGCGGGTTCAGGATCGGCGTCGACATCAGGGAGCCGTAGATGCCGCCGTTCGAGATCGTGAAGGTGCCGCCGGAGAGATCCTCGATGGTGAGCTTGCCGTCCCGCGCCTTGAGGCCGAGGGCGGAGATCGTCTTTTCGATATCCGCGAAGCTGAGCGCATCCGCATCGCGCACGACCGGCACCACCAGGCCCTGGCCGGTGCCGACGGCGACGCCGATGTCGTAGTGGTTCTTGTAGATGATGTCGTCGCCGTCGATCTCCGCGTTGACCGCCGGCAGCTCCTTGAGCGCCACGATGCAGGCCTTGAGGAAGAACGACATGAATCCCAGCCGCACGCCGTGCTTCTTCTCGAAGCTGTCGCGATAGCGGTCGCGGAGCGCCATGACCGCGGTCATGTCGGCCTCGTTGAAGGTGGTGAGCATCGCCGCGGTGTTCTGCGCCTCCTTGAGGCGCTCGGCGATGCGCTTGCGGAGCCGCGTCATCCGCACGCGCTCCTCGCGCGGACCGGTCTCGCGGGGCGGACGCGGCGCCGCCGGCTTGGCGGCGGGGGCCGGCGCGGGCGCGCGCTCCAGCGCGGTCTGCACGTCGGCCTTGGTCATGCGGCCGTCCTTGCCGGACGCGGCGACCTGGCTCGGCTGGATCCCGCTCTCGGCGACGAGCTTGCGCACGGCGGGACCGGAGCGGTCGAGGGCGGCGGCGTCAGCAGCGACAGGAGCCGCTTGTGGCGCGGCAGCAGCGGGCGCCGCCGCGGGCTTGGCGGCGGGCTTCGCCGCGCCAGGCGCGGGCGCTTTGCCGGCGCCGTCGCCGATCACGCCGAGGACGCTGCCGACGGCGACGTTGCTGCCCTCGGGCACGCGGATCTCCGAGAGGACGCCGGGGCCGGAGGCGTTGACCTCGAGCGTTACCTTGTCGGTCTCGAGCTCCACCAGGGGATCGTCGATCGCGACGCTGTCGCCCAGCTTCTTCAGCCATTTCGCCACCGTCGCCTCGGTGACGGATTCGCCCAGCGCCGGTACCTTGATCTCGCTCGCCATCGGATTCTCCGCTGGGCTTCGCCGTTAAAGGGTGATCGCTTCGGTGACGAGCTTCTGCTGCTCCGCCGTGTGGCGGCTGAAGAGGCCCGTCGCGGTCGACGCCGAGGCGGCGCGGCCGACGTAGCGCGGCCGGTTGGCCTTGATGTCGAGGCTGGTCAGCACCTGCTCGATACGGCGGTCGACGAAGGTCCAGGCGCCCTGGTTCTCCGGCTCCTCCTGGCACCACACGAACTCCGCATTCTTGTAGCGCGCCACCGACTTGCCCAGCGCGCTCAGCGGGAAGGGATAGAGCTGCTCGACGCGGAGGATCGCCACGTCGGCGATCTTGCGCTCGCGCCGTGCCTTCAGCAGGTCGTAGTAGACCTTGCCGCTGCAGAGCACGACACGGCGGATCTTGCCGTCGGATGCCAGCTGATCCACCTCGTCGAGCACGCGGTGGAACGAGGTGCCCGGCCCCATGTCCGCGAGCTTGGAGGCGGCCTCGGGTGCCCGCAGCAGGGACTTCGGCGTCGCGACGATGAGGGGCTTGCGGAAATTGCGCCGCACCTGGCGCCGCAGCGCGTGGAAATAATTCGCGGCCGTCGTCAGGTTGCAGACCTGGATGTTGTCGTCGCCGCCGAGCTGGAGATAGCGCTCGATGCGGGCGGAGGAATGCTCCGGCCCCTGCCCTTCGTAGCCGTGCGGCAGCAGCATCACCAGGCCGGACATGCGCAGCCACTTGGCCTCGCCGGCGGCGATGAACTGGTCGATGATGACCTGGGCGCCGTTGGCGAAGTCGCCGAACTGCGCCTCCCAGAGGATGAGCGCGTGCGGCTCGGCGAGGCTGTAGCCGTACTCGAAGCCGAGAACGGCGGCCTCCGACAGAGGACTGTCCACCACCTCGAACTGCGCCTGGCCGGGCCGGATGCTGTTGACCGGCACCAAGGGCGCCTCGTTCTCCTGATCGCAGAGCACGGCGTGGCGCTGGGAGAAGGTGCCGCGGCCGGAATCCTGGCCGGAGAGGCGGACGAAGGTGCCTTCGACCGCGAGCGTGCCGAAGGCCAGGGCCTCGGCGGTCGCCCAGTCGACGCCCTCGCCGGTCTCGATCGCCTTCCTCTTCGCCTCGAGCTGGCGCTGGAGCTTGCGGTTGAGATTGAATCCCTCCGGCACCTTGCAGAGCGCCGATCCCACTTCCTTCAGGGTCTCCAGCTTCACCGCGGTCTCGCCGCGGCGATCGTCGCCGGAGGCCACCTCGAGGCCGGTCCAGGCGCCCTCGAGCCAATCCGCCTTGTTCGGGCGGTAGCTCTTCGCCGCCTCGAACTGGCGGTCGAGCTCGGCCTGGAAGTCGGCGACGATGGCGTCGGCGTCCTCCTGGCTGACGGTGCGCTCCTTGACCAGGCGCTCGGCGTAGATCTCCCGGGTCGACGGATGACTGTCGATGGCGCGGTACATCAGCGGCTGGGTGAAGGCCGGCTCGTCCGCCTCGTTATGGCCGTGGCGGCGGTAGCAGAAGATGTCCACCACCACGTCCTTCTTGAAGCGGGCGCGGAATTCCGTGGCGATGCGCGAGACGTGCACGACGGCCTCGGGATCGTCGCCGTTGACGTGGAAGATCGGCGCCTGCACCACCTTCGCCGGATCGGACGGGTAAGGCCCCGAGCGCGAGTTGGCGGGGTTGGTGGTGAAGCCGATCTGGTTGTTGACGATGAAATGGATCGTGCCGCCGGTGCGGTAGCCCTTGAGCTCGGACAGCATCAGGGATTCCGCCACCAGGCCCTGGCCCGCGAAGGCGGCGTCGCCGTGCATGAGCAGGCCCACGACCTGGTCGCGGCTGACGTCGCCGCGCTGGCGCTGCTTGGCGCGCACCTTGCCGAGCACCACGGGATTGACCGCCTCGAGATGCGACGGATTGGCGGTCAGCGACATGTGCACGACGTTGCCGTCGAAGTCGCGGTCGGTGGAGGTGCCGAGGTGATACTTCACGTCGCCGGAGCCTTGGACGTCGCCGGGATTGGCCGGATGGCCCTGGAACTCCGAGAACAGCGCCGCATAGGGCTTCAGCATCACGTTGGTGAGCACGTTGAGGCGGCCGCGATGCGGCATGCCGATGATGAGCTCCTTCATGCCGAGCTGGCCGCCGCGCTTCAGCACCTGCTCCAGCGCCGGGATCAGGGATTCGCCGCCGTCGAGGCCGAAGCGCTTGGTGCCGGTGTAGCGCTTGTCGAGGAAGCGCTCGAACATCTCGGCGACGGTGAGGCGCTTCAGGATCGCGCGCTTGCCTTCCGGCGTGAACTCGGTGTGATTGCGCTCGGTCTCGATGCGCTCCTGGATCCACGCCTTCTGGTCGGGATCGGGGATGTGCATGAACTCGACGCCGATGGTGCCGCAGTATGTCGCCCGCATATGCGCGAGGATCTCGCGCAGCGTCGGCCGGTCGAGGCCGGGCACGTTGGCGACGAAGATCGGGCGGTCGTAGTCCGCCTCGGTGAAGCCGTAGGTGGCGGGATGCAGCTCCGGATGCGGCTCGATCTTCGCCAGGCCGAGGGGATCGAGGTTCGCCTCCAGATGGCCGCGCACGCGGTAGGAGCGGATGAGCTGCAGCGCGCGGATGGAATCGACGGCGGCGCGGCGGATCTCCTCGAGGCCGACGGTGGGGCTGTCGCCGGGACGCACCGCGGCGTGGCCGTTGGCGCCAATGGCGCCGTTGGCGTGACCATTCCCCAGGATCCGGCCGCGCTCGCGCGACCAGCTCGGGCCGGAGATCTCCTTCTCCACCGCCGGCGGCGCGTCATGGAGCTCGGCGAAGAAGCGCCGCCACTCCGCGTCCACCTCGGTGGGCGCCTCCAGGTAGCGGGCATAGAGCTCGGCGATGAAGGCGGCATTGCCGCCGGTGAGGAAGCTGTTGGGGTCTATCTGGGACATGGATGATTTTCCGACCGCGCTCGAGATGCTTTCTGCGCCTCTGGCATCCCATCAAGATGGGGGCGGGAGGGCCCGATACATAGCCCTAATAAGCCTTTACCAGCCGTTACCACCCCTGCGCCGCGGGCACGGCGGCGCCGAATTTAGCACTCCGCACCGGCCCGGCAACCCGGCCCTGCCTCGCCGGCAGGCAGCCATGCGCGGCGCTCAAGCCTTGCTCAAGCTTTAGGCGCCTCCGCCAGGAGCTTCCGGGTGACGTCCACCAGGCCCTTGACCGCGGTCACGGACTTGTCGAATTCCGCCTTCTCCGCGGGATTGAGGGAGATCTCCACGATGCGTTCCACCCCCTTGGCGCCGATCACCGTGGGGACGCCGACATAGAGGTCCTTGACCCCGTACTGACCGGTGAGCCAGGCGGCGCAGGGCAGCACGCGCTTCTTATCACGCAGGTATGACTCCGCCATGGCAATGGCCGAGGAGGCCGGGGCGTAGAAGGCCGAGCCGGTCTTGAGGAGATTGACGATCTCGGCGCCGCCGTCCCGGGTGCGCTTGACGATGGCGTCGAGCTTCTCCTGGGTGGTCCAGCCCATCTTGACGAGGTCCGGGAGCGGAATGCCGGCCACGGTGGAGTAGCGCGTCAGCGGCACCATGCTGTCGCCGTGGCCGCCCAGGACGAAGGCCGTCACGTCCTCCACCGAGACCTTGAACTCCTCGGCGAGGAAATAGCGGAAGCGCGCGCTGTCGAGGACGCCGGCCATGCCGACGACCCGGTTGTGCGGCAGGCCGGAGGCCTCGCGCATCACCCAGACCATGACGTCGAGAGGGTTGGTGATGGTGATGACGAAAGCATCGGGGCAGTGCTGCTTGATCGCCGCGCCCACGGTGTTGACCACCTTGGCGTTGATGCCGATGAGGTCGTCGCGGCTCATGCCGGGCTTGCGCGGCACGCCGGCGGTGACGATCACGACATCGGCGCCGGCGATGGCGGAGTAGTCGTTCGAGCCGGTGAAGCGGGCGTCATAGCCTTCGACGGGCGAGCCCTCGATCAGATCCAGGGCCTTGCCCTGGGGCACGCCATCGACGACGTCGAAGAGGACGACGTCGCCCAGCTCCTTGAGGCCCGCGAGCAGGGCGAGCGTGCCGCCGATCTGACCCGCGCCCACCAGCGCGATCTTGTTGCGTGCCATGCGCGAAATCCTTTTTCGGTCGAGACCCGGGGGAAGGCGGCCGGGTTTAGCGCGATTTTCGAGCCGGAGCAAGGGCGCGGCCGGGATTGCGGCCGTCGAGGCGGCCGACACACTTGCGCGGGTTCCCTATTCGTTCTAGGACTCTGCAGACTATCGGCAGACTATCGAATGAACCGGGAGGAGATCTCGCATGAGCGCAGAAGGCAAAGTCACCCTCTTCCATTCGCCGAACACGCGCTCCTCCGGCGCCCGCACGCTCCTCGAGGAGCTGGGCGTCTCCTACGACCTGCACGCGGTCAACATGAAGGCGGGCGAGCAGCGCCAGCCCGCCTATCTCGCGATCAACCCCATGGGCAAGGTCCCGGCGGTGAAGCACGGCGACGCGCTGGTCACCGAGCAGGGCGCGATCTTCATCTATCTCGCCGACCTCTATCCCGAGGCGGCCTTGGCACCGGCGATCGGCGATCCGCTCCGCGGCCCCTATCTGCGCTGGATGACCTACTACGGCTCCAGCTTCGAGCCGGCGGTGGTCGATCGCGCCATGCAGCGCGAGCCGGGCCGCACCGGCATGTCGCCCTATGGCGACTACGACACCATGCTGAAGACCCTCACCGACCAGCTGGCGAAAGGCCCCTACCTCCTCGGCGAGCGCTTCACCGCCGCCGACGTGCTCTGGGGCGGCGCGCTCGGCTGGACCACCGCCTTCAAGGTGGTGCCGGAGCTGCCGGTCATCATGGATTACGTCCGCCGCGTCACCGCGCGGCCGGCCTTCGCCAAGGTGAAGGCGATGGATGCGGAGCTGGCGGCGAAGCACGCGGCGGCGGTGGCGCCGCAATAGGCTGCAGATCGATGGTGCGTCCTTCGACGCGCTCCCTCTGGTCGCTTGCTCAGGATGAGGATCATTGTTGATGGCGCAAAGGAAAGCGCCTCATCCTGAGCAAGCGAAGCGCGTCGAAGGACGCACGATGCTCCTGCAGATAACCTAATCCCGCCGCCCCGCGATGTAGTCGTCGCTCTGCATCTCGATCAGGCGCGAGACCGTGCGCTCGAATTCGAAGGCGCCGTCGCCGGCGACGAAGAGCTGCTGGGGCGGCACCGCGGCGGAGGCGATGAGGTTGCCGTGCGCCTCGTAGAGCGTGTCGATGAAGATGTTGAAGCGCTTGGCCTGGTCGCGCTGCTCGGGCCCGAGCCTCGGGATCCCCTCGACGATGACGGTGTGGAACTGGCGCGCGAGCGCCAGGTAATCCGCCGGGCCCAGCGGCCGCCCGCAGAGCTCCTCGAAGGTGAACCACGCGACTTCCTTGGCGGCGCGCGGCACCACCACGAAGCGGCCCTGCACCAGGAGCGTCATGCTGCGCGCCGAGGCGTTGTCGGTGAGATCGGCGAAGGCGCGCTCCAGCGCCCGGTAGGCGCTGTCGTCGGCGGGCACGAAATAGACCTGCCGCCCCTCCAGCCGCGCCAGGCGATAATCCCTGATGGCGTCGAGCTCGAGGACGTCGAGCTTCTCCTTCAGCATGGCGATGAAGGGCAGGAAGCGGTCGCGCTGCAGCCCGTCCTTGTAGAGATCGTCGGGGGCGCGGTTCGAGGTCGCGACGACCACCACGCCCTCGGCGAAGAGCGCCTCGAAGAGACGGCCCAGGATCATGGCGTCGGCGATGTCGGTGACCTGGAACTCGTCGAAGCAGAGGAGCGTCGCGTCGGCGGCGATCTGCTTGGCGACGGGGACGATGGGATCGCCCTTGTTGCGCCGGCGGGCGTGGATGCGCTCGTGCACTTCCAGCATGAAGGCGTAGAAGTGGACGCGGCGCTTCTTCTCCAGCGGCGCGGTCTCGAAGAACATGTCCATCAGCATGGATTTGCCGCGGCCGACGGCGCCGAAGATGTAGAGGCCCATGGGCGGGTGCTCCGCCGCCGGCGCGAGGCCGAGCCGCGCCCGCCAGCCATGGGCGCCGTTGTTGGGCGTGTAGTTGAGGAGCGCGCGCCAGAGGCTCTGCAGCTTCTCCGCCGCCAGCTCCTGGGCCGGGTCGTGCTGCAGCTGATGCGCCAGACGCCGCGCGCGATAGAGCGCGAGCGGTCCGTCGGCGGACTCTTTGAGCGGCGGCTGCGAAGGTGCGGGAAGCGGCGACGTCATCCGGGGGCAGTCATAGCCAAATTCAGCGGCGGGCGCAAAATACCCGGTGTATGGAGAATAAAGGGTGAACTTGCGGGTTTGCTAGCGTCCGCCCGCCACCCGCAGCACCGCCCCCGTCACATAGGACGCCGCATCCGAGAGCAGGAAGAGGATCGTCTCCGCGATCTCCTCGGCGCCGGCGGCGCGGCCGATGGGGATCGAGGGCAGCAGCTTGCCGAGGCGATCGACGATGCCGGAGCTCTCGTGCAGCTCGGTCTCGACGAAGCCCGGCGCCACCGCGTTGACGCGGATGCCGTCCTTGGCGACTTCCTTCGAGAGACCCAGGGTCAGCGTATCCACCGCCGCCTTGGCGGAGGCGTACCAGATCCATTCGCCGGGGCTGCCGAGAGTGGCGGCGCCGGAGGAGACGTTGACGATGGCGCCGCCCTTGCCGCCATGGGCCGTGGACATGCGCTTGACCGCCTCCCGCGCGCAGAGGAAGGCGCCGAGAATGTCGAGATCGAAGACCGCCTCCAGGGTCGCGATCTCCACCGCCTCGAGACGGCTGGCGCGGCCGGTGATGCCGGCGTTGTTGACGAAGCCCGATATCGGCCCGAGGCGCTTCTCGGTCTCGGCGAAGAGTCGCAGCACGTCGGCCTCCTTGGCGACATCGGCCTGGATCGCCATCGCCCGGGCGCCGGCGCGCTCGACGTCGGCGACGACGGCGCGGGCGCTCTCGGCGTCGCGCGCATAGTTGACGGCCACGTCGTAGCCGCGAGCGCCCGCGAGCCGCGCCGTCGCGGCGCCGATCCCGCGCCCGGCACCCGATATCAGGAGTACCCGGTTCATTCCGCCGCCGACCGGCCTTCCCGCGCGCCCGCCAGCAGGCAGTCGTCCGCCAGCATCTCGATCGGCCGGAAATCGCGGTTGGCGATATAGCCCGGCCGCTTGAAGCGGCGGATTGCGTTGTCGCAGCGGTTGAGGGAGAGATAGACGATCCAGCGCGACCACGGCGTCAGGTTCGAGCCCGAGGCGTGCACGAGATTGCCGTGGAACAGCAGGATC
Source organism: uncultured Alphaproteobacteria bacterium (assembly GCA_963735465.1). Taxonomy (GTDB): domain Bacteria; phylum Pseudomonadota; class Alphaproteobacteria; order ATCC43930; family CGMCC-115725; genus DASZHJ01. The sequence goes on from CAVTLA010000002.1 coordinate 388,318, forward strand.
GATCCCGCCGGCCCCTTCGGCGCCACGATGCCGCCCTCCTCCACCAGCCGGGTGATGGTCTCGTTGTCGATGGTCCAGAGCGGATAGCTCGTGGTGGTGACGTCGTGGCCGGCCCTCAGCTTGCCGAGGCGATGGCTCTTGGGGATGAACATCAGCGGCCCGTTGAACTCGTTCGCCTCCGCCAGGAAGAGCGCGATGTTCATGGCGCGGGGCTGCGGCATGTCGTCGTCCGCGGCCCAGGTGCCGTAGTCCTGGTGCCACTGCCAGACCGCGCCGTCGAAGGCGGCCTTCGCGTTCACCTTGAACTGGTGCATGTAGAGCTGGTCCGAACCCAGGAGCTGCGATCCCGGCACGATGAGGCGCGGATGTCGTGCCAGGCGCTCGAACACCGGGTTCCAGGTCTGCACATGGAAGGCCGTGCGCGGGGCGTCCGAGCCTTTCTCGCGCACCACCTCCGGCCGCTGCTGGCGGAACATCGCCGGCAGCTCCGCATTGAGGAGAGCGATCTCCTCCGCGGTGAAGCGGTTGGGCAGGAACAGGTAGCCCTGCTCCTCGAACTCCGCAATCTGGGCGCGGGACAGCTCCATGGCGGTCTCCCTGGTACTGAGTTCAGCTTTAGCTAGACTATGGCCGAGATCGACGCGCTTCGCCAAGAGGCGGCGGCCGGGCCCCCAGACAGGAGACTCCCGAGATGAACGAAGACACCTTCAACATGGAAGTGCGCAAGTTTCTCAAGGTGGTCGGCGTGACCTCCCAGCGCGAGATCGAGACCGCCGTGCGCGCCGCGATCGCCGCCGGCAAGCACAAGGGCACGGGCACACTCAAGGCCAGCATGACGCTGACGATCCCGGAGCTCGGCCTCGAGCACGAGATCGACAGCGACATCGCGCTCGGCTGACGGCCGCGTTACAGCGGTAACGTATCTACCCGGCGCCTAGATCAGGCCGAGGCCGACCGCGATCGCCACCACCGAGGCGACCAGCAGCACCGCCCAGGTCAGCGCCATCCCGGCGGAGCGGCCGAAGGACCGGCCCGAGCTCTGCGACAGGCCCCAGGCGTGCAGCACGCGGCCGACGGTGATGGCGATGCCGAGCCCGTGCAGGAGATAGGCGGAGGTGCGCTGCGCCTCCAGGAGCCCCATCAGGATCAGCACCAGCGGGACGTATTCCGCCCAGTTGCCGAGGCAGCGCTGGGCGCGCTCCAGCTCCTCGCTGCCGCCGGCGCCGAACTGGACACCGGTGCGCAGGCGCTGCCGCATGACGCCCACGACCAGCGCGAGCAGCAGCAAGCCGTTGAGGCCCGCGTAGAGAACCGTGACGTGAAAAGGCATGGACCACCCCCGCCGCCGACGTTAGCCGGGGCGATGACGGCGATCAATGGAGGCGGGTGGCTGCGGAAAGACGGTGCGTCCTTCGACTCAGCCGCTTCGCGGCTGGCTCAGGATGAGGACCATCAATGATGGCATAAAGAAAAATCTCCTCATCCTGAGCCGCGCGCCTTGGCGCGCGAGTCGAAGGACGCAACGTTATCGAACCAGTTTCCTCACGCCTGGATGTGGGCCTCGAGGAACCAGAGCTGCTTGTCGGCCTCGCGGCTGACCTCGGTGAAGACGTCGGCGGTGTCGGCGTCGCCGAAGCCGGCGGATTCGTCGATCGCCTTGCGGGCCGAGCCGCCGAAGGCCGCGAGCGAGCCCGAGAGCGCGTCCACATGGGCATTCCCCGTGGTGATGTTGAGGGGATACGCGGGGAGCGTCGAGTTCTTCGACACCGCCTGGAGGGTACCTTCCGCCACGCCGCCCAGGGTGGTGATCCGCTCGGCGATGGTGTCGACCCAGCCGTCCGCCAGGGTCGCGATGGAATCGAAGAGCTCGTGGAGAGCGATGAAGTTCGGCCCCTTCACGTTCCAATGCGCCTGCTTGATCTGCAGCTTGAGATCGATCGCCAATGCCAGGTTGCGGCTCAAGAGGCCGATGGCCTGGCCGCGGACGTTCTCCGGCAGTGAAATGCGGGTCTTGTACATCGTCTGCTCTCCTCTACTCGTTCTTGGGTCAGTCGAAGATCTTATGCGGCCTGCGCCTGCTCGCCGTCGAGGGTCGCGGCCACCGCGTGCACCACCGACGGCGATCCGCACCGCCGCCTGAATCGCCTCCGTGGTGACGCCGGCCTTGCGCAGCTCGTGCTCGTGGGCGTCGATGCACATGCCGCAGCCGTTGATGGCGGAGACCGCCAGCGACCACAGCTCGAAATCCACCTTGTCGACGCCGGGCTTGCCGATCACGTTCATGCGCAACCGCGCCGGCATAGTACGGTATTCCGGCGCCGACGCCAGATGGGTGAATCGGTAGTAGATGTTGTTCATCGCCATGACCGCCGCCGCCGCCTTCGCCGCGGCGAGAGCTTCCGGCGAGAGCACCGGCGACATATCGCTCAGGATTGCCGCGATCAGCGCCGGGATTGCGGGCGGCGAGAGCCGAGGCGACGAACGTGCCGGCGCGCTGCTGCTCGGTGAGCGCGGTCTCCGTCAGCAGGCTCGAGAGATTGAGCTTCAGATCCTTGGCATAGTCCGGCAGTCCGGCCTTGAGGGTCTCGATCGACATCGCGCGTACTCCTTCGACGTAAGAGAAATGGGGCGGCGCACCCGGAGGCCGCCGCCCCCTTTGGGATCAGGCGGCCTTGAGGACGTCGTCGCCCTTCTGCCAGTTGCAGGGGCAGAGCTCGTCGGTCTGCAGCGCGTCGAGGACGCGCAGCACTTCCTGCGGATTGCGCCCGACGCTCATGTCGTTGACCGACACGAAGCGGATGATGCCCTCGGGATCGACGATGAACGTCGCGCGGAGCGCCACGCCGGCGTTCTTGTCGAGGACGCCCATCGCCGCGCCGAGCTCGCGCTTGATGTCCGCCAGCATGGGGAACGGCAGGTCCTTCAGGTCGGCGTGATTCTGCCGCCAGGCGAGATGCACGAACTCGCTGTCGATGCTGACGCCGTAGATCACGGCGTCTCGATCGTTGAATTCACCATTCAGCTTGCCGAAGGCGGCGATCTCGGTCGGACAGACGAAGGTGAAGTCCTTCGGCCAGAAGAACACCACCTTCCACTTGCCGGGGTTGGACGCCTCGGTCAGCTCGGCGAAGGCCGTCTTCGGGTTGGTGGACACCACGGAGGTGAGCGAAAAAGCGGGAAGCCGGTCGCCAACGGTAAGCATGCGGGTATCTCCTCGGGGACGGGGGTTGTGCGACCACTTATTTAGGCCCGGGGGCTTGATCGATCAAATGAGTTAAACCATATTGTATGATCGAAAAAGACGATGACTAACCTCCCCTCCCTTCGCCAGCTCCGCCACCTCGTGGCCCTCGCCGAGCACAGTCATTTCGGCCGTGCCGCCGAGGCCTGCGCCGTCACCCAATCGCACCCTCAGCGCCAGCATCAAGGAGCTGGAGGGCGTGCTGGAGGCGCCGCTCGTGGACCGCACCAAGCGCCGGGTCCTGCTGACCCCGCTCGGCCAGGAGACGGTGGAACGGGCGCGCCGCATCCTGGACGAGACCCAGGAGCTGGCGCTTGCCGCCCGCGCCACCCGCCAACCCCTCACCGGCACCATCCGCATGGGCGCTATCCCCAGCATCGGTCCGTTCCTGCTGCCGAAGGTGCTGCCGGGGCTGCGCCGCGCCTATCGCCAGCTCAAGCTCTACCTGGTGGAGGATCTGACCGACCGGCTGGTGGCGTCGCTGCAGCAGGGCAAGCTCGACGTGGTGCTGCTGGCGCTCCCCTACGACTGCGGGCCGGCGGAGAGCAAGGTGCTGTTCGACGACCGCTTCGTGGTGGCACTGCCGAGCACCCATCCGCTCGCCAAGGAGACGCGCATCAAGCCGGAGCAGCTCTGGTCCGCCGACCTCCTGCTGCTGAAGGACGGGCATTGCCTGCGCGACCACGCGCTGGCCGCCTGCCGCCTCGCCGACCGCCGCCGCACCGAGGGCTTCGAGGCGACGAGCCTGCCGACCCTGGTGCAGATGGTGGACAACGGCCTCGGCATCACCTTGTTGCCGGAGCTCAGCGTCGCCGCCGGGCTGCTGCGCGGCACCGGACTCGTCACCAGGCCCCTCGCCTCCGACGAGCCCGCCCGCCAGATCGGCCTGATCTGGCGCCGCGGCACCGCGCGGCGGGAGGAGTTCCTGCTGCTGGCGAAGGAGCTGACGGCGCGGGCGAAGTAGCGCTCAGCGCCGGCTGTCGAAGGCCAGACGTACCGCCAATCCCGCGAAGACGGTTCCCAGCAATATCTGCGGCGCGCGGCGGAAACGCGTGCGGCGGGAGAATGCCGTGCCGATGCGGCTGGCGGTCACGATGACCAGGCCGTTGACGGCGAGGCCGATCAGGTTGAGCACGGTCGCCAGGATCAGAATCTGGCCGGCGACGGAGCCCACCTCGGGCCGCACGAACTGCGGAAAGAGCGCGAGGACGAAGAGCGCCATCTTCGGATTGAGCAGATTGGTCAGCAGGCCCTGGCGGAACATCTGCGAGACCGGATGGCGCGACAATCCGGCGGAAGGATCGAACGCGACGCCCTTCGAGCGGAACGCCTTCCAGGCGAGATAGAGCAGATAGGCGGCGCCCGCATAGCGCACGACGTCGTAGGCGAGGGGAACCGCGAGAAAGAGCTGCGACAGGCCGAAGGCCGCGGCGAGCGCATGGCCATAGGTTCCGACCTGGATGCCCGCCAGCGAGGCAAAGCCCGCGGCCCGACCCTGGCTCACGCTACGGGACGCGATCAGCAGCATGTCCGGGCCCGGCGTCGCCGTGAGGGCGAGGCAGGCGACGGCGAAGACGGCGATCGTGGAAAGATCGGGCATGCTGCTTACCTCCAATCGTCGATCACATACTGGTCCGGCCGCAGCGTGCCCGGCACATCCGGGCGGTGCATGGCGACGCCGACGAGCTGAGCGCGAAAGCCGCGGGCGGCCATGCGGCGGTAGGCGTCGCGGCGCCCGACATTGACGCCGGCGGTGACGCGGGCCAGGCCGCGCGCCGCGGCCAGCGCCTCGATGCCGTCCAGCAGCCGCTCGAAATCCTCGGCGGCGCCGGGCCGTGTCGCCGCGAATTTCACGTAGAGCGTCCCCTCCCCCGCCTCGGTGCCGGGGCCGACGTGGCAGAGGGCGAAGCCCGCCATCTCGCCCGCGCTTTCAACCAGCACCGTCTCGCCGAGGCGCTGCGTGTCGATCGCCGCGATCTGGCGCGAGAGATCGAGGCCGGAGAGCAGGGCATCGGCGACGGCGCGGCACTGCGCGAGCGCGGCCACCCGCGCCTCCGGGGCAAGCGTGGAGAAGAGCCGCGCGCTGCCTTTCGCCTCCGGCGCCTTCGCCAGGATCGGCGTCAGATACTGGGACGCGAACCCGAAACTCTCGTAGAGCCGGAGATGGCTGGCGCTCTGGGGAAAGGTGAAGAGGCTGACGAGGGGCGCCGCGCGCACCGCCGGGAGTTCCAGAAACGCCGCGGTGAGGCGCCGCGCCATGCCCTTGCCCCAGAGCGCGGGATCGACGCTGAGGGGTCCGAGCGTGAGGTGGCTGCCCCAGCCCATGCCCAGGATGCTGCCGACCAAGCGCCCGTCCGCCTCGGCGACCAGCGCCAGGCCGGGGTCGGTGACGAAGCGCGTCTCGACGGTGGCGAGATCGCGGCGGAAATTCGCGAGGTCGGGCACCTGCATGAAGGTGCCGAAGGCGAGGCGGGAGATCCGCGCCGCCTCGGCGACATCGCGCGCCGCCATCGGGCGGATGGCGACGCGCGCGTCGCTCATGCGGGCGGGAAAGATCACCGCCGCGCCACCATCAGCTTCTTGATCTCGCCGATCGCCTGGGCCGGATTGAGGCCCTTGGGGCAGGTGCGGGTGCAGTTCATGATCGTGTGGCAGCGGTAGAGGCGGAATGGGTCCTCGAGCTCGTCCAGGCGCTCGCCTGATGTCTCGTCGCGGGTATCGGCGATCCAGCGATAGGCCTGCAGCAGGATCGCGGGGCCGAGGTAGCGGTCGCTGTTCCACCAGTAGCTGGGGCAGCTCGTGGAGCAGCAGAAGCAGAGGATGCACTCCCAGAGCCCGTCGAGCTTCTGCCGCTCGTCCACGGACTGGGCGCGCTCCCGGTCCGGCGGCGGCGCGCTCTCCGCCTGCAGCCACGGCTTGATCGAGCGGTACTGGGCGTAGAGGTGATTGAGATCGGGGACGAGATCCTTCACCACCTCCATGTGCGGCAAGGGATAGATCTTCACCTCGCCCTTCACCTCGTCGATCGCCTTGAGGCAGGCGAGCGTGTTGGTGCCGTCGATGTTCATGGCGCAGGAGCCGCAGATGCCCTCGCGGCAGGAGCGGCGGAAGGTGACGGTCGTGTCGATCTCGTTCTTGATCTTGATCAGCGCGTCGAGAACCATCGGGCCGCAGGCGTCGAGATCGACCTCGAAGGTGTCGAGGCGCGGGTTCTGCCCGTCGTCCGGGTTCCAGCGATAGATCTTGAACGCCTTGACCCGCTTCGCCTCGGGCGGCGCCTTCACGGTCTTGCCGACGCCGACCTTGGAATGGGCCGGCAGGGTGAACTCAGCCATCTCGAACGATCTCCTTGGGTCTCCGGACCCTCAGTAGACGCGCGCCTTCGGGGGAATGGTCTGCACCTCGTTGGAGAGCGTGTTGAGGTGCACCGGGCGGTAGTCGATGCGGATCTTGCGGGCCTCGTCGAGCCACGCCATCGTGTGCTTCAGCCAGACCTTGTCGTCGCGGTCGGGGAAATCCTCGCGCGCATGGGCGCCGCGGGACTCCGTGCGGTTGACCGCGGAGCCCAAGGTGACGATCGCCTGCTCCAGCAGGTTCTCCAGCTCCAGCGCCTCGACCAGGTCGGTATTCCAGATCATCGAGCGGTCGGAAATGCCGTGATCCTGCATGGAGGCGGCGATGTCGTGGATCTTGCGCACCCCCTGCTCCAGCGTCTCCGAGGTCCGGAACACCGCGCATTCGTTCTGCATCGTGCGCTGCATCGCGCTGCGGATCTCGCCGCTCTTGAGCCGGCCCTTGGCGTTCCGCATGCGGTCGAGGCGCGCCACCGCCGCATCGGTGACCGAGGCCGAGAGCGGCTTGTGCGCCTGGTCCGGCTTCACGATCTCGGCGGCGCGGTGGGCCGCGGCGCGGCCGAAGACCACGATGTCGAGGAGCGAGTTGGTGCCGAGGCGGTTGGCGCCGTGCACGGAGACGCAGGCCGCCTCGCCGATCGCCATCAGGCCGGGCACGATGCGCTCGGGATCGCCGGGCACCGTGGTGATGACCTCGCCGTGATAGTTGGTGGGGATGCCGCCCATGTTGTAGTGCACCGTGGGCAGGATCGGGATCGGCTCCTTGGTCACGTCGACGCCGGCGAAGATGCGCGCGGTCTCGGAGATGCCCGGCAGGCGCTCGTGCAGCACCTTGGGATCGAGATGCTCCAGATGCAGCATGATGTGGTCCTTGAGCGGACCGCAGCCGCGGCCCTCGCGGATCTCGATCGTCATCGAGCGGCTGACCACGTCGCGCGACGCCAGGTCCTTGGCGTGGGGCGCGTAGCGCTCCATGAAGCGCTCGCCCTCGGAGTTGGTCACGTAGCCGCCCTCGCCGCGGGCGCCCTCGGTGATGAGGCAGCCGGCGCCGTAGATGCCGGTGGGGTGGAACTGGATGAACTCCATGTCCTCCAGCGGCAGCCCGGCGCGCAGCACCATGGCGTTGCCGTCGCCGGTGCAGGAGTGCGCCGAGGTGCAGGAGAAATAGGCGCGGCCATAGCCGCCGGTCGCCATGACAACCATGTGGGCGCGGAAGCGGTGCAGCGTACCGTCCTCGAGGTTCCACGCCAGCACGCCGCGGCAGACGCCCTCCTCGTCCATGATCAGGTCGAGGGCGAAATACTCCACGAAGAACTCGGCGTTGTTCTTCAGGCACTGCTGGTAGAGCGTGTGGATGATGGCGTGGCCGGTGCGATCGGCGGCGGCGCAGGCGCGCTTCGCCATGGCGCCCTCGCCGTACTTCATCGTGTGGCCGCCGAAGGGACGCTGATAGATGCGGCCGTCCTCGGTGCGGGAGAACGGCACGCCGAAATGCTCGAGCTCGATCACCGCGGGGATGGCGCTCCGGCACATGTATTCGATCGCGTCCTGGTCGCCGAGCCAGTCGGAGCCCTTGACCGTGTCGTACATGTGCCAGCGCCAGTCGTCCTCGCCCATGTTGCCGAGCGCCGCGCCGATGCCGCCTTGGGCGGCGACGGTGTGGCTGCGGGTCGGGAACAGCTTGGTGACGCAGGCGGTCTTCAATCCCGCCGCGGTCATGCCGAGGGTGGCGCGGAGACCGGCGCCGCCGGCGCCCACCACCACCACGTCGTAGGCGTGATCGATGATCGGATAGGCTTCGGCCATGACGGTCAGGCTCCCAGGGCGATGCGCAGCACGGCGACGAGGGCGGCGGCGCCGAGCGCCCAGCACGCGAGACGAAGCGCCACCAGGCTCGCGATCTTGACGCCCTCGTGGTGGACGTAGTCCTCGATCACCACCTGGACGCCGAGCGCCATGTGGGCGAAGGAGGCGATCACCAGGAGCGCCATGGCGGTGGCCGGGATCGGCGAGCGGAGCCAGGCGACGGCGGCGGCGTAATCGGCGCCGAGATGGCCCACCAGGGCGGCCACGAACCAGAGCGCCAGCGGCACCAGGGCCACCGCGGTCATGCGCTGGGCCCACCAGTGCTCGACGCCTTCCTTGGCGGAGCCGAGGCCGACGGCGCGGCCGAGGGGTGAGCGCAGGGGGGTGCGGGCCATCGCCTCAGCCTCCCATCGCCGAGAGGCCGACGCCCCAGGCGAGGAGCGTCAGCACCACGCTGGCGGCCACCACCGTCCAGCCCGACGCGGTGGTGGTCTTGAGATCGAAGCCGTAGCCCGCGTCCCAGAACAGATGGCGGATGCCGTTGGCGAGATGGAAGAAGAGCGAGAAGGTCCAGCCCAGCATCAGGAGCCGCCCGAGCCAGGAGCCGGCGAAGCCCTGCACGGTCGCGAAGGCCTCGGGTCCGCTGGCGAGCGCCACCAGCCACCACACCAGGAGCAGCGTGCCGATGGCGAGGGCGAGGCCGGTCGCCCGGTGGCTGATCGAGAGCACCGTGGTGATCTGCGGGCGGTAGATCTGGAGATGCGGGGAGAGGGGCCGCTGGGCGGTCATGAGGCAGGCCTCGGAGGGAAAGTTCCGCCGCGGAGAAGCGCCCGCAGGCTGCGCGTTGGTGTAGCCCCGGAGCCGCGGTGAAGTCAACGCGCGGCCCGCGCATGGCGCGCATTCCCGTGGGAATCCAGGGAGATCGAGCGGCGGCCGCAACGCACTGTGGAGAACACTGGGGAGAAGCCGGGGATCACTTGTGCAATTCCTCCGCGCTTATGCACAGAAATCTTGCGTGCGGGCCCCCTGCGCACTTGCTGGTATTCACCGAGGATTCGACACTCGATCGTGGCTTGCGAGAGCGCCGTCTCGCAGAGTCAGGTGGGCCGGTCCCCTGCTGGACGGCAGGGGAAGGGCGCATCGGACAAGTGAGGTGGCGTGGTGCCTGTCGCGCAAGCGGCGGGCGAGGTGGCGAGGCGGTGGTTCGGCGTCAAACCCGTGCTGCTGTCCTGGCGAGCGGCTTGGCGGCGACTCGCGCCAGCGGCGATGGCTCTCTCGGGAGACGTCGCCTGCCCGGCGAAGGATGACCCGAGCGCCGAGCGGTTTGCCGGAGCGGCTCCGAACAGGGGCCCTGCGCCGACTGTGAGGCGGCGGCCCTCCCGGACCGTCGCCCCGCCCGGGCTCACGCCCGCTCGCAAAGCCCGTGGAGCCGCTGGCCGGCTCCAGAGGCGCCAGGGGTGCCGCGGCTTCTTCGGGAGTTCGGCCCCCCTGGCGCCTCGTTATTTTTGGCGGCACCGACTTGCACCTTGACCTCATCATCGAGATCGCCGCCGCCGGTCTCCTCATCGGCATCGCGGTGGGCGCCGTCGGCATCGGCGGCGTGTTGCTGGTGCCGATCCTCACCCTGGTCCTCGGCCTCGACGTCAAGCGCGCGATCGCCGCGGCGCTGCTGAGCTATCTCCCTGCCGGCGTGGTGGCGGTGACGCTCTATGCCCGGCGCGGCTCGATCCCCTGGCGCGAGGCTGCGCTGCTGGGCCTCGCCGCCTTGCCCGCCGCATATCTCGGCGCCCGCGCCGCGGCCTTCGCGCCGGCGAGCGTGCTGGAGGCGGCGATCGGCGTGCTGCTGCTGGCCGGCGGTCTCTACGCGTTGCGCCCGCCGCGGCGCGCGCTGGCGCAGGTGCGGCTGGCGCCGTCGATGCTGCTCGGTCTCGGCGGCGGCACCGGCTTCGTCTCGGCGCTCACCGGCGCCGGCGGCGCCTTCGTGCTGCTGCCGATCCTGCTGCTGCTGGACATGCCCGTGCTGTCGGCGATCGGACTCGGCCAGGCGATCGCCATCCCGATCGCCGGATTGGCGAGCCTCGCCAATCTCGCCGCCGGCCTGGTGGACCTCGGCCTCGCCGCCGGCCTCGCGGCATCCCTGGCGCTGGGCATCGCCATCGGCACGCCGATCGCCCATGCGCTCCCGCAGCAGAGGCTGCGGCGCCTTCTGGGCTCCGTGGTGGTGCTGGCGGGGGTCGCGATGCTGCTGCGGACGGTGACGCGGTTGCTGTGATGAAACGGACGGGCATCCTGCGTCCTTCGACGCGCTCGCTCCGCTCGCTTGCTCAGGATGAGGCGGTTTTCTTTTTGCAATTCACAACGGTCCTCATCCTGAGCAAGCGAAGCGCGTCGAAGGACGCACAATAGCTCTGCGGCACCCGCGCCGTAGACGCCTCAGCCGGAAGCCGCCATCCTCCCGCTCCATGGCGATCCTCTCGATCCAATCCGCCGTCGCCTATGGCCGCGTCGGCAATGCGGCGGCGGTGTTTCCGCTGGAGCGTCTGGGCTTCGAGGTCTGGCGCGTCGACACCGTGCTGTTCTCCAACCACACCGGTTACGGCAAATGGCGCGGCCGCGTGCTGGAGCCGGAGCTCGTCGGCGAGATCATCGCGGGGATCGAGGAGCGTGGCGTCTTCCCGCACTGCGAGGCGGTGCTGTCGGGCTATCTCGGCACGCCGGGCCTCGGCGAGACCGTGCTCGATGCCGTGGCGCGGGTGAAGCGCGTCAATCCCGAAGCGATCTATTGCTGCGACCCCGTGATGGGGGATTCCGATCGCGGGCTTTTCGTGAAGCCGGAGCTGCCGGAATTCTTCCGGCGCGCGGCGGCGAGCGCCGATATCCTGACGCCCAACCGCTTCGAGCTGGAGACGCTGACCGGCGAGAGCGTCACGACCTTGGCTTCCGCGCGCGCCGCCGCGGGCAAGCTCCTGGCGCAGGGACCGCGCGTGGTCCTCGTCACCAGCCTGGCGGTGAGCGAGATCGCGCCTGGCGATGCGGCGATGCTGGCCGCGACCGGCGCCGGCGGCTGGCTCGTCAAGACGCCGCGCCTTGCCTTCGAGGCGAACGGCGCCGGCGATCTCACCGCCGCGCGTCTTTCTCGCGCATTTTCTGAAGACGAAAGATGCGGCGGCGGCGCTGGCGGCAACCGCCGCGGGCGTCCACGCGGTTCTCGCCGAGACCGCCCGGCGTGGCGGCGGCGAGCTTGCCATCGTCGCGGCACAGGATGCCTTGATCACGCCGCCGCAGCGTTTCGCGGTCGAGCGGATCTACTGAAATAAAAACCGCGCCGCCCTCGCTCGGAGGGACGGCGCGGTTTCCGTCGTCGGATCAGGTCTGGGGCTGGGCGTCCGGACCTTGGGAGCGGCGGCGGCGCTCGGAGAGGAACTCGTCGAACTCCGCCTTGTCCTTGGCGAAGCGCAGGCGATCGAGGAACTCCCGGAACTCCTTCTGCTCCTCCTCGAGGCGGCGCAGGGTCTCGGTGCGGTACTCGTCGAAGGCGCGGTTGCCGCTCGACGCCTGCCGGTGGGGACCGCCGTGGAACCAACGCGCGCCCCAGTCCTGCGGGCGCTCCCAGCCCTGATGCCAACCGTTCCGATAGCCGCGCTTCCAGCACGCCATGCGTCCACTCCATATAAGAAAAGCCAGCAGGGCGAGCCCCGCCGGCCAGAAAAACACGAAGCCCAGGACGGTGAGACCGATCCAGGCCAGCTTTCCGAAGTCGTCCAGTTTTGCAGCGATGGCGTCCATGGGAGCCCTCGTGAATGTAAATAACATTTACATAATTAACCTCGTCGGGGCCGATGTCAAGAGAGGCGGTTCGCTGGGGAAATGGCGTGCGTCCTTCGACGCGCTTCGCTTGCTCAGGATGAGGCGCTCTTTCTTTGCGCCATCTCCCATCCCCCTCATCCTGAGCAAGCGAGCGGAGCGAGCGCGTCGAAGGACGCGGGATCCCCGACGGACTTCTTCTCAGACTGTTCCGGCTAACCGCTGACGCCAGCGCCGCAGCGCTATCACCGCCCAGATCGCTTCCACGACGCCGAACGGCCAGGCGCCTTGCAGGAATCCGTAGGCCGAGCCCAGCGCGCACGCCACAGCAAACGCCAAGACGTAGCCCGCCCCGCGAGCTTCGAGCGCGTAGCACACCAGCATCATCGTCACCGCGAGGAGGCCGAACGCCGTGAGCAGGTCCAAGGGCGTCAGGGCGTCTGGCGGCCGCCGGCGAGGCCGAGGCCCTGGAGATATGTCAGAACGCCCGCCTCCAGCAGATCCTCCGGGCTCATCGGGAGCGAGCGTCGCGCGCCGTCGCCGCGGGCGAAGAGCGAGGCGACGCCGTGGGAGAGCGACCAGATGTGGAGCGCCATCATCAGCGCCGGCGGCCGGCTCTCCTTGGGGAGCCGCGCGCAGACCGCCTCGGAGCCCTGGCGCAGCACCGCGAAGGCGCGATCGCCGAGTTCCTGCAGCTCCGGATTCGTATTGAGCGGGATCGCCGCCTCGAACATCGCGGCATAGTAGGCGGGCTCGGCGCGGGCGAAGGCGAGGTAGGCCTTGCCCAGGCGCAGGAACGCCGTCATCGGATCCGGCGCGCCGTTGGCCCAGGCGCTCTGCAGCGCCGCCTCGAAGCGCTCGAAGCCGCGCTTGGCGACGTCGGCCATGAGCTCGTCGCGGTCGCGGAAATGCCGGTAGGGCGCGGCCTGGCTGACCCCCGCCGAGCGCGCCGCCTCGGCGAAGGTGAAGCCCAGCGGCCCTTTCGCCGCGATCAGCTCCAAGGCCGCCGCGATCAGCGCTTCCCGGAGATTGCCGTGGTGATAGTTCCGGCGCCCCGCGCCGCGCCCGTCTCGCCAGCTCATGTAAGGAGCTTTAACATCAAACCGGGACGCGGCGCAGCCCTGATGTTCCGGGCCGGCATCGTCAAAGCCGCGCCTGCACCGCCGCGCGGATGCGCTCGAAGACGCTGTCCCAGTCGCCGGGCTTCGGCTGGCGGAAGAGGCGGAGCGTCGGATACCAGGGGCTGTCGTCGCGGCCGTTGAGCCAGCGCCAGTCCGGCGTGAAGGGGAGCGCCACGAAGGCGGGCACGCCCATGGCGCCCGCCAGATGCACGACGGCGGTATCGACACTCACGACGAGATCGAGGCCGGGCAGCAGCGCCGCGGTCGCGGCGAAGTCGGTGAGCTGGGAGCCGAGATCGCGCACCAGGGCCTGGGCGCCCAGCGTCTGGATGTCGGCCGCGTGCAGGCCCTTCTGCAGGCTGTAGAGGGCGACGCCGGGCAGATCCGCCAGGACCAGAAACCGCTCCAGCGTGGCGGAGCGGTTGCGGTCGTTGAGATGCTTGGCGCGGCCCGCCCAGACGATGCCGATCGCGAGCCTGGTGCCATCGGGCCGCACGACGGCGGGCGGAATGGCGCCGGCGGGCGCGCGGAGATAGGGCTCCCGCGCCGGGACCGTGTCGAGGGTGGTGCCGAAAATGCCCGGCAGCGACATCAGCGGCACGTGGTAGTCGCAGGTCGGCAGCGGCCGGCCGCCGGGGATCACCTCGGCGACGCCGGGAATACCCGCCATCAGCCGCGCCAGCTCCGGCTGGCACTCGAAGACCAGGCGCCCGACCCGCGCGGCGGCCAGCGGCAGGTAGCGGCAGAACTGGATCGTGTCGCCAAGACCCTGCTCGAAGTGGACGAGGAGGGAGAGGTCGCGGTTCTCCTGGCCTTCCCAGCGCGGATAGGCGAGACGCCGCGGCGGATGCTGCTTCAGGCGCCAGCGCTTCTCGTATTCCGGCCAGCCGCGCTCGAGATCCCCCATCGCCAGCAAAGTGAGCGCCCGGTCCCACCAGATCTCGACGTTGTCGCGGCGATGGCGCAGCGCCTTGTCGAAGCAGTCCACGGCGCCGGCGTAATCGCCCATGCTGTGCAGGAGCAAGCCCAGATTATGCAGCGTCTCCGGCCGCGCCGGATCCAGCGCCAATGCCCGATGGAACGCCTCCGCCGCCGCCTCGAAGCGCAGCATCTGCCAGAGCACGTTGCCGAGGTTGGAGAGCACCGCCGGGCTGTCGGGGCGGATCGCCAGGGCGCGGCGGAAGCAGGCGGCGGCGGCCGGCAGCTTGTCGTTGGCGCGCAGCACCACGCCGATGTTGTTGTAGGCGTCGACGAACGGCGGATGAAGCTCGACCGCCTGGAGATAGAGCTTCAGCGCGCCGTCGTTGTCGCCGCGGCGCTGGCGCTCGGAGCCGGCGAGGAAGGCCGCCCGCGCGTCCTCGGGAACCGCCGCCCCGTCCGGCGGCGGCGCGGCGACTGCGTCAGACGGCCGAGCGCCGTTCTTTGGCATCCGCGCCCCCGCGCGCGCCGGAGCGCAGATAATCCCGCATCAGGACCTCGGCGATCTGCACCGCGTTGAGCGCCGCCCCCTTGCGCAGATTGTCCGCCACCACCCAGAGGCTGAGCCCGTGCGGCACCGTGGTGTCGCGGCGGATGCGGCTCACAAACACCGCGTCCTCGCCGGCGCATTCCTGGGGCGTCACGTAGCCTTCGTTGGCGCGATGATCGACCACGCTGATCCCCGGAAACTTCTTGAGGGCGGCGCGCGCCGCCTCCACGGAGATCGCCTGCTCGAACTCGATGTTGACCGCCTCGGCGTGGCCGATGAAGACCGGCACGCGCACGCAGGTCGCCGTCACCTGGATGTCGCGATCCAGGATCTTGCGGGTCTCCACCGCCATCTTCCATTCCTCCTTGGTCGCGCCGTCCTCCATGAAGACGTCGATGTGGGGAATGACGTTGAAGGCGATCTGCTTGGTGAAATGCTCCTTCTTCGGGAGATCGTTGACGTAGACGCCGCGGGTCTGGACGAAGAGCTCGTCCATCGCCTCGCGGCCGGCGCCGGAGACCGACTGGTATGTCGCCACCACCACGCGCTTGACGCGCGCCAGGTCGTGCAGCGGCTTCAGCGCCATCACCATCTGGATGGTGGAGCAGTTGGGGTTGGCGATGATGCCGCGCTTGGTGTACTGCGCGATCGCCTCGGGATTGATCTCCGGCACCACCAGGGGCACGTCGGGATCCATGCGGAACTGGGAGGTGTTGTCGATGACGACCGCGCCTTCCTTGGCGGCGCGCGGCGCGTGCACCGCGGAGACCTTGGCCCCCGGCGAGAACAGCGCGATGTCGATGCCCTTGAAGTTGAACCGATCGAGGTCTGCCACCTTGAGGACATCGTCCTCACCATAAGACACCTCGGCACCGACCGAGCGCTCGGACGCCACCGCCGTCACGTCGGCGGCCTCCACCCCGTGGGTGGCCAGAATGTTCAGCATCTCGCGGCCGACATTGCCGGTGGCGCCAACCACCGCTACCTTGAAGCTCATGATTACCTCCGGAACAGGCGGGAAACTGCCCCGCCCTGGAGGCATGACTTACGCCGCGACGCCCCCCATTACAAGGTTGCCGGCATCAGCGGCGGCGGCAATGGGGTTAACGGGTTGAAGACCATGGCCCAGACCGACAGCACCGGCTTCGCCCATTTCTGGCCCTATTACCTCAGGGCCCACATGGACCCGCGCACCCGCGCCCTGCACTATTGCGGGACGCTGACCGGCCTCGTGGTTTTCGTCGTGGGGCTGGTGGAAGGGCCGTGGTGGCTGATGCCGCTCGCCTTCATCGTGGGCTACGGGATCATCGTCCCCTCGCACCTGCTGTTCGAGGGCAACCGGCCGGCGACCTTGATCAGCCCGCATTGGTCCTTCGTCGGCGACTTCTACATGCTGGCGCTGTTCCTGACCGGCCGCCTCGGGCCGGAGATCGAGCGGGTCAAAAGCCTGCGCGACCTCGCGGGCCAGGGAATGGCGCCGCCGACCGAGGCGTGAGATCGCGACATCGTTAGCGCGCCGACGTCTCCGTCGGCAAATTGACCCAACACTGTCAGGGGAGACGTCGCGCAAAATCGGTTCATCTCAATCAGGGAGGCACGGAATGGCGACCTGGACACCGGATCCCACCTTCTATCCCTCACCCCGCATGGCGGCCCGCGCCCCCGCCGAGAAGCTCGCCTATGTCGCGAGCTTCGATCCCGATCGCAAGCGCAAGGACGTGATGGCGGTGGTCGATCTCGATCCCGCGTCCAAGACCTATGCGGAGATCGTGAACCGGCTGGAGATGCCCGGCACCGGAGACGAGCTGCATCATTTCGGCTGGAACGCCTGCAGCTCCTGCCTCTGCCCGAACGCGCCCCACGCCCATGCGGAGCGGCGCTATCTCGTGGTGCCGGGCCTGCGCTCGTCCAACATCCACATCCTCGATACCAAGCCCGACCCGAAGAGCCCCAAGCTGGTGAAGGTGATCGAGGCCAAGGAGATCGCCGACCGCGCCGGCTACTCCCGCCCGCACACCGTCCATTGCGGGCCCGACGGCATCTACGTGAGCGCGCTCGGCAGCGCCGAGGGCAAGGCGCCCGGCGGCGTGTTCCTGATCGATCACGAGACCTTCGAGGTGATGGGCCGCTGGGAGATCGACCGCGGGCCGCAGCAATACGGCTACGACATGTGGTGGCACCTGGGCTACGACACGGTCGTGACCAGCGAATGGGGCTCGCCGGACATGTTCGAGAACGGCCTGGTGCCGGAGCTGCTGCTGGGCGGCAAGTACGGCCACAAGCTGCACTTCTGGGACCTGCACAAGCGGCGCCACATCCAGGAGGTCGATTTCGGCCAGCAGCATCAGCTCGTCTTCGAGCTTCGGCCCGCGCACGACCCGACCAAGGCCTACGGCTTCGTCAACTGCGTCATCAGCCTGGAAAACCTGTCGTCGTCGATCTGGACCTGGTACCGGGACGGCGACAAATGGGCGGCGAAGAAGGTGATCGAGATTCCGGCCGAGCCCGCCGATCCCGACCTGCTGCCGCCGGCCCTCAAGGGCTTCAAGGCCTGCCCGCCCCTCGTCACCGACATCGACCTCTCCGTCGACGATAAGTTCCTTTACGTCTCCTGCTGGGGCACCGGCGACTTCCAGCAATACGACGTCTCCGATCCCATGCACCCCAAGCTCACGGGGAAAGTGCGCCTCGGCGGCATCGTCTCCCGCGCCGGGCATCCCCGGGCCAAGGGTCCGCTCAACGGCGGCCCGCAGATGGTGGAGGTGAGCCGGGACGGCCGGCGCATCTATTTCACCAACTCCCTCTACGGCGCCATCGATCCGCAGTTCTATCCCGACGGCATCAAGGGCTGGATGGTGAAGATCGACGCCAAGCCCGAGGGCGGCATGGCCGTGGATCCCGAGTTCTTCGTCGACTGGCCCGCGGGACACCTGCCGCATCAGGTGCGCCTGCAGGGCGGCGACGCCTCCTCGGATTCCTACTGCTATCCCTGAGGGCGGGAGATAGGACGACCGCCAGCACCCGGAGATGAGCGCGCTCTGGCCGTGGCTGGTGCTGGCGGGGCTCGGCACCTACCACGGGCTCAACCCGGCGATGGGGTGGCTGTTCGCCGTGGCGCTCGGCCTCCATCGCCGGAGCCGGGCGGTGATGCTGGCGTCCCTGGTGCCGATCGCCATCGGCCATGCCCTCTCGATCGCCATCGTCGCCGCGGTCGTGGTGGCCGCCGGCGTCCTCGTCGATCCGGCACCGATCCGCATCGCCGCCGGCGGAGCTCTCATCGGCTGGGCGCTCTACCATCTCTTCTACGGCCACCGCGGCCGGGTGCGCGTCGGCATGCAGGCGGGCTTCGCCGGCCTCATGCTGTGGTCGTTCCTGATGGCGAGCGCGCACGGCGCCGGGCTGATGCTGGTGCCGGCGCTGATCCCGCTCTGCCTCTCGTCGGATGCCGCGGCCAGCCTGATGACCGGCTCCCTGCCGATCGCGCTGCTGGCGGTTGGCGTCCACACCGCGGCGATGCTGGCGACGACAGGCGTGATCGCGGTCGCCGTCTACGAATGGGTAGGCGTCGACTTCCTGCGCCGCGGCTGGATCAATCTCGACCGGATCTGGACCGCGGCGCTCGTCGTGACCGGCCTGGTGCTGCTGATCCCGAGATAGGCCCGGTCTGATCGACCGGGTCGGATCATAGTTAATTATTCTTTCAGGGAAGGTGACATAGCTTCAACGCCGGCCGTACCGCGGCTGAGGAATTGCACAATGACGCTGCCTGCAGTCCGCCCGATCACGGACATCGGCATCCGTGTCCCCGGCATGATGAGGCTGCCGCTCGACCCCGCGCTCGTGCAATTGGTCGCCGACAACGCCGCCATTACCCGAGGCAGCGGCATGGCCCTCATCGAGGAAGCCGTTGCCCGCGACCCCGCCATCAAGCTCGCGGCCATTCTGATGGCGGTGAAGCTCCTCGCCTTCGGACGGTCGGACCAGAACCTGGCTCTCCTGAAGCGCGACAATGCCAGAATCGATTGCGGCGCCGGCTGCGCCGCCTGCTGCCATCAGGACGTAGAGGCGACCATCCCGGAGGCGATCCTCGTCGCCGCGCAGATCGGCGGCGAGGCCGATCCGCGCCATGACGCGATACTGGCGGAAGCGGAAACATCTCTGAGCGATGCACCGGGGCGGCGGCTCCCGCGTCCCTGCCCGCTGCTGCGGGAGAACCGCTGCTCGGTCTACGACGTGCGCCCGCTAGCCTGCCGCGCGGTCTTCTCGCCGGACGCGAAACGATGCCACGACGCCCTTGCCAGCCTGCAGCGCGGCGAGATCTCCAGCGATGACATTACCGACATCTATACGGCGCCGCTCCTCCTGAGCCGGGGCGACCAGGCCGGCGTGCTCGGCATCTGCAAGGATCTGGGGCTGCAATACGACATGGTCCACCTCGCGCGGACCGTCGCCGCGATCCTGCGCGATCCCACCACGGTCGATCGGTGGCTCGCGGGCAAGAAGGTCTTTCCAGCGCTGGCAGCGGTCGCGACGGCGCAACCCGGCTGAGCGCCGAGGCGCTTACGCGAGCTTGGCGAGCTCGCGGAGGACGGTGTCGCCCATGACGGTCGTGGAGACCCGGGCGGTGCCGGACTGCTGGATGTCGCTGGTGCGGACGCCGCCCTTGAGGGCTTCCTGCACCGCGCGCTCCACCAGGTCGGCCTCCTCCTTCATGTCGAAGGAATAGCGCAGCAGCATCGCGAAGGAGAGGAGGCAGGCGAGCGGATTCGCCATGTCCTTGCCGGCGATATCGGGCGCGCTGCCGTGCACGGGCTCGTAGAGCGCCTTGCGCCGGCCGAAGCTGTCGGCGGTGCCGAGGGAAGCCGAGGGCAGCATGCCGAGCGAGCCCGTCAGCATCGCCGCGCAATCCGACAGCAGGTCGCCGAACAGGTTGTCGGTGACGATGACGTCGAACTGCTTGGGATTGCGCACCAGCTGCATGGCGCAGTTGTCGGCGTACATGTGGGAGAGCGCCACGTCCTTGTATTCGGCGTCGTGCAGCTTCTGCACCTCGTCGCGCCAGAGCACGCCGGTCATCATCACGTTGGCCTTCTCCACCGAGGTGACGCTGCCTCGGCGCTTGCGCGCGAGCTCGAAGGCGACGCGGGCCACGCGGTGGATCTCCGGCGTCGTATAGACCTGGGTGTCGACGCCGCGGCGCGTGCCGTCCGCCAGGGTCTCGATGCCGCGGGGCTCGCCGAAATAGACGCCGCCGGTGAGCTCGCGCACGATCATGATGTCGAGGCCCTGGATCACCTCGGGCCGCAAGGTCGAGGCGCCGATCAGGGGATCGAAGACCAGCGCCGGGCGCAGGTTGGCGAAGAGCTCCATCTCCTTGCGCAGGCGCAGCAGGCCGCGCTCGGGCTTCAGGTTGAACGGCAGCTTGTCCCATTTGGGTCCGCCCACCGCGCCGAACAGCACCGCGTCGCTCTCCTGGGCGAGCTGCATCGTCTCGTCGGTGAGGGGCACGCCGTCGGCGTCGAGGGCGGCGCCGCCGACCAGCCCCTCGGAGAGGTCGAAGGTGACGATGCGGCGGCGGTCCATCCAGTCGATGACGCGGCCGACCTGGCGCATCACCTCGGGGCCGATGCCGTCGCCGGGCAGGAACAGGAGCTTCTTGTTCGCGGCCATGGTCGCAATGTCCTTCGGAAAATCCCCGGGCGGGGCGCCGGTCCCTAGGAGAAGAGCCAGGGCTGGCTGATGCGGCTCTGCTGCTCGAAGCGGTCGATCGCCGGCGCCTTCTGCATGGTGAGGCCGACGTCGTCGAGGCCGTTCAGCAGGCAGTGCTTGCGGAAGGCGTCGATCTCGAAGCGGATCTTCTCGCCGTCGGGCCGCGTGACGGTCTGCTCCGCGAGGTCGATGGTGAGGCGCGCGTTGGCGCCCTTCTTCGCGTCGTCCATGAGCTGGTCGACGATCTCCTGGGGCAGCTTGATCGGCAGGATGCCGTTCTTGAAGCAGTTGTTGTAGAAGATGTCGGCGAAGCTGGAGGCGATGACGGCGCGGATGCCGAAATCGAGGAGCGCCCAGGGCGCGTGCTCGCGGGACGAGCCGCAGCCGAAGTTCTCCCCCGCCACCAGGATCTTGGCGTTCCGGTAGGCCGTCTGGTTCAGCACGAAGTCGGGATTCTCCGAGCCGTCCGGCTTGTAGCGCATCTCGTCGAAGAGCGCCTTGCCGAGGCCGGTGCGCGCGATCGTCTTCAGATGCTGCTTCGGGATGATCTTGTCGGTGTCGCAGTTGATCATCGGCAGCGGCGCCGCGATGCCCGTGAGCGTGGTGAATTTTTCCATTACCTTCTCCAAATCCCCACTGGCCAGTTCTTGCCTATGCCGCCTCGACCTCGGCCCGGATGCGCTTACCATGCTCCTGCTCGGCCTTCCAGAGGTCATAGGCCTGCTGCATGGCGAGCCAGACCCGCGCTCCCGTACCCAGAGCGCGCCCGATCCGCAGGGCCGTCTCGGGAGTGATCGCCCGGCGCCCGGCCACGATCTCCTGGATGCGCTGCGGTGGCACGCGCAGCTTCAAGCCAAAAGCCGTGGCGCTGAGGCCGCGGGCTTCCAGCTCCTCCTTCAGGACCTGGCCCGGATGCACGCTGTGAAAAGCCATCGCTTCAGGCATCGATAACTTCCTCAGTGATAGTCTACGATTTCGACATCGTAGGCATTTCCATTCCGAAACGCGAAGACCAGCCGCCAAGGCCCGTTGATCGTCATCGCCCATTGACCTCGGCGTTTGCCCTTCAGCTTATGCAGTCCGACCGACCCTAGTCCCGGAACCTCCTGAAGCGTCGCGATTGCGTCCAGCAGCTGCAACCTTGCCAACGCCTTTTTGACATCCAGTCCGCTGAAGCTCGACTTGCCGTGCTCGGCAAACCGACGCGTCGCGGCCGTTTTCCAACTCTTTATCACGGCCTAACGTGCCACGCGTTGCATGGCACGTCAAACGGTGCGGCGCGCTCAGCTCAGCTTGCGCACGTCGGCGAGGTGGCCGGTGACCGCCGCGGCCGCCGCCATGGCGGGGCTCACCAGGTGGGTGCGGCCGCCGCGGCCCTGGCGGCCCTCGAAGTTGCGGTTCGAGGTGGAGGCGCAGCGCTCGCCGGGCTCGAGCTGGTCGGCGTTCATGGCGAGGCACATGGAGCAGCCCGGCTCGCGCCACTCGAATCCGGCCTCGAGGAAGATGCGGTCGAGGCCCTCCTCCTCCGCCTGGTGCTTCACCAGGCCGGAGCCGGGCACCACCATGGCGCTGACGCCCTTGGCGACCTTGCGGCCCTTGGCGACGACGGCGGCGGCGCGCAGATCCTCGATGCGGCCGTTGGTGCAGGAGCCGATGAAGACCCGCTGCACCGGCACGTCGACCAGCTTGGTGCCCGGGCGTCAGCGCCATGTACTCGAGGGAGCGCAGCATGGAGGCGCGCTTGCCGGCGTCGGCGACGTCGGCGGGATTGGGGATCACGCCCGTGATCGGCAGCACGTCCTCGGGGCTGGTGCCCCAGGTCACGTGCGGCGCGATCGTGGTCGCATCGATCTCCACCACCTTGTCGTAGTGGGCGCCGGCGTCGCTCGGCAGCGTGCGCCAGAGCTTGACCGCCTGCTCCCAGGCGCCGCCCTTGGGGGCGTGCGGCCGGCCCTTCAGGTACTCGAAGGTGGTCTCGTCGGGGGCGATCAGGCCGGCGCGGGCGCCGCCCTCGATCGTCATGTTGCAGACGGTCATGCGGCCTTCCATGGAGAGGCCGCGGATGGTGCTGCCGGCATATTCGATGACGTGGCCGGTGCCGCCGGCGGTGCCGATCTTGCCGATGATGGCGAGGATCAGGTCCTTGGCGGTGACGCCCGGCGGCAGCGCGCCCTCAACCTTCACCAGCATGTTCAGGGCCGGCTTCTGGATCAGCGTCTGGGTCGCCAGCACGTGCTCGACCTCAGAGGTGCCGATGCCGAAGGCGAGCGCGCCGAAGGCGCCGTGGGTCGCGGTGTGGCTGTCGCCGCAGACGATCGTCGTGCCGGGCAGGGACATGCCCTGCTCCGGCCCGATGATGTGGACGATGCCCTGGCGCACGTCGCTGACCTCGTAATAGGGCACGCCGAATTCCTTGACGTTGCGCTCGAGGGTCTCGACCTGGATGCGGGATTCCGGCTCCACGATACCGGCGGCACGGTCCGTGGTCGGCACGTTGTGATCGGCGACCGCGATGGTGGCGTCGGGACGCCGCACCTTGCGGTTGGTCATGCGCAGGCCCTCGAAGGCCTGCGGGCTCGTCACCTCGTGCACGAGGTGGCGGTCGATATAGAGGAGGCAGGTGCCGTCCGACTGGCGATCGACGACGTGGCTGTCCCAGATCTTGTCGAAGAGCGTGCGAGGCTTGCCCATGATCGTGTCCCTATATCCGAACCTACGTCCGATACCCTCGCCGCCGCGGCGGCGAGGGTATTGAACGAAGTTGCGTCACTGCTACGACGGCTTCTCGGCGCTGGCGGCGGGAGCTGCCTCCGGCGCGTCCCCGTCATTCGTGGTGCGCTCGGCGATGCGCGCCGCCTTGCCGGTAAGGCCGCGAAGGTAATAGAGCTTGGCGCGGCGCACCGAGCCGCGGCGCACCACCTCGATCGCGCTGAGGCGCGGCGAGTACAGCGGAAAGATGCGCTCCACCCCCTCGCCGTAGGAAATCTTCCGAGCGTGAAGCTGGAGTTGATCCCGGCGTTCTTGCGGGCGATGCACACGCCCTCGAAGGCCTGCACGCGCTCGCGCTCGCCTTCGACCACCTTGATGCTCACCTTCACGGTGTCGCCGGGCTGGAACTCCGGAATGGTCCTTCCGGCGAGCGCCTTCGTGATCTGCTTCTGCTCGAGGGTCTTGAGCACGGTCATGACATCACCTTTTCCATCAATCTCTCTCGTCGTCCCTTGGCGCGCTCCGCCGCGAGATGGCGTTCCCACAAATCCGGGCGCCGCTCCCGCGTCACCCGCTCTCTCTGCTCCTGCCGCCACTGGCGGACCCGGTCGTGATGACCGGACAGCAGCACCTCCGGCACCGCGCGGCCGTCCCAGAGCTGGGGCCGCGTGAAGTGCGGATATTCGAGGAGACCGTCCTCGAAGCTTTCCTCCGCCAGCGTCGCCGCGTCGCCGACGACACCCGGCAGCAGCCGCACGCAGGCGTCGATGAGGGCGATCGCCGCGGGCTCGCCGCCGGACAGCACGAAATCGCCGAGGCTGATCTCCTCGACGCCGCGCGCCTCGATCGCCCGCTCGTCCACGCCCTCGTAGCGTCCGCAGAGCAGCGTCACGCCCGCCCCCGCCGCCATTTCCTTCACCCGCGCCTGGTCGACGAGCCGGCCGCGCGGCGACAGGAAGACGGTCGGGCCGGGCCCAGCCGCCTCCGCTATCGCGAGATCGATCACGTCGGGCCGCATCACCATTCCGGGGCCGCCGCCGAAGGGGGCATCATCGACGGAGCGGTGTTTATCGCGTGCGAAGCCCCTGATGTCCACTGTTTCCAGGCGCCAAAGCCCCTCCGTCAGCGCCTTGCCCGCGAGCGAGCAGCCGAGCGGCCCCGGGAACATCTCGGGGAACAGCGTCAGCACCGTAGCGGTCCAGGCAACCATGCTCATCCTGCTTCGTCCGCGTCCTCTTCCACCTCGACCGGCCGGTTATCCAACAAGCCTTCCGGCGGATCGATCACCAGCCGCTTGGCCTCCAGCTCCACCACCGGGACGACCCGGTCGTTGAACGGCACCATGACAACCCCGCCGCCGTCCCGCGCCACCTCGAGGCTCGTGCCCGCGCCGTAATCGTGCACCACCGTCACCCGTCCCAGCACCGTCCCGTCCTTCAGCTCCGCCTGGAGCCCGATCAGGTCGTCCCAGTAGAACTCGCCGTCCGCCGGCGCCGGCAGCACCGACCGCGCGAGGTAGAGCTTGGTGCCCCGGAGCGTCTCGGCGGCGGTGCGATCGGCGATCCCCTCGATCTGGGCCAGCAGCATGCCCCGCACCTTTCCCGTCAGCTCCAGCTGGAAGCGCCGCTTCCCGCTCTGGTCCTCGAGCGGCCCATAGGCCGCGATGTCCTCCGGCTTGCCGGCGTAGCTCAGCACCCTGACCGCGCCCTTGATCCCGTGCGCGCCGGCGATGACGCCCATCAGCACCCGCCGATCGGTGTCCGCCGTCACGGGCTCAGACCTCAGGCCTGGGGCGCCGCCTCGGCCGGAGCGGCCGGGGCGCCCGCCGCCGCCTCGGCAGCGCCTTCCGCGGCCTTGGCGCGTTCCTGCGCCTTGGCGCGCGGCGCCGACTTCTTGGGCGTCTCGCGGTAGACCGGCTTCGGCGCGAGGCCGGCCTCGCCGAGGAAGCGCGCCACCCGATCGCTCGGCGTCGCGCCCATCTTGAGCCAATGCTGCAGGCGCTCGGTCTTCAGCACCACGCGCTCCTTGTGGCCGCGCTCGAGCATCGGGTTGTAGGTCCCGACCTTCTCCAGGAAGCGGCCGTCGCGCGGGCTCCGGCTGTCGGCGATGACGATGGAGTAGAAGGGACGCTTCTTGGCGCCGCCGCGGGTCATGCGAATCTTGAGGGACATGGATCTCCTTTGGGTCGAAAAATTTTCAGAGTTCTTCTGAGAGTCCGTCATGGCCGGGCTTGTCCCGGCCATCCACGTCTTCCCGTTTCACGAAAGAGCGGTTGCGCACAAAAGCCGTGGATGGCCGGGACAAGCCCGGCCATGACGGTGAATGAGAGAAGTGCGAGTGGGGCATGATCAATGCGGCCGGAAGCCGCCTCCGCCGCCGGGCAGCAGGCCGGCGAGGCCGCCGCCGCGCATCAGGCCTTTCTTTCCGAGCTTGGAAACCTTGCGCATCATGTCCGACATGTCCTGGTACTGCTTCAGCAGCCGGTTGACGTCGGGGACGGTGGTGCCGGAGCCAGCGGCGATACGGCGCCGGCGCGACGCGTTCAGCACCTTCGGGTTCTTGCGCTCGCGCCTGGTCATCGAGGAGATGATCGCTTCCTGACGCTTCAGGACGGACTCATCGATGTTGGCTTCCGAGAGCTGCTTCTTGATCTTGCCGACACCGGGCAGCATGCCCATCAGGCTCGACATGCCGCCCATCTTGCGCAGCTGCTTGAGCTGCTGGGAGAGATCGTCGAGATCGAAGCTGCCCTTCTGCATCTTGAGGGCGAGCTTCTCCGCCTCTTCCTGATCGACGGTCTCGGCGGCCTTCTCGACCAGGCTCACCACGTCGCCCATGTCGAGGATGCGGCCGGCGATGCGCTCGGGATGGAAGGGCTCGAGCGCGTCCAGCTTCTCGCCGACGCCGACGAACTTGATCGGCTGGCCGGTGATGGCGCGCATGGAGAGCGCGGCGCCGCCGCGGGCGTCGCCGTCGACGCGGGTCAGCACGATGCCGGTGATGCCCACTCTCTCGGTGAAGCTCTTGGCGACGTTGACCGCGTCCTGGCCGGTCATGGCATCCGCCACCAGCAGGGTCTCGGTCGGTTGCGTCGCGTCGCGCACGGCGGCGGCTTCCGCCATCAGCGCCTCGTCGATGTGGAGGCGGCCGGCGGTGTCCAGCATCAGCACGTCGTAGCCCTGGCGCCGCGCCGTCTCATGGGCGCGCTTGGCGATGGCGACCGGCTTCTCGCCGGCGATGAAGGGGAGCGTGTCGACGCCGACCTGGCGGCCGAGCACCGCGAGCTGCTCCTGGGCCGCGGGGCGCTGCACGTCGAGGGAGGCCATCAGTACCTTCTTGCGCTGGCGCTCCTTCAAGTGGCGGCCGAGCTTCGCGGTGGTCGTCGTCTTGCCGGAGCCCTGCAGGCCGACCATCATCACCACGACCGGCGCCGGCGCGTTCAGGTTGATGCCGGGCTCGGTGCCGGCCTCGGGCGCGCCGCCCAGAGTCTCCACGAGATGGTCGTGGACGATCTTCACCACCATCTGGGCCGGCGTCACCGAGCGGATCACCTGCTCGCCCACCGCCTTCGCCTTGACGCCGTCGACGAAGCTCTTGACCACCGGGAGCGCCACGTCGGCCTCGAGGAGGGCCACCCGGATCTCCCGGAGCGCCGTCTCGACGTCCGCCTCGCTCAAAGCGCCGCGGCGCTTCAGGCGGTCGAACACGCCGGTCAGACGTTGGCTCAGGTTCTCGAACACCGGGGTCGAACTCCCAAAATCAGCCGCCCACAAGCGATTAAGGCCAGTGCGCGACACTCGCGGACTGGCCGGCCCCGGGCAGCTGAGGCCCGTTCGGGGTCAGGCGAAAACCTGATTCCTCGGAACGGGCGGGACAGTAGGGGAGCGGGGTTTCTCTGTCAAATCCGGGCTACCCCCACCCTCTCCCGCTTCGCGGGCGAGGGGGCTAGCGAGCTTGGCGCTTCAACCGCGTCCCCTCGCCCGCGAAGCGGGAGAGGGACAGGGTGAGGGCCTTACGCTGGCGCCAACCTCGTCTGACGGTACTTGAGATCCCGATACTCGCCCGACCCCACCGGCGGATACTTGGCCTCGCCCGGGGGCGCGATGCACTCGATTTCCGCGTCGTAGTTCGGGTGGTGGAAGAAGGCGATGGAGAGGCGCCTGGCCGCACCGGCAACTTCCCGCGGCGGGTTGATCACGCGGTGGGTGTTGGAGACCCAGCGGTCATTCGTCCAGCGCATCAGGAGATCGCCGATGTTGACGACGAAACTCCGGGGATCGGTCTCGATGTCGAGCCATTGGCCGCCACGGGTCTTCACCTGCAGCCCGCCGGCGACGTTCTCGCCGTTGAGAATGGTGAAGGCACCGTAGTCCGTGTGCTCGCCGGCGCGGAGCTGGCCGGGCTTCGGCGCCTCGGTCTGCTCGGGGTAGAAGTTGAGGCGCATCGCCGTGATGTGGCGGTCGATCTTGTCGTCGAAGAAATGCTCGTCGACGCCGAGGCCGAGGGCGGCGATCCGCATCAGCGCCAGCACCAGCCGCTCCATCTCCCGGTAGTAGCGGTCCGCCGCCTCTCTGAATCCCGTGGGCTGCTCCGGCCAGAGGTTGCGGATGAAATAGCGCTGCCCCTCGGCGCTGGTGAAGTAGGGCTGATCGGGCCAGATCTCGCGGCCGAAGTGGTAGTACTCCTTCAGGTCCGGCGGCGTCTCGCGATCGTTGCCGTAGGAGAGCGCCTCGATGCCGAGCGCGCGGTAGCCCCGCGGCGTCGCCGGCACCGGATGGATGGCGCGGCGCTTCTCCGCCAGCGGCCGCGCGAAGAAGCCGTGCGCCCTGGCGCGGAGATCGTCGAGGGCCGTCATCGGCACGCCGTGGCCGGTGATGGTGAAGAAGCCGATCTCGCGGCAGGCGCGGTCCATCTCCGCCGCCGCCGCGCGCTTCGCCCGGGCGCTGCCGCCGAGGGCGTCGGTGAGATCGATCACGGGAATGCTCGGGGTCATCGCATCTCTCTCAATGGAAATAGGCGCCGCCGTCCACGACCAGGGTCTGGCCGGTGATGAAGGCGCTGTCGGGACCGGCGAAGAAGGCGACGGCGCCCACGATGTCCGCCGGTGTCATGTCGCGCGCCAGCACGCGGCCGCGCAGCGACGGCTCGCGCGCGCCGGCGACGAGGGCGGGATTGGCGACGACGCCGTCGCTGAGGGTGAAGCCCGGCGCCACGCTGTTCACCAGCACGTTGTGGCGCCCGAGCTCGGTGGCGAGCGCCCGCGTGAAGGACAGCACGGCGCCCTTGCTGGCGACGTAGTGGGAGAACCAGGGATTGCCCTTGAAGGCGACGCCGGAGGAGATGTTGACGATGCGCCCGCCGCCTCCAGCCTTCATGGCCGGCAGCACGGCGCGCGCGCAGAGGAAGACGCCCGTCGCGTTCACGTCCATGACCCGGCGCCAGTCCGCGGGATCGATCTCCTCGAACGGGCGCGGCGTCAGGCTGGTGAAGATCGCGGCGTTGTTGACGAGGATGTCGATGCCGCCGAAAGCGGCGGTGGCGGACGCGGCCATGGCGGCGGTGTCGGTCTCCGAGGCGACATCCACGGCGATGCCGATGGCGCGGACGTCCTTGCCGGCGAGTTTCGCGGCCGCCGCCTCCGCGCCCTCGACATCGGCGATCACGACGGCGGCGCCGCGCGCCGCCAGCGTCTCGGCGACGGCATAGCCGATCCCCTTGGCGCCGCCGGTGACGATCGCGACCTTGCCTGCGAGCTGCATTGGTCCTCGGTGCAATTTCCCCAAACCAGCGACCAGCTTAGGGAAACCGCCTGACGGTGTCGATGCGGCGGAAATGCCCCGCTCGCGGGCCCCGGCCGCCGCCGCAATCCCTTGGACAGCGCCCGGGACCGACCCTATATAGGGCGCCATGGACGGCACCCCCTTCATCAAGATGCACGGGCTCGGCAACGACTTCGTCGTGTTCGACGCGCGCGCCCATGGCGCTCGCCATCGACGATGCCCGTGCGCGCGCCATCGCCGACCGCCACACCGGCGTGGGCTGCGATCAGCTCCTGGTGATGGAGCCAGCGAAGAGCGCCGGCGCCGACGTCTTCATGCGCATCCGCAACGCCGACGGCGACGAGGTGGAGGCCTGCGGCAACGGCACCCGCTGCATCGCCGCCGTCGTCATGGAGGAGACCGGCAAGAGCCGCGTGGTGATCGAGACCGTGGCGGGGCTCTTGGAAGCGACCAAGGCCGGCGCCCATCGCGTCACCGTCGACATGGGCGCCGCACGCCTCGACTGGCGGCAGATTCCCCTGGCCGAGGAGTGCGACACGCTGCACGTGCCGCTGACGCTCGGGCCGCTGAGCGACCCCGTCGCCACCAACATGGGCAACCCCCACGCCACCTTCTTCGTGCCGGACGCGGAGACGGTCGATGTCGCCACCCTGGGGCGACAGCTCGAATTCCATCCGATGTTTCCCCAGCGCGCGAACATCGGCATCGTCAGTCTCGCCGGCAAGGACCGCCTGCGCTTCCGCGTCTGGGAGCGCGGCGTCGGCATCACCATCGCCTGCGGCACCGGCGCCTGCGCCGCGGCGGTGGCGGCGGCCCGGCGCGGCCTCACCGGCCGCAAGGTGACGGTGCTGGCGGACGGCGGCCCGCTGGAGATCGAGTGGCGCCAGGACGGCCACGTGCTGATGACCGGCCCCGCCGCCATCAGCTTCACCGGCACCCTCGACCCCGCGCTCCTGGCGTAAGCTTCAGCGATATGGCCGGTCTCGAGATCATCACCCTCGGCTGCCGGCTCAACGCCTATGAATCCGAGGTGATCCGGCGCCAGGCCATCCGCGCCGGCCTCGCCGACGCCGTCATCGTCAACACCTGCGCGGTGACGTCCCAGGCCGAGCGCAAGGCGCGCCAGGCGATCCGCCGCGCCCGGCGCGAGCGGCCGGCGGCGCGTATCATCGTCACCGGCTGCTCGGCGCAGATCGATCCCGCCCGCTACGCCGCCATGCCCGAGGTAGATCAGGTGCTGGGCAATCTCGCCAAGCTCAGCGCCGAGAGCTATCGCGCCACGGCGCCGCGCCTCGTCGCCGACGACATCATGGCGGCGCGCGAGACCGCGGCGCATCTGGTCGAGGACGTCGCGGGCCGCGTGCGCGGCTTCGTCGAGGTGCAGCAGGGCTGCGATCACCGCTGCACCTTCTGCGTCATTCCCTTCGGGCGCGGCAACAACCGCTCCCTGCCCGCGGGCGCGGTGGTGGCGCAGGTGCGGGCCCAGGTGGCCCATGGCGCGCGCGAGGTGGTGCTGACCGGCGTCGATATCACCGGCTACGGCGGCGATCTTCCGGGCAGGCCCGCTCTCGGCGCTCTCGTCCGCCGGGTGCTGACCCTGGTGCCGGATCTCCCGCGGCTCCGCCTCTCGTCCCTCGATCCCGCGGAGATCGACGACGAGCTCTGGCGGCTGATCGCCGACGAGCCGCGGCTGATGCCCCATCTTCACCTCTCGATCCAGTCCGGCGACGATCTCATCCTGAAGCGCATGAAGCGCCGGCACAGCCGGGCCCAGGCGATCGCGGTGGCGCGGCGCGCCCGGGCGCTCCGCCCGGACGTCGTGCTCGGCGCCGATCTCCTCACGGGCTTTCCGACCGAGGACGACGGGATGTTCGGGCGCAGCCTCGACATCATCGACGCGGCCGGCCTCGATCTCCTGCACATCTTTCCCTTCAGCCCGCGGCCCGGCACGCCCGCGGCGCGGATGCCGCAAGTGCCGGGGCCGCTGGCCCACGAGCGCGCCGCGCGGCTGCGCGCCGCCGCCGCGAGCGCGCGCCGGCGCGCCTTCGACCGCATGATCGGCACGACGCTGTCGGTGATGGTGGAGCAGCCCGGCCTCGGCCGCAGCGAGCACTATCTGCCGGTGCGCGTCTGCCGCGATCTCGCCGACGGCGAGATCCGGCCCGTGACCATCGCCGGCGCCGACGACGACGCTCTCGTCGCGGAGATCGCATGAGCGAGGCGAAGACCGGCTGGTTCCGGCGCCTGAAGCAGGGGCTGCAGCGCTCCTCGAGCCGTCTCACCGATGGCATCACCGGCATCTTCACCCGGAAGCGCCTCGACAACGCGACGCTCGCCGAGCTGGAGGAGCTGCTGATATCAGCCGATCTCGGCGTCACCCTGGCGTCGGAAGTCACGGAGATGCTGCGCCGCACCCGCTTCGACCAGGAGATCGCGCCCGAAGAGATCCGCGCCACCCTCGCCGAGGAGATCGCACGGCTTCTGGACCCGGTGCAGAAGCCGCTGGCCATCGATCCCGCGCGGCGCCCCTTCGTGATCCTTGTGGTGGGCGTCAACGGCAGCGGCAAGACCACCACCATCGGGAAGCTCGCCAAGCTGTTCCGCGACGACGGCCGCTCGGTTCTGCTGGCGGCGGGCGACACCTTCCGCGCCGCGGCGGTGGAGCAGCTCAAGATCTGGGGCGAGCGCACCGGCGCGCCGGTCGTTTCCAAGCCGACCGGCGCCGACGCCGCGGGCCTCGTCTTCGAGGCGATAGAGCGCGCGCGCCAGGAGAAGACCGAGGTGCTGCTGATCGACACCGCCGGCCGCCTCCACAACAAGGCGGATCTGATGGCGGAGCTGCAGAAGGTGGTGCGCGCGATCAAGAAGATCGAGCCGGAGGCGCCGCACGCGGTGCTGCTGGTGCTCGACGCCACGGTCGGCCAGAATGCGCATCAGCAGGTGGAGATCTTCCGCGACATGGTGGGCGTCACCGGCCTGGTCATGACCAAGCTCGACGGCACCGCCCGGGGCGGCGTGCTGGTGGCGGTGGCCGAGCGCTTCGGCGTCCCCATCCATTTCATCGGCGTCGGCGAGAGCGCGGAGGACCTGCGCCCGTTCGACGCCCGCGCTTTCGCCCGCAGCCTGGTGGGTTTCGACGACTGACAATCACCTAGGGAGGAGCAAGCTCATGGGACCGCAACGCTTCACGCCGCTGACCCTCGACACCATGGACGCCGAGCAGCGCAAAGTCGCCGAAGGCATCATCGGCGGACCGCGCGGCGGCATGCGCGGCCCCTTCAATGCGCTCCTGCGGGCGCCGGAACTCGCCGACCACGCCCAGAAGCTCGGCGCCTACGTGCGCTTCGGCAGCAAGCTGTCGGAGCCGCTGAAGGAGATGGCGATCCTCATCACCGGCCGGCACTGGACCGCGCAGTACGAGTGGTACGCCCACAACCAGCTCGCCATGAAAGCCGGCCTCAACCCGGCGATCTCGGCCGCCATCGCCGAGGGCAAGCGCCCGGCGCAGATGTCCAAGGAAGAGGCCGTGGTCTACGAGTTCTGCACCGAGCTCCTGGAGACCAAGACCATCGGCGACGCCACCTTCGCGCTGACGCGGGACACCTTCGGCGAGCGCGGCCTCATGGATCTCGTCGGTGCCGTCGGCTACTACTCCCTCGTCTCCATGTGCCTCAACATCGACCGCTATCCGTCTACCCGAGGGCGTGGCACCGCCGTTGAAGCCGTTGAAGTAAGGGCTACCTGCACAACGGTGGTGCGTCCTTCGACTCGGCGCTCCGCGCCGGCTCAGGATGAGGTGGATTTGTGATGGCACAATGAACATCTCCTCATCCTGAGCCGCGCGCCCTGGCGCGCGAGTCGAAGGACGCACGGACAGCGGTCCGACAGCGCCCTACTCCGCCGAGGCCATATCCAGAATTCTTGCCACGTGCAGCGCCTCGCGGTGGGCGCCGTCGCGGATCTGGTGGCGGCAGCTGGTGCCGCTGGCGGCGAGGACGGTGTTGGCGTCGGCGGCGCGCATCTTCGGGAGGACGCCGAGCTCGCCGATTTTCATCGAGACGTCGTAGTGCTCGGATTCGTAGCCGAAGGCGCCCGCCATGCCGCAGCAGGTGGACTCGAAGGTCTCCACGGCGACGCCCGGCAATACCTTGAGAGCAGCGAGGCTGGAACTCATCGTATTGAAGGCCTTCTGGTGGCAATGGCCGTGCAGCAGCACCTTCGCCGGCGCGGCGCGGCCAACCGGCAGTTTGAAGCGGCCGGATGCCGCTTCCTCCGCCACGAACTCCTCGAAGAGCTTCGCCCGGGACGCCAGCTTCTTCGCCTCTTCGCCCGGCAGCATGGCGAGGAATTCGTCGCGGAGGGTGAAGAGGCAGGAGGGCTCGAGGCCGACGATGGGGATGTCGCGATCCAGATACGGCTTCACCGCCGCCAGCATGCGCCGTGCCTCGGCCTTCGCTTCGTCGACGAGGCCGGTGGCGAGGAGCGTGCGGCCGCAGCAGAG
Source organism: uncultured Alphaproteobacteria bacterium (assembly GCA_963735465.1). Taxonomy (GTDB): domain Bacteria; phylum Pseudomonadota; class Alphaproteobacteria; order ATCC43930; family CGMCC-115725; genus DASZHJ01. Next base: position 421,810 of record CAVTLA010000002.1, read on the forward strand.
CGGGCGCTCGCCCGCGGGCGTCGCCTCGATCACGCGGTAGCCGGCGCGCGTCAGCACCCGCGCCGCCGCGCGGGCATTCTCCGGCTCGAACCAGCGATTGAAGGTGTCGACGAAGAGCACGACCTCGGGTCCCGTGCTGACCGCCGACGCGGCGCGGTAAGGCGATGATGACCACTCCGGCAGTGCGCGCTTGGCGCTCATGCCGGTCAAGCGCTCGCCGAGCGACGCGAGCACCGGCACGCGGTTGCGCAGATTGAGCACGGGCGCTGCCCACGCGACAAATCGGGCATAGCGCGGCAGGTACGCCACCAGGCGGTCCCGCAACGTCAACGCGTGGCGCTTCCGGTAGTGATGCAGGAACTCCATCTTCATCCGCGCCATGTCGACGCCGGTCGGGCACTCGCGCTTGCAGCCCTTGCAGCCGACGCAGAGCGCCATGGTCTCCTTGAGCGCGTCGGACGTCAGCGCGTCGGCGCCGAGCTGGCTCGAGAGCGCGAGGCGGAGCGTGTTGGCGCGGCCGCGCGTGAGGTGCTGCTCGTCCATGGTCGCGCGATAGGACGGGCACATGACGCCGGGATCGGCTTTGCGGCAGGCGCCGTTGTTGTTGCACATCTCCACGGCGCCGGCGAAGCCGCCCCACTCCGACCAGTCGAGCGCCGTATCGAGGGGGACGGTCTGGTAGCCGGGCTTGAAGCGGAAGAGCGAGCGGTCGTCCATCTTGGAGGGCCGCACGATCTTGCCGGGATTGAACAGCCCCTCGGGATCGAAGTCGTCCTTCACCTCCTCGAAGGCGCGCACGATGCGGGAGCCGAACATCGGCTCGTGGAATTCCGAGCGCACCAGCCCGTCGCCGTGCTCGCCGGAATGGGAGCCCTTGTACTCCCGCACCATCTCGAAGGCGGCCTCGGCGATGGCGCGCATCTTCTTGGCGTCCATCTCCTGCTTCAGGTTCAAGACCGGCCGCACGTGCAGGCAGCCCACCGAGGCATGGGCGTACCAGGTGCCGTAGGTGCCGTGCTGCTTGAAGACAGTCGTCAGGCGATCGGTGTAATCCGCGAGATCGTCGAGGGCGACCGCGCAATCCTCGATGAAGGAGATCGGCTTCCCGTCCCCCTTCATCGACATCATGATGTTGAGCCCCTGCTTGCGCACGTCCCAGACGGCGCTCTGGAAGCCGGGATCGGTCGCCTCCACCACGGCGCCGGGCAATCCGAGATCGCCCATGAGCTCGACGAGCTGCTTCAGGCGCCGGACATTGTCGGCGCCGTCCTCGCCGGCGAATTCCACCAGCAGCAGCGCCTCGGGCTCGCCGCGAACGAAACGCTCCACAGTCGGGCGGAAGATCGGGATGTCGCGCGCAAGCTCGATCATGGTGCGATCGACCAGCTCCACCGCCGCCGGCCCCAGGGCCACGATCGCCTTCGTCGACGCCATCGCCTTGTAGAAGGTGGGGAAGTGGCAGATGCCGAGGACGCGATGGGAGGGGATCGGCTGCAGGTCGAGCTCGATCTCGCTGAAGAAGGCGAGGGTTCCCTCGGAGCCCACCAGCAGATGGGCCATGTTGTGGCCCTTGTCGTCGATCATGTCGATGTTGTAGCCGCCGACGCGCCGCAGCAGCTTCGGGAAGCGCCGCTCGATCTCGTCGGCCTCCCGCGTGTGCAGCGCCCGCATGTCGCGCACGAGATCGCGATAGCGCTCGGGCATTGCGCGCTCGTCGAAATTGCCGGGCACCTCGCCCATGGTGACGGCGGTGCCGTCGGCGAGGATGGCGTCGATGCCGCGCACGTTGTGCACCATGTTGCCGTAGCGCAGCGAGCGCGAGCCGCAGCTGTTGTTGGCGGTCATGCCGCCGAGGGTCGCGCGGTCGGCGGTTGAGACGTCGACGGGGAAAACGAGGCCGTCCGTTCTTGAGCGTCTTGTTGAGCTGCTCCAGCACCAGGCCCGGCTGCACCCGGGCGCGCCGGCGCTCCTTGTCCACGGCGACGATGCGGTTCATGTACTTGGAGCAGTCGAGCACCAGGGACGCGCCCACGGTCTGGCCGCATTGGGAGGTGCCGCCGCCCCGCGGCAGCACGCTGACGCCGGCGTCCCGGGCGATCTCCAGCGCCGCCGCCACGTCGTCCTTGTCCCGGGGCACCACCACGCCGATGGGCTCGATCTGGTAGATCGAGGCATCGGTGCTGTACCGGCCGCGGCTCCCGGCATCGAACAGCACCTCGCCCCGAAGCGCGCCCTGAAGCCGCGCCCGAAGTCCCTCGTCCCCCACCGCCACCGCCGCGCGCGCCATGCGCCTGCTCCCGAAATTCGACCGCGATGGAATTAGAAGCGATGCACGCGAAAAATGCCAGCGCCGCCACTTGGTTAAGCACAATTCACTCAACTCCCCGGCGCCACCTTGCGACAGTGAACGCCAGCCGGCTAAGGTCGGCTCGTCTCGCTCTCCATCGAGGTATCCCATGACAGCCCGCAGCGGCCGCCACTTCCTGCAGATCCCCGGCCCCACCAACGTGCCCGACCGGGTGCTGCGGGCGATCGACGCCGCCACCATCGACCACCGCGGCCCGGATTTCTCCGCCCTCGCCATCGACGTCATCGCCGGCATGAAGCGCGTCTTCCGCACCGAAGGGGCGGTGGCGATCTTCCCGGCCTCGGGCACCGGCGCCTGGGAAGCGGCCCTGGTCAACACGCTCTCACCAGGCGATCAGCTCCTGGCCTTCGAGACCGGCTGGTTCGCCAGCCTCTGGCGCAGCCTCGCCGAGCGCCTCGGCCTCAAGGTGGAGTTCATCGCCCGGCGACTGGCGCCACGGCGTCGATCCCGCGAAGCTCGAGGCGCGCCTTAAGGCTGACACCGCCCACGCCATCAAGGCCGTCATGGTCGTCCACAACGAGACCTCCACCGGCGTCACCAGCCGCGTCGCCGAGGCGCGCGCCGCCATCGACCGCGCCCAGCATCCGGCGCTGCTGCTCGTCGACACCATCTCGTCGCTGGCCTCCATCGACTATCAGCACGACCGCTGGGGCGTCGACGTGACCGTGGCGGGATCCCAGAAGGGGCTGATGCTGCCGCCGGGCCTCAGCTTCAACGCGATCTCCAAGAAGGCGCTCGCCGCCCACAAGACCGCGAAGCTGCCGCGCTCCTACTGGGACTGGGATCCTCTGATCGCCGCCGCCGACACCGGCTTCTTCCCCTATACGCCCGCCACCAACCTGCTCTACGGCCTCAAGGCGGCGATCGCCATGCTGGAGGAGCAGGGGCTGGAGAACGTCTTCGCGCGCCACGACCGCCACGCCGAGGCGACGCGCCGCGCGGTCAAGGCCTGGGGCCTCGAGGTGCTGGCGCAGGATCCGCGGGAATATTCGAGCTCGCTCACCGCGGTCATCATGCCCAAGGGCCACGACGCCGACGCGCTCCGAAAGATCATCCTCGAGCGCTTCGACATGTCGCTCGGCGCCGGGCTCGGCCAGCTCAAGGGCACGGTGTTCCGCATCGGCCATCTCGGCGACTTCAACGACCTCTCGCTGATGGGGACCCTGGCGGGCGTCGAGATGGGGCTCGGGCTTGCGGGCGTGCCGCACAAGAAGGCCGGGGTCCAGGCGGCGATGGACTATCTCGCCGGCAACGCCAAGTCCGGCGCCCCATGAGCGACGACCTGCTGGAGAGCCGCGAGGCCGGCATCGTCACCCTGACGCTGAACCGGCCGGAGAAGCTGAACGCCCTCACCAAGGATCTGTGGCGGCGCCTGGGTGAGGCACTCCGCCGTCTCGACGGCGACGAGAGCGTCCGCTGCATCGTGCTGCGCGGCGCCGGCGGCAAGGCCTTCAGCCCCGGGAACGACATCTCCGAGTTCGCCACCGACCGCGCCAACGCGGCCCAGGCGCGCGTCTACGGCGCGCTGATGCACGAGACCTTGAGCGCGCTCCGGGAGTGCCGGCATCCCCTGGTGGCGCTCATCGAGGGCATCTGCGTCGGCGGCGGGCTGGAGATCGCGGCGAGCTGCGATATCAGGATCTGCGGCGAAGGCAGCCGCTTCGGCGCGCCGATCGCCAAGCTCGGCCTGGTCATGGCCTATCCGGAATTGGAAAGCGTGCTGGCGCTGGTGGGACGCGCCGCCACGCTGGAGCTGCTGCTGGAAGGCCGCATCATCTCCGCCGCCGACGCACTGAAGCGCGGCCTGGTCTCCCGCGTGGTGCCCGACGCCGATGTCGTCGAGGAAAGCTATGCCACCGCCCGCCGCATCGCCGACGGCGCGCCGCTCGTGCACCGCTGGCACAAGAAATTCATCCGCCGCCTGGAGGCCGGCAACCCGCTCACGGCCGCCGAGGCGGACGAGGGCTTCCTCTGCTTCGACAGCAAGGATTTCCAGATCGGCTTCCGCGCCTTCCTCGCCAAGCAGAAGCCGGAGTTCGAGGGGAAGTAGGCACGTCACGAAGCCACCCTCTCCCCGTCATGGCCGGGCTTGACCCGGCCATCCACGTCTTCTTTCTTGCGACCGCAAGTCGTGGATGCCCGGCTCAAGGCCGGGCATGACGAACTCAGGAAAACTCAGACTCCCAGCGCCTCCGCCCGCGCCAGCAAACGCTGGGCGCTGAGATAGGTTGGCATCTCCACGATGAGGCCAGCGACCTCGATGCGGTCCTCGCCGCGGGCGCGGGCGGCCTCGAAGGCGCCGATGACGGCGCGGGCCTGAGCCACCTCGGCGCTCGACGGCGTCATGACGGCGTTGACGGCGGCGACATGCGAGGGATGCACCGCACTCTTCGAGACATATCCGATCGCCCGGGCGCGGCGCGCGTCGGCGGCGCAGCCCTCGGCGTCGGCGAAGGTGTAGGGGCAGTCGATCGAGACCACCCCGGCGGCGACGCACTCCACGTGAAGACGCTGGCGGGCGTAGGCGAGCTCGTGGGCTTCCCGGGTGCGGGGCGCGCCGAGATCGGCGGCCATGTCCTCGGTCGAGCCCAGCACCGCGGTGACGCGGGGGCTGGCGGTGGCGATGGCGAGGGTCTGGACCAGGCCGCGGGCGGATTCGATGTTGGGCACGATCTCGGTCGCGAGGGCGGGAATGCCGAGATCGTATTCCAGGCGCCGCACCTCCTCGGCGAGCGCCGCCACCTGGCGCGGCTCCGCCACCTTGGACATCAGCACGATGTCGGGCCGGCCTCGCATGACAGCGGCGAGATCCACCAATCCCTCGGTCTCCAGCGGATTGACCCGCACCGCCGCCAGCGCCCCCGCCGTGCGCCAGGCGTCATAGAGACCGGCCGCCAATGCCCGCGCCTCCGGCCGCCGCGCCGGCGGCGTGAAATCCTCCAGCTCCTGGATCAGCACGTCGGCGCCAGTCGTGGCCGCCGCCATCAGGCCCGCGCGATCGGCGCCGGGCAGGAACAGCCAGCAGCGCCGGAGCGCGGGCGGCCGTCGGGAGGGCGGGCGTTCTGCCATGTCGGTATCGTGCCGCCTGCCCTCACCGCACGCAATCGCGGGGTTCCCACGGAGCCGCCGCGGCGGGCTATGATGGCGCCGCGGATATCGACGGGAGCGCCACACAGCATGACCCTGCGTGCCATGAACAGCCTGGCCGAGCGCCTGTTCCAGGCGTGGCAGGCGAACGAGCCCCTGGGCGCGGTGCCGGCGGAGCTGGTGCCCACCACCGCCGCCGACGCCTATGCCGCCCAGAGCGCCCTGGTGGAGCGCCTGGCGCCGCGGCTCGGCGGCATCGTCGGCTGGAAGGTGGGAGCGCCGAGCCCGACCGCCGAGCCCAACGCCGCGCCGCTGCTGGCGGACCTCGTGCAGCCGTCGCCGGCCCGCATGGGCGGCAAGCGCCTCAGGGTACGCGGCCTGGAGGCCGAGCTGGCCTTCCGCTTCGGCACCTCGCTGCCGCCCCGCGCGCAACCCTACAGCGAGGCTGAGGTGGCTGCCGCCATCGCCTCCGTCCATCCCGCCATCGAGCTGGTGGAATCCCGGATCGCGGACTGGCAGGGCGCGCAACCCCTGGCGCGGCTGGCGGACTGCCAGAGCAACGGCGGGTTCTGCTTCGGGCCAGCGGTCGCCGACTGGCGCGCCCTCGACTACCTCACGCAGCCGGTCATGCTGCTGGTGGATGGGCAGCCGGTGGCTGAGGCGGTCGGCGGCAATGCCGCCGGCCATCCGCTGCGCCTCCTCGCATGGCTCGCCGGCCACGCGGGACAACAGGGCCGTGGGCTCCGCGCCGGCGACATCGTGACCACGGGAAGCCATACGCCGCTCAGATTTGCGCCACCGGTTTCCCGAGTTGTCGCCCGGTTTCCCGGGGTGGGCGAGTCGAGTTTCGATCTCACGACTCCGTGAGGCGCCCCGCATCGGGGGAGAAACGCCCGATTATTCAAAGGTTTCTTGAATACCCTGGTGAGCTAACCAATTCTTAACTATACGCTATTAATTGATGATTGCCGGATTTTGCCTCAAACCCGGCAGAACGGTCTCAGGGGGCTGGGTCGTTCCTTAAGGGCTACTCGGGTCTAGTCGTTGCAACTGCGGCGCGGCCAGGAGCGGACGGGTGTCACCCGACGGGAACGTCAGGAGCGGATTGACCGGTGTGAGACGCCAGATCGTAGCGATCGTCGACGATCGCATCACGAATCTAAAGATTCTGGAGCGGCTGGCCACGTCGCTCAATGACAGCGTCGTGGTCAAGACGTTCGATAGCCCGCTGTCGGCGCTGGAGTTCGCCGCCAAGCAGGAACCTGATATCGTCATCACCGATTTCAAGATGCCGGAGCTCGACGGCGCCGAGTTCATCCGCCGCTTCCGCGCGCTGGAGAACTGCATCGACGTCCCCGTCATGGTGATCACCGCCTACGAGGACAAGGACCTGCGCTACCGCGCGCTGGAGGCCGGCGCCACCGACTACCTGCTGAGCCCGGTCGACCACCACGAGTTCCGCGTCCGCTCGCACAATCTTCTGATGCTGCGGCGCCAGCAGCTCCTGCTCAAGGAGCGCGCCACCTCCCTCGAGGAGCGCATGATCGAGGAGGAGCGCCGGCACCAGGACGAGCTGCGCCACAGCCACGAGCTGCTGCTCAGGGTGATCGACGCGGTGCCGGTCCGGGTCAGCGCCACCGACCGCAACGGCCGCTTCGTCTTCGCCAACGACTGCTTCGCCCGGGCGATGAACCGTCCGGTGCAGGCGATCATCGGCAATACCCTGGCCGAGCTGCAGCCCGGCGAGGAGACCGACGCCGCGATGGAGCTGGACCGCAGCCTGATCGCCGGCGAGACCAAGCCCGCCGCCTTCGAGGTCGACGTCACCGACCCCGGCGGCGAGCAGATGGTGCTGCTGACCAACAAGGCGGTGCTGGACGACGACGTGGGCCGGCCGATGCTGGTGGTGACCGTCTCCCTCGACATCACCGACCGCAAGAACGCCGAGCTGGCCGTGCTTGCCGCCAAGGAGGTGGCCGAGCTCGCCAATCACAGCAAGACCGAGTTCCTGGCCAACATGAGCCACGAACTCCGCACGCCGCTCAACGCCATCATCGGGTTCTCCCAGCTGATGGCCGACGAGGTTCTGGGACCGCTCGGCAACGCCAAGTACACCGGCTATGCCCGCGACATCTGCAACAGCGCCGAGCATCTCCTCGGCATCATCAACGACATCCTCGACGTCTCGAAGCTGGAAGCCGGCAAGTTCGAGCTCGAGGAGGAGATGATCGACATCACGCAGATCACCCGCAATCTCCTGCATTTCGTCGCCGATCGCGCCAGCGCGCTCGAGGTCACGATCGAGACCGACATCGAGAACGACCTGCCGCGCCTGCGCGCCGACGCGCGCAAGCTGAAACAGATCCTCCTCAATCTGGTCACCAACGCGCTCAAGTTCAGCCAGCCCGGCAGCCGCGTCACGCTGCGTGCCCGCACCCACAACGGCGCCATCATCCTCGAGGTGGTCGATCGCGGCATCGGCATGGACGAGACGGAAGTGACGACGGCGATCACCCGGTTCGGTCAGGTGGCGAGCACCTGGAACCGCAAGCACGCCGGCACCGGCCTCGGCCTGCCGCTGGCGATCGGCCTGGTGGAGCTGCACGACGGCAAGCTCGAGATCAGAAGCCGCAAGGGCGAGGGCACCACGGTGACCGTTACTTTCCCTGCGGAGCGCTCTGGCCCGCACGAAGCGATGCGCGCGGCGGAGCAGCATGCTCCGGACCCCGCCTCCGCGCCCTGAGCAAATCCCGATAGCCGATCAGAGGGCAATGGACCCGTGATCGAGCACCGGACGTCACCGGCACAGGAGCCTCTGGACCCGACGATGCGGCGACGCAGCGTGCTGGTGGTCCTGACCCTGACCTTCGTCGCGATCTTCTCCCCGGGCTTCCTCGTGGTGGTGCTGTGGGGCCAGCACGAGGCGCCGCTCTTCCCGCTGAACGGCCTGCCCCTGGTGGCGGCGCTGGCGCTCGGCGCGGTCGCCTGCGGGATCACCGCGCTCTGGCGCGGCCTGGACACCCTCACCCGGGCCTTCTCCGCACGCGCGGATACCGAGCACGAGCAGATCATCATCCGGGTGATCTTCGTCAGCATCGTCTTCGACTACAGCCTCGCGGCGATGAATTTCCAGCCCGGCGACGGCGGCACCGCCAAGGCCGCCTTCGCCATGGGAATCGGCGTCGCGGTGAGCTGGGTCTTCCTGCTGCACCTGATGGTGCGGCCGGGCCAGATGCCGTTGCGCCGCCTGCTCGCCATGCTGGCCGACCTCGGCTTCCTCTCGGCCTACATGCATTTCGGCGGCGGCGCCGCGGCCGCCTGGTACGGCATCTACCTCTGGGTCGGCATCGGCAACGGCCTGCGCTACGGCCTCAAGCCGCTGGTGCAGTCGACGGTGGTGGGCGTGGCGAGCTTCGCCGCCGTCATCGCCACTACGCCATTCTGGAACCAGCACCTGCCGCTCTCGGGCGGCCTCGTCTTCGCCCTCGTGGTGCTGCCGGCCTATCTCACCTCGCTGATCCGCAACCTCACCGAGGCGAAGGCCCAGGCTGAGGAGGCGAACGCCGCCAAGAGCCGCTTCCTCGCCATCATGAGCCATGAGCTGCGCACGCCGCTCAACGCCATGATCGGCCTCGACGCGATCCTGCGCCGCACCCGCCTCGACGCGCGCCAGCGCGACATGCTGGCGACGATGAACTCGTCGGCGCGGGCACTCCTCACCCTCATCAACGATATCCTCGACATCTCCAAGATCGAGGCCGGCAAGTTCGCGCCGACGGTGGAATCCTTCGATCTCCATCAGGTGATGAACGGAACCCTCGCCATGCTGCGCCCGCAGGCGACGGCGAAGGACCTCCGGCTCGACTACCGCATCGATCCGGAGCTGCCCTTCGCGCTGCGCGGCTGGCCGCACCAGCTGCGCCAGATCGTCACCAACCTGGTGGCGAACGCGATCAAGTTCACCGACAAGGGCCGCATCTCCGTGGTGCTGGACGTGATTGCCGTCGATCCCACCAAGGCGGCATTCAGCCTGGCGGTGCGCGACGAGGGCATCGGCGTGCCGGCGGAGGCCCAGGAAAAGATCTTCGACCTCTTCACCCAGGCCGACGGCGCGGTGACCCGGCGCTACGGCGGCACCGGGCTCGGCCTCGCCATCGTGAAGCAGCTGGTGGAGCTCATGGGCGGCAACGTCGCGCTCACCAGCGCGCCGGGCAAGGGCAGCACCTTCACGGTGGAGCTGGTGTTCGCCCGCGAGCCCGAGCCGATGCCGGACAGCTTCGACCTGCGCGGCCATACGGTGCTGGCGGTGACCGACGACGCGGAATTCGCGGCGTGGCTGCGCGGCAATATCGAGCGCTGGCACGGCACGCTCCGCGCCTTCAAGGACGTGGCGGCGGCGACGCAGTTCATCGCCAACCGCCCGCCCGACGACACGCGCCCGATCCTGCTCGTCGACGGGCGGCGCGATCCCGTCGACGCGCTGGGCGCCGCCTCCCGCGCCGGCGGCACCGGGCCGGAGCCGATGACCCTGCTGCTGGCGGACGGCGACCACATCAATTCGCTGGCGACACTGGCGGGCGGCCGCGTGAGCTCGCTGCTGCGGGCGCCGATCGACGACATGCGGCTGGTGCGCGCGCTCCATGCGCTGCCGACGCCGGAGTCCGGCGCTCCCGCCGGCGAGGACGGCCGCACCGCCTCCAGCGGCGACATCACGCCGACGCGGCGGCCGCTCAAGATCCTGCTCGCCGAGGACAACGCGCCCAACCGCATGATCATCCAGCGCATCCTCGAGCTCGGCGGCCATTCCGTCCTCACCGCGAGCGACGGCGAGGAAGCGCTGCAGATCCTGGATCAGCCCGGCATCGACCTCGTCCTCATGGACATCAACATGCCCGAGCTTTCCGGCTATGAGGCGGCGAAGCTCTATCGCATGGCGCACACCGACGGCCCGCGCCTGCCGATCCTGGCGCTCACCGCCGACGCCACCAGCCAGACCGAGCGTCTTTGCCGCGACGCCGGGATGGACGGCGTGCTCACCAAGCCGATCGAGGCGGCGCATCTCCTCGCCACCCTCGAATCGATCGCCGAGCGCATCTCGGCCGGCCAGGCGATCGACCCGCTGCCGCCGGTGGGGCCGCCGCCCAACGTGGTCACGCCCATCGCCCAGCATCCGCGCTACGGCGCCGAGACCGGCGCGGTGCTGGACGACGCGGCGGTGGAGGCGTTGAAGGCGCTGGGCGCCGGCAGCGATTTCTTCAACGACGTGATCGAGAACTTCCGCTCCGACGTGCGCGAGATCCTGGACCAGATGGCGCGCGCCGCGGCCAAGCGCGACCTGCGCGCCTTCCGCGATCACGCGCATTCACTGCGCAGCAGCGCCGCCCATATCGGCGCGGTGCGCTTCTACCGCACGCTCTTCGCGCTCAGGGATCTGACCGCCCAGCAGCTCGACAAGGACGGCAACGCGCTTCTGGAGAAACTCCGGGGCGAATACACCAAGCTCGACGCGGCTCTGCGCCAGCAGGCGCAGGAAGCCCGTCGAGTGTGACGCCGCCGCTTACTCGGCGGCTTCGGCGCCGACGCGGTTGCGGCGGCGATCCTGGGCGCTCACCAGGCGGGCCATCTTGCGCAGGTCCGCTTCCGCCAGTCCCAGCGCCGTATCGACCCAGCTCACGGCGATATCCATGAGCTCGTCGATCTTGATGGGATTGACGCGGTCGCGGGCGCGGAAGATGGCGCGATGGGCGGCGTGGCGGCGGCCGCTGCGGCCGATGTACTCATAGAGCGCCTCGGTGCCGCAGCCGTCGTCGGCGAGCACGTCGACGACGCCCATCTGGTAGAGCTCCTCGGCGGTGTAGAGCCGGCCGCTGGTGATCATGCGCTCAGCCTGGGCCGGCGCGATGCGGCGCACGAGATAGCTGTAGGCGCCCATGCCGGGGAACAGATTGAACAGGATCTCCGGCAGGCCGAACTTGGCGCTGCGCTCGGCGATGATGAGGTTGGACGAGAGCGCCGCCTCGAAGCCGCCGCCCAGCGCGTCGCCGCGCACCAGGGACACCGTGATGATCGGCAGGTTGAGGTTGGTGGCGTTGGCGTAGCCTTCCTCCACCACCGCGCGGGCATAGCGCAGCAGCCCGTCGCGATCCTGACGCCGGATCAGCGTCGCGAAGAGATCGAGATCGCCGCCGAGGTTCCACACCTGGGGCATCCGGGAATCCCACACGATGTATTTGACCGGCGACGTGCCGGCGCCCGCGGCGAACAGCGTGCGCACCATGTCCTGCACGCGCTGAATGTCGCGCAGCAGCGCCGGCGTGAAGCTGGGCCGGCCCTGGAAATGGAAGTACGCGAACAGCACGCCTTCGTTGCCGTCGAACACCACGTCCATTTCCTCGAACGGGATCGCGCCGATCCGGGCCTCGACGGTCGAGACGCTGATCTCGCCCCTTGTATTGGGGACGGCATTATCCGATCGGGTGGGGTTGAGGGTCGGCAGAGGGATGGAAGTTCTGCCGAGTTCTACTAATTGGATCTGCGCGCTCATGTCAGAAGGTTCCCCTGGTCTGCCGGGACCGCCCGAACCGGGCCCCCGATCTGGAACTGCGCCAGTCGTTTTCTCTTACGAAAACTCTAAGGCACCTACCGGCTTTTCATCTAGCAATATTTCGTTAACCACTTGAGATCGTTCACGTAGTTTTAACGAGTGTTAACAATGCTTGTAATAGGTGAAGAATCCACTAGTAACCACCATACCTATGCCATACGCCCATATTCGGAGCCGGTTTCGACGGCACCCGGCGCGGCGCGGCTTGGGGGTATCCCCCCTAAATAGGTATAAACAGTAACTTCCACCAGACGGTTGAGATTCCGCCACGGCTGCGACCTCCAAGCGGGTGATCTCAATCGCACACTGCCGCGTCACGTCTCCGCGACCGTCGCATCGGTTGAATTCCCAAGCGTCCATCGAAAGCAAATACCCGGCGCGAGCGCGCTCCGTACGCGCGAACGCACTTCGCTTTTTCTCGCACCGACGTTCACGGCGCAAACTTCGCCGCGGGGCCGCGTGTCCGCGGCGTTTTTCGCCTGTCGGTTACACCGTCCCGATCGGCGTCGCCGGCGAGCCCACCGCGCCCGGAAGCCTGAGCGGCGGCGCCGTCAGCAGGAAGCGGTAGCGGCTGCGCGCCCGCAGCCAGTCCGCGAGCTCGCTCAGATGCCAGATCTCGCCGAGATTGACGCCAAGCTTGAAGAGGCAGTGGGCGTGGAGCGGCAGGGAGGCGCAGTGATCGTCCTCGCAGGGCCTAGAGGGCGAGGCCTCCACCGCGTAGTTGTCGGCAATGAGCGAGACGAGGCCGCTCTTGGTGATCCAGTTGAGGAGCCGCTCGTCGCGGCCGTCGAGAGCGGCGCAGCTCCCATGCAGCGCCTCGTCGGTGGGGTTCTTCTTCATCTCGAGGAGCTGCTGGGCGAAGCCGGTGCGCAGGCACACCATGTCGCCCTCCTCCACCGTGACGCCGTCCTTCGCCATGATCTCCATGAGATCGTCGTAGCCCACGAGCTTGCGCGCGCGGCCATAGTGCGCCTCCAGATCGATCATGACCGCGCGGCCTTGCAGGCAGGCGGTCGCCATGTTCTCGACGCCCAGCGCCCGCGCGCCGGGCTCGGCGCCGCCGGGGTCCTGTGGCCCGACGATGTCGATGCCGGCGCGATAGCCGTTGTAATAGACCTTCTGCGGCACGCCATCGCCGTTGACGTCGAAGAGCTGGCCGACATGGGCGAGGCTGTCCCACTGCGTCGAGTACTGCAGATGGATGAAGGCGGCGTCGTCGGAGACGACGTCGGTGAAGCGCGGGTCGATGTCGCGGAGCGCGAAGTTCATGTTGGGCCGGCCCTCGCGCACCGTCGGCTGCAGCTTCGGCGGGTGGCGGCGCGGGTTCAGCTTGCTGCCGCCGGGATAGTCGAGGGGCAGCGAGAGGCAGAAGGTGCGGCCTTCCTTCACCTCGGCGATGCCCTGGAGCACCTTCTTCGGCGTCAGCAGGTTGAGCCGGCCGCGCTGGTCGTCGGGTCCGAAATCGCCCCAGGTGGATCCCGGCGGGCGGCGCTTCCAGCGCGGATTGTCGGCCATCGCGTTTCTCCCCTCTGATGTTTTTCAGTCCGCGAGCAAGCCGCAGGGGCGCGCCCGCCGTCAAGCCCGAAGCTTCACGCGATTGTGGCCGAGCGGCCGGCCAGCCCGCCTGTATCCTCCGCTGGCCGCGGGCGCATCGCGCCCGTCAGGAACGGGGGGACATGCATGGACGGAAATCATCTCAAAAGCCTGCAGCCGAAGTCGGAGTTCTCGCGCCGCGCCTTCGTGGTGACCGGCGTCACCGCGGGGTTCGCGCTCGCCGTGCAGCCGGTGCAGGCGCAGACCGTGATCACCACGGACACCAAAGGCCTGGTCGCCGGCGCGGTGCAGATCCCTGCCGAGGACGGCAACATCCCCGGCTACTATGCGCGACCCGCCGGCAAGGGCCCCTTCCCCACCATCCTCGTGGTGCAGGAGATCTTCGGTCTCCACGAGCACATCCAGGACATCTGCCGCCGCCTCGCCAAGGCCGGCTACTTCGCGGTGGCGCCGGCGCTCTACGCGCGCCAGGGCGATGCCGCCAAGCTGCCGGATGCGCAGGCGATCATGACGCAGATCGTTTCCAAAGTGGCGGACGTGCAGGTCGCCTCCGATCTCGACTCGACCGTGGCCTGGGCCCACAAGACGAAATACGCCGACACCTCCAGGCTCGGCATCACCGGCTTCTGCTGGGGCGGCCGGCAGGTCTGGCTGTATGCCGTGCACAACCCGAAATTGAAGGCGGCGGTCTCCTGGTACGGGCTGCTTGGCCATCCGAATTCGCCGATCACGCCATTGAGTGCGATCGACCTCGTCGCCGATCTCCAGGTGCCCGTGCTCGGCCTCTACGGCGGCGACGATCCCGGCATTCCCGTGCCGCTGATCGAGGAGATGCGCGCCAAGCTCAAGGCCGCCAACAAGCCGTGCGAGATCGTGATCTATCCCAACACGCCGCATGGCTTCAACGCCGACTACCGCCCGAGCTACCGCGCCGATGCCGCGAAGGACGGCTGGACGAAGATGCTGGCGTGGTTCAAGGGCCACGGCCTCGACAGTCACGGCATGGCGTGAAGGGCGAAAGCTCCATCAGATGACCTGAGGAAAGGCCCGCCAATGGCGGGCCTTTCGCTGCTCAGTGCATCCGCTTGCGCGCGGGCGACGAGGCGCCGGTGCGGGTGGGCGCGTCCTCGTCGAAGAGCTCGGCGAGCTTCTCCAGCATGGTGCCTCCGAGCTGCTCGGCGTCGACGATGGTGACGGCGCGGCGGTAATAGCGGGTCACGTCGTGGCCGATGCCGATCGCCACCAGCTCCACCGGCGAGCGGTGCTCGATCTCCTCGATCACCTGGCGCAGGTGCTTCTCCAGGTAGTTGCCGGGATTGACCGAGAGCGTGCTGTCGTCGACCGGCGCGCCGTCCGAGATCACCATCAGGATCCGGCGCTGCTCGTTGCGGGCGATCAGGCGGTTGTGCGCCCAGAGCAGCGCCTCGCCGTCGATGTTCTCCTTGAGGATGCCCTCGCGCAGCATCAGGCCGAGGCTGCGCCGGGCGCGGCGCCACGGTGCGTCCGCGGGCTTGTAGACGATGTGGCGGAGATCGTTGAGGCGGCCGGGATTCGGCGACTTGCCGGCGCCGATCCATTGCTCGCGGGACTGCCCGCCCTTCCAGGCGCGCGTCGTGAACCCCAGGATCTCCACCTTGACGCCGCAGCGCTCGAGCGTGCGCGCGAGGATGTCGGCGCTCATCGCCGCCACCGTGATCGGCCGCCCGCGCATGGAGCCGGAGTTGTCGATCAGCAGCGACACCACCGTATCGCGGAAGTCGGTCTCCAGCTCGCGCTTGTAGGAGAGCGGAAAGGTGGGATTGACCACCACGCGGGAGAGCCGCGCGGGATCGAGGATGCCTTCCTCGAGATCGAACTCCCAGGCCCGCGTCTGCTTGGCGAGGAGACGGCGCTGCAGGCGATTGGCGAGGCGCGCGATCACGCTCTGGAGATGGGCGATCTGCTGGTCGAGGAGACCGCGGAGCCGCGTCAGCTCCTCGGGATCGCAGAGCTCGTTGGCGTCGACGATCTCATCGTACTGCGCGGTGAAGGCGCGATAGGCCGTGGGATCGTCGGATCCCGCGGAATTGCGCGGCATGACGCCGGGGCGGCCCGGACGGCCGGGATCCTCGTCGCCGGCGCCGGGCATCAGCTCGCCCTGCACCTCGTCGGCGCCGGAGGGATCGCCGTCCTCCTCCTGGCCCTCGGGGATGCCGGCCTCGAGCGCGCTCTGGGCGCCGGACACGGAACCGTCGCCGGCCTCGCTCTGGCTCTCGGCGTCGGCGGCATCGTCGCCCTCGCCCTCCTTGTCGTCGCTCTCGCCGGAGGCGTCGGTGTCGCCGAGATCGAGATCGAGATCCTGGATCAGCTTGCGCGCCGCCTTGGCGTAGCCGTCCTGATCGGCGATGTGGCGATCGAGCTCGAGAATGTCGCGGCCGATCCGGCCCTCGAGCCAGGGACGCCACAGCTCCACCAGCTTCTGCGCCGCCGGCGGCGGCGGCGCGCCCGTGAGCTGCTCGCGGGCCAGCAGCCGCACCGCGTCGGCCAGCGTGCTCTCGTTGCGCTCGGAGAGGCGGTCGTAGCCCTGGCGGCGGTAGCGCGCCTCCAGCATGGCGGCGAGATTGCCGGCGACGCCGGCCATGTTCTTGACACCGAGCGCCTCGACTCGCGCCTGCTCCACGCCCTCGAAGACCGCGCGCGCCATCTCGCCTTGCGGCGCCCGGCGGGCATGCACCGCCGCGTCATGATGCCTGAGGCGAAGCGCCAGCGCATCGGCGGCGCCGCGCACCTGGGCCGCTTCCTGCTGGGAGAGATCGCGGGGCGGCGTCGGCAGGCGCGCGCGCGGACCGGCGAGGCCCGGCGGCTCGGGTCCGTAGCTCACGGTCACGTCGTCGCGCTCGGCGATCGCCCGCAAGGTGGCGGTCGTCGAGCGCTTGAAGATCTCGATAGGTGACGGCGGCTCGGCCATCGTCGGCGTCCCCGCTCAGACCAGCGTCGCCTGGACCCCGGTCTCCTTGAGCTCGGTGCCGAAGCAGCGCTGGTAGTATTCCGCCACCGTCGGCCGCTCCAGCTCGTCGCACTTGTTCAGGAAGGTGAGGCGGAAGGCGAAGGAGATGTCGTTGAAGATGCGCGCGTTCTCCGCCCAGGTGATCACCGTGCGCGGCGACATGACGGTGGAGATGTCGCCGTTGATGAAGCCGGAGCGGGTGAGATCCGCCAGCGCCACCATGGCGCTGACGGTGCGGCGGCCATCCTCGTTGTCGTAGGTCGGCGCCTTCGCCAGCACAATTTCCACCTCGGCGTCGTGGGGCAGATAGTTGAGGGTCGCCACGATGTTCCAGCGGTCCATCTGGCCCTGGTTGATCTGCTGCGTGCCGTGATAGAGGCCGCTGGTGTCGCCGAGCCCCACCGTGTTGGCGGTGGAGAACAGGCGGAACGCCGGGTGCGGGCGGATGACGCGGTTCTGGTCGAGGAGGGTGAGCTTGCCTTCGACCTCGAGGACGCGCTGGATCACGAACATGACGTCGGGCCGTCCGGCGTCGTACTCGTCGAAGACAAGCGCCGTCGGATGCTGCAGCGCCCAGGGCAGCAGGCCCTCGCGGAACTCGGTCACCTGGCGCCCCTCGCGCAGCACGATCGCGTCCTTGCCGACGAGATCGATGCGGCTGATATGGCTGTCGAGATTGACGCGGATGCAGGGCCAGTTGAGGCGCGCCGCCACCTGCTCGATGTGGGTCGACTTGCCGGTGCCGTGATAGCCCTGGATCATGACGCGGCGGTTGTAGGCGAAGCCCGCCAGGATCGCGAGCGTCGTGTCGCGGTCGAAGCGATAGGCCTCGTCGAGATCAGGGACGTGCTCGCTGGAGCTGCTGAAGGCGGGCACCTGCAGATCGGAATCGATACCGAAGGTCTGCCGGACCGAGACCGTGATGTCGGGGAGCCCGGCCGACGCATCCGCCGAGCCGTTGGAAGTCTGAGCCGAAGTCATCGGAATGAACGAGTCCTTGAGCGAGGGGGAAAGGGGTGGTGGATCGTCTGGCCTCAGGTGCCGGGGAAGTAGCTGGCCTTCAGGGTCGCGTAGGCTTGGTTGATCACTTTGAGTTTCTCCTCCGCCGCCTTGTCCCCGCCGTGGGCGTCGGGATGGTGGCGTTTCACGAGTTCCTTGTAGCGGGCCTTGACCGCTCTGAAGGTCAGCGGCGGCGTCAGTTCGAAGACCGCCAGGGCCTCTTCCTCCGCCGTCAGCGGACGCTTGCGCTCCCGCGGCCGCGTGCTGGTGTCGTCCACATCGAAGAGCCCGTCGTCGCGCCAGCGTGGCTCGAAGCGAGCGCCGATGCGGCTGCCGAGCGGCCAGGTCGGTCGCTGCCAAACGGTATCGGAGCGGATCTCCGCCTCGATCTCCGCCTCGCTCATCCCGGCATAGTAATTCCAGGCGGCGTTATAGGCGCGCACGTGATCGAGGCAGAACCAGTAGAAGGCATCGAGCTCCGACTTGGAGCGTGGCGCACGGAAGTCCCCCGCCGCCGCGCAACCGGGATGGTCGCAGGGTCTGAGCGCGGGATTTTCCGCGGAACGCGCCGTCAATTCGATCGAAAAAGACCGCATTATCACAGTATGGAGACGCTCTAGAAGCAAGACAAGCACATGAGCGCGTTGCAGCATTGCCGCTTGCAGCGCCGGGCCGCTTGACAGCGCGGCTGCCGTCTCCAAGCTTACTCAAACTTTCCGAAGACACCCCAAATGCGCGTCGCCGCCCTCATCCGCACCAAGCTGACCGCCGCGTTAAGCCCTTCCCGCCTGGAAATTGTGGATGAATCTCACCACCACAAAGGACATGCGGGGGCAAGGCCAAATGGGGAGAGCCACTTCCGCGTCGAGATCGTCTCCGATGCCTTCCGGGGCAAGAGCCGGATCGAGCGCCAGCGCCTGGTCTACGCCGCCCTGGCGGATGAAATGTCGCATGACATTCATGCCCTAAGCCTGATTACCCGAGCGCCCGGCGACACTCCTTGACGGTACGGAATCGTACTTTTCAGAAATCATGACGATAACCACGAAGGACAAGGTCTTGCGGCACGATAGTACGTCATCGTACGCAACCTAGAGGGGTTCCAAAATTAGGCATACCCCTCGAGGTTGAAGACCCCAAAATTTGCCATAAATACTTTCTTATGAAGCATGAAAACTACTACGACGGCGAACAGAGGCTTTTGGAGCCCTCCTTCGTCGTCACTCGCGATTCGACACTGGTCAGCGGCAACGTGACGGTGGCGGGGCGCCGCACCAGCATCCGTCTGGAACCGCAGATGTGGGGTGCGCTGCGGGAGGTCTGTGCCCGGGAAGGCAAGACCGTCCACATGCTCGTCACCGGCATCGATCACGGGCGCGCCGCCTCGAGCCTGACCGCCGCGATCCGGGTCCACGTCATGGACTACTTCCGGATTGCCGCCACCGAGGACGGACACCGCCGCGCCGGACACGGCGGAGAGGCTCAGCTCCCGGTATAGAATTCCGGCCAGTAGCGCTTCACCAGCGCGCCGTCGGTCGCGTACGCGTAGCAGGTATCGAGGAGGCGCGGTTTCCGCGCCGGCTTCGCCGGGTCGCGATCGCCCTCGCGGCGATGCCGATGACGATAGGGAAATATCGTCTGAAAGCAGGTGGTGGCGAGCGGCGTCAACAGCTCCACCAGATGGGTGCAGCCCTGGGTCCCGCCCAGCAGCTCCCGCACCTTCGGCATGAAGCCCGGCCGGATCGACAGGCCGACGAGACGCTGATAGTTCACCGCCACTTCCGGACAGAGCTGATAGGGGCTGGCATCGGTCACCGCCTCCACCGCCTTGATCTCGAGATCGTCGGTGACGGTGAGACGGAGCCACATGTCGTGCACCGGCGTGCCCGGCGTCATCTCGCCGCGCCAGTCGCTCTCGAAGCTGTAGGTCTTGACGTCGGTCAGATGCGCCTCGACGTCCCAGAGGCCGTCGTCGCGGCGATAGCCGCGGCATTCGATCTGACGGGTGTGGATGTGCTCGCGGGGAGTGGGTGCTGAAAGGGGCATGGCGGGATATCTAGTCGTGCCGAAGTCCCGGCGCCAGCGCTTTTGCATCGACGCCCGGCATTTGGGCAGTTAACCAACCGCCGCCAGGAATTCGCCTACCGCGGCTTCCGGCACGTCGCGGGTGACGAACACTTCGCCGATCTCGCGCGGCAGGATGAAGGTCAGGCGGCCGTCCTGCACCTTCTTGTCACGGCGCATATGCGCCACCAGGCGATCGGCGCTGAAGCGGCGGCCGGGAATTCCCTTGAGGGAGACCGGCAATCCCACCGCGGAGAGATGTCGGCGCACGCGCTCCGCCGTCTGCAGGGTGGCGTGGCCGAGGCGCACCGAGAAATCGAAGGCGAGCGTCATGCCGAGCGCCACCGCCTCGCCGTGCAGCAGCTCCGATCCGTAGCCGGTCTCCGCCTCCAGCGCGTGGCCGAAGGTGTGGCCGAAATTGAGGAGCGCCCGCTCGCCGGTCTCGCGCTCGTCGGCGGCCACCACCGCCGCCTTGTGCCGGCAGCTTTCCGCCACCGCGCGCGCCTGCAGCGCCGGATCGCCGGCGACGAGGGCCGCGCCGGCGCTTTCCAGCCACTCGAAGAAAGCTCGGTCGCGGATGAGGCCGTACTTCGCCACTTCCGCATAGCCCGCCAGCAACTCGCGCCGCGGCAGCGTGGCAAGGGCGGCGACATCCGCCAGCACCAGCACCGGCTGGTGGAACGCGCCCACCAGATTCTTGCCGTGCGACGAGTTGATCGCGGTCTTGCCGCCGACGGAGCTGTCGACCTGGGACAGCAGCGTGGTCGGCACCTGCACGTAGTCGATGCCGCGCAGCAGGGTCGCCGCGGCGAAACCCGCGAGATCGCCAACCACGCCGCCGCCCAGCGCCACGATCAGGCTCTTGCGCTCGATGCCCAGCGCCAGGATGCCCTCGGCGAGGCGCGCGTAGTGCGCGAAGTCCTTGCTGCCCTCGCCCGACGGCACCACGATCTCCGCATGCCGGACGCCGGCGCCGTCGAGACTGGATGTCAGCGCCGGCAGATGCAGTCCCGCCACCGTCGCGTCGGTGACGACGACGATGCGCCGGCCGCCCGCGAGCGGCGCCAGATGCTGGCCCGCGCCGGCGATCAGGCCGGAGCCCACGTGAATATCGTAGCTGCGCGGGCCGAGCTCGACGCGAATGACGTGGGTATCGCTCATCGCGTCGCCTCGTCGGCGCGCGCGGCGCGGAGCGCGAGATACTCGTCGAGCGCCGTCATCACCCGCTCCAGCGTCGCCTCCGGCGGGCCGTCGACGGTGTCGACGGTGATCTCCGCCTGGGCGTAGATGGGGTAGCGCTGCTCGATCAGCCGCTCCAGGGTCTCGCGGTGATCGCCGTACTTGAGCAGCGGGCGATTGTTCCGGCGCGACACCCGCACCAGCAGCAGCTCGATGTCGGCGCGCAGCCAGATCGAGATGCCGCGCTCGCGGATCAGGCGCCGGGTGTCGGGATCGAGGAAGGCGCCGCCGCCGGTGGCGAGGACGTGCTTGGGTCCGTCGAGGAGACGCGCGATGACGCGCCGCTCACCGTCGCGGAACGCCGCCTCGCCGCGCCGCTCGAAGATCTCCTCGATGGTCTCGCCGGCGGCGGCCTCGATCTCGCCGTCACCGTCGACGAAGGGCAGATTCAGGCGCAGCGCCAGGCGGCGACCGATATTGGTCTTGCCGGCACCCATCAGACCCACCAGCACGATGGTTTTGGGAACTTGGAATTGTGGCGCGCCCATGGCCTGACGTGGTGGGGTTCCGGCGGTCCCATCGTTGAATCCGTCAGGTCGCGCCGATAGACTGTCGGCGCCCGACGAGTCGCGCACCCTAGCATAGAGCGGCGCGCGGCGGTCAACCGGCGCCGGAGCCGAGTTGCCCGACAGAATGCGGGCGGCGAACGAGGAAAAAAGGGACGAAATGGTGAAGGTGGCCTTGATCGTAGTCGCGGCGGTGGTGGTTCTCCTCGCCGTTGGCGCCGCCGTGCTGGCGGTTTGGGACATCCCGGCGCCGACGCAGCCGGTCGAACGGGTGCTGCCCGATGCCCGCTTCCCGAAATGACCTGCGAGTCGCGAGCCTAGCCTCGGCTGCATTTGCCGCCCTGCTGAGTACGCTTGTCCTGTTGCCGGGCCCGGCGCTGGCTCAGTCCGGAGGCCCCGTGCGCCTGGTGCCGGTTCCCGCGCCGGCGCCGGCACCGCCCCGGACCCCCGCCGCCGGCGGCGATCAGCCGCTGCCGACCGGCGTCCAGGCGACGCCCCTGGCGCCGGTGGATTCCGCCTGGCTCGGGACCCTCACGCCCGCGGAGGGCGCCTTCCCGGACACGCTCTGGCAGGGCACGCCCAGGAGCTACGTGGTGGCAGCATTGCCCCTGGTGCAGCCCACGGTCTCGCCGGCGCTTCAGGACCTGACGCGGCGCCTCCTCCTCAGCAACGCCGCCGCCCCGGGCGGCAACGACCCGCCCGATGGCCGCGGCCTGGTGTCGGTGCGCCTGGAGCGCATGGTGGCGCTGGGTCAGGAGGACGGCGCGCAGGCGATCATGGACCGCCTGCCCTGGAAGGGCGACGCCGAGCCGATGGATCGGCTGCGAGTCGATCTGTCGTTCATCAACAACGACGTCGACGGCGCCTGCAAGCAGGTCGAGGCCGTCATCGGCCGTTATCAGGACATCTGGTGGGACCGCATGCAGATCGCCTGCCAGGCGCTGCACGGCGACCAGGGCAAGGCGCAGCTCGGCCTCAGCCTGCTGCGCGAGCGCAAGGCGCCGCGCGACCAGCTCTTCGACACGCTGATCGACGCGCTGGGCGGACGGACGGCGAAGATCGACCGGATGCCGGACCCGACGCCGCTGCGCGTCGCGCTGCTGGCGGCGGCGAAGCTGCCGCTGCCGGCGGACGCGCTGCAGGCGGCGGATCCGGCGGTGCTGCATGCCTGGGCCACCAACGCCAACATCCCGAACGAGCGCCGGCTGCCGGCGGCGGAGCGCGCGGTGGCGGTAGGCGCGCTGCCGCTGGAGGAGCTGCGTCTCCTCTACACCGAGATCACTTTCAAGCCCGATGAATCGAAGACGGCGCTGCAGCAGGCGAGCGACAGTCCGCGCGCCCGCGCGCTCCTCTTCACCACCGCCAAGCAGGAGACGGTGCCGGCGGCGCGCGGCGAGATCCTGCAGGCGCTGCTGCAAGCCGCCGCCAAGCGCGGCGAGTTTCCAGTCACCGCGCGGCTGGTGGCGCCGATCATTCTGGAGATCCCGGCAACGCCCGACCTCGACTGGTTCGCGCCGCTGGCGGCGCGCGCGCTCTATGCCGCCGATCATCCGGCGGAAGCCGCCCGCTGGGCGCAGCTCACCGATCCCGCCGGCGCGGCGCAGCTCGTTCCCCTGGCGCGGATCGCCGCGGGCAACAACGGACCCGCCTGGCCCAAGGGCGGTCTCAAGGAAATCCTCGACGGGCTGCAGCCCAAGGACGGCAGCGCCGATCCCGGCAAGCTGCTGCTGACGGCGGCATTGCTCGCCGCGGCCGGCGAGCCGGTGACGGCGGCGGACTGGGCGAGCCTGGTTGCGGTGCCGCCGGCGGCGCCGACACCGCTGCCGAATGCGGCGATCTGGCTCGGCGGGCGCGACGCCGCCGCCAATCATCGGCTCGGCGAGACGGTGCTGGACGCGCTGCTGATGGCCCATGTGGGCGAGCATCTCACCGCCGAGCCCGACGTCATCGCCGAGGCGGTGGCGCGGCTGCGCGCGGTCGGCCTGGAGGCGGACGCGCGGCGCCTCGCGCTCGAGGCCGCCCTCGACGCCGGACTCTAGGATGCCCGTGGCCGCGCCCCGCGCAACGCGCCGCCCGCCCCGGCGTCCCCCATCGCTCGGCCGCCATGTCGAGGCGTTCCTGGAGATGCTCGCCGCCGAGCGTGGTGCCGCACTCCTGACGATCTCCGCCTATCGCGGCGACCTCGCTCATGTCGCCTCTTTCCTCGCGCGCGGCGACGTCGCTCTCGAGCGCGCGCGGACCGAGGATCTCCGGCGCTATCTCGCGGCTCTCGCCCGCGCCGAGCTGGCGCCGCGCAGCGTGGCGCGGCGGCTCTCGGCGCTCCGGCAGTTCTACCGCTTCCTGGTGGTGGACGGCGTACGCCCGGACGATCCCACCCTCGGCCTCGACGCGCCGCGTCCCGGTCGCCCCTTGCCGAAGACCCTGGGCGAGGAGGAAGTCACGGCGCTGATCGACGCCGCCGGCCGCGACCCGACACCGTCCGGCGTCAGGCTGCGCTGCCTCCTCGAGCTCCTCTACGCCAGCGGGCTCCGGATCTCCGAGCTGGTGGGCCTGCCGTTCGCCGCCGCGCGGGCGGACGCGCGCTTCCTGGTGGTGCGCGGCAAGGGCGGCAAGGAGCGCCTGGTGCCGCTGGGCGCGCCGGCCCGCGCGGCGCTCAAAGCCTACCGCGACTGCCGCGTCGCTTTTCTCGCGGAGGGCGAGACATCGCCGTGGCTCTTTCCCTCACGGAGCGCGCCCGGCGCGCTCACCCGACGGCGCGTCGCCCAGCTCCTGAAGGCGTTGGCGGTCGACGCCGGCCTGGATCCCGGCCGCCTCTCGCCCCACGTGCTGCGCCACGCGTTTGCCAGCCATCTCGTCGATCACGGCGCCGATCTGCGCAGCGTGCAGGAGATGCTGGGCCACGCGGATATTGCGACGACGCAGATCTATACCCATGTGGAGCGGCAGCGCCTCACCCGTCTCGTCGAGGCGCATCATCCCCTGGCGCGCAAGAAATAGATCATCGCCGGCAATCCCATCCATTGGCAGTTGACGGAGCGCGAGCCGCTCCCTTGAATGGCGCCGTTCCGGCGACCGAAAGATAGAAGATGTCCTTATCCTTTCCCGGGCTGTTCCTCCTGGGCCTGCAGATCGTATGCGCCGTTCACGCGGGGAAAACCGGGCGGCCGTTCTTCTGGATCTACATCATCCTCTTCGTGCCGATGCTGGGCATGCTGGCCTATCTCGCGGTGGAGATTCTTCCGGAGCTGGTGCGCGGCCGCGCCGCGCGGCGCGCCGCCAGCGGCGTCGGCCGCGTCCTCGATCCCGGCCGCGGCCTGCGCGAGGCGGAGCGCCGGTTGGCGATGACGCCGACCGCGGGAAACAAGGCGGCGGTCGCCGAGGGCTATCTCGCGACCGGCCGCGCGGCGGAGGCGATCGCGCTCTTCCGCGAGACGCTGGAGGGCGTGCACGCCACCGATCCGTCGCTGATGCTGGGCCTGGCGCGCGCCTACTTCGCCGAGCATCGCTACGGCGACGTGGTGGATGTGCTGGACGCGCTCAAGGCGGCGAATCCCGAGTACCACTCGCCCGAGGGGCATCTGATCTACGCGCGCAGCCTGGAAGAGCAAGGCAAGACCGAGGCGGCGCTGCACGAGTACGCCGCCCTCGAGCGCTACTACCCCGGCCAGGAGGCGCGCTGCCGCTATGCCCTGCTGCTGGACAAGACCGGCGAGCATCGCGAGGCCGCGCGTCTCTTCCGCGAGATCGTGGAAGCCATCGAGCTGGGCCCGCGCCACCAGCGCCGCGACCAGCGCGAATGGTACGACATCGCGCGGCGCGCAATGGCGATCTAAGGCGGAGCCGATCCCGTGCGTCCTTCGACGCGCGGCCCTACAGGGCCCTTGCTCAGGATGAGGACCATTGGAGATGGCACAGAGAAAGACCGCCTCATCCTGAGCAAGCGACCGAAGCGGGCGAGTCGAAGGACGCACGATGCTCCTCCAGCCCAGATCGACGACCCGTGCTGGCATCGCCGGGCGGGCTGTGCTAGGGATCGCCCCCCATGCGGCATTTTCTCGACTTCGAGAAGCCGGTGGCGGAGCTCGAAGGCAAGATCGAGGAGCTTCGTCATCTCACCAACGGCTCCGATCTCAACATCGCCGAAGAGGTGGCGCGGCTGCAGGCGAAGGTGGATCGCCTGCTGCGCCAGCTCTATGCGAAGCTCACGCCGTGGCAGAAGGTCCAGGTGGCGCGCCATCCGGAGCGGCCGCACGCCTCTGACTTCATCAAGGGACTGATCACCGACTTCACGCCGCTCGCCGGCGACCGCGCCTTCGGCGAGGACCGCGCCATCGTGGGAGGCCTCGGCCGCTTCCGCGGCCTCTCGGTGGTGGTGCTGGGCCAGGAGAAGGGCGCCGACACCGACAGCCGCGTGCGCCACAACTTCGGCATGGCGCGGCCCGAGGGCTATCGCAAGACACGGCGCCTGATGGAGCTGGCGCAGCGCTTCGGCCTGCCGGTCCTCACCTTCGTGGATACCGCCGGGGCCTATCCCGGCATCGACGCCGAGGCGCGCGGCCAGGCCGAGGCGATCGCGCGGGCGATCGAGACCTGCCTCACGCTGGAGGTGCCGCTCATCGCCTGCATCATCGGCGAGGGCGGCTCCGGCGGCGCCATCGCGCTCGCCGCCGGGAACCGCGTGCTCATGCTGGAGCATGCGATCTACTCCGTGATCTCGCCGGAGGGCTGCGCCTCGATCCTCTGGCGCAGCGGCGACAAGGCGCAGGAGGCGGCGGAGGCGCTGAAGATCACGGCGCAGGATCTGACGCGCCTCGGCGTCATCGACGAGATCGTGCCGGAGCCCCTCGGCGGGGCGCACCGGGAGCCCGCCAGCGCCATCGCCGCGACCGGCGCCACCGTCGAGGCGGCGCTCCGGCCGCTCCTGGGCCTCGACGGCGCGCGGCTGCGGGAGCAGCGGCGGGAGAAGTTCCTCGCCATGGGGACTGGCGGCCTCTGACCGGCTGCCTATATAGAGGTCGCCGCCCCCCAATGGACGAGGCACGCGATGACCCCCCAGGAACAGCAGCTGATCAGCCAGCTTTTCGACCGCCTGAAGGCGGCGCCGGCCCAGGCCAAGGACCCTGAGGCGGACACGCTCATCCGCCAGGGCGTCGCGGTCCAGCCGGATACACCCTATCTGCTGGTGCAGACCGTGCTGATCCAGGACATGGCGCTCGGCAGCGCCCAGGCCCGCATCGCCGATCTCGAGCAGCAGGTGGAGGCGGCGAGAGCGGCGCCCCCGGCGCAGCCCACCAGCTTCCTCGGCGGCCTCCTCGGCCGCGGCAGCGTGCCGACGGCGGGCGCGCGCCAGCCGCAACCGCAGCAGCAGCAACCGGCGCCGATGCAGCCCGCCCCGGCCTGGGGTGTCGGCCCGCAGCCGATGATGGGCTCGCCCTGGTCGGGCGGCGGCGGATCCGGTTTCCTGCGCGCCGCCGCCGCCACCGCGCTCGGCGTCGCCGGCGGCGAGCTGCTGTTCTCCGGCGTGCGCTCGATGTTCGGCTCGTCCATGGGCGGCCTCGGCGCCGGACAGCCATCCCTGAGCGAGACCGTGGTCAACAACTACTACGGCGACAACGGCGCCGGCGGCGACACGACGAAAGCCGACTACGCCGACGCCGGCACTTCGCAGACGGATCCCGACAACGTCGTCCCCGCCGACTACGACACCAGCCAGGACTACAGCGACACCGGCGGCTCCGACTTCGGCGGCGACGACAGCACCAGCATCTGAGGCCAGGCGCTACGTGATCTCCGGCACCCGGAGGCTGTAGCCGGCGCCGCGCACGGTGTGGAGAAGCGGCGGCGCGAAGTCGCGGTCGATCTTCTGCCGGAGCCGGCTCACGTGCACGTCGATCACGTTGGTCTGGGGATCGAAATGATGATCCCAGACCTTCTCCAGCAGCATCGTCCGCGTGACGATGTGCCCGGCGTTGCGCATGAGATATTCCAGCAGCCGGAATTCCCGCGGCAGCAGATCGATCTCGCAGCCGGCGCGCGTCACCGTGCGCTTGAGGAGATCCATCTCGAGATCCGCCACCTTGAGGCGGGTCTCGCTGACGGAATGGCTGCGCCGGTTGAGCGCCTCGAGCCGTGCCAGCAGCTCCGACAGCGCGAAGGGTTTCGAGAGATAGTCGTCGCAGCCGGCGCGCAAGCCCTCGACCCGGTTGTCGACATCGCCGAGGGCGCTCAGGATCAGCACCGGCGTCTCGTCCTTGCGCGCGCGCAGCTCGGCCAGGATCGAGAGCCCGTCGAGGCCCGGCAGCATGCGGTCGATCACCATGGCATCGAAGCTGCCGCTGGTGGCGTGGGCGAGGCCGAGACGGCCGTCCGCCGCGACGTCCACCTGGTGCCCGCTCTCGGTCAGGCCCTTGAGGAGATATGCGGCGGCCTCGTCGTCGTCTTCGATCAGCAGAATTTTCATCATCAGAGTCCCCGATCAGGAGTGCGCCGGCGGGCCCTTTAGGAGCCCGCCGGCGTTTTCCGGTGCTTGGATCAGCCGTTGTCGGATTGGCCCGACCACGCGACGAAGGCGTTGATGCCGTGGCGGTTGATCTGCAGCAGCAGGTTCTTGTCGTGACCGGACTCCGCCGCCTTGAGCTTGGCGGCGGCCTCCTGAGTCGTGGTGACCGGCTGCTGGTTGACCGAGACGATGACGTCACCGGCCTGCAGATCGACGTCGGCGAGCGGGCTCGAGTCCGCGATCGCGCTCACGACGACGCCCTTGACGTGCCCGGGTACCTTGAGCTGCTTGCGCAGATCGGGGGTCAGCGCCTGCAGCTTGAGGCCGAGGGCGCTCGCCCGCTCCGGCTTCGCGCTGGGCTCCGGCTCGTTGGCGGCGAGCTTCTCCAGGTTCGCCGGCTGCTCGACGATCGTGGTGTTGAGCGTCGTCTCCTGGCCCTGGCGGCGCACCAGCACCTTGGCGCTGGTGCCGACCGGAGTCTCCGCGACCATGATCGGAAGATCGCGCAGCTTGGCGATGGCGTGACCGTTGAAGCTCTCGATCACGTCACCCTGCTTGAAGCCGGCCTTCTCCGCCGGGCTGCTCTTGGTCACGTCGGCGACGAGCGCGCCCTGGTCGTTGGCAAGGCCGAGGCTCTTGGCGATCGCCGGCGTCACTTCCTGGATCTGCACGCCGAGCCAGCCGCGGCTCACCTTGCCGTGCTCGCGGAGCTGGTCGAGAACGGGCTTCGCGAGATTCGAGGGAATGGCGAAGCCGATGCCGACGCTGCCGCCGTTCGGCGAGTAGATCGCGGTGTTGATGCCGATGACCTCGCCCTTCAGGTTGAAGGTCGGGCCGCCGGAATTGCCGCGATTGATCGGGGCGTCGATCTGCAGGAAGTTGTCGTAGGGGCCGGAATGAATGTCGCGGCCCTGGGCCGAGACGATGCCGGCGCTGACGGTGCCGCCGAGGCCGAAGGGATTGCCGACCGCGACCACCCAGTCGCCGACCTGCTCGGCGCCGCTGTCGCCGAAGGCGACGTAGGGCAGCGGCTTGCCGCCATTGTCGATCTTGAGGAGGGCGAGGTCGGTCTTGGTATCGCGGCCGACGATCTTGGCGACGTGCTTGCTGTCGTCCTGCAGGATCACCGTCACCTTCTCGGAGCCGTCGATCACGTGGTTGTTGGTGACGACATAGCCCTGGGGATCGACGATGAAGCCGGAGCCGAGCGCCATCCGCTGCGCGTGCTGCTGCGGCTGTCCGGGCTGGCCAGGGTTGATGCCCTGCTGCTCAAAGAATTTGCGCAGGAAGTCGTCGAAGGGCGTGCCTTGCGGAAGATTGGGCACCTGGCCCGGCGAGGCGTCTTCGCTGTCGTCGGCGGTCTGGTCGTCGGCGCCGGCCTTCTCCACGACGGAGACATTGACGACCGCCGGCAGCACTTTCTTGGTGAGCGGCGCGAGGCTCGGCATCTGGACGAGATTGGTGCTGGAAGCCGCGTCCTCGGCGCGGGCATAGGGGGCCAGCACGAGGGCCAGCCCCAGTCCCGCGGCGAGGACCGCGGTGCGCGTTCCGGCGTTGCCGCGTATCTGTGGCGAACGCGCGAGTAGAAGGTTGGTCATGAGGGGTTCTCTCCTTGGGGGTCGATCTGCCGCGCGCGGGGGACCATCCGCTCGGCACGTCCAGGAGAGATAAGCCAGGGCCGATTACGCCCCACCTACATCGGGATTAATTCGCTGTAATGAAGGAATACGCCGCAATTGCGGCAGCGACAGCCGACGTGGCGCGGCCGGAGCCGCGGCGCCGGCCTCAGAGCTTGCCGTGGCAGTGCTTGTATTTCTTGCCCGAGCCGCAGGGGCAGAGCGCGTTGCGCGGCGTCTTCGCCCAGGGATTGGCCGCGGCGGCGGAGTCCGCCGCGCCGACGGCCTCGGCGCCCGCCATCGCCTCCGCGAGGGCGGGATCCTCGCGGCTCTCGCGCATCCGGACCGGCGCGGCCGGCTGCGGCAGATCCTCCGGGCGCTGGACACGCAGCTCCACATGGGACAGCACGCCGGTCACGTTGTCGCGCAGCTGCGTCAGCATCTCGCCGAAGAGATCGAAGGCCTCGCGCTTGTACTCGTTGAGAGGATCGCGCTGGGCGTAGGCACGCAGGTTGATGCCCTGGCGCAGGTGGTCGAGCGTCAGCAGATGGTCCTTCCAGGACTGGTCGAGGATCTGCAGCAGCAGGCTCTTCTCGGCCATGCGCATGACCTCGGGTCCGTGGGTAGCCGCCTTCGCCGCCATCTTGTCGTCGGACGCCTTGGTGAGGCGCTCGCTGATCTCCGCATCGGCGATGCCTTCCTCCTTGGCCCAGTCCGCCACCGGCAGATCGAGGTTGAGGAGCCGGAGGCATTCCTCGTGCAGCGACTTGACGTCCCACTGGTCCGGCAGCGCGTTTGCCGGGATGGTGCGGGCGACCATGTTCTCGATCACCTCGTGGCGCATGTCGGCCACCATCTGTGCCGCGTCCTCCTCCGCCATGATCTCCTTGCGCTGCTCGTAGACGACTTTGCGCTGGTCGTTCATGACGTCGTCGTATTTCAGGAGCTGCTTGCGGATCTCGTAGTTGCGCGCCTCGACCTTCTGCTGCGCCTTCTCCAGCGCCTTGTTGATCCAGGGATGGATGATCGCCTCGCCTTCCTTGAGGCCGAGCTTCTGCAGCATCGACTCCATGCGCTCGGATCCGAAGATGCGCATGAGATCGTCTTCGAGGGAGACGTAGAACTTGGAGGCGCCGGGATCGCCCTGGCGGCCGGAGCGGCCGCGCAGCTGATTGTCGATCCGGCGGCTCTCGTGCCGCTCGCTGGCGATGACGAAGAGGCCGCCGGCCTTGCGCACCACCTCGCGGGCGGCGGCGATCTCGGCGCGGATCGCCTCGCCGCGGCGCTCCCGCTCCGCCGGATCCTCGATGCCCGCCAGCTCCTGCTTCAGCCGCAGATCGAGGTTGCCGCCGAGCTGGATGTCGGTGCCGCGGCCCGCCATGTTGGTGGCGATGGTGACGGCGCCGGGCCGCCCGGCCTGGGCGATGATGTAGGCTTCCTGCTCGTGATAGCGCGCATTCAGCACGTGGTGCGGAATCTTGCGCTTCTTGAAGAGGTCGGCGAGCTGCTCGGATTTCTCGATGCTGACGGTGCCCACCAGCACCGGCTGCTGGCGCGCGCTGCACTCGGCGACGAGCTCGAGGATCGCGTCGAACTTCTCGCGGATCGAGCGATAGACCTCGTCGTCGTGATCGACGCGGATCACCTGGACGTTGGTGGGAACCTCGATCACGTCGAGGCGGTAGATGTCGCCGAACTCCGTGGCCTCGGTCATCGCCGTGCCGGTCATGCCCGCGAGCTTGGGGAACAGCCGGAAATAATTCTGGTAGGTGATCGAGGCGAGGGTCTGGTTCTCGGTCTGGATCGAGACGTGCTCCTTCGCCTCCAGCGCCTGGTGCAGGCCCTCGGAATAGCGCCGGCCCTCCATCATGCGGCCGGTGAACTCGTCGATGATGACGATCTTGTCGTCCTTCACGATGTAGTCGGTATCGCGGGAGAACAACTTGTGGGCGCGGAGCGCCTGGTTGACGTGGTGTACCAGGGCCACGTTATGGATGTCGTAGAGCGTCCCGACCTTCATCAGCTCGGCGCCGCGCAGCATCTCCTCGATGCGCTCGACGCCGGACTCCGTCAGGGTCACCGCGCGCTGCTTCTCGTCCTTCTCGAAATCCTCCGGCAGCAGGCTCGGCATCAGCGCGTCGACCCCGCGGTAGAGCTCGGAGGAATCCTCGGTCGGGCCCGAGATGATGAGGGGCGTGCGAGCCTCGTCGATCAGGATCGAATCCACCTCGTCGACGATCGCGTAGCTGAACTTCCGCTGCACCATGTCGTTGAGGCGGAACTTCATGTTGTCGCGCAGATAGTCGAAGCCGAACTCGTGATTGGTGCCGTAGGTCACGTCGGCGGCATAGGCCTCGCGGCGCTCGGCGTCGGTGAGCTCGTGCACGATGCAGCCGACGCGGAGGCCGAGGAACCGGTAGACCTGCCCCATCCACTCGGAGTCGCGCTTGGCCAGGTAATCGTTGACGGTGACGACGTGGACGCCCCGTTCTTCCAGGGCGTTCAGATAGACCGCCAGCGTCGCCACCAGGGTCTTGCCTTCGCCGGTCTTCATCTCCGCGATCATGCCGCGGTGGAGCACCATGCCGCCCATGAGCTGGACGTCGAAGTGGCGCTGGCCGAGAGTTCGCTTGGATGCCTCGCGCACGGTGGCGAAGGCGTCCACCAGAATGTCGTCGAGCTCCTCGCCCTTCTGCAGGCGTTCCCTGAGCCAGGGCGTGCGCTGACGCAGCGCCTCGTCCGACAGCGCCTCCAGCTCCGGCTCGAGCGCGTTGATGGCGTCGACCAGGGGCTGCAGGCCTTTGACGTAGCGTTCGTTGGCGGAACCAAACAGTCGCCGGGCCAGGGCGCCAATCATTCAGGGGACCTCGAGGCAGGGTGCGCGCGTCGGTGGAGATCGCCGGGGCGACCGCCAGACAGATAGGGGCTGAAGCCCGCGCTGTCAATTATCGGGCGCCTCCGAGATGCCACATTTCCTTCATTTTCAGTCGATTGCCGGCATTTTACAGGCCGGGACCCGGAGTGACGCCTGCCGGCTTGCCCGGCGGTTCCCAATGTGCAAGATGGGCGCCACCGCCGCTCCGGAAGCGGCCGTGCCCGCTCTCTTGCCCGCAAGGATTACTCGACTATGACCGGCCGCCTCCCGCTCGCGCTCGCGATGCTTCTGCTCGTTGCCGCCCCGACCTTTGCCCAGACCCCGGCGGCGGCGCCCGCCGCCGGCCAGTCCGACCCGGTGGTCGCCCGCGTCAACGGCGTCGAGCTGCATCGCTCCGATGTGCTGGCGGCGCGCCAGCAATTGCCGCCCCAGGTGCAGCAGATGCCCTTCGAGCAGGTCTATCCCCTGCTGCTCGATCGCATGGTGACCGACATCGTCGTGGCCCAGGCCGGCCGCAAGCAGAAGCTCGCCGACGATCCCGAGGTCAAGAAGCGCATGGCGCAGATCCAGGATCAGGTGATCGAGGAGGCCTATCTCAACCGCTACCTCCGCACCGCCCTCACCGAGGACAAGATCAAGGCGCGCTACGAGAAGTTCGCCAAGGAGCAGAAGCCCCAGGAGCAGGTGAACGCCCGGCACATCCTGGTGAAGACCGAGGACGAGGCCAAGGCGGTCATTGCCGACCTCAAGAAAGGCGGCGATTTCGCCGCCATCGCCAAGGAGAAGAGCAGCGATCCCGGCAGCAAGGAGAACGGCGGCGATCTCGGCTGGTTCGGCAAGGACGACATGGTGCCGGAATTCGCCACCGCCGCCTTCAAGCTGCAGAAGGGCCAGTTCACGGACACGCCGGTGAAGACCCAGTTCGGTTATCACGTGATCAAGGTGGAGGACCGCCGCACCGCGCCGCCGCCTACCCTCGAGGAAGCGCGCCCGCAGCTGGTGTCGATGCTGCAGCGGGAGATCTATGAGGCGAAGGTGAAGGAGCTGCGCTCCGGCGCCAAGATCGAGACCTTTGCCATCGACGGCTCCAAGATGGCGCCCGCCCCGGCGGGTCCGACTCTGGCACCGGCGGCGCCGGCGCCCATCAAGCCCTAGGCGCGGGCCGCCCATGTCCATGCTGTCGCCGCTGGCGCCTGCCCGCTTCCCGCATCTGCCGCCGTTGGCTGGCGTCAAGCTGGCGAGCGCCGCCTGCGGCATCCGCTACCAGGGCCGCGACGACCTCATGGTGGCGGTGCTGGAGCCCGGCACCGCGGTTGCCGGCGTCTTCACGCGCTCGCAGACTCCGGGCGCGCCGGTGGACTGGTGCCGGAAATGCCTGCCCCACCGCATCGCCCGGGCGATCGTGGTGAACTCCGGCAATTCCAACGTTTTCACCGGCCGCGCCGGCCGCAAGGTGGTGGAAGCCACCGCCAAGACCGCGGCGAAGCTGGTGAAGTGCCGGCCGAACGAGGTCTATATCGCCTCCACCGGCGTGATCGGCGAGCCGCCGCCGGCGGAAAAGATCCTGGCGGGACTGCCCGGCGCCTTCGCCGCGGCCGCGCCCGGCCATTGGCCCCAGGCGGCGCGGGCGATCATGACCACCGATACCTTCCCCAAGGGCGCCACGCAGACGGCGAAGATCGACGGCACGACGGTGACCATCAACGGTTTCGCCAAGGGCTCCGGCATGATCGCGCCGGACATGGCGACCATGCTGGTCTATCTCTTCACCGACGCGGCGATCGCCGCGCCGGCACTGCAGCGCCTTCTCACCGAGACCAACGAGATCTCCTTCAACTCGATCACCGTCGACGGAGATACCTCCACCAGCGACACCGTGCTGCTCTGCGCCACGGGAAAGGCACCGCACAAGAAAGTGATGCGTGCCGCCGATCCCCGCCTCAAGAGCTTCAAGGCGGCGCTCAAGGCCGTCATGGTGGATCTTGCCCAGCAGGTGGTGCGCGACGGCGAGGGCGCGGAGAAGTTCGTCGCCATCGAGGTGAAAGGCGCGGTCTCCGATCTCTCGGCGCGCCGCATCGGCCTCGCCATCGGCAACTCACCTTTGGTCAAGACCGCGCTCGCCGCCAGCGACGCCAATTGGGGCCGCATCGTGATGGCGATCGGCAAGGCCGGCGAGAAGGCGGATCGCGACCGTCTCAAGATCTCCGTCGGCGGCATCAAGATCGCCGAGAAGGGCGGCCCGGTGCCGAACTACGACGAGGCGCCGGTGACCGAGCACATGAAGGGGCGCGAGATCTCCATGACCATCGAGCTCGGCCTCGGCAAGGGCCGCGCCACGGTGTGGACCTGCGACCTCACGCATCGCTACATCGACATCAATGGCAGCTACCGGAGCTGAAACGGTCCCTGTCGTTCTCGTCGTGGCGGTGGCGCTCGTCGATGCGGACGGGCGCGTGCTGCTGGCCCAGCGCCCGGATGGCAAGTCGATGGCCGGGCTCTGGGAGTTTCCCGGCGGCAAGGTCGACGGCAGCGAGACGCCGGAGACGGCGCTCATCCGCGAGCTCAAGGAAGAGCTCGGCATCGACGTCACCGAGAGCTGCCTGGCGCCGCTCACCTTCGCGTCCCATCGCTACGAGCGGTTTCATCTGCTGATGCCGCTCTATATCTGCCGGCGCTGGCAGGGCACGGTCACGCCCCTCGAGGGCCAGACCCTCTCCTGGGTGCGGCCGTCCCGTATGACGGCGTACCCCATGCCGCCGGCGGACAAGCCGCTGGTCGCGGTGCTGCGGGACCTGCTCTAAGCCGTCCGCCGCTGCACCGGCGCATCGCCGTGCCGCGTCCATGCATCACGGTTTCGCGACCCGGCCCGCGCATCACCGCAATGTGAAAAACTCATAGCGGCCAAAGGCTTCGGACTGCCTATATGACCACGTGCGGCCGGGAATAAGTGCGGCCCGCAGGGTGTCGATTTGATAACCGGCCGAGGGAGCCGCAAGCGAGGTCCAGACCTCGCCTGGGCTGGTCGGCGAGTGATCCACGCCACAGGGGGAAGTGACGGAGGGGTGCATGCTGCGCCCTCAGTCATTCGAATATTTGGTTAACGCCGCGGGCGCCGCCCGGCGGCAAACAGGAGAGATCGTCGTGACGCTATCGGAAGTCGGCACCATCCGGACTCGCGCGAAGAAGCAGGCCGAAGCCCGGTCGCAGCCCAGAAAGATCGTCGGGACCGCAGCGCCGGCGGGCACCATCAGGAGTCGCTTGATGAGCAGGTACCAGAATTCCACCTGGACCATGGGACGCGAGATCCTGGTGACCTGGCTCATTGCCGCAGCTGTCGTGACGGTGCTGCTGCTGCTGCCAGCGCAGCAGAGCTCAAGCCTCGACCAGACCTTGAACGCGATCTCGCCGGCATCGGCGGGCGAACAGCCGTCGGAAGATACGGAATTCCCCACCAAGTGCCTGGAGCGCGACTACGCCAACGAGCGTTGCTGACACGCCCGCGCCTTAGAGGCCCGGCTTCTCACCCGCGGATTTCTCCACCGCGCCGAGCGCGTCGGCGAGGCGCGCGGCGGCGCTGCCGGGCTTCAGCGGCTTGGGCTGGCTCTCGTGGGGCGCCCAGGCGGTGAGCGTCACGATCTCGAAGGTGGCGGGGATGCGTCCGTCCGCGCCGGCGAAGAGATCGCGATAGATCGCCGCCATGCGCGCGAGCGTCCCGCGCCGCGTGAAGCCGCGCCGGCGGTCGCTGAGCCGCGTTGCTCTCGCCCATGGCGCGCAGCTCCGACATCAGCGCCACGGCATCGTCGATAGGTAACGGTGACGCGGTCGGTGTCCACCACCGGCAGCGCGAAGCCCGCGCGCTGCAGCAGCCCCGCGAGGTCGCGCCCGTCCGCCATCGGCGAGACGCGGGGACCGACGCCGCCTTCCTCCTGCGAGCTCCGCCTCGAAGAAGGCGCGGCGCAGCTCGTGCAGCGTCTCGCCGCCGAGCACCGCCAAAAGCAGCAAGCCGTCGGGCCTGAGCGCGCGGCGCAGTTGGAGGAGTGCGCCCGGCAGATCGTTGGTCCAGTGCAGCGCCAACGGACTCACCACGAGATCGAAGCTGGCCTCGGCAAATGGCAGCGCCTCGGCTTCCGCCGCGACCCGCGCGCTCGCCCGCGGCGGCGCCAGGAATGCGGGCGCGTCGTCGCTTTCCACCAGCAGATCGACGCCGCCGCGCTCGGCAAGCGCCGCCTGCATTGCGCCGCGCCGGCTCCCCAGCACCAGCACGCGGGAGAATTTCCGCGTCACGTCGTCGAGCCGCTCGATGAGACGCGCCGCCGCTTCCTCGAAGAGGAACTCGGCGGTGCCGATCGCGGCCGCGCGGGCGCGATGGCGGCGCACCGCCCGCCGATCGAAGACCTGAATTCCCTCGCCCGCCATGGCGCTATTGGGCGCGCGGGGCCGCAAAAGTCAACGCGAGTTGACAGGTCGCCGGCAGCCGCGCTCCCCTCTTCCGATGGTATCGCTCGCGCCCACCGCCGCCGCGGCCAGACGCTGGGGAACGGCGGCTCTGAACCTGGTGCTGCCGCCGCGCTGCCTCGCCTGCGGCGAGGAGGTGGAGGCGACCCACGGGCTCTGCGCGCCGTGCTGGCGGAAGCTCACCTTCCTCGCCGAGCCCTGCTGCGCCTGCTGCGGCCTGCCCTTTCCCTACGAGCTGGGTGCCGGCGCGCTCTGCGGCGCCTGCACGCGGTCACCGCCCGCCTACGACTTCGCCCGGTCGGCGCTGCGCTACGACGACGGCAGCCGCGGCCTCGTGCTCGGGTTCAAGCACGGGGACCGCCTGCATGGCGCGCCGGCCTATGGCGACTGGATGCGCCGCGCGGCGGGCATCCTCCTCGCCGACGCCGATTTGCTGATGCCGGTACCGCTGCATCGCCTGCGGCTCCTCGGGCGGCGCTACAACCAGGCCGCCTTGCTCGCCTACGCCATCGGAAAACCCGGTGGGTTGCGGGTGGCGCCGGACTGGCTGCTCCGCAAGCGCCGCACGCCCTCCCAGGGCGAGTTCGGGCCGGAGGGCCGACGACTCAACGTGGCGGGCGCCTTCGCCTTGAGGCGCGGTAGATCCGTGAAGGGCCTGTCGGTGGTCCTGGTGGACGACGTGCTCACGACCGGCGCCACGGTGGAGGAATGCGCCCGCGTGCTGAAGCGCGCCGGGGCGCGTCGGGTCGGCGTATTAACGTTGGCGCGCAGCCTGCGGGCAGGTACTTGACAGCGGCGGCCGGACCCCGACATTGGGAGCAGCAAGCCGAGCGGAGGGGCATATGGCCCAGGTCGAGATCTACAGCACCTTGTTCTGTCCCTACTGCGCGCGGGCGAAAAGCCTGCTGGATCGCAAGGGCGTCAAGTACGTCAACATCGACGTCATGGAGGATCCCAGCAAGCGCGACGAGATGCTGAGCCGCGCCGGCGGCCGTACCAGCGTGCCGCAGATCTTCATCGACGGCGAGCATATCGGCGGCAGCGACGAGCTGGCGGCCCTCGACCGCGCCGGCAAGCTCGATCAGAAGCTCGGGATCGCCAAGCCGTGAGCACGAGCTTCAAGGCGGCCTGCCTGCAGCTCAACTCGGCGCGCGACGTCGAGCCCAACATCGCGAGCCTGCGGGAGCTGGCGCGCCGCGCCCGCGACCAGGGCGCCGATCTCATCATGTCGCCGGAAGTGAGCGACATGATCGAGCCCGACCGCGCCCAGCGCTTCGCCAAGGCGCGGACCGAGGCGGATCACCCGATGCTGGCGGCCGGGCGCGAGCTGGCGCGGGAGCTGGGCGCACATCTTCTCCTTGGCTCGCTCGTCATCAAGCTCGACGTCGAGGCTCTCGCCAACCGCTCGTTCCTGATCCGGCCCGACGGCGAGATCGCCGCGCGCTACGACAAGATCCACATGTTCGACGTCGAGCTGCCGAACGGCGAGCGCTACCGGGAATCCGCGGTGTTTCGCCCTGGCGACAAGACGACGCTGACGCCGCTGCCGTGGGGCGTCCTCGGCATGACCGTCTGCTACGATCTGCGCTTCGCGCAACTCTATCGGGCGCTGGCTCAGGCGGGCGCCGATTTCCTCACCATCCCCTCGGCCTTCACCGTGCCGACGGGCCGCGCCCATTGGCACGTGCTGATGCGGGCGCGGGCAATCGAGACCGGCTGCTTCGTCTTCGCGCCGGCGCAATGGGGCGAGCACGCCAACGGCCGCAAGACCTATGGCCACTCGCTCATGGTGGCGCCCTGGGGCGAGATCCTGGCGGAAGCGGAGGACGGCGTCGGCGTCATCGTCGCCGAGATCGATCCCGCCAAGGTGCTGGAAGCGCGCCGCCAGGTGCCCTCGCTCTCCCACGACCGCCCCTTCGTGGCGCCCATGGCGCTCAAGAAGTCGCTGGCGGCGGAGTAGCCGCGCTCGGCAGCGGCGCCTCCTTCGCCTTCACCGCGGCGATGCGCTGGATCGCCGCCGGGCGCGGCTGATCGACGATCCCCTGCTCGAAGGCGACCACGGTAAGGGCGGAGCCGAATGCCGCCAGCAGCTCGCCCGGGCCGGAGCAGGAAATCCGGATTGCTGGGACGGCCGAAGCGCTCGTTCCCGATCATGAAGGTCTCGTAGAGCACCGCGCCGCCCGCCGCGAGGGCGTCGACCATGGCGGGAAACAGCGGCCGGTGAAAATAATTGGTGACGACGATGCCGTCGAATCCCTGGCCGAGACGCCAGGGGCCGCCGTCCTCGAGATCGAGGGCGAGGATCTCGACGCCGGCATCGTCCGCGAAGCGCCGGCGCAACGCCTCGACATCGCGATCGACGGCCGTCACGGCGAAGCCCCGCGTCCTCAAAAGCTGCGTATGCCGGCCGCCGCCGGCGGCCAGATCCAGCACCCGGCCGCCCCGGCGAAAGAGGGGAATAAACCTTTCAATCCAAAGGGATGTCGGAACGTCGGCGGGCTGCGGCAGAGCGCTTGGCACTTGAACCCCGAGATTGCTAAACCACCTCTTAACATGTCACAGTCTAGCGTGAGGCACGGGAGTCAAGGTCGCACATGATCCTGTACACACTGCGCTGCGAGGCCGAGCACCAGTTCGAGGCGTGGTTCCGCGACGGCGCCACCTACGATGCCCAGGCGGCGGACGGCGAGATCGCCTGTCCCCATTGCGGCGGCACCGGCATCGAAAAGGCGCCGATGGCGCCCAGCGTCGCGCGCCCCCGCGCCGAGCCCTCTCCCGCGCAAGTACGCCGGATGCTGCAGCAGGTGCGCCAGCACGTGGAGACCAACTGCGACTACGTCGGCGACAAGTTCGCCGACGAGGCCCGCGCCATGCACGAAGGCAAGTCCGAGCGCCGCGGCATCTACGGCGAGGCCAGCGACGAGGAGCATCGCGAGCTCGCCGAGGAGGGGATCGAGGTGCAGCGCATTCCCTGGGTCCCGCCCAACGACGCCTGAACGACATCCCTTCTCCCTAGTTCTGTAGTTTGACGGCGCCCGATCGATCGGGCAGAACCGGCGCGCGCGCAACAACGACGCTCATACCCCATGCCCAAATTCCGCACCCTCGACGACATCGATCCCGCCGGCAAGCGCGTGCTGGTGCGCGTCGACCTGAACGTGCCGATGAAGGATGGGCGCGTCACCGACGCCACTCGCATCGAGCGCCTGGCACCGACGCTCCTCGATCTCGCCGGCAGGGGCGGCAAGGTGATCGTGCTCTCCCATTTCGGACGGCCGAAGGGCAAGCCCGATCCCGCCTTCTCCCTGAAGCCCCTGGTGGCGCCGCTGAGCCAGGCCCTGGGCGGCCGTCCCGTCGCTTTCGCGGCGGATTGCATCGGTCCCGAGGCCGAGCGCGTGGTGAAGGCGCTGGCGCCCGGCGGCATCGCGCTCCTGGAGAACCTGCGCTTCCATCCCGAGGAGGAGGCCAACGATCCCGCCTTCGCCAAATCCCTCGCGGCGCTGGGCGACCTCTACGTCAATGACGCCTTCTCCGCCGCGCACCGCGCCCACGCCTCCACCGCGGCGCTCGCGCATCTGCTGCCGGCGGCGGCGGGACGGCTTATGCAGGCGGAACTCGAAGCCTTGGGTGCCGCGCTCGAAACGCCGAAGCGCCCGGTGGCGGCCCTGGTGGGCGGCGCCAAGGTCTCCACCAAGCTCGACCTCCTCAGCTTCATCGTGAAGAAGGTCGATGTGCTGGCGATCGGCGGCGCCATGGCGAACACGCTGCTCTTCGCCCAGGGCGTCGAGGTCGGCAAATCCCTCTGTGAGCGCGACATGGCGGAGACCGCCCGCGGCATTCTCGCCGCGGCGAAGGCCGCGGGCTGCACGCTGATGTTGCCGGTGGACGCGGTGGTGGCCCGCGAGTTCAAGGCCAATGCGGCGACGGAGACCGTGGCGATCGACCGCGTGCCGGCGGATGCCATGATCCTCGACATCGGCCCCCAGACCGTTGCGGCCCTCGGCGCCAAGCTCGCCGAGTGCAAGACGGTGATCTGGAACGGACCCGTTGGCGCCTTCGAGACGCCGCCCTTCGATCGCGGCACGGTCGCGCTGGCGCGCCGCGTCGCCGAGCTCACGAAATCCGGCGCGCTCTTGAGCGTGGCCGGCGGCGGCGATACCGTGGCGGCGCTGGCGCAGGCCGGCGTCACGGAGAGTCTCACCTATGTCTCGACCGCAGGCGGCGCCTTCCTCGAGTGGCTGGAAGGCCGCGAGCTTCCGGGCGTCGCGGCGCTGGCGCGCAACTAGCAAGGCGATCGCCGTCTTTCTCCTGAGCGCCGCGCCGGCGTTCGCCGTCGATCAGGCGCCGGGCGAGCGCATCACCATCGATCCGACGCAGCTGCCGCCGCCCTTCGAGACGAAGAGCAGCTCCAACTCGCCCCGCGAAGTGCGCCGTCCGCCGGACGCCGGCTTGCGCGTACCCGAGGATTTCCGCGCCAATCTCTTCGCCGACAAGCTGAGCCACGCGCGCTGGCTCGCGGTGGCGCCCAATGGCGACGTGTTCCTGGCGGAGCCCGGCCTTGGCATCATCACGCTGCTGCGCGATGCGAACGGCAGCGGACAGGCGACCCTCCGCGCCACCTTCGCCGGCGGTTTCGAGGAGCCGCACGGCATCGCCTTCCGTCCCGGCTACATCTACATCGCCGATATCAGAGCGGTCTGGCGCATTCCCTATACCGACGGCGACGAGACCGCGCACGGATTGCCGGAGCGCGTGACGCCGCCGGAGGCGCTGGGCGATGGCGGCGGACATTGGACGCGCAACATCGCCTTCGCGCCGGACGGGCAGCACTTCTACGTCTCGATCGGCTCCAGCAGCAATGTCGCGGAGGATCCGGAGCCGCGCGCCACCGTGCGCGTCTTCAATTCCGACGGCAGCGGCGGCCGCACCTTCGCCAGCGGACTGCGCAATCCCGTCGGCATCGCCATTGAGCCCGGCACCAACGATCTCTTCGCCGTGGTGAACGAGCGCGACGGGCTCGGCGACGGGCTGGTGCCGGACTACCTCACCCATCTGCAGGACGGCGGGTTCTACGGCTGGCCCTATTCCTATCTGGGGCAGCATCCGCAGCCGCGTCTCGCCGAGCGCCGGCCCGATCTGGTCAAGCGGGCGATCGTGCCGGACCTGTTATTCCGTTCCCATTCGGCGCCGCTCGGCCTCGTCTTCTATACCGGCACGCAATTCCCGAAGGAGTATCAGGGCGACGCCTTCGTGGCGCTGCATGGCTCCTGGAACAGCGCGAAGCCCACCGGCTACATGGTGGTGCGGGTGCCGTTCCGGGACGGCCGACCCGCGGGCTACTCCGAGACCTTCGCCAGCGGTTTCTGGGTCGCCGGCGAGACCAGAGCCGAGGTCTGGGGTCGGCCGGTGGGGCTCGCCATTGCCAAGGACGGCAGCCTGCTGATCGCCGACGACGTCGGCAACACAGTCTGGCGCGTGAGCTTCACCGGCAAGTAACTGCGCCGGCAGGGAATTCCCCACCCTATCGCCGCGGGCCGCTTTGGGGTATAATAAGCCGTTGAATTTTAACCATATTCGCAGAATCCAGTGATCGATATCCTGCCTGGCCAGACGATCGCCACGCCCAATCCGGTGCCCCCAGCACCGGTTCTGGGACAGGTGGACCGCGCCCAGGTGGTGGAGCCGGCGCGGCAGGTAACGGCCGCCCGCCGGGGCGGCGAGACCTCCAGCAAGTCACGCTCGCGGCCCGGCCAAGGCGACGCGCCCCAGAGCAGCGCGAGCCACCGCACCCGGTCTCGCGGCGCTCTCATCGACGTCACGATCTAGCGACTGGCCTGGGCCGCGCCGGCCGGGTGCTGGACGCGTGCCGGCATCCTCGCCATGCTCAGGGCATGACGACGGACGCTGGGGCCCGCGGACCAAGCCTGCTGAAGATCCCGGATGGCGACACGCGCGAGCGCCGGGTCTGCGCCGAGTGCGGCTTCATTGCCTACGAGAATCCGAAGGTGGTGGTGGGGTCGGTGGTCACGCTGGAGGACCGCATCCTGCTGTGCCGCCGCGCGATCGAGCCGCGGCTCGGCTACTGGACGCTGCCCGCCGGGTATCTCGAGCTCAATGAATCCACCGCCGCGGGTGCGGAGCGCGAGGCCTATGAGGAGGCCCGCGCCCGGATCGCCATCGAGGGACTGTTGGCGGTCTACGACATCCCGCGCATCAGCCAGGTTCAGGTCATCTATCGCGCGCGCCTCGCCGATCCCCACGTGGAGCCCGGACCCGAGAGCCTGGAGGTGCGGCTCTTCCACTGGGACGAGATTCCCTGGAGCGACCTGGCCTTCCCGTCCGTGCACTGGGCCCTCGATCACTTCCGCGACTGGCGCGACACCGGCAACCACCGCACCCGGGCCAACCCGCCAGGCAAGACCGGTGCGGGCGAGTAGCAAGCCAGAAGCCGGTTGCATCGGTCTTCCGCCTCCCCGATCATGGCCGCAAGCAAAACGCAGGCAGCGAGCAATGCCGCCGCAGCAACGGGGAGAGACCGGATGACTATGACAGTAACGGGTCACGCGACGTCTCGATGGACGTGGCGGCTGAGCGTTGCCGCGGCCGTCGTTCTGCTGTCGCTGGCACTGCCTCAGGCCGGCGCGGCGCAGACGGTGAAGGTCGGCGTCATCTTGACCTATTCCGGCCCGCAGGCCTCCCTCGGCGACCAGATCGAGAAGGGCATCGATCTCTACGTCAAGGAGCACGAGAAGGACCTGCCACCCGGCGTGAAGCTGGAGCTGGTGAAGCGC
This sequence comes from uncultured Alphaproteobacteria bacterium, assembly GCA_963735465.1. Classification (GTDB taxonomy): domain Bacteria; phylum Pseudomonadota; class Alphaproteobacteria; order ATCC43930; family CGMCC-115725; genus DASZHJ01. The sequence goes on from CAVTLA010000002.1 coordinate 465,453, forward strand.
GACGACACCGGCCCCAATCCCGACGTGGCGAAGCGGCTGGCCCAGGAGCTCATCACCCGCGATCATGTGCAAATGCTGGCGGGCGTGGTGTGGACGCCGAACGCGCTGGCGATCGCGCCGCTCACCAAGGAGGCGAAGGTGCCGTTCATCACCATGAACGCCGCCGGGGTCACCTTCACCCGCCTCTCGCCCTATGTGGCGCGGGTCTCCTTCACCCAGTGGCAGCCGAACTACCCGCTCGGCCAATGGGCGGCGAAGCAGGGCTGGAAGAAGGCCTATACGGCGGTGAGCGATTTCGCGCCCGGCCACGACGCCGAGGCGGCCTTCATCAAGGGCTTCACCGAGGCCGGCGGCACGGTGATGGGATCGGTGCGCTTCCCGCTTGCCAATCCCGACTTCGTGCCCTTCCTGCAGCGGGTGAAGGACGACAAGCCCGACGTTCTCTTCATCTTCATTCCCGCCGGCAAGCAGGCGACGCAGATCATCAAGAGCTACGGCGAGCTCGACCTCGCCCAGGCCGGCATCAAGCTGGTGGGTCCCCAGGACATCGTCACCGACGAGGAGCTGCCGAACATGGGCGACGTGCCCCTCGGCGTCGTCACCGCCGGCAACTATTCGCCGGTGGCGAACCGCCCGGCCAACAAGGAATTCCTCGCCGCCTGGAACAAGGCTTACGGCGACAAGGCGATCCCGAACTTCATGTCGGTGGGCGGCTGGGACGGCATGGCGGCGATCTTCACGGTCATCAAGGATCTCAAGGGCAACATCGATCCCGACAAGGCGATGGCAATCCTGAAAGGCTGGAAGAATCCGATGAGTCCGCGCGGCCCGATCTCGATCGATCCCGAGACCCGGGACATCATCCAGAACATCTACATTCGTCGGGTGGAGAAGGTGAACGGCAAGCTCGCCAACGTCGAGTTCGAGACCATCCCCGACGTGAAGGATCCCTGGAAGATCCTCAATCCGGAGAAGCCCTGAGCTTGCAGCAGGGTGACGTCGCTTTTCCGGTGAGAACGGCCCTCACCCTGTCCCTCTCCCGCTCGCGCGGGCGAGGGGACGCTGTTGATGTGCTGAGCACAGCTGGCCCCCTCGCCCGCGAAGCGGGAGAGGGTGGGGGTGAGGGCGACTTATCTTTGCGGGCCGCAAGAGACTAGATCGCGCCCGCAATGGACGCCGTCGCCTCCGCCGCCATCAGCATCGCCTTTCACGGCCTCGCCCTCGCGATGGTGCTCTATCTTGTGTCGGTCGGGCTTTCCATCACGCTCGGCTTGATGGGTTTCGTGAACCTCGCCCATGGCGCCTTCGCCGCGGCGGGCGGCTACATCGCGCTCACGCTGATGAACCGGCTGGCGGTGCCGTTCCCGGTCGCGCTGGCGATGGGCGCTATCGCGGTCGGCGCGATCGGCATGGTGCTGGAGCGCCTGCTCTACAGCCGCCTCTACGGCGCCCACGAGCTCGATCAGGTGATGTTCACCATCGGCCTGATCTTCATCGCGGTAGCGACGGCGAAGCTGATCTGGGGACCGCTGGCGCTGCCGGTGCAGCCGCCGGCCTATCTCCGCGGCGATATCGATCTGGGATTCCGAACCTTTCCCGCCTATCGCAGCTTTCTCATCCTCGCCGGTGCTGTCGTGGTGACGCTGCTGTGGCTGGGATTGGAGAAGACGCAATTCGGCGCTCAGATCCGTGCCGCCGTCGACAACAGGCGCATGGCGCAGTCGGTCGGCATCAACACGCGCCGGCTCTTCACCCTCACCTTCGCGCTGGGGAGCGCGCTGGCGGCGCTGGGCGGCGCGATAGGCGCCGACATGCTGGCGATATATCCCGACTATCCCCTGGAGCATCTCATCTACTTCCTGATCGTCGTCGCGGTGGGCGGCCTCGGCAGTATTCGCGGGCCCTTCGTGGCGGCGGTGCTCCTCGGCGTCTCCGACACGGCCTTCAAATATCTGGTGCCGGAGCTCGGCGCCTTCTTCATCTACGCGCTGACCCTGGTGATCCTGCTGTGGCGCCCACAGGGATTGTTCGGGCGGGTACGATGACGCCGGCGGAAACCGCTTCCTCTGCCGCGATCGAGACCCTGGCACGGCGGCATCGGCTGCATCCGCTGGAGGTGCTGCCGTGGCTGCTGGCGGGGGCCGCCTATTTCCTCTTCCCCAACTATCTCGCCCTCGGCGCGCAGATCCTGATCATGACGCTATTTGCGCTCTCCCTCGATCTCATCCTGGGCTACGCGGGCATCGTCACCCTGGGACAGGCGGCGTTCTTCGGCACCGGCGCCTATGTGGCGGGGCTCCTCGGCGCCCATGGTTGGACCGAGCCGCTGAGCGGGCTGGTGATTTCCGGCGCGGTCGCCGGTGCCCTCGGCGCCGTCACCGGCGTCATCGTGCTGCGCACCGAGGGCCTGACGCTCCTCATGCTCACCTTGATGATCACGGTCATGGTGCAGGAAGCCGCCAACAAGGCGACGAGCATCACTGGCGGCGCCGACGGGCTCCAGGGCATCACCATCGCGCCGGTGCTGGGGCTTTTCCGTTTCGACATCTTCGGCCGCACCGCCTATCTCTACAGCCTCGCCGTGCTGTTTCTCGGCTGGCTGGCGATCCGCATGGTCGTGCATTCGCCGTTCGGCCGCTCCCTCACCGGCATCCGGGAGAACGTCGCCCGCATGCACGCGATCGGTTCGCCGGTGCGGCAGCGCCAGGTCGTGGCCTATACGATCGCGGCGGCGCTCTCCGGTGTCGCCGGCGCGCTGCTGACGCAGACGACGCAGTTCGTGGCGCTGGAGGTGCTGAGCTTTGGCCGCTCCGGCAGCGTGCTCATCATGCTGATCCTCGGCGGCGTCGGCCGACTCTACGGCGCCTTCGTGGGCGCGCCGATCTACATGCTGGCCCAGGACCGCCTTGCCGCCCTCGATCCCGCCTATTGGTTCCTGCCGATCGGCATTCTGCTGGTGGCGGTGGTGATGCTGGCGCGGGGCGGCGTGCTCGGCGTCTACGATCGTGTGGTGGCGCAGGTGCAGCGCCTGAGGACGCGGCGATGACGGCGCCATCGGCTCTGGAGACGCGCGGACTCTGCAAGAGCTTCGGCGCGCTGCAGGTCGCCGACAACATCGACTTCCGTCTGGAGCGCGGCGCACGCCACGCGCTGATCGGCCCAAACGGTGCGGGGAAGACCAGCTTCGTCAATCTCGTGACCGGCGCGCTCGGCGCCGGCGCCGGCCGCATCCTGCTGGAGGGTGAGGACGTCACCTCCCTCTCCCAGGCGCGGCGGGTAAAGCGCGGCCTGGCGCGAACATTCCAGATCAACACGCTCTTCCGCGGTCTCAGCGTGCTGGAGAACACGTGTCTCGGGATCGCCGAGCGGCTCGGCGTCGCCGGACGCCTCGTCCGCCCCGCCGGATCGCGCCGCGACGTGATCGAGCAGGCCTACGCGGCGCTGGAGCAGCTCGGCATCGCCGACGACGCCGGCCGCCTCGTGCGCGAGCTGCCCTATGGCCGTCAGCGCCTGGTCGAGATCGCGGTGGCGCTGGGTCTGGCACCCTCGGTGCTGCTGCTGGACGAGCCCGCGGCGGGCGTGCCCTCCGGGGAGAGCGGCATCATCGTCGAAACCATCGAGAGCCTGCCGCCTGAGATCGCCGTGCTCATCATCGAGCACGACATGGATCTCGTGTTCCGTTTTGCCCGGCGCATCACCGTGCTGGTGCAGGGATCGGTGCTGGTGGAGGGAACCCCGGCGGAGATCGCCGCCGATCCCCGCGTGCGCGAGGTCTATCTCGGCGAGGAGCACGGGCGATGAGCGAGCTCGTGCTCGCCGGCGTCCGCGCCGGCTACGGCGAGACCGTGGTGCTGGATGGCATTTCCCTGACGCTGCCGGCGGCGGGCGCATTGGCGGTGCTGGGGCGGAACGGCGTCGGCAAGACGACGCTGCTCGCCACCATCGCCGGTCACACCACGCTGCACGGCGGGACGATTCATTTTGCCGGCACCGGGATCGGCGGCCTTCCCGCCTATCGCCGGGCCCGGCTCGGCATCGGCTATGTGCCGCAGGAGCGCGAGATCTTTCGCTCCCTCAGCGTCGAGGAGAACCTGACTGTTGCCGGGCGTCCCGGCCGCTGGACGCTGGCCCGGGTCTACGATCTGTTTCCGAGCCTCGCCGAGCGACGGCGGCACCAGGGCAACCAGCTCTCCGGCGGCGAGCAGCAGATGCTGGCGATCGGCCGCGCCCTCATGGGCAATCCGACGCTGCTGCTGCTGGACGAGCCCCTGGAGGGGCTGGCGCCGGTCATCGTCGAGGCCGTGCTGGCGGGGATCGTCAGGCTGGCGGCGGAGGACAGCCTCGCCTTCGTGCTGGTGGAGCAGCACGCGCGCCAGGCCCTGGCGGTCACCCAGCAGGCGATCGTTCTCGACCGCGGGGTTATCGTGCATGAAGGACCGAGCGCGGACCTCACCGCCGCGCCCGATCGGCTCGCTGCCTTGATGGGCGTGGCACGGTCTTCCGCGGGCAAAAGCAGAGGCGGGGGCGAATGAACTCCATGAGCGAGACGCCGGGCGCCAGCCTGCTGGAGCGCATGATCGCGAGACTGACCACCCAGCGCGACCTCCTCGCCGAGGCGGCGCGGCTGATCCAGGGGGTGGAGGGGGCGGTGCTGGAAGTGGGGCTTGGCAAGGGCCGCACCTACGATCATCTCCGCCGCCTGCTGCCGGGCCGCGAGATCCTGGCCTTCGACCGCGACCTGCATGCCCCGGCCACCGCGTCACCCGATGCCGGCCACCTTCTGCTGGGCGAGTTCACGCAAACCCTGCCGGCCGCGGCGGCGCGCATCGGCCGGACGGCGGCGCTGGCCCACGCGGACTTCGGCAGCCCCGACCGCACCCATGACAGCCGCCAGGCCCAGGTATTGGGGCCGCTTCTGCAACGACTCGTCGTCCGCGGCGGCGTCGTGCTGGCGGACCGGGAGCTCACGGTCGAGGGCTGGGTCCGGCTGCCGATCGAGCCGGCACCGGCGTGGCCCTATTTTCTCTGGCGGGTCGAGGTTTAGCCGCTCCGCGAAATCGGCGCCGGCAAAGAAAAACCCGCCGGCCTTCCGGCCGGCGGGTTGATCGCTACAGCCCTTGCGGACTGCTTAGAACTTCCACTTCGCCGAGTACTGGAAGCGGTCGGTATTGCCAGTCTGACCGGTCTGGGTTTCGCGCTCACCGAAGATGAACTCGATTCCGGTATCGACACTCGGAACCGGGCTCCAGATCAGGTTCACGTGAGCCGTGATGTAGTGCTTGTTCAGCGCGTTGAACGCCGACACCGTCGTCACGAAACCAGAGTCGTTCTGGAATTCGATGTACGACGCACTGGCGTTCGACCGCAGATTGTCCGCCCACCAGTGCTGGTAGCCGATCATGGCACCCCAGGCAGAGACGGACTGCGACGAGTTCACGGTCGGGTTGTTGTTCACGTACATATCAGGGCAACCACCCTGAGAGCAGTTCGGCGAGAGGTAGCGGCCCATGCCGTCGCCGCCCCAGACCTGGCCAACCAGGTCATCCTTGCCGAAGGTCTTGAAGTCGCCGCCCAGCGCGAGGCCGTAACCGAACTGCGACGTCGAGGTGGTCAGGCCGGTATTGCCACCGGTCGCGCCATCTTGATGGTCGTAGAGGTCGCGGAACACGCCACGCAGAGACACGTGGCCCCAGGGCTGCGTGAACACGCCGCCGAGGACGAAGTCCGGGATCTTCTGGTTGTTGTTCGCGTTGTTGCTGGTGCCGTAGCTGGTAGAGGCAGCAGCGCCGGAGGTCGCATCAGAGAAGCTGGTCGCCGGATTCTCCATCGCGCCGATGATGTTCAGGCCGATGCCGGTGTCGTAGGTGTACCGGATCTGCGGCTGACGGTTTGCACCGGGAACGTTGTCGCCGCCGAAGTCCAAGGTCTCAGGCTCGGCGTTCAGATCGCGCAACGCGTCGAACGTCTGACCGGCGAGGAACGGACCGATGGTGCCGTAGGCCTGACGGAGACGGAAGCCAGACGAGTTGCTCTCGGTCTGGAACGTCGCGTTGTTCGTGAGGCCGCTGGGGTTCGTGAAGTCACCTTCGATGAAGGTCTTCACTTCGCCATAAGCCGTCGGCGTGCGGGTCTGAATGTTGAACCGCGACTCTGACGCCGTCATTGCCGAGGTGCCGTGCGTGCTGTGTCCAGCGCTCGCGGCATGTCCGTAGGCGGCGTCGAGCGGAATACCGACCGCGCCCGGAGCGCCACCCACAGCGCCGGCAGACGTCGTGAAGTCGTAGAAGTAGTCGAGCTTCACATAGCCGCCCACGCTGAACGACGTGTTCGTGCCCGGAACGAGGAACGAGCCCGGATAAGAGCCCGCGCCCGGCGCGCCTTGGGCATGGGCGCCAGTCATGCCAGCGAGCAGGGCGACGGTGGCCGTTAGGCTCCCCATTGCCGCCGCGGCTGTTAGTTTGCGAAGTTTCATCTCTGTAACCCCCAAAGCCATGAATTCATGGACCAACGAAAGGATGGCGTCCTTTCTGCCGTGGTAGGAGGCCCGTTTCCGCCGCCCCAAACAAGGCGAAAACGCCAAATTGGCGCTATTTTCCGGCGGATGTGATGATTCTGCAACAGATTGACGACCGTTCCGCGGGGTCGCCCGGCAACCGCCCCAACACGTCGGCATCAGTCCGAAATCTCGACGATTACCGTTCTATATCAGACGGATGACCCATTAACCAAAAGATTGCGCCGGGCCACCGATCCCGCGCCTGCTGGCCTCCCCATGGAGAACGCCGCTATCCTCTGCCGGGCAGCAGCCGCATCGCTCCACCCCGGTCGGAACACACTTCTGGAGGACATTCCATGAAGCCAAATGCGCGCACTACGTACTCCGCCATCGTCGACCGCCCGCCGTTGACGCTGCCGGCAGGGACTCGGCTGGTGATCTGGCCGATCGTCAATCTCGAGGTCTGGGAAATCGAGCGCGCCATGGCACGCCAGATCCTGCCGCCGCCCACCGGGATAACCGTGGTGCCCGACGTGCCGAACTGGAGCTGGCACGAATACGGGATGCGGGTCGGGATCTGGCGTTTCATCGCCGCCTTCGACCGCTTCGGCATCGCGCCGACCTTGTCGATCAACGCCAAGGTGACCGAGGACTATCGTCGGGTGTCCGCGGCCTGCCTGGAGCGCGGCTGGGAGTTCATGGGGCACAGCTTCGTCCAGGGGCCGATCCACGCGGTGGAGGATCAGCGCGGCCTCATCGAACAGTCTCTCGAAACGCTGAAAGCGTTCACCGGCAAGCGCCCGGTGGGCTGGCTCGGCCCCGGCCTCACCCAGACCTACGACACGCCCGACCTGTTGGCCGCCGCCGGCGTGCAATACATCGGCGACTGGGTCTATGACGACGAGCCCACGGAGATCCGCACCAAGCATGGTCCGCTGGTGACGCTCCCCTATACGGTGGAGCTCAACGACATCCCCATGATGGTGATCCAGCACCACACGGCGGAAGAATTCCTCAAGCGCGCCACCGACCAGTTCGACCGCCTCTACATGGAAGGCGCCGAGCGCGCCAAGATCCTCTCCATCGCCATCCATCCCTACATAACGGGCGTGCCGCACCGCATCCGATACCTCGAGGCATTCCTGGAATACGCCAGCCGCCATTCCGGCGTCGTGTTCTGGACCGGCGAGCAGATCCTCGACTGGTATCGCGGCGCGCGGCCGGCGTCGGCAGCTAGCGCGACATCGCCGGCACCATGAAGGGCCGCGGCGGGCCGCCGCGGCGCAGGATCTCCAGCATCCGTTCATAGGCATCCTCGAGATGCCGCCGGAAGCGGTCGGTATCGAAGAGCGGCGTCGTGGAGTTGACCTCGGCGAGCCGGCGCCGGAAGCCGGACAGCAGCTCCGGCGTCCGCGCCAGCCGCAGCGCCATCGCCTCGTATTCGGCGAAGCCCGCCACCGCCAACTCCGGCAATCCGACGGTATGGAGCAGGCTGCCGGCGACCCGCGTCGTGAAGCTCCTGCCGGTACAGGTCAGCAGCGGCACGCCGGCCCAGAGCGCGTCGCTCGCCGTCGTGTGGGCGGTATAGGGAAAGGCGTCCAGGAACAGATCCGCCAGGCGATGTCGCGCCAGATGCTCGGCGAGCGGACGCGAGGGCGCGAAGACGATGCGGTCCCGCGCAACGCCACGCGCCGCGGCGGCGTTCCGCAGATTGGCGACGACCGCTGGATGCTCCGCCAGCAGCCACAGCACGGAATCCGGCACCGCCGTCAGGAGCCGCATCCACAGGTCGAACACGGCGGGCGTGATCTTGTAGGTGTTGTTGAAGCAGGCGAACACGAAACCCCGCTCGGGGAGCCCGGCCTCGCTGCGCGATGCCGGCTGATCGGCGATCGCGCGCTGCCGGTCGTTGGGCTGATAGCAGTCGGGCAGATGCACCAGCTTCTCGGCGAAGAAGTCCTGCTGGTCGGCGGGCGCGACGAACCGATCCACCAGGAGGTAGTCGATGAAATCGGCGCCCATGGTGGCGGGGTATCCGACAAAGCTCACCTGGATCGGCGCCGGCCGATACGCCATGATTTTCGGGCGCGAGCCCTGCATGAAGCCGTTGAGGTAGACCGCCACGTCGATCTCGAGATCGCGGATCCGCTGCGCCGCCTCCCGGTCGGAGATCCCGCCGATCTCGACGAAGCGATCGAAAGCGCGTTCCATCCGGCGCCGCATCGGCGTCCCGTCGTCGGGTCCCCAGGAGATCGCGGTTATCTCAAAGCGATTCCTGTCGTGCCGCTCCATCAGCTCGGCCATCAGGAATGATGTCGCGTGATGACGGAACTCGGAGGAGAGATAGGCGACGCGAATTTTCTCATGCTTGTAAGACGCGTCGCGCCACAGTTTCGGCAATCCTTCGCAACCGAGATCCCGCACATGGTTCCGCGCTGATTTCAGCTGGATCGCGGGATCGTCGACGCGCGTGACGAGCACGAAGGGTGAGATATCGCGCTCATCGGACTCGAGCGCCGCGACCAGACCCGCGACGTCCTCCGCCGCGGTCGTCCAATCGCAGATCCGCTGGCGCAGCATCACGTAGTTCGATCGGGCGATGCCGAGCCTGGGATCGAGCTCGTGGGCGCGGCGATAGGCCGCGATCGCCTCCTCGAAGCGCTCCAGCTTCTCCAGGGCCGTGCCGAGGCTGTTGCAGGCATCGGCGAGATCCGGCTTGAGCGCCATCGCCCGGCGATAGCTCTCGACCGCGGCCTCCTGCTTGCCGAGCTGCTGCAGCGCGCGTCCGAGATTGTCGTGCGCCTGGGCGTTCCGTGGATTGAGAGCCACCGCCCGCTGCAGATGGCCCACCGCTTCCTCGACGCGGTTGAGCGATCTCAGCACGACGCCCAGATTGTTCTGCGCCTCCGCATAGTCCGGGTTGAGAGCGAGCGCCTGGCGATAGCGCTCGACGGCCTCCGCCGGCCGATCGAGCGATTGCAGCGCGTTCGCGAGATTGTACGGGGTCGTCGCGTCCGCGGGATCGATCGCGATCGCCTGCTCGTAGTGCGCGACGGCTTCCTGGTGGCGACCGAGGCGCTCCAGCGCCGCGCCGAGATTGGCATGCGCCGCGGCGTAGCGCGGCCGGCGTGCGAGCGCCGCTTCGTATTGCGCGACGGCCTCTCCGGTCCGGCCCAGCTCCGCCAGCGCCACGCCGAGATCGTTGCGCGCCTCCGCCAGCCCGGGATTGCCGTCCACCGCCATCTGGATCAGCCGCACGGCCTCGCCAAGCTCGCCGCGCTGCGCGTGCAGCACACCCAAATGGTGCAAGGTATCGCCGTGCGCCGGATCCGCCTGCAGCGCCGCCCGGTAGAGCGTCTCCGCCTCGCGCAAGCGACCCTGCTGATGCAGCGCGAGGCCGGCGGCAAAGGCCCGCGCGGCGTCGCGGCGGCGCGCTGATCGGCCCGACGGGTCCTGCCCGGTCAAAGTCGTCTCCCCGCCCTCTGTCTCGCGCCGGAGGTGATCGCGCTGAAGGGTTCATCATCCCTCCCCGCGTGCAGAGGCGTCAACGCGGAGGAGTCGGTCGACTCCGTGCGGCTCCACCTCTTACGACTCGCCCTCGATCACGCTCTCCGAAGCCTCCGGCATAAAGCTCATCCCCGTGACACCTGAACAGTCCCATGCCCGCCTCGGCGTCGACATCGGCGGCACCTTCACCGACGTCGCCCTCGAAGTCGGCGATCGCCGATTCACCGCGAAGATCCTGACCACGCCGCGCGCCCCCGAAGAGGGTGTGCTGACGGCGGTCCGCACCGTCATCGCCGAAGCCGGGATCGACCCGGCCCAGGTGAGCCTGGTGATCCACGGCACGACGCTCGCCACCAATGCGCTGATCGAGCGGAAGGGCGCCCGGACCGCGCTCCTCACCACCGAGGGCTTCCGCGACGTCATCGAGATCCGTCACGAGAACCGCTTCGAGCAGTACGACGTCAACATCGACCTGCCGCCGCCCCTGGTGCCGCGGCGCCTGCGCCTGCCGATCCGCGAGCGCACCGATGCCGCCGGCCGCGTGCTGGTGCCCCTCGACGACGCCAGCGTCCAGCGCGCCATCGACACCCTGGAGGCACAAGAGGTGGAGGCGGTCGCGGTGGGCTTCCTGCACAGCTTCACCAACGGCGATCACGAGAAGCGGGTCGGCGATGCCGTCGCCAAGCGGCTGCCGAAGATGATGGTGACGCTCTCCTCGGAAGTGTCGCCGGAGATGCGGGAATACGAGCGCTTCTCCACCGCCTGCGCCAACGCCTATGTGCAGCCGCTGATGGGGCACTATCTCACCAAGCTCGACAACGAGCTGAAGCGCGCGGGCTTCCGCTGCCCGCTTTTCCTGATGACCTCGGGCGGCGGCGTCACCACGGTGGAGACCGCGATCCGCTTCCCCGTGCGTCTGGTGGAATCCGGCCCCGCCGGCGGCGCCATCTTCGCCAGCCGCATCGCCAAGCAGGGCGGTCTCGATCAGGTGATCTCCTTCGACATGGGCGGCACCACCGCGAAGATCTGCCTCATCGATCACGCGCAGCCGCAGACCAGCCGCTTCTTCGAGGTCGCGCGCATCTATCGCTTCCTGCGCGGCAGCGGATTGCCGCTGCGCATTCCCGTGATCGAGATGGTGGAGATCGGCGCCGGCGGCGGCTCGATCGCGCGCCTCGACGCGCTCGGCCGCATCGCGGTGGGCCCGGACAGCGCCGGCTCCGAGCCCGGCCCGGTCTGCTACGGCCGCGGCGGCACCGAGCCGACGGTGACCGATGCCGACGTGGTGCTGGGCCGCATCGATCCCGGCACCTTCTCCGGCGGCGACATGAGCCTCGACGTCGAGGGCTCCCGGCGCGCCGTCGGCGAGCGGATCGGCAAGCGCCTCGATCTCGCCGCCGAGCTCGCCGCTCTCGGCATCAGCGAGATGGTGGACGAGAACATGGCAAACGCAGCCCGCGTGCACGCGATCGAGAGCGGCAAGGACGTGCGCGGGCGCACCCTCATCGCCTTCGGCGGCGCGGCGCCGCTGCACGCGGCGCGGGTCGCGGAGAAGCTCGGCATGGCACGGGTCCTGATCCCCGCCAACGCCGGCGTCGGCTCCGCGGTGGGTTTCCTCCGGGCGCCCGTCGCCTACGAGATCGTGCGCAGCCACGTGGAGCGCATCGGCAGCCTCGATGCGCCAGGCGTCAACCGGCTGCTGGCGGAGATGCGCGGCGAGGCGGAGGCGATCGTGCGCCGGGGCGCGCCCGACGCACCGCTCACGGAGGCGCGTACCGCCTTCATGCGCTATCGCGGCCAGGGCCACGAGATCGCGGTGAACCTGCCGGTGCGGGACTTCACCGCCGGCGATCGCGCGGCGCTCACCGAGCTTTTCGAGACCGCCTATCGCCGCCTCTACGGCCGCTCCATCCCCGGCGTCGACATCGAGATCCTGAGCTGGGTGGTGGCGGTGAGCGCCCCCGCCGAGGGCAGCCTCGCCACGCCGAGCAAGGTCACGCCCTACGAGCCCAAGCCTGGGGCGTACCGGAAGGTCTTCGATCCCAACCGCGGCGAGTTCCTGGAAGTGCCGATCTACTGGCGCCCGGATTTGAAGCCCGGCGCGCGATTCAAAGGCCCGGCCGTCATCGCCGAGGACGAGACCTCTACCGTCGTGAGCCCGATCTTCGACGCCGGGATCGACGGCTTCGGCTATATTGAGCTCACTCGTAATCGGGAGCGCTGACATGGTCGCCCGTCCCAACGCCGCCCTCGCCCAGATCCATACGCAGATCATGTGGAGCCGCCTCATCGCCGTGGTGGAGGAGCAGGCGCAGACCATGATCCGCACGGCTTTCTCGACCTCGGTGCGCGAGGCCGGCGATCTCTCCGCCGGCGTCTTCGACCGCGAGGGCCGCATGCTGGCGCAGGCGGTGACGGGCACGCCCGGCCACGTGAACTCGATGGCGAACGCGGTCATCCACTTCCTCAAGGTCTATCCGCTGGAGACCATGAAGGACGGCGATCACTACATCACCAACGACCCCTGGCTCACCTCGGGCCACCTCCACGACATCACCGTGGTGACCCCGAGCTTCTACCAGGGGAAGCCGGTGGGCCTCTTCGCCTGCACCGTCCATGTCGTCGACATCGGCGGGCTCGGCATGGGACCGGACGGGCGGCAGGTGTTCGAGGAAGGCCTCGCGATCCCGATCATGCCGCTGGCCCGCGAGGGCAAGATGAACGAGGACCTGCTGGGCATGGTGCGCGCCAATGTGCGCGAGCCGCTGCAGGTGGAAGGCGACATCTACGCGCTCTGCGCCTGCAACGAGGAAGGATCGAAGCGCCTCGTCGAGATGATGGACGAGTTCGAGATCGCCAATCTCGACCGCCTCGGCGCCACCATCATGGAAGCGTCGCGCGAGGCGACGCTGGCCAAGATCCGCGCGCTCCCCAAGGGCACCTATCGCAACAGCGTCACCATGGACGGCTACGACAAGCCGCTGCTGCTGAACGCCGCCCTCACCATCTCCGACGACGGCATCAACGTGGATTTCGACGGCACCTCGCCGGCCTCGAGCTACGGCATCAACGTCGTCTACAATTACTGCCTCGCCTACACCGCCTTCGGCGTCAAATGCCTGGTGGCGCCGGAAGTGCCGAACAATGCCGGCTCGCTGGCACCGCTCACGATCACCGCGCCGGAAGGCTGCGTCCTCAATGTGAAGCGGCCCTGGGCGGTGGCGGCGCGCCACACGGTCGGCCACATGCTGCCGGACCTGGTCTTCGGCTGCCTGCATCAGGTGATGCCCGGCGGCGTTCCCGCCGAGGGCGCCTCCTCGCTCTGGAATCCCCAGGTGTTCGGCGGCGGCTCGCTCGTGGACGAGGTGGCGGAGGGCAGCGACGCGGGCAGCCTCCCCGAATTCAGCACCGTGATCTTCCACTGTGGCGGCGCCGGCGCGCGGCCGACCAAGGACGGCCTCAGCGTCACCGCGTTCCCGAGCGGCGTCCGCACCATCCCCGTGGAGGCGACCGAGAGCATCGCGCCCGTGGTGTTCAAGCGCCGGGAGTTCCGCGAAAGCTCCGGCGGCGCCGGCAAGTTCCGCGGCGGCCTCGGCCAGGTGATCGAACTGACAGGCGCCGACAACGCGCCGGTGGCACTCCTCTGCAACTTCGAGCGGGTGAACAACCCCGCCCGCGGCCGCGACGGCGGCGGCAAGGGCGCGCCGGGCGGCGTGAGCCTGCTCTCCGGTCGCGCGATCCGTCCCAAGGGCCGGCAGACCGTGCCGCCCAAGGACACGATCCGCCTGGAACTCCCCGGCGGCGGCGGCTTCGGCGATCCCCGCGCCCGCGATGCGGAGCAGGTGCGCGCCGACGTCCTCGACGGCCTGATCACGCGGGAGGAGGCGGCACGGGACTATGGCGTCAAGCTGACCGCGGACGGCCATCTCGACGCGGCCGCGACGGCAAAGCTGCGGGCAACCTGAGCCGACCTCCTGCCGTTTTTTTGCGCGCGACGGGTCGGCGCGAGCCGGGCTAGACTTCGCCGCAACTTACGGGACCGCAGCGCACAATGCGGACCGCACGACACCAGGCAGGGAGGCCAAAAATGCGGAAGTACTACGCCTATATTTGCGCGACGGCCGTTGTCGCGATGCTCTCGGCAAGCCCGGCGCTCGCCGCCGATCCCGTCAAGATCGGCGTGCTGCAGCCGCTTTCCGGCAATTCCGCCAACGCCGGCAAGTCGGCCCTCGACGCCATCAGCCTCGCGGCGGAGCTGGTCAATACCGTGCATCCGGAATTCGCGGCGCTCCCCTCCGTCGGCAAGGGCGGCCTCAGCAACCTCGGCGGCGCCAAGATCGAGATCGTCAGCGCCGACCACCAGGGCAATCCCGCGGAAGGCCAGGCGCAGACGCTCCGCCTCATCACCCAGGAGCATGTGGCGGCGCTGCTGGGCTCCTACCACTCGAACGTGACCTTCACCGCGAGCGCGGTCGCCGAGCGTCAGGGCGTGCCGTTCGTGGTCGGCGATTCCGTCGCCGCCAACATCACCAGCCGCGGCTACAAGTGGCTCTTTCGCGTCACGCCGATCGCCTCGGACTTCGCCGCCAACTACATGGAATTCCTCTCCGACATGAAGAAGGCCGGCCACAAGGTCGACAGCATCGCGGTCATCAACGAGAACACCGACTACGGCACCTCCGTCGGCGGCACCGTCGTCGAGCAGGCGAAGAAGCACGGCTTCACCGTGGCGGCGCAGATCCCCTACAACGCCAATTCCGCCGACGTCTCGGCGCAGGTGCTGCAGCTCAAGGAGAAGCAGCCGGATTGCGTGATCTTCGTCTCCTATACCGCCGACGCGATCCTCTACATGAAGACGATGAAGAACCTCGACTACCTGCCACCGATGATCATCGGCGACGACGCCGGCTTCGCCGATCCCTCGTTCATCCCCGCGGTGGGCGACGTCGCGCAGGGCGTGATGAACCGCAGCTCCTGGGATGTGGGCAAGCCCGGCAGCGTCACGGCCAAGATCAACGACCTCTTCAAGGCCAAGACCGGCCACGAGATGGACGACACCTCCGCCCGCGACATGCAGGCGATGTTCGTCCTGGCGGATGCCATCAACCGTGCGGGCTCCACCGATCCCGCGAAGATCCAGAAGGCCCTCGTCGAGACCGACCTCAAGCCCAGCCAGCTGATGATGGGATACAAAGGCGTCAAGTTCGACGCGACCGGGCAGAACGTGCTGGCGGCCACGTATCTGATCCAGCTCAAGGGCAAGGACTACGTCTCGGTCTGGCCCGACAAGTCCGCCACCGCGCCCGTGGTGTGGCCGATGAAGGGCTGGAAATAGCCGGACGTCGCCGGCGCGATGATCCTGCTGCAAGTCGTCGTGGGCGGCCTCCTTCTGGGGGCCGTCTACGCGCTGTTCTCGTCGGGCCTCACCCTCATCTGGGGGATGATGAACTTCATCAACTTCGCCCACGGCGAGTTCGTGATGCTCGGCATGTACGTGGCCTTCGTGGTGGCGACGGGATTGCACGGCGGTCCCGCGGTGTTCGCGCCGGTCGCCGCGGTGGTTTTGTTCCTCCTAGGTGTCTTCGTCTACGGCGCCCTCATCAAGCATGTGACACGCGGCCCCATGCTGGCGCAGATCCTCTCCACCTTCGGGCTCGCGCTGCTGCTGCGCTATAGCGCGTTCTTCATCTTCAAGTCGGATTTCCGCACGCTGCCGGAAAGCGCGCTCTCGGGCTCCATCAACCTCGGCGGCATCTTCATCGGCAGGGCGCAGCTCGTGGCCGGCGTCGTCGCCGCCATCCTCACCCTCGGCATGCACGTGCTGCTGACGCGCACTTCCCTCGGCAGCCGCCTGCTCGCTGTCGCCGAGGACCGCAACGCCGCCATGCTGATGGGAATCCGCCCCGACCGAATGCAAGCGCTGGCCTGGGGCCTCTCGGCGGCGAGCGCGGGCATCGCCGGGGCGCTGATGGCGGTGGCCTATCCCTTCTCGCCCTCGGTCGGCGAGACCTTCGCCCTCACCGCCTTCGTCGTGGTGTCGCTCGGCGGCTTCGGCAGCGTGCCCGGCGCGATGATCGCCGGCGTCATCATCGGCCTCGTCGACCAGCTTTCGGGCTTCTACGTCGGGCCGATCTACAAGGACGTGGTGGTCTACGGCCTCTTCGTCGCGATTCTCTGGGTGCGCCCCCAGGGACTCCTTGGTCGGCTCTAGGGCGAGGGCGCGCGATGCGGAAATGGCGGGGACCGATCGCACTCTGGGCGGCGCTGCTGCTCTATCCCCTCGTGGTCTCCGGCAGCAACAGCGGCGCCTTCCTGCAGGATGTGGGTGCGACGCTGGTGCTGGCGGCGATCGGCGCCTCGGCGTGGAACATCGTCGGCGGCTACGCCGGCCAGGTCTCGGTGGGCCATGCGATCTTCTTCGGCGCCGGCGCCTATATGCCGCTGCTGCTCTACAATCTCTGGGGCGTGCCGCCGCTCCTGGGCGTGCCGCTCGGCGTGGCGGTAGCGGTGCTGATCGCGCTCGGCATCGGTTTCCCGACCTTCCGGCTGCAAGGCCACTACTTCAGCATGGCGACCATCGCGGTGGCCGAGCTCATCCGCCTGGTGGTGGGCAACACGGAGATACTGGGCGCCGCCATCGGACTCCAGGGGCCGGCGAGCCCGCGCGGCTGGTACGATCTGATCTTTCGCAGCTCGGTGCCCTACTACTACATCTTCCTTGCCGTGCTCGCCGTCGTGCTCTACGTCACCTGGGCGATGGAGCGCAGCCGCTTCGGCTATTACCTGCGCGCGATCCGCTCCGGCGAGCGCGCGGCACGCAGCCTCGGTGTCCCCGTGCGGCGGATGAAGCTGATGGCGCTGATGCTGAGCGCGGGTTTCACCGCGATCGCGGGCTCGCTCTACGCGTTCAAGGTCGGCTACATCAGTCCCGAGAGCGGGCTCGGCATACTGGTCTCGGTGCAGCTCATCATCACCGCGGCGCTCGGCGGCGCCGGCACGCTCTACGGCCCCGTCATCGGCGCCATCATCCTGATCCCGCTCCAGAGCGCCACCAACACCTGGTTCGGCGGCGGCGGCAGCGGCCTCACCTACATCATCTACGGCGGCATCATCGTGCTGCTGGCGCGCTTCGAGCCCGGCGGATTGATCGAGCTCTGGCATCGCCTCATGGCGCCGGCGCTGGCGCGCCTCACCCAGCGCAATCCCGGGAGGCGGCCCCGTGCTGCTTGAGGCCCAGGACGTCTCCCGCGCCTTCGGCGGCTTCCTCGCTCTCTCCGGTGCCAGCCTCGCGGTGGCACCCGGCGAGATCGTGGGATTGATCGGCCCCAACGGCGCCGGCAAGTCCACCTTCTTCAACTGCGTCGCCGGCGACCTCGTGCCCACCGGCGGCCGCATCCTCTTCGACGGCGCCGATCTCACCAGCGCGTCCGCCGAGGCGCATGCCCAGGCCGGCATCGGGCGCACCTTCCAGGTGCCCGCCACCTTCGAGGACATGACGATCCTGGAGAACGTCATGGTGGGCGCCTTCCTGCGCCACCCCCACGCCCGCGACGCGCGCGCGAAGTCGATCGAGGTGCTGCGTCTCACCGGTCTCGAGGCCCAGGCGGAGCAGCGCGCGCGCAGTCTCGGCACGCCCGGTCGCAAGCGCCTGGAGATCGCCCGCGTGCTGGCGACCGAGCCGAAGCTGCTGCTTCTCGACGAGGCCCTCGCCGGCCTCACCCCCGGCGAAGTGCAGCGTGCGATCGAGTTGGTGCGGCGCATCCACGCAACGGGCATCACCATCGTCATCGTCGAGCACATCATGGAGGTGATCCTGACGCTCGCCCAGCGCGTGCTGGTGTTCAACCAAGGCCGCACCATCGCCCAGGGCAAGCCCGCCGA
Organism: uncultured Alphaproteobacteria bacterium; assembly: GCA_963735465.1. Classification (GTDB taxonomy): domain Bacteria; phylum Pseudomonadota; class Alphaproteobacteria; order ATCC43930; family CGMCC-115725; genus DASZHJ01. Next base: position 483,337 of record CAVTLA010000002.1, read on the forward strand.
CGTCGTCAACGACCCCGTGGTGATCGAGGCCTATCTCGGCCGCCAGCACCGCCGGCGGCGCGCGCGAGGCTGAGAACGATGACAGGCGCCCCCATCCTCAACGTCGAGCATCTCGAGGTTCGTTACGGCGATCTCGTCGGCGTTGCGGACGTATCGCTTGACGTCGCCGAGGGCGGCATCGTGGCGCTGCTGGGATCGAACGGCGCCGGAAAGACCACCACGCTCAACGCGATCGCCGGGCTGGTGCCGGCGAGCGGCGGCGCGATCCACTGGCGCGGCGAGGCGATCACCAATCTGCCGGCCTATGCCATCGTGCCGAAGGGGCTGGCGCTCTCGCCGGAAGGCTGGCGGCTCTTCGTCAGCCAGACCGTCGAGCAGAACCTGCATCTGGGCGCCACCGCGCTCGGCGACAAGAAGCGCCTGGGCGCGCTGCTGGAGCGCGTCTTCGCGGTCTTCCCGCGCCTCGCGGAGCGCCGGCGCCAGCGCGCGGGAACCCTCTCCGGCGGCGAGCGCCAGATGCTGGCGGTGGGGCGCGCCCTCATGAGCGAGCCCAAACTCCTGATGCTGGACGAGCCCAGCCTCGGCCTCGCTCCCGCGGTCGTGGAGCAGCTCTACGACAGTCTGGAGCGCCTGCATCAGGACGGGCTCACCCTGCTGCTGGCGGAGCAGTCGGTGCCGCTGGCGCTCGAGATCGCGGACTACGCCTATGTGCTGCAGACCGGCCGCACCGTGCTCGACGGTCCCGCCGAAAAATTGGAGACCGATCCGCAGGTGCAGCGGATCTATCTCGGCCTCGCCGAGGCGACGACCGGACAATGACGACATCGGTGATCCTCGGCACGGCGACGCCGGGCGGCGGCTTTCCGCTCTACGGCGCCGCCGTCATCGAGACATTGCGCGAGATCGATCCCTCCCTCGCGATCGAGGCGCGCAACACCAAGGGCAGCACCGAGAACGTGCCGCTCCTGGAAGCGGGAAAGCTTGACATCGCCCTGGTGCAAGGCGAGGTCGCCCACGAGGCTCTGGCCGGAATCGGGCGGCCGCCGGCGGATCTCCGGATTCTCGCCGCCATGTATTCGACGGCGGGCATGTTCGTGACGCGTGCCGACAACGCCGCGCGCGCGATCGGCGATCTCCGCGGCAAGCCCGTGGCTTTCGGCGCCCGCGGTTCCGGGTTGGTGATCCTCGCGCGCTACGTGCTCGACGGCATCTCCCTCGATCCCGACCGGGATTTCCAGGCGATCTATCTCGAGCGCGCCGGCGACGGTCCCGCCATGGTGCTGGACGGGCGCGCCGCGGCGCTCTGGGGCGGCGGCATCGGCTGGCCCGGCTTCGCCGCGGTGGCGCGCGATCCCGCCGGGGGCCGCTTCATCGCGCCCGACGCCGAGGAAATCGCGCGCATCCGCGCCAAACACCAATTCTTGAAGCCGATGACGGTGCCCGCCGGCAGCTATCCTGGCCAGGCGGCGGCGATTCCGTCGGTCGGATCCTGGAGCTTCGTCATGACGCGGCCGGATCTCCCCGACGATGTGGCCTATCGCTTGGCGCGCGCACTCCATCGGGGCGAGGCGGCGCTCGCCAGGCGCCTGCCTCAGGCCGCGGAGACCACCGCCGCCAACACCCTTGCGGCAGCACCCCGGGTCGACCTTGTCCATCCCGGCGTGCTGCGCTATCTCCGCGACATCGGCTTGGCGCGCTGAGCCTCGCGGCAAGAAGGAGAAAATGGTGGAGATGCCGGCACGCCGATACCTCGGCGACTGGCTGCACCGGCGCCGCTCGGAGCTTCGCCTCGGCGCGCGGGTGACGGTCGCGGCGCTTGCCGGCTACGCGCTTGCCGAGCTTCTGCATCTGGCCCAGGGCTACTGGGCGGTGCTGACCGCCGTGGTGGTGACCCAGTCCAGCGTCGGCGGCTCCCTCAAGGCGAGCATCGATCGATTCATCGGCACCTTCAGCGGCGCCCTCTTCGGCGCGGTCATCGCGCTCCTGATCCCGCATCAGAATGCGCTGGCGCCAGCCGTCGCCCTGGCGGTGGCGGTGGCGCCGCTCGCGGTCCTCGCCGCGATCAGCGCCAGCTTCCGCATCGCGCCGGTGACTGCGATCATCGTGCTGCTGGGCACCTCCAGCGCCCAGGCGGGCCCGCTTGGCTCGGCGACCGCGCGGGTGATCGAGATCAGCCTCGGCTGCGTCGTGGGGTTGGCAGTGTCGCTGCTGGTCCTGCCGGCGCGGGCCTACCGGGCCGCAGGCGCTGGAACCGGACGTGCCCTCGACGTCCTGGCGGATCTCCTCGCCGCCTTGGTTGCGGGCCTGACGGCGACCCCGGACGGCGCGCTTTATCAGCGGCTCCACGAGCGGGTGCGCGGAGCGATCGCGGCGCTGGAGACCAGTGCCGCGGAGGTCGAGCACGAGCGCCGCATCTACCTCGCCGGCGGACTCGACGCCAAGCCGCTGGTGCGCGGCGCGCGGCGGCTGCACGCCGACCTCGTCATGATCGGCCGCGCCGCCGCGGTGCCGTTGCCGGAGCCGATGCGCACGCGGCTCGCGCCACGGCTCGCGGAGGCGTCTACGGCAATCGGCGAGTTCCTGCGCGGCACCGGCACGGCGCTCGCCGAGCGTCGCGATCCGCCGCCCATCCGTACGGTGAATGCAGCCCTCGACGGCTACGCCGCAGCGATGACGGAGCTCCGCCGCGAGCATCTCACGCGAGACTTGTCCGACGAGGAGGCCGGGCGCATCTTCGCCCTCGGCTTCGGGCTGGAGCAGCTGCGCCGCGATCTCGACGAGCTCGCGAGCCGCGCCGCCGAGTTCGCGCGGCCGCTGCGGCGCCTGCTGAGCGGGCACGCCGAGGCCGAGTGACGCCGTTGCAGGATTAGAGTCGGATACCGAAGGAGCAGCTCATGTACGCAGCGCCTCCCGTCATCGAGACCACGGTCTTTGCCCGCATCCCCGAGAGTCTCTGGCGCGACAGGCCCTCGCATTGGGTCGAGTTCAATCAGATGGGCGTGCCGCATCCGACGTTTCTCGAAGGTCCGTCCTTCGACCGCGAGGGCAATCTCTGGGTCACCGACATTCCCTGGGGGCGCCTCTTCAAGATCGTGCCGGACGGATCCATCACCGTGGCCCTCGAATATGACGGCGAGCCGAACGGCCTCAAGTTCCACAAGGACGGCCGCGCCTTCATCACCGATCACAAGCACGGGATCATGGTGTTCGATCCCAAGACCGGAAAGATCGCGGCCTATCGCGACCGCGGCGTCGTCGAGCGCTTCAAGGGCGTGAACGATCTGGTGTTCGCCTCGAACGGCGACATGTACTTCACCGATCAGGGCCAGACCGGGCAGCACGACCGCACGGGCCGGCTCTATCGCCTGCGCGCCAGCGGCGAGCTCGAGTGCATCCTCGATTGCATCCCGAGCCCGAACGGCCTCGTCCTCAACAAGACGGAGACCGTGGTCTTCCTCTGCGTCACCCGGGACAACGCGATCTGGCGGGTGCCGCTGCTGAAGGACGGCAGCGCCACCAAGGTCGGCGTCTTCATTCAGATGTCCGGCGGCGTCGGCCCCGACGGCATGGCGATCGACGAGGAGGAAAATCTCGTCGTCTGCCACGTGGGCATGGGCTCAGCCTGGGTCTTCAGCCCGATCGGCGAGCCGCTCTATCGCCTCAAGTCCTGCACCGGCCTCGCCGTCACCAACTGCGCCTTCGGCGGGCCCGAGCGCAAGACGCTGTTCATCACGGAGTCGAAGACCGGCACCATCCTCAAGGCCGAGCTGAAGGTGCCCGGCCGGAGGATGTACTCCCACATGTAAGGGAGGCCGCGACGGGTGCGGCTAGGGCCGCACGCGCCAGAACGGGAGGTTGCCCTCGTAGTCGGCGCTGGCGCGATCGAGGCCGATGTCGCGGAGCGCCCGGTCATCCATCGACAGCAGGGCCTGCCGGCTCCGGGACCGCTCCTGCCACAGACCGACCTGGTCGAGCGCCACCGTCAGCATCTCGCGGACGGGGGTCCACCACTGGTGGGCGGTCTGCGCCTCCAGGCGGCGCGGCCGCCAGCCGTACAGGATCGCCGCCGGATTCGGCCGCCAGGCGGTGTCGAAAATCTCGCCCCGCGGGCCTTCCGTGCGCCAGCGGAACATCGGCCCCGCGCCACGAAATGCGGGCGCCGCCGAGGCGGTGGTGAGGGCCGCGATATGAGCCGCCGCGATGGCGGGAATTGAGCTCTGCTGAAACCGTTCCATGATCGAATCTCCTTTGGCCATGCGTTCGTCCTGCGGAGAGAATGGCGCCGGAAAACATTGGCCACAAACGAGGTCTTTTCATATAATGGCCCAGATTAATTAGGCCTTAATGCCGATGCAGGGATCGCTTCCGCTCAATGGACTCAAGGCCTTCGAGGCCGCCGCCCGGCACCTCAGTTTCACCCGTGCGGCGGCGGAGCTGCACGTCACCCAGGCGGCCGTCAGCCACCAGGTAAAGACCCTGGAGCTGCGCCTCGGGGTGAAGCTGTTCCGGCGCCTGCCGAAGAGCCTCCTGCTTACCGATGAAGGCCAGGCTCTGCTGCCGGATCTGCACGATGCCTTCGAGCGCATGGCCCGGGCGCTGGCGCGGGTGAGCTCCGGTCGCGGCGCCGCCACCCTCTCGGTCACCACCCTCACCACCTTTGCCCTCACTTGGCTGGTCTCGCGGCTGCCGCGCTTCCAGGCAGCGCATCCCGACATCGAGGTCCGCCTGGCGACGACGGCGCGCATGGTGGATTTCGTGCGCGAGGACGTCGACGTCGCCATCCGCTATGGCGACGGGCGATGGCCGGGCCTCGTCGTCACCAAGCTGTTCGACGACGAGCTGACGCCGCTCTGCGGGCGCACGCACCGCGACCGGCTGCGCCGGCCGGAGGACCTTCGCCACGTTCCGCTGATCGATGCCTCCAGCGTCGAGCCGGCCTCGGTGGGAGACTGGCCGACCTGGCTCGCCGCCGCGGGCATTCCCGACCTTCCGCTAAATCTGGGCGCCCATTTCAATTCGACGAAGATCGCCGTGCAGGCCGCCATCGACGGGCTGGGCGTGGCAATCGGCTCGCCCTACCTCTTTAACGAGGACATCGTCGCGGGCCGATTGTTCCAGCCGTTTCCTCTCACGGTGGGTCACGGCAAGGCCTATTGGCTGGTGCACCAGGAATCGGCGGGGGAGCGGCGAAAGGTGAAGGCGTTCCGTGACTGGATCCTGTCGGAGATGGCCAGCAAAACCGCATAGACTTTTTACGCCCAGAACTGGCAAGAAGTTTGCAGCGTCGTCGCGTGATGTGGCGCTGACACTGCATCCCGTGGAGTCGACGCCGCATTTCGCGGCACGCCGCCCGGAAAACGGTCATCTCTGGGACCGATCCGGCGGCGTGTCGACCAGGGGTTTGTGCTGTCCCGCGATACAATTTTGGGGGGAGATATCACCAGTTATGGTCAGAAACTGTAGGCTAATTGGGGCCGTCAGTACGCTCGTACTGATCGCCGCGCTTTCCGCTGCGACTCCCGCCGCCGCGCAGACCGCTGCTGCGGCGCCCGCAGCGCCGGCGGCACCGGCCGCCTGGGCCGATACGCTCACCTTCACCGGCCAGGTGGAAGCCGGCTTCACGGCGAATCCCGAAGGTCCGCCCGACCACCGCAATTTCGGCCAGCTGTTCACGGATCACGCCAACCAGCCGGTGCTGAACCAGATCCTGCTCACCGCGCAGCGGCCGCTCGACCCCAAGGCCGAGGGCTGGGATTTCGGCTTCAAGCTCCAGGGCATGTACGGATCCGACGCGCGCTACACGCATTTCATGGGCGAGTTCGACCGCGTCATCCACGACACCAACCAGATTGACCTGGTGGAGGCGAACGCGCTGATCCACGCGCCGATCATCAGCGACGGCGGCATGGACCTGAAGATCGGCCAGTACTCGACGCCGCTGGGCTACGAGGTGATCGACGCCAGCGCCAATCCGCTCTATTCGCACTCCTACATCTTCAACTTCGGCATTCCGCTGAAGCACACGGGCGCGCTCACGACCACGCATGTGACCGACGTCCTCGATCTCTGGGCGGGCGTCGACACCGGCGTCAATACCTGGGTCGGCAAGCACGGCGACAACAACGGCGCCCTCGCGGGCATCGGCGGCTTCGGTCTCAACCTGATGGACGGCAAGCTGACGGTCCTCGCCCTCTCGCACTTCGGACCGGAGAACCCGCGCGGCGCCGTCGACCTGGCCGGCAAGCCGATCGACGTCAACGGCGAGTTCCGCTACGAAAATGACGTGGCCATCACCTGGAAGGTGAGCGACGCGCTGACCTCCGTCACCGAGCTCAATTTCATCCGCGACGACGGCGTCAACGCGAACGGCGGCGGCATCGCCCAGTACATCACCTACGCCTTCGACGAGCAGTGGTCGATTACCGGCCGCGGCGAGGTCTGGGACGACTCCAAGGGCTTCTACGTCGCGAAATTCGAGCACCCCCTCGACTTCGTGAACTTCGAGCGCGGCCTGCCGACAAGCTCCGGCGGCGTGGTGGGCGGCGGCAAGAACACCTATACGGAGCTGACCCTGGGCGTCACCTGGAAGCCCGAGCTGCCGAAGCCGATCTCCGGCTTCATGCTGCGGCCGGAAATCCGCTACGACCACGCCGCCAAGCCGGTTTTCGGCAACGGCAGCGACGACAACCAGATCACCTTCGCGGCGGATTTCGTCCTGCAGTTCTGAGATCAGCGCAGCAGCGATGCCTTTGGGCATCGCTGCTGTGGCGCTCAGCTCACGACATGCGGCGGGCGGCGCCCCTCCAGCACGTCGATCACCTGCTCCACCACCGACAGACCCACCCGGTCCAGGGACTCCTGCGTCGCCGAGCCCAGATGCGGCGTGGCGATGAAATTCGCGAGCTGCAGCAGGGGATGGTCCGGCGGCGGCGGCTCCACGGCGAAGACGTCGCCGGCGGCGGCGCCGGGCCGGCCCGTCGTCAGCGCCTCGGCCAGCGCCATCTCGTCCACGATGCCGCCGCGGGCGGTGTTGACGAGGATGCTGTCGGGCGCCATCCGCGCCAGCGCCTTGGCGTCGATCAGGTTCCGGGTCGCCGGCCTCAGCGGCAGATGCAGGCTCACCACCGCGCTGGTCTCCAGCAGGCTGTCCAGTGACGCGACGGGCTCGACGCCGGCGGCGCGGATCGCGTCCGGGGCCAGCACGGGATCATAGGCGCGCACCGGCGAATTGAAGGCACGGAAAAAGAGGCCGGCGACCTGCCGCCCCACCGCGCCGAAACCCACGATGCCGAGCGGCCGTCCGGCGAGCTCTCGCCCGACCGGCAGATGCTGCTTCCCCAGCGTTCCCGCGCGCAGCGCATGATCGCCCGCCACCACATGGCGCGCGGCAGCGAGCGCCAGGCCCAGCACCAGCTCCGCCACGCCGTCCGCATTGGCGCCGGGGGTATTCACGACAGTGATGCCCTTGGCGCGGGCGGCATCCAGGGGAATGTTGTCGAAGCCGACGCCGTGCTTGCCGATGACCTTGAGCTTGCGCGCCCGCGTCACGTCCGCGGCGGCGACCGGACGGATGCGCACCACGAGTCCATCCGCGTGATCGGGCCAGTCCGCGACGGCGGGATCGCGCCAGTCGACGACGTCGGTGCGCTCCTGCAGGCGGGCAAGCGCGCGAGGGCTGATGGGCTCGATGACGTAGACGGGCATGGCGGGGTCGGGTTGTGTGAAGGGAGCCGCAGTTTCGCCTGCCCAGCGGAGTTCCTCAAGATGGAGCCGCGGCCCGGCTTGGGTCTATGATGACGCCATGCATGACCTCGTCATCAGGAACGCGCTCCTCGTCGACGGCACCAAGGCACCCGCCAAGCCCGGCGCCGTTGCTGTGGCCGGCGGCCGCATCGTCGAGATCGGCCGCGAGGTCGGGCCGGGGCGGCGGGAGATCGACGCCGGCGGGCTGGCGCTGTCGCCGGGCATCATCGACACCCACACCCACTACGACGCCCAGATCACCTGGGATCCCGCGCTGACGCCGTCGCCGGCGCACGGCGTCACCACGGTCGTGATCGGTAACTGCGGATTCACGATCGCGCCGTGCCGGCCCGCCGACCGCGAGATCACCATGCGCAACCTGACCCATGTGGAGGGCATGTCCCTCGACGTGCTGCGCCAGGGCATCCGCTGGGAATTCGAGAGCTTCCCGGAATATATGAGCCTGCTGGAGCGGCTCGGCAGCGTGCTCAACGTGGCGGCTTTCGTCGGCCACTCGTCGCTCCGCACTTTCGTCATGGGCGATGACGCGACGCGGCGGAGCGCCACGCCGGACGAAGTCGCGGCGATGCGGCGCCTCGTCGCCGAGGCGATGACCGCGGGCGCCATCGGCTTCGCCACATCGACGGCGCCCCAGCACAACGGCGAGGGCGGCGTGCCGATGCCGTCGCGGCTCGCCGATGCCGCCGAGCTCGGCGCCCTCGTGGGTGTGCTCGGCGAGATGCGCCGCGGCATCTTCATGCTGACCAAGGGCCCGGACTCCACGGTGCCGTTCCTGGAATCCCTGGCGGCGCAATCCGGCCGGCCCGTGATGATCGCGGCGCTCCTGCACAACCCCGTATTGCCGGAAGCCACCTTCAACGATCTGGCCGGCATCGCCGCGGCGCAGACGCGCGGACACCGCCTCTACGGCCAGATCTCCTGCTGCCCCCTCACCAACGACTTCACCATGAAGTCGCCCTATCTCTTCGAGGGCATCGCCGCTTGGCTGCCGGCGATGCAGGCGGAGGGCGAGGCGCTTAAGAGCGTCTATACCGATCCCGAGTTCCGCCGCCGCGTCACCGCCGAGCTCGCGACGCCCGTCGCCATGCGCCTCTTCAACAACGACTGGGAGAAGCTCGATCTCCTGGAGGTTGCGCGGCCGGAAAACCGGCACTACGAAGGCCGCAGCATCGCGTCCCTCGCCGCCGAGGCGGGGAAGCCGCCCCTCGACTGGCTTCTCGATTTCGCTCTCTCGGAAGATCTCGACACGGTCTTCACCGCGATCCTCCTCAACACCGACGAGGAGGCGGTGGGCCGCATGCTGCGGGATCCCAATGCCAGCATCGCGCTGTCGGACGCGGGCGCCCATCTCAGCTTCTTCTGCGACGTGGGTTTCGGCCTGCACCTTCTCGGTCATTGGGTGCGCGAGCGCAACGCACTCAGCCTCGAGGAAGCGGTCTGGCAACTGACCGGCCGACCGGCGGACATCTTCGGTATCGAGAACCGCGGCCGCCTCGCGCCGGGCTATGCGGCGGATCTCCTGCTGTTCGATCCCGCCAGCATCGGACGCGGGCCCCGCCGCCGCGTCCACGACCTCCCCGGCGGCGCCGCCCGCCTCACCACCGATCCCCGGGGCCTGCACGGCGTCTGGGTCAACGGCGTCCAGGTGGCGGACGCCAACGGCGCGCTCGGCACCGCGAGCCGGCCCGGGAAATTGCTGCGGGAGTTTGCGGCGTAGAGGACGAGCTGCAGAGCGGCCTTGCGTCCTTCGACGCGCTTCGCTTGCTCAGGACGAGGGAGTTCTCAGTCCCGCCTCATCCTGAGCAAGCGACCGGAGGGAGCGCGTCGAAGGACGCACCAACGCCAATCCAGCACCTTCGCCTATTTGAAAATCCCCTTCGGGATCATGGCGTGGATGCCCTTCACCTGGTCCACCACCTGGGTCACCTCGAAGTCGATGGCGATGCTGGCCAGCGCGTAGGCGTCCGCCGGTGCCAGCCCCTTTTCCTCGCCGAGGAACTTGATGGTCTCGCGGATGCAGATCTTCATCGCCTCGTTCAAATCCTCGTGCAGGCCGACGCAGATCCAGTGCGTGCGCGTCTCCGCCCGGGGCCAGGCCAGGGGCCGGCCCTTGATGAGATCCAACTCGAAGGTGCCGGTAAGCGACGTCTCGATGGCGGTGAGGTCCACTTCGCCGTCGCCCTGCGCCGCGTGGCCGTCGCCGCACATGAAGAGGGCGCCGGGCACATGGACCGGCAGATAGAAGGTGGTGCCGGCGACGAGGTCCTTGAGATCGATGTTGCCGCCATAGGCGCCGGGCGGCACCGAGCTGAGGCGACCAAGGCTGCGTGCCGGTCCCGTCGCCATGATGCCGAAGAAGGGCGCCAGCGGCACCTCGATGCGCTCGGAGAACTTCGCCACCTGCCGCTCGAGATCGAAGGGGATCACGATGCTGCGGTTGAGGGTGAACTCGTCCGCGAGACCGCCCTTGGTGGAGCGCATGGTGTTGACGCCGTAGGGAACGCGGGGCGTCACCGCCAGGATCTTTACGACGAGGATGTCGCCGGGCTCGGCGCCCTCCACGTAGACCGGTGCCGACACCACGTGCGGCCCGAGGCCGCTGTGCTGCACTTTCGCATAGATCGCCACCGCATCCGCCAGCACGCCCTTTGCGACGATGCCGTGGCGCGCGAAGAAACGCTCCGGGGGTCCCTGATCCGCCAGCAACCCCTCGTGGGAGACGGTGTCGATGGTGACGGTGGCGCCGGGCTTCACCCGCACCGCCGGCTCGGCGGCGCCGGAGAGGTAGCCCCAATGCACGGTCTCCGGTCCCGCCAGCAGGCGATAGCGGTTGCGGCCTTCCTGGCGCACCAGCCCAGCCTTCGCCGCGCGCTGCTCCAGCCCGTCGCCGGTCTGCACATGCGTCGAGCTCGGCGGCACCAGGGCGGTCTCCGCGAGATCGCCCTTCCCCGCCGCCGAGCGCAATCCCTTCTGCAGGAAGATCCGCTGTTCGCGATCGATCAGCTTGAGGCGATGGAGCTCGTCGACGAAATTCGTGTAGGTGCCGGGCACCGAGGCCAGGGTCTTCGCATGGTCCAACGGATGATCGGCGGCGCGGTCGGCCATGGCGATAATCTCCATGTGAGCGGGACGCCGGACCCGGCTTGCGGCGGCGCTGCGAGGGGTTAGACTTTGCCCAAAGCGGCAGACCCCAGCAAGCCCGCGTGATGCCTCATTCCCGTGCACGTCAGGACCTTCCATGACCACGAAATCCGCGCCTCGCATCGCCCTCCTCGGCTTCTCCATCGAGTGCAACAAATTCGCGCCGCCGGCTGTCGAGGCGGATTTCTCCGCGCGCGCCTATGCCGCAGGGGCCGAGCTGCTGGCGGAGGCGCGCGCCGCCACGCCGCGCTTCACGCCGGAGCTGCCGGGCTTTGTCGCCGCCATGGATCGCAGCGGTCCCTGGACGCCGCTGCCGATCCGGCTGGCCCAGGCGCAGCCGAACGGGCCCGTGGTGCACGAATTCTTCCAGCGCCTGATGCGGGAATGGCGCGCGGGCCTGGAGGCGGCGAGGCCCCTGGACGGCGTCTACGTCTGCTCCCACGGCGCCGGCCTTACCACCGAGGATGACGACCCCGACGGCGCCCTCCTCGCCATGGTGCGCGAGGTGGCGGGGCCTGATGTCCCTATCGCCGCCACTTTCGACCTGCACGGCAACATCTCCGAGCGCATGGTCGACAGCATCGACGTCTTCGTGGGATATCGCACCAACCCGCATATGGACATGCGCGAGCGCGGCGAGGAGGCTGCGTCGGCGATGCGCGAGCTGCTCGGCGGATTGAAACCGAAACACGCCCGCATCCGCCTCCCCATCGTGCCGCCGACGGTGACCATGCTGACGTCGGGCGGGCCCTATGCCGACATGATCAACTACGGCCAGCAGAAGAAGACGCCCGACATCCTCAACGTGACGGTGATGGGCGGCTTTGCCTATGGCGACACGGCGAAGAACGGGCTCACGGTGATCGTGACGGCGCGGAGCGACGAGCAGGCCGCGCGTACTCTCGCCCGCGAGATTGCGGAGCTCGGCTGGAAAAACCGCGAGCGCTTCCGACCGACGCTCACCTCCCTCAAGGACGCGACGGCGATGGCGGTCGCAGCAGGCAAGGACGCCGCGCGCCCCGCCCTCTGCTTCGCCGATGTGGCCGACAATCCCGGCGGCGGCGGACGCGGCAATACCACTTATATCCTCGAGGCGTTCCTGAAGGCCGGTGCCGAGGGCGTGCTGCTCGGCATCTTCAACGATGCTGTTCTCGCCGACGAGGCGCACGAGCGCGGCGAAGGCGCCAGCTTCCTCGCCCGCTTCAACCGCGCGGAGACCCAGAGCTTCTCAACGCCGTTCGCGCACGAGGTCAAGGTGCTCGCGCTCTCCGACGGCGCCTGTATCGGCCGGCGCGGCATCTACGGCGGCACGCGCCTCGATCTCGGCCGCTCCGCCGCGCTCCAGGTGGGCGGCGTCACCGTGGTGGTGATCTCCAACCGCCATCAATGCGCCGATCCCGTCTTCTTCGAGATGTTCGGCCTCGACATCGTCAAGGCGCGCGCGGTCGTCGTGAAGTCCCGCGGCCATTTCCGCGGCGGTTTCGACGAGTTCTTCTCGGGCGACCGCATCGTCGAGGTGGACTGCCCTGGTCTCACCTCGCCGATGCTCAACCGCTTCGCCTGGACCCGCCTGCCGCGTCCGGTGATCCCCCTGGACACCGGGGTCACCTGGACGCCGCCGTTCTAGGCTCAGGCCTTCGTGCTCTTCGACATGAACGCCTCGGCGCGCCGGCGCAGCTCATCGGGCGGCACATCCTCCTTGTGGGTCGAGACGTGCCAGACGTGCCCGAAGGGATCGGTCAGCGTGCCGGACCGGTCGCCGTAGAACTTGTCTTCCACGGGATGGGTGAGCTTGGCGCCGGCGGTTTGCGCACGGTCGGCAACCGCGTCCACGTTCTCCACGTAGAGCATGAGCCCGACCGGCGTGCCGCCGACCGTCTGCGGCGCGCGCGAGCCCATCTCGGGATGCTCGTCCGCCAGCATGATGATGGAATCGCCGATCTTGATCTCGGCATGGCCGACCCGGCCGTTGGGGGCGGCAATCCGCATCAGCTCGGTTGCGCCGAAGGCCTTCTTGTAAAACTCGATGGCGCGGGCGGCATCGCGGAGCGCGAGATAGGGCGTGATCGCGTGGTAGCCGTCGGGAATCGCCTTCACTTTAGCGGGCATGGGTTTCCTCCGTTCGATGTGACGTGGGCGCTGTCGACTGAACATTGGGGCGCCGGCGGCGTGTTCAAGCCGGAGCCTGCGTGTCCACCAGATGCCACGCGGAAGCCGATGAAGCGATCAGCCGAGGGCGGCGCGGAACTTCTCGGCGATCGCCGGCAGCTGATCCTCGCGCAGGCACATGGGCGACAGATAGAGTACGCCCTCGGCCATGGCGGAGATGTTGCAGCGGAGGCTCGGCGTGCCCGCCTCCAGGCGGCGCACGAGACCGCGCATGTCGAGCCCGTCATTGCGCTCCCGCAGCCGGACCTCGAGGAGAGGGATCGCGGTGCGGCGGGGATTGGCCGCCGGCGCCGCCTCCAGCGCCGCGATCGGTTGCAGCGCCGCCAGCAGCGCCACGTTGAGCTTCTGCCAGCGCTGCCGCCGCTCCTCGCCGTTGCCGTGAAAGAGGCGCAGCGCCGTCAGGAGCCCCACGATCTCCTCCTTTCCCACCTTGCACGGCCGGCCGATGCCGTGATGCGGCAGTCCCGGCAGCCGGCTCTTGTCGATGAACGCGGGCGGCGGATCGAAGAGATCGAAGAAGACGTCGAGATCAAAATTCTGCAGCGCCGCCGCCGCGATCAGGTCGCGCCGGCCGGTGAGGATGCCGGACGCCTGGGGCCCGCCGATCGCCTTGCCGCCGCTGTAGGCGACGAGATCGGCGCCCTCGCCGATGAAGCGGCGGAGATTCTCGACCGGCGGCAGCTCCGCCGCGGCGTCCACCACGACCGGCACGCCGCGCGTTCTCGCGACGGCGACCACCTCCGGCAGCGTCGGCTGGGAAAACGGCTTCGCGAGATAGTAGACCGCGGCGGTGCGCTCGGTAATGGCGGCGGCAATCTCCCAGGCCTCGACATCGCGCACGCCGGTGTCGCTGAAGCGGTCGGAGATGCCGACTTCCACCACCTTGGCACCCAGCGAGCGCGCCGCGCGGTCATAGAAATTCCGATGGCTGCGCGGCACCACGATCTCGCCTTTCATGCCCGTGGTATCCGGGAGCCGGTTCATCTTGTCGGGATCGAGGCCGGTGATGCAGGCGGCAAGCCCCAGCAGCACCGCCGCCGCCGCGCCCGACGTGACATAGCCCGCCTCGGCACCGGTCGCCTCGGCGATGAGGACGCTGGCGCGCGCCTGCAGCTCCACCATGTCGACGCAGTATTGCGAGGCCTCCACCATCGCCTGGGACACTTCCGGCGCCATCAACCCGCCGGAGAGCCGGGTATTGGTGCCGAAGGCGTTGATGATGGGCGTGACGCCCAGCCGTTCGTAGACGGTGCTCATGATGGATCCCCCTTTACGCTGCCCGATCGTAGGGTCTGGCGTGGCGCTTGTCGCCTTGACCCTGCGGGGGGCGGCTTCTAGGGTTCGGCCCTGCAGAGCGGCCGTGCGTCCTTCGACGCGCTTCGCTTGCTCAGGATGAGGTGGACTGGAGATGGCACAAAGAACATCTCCTTATCCTGAGCAAGCGACCTAAGGGGAGCGCGTCGAAAGACGCACGTTGCCCGCCAGTCGATAGTCAAGGTCAGGGAGGTTTCCCCCATGGCAGGCAAGCGATCGAGCGGCGCCGAGGCGGCTTACGGCGAGCGCGCGGCATCGGCGGCGGGGACGCGGGAGGCGGCGGAGGCGGCGGTCGCCTGCCTGAAGGCGGGCGGCAACGTGGTGGATGCGGCAATCGCGGGCTCCGCGGTGCTGGCGGTGATGATCCCCAACGCCACCAGCATCGGCGGCGATCTCCTGGCCTTGGTGAAGATCGGCGGCAAGCCCATTCTCGCCGTCAACGCGACGGGCGCGGCGCCGCGCCGCGCCACCATCGAGGCGTACAAGGCGCTCGGCCACCAGTTCGTGCCGGAGTTCGGCGGCCTCGCGGTGCAAGGGCCCGGCCTGGTCGCGGGCTGGCAGACGCTGCACGAGCGCTGGGGCAGCAAGCCGCTTGGCGAGCTGCTGGCGCCGGCGATCGCGCTGGCGCGGGACAGTTTCCCCGCCGGCTGGCGCGTCTCGGCCGCATCGGCGAAGCATGCTCATGAATTCTCGGATCTGCCGGGCTGGAAGGGCGTCTTCGCGCCCGGCGGCGCGCCGCTCAAGGAGGGCGCGCCGTTCCGGCAGCCGGCACTGGCGCGGACGCTCGCCACCATCGCCGAGAAAGGTCCGCGCGCCTTCTACGAAGGGCCGATCGCCCGCGACATCGCCCGCGCCGTGCAGCAGGCCGGCGGCTTCCTCGCCGAGGACGATCTCGCCGCCATCAAGGCCGAGGTGCTGCCGGTGCTGACCACGCGCTATCGCGGCCTCGAGATCGCGAGCCAGCCGCCGATCACCCAGGGCGTGGTGCTGCTGCGGGCGCTGACGCTGCTGCAGGAGCTGGCGCCGAATCCTCGGCAAATGGCGCCGGAGAAATTCTGGACCGCGGCGGCGCGCGCGCTCCGCCGTGCTTTCGACGAGCGCCTGGCGATCCTCCGCGACGGACCCGAGGCGCACGCGCAGGCCGAGGCGATCATCGCCGGCAAGGCGGAGAGTCTGGGCCTGCCGCGCTTCGAGTTCGCCGGCACCGCCGACAACACCTCGAAGGTCTCCGTCATGGATGACAAGGGGAATGGCGTGGCGCTGATCCAGAGTGTCTATGCGGAGCTGGGATCCGGCGTCGTCGCGGAGGAGAGCGGCGTCCTCCTCAACAACCGCATGATCGCCTTCTTCCTCGATCCCGCCCGCGCCAATCACCTGGTGCCGGGGCGGCGCACCATGCACACGCTGCACACCTTCATGGCGTCCGACGCAGACGGTCTCAAATGGATCGGCGGCTCGCCCGGCGGCGACAACCAGCCGCAAGTGAACCTTCAGGTGCTGGCGCGCATCCTGGATTTCGGCGAACCGCCGGAGGCCGCGGTGGCGGCGCCGCGCTGGGCGCTGGTGCCGGGCACCAAGCCTCGCGACATCGCGAAGCAGAAACCGGGCATCGAGTGCGAGCCTGGCGTGCCGCGCGAGGTGCGCGACGCCTTCGCCGCCGTGGGATTGCCGGCAACGGAGAAGCCGGATCTCCGCGCCGGCAGCAGCAAGATCGTGGGGCGCGACGCGAAGCCGGACCTCCTCGGCGCCTTCGCCGACTGGCGCCGGGAAGGCGACGTCGCGGCCGGCTGAGCCCTGGCGCCGCGCCCGCATGGAAGTCCTCGCCGTCTCCGCCCTGGTCGTCGCCATCGCCGAGATCGGCGACAAGACCCAGCTTCTCTCTCTCGTGCTGGCCACGCGGTTCCGCAAGCCCGGCGCGATCCTCGCCGGCATCCTGATCGCGACGACGGGCAATCACGCGGTGGCGGCCTGGGCCGGCGCCTCCGTCGGCGCGCTGCTGTCGCCGGAGGTGCTGCACTGGGTGCTGATCGCGTCCTTCGTCGCCATGGCGATCTGGGCGCTGATCCCCGACCGCCTGGACGACGCGGGGAGCGCGCGGGCGACCCGGCACGGCGCCTTCGTCACGACGGTCGTGTGCTTCTTCCTGACCGAGATCGGCGACAAGACCCAGATCGCGACCGCGGCGCTCGCCGCGCGCTTCGAGACGGTATGGCTGGTGGTGATCGGCACCACCCTCGGCATGATGGCGGCGAACCTGCCGGCTGTGCTGGGCGGGCACTTCGCCGGCGGACGTCTCGATCTGCGGTGGGTACGCTATGCCGCGGCGCTGCTGTTCGCGGCGCAGGCGGCGCTCGTCGCCGGCGGCGTCGAGCTGTTCTGATCGGCTGCGGAGCTTAGGCGGAAGCCGCGCTCTTTACGGCCGTCAACGGCAGTCGGCCGCCGATGAGATCGGCGATGCGCTGGGGATCTTCGGCGAAACGCAATCCGACGGATCCGTCATCGCGCCAGGCGATCTCGGCGCGGAACGAGCCGAAGCGCTCGAGGATCAAGGTCACCGCGTCGCCTTGCGCCACCGGCGCCGCGACATCGAGTTTCGCGCCGCCGAGCGAGAGGTCGACGACGACGCAGTCGTACTGCCGGCCGGCGGCCTCGATCCGGGCCGCCCAGAGCACGCGCTTGCGCACGGTGGCGCGATGCGCCGCAGCCTCCTCCTCGGTGAGCGAGGGCCTCTTCTCCGGTGACGCGTCCACTGCCATAGCCACTCCTGGTGCCGGTATGCCCGGGCAAACGGGTGCACGGGGCCGGAATTATGTGGCCGAGTAGTTTCTTAATCATTACGAAGCGGGTGGGTCGCGGCAGCGATTGCCCGGCGTTTGCCGAGAATTGTCGTGATTACGCCGCCCCGCCGGCGGCCGGCAACCCCAAGGCTGGCGCGAAATATCTTCGGTGATCGCAACCAGTAGTCGCCGTATCCGCAGCGATATCAAGGCCTGTCGGCGACCTCGGCGAAGAACTGTCGCAACGCCTCGGTGTTTTGCTCCAGGCTGTCGAGGGCCATCAGCATGGTGACCTCCTGACCGTCCTCGGAGAGCGGCAGCAGCAGACGGGCGTATGACCGCGACTGCACACGGGTGTCGAGCAGCAGGAGATAAAGCGTCGGCTCGCGCCGGCGCACGACGTCGCAGTAGTGCTCGTGGATCAGCGCGCCGAGCTCCGCAGGCTCGAAGTCGCGCGGGCTCTTGCCGGTGAACTCGGCGCCATGCACGGCGCAGATGGCGGTGCCGACCAGGCGGTAGCGGAATTCCAGCGGGTCACGCTGCACGTCGGCGAGCAGCAACCGCGGCAGGAAGGGCACGAGATCGCCGGGATCGATGTCGGCGCGGCGCGGCGCGAAGCGCTGCCCGCGCTTGCTCTGCCAATAGGCCCGCATCCGCGACAGGTCGGGATAGCGATCGGTCGCGAGATCGACCTCCACGGCCCCGATCCGGCTCGGCCGGCGCAAGGCCTCGGCGGGCCCGTCGTGCTCTGGCCAAAGCGAGGGAAGGAGTCGGCGCATGGCCGCGATCATAGGCGTCTAACGATTGAAGCGGCATTAAATGCGCTCCCCTCATACGTGACGATGCAGCGGATCACTCTCCTGATATTTCCGTATGCGCCGCCGTTTCTGCGTCGCTGCCGATCTGAACTTGAGCGGCACGCCGAAATTACCAGGAGTTATGCAGCGGCCTCCTCAATGAGCGTCCCGTACCGGCGCCTGGGGCGGCATCACCTTGCGCATCAGCGGCACCATGGCGGTCGCCACGACGAAGCAGAGGGCGATAACGAGGAACGCGTCGGCGTAGGTCTGCACCTGGGCCTCGCGCCAGGTGAGCGACCAGAGCCGGTGCAGCGCCGCCGCCTGGCCGCGCACGGGATCGCCGGAGAGCGCGGCGGTGTAGGTGGTGCCGAGCCGCTGCAACGTCTCCACCATGGCGGTGTTGGCGGTGTTGAGATGCTCCGCCAGGCGCAGGAAATGCAGGTTCGTGCGGTCGTTCAGGATGGTGCCGCAGCCGGCGATGCCGATGGCGCCCCCGAGATTGCGCATGAGATTGAACAGGCCGGAGGCCAGCTTCAGCCGGTCCGGCGCCAGGCCGCCCAGCGTCAGCGTCACCGTGGGCGCCACTGCGAACTGCTGGGAGAATCCCCGGAACGCCTGGGGCAGCATCAGCTCGTGCCAGCCCCAGTCGTGGGTGATCGGCGTGAAATTCCACATGCTGACGGCGAAGCCGGCGAGGCCCAGCATCATCAGCCAGCGCAGATCGATGCGGCGCGCGACGTAGGTGTAGACGGGAATGCTCATGAGCTGGAACACGCCGGTGGAAAAGATCGCCTCGCCGATCTCCAGCGCGCTGAAGCCGCGCACCCGTCCGAGGAACAGCGGTGTCAGGTAGATCGTCGAGAAGATCCCGATTCCCGTCACGAAGGAGAAGAAGCAGCCGAGGGAAAAGTTGCGGCTCTTGAGGGCACGCAGATCCACCACGGGATTTTCGAAGGTGAGGCTGCGCCAGATGAAGGCGATGCCGGTGATGGCGGCAATCCACGCAGTGGCGCGGATGGTCTCGTCGCCGAACCAGTCCCAGCGCGGCCCTTCCTCGAGCGTGTATTCGAGGCAGCCAAGACAGATCGCCATCACGATCATGCCGGGATAGTCGGCGCCGCGCAGCAGCTTGAGATTCGGCCGGTCGATCCGCACCAGCATCGGCACCACCACGGCGACGAAGATGCCGGGGATGAGATTGACGAAGAAGAGCCAGTGCCAGGAGTAGTTGTCGGTGATCCAGCCGCCGATAGTGGGGCCGAGCGTCGGCGCCATTGACGAGAGCGCGCCCACGGTGGCGGCGGCGATCACTCGCTGGTGGCCGCCGAAGAACATGAAGGCGGCGGTGAAGACGGTGGGGATCATCGATCCCCCGAGAAAGCCCTGCAGCGCCCGGAATGCGATCATGCTCTCGATGTTCCAGGCCCAGCCGCAGAGCAGGCTGGCGGCGGTGAAACCCACCGCCGAGGCGCAGAACAGCCAGCGCGTCGACATCACCCGCGAGAGCCAGCCGGAGAGCGGGATGACCACGATCTCGGCGATGAGATAGCTGGTCTGCACCCACGAGACTTCGTCGGGACCGGCGGAGAGCCCGCCGGCGATGTCGGCCAGCGACGCGGAGACGATCTGAATGTCGAGGAGCGCGATGAAAAATCCCACGCACATCGAGCCGAAGGCGAAGATCTTCGCCGGCATCGGCAGCTCGCCGGGCATGGCGGCCGGCGCGGTCACGGCGTCGCCTTCTCCGCCGGGCGCTCGTCCACGTCGGCGGTCACCGAAAGGCCCGGCCGCAGATTGCCGAGAGCCGACCCCTCGCCGTCCAGCAGGATGCGGACGGGAACGCGTTGCACGATCTTGGTGAAGTTGCCGGTGGCGTTCTCCGGCGGCAGCACGCTGAACTGCGCGCCGGTGGCGGGCGCGAGGCTCGCGACACGGCCGTGGAACACCTGGCCCGGCAGCACGTCCGCCTGCACCGTGACCGGCAGTCCCGCGTGCATGTGGGCGAGCTGGCTTTCCTTGAAGTTCGCATCGACCCAGAGCCCGTGCGCCGGGACCAGGGAGATGAGCTGGCCGCCGACCGTGGCATAGGCGCCGACGCGGGCGCTGCGATTGCCGACGGCGCCGTCGATGGGCGCGCGCAGCTCGGTATAGCCGAGGTTGAGCGTGGCGGTGTCGCGGTCGGCGATCGCCGAGGCCAAGGCCGCCTGGGCCTGCTGCTTCTGGGTGTCGATCACGTCGATCTGGCGTTCCGCCGCCAGCAGCGCGGCGCGCGCCCGCTCGCCGGCGGCGACCGCCTTCTTGTAGTCGGCGTCCGCTCTCTGGAAGCTCTGCACCGAGGCAGCGGCGGTGGCGGAGAGCTGGCGATAGCGCACCTGATCGTCCCGGGCGCGGTCGATCTCCGCGGCGGCGGCGGTGATGCCGGCCTGGGCCTGGGCGATCATCGCGTCCTGCAATCGCCGCACCGCATCGAGATTAGCGAGCGTCGCCTGCTGGCCGGCGACGGCGGCCACTGCCTTCGCCAGCGCCGCGCGATAGTCGCGGTCGTCGAGCTTCACCAGGAGATCCCCCGCATGGACCGCCTGATTGTCGGTGACCACGACCTCGGCGATGAGGCCGGAGACCTTGGGCGCGATGACCGTGACATCGCCGCCGACATAGGCATCGTCCGTGCTCTCGATGAATCGGCTCACGGTCCACCAGTGGTGGCCGTACCAGGCGGCGGCGAGGGCGACGAGAAACGCCAGCGCCGCAAACCCATGCTGGCGACGCAGGAGCCGGCGACGGCCCTTGACCGAGATCACATCCACGGCGCGATCGACATCGACGCTGCTCATGACGGGCTCCGGTCTTCGGCAATGGGCTCCACGTCGACGGGCGCGGAGAGATAGCGGCGGCGCGTGCGCTCGTCGGCGGCGGGTCCGGGGGCCGCCCGGAAGGCGGACGTGGTCATCCTGCGGCCGCTCACGCCGTCGACCATCTGAGGCTCGGCGACGGCGCCGGTCGCGTTGTCGACGATGACAACGCTCGCGCCCTCGGGAGCGAAATGCTTGTTGCCCCAGGCCAGCAGCGCCCACAGCACCGGCCGGAAATCCCGCCCGCGCGCGGTCAGCACATACTCATCCCGCGGCGGATGCGCGCTGTAGCGCCGGCGCTCCAGCAGCCCGGACTCCACCAGGGCGTTGAGCCGGCGCGTCAGCATGTTGGGGGCGATCTCCAGGCTCTTCTGGAACTGATCGAACCGCGTCGAGCCCAGGAAGGCGTCGCGCAGGATCAGGATGCTCCACCACTCGCCCACCCGCTCGAGGCTGCGGGCGATGGGGCATTGCAGGTTGCCGAGGCTCTTGCGTCGCATGGCCGCCTAACCCGAGGTTGCTATCAAGATGAAAGCAACATAGGCTAGTGACTATCATTATGCAAGTACCATTTTGACGAACTGCCGCCGGAGCCGGGCCGAGACGCCGTCAACTAGTTGATAATAAACAAACTCACGACCTCCCGAACAGCCGCCCCAGGGTATAGGCGCCGCCGCCGAAGCCAGCGAGCATGGCGTAGCCGCCGGCCATGGCGACGTTCTTCATGAAGTGGATCTCCATGTCGAGGTCGGCGAAGTTGGTATGGGCGACGAGCGCCGTCACGATGCTCCAGACCCCGAGGACGGCAGCCGCCACGCGGATTTGGATCCCGAGCAAGAGGAGCAGCCCGCCGATGAGCTCGATGGCGGTGGCCGCCGCCCACACCAGCTGCGGGAAGGTGACGCCCAGATGGGCGAAATACGCCTGCGTCCCCGCCGGCGATATCAGTTTTTCGTAGCCGCCCCAGATGAAGATGGCGCTCATGAGGATGCGGCCGACGAGGGCGGCGAGATCCTGTCTGGAATTGGCGATTGCGGCCATGGGCTATCCCTCCCTTTCGTTTATCGCGAACTGAGGAAAGATAGTGCAGGAAGCCGGCGCTGCCGACTGGCTCGCGGATCAGGCGGGAGCGGCGGCGGGACTTCCGAAATCGCTGGCCACGACAGCCTGCATGAGGCCGCGCAATTCCGCCGTGCGGCGGCTGCCGAATGCGGCCTCGAACTGCGCCTGGGCCGCACCCCATCGCTTGATGGCGGCGCGCATCCGCGCGACGCCGGCGGCGGTGAGGCTCACGTCCTTGCTGCGGCGGTCGGCGCGTCCCCGCGCGATCGCGATCAGGCCCTCGCGCTGCAGCGGCTGGATGTTCCGCCCAAGCGTGGTCCGGTCCAGCAGCAGCTCGTCGGCCAGTGCGTTGATCGTCATCGGACCGTTGCGCCGGAGCCGCACCAGGATCGAGAGCTGCGTGGTGCGGAGCCTCGTCGGCGCCAGGAACTGGTCGTAGAGCTGGGTGATGTGCCGGGCCGCCTGGCGCACCGCCAGGCAATTGCAGAGCTCAGGGCTCGGGCCGCCTTCCGCAGACATGATCAACGCCTCGTGTCTTGACATGCGCGCATATACGCGCACATATGCGCATATACGCGGAAGCCAAGCAATCGGTAATTCCCAAGGGATCAGGGAGAGTGCCATGACGCTGCAACGCTCTGTCGTCTTCGCCACGCCGGTCCGGACCGCGATCGGCACTTTCGGCGGCACGCTCAAGGAAATTCCGGCGCCGAACCTGGGGGCCGCGGCCATCAAGGCCGCCGTCGAGCGCGCGAAGCTCAAGCCCGACGAGATCGGCACCGTCGTCATGGGTCATGTGATCCAGGCCGGCGCCAAGATGAACCCGAGCCGTCAGGCGGCGATCCGTGCCGGGTTGCCGGTGCAGGTTCCCGCCATGACCGTGAACCGCGTCTGCGGCTCCGGCGCCCAGGCCATCGTCTCGGCAGCCCAGGAGATCCTGCTCGGCGGCCTCGATGTCGCCGTCGCCGGCGGCATGGAGAACATGGATCTGGCGCCCTACGTCATTCCCCACGCGCGCTGGGGTCATCGCCTGGGCGACGGGCAGCTCCTCGACACCGTGCAGCACGACGGGCTCTTCGATGCCTTCTCAGATCAGGCATCGGGCTGGCACACCGAGGATCTGGTGCGGGAGTTCCAGGTCAGCCGCGAAGCGCAGGATCAATGGGCGCTCCGCTCCCAGCAGCGCTTCGGCGCGGCGCAGGCGGCGGGCAAGTTCAAGGCGGAGATCGCTCCCGTCGAGGTGCCCGGCCGCAAGGGAACAACGCTCTTCGAAGCGGACGAGCACAACCGACCCGCCACCACGCTGGAAACGCTGGCGGCGCTGAAGCCCGCCTTCCGCAAGGACGGCACCATCACCGCCGGCAATGCGCCGGGCATCAACACCGGTGCCGCCGCCGTGGTGCTGGCGGAGGAAAAATGGGCGGCGACGCGCGGCCTGGAGCCGGTGGCCCGCCTGGTCTCCTACGGCATCGCCGCCGTCGAGCCCGGCATGTTCGGCCTCGGCCCCATCCCCGCCGTGCGCCAGGCCCTGGCCCGCGCCGGCTGGGAGATCGGCAGCGTCGAGCGCATCGAAATCAACGAGGCCTTCGCCGCCATCGCCATCGTGGTGACCCAGGAGCTGGGATTGCCGCCCGACATCGTCAACGTCGAGGGCGGCGCCATCGCCCACGGCCACCCTATCGGCGCCACCGGCGCGGTGCTCACCACCCGCCTCATCCACTCCATGCGCCGCGACGGGATCAAGCGCGGCATCGTCACCGCCTGCATCGGCGGCGGACAAGGCATCGCGCTCGCGATCGAGACCATTTCATAAGCATATTCCGATATCCGCGCGCGACATCGAGCGAGCAGCACATTCGGGATATGACCCCGTGTCCGTAGTCGATCGCGCGATGACTGACGCCGTGGAGGTCCTCGCACCGCCGCCCGCGCCGCTTTACGACGTGCGCACGCGGTTGCTGCTGGATGCGCCGATCGCCCGGACACTGATCCGATTGGCGGTGCCGAACGTTTTAGTGATGCTGGCGCAGTCCTCCGTCGGGCTGATCGAGACCTATTTTGTCGGCAAGCTCGGAACCGATCCCCTGGCCGGCGTGGCCCTGGTGTTTCCGGTGGTGATGCTGATGCAGATGATGTCGGCCGGCGCCATGGGCGGCGGCATCTCCTCGGCGGTCGCGCGGGCGCTGGGCGGCGGGCGCCGGGCCGACGCCGATGCGCTCGCCGTCCATGCGCTCGCCATCGCCCTCGTCTTCGGCATCGCCTTCACTCTTGCCGTGCTCGGCGGCGGCCGCTGGCTCTACACCGAGATGGGTGGTACCGGCGCATCCCTGACGGCGGCGCTCACCTACTCGAAGGTGGTCTTCGCCGGCGCGATCCTGGTCTGGATCTTCAATTCCCTCGGCAACGTGATCCGCGGCAGCGGCAACATGATGGTGCCCGCCATCGTCACCTGCGCCGGCGTCGTGGTGCTGATCCCGCTCTCGCCCTGCCTCATCTTCGGGCTGGGACCGTTCCCGCGCCTGGGCGTCGCCGGCGGTGCGATCGCGGTGCTCGCCTACTACGCCCTCGGCAGCCTCGCCCTTGCGGCCTATCTGGGCTCCGCCCGCAGCGTCGTGCGCCTGCGGTTCAGAGGTGTGCGCCTCCGTTGGCCGATGTTCCGTGAGATCCTGCGCGTGGGCGCGGTCGCGGCGCTCATCACCGTGCAGACCAATCTCACCATCGCGGTCGCCACCGGCTTGGTGGGATCCTTCGGTCCCGCCGCGATCGCCGGCTACGGCACCGGCGCGCGCCTGGAATATCTGCTGATCCCCCTCGTCTTCGGCTTCGGCGCGCCGCTCGTCGCCATGGTCGGCACCAACATCGGCGCCGGCCGCCGCGACCGGGCCTTGCGCGCGGCCTGGATCGGCGCCGCGATCGCCGCCGGCATGTGCGAGATCGTCGGCCTTGCCGCGGCGATCTTTCCGACCGCGTGGCTGTCGCTCTTCGCCTCCGACCCCGCGATGCTGGACGCGGGCTCGCGCTATCTCCACGCGGTAGGGCCGGTCTACGGCCTCTTCGGCCTGGGCATGGCGATCTACTTCGCTTCCCAGGGCGCCGGACGGCTGTTGTGGCCCCTGATCGCCAATTTCATCCGCCTCACCATCGCGGCGGCGGGCGGCTGGCTGATGCTGCGCTGGGGCGGCGACCTCACCTGGGTCTTCCTGGCCCAGGCGGTGGCGCTCGCCGCCTTCGGCCTGATCAACGCCGCGGCGGTCGCCGCCGGCGCCTGGTTCGGACCTATCGCCTGGCCGCGGCCGGGCCTCCTTCCCTCCCGCGGGAGATCCCAGGCATGAGCGCTCTCTTTCTCGAGGACTTCGCCGTCGGGCAGAGATTCGGCTCCGGCCGGCTGCGGGTCGACCTGGAGCGGATCAAGTCCTTCGCCGCGGAGTTCGATCCGCAGCCCTTCCACCTCGACGAGGCGGCGGCGCGCCAGACCATCTTCCAGGGCCTGGCGGCGAGCGGCTGGCACACGGCGGCCCTCACCATGCGCCTCCTGGTGGCAAGCGAGTTCACGCCCGCCGGCGGCATCGTCGGCGCCGGCTTCGACGAGCTGCGCTGGCCCCGCCCGGTGCGACCTGGCGACGAGCTGCATCTGGAGATCGAGGTGCTGGAGGTGCGACCCTCGAAGTCGCGGCCGACCCAGGGAATGATCAAGGTGCGGACCACGACGCTGAACCAGAACGACGAGGCGGTGCAGGTCAATGTCGGCAACCTCGTCGTGCCGCGCCGCCCCGCCTAGCCATCGGCCCGCATTTGGGATATCACGCCAGAGGAGAGTGACCATGACCACCGACGCCATCGACATCCACACCGCCATCGCCGAGACCGTCAAGGCGCATCCCGTCGTGCTCTTCATGAAGGGCACGCCGGCGTTTCCGCAATGCGGCTTCTCCGCCGCCGTCGTGGGCGTGCTGCGCCAGCACGGCGCCCGCTACCATGCGGTGGACGTGCTGGCGGATCCGGCGATCCGTCAGGGCATCAAGGCCTATTCCGAATGGCCGACGATCCCGCAGCTCTACGTCGACGGCACCTTCGTCGGCGGCTGCGACATCGTGCGGGAGATGCACGAGACCGGCGAGCTCGCCGATCTGCTGGCGGCGCACCGGGCCCAGGCGGCCTCCTGAGCATGCAAACCGCCGTCGTGGTGGGCGTCGGCGCCGAGCGCGGCCTCGGCGGCGCCCTGTGTCGGCGCTTCGCGGCCCAGGGCTATCACGTGCTGGTCGCCGGCCGGACCCAGGACAAGATCGAGAAGGTCGTGCAGACGATCAAGGCCGGTGGCGGCAGCGCCGAGGCGATGGTCACCGACACCGCGCGAGAGGACGAGGTGATCCGCCTCTTCGACCGCGCGATGGCGCCGGGCAGCGGCCGCGAGCCCACCGATCTCGTCGTCTTCAACGCGGGCGGCAACCAGCGCATCGACTTCCGCGACATGACCGCCGAGCAGTTCGAGCAGTTCTGGCGCGTCGGCTGCTTCGGCGGCTTTCTGGTGGGGCGCGAGACGGCGAAGCGCCTGGTGCCGTTGCGCCGGGGAACCCTGATCTTCACCGGCGCCACCGCCAGCATGCGCGGCAAGGCGGGATTCGGTGGCTTCGCCGCGTCGAAGGCCGGGCTGCGCATGATCTCCCAGAGCATGGCGCGGGAGTTCGGGCCGCAGGGCCTGCACGTCGCCCATGTCATCATCGACGGCGGCATCGACGGCGACCGGTTGCGCACGCGCGTACCGGAAGTCGTGCGCCAGCGGGGCGAGGACGGGCTCCTCGACATCGAGGCCCTCGCCGAGACCTACTGGCAGATCCACCGCCAGCCGCGCTCCGCCTGGACCCAGGAGATCGACCTGCGTCCGTTCAAGGAAAGCTTCTGAGGCGGGGCTCTATTTCGGGACCCCGCCGATCTCCGCCACGGCGCGACGCAGCCGGGCGATGAGCTCGGCGCTCTGGGGCAGCTGCTTCTCTTCCCGGTCGAGGACGATCTCGAAGGCGCGTCGCTTCAGCGTGGGAATCAGCAGCGGA
This sequence comes from uncultured Alphaproteobacteria bacterium, assembly GCA_963735465.1. Classification (GTDB taxonomy): domain Bacteria; phylum Pseudomonadota; class Alphaproteobacteria; order ATCC43930; family CGMCC-115725; genus DASZHJ01. The sequence goes on from CAVTLA010000002.1 coordinate 510,264, forward strand.
TCCGTGGCGGGATCGATGCCGGCGGAATCGCAGACGATGTCGATCAGGCGATCGACACCGTGGAGCCGCCCGATCAGGTAGTCGCTCTCGCGATATGTCCGCGAGAGGAACGCCGCGAAATGCGCGAAGCCGATGCCCTTGAGGCTCTCGGCGGTGCCGAAATCGCGCAGCGTCCGCACGTCCGCCGGGCTGATGCGGTCGACGGAGACCTCGTCGAACTCGCCGACGTCGCGCCAGGTGGTGACCGAGAAGGTCAGGATGTCCCAGAACGGAAAGCCCAGATAGTTGACCAGCACCTCGCGCCGCGCCGCCGGCGGCCATTCGACGGTGTCCATTCGCGCCAGCAGCGCATCGATGTCGCCGGTGCTTTCATCAAGCCTGATCTCGTCGGCGAGCCGCTGCACCAGGAGGGCGATGCGATCGCCGTGGCGCGCGACCACGGCCCGGGCATAGCTCTGCATCTGCCGGGCCTGGCCGGGCGTGGGCGCGGTGGCGAAGATCTCCTCGGCGAGGTCGCGGGTCGCGCTGCTGAAGAGCTCCGGCTGCTCCTTCCGGCGCAGCGTCTCCAGGCATTGATAGAAATCGCGCTTCAGGCGATCGATCGCCGCGGCGGCGAGGCCCTCGAGCGTGGGATCGTCGAGCATCTGGTAGAGGTGGTTCTGGCCCTGCACCAGGAAATGCAGGCGCCGCTTGCGAAAATCCACATCGAAGGCGAGGAGGAACTTGACCCAGCCCGGCGCGCCCGCCGCCACCGCCGCGGTCTCGCCGTGGAGCGCATGGCCGCTCGGGCCGTCGTAGACATTGCCGGCGTGGGCCGCCCAGGCGTCGACGATCTCCGATATGGCGCGCGCCAGCGGCGCCTCCGGCGCCACGCCGCGCAGGCCCGCGATCAATTGGCCGATGAAGGCGCGGACCGCGGCGAGCTTCAAGCGCACGTAGCCTTCGTAGGCAAACCCCGCCTCGCCGGCGGCCTTCTCGTTCATCTGCTCCCGCCACACGCGCACCTGCTCGGCGGTGAAGGCCTGATGCAGCGGCAGATCGATCGCGTCGGTCACGTGCCGGGTGATCTGCGGCCGCGCCGCCTCGACGATCGCCTTGAGCCGGCGCACCCGGTCGTTGAAATTGTTGATCCACATCAGCTCGTCGGCGATCGGCTCGTTGCGCGGGATGTCCGAGAGCGCCCCCTTCAACATCGCGAAGAAGCCCGGCCGGCCGCGGGCCACCGGGTTGGTGGAGCGGGCGGGATCGGGCTCGATGTAGACGAGGTGGCGGTCGACCTCGCGGAACGCCGGCCGGCCACGGATCGCCAGGATCGCCTCCCGGAACGGCTTGTTGTTGAGGACGCTGCCGTCGACGAAGGCGGTGGTGGTGGGATCGATGTTGACCTGCACGTAGCGCCGGAAGTTGCGCTCGATGAACCCGGCGCGCCCTGGCCACTTGATGCCGCGCGCCGCCAGCAACTGGTCCATCTCGGCGATCTCGGCGGCGGGAAAGGCGCCGGGAAAGGACGAGGTCGCCCGCGCGGCAAAGGCGAGGGCCGGCGCGTCGGCGAGATCGAAGTCGCTCTCCACCGCGCCGCCGGGCCAGTGCCGGTAGCTGAACCGCAGCAGGTGCCGGTGCTCGCGCTCGTGGATCAGCGGCGGATCGTGGATCTGGATCAGCTGCTGAAACCCGTAGTGGTCGGTGAGGGTGATGAAGAGCTCCAGATGCTGGCCCGACGGCAGCAACGAAGCCTGGGCGTCCCGCGGCGTGCCCATGCTGGCGATCGCGTCGTACATGAGGCCGGCCATGCGCAACCCGTCCAGCGGCGGCTTGAACCAGCGCGAGCGCATGAACAGCGACAGTTTCTCCCGCGCCTCCGCGTCCTCGATCCGCTCCAGCATGCCGGCGGCGGTGAGGCCCCAGAGCAGCGGCTTGACGAACCACTTGCTCCAGCGCCGGGCGCGCGCCTTGCGATCGAGGAGCTCGGCGACATCGGCCTTGTCGAGCCAGAGGTCGCGCAGCTTTCCCATGGGGAGATCGTGGCTGATGGCCCGCGCCAGCAGGGCGCCGTTGATGCCGCCGGCGGAGGCGCCGGCGATGATGTCGACGATCACGCGGAGCTCGACCTTGTGGCCGATCTCCCGCAGCAGCTCGAAATAGATCGCCTCGGTGTCGAACTCGGGATCCGTCGCATCGGGTCGGTCGAGGAAGGAGGCGTGGGCGCGGGCCGTCCGGTCGGTGATGGCGTGGAGCGCGCTCGACGCGCGCACCAGCTTCAGAACCTCCTTGCTGATGCCGTGCATGTAGACGGCGAGCGACACGCCACCGAAGCAGACGAGCGCCAGCCGCAATTCCTTTTCCCGCACCCGTCGGCCTCTTCGAGACAGCCCCTGCGACAGGTGCCTTCTAGCATCCCGGGATGCCGCCAGTAAGGCTCACAGTGGTTCCTGTCCCCTGCCCTCTCGATCTGCTATCGCCAGGGAAACCGGCCCCATTCAGCATGAAATGCCCCCATGACCCACGCGCCCGCAATCCGCGATCTCGAGATCCGGCGGCTCGGCCTCCGCCGGAGCAAGCGCCGCGCCACCGGCCTGCTGGTGCTCGCCGTGCTCGTCCTGATCGGCACCCGCCTGGTGCCGGAACCCTCCTTCGCCATCCGGCTGATCACCGCTGCCGCCGAGGCGGCTATCGTCGGAGGGCTCGCCGACTGGTTCGCCGTCACCGCCCTCTTCCGGCGGCCGCTGCGCCTGCCGATTCCCCACACCGGCCTGATCCCCGCGCGCAAGGACGAGATCGGCCGGTCGCTGGCCGCCTTCGTGCGCGACCAGTTTCTCGATCCCGACCTGCTGATCGAGCGGTTGCGGCGCGGCAATCGCGCCGCCCAGCTCGCCCAGTGGCTCGGCACGGCGAGCGCGGCGGAGTTCATCGCCGACCGCCTGGTGGCGATCATCCCGATCCTGCTGAGCCGCGCCGACGACGCCCAGCTCCGCCAGTTCCTGCGCACCGCCGCCCATGGCGGGCTCAGCCGGCTTGATCTCGTTCCCACCACGGACGCGGTTCTGGAGACGATGGTGCGCGACGGCAAGCACATGGAGATCGCCGACGCGCTGATCGAGCTGGTGCAGCCCTCCCTCGCCGGCCTGCAGGAGCCGATCGTCGCCCGGGTCGGCGAGCGCACCGGGCGTTTCTTCCCGGCCTATTTCGACCGCAAGATCGCCGAAGGCGTGGTGGCCGGCGTGCAGAAATGGCTGGATGCCGTGCGCAGCCCCGGCAGCGACGAGCGCCAGCGTCTGGAGGCCTGGATGGCGGCGGAGATCGCCACGTTCCGCGCCTCGCCGGACTACGCCGATCTCATCCGGAAGGCCCAGGCGACCGTGGTCAACCACCCTGCCCTGGCCCATTCCCTGGGAACGATCTGGGACGAGATCAAGCGCGAGCTCACGAGGGATGCGCAATCGCCGTCGCCGCGGCTCCGCGCGGTGAGCGCCGAGGTCGTGCGGAGCCTCGGCCGGCTGCTGTCGGAGACGCCGGCGGTGCAGCAGTACCTGAACGCCGCCATCGAGCGCGTGCTGGTGGACTACATCGCGCCCTGGCGTGTGGAGATCGGCAACTACATCGCCGACGTCGTCGCCGGCTGGGACGGCCGCCAGGTCGCCGACCTCATCGAGCTCCAGGTCGGCCGCGACCTGCAATACATCCGCATCAACGGCACGCTGGTGGGCGCGCTCATCGGCAGCGGACTTTTCCTGCTGGGCGCGGCGCTGCCGGGAGTGCTGGGGGCGATCGCCGCCTTGACGCCTTAGATGGCGCCAAAGGCCGGCGGGGAACGCTAGTATTCCGCCGCCGCGGACATACCAGGAGAGCCACATGACGTTCTCGATTGCCGGCCGATGCGCGCGAACGGGCATGTTCGGCATCGCCATCACCACCTCGAGCCTGGCGGTCGGCAGCCGCTGCGCCTTCGCCCGAGCCGGGATCGGCGCCGTGCTGACCCAGCACCGGACGGATCCGCGATTGGGGCCGCTCGGCCTCGACCTGCTCGCCACCGGCTGCTCCGCAAGCGACGCCGTCGCGGCGCTGATCGCCAGCACGCCCCATCACGACTGGCGTCAGATCGCCGTCATCGACCGCGACGGCGGCACGGCGCATTTCACCGGCGCCAAGGCCGCTCCCGCCATCTCCACCGCCGCCGGCGGCAATTGCGTCGCGATCGGCAATATCCTGCGCACACCGGATGTGGCCGCGGCCATGGTCGGAGCCTTCGGGGAAACGCGGGACGCGCCGCTGGCATCCCGGCTGCTCGCCGCCTTGTCCGCCGGCGACGGCGCCGGAGGCGAGTTCAGGCCACTGCGATCGTCGGCCTTGCTGGTCGTCCACCAGCAGAACTTCCCCTTCGTCGACCTGCGCGTCGACGACGCTCCCGACCCGATCGCGGCGCTGAACGCGCTCTGGCAGGAATATCGGCCCCTGGCCGACGACTTCGTGGTCCGCGCCCTGGATCCGGATCGCGTCTAGTCACGCTCCGTCGCAAAAAATGCATATTTCTTCCATTGCCCGGAAAAAATATCCTGATATCGTTTTACGCAGAGCTTCGCGGACAAGCGAACGGTCTCAGGGAATGAAACGCCATGTGCTCGGCCATCGTGGCCATGTCCGGCATCGTGAAGACCTTTGGCGGGACCCAGGCGGTCAACCAGGTGGACTTCGATGTCGCCGGCGCCGAGGTGCATGCGCTGCTCGGCGGCAACGGCGCCGGCAAGTCCACCCTGATCAAGATCCTGGCGGGGGTCTATCCCGCCGATGCCGGCGAGATCCGGCTGCACGACAAGCCCGTCGATCCCCTCACCGATAAGCTGCCGATCGCCTTCATCCATCAGGATCTGGCGCTCGTCGAATGGATGAGCGTCGCCGAGAACATCGCGCTGGCCGCGGGATATCCCCGTCGCCGCGGTCTTGTGGACTGGGGCGCGGTGCGGGCGCAGGCGCGCCGGGCGCTCGACCTCATGGGCTGCGCGCTGGACCCGGACGCGCGCATCGTCGACCTGACCCAGACCGACAAGTCCATCGTCGCCATCGCCCGCGCGCTCGCCACCGAGGCCGAGGTGATCGTCCTCGACGAGCCCACCGCCAGCCTGCCGGAAACCGAGGTCGCGCGGCTCTTCGCGGTGCTCGACCGGCTGCGCCGGGCCGGGCGCGGCATGGTCTATGTCAGCCACCGCATGGACGAGATCTTCCGCCTCGCCGACCGCGTGACGGTGATGCGCGACGGGTTCCGCGTCGCCACGCGCGCCATCGGCGACACCTCGCCGGCGGAGCTGGTGGAGCTGATCGTCGGGCGCGTGCCCGGCCGTATAGGGGCGCGCCCGCCGATCGACCGCGGCACGGCGCTCCTGGAGTGTAGCGGCCTCGTCACGCAGGAGGCCGGACCGGTAAGCATCTCCGTCTATCCCGGCGAGATCCTGGGATTCGCGGGCCTGCGCGGCGCCGGGCAGGACAGCGTCGGCCGCGCCATCTGTGGCATCGCGCCGGCGGACGCCGGCAGCATCACGCTGGACGGGCACGGGATCGCGCCCCGGAGTCCCGCGGACGCGGTGGACGAGGGCATCGCCTTCGTCTCCAGCAAGCGTCAGGAGGAGAGCCTCGCGCTCATCCTCTCGGTGCGCGAGAACCTCTTCGCCAATCCCGGCGTGGAAGGCCGGGGCGCGCTGTCGCCGCAGACCGCGGCGCAGGAGATAAAGCTGGCGGAGGCGCGGCTGCGCGCGGTGGGGGCGCGGCCCTTGGTGACCGAGCCCGCGATCCACACCTTTTCCGGCGGCAATCAGCAGAAGGTCGTGGTCGCGCGCTGGCTCGGCGGCGGCTTGCGGCTGCTGGTGCTGGAAGAACCCACCATGGGCGTCGATGTTGGCGCCAAGGTCGACATCTACGGGCTGCTGGCACGCCATGCCGCCAGCGGCGGCGCCGCGATCGTCGTGTCGTCGGATCTCGAGGAGGTCGCCGCCATCTGCGATCGCGCTGTCATCTTCGAGCGGGGCGCCATCACCGCCGAGCTGACGCGGGAAGAGCTTACCGTCGCCAACCTCATCACCCATGTCGCCGGGGCGACATCTCCGGCGCAGCCGGACGCGGCGAGGACCCTGCAGCATGTCTGAGCACGTCGCGGCGACACGCAAGGCCCATGGCCTCTTCCATCTGATCTCCAGCCAGGCCCTGCTGCTGCTGACCGTCGGGCTGGTGATCGTCTTCTCCCTGATCATGCCGCGGACCTTCCCGACGCTTTTGACGGTGCAGTCGATCCTGAGCGACAAGGCGATCATCGCCTTCCTGGCGCTGGCGGAGATGGCGGTGATCTCCTGCGCCCAGTTCGACCTGTCGGTGGGATTCAATGTGAGCCTGCTGCACAGCCTGGCGGTCGGCCTCGTCGTCAACAACAACCTGCCCTGGCCAGTGGTGTTCCTGATCGTGCTCGCGCTTGGCGTCGGCCTCGGCGCGGTGAACGGGCTGTTGGTGCGGGTGGCGAAGATCGACAGCTTCATCGCCACGCTCGGCGTCGGCACCATCAGCTATGGTCTCGCCGGCTGGTACACCGACGGCCAGCAGATCATCGGCAACCTGCCCTACGGCTTCACCGCCCTCGACCAGATCCGCGTTTTCGGAGTGCCGTTCTCGGCGCTGCTGCTGCTGGCCATCGCGGTGACGATGTGGATCGTCTTCGAGTTCCTTCCGATCGGTCGCTATCTCTACGTGATCGGCGCCAATGAGCGCACCGCGGAGCTCACGGGCATCCGCGTCAACCGCTACGTGATGGCGACCTTCATGGTGTCGGGCCTCCTCACCGCCATCGCCAGCCTGGCGCTCGCGGCCCGCATCCAGGTGGGCCAGAGCAACGTCGGCCAGGAATTCCTGCTGCCGGCCTTCGTCGGCGCGTTGCTGGGGGCGACCACGGTGAAGCCCGGCCGGGTCAACGTCTGGGGCACGCTGGTGGCGGTGCTGATCCTCGCCGTCGGTATCTCCGGCATCGAGCAGCTCGGCGGCGCCTTCTATGTGGAATCGCTGTTCAACGGCGGCGCGCTGATCGTCGCCGTCGGCATGGCGGGCTGGGCCTCGCGGCGGCGGCTCCGCGCGTCGCGGGACGGCAAGGCCGCGGCCCGGATGCTGGCGGATACCGCCGCCAAGCAGCCCGCTTCCAGCAAGACGACATAAACATAACGAGGGGAACCGCCGATGATCACCCGCCGACATGCGCTTTTGGGAAGCGCCGGACTGCTGAGCGCCCCGGCGCTGATCCGGTCCGCCTGGGCACAGGATTCCGCCGCGGCCGCCGTCGTGGCCGAGGCAAAGGCCAGCATCAAGGGCGCCGCCGAGCCGCTGAGCGCCTGGGACGGGCCGGCCGGCGGACCCAAGGCGCAGGCCGGCAAGAAGATCATTTACATCTCGTCGGATCAGCGCAACGGCGGCGCGCTCGGCGTCAGCAAAGGCGTCGAGGAAGCGGCGAAGGTCATCGGCTGGGACTTCAAGATCATCGACGGCCAGGGCTCGGTGCCCTCGCAGACCGCCGGCGTCGGCCAGGCGATCGCCCAGCGGCCCGACGGCATCATCCTCGGCACCATCGATGCGGTCGGACAGAAGGCGACGCTGGTGCAGACGGCGGAGCTCGGCATCAAGGTGGTGGGCTGGCATTCCTCCGCGGCGCCCGGCCCGATCGACGATCCCGCGGTCTTCGCCAACATCACCACGCCGCCCAAGGATATCGCGCTGACGGCGGCGAACTACGCCATCGCCATGTCCGAGGGCAAGGCGCAGGTGGCGATCATGCGCAATTCCGAGACCGCCATCGGACGCCTCAAGGGCGATACGATCCGCGAGCGGATCGAGCAGTGCGCCACCTGCAAGGTGCTGTCGTTCAACGTCATCCCCATCTCCGAGAGCTCGGCACGGATGCCGTCGCTGACGACCTCCTTGCTGCAGCGCTTCCCCGACGAGCTCAACTGGATGCTGGCGATCAACGATCTCTACTTCGACTTCACCGTGCCGTCGCTCCGCTCCGCCAGCATCCCGCCTGCCGGCAAGATCTCCCTGGTGTCCGCCGGCGACGGCAGCGTCTCCGCCTATCAGCGCATCCGCCAGGAGCAGTACCAGGTGGCGACGGTGCCGGAGCCCCTGAACATGCACGGGTGGATGGCGGTGGATGAGCTGAACCGCGCCTTCAGCGGCGAGAAATGGAGCGGCTACATGCCCAAGGTGCATCTGGTGACCAAGGACAATGTGGGCAAGGACGGCGGGCCGGACAACCACTTCGACCCTGACAATCGCTATCGCGACCAGTATCGCAAGATCTGGGGCGTGTGAGCGCGATGATTCCCATCGCCAGCAGCGCCAACATCTCGGTCCTCGGCCACACCGACCAGGGCGGCAAGCCCGATGGTGTGCAGGCGATCCTGCACGAGAGCTATCTCTATATCGGCCACATGTTCAGCGACGGCATCACCGTCGTCGACGTCCGCGATCCCCGGAAGCCGCGGCCGGTCAACTTCCTGGCCTGTCCGCCGAACACGCGGGCGAGCCATCTGCAGGTGCATGACGGGCTGATGCTGGCGGTGAATTGCGCCAACATCTGGGCCCTGCAGCAGTATCAGGATCAGAAGGATTATTTCGCCAATCCTCTGGCCGACAGCTTCTCCCGGCGCGAGCGGTCCTTCGTGGCGGGCTTGCGCATCTTCGACGTGAAGACGAACCCCGCCGAGCCGCAGGAGATCGGCTTCTGTCCGGTGGACGGCATCGGTCTGCACCGCATCTGGTGGGTGGGCGGGCGCTATGCCTATGCGTCCACGCATTTCGACGGCTATACCGATCACATCATGGCCGTCTTCGACATCGCCGATCCCACCAAGCCGCGGCTGGTGGGAAGATGGGCGCTCCCCGGCATGAACCGCGCCGCCGGCGAGGAGCCGGCCTGGCAGAAGGGCAAGCGCTGGGCGCTGCACCACGCCATCGTCGCCGGCAACCTGGCCTATGGCGCGTGGCGCGACGGCGGCTTCACCGTGCACGATGTCAGCGACCCCGTCGCTCCCAAGCTCCTGAGCCACCGCCTGCTGTCGCCGCCGTTTGCCGGCGGCACCCACACGCCGCTGCCGCTCCCCGGCCGCGGTCTCGTGGTGCTGGCGGACGAGGCCACCAGCGCCAATTGCGCCGCCGGCCTCGCCCATACCTGGATCTTCGACGTGCGGGAGCCGACCAATCCCGTCTCCATCGCGACGCTGCCGCAACCGCGCGAGGCGGACTATTGCGCCGTCGGCGGCAAGTTCGGCCCGCATAATCTGCACGAGAACCGGCCGGGCCTGTTCCAGAGCGAGACCATCGTCTTCGCCACCTGGCACAATGCGGGCGTGCGCGTCTTCGACACGTCGGACGCCTTCCGGCCGCGCGAGATCGGCTTCTGCGTGCCCGAGGCGCCGGAGCGCGTCGTCGACATCCGTCCCGGCGCGGTGCCGGTCACGCAGTCCTGCGACGTTTGCGTCGATCGCAATGGGATCATGTACGTGACCGACACCAACGCCGGGCTTTCCGTCCTGCAGTTCAAGGGGCCATGAGCGAGATCCATTCCCGACCCGAGAGACCCTCGCCGCCCACGATTTCGGGGGTGATCTACTCGTCGCTGCGCCAGGACATCCTGCGCGGCGACCTGCCGCCCGCGGGAAAGCTGCGCATCGAGGAGCTGTGCAAGCGCTACGGCGTCACCAGCACGCCGGTGCGCGAGGCGCTCAATCAGTTGACGACCGAGCGCTTCGTGCAGCGCCGCGACCAGCGCGGCTTCTACGTCGCCGCGGCGTCATTGGAAGAGCTGGAGCAGCTCACCAATACGCGTTGCTCGGTGGAGCCGATCGCGCTCCGCGAGGCGCTGGCCCATCGCAGCCGGGAGTGGGAGGAGAACCTTGTCCTCGCCTGCCATCGCCTCTCCCGCGTCGATCGCTCCACCGACGCCGAGACCTTCAAGGACAATCCGGAGTGGGAGAAGGCGCATCGGGTCTTTCACATGGCGCTGATCGCGTCCTGCCCGTCGCGCTGGCTCATCGATTTCTGCCGGCTGCTGTCGGACCACGCGGCGCGCTATCGCAATCTCTCCATGTCGGTGATCTATCCCGTGCGGGACGTCCCCGGCGAGCATCGCCTGCTGATGGAGACCGCGATCCACGGCCGGGTCGAGGACGCGGTGTCGATGCTGGTGGAGCACTATCGCCGCACCGCCGACATCATCCAGACATCCACGGCGGACGCGGACAATCGCGACGCGAGAAAGACGAGCACGTGAGATAGATCTTCGTAACCGCAGACATCATCGAGACTCTGCTCGTGGAAGCAGGTCCATTGGGGGAAACATCATGCTGATCAAAACCGACAAGCTCGACCTCGGCCCCGCCACGCCGCCCTGCGGCTGCGGGCTCCCGCACAAGGGCGCACAGGAGCTCGGCCGCCGACATTTCCTGCGCACGGCGGCGGCGCTGGGCCTTACGGCCGCGCTGCCGAAATTCGCGGCTGCCCAGACCGCCGCGGCCAGGGTCGCCCGCATCGACGTGCATCATCACTACACCTCGCCGGCGCTCCTCGCGATGATGAAGGGACGCCGCACCCATCAGGGCTTCAACGAGGCCTGGACCCTGCAGAAGTCTCTCGACGCAATGGACGCCGGCGGCATCACCACCGCCGTCGTCAGCACCAGCGATCCCGGCGTGTTCTTCGGCGACTACGATCAGGCCAAGGCGCTGGCGCGGGACTGCAACGAATATCAGGCGCGCATGGTCTCCGAGCACAAGGGCCGCTTCGGCATGTTCACGACGCTGCCGCTGCCGGACATCGACAACACCCTGGCGGAGATCGCCTACGGCATGGACACGCTGAAGGCCCAGGGCGTGGGCATGATGACGAGCTACGGCACCAAGTATCTCGGCGACCCCGCCTTCACGCCGGTCATGGAAGAGCTCAACCGGCGCAAGGCCACGGTCTTCGTGCATCCCCTGCAGCCCGCCTGCTGCACGAACGTGGTGCCCGGCGTCCCCGACGTGGTGGTGGAATACGGCACGGAGACCTCGCGCACCATCGCCAGCCTGTTGATGAGCCACACCACGATCAAATTCCCCGACATCCGCTTCATCTTCTCGCACGGCGGCGGCGACGTGCCGTTCCTCACCTTCCGCTTCCAGCGCATGGTGAGCGGCGATCCCGAGCTGATGAAGAACAATCCCGGCGGCGCCATCACCTTGCTCCAGAAACTGTATTTCGACACCGCGCAGTCCTGGAACCAGTACTCGCTGCCCTCCCTCACCAAGCTGATGCCGGTCGACCACATCGTCTTCGGCTCCGACTTTCCGGCGGCCTCGCCCCTCGACACCGTGAATGGGCTGCGCGCCTTCGGCCTGTCCGAGGACGCCCTTGGAAAAATCGAAAGGCAGAACGCGGCGTCGATCCTGGCCCATATGACCTGACGCCATTCAGCGTCAGCCGGCGGTACGGCGCAGCCGGCTGTCGGTCCGGACAAACACGCAGAAGAGCCGCGCGGCTGACAGTGACACCGGCCGCTTGCACCAAGGACGCGAGTTGAACTGCGCAAACCCCGGCCCAGCGGCTCCTGACGCCCGAGCTTCCGAGGGCGGTCAACTAGATCCCGACCGCATCCGCGTAACTTTCTTCAAACATTGGTCTGGCTGGAGCGGGTGAAGGGAATCGAACCCTCGTCGTAAGCTTGGGAAGCTTCTGCTCTACCATTGAGCTACACCCGCGCTCCGGCTGAACTCTAGACGAAGGCCGCGCGGCGCATCAAGGCCGCAGCGGGGTCACGCCGGGGTGGGCTCCGAGGCGGTGACGGCGGGCTCCGGCGCTTGGGCGAGGGGCGGAAATACCAGCTCCACCCGCAGCCCGGGGTCATTGTCCGCCACGACGATACGGGCGTCATGCAGCTCGGCCACCGCCTGCACCAGGCTGAGGCCGAGCCCGTTGCCGCCGGTGCTGCGGCTGCACTCCAGGCGATAGAACCGCTCGAAGACCCGCTGGCGCTGATCCGCCGGAATCCCGGGTCCGCGGTCGCCGACGGCGAGGGAGGCGCCGGCGGCACGGCGGGCGACCTCCACCTCGACGTCGCCCTTCCCGTGCTTCACCGCGTTGTCGACGAGATTGGAGAGCGCCTCGAAGAGGAGGTCGCGGTCGCCCCAGACCAGCACCTCGGGATCCGCGGCGAAGCGCACATGGGCGCCCCGCTCCTCCGCCGCGGCATCGAAGAGATCCGCCACCTCGGCGGCGAGCCGGCCGAGATCGACGGCGGCGAATCCCACCGTGCGCTCGCGCGCCTCCACCGACGAGATCCGCAGCAGCGAGGCGAAGGTCTGGAGGACGCCGTCGAGCTCGGCGACCGTCCGCGCCAGAAGCACGGTGTCGCCCTCGCCGCGCGGGGCACGGAGCGCCATCTCGAGGCGACCGCGCATCCGCATCAGCGGCGTGCGCAGGTCGTGGGCGATGCTGTCGGACACTTGCTTGATGCCGCCCACGAGATCCTCGATGCGCGCCAGCATCGAGTTGAGATTGCCGGCGAGCTGATCCCACTCGTCCCTGGTGCCGCGGAGCGGGATGCGCTGACCGAGGCCGCTCGCCATGATCGCCCGGCTGGTGGTGTTGATCGCCTCGATGCGCGAGACGGTCCGCCGCGTCACCGAGATCCCCGCCGCCACCGCCATCGCGCAGAACAGGGCGACGCCGAGGGCGATGCCCCGCCTGATGACGCCGATGAACTCCCGCGTGTCGTCGATGTCCTTGCCGACCAGGAGATGGGTGCCGTCCGGCAGCGTGGCGGCGACCGCCCGCAGCAGCGGCGGTGCCTCCGCCTCCGGGCGCCAGTCCCGCGCCGCGAATTCGATCCAACCGTCGCCGCCCCGCGCCGCGGCCGGCCAGGACTGGAGGTTGCCGGCGAGCGGCGCGTACGCGGCGTCGGCGACGAGATAGAGATCACCGTCGGCGGGCGCCGCCGCGCGATGGGCGGCGATGAGCTCGGCGAGCGCCGGCGCGCCGCCGCTGTCAAAGGCCGCCAGCAGCACGCGTTGCTCGGCAACGATGCCCGCGTCGTAGCGGCTTTGCAGATAGGCCGCCGTCGACCAGTAGACGTAAGCGAAGAGCGCCGCCACCGAGACCGAGAACAGGCCGACGTAGAGGATCGCCAGACGGAAAGTCGAGGAGCGCAGCGTCTTGCGGAAGAGTGTCCTAGGCGGGCGCATTCAGACGGAACCCGACGCCGCGCACGGTCTGGATCAGCGTGGGGGCGTCGTTGGCGTCGATCTTGCGGCGCAGACGCCCGACATAGACATCGACGATGTTCGTCATGGGATCGAAGTGCACGTCCCAGACGCTGGCCAGCAGCATCGCCCGCGACAGCACGCGACCCTCGTTGCGCATGAAATATTCCAGAAGCTGGAACTCGCGCGGCAACAGCTCGATGTCGGCGTCGGCGCGGCGGACCCGGCGCGCCAGCAGATCCACCTCGAGATCGCCGACCCGCAGCAGCGTCTCCTTCACCAGGGCGGCGCTGCGGCGCGCGAGCGCATCGACCCGCGCCAGGAGCTCGGCGAGCGCGAAAGGCTTCACGAGATAGTCGTCGCCGCCGGCGCGCAGGCCACGCACACGATCGTCCACCTCGCCCAGCGCACTGATGATGAGGGTCGGCGTGGCGACGCCGCCGGAGCGGAGCTGGCGCACCACCTCCAGACCGTCGAGTCCCGGCAGCATGCGATCGACGGTCATCACGGCGTAGTCGGAGCCGCGGCCACGCTCGATCGCCGCCGCGCCGTCCCGGGCGAGATCGACCGCATAGCCGCCCTGGCCGAGACAGTCGGCCAGCTGGCCGGCGGTCTCCACATCATCCTCAACCACGAGTACGCGACGCATGTTGCGATGTCCGTCATCAGTGCGATCCGGCGGCGCGGTGCCGCCCGCCTGGTGCCTACACCCGCGGCCCCGCGGGGGACACTAACATTCCCGTTAGCGGCGGATCGCGGCCGCTGCCCCTCGCCAGCGACGATCGGCGCGCCTCTCGAACGCTTTGCAATGATCACGCGGGCGTGAGAAAGTGCGCGAAGGGGAGCGCTGTTGAACTGGGGGACAACCCATGAGCGCAGAGGCCGAGGCGCGGGCGCGGGAATGCGCGACCGCGGTTCTTGCTGCGTCCGCGAAGGACACGCAATCTCCCGTCGACTGAACAGGGCAAGGGACATAGTGCCGAAGCAGCTTATCGTCACCGCCGACGACTTCGGCGTCGCGGTCCCCGTCAACGAGGCGGTGGAGCTCGGTCACCGGAACGGCATCCTCACCGGCGCCAGCCTCATGGTGACGGCACCGGCGGCCGCCGACGCGGTCGAGCGCGCGCGCCGCCTGCCCCGTCTCGGCGTCGGCCTGCACGTCGTCCTCGTCGACGGACGCCCCGCCCTGCCGCCGGAGCAGATCCCCGATCTGGTGCAGCCGAACGGCCGTTTCTTCAACGATGTCTTGCGCATCGCGATCCCCCTCTATACAAGCCGGCGCGTCCAGGCGCAGGCGGAGGCGGAGGTCCGCGCCCAGCTGGAGGCATTTCGTCGCACGGGGCTGAGGCTTGACCGCGTCGATGGACATCATCATTTCCACCTCCACCCGACGCTGCAGCGCATCCTGGTGCGGCTGGCGCCGGAGTATGGAATAGGAGCCATGCGACTGCCCCGCGAGCCCTTCGCCGCATCCTGGACCGCCACGCACGAGCGCGCCGCCGCGCGGCTCATGAGCTGGTGCCTGCTGCGCGGCCGCACTGCCACCATGCAGCGCCGGCTCGAGCGCGCCGGCATCCGCTTCAACGACACCATCCTCGGGCTCAACGACAGCGGCCACATGACGCCGCACCGCGTGCGACAGTTCCTGGCCGCGCTGCCGGAGGGGACCAGCGAGCTCTATATGCATCCGGCGACCGGGCGATGGGGCAGTGTCGATCCGCTCCCCGACAGCTACGAGCCGGAGCAGGAATACGCCGCCCTCGTCGATCCCGGCGTGAAGGAGACGCTGAAGTCGAGCGGCGCCGTTCTCACCACCTTCGCGGCCCTCGCCGATGGGGCCCGGCCATGAAGCGCGCGACAATCATGGCACTGGTCCTGGGCCTCACGGCCAGCGCGTGGCTCATCGCCTGGGTCGGCGCCAGCCAGGTGGCCGGGGCGGTGCAGGTGGCGGGCGTCCACGGCATCCTCGCGATCACCCTCTTCAACGTGATCCCGATCGCACTGTGCGGCATCGCCTGGTGCGCCCTGATCGAGCCAGCGCCCGCGCGCGCCAATCTGCTGATGATCTGGGTTCGCTTCCTGCGCTCGTCGGTGAGCGAGCTGCTGCCGATCGGCGGCGAGCTGGTCGGGATCCGCGTGATGATCCTGAACGGCATCGACAGCCGCACCGCCGGCGCCACGACCGTCGTCGACATGACCCTGGAGCTGGTGAGCCAGCTCGCCTTCACCGCGCTGGGCCTCGTGCTGCTCCTCCTCGACGGCCGCGACGACGCGCTCGCCGCGTGGTCGCTGGTCGGGCTGTGCGTCGCGGTGGCGACGGCGATCGTCTTTCTCGTCATCCAGCAGCGCGGTCTCTTCCGCTGGCTGGAGGCCCTGCCGCATCGGATCGCCGCCGGCATGAGCTGGGCGCGCCTCCCCGAGCTCGCCGGCATCGACGGCGAGATCCACGCGATCTATCGCCGTCCGCGCGCGCTGCTGATGGGAACGCTCTGGCACTCCGTCGGCTGGATCGTCGGTGTCGGCGAGGCGTGGCTCGCGCTCTGGTTCCTGGATGCGCCGGTATCCTTCGCCGAGGTGCTCATCATCGAGAGCCTCGCCTTCGCCCTCAGAAGCGCCGCCTTTGTGGTGCCCGGCGCGCTCGGCGTGCAGGAGGGCGGCTATATCGCGCTCGGCGCGCTCTTCGGCCTCGGACCCGACGTGGCGCTCGCGCTCTCGCTGCTCAAGCGGGCGCGCGAGGTGCTGCTGGCGGTTCCCGCATTGCTCGCCTGGAAGCTGGTGGAGCTGCGCGCCTGGCGCCGCCGCGCCGTCGCCGCGCCTTACGCCTCTTAACCCTGTCTTTTCCGAGGCTTGGCCGCCAGCCCCGAGCGGGGTAGACTGCCCCGTCTTCCAGACAAAATCGGTGGTAGTCTTAGGTCATGACCGATGTCACCGCGGGCGCCCTGCGCCGCGACGTCAAGATCATCTCGCTGGTCAGCACGGCGCACGGCTTCAGCCATTTCTTCCAGCTGGTGCTGCCGCCGCTGTTTCCGTTCATGACCGACGCGTTCGGCATCGGCTTCGGCGAGGCCGGCATGCTGATGCTGCTGTTCTATGCCACCTCGGGCCTGGCGCAGACGCCGGCGGGATTCCTGGTCGACCGCTTCGGCGCGCGGAACGTGCTGCTGGGTGGGCTCGCCCTCGGCGCCACCAGCATGGGCCTCGTCGGGCTGGCGCCGAGCTTCTGGGCGGTGATGCCGCTGGCGGTGCTCGCGGGTCTCGGCAACAGCGTCTTCCATCCCGCCGACTACTCGATCCTGACCCACACCGTGAGCCATCCGCGCATGGCGCGCGCCTATGGCGTCCACACGCTGGCGGGCAACATCGGCTGGACGGTGGCACCGATCACCGTCCTGACGCTCAGCCATTTCCTCGGCTGGCGCGGCGCGCTGGTGGCGGTGGGATGCCTCGGCATCGGCGTGGTACTGCTGCTGGCGAGCCAAAGCGGCATCCTGCTCGACGAGAGGCATCGCCGGGCCGCGCCGCGGACCGAGACGACCGCGCCGCCGGTCTCCTACCTCGCCCTGCTGGCGTCAGCGCCGATCCTGCTGTGCTTCGCCTATTTCGTGCTGCTGTCAGTGGCGCTGATCGGCAACCAGACCTTCATGCCGGCGGCACTCAACCGGCTCTACGGCATCTCGCTCGAGAGCGGCAACGCGGCGCTCACCGCCTATTTGCTGGCGGGCTCCCTCGGCATTCTCGCCGGCGGCATCCTCGCCGACCGCACGCGCCGGCACGAGCGCATCGTGGCCCTGGGACTGCTGGTGGCGGCGGGGCTCGTGCTCGCGGTCGGCACCATCGCACTGCCGGACATCGTCATTATCGTCTTCGTGGCACTCGCCGGATTCATGACCGGCACCACGACGCCGTCCCGCGACATGCTCGTGCGCAGCGCAACGCCGCCGGGCGCCACCGGCAAGGTGTTCGGCTTCGTCTACTCCGGTCTCGATCTCGGTTCGGCGTTGACGCCGCCGATGCTCGGATATTTCCTGGATCAGGGGCAGCCCCGGCTGGTGTTCGTGCTTTCGGCGGTGGCGCTGGCCCTCACGGTGCTCACCGCCTTCGGCCTCAAGGGCAAAGCGCGGCCGGCGGCGGTGCGCGCCGGCACGGCCCCGGCCGAGTAGACGGCCCGCGCGCGCCCACGCAAAGGCTTGACGGACCCCGCCCCTCATTGAGAATGGATCGATGATCAATGGCACCCACCGTGGCACCTCCTAGAAGGTCCGCAGCGCGCAGTCCGGCGGCCATGTATTCGGCCACCACGCGCTCGATCAAAGTGACGGTGAAGCCGTTCTATCTGGAGGACCAGTCTTCGCCGGCGGAAAATCATTATGTTTGGGCCTATCACGTCCGCATCGAGAACCGCGGCGGCGAGACGGTGCAGCTGCGCCGTCGGCACTGGCGCATCACCGACGCGCTCGGCCGCATGCAGGAAGTGAAGGGCGCCGGGGTCGTCGGCGAGCAGCCGATTCTCGGACCCGGCGAGATGTTCGAGTACACCAGCGGCACGCCGCTGCCGACGCCATCGGGCATCATGGTCGGCAGCTACGAGATGGAAACCAAGGCGGGCGAGAGCTTCGACGTGGCGGTCCCCGCCTTCTCCCTCGACAGCCCGCATCAGCCGATCCGCCTGAACTGAAGCGGCGGCAGCAGGAGTTCACGTTCATGCCTTCCAAGCCAGAACCGATCCGCGCCGTCGCGCCCAAGGGCAACGGCACCGCGCCGCGCCACCGCCCCTCACGCAACGAGGCCGAGGCAGCGGTGCGCACTCTCATCGAATGGGCGGGCGACGATCCCGAGCGCGAGGGTCTCAAGGGCACGCCCGGCCGCGTCGTGCGCTCCTACGAGGAATTCTTCCAGGGCTACGACACCGATCCCGTCGAGCTCCTGCAGCGCACCTTCGAGGAGACCGACGGCTACGACGAGATGGTGGTGCTGAAGGACATTCGTTTCGAATCCCACTGCGAGCACCACATGGTGCCGATCATCGGCAAGGCTCATGTGGCCTATCTGCCGCGCAACCGCGTCGTCGGCATCTCCAAGCTCGCGCGCCTGGTGGAGGTCTACGCCCGCCGCCTGCAGATCCAGGAGAAGATGACGGTGCAGATCGCCAACACGCTGAGCGACGTCCTGCAGCCCAAGGGCGTCGGCGTGGTGATCGAGGCGGCGCACCAGTGCATGACCACCCGCGGCGTTCACAAGCCCGGCGTCTCCATGGTGACGAGCCACATGCTGGGCGCCTTCCGCGAGGACCCGAGCACCCGGCGCGAATTCCTGGCATTGGTCGGCGCCGCCAGCTCGAGCGCGATCGGGAATGTTTAGAGTCTAACCGGCCGCTGGATCGACGGGCGTGCGTCCTTCGACGCGCTCGCTCCGCTCGCTTGCTCAGGATGAGGCGGGACTGAGAGCTCCCTCATCCTGAGCAAGCGAAGCGCGTCGAAGGACGCGGGATGGCCGCGCGGCGAGACGGCGCCGCTACTCCACGTAGCGGCCGAAGTTGCCGCGGATGTCGCTCTCGAGCTGACGGTCGAGGTCGGCCATCAGCTCAGTCTCCAGCCGGTACAAGATGCGGTCGCGCTCGTCGACGCTGGTGCCTTGGACGGTGGTCTGGGAGCGCTGGGTCTGCGCCGACGCCGTGCGCACGGTGAAGCCGCGCTCGTCCTTGATCTCGAGGCGCATGGCGACCCTGGCCTCGTAGCGCGTGTCCACCTGCTTGGTGAAGGTGCCGGTAAGGCCGCCCTCGGTCGCCACGGGAACCTCCACCACGCTGGCATCCAGCACGGTGGCGACGGCGCGGCCGGGACCACCCGTCGCCTCCAGGCGATCGCGCACCCAGCTTTCCGTCACATGGGACAGCGGAACCGGAAGCTTTTCCTCGATGTGCGGCGATTGAAGATTCGGCTGATATTCCCGCACGAACTCGATGCGGCTGGCGACGAGATGCAGCTTCGGCTCGGTGGTGAAGCGGATATCGGCGAATTCCGGATGCGGCGGCGGACCGCTGCTGCAGGCCGAGAGAACGGCCATGAGCGCGCCCAGACACATCGCACGATTGACGGAAACACGTGCCATCGACCGACCTCCCCGAGATGAGCGGCAATGCGGCGCGACACTGCCGGCTGTTTTGGGCGAATTCAAGGCAGCCACCCGCGACATTTTTCGGGATCGTGGCTCTAGGCGGCCACGATCGCCGCCACCGCCGCCGCGTCGAACCGGTAGCTCTGGTTGCAGAATTCGCAGGTGACGGTCACGGATCCATCGGCCTCGCCGAGGTCACGGCGCTCCTCCGCCGGGAGCGACAGCAGCACCCGCTCGATGCGCTCGCGCGAGCAGCGGCACTCCGCGCGAACTTCGTGGGTACGGAACACGCGCACGCCGTCCTCGTGGAAGAGGCGGAACAGCAGTGCCTCCGGCGAGAGAGCGGCATCGGTGAGCTCGTCCGAGGTGCTGGACGCCATGAGGATCAGCGCCCGGCGCCATCCGTCCTCCGCCGCCTCCCCGGACTCCATGATCTCCGCGCGCTCTCCCGCCGGCAGGCGCTGCAGGGTCAGGCAGCCGCCGCGCCAGCGCCCGTTCGCGTCCTGGCGCACCGCGACCTTGATGCCGGTCGCGATCTGCTCGGACTGGCGGAAATAGTGATGGATACAGTCGGCGAGCGTCGCGCCCTCGAGCGCCACGATGCCCTGATAACGCTCGGTGTCCTCGCCCTGGTCGACGGTGAAGGCGAGATATCCGGCACCCATGAGGCGGGGCACCGATGTGGTCGCGCCTCCCGCCATCGCCTGGGCAAGCTTCGCGGCGTCATATTGCGCATAGCCGCGCACGGCGCCCGTGCTGCTGACGTCGGCGACCAGCAGGCGGATCGCGCCGTCGCCCTTGGTCTGCAGCGTGAAGATGCCCTCGTACTTGAGCGCGCTGGCGAGCGCCACCGCCAGCGCGATCGCCTCTCCCAGCATCGTCGCCACCGGCGGCGGATAGTCGTGCCGCTTCACGATGGTATCGAGCGTCGGCCCGAGACGCACCAGGCGCCCGCGCAGATGAAACGGCTCGGTCTCGAACGGCTGCACGAGATCGTCGGGAATCGCCGGCGTGGTCATCGCATTCTCTTTCAGCAACGAATTTGAGCCCGCGGAACGCGGGAGACACCATCGTCTCGCCGCGACGTAGCGGCAACCGATCGAAATTCAGGTCAGGCCAGGCACCAGGCCAGGATGCCTTTTTGGGCGTGGAGGCGGTTTTCCGCCTCATCCCAGACGACGGACTGGGGGCCGTCGATGACGCCGGCGCTCACTTCCTCGCCGCGCTTGGCGGGAAGGCAATGCATGAAGACGGCATCAGGCTTCGCCGCCGCCATCAGCCGCTCGTCGACGCGATAGGGCGCCAGCAGGTTGTGGCGGTTGACGCTGGCCTCGACGCCCATGGAGACCCAGGTGTCGGTGACGACGCAGTCGGCGCCCTTGACCGCCTGCTCCGGCGCCGAAGTCACCAGCACGCGGCCGCCCTCGGCGCGCGCCCAGTCGAGGAGGCGCTGGGGCGGCTGCAGGGATTCCGGGCAGGCGATGCGGAGATCGAAGTCGAAGCGCACCGCGGCATGGATCCAGCTCGCCGCCACGTTGTTGCCGTCGCCGCTCCACGCCACCACCTTGCCGCGGGCGCTGCCCTTGTGCTCCTCCAGCGTCATGACGTCGGCCATGAGCTGGCAGGGATGGCTGGTGTCGGTGAGGCCGTTGATGACCGGCACCGTCGCATACTGGGCCAGCTCCTCCAGCTTCGACACCTGGGTGGTGCGGATCATGATGGCATCGACGTAGCGCGACAGCACGCGCGCGGTGTCGGCCACGGTCTCGCCGCGGGAGAGCTGGCTGTCGGACGCGCTCAGGATCACCGCGTCGCCGCCGAGCTGCTTCATCGCCACCTCGAAGGAGATGCGCGTGCGGGTAGACGGCTTCTCGAAGATCATGGCGAGGGTCTTGCCGGCGAGCGGCTTGTCGCTGCTCGCGCGGCCGTTCTGCTTATAGACCTTGCCGAGATCGAGGATGCGCCGAAGCTCCGGCCCGTCGAGCCGGTCGAGATCGAGGAAATGCCGGGGCGCGGTCATGATCGACGCGCCTTCAGGACTTCCACTTGCGCGCGACGCCGTCGATGATGCCGATCGCCTCGTCGATGTGGCTCTCCTCGACGATGAGCGGTGGCAGCAGACGCACGACGTTGTCGGCGGCGGTCACCGTGAGGAGTCCGTCGGCCCGCAGCCTGTCGGAGACGTCGCCGTTGGGGACCTCGCAGCGCAGGCCCATCAGCAGGCCTTTGCCGCGCGCCTCCACGTAGATCTGCGGATACTTGGCGACCACCGCATCGAGCTTCTGGCGGAAATAGCCGCTCACCTTCTGCACGCGCTCGAGGAAGCCCTTCTCCAGCATCACGTCGAGGACGGCGTTGCCGATCGCCATCGCCAGCGGATTGCCGCCGAAGGTCGAGCCGTGGGTGCCCGCGGTCATGCCCTTCGCCACCTTCTCGGTTGCGAGGCAGGCGCCGACGGGGAAGCCGCCGCCGAGCGCCTTCGCCACCGACATGACGTCGGGCTTCACGTCCGGCCACTCGTAGGCGAAGAGCTTGCCGGTGCGGCCCATGCCGCACTGCACCTCGTCGAATACCAGCAGCAGACCGAACTCGTCGCAGACCGCGCGCAAGCCGCGCAGGTACTCGTCCGAGCCGGCGCGCATGCCGCCCTCGCCCTGCACCGGCTCCACCAGGATCGCCGCGGTCTCGCCGGTGATCTTGGCCCGGAGCTCGTTCAGGTTCCCGAACGGTACGTGGTCGAAGCCGTCGACGACGGGATCGTAACCCTTGAGGTATTTCGCGTTGCCGGCGGCGGCGAGCGTCGCCAGCGTGCGGCCGTGGAAGGAGCCGTTGCAGGCGATGACCCGGTACTTGCCGGGGTTGCCGTTATCGTCGTGGTACTTGCGCACCATCTTGAGGGCGAGCTCGACCGCCTCGGCGCCGGAATTGCCGAAGAACACGCTGTCGGCGAAGGTGTTCGCCACCAGGCGCTCGGCGAGGCGCTGCTGGTCCGGGATCTGGAACAGGTTGGAGCAATGCCAGAGCTTCTGGCCCTGCTCGATCAGCGTTTTCACCAGATGGGGGTGCGAGTGGCCGAGGCCGGTGACGGCGATGCCGCTGGCGAAGTCGAGGTACTTCCGGCCATTCGTGGCGAAGAGATAGGCGCCTTCGCCCCGGTCGAACGCCAATTCGTTCCGGGCATATGTCGGCAATACTGCTGGAATCACGGGACTGTCTCCTGCGCGAGAAAAGGGCGAAACGAAGGGTTAGGCCAGCAAGACGAGGGTTATCGTCGTCGCTGCCGCTTGATCTTTCCCTGGGTTTGCCGGAGCCGGGGCCGCCGGCTCGCTTCGCGCGTCATGTCCTGGTCGCTCCCACTTTCCCCGCCCCGAAAGGGCTAAAACCCTGCTAAGTGCCGGGGAAAGCGGGTGAGTATGGTGATGGCCCCCTGACCTGTCAACCGGCGGCTGCCGGCGGAGAGCCTGAGCCGGCCCTCACCCTGCCACAGGTTCGAGCCGATCGGCGTAAGCGGCTGAGCCCTCGCCGTGCGAAGGTGAAGCCGGCTTCCGGCCCCGGCCATATTGCCGGGGTGAACAGCCCATGACCCGCTTGAAGGCGGTGCTGAAGGCGCTTTCGGATTCGTAGCCGAGGGAGAGCGCGATGGCGGAAACGGGATCGCCGGAATTCGCCAGCCTGTCCCCGGCCAGCAGCATGCGCCAGCGCGTCAGGTAGTCGAGGGGCGGCGCGCCCACCGTCTCCTTAAATCTCAACGCGAAACTCGAGCGCGACATGCCCACACGCTCCGCCAGCTCCTGCAGGGTCCAGCGATGGGCGGGATCCTCGTGCATGGCGCCGATCGCCGCGCCCATCTGCTTGTCCGCCAGGGCGAAGAGCCACCCGACGCCGCCTTTGACCCCTTCCGCCACATTGAGCCGCAGGGCCTGAACCAGCATCATGTGGGCAAGGTGCTGCGCCACCAGAAATCCGCCGGGCTGACGCTCGCGCAGCTCCTGCATCATCCGCTCCACCGACCAGCGCAGCGCCGCCTGATCGGATTCCTTCCAGATATGCACGATGGGCGGCAGCATCCCCAGGAGAAGGCCCGCGTGATTGCCGCTGACGGCGAAGCGGCTGCCGACCAGAAAGAGATCGCCGCCGCCGTTGTAGGTGACGACGCCGCCTTCTCGCGCGGGAGTGAAAATCGGGACGGCGTCCGCCGGCGGCAAGCTCATATCGCTGGCGAGGCGGAACGGCCGCCCGCTCGGCAACACGAAACAGTCCCCCGTCTTCAGGTGCACGGCGTCGGCAACGCCCTCGACGGCGAGCCAGCACTGGCCGGAGACCACGGCGTAGCATTTGATGCAGTCGCGCTGGTCGGAGAACTGGATCGACCAGTCTCCGCCGGCATCGAAGCCGGCGGACATATAGCTCTGCGGCTTCAGCAGCGACAGCACGTCTGAGAGCGGGTCCATGGCCTGTCCTGGACGATTGCGAAGACAATACGGACGCCGCAGCATAGATCGTATTTTCTCGCGCGCCTACCGTGCTGCCGCAACGGACGACCGCCGCCTCGAAGAGGCGCGGCTCATCCAGCCTCGCGAGGGAACAGGTCCATGCATCTCACCGGCAACACCATCCTCATCACCGGCGGCACCAGCGGCATCGGCCGCGCGCTCGCCGAGGTTTTCCACCGACGCGGCAATCAGGTCATCATCGCCGGCCGCCGTCAGCATCTCCTCGACGAGATCGCCGTCGCTCACCCGGGCATGCACGGGATGCGGCTCGACGTTGCAGACGCCGGTGCCATCGATGCCTTCGCGGTCGAAATTCGGGAACAATTCCCCACGCTCAACGTCCTCATCAACAACGCGGGCATCTCAAAGCCCGAAGATCTCACCGCCGACACCATCGATCTTTCCGCGGCGCGGTCCATCATCGAGACCAACATCGTCAGCGTGCTTCACCTGACCGCGGCGCTGCTCCCGACCCTCAAGAGGCAGCCGCGCTCTACCATCATCGCGACCACCTCGGGCCTGGCCTTCCTTCCCCGTGCCGATTTCCCGACCTATTGCGCCAGCAAGGCGTTTCTTCACTCCTGGCTGCAGTCGCTCCGCGTTCAGCTCCGGAAAACCTCCGTGGAGGTTTACGAGCTTGTCCCGCCCTATGTGCAGACCGAGCTCACCGGATCCGATCAGGCGACGGATCCTCGCGCGGTACCGCTCGCCGACTACATTGCCGAGGTGATGTCGATCCTCGGCGACCCGGACCCGCCCCGGGGCGAGATCCTCGTCAGGGCCGCCGAGGCACTCCGTTGGGCCGAGAGGAACGGCGAGTACGAGCGGCTGTTCCGGGCCCGCAACGGACATTGATTGGCACCGGGCGATGCCGCGTGTTCGCGCGTCATCAAGTGAAGTAGAGGAGAAACCGTCATGCGTGTCTTCGTCACCGGCGCCACGGGCTTCGTCGGCTCCGCCGTCGTTCAGGAGCTCATCGCCGCCGGCCATCAGGTGCTCGGTCTCGCCCGCTCCGATGCGGGCGCCAAGTCTCTGGTCGCCGCCGGCGCCGAGGCGCATCGGGGCGATCTCGAGGACCTGGAAAGCCTGCGGCGGGGAGCTGCCGCGTCGGAGGGCGTCATCCACACCGCGTTCATCCACGACTTCTCCAAGTTCAAGGCGAACTGCGAGACCGATCGGCGCGCCATCGAGGCATTGGGATCCGCGCTCGCCGGTTCCGACCGCCCCTTGATCGTCACGTCAGGGACCGGGCTCCTTCCGACCGGTCGTCTCGCGACCGAGGACGACGCGCCCGCTTCCGGCCCGGACGCGATACCCCGCGTGGCCTCGGAAGAGGCGGCGGAGTCGGTGACGGCGCGGGGCGTCCGCGTGTCGGTGATGCGCCTGCCTCCGTCGGTTCATGGCGATGGCGATCACGGTTTTGTTCCACTGCTCATCGGATTGGCGCGTGAGAGGGGCGTTTCCGCCTATGTGGGGGACGGGCTCAACCGCTGGCCGGCGGTGCACCGGCTCGACGCCGCCCGTCTCTACCGGCTCGCGCTGGAGAAAGGTACCGGACCGGCCCGGTATCATGGGGCCGCCGAAGAGGGCGTGCCGTTCCGGGACATCGCCGGCGTGATCGGCCGCCGCCTGAACCTGCCCGTTGTCGGCAAGACCGGCGAGGAGGCCGCCAGTCACTTCGGCTGGTTCGCGCATTTTGCGGCGCTCGACAGCCCCGCCTCGAGCGGGCGAACCCGGGAACTGCTGGGGTGGCAGCCGACGCAGCCCGGGCTGATCCCCGATCTCGACCGGCCGCGCTACTTCGAGACCTGAGCAGGCGGCGCCGCCGCTTACCGCAACGGCTGGTTATAGGTCTCCCGAATGCAGAACATGGTGATGAGGGACGCCACCGCCGCCACGATCACGTAGTAGCTGGGCGAGATCGGGTCGCCGGTCCAGCCGATGAGGAGCTGGGCGATGACCGGGGCGAAGCCGCCGAAGATCGCCACCGAGATGCTGTAGCCGGTGGAGAGCGTGACGTAGCGCACCTTGGTGGGGAAGATCTCGGCAATCGCCGCGGGCCCGGCCCCGCTGTAGAACGAGAGCGGGATCGCCCAGAACAGCTGGTTCACCAGCACGGCCCAAAACTCGTGCACCGTCACCACGAACTTGAACATGGGGACGATCCCGACCACGAAGACCGCGCAGGCGGTGATCAGCAGCGGCTTGCGTCCGATGCGGTCGGAGAGCGCGCCGGAGAACGGGATCAGGATCGCCAGCAGGAGTTGTCCCATGGACGTCGCCAGCAGGGCCTGGGAGGCCGGGATCTTGAGCTGCTGCTGCATGAAGGTGGGCATGTAGGTGAGCACGATGTAGAAGCCCACGGTCCAGAGCAGCGTGAAGGAGAAGGCCGTGAAGGTCTCGCGTGGATAGTTCTGCAGCATCTCCAGGAACGGCGTCTTCGCCACCTGCTGCTTGTTCTCGATCTCCTCGTATTTCGGCGTCTCCTCCACCTTGGAGCGGAGGAAGATCCCAACCACCGCCAGCAGGATGCCGGAGAGGAACGGCAGCCGCCATCCCCAGGAGAGCATCTGCGCGTCGGTCAGGCTCGCGGTGAGGAAGGCGCCGTAGGCGGATCCCAGCACCAGCCCGCCCACGGTGGTCATCTGCTGCAAGCTGCCGTAGAAGCCGCGCCGGTTCTGCGGCGCGTATTCCACCAGGAACGACGTGGCCCCGCCCCACTCGCCGCCGGCGGAGAAACCCTGAATGAGCCGTGCCAGGGTAAGGAGGACGGCGCCGAAGGCGCCCACGGTCGCATAGGTCGGGAGCACCCCGATCAGCACGGTGCCGAACGCCATCGCCAGGACGGTGAAGACCAGCGCGTTCTTGCGCCCGTACTTGTCGCCGAAGTGCCCGATCACAATGGCCCCCACGGGCCGCATGACGAAGCCCAGACCGTAGGTCAGGAACACCAGCAGCACGCCCTTCATCGGGTTGCTGTCGGGGAAATAGAGGCGCGCGATCGGCGCCGCGAAGAAAGCGTAGACGGAGAAGTCGTACCATTCGAGAAGATTTCCGACCGACGCCGCGCTCACCGCGCGCGTCAGGCTGGGTGCCGTCCTGCCTCCGACTGTCGCGACGTTCCCCACCATGTTCCCCTCCTCAGTGGTCGAATTTCTCCGGTTCCGGCGGCGGCGAGCGCTTGAGCGGCAGCCGTCCCTCCGCCAGCAGCCCCTCCGCGTGGCGCGTGATGTCCTCCAGGCTCGCCCACCAGATGCCGGGAAAGCCCTTCATGAAACGCACCAACCGCTCGATCGTCCGCATGTAGACCCAGCGCCCGCTGATGAAGGGATGGAGCGTCAGCACGAAGCAGCCGCCGCTCTCGTAATAGCCCTGGAACTCCTCGCTCCAGAGCCGGAACACCGTCTCGGGGTCCCCGATCGCACGGTCGCGGTTGGAGCGCGTGTGCAGCCAGTATTCGGCGTCATCGAGGATCCACTGGATCGGGATCTCGATCAGCGGACCGGCGGATGTCTCGAGCGCGTAAGGCGCCTCCTCGTCCATCAGGCTCGAATCCGATTTGACGCCGGCGCGCACCAGCAGCGCCGGCGAATGGCGGTTCAATTCCCAGGACGGCGAGCGGTAGATCGTCGGCACATAGCCCGCGACTTTCCGCATCGCGGCCTGGGAGCGGCGCATGATCTCCGCCTCCCGGGTCTCATCCAGGTCGTCCATCGTCTCGTGCTGATAGCCGTGCAGGCCCAGCGGATGACCGCGCTCCCTGATGGCGCGGATGACGCCCGGATAGCGGTCGACGATGTAGCCCGGCACGTAGAAAGTGCCGGGGATGGCGTGGCGCTGCAGCAGGTCCAGGATTTTCCAAATTGCGATGGTGGGGCCGTAGATGCGCTGATGCAGCTCGCTGAGCTGGTTCCGGCTCCGCTCCGGCACTCGATAGTAGAGTGCGGACTCGCCGTCCACGTCCCAGGAGAGGCAGACCGCCATCCGGACGCCGTCAGGCCACGGAAATTTTGCCATGGTCACCCCGTCGCGAGGTGATCAGCTTCGCACAGGGATGTGGAGGGATCAATCGGCCGGCGAGGCCGCTCTCTCAGAGACGATCGAGGGGGATTTTCAGGAATCTGGTGCCGTCGGATTCCGCCGGCGGCAGCGCGCCGGCGCGCATGTTGACCTGCACCGCGGGGATGAGAAGCGCCGGAAGATCGAGGGTGGCATCGCGGGCGCGGCGCTTGGCGATGAACCCCGTGGCGTCGACGCCGGCGAGGTGGATGTTCTCCGCGCGCTGGGCGCCCACCGTCGTCTCCCACCGCGCCTCGCGTCCGCCGGGCATGTAGTCGTGGCAGACGAAGAGCCGCGTCTCTGGCGGCAGTGCCAGGATGCGCTCGATGGAGTGGTGCAGCTGCTCCGCGTCGCCGCCGGGAAAATCGCAGCGCGCGCTGCCGCTGTCGGGCATGAACAGCGTGTCGCCGACGAAGACCGCGTCCTCGACGACGTAGGCGATCCCTTCCGGCGTGTGGCCCGGCGTCGCGATCACGCAAGCCGTGAGCGCGCCGACGGTAAAGCGCTCGCCGTCGGCGAAGAGATGATCGAACTGGCTGCCGTCGGGCGTGAAGCCCGGCTCGGCGTGAAAGAGCGCGGCGAAGCGTCGCTGCGTCACCGGAATATTGGCGCCGATGCCGACACGGCCGCCGCGGCGCTCCTTCAAGCGTTGCGCGGCGGTGAGATGATCCGCGTGGAGATGGGTCTCGAGGATCCACTCGACCTCGAGCCTGGCCTCGTCGAGATAGGCGCAGAGCAGATCGAGAGACGTCGTGCGGGTGCGGCCGGCGCGGACGTCGTAGTCGAGGACGGGATCGATGATCGCGCAGCGGCTTCCCGCACCGCCGTGCACCACGTGCGTCACCGTCGATGTCGACTTGTCGAAGAAGGAGCGAACCTCGGCGCGCATCATCCCCCTCGGTCCCGTCACGCTCATGCCTTGAGCTTGTAGCCTCGCACGAATAGCTGATGGCACCAAGCCAGCAAAAGGACGTTGATCGCAGTGATGTAGATCACGCCCATAAGGATCGATCCCTCGGCGCCGCCGGTGAAGCCGTAGCGGAAACCGTCGATCATGTGGAAGAACGGATTGGCATGAGCCACGACGCGCCAGGGGTCCGGCAGCTGCGCCACGGAATAGAAGGTGCCGGAGAGGAAGGTGAGCGGCATCACGATGAAATTGGTGGCGGCGGCGATGTGATCGAACTTCTCCGCCCAGAGCCCGGCCAGCACCCCCAGCAGCGACATCAGCAGGGAGGCCGAGAGGCCGTAGAACAGGACTGCCACCGGCGAGACGATCTGCACGGTCATGAGCGGCACCAGCGCCAGGGTAACCGCAAGGCCGACCACTATGCCGCGGGTGACGCCGCCGAGGGCCATGCCGAGGGTGAGCTCGATCGCGCTGAGGGGCGGCGTCAGCACGTCGACGATGCTGCCCTGCACCTTCGCCAGCATGATCGAGGACGAGGTGTTGGCGAAGGCGTTCTGCATGATCGCCATCATGACAAGGCCGGGAATGAGAAATTCGAGATAGGCGACGCCGTCCACCTGGCGCGCCCCGCCGCCGCCCAGAGCCAGGACGAAGATGGTGAGGAAGAGAAGCGTGGTCACCACGGGCGCTACGATGGTCTGAGTGAAGACCTTGAGGAAGCGCCGCACCTCCCGCACATAGAGCGTCCAGAGCCCGATCCAGTTGACGGCGCCGAAGCGCCGCACGCTGGGAGGGCCGGCGGCAGGGAGGAAGTCGGTCATGGCGGGGCGGGACTGTAGGTGCGCCCCGGCCGCCGTGGCAAGGCCTTACCGGATCACGCCGGTTGCTATCCTCCGGCGAGGCCGGTAAGGCTGCGCCGGTGACTGCCTCCTCCGATTCCCGATCCCGGCGCGAGCCGCGCCGCCGCACCGCGCCCGGCATCGACGCGGCGACGCTCGATCGCGCCGCGCTGCACTATCTTCAGCGCTACGCCGCCTCGAGTGCGCAGCTCCGCCGGGTGCTGCGCCGGCGGGTGATGCGGGCGGCGCGGATCGAGGAAGTTGACACCGCCACGGCCCACGGCGAGATCGACAAGCTGATCGAGCGCTACCTCGCCGCGGGATTGCTGGATGACCGCCGCTATGCGGAGGCCCAGGCCGGCAGCCTCAGCCGCCGCGGCGCCTCCCGCCTGCGCATCCGCCAGCGGCTCGCAGCCAAGGGCGTCGAGGCCAATCTGGTGGAGGGCGCGCTGGAGGCGGTGGCGGAGGAGACCGGCGGCGGCGATCTCGCCGCCGCCTGCATCCTGGCGCGCCGCAAGCGCCTCGGCCCCTATCGCAAGACCGGAGATCGCACGGCGCATCGCCAGAAAGATCTGGCGTCGATGGCGCGGGCGGGATTTTCCCTCGCGATCGCCCGGCGCGTGCTGTCGGCGCCCGATTCCGAGGCGGTGGAGCGGCTCCTGCGCGGCGAGGACGAGGGCTGAGGCGATCCTAGGACGATGCCGGGCCGGCTTCGGGTTCCGGCGTCTCCATCGCGACCCGCGCGGGCGGCGCATTGCCGGCGCGGTCGACGCCGAAATAGATCGTCCGGTGTGGGAACGGCATCTCGATGCCCTTGGCATCGAACGCCTTTTTGAGGCGACGATTGAACTCGCGGCCGACGGTCCACTGCCGGATCGGCAGCGTCATCATCCGCACCTTGACGATGACTGCCGAATCTTCGAAGCGATCGACGCCCACCACTTCCAGGGACGCCATCATGAACGGGCCGAAGGCGGGATCCGCCTTCAGCTCTTCGGCAACCTCCTTCAGCACCTCGATCACCTCGTCCGTGTCCTCGCGATAGGAAACACCGACATCGGCGACGTAGTAGGAGAAGTCCCGGGTGAGATTTTTCACCGCGGTCACCTCGCTGAACGGCACCGTGTGCACGGTTCCCGCCATGTCGCGCAATTTGAGGCAGCGCACCGAGATCGATTCCACCACCCCCGAATGCCCGTTGCCGACATCGACGACGTCGCCCACGGCGAGCGTGTCCTCGATCAGGATGAAAAGGCCGGTGATGATGTCCTTGACCAAGGCCTGGGAACCGAAGCCGATGGCAAGGCCGACGATGCCGGCGCCGGCCAGCAGCGGCCCGATGTCGACGCCGACCTCGGAAAGCACGATCAGCACCACCATCACCGCCAGCACGATCATCATCGAGGTGCGCAGCAGCGGCAGCAGCGTGCGCGCCCGGGGGCTGCGCACCATCGGCTTGCCGTCGTCGTCGACGGCGGCGAGATAGCGCTCGATCGCGGAGCTGAACATCTCCCAGACCACCAGCGCCACCAGCAGCACGGCGCCGATCGCGACCGCAGCTCCGGTGACCCGGCGCCCGAAGGAGGAGTCGAACCAGCTGAAGGTATCGACACCCCAGGCCTGCAGGAGCGCCAGCAGCGCGAAGAGGTAGATCACCACCGACGCCACCGCCGACAGCACGGGGATGTAGCGGTTGGCGCGCCGCTCCAGGGTCGGGAAGCGGGACTTCAGCTCGGGCTTGATGGCAAAGCCGCGGTCGGCGAGGCGCAGCACCAGGCGCACCAGCAAGCGCGCCCCCACCACCAGCACGATGCTGAGGACGGTCGCGCGCAGCATGAAGCCGAAGCCGCCGGGCACCTGCAGCGCATAGACCGCGTAGATGCCGATGATATAGACGATCGCCAGCACGTGCCAGGTGTCGGCGAGGCGGTGGCGCAGCACTCGCCATCCGCCGGCGCCGTCGGGCGTCACCGGAGCGCCGCGGATCCAGCCCCCCACGGTCTGGCGGTTCTGCAGAACGGAGATGATGGCGAGGACCGCCAGCACCAGGGCGACGCTTTTCAGGAGAGTGGTGTAGATGCCGCCGGGGACGCCCAGCCACCAGGCACCCTCCGCCACCGCGTAGCCATAGACCGCCCAGGAGATGAAGCGCCGCACCCAGATGTAGAGGTATGTCCGCGTTTCCGCGTCGGCGCCGGCCAGTGTCGTCGGCGCGTTTGGCGTCATCAGCACGCCGCGCGCCAGGACCAGGAGCGCCCGGGCCAGCACGCTGGCATGGATCATCACCTCCGCCACCCGCGCGGTTCCCGGCCGTGGCTGCAGCAGGGGCAGCACGATGTAGGCGGCGGCGGCAAAGGCCGCGATCGGCAGCAGGTCGAGGAGCGTGCGCAATGTCGTCAGCACCATCCGCACCGCGACGCGCTCGCTCGAGCGGGCGGCGAAGGATTGGCGCGGCCGGCTCAACAGGGTGCGCGTTCCGAACTCCGCCACCACCGCGAGTCCGAAGATCACGGCGAGATGGATCAGGATCTCGCCCCAGCGCGTGCGCGCCGCCTCGTCGGTCGCCTGGGCCTGGACCCAGGAGATCAGGCGCGGCGCATCGATGATGACGGCGGCGGTGGCGAGGATCTCGCCGCTGATGGCATCGAGCTCCTGGGAGAGGCGGCCGACGAAGGTGGGCGGTGCCTCCTCCTCGGGCGGCGCGGCGACGCGTTGGGCCTCGATGAGGGCGCGGAGCTGCTGGACCAGGCGGTCGCGGTCCTTGTCGTTCTGCAAGGTATCGACGAGACGCTGCAGCTCCTCGACGCTGACGCCCGCCGGCGGGGCGGCCGGCCGCGGCGGCGCGTCGGCGGCGAGCGCCGGCAAAGTCGCCAGCGACAGCAGCGCCGCTGCAACGAAACCGCGAAGACGCGAGGGGACCAACATGGCGCGGGAGCTTACCCGCGCGACCCCGCGGCCGCCAAGGCCCGCGCCCGGGGTCATTTTTCCGGCACCCTCCGCCGATGCGCGCGGAATCCTATGGCCCGCCGCCGAAGACGTTGAGCGCCACGCTCACCAGCAGCCCGGCGCCGGTGAGAACGAGGACGGTGCCGGACACTCGATTGACCCAGGAGATGTGCGTCATGTGGGCGAAGCGCCGGAGTGCGGCGATGCCGAAGCTGAGCCCCAGCCACCACAGCAGCGAGCCCAGGAACACTCCGCCCACCAGCATCCAGACATCGGGGAGGCTCACGCCCTCGCGCTCGAATCCCACTTTGGCGAAGATCGCGGCGAAGGCGAGGATGGTGATGGGGTTGGTGATGGTGAGGGCGAAAGTCGAGGCGAAGGCGGCGGCGATGTTCTCGCCGGTGATCGGCTGCGGCTCCTCGCGGCCGCGCCGCAGCAGGGCCCGGCCCCCGATAAAGAGCAGATAGAGACCTCCCAGCGCCCCCAGCGGCTCCTGGTAGCCCAGGAGCCAGTCGCGCACGACGGTGAGGCCGAGGCCGGCAACGATCCCGAAGATCACGTCGGCCGCCGCCGCGCCGACGCCGGAGACGATGCCGAAGAGCGCGCCCTCGAAGAAGGTGCGCCGGACGCAGAGCACGCCCACCGGCCCCACCGGCACCGCGATCACCATGCCGACGACGATGCCTTTGATGAGATAGAGCAGAGCGGCGGGCACGGGGACCGTGGAGCGGGTGCAGGGAGGGTTCGCAGTCATGCCCGGTCCCCGCACCCGGCGCAACCCGAGAATGCCACCGCCGCGGGCGCGATGCCCCTGTACGGAGCCGGCGGAATCCCTATCTTGAAGGCAAGGACGAGCGAGGACGGGACCGATGGCGGACGACGGCAAGGACGGCCTCCTGGGGCAGGTGCGCAAGAAGCTGGTGGAGAGCAAGGAGCGCTGGGCCCGCGAGGGGCGTCTCCTCACCGGCCGCAGCGCGCGTCCCGAGGCGGAGCGCCTGCCGCCGGGTCAGCGCCGGGTGGAGAACTGGCCGATCCTCGACCTCGGCATCCAGCCCGATGTGCCCCTCGACCGGTGGAAGCTTGACGTGAACGGGCTGGTGGAAACGCCCCTCGCCTGGGATTGGGAAACGTTCCGTGCCCAGCCGCAGATCCGCGACGTCTCCGACATCCACTGCGTGACCCAGTGGTCGCGCTACGAGAATGCCTGGGACGGCGTCTCGGCAAAGCATCTGCTCGGCCTGGTGAAGCCGAAGCCCGAGGCGAAGTTCCTGATGTTCACGAGCTACGACGACTACACCACCAACTTGCCGCTCTCGGATTTCGACGACGACGATGTGCTGCTGGCCCATGCCTGGGAGGGGAAGCCGATCCCGCGCGATCACGGCGGCCCCGTGCGCGTCATCGTGCCGAAACTCTACTTCTGGAAGAGTGCCAAGTGGATCCGCCGCGTCACCTTCATGGCGGACGACCGCCCGGGCTTCTGGGAAGCGCGGGGCTATCACATGCGCGGCGACCCCTGGACCGAGGAGCGATATGGCTGATCCCGCACCGGACGCACACGCCTTCGCCTTCGCCTTCACCACCATCGACGGCGCCAAGCTGCCGCTGGCGAACTATCGCGGCAAGCCGGTGCTGGTGGTGAACACCGCGTCCTTCTGCGGCTACACGCCGCAATACGCCGACCTCGAGGCGCTGTACCGGCGCTTCCACGAGCGCGGCCTCGTGGTGCTGGCGGTGCCGTCCAACGATTTCGGCGCCCAGGAACCGGGCACCGCGACGGAGATCAAGGAGTTCTGCTCCACCTATCACGTGAGCTTCCCCATCGCCGGCAAGGAGCACGTGATCGGCGGTGCCGCGCATCCCTTCTACCGCTGGGTCGAGGCGGAGCTCGGCGAGGGCGGCGTGCCGCGCTGGAACTTCCACAAATATCTGGTGGCACCGGACGGCAGCCTCGCCGGCGCCTGGCCGTCGGCGGTGAAACCCCAGTCGCCGGAGATCGTCGCCGAGATCGAGCGGCTCCTCTAAGCCGCCAGCACCCGCGCCTCGATCGCGGCGTCGATCCGCCGCGCCAGGGCGTCACTCACCGGCGTCATCGGCAGGCGGACTTCCGGCGAGGGCAGCAAACCCGTCCGCCAGAGCCAATGCTTGATCGGCGACGGGCTCGGCTCCGCGAAGAGCAGCGTCACGACATCGACGAGCCCGCTCCAGCGCCGCAGCGCGCCCTCGCGATTTCCGGCCAGCAGATCGTCGCGGACCCGCGCGAAGTCCGCGGGACCGACATGGGCGGAGGCGAGGATGCCGCCGTCGGCACCGTGGGCGATGGCGGAGTAGAAGAGCGCGTCCTCGCCGGTCAGCACGGAAAAGCCGGCTGGCCGGCCGCGCAGGAGATCGAAGGCCTGCGCGTGACTGGCGCAGCAATCCTTGAGGCCGACGATCCCGTCGAGCGCGGCGAGACGGAACAGCGTCTCGTTGGCGAGGTTGACGCCGGTCCGGTAGGGGATGTTGTAGAGGAGGATCGGCTTGTCGCTCGCTGCCGCGAGCGCGGCGAAGTGCCGATAGAGACCTTCCTGCGAGGGCCGCGTGTAATAGGGACAGGCGATCAGGTATCCCTCGATCGGCCAGTCGGGCGTCGCCGCGACCGTCTTCGCCATCTTGGCCGTATCGCTGCCGGAAAGGCCGAGATAGAGCGGCAGCTCTCCGTCCGCCGCCTCCGCCGCGAGCTTCACCAGTCGCTCGGTCTCCGCCCCATCCAGCGTCAGCCCCTCGCCGGTCGTGGCGGCGAGGATGAAGCCGGAAATTGGCGTGCGGGCGTAGTGGCGGACGAGCGTGACGACAGCTTGGTCATCGAGCTCGCCGTCCCGGAACGGCGTGATCAGCGGCAGCCAGATGCCGTCGAGGGGTCTGCGGTCGGACGCGGTTCGATATGCCATATGCCTTCTCCTGGGGTTGCGGCACCGCCGGCGGGAGAGGCATCCAGAAATGCGAAAGGCCCCGTCCGTCGCCGGCGGGGCCTTGGTGAGCGATCGCGCGATGACACCGTCAGCGCGCAGCGGACTCCTCAAGCCCCGGCAGCAGCCCGGGCTTTCGGCTCTTCGCGATGACGGTGACGCGTGTGGTGTTCACGTGGAGAGCGTAGGAGGGGCGCTGGTTCAAGTCAATCGTGAGTGCACTGGATTGGGCGTTCCTGCGTCCTTCGACGCGCTCCCTGCGGTCGCTTGCTCAGGATGAGGAAATTTTCTTAATGCCATCCTGCATCCACCTCATCCTGAGCAAGCGAAGCGCGTCGAAGGACGCGCGACGGTTCCGCAATCTCACGACGCCACCACCCGCTCCGGCGCCGCCGCGCGCCGCGGCCGGCCGGCGGCGGTGAGGTCGGGGAGGTCGCGGGCGCTGGTGAGCGTGCGCACCACCAGCATCTCGATGCGGCCGCGGATCTCGATCTCGTGGCGCGGCGCCGGGCCGAGATCCACGCCCGCGCGCGCCACCACCGCCTCTGACACCACGAGCTCGGATCGGTAGGTCTTGGTGAGGCCTTCCAGGCGGCTCGCGGTGTTGACGCTGTCGCCGACGGCGGTCACGGAGATCGCGTGGCCATACCCCATCTCGCCGACGATGGCGGGGCCGGTGTGGATGCCGATGCCGATACGCAGCGGCTCCGGCAGATCGTGGGAGAGGGTCTGGTTGAGGTGCGCGAGGCGCTCCGCCATCGCCTTCGCCGCCGCCAAGGCCTCGCGGCAGCCGGCCTCGACGCCGCGGTCGAGGCCGAAGAGCGCCATCACGCCGTCGCCGATGAACTTGTCGACGCGGCCGCCCGCCTCCTCCACCGCATGGCCCATCTCGCCGAAATACCGGTTGAGCAGGAACACCACGTCATAGGGCAGCTTGCGCTCGGAGAGCTGGGTGAAGGCGCGGAGGTCGGCGAAGAGGATCGCGATCTCCCGCTCGCTGCCGGCGAGGTAGCTCGGCCGGCGGAAGCCGTCCCGCGCGGTGGCGGTGGCGGGGAGCAGCGGCGTGACGCGGAGATCGCCCAGCGGCCGGAGCTGGCAGGCGAGACGCACGTCGGGTGCGGCGGCGACGCGCTCCAGCACCCGGCGTTCCTCGGCGGAGGCCACCGGCATCGCCTCCGCCGCGCCCTCCACGCGGATGCGACAGGTGGAGCAGCGGCCGCGGCCGCCGCACACCGAGGCGTGGGGAATGCCAACGAGGCGACTCGCCTCGAGGACCGAGACGCCGGGTACGATCTCCACCACGCGGCCGCTGGGATAGGTCAGGCGCAGGATGCCGCGGCGCCGCTCCCACTGCCGGCGAAGCGAGCGCGCCGCGAGCACCGCCAGCAGAGCGGCGAGGAACGCATAGCGGACCCAGACGACCATCTCGTTGACGAAGGCAGCGTCGGCGGGGTCGGGGGGATGTGGGTGCGCCTGTTGCATCCGCGCGACCCAGGCGGGATTTGCCATCTCCACCACCTCGCGTCCGCCCTCGAAAAAGCCGAGGATCGCCAGGGTCGGCATCAGCAGCGCGAAGGCGAAGAGAAGGGACTGCCAGCGCGGCCACCACGGCTTCAGGTGCAGCCAGAAGCGGAAACCCAGCATGGCGTGGATCCAGGCGATTACCAGCACCGAGAGCTGGAGCACCCCGCGCCACGGGCTCAATACGAAGAAGGTATAGAGCAGGGGCGCGTAATAGCCGTAGTCGGCTCCATAGAAGGTGTCGGCGACGCGCGTCTGCAGCACGTGCTCGGTCAGCAGGAAAGGGATGCAGAAGCCCAGCACCAGCTGCGTCGCCTCCGCCACCGGCATCCGCAGTGACCGGCGCAGCCAGAGCGCCCAGAGCGCCAGGGCGTAGTGGATGGAGAAGGCGCCGTAGAGCGCGAGGGTGCCGAGCGGACTCGCCCAATAGGCGTAGATCGTCTGCAGCGCGCGATCCATCGCCTCCACCGAGACGAGGCCGAGGGCGTGGTTGACGAAATGCGTCACCACGTAGAGAAACATGACGATGCCAGAGCCCAGACGGAACCGCCGGATCACGCCCACCCCCAAGACTTGCCTCGCGCGCCGCAACAGATTACACCGATTTTACTTGCAAACGCGCTCGCATTGCCGCCAATGCGACGCGCGTCCGAGTGCGCGCGAGACAACGAGCATCCGGTAGAGACGAACAGCAGGCAAGCACGGTCGGAGGAATGCCTTGGCGAGTGCCCATGCGGACCCGATGATTGCGGTCCGCCATCTGAGCCGGCGGTTCGGCGCCATCGTCGCGGTGGACGACGTGTCTTTCGCCGTGGGTCGCGGCGAGGTGCTGGGCTTTTTGGGCCCGAACGGCGCCGGCAAATCCACCACCATGAAGATGCTCACCGGCTTCCTGGCGCCGAGCGAGGGCAGCGCCGAGATCTGCGGCGCCGACGTCGCGACGGCGCCGATCGCCGCCAAGCGCCAGCTGGGCTATCTGCCGGAGGGCGCGCCCTCCTATCCCGACATGACGCCCGCGGCCTTCCTGCGCTTCGTCGCCGATATCCGGGGCTTCAGCGGCGCCGAGGCGCGCCTTCGCGTCGCCACCGCGGTGGAACGTACGTCCCTGGAAGGCGTGCTGGAGCAGCCTATCGACACCCTCTCCAAGGGCTTTAAGCGCCGCGTCGGACTGGCCCAGGCGCTCCTCCATGATCCGCCGGTGCTGATCCTGGACGAGCCCACCGACGGCCTCGATCCCAACCAGAAGCACGAGGTGCGGAAGCTCATCAACGTGCTGGCGCCGGAGAAGGCGATCATCATCTCGACCCACCTGCTGGAGGAAGTCGACGCCGTCTGCACCCGCGCCGTCGTCATCGCCAACGGGCGCCTGGTCGCCGACGGCACCCCCGGCGAGCTGGCGCAGCGCTCGCGCCATCACAACGCGGTGCGATTGGCCCTCAGCGCCGGCGCCGACCGGGCCGAGCCCGACCTCACGCGGCTGCCCGGCGTCGCCAGCGTCGAGCGCATCGAGGACAGCGAGGGTGCCGCTCTGATGATTTTCCCGCGCGACGGCCGCTCCATTGTCGCCGAAGTCGCCGATCTCGCCCGCGACCGCCACTGGGAAGTGGCCGGGCTCCGGGTCGAGCGCGGGCGGCTCGACGACGTCTTCCGCACCGTCACCACGACGACCTGACCGCCGGACATCCATGCGCAACATCACCGTCATCGTGCGCCGCGAGCTTGCGAGCTATTTCGCAACGCCGCTGGCCTACGTCTTCATCGTGATCTTCCTGGTGCTGGCGGGCTCCCTGGCGTTCTTCGCCGGCAACTTCTTCGAGCGCGGCCAGGCCGACCTGCAGCCGTTCTTCACCTTCCATCCCTGGCTCTACCTCGTGCTGATCCCGGCGCTCGCCATGCGGCTCTGGGCCGAGGAGCGCAAGAGCGGCACCATCGAGCTGCTGCTGACGCTTCCCATCTCCATGACCGAGGCGGTGGTGGGAAAATTCCTGGCGAGCTGGATCTTCTCCGGCATCGCGCTCGCCCTCACCTTCCCGTTCTGGATCACCGTCAATTATCTGGGCCACCCTGACAACGGCGTGATCCTCGCCAGCTACATCGCGAGCTTCCTGATGGCGGGTGCGTTCCTGGCGGTGGGCGCCTGCCTCTCCGCTCTCACCAAGAACCAGGTGATCGCCTTCGTCGTCACCGCCGCGATCTGCTTCCTCTTCACCGTGAGCGGCTCCGGCCTGGTGCTGGGTTTCATCAAGGGCTGGGCGCCCCAAGCGGTGCTCGACACCGTCGTCAACTTCAGCTTCCTCGGCCACTTCAACGCCATCGTGCGCGGCGTGATCGACCTGCGTGACGCGGTGTTCTTCCTCTCGGTGATCGCGTTCTTCCTCTATGCCAACGCTGTCATCGTCGATCTCAAGAAAGCGGATTGAGGCAGAACCTGCGATGAAGACACCCCTGCTCTCCCGCCGCGCCATCGCGCTCCTGAGCCTCGCCGCGGCCGCGGTGATCTTCGTCTCGGTCAACGTGATCGCCAATCACACGCTGCGCTCGGCGCGCGTCGACCTGACCTCCGCCCGCCTCTATACCCTCGCCGACGGCACGCGGAAGACGCTGGCGGCGATCCAGGAGCCGATTACGCTGCGCTTCTATTACTCCCAGCGCCTGGGTGACGAGATCCCGTCCTATGGCATCTATGCCCAGCGCGTGCGCGAGACGCTGCAGGAATACGCGGCGATCGCCAATGGCAAGATCGATCTGCAGATTCTCGATCCCCAGCCCTTCTCGCCGGAAGAGGACCGCGCCGTGGCCCAGGGCCTGCAGGGCGTGCCCGTCGATCAGGGCGGCGAGAAAGTCTATTTCGGACTGGTCGCCACCAACTCCACCGACGATCAGGAGCTGATCCCGTTCTTCCAGCCGGAGCGTGAGCGCTTCCTGGAATACGACCTCACCAAGATGATCCACTCGGTGGCGGCGCCGAAGAAGACCGTGGTGGGGCTGGTGAGCTCGCTGCAGCTCGAGGGCGATTTCGCCGCGGCACTCCAGGGGCAGCCGCTCAAGCCCTATGCCATCCTCAACCAGCTGCGCCAGCTCTACGAGGTGCGCACGCTCGCCACCGACTTCGACAAGGTAGATCCGGCGGTGGACGTGCTCATGATCGTGCACCCGCAGAACCTGCCGCAGAAGACGATCTACGCCATCGATCAGTTCGTGCTCGGCGGCGGCCGGGCGCTGGTCTTCGTCGATCCCTATTCCGAGACCCAAGTCACCCATCCCTCGCGCTTCAGCCCACCGGGCGGCCCCACCGACAGCAACCTCGATGCGCTCTTCAAGGCCTGGGGCGTCGAGCTCGAGCCGGGAGTGGTGGCGGGCGACCTGGACGCGGCGCGCAAGGTGAACGCCGGCGGAAACGCGCCGGTAGACTACGTCGCCTGGCTCGCGCTCAAATCTGACGCGCTCAATCACGACGACCTCGTCACCGGGGATCTCGACCGTATCAACATGGCGAGCGCCGGAATCCTGGTGCCGGAGAAGGACGCCAAGACCAAGCTGGTGCCGCTGATCCAGACCTCGATCAACTCCGAAGAGATCCCGGTCGGCAAGATCCAGGGCATGCCCGACGTGAACGGGTTGCTGGACAGCTTCAAGCCGACAGGGGACCGGCTGACCCTGGCGGCGCGCATCACCGGTCCGGCCTCGACCGCCTTCCCCGACGGACCGCCGAAGCCGGCGGAGGCGAAGAAGGACGCCGCGACGCCGGCGAGCGACGATCCCGCCAAGGCCGCCGATGCGGCGAAGCCACCGGAGACCGCCCAGATCAAAGAGGCGAAGGTGCCGATCAACGTCATCGTCGTCGGAGATACCGACATCCTCGACGACCGCTTCTGGGCGCAGACCCAGGACTTCTTCGGTCAGCAGGTGGTGGTTCCCGTGGCAAGCAACGGCGACTTCGTCGCCAATGCGGTGGAGGTGCTGGCGGGCGGCAACGACCTCATCAGCTTGCG
Organism: uncultured Alphaproteobacteria bacterium; assembly: GCA_963735465.1. Taxonomy (GTDB): domain Bacteria; phylum Pseudomonadota; class Alphaproteobacteria; order ATCC43930; family CGMCC-115725; genus DASZHJ01. The sequence continues at coordinate 551,339 of CAVTLA010000002.1, forward strand.
CAGCCGCGGCACCGCGGCGCGGCCCTTCGTCGTGGTGAACGATATCCAGCAGCAGGCCGAGGCGCGCAACCGCGCCAACGAGAAGGCGCTGGAGGACAAGCTCAAGGCGACCGAGGACAAGATCAAGGACATCCAGCAGAACAAGGAGGGTGCGGTCACCCTCACCGCCGAGCAGAGCCAGGCGATCGATAACTTCCGCGGCGAGATGATCCGCACGCGCCAGCAGCTGCGCCAGGTGCAGCGTGCGCTGCGCGAGGATATCGACCGGCTCAAGCTCCGGCTGGAGTTCTTCGACATCGCCTTCATCCCGATCCTGGTCGGCCTTGCGGCGGTGGTGCTGGGCGCGGTGCGGCTGCACCGACGCAAGCGCCCGACCCTGCACGCCTGAGCCGAGAGAGAGACGCCCATGCACACCAAGGGAGCCCTGGGAATGCTGGCCGCCGCCGCGGTCTCCGTCGTGGTGGCAGCGGCGGTCGCCTTCACCGGCGGCAACGCGACAGTCGATCCCCGCGCCGGCAAGCCGGTGCTGCCCCAGGTGGCGCCGCACCTCGCCGACGTCGGCAAGGTGGTGCTGAAGCGCGCCGGCAACACCATCACCTTCGTGCTGCAGGACAAGGTCTGGACCGTCGCCGAGAAGGACGGCTATCCCGCCGACGCCACCAAGGTGCGCCAGATGCTGCTGGGCCTGGCGCAGATCAGCTTCGTCGAGCCGAAGACGGCACAGGCCGATCTTTACAAGCGCCTCAACCTCGAGGACCCGAGCCAGGAGAAGGCGCAGTCGACGGCGGTGGAGATCTTCGACGCCAAGGGCACTTCCCTGGGCTCGGTGATCGCGGGCAAGCGGCGCATCGACGAGCTCGGCGGCGGCAATGACGGCGTCTATATCCGGCTCCCCGACGAGCCGCGCACCTGGCTCGCCCGCGGCACCCTCGATCTCGACGGCGACATCACCCAGTGGCTCGACCGCCGCATCGCCGACATTGCCCAGGCGCGCATCAAGATGGCGGTGCTGCAGCAGCCCGACGGGACGAAGCTCACCATCAGCCGCGACAAACCCGAAGACAAGTTCGCGCTCAAGGAGCTGCCGCCGGGCCGCAAGCTCAAGAGCGACACCGGCCTGGTGGAGCCCGCGACGGTGCTACAGGGCTTCGATCTCACCGATGTCAAGGCGGCGAAGAACATGACGCTGCCCACCGACGGTGCGGTGACCGCGGACTACACCACATTCGACGGCCTGACGGTCCACGCCACCATCGCCAAGTCAGGCGACCAGGACTGGATGCGGCTCACCGCCGAGGCCACCGGCGATGACAAGGCGAAGGCCGAGGCGGCGACGCTGACCACGCGCTGGTCGCCCTGGGTCTACGGCATCGCCTCCTACAAGGCGACGGCGATCCGCACCAAGCTCGACGATCTGCTGGAGGCGCCGGCGCCGGACAAAGCCGCGAGCACGCCGAGCGGCGCGCCGCTGTCGCAGCCCAAGGCCAAGTGACCTCGGCCTCTCCGGTCTCGCCCTGCATCGGCGTCTGCACGCTCGATCCCGCGACCTCGCTCTGTCGCGGCTGCCTGCGCAGCATCGAGGAGATTGCCGGTTGGCCGCGGTTCGACGCGGAAGAAAGACGCCGCGTGCTGGCGCAGCTGCCGGCGCGGCAGACGGGCCACGACCGGGCGGCCCCGAGCGTCAGTTGACGGGGAGCGGATATTTCCCGGTATAGCCGGTGGCCCGGCCGGGCTGCGCCTCGGTGTAGCAATCCACGGCGGCGAGGGTGCGGTAGCAGTACTGCACCGGCAGGACCGGCGGCGGCGCGTCGGCTTCGGCGGGCGAGGGCTCCGTCGATTTCCAGCGGCTCTGCGGCGCGGCGAACTCGGCGCGGTCCTGCCAGGTATTGCAGGCGGCGAGGCCAGCCAGCAGCATCAGGGCACTCGAGATCGACAGCAGGCGGCGCGGCAGCGACATGAGGGAGAGCCCCAGGGTTCTGGGCGGGCGCAACAGCGAGCCCAAGCCACGTTAAACTCTTAGGCTCATCCGGTTAATCTTCCGTTGACGCTTGCGGCGTCGGACCGGCTGAGGATAAAGACAGCCATGAAGTCAGGAGTTGCCGCCTCACTCGCCCTGGCCGCCGCGCTCGGCCTGGCCGCCTGCCAAGGCCCGGACAATTGGGCCAAGCCCGGCGTCGACCACGACGCCATGCGCGCCGACCTCACGGAGTGCCGGGACGAAGCCAAGGCCGCCACCGCCGTCGACACCAACATCGACAACGACATCATGGCCACCCGGTCCCAGGACTGGCAGCGCACCGGTACCTTGGGGACGAAGAAGAGCACCTTCGCGATCCAGGACCAGGGACACGCGCGGGATATCATCGATCGCTGCATGTCGGCCAAGGGCTACGCCCCAGCCTCCTGATGGACCTGGCCGATCGGCTTCTCGCGGTTCTGGTTGAGCGTAACGACCATTATGCTACTCTGGATTGCCTAGAGACGTCGCGGGCCGGGTTGCCTTTAGGAGATGGCATTCCATCTCGATGACTGGGCACCTCGTTTGTCTTCGACGCCATTGAACCCGCAGCACAGCGGTCCATGACCGAGGCATCGATCATCATTTCCAGCGCTCGCGCCGGGACTCCGGCCGCAACCACAGCGGTACAGCGACACGAGGCCCCCAAGACTGGCGCCCGCGATGCCGATTGAGCCGACGGTCCATATCGTCGACGACGACGAGGCGATCCGGGATTCGCTGTCCCTGCTGCTCAGCAGTGTCGGTTTCCCGGTCGCGACATATCCTTCCGCCGAGGCGTTCCTGACGATTGCTCCCCAGGGGGGCTGCCTCATCATCGATGTGCGCATGCCCGGCATGGGCGGCATCGAGCTGCAGCAGGAGCTTGTCCGCCGCGGCCGACGTATTCCCGTGATCGTCATGACCGGTCATGCGGACGTACCGCTCGCGGTGCAGGCGATGAAGGCGGGGGCCGTGGATTTCGTGGAAAAGCCGTTGGACGAAGAAACGATCACCGCCGCGATCCGCCGGGCCTCCAGCCTCGGCATCGAAGCGGCGCGCACGGAGGCGGCCGGCGCCGAGATCGGCCAGCGCCTGCGCTTGCTGACCGCGAGGGAACGCGAGGTGCTGGATGCCCTCGTCGCCGGCAATCCCAACAAGATCATCGCCTACGACCTGTCGATCAGCCCACGCACGGTTGAGATCCATCGCGCCCGGGTCATGGACAAGATGCAGGCGCGTACCCTGTCGGATCTCGTGCGCATGGCGCTCTCGGCAGGGGTTGGCGCCCGGACCGCCTGAGGCCACACCCATACAGGGATTTATAACAATAATTATCCCGTGAAACATCGCAAACCATTTATATCAATAAGTAATTTCTGATCCAAATCGGGATGTCGACACTGCCGTTGTAGGTGAATCTCCGTATGTGCGACCGCTCCTTGCCTCCCTATCCTCCAGGGAGCTGGTTACTTGGCGACCAGCGCGTCGCTTCCGTCCTCTGGAACTTTTGGCACCCCGCGAAAGCACATGAACGCAAGAGCGGCAGGCCCCCTCATCTTTATCGTCGATGACGACGCGGCGGTTCGGGATTCGCTGCGGGTATTGCTGGAATCCCACGGCATGGCGGTGGAGGAGTTCGGCTCGACCGAGGAGTTCGCCGCAGCCGATCGCCCGCAATCGCGCTCCTGCATGATCCTCGATCTGCATCTTCCGATGGTGGGCGGCCTGGACTACCTGGCGTCGCGCGCCGCCACCAGCCCGCACATCCCCGTGATTCTCATGACGGGGCGCGGTGACGACTCGACGCGCGCACGTGCGTATGAGCTGGGCGTGACGGCATTTCTCGAGAAGCCGATAGATGAAGCCGACCTCCTCGAGGCGATCCATGTCGCGCTCGACCGGCAATCGTGCGAGTAGCCTCGCCGGCGAAGCCCGTCTAGGTAATTTTCCATAGGTATTACTCCGAATTTCCGGTCCCGGCTCACAGCGGTATGTCTGGTCAGAGAGGGCATCACCCTCGGTGGAGACACCAATGCCAATGTCCGCCGGCTATGTCATCGAGCTTCACGACACTCCGCTACACCGCGCGGAGTCGCGCGCCGACGATGACGACGGCAGCAATGAGCTTGCCGTACTTGACGCCATCGGCGTCACCATGACGCTGGCGCGAGACCGGCCGCTGTTCTGCGAAGGCGACGCCGCCCAGTCCTATTACAAGGTCGTGACCGGCGCGATCCGAGGCTATCGGCTGTTGGCTGATGGCCGTCGCCACATCACCGACTTCTTCCTGGACGGCGATTTCATTGGATTTCACACCCTCGCCACGCACGCCTTCACCGCCGAAACGGTGCGGGAGGCGACGCTCGTGCGCTATGACCGCCGCCGAGTGGATGCGTTGACTGCGCGCAGCCCGCGTATCAGCAAGTGCCTGCTCGCGCGCGTATGTACCGAGCTCTCGCACGCTCAGACGCGAATGCTGGTGCTGAGCCGGATGACCGCGCGCGAGCGTCTTGCCAACTTTCTGAGCCGGATGGCGGAGCGCAATTCCGGCGGCGCCGATGACGCGATCACGCTGCCGATGAGCCGCACGGACATCGGCGACTATCTGGGGCTGACCACCGAAACCGTCTGCCGCGCCTTCGCCCAGCTCAAGAGCGCGGGCGTCATTGCCGTGCCGCTCCCGCATCGGGTGATGGTGCTGCGGCCCGAGACGCTGGCGAGTCTGGCAGCAGGCGCCTGACCACGCGAGCGTAGGCATCTTCCGCGTTCCCGCGATCCCCTCCCCTCCCCTGGGATCGCAGGTTCACCACCTGGCGTCGGCTCTGCCGGCGCCGGGTTTTTTGCGCCGGACCGCGGCTGGCCGGCCCGGCTGGCGCGAGATCGAAATAGTTTACGATTGGTTGCGCTGGCGCGCCCGGAGAGACTCGAACTCCCAACCCCCAGATTCGTAGTCTGGTGCTCTATCCAATTGAGCTACGGGCGCCCACGAGCGGCCCATCGGGCCCGCCGAACGAGGGGGCGAACCTACCTGCATAGCCCGCGCATGGCAAGATCGCACGTCGGTGCCTTCAATCACCGCGAAAGCGGCTTGTCGCTCCAGGGCGCATTGCGTACTATCCTGAGCCAGAATGATAAGGTGCCAGGGGGACTTGCACCGATGGCCGTGGGAGGCGCCACCCGCCGCCACCCGTGTCGAGACAGGGGAGACACAACCGTCGCCATCCCAATGCCAAAGCTTCGCCTGCATCTTTTGATCCTCGTCGTAGCAACGGCCGTGGCCGGTTGCTCTTTCGTTGACCGAAACCTGGTGCCAGCCCTGACCGGCGATGAGCCGTCGGGCAAATCCGCCAGCTCCGAAACCGCGGTGCCGATCGCGCCGTCGGCGGCGGAGCAGAATCCGCAACCGACATTGTCGCAAACCGCGCTGCCGCCGGCGGTCGGCACCGGAAATTACGCTCCGGCGCCGGTCACGCCGGGTGCCAGCACCGGGACCTACGTCGGGCAAAAGGTATCGTCGCTCCGCTCCGATCTGCAGCGGCTGCAGGGCAATATCAATCAACACAACACCGACCTGCAGCAGGCGCGCGCGGGAATGGCGCAGGATGCCGCCACCTACTATGGCCTGGTGGCATCCATCAACTCGCGCCTGCAGGTGGGCACCACGCCGGGCAATCCGCAGCTCGTCTCCCAGTGGAACCAGGCGCAGACCTCCCTGGACCGCCTCAACGACGACATCGCGCGCCTCAACACGATCTCGAACCAGGCGGCCGGCGATTCCGCCCTTGCCGCCTACATCCTCGAGTCGGTACGCGCGGCCTACGGACTCCAGGGCGCCGTGGACGAGGATCACCGCCAGCTCAATATCCTTGAGAACGACGTGAATCGGACGGTGGTGCTGATCGACCGCCTGCTCAATGACCTCAGCGACGACATCAGCCGCCAGAGCAGCTACGTCAACAACGAGCGGCGTAACCTCACCACGCTGTCGCTCGCGATCAAGAACGGCGAGCTCTATGGCCAAAGTCTGGCCAATCGCGCCTACAGCACCGCGGCCGGCCCGCAATTGGCCGTCGCGACGACTCCGCTGCTGGTGGATCGTCGGCCGCTCATGGTGATCCGCTTCGACAGGCCCAACGTGGCCTACGAACAGGCGCTCTACAACGCCGTGAGCCGCGCGCTCGAGCGGCGCCCGGGCGCCACCTTCGACGTGGTTGCCGTGGCACCCGCCCGCGGCACGCCAGGTCAGGCGGCGCTCAGCACCACGACTTCGAAGCGCAATGCCGACTCGGTGGTGCGCTCGCTCACCAACATGGGGCTCCCCGCCGACCGCATCAATCTGTCGGCCACCACCAGCGGGGCGACGCAGACCAACGAGGTGCAGGTTTACGTGCGCTGAGACATCGCCGCGGCCGCATCGGAGTGCCATGAGCAAGTCGCCGGCCGCGCCGCTGAAGAGCTTCCCCGTCACCTGGGACGAGCTTCACCGCCACGCCCGCGCCCTGGCGTGGCGCCTCCTCGACCTCGGCCCCTGGAAAGGCGTCATCGCGGTGACCCGCGGCGGCCTGGTACCCGCCGCCATCGTCGCCCGCGAGCTCGACGTGCGTCTGGTCGATACCGTCTGCGTCTCCAGCTACGACGACCGCGAGGCGAAGAGTGGCGGAGTGAGGGGCGAGCGCGGCCAGGTCAAGGTTCTGAAGGGCATCTCTGGCGACGGCGAGGGCTTTCTTATCGTCGACGATCTCGTCGACACCGGCCATACCGCGCGAGTCGTACGCGACATGCTGCCCAAGGCGCATTTTGCCACCGTCTACGCGAAGCCCGCCGGCCGGCCGCTGGTGGACACTTTCGTCACCGAAGTCAGCCAGGATACCTGGATCCTGTTCCCCTGGGACATCGAGCCCCAATTCGCGCCGCCGCTCGCATCCCAGCATCGCGGCCGGTGAACCCGGTCGGGTTCAGCCGTCCGTGAAGCGATCCCGATAGCTCGTCATGTCGCCGAGGCTCTCCGCCAGATAGACGCCGCGCATCACCGCGCGCGTCACGCAATCCGCCGCCGCCGTGCCGAGTCGCATGAGCGCACGGGCGCCCGGTTCCGGAAGAGCCCAGCGGCCGGTCGCCAGGACGAAGATCGTGTCGCCGTCATAGGGCGTGTGCAGCGGACGGATTGCCCGCGCCAGGCCGTCCTGCGCCATGATCGCCACTCGCTGCGCCTGGGCCTTGCTGAGCCTGGCATTGGTCGCCACGACGGCGATGGTGGTGTTGCCGCCCACAAGACCGGCTGGCGACTCCGGCTCTTCAAGGGACGGCGGCGCCGACGGCGGATGTTGGATCCCTGCCTCGTCGCCGCGCGCCAATGCCCAGCCCCAAAAGCAGGAAGAGCCCGGCATCGTCGTATCGCCGTGCGAATTGACCGCCACGACGGCGCCGACCTGGAGACCGTCCGACGCCACCGCCGAGGCGCTGCCGAGTCCGCCCTTGAGACCGCCGGCACGCGCGCCGTAACCCGCCCCAGCAGTGCCGAGCGGAAAATCGGCGCCGGCCGCCACCGCGGCGGCTCGGCCAAGCGCTGCATAAGGCGGCGTTTCGCCCCACTCCTTGTCACCGCCGTTCAGGAGATCGAACAGGATCGCCGACGGCACGATCGGCACGATGGCGGTGCCGACGCGGAAGCCGCGGCCGCGGGCGGCAAGCCAATTGGCCACGCCTGAAGCCGCTTCAAGGCCGAAGGCGGAGCCGCCGCTCAGCACCACCGCGTCCACGGTCTCCACCAGACAGGTCGGGTTAAGAGCATCGGTCTCCCGCGTGCCCGGCGCACCGCCGCGCACGTCCACCGCCGCCACCGCCGGCGCCGCCGGCAGCACGACCGTGACGCCGGTGCGCACGCGCGGATCTTGCGTGCTGCCCACGCGGATTCCCTCCACGTCGGTGATGAGGTTGGCGGCGCCGGGGCGAAAGCTCATGGCCTGACCGAAATCCTGGCAGGCGCGCCCGGTGATCTGCAATGGGGGTCGCTCGGGCTTTGCATCATTCATGCCCTTGTTGATTGTTATTTATATATTTTACTCTAGCATTAATAATGTGGCCGCAGCATCGGGGGCATCGGTGGGCGCGATCGCGGGGGTCCGGCTTTCGGGCTTTGCAGAGCAGGTGGCGGCCCGGCATGGCCCGCGCGCTCTGTTGGCGAAATTTTTCCACGCCGCCGAACGCGCGGCCTGGGAACGCGGTGTCCGCCTCACCCTGCGGCATGACCTCGCCGCTCTGGTCACGATCAACGAGCGCGAGCGCCGGCACTGGTATCGGATCTCCCCCTTGTTCGACCCCGCCTTCAGTGCGGTATCGCCGGAGAATTCATTTTGGATCGAGGGGCGTAATGCGGCGGGCGAGACGGTGGCGACCCAGGCCGCTCGCGGCTTCCAATGGATGGGCACGACGCTCAAGGACGAGTGCGAATCGCTGCGCATCTTCTACGCCGATCCCGCCGCCATGGCGGCGCCCGGCGAGAGCTGCAAAGTGACCGCCCTCGCGGCCGGGCATATCAACGGGCGAGTGGCGTATTCCGGGAGCGGATGGTACCGGCCGGATTTCCGCGGCCGCCAGCTGTCGGCGATCCTGCCGCGCATCTCCCGTGCTTGCGCCCTGGCGTGCTGGGGCACCGACGTCACGATCAGCTTCGTCGAGGACGTCTTGATCGAAAAGGGCGTCGTGGCGCGTTATGGCTACCGGCGCATCGAGCACGCGATCAACTGGCGTGGGCGCGGCGGCGGCGGCGATCTTGCCATGGCGATACTGTCGATGCCGAGGCCGGAGCTGGTGGCCGATCTGCGCGCGTTCCTGTCAGGCGCTTTCCAGGAAGTAAGTGGCCCGCAGCACCGAGACGCCCGTGAGAAAACGCTCGTTGTCTGAGGTGCGCCAGGGCAGGATCAGCCGGTCGTAACGGCTGCGTCGGGCGTCCTGGCCCGGCGAGCGGATTACTGCATCAACGGCTTCGAAGCGAGGCTCGCCGTCCACCAGCACTTCGCGATAGCTGTGCGCCGTGCGCAAGCCATAGTCCCGGTCCGGCTGATCCTCGAGATCGCGGCCGATCGCGAGGCGATTCCAGGACGGCGGATAGAACGAGAAGGAGGCGCCCCGGTAATCGAACACCAGCCGATCGCCGCCCGTCGGATTGTGCAGCACTACCGCCCGCTCGAGAAGATTGAGCGCCGTGAGGAGGTCGCGCAGATGATCGGTCCAGAGGCCGCCGGTCACATGCCAGATCGCCAGCAGCGGCCCGAGGCTCTGGAGGGCGGAGTGCTTGCGCGGCGCCAAGGGATGACGTTGAACCACGTAAGGGGAGCTCGGGCGCCAGGTCGGGATCGCGTAGACCAGGTCTTCCAACCGCAGCATCGCCTCATGGGCGCTGCGGAGGACCTCGTGCTGCCATGTCCTTTGCAGATAGGATAGCAGCAGCCGCTCAGGCATCGCCTCGGCGAGCAGGTAAAAGAGAGTTCCGAGCGTCGCCGGCGTTACCAGGGCGGGATGCAGCGAGAGATGGATCGAACGACCCCGCTGCCGCACCAGCGCGAAGCCGAGAGTTCGCACGGCATAGCCGACGAGATCGAACTCCGTGCGGCCGAAACCCAGGCGCTTGCGCAGGTCCCCAGACCCCGCAACCCATGTCTCGCCACTATCGTCGATAAGCGTGCCGAACCCCACGCGTATCCCCCAGCCCTATTACCAGCCGCCAGATATATTTTGGAAACTGTACCACAAAAACGTGCATATCCGCCGGCTATTCGTAGGCCCTTCCCCTATGGGATGTATCATGTCCATCTATGACGGCCATAAGCAACTGTTGTTGTTGACAGCATCATCCGGCCGAAGCCGGTCGACCAGGACGATTTTCTTTATCAATCTATTCAACCTATGCGTGTTGATGCTTGGAGCCGGAGCCGTCACCACCGACGCCTTTGCTCAGGACGCCAGCCCGGTGCCTCGCCTAGGTGCCGCTGCCAGTCGCCCCGCGATCGCCCCGCGGGACATGGTCGTCGCCGCGAACCCGCTCGCCGCGGCGGCCGGCCGTGACATGCTGCGCGCCGGCGGCAGCGCCGTCGACGCCGCGATCGCGACGCAGCTGGTGCTCAATCTCGTGGAGCCACAGTCCTCCGGGATCGGCGGCGGCGCGTTCCTGCTCTATTGGTCGAATGCCGCGCGCCGAGTGGAGAGCTTCGACGGCCGCGAGACGGCGCCGGCGGCGGCACGGCCGGACCGCTTCCAGGGTCCCGACGGCAAGCCGCTTCCCTTCATGGAGGCGGTGGTCGGCGGCACGTCCGTGGGTGTACCCGGCACCCTCAAGATGCTGGCGCTTGCCCATGCCAAGCACGGGCGTTTGCCATGGCCCAAGCTGTTCGAGCCCGCGATCAGCCTCGCCGAAGCGGGATTTGCGATCTCGCCGCGCCTGCATGACATGCTGGCGGAGGAGCCGCATCTCGCGGCGGCGGAGCCCGCGCGAAGCTACTTCTACGGCGGCGACGGCAAGCCGAAGCCGGTCGGGACGCTGCTGCGCAATCCCGAGCTCGCGGCCACGCTCCGCGGCATCGCCGAGCACGGCGCCGACTTCTTCTATAAGGGCGCCGTCGCCCGCGACATTGTCGCGACGGTGACCCATGCGCCGCACAATCCCGGCGACCTCAGCGAGGCGGATTTCGCGAGCTATGAAGCGAAGGAAAGGCCCCCGGTCTGCGGCCCCTATCGGCGCTATCGAATCTGCGGCATGGGTCCGCCGAGCTCCGGTGGCGTCGCGGTGCTGCAGATCCTGGGCCTGCTGCAGCGCTTCGACATGCGTCGGATGAAGCCGATGGCGCCGGAAGGATTCCATCTCTTCGCCGAGGCGGCGCGCCTCGCCTATGCGGACCGCGACCGCTATCTCGCCGACAGCGACGTGCTGCCGGTGCCGGTGCAGGGCCTGATCGATCCCGCCTATCTCGCGTCACGCTCGCGCCTCATCGATATCGCGCGGGACATGGGCCGCGCCGAGCCCGGCACGCCGCCGCAGCGGCACGCACTGCGTTGGAGCGACAACGATGGCCACGATCTGCCGTCCACCAGCCATCTCTCGATCGTCGACCGCTGGGGCGACGCCGTCTCCATGACCACGACCATCGAGAACGAGTTCGGCTCGCGTCTCATGGTGGACGGCTTCCTCCTCAACAACGAGCTCACGGATTTCTCGTTCCGGCCTGAGGTGGACGGCGTTCCCGTGGCGAACCGCGTCGCGCCCGGCAAGCGCCCGCGCAGCTCGATGGCGCCGACCTTCGTTTTCGGGCCCGATGGAAAGCTGCTGCTGGCGGTGGGATCGCCCGGCGGCAGCGAGATCATCAACTATGTTGCGGAGACCCTGATCGCGGTGCTCGACTGGGGCTACGACGTCCAGAGCGCGGTCAGCCTGCTCCATGTCGGCAACCGCAATGGCCCGACCGAGATCGAGGCGGCTCCGGGCGCCGAGGCGTTGGCGCAGGCGCTGCGGGCGCGCGGCCACACCGTGAGCTTGCGCGAGTTCAATAGCGGCCTGCACGCTATCGAGCGCACGCGGCGCGGCCTCGAGGGCGGCGCCGACCCGCGCCGCGAGGGAGTAGCGCTCGGCGATTGAATGGCTTGCCCGGCGGGCTGCTGTCACTAGAGCATTTTCCGCCGAAGTGGATGCCGGTTCGGCGTAGAAAATGCGACAACACTAATGAATCTAGAGCGAGTTCCGATTCAATCTAATCGGAACTCGCTCTAGACTGCGCCGCCATGACCGACACCCCCGCCGACCGCCCCTCCGTCACGCTGCTGCCCGGCCATCAGAAGCGCGTGCTGCACGGCCATCCCTGGGTCTATTCCAACGAGATCCAGATGGACGCCGCGGCGAAGGCCCTGGAGCCGGGGCGCCTCGTCACCCTCAAGAGCGCGGACGGACGCGCGCTCGGCGTCGGCACCTTCAACCCGCATACGCTGGTGGCGGCGCGCTTCCTCGACCGGGAGCCGACGCGCGTGATCGACACGGCGTTCCTGGCCGCGCGCCTGCGCCGGGCGCTGGCGATCCGGGAGCGCCTGTTCGAGGCGCCCTTCTATCGGCTGATCCACGCCGAGGCGGACGGCCTGCCCGGCGCCATCGTGGATCGCTTCGGCGACGTCGTGGTGGTGCAGGTCAACACCGCGGGAATGGCGCGCCTGGAGCCGAACCTGCTGGCGGCGATCGACCTCGTGCTGAGCCCCCGGGCCATCGTGCTGCGCAATGACAGCAGCGCGCGGGGCGTCGAAGGCCTGCCGGAGGAAGTCCGCCTCGCCAGCGGGACCCTCGCCGAGCCGGTCCAACTCAGCGAGAACGGCGTGCGCTTCCCCGTCGATCCCCTGGGCAGCCAGAAGACCGGCTGGTTCTTCGATCAGCGCGAGAACCGCCGCTTCATGGCCGGGCTCGCGAAGAATGCCCGCGTCCTCGATGCCTACTGCTTCAGCGGCGGCTTCGCGGTGCAGGCGGCCGCCGCCGGCGCCAAGCAGGTGATCGGCATCGACCGCTCGGAGCCGGCGCTGGCACTGGCGAGCCGGGCAGCGGAGCTGAACGGCGTCGCTGGGCGCTGCCAGTTTCGCCGCGGCGAGGTCTTCGGCGAGCTGGAGACGTTGCTGGGCGCCGGCGAGCGCTTCGACGTGGTGATCTCGGACCCGCCGGCTTTCGTCAAATCCAGGAAGGACCTGGGCGCGGGGCTGCGCGGTTATCGCAAGCTCGCCCGCCTTGCCGCCGGTGCGGTGGCGCCGCAAGGCTATCTGTTCCTGGCATCATGCTCCCACAACGTGACACCGGACGATTTCGCCGAGTCCGCCCGCCGCGGCCTCGAGGATGCCGGACGCAGTGGGCGGCTGCTGCTCTCGTCGGGCGCCGCCCCCGATCACCCCGTCCACCCGCATCTCCCGGAATCCGCCTATCTGAAGGCGCTGGTGCTGGCGCTGGACTAGGGCGTCCGCGGCCGCTCAGTCGCCGGGCATGCGCTCCGGCAGTTCCTCGGAACTCTCCGCGGCGGCGCGGCGGCCGGCTTCGCCGTCGGCGGCGACGCGGTGCGGCAGGCTCAGGCGAAGGATAGTGCCGCGCGCCGTGCTCTCCACCAACACCGCCTCGCCGCCATGGGCGCGCATGACCTCACGGGCGATGGCGAGGCCGAGGCCGGTGCCGCCCGGCCGCGCCGAGCCCGCGAACGGCAGAAAGATGTTGGCGCGCGCCTTCGGCGGCAACCCCGGACCATCGTCGGCGACCTCGATCAGCATCGCGCCGCGCCGCGCCTCGGCGCGGACGGTGACGTGCTGGGCGCCGGCTTCCATCGCGTTCCGCAGCAGGTTCATGAGCACGCGGTGAAACTGCTCGCGGTCGGCCTCGATGGCGAGGCCCGGCGGCACGCGGTCGAGCAGCAGGCTGTGATCGCCGCCCTTGAGCTCCAGGAGGTCGGCGAGCTCCTCCACCATGGAGGCGAGAAGAAAGCGCCGCAGCTTCAGCGGCGGCGCACCTTCCCGCGTGAAATTCAGCGTGCCGCTGCACAGTGACACTGCGCGGTCGATCGCCTCGACGAGCCGCGGCACCACGCGCTTCACTTCCGGCGCCTCGCTGCCCGCCAGACGGTCTGAGACCAGGCGGGCGGTGGACAGGATGTTTCGCAGGTCGTGGTTGATCTTGGTCACCGCGGTACCGAGGGCGGCCAGGCGCGCATTGTGACGCAGCGCTTGGCGAACCGTCTCCTGCAGCTGGGCCAGCTCGCGCTCGGCGATGCCGATCTCGTCGCCACGCATACCCGGCTGGATCACCCGGGAGGCATCCTCGGGATTCTCGCGGAACGCCATCATGCTGTGGGTGATGCGGCGCATGGGCGCCACCAGCAGCCACTGCAGGCTGAGATAGACCAGGGTCGCCGCGATCAGCGACAGGAAGATCGAGAGCGCGAAGACGCGGCCGCCGAAGTCCCACATCGCCGCCCGCATCGGCGCCTCGTCCAGCAGCACTTCCATCAGCACCGTCGGATCCTTGGGCGAGGTGCCGAGCACGCGCAGCACCAGGTGATTGTGCCGCGCCAGCGTCGCCATCGCGTCGCCGATGAGATCCATCATGCTGGCCTTGCTGATGTCGTAGGTGCGGTCGACCTCAGGCGGCATGTCGCTGGCGATGATCAGAGTGGTGTGGTCGGGCTTGTGCAGCACGATCCCGTCCGCACCGACGTGAAGCAGCAGCTCGTTGGCGAGATACTGGCTCACCATGTTGTCCGGCGTCGCCTCGAGGGCGAGGCTGGCCAGATGCGCCGAGGCGATGCGCATCTCGAGATAGTTGAGGCGGAAGCGCGCCACCGAGGGCACGAAAATCAGCACCTCGCCCAGCATCACGAAGAAAATGGTGAGCAGCAGCAGCCGCGCCGAGAGGCTGCGCGCCAGGGATACCATTGGAAGGCTGCGCTCGTTCATGGTTTGAGCCTAGCACAAGCACGGCGGCGGCCGCACGTCACGGCGAAGTCCCCCCTCATCCCAGGCGCCGCAGCCAGCGCACCAGGGTGCGGGTCCGGTCACTGAACAGCTTGGGCGCGAAGAAACTGCCGGCCGCGCGCTTGCTGGCCTCGCCCAAGGTCGGATAGGGCGCCATCAGCGTGGCCAGGGCGCCGATCTTCAACCCCTGGCTGATGGCGAGCCCCCAAGGCTGGATCAGCTCGCCGGCGTGGGTCCCGAGGATCGAGGCACCGAGCACCCGGCCGTTCTTGCGGGTCACCGCCTTGACCAGGCCGTGGGTCTGGCGCTCGGCCTGGGCGCGGTCGTTCTCATGGAAGGGCCAGCGCAGCACCGTGAGATCGCCCCCGTGGCGCGCCACCGCCTCGGCCTCGGTGAGGCCGACATGGGCCAGCTCCGGCTCGCTGTAGGTGACCCAGGGCAGCGCCCGGTAATCCACTTTCGCCGGCAGGCGGAAGAGAATGTTCCGGATCACGAGCCCGGCGTGGTACCCGGCGACATGCGTGAACTGCGGCCCGCCCGTGGCGTCGCCCACCGCATAGACCCGGCGGTTAGTGGTGCGCAGCCGGCGGTCCAGCACCAGCTCGCCTTTGGCGCCCCGCGCGATGCCGGCCTTCTCCAGGTCGAGGCCGTCGAGATTGGCGCGGCGGCCGGCCGCCACCAGCAGATGGGATCCGACGACGCGCTCCTCGCCATCGCCGGCGGCGAGCACCACGGCGACCGCCTCGCCCGCGCGCTCGATGCGCCGGATCGCGACGCCGGTGCGGATCGCCACGCCATCGGCGCGCAGCCGCTCGGCGAGCAGGGCCACCAATTCGGGATCGTCGTGCGGCATGATGCGCGGCAGCAACTCGAGCACGGTGACCTCGGAACCCAGCAGTCGGTGCGCCTGAGCCATCTCGATGCCGATCGGGCCGCCGCCGATGACGATGAGATGGCGCGGCAGCACGCGATTCCCGAACAGCGTCTCGTTGGTGAAGAACGGCACGCTCTCCAGGCCGGGGATCGGCGGCATTGCCGCCGAGGAGCCGGTCGCGATGACGATGCGCCGCGCGTGGATGCGCGTGTCGCCGGCTTCCACCATGTCGGGACCGGTGAACCGGGCGGTAGTTCGCAGGACGCGCACGCCTAAGCCCTCGAACCGCTCCTGGCTGTCGTTGGGCTCGATCGCGGCGATCACACCCTGCACGTGATCCATGACCGCGGCGAAGTCGACGCGCGGCGGCGCGCCCTCGAGACCGAAGGCGCCGAACGTCAGCGCCGCTCCCGCGCGCTTCGCCGCCGCCAACAGCGCCTTCGACGGCACGCAACCGTAGTTGAGGCACTCGCCGCCCATCCGGCCGCGCTCGATCAGCACTGCCTTGGCGCCGAGCTGTGAGGCACCCGCCGCCACCACCAGCCCGCCGGAGCCGCCACCGATCACGCAGACGTCGGCCTCGAGAATGTCGCTCATGGCAGGCGCTTCCAGCGCTTGTAGGCGACCGGCAGCAGCGCCAGCAGCCCGAGCGCCAGCAGCGGCAGGAGGACATGAGGCTCGAAGATCATGCGAAAATTCGGCTTCTCGCCGCGGTCGAGGAGATCGCCGAGCCCGGCGCCCACGCTGCTGTAGACCAGCGCTCCCGGCATCATGCCGAAGAAGGTGCAGGCAACGTAAGCGCCGAGCGGAATGCCGAAGAGCGCCGGCACCAGATTGACCAGCCAGAACGGAAACAGCGGCACCAGGCGGAGCACCAGCAGATAGCTGACTGCATCCTCGCGGAATCCCGCCTCGACCTTCTTGAGGAACGGACCGGCGCGGCGCTGCAGCACCTCACCGAAAGCCGTGCGCGCGATCAGGAACACCGCGGTCGCTCCGATCGTGGCGCCGATCAGGTTATAGAGCGTGCCGAGGACCGTGCCGAAGAGGAACCCGCCGGTCAGTGTCAGGATCAGGGCGCCGGGGATCGAGAGCGCCGCGACGGCGGCGTAGCAGAGGATGAACGCGCCGGGCGCCAGCGGGCCGAGCGCGTCAACTTCCGCCAGCAGCCGCTCGCGATGGGCGGCCAGGGCGTGGATGGTCAGGTAGCGGTGGATGCCCGAGATATAGACACCCAGCGCCACCGCGACCAACAGCCCCAGGGGCAGCCACCGCCTGGCGCCCGCCGCCAGAGCGGATCCGGTCCCTGCCTGGTCCATGTGGTTAATCACCGTGGGAATGCGGGCGCGGATCCTAGGCTTTCCGAGGCCGGGGAGAGGCTCACCTTGCCGTGACACCCGCGCGCCGGCAGGCAGCGGGGCCGGAGGGTCGCGGCGTTGACTTCGACCCCCTCCTCCCGTATACAGCGGCCTCGTTTTCCTGAGAAGCCGCAGCCGGAGTGTGAGTCCGTGAAGCGCACGTATCAACCGAGCAAACTCATCCGCAAGCGCCGTCATGGCTTCCGCTCGCGCATGGCGACTGTGGGCGGCCGCAAGGTGCTGGCGCGGCGGAGAGCCCGGGGACGCAAGCGCCTGTCGGCCTGAGCCCCGCGGCGGCCTCGCGCCTCCCCATGGCAACGCTCGAGCGCCTTCGGCGGCGGGCAGATTTCCTCCGTGTCGCCGGCGGCCGACGCAAATGGGTGGCACCGGGCCTCATCCTGCAGACCCTGCCTCGAGGCGACGCCGATCCGGCGCCCGTGGCGCTGCGGGTGGGGTTCACGGCCAGCCGCAAGGTGGGCATCGCCGTGGTCCGCAACCGGGCCCGGCGGCGTCTCAGGGCGGCGGCGGCGGCGGTGATGCCGGAGCATGCCGCCGGCGGCCACGATTACGTGCTGATCGCGCGGGCGACAACCCCGTCGCGGCCCTATGCGGAGCTGCTGGGCGATCTCGAGACCGCGCTGCGCCGCCTGGGCACCTGGCGCGAGACATCAGCGGTCTGATCCGCGCCTGAACCGAGAGGGTCCCTTGCCGACACTCCTGCTCCGAGGCCTGATCCGGGGATACCAGCTTCTCCTGTCGCCGGTGCTGCCGCCGGCCTGCCGGTACCTGCCCACCTGCTCGGACTACGCCGCCGAGGCGGTACTGCGCCACGGCGCGCTCCGCGGCTCGTGGCTGGCGGTCTGCCGCCTCGCCCGGTGCCATCCCTGGGGCGGCAGCGGCTACGATCCGGTTCCCGCGACCCTGCCCCATGTCCACGGCATCGGCTGCCGGCACGGCAGCTGACGGCGCATCGCCCAGGACATCCGCATGGAAGACCAGCAGAAAAACCTTTTCCTCGTCATCGCGCTGACCCTCGCGATCATCATCGGCTTCCAGGTCTTCGTGGAACCCTATTTCCAGAAGGCGAAGCCGCCGCAGCCGGTGCAGACGACGCAATCGACACCGACGACGACAGCGCCGGCCACCACACCCGCTGCGCCCGGCGTGGCGCCGACACCGGGCGCCGCCATCGCGCCGGTCGCCAAGGACCGCGCCGAGGTGCTGGCCGGCAGTCCGCGCATCGCCATCGACACGCCCCGCCTCCATGGCTCCATCGCCCTGGTCGGCGCGCGCCTCGACGACCTGACGCTCGCCAACTATCACGAGACCGTCGATCCCGAGAGCCCGGAGATCACGCTCCTCTCGCCCTCGGGCGCCGCACAGCCCTATTTCATCGAGCTCGGCTGGACGGCGAAATCGGTGCCGGTGCCCGGCGCCGAGACGCGCTGGACCGCGGCCGATGCCGGCGCTCTCACGCCGAGCCACCCCATCGTCCTAACCTGGGCGAACGGCCAGGGCCTGACCTTCACGCGCAAGATCGCCGTCGACGCGAACTACGTTTTCACCGTCACCCAGACCGTCGCCAATGCCGGCACCGAGCCGGCGACGCTCACGCCTTATGGGCTCGTCTCCCGCGCCGGTCCACCGCCGGTGTCGCCGAGCTATCTCCTGCACGAGGGGCCGATCGGCGTCTTCGACGGCACGCTCAAGGACGGCATCAAGTACAGCGAGCTCAAGCCCGATGCGCCGGAGAAGTTCACCAGCACCGGCGGCTGGCTCGGATTCACCGACAAGTACTGGCTCACCGTGGTGGTGCCCGAGCAGACGGAGAAGCTGAACGCCAGCTTCCGCTGGACCGGCGATCCGCAGATCGAGCGCTATCAGGCCGACTTTCTCGGCGACGAGCAGGTGGTACCGCCCGGCGGCAGCGTCAGCACGTCGGACCGGGTCTTCGCCGGCGCCAAGGAGGTGAAACTCCTCGACGAGTACGAGCGCAACCTCGGCTTCCCCAAATTCGATCGCGCGATCGATTTCGGCTGGTTCTACTGGATCACCAAGCCGATCTTCCTGACCCTCGATTTCTTTTACGGCCTGCTGGGGAATTTCGGCCTGGCGATCATGCTGCTGACCCTCAGCATCAAGGTGATCTTCTTCCCGCTCGCCAACCGCTCCTATCGCGCGATGAGCAAGATGAAGCTGCTGCAGCCGGAGATCGCGAAGCTGCGCGAGAAGTTCGGCGATGACAAGGCGAAGCTCAATCAGGAGGTGATGGCGCTCTACAAGCGCGTCGGCGCCAATCCGATGGCGGGCTGCCTGCCGATCTTCGTGCAGATCCCGGTGTTCTTCTCGCTCTACAAGGTGCTCTACGTCACCATCGAGATGCGGCAGGCACCGTTCTACGGCTGGATCCACGATCTCTCGGTGCCGGATCACACCACCTGGCTCAATCTCTTCGGGCTCATCCCCTTCGACCCCACGCCTTACGCGCCGCACTTCCTGATGCTGGGTGCCTGGCCACTGATCATGGGCGTCACCATGTTCCTGCAGCAGAAGCTCAACCCGGCGCCCGCCGATCCCGTGCAGGCGAAGATGATGATGGCGCTGCCTCTCGTCTTCACCTTCATGCTGTCGCAGTTCCCGGCCGGCCTCGTGATCTACTGGTCCTGGAACAACTCGCTCTCGATCCTCCAGCAATGGGTGATCATGCATCGCGCGGGCGCCGCCTGAGCGGCGCGGCGGCGGCGGCGGAAACCTCCGGCGTCTTTCCGCCCGACCTCGCCCCTGACGCCGAGGCACTGGAACGCGGGCGGCTGTTGTTCGCCGGTGCCTGCGACTTCGTGGCGGGCGCCCTCACCGCTGACGCGATCCCCGGCGACACCCTGCCGGAGATCGCCTTCGCAGGCCGCTCCAATGTCGGCAAATCCAGCCTCGTCAATGCGCTCACCGGTCGCACCACGCTCGCCCGCGTCTCCAACACGCCAGGCCGCACGCGCCAGCTCAACTTCTTCGCCCTGGCGCGAAAGCTGATGCTGGTGGATCTGCCGGGCTACGGCTACGCCGAGGCGCCCAAGCACGAGGTGCAGCGCTGGACCGACCTCACCCGGCTGTACCTCAAGGGGCGCGTGCGGCTGCGGCGCGCGCTCCTCCTGGTAGACGCACGCCACGGCCTCAAGCCCGGCGACGAGCCGCTGATGCACATGCTGGACGACTCGGCGGTCTCCTTCCAGATCGTGCTCACCAAGGTGGACAAGCTCTCGGGCAAGGCCCTGATGGCGCGGCTGGAAGCGACCGCCGCGGCGCTCAAATCCCATGTCGCCGGGCACCCGGTGATCCACGTCACCAGCGCCCAGGAAGGGACCGGCATCCCCGCGCTCCGCGCCGCGCTCGCCGCCTTGGCGGACGAGGGGTAGCCCTGATAAAGTCCGCCGCGTCACGATCCGGCGAGCCTCGCGAGCAGCACCCATGACCGTCGATCCCCAGACCCGCGCCGCCGTCCTCTCGGAAGCGCTCCCGTATTTCCGCCGCTACGCCGGCAAGACGATCGTCGTGAAGTACGGCGGTCACGCCATGGGCGACGTGGCGGGCGGCGCGCGCTTCGCCGGCGACGTGGTGCTGCTGAAGCAGGTCGGCGTCAACCCGATCGTGGTGCACGGCGGCGGGCCACAGATCGGCCAGATGCTGGAACGGCTCAAGATCAAGAGCGAATTCGTCGACGGCCTGCGCGTCACCGACGCCGCCACGGTGGAGATCGTGGAGATGGTGCTGTCCGGCTCCATCAACAAGCAGCTGGTCACCAACATCAACGCCGCCGGCGGGCTGGCGATCGGGCTTTCCGGCAAGGACGCGAACCTGATGCGGGCGGTCAAGCTCACTCGCACCAAGGTCGATCCGGATTCCCACATCGAGCGCGTGCTGGATCTCGGTTTCGTCGGCGAGCCGGCGGCGATCAACGCCACGGTGCTGGAGACGCTCAGAACCTCGGCGGTCATTCCCGTCATCGCGCCGATCGGCGTCGGCGACAACGGCGAGACCTTCAACGTCAACGCCGACACCGCGGCGGGCGCGGTGGCGGGCGCGGTCAAGGCGACGCGCTTCCTGCTGCTGACCGACGTGCCCGGTGTCCTCGACAAGGGCAAGCAACTGATCCCCGAGCTCAGCGCCGATCAGGCGCGCGCCCTCATCAAGGACGGCACCATCGCCGGCGGCATGATCCCCAAGGTCGAGACCTGCCTGCAGGCGATCGAGGGCGGCGTCGAGGCGGCGGTGATCCTGGACGGCCGCGTACCCCATGCGATCCTGCTGGAGCTCTTCGCCGCCGGCGGCGCCGGCACGCTGATCCGGCGGAGTGGCTGATGACGCCCCCGCGCCTCCTGGGCATCGACCACGTGGTGCTGCGCGTGCGCAACCTCGAACGGGCGCGCGCCTTCTACTGCGACGTGCTTGGCTGCAAGGTCGAGCTCTATCAGGAAAAGCTCGGGCTGCTGCAGCTGCGCGCCGGCGCGTCCCTCATCGATCTCGTGCCGGTGGAGGGGCCGCTCGGCCGTCTCGGTGGCGCGGCGGCGGGCGCCGAGGGCCGCAACATGGATCACTTCTGCCTGCGCGTGGACCCCTTCGATCCCCAGGCGCTGGCCCGTCATCTGCGCGCCCACGATGTCGACCCCGGCGAGGTGAAGGAGCGCTACGGCGCCGAGGGCACCGGGCCCTCGATCTATATCCACGACCCCGATGGCAACGAGGTCGAGCTCAAGGGCCCGGCCCATACCAAGGGACCCCCGGCCGGCGCATGATCCTCCAAGCCGAGAACCCCGGGCGGCCGCTGCACGAGATCGACACCTGGGTCTTCGATCTCGACAACACGCTCTATCCCTTCTCATGCAATCTCTTCGCCGAGATCGAGACGCGGATGGCGACCTTCATCTGCGCCGAGCTCGACATCGATGCGGAGGCGGCGCATGCGCTGCGCCGGCATTATTTCCGCACCCACGGCACGACGCTCCGCGGATTGATGAACGAGCGGGCGGTGGATCCCCGGCGCTTCCTTGATTATGTCCATGCAATCGACTACTCGCCGGTGCAAGCGGCGCCCACCCTGGGCGCGGCGCTGGCGGGTTTGCCCGGACGCAAGCTCATCTTCACCAACGCCGACGATCGTCACGCAGAGCAGGTGCTGGAGCGCCTCGGCATCGCTGATCATTTCGAGGGCGTCTTCGACATTCACGCCGCCGACTATCGGCCGAAGCCGGACCGCGGCACCTACGACCAGTTCGTCGCCCGCTTTGCCGTTGATCCCGCCCGCGCGGTGATGGTGGAGGATATCGCGCCGAACCTGGTGCCGGCCTATGCGCTGGGCATGACCACCGCCTGGATTCCCGGCGGCCCGGAATGGGCGCGCGCCGAGCCGGGCGCCGTCCATGTGCATCACGTGGTGGACGATCTCGCCACCTGGCTGACGCAAGCCGCTCCGCGCACACGCTGATTCCCTCGCCGGGTTGACACGGATTTAGGCCTGCCCCATGGTGCCCGGCGCTCGCAACCATGCCGGATTTCCAATGAACTCCACCGATCTTGCACGGACCATCGATGCCGCCTGGGAGACGCGCGACACCGTCAGTCCCGCCACCAAGGGTGCCGTGCGCGAGGCGGTGGAGACGGCCCTCGACGATCTCGACAGCGGCAAGCTGCGCGTCGCGGAGAAGCAGGGTGGCGGCTGGGCCGTGCACCAGTGGCTGAAGAAAGCGGTGCTGCTGTCGTTCCGTCTTCGGGACAGCGCGCCGATGCAGATCTCCACCGGCGCCTATGACAAAGTGCCGCTGAAGTTCGAGGGCTGGGGCGACAACCGGTTTCGCGAGGCGGGTTTCCGAGCGGTGCCCGGCGCGGTGGTGCGGCGCTCCGCCTACATCGCCCCTAACGTCGTGCTGATGCCGAGCTTCGTGAACGTCGGCGCCTACGTCGACAGCGGCACCATGGTGGACACCTGGGCCACGGTCGGCTCCTGCGCCCAGATCGGCAAGAACTGTCATCTCTCCGGCGGCGTCGGCATCGGCGGCGTGCTGGAGCCGCTGCAGGCCAATCCCGTCATCATCGAGGACAACTGCTTCATCGGCGCGCGGAGCGAAGTGGTGGAAGGCGTCATCGTCGAGACCGGCTCGGTCTTGTCCATGGGCGTCTTCATCAGCGCCACCACCAAGATCATCGACCGAGCCACCGGCGAGATTTTCGTGGGCCGCGTTCCAGCCTACTCCGTGGTGGTGCCCGGCAGCCTGCCGCAGAAGCCGCTGCCCGACGGCAGCCCCGGCCCCAGCCTCTATTGCGCCATCATCGTGAAGCGCGTCGACGCACAGACCCGTGCCAAGACTTCGATCAACGAGCTGCTGCGGGAATGACCGTTCACGGCAAGCCGGCGCCAATCGATCCGGCGGCCCTCGCCGCCGATCTCATCCGCTGCGCCAGCGTCACGCCCAAGGACGACGGCGCCATCGGCGTCCTCGCGAAGATCCTCGATGGTCTCGGCTTCTCCTGCACGCAGCTTGAATTCACCGAGCCCGGCACCGAGCCGGTATTGAATCTCTACGCGCGCCTGGGCAAGACCGGCCGCAATTTCTGCTTCGCCGGCCATACCGACGTTGTGCCGCCGGGAAAGCGGGAGTCCTGGACTGTCGATCCCTTCGCCGCCGACGTCATCGACGGCGCACTTTATGGCCGCGGCGCCACCGACATGAAGGGCTCGATCGCGGCCTTCACCGCCGCCGTCGCGCGCTTCCTCGCGGCGCGGAACGGCAGCTTCGACGGCTCCATCAGCCTCCTCATCACCGGCGACGAGGAAGGCATCTCCATCAACGGAACCAAGAAAGTGCTCGACTGGCTCGGGGAGCAAGGCGAGACCCTCGACGCCTGCGTGGTGGGCGAGCCCACCAGCGCCAAGCAACTCGGCGACATGATCAAGATCGGCCGGCGCGGCAGCCTCTCCGGCACCATCACGGTGAAAGGCGTACAAGGCCACACCGCCTATCCTCACCTCGCCGACAACCCGATCCATCGCATGGTGCGCGGCCTCCATGCACTCACCGCCGAGCCCCTCGACAACGGCACCGCGCATTTCCAAGCCTCGACCCTGCAGATCACCACGACCGATGTCGGCAACCCCGCCTCCAACGTCATTCCCGGCGAGGCCACCGCCACCTTCAACATCCGCTACAGCGACCACTGGTCGTCGGAATCCCTGAAACGGTGGATCGAGGAAAAGCTCTCGACCATGGGCGGCACGCACGACCTTGCCATCCGCGTCAGCGGCGAGTCCTTCCTGGTGCCGCCGGGCGAGGTGAGCGACGTCCTCTCCGAGGCGATCCGCCAGGTGACCGGCCGCACCCCCGAGCTCAGCACCACAGGCGGCACATCGGACGCGCGCTTCATCCACCATCACTGTCCGGTGGCGGAGTTCGGCCTGGTCGGCCTCACCATGCACAAGGTGGACGAGCGGGTGCCGCTCGCCGATCTCACGGCGTTGGCGGAAATCTACCGCGTCGTGCTCGACCGCTACTTTCCGGCTGCCTGAGCCGCCGATGCGAACTGTCGCCGCGATTCTGCGCGCACTGCATGGCGCCTGGCGGCTCCTGCTGCTGGATTCCCGCGGCCTCGCCGCCTTCGACGGCACCCCCAAGGGGGCGCTCGCGTCGTTCTGGGCGATGCTGGTGGTGCTGCCCCTCGACCTCGCGGTCCGAGCCATCGAGCTGTCGGTACCCATGGCCGACACGCCCGCCGAGCCTCCCGGCATCGGCATCCATCTCGTCCTCTACGTGATCGGCTGGTTGGTGCCCGTCGCCCTGGTTTTTGCCCTGGTGCGGTGGTACGGGCGCGGCGACCGGTTCTGGCTGTTTCTCTGCGCGCTCAATTGGAGCCAGGTTTTGCAGAGCATCGGGACCTTGATCGTCCAGGCCCTGCTGGTGACCACCACCAGTTTGGTGGATGTGACCGCGGTGGCAAGCGCACCGCCTCTGAATGCCGTCGTCGGCGCTCTCGCGGCATTGATCGCGATGGCGGTCTTCGTGCTGATCTACGCCTACGAATGGTACGTGTCGTGGGTCAGCCTCGAAGCCGGCATCGCGCTCCCCACCATCGTGGTGCTGTTGGATCTCGTGACTGGCGCGGGCCTCAGCAAGTTGATCACCACGCTGCTCTGACCGGGCGACACCCCGCCCTCAAGCCGGATAGACCACCTCGACGAGACAAAGACCCGAGGCCGGCGCCGTCGGGCCGCCGGCGCGGCGATCCCGTGCTTCCAACGCGCGCTTGACGTGAGCGGGCGACCATTTGCCCGCCCCCACCAGCTTCAGCGTCCCCACCATGTTGCGCACCTGATGGTGCAGGAACGAACGCGCCGCCGCTTCGACCACGATCTCATCGCCGGCGCGCGCCACGTCCAGGCGATCGAGAGTCTTCACCGGCGATTTCGCCTGGCAGAGCGAATCCCGGAACGTCGTGAAGTCGTGCGTCCCCAGAAGAAACCGCGCGCCCTCCCGCATCGCCTCCACGTCGAGGGGCACGCCCACATGCCAGACACGGTTGCGGGCCAGCGCCGGCGGCGCGCGACGGTTCAGGATGCGATAGCGGTAGCGCCGGCCGCGGGCGGAGGTGCGCGCGTGAAAGCTGTCGGGCACCGGCGCCGCCGCCACCACGGTCACCGCGTGCGGCTTCACGTGATGATTGAGAGCGCCGCGGATCTCATCGGGATCGACCGCCCGCGGCAGGTCCAGGTGCGCCACCTGACCCGACGCGTGCACGCCCGCGTCGGTGCGGCCGGCGCCGTAGACCTTCACCGCCTCGCCGCAGAAGCGCTCCGCCGCGGCCTCGAGAATCTCCTGCACCGCAAGGCCGCTCTTCTGGCGCTGCCATCCCACCAGACCGGTGCCGTCATACTCGAGAAGCAGTTTGTAGCGCGGCATCAGAGCTGGGTGCCTGGCGGCAGCGCATAGCCGCGCAGCAGGTCCGCCGCCGCCATGGGCCCGCGGCCCGGACGCTGCAGCCGCGTCAGGCGCAGGGCGCCGGTACCGCAGGCGACGGTGAGCGCGTCATCCAGAACGGTTCCCGGCGCCAAGGTATTGGCATCCTCGACCGCGTCAGCCGCCAGCACCTTGATGCGCTCGCCGGCGTGCTCGAACCAGACGCCGGGCGCGGGGTTGAGGGCGCGCACGGCGCGGGCGAGTTGCGCCACCGGGCGACTCCAGTCGAGACGGCCTTCGTCGCGGCCGAGCTTGCGGGCATAGGTCACGCCCTCCGCCGGCTGCGGCACGGGAACGAGGGTGCCGGCGGCGCGGCCCTCAAGCGCCGGCACGATCAGCCGCGCGCCGAGCTCGGCGAGGGCGTCGTGCAGCGAGCTGGCAGTGGTCTCCGGCCCGATCGGCACCGTCTCGCTGAGCAACATCGGCCCGGTGTCGAGGCCCTCGTCCATCTGCATGATGGTGACGCCGGTCTCGCTGTCGCCGGCGAGGATCGCGCGCTGGATCGGTGCCGCGCCCCGCCACCGCGGCAGCAGCGAGGCATGCACGTTGAGACAGCCGAGGCGCGGCGCGGCGAGAACCGCCTTGGGCAGGATCAGCCCATATGCCGCGACGACCGCGGCATCGAGGCCCAGGGCGCGGAAGGCCTCCGCCTCCGCGGCGTCGAGTTTCACGGGCGTGCGGACGGGAATGCCGGCGTCCCCCGCCGCCCGCTGCACCGGCGAGGCTTGCTGCTTGTGGCCACGGCCGGCGGGGCGTGGCGGCTGGGAATAGACGCAGACGACCTCGTGCCCGGCGGCGCGGAGCGCGGCCAAAATCGGAACCGAGAAATCCGGCGTGCCCATGAAGGCGAGGCGGAGGGTCATGGGGTTCAGCCTTGCGCGCCGCGGCGCCCGGACGCAAGGGTCAGGCGGGCACCGCCGC
Organism: uncultured Alphaproteobacteria bacterium; assembly: GCA_963735465.1. Lineage (GTDB taxonomy): Bacteria > Pseudomonadota > Alphaproteobacteria > ATCC43930 > CGMCC-115725 > DASZHJ01. The sequence continues at coordinate 577,961 of CAVTLA010000002.1, forward strand.
CTGTCGCTTCGCCTTGGCGAGCTTGCGCAGGATGATGTTGCGCTTCAGCGTCGAGATGTGGTCGACGAACAGCACGCCCTCGAGATGATCCATCTCGTGCTGGATGCAGGTGGCGAGGAGGCCGGTGGCGTGGATCTCGCGGATTTCGTTCTGATAGTCGAGATAGCGCAGCTTGATCTCCGCCGAGCGGCTGACGTCGGCGTAATGCTCCGGCAGGGAGAGACAGCCTTCGCTATAGGTCGCGAGCTCCTCGGAGCGCCAGAGGATCTCCGGATTGGCGATCTTGAGGGGTGCCCGCTTCTGGTCCTCGCCGGCGACGTCCACCACCAGCACCCGCTTGGCGACGCCGACCTGGGGCGCCGCCAGGCCGATTCCCGGCGCCAGGTACATGGTCTCGAGCATGTCGTCCATCAGCTTGCGGATCTCGTCGTCGACGCACGCGACCGGCTTCGCCTTCAACTTGAGGCGGGGATCGGGAGCGGTGATGATGGGCAGGATCGCCATGCTGAATTCCCTGCGGAACCGGCCCTTTAGGTAGGGGTCCGGCGGCGCCCCGTCAACCCTCGGGGCGGTGGACGCAGAGCCGGGTGGCGGCAACGGCAGGTCTCGTCACCTTGCCTAAAAGGCGCATGGGATTTTCGCGCGTTCCTGTTTCGTCCTGCTAGAATGCGGCAGGCAGCCAGGACAGACGCGGGACATGGATCTCCTCCTCACGATCGGGATTGCAGTGGCGGCGGCGGTGGCGGCCGCGCTGGTGACGGCGGTGTGGTTCCGCAGCCGGGAGGCCGAGGCGCGCGCCGCCCGGATCGCCGCCGAGACCCAGCTCGGGCAGGCGCTCCGGGACCGCGACGCCGCGGTCGAGTCCCGTGTCGTCGCCGAGCGCGGCGCGGCGGAGGCTCGGGCCGAGTTCAACCTGATCCAGGATCGCCTCGGCGATTTCGAGAAGATGCGGACCGAGGTGATGGAGGCGGCGAAGGCCGCGGTCACCACCACGGCGACCCAGGTCTCGTCCAAGCTCCTCGACGATCACAAGCGGGAGGCGGTGGCGTCCCGGGACGAGAACGAGAAGCGCGTCCGCGTGGTGAACGAGGCGCTGGTGAAGCAGATGGAGGAAGTGGCGCGCATCATCCACGCCCTCGACGACCGCGTCGACCAGACCGGGACCCACGTCGAGACCCTGATGCGGGCGCTCTCCAGCCCCGGCGGCGCTGGCCAGCTCGCCGAGATCGGCCTCGCCAACACGCTGCAATCCTTCGGCCTGGAGATCGGCCGCGACTTCGTGCTGCAGCACACCACCATCGACGAGGAGACCGGGCGGCGGCTGCGGCCCGACGCGGTCGTGTTCCTGCCCACGGACACGGTGCTGGTCATCGACTGCAAGGCGTCGAAGTTCATCCTGGAGATCGCCGAGCAGGAAGGCACGGCGGAGGAAGGCGACGCCTACGAGAACCTCGCCCGCACCATGAACCAGCACCTGAAGACGCTGGCGGAGCGCGACTACCGCAACGCCGTCCTCGCCACCTGCAAGTCCGCCGGCCGCACCGGCCCCGACCCCCACATCATCAGCCTGATGTATCTGCCGAACGAGGGCGCGCTGGAGAAACTGCGCCTCGCCGATCCCGAGTTCTATCAGAAGGCGCGGCAGGCCCAGATCATCCCCGCCGGACCCGCCGGCCTCCATTCCGCGCTGCTGATCGCCAGCGCCGAGATCCGGCGCCTGCGCCAGATGGAGAACCAGCACGAGATCGTCGACAAGAGCCGCGCGCTCCTGGAGAGCGTGGCCCTGGTGCTGGGCCATGCGATGCGGGCGGGCAGCGGCCTCAAGACCGCGGTCGACAACTTCGCCAGGATGACGGCGTCGATCAACGGCCGTCTGCTGCCGCGCGCCCGCAGCCTGGAGCGCCTGGGCATCGAGCCGCCGAAGCCGCTGCCGGGCAATCTGCCCAATTTCTCCGTGCAGACCGGCGACGATGGCGGGCTGATCGAGGCCGAGGCGGCGGAGATCGAGGTCGAGCCGGCCCAGCGCCGCCTGCTGGCGGAGTAGCCGAGGCTCAGAGCGGCCGCCGCTGCGCCAGGGCGGCGCTCAAGCGTCCCCTCGTCCAGATAGTCGAGCTCGCCGCCGACCGGCACGCCGTGCGCCAACCGGGAGACGGCGACGCCGGTGGCGGCGAGGCGGTCCAGGATGTAGTGGGCGGTGGTCTGGCCCTCGACGGTGGCGTTGAGGGCGAGGATCACTTCCTTGGCGCCGCCGGAGGCCCGGGCGACGAGGGCGTCGATGCGGAGATCCTCGGGCCCCACCCCTTCCAGCGCCGAGAGCGTGCCGCCCAGCACGTGGTAGCGGCCGCGGAAGGTGGCGGTGCGCTCGATCGCCCAGAGATCCGCCACGTCCTCGACGACGCAGATCGTCGCCGGCATCCCGCCGGTTGTCGCCGCAGATCGGGCAGGGATCCGAGGTGTCGAGATTGCCGCAGATCGAGCACGCCTTGATGGTGTCGGCGACGGCCAGCATCGCCTCGGCCAGCGGCTGCATCAGCGTCTCGCGCCGCTTCACCAGGTGGAGCGCCGCGCGCCGGGCCGAGCGCGGCCCCAGCCCCGGCAGCTTCGCCAGGAGCTGGATCAGGCTGTCGAGGGACGACACTTCAGAACGGCAGCTTCATGCCCGGCGGGAGCTTCAGTCCGCCGGTGAGCTTGGACATCTCCTCCGCCACCATGGCCTCGACGCGCTGGCGGGCGTCGTTGACGGCGGCGACCACCAGATCCTCCAGCACCTCGACCTCCTCGGGATTGACCAGGGACTTGTCGACCTTGAGGCGGCGCAGCTCGTTCTTGCCGGACAAGGTCGCCTGCACCAGCCCGCCGCCGGACTGGCCGGAGATCTCCGTCTGCTCCAGGCGCGCCTGCAGCTCGGCCATGCGCTCCTGCATCTGCTGCGCCTGCTTCATCATGTTGCCGAGGTTTTTCATACGGTGTCGTCTCCTTCGGGCGGGTCGTCGGCGGAGGGGTCGGGCTCGGGGGCGGGCTCCCGGGCAATGTCGCGCACCGCCTCGATCCTGGAGCCGGGGAAGGTGTCGAGGACGGCGCGGACCAGGGGGTGCTCCGCCGCTTCTTGTCTTTTCACTACGTCCTTTGCGGCGCTCTGCTCCCTAAGGGTCGCCTCCCCCTCCTCCTGAGTGATGGAGACGACCCAGCGCTCGCCGGTCCATTCGGTCAGAAGCTTGCCGAGTCGGTTCGCGAGATCGCGCGGCGCTCCCTCGGTGGGGCGGAGCTCGATGCGGCCGACCTCGAAGCGGACAAGATGAACATTGGCAAAGAGATGGGTGCGAAGGAGCGCCTCGCGCTTCTGGTCGACGAGCGCCACCACCTCGGGAAAATTCTGCGGCAGCGGGAGCGCGCTGGGCGCCGCGGCCACGACCGGCTCCGACGCCACGGCGAGGCGCGGCGATCCCGCGGGAGCCTCGCCCGAAAGGGTGCGGCGCGGTGTCGACACCGAGGCGCTGGAGGCGCTGGAGCTGCTGGAAGACGCCCGTCGCGCTGCGCGCTCGCCGCACTGCTTCGCGCCGCCGCCCTCGCCCGCCGCCATCTGCTTCACGATCTCCGCCGGCGCCGGCAGATCCGCGACATAGGCGAGCCGCACCAGCACCATCTCCACCGCCTGCAAGGGCGAGGGCGCGGTCTGCGCCTCCGCCAAGCCCCTTCAGCAGCATCTGCCAGGCGCGCGCCAGCACGGGCACCGAGAGCTTCGCCGCCAGCGGCGCGCCCCGGGCGCGGTCGCCTTCCAGCGCCGGATCGCCCTCGCCCCGCCGCGGGCGTGAGCTTGAGGCGCATCAGGAAATGCACGAGGTCCAGGATCTCCTGCACCACCAGGACGGGATCGGCGCCGCCGTCGTAGAGCGCCGCCAGCCCGCCGAGCGCCGCCGCGGCGTCGCCCCGCATCACCTGCTCCAGGAGGTCGAACACCAGGCCCTTGTCGGCGATGCCCAGCATGTCGCGGACCGCGCCCTCGGTGATGGCGCCGCCGCCGGCGAGCGCGATCGCCTGGTCCAGGATCGAGAGCCCGTCGCGGACGGAGCCGTCGGCGGCGCGCGCCACCAGCCCCACCGCCGCGGGCTCGGCCGTGATCTTCTCCGCGTCCAGGATTCCCGCGTAGTGCTTCTCCAAGCAGCTCCACCGGCACGCGGCGGAGCGAGAAGCGCTGGCAGCGCGACAGCACCGTCACCGGCACCTTCTGGATCTCGGTGGTGGCGAAGATGAAGTTGACGTCGAGCGGCGGCTCCTCCAGCGTCTTCAGGAGCGCGTTGAAGGCCTGCTTCGAGAGCATGTGCACTTCGTCGATGATGTAGATCTTGTAGCGCGCGCGCGACCGGCTTGTAGCGCACGCCGTCGGTCAGCTCGCGGATGTCGTCGACGCCGGTGCGGGACGCCGCGTCCATCTCCATGACGTCGACGTGGCGGTCCTCGGCGATGGCGCGGCAGGGATCGCAGACGCCGCAGGGCGAGATCGTGGGGCCGCCCTTGCCGTCGGGGCCGATGCAGTTGAGGGCGCGGGCCAGGATGCGGGCGGTGGTGGTCTTGCCGACGCCGCGCACGCCGGTGAGGATGAAGGCGTGGGCGATGCGGCCGGTGGCGATGGCGTTGGTCAAGGTGCGCACCATCGCCTCCTGCCCGATCAGCTCGGCGAAGGTGGCCGGGCGGTATTTCCGGGCGAGCACGCGGTAGGCGGTGGGCGTATCGGTCATGGAGAACCGCTCATCGAGGCCATGCCCGGCGGCGCGGACGGGCGGGCGGAGGCTTCAGGGGAGGTACCGGTTTTTGGCGTGAGCATGATCTTTTCCGAAAACCGGCCTCCACTTTTCGGGATCATGCTCGGGTGGGAGGTTGGACAGCTGACCCGGGCGGAAACTCGTTACGGCTGCTTCCTTCCGGACCTGACCGGGTTGGCGAGGCGCCCGTCCCTCCGCCAACCTCCCGAGGGGAGTATATCAGGCCGCGGGGCGGAGGGGGCAAGGGGGTGGGGAGCGAAAGAACGGGCGCCCGAATTAGCGCAAGCGCGGCACGGGGTTAGGACGCGTGTCAGTGACTGCCGCCAGCGTCTCCGCCGCCATGGCCGCCGGAGTCGATGCCGTGATGGGAGGGCTCGTACCTCCCAGTGTCGCTCATGCCCGCAATGTCGTTGTGACCGCCGCCGCCCCGGCGGCCGGGCGAGCGCCAGAGCGACCGCACGAAATCCGATCACGCAGACGATGACGACAATGGCGCCGATGATCTGTGCGGCGGTTTCCATAGTTGCAGCGATTGCAACTCACCAATTGCCGATATTGGGCTGCCCACTTCCTTGCGTCTCGGCCGCCATCTTAGATTAAGCTAGTCGAAAATCTTACCGGTATCGATGCTTTCAATGAGCTTCCCAAGCGCTCCTATCTTAGCGCTCTTCTCTAGATAATCACCGTATGCCTTTTCAGCACGCGCGATCAGTTCTTGATACATAATTACCCTTGCACCAGAGGGGGCGAGAGTGTCTTCGACGTACTTTCTGCCGCCAGCGCTCGACCACTCGGGCATACTTTTCCCGACTACGCACACGATTTCGATCACGTAATTTTGCTCGCCATTTTCATCCAAACATTTCGACAACGCGGAGCGATATTTTTGCACCTGCTTCAAGAGTTCTGGCAGCGTAACTGCGCGACCCGGCCTTTTTAGCTCAACGATTATGTGTTTGCCCGCCGCGGTCTTGTACTTAATGTCTATCCGGGCTGCTTCTTTCGGCGCTCGAAAGTTTCTTGATCACCTTATCAAATTCTTTTTTTACTGTTGCTTCCATGATCGGCGTTGCATCGGTGGCGCGCTCCCACGACGGATCAAGCAGCCAGAGATGCGTGAAGAGATGTTTTTGTACCACCTTCTCTAACGCGTTTTGCTTAAGTCGCTCGTTGAGGGCCTTGATTACCTGCAGTCGTTCCTTGACGATTTGGTGGTAGACAGTCGCTTCTATTTCGTCCACATCTCCAAGAATGTCTGTCAGTTTCGGAATGTCGCTCGGCGAGATTTTTTCTAAGCGATCAAGCTTGTCCTTATAGCTCAATGATTGAAACGCCAAGATACTGTGCTTGTAGATCATTGCTCTCGCCTCCGGATCGTCATCCAGAGGCAGCTGATTAATCTTCCCAAACATCTTTTCCGCAAGGTCGCGCTGTCCCGCAGAGAGTGATGTGAACCACTCGGCAATTTCGGGAATTTGCTTGGCCTTCTCCGCTCCCTCCTTGTTGCGAAGAGATGTCCATTGATTTTGAATGTGCTTCAGTTCCTTGGACAGAAAGACCTTCAATAGGATGTAACGGGGATCGTCTTCGATAATTCGCTGCCGACTGCTTGTGGCAATATCTCTCTCTTTGTCAATATCAAGAAAATAGGCTGATTTCGCCGATCAAATATTTGCTATAGACGCCGCCCTCGTTGAATTCTTCCAAAATATCTTCATGAGCCACCTTGCCGCGCACAAGCACTACAATCCTATTTATGTTCTCTCCATCGTCTTTGAGATCACCGGCCTTCTTAACCGATCCTATCCAGCCAGAAATAGTGTATTGGGGAGATGTGCTAACCACCTCGTCGCGTTCCTCGTCCGACTTCTTATTCTTGCAGAGTAATACGTACTGTTTGCTTGCGTCGCCGTACCACCACAGATATTCAATTTTGTGGAAATAATCGCGATCGTCTGTGGTGATCTCCTCTCCATTCACAAACACCTTAAATTTATGATGGGCGCCGATAACGGAGAAGCGGCGCGCAATGCGCTTTTTCAACCCGGCTACAACGTTGGTCACCGACTGCTTCAAATCCGACAAATCCAGCCGCGTACCCTTCTTAATTTCGATTTTCGACTGCTCAATAGGAGATGGCCTATAAGCCGTGTCGCCACCTGCCTCTATCGCTTTTTCTATATCTGTGAGAACTAAGCTGAAGCCGTGAGCTTCGCCATCTTTGACCGATTGAACATCGATCAGGCCGGCGATCGAAAAAATCGAAAGTTTTCCAATCCCCTTTCTGCCCATTACGGGGCGATGATGTTTTGGCGTAGTGGGCCTCGCCATGTAGTCGACGCGCATAACCTACCGTAAGGAACTTGGTGTTCGCGTCATCCACTGACATGCCGTGGCCATCGTCCGTGATCGTTATCGACTTCTCTTTTGGATCAAAATCTATGTCGACGCGCTCTGCATCGGCGTCCCAGGCATTGGCAACAAGTTTGGCAAGCACCGCCGAAGCGTTGCTGTAGAGATTGATACCAAGATGATGCAGCGCATTTAAGCTCAGCGTCAGCTGATACTTCGAGTTAGCAGCCACGTTGGTGCTCCAAATGCCGCAGGATGCTGCGAGCAATCAACCTACCAAGCCGAACTGGGACCGCATTACCGATAAGACGTCCAACCATTGTCATTTGGACTTTTCGGTTTGGTGGCACAAATTCGTAATCTCGCGGAAATGACTGAAGTATAGCGGCTTCGCGCGGTGAAATTGCGCGGTCCTGAACCGGGTGGCCGAAACGTCCGCTTCCAAATCCGAAGAACTGCGTCGTGATTGTCGGAGAAGGCTTTCCCCATTCCATGCGACCGTAAATGCTGGGATAGCCCTTTCCCTTCTTTTTTCTATGGCACTTGGCAACTAGATGACGCGGCCAACTCTTCCAGCTTGATCCTGGCTTAGAAGCTCTAATACGCTTGAGATTGAGGGACGACAAACTGCTAGCACGGTAAATCGGATCATCAGCATGAGCTTCGCCCGCTTTGATCGGAGGCAAATCGCCGATCGCCGAACGCACGGATTTGGACCTGCGTGACTTTCTAGACTGCAGAACTCAACATTTCCGTACCGTGAAGCAAATAGAACGAGTCTTTTTCGCTTTTGCGGTATGCCGATTTTTTCACAATCAATCTCGTAGCTCGTGACGAAATAACCCGCCTGTTCGAGACCTTCGACAAACTGATTGTAGATAGCGTGCCGCTTAAGCTGTGGAACGTTTTCCATTGTGACGACATCCGGCCGCAGCTCGAGAGCCAAACGAAGAAGAAATTCGTTCAGCAGACACCACTGCCCATCGCCCTGTGCATCAAGGCCCTGCGTGTACAGTGAAAATGGCTGGCACGGCGCGCAACCCGCAAGGACGGTGTGTTCCCCACCCTCAAGGATCTTTCGAAGCGTCTGGCGCGAAACCGCACTTATGTCTTCTTGAAGAAAGGTCGCGTCGTTATTCTTCTCATACGGATAGCGACATGCCGGTGTCTGGTGCGGGCTCGGACGTCGATGCCCTCCTTGAGGAGACCGTGCGTGAGCCGCCCGGCACCGCAAAACAAATCGACAGCAACCACATGCATAAGCGATCGTGTCCCAATAATCATGCTATTCCAGATAGTTACACTAAATGAGTGCGGCTGGCGAGAGATAAAATCACGAGGAACCCATGAGGAAAGGAAAGCCGGGCAACGCGAGCGGGACTTCTTCCGCCGCCCAAAATTCTGACTGGTCGCGCGACGAACGCATACTCGCGCTCGACCTATATTTGCGACATGACGGTCACCCGTCGCGCGGCAAGAAAAACCGGAGGTCCATGACCTCAGCATCCTATTGCGGCGCGCAGCTAGCGCCCGAGGCAAGTCGATTTCGCCGACATTTCGCAACAATAACGGCGTCTACACGAAGCTGATGAACTTTCGACAATACGACCCTGCTTACGTACGACGGGGTAAGCGTGGAATGGATCACAGCGCGAAGGAAGATGCCCAAGTATGGTCTGAATTCGCCACCGACCAAAAATTCTGCGCATCGACTGCCATTGCTATTCGGTCTTTTTTGGAGCGCGATGTCTTTACGCCTGAGACCCATGAAGAGGTGGAGAGATATGAAGCGTCGGAGGGTAGTATCTTAAATCGCACGCATCGCATCCGAGAGCGCAATCGGGGTTTGGTCGAGAAGGAAGAAGCGCGGAGTATTGAAGTCACTCGGAAAGCTTCTTTGCGAGGTATGCGGCTTGGAAGGCGCAAAGTTCGGAGTTGATCCCATTCGCTGGTACGAATGCCACCATATCCGGCCCGTCCATACGCTGAAGCCCGGCGATCGCACGCGTATGAGGGATTTAGCCATCCTATGCCCAAATTGCCATCGCCTTATTCATGCGTTTCAACCCTGGTTGACATTGGATGAGGCACGCCGGGCGACCGCACGCGGCACCTAGTCGTCCGAAAGGAACCGCAACAACTTAGATCGTAATGAAATAGAGCAACGGATTTCGCACTGCCAGACTACTAACACTCGCCAACGGAGGCCCGATAAAGCTCGACGGTTTCGAACATTGCGTGCCGCGTTGTCGTCAAATTTCTTCGTCCAAAATCCCTTGCGTGTTTTTGGTATCGTTGCCAATCGACAATTCCTATGTCGGTGCCAGAAGCACCCATGTACGAAAATGACTTTGCGCTTGGATGCGAACACCAAGTCAGGGCTACCGGGAAGATCACGTCTGTGTAAGCGAAAGCGATAGCCCTCTCTGTGAAGTAAGCGCCTAACGACCAACTCCGGCCCTGTGTTCTTACCCCGCACTTTCGACGTTCGAGAACTTCTCTGCGCGGGCGATAATGTGTCAGCCATTGGTTTCAAGAATGGGAGGAGAGAGGTGTGGTAATCTTACACGCCAAAACCTCAGTTAAATCTGCTATCGCGATCAATAGCACCACGGCCCACATCGATTGCTGGCGCCCGAGCATCGTAAGGTTACACCATTCGCGTCATAGAGTTGGGCGCCGCCAGCTACTAGCTCGTTGCATCACGTTTTAGCGCCAGCAGGTTTTCTCGCAACTTTCTTAGCAATGAGATCCATCTCGTAAATTCGCGAGACAAAATCCGCGGCCAGTTTGATCTTCGATGAGAAGCCACGCCCCTTTTGTTCAGGTGGATAACCTCGGACAAATTCAACTGCGCCGACATGCTTTCCGCGTCGCTTCATGAGGTCGATCGATGGAATGCTATCCGCATCCCCCGAGACGACTACCGCGACATCGTAGTTTTCTTCTAAGGCAATCATGTCAACGGCTAGCCTCGTATCGAGGCCCTTTTCCTCGCAGGAGTGTGTGAAAAAATCCACCTTCCAGTGGCCAATCTCAAGAATATCGATAAGGTCCGTTGAACTCTGTACGCCATGGTGAAACCGCCTCATACCATCCAAGGTTCGCTTCTTTCCCTCATACCAACCGCGAAACTCTTCAAAGCAAATCGACCACGCCTTCAAAGCGATCGCTGCTTGGCTTTGCCCCGCCATGGCCTTTCCTGCCGTTGCCATGTATCCCGCCTTTAGCTGCGTGTTTTCATCAAAGCGTTCGTGAAGGAAGGCCTGGGCTTGTGCGTCATCGAGATTCCACAAGTCCATGGAACCAACTTGATACCAATAAATTCTCTGAAGGACGGTCGAAATACTTTGATCGGCGCTTACGGAAGTCCGCCACTGGCGATCAGAAATCTTGTACAGGTGCGTGAAGAAGGACTGATAGTCGTCAACTAGAATTCCCATGCCTTTCAACAAGCCAAAAAGATTTGATCCATCGACGAAAAATGCGAATCTGACCATAACCGGTCCTTCCGCGGAAATTTGATCGCTATATTGCTATAATAGGTTAAGCGCTTACTGAATGCACGCTCACTCCTTCCCCTCCCCCACCATCTTCGCGAGCAGCGCGCATAGCCAGCTTTGCGCCGGATCACCGGCGTCGCGGCGGTGGCAGCGCGAGATATGTCGCGACGACGTGGGCGACGCCGGAGCAGATGATTCCCTGCAGGCCGTCGATGCCGCCATCGGCGGTGCCGCGCGGTCCGCAGGATGCTAATATCTCCGCCTTTCTCACCCACCGCCGGAGCCCACCCATGTCCCTCTCCGTCTATCTCGCCTTCCTCCTCGCCTGCGCCGTCGTGATGATCGTGCCCGGCCCGTCGGTGACGCTGATCCTCGCCAACAGCCTGCGCCACGGGCGGCGCGCCGGGCTCTTGAACGTGGCGGGCGGGCAGGTGGGGTTGGCGCTGACGGCGGGCGTGGTGCTGCTGGGGCTCGCCTCGCTGATCGCGGCGATGGGGGCGTGGTTCGTCTGGCTGCGCCTCGCGGGGGCGGCCTATCTGATCTGGCTGGGCGTCAAGCTGCTGCATGTCCTCGGGCGGGATCGAGGCGGGGGCGGCGCCGCGCACCCCGCGCGGCGGCTTCTTCCTGCAGGCGCTCGCGGTGTCGCTCAGCAATCCCAAGACGCTCCTCTTCTTCGGCGCCTTCTTCCCGCAGTTCATCGACGCCACGGGCGACTTCACGCTCCAGGTGCTGATCATGGGCGCCACGTCCATGGGCGTCGCGGCGGTCACCGACAGCGCCTATGCGCTGCTGGCGTCCCGGGCGGGAACGGCGCTCTCGCGCCGGCGGATGCGGCTGATGACGCGGGCGAGCGGCGGGCTGCTGATCGGCGGCGGGGTCTGGCTGGCGCTGGCGCGGGCGAAGTGATGGCGGGCTGAGGTGCGTCCTTCGACGCGCTCGCTCCGCTCGCTTGCTCAGGATGAGGACCATTTTTGCCGGCCCAAAGAAAATCTCCTCATCCTGAGCAAGCGAAGCGCGTCGAAGGACGCACCACCACCGATCCAGCGCAGACCTACGGCGATTTGACGAATCGGCAATTCTGGCTATAATCTGGCCAGAATGCGGTTCGATATCGTCCTGGCCCCGGAAGCCGTGGCGGACCTGAAGCGGCTCAAGGCCAGCCTGCGGACGATGGTACGGACGGCGCTGGAAACCCATCTGAGGCACGAGCCGGAAAGGCGCAGCAAAAGCCGCATCAAGCGGCTGCGCGGCCTCAGCAGGCCGCAGTTCAGGCTTCGCATCGGCGACGTCAGAGTTTTTTACGATGTCACGGGCTCTACCGTCGAGATCCTGGCAATCGTGAGCAAATCGGAGACAGCAGCATGGCTGGCGCAATTCGGAAGTCCGGCGTGAGGGAAGTTCCCCTGTCCGAGGTCAAGGACGACCTCTCGCGCTTCCTGCACGAGGCGGAGAAGCGGGAGATCGTCATCACGCGTCACGGCAAGCCGGCCGGCGTGCTGATCGGCTTCGAATCCGAGGACGACTGGCTCGAGTATCGACTGGAGAACGATCCCCGCTTCCTGCGCCGGATCGCGCGGGCCCGCAAGAGCCTGCGCGCGGGACGCGGCGTCCGGCTGGAGGATCTGAAATAGGCGCGGCGGCCGCGGGCACTCGCACCGGCGACGAGATCTCGCGCTCCCGCCGCTAATCCTGCTCGCCGATCGTCTGGGCGTAGGTCTTGCCGTAGGGGTAGAAGAGCTCCTTGCGGCCCTGCTGCCAGGCCGCCTTGAGCTCGGGCGTCGTGATGTCCCAGTCCGGCCGGCATTTCCGGGTCACGGCGCGCAGGTCCTGGCGCAGGTCTTCCACCGTCGGGCGGCCGAAGAACCAGTAGCCGTTGTAGATCTTGTGGATGACGAGGCCGGGCTCGAGGACGATCGTGTAGGGGATCATCGGATTGTGGGTGGGGTCGGTGTATTCGGCGATGTCGAGGTCCTTCTGCACGATACGCCGCGGGTCCGACAGGAAGGGCCAGTGGGCGCCCGACGCCGGTGCGGAATTCGTTGGTCTCGATGATGGTGTCGGTGCTGATCGTGACCAGCCGGCAATAGCCGACCTCGATCTCGCGATGCAGTTGCGCAAGCCCTTCGTGCTGGCGGCGGTCCTTGGGGCAGAAGCCGCCGCGGCTCAGGACCAGAACCATCGGGTGCTGTCCCTGCAACGCCGAGAGCTTCCGGTGCTTGCCGGTGTGGTCGGAGAGCTCATAGTCGGGGAAGGCGGCGCCGGGGATCATGTCGGGTCGCATCGGAAGGTTTCCTCCTCGATGGCTCGTCGATCGGCGGGGGTCCGATCAGCGGAGCGATCTGAAGGTGGCGCGCATTTCGGACACGAAGTTTGCCGGCTGCTCCCAGGCGGCGAAGTGGCCGCCCTTGGGGAAGCTGTTGTAGTGGATGAGGTTCACATACGCCTTCTCCGCCCAGCTCCTCGGCGCCTGATAGATTTCTTCCCCGAACGCGCTCACGCCGACCGGAAGCTTGACGCCTCTCGCGTCGAAGAAACCGCCCGCCGGCAGATTATGCCGCGTGTCCCAGTAGAGACGCGCCGAGGAGATCGCGGTATTCGTCAGCCAATAAAGCGTGATGTTGTCGAGAACGTCGTCGCGGCTCAGCCCTTCGGGCTTGCCGTCGAAAGCGCGGGCGATCATCTGGTAGCTGCGGATGTCGTGGTCGAGTATCCAGCCCGCGAGACCAACCGGCGAATCGACGAGTCCGTAGAGCGTCTGCGGACGTAGCGCCATCTCGTTCGCGTAGCCCAGCCCGGTCTTGTAGAAGTCATCGAGCTGATCCCACGCGTGCTTTTCCTCCGGCGAGAGGCCGGCGGGCGGCGGGCCGCCGGCGGACAGCGCCTTCGAGACATCGGGCGGAACCGTCGCCGCCATGTTGGTGTGGATGCCGAGCAATCCCGGCGGCTGCTGCAAGGCCATCACCTCCGAAATGGCATTGCCCCAATCGCCGCCCTGCGCCACGTATTTCGCGTAGCCGAGGCGCTGCATCAGTGCCGCCCAGGCCTTGGCGATGGTAACGGGATTCCACCCCGGCTTCGTCGGCTTGGCCGAGAACCCATAGCCCGGCAGAGACGGAATCACGAGATGAAAGGCATCCGCCGCGGATGCGCCATGGGCGGTCGGATTGGTCAGGGGATCGATGATCTTCATCTGCTCGATGATCGAGCCGGGCCAGCCGTGCGTGACGATCATCGGCAGCGCATTTTCATGCTTCGACCGCACGTGAATGAAATGAATGTCGAGCCCGTCGATCTCGGTGATGAAATTCGGAACGGCGTTGATGCGCGCCTCGCATTTGCGCCAATCGTGCTCGGTCTCCCAGTAGTGCGCGAGCTTCTGCATCGTCGCGAGCTGCACGCCTTGCGATGCATCGGGGACCTGCTCGGGCTCGGGCCATTTTGTTGCGCCGATGCGCCGGCGCAGATCGATGAGGTCCGCCTGGGATGCCTCGAAGTGAAACGGACGAATGGCAGTGCTGTCAGCCATGGTGCCCTCCTTTGGACGTGGCCAGCGTGATCTCGTGCCCGGGATCCTTGAAGACGTAGTAGGGCGCCGCGAGCTCCTCGAGCCAGAAGCCGGTCTTGCGGCCGGTGTTGCCGAGCTGATCGTGGGAGGTCAGAACCATCAGTATCTTCATGAAAAACTCCTTCGGTTTGAGTGCGGCGACCTATGTCGACGCCGCCTCGACGATGGCCGTGTCCTGCTCGACCGTGCCGCCGCTGACGCCGACGCCGGCAACCACCGCGCCCTCGCGGGTGAGCGGCACGCCGCCGCCCATGGCGCAGAAGCGCCCGCCGGCGACCGTGCCGAGCGCAAAGAGCGGCTGGCCCGGCTGCACCAGGGGAAGAATGTCGGCGGTCCGCAGGCCGACGAGGGCGGAGGTGTAGGCCTTGCGCTCGGAGATCTCGAGGGAGAACACCGGCGCGCCCGTCATGCGGTGCTGGAGCACGAGATTGCCGTGCACGTCGATGACGCAAACGGCGACGGGCACCTTGGCCTCCCGCGCCTGTGTCTCGACGCGATCGGCGACTTGCTTCGCGAGCGACAGCAGATCCATGAGCCTTGTCCTTCCCGAAGCGGGCGACGCCTGTTTATGACCCGAGACGTCCGACGTGGAACCCCAGCCGGTCCTCCACATCTCCCGGCTTGTGGAAGCCGCGGTCGAACAGCAGCTTGATCCGCTCCCGCGCCGCCGGCCGGCCGATCGAGGCCATGCACGCGTCCCATCCGGCCCTGATCTCCACGTCGGGCGGCAGGCTCGCGGCGTTCACCAGGCGCTTGGTATTGGCGATCGCCCATTTATCGAAGGTGGCGATGCGCGCCGCGAGCGCGTCGACGAAGCCGTCGAGGTCGGCATCGGGCAGCGACCGGTTCACGTAGCCGTAGCGCTCGGCCAGGTCACCGCGGATGTCCTCGGAGCTCAGCAGCACCTCCAGCGCGCGGCCCCGTCCCATGAGCCGCGGGAGGCGCGCCATGGGTCCGCCGCCCGCCACCAGGCCGACGCCCACCTCCCACTGGGAGAGCACGGCTTTCTCCCGGCTGGCGAAGCTCATGTCGCAGGCGAGCGCCAGCTCGCTGCCGTTCCCGGTCGCCCGCCCGCGGATGAGGGCGATCGACACGAAGGGCGCCCGCGTCAGGCGCACCAGCAGGTCCGGCCACGCCTCGAGGCCGGTCGGGCCCTGGGGCAGGCCGGTCAGGTCCTCCATCTTGGCGAGGAAATCAGAATGATTGAGGAAGAATCCCTCGACCGCGCTCTCGAAGACCACGACCTTGACCTGCTCGTCGGCCTCGAGCGCGGTGATGATCTGCTTCAGTTCGATGACAAACGGCGGCCCCATGAGATTGAGCGGCGGGTTGTCGAGGATCACGCGGCAGTGTGAGGGCGAGGTTCGCGTGAGCTTCACCTGAGAGGATGTCATAAGCGGCCCCCTGTGTGCGGATGCGTGCGAAGCATAGCGCCGGAGCCGTCGGCACTTCTGTCTCGGGGCTGCGCAGAATTGCTCGCGCTTGCGGGCAGCGGCCGCGGTGGTGCGTCCTTCGACGCGCTTCGCTTGCTCAGGATGAGGCGCATCTTTAATGCCAGAAAGAAAAGCTCCTCATCCTGAGCAAGCGAGCGGAGCGAGCGCGTCGAAGGACGCACCACGCAGTCCGCAAAAAATCGCTTCCCCGGTTCGCACGGCTCCCGCTATAACCATCTATCGTAATTCGCGGTGATGGAGGTATCCCGCTTGAGGCAGTCTCTGGCGCTCGTGCTGTTCGCCGTTCTCGCATTCGCCCGCGTCCTCCCCGCGATGGCGTTCAGCGCGCCGTCGACCAAGCCGATCGACGAGCTGCTCGATCGCAGCGACCCCTACCAGGCCTTCGACATCGTCGCGGGCTATGACGTGGCAGCGACGCGGCTGGTGGGCTTCGGCCATTGCCTGCCGGAGGTGCTGGTGCGGGTCTCCGGCGAGCCGCGGCTGGAGCATGATCCGCGCGTCGCGGCGCTCGCGGCCCATGCGGACGAGTCTCGTCGCCTCCTGGGACTATTCCGACTTCCTGGTGCGCATGGGGCCGGTGCACGACGACCAGGGCACCGGGCCAGAGCGGCCCTACGACCTGGTGGTGCGCTTCGATCCCGGCAAGATCGACGGGGTGCTCCGGGATCTGGGCGTGCCGCCCTGGAAGGGCCCGCGTCCGCTGGTGGTGCCGGTGCTCAGGGTCAGGGGATTCACCGGCGCCTATCTGCTGAGCGCGGAGGTGACGGCGGGGGCGGCGCAGCGCGGCTCGCTCGCCGTCGCGGCGACGCAGTTCGGGCTGCCCCTGCACGTGCCCGGCGAGGCCGAGCTCGCCGCCTGGGGCGTGGCGCCGGAGGGCATGCCGAGCCCGCGGGCGGCGCCGGTGGAGGGCCAGGCGCTGGTCGCCGGCACGCTCTATTTCGACGCGGCGGTGCCGGGCTGGGTCGGCACGTGGCGGATGCGCTGGCGCGGCGCCGACTATGCCTGGGGCATCAGCGGGGTGAACTACGACACCGCCTTCCGCTCGCTGATGCGCGGCGTGCTGCGCGTGGCCTCGGGGCGCGGCGCGCCGGAGTGAGGCGGCGGGCCTCGCGCCTGCCCTAAAGAATTTGTAACGAGGCCGGCGCCTCCCGCGGGGCTAGGCTTGTCGGCACAGCGATGACAGCAAGAGCATTCGAGCCCGATCCGGTGCGCCGGCATCGGCTCGTGCCCCATTCGCAACAGAGGAGGAGAGCCATGGTCAGGCAGACGGTATCGATGGCGGCGGCGCTCACGGTGATGCTGGCGGCCGGCGGCGCGCTGGCGGCCGGGATCACCGCGGCCCAGGCGAAGCGCGAGATGGTGGGCGCCGGCTATACCAAGGTGCAGAACGTCAAGAAGACCTCGGCGGGCTGGACCGCCAGCGCGCTCGAGAGCGGCAAGCCGGTGACGCTGCTGGTGGACAAGCAGGGCGACGTCAAGAAGACGCCGTAACCACCGCGCCGCGGGGCGATGCTGGCGCGCCCGTTTTCGCCACAGCCGCCTCCCGCCGATCCCGGCTATCGTCCTCCCCTGCCCTGCCGCAGCCCGGGAGACGATCGCTCATGCCCCGCCCGCTCGACCGCCGCACATTCCTGCGCCGTACGACTTTGCTGGGCGGCGCGCTCCTGGCCGGCGCCGCGCCCGCGGCGGCGGCGGCGGAGGGCGAGATCAAGCCCGTGGTGGGGGCGATCGCGGCCCAGGGGACCTATCAGCTGAAGCGCGGCCTCGACTTCGGCACGGGGAAGAAGAGCGCCGGCGCCAACATGGGCGTGGGCGATCTCGCGGCCCTCAACAAGTTCGCGCGCACGCAAGGCTATATGGAAGCCGACGGGCACACCGTCGACACGCTCTCGGGCAACGGCGAGTGGGAGCGCTATCGCGCCAACAACAATCATGTGTTCCAGGCGGCGTCGATGTCCCTGGTGGCGCGCTGCCCCTCCGGCAAGGTGGCGCCGGGGATGGTGGAGAGCGGCATGCTCCAGACCCTCGAGAGCTGGAAGTACGGCTATTTCGAATTGCGCTGCAAGGTGCCGCCGACGGCGAAGAAGGCGGCCTGGCCCGCGTTCTGGATCACCTCGGCGGATTTCATGTGGCCGCCGGAGGTGGACATGCTGGAGTGCGTGATCAACTCCGACACGCCGGACCGCGCCGACAGCACCAAGAACGTGTTCCAGGGCATCGGCAGCAGCCCCGACAATCCCGTGGCGTGGCTGGGGGCGCGCCAGCTCGACGAGTACAACGCCTATCGCACGGCCGGCAGCGGCGGCGACCAGAAGGCGGCGATGGACTTCTCCGCCGACTTCCACACCTTCGCCGTGGAGTGGACGGCGGACGGGCACTGGAAGACCTACGTCGACCAGGTGATGACCGCCGAGCGCACATATCCCTGGCGCCACAGCGGCGGCGCCGACGGCGGGCCCGGCGTCCTCAATGTCAACCTCGCCTTCGGCGGCAACTGGCCGGCGCGGAACGGCGTCTGCGACATCAAGGAATTCCCCATCGCCTTCGAGCTCGACTTCATGCGGGCGTGGCAGAAGGGCGGGGCCTGACGCCGGGGCGCGAAAAGCTGGTATAGTCGTTGCCGTCCGGACAGCGGACCCGCCGTGAATAGGGGATCACTCATGAAGACGCTCGCCGCCGCGCTCGCGATCGCACCGCTCCTGCTGACGGGCACCCTGCCCGCCGCCGCCCAGTCCGCCGCCGGCAGCACCGACCGCGACAGCTACACCCATCAGGCGGAAGGCCAGGTGGAGCTCTGGAAGCAGAAGCTGGGCGACGCCGGCGAGAAGACGAAGGCCGCGGGCAAGGACGCCGGCGACGCGACCCAGAAGCACCTGGACCAGGCCTGGCACAAGACCCAGGAAGCCTCGAAGAAGCTGGAGACCGCCGGCGGCGAGGGCTGGGACAAGGCCAAGGCCGCCTACGAGAAGGCGTCCCACGACCTGGCGCGGACCTGGAACAAGATCCATTCGGATTAGGGTCGCCGGATCGGCGGGAGTACGTCCTTCCCTATCGACCCCCCTGCATGCTTACCGCCCACACCTGCACCGCCGACAAAGGCACGGTCATGGCCGATCTCTCGGCCTCGCGCCTGCCGAAGGACGTGGTCTGGATCGATCTCCTCGGCGCCGGCCCCGAGGAGGTCGCCTTCGTGGAGCGGGCGACGGGGCTGCACGTGCCGACCATGGTGGAGCTCAGCGAGATCGAGAGCTCGAGCCGGCTGCGCAGCGTGAAGGACGCGCTCTACCTCAGCACGCCCCTGGTCTACCGCGCCGACACCGGCAATCCGCTCACCACCTCGGTCGGCTTCATCCTGCGCCACGATCTCCTGATCACCATCCGCTTCGACGAGCTGAAGGCGTTCTCCACCTTCGCCGAGAGCGCCGCCAAGGTCGGCGCCGTGCATCACAGCAGCGCCGGCGCCTTCGTGGGCCTGGTGGAGGCGATCATCGATCGGATGGCGGATGCGCTGGAGAGCGTGGGCCGCGACCTCGACGCGGTCTCCAAGCGGATCTTCCGGGACAACGCCGCCGAGCCGAAGCAGCGCCGCCGGCCGGCGCGGGAGGACGCCGACCTGCGCGAGATCCTGCGCGGCGTCGGGCGCGCCGGCGATCTCACCTCGAAGATCCGCGACACCCTCCTGGGCTTCGGGCGCATCGTGCCCTATGTGCTGACGACGGCGACGGCGTGGCTGCCGCCGGAGGTGAAGCCGCGCCTGGAGACGGTGCGGCAGGACGTCACGTCGCTCAGCGACTACGACGCCCACGTCACCAACAACGTGCAGCTCCTGCTCGACGCCACCTTGGGCCTCATCAACATCGAGCAGAACAACATCATCAAGGTGCTCACCATCGTCTCCGTGGTGGGCGTGCCGCCGACCCTGGTCGCCAGCATGTACGGCATGAACTTCCACGACATGCCCGAGCTCGCCTGGTCCTGGGGCTATCCCTACGGCCTGGCATTGATCGCGCTGAGCGCCATCGCGCCCCTGGCGTGGTTCAAGCTGCGCGGCTGGCTGTAGGCAATTCGGATCCTGCGATCCCGCGGGTTCACTTCGGGAGAAAGCGCCCTAGGTCAGGAAATCGAGATCACATCGGGAGGACGGACGATGCCGCTCAGGGATCTGCTGGTTCATCTGGATCCGTCGCGACATTGCGAGGCGCGGATCAAGGCGGCGGTGGCGCTGGCGACCCGCTCAGAGGCGCATCTGACCGGCCTCTATGTGTCGCCGCGGCTGGAATTGCCGCCCTTCCTCTCCGACCAGTTCGCGCCGGCGCAGCTCGACGATGCCTTCGCCACCGTCGCCTTCCAGCGCGACCAGACACAGAAGATCTTCGAGGCCGCCACGAAATCGGCGACTTGCGCGGCCGAGTGGATCGAGCTCACCGGCGCCCCCGGCACGCTGGTCCCGGCGCAGGCGCGCCACGTGGACATGGCCATCCTCGGCCAGATCGATCCGGCGGAGAAGCTGCATGGGATCGACCGCCTGCTGCCCGAGCACGTGGCGCTGGGCAGCGGCCGGCCGATGCTGATGGTGCCCTATGCCGGCGAGTTCGAGAGCATCGGCGAGCGCATCCTGGTGGCCTGGAACGGCAGCCCGCAGGCGGCGCGCGCCGTCAACGACGCCCTGCCGCTGCTGGCGCGAGCGAGATCGGTGACAGTGCTGGAGATCGACCCGATCGCCCCTGACGATACCGATGGCACCGACATCGGCCGGCATCTGCGGCGGCACGGCATCAAGGCCGAGCTGGCGCGCGTGCCGGCCGGCGGCATCGATATCGCCGACCTCCTGCTGTCGCGCGCGGCGGACGCCTCGGCGGACCTGATCGTGATGGGCGTCTACGGGCACTCGCGCGCCCGCGAGATCATCCTCGGCGGCGTCTCCCGCTTCATCCTTCAGCACATGACCATGCCGGTGCTGATGTCGCACTGAGGGCGGAGCCCGTACAAACAAAAAGGCCGCCCCGAAGGGCGGCCTTTGGCGGCGAGAACGATGCCGGAAATTACGCGCGGGCGACCTTGCCCTCTTTCTTGGTCTCTTTCTTCACCAGGGAGGTCATCTCGTCGAGGCTCTCGGTGAAGCGCTTGTTGAGGACGTCGAAGGTCTCGCTCTGGGTCTTGCCGGCGAGCTCGGCCAGCTCGCGGGCATTGCTGACGCTCTTGGCCAGCGCCTGCTTGGCGAAGGCGGCCTGCTTCTGGAACTTCTCCTCCGGCGCCGCGGTCTCGGCCCAATCCCGCGCCATGGCGGAGGCCTCGTCGATCGCGTCCCGGGTCAGGTCGACCTGCATCTTGGCGAAGGCCTTCAGGCCCTCGACCGCGAGCTGGTTGGCCTGGGTGAAGGCCTCGAGGTTCTTGCGCTGGGTCGCCATCAGGGCCTGCATGTCGAAGCCCGGAAAGTTGAAGCCGGCGAACATCTTGCTGACGTCTGCCGTGTCGAAGAATTTGCCGTTCATCATTGCCGCCATCCCATCAGTTGGAGCCAAAATCGGGTTTGCTGCAATGCAGCATTGACCAGATATGGCACAGTCCTGCCCATTATTCAATCCTGCTGGCGAAAAATATTGCGGCGCAGCATACATCGATGGCAGCGGCCAGCCCGGGCTGACTACGCAAGCACTCACGGCCTCCGCGGACGGTCAGATGCAATAGCGCTTATAGTATCCAGACCGGATGTTTCTACGCACCCTGAGGTCCACTGTTCGATACCGTACCGACGGTTTTATGCTTTACCCGGGGTTAACGCGTCAGTCATTACCATTACTACGCGAGGTGCTAGGCTCGAATATCGCTTGCCCCTCGGATCGTGTGGATCACCGCGTTGAGCACCACTGGGGTCATCGAACTGCCGCCGCCGCCCGCCACCGCGCCCCTGAGGGCGCCGCGCGGCGTGCTGTCCCGCGCCATGCTGATCGGATTCAGCGGCTTCGTGCTGGCCGGCTTCCTCCTGGTGGTCGGCACCACGCTCTGGGACAAGCGGAGCCAGACGGTCGCCGAGGCGGGACGCACGCGGCAGAATCTGACCCGCACCCTCGAGCAGTACATGATCGGCCAGGTGCGGGTGGTCGGCCTGGTCCTCGATGGCGTCGCCGGCCGGCTCGACGCGGAGCTGCAGCGAGGTCCCCTCGACGCCACGGGCGCGCGCCAGGTGCTGGCGCCGGCGATGCATCCGAATTTCCTCTACCGCGACCTCGTCGTCTTTGACGCCAACGGCGACCGCATCACCAACGTCGCGGGCGACCGCGAGCCCTTCAATGCCGGCGTGCGCGACTATTACACGGTGCCGCGCGATCATCCGGACGTCGTGTTCTATATCTCCCGGCCCTTCCTCTCCATCGCCACCAAGGAATGGGCGCTGGGCTTCAGCCATCGCCTGAGCAAGCCCGACGGCAGCTTCGGCGGCGTCGTGCTGGCGATCTTCGATCTCGAACGCATCGAGGAATTCTTCGCCTCCCTCGACGTCGGCCGGGACGGCAACGTGACGCTGTGGGACGGCACGGCGGCCCGCGTGCTGGCCCGCTACCCCGTCAATCACGGCCTGCTGGGCCGCGCCTTCGAGGAAGGCCCGCTCTACGAGATGATCCGCGACGGACGCGGCGAAGGCGCCTTCCACTCCGTCTCGCCCCTCGATGGCGTCGACCGCATGCTCAGCTTCCGCCGCGTTGCCGACATGCCGCTGGTGATATCCGTGGCCCAGGCCGAGTACGAGGTCCTGGCGGGATGGCGCCAGGAGCTCTGGATCTATGGTTTCGCCTCCGCGATCGGCGTCGCCATTCTGGCGCTGCTGACGGCCGGCCTCTGGTGGCAGCTCACCCGTCAGGAGCGGCTGGTCGAGGCGCTGCGGGTGGGCGAGGCGGCGACGCGGCGGGCGAACGAAACCCTGCGGAAGGCGATCGTGGCGTCGGAGGCGGCGAGCCGGGCCAAGGGCGAATTCCTCGCCTGCATGAGTCACGAGCTGCGCACGCCCCTCAACGCCGTCATCGGATTCGCCGAGCTGATCGTCAGCGGCGCCCAGCCCGACCCGGCGAAAGTCGCCGGCTATGCCGAGCATATCCTGCAATCGGGCGAGAACCTGCTGCGGGTCATCACCGACATCCTGGAGATGTCGCGACTGCAAGGCGGCACCCTGGAGATCGACGACGAGCCCCTCGACATCGCCATCGCGATCGCCACCGCGCTGCGCCAGATCGAGGCGCGGGCGCGTCAGGGCGGCATCGTCCTCGGCAGCGCGGTGGACAAGAACCTGCCGCCGCTCCGCGGCGACGAGAAGCGGCTGGGGCAGATCCTCTTCAACCTGCTGTCCAACGCCATCAAGTTCACCAAGCCCAACGGCGCGGTGTCCCTCGAGGCCGCGCTGACGCCGGACGGCGACCTCGCGATCACCATCATCGACACCGGGATCGGGATGACCGAGGCGGAGCTCGCCATCGCGATGGAGCCGTTCCGCCAGGCCGACAGCCACCTGGCGCGCAGCTACGACGGCGCCGGCCTGGGCCTGCCGCTGGCCAAGGCCCTGACGGAACTGCAGGGCGGAAGATTGGTCCTGACCAGCGCGCCCGGGCGCGGCACCACCGCCCGCATCGTCTTCCCCCAGGGCCGCCTGCTGCCCCGCCTCCGCGCGGCCGCAGTCGCTGGATAGGCGTCGCGCGTCCTTCGACTCGGCGCTATCGCGCCGGCTCAGGATGAGGCGATTTTCTTTGTGCCATCAGCAATGGTCCTCATCCTGAGCCGACCGCGTAGCGGGCGAGTCGAAGGACGCACCACCGATGTGCAGTCAGCCGCGTGGCGCGGCGCTACTCCAGAAACGACGGATCGCGCCGCTTCATCAGCCGGGTGAGAGCGGCGAAGGCGAGCTCGCCGCCGTCGCAATTGTCGAGAACGTCCGCGTGGCTTGCCGCGATCTCCGGCGTGGTCTCGATCAGCCGGGCGTTCATCGCCGCCGCCGCGGTCTGCACCTTGCAGGCGATCTCGAGATCGAAGAGCCGCTTGAACGCCAGCGCGATGGTGGGGGCGCAGCTCAGGAGACCGTGGTTGCGAAGGACCATGAGATTCTTGGTCCCGAGATCGGCGACCAGGGATTCGCGGTCGGACATGTCGGAGTGCACGCCGGAGAAGCCGTGATAGGCCACGCGCTCATGGAGTGCGGCGCCGGCGAAGTCGATGGCGCGCACCGGCAGGTCCGAGGCCGCCAAGGTCATGCCGGCGATGGTGTGGGTGTGCATGATGCAGTGGGCATCCGGCCGCGCGGCGTGGATCGCGCCATGGATGACGAAGCCCGCGGGATTGACCGTGTACTCGCTGGGCTCGACCAGATTGCCGTCGAGATCGATCTTCACCAGGTTGGACGCGGTCACCTCGTCGTACATCAGGCCGAAGGGGTTGATCAGGAAATGCCGCTCCGGCCCCGGCACCCGCACGCTGAGATGCCCGTAGATCAGATAGTCCCAGCCGAAGTAGGAAACGATGCGATAGGCCGCCGCCAGCTGCTGGCGCAGCTCCCACTCGCCGGGCTCGGGCCGGTTCGTGGGGCGGAAATCCGTGAAGGCCTTGACGCTGTCCTGGTAGGCGGGCGCCTTGGCTTTCATCGCACTCTCCCTTGCTGACCATCGCTGACGCGAGACCCTTCGATGTTAGACCGCCGCCTGGCTCCTGCACAAGCCGTGCTCCGCGATACAGCAACGGCTCTATGAGAGTGTATTCTTCATCGGACAATTCACTTGTATGGCGCTCACGCACAATATTACATAGTTCAGCTGTCGCAAATACTGCCATGATCGAGCTTTCGGCATGTGTTTAGAACGCAAAGCGCCGGTGCGCCGGACCACGCCGCCACCTGAAAGCGTCGTTGCAAGCTGGTACGAGAACGCCAGCCTGCTCGATAGCTACAGCATCGATCTGGGTTCATCGAAACAGTACAGCATGCGCGTGCTGGCGACCCGGACAGTCGGCGATCCGCCCGCGTGGATCAAGGCGTTGGTCGCGGTGCGCGACGCCATGGTGACGCCCTTTGGCGTCAAAACCTCCGGCGAGGTCCGAGCGTCCAGGGCCGACAACGAACGCGTGGACTTCTTCCCGGTGCAGTGGGAAAGCCACGACGAGATTGTGCTGGGTGAGGATGATCGACACCTGGACTTCCGATTGTCGCTGCTCCGTCGCAATTCTCCAACCGGCACGCAGCTCATCGCGACAACCGTCGTGCACTCTCACAATGCCTTCGGCCTCACCTATCTCAACGTGATCAGGCCCTTTCATCACCTCGTAGTCAGGACCAGCCTGGCACACTTTGCACGAGCGCAGGGTTAGGCGGCCCATCGCCGCCGTTACGGCGTGACAGAAACGCCCGCCGCCGCCAGCAGCGTGCGGGCGGCGGCGCCGGCGGCGCGGGCCATGGCGGGGTCGCGGCGCACCAGCCCGACGGCGACGCAGCCGTCGACGAGAAGCGCGAGCTGGGTCGCGAGGCCGTCGGGATCGGCGACGCCGAGGCGGTCGAGGCGCCGGCGAAACCAGAGCCGGCGCTCCTCCTTGAAGGCGACGGCCAGCGCATTGGTCTCGTGATCGGCGCCGGGACCGGGCACGCCGAGCTCGGCGACCGCATTGACGAAGGGGCAGCCGCGAAACTCGGGATCGGCGATGGCGCGCTCCAGCCGCGCGAAGGCGCCGAGGATCTGCTCCGCCGGCGCGCCGGCGAGCCCGTCATCCGCATGGGTGAGCGCGCCGTAGCGGCGCCGGAGATGCGCAAGCACCAGCGCTTCCTTGGACGGGTAGTGATTATAGAGCGTGCGCTTGCTGATCCCCGCCTCCGCCGCGATGGTGTCGACGCCGACGGCGCGCAGGCCCTGGCAGGAGAACAGCCGGTCGGCGGTGGCGAGGATGCGGGCGTCCATGTCGCGGGCGGCGGGCGGGCGGGCCGCCCGGCGGGGTTTCCGGGTCGCGCGCGGGGTGGCGGTGCGGGAGCGCATGGCAGCCATTACACAGGTCGGTGCAGTTTTGCCTTGCCGCGACGGCGGCGGTCGATCAGCATCGGAACATAGTTACACCGACCTGTGTACTCAAGGGTCAAAGCGTCGCGCCCTTGGAGACAGAGGTCCCGGACCGCATGAGGTGACCGTTGGCGACATCCCTGGCACCCGCCGCACCCGCCCCGTCCCGGCGCGCGAGCTTCCTGCTGCTGATGGTGATGAGCGGGCTCGTCATCTCGCTCTGCATGGGGCTTCGCCAGAGCCTCGGCATCTTCCTCCGACCGGTCACGGTCGATCTCGCGATCTCCGCCTCCGCCTTCAGCTTCGCGATCGCGCTGCAGAACATCGTCTGGGGCGCGAGCCAGCCCTTCATCGGCATGCTCGCCGACCGCTACGGCGCGCGGCCGGTGCTGATCGCGACCTCGCTCATCTATGGAGCGGGGATGTGGCTGATGGCGGCCTCCCATGACGTGCTCGGCCTCGACGTCGCCGGCACGCTGATCGGCATCGGCGTCGCCGGCACCGGCTTCGGCGTGCTGATCGGCGTCGTCTCGCGGGCGACGCCGCCGGCGCGGCGCAGCCAGGCGGTGGGCACGGTGGCGGCGGCGGGATCGATCGGCACCATGGTGCTGGCGCCCCTCGGCCAGACCCTGATCGAGGGATTTGGCTGGCGCACCGCCATGCTGGTCTTCGCGGTGATCGCCGCGGCAATGGCGGTGCTGGCGCTGTGGATCGTCGCCGCGGACGCCCCCGCCGCTTCGGGCGCCGCCGAGGAGGATGAGCGCGGTCTCGGCGAGGTATTGCGCCTCGCCCTCAGGCACCCGGGATATCTCGCGATGACCGCGGCCTTCTTCGCCTGCGGCTTTCAGCTCCTCTTCATCACCACGCATCTGCCCTCCTATCTGGCGCTCTGCGGGCTGCCGCCGACGGTGGGGGCGAGCGCGCTGGGCGTCATCGGCATCTGCAACGCCATCGGCACCTACGCGGCGGGGCAGCTCGGCGCGCGCTACAGCCAGAAGCATCTGCTGGCCCTGATCTATCTGCTGCGCACGGTGGCGATCGTCGTCTACGTGCTGCTGCCGGTGAGCACCGCCTCGACGCTGATCTTCGCCGCGGCGATGGGCTTCCTCTGGCTCGGCGTGGCGCCGCTGGTGAGCGGCCTCATCGGCGGCATCTTCGGCATGAAGCACTTCAACACGCTCTACGGCGTCGTGTTCTTCAGCCATCAGCTCGGCTCGTTCTGCGGCGCGCTCCTGGGCGGCATCGCCTTCGATCTCACCGGCTCCTACACCGTCGGCTGGTCGGCCCTCGTCGCCGTCGGACTCGCCGCCTTCCTGCTGCAATGGCGGATGAACGAGCAGGCGCCGGGCCGGACGGGACACCGCGCGGCGGCGGCCGCCGCCTGATCCGGGCCGACCGCTACCCGTCGCTGGCCAGCCGGGCGAATACCCGCTTCATGCCGTTGACGCGGGCGAGATATCCCGCGACGTCGTGATCGCCGCAGCGCTCGCCGGCGGCCCCTCAGGGCCAGACCGCGTGCGCCCAGAGCAGCGCGCCGAAGAAGCCGCCGGCCGCCAGCGCGATCCAAGCCGCCAGCGACAGCAGGATCGCCGGCGCGAGAAGGACGCGGAAAATCCCCCGCGCCGCCGGGTGCCACGGCGCCGTCAGACGGCGGCCCGCGACCGCCAGCAGCAGCGCGGTGGCGACGACGTAGAGGGCCGCCGTCCCGAATCCGAGGGCCGTCGCCAGCGGGTGGCGCTCGAGGCTGCGCACGAGGGCCGCGACCGCCCGGTCGGGGTCGATGCGGGCAAGAGCGATCGCGGGAAGGAACCAGAGACCCGCCGACACGCAGAACAGCACGAGCGGATGGCCCAGCGTCGTCCGAACGCGCGCCGACCGGCGCAATCCTTCGAGGCGGTGCCGCGCCGGCCGCGGCCAGATCGCGTCGGTCGGCGAGGGTGCGTCGAGGATCATCATGCAAGGACCGGCCTCTCGCGCGGCGCCGCGGATCTCAACTCATCTGCGGATCGGTCGCGTGGCGCCGGCAGCGGGCCGAGAGCACGCGCATCTGACGGCGCAACATCGGATCGCTCGTCGCTTCGGCCAAGCGCGCGAAATGCACCGAGCGGTGCAGCCAGCGGATCGTCGCCTCCTGCTGCGCCGCATAGCCGCCGGCACAGCCGGCTCCGTCCGGCCGCGCGTCCGCGGGCGCCGCATCATCTCCCTGTGCCATGGCCGGCATCTGGGGGCGTGCGACACCGAATCAATCACGGCCGATGTCGTTGTCACAGCGGGCGGCCATCCGGGACCAGGAAATGAAAAAAGCTTAATTGCGCCGCAAGGCGACATGCCCGTGGCGCATCCAGATATCAAGGCAATGGGCGCGCTCTCGCGGCCCGCTGCAAATCCTTCACGCAAGGAGCCTCTCATGCTCACGAAAGTTGGTTTCCCCGCCGTCGTCGCGATCTTGGCCCTCGCCGGCGCGCCGGTCGCCTTCGCCGCCACCACCGCCGGCGCCCGGGCGGCGCCGACCGCGCGGACGTCGACCGTGACGCCCGCCGCCGCGCCCGGGATCCACTACGTCAGATTCTCCGACCGCGTCAGCGGGCGCGACATCGCCGCCTTCGGCGCGAGCAAGCTCACTCTCGACCAGGCGATCACCGCCGCCGAGGGTCAGCTTCATGGCAAGGTGGTCGAGGCGGCCTTCCGGGGAACGCCGGATCACCCGCACTACGTCGTGCGGATGATGGAGAACGGCCGCGTGCTGACGGCCTCCGTCGACGGCGCCAACGGCCAGGTGACCCGCCTCGGCCACGGCGTCTCCGTCCATCGCCTCTATCCCGCCGAGCGGGCCGAGTTCCTGCGCACGGCGGACGCCCGAATGAACCTGGCGAATGCGGTGGCCTTCGCCCAGCGTGACACCGGCGACAGGCCGATCGCGGCCAGCCTGGAGGGCAACCACAACACCCGCGGCTACGAGGTGTTCGTGGTGCACAAGAACCTGCTGCAGACGGTTTGGGTATCGCCGGACAACTGGCCGATGACCGCGATGAAGTGAGCGAGCCGCACCGACGCCGGGACGTGTCACACCGGCGCCGGTGCGCCTGACGGAGATTTAAGTTACGGGAAATCCCGGCGTAATGCCGAGCCTGTAGATAGGGCACAGATGCAGACGAACCCGGCGCGGGCCGGGCGCGCATCGCACCCTCTCTGGGAGAGCTGAAAATGAAATCGAGTTTACCAAACTCCGACCGCGCCGCCGGCATCAATCGCCGGGCGCGGATCGCCGTTCTCGCGGCGGGCACGGCGCTGGCCCTCGTCCTCGCGCCCGTGGCCACCATTCCCTTCGCCCACGCGGACGCCGGATCAACCGCCAATCTGGTCCAGATGCCGAGCCTCGCGCCCCTGGTCAAGAAGGTGCAGCCGTCGGTCGTCAACATCTCCGTGGTGGAGAAAGCCGGCGCCGACGAGGTATCGGAGTCCGACGGACCGGGCATCGAGCCGGGTCCGTTCCAGAATTTGCCGCCGGATTCGCCTTTCAATGAGTTCCTGCACAAATTCTTCCAGGACCAGGGCGCCGATCCCCAGGGTCAGGGCCATTCGGTGCCGCACCGGCAGACGATGGCGCTGGGATCGGGCTTCATCATCGATCCCCAGGGCTACGTCGTCACCAACAACCACGTGATCGACGGCGGCGCGAAGGTGACGGTGATCCTGCAGGACGGCACGCGGCATCCCGCCAAGATCGTCGGCCGCGATACCAAGACCGACCTCGCCCTCCTCAAGATCGACAACGGCGGCAAGCCGCTGCCCTACGTCGCCTTCGGCGACAGCGGCGCCGAGCAGGTCGGCGACTGGGTGGTCGCGGTCGGTAATCCCTTCGGCCTCGGCGGCACCGTCAGCGCCGGCATCGTCTCGGCGCGCGGCCGCGACATCCACTCCGGCCCCTATGACAACTTCCTGCAGATCGACGCGCCGATCAATCGCGGCAATTCCGGCGGCCCGACCTTCAACCTGAAGGGCGAGGTCATCGGCATCAACACCGCGATCTACTCGCCGAACGGCGGCAGCGTCGGCATCGGCTTCGCCATTCCCTCGGACCTGGCAAAGCCCGTTCTCGACCAGCTCCGCGAGCACGGCAAGGTGAGCCGCGGCTGGCTCGGCGTGCAGATCCAGGAAGTGACGCCGGCGATCGCCAAGGGCATGGGTCTCGCCAACGACCAGGGCGCGCTGGTCTCCGATGTCACCAAGGGGAGCCCGGCGGAGAAGGCCGGCATCAAGCAGGGCGACGTGATCGAGAGCTTCAACGGCCACGCCATCGCCAAGCTGCGCGATCTTCCGATCACGGTCGCGGAGACTCCGGTCGGCACCACCGCCAAGGTCGAGGTGCGCCGCCAGGGCCAGGACATGACCTTCGACACCACGATCGCGGAGCAGCCGGCGAACCTCGGTCAGCTCGCGGACGTCGGATCCGGAGAGAACTCTCCCGCGGACAAGGCCGCCGGCCTGGCGCTGGCGCCGCTCACCAGCGCGGAGCGGCAGCGGCTCCACGTGCCCGAGGGCGTCAAGGGCGTGCTGGTGCGCTCGATCTCGGATTCGAGCCCGTTCAACGACGTCGGTCTGCGGCCGGGCGACGTGATCGTCGCCATCAATCAGCAGCCCGTCGCCTCGCCCGGCAAGGCGGCGGAGGAGCTTCGCAAGACGATGGTCGGCCCGGACAAGCACGTGCTGCTGCTGATCAATCGGCACGGCACCAACGAGTATGTCGCCCTCTCGGAGATGCCGGGACAAGGCTGACACCGGGCACGGCGCGCGACCGGCGGTGCCTTCGGGCGCCGCCGGCGCTGCGTCACCTCATCGGCAACGAACGGGAGAGCCGTCATGGAAGACCGTCTTAGCTACCGCGAGCGCTGGCGGGAGTACGAGCCGTCCAGGAAGATGTGGCTCTGGTCCTGCGCCTTCTGCGTCGCCGGCACGATGGCGGTGGGATTCGGATGGGGCGGCTGGGTCACCCACGGCACCGCCGCGAGGATGGCGGCGGATGCCGGCCAGTCCGTGCGCGACCAGGTGGCGACGGCGCTTTGCGTGACGCGGTTCGAGGCGGCGCCCGACGCCGCCACCGCGCTTGCCCAGCTCAAGAGCACCGACTTCTGGCGCCAGGACGACGCCATCGTCAACGGCGGGTGGGTCACCGTGCCCGGCCTGAAGCAGCCGGTGTCCGACGCCGCGGACCCCTGCCTCCAGCGGCTTCTGAAGGCGAAGCTGCCGGTCACCAAGGCAAGTGCTACACCCGGCGCGCCCCCCGCCACCGCGGGATAGTCGGCATCAGCCGCGCGCGGGATCCGCCGCGATCGAGTCCCGCGGCGAGGTCAAGATATCGCCGGCGTCCAGGCCCAGCACGATCGCGCGCTCGCTGTCGAGATCGGCGATCGCACCCCAGGGAATGGCGCGCCGGCCGGAGCCGCGGCCGGCCATCTCGGTGGTCGTGATGAAGAGATAGCCGATGGCGCCGCTGCGGAGATCGACATCGAAATCCACCAGCCTGCCGATGCTCTCGCCGGCCGCTGCCAGCACCGGCCGCCCGAGCAGATCCCGTCGGACGTCGAGGAACGCCGGGTCCGCCGCCGCCTGCTGCGCGAAGGGCAGATCCGACGATATCGACCCCGGCTGCGATGCCACGTAGTCGCCCTTCCCCGCCGCGGCGCGCGCCAGCGGCGTCCAGGGCACGGCGACAACGCCGTCGCCGGACGCGGCAGCGCGCACGCCAATGAAGGCAACGCGCCGCTGACCCGCATCCACCAGCAGATCGCACACCGTCCCCAGGTCCCGCCCGTCCGCGCCGGTGAGCATGGTGCCGAGGAGGTCCGCAGCGGAGGCGTCATCGGCGGCGCGTGCCGGCACCGCCGGCGCCGCCCGCAGCTCTCCGCACCCGCCAGCGAGCAGGGGACTCGCCACCGCGAAAACCGCCAGGAAAGCCGCCTTGATCATGATGCCGTCGAGCCCATCGGAAGATATCCGTCACTCATCTAGGCAGGCGGAGCCAATGCTTCAATTTTTCCAGGCGTGACAATGTCGGTCAGACGGGTGGACCAGCCGGCCGGAGATTGCCAATATGCCGATCTCTCCGGCGCGACGGCGCGTGGCTGAGAGGCGATCCCGGCACTGTCGGCGACGTGGTGCCGGATGCGTCGGCGCTGTCGGGATTCGCGGGCAGTTGCACTCCCGTCGGCCACTTCGCAATTTCACCGGAGAGCCTCGATGAACGACCAACCGACACCGCCGCGGACATCCGAGGAGCCGCTCGTCCCGCCCGGCGCGGGCGATCCCGCGCAAGACAACATCCGCCCGATCGGACTGGTCTCGCTCTCGGTGCTCGCGGTGATCGTCGGCGTCGTGACCGGATTCGGCGCGGTCGTCTTCCGCGACCTCATCGGCTTCATTCACAACATCCTGTTCCTCGGCCAGGCGGCGGTGCGTTACGACGCCAACCTGTTCACGCCGCCGAGCCCCTGGGGCGCCTTCGTCATCCTGGTGCCGGTGCTGGGCGGGCTCGCCGTCACCTTCCTGGTGACGACCTTCGCGCCGGAGGCCCGCGGCCACGGCGTGCCGGAGGTGATGGACGCGATCTATTACAAGGGCGGCATCATCCGGCCCGTGGTCGCGGTGGTGAAGTCCCTGGCCTCGGCGATCGCCATCGGCAGCGGCGCGGCGGTGGGGCGCGAGGGACCGATCATCCAGATCGGCTCCGCCCTCGGATCCACCTTCGGCCAGATCGTGCGCATGGCCCCCGGCCAGCGCATCATCCTGGTCGCCGCCGGCGCCGGCTCCGGCATCGCCGCCACCTTCAACACGCCGATCGGCGGCGTCATGTTCGCCATCGAGCTGATGATGCCCGAGGTCAGCGTCCGCACCTTCCTGCCGGTGGCGCTCGCGACGGGCACGGCGACCTTCATCGGCCGGTTCTTCTTCGGCCCGCAGCCGGCGTTCACCGTTCCGGCGCTGGCTCCCCTCACCGTCGACGCCACCTCGGCGATCGTGCTCTGCCTCTACGCGCTCCTCGGCGTCGTCACCGGCGTCGCCGCCGCCGGCTTCGTCCGCGGCCTGCACCTGGCGGAGGATCTCTTCGACCGGGTCAAGGGCCGCTACCTCAGGCATGTGCTGGGCATGCTGCTGGTGGGGATATTGATCTACGTCCTGCAGCGGCAGTTCGGCCACTACTACGTGGAGGGCGTCGGGTACTCGACGGTCCAGGCGATCCTGCTCGGCCAGATGTCCGCGGTCGAGCTCTTGGTCCTGCTCTTCCTCTGCAAGGTGCTCGCGACCTCCGTCAGCCTCGGCTCCGGCTCGTCGGGAGGCATCTTCTCGCCGTCCCTCTACATGGGCGCGACCATCGGCGGCGCCTTCGCCGCGGCTCTTTCCGCGCTGCATCTGCCGCTCGCGATCGATATCCCCTCCTTCGCCATGGTCGGGATGGGAGCGATGGTGGGGGGCGGCACCGGCGCCGCCATGACCGCGGTCACCATGATCTTCGAGATGACGCGGGACTACGAGATCGTCCTGCCGATGATCGTGGCGGTGGCGCTCAGCCTCGGCGTGCGGCGCCTGCTGTCGCGGGAGAACATCTACACCTTGAAGCTGT
This sequence comes from uncultured Alphaproteobacteria bacterium, assembly GCA_963735465.1. Lineage (GTDB taxonomy): Bacteria > Pseudomonadota > Alphaproteobacteria > ATCC43930 > CGMCC-115725 > DASZHJ01. The sequence goes on from CAVTLA010000002.1 coordinate 611,229, forward strand.
TCCGGCGCGGGCACGTCATTCCCAAGGCGCTGCACGCAAACATGTTCCTGGTCCGCCGCGCCCGGGAGGTCATGGACACGGATGTGATCCTGGCGCCGGCGGAGTCGAGCTTCGACGCGTTCCTCGCCCAGCCCGGCCACGCCGGCCGCATGCGCCACGTCGCGGTCACCGAGGGCAATCGCATCCTGGGCGTGCTGCGCGTCAACACGGCGCTCCGGCAGGCCTCGGCGGGCGCGCCCCCCAGCGTCACTCTGCGCGAGATCGCCAACCGCAACTTCACCATCGTGCGCGAGGAGGATATCGTCTTCGATGTGATACAGCGCATCTGGAAGAAGCACGCGGTGATGGCCCTGGTGGTGCGGGGTCATGGCGTGCCGCGGCCGGCGGACGTTGCCGGCGTGATCACCAAGGAGCATGTGGCGGATTCCGTGGCCAGCAGCGTCAAGGTGTACCCTGCGTGAGGGCAAGCACCGTTCGCCGGCGCGGACAACGATCGGGAGGAGATGGCGATGTCGGTTCCATGCCCATCCTGTCAGTGGCCGGCCGTCCTCGAGGAGCGGGGACCGCCGGAAGACCCCTCCATCCTGCTGACGGGCAAAGCCCGCATCGGCGACGCAACGGTCCAGGTCATCGCCATCCGCGTCGATCCGACGCTCCGATGGACGCTGGACTACAAGCATGACGTCGCGGAAGGCAGCTATCAGGCGAAGGGCCTCAGCGCCACCCTGGAGACGTTTCTCGAGGAATCCGAGTCCACCGCCTCGGAATTCGGCGAGCTGCTGGGAGAAAGCCGCCCGAGCATCGTCGAGCTGGCGACCGGTCCCTACCGGATCTGGGTCATGCCCGTGTCTTTCGAGGCCTAGAGCGCGCGCCTAACCGTCGCTGGCCAGCCGGGCGAACACCCGCTTCATGCCGTTGACCCGGGCGAGATAGCCCGCGACGTCGTGGTCGCCGCAGCGCTCGCCGGCGGCCGCATGGAAGCCGCGGCGCACATAGGCGCTGCCGGCGCCGGCGCCGCAGAGATGGATGAGGGCGGCGAGATCCTGCATCTCCCGCGCGGTGGCGGCGGCGCGGTGGCGCGCCAGCGCGGCCATGACCGAACGATCGAGGTGCGCCGACGTCAGCTCGATGGCGTGGCCCGGCAGCACGCGGGTGTAGAGGCCGTTGAACCAGCACGAGCGCAGATCGTACCAGGGCCCGTCCTCGATCACCTCGTGGTCGCGGATGCAATAGCGCCGCGCCTCCTCGAAGGTGCCGTCGGTGATCTGGTACATGCCGACGGCGCTCGACGCCGGCCGGTACATGGCGAAGGGATTCCAGCTCAGGCGCCAGCGCCAATAGGTCTGCGGCACCGGATTGCCGGAGCCCTCCACCTGGGCCAGCGCCGCCAGCAGCTCCGCCGAGATCGCGGCGGTGGAGTATTCCCGGAACAGCGGCCCGTACTGCCGCCAGGTCTCGCCCGGCAGCTTCATCAGCACGCCGCTCACCGGCGAGAGCATCAGGGTCGGCTTGCGGATCACCTGATAGGTGAGGTTCGCTGCCGACCAGACCACGAGAAGCACCGCCACGACGGCCGCGACCTGGATCGCCGGATGCGCGGCCCGGACCGCGCGATAGCCGCGCCGGCTCCCCGCGCGCGCCCGCCGGAACAGCCGCGCCCAATCCACGCGCGCGCGGCGTCTGCGGAAGAGTCTGATGGCGCGGGACGCGGGCATGCGGGCGGTGTGGTTCCTTGGCTTCGGGCTGCATCGGCATCGTGCGTCCTTCGACTCGTGATGCTTCGCATCACGGCTCAGGATGAGGAGGTTTTCTTGGCGCCGTCTCCCATCTTCCTCATCCTGAGCCGACCGCGAAGCGGGCGAGTCGAAGGACGCACCCTGCCAGGGATTCCCGGCAATTCTGAGGCGGAAGGGTTAACGGCCGGAATCCGCAGGCGCCGGGAAATCCCCTATGATGCGGCCAGAAAAACCGGAGGGAGGTGCCAGATGGCGACGGAGAGGGATTGGCTGGGGCTCGGCGGGCGGATCTGCGTGGTGACCGGCGCCGGCAGCGGGATCGGCAGCGCCATCGCGGCGGGGCTGGTGGAGGTGGGCGCCACGGCGGTGCTCCTCGACCGCGACCGCGCCGCCGTGGAGGCGGTGGCGGTCCGCCTCAGCGCCGAGGGCGGCAAGGTCCTCGCCGTCGAGTGCGACACCTCGGATCCCAAGAGCGTATCCGCCGCGGCGGATACGTCCCTACGCGCTTTCGGCGCCTGCGACGTGCTGGTGAACAACGCCGGGCTGCTGCGGGCGGGACCGCTGGAGAAGTCTCACTCTCGAGCAGTGGAACGCGACGCTGTCGGTGAACCTCAGCGGCTATTTCCTCTGCGCCCAGGCCTTCGGCCGGCAGATGCGGGAGGCGAAGCGCGGCAGCCTCGTCCACATCGCCTCGGTGGCGGCGCATCATCCCCAGACCCGGAGCGGCGCCTACAGCGCCAGCAAGGCCGGCGTCGCCATCCTCTCCCAGCAGCTCGCCTTGGAATGGGGACCCCTGGGCATCCGCAGCAACGTCGTGAGTCCCGGATTGATCCGCACGCCGCTCAGCGAGGCCTTCTACCAGGAGCCCGGCGTCACCGAGCGCCGCGCCGCGATCGTGCCCAGCCGCCGCGTCGGCCAGCCCCGGGACATCGCCGACACCGTGATCTATCTCGCCAGCGACCGCGCGGCTTACGTCAACGGTGCCGACGTGGCGGTGGACGGCGGCTTTTCTTCGGTGCTGATGGACCTGGTGCCGCGCCCGGGCTTCCAGGCAACCGAGAAGAAATGACCATGCCGACCGCGCCTCTCATCCGCCCGGTGACCCGCGACGACCACGCCCAGTGGCTGCCGCTCTGGAACGCCTACAACGCCTTCTACGAGCGCGTCGGCCCCACCGCGCTCACGCCGGAGATCACCGCCATGACCTGGTCGCGGTTCTTCGACGGCTACGAGCCCGTCCATGCCCTCGTCGCCGAGAGCAAGGGCAAGCTCCTGGGGCTGGTGCACTACCTCTTCCACCGCAACACCATCATGATCGAGCCTACCTGCTACCTGCAGGATCTCTTCACCGTGCCCGGCGCGCGCGGCAGCGGCGTCGGCAGAGCCCTCATCACGGGCGTCTACGAGCGCGCCAAAGCCGCCGGCGCCAGCCGCGTCTACTGGCACACCCACGAGACCAACAAGGCGGCGATGAAGCTCTACGACAAGGTGGCGACGCATTCCGGCTTCGTCGTCTACCGGAAGCAGCTCTGAGCGGCCCTCCTCTCCCGCTCGCGCGGGAGAGGAACGACGCAACCTAGCCGAACGCCTCGTCCGCGACCTCGACCAGCCTTGCGCGGTCGAGGCCGTTGAAGGCGGTGCGCAGCGCGGCGCCGTAGGCGCCGAGCTGGCCGAGCTCGATGAAGTCGCCTTCCCGCACGTCCGCCGGCAGGATGAAGGGGCCCTTCATCCGGTCGGCGCTGTCGCAGGTCGGGCCCATGAGCTCGAACGCCAGCGTCTCGGCGGCGGGAGTGCCGGCGAGGCGAATGACGCGCGCGGGGTAGCGGAAGCCGGGCTTGCCCGCGTCCGAGAGCGCGCCGTAGATGCCGTCGTTGACGTAGAGCCGCCGCTTCTTGCGCAGCAGCACCTGGACCACGACCGAGGTGCCCTCGGCGACCAGCGCACGGCCGGGCTCCGCCCAGAGCTCGAGCGCGCCGAGGCCGTACTCGGCGACCGCGCCGGAGATCGTGCCCATGTAGGTGGCGAGATCCGGCGGCTCCATGCCGGGATAGCGCGCGGGAAAGCCGCCGCCGACGTCGAGGACGTCGACGGTGACGCCAGCCGCCTGGATGACGGCGGCGGCGCGGGCGATCGCGCGGATGTAGGCCGTGGGATCGAGGCACTCCGAGCCCACGTGGAAGGTGAGGCCGAGGCGCGCGGCATGGGGGCGCGCCGCCTTCAGCAAGGCGGCGGCTTCCTCCGGCTCGGCGCCGAACTTGCCCGAGAGATCGTAGACCGCGCCGCCCTTGGGCAGCGCGAGCCGCACGAAGAGACCCGGCAGAACCGCCTCGCCGGTCTTGGCGGGCCGGGTCTCGGCGCGGATCTTCTCCAGCTCGTCCAGGCTGTCGAGAGCGAAGTCGCGCACGCCGAGCTTCGCCCAGGCCTCGCGGATCGCCGGGCGCGGCTTCACCGGGTGCATGTAGTGGAGCTCCGCGTCGGCGAAGAGCTGGCGGATGAGCTGGGCCTCGCGCACGCTCGCGACGTCGAAGCGGCGGACGCCGCCGCGATGGAGGGCGCGCAGCACCGAGGGCTCGGGGTTGCACTTGACCGCGTAGAGCACGGCGCCGGGGAAGCGCGCGATGAAATTCTGCGCCGCCGCGGTGACGGTCGCCGGACGCAGGCAGTGCAGGGGATCGGCGGGCTTCTCCGCCGTCACCACGTCGAGGACGGACGGCAGAACCTCCGGCGCCTCGAGGGGGCGCTTCAAGGGGAAAGTGGCGGCGCGCAAGCGCGAGTTGGCCATCAAAACCTTCCTTGCTGGCGAGTGCTCTCGCCGGATCGACCGCCCGCGTGAGCGGACGACCGATGTGTTTAACGGGAATTCATGAAGAGCAGCCTAAAACGCGAGTGACCGCTCTACCGGGAGCGGCGCCATCGCGTCAGGCCAGGAAGGTCGCGTCGACCTTCGCACTCATGCCGGGGACACTCATGTCCACCTCCCTTAAGGGGCCGGCCCACACTGACCGGCTCTGCCGAAAGAGACGCGTCCGTCGTTGCGTAACCACGAGGGCCAGCGGCACGTGCGAGCAGCGCTCAGGTGCACAACGTGGGAAACCCCGGCGTTGTTGCAAGAAAAAACGTTTCGGAGGCGAAATTATTTTCGGAGGCGGTGGCTGGAGGAGCAGCGTGCGTCCTTCGACGCGCGGCCCAAAGGGCCGCTTGCTCAGGATGAGGCGGGACTGAGAACTCCCTCATCCTGAGCAAGCGAAGCGCGTCGAAGGACGCACGGCGGCTCTGCCGCTACTTCCCCAGCACCAGGCACAGGTACTCCCAGACCAGCGTGGCGCCGGCCAGGGCGGTGATCTCGGCGTGGTCGTAGGGCGGCGAGACTTCCATCAGGTCCATGCCGCGGAAGTCGATCGAGCCGAGGCGGCGGAGGATCGACTGGGCCTGATAGGTCGAAAGCCCGCCCACCTCCGGCGTGCCGGTGCCGGGCGCGAAGGCGGGGTCGAGGGCGTCGATGTCGAAGGAGAGATAGGCCGCGCCGGATCCCACCCGCCGCACGATCTCGGCGGCGAGCTCGGCGGGGCGCTTTTCGTGAACCATCTCGGCGTCGAGCACGGTGACGCCGCGGTCGAGGGTCCAGCGCATCACCTCGGGATCGACCGGCGAGCGGATGCCGATCTGCACCGTCCGCTTGGGGTCCACCAGCCCCTCCTCGATCGCGTGATAGAAGACCGAGCCGTGGCCGTATTTCTGCCCGAAGCTGTCGGGCCAGGTGTCGACGTGGGCGTCGAAATGGACGAGGCCGAGGGGCGCGCCCACGCGCTTCGCCAGCGCCCGCAGCAGGGCCAGGGTGACGCTGTGATCGCCGCCCAGCGCCACCAGGTGGTCGACGGTGGCGGCTTGCAGCTCGATAAGCCCGAGGCTCTTCTCGAGGTCGCCCAGCGCCACGGCGAAGTCGCCGAGGTCGGCGAGATCGCCCTTGGCGGGCTCCTGCCGGCTCCGGGGATGGGCGCCGTCCACCAGCATGGCGCTGGCGCGGCGGATCGCCGCCGGGGCGAAGCGGGCGCCGGGCCGGTTGGTGGTGCCGATGTCGAGGGGGATGCCGGCGACGGTGACGCGCGCCACCTTCCCTCCGATGGGAAGCCCCAGGAAGCCCGGCGGGATCGCGAAGGTCGGCGGATGCGGCATCGTCGTCTCCTGTGGCCCGCCAGAATATGGGATCGGCCGCGGAAAGAAAAAGTGAAGAGTAATTGCGGCAAATCCGGGCATGCTGGCAACCGCAGCAGCGGAGAGCCGGGATGATCAGGTTCCGCGACCGGAACACGCGCGGGCACACCCGGACGGGATGGCTCGACAGCCGCCACAGCTTCTCCTTCGGCGCCAGCTATCGCGATCCCGAGCACATGGGCTTCCGCGCGCTCCGGGTCATGAACGAGGACCGCATCATCCCCGGCGCGGGATTCCCCGCCCACAGCCACCGGGACATGGAGATCGTGACCTATGTGCTGGAGGGGAAGCTCCGGCACCAGGACAGTCTCGGCAACGGCTCCGTGATCCGGCCCGGCGAGCTGCAGCGCATGAGCGCCGGCACCGGCATCACCCACAGCGAGATGAACGCCTCCGCTGCGGACGCGGCCCACCTCCTGCAGATCTGGATCATTCCGGACCGGGAAGGAATTCCGCCGGGCTACGAGCAGAAGCCGCTGGGCGATGCGCGAGGACGGCTCGAGCTGGCGGCCGGTCCCGCGGGATCGGAGGCACCGGTCACCTTGCAGGCGGACGCGCGCCTCTACGTGGCGCGGCTCGACGCCGGCGCCACCGTCACGCACGCGGCGGCGCCGGGGCGCGGCCAGTGGCTCCAGGTGGCGCGCGGCCTGGTCGCCCTCAACGACACCGAGATGCGCGAGGGCGACGGCGCCGCCGTCGAGGAGCGAGAAACTCCTCACCGTCGAGGCGCTCACCGATGCCGAGGTGCTGCTGCTCGATCTCGCGTGAGGCCGCGTCAGTCCCCGGCAGCCGACGCGGAAACCGGCCGCCCCAGCAGGCGCCGACCCTCCAGGGCCTGCCAGGCGAGGAGCGCCGGCACGCCGATGACGAGATCGCGGGCCCGCTTCAGCAGCGAGAGCGCCAGCGCGATATCAGGCGTCAGGCCGAAGCCGGCGCCCAGCATGATGTAGGCGCCTTCCTGCACGCCGACCGCGTTGGGCACCGCGAAGGCGACGCTGCGGATGGCGTAGAGCAGACTCTCCAGGGCGACGACGGCACCGATCCCGGGATCGGCGCCCATGAGCCGGAGCGCGATCCAGGCCTCGACGCTGCTGGCGAGCCAGGCGGCGAGATGGAGGAGGCCGGCCAGGAGCAGCGTGCCGGGGCGGCGATAGATCGCGGTGAGCTGGGCGTACATCGGCCGCATGGCCGCCATCACGCCGGTGCTGCGGCTTCGCGCCATGCGCCAGAGCACGCGCTCCACCAGGCGCGAGCCGCGCTGCTGCACCACCATGAACGCCACCAGCGCCACGAGGCTCAGCGCGATGCCACCGGCGGCCCAGCCGATGAGCCGCGTGTCCGGCCGAAGCTGCGCCAGGATGGCCAGTCCGATCCCGGTGTAGCCGAGCTGCCCCAGCGCCTCCAGGGTCACGTCGACGATGGTTGTGGCGACGGCGGCGGCGCGCGGGAAGTCCCAGCAACATGGCCGCCCGCGTCCCCATGACGAAGCCGCCGAGCTGCGACAGCGGCAGCACCTCGGAGCCGGAATCGCGGATGAGCCGGCCCCAGACGAAGGCGGACAGCGGCGCCGAGCTCGGTGCCAGCACGTACCAACAGAAACCCAGGAAGGCGATGCCGGCGAGGTGATAGGCCACGATGGCAAGGAAGCCCGTCCAGCCCACCTCGAAGAGCGCGCGGCCGACCTCGGCGAAGCCGAAATATCCCACCAGCGCGGTGCCGAGAATGATCCCGGCGATCGCGGCGGCGACCGTGAGGCGCTTCATCGCCGCGCCTCCGCGCCGCGCGACCAGAGGCGCAGGCTCCGGAGCGCCGCCTTGGCGAGGCCGGGCAGGAAGGCGGGACGCAACAACCCGTCGTCCATCACGCTCATGCGGCGCGCGTTCTCGGCGTAGCAATCCTCGAGGAAGCGGCGGAAGGTGAAGCCCTCGAGAAACATGCTGGCCTGCGTCGCGGAAAAGTCCTTGCCGTCGTTCGCCTGGGCGCCGCTGCGGGCGGTACCGACAAGCCGGCGGATCGCCCGGGTGTAGAAGCGCAGCGACGCCAGGCCGCGGCGCCAGCGCGCGCCCCGGCCCTGGCGCACCTGGCGCCAGGCCATCCAGTTGATGAAGAACACGATGTGGCGGGTCTCCTCGTACATGAGCGTTTCGAAGATGGCGAACATCGGCTCCGGCAGAAAGCCCGCCTCGCGGGCGATCTTGAACACGCCGAAGCCCAGGAAGGAATCCATGCATTCGCCGAAGCCGAAATCCTTGAAGGCGGTCTCGATGTCATCGGGCAGGGGATCGAGGGGCTGCTCCTCCACCGCGATGCCGTAGCGGCGGATCATCTCGCGGATGAGCGCCGCGTGGCGGGTCTCCTCGAAACCCTGCAGGTCGATCGCCTCCCGCAGCAGGGGATCGTCGACGGTCTTGGCGAATTTCTCGACGATGGCGCCGGCGCGCAGCTCCGTGTGCAGCACCTGCTGCCAGAACGGCACCGCGCGGAGCCGCTGCAGCGCCGCCTCGTCGAGCTCGGGCCAGGGCAGCTCGGCCGGCACGTAGTGCTGATAGGTCGCCTTGAAGTGCCGGCAGAACAGCTCCTTGTGCGCCTCGGAGCCGATCTTCGGGGCGGCCGACTTCGGTTTTCCCAGGAAGCGCCGGGCGAAGCGCACCAGGGGCGGCATCACCGCGGGGCGCAGCAGGCGCGGGTCGTAGCCGGCGAGGCGGCGGTCGTTCTCGGCGAGGCAGAGGCCCATGAGCTCGCCGGTGGAGATGTCGACGCCGACCTGGGCGCTCCCGGTCACGGTGAAGTTGTTGTCCTGGGTGCCGCCGCCGAGGCTGCGGGCGATGCTCATGCGCTCCCAGATCAGGAACGCCCAGACCGCGACGACCTTGATCGCGAAGAGCGGCCGCCGCCACCACGGCAGGTTGCGGCGATGCCACGCCGCCCAGTTGACGAAGAAGGTGATGTGGCGCCCTTCCTCCTGCATCACCGGCTCGAATGTGGCCACCAGCTCCGGCGGGAAATAGCCCGAGCGCCGCGCCAGCTCGAAGAGGCCGAAGGCGAAGAAGCTGTCGATGCACTCGCTGTAGCCGGTCACCATGAACGCCCATTCGGGATCCCGCGGCACGGGATAGGCGGGCTCCGGTTCCAGCTTGATGCCATAGGCCTCGACGAGGTTCGCCAGCACCGTCTTGTGCCGCCCCTCCTCGAAGCCGTTGAGCTCGATCGCCTGCTTCAGGAGCGGGTCGGCGATGGTGGCGGCATAGGTCATCACGTTGAGGCTGGCCTTGCCCTCCGTCTGCACCGCGATGTCCCAGATCGGCAGGCTGACGAGGCGGTTCCTCGCGTCGTCATCGAGCCGTGGCCAGTCGATGACCGCGGGCTTGTAGGGATTGAAGGTGTCGAGGAGCAGGCGGCTGAACAGGGTCTTGTGCCGCTCGCTGCCGAGGCGGACCGGCCCGGGCTCATCGTCCCGCCAGTGGCGCTGGGCGACATCGGCGGCGTCGATCTCGGAGATGCTCATCGCCGTCTGCTCTTCCTCACATCTTCATCCCGGGCATGGCGCCCGGACCCATGGCGCCGGGCTTCTGTACCACGGCTGACACGTCCAGCTTGCCGGCTTTTTCGAAGGTGAGGCTGAGGGGGATGCTCTGCCCCGCGATCAGCGGCCCCTTGAGATCCATCAGCATGACGTGATAGCCGCCGGGCTTCAGCACCAGGGACGCGCCCGGCTTCAGGTCGAGAGGACCCGCCGGCCGCATGCGCATGACGCCATTCTCGGTGGTTGTCGTGTGCACTTCTGCCATTCCCGCGACTGGGGTCGATACCGAGACCAGGCGGTCGTCGGCGGCGCCCTTGTTGACGAGGGTCATATAGATCGCCGCCGTCTTGGCGCCACCGGGGGTGGCCCGCGCCCAGACGTGATCCGCCTCGATGGTCGAGGTCTGCGCCGCGGCGCCGGCGATGGTCGCGAGGACGAGAAATGCTGCCAGTGCGATCGATCTCGGCATGACGTTCTCCTTCAGGATGTCTTGACGGCGAGCTTGCGCAGGCGCTCGGCGATCTGGGCCGCCGGCGTGTCCTGGGTGAAGGAAGCGACGAAGCGTCCCTCCTCGTTCATGACGTAGACGACTGACGTGTGATCCATGAGGTAGCCGTCCGGCGCGTCGGCGCTCTTGAAGGGCGCGTAGTAGAACTCGGTACGCCTTCGCCGCCGCCGATATCTGCGCCGGCGTGCCGGTGAGGCCGACGATGCGCGGGTCGAAGGACTTGACGTAGGTTGCCAGCACCTCCGGCGTGTCGCGCTGGGGGTCGACGGTGATGAACAGCGGTTGGATGTGATCGGCGAGCGGGCCGAGCTGGGCCAGCGCCTCGGCGATCTCGTTGAGCTCGGTCGGGCAGGCGTCGGGGCAGGTGGTGTAGCCGAAATAGACCAGCAGGATCTTGCCGCGATAGCTGCGCTCGGTGACCGTCGACCCGTCGGTGGCGGTGAGGGTGAAGGGGCCGCCGATGGCAGGCGCGGTCACCGCGACGGGCGGATCGTCCGAGCCGTTGCTCCACCAGGCCGCCGCGGCCGCAATCGCCAGCAGGCAGATCACCATGGCGATCTCCGCGGCGTAGAGCGGTGAGCGGAATCTCATGGCCGAGGCACCGGCGCCGGCGCGGTCCTGGGCAGGACGCGGCGATCGACGAAGCGGCGGGCGAGCGCCGGCGCGGCAATACCTCGAGCGGGGGAAAACATGAAGGGCTCCTGATCGTGATGGCTTGACCGCGACGGTCGCGCGGCCCGGCAAAATGCCGAGGCGGCGCAACCGGCGCAGACGCGACGAGCGTCAGGCCATCGCCGGAGGGGCGCGGGGTTGTGCGGTCGGATCGAGGACGTGGGCGACGATCGTCGCCTGGCCGATGGCGCCGGCGGGAACCGCCGGCGGCGGACCCGCGACGACGAAGCCGGCCGTCGGCGGAACGACGCTGCCCAGCAGGTGCAGCGTCTGGCAGATCGGACAGGGTTGCAGCCGGTGCGACGGCAGCTTGCCCGGCACGCCGGACTGGTCGCTGGTCGGCGCGCCCTGCGCCGAGCACAGCGCCACCTCGTCGCCGAAGAAGGCGGCGGTGCGGGCATAGCTCTGCGGGTCGGCCGCGGCGGTGAGAACCGGGTGATGCACGAAGGGCAGCCAGACCTGCACCAGCAGTGCCATGGCGCCAACCAGCGCGCCGGCGCCGCGCAACGCGCGCAAGCGCCGAAGCAGCGCGAGACCGCCCTTCCTGCCCGCTGTCCGTTTGCTCGGCACGTTCGTCATCTTGCAAGCAAGACTATCAGAGGGTCGCCCTCAATTCCATGCGACCGATTATCAACTGGAGGGGCTCGGCCGCTCGGCCCTCACTGCCCCTTCTGATGCTCCGCGGCCCAGACATAAGCGGTGACCGCGGAGACGTTGGCGGGGGCGAGCTCGGCGCCGCCGAGGAGAGGCATCTGGCCCTGATATTTCTTCGGCTTCGGCATGCCGGTCGTGATCGTCTTCCTGAGCGCTGCGGCGAAACCCGCCGCGCGGCGGGTGATCTCAAGATGACTTCTCATGCTGCCGTCCTCGCCTGCACCGGCGCGACATGCGCCGGGGTCCAAGGCCAAATCTAACGGACGTGTCAAAGTTGCCTTGTCCGCGATTGCGGTCACAGCGTCAGGCTTGCATCAATCAAGGAGAATAGGCGACGGGGAGCTTGGACATTTTTATTCCCTCTCCCGTCATGCGCGGGCTTGTCCCGCGCATCCACGACTTTCAGGCGTAAGACGTGGATGCCCGGCACGAGGCCGGGCATGACGACGAAAAGAAGATCGGTGGCAAGAGGGCCTACCGCCGGGTCAGGTGGCGATCCCGGTCGCGATCGCGATCGAAGGGCGCCACGTAGGTCGGCAGCGTCACCCGGTAGACCAGCACCAGGGTATCGACGTTGAAGCCGGAGGCGTCCTTGTAGGGGCTGCCGGCCATGTGGCCATTCTGGGTGATGAAGTCGTTGTCGCTGCCGACGAAGAGGAAATAGTCGTGCGGCGCCTTGGGATCCAGCACCGGAACGATCGCGATGCTCTCCCACTTCTCGTAGAGGTCGTTGGTGTCGCTGGGGGCGCCGTTGTGCAGGCCGAAGCGGTTGAGCTGGGTGTTGTCGTCGATGTTGAGGAAGCTCTGATAGGCCACCGGCGTGATGGCGGGGTTGAGGACGCCCAGCGGCGCGACCGGCGTCCCCGCCGTGTCGTAGGCGGTGTTGGCGATGTTGGTGGCGTGGGAGATGTCGATGAGATCGATGCTGCGATAGACCGAGCCGGGGCTGGGATCGGTGAAGCCGCCGTTGCTGTCCCGCGCCAGCACCAGGAACTGATGATCGTTGAGGGCGTGCAGCTCGCTCTGGGCCGCGATCAGCAGCTTGGGCTTGGTGGTGGTCTGGTCCTGGAAGAGCGGGAGCTGCACCACGTATTCGCCGACGAGCTTCGGCTCCGGCCCGCGGCGGGGATCGTGCTCCTCCCGGTGCCGGAGATCATATGCCAGGAGGCGCGTGTTGCGCCGCGTCGTCTTGATGTTGTTGATGTCGAGATCCTGGATCAGCGCGCTCTGCAGCAGCACGAAGAGCGTGTTGCCATCGGGGCTGATGGCGAGGCCCTCGAAGCCCTGGTTGTTCTGCCGCCCGGAGACGGGATTGCCGGGATCGGGATTGTAGGTGACGCCGATCGGCGGGCTGTCGGCGGAGAAATTCTCCACCGGCTGGCTCGAGGCGTTGAGGCGCTTGGGGATGAAGGCGTCCGGCGGCCGGATCGCCTCGATGAGCTCGCCGTGCTGGTTGTAGTGATAGACGTAGGGGCCGTACTCGTCGCTGACCCAGAAGGTGCCGTCGCCCAGCATCACCACGCCCTCGTCGTCGACGGGGATATGGCCGTCGGGACCGATCGGCAGGTCCGGGAATTGATGGATCGCCGGCCGGACCGCGTCCGGATCGAGGCCGGTGGTCGGCGTGCCGTTCCACTCGTGGAAGACGATCGAGCGGCGGTAGTCGAGGGTGAGCTGATTCTGCGCCGTGGTGCTGGCGACCGGTGAACGGCACGAGGTGAAGATCGAACTTCTGCAGCCGGCCCTTGAAATCGACGGTGCCCGAGGTGTTCCAGCCGCGATCCGGCAGCATGTAGAGCGTGCCGCCGTAGCTGCCGTCCCGGTTCTTGTGCCAGCTCGCGAGATCCATCGTCATGCCGGAGCCGATGCCGCCCAGCGTCTCGCCGAGCTCGTCCACGGCGTCGGAGGGAATCCGCGCCACGCCGACGAGGCCCTTGTTGACGAAGGTCTGGCCCTCGAACGTCACCGACTGCGCCGCGGCGGCGCCGGCGAGCGCCAGGAAGGCCGCGGTGGCGAGCGCCAGGGATTTGAACGCGCGGCGCCAGTCCTGCCGGCCGCCGTCGGATACCAGCCTCGTGTGCATCTCCAGATTCCCCTCGGATTTTTTGCGCAAGCGCGCAGGTTGCGCCGCGCAGGCTAGAGCCGCGTCTGCGACAGAATTTTGACAAGCGCCGGTGCGAAGAGCGGGAGGAGCATCGTGCGTCCTTCGACTCGCGCTTCGCCGGCTCAGGATGAGGAGCGTTGGTGAATGGCACGAAGAAAACCTCCTCATCCTGAGCCGGCCGCGCAGCGGCCGAGTCGAAGGACGCACCCCGCCCGCCCAGCCAATCGCTTGCTCCCGGCACAACCCCTGTGCCAGTCTCGGCGCGATGAAACCGCCGAATTTCTATGCCGCCAACGGGCTCGACCGCGCCGGGCATCGCCGGAGCGATGCCGGGTGGCTCGCCGAGCGGATGGCACACCCCCATACGTTGTTCGTGCCGGTCTGGCGCGGCCAGAGCCTGGTGCTGCCGAACGGCGGCCAGCCGGCGGCGGCGCTGCTGCCGCGGGACGCCCTGCTCTCGCTCACCGGCGACGACGCGGTGCTGCTGGGCCTCAGCGAGGAGCGCGCCTATTTCGCCGTCGACCTCTCGGCCCACGAGGCGCCGCTGGAGGTGATGGAGCGCGCGGCGCTGCCCTCGGATCCCCTGGAGTTCACCGACCTGCGCCGGGTCGGGCCGCTGCTGGCGCGCACCGAGGGCGCGATCCTCGCCTATGCCCGTGGCATCCTGCACTGGCACGGGCGGCACCGCTTCTGCGGCGTCTGCGGCAGCCCGACCCGGAGCGAGCAGGGCGGCCACGTCCGCCGCTGCGTCGATCCCGCCTGCAACACCTCGCATTTCCCCCGCACCGATCCCGCCGTCATCATGCTGGTGACCGACGGCGACCGCCTGCTCCTCGGCCGCCAGGCGGTCTGGGCCAAGGGCCAGCATTCGACGCTCGCGGGCTTCGTCGAGCCCGGCGAGAGCCTGGAGGAGGCGGTGGCGCGGGAAGTGGCGGAGGAGACCGGCATCATCGTCGAGGATGTCATCTATCACTCCTCCCAGCCCTGGCCCTTCCCCGCCTCGATCATGCTGGGCTTCTACGCCCGCGCGGTGTCGCGGGAGATCGAGGTCGACACCTCGGAGCTGGAGACCGCGCGCTGGTTCGAGCGCGACTTCGTGCTCTCCCACAAGGAGGACGACGAGTTCCGCCTGCCGCGGCGGGATTCGATCGCGCGGCGGCTGATCGAGGATTGGCTGAAGCGGTAGCGTCACGGCCACACTGCAGGAGAAGTCGATGCCGACGGGTCCGGGCTCCGCGATTCCCATCGACGAGCGCTTCGCCGACCTCGAGGGCGTGCGGCTGCACTACCTCGCCGCCGGCGACGGCGATCCCGTGATCCTGCTGCACGGCTATGCCCAGACCTCCCACATGTGGCGGCCGCTCATGGCGGAGCTCGCCAAGACGCGCACCGTCATCGCGCCGGATCTGCGCGGCGCCGGCCAGTCCTCGAAGCCGCCCGGCGGCTACGACAAGAAGACGATGGCGCAGGATATTCATGCGCTTGCCCGGTCGCTGGGATTGCGCCACGTCCGGATCGCCGGCCACGATATCGGCCTCATGGTGGCCTACGCCTATGCGGCGCAGTATGCCGGGGACGTCGACCGCATCGTGCTGATGGACGCGTTCCTGCCCGGCATCGGCGACTGGACCCATGTCTGGCTGCTGCGCGACCTCTGGCATTTCCACTTCTATGGCGAGACCCCGCTCAAGCTGGTCGAGGGGCGCGAGCGGATCTACTTCGAGCATTTCTGGAACGACTTCGCCGCCGACCGCACCCACTCGATCCCCGAGGCCGACCGCCAGTTCTACGCGGCGGAATACGCCCGCCCCGGCGGCATGCGCGCGGGCTTCGAGTATTTCCGCGCCTTCGAGCAGGACGCCGCCGATTTCGCCGCCCTCGCCAAGACCAGGCTCAAGATGCGGATGCTGGTGCTGAGCGGCGAGAAGGCGGGCGGGAAGTTCCTGATCGAGCAGGGCCGACTGGTCGCCGACAACGTCGACGGCGTCATCGTCAAAGGCTCCGGCCACTGGCTGATGGAAGAGGCGCCGGAGCAGGTGATTCCCCGGCTGGTGGGGTTCCTGGCGGGGTAATATTTCCGGCGGAGAGCGACGGGGGGACGCCATGGCCGAGGATTTCGCCGCCACGCTTTTCACCGAGGCCCGCGCCAATCACGAGGCGGCGCGCCGCTGGTTCCTGATCGCCGCCGCCGGTCTCGCGATCTTCCACGTCATGATCTTCCGCCCCTATGTCGATCTCACGGGCAAGAAGGCGGAGGCGGCGAGCGGGCTCGCCGGCGGGACGGCGCTGAAGCAGGAGCTCGACGCCATGGCCCCGGCGCTCGCGCGCCTCGGCGACCTCAGCACCGGCGAGGCGAAGCGGCGTCTCGATGGCCTGCTGGCGGATCTCCGCAGCACCTTCGGCCGCCTCAACGACATCCTGACCCAGCTGCGCGCCCTCGGCCCCGATCGCGCCGCCGGCGACGCCGGCGCGGCGCTGTTCCCGCCGCCCCTGGGATCCGTCTCCCTGGCGGTCCAGATGCCGATCGCCAATGCCATGGCGCAGGTGGCCCCCTCCACCGCGCCCGCGGACCCGGACATGCCGGCGATGAACAGCGTGCTCCGCCGCGCGGTCGCCGCCGCCGGCTCCCAGAGCTCGGTCCTCGAGGCGATCCGGCCCTATATCGAGCAGCAGATCATCGCGCCGCGCTTCACCGCTTTCAACGACGGCTGGCAGAGCGACGTGGCACCGGAGGTGTCCGTCGTCGGCGACGCGCTGCTGCAGCGCATCCACGCGGCCGCCGGCAAGTTTCCCGGCGAGGCGGCGTCCTGGACCAGCGCGGAGCAGGCGGTCGCCGCCGTGGTAGCCGCCACCGGCAAGTTCAGGATCGAGCCGCCGTCGAGCCGGTTCTGGTGGGCGGCGACGGAGAGCAAGGATACGGCGGTGCACGGTTTCCTGCAGACGCTCGGCACCTCGGCCCTGGACCGCGCGCCGGCGCTGACGGAGCTGACGCAGCGGACCGAGGCGGCGATCGCCGCGAACACCCAGAAGCAGGCGGAGATCGACACGTCGATGGCCGCCCTCGACGCGCAGTTCCACGAGCAGCAGAAGGAGCTCGCCGAGATGGTGGGCCCTCTCAAGGGCATCGCCATCGATCTCGGCACCGTGGTGCCCTACTTTCCCGCCATCCTCGCCGCCGCCTTCGTCGGACTCACGGTCTGGTGGGCGTTGCGGATCCAGGAACTCGGCGAGGCCGTCGCCCTGATGGCGCGAGGCGATCCCGCGAGCTCGGCGCCGGACTGGCTCCGCCGCCGCGTCGCCGGATCGCCCTGGCACCGCGGCGCGGCGATCATCCTGCGCTCCCTCCTCCTCGTGGCCTGGGTCGCGCTCGCGACCTGGGCGCTGGCGGGCGCCTCCCTCGCCGGCCGCGCCGAAGCCGCGCTTTTCGTCGCGGCAGCAGCGATCGGCCTCGCGCTCGCCGCGCGCTACGAGTGGCGGGTGGTGCGGGCGCTGCGGGGTGGCGCGATGGAGGCCGCGAGGTGAGTACTTCGATCATCGGCGGCGCGATGCTGCCTCATGCGCCGCAGTTCTTCACGCTGCCGGAGACGGAGAACCGCGAGACAGTCGAGAACGTCCGCGCCGTCGCGGCGCAGATCGGCGAGCAGGCTGCGCGCCCTCAAGCCCGATCTCTGGATCCTCTTCGCCAACGATCACGCGGAGCAGTTCTTCCACACGACGGCGCCGCCCTTCACCGTCCACGTCGGCGGCGAGGCGCGGGGCGAGTTCGCGGGGCGGAAATTTCACTGGAAGATTCCCGGCGAGACCGGGCTGGAGCTGGTGCGCCAGCTCTATCGCAGCGGCTTCGATCCCGCCTTCACCAGCACGGCGAAGTTCGACTATGCCATGGGGATCCCCCTCACCCATCTCGGCCACGGCGACGCGGTGCTGCCGATCTACGTCAACGCCTACCTGCCGCCGCAGCCGACCATGGAGCGCTGCTACGCCTTCGGCCAGGCGGTGGCGCGGGCGGTGACGGGCATGGGGCTGAAGACGGTGGTGCTGGCGAGCGGCGGCATGTCGCATTTCCCCGGCACCGACCGCTACGGCAGCCCGGAGCTCGCCTGGGACAAGGCGGTGCTGGCGCGCCTCGCCACCGGCAATCTCAAATCCCTCATCGGCCACAGCGAGGCGGAGCTGGACGCCACGGGCAACATCGAGCTGCGCTGCTGGGCCTGCGCCGCCGGCGCGCTGGGCGAGCGCACGCCCGACATCGTGCAGATGGATCCGAGCTGGCATCACGACTACGCGTCGCTGGCCTGGTTCGGCGCGGAGCCCGCGGCGCCCACGCCGCATTATCCCTCGATCAAGCCGGAGCTGGTGGCGCTCACCGCGGCGCTGCACGGCCTCGCCCACGAGAATGCCAGCCGCGAGGCGTTTCTCGCCGATGCCACGGCCTATGCCGACCGCTTCGACCTGGCGCCGGCCCAGCGCGCGGCGCTCATCGCCCTCGACGTGCCGGTCCTCGTCGCCATGGGCGCGCATCCCCTGGTGCCGTTCCTGGCGGGAATGCAGGTGCAGCGGCTGCGGGCGGCCCGGGAGACGCGCTGACGCCGGAAAGTCTCTAAGTCACGCTGCCCAGATAGGCCTCGGCCGCCCGCTTCAGCTCCGCCTCCACCTCGTCCGGCGCATGGGTGTGGCCGATGTGGCAGGCGTCGTGATCCTTCTGGCCGATGAGCTGAAAGAAATCGTGCAGCGCGTCCGGCACGTCGCCCTGCCGCGCCTCGATCAGCCGCTCGCAGAATTCGCCGAGGGTGATCTCCGACTTCGTCATGAGCGCCTCTCTGCGACGGGGGTTCCCGATCAATCCTCGAGCACGAAGGTCAGGTCCATCGTCACGCGGTATTCGGCGATGCGGCCCTTGTCCACCTTGGCCTTGTACTCGACCACGTGCAGGCCGGTGATGCCGCGCACCGTGCGGCTCGCACGCTCGAGGCCTCCCTTCACCGCATCGTCGAAGCTGGCGGGAGATGAAGCCGTTATCTGCGTCACGCGGGCGACACTCATGGCTGCCTCCTTCTGGAAAGGGCGCGATCCGGACGCGCGGCGGCGCCGCGGCGGTCCGGTCTTCCTGAGGTGCTGCGGGAACGAATCGCCTCGGGGTCTGCCGTCCCGAGCCGCGATCCCATTTACTATAGCATGAACCGCCGGACCCGGGGATTCCGTCAGGACGCCGCGACGGCGGGCTTGCGCGCCCATTTGCCGCTGGCGCGGCGCAGCAAATCGGCGAGGAATTCCGCCGCCGGCGTGAGCGGCAGCCAGGCGCGCCGCACCAGCACGATGGTCGGCGCCACCAGCGGCTCCCTGAGCTTGATGTTCTGCAGCGCGTGCTGGGCCAGCTCGAATTCCGTCCATTGCACCGGCACCATCGCCAGGAGATCGCTGTAGGCGAGCGACACCATGAGAGACAGCGCCGACTGCGTGCGCATGACCAGCTTCGGCGCCGGCAGACGATGCTGGGCGAAGAGCTGGCTCAGCTCCGCCTCCGCCGCGTGGGTGACGGACGTGGTGATCCACTCGGCGTCGGCGAGGTCGCGGAGCGAGCGGGCGCGGGCGAGCGGATGGCCCCGCCGCCCCAGCACCGTCCGCGTGTTGTGGAACAGCGTCTCCGCCGCGAGACCCGGCGCGGGCGCGCCCTCCGGCGCCGGGCCGACGTAGAAATCCACGCGGCCATCGAGGAGCGCCGCCTCGGTCGTGGGATAGAGGCCCTCGATCAGGTGCAGCTGAACCTTCGGGTAGCGGGCGCGGAACGGCCCCAGTGCCCGCGGCAGCAGTGCCACATGGGGCGCCAGCGAGAAGCAGGCGACGACGCTGCCCTGGACGCCGCCCTCGCTCTGGCTGATCTCCTCCTTGGCGCGCTGCACGTCGCGGATGATGGCGCCGGCGCGGCGCAGGAAGAGCTGCCCCGCCGGCGTCAGCAGCACGCCGCGCGCCCGGCGCTGGAAGAGCGGCGTGCCGAGCTCGCGCTCCAGCTCGCTGATGCTGCGCGTGAGCGCCGGCTGCGCGACGCCGAGATGGCGCGCGGTGGCGCGCAGGCTGCCGTGCTCGGCGATGGCGACGACGTTACGGAGCTGATGCAGCTTCACGACTGATGCGATCCAGGTATCGGTCGGATGTATTTGACATCTTTTCGGTAGCGCGAGCCAGACTTATTCTCAGCGCCAGTGCAGGAGGGCGGGAGAGCAACCCGCCCGATGCGGGAGGAGACCGGGATGACGACGACGATGGGCGCCAAGGCGCCGAACCGCCGGGACCGCGGCCTCGGCATCCACTCGATCGGCGAGTTCGTCCTCGCCGTTCCCCGCCTCGGCGACGCCGAGCGTTTCTATCGCGCCTTCGGCCTCGATGTCGGCAGCGACGCAGGATCGCTGGAGCTGCGCACCGCCGGCGACGGCTATCGCTGGGGACGCGTGGTGGAGGGACCGCGGAAGGCGATCCACCACATCACCTTCCACTGCTTTGCCGAGGACCTCGACGGCTTCAGGCGGCATATCGACTCCGAGGGCGTGGAGCTGCTGCCGCCGCCGGCGGGCTTCGCCAGCAACGGGCTCTGGTTCCGGGATCAGGACGGCATGACCGTGGAGATCCGCCCGGGGGTGAAGACCTCTCCCGACAGCAAGACGCCGGCGGATTACGAGGCGACAGAGCCGGCCAGGCGAAACGCGCCCTATCGCCGCAATGCGCGAGCGACGCGGCCGCGCCGCCTCAGCCACATCCTGCGCTTCACGCCTGACGTCTCCCGCGCGGTGGACTTCTACGGACGCGTGCTGGGCCTGCGGCTCTCCGACCGCTCCGGGGATCTCGTCGCCTTCCTGCACGGCATCCACGGCAGCGACCATCACCTGATGGCCTTCGCCAAGTCGGAAGCGCCGGGCCTGCATCACCTGAGCTGGGACGTGCCGTCGATCGACGCGGTCGGCCTCGGCGCCATGACCATGGCGGACAAGGGCTACAGGCAGGGCTGGGGCACCGGGCGCCACGTGCTGGGCTCCAACTACTTCCACTACATCAGGGATCCCTGGGGCAGCTTCTGCGAATACTCCTGCGACATCGACTTCGTGCCCGCCAGCCTGGACTGGGAGGGCATCGATCATCCGGCCGAGGACTCCTTCTATCTCTGGGGACCGGAGGTGCCGCCGGAGTTCCTCCTCAACACGGAAGCCGATCCGGAGCGCTGAGAGGATGCCGCCGATGCCCGCACCGCAGAGCCGCCAGGATCCCGACATAGAGGTGCTCGTGGTGGGCGCGGGACCGGTCGGTCTCGCGCTGGCGGTGGAGCTGGGGCGGCGCGGCATCCGCACCGTGGTCATCGAGCAGAACGAGCGGGCGGCGCGGCAGCCCCGCGCCAAGACCACCAACGTGCGCACCATGGAGCACATGCGGCGCTGGGGCATCGCCGACACGCTCCGCGCCTCGGCGCCGCTGCCGGCGGATTATCCCACCGACATCATCTTCGCGACGCGCCTCTTCGGTCCCGAGCTCGCCCGCTTCGAGAACGCCTTCAACGGCCGGCGGCAGAAGAGCGACCTCTACTCCGAGCCCGCGCAATGGATCCCGCAGTACAAGGTCGAGGACGCGCTGGGCGAGCACGCGCGCTCTCTTGCCTCGGTCCGGGTCATGACCGGCACGCGTCTCGACGCCTTGCGCCAGCGGGATGACGGCGTCGAGGCCGATGTCGTCGATGTCGCGAGCGGTCGCACCTCGACGATCTCAGCCGCCTACATGGTCGGCGCCGACGGCTCGCGCAGCCGGGTCCGCGCGCTTCTCGGCATCCGCATGGAGGGGCAGCACGCCTTTGCCCAGAACTACAACTACGTCATCCGCGCGCCGGAGCTGAGGGAGGTCGCGGCGCGGTCGCCGGCGATCATGTACTGGCTCGTCAATCCCGATTGCGCCGGCGTCACCGGCCCGATGGATCTCGGCGACATCTGGTTTTTCGGCTTCGCCCACGGCAAGGACGAGCCCGCGCCCAGCGCGGAGCAGGCGAAGGAGCGGATGCGCCGGGCCTTCGGCCGCGACGTCGCCATCGAGATCCTCGTCACCGACGCCTGGGCGGCGCACAGCCTGATCGCCGACCGCTATCGCCGGGATCGCGTCTTCCTCGCCGGCGACGCCTGCCACCTGCATCCGCCCTTCGGCGGCTATGGCATGAACCTCGGCATCGCCGACGGCGTCGATCTCGGCTGGAAGCTGGCCGCGGTGCGGCGCGGCTGGGGCGGCGGCGCGCTTCTCGACAGCTACGAGGCCGAGCGCCGGCCGGTGCATCAGCGCGTCATCGACGAGGCCGTCGGCAACTACGCCCATCTCTCCAACCATTTCGTGCGCGAGCACCTGGAAGCGCCGGGGCCCGCCGGCGAGGCGGCGCGGCGCGAGGTGGGCGCGAGCATTCTCGCCAGCAAGGTCCGGGAGTTCAAAACCCTGGGCGTCGTGCTCGGCTACACCTATTCCGGCTCTCCCGTCATCGTCGCGGACGGGACGCCGCCGCCCGCGCCCTCCGTCGCCGACTATCGGCCGACCGCGCATCCCGGCTGCCTGGCGCCGCATCTGTGGCTCGCGGACGGAAGCTCGCTCTACGACCGCTTCGGTCCGGACATGACGCTGCTGGTGACGGGCGATGCCGCCGGCGGCGACGTCGACCGCCTGGTCAGCGCGGCGCGCGCGCGGGCGGTGCCGCTCGCGGTGATCGCGCCGCACGACGACCGCCTGCGGGCGCTCTACGGCGCGCGCCTCGTCCTCATCCGCCCAGACCAGCATGTGGCATGGCGCGGCGACCGGCTCGAGCGCGACCCGGAAGAGATCTTCGACATCCTGCGCGGCGGCGCGCCGGAGCAATACCGGCGGGAGCAACCCGCCGGAGACGACAACGAAGGGAGGATCCATGTCCACGCCAGCCCCTAGCGGCACCGACGTCCTCGACGTCACCGGATTGATCGACCGAGGCGGCCTCGGCGGCTTCCAGATCCGCATCGTGGCGCTCTGCAGCCTGGTGGCGATGCTCGACGGCGCCGACAGCGCCTCGATCGCGATCGCCGCCACCACGATCGCCGGCAAGCTCAATTTCCCCATGAGCGCCTTCGGCGTGGTGTTCTCCGCCGCGACCTTGGGCGCCATGGTCGGCGCCATGACCTTCGGCCCGCTCGCCGACCGCTTCGGGCGCAAGCGCTTCCTGCTGGTGGCGGCGGCGCTCTTCGGCGTCTTCACGGTGGCGACCGCCTATGCGGACAGCTATTCCAGCCTCGATCGTCTGCCGCATTCTCGCCGGCCTCGGCCTCGGCGGCGCCACGCCCTGCTTCCTGGCCCTGGTCTCGGAATACATGCCCCGGCGCATGCGCGGCACCATGGTGAGCGTGCTCTGGGCCGCCTTCCCCCTCGGCATCATGCTCGGCGGCTTCCTCAACGCCTGGCTCGTGGCGCGGTTCGGCTGGCAATCGATCTTCGTGGTCGGCGGCGCGCTGCCGCTCATCCTCGTCGCGGTGCTCGCCCTCACGCTGCCGGAGAGCCTGCAGCTCCTGATCGGCAAGCGGGGCGACACGGCGCGGGCGCGGCGGATCCTCGCCCGCCTCTCGCCCACCGCCCCACGGTCCGACGCGCTTCTCACCGTCGAGCGCGACCGGCTGCCGGGCGTCCCCGTGAAGCATCTCTTCCTCGAGGGGCGCGGCGTGTCGACGGTGCTGCTCTGGGTCCCGTTCTTCGCCGCCTTTGGCGTGCTCGCCGTCGTCGTGTTCTTCACCCCGGCGCTCCTGCGCAACTCCGGCGTCCCGGCGGCCGCCTCGGCGGGCGCCCTCGTCAACGCGTTCCACGGCCTCGGCGGGCTGATCGGAATGGCGCTCGCCGGCCGCCTCGTCGACCGCTTCGGCCCCACCACCGTCCTGAGCACCGCCCTCGTCATCGGCGCCGCCTGCACCGCGGCGCTGGGCATGAGCATCGCCTCGGTGCCGATGGCGGCGACCGCGACGGCGCTGGTCGGCGTCTTCGTGGGCATCGCCGGCTCCGGCAGCATCGCGCTCTCGTCCCTCATCTACCCGACCGAGATCCGCGCCACCGGCATCGGCTGGGGCATGGCGATGGGCCGCGCGGGCCAGGTCGTCGCCCCCCTGGTCGCGGCGCGGATGATCGGCGCCGACCCCAGCGGCAGCGAGATGCTGCTGGTGATGGCCGCCGCCCTGCTGATCGCGGTCATCTTCGTCCTGCTGCTGGGGCGGCGGACCGGCGCGACGGGATTCGCGCCGGCGATCGTCGCCGGTCAGTAGACGTGGGGCCGATCTAGGCCTTCGGCGCGAAGCGCGAGCTCGGCGTCGAGTGGGAGATCTTCATCTCCTCCTCCGTCATGTCGACGGGGATATCGGCGAAGAGCGGCGTGCTGAGATAGCGCTCGCCGGTATCCGGCAGCATGCAGAGGACGGTGGCACCCTTGGCCGCGTCCTTGCAGACCTGAAGCGCGCCGGCAAATGTCGCGCCCGAGGTGATGCCGACGAAGATGCCTTCCTTCTGGGCGAGCTGCCGGCTCCAGTGCATGGCATCGGGTCCCGCGATCGTCAGCACGCGGTCGATCACCTTCATGTCGACGACGTCGCCGGTGAGCTTGGGCACGAAATCCGGGCTCCAGCCCTGCATGGGATGCGGCTTCCAGGACGCGTTGGCGATGGCCGGCGATCCGTCGGGCTTTCGCTCCTGATGGGCGCCGCTGGTGAGCATGGGCGCGTCCGCCGGCTCGCAGACGACGATCTTGGTCTCCGGCCGCTCCTTGGCGAGGACGCGGGAGACGCCCTTCAGCGTGCCGCCGGTGCCGAAGCCCGTGACCCAATAGTCCAGGCGCTCGCCCTTGAAATCCTCGATGATCTCCCGCGCGGTGGTGCGCGAGTGCATGTCGGGATTGGCCTCGTTCTCGAACTGGCGGGTCAGGAACCAGCCGTGCGCCGCCGCCAGCTCGTTCGCCTTGTTGACCATGCCGATGCCGCGGTCCGCCGCCGGCGTCAGCACCACCTTGGCGCCGAGGAAGCGCATCAGCTTGCGGCGCTCGACGCTGAAGGTCTCGGCCATCGTCACCACGAGGGGATAGCCCTTCTGGGCGCAGACCATGGCGAGGCCGATGCCGGTGTTGCCGCTGGTCGCCTCGATGACGGTCTGGCCCGGGCGCAGCTTGCCGCTGCGCTCCGCCTCCTCGATGACGCCGAGGGCGAGGCGGTCCTTGACCGAGCCCAGGGGATTGAACGCCTCGATCTTGACGAAGAGGTTGACGTCGGGCGGCGCCAGCTTGCCGATCCGGACCACCGGCGTATTGCCCACGGTCTCGAGGATATTCGCGAATTTGCGTCCCATCTGTCCGCTCCTGTTCCTGATCCCGTGATCGCCGCCGGCACCGCTTGCGGCCCGCCGAAGTCCGCGATGATGTCACATATCCCGACCTCCGTGTGAACCCGGCTCTGTCCACGATGCGCCACAATTTGCTGCCGCTATTCGGGTGAAAACTGGGCCAACAACTCCTTTGCCGTGTTCAAATCGAGGGTCCCATGGCCTTCGACGAACCCGCCATGGACGCCCCGCAGCAGGTCACGCGCCTCGCCGAACCGCCGCTGCCCGCGTCGCAGCCGGGCAAGACTGGTGGCGGCGCGCAGCTCCCACGCCGGAGCATGCTGCCGCCGAGCGAGCTCGAGCGCATTCACAAAATCCGCTTCCGCTGTCGCCGCAGCGCCCTCGGCGCCGCTTTGCAGCAGGATTTGGCCTCTGATGCGCAGCAGCTCTGCCGTGCACCAGTGTCCCTGGTCGCGCTCGGACCGTTCGATCGCAGCGCCGATCACCGCCAATCCCTGCGCGAATTCGCCGGCCGCCGCCAAGGCTTCGGCCAGTGCACATTGGGCCGCCACGAGAAACTGGCCGAAGCCGGATTTGAGCAGCTGACCGACACCGGCACGAAGCCGCAGCAGGCCCGCCGCCGGATCGCCGCGCCTGGCGAGCAATTCGCCCTCGAAGCACATGCCATGGGCATGCCAATTGTCCAGGACATCCCTGGCCGTCTGATTCAGCAGCATCGCCGTATACCGCTCTGCCGCCGCAAGGTCGCCGACCAGGAATGCGATCGGACATGCCGCCCCGGCAAGCGCGTTGCATAGCGAGAGCGGGTGATTGATCTGAAGCGCCTCGTCCATGTTGGCTTCGGTGATGCGCAAGGCTTGATCCGCAAACCCCTGCAGCCAAAGTATGCGCGCATGATACATGCGTGCGAGCACGAGCTGGTCGGATTGAAATCGAACCGTATGCGAGCGGCGCATCGGCGCGACATAGGCCCCGAGCATCCGCTCGATATGAGTCCTTGCCCCGGTTTGGTCTCCGAGGAAGTGCAGCGTGGCGCCGAGCAGTCGGTCGCCGACCAGCTGGTCATTGGCCTCGGCCTTGCTTGCCGCAAGATCCGAATATCGCCTCGCGTAGGTCAACCCTTCTCGAAATTCCGCCCGGTTCACGCAAGATCCCCACAATCCCCAAAGGGCGCGCAGCCGATAGTCGGTATCGTCCAGCGCCTCCGCGATCTCCAAAGCGGTCTTCCAGGCCGCGAAGGGGTCGTGGGCGGAATACGCATCGAGCTGCGACAAGGCTATCGCCGCGTAGAGTTGCATCCTCTGCCGATCGTCTTTGTCCGCTGCCTCCTCAAACGTGCTCAATGCACGTTCCGTCCGCACTCGGCACTCCTCCAGCAGCGACATCTCGAACCACAGCGGCAGGGCCGCGACGGTCAAAGCGATACCGATCGCGTCGTCGCCGGCGGGCGAATTGGCCCAGTCCAGCGCCGCTCGCACGTCATCGATATAAGGAGCGTAAGTCGCGAGCCATTCGGCCGTGAGCCGTGTCTCCCATTCGGCTCTGGCCGTTTCGATCAAATCACGGTGGTACTCCGCGTGGCGCCGCGAGAGGCTTTGGAGCTCGCCAGCTTCGGTCAGCTTGTTCAGAGCATAGGCCCGTATCGTCTCGAGCAGCCGCCAGCGGCGGGCCGACGCCGATCCATCCAACGTCACGAGCGATTTGGTGACGAGATTCCCGATGTCTTCCACCGCGGCTGACGCGTCGGCGCCGGCGTCGCTGGTGACAGCGGTTGCCGCCTCGAGCGTGAATCCGGCGGGAAACACCGCCAACCGGCGCAGCAGGCGCCGTTCCGGCTCCGGCAGCAGCTCATAGCTCCAATCCAGGGTCGCGCGGAGGGTCTGGTGCCGCGGCAGCGCCGTTCGGCGGCCACCGACCAGGAATCCGAAGCGATCATCCAAGCGCGAGGCTACCTGCCGGACGCCGATCGCGGCGGCGTGAGCCGCCGCAAATTCGATGGCGAGCGGGATGCCGTCGAGGCGCCGGCAGATATCGGCAACCGCCGACAGGTTCTTTCCGTCCCGCAAAAAGCCCGAGTGCAGCCCGCTTGTCCTGGCGATGAACAGCTGCACCGCGCTGTGCTCCAGGACATCGCCGGGCGCCTCCTGGTGTGGGGGCGGCACATCCAGCGACGGAACGAGATAGACGTACTCGCCGTCGATCCGCAGGGTCTCCCGGCTCGTTGCAAGAATGGACGTATGCGGGCACATGCGCGCGAGCGTCTCCGCCAATGTGGCCGCCGCATCTACGACGTGCTCGCAGTTGTCGAGGACAAGCAGAAGCTTCCGTTCTCCGATGGCGCGAGCCACGAACTCCGGCGAAATCTCGGCGCCGCGCATCTTCAGGCCGAGGACGCCCGCGACCGCGGATGGCACCAGGCCGGGATCCGACAGCGGGGCCAGCTCGACCAGCCAGCCGTCGCCCTGGAAGGTGGGGAACAGGCTGCGGGCAATCTCCAGCGCCAGGGTCGTCTTTCCGATTCCACCGGGCCCGGTCAGCGTGACCACGCGATACGCCGATAGAAGATCCCGCAGATGCGGCATGGCAACGGTTCTGCCGATCAACCCGGATCCCGCCACGGGCAAATTGGTCAGAAATGGCCGCGCAGGCGCTCGCGCCGGTGCGGGAGCGACCGGCTCCGCCGACGCGCTCTCTCGCCGAGCAGACCAGTCACCGAGAAGGCGATAGCCATGACCGGGTACGGTCCTCAGCATGTCCCGATCCGGGCCGAGCGCCTTGCGAATCGCGGATATGTGAACCTGGAGCGTATTTTCCTCGACGATCGTGCCCGGCCACACACGACCCATCATGTCGTCCTTGATGACCAGCTCTCCGGCCGACTGGACCAGAATTTCGATGATCTCGAATGCGCGGCCCCCCAGGGGCACAGGCATCCCACGCGCCCGCAGTTCACGCCGGACGAGGTCGACCTCCCACTGTCCGGACACGAAGATTTGTTTTTGACCTTGTGCAGCCACCCGCGCACCGGCACCTGGAATTCGCAGCTATTATGCAGAATATCTGGCACTCGCAAGGATTAAGCAAACGCCGCAATCCCCGACGAGCATCACCGTCGCCACAGCTTAGCTCCTGTCCTGGAATGGGCCGGCCGCGCCCGTGGACGTGCGGCAGAGAAGGGAGCGGCGACCGATGCGGATTGCCCGTCAACCATCGGGCTGGGACTGCGGGCCCGGACGCTGGGACCGGCGAAGTTTCCTGAAGGCGCTCGGACGCGCGGGGCTTGTCGCCGCGTCGGCACCGGCGCTGCTGCGGTCCGGCCGGGCCGTGGCGGAAGACCGCCAGGCGCTGATCCAGCCGCCGCAGATTCGCGGCGAGAACGGTGTCCTCGCGGCGACCATTACCGCAGCGCCGGGCCGCGTGCAGCTCGGCGACTATGCCTTTCCCGGTTTCCTCTACAACGGCGCCTATATGCCGCCGGTGCTGCGCCCCCGGCTTGGCGACACGATGCGGATCACCTTCGTCAACAATCTGCCCGACGATCCCTCCAACCTGCATTTCCACGGCATGAGCGTGTCGCCGAAGGGCAACAGCGACAACGTCTTCGTCCATGTGCATCCGGGCCAGCGCTTCGACTACGAGGTGCGCATTCCCGCCGCCGACCGCCAGCGGCAAGGCCTGTTCTGGTATCACCCGCACGCCCACGGCGTCGTCGCCAAGCAGATTCTGGGCGGCATGTCCGGCGGACTCGTCGTGGACGGCTCGGAGCAGATCTTCCCGATTCTGAAGGACATGCCGGAGCGGCTTCTTCTCATCAAGCATGCGGAGCTCGGCGAGGACAACGAGATCATCTCCATCAACGGCCAGCTCAATCCCGTGGTGCCGATCCGGCCCGGCGAGATGCAGTTCTGGCGCATCGCCAATATCGGCGCCACGCTCTTCATCAAGTTCCGGATCGCGGGCATGCCGCTTTACGTCCTGGCGACAGACGGGCATTTCCTGTCCCGGCCGCGGGAGATGACCGAGTTCTTCCTCGGCCCGGGCCAGCGGATCGACGCGATCGCGATCGGCCCGCCGGCGGGCGAGTACGAGATGCGGACCATCTCGTTCCAGAACGAGGCGTGGAAGGCGCCGGATCCGGTGCGGCAGATGGCAACGGTCGTCTCCGGCGGATCAGGCGCGTCGGCGGGGAGCGCCCTCGCCGAGGTGCGGGGCCAGCGCGCCGCGGGCCCGCGCTGGCTTGACGAGGTGCGCAGCACCCCGATCGCCCGCCGGCGGAGGCTGGTATATTCCCGCACGCCCGACCGGCGCATGTTCATGATCGACGGCCGCGTCATGGACGAGAACCGTGTCGACCAGACGGTGAAACTCGGCGACACCGAGGAGTGGACGATCGTCAACACCGACCAGCAGTATCACAGCTTCCACATCCATCAGACCGGCTTCCTGGTTACCGAGGTCAACGGTGTCCGCCAGGAAAGCGAGGACAGCCTGCGCGACACCTTCTCCACGCCGCCGGCGACGGCGGCCGGGCCCGGCATCCTGAAGGTGGTCATCCCCTTCACCGATCCCGTCATCGTCGGCCGCTTCGTCTACCACTGTCACGCGGTCGATCACGAGGACAAGGGGATGATGGGCATCGTCGAGGTCGTCTGACCGACAACCCCTCCCCCACCGGATCGCCGCGGCGGCGGCCGCACCCCCTGAGCCGGCTCAGGGGGTGCCGCATATCTCCAACCTCGTGTTAACCAAGCTCCATCCAGGATGCGCCACAATCTACCGCGATTGATAGAGCGGCCTCGCCCGCCAAGATCCGCGATCGCCCACGATGAACCAGCAAGACCCCAATTCCTCGGAACACTTCCCCCGCCCGCTCGATTGGACGACCTGGCTCCTCTGGGTCATGGTCTGCGGGGCGTCGCCGGTATTCAACGCCATCGTGGACACGGCGTTCAACAAGCAGATCTCCGCGATGGACCCCCGCGGCAAACTAATCGGCAATCTTCTCATCGCTACCGTCCTGTTAGTGCCAATTCTGTCGCCTTTCCTGCAGTGGCTTGTGCTTCGGCGGATGGCGCCGCGATTGGGGTTTGGATTCTGGTTCGCCGGTCTCTTGGCGGCGTGCGTCGTGTGGATGGTTCTCTTAACCCTCGCCGAAAAGTCAGGCGTGGGCCTGAAAGATTTCGCATCCCATCGCGGCCTCTTGTTCGGCAATGCAATCCGGTGGCAATCGACGAGAACGGTGATGCCGGTTGCCCATTTGCTGAAATTGCCGTGGGACACTCTCCTGCCTTGGGCAGCGGCGACGTGCGGTCTGACTTCGCTCATTCCCATTTGGATCCTGAGCAGAAGGTCGGATCGATCGTGGCATTCTCTCCTGATTGCAGCCATGGCTGGAGCCTGCGCCGCCGCGATCGTGGAGCAGCTCTACAATATCTATGGACCCCACCGGATCTTCGGCAGCTACGAGCCGCTTAACGGCGCCTCGTGGCTTGAACGTATTTGCGAATTAATATCGCGAGCGGGCGCGGGTGCTTCCTGGGGCGCGGCAAGCGCGCTTGTCCTCGTCCTGCTGTCGCGATCGGTGAAAATCGAAACGGGAATGACGCCTCGCCCGTTGGCAACCGATCGTCCCGCCGGATTAATGGCGATGGCGCTCGCCCTGGCCGTGATTGCGACATCGCCGCCATTTGTCGTCTATCTCGTGCGATCTCTGGGCATCTTACGCCTGACGCCATAGCGTCTGATCGACTACGCGGCGCGCAGAGCCTTCTGCACGGTCTTAGGTGCGCGATCGATGACCAGGAGATAGGCGCGAGCTGGACCCTCCGGCTGCTGCTTCCCTTGTTCCCAGTGACGCAGCGTGTTGATGCTGAAGCCGAACTCGCCGGCGAATTCTTCCTGCGTCATGCCGAGCTTGGTCCGGATCGCGTGCACGTCGACCCGCCGCGGCACATGCACGCGGGACTTGCCCTTGTCTGTCTCGCCCCTGGCATAGGCGAGAGCCTGGTTGAGTCCGCGACGGATGCTGCTCGCCACCGATTTGCTCATCGGCCTTAGTAGTTCATTGGACTAGTTACGGCAAGTTCCTCACCGGATCGCCGCCCAGATCCTGGCCGCGGTCAGCGGCATCTGGATCGTGTCCGCGCGGTCGGCATGGCCGTTGCGGGCCGAGCGCGTCGGCGACGGCGTTCACGACGGCGGGCGTGGCGCCGATGGTGCCGAGCTCGCCCACGCCCTTGACGCCGAGCGGATTGGTGCGGCAGGGCATCGACTGGTCGAGGATGTGCTCGAATTTCTCGATGACAGCGGCGCGCGGCATCGCGTAGTCCATGAAGCTGGCGGTGAGGGCCTGGCCGGACTCCGCGTCGTAGATCATGTGCTCGCATCAGCGCCTGGCCGATGCCCTGCACCGCGCCGCCGTCGAGCTGGCCGCGCACGATCATGGGATTGACCACGCGGCCGACGTCGTTGGCCGAGACATAGGAGACGATCTCGACGGCGCCGGTCTCGGGATCGATCTCGACCTCGCAGATGTGGGCGCCGTTGGGCCAGCTCGGCCCGTCCACCTTGCTGGTGACATCGACGAAGATGCGCTGCTCGCGGCTGGCGCTCGGCCAGCTCGAAGAGGCCGATGGCGCGGTCGGTGCCGGCGATGCGGAAGTCGCCCTCGGCGTAGGTCGAGATCGGCGGCGGCGACCTCGAGCGCGTCGCCGGCGAGCTCGCTTGCCCGTCGCCACCGCCTTCTCCGAGGCGACCTGGATCGTCGAGCCCGCGGTGAAGAGCGAGCGCGAGCCGGCGCTGCCGAAGCCGGAGCCGCGGTCGGTGTCGCCCATGACGATGCGGATCTTGTCGATGGGGACGCCGAAGACGTCGACCACGAGCTGCGCGTAGGACGTCGCGATCCCCTGCCCCATGGGCATGGTCGCGGCATAGACCTCGATCTCGCCGCTGCCGAGGACGGCGACGGTGACGCGCTCCTCGAAGACGTTGCCGCCGGTCCATTCCAGGAAGGCGGCGAGGCCGCGGCCGCGCCACTTGCCCCGGGCGCGCGACTGGGCGGCGCGGGCGTCGAACCCACTCCACTTCGCCAGGGCCAGTCCCTGCTCGAGGATCGAGCCGAACTTGCCGCTGTCATAGGTCTGGCCCATGGCATTCTTATACGGCATCTGCTCGGGCTTGATCAGGTTGCGCCGGCGGATCTCCGCCGGATCGAGCTTGAGCTGGCGGGCGGCGGCGTCCATCAGGCGCTCGATGATGTAGATCGCCTCCGGCCGCCCGGCGCCGCGATAGGCACCCGTGGGCGCGGTGTTGGTGAGCACCGCCTGCATGGTGAAGTCGATGGTGCCGATGTCGTAGATGCTGGTCGAGACCCAGGGCCCGATCATCAGCTGGATGATGATCCCGGCGGTGAGCGGCACCGCGCCGACATTGGCGAGCGTGCGGATGCGATAGGCGAGGATGCGGCCCGCCGCGTCGAGCGCCAGCTCCGCGTGGCTCTCGATGTCGCGGCCGTGGGTGGAGGCCAGGAATTCCTCGATCCGCTCCGCGGTCCAGCGTCACCGGGCGCTTCAGCTCGCGGGCCGCATAGGCCACCACGATATCCTCGGGATAGAGCCCGGTCTTCATGCCGAAGCCGCCGCCGACATCGCCGACGATCACGCGGATGCTTTCCTTGGGAATGCCCAGCACCTCGCCCGCCAGCGTGTCGCGCATGCCCGAGGGCATCTGGCGTGCTGAGGCGAATGGTGAGACGGCCGGTCGCGGCGTCGGGGCTCGCCTGCACGCTCCGCGGCTCGATCGGCGTCGCCGCCACGCGCTGATTGACGAGATCGATGGCGACGACGTGAGCGGCCTTGGCGAAGGCGGCGTCGGACTCCGCGGCTTGCCGTGACGCATCTGGGCCACGATGTTGCCGGGAATTTCCGGCGCCAGCAGCGGCGCGTCCTTTGCAGTGGCCTGGGCGATGGTGGTGACGGCGGGCAGCGGCTCGTACTCGACCACGATCGCGTCGAGGGCGTCCTTCGCCTGGTCCCGGGTCAGGGCGATGACGGCGGCGACGGTCTCGCCGACGAAGCGCACCACCTCATGGGCGAGCGCGCGGCGCGGCGGCGAGGTGGCGGCGGAGCCGTCCGGCCGCTTGAAGACGTTGAGGATCGGGATCGGCTTCACGCCGGCCTTGACGAGATCGTCGCCGGTGAGGATGGCGACGACGCCGGGCATCGCCCGCGCCTGGGACGTGTCGATGGAGACGATGCGGGCATGGGCGTGGGGCGAGCGCAGGAAGCAGAGATGGGTCTGGGACGCCAGCATCACGTCGTCGGTGAACTGGCCGGCCCCCACCAGCAATCCCCGATCCTCGATCCGCGGCACGGCCTTGCCGCTGCCGAAACGTCCGACACTCGTCTCCGCCATCATCGCGCTCAATCTCCGGGGAAAATCTGGGAATTGGGAGGGGGGACGCGGCCGCGAGCGGGCCGCGCCCACCATAGATAGGCAATGCAAGCCGCACGCCAAGGCATGAGTGCCCGGCGCGGGTCGCAGGCGCGGATTTTCCCTATTTCGTGATCGGGCGGACGGGAACTAGGCGGCGGTGGCCGTGCGGCCGTCCTCGGAAACGATGGTGAATCGGATGTAATAATCGTCGACGGTGGCGACCGCGCGCTCGCGCCACTTCTTCACCGCCTCCTCATAGGTAGCGAAGGGCCCGTGCTTTTCCGCGGTACCCGGCTTTACCTGGGTATGCCGGACATCGAGATATTCGGCGCCAACAACGTAGTATCCCATCGCTCTGATCCCATTCGCGCAAGGCCGGGCATCGCGCACCCGGTCCCGACCAGCCTAGCGCCCAACTCTTAACGATCGATGGCGGACCGTCACTGAGGCATAGGGGCGCACCGCCGCCCGGATGCCGGCACTCGCGGCCGGCGACTCTCTATATAGGCTAGCGCGCCCGCTCCACAACGACAGCGGTGCCGTAGGCCAGAACCTCGGTCACGCCCTGCATGATCTCGGTGGCGTCGTAGCGGGCGCCCACGATGGCGTTGGCGCCGAGCCCCGCCGCGTGCTCCAGCATGAGGTCGAAGGCGTGGGTGCGCGTGCGCTCGCAGAGCGAGGTATAGAGCGTGATGTTGCCGCCGAAGAGCGTCTGCAGACTGGCGCCGATGGTGCCGAAGACCGAGCGCGAGCGGACGACGATGCCGCGGACCACGCCGAGCGAGCGCACCACGCGGTAGCCCGGCAGCTCGAATGTCGTGGCGACGAGATCGTGGGGGATAAGCGAGGGAGTAGACGTGTCGGTCATGGCAACCTCGGGGGATGGAGAGCAGGCGCTACCATCCTCGCATCGGGGTTGAGAACCTCCTAACGGCCACCCTCACCGTCCCAGCCCTGCGGGCTGGGCCCCTCCCTCTCCCACTGACGTGGGCGAGGGGCTTTCAGAGCCTCGCTGATATTTAGCCCCTCGCCCGCGGAGCGGGAGAGGGAGGGACCCGCCGCGCAAGCGGTGGGAGGGTGAGGGCGCCGCGCGAGCGGCGAGACCTCAATCCATCGCCTGGCTGGCCGCCAGGCGGAAGGGGTGGGCCGGGTAGACGCCGAGGATCTTCACCTCGCGGGTGAAGAAGCGGAGCTCGTCCAGGGCGCGCTGGACGCGGAGCTCTCTGGGATGGCCCTCGATATCGGAATAGAACTGCGTCGCGGTGAACTGGCCGGCGAGCATGTAGCTCTCCAGCTTCGTCATGTTGACGCCGTTGGTGGCGAAGCCGCCCATCGCCTTGTAGAGCGCCGCCGGCACGTTCCGCACCCGGAAGACGAAGGTGGTGATGACGAGGCTGCCGTCGTTGCCGGCGACGCGGGGCGTCTTCGACATCACCAGGAAGCGCGTGGTGTTGTGGTTGGCGTCCTCGATGTCGGCCTTGAGGGAGACCAGCTTGTAGATCCTGCCGGCGAGCTCGGAGGCGATGGCGGCCTCGCTGGGATCGCCGCGCCCCGCGATCTCCGCCGCGGCGCCGGCGGTGTCCGCCACCACGATCGGCTTCAGCTTGAGGGCGCGGATCAGCTTGCGGCACTGGTTCAGCGCATGCACGTGGCTGCGCACGGTCTTGATGGTCTTGAGCGTGGCACCCTTGGGGGCCAGCAGGTGATGGTTCACCCGGTGGAAATGCTCGCCGATGATGTTGAGGCCGGATTCCGGCATCAGGTGATGGATGTCGGCGACCCTGCCGGCGACGGAATTCTCGATCGGCAGCATGGCGAGACGCGCGCGGCCGCCGCGCACCGCCGCCATCGCGTCCTCGAAGCTGTCGCAGGGCAGCGTGGTGAGCGAGGGGAACACCTCGCGGCAGGCGAGATCGGAATAGGCGCCGGGCTGGCCTTGAAACGCGATGGTGTTGGCGGGCGAGCGGCGCATGGAGCGGACCGGAAGTTTGCGGGTGAAGATCAGCGCCGCGGCGCCAGGATCTCGCGCGCGCGGGCGAGGTCGGCGGGAGTATCGATACCGAGGGGAAGCGTGTCAACGAGGGCCACGTCGATGCGCATCCCCGCCTCGAGCGCGCGAAGCTGCTCCAGGCTCTCGCGCTGCTCGAGCGGCGTCGGCGGCAAGGTCACGAACCGCTCCAGCGCCGCGCGGCGATAGGTGTAGATGCCGATGTGGTGGTAGTGCGGGCCGGCACCGCTCGGGAATGATGTGGCGGCTGAAATAGAGCGCGCGCGCCACGCGGGCGCCGGGCGGGAAGCCCACCGCGATCTTGTTGACGCTGCGGGAATGCAGCTCGTCCTCGTCGTGGATCTCGGTCGCGAGCGTGCCGATGTCGACCGCGGGATCGGCGAGCGGCGTGAGCGAGGCCGGGATCACCTCCGGCGCGATGGTCGGCATGTCGCCCTGGAGACAGACCACCACGTCGTGCCGGCGCTGGGGATCGAGCTGGCGGAGCGCCGCGGCGACCCGATCGGAGCCGGAGGGCAGCGTCGGGATCGGTCATGACCGCCGTGCCGCCGGCACGCTCCACAGCGGCGGCGATCTCGGGATCGCCGCAAGCCACTGCCACCGGACCCACCCCCGCCTCGACGCCGCGGCGCCAGACATGGACGATCATGGGCTCGCCGTGGATGTCGGCCAGCGGCTTCCCCGGCAGCCGCGTCGAGGCGAGGCGCGAGGGGATGAGGACGATGGGATGGCGGGGCTGATCGGTCATGGGGCGGCTCGGGTTCCTCCGGGACTCGGGCGGCGGCGAGCGGGCTTCCCCCTAAGTCCTTGATCGTTGCGGCGTTATGCCGCACGAATGGCACGCGGCATCGGCCGGGCAGCGGGCTACGCTCCCGCCGCTTCAATCATATTTCGTTTGAGTTGTCAGCGGAAATTCGGTTTCTTCCTGTTGGTTTCGGCGCTGACGCGCCGCCTGGTTGGTTTCGGCGCCTCCGCGCCGCCTGGTTGGTTTCGGCGCCTCCGCGCCGCCGGCTTGGTTTCGGATTTCCCGACCACCCCTTGAAGGGTCGCTGAATGTCGTCGATCGAGATCAACAAGATTGCCGCCTCGGTGCTGCTGGCGCTGATCGTCGCCTGGGCCTCGGGCCTCCTCGCCAGCAAGCTCATCGAGCCGAAGATGGTGCACTCGGCGATGGAAGTCGCCAATGCCCCGGCGGCTCCCGCCGCGAGCCAGCCCGCCGCCGCCGGGCCCGAGCCGCTTGGGCCCCTGCTGGCCTCCGCCACCGTCGATGCCGGCAAGGCCGCCGCGAAGCCATGCGCGGTCTGCCACACCTTCGACAAGGGCGGCGCCAACCAGGTCGGCCCCAACCTCTACGGCGTCGTCGGCGACGAGATCGCCCATGACCGCGGCGGCTTCGCCTTCTCCGACGCCCTGAAGAAGAAGGGCGGCACCTGGACGATCGACGCGCTCAACGACTGGCTGTTCAAGCCGCAGGGCTTCGCCAAGGGCACCAAGATGACCTTCGTGGGCCTGCCCAAGGCGAAGGACCGCGCCGACGTCATCGCCTACCTGAACTCGCTCTCGGATTCGCCGAAGCCTCTCGCCAGCCAGTAGGCATGGCGCAGGCGGTCGACGCCGCGCTCCTCGCCTTCGCCGCCGAGCTGGCGGACGCGGCGGGCGCGATCGTCCGCCCCTATTTCCGCACCGCCCTTGCCGTCGACGACAAGGCCGACGAGAGCCCGGTCACCGTCGCCGACCGCGAGGCGGAGGCGGCGCTCCGCCGCCTGATCGAGGCGCGCTTTCCCCGGCACGGCATCCTCGGCGAGGAGCACGGCACCGTCCGCGGCGATGCGGAGCTGGTCTGGGTCCTCGATCCCATCGACGGCACCAAGTCCTTCATCTCCGGCATGCCGCTCTTCGGGACCCTGATCGCGCTCACCGAGCGCGGCATTCCCATCCTCGGCGTCATCGACCAGCCGATCACGGGCGAGCGCTGGATCGGCGCCCGCGGCCGGCCCAGCACCCTCAACGGCGCCCCGATCCGCACGCGCGCCTGCGGCGGTCTCTCGGCCGCCACGCTCTTCGCCACCTCGCCGGATATGTTCACCGGCGGCGACGCCGCCGGGTTTCAGCGCCTCAGAAGTGAGGTGAAGCTCGCCCGCTACGGCGGCGACTGCTACGCCTACGGCCTCCTGGCGGCGGGCTTCATCGACCTCGTGGTGGAGGCGGGGCTGAAGCCCTACGACTTCTGCGCCCTGGCGCCGATCATCGAGGGCGCCGGCGGCCGCATGACCGACTGGGAAGGCCGCCCGCTCGCCATCGGCTCCGGCAGCCGTGTCATCGCGTCCGGCGATCCCGCGCTTGGTGAGGCGGCGCGCGCGGTACTGATTGGGGCCTGAGGATCGCTGCAGAGGCGATATGCGTCCTTCGACTCGTCCGCTTCGCGGCCGGCTCAGGATGAGGACCATTTTTGATGGCACACTGAAAAAACCGCCTCATCCTGAGCCGGTGCGTCAGCACCGAGTCGAAGGACGCAAGATGCCCATCCCACCCAGCAATTGACACGCCACCGGCTGCCGTCGTCCGGCGAATTCCTTTAGTGTGTTGAGCGGATGTCTCGAGGAGATGCCATGCGTGCCGTGATTGCCGCCTTCATCGCCCTGTTCCTGGCATTGCCCGCCGCCGCCGAGGACGTGGCGCCGACCTACGGGCTGTCGCTGTTCGGCGATCCCCTCAAGTATCCCCCGGACTTCCAGCACTTCGACTACGTCAATCCCGACGCGCCCAAGGGCGGCTTCGTGCGTTTCGGCGACACCGGCACCTTCGACAATCTCAATCCCTTCATCCTCAAGGGCGCGTCCTTCGTGCGCTACTCCAATTCGATGATGAAGAGCGGCGAGCTGTTCGACAGCCTGATGACGGGATCCCTCGACGAGCCGCTGGCCGCCTATGGGCTGGTGGCGGAGAGCGTGGAGTTTCCCGCCGACCGCATGTCGATCACCTTCAACATGCGCCGGGAGGCGCATTTCAACGACGGCTCGGCGATATCGGCCGACGACGTCTGCTGGACCTTCACCACCCTCATCACCAAGGGGCATCCGAGCTATCGCGCCCAGCTCGCCGACGTGGACAAATGCGAGGTGCTCGGCGAGCTGCGCGTCCGGTTCACCTTCAAGAACAACACCGACCGCGAGCTCCCGATGCTGGTGGCGGGGCTGCCGATCCTGCCGGCGAAATGGTGGGCGACGCGGGATTTCGAGAAGCCGACCCTGGAGCCGCTGCTCGGCAGCGGCCCCTACCGCATCACCAAGGTCGACCCCGGCCGCTCCCTCACCTGGGAGCGCGTCAAGGACTACTGGGCGCAGGATCTGCCCGTCGCCAAGGGCTTCGCCAATTTCGACACGGTGCGCGTCGACTATTATCGCGACAGCCAGGTGCTGTTCGAGGCCTTCAAGGCCGGCCAGATCGATCTGCGCGAGGAGAATGTCGCCAAGGACTGGGCCACCGCCTACGACTTTCCGGCGATCAAGGACGGGCTCGTCATCAAGGAGGAGTTCCGTCACGAGGTGCCCCAGGGCATGCAGGGCTTCGTCTTCAACACGCGGCGGCCGATCTTCGCCGACCCGCGCGTGCGCCGCGCGCTGGGCTACATGTTCGACTTCGAATGGTTCAACAAGAACTACTTCTACAATTCCTACAAGCGCACCCGGAGCTACTACGAGAATTCCGATCTGGCGTCGCGCGGCCTGCCGGAGGGCGAGGAGCTGAAACTGCTGGAGCCCTATCGCGGGAAGATTCCCGATGCGGTCTTCACCACGGAATACCAGCCGCCGGTCTATGACGGCAGCGGCAATATCCGCGACGGCATCCGCGGCGGCGCTGGCGCTCCTGAAAGAGGCCGGCTGGAGCGTCAAGAACGGCGCTCTCGTCAACGACAAGACCGGCCAGCCCTTCACCTTCGAGTTCCTGAACGACGTCGCGCAGCTCGAGCGCATCATCCTGCCCTTCCTCAAGAACCTGGAGCGCATCGGCATCAAGGCGCAGCTGCGCACCGTGGACGCCGCGCAATACGAGAACCGCCGGCGCGACTACGATTACGACATGACCGCGCTGCACTGGGGCGCCTCGATCGCGCCGGGCACCGAGCTGCGCGAGTTCTTCGGCAGCAAGGCGGCGGACGAGCCCGGAAGCCCGAACACCTCGGGGATCAAGGACCCGGTGGTGGACGCCCTGGTGGCGAAGGCGATCGCGGCGCCGACCCGGCACGATCTGGTGCCGATCATCCACGCTCTCGATCGCGTGCTGCTCAACGGCTACTACGTCGTGCCGAACTACTACGCGGGCTTCTATCGCGTGGCTTATTGGGACAAGTTCGGCCGGCCGGCGACGCAGCCGAAATACGCGAGCATGCCGGCGAGCGTGATCGGCACCTGGTGGATCAACCCCACCAAGGAGAAGCCGATCGCCGAGCGCCAGGAGCAGGAGCAGAAGAAGCGGTAGGGACGCGCTCGACATGCTCGCCTACATCATCCGGCGCCTGCTGCTGATCATCCCGACGCTGTTCGGGATCATGCTGGTGAATTTCGTGCTGGTGCAGGCGGCGCCGGGCGGCCCGATCGACCAGGTGATCGCGGAGCTGCGCGGCGGCGGCGGCGGCGCCCTGGCGCGGATCTCCGGCGGCACTACCGGCGACACCGGTGGCGGGGCCAGCCAGAACCGCAGCGCCCGCGGCCTCGACCCGCAGCTGATCAGGGATCTCCAGCATCAGTTCGGCTTCGACAAGCCGGCGGGCGAGCGCTTCCTGCTGATGATGAAGAGCTACGTGACCTTCGACTTCGGCCCCAGCTTCTTCCACAACGCCGACGTGCTGCCCCTCATCGGCCAGAAGCTGCCGGTCTCGATCTCCCTCGGTCTCTGGACGACGCTGATCTCCTACCTGATCTCGATCCCGCTGGGCATCCGCAAGGCGGTCAAGGACGGATCGAGTTTCGACGTCTGGACCAGCGGCGTGATCATCGCCGGCTACGCCATCCCCTCCTTCCTGTTCGGGCTGCTTCTGATCATGGTGTTCGCCGGCGGCAGCTATCTGCAATGGTTTCCGCTCCGCGGCTTGACGTCGGACGGCTGGTCGGGATTCGGCTGGCCGCACCGGATCCTCGACTATCTCTGGCACCTGGTGCTGCCGGTGACGGCGATGGTGATCGGCGGCTTCGCCACCCTCACCATGCTCACGAAGAATTCCTTCCTCGACGAGATCAACAAGCAGTACGTGGTCACCGCCCGCGCCAAGGGTCTGTCGGAGGGACGGGTGCTCTATCATCACGTCTTCCGCAACGCGATGCTGATCGTGATCGCGGGCTTTCCCTCCGCCTTCATCGGCATCCTCTTCACCAGCTCACTGCTTGATCGAGATCATCTTCTCCCTCGATGGGCTGGGCCTCCTCGGCTACGAGTCCGTGCTCAACCGCGACTACCCCATCGTCTTCGGCACCATCTACATCTATACGCTGATCGGCCTGATCGCGACCCTGCTGCGGGACATCACCTACATGCTGGTGGATCCCCGCATCGACTTCGAGACAAGGGGCGCATGACGGCAGTCTCTACCGACCTGCCGCGCGCGCCGGACCGGTTCCTCGGCCTCCGCATCACGCCGCTGACCCGGCGGCGCCTCGCCAATTTCCGCGCCAACCGCCGGGGGTTCTGGGCGCTCTGGATCTTCCTGGTGCTGTTCGTGGTCAGCCTGGGGGCCGAGTTCGTCGCCAACGACCGGCCGCTGCTGGTGCGCTACGACGGCGGCTTCTATGTCCCGGTCTTCGTCGAGTATCCGGAGACGACATTCGGCGGCGAGTTCCCCACCGAGGCGGACTACCGCGATCCCTTCGTCCGGCAGCGCATCGGCCAGCACGGCTGGATCCTCTGGCCGCTCATCCCCTTCAGCTATCGTACCGTCAACTACGACCTGACGACGCCGGCGCCCTCGGCGCCGGATGCCGTGGACTGGCTCGGCACCGACGACCAGGGCCGCGACGTGCTGGCGCGGCTCATCTACGGCTTCCGTATCTCCGTGCTGTTCGGCCTCGTCCTCACCCTCGCGAGCTCGGTGATCGGCATCGCCGCCGGCGCCATACAGGGCTATTTCGGCGGCCTCACCGATCTGCTGTTCCAGCGCTTCCTGGAGATCTGGTCGGGCCTCCCGATCCTCTTCCTCCTCATCATCCTCTCCAGCATCGTACAGCCGAACTTCTGGTGGCTCCTCGGGCTGATGCTGCTGTTCTCGTGGATGGGCCTCGTCGATCTCGTGCGGGCGGAGTTCCTGCGGGCGCGGAACTTCGACTATGTCCGCGCGGCCCGGGCGCTGGGCGTCTCCAACCCCGTGATCATCGTGCGCCACGTGCTGCCCAACGCCATGGTCTCCACCTTCACGTATTTGCCCTTCATCCTGACGGGCGCCGTGACCCAGCTCACCGCCCTCGACTTCCTCGGCTTCGGCCTGCCGCCGGGCTCGCCCTCCCTCGGCGAGCTGGTGGCGCAGGGGAAGAACAACCTTCAGTCTCCGTGGCTGGGGATCACCGCGTTCGTGACACTCGCGTTGCTGCTGAGCCTTCTCGTCTTCATCGGCGAGGCCGTGCGCGACGCGTTCGATCCGAGAAAGACCGTGCTGTGAGCGCCGCGATCCCCGCGGTTTCCGTGGATGACCGGGTCAAGCCCGGTCATGACGATTGGAGGACGATCGCATTTGCAGGCGTCATGGCCGGGCTTGACCCGGCCATCCACGCAGCTGATAGCTGACAGCCATGCCCCTCCTCTCCCTCCGCGATCTCTCCGTCACCTTCGAGGTGCCCGGCCACCGTGTCGAGGCGGTGAAGGATGTGTCTTTCGATCTCGAGCGCGGCGAGACATTGGCGCTGGTGGGCGAGAGCGGCTCGGGCAAGTCGGTGACGGCGCTCTCGATCCTGCAGCTCCTGCCCTATCCCATGGCCCATCACGACGCCCGGACCCGCATCACCTTCGACGGGCAGGAGCTGGTGGGCGCCTCGCCGGCGACCCTGCAGGCGATCCGCGGCGATCGCATCGCCATGGTGTTCCAGGAGCCGATGACCTCCTCGAACCCGCTCCACACCGTGGAGAAGCAGATCGCCGAGACGCTGCATCTGCACAAGGGCATCCATGGGATGGCGGCGCGGGCGCGGGCGATCGAGCTCCTGCATCTCGTGGGGCTGGCCGACGCGGAGTCACGGCTCGAGGCCTATCCGCATCAGCTCTCCGGCGGCCAGCGCCAGCGCGTGATGATCGCCATGGCGCTCGCCAACGAGCCCGACATCCTCATCGCCGACGAGCCCACCACCGCCCTCGACGTCACCATCCAGGCGCAGATCCTGAAGCTCCTG
This sequence comes from uncultured Alphaproteobacteria bacterium, assembly GCA_963735465.1. GTDB lineage: Bacteria > Pseudomonadota > Alphaproteobacteria > ATCC43930 > CGMCC-115725 > DASZHJ01. The sequence goes on from CAVTLA010000002.1 coordinate 653,798, forward strand.
AAAGACTTGCAGCAGCGCTTCGGCATGGCGCTGCTGCTGATCACCCACGACCTCACCATCGTGCGCAAGGTGGCGGACCGGGTCGCGGTCATGACCAAGGGCGAGATCGTGGAGAGCGGCACGACGGAGGAGGTGTTCGCGGCGCCCCGCCATCCCTATACGCGCCATCTGCTGGCCGCCGAGCCCAAGGGCGAGCCGGCACGCCACGATCCGCCGCCGCCGGTGCTGCTCGAGGCCACCGACTTCAAGGTCTGGTTCCCGATCCGCACCGGCGTACTCCGCCGTGTCACCGGCGCGGTGAAGGCGGTGGACGGCATCGACATCGCCGTGCGCGCCGGGGAGACCCTGGGCGTGGTGGGCGAGAGCGGCTCCGGCAAGACGACGCTCGGCCTGGGATTGCTGCGCCTCCTCAAGAGCGAGGGCGAGATCCGCTACGACGGCAGGCGTCTCGACGAGCTGGGATCCCAGGCCATGCGGCCGCTGCGCCGCGAGTTGCAGATCGTGTTCCAGGATCCGTTCTCCAGCCTGTCGCCGCGCCTCTCCGTGGCGCAGATCGTCGAGGAAGGCCTCAAGGTGCATGGGCTCGGCGGCACGGCGGTGGGGCGTCGGGAACTTATTGAGGAAGCGCTCCGCGCGGTTGACCTCGATCCTGCCGCCGCCGACCGCTATCCCCACGAATTCTCCGGCGGCCAGCGCCAGCGCATCGCGATCGCCCGGGCCTTGGTGCTGCGCCCACGCCTCCTGGTGCTGGACGAGCCGACCTCCGCCCTCGACATGTCCGTGCAGGCGCAGATCGTCGAGCTCCTGCGCGACCTGCAGGCGCGCCTGGGCCTGGCCTATCTCTTCATCAGCCACGACCTGCGCGTGGTGCGGGCGCTCGCCAACCAGGTGCTGGTGATGAAGGACGGCAAGGTGGTGGAGGCCGGCGATGCCGCCCAGATCTTCCGCGCGCCCCGCCACCCCTATACCCGCGCCCTCATGGCCGCCGCCTTCGAGATCAAGGCGGTGGAGACCGGCGTGGTCAGGAGCTGAGGCCCGCTTACCGCGCCTCGACGCTCTCGCGCGGTTCCGGCACGCGGTCCTCGTCGGCGCAGGCGCTGATGATGGCGTCCATGACGACGCGCACCCGGGCGGCCTTGTAGACGTCGGGGTGCACGATCAGCCAGAGGTCCATGTGCTGCTCCCGGTCGGGCCAGATGCGCGTGAGATGCGGCTCGCGCGCGGCCAGATGCGGCGGCAGCAGCGCGATCCCCAACCCGGCATTCGCCGCCGACAGCACCGCCAGCACCGTGTTCGCCTCCACGACCACGCGGCCGTTGGTGACCGGCTCGTCGCAGAGCGTGGTCATCCGGTAGGCGGAGCCCGGGGCGTAGAGCGCGACGAGATCGTGCCCCAGGAACCAGGTGCCGCGCGCCGGCTGGCCGCGCTCGGCGATGTAGGATTTGGCGGCATAGAGTCCGGCGGTGAGCCGGCCGATCCTGCGGGTGATGAGGCCGGACAAGGCGGGCCGGGTCATGCGGATGCCGATGTCGGCCTGATATGTCGAGATGTGATGGCCGGCGCCGTCGGCGTGCCCGCGCTCCATCCACAGCACGAGGCGCACATCCGGATAGCGCTCGTGCAGGCGCGCCAGGGCCGGGGCGATCCGCGTCTCGACGAAGCCGTCGGGCATGGAGAGGCGCACCGTGCCGGTCAGTTGCGCATCGAGGCCGCCGGTTCGACGCTCGATTGCCCGCGCTTCCTCCTCCATCCGCAGGGCGTTGGCGAGGAGGGATTCGCCGGCTTCCGTCAGCAGGTAGCCCGCCGGCGTGTGCGCGAAGAGCTTGGCGCCGAGCTGCCGCTCCAGCGCCGCCAGTCGCCGACCGGCCGTGGCCTGATCGACGCCAAGCTGGCGCCCCGCGGCCCGCAACGATCCCTCTCGATTGATGGCGAGGAAAAAGCGGACGTGATCCCAATCCATCTGGACCGGTGTGTTTCTCTGCATGTGCGTAGCGCGCAGCTTGCGGCGCGGCGCGCCAGTTCGGCACTGTCAATTTCTCATGGGAGATCTGATGAATGCGCGGCCCGCACCGCGCGCCATCCATGCCTTGCGCGAAAGAAAGCCCGCCAGCGCGACCGCCGGCGGGCTCAGTGAGGCTTTGGGGGTAGTTTCTTGCTCAGAGACGGCCGGACGATCGGAACGCCATTCCGACGCCGGCCGGCGAAAGGAAGTTAGAACTTCCACTTCGCGGAATACTGGAAACGCATCGTGTTTCCGGTCTGCTGATCCTCCAATTCGCGCTCCGCGTAGATGAACTCGACACCCGTATCCACCGACGGGATAGGGCTCCAGATCAAATTCACGTGTCCGGTGATGTAGTGCTTGTTCAGGGCCGTGAACGACGCGGCGTTCACGAAGCCGCCGTCGTTCTCGAATTGGATATAGGAGCCGCTGAGGTCGGAGCGCAGATTGTCCGCCCACCAATGCTCGTATCCGGCCATGACGCCCCAGGCCGAGATCGCCTGGGAATCGCCGTTGACGTTGTTGACGTAGAGATCCGGGCAGCCGCTCTGGGAGCAGTTCGTCGAGAGGTACCGTCCGATACCCTCGCCGCCGAAGACCTGGCCGACGACGTCGTCCTTGCCCCAGGTCTTGAAGTCGCCGGAGATCCCGGCGCCGTAGCCGAAGCTGGACGCGCTGGTGTTCGGCGAGGTGGTGGTGAGGCCGGTGGCGCCGCCCTGATGATCGTAGAGATCCCGGAACACGCCGTGCAGCGATATGTGCCCCCAGGGCTGGGTATAATCGGCGCGCAGAATGAAGTCCGGAATCTTGCTGGCGTTGACGGTGCCGTTGAAGTTGCCGCTCGCGCTACCCGAAGTCGCGTCCACGAAATTGGTGTTCCCGTTCTCGATCGAGCCGATGAGCGAGATGCCGTCGCCGACATCGTAGGAGTAGCGGATCTGCGGAACGCGGTTGGTGCCGGGATAGTTGTCGCCGCCGAAGTCGAGGGTGTCAGGCTCGGCGTTGATGTCGCGGAAGGCCGAGAAGGTCTGGCCGGCGAGGAACGGACCGAGCGTGCCGTAAGCCTGCCGCAACCGGAGACCCGTCGAATTGCTCTCCGTGTTGAGGGTGGCGCCGTTGGTGAGACCGCTCGGATTCGTGAAATCGGCTTCGAGGAAGGTCTTCACCTCGCCGTAGGCGGTCGGCGTCCGCGTCTGGATGTTGAACCGCGATTCCGACGCCGTGAGCTGCGAGACGCCGTGGGTGCTGTGGCCGGCGGTCGCGGGATGACTGCCGGAGGCGTCGACCGGAATGCCGATGCCGCCGGAGAGCCCGCCGACCCCGGGGCCCGCCGAGGTGAAGTCGTAGAAGTAGTCGAGCTTCACATAGCCGCCGACGCTGAACGACGTGTTGGTGCCGGGAACCAGGAAGGAGCCGGGGTAGGATCCCGCGCCCGGCGCGGTCTGCGCCTCGCCCGACGACATTCCCACCAATAGCGCCGCAGTCGCCGTCATTCCTCCTGCGGTCAAAGTTCGTAGACGCTGAGCCAGTGACACAGTTCCCCTCCGCCATATTGATTCCAACGGCGGAGGATTTATCAGTTGGCGAGAAGACGCGGATGCTGCGTTTCTGCATCAACGCGGCGCGGAATCCACGTCTTCTATTTTTGCTTTGGCATCGCCATCTCTAACGCCGCCGACGGCTCGCGATTTCGTGAGCGCGGAAATTACTCCGCGACCAGCGTGCCCTTGGTGGTGCTCTTGTGGAAGTCATCGAAGAAGCCGTAGGTGCCCGGCTTGAGCGGGCCGATGAAAAGGCTGCCTTCCTTGCCGGCGGGAACGACCTTCTCCGCCTTGAAGTCGTGGCTCTCGAATTCCGCCGGCGTCGCGTCGAGATTCTTCACCGTCAGCTTCACTTTCTTGCCGGCGGGGATGGTGAGCTGCGCCGGGGTGAACTGATGGTCCTTGAGCGAGAGCTCGAAGGACGGGTCGTCGGCGCCGAAGGCGGCGGGACTGGCGAGCAGGGCAATCGCAAGCAGGCTCGCTGAAACGTATCGCATGACTGGCTCTCCTGAGGGGTGATGCGGGATCCGATGCGCCGTCACGTCGTCTCGAACAGGCGCTGGCCGATGAATTCGCCTTCCGCGACGCCGCCGGGGCAGGCGAAGAGGCCGCCGCCGGTGTGGGTCACGAACTGGTTCATCATGTCGAGCTTCGACATGGTCTCGAAGATCTTGATGAAGCCGGTGCGGGGGTCGCGCTGGTAGGCGATGAAGAACAGGCCGGCGTCGTACTGCATGCCCTGACGCCAGGGCGGCCAGCGCTCGGCGGTGAAGTTCACGCCGTCGTTGTACGAGTAGGCGCGGCGCAGGATCTGCGCGCCGCCGTTGGTCTCCGGCGCCGCGAGGCGGAGATGGGCGGTGTCGGGGATGATGGGGTTCCCGTCCTTGTCGGCGGCGTCGAAGTCCGGCGCATCGGTCTCGTTCTTCTTGCCCAGCGGCGCGCCGGAATACTTGTGCCGGCCCACGACCTCCTCCTGGAAATCGACGCCGGTACGGTCCCAGTGCTCGAGGGAGATGCGGATGCGGCGCGCCACCACATAGGAGCCGCCGCGCATCCACGCCGGCCCGTCCTCGCCGATCCACACCACCGCGTCGAGATCCGCGGGATTGCGGGTGCCGTCCTTGAAGCCCATGAGATTGCGCGGCGTGCCGCCGGCGGGGGACTTCGACAGGAAGCCGCTCTGCACCCAGCGCAGCTGGGCCACGCCATAGGCGAGGCGTGCCAGCTGCCGCACCGCGTGAAAGGCGACCTGGGGATCGTCGGTGCAGGCCTGCACCGAGAGATCGCCGCCGGTGTGGGCGTCGACGAGCTGATCGCCGTTGAACCGCGGCAGATCCACCAGCGCCTCGGGCCGGTGCGCCGCCAGGCCATAGCGGTCACCGCCCTCCTTGACGAAGAGCCCGGCGCCGAAGCCGAAGGTGAGGGTGAGCCGCGCCGGCGCGAGGCCCAGCGCGTCGCCGGAATCGAGGGGCGGCACGGCGATGTCGTCGCCGAGCGGCTCCGCCGTCTGGCCGGCGGTCAGCCGCGCCGATGCGGCGGTCCAGGCCCGCAGCATCGCCACCACGTCGTCGCGCTTGGGCGTCACGAGATCGAAGGCGGCGAAGTAGCTGTGGCTCTGCTGCGGCGTCGCGATGCCGCCCTGGCGCTTGCCCCAGAACGGCTCGATGAGGCTGCCGGCCGCCGGCTGCCCGGCGGCAATCTCCGTCGCCGCCCGCGCACGGCCGACGCCGGCGGCCGCCACCGCGCCGCCCGCGCCCAGGAGAAAGCCGCGGCGCGTCGCCGTGGCGCTCAGCGTGCTGTCGTCGTCCGGTGGCGTCTTCTCGACCATTCCCGTCGTCCTCAATGCGCCAGCACGACGGTGTTCTGGTCGTCCTGCACGTAGTAGAAGCCGGTGCCATCGGGCGTCATCGCGATGCCGAAGAGATCGCCGCTGCCGGGCGGGGTCTGCGCCTTGTCGGTGTCGATCCACTGCGCATAGATCTGCTTGCCGGTCACGGGATCCACCTCCACCACCTGGCCGTTGAGGGCGTTGGTCACCAGGAGATGGCCGTTCGGCGCCGTCGCCAGGGCCAGCGGCCGCTTCAGCAGCCCGCCCTTGGTGACTTCCTTGCCGGTGCCGGCGCTGTCGGTTCGCGTCGCCGCATCCGCGATCGCGACGATGCTGTTGGTGGTGGCGTCGGAGACGTAGAGCACGCCGTCCTTGCCGAGCGCGAGGCCGGTCGGGCCGACGATGAAGACGCTCTTGTCCGCCTGCTCGCCGAAGCCGCTGCCGATCACCGTCTGCCTGGCGACCACGGGCGGCTTGCCCTCCGGGATCGAGAGCTCGAGCCGCAGCACCGTCGCCTTGTTGACGATCGGCGATTCATCGCCCTCGGGCGCGCCGACGCCGAAGCCGGTGTTGCTGACGAAGAGCGTCGCGGTGGCGCCGTTGTCGATCACGGCCATGTTGCCCCAGGGGCCGTTGATGTTCGGGCCGGCGATGGTACCGGCGACCTCGCCCTGGGGGTTGAGCACGATCAGGCAGCCGTCGCCCTTCGTCGCCGTGGTGCCGTCGCGGCTCGGCAGGCTGCCGACGATGACCCAGCCCGACTTGAGCATGGTCATCGCCGTCGTCAGGCCGACGCCGCCGGGACAGGATTCGAGGTGGCGGGGAATGGCGGCGAAGAGCGACGCCTTCTTGGTCGAGGGCCGGTAGGCGACGATGGTGGTGCCCAGCCCCTGCAGGTTGTTCTTGTCGTTGAAGTTGTCGATGAGGACGTCGTCCTTCTGGATCTTGCCGGCGGAGACCGGCGCCACGACGAGGGCGTAGGGATTCTGATCGCCGTTGTCCGGCACCGACGAGGTCAGGGTGGTGTGGCGGTGCACGGTCTCCAGGAAGCCCTGGGGATCCGCGGCGCCGGCACTCCCCGGCAGGATCACGGCGGCTGCCAGGAGCACGCCCGCGACGGCGCTTTTTCTCCGGCGGGAACGCTCGGGCATCAGAATATTGCGAACGAGTGTCATTACTATCACCTGCACAAATCTCGGATCGCGGGGTCGCTCGGCCCAGGTCGGCTCAGAACGTGATGATGGTGCGGACGCCGATGACGGCTTCGTTGCCCACCCGCTGCGTCGGGTTGTTGGGGTTCGCGATGCCGGCACCGGGATTGAAGACGTACTGGAAGTCGGGCTGGATCTGCCACCACGCGGCGGCCTGGTACTGGTAGGTCAGCTCGATGAACTGCTCCTTCGAGCGGACGGGAATGCCGGCGCCGGCGAGCGAGTTGGAATCCCGGTCGAGATCGCCGGCGCGGCCGCTGACCTTGGCGAGGCCGTAGCCGAGGCCCACGGTGTCGTCGTCGCGGCCCTCGAAGGGCGCCTTCAGGTTGACGCCGGCATTGACGCTGAAGTCCACGAGATTGCGATCGCTGGGCGCGCCCATGAGGCGGGCGAAGACGCCGACGGATTGCGGCGACTGGAAGTCCGGCCGCCAGACCATCTGATCGATGACGCCGTAGACGCTGAAATTGCCGCTGTGGGTGCGCGCGACGCCGCTGCTGGCGGGATCCGCGAGCGAGAGGCCGGTGTTGTCGAAGCGTTGATCGGAAAAACGCGCGGTGTCGTACCACATGCCGAGCTTGTAGGTGCCGGGGAGACCCGGCGTCTCGTCGACATGGGCGAGGTCGCCCATCGCCGGCTGATTGATCGCGTACTGCACCTCGGCGATGAAGAGCGTGCCGGTGTTGAGATTGAATTTGGTGCCCGACTTCTCCGCGCCGCGCAGCTGGGAGTCGTCGTTGAAGGGACCGCCCGGCGGATTGTCGTTGAAAACGCCGCCCTGCAGCGTCACCGACGGGGTTGGCTGCACCTTGCCGCGCACGCCCAAGGACGACAGCGGATAGGCCGGACCGCCGGCGAAGAGATCGACGGAGGGCACCATGGGCCAGCCCATCACCGTGTTGACGTAGAGCGCCGAGTATTGGCTGGTCATGAATTCCTGGTCGACGCTCTGCTGGCCGAGCTTCACGCTGGCGGCACCTTCCAGGAATTCCTGCTGATACCAGAGCTCCCAGAGGCGCGTGGCGCGGCTTGCCTCGATGCCGCTGGCAGTCTGCAGAGTGCCGAGATTGTCGGTGCTGAGATTGCGGCCGTGAATCTGCAGCGCGCTGGCGTTGAAGGTGCCGCCCTCCCAGCCGACCGCCTTCCCGGTGTCGAGCTGCAGCGACATGGTGGTGAGGCCGTCGTAGTCGAAGCCGGTGTGCACGCCGCCAGTGACGTTGCCGAGCACCTCGCTGGTCTCGCTCAGGGTCAATGTCACGCCGTAGGTGCCGAGCCTGGTGCGCAGCCCGCCCATGTCGCCCAGCAGATTGGCGCGCGACGGCGAGAACAGCCCGGTCAGAAAGCCGGGATCCGACGCCGGCGCCGTCTGGGCCTGAGCGTGCGTGCCGCTCGCCCACAGGAGCGCCGCCAGACAACCGGCGGAAGAGAGTGAGCGGATCGCCGCGCGCCTCCCGGGCCGGCTCGAAGCCTCCGCCGGCGGCTGAACGTGGCGGGAAGTACGGTCGATCGACATCTGCTTGTCCCCTGTGCCGGCGCCCTTGCAGTCGGCACGGCAAATCGCGGATCCAGACGATAATGAGACTTATTATCACTTTCAATCAAATTTGTGCGCCAGGCAGCTCCCACCCGAAATGCCCCGTCATAGGGGTAGATCAAGGCCTTAGATCAACGGATCAGAGACGGCGTGTCTCGCGGGCACCGCTGCGCGCCCACGCGATCGGCAGCCAATGGTCGGCGCAAATCCCGGCGCCGACGTCGCCGCCTCCTCGTGCACCAAGCCTCTCGCCATCCCGTGGCGTGCGCGCCGGTGACGCCGCAGCCCGACGATCGTGCGCCGAAACGACAGCGAGACGAGACCTTTGCCGCGATGCCGGCGCGCACCGGCATTCCCTGGCTTTGTCGCAATTTCCGCGCCGAACCGGTATCGCCTCCGGCGAAAAATGTCCTAGAGTGCGGCCTCACATCGAGCGCCCCCATGATCCTCCTGTTCCGTTCCTCTTCCAATTCCGCCGGCCGCTGGACGGCGGAACTTCAAAAGCACATGCCCGAGCTGGAAGTGCGCGTGTTCCCCGAGCTCGGCGATCCCAGGGATATCGACGCGGCGCTGGTGTGGAAGCCGCCGCCGGGCCTGCTGGCCTCGCTGCCGAAACTCCGCATGATCGTCACCCTCGGCGCCGGCGTGGATTTTCTCTACGCCGATCCCACCTTGCCGCGCCACGTGCCGATCGTGCGCCTGGTCGATCCCTACATGTCCGAGGCGATGAGCGAGTACGTGCTGACGCAAGTGCTGCGCCTGCATCGCCAGGACCTCGTCTATCTCGGCCAGCAGCGCGAGGGCGTGTGGCGCGACCATGCGCAGCCCAACGCCAGCGACCGCCGCGTCGGCATCCTGGGATTGGGCGAGCTCGGCGGCGATGCGGCGCGGAAGCTCGCGGTGCTGGGCTTTCAGGTCGCGGGCTGGAGCCGGCGCGAGCGGCGGCTGCCGGGCATCGCCACCTTTCACGGCCAGGACGGGCTCTCGGCGCTGGCGCGCCACAGCGAGATCCTGGTCTGCCTGCTGCCGCTGACGCCGGAGACCGAGGGCGTGCTCAACGCCGGGCTCTTCGCGCAGATGCCGAAGGGCGCCGCCATCGTCAACGCGGCGCGCGGCGGTCACCTCGTGGAGGAAGATCTGATCCCCGCCCTGGAGAGCGGTCAGCTTTCCGCCGCGGTCCTCGACGTCTTCCGGGAGGAGCCGCTGCCGGCGGGGCATCCGTTCTGGAAGCATCCGCGCATCGTGGTAACGCCGCACGCGGCGGCGGCGACCCATGCGCCCACGGCGGCGATCGGCGTCGCCGACAACCTGAAGCGCCTCGCCGACGGCCGTCCTCTCCTCAACGTCGTCGATCCCGCGCTCAAGTACTGATCTCGCGCGCGGCCCGGGCGACCACGCCGGAAAAATCCGAGAGAAAGACCGCGCCCTTCACCGTGCGCTGCACCAGCACCGTGCGCCGGTCCTCCTCATCGCGGCGGCGCCGGGCGAAATCGAGGGCGCCGAGGCGATCGAGCGCACGGGTGATCGCCGGCTTCGAGACCTTGAGCAGGCTCGCAAGGCCCCGCACCGTGTGCGGCGGCGGCGTCAGATAGACCGTCAGCACGACCGCGAGCTGCCGCGCGGACAGGTCGGCGCCGCCGCCGCGCACGGTGGTCACCAAAGCCCGCCGCCACAGCTCGAGCGCCTCCTGCGGCTTGACCGCGAGCGCCATGACTCCCTCCGCCGAATCGTTCCGCCTGCGAACCGATCCTCGGAAAATGTGGTTGAAGAAGAGTTAACGGGGGATTCACCATGACGCGGCGTGGAGCTGCCCTCACCCTCCCAAGGCTTCGCCTTGGGCCCCTCCCTCTCCCGCTCACGCGGGCGAGGGGCTAAGCAACGCAGCCTTGAAAGCCCCTCGCCCGCAGAGCGGGAGAGGGAGGGGCCCGTCGCAAAGCGACGGGAGGGTGAGGGCTACTTGCTGAACTTCCTCTTGATCGCCGCATAGAGCGCCCGCAGCCCAAGCGCCTCGGCACCTTCCGGCCGGCCGGGCTTGGTTCCGGCGTTCCAGGCATAGGTGTCGATATGGGCCCAGGGCGTGGTCGGCGAGACGAACTCCGCAAGATAGAGCGCCGCGGTGATGGCGCCGGCGAAGCCGGACTCCGAGGCGTTGTTGATGTCGGCGATCTTGCTGTCGAGAAGCTTGCGGTAGGGCTTCCACAGCGGCAGGCGCCAGAGCGGATCGCTCTCGGCGCGGCCGGCGGCGAGGATGGCGTCGGCGAGCCCGTCGTCGTTGGCGAAGAGCGCCGGCAGCTCCGGTCCCAGCGCCACGCGCGCGGCGCCGGTGAGCGTCGCCGCGTCGATCAGCATCGCCGGCTTCTCCGTATCCGCCTCGGCGAGCGCATCGCAGAGAATGAGCCTTCCCTCGGCATCGGTGTTGCCGATCTCCACCGTCAGGCCCTTGCGCGTGTTGATGACATCCATAGGGCGGAACGAGGTGGCGGAGACGAAGTTCTCCACCGCGGGGATCAGCACGCGCAGCCGCACCGGCAGTCCCGCATCCATGATCGCGCCCGCGAGACCGAGCAGCGTCGCGGCGCCGCCCATGTCCTTCTTCATCATGCGCATGCCCTGGGAGGTCTTGAGATCGAGACCGCCGCTGTCGAAGCAGACGCCCTTCCCCACCAGCGTGAGCTTCGGCGCCTTGGCATCGCCCCAGGTGATGTCGATGAGGCGCGGCGCCCGGGCGCTGCCGCGGCCCACCGCATGGATCATCGGATAATTCTTCTCCAGGAGCGCGTTGCCGACGATCACGCTCGCCTTGGCATCGTGCTCGGCGGCGAGCTGCTCGGCGGCGAGCGCCAGCTCCACCGGCCCCATGTCCTCCGCCGGCGTGTTGATGAGATCGCGTGCCAAGGTGATCCCGCGCGCCAGGCGCTCCGCCTCGCCGCGATCCGCCTCGGCGGGCCAGACCAGCTCCGCGGGCGCGCGGCTCCGCGCCTTGTAGCGGGCGAAGCCGTAAGCACCCAGCGCCCAGCCGAGCGCCATCCGCGTGGCGGCGGCGGCGCCCGGCCGCGCGTCGAGGGCGTAGCTGCCTTCGGGGAGCGCATCGGGCAGGCCGCCCAAGGCCCAGATCGGCTCCTCCGGCTTCCAGCCCACCAGCACGCGGCCGAGCTTGCCGGAGGAGGCGGGCAGCAGCGCGGTCGTCGCCGCCTCCGCCTTGAACCCCAGGCCCTGGACCCACTGCCGCTCGGCATCGGAAAGCCGCCCCACGGTCTCGGCAAGGCTCTCCGGAGTGACCGGCGTGATCGGCACCGGGTTGGCGGCGGCGGGAACGAGGGCAAAGGGCACGGGGGGTTACCTCCTGGGGTGGGCGGGGCCGGGACAGTCGCGGCAGGATCGCCCGTAGAATGCGGGTTTCGGGGCCGCATGCAAGACCGGGACGCCGACCCGGAGACGCTGGTTGCGAGGCGCCCTCATTCCCGCCAGAGTGGGGCCGAATTGCGGGCTCGAGGGGACATGGCGGATTTCACACTCTATATCGGGAATAAGAACTACTCGTCGTGGTCGATGCGCGGCTGGCTGATGCTGAAGGCATCGGGCGCGCCTTTCGAGGAAGTGCTGATCCAGCTTTCCCAGCCCAACACGCGCACGGAAATCCTGCGCCAGTCGCCGTCCGGCCGGCTGCCGGCGCTGCGCCACGGCCAGATCATGGTGTGGGACACCCTGGCGATCGGCGAATACCTGGAGGAGCTGTTCCCTCAGGCGCGGCTCTGGCCCGAGGATACCGCGGCCCGCGCGCTCGCCCGCTCGGTGAGCGCCGAGATGCATTCGGGCTTCGCGGCGCTGCGCAGCTATTTCCCGATGAACATCCGCTCCAGCTTCCCGACCCGGAGCCTGACGCCGGACGTGCAGCCGGACATCGATCGCATCACCGCGATCTGGCACGACTGCCGCACCCGCTTCGGCAAGGAAGGCCCGTTCCTCTTCGGCCACTTCACCATCGCCGACGCCATGTATGCGCCGGTCGTCAGCCGCTTCCGCACCTATAAGATCGACGTCGACGCCGAGGTGCAGGCCTATTGCGAGGCGATCTGGGCGGCGCCGGCGGTGCAGGAATGGGCGGGTGCGGCCCGCAACGAGCCTTGGGTCATCGAAGACTCTGAATTCTAGAGCTCACGCGCGGACGACGGACGCCGGCGCGACCCGGTGGCCGAGCTTGCGCCAATGAGCCCGCCATAACAGGGGGAGATCGTCATGAGTTTCCGGTTGCGCGTCATTGCCGTTGCCATCGCCGCGCTCGTCACGCTGGGCCCCGCCGCTCGCGCCGTGGAAGCGGGCCCAAGCCGGCTCGACGCCATCATCGCCGCGGGCGTGCTCAAGGTCGGCACGACCGGCGACTACAAGCCCTTCAGCTACGCCAATCCCGAGACCAAGCAGTTCGAGGGGCTTGATATCGACATGATGGAATCCCTGGCGAAGGCGCTCGGCGTCAAGGCGGAGTTCGTCAAGACGGCGTGGCCGGCGATGATGGCGGATTTCACCGGCGACAAGTTCGACGTGACGGCGGGCGGCGTCTCCGTGAGCCTGGAGCGCCAGAAGAAGGGATTCTTCAGCATTCCCTACATGGTCGACGGCAAGACTCCCATAGCGCGCTGCGCCGACAAGGATAAATTCCAGACCCTGGCGGAGATCGACAAGCCAGGCGTGCGGGCGATCGTCAATCCCGGCGGCACCAACGAGCGCTTCGCCCGCGACAACCTCAAGCCGGCGACCATCGAGGTCTACAAGGACAACGTCACCATTTTCGACCAGATCGTCGCCGGCAAGGCGGACGTGATGATAACCGACGCCAGCGAGACCATGCTGCAGGCGAAGCTGCACAAGGAGCTGTGCTCGATCCATCCGGACCACGCCTTCAACTACGCCGAAAAAGGCTACTGGCTTCAGCGCGACATCGCGCTCAAGGAATTCGTCGACCAGTGGCTCAATCTGGCGCTGAAGACCGGAGAGTACGACCGCATCGCCGACAAGTGGTTCAAGTGAGGGAGTGGATGCATTGTGCGTCCTTCGACGCGCTTCGCTTGCTCAGGATGAGGTGGTTCTTACATTGCATTAAGAAATATTCCTCATCCTGAGCAAGCGGCCCATTGGGCCGCGCGTCGAAGGACGCTGGATGCCGACCGCCCCGCGCTTATCTGATTTGCGACCCTAACGAGAGAAGAGATCGATCATGTCCGCTTCCCCAACGCCCCCCGGTGTCGAGATCACCGGCCGCATCCGGCCGGGCTACGAGAAGGTGCTCACACCCGAGGCGCTCGCCTTCGTCGTCGAGCTCCAGCGCAAGTTCGGGCCCGAGCGCAAGCGCCTGCTGGCGCGGCGCGTCGAGGTGCAGGCCAAGCTGGACACGGGCTGGAAGCCGGACTTCCTGGCGGAGACCCAGGCGGTGCGGGAGGCCGACTGGACCGTGGCGCCGCTGCCGAGCGATCTCCTCGACCGGCGCGTGGAGATCACCGGCCCCACCGACCGCAAGATGGTGATCAACGCCCTCAACTGCGGCGCCAGCGTCTTCATGGCGGATTTCGAGGACGCGACCACGCCGACCTGGGACAATCTGATCGAGGGCCAGATCAATCTCGGCGACGCGATCAAAGGCGGCATCAGCTTCGACGATCCCGTCAACGGCCGGCACTACAAGCTCAACGACAAGATCGCGACCTTGCTGGTGCGCCCGCGCGGCTGGCATCTGCCGGAGCTCCACGTCAAGGTCGACGGCGAGCCGATGTCGGGCGCCTTCTTCGATTTCGGCCTCTACGTCTTCCACAACGCGAAGCCGCTCCTCGCCAAGGGCAGCGGCCCCTACTTCTACCTGCCGAAGATGGAGAGCCATCTGGAGGCGCGGCTCTGGAACGACGTCTTCGTCCACGCCCAGGCCAAGCTCGGCATTCCCAAGGGCTCGATCAAGGCCACGGTCCTGATCGAGACCATCATGGCCGCCTTCGAGATGGACGAGATCCTGCACGAGCTGCGCGAGCATTCCTCCGGCCTCAACTGCGGGCGCTGGGACTACATCTACAGCTTCATCAAGAAGTTCGCCGAGGATCCCAAGGCGGTGATGCCGGATCGCGGCCAGGTCACCATGACCAGCCACTTCCTGCGCTCCTACAGCCTGCTGCTGATCAAGACCTGCCATCGCCGCAACGTGCACGCCATGGGCGGCATGGCGGCGCAGATCCCGATCCGCAACGATCCCGACGCCAACGCCCAGGCGATGGAGAAGGTGCGCGCCGACAAGCTGCGCGAGGCGACCGACGGCCACGACGGCACCTGGGTGGCGCATCCGGGCCTGGTCGGCATCGCCAAGGAGATCTTCGACAAGGAGATGCCGGGCCCGCACCAGATCGCCCGCCAGCGCCAGGACGTGCACGTGACGGCGGCGGATCTCGTCGCGGTGCCGGAAGGCACCATCAGCGAGGCCGGCGTCCGCCAGAACGTCAACGTCGGCATCGGCTACATCGAGGCGTGGCTGCGCGGCACCGGCTGCGTGCCGCTCTATAACCTGATGGAGGACGCCGCCACCGCCGAGATCAGCCGCGCCCAGGTCTGGCAGTGGATCCGCCACGGCGCCACGCTCACCGACGGCCGCCCCGTCGACCAGGCGCTCTGCCACGCCATCGTCGAGGAGGAGCTGGAGAAGCTGAAGAAGGCCTCCGGCGAGGACGCCTTCGCCAAAGGCCGGTACCGCGACGCCGCCAAGCTCTTCCAAGCCATGATCGACAGCCCCGGCTTCGTCGAATTCCTGACCCTCCCCGCCTACGAGCAGGTGGTGGCCGAGGGCGGGTGAGGTGGCGGCGGTGGATAGCGATGGTGCGTCCTTCGACGCGCTTCGCTTGCTCAGGATGAGGCGCTTTTCATTCTGCCATCAACAATGGTCCTCATCCTGAGCAAGCGACCGCAGGGAGCGCGTCGAAGGACGCACTGCCGATGCGCAAAGAAAACGGCGCGGCCCCATCGGGACCGCGCCGTTTGTTTCTGAGCAACGCCTACTTCACGTTGACGAAGCGCAGCGGGAAGTAGTTGTCGGCGGGCTGCACCAGGTCGATGTTGGTCTTCGCCGCCCACACCACCGCCTGCTGATGCAGCGGGATGAAGGCGTAGTCGTCCTTCACGATCTTCAGCGCTTCGTGCATCTCGTCGGCGCGCTTCTTCTGGTCGGTCTCGACCTGGATCGCGTCGATCAGCTTGTCGAGGGCCGGGTTCGAGTAGCCGCCGTTGTTGAGCTCGCCCGCGTGGGTCTTCTCATCGCGCGTGTGCGCCAGGTTGATCAGCATGTTGTGGGTGTCGTAGGTGGCCGGCGTCCAGCCCAGCATGAAGAAGCTGGTGCTGTAGCTCGGCGCCAGGATCTTGGCGAAGTACTTGGCGCGGGTCTGGATCAGCGGCTTCACCGTGATGCCGACGCGGGCCAGCATCGCCGTGATCGCCTGGCAGATCGCCTCGTCGTTGACGTAGCGGTCGTTCGGGCAGTCGAGGCCGGTCTCGAAGCCGTTGGGATATCCCGCCTCCGCCAGCAGCTTCTTCGAGGCGGCGACGTCATAGGGCGTGCGCTTGTTGAGATCCTCGGTGAAGCCGTTGATGCCGGCGCCCACCATCAGGGCGGTGACCTTGCCCTGATTGCGCATCACCTTGGTCATGATCGCCTGCTCGTCGATCGCCTGGTAGAAGGCCTGGCGGACGCGCTTGTCCTTGAAGGGGTTCTTGCCCTTGATGTTGGACTCCAGGAGCTCCGGCCGCGAGGAGTCGAAGCCCAGGAAGATGGTGCGCAGCTCCGGCCCCTGGATGACCTTGAAGCCCTTGGTGCTGGCGATGCGGTCGGTGTCCTGGGGCGGCACCGAATAGATCATGTCCACCTCGCCCGAGAGCAGCGCCGCGACCCGGGTCGAGGCGTTGGCGATGCGCTGGAAGATCACCTCCGTCAGATTATGCTGCGGCTTGTCCCACCAGCCCGGGTAGTTCACCAGCACCGTCTTCACGTCGGGCTCGCGGTCCTTGAGGATGAACGGGCCGGTGCCGTTCTCGTGATTGGTGGCGAAGCTCTCCTCGTTCTTGGTGATGTCGGCGGGGTGCGCGGCGTTGTTCTTCTCGCACCAGGCCTTGCTCATGATGTTCCAGGTGGTGATCTCGTCGGGCAGGATCGGATCCGGCCCGTTGGTGATGAAGTCGACGGTGAAGTCGTCGATCTTCTTCGCCTCTTTCACGGTGGCGACCGCGGTCTTCATGTTGGAGCCGGGATCGCGCACGCGGCCGAAGGAGAACAGCACGTCGTCGGCGGTGAAGGGCGAGCCGTCATGGAACTTGACGCCCTGGCGGAGCTTGAAGCGCCAGGTCGTGGGATCCGGCTGCGTCCACGAGACCGCCAGCGCCGGCTCGAGCTTCAAGGTCTTGTCGCGGCGCACCAGGGGCTCGTACATGTTGCTGTCGAAGGACAGCAGAAAGGTCTCCTGGCGGGCGTAGGGATCCATCGAGTTGGAATCCGCGTCGTTCGCCCATTTGAACGTCGCCGCCGACGCCCCGCCCGCAAGCCCCGCCGCAACCGCCACGACGGCAGCCGACATCACCCATCGCTTCATCTTTGTTCTCCCTGAACGCCACTGCCGCGGATTGCGGCCCCCACCGTCTCGATACCCCAGACCTGGGCGCGCCGGCACCGGCGGCCAAGGACGCCAGAGTTTTCCGGCGCCGACGGGGAGTCAAGCCATTAGGGGATCAGGCCGGGCACCTCGGGGGGTGCCGGCGGTCAGGTCGCTGCCACCAGCTGCGGCAGGAGCGTGGGGCGCGGCGGCAGGGCGGCGGCGGCCACCGCCGCATCCCAGTCCGCCAGCGTATGACTGGGATAGAAGGGCTCGGCCTTGTCGGCGAAGAACTTCCCGGCGAGAGCGTCGAAATGCCCGCCCGCCTCGGAGCGCCCGAGCGCCTCCAGCTCCGGCATGTTCTCGATGCCGTCGAGGCTGAAGTGGCGGTCGCCGATGTCGGGGCTGATGCGGACCACGTTCTCCGATCCCACCAGGGCGTGGGCGGTGGCGATGGCGGAGGAGGACTGCGCCTTCATGAAGACGTCACCGATGCGGGCGCCCCAATAGGAGGCGCCGAGGGAGATCCGCTTCTGCCAGGAGACGTTCAGATGCTCGGAGGTGCAGCCGAGGCTCAGCACGGAGATCTCGTCCCGCGGCCAGTCGAGGATGCCGATCGCCTCCACCACCGCCAGCGCCAGGGGATTGCGGGCCCAGAGGCTGCCGTCGATGTAGGGCAACCCGTCCGGCGACATGTGAATGGGGAAGTAGGTGGGTGCCGCAACCGTGGCGAGCGCCACTTCCACCACCGGCAGCTTGTAGTCGTGAACGAGCTTCGGATGATGGGAGGTTTTGTAGCTGTGCACGCGCTCGGCGGCGAGGTTGAGGGACGGGATCAGCATGCGCTTGCCGCTTTCGCCGAGGCGGCGCTCGCCGAAGGTCTCCACCAGCGCGCGGCGCAGCGGAGCGTAGGTGTATTTGGCCCGCACCAGGCGCTTCCAGCCGAGGAGGCGCTTGCGCGGAAAGATGCGCGAGCCGTGCACCTTGTAGAGATCGAGAAGATTCTGCGCGCTGAGGCCGAGGCCGAGGCCCAGCGCGATGATGCCGCCGGTGGACGTGCCGGCGATGAGATCGAAATACTCGGCGACGGGCGCGCCGAGCCGCTGCTCCAGCGTCGCGAGAAAAGCGGCGGGGAACACGCCTTTGATGCCGCCGCCATCGATGGTGAGGATGCGCCGCATGCCCCGCTCGATCTCCATCCCTCGGATTCGCGACCGCTTTCGCCGCGGCCCACTGGAAATCGTCGGGGATGCGAGCCTACCGGTGCACTGATTACTGTCGGGTGAACACTAAATAGCCAGAGATTGCAGGATATTAACAAAAGCTTGCGGCGCGGCGCCCGCGAGCCTCGACAAGCCGGTAGAGCGTGGCCTAGCTTTGCGTGCGGCGCGGTAGAGGCGGTTCATGGCAGAGAAGCTCATTTGGCTCGAGGCGGCGCTCAACGGGCCGTGGTCCCGTCGCATGCAACCCAGGATCCCCGTCAGCGTCGCCGAGATCGTGGCTGATGGCATCGCCTGCGCCCGGGCCGGCGCCGCGATCATCCACGTCCACGCCTATGACGAGGCGACCGGCCGGCAGCGCGACGATCCCGATCTCTATACGGCGATCATCGGCGGCATCCGCGAGGAAGTGGACGCCATCGTCTATCCCACGATCCCGCTCTCGGACGGTCCCGAGGGCGTACGGCCGCGCACGCCGAAGGAGCGCTTCGCGGCGGTGGAGGCACTGGCGCGCAGCGGGCTCATCGAATGGGCGGTGGTCGATCCCGGCTCCGCGAACCTGGCGCTCGCGGACTCCGTCGCCACCGATCGCGAGGGCTTCGTCTACGTCAACTCCGAGGCGGAGGTGCGCCACGGCCTGGGGCTCGCCGCGCGGTATCGCTTTCATCCCGCCTATGCCTGCTACGAGCCCGGCTTCATCCGGCTGGGCGCGGCGCTCGCCCGCCGTTTCCGCGAGGCGCCGACGCCGATCTATCGCCTGATGTTCTCCGACCAGTTCACCTTCGGTTTTCCGCCGGAGCCCTTCGCGCTGACGGCGCTCGCGACCCTGCTGAGCCGCGAGGCGAAAGGCGCGCCGTGGATGGTGGGCGGTCTCGGCGTCGACATCCTGCCTCTCATTCCCCACGCGGTGGCGGCGGGCGGTCATGTGCGGGTCGGCCTCGAGGACGCGCCCCACGGCACCACCAAACCCAACCTCACCTGGGTCGAGGCGGCGGTGCGCGCGATCGAGAACACCGGCGCCGTCGTCGCCAGCCCGGCAGAGGTGCGCCGGGCGCTGGCGAGATCTACCGCCGATGCCGGGGAGACCGCGGCGCCCTGACGCCTATAACCGGGAGGACCATTCAAGGAGCTTCCCGCCCGTGACCCCTGTCGCGCGATATCTGCTCGCCCTCTGTCTTGTGACCGCCGCCGTCGCCGGCATTCCCGCACTGCCAGCGATGGCACAGACGGCGCCGCCCGCACCGCCCGCCGCCGCTCCCGGGCTGCCGGCCGGGCCTCTTTCCTACGATCAATACAAAGCCTGGCAAATGCAGCGCATGACCCAGGCCCGCGCCGTCGTCGGCCAGCGGCTGGCCTCGCCCGGCATCACCGACGATCAGCGTGCGCGCCTGCAGCGCGTCCAGGCGCAGCTCGACAAATTCGCCGGCATGCCGCCGGAGCGGCAGGACAAGCTCATGCATCGCCGCTTCGCCCGCCTCGACACCAATCGCGACGGCATGGTGGATCCCGGCGAGCTGCAGGCGGGGCAGAAGCGCGACCGCCTGCAGAGCATGATGAGCAACTGAGCCGGATCGGCGGCGGAGTGACGGCGCGCGGGATTATCCCGCGACGGCGAAGCGGCGCAGCGCCGCCGGCGTGGTTCCGCGCCGGCGCCTGAAGCTCCGCGTCAGGGCGCTCTGATCGGAGAAACCCACGGACAGCGCGATCTCCACGATCGGCATCCGCGTCTCGCGCAGCAGATCCGCGGCGCGATCGAGACGGGTTGCCGCCAGCCAGTCCGCGGGCGTCTGGCCGATCTCGCGGCGGAAGCGCTCGTGGAACCGGCTCACGCTCATGCCCGCCGAACGCGCCAGCTCGGCGATCGTCAGCGGCTCGCCGTAGCGGGCGTCGATGATCGCGAGCGCCCGCCGGATCGCCGCGGGACGCCGATCCGGGCTGGCGAATTGCCGGCCCAGGGAATTGGCCAGCAAGGCCGTCACATGAGACGCCGCCCCGTCGTCGAGGCTTCCGGAAGTCGCCTCGCCGGAGACGTAGCCGGCGAGATGGACGAGAGGCTCGTCCATGGCGAAGAACGGCGTGGCGGCGGCGCGGGCCACGATGCCGTCGGGGAATGCCGCCGCGGCGGGAACGTCGACCACGACGAAGCGGTTCTCGCCCAGAGCCCGGAACGCGTGCTGCGTGCCGCCCACCATCATCACGCCGCTCAGGGCACCGATGGAGCCGGTGGCGTCGCCGACCCGCATCTCCATCGCGCCCCGGATCGGCAGGACGATCTGATGAAACTCGTGGGCGTGAACGCTTTCCCTGGCGCCATAGGATCTTATGGACAGGGACATGCTTCGGGCGTGCATCGCGCCGATCTCCTTGCCAAAAGCCGGGGCCACATCACTCTACAAGGTCGAGAGGCCTGGTCAAAGCGAGGGGAGGCGCGGTCAAGACGGATGGCACTGGCCGGGCGCATGCTCCGCTGTCTCCGCACGATCCACAGGGAAGGATACCGACATGACGGACGATCGCTGGGTCACCTTCGACTGCTTCGGAACCCTGGTGGATTGGCACGGCGGATATCGGCAGGTGCTGTCGCCGATCGCGGGGGCGCGCACCGACGAGCTCATTCGCACCTACCACGAGTTCGAGCGCTCGATCGAAACGGAACGCCCGCACCGTCTCTATAAGGACGTTCTCACCACGGGCCTGGAGCAGGCCGCGCAGAAAATCGGCGTTCCCCTGCCTGCCGACCAATCCGACGTGCTGGTGCGGCGCTGGGGCGAGCAGCCGTTCCATGGCGACGTGGCGGCGTCGCTGGGCGCGCTCCGCGAGGCCGGCTGGAAGCTCGCCATGCTGACGAACTGCGATGACGATCTCTTCGCGCGGACGCTCACCACCTTTCCGGTCCGCCCCGATCTCGTCGTCACCGCGGAGATGGTCGGCAGCTACAAGCCGGAACTCGGCCATTTCATCCGCTTCGAGCGGGAGACCGGCGTGGAGCGCCGCAACTGGATCCACGCCGCCTGCAGCTGGTTCCACGACATCGTCCCGGCGCAACGCCTCGGCCTGAAGCGGGTGTGGGTCGATCGCGACAAGACCGGTCACGATCCGGCGGCGGCGACCCGGGTGCTGCCGAACCTGGTGGATCTGCCGCGGACGGTCGCCGAGCTCGGCGCCAACTAGTCAGGCGCTGGCGCCGCCGAACCGTTTGCGGAAGCTGCGCTGCCAGCGTGCGAGATGGCGATGCTTCCGCGCCCAGGCGGCGCGCTGGAGGATCTCGATGGCGGCGGGCCGCGCCTTGAAGGCCTCGATGTCGTCGAGGCACGGCGGCCGATGGGCGGGATCATACATGATCCCCATGCCCGAGCTGGTTCCCAGCAGCAGCTCCCAGACCAGCCCGCTGCGGGCGGCGGCGCGGTCCAGCCCGGGATGCAGGTTGAAGCTCTGCACGTCGTGGAAGAGATAGACGCAGTCCGGCGCCGCGTGGGGCCGCACCGCGTCGAAGTCGAGCTCGACCTGCTCCACCGTGTGATAGCCGTCGATGAAGGTGAAATCCACCGGTGCCATGTCATGCTCGCCGATCAGGCGGCCGACGTCGGCGGGCGAGACGCCCTTCACCGCCTGGGCCAAGAGGGCCTCCTCCGCGGCGATGCGGTTGGTGAGCTCGAGGCCTTCGAGGGAGCTGGTGTCGAAGCCCGCGTCGATCGCCAGGATCTGGCCGGCGGGATTCAGCAGCGCCAGCGCCAGCGTGCTCCAGCCCGCTGAATTGCCGATGACGAACAGGCGGCGCGGCTGGTAGCGCTCGAACAGGCACTCCAGGAAATAGATCTCCTGCATGGAGATGCCGAGACCCTCGGTCACGCTCTTGCCGTTCCGGATGAACCAGGTGAAGGGCGCGTAGGGGTGATCGCCGAAATGGCTGGGATTGAGGCCGGTGGAGATCTCGATCCCGCGGCTCTCGTAGAGACGGGTCAGGCGGGAAAGGATCGGCATCGCGTCATCGGGAAGTGGCTCCGCCTCGGTCTGCGCACTGCAACCACAGCGCGCGGGATGCTATCGCAAATCGTCGGCAGCCGCGAGACCGATCCGGTCCAACCGGGCGGCGCGTCGATCCCTCGAGTTCCGCTCCCTCTCGGATTCCATAATTGAAAATCTCTCCGAATCGATCGCGCAAAAGGATGTCATATGTAAAACAAATGTCCTATTGATAGAACATGATAAGAGATCGGCATCTCGAAGTTGGATCAGATTTTCGCCGGTCACGACGAGAGGGCAGTGAGCCCCGGGTCGTGATCGTCCACCGTCATTCCGGCTCGCCGCCGGAGCTCACGCCGCCCTGCAAAAGCCGCGGGCGAGCGGTCCGGGTCTGACGGCGGCGGAACGGCACGCAGTCCGCCGGCGACGATGCTGTTCAACTCCTACGGGTTCATCTTCCTGTTCCTGCCGGTGACGGCGGCGGTCTATTTCCTGCTGGGACGGCGGAGCCACGGGCTGGCCGCCGCCTGGCTCGGCGGCGCCTCGCTGTTCTTCTACGGCTACTGGAACCCGGCCTATCTGCCGCTGCTGCTGGGCTCGATCGCCATCAATTTCGCGGCGGGACGCGGCGATCGCCGACGAGTCCGACGCGCCGCCGCCGGCGCCTGGTGCTGATCGCCGGCCTCGCCTTCAACCTGCTGCTGCTCGGCTATTACAAGTATGTGGGCTTCCTCGCCTCCGCCGCCAACGACGTGCTGGCGGCGGACCTGCCGGTGCTCCAGGTGCTGCTGCCGCTGGGCATCTCCTTCTTCACCTTCACCCAGATCGCCTTCCTGGTGGACGTCTTCGAGGGCAAGGCGACGGAGTACCGTTTCGTCCACTACCTCCTCTTCGTCACCTTCTTTCCGCATCTGATCGCCGGGCCCATCCTGCATCACAAGGAGATGATGCCGCAGTTCGCCCGCCCGCGGACCTATCGCTTCAACGCCAGCAATATCGCGGTGGGGCTCACCATCTTCTTCATCGGCCTCGCCAAGAAGGCCGCCGTCGCCGACAACTTCTCGGTCTTCGTGGCGCATACCTTCGACGCGGCGCAGCGCGGCGCCACGCCCGGCCTCATGGAGGCCTGGGGCGGCGCGCTGGCCTACACGCTGCAGCTCTATTTCGACTTCTCCGGCTATTCCGACATGGCGATCGGCCTGGCGCGGCTCTTCGGCATCAGGATGCCGCTCAACTTCTTCTCGCCCTATAAGGCCGCGAGCATCGTCGATTTCTGGCGGCGCTGGCACATGACCCTGTCGCGCTTCCTGCGCGACTATCTCTACATTCCCCTCGGCGGCAACCGCAAAGGCGGCGGGCGCCGCTACGTCAACCTGATGATCACCATGGTGCTGGGCGGCCTCTGGCACGGCGCCGGCTGGACCTTCGCCGCCTGGGGCACGCTGCACGGCGTCTATCTCGTGGTGAACCATGCCTGGCGCGCGACGGCGCGCGGCCTCGGACTGGAGCGCTGGGGCGGCACGCGCCTCAGCGGCTGGCTGGCGCGCCTCGTCACCTTTCTCGCCGTGGTCTTCGCCTGGGTCCTCTTCCGCGCCGAGTCCCTGGGGAGCGCGCGCCGGGTGATGACGGGCATGATCGGCCTCGCCGGCATCGGCCCGACCTTGAACCCGGCCCATTGGGACCGCGGCTTCACCTATGTGACGCTCGGGCTGCTCGCGGTCTGGTTCGCGCCCAATACCCAGCAGATCATGGCGCGCTATCGGCCGAGCCTGCCCTTCGATCGCGCGCTTGCCGAGGAGCCGGTGCCGGGCTTCACCATCCGCTGGCGCCGTACCGTGCGCTGGGCCTATCTCACATCGGCGATCGCCTGCGTCGGCTTCCTCTACCTCGGTCATATCACCGAGTTCCTGTATTTCCGGTTCTGAGCGCCGGGATGCGTTTCCTCGCCCATCTCTTCGCCGGAATCATCGTCGTGATGGCCGTGGTGGGCGGCATCAATCTGCTCATCGATCCCTTCGACGTCTGGCAGTCGCCGCGGATCGCCGGCATCAGCACCTCGAAATCCCTGGGCAACATCCGCTACGTGAAGCCGCTGCAGGTCGAGGTGCGCCATCCCCGGACGGTGATCCTCGGCAGCTCCCGGGTGCAGTACGGCATCGACCCCCGGGACTTTCCCGACGGCAAGCGCATCTACAATTTCGGCATTCCCGCGGTGACCGCCGCCGAGATGAAGGGCTATGCCGCCCATATCCTCGAGACCACCGACGCCACCGAGCTGATCGTCGGCCTCGACTTCTTCTCTTTCAATGACGCGGGTCAGGCGGTGCCGGACTACGACAACGCGCCGCTCGGCCGCTGGGCGCTGTGGCGCGCGGCGCCGGTGCTGCTGTTCTCCCAGACCGCGCTCGAGCGCAGCCGGCACACCGTCGTCGACTTCCGCAAGCGCCCCGAGGGCTACGATCACGGCGACGGCTTCTCGGTGTTCCAGTTCGATCCCGGCAAGGATCCGGTGCCGGAGTTCATGGAGATGGTGGGGCGCTTCGCCAACCGGCGCGATTTCTACGGCGGCTTCCGCAGCTTCGAGCGCTCGATGGAGGACTATCGCTCGGTGCTGATGGCGGCGCGCGCGAAGGGGGTCAGGCTCACCACCTTCATCTCGCCGGAGCACGCGGTGCTCCTGGAGACGATCGACAGGCTCGGCGCATGGCCGATCTACCAGGCCTGGAAGCGCCGCCTGGTGCAGCTCTCGACCGCCCTCGACGTGCCGCTCTGGGATTTCTCCGGCTACAACGACTACACCACGACGGCGCTGCAGGACGGCTATCGCAGCTTCTTCGACGGCAGCCATTTCCGGCCGGAGATCGGCAGGCTGATCATGGCCCGGTTGCGCGGCGGCGATGCGCCCGCGGACTTCGGCGTCCGACTGACTCCTGACAACATCGACGAGCGGCTGGCGGAGACCGACGAGGCGCGGACGGTCTACCGGCGCAGCCACGTGGAGGACGTGGCGCGCGTCGCCACCACCCTCGCGCAGCTGCCGGCGACGCGGCGCTGACCTGTCGCCCGGTTGAATCGAGGCCGGCGCCGACGCATACTCGCGCGCCATTTCTGTGGGAGAGGCCTTGTCCATGTCCCTGTTGCCGCGGCATCGCTCGTGGCGTCTGCCATGGTCGGAAAGCCGCCGCCGGCGGCGCCACCAGAATATCGACGTCCCGCGCCGCTTTCCCGATCTGGAGCCGGCGTTCCTGCCGCTCTACGAGCAGTGCAGGCACGCGACGATGACCTCGGTGGAGCGCCTCTATGCGCTCTACAAGGCCGTCGAGCACGTGGTCGGGAACGGCATCGCCGGCGATTTCGTGGAATGCGGCGTGTGGCGCGGCGGCTCCGTCATGATGATGGCGCTGGCGCTGCAGAAGTTCGGCGACACCAGCCGGCGGATCCAGTGCTTCGACACCTTCGAGGGCATGCCGGCGCCGGGAGACGCCGACATCCGCCACGACACCGGCGAGAGCGCGGCCGAGATCCTGGCGGCGACCACGCGGGACGAGGATCACGTGATGTGGGCGCTGGCGCCCCTCGAGCGGGTGCAGCAGAACGTCGCGACGACGGGCTATCCCGCCGACCTCATCGCCTATCGCAAGGGCAAGGTGGAGGACACCTTGCCGGCCCAGGCGCCCGAGCGGATCGCGCTGCTGCGCCTCGACACCGACTGGTACGAGTCGACGCGGCACGAGCTGGTCCATCTCTATCCGCGTCTCGCCGGCGGCGGCGTCCTCATCATCGACGACTACGGCTTCTGGCGCGGCGCCCGGGAAGCCACCGACGAGTATTTCGCCGCCGACAAGCGCCCGCCGCTCCTCAACCGCATCGACGCCACCGGCCGCATCGGCGTCAAGCCGGGGTAACCGGGGTTGTCAGCTGCAAGGGCATCCCGCGTCCTTCGACTCGATCGCTCCGCGATCGGCTCAGGATGAGGAGCATTGTGGATGGCACGAAGAAAACCTCCTCATCCTGAGCCGGTGCGTAAGCACCGAGTTCGAAGGACGCAGGATGTCGACCCCACCGAGCTGACCGGCGCCCCCTACTTCTCCGTCATCGCGATCTCGGTGCTGCGGGTGCCGGCGCGCAGGCGCTCCACGTGGACGGCGACGCAGCCGTCGTAGGGATTCTCCGCGTAGAGCTCCTCGAAGAGCGCCAGCGCATCCTCGGCGGCGGCTTCCAGGCGCGCGTAGGCGTGGCGATAGCGCCGGATATAGTCGGCGTTCGCGCGCTCTTCGCTGAGCGGCTCGTTGATGCCGAGCGCCTGGGTCTTGCCCTTGACCACCACGAGGCCGATGGGGCGGAACGGCACGCCCTTGCAGTGGGCGCGCGTCACCTCGCTGACGCAGATGCGGGTGCCGAAGAACTTGTTGAGGCCTTCGAGGCGCGAGGCGGTGTTCACCGCGTCGCCGAGCGCCGTGTACTCGAAGCGCGACTGCGAGCCGAAATTGCCGACCGTC
The DNA here is from genome assembly GCA_963735465.1 of uncultured Alphaproteobacteria bacterium. Taxonomy (GTDB): domain Bacteria; phylum Pseudomonadota; class Alphaproteobacteria; order ATCC43930; family CGMCC-115725; genus DASZHJ01. The sequence continues at coordinate 680,202 of CAVTLA010000002.1, forward strand.
GCCAGGCCGCTGTGGACGCCGATGCGCGTCACCCCGAACGGCACGCCGGCGGCGTTCTGCTCGGCGCGGAACTGCTCGGCGAAATGGTCGAGCTCGAGGGCGCAGCTGATCGCCCGCTCGCCATGATCGGGCTGATCGTCGAAGGCGTTGAAGATGGCGAAGACGGCGTCGCCGATGAACTTGTCCACCATGCCGTCGTATTTGTGGATCACCTGGCACATGCCTTCGAGATAGCTGTTGAGGACGTGCGCCAGGGTGTGGGATTCGACGCCTTCCGAGAGCGTGGTGAATCCGGCGACGTCGGTGAAGAGGAACGTCATCTCCCGACGCTCGCCTGCGAGCGCCAGGCGCTTCGGATCCGCCACCAGCTGATGCACCACCTTGGGCGAGACCATGCGCGAGAAGGCGCCCTGGATGAATTCCTTCTGCTGGCGCGCCTCATGGCCGGTGACCGCCTCGCTGCCCCACATGGCGGCGGCGAAGGCGAAGCTCGGCGTCACCAGGGCGATCATGACGCCGGTGAAGTGGAAGAGCCCGGCACCGCCGGCCCACCAGAGCGCCACCGCGAGGACGCCCAGGGGAATGCGTCCGTGCAGGCTGATGCGGGTGGAGATGCCCAGCACCGCCCCCACCGCGGCCAGCAGCACCGCGGAGAGGAAATCGCCGACCTCGCCGATGCCCGGCGAGGTCCGCCCGCTCAGGAGCTGATCGATGGCGTGGGCGTGCACGACGACGCCGGGAATGACGCCCTTGTTCCCGGCATAGACCGTGGCGAAGGGCGTGCGGTGGCGGTCGGTGAGACTGAGCTCGGCGCCGATGAGGGCGATCTTGTTCTTGAACAGGACCGGCGGCAGCACGGCGACGTTCTGGGCCGGGATCTCGCCGAAGGGCTCGGTATCGGCGTTGATCCGGCCGCGCCAGGCGATCTCCAGCTCCCGGGCCGGCGTCTCGACGCCGATCTTCGCCAGGAGCCCGCGCGCGAAGCCCGGGACGTAGCCGCCATCGGGCATCTGCCGGCCCGGCACCATCCAGCGCACGGTGCCGTCGAAGGCATCGGTCTTGATGTCGGCCATCACGCGATCCGGCGCCGGCACGAAGCCGTCGAGAAAATCCCGCCGCGCCTTGTCGACGGCGCCGGACTCGTCGACGACATCGGCGGGATCGACGTAGCTCACCACCAGCGGCACCTTCAGATCGGCGATCACCTGCTTGAGCTCGGCGTCCTTCGCCGGCTCCGTCGGCTGGTCGAACAGCACGTCGAGACCGATGGCGCGCACGCCCTTGGCCTGGAGCGTCAGCAGGAGGTCCGCCAGGAACTTGCGATCGACCGGCGAGCGGTAGGCAAAGCGCTCCAGCGTCTGCTCGGTGATGCCGATGATGACGATGTCCTGGCTCTGGGGCTGCGCCGGCGACAGCACCGAGGTCTCGAGATCCCGGATGAAGCGCTCGGCGTTGCCGAGGAAGGCGACATAGCGTACGGCCGCCGTCGCCAGCGTCGCCGAGATCACGGCGATCGCCACCGGCACCAGCGCCTTCTTGAGGTCGATCTTCAAACCTGCCACCGCGCCCTTTAATCGGGGCACTAAAGCATCAATGCGCCGCGCCGGGTAGGGTGTCCCTCAGAACCGCGCGGCGGCATTGAAGAGGACCTTGGTGGCCGCGTGGCCGCTGTCGCTGCCGGGCACCGTCTTGAGGGTGCGCGCGCCCTCGACGCCCATGGTGAGGTTGTGCGGCAGGGTCAGCCGGACGCCGAGGCCGGTGGAGGCGATCGCGAGCCCGCCGCCGGAGTTGGCGAACCGGTCCCAGATCTTCGCCGTATCGAAGAAGGTGTAGGGCTGCACCGTCGGCACGTAGTACTCGTCGAAATGCAGATCGTAGCGCAGCTCCGCCGAGCCGCCGAGGCCGTGGTCGCCGCTGAGCGCGCTCGGATCGTAGCCGCGGCCGATCTGATAGCCGCCGAAAGTGATCTGCTCCCCCACCACCAGGGGCGCGAAGGCGTATTGCCCCTGGGCGTTCAGCGCCAGGGTCACCGGCCCGGTCAGCACCTGGATCCGGCGCAGATTGCCGGTGACCTTGGTGAAGTCGGTCTTGGCGCCGGGCCGCGACAGCTCCGGCGAGCCGTCGCCGGTGGCGCCCAGGATGGTGAGGCCCTGGGCCACGTCGACCGTCGCCGACGAGTTGCCGTACCAGAAGCCGTTCTGGGTGTAGGTCGCGGCGAGATCCGCCACCCGCCACTTGTCGTGGCTGAAGACCTGGCCGTCGAGCACGTTGACGGTGGCGTCCTGCACGGTGAAGCCGCCGTCGAGGTAGAAGCTCTGCTCCCGGGAGCGGATCACGGGATAGCTGAGGCGCGGCCCATAGGCCATGCTGTCCGTCGTGAGATCGGCGCCGGGGATGCCGGCGGGCGCGCCGCGGGAGATCGTGACCGAGCCGCTTCCGGTCAAGCCCGTCGGTGCCGATCGGATGCTGGTAGCGCGCGGAGCCCTGGATGCGCTGCTGCGGCTCCGGCGAGCTCTGCACGTTGAGGCCGAGCTGATCGCCGTCGTGCAGCGGCGAGTTCCATTCGACGTCGCCGCCGATCGTCCACTGACCGGTGAATTTGGAGCCCCGGTTGTCGAAGTTGAGACCGCCGGTGAGCGGCTGCTCGGTGACGTTGACGGCGAGGTCCGAGGCACCGGGCTGATCCGGCGACGGCCGCAGCAGGCCCGAGGCGGTGACCCCCGGCAGATCGTTGCTGAGGAGAAGCCCGCGCTCCATCGGCTGAAGCTGCAGGGGCTTCGAGCCCAGCACCGGGCCCAGATAGGAGGTGATGAGGTCGCGGACGCCGGGGTCGCCGCCGTCCACGGCGAGGCCGCTCACGTATCCCTCCACCACGTTGATGGTGAAGACGCCGTCGCCCACGCGCTGGGGCGGCACGTAGGCGCGGGTGATGATGTAGCCGCGCGCGCGGTACTTCGCCTCGATCTCGTCGGCGATGTTGAGGATGTCGGCGAGGCTCACTTCGTTGCCGATGAGCGGCTCGTAGAGCGCGCGCAGCTCCTCGGGCGAGAACACGGTGGCACCGGTGACCTTGATATCCCTGAGCTGAAAACGCAGCTCGTCCACCGCGCGCGGCACCGGCGAGCGCCGCGGCGTCTCGATGCTGAAATCGAAGTTGCTCTCCGGCGGCGGCTCCGGCAGCGGCCGGTCCCGGCCGGGCTCGACCGCTCCCGGCAGCGTGCGCGGCACCTGCGCCAGGGCGACGCCGGCGGAAAGCCAGACGCCCAGCAGCGCCGCCCCCACCATCAGCGCGGCCCCTGTGCGGCCGGCGCGCTCACGCGCCAGCCCTCCGCCTCTAGTCCACGCCATCCGTCCGCACCGTCCCCTCATCCCGGCCCGCGCATCCCCCGCGCCGGCGTCGATGGCCAAAAGGCCGGGAATGCCAAGGCCCTGGAATACCCTTCACAACCCAGGGCTTCAACAAGGAAGTACGCCTGTAACTGACCTGTCATGTCCCCCCGCCGGGCGCGGCCGCCGGGGTCCTGGACGGGTCTATTTTGTGATGGGCGCCAATCGGTCTGGAGACCCGCCAGGTCTCCGATCAGCCAAAGGCTTCCTGCAGTGTCAGGTACAGCGCAACCAGGAATCCCGCGACCGTGGGCAGCACGACCAGGGATCCTCCCTCGTCGATCAACTCCGGGATCATGGCGTGAGCGACGAGGGCCAGCACGGCGCCCCCCGCCAGCGCCTCGGAGAAGACCGCCATCAGGGAGTCGGCGCCGCTGATGAAGGCCTTTCCCGCCCCCGCCGCGACCAGCCCCGCCACCAGCACCGTCGACCACAGCCAGAAGATCCCCCTCGGCTGGTAGCCGGCCTTGCGCAGCATGGCGGCGCTCGCCGCCGCCTCGGGGAAGCCGCCCAGGAACATCCCCATGATCAGCGGCAGCGACATGCTGCCGAGGCCGTTGAACTTCGACCCGATGACGAGACAGCCGGGGATCGTGTCGAGGACGTTGCCGAGCACGATGGCAAGGCCGGAGCCGCGGCCGACTTCCGCCAGGAGCTTGTTGGTGTCGGCGCGGCTGATCTGATCGAGGCTGCGCCGCGCCACCTTGGCCCAGACCGCGGAATTCGCCTCGCCGGAGCTGAGATTGCTGACCGCGCGCTCGTGGCTCAGCCGCTCGACCGCCGCGGCCACGCGGGGATCGCGGGCCAGGAGCTGATCGAAATTCTCCTTGCCGATCTCCAGGAGGTCGGTCGCCGTCACCGCGCGGACGCTGGCGGTGCGCGGGCCACCGGTCAGCAGCGCCATCTCCCCGAAGGACTGGCCCTCGCCGAGCTCGGCGATCGGGTCGGCGGCGTCCTCGCCGGGAACGGCGTCCCCGAGCACCTCGACCTTGCCGCGGGCCACGATATAGAGCGCGTCGCCCGGTGCGCCGGCGTTAAAAATGGTCTCGCCGGGCTCGAGGTGGCGGGTGCGGACGCAGGGCAGGATCGCCTCGATCTCCTCCGGCGGCAGGTGCCGCAGCAGGTCGCCGCGCGACAGGAGCGCGATCGTCGCCGCCGCGTCCGCGCGCTTGCGCGTCTCGGCGAACTCCCGGAACCGGGTCTGGTAGCGCACCGCGCCGCCGCGCTGCTCCAGGAACCGCGAGGCCGCGTAGTAGAAGCTGGCGCCGAGCGCGAAGCCGCCGCCGACGAAGGCCCAGGCGAGGCCGGCGCTGAAGCCGCGGTGATGCAGCTGCTCGGCGCCCTGCCAGGCGAACTCGATGGCGAGCGCGCTGATCAGCGCGCCGGCGGAGAAGGCGAGGACGCAGGCGAGGAGCCGCTTGGAGATCGGCACGTAGAGGCCGATCGCGGCGCCCGCCATCACCGACGAGGCGGTGCCAAGACCGATCAGGGAGACGAGGGCGATCTCGAGGAGACCGCTCACGGACCGCGGGTCCGCGGCAAAACGAGACCAGCAACGGCATTCTCCGACGCCAGGCGCTGCGGACGCATCGGGTCTCTCCTGCGGATATCGCGGGGATCGGCGGGCCGCTTGGCGATATAGGGCAGAATCACCCCCGCGACCAGCGCTTCGAGGAGGCCGAGAGCACCGTCAGCCGGCGCCGCGGAACAATGACGGGCGGTCGGGGTCCAGCCGGGCGGCGACATAGAGGTCGCCGATATGGAGCTCCACCATCGCCGGCGCATCGCCGCACTCGCGGCGGACGAAGGCCTCGGCGCTGGCGGGGCCGTCGAAGGCGTGCTCCATCGCACCGCCGGCTCGCCCTACAAGCCAGCGATCCGCCCAGACCCGGGTGATGCGGAACACCGGCAGACGATGGCCGCGCGGCGGCGCGACCGGCTCGCCGCCGGTGCGGCTGACACCCGCGAAGCGATCCAGGAAACGGCGCCAGAGCGAGCTCGACGGCGCCGCGCCGGTGGCAGGCAAGAGGTCGCCGACAAATGTGCGATCGAGGGACGTCATGACGGCCGGCAGCGCCGCTCAGCCATGGAGATGGAACGAGGCCGGCATATACGCCCAGATCCGCAGCGCGATCAGGCCGGCGCCCACGGCGGAGAGGACGAGGATGCCGAGCGCCTCGCGCAGGGAGCGCCGGAGCCGGCTTTCGCTGCCGGATTCGCCGGCGCCGGAAGCCGCCTCGTAGCGGTCCTCTGGCGTGGTGTGGAGATAATCGATGGCGGACATGGCTCTGCCCTCTGTTTCGATGTGATGCCGCGCTCAGTGGTGAAAGACGAGAGCGGCGGCGAGATTGACCGCGACGACGACGGCGATGCAGCCGGCAAGCGTCCAGCCGAGCTCCCGCAGCATCGCGGCCTGAGAGCCATCGGACTCCGTCGTGTCGAGCGGCGCGCGGCGCGCGGGCATTTCCAGCGCCGCGCGGCCGCCGCCTTCTCCCCCGATGATGTCGTGCATGACGCTCTCCCGACGTCCGTGAATTCCGTGCCTCAGGAGTAGGTCGCGGCGGGATAAAAAATCGAGATGGCTTTGCAGGGCACGCCATAAAGGCACCGGAACAGCCTGGTTCCATTGCTGTATTCCCGATCTTTATGCGGCCTTTATGCGCGACGGGGACGAAGCGCCTCGATCCTTTATGACGTTGCGCCATATACGCAGAGACGCCGGTAGCAGCCGTACGAGGCTCGTCAGGCGTCCTTGAGATGCGACCGTGCGTCTGCAATTGCGCCGTGCCGACACACGGAATGAGGCAACTCCGGTCCAGATGACTCATCTCGCTTCACTGATCCGCTGCTGCCGGTCTCGCGGCGGCTGACGGAGGGAGACTTCGATGCTCGATGTAATGATGGTGGTCCTGGGCCTGGGCTTTTTCGTCCTGGCCCTGGGTTTTGTCGCGGCCTGCGACGGCATGTGAGGAGACGGCCATGGTTTTCGACTACGTGCTCGGCTCCCTCGTGAGCCTCCTGATCACCGCCTATCTCGTCTACGCGCTCGTACGACCCGAGCGGTTCTAGGGAAACTGCCATGACTTTGAACGGTTGGCTTCAGATCGCGCTCTATTGCGTGGTCATCATCGCGGTCACGCGGCCGCTCGGCGGCTACATGACGCGCGTCTTCGCCGGTGAGCGGACGTTCCTGAGCCCGGTGCTCAATCCCCTCGAGCGCGCGATCTATTGGGTCTGCGGCATCGACGAGAAGGACGAGCAGCATTGGCTGGTCTATGCCGTCTCGCTGCTGTTCTTCAGCATCGCCGGCTTCGTCACGCTCTATGCGCTGATGCGGCTTCAGGCGGCGCTGCCGTTCAATCCCGCGGGGCAGAGCGAGGTCGAGCAGAGCCTCGCCTTCAACACCGCCGTGAGCTTCGTCACCAACACCAACTGGCAGTCCTACGTGCCGGAAACCACCATGAGCTACCTCGTCCAGATGGCGGGGCTCACGGTGCACAACTTCCTGTCGGCGGCGACCGGCATCGCGCTGGCGATCGCTCTGGTGCGCGGCTTCGCCCGCCGCTCGGCCCAGACGATCGGCAATTTCTGGGTCGATCTCACCCGCTGCACCCTCTACATCCTGCTGCCGGTCTCCATCGTCGTGGGATTGTTCTTCGTCTGGCAGGGCATGCCGCAGAACCTCGGCGGCTACGTCGACGCCACGACGCTCGAGGGCGCCAAGCAGACCATCGCCCAAGGGCCGGTCGCCTCCCAGGAGGTGATCAAGATGTTCGGCACCAACGGCGGCGGCTTCTTCAACGCCAACTCGGCGCACCCTTACGAGAACCCGAACGCGCTCACCAACTTCGTCCAGATGGTGCTGATCTTCTCGATCGGCGCCGGCCTCACCAACGTCCTCGGCCGCATGGTCAAGGACGAGCGCCAGGGCTGGGCTCTCTTCGCCGCCATGGGCGTGCTGTTCCTGATGGGCGTCGTCACCGTCTATTGGGCCGAAGCGCCCGGCAATCCCGCCTTCGCCGCTCTCAACGTCGACCAGGCTTCGAGCGCGCTCCAGGCCGGCGGCAACATGGAGGGCAAGGAGGTCCGCTTCGGCATCGCCAACTCCGCCCTGTTCACGACCATCACCACGGACGCCTCCTGCGGCGCCGTCAACAACATGCATGACAGCCTGATGCCCATGGGCGGCTTCATTCCGCTCCTCAACATCCAGCTCGGCGAGATCATCTTCGGCGGCGTGGGCTCCGGCCTCTACGGCATGCTCGCCTTCGCCATCGTCGCCATGTTCGTCGCCGGATTGATGGTGGGCCGCACGCCGGAATATCTCGGCAAGAAGCTGGAGGCGAAGGAGGTCAAGATGAGCATCCTCGCCATCCTGATCCTGCCGCTCTCCATTCTGGGCTGGACCGCGCTTGCCGCCGTGCTGCCGGCGGGTCTCGCGGGCCCCGCCAATCCCGGTCCGCACGGCTTCACCGAGATCCTCTACGCCTTCACCTCGGCGACCGGCAACAACGGCAGCGCGTTCGCGGGAATCAGCGCCAACACGCTCTTCTACAACACGACGATGGGCGCCGCGATGCTGATCGGCCGCTTCCTCTTCGTGATCCCGCTCCTGGCGGTGGCGGGCTCGCTCGCCCAAAAGAAGCTGGTGGCGCCGTCCGCCGGCACCTTCCCGACCCAGAGCCCGCTCTTCGTGGGATTGCTGGTGGGCGTGATCCTGATCGTCGGCGGCCTCACCTACTTCCCGGCCCTGGCACTCGGTCCCATCGTCGAGCAGATCGCCATGCACAACGGCACCCTCTACGCCGCGGCACCGTAATCAACGAGATCCTTCCCTGAGGACGTCATCCCATGACAATGGCATCTCCCACCCTCTCGCCCTCGCCGAACACCGGCAGCACCGTCTTCAAGCGCCAGTTGAAGCCGCTGTCGCTGTTCGACCGCTCGCTCGTCGTGCCGGCGATCTCGGCCTCGTTCCGCAAGCTCGATCCGCGGACCCTGGTCAAGAACCCCGTCATGTTCGTGGTGGAGATCGTCTCGGTGCTCACCACGATCTTCTTCCTGCGCGATCTCTTCGTCGGCAGCAGCTTCGCCGGCGAGACCGCGGGTTTCTCCGGGCAGATCGCGGCCTGGCTCTGGTTCACCGTGCTCTTCGCCAACTTCGCGGAAGCGATCGCCGAGGGCCGCGGCAAGGCCCAGGCGGAGACGCTCCGCCGCACCCGCACCGAGACCATGGCAAAGCGGCTGACGGCCGCCGACGGCCGGCGCTTCGAGCAGGTGGCCGCGGCCAAGCTGCGCCAGGGCGACCTGGTGCTGGTGGAGGCCGGCGACACCGTCCCCAGCGACGGCGACGTGATGGAGGGCATCGCCTCCGTCGACGAGTCCGCCATCACCGGTGAATCCGCGCCGGTCATCCGCGAGAGCGGCGGCGACCGCTCGGCGGTCACCGGCGGGACCCGCGTGATCTCCGACTGGATCAAGGTGAAGATCACGGCGGCCCAGGGCTCGACCTTCCTCGATCGCATGATCGCCCTCGTGGAGGGTGCGGTGCGCCAGAAGACGCCGAACGAGATCGCCCTCAACATCCTGCTGGCGGGCATGACGATCATCTTCGTCTTCGCCACCGTGACCATCCCGAGCTTCGCCGCCTATGCCGGCGGCGCGGTCTCCGTCGTGGTGCTGACTGCCCTTTTCGTGACGCTCATCCCCACCACCATCGGCGCGCTCCTGTCGGCGATCGGCATCGCCGGCATGGATCGGCTGGTGCGCTTCAACGTGCTCGCCATGTCCGGCCGCGCCGTCGAGGCCGCGGGCGACGTCGACACGCTCCTCCTCGACAAGACCGGCACCATCACGCTGGGCAATCGCGTCGCCAGCGAGTTCCTGCCCCTGCCCGGCGTCACCGACAGCGAGCTCGCCGACGCGGCGCAGCTCTCCTCGCTGAGCGACGAGACGCCGGAGGGCCGCTCCATCGTCGTGCTGGCCAAGGAGAAGTACAAGCTCCGCGGCCGCGAGATGGCGGCGCTCAATGCCAAGTTCGTGCCGTTCTCGGCCCAGACCCGCATGAGCGGCATCGACGTCGACGGCCAGGTGATCCGCAAGGGCGCCGTCGATTCGATCCTGGGCTTCGTGCGCCAGCAGACCAGGAACGCCAACATGCCGGCGCCGGCGCAGCTCCAGTCCATCGTGGAGAAGATCGCCAAGTCCGGCGGCACGCCGCTGGCGGTCGCCAAGAACGACCGCATCCTCGGCGTCATCCACTTGAAGGACATCGTCAAGGGCGGCATCCGCGAGCGCTTCTCGGAGCTCCGCCAGATGGGGATCCGCACCGTGATGATCACCGGCGACAATCCCTTGACCGCCGCCGCGATCGCCGCCGAATCCGGCGTCGACGACTTCCTCGCGCAAGCGACGCCGGAGGACAAGCTGAAGCTCATCCGCGACGAGCAGGCCAAGGGCAAGCTGGTCGCCATGTGCGGCGACGGCACCAACGACGCGCCGGCGCTGGCGCAGGCCGACGTCGGCGTCGCCATGAACACCGGCACGATGGCGGCCCGCGAGGCCGGCAACATGGTGGATCTCGACAGCGATCCCACCAAGCTCATCGAGATCGTCGCCATCGGCAAGCAGCTGCTGATGACCCGCGGCGCGCTCACCACCTTCTCGATCGCCAACGACGTGGCCAAGTATTTCGCCATCATTCCGGCGATGTTCGTGGCGTTCTACCCGCAGCTCGGCGTCCTCAACGTCATGGGGCTGGCGACGCCGCAAAGCGCCATCCTGTCGGCGATCATCTTCAATGCGCTGATCATCGTCGCGCTCATTCCGCTGTCGCTCCGGGGCGTGACCTATCGGCCGGCCGGCGCCGCCAGCGTGCTCCGCCGCAACCTGCTGATCTATGGGCTAGGCGGCATCGTCGTGCCGTTCATCGGCATCAAGGCCATCGACCTCATCGTCACCGCGATCGGCCTCGCTTAAGGAGTTACGTCCATGTTGAAGCAGATTCGCCCCGCCATCCTGATGATCGTCGTCATGACGGTCATCACCGGCCTCATCTATCCCCTGGGCATGACCGGTGTCGCCCAGCTGATCTTCCCGAGCCAGGCCAACGGCAGCCTGATCGAGAAGAACGGCAAGGTGATCGGCTCCGAGCTGATCGGGCAGAACTTCGAGGACGCCAAGTACTTCCACGGCCGGCCCTCGGCGACCACCGAGCCCGACCCGAAGGATCCGACGAAGACCGTGCCGGTGCCCTATGCCGCCGACAACTCCGCCGCCTCCAACGCCGGCCCCACCGCCCAGGCCCTGGTGGACCGCGTGAAGGACGATGCCGCCAAGCTGCAGGCCGACAACGACGGCAAGATCCCCGTCGACCTCGTCACCACCTCGGCGAGCGGCCTCGATCCCGACATCACGCCGGCGGGCGCCTACTTCCAGGTCGACCGGGTGGCGAAGACCCGCGGCCTGCCGGCGGACAAGGTGCGCCAGCTCGTCGCCGACCAGGTCGAGGGCCGCACCCTCGGCATCCTCGGCGAGCCCCACGTCAACGTGCTGAAGCTCAACCTGGCACTCGACGCCCTGAAATAGCTCTGGCGGCGCCGGCGTGGTAGATCAGGCTCCGGTCCCGGCGAGCGACGCCGGGGCCGGACTGAAAGGCCTGACGAGCCACCCATGACGGTGCCGGACCAGACGCGGAGCGCGCAGCGGCCCTCGCCGGAGGCGCTCCTCGCCGAGGCCGAGGCGGAGCGCCGGGGCAAGCTCAAGATCTTCCTGGGCGCCGCGCCCGGCGTCGGCAAGACCTACGAGATGCTGCAAGCCGCATCCGCGCGCAAGCGCGAGGGCACCGACGTGGTGATCGGCGTCGTCGAGACCCATCACCGCATCGAGACCGAGCAGCTCGTGCGCGGCTTCGAGATGATCCCGCGTCGCCGCGTCGAGTACCGCGGCCAGGTCATCGACGAGATGGACATCGACGCGATCCTGGCGCGCCGGCCGCAGCTGGTCCTGGTCGACGAGCTCGCCCATACCAACGCGCCGGGCAGCCGGCATCCCAAGCGCTACCTCGACGTCGAGGAGCTGCTCGCCGCCGGGATCGACGTCTATTCCACCCTCAACATCCAGCACGTCGAAAGCCTCAACGACGTGGTGGCGCAGATCACCCGCATCCGCGTCCGCGAGACCGTGCCCGACAGCATCGTCGACCGTGCCGACGAGGTGGAGGTGGTGGATCTCACCCCCGCCGACCTGATCCAGCGCCTCAACGAGGGCAAGGTCTACGTCAAGGACCAGGCGCAGCGCGCGCTCCGGCACTACTTCAAGCCCGGCAATCTGGCGGCGCTGCGCGAGCTGGCGCTCCGGCGCACGGCGCAGCGGGTCGACGAGCAGATGCTGAGCTACATGCAGGCCCATGCCATCGCCGGCCCCTGGCCCGCGAGCGAGCGCCTGCTGGTCTGCATCAACGAGACCGCGCTCTCGGCCCAGGTGGTGCGCCAGGGCCGCCGGCTCGCCGATCAGCTCAAGGCGCCGTGGACGGCGGTCTACGTCGAGACCGCCCGGCATCATCGCCTCTCGGAAGTGGAGCGCGACCGCATTGCCGATACGCTCCGCCTCGCCCAGCAGCTCGGCGCCGAGACCATCACGCTCCCCGGCGGCGACGTCGCCAAGGACGTGCTGGCCTATGCCCAGGCCAACAACGTGACCCAGATCGTCATCGGCAAATCCATGCGCTCGCGCTGGTTCGAGCTGGTGCACGGATCGGTCTCCTGGGAGCTGATGCGCCACTCCGGCAACATCGGCGTCCAGATCGTCGCCAGCGAGGGCGAGCCGGTGCCGGAGAAGACGGTGCAGACCCGCGACGCCGGCGAGGGGATCGACTTCCTCCCCTATCTCACCAGCACCGTCACCGTGGCGGCGGCGCTGCTGTTCGCGCTGACCATCGACCGCTTCGTCAGCGTGCCCAACATCTCCCTGGTCTTCCTCTCGGCGGTGCTCTTCAGCGCCATCGCCTATGGGCTGCTGCCGTCGCTCTACGCCACCCTGATCTCGGTGCTCGCCTATAATTTCTTCTTCCTGCCGCCGGTCTACACCTTCACCATCGCCGATCCCGCCAACGTGGTGGCGCTGATCTTCTTCGGCATCGTGGCGGTGCTCACCAGCAACCTGACCGCCCGCACCCGCAGCCAGGTGGTGACCGCCCAGGCCCGCGCCAAGGCCACCGCCGAGCTCTACGCCTTCAGCCGCAAGGTCGCCGCGGTCGGCGATCTCGACGACCTGCTCTGGGCCACCTGCTATCAGATCGCCTCGATGCTGAAGGTGCGGGTGGTGACCTTGCTGCCGGAGGGGACCGAGATCGTGGTGAAGGCGGGCTACCCGCCCGAGGACGAGCTCGATCAGGCCGACATCGCCGCCGCCAAATGGGCCTGGGACCACAATCGCCCGGCGGGCCGCGGCGCCGACACGCTGCCGGGCGCCCGGCGCCTGTTCCTGCCGCTCCGCACCGAGCGCGGCGCGGTCGGCGTCATCGGCATCGACCGCGACCGTCCCGGCCCGCTCCTCACCCCCGACGAGCGGCGCCTCCTCGACGCACTCACCGACCAGGCGGCGGTCGCGATCGAGCGCATCCGCCTCGCCGACGACATCGACGAGGCGCGGGTGATGGCGGAGACGGAGCGGCTGCGCTCGACCCTCCTCTCCTCGATCTCTCACGACCTTCGCACGCCCCTCGCCTCGATCCTGGGCTCGATCACCGCGCTTCGCGGCATGGGCGGCGAGGTGCCGCCGGCCGCCGAGCTGATGACCACGATCCAGGACGAGGCCGAGCGCCTCAACCGCTTCGTCGGCAATCTCCTCGACATCACCCGGCTTGAATCCGGCAGCCTCGAGTTCCGCCGCGAGCTCGTCGACCTCGCGGAGATCGTCGAGACCGCGCTCCGCCGTGCCGCCCGCCTGCTGGCGCATCACCGCGTCGACGTGAGTCTCGCGGCCGACCTGCCGATGGTGAGCGTGGACGTGGTCCTGTTCGAGCAGGTGCTGTTCAACCTCTTCGACAATGCCGCCAAATACGCGCCCAAGGGCTCCAGGATCACCCTCGCCGCCCGCACGGAGGGCGACCGCCTGGCGATCGAGGTCGAGGACGAGGGGCCGGGAATTCCGCCCGACGAGCTCGAGCGCGTCTTCGACAAGTTCCACCGCGCCCGCGCCGGCGACAGCAAGGTGGCGGGAACCGGCCTCGGCCTCGCGATCTGCCGCGGCTTCGTCGAGGGCATGGGCGGGCGCATCTGGGCCAGCAATCGCGCGGACCGCTCCGGCGCGCGCTTCACCATCGAGCTGCCGATCGAGGCGGCCGCGGCGTCCCCGCAGGAACCGCCGCCATGACCAAGCGACCGCGCATTCTCGTGGTGGACGACGAGGCGGCGATCCGCCGCTTCCTCAAGACCGGCCTCGGATCCGAGGGGTACGACATCGTGGAGGCGGAGACCGGGGCCGCCGCGATCGATCTCGCGGTCAAGGAGAAGCCGGACCTGGTGATCCTCGATCTCGGCCTTCCCGACCAGGACGGGATCGAGGTGCTGCAGCAGCTCCGCCGCACCTCCCTGGTGCCGGTGGTGGTGCTCTCCGTGCGCAACGACGAGAAGGGCAAGGTGGCGGCTCTCGATCTCGGCGCCGACGACTACGTCACCAAGCCCTTCGGCATGAGCGAGCTCATCGCCCGCGTCCGCGCCGCGCTCCGCCATCGCCTGCAGCAGCAGGGCGAGGCGCCGATCTTCCGCTCCGGTGATCTCGCGGTCGACCTGGTGCGGCGGGTGGTGACCCTTGGGGCCAAGGAGATCAAGCTCTCCGCCAAGGAATACGACCTGCTGCGCGTGCTGGTGATGCACGCCGGCAAGGTGCTGACGCACCAGTTCCTGCTGCGGGAGGTCTGGGGCCCCGCCCACACCGAGGACATCCAGTACCTCCGCGTCTATGTCCGGACCTTGCGCGAGAAGCTCGGCGAGGAGCCGACCCGGCCGCGCTACCTCCTGACGGAGACCGGCGTCGGGTATCGGCTGAAGGCGGCGGATTAGGGCGGGCTCGCAGGGTCGACTGGCGTGCGTCCTTCGACGCGCTCACTTCGCTCGCTTGCTCAGGATGAGGAGGTTTTCATGATGCCACCACCAATTTTCCTCATCCTGAGCAAGCGAAGCGCGTCGAAGGACGCAGGATGCTTCTGCAGCAGCGCCGGACGGAACGCACCACCCTCAGACCACGCGCACCAGGAAGGTGAGGCCGCTCAGGATGTAGGTGACGAGGAGGAGCTGGGAGAAGCGGCGCTCGGTCATGCGCAGGCGCACCTTCTGACCGAGCATGAGGCCCCCGATCACCGGGATGCAGGCCAGCGCCGAGAGGCCGAACTGGGTGGCCGAGCTGGCGCCGAACAGCAGCAATCCCAGCGCCAGTCCCACCGCGCCCACGGTGAACATCTGGGAGATCGCGACCACGAAGATCTCCTTCTGGAGCCGGAGCCACATCACGTAGAGCAGGAGCGGCGGCCCGTAATAGCTGGAGATGCCGCCGATCACGCCGGCGAAGGCCCCGGCCAGCGGCGCCAGCCACTTCTCGTGCGCCGGCCGGACCTTCAGCTGCGGCATCAGATGCGCCACGGCCGGGATCAGGATCAGGCCGACGCCGATGACGCCGAAGAGGTAGCGCTCGGGCACCGCCACCAGCATCCGCGTGCTGAGGGCGATCGACACGAAGAGCGTGGCGTAGATCGGCCAGAAGCGCCGCAGCACCGGCCAGAAGAGCCCGCCCTCGAAGCTTTGGAACAGGTTCGAGGAGATGAGCGGCAGCACCATGATGCCGACCGCGCTCTTGAGGCTGAGCGCCACGGTGAGGAGCGGCAGGCCCACCAGGGGCAGTCCCAGCCCGGCGACACCCTTGAAGAGGCCGCTCACGAGGAGGGCGATCGCGCAGTAGATGATTGTCGGGAGCTGATCCATCACGGGGCGGCACCCTATCGGGCACCGCCGCGGGGGGAAAGCCCGCCCGGCGCATGGCTGTCTTCCAGACGCGGCAAGGATCAGAGCTTCTCGATTTCCTCGGGATGGGTGATGTCGATGAGGGCGCGGTCGCGGTCCCGGCGGATGTAGCCGCGCACCCGCACCCTCGCCCCCTTGAGCGTCAGCGGATCGATCCCGGATGCTCGGAACAGCCTCAGCGCATCGCCGCGCAGCCGAAGCGTGAAGGCGGTGTGCCAGTCGGCGCCGAAATTCAGGAACACGCCGCCGGAGAGCCGCACCGCCTCGACGACGCGGCCCTCGACGATCTCGAACTCGTCGACGTGCTGAAGCGCCTCCTCGGGCGCATGGATGGCGTAGAAGGGATCCGCCCAGACGCCGAGGCGGGCGGCGCGAGCCTGGGATTCGAGGGCGTACATCGGCGCCGCCGCGGCACGGTTGTCGGGAAAGGTATAGACCCGCGCCAGGCCGCGCCGCAGCAGCTCGCCCTCGATCCACAGCCCGTCCTCCGCCCGCGCCAGATGGGCGAGGACGCGGCCGTAGCGGTCCTCCCGCGCGCCGCCGAAGGCCAAGGTGACCGGACGGCCGGCGGCGAGTTCCTGCAGAGCGGCCTCCGCCGTCCGGGCGAGCGGCCACTCCGGAAAGTTCGGCCGGCCCTTCGGCAGCTTCGGCGCCTGGATCCCCACCAGCCGCACGGTGCGGCCGTCCGCCAGCGTCAGGCTGTCGCCGTCGATGACGGAGGCGACGGTCGCGCCGCCGCCGGCCTCGAGCCCCGCCGGCAGCCGCGGCGCCGGCGTCTCCGCCAGGGCCGGCAGCGCCAGGAGCAGAAACGCGATAACGACACTGCGAACCCTGGACGCCAGACCCGCCTCCCCCGGCTGCGGCGGCGATCTTGAGGGAGGGCCGCGATCGGCGCAACAGCGTGCGTCCTTCGACGCGCTTCGCTTGCTCAGGATGAGGCGATTTTCTTCACGTCATCTGCAACGCCCCTCATCCTGAGCAAGCGGCCCCTTGGGCCGCGCGTCGAAGGACGCACGATGCGGCAGCTGAACGCTCAGCAGCTGGCGTTGAAGAGATCCTGCTCGTTCTCGGCGCGGCGGCCGATGGCGGTGCGGAGCTTCAGGAGCGCGCGGTGCTCGAGCTGGCGCACGCGCTCCTTGGAGACGCCAAGCTCGCGGCCAAGCTGCTCGAGCGTGGCGCCTTCCTCGGTGAGCCGGCGCTCCCGGATGATCGCACGCTCCCGAGCCGACAGCTCGCCCATCGCCTCGGCGAGCCAGCGCGAGCGGGTCTCGTCGTCCCGCATCAGCGCCACCGCCTCCTCGGGATTGGGGCGGCGGTCGGGCAGGAAGTCCTGCCAGTCGTCGTCGCTGCCGTTTCCCACCGGCGCGTTCAGCGACTGGTCCGATCCGCCGAGCCGCATGTCCATGAGCTCGACCTCCGCCAGCTCCACATGGAGCTCGTCGGCGATCTTCTGCCGGCCCGCGTCGGTCAGCGGCGCGCCGGAGCTCTCCTCGATCCGGGCGCGGAGCCGGCGCAGATTGAAGAACAGCGACTTCTGCGCCGCCGTGGTTCCCGTGCGCACGATCGACCAGTTCCGCAGCACGTAATCCTGCATCGCGGAGCGGATCCACCACGTCGCATATGTCGAGAAGCGCACCTCGCGATCGGGCTCGAAGCGCGCCGCCGCCTGCATCAGGCCGACGTTGCCTTCCTGCACGAGATCGCCGACGGGAAGGCCGTAGTGCCGAAAGCGGGACGCCGTCGATACCACGAGGCGGGTGTAGGATCGCACGAGCTCGTGCAGCGCCACCGTGTCGCCGACGCTTCGCCATTTCTGTGCCAGCTCGAACTCGTGATCCCGCGTGAGCAGCGGCTCTTTCATCGACGCTTTGATGAAGCTCAGGTTGGCTTTCTGCGTCTGCGGGTCGTCGATGTGAGCCATGGCGCGCTCCCTGGTATCGACCGCTAACCGTCGGAATTTCCGACGATGTACGCCCAATGATCGTAACGCGCGCTATTGACGAGCGGCACTACTATTTTCGATCCCGGCGCTTCTATTTGGGGCAGGAAGCTTAACGATTCAGGAAAATCACAGAAACGACGCGCGAACCGTCACGCGTCGATCCGATCGAGCAATGATCCATAAAAATCGAAGCATCCCGCGATCAGCGGTCCCTCGCCGCTGCCGCCGTCGATCGAGACCGCGTAGGGACTCTCGACCAGGCCGTCGTGGCGACGGTCGTACCCGCGTATCACGCGGCGATATGTGTCGTAGGGATGTGTCAGCTCAAGGAGCGTGGCGCCGCCCCACCAGAACGCGTCGCCTTGCAGGTCCAGCGGCTTGGCGGGATCGATGCCGGCATGCACGAGCAGCAGGCTGCCGGTGTCGGTGAAGGCGGCCCGGCGCAGGCTGGCCATGAACTGGACGTGACCCGGCAACTGATTGACGCGCGCCCGCAGCGCGCTGGTCCAGCGCGTGATCGCGAGCGCGCCGTCCCGCGCCGCCATCTCGCCCTGGCGGAGATCGCCGCCATAAGCGGCGATGGTGGCGCCGACGCCTTGCGCCACGAGGAAGGCGAGGACCTCGCGGGGATTGGAGGCGAACTGCAGCTCCAGCAGTTTTTGCCACATCTCCTCCTGGGCGCCGCGCAGGATGGCGACGTCGCCGGCGAAGCCGAAGGGACGCGCCATCACATGGGCGCGAAAGCGCAGCACCTCGTCCACCGTCTCGGCGACGCCGGCGCCGTGGCCGAGCACGTTGCCGAGATAGACCACGCGATCGCCGAAGGCGAGACGCGGGCCAAGCTGACGGTGCAGGGACGCCAGCCGGTCGGCGGCGCCATTGATCGACGCGATCGCCCAGACCCGGCGCGATCGCCTCAATACGGAATAGACAGGTGAGTCACAGGAGCCTGAAGACGCCACGGAGCTCGCTCGACGGGTCGGCCCTCCAACTTCCGAGGGCTCGACCGATCGTACAGCCTCAGGCGGCGTTTAGCATCTGCTCCACGCGCTGGACGGCCGTGTTCTCGTCGATCTTCTCGACCGCCGCGAACTCGCGCACCAGGCGGTCGAGAGCCGCCTGATAGATCTGCCGCTCGCTGTAGGACTGCTCGGGCTGGCCGACGTTGCGATAGAGATCGCGCACGACCTCGGCGATCGAGGCGGGATCGCCGGAATTGATCTTGGCCTCGTACTCCTGGGCGCGCCGGCTCCACATGGTGCGGCGGGCCTTGGACCGGCCTTTCAGCTTGGCGAGCGCGGCGTCCATCTCCTTGCGGGTGGAGAGGCGCCGCAGGCCGGAGCCCTTGGCCTTGCCGACCGGGACGCGCAGCGTCATCCGGTCCTTCTCGAAATGAATGACGAAGACGCTCAGCGTCTGACCCGCGATCTCCTGGGTCTCCACGCTGTTGATCTTGCCGACCCCGTGCGTGGGATAGACCACGTAGTCGCCGGTTCCGTAAGCGAGCTTTTCCGACATGAAGGGTATCTGTCTCTCAAGCTGTCGCGCGAAAGGTTCGACTTCAGACGCAAACGCCCAGTTCACCTCGCGGCCGGCGGCCGGGCGCTGACACTAAAAATGGTGATCCGCTGGGCGGCCCGCACAAATCAGGCCGGCGATGCATTCGGCTATTTTCATACCACAATCGGGGCCGAAAAACTAGCCCACAAGCCATGCGGCGCCCGCAAGGCGCCCCTACCCAATTGGAAAAATTACAAAAATTTCAGCGTTTAGCAGGGTTTGGGCTGAAGTGCTTCTCGAACTTGTCGGCGACGCCTTTCCATTGGTCGGCGTCCGGGGGCGCATCACCCTTTCGAGTTATATTCGGCCAGGATTCCGCATATTGCCGGTTGACCTCGACCCAGCGCTCCGCCTCCGGCTCGCTGTCGGGAATGATCGCCTCCGCCGGGCATTCGGGCTCGCAGACGCCGCAGTCGATGCACTCGTCGGGATTGATGACGAGCATGTTCTCGCCCTCGTAAAAGCAGTCGACGGGGCAGACCTCGACACAATCCAGGTACTTGCACTTGATGCAGGCTTCAGTGACGACGTAGGTCATGGGATCGGATACTCGCTGAACGACTGACAAAGCCGGCTTGCCGGGCAGAGGGCCGCTGGCATCGCGACGGGGAGAGCCGACGCAGGGCCGACGCGGCTCCAGGGACCGGACCGCCTCGCCGTCACCGGCTCGAATTTGGGTATCACGCGCCCGGAGGCGGTTCAACCCCAGCCGATCTGGGGTTTTGCTCCACCTCGGGACCGACGTAGCGGGCGCGCGGGCGGATGATGCGATCGGTCCCGTACTGCTCCTGGGCGTGGGCGATCCATCCGAGCGTGCGGCCCAAGGCAAAGAGCGCGAGAGCGCCGCCGGGCGGCAGCGCGAGCGCGCGGCCGAGCACCGCCAGCGCCCAGTCGATGGTGGGCGCGCGCCCCGTCAGCGCCTGCACCGCTGCGGCAACAGGTCGCGCCGCTTGCTCCGCCTCGCTGCCGGCTTCCGCCAGCATTGCCAGCAGCAGCTTCGCCCGCGGATCGCCCTGGGGATAAAGCGGATGGCCGAAGCCGGGAACGGCCTCGCCGCGTTGCAGCCGCGCCGCCAGCTCCGCCTCGAAATCCCGCGCGGCGAGAACGCTGTCGAGAAACGCGCCGGTGCGCTCGGTCATGCCGCCATGGCGGGCGCCGCGGAGCGCGGCGAGGCCGGCGACCACGGCCAGATAGGGATTGGCCCCCGCCGAGGCGACGCAGCGCACGGTGAAGGCGGAGACGTTGAGCTCGTGATCGGCGCAGAGGATGAGCGCCGCCCGCAGCAGCGCCCGGGTCGCGGTGGCGGGACCGCCGGTCTCCGCGAAGAGCGCATCCACCGGCCGCACCGAGGGCACGTGGCGCGCCACGATCGCCGCCATCAGCCGCAGCATCCGGGCGCCGGTGCGCGCCACCGCCGGCGGCGAGAGATCGAAGGCCCGGGGGTCCTCCGCCGCCGCGTGGGGCAGCAGCACCAGGCAGCGCTCGAGGGGCGGCAGCTCGCCGGCGGCATCCCGGGCGGCAACCAGACGCGGGCTGACACCCGGCACGTTGTCGGGCGCGAAGAGCTGGGCGGCATCGCCCTGCCAGAGCAGCGCCGCCACGTCGCGCACCGAGGAGTCCCGCGCCAGGGCCAGGGCGTCGACGCCGCGATAGAACGGCCCCTCCGGGGTGATCGCCGTGATCGCGGATTCCAGCACCGGCGCGCCCCAGTCGAGGGCCGCCGCCGCGGGCTCGCGCCCGGCGGCCTGGCGGCGGCGCAGGGCATCGATGTCCTCGCTGATATAGCGCCGCTCGCGCCCGGGGCCGGGTTCCGATCGGACCAGCCCGCGGCTCACATAGGCGTAGAGGGTGGCGGGCGTCACCCGCAGCTGTGCCGCCGCCTCCCGGGCGCTCAGATAGCGGCTCGTCGGTGCGTCGCGGACCATGGGATCTCTCAATATTGATTACATAATCAATATTGACAGTATGGCGACATCCACCCTGAATCACCTCATCTTTTTTAGAGGGTGCGATGACGGGTTCGGCGCAGAGCGGGCTCATCGGCCCCGCCGCGCACGCGGCCTAGGCCGCGCTCCCCATGCCTTGATGATAGGGTTGCCATTCGCCGCCGATTGGACGAAGAAGGCGCCCATGCCGCACGCCCCCAGCGACCTCCGTCCCGCGCGCCCCGCCGGCGCCGGCTGGACCCGTTCCAGCAACGACGTGACCCAGCAGTTCATGTCGCTGGGCGGCCGGCCAGAGGTCATCAGCCTCGCGGGCGGCCTGCCGGCGGCCGAGCTCTATCCCGTCAACGCCATCCGCGCGGCGAGCGACCGCGCGCTGTCGCGGTGGGGCAGCGCCACCCTCGAATACGGACCCATCGAGGGCTTTCCGCCGCTCCGCGCGGCGATCGCCGCGCGCATGTCGGCGGCGACCGGGCACGGCGTCACGGTGGAGAACGTCCTGCTGACGACCGGCGCGATGCAGGGGCTCGATCTCATCGGCAAGGTGCTGGTCGATCCCGGCGATCTCATCGTGGCGCAATTTCCCACATATCTCGGCGCCCTCGATGCGTGGCGGCCGCGCCAGCCGCGCTACGAGAAGCTGACCTGGGATTTCACGGGTCGTGATTTCGACGCGTCCCTGCGCCAGGCAAAATTCGTCTACGCCGTGCCGAACTACTCGAACCCGACCGGAGTCCTGGTGCCGCAATCGAAGCGCATCGAGCTCCTGCGGCGGACGCTCGACGCCGGCACCTGGCTGGTGGAGGACGATCCCTATCTGCCCCTGCAGTTTGACGGTCCCGCCGGCCCCAGCATTCTCGCCGCGGACGCCGGGTCGCGGTCGCGCCGCGGCTATGACGGGCCGGTGGTCTATCTCGGCACGCTGTCGAAGAGCATCGCGCCCGGCCTCCGGGTGGGCTGGGTGATCGCCGAGCCCGGCATGATCCAGATGCTGACGCTCGCCAAGCAGTGCACCGATCTCTCGAGCGGGATGTTCCCGCAAGCGGTCGCGGCGATGCTGCTGGAAAGCGATCTGGAGGCGCGCCACATCCCCGAGATCGTCGACCTCTACCGCGCGCGCCGGGACGCGCTCTGCGCGGCGGCGGCGGAGTATCTCGGCGACTGGTTCGAGTGGGACGTGCCGGCCGGCGGCATGTTCGTGTGGATGCGCGCAAACGATTCCGACATCGACACCAACGAGCTCTACCGCCATGCGCTGGCCGAGAACGTCGCCTTCGTGCCGAGCAGCGTCTTCGATCCCGGGGGATCCCTGCGCAGCGCGATGCGCGTCAACTTCACCCGCAATCCGCCCGAGATCCTGACCGAAGGCGTGCGCCGCCTGCGGCGGGCGGTCGAGCGCTACCGGGCGGGATAACTCTGCTTCGGCCGATGAGCGATACCTGGTCCAGGCTCGGCCGCGGCCTCGGCATCGCGCGCTCGATCGCGATCTATCACGGCCAGCCCTGGAAGCGCCGGCGCGCCCTCGCGCTCTATGGCCGCTTCATCAAGCCCGGCGATCTCTGCTTCGACATCGGCGCCCATGTGGGCGACCGCGTCGGATATTTCCTCCGCCTCGGCGCCCGCGTCGTCGCCGTCGAGCCGCAGCCGGCGGCGATGGCGGTGCTGCGGCACCTCTATGGCCGCAATCCCCGGGTGACGCTGGTACAGGCGGCGGTGGGCGCCGCCATCGGCGAGGCCGTGCTGCATCTCGATCCCGCCAATCCCACGGTGGCGACGCTGTCGGAGAGCTGGGCCGGCACGGTCGGCCGGAGCGCCGCCTTCGCCGGCGTACGCTGGCGCCAGCGCCTGCCCGTCGCCGTCACCACCCTCGATGCCCTGATCGAGGACCATGGCGTGCCGGCCTTCGCCAAGATCGACGTGGAAGGCCAGGAGACGGCGGTATTGGAGGGACTAAGCCGACCCCTTGCCGCGTTGTCCGTCGAGTATGTGACGGCTGCTCTTCCGGCCACCCTCGCCGCCCTCGATCGCCTGCAAGCCCTTGGGCCCTATGGGTTCAATCGCTCCGAAGGCGAAAGCCTCAGGCTCCTGCACGACCGCTGGCGGACCGCCGCCGAGATGGCGGCGGAGCTCGAGTGCCTGAAAGTGGATGCAGGGTCGGGGGATCTCTATGCTCGCGTGCAGAGCGCGGGCTGAACGATCCCTGGGCTGGCGGACCGCCGTCGATCTGATAACGTCGCGCCCGCGATCAGGGGCGCCTGTCGGGGACGCCAATTGGCTACGCGCGGCAAGATCATCGTCCTTCACTTCGTCGGCCAGATGCCCCTGGGCGGGATCGCCTGGCAGGCCATGCAATACGTCCTGGGATTGCAGAAGCTGGGCTACGACGTCTGGTACATCGAGGATGGCGGCGCCAACCCCTACGACCCCCGCGTTAACAGTGTGGTGATGGAGTGCGACTACAACGTCGCCTATGTCCGGCGGATGATGGACCGCTATGGGCTCGGCGACCGCTGGGCCTACTGGGACGCCATCAACGACGTCTATCACGGCCTCTCCCGCGAGCGGGTGCGCACGCTCTACCGCGAGGCGGATGCCCTGATCAACCTGTGCGGCGCGACGCGGCTGCGCGAGGAGCACATGGCCTGTCCGGCGCGGCTGATGGTCGACACCGACCCGATCTACGAGCAGATCAAGTACGCCCAGGCGGATGCCGGGGCGCGGGCCTATCTCGACGCCCACACGCATTTCTTCACCTACGGCGAGAACCTGGGCGCGCCCGATTGCCCGGTGCCGCTGGCGGGGCTGCCGTGGCGGCCGACGCGGCCGCCGGTGGTGCTGTCGGAGTGGCCGGTGGCGGAGGGCGTGCCGGAGAGCTTCAGCTCCATCGCCACCTGGGAGAACAAGGGCAAGAACATCCGCTTCGGCGACGAGACCTACTACTGGTCGAAGCACGTGAATTTCGTGAAGTTCCTCGACCTGCCGAAGTCGGCGCCGGACCAGCGCTTCACGCTGGCGCTGATGACGGACTCGGACGCCGTGAGCCAGGAGGTCGCCAGCCACGGCTGGCACGTCATCGATCCCCGGCCGATCTCCGCCGACATGACCAGCTACCGGGATTTCATCCAGGGTTCCCGGGGCGAGTTCACCGTCGCCAAGGACATCTACGTCCGCCCCAACAGCGGCTGGTTCAGCGACCGCAGCGTCTGCTACCTCGCCTCCGGCCGGCCGGTGGTCACCATGAAGACCGGCTTCAGCAAGTTCTATCCCGCCGGCGAGGGGCTGTTCGAGTTCATGACCGAGGCGGAGGTCCTGGAGGCCTTCCGGGCCATCGACAAGGACTATGCCCGCCACGCCAGGGCCGCCCGCGGGATCGCCGCGGAATTCTTCGCCAGCGAGCATGTTCTGCCGCCGATGCTGGCGGCGGCCGGTCTATAATGCCGACCGCCACGGGAACCGAATGACCTCAGCATCTTCCTCCGCTGCAGCCCCATCCTCGCGTCTGACGATCCTCGGCATCGAGACGTCCTGGGACGGGCTGGCGCACGTGCTGTTCCTGGCGGCGACCTTGCTGGTGGTGGTCACCTTCACCGACTACGGCATCACCTGGGACGAGGACGTGCACAACTGGTACGGCATCCTGGTGCTCAACTATTACCTGAGCGGCTTCAAGGACCTGACCGCAACCAACTGGATGGACCTGTTCAATTACGGCGGTGCCTTCGACATGTCCGCCGCCATCCTCAACCACATCTCACCCTTCGGCACCTACGAGACGCGCCACCTCCTGAACGGGATGGTAGGCGTGGTCGGGCTGGTCGGTGCCTGGAAGCTGGGGCGCCAGCTCGGCGGGCCGCGGGCGGGGTTCCTCGCCGCGGTCTTCCTGGCGCTCACGCCCAACTACTACGGCCAGATGTTCAACAACCCGAAGGACATCCCCTTCGCGGTCGGCATGGTCTGGTCGATCTATTACATGGCGCGGCTGGCACCGGAGCTGCCGCGGCCGACGTGGTCAACCCTGGCAAAGCTCGGTCTCGCCACCGGCCTGACGCTTGGCATCCGCTGCGGCGGGCTGCTGATCTTCGGCTATCTCGGATTGCTCCTGGGCCTGTCGGGAACCTGGCGCGCGATCGAGATGCGGCGCATCGGCGTGCTGCTGGGCGACGGCGTCCTCAGCCTCTGGCGCGTGCTGCTGCCGGTCACCGTGATCGGCTACGCCGTGATGCTGGTGTTCTGGCCCTACGCCCAGCTCGATCCCATCAACAATCCGCTGGCGGCGCTCGCCACCTTCTCGCACGAGATCTTCCCGTTCAAAACGCTGTTCGACGGCCAATACTTCCCGGCCTCCGACCTGCCCTGGGCCTATCTGCCGGTGCATGTGGCACTGGCGCTTCCCGAGCTCGTGCTGGTGCTGCTGGTGGCGGCGTCGCCGGCGGCGGTCATCATCGCCGGACGCCGGCAATGGTCGATCGATCGCGGCGCGACGCTCGGCTATTTCGTCGTCGTCCTCGCCATCCTGTTCCCGATCGGCTACGCCATCGCGATCAAGGCGGTGCTGTTCGACGGCATGCGCCACTTCATCTTCGTGCTGCCGCCGATCGCGGCGCTCGCCGCCGCCGTCATGGACCGCGGCCTCGACTGGATCGAGCGCTTCCCCTACCGGCGCTGGGCCTATAGCGCGCTCGCGGTCTACGGCATGGGCCATCTCGCCATCATGGGCATGCTGCATCCGGACGAATACGTCTACTACAACGGCTTCATCGGCGGTGTCGAAGGCGCCGACGGACTGTTCAAGACCGACTACTGGGCGAACTCCTATGCCGAGGCGGTGAACGGCCTGGAGGACCATCTGCGCGGCGAATACGGCGCCGACTACATGGACCACGACTTCACCGTCGCGGTCTGCGGCCCGCCGATCTCCGCCGGCTATTTCTTCCCGCCGAATTTCATCTTCAGCGACGATCGCAGCCGGGCGGACTTCTACATCGCCTTCACCAAGGACGATTGCCACAAGGCGCTGCCCGGCCGCGAGATCTACCGCGTCGAGCGCATGGGCGCGCTGCTGTCCATCGTGCTCGACCGCCGCTCCTACCTCGCCGCCGCGGGCGCGGCAGGTACGGCGCGGCCGGTGAGCGGCAACTAGACCCGAGCCATGGAGCGCGTGGAGTACGAGCGCCTGGCCGCCCTCGACCGGCGGCTCTGGTGGTTCCACGGCCTGCACGGGCAGATCATGACCGCCCTCGAGCGCCGCGGCCCGCGCGAGCGCGGGCGCCTCCTCGACGCCGGCTGCGGCACCGGCGGCCTCCTGGGGGCCCTCGCTCAGCGCTTTCCGCGCCTCGCCCTCTTCGGCGTCGAGCTCGATCCCGGCGCCAGCGCGGTCGCCCGGGACGCCAGCGGCAGCCCGGTCTGCATCGGCTCGGTGAATGCCCTCCCCTTCGCCGGCGGCAGCTTCGCCGCCATCGTCAGCGCCGACGTGCTCTGCCACCGCGGCGTCGACGCGGCGGCGACGCTCGGCCACTTCCACCGCTGCCTCGCGTCCGGCGGACTCCTGGTGCTCAACCTGCCGGCCTACGAGTGGATGCTCTCCGACCACGATCTCGCGGTGGACAATGCCCAGCGCTATACCGCCGGCGGCGTGCGCCGGCTCCTGGCGGCGGCGGGCTTCACCGGCATCCGCACCTCCTACTGGAACACCGTGCTGTTTCCCTTGATGGTGCTGCGGCGGAAGCTAGGATGGCTGTCGGCCGGCAAGCCCGAGAGCGACGTGGCCTTGATGCCGGCGCCGATCGAGGCGTTGTTCCGCCTTCTGGTCCAGGGAGAAGCGATGATCGCGGGCCTCGGCATACCGCTGCCCTTCGGCGGCTCCGTGCTCGCCACGGCGGTGAAGCCGTGACTCCGGGAACCGGCGATAAAGTCATGACCGAGCGCGCCTGCGTCCTCAGCATCGTCGTTCCCGTCTTCAACGGCGCGCACAGCGTCGGCGAGCTCGTGCACGCGCTCGAGGACCTCGTCATCGACGGCGGCCTCGAGATCATCCTGGTGAACGACGGCAGCAAGGACGACAGCCTGGCGGTCTGCACGCGTCTCGCCGCGGAAGCCCGCGTGCCGCTCACCTTCGTCAACCTCGCGCGCAATTTCGGCGAGCACAATGCCGTCATGACCGGGCTGCGCCACGCGCGGGGCGACTTCGTCGTCACCATGGACGACGATCTGCAGAATCCGCCCGCCGAGGTGCGCCGCCTCGCGGAGTACGCGCGCGCCTCGGGCAAGGACGTGATCTACACGACCTATCTCACCAAGCAGCACGCGCGCTGGCGCAATCTCGGCAGCCGCTTCGCCAACTGGGTCGCCGATCGCCTGATGGAGAAGCCCAAGGGGCTCTATCTCTCGAGCTTCCGCTGCATGAGCGCGTTCCTGGTGCAGCAGGTGACGCGCTACGAGGGGCCCTTCCCCTACGTCGACGGCCTCATCATGCAGGCGACCGACGCGATCGGCACGCTGGAGGTCGACCACCTTCCGCGCGCCCAGGGCCGCAGCAACTACACGCTGCGCCGGCTGATGCATCTCTGGCTCAGCATCCTCGTGAATTTCTCGGTCATCCCGCTCAGGCTCAGCACCTTCGCGGGCTTCGCGCTCTCGATCGTGGGCGTGATCGGCGTCGTCATGGTGGTGACCGAGGCGATCTTCTTCGATCCGCCGCAAGGCTGGGCCTCGCTGATGGCCGCCACGCTGCTGCTCTCGGGCGTGCAGCTCCTCATCCTCGGAATTCTTGGAGAATACATGGGCCGCCTCTTCCTCACCGCCAACAACAAGCCGCAGACCGTCGTGCGCGACGTCATCCGCAGCAAGATCGGCTTCGCCGACGCCACCGCGCCGCGCGCCGAGCGGCGCGTCGCCGAGCGGGTCTGAGCCGCAGATGGTGCTCTCTTACGCCTGTCTCTTCGCGGGGATCCTGGTCGGCGTGCTCGGCCAGATCCTGCTCAAAACCGGCGCCGTGCAGTCCCAGGACACGGTGCACCAGTTCCTCAACCCCTATACGGTCGGCGGACTCATCGTCTACGGCTTCGGCGCGCTGTTCTACATCGTCGCGATCAAGCGCATCCCGGTCTCGATCGCGTTCCCGAGCGTGTCGCTCTCCTACATCGCGGTGGCGGTCTGCGCCCACTACCTGTGGAACGAGCCGCTGGGCTGGGCCCAGGTCGGCGGCATCGTGCTGATCGGCGGCGGTGTCCTGCTGCTGCACACCGCGGCGTGAGTTCCGCCCAGGCGTAGCGGCCCATCCTGAATCGTCATGCCCGGCCTTGAGCCGGGCATCCACGTCTTGAAACCGAAAATTCGTGGATGGCCGGGTCAAGCCCGGCCATGACGGCATAGGGAACAGAGGCCGCTTTAATCGATTTCCGCCAGCGCGCCGTGGATGCCGGCGATGACGCGGCCGACCTGCTCCTCGCGGAGCTGCGGGAACATCGGCAGGCTCAGCACCTCGCGCGCGGCGCGCTCGGTCTCGCCGAGGCCGGCGGGGCCCATGGCGATGCGGCCGCGATAGGCCGGCTGCAGATGAACCGGCATCGGGTAGTGGATGTTGGTGCCGATGCCGCGCGACTGGAGCGCGCGACGCAGCGCCTCGCGCTTGGGCGTGCGCACGACGTACTGATGAAAGACGTGGGTGGTCTTGGCGAGCCGCGCCGGCAGCACGATCGGCAGGCCCTGCAGCCCGCTGTCATAGGCGGCGGCGATGTCGCGCCGGCGCTGGTTCTCCGCCTCCAGCATGGTGAGGCGCACGCGCAGGACCGCCGCCTGCACCTCGTCCAGACGCGAGTTCAAGCCGGTGATGTCGCTGATGTAGCGCTCGCGCCAGCCATACTGGCGCAACGCCCGGATCCGCTCGGCGAG
This sequence comes from uncultured Alphaproteobacteria bacterium, assembly GCA_963735465.1. GTDB lineage: Bacteria > Pseudomonadota > Alphaproteobacteria > ATCC43930 > CGMCC-115725 > DASZHJ01. Next base: position 708,941 of record CAVTLA010000002.1, read on the forward strand.
CGCGTCGTCGCTGGTGACGATGGCGCCGCCATCGCCCAGCGCCGCCAGATTCTTGGTGGGATAGAAGCTGAAGGTGCCGACGCGGCCGACGCTGCCGGTCATGCGGTTGCCCCAGAGCGCGCCGTGGCACTGGGCGGAGTCCTCGATCAGGATCGCGCCGGCGCTCGCCACCATCGGCTCGATCGCGGCGAGATCGGCGGGCTGTCCGTAGATGTGCACGGGCATGACGGCAGCGATCCGGCCGGGCGGTTTCGCCAGCACCTCGGCCAGCGCCTGGGGATCCATCGTGTAGGTGCGGGGATCGATGTCCACCAGCAGCGGCTTGGCGCCCGCCAGCTCGATCGCCGCCACCGAGGCGACCGCCGTGTGCGGGACGGTCACGACATAGTCGTTGGGACCGACGCCGATCCCCTTCAGCGCCAGGATGATGGCGTCGGTGCCGCTGGCGACGCCGATGCCGTGGCGCACACCCACGAATGCGGAGAACTCCTGCTCGAAGCCGCTCACTTCGCTGCCGAGGATATAGGTACCGCTCTCGATCACCTGGGTGATCGCGATGTCGATACGCGTGCGCAAGGCCAGGAACCCCGCCCGGGGGTCGGCTTGCGGAATGGGCTCGTCTGTCATGGGGCTCCGTCGGCGGCAGTCAGGAGCCGCCATTTAGACATAAGTCGTTAAGCGAGTGCTGAAGAAATCGAGAGCCTTTTTTAGACCAATGCCAATCGGCACCCGCGGCTGCCAGCCGGTGACGCTGCGGAACAGGCGGTCGTCGGCCCAGTAGTCGCCGATGTCGATCCGCTTGCGCTCGGCGGGGAATTCCTTAACGACAAATGACCCGCGGCCATTCGCCTCGATGAGCGTGTCCGCCAGCTCGCGCAGCGTCAGCGCCCGCTCCGCCCCGACATTGAAAGCCTGGCCTTCCGCCGCCGGCGTCACCGCTGCCCGCAGGAACGCCTCGGCTGAATCCTCCACATAGGTGAAGTCGCGGCGTTGCTCGCCGCCCCAGACCTCGAACGGCTTGTCCTCCAGCACCGCGCGCAGCCAGATGCCGACGAAGGTCTGGTGGGCATCCTTGATGCGCATGCGGGGCCCGTAGGTATTGGTGAGCCGGAGCGACGTGGTCTTCAGCCCGTACACGCGCTGATAGAGGAGATGAAACGCCTCGCCCGCCATCTTGTCGACACCGTTAACGTCCGGCGGCCGCAGCGGGTGCTTCTCGTCCACCGGCAGGTAATCGGGCCGGCCGTAGATCTGCCGCGTGCTGGCGAAGACGATCCGGACGCCGGGGTTCACGGCGCGGCACGCCTCCAGGAGCGCGAGCTGCGCCCGGGCATTGACGTCGAGATCCATCAGCGGCGCCTTCATCGAGCCGAGGTGGCTGGTCTGCGCCGCAAGATTAAATAAAAAGTCACGATCGCCCACGGCGCGCGCGCACGGCGTCCGCGTCCCGGAGATCGGCGATCACGATCTCGATACGATCCTCGATGCCCTCGATGTTGGCGCGATGGGCGCCGAACTCGGGATCGAGATTGTCGAGAAGCCGCACCACGGCGCCGGCGCCGACCAGGCGATGGGCGAGCGTCGAGCCGATGAGGCCGAAGCCGCCGGTGATGAGAACCTTGGCGCCCCTAAACTGGGCGTCGAGCTCGCTCGCGGAGGACGCGGTCATCGGGCGCCGCTCACGCCGGCGTCGCGGCGGAGACGCCGAGCAGCGCGCGCCGCCGGAGCCACAGGCTCGGCCGGTAGCGGTCCGAGCCGGTGGCCTCTTGGAGCCGCAGTAGAATCTCGTGGGTCCGCGCGGTGCCGATCTTGTCAGCGAGCGCGAGGGGTCCCTGGGGATAGTTGAGCCCGAGCTGCATCGCGATGTCGATGTCCTTGGGGCTCGCCAGATCCATCTGCGCCATCTCGCAGCCGAGATTGGCGACCATGGCGGTGATGCGCTGGGCGATGAAGCCGGGACTGTCCTTGATCCGCGTCACCGCGCGGCCCGCGGCGGCGAGGAGCGCCGCCACCTGATCGCCGATCGCGGCATCGCCCCCCGGCGCCATCATCATGGTGATGCGCTTCGAGGTGTCGTGGGAGAGATCGATCGCCACCGCGCGACGGGCGTCGATCTTGAGGCGCACCGCGGCGCCGGTGCAGTCCTCGCCCCAGGGCGCCACCAGGATCGGACTGTGGCCATCGTCCGCCGCCACCGTCTCGACGCCGGCGGCGACCGCCAGCTCCACCAGCCCCACCGCTTCCTCCGGCAGCACCACGCGCGCCGGCTTCGCGGCGGCGACCGGCGGCGGCTCCGCCTCGGCGATCATCTTGCCGCCCGCGTCGTAGCGATGGAACCCGGCGCCCGTCTTGCGCCCGAAGCGGCCGGCCTCGAACAGGCTCTGGTGGATCGGCACCGACTTCAGGCGCGGATCGTAGAAATAGCCTTCGTGGATGATGCGCATGACCGGGAAGTTCACGTCGATGCCGGTCAGGTCCATGAGCTCGAACGGTCCCATCCGGAAGCCGCAGCACTCGCGCATCACCCGGTCGATGTCGATGGGGCGCGCGACGGCCTCCTGCAGAATGTGCATCGCCTCCGAGGTGAAGGCGCGGCCGCCGAGATTGACCAGGAAGCCCGGCGCGTCCTTCACCGTGACCGGCGTGCGGCCGAGCCGGCGGCCGAGGCGCGTGAGCGCGTCCACCACGGCGGCATCGGTCTCCGCCGCCTGGATGATCTCCACGAGGCGCATCAGCGGCACGGGATTGAAGAAGTGCATGCCGGCGATGCGGCGGCGGTTGCGGCAGGTCTTGGCGATGGCGGCGATCGGCAGCGAGGAGGTGTTGGAGGCGAGGATCGTCTCGTCGCCCACCACCGCCTCCAGGCTGGCGAAGAGCTGCCGCTTGGCGGCGAGATCCTCGATGATCGCTTCCACGACGGCGTCGCAGGCGGAGAACCTGTCGACGCTCCCCACCACCTCGAGCCGCGCCTTCGCCGCGGCGACCGCGGCCGGCGTCTGCTCGCCCTTCTCCGCCAGGCGGTCCAGGCGCTGGAAGATGCCCTGCTTCGCCTTCTCGAGCTGCTCCGGCCGCAGGTCCGTCAGCATCACCGAGAGGCCGCCGGTGAGCGCGACCTGCACGATGCCGGAGCCCATGGCGCCGGCGCCGACGACCCCCAGCACGAAGTCGCTGGCCTCGACATTCCTCATGAGTGCTCTCGCTGATCCGATCCGCGCATCGGGGGCCGACCGTGGCATGGGGGCGGGATGCCGTCAACGCGACGGCTGGGGGTCCGTGTCGGCGAATTCATCCGCATCCTCGAAGAGAGACGTCCAGGGCTCCACCGCCTCGACGAGTACGCGGGGCGGCAGGATCTCGGCATAGAGGAGCCGCGCCTCGCGGGCGGGACCGCGGCGCGTGGCGAGCGCCAGCACCTCGACCCGGCGCTCCCAGCGGCCGAGCCGCAGGGTGACGCGATCGCCGACCCGCACGCCATGATGCGGCTTCGCCACCGCGCCGCCGCCGAGATCCACCATGCCGCCGGCGCAGAGCTTCGCCGCCAGCGAGCGGCTGCGCACGAAGCGCGCGCACCAGATCCAGCGGTCGAGGCGTTGCGAGTTTCCCGCGTCCGCCATGCCGTCAGCGCGCCAGCCGCAGGGAGCCGAGCTTCGCGAAAGGTCCTTCCACTGGCACCGGCGCCGGTGGCCGGCGGCGCGGCGGGCGCCGGCGCTCGGCGCGGAAGGTGAGACCGCTCTCGTCCACCACGGCGCGATAGCCCAGGGCCGACAGCATCCCCGGCAGCTCCTCGATCGAGCAGCCGGCAAGCTGCACCAGCTCGGGAAGCGCCGCGAAGGGACCCTGCCGCGCCAGGCGGCGGAGCATCGCCGCGAGCCGCTCGACGCGATCGAGGCGCAGCACGCGGACGCCCGCCACGCGATAGCCCATCGCGGCGTAGAGACCATCGGAGATCGCCGGGTCCCGGGGCAGCGCCGAGCCGCGCAAGCTGGGCGCCGGCAGGCCGCTGCCATGAAAGACCGACCACAGGAGCCCGGTGGTATCGGCGGCGCGGGGATTGAGGAGCGGCGCCACATAGACCATCTCGGCGCCGAGGCGCACGCCGAGGCCGCGCAGGCGCCGCCGCATGGGCTGGTCGAGGGCCGTCACCTGGGCCCGCACCTGGGCCGCCGGCAAGCCGCCGAGCGCCTCCATGAGCTGAAAGGCGAGGCCGCGGGCGGCGCCGGCGAGCTCCGCATCGTGCAGCCGGATCAGCGGCGCCACGCGGCGGCGGATCTCCTCGCGGACGAACTCCGCCAGGCGTCGGCGCACCTGCTCGCGCAACTGGCCGTCGAGGAATTCCGCCGGCAGCACGTCGATGCGCGGCTGCAGGACGCGATCGCCGGCGGTGAGGCGCGCGACGGTGCCGTGGCGCCAGCGCAGCTGGCCTTCCCGCGTCAGCTCGAACTCGTCGTGGGGCGCCGCCGCCAGCGCCTGGGCGCGCTCGGCGATCTCGCCGCCGAGCACGCGATTGGCGGCAGCGAGCAGCGTGCGCGCCGCATCGTCGCTGGCAGAGGTGTCGGCGCGGAAGCGGAAGCCGTCGAGCTTGCCGACGTAGTGGCCCTCGACCTGCACCTCGCCGCCGCGGCTGACCGAGGCCAATAGATCCTGGGTGCCCGCGAGCTGGCGCACCAGGAACGCCGCGCGCCGATCGACGAAGCGCTGGGTGATGCGGTCGTGCAGCGCGTCGGAGAGCCGGTCCTCGATGGCGCGGGCGCGCTCCTGCCAATGGGCGGCATCCGCGAGCCAGTCGGCGCGATGGGTGATGAAGGTCCAGGTGCGGACATGGGCGATGCGGGTCATCAGCGCGTCGATGTCGCCCTCGGTGCGGTCGAGGCGCGCCACCTGGCCCGCCACCCAATCCGTCGGCAGGCGTCCGGTGGGCGCGGTGAGATGGCGATAGATCTGCGCCAGGAGCCGCGCATGAGCATCGCTCATGACCTTGCGGAAATCCGGGATCTGGCAGACCTCCCAGAGAAGCCGCACGGCGCCGGGATGGACCGCGCTCGCCGCGATCTCGGGCATGCGCCCCAGCGCCCGGAGCGCGCGGTGATCGTCCGCCTCCCGCGCCGGCACCAGGCCCTGCCGCCGCGGCCGCTCCTCCAGGCTCCTGAGGAGGCGGTCGATGCCGTGGAAATCCAGGCGCGGGTTGCGCCAGTAGAGCTGCGTCAGGGGATCGAAGCGGTGGTTCTCCACCGCCTCCACCAATTCAGGGTCGATCTCGGCCTCGTCGGCGGTGGTGCCGAAGGTGCCGTCGCTCATGTGGCGGCCGGCGCGGCCGGCGATCTGGGCGATCTCCGGCGCGGTGAGGCGGCGCGGCTGGGTGCCGTCGAACTTGACCCGCTTGGCGAAGGCGACGTGGTCGAGGTCCATGTTGAGGCCCATGCCGATGGCATCGGTCGCCACGAGATAGTCCACCTCGCCGGACTGGAAGAGCTCGACCTGGGCGTTGCGCGCCCGCGGACTCAAGGCCCCCATGACGACGGCGGCGCCGCCGCGCTGGCGCCGGATCAGCTCCGCCAGCGCGAAGACGTCGGCGATGGCGAAGGCCACCACGGCGCTGCGCGGCGGCAGGCGCGTCACCTTCTTGGCGCCGGTGTAGCGCAGGATCGAGAAGCGCGGCCGTCCCATCACCTCGGCGTCGGGCACCAGGCGGCGCAGCAGCGGCTTGATGGTGTCGGAGCCCAGCATCAGCGTCTCGTGCAGGCCCCGCGCCTCCAGCAGGCGCTGGGTGAAGACATGGCCGCGCTCGGGATCGGCGCAGAGCTGGATCTCGTCGACGGCGAGGAAGTCCACGGGACGGTCGAGCGGCATCGACTCGACGGTGCAGACGAAATACCTGGGATTGGGCGGGAGGATCTTCTCTTCCCCGGTGATCAGCGCGACCGCCCGCTGACCCTTGGCCTTCACCACCCGGTCGTAGTTCTCCCGCGCCAGCAGGCGCAGCGGGAAGCCGATCATGCCGGTCTGATGCCCCAGCATGCGCTCGATGGCGTAATGGGTCTTGCCGGTGTTGGTCGGCCCGAGAACGGCTACGAGGCGCGGCGCGGAACTCAGCGGGCCCATACCTGTAGAATCAGGGCTGCGGGCCGGAAAGGCAAGGTGCCCGATGCGGCCGCCCGGGATCGGTCGCAGCCACACCGGAAAGGCTGCGAAATTCGCGTGGCGCTCGCTATTATCGCCGCACTCGTCTCTACCCCCTCATGAGGGTGTCGTACATGCGGATATCGCACGTTGCTGTTTTGATCCTGGCGCCCCTGCTGCTCGCGGCCTGCAACGACGGGCCGCCGCCGCTCCAGCGCCAGCCGCCGGCGCCGCCGCCTACCAGCAACACCTACAGCATCAATCCGGCCCTGCGGCCGCCCGTCCGGCAGCCGCCGGTGGCCTCCACGGCATTGACGCCGATTCCCGGCGACAAGACGCCCACCCCGGCCGGGGTGGCGCCGCCGGAGCCGCCGCCGCCGGCCCCGGTCATGACCCCGCTCCAGAGCGTCGCCGCTGCGCCCACGCCGTCGCCCTCGTCGGTGCCCGCGCTCCAGACCGCCGCCACCGCCGCAGGTCGCCGTGACGCCCCCGCGGCCTCCGGCAAGCCGGCCCCGGCCAGGGGCGAGGACGAGATCCCGACCCGGGCGGAGGTTGAGGCCCTCTACGAGGGGGTGATGCTGACCTATTCCTTCGATGCCTGCGGCATGCCCCTGATCGGTGCCGTCGCCCGCCAGGACATGGCCCAGCGGATCGAGGTCTGCCCCAACCCGGAGAGCCGGAAGGCGGCGTTCCGCACCGTCTACCAGCGCGCCATCTCCGACGCCGAAGGCGACCCCGTGAAGACCCACGTCAACGCGCTCAGCCTCTGTCCGGACAAGAAGTCCTTTCTGCAGAAGGTGATGAACCACGCCAACGAGCTGAAGTTCGACGACAGCCTGCCGCCGGATTGCGGGCTGCTGATGCCGCAGCACTGAGGGGCCGCGCCGGCGGGGAATACCACCGGGGGAGCCCGCGTTTTCAGGGCACCTGGAATGGAGGACCGCCCGTGCGCGTCGCCCAGCTGCCTGACCGGAAGACCGAGCCTTGCCGGGGCCTTGCCCTTGCCGGCGCCGCCCTGGCGCTGCTGCTGGGACTGACCGGCATGGCCCAGCCCGCCGCCGCCAACGACGGCGCCACGGACGCCTACCGGGCGCCGGCCTGGGGCTGGCAGCACCCGCATCCACCCCTGGCGGTCTATCCGCCACCGCGGCCGCCCGGCTATTACCCCGCTCCCGCCTACCCCTATACACCGCCGCCGGCCTATCGGCGCCCGCCGGTGGCGAGCTGCGACAGCGGGAACATGGTGGCGGGCGCCCTGGTCGGCGCCGGCGTCGGCGGCATTATCGCCTCCCAGATCAGCCGCGAGCACGACAACGCCGGCGCCACCGTCTTCGGCCTCCTCGCCGGGGCCGTCATCGGCGGGGCGATCGGCCAGGCGGCGGACCGGGCGAACGGCTGCTACTGAGCCGCCGCGCCCGACCCGGCATCTCCTGAGACAAAGACCGCCGCGGCGCCTTGCACCTTGCGACCGTCTTGCTCATATCTCGTCCCGGTCAAGGATCCGGGGACAGTAGGGAGACGACATGGCTGCGGAGAAACGAAGCTTCCAGGCGGAGGTCAGCCGCCTGCTCGACATCGTCGCGCACTCGCTTTACAGCCAGAAGGAGATCTTCCTTCGCGAGCTGATCTCGAACGCGTCGGACGCCTGCGACCGGCTGCGCTATGCGGCCCTCACGGACCCCACGCTTGCCGGCGAGGACACCAGCTACCGCGTGACCCTCACCCCCGACGCCAAGGCGCGCACCCTCACCGTCGCCGACAATGGCATCGGCATGGACGAGGCGGAGCTGATCGACAATCTCGGCACCATCGCGCGCTCCGGCACCGGCCAGTTCCTGAGCCAGCTCTCCGGCGACGAGCGCAAGGACCGCACCCTGATCGGCCAGTTCGGCGTGGGATTCTATTCCGCCTTCATGGCGGCGGACGAGGTGGCGGTGGTCTCGCGCAAGGCGGGCACCGACACGGCCTGGCGCTGGGTCTCCGACGGCAAGGGCGAATTCACCGTCGAGCCCGGCGAGCGGCCAAGCCGCGGCACCACCATCGTCCTGCATCTGCGGGAGGACGCCGGCGAATACCTGGAGCCGATGCGGATCCGGCAGATCGTCAAGACCTACTCCGACCACATCGCGCTGCCGATCGTGCTGGTGGAGGGTGACAAGGAGGAGACCCTCAACGCCGCCTCCGCGCTGTGGATGCGGCCCAAATCCGAAATCACCGCCGAGCAGTACCGCGAGTTCTATCACCACGTCGGCCACGCCGGCGACGAGCCGGCGCTGACGCTGCATTGGCGCGCGGAAGGCAAGATCGAGTACACGGCGCTGCTCTTCGTGCCGACGATGAAGCCCTTCGACCTCTTCGATCCCCTGCGCAAGCACCGCCTGAAGCTCTACGTGCGCCGGGTCTTCATCACCGACGACTGCCAGGAGCTGCTGCCGTCCTGGCTGCGCTTCGTGCGCGGCATCGTCGATTCCGAGGACCTGCCCCTCAATGTGAGCCGCGAGCTGCTGCAGTCCAATGCCGTGGTGGCGCGCATCCGCGGCCAGATCGTGAAGCGCATCCTGACCGAGCTGCAGAAGAAGGCGAAGGACGCGCCGGAGGAGTACGTCACGTTCTGGGAGAATTTCGGCGCCGTCCTCAAGGAGGGGCTCTACGAGGAGGCCAGCGAGCGCGAGAGCCTGCTGCCCCTGGCGCGCTTCCGCTCCACGGCGGGCGACGGCCTCGTCAGCCTCGAGGAGTATGCGGCCCGCATGAAGCCGGGCCAGGAGGCGATCTACACCATCGCCGGCGACAACCTCGACCTCCTGCGCAAGAGCCCGCAGATCGAGGGCTTTCGCGCCAAGGGCGTGGAGGTGCTGTTCCTCACCGATCCCGTCGACGAGTTCTGGACGCCAGCGATCGGCAAATACAAGGACCATCCCTTCAAGTCGGCGACCCGCGGCGGTGCCGATCTCGCCAAGATCAAGGGCGAGGACGCGGAGACGAAGGAGCCGCCACCGCCGCCCGACGCCAACACCACGAGCCTGGTGGCGATGTTCAAGCTGGCGCTCGGCGACACCGTCAAGGACGTGCGCCTTTCCGAGCGCCTCACCGACAGCGCGGTCTGCCTGGTGGCGGACGAGGGCGACCTGGACATCCACCTGGAGCGCATGCTCCGCCTGCACAACCGCCTGGAGCAGGTCTCGAAGCGCATCCTGGAAATCAATCCGCGCCATCCCCTGATCGGCCGGCTCTCGGCCCAGATCGGCCAGGAGCGCGCCTCGGACATGATCGCCGATGTCGCCTGGGTGCTGCTGGATCAGGCACGCATTCTCGAGGGCGAGACCCTGCCGGATCCCGCGGCCTTCGCCCGGCGGCTCTCGGCGCTGCTGGAGAAGGGGCTGGCGCCGGCGGCTTAACGCCGACGGTGGATGACCGCACTGTCATCGGCGTAGACGCGCTCCCAGCCCGGCAGGCGATCGAGGACGGATGACGCGCGCGTCGCCGGCTGCAGCAGGGTCCAGGTGATGTTGTAACGGTCGAGAAGACGCGGCAGCGCGTCGCCCTTGGCGTCGAGCGCCGCGGCGTAGGCGCGCATGAAATCGTCGCCGTAGAGATCGACGCGGCCGTCCACGAAAGGCCGGCGGCCCTGGAAGATGAGATATCCCCCGAAATCGTAGTCGTTGAGCACCGGGCCGCTGAGACCGGCGCGCTCCGCGGCGGCGAGCGCCGACGCGGGGGCGATGCGGGGATCCTCGTGCCGGTAGCCCACGACGACAGCCGCCGCCGTCATCAGCAGCATCAGAAGACCGAGCGCAAGCGCCTGTCCACGTGGTGTGTTCTCCCGCGGTGGCGGGACGCTGACCAGCGCCTCGCCCACCGGCGCCGCCAGCAGCAGCGGCGTCAGCAGTGCCAGCAGCTCCGCATCCCGGGAGTGGCTCAGCGCCAGGTGCACGAGGCCCAGCAGCAGCAGCAGCCTCGGCCAGGGCACGCGCACGCCCAGGCCCCAGGTGACGGCGAGCACCGCCAGCAGCCACAGATCCAGCGGCTGCAGCGTGGTGAAATCGGGCGCGTGCCACTCGCTGACGAAGCCCAGGGAGAAGCCCAGGCTCATGAGCCGCAACGGAAAGAGCCAGCCCTGGACGCCCCAGGGCGTCAGCAGCGAGGCGAGGGCCGCGCCGATGAGAAAGCGGCCCCAGCCGCGGAGCGCCGCGCGCCGCGCCGGCGCATCGGCGGCGCTCAGCACGGCCTCCACGGCGAAGAACCCGGCGAGCGCCAGCCCTGTCACGAAGCCGCCGTGCAGATTGGCCCAGAGCGACATCAGCGGCAGCAGCCAGAGCGGCGGCGCGCGATTTTCCGCGCGGGCGTGGAGAAGGCCGGCGCTCCAGGCCACCAGCAGCGGCAGCGCCAGGGCATGGGGCCGCGCCGTCAGATGCGCCGCCGCCAGGTAGAAGGTGAGCGCGACAGCGGCCAGTGCCGCGGTCGGCGCGAGGTGGCGCTGCAGCGCCCGCATCAGCAGGCCAAGACTGGCGGCGATCGCGGCGGCGGCAATCGCCACCACCCCCGCCCATCCGGCGGCGCCATAGGCGCCCGCCAGGATCAGCTCGGCGAGCCACTCATGGGCATGCCAGGGCGCCCCGGCCAGGCTTTGGGAGAAGGGATCCACGGACGGCACCGCACGGGCAGCCCAGATCCATCGCCCGGCGGCGATGTGCCAGTAGGTATCGGGATCGTTGAGGAGCTTGGCGCCGGCGATCAGCAGCAGCGCGTAGACCACGCCGGCGACGCCGAGCGGTCCGGCAAGCGCCGCCGCAAGCCCTGACCGCAGCGGAACCGGCGTCCAGGGCGCCTCGCCCGGCGCCGTCTCGCGTACTGCCATCGCTTGGCTCTCCGCGCCCGATCCGAAGGTGCGCGCAAGGAGCACCCGCCCGGAGGCGCGGCAGCATTTCAGTCGGTCAGGCTTAACGAAAGCTTAGCGGCGGTCGGCCAGCGTCTGGGCGGCCAGGATCTGGCCGCTGCCGTCCACCTGGAGCAGCACCGCCATGCCGCGGTTCGGCTCGTTCTCAAAATCCGCCACCTCCGCCGGCGGGACCGGCAGATCGACGGCCGACCCTTTCCAGAGGCCGAGGGACTCGAAATCCCGCACCACGTGATAGTTGGTGAGGGTGGTGCCGCCGTTCTCGCCGCGCAGCACCTTCGTGGTCTGCTGGCGGTCGAAGCAGGCGAGCCACACCGTCGCCGGCTTCTTGGCATCGCCGGCACCGACATGGACGACGATGCCGCCGTCGCGCAGGCGCTCCAGCGTGAAGCTCGGCCGCGCCACCGGGCGCGCCGACGCCTTGGTGATCAGCGCGTCGATGTCGAAGCGGTCGGAGCCCACGCCCTGCAGGACCCCGTTCACCACCATCTGCGGCGTGTAGATGTAGGACAGGCTGAAATTGTGGGAATAGGCGCGCTGGCGCTCGGTGGCGAGATGGAAGGCATAGGGATCCTTCCAGCCGATGTAGTCCCAGTAGTCGACGTGAAAGCTGAGCGCCAGCACATCGGACCGCTTGGAGAGATCGCCGAGAAAATTGTCGGCGGGCGGGCAGGAGGAGCAGCCCTGGGACGTGAAGAGCTCCACCACGACAGGCGGCTTGTCCTGGGCGCGCACGACGCCGACACCGATGAGCATCAGTGCCGCTGCCGCCAAGGTTGTAAGGAGAAGTCTTCGCATCATCTTGGCCGGCATGATGACGCGCATCGTCGTGCAATGCCAATCAGGTTGTTTCACAAGCGGGTGATGCCCCGTGCGATTCTACCCGCCCGCGCGGGTAGTAACTGTGGAATGCCAGCGCACTCCCGGGCGACTGAGCGCACGGCTTGCATCGGGATCGTAGCGTCTCACCACATTCCTGTAGGAGACGCCCACGGTCCCTCGGCCCGCCGCGGCCCACTCCCCGAAAATTCACGCCGCCTTCATCATGTGCCGCAGCACGTACTGGAGAATGCCACCGTGGCGGTAATACTCCAGCTCGTCCTCGGTATCGATGCGGCAGAGCAGCTTGATCTCGTCGACCTTGCCATCGGCGCGATGGATGCGGCAGACGAGATCGCTGCGCGCCTTGAGGCCTTGCGCCACGCCGAGGATGTCGTAGCGCTCGGTGCCGTCGAGCTTGAGACTCTGCCGCGTGGCGCCGTCCTTGAACTGCAGCGGCAGCACGCCCATGCCGACGAGGTTCGAGCGATGGATGCGCTCGAAGCTCTCGACGATGACCGCCTTCACGCCCAGGAGCAGCGTGCCCTTCGCCGCCCAATCGCGGGACGAGCCGGTGCCGTATTCCTTGCCGCCGATGATCACCAGCGGCACGTGCTCCTTCTGGTACTCCATGGCGGCGTATAGATCGGCATCACCTTGCCGTCGGGCAGGTGCTTGGTCATGCCGCCTTCGACGCCCGGCACCATCTCGTTCTTGATCCGGATGTTGGCGAAGGTGCCGCGCATCATCACCTCGTGATGGCCGCGGCGCGCTCCGTAGGAATTGAAGTCCGCCGGCCGCACCTGGTAGCTCATGAGGTATTCGCCGCCGGGGCTCTCCTTCTTGATCGAGCCGGCGGGAGAGATGTGATCGGTGGTGATGCTGTCGCCGAGGAGCGCCAGGGGCCGCGCCAGGCTGATATCGGCGAGCGGCTTCGGCGTCTTGGTCATGCCCTCGAAATAGGGCGGATGAGCGATGTAGGTCGAGGAGCTTGCCCACTCGAAGGTCTGGCCTTCCTTCACCTTGACCTTGCGCCACTCCTCCGGTCCCTCGAAGACGTTGGAGTAGCGCTTGCGGAACATCTCCGGCGTGAGCGACTTCTTGAGGGTGTCCTGGATCTCCTGGTTGGAGGGCCAGATGTCCTTGAGGAAGACCGGCTTGCCATCGCTGCCCTCGCCGAGCGGATCGGTACGGAGATCGACCTTCATCGAGCCCGCGATCGCATAGGCGACGACGAGCGGCGGCGAGGCCAGGTAGTTGGCGCGCACATAGGGATGGATGCGGCCCTCGAAGTTGCGGTTGCCCGAGAGCACCGCCGAGACCACGAGATCGCCCTTCTCGATCGCTTCCGTGACCGGCTCCGACAGCGGCCCGGAATTGCCGATGCAGGTGGTGCAGCCGTAGCCCACGAGGTTGAAGCCGAGCGCGTCGAGATCCTTCTGCAGGCCGGCCGCGGCGTAATAGTCGGTGACCACCTGGCTGCCGGGCGCCAGGCGACGTCTTGACCCAGGGCTTCACCTTGAGGCCGCGCTTCACCGCGTTCCGCGCCACCAGCCCCGCCGCCAGCATGACGCTGGGGTTCGAGGTGTTGGTGCAGCTGGTGATGGCGGCGATCACGACGTGACCGTCCTTGAGCTCGTAGTTGCTGCCGGCGACCGCCACGGCGCGCTCGGCGCCGTCGCGCTTGCCGGCGAGCTTCGGCAGCTCGGTGGCGAAGGCCTTGGCGGCGCCTGAGAGCGCCACGCGGTCCTGCGGGCGGCGCGGCCCGGCGATCGAGGGCTCGACCGTGCCGAGATCGAGCTCCAGGCTGTCGGTGAAGACCGGGTCCGGCGTGGTGTCGTCGCGCCAGAGGCCCTGCGCCTTGGCATAGGCCTCGACCAGCTTCACCTGCTGGGCGTCGCGGCCGCTGAAGGCGAGGTAGCGCAGCGTCTCGGCATCGACCGGGAAGAAGCCGCAGGTGGCGCCGTATTCCGGCGCCATGTTGCCGAGCGTCGCGCGATCGGCGAGCGCGAGGGCGCCGAGGCCGCTGCCGTAGAACTCGACGAACCGGCCGACCACGCCCTTCTTGCGCAGCATCTGCGTCACCGTGAGGACGAGATCGGTGGCGGTGGTGCCTTCCCGCGGCGTGCCCGTGAGCTTGAAGCCCACGACTTCCGGCAGCACCATGGAGATCGCCTGCCCCAGCATCGCCGCTTCCGCCTCGATGCCGCCGACGCCCCAGCCCAGCACGGAGAGGCCGTTCACCATGGTGGTGTGGCTGTCGGTGCCGACGAGGGTGTCGGGATATGCGATGACCTTGCCGTCCTCCTCGGTGGTCCAGACGACCTGCGCCAGGTATTCCAGATTGACCTGATGGCAGATGCCGGTGCCCGGCGGCACCACGCGGAAATTGTCGAAGGCGGTCTGGCCCCAGCGCAGGAAGGCGTAGCGCTCGCCGTTGCGCTCGAATTCATGCTTCACGTTGTCGCGGAAGGCGTTCGGGCCGCCGGAGCTGTCCACCATCACGGAATGGTCGATGACGAGATCCACCGGCGAGAGCGGGTTGATCTTGTGGGGATCGCCGCCGAGCTTCACCATCGCCTCGCGCATGGCGGCGAGATCCACCACCGCCGGCACGCCGGTGAAGTCCTGCATCAGCACGCGGGCCGGGCGGAACGCGATCTCGCGCTCGGAGGTGCGGGTCTTCAGCCACTCCGCCACCGCCTTGATGTCGTCGACCTTCACCGTGCGGCCGTTCTCCAGCCGCACCAGGTTCTCCAGCAGCACCTTGAGCGAGAACGGCAGCCGGCCGATGTCGCCGAGACCGGCCGCCTGGGCCGCCGCCTCGAGACTGAAATAATCGTATTCCTTGCCGTTCACCTTGAGGGTGCGGCGGGCCTTGAGCGTGTCATGGCCGGTGACGGACATCGGTGAGGACTCCTTGCTGAAACGGGCGGGAGGCGCGGAGACGCGGGCGACGGCGGGCCCGACTCGTGGATGTCGGACGGAAACGTCCCGCTGCTACCCCTTCTGTGCGCCGAGATCAAGAGTGGTTGATCCCTGGAAGACGAAAGGCGCGGCCCGCGAGCACGAGCCGATATAATGGATATATGCCGGCGAGGGGTTAATGACGGGTTGGGATCGATCACGGCGGCGGCTTCTGCGCTCGGTGCTGCTGGGCGCCGCGGCCGGACTGGCGCCCCGAGCCTTCGCCGCCGCCCCGGCCGAACCAAAAGCGAAGCTCTCCCGGCAGGACGCCCTCTACCAGGACGATCCCAAGGACATGCAGAACTGCGCCATGTGCACGCTGTTCCTGCCGCCCAGCGGCTGCAAGGTCGTGGAAGGCACCGTCAGCCCCAACGGGTGGTGCCGGCTCTTCGATATGGCGGATTGAGCCGGCTGCATTGCCCAGAATTGAGGCTCCGCCTACAATCGCGGCAACCGCCGAACAATGAAGGGAGTGCCGGATGACGGCCCTATCGATCTCGGAACGCGCGGACGCCCTGGAGCATCAGAAGATGCGGGAGCTCGACGGCATCGCCACGAAGTCGCGTCTCTTCACCCTCGGCGACAGCAATCCGCCATCGACGGCCGGCCTCCAGCTCCTGGCGCAGAATCCCGGCAAGCATCTCCTCATGGGCGACGATCCCCGGCTCCCGAAGATGCCGGAGAAGCCGACGCTGATCGACTTCTTCAAGCACCGCTTCGGTCCGGCCCAGCATCTGCTGCAGAGCGCGCGGCACGCCCGCAACGCCGGCTATGACGAGAAGGTGGTGCTGGCCTGCCTGCTGCACGATATCGGCGTCATCGGATTCATCCGCAGCGACCACGGCTATTGGGGCGCACAGCTCGTCGAGCCCTATGTGGACGAAGAGGTGAGCTGGGCGATCCGCACGCATCAGGCGCTGCGCTTCTTCCCGGATCCGTCGGTCGGCTACGAGTATCCGGAACTCTACGTCCGCTTCTTCGGCGCCGACTACAAGCCCGAGCCCTATATCGAGGCGGAGTATCAGCGCGCGCGCGCGCACAAATGGTACATGACCGCGCGCCTCATCTGCGTCAGCGACATCTACGCCTTCGATCCCAACGTGGTGGTGACGCTGGACGATTTCACCGATCTCATCGGCCGCCACTTCCGCCAGCCCGAGGAAGGCCTGGGCTTCGACAACAGCCCGGTCGCCCATATGTGGCGGACGCTGAACCGGCCGACGAGGTTCCTGTAGGCGGCAAGGACGACGGGCGGTTTTCGGGAAGGGCGTCCTGCGTCCTTCGACGCGCTTCGCTTGCTCAGGGTGAGGCGCTTTTCTTTGCGCCGTCACCCATTTGCCTCATCCTGAGCAAGCAAGCGGAGCGAGCGCGTCGAAGGACGCACCGCCGGTCTTGCAGGTCTCGGTGCGCCATCACGACTACGCGGGCAGGCACGGGCCCGCTTGACCGGCCTGCGCCTTTGCCTTTACCTAGGCCTCGCCCTTATGCATGCCAGATAAGCAAAAAACGCATCGGGGTCGCGCGCGGAACTGAGGCGGCTGCTGGGAGGCGAGGACGGGATGGCGGTGGCGGAGAACGAGATACGCGACGAGCCGCGGCCGCGGGTTGCCGGCGAGGCTAGCCTCGACACCTTTCCCAAGTTGCTCCTCGAGAACGCCCGGCGCCGTGGCGCCAGGCCGGCGATCCGCGAGAAGGATCTGGGCATCTGGCAGAGCTGGAGCTGGAGCGACGTCGAGCGCGAGGTGCGGGAATTCGCCCTCGGCCTTGCGGCGCTGGGCTTCAAGCGCGGCGACAAGCTGGCGGTCATCGGCGACAACCGGCCGCGCCTCTACTGGGCGATAACCGCCGCGCAATGTCTCGGCGGCGTGCCGGTGCCGGTCTACCAGGACGCGGTCGCCAGCGAGATGGAATACGTCCTCGATCACGCCGAGGTGCGCTTCGCCGTCGCCGAGGATCAGGAGCAGGTGGACAAGCTCCTTGCCGTGCGCGAGCGGGTGCCGCGCCTGGCGGCGATCGTCTACACCGATCCCCGCGGCCTCCGGCACTACGACCGCGACATCCTGCATCCCTTCACCGAGGTGCAGGAGAAGGGCCGCGCCTTCGGCGCCGAGCATCCCGGTTTCCTCGAGGCTGAGATCGCCCGCGGCACCGGCGGCGATCTCGCCATCATCCTCTACACCTCCGGCACCACCGGCCAGGCCAAGGGGGTGATGCTCACCTACGACAACGTGATCCTGACCGCCCGGAGCGGCATCGCCTTCGAGGGGCTGCACGAGGACGAGGAAGTGCTGGCCTATCTGCCGATGGCCTGGGTCGGCGATCACGTCTTCTCCTTCGGCCAGTCCTACTGCGCGGGATTCTGCGTGAGCTGCCCGGAATCCGGCGCCACCGTGATGACCGACCTGCGCGAGCTGGGCCCGACCTACTTCTTCGCGCCGCCGCGGATCTACGAGAATATCCTCACTCAGGTGATGATCCGCATGGAGGACGCGAGCGCGCCGAAGCGCTGGCTGTTCGCAAAATTCATGGGCCTCGCGCGCCGGGTCGGCGGCCGGATTCTGGATGGCGCGCCGGTCTCCCTCGCCGACCGCCTGCTCTATGGCCTCGGCCAGATCCTGATTTTCGGCCCGCTGAAGAACACGCTGGGCTTCAGCCGCATCCGCGTCGCCTATACCGCCGGCGAGGCGATCGGACCGGACATCTTCAATTTCTACCGCTCCCTCGGCATCAACATCAAACAGCTCTACGGCATGACGGAATGCTCGGTGTTCCTGTGCATCCAGCCGAACGGCCAGGTGCGGGCCGACACGGTGGGAACGCCGATCGGCGGCGTCGAGCTCAAGCTCGCCGACGATGGCGAGGTGCTCTACAGGAGCCCCGGCGTCTTCGCGGGCTATTTCAAGAACCCCCAGGCGACGACGGAGACCAAGCGCCCGGACGGCTGGGTGCATTCCGGCGACGCCGGCTTCTTCGACGAGATGCAGCATCTCCACATCATCGACCGCGCCAAGGACGTGGGGAAGCTCGAGGACGGCACGCTCTTCGCGCCGAAATTCCTGGAGAACAAGCTCAAGTTCTTCCCCTACATCAAGGAGGCCGTGGCCTTCGCGCCCGGCCGCCCCTATGTCACCGCCTTCATCAACATCGACGCCGAGGCGGTCGGCAACTGGGCGGAGCGGAACGGCATCACCTACGGCGGCTACCGCGAGCTCTCCGCCCTCGACCGGGTCTACGCGCTGGTGCAAGGCTGCATCGAGGAGGTGAACCGCGATCTGGCGGCGGAGCCGCATCTGGCGGGCTCGCAGATCCGGCGCTTCCTGATCCTGCACAAGGAGCTCGACGCCGACGACGGCGAGCTCACCCGCACCCGCAAGGTGCGGCGCCGCTTCGTCGGCGAGCGCTTCAAGCCGCTGATCGACGCGCTCTACTCCAGCCGCGAGAGCGCGGAGATCGAGACCGAGGTCACCTTCGAGGACGGCCGCAAAGGCCTGCTGAAGGCGGAGCTCAGGATTCGCGACGCCAAGACGGTGCCGCTTGCCGCCGCCGTCGAGCCGCTCCGCCGCGCGAGCTAGGCAATCCCACGATGCAATCTCCGAAGCGGATCGGCGAGCCGGTATTGAAAGCCGACAACATCAGCCTGTCCTTCGGCGGCGTGCGCGCCCTCACCGACATCAGCCTGGAGATCCGCGCCCAGGAGATCCTGGCGATCATCGGCCCGAACGGCGCCGGCAAGACGTCGATGCTGAACGTCATTAACGGCTTCTATCACCCGCAGGTCGGCACCATCACCTTCAAGGGCGCAACGCGCCGGCGCATGCGGCCACATCGGGCGGCGGCCCAGGGCATCGCCCGCACCTTCCAGAACGTGGCGCTGTTCCGCGGCATGACCACCCTCGACAACATCATGACCGGGCGGCTCCTGCGCATGAAGCGCAACTTCCTCTGGCAGGCGATCCATTGGGGGCCGGCTCTCAGGGAGGAGCTGGAGCACCGCGACCATGCCGAGCGCATCATCGACTTCCTGGAGATCCAGGCGATCCGCAAGACGCCGGTGGGGCAGCTGCCCTATGGGCTGCAGAAGCGCGTCGAGCTCGGCCGCGCGCTCGCCATGGAGCCGGACCTCCTGCTGCTGGACGAGCCGATGGCGGGCATGAACGTCGAGGAGAAGGAGGACATGTGCCGCTTCATCCTCGACGTCAACGACGAGTTCGGCACCACCATCGCCCTCATCGAGCACGACATGGGCGTGGTGATGGACATCTCCGACCGCGTCGTGGTGCTGGACTACGGCCGCAAGATCGCCGACGGCCCGCCGGACACCGTGCGCGCCAGCCAGGACGTGATCGACGCCTATCTGGGGGTGGCGCATGGGGAGTGAGCACGGGCTGCACCACGATCACGCGTCCTTCGACGCGCTGCGCTTGCTCAGGATGAGGAGGATTGGCGGGTGGCATGAAGAAAATCTCCTCATCCTGAGCAAGCGACCGGAGGGAGCGCGTCGAAGGACGCACCCTGCTCCTCCAGCATCGAAGCGGGCGCGCTGACCCATGGATGCGCTCTACGCCGTCTTCGTCGATCCCTTCGCACAGATGTGGGACAATCCCGAGTTCCTGCTGGAGGTGGTGATCGGCGGGCTGTTGAGCGGCGTGCTCTACTCGCTGGTGGCGCTGGGCTTCGTGCTGATCTACAAGGCCTCCGGCGTGTTCAATTTCGCGCAAGGCACGATGGTGCTGTTCGCGGCCTTGAACTTCGCCGGCCTCATCGATCTCGGCGTGCCGATCGCGCTCGCCTTCCTCATCACCATCGCCGTCATGGTGGTGCTGGCTTTCGCGATCGAGCGGCTGGTGCTGCGGCCGCTGGTCAACCAGGAGCAGATCATCCTGTTCATGGCGACCATCGGCATCACCTATTTCCTGCGCGGATTCGGCCAGATCATCTGGGGCGGCGACGTCCGCACCCTCGACATCGGCCTGCCCAAGGATCCCATCATCATCGGCGGCGTGCTGATCAACCAGTTCGATCTCGTGAGCGCGCTGGCGGCGGGCTCCCTGGTGGTGGCGCTGGCGATCTTCTTCCAGAAGACCGCGGTCGGGCGCGCGCTCCGCGCCGTCGCCGACGATCACCAGGCGGCACTCTCGGTCGGCATCCCCTTGAAGACCATCTGGGTGGTGGTGTGGACCGCCGCCGGGATCGTGGCGCTGGTCGCCGGCATCCTCTGGGGCACCAGCCTCGGCGTGCAGTTCTCGATCGAGCTGGTGGCGCTGAAGGCGCTGCCGGTGCTGATCCTCGGCGGCTTCACCTCGATCCCCGGCGCCATCGTCGGCGGCCTCATCATCGGCGCCGGCGAGAAGGTGGCGGAGGTGTTCTGGGGCCCGGCCTTCGGCGGCGCCATCGAGGACTGGTTCGCCTACATGCTCGCCCTCGCCTTCCTGCTGTTCCGGCCGCAAGGCCTGTTCGGCGAGCGCATCATCGAGCGGGTCTGAGCCCATGCTTTACCGCGAGGCCGGACAGTTCAAGACCAGCTACGCCGCCGATCAGGCGATCTTCCCGATCCTGCAGGACCGGATCTTCATTCTGCTGGTCATGGTGCTGGCCTATGTGGCGGTGCCCGCGCTTGCGAGCTGGGTCGGCGCCGACTATTGGCTGAATACGATCCTGGTGCCGCTCCTGGTCTATGCCCTGGCCGCCATCGGGCTCAACATCCTGACGGGTTACGCGGGCCAGGTGTCGCTCGGCACCGGCGGATTCATGGCGGTCGGCGCCTTCGCCGCCTACAAGCTCGCCACCGCCTTTCCCTGGCTCAACATCGTGGTGGTGTTCCTGCTGGCGGGCGTGATCGCCGCCGCCGTCGGGCTGCTGTTCGGCTTTCCGAGCCTGCGCATCAAGGGATTCTACCTCTCGGTCGCGACGCTGGCCTCGCAGTTCTTTTTGATCTGGCTCTTCAACCGCAATCCCTGGTTCACCAACTACGCGGCCTCGGGCGTGATCAGCGCGCCGCCGCGATCGGTGCTGGGGTTCTTCGTCACGGGATCCGAGGCGCGGCCGCTGGCGAAGTATTATTTCGTCCTCAGCATCGTGGTGCTGCTGGCGCTCGCCGCCAAGAACCTGGTGCGGGGCCGCGTCGGGCGATCCTGGATGGCGATCCGCGACATGGACATCGCCGCGGAGATCATCGGCATTCCGCCGCTGCAGACCAAGCTCCTGGCCTTCGCGGTCAGCTCCTTCTATTGCGGGATCGCCGGCGCGCTCTGGGCCTTCATCTATACGTCGAGCGTCGAGGCCCTCGCCTTCGACATCGACACCTCCTTCAACATCCTCTTCATGATCATCATCGGCGGCCTGGGCAGCATCCTCGGATCTTTCCTGGGCGCCGCCTTCATCGTGCTGCTGCCGATCTTCCTGGAGAACGTGCCGCCGAAGCTGGGCCTCGTCATCCCCGTCAATCTCGTCACCAACCTGCAGCAGATGATCTTCGGCGGCCTCATCATATTCTTCCTCATCGTCGAGCCGCGCGGCCTCGCCCGGCTCTGGCAGATCGGCAAGGAGAAGCTCAGGCTGTGGCCCTTCCCGCATTGAGCTTTCACCGAAGGATGATTTGCCCCGACGAAAAGGCGATGCTACGGTTGCAGCCAATTCCAAAAGTCCCGAAACCGCGGTTTGCCGCGGTAATCGTGGTCATAAATCGAACAGCAGGTGGGAGGATCTCATGCGTCTTGGCAAGTTAAGCATCATCGCGGCGACCGCCGCGGGCCTGGCCCTCGGGCTCTGGGCGCCGCCGGTCAAGGCGCAGAACGAGCAGTTCGTTCCGCGCCTGGTCTACCGCACCGGCCCTTATGCGCCGAACGGCATTCCCTTCGCCGACGGCTACGCGGACTACCTCGAGCTGTTGAACGCCCGCGACAACGGCATCAACGGCATCAAGATCGCCTACGAGGAGTGCGAGGACGGCTACGACAACAGCAAGGGCGTCGAGTGCTACGAGCGCCTGAAGAACAAGGGCCCGACCGGCGCCGCCTATGTCGACCCGCTCTCCACCGGCATCACCTACGCGCTCCTGGAGCGCAGCACCGCCGATAAGATTCCGCTCATCACCATGGGGTACGGCCGCGCCGACGCGAGCTATGGGCCGGTCTTCCCCTACACCTTCACCTATCCCGCCACATACTGGGATTCCGCCGATGCGATGGTGACCTACGTCGCCGGCAAGGAAGGCGGCTTCGACAAGCTCAAGGGCAAGAAGATCGCCCTCGTCTATCACGACAGCGCCTACGGCAAGGAGCCGATCACCACGCTGGAGACGCTGGCCGCGAAGCACGGCTTCACCTTCCTGAAATTCGCGGTGTCGCCGCCCGGCATCGACCAGAAGGCGACCTGGCTTCAAATTCGCCAGCAGCGGCCGAACTGGGTCTTCATGTGGGGCTGGGGCGTGATGAACTCGACCGCGATCAAGGAAGCCGCCGCCGTGGGCTATCCCATGGATCACTTCATCGGCGTCTGGTACTCCGGCGCCGAGCCCGACGTGATCCCGGCGGGCGATGCCGCCAAGGGCTATCTCGCCACCACCTTCCACGGCGTCGGCGGGGACTACAAAGTGATCCGCGACATCCTCAAATACGTCACCGATGCCGGCAAGGGCCACGCCCCCAAGGACAAGGTCGGCGAGGTGCTCTATGACCGCGGCGTCATCAACGCCATGTACGACACCGAGGCGATGCGCACCGCCCAGGAGCATTTCGGCAAGAAGCCCCTCAAGGGCGAGGAAGTGCAGTGGGGCCTCGAGCACCTGAACCTGACGCCGGCAAAGCTCTCGGCGCTGGGCTTCGAGGGGCTGGCGGTGCCGCTGCAGCTCTCCTGCGAGGATCACAAGGGCAACGGCAACGTGCGCATGATCCAGTGGGACGGCAAGAAGTGGAACTTCGCCTCCGATTGGATCCAGCCGCACAACGACGTGCTCCGGGAGATGTACAAGGAGTCCGCACTCAAGTACGCGCAGGAAAAGGGCATCAAGCCCCGCGACTGCCCGAAGGCCAGCGGCTGAACCTTCGTCATGACCGAGAACGGCGCCCTGCTGGCGGTCAGCAATATCGAGGTGATCTACAATCACGTCATCCTCGTGCTGAAGGGCGTCTCGCTGGAAGTTCCCGAGGGGGGCATCGTCGCCCTCCTCGGGGCCAACGGCGCCGGCAAGACCACGACCTTGAAGGCGATCTCCAACCTGCTGCGCGGCGAGCGCGGCGAGGTGACCAAGGGCAGCGTCGCCTATCGCGGTGAGCGCGTCGACACCCTGACCCCCAACGACCTGGTGAAGCGCGGCGTCATCCAGGTGATGGAAGGCCGGCACTGTTTCGGCCATCTGACCGTGGAGGAGAACCTCCTCACCGGCGCCTTCACCCGCAAGGACGGCCGCGCCGCGGTGCGCGAGCATCTGGACCGGGTCTACGATTTCTTCCCGCGCCTGCGGCAGCGCCGGCAGAGTCTCGCCGGCTACATCTCCGGCGGCGAGCAGCAGATGACCGCGATCGGCCGCGCGCTGATGGCGCAGCCGAACATGATCCTGCTGGACGAGCCCTCCATGGGCCTGGCGCCGCAGATCGTGGAGGAGATCTACGAGATCGTCCGCCGCCTCAACCGCGAGACCAAGGTGAGTTTCCTGCTGGCGGAGCAGAACACCAACATCGCGCTGCGCTACGCCGATTACGGCTACATCCTGGAGAACGGCCGCGTGGTGATGGACGGCGACGCGGCGCGGCTCAGCGCCAACGACGACGTCAAGGAATTCTACCTCGGCCTCTCCGCCGGCGGCCGCAAGAGCTACCGCGACGTGAAGCACTATCGGCGCCGCAAGCGCTGGCTCACGTAGCGGCGCTCGGATCGGCCCGGCCGAATATCGTGCGTCCTTCGACGCGCTCGCTCCGCTCGCTTGCTCAGGATGAGGCGTTTTTGTTTGCTCCCTCACCGATGATCCTCATCCTGAGCAAGCGAAGCGCGTCGAAGGACGCAGGATGGCTCTGCAGCGAGCGGGATAGGTCATGACAACCACCGCCTTCTACGACGAGCTCGAGATCCGCGAGCCCGAGCTGCGCGAGCGGCATCAACTGGCGGCGCTCGCGCAGCAGGTGGCGCACGCGAAATCCAAGGCGCCAGCCTATTCGGCACTCTTGAAGGACGTCGATCCCCGCGCGGTCGCCACGCGCGCGGCGCTCGCGGCGCTGCCGGTGGTGCGGAAATCCGAGCTCACGGAGCGTCAGCACGCGGAGCCGCCCTTCGGCGGCCTGACCGCGGTGCCCGCGGGCGGCCTCGCCCGCCTCTTCATGTCGCCGGGGCCGATCTTCGATCCCGAGGGGCGGCGCAGCGACTACTGGCGCCTGGGGCGCGCGCTCTTCGCCGCCGGCTTCCGGAGCGGCGAGATCATCCATAACTGCTTCTCCTATCACCTGACGCCGGCGGGCTCGATGGTGGAGGGGGCGGCCCAGGCGATGGGCTGCGCGGTGGTTCCGGGTGGCACCGGCCAGACCGAGCTGCAGCTCCGCACCATCGAGCATCTGAAGCCGCACGGCTACGCCGGCACGCCCTCCTTCCTCCGCATCATCCTGGAGAAGGGCCGCGAGTCCTCCGCCGATCTCCGCTCCCTCAAGAAGGCGCTGGTGTCGGGGGAGGCGTTTCCGCCCCCGGTGCAGAAGGAGATTGCGGGCTACGGCATCGAGGCGCTGCAATGCTACGCCAGCGCCGATCTCGGACTGATCGCCTACGAGAGCCCGGCGCGGGAGGGGCTGATCCTCGACGAGAGCATCCTGGTAGAGATCGTGCGCCCCGGCACCGGCGATCCCGTCCCCGACGGAGAGGTCGGCGAGGTCGTCGTCACCACGCTCAATCCGGACTATCCGCTGATCCGCTTCGCCACCGGCGATCTCTCGGCGATTCTCGCGGGCCAGAGCCCGTGCGGCCGCACCAACCGCCGCATCAAAGGCTGGATGGGCCGCGCCGACCAGACCACCAAGGTGCGCGGCATGTTCGTGCATCCCCACGAAGTCGCCGAGATCGTCCGGCGGCATCCGGAAATCCTCCGCGCCCGCGTCGTCGTCAGCCACGACGCCGCCACCAGCGATGTGATGACATTGCATGCGGAGGTCCGTGCCGGCACCGACCCCGCCGTCGCCGCGCGGATCGCCGAGACCCTGCACGCCGTGACCAATCTCCGCGGCGCGGTCGCGCTGGCATCGCCCGGCGGCCTGCCCAACGACGGCAAGGTGATCGAGGACACGCGCAAGGTCGGGTGAGCGTGTCGACGGTTGGCAAGGCATCGCGCGTCCTTCGACGCCCCCAACCACCTGAATTTTCTTTCATATTCGAGCCGGGCAGAAATCACTCTTTTGCCACGAATTCGAGCGAAAAGCCGTCGCATTCCCGGTGTCTTATGGGGACCGTGGAAGGCGGCACTGTCGTCTTCCCGACCTCCGCAAAGCGGTCCTCCCCCGACCGCTTTTCTCGACGGCCCCGGATCTCCCCCTCCGGGGCCGTCACCTTTTCCGGGCCGCGCCATCGGTGGTGTGCCCACCGTCGACGTGGCATCATCCGCGCCGCCTGCCTCGCCCGCGGATCTCACCTCATGCCGAGCCCGTCGCCTCACCTGCCTCGTTTCGCCGGAGCCGGTCTCGCCTGCCGGCGCGGCGACCGGCTGGTGTTCGCGAATCTGGACTTTGCTCTCGCCTCCGGCGGCGCGCTGATCCTCACCGGCGCCAACGGCAGCGGCAAGTCGAGCCTGCTCAGGGTGATGGCGGGGCTGACGCCGCCGTTTCTCGGCACGCTCTCGTGGGACGGCGCCGACGTCGCCGAGGACCTCGCGCTCCATCGACCGCGCCTGCATTTCCTCGGTCATCAGGACGCGCTGAAGCCGGTGCTGACGGTGACGGAGACGCTGCGCTTCTGGGCCCGCGTCCGCGGCGGCGCCGACGACGCGGTGCCGGCGGCGCTGGCGCGCTTCCACCTGGACGAGCTCGCGGAGTGGCCGTGCCGGTTTCTCTCCGCCGGGCAGCGTCGGCGACTGGCGCTGGCGCGGCTGCTGGCGAGCCCGGCGCCGCTCTGGCTGCTGGACGAGCCCATCACCGGCCTCGACGACGCGTCTGTCGCCGATCTCACCGCGGTCATCGCCGCGCATCGGGCCGGCGGCGGCATCGTCGTGCTGGCAACCCACACGCCGATCGCGCTCGCCGACCCGCGGACGCTCTCCCTCGCCGACTTCGCGCCGCGCCGGAGCGCGGCGTGAAGGCGTTCCTCGCCGTGGTCGGCCGCGACCTTCGCCTGGCCCTGCGCCAGGGCAGCGACGCCGCCCTCGTGGTCGCGTTCTTCGTGCTGGCGGTGATGCTGTTTCCCTTCGGCGTCGGGCCGGAGCCGCAGCTCCTGGCGCGGATCGCCGCCGGCGTGGTCTGGGTGACGGCGCTGCTGGCGGCGCTCCTCTCCCTCGATCGCCTGTTCCAGCAGGACTACGAGGACGGCAGCCTGGAGGTGCTGGCCCTGACGCCGCTGCCGCTCGGGGCGCTGGTGCTGGCGAAGTGCCTGGCGCACTGGCTCACGACCGGCGTGCCGCTGGTGGTGGTGGCGCCGCTGCTGGCGGCGCTCCTGCACCTGGAGGGTCCGGGCTACGGGCCCCTGGTCCTCGCCATGGCGCTCGGCACGCCCAGCCTCAGCCTGGTGGGGGCGGTGGGGGCGGCCCTCGCGCTCGGCGCCCGGCGCGCGGGTGTGCTGCTCTCGCTCCTGGTGCTGCCGCTCTATATCCCCGTGCTGATCTTCGGCGTGGCGGCGGTGGACCAGGCAGTTGCCGGCTTCGCCGTGCGACCCCATCTCTTAATTCTCGCGGCCTTCCTGGTGGCGGCGCTGCCGCTCGCACCCTGGGCCGCCAGCGCGGCGCTCCGGCCGGCGCTGGAATAGGCGCCGGTCACGAATTCGTAATCGCTGCGTTGACCAGGATCATGGTCGCCGGCCCGGTCCAACCGCAGGATCGGCAAGCCCGCCGCAAGAATCGCCTACCCCGCGACAGCGTCCTGCGCGTATCGAATGAGCCTGTGCCCCTGACCTCGGATTTGGGCTAGAACCCTGCCATGCACCGCTTCGCCAACCCCGCCCGGTTCATGCGCCTCTCCGGCGCCCTGCTGTCCTGGGTCGGCGTCGCGGCCGCGGTCTTCCTGGCCGTGGGCCTCTACCTCGCGCTCTTCGTGGCACCGCCGGATTATCAGCAGGGCGAGGCGGTCCGGATCATGTTCATCCATGTGCCCGCCGCGTGGATGGCGACGATGGTCTATGGCGTGATGGCGGTGGCGAGCGCCGTGGCGCTGATCTGGCGCCATCCCCTGGCCGACATCGCGGCCCAGGCGGCGGCGCCGCTCGGCGCCGGCTTCACCCTTCTCTGCCTCGTCACGGGATCGCTCTGGGGCGAGCCGATGTGGGGGACGTGGTGGGTGTGGGACGCGCGGCTCACCTCGGTGCTGGTGCTGTTCTTCCTCTACCTCGGCTATATCGCCCTGGTGAACGCCTTCGATGATCCCACCCGCGGCGCCCGCGCCGGCGCGGTGCTGGCCCTGGTCGGTGTGGTCAACCTCCCGATCATCAAGTTCTCCGTCGACTGGTGGAACACGCTGCATCAGCCCGCGAGCGTCTTCCGCATGGGCGGTCCCACCATCGATCGCGCGATGCTGACGCCACTCTTCGTGATGGCGATCGGGTTCATGCTGTATTTCGCCTGGGCGCTGATGCTGCGGATGCGGACGGCGATCCTGGCGAGCCGCGTGCGCGCCGCGCGGCTGGGCGAGATCGAGACGCGCCGAGCCGCGGCGCCAGCGCGCCGCCGCCGGATCGCTCACGTGATGGAAACCGTCGCGCAGTACCTGGAGATGGGCGGCTATGCCCGCTTCGTGTGGCCGGCCTATGGCGTGGCGCTCATCGTCCTGCTCGCCATGGCCGTCGCGTCGCTGGCGGGCTGGCGCCGGCAGCGTCGCCTCTGGGCCGCGCTGGAATCCGCCGGACACGTCCGGCGCCGAGCCTCCGATCGGCGATGACACGCAAGCGCCGGCGGCTGCTGGTCGTGCTGATCGGCCTGGGAATGCTCGGGGTCGCCACCGCCCTGGTGCTCACGGCCTTCAATGACAACCTCGTCTTCTTCATGACCCCCACCGACCTCGCGACCAAGGGCGCATCGGCGAGCCGGCGCGTGCGCATCGGCGGGCTGGTGGAAGCCGGCAGCGTCGTGCACGAGGCGAACGGGCGCACCGTCGACTTCCGCGTCACCGACGGCAATCACGCGGTGCCCGTCACCTACACCGGCCTGCTGCCCGATCTCTTCCGCGAGGGCCAGGGCGTGGTGGCGGAGGGCGCGCTCGCCAAGGACGGCATCTTCCGCGCCGACAGCGTGCTGGCCAAGCACGACGAGCACTACATGCCGCCGGAAGTCGCCGAGGCCCTGAAGCGCAGCGGCCATTGGCAGGGCGAGCATCCCGCCGGCCCGGAGGCGAAGCCGTGATCGCCGAGCTCGGCCATTTCGCGCTGGCGCTGGCGCTCATGCTGGCGCTGGTGCAGTCGACGGTGCCGCTCTACGGCGCGAGCCGCGGCAATCCCGTGCTGATGGCGCTGGGCGGCAGCACGGCGATCGCGCAGTTTGCCTTGGTGGCGCTCGCCTTCGCGGTGCTGGTGCACGCCTATGTGACGTCCGATTTCTCGCTCGCCACCGTCGCCGAGAACAGCCACTCCACCAAGCCGCTCCTCTACAAGATCACCGGCGTCTGGGGCAATCACGAGGGCTCCATGGTCCTCTGGGTGCTGATCCTGACGCTCTTCGGCGCGGCGGTGGCGTGGTTCGGCACCGGATTGCCCGCGGACCTGCGCGCCCGCGTGCTCGCCGTGCAGGGCATGATCGGCGCCGGGTTCCTCGCCTTCATCCTCTTCACCTCGAACCCGTTCATCCGCCTGATGCCGGCGCCGATCGAGGGCCAGGGGATGAACCCGATCCTGCAGGATCCCGGCCTCGCCATTCCACCCGCCGTTCCTCTACCTCGGCTACGTCGGATTCTCCGTCGCGTTCTCCTTCGCGGTGGCCGCCCTCATCGAGGGCCGCGTCGATGCGGCCTGGGCGCGCTGGGTCCGGCCGTGGACGCTCGCGGCCTGGTGCGCGCTTACGATCGGCATCGCGCTCGGGAGCTGGTGGGCCTACTACACGCTGGGCTGGGGCGGCTGGTGGTACTGGGACCCGGTGGAGAACGCCTCCTTCATGCCGTGGCTCGTCGGCACCGCGCTGCTGCATTCCGCGATCGTGGTGGAGAAGCGCGACGCCCTCAAGAGCTGGACCATCCTGCTCGCGATCCTCACCTTCTGCCCTGTCGCTGATCGGCACCTTCCTGGTGCGCTCGGGCGTGCTGACCTCGGTGCATGCCTTCGCCGTCGATCCCGGCGCGCGGCGCCTTCATCCTGCTGCTGCTGGCCGTCGCGATCGGCGGGTCGCTGGCGCTCTACGCGCTCCGCGCGCCGACCCTCACCGGCGGCGGGATCTTCGCGCCGATCTCGCGGGAGGGCGCGCTCGTCCTCAACAACCTGCTGCTGGCGACCGGCGCCGCCACCGTCTTCATCGGCACGCTCTACCCGCTCTTCCTCGACGCCGTCGGCGGCGACAAGGTCTCCGTGGGCTTCCCGTTCTTCAACCGCACCTTCGTGCCGCTGATGGT
The DNA here is from genome assembly GCA_963735465.1 of uncultured Alphaproteobacteria bacterium. Lineage (GTDB taxonomy): Bacteria > Pseudomonadota > Alphaproteobacteria > ATCC43930 > CGMCC-115725 > DASZHJ01. The sequence goes on from CAVTLA010000002.1 coordinate 738,443, forward strand.
GCCGCTGCTGCTGGCGATCCCGATCGGGCCGCTGCTGGGCTGGAAGCGCGGCGATCTCGCGGCGGCGCTGCAGCGTCTCGCCATCGCGGCGGGAGCGGCGCTCACGGTGGCGATCGCGGTCATCGCCCTGGTGCGCCCGGCGGAAGCCTTCGCGAGCCTCGGTCTCGGCCTCGCCGCCTGGATCGGCGTCGGCGCGCTCGTCGAGTGGAGCGAGCGGATGCGGCTCTTCCGGGGCCCGCTCGCCGACAGCCTGGCGCGCGCCCGCAGCCTGCCGCGGGCAAGCCACGGCATGACCCTCGCCCATCTCGGCGTCGCCGTCACCGTCGCGGGCATCGCCGCCTCGGCGTGGGCCGCCGAGCGCATCGAGCTCATGCGCCCCGGCGACAGCGTGGCGATCGCCGGCTACGACGTGCGCCTCGACAAGATCGATCCGGTGCAGGGCGAGAACTACACCGCCGACCGCGGCACCTTCACCGCGAGCCGGAACGGCAGCGTGGTGGCGGTGCTGGCGCCGGAGCGGCGCTTCTTCACCGTGCAGCAGATGCCGGTGACCTTCAGCTCGATCCACACCAACCTGCTCGCCGACCTCTACGTCGTCCTCGGGCGAGTCCGACGGCAAGGGCGCCTGGACCGTGCGCATCTATCAGAAGCCCCTGGTGCCGTGGATCTGGCTCGGCTGCGGGCTGATGGCATTGGGCGGCCTCACCAGCCTCTCGGACCGGCGCTGGCGCGTCGGCGTCGCGGTGCGCAAGCGAAGCGCCGCGCCCGGACCGGCCGCCGGCGACTAGACCATGCGGCGCCTCGTCTATCTCCTGCCGGTCGTCGCCTTCACGGCCCTCGTCGCCTACTTCCTGCTGGCGCTCCGCCGTGACCCCTCGGTGCTGCCCTCGGCGATGATCGACAAGCCGGCGCCGGACTTCACCCTCGGCGGGATCGGCGCGGCGCCCGGCCTCGCCCGCGCCGATGCGGCGGGCCAGGTGGTCCTGATCAATTTCTTCGCCTCCTGGTGCGTGCCGTGCCGGGCCGAGCATCCCGTGCTGATGCGGCTCTCCCACGATCTCGCGGTGCCGCTCTACGGCATCGACTACAAGGACAAGCCCGAGGACGCGACGCGCTTCCTCGGCGACCTCGGCGATCCCTACAAGCGCATCGGCGCCGACCGCGACGGCCGCGTCGGCATCGATTTCGGCGTCTACGGCGTCCCGGAGACCTACGTCATCGACAAGGCCGGGCGGATAAGGCTCCGCCATGTGGGGCCGCTGACGCCGGAGGCGGTGCGGGACGAGCTCGTTCCGCTGTTGCAGGCGCTGAAGCAGCCATGAGAGCGCTGGCGCTGGTCCTGATGCTGCTGGGGTCGGTGGGCGCCGCGCTCGCGGTCGAGCCCGGCGAGCGCCTCGCCGATCCCGCCCAGGAGGCGCGCGCCCGGGCGCTCGGATCCGAGCTCCGCTGCCTTGTCTGCCAGAACCAGTCGATCGACGAGTCCAACGCCGATCTCGCCCACGATCTGCGGGTGCTGATCCGCGAGCGGATCTCCGCCGGCGACAGCGACACGCAGGTGCTGCGGTTCATGGTGAGCCGCTACGGCGACTTCATCCTGCTGCGCCCGCCGGTGAAGCCCGCGACCTACGTGCTGTGGGCCAGCCCCTTCGCGGTGCTGCTGCTGGGCGCGACGGCGGCGGCGCTCTACTATCGCCGCCGGCGGAGCGCGCCGGAGACCGCGGCGCCGCTCTCCCCGGAGGAAAAACGCCGGCTGCAGCGCCTCCTCGCCGAGGGCACCGAGTGATGGCTACCTGGCTCGCCTTCGCCGTGCTGGCCGGCGCCGTCATCATCCTGGTGATCCTGCCCCTGAGCCGCGTCGGCCGCCGCCCGCCCGGACGCGCCGCGGTGGATCGCGCGGTCTATCGCGATCAGCTTCGGGAAGTCGCGCTCGACGTCACCCGCGGGCTTCTCACCGAGGCCGACGCCGCCAGCGCCCGGCTGGAGATTGAGCGCCGATTGCTGGCCGCCGATACCAAGGACGGGCACGCCGAGGGGCCCGCCGCCGGCATGGGCGCCTGGGCCGTCGTGCTGGCGCTGCTGGTGCCCGCCGGCGCCGTCGCCATCTATCTCGTGCACGGCGCGCCGCAGGTTCCCGATCAGCCCTATTGGGCACGCGCCGCCGAGCGCTCGCTCATCGGCGAAAACGGCACCCTCGATCTCGACAAGGCCGCCGCCGCCCTCGAGGCGCGGGTCAAGCTGGACCCCACCAGCGCCGAGGGCTGGCTGCTGCTGGCGCGGACGCAGGCGGCGCGCGGCCGCTGGCAGGACAGCGCCGCCGCCTATCACGAGGCCCTGGCACTCACCCATCAGCGGCCGGACGTCGTCGCCGCCTATGGCGAGATGCTGGTGATGGCGGCGGACGGCATGGTGACGCCCTCGGCCCGCGACGCCTTCGTCGCCACGCTGGCCCAGGACGGCAAGAGCGCGGTCGCGCGCTACTACCTGGCCCTGGCCGAGGCGCAGGCCGGCAACACCCAGGTGGCTCTCGACGGGTGGCAGCGGCTGCTGGCGGACTCGCCCTACGACGCGCCCTGGGTCCCCGTGGTGAAGCAGCGCATCGCCGAGACCGCCAAGGCGGCAGGGATTGCGCCACCGGAACCGCCCGCCGCGGTGCCGCCAGCCCCCGGCCCCAGCTCGGACGACATGGCGGCGGCGGCGCGGATGACGCCGGAGCAGCGCGCCCAGATGATCCACGGCATGGTGGACCGCCTCGCCGCCAGCCTGCAGGAGAAGCCCGACGACCTCGACGGCTGGCTCCGGATCGGCCGCGCCTATCAGGTGCTGGGCGAGCGCGACAAGGCGGTGGACGCCTTCGCCCACGCCGCCGCCCTCAAGCCCGACGATCCCGCGATCCTCGACCACGAGATCGACGCCATGCTGGGCGACCGGGAGCAGAGCGAGCCGATCCCGGAGCCGGCGCTTACAACCCTGAAGCGCCTGGAAGCGCTCGACCCCAAGGAGCCGCGCGCGCTCTGGTACCTCGGCCTCGCCGCGGCCCAGGCGCACCGCACCGACGAGGCGAAATCCTACTGGCAGCGGCTCCTGGTGGTGCTCCCCGCCGACAGCGAGGAGCACAACACGGTGTCGTCAGCGCTCGCCGCCCTCGACAGCGGGAAGTGACGCGTCGACCGCCGGCGTCGCGCGCTTCGCCTTCTCCTCCGCCACCAGCTCCTTCTTCGAGAGCTTGCCGACCGGCGTCTTCGGAAGACTGTCGCGGAGCTCCATCGCCGCCGGCATCTCGTGGCGGCCGAGCTTGTCGGCGAGGAAGCGGGTGAGCTCGTCGAAGTCGAGGGTGGTTCCCGGCTTCAGGGCGATGAAGGCCTTGGCGGCCTCCCCGCGATAGGGATCGGGGACGCCGATAACCGTCGCCTCGGCGACGGCGGGATGCTCGTAGATCGCCTCCTCGATGACGCGCGGGAAGACGTTGAAGCCGCCGGAGAGGATCATGTCCTTCTTGCGGTCGACCAGGGTCAGGAACCCGTCGGCGTCGAGGATGCCGATGTCGCCGGTGTGGAAGCGGCCGCCGGCGAAGGCGGCGGCGGTGGCCTCCGGCCGCTTCCAGTAGCCCTTCATCACCTGGGGGCCGCGGGCGCAGACCTCGCCCGCCTCGCCCGCGGGCAGCACCCGGGTCCCGGTCTCGAGATCCATGATCTCCAGCACGGTGTTGGGGCACGGCAGCCCCACCGTGCCCGGCCGCGCCCGGCCGTCGATGGGCGAGAGCGTCAGGATCGGCGAGGCCTCGGTGAGGCCGTAGCCCTCGACGATCTGCTTTCCGGTGAGACGATGAAAGCCCAGCAGGATCTCCCGCGGCAGAGGCGCGCCGCCGCAGCTGCAATAGCGCAGCGAGCTCAGATCGTATTCGCCGGCGCGAGGATGCTGCAGCAGCGCCGCGTACATGGTGGGGACGCCGGAGAAGAGGGTCGGGCGCTTGGCCGCGATGTCTGCCAGCACCCGCTCCGCGTCGAAGCGCAGATGCAGGATCATGGTCATGCCGGCGATGACCGCCACCAGCATCACCATGCTCATGCCGTAGACGTGGAACAGCGGCAGCACCACCACGGTCGATTCCCCGCCGGCCGCCAGCGTGCCCGACGTCCAATAGTCGCGCATGGCGACGACGGTGCTGAGATTGCCGTGGGTCAGCATGGCGCCCTTGGGCTCGCCGGTGGTGCCGCCGCTGTACTGCAGCACCGCGATCTCGTCGGAGGCCGGCGCCGGCACCGGCGACGCCAGGACGCCGTCGTTGTCGATGAGGGCGCGGAAGTCGAGCTCCGCACCGGGGCCGGCCAGGCGCTCGGCGACGGCAGGCGCCATCGCCCGCGCGACGGCCGCCGGCAGGAAATCCTCGAGGCTGCCCACGACCAGGGCGCGCAGCTTCCCCTCGCCCTTGAGGCCGGCGACCTTTGGGTAGAGCTGGGGCAGGTCGAGGGTCACCATCACCTCGGCCTCGGAATCCAGGAGCTGATGACGCAGCTCGCGCGGGGAATAGAGCGGGCTGAAATTCACCACGCGACCGCCGGCCAGCAACACGCCGAAGAAAGCGACGAGATAGTGCGGCGTGTTCGGGAGATGGAGGCCGACGGCGACGCCGGGACCGACGCCGAGAGCCGCGAAGCCCTTGGCGGCGCGGCGCGCCAAGGTCAGCCACTCCGCGTAGGTGATGTGCCGGCCGTAGAAATCGCAGGCGATCCGATCGGGCCAGCGCTCGCCGGCGCGCTCCAGGAGGCGCTGCACCGGCTCGGGCGATGGCAGCGGCTCGGACCAGCTCACGCCCTTGGGATAGAATTTCTCCCAGACCTCTCCGCCCATGCGCTGCTCCCTCCCGGTGCGCGCGCCCGTCCTTGCGCGGAGACCACGAGGCCGCCGCGCCCGGTTGATTCTACCGCGTCGCTATCCGCAGCGTCGTTATAGGGGAGTTCCGCCGTCGTCCGCCAGCGGACGCAGAGTACGTCCGCCCAGACGCACCGTCGCCGGCAGATCGCGCCAGCCGTAGGCAATCGCCGGAACCGGCGTGCCGCCCACGGTGATGTTGCGATAGGCGACCCGGCTGCCGCCCATGCGCTCGTAGAAGAAGCGGGCGGGATTGTCCCGCAGCACCCAGATCACCGCCGAGGCATGGCCGGAGGCGACCAGGCGGCGAAACAGCGCCATCAGCACGGCGCGGCCGACGCCGCGGCTCTGAAAATCCGGCGTCACGTAGAGAGTATGGACTTCGCCCGCCAGCCCCTCGACGGTCTGACGCGCCGGGCCGCAGTTGCCGAATCCCACGATGCCGACGCCGGTCCACTCGGCGACCCGTGTGTCGTCCGGGCGATGGGCGAGCTGCGCCTGCCAGTCCGCCGCAAGTCGCGCCGGAGAGAGGCCGAGCAACACCTTCGCGGACAGGACGCCGGGATAGGTGTCGCGCCACGTCTCGACATCGATGCGTGCGATCTCGCCTGCATCCTTGCGGGTCGCCGGACGCACGAACAACATTCTTCCTCCCACGCGCTCTCCATCCTGGCAGACGCATCCTAGACCACTCGATGCGCCGATGACGAGTCTCTGCGCATGAAAATTTAGCGCGCAAGACGCGCTCTTCGCGACCGCTGTCGACGCGCGTGGCCTCGACCCGCCGGCCTTAACCTTAGCGCCCGCGCCGATCGCGGACCGGCGCCGGAAATCGATGTCCCGCGATCGTCGGCGATGGCCCTCGCGCGCTGTTGCAAAGACGACACTCGCGACTCGGCTCGAGCCGCGCGCGCCGGGCGCCGTCGGACGGCTCAAGTGCGGCTGGCGCCATCGAGATTCCGCGGTCGGGACCACCTCTCTGGGCGCGCCCGGCGCCTGCCTGTAAACCCCGCATTTTGGCCGCGAATGCTCGCTCCGCGCGAAAATATTCCAAAAAGATAGGGAGAATTCCTGTTTGCCGCCAGTGACTAAAGATGGCGTTAACACTTTGTTAACCATTTGGGGCGCAGAGCTTAGGGCGAAGGATTTGTTGTCGCAGGTGAAGGACCGGCGTGAATACTGCGAGCCGAACGGCGAGACGGCCGGCGTGATCGACATCGTCGTGCCCCCGATGCTGCTGCCCCGCCACCGAGACGAGCCTATCGCTTGGCCGGGGGGCATCGAGCCCCATCCCGATCTTCTGGCGTTTCTCGCCTACTGGCAGAGCCTGGTCCGGCCGGACGGCACGCTGCCGTCGCGTCCGGATATTTCTCCCTTCGAGCTCCGCCGGATGCTGCCCGGGATCGCCATGATCGACGTGCTGCCGTCGCCGGATCCGCAATTTCCCTATCGCTACCGCTGGCGGCTGCTCGGCACCTCCCATCAGCAGCATCTGCGCGTCGATCTGACCGGCACCTACTTCGAGGACGTGCACACGCCGGAGCGGCTCGCGCTCAGCCATCGGGCCTTCGTGCCGGTCATCCGCGAGCGGCGGCCCGGATATCTCCGCATGAGCAGCAGCGGCTTCACCGTTACCTCGGCGACCACCTACTTCGAGCGCGTCATCGCGCCGCTCGCCGCCGACGGAACGCAGGTGAACATGCTGATCGGCATGTGGGCCTGGCTGCCCCTCGGCAAGGCGCACGGCAGCCCGTCCGCCGGCGACGAGGACCCTCACCTCTGAGCGTCCACCACGCGCCTGTCGCCTGGGACGATCCCCGGGCATAGACTGTGACGCACGGACCTCCCATGGAGGCTGCGATGCGTGATCCCTATTTTCTCACCTTCGCGCGCTACAACGCCTGGGCCAACCGGCGGCTCTACGACGCCTGCGCCAGGCTTTCCGAGCGTGACTATATGCAGGCGCGGCCGTCCTTCTTCGGCTCGATCCACGCCACGCTCAACCATCTGCTGGTGGGCGACCGCCTTTGGCTCGGGCGCATCGAGGCGCGGCCCGAGAAGCTGGCGCTCAATCAGATCCTCTACGGCGATTTCGTGGCGCTGCGCGTCGCCCGGGGCGCCGAGGACGAGCGGCTGATCCGGGTCGTGGCGGGCATCGACGCCCTGAGGCTGGACCAGCCCCTCGACTATCTCAGCACCGCGGGCGAGCGCCAGCGCACGCCGCTCCGCCTCGCCCTCGGCCACCTCTTCAACCACCAGACCCACCACCGGGGCCAGGTCCACGGCCTGCTGTCGCAGACTCCGGTGCCGCCGCCGGACCTCGACCTGATTAACTTCCCGGGCTGAGTCACACCCCCGCGAGCCGATCGAATCAGGCCTCTGATTCGATTGAATTTCGATGGTAAATCAATATTTTACCATCTCCACAATATCCGAAAAATGCACGGCAGATTTCAGCGGGCGTTAAGCCGCGCCCGTTAATCTCTGCCCGCGACCGATGACCGCCTCACCCGAGGCGCCATCCCGAAACGGCAAACCCGGGGCGACCCGGGGACGCAAAGCCTCCGGTCTCACCGAGACAGCGGGGTTTCCGAAAGAGGCGACTGGTGAAGCAAGCTCATCGCATTCTCGCGCTCGCCCTTCTGGGCCTGCTGTTCCTGCTCCCCGATGCCAAGGCGAATTCCGGCACCGAGGAAGCGCACCTCTATCCCGCCCTCTTCGGCACCCGCGAGGCGCATTCCACCGACATCGGCCGGTTCTACAAGTGGACCGGCATGCTTCAGCGCTGGACCGAGGAGCGCCATCTGGCGGCGACGCCCTGCGTTCTCGGCCAGAGCCAGGGCTGCGAGCCCCGGGAATGGCACCGGATCGTCGAGCTGCTGAAACCCATGGACCTCCGGGCGAAGCTCACGGCGGTGAACGACCTGGTGAACCGCTATCCCTATACGCCCTCGAATGCGAACTGGAGCCAGCCGAACTACTGGGAGACGCCGTTCGAGTTCCTGCACAAGAGCGGCCAGTGCCAGGACTACGCAATCACCAAGTTCATGCTGCTGCGCGCGGCGGGCGTGCCGAATGACCTCATGCGCATCGTGGTGCTGCGGGACATGCGGCTCCGCCTCGATCACGCGGTCACGGTCGTCTATGTCGACGGCGAGGCGCTGATGCTGGACAACCAGGTCGCCTCGGTGACGCCGGTGGCGGGCATCCACCACTACCAGCCCTATTATTCCATCAACGAGACCGGCTGGTGGCTGCACGAGCCGAATCCCCTGCAGATCACCAGCCTGCGCTGAGCAGGAGGCTCAGCGGCCGCCGAGCGCCTTCCGCCGAAGTGGATGCCGGTTCGGCGAAGAAAGCGCGACAAAATCAAAGCATCTACCGACCGGTAGTGAGCACCACCTTGCCGGTGGTCTTGCGGTCCGCCAGCATCGCCATCGCCCGGCCGGCGTCGGCGAGATCGATCCGATGGGAGATGTGGGGCTTGAGCCGCCCCGCCTCGAACCAGGCCAGCAGCGTCTCGAAGGACTGCCGCACCAGAGCCGGATTCCGCTCGCGGTACGAGCCCCAGTAGAAGCCGATCGCGTCGCAGTTCTTCACCAGCAGCAGGTTCGCCGGGATCTGCGGGATGCGGCCGCTGGCGAAGCCGATGATGATGATCCGTCCGCCCCAGGCAATCGAGCGCAGGCACTGGTCGAAGGCGTCGCCGCCGACGGGATCGTAGATCACGTCGGGGCCGCGGCCGGCGGTGATCTCCTTGATGCGAGCGCGCAGATCTTCGTGGGAATAGTCGATGAGGTGATCGGCACCCTGGTGCCGGGCGACGGCGAGCTTCGCCGGCGTGCCCGCCACCGCGATGACGGTGGCGCCCATGGCCTTGCCGATCTCCACCGCGGTGAGACCGACGCCGCCCGCGGCACCCAGCACCAGCAGCGTCTCGCCGGGCTTGAGGCGCGCGCGCCAGTCGAGCGCGCCGTGGGAGGTACCGTAAGCGACGGGAAAACTGGCGGCGGTCGCGAAGTCCATCCGGTCCGGAATCGGGAACACCCGCGCCGCCGGCAGCACCGCCTCGTCCGCATAGGCGCCGTGGTCCATGATGCCGAAGACGCGCTGTCCCGGCTTCAGGCCCGCGACGCCGGGACCAAGCTCGCTCACCACGCCCGCGATCTCGAAGCCGGGGCTGAAGGGCAGCGCCGGCTTCTCCTGGTACTTGCCCTGGACGATCAGGAGATCGGCGAAATTGACGCCCACCGCATGGACCGCGACTCGGACCGCGCCGGGGGCGATCGGCGGCGCCGGCAGCTCCGCCAAGGTCAGCTTCTCGAACGGACCGAATTCGCGACAGAGCACCGCGCGCATGACCTACATCCCTCGCCGCGACGCAGCCGCGCAAGCCCGGTATTTGAGGCATTAATGCGAGACGCCACGACGCGATTCAGTGCTGAATGGGCGCTCAGCTTGCCCGGCAGATGATGTCGAGGCAAGCATCCGATCGTCCGCCGTGCTTGGCAGTGCGCCAAGCGCTGAGTATGGTAGCGGCCATGACGCGAAGAACTTTCACGCGATTCATTCTTGCCGCCGCGCTGCTCGCGGCGTGCACGCTGCCGCACGGATTCGTGAACGCGCAGACGAGTCCGGCCACCAAGCCGAAGCCCGAAGCCAAGACCGAGACCAAGACCGATCATCTCGGCGACGCGCAGAACTGGTCCGCATACGCCGATACGATCAAGACCGGGAAGGTCTGCTATCTCGTCGGCCGGCCGATCAAGACCGAGCCCGCGAACCTCAAGCGCGGCGACGTCTTCATCTACGTGACGCATCGGCCGGCGGAGAAGACGTTCAACGTCGTGAGCTTCAGTCCCGGCTACCCCTACAAGGAAGGCAGCGACGCGGAGTTCGCCGTCGAGGGCAGCAAATTCGACCTCTTCACCAGCAAGGAGAGTGCCTGGGCCCGGGATGCCGCCACCGAGAAAGCGATCGTCGATGCCATGATCAAGGGCAAGCAGGCGAGCCTGAAGGGCACCTCCGCCCGGGGAACGGCGACCACGGACAACTATTCCCTCGGCGGCTTCGGCCAGGCCCTGGCGCTGATCGACAAGGCCTGCGGCGTCAAGCGCTAACCCTCGGCGGCGGCGCCTTCCACGGGGTTTGCCAGGGAGCCCCGGCACCCCTATATCTTCGCCGCCATGACCGCCGAGACCACCCTCCCCGCCAGCCCCAGCCCGCGCAAGAACCTCGTGGGGCTGGACCGGGCCGAGCTGACCGCCGAGATGGCGACGCTCGGCGCCGAGCCGTTCCGCGCGCGCCAGCTCTGGCACTGGATCTATCATCGGGGCGTCACCGATTTCGACGCCATGACGACCCTCGCCAAGAGCTTCCGCGCCGATCTCAGGGAGCGCTACGAGGTGGGCCGCCCGGCGGTCTCCCGGGCGATGGCTTCGGTGGACGGCACGCGCAAATGGCTGCTGCGCTTTCCCGACGGCCAGGAGGTCGAGAGCGTCCATATCCCCGAGGAGGATCGCGGCACCCTCTGCGTCTCCTCCCAGGTCGGCTGCACCCTCACCTGCAAGTTCTGCCACACCGGGACCCAGCGCCTGGTGCGCAACCTCGAGCCGGCGGAGATCGTCGGCCAGGTGATGGTGGCCCGGGACGCGATCGGCGAGTGGCCCTCCGCCGTGGAGGAGCGCCAGCTCACCAACATCGTCATGATGGGAATGGGCGAGCCGCTCTACAACTTCGAGAACGTCGCCAAGGCGCTCAAGATCGTGATGGACCATGAGGGCCTCTCGATCTCGCGCCGCAAGATCACGCTCTCGACCGCCGGCGTGGTGCCGATGATCCAGCGCTGCGGCGCCGAGCTCGGCGTCAACCTCGCGATCTCGCTCCACGCCGTCAACGACGAGCTCCGCGACGTGCTGGTGCCCCTCAACAAGAAATATCCGATCGCCGAGCTGCTGCACGCCTGCAGCACCTATCCGGGCTCCAGCAACGCGCGGCGCATCACCTTCGAGTACGTGATGCTCAGGGGCGTCAACGACAGCCCGGCGGATGCCCGCGAGCTGGTGCGGCTCCTCGCCGGCATTCCCGCCAAGGTCAACCTGATTCCGTTCAATCCCTGGCCCGGCGCGCCCTTCGACTGCTCCGACCGATGCCGACATCGCGGTCTTCAGCGACATCGTCAACGCCGCCGGATATTCCTCGCCGGTGCGCACGCCGCGCGGCCGCGACATCCTCGCCGCCTGCGGCCAGCTCAAGTCCGAGAGCGTGAAGCTCCGCAAGAGCGAGCTGCTGAAGCGCCGGGAAGCCGAGGCCGGCGCCGCTTAAACCGGCGCGGATTTCGGCGGCTCGATGGCGCTGCGCGGGAGCGCCCGGCCATCGGCGTCGCAGAGCGCGGCCTGCAACACCCGGATGATGCCGATGAGCTCGGCGATCTCCTTCTCGCGCATGAAATCGATCTTCTGGTGCAAGAGCTCGATCTCCAGCTCCGACTTCAGATTGACGTCGTAGTCGTGCTGCGCCGCGTTGCGGTCGATGATGGACTGGCGGTTCTGGCTCATCATCAGGACCGGCGCCGTATAGGCGGCCTGGAACGAGAGCGCCAGATTGAGCAGGATGAAGGGATAGGGATCCCAGTGCTCGATGAAGGCGGTGACGTTGAGCGCCATCCAGATCAGCAGCAGCACGCTCTGGATGATGATGAAGCGCCACGACCCCACCACCCGCGCCACCGTGTCGGCGATGCGATCGCCGAGGCCGAGATCCTCGGCGTGCTTGGCCTTGCGCCGATGGCGCCGTGCCTGGCGGAGCTGCGCCAGCCGGTGCAGCTCGTCGGGCTCCATCGTGTGCGGCGGATGGGTCTGCATTGGTGGCACTCCCCCGAGTTCAGGTCTTAGAGAATCTTCAGCACGGATTCCGGCGGCCGGCCGAGGGCGGCGCGGCTTCCCTTCACCACGATCGGGCGCTCGATCACGATGGGATGCTTCACCATGCCGGCGATGATCTCGGCGTCGGTAAGGCCGGGCTTGTCGAGACCGGCCTCCTTCGCCTCCTTCTTGCGCAGGAGCTGGCGCGGCGCGAGGCCCAGCATCTTGAGGAGCTTCTTGAGCTCGGCCGCGCTGGGCGGCGTCTTCAGATACTCCACCACCTCCGGCTTCACGCCCTTCTTCTCCAGGAGCGCCAGGGTGGTGCGCGAGGTGTTGCAGCGCGGGTTGTGATAGATGGTCACGGCCATGGGCGCCTCGTCGAGGGGCAGATGGCCGAGACTGTGCGGTGGACCGCCGACGCCGTCAACGGGCTGGAGAAGCGTCCTGCGTCCTTCGACTCGCCCGCTTCGCGGGCGGCTCAGGATGCGGAGCTTTTCTTCGTGCCATTCTGGATGGTCCTCATCCTGAGCCGGCGCATCAGCGCCGAGTCGAAGGACGCACCATCGCGCGGAAGCGTCCCCTACTCCGTCACCAGCTTCACCGTGCGGCCGGGCTTGGGGGTGGCGTCCGGGCCCAATCCGTTCAGGACCTGGAAGCGCTCGCGCGGGAAGTTTTCGACCGCCATGTGGGCGGCGAGCCGGTCGATTGTGTCCCAGGACTGCACCGTGATGATCCGCAGATGCAGCGGCTTGACGCGGGCGGCATCCGCCATGGAGATGCGGCGGAAACTGGCGGCGACGCGCTCGTAGAGCTCGACGAAGCGCTGCGGATCCTTCGGCGGATAGACGAAGACGAAGCGGTAGAGCGTGTGGGGATCGGCGCGGATCACCACCAGCTGCAGGTTGACCACGGTGCCGTCGTCGGTCTTGGCCTGGCCCGGCACGGTGGCCGCCGCCATCCCGTTGATGTCGAGATGCTGGATCGGGTCCGCTGTCTTGGACTTCGACACCTCCTCGAGATAGGCCTCGGGCGTGCCGTCGAAACTCCTCCGGCGCGCGGTCGAAGAGGAAGCCGGCGTTGTCAGGATTCTCCGCCACCACCCGGCTCTCGGTGTTCTCGATCTCGAATCCCGGCGGCACCCCGAAGGCGATGCGGAGCGTGGGATGGATGAACCAGCCGCCGCGCACCACGCCCTTGTCGGGATTGTCGCCGTAGAGCATGCCGTCGATCTTGCGCAGATAGGCGTTGCGCCGGAGGTCCGGCACGTTCGGCTGCTTCCCCGCCTCGGCGATGGCGCGCCGCACGCGGTCGTCGGTCCGGGGGTGGTCGGCGAACATGCTGAAGCGCTCGTCGTCGGTGGCGCGGCCGGCGATGCGGTTGTCGAGGCGCATGGTGGCCTCGAGGGTGGTCAGGAACGAGGACATGGCATAGGCGCTGTAGCCGGCGCGGGCGAGCGTGCGGGTGCCCAGCACGTCGGCCTGGAATTCCTGATCGCGGGAGAACCGCTCCACGTAGTAGAGGCCGCCGACGCCGGCGAAGCGCTGCACGAGATGGCCGATCTCCGGCGTGCCCAGACGCGCGCCGAAGATGGCGAGAAGCCCGACGCCGAGGCGGGCGATGGCGGCGCGGCGCTCCCGGCTCTCCGCGTGATGGGCGGTGATGTGGCCGATCTCGTGGCCGAGCACCCCCGCCAGCTCCGCCTCGTTGCCGACCAGCGCCAGCAGGCCGCGGGTGACGAAGACATGGCCGCCCGGCAGGGAGAAGGCGTTCACCACGGGGCTGTCCAGCACCGTGAAGGTGAAGGGCTGCTTCGCCATCGGCGTGGTCAGCACCAGCCGGTTGCCGACACCGGCGATGTACTCCGCGAGCTTGGGATCGTCGTAGACGCCGCCGAAGAGATCGACGATCGCCTTCGCCTCCTGCTCGATCTCCGCGTCGTCGGCCCGGGCCGAGGTCCTCCCGAGCCCCGTGAACGCCAGCACAGCCGCGAACAAAACCACAACCCGCCACGTCCGCATCTGTCCCGAGCGCACCCGCATCGACCCTCCGATCCCTGTCCCGCCCGATCTTGCCGGGCCGGGGCAGGAAAGCAAAGGCGGTCGGCGCCGCCCTTGCCCCTTCGGCGGGTTTTCCTATACTGCGCCGCGCTTTCCCTCCCGCGATGAAGGGTCTGATGATGATCGGCTCGGTTAAGAAGGTGGTGCTCGCCTATTCCGGCGGCCTCGATACCTCGGTGATCCTGCGCTGGCTGCAGGACACCTATCGCTGCGAGGTCGTGACCTTCACCGCCGATCTCGGCCAGGGCGAGGACCTGACGCCGGTGCGCGCCAAGGCGCAGATGATGGGGATCAAGGAGATCTTCGTCGAGGACCTGCGCGAGGAGTTCGTGCGCGACTTCGTCTTCCCGATGTTCCGCGCCAATGCGCTCTACGAGGGCACCTATCTCCTCGGCACCTCGATCGCCCGGCCGCTGATCGCCAAGCGCCAGATCGAGATCGCCCAGAAGGTCGGCGCCGACGCGGTGGCGCACGGCGCCACCGGCAAGGGCAACGACCAGGTGCGCTTCGAGCTGAGCTACTACGCCCTCAAGCCCGACATCAAGGTGATCGCGCCCTGGCGCGAGTGGGACCTGACCTCCCGCACCCGCCTCATCGAATACGCCGAGAAGCACCAGATCCCGATCGCCAAGGACAAGCGCGGCGAGGCGCCGTTCTCCGTCGACGCCAACCTCCTGCACATCTCCGCCGAGGGCAAGGTGCTGGAGGATCCCTGGAGCGAGCCGGAGGAGTTCGTCTACAGCCGCAGCGTCGCGCCCGAGAAGGCGCCGGACCAGCCGGAATACGTCGAGGTCGAATTCCTGAAGGGCGACCCCGTGGCGGTCAACGGCGAGACGCTGTCGCCGGCGGCGCTGCTGCAGCGCCTCAACGAGCTCGGCGGCAAGCACGGCGTCGGCCGCCTCGACCTGGTGGAGAACCGCTTCGTCGGCATGAAATCCCGGGGCGTCTACGAGACGCCGGGCGGGACCCTCCTGCACGCGGCGCACCGCGGCATCGAGAGCCTCACCCTCGACCGCGGCGCGGCGCATCTCAAGGACGACGTGATGCCGCGCTATGCGGAGCTCATCTACAACGGCTTCTGGTTCTCGCCGGAGCGCGAGATGCTCCAGGCCCTCATCGACAAGAGCCAGGAGAACGTCGAGGGCACGGTGCGGCTCAAGCTCTACAAGGGCTTTGCCCGCGTGGTCGGCCGCAAATCGCCGAAGAGCCTCTACAGCCTGGCGCACGTCACCTTCGAGGAAGACCAGGTCTACGACCAGCGCGACGCCGAGGGATTCATCAAGCTGAACGCGCTGCGTCTGCGCCTCGCCAAGGCGCTGCGAAAATAGTGGCACGCCCCGCGCACGCACTCCTGCTGGCGAGCGCCCTCGCGCTGACGCTGGCGGCCTGCGTCGCGCCGGAGCCCGGGCCGACGATCTCGACGGCGCCCACGGCGGCGGAGCGGCGCGCCGACGCGGCCCTCGGCGAGAAACTGAAAGGCGACGACTACCGCGACGGCAACGGCGTGCCGCTGAGCTACACCGAAGCCCGGCGCTGGTACTGGCTGGCGGTGGATCACGGCAGCACCGCCGCCGCCGTCAATCTCGCCGCGCTCTATCTCGACGGTCTCGGCGTCACGCAGGATCCGCCGACGGCGCTCCGCCTCTATCGCCTGGCGGCAAGCGGCGGCAATTCCTACGCCATGGCCAATCTCGGCGACCTCTACCGCACCGGGAAGGGCGTCACCAAGGACGATGCCGAGGCGGTGCGCTGGTATCGCCGCGCCGTCGATGCCGGGCAGAATCCGGTGGCGCTGAACAATCTCGCGATCCTCTACGAGAACGGCCGCGGCGTGCCCCAGAACTTGGACGAGGCGGTGCGGCTCTATCGCGTCTCCGCCGAGATCGGCAACCCGGTGGCGATGGTCAATCTCGGCAACCTCTACGCCGCGGGTCGTGGCGTGCCCAAGGACGACGTCGAGGCGGTGGCCTGGTACCGCCGCGCCGCCGACCTCGGCAACCCCGCCGGCGAGCGCAACCTCGGCCTCATGTACCTGGAAGGCCGCGGCGTGCCCCAGGACCTGGCGGAAGCCGCGCGCTGGCTGAAGCTGCCGCAGAAGGCGGCGCGGTGAGCCGCCACTCTGCCGCTGTGCGATCGTAGCGCCCATTCTCCAGCGTCATGGCCGGGCTTGACCCGGCCATCCACGAGCTTTTCGCCCCAAGACGTGGATGGCCGGAACAAGTCCGGCCATGACGACAAAAGAAAGCCAGCACCGACTGGCTTCACCCGACGTGGTTACAGCGCCGGCTCCGCCAATCCCCGCCTGCGGCACGCCGCCACCAGCGTGTTGCGCAGCAGGCAGGCGATGGTCATGGGGCCGACGCCGCCGGGGACCGGCGTGATGGCGCCGGCGATGCCCTGGGCCTCGGCATAAGCGACGTCGCCGACGAGGCGCGTCTTGCCGCCGGCCACGGCGATGCGGTTGATGCCGACGTCGATCACGGTGGCGCCGGGCTTGATCCAGTCGCCCCGCACCATCTCCGCCTTGCCGATCGCCGCCACCAGGATGTCCGCTCGGCGGCAGAGCGCGGGAAGATCCCGGGTGCGGGAATGAGCGACCGTCACCGTGCAGTCCGCCGCCAGCAGCAGCGCCGCCATGGGCTTTCCCACGATGGCGGAGCGGCCGAGCACCACCGCTTCGAGACCGCTGAGATTTGGCAGCGTCGCCCGCAGCAGCAGCATGGCGCCGAGCGGCGTGCAGGGCACGAGGCCTGCGCCACCGCCCCAGAGCAATCCCACATTGGTCACGTGGAAGCCGTCCACGTCCTTGGCCGGATCGAGGGCGTCGAGCACGGCGCGGGCATCGAGGCCAACCGGAAGCGGCAGCTGCACCAGCACGCCATCGACCTCGCGGTCGTCGTTGAGACGATGCACCAGGCTCAGCAGCTCCGACTGAGACGTCGTCGCCGGCAGCGTGTGCTCGAAATTCCGGAAGCCCGCCTCCAGCGCCGCCTTGTGCTTGGCGCGCACATAGACCTCGCTGGCGGGATCGGCGCCCACGAGAACGGTGGCGAGGCCCGGTGCCACACCTCGGGCGCGCGCCGCCTCGGCGACGCGGGCGCGGAGCGCCGCCGCCACCGCCTTGCCGTCGATCGCGCGGGTCACGACCACGGACGCAATCCTTCGCTGATGAGAGGCGTGAGGCGCGCGGGGTCGCCCGCCACCTGCACCACCTTGCGCCGGTCGCTGGCGCCGAGCGCTACCGAGAGATCCCGGGGCGGCAGGTGGAAAAGGCGCGCCAGCAGCCGGATCAGTGCCTCGTTCGCCTTGCCGTCCACCGGCGGCGCGGTCACCGCCACAGAGAGCGCCATGCCGCCGTCGGCCTCCCGGGTCAATCCCACCACCCGCTCGGCCGAGGCGCGCGGCTTCAGGCGCACCGCGACCCGGACGCCGTCGCTCCCGCGGCTGCAGCAGGCGGGCAGCGCCACCTCAGCCAACGTATTCGTAGATCAGGTTGTTGATGAAATAGAGCAGCAGGATGAGGATGACCGGCGAGATGTCGATGCCGCCCAGATGCGGCAGCACGCGGCGGATCGGCTTCAGCGCCGGCTCGGTCAGGCGATAGGCCATCTCCGAGAGCGAGGCCACGACGCGGTTGTAGGTGTTGACCACGTTGAAGGCGATGAGCCAGCTGATGATGGCGGCCGCGATCAGCACCCAGACGTAGATCTGGATCACCGTGTGGATGAGGATCAGGAGAGAATACATCAGGGCACCGCCGGTCCTTGCCGCCGAAAAAGCGGGCAAACCCTAGCGGCGGGCGCCTCTTCCGGCAAGGGCGGCACGGCGGCGGGCCGGAATCTTGACAGTCCCGCCCCTCCTCCTCATAGTCCGGCCCGCATTCGAGACCGGCGCGGGACACCAGCGTCCCGCCGCCCGGGAATGGGGCCGTAGCTCAGCTGGGAGAGCGCCGCGTTCGCAATGCGGAGGTCAGGGGTTCGATCCCCCTCGGCTCCACCATCCCCCCGTCCCGCGCGTTACCGATCAAGGACATAGCTTTTCGACGCGACCCGATCGTTACACACGATCGTTACACAGGCGCGCCCTTGAGCCTCAGAACCAGCATCGTCCGTCGCAGCGGCATCTATCGCTTTCGCGTCCGTGTGCCTGTCGACCTCCGCAAGCAGGTGGGTCGCACGGGAAATCGGTCGGAGCCTACGCACGGCATCAAGAAACGAGGCGTAGTTCCTCCGCAACGGCCCTTATGACTTGATCATGGCGGCGATGCCGAAGCTCAGCGCGACGAGCAACGAGCCACCGAGCGTGACAAGGAGAAAGAGGTGGTAGGAGCCGCCGGCGGTCCAGAGCAGCGCACCGATGATGGGACCAAGCGCGCGCGCCGCTGTTCCCGGCGCGACCAGAAAGCCGTTGATGGCGCCGTAGGCATCGCGCGTCAGCATCTCAGGCACGGCGATGCCGCGAACGATGGTCATGATGCCATTCGCCGCGCCATAGACGACACCGAACACCGCCAAGGTCGCGAAGCTCGACGGCAGGAACAGCAGCAGCAAGCCGATCGGAAATGCGATGACCGTAGCGGCACCGACGACCCGCACCGAGCGCTCGCGGGCGAATACCCACATCGCAATGCGCCCAGCGACCTGCGCCGGCCCGATGATGGCGATGCCGGCTACCACCGTGGTGGTGTCGAACCCGCGCTCCAGGAGCAGGGGATAGAGGTGATAGGTCATCGCTGAGAAGGTGCCGTAGTAGACTGTGAACGAGATCAGGAGCGCCCAGAAGGCAGGCTTTCCAAGCGCCCAGCGAACCGCCTCTCGTCCAGCCAGCGCTCGAGGGGCGGTGCCTGATATGGCGGCCTCCGACCCTTTATCCGTGCGGGGATCAATCACCGCGAGATGCAGGGCAACGCAGAAGACGAGGTTGATCGCGCCCAGCGCCATCAGCGCGTCCCGCCAGCCCAGGTGATTGAGCAGGAACTGTGTGAGCGGCACGAAGACGGTGCTGGCGAAGCCGCCCCACAGGGTCAGCGCGGTTATGCCTCGCCTGGAATCCGTCCCATAGCGCCGCGCGACGACGGCGAATGCCGGCTCGTATAGCGTCATTGCCTGCACCAGGCCAATCCCGGCGAACAGGAGGTATAGTGACCAGAGATTGGAGATTTCGGCCCATCCGAACATCAGCAAGCCGCCGAGGACGGATCCGGTCGCCATCAACGCCCGGCCGTGGCCGCGGTCGATCGCGGTTCCCACGGAATAGTTCGCGAGACTGCCGATCACCAGGCCGAAGGTCGCCGCGCCGTAGATCTCGGGCTTGCTCAGCCCGAGCTCCTGGCCCATCGGTGGCGCGATAAGCGGGAAGGCGTAATAGAACGAACCCCAGGAGATGATCTGGCCAACGCCGAGGCCCGCAATGAACAGGCGGCGGGAGGTCGTCGCCGGACTTCCCACCGCCGCTTGGGTCAAACGGCCCTCACGCCGCAGCCGGATGACGGCTTGGACCTCGCTACGGTGCTGGCTGGACTGCATCCGCAGCCGGCATCGCCGGCCGCCTTGGCTTCTGCATCGTCGACGCAGCAGGCTTCGGTCTCTTGAGGGGCTGGCCCGCCGCAGCACGACGATGGAGCCGTCGCGGAAGCCGGTGTGGCGCTACAGACGCCGGTTTCCGGCAGGACCAGCTCGACCCGGCGCGCCGCCTCGTGATCGCCGGCGATCTCCGCAACCACCGACCGCACCTGCTCATAGCCGGTCGCCATCAGGAACGTCGGCGCGCGGCCGTAGCTCTTGGAGCCGACGATGTAGAACCCGGGCTCCGGATGGGCGAGCTCGGCCGCGCCGTGCGGCGGCACCGTTCCGCAGGAATGCACGTTGGGATCGATCAGGGGCGCCAGCGCCGGCGGCGCCTCCATGACCGGGTCCAGAGAGACCCGAAGCTCGCGTAGCATCGCGATGTCGGGGCGGAACCCCGTCGCGACCACGATGCGGTCAAGATCCAATTGGCGGACCTTGCCATCGATCCGTGCGGCGACCTCAAGATGGTTGTTCTTGCGCTCGATACGCTCCGCGGCGAAGGGAACGAGAACCTCGACATGGCCATCGTCGATCGCGTGCTTGGCGGCAATACCGAGATCGCCGCGCGCCGGCAGCTGGTCGTTCAATCCGCCGCCGAGCAGCTTCTCCACCCGATTGCGCCGGAGCGCCCACTGGATGCGTGTATCGGGCGCGGTCTCCCTGAGCTTCAGGAGATCCAGCACCACGTTCATGGCGGAGTGACCGCTGCCGACCACGAGCACGCGGGAGCCGGCGTAGGTCGCTGCCGCACCGTTGAGCATGTTCGGGATCCCGTAAGCGATCCGATTGGAAGCGTCCTGCTCCCCTTCAACTAACATGCCGTCGATCCCCATGGGGTTTGGCGCAAACCAGGTGCCCGAGGCATCAATCACGGCCTGGGCGCGGACGCGGTGCTCTTTGCCCTGCCGATCGCGATAGCGCAGTACGAAGGGGGCGGATTCCCGCTGCGAGGTGGTGACTTTGTCGAACCCCTCGCGCCCAATCGCATGCACCTCCGCTTCGAAGACGATATGAGATGCGATGTCATCATGCGCGGCGAGCGGCTCCAGATAGCGCCCGACGATCTCGCTCCCGGTCGGCAGCGCCTCCGGATCCGGCGCAGTCCACCCCGTCGTCTCGAGCAGCGCCCGGGCCGCGTCGTCGACATTGTAGCGCCAGGGCGAGAACACGCTCACGTGCCCCCAGGCACGCATTGCGTGGCCGGCGGAGGGGCCTCGCTCAAGCACCAGCGGCGTCAGGCCGCGACGAACGAGGTGGGCGGCCGCAGCGAGCCCTACGGGCCCCGCACCGATGATCGCGACTGGCAACTCCGACATGGGTTCCTCCATTCTCTGAAACTTACGATACATCGCCCATCGATGTATCGACGCAAAAAAAGAGATGCCGCCTAGCAGCCGCAGCTCTTGGAACCCGACTCCCGCTTCCCAACGCCAGCTACCTCCTCCGAGGCGAGGAGACACCGGGTCACGTCCATCCAGGCCTCGACGGCAACCTTGAACGCCTGGCGCCCGCGATCGGTGAGCGTATAGACCTTGCGCTCGCGCCCCGAGACCACCTCGGTCTCAAACGTCACGTAGCCGCCTTCCTCGAACTCGCGGAGCGCCGGGTAGATGGTCCCCTCCGTCGGCGAGCAGCAGCCGTTGGTCGTGCGCTCCACCGCGGTGGCGATGTCATAGCCGTGCATCGGCTGTTCGTGCAGCACGCACAGGATGAAGAACTTGGACAGGCTCATCTTGATCGTGCCGCTCCAGTAGGCGCGGCTCGTGAAATCGGGAGCGGCCTTCGGAATGACACGTGGGCGGAGCGAGGATCTAGCCATGTCTCCTACCTATACATTGTCCATCGATGCGTCAAGGGGAAAGGTATGCGCCAGTGGGCGGCACGAGACGCTGCTCGACCACCCAAAAGCTGCTCAGGCAGTTTGGCTCTAGCGGTGAGACAACATTGTCTTCGCCGCGGCGGCGAGGAGAACACAGCCCAGGAGCAGCTTCAGGAACTCCACTGGCGCGACGGCCACAGCCAGCCCCCCAGCGGCAGCGCCGATGATCGAGCCGCAACTCATCGCGAGGGTAATCCGCTGTACGCCTCGCCCCTTCGGTATCGCATCCATATGCCAATAACGGAAGATGCCCATGAGCACGACGGCCAGAGAGATGAGGATACTGGCCGAGCCAGCGGTCTTGATATCCATGCCGAAGATCAGGATCAGGATGGGGATCAGCAGTTCGCCTCCGGCCACGCCGAGAACGCTGCTTACCAGTCCGACGCCGGCACCGAGCGCAAGGCCAACGAAAGCGTGAATTACCGGACTATCCGGCAGCATCGTGGCGTGCTGGATCGGATAGGCCGCCTCGACCAGCATCAGGCATCCGATGCCGGCCAAGAGGCAGCCAATCATTTGCACCAGGCGCCTTGTGCTTAGCGTTTGGACGAGCCGAGCTCCGAAAAACGCAGTGGCGATGCCGCCGAGTCGCCAGTCCGAGAACCTCGGGCAAGTGTCCGCCGATGGCGGACAATGGAACTGCAAGACTTCGCGTCATCAGCGCGAAAGCCAGGGTGATGAGGCTTACCATCAGATTGAGAGGCACCGCGGAGCGAGCGTCGAAGCCGATGGCATACATGAGCACGGGAAGGCGAAACTCTCCCCCACCCAGCCCGATCAAGCCTCCGAGCCCGCCAATGGGAACGGACCAGCCGAAGGCCTTGCGGAAAAACGGACAGACGATAGTGCGCTGCATCGTCTCCGTTCTACCGCTGCAGCCCTTCAGCCGCCGGTGACGCTCATGTGCCGCCCGATCGAGGGGCGGTGGTGCCGGCGGTCGATGATGAAGTCATGCCCCTTGGGCTTGCGGGAGATCGCCTCGTGGATCGCCGCCTCCAGGGGCCGGTCGCTCTCCGAGGCGCGCAGCGGCGCGCGCAGGTCCGCCGCGTCCTCCTGGCCCAGGCACATGAAGAGCGTGCCGGTGCAGGTGAGGCGCACGCGGTTGCAGCTCTCGCAGAAATTATGGGTGAGGGGCGTGATCATGCCGACGCGGCCGCCGGTCTCGCGCACGGTGTAATAGCGTGCCGGGCCGCCGGTGCGATGGTCGCTCTCGTCGAGGGTCCAGCGGCGCTGCAGCTCGGCGCGCACCATGCTGAGCGGCAGGTACTGGTCGAGGCGCGCCTCGCCGCCGATCTCGCCCATGGGCATCACCTCGATGAAGGTGAGGTCGAAGCCCTCGCGGCCGCACCACTCCACCAGGCGGTGGAACTCGCCGTCGTTGACGCCGCGGAGCGCCACCGCGTTGATCTTGATCGCGAGGCCCGCGCGCTTGGCGGCGGCGATGCCCTCCATCACCTGGTCGAACCGGCCCCAGCGGGTGATCGCGGTGAACTTCGCCGCGTCGAGGGTGTCGAGGGAGACGTTGATGCGCCGGACGCCGGCGGCGCGGAGATCCTCGGCGTAGCGGGCAAGCTGGCTGCCGTTGGTGGTGAGGGTGAGCTCGTCGAGGTCGCCGCTCTCGAGATGCCGACCGAGAGAGCGCACCAGGGACATGATGTTCTTGCGGACCAGGGGCTCGCCACCCGTGAGGCGGAGCTTGCGCACGCCCAGGCGCACGAAGGCGCTGCAGACGCGGTCGAGCTCCTCCAGGGTCAGGATCTCCGCCTTCGGCAGGAACGTCATGTCCTCGTTCATGCAGTAGACGCAGCGGAAGTCGCAGCGGTCCGTGACCGACACCCGCAGGTACGTGATTTTACGGCCGAAGGGATCGATCAATCGGCACCTCGGCATCGCTGAGGAAAGGCGGGGTGCCACGCGGCACCCCGCAAGGTCGGGAGAAAGCGTTCTTCTTATCCGGTTCTATACTCCGACGACTTGAAGGTCAGTCGCCGGGTCACCTCGGGCGCATCCGCGATCTTCCGGATATTGCCCCAGGTCTGCTTGTAGTTCGGGATGACGAGCTCGTTGACCCCCTTGGAGACGACGTTGCCCTGCGGCCCGGTCGGATAGGCGAAGAGCATGAAGGTCTGCTTGCGCTTTGCCGTGGGCGTCGGGTTCACCATCGCCTGGGTCGAGCCGTTATCGTTGTAGACCTCGACGAGATCCCCGGCCTTAAGGCTCAGCTCCTGCATGTCCTGCGGGTTCATCTCGATGAAGGGCAGCGGCCAGCGGCCCATGACGAAGTCGTTGTTCTGATCGAGGTAGACCGACTGCCAGACGTGGTTGGCGCGGCCGTTGTTGATCAGGAACGGGAACTTCTCCTTCTCCTGCTGCTTGCCCTCTGCCTGCAGCCCGCGCCACTGGGTCGCCATGAAATGCGCCTTGCCGTCCTTGGCACCGAACTTGCCGTCGACGAAGAGACGCTTCGTGCCGATGATCTTGCCATCCTTGAAGTCGACCGCGGGCTCCTGGAATCCGTTGGTGCCCATCACGCGCAAGCGCTCGTAGGTCACGAACTTGCCGCCCGTCGCGTTCTTGTTGTAGCCGTCCATGAAGGCATCTTCTTCGGTCTTCCAGTCGTAGCCCTTGAACTTGTCGGCGATATCGTTCTTGCCGGCGGCGCGCCAGGATTTCTCGAGCGCCTGGGCGAGGCCCGCAACGACGAGGCAATCGGGCTTCGCATTGCCCGGCGGATCCATGTACCGCTCGGTAAGCCGCATCCGCCGCTCGCCGTTCATCGAGGTAAGGTTCATCTCGCCGGAGGTCGCGGCCGGCAGGATCACGTGAGCGTCCTCGCCGATCTTGCTCGGCACGATATCGACATCGACGCTGAACAGGCCGCCCTGGCGGATGGCACCCATGATGGCATCCACCAAAGCGGCACGATCCCCATAGGGCACGCTCGCCATCGCCGCCTTGACCATGTCCGTGCGCTTCTTGTAGACGCGCTTGAACTCGAGGGCATTGAGCGTCGTCTTGTAGTGATCGCAGGCCCAGATGTGATGGACGCCGCCCTTGCCGCCGATGATGAGCTGATCGACATAGGCCGCCGGCCGTCCCACATGGGCGTCCGAGGGCCGGACATAGCCTTCCTGGTGGCCGCCCATGCGGACGCAGCCGCCGCCGGGCCGGCCGAGATTGCCGGTGGCAAGGGCGATGTTCACCAGAGCGCCGTTGGTCCGGTAGTTGTCGTTGCCCCAGATGAGACCCTTCTCGTAGGCGAACATGGTCCGCCGCCGCTTGCCCTCCTTGGGCTCGGCAATCCAGGCCGCTGCGGTGCGAATTTGATCGGCCGAAAGACCCGCCGTCTTCGAGGCATCCTCCAGGCTCACCTTGTTGGCCGTCAGCATCGCGTCGTAGTCCGCCGTTGACGCCCCGATGAACTCCTTATCGACCCAGCCCTTAGCCGCGATCTCGGTCATGAGCGCATTGAAGAGGATGAGATCGGTTCCAGGCTCGATCGCAAGGTGCAGCACCTTGTCTTTGCCGGCTTCGACCTCACAGGCATTGACGGTCGTGGTGCGGCGGGGATCGACGATGACGATGCGAGCTGCAGGATGGGCCTCGCCAGGTAGTTGCTGCTGCTTCTTCTGCATCGAGGTCCCGCGCAGGTTCGGCACCCAGTGATTGAGGAAGTAGTTGGTCTGCGTCTCGAGGGCGTTCGTGCCTACCGCGACGATGGTGTCTGCGAGCTCGGCGTCCTCGTAGCAGTTGTTGAGCTCGCCCACGCCCATATCGCGGGTCGCGTGGACCTCGGAATTGTAGGCCGGCCGATTATGGATCCGGATATTCTTGATCTTCATGCTGGCGAAGTAGAGCTTGCCGGTAGCCCAGGTGTTCTCGTAGCCGCCACCGGCGCCGCCGTGATCGAAGGCGGAGACAAAGAGACCGTCCTCACCCTGCTCCTCGATCACGCGTCGCGTTACCTCGGCGACGAGCGAGAGCGCGTCGTCCCAGGAGGTCGGATACATGCCGGAATAGCGGTAGACCATCGGCTCTGTCAGCCGCTGCGATTGCGTTCCAGTGACCTGCGAATAGGAGTTTTCACCCTGGCGGGCGCCACGAATGGAGCCGAGGCCTGAGTTGACCTCGCAGCCGTGGTCGGGCATCAGGACGAGATGCACGTCACGTCCGTTCTGCTTCACGATGTTGTACATCGCGGGTGAGAACCAGGCGGTCGTCTCGGGTGGCTGCTGCTTCGTGAGATCCACGCCGAAGAAGTTCTGGCCAGGCTTCGGGCCGCCCTGCTTGTCGACATCCCAGGAAACGGCCTTATACCCACATCCTACGATGCAGTAGTGGCAGACGACGTTCTGGACCTTGGCGCCCTTGGGCGGGATCGGCAGCCGGTCGACGTTGCGTTTATAGGTCATGATGGGATCCTCAAGCGAAGAGCACGTTACTGAGACGGCCGTAGATCATGTCATCGACGGCCTCGGCATAGATGTCGCCCTTGCCGTCGACCCGGAGCCTGAACTGCGCCAGGTTCTGCGTCGCGTGCCCGAAGATCTCCTGACCGCCCTTCTCGCAGTCGAAGCGCGAGTAGTGGCCGGGGCAATTGAGCGTCTTGTCGGCGGTGACGTAGTTGAGCGGGAAGCCCTTATGCGGGCAGAGCGTGGAGAAGGCGACGATGTCGCCGTCGGATCCGGCGCCTCCCTCGACGCGGCGCCCAAGCTTCAGCAACACACCGGGCGAATCTTTATCCGGGTAGGCGACCTGGACTGGCTGATCGACCTTGAGGTCTTTGACGTTCGCCAGGCGGCGGCTCGGATAGCTCACCAGCGCTATTGCGGGCGTTGCCAGCGCCTCGCTCGCCGGCAGCGCGCCGGCGGCGACCGTGGCGATAGTGGCTGTTGCCCCGCCCCTCAGGAACTGACGGCGGCCAACCTCGACTAATCGATCGCAGCGCTTCATGCGTTTCCCCCGAAGGTTGGTGTTTTCGGAGGTAGCGCAATCGGCGTGCCAACATGAGCCGTACGCGCTAGCTCAACGATTTCAGGGAGCTGGACTTCACTACCTAGCCGGGCCAGTCCGATTTCTCGGACGCATTCGGGCCGCGAGTCCGGATTTCCGGATTCCCTCGACGACCACAGCGTCTTTATCGGCTAGTCCTCAAGCGGACGAATATTCCAAGATAAAACCGCTGCGGTGATCGACGCGCTCAACGCGATAGGAACACGGAGCGGCTAGACTACCCTCTGGCCAACGGCGGGGCCAAAATTGGAGAAACCTACCGAACGTGGATTCTGGCGAGCCCGCGGGTTTCCCGGACTTCTTCAGGGCATTCTGGTCGGTGGCGGGATAGCCGGGTTTGCCGCATTTACTGGCTTCGATCCCCTTTTGATCGGCTGTCTCTCGGGGATCGGAACCGCGATCATCATCATGATCTACCCGAATCCCTGAGCATTCCCGCGACATAACCGCACCGATCAGGAAGGCGGCTCCGTATGGACCGCGAACTTGCGCATCTTCTCGAAGAGCGTCGATCGCGAGATACCAAGCAACTTTGCGGCCTCGTCAACGCGGCCGCCCGACTTGTCGAGCGCGACCCGGATGTGATGGCGCTCGGCGCTTTCCCTCACTTCGGAAAGGGTGGGAAGGTCGCCAGTGGGTGTCGACGGCTGGCCCGCGGCAGGGAACAGATCGTCCGGGCCGATCCAGGGATTGCTGGCGAGCGCCACAGCACGCTCGATGCGATTGCGCAGCTCGCGCACGTTGCCGAGCCAGGGATGTGCCAGAACGGCTTGCTCCGCCATCGGTGTGAGACCGTGCACCGACCGATCAAATGTATCCGCAAACTCAACGAGAAACCGCTTCACCAGGGGCAGGATATCGGCCTTCCGCTCGCGTAGCGGCGGCACAGCGACCGGGATCACGTTGATGCGATAGTAGAGGTCGCGCCGGAACCGGTTTTGTGCGACGGCCTGCTCAAGATCGACGTTGGTCGCGCAGATGAGTCGAGCATCGGATTTCAGGATGGCCTCGCCGCCGACGCGCGTAAACACTTTGTCCTGGATGAGCCTCAACAGTTTCGCCTGCACCAGAAGCGGCAGTTCCGCTACTTCGTCCAGGAAGAGCACTCCACCTCGCGCACGCTCGACATAGCCCTCGTGGCGCCCGTGAGCCCCGGTGAAAGCTCCTTTCTCGTGACCGAAGAGTTCGCTTTCGAGAAGCTCTCACGGAATGGCGGCGCAGTTGACCGCCATGAACGGCGATTTGGCGCGTCGGGAGATGCCGTGCACGAACCGGGCGGCCACTTCCTTGCCGACGCCACTTTCGCCAGTGAACAGCAGCGAGCTGTCGATGTCGGCGACACGACGCAGGAGTTCCTCGATCCGCTTCATCGCCGATGACGATCCGATCACGCCGAGCGCGGCTCGCCCGGAGCGCTGCGCGATCAGATGATCGATCCGCTCGAGCAGATCGCCGATCGCATAGGGCTTGGCGATATAATCGACCGCGCCGGCCTTGGTAAGCCGGACGGCCTGCTCGATCTGCCCGAACGCAGTCATGAACAGGACCGGCACTCCTCCCAGGATCGGCAGGGAGCTGAGGAACAGATCCTCGCCGGTGATGTCCGGAAGCCGGATATCGCAGATGAGGACATCGGGCTGTGCGGTCCTGAGGCTGGCCATCGCAGCCTTTCCGGTCTGCCACCAGGTGACGCCATATCCCTCGAGCTCGAGGCGATGCGCCAGGCTGCCTCCCATCACGGGATCGTCCTCGACGATCCCGACGACGGCGTGATCACGCAACTGCATCGAGCCGCTCCTTTATGGCGAAGGGGATCGATACGGCAATCTCGGTACCCGTAGCGGGTCGGCGCACCCTGATATAGCCGCCGAGACGAACGACCAGGCGAACACAGGTCCAGAGGCCAAGGCCTGGCGTGCCTTCCGGCGGCGCCACGAATGCCGCCGGCTCCTCCAGCATCCGCGCCAGTGCCGCCGGAAGTCCCGGACCTTCATCCGAAATGGCGATTGCCAGACACCGGCCCTCATTCTCGACCACCACCCGTATCGTGCCCTCGGGCGGCGACGCCGCGCAGGCGTTCAGCAGCAGGTTCAGGGTGATCTGCCGCACCGCCGGGCCGTCGATCGCGATCGGCTCCTCGATCCGGTTGTGCCAATAGAGTGTGAGGCGGCGGGTGCCGGTCTCGTGTTGCACCAGGAAGGGCAAGTCATCGAGGTCGCGGGCCGTCAGCGTGGCAACGTCCGTGCCGCCCTTGTACGTGACCAGGGCCGCGCGGACGACGTTCCTGATGCCAGCAAGCCCTCGCTTCAGAAACTCCAGCGACTTCTGCAGGACCGCGGGATCGTTGCCGTGCGCCTGGATCGTATCGATGGCATTCAGCATTCCGCCCAGGGGATTGTTGACTTCGTGCGCCATGCCCGATGCCAGCTTTCCCAGCATCGCATACCGTTCCTGCTCGGCGAGACGGGATGCCAGCGTCTCGCGTTGGCTCAGCGCCGATGCCATCGCATTGAAGCGGTCGAAGATCTGTCCGAATTCGCTCGCGAGCGGTCCACGATGCCGTTCCGGAATGGGCTCGAAGCGTCCGTCCCGCGCGCGCTCGACATAGCTCGCGAGCACGCCAAGGGGCCGCAACATGCGCTTCACGGCAACATATCCGACGAGCGCAAACGCAAGGGCCAAGCCGCCATTCACCAGGATCAAGGTCAGCAGCACCTGGCGGCGGACGCGGAGGAGATCGGCAATATCGATCTCGGCCAAAATGCGCCCGATCGAGTAGTCTCCCTGGCGCAATGTCCGCGAGAGCCAAGCTCGGCCGGTATCGCCGTCGATGACGAGCCCGTTTTCCGTGGGGAAGCGCTTCCGCAGAATGTCCGGAAGCGTGCTCTGCACAGGAAACCGCACGGGATCCGAGGCGGCTAGGACGTTGCCGCTTGGCAATTCGATGATCGAGTAGCGTGCATCGACACCCGCATATTGGCTTCGCGCGCGATCCAGGGCATCAAAGGCTTCCCAGACATCACCGCGCACGACTGCCGGCAGCACCGCAGCCGAGATGCCGTCGAGGTAGGCGTTGGTAAGGAGCCGGAGGTTGGTTTCCTGATCATCGGCCAGCCGCGACAGCACGACTTGCGAGACCATGACGGCGACGGCGATCACGAGACCGGCAACCAAGAGCGGGACCTTGAGAGCGAGGGGCCAGGGTCTCCTATGGGGAATGCCGAACATCAGACCTGAGCTTTCACGACACGCCACTTTTCCATCGTGCTCTGGTAGAGATCCGGATTGGCCGATGTAAAGCCGTCGAGCGCGAGGACCGCGAGGATCTCGCGGCCGAGGGTGTCCGAGGACATACCCAACAGTGCAGCCGAGATCGCCTTCGAGGTGGCCGTGTCGCGTGCCGTCTCCAGTCCAACCACGGGCGGGAATCCAAGCCACTCGGAGCGGTAGACGATGCGCGTCTTGCCGATGAACTCCGGCTCGCGCTCCTTCATCACGTCCCAGACGTAGCCGTCGATGCTGCCGCTCTCCGCAAGCCCCGAAGCAACCGCGCGGATGACATTGCGATGGCCATAAGTGAAGAAGGTATCCCGGAAGTACTGAGCAGGCGTCGTCTCGCGGAGCGCCAGCAGGTAGCGCGTGATCAGATAACCCGAGGTGCTGTCGGGATCGGAGAAGGCATGGACGGTGCCTCGGATCTCGTCGAAACTCTCTGCCTTGCTCCTCTCGTTGACGACCACGTAGGTCTGATAGAGCGGCTTGTTGTGGTAGAGCGGCACCGCGAGCAGGGCGAGCTTGTCCTCGTACTGCACATAGGGATCGTCGCAGATCCAGGCCGCGTCGAGCTGGCCCGACAGCAGCAGCGCCGTGATCTCCTGATAGGTGCGCCGCTTGACGAGCTGCACCGGCCGGCCGAGCTGCTGCACCAGGTACTTCTCGAGCATCGCGAGAAGCTCGATATCGCTGTCGAGAAAGACGGGCGTCAGGCCGAAGCTGACGGTTTCGCCAGCATCAGCAGCAAGTGGCCAGCCCATCAGGGTCATCGCAGCCGCAGATGCTGCTGCCCGCAAAACCGATCGACGCGTCACCCCGGCGCCGCGGTTTCCCCGCCCGGTCGGCATCTCAGTCTCCCCATTACCCCGGGCCTTCGCCCGCATTATTTCAGTCACGTTACAACCGTTTCGAGATTTGTGGAAGTCTCGTTGACTGTCACTGATCAGCCGTATAGTTTCGATTTTGGTGGAAATATCGGAGGCCCGAGTGCGCGGCCTTGTGTTTGATCGACATGATTGGGAGGGAAGCCGGTGCTGTCGGCCGCCGGCGACGCCCAGCTGGCGCAATCGGGTCAATATTTTCGCGGGCGTGTGTCGCTGGATCGTAGCCTACCGCGAACGGAGGACGTTCGAGGAGCTCGACGATCATCTGCTCGACGATATCGGCGTGGACGTAGAGAGCTCGCGACGCAAGACATCAGCAAAGAGGCGCGCATTCCAGCGCTTGTGGCGGACCCCAAACGGAGGAATCTAGGCGACATGAAGATGACGACTGCTCGCGTAACCGCCGCGCTGGGAGCCCTGGCACAAGAGACTCGACTGGCTCTCTTCCGACTGCTGGTGGAGTGCGGCCCGAACGGGATGTCGGCGGGCTTGCTGGCTGACCGGCTCCGCGTCCCGCCGTCATCGCTGTCCTTCCACCTCCGGGCGTTGGAGAACGCGGGCCTGATCACTCAGCACCGACTGAGCCGGCAGATCATCTACGCCGCCGAATTCTCGACAATGAATGATCTCGTCGTCTTCCTGACGAAGAATTGCTGCGGCCAGGCCGAGAGCTGCGCTCCGGTCTGCAATCCCGGTGCAGTCCCGGTCAATGCAGCCGAGGACCGCGCGGCGCCCGCCGGCGTTCGACGGCAGCGATCATGATGATGACCATGACCAGGATGATCACCATTCTGACGCCCCCCTGCGCAGCGGACCTTGAACGTCGAGAACAGCCATGACGCGGCCCTACAACGTCCTCTTTCTCTGCACCGGCAATTCGGCCCGGAGCATCATGGCCGAGGTGATCCTGCGTCAGTGGGGCCGAGATCGCTTTCAAGCCTTCAGCGCAGGAAGTCATCCACGCGGCGAGATCCATCCAGCGGCGCTTGAGATCCTCAAGAGGCTGCATCATTCGACCGATGGCCTGCGCAGCAAGAATTGGAACGAGTTCGCTCAGCCCGATAGCCCGCCATTGGATTTCGTCTTCACGGTCTGCGACCGGGCGGCGGGCGAGATCTGTCCGCTCTGGCCCGGGCAGCCGATGACGGCCCATTGGGGCCTCGAGGATCCTGCCGCTTTCGAGGGGCCCGCGGACAAGCAGAGGGAGCTGTTTCGCCGGGTCTATCTTGAGCTCGATAGCCGCATCAAGATCTTCACCAGCCTGCCGCTCGGGAAGCTCGATCGCCTGAGCCTCCAGAAGCAACTGGATCAGATCGGCAAGTCACATGCCGTGGAAGGCGAGTTGCCGAAGACCGGCTAGATCCCGGCTGTCGATAGTTGCTATTTCCCGACCCCTGCATTTCGAGCCATCCGATGACCAAGTCCTTCAACGTGCTCTTCCTCTGCACCGGCAATTCGGCGCGCAGCATCCTGGCGGAAGCACTCCTGAACCATCTTGGCGCTGGCCGATTCCAGGCCTTCAGCGCCGGAAGCTTTCCGAAGGGCGCCGTACACCCGATGTCGCTGCAGCTTCTGCGATCGCTGGGACTGCCGGTCGACGGGTTCCGGAGCAAGAGCTGGCATGAGTTCACCGCGCCAGGCGCTCCGGTGATGGACCTCGTCGTCACCGTGTGCGACCAGGCGGCCGGGGAGGTCTGTCCGTTCTGGCCCGGGGGGCCGATGGCGGCGCATTGGGGCGTGCCGGATCCAGCGGCGGCCACCGGCTCCGAATTAGAGCGGATGGCCGCGTTCCGGGAAGCTTTCGGAGCGCTGGAGCACCGCATCAGGCGCTTCATCGATCTCCCGATCGGTCAAATGGACCGGGTATCACTCAAGCGCGCGGTCGATGAGATCGGGGGATCGTCCTCCGACGCACCGGCGGCTGAGGCCCTATGACGGCGGAGCTCGCTTCCGAGCGGCCGCACGTGGCGTCGAAAGGCCTGGAGCCGTCGCTGGTTCGTGCGGCGGCTTTCGAGTTCGTGGCGACAGGCTTTCTGCTGATTGCCGTCGTGGGATCCGGCATCATGGCCGAGCGCTTGAGCGGCGGGAACGTGGCCCTGGCGCTGCTCGCCAATGCGATCGCGACCGGCGGCGCGCTCGTGGCACTGATCCTGGCGTTCGGCCCGCAATCGGGCGCTCACATGAACCCGGTCGTCACGGCGGCCGCGGCGTTGACGGGCGGGCTCCGCTGGCACTTCGCGCTAGCCTACTTCGCGGCCCAGGTCGCCGGCGGCGTCATCGGCGTCTGGATCACCCATCTCATGTTCGAGCTACCGGTCGTCCAGTTCAGCCAGCATGTCCGGACCGGGACAGGACAGTGGATCGCCGAGATCGTCGCTACCTTCGGCCTGCTGGTCGTGATCTGGGGCTGCCGCGCTCATCGCGCGCCCGTCACGGCGTTCGCGGTCGCGGCCTACATCACAGGTGCCTACTGGTTCACCGCATCCACGTCCTTCGCCAATCCAGCTGTTACCGTCGCGCGAGCGCTCACGGATACTTTCGCGGGCATTCGCCCCATCGATGCCCCGGGCTTCGTCGTTGCCCAGCTTGTCGGCCTCCTCCTGGCCCTGCCGTTGCTGCGCCAAACCCAACATTCGCCACCACCCGGATAGATCGTCGGATCCGCACGTCCGTGGGCCCGTAGCGGGACAAGCAGCGGGTACGCCGAGCTCAGGTCGATAGACCGTGCTTGTGGAGGGCACCCTTGGCGCCGTTACACATAGCTGTTACACACGACCTCGACCCAGCTCGGGTCGCGTCAAGCAAGTCCTTGACGGTGCGCCGCGTTCGCAATGCGGCGGTCAGAGGTTCGATCCCCCTCGGCTCCACCATCCCCGCTCCCGCGCGTTACCGATCAAGGACCTGAAGCTGAGACGCGGCCCGATCGGCACACACGATCGTTACACGGGCGCGCCCGGCGCCTGACCCAAAATCCCTTGAACGGGACGTATGGGTTGAGACACCCTGCTCGAACCGTGATTTCGTCGGCGCGCTCTGCGTCCCGCAGCGTCGCATCGCCAGTCGAAGAGCCCGTTTTGAACCGGGCCAGTGATTCCTCTCGGCCCCGAATGTGGAGGGCATTCATGTCGCCTATGTCCACGATCCGCGTAAGAGCCATCGCGATCGGCTCGGTCGTGCTCGCCGCCTTGGGCGGTGTCGCATTTGCCGCGGACAAGTACACGTTGCAGGTGCCGAACGGCCTCGCGTTCTCCGACTTCAGGGGATACGAGGACTGGCAGGTCGTCTCCGTCGCCCAGACGGACGAGGTACTCAAGGTGATCGTGGCCAATCCCCCGATGATCGCCGCGTTCAAGGCCGGCGTTCCCGGCAACGGGCAGAAATTCCCCGACGGGTCCAAGATCGCGAAGATCCAGTGGACGCCGAAAAAGAGCACCGAGGCGCCGTTCGACGTGAATGTGCCGGACACGCTGAAGAACGTCTTCTTCATCGAGAAGGATAGCGGGAGATTTCCGGCCACCGGCGGATGGGGATACGCCTTGTTCAACTATGACGTGGCGTCTGCCGCGTTCGCGCCCGACGGGAGCGGCAGCGATTGCGGGTATGCCTGCCATACACCCGTGGCCGCGAAGGACTACATCTTTCATCCGTACCAGAACCGGTGAATAGAAACGCGGTCGGCGGCATCCCGCCCGCTGCCTCAGTATCCGGACTCCCTCGCCGCGATTGCTCTCGATCCCCCCGGGTGCCGGCCCGCGCGCTGGGGTAATACGAGCAGGCATAGCAGGATGAACGCGGCGATCGCAGCCGAGGCGAGCGGGCGGCTGAGCGCGAGGCCGCCGTCGCTCAAGGGTTTGTCGAGAATGTCGCCGACGGTGGCGCCGAGCGGCCGCGTCAGGATGAACGCCGCCCAGAACAGCAGCACGCGCGAGACGCGGGTCCAGACGTAAAGCCCGACCACCACGGCGATGCCCGCCGCGAACACGAGCGCGCCGACTTCGTAGCCGGCGCCGCCGGTGTCGGCGAGCCAGTCGCCGAGCGCGGTGCCGAGGGTCTGCGAGAAGGTGATGGCCGCCCAGTAGAACGCCTCCACCTTCGGCGTGCTCACGGTATTCACCGATATGGTGCCTTGCGACCGGTACCAGAGGCCGAGCACGGCCGCGAGGCAGACGAGCAGCACCGTCGAGCCGCCGGTATAGCCGATGCCCAGCGAGCGATCGGCGAAATCGGCCATGGTGGTGCCGAAGGTGGTGGAGGCGACGATCGTCGCCCAATAGAGGAAGGGATGGAATTTCCTCGCCCGGATCTGCGCGACGACCAGCACGACGAGGAGGCTCAGAAAGAGCGCGGTGCCGGCGAGGTAGCCCCAGTCCAGCGTCATGGTGACGGTATCGCCGCCGGTCTCGCCCAGTGTCGTCGCGGCGATCTTGATGATCCAGAAGGCGAGGGTGACTTCGGGAACCTTGCTCAGGGCCTGCTGCGTCAATGTGCCGTTCATTTATGAGTTCCTCTCCCGCGCCTGGCGCAGCGCCGCCTCGACGAGGATCGCGAGGCAGCCGACAAGAAGAATTCCGCCCGCGACCAGCGGCTCGAGCTGCACGGCGATGACGAGGCCGCCGAGGCTCGCCACCAGAAGCAGGATCGCCATCGTGAGCCTGGCATCGGCGAGGAACATGCCGAGGAGCTCCTGGGCGACCTCTCCCATGAGGCTCATCGGAGACTCTCCACGGGCTCACGACGGATCGCCGCGGCGGTGGCGACGCCCACGGTCAGAAACACGGCGGCGAAGACCAGGAGCGCGAGATCGCGGCCCGGCCAGTCGATGCCGAGACCCTCGCCGGTCCAGAACACGCCGAATGTCGAGAGCATCACGCCGACGCCGAACTTCAAGGTGTTCTCCGGCACCTTCGCCAGCGGCTTGTGCACGGCGATGCCGACCCCCAGCACCACCAGGCAGGCCGCCAGCGCGCCAAGCCCCGCCGGCACCAGCAGCCCGCGGCCGGCGCCCACGGCGACGACGATGAAGACGACCTCGAGCCCTTCCAGGAGCACCGCCTTGAACGCGGTCAATCCCGCGATCCAATCGAGGGATGCGCTCCGCCGATTGCCTGACGTTCCCAGCCGCGCCGTCTCGGTGGCGAAGATCGCGTCCTCGTCGTGCAGCGGGATGACGCCCGCCGCTCGCAGGATCGCCTTGCGCAGCCAACCCATCCCGAAGAGCAGGAGGAGAACGCCGATGGCAAGCTGGAGCAGCCGAAGCGGAAGATATCCCAGGAGCGGGCCGAGCACGGCAATGAGCACGGCGAGCGTCGCCAGCGCCGCAACCGTGCCGATCGCCGCCGGCCGCCAGCCGCGCAGGGTTCCCACCGCCAGAACGATGGTGAAGGCCTCCACGACCTCGACAAGGGAGGCGGCGAAGGCCGAGCCGACGGCCGGCGCCGCAACGCTCCAGGCTAATGGATCCATGTGCACACTCTGACCGGCTCAGAATGTCGTATTCACGACACAGGGACACGACTATAGTAGCGTATGCTACAGAGTCAAGGGGAGGCCCTGTTGTGACGGTGGCGCTGACGTTCGAGGCGAGGGTGACGGAACGGCTCGGGCAGATGAGCCCGGCGGAGCGGCGGGTCGCGCGCTTCTTCCGGGACAATCGCGAGGAGGTCCTCATCGCCTCCGCGGCCGCGCTGGCGGCGAAGGCGGACACCAGCGATGCCACGGTCGTGCGCGCGACGAGGGCGCTCGGATTCTCGGGGCTCGAGGATCTGCGCCGGACGCTCGCCGACGAGCTGCGGACCTCGCTGACGCCGGCCGACCGGTTGACGCGAACGCTGGGAGCGGTCCGCGGCAGCCTGCCGGCCGCCTTCGAGTTGACGCTGGATATCCAGCTGCAGTCCCTCGAAAGCCTGCGCCGCACCATCACCCCCGGGCGGTTCGAGACGGCGGTCGACGGCATCGCCAGCGCGCGGCGCGTCCGCGTCTTCGGCCTCGGACCGTCGAGCGCGCTCGCCGACTATCTCGTGATCCAGCTCGCGCGCTTCGGCCTGGACGCGGCGAGCCTGACGCGGACGGGGCTTCTCTTTGCGGATGACCTCAGGACCCTGCGCGAGGGCGATCTCGTCATCATGCTGGCCTATGGCCGGCTCTACGCGGAGCTCAGGGTTCTCCTGGACGAGATCGACCGGCGCCGCCTCGGATCCTTCCTGCTGACGGACACGCTCGCCGCGACGTTGCGCCACCGGGTCGATCTCGTGCTTCCCGTGGCGCGCGGCCGGGCGGACATGCTGAGCATGCACACCGCGACCCTCGGCCTCATCGAAGCACTCCTCGTCGGCGTGGCGACCAAGCGCCCAAGCGAAACCGTCGCCAGCCTCAAGGAGCTGAACGAGGTCCGCGAAAAGCTAGCGGGAAAATCATCGAACCTGCCCGTGGCGAGACTGACAGGCCGCGGACCCCGCCACTAAGGTGCCGGCGTCGCCGGATCCCCATCCCATCCGCCGAGCCGCAGCGCCACGGTCATGCAGGCGTCGCGCACTTCGTCGGCCCGCGCCCGATCCTCGATCGCCCGGGCGACGACCATGCCGCCCACGCACAGCGCGGCGATCGACAAGGCAGCCGTGCGATCGGGATGACGATCGGCTCGCGACCCGCGCTGGAGAATATCGACCATGGCGTCGAAGACGGCCTCGTAGGCGCGCTTCGCGCTCTCGCCGCTGCGCGCGACGTCGCTCGGCAATGCAACCATCGGACACGAGCCGTCGATCTCCTCGAAATGCTGGCGCGAGAGATAGGCGCGGACGATCTGCGGTCCGATATCGGCGGCGGCGCGGTCGATCTCGATCCCTTCCCACCGGCTGTCCCAGCCGGGATCGGTAAAGAAGCACTGCAGGGTCTCGGCATAGAGATCGCTCTTGCTCTCGAAATGTCGGTAGAACCCGCCGTGGGTCAGGCCGACTTCCGCCATGATCTGCTCGACCGATACACGGTCGAAGCCGAACCGATTGAACAATCGGCGCGCCACGCGGACGATGGCCGTCCTGGTTGCGTCGCCGTGACCGGGTGGATAAGGCATCAGGTCCTCCGTTGCACCGTCCTCCCTCACTCTAGACCGGTGCGTTTTTCCGAGACATCACGAGGAGATGATCCGAACGGGGGAGAAGATGATGTTGATCATCTTTTTTCCCGCTGCTCTTTTTGACGCCACGCGGTCAGGGCGAGGAGGGAACGATGTCGAATTCCATACGGCAAGAAGTGGTCATCAAGGCGAGCCCCAAGCGCATCTACGATACGCTTCTCGATGGAAAGCGGTTCAGCGAGTTCACCGGCGGCATGCCGGCGGAAATCGACGGCAGAGGCGGGCGGTGCGTTCTCCTGTTTCGGCGGCGTCATCACCGGGCGGAACGTCGAGCTGCTGCCGGACCGGCGCATCGTCCAGGCCTGGCGCGTCGCCATGTGGCCGGAGGGACTCTATTCGATCGTGAAGGTCGAGCTGCGGCCCCAGGGCACGGAGACGCGGCTGACCCTGGACCATGTGGGCTTCCCGGAGGAAATGCGCGCGCATCTCAACGGCGAGGATCCCGAGGGCGGCTGGCACCGCCAATATTGGGAGCCGCTGAAAAAGTACCTGGCCTGACGCGGAGAGCGGCGTCCAGCGCCTGGCGCTGGACGTGTCGCTCGACGCCGCTCCGGACTGTGGAACCGCTCTCAGGACATATCGGGAACGCGACGACGCGGGCGCCGAGCTCGGCCGATCAGCGCAGGGCGCGGAGATCCGAGATCAGGCGGTAGTGGTGCGCGTCCTGCATGTCGTCCACATGGCAGCGCTGCCACTGCTGGCCCTGGGCGCGCAGCGTGACGTAGTCGCCGTCGATGTCGGTGACGGTGCCGGGAACCCAGCGGTCGGCGCCGACAGAGTAGACTTCCCAGAGCTGTCCCAGACGCACGTTCGCCTGCAGATCGGAGACCTTGCTGCGCGCGTCGGAGATGATCCGCTCCGCCAGGCGCGCCGCCTCGTCCGCGGGCTGGTCCTGATTGACGAAATGCTGGATCAGCTCCCGCCGGGCCTCGGCGAAGACCAGATCCCGGAGCAGACCGTCGGAGAGGGCGGCAGCGCGCTCGCCGATCTCCGTCGACAGCCGGGAAAACCGCACCGCGAGCGCCTCGCTCATCGTCCCTCGTCCGTGATCTCGAGTGTGGACCGCCTGTCCTGGCCATCGCCGCGGATAGGCGCGCTGGATCCAGGTTATGCCGCCCTCAACCGGCGCGCACGAGACAATTTTTGGGCTCTCATACGCCCGGTCTCAATGCCACCAGCGCCTCGATCTCGACGGGGATGCCGCCCGGCAGCGAGGCCATGCCGACCGCCGAGCGGGCGTGGCGGCCACGCTCGCCGAAGATCTCGACGAAGAGGTCGGAGCAGCCGTCGATCACCCGGGAATGCTCGGTGAAGTCCGGCACCGCATGCACCATGCCGAGGATCTTAACGATTTCCGCCACTGCATCGAGATCGCCGCCGAGCGCGTGGCGCGTCGCCGCGATCAGCACCAGCCCGACCTGGCGGGCATGCTTGTACCCGTCCTCCACGGACATGCCGGCGCCGAGCCGGCCGCGGCCGGTGCTGCCGTCGGGGAATTCCGGATCCTGGCCGGCGAGGTAGAGGAGATCGCCGATCCGCCGCGCGTGGACATAGCTCGCGGTCGGCGGCCGCGGCGCCGGCAAGGCAATGCCGAGCGCCCGCAGCCGCTCCTCGACGCGCACGGCCCTTATTTCACGCTGACGATCACCTCGATCTCGACGGGAATGCCGCCGGGGAGCGAGCCCATGCCCACCGCCGAGCGGGCGTGGCGGCCGTGCTCGCCGAAGACCTCGACGAAGAGATCCGAGCAGCCGTTGATCACCTTCGGATGATCCTCGAAGTCCGGCGCCGCGTTCACCATGCCCAGCACCTTGATCACCTCGCCGACGCGGTCGAGCTCGCCGCCGAGCGCGTCCTTCATCACCGCGATCAGCACCAGGCCGACCTGGCGGGCGTGCTTGTAGCCCTCCTCCACGGACATGCCGGCGCCGAGCTTGCCCTTGGGCATCTTGCCGTCCGGCGAATGCGGTCCCTTGCCGGCGAGATAGAGAAGATTGCCGACCCGCTTGGCATGGACATAGCTCCCCAGCGGCGGGCCCACCTTGGGCAGCGTGATGTTGAGCTCCTTCAGGCGTTGCTCGATGCTCATGAATGGGTCTCCCTGTTTGCGCCGGCGCCAGTCTAGCGGCTGCCGCGATCGAAGACAAAAAAATGGGCGCCCGCTCACGGGCGCCCCTGCTTCCGGCGAAAACGGAACCGCTCAGCCCACGCCGGCGATATAGGTCTTGAGGGAGCTCGCCTCGTATTCGATCTCGTCGACCCGGCTCTTGACGACGTCGCCGATGCTGACGAGGCCGGCGAGGCGCCCGTTGCGCAGCACCGGCACGTGGCGGATGCGGCGCTCGGTCATCAGCGCCATGAGATCGGCGATCCGATCGTCGGGGCCGCAGGTGACGACCGTGCGCGTCATCGCGGTCTCGACCCGCCGCTCCAGCAGCGAGACGCCCTCGGCGCCAAGGCCGCGCACGATGTCGCGCTCGGACAGGATGCCCTGGGGCACCGTGCCGTCGGCGCTCACGACAAGGGCGCCGATGCGCTTCTTCGCCAGGAGATCCACCGCGTCGCCGATCGTCGCGGTGGGCGGGATGGTGATGACGGTGTTGCCTTTGGTCTTCAGGATGGCTTCGACGTTCATGGCGATTTCCCCTTCGGCCGCCGGTTCGCCGGCAGCTCGCGTTCGGCGCCGACCCGCGTCACCAGAGCCTCGACCTGATGACGCTCGACGCCATCGGCACGCATCAACAGACGCGCGATCTCCTCGTTCAGCAAATCCTTAACGGCCGGTTCCGAGCCGGGCGCTCGACACTCTCCCATTGTGCACCTCCACGGGCGCCGGTGGACGGCGGACGACACCCCTCAAGAGTCATGTAGCGTGCCTCATTCGGTGCACCAATAGCGTGGCGCAAATATAGCCAGAGGGCGATGTCAATCTTGAGTGCAGGCGTTGTGCAGCGCACACGCCCTTGGCCCCCAGCGCCGCTGAGAGCGTTGCGCGCTGCACAACGGCCCAGCGCCCGGTCAGAGCACCCGGCGCAGATAGGCCTCGGCGCCCTTGGTGGGGTCCCAGTGGCGGGGATATCCCAGGGAGACTTCCTGGAAATGCACGCCGTCGACGAAGCGGCTCGCGCGGACGTGAAGATGGCCATAGACGACGGCGCGGGCGCGAAAGCGCCGGTGCCAGTCCGCGGTGGCGCTCGTGCCGCACCAGGGCGCGAAGCGCGGCTTCCGCGGCAGCACCACATCCTCCGCCCGCAACGGATAGTGATTGATCAGCACCGTCGCGGCATCGCCGGGAATCTCGCTCAGCCGTCGCGCCGTCGACTCGACGCGGGCCCGGCACCACTGGGCGATGCCGTCGAAAGGCGCGGCGCTGAGCCGACGCTCGTCGCTGGCGACGATGCCGGCCTCCGCCGCCCAGGCAATGACGCCGTCCCGCGTCACCTCCCGCGGCCGGAAGCTGTAGTCGTAGAGCAGCGTCATCGGCGCGATCACGGTTCGGGGGCCGTCGCCGGGCCAGTCGAGGTAGGCATCCTCCGGCGTCACCACCCCATGGGCGCGCGCCAGCGCCACCAGCTCGTCGTAGCGCGCGACGCCGGCCGGCGCGTTCTCCGGATGCCGCTCGGTCCAGAGCTCGTGATTGCCGGGAACCCAGAACAGCTTCGCGAAGCGCGGCGCCAGCGTCTCGAACACAAGGGCGAGATCGTCCCGGCGATCGCCGACGTCGCCGGCAAGAATGAGCCAGTCCTCCGGCCGCGGCGCCAGCGCCGCGATGGCCCGGCGGTTGACGTCGCTGCCGATATGGAGATCGCTGATCGCCCAGAGCTTCATGTATCGCCAAGGTAGTGGGTCGACCTGCATGCGGGAAGGGCATGGTGCGTCCTTCGACGCGCTTCGCTTGCTCAGGATGAGGAAGATTGGGAGATGGCATCAAGAAAATCTCCTCATCCTGAGCAAGCGACCCACAGGGAGCGCGTCGAAGGACGCACCCCGCTTCCGCCCGCACGCCCACTCCGCTAAGCTCTGCGGCCTCATTTCGGGAGCGGCTCATGGGTACCCATATCGTCTGCCTCACCTTCGACTTCGATGCCATGTCGGGTTTCATCGCCCGCGGCCTCACCACGCCGACGCCGATCTCGCGCGGCGAGTTCGGCGTGATGGCGTCCAAGCGCATCGTCGATCTCCTGCGCCGCTACGAGATCCCGAGCACCTGGTTCATCCCCGGCCATACCATCGAGACCTATCCCGACGCCTGCCGCGTCATCGCCGAGGCCGGCCACGAGATCGCCCACCACGGCTGGACCCATCAGCCGCCGGCGACACTCTCGCGGGAGCAGGAAGAATGGAACCTCGTGCGCGGCAACGAGGCGATCCGCATGATCACCGGCACCAGCGCGCGGGGCTATCGCTCGCCGTCCTGGGATCTGAGCCCGCACACCATCGAGCTGCTGCTGAAGCACGGCTTCCTCTATGACAGCAGCATGATGGGACACGACTACCTGCCCTATCGCGCCCGCAGCGGCGACGTGATCGAGCTGGAGCGGCCGGCTGAGTTCGGTGCCGAGACCGAGCTGGTGGAGATGCCGATCAGCTGGTCCGTCGACGACTACACGCACTTCGAATATATGCGCATGCCGACCTCGCTCGCGCCCGGCCTCAAGGCATCGGGCGGCGTGCTGGAGAACTGGTACGACGATTTCGACTACATGACGCGGATCCAGGACTGGGGCGTCCTGACCTATACCTGTCATCCCTTCGTGATCGGCCGCGGCCACCGGATGCTGATGCTGGAGCGGCTGATCGAGAAGCTGCGCGCCGGCGGCGCGGTGTTCCAGACCATGGAGACGGTGGCGCAGGCGTGGCGCGCCGAGGCGCCGGCGCCGAAGGGTTAACGCCAGCTAACCACGCCAGCCCGGAAGGGGGGTTTTTTTAACCGGAGCTGTCGTCAAATGTCGGCATGCCCGAAGATCACGAGCGGCCCCCGCCCGCCTTGCCGGCGATCGACGACCGCACGATCGACGCCTGGACCGACGCGATCGCCAGCGGCGAGATCGCGCCCGTCCGCGCCGTCTTCGGCGGCGTCGGCGCGTCCGGCCCCGAGGTGATCTGGCGCCCGGACACCGCGCACCTCGCCCACAAGCCGCTGCGCTTCCTGCTCGACTACTGGACGAGGCTCGCCGCCGGCCGCGAGATGCCGCGCGCCGACGAGATCGACGCCGTCGACATGCGCCCGGCGCTCGGTTTCATCATTCTCGTGGACGTGGTCGAGAGCGGCGCCAACTTCCGCTATCGGCTGTTCGGCAGCACCCTCGTCGCCGCCTCCGGCTTCGACATGACCGGGCGCCTCCTGACCGAGCACAAGGCATCGCCCCACGTGCACGGCTTCTATCTCGCCGCCTATCGCGCGGCGCTCCGGCGCCGCGAGCCGCTCTTCACCGATCACGGCCCCTCCCACGCGGTGCGGACCAAGGCGTGGCACCGCCTCGTGCTGCCTTTCGCCGACGACACCGGCGCCATCGTCCGCTTCCTCGTCGGCACCATTCCCCTGAGCCGCAGCGGCGCGCCCCTCACCGGCCGCTACTGATCGCACTCCTCCGGGCTTGAGATGCGGCCGCGAATCTGACATTGAGAGGCCCACAGCAGCATCGGGGGACCAAGAGACATGGCCACGATCGACCGGTCATTCATCATCAGCGGCGCCGTGCTCGGACTTCTGGGCATGATCTTCGGCATCTATATGGGGATCGGACAGGATTTCACCCTGGCGCCGGCTCATGCGCATTGGAATCTGGTGGGCTGGGTCGGCATGGTGCTGTTCGGCCTTGCCTACCGTACCGGTCTCGCCAAGGCGGACCGCTGGGCGACGGTGCATTTCTGGATCGCCCTCGTCGGCGCCGTGATCTTTCCCATCGGCATCGCGGTCTCCATCCTCCACGAGCAGCCGGCGCTCGCGATCGCCGGCTCGCTCCTGGTGCTGCTCTCGATGATCCTGTTCCTGGTCAACGTGCTCCGCGCCTGAACGCACCGCACGAGCGCCAGAAGGCGCCGGCATCGAGGGGGAAGCCATGGCACGGGAGCCGGTCAACGTCGCGGAGTTCATCGATCGCGCTGACGTGAGCCGGTTCCAGGTCACGCTGATGGTGATCTGCGGCCTGGTGGCGATGCTCGACGGCTTCGACGCGCAGCTCATCGGCTATGTCGTGCCGGCGGTGGCCAAGAGCTGGGGCATCGAGGGCGCCGCCATCGGCGCCAGCTTCAAATGGGTGTTCGCGGCGGGCCTCTTCGGCCTCACCATCGGCGCGCTCCTGGGCGGACCGCTGGCGGATCGCATCGGCCGGAAATCGGTGATGCTGACGTCGGTGGCGATCTTCGGCCTCTTCACCCTGGCGAGCACGCTGGCCGAGGACGTGCCGCAGCTCACGCTCCTGCGCTTCCTCACCGGCCTCGGCCTCGGCGGCGCCATGCCCAACACCATCGCGCTGACGGCGGAATACGCGCCGGCGCGCGTGCGCACCACCCTCATCACGGCGATGTTCGTGGGATTTCCCATCGGCAATGTCGTCGCGGGGCTGGTGAGCGTGCCGCTGATGGACCGGTTCGGCTGGCCCGGCGTCTTCTACTTCGGCGGCCTCGCGCCCTTGATCCTGCTGCCGGTGGCGTCGGCGCTGCTGCCGGAGTCCGTGCGCTTCCTGGTGGCGCGCGGGCGGGCCTCGAGCCGCGTCGCCGCCATCCTCCGGCGCATCCAGGACGACCCGCGCCTCGCCGGCGGCACGCAGTTCCTGCTGCCGGAGAAGGAGCTCGCCGGCCTCCCCATGA
This sequence comes from uncultured Alphaproteobacteria bacterium, assembly GCA_963735465.1. GTDB lineage: Bacteria > Pseudomonadota > Alphaproteobacteria > ATCC43930 > CGMCC-115725 > DASZHJ01. Next base: position 782,796 of record CAVTLA010000002.1, read on the forward strand.
AGCACCTCTTCCTCGAGGGCCGCGCCGCCGGCACGCTGCTGCTCTGGGTCGCGTTCTTCATGAATCTGCTGATCATCTATTTCTTCGTGAGCTGGCTGCCGCTGATCCTGCGCCAGGTCGGGCTCTCCGCCGAGCATTCGATCTGGACCGCGGCGTTGTTCAATACCGGCGGCGCGCTGGGCGGCGTCGCCATCGGCTGGCTCACCGACCGGAGCGAGCCCTACAAGCTCATCATCGGCTCCTTCGCGGCGGGCGCCCTCGCCATCGCCGCCATCGCGCTCGCCGGCGGCTCGCTGCCGCTCCTCGTCGTCACCATCTTCCTGGCGGGGCTCACGGTGGTGGGGGCGCAGTTCGGGATCAATGCCCTGGCGGCGCGTCTCTATCCCACCCATGTGCGCTCCACCGGCGTGAGCTGGGGCCTCGGCATCGGCCGCCTCGGCTCGATCGTTGGTCCCTATATCGGCGGCGTGCTGCTGCAGCTCCACTGGGACCCGCACCAGCTCTTCCTCGCCGCCGCCGTCCCGGCCGTCATCGCGACCGTGGCGATGATCTTCATGAGCCGCACACGGTTAGCGCAGCAGGTGTGAGGGCCCGTCAGAATTTTCCCCGACCGTCATGGCCGGGCTTGACCCGGCCATCCACGAATTTCCCGGTCGCAAGACGTGGATGCCCGGCTCAAGGCCGGGCATGACGGAAATGTAAAGAGGCACGCGTGACTCTTACGCGTGCGTCATCGCCTCCTTGACGCGCTCCGGCGTCATCGGGGCTTGGCGCAACCGCGCGCCTGTCGCGTCGAAGATCGCGTTGGCGAGCGCGGCGCCCACCGGCGCGGTCGCCGCCTCGCCGCCACCGAGGGGCGGCAGCTCGGGCCGGTCGACGAGATCCACTACCACCTCCGGCAGGTCGGGGAATTTCAGGATCGGGTAGCTCGCCCAGTCGGTGCTGGTGACGCGGTCCTTGTCGAAGACGACTTCCTCGAAGAGCGCGCGGCTCAGCGTCTGCACGATGCCGCCCTCAACCTGGTTCTTGAGCGCGTCCGGGTTGACCACCAGCCCGCAGTCGTGGGCGCAGATCACGCGCCGCACGCGGACCACGCCGGAGCCGCGATCCACCGTCACCTCCATGCCGATGGCGACGTAATTCTCAGCGTGCTTGTAGTGGGTGTAGGCGATGCCGCGGCCCTGCGCGAGGGCGCCCGTGCCTGCCCGGCTGCCGGCGGGGCGCGGCTCCCAATTCATTCGGGCCGCCACGCGCTTCAGCACCTCGATGCCGCGGGGATCGTCGAGGCCTTGCAGGCGGAACGCCAGGGGATCGGCGCCCGCGGCGGCGGCGAGCTCGTCGATGAAGCCCTCCACCGCGAAGGTGTTGCCGATCTTGCCCGGTGCGCGGATGTGCGACGGCCGGAGCGGCGTATCCTTGAGCCAGTGCGCCACCACCCGCACGTTCGGCACCGCATAGGCGGGATCGGCGTCCTGGGTGATGAGGCCGGTCGCGAGACCCTGCGGTTGCTGCAATCCGGCGGCTGATGGCGACAGCAGGGGAATGTTGGGGAGGCCCTTGGTCGCCTGGGGGATCCACATCTCCGCCTGCCACGCCGCGACGCGGCCGTTGCCGTCGAGGCTGGCGCGGAGGTCGAGGAGCTGCGGCGGACCCTTGGGATCCCAGCCGTGCTCGTCCTCCCGCATCCACTGCACGCGCACCGGCCGTCCGACCGCCCGCGACAGGAGAGCGGCGTCGGCGGCGGCGTCCTCGTGGCCGTTCATGCCGTAGCAGCCGGCGCCGTCGAGATAGACGAGGCGCACCTTCTCCGGCGCCAGGTCGAGGAACTTGGCGAAATGCGGCCGGTACTTGTGCGTGGATTGCGAGGCCGTCCAGATCGTGGCGGCGCCGTCGCGCACATCGGCCACCGCGCAGGAGGGTCCTAGGGAGGCGTGGCTCTGGGGCGGCCAGTAGTAGGTGACGCTGAGCGCCTTTGCGTCGCCGCCGAGAATCTTCGCCGCGTCGCCTTTCGTCAGCAGCGCCTCGTCCGTCACCGGACTCTGGCGGATGGCGCGCTGCAGACCGTCGCTACCGGGTAGGCCGCTGCCGGCGCTCCAGCTCGCCTTCAGCTCGCGCGCCGCCCGCACCGCCGCCCATTCGTCCTCGGCGACGACACCGAGGAAGCTCTGGGCGCGCACCACGAGCACGCCGGGAATGCCCTTGATCGACGTCTCGTCCACCGACTGCAGCGTGGCGCCGATCGCCGGCGGATGGATGACGCGGCCGTGCAGCATGCGCGCCAGCTTGAAATCCTGCATGTAGATGTGGCGGCCGGTGACCTTCTCCGGCACGTCCGGCCGCGGCAGCGGCTTGCCCACCACGGTGTAGGTCCTGGGATCGCGGAGCGGCGCCTTGTCGTCGAGCTTCAATGCAAAGCGGTGGCCACCGATGAGGGCGCCGAAGCCGACGCTCCTCCCGCCGGACTTGGCCTTGACGGTGCCGTTCTCGATCACGAGTGAGTCCGGCGGCACCTTGAGCCGCTCGGCGGCGAGCTTGACCAGCGCCTGACGCGCGGTCGCCGCCGCCTGGCGGATCTGCACGCCGCCCTTGGCGATGCCGGTGCTGCCGGAAGTCGGCCCCTGGTCCGGCGTCAGCGCCGTGTCGCCCTCGATGAGAGCGATCCGCCCGACCGGGATGCCCAGCTCCTCCGCCACCATCTGGCGCATGGCGATGCGCAGGCCGGTGCCGAGATCGACCTTGCCGCTGTAGACGGTGACCGCGCCGTCCTGATGCACCGCGAGGAAGCCGTCCACCTCGGTGGCGTCGACGGTCTTGCCGAGATCGCGGGCGAGCCCGCCGGTGCCCTGCGCCCGCGCCACGCCGGCGAGACCGAAGCTCACCACCACGGCGCCGCCGGCCTTCAGGAGATCGCGGCGGTTGAGATCGAGAGCGATCGTCATGATCCCCTCCTCACGCCGCGCCGGAGGCGCGCAGCACCGCGCGCACGATCCGCGTGTGGGTGCCGCAGCGACAGAGATTCTCGGCGAGCGCCTCCTTCACCTGCTCGGCGCTCGGCTTCGGGTTCTGCCGCAGCAGCGCCTTCGCGGTCATCACCATGCCGTTGGTGCAGTAGCCGCATTGCGCCGCCTGCTCGGCGATGAAGGCCGCCTGCACGGGATCGGGACGCTGAGGCGAGCCCAGCCCTTCGAGAGTGGTCACGGATTTTCCCGCGACCGCGCTCACCGGCGTGACGCAGGAGCGCGTGGCCTCGCCGTCCACCAGCACCGTGCAGGCGCCGCACTGGGCGAGGCCGCAGCCGAATTTCGTGCCGGTGAGGCCGATCGCATTGCGGATCACGTAGAGCAGCGGTTGATCCGGATCCCAGCTCTCGACGCGGTGCGCGCGACCGTTGACGCGGAAGGTGTAGCTGGCCATGGCATGCCTCGCCGACATGAGGGGGCTCCGGCGCCAACTCTATCTCCTCCGGCCGATTGCGCAATCGCCCCACGCGTGCGACGCCGCGTGCCCTCGGGGCCTCGCAAAGAAGTGACCCGTCTAGGGCGCCGGCCGGCGCTGGCGCCAGGGCGTGGCGCGCTCGTAGGCGTCGCCCACCTTGAGCAGCGTCGCCTCGTCGAAGCGGCGGCCGACGAGCTGCAGGCCGATCGGCAATCCGGCCGCGGTGAAGCCGCAGCAGACGCTGAGGGCGGGGTGGCCGGATACATTGGCGGGCGTGGTCAGCGAGCCCCGCTCCAGGAAGGCGAGGCCGGGGACCTCCTCGATCTTCGGCGGCGGGATCAGCGACGTCGGAAACGCCAGCACCGTCCGAGCGCGGAGGGCCGAATCCATCTCCAGGGCGAGGCTGCGCCGGAGCCGCGTCGCCTGGACATAGTCGCTGGCGGAGATGAACGCTCCCGGCATGACGCGGCGGCGGAAGTAGGCGCCGTAGTCGCGCCAGCGCGTCTTGAGCGTCGCCTCGTGAATCGCGAAGGCCTCCGCCAGCAGGATCACGGCGCAGGCGGCGTGGTAGTCCTCCAGCGGCGAGAGCTTCACCTCCTCGACGCGGGCGCCGAGATCGCCCAGCGCCACCAGCGACGCGTCGACGGCGGCCCTCACTTCCGGATGCAGCGCCGGATCCGCCTCGTAGAAGCCGCGCGGCACGCCGATGCGCATGCCCTTGAGATCGCCGCCGAGCGCCGCGGCGTAGTCCGGCACCGGCACGTCGACCGATGCGGGATCGCCGCTGTCGGCGCCGGCGATCGCCTGCAGCAGGAGCGCGCAATCCCGGGACGTCCAGGCCATCGGCCCGCAATTGTCGAGAGAGAAGGAAAGCGGCAGCACGCCGGCGCGGCTCACACGGCCATAGCTCGGCTTGATGCCAGCGAGGCCGCAGAACGCGCTGGGCTGGCGGATCGAGCCGCCGGTGTCGCTGCCGAGGGTACCCAGCGCCAGGCCCGCCGCCACCGCGGCGCCGGAGCCGCTGGAGGAGCCGCCGGTGAAGCAGGCGGGGTTCCAGGGATTGCGCGCCGGCGGAAACGGCAGGTCGAAGGATGGGCCGCCCATGGCGAACTCGTGCGTCGCGAGCTTGCCCAGCAGAATCGTGCCCGCCTCCGCCAGCTTTCGCGTGGTGGTGGCGTCCGCGCGCGGCACGTGATCGAGCTTGATTCGGGAATGGCCTGTCGTGCGGATGCCCGCGGTCTCGTAGATGTCCTTGAGGGCGATGGGAATGCCGTGCAGCGGCCCCTTGCGCTCGCCGCGCCGGAGCGCGGCCTCGGCCTCCCGTGCCGCCGCGCGCGCCGCCTCCGGCAAGGTCAGCACGTAACTGTGCAAGGTCCCGTCCTGCTCCTCGATGCGCCGGAGACAGGTCTCCACCAGCTCCACCGGCGAGACGTCCCCCGTCGCTAGCGCCGCGCTCGCCTCGGCGATGGTCCAGAAGTCGCCGCTCACGGCGTCGGCTCCGGCGCCTTGAAGATGTGGGCGGGCTCGGCCTCGAAGGGCAGGTCGTGGGGGAGCCGGGCCACCCAGCGGGCGACAAGGTTCCAGGCCCGCTCGAGCTCCGCCAGCTCGGCCGGAGGCAGGTCGGGAAACACTCGCGCGGCTAGCGCGGTGAAGGCGGCGCGCTCGTCAGGCTGGAAGGGGGTGGTCATGGGGCTCCCTCTGGTCTGGACACACGATCGTCCCGCGCCCCGCAAGTCCCTGTCAACCAAGGCAGGAATACGCTCTAGGGGATTTCACTCCGTCCCCCGGATCTCATTAAAAACAAAGTCTTAAGGATTTTCGAACAGTCTTCCGGAGTACGTTTACCAAAGTGCTCGGGCAAGCGTTCGGGACCAGATTCATGGACGGCGTGGTGGATTCGGAAAACGAGACGAGGCCGCTGCCGAGACGGACCGCGACCGCCGCCGCCGCGCGCGCACGCGTGGTCAGCGAGCTCACCGTGGTGGGCCGCTTCTATGAAGTGCACAAATACGTCAGCAATCGCTGGGAGCTCGCCATTGTCTGCGACGACAAGGAGAGCGCGACATCAGAGGCGAAATCGATCGTCGAGTACAGCAAGGTTTCCGTCGGCGTGCGCGTGCTGCGGGTGATCGCCCAGGAGAACAAGGCGGGGGACGTCACTTTCGTCGAGCAGACCATCTTCCGCCAGTCGCCGGTGGACGAGCACAACGCCGAGGCCAGCGCGCGGCTGATGCGCGCCTGGCAGGAAGTGGAATCCGCCCGCGAGCAGCGGCGTCTCGATCGCCTGCACGACCACGGCGGGTTCGAGGACGACGACGACGAGGAAGGTAGCCTCTGGGGCTTCGACCGCATGCGCGTCATCCTCGGCCTCACGGTGGTGGCCTGGATCGTGGTCCTGATCATGTTCCTGGTGCACCAGCACCTGGTCTGAGCGGCCGGCACCGCCGGCAAAGTCTTCACGTCATCCAGCCGCACGGCCGCGCAGCAGCGCCTCCACCGCCGCCCGCGTCGGCATCGAGCGCGCGGCGCCGGCCGACGTGACCGAGAGCGCCGCCGCCGCAGCGGCAAATCGCACGGCATCCGGCATCCGTTGCCGCTCGGCCAGCGCCACCGCCAGCGCGCCGCTGAACGCATCGCCAGCGCCGGTGGTGTCGACGACCGGCGACACCGGGATCGCCGGCACATGCACCTCGCCGTCGGGACCCGAGAGGAAGGCGCCGCGCTCGCCCAGGGTCACGACGACAGTGCCGACGCCGGCGCCGCGAAGCATCTGGGCCGCGCGCCGCGCATCCTCGATGCCGTCGATCGGGAATCCCACCAGAGCCGCCGCCTCGGTCTCGTTCGGCGTCAGCACGTCGACATCTGCCAGGAGGCCGCGGTCGAATGCCACCGCCGGCGCTGGATTGAAGATCACGGGCACGCCGGCACCTCGCGCATGGGCGATGGCGCGCGCGACGAGCGGCACCGGCGCCTCGAGCTGCGTGAGAAACGCCTGGGCGCGGCGGATCGCCGGCGCCGCCGCGTCGAGCTCCGCCGCGGTCAGGAGCGCGGCGGCGCCGGGATTGACCACGATCGCATTGGCGCCCCGCGCCGCGTCCACCAGGATCATCGAGACCCCGGTGGGCGCCGCGGGATCGACATGGAGATGGGACGTGTCGATGCCCTCGGCCGCATAGAGCTCGCGGGCGAGGGCGCCGAATCCGTCGGCACCGATCTTGGCGATGAAGGTGATTGCGGCGCCGAGGCGGGCCGATGCCACCGCCTGGTTCGACCCCTTGCCGCCGGGACCGAGGCTGGCGCCCGCCCCCATCAGGGTCTCGTGCCAGCGCGGCAGCCGCTCGACCTGGCTCACGACATCGGCGGCGAAGATGCCGAGCACGGCGACACGGGATTGGGTCATGGGATCCTCCTCCCCTGGAGAATACGCGACGGCGCGCGACGGCGAAGCCTATTTGGCGAAACCAGCCGCCGTGGCACTATCCAGCGCGTCGCGATTCCCTGCTGCGGTCCACGGTAGTATTCCGTGTCGAGCGAACCCTTGGAGAGCGGAGTAGCATGCAGGCTCCCGGCGGTGGCGGCATCGGCGTCAAGACCTATCGCCTCGGCACCCATCGGATGGTGGCGCCGGACGAGACCATCGCCCGTGTGCGGCCGCTGCTAGATGCCTTCGGCATTACCCGCATCGCGAATCTCACCGGCCTGGATCGGACGGGCGTGCCGGTTGTCCTGGTCTGCCGGCCGAACGCGAAGTCGAGCGCCGTCTTCCACGGGAAGGGTATCGACATCGCCGCCGCAAAGGCCTCCGGCCTCATGGAAGCGATCGAGACGTGGCATGCCGAGCACGTCGTGGCGCCGCTGCGCTTCGGCAGCCGTGCCGAGCTCGGGACGACGTTCGCTCTCGCGGACGTGGACAGCCTGCCGCGCGCGCCGGGCCGCCAATTTCATGCGAGCCTGCCGATGCTGTGGGCGGAGGGCCACGACCTCATCGGCGACGACGCGGTGCTGCTTCCCTTCGAGATCGTGCACGCCGACGGCACGGCGTCCGGACCGGCGGGCACCGGCTGCTTCGCCGCGAGCACGAACGGCCTAGCATCGGGCAATCACCGTCTGGAAGCGACCAGCCATGCCCTCTGCGAGGTGATCGAGCGGGATGCCACCAGCCTGTGGCACCGCCTGCCGCCAGCGGCGCAGGATGAAAGGCGCCTGGATCTGGCGACGGTTCATGACGAGACCTGCCGTGCGCTGCTGAATCGCCTCCGCGAGGCGCAGCTCGATATCGCGGTCTGGGAGACGACGACCGACGTGGGAGTCCCCGCGTACCAGTGCCTGGCGGTGGACAGCACCGGGGAGATCCGCCACGTCGGTCACGGTGCCGGCTGCCATCCGACCCGGGAAGTTGCATTGCTGCGCGCCCTGACGGAGGCGGTGCAGGTTCGCACGACGTACATCGTCGGCTCGCGCGAGGACATATCCCACGAGGACTATCGGCTTACGACCCTCGACGCGCGCCTGCGGCGCGCCGGCGCGGCGATGCGGCCGGTCGACCGGATGCGGGATTTCGCGGTCGCCGGCCGATTCACGTTCGACAGCTTCGACGCCGAGGTCTCGTGGCTGGTTGAGCGCCTCAAGGCCGCCGGTATCCGCCAGGCAATCGTGGTCGATCTCACGCGAGCGGAAATCGGCATCCCCGTGGTGAGAATCGTCATACCCGGCCTCGAGGGCTCGGATCATCATGCCGGCTACGTCCCGGGTCGGAGAGCGCGCGCGATGACGGAAGATCGGCCGTGAGCACCTGCGTCTTCGTCGGCCCGACCCTGCGGCGGGAGGAGGTGGCCGCGATCTGCGCCGCCGACTGCCTGCCGCCAGCCGCCCAGGGAGATGTCTACCGGGCGGCGCGCCGGGGCGCCCGCTCGATCGGCATCATCGATGGCTATTTCAGCGGCGCTCCCTCGGTTTGGCACAAAGAAATACTGTGGGCATTGTCCCAGGGAATTCGCGTCTTCGGCAGCGCCAGCATGGGCGCGCTGCGCGCGGCGGAACTGCACCGCTTCGGCATGCGCGGCGTCGGCCACATTTTCGAGGCGTTCCGCGACGGCACGCTCGAGGATGACGACGAGGTCGCCGTGGTCCACGGTCCGGCCGAGCTCGGCTACATCGCCATGTCGGAGCCGATGGTCAATATCCGCGCAACGCTGGCCCGCGCCGAGGCCGAGGGCGTGGTGAGCGGCTCCGGCCGACGGCGCCTCGAGGACTTCAGCAAGTCCTTGTTCTTCCCCCACCGCACCTGGCCCGCGGTTACCGAAGGCGCGCCAGCCCGTGGCGTTTCCGAAGCGGAGGTGGAGACGTTCCGCGCCTGGCTCCCGCGCGGCCGCGTCGACCAGAAGCGCGCGGATGCCCTGGCGATGCTGGCGGCCATGGGCGAGAGCGGCCCGAGGCACGATCCCTCGCCCGTCGGCTGGCGATTCGAGGAGACGCATTTCTGGGACGATATGGTCGCGCAATTCGCAGACAAGACGACGCCTGGCGGGGATCCTCAACTTTCCCGGCAGAGCGCGATCCTCGAGGAAGTGCGCCTGGAAGGCGGACACGCGTACACGCAAGCCAGGTGCGGGGCATTGCTTCGCCTGCTCGCCGAGTCCGAGGGAAACCACTGGGACGTCGAGGCGACGCCGTACATGATGCGCGCGGCACTGACGTCGTTGCGCAGCGCGCGCGGGCTGTTTTCCCGCGCCGAGCTCGAAGTCCTGGCTGGCGCGGAACGATCTGGACGAGAGATCGCTGGAAGGACTGCTGCGCACCCACGTCCGAACGGAGATGGCGGCTGCTTCCTCCCCCTCGTCGCTGGAGCGCCACCTGCTGGATGAGCTGCGACTGAGCGGCGACTACGAGCGTCTCGCGGCCCGCGCCGACAGCAAGCGCGCCGCGCTTGCCGCCCCGGACGCGGAGCTTGCCCGTAGCCCCACTGCCATCGAGTTTCGGCTATGGTTTTTTGCCGAACGTCTGCGCCGGCCACTGCCCGACGACATGGACTCACTTGCACGCGAGCTGGGCTTCGAAAAACTCGCGGATTTCGATAGCGCGCTGCGGCGCGAGTGGATATATTTACATCCTAAAGTATAGAAATCGTCTGGGAAGTACTACGACAGTCCAGGGGGAGGAAATCTGCGGCGTAACGCTTCCATCTCGGATCGACTGGAGTCAGGTACACGGTTCCGGCTCTATCCACGACCACCTTATGCGCATCCGGGAAGGCAGCCCGACCTTGTGTCAATTTCTGTCCCGCCGGAGCGCATCCGGCCCGGCCCTTCCGACGACCGGCTCTACGTAATCGACCCCGTCGGCAAACAGCATTCCTACGGCATCAATCGCGGGCCCTATGGCACGCCGCATCTGGACATGCCGCCCTGGCGCGGCGCGATCTACCCGCCCGCGCGGCCGGGCGCGGACGGCCATTTCGATCAGATACCCGTCGACACGCCGGAATTCGCGGCGGCGCACGTGTTCGGCTCGATCCATTTCGTGCTCGACGTCTGGGAGCCCTATTTCGGCCGGCCGATCGGATGGCATTTCGAGCGCGACTACGATCGGCTGGAAGCCGTGCTGCTGCCGAGCCTGGGCAATGCCCATGCGGGCTACGGCTTCATGGAAGTTGGCGCCCATCACAACGAAGACGGCACCATCGCGCCCTTTGCCCTCAACTTCGACGTCATCGCCCACGAGCTCGGACACCTCTTCATCTACAGCGCGATCGGCGTGCCGACGCCGGAGACCCAGCAGGGCGAGTATTTCGGCTTCCAGGAATGCGCGGCCGACATGACCGCGCTGATCGCGGCGCTTCACTTCGAGTCCCTGGTCGAAAGCCTGCTGGAGGATACGCGCGGCAACCTCTACACCTACAACGAGCTCGACCGCTTCGCGGAACTGTCCGCGACCGAGCAGATCCGCCTGGCCAGCAATTCGATGAAGCTGTCTCAGTTCGCGGCCGGCTGGGTAGACGAGCACGCGCTCTCAGAGCCGCTTACCGGCGCGCTCTTCGACATCTTCGTCGACATCTTCCAGGAGAACCTGATCGAGCGCGGCCTCATCGGAAACAATGTCGCCGACCTCAACGATCTCGTCCGCAATCAGCCGGAATACGCGGCGGTCATCCAGCCCATATTCGACGCCGCCTATCCCGAGCAGCGCGACGAATTCCGCGCCGCATTGCTGGACGCGCGCGACTATACGGGTGTGACGCTCGCGGAGACCTGGAAGCGCCTCTCGCCGCATTTTCTCGACTACGAGGAGATTGCGACCACCTTGCTCGACGTCGATCAAGCTCTCACCGGCGGCCGGTATCGTTCCGCCATGGTCGAGAGCTTCGCCTGGCGCGAGATCGGCCACGTCAAGGTGGGCCCGCGCCTGGCGCCGCCGGACAAGTCCAGCCACGCGTTCTCGGCGCGCACGCTCACGCCGGAATTCGGCTGCCATCTGCCGAAAATGTCCTTCCGCGAACGGGCGCTGCTGGCGCGCGGCACGGGATGATACCGAACTCACAGGGGAGATAGGCCATGTTCGAAACCTTGTTGTCGCCCTCCGAGATCAAGCTCTACGGCCGCGAACTGACCGCGCTCCATCTGTTGGGTGCGAACGCCACCCGCGGGGCCAACGGTGCCGTGGAAGCGGCGCGCAAAGTTGCCTGCAAACCCAAGACATCGCCGTCAGCCGCCGACGTCGTCGAGGCTCTCGACAAATACCGGCAGGAATTGACCGATCCGGACGAAAGAATCGCGGCCGACTTCATCTACAAGGTCGCCGTCCACGTCGCCGACGCCGTCCCGCCTGAAGCTCCGCTGGTCGCATCTCCCAGCGGCACGGCAAAGGCGGTGCTGGAAGCCGTCGTCGATCGAGCATCCGACTTCAACTATTCGACCGCGCTCGGCGGCAACCAGTTCCTCAAGCAGCAATTGCTGGCGGAAGGTGCTCGGCTGGCACGGATCTACGGCTTCTCCTTTGAAGGCCACTACTATGACCTGCCGAGGCCGGCGCTCTTCCTGGTGCATGGTCGCGGCGATCTGCTTGAGCACGGTGAACACGAACGCACCACGCTGGATACCTCGGGAGTAATGGCGAGGGAGTGGGAATTCAGCGACGCCAAATCGAACGCCCGCAACGTGCGGAGATGGAGCTACGACAAAGGCGATTTCTCGATCCGGTTGGATGTCGAGACCGGCCCCTTCGAGCAGATCCTGCTGGCGGCGGTGCTGCGCGGGGGATCTCCGCTGGCAAGCGGCTCCGACCTGCGCACGAGCGGTTCCGATCTCCGCACCAGCGGATCCGATCTGCGGATCAGCGGCTCCGATCTGCGCCGGCGCTAGGGCGATAGCCGAATCAGGGACGCTCCGGCCGCGCCGCCTCCAAGCGCATGTGGAGCTTCTCCGCGTTGCCGGCGACGACGCGAAACCCGAGGCGGCGATAGAGTGCCGAAGCGGGATTGCCACGGATCACGTTGAGCACGACCGCCTGGCCGGCGTGGCGTGCGCGCTCGATCAGCGACTGGATCACCCGGGTGCCGATCCCGAGGTTGCGATATCGCGCCACGAGGTGAAGCTGGTGCAAATGGATCTGCTGCGGGGTCTCCGAGACCTGCATCCAGCCGATGTCCGCGCCGTCCGACTGGATTACTTGCGATTGCTCGAGCTTGAAGCCCTGCTTGAAGCGGGCGAGAACCCGCTCCTCGTGCCATTCCCCGAGCGCGATGAGCAGGTGCTTCGCGCCGCTCAGGTAGAGGTCGATGGCGAAGGCGTAATCGTCCGCGGACGCGGGGCGGCACGAGAACTTCGGTGGCCTACCCGGATGATCGGAAGTGGGGGTTTTGGACAAAATGATTGCCACGTTTCAGCGTATTGCCAATGCGCCACCAATGATGTCGCTTGCTCATACGCTGGCGGGCCCGTGTCCGAGATCAGCATTGCCCTGCCGCGCCGCAGCATATCATAATGCCGTGTGGCACTAGATCGCGCAATTGGCACCCCGATAAAACCGGCGTCCTCGACTAGGGCAGCCGCCGGTCCCGGCCGCCAGCAGCGGCTGGCCGCGGTCATGTTCGCCGACATGGTCGGCTACAGCCAGCGCATCGAGCAGGACGAGGGCCGCAGCTCGGTGCAGACCACCCACTCCGTCGAGCTGTTCAAGTCCCTCATCGGCGACTACGGCGGCCATGTGAAGAACGTCGCCGGCGACGGGATCCTGGCGCTCTTCGACAGCGCCGAGAGAGCGCTCCGCTTTGCCCTGCAGATGCGCAATGAGTTTCGCGACCAATCGGTCTGGGGCGACGGCGAGCCGATCCAGTTCCGGATCGGGATGAGCCTGGGCGAGGTCATCGAGGAGCAGGGCAACGTCCAGGGCCATTGCGTCAATGTGGCGGCGCGGCTGCAGCAGCTCGCCGACCCCGACGAAATCATCGTGACCGGCGCGATCTCCGATGCCGTGCGCGACAAATCCGGAATGTCGCTGGCGCGGCTGGGCCGCCCGGCGCTCAAGAACCTGTCCGAGCCGGTCGAAGCATTCTCGGTCACTCAAGCCCAGGTCCCGGTGGTGCAGATCGCGGAAACCACCCGCTCGGCACCGCCGCCGGAAACCTCGCGCCATCCGTCCGTCGCCGTGCTGGCGCTGGCCAACCTGTCCGGCGACCCCTCGAACGATCACCTCTGCGAGGGCATCGTCGAGGACGTCATTGCCGACCTCAGTCGGTTTCGCAGCCTGGTGGTGATCGCGCGCCACTCCACGTTCCTCTTCCGGCTCGAAAACACCTCGCCGCGGGAGATCGGTCGGCGTCTTGGGGCGCGCTATCTGCTCGGCGGCAGCTTGCGCCGCTCGGGCAAGCGCGCCCGTATCGCCGTCGAGCTCATCGAGGCCGATTCCGAGGCCGTTCTGTGGTCGGACCGCTTCAACATCGAGATCAGCGAGCTGTTCGATCTGCAGGACGAGATCACCGGCGCCGTCGCCTCGCGGCTGGCGGTGCAGATCGATTTCGCGGAGCGCCGCCAGGAATCGTACTATCCCCGCGACATGCGTGCCTATGGCCTGGTGCTGCGCGGCCGGCATCTGATTCCGCGCTTCACCAAGGAGGCAAACGCCCACGCGCGCCGCCTATTCGAGGAGGCGATCGAGATCGCACCGGACTATGGCCGCGCCTACAGCTCCATGTCGCGGACGCACAATATCGACTGGCGCTACTCATGGTCGCCGGATCCCGACCAGTCGCTGGATATCGCCCTCGATCTTGCCCGCGGCGCCATCCAGCGCGACCGGCTCGACGCGACAGCATATGCGGAGCTCGCCTACGCCAATCTCTACAAGAAGCATCTCGACGAATCGCTGGCGGACTACGTTAGGGCGATGGCGCTCAACCCCAACGATGCGGACATCATCTCCCAATACGCCGACGCCCTCGTCTATGCGGATCAGCCCTCGAAATCCATCGAGCTGATCGGAAAGGCCATGCGTCTCAATCCCTGCTACCCGGATCAGTATCTATGGGATCTGGCGGACGCCTATAACGCCCTGGGCCGGTCCGCCGATGTCATCGCGACGGTACAGCGCATGCAGAATCCCGACGAAGGCCGGCGGCTCCTCGCCGCCAACTTTGCCCATCTGGGCATGATGACGGAGGCGCGCGCGCAAGCCGCCGAGGTCATGCGGCTGCACCCGGGATTCACGATCAGCCAATGGCGCCATCGTCCGCCTTACCGCGACACGGCCATCCTCGAGCGCTACGTCGAGGGCCTGCGCAAGGCGGGATTGCCGGACTGAGCTGAGACCGCCTCGAAAGGCGCTCCGTGGCGCGCCGGCGACTGCAACGACAAAGGAAATGGTGCCCCGAGTCGGATTTGAACCAACGGCCTACCGCTTACGAAGCGGTTGCTCTACCGCTGAGCTATCGGGGCCCCCGGAAAGGCGGCGGACCTTACCGCTCCGCCTCGCCAGACGTCAACCGAGCCCCTTAGGGGCCCGCGACGCCCCGCCCGGTCAGTAGCCGCGCGTCGCCATGCAGGTCGTGAAGACCTGGTAGTTGTCGGCCATCCGCTCCTTGATCCCGCGGATTTCGGACGTCGATTTCTGCGCCGTGTCGATGCATTCGTGGCGCCCGACCTGCAACGGCACCCCGTTGCCGTCGACGGTATTCCAGTTGTGACCGCTCTGGGTCGAGCATGAGGCGAGCGCAAGCAACAGCGCGGCAAGCACGGCAGTACGCATTTTGAGAGATCCCCTGGCAACTCGGTGGCAATCGCCAGAGTCTAAATTACGATTCGCGCGATCCGCAACCGTAAGTTCACCAGGGATCGGTCACAACGTCCTGATAAGATGTCAATATTATGTCGTTGATGTTGCGGTGACCGGCGCGGCCGCTATCGCTGCAGGAGAACCGATGAGGCCGGCATTGGGCGACGGCCGGGGCACGGATACCGCATTCAGCGGTAGCGGCGGCACCCGCCCCGGCAGCCGCCACGCGAAGCTCGCGAAGGACCGGCACTGGGGACAGCGGGCGACCCACCGCGTGCTCTCGGCACCGCAGGTGCCGCAGACATAGGTCGCGTCGCCCGCCCCCATCGCGGCCCGGGACAGCCAGCGCCGCGCCAGAGGGCCGTCGCCCCGCTCGCTCTCCTCCACCTCCGCCATCAGGCGGCAGGCCCGCGCCGGCGGCGGCGGGCCGCTGCCGTCCGCCTCGTCCCGCACGCCGGCGCGGGCGAGATGGCGCCGCGCCTCGCCCCAGAGCCGCGCCGCCAGGGCCGCTTCCGCCAACATCAGATGGGTCTCGAGGTGATCCGGATTGGTGTCCGCTAGGCGCTGCAGGCGCTTCATCTGCGCCAGCGGCGCCTCCCCCGGCGCCAGGGAGCGATAGACCTCCGCCAGCGCCGGCTCCGGTGCCAGACGCCACGCCGCCTCGAGGCTGCGCGCCGCCTGGCGCAGGCGACCCGCATCCCGCAGCAGCGTGCCCTGCCAGACCGCCGCCGGCGCGAAACCGGGGTCCGCGCTCTCCGCCCGCCCGGCGAGCGCCAACGCCGCCGCCGTGTCACCGGCCGCCGCCGCGGCACGGCTTTGCTCCAGCAGCAGCGCCGCCTCCAGGCGCTTGCCGTCCGCCGCCGGCAGCGCCTTGCGCCGCACCGCCTGGGCGAGCGTCGCCTGGGCCGCCTTCCACTGTCCCGCCCGCGCCTGCAGCTCGGTGAGGCTGGCGAGCGCCCAGCCGGTCTTCGGCTTGAGACGCCGCGCGCGCTCCGCGAGCTCCAGCGCGGCGTGGTCGTCGCCCGACTTCATGGCCTGGGTCAGCAGGCCGCGCACGCCCAGGAACTCGGTCTCCGGCCGCTCCAGCATCGCCGAGAAATAGCCCCGCGCCGCAGTCTCGTCGCCGCCAAGCTGGGCCGCCTGGGCCTGCAGCAGCAGGGTGAGCGGCGGCTCCGAGAGGAGCGCATCCGCCCGGCGCGCCAGACGTCGCGCCTCGTCCGCCTCGCCGGCAGCCACCGCGACCATGCCTTGGGTGAGCGCCCGATAGCCGTCGCGCCGCCGCCGCTCCCGCCGCGCCCGAAGGTAGGCGCCGGGCGCGCCGAGGATGCCGCGCAGGACGCGCACCAGCAGCACCACCACGACTACGACCACGACGGTCGCCACGACCAGCACCGCGACGCTGGTGTCGATACGCCAGCCGTCCCAGACCAGGGACACGCTGCCCGGCCGGTCGGCCAGGAACACCGCTCCCGCGACCAGGGCCGCGATGAGCACGATACCGGCGAGAAGCCGCTTCACGGCTTGGCCGGCTGATCGCCGAGAAAGCGCCGCGCCAGCGCGGCGTCGAGGGCGGCGACGCCGGTCTCCGCCGCGAGCCGCGCCTGGGCGTCGGCAAGCCAGGGCTTCGCGGTCTCCGCCGCGGCGCCGTCGAGCTTTTGCATCGCCGCCACCGCCCCCGCGAGATCGCCCGCTTTCAGCGCCGCCTCGGCCTCCGCAAGCGCGGCCTCGACGCCGCCGCCTTCCGCCGCCGCCCGCGATCCCACGCGCCGCACGCTCACCAGGTTTTTGATCTTCGCCAGCATCTCGCCGCGCCAGTCGTCGGCGGCGGGCGCCGCCGTGGCGCTGGTGAGTGCCGGTGTCAGCAGCTCCAGCCGCTCGGCGAGCACGGCCAGGCTCGGCACGCCCCGCGCCGCGCGAGCCTGCAACGGCGTGAGCGCCGCCAGTGCCTCGGGCCGGTCCCGCGCCAGCGCCATCGCCGTGGCGAGCTCGACCTCGTAGGGCCGCGAGGTCTGGATCGCCTGATGCAGGTGATCGACGGCCAGCAGCAGCGCCGCGTCGGTGCGATCGGGGCTCTGGGCCTGGGTGGTCTGCACCTTGCTCAGCGCCTGGGCCTGATCGTCCAGGCGATGGGCGAGCGCCTGGGTCTCGCTCTCCAGGGACTTGGTCGCGGCCACGGCGGCGTCGTTGCCGGACGTCGTATCCAGAACTCGCGATGCGCTGCTCCAGAATCGCCAGGCGATCGGCGAGCTGACCCATGATCTGCGACTGCTGGGCCGCCTGCTGCGCGTCGCGCGGTGTCGCAGCGGCGGGACCGCGCGCCTCCACGCTGGCAAGGCGCTGCTCGGCGGCGGCAAGACGCAGGCGGGTCTTGTCCGCTTCGGCGAGGCGGTCTTGCAGGGAGTCAATCTTCGCCTGCAGCGCGGCCACGTCGCCGCCGCCGGTGCCGCTGCCGAAACGCGGCGCCCAATAGGGCGCGCTCGCCAGCGCCGCGACCAGCGCCACGTTGAGCAGCACGAGCGCCGCGACGAGGCGGCGCGTCCGCGACGTACCGTCGGCTGTGGTCGCCGGCGTCGGCGTCTCGGCGGCGGTCGTGCCGGCGGCGGCGACGGTTTCCGCCGGCGTGACGACGGTGCCCTCGATCTCGATGTGGCGATCGCTCATGACGTCACTGATCCCGTTGTCCAGCCGGCGCGATCGCGAGGCGCTCCAGCGCCTCCAGCAAGGCCTGCTCCGTCGGCTCGTCCGCCACCGCCACGCGATGCCACGGCAGCGGCGCCAGCGCCGCCGCCACCGCCGCGCTCAGCGCCACCGCGGCCATACCGGCGCAGGCGGCCTGCACCCCGGCAGCGGCGGCGAGCCTAACAAAGGTGCCGGTGGTGCGGGGAGAGAAAAAGAGCGCCGCGTCGAGTCGCTGAGATCGAAAGGCCGACAGCACCGCCGGACTCATCGCCGTCGCCGCCTCCGCGCGGTAGAGCGCCACCGGACGGACGAGGAACCCCGTCGTCGCCAGCGTGCCCGCGAGATCGCCGGCCACGTCGTGGCCGCTGCCGTGCACCAGCGCACCGTCGCCGGGCTTGAGACGCGCGGCCACCAGCGCGGCGAGGCTCGCGACATCACCGCCCGCGCTCTCCACCGCCCTGAAGCCGGCGGCGCGGGCCGCGTTGGCGCTGGCGTCGCCCACGGCGAAAACCGGGAGATCGCGGCGAGGACTCGCGGCGGCAAAGGCGTCGACGCCATTGGCGCTGGTGAAGAGCACTGCCCTGGCGCCTTCCAACTCTCGATCAAGACGGCCGGCCGTGTCGGGATCGCGGAGGATGGTGAGGAGCGGCTCGATCGTCACCTCGTGCCCGCGCGCGGCGAGGCGCGTCGCGAGTGCCGCCGCGGCCGCCGCCGGCCGGGTGACGAGAACCCTCACACCGGCGTTCCCTCTGGGATCGGCAGATCGAAGAAGCCGGGGCCGGCCTCGGCGCGAAGCTGTGTTCCCGCGTCACGACCGAGCGCCGCCGCATCGGCGACGGCGCCGCTGCGCGTCGCCTCGTGGCACCTTGTGCCGTCGGGCTGGATGATGCGCGCGCGCAGCGTCAGCCGGCCGCCGTCGATCTCCGCCAGCGCCGCGATCGGCGTGCGGCAGGAGCCGTCGAGAGCCGCGAGAAGCGTGCGCTCCGCCGTCGCTTGCGCCGCTGTTGCGGGATCGTCGATGCCGGCGAGATAGCGGAGCGTCCGCGTGTCGCCCACGCGCGTCTCCACCGCGATGATGCCCTGGGCCGGCGCCGGCAGCATGAGATCGTCGGGCAGGATCTCGGCGATCACGTGCTCGAGGCCGAGGCGCAGGAGGCCGGCGACCGCCAGCAAGGTGCCGTCGACGCGGCCCTCCTCCATCTTACGGAGCCGCGTCTCCACATTGCCGCGGATCGGCACCACGCGCAGATCGGGCCGCGCGCGCAGGATCTGCGCCTGGCGGCGGAGCGCCGCCGATCCCAGCACCGCGCCCTTGGGCAGGTCGAGAAACCGGGTGTTCCCTCGGGAGACGAAGGCATCCCGGGGATCGGCGCGCGGCAGGTGGCAGGTGATGGCGAGGCCAGGCGGCAGCACCGTCGCCATGTCCTTGAGGGAGTGCACGGCGAGATCGATCGTCTCCGCCAGGAGCGCGGCCTCGATCTCCTTGGTGAAGAGGCCCTTGCCGCCGATCGCCGCCAGGGTGCGGTTGGTGACGCTGTCGCCGGTGGTCTTGATCACCACGATCTCCACCGCGTCCGGCGCCGCGAGCTCGGGATGCGCGGTGGCAAGACGCGCCTCCACTTCGCGCGCCTGGATCAGCGCCAGGGGGCTGCCGCGGGTACCGATGCGCAGGAGGGGCGTCGCCATCGCCTCTCTATTAGGCGGTCGCGCGGCGCAAGGGAAGAGCGCGGGGGAGCCGCGCATTGCCGCAGGGAACGGTGGCGGCTATGGTCCCGCGCCATGCTGATCCTGGGCATCGAGACGAGCTGCGACGAGACTGCGGTGGCGGTCGTGGGCGACGCGCATCCGCGCATCCGCTCGAGCCTCGTGCTGTCCCAGACCGCGGAGCACCGGCCTTTCGGCGGCGTCGTGCCGGAGATCGCCGCCCGCTCCCACCTCGCCCATCTCGACCGCCTGACCACCGAGGCGCTGGCCGCGGCCGGCGTCGGATTCGAGGCGCTGGACGGCATCGCCGTCACCGGCGGACCCGGCCTCATCGGCGGCGTGATGGTGGGCGTGATGCTGGCGAAGGCGGTGGCGCTCGCCCGCAAGCTGCCCTTCCTCGCGGTCAATCACCTGGAGGGCCACGCGCTCACCGCGCGGCTCACCGACGACGTGCCGTTTCCCTATCTGCTGCTGCTGGTCTCCGGCGGCCATTGCCAGCTCCTGGCGGTGGAGGGGATCGGGCGCTACCGCCGCCTCGGCACCACCGTGGACGACGCGGCGGGCGAATGCTTCGACAAGGGCGCGAAGCTCCTGGGCCTGGGCTTCCCCGGCGGCCCCGCGATCGAGCGCGCGGCGGCCGGCGGCAATGCCGGCCGCTTCCCGCTGCCGCGGCCCCTCAAGGGACGGCCCGGCTGCAACTTCTCCTTCTCCGGCCTGAAGACGGCACTCCGCGAGACGGTGGCGGCGCGCGGCGGGACGGTGGCGTTGACGCCGCAGGACGTGGCGGATCTCGCCGCCGGCCTGCAGGCGGCGATCGGCGACTGTCTCGTCGACCGCACCGGCCATGCGATCGCGGAATTCGCGGCGCGGCACCGCGGCGGGCCGCTCGTGGTAGCCGGCGGCGTCGCCGCCAATCGCGCGCTGCGGACGCAGCTCGCGAACCTCGCCGCGCAGCACGGTCTTGCCTTCGCGGCACCGCCGCCGGAACTCTGCACCGACAACGGCGCGATGATCGCCTGGGCCGGGCTCGAGCGCCTGCGCGCGGGCCTCGTCGACGGCCTCGATTTCGCGCCCCGGCCGCGCTGGCCCCTCGATCCCAGCGCGCCGCGGGTCACCGGAGCCGGCGTCAAGGCATGAGCCGCGAGCAGAGCTGGCTCGGAACCGCGACGGTGCTCACCGCGGTCGCTGTGATCGTCGTCGGTGTCGTGCTCTGGAATTTTCTCGACCGCGGCGGCTGCGTGCCGGCGACGCCGGCGGTGTTCTCCCGCGTCTATCACGTCGAGAGCCCTTCGATGTCGCCGACGATCCTGCCGGGGGAATGGATCTGGGCCCGCCGCCGCTACTACTGCACGATCGACCCGCAGCGCGGCGCGCTCGCCATAGTTGCGCTCGCAGGCGCGGACAGCGGCTATCTGGTGGCGCGGATCGTGGGCCTTCCCGGCGACCGCGTGCAGGTCAAGGACGGGCGCCTCGCCATCAATGGCGAGCCGGTCGCCCAGGAGTGGATCCAGAGCGAGATGCGCGACGACGGCGAGGGGGCGCCGCGTCACGTCAGCCTGTTCGCCGAAAGCCTTCCCCGCGGTCCGCGCTACCGCGTTCGCATCGAGGATCCCCACGCCGCGATAGAAAACACCGCGGAGATCGTGGTGCCCGCAGACAGCTATTTCGTGCTGGGCGACAACCGCGACCGCTCCCCGGACAGCCGATCGCCAAAGATCGGCCTCGTCCCCCGCGCCGCCATCGTCGATCGGCCGGTGTGGATCCTCTGGGGCGAGACCTGGAACAGGGTCATCCGCCGCGTCCAGTAGAGAGCCGCTCGCTGGCCCGTGAGTGGCGCCGCAGATGCAAGCCTGCTAAAGTTTATTGCTGATCACGCGATAAATCATAACCAACCGGGGGAAACACTATGCGTAGCATCGGTATCGGACTCACTTCCGCGATCATTTGCGCCAGCGTTCTGCTCGGCGGCGTGGCGCAGGCGCAGACGGCGCCGGCGGCGCCCGACGCGGTGCCGGAGAATCTGCCGTTCGACATTCCCTATGGCGCGCCGATCACCATCGAGCACGCCAAGAAAGTCGCCGGCGCCGCCGAGGCGGAGTGCCGCAAGCACAATTGGAAGATGGCGATCACCATCGTCGATCCCAGCGGCGGCCTGGTGTTTTTCGAGAAGATGGACGGGACCCAGAACGGGTCGGTCGCGATCTCCGAGCACAAGGCCCGCGCCGCCGCCATCTTCCGCCGCGAGACCAAGGCGTTCGAGGATCTCATCAACAAGGGCACGATGTACGTGACCACACTCGACGGCATGATCGGCTCGCGCGGCGGCATTCCCCTGGTGGAGAAGGGCAAGATCATCGGCGCCATCGGCGTCAGCGGCGGCGCCGGTGCCCAGGATCTGGTCTGCGCCCAGGCCGGCGCCGACACGGTGAAGTAGCCGACCTATTCGACCTGCTTCGACTCAACGATAACCCCGCGGCGCCCTTGCGCCGCGGGCGGGGCCGTGCTTCATCGGGCACCTCGATGGATAGTCCGAGGCAGCAGTGGCCCGCGCGGTGAAACGCCCCGGCATCAAGCGGATCGGCATCGTGGGCGGCGGCGCCTGGGGCACCGCGCTGGCGCTGGTGGCGCTGCGCGCCGGCCGCACGCCCCTGCTCTGGGCGCGCGAGGCCGAGGTGGTGGACGCCATCAACGGCGGCCATGAGAACCGCCTTTTCCTGCCCGGCATCGCGCTCGATCCCGCGCTCCGCGCCACCGCCGATCTCGCCGAGGTGGCGGCGACGGACCTGCTGCTGCTGGCGACGCCGACGCAGCATCTGCGCGCGGTCGCGACGGCCCTGGCGCCGCATCTGGCGCCGGCCACGCCCATCGTGCTCTGCGCCAAGGGTATCGAGGAGGGCACCGGCGCGCTCCTGAGCGAGGTGGCGGCGGCGACGCTGCCAAGCTCGCCCATGGCGGTGCTGTCGGGCCCGACCTTCGCCGCCGAGGTGGCCCGCGACCTGCCGACCGCGATTACGCTGGCCACATCGGATGCGGAACTCGGCCAGCAGCTGGTGCAGAGCCTGGGGAGCCGCGCCTTCCGACCCTATCTCAGCAACGACGTGGCCGGCGCCGAGGTCGGCGGCGCGATCAAGAACGTGATCGCCATCGCCTGCGGCATCGTCATGGGGCGGAAGCTCGGCGACAACGCGCGGGCCGCCCTCATCACCCGCGGCCTCGCCGAGATGGCGCGGCTCGCGCTGGCCAAGGGCGGCCGGGCCGAGACGCTGATGGGGCTCTCCGGCCTCGGTGACCTCACCCTCACGTGCACCGGCCTCGCGTCCCGCAATCATTCGCTCGGCGTGGCCCTTGGCGAGGGCCGGAGCCTGGCGGAGATTCTCGCGAGTCGCCGCTCGGTGGCGGAGGGGGTCTCCTCCTCGAGAGCCGCCGCCGCGCTGGCCCAACGCCTCGCCATCGAGATGCCCATCGTCGCGGCGGTGGAGGCGATTTTGCACCGTGGCGCGGGCATCGACGCGGTGGTGGAGGGTCTGCTCTCGCGTCCGTTCCGCCCCGAGGCTGTGACCCCAAGTTAACAAGATTTGGTAAGCAATATGTAATAGAACGCAAAATCTGGTGACAGTCGATCCCCTCGGGGATATGGTTTTGCAAGTGACGAGTCGCGCTCGCTTCTCATCCCAGATACCGGGTCCACAGGAGATCCGCCCAGGTTTGCGCACCGCACCAAGGCTTCCCGATCCAAACGCCTCCCGGCCCGCCGGGGGGCGTTTTTTGTTGCCGTCATCCCGCCCCAACCCACAGGAGGACCCCCGCACATGGCCAAGCGTTCGCGCGACATCGCTCATGCCCGTATGCAAGAGGCCACCGTCGAGCCGCTGTTCCGCTCGACCTGGCATCCGCTTGCGGGGGAGCGCGATCACGGGCGAGAGCAAAGCTATGTCCGGACGGTCCGGCCGCAGAGCGAGGCCCAGCGGGCGCTGGTCGCGGCGATGGAGGCCCACCACCTGACCCTGGCGCTGGGGCCCGCGGGCACCGGCAAGACCTATCTCGCCGTCGCCGCCGCCGTGACGGCCCTGGAGGCCGGCCGTGTCGGCCGCATCGTGCTGACCCGGCCCGCGGTCGAGGCCGGCGAGAATCTGGGCTTCCTCCCCGGCGACCTCATCGACAAGCTCGCCCCCTATCTCCGGCCGCTCTATGACGCCCTCAACGAGCGCCTCGGCGGCAAGCGCGTGCGCCAGCTCATGAGCGAGGGCGCGATCGAGATCGCGCCGATCGCCTACATGCGCGGCCGCACCCTCAACAACGCCTTCGTGGTGGTGGACGAGGCGCAGAACTGCACCTACGCCCAGATCAAGATGGTGCTGACGCGACTGGGCTGGCATTCCACCATGGTGGTGACCGGCGATCCCGACCAGACCGACCTGCTGGAAGGGCTCTCCGGCTTCGCCGACGTGGCGCGCCGGCTCGAGGCGATCGCCAACGTGGCGGTGGTCCGCCTCGGCGAGCGCGACATCGTCCGCCATCCCCTGGTCGCGGAGATGCTGGGCGTGCTCTGAACCGTCGGGCTTTGCAGAAGGCGGCGCCTTCGCTAAGAAGGCGCTGATGAAGACCGCCACCGCGCTCGCCATCCGGCACGTCGCGTTCGAGGACCTCGGCAGTTTCGCGCCGATGCTGCGGGAGCGCGGCTTCAACGTCGGCTACCGCGAGGCCGGGCTCGACGACCTCGAGTCCCGGGATCTCGCGGACGCCGATCTCGTGGTGGTGCTGGGCGGCCCGATCGGCGTCTACGAGACCGCCGCATATCCCTTCCTCAAGCACGAGATCAAGCTGATCGAGCATCGCATCGGTGCGGGCCGACCGGTGCTCGGCGTCTGCCTCGGCGCGCAGCTGATCGCGCGGGCGCTGGGTGCCCGCGTCTACAAGGGGAAGCGTAAGGAGCTCGCCTGGGGCTCGGTCACCCTCACCCCTGACGGCAAGCGCTCGGCGCTCGCAGCGCTCGATGCCCGCACCAGCGTGCTGCACTGGCACGGCGACACCTTCGATCTGCCCAAAGGCGCGACGCTGCTGGCCTCGACCAGGGTCTACGCGAACCAAGCCTTCGCCTGGGAGCAGCGGGTGCTGGCGCTGCAGTTCCATGCGGAGGTGACCGCGATCGGCTTCGAGCACTGGCTCATCGGCCACGCGGCGGAAATCGCCGGCACGCGCGGCGTGGACGTGGCGCAGCTCCGCCGCGAGGCGCGCCGCCGGGCGCCCCGCCTGGAGCCGCGCGGCGCGCACATGCTGGCGGAGTGGCTCGACGCCATCGGGCTCTGACGGAGAGTATCGGCGATGAGCACCCGCACCCCCGCGATCGTCATCCTCACCGGCGCCGGCATCTCGAAGGAATCCGGCCTCGACACCTTCCGCGACGCCAGCGGCATCTGGTCCAAGGTCAGGATCGAGGACGTGGCGACGCCGGAGGCCTTCGAGCACGATCCCGCCCGGGTGCACGGCTTCTACAACGCGCGCCGCCAGGGCCTGCGCAATCCGAACGTGCAGCCGAATGCGGCGCACCGCGCGCTGGCGGAGCTCGAAAGCCGCTGGCCCGGCGAGCTGCTGCTGGTGACGCAGAACATCGACGACCTGCATGAGCGCGCCGGCAGCCGCAAGCTCCTGCACATGCACGGCGAGCTCCTGAAGACCCGCTGCGGCAACTGCGGCGCGATCACGGCGGAAGCGGGCGATCTCGACGTCTTCCTGCCCTGCGGCACCTGCGGCAAGGTGGGATTTCTCCGGCCCCATGTGGTGTGGTTCGGCGAGATGCCGCTCGAGATGGAGCGCATCTACGACGCCATCGCCGTCTGCGGCCTCTTCATCTCCATCGGCACGTCGGGCAACGTCTATCCCGCCGCCGGCTTCGTGCAGGAGGCGCGGCAGGTGGCGCACGCCGAGACGGTGGAGCTCAATCTCGAGCCGTCGGAGGGCGCCTCACTCTTCGCCGACCGGCGCTATGGGCCCGCCAGCGAGATCGTGCCGGCCTATGTGCGCGAGCTCCTCGCGCGCTGAGACCATGGCCGACGCCACCGAGGAGCAGGCGCGGCTCGACGCGCTGACCGCCGAGATCCGAGCTTGCACGATCTGCGCCAGATATCTGCCCCTGGGCCCGCGGCCGGTACTGCGCGGGCGCGCCACGGCGCGGCTCCTGATACTGAGCCAGGCGCCGGGCACGCGGGTGCACGTGACCGGCCTCTCCTTCAACGACCGCAGCGGCGACCGCCTGCGCGAGTGGCTCGATATCAGCCGCAAGACCTTCTACGACGAGAGCCGCGTCGCCATCACGCCCATGGGATTCTGCTATCCCGGCCGCGACGCCAAGGGCGGCGACCTGCCGCCGCGGCCGGAGTGCGCGCCGACGTGGCTGGCGCCGCTGCTGGAGCGGCTGCCGCATCTGGAACTGATCCTGCTGGTGGGCTCCTACGCCATCGACGATCAGCTGAAGGGCCGCACCAAACCGTCGATGACCGCGACGGTACAGGCGTGGCGCGAGTACCTGCCGCGCTACCTGCCGCTGCCGCATCCGAGCTGGCGCAACATCGGCTGGCTGAAGCGCAATCCCTGGTTCGCGAGCGAGCTGCTGCCGGAGCTACGGAAGAAGGTGCGCGCGCTACTTTGAGCCGAGTGCCCGCAGCAGCGGCAGCGCCAGCAGCAACCCTGCGACCTGCGCCAGGATGAAGCCGGGCGCGTCGAGGGGACGGATGCCGGCGAAGCTGTCGGTGAGCGACCGCGCGATCGTCACCGCGGGGTTGGCGAAGGACGTCGAGGCGGTGAACCAGTAGGCGCCGGTGATGTAGGCCGCGACCGCCGCGGCGGTCACCGGCGCGCGATGGGCGCGGCAGCCCCAGATCACGGCCAGAAGGCCGAAGGTGGCGACCGCCTCGGCGATCCATTGGCCGGTCCCAGTGCGGACGTGCCGGCCGAGTTCGAGCACCGGCAGCTCGAACATGAGATGGGCGATCCAGACGCCGAGGACGGCGCCAGCGGTCTGCGCGGCGAGATAGGCCACGCCGAGGCGCCAGTGCATCCCGTCGGTGATGACTGCGGCGGCGGTCACCACGGGATTCATGTGCGCGCCGGAATGCGGGCCGAAAGCCAGGATGAGTGCCAGCAAGGCGCCTCCGGTGGCGATGGCATTGGCGAGGAGTGCCAAGCCGACGTTCCCGCCGCAGAGCCGCTCCGCCATGATCCCGGATCCGACCACGGCGATCAGCAGGAATGCGGTGGCGACGAATTCAACGACGGCGGCACGGACCACGGACAATTCCAGCGCCGCGGTGGCGACGCGAGGCGCGCGCGCCGCAGCGCTGGTCATGACGCCTGGCCTTCCGCCGCGTCGGAGCGCAGACGGCCGATCTCGTCCACCTTGCCCTTGATCGCCAGCCGGTCGAGCTTGGGCAGCGGCAGGCTGGCGAAGAGCTTGATCCGCCGCTCCAGCATCCGGAACGCGTCGCGAAAGGCCTGCCGGCGCTCGACCTCCGATCCCTCCACCGCCGCCGGATCGGGCACGCCCCAATGGGCCGTCACGGGCTGGCCCGGCCAGAGCGGACAGGATTCGCCCGCGGCCTGGTCGCAAACGGTGAAGACGAAGTCCATCACCGGCGCGCCGGGTGCGGCAAACTCGCTCCAGCTCTTGCTGCGCATGCCCTCGACGGGAAGCTGCAACGACCGCAGGAGATCGAGCGCCAGCGGATGCACGGCGCCCTTGGGATGGCTGCCGGCGCTGAAGCCGCGGAACCCGCCGGCGCCCCAATGATTCATCAGGCTCTCCGCCAGGATGCTGCGCGCGGAATTCCCGGTGCAGAGGAAGAGAACGTTGCGGGGCGCGCTCATGGCGCGGCGCGCTTTTTCCCGGGATGCCGGGAGCGCTTCGCATCGGCCGCCACGGGCACGTCGCAGGCCGGGGCACAAGCGACGGCGCCGCGGCCGCAGCAGTTCTCGGTGAGAAATCCCACCAGCCCGTTCATCGACTCAAAGCTCGCGGTGTAGATCAGCGAGCGGCCGGCGCGGCGCTGTCCGATGAGGCCGGCGAACATGAGCTGCTGCAGATGAAACGAAAGCGTCGCGGGCACGGCATCGAGCTTGTCGGCGATGACGCCGGCAGCAAGCCCGTCCGGCCCGGCCTGCACCAGGAGGCGGAAGATGCCGAGGCGGGTCTCCTGAGCAAGGGCGCCCAGGGCGGCGATGGCGTGCCCGGTCTGCATGGCTCTCCGCTCGAATTATTGTTTCGACAGATATCAAAGTGAAGATAGAATTGCCCGGTCCTGGCTGTCAACGAAACTTTTGGAGTTATCAAAATAATGATCGAGGCGGCGGTCGAGCATCGGACGCCCGGAAGCGCCGCATCCCGACGTCGCTTCATCGCCGGCCTCGGCGTCGGCCAGATCATTTCCTGGGGCTCGTTCTATTACGCTTTTCCCCTGATCGCGCCGCACATGGGCGAGGAGCTTGGCCTCGGCAAGCCCGAGATCTACGGCGCGGCCACCTTCGGCCTGGTGATCGGCAGTCTCGCCAGCTATCCCGTCGGCGCCGCGATCGACCGCGGCCGCGGCCGCGCGCTGATGGCGGCGGGATCGCTGCTGGGGGGCCTGCTGATGTTCGGCTGGGCCGGGATCGCGAACCTCTGGTCGCTCTACCTGCTCTTCGCCGGCATCGGCCTGGTGCAGGCGATGACGCTCTACGAGCCCGCCTTTGCCGTGGTGGCCCGGCGCTATGGCAGCGACTCACGGCGCGGCATTACCGCGCTCACGCTCTGGGGCGGCTTCGCCAGCACGGTGTTCGTGCCGCTCACCCAGTTCCTGCTCGATCACCTCGGCTGGCGCGACGCGCTGATGGCGATCGGCGCCGTCAATCTCGCGATCTGCATCGCCCTGCATCTCGCGGTCATCGATCCCCGCTCCGACGCACGGGAACCGGCGACGCCGGCCGGAAGCGCCGCGCCGCGGACAAGTCGCGACGCGGTGCGCTGGGCGCTCCGCCAGCCGATCTTCTGGGGCCTGCTGATCTCGTTCACGGTCTACTACGGCACCTTCTCCGCCATGACCTATCACCTCTACCCGCTGCTGCTGGAGCGCGGCTTCGACACCACGACCGTCGTTGCCGGCATCGCCATCATCGGACCCGCCCAGGTGGCTGGCCGGATCGCGCTCTGGGTCTTCGGCCGCGGGCGTTCCATCCGCGCGATCGGCGGCGCGACGGTGCTGACCTTCCCGATCGGCCTGCTGCTGCTGTTCCTGCCGGCGGATTTCGCGGCGCTGGCGCTATTCGGCGTGATCTATGGCGCGGCGAACGGCGTCATGACCATCGTGCGCGGCATCGCGGTGCCGGAGATGCTGACGCGGGACGCCTATGGCGCGATCAACGGGCTTCTGGTGGCGCCGGGCACGGCGGCGCGCGCCCTGGGTCCGGTCATCGGCGCGCTGCTCTGGAGCCTGGGCGGCTCCTATCACCTGTTCCTGGTAGTGGCGATCGGCGGCTCGGTGGTGGTGGCTCTCAGCTTCGCCGTCGCCGCGACGCTGAAGGCATAAGCCTTCAGGTCTCCGCTTCGAGGCGCTCCATGTCCTCGTCGGAGAAGCCGAAATGGTGGCCGATCTCGTGGATCAGCACGTGGCGCACCACGCGGTAGAGGTCCTCGCCGGTCTCGCACCAGTAATCCAGAATCGGGCGGCGGTAGAGGAAGATCATGTCGGCGTCGGGCCTGACGTCGAGCACGCTCTTCAGCGGCAGCGCGACGCCACGGTAGAGGCCGAGGATGTCGAAGGGGCTCTCCAGCCCCATCTCCTCCTCCACCTCCTCGTCCGGAAACTCATCGACGCGGATGACGATCCGGCCCAGATGCTGCTTCAGGGGATCGGGAATGGTGGCAAGCGCCCGCTCCGCCAGCGTTTCGAGATCGGCGAGGGAGGGCGGCATACCGGGAACGGCGTCTCTCACGGCCACGGGCGAGCGCTCCGCTTGATCTCGGCATCGCGGCGCGCCACTTCTTTTGAAATGCCACTCATCAGCGGAGACCTCTCATGGCGGAACGGCTCCACGGCGCGCAACGGACGAGCGCCATCAAGCAGCTCACCGGCTGGTCCGAGGTCGAGGATCGCGATGCCATCCGCAAGACGTTTCACTTCGGCTCCTTCCGCGAGGCCTGGGCGTTCATGACCGAGGTGGCGCTCATTGCGGAGAAGATGGATCACCACCCCGAGTGGTTCAACGTGTTTAATCGGGTGGAGATCATCCTCGCAACTCACGATGTAGAGGGCGTCTCCGATCAGGACATCATATTGGCGCGCGCCATCGACGAGATCGCGCCCGCCCGTGATCGCGGCCGCGGCACGCACTGATGGTATTTACTTCGGCTGCATCCTTAGCGCGCCGTCGAGGCGGATCACCTCGCCGTTGATCATGGTGTTGTCGATGATGTGCAGGACGAGGGCGGCGTATTCCTCGGGCTTGCCGAAGCGCGAGGGGTAGGGAACGCTCTGGGCGAGGCTGTCCTGCACCGGCTGCGGCATGCCCAGGAGCAGCGGCGTCGCGAAAAGGCCGGGCGCCACGGCGTTGACACGAATACCGCTGCGGGAAAACTCCCGCGCCGCCGGGAGCGTGAGCGCCACGATCCCACCCTTTGAGGCCGCATAGGCGGCCTGGCCGATCTGGCCCTCGTAGGCGGCGACCGACGCGGTGGAGACGATGACGCCACGCTCGCCATCCTCGAGGGGCGCCAGGCCGGTCATGTCGGATGCTGCGAGCCGCATCAGGTTGAAACTGCCGATCAGGTTGATGTCGATGACGCGCTTGAAGGCATCAAGGGGCATCGGGCCCTCGCGGCCGACGATGCGCTGGGCGGGGCCGATTCCGGCGCAGTTGATGAGGACGCGGGCGCCGCCGTGGGCGCTGCGCGCCGTCGCCACCGCCGCCTCGGCGCTCTTGGCGTCGGAAACGTCGCAGGCAACGGCGAGACCGCCGATCTCGGTCGCCACCGCCCTTGCCGCCTCGAGGTTGACGTCGAGCACCGCGACCTTGGCGCCGGCCTTCGCCAATGCCCGCGCGGTGGCGGCGCCCAGACCCGAGGCACCACCCGTCACCAGGGCACTCTGACCGCTGAGCTTCATCCGATCCTCCTCGAGAGCGAAATGCGCGGCCTCAGATAGCAGATCGGGGCGGGACGCGCGAGGCCTTCACGCCCGGGGCAGCGGCTCGCGGGCGCTGATGGTGGCGGCGGGCGGACGGGCCCGCATCCTTGCCAGCTTCGCCTCGCGGTGGGCGACGTAGATCGAGGAGGCGGCGATCGTGATGGCGCCGACCCAGGTCCAGAGATCCGTCACCTCGGCGAAGATCGCGTAGCCCAGGAAGGCCGCGAAGGGCAGGCGCAGGAACTCGAAGGGCGCGCAGGCGCTGGCATCCACCGCGCTGTAGCCACGCACCACCGAGAGGTGCGAGGCGGTGCCAAGAGCCCCCAAGAGGATGAGCCAGCCGAGCGCCACCAGGGACGGCCACTGCCAGACGAAGAGCGCCGGTATCAGGGAAAGCGGCGTCACGTAGAGCATGAGATATGTAACGATGGCGTTCGGCGATTCCGTGCGGGCGAGAAACTTCACCGTCACCACGTTCATGCCGCCGGTAAGCGCGGACGCCAGGATATAGAGCGCGTTCGGATCGAGCCCGTCCGCGGTCGGACGCAGCACCACCAGCGTACCGACGAAACCCACGGCGAGCGCGGCCCAGCGGCGGATGCGCACCGTCTCGCGCAGGATCAGCGCCGCGCCCAGGGTCGAGAACAGCGGCGCCGTGAAGTTGAGGGCGGTGGCGGTGGAGAGCGGCACCATGGTGATGCCGTAGAACCAGCTCAGCATGGAGACCAGGCTCACCATGCCGCGCATGGTGTAGAAGCCGATCTTGCTGGTCTTGAGGGCGCCGACCCCCACCCTCATGATCCAGGGGACCATCACCGCGAAGCCGAAGAGGCAGCGGAAGAAGGTGATTTCGAAGGAATGCAGCTCTTTTGCCGCCTCGCGCACCACGACATTCATGATGGTGGCGCAGAAGCCCGCGATGATGACCCAGAACGCCGCCCGGGTGATCGGCGGCAGCGCGGCGAAGCGGGTGTTCAGGGGCGCGAGAGAGACCATCTGACTTGGGCGAGACCAGGCGCCGCCCTCACGCCTTGAGCTGCGGCAGATCCTTGTAGAGGGCGAGCGCTTCGGGATTGGCGAGGGCTTCCACGTTCTTGATCGCGCGGCCGTGCACGACGTCGCGCACCGCGAGCTCGACGATCTTGCCGCTCTTGGTGCGGGGGATGTCCGCGACCTGGATCACCTTGGCGGGAACGTGGCGCGGCGTCGTGTTGTCGCGGATCCGCTTGCGGATGCTCTGCACCAGGGCGTCCTCCAGCACGAGGCCCTCGCGCAGCTTCACGAAGAGAACCACGCGCACGTCGTTGTCCCAGTCCTGGCCGACGACGATCGCCTCCAGCACCTCGGGCACCTGCTCCACCTGGCGGTAGATCTCGGCCGTGCCGATGCGGACGCCGCCGGGCTTCAGCACGGTGTCGGAGCGGCCGTAGATGATGACGCCGCCATGCTCGGTCATCGCGGCGTAGTCGCCGTGGCACCAGATGTTAGGGAAGCGCGCGAAATAGGCGTCGTGGTAGCGCTCGCCCTTGGGATCGTTCCAGAACCCGATCGGCATCGAGGGGAAAGGCCTGGTGCAGACCAGCTCGCCCTTCTCGCCCACCGGCTCCGCCTTGCCGGTGTCGTCGAAGACGTTGACCGCCAATCCCAGGCCCCGGGTCTGGATCTCGCCGCGCCATACCGGCCCGATGGGATTGCCCAGCACGAAGCAGGAGACGATGTCGGTGCCGCCGGAGATCGAGGCGAGGCAGAGGTCCGCCTTCACCTTCTCGTAGACGTAGTCGAATCCCTCCGGCGCCAGCGGCGAGCCGGTGGAGGCCATCACGCGGACGGTGGCGAGCTTGTGAGTCTTGCGCGGCTCGAGATTGGCCTTGTGGCAGGCGTCGATGTATTTCGCCGAGGTGCCGAAGAGCGTCATGCCCTCCGCATCGGCGTAGTCGAAGAGAATGTTGCCGCTGGGATGGAAGGGCGAGCCGTCATAGAGCAGCAGCGTCGCGTCGGAGGCCAGTGCCGAGACCAGCCAGTTCCACATCATCCAGCCGCAGGTGGTGAAGTAGAAGACGCGGTCGTCGGGCCGCACGTCGGAATGGAGGCGATGCTCCTTCATATGCTGCAGCAGCGTGCCGCCGGCGCCATGCACGATACACTTGGGCACGCCTGTGGTGCCCGAGGAATACATGATGTAGAGGGGATGATCGAAGGGCAGCCGCGCGAAGTCGATCGAACCGGGGCGGTGCGGCGCCAGGTAGTCCGGCAGCATGATGCCGTTGCGCACACCCGACAGGGAGGGATTGTCCCGCGTATAGGGCACCACCACGACGCGCTTCACGGTGGGAAGCTGCAGCAGGATCTCCCGCACCTTGTCAAGGCAGTCGAAAGCCTTGCCGTTGTAGAAATAGCCGTCGGCGAGGACGAGAACCTTGGGCTCGATCTGGCCGAAACGATCGAGCACGCCCTTGACGCCGAAATCGGGGGAGCAGGAGGACCAGACCGCGCCGAGGCTGGTGACCGCCAGCATGGCGATCACGGTCTCCGCCATGTTCGGGAGATATCCCGCGACCCG
The DNA here is from genome assembly GCA_963735465.1 of uncultured Alphaproteobacteria bacterium. Taxonomy (GTDB): domain Bacteria; phylum Pseudomonadota; class Alphaproteobacteria; order ATCC43930; family CGMCC-115725; genus DASZHJ01. Next base: position 815,589 of record CAVTLA010000002.1, read on the forward strand.
ATCGCCGACGCCGACGCCGTCGACCTTGAGGGCCTGGGCCATCTGGGAGACGGCGTCGTGGAGCTGGTCGCGGGTGAAGCGGCGCTTCACCTTGTCCTCGCCCCAGAACACAATGGCGTCGTCGGCGCCGCGGTCGCGTAGGAGATTCTCCGCGAAATTGAGGCGCGCGTCCGGGAAGAACTTGGCTCCGGGCATCTTGTCGCCGTCCGCCAGCACGCGCTCGCCGCGGGTCTCGGCGATGACGCCGCCGAAATCCCACATCGACACCCAGAACTCCTCCGGCTTCTCCACCGACCAGCGATAGAGCGCGGCGAAATCCGGCAGGTCGCGGCGCCAGCGCGCGGCGGCCTCGGTCATGAAACGGGTGAGATTGGCGGCGGCAACCTGGGCCGAGCTCGGCTGCCAGAGCGGCTGTGTCATCCTGCGTTCCTCTCCTGACCTCGCGACGGGCGAGGTCAGCAGGACTTTAGCGATGACGGGCGCGGCTGGGGAAGAGGCGGCAGACGCCGCCCCCCAAATCAGAGCGCGGCGCTCTCGAGGGAATCGAGGTGTGCGCTGGTGTGAACCCGGTTCGTCACCATCCGGCCGTAGAGCTCGCGGATGATACCGGATCCCGTGCGCAGGCAGAGGAAGGGCAGGAGCCCGTGGATGAAGCAGGCGCCGGCGGCCACCGCCAGGCGGCCGGAGAAGCTCCAGGCCGAAACCAAATGCTCGCCGTAGGTCTCGCCGACCGAGGCCGGATGCTCTGTGAACGACCAAGCCGCCATACGTCCCTCCGCTCGCCAAAAGACCTCGGTAGGTTAGCCCGAGACAAAGGAGAAATCTTCGCTTTTCCCACCCCTGTTTAGGCAGAAATCGGGTAGTTTAAACCCCTAATTCGACGAACAAGGGAATTTCATACCCATGGACGAGGTTGACCGCAAGCTGCTGTATCATCTGCAGGAGGACGCCACCCTGGGGGTGGCGGAGCTGGCGGAGAAGGTCGGGCTTTCGCCGTCGCCGTGCTGGCGCCGCATCCAGCGCCTGGAAGAGAGCGGCGTCATCCGCCGCCGCGTGGCGCTTCTCGATCCCGAGCGCATGAACGTCGGCGTCACCGTCTTCGTCTCCGTGCGCACCAACCAGCACAATCCGGAATGGGCGGAAAAGTTCTGCCGCGCGGTGGCGGACATCCCCGAGGTGGTGGAGTTCTATCGCATGAGCGGGCAGGTGGACTACCTGCTCCGGGTGGTGGTGCCCGACATCGCGGCCTATGACGGCGTCTACAAGCGCCTGATCAAGGTGGCGGACCTCTACGACGTCAGCTCCAGCTTCGCCATGGAGCGGATCAAATATACCACCGCGCTCCCCGTGACGTACGCCGATCCCGTCACCAAATCTTAGGCTTCGCGACTGAAAATTCGATCGTTGCGGCGGCGGACTCGCTTTGCGAGAGTGCGCGCGGGTCCCGTCGCCCACCGTTCCCGGAGGTCCTTGTGCCCCACGCCCGTTCCGACACACCTGGCAAGCCCGGCGGCGTCCGGCCGCAGATCGCGGCGCTGCCGGAATCGAAGATCGGCGCCGTGGCGGGACCTGTCTTCGGCGACCCCGACATCGTGCCGCTGTGGTTCGGCGAGGGTGATCTGCCGACCCCCGCGTTCATCTGCGAGGCCGCCGCCGACGCCCTGCGCCGGGGCGAGACCTTCTACACCTTCAAGCGTGGCATTCCGCAGCTCCGCCAGGCGATCGCGACGTATCTCACCGGCCTCCACGCGCGCCCGGTGAGCCAGGAGAACGTCGTCGTCACCTCCTCCGGCATGAGCGCGATCATGCTGACGGTGCAGGCGATCGTCGATCCCGGCGACAACGTCATCGTGATCTCGCCGGTGTGGCCCAACATCAATGCCGCCATCAGCATCATGGGCGGCACGGCGCGGCCGGTGGCGCTGACGCCGACGCCGGAAGGCGGCTGGAAGCTCGACCTGCAGCGCGTGTTCGACGCCTGCGACGCCCGCACCCGCGCCATCTTCGTGAACTCGCCGGGCAATCCCACGGGCTGGATGATGCCGGCGGAGAAGGCGGCGGCGCTTCTCGCCTTCGCGCGCCAGCGCGGCATCTGGCTGCTGGCGGACGAGGTCTATAGCCGCATCGTCTACGACCGGCGCGCCGCGCCGTCGCTCCTCGACATCGCCGAGCCCGAGGATCGCGTGGTCGTGCTCAACAGCTTCTCCAAGAGCTGGGCGATGACGGGATGGCGCCTCGGCTGGATGGTGGCGCCGGCGGAACTGCTCGGGGCGATGGACAAGCTCGTCGAGTTCAACACCAGCGGCTCGCCCACCTTCCTGCAGCACGCGGCGGTCACCGCGATCGAGAAAGGCGAGCCCCTGGTGGCGGAGATTGTCGAGCGCTGCCGCGTTGGCCGCGACATTCTCATCCAGGGGCTGAGCCGCTTCTCCCAGGTGCAGGTGACACCGCCGGCGGGCGCCTTCTATGCCTTCTGCCGCATCGACGGTCTCACCGACAGCTTCGCGCTCGCGCGAGAGATCGTCGCCACCGCCAAGGTGGGCGTGGCGCCGGGCATCGCCTTCGGCGACGCTGGCGAGGGTTACCTGCGCTTCTGCTTCGCCGCCTCCACCCAGCGCCTCACCGAGGCCCTCGATCGTCTCGGCAAGGTATTGCGCTGACCCATCACATCGCCGCGAGGCAGCGGCGCCGTCCCTCGTCCCGGACCGGTTTCTCCGCGTAGGCTCATCGTAACGGTGCCGTTGCGGCGCCGAGCATCCGGGAGGGGACGCCCATGAACAGAATTCACCGCGCGTGCTTCACGAGCGGCGCGGTCGCCGCGCTCTGCATCGGGCTTGCGGCGCCCGCGTCCGCGCAGGGTCTGCTTACCACGCATCGGGTCTCGGCGCCGCTCGCCCTCGAGGCCGTGGGCGCCGCGGTGGCGCAATGCGCGACCCAGGGCTATTTCGTCAGCGCCGTTGTCGTGGACGCCAGCGGCACGCGCCAGGCGGTGCTGCGCGGCGACAATGCGGGCATCCACACCATGGACAGCGCCATGGGCAAGGCCTACACGGCCAGCTCCTTCAAATCCGACAGCGGCGCGATCGCGACGCGCCTGCAAGCCAATCCCGCCTCCGCCGGCCTCGCCTATGTGCCGGGCGTCCTCCTCGTCCAGGGCGGCGTGCCGATCAAGATCGGCGACGAGGTGATCGGCGCCATCGCCGTTGCCGGCGCACCCGGCGGCGACAAGGATGAGGCCTGCGCGCGAGCCGGGCTCGACAAGATCAAGGATCGGCTGAAGTAGCTTCCTTTACGGCTTGCGGGCGAGCCACACCGTCGCCTCGACGTTGACGGAGACGGTGGCGTCGCCGGGCTCGGCGGAAGGCGGCGTCGGCGCAGCGGCTTTGCCCAACATCACGCGCATGGCGATGGGCGGCCGCCCATCGGTCTGCGCGTTGCCCACCACGACGTCCCGAAGCTGCTGCACGCTCATGCTGAGATCGGCGGCGACGCGATCGGCGCGCTGCCGCAGGCCGCTCAGGGCCTCGGCGGTGAGCGCGTCCTCGGCCTTGCGAAGTGAGTCCGGCGACAGCTCGTAGGCGAGACCGCTGGTGACGAGGCCCTGCTGCTGCAGCGCGCCGACGAGGTCCAGGAGCGCCGGCGGCATATCGCTCGACAGCATCAAGCTCTGGCTGCCGTGCCAGACGACGGGCTTGTTGGGCTCGCGGGTCTGATAGACGTTGTAGCCGCCGGTCTGCGGCTTCACCGACGCCACCGCGCGCACGCGGACCAAGGCCGCCTCCATGCGCTTGTTGATGTCGGCCTGCACCTGCTGCGGCGTGGCGCCGGCGACCTCCACCGCGAGGCTCGCCTGCAGGCGATCCCGCGGCAGCAGCTGCTCGGCGCGGGCGGTCAGATGCACCACGGTGATGTCCGGACCGGGCGCGGGCGCGGTATCGGCGGCGATCGCCGGCGTCCCCACGACCACTGCCGCCAATCCCATCAGTACAGATCCCAGTAATCGCATCGTCTGCATCCTTCCCAGGTGAATTATACATTCGATAGCAGAGCCATGACCCGTTGGGGACAATGCGCTGCTTTCGGTCGCGTCGCAGGCGCTGCTGTTGCTGCGCCGCAGCAAAAAAATGCCGCGATTATGCCGGGTGCCTGATGATTAACCACTTGAACGGGTTCACATCGCAACCTCAATACCGTATGATTTTTCGATAAATGGTTGGGCGCCGGTCAGCTCCGGCTCAGTGAAGTCAATCGCCGGCATCGCCCTCCCCCTAGGCGGCCATATAAGAACCGCCCTTGTTCTCTCGAGAACCAAGGAAAAGAGGTAGGAAATGTCAGACAACACTCGCTCGGTGGCCGAGCGGCCGCCCGTCAATCGTTGGCTTCAGCTCCTGATCGGCGTCATCTGCATGGTGATGATCGCCAACCTGCAATACGGCTGGACCTATTTCGTCGACCCCATCGACACCAAATTCCATTGGGGCCGTACCGACATCCAGATCGCCTTTACGCTCTTCGTCGCCATGGAGACATGGCTCATACCGGTGGAGGGCTGGTTCGTCGATCGCTTCGGGCCACGCATGGTTGTGACGTTCGGCGGCGTCGTGGTCGCGATCGCCTGGACGGTCAACTCGATGGCGAGCTCGCTGCCGATGCTGTATCTCGGCGCCATCCTGTCGGGTATCGGCGCGGGCGCGGTCTACGGCACCTGCGTGGGCAACGCGCTCAAATGGTTCGCCGATCGCCGCGGCCTCGCGGCAGGCATCACCGCCATGGGTTTCGGCGCCGGTGCGGCGGCTACCGTCTATCCCATCATCACCGTCATCAGCACCTACGGCTATCAGACGGCGTTCTTGTGGTTCGGGCTGGGCCAGGGTGCCATCATCCTGGCCCTGGCCTGGATGTTGAAAGCGCCGAAGCCCGGCGAAGCGCCCAAGGCGGCGCGCAAGCTCAACCAGACCACGCGGGACTACACACCGGTGGAGGTCGTGCAGACGCGGCTCTTCTGGGTGCTCTACATCATGTTCGTGCTGGTGGCGGCGAGCGGTCTCGTGGTGACGGCGCAGGTGGCACCCATCGCCAAGGACTACAAGATCGCGGGCCTGCCGGTGAACTTCATGTTTATCGCCTCGACCGTGATCGTGATGGCGGGCGTCGTCGACAACATCCTGAACGGCCTCGCCCGGCCGACCTTCGGCTGGATCTCCGACCACATCGGCCGCGAGAATACCATGGCGATCGTGTTCACCGTCGGTGCCGGCGCCTATTGGGCGCTGGGCACCATCGGCAACACGCCACTCATGTTCATCGTCACCGCCGGTCTGGTCTACTTCACCTGGGGCGAGATCTACAGTCTCTTCCCGGCGACCTGCACCGACACCTACGGGTCGAAATACGCGACGACCAACGCGGGGCTCCTCTACACCGCCAAAGGCACCGCGGCCTTCCTGGTTCCGGTCGCGAACCTGCTGAAGGGCTATACCGGCAGCTGGCACTCCGTGTTCGTGGTGGCAACCATCGCCAATCTCGCGGTGGCCGCCGCGGCGCTCTTCATCGTGAAGCCGATGCGGGCGGCGCACTACGCGTCGTCGGCAGCGACGGTCGGGGCGCAGGTACGCGCCGCCGAATAGGAGAACCGGCTCCCGCATTTTCGGGAGAGAGATCGGCGGGCGGGACGGCAGCGTCCCGCCCGTGCCGTTTCAGCCCGGCTCAATCGTCGATCGCGTATTCGTCCTCGATCGCGAATTCGCTGAGCCCGTCCAGCAGCACGGCGCAGACGGCGAAGTTGGCGCGATGGGTATCGCGGATCTCGCCGAGCTCAGCGCGGATGCCCGCGTCGGCGATCCGCGGCAGGATACGGTCGAGCCGTTGCGCGATCCAGGCCTGGCCGCGGTTCATCAGCTCCAGCCGATCCTCCAGCCGGTCCAGCGCCAGCACCGTGTCGCGCAGCGATCCCACCGCCATCGATGGCGCGCCGCCGAGACGCCGCACGATGCGCGTCAGCTGGGCGCAATTGCAGGCCTGGTCGCGCTGTACCTGCGCCAGCAACGCATTGGCGCCGGGCACGCTGGCGGTCACCATCAACGTGGTGAGGATGCGAGTACCGGCGCGTTCCGCCTCCAGGATGGCGTTGAGCCCTGCCACCAGCGGATCGCCAGCGTCCGACGCGACGTCGGGCCGCGTTGTCTCGAGATTGCCATGCTCGGTCATGCCGTTTTCTCCCTTGGCCTCCCATTGATCTGGCTGCCGATGGGACAAGTGCAAGGCCGGTGCCGGAAGTTGGGAGAATTGCTATTGTCCAACGGCACGCTCGCGACATACGCGTGCATCGGGGGAGCCATGAAAGTTCGACACTGGAGGGTGCGGATCGCCGTGATCGCCCTGCTGCTGGCGCTGCCGGCGGCGGCTCGGGCGGAAGACAGCACGGTGCTGCCGTCGCGGCCGGGAGTGACCGAGGAGGTCCTCTACACCATCGTAACCGGCGCGCCGGCGAGCGTGATCCTGCTGCCCGGCGGCGGCGGCGTGCTGGCGGGGGTCAGGAACAATTTCCTGCTGCGGGTGCGCGGCGAGATCGCCCAGCAGGGGCTGAGCGTCGCCGTGCCCGACGCGCCCTCCGACCACGGCTCCGGCATGGACGCCAGATTCCGCGCCTCGGCGGAGCATGCCCAGGACCTCGCCGCGGTCATCGCGTTTCTCAAGGGCAAATCGCCGGCGCCGGTCTGGCTGGTGGGCACGAGCCGCGGCACCGTCTCCGCCGCCAATGGCGCGGCACGTCTGGGGCCCGGGCAGATCGCCGGCATCGTCCTGACCTCCACCGTCTGGGTTGGCGGCATCAGCAACGTGCCGCTGGGCGAGATCGCGGTTCCCGTGCTGATCGTGCACAACCGTGACGACGGCTGCCCCGAGAGCCCCTACACCGGCGCCGCCCCCGGCCTGGCGCAGCTCGCCAAGGCACCCGTGAAGGAGCTGATCTCGGTGCAGGGCGGACGATCCCAGAGCCGACCCTGCGACGCCATGTCAACCCACGGCTATCTCGGCATCGAGGACCAGGTGGTCACGCCGGTGGTCCAGTGGATCAAGGCGCACGGGAAAAATTGAGAGGTCGGTCACCAATACCCTCTCCGCCGCGATAGCGGGGGAGAGGGTTTGGGCCCCTACGCCGGAACCGTCGCGCGCTCCACCTTGGCGGCGCAGAACTTGAACTCGGGGATCTTGCCGAACGGATCGAGCTGCGGGTTGGTGAGGACGTTGGCGGCGGCCTCGACGTAGCAGAAGGGGATGAAGACCATGCCGTCGGGGACGTCGCCGTCGGCGCGCGCCTTGAGCTCGATGGCGCCGCGGCGGGTCGCGACCCGCACCATCTCGCCGGCGCGCACGCCCATGCGGTGGAGATCGCCGGGCGAGAGGCTCGCCACCGCCTCGGGCTCGATCTCGTCGAGCACGCTCGCACGCCGGGTCATGGCGCCGGTGTGCCAGTGCTCGAGCAGGCGGCCGGTCGTGAGCACCATCGGGATAGTCGGCGTCGGGCTCCTCGCCGGCGGCACCAGGCCCACGGGCACGAACTTGCCGCGGCCGCTCGGGGTGGGGAAGCCGTCGCCGAAGACGATGTCGTTTCCGGGCTTGTCCGGCGCGTCGCAGGGATATGTGACCGAGCTCTCGCGCTCCAGCCGCTCCCAGGTGATGTTGTCGAGGGACGGCATCGCCTGCTTCATCTCGGCGAAGACGTCCTTGGGATGCGCGTATTTCCAGTCGAGGCCGAGGCGGTTGGCGAGCTCCGGATGATCGACGAGTCCTGCCGCGCCTCGCCCGGCAGCGGCAGCGCCCGGCGGCCCATCTGCACCTGGCGGTCGGTGTTGGTGACGGTGCCGATCTTCTCCGGCCAGGCGGAGGCCGGCAGCACCACGTCGGCGTAGCGCGCGGTCTCGGTCAGGAAGATGTCCTGCACCACGAGATGCTCGAGCTTGGCCAGCGCCTCGCGGGCGTGTTGCACGTCGGGATCGGACATCGCGGGGTTCTCGCCCATGATGTACATGCCGCGGATCACGTCGGCGTGGATCGCGTTGATGATCTCGACCACGGTGAGGCCGCGCTTGGGGTCGAGCGTCGCGCCCCACAGCTTCTCGTAGGTGGCGCGGATCGCCGGATCCTCCACGGACTGGTAGTCCGGGAAGAACATCGGGATCAGCCCGGCGTCCGAGGCGCCCTGCACGTTGTTCTGGCCGCGCAGCGGATGCAGCCCGGTGCCGGGCCGGCCGACCTGGCCGGTCGACCAGGGCGAGCGCGATCAGGCAGCGCGCGTTGTCGGTGCCGTGGACGTGCTGGGAGATGCCCATGCCCCAGAAGATCATGGCCGCCTCGGCCCGGGCGTACTTGCGCGCCACCAGGCGCAGCGTGTCGGCGTCGATGCCGCAGATCGTCGGCCATCTTCTCCGGCGGATAGTTCTTCACGTTCTCCCGGAGCTTCTCGAAATCCTCGGTGTGCGCCTGCACGTATTGCCGGTCGTAGAGCTCCTCCGTGATGATCACGTGGAGCATGGCGTTCAGGAGCGACACGTCGCGGCCGGGCTTGAACTGCAGCATGTGGGTGGCGTGACGCTTCAGGGTCTGGCCGCGCGGGTCCATGACGATGAGGGTCACGCCGCGCTTCACCGCGTTCTTGATGAAGGTGGCGGCGACCGGGTGGTTCTCGGTCGGGTTGGCGCCGATGACGATGATGACGTCGGCATCCTTCGCCGCCATGAAGGGCGCGGTCACCGCGCCGGAGCCGATCCTCTCCATCAGCGCCGCCACCGACGAGGCGTGGCAGAGCCGGGTGCAGTGATCGACGTTGTTGGTGCCGAAGCCCGTGCGCACCAGCTTCTGGAAGAGATAGGCCTCCTCGTTGGAGCCCTTGGCCGAGCCGAAGCCCGCGAGCGCATTGCCGCCGTGCTGGTCGCGGATGCGCTTCAGGCCGCCGGCGGCGCGATCGAGCGCCTCTTCCCAGCTCGCCTGGCGGAAATGCGTCCAGGGATTGGCCGGGATCGACCTGTCGTCGTCATGACCCTTGGGCACGCCGTCCTTGCGGATCAGCGGCACCGTCAGGCGATGCGGGATGATGGACGTAGTCGAAGCCGAAGCGGCCCTTGACGCAGAGCCGGTTCTGGTTCGCCGGCCCGTCCCGGCCGTCGACGAAGAGCAGCTTGTCGTCCTTGATCTGGTAGGTGAGCTGGCAGCCGACGCCGCAGTAGGGGCAGACGCTGTCGACCTCGCGGTCGGGCTTCACCGTGAAGGCGTTGTTGCTCGTCGACGAGGGTCGCCGGCATCAGCGCGCCGGTCGGGCAGGCCTGCACGCATTCGCCGCAGGCGACGCAGGTGCTCTTGCCCATGGGATCGTCGAAGTCGAAGACGATCTTGGCGCCGTGCCCGCGCCCGGCCATGCCGATGACGTCGTTGACCTGCACCTCGCGGCAGGCGCGGACGCAGAGATTGCACTGGATGCAGGCGTCGAGGTGGACCGCCATCGCCGGATGGCTGCGGTCCGGCGCCGGCTGCGCCCGGGACGCGAAGCGGCTCTCGCTGACGCCGACGCGATCCGCCCACCGCCAGAAGCGGGAATCCGGATCGTGGGACGTCGCGCGCTCGGGCTGATCCGCCACCAGCAGCTCGAACACCATCTTGCGGGCGAATTTCGCGCGCTCGCCGGCGGTCTTGACCTTCATGCCGGCGGAGGGCTTGCGGATGCACGAGGCCGCCAGCACCCGCTCGCCCTCGATCTCGACCATGCAGGCGCGGCAGTTGCCGTCGGGCCGGTAGCCCGGCGCCGGCGTGTAGCAGAGATGCGGAATCTCGATGCCCTGGCGGCTTCGCCACCTGCCAGATGGTCTCGCCGGGCAGGGCGTCGACCTCCCGGCCGTCGAGGAAGAAGCGGACACCCTCGCCGGGAATGCCGGAGCCGTCGCTCATCGGAGATCCTCCGCGAAATGCTTGAGCACCATCTTCACGGGATTCATCGCCGCCTGCCCCAGCCCGCAGATCGAGGCGTCGGTCATGACGCGCGCCAGCTCCTCGATGAGGGGCTCGTCCCAGGTCTTGGCCTGAAGCAGACCCACGGCCTTCTCGGTGCCGACCCGGCACGGCGTGCACTGGCCGCAGCTCTCGTCCTCGAAGAACCGCAGGAGGTTGAGGGCGACCGCCTTCATGTCGTCCTGATCCGAGAGCACGACGACCGCCGCCGAGCCGATGAAGCAGCCGTACGGCTCCAGGGTGCCGAAATCGAGCGGGCAGATCGTCCATGGACGCCGGCAGGATGCCGCCCGACGCGCCGCCCGGCAGATAGCCCTTGAAGGTGTGCCCCTCGGCCATGCCGCCGCAGAACTCGTCGATCAGCTCGCGCACGGTGATGCCCGCGGGCGCCAGCTTGACGCCGGGATTCTTGACGCGGCCGGAGACCGAGAAGCTGCGCGGCCCCTTGCGGCCGTTGCGGCCCTGGCCCGCGAACCACGCCGGCCCCTTCTCCACGATGTCGCGCACCCAGAACAGGGTCTCGACGTTGTTGATGAGGGTCGGCCGGCCGAACAGCCCGACCTGGGCGGGATAGGGCGGCTTGTGGCGCGGCAGGCCGCGCTTGCCCTCGATGCTCTCCAGCATCGCCGATTCCTCGCCGCAGATATAGGCGCCGGCGCCACGGCGCAGGTGGATGCGCGTGTGCTTGGCGAGGCCCGCGCCTTCCAGCAGGGCGATCTCCTTCAGCAGAATCTCGCGGCACTGCGGATACTCGTCGCGGAGATAGACGTAGATGTCGGCCGCCTCCACCATCCAGGCGCCGAGCAGCATGCCCTCGAGGAAGCGATGCGGATCGGTCTCGAGGTAGTAGCGGTCCTTGAAGGTGCCGGGCTCGCCCTCGTCGGCGTTGACCGCCATCAGCCGCGGCTTCGCCTCGCCCAGAACCATGCGCCACTTGCGTCCGGTGGGAAAGCCGGCGCCGCCGAGGCCGCGGATGGCGGAATCCTCCAGCGCCTTCAGAATCTCGTCGCGCTTTTTGGCGCCGGAAAGACACGCCTCCAGCAGCTTGTAGCCCCCGGCGGCGCGATAGGCGGCGAAATCCGCATAGGCCGGAATGTGCGGATGAGTGTCGCCGGCCTGCGCGGCCTTGGTCACGCTCTCGACGGTGGCGTGCTCATGGAGCGCGTGGCCGATCGCCGTCACCGGCGCGTTGTGGCAGCCGCCCATGCAGGGCGCCCGCACCACGCGGACGCCGGGCCCAAGCTTCGCCGGCAGCTCGCTCAGCAGCTGCTGCGCCCCCATGAGCTCGCAGGTCAGGCTGTCGCAGACGCGGACGGTGAGCGCCGGCGGCGGCGTCTCGCCGTCCATGACGATGTCGAAGTGGGCATAGAAGGAGGCGACCTCGTAGACCTCGACGAGGGCCAGCTTCATCTCCTGGGCCAGCGCCGCCAGATGCCGCGCGTGCAGGCAGCCGTGCTTGTCCTGGATCAGATGCAGGAACTCGATCAGCAGATCGTGCCGGCGCGGCCGGTCCCCCAGCAGCACCTGCACCTCGCCGAGAGCGGCGGGATCGACCTGGCGGCCCTTGGGATGATTGAGCCCGCGGCGCCGTCCCGAGCCCGGCTGGACGCTTCGCTTGCCTTCCGGCGCCGCCACCTTGCTCATCGCGTCAGCTCCATGTTCTTGGCCGCACCGTCGGCGCGGGACTCAACCCTTGCCCAGCACCTTCAGCATGGTGCTGCCGAGCGCCGCCGGCGACTCCGCCACATTGATGCCGGCGCTGCGCATCGCCTCCATCTTCGCCGGCGCGGTGTCGCCGCCGCCGGAGATGATGGCGCCCGCGTGGCCCATGCGGCGGCCGGGCGGCGCGGTGGCGCCGGCGATGAAACCCACCATCGGCTTCTTCACCTTGCTGCGCTTGATGAACTCAGCCGCCTCGCCTTCCGCCGAGCCGCCGATCTCGCCGATCATGATGATCGACTGGGTCTCGGGGTCGCCGAGGAACAGCTCCAGACAGTCGATGAAATTGGTGCCGTTGATGGGATCGCCGCCGATGCCGATGCAGGTGGTCTGGCCGAGGCCCGCCGCCGTGGTCTGCGCCACCGCCTCGTAGGTGAGGGTGCCCGAGCGCGAGACGATGCCGACGTGGCCCTTGGTGTGGATGTGGCCGGGCATGATGCCGATCTTGCATTGCTCCGGCGTGATGACGCCGGGGCAGTTGGGACCGATGAGGCGCGACTTGGAGCCGCCCAGCGCCCGCTTCACCGTCACCATGTCGAGGATCGGAATGCCCTCGGTGATGCAGACGATGAGCGGCACCTCGGCGTCGATCGCCTCGAGGATCGCGTCCGCCGCGAAGGGCGGCGGCACGTAAATCGCGCTGGCGGTGGCGCCGGTCTTGGCCATCGCCTCCGCCACCGTGTCGAAGACCGGGAGATCGAGGTGCGTGGTGCCGCCTTTGCCCGGCGTCACGCCGCCCACCATCTTGGTGCCGTAGGCGATCGCCTGCTCGGAATGGAACGTACCCTGGGCGCCGGTGAAACCCTGGCAGATGACCTTCGTCTCGGAATTGACCAGGACGGCCATTACGCAGCCTCCTTCACCGCTTTGACCACCTTCTCGGCGGCATCGGCGAGATTGTCCGCCGAGACGATGGGCAGGCCCGACTCCGCGAGGATCTTCTTGCCGAGGCGAACGTTGGTGCCTTCGAGGCGCACCACCAGCGGCACATGCAGGCTCACTTCCCGCGCCGCGGCGACGATACCCTCGGCGATGACGTCGCAGCGCATGATGCCGCCGAAGATGTTGACCAGGATCCCCTCCACGTTGCTGTCGCTGAGGATCAGCTTGAAGGCGGTGGTGACGCGCTCCTTGGTGGCGCCGCCGCCGACGTCGAGGAAGTTCGCGGGCTCGCCGCCGTAGAGCTTGATGATGTCCATGGTGGCCATGGCGAGGCCGGCGCCGTTCACCATGCAGCCGATGCTGCCGTCGAGCTTCACGTAGTTGAGGGAGTGCTTGGCGGCCTCCACCTCGGTCGGATCTTCCTCGGACTCGTCGCGCATGCTCGGCGACATCGGGATGGCGGAAGAGCGCGTTGTCGTCGAAGTTCATCTTGGCATCGAGCGCCAGCACCTCGCCGGCACCGGTCACGACCAGCGGATTGATTTCGACGATCGAGGCGTCGAGGCTGACGAAGGCCTTGTACATCGCCAGCATGAACTTGGTCGCCGCCCCGATCTGCTTGCCCTGGAGACCAAGGCCGAAGGCGAGCTTGCGGGCGTGGAAGCCCTGCATGCCCATGACGGGATCGATCGCCACCTTGAGGATCTTCTCCGGGTGCTTCTCCGCCACCTCCTCGATCTCCATGCCGCCCTCGGTGGAGGCCATCACGGTGATCCGCGAGGTCTTGCGATCGAGCAGCAGGCCCAGGTAGAGCTCGCGCTTGATGTCGCAGCCTTCCTCGATATAGACGCGCTTCACCTCGCGGCCGGCGGGGCCGGTCTGCTTGGTGATCAGCACGTGGCCCAGCATGGCCGCGGCGTTCTTGGACACCTCGTCCACGGATTTCACCACGCGCACGCCGCCCTTGCCCTTGGGATCGTCCTTGAAACGGCCGGCGCCACGGCCGCCCGCGTGGATCTGCGACTTCACCACCCAGACCGGGCCGCCGAGCTCGCCGGCGACCCGCGCCGCCTCCTCGGGCGTGTAGGCGACGCTGCCTTTGGGCACGGCGACGCCGAACTTCTGCAGCAGGCTCTTCGCCTGGTACTCATGGATATTCATGGCAGAGCTTCGACCTTCCTCTGTCCGGACAACCCGGACCTCCGGAGTACCCCGGAAGCCCCCATCGCCGCAACAACCTCAGATGACGCCGGCACCGCGCGCCCACTTGTACTTGGCGCCGAGCACCGCGACCGGGATCTCCGTCGAATAGGGGTAGGCGGGGATGCCGTGGTCGTAGAGGTATTCCGACGCCTCCTCCACCTGCACGTCGCCGGCGAGCGACGCCACGATCGGCTTGGAGATGCCCTTTGCCTTAAATTCAGCCACCACCTCCGACACCAGCTTCGCGAACACCATGGGCGGCGTGATGATGGTGTGCCAATAGCCGAGGATCAGCGCATGAATACGCGGGTCCTCGAGGCCGAGGCGGATGGTGTTCTGGTAGGTGAGCGGCGGCTCGCCGCCGGTGATGTCGACGGGATTGCCGGCGGCGCCGAAGGGCGGGATGAACTTGCGGAAGGCCGTGTCGAGATCCGCCGGCATCTTCATCAGCGAGAGGCCGTTGTCGACGCAGGCATCCGACAGCAGCACGCCGGAGCCGCCGGCGCCGGTGATGATCACGCAGTTCTCCCCTTTCGGTGACGGCAGCACCTGGATGCCGCGGGCGAACTCCAGCATGTCCCGGAGCGACCTCGCCCGGATGACGCCGGACTGCTTCAGCACGTCCTCGTAGATCTTGTCGTTGCCGGCGAGCGCGCCCGTATGCGAGCTCGCGGCGCGGGCGCCCATGGCGGTGCGGCCGGCCTTCAGCATCACGACCGGCTTCTTCTTGGAGACGCGCTTCGCCACCTCGGCGAAGGAGCGGCCGTCCTTCAGATCCTCGCAATGCATGGCGACGATGTGGGTGTTGTCGTCCTGCTCGAAGAAGGTGAGGAGATCGTCCTCGTCGAGATCGGACTTGTTGCCCAATCCCACGATGGCGGAGACGCCCATCTTCGCCGAGCGGGAGAAGCCGATGATGGCCATGCCGATGCCGCCGGACTGCGACGAGAGCGCCGCATGGCCTTTCACGTCATAGGCGGTGCAGAAGGTCGCGCAGAGATTCTTCCAGGTGTAGTAGAAGCCGTAGATGTTCGGGCCCATCAGGCGGATGTCATACTTGCGCCCGATGTCCTGGATCTCCTTCTGGCCCTCGACGTTGCCGGTCTCGGCGAAGCCCGAGGGGATCAGCACCGCGCCGGGGATCTTCTTCTCGCCGCACTCGATGAGCGCCTGGGCCACGAACTTGGCGGGGATCGCGAAGACCGCGACGTCGATCGTGTCCGGCACGTCCTTGACGCTCTTGTAGGCCTTGCGTCCGAGAATTTCCTCGGCCTTGGGATGGATCGGGAAGATCTTGCCCTGATAGCCGCCGTTGATGAGGTTCTTCATCACGGAGTTGCCGATCTTGCCGTCCTCCGCCGAGGCGCCGATGACCGCCACCGCGTCCGGTTTCATGATGCGATTCATCTGGCGGACGATGTCCGCCTGCTTCGGCCGGAAGCGCTGGGGCGGCGGATCGAAGTCGAGGACGATGCGCACGTCCGCGGCGATGGCGCCGGTCTTGGAGGCGAAGACGGGATTGAGATCGAGCTCGGCTATCTCGGGAAAGTCGCTGACGAGCTTGGAGACATTCTGGATCAGGGACGCGAGCGCCCGACGATCGACGGGCTCGGCGCCGCGCACGCCTTTGAGAATTTCCGCCGCGGCGATACCGTCCAGCATGGAGAGCGCGTCCTCGCGGGATGCCGGCGCCAGGCGGAAGGTGATGTCCTTCAGCACCTCCACCAGCACGCCGCCGAGACCGAAGGCGACGAGCTTGCCGAAGCTGGGATCGGTGACGGCGCCGACGATGACTTCCTGGCCGCCCGCCAGCATCTGCTGCACCTGGACGCCGAGGATCTTGGCCTTCTTGTTGTACTTCTTGGCGCTGGCGATGATCTTGGCATAGGCCTTCTCCGCCTCCGGCGCGGTCTTGACGCCGACGACGACGCCGCCCGCCTCGGTCTTGTGGAGAATGTCCGGCGAGACGATCTTGAGCACGACGGGAAAGCCCATCTTGCGCGCCATGCTTCCGGCCTGCTTGGCGGACGTCGCCACGCCCTCCTTCGGCACCGCGATGCCATAGGCGTCGCAGACCAGCTTGCCTTCCGGCGCGGTGAGCGCGCTGCGGCCCTCCGCCTTCACCTGGGCCAGAATCTTGCGGACCGCCTGCTTGCCGCTTACCACCGCATCGTGTGCCATCGAACGCTCTCCCGTTATTTTCTGTTGACCAGTGACGTCAGATGGCGCGCTCAGCGCGCATCGCCGCGATCTGGTCGCCCTTGAAGCCGATCTCCGCCAGGACCTCTTCGGTGTGCTCGCCCAGCAGCGGCGAGCGCTTCACCTCGGAGGGGCTGTCGCTCATCTTGATGGGATTGCCCACGGTCAGGTACTTGCCGCGCTTGGGATGATCGACCTCGACCACCGTGCCGGACTTGCGCAGGCTCGGCTCCGCCGCCAGCTCGCTCATGGAGAGGATCGGGCCGCAGGGGATGTCGTATTTGTTCAGGATCTCCATCGCCTCGAACTTGGTCTTGGTCGTCGTCCACTTCTCGATACGGGCGAAGATGTCCATGAGCCGCGGCAGGCGCGCCTCGGGCGTCGCGTAGTCGGGATGGGTGATCCAGCCTTCCTCGCCGATCACCTTGCAGATCGCCTCCCACACCGGCGCCTGCGTGATGAAATAGATGTAGGCGTTGGGATCCTTCTCCCAGCCCTTGCACTTCAAAATCCAGCCGGGCTGGCCGCCACCGGACGCGTTGCCAGCGCGCGGCACCGCCTCGCCGAACTGCCCATGCGGGTACTGCGGATATTCCTTCATGACCTTGTTGCGGTCGAGGCGCTGCTGGTCGCGGAGCTTCACGCGGCAGAGGTTGAGAACGCCGTCCTGCATGGCGGCGAGCACCTTCTGCCCCTTGCCCGTGGTGTTGCGCTGAAAGAGCGCGGCGACGATGCCAAGGGCCAGGTGCAGCCCGGTGCCGCTGTCGCCGATCTGCGCGCCGGTGACAAGCGGCGGCCCGTCGTCGAAGCCGGTGGTGGAGGCGGCGCCACCGGCGCATTGCGCCACGTTCTCGTAGACCTTGCAGTCCTCGTAGGGACCGGGGCCGAAGCCCTTCACCGACGCCACGATCATGCGCGGGTTGAGCTGCTGGATGCGCTCCCAGGTGAAACCCATGCGGTCGAGGACGCCCGGCGCGAAATTCTCCACCAGTACGTCGCAGTGCTTCACCAAAGTCTCCAGCACCTGCTTGCCTTTGGGGTTCTTGGCGTCGAGGGTGATGGAGCGCTTGTTGTGGTTCAGCATGGTGAAATAGAGGCTGTCCACATCGGGAATGTCCCGGAGCTGGCCGCGAGTGATATCCCCGGAGCCCGGCCGCTCCACCTTGATCACGTCGGCGCCAAACCACGCCAGGAGCTGCGTGCAGGTCGGACCCGACTGCACATGGGTGAAATCGAGGATGCGGACGCCGTCGAGTGCCTTGCCCATTGTTCTCTCCGAAATTCCGTCGTTGCGTTGCTGTGATTCCCTGCCGGCGGCCTACTTCTTGCGAAGCGCGCTCTGGGGATTGAGGTTGCCGATGCGGCCGCTCTCGCTGCCGGCCGCCGGGTCGATCACCGCGTTGATCAGGGTCGGCTTGCCGGAGTCCATCGCCGCGTTGACCGCGCGCTTCAGCTCGTCCGGCGACGTCGCGTTGACGCCGACTCCGCCGAAGGCCTCCATCATCTTGTCGTAGCGCGCCCCGGCGACGAAGACGGTGGTCGCGGGATCGGCGCCCATCTTATTGACGTCGGTGCCGCGGTAGATGCCGTTGTTGTTGAAGATGACGACGCAGACCGGCAGGTTGTAGCGGCAGATCGTCTCCACCTCCATGCCGGAGAAGCCGAAGGCACTGTCGCCTTCCACCGCAAGCACGGGCTTGCCGGTCTCGACGGCGGCGGCGATGGCCTGGCCCATGCCGATGCCCATGACGCCCCAGGTGCCGACGTCCAGGCGCTTGCGCGGCTGGTACATGTCGATGACGCCGCGGGCGAGGTCGAGGGTGTTGGCGCCTTCATTGACCAGGATCGCGTCCGGCCGCTCCTTGATGACGGTGCGCAGGACGCCGAGCGCGCCGTGATAATCCATCGGCACGTTGTTGTTCATCAGGCGCGGCGCCATCTTGGCGACATTCTCCTCGCGCTTGGTCTTGATGGCGGTGGACCACTCCGCCGGCGCCGCCGGCCACGTGCCGCCCATCCCCTCGAGGAGAGCCGCGACGCAAGAGCCGATGTCGCCCACGACAGGCGCCACGATTTCCACGTTGCTGTCCATCTCCTTGGGCTCGATATCGATCTGGATGAACTTCTTCGGCGCGTCGCCCCAGCTCTTGCCCTTGCCGTGGGACAGCAGCCAGTTGAGGCGGGCGCCGATCAGCATGACGACGTCGGAGTCCTTGAGGACGGTGGAGCGCGCGGCGCCGGCGCATTGCGGATGCGTGTCGGGCAGCAGCCCCTTCGCCATGCTCATGGGCAGGAAAGGAATGCCGCTCTTCTCCACCAGCGCCTTGATGGCGTCGTCGGCCTGGGCGTAGGCCGCGCCCTTGCCGAGGATGATCAGCGGCCGCTTGGCCGATTTGAGAACGTCGAGCGCGCGCTTGATGGCGGCCGGCGCCGGGATCTGCGCCGGCGCCGCATCGATGACCTTGACCAGGGACTTCCGACCCGCCTCCGCACTCATCACCTGGCCGAAGAGCTTGGCCGGCAGATCGAGATAGACGCCGCCCGGTCGGCCCGAGACGGAGGCGCGGATCGCGCGGGCAAGGCCGATGCCGATGTCGGCGGCGTGCAGCACGCGGAAGGCCGCCTTGCACAGCGGCTTGGCGATGGCGAGCTGGTCCATCTCCTCATAGTCGCCCTGCTGCAGGTCGACGACCTCGCGCTCGGACGAGCCGGAGATCAGGATCATCGGGAAACAGTTGGTGGTGGCGTGAGCAAGCGCCGTGAGCCCGTTCAAGAATCCGGGCGCGGACACCGTGAGGCAGACGCCGGGCTTCTTGGTGAGGAACCCGGCGATGGCCGCCGCATAGCCCGCGTTTTGCTCGTGGCGGAACGAGAGCACGCGAATGCCCTCGGCCTGCGCCATGCGGCCGAAATCGGTGATCGGAATTCCCGGCACGCCGTAGATCGTGGTGAGGCCGTTGAGCTTCAGCGCGTCGATGACGAGGTGGAAGCCGTCGGTCAGCTCCTGCGTCTCGTCCGCTGGGGCCTGCTCCTTGAGCGTCGTGGCTTGCGTCATCGGGGCTGTCCTCCCTCAGGGTCGTTTCGTGATTGTTCAGCTCAGGAAATCGCAGTGCTTTTCCACATGCGCCGCGAGATCCAGGGCGTGATCGCGCACCAGCCGCTCGGCGAGCGCGGTGTCGCGCCGCTCCAGCGCCTCGATGATCTTCATGTGATCGACGATCGAGCGCTGGGCGCGGTCGCTCTGGCGGATCGTGACCTGGCGGATCGCGCGCACATGGATGAAGAGGTTCTCGGTGGTGTCGGCGATCAGCCGCGACTTGCTGAGCCGGATGATCGCCTGGTGGAAGGCGATGTTGGCGTCGGAGTATTCGTCCAGATGCCCTTCTGGCGAAGCGTTCTGAAACTCGTCGAAGAGCTGGCGCAAGGTCGCAATCTCCGCGTCAGCAGCGTTCTTGGTGATGAGGCGCGCCGCCATGCTCTCGAGCGCCGCCCAGACGTGGATGATCTCCAGGATCTCGGCCTTGGTCTTGCGCACCACGAAGACGCCCCGGCGGGGCAGCGTGCGCACGAAGCCTTCCTGCTCCAGCAGGGTCATGGCCTCGCGGATCGGCGTACGGCTGACGCCGAGATCCTGGGAGAGCTGGCGCTCGTCCAGGCGGATTTCATTCGGATGGGCGTAGATGTTGACGGAGGTGATGGCCTGCTTCAGGGCCTGATAGGCCTGGGTGCGGAAGCTCGACTGGGTGTCGATGGGCTTCACGGCCAGCTTCGGCATTACCGCCGTGGCGATCTCGTCGGTCATTTCATCCCCGGCCTCGATCAACGGAATCAAGGTGTTGGAGCCGGTCCGCGCGCCGGCGCTCTTCATTGCCAATACTGTATACCAGATACCAGATCCGTCAAGGGTCGAGTCGCACGGCGAGGTAGCACATCCAGCATCGAAGTCGCGCAGCGGGAGTCTTCGGGCTAGCATCCGGGACTCTCATGACGCCCACGGTCCGAGCTGCTCTCCCCGTCGATGCCGACGCCATCGCCACCGCTCATGTGGCGGCGTGGCGGGAGGCCTATCGGGGCCTGCTTCCGGAGGCGGTTCTTGCCGGCCTCTCCGTCGCCAGCCGCAGCGAGCAATGGCGCCAGACCCTGACCCGGACGCCCGCCACCCACAGCGTCTTCGTTGCCGAGAGCGACACCGACGGCATCGTCGGATTCATTTCCGGCGGCCCTCGCCGCACTCAGGGCCTGGCGGGCGACGCCGAGGTCTATGCGCTCTATGTGCGCGCCAGCGCGCAGCGGCAGGGCCTGGGCCGACACCTGATGCGTGCCCTCGCCACGACGCTCCGCGAACGTGGCCTCCACTCCCTCGGCCTTTGGGTCCTGCGCGAGAACGCCACCGCCCGCGGCTTCTACGCCCGTCTCGGCGGCAAGCCCGGCGGCGAGCGGAGAGACATCGAGGCCGGTCACACCGTCATCGAGACCGCGTACGAATGGCGGGACCTCGCCGTGCTCGCCGGCGACTGACTGCGCCCGAAGCAACTCTCAATCTCGTGATTCCCGGAGTGACCGCCGTCATACACCGGGCTACCGCCCGCGCCGTAGCGTGATCGGACCGTCCTCCCGGCAGGCCACGTCACTTCACGCGAGAGTGCCATCATGTCGACCCATCAATTCACCGGCGCCTACCCGCCGTCCGCGCCTCCAAGCCGATACGCGCCGTTGGTGGACGCCGTCCTGGTCGCGCTCGGACTCCTGGCTCTGGTTCTGACCCTCGCGGCGTCCGCGCCGACATCAACCTCCGGCCACCCGGACATCGCGAAATGGGTCAGCCATGCGGATTGATGATCGCGACCTCCCGCGAGTCTCCGATGCCATCCCGCGGATCACGTCGCTGCCTTCATGGGTGATCGATATGCATATCGGCAGCGGTTTCAGCCGCCAGGTTCCGCGCGAGCACAGCCACCGGTCCGACTATGCCGACCTCATCCTCGTCGCCACGCTGGCGCTGGCCGGCCTGCTGGCGAGCCTCTTCGCGGCAATCCACTTTCCCGGTCTCGCACCGCTCCTGGCTGGCGCCTTGTCGAGCTGACGGCCGCCGGAGCTCGAGGCAGTCTTCAGCCGCCCTTAACCGTCAGCGGCGTAGACAGGGCAAATTGCAGCCCATGCCGGAGCGACACTGATGGCTGATGCGGGCGCGCCTTCTATCTTTGCCAGGGACCGCGCCGGCCGCATTGCCAACTACGATCGCGGGTGGCTCCCCTACGTCGAAAAAATCGCCTCCCATGCCGCGCGCGGCGCGCCGCTTGCCGAGCTGGTGACCCGCTATGACGCGGTGGTCGGCGACTACAACGGCTTCATCCCGTCATCGATCATGCAGCAGATCCCCAGGATCGATCTCGGAGCATTCGATGGCTGTCCCCCGCCGGAGCGGCTGGCGGTGGTGAATGGCCGCTATGTGGTGCTGCCGACCGCCCCCGACACGAGTGCGTTCTTCGATGCCATCGCCGGCGTCGTCGACCCGGAGGTGGATTGCATCGTCGAATTCGGCAGCGGCCTTGGCTTCAATCTCGCACGGCTGCGGATGCGGCTTCCGGAATCGCCCATCACCTACATCGCCTGCGAACCGACCGAGCACGGACGCCGCGCCGCGGAGCTGATCTTTTCCGCGGATCCGCAAGCCCGGTTCGAGGCGCGTCCCTTCGACTACGCCACCGCCGACCTGGGTTTCCTCGACCGCTACCGCAAGGTCGTCGCCTTCACCGTGCATTCGGTGGAGCAGATGCCGATCCTGGGTGAGATATTCTACCGTGCGCTGCTCGCCACCACCGTCGCCCACTGCATCCATCTGGAGCCCGTGGGCTGGCAGCGCTTTACCAATATCAGCGAGAGCATGCGCGCCATGCACCGGGACCGGGAGACATGGCAAAGCTTCCTCCGGGATCGGCAATGCGTGGTGGAGGACGCACAGCTCGTCAGTAACGCGGCCATGTGGTCCGCTTCCTGCGGCTATAACACCGACCTTCTATCGCTGGTCGCCGGCGCCGCCGATCGCGGTGAGGTGGCGCTGACTGCACTTGCCTATGAAGTCGTCGGCGCGATTCCCTTCAACCCCTCGACGCTGGTGGGCTGGAGACGGACCCGCGCGGCGTAAGTTGACCCGGACCGGCCCTACTTCTCGCTGTCCAGATCCGCCATCGCCGGCGCCGGATAGCGCTCGCCCGATGCGGCACCCCTGGGCACCGCGCGCTCGATGGCGGCGAGATCCTGCGGGCTGAGCGCCACGGTGAGCGCGCCCAGCGCCTCGGCGAGGCGGTCGCGGCGGCGGGCGCCGATGACGGGCACGATGTGCTTGCCCTGGGCCGCGACCCAGGCGATCGCCACCTGGGCGACGCTCGCGCCCTTTCCGTCCGCCACTTTGCGCAACGCGTCCACCAGGGCGAGGTTCGCGTCGGCGTTGGCGCCCTGGAAGCGCGGACTATGGGCGCGGAAGTCGCCGGGGGCGAGGGCGCCCTTCTGCCAGTGGCCGCTGATCAGGCCGCGGGAGAGGACGCCGTAGGCGGTGATGCCGACGCCGAGCTCGCGCGTCGCCGGCAGGATAGCCGTCTCGACGCCGCGGGAGATCAGGGAATACTCGATCTGCAGATCGCAGATCGGGTGGACGGCGGCGGCGCGTCGCAACGTCTCGGCGCCGATTTCGGAGAGACCGATGTGACGGACGTATCCGGCCTTCACCATGTCGGCAATGGCGCCCACGGTCTCCTCGATCGGCACCTGGGGATCGAGGCGCGCCGGCCGGTAGATGTCGATGTAGTCGACGCCGAGGCGCTGCAGCGAGTAGGCGAGGAATGTCTTCAGCGCCGCCGGTCGCGTGTCGACGCCGATCCAGCCGCTGGCGGGATCGCGAAGCGCGCCGAATTTCACGCTGAGGAGATATTTCTCCCGCGGCACGCCCCTAAGCGCCTCCGCGATCAGCATCTCGTTGTGGCCCATGCCGTAGAAGTCGCCGGTGTCGAGAAGCGTGATGCCGGCATCGAGGGCGGCGTGGATCGTGGCGATGCTCTCGGCCCGATCCGTCGGACCGTACACGCCCGACATGCCCATGCAGCCGAGACCGAGGGCGGAAGCCATGGGGCCGCTCTTGCCGAGTTGACGCCGTTCCATGTCCTGATCCTTTGCGGTCGCGAACCGGATCGCCGGTCCGATAGGAATGAGTATGGGGGCTGGCGCATCGTTCGATAATCGGGCAATGATGCTACGGGTTGTACGGATTATCGGACAATATCTGAGATGGACCTCGCCGATCTCGACGCCTTCGCGGCGGTGGCGCGGCACCGGAGCTTTCGCGGCGCGGCGATGGTGCGCGGCGTCTCTGCCTCGGCCCTGAGCGAGGCGGTGCGCCGGCTGGAGGCGCGTCTCGGCGTGCGCCTCCTCAATCGCACCACGCGCAGCGTGACAGCGACCGAGGCGGGCACACGGCTCCTGGAACGCCTGGTTCCCGCGCTCGGTGAAGTCTCCGCGGCCCTCGACGCGGTGAACAGCTTTCGCGACAGCCCCACGGGCACGCTCCGGCTCAACGTGCCGACCGTCGTGGCGCGGGCGATCCTGCCGCCGATCGCGGAGGAATTCCTGGCGGCGAATCCCGGCATCACCCTGGAGGTCGCCGCCGACGACAGCCTGATCGACGTGTTGGCGGCGGGCTTCGATGCCGGCGTGCGCTACGACGAGCGCCTGGCGCAGGACATGATCGCGGTGCCGATCGGCCCGCGGGTGCAGTGCTTCGCCGCGGCGGCGGCGCCCGCCTATCTGGCCGCGCGCGGCCGGCCGCAACATCCCAAGGACCTGCTGGACCACGCCTGCATCCGTCACCGCTTCGCCAACGGCATCACCCCGCCCTGGGAATTCGAGCGTCGCGGCGAGATCGTGCGCATCTCTCCCACAGGTCCCCTCATCGCCACCACGCTCGAGCTGGAGATCGGCGCCGCCGTCGCCGGCCTCGGCATCGTCAGAGGCTTCGAGGAATTCCTGGCACCCTCATTGGCGAGCGGTGCGCTGGAGCCGGTGCTGCATGACTGGCGGCAGAGCTTCTCCGGACCCTTCCTCTACTACGCAAGCCGCACGCACATGCCGGCGCCGCTCCGCGCCTTCATCGACTTCATCAAGGCGTCCGCATAAACAACCCGTCGCCGTCAGCGGCGCGGCGGTTTCCGCATTTTCGCGACCAGCTCGCGAAACCGCGCCAACGCCGCCGGCGGCTCTTCTCGGCGGATCGCCAGATGAAGCGGCGCGATGAGATGCGGGCGCGAGCCGAGGGCGCGGTAGGCGACGGCCCCGATGTTCAGGCTGCGGAGCGAGGCCGGCACGATGGAGAGGCCGAGCCCCGCCGCCACCAGGCTCAAGGTCGCGGTCAGGCGCGGCGCCTCCTGCACCACCCGGGGGCTGAAGCCGGCACGACCGCAGGCAGCGACGATGGCGTCGTAAAGGCCGGGGCCAGTGGGGCGGCGATAGAGGATGAATGGTTCTCCCGCAAGCCGCGCCAATGGAAGCGCCGCGCCGGTCCTTGTCGCGAGCGCATCGCCGGCGGGCAAGGCCACGATCATCGGCTCGCGGAGGACATCGTCGACAATGAGGCTGCCCGCATGCGGGATCGGCGTGCGCACGAAGGCGGCATCGAGCCCGCCCCGCAGCAGCGCGTCCAGGAGCTCGCCGGTTCCCGCCTCCTCCAGCGTGAGCGCCACCGCCGGCGCCGCCTCGCGGAACGCCCGGAGCGCCGCCGGCACGAAGGGATGAAGCGCCGCCGAGCTGGTGAAGCCGATGGCGAGACGGCCGGTCTCGCCCCGGGCGGCGTGACGCACCACCTCAGCAAGGCCGCCGGCGCGGGCCAGCAGCACGCGGGCCTCGTCCAACAGCGCCCGTCCTGCCGCGGTCGGCTTGACGCCCCGCGGCAGGCGCTGCATCAACGCCACGCCGAGCTCCGCCTCCATGCTCCGCAGCAGCCGCGTCAGGGGCGGCTGCTGCATGCCGAGCCGCGCGGCCGCCCGTGTGATGTGCTCCTCCTCGGCGATCGCCACGAAGGCGCGCAGCCGCCGGAGGTCGATCTCTGCCATACTTCCAGAGTATCACATTGTCATATCGGATGCATTTGACGTCATGACGGCCCTGGCGCATTCTCGACCATCATGTCCGACATCCTGATGCCGCTGACGATCGACTTCCTCACCTGGCTCGCCGTCGGGCCACGGCCTTACCGCGAGGTGATGGAGGCGTGGCGCACCTCCTGCCCGCGTCTCCCGGTCTGGGAGGACGCCGTCGACCACGGCCTCGTCGCCCGCACCCATCGGGCCGGCGAAACGCCCCTGGTGGAGCTGACGGCGCGCGGCCGCGCGCTGCTCGCGGCCCGCGAGCGCGCCCTGTGAAGGTCGCGATCCTCGACGATTACTTCGACACGTTGCGGACGCTGCCCTGCTTCGCCAAGCTGAGGGGGCACGACGTCACCGTCTGGAACGATCACGTAGAGGATACCGACGGGCTGGCGGAGCGCCTCAGAGACGTCGAGGTGCTGGTGCTATTCCGGGAGAGAACCAGGATCCAGGCGCCGCTGCTGGAGCGTTTGCCGAAGCTGCGGCTGATCAGCCAGCGCAGCGTCTATCCCCACATCGACATCGACGCCTGCACGCGTCTCGGCGTCATCGTCTCGTCGAGCCAGCATCCCGGCACCGCCTCCACCGCGGCGGCGGAATTCACCTGGGCCCTGGTCATGGCGGCGGCGCGCAGCCTGCCGCAGCAGGTGGCGGCGCTCAAGGAAGGCCGCTGGCAGACCGCCGTCGGCACCACCTTGCGCGGCAAGACGCTGGGCATCTACGGTTACGGCCGGATCGGCAGCGTGGTCGCCGGTTACGGCCGCGCCTTCGGCATGAGCGTGCTGGCGTGGTCGAGCGAGAAGACCCTCGAGCGCGCGCGGCGCGACGGCTGCGCCGCTGCCGCCAGCAAAGCCGCGTTCTTCGAGACGTGCGACGTGATCTCCCTGCACCTGCGCCTCGTCCCCGCGACGCAGGGCATCGTCGCCGCGGCCGATCTCGCGCGCATGAAGCCGACCGCGATCCTGGTGAACACCAGCCGTGCGCCGCTGATCGCCCCCGGCGCCCTGGCGGAGGCGCTCAAGGCCGGTCGACCCGGCTTCGCCGCGGTCGACGTCTTCGAGGAGGAGCCGGTCGCCGACCCGAGCCATCCATTGCTGACGGCGAACAACGCCATCTGCACGCCGCACATCGGCTACGTCACCCGCGAGGAATACGAGGTGCAGTTTTCGGACATCTTCGATCAGATCGTCGCCTATGCGGCGGGCACGCCGACGAATGTGGTCAATCCGCAGGTGTTGAGCGGCGCGCCACGCCCTTAGAGTGAGGCCATCGGGCCCGAATCAGCCCCCTGGCCCAGCTGCGGCTAAGCTCGCTCCGCTCGCTAAGCCTGCGCAACCCTCTCCCCCGCGTCGGGAGAAAGGGAAGGGTGAGCGGGATGGCTCCGCCCCTCGATCGCCACGCGCTCTTCCTGGAACAGGCGCACCAGCGCATCCATGACCGCGCGCACCCGCGGCAGCGCGCGGAGGTCGCGGTGCACCAGCAGCCACTGGTCGGCGGTGACGTCGCGCAACACGGAACCGACGCGTCGCAGCCTCACGTCCCCATCGCCGAGATAGCAGGGCAGCACCGCGAGGCCGGCGCCGGACCGCGCCGCCTCGCGCAGCACCAGCCAGTTGTTGACGCGCACGCTGGGACGGGCGCCGCCGAGGAGATCCAGCACCCAGCTCTGGCCGGGCATATAGCCGTGCTCCTCGTCGAAGCCGAGCCAAGGCAGGCAGCGCAGCGCGTCCCGCGAGCGATCGGGAATCTTGAGATCCGATCCTGCATAGACCGCATAGGCGACGCGGCCGAGGCGGCGGGTCACGATGCTGGCAAGGTCCGGCACCTGCTCGCGGATCAAGAGATCCGCCTCGCGGCGGGAGAGATTGGCCAGCTGATGGCTGGCGATGAGCTCGATCTCCACGCATTGCAGGTTATGGCGCAGCCGCGGCAGGCGATCGGCGAGAAAACCGGCCATCGCCTCTCCCGCCGAGAGCCGCACGGTGCCGTGGAACGTATCGCCGAGGCCGGCGCTGCGGCGATGGATCGACTCCGCCGCCCGCTCCATCGCCTGGGCGTCCGCCAGCAGCTCCTCGCCGGCGGCGGTGAGCACGAAGCGGTCCGGCAGACGGTCGAAGAGCCGCGCCCCGATCGACTCCTCCAGCGCCCGCACCCGGCGCGCCACGGTGGGGTGACTGACGTCGAGGCGGCGGGCGGCGGCGGCGAGCTTGCCGTCCCGGGCCAGGGTCAGAAACACCCGCAAATCGTCCCAGTCCGCGATCACGGCCAAATCCTCCGAAAAGTCCCGTACAAAAATGTACGGCAGGTCCTCCAATTTGTCGACTGCCGAACGCTGGCGTTCGGTCTATCGTGGCGCAATCAGCAGCCTGTCGTGACGGAGAGCGTCGATGCATTTTGAGCCGCGCCTGTGGATCTTCACCGCGGGAGTCCGCCTGCGCATCCTCTGGGCGGTGCTGGTGGGTCTTGCCGCCGTGGCCTTCGGGGTGGCGCGGCTGGGTCTCCTGGGCTGGCTGATCGGCCAGGTTTTCGCCGGCCGCGATGTCGCTTCGCTGATCCTGCCGATCGCCCTCATCGCGGTCGTGATGGCGCTTCGCGGCGCCTTCGAGCATTGGCGCACGGTGACCGCCCATGAGACTGCCGCGCGGGTGCAGAAGAAGCTGCGCCGCGCGATCTACGACAAGATCGCAGCGCTCGGTCCCGGCGCCATCGGGCGGCAACGGTCGGGCGCCCTCACCTTGTCGCTGATCGACGGCGTCGAGCAGCTCGAGACCTATTTCGGCCAGTTCCTGCCGCAGTTCCTGATCGCGCTGCTGACGCCGGTCCTGATCTTCGCTGCCATCGCCTTCATCGACGTGCCGGTGGCGGCGGTGCTGCTGCTCTTCGCCGTGATCGCGCTCTTCGCGCCGGCGCTCTGGCACAAGCGCGACGTGAAGAACTCCCAGGGCCGGCAGAAGGCCTATGCCGCCTTCGCCGCCGAATTCCTGGATTCGATCCAGGGCCTGGCGACTCTCAAGGCTTTTGGCCAGAGCAAGGCGCGCGCCGACAAGCTCGAGGTGGAAGCGCACGATCTCTTCCGGCGCACCATGTGGGTCCTCGGCACCAACGTGCTGGCGCGCGGCATCACCGACAGCGCCATCGCCTGTGGCGCCGCGGCGGCGCTCGCGCTGGGCGCCTGGCGTGTCGAGAGCGGCGCCATGGGTCTGACCTCGCTGCTGATCATCCTGATGCTGGGCGTGGAGATCTTCCGGCCGATGCGGGAGCTGCGCACGGTGCTGCACCAGGGCATGGTGGGGATGTCCGCGGCCCAGGGCATCTATCGCATCCTCGACGACCAGCCCCTGGTGGCGGACGCGCCGCCGCCCGCGCTCGCCCGGCCCCTCGATCCCACCATCGCCTTCGAGGCCGTGCGCTTTGCCTATCCCGGCACGCGGCGCGCCGTTCACGATAAGCTCGATTTCCGCGCCGAGGCCGGCGAGCGCATCGGCCTTGTCGGCCCCTCCGGCGGCGGCAAGTCCTCGATCGTGCGCCTGCTGCTGCGTTTCTACGATCCCGATGCCGGCATCATCCGCCTCGGCGGCCACGATCTGCGCCAGCTTTCCCTCGCACAGATCCGCTCGCTGATATCGGTGGTGAGCCAGGACACCTTCCTCTTCCACGGCACCGTCGAGGACAACATCCGCATGGGCCGCCCGGAGGCCTCGACCGCCGACGTCGAGGCGGCGGCCAAGGCCGCCAACATTCACGACTTCGTTGCGGCGCTGCCCCAGGGCTATCAGACCGTCGTTGGCGAGAAGGGCATCAAGCTCTCGGGCGGCCAGCGCCAGCGCGTCGCCATCGCCCGCGCGCTCCTCCGCGACACGCCGATCCTGGTGCTGGACGAGGCGCTCTCGGCGGTCGATGCCGAGAACGAGGCAGTGATCCAGCAGGCCCTCGACAAGCTCATGCGCGGGCGCACCACCCTCGTGCTCGCGCATCGGCTCTCCAGCGTCATCGACTGCGATCGCATCCTGGTCCTGGACGGCGGCCGCGTGGTGGAGAGCGGCCGGCACGAGGCGCTGATGCAGGCCGGCGGCGTCTATGCCCGGCTGATGGCGGAGCAGGCGCGGGAATCCGCCGCCGCGGTCCTGATCGATGCCGAGCCTGCGTCGGCCACTGTCGAGCGCGTCGCCGACACGCCCGGCGGCGCGGTCAAGGTGGTGACCGAGGGCATTATCAAGGCCGAGGGGCTGGGCTGGGTCCGCCTCGTCGTCGCCCTCATGAAAATGATCATGCCCTGGAAGGGGAAGCTTGCCGCCACCTTCGTCCTCGGCGTGCTGCGCGTCCTCGCCTTCATCGGCGTCGGCGTGCTGAGTGCCCTCACCGTGCTCGCCCTCAAGAATGGCGCGCCCTATGGCGGCTGGCTCTGGGCGCTCGCCATCGTGGCGCCGCTGTCGGGTGCGCTGCACTGGCTCGAATCCTGGCTCGCCCACGACATGGCGTTCCGCCTGCTGTCGGAGATGCGGATCGACGTCTTCCGCAAGCTCGATGCCCTGGCGCCGGCCTATCTCGTGCGCCGCCGCACCGGCGATCTGATGGCGCTCGCCACGCACGACGTCGAGCTGGTGGAATACTTCTTCGCCCACACGGTGGCGCCGGCTTTCGTCGCGATCCTCGTGCCGGCGATGGTGCTGGCGGTGCTGATCGCCACCAGCCCGTGGCTCGCCCTGGCGCTGCTGCCGTTCCTGGCGGCGGTTGGCCTGAGTCCCTTCCTCATGCGCAAGCGCGTCGATCAGCTCGGCTCCGAGGCGCGGGAAGCCGCCGGCGAGCTCGGCGCTTTCGCCGTCGATTCCGTGCAGGGTCTCGGCGAGATCGTGGCCTTCCAGCAGGAGAGTGCCCGTGGCACGCGCCTCGACGCACTCTCCGAGCGCTACATTCGCCTCCGCTTGCCGTTCTTCTCCGAGCTGACCTTGCAGCACAGTTTGCTGGAAGTGTTCACCGGCCTCGGCGGCCTCGCCGTGGTGGTGACCGGCGCGGCGCTGGCGAGCCGGGGCATCCTCGATCCGGGTCTGCTGCCGCTGCTGACCATCCTCGCCATGGCCGCCTTCCTGCCGGTGTCAGAGATCGCCCAGATCGGCCGCCAGCTCGCCGACACCCTGGGCGCGGCGCGGCGGATCTACGGCCTCGCCAACGAGCCGGTGCCGGTGCGCGACGGGCCGGGCGTGCCGGAGCGGGCGGGCGCCGCGGCGCTGACGCTGGAAGGCGTCAGCTTCGCCTATCCCGGCCAGAGCCGCCGGGCGCTCTCCGAGATCAGCTTCGAGATTCCCGCCGGCAAGACCCTGGCCCTGGTCGGCACGTCGGGCGCCGGCAAGACCACGACGGCACAGCTCCTGATGCGCTTCTGGGATCCGGACGGCGGCCGCATCACCCTCAACGGCGCCGACCTCCGCGATTACGGCCTCGACGATCTGCGCCGGCGCATCGCGCTGGTGGCCCAGGATACGTATCTCTTCAACGATACGCTCCGCAGCAACATCCTGATCGCTCGGCCCGAGGCGAGCGAGGCCGAGCTCAAGGCGGCGGTCGAGCACGCCTCCCTCGGCGATCTGGTGGACGCGCTGCCGGACGGGCTCGACACGCCCGTAGGCGAGCGCGGCACCAGCCTCTCCGGCGGCCAGCGCCAGCGCGTCGCCATCGCCCGCGCCTTCCTCAAGGACGCGCCGGTGCTGATCCTGGACGAGGCGACCTCGCACCTCGACGCGCTCAACGAGCAAGCGGTGCGCCGCGCCCTCGACCGGCTGCAGGCCGATCGCACCACCATCGTGATCGCCCACCGCCTCTCCACCATCCGCGACGCCGACGTGATCGTGGTGCTGAGGGAAGGCCGCATGATGGAAGCCGGGACGCACGAGACCCTGCTGGCGAAAGGCGGCCTCTACGCGGCGCTGGTCTCCCGCCAGCTCGCCGCCGCTTACGCGCCAGCGGCGCAGTGAGCGCGCCGCGCGGCGACTGACTTTTTTCCGTCATCCTGGCACACGCGTTGCTTGACTCCGACGCGCGCCGCCCGTAGAGCCACGGCTCAACCGTCTAGGGGCACGCTCGCGGTCGGAAAAGTCCCGGCGGCGCTCCTCGTTTGTCTCTCAGGCAGGATGTCGCGATGTCGCTCACCAAGAAGTACGTCAAGTTTCCCGGCCGCATCGTCATTCTCGGTTTCGGTAGCATCGGCCAGGGCTCTCTGCCACTAATCCTCCGGCACATCGACTGCGATCCCCGGAAGATCACCATCGTCACCGCCGAGGAGCGCGGCCACGACGAGGCGAAGGCGATGGGCATCGAGTTCGTCCTCAAGCCGCTGACGAAGGTGAACTACGTCGAGATCCTCGATCCGCTTCTCGGCGCCGGCGATTTCCTCTGCAACGTCTCCGTGGATGTCTCGAGCCTGGCGCTGATGGAGTTCTGCCATCGGAAAGGCGCGCTCTATCTCGATACCTGCATCGAGCCCTGGCCCGGCCGCTATACGGATGCGACGCTGACGCCGTCCCAGCGCTCCAACTACGCGCTGCGCGAGACGGCGCTGGAGTTCCGTCGCAAGACCGGCGGCAAGGGTCCGACCGCGATCGTGACCCACGGCGCCAACCCGGGCCTGGTGTCGCATTTCGTGAAGCAGGCGCTCCTCGACATCGCCCGCGACACCGGCGTCAAGGCCGCGAAGCCCACCAGCCGCGCCGCCTGGGGCGTGCTGGCGCACCAGCTCGGCGTCAAGGTCATCCACATCGCCGAGCGCGACACCCAGGTGTCCGACGTGCCGAAGCGGCCGGGTGAGTTCGTCAACACCTGGTCGATCGACGGCTTCTTCAGCGAAGGCTCGCAACCGTCCGAGCTCGGCTGGGGCAGCCACGAGCGCCACTTCCCCACCGACGGCGGCCGTCACGACTTCGGCTGCGGCGCGGCGATCTACCTCAACCGTCCGGGCGCCGGCACGCGGGTCCGGAGCTGGACGCCGATCGAGGGGCCCTACCACGGCTTCCTGGTGACGCACGGCGAGGCGATCTCGATCTCGGACTACCTCACCGTGCGCGAGGCCGAGAAGGTGCTCTATCGCCCGACCGTGCACTACGCCTATCACCCCTGCGATGGCGCGGTGCTGTCGCTGCACGAGCTTGCCGGCAAGAACTGGCACTTGCAGGCGCACAAGCGCCTGATGATGGACGAGATCACGGAAGGCATCGACGAGCTCGGCGTGCTGCTGATGGGCCACGCCAAGGGCGCCTATTGGTACGGTTCCGTGCTGTCGATCCAGGAGGCGCGGAAGCTGGCGCCCTATCACAACGCCACCGGCCTTCAGGTCACCATGCCCGTGGTGGCCGGCATGATCTGGGCGATCGAGCATCCCGATCTGGGCCTCGTGGAGCCCGACGAGATCGACTTCGAGCGCATCCTGGAGATCACCCGGCCTTATCTCGGCAAGCTCGTCGGCGCCTACGGCGACTGGACGCCCCTCAGGGACCGCAACCGACTCTTCCCCGAGGATCTCGACACGTCCGATCCCTGGCAGTTCAAGAATTTCCGCGTCACCTGACACGCTCCTATGTTTTTGCCCCGGCTGCGGCGCCGGGAATTGGTGCTAGACTGGCGTTCTGAGGGTAGTCCCCAACTCCGAATTGGGAGGACAAGCCCATGGCAAGGATCGGTCGGGCGCTCTGCGTCCTGGCGTTTGCAGGTGTCCTCGCAGCACCGCCGGCCTGGGGTCGGGAGGTGGACCTCGCCCTTGTGCTGGCGATCGACGTCTCCGGCAGCGTCAACAGCGAGCGCTGGGAGCTGCAGCGCCGCGGCTACGAGGCGGCCTTCAAGAGCCCGGAAGTGCTGCAGGCGATCACCAGCGGCCAGCATAAATCCATCGCGGTCACCATGGTCGAGTGGTCCGGCGCCAATCACCAGCAGCAGGTGGTGAGCTGGACCGTCATCACCGATACCGAGTCCGCCGCCCAGTTCGGCAGCGCCATGGCGGAGGCACCGCGGATCTATTCCGACTGGACCTCGATCAGCGGCGCCCTCGATTTTGTCCTGCCGCTGTTCTCGTCGAGCGGGGTCGAGGCCGGGCGGCAGGTGATCGACGTCTCCGGCGACGGCGTCAACAACGCCGGCCGCCCGGTGACCGATGCCCGGGACGAGGTGGTGGCCAAGGGCATCATCATCAACGGCCTGCCGATCCTCAGCGAATACGAATTCCTCGACGAGTACTACCGGGACCGCGTGATCGGCGGCGCCGGTGCCTTCATGGAGGTCGTCAAGGACTACGAAAGCTTCGCGGCCGCGGTGCAGGCGAAGCTGGTGCGCGAGATCGCCGCGAACGAGGCGAAGGCAAAAGAGATTCTGGCTCAGCAGGAACTGGATTTGCCCGCTCAGGCCGGCGAGCCAGTCCCCACCACCAGATAGATCGCGCAGTCCACGATCTGGATCGGCACCGGCGTGAGGGCCTTGCCGGCGCAGGGACCGCCGATGCAGTGCCCGTCGGCGATGCGGAAAAGTGCGCCATGGGTGGCGCAGAGGATGCGGCGGCGATCGACGTCCAGAAACCGGTCGGGAAGCCAGTCCAGCGGCGAGCCTGCATGGGGACAGACATTTTCGTAGGCCACGACCCTGCCGCCCTCACGCACGACGAAGAACGGCCGGCGATCGGCATCTTCATCGAGGCGAAAGCCGCGGCTGCCGGGCTCGGCTATCTCGTCGAGACCGCAGAGGCGCCGCAGCCGCGCATCGGCGCTCACGCCTTGATGCCAGCCATTTTCGTGATCACCCGCCATTCCTCGGCACCGACCGGCGAGACTGAGAGGCGGGACTGCTTCACCAGCGCCAGGTTCTTGAGGGCCGGCGTCCTCTTGATTTCGGCGAGGGTCACCGGTTGCTTCACTGGCAGCACCGGCGCCACGTCCACCATGACGAAGCGGCCGGCCTTGTCCGTGGGATCGGGATAGGCCTCCTTCACGATCTCCGCCACGCCGACGATCTCGAGCCCGTCGTTGGAGTGATAGAAAAAGGCGCGATCGCCCTTCTTCATCGCTTTCAGATTGAGAGCGGCCTGGTGATTGCGAACGCCGCTCCAATTGGTGCGGCCGTCCTTGACAAGCTGGTCCCAGGAATAGGCCGACGGCTCCGACTTCAGCAGCCAGTAGTGCACGGGCATCCTCCCTAAGCGCTCGCCACGATGAAGAGCCGGCGGAACGGGAACAACGTCTTGCCGTCGGCGCGGCGCGGATAGGCGCGGCGCAGCCTCTCGGCGTAGAGGTGCTCGAAGGCGGCAGCGTCCTCGGTCGGCAGCGCCGACACCAGCGGCCGCAGCGCCGTGCCGCGCACCCAGTTGAGCACCGCGTCCTCGCCGGCGAGGACGTGGAGGTATTCCACTTCCCAGATGTCGAGGCCGCCGCGGGCGAGAGGCGTCAGCAGATCGTAGTAGATCTCCGGCGGCGCCACCGGGTCGTGTCGCAGCAGCGGCTTGAGGCGCGCGGCCCAGGGTCCCTCGGCGGCGGTCTCGCGCATCAGCACGTGGGAGGGCTGACCGAAGTTGCGCGGCATCTGCGCCGCCAGCACGCCGCGGGGCGCCAGCATCCCCATCAGGCGCGGGAACAGCGTGGCGTGGTCGTCGACCCACTGCAGCACCGCGTTGGAGAAAATCAGCGCCGCCGGCTCTGGCGCCGACCACTGGCGCAGATCCGCCCGCATCCAGAGAATCGTCGAGGGCTCGACGGAAGCCTGCGCCAGCATCTCGGCGGAGCTGTCGACGGCGGTCATCACGCGGTCGCCCCAGCGCTCGGCGATCGCTCTTGCATGCACGCCGGTGCCGCAGCCGAGCTCCGCCAGGGGCCCCGGCGGCAGCTCTCCAACGCGCGCCAGCAGGTCGAAGCCCGGCCGCAGCCGCTCGTCGGAAAATCTCAGGTATTGCGCGGGATCCCAGGCCATTTCGTCCTCTCGAGCGGCATCGGGCGCCTCTCTTAACCCATGCTATCGCCGGCGGCACGGAGAAATCACGTCGGCATATTTCACATATTGCAAATGCTAATTATGAAGATTTATGAGAGCTTGAATGTGAAATAGTAGGGATGTACATCTTGGATGCACAAAAGGGAGCAGAAGCCATGGCGCGCGCGGCGGGACCATCGGAGGTCGAGCAGGTAAAGGAGGCAAGCCGCGGCTTGCGAGGCCATCTCGCAGAGAGCACCGGCGATGGCGCCACCACCTTCGACGACGACGGCTACACGCTCCTCAAGTTCCACGGCATCTATCAGGGCTACGACCGGGACAGCGCCACCGAGCTGAAGCAGAGCGGGCAGGAGAAGCACTGGCAGCTCATGGTGCGGGCGCGCATTCCTGGCGGCCGGCTGACCGGGGCGCAGTATCTCGCCTTCGACGATCTCGCCGACCGCCACGCCAATGGCACGCTCCGCCTCACCACGCGGCAGAGCATCCAGCTGCATGGCGTCTTGAAGCGCGACATCAAGAGCACCGTCGCCGCCATCGACGCCATGCTGCTCACCACGCTGGCCGCCTGCGGCGATGTCGTGCGCACGGTGACCACGGTACCGGCGCCGATCCGCGACGCGGTGCACGAGCGCCTCATCGACGACGCGCGGCGTATTTCGGCCCACATGCTGCCGCAAAGCCGCGCCTACCACGAGATCTGGCTCGACGGCGCTCCTGTCGCCGGCGAGGACGAGGAAACGCTCTACGGGCGCACATATCTTCCACGCAAGTTCAAGATCGGGATCGCGACGCCGGGCGACAACTCCGTCGATATCCTCACGAACGATCTCGGTATCATCGCGCTGTTCGAAGGCGATCGCCTGCAGGGCTATAACTTCGCCCTCGGCGGTGGGCTCGGCATGACCCACAACAATGCCCGCACGTTTCCGCGACTGGCCTCCCTCGTCGCCTTCGTCGAGCCCGATGATCTCGTGGCGGCGGCGGAGGCGGTGGTGAAGCTGCATCGCGATCACGGTGACCGCAGCAACCGCCGCCACGCGCGGCTCAAATACATCATCGCCGAGCACGGCGACGCCTGGGCCAAGGAGCGTCTTGAGGAATATCTCGGCAAGCCCTTGGAAGCGCCGCGCCCGATGCCCGCGTTCCGCGTCCGCGATCACCTGGGCTGGCACGAGCAGGGCGACGGCCACCTCTATCTCGGCGTACCCGTGCCGAGCGGCCGTATCGGCGGCGCGCTCAAGGCGGCGCTCCGCGACGTGGTGGAGCGCTTCAGTCTTGATCCGGTGATCACGCCGACCCAGGACCTGATCCTCGGCAACGTGAAGCCCGCCCATCGCGACGCGGTCGAGAGCATTTTGCGCGCCGGCGGCGTGCGCTTCGATCTCTCGCCGGCGCGGCGCTGGTCGCTGGCCTGCCCGGCGCTCCCCACCTGCGGCCTCGCCCTCACCGAAGCGGAACGGGTGCAGGACCCGCTCGTGGGCGGCATCGAGGCGGCGCTCGCCCGTCACGGCCTGGCGCAGGAGACGCTCTCGATCCGCATCACCGGCTGCCCCAATGGCTGCGCCCGTCCCTATGCCGGCGACATCGGCATCGTCGGCCGCGTGCCGGGCTTCTATGCCCTCTTCGTCGGCGGCGACTTCGCAGGTACCCGTCTCAACTTCCTGCTTCTGGAACGGATCGCCGAGGCGGAGGTGGGAAACACCCTGGAGCCGCTGTTCGCCCGCTTCGCGGCCGAGCGCACGGGGAACGAGGGCTTCGGCGACTTCTGCCATCGGCTCGGCAAGGAGCGGCTCCTCGCCGCCCTCGCCACGCCGCTCAAGGAGGCTTCCTGATGTATCCAGTCAACCTCGACCTCACGCATCTGCCGGTGGCGCTGGTCGGCAGCGGCCCGCGCACCGAGCGCCGCCTCGCCCTCCTCGACGCCGACGGCGCGGAAAACGTCACGGTCTATGGACCCGCCGCAGGCGACGGCCTTGCCCGCGCCGCGGGCGGACGGCTTCGGCGCCGCTGGCCGACCCCCGCCGAGCTGGCGGAGGCGCGGCTGCTGCTGGTGGCCGATGGCGTCGAGGAGAGCGCGCTCCGCGATCTCGTCGCCACCGCCCGCGCTGGCGGCATTCTTGTCAACGCGGAGGACCGGCCGGAGCTCTGCGACTTCCACTCCCCGGCGATCGTGCGGCGCGGCGACCTGCTGCTGACGGTTTCCACCGGCGGCAGGAGCCCGCGGCTGGCGCATCGGCTCGGTCGTTTCCTCGGCGAGGTTTTTGGGTCAGAATGGCAGGGACGGCTGGAGGATCTGGGGGCGCTACGCGCCCGTTGGCGAGAGGCCGGCGCGGACCCGACGATGGTCAGCGACTGGACCGATGCCTGGATAGACCGTCACGGGCGGCTACCCGGTGAAAGCGAGACGGCGGCGGCGGCGAAGGCCGCGGCGGCGTCCGTCCTCGCGGTACCGATCTGAGGCGTCCGCCCATCAACAAGACCACAAGGAGGAAGTCATGTCTCTGAAGCTAGGCGAAATCGCACCGGACTTTACGCAGGACTCGACCGACGGCCCGATCCACTTCCATGAATGGGCGGGCAACAGCTGGGTGATCCTGTTCTCCCACCCCAAGGATTTTACGCCGGTGTGCACCACCGAGCTGGGCGCCGTGGCGAAATTGAAGAGTCAGTTCGACAAGCGGAACGTGAAGGCGATCGGCCTCAGCGTTGACCCCGTGAAGGACCACAAGGCATGGGCCGGCGACATCGCCGAGACCCAGGGCCAGGCCCTCAACTTCCCGCTCATCGGCGACGCCGACCGCAAGGTCTCCGGGCTCTACGGGATGATCCACGAGAAGGCCAACGATACGCTCACCGTGCGCTCGGTGTTCGTGATCGACCCCAACAAGAAGGTGCGCCTCACCATCACCTATCCCGCCAGCACCGGTCGCAATTTCGACGAGATCCTGCGCGTCGTCGACAGCCTGCAGCTCACCGACAACTACAAGGTGGCGACCCCCGTCAACTGGAAGCACGGCGAGGATGTCATCATCGTCCCGGCGCTGCAGGATCCGGAGGAACTGAAGAAGCGCTTTCCCAAGGGCTACAAGACCCTCAAGCCCTACCTGCGCGTGACGCCGCAGCCCAATCTTTAGCGCGTCCGACACTCTGAGTCGCAGACAAGGCAAAGGCGGCGCCGGTGACGGCGCCGCCTTTTTCTATTCGCCGCCGGAGCGTCGACGATTCAGATGGCTTCCTTGAGATCCTTGGAGGCGCGGAACGCAACTTTCTTGCTGGCCTTGATCTTGATCGGCTCGCCCGTGGCGGGGTTGCGGCCCATCCGCGCGGCGCGCTTGCGCACCACCAGGATGCCGAGCCCGCCGATGCGGATCCGATCACCCTTCTTCAGATGCTTCACGACGAGACCGACCGTGTCGTTGAGGATACCCTCAGCCTGCTTCTTCGGCATCTCGTGACCCTCGGCGAGAGCGGCCGCCAGATGTTTCAGGGTCACCGTCGCCTGGGTGCCCGCCTTTTGCGTCGCCATTCCTGTATCCCTTTTGTTGGACGCCGACCGTTGTCGGCCACCGCCAGAGAATCACAACCGAGCGTTTAACGCAAGAAATCCGCGCATTGCCACAGCGATGCCTTGCCAGCCGGGAGGCCTCGGAAGTGCCGGTGGGACGGCCACGAGTCGTTTACGACGGTTTAACTCCTGGCGTGCATTCTCCGAACTCCCGCGCGCCCATCGGTGCGAAA
The DNA here is from genome assembly GCA_963735465.1 of uncultured Alphaproteobacteria bacterium. Classification (GTDB taxonomy): domain Bacteria; phylum Pseudomonadota; class Alphaproteobacteria; order ATCC43930; family CGMCC-115725; genus DASZHJ01. Next base: position 854,414 of record CAVTLA010000002.1, read on the forward strand.
GAAAGTCAATGACACGCATCACACTGAAGCTCACCGAGCGGCATGACGTGGCGCAGCGGCCGGCAAACAACCTGGCCATCGCCCTTGCCTTCGCCGGCCTCGGCCTGCTCAACGGGCTCCTCAATCTGGTACCCGGCGGCCTCGCATTTTTCGCAGATTTCCGCGTCTTCGCGGCGCTCTTCGGCTGATCCGCTCAGCGCAGCGGGTAGTCCGCCTGATCCTCGTAGATGGCGCCGTTCTTCGTGAGATAGCTCGCGATCAGACTGAAGCGTTCGACGTCGAAGGGCGGGGCGCGAAACAGCGCGTGCTCGGCGAGAAACGCCGGCACCCGTGGTCCCAGGGGCTGCCGGAGTCGCGCCAAAGTTACATGGGGCGTATAGCGCCGGCCCTCCGGGGGAATCCCCGCCCGCTGCAACGCACTCTCCACCTTGGCCTGGAGCTGCAATAGGACCGGATTCTTCTCGACTCCGACCCAGAGCATGCGAGTTCCGAACTGCCCGACTCCAGCCAGGGCGAGGGAAAAGCGAGGCGCCGCGAGACGCAACAGCGCCGCGTCGATGTCGCTGGCGACCCCCTCGTCCACCTCGCCGATGAAGCGCAGCGTCAGATGGAAATTCCCGGCGTCGACCCAGCGCGCCTCGGGCACGCCGGTGCAGAGCAGAGAGATCCGTAGCTTGAGGTCCGGCGGCAGGCCAATGCCGACAAAAAGGCGCAGCATGGCGTCGCTTTAGAGAAAGAGCGCCAGCACGCCGGTATAGCCGTAGAGCCGGTCGTGGGCGATCTCGCCGTTGCCGAAGAAGCCCACGATCGGGAAGTCGCCGAACGTCGCCTGAATCGCCTTCAGCTCCTCGGACTCCGGCGCGAAGAGATTGGGCCCGCGCGCGACGCAGCTGAAGTAGAGCCCGGCCCTGGGGGCGCCGGAGACGCGGCGCTTGAGCCCGTCCAGCATGCGCTGCAGGTCGTCCCGGGCCGTGGTGGGATCGCGCCGGCAGAACAGGATCCGGTCTCCGGGTGCCACCTTCTCCGCCACCGCCAGCCATTGGCGCTCGGTGTCGATCGCCATCAGATTGCGCACGAGGTAGTCGCCGGTATCGGAGCCGCGCACGGGAATGCCGGCGAAGATGCGCCCGGCGACGCGGCGGAGGTCGCGGGACAGCAGCTCGCCGATATCCTCCTTGAACACGTCGAGCGCCGGCCGCTCGTCGATCGCCTTCACGATATTCTCGTTGGCCTCGGTGATGTGGCGCACCGGACCGATCGGCGAGCATCCCTGCGTCAGGCCGGTGACCACCGCGACATCGGGCGCCAGCACCACGCCGGAGAGGCCGCCCTCGACGATGCGATCGGCGATCTGGCGCGGCGGCGCGCCCTGCGCCGCCGCAATGCCGCCCACCAGGAAGAGACCGGCCTCGCTGCTGAGGGCCGCGAGGGTGTCGCTCATGCGGGCGTCGCGGGGATCCCCATGCACGACGCCGAGCACCGGCTGGGTCTGGGCGAACCAGTCCGTCGCGGAGGCAACGAGCGCGCGGCCGCCGACGATGTCCGGACCGAACACGTGAAAGGCGCTCTCCGGCAGGCTTGCCACCAAGGCGCTGACGACAGCGCCATCGAAATACTCACGTCCCGTGGCGCAGACGCCGAGTCCGATGGTGCCGACCCAATGCTGGACCCGCGTACGCTCGCGCAGGAAGGTGAGCACGCTGCCGAGGTGCTCGCCGAGTGTGCTGGTCACGTAGAGGAAGCCGAGGCTGGCGCCGTCAGGCACCGGCATCAGCGCGTCGGCGCAGGTCTTCGCCGCCTCGGCCCAGCCCTGGCCCTGGCCAACGGCGGCGCGGAATTGCGGCGCGCTCATCCGTTCCCTGCCGCGGCGGCACCCAGCAGACGCATCACATAGGGGCCGACACGCTCTACGATCACCTCGACTCCGCGCGCATTGGGATGCAGGCCATCGGGCTGATTGAGCGTCGGCTGCAACGCCACGCCGTCGAGAAAAAATGGATAGAGGAGAACGTGATGCTGCTCGGCGAGCTCCGGATAAATCGCATCGAACGCGTTGGCGTAGTCGGCGCCCCAATTCGCCAGCGACTTCATGCCCAGCAGCAGGACCTTCATCTTGCGCTGTTCCAGTATCGTCAGGATCCCGTCAAGATTCTTGCGCGCCTCGGCGGGATCGAGAGCCCGCAGCGCGTCGTTGGCGCCGAGTTCCACCAGGACCGCGTCGGCGGGCTTGGTGAGCGCCCAGTCGAGGCGCGCCAGACCGCCGGCCGTGGTGTCGCCGGAGACGCCGGCATTCGCCACCTGCGCATCGACGCCGCGGGCCTTGAGCCAAGCCTGCAGGCGAACCGGAAACGCGTCCTCGGGCGCCACGCCGAAACCGGCGGTAAGGCTGTCGCCGAGCGCCACGATCCGCACCGGCGCGGCGTTCGCCGAGGCAGCTCCGGCGATCATCGTCATGACCATGGCGACATTGACAAGGATTCGCCACAGTCCATAACCACACTCCCGCCCCCGCCGAGAAACCGCGCCACCAATCCAGACATGCATGGCCGACCAGATTAACACCGACATGATCCTGCTCAGGGATGTGGAGGTTACACTGACGAGCGCGGCCGGCGCCGTCAACGTGCTGCGCGGCGTGTCCCTCGACGCGCGCGCCGGCGAAACCGTGAGCCTGATCGGGCCCTCCGGCTCCGGCAAGACCACGCTGCTGATGACGATCGCTGGACTGGTACGGCCGAGCGCCGGCGAGGTCGTGGTCGCCGGCAGCAATCTCGGCCGTCTCGACGAGGACGGGCTTGCCCGCTTCCGCCGCGACGCCATGGGGATCGTGTTCCAGGCGTTTCACCTCGTGCCCACCATGACAGCACTGGAGAACGTCGCCCTGCCGCTGGAATTCGCCGGGCGATGGGATGCCTTCGCCGCCGCCGCGGCCTGCCTCGCCAGCGTCGGCCTGGAGCGACGCCGCGACCACTATCCGGCGGAGCTCTCCGGCGGCGAGCAGCAGCGGGTGGCGCTCGCCCGCGCCTTCGCCGCCACGCCCAAACTCATCCTCGCCGACGAGCCCACCGGCAATCTCGACGGCGCCACCGGCAAACAGGTGATGGATCTCCTGTTCGGCCTCGCCGCCGAGCACGGCACGACGCTGCTGCTGATCACCCACGAGCAGGAGCTTGCCCGCCGCGCCCAGCGTGTCGTCGAGCTCGCAGACGGCCGCATCATCGCCGACAGCGCGTGGCCCCGCGCCGCGGCGGCCCGTTGATCCCTCAATCATGAGCACGCTTGCGCTCGCCAGCCGCCTGATGCGCCGCGAGCTGCGCGGCGGGCTCAAGGGCTTCCGTATCTTTCTCGCGTGTCTCGCCCTGGGCGTCGCTGTCATCGCCGGCGTGGGCTCGCTGGCCGCCGGGGTCAGAGCGGGTCTCGCCACCGACGCGCGCGCGATGCTGGGCGGCGATGTCGAACTCAACTTGGTGCTGCGCCCGGCGAGCCCGGAGGAACAGGCCTATCTCGCCGCCAACGGCAGCGTCGCGGAGGTCATGGGCATGCGGGCGATGGCGCGCCGGGATGATGGCGCGCGGCGCAGCCTGGTGGAGCTCAAGGCGGTCAGCGCCGCCTATCCCCTCGAAGGCGCGGTGACGCTGGATCCGCCGGGCAGCCTCGCCGCGGCACTCGCCAAGACGGACGGGCTCTGGGGCGCGGTGGCGGCACCGGCGCTGCTGGACCGCCTCGGCGCCAAGCCCGGCGATGTCGTGCGGGTGGGCGATGCGCGCTTCGTATTGCGCGCCGCCCTCGCCCACGAGCCGGACGCGGCGAGCGGTGTCTTCATTCTGGGACCGCGGCTGATGATCGCCGAGCCCGCCCTTGTCGAGACCGGTCTGGTGATTCCTGGCGCCCTCATCAACTATAGCTATCGCGTCGGGCTTCCCGCCGGCACCGCCATCGCGCCCTGGACGGCGGCGCTCACCAAGCGCTTTCCCGAGGCCGGCTGGCGCATCCGCGATCGCAGCAACGCCTCGCCGCTATTGCAGACGCTGCTGGACCGCATCGGGTTGTTCCTGACCCTGGTGGGACTGACCGCGCTGCTGGTGGGCGGCGTCGGGGTCGGCAATGCCGTCGGCGGCTATCTTCAGAGCCGCACGCTCTCCATCGCCATCTTCAAATCCGTCGGCGCCTCCGGTCGTCTCGTCGTGACGATCTATCTCCTGCAGATCGCCGTCCTGGCAGCGGTCGGTATCGCCGCGGGGCTGCTGCTCGGCGGCCTGGCGCCGCTCGCCGTCGCGCACCTGCTGCCGGTGGAACTGCCGGTGGCGGCGCGCTTCGGCTTCTATCCGCTGCCGCTCGCCGTCGCTGCCACCGCCGGTGCGCTCACCACACTCACCTTCGCGCTCGGGCCCTTGGCGACGGCGCGGGCGGTGCCGCCGGCGCTGCTGTTCCGCGATGCCAGCGCGCCGGTGCGCGGTGTCGTCAGCGTCGGCTTCGTCCTCGCTCAAGGAGTTGCCGCCCTGTTGCTGGCGGCCCTCATCGTCAGCACCACCGCCGACCGGCGCCTCGCCTTTTGGTCGGTGCTGGGAGCGCTCGGGGCCCTCGTGGTCTTCCGTCTCGCCGGCACTCTCGTCATCGCGGTGATCCGGCGCCTCGGCCGGCCGCAACGGCCGCACTTGCGCCTGGCGCTGGCGAGCCTCGGCCGCCGCGGCGCCAATACCGCCAGTGTCATCGCCTCTCTCGGTCTCGGCCTGACGGTGCTGGTGGCGCTAGCGCTGGTGGAGGGCAACATCGCCATGACCCTCGACCGCGACCTGCCGCAGCGCGCACCGTCGTTCTTCTTCATCGACATTCAGCCCGACGAGATCGCCGGCTTCGATGCTCTGCTGGCGGGATTTCCCGAGGTGAGCAACGTCGAGCGGGTGCCGAGCCTGCGCGGCCGTCTCACCGCCCTCAACGGAACAGCGGTGGAGCAGGCGCCGGTGGCGCCGGAAGCGCAGTGGGCGATCCGCAGCGAGCGCGGCCTGACTTATGCCGCGACGCTGCCGCTCGGCTCGCATCTGGTGGCGGGAGACTGGTGGCCGGCGAACTATCAGGGACCGCCGCTGGTTTCCTTCGACGCGGAGCTCGCCCGCGGCATGGGTCTCAAGATCGGCGACACCCTCACCGTCAATGTGCTGGGGCGAGACGTCACGGCGCGGATCGCGAGCCTGCGCTCCATCGACTGGACATCCCTCGGCATCAACTTCGCGATGGTGTTCTCGCCCGGCACCTTCACCGGCGCGCCGGAGACCGACATCGCCATCGCCCGCGTCCCGCCGGAGCGCGAGACCGCGCTCGAGGCCGCGGTTACCGACCGCTTCCCCAACGTCTCCGCCATCCCGGTCAAGGACGCGCTGCTGGCGGTGAGCCAGATCGTCGCGGGCATCGCCGGCGCGCTCCAGGTGACGGCGGCAATCGCGCTCGGCGCCGCGGCCCTGGTGCTGGCGGGGGCGCTGGCGGCGTCCCGGCGCCAGCGCCTCTACGAGGCCGTGGTGCTCAAGGTGCTTGGCGCCACGCGGCGCGATCTGGCGGCGACATTCCTGCTGGAATATGGGCTGCTGGGCGTGTTGGCGGCGCTCATCGCGGCCGCGCTGGGCACGCTGGCGGCCTGGCTGGTGCTGACCCAGGTGATGCACACGGGCTGGGTCTTCCTCCCCGGCGCGGTGGCGCTCTCCACCGGCGTCGCCCTGCTGTTCACCCTGGTCCTGGGTTATGCGGGCACCTGGCGCGCGCTCGGCACCGCAGCCGCGCCCTATCTCCGCAACGAATAAGGGTTTTTCGCTCTTTCAGGGGGTCATTGAAGTTTCGCCCTTCTGTGCCAATATCTGGCCCAGGCAATGCAACCCCCGGGAAGTGGGGTCAACAGAGAGGATTTCATGGCCCAGGATTGGCAAACCCGCGCAACGGCGCGTCCCGCGCAGTGGGCCGACATCGACGTCGGTCTGCGCCAGTACATGCTGCGCGTCTACAACTACATGGGCGCGGGTCTGGCGCTGACCGGCGTCGTCGCCTACCTCGCCTCGGCGAGCGGCTTCTATCAGCAGATCTATCGCACGCCGCTGTTCTGGGTGCTGGTGATCGCCCCCATCGGTCTGGTGCTGCTCCTGAGCTTCCGCATCCAGAGCATGAGTTCTGGGCGCGGCGCAGGCGACGTTCTGGGGCTACGCGGGACTGATGGGCGTCTCGCTGGGCGGCATCTTCCTGGTCTACACCGGCGTCAGCATCGCCGAGACCTTCTTCATCACCGCCGCGATGTTCTTGGGCATGAGCCTCTACGGCTATACCACCGGTCGGGACCTCACCCAGTTCGGATCGTTCCTGTTCATGGGACTGATCGGGATCGTGGTGGCGGGCCTGGTCAACATCTTCCTCGCCTCGCCGGCGCTCCAGTTCGGGATCTCTCTGGTGGGCGTCATCGTCTTCACCGGCCTCACCGCCTGGGACACCCAGCGCATCAAGGAGATGTACTTCGCGGGCGACGACACCGCCGTCGCCGGCAAGAAAGCGATCATGGGCGCGCTCGCGCTCTACCTCGACTTCCTCAACCTCTTCATGATGCTGCTGCAGTTCATGGGGCAGCGCCGCGACTGACTCGGAGTCATGTATCGAGACGACGAGGGGCCCTTCGGGGCCCCTCTGCTTTTCAGGGCACGTGATGCAGGATTTTATTCGACAGCCAAGGCCTCGGTCGCGTCCGCGAGGCACCGGGCGAGTTCGGGCGAGAGGCGCCGCGCCAGTTTCGCGTGCGCTTTGCGCCAGGTAGGGATCGCCGCCTCCAGTCGACGCGCGCCGGTCTCCGTAAGCCACACCGCCCGGCGGCGCAGATCGCTCTCCACCACGGCGATCTCGATCAGCCCCTGGGATTCGAGAATGCGCAGGTTGCGCGACAGCGTCGACTGCTCGAGGCCGCTGCGCTCAGCCAAGGCGCCCAGCGTATCGTCGGTCAGGACGGCGATCTGCGCCATCAATCCCAATTGCGCCACCGTGAGGCCAAGCCCTTCCATCTCGCGCTCGAGGAACTGCGTGATGCGCCGCGCCGCGAGCCTGCTGCTCCAGCCGGCACAGGCCTCCACCAGCGCGCGGGCGTCGGTGCGCAGGGTCTTTCGCGGTTGCTTCGGAATGGCCATGGGTATATGTATATACATCAAATGTAGATACATAGGAAAGTATCTATGGCTTCCACGACCGAGATCAAATACGGGTTGCCGACCGCGCGGGACGTCGCCGGCAAGACCGGCCGGGAGATCCTTCAGGCGATCATCGATGGCGCGCTGCCGCAGGCGCCGATCTCCGAGACCCTGTCGTTCTGGATCACCGAGGTCGGCGACGGCATCGCCGTCTTCGAGGGTGAGCCGGGCCGGCATCTCCTCAATCCCATGGGCGGCGTGCATGGCGGCTGGGCGCTGACCCTGATCGACAGCGTTGCCGGCTGTGCCGGACTGTCCCTGCTGCCCGCCGGGTCCGCCTACGTCACGATCGAGACCAAGGCCAATTTCTCCCGCCCGATCACTAAGGACACCGGCCGCGTCCGCGCGGAGGCGCGCGTGGTGGCGCAAGGCCGGCAGATCATCTCGGCCGAGGCGACGGTGCTGAGCCCCGGCGGCAAGGTCCTGGCCCACGGCACTTCGACCCTGATGGTGCTGGCTCCCGCCAAATGAGACCACCCATGGAAATGTCGACCCCTGCTCGGACCATCCTGCAGCGCATCGGCAACACCTCGTTGATGCCTCTGCGCAAGATCGTGTCCGGGAACGGCGCCCGCATCCTCCTGAAGCTGGAGAGCGAGAATCCCACCGGCAGCATGAAGGACCGCATGGCGCTGGCCATGATCGAAGCGGCGGAGGCGGATGGGCGCCTTGCGGCGGGAGGCGCCGTCGTCGAATACACCGGCGGCAGCACCGGCGTCTCGCTGTCCCTGGTCTGCGCCGTGAGGGGGTATCCGCTCCGCATCGTGACGTCGGATGCCTTCGCCCGGGAAAAGCTCGACCACATGCGAATTCTTGGAGCCGAGCTTCAGATCGTCCAAAGCGAGAGCGGACGCATGACGGAGAAGCTGACCCGGGACATGATCGAGGCCGCCCGCGTCATCGCCGTGGAAACCGGCGCTTTCTGGACTGACCAGATGAAGAACAGCGACCAGCTCTCGGCCTATCACAGGATGGCGGAGGAGATCTGGAGCGGGACCGGCGGCGAGATCCACGGCTTCGTCCAGTGCGTGGGCACCGCGGCCTCCCTTCGAGGCATCGGGGAAGGCCTCCGCCGCGAAAACAAGCAGATCAGGATCGTTGCCGTGGAGCCTTCCGAATCTCCCGTCCTCTCTGGCGGCAAGCCAGGCGCTCACAAAATCGACGGGATCGGCGCGGGATTTATCGTGCCGCTGTGGCGAGACGGCGTGGCCGATGAGATCGATCACGTCTCCACAGAGGAGGCCGTCGCCATGGTTTTTCGGCTGGCCCGGGAGGAAGGCCTGTTCGCAGGGACCTCCACCGGCGCCAATGTCATCGCCGCCTTGCGACTGGCGAAGCGGCTGGGACCGGACGCAACCATCGTCACCGTGATGTGCGATACCGGGATGAAGTACCTCCGGACCTACGGCGCGAAGATCGAATAAACGGCGCCGGCGGCGGAACGGATTGACTTGCCTGCGCCGCGCTCATTAGCTTTGGTGGACGCATGAAGGCGCCGGTCGAGAGCGCCCCGCGAACATCTGGAGGCTTCCATGATCCGCAGCGCCTGTCCGACGCTCGCCTTCGCCGCGCTCGCCATGTTGCTGGCGAGCTCGCCCGCCGAGGCCGGCAAGAGCGACAACTCCATCACCTTCGCCTCCGACGTGGTGCCGGAAAGCATCGACGCTTACTTCAACAACGTGCGCGAGGGCGTGGTCATCTCGCACCACGTCTGGAGCAACCTGATCTATCGCGATCCCAAGACCGGCGCCTACAAGGGCGAGCTGGCGACGGCGTGGCGCTGGGTCGACGACAAGACCCTCGAGCTCGATCTGCGCGAGGGCGTCAAGTTCCACAACGGCGACGGCTTCAGCGCCGACGACGTCGTCACCACTCTCAACTTCGTCTCCAAGCGCGAGAACGGCGTCATCACCCAGCAGAACGTCAACTGGATCGAGAGCGCGGAGAAGATCGTCGACTTCAAAGTGCGGATCCATCTGAAGGCGCCCTACCCGGCAGCGCTCGAATATCTCGCCGGCCCCGTTGTGATCTATCCCGGCGCCTACTATCAGAAGGTCGGGCCGAAGGGCATGAGCGAGCACCCCGTCGGCTCCGGACCCTACAAGGTGGTGGACTATCAGCCTGGCAAGGTGGTGCGCCTCGAACGCAACAAGGATTATTTCAAGGACAGCCCGCTCGGCCAGCCCAGCCTCGACAAGCTGGAGTTTCGCCTGATCCCGGACCTCAACACCCAGATTGCCGAGCTTATGAGCGGCGGCATCGACTGGATCTGGCGCGTGCCGCCGGATCAGGCGAAGCAGCTGGAGACCGTGCCGACCCTGTCGGTGACCGCCGGCGAGACCATGCGCATCGGCTATCTCGCCTTCGACACCACCGACCAGACGGCGACGCCGGCGCTGAAGGATGCGCGCGTGCGCCGCGCCCTCAACATGGCCGTCGACCGCGACGCCATCGTGAGGACACTGGTGGGTGAAGGCGCGCGCATCGTCGACACCGCCTGCTTCCCCGCCCAGTTCGGCTGCACCAGCGAGGGCGTCACGCACTACGCCTACGACCCCAAGCAGGCGAAGGCGCTGCTGGCGGAAGCGGGCTTCCCCGACGGCTTCGAGACCGAGCTTACGGCCTACCGCGACCGGCCGCTCGCCGAGGCCTTGATCGGCTATTTCCGTGCCGTCGGCGTCAAGGCGAACCTGCGCTTTATGCAATACGCCGCGATCCGCGACCTCGCGCGCGCGCACAAGGCGCCGATCCAGTACACGACCTGGGGCTCATTCTCGATCAACGACGCCTCGGCCTCGGTGTCGAGCTTCTTCACCTTCAGCGACGATGACCTGAACCGCGACCCGGAGGTGCGCGACTGGCTCAAGGTGGCGGATACGTCCACCGATTCCACGGTGCGCAAGGAGAACTACAGGAAAGCCCTCGACCGCGTCTCCAGCCAGGCCTACTGGCTGCCGATCTCGTCCTGGCCGCTGGTCTACGCCTACGCCAAGGATCTCGCCTTCACGCCCTACACGGACGAGATTCCCCGCTTCTGGGAATCGAGGTGGAAATGAGGGCATAAGCGCCCCGTGCTCGCTTTCGCCGCCAAGCGGCTCGCTCTCGCGGTCCTGGTCGCGCTCACGGTCTCGCTGATCAGCTTCTTCCTCGTCCGCCTTTCCAGCGACGTCGCGGCGGCGCTCGCCGGCCCCGGCGCCAACGCCGCCGACATCGACGCCATCCGTCACCAGTACGGGTTCGACCGGCCGCTGGCGGCGCAATACGTGGAGTGGCTCCGCCATACGCTCTCAGGCGACTTCGGGGAATCCCTTTATTTCCGCAAGCCCGTGCTGGGTCTTATCGTCGAGCGCATGCCGGTGACCATGACCCTGGGGGCGGTGTCGATCCTGTTCGCGATCGCGCTAGGTGTGCCGCTCGGCGTGGTGGCAGCGCTCAGGCCGAATTCCTGGATCGACCGCCTGGCACTCACCCTCTCGGTGGCGGGCCAGGCGATGCCATCCTTCTGGTTCGGCCTGTTGCTGATCCTCTATCTCGGCGTGACGCTCCGGCTGCTGCCGATCTCCGGCAGCGATACCTGGCGGCACTTCGTGATGCCGGCGATCACGCTGGGATACTACGCGACGCCGGCGATCATGCGGCTGACACGCTCCGGCATGCTGGAGGCGCTCTCCGCCGACTACATCCGGACCGCCCGCGCCAAAGGCCTGCGCCTAGGCAAGGTGGTGGTGAAGCACGCGCTGCGGAATGCCATCATTCCCGTGGTGGCGCTGACGGCGGTGCAGCTCGGCTTTGTGCTCGGCGGCTCCGTGGTGGTGGAGACCATCTTCGCCCTCAACGGCATGGGCTATCTCGCCTACCAGAGCATCGTGCAGAACGATTTCCCCGTGGTGCAGGCGATCGTCCTGACGCTCTCCAGCCTCTACATCGTGCTGACATTGGCGGCGGATCTCCTGAACGCCTGGCTCGATCCGCGCCTGCGCGCTGCGGCTGGCGCATGAGCGAGACCGTTGCCGACCGTCTCGCTTCCGGTGCCGCCGCGCGCCGGCGGATCTTCGGCCATGCGGGCTTCACCTTCGGCGCCGTGGTGCTGGCGATCGTGGCCTTGATGGCAGTGCTGGCGCCGGTGCTGGCGCCATGGGATCCTTACGATCAGGATCTGTCGCGGCGTCTGATCCCGCCGATCTGGCAAGCGCGCGGCACTCTCGCCCACATCCTCGGCACCGACGGTCTCGGCCGCGACTACCTCTCGCGGCTGCTCTACGGCGCGCGGATCTCCCTGCTGATCGGCCTCTCCACCATGGTGATATCAGGCGTTATCGGCAGCACTCTCGGAGTGCTTGCGGGATATTTCGGCGGCCGCGTCGACATGGCCGTGTCGTTCCTGCTGACGGTGCGCCTCAGCCTGCCGGTGATCCTGGTGGCGCTCGCCGCGGTAGCCCTGGTACACGGCTCGCTCACCGTGGTGATCATGGTGCTGGGATTCCTGCTCTGGGACCGCTTCCTGGTGGTGATGCGCAGCACTACGCAGCAGATCCGCCATCTCGACTATATCGCCGCCGCGGAGGCGGTGGGTGCCTCCACGCTCCGCATCCTCGCCAGCGAGGTGCTGCCCAACGCCCTCAACAACCTGATCGTGGTGGCGACTCTGGAGATGGCGAACGCGATCCTGCTGGAGGCGGCGCTGTCGTTCCTCGGCCTCGGCGTGCAACCGCCGCTGCCGTCCTGGGGGCTGATGCTGTCGGAGGCGAAGCCTTTCATGTTCTTCAGCCCCTGGCTCATCACCATTCCCGGCACCATGCTGTTCCTGCTGGTGCTCGCCATCAACCTGCTGGGTGACGGCGTGCGCGACCTGACCGCGCCGGAGAGCCGCGGATGACGGCGCTCCTGGAGATCGAAGGTCTCGCGGTCGAGATCCCCATCGCCGCCGGCATGCTCCACGCCGTCCGCGACGTGAGCCTCACCCTCGAGCGCGGCGAGACGCTGTGCCTGGTGGGAGAATCCGGTTCCGGCAAATCCCTGACCGCGCTCTCGGCGATGGGCCTGCTGCCCCGGCGCGCCGTCCGGCGGGCGCGGCGCCTGGCGCTGCTGGGAGAGGATCTGGCAACCGCCTCCGAGCGGCGAATGAGCGAACTGCGCGGCAATCGCATGGCGATGGTGTTCCAGGAGCCGATGACCGCGCTCAACCCCGCCTACACCATCGGCAACCAGATGGTGGAGACGCTAGCGCGGCACCGGAGCCAGAGCGCTCGCGCCGCTCGCGATCGCGCCGCCGAGCTCCTGCATCACGTCGGCATTCCCGCCGCCGGCAGCCGCCTCGGCCAGTATCCGCACCAGCTCTCCGGCGGGCTGCGCCAGCGCGTGATGATTGCGATGATGCTGCTCTGCGAGCCGGACCTGCTGATCGCCGACGAGCCCACCACCGCCCTCGACGTGACCTTGCAGGCGCAGATCCTGGCCCTGCTGGTGCGGCTGCAGCGAGAGCTCGGCCTCGGTCTTCTCCTCATCACCCACGATCTCGGCGTGGTGGCGCGGGTCGCGCAACGGGTCGCGGTGATGTATGCCGGCGAAATCGTCGAGACCGGAACCGTCGACGCGGTCTTCGCCCGCCCGCGGCATCCCTACACCCGAGGACTCCTCGCCTGCGTGCCGGTGCCCGGCAAGATCCCGCCCGGTGCGCTGCTGGGCACCATACCCGGCATCGTGCCGAGCCTGATCGGCGAGACTGCGGGATGCACATTCCGCGACCGCTGCCCCGAGGCGATCGGGGCCTGCGCGCGACACCATCCCGCAACCGTCGAGCTCGGCGCCGGCCACGGCGCCCGCTGCCTGCTGCTGGAGACTGCTCCCGCATGAGCGGCACGACGCCGCTCCTCGATCTCGACGATGTCCGGCGTCGTTTTTGGCTCGGCGGCGGGCTGTTCCGCCGCCGCCGCGAAGTGCAGGCGGTGAACGGCGTCAGTCTGTCGATCCGCCGCGGCGAGGTGCTGGGCCTGGTGGGAGAATCCGGCTGCGGGAAATCCACGCTCGCGAAGATCATGCTGGGACTGCTGCCGGCGAGTGCCGGCGCGGTGCGCTTCGACGGCGCGCCGCTGGCCGCCGTCGGCCGGCGCGCCCTGGCGCGGCGCGTGCAGCCGGTATTCCAGGACCCCTTCTCCTCTCTGAACCCGAGAAAGCGCATCGCCGCAATCATCGCGGCGCCGCTCGCGGTGCATGGCATCGGCACGCGCGCGACGCGGCGCGAGCGCGTGGCCGACATGATGGCGCTGGTGGGCCTGGCGCCGCGTCTGATGACGGCGTTTCCGGGTCAGCTCTCCGGCGGTCAGCGCCAGCGCGTCGCCATCGCTCGCGCGCTGGTGATGCGGCCGGAGCTGGTGATCTGCGACGAGCCGACCTCGGCCCTCGACGTCTCCGTGCAGGCGCAGATCCTCAACCTGCTGCAGGAGCTGCGGCAGAAGCTCGGCCTCACCTATGTGCTGATTAGCCACAACCTTGCGGTGGTGGAGCATCTCGCGACCCGCGTCGCGGTGATGTATCTCGGCCGCATCGTCGAGGACGCGCCGACGCACAGCGTCTTCGCCCAGCCGCAGCATCCCTATACCCGGGCGCTTCTCGCATCCGTGCTGACGCCGGAGCCGGGCAAGGGTTTGCCAGTGGCGGCGATCGGCGGCGGCTATCCCAATCCGCTGGATCCGCCGCCCGGCTGCCGCTTCCATCCGCGCTGTCCGGAGGCGATGCCGGTCTGTCGCTCAACCGCGCCGACGCCGTCGCCGCGACGCGGCGGTGGCCGCGTGGAATGTCACCTTTACACCAGCGAGTGCAGGGCAACTGCGGAGGCCGGCGCTGCAGCAAACCGACCCGGAGGGGGTATCGCCTCGTTCTGAACGACGGTGTCTCACTAAAAATCGGTGCAGCGCCCGTTTCGTTCCCAATCGCCATATCGTGTCGGCTCGGGACCGCTAGGACCACCGATTTCCACGGGCTTGGGGGTGCCGGAGGGCGCCGGTGGCGGGGCCGTCGGCGTTGAGATCCCTGATTTCGCAGGATTTGCGTCGGATTCGGGAGCTTGCTCTCGGGTTGCCATGCCTCATTGAACTCATTTCCAGCCCTATTGCCAAGTTTGTCTCAAGGGTAGAGCCTTGAAGTGGGGCGCCCGGGCGCCACTTTGATGCGCGGGGCGTGATAACGCTGCGGCTCATCGTAAGCCGCGGCACTGAACATTGGGCGGCAAGTGGTGCCACAAGCAGCTCCGAATTTGCCGGATCCTCCATCCGCACGCGGCGTGGCGATTGACCTCGTGGGGTCGGTGCTGCGCCGTCGGCGTCCGCTCGACGACGCCATCGACGACAGCACTGAAATGGCGACCCTGGCGCCGCGCGACCGCGCCTTCGCCCGCCTGCTGGTGGCGACGGTGCTGCGGCGGCTTGGCCAGATCGACACGCTGATCGCCCACTGCCTCAACACGCCGCTGCCGCCGCGCGCCGCGATGGTGCACGACATGCTGCGCCTCGGCCTGGCTCAGCTGCTGTTCCTGCGCACACCACCGCATGCGGCCGTGGCCACCACAGTGGATCTCGCCGGCGCACGCGGCTTTCCCACCTACAAGGGGTTGGTGAACGCGGTTCTGCGCCGTCTCAGCCTGGAAGGTCCGGGCCTGGTCGCGGCGCAGGACGCGCCGCGGCTCAACACGCCGGCCTGGCTCTGGGATGCCTGGAGCGCTGCCTACGGCGAGGAGACGGCGCGCGGCATCGCCACCGCCCATCTCAAGGAAGCGCCCCTCGACATCACGGTCCGCGGCGACGTCAAGCACTGGGCCGAGGTGCTTGAAGCGAAGATTCTGCCGACAAACACACTACGCCGAAACGGCGGCGGCGCGATCATGGCATTGCCCGGCTATCAGGATGGCGCGTGGTGGGTGCAGGACGCCGCGGCTGCGATGCCGGCGATGCTGTTCGGGCCGATGGCGGGCAAGCGGGTCGTCGACCTCTGCGCGGCGCCGGGCGGCAAGTCGGCGCAGCTCGCCGCCGCCGGCGGACGTGTCACCGCCATAGATCGCTCTCCGCGCCGGTTGCAGAGATTGCGCAGCAATCTCGCCCGGCTCCATCTGGAGGCCGAGTGCATCACCGGGGACGCCGGCAACTGGCAGCCACCAGAGCCCGTGTCCTTCGTACTCCTCGACGCGCCCTGCACCGCCACCGGCGCCATCCGTCGCCACCCTGATGTGCCGCACCTCAAGTCACCGGACGACGTGACGCGCCTTGCCGCCGTGCAGGAGCGCCTCCTCGACTCCGCGATCCGGATGCTGGCGCCGGGTGGCACGCTGGTCTACTGCACCTGCTCGCTCGAGCCGCAGGAGGGCGTGGGCCAGATCGAGCGGGTGCTGGCGGGCGGCGCACCGGTACGGCGCCGGCCGGTCGAAGCGTCGGAGATTGGCGATCTCGGGGAATGCCTTACCGGCAACGGCGACTTGCGCACGCTACCCTGCCATCTCGGGGAGATCGACGGTCTCGACGGATTCTTCGCCGCGCGACTCGTCCGGACCACCTGAACCGCACGCGGCTTGCCGCGCGACGCTTTCCTTGTTACCACACCGCTATGCAGCAAACGGTTCGCATCGCACCGTCGATCCTGTCGGCGGACTTCGCGCAGCTGGGTGAGGAAGTGCGCGCGGTGACCGCCGCCGGCGCCGACTATATTCACATCGACGTCATGGACGGGCATTTCGTGCCCAACCTCACCATTGGACCGACGGTGGTGAAGGCGTTGCGGCCGCATACTCCACTGCCTTTCGACGTTCATCTCATGATCTCGCCGGTTGACCCCTATATCGCGGACTTCGCCGCCGCTGGCGCTGATATCATCACCGTGCATCCGGAGGCGGGACCACACCTCCACCGCACGTTGCAGCTGATTAAATCCCTGGGCAAGAAAGCTGGCGTGGCGCTCAATCCGGCCACTCCGCCGGAAGCGATCGACTATGTGCTCGATCTCGTCGATCTCGTACTGGTCATGAGCGTCAATCCGGGCTTTGGCGGCCAGAGTTTCATCCCCACCCAGCTCGACAAGATCCGCACCGTGCGGAAGCGTGTCGACTACCTCGGCCGTCCCGTCGACCTTGAGGTGGACGGCGGCATAAATCCCGAAACCGCCCGCGCCGCGATCGCCGCCGGCGCCGACGTACTCGTTGCGGGCACTGCCACCTTTACCGGCGGACCATCTGCCTATGCCGACAACATCCGCCGCCTCCGCGCCGGCAAGTCCGCAGCATAGAGCCGTGCCGGCGCCTGTGGCCGCCGCCGCGCCGGACCGCCGCCTGCGCAATCGGCTGTGGGCGGCAATCTGCGGCTCGCCGTTCTATGGCGCCAGCCTGTGGGGCCGCACACCAACCGAGCTGAAATTCAGCCTCGATTCACGCTGGCCCGGAGATGCTGCCCGAGGCGAGGCGCTGCTGGCCAATCAGTACCGCTTCAACGGCGAAACCGTGACCAGCACCATGCCGCCGTGGACGGCGCCGGCGAGCCCTGATTGGCAGGCCGCCCTGCACGGCTTCGCCTGGCTCGCCGATCTGGCGGCGATGGCGAGCGAGCCGGCGCATCAGCAGGCACGCGCGCTGCTGCGCTCGTGGCTGCAGGGACGGGAGCGTTGGCACCCTCTGGCCTGGCGCGCCGATGTGATGGGGGCGCGGCTCTACGCCTGGATCACCTACGGCGAGCTGCTGGCGCCGGCGGCAGGCGACCCGGCGCTGCGTGCCGCCTTCCTGCGCAGCCTCGCGCGCCAGACCCGCCATCTGCGCCGCACCGCCGGATGGGAGACCACGGGCCTTGAGCGACTGCAGACCTTGAAAGGATTGATCGCGGCGCTGCTGGCACAAGGCCGGAGCGACCGTCAGCTCGATGGCGCCCTGACCCTGATCGAGCGCGAGGCGGCGGCGCAGATCCTGCCGGACGGCGGGCACGTGTCGCGCAGCCCGGCCGGGCAATACGCCGCGCTCTCCCATCTCGTCGACACACGAGCCGTGCTGCGCATCGCCCATATCGAGGTACCGCAGCCGCTGCAATCCGCCATCGATCGCGCGGCGCCGATGCTGCGCTTCTTCCGGCACGGCGACGGCCGCCTGGCGCTGTTCAACGACAGTGCCGAGCGCGACGCGGCGATGCTGGACCTGGCGCTGTCCCAGGCGGAGGCCAAGGGCCGGGCGCCCACGAGTGCGCCGATGACCGGCTTCGAGCGTCTGCAGGCAGGCAAGAGCATCGTTATCATCGACTGCGGAACGCCGCCGGCGGAGTCCAACGGCGGCCATGCCCATGCCGGCACCTTCTCCTTCGAGCTCAGCTATGGCCGCGAGCGGCTGATCGTGAACTGTGGTGCCTATCACGGGCCGAGCGCCGCCTGGCACGGGGCATTGCGCACCACGGCCGCACACTCCACCCTGATCGTGGCGGATACGCCCTCCTCCGATATCGACGGGGAGGGCCGCCTCGGCCGCCGGCCACGCACCATCACCCGCGAGCGCGCCGAGGAGGACGGCAACCAGTGGATCGCCGTCACACATGACGGCTACAAGCGGCGTTTCGGCCTGACCCATGCGCGACAGATCTTCCTCGCCGCCGACGGCGAGGATCTGCGTGGCGAGGACCGACTGACCGGGCCGGCGGGACAGAGTTTCGTCGTGCGCTTCCATCTGCACCCCCAGGTGCAGGCGTCCCTCACCCAAGACGGCAGCGCGGCGCTGCTGCGGCTTCCCAGCGGCGCGGGCTGGCGCCTGCGCGGCCAAGGCGCGGTCATGAGCATTGCCGAGAGCGTCTATCTCGGCAGCGGCGAGATCCGCAAGAGCCAGCAGGTCGTCCTCGAGGGCCACGTCGGGACCCAGGGCGCCACAGTCAAATGGGCGGTCCGCCGCGAGGGGAAATAATCCACATGTCCGACGCGCTCCGCCCGGTGAAGCGGGCACTTCTCTCGGTGCACGACAAGACCGGCCTGGTGCCCTTAGCCCAGGCGCTGGCGGCACGCGGCGTGGAGCTCATCTCCACCGGCGGCACCGCCCGCACCCTCGCCGAAGCCGGCCTCGCGGTCATTGACGTCGCCGCCGTCACCGGCTTTCCCGAGATGCTGGACGGGCGCGTCAAGACGCTGCATCCGGCGATCCACGGTGGGCTGCTGGCGCGGCGCGACCGCGCGGATCATCTGGAGACCATCGCGCGCCACGGCATCGCGCCGATCGATCTCCTGGTGTCGAACCTCTATCCCTTCGCCGCCACCGTGGCCCGCGGCGCGTCCTTCGAGGACTGCATCGAGAACATCGACATCGGCGGGCCGGCGCTGATTCGCGGCGCCGCCAAGAACCACGACGGAGTTGCCGTGGTGACGGATCCCGCCGATTACGAGGCCGTGCTCGCGGATCTCGCCGCGCAACGATGGCGCCAGCTCCGGGGCGCTGCGGCGTCGCCTCACCGCGCTTGCCTTTGCCCGTACCGCCGCCTATGACGCCGCCATCGCCCAATGGTTCGGGGAACAGTCCGGCGAGACGTTTCCGGCGACGCTCGCCCTTGCCGGCCAGATCAAGCAGCGGCTGCGCTACGGCGAAAATCCGCACCAGCAAGCGGCGCTCTATGTTGGCGGCACGCCACGGCCAGGTGTCGCCAGCGCAGAGCAGATTCAAGGCAAGGAGCTCTCCTACAACAATCTCAACGACACCGACGCCGCCTTCGAGGCCGTGGCGGAATTCGAGCCGCCTGCGGTCGCCATCATCAAGCACGCCAATCCCTGCGGCGTTGCGGTGGGCGCCTCGCTCATGGAAGCCTATGAGAAGGCGCTGGCCTCCGATCCCGTCAGCGCCTACGGCGGTATCGTCGCGGTCAACCGGTCCCTCGATGGCGCGACGGCGGAGCGCATTGCAAAGCTTTTTGCCGAGGTGGTGATCGCGCCGGCGATTGAGCCGGCGGCGCGCGGCTGTGCTCGCGACCAAGAAGGCTCTCCGCGTCCTCGTCACCGGCGGCCTTCCCGATCCGGCGGCATCCGGCGTGACGCTCCGCTCGCTGGCCGGCGGCTATCTCCTGCAGACCCGGGACAACGGCCGCCTGAGTGCCGCCGATCTCAGGACGGTGACCAGGCGTGCGCCCACCGCGGCAGAGCTCGAGGATCTGCTTTTCGCCTTTCGCGTCGCCAAGCACGTGAAATCGAACGCCATCGTCTATGCGAAGAATGGTGCCACCGTGGGGATCGGCGCCGGGCAGATGAGCCGCGTCGACAGCTCCCGCATCGCCGCCTGGAAAGCGGCGGAGGCCGGCAAGGCCGCAGGATTTTCCGAGAGCCCGGCGCGCGGCTCGGTGGTGGCGTCCGACGCGTTCTTTCCCTTCGCCGATGGCCTCCTCGCCGCGGTCGAGGCCGGCGCAACCGCCGTCATCCAGCCCGGCGGCTCGATCCGCGACGACGAGGTGATCGCCGCCGCCGATCAGGCCGGCATCGCCATGGTTTTCACCGGCCTACGGCACTTCCGCCACTGATCTAGACGCAGCGGCCGCCGTCCACCTCCAGCGCCACACCGGTGATGAATTCCGCCTCATCAGAGGCGAGGTAGAGCGCGGCGTTGGCGATGTCGCGGGGCGTCGAGAGCCGGCCCAGCGGGATCGACCCGATGAATTTCTTGCGGTTCTCCGGCGTGTCGCCGCCCATGAAGCTGCCGAGAAGTGGCGTGTCGCCGGCCACGGGACAGAGCGCGTTGACGCGGATCTTGTCCGGCGCCAGCTCCACCGCCATCGCCTTGGTGATGGTGATGGCGGCGCCCTTGGAGCCATTGTACCAGACGAGGCCGGGCCGCGGCCTGAGGCCCGCGGTGGAGGCGGTGTTGATGAAGACGCCGCCGCCCTGCTGGCGGAAGACCGGCACGGCGTGGAGCGCCGCCAGATAGATCGACTTCACGTTGACGGCGAAGACGCGATCGAAGAGCGCCTCGGAGACTTCCAGCATCGGCCCGTTCACGTGGGTGATGCCGGCGTTGTTGACCATGATGTCGAGCCGGCCGTAGCGATCGAGAGCGTGGCGCACCAGCTTCGCCACATCGGCGCTGACGGCGACGTCGGCGCGCAGGAACGTGGCGCTGCCCTGGCCCTGGGCCGCCTCGATCTCGGCGGTGACGCGGGCGCCGCCTTTCTCGTCGATGTCGTTGACGACAACGCGGGCGCCCTCCTCGGCGAAGCGCTTGGCGATGCCTTCGCCGAAGCCGGAGCCGCCGCCCGTAACGATCGCCACCTTGTCTTGAAGCCGCATGTTTCCTCCCCGCGGTCACGACTGTCGTGCCTGTTGGGGAAAGACTAGCACCAAAAGACACCCCCGCCGAGGCGGGGGTCGGTCGCTCAGTAGGGAGCGAAGTAGACGCCCGGCGGCGCGTAGTAGGGGGTGTAGTAGCCGTCGTAATATGGGCGACGGGGATGCCACGCCTCGCGGCGCCACTCGTGCCCGCGCCATTCGTGCCCGCGCCAGTCGCGGCCGTTCCCGCCGCGGTCGCCGCCGTGCCAGTCTCGATCCGGTCCGCCGTGATATCCGCCATCGGCGAGCGCCGGCGTCATGCCGACGACGGCGAGGACGGCGACCGCGGCGGCGGCCGTCGCGAGCTTGCCGAGCAGGGTCGAGCGGCGGATGGAAAGATGCGTCGTCATGTGCGCCTCCATACAGAAGCAGATTTCACTGCTCTGACAACGAGGCGGCGTCGAGGGATGTTCCGACGGGGATCGTGATCCCTTGCGTCGGGTTCGTGGCGGAATCTTGGCGGCCGCTAGACGAGGATGTTGAGGAGCGAGCCCCGCTGCGGCGTGGCGCCGGAGGACGTGCCGGCCGCCTGCTGCGCCAGGTTCTCGCTCGCCTGGGCGACGAGGGTGGCGGCCTTGCGCTCCGCATCGAGGCTGCTGCGCAGCGCCGCCGTGACGGCACCGCTCCGCGACTGCAGCACGCTCAGCGTGCCGGCGGAGAGGTTGATGGGAGAGACCGGGTTGCTCATGGGATCCTTGGTATTTAGCGCTAAATTCTGAACACCGGGTAAACCGCTGCGGCCGCTACCGGGCGAGGATCTGTACCGCCAGATCCACCGGCCAGAACAGGCTTGCCTCGAACCCTACCACAACGTCGTTCCAGCCCAAATGGTGGTCGCCGACATAGAACGCATTAACAATATGATAGGCGAAATCGGCCACGGCGGCGGCAAGGTAAAGAAGGGACAGCGCCCATATCAGGCGCCGGCGTGGCGGGCCGCCGCCGGGTGGGCAGAATCCCTTAAACATTCCAATAAGTTCAGGCACCCAGACAATTTCCTTATGGCTGTTACAATTCGAGATCTTTGGTTACAAGATTTTTCTTCCTATGGGTCATATCATACCCAATCCTTGACCCGATTTGCGGAGCAAGGGGTAGGGCCCATATCTTTCGGGGCGCGTGCCCGCGA
Organism: uncultured Alphaproteobacteria bacterium; assembly: GCA_963735465.1. GTDB lineage: Bacteria > Pseudomonadota > Alphaproteobacteria > ATCC43930 > CGMCC-115725 > DASZHJ01. The sequence continues at coordinate 876,053 of CAVTLA010000002.1, forward strand.
AGCGGACGGGCGGGACCATTCTGCCGGAGGGGCGCATGGATCGGAACAACGACGTGATCGGCGGCAAGGGGGCGCCGGCGCACGAAGTGCGCCGCGCCAGTCAGGAGTCCGCACAAGATAGTGTGGTAGCACTCCTGGATCAGAGTCGCCTTAGGCGAGAGTGCCTGAAGCTCGCCCTGATGGAGCACGAGAGCACCTGGCGCATCCTCGACCTCGCCAGCGCCGAGGACGTGCTCCGGCTAGCGGAGGGCGGCCAGCAGTTCGATCTTTTGTTGCTGGGCGCCGCCACCGCCGAGCTCGTCGACCTCGCCCAGATCGAGATGCTGCACCTGGCGCTCCCCGACACGCCCATCGTGGTGGTGGCGGAGAACGACAACCCGCATCGCGCGCGCCTGATCCTGAACGCCGGGACCCGGGGGTTCCTGCCCGCCTCCCTCAGCCTCAAGGTGCTGCTGGGCGCCCTCGATCTCGTGCTCGCCGGCGGCGTCTACGTGCCCTCCTCCCTCATCGATCCCAGCCCCCAGCGCGCCAGCGCCGCCCCGGCGCAGAAGCGCGCCAACGAGCCCTGGTCGGAGCTGACCCGGCGCCAGCGCGACGTCCTCGGCCTCATCGCCCAGGGCAAGTCGAACAAGCTCATCGCCGACGCGCTCACCATGTCCGAGAGCACGGTGAAGGCGCACGTGAAGCAGATCATCAAGCGCCTTCACGTGGCAAACCGCACCCAGGCGGCGCTTCTCGCCACCGGCAGCCTGGCGCCGCAACCGGCGCCCGAGCCCGCCGCGACGATCGGCCTGCCCGCCACCGGCATGGCGGTGGCGAAGTAGGGCGCTCGTCGCGTTTCTGCTGGACGGCGAACCTGCGTCCTTCAACTCATGACCCCGCTGGGGTCATGGCTCAGGATGAGGCGATTTTCTCAATGCCATCCACTTCTTTGCCGATGTCGTTCTCCATCGTCCTCATCCTGAGCCGACCGCGAAGCGGTCGAGTCGAAGGACGCACCCTGCACGACCGCACTGTCACAAAGCGCCCCATCGCCGCCGCTTGTGCCGCCCCGCCGTTGCGCCAATAATCGCGGTCAGCCGAGGTCCGAACGGACCCCCCGTGTAGGGAGCAAACGCCGATGTCGAACACGACCGTTTTTCCGGTGCCGGAGCGGCTCGCTCGCGACGCCTGGGTGGACGAGCCCGACTACTTCGAGATGTATGACGCCTCGCTGGCCAAGCCCGACGCGTTCTGGAGCCAGCACGGCAAACGGCTCCACTGGATAAAGCCCTTCACCAAGGTGAAGAACGCGAGCTTCACCGGCAATGTCAGCATCAAGTGGTTCGAGGACGGGACCCTCAACGCGTCCCAGAACTGCATCGACCGCCATCTGGCGACCCGCGCCGACCAGACCGCGATCCTCTGGGAGGGCGACAGCCCCAGCGAGCAGCGCCACGTCAGCTATGCGGAGCTCCACGAGAACGTCTGCCGCCTCGCCAATGTGCTGAAGGCGCACGGCGTCAAGAAGGGCGACCGCGTCACCGTCTACATGCCGATGATCCCCGAGGCCGCCTTCGCCATGCTGGCCTGCGCGCGGATCGGCGCGGTGCATTCCGTGGTGTTCGGCGGCTTCTCGCCGGAGAGCCTGATCGGCCGCATCACCGACTGCCAGTCGACGATCGTGATCACCGCCGACGAAGGCCTGCGCGGCGGCCGCAAGGTGCCGCTCAAGGCCAACGTCGACGCGGCGCTCAAATCCTGCCCCGACGTGAAGACGGTTCTCGTCGTGCGCCGCACCGGCGGCCAGATCGAGTGGCACGAAGGCCGCGACCACTGGTACGACGCGGAGCTCGCCAAGGCCGCGAAGGACTGCGAGCCCGCGGAGATGGGCGCCGAGGACCCGCTCTTCATCCTCTATACGTCAGGCTCGACCGGAAAGCCCAAGGGCGTGCTGCACACGACGGGGGGATATCTCGTCTATGCCGCCATGACCCACGAATACGTCTTCGACTATCACGACGGCCAGATCTACTGGTGCACGGCCGACGTGGGCTGGGTCACCGGGCACAGCTACATCGTCTATGGGCCGCTCGCCAACGGCGCCACCACCTTGATGTTCGAGGGCGTGCCGAACTATCCCGACGCGTCGCGCTTCTGGCAGGTGATCGACAAGCACAAGGTGGAGATCTTCTACACCGCCCCCACCGCGATCCGCGCCCTGATGCGCGAGGGCGACCAGCTGGTGAAGAAGTCCTCGCGGAAATCCCTCAAGCTCCTGGGCTCCGTCGGCGAGCCGATCAATCCCGAGGCCTGGCTCTGGTACTACAACGTGGTGGGCGACGGCCGCGTGCCGATCGTCGACACCTGGTGGCAGACCGAGACCGGCGGGATCCTGATCACGCCGCTGCCGGGCGCCACCCCGCTCAAGCCCGGCTCGGCGACGCGGCCGTTCTTCGGCATCAAGCCCGTGATCGTCGACGGCGAGGGCCGCGAGCTCGAGGGCGCGACCGAAGGCAATCTCTGCATCGCCGAGCCCTGGCCCGGGATGATGCGCACGCTCTATGGCGACCACAAGCGCTTCGTGGAGGCTTATTTCTCCACCTTCCCCGGCAAGTACTTCACCGGCGACGGCGCGCGCCGGGACGAGGACGGGTACTACTGGATCACCGGCCGCGTCGACGACGTCATCAACGTGGCGGGCCATCGCCTCGGCACCGCGGAGATCGAGAGCGCGCTGGTCGCCCACCCCAAGGTCGCCGAGGCCGCCGTCGTGGGCTACCCCCACGACATCAAGGGCCAGGGCATCTACGCCTATGTGACGCTCAAGGCCGGCTTCGAGCCCAGCGAGATCCTGCGCAAGGAGCTGACGCAGTGGGTCCGCAAGGAGATCGGCCCGATCGCGACGCCGGACCTGATCCAATGGGCGCCGGGCCTGCCGAAGACGCGGTCGGGCAAGATCATGCGGAGGATCCTACGCAAGATCGCGGCGAACGAGGAGAGCCAGCTGGGCGATACGAGCACGCTGGCGGATCCGGCGGTGGTGACGGATCTGGTGGAGCACAGGATGAATAGGGGGTAGGGGCGGTTGCGCCAGATTTGACCGACGCAAACAGGCTGCGACTAAGGCTCATCCCTGCGGAGATGAACCCGTACGCGACCGGCCTCGACGATCCACAATGCGCCCTCCACCGATCGCGTCTCGCTGACCGACAGGAATTCTCTGAGGCGATCCAAGAGCGTTTGAGGAGTGGGCTGCGAACCAAGGTCCAGTACGACTACTCCGGCGCTCTGCTCCGGCGGAAAGCGCAGCACATGCCCGAAGTCACGATCGAGCGTGATGAGAGTGCGCTGTTCCTGCGCGCAGATCCGAAATAGAGCATCGTCTGTCGCGCCGGAAAGGCTTTGCTGGCGAACGGACGAAACGTCGTGGCCAGCCGAATGAAGCAGCTCAAGCCCACGACTACCAATGTTTTCGTCGAGCTTGATCCTCACGCCACACGGCCGAGCGCGACCGGAATGATCTGCTCCCGCGCAGCCTCCGCGCCATAGGCGATCGCGGCCAGCACATCCTCGTGGCCGAGCTGCGGATATTCGACGATCAGCTCCGCCTCCGTCATTCCGCTCGCGAGAAAGTCGAGGATAAGCGAAACCCAGATCCGGGTGCCCTTGATGCAAGGCTTTCCGCCGCAGATCTGTGGATCGATGCTGATGCGCTGAAGTTGCGTGTTCATGGTCGTATCCTCAGATGGCAATTTAGCATGGAGCGGTCCTAGGCGAGGCGCAAATTCTCTCCGCATTGTCTGATTTGCAGGTTCGGCACAAAATATTGATATCATATGATAATATCTTTATATGGACGACCATTCGCGTCGACAACCTAAGCCGCGCTCCGTCGCTGGATCTCATCGAGAATCCCGATCAGCTCCTCCACCTGTGTCGGGGCAAAAACACCCTCAGGCCCTCGTGGGTTCAAATCGGTGTAGGGCGAACCGTAGAGCAGAGCGGCATCCATGAACCCGTGCTCCACCAGATGATCGACAATCATATTGATGAATTCGATCTGGTTGGCTGTCAGCGTCTTACCGGCGAGGAAGCCACCGAATGCCTCCTTCGCGGCCTCCCGATCGAGACCAACCAGCGTACGCACAAATAGCCCTAACCCCTGGCTCTCCTGCTTCGCCTTCGTCAGGTCAGCGGGCGTTCCGACTCCGCTCTCCGTCAAGATGCGCTCCAACTCATCCAGATCTGTCGCCGTCAGCGGCTTGTTCATGCGCAGTTTGTGAATCGTGACGTGATCCTCATGGGCCCTGAGGAATTGACGGGTTTTGGAGAGGAACTTTTCGTACTCATCGGGCGGTGTAAATCCGCGCAACGCGACGTCGGATTCCGCCCCCATCTCGTCCTCGAAGTCCGTGTAGATCGGCTTGCGTTGCTGCCTGTCGATCAGCTTGATCAGCATCCGCAAGCGTTTGCGCACGTTGTCCAGCATCGCGACGGTCACATCCTGCCACCACTCATCCGTCTGGATCTCCTGAATCAGCGGCAGCTGCTGCTGGACCATCGGGATGCTTGCTTTTTCCTCCAGTAGGCCGGCAATGGCCTTCACTTGGTCGCGCAACCGGGTGAAGCTCGGCTCAACACGCAACACCGCCAGTTGCTAGGTTCAGCATCAGCAGATCGAACCGCTTGGCTTCTTCGTCCTCCGCGTCCAGCTCCGCCGGCAATCCAGCCAGCTCGTGCGCCAGCTCGCCCAAGGCCTCCGGCGTCAGACTCTCCCAGGCTGCCGGTTTCTGGTATTTCTCCACCAGCCGGCGCTTCGGCCGCACGACGAAGTTGTTGACGTTCATGGCGCCAACTTTGGTGTGCAGCAGTCCCGCGACCTCGCGTCGCAAACTCGTTCTCGGTATCTCCGCCTTCTTTCAGGCCGGAAATGGCACCGATCTTCTGGTCGAGCACGCCAATCAACTCCAGGCGCGTCTTGAAGAGCCGCTTGCCCAGCGACTCTCCGGACGCGCCGTCGATCGTCTCCGGGTTCTGGCTGAAGAACTCGAGGTTCTGGCAGTAGTCGAAGATGTAGAAGAACTCCTTGTCCTCGCCCGGCCCGAACAGGTCCGGGCACAGCCGCGTGCCGCGGCCGACCATCTGCCAGAACTTGGTCTTCGACCGCACCAGCTTGAAGAAGACGAGGTTGACCACCTCGGGCATGTCGATGCCGGTGTCGAGCATGTCGACGGAGATCGCGATGTGCGGCGCCTTGTCCTTGATTCGAGAAGTCGTCGATCAGGCTCTGCGCGTAGTTCGGTCTTGAAGGTGATGACGCGCGCGAACTCGCCCTTGTGAGTGCGGGATAGTTGGCGTCGAAGCGCTCGGCGATGAACTCGGCATGGGCGTGGTTCTTGGCGAAGATGATCGTCTTGCCCGAGCCGGTCGCCGCCGGCGACCTTCAGGCCGCGCGTCATCAGGTGCTCCAGCACCTTGTCGACGGTGTCCTTGTTGAACAGCCACTTGTTGACCGCCTCGGCCTCGACGCTGGTCGGGCACGTTGCCGTCCTCGCCCCACTCCAGCGCGTCCCACTGCTCCTTTTCCTCTTCGGACAGGTCGTCGTACTTGATGCCCTCGCGCTGGAACTTGAGCGGCACCGAGACCGCTCGCGGCGGCACGAGGAACCGTCGCGCACCGCCTCGTCGAGATCGATAGGCATCGGTCGGCACGCCGCCCTCCAGGTCGAACAGGCCGATAGGTGTTGCGGTCGATCTCGTCCTTCGGCGTCGCCGTCAGCCCGACCAGCAGCGAGTCGAAGTAGTCGAAGATCGCGCGGTACTTCTGGTAGACCGAGCGGTGCGCCTCGTCGATGACGACGAGGTCGAAGTGGCCCGACGCCGAAGCGCCGCTGCCCGTCGCTGCGTCTCGTCGATCAGGCCCATCATCGTCGGATAGGTCGAGACGAAGACGCGGCCCTCGGCTGTCCTTCTCGGTCACCAGGTTCACCGGCGACGGCGTCCGGCAGATGCGTCTTGAACGCGCTCGACCGCCTGGTTCACCAGCGCGACGCGGTCGGCGAGGAACAGCACGCGCTTCACCCAGTTGCAGCGCATCAGCAGGTCGCACGAGCGCGATCACCGTGCGCGTCTTGCCGGCGCCGGTCGCCATCACGAGCAGCGCCTTGCGCTCGTGGTCGCGCTCGAACGCCTCGCCGATGCGGCGGATCGCGCGCGTCTGGTAGTAGCGCTCGACGATGGCCTGCGTTGATCGTCGCCGCGGCCAGCGACTTGCGGCGTCGCGCGGCGCTGGATCAGCAGCTCCAGCTCGTCCTTCTTGTAGAAGCCCTGCACCGCGCGCGGCGGGTAGCTGCGCGTCGTCCCAGATCCAGTGCTCGTAGCCGTTGGTGTAGAAGATCACCGGCCGCTGGCCGAACTGCGTCTCCAGGCAGTCGGCGTAGAGCTTGGCCTGCTGCTGGCCGACGCGCGCGATCGCGCTTGGTGCGCTTGGCCTCGACCAGCCCGAGCGGCTTGCCGTCGTCGCCCCACAGCACGTAGTCGACGAAGCCCTCGCCCTCGTTGTTGGGCATGCCGGTGACCTCGAACTCGCGGTCGTCGCGGCTTGGTCGAGCGGCCAGCCGGCCTCGCTGCAGCAGCAGGTCGATGAAGTAGTCGCGGGTCTCGGCCTCGGAGTAGTCGTGCGTGTCCGGCTGCGCGGCATCGCGGCCTGCTTCGCCGTCGGCGACCTCGGCGCGCAGGCGCTTCAGCTCGTCGTCGAGCGCGGCCTTGTCCGAGAGCAGCGGCGGTGAGCTTCTCGTCCTTCTCCGCGACCTGCGTCGCCAGCGCTGCAGCTGTGCCAGAGTCTGCTGCGGAACGGGCGACGTCTTCGGCAGCAGTTGCGGATCGAAGGCCAGACCGTCGGCTGGTTTGCCGGCACGGGCATAGGTGCGCGCCAGCCAGAAGCCGATATGAAACAGCTCGCGCACGGCGGTGACGGCATCGAGTTGCCGGACGGCCCTGGTGCTGTGGATCGCCTGATTGCCGAGATCCTTGATGATCTTCGCCTTGCTGAAGATCGCAGCACCGACCGCTCGCTTGAATGTTGGTTCGTGGATCAGCGCCGACAGGTTGTCCTGGTACGGCAGCCTGAGTGCTGCATCGTGCTTGTAAGCCCAGTTGACCGCCAGCTCGAGCGCGCGACGGGCGTAGAAGCACGCGGTGCGGGGATCAGAGTAGGCCGTAACCTCCGCCCTCGCGGCGGAGTCGAAGACCGCGGGCCACTCGTGCTCGAGGAAGATGAACTGACTCAACTCACGTCCCTCGATAGACAATTTCAGCGTTCAACCCGCTGCTCAAGTAAGGCGTGAAACCAGCGAGTAGAATGCACATTGCGACCATGTCGCGCATGTCCATGGCGCGGAGCGCATTGGCCGGAGTTCCACCATGGCGGATGCCTGGGTAGTCGCAGGTGAAGCCGTAGAGATCCTTCATTGCCTCCTTTAGCTTTTGATGCGGCCAAGTTCCAACTTCATTGCAAATGGCCCCAAGCGTTGTTCCTGTCACTCCTGGACAGGTCTGCCCGATTGCCTCAAGCAAATTTACCTGCTTCTGAATACACGTCTTTATGCGACCCTCGGCACAGTCCTGACGAAGGTCTCGCACGGAGCTCTCGAATTCCTTCATTAATGCATCCAGATGCGCATCCTGACTCGTCAGCACTCGAAGATCACGCATCAGGCTGGCGAACACACCCGACAGCGTTGGGCACAGGGTACAAGGGCGACGCAGGTCATAACGAAGGCTGAACTTTTCGATGAATGCAGCTAGCAAGTTGAAGTAGCGATTGGAAAGCTCGTCACCACCAAGGTCATCGAGTATCGTTTGGGCCACCTCAAAGAAGGCTACGAGCGCTCGCTCACCGACAAAGACTTGAGCGCTTGTCTTCTCGAATGCCTCCTGGCTTTGCGCAGCGTTGTCGATGATATCTGCCAAATCTTCGACCGAAGGCTGTGCTTTCAGGGCCGTGGCGAGTTCGCGGTACAGTTCACAGAAAGCGTCCGCAGGCACATCGCCTTGGTCAATTAGTGGTAACCAGATCTCGCGCCAGGTCTCAGACCACACATTGATGAATTCACCGCGCATAGCTCAGCTCTTCCCGGAAGGCGCACTGCAGTATAGAGGCGAAGAGAGCATCGAACTGTCCAAGCCCTGCCTGTTGCACTGCCTTGTGTTCCTCGATGGCGGCAACGTAACAGGCAAATTTACGCTGAGAATCTATCGGTGGCAGCGGCACTCTGATCTTCTCAATCCGGAACAATGCAAGCTTGCCTATCGTCACCTGTCCGACATGGGATCCGATCTGGACCTGTGCGTAAGGAGTCTGGAGAAAAGCAGCAAGGAAAACCGGGTCGTATACTCCCTCTGTACGTGGAACTAGCTTTGCCGCATTTTCGGTGAGATTCACACCGTCGAGCGAATCAGGAACCGGCGCGACCATACCGATTGAACCAGCAATCGATATGATCACGTCGCCGGCGTTTACGACGTAGCGGGCGATCTCCGCTTGGATCTCAGGCTTCAGGTAAACTAGGGCCAACTCGTCGACGCATCCAGATTTCAAGTCCGTGACTTGTATGTAGCGGAACGGCGTCGGCGTCGACGAATATTCCTCACCTTTCGGTAGCCGCTTGCCACCCTTTACTTCGCAGATGTCCCCGACCATGACCTCCGACCAGGCTTTGGGATTCGTTACGGGATCGCCGAACATGTCGAGAAAAATGGATTGGCTGAGAGTATCAAGTTGGGCGAGTGCGGCACGGCGCTTGACCCGCAGTGCTTCCGACTTGTCCAAGATTTCCACAATTCTTTGCTGTTCGCTGAGGGGCGACAGCGATAACGGTAACCTCAGGCACCGATCCACATTGAGATTCGAAATGTTGGTCGTCTGCTGACCGAAGCTCCGCACTGTTGTCTGCGTGCGATTTGACGCGAACCAGTGAAACAAGTACCGCTGATGAACTTTCTCAGGATCCGCGCGAAGAACGGAAACGAACCCACCAAAAGTCGACCGCCAGGGGAGGTCCGGTACCCAACAACACTTCCCGACCAAGTTCCAACTGTTGGCGCTCGAGACAAGTACGTCGCCAGGAATCAGATACTGATCGTGGCGCGTGACCAAAGCACTTGAGACACCCCACACATCGGAGAGGTCAAGTTCCTTCTGCACGTTCTTCGTTCGCATGCAGGCTACAGATCCCGGGGTGCCGACAGGCACAACGTCTTCCGGCTTGAAGGTGATACCACGAACGAATACGGCCACTTCGCCCAACCGCACCGCTACCGAAGTAGTCATCTCAGCATACCTTCTAGATCTTTCATCCCCTGCTGAATCTCTCCCTCCAGTTTCGCGAGTTCGGCGAGAATCTCCTTCGGCGCACGGTGCTCGACCTCTTCGTGCACCACCTCCTTGTAGCGGTTAAGCTGAGAGGTCGTAGCCCTGCGGCAGCGATGTCGGCCTTCGGCACGCAGAAGCTCTGCGCGGTGCGCGGGCGTTCGCGCTCGGCATCGCTGCTCCGTTCCCAGCGCGCGCAGCACGTCGGGCAGGTTGTTCTTGCTGTGCTCGTCCGCGGTGAGCGCCGCGCGCGGTACGGGGCCGAGCTTGTCGTCGGGCAAGCAGCGGTGCGCGCTTGTCGTCGAGGCTCCAGCCGTCGGCTTCCACGTCGTAGAACCAGACTTGGTCGGTGCCGCCGGAGTTGGTCTTGGTGAAGAGCAGAATGGCGGTGGAGACGCCTGCGTAGGGCTTGAACACGCCGCCGGGCAGCGAGATCACGGCGTCGAGCTTCTGATCCTCGACCAGCATGCGGCGCAGTTGCCTTGTGCGCGTTGCTGGAGCCGAAGAGCACGCCGTCCGGCACGATGACGGCGGCGCGGCCGCCGGGCTTGAGCAGGCGCAGGAAGAGCGCGAGGAAGAGCAGCTCGGTCTTCTTGGTCTTGACGATCTGCAGGAGGTCCTTGGCGCAGTTCTCGTAGTCGAGCGAGCCGGCGAAGGGCGGATTGGCGAGCACGAGCGTGTATTTCTCCTCCTCGCCGGCGTGGTCCTGCGAGAGCGAATCGCGGTAGCGGATGTCCGGGATTTTCGACGCCGTGCAGCAGCATGTTCATGCTGCCGATGCGGAGCATGGTGTTGTCGAAGTCGAAGCCGTGGAACAGGTCGGTGGTGGAAATGCTCCCGCAGCTTCGTCGTCGCGCAGGATTTCCGGATGCCGCTCGCGCAGATATTCGCCCGACCGCGACGAGGAAGCCGCAGGTGCCGCAGGCGGGATCGCAGATGACGTCCGTCGGCGTCGGCGCCGTCATCTCGACCATCAGCCGGATGATGTGGCGCGGCGTGCGGAACTGGCCGTTCTGCCCGGCGGTGGCGATCTTGCCGAGCATGTATTCGTAGAGGTCGCCCTTGGTGTCGCGGTCCTCCATCGGCACCTGGTCGAGCATGTCCACCACCTTGGCGAGCAGCGCCGGCGTCGGGATGGTGAAGCGCGCGTCCTTCATGTGATGCGCGTAGGTGGAGTCGTCGCCGCCGAGCGTGCGGAGGAACGGAAAGACGTGCTCGTCCGACGACCGTGAACATCTCGGCCGGCGCGAGGTTCTTGAAGCGCGACCAGCGGAAGTCCTCGTAAGGGCGGCCCCTTCGCGTCCTTGCCCTCGGGGAAGACGCGGCGCTCCATCGGCTTCTTGAGGCGCGTCGGCCTTGTTCTCCTCCAGCGTCTGCAGGTCGTCGAGCCGCCTGAGGAAGAGCAGGTAGGTGATCTGCTCGATGACTTCGAGCGGGTTGGAGATGCCGCCCGGACCAGAAGGCATTCCAGATGCGGTCGATCTGACTGCGGATTTCGCCGGTAAGCATGAACTGCGGTTTCCCCTGACAGCATAATTTGCGCCCTGTTCTCTAGCACAGCCGCACCAAGCATACGGATACTAGAAGATGTCGGCCACTGCTCCTCCGCCATAAGGGCGGAGCCGATTTTCCCTTGACCAAACGCGTTGGCGATGTTTCACTTGACGTACCCCGACACCAGGGGTATCCAGTGATGCGTCGGTCAACGCATGGTTGTTGACTGTGCTGCTCTGGGGCCGCGCGCTTTAGGCGGCGGTCCCCTCGAGGGGGATCGGCTGGTGCGCCTGGTCTATGTCGATGAGGCTGGGATTTCCAGTCCTGAGCAGGAACCGTATTTGGTAGTCGCTGGCGTCATTGTTGACGGCGATAGGCAGCTTCGAGGCGTGAGCCGGCACCTGGATAAGATCGTCAATCGCCATATTCCCGATGAGTACAAAGCTGACTTTATTTTTCACGCCACTGAGCTATTCAATGGCGGCGGGAAGGTTTTCAAGCGTGCGGCTAAGGACGACCCAAAGCCAGAATGGCCGCTTGAGCGGCGGCTTGCGATTGCCGATGAGCTAGCGTCGATCCCCCGAAAATTTAACCTGCGAATTTCCCTGGGCTGGATCGAAAGAGCGCGGTTTCCGCATATTCCGCCTCCCGTTCCCATGACTCCCGGCAGGGTCAACGTCCACGCGCACGTCACCGCCTACATGATATGTGCGCTGCATGCCGATCATTGGCTGCGCCAACAATCCAAAGACGAAATTTGCATGATGGTTGTTGAAGACAATGACCAAGCGCGAAAGCTGATTCGAGAAACCCAGAATGAAAATCAGAACCGCCATCTTGAAGTGACGAATGAAGAGTTACGCGGGCTGCTCCCATTCAAGCGGATCATGGAGGATCCACTTTTCCAGCCGAAACGACGGTCAAGCGTCCTGCAGCTAGCG